>JADJLP010000001.1:0-1590000 GCA_016710065.1 Candidatus Ideonella esbjergensis
TGAGAAGTGTTTTTCGAGCGCAATGCGTTCTATGTGGTTCTCGAGTTCCAGAGAGGGCTGCCATGGGCGGATTGCATTTGGGTTCATGATTGCTCCTCTGGCTGATTCCAAGAACGGATCACTTTCTTACTCATGGTTTTGAACTCCAATGCGTGTTTCAGAAAGGGCTTTGAATCGGTTCATTCGTGGGCATTGGTCGCAGACCTGCGCGCTGCGTGTGGTACGGTGCTCAAGGCGATACTGAAGGTGGGGGCCGGGACCTGGCGGCACACGCCTATGCCGCCCCCATGTCTTCGGCATGGCGACGCATAAATCAATATCGATTTATTAAAATCGTTTTTGGCTGTGACTCTTTTCACACCCCGGCGGCGGCGGTCGTGGATGCAAGGGTGAATGGTGATGAGGTCAACTGGACGTGAAGACGATTTGCTGGC
Source organism: Candidatus Ideonella esbjergensis (assembly GCA_016710065.1). GTDB lineage: Bacteria > Pseudomonadota > Gammaproteobacteria > Burkholderiales > Burkholderiaceae_C > Ideonella > Ideonella esbjergensis. The sequence goes on from JADJLP010000001.1 coordinate 435, forward strand.
TGAAGAGGCACGGCGGATCTTTCGCGCTGAGATGGAACGGCGCGGGTACACCTTCAAGCAACTGGCCGAGAGGCTTGCCGAGAACACCGATGGCGAAGCGGAAGAAGTGCAGGCCCTGATCAACAAGGTGAGTCGGGGTCGGTTCACGTTTGCGTTTTTCATCAGAGCAATGCGAGCCATGGGCGTAACCGTCGTCGGGATTTCGCCAGTGGACCTGGCTTGATCGCAATCGCCGATTGCCACCGCCAAACTATCTGCCTGCACAGCGTCAGTTGGCCTTGCTTGCTTGAACGCGAATTCGATGGTGTCCATAGGGCTTGAGTCTCCTCCGGGACCGTAGAACACAATTTATTTCGTAGTAGAAAATAGATATCTACTCACTTCGAGGAGAGATCTGGTGGCTACACGAGGCAGACCAAGAAAGCATCCATCCGATGTTTCGGCGGCCGAGATCAAGCGCGAGTGGGATCGGAAGATGCGGAACTGCGAAGGGCAAGTTCCTGGTGAGCCAAAACGCAAGCCTTGCGTGATCTATTTGAGCGACACAGCCAGAGGAATCCTCAAAGAAGAGAAGCTGCTCGCCAAATATGCGGGCATGCCCCCCGTCCTCACATCCAAACTGATCGAAGACCTCTTGGCGTGGCACGTTGCTGAGCCGTTGCGACGGAATCGAGCAGGACTTCCCGAACAGCCTCTGCGTCAGCGGCTGGCAGAGAGTCGCATGCGTGCCGTTGAGGCCCAATTGCGAGCTGTCCACAAACCGGCTGGTTACAAGAAGCCAAATATCCGAACTATTCGACGATTGGTGGAGGCCGAGATCTCAAGGCCTAGGCCGAGCCTTGAGGACATCGAGCAGCTCTTTCGGCGAGTCAGCAATTCGGCAGAGTCAAGGGATACGCTGAAATTGATTTCCACACTGCGGCCACTGCTGGCAGAACGCAAGTCCGACCAGGAAATCCTGGTGCGATTCCGCCGGTTGTTAGACAACTACTTGTTGGAACTAATGCGGGTCACCTTTGAGTCGCGGGACAAGTTCGGAGGCTGGAGCTGAATCTGCGAGTGGACCATCTCGCATCGTTGCGCTCCTCTCAGATTGAGCGGCCAATGACTGCTCCCATCTACGTCCAACTAGAGCTCCCGACCCCTATGCGTAGTTCTCAACTATGTGCAGGTCTTCATCTCGGAAGGCGTCTCTGAGAGGGGCGTAACGGCGCCCACGCAGACTTTGATTTGCATAGTTCTGCCCGACCGGGGACACGCGTGCGCGTCACTCCTGCTGGCATCACAACACCATGAAGGGCGGCAGCGGTACTTGTCACCTCGGAGCGTCAAGGTGATGAAGCAGCGCCGCGATCTTGACCGAGCCGCGCGTGCTCTGGAGCTTCGCCCGCGTAGGCGAAAAAATATGCATAGCTTTCGATTCGAGGTTCAGAGGTAGCAAGACGCTGAACTTCGCATAGTTGAGTCCTATGCATAGGGGTCGTTGGACTAAACCGCTGCCGCGGTATTGGCGCACCACCATCTGATGCTGCGGCTACTGCAGCGCCTGCGTAGTCCCTCGCTTCCCGTTGCGTAACGATGGACGTGCTGACTTCGGCACTCCCCTCGTTTCACCGCACAGGAGCCCCACCATGACACCGCTGCGCCAGCGGATGCTCCAAGACATGGGCATTCGCAATCTCGCCATCAACACCCAGCTGGCTTACGTCCAGCAGATCAGCGCCTTCGCCCGGCACTTCGACTGCTCGCCCGAAGCTCTCGGCGCCGAGCAAGTCCGCGCCTACCAAGTTCATCTGATCGAAGAACGCAAGCTCGCCGCCGGCAGCTTGAGCGTGGTCGCTGCGGCGCTGCGCTTCCTCTACAAGATCACGCTGCGGCGGCCTTGGAATGACGACGACATCCCGATGCCAAAGCGGCCGTTGAAGCTTCCCATCGTACTCAGCCCCGAGGAGGTCGTCCGCTTCCTGGCCTGCGTGGCCAGCACCAAGCACCGCGCCATCCTCACCACGATCTACGCCAGCGGACTGCGCGTCTCGGAAGCGGTTCAACTTCGGCCTGCCGACATCGACAGCTCTCGCATGGTGCTTCGTGTCGATCAGGGCAAGGGCCGAAAAGACCGCTACGTGATGCTCTCGCCACGGTTGCTGGAGGTCCTTCGAGACTACTGGCGCATCGAGCGCCCCAAGCCGTGGCTGTTTCCTGGGGATGGCGTCGGCCGTCACATCACCAAGAACGCCGTCGAGCAGGCCTGTCAGAAGGCGCACCGCGCCTGCGGTATCGACAAGCCTGTCACGCCGCACTCGTTGCGGCATGCCTTTGCCACACATCTGTTGGAATCGGGCACCGACGTACGCCGCATCCAACTGCTGCTGGGTCATCGCAGTCTGGCCACCACCTCGCGCTACCTGAAGGTGGCTACCAGCAGCCTTGTGTCCACCGTCAGCCCCTTCGATCAGCTGCCTGATCTTTTGCCCAAGATCGAACCCGTCCCCAAGCCGACGCCTCCGACGCATTTTTGAAGCGTCGCCGTGCGCCCCTGCGGGCTGGAACTGGCGGAAATCTTCCGCCAGTTCGGCCCTGAATACCGTCGTGACCAAGCCGGCACCCTCAGCCGCGCGCAGCTGCGCGTGATGGATTCCATCGAACGTTGCCGCACCGCAGCGCTGGGCGGGCACCTCGAGCAGTGCGACGCCTGCGGCCACCAGCGCATCGCCTTCAACAGCTGCCTTATGGAGAGTGTCCCGATACGGGGAGTGCGAGCAAGTCGAAGACATCGAGTGCCAGGGAGAAGAGCGTGGCTGAACGCAGGCAGCTCACCATTTCCTTTGACCACCTGGGTAAGGTCATGGAGCCGTTCTTGGCTCAACCCACACCAGGAGATCTCGATGCTTGACAGCTACTTCTGTGCCCCCCAAGACGCTTGGTCGCTTACGTGCCGGCCCAAGTGCTTCGTATATCGACAGCTTCGCGGATTCGCTCGGACGCGATGGCTACTCTCCCGCGAGCGCGGTTCGCTACCTGAGGGCTGCGGCGCATTTCGGCTGCTTCGTCCATCTCAAGGCAGGCACCTGGGCCGATGTCGATGCCGGCACGCTGGAGCATTCGGCCGCCACTTTGCTCGCTGTCGCTGTCCGCGATCGAACGGCGGGGCAACCGGGTACCACGCAGGCTTCGGCGCGAAGTTGTTCTACCGACACATGGTTGGACTCGGAGTCTGCAAGGGCCCCGTCGTCGCCGATGAAGAGCACGTAGAGCCAGCGCTGGTGGTCGCCTTCAGGGAATGGCTGAGTGTGCACCGCGGGGTCAGCGGCCCGACGCTGAAGCAATACTGCCGGGGTGCCAGCGAACTGATCGATGAACTCGGCGCCGATGTCGGTGGGTGGAATGCGCACTCAGTACGGACCTTCCTGCTCAGCCGTGCTGCCAAGTGCGGGCTTCGCACAACGCAGCAGCTCATCACCTCGCTGCGCGCGTTCCTGCGCTACCTCAGCTTCGCTGGCGAGTCGCGTGACGATCTTGCCCTGGCCGTTCCCGCTGTGGCCGGTTGGCGGTTGGCACGTCTGCCGTGCTGCCTGTCGCAAGACGAACTGGCTCGCCTCATCGCGGCGTGCAATGGGACGACGCGAGGGCAAGTGCGCGACCGTGCGATCGTGTTGCTGTTGGTGCGGCTGGGCCTGCGCGCGGGCGACGTCGCCCCGACTTCGTTTGGACGACATCGACTGGCGCAACGGCATCTTGCGGGTGACGGGTAAAGGCCGCTACGAGGTGGGACTGCCCTTGCCCCAAGATGTCGGGGACGCGCTGCTCGCCTATCTCGCGCACCGCCCCGCCGGCGGCGATTCGGATCACGTGTTCCTGCGCAACCTGGCACCGTCCACCCCGTTTGCCAACGGCGACGGCGTGTCATCGGCGGTCAGCCGCGCCCTGCAGCGCGCCGGCGTGAAGGCTGCGGTCAAGGGCGCCCATCTGCTGCGCCATACGGCTGCCACGCAGATGTTGCGCAGCGGCGTCCCGCTCGACCAGATCGGCTTGGTCCTGCGACACCGCAGCCTGGACATGAGCGCCTACTACGCCAAGGTCGATGTCGCCTTGCTTCGCGGTGTTGCCCAGCCATGGCCGGGGTGCATCCATGATGGCCGCCATCAACGAGTACCTCGCCTTGCGGCGCGGTGCGGGCTTCGTGTTGAGCAACGCTCAGTACCTGCTGGGCAGCTTTGCCGCGTTCGCAGTCGACCGGCAGCAAGCGTACATCCGCACGGCAAGTGTGATCGACTGGGCCAGTCGAGCGCCGTCATCGGCTCAGCGGCATACCCGTTACCAGACCGTTCGCCAGTTTGCGCAGCACGTGCACCTGGAAGACCCCCGACACGATCTGCCGCCGCCCAACCACTTCGGCTCCAGCAAGACCCGCCGCGTACCTCGCATCTACACAGTCGCAGAGATCGACCGACTCATCTTGGCAGCGACGCAGTTGTATGAAGGTGCGCACCTGCGGGCGCAGACCTATGCAACGCTGATCAGCCTGCTCGCCGCAACCGGTCTGCGGATCTCCGAGGCCCTGCACCTGCGTTACGGCGACGTGACGCCCGACGGCTTGCTGATTCGCAAGACCAAGTTCCAGAAGACCCGGCTGGTGCCGCTGCATGAGACCGCAACGGCGGGACTCGGACGGTACCTGGCGCAGCGAGGCACCGCGCATCTCGACACGAACCCTGTGTTCGCCGACGACAACGATCAGCCACTCGAGTATTGGGCCGTGTACCGGGTCTTCGGCAGGCTCGCGCAGTCTGCCAGCATGGCGACAGTGCGCGGGCATCGCCCGCGGCTGCACGAGCTCAGGCGCCACGTTTGCCTCGCGTTCGTTGCAGTCAACGCCTGCGGGCCGTCAACGGATCGGACAGCACATGCTGGCACTGGCCACCTATCTCGGCCACGTGAGCATCGACTCGACCTACTGGTACCTGAGTCGACGCCGGAGCTGTTGACCGACATCGCCGCAGCCGGCGAGGCCTATCTGGACGGGGGGCACTCGCGGAGTTCCCCTGGCACCACATGTTGAGGCATTTCTGCGCGAGCACCTGGCCCGCCACCGTGACGCCAGTGCGCACACCTGCGACTCTTACGCCTACAGCTTCCAGGCGCTGTTCGAGTTCGCGGCCCGCAGGCTCAGGACCGTGCCGTCGGCACTGCTACTGGAGCAGCTGGATGCGCCCTTGATCGGTGCCTTCCTCGAGCAGCTCGAGACCGTACGCCGGAACTCGGCACAAACGCGCAATATCCGCTTGGCGGCGATCCGGTCTTTCTTCACGTTTGTGCAGCACCGCGAACCCGCCGCGCTTGAGCAGATCCGACGCATCCTTGCGATCCCATACAAGAAGACTGACACCCGGCTGGTCGGCTATCTGGACAAGACGGAGACCCAAGCCCTGCTCGATGCGCCGGATCCGGCCAGGCGCGACGGGATTCGGGATCGGGCCATGCTGCATCTGGCAGTCTGTGCGGGGCTGCGGGTGTCCGAACTGACGGGGTTGTGCGTGTCCGATGTCGCGGCGCAGTGCAAGAGCATTCACGTGCTCGGCAAGGGCCGCCGAGAGCGAGCCTTACCACTTTGGAAGCCGACTGCTTCTGCATTGCGGGCCTGGTTGGCCGTGCGCGGCGAGGTTGCCACGCCCGAGGTGTTCGTCAACGCGCGTGGCGAGCCCCTCAGTCGCTGGGGCGTCGCGTATGTCCTGCAACACCACGCCGATTCCGCGAGCCAGGCTTGCCCGTCGCTGCGCGGCAAGCAGATCTCGCCACATGTCCTGAGGCACACCTGCGCAATGATCGTGCTGCAGGCCACGCAGGACATTCGCAAGGTCTCTCTCTGGCTGGGGCACAGCACCTTGGCCACGACCGAGATCTACGTTCGAGCCGACCCCAGCCAAAAGCTCGAGGCCATCGAGGCCGTCGTTCCACCCCACCTGCGCAAGGGCAAGTTCCGGCCGCCGGACCGACTCATTGCGATGCTCAGGACGAAGTCTTAATGGGGCGGCGAATCGGTGCGGTGCCCGGGAACTGACGGGACATCGACTGCTTCACTCCCCGTATCGGGACACTCTCCATAAGGCACGTTCTGGGGAGCTCCCCAGAACGTGCCGCAATCGACACTGCCCTAAGTGCCAGTCGTTGACACGCGCACAGTGGCTGGACGATCGCCGCGCCGAGTTGCTACCGGTCGAGTACTTCCACGTCGTGTTCACCGTGCCGCAGCAGATCGAGGCCATCGCCTACCAGAACAAGGCGCTGCTGTACGACATGCTGTTCAAGGCGACGGCGCAGAGCCTGCGCACGATCGCTGCCGATCCGAAGCACCTGGGTGCCGAGATCGGCTTCATCGCAGTCTTGCACACATGGGGCCAGAACCTGTTGCACCACCCGCATCTGCACTGTGTGGTGCCGGGTGGTGGCCTCTCCCTTGATGGCAAGCGCTGGATCGCATGCCGGCCGGGGTTCTTCTTGCCGGTACGCGTGCTGTCGCGATTGTTTCGACGCTTGTTCCTTGAACTTCTGCGCGTGGCATTCGAGCGCAAGGTGCTGAAGTTCTTCAATGCCATGGCGCCGCTACAAGACGCGCGAGCCTTCGAGCAGTTCCTGGCGCCGGCGACAAGTGCCGAATGGGTGGTCTACGCCAAGGCGCCGTTCGGCGGGCCCGAGCAGGTCCTGGAGTACCTGGGTCGCTACACGCACCGGGTGGCGATCTCCAACAGTCGGCTGGTGGACTTCACTGACGGTAGGGTCGCGTTCCGTTGGAAGGACTACCGGCACGACAGCAAGCCCAAGGTGATGCGGCTGCCGGCTGCGGAGTTCACGCGGCGCTTCCTGCTGCACGTGCTGCCTTCGGGCTTGCAGCGTATTCGCCACTATGGACTGCTGGCCAACCGAATGCGTGATGCCAAGCTCGACCGCTGCCGCACGTTGCTTGGTGTCGCTCCACCTCCGCCGAACGAGCACAAGCCAGAAGAGGACTACCGCGACCGCTACTTGCGGTTGACCGGCGTGTCGTTGTTGGACTGCCCGTCGTGCAAGCGCGGGCGCATGGTGTGCATCGAGACCTTACTGCCAAGACCCCCATCGCAGGGCCCGCCCAATGGACGCGCTTGACCAGCACCATATCGTAGGCGTCAGTACGAGGCCATCATCGTGGCCGCTCGTCGCGCGACCTTGGCCACGCGCGACCCAGCAAGTGCATGCCGCAGCGTTGCTCAACCGCCAAGACGCCATCGCAGAGCTTGCGGCCGAGCCTATCGTCAAACTCAGCGCCTGCCGACCGCTCGCAAATGCGAGACTTCTCGTCACCTCGCACCGCACTGCTTGCAAGGTGCCAATTCAATACCCATAGCGCGCCACCGCCTGTGCGGGCGGTTCAGTCCAACGGGATCTTTTGCCAACCGGCCGCGGAGAGACGCCGCCCCGATCACCGACACCTGAGCGCCGCGTCCGCCAGGCAAAAGACTCTCTGCTCTATGGATAGCTTTGCATAGCGACCCAAACCTGCCTGCCAAGTCGCTCCAAAGCGGCCAGACGGCGAGCCATCGATTCTCTAGTTTCGCTTCTACGAAGCAGCCAATCGTGACCTTACACACTCGGCCATTTCCAGTCTCTGGCGAATGACCGCTTCGACGCATCTCATCTGGGCGACGCAATGGACGGCGTGGTCTGCGCACTCCATCCGACCGACGGCTCGCCAGCGCTAGAGGCTGACCGATAACACGTAAAGCAGGCTACAGCGCTGTAATTTCCCAGGAACCTGCCCGACCAAGGGAAGGTCGCGGGCGCATGTTGCGCCTCGATCTGGCCAGCGAACTGGCCTGCCACCATTTCCTTTGGAGTTCAGCATGCACACGATATCCCTGCGTACCCGCCAGGCGGGTAGGTCACTCCTCGCCATCACTGCCGCAGCCGCCTTGTTGTGGGGCACGTCGGCCTCGGCCGGCACCTCGCAAGCCAATGAGGCGCTTATCGTCACCGCCTCCAACCTCACCACCAACCAGCTTCTCGTCTTCAGCCCGGCAGGCAGCCTGCTGCAGACCCTGGCCACGCAGGGCCAAGGCGGCGTCGGCGGCAACGCGGGTGGCGTGGCGGCGCGCCGCGGCCGAGTGGCGGTCGTCAACTTCGGCTCCAACAACGTAGCGGTGTTCGTCCGTGGCGACGGGTCTTCTGGCCTCAGATTGGAGAAGGTCGTGCCCACCCTCGGCAGCCCGGTCAGCGTTGCTTTCGGCGAAGACCACCTGTACGTGCTCACCACCACACAGGTCGAGTCGCATGCCATCGGCCATGGCGGTGTCAGCACCTCGGCCGATGGCGTGGCGCAGCTGCTGCAAGCTGACGGCACGGCAGCGCAGGTGGGCGTGATTCGCGGCGGGCTCGTCATCACGGAGAAGAGCAATGCTGTAGAGACCGTCAACCTCGACGCCCGTGGCAGCATCACCGGCACCGTCAGTTCGGTCGCCAACATCCCCGCCAACATCGACACGCCGCTGGGCTTGGTGACGCGCGGCAACGAGGCCTACGTTACGCTCGCCCACGCTGACGAGACCAGCCTGGTGCGCAACCACACGGTGCTGACGACAACTGGCTCTGGCAGCCAGCATGCACCCTGCTGGTTGGCCCTGGAAGGCCCCTTCCTCTACTCGGCCAATTCGCCGAGCAAGAGCGTGTCGCGCTATGCGGTCTATGGTCAGCACATTGTTCAGGATGCTGCCGTCGTGGCGCAGTTCATCGGCGGGCCAACCGACATCGCCGTGCTCGGCCGCCTGGCTGCGGTCATCGACGCTGCGGGTACGCAGTCGCGCGTTTCTGTGTTCGATGTTGACCAGGATGGAAATTTCGCGCAGCGCGGCGTGGCCACTCTCAACAGCAAGACCACCAACGGTGTGGCGATATTGGCAGGCGACTGAGCGCAGGGCTGGGGTCGCGTGCCGGCGCTCACGGTGAGTGCCTGAGTGCTGAAAAGGCTGCACAGCCTGAACTGCTTGAGAGGCCCGCGGCCCTCGCTCAGGCGGCAGACGGCGCCGCGACCAACCACTGTGTGCTGCGTGTGTAGGAGGTGAAGCCATGTCGCTCTGGATTCGTGTTCCGATGGCCCTGGCCCTGGCCCTGTCCTCCTCGTCCCAGGCTCTGCCGGTGTGTCGCGCCACCTCGACGCCGCAACAGGTGCAAGTGGTGGAGCTCTACACCTCGGAAGGCTGTGACTCGTGCCCGTCGGCAGACCGCTGGTTGTCCAGTCTGGCCCAGCGCTCGGACGTGTTGGCGGTGGCTTTCCATGTGGACTACTGGGACCGCCTGGGCTGGGTGGATCGCTTCGCGTCGCCCCTGTACACCGCACGCCAGTCGCGCCAGGTCGCTGGCTCAGGCGCTGGCTTTGCCTATACGCCGCAGGTGCTGGTGAACGGCCGGGACTGGCGCGGCTGGCCTCGCTTGCCTGGTGCCGCTGCGAGAGCCCTGGTGAACATCACGGTGATGCGAGAACTGGATCGCACCGTCCATGTGAGCGTTCGGTCCGAGCCCGGCTCGCCACAGGATCTGGCCTTGTGGTGGGCGCAGGTTGAAGATGGCCATGTCTCGCAGGTGCTGGCCGGCGAGAACAAAGGTGCGCAATTGCGCCATGACCGTGTGGTGCGCCAGTACGGCCAGACCAACGCCTGGCGCGGTCAACCAGGCGTTGTGCACGAAGAGCGCGTGGTTTTGACACACCAAGGCGACAGCGCGCATGCAGCCCACTTCCTGGTCGTGGTGGTCGACGCCAGCACCGGGGCGCCCCTTCAGGCCACCCAACTTGATTGCTGAGCCGTTCTGATCCCGATGAATGTGAATCTGCCGGCGGCAATCCGGCATCCCCCACTGCGCCGACATCACGTGCACCCCTGGTTCACCGCTGGAGCCTTCACAGCCGTCGCTGAACTGGGGTGGCTGGCAGGAATGACGCCGCCGGAGTCACGTTGCTGAGTGGCACCGCTGCCTCCAATGTTTGCAGGCGCGCTCTCAGCCGTTCTACCGCAAAGTCAATGAAGGCCCGGGTCTTCATCGGCAACCGCCCCTGCCCGGGGTAGATCAGGCTGGCCGGCACCGCTGGCGGTTCGTCGTCGGCCAGCACGCGAACCAGCCGACCATCGCGCAAGGCGTCGGCCACCTGGTAGGACAGCACGCGGGTCAGGCCGAGGCCCAGTGTGGCTGCGGCGATGGCGGCATCCGCCGTTGAAACCGTCAGGCGTGAATGGATGGCCACTTGCCGTCTCTCGCCATCGCCAGCCGCGAATGTCCACACCGCACCCTCCAGGCCTTCAAAGTTGATGCAACGGTGGGCGCCCAAGTCCGCCGTCGTGCCTGGCGTGCCGAACCGCACCAGGTAGAGCGGGCTTGCGCACACCACGCGACGGATCGTGCCCACTTGCGTCGCGACGAGGTTGCTGTCGGGCAGCGCGCCGATGCGCAGCGCCAGGTCGACATGCTCTTCAATCAGGTGGACGTTGCGGTCACCGAGCAGCAGCTGGATGTCGACATCGGGATGCTGTTCGAGGAATTCGGCTGCCACTGGCACGACGTGCAAGCGACCAAACACGATGGGGGCGGCAACCAGCAACTGACCCCTGACCTTGGCGTAGGCGCCGGAGGCGGCGCGTTCGGCTTCGTCCACCTGCTCCAGGATTTGCCGGCACGCGGCGAGGTAGTCGCGCCCCGCGTCCGTCAGCACGAGCTTGCGCGTCGAGCGCGTGAGGAGCCGGGTCTTGAGGTGGGCCTCCAGGTCAGCGAGTTTGCGGCTCACGGTGGCCAGGGGCAGGTTGAGGCGCCGCCCGGCGGCCGACAGGCTGCCGCCATCGACGATGGCAGCGAAGACGGACATGGCGTCAAGGCGATCCATTGTTCCAAATATCGGGAGGAAGATTTACGAAATGACAGTTTAGTTGCCGGAGCCGGGAATATCTACAGTCACTTTCACCGGAATGCACCGGCCCAACCCAACACTGGAGTCATCACCATGTCCCGCATCCCCACCCCCATCAGCATCGACGCCGCCCCCGCATCGGCCCAGCCGCTGCTTGAAGCCGTCAACCAGCAGCTTGGCGTCGTGCCCAACCTGTTCCGCCTGGTCGCCAACAGCCCAGCCGCGCTGGAGGGCTACCTGGGCATGTCCGGTGCCCTGGCCAAGGGCCGTCTGCCGGCGCCCACCCGCGAGCGCATTGCGCTGGCGGTGGCGCAGATCAACGGCTGCGGCTATTGCCTGTCGGCCCACAGCTACCTGGGCAAGAACCTGGCGAAACTGAGCGACGCCGAGATCGCCGCCAATCGCCATGGCGGCTCGCTGGACCCGAAGGCCGACGCGGCCGTGCGTTTCGCAGCCACGGTGGTGCGCGAACGTGGTCATGTGTCTGACGCCGATGTGCAGGCCGTGCGCATGGCGGGTTACGACGATGCGCAGATTGTCGAAATCGTTCAGCATGTGGCGTTGAACACGTGGACCAACTATGTCAACGAGGTCGCCAAGACCGAGATCGATTTCCCCGTGGCTCAGGCCCTCGCGGCTTGAACGCCTGAGACCGCTTTGCGGGGATGCTGTTGCCAGGTGCGCGCCATCCCCGAAGGCCCTGAACCCATCACCTGAGGCTCCGGCATGTCCCGACCACCCGTTCCCCCGTTCACGCTCGAGACCGCCACCCAGAAGGTGCGCCTGGCGGAGGACGCCTGGAACAGCCGCGACCCCGCGCGTGTGGCGCTGGCGTACACACCCGACAGCCGCTGGCGCAACCGGTCCACGTTCTTGCAGGGTCGCGCCGAGATCGAAGCCTTCCTCGCGCAGAAATGGCAGCGCGAGCTCGGCTACCGGCTCATCAAGGAGCTGTGGGCATTTGGCGAGGACCGCATCGCGGTGCGGTTTGCCTACGAATGGCACGACAGTAGCGGGCAGTGGTTCCGCAGTTATGGCAACGAGAACTGGGCCTTCGACGCCGAGGGTCTCATGCACACACGCATCGCCAGCATCAATGACCTGTCGATCATCGAGGCCGAGCGCAAGTACCTCTGGCCGGCTGGCCGGCGCCCAGATGACCATCCAGGGCTCACCGAGCTGGGGCTGTGAGCATGGCTGGGCCCGCAACGTACGCCAGTGACGTGGCGTTCACCGAGGTTGTGAAGGCAATTCAGGCTCGCAAGGGATCGCGCGGTGCCTACGCGCGCATGGAGCAGGGCGGCTCTTGGGCGCGGTCGATCACCGCCGAACTGAAGGCCGAGATTGAGGCTCAAACCAGCGTGTTCCTGGCGACCGCCAATGCGCAAGGGCAACCCTACATCCAGCACCGGGGCGGTCCGGCTGGGTTCCTGCGAGTGCTGGATGACCGGACGATAGGCTTCGCGGATTTTGCGGGCAACCGCCAGTACATCACGCAGGGCAACCTTGAGGAGAACCCGAAGGCGCATTTGTTCCTCATCGACTACGCCAACCGGCGCCGCATCAAGATCTGGGGCACCGCGCGCATGGTCGAGGGTGACGAGGCTCTGCTCCAGCGACTGATGCCTGCGGGCTACCGAGCGCGTCCGGAGCAGGTGCTGCTCTTCGCCGTCACCGCATGGGATGTGAACTGCCCGCAGCACATTCCGCGGCGTTTTGAAGCCGCAGATGTGGCCGCCGCGATCGAGTCCCGGGACCAGCGCATTGCCGCACTGGAGGACGAAGTCCGGCGTCTTCGTGAGCACACAGTGACCTCGCAGCCGCCGGCTCAGCCCATTTGACTGGGCAGCCTTGCGGGGCTTGGGCATCGGCTACTTCGCCTTGCGCCAGCGCTCGCGCACGCCTGCAACGAAGGCCTGGCGATCGGTGCGCATGGCACGCACCACCGCCACTGGGGCGTCGGTCTGCTCGTGGCGCGCCGACCAGACCACCAACTCAGTCAGGATAGGCGCGAGATCGATGCCCTTGGATGTCAGTCGGTAGAGAAATCGACGCGCGTCTGATGGGTTGCGCCACTTCTCGACGATCCCTGCATCTTCCAGCCTGCGCAGTCGATCCGCCAGGATGTTCGAGGCAATGCCCTCACCGGCCTGCAGGAACTCGTTGAAGGTTTGTCGTTCCTTGAACATCAAGTCGCGCACGATCAGCAGCGACCATGCATCGCCCAGCATCTCCAGGGCAATGCTGATGGGGCAACCGGAGCGGCGGCTTCGCGGGGAACTCATGGCATCGGGCTTTTCCCGATCTTAGATCACTTGCAAATGAAAAGTGAAAACCTACACTGTCCAGGCAGGAGGATTCGATCATGAAGAAGTCGTTCTGGCTGGCCGTGCTGGCCTATCTGTTGCCCACCTTCCCACTCGGCTACTTCTGGCATCTGGTGACCTTTGCCGACCGTTACCACCAGTTGGCCATGTACCGAGACGACGTCATCATTCCTTTGGGGCTCATGTCGATGGTTGTGCAGGCATTGTTGTTTGCCTGGGCCTATCCGCGCTTGTTCGGCAGCCGTAACGGGTCTTGGACCCAGGGAGCCGCAAAGTTCGGTGTGTTCTTTGGTGCGCTGGCCTGGTCGTTCGCCGTGTTGCCGGTCGCAGCGAAGTACAGGATGTCTTCAGTGCCCGACTTTCTCTTGCTGGAAACGGTGTTCACAGTCCTGCAGTTTGTGATCGTGTCCCCGCTCGTGGCACTGGCCTACCGGTCATCTGGCAGCAAGTCGGTGGGTGACCCTGCCGCGTGATCTCTCGCCTGGTCTCGCCTTAACTCCAGCAGCGCGTTCGAGACGGACAACGGCTCTGCACTCTCTGAACCTGTGTCAAAGAAGCGATAGGGATAGCCCACTGCGTCGATGGGGGGCACTCACAGGTCACGGGCAAGCCGCAGCCCTGTGAAATGCCACCGCGCGCCCGGCAATAGAAGATGCCGATAGGTGACCCGGGCATGACCCGGAGGCGTGGCACTGCTGCTGCCACGCAGTACCAACTGCCTCAACATGAAGTCTTCGTTGCCTTCAGCTACAGACATTGCAGTTGAACAATATCGCGGAAACGGCACGTAAGGTGATCGGGTCCACTGCCAAGCCACGCCGAAGGCTTGGTCGGGCGGGGTGGCGCTGCCGACTGCGGCTTCCCATTCGAATTCGGTTGGCAGTCGCACGCCCGCCCACTCAGCATAGGCGGCCGCCTCAAAGAAGCTCAGGTGCCGAACGGGTTGCTCAGGTTGCCTGGGTTGCTCGCCATGCAAGGTGAATTCGAGCCCTTCGTCCAGCCAATACAAGGGTGCTGTCCAGCTTTCCGCTTGCACCGCAGCCCAGCCATCCGCAGTCCACCAGCTTTTCCTGCGGTACCCACCGTCCTCTACAAATATTTGGTACTCCGCATTGGTCACCAAACGGCGAGAAAGCGCGTATGGCGCCAGCTCGACGCTGTGGCGCGGCCCTTCGATATCAAACGCGAAGCCCGGTTTGCCGTGGCCGATCTGAACCGTACCCCCTGCGTACTCGATCGCTCCGACAGCAGGCACTTCAAAACCAGATGCCTGCCCCTCCAAGACGGCCGGTCGAGAGGGGTTCAGGTACATGGCGTGCAGGATGTCGGTCAACATCAGTTCCTGATGCTGTTGCTCATGCTGCAAGCCGAGCTCAATCAGGGCAATCAACGTTGGATCACGCGAAGCACCAGACAGAAGCTCCACCATGGACTGATCCACTGACATGCGGTAGCTCAGGACCTCGGGCAGCGTAGGGCGAGTCAGCATGCCCTTGTGGGAATGCGGGTGCTGTCGGCCCGAGGTCACTCGGTGGGAGTTGAAGAGCCGATCGAACTTGGCATCGATCACCTGGTACCCCGGCACTTGGGTGCACAACACAGTCGACTCGAAGAACCAGGTGGTGTGCGCCAGGTGCCATTTCGTGGGACTGGCCTCCGGCATGGATTGCACGCATTGGTCCTCAACGCCCAGCGGTGCGGCCAAGGCCATCGACCGGCGTCGAACGGCAACGAAACGACCCAGCAGATCTCTGGGCGCTGGGTCGTCGATCATGGACAACATCGCTGGCATGGCCTCACATGACTGGCTTCATGCCGGTCAAGCACACACTCTGCTCCCTGACGTGCACGCCGGTATTGGCTGTGGCAAAGCGGATGTGACTGTGCCCTCAGATGACAAACAGTCCGTCCGGTGGGAACGATGTACCGCATCGCCAAATCTTTGCTATGTGTGGCCACGCGGAGATGCGCAGCGAAGTTCGTCAACGGTTCGCGTTGTCTCGGTCTGCCGCAACGCTATTCGAAAGGTATGTGGTCGCAATGAAGTGTGTGCAATGTGGGTTGCCAGATGTCCGGTCATAGCCATTGAAGACACCTACCCAGTTTCGAGGGCTCCTGTCGGGAGCGAGGAGATCAGTCTATCTACATTGGTGCAAACATATAATTGGGTATCAACACTGATGGCGTTTCAGGCGCCACTGACATTCAGATGGCCAAGCAAACTCGGTGGATCGCCATCATCGTCATCGTCTGCCTGATTGATTTGGGGCTATGGCTGTGGCTGAGCAATGTGCCGCGCAAGGCATTGGGAGGGCCGGTGGTGGTCACGGTGCATCCGGCAGCGGAGCCTCAATCCCAGGCTCAAAGTGACCGTGCGATGTCCTCTCCTGCCGCTGCATCGGAGCCTGCTTCAACCCCGTTGCCAGTGCCCGCTGGCGCCAAGTCTCCGCTGACCATGGCCATGGCATTGGACGAACTTTTCGGCAGCAAAGTGGCGCAGTCCATGTTTCAGACGGCCGACTTTGTTCAGCGGTTCGTGATCACGGTGGACAAGCTGGGACGAGCCAAGGCCCCATCACGGCTCTGGCCGACGGTGCCGATGCCTGGGCCATTCTTGGTGGACTGGCAGGGCGGATCTGGGGTCATCGGAATTGACAACGGACTGCGCTACACCCCTTATGTTCTGCTCCTGGAGACTGTCGATCTGCCCCGGGCCGTTCAAATCTATGCCGAGCTGTATCCCCAGTTCCAGCGGGCCTATGAAGAGCAGGGCTTCGCCGGACAGTCGTTCCACGAACGGTTGCTGGCCGTGATGGACCAACTCTTGTCTGCGCCTGACCTCAACGTCGCCCCCAAGGTTCACCTGCCAGTGCCAGTTGGCGCGACGGGTGCTGCCAAGCCTTGGGTGCTGTACCAGTTCGACGACCCGGCGTTGGAGGCTGCCAATGCCGGGCAAAAGATCATGATTCGCATGGGTGCGGTGAACCAGCGGCGTGTCAAGGCCAAGCTGGCCGAGTTGCGACGACTGCTCCACGGCCTGGGTGCACAAGGATGACGGAGATCGCGCAATGGGCCTTGCGGTTGGACCCTCTGGCCTGGCCGTTTGCACTCGCCGTTGCCTGGGCCGTGGGCGAGTTCGGGCACCGGTGGTCGGGCCTGCCGCGCATCAGCCTGTATGGCCTGGTTGGTTTTCTGCTGGGCCATGCGCAGCTGGGATTTCTTCCCGCGACCGACACTTCGGGCATCGCGCTGGTGGCTCATGTGGCATTCGGCTTGATCCTGTTCGAGCTTGGGTACCGCGTCAATCTGCATTGGCTGCGCGCCAATCCCTGGATCCCGGCAACATCTCTGATCGAAAGCGTGGCAACTTTCGGGGTTGTCTATTGGGTCGCGACCGCCTTCGACATGCCGACCTTGAGTGCCCTGTTGCTGGCCTCTCTGGCGATGTCCACCTCACCGGCCGCGCTGTTGCGGGTGATCAATGAGCAACGCAGCTCGGGCCAGGTGACCGAGCGGGCCCTGCACTTGACGGCGGGCAACTGCGTCATCTCGGTGTTTGTGTTCAAGGTCATCGTCGGCTTTTGGACCTACCAGGCTTCCGGCAGCGTTTGGGAATCCATTTCAAACAGCCTGGTGGTTCTCACGGCATCAGCGGCATTGGGCGCGGGCTTCGGCATGCTGGTGCCCTATTTGTTGCTTCGACTCGGTTCCAAGGCCGCTGACGCGACGATCAGCTTTGCGATCAGCCTGGTGCTGCTGGTGTCCATCACCCACAGCATGAAGCTGTCGCCTGTACTTGCGGCGCTCACCTTTGGCGTCATGGCTCGCCATCGGCGCGTGACGCTGAACCCCGCCCAACGCAACTTCGGTGCTCTTGGTGATCTGTTGGCGGTGGTCTTGTTTGTCTTTGTCTCGGCCACCATCGAGTGGCAACGGGCCTGGGCTGGTTTGGGCTTGGCGCTGGCACTGATCGCGGTCCGAAGCCTCGCCAAGTTGCTGTCCACAGGTCTCCTGGCGCACCCCAGTGGCATCACCTGGCGCAAAGGCGTCCTGACTGGCCTGGTCATGACGCCCATCTCGGTGTTTGTGATCCTGCTGCTCGAGCAGACCCGTTTCTTGGGCATCGATCTGGTGGACCAGTTGGCACCACTGGCGGCGGCCACGCTGTTGCTGGAGTTGGTGGGGCCCGTGGTCACGCAGCGTGCGCTGAGGGCTGCAGGCGAACGCTCTGATGCGCAGAAAGGCTGAGCGTCGTGCCACTTGAACCCTTCAAGGCCTCCGCGCCCCTCACACTGGGTGTCGAGCTGGAACTGCAGTTGGTCAGCTTGACCGACTTCGACCTGGTCAACGCCAGCCCCGACATGTTGGGCCTGCTGGGGCGCAAGCCATTTCCGGGCAATGTGGTGCCGGAGATCACCGAGAGCATGATCGAGATATCCACCGGCGTGCACACCCGACACGACGACCTGCTCGACCAGTTGCGGGATATCCGCCATGCCCTGTTGGCCGCAGGTGACCGGCTCAACGTCGGTGTGTGTGGCGGCGGCACGCACCCATTCCAGCAGTGGGCGGAGCGCAAGATCTACCCCAAGCCCAGGTTCATGGAGGTCTCCGCGCTGTACGGCTACTTGGCCAAGCAGTTCACCATCTTTGGTCAGCACGTGCATGTGGGTTGCGGCAGTGGTGACGACGCCTTGTTCCTGCTCCACGCCCTGAACCGCTACGTTCCACACTTCATCGCCTTGTCGGCTTCATCGCCCTTTGTGCAAGGCAGCGACACCCTCTTCAACTCCGCCCGATTGAATTCGGTGTTCGCCTTCCCGCTGAGCGGGCGTGCCCCTTTCGTGCAACGATGGTCCGAGTTTTGTGGAGACTACTTTGCGCACATGGAGCGCACGGGCATCGTCACCAGCATGAAGGACTTCTATTGGGACATCCGACCCAAGCCGGAGTACGGCACCATTGAATTGCGGGTGTGCGATACGCCACTGACGGTTGAGCGCGCTGCAGCACTGGCAGGCTACCTGCAGGCGCTTTGCGCACATCTGCTGGAACGCCGCGTGGCGCCGCCAGCTGAAAGTGACTATCTGGTCTACACCTACAACAGATTTCAGGCCTGCCGCTTTGGCCTGGAGGGCACCATCGTTCACCCGGCAACCTACGACGCCCTTCCTCTGAGGGACGATATCTTGGCGACGCTGGAGCGCATCACGCCACAGGCACGGGATCTGGGCGGGTTGAGTGCCCTCGACGAACTGCGGCGAACGGTGCGCCTGGGCAACGACGCACGCTACTTGCGTGGCCAGTTCGACAAGACCGGGTGCCCAGAAGGTGTGGTCGAAGCGGCATTGCAGCGATTTCGACCGGCCTGAGTCAAGGCCTGGGCTTGATCAGTCGGCGCCTTCCATACCCAGCGGATAGCAACCGGACATGCGGCCGTTGATCTGTACGAGCCTGATCAGATTGCCGCAGGTGTCGTCGAAGACCGCGGTGGTCACCAACCCCATGTCCAGGGGCTCGGCCTGGAACTCGACCCCCGATCGCTTCAGGCGCTCGACTTCAAGATCGATGTTGACCGAGGCGAAGGTGGCTGCGGGCAGCCCTGCCTGGTACAGAGCCTCCTGATACGCGCGGGCTGGCGGAAACTTCAAGGGCTCGAGGATCAGTTCCACGCCGTGCACCCCTTCGGGCGACGTCAGACTGAGCCACCGGAATGCACCCCGCATCACATCCTGGCTCTTGGTGAACCCGAGCTTGGAAGCATAGAACTGCAATGCCTTTTCCTGGTCGGCGACCAACAGGCTGGTGGAGCGAATCTGCATGGACGAAGACCGAGGCACATGGCCCAGGGCGTTTTGAGGATCTTCAGTGTCCAGTCTCTGTGACCACGATGTCCACCCGGCGATTGGCAGTGCGGCCTTGGGCTGTGTCATTGCTGGCGATAGGTTCGGTCTTGCCCTTGCCTTCAGCGACGAGCCGCGTCGCCGCGATACCGTGGCTCGCCAGGTAGTCGGTGACCGCCTTGGCACGGGACTCCGAGAGTCGTTCATTGCGTTGAGCGCTGCCAATGTTGTCGGTGTGGCCGGAGACCGTGGCCGAGAGACTTGCCTGAGTTTGCAGGGCGTCGGCCAGGTGTTGAAGGAAAGACGTGAATTTGCTGCTGAGCTTTGTGCTGCCCGAGGCAAAGGCTGCATCACCGCCCGCACGCAGCATCAACTCGCCGTTTGGCGAATGGCTCAGTTCAATTCCGCTGCCGGGCAAAGCATCGGCAAGGGCTTGCTCAAGAACAGCCAAGGCCTTGGGCGCCTGCGGCGCTTGGACAGGAGCTGGCAGCGGTTTGGGGGCCATCGGCGCCATCACCTGCGGCGTCGATGGCGCCAGCGGCACGCTGCTCACCGGCGCCTCACTGGCACAGCCGGCCATGGCTGCCAAGGCGGTGGTGACACAAAGGATCTGTAAGTGGCGCGCGATCATGAAAAGCCTCCTGAATCGGTTTGATTCGACGCCCAGCCTGAGCCTCGATGAATGGACTCGAAAGTATATGTGTACAAATTGAATTGTCTGGCTGACGTCTGTGCCGGTTTGCACGTGTACTGTGGCAAACCACTCAACCAGTGCGGGCAGCGTCGCCTTCCTGTTCCTGTACCTTGGGCAGGCGTTGTAACTGAGCAAGGCACAGGCTGGCATACAAGGGGTTGCTGAGCCAGCGCGACACCAGGCTGGCACCCAGTGCACCGGCCATCAGGCTCAAGACCATGGCGTGCCCGTCCACCATTTCCATCACGATGATGAACGAGGTGAGGGGCGCCTGGGTGACGGCGGCCAGAAACGCAGCCATGCCCAGCGCAATGAGCGGCGCGGAGGTGGCGTCCAGGTGCATCAACAGCGCCACGTCGTTGCCCACCCCCGCCCCAATGGCCAGTGACGGGGCAAAAATGCCGCCAGGCACCCCTGACCAGACGGCCAGCCAGGTGGCGACCATGCGCAAGGTGACATAGAGCAGCGGCATGTCGGTATGGCCTTCGACCAGTCGGCGGGTGTAGTTGTAGCCACTGCCAAATGTGGCGCCGTCGCTGACCAGGCCCAGGATGGCTATCGCCACACCACAGCTCGCGGCGAAGCGAATCGGGTGCTGGCGGCGATAGACGCTGATCCTGTCCTTGCCCATCAGGCTGGATTGCAGCAGGCGCGAAAACAAGCCACCCAATAGCCCGCAACCCAGCACCACCATCAGGCCGGGCACCAGAAATCGCACGCCCAGGCTGGGCACCTGGATCACGCCAAAGTAGGTGGCATTGCCGAAGATGGATACCGCCATGAAGCCCGACAGCACGATGGCCGCAATGATCAAGCCGCTGTTGCGCTGCTCGAGCTTGCGTGAGAGCTCCTCGATGGCAAACATCACGCCGGCCAAAGGGGCATTGAATGCGGCTGCGATGCCTGCGGCTCCGCCGGCCACCAGCAGGGCGTGATCGTTGATGGCAGTTCGCACTGGCAACCAGCGTCCCGCGTGTTGCATCACGCCAGCGGCAATCTGCACCGACGGTCCTTCACGTCCGATGGCCAGGCCACCCAGCAGGCCACCGGCCGTCAATACGATCTTGGCAAGGCTCAGCTTGAGTGAGACGAACATCGGGATCTGCGTTGATGGCGTAGCGGGCGATAGCGCCGCCATGACCTGGGGAATGCCCGAGCCTGCGGCGCCCGGCACCCACCGAACCGTCACCCAGGCCAGGCCAGCAGTCCACAGCGGGGTCCATAACAGCGGAGCCAGCGGCTGCCAGTGGTGCAAGGCATGAAAGGCACTCAGCGCGTGTTCACTCAAGGCCGTGAATGCAACGACCGACAGGCCGGCGACGGCCGCGTAGACCAGAACCACCGCCCGGCTGGCCCACTGCCGCCAGTCTGCGAGGTCACTGCGCAGCTCGGTGACGAAGTCGGGTTGTTGAATCATGGTTGGGATGTGGCTGGGCAGCGGTGGCAGACCCGACTCTGCATGGCCTCCACCATTGCGTCAGGTCATGCTCGGAAACAACTAGCATTGGTACAAATGTATAGTGTAAGCTGCCCGCCCAGCCGCTAGAAACGCGGCCCGCGTCTATCCCTTGAGTTTCAGGAATACCTATGAATCACTCTGTTCGTCTGTTCGTTGGATCGCTGGCCGTGTTCCTCGCTGCGTGTTCCAGCACGCCGGTGGCTCCACCCGTCGTGCCAGTCGCACCAGCGCCTGCACCGGCCCCCGCGCCCGTGAAGGCTGTGGTGCCCGCGCCGAAGCCGATGCCGGCACCGGTGGCTGCCCCGATGGTCACGCCACAGCACCTGGATCCCAGCAGTCAGCTGAGCCGCGAGCACAGCATCTTCTTTGACTTCGAAGACGCGACGGTGCTGAAGAACTACGCCCCCGTGGTTGAGCGGCACGGCCAATACCTGTCTACCCATCCCGCACTCAAGATCGTGATCCAGGGCAATGCCGATGAGCGCGGCGGATCCGAGTACAACCTCGCGCTGGGTCAGCGGCGGGCGGACGCCGTGAAAGGGGCCTTGAGGGTCTTTGGCGCCAAGGATGGGCAGATCGAGACCGTGAGCTTCGGCAAGGAAAAGCCGCTGGCCACCGGCCACGATGAAGCGTCCTGGCAACAGAATCGGCGTGCTGACATCGTCTATTCGAAATGAGTTTCTGAGGCGCTTGGCGGTACTCGAGCCACCGCCAGGCTTGTTCAGTGGTGAGCGGCGCAAGCCATTTGCGGGCCTTCCTTGGAGGCCCGCTTTTTTTTGCGCCGATATGATGCCGTCATGACCCGTCCCGTTCGCCCCAAGAACCCCGCAGGGCCTGCCTTGCTCCCAACCGAACAACCTGAAGTGCGGGTGCTGCGCCAATTCAGGCAGATCTTCAATGCCGTCAAGACCCACTTCCGCCAGGTTGAGAAGAAGGTCGGTCTGGGTGGTGCGCAGGTCTGGGCTTTGGGGGCAATCCGCGACCAGCCATTGCTGGGCATCGGCGATCTGGCCAAGGCGCTCAACATCCACCAGTCAACTGCCAGCAACTTGGTCAAGGGCCTGATCGAGCGGGGTTATGTTGCGGCTGAAAAAGACGAGGTCGACAAGCGCGCCGTCAAGCTCAAGCTCTTGCCGGCCGGCGCCAAGGTGGTCAAGCGCAGTCCAGGTCCGTTCACAGGCGTTCTCCCCGAGGCGCTGGCCGCACTGGACAGCAAGACCCTCAGTCGACTGGAAAAAGACCTGGGCCGCCTGATCGCCGAACTGGATGCCGACGCAAGGGGCGCGGACATTCCCCTGGCCGAAATGTGAACCCTGAGCCAGCCTTGGCTTCTGGCAATGTGGGTGGCCAGGCAGGGTCGGTGCCTTGGTCAATCAGGGAATGGCTTGTCGCCGCTGGGTGGACGCCCAGTGCTGTCTCTGGCCGCGTCGCCGGTCGACCATGAGTCTGCGCCTGATGTTCCGCAGACTTTGAGTTGCAACTGAGCAAACAACGGCGATGGCAGATGGGTCGCCAGGAAACTCAACATGCCTTCGACGGCCAAGGCAGCCTGCTCCGGAGGGAGTTTGGCAGCCGTTCCAACGTACTCCACCACGTCGTCCGACGTGGTGGGCAATGCGTCTGCAGCCCTCTTCGGCCAAGAGGAATGGTTGGTGTCCGCCGTCATCCGGCCAACAATCGGCATCTGCAAGCGGTACCTTGAGCACGTGCCCGGGTACGTTCGCCGCCGTTCAGGTGCGGGTACATCCTCAATTTGTCGTCGTAGCGGTCGGTAGTTGGCTGAGCATCATGGTCGAGGCCCCCGCCGCCGCATGCGCCGTGACGGGACCAACCATCGACAATTGAGTCCCGGGCATCTTGCGGGACGCGGCCGAGGTACGTGCCGACTGGTACTTGGCCCACTGCTCCTTGCGCTTTTCAGCAGGAACGCGTTTCGCGATCAGATATTGGAGTCTCGCCTCCGCACGTTCCTTGGTGCTCAGCTTTGCCCATTCGAGCATGCGCGTCTGGACGCGGGCCGTTTCGCCAGGACCAAACCGCTGTAATTGGCCTGCTACCCCAAGCCAACGCTGTCTGCCTGCATCATCGAGTGTGGGCCACAGTGCCTGGAGTGGGCGCAGTGCCTTGCGCTGGGCTTCGCTCAATCGAAGCCAGGTCTGAGCATCGTCCGCCACAGCGGTCACCGGCGAAAGCATGGCGATGGTGATCGGCACGACTTGGCCACCTGGTTTCGGAGCGCGCATCTCAGCGAACAGGGAACTCGCCGCCCAAACTGCGAAGCATAGGGCCATGACGCAGAACGTAGCGCTCATACGCTGGCGGCCAAGTGTGATTGAGGATGGCATGGATCTGTGCCTTCTTCCAGGTTGGGTGGCCGAATGGAGCGGACTGATCCAGCAAAGGCCCTGAGTGCCGTGGGCAGGATCATGGCCCCAGCCCTTGCCTTCGGCGGTGTTCCGCAGCGCTGACACCGCTTCGCGATTGAGCTTCATTCTACATTTGCTCAAATGTAAATTCAACGCGCAGTCTTGACCCGACCAGTGGTTTGGTCGCTTGCTGTCAGCCCGTCATCATCTTGAATTGCACAAGATAAGTGCCGGCGCCCGCCAGATAGCCCAACAGTGCCAGAGCGCTGATGTTCTTGACGTACCAACCAAACTGGATGCGCTCCAGGCCCATGGCGGCCACGCCGGCGGCTGAGCCGATGATCAGGATGGAACCCCCGGTACCGGCGCAATAGGCCAGGAACTCCCACAGAAAATGGTCGGTCGGGTAGGTGGCCAGGCTGTACATGCCCATGGACGCGGCCACCAGTGGCACGTTGTCGACGATGGCGCTGGCGATGCCGATGATCAGCACGATCAGATCCTGGCGGCCCACCGTGGCATCGAGCCAGCCGGCAAGTGCCACCAACACGTGGGTGTGCTCCAGTGTGGCCACCGCCAGCAAGATGCCCACGAAGAACATGATCGAGGCCAGGTCAATGCGGCTGAGCGCATGGGTCAGGGTCAGATGCTGCCTGTCCTGCTCGTCCTTGTGGCGGTGCAGCAGGTCGCCCACCAGCCAGAGCAGCCCGAGGCCCAGCAGGATGCCCATGAAGGGTGGTAAGTGGGTGATGGTCTTGAAGGCGGGCACCGCTACCAGGATGGCCAGACCCAGGAAGAACATCAGATTGCGCTCGAAGGCGCTGCTATGGTGCGCCGCATCCGTTGTGCTTTGGCTTGGGGCTTCCACCACGCGGCCACGCAACAGGTAGGCAGTCACGCTCAGCGGCACCAGCATGCTCACCAGTGAAGGCAGCCACAGTGCCCGGATGATCCCCAGGCTGCTGACCTGGCCACCTATCCAGAGCATGGTGGTGGTGACATCGCCAATGGGTGACCAGGCGCCACCGGAGTTGGCGGCGATGACGATGATGCCCGCCAGGAACAGCCGGTCTTCGTGCTTGGCCAGCAGCTTGCGGAGCAGCGACACCATCACGATGGTGGTGGTGAGGTTGTCGAGGATGGCACTGAGCACAAAGGTCACACCGGCGATCAACCACATCAGGCTGGTCAGCTTGGTGGTCTTGATGCGCGAGGTGATGACCTCGAAACCATTGTGCGCGTCCACCACCTCGACGATGGTCATCGCACCCATCAGGAAGAAGACGATCTGCGCCGTGGCCATCAACGATTCGCCAAGCTGCTCGCTCACGGCGTGGGCATCGCCCAGGCCCAGGGCATAGACGGTCCAAAGCAAGCCGGCGCCGATGAGCGCCGAGGCCGACTTGTTGACATGCAGGGGGTGCTCCATGGCAATGGCCAGGTAGCAGATCACGAAGATGACGACGAGGGTGGTGAGCATGGGCGGGCGAAGACAAGCCGCGTGGCGGCCCGACCAGCGCAAGAACCTGCCTACGCTGCGCAGCGAACAGGCACCCAGAGTGAGTCTACTGGATGACCGGGCAGCAAAGAATGAGGAATTGCTCCACGCTCTGGCAGCCTCGACACGCGCCGTCCCGCTGGCACTCAGTCCACCATGATCACCACCGAGGTCGGCCGCGTAGCTCGAACGTTGAATGGCAGCTCTCTGGCGTCAAATTCGAGTTCTGCAAGGACAGCAATGGGTCGGGTCCTGCCAACCAATCCCCTGAACTCGTTGCCCGAAACCCGACGGTTGAGTTGAGCTGCCAGACAGCTGACCCTGGTCTAGGCCGGGTCCCGACCCAACTGCCGATGACTGAAACGCCGTGGGCGTCAGCGATGCAGCGGACAGCGGCCGGTCACCTCGGGGCCGTCTCGGACAACCAGAGCCAAAAGGTCCGGTACCGGTCAGCGGTCGGTCGTGTGGGCCGGCAAGCGACCCATTGACGACTTCCGAGGTTGCAACCCGCGCGCCCTAAAGCGGTCAGACATCTTGGCCTAACGTTCGAGGTGAGCCGCCGACTGCAGCTTGCTGCAGTTGGTCGGCTCGACTGAAGGGGTTAGGGCGAGCTACCGCGAAACAGACTTCTCAAGACTTACCGCTTTGCTGGTAGGGAGTAGCTTTTGAACTTCTTGCTGAGAGGCTGCTGCAATGTTGGCGCAACTCATGGACGGGTTCACTACAAAGTAGCTCCCCTGCGAAGCCTTGGCCTCAAACTTTAGAGAGTCTTCCTTCCACGTTGGGGTAAATCCGCCGAAGCACTTCACTGCAATGTAGTGCTGGCCCGGCGGAACAAGAAATTCTGCGTGCTCACCGGAGCCAATGCCAAAGATGTCTTTCCCGTCGACGGAAATCGTGTAGCCGTTTGCTGCACCCATGAGGCTGCTAATCCGAGCCACAACTACCGTCGCAGCGTTTGCACGATCTGACACAGTGGGCAGATCGCCAAGTCGACCTGACGTTGTGCCGCAACCGGCAAGCGATCCCAAGAGTGAAATAGCAATTGCGAGTTTGGCCTTCATGTCTTCCTCCTGATTGAATTTGAAGCGCAAAAGTGTATCGCGCGCCCTAACGTTCGAGGTGAGCCGCCGATTGCGGCTTGCCGCAATTGGTCGGCTCGACTGAGGGGTTAGGCAGAGTCAGGAAGTGGTGGTGAACGTTCATGCGATGTTCAGCCTACTACATGCCCTTGCTTCTCAGGAACCACTGTTGCCATGCCCCCAGCAGTCTGGAGTTCTCTGACTCTTGAAGACACTCCAGTTGAAATAGCGTGGTCAGTTCAGTTCGTTGTCCGACGGAGATGCGGACATTGATGTGTTCATCATTGGGCTGCAGGGGTGAGACCCGGACGACCTCAACGATTGAGGACAGCGGAAGGTCTTCATCGGGCTTTGCAACACGAACTCTCGCCGTGAACGGAGTCGCCAGATGTTGACTCAAGTAATGATGCCAGGCCCGGAGTGGATTCGGCTCATCCTGCAAATCTCCAAGCACCTCAACCCATACATCGCGTGACGACTTTGAAGACGGAAGCAGTGGCATTCCCTATTCTCGGTTGTTCAGTTTCAAATGGCGACTCGGGCTGCCTAACGTTCGAGGTGAGCCGCAAAGTGCAGCTTGCTGCACTTTGTCGGTTCGACCGAGGGGTTAGACGGCAAGGTTGTGCTCCGCAATGGACTGCAACTTACCGTCTTTGAGTACGCCAACGGTGAGGGACCGAAGAGTGCCCTGTATATCGACTTCTGCACTGTTCAATTTGTCGCACAGAGACTTGGCTAATTTCCAGTCCTGTGTTGATGCCACTGTGATGTGCGGGATGTATGGAAACTCAAGCCGAAGATGCTCTGCAAGCGGACCTGTGTACAGACGATCGTGCAGTAGAGAAATGCTGCTGTTGCCTTCATCAGGGACGAGGAAGACATACGCAGTTTCGTCAATGTCGTCTGCCCCGAGCATTGCGTACCGGCAATGAAACCTGATCTGCTTTGTAGACCGCGCGACAGCGGCAATGTGCGCGTTGTACTCGGCTTCTGGTACGGCTTTGCATCCGAAGACCATCGTGAAGTGCGGGCCCACGACATCTACGTGTGGATCGTGTTCAGCTCGAAAGTCTGAAATGAGCAGGCCAGCAGAAGGGCTGACTTCAATGTACGCGACGGTGTAGAGGGGGTGGGGTAGGCTCATTTGCCGTCTAACGTTCGAGCTAACCGGCCCGCGGAGGCGAGCGCCGTAAGCCCGGACTGAGATGATGCACCATGTGCCTCAGGCCGGGCTTACGGCGCTTGCCGTAGCGGGTCCGGTTGAGCGAGTTGTTAGGCAGCACTGCGCTGCTGGCTCAAAAGGCGGACGGCCAACGCACCCAGAACTATGCCCATGACGTACCGCTGTACTACCAGCCAGAGCCGATTCCTTGCGAACCATGAAGCGATGCCGGCAGCCGAGAGCGTGACGATGAGGTTGATGCTTGACCCGATACAGACTTGCGTGGCACCAAGCACGAGACTCTGTGCCAAGACGGACCCGGCCTCTGGAGAGACAAACTGCGGCAGTACGGACAGATAGAAGATGGCGACCTTGGGATTGAGGATGCTGGTGAGCAAGCCCATGGTGAAAAGCTTGCCTCGCGATTCAGGGGGCAAGTCGCGGGCCTCGAATGGCGACCGCGCGCCAGGCCGAACAGCCTGCCAGGCTAGCCACAACAGATAGCAGGCGCCGGCGAGTTTGAGTGCCTCATAGCCGAGTGGCACAGCCATGAACAGTGCGGTGAGACCTACGGACGCGCAGCACATGTGCACTGTGAAACCGAGCACAACGCCAAACCAGGACATAACGCCAGCTCCACGCCCTTGGCACAGGGCTCGGGAGATGAGGTAAATCATGTTGGGGCCCGGCGTGAGAGCCATCAGGAGCGCTGCGCCAACGAAGAGGAGGAAAGCGGAGGTGGACGGCATGGGTGCCGTGCTGCCTAACGTTCGAGGTGAGGCGCAAATTGCAGCTTGCTGCAATTTGTCGCCTCGACTGAGTGGTTAGCCCTCAGGAGTGAATAGAGCATTCGCATTTCCATCGAACTTGAAGTCTGTCAGTGACCAGCCCGCGTCGGTTCGATAGAAGATGAAGTACCAACGCATGGGAGCATGTTCAAACTTCGCGATGTACTGAAAGCGGAGAAGCGCAGTGCCAACCTGCTGGTCTCGAACGTACTCGTGCCCGGTTGGCTTACCGTACCTAGTGGCGATTGTCGGCTGTTGGCTTGCAAATTGCGCGGTGAACGCGTCCATCTCGGCTGCCGGGAGGTATGACGCTACTCGAAGTTGCTTCCATGCATTTTCATACTTGCCCGTTCCGATGCTTGCCATAACACTGTCGGCAAACTTCCTGACGTCTGCAGGAGTACCGAATGCCTTGCTTTGCGCCAGGCTGGCCACAGAGGCGATTGAAATAAGGAAGGCAATCAGTAATTGGCGCATAGACGTAATTGTTGCGGGCAAGAGGGCTAACGTTTGTGTATGGCGACAGTTTTGCGCCATAACTCCGGCGCCTGTCGCCATAACTCCGGGAGCCTGACCCCTCGCGAGGCCGCATGAATGCTGGGTCTGGCCCTTGTTGACTGTGGATTCATCCAGTAGTAACCTGCCGACAAAAGCAGCATCTCCCTTTCGGGGCACTTTGCCCGGCCTGACCGGGCGGTGCAAGACCCCCTGATGGGGGTAACTACCGTGGGAGCGTCTGTGTCCCCTCCGTCCCTACATCCGGGGCGCGGCGAGTTGCGTCCGGCGCTGAGCCCGCCAGCCCTGCCAGCGCTTCGCTCACCCCGGCTGCTCGACCAGGTGCGCGAGCGCATCCGCTTGCTGCACTACAGCAGGCACACCGAGGATGCCTATGTCCGCTGGTGCCGTGGCTTCATCCGTTTTCATGGCATACGCCATCCTGCGGAGATGGGTGGGCCCGAAGTGGAGGCATTTCTGACCTGGCTGGCCGACGTGCGTCACGTCTCGGCGTCGACTCACAAACAGGCCATGTCAGCCTTGCTGTTCATGTACGACAAGGTCTTGCAGATCGAGCTGCCTTGGTTGAGCAATTTGGGCCGACCTCGGGCTCACCGGCGTCTGCCGGTGGTGCCTCTCAGGACGAGGTGCGATCCGTGCTTCGTGCCATGGACGGTGTGCACCGCTTGCTTGCCAAGTTGCTCTACGGCACCGGCATGCGATTGGCCGAAGGGCTGCACCTGCGGGTCAAGGATTTGGACTTTGCAAATCAGGCCATCGTGGTCCGTGCCGGCAAGGGTGGCAAGGATCGGTACCTGATGCTGCCGCAAAGTTTGGTGCCAGCATTGAGGGAACAACTGGCGCGTGCTCATGCTGTGTGGCAGCAGGATCAGGCGGCCGGCAAAGGCGGCGTCGAGATGCCCGATGCGCTGGACAGAAAGTATCCGATGGCAGGCTCGTCATGGTCGTGGTTCTGGGTGTTCCCCCAAACCGAGCATTCCACCGATCCTCGCAGTGGTGTCGTCAGGCGCCACCATCTGTTCGATCAAACGTTTCAGCGAGCATTCAAGCGCGGCGTAAAAGCCGCCGGCGTCACCAAGCCGGCCACGCCGCATACCTTGCGCCATGCGTTTGCAACGCATTTGCTGCAGGACGGCTATGACATTCGCACCGTGCAAGGCCTGCTGGGTCATGCTGATGTGGCCACCACCATGATCTACACCCATGTGTTGAAAGTGGGCGGTGGCGCAGTGCGCAGCCCCATGGATGTCATGGCGCTGGATTGATGGCCTGGGTTTGCGGTTCGCTGATCGCCTCGATGGTGCTGATGGTCGTCCAGGTCCTAGACAACTCAATACTGGCCATTGACCAGCCGCCTACCGACATGCACCAGATTCCCGGGTCCGCTGTCAGCACGGCGCCTTGGCGGCAAAGTACGTCCAGCAAGATTTTTGCCGTCGTACGTCTTGCTTTCGCAAACATTCACGCGGCGAGCTTGCGACGATGCATTCCTCGCTGCAGCAGTTCACTAGCTAGACGGCCCCAGAGCCGCCGGTCGGGTGCACCCGCTTATGGCCGGGACGAACCAAAGCGGAGCTCAAGTTGGCTGCCGCAAACCAGTTATCCAAGGCGGGCCAGTTCGGGAAATTCTGAGCGGATCGCCAGGGTCCGGTTATGGCCGGGAGCGGGTCGTCAAACGAGAACCGGTAAGCCGACCTTGATCGATCGGATTCAGGTTCAACGTCGGCTTTCTGCCGCTGGCCTGGCCTACCGCTCCTGTTTAGGGTTGTGGGACACCTGCCCGCCCATGCGGCTGGGTACCGAGAGTCGACGACCTGAGGGTTGGTGTCGCACAAGCCTCGGGGGGAGGAAACCGCGGAGAACGCCACTGCAATGGGTTCAATGCGCCGTTGCTATGGGGATTGCGGGTGCATCACGTTCGGAGTGAAGCACTGATCGTGGCGGCCGATGGCCTGAGGTGCACTGACACGGTGACTGTTCCTGCCAATCGTGCGTCGCGCAGAGCGTACTGAGCGGCTGGTGCCGTCAGGGAATCCGCGCCGGCGAGACTATTCAATTTCTGGCTGAACTTGCTGCGTTTGCCGAGGCCCCCGCCAAACTTTGCCTAACATGGTGCGAGTACTTTCAAGAATTTCCTCCTGAATTCAAGCATTTAGGTTGCGCTGCAAGTGTCGCCATGAGTTGATCGCAATTTGGCAAGTTGTGCCGAGCGATGGCCTACTCTCGACGGTGTGCTGGCTTCAATACTGAGAAGTTGCGCCACTTGATGCCTAACTTCCAGACCGAAATTGCCGAACTTCACAGTAAGGGCCAACCGGGAGGTTGGCTTTTTGCTTTGTGGCCCATTTGTGGCCCAAGTTTGGCCCACCTGTGGCCCGCGGAAATCGCAGGGCTCGACCAGATGACCATTGGCGCATGGCCCATGGTCAAGGGCCAATGTAAAAAGTTCGCTTCTTTGAATTCGGCAACGACGTTCAGTCGCTTGCTTGTCGACGCAAAGGAGGGCCATACGGTGAACTTCAGCAGGGGGTCGGATTCGCGATGCCCTACGGTCGGCGCAGCGGCTATTGCTTCGACGAGCGACTCTTGGTGCTCGACTTTCGGGCGTCTGCGTCGGACTCAGATAGATCCACATTGAGGTACGCCTCGAGAGCGAATCGAACCACGTCTGAGCGCGACGGGATTGAGCCCAGCGAAGTGCTGAGCTCAATTCGCTTCTTGTCGATCGCTTGTTCCAGCAGATCGCTGACTCGAACGTTTAGCTGTGCGCGGGACATTGGTGGCTGCCTGTGTCGCCCCATTGTATGTTTGGGCCGACACACATCGCTAGACATGTTGACAGTTAGATCGATAGTCATACAATGAACATGTCTAGCAATCTAGCGGACAGACAAAGGAGCATCATGGAAATGGAACTACTCACGACAGAAGAACTGTCGGCACGGATCAAGTACGACGCTCGAACTATCCGGGAGCGTTTGAAGGACAGTGTGTTGTTGGAGGGGGGCATTACATCCGGCCTTTCGGCGGAAGGAAGATCCTCTTCGTTTGGCAAAAGATCGCTGAAGACATTGGAAAGCATTCTGCGGTTGGCATTCCTATGGCCAACGGAGGTGTGCTCCATGGGTAGCATTCGATTGCTCAAGAGCCGCGGAACCCTGTTCCTCGACTTTCGCTATCAAGGCGAGCGTTGCCGCGAGTACACGGCGCTGCAAGACACGAGTGCAAACCGCAAGCGCCTGGAAAAAGCCCTTGCCAAGATCGAGGCCGACATCGAAGCCGGCACGTTCGACTACGAGGTGGCCTTTCCTGGCAGCAAGCGTGGGACGGCACCAGTAGCGTCCAGCACAGCCACAGCATCAGGCTCAGACGGACAGGTTCAGGCTGAAACCAATGCCGCTGGTGCAGGCACGCCTACGTTCAAGGATGCGGCCGACCAGTGGATGCGGGAGCGCAAGGTCGAATGGCGGCGCTCGCATTTGCAGATCCAGGAATCAACGATTGAGAAGCATCTGATTCCTGCGTTCGGTGCGAAGCGTGTCGGTGCGATCACCAAGTCCGACGTGCTGACGTTCCGAGCCACGTTGGCGCAGCTGGCTGGGCACGCCTGTCGGCGCCGATTCAAATTTGAGCCACCGTGCCGACCCAATATTGAGCCAGGGGTGGAAGCCGACTTTGAGAGGGTCGGCTGTGGATAAGTGTAGGACTTTGCCTGGTTCGTTGACCTCCTTGGCGTTGAGTTGATGGCGCGGGGGAAGACGTGCAGGGCGTAGCCCGAAGCGTCTTCCCCCGCGCGGCGCCGCTCAGAAGGGCTCGGCCTCGGCCTCCGGTTTGGTCCCCTTGCGGGCCTGCTCGCGGGCCTTGATGCGCTTCTTGGCCTGGGCCGTGCTGCGGCTGAAGCGGATCGACTCGTTGCCTGTCTCCACGATGTGGCAGTGGTGCGTGAGGCGGTCCAGCAGTGCCGTGGTCATCTTGGCGTCGCCGAACACACTGGACCATTCGGCGAAGTCCAGGTTGGTGGTGATCACCACGCTGGTGTGCTCGTACAAGCGGCTGAGCAGGTGGAACAGCAAGGCCCCGCCGGCTTGGCTGAAGGGCAAATAGCCCAGCTCATCGAGGACCACGACATCCAGGCGCAGCAAGCTCGCGGCGATACGCCCCGCCTTGCCCTGAGCCTTCTCCTGCTCCAGCGCGTTGACCAGATCGACCGTTGAGTAAAACCGCACCCGCTTGCCATGCCGGGTGATGCCAGCCACGCCGATGGCCGTGGCCAAGTGCGTCTTGCCCGTGCCCGGTCCACCCACCAGAACCACGTTGTGCGCCTCGTCGGTGAAGGCCGTGGTGGCCAGCGTGCTCACCAGCTTGCGGTCCACCGGCGAGACCTCGAAGTCGAAGCCCGCCATGTCGCGGTGCACCGGGAACTTCGCGGCCTTCATCTGGTGGCTGACCGAGCGCATCGCGCGGTCCGTGCCCTCGGCCTGCAGCAGATGCTCGATCAACCAGCGCGAGGACTCGATGCCGGCGTTGCCACCTTGCTCGACCAGATCAGCCCACGCACCGGCCATGCCGTGCAGGCGCAGCGCCTTGAGTTCAACCAGCACGTCAGGCTTCATGGCTGGCTCCCTCTGTGGTGATGGTGACATCAGCGGCGTCATCACCACGCAGGCTGTCGTAGCGCGCGGTATTGGCCAGCGGTGGCGTGGCAACCTTCAACTGCGTGGCCGCCGTCGGTGGCTCGGGCACCGCATTGAGCCTGCCCAACACGTTGACCACGTGCTCCACGCTGACCTTGCCCGGCGGGCCGGTCTCCAGCGCCAGTTCCACCGCCACCAGCACCGCGTCCAACCCGGCGCTCAGCACGATGGCCAGCACCTGGGCCATCACCCGGTCGCCGCCGGGGCTGCGCAGCAAGCCCTTGCGCAGGCGCTGCAGCGGCTCGGGCATGTCGGCGAACGGCGCACCGTTCCTCAGTGCGCCGGGCTTCCTCTGCAGCAACGGGATGTAGTGCTGCCAGTCGTAGCGGGTCTCGCCTGCGTTGCTCAGCCGGTCATGCCGGGCCACGACCTTGTCATCGGCCACGATGACCACGCTGGCCGGGTACAGCCGCGTGCTGACCATCTGGCCGTACAGCTCGCAGGGCACCGAGTAGCGGTTGCGCGCCACCGACACCAGGCAGGTGCTCGACACCCGCGCGGGCTTCTCGACGTAGCCATCGAACGCCGTGGTCATGGGCATCAGGTGCGCCCGCTCGTGCTCCAGCATCTCGGCCACGCTGAACTGCTCGTGCTCGGGATGGCGAACCTCCTCCCACAAGGCACGACACCGGTCAGCCAGCCAAGCGTTGAGTTCGGTGAAGCTGCCGAACTTGCGCTGGTTCGCATCGATCCAGATGCGCCGCCGGCTGTCCTGCACGTTCTTCTCGACGACGCCCTTCTCCCAACCCGACGCCACGTTGCAGAAGTCAGGGTCCACCAGGTAGTGCGCGCACATCGTCGCGAAGCGCTCGTTGACGATGCGGCCCTTGCCCTTCTTGACCTTGTCCACCGCCGTCTTCATGTTGTCGTAGATGCCTCGCTTGGCAATGCCACCCAGCGCCGCGAACGACCGGGTGTGGGCATCGAACAGCATCTCGTGACCCTGGCTGGGGTAGGCCACCAGCCAGAACGCACGCGAGGCGCACAGCTTCATGTGCGAGACCTGCAGCCGGTAGTAGATGCCGCCCACCACCAGGCCTTCCTCGCTCCAGTCGAACTGGTAGGCCTCGCCAAGCTCAAAAGCCAGCGGGATGAAGGCGTTGACCGCTGCGCCTTGGCCCTCACCCTGGCGCCACGCCCGGACGAAGTCGGTCACCCCGTGTAGCCACCGTCACAACCTGCCGCCTTGATCTCGGCGTACAGCGCCTTGGCCGTGCGTCGCTCGTGCTTGGGGCGCCTGGCGTCGGCCTTCAGCGCCAACTTCAGCGCGTCGTGGAAGTCCGTGAGCTTGCCCGGCTGCTCGCCGCGCCGGTACTTCGGCGGGCCATCCACCTCGCCGTGCAGCCACTTGGCCACCGTGTTGCGCGACAAGCCCGTGATGCGCGCTATCTCCCGCGCCGACTTGTTCTTGCGGCGATGCAATCGCCTTATCCTGCCAATCATGTCCATGGTGATCACTCCTCTTCCTCTGCTGCACTAAAAAGCAGCAGAGTAGGTTGTTCACCTGGCTCAGTTTTGGGTCGGCACTACCCTCAAAAGTGGCTCAGTTTTCGGTCGGCGACAACAAGCGGGTCCATTCATCCTCGATCCGCTGCGTCCACTTGGCTGCATACAGGCCCGTCGCGGCCACGCTCATCAGCGAGTCGCAGACCGCAACCGGGAATAGCACGCACGCATCGAGCAGTGCCGTATAGCGCGCGTGCCCGGCCATGTCAGTAGTCGAGCCCCAGCTCGCGTGCGTTGTCGGACATGCGTTCCAGGGCCGACTTCTGTTGCGCCCGCATATTCACAGCATAGGTTTGCAGGTCATCGAAGGTCACTCGCCTGTGGGTGCCCACCATGCGGTGCGGCAAGCGACCCGCCTCGATCTCCTTGATCACGAAGGGCCGCGACACATTGAGGAAGTTGGCGGCTTCGACGGTCGACAGTTCCTGCTTGGTGGGCATGAGCACGATGGGCTTGCGCTCGCTCATGGCGCCCAGCAGTTGCGCAATGAAGCGCAGGGCCTGCGGCGGCAGCTGGACCACCGGCTGCGAACCATCATCGCTCTCCAGGGTGATGGTCGCAGCGCGGGAATGATCCAGCGCGGCCATGATGCAACGCTGCGCCACGCGTGCCATTTCGGCTTCCGCTTCGGATAGCTTGGGTGGCAACAACTGACCGTCTCGTTCGGTGGTGGCCATGTCGAAAGCTCCTGGTCTGTACTTCAGGCCTGCGCAGAATGCGTTCGCCTTTTTGGTCTGGGCCGTATATTAGGGCATAAACGCAATAAATGCATCAAGTGAAACACATGGCTTGTGCCGCAATGGGCTGGCAAATCCGGCCACTGCGGCCAAGCTCGTCGCGGCCGTGGCGCGGCAATGCAACGTGGGCTCAGTGTTGGCTCGGCATGGTGGCGGGCCTCAGTCTTAGGTGGGGAGCCCGAGTGTCAGGGCTCGGACCGGACGATCTGGCCCGCAGAAATCGCAGGGCTGGGCCAGATGACCATTGGCGCATGGCCCATGTTCAAGGGCCAATGTAGAAAGTCCACTCGGCAAAGCAAACTGTCGGTCGGTTGACGCGACGGCCCGGGTGCGGCCGGCGGAAGCAGACAGCGGGTTCAACTTCGACAGCAAGCCGCCGATACCTTGGTCTATGGCTCGCGAAACAGCCTGCCGCAGGCCACCACCCACGGAGCAGCGGACGACGACGCCTGCTCCGGAGGCCAGCATGAAGATGAACGTGGTAATCATCGATGACGCACCCGTCAACGTCAAACTGCTGACCTACCTGTCGCAGCGTCTGGAAAACTGTACCCCCATCGGTTTCACGTCTTCACCGCAGGCGTTGGCCTGGTGCGAAGAGCAAGCGGCCGACCTCGTGCTGGTGGATTTCATGATGCCCGAGATCGACGGCATCGAGTTCGTTCGCCGCTTTCGCAGCCTGCCTGGGCGGGCCGACATCCCGGTGCTCATGGTGACCGCCAACAACGAGTTGGCGGTGCGGCATGGCGCGCTGGAGGCTGGCGCCAACGACTTTCTCACCAAACCCATCGACAAGACCGAGTTCATGGCCCGGGCGCGCAACATGCTGTCTCTGCGGCGCAGCCAGCGCCACCTGGCCGAGCACGCGCAGACCCTGGCCGAGGAGGTTCGCCAGGCCACCGCCGACATCCTTGCCCGCGAACGCGAGACCGTGATCCGCTTGTCCCGCGCCGCTGATTCGCGCGACCCCGAGACCGGGGCACACATCCTTCGCATGGCCCACTACTCACGGCTGATCGCCCGTCGGTTGGGCCTGTCCGAGGCTGACCAGGAACTGCTGCTGGAGGCAGCGCCGCTGCACGACATCGGCAAGGTCGGCATACCCGACCACATCCTGCTCAAGCCCGGCAAGCTGGACCCGGAGGAGTTCGCCATCATGAAGCGCCACGCTGTGATCGGGCACGACATCTTGAGCGGAAGTTCTTCACCCATGCTGCAGGCGGCCGCGAAGATCGCGCTGGGCCATCACGAGAAATTCGACGGCAGCGGCTACCCCGAGGGCCTGGCCGGAGACGCGATCCCGCTGTTCGCCCGCATCTGCGCGGTGGCCGACGTTTTCGATGCGCTGTGCTCGGCGCGACCCTACAAGGCGGCATGGCCAGAGCCGCAGGCGGTGGCGCTGTTGCGCGAGAACGCGGGTCTGCACTTCGACCCGGCTTGTGTGGCGGCCTTCCTCGCCGACTGGCCGGAGGTGCAGGCCATTCGTCTGCAGTTCGCTGACGACCCCGCAGGCGAGGTCGATGGCGTCAAGCACATCCTGGACAGGCATTGAGGACGCCATGACGCCGAAGCCACGCTGGGTTCACGCTGCCGTGTTGCTGTGCCTCGGGCTGCTGCTTTCCGTCGCGCTGCTGCACGCCCCCGGGCCGGTTCCGGGCGCCAAGCCCATGCTGGGCCGCGCGCTGTCCGGCAGCGCCGAGGCCTGGCCCATCACGCCCCTTCCACAGGCTGTGGTGCTGGACGCGCGCAAGGTGGCGCTCGGCCGGCAGCTGTTCCACGACCCGCGGCTGTCGCGTGACAACACCGTGGCTTGTGCCAATTGCCACGTGCTGGCGGCCGGTGGGGTCGACCGGCAGCCGGTGTCAACCGGCATCGGTGGTCGCAAAGGTCAATTGAACGCCCCCACCGTCTACAACGTGGCCTACAACGATCGGCAGTTCTGGGACGGCCGCGCGCTCTCGCTGGAAGCACAGGTCGATGGCCCCTTGCACAACCCCGATGAAATGGGGTCCAACTGGGACGAGGTGCTGGGCAAGCTCAAGGAAGATGCCCAACTGCGCCGCGAGATCGAGGCCCTGTATCCCGCCGGCCTGGTCGCGGCCAGCCTGCGCGACGCCCTGGCCACCTTCGAGCGAGCCCTTGTGACGCCGGACGCGCCTTTCGACCGTCACCTGCGCGGCGACCAGCAAGCCCTGTCGCCCGTGGCCCTGGAAGGCTGGCGCCTTTTCAGGGAACTGGGATGCGTCAGCTGCCACCAGGGCGTCAACGTCGGTGGCAACTTGTACGAGAAGCTTGGGCTGGTGGAAGATTTCTACGGGTCGCGTGGCACCCCGCGGCCAGCCGACCTGGGCCGCTACAACCTGACGCGTGACGACGAGCACCGCTACGAGTTCCGCGTGCCGCCGCTGCGCAACGTGGCACTGACGGCACCCTACCTCCACGACGGGTCGGTGGCGACCCTGGACGAAGCGGTGCAGATCATGGCCCGCTACCAGCTGGGCGTGCGATTGAAGCCGAGAGAAGTGCAGCAGTTGGTGGCCTTCCTGGAGGCACTGACTGGCCGGCCGGCCCCCGCTGCCATCTCGGGGAATATTGAGGCGCACACCCCATGAAGCCGGGCCTGCGTCTGCTGGGACCGCAGGTCCTGGCCCTGCTGGCGGCCGGTCTGGTGCTGCTCTGGTTGTTCCGCAATGCGCAGACCGTCGACCCTGAGGCACACAACCAGGTGGTCGTCGATCTGCGCGAGTTGCAGGCGAGAGACCTTGAACTGGGCGAGAACGCGCTGCGGCTTCACTTCCGCCTGGAGGCCAACTACGACCGCATCGTGGCCGTGGGGGCGCGCATGCGAGAGCTGGCTGCGGCATTGGATGCCCACCAGAGTGCCGGGCGCATGCCGGACACGCCAGCGGTCGGCGCCGAGCTGCAGATGTTGCAGGACCGGCTCGCGCGCAAGGGCCTCGAAGTGGAGCAGTTCAAATCGAACAACGCTGTCCTGAAGAACTCGCTGGCCTATCTGCCGCGGCTGACGCAGGCGCTGCAGGCGGAGGTGCCGCGTGAACCGCCGGCAGCCCATGACGCCATCGCCCAACTGTTGCGCGAGGCCCTGCTGGTGTCTGTCAACCCAGGCCGCCAGACCCTGGACGAGCTGCAGCACGGCATTGCCAAGCTCGAAGCGCTGTTGCCCGACCTGCCACCCCCGGCACGCCAGACGGCGCGACTTGCCCTTGTGCATGCCCGCATCCTGGTCAACATCGAGCCACAGACCGGGGCTCTGCTGGCGCGGCTGAGCGCGCCCGACGGCGAGCTGATCGGCGCCAGCCTGGAAGCCGCCTACCTGGACGACTACCGGAAACGCCAGCACAGCGCGGCGCGCTACCGGCTGCTGCTGTTGGCTGCGGCCGTGGTGACGCTGTCGCTGGCGGCATGGCTGTTCTGGCACAACCAGCAGAAGAGCCGCCAACTCGCCGCCGCGCTCGCCCGCATAGGCAACCAGCAGACGGCGCTGGACGAGCACGCCATCGTCAGCGTTACCAATGTGCGCGGCGACATCATTGCCGTCAATCAGAAGTTCGTCGACATCAGCGGCTACGGCCGCGAGGAATTGCTGGGCCAGAACCACCGCATGGTGAGTTCAGGTCTGCATGAGCGCGAGTTCTTCGTCGACCTCTGGCGCACCGTCGCAGGCGGGCGTGTGTGGCACGGTCAGGTTGTGAACCGCCGCAAGAACGGTGAGCTGTATTGGGTGGAAGCCACCGTCGTGCCTTTCATGGATGAAAGCGGTAAACCCGAACAGTATGTTTCCGTGCGCACCGATATCACCGCTCTGAAGACGCTGGAGCGCGCAATGGACGCTCAGCGACAGCTGCTGCAGAACGTGATGGACACGCTGGGCGAGGGCGTCTATACGCTCGACGCCCAGGGACATTGCACCTACCTGAACCCCGAGGCCGAGCGACTGCTGGGCTGGACCACCGAGGAACTGCGCGGCCGTCGTCTGCACGACGTGGTGCATGGCCACCACCCCGACGGCAGCGAGGTGGCGGCCGATGACTGCCCCATCCACGCGGCCACTCGCAGCGGCCAGACCTTCCGCGGCGAGGACGAGCACTTCATGCGGCGCGACGGCAGCCTGTTCCCGGTTTCGGTGGTGGCGGCGCCTTTGCACGACGGACAGCAGGTGGTGGGCGTGGTGGCGTCCTTCCAGGACATCTCGTCGCGCAAACTGGCAGAAGAGACTTTGCTGCGCGCCAAGGAGGCCGCAGAGGCGTCCAACCGGGCCAAGAGTGAGTTCCTTGCCGTGATGAGCCACGAGATCCGCACGCCCATGAACGGCATCATTGGCATGACCGATCTGGCTCTGGACACCGAGCTCGATGCCGAGCAGCGCGACTACCTGCAGGTGGTGAAGGGTTCGGCCGACTCGCTGCTGGTCATCATCAACGACATCCTCGACTTTTCCAAGGTCGAGGCCGGCAAGCTTGTGATCGAGCGTGTGCCCTTCGACCTGCGCGCGCTCGTGGTGGAGACCTTGAGGGCGCTGCAGCTGCGCGCCACCGAGAAGGGGCTGGAGCTGGTCTACGACATCGACCCCGCGCTGCCCGAGAACCTGCTGGGCGACCCGGTGCGCCTGCGACAAGTATTGACCAACCTGCTGGGCAATGCCATCAAGTTCAGCGATCTGGGCGAGGTGACGGTGCGCATGACGCAGATCGAGCAACGCGACGGGCAGGTGCTGCTGCGCTGCGCCGTCATCGACCACGGCATCGGCATCGCGCCGGCGCAACAGGCCCACATCTTCGAGGCCTTCACCCAGGCCGATGCCTCGACCACGCGCAAGTACGGTGGCACCGGCCTGGGGCTGACGATCTCCAGCCGGCTGGTGCGGGCCATGGGCGGCCGGCTGGAGGTGCAAAGCACGCCGGGCCAGGGCAGCAGCTTCGGCTTCGAGATCCGGTTTCCCTTGGGCAGTGCAGCGCTCGAGGCCGGTCCCGATACGGTGCTGGCCAGCCGCCGCGTGCTGGTGGTGGACGACAACGCCGTCAACCGACGGCTCCTGCAGCAACTGCTGCCGAAATGGGGTCTCGAAGTCGAAGCTTGCGATGGCGCGGCTGCGGCGCTGGGTTGCCTGGAGCGGGCTCGCGACGAGCAGCGGCCCTATGCGCTGCTGCTGCTTGACGCGATGATGCCCGGTGTCGACGGCTTCGAGACCGCACGCCGGCTACAGGAGCGCCCCGATCTTCGTGCCGACGCGGTGATGCTCATGCTCTCGTCCGCAGGGCTGCGCGGCGACGCACAGCGGTGCCGCGAGGCCGGTATCGCCGGGTACCTGACCAAGCCCATCGACCCTGTCGAGCTGAAGCGGGCGTTGAAGGCCGCGCTTCAGGGCAACGCGGGCTCGGTACTGGTCACTCGGGCCAGCCTGGCCGGGCACGCGCCCACCCGCCGCCTGCACATACTGCTGGCCGAGGACAACCCCATCAACCAGAAGCTGGCGCTCACGCTGTTGGAGAAGTGGGGCCACGAGGTCGAAGTGGTGCCCGACGGTGCCGCAGCGGTGGACCGCTGTGCCCTGCAAGCCTACGACGTGGTCCTGATGGACCTGCAGATGCCCGGTATGGGCGGCATCGAGGCCACTTGCCGCATACGCGAACGCGAAGCCGGTGGAACTCGGCACCAGCGCATCGTTGCGATGACGGCGAATGCCATGCAAGAGGATCGGCAGCGCTGCCTGGCTGCGGGCATGGACGACTACCTCTCCAAGCCGCTGCAGCCCGAGCAACTGCGCGAGCGGCTGAGCGCGCTGGACGGCCCTCCGGAGCCCGGCCACGCAGATGTGCGGCCTGCGGCCGTGGGCGCCGCAACGTCTGCGGCCAGCTTCGAGCTCGCAGACTACGAAGCCGCCGCCGCCCTGGCAACGGCCGAAGACTGGGTCATCGAAGCCATCGGCGAGGCCTTCCTGGCCGACTGCGACGGCCTGCTGGCCGAAGTGGCGGACGCCCTTGAGGCCCACGATGCCGACAGGCTCGGCCGTGGCGCGCACACACTGCGCGGCTTGTATGGCAGCTTCCAGGCGAAGCCGCTGGAGACTCTGGCGGCCTGCATCGAGACCCAGGGTGCTGCGGCAGATTTCGCAGGCGCTGCACAGAACATCGCGCCGCTTGCAGCCGGCACTGCCGGGTTGGTGGCGGCGCTGCGCGAGCGCGTGGCCCGAAAGGCCTGAGCCTGGCGGTGGCGCAGCGCTGCTGACGCCTCGCCTGAAAGCAGCGCTACCGCTGTCAGCCCTGACAGGTTGAGTCGCCACGCCGGCTGCGCTATCGTTCACGGGTTGGGATTCTTTGTCGATCTTGGCCAAAAAAGATCACAAGGAAAGTACTGTGAATACCAAAAGTGGAGCACTGCCATGAATGGACCGACCGCCTCTGCCGACACCACCCAGACCGCTCTGGATGTGGTGCTCTCCGAATCTTCGCTCAGAGACCTTGAACCGAGCCCGCCGGCCAAGGCGGCGAATTTGGTCACCGGCCTGATCCACCGCATGTTTGCTGGCGGGGCCCATCGCGCGTCGGCCGATCAGTTTGCGGCCACAGAGTGGCAAAAGACCGTTTGGCAGGACACCAAGAGCCCTCAGTCTGAGCCTTGATGGCCGTGCAAGTGGGGGGATAGGCAAGCCGCGCCGCCCGCCTTAGTATGGGTCGCAGCAACCCTCAGAGGTTGCCATCCCATACTTTGGAGACATGCGCATGAACCGTATCCCTGCATTTGGGTGGGCTGGCCTGTTGGCCGCCATGTTGTGTGCCCCTGCGGCACTGGCCCATGACAAGGCCCTGGGCCAGTGGCAGAAGCATGAAAACCTGCCCACCGTGGTGGGTGCCGATGGCCAGTCGCACACCGCCACCTGCTCGGGCTTTCCGGGCACCGACCCGGCCTTCAGTTTCTGGACCAGGAAGGGCAAATCGAAGAACCTGGTGGTGTACTTCGAAGGCGGCGGCGCCTGCTGGGACAACCTCACCTGCACCTTTCCCATCGCAGCGGGCATGCCGGCCGGGGTGCCGCAGTTCTTCATGCCGGCCATCGCCCCGGGCAGCACGCCAGCCACCTACGACGGCATCTTCAAGCCCGACAACCCTGCCAACCCGGTGGGCGATTGGAGCTTCGTCTACATCCCCTATTGCACAGGCGATTTG
Organism: Candidatus Ideonella esbjergensis; assembly: GCA_016710065.1. Taxonomy (GTDB): domain Bacteria; phylum Pseudomonadota; class Gammaproteobacteria; order Burkholderiales; family Burkholderiaceae_C; genus Ideonella; species Ideonella esbjergensis. The sequence continues at coordinate 43,212 of JADJLP010000001.1, forward strand.
CACGCCGGCTCTGCCGTGCAGCAGTACTTCAACGTGGGCAACCCGGTGCTGCCGCTGCCCACCAGCTTCACGCTGCAGCACAAGGGATTCGACAACTTCATGGTTGTGCTCGACTGGATGAAGAAGCACATGAAAGAGCCCGAGCGCGTGCTGGTGGCCGGCTCCAGTGCCGGCGGCTATGGGGCCAGCGTCAACTTTCCCTGGGTGGCCAAGACCTACCCCGAAGCGCGCATGCACGTGATAGCCGACGCCAGCCAGGGTGTCACCACCGCCGCCTGGGACGGGCAGACACCGGGCCGTGGCTCGTGGAACATGCAGCTGGCCCCCTGGGTGTTTGGCAGCAACCCCTCGGCGATCGCTGGCCCCGACCTGCTGGCCAAGGGCGCCCAGGCCTACCCGCGCGCGAAGGTGTCGCAATTCACCACCGCCATGGACAGCGTGCAGATCGGCTTCTACAGCGTGATGAAGGGCTACTACGGCCCTGGCGGGGCCTGCCCCAACCCGGCCATCGACTGGTACCAGCAGATGTCCACCAAGCTGCAGACCTACGACGCCAGCCTGCCCAACTTCCGCCACTACCTGGCCGGTGGCAGCTACCACACCACCCTGCGCAGCCCCAGCTTCTACACCGAGGCTTCGGGCGGCACCGTGTACGCCGACTGGGTGGCCAACATGCTGGCCCCCGGCAAGCGTGCCCAGCGCCACTGGGTGAGCGAGGACTGCCCCACCTGCCTGATGCAGCTGCCCTGCCCTTGATCGTGGCCAACGCCAGCGCAGCACTGGTCTGCGCTGGCGTGTTGCCGCACCCCCGGCGACTATCATGGCCCGGACCGCATGCACGAAGTGCGCGTCGCCCTCTGCGTTCCAGAAAGTCTCCATGACCACCCGATCACGCCAGAAGATCGCTCTCAAGCGCACCCGCGCCAAGCTGCACAGAGCCAAGAGCGAAACGCGCGTGCGCATGCCCGGCGCCGCCATCCGCGTGGCCCTGCACCAGCAAAGCCTGGCCAACATGTTGGCGCCGCACGCCAAGCCCGCAGCCGCCAAGAAGCACTGATGACCCGGGCGGGCTGGCCCCGCCCCACAGGCCTGCGGTTTGAGCGCACGCAGCCCGCGTCGCACTCTCGACAAACCGCACAGCCACCTGTCGCACCAGCCGCACCTGCCCCTGCTGCAGGCCACCCCGGGGAGGGGTGGGGCTGACAAAATCCCATACCAATCAACGGCTTAGCGAATAAGCCCGGTTGCTCGCCAAGCTGGCACGTCGATTGCGATTCAGCCTGCATCTGCCACCCGGGCAGACCAGCCGCTGGAGCACACGATGGACACCGCCAAGCCGATCTACCTGGACTACGCCGCCACCACGCCGGTGGACCCACGGGTGGTGCAGGTGATGGTGCCCTACCTGTATGAGCAGTTTGGCAACCCGGCTTCGCGCAGCCATGCCTTTGGCTGGGCTGCGGAGGAAGCGGTGGAGATTGCCCGCGAACACGTGGCCGCCTTGATTGGCGCCGACCCGCGCGAGATCGCCTGGACCTCGGGTGCCACCGAATCGAACAACCTCGCCATCAAGGGCGCGGCGCAGTTCCACCAGGGCAAGGGCAAGCACCTCATCACCGTCAAGACCGAGCACAAGGCCGTGCTCGACACCATGCGTGAGCTGGAGCGCGTGGGCTTTGAAGTGACCTACCTGGATGTGCTGCCCAACGGCCTCATCGACCTTGAAGTGCTGCAGGCCGCCATCCGGCCCGACACCATCCTGGTCTCGGTGATGGCCGTGAACAACGAGATCGGCGTGGTGCAGGACATCGACGCCATCGGCGCGCTGTGCCGCAGCAAGGGCATCCTCTTTCATGTGGACGCGGCCCAGGCCAGCGGCAAGACCCCGCTCGACATGAGCACGCAGCCCATCGACCTGCTCAGCCTCTCGGCCCACAAGACCTACGGGCCCAAGGGCATAGGCGCGCTGTACGTGCGCCGCAAGCCGCGCGTGCGCATCGAGGCGCAGATGCACGGTGGCGGGCACGAGCGAGGCATGCGCTCGGGCACCCTGCCCACGCACCAGATCGCCGGCATGGGTGAGGCCTACCGCCTGGCCAAGCTGCACATGGCCAGCGAGAACGAACGCATCCGTGCGCTGCGCGACCGCCTGCTGCAACGCCTCTCGGTCATCCCCGAGATCCTGATCAACGGCGATGTGGCGCAGCGCGTGCCGCACAACCTCAACATCAGCTTCAAGTTCGTCGAGGGCGAATCGCTGCTCATGGGCATCAAGGGCGTGGCCGTGTCTTCGGGCTCGGCCTGCACCTCGGCCAGCCTGGAGCCCAGCTACGTGCTGCGCGCGCTGGGCCTGAGTGACGAGGTGGCGCACAGCTCCATCCGCTTCTCCATCGGCCGCTTCAGCACCGAGGCCGACATCGACACCGCCGCCGAGATGGTGCGCCAAACGGTGGAACGCCTGCGCACGCTGAGCCCCTTGTGGGACATGCACCAGGCCGGCATCGACCTCGCCAGCATTCAGTGGGCAGAACATTGAACCCCCGGCTGCGGCTTACCGCAGCCACCCCCCGAGGGGGTGCGGGGCCAGCCCGCGGGCGCGTTGAACCATCGTTATCGGAGCATCAAATGGCATACAGCGACAAGGTCATCGAGCACTACGAAAACCCCCGCAACGTGGGCGGCTTCGAGGCCGGCGACGAAGGCGTGGGCACCGGCATGGTGGGCGCGCCGGCCTGCGGCGACGTGATGAAGCTGCAGATCAAGGTCAACCCGACCACGGGCGTGATCGAAGACGCGCGCTTCAAGACCTACGGCTGCGGCTCAGCCATTGCCAGCAGCTCGCTGGTGACCGAATGGGTCAAGGGCAAGACGCTGGACCAGGCGCTGGACATCAAGAACACCGCCATCGCCGAAGAGCTGGCATTGCCGCCCGTGAAGATCCACTGCTCCATCCTGGCCGAAGACGCCATCAAGGCCGCAGTGAGCGACTACCGGCTCAAGGCCAGCGGCGGCGTGATCGAGAAAGCCGCCTGCGCCCCCGTCAACAACTGAGCTGTCATCACCTCACCCCTATCAGGAGAACCTTCATGGCCTGCCAATCGCAACCCAACGCCTCTGCCTCCAGCTGCGCCACCTCGGCCGCCCCGCCGCCCATGCGCACGCTGGCCGAAGGCGCCCCGGCGCTTAACATCAGCGACGCCGTGGTGAGCAAGGTGGGCGAGCTGCTCGCCGAAGAGAACGACCCCAACCTGCGCCTGCGCATCTTCGTCACCGGCGGCGGCTGCTCGGGCTTCCAATACGGCTTCTCGTTCGACGACACGCCCAAGGAAGACGACCTCGAAGTGGCCCGTGGTGACATCAAGGTGCTGGTGGACGCGATGAGCCTGCAGTACCTGATGGGCGCCGAGATCGACTACGAAGACAGCCTGGAAGGCTCGCGCTTCGTCATCCGCAACCCCAATGCCACCAGCACCTGCGGCTGCGGCAGCTCCTTCAACGTCTGAGGTTGCCATGCCCGTCACCGTCACCCCCAAGGCCGCCAAGCAGATCCAGAAGGCCCTCACCCAACGCGGCTCGGGCCTGGGACTGCGCGTGGCGGTGAAGACCAGCGGCTGCTCGGGCTATGCCTACGCGCTGGAGTTTGTGGACGTGGCCAACCCCGAAGACCAGGTGTTTGCCAGCGAAGGCGTGAGCGTGCTGGTGGACGCGCAAAGCCTGCCCCTGGTGGACGGCACCGAGCTGGATTGGGTGCGCGAAGGCCTGAACGAAGGCTTCAAGTTCAACAACCCGAACGCCAGCGCGGCGTGCGGCTGCGGCGAATCCTTCGCCGTGTGACGACGAGGTAATCCTCCATGGCGCTGCTGCAAATTGCCGAACCGGGCCGCGCTGCAGCACCGCACCAGCACCGCCTGGCGGTGGGCATCGACCTGGGCACCACCAACTCGCTGGTGGCCACCATCCGCAGCGGTTTGCCCGTGGTGCTGCCCGACGAGCAGGGCCGCTCGCTGCTGCCCAGCGTGGTGCACTATGCGGAGGGTGGCGCCATCACCGTGGGCCACGCGGCCACGCAGCTGGCCACGCAAGACCCGCTGAACACCATCGCCTCGGCCAAGCGGCTGATCGGCCGCGCGCTGGGCGACATCGCCCCCGGCGTGGTGCCCTACCCGCTCGAGGCCATGGGCCCCAGCGCCGTGGGCGTGCGCACCGTGGCCGGCCTGCACAGCCCGGTGGCCGTGGGCACCGAGGTGCTCAAGGCCCTGCGCGACCGTGCCGAAGCAGCCCTGGGCGGCCCGCTGGTGGGCGCCGTGATCACCGTGCCGGCCTACTTCGACGACGCCCAGCGCCAGGCCACGAAAGACGCCGCCAGCAAAGCCGGCATCAACGTGCTGCGCCTGCTCAACGAGCCCACTGCCGCCGCCGTGGCCTATGGCCTGGACACAGCGAACGAGGGCGTCTACGTGGTCTACGACCTGGGCGGTGGCACGTTTGACGTCAGCATCCTGCGCCTCACGCGTGGCGTGTTCGAGGTGCTGGCCACCAACGGCGATGCGCAACTGGGCGGTGACGACGTGGACCAGGCCCTGGTGGACTGGTTCTGTGCACTCGACACCAGCTTCACCTGGGCGCCTGCCGACGCCGCCGCCCTGCGCGCCGCCGCCCGCGCCGCCAAGGAGGCGCTCTCGGAGGTGGAGCTCACCACCTTGCGCTGCGTGCGCAGTGCCGACGGCGCCAGCCAAAGCGCCCAACTGGGCCGCGAAGAATTCGACCGCCTGGTGCAACCGCTGGTGGACCGCAGCCTGGGCCCCGTCAAGCGCGCATTGCGCGACGCCGGCCTGAAGGCCGCCGAGGTGGACGGCGTGGTGCTGGTGGGTGGTTCCACCCGGCTGCTGCAAGTGCGCCGCGCCGTGGCCAAGCTGTTTGGCCGCGAGCCCTACACCGGCATCAACCCCGACGAGGCCGTGGCCCTGGGCGCCGCCATCCAGGCCGACCAGCTCGCTGGCAACCGCGCCGCAGGTGATAACGGCTTGCTGCTGCTCGACGTGTGCCCGCTCTCGCTGGGGCTGGAGACCATGGGCGGCCTGGTGGAAAAGGTCATCCCACGCAACTCCACCGTGCCCACCGCGCGGGCGCAGGAGTTCACCACCTTCAAGGACGGCCAGACGGCCATGGCCATCCACGTGGTGCAGGGCGAGCGCGAGCTGGTGAGTGAATGCCGCTCGCTGGCGCGCTTCACGCTGCGTGGCATTCCGCCCATGGTGGCCGGTGCCGCGCGCATCCGCGTCACCTTCCAGATCGATGCCGACGGCCTGCTCAGCGTGAGCGCGCAGGAACAGGTGAGCGGTGTACAGGCCCATGTGGAAGTGAAACCCAGCTATGGCCTGGTGAACGACGAGGTGGCCGGCATGCTGCGCGACGCCATCGGCCACGCCGAGGCCGACGCCATGGCCCGCATGCTGCGCGAAGCCGAGGTGGAAGCCCGCCAGCTGCTGGACGCGGTGGAAGCGGCGGTGCACCAGGACGGCAAGCTCATCACCCCCAGCGAGCAGTTCGCCATCCTGCGCGCCATGCAGGACGTGGCCGACGGCCTGGAGCAATGCTTCGAGAGCGAAGGCATCACCCTGGCCGAGCAGAAGCAGCTGCGCGAAGTGCTGAAACGCGCCACCGAAGGCCTGAACCAGGCCACCACCGCCTTTGCCGGCCGGCGCATGGACGCCCGCGTGCGCAGCGCCCTCTCGGGCCAGCGCATCGACACGCTGGACGTGGGCCATGGCACTGCGGCGCCTGCCAGCGCCAGTGCGCACGCCGTGGCCTGAAGCACCCCATGACCGAAGCCCAAAAGACCGACAAGCCCGCATTGGCGCCCACCCCCGTGCGCGTGCTGCCGCACCCTGACATGTGCCCCGACGGCCTGGCCTTTGAAGGCCGCACAGGCCAGAAGCTGGTGGACGCCTTGCTCAAGCAAGGCATCGCCATCGAGCACGCCTGCGAAAAGGTCTGCGCCTGCGCCACCTGTCACGTGCACATCCGCGAAGGTTTGGATGCCATTGAGCCCGCCGACGACGACGAGGAAGACCAGCTCGACGACGCCTGGGGCCTGGACGCCCAATCGCGCCTGTCGTGCTGCGTGAAGCTCAACGGCGCGCCCCTGGTGGTGGAGCTGCCCCGCTACACCAAGAACCACGCCCGTGAGGGCTGACTGGGCTGCGCCGCAGCCCGGCCTGCTGCCCTACACCTACGCCAACTTCGCCCGCGCCAAGGTTTTTCTCTTTGGCAAGTGGTGCGAGGTGGCCGCTGACCGGCATCAAGCCCAGCCTGCCGACCTCTCAGGCGCCTGCAAATACGGCTCGCTGTTCATGCAAGGCGTGTTTGGCGGCGAGCTGCGCGGCCACTACGAGCACCAGTACAACTTCATCGCCGGTCGCCTGGTGGACCTGAGCCACGACGCCGCCGACGTGGGCCGCATGCGCCAGCCCTATCGGCACGAGCCCGAGTACTTTGCCGTGCCCGAGTTGCAGGCCGCGCTGGAACGGTGCCTGCTGCGCACGGATGCCTGGGCAGCGGAGTTTGTGGGCCTGCGCAACTGATCTCAGGCGTGGCTCTCGCGCCGCCCCAGGCCTTCGGCGATGAAGGTGAGCACCAGCGAGTTCAGCGACACCCCTTCGGCCTTGGCGCGAGTGGCCAGTTGGGCGTGAACCGTCTTGGGCACACGCGCCACGAACTTGCCCGAAGCGATGCCACCACCGTTGGGCGCAGGCACAGGCAAATCCTTGGCCTTGAGCGCGGCGATGGTGGCTTTCAACGAATCCTTGCCGTTGGCAATGGCCTCCTCCACCGATTCGCCATCTGAGATGCAGTCGGAAAAATCGGGGTACGAGATCAGAAACCCGCCGCCTTCGTCAGCGGACAGGGGCCGGATTTCGAACGGGTATTCGATGCGTTTGGCCATGGTCAGGCTCCTTCCAACAACTCAAGGAACAACTTGATGTAAATCGGCTTGATCGGGCGACGGGCCGGCACAGGCAGCGTCTTGCCGTCCTTGCGCACGAAGACGCAGTGGCTGGACTTCTCGTGCCGCCAATCAATACCGTGCTGCCGCGCTACCGTTTGAAGCTGAGCCAACTGCCAATCCAGGGGATTGGTGCCCATCGCTTTCAGCAACTTGGCTGCTGTGTTCATACTCGCAATGATATTGCGGGCAATATCACTTCGCAAGTGCTGCCTCGCGCTGCTCGCGCAGAAACGCCCGGTCGATGTGCTGACTCAGCAAGGCCAGGTCTTGCTTGCTCACACCCGCTTTCTTGAAGTGCGCCTGCCAGCCGTTCACCACGTTCGCCACCTCGGCCACCACCTGTTGCGCACGCGGTAGCGTGAAGGCGAACGAGCGGTGTTCTGAGAGTGCATTGGCCAAGGTGGACACCGCCCCATCGCGCCCCACGCGCATCTGCTGGTAGCCCAGGGCCTGGCCGTAAGGCAACACGTCAAACGCAGGCGCCAGCCAGTAGCGCTGCGCGGCGTCCAGCACCAGCGCGTGGTTCTTCTCATGGTCGTCGGTGTTGTCGATCAGGATGTTGAACACCATGCGGCGAAACAGCTCTTCGCCCTGCGCGGCAATGGCCTCGGCCGGCCCGCGCCGGCGCAATAGCAGGGCCAGCTCAGGGTAGCCCAGCGCCTGGCCCGCCGCGCGCAAGGCCACATGGGCCGAGAGCGCGTGCAGCCGCGCACCACCCGCGCGGTCAAAACGGCGCACCGCCACAGCGTGGCCACGGGACAACGGCAGCAAGCGCGTGGGGCACACGTGCATGCCCGCGCGAGCAGCCAGCGTCATCGCAGCGTGCTCGATCACCGGGCTGTCCAGCGGGTCGTCCCCATCGGCGAACTTCAGCACCCAGGGCTCGCCATCCAGCTGCAGCAAGGCCTTGGGCCGCGCACCGCCCAATGTGGCGCCAGGGGTGATCAGGCGGCGCAGCTTTTCGGCCACCTGCTCGCCCGCCTCCACGCGCCGAACCAGATCGTGCATGGCCTGCACATCGCCCAGCTGCGGCGTGGCGCCGTGCCACCGGGGCAGGTACTGGGTGGCCGAGGTGGAAACCCCCAGCGCGCCAAAGCGGTCGTCGCCGGCGAAGTACAAATACTCCAGCGTGGACAGGCGGGCCGGCCTGTCGAGCAGGCGTATCACCCGCTCGCCCCAGCGGTCGGGCCGCGCGTCGTCCACCGCGCCTGCGGCGGCCTCGGGCTCGGTGGGCAAGAACTCCCCGGCCTGTAGCGGCAGGTCTTCGCTCAAGGCCATGCCGTCCGCCAACCACTCGGCGGCGTACAGCAGCGACACACCCGCAGGCTGCCTCGCCGTGCGCTGCACGTGCCGCAGCGTGCCCACCAGCCTGGGCGCAGCGGGGCTGGCCAGCCACCACAGGTGCAGCGCGTCGGCCACCTGGTAGGGCTGCTTCATGCGCCCACCTTGGCACGCCTGGCCAGACGCTCCTGCGCGTGGCGCACGTCCAGCGCCAGCGCACCACGGTCCAGCGCCGGGTCGGCCAGCTCGGGCAGCGCATCGGCCCGGCCCATCAGCCACAGCGCCGCCGCATAGATGCCCATGCCTACCCCCGGGTCGCCCGCCTCCAGGCGCTGCAGCGTGCGCACCGAGACACCGATGCGCTTGGCCCAGTCGCGCAGCGACTCTTTGCGGCGCAGCCGCGCCACCGCGAGGTTGGCGCCCAGCGCGCTCAGCGCCTGCGTGGCCTGCGGGGGCAGCCAGTCGTTGTGGGCGGAGGACTTTGGCATGCCTTTAATTATCACATAATCGGATTTGTGTAAATATTAATGGCATACATTTGGCGGAAAGCCAGCCACACACCACCTCATTTCGCCTCCGCTGTTTGGGCAGGCGACCGACAAAGCCCCCCGAGCCGTCTCACTGCGACCGTCGGGTAAGGCTCGCGATGACCAAGCGCCCGGCATTGCAGTGCTGCGGCACTGAGCCGTCCTGACTGGCTTGCCAGTGCCCAACCTACCCGACGAACCATGGCCAAGTTTCTCAATACCAGCGGCACCAACTACCACCTTGAGGAGCTGATCAAGGCGGCTCGAGACCGGCTGATTCTGATCAGCCCATTTCTCAAGCTGAACGACCGTATGAAGGAGCTGCTTGCCGACAAGCATCGGCTCAAGATCGACGTACGCATCGTCTACGGCAAGAGCGAGTTCGCGCCGGCGGAGATCGAGTGGTGAGTGGCGACCGGGCCCCGGTGGCGGCTACATGCTGTGGCCTGAGGGGTTCACGCTGCCTGCAAGCTGAAATGCTGCGTAGCGAAATTGATGTCTGCACTCCGTCTTGGCATCATCAATGCTGACACGGCGACCGACTGCTTTGCGGCAATCATCCTGCGCAGCCATTGGGCAGCGATGGGTCGACAGCCGGCGCGCCTGAGCTCGGTGGCGTCCTCGCCGCTGTCAACAACCCGACAAAACCCACACCCCTCCAGCGCGCCCTCGCGCCTCAAACAATCCCAATGAAATCAACCCCTTAGGCCCCACGAAGCCCATGGCACACCGCTTGCGTTGAGTAGCCCAGCAACGTAGGACGCCACCATGTTCACCCCGGACCCGACCTGGCCCTTCACCATCAACGACACCACGCTTCGCGACGGCGAGCAGACCGCTGGCGTGGCGTTCACCGATGAAGAGAAGCTGGCCATTGCCCGGGCGCTGGACGAGGCCGGTGTGCCCGAGATGGAGATCGGCGTGCCGGCCATGGGCGCTCACGAGCTGGAGCTGATCCGCAGCATCAGCCGCCTGGGCCTGAAGGCCCGCACCATGGTCTGGGCACGCATGCGGGATGTTGACCTGGCCGACGCGCTGCGCTGCGAGGCTGACGTGGTGCACCTCTCGATCTCGGTGTCCGACATCCAGATCGAGCGCAAGCTGCAGCAGGATCGGGCCTGGGTGCTGCGCACCATCACCCGCTTTGTGCACCGCGCGGCGGATGCCGGCGCGCTGGTGAGCGTGGGCTTTGAGGACGCCTCTCGAGCCGATGACGCCTTCCTCGCCCGCGCCGCTGCGGCCGCGCAGGCCGCAGGGGCCATCCGCGTGCGCTATGCCGACACGCTGGGCATCCTCGACCCGTTCAGCACCTACCGCCGCATTGCCGCACTGCGCCGCGAGGTGGACATCGCCATCGAGATCCACGCTCACAACGACCTGGGCCTGGCCACGGCCAACACCCTGGCCGCCTGGTGCGCCGGGGCCACGCACGCCAGCACCACGGTGAACGGTCTGGGCGAGCGCGCCGGCAACGCCGCGCTGGAAGAAGTGGTGATGGCCATGCGCCATTTGCACGGCGTGGACTGCGGCGTGCGCAGCCAGGCGCTGGGTGGCATCTCGGCCCTGGTGGCGCGGGCCTCGGGCCGACCGGTGGGCGAGGGCAAGAGCATCGTGGGCGATGCGGTGTTCACACACGAGTCGGGCATCCATGTGGACGGTCTGATGAAGGACCCCGCCAATTACCAGGGCTTCGACCCTGCCGAGCTGGGTCGCCAGCACATCACCGTGCTGGGCAAGCACTCGGGCTCGCACGCGGTGATGGCCGCCTACGAGGGCCTGGGCCTGCCGCTGAGCAACGACGACGCGCGCGTGCTGCTGGACAGCATCCGCGCCCATGTGCTGGCCACCAAGCAGGCGCCTACGCCCGACGACCTGCGCCGCTTTTACCTGGACGCCTTGCAGCCGGCCAACGCGCTGCTGGCTGCCTGAACCCCGCACCCACACACGCCACCCTGGAGACCCACGCCATGAGCGATCTCACCACCCGTCTGAAGGCGCTGTCCAGCGCCAACGAGTTCCTCGACTTCTTCGGCATCGCGTATGACGAGAGCGTGGTGAACGTGAACCGCCTGCACATCCTCAAGCGCTTCTACCAGTACCTGCACAAGGCTGAGGGCCTGGCCGGGCTGGACGAGGTGGCCATGTTCACCCGCTACCGCGAGATGCTGGCCCAGGCCTACAGCGACTTCACCACCTCGAACGCCGTGACCGAGAAGGTGTTCAAGGTGTTCCAGGACGCCACCGGCCAGCAGCACGTCTCGGTGAACAAGCTGCGCGAGAGCCTGGCCGAGCGCCGCGCCGCCTGAGCTTTCCCAACCGCGCCGCACCCGCCCCGCAGGAGCCCCACCATGCACATCGTTGTCTGCATCAAGCAAGTGCCCGATTCGGCGCAGATCCGCGTCCACCCGGTCACCAACACCATCATGCGGCAGGGCGTGCCGGCCATCGTCAACCCGTATGACCTGTTCGCGCTGGAAGAAGCCCTGCGGCTGAAGGACAAGTTCGGCGGCCGCGTCACCATGCTGTGCATGGGCCCGCCGCAGGCCGAGGATGCGCTGCGCAAGTGCATCAGCTTTGGCGCCACCGATGCCATCCTGGTCACCGACCGCGCCTTTGCCGGTGCCGACACCCTGGCCACCAGCTACGCGCTCACCGCCGCCATCCGCAAGATCAGCCAGGAGCAGGCGGTGGACCTGGTGTTCACCGGCAAGCAGACCATCGACGGCGACACCGCCCAGGTGGGCCCGGGCATCGCCAAGCGCCTGGGGGTGAACCTGCTCACCTACGTGAGCAAGGTGAACGAGATCGACCTCGACGCCCGCACCATCACCGTGGAGCGCCGCGCCGAAGGCGGCGTGCAGCGCCTGAAGACCACGCTGCCCAGCCTGATCACCATGCTCGAAGGCACCAACGAGATGCGCTTTGCCAGCATGGACGACATGCTGCGCGCCGGCCGCTGCCAGGTGCGCAAGTGGAACAAGGACGACGCGGGCATCGAGGACATCACCAAGATCGGCCTCAAGGGCAGCCCCACCATCGTCAGCAAGGTGTTTGCGCCCAAGGCCCGCAGCGTGCGCGCCGAGATGCAGGAAGTGGGCGACGGCGCCAGCGTGAACGACGTGTGCCTGAACCTGCTGCAGAAGATCTTCACCACGCACCCGACGCTGGAAGAAGAAACCGTCGAGCGCCTGAGCGCCTGAGCGCCTGAAGCCCCGCACCCGTACAGGAGAGAAACCATGGCCGAACCCGACAAGCCCGCAATGGCCGCCGCCGCAGCAGCAGGCGCCGCCAAGACCGCCGGCCGCTCTGGCCGCAGCACCGAGCTGCCCGAGCACCTCAAGGCTTACAAGGGCGTGTGGGTGTTCATCGAGCACGACCGCGGCCAGGTGCACACCGTGAGCTGGGAGCTGATGGGCGAGGCCCGCAAGCTGGCCGACAAGCTGGGCGTGGACGTGAGCGGCGTGCTGATGGGCGGCCCGGCCGACAAGCTGGAGGACTTCGCCAAGGAGGCCTACATCTGTGGTGCCGACCACTGCTACATCATGCGCGACCCGGTGCTGCAGGGCTACCGCAACGAGCCCTACACCAAGGGCCTGACCGACCTGGTGAACACGCACCAGCCCGAGATCCTGCTGCTGGGCGCCACGGCGATGGGCCGCGATCTGGCCGGCAGCGTGGCCACCACGCTGGGCACGGGCCTCACCGCCGACTGCACCGAGCTGAACATCGACGGCCGCGCGCTGGCCGCCACGCGGCCCACCTTCGGTGGCAGCCTGCTGTGCACCATCATGACGCTGGCCTACCGGCCGCAGATGGCCACCATGCGTCCGCGCACCGCGCCCATGCCGCGCCGCGACGAGAGCCGCAGCGGCGACATCATCACGATGGCGCTGGGCATGATCGAGACCGACATCGTCACCAAGCTGCTCGAATTCATCCCCGATGCCAACCGCAACACGGTGAACCTGGCCTATGCCGACATCATCGTCACCGGCGGCAAGGGCCTGAAGAACGCCGACAACTTCAAGCTGGTGTGGGACCTGGCCCGCGTGTTGGGCGCCGAGGTGGGCGCCACCCGCGCGGTCACCCAGGCCGGCTGGTGCGAGAGCGAACGCCAGGTGGGCCAGACCGGCAAGACGGTGCGGCCCAAGCTCTACATCGCCGCCGGTGTCTCGGGCGCCATCCAGCACCGCGTGGGCATGGAGGCCAGCGACATCATCGTGGCCATCAACACCGACGCCAACGCGCCCATCTTCGATTTCGCGCACCACGGCATCGTGGGCAACGCCTTGCAGGTGCTGCCGGCGCTGACCCAGGCCTTTGCAGCACGCTTGGGCAAGCAAGTTCGCAAGGTCGCTTGAAGGAGCAAACCATGGCAAGCAAAGAAAAGTTTGATGCGATCGTGGTCGGCGCGGGCCCCTCGGGCAATGCCGCCGCCTACACCATGGCCAAGGCCGGCCTGAAGGTGTTGCAGATCGAGCGGGGAGAGTACCCGGGCAGCAAGAACGTGCAGGGCGCCATCCTCTACAGCGACGCGCTGGAGAAGATCATCCCCGACTTTCGCGATGACGCGCCGCTGGAGCGCCACATCATCGAGCAGCGCGTGTGGGTGATGGACGACGAGAGCTTTGTCGGCACGCACTACCGCAGTGATACGTACAACAAGCCACCCTACAACCGCTACACCATCATCCGGGCGCAGTTCGACAAGTGGTTCAGCTCCAAGGTGCGCGAAGCCGGCGCCCTGCTGATCTGCGAGACCACGGTGGAAGAGCTGCTGCTGGACGGCGAGCGCGTCATCGGCGTGCGCTGCGACCGCCTGGGCGGCGAGGTGTATGCCGACGTGGTGGTGCTGGCCGACGGTGTCAACAGCACGCTGGCGCGCAAGGCCGGTTTCCACGGCGAGCTGAGCCCCGGCAACGTGGCCCTGGCGGTGAAGGAAATTCTCTTCCTGCCCGAAGAGGTGATTCAGTCGCGCTTCAACATCAAGGAAGAAGAAGGCGTGGTCATCGAGCTGATGGGCAAGGTGACCGAGGGCATGGTGGGCACCGGCTTTCTCTACACCAACAAGGATTCGCTCACCATCGGCGTGGGCTGCATGCTCTCCGACTTCAAGAGCAACCCGCTGCGCACCAAGCCCTACGAGCTGCTTGAAAAGCTGAAGAAGCACCCCAGCATCGCACCTCTGATCGAGGGCGGCGAGATGAAGGAATACGCGGCCCACCTGATCCCCGAGGGCGGCTTCAACGCCGTGCCCAGCATCTACGGCCATGGCTGGCTGATCGTGGGCGATTCGGGCGGCTTCGTGAACGCGGTGCACCGTGAAGGCAGCAACCTGGCCATGACCAGCGGCCGCCTGGCGGGCGAGACCATCATCGAGTTGAAGGCCGCCAAGGCCGAGCCGACGATGAAGACGCTCAAGGCCTACAAGGACAAGATGGACGCGTCCTTCGTCATGAAGGACCTGAAGAAGTACCGCAACCTGCCGGACGTGCTGCACGGCAACCCGCAGTTCTTCACCGCCTACCCCGAGCTGGTGAACCAGGCGGCCAAGACCTTCTTCACGGTGGACGGTGTCGACAAGGGCACCAAGGAGAAGCAAATCATGGGCAGCTTCCGCCGTGCCCGCAGCCTCACTGGCCTGGTGGGTGATGCATTCAAACTCTGGAGGGCTTCGCGATGAGCGCTGTGCTGTCTCACCCGGTGAACGTGGAAGAAAAGCTCTTCCAGAACCGCTACAAGGTCGACCATGGCCGCCCGCACATCCAGATCAAGGACGCGGCCATCTGCGCCAACGATTGCGAGTCGCAGGCCTGCACCTACATCTGTCCGGCCGCCTGCTACAAGGCCGAAGGCAACCACTCGGTGACGCTGATCACCGACGGCTGCCTGGAGTGCGGCAGCTGCCGCGTGATCTGCAACGAGCACATGAACGTGGCCTGGGAGTATCCGCGTGGCGGCCACGGCATCCTCTTCAAGTTTGGTTAGGTCATGAACAACGTTGAACTGTTCCTGGCCCACGCGATTCAGTTGGAACGCGAAGCGGCCAGGCGCTACGAAGAGCTTTCGGCCGCCATGGGCACCGACGGCAATGCGGTGCTCAAGGAGTTCTTCAACCGCATGGCGCGCTTCTCGCGGCTGCACCTGGCCGATGCCATGGCGCGCGGCGGGTTTCGCGAGGTGCCCGTGCTCTCGCCCGAAGAGTTCAGCTGGCCTGATGGCGTGGCGCCCGAGGTGGCCGACTGGGCCGGCGCCGACGCCTTCATGGACGCCCGCTCGGCCCTGCTGCTGGCCATGGACAGCGAGCAGCGTGGCCACGCCTACTACGCCGCCGTGGCCACCACCACCACCGACGCCGAGCTGAAGGCCCTGGCCACCGAGTTCGCCGACGAAGAAGCCGAGCACCTGGCCGAGCTGCAAAAGCTGCTGGCGGCCGCCAAGGCCTGACACGCCCGAAAACTCGTCATGCCCGCGAAGGCGGGAATCCATGGTGTGCTGTTGCTTGCAGGCTTGAGGCAACGTCATACCCAACGCGAAACCCTGGATTCCCGCCTGCGCGGGATTGACGCGAGTTCGCTCTCAATCTACTTGGAGTTCCGACATGCCCCACCCTGCCCGTCATGTGTTCGTGTGCAACCAGCAGCGCCCCGCCGGCCACCCGCGCGGCAGCTGCCAGGCCCAGGGATCGGGCCCGGTGCTGCAGGCCTTCTGGGCCGAGCAGCAGAAACGCAATGCCTATGACAAGGTGGCCATCACCTACTCGGGCTGCCTGGGCCCGTGTGACGGCGGCGTGAACGTGGTGGTGTACCCCGAAGCGGTGCTGTACCAACGCGTGACAGCGGCCGACGTGCTGGAAATCTTTGACCAGCACCTGGACAAGGGCGAGGTGGTGGAGCGGCTGAAGGCGCCCACAGCGGTGTGGTGACGGCGAGGCGCACGCAGGCCAGCGCCGGGCCGCTCCCAAGCGGTCTGCGCACCCTCGCGGAGGGTGGTTGCGGTACTCCGCAGCCGGGTGCTCCGGTTCCGGCGCGCTTTTTGCTGATCAATCGGGGACAACCCTGCGAAAGCCCGGACACAAGCTGGGCCGACGCAGCCTATGCACCAGCGCAAGGCCCCACGCACCGGCCGGGCGCCCATCTCGCCCCAGGAGGTGCACCGTGATCAGCCGCATCGCACAGGAGCGCTCCAGCCTGGAGCTCAGTACCGTTTACGAGGTGTGTCGAATCCTGGGTGATTCACTCGACATTCACCGCACTTTCCGCGCCGCGCTGAACACTTTGTCAGCCCAACTGGGCCTGGCCCGCGCCATGATCGTGCTGCCCGACGAGGCCGATGGCAAGCTCAAGGTGCACTCGGCCGTGGGCCTGAGCAAGACCGAGATGGAGCGCGGCCGCTGGTACGACGGCGAGGGCGTGATCGGCCATGTCTACAGCACCGGCCTGCCCGTGGTGCTGACCAATGTGGAAGAGAGCGACGAGTTCATCGACCGCACCGGCGCCTTCGGCCCGCAAGAGGGCCACCGCCTGGCCTTCATCGTGGTGCCGCTGCGGGCCGACCAGCACACCGTGGGCGTGCTGGCCGCGCAGCGCGAGGTGGAGGGCGTGGCCCGCTTGAGCGACGACCAGCGCGTGCTGACCATGGTCTCCACGCTGATGGCCCAGGCCGTGACGCTGCACAACGCGGTGAGCGAAGAGCACCAGCGCTTGCAGCTGGAAGCCACGCGCTTGCAAAAGGCCCTGAGCCGCGAGCCGGCCAAGCGCCGCTACGCGCTGGACAACGTGGTGGGCCACTCGCGCCCCATGCAGCGAGTGTTCGCCGAGGTGCACCAGGCCGCGCCCTCGCGCTCCACCGTGCTGCTGCGCGGCGAGAGCGGCACCGGCAAGGAGGAGATCGCCCGCGCGGTGCATTACCTCTCACCGCGCAAGGACGCCCCCTTCATCAAGGTGAACTGTGCGGCGCTGACCGAATCGCTGCTCGAATCCGAACTCTTCGGCCACGAGAAGGGCGCCTTCACCGGCGCCGTGGGCGACCGCAAGGGCCGCTTCGAGCTGGCCCACGGCGGCACGCTGTTTCTCGACGAGCTGGGCGACATCTCGCCCGGCTTCCAGGCCAAGCTTCTGCGCGTGCTGCAAGAACGCGAGTTCGAGCGCGTGGGAGGCAGCAAGCCGGTGAAGGTGGATGTGCGCCTGATCTGCGCCACCAACCGCGACCTGGAGCGCATGGTGCAACGCGGCGAGTACCGCGCCGACCTGTACTACCGCATCAACGTGGTCAGCATCTTTCTGCCGCCGCTGCGCGAGCGCCGCGACGACATACCGCCGCTGGTGGCCCACTTCCTCGACCGCTACAACAAGGAGAACCGCAAGGCCCTGAAGGTGACGCCCGAGGCCATGACGGTGCTGGCCAACTGCTACTGGCCCGGCAATGTGCGCGAGCTCCAGAACTGCATCGAGCGCACCGCCACCATGGTGGCGGGCGAGCAGATCCGCGACCTGGCGTTTCCGTGCAAGAGCAACCGCTGCCTCACCCAGACCCTGCACCACATCGACAAGGAAGACGCGGTGGCGGCGGCCCACGTTGGCAACCACGGCAGCACCATCCACTTCGCGGGCCGTGCGTCACCGGCGAAACCGTCCGCCAGCGCGCCGGCCCGCGCGCCGGCCCCGGTGCCCGCCGGCCATGACCACGACGACGATGACGGCGGTGATGACGAGGTGCTGCGCATCGGCCCCACCGCACGGCTGGGCGATGCGGCCGCCGTGCCCGCGCGGCAGTTTGGCCCCGAGCCACCCGACGGCGAGCGCGAGCGCCTGGTGTGGGCCATGGAGCAATGCGGCTGGGTGCAGGCCAAGGCCGCGCGGCTGCTGAAGGTGACGCCACGCCAGCTGGGCTACGCGCTGCAAAAGCACCGCATCGAGGTGCGCAAGCTCTGAGCGAAGCACCAAAGATAGGGGGCAGAACCCCCACACATCCATCACCATCGGGCCGAGACAAACCGGTACCTTGTGAGTCTTGGAGGTACGGTATGCGCATCGCACCCAGCATCCTGGCGTTGGCGCTCACCTTGCCGG
The DNA here is from genome assembly GCA_016710065.1 of Candidatus Ideonella esbjergensis. Lineage (GTDB taxonomy): Bacteria > Pseudomonadota > Gammaproteobacteria > Burkholderiales > Burkholderiaceae_C > Ideonella > Ideonella esbjergensis. Next base: position 61,100 of record JADJLP010000001.1, read on the forward strand.
CGCTGGCCGTGCCTGCGCAGGGCATTGCCGACGTGCTGCTGCGCTCGCAGCAGATGCGCCTGGCCCGGTTTGACGTTGCCGACCCGCAGCGCGACGAAGCCCAGCGCATACGCGCCACATTGGCCCGCTTGAACACCGCCGCCGCAGCGCAGGGCCTGCCGCCGGTGGCATTGGTGCTGGTGGACGGCGGCCTGTTTGCCGAGGCCCAGTTTGGCCGCCCCGCTGTGGCGGTGAGCCTGGGCGTGGGCCAGCTGCCCGAGGGCGAACGCACCATGATGCTGGCCCACGAGATGGGCCATGTGCACCTGGGCCACTGGCAGGCGCTGCGCGCGCTCTACACGCACCACATCCCCGGCGAGGTGCGCCCCGAGACCACCGACCAGGTTTCGGCCGAGCTGGGCCGCGCCGCGCATGTGCAGTCGCACCAGCACGAGCTGGCGGCCGACGCCTTTGGCTTTGAGCTGCTGCTCTCGCTGGGCTTTGACGTGAACGATGCCTGCAGACTGCTGACCCGCAACGGCATGCAGTACGACACAGCCACCCACCCGGCCACCCGCAAGCGCGTGGCGCAGTTGCGCATGCTGGACGAACAACATCACGCGCCCGCTGTGGCGGTTGCGGCGCCGCAAGCCAACGCCCTGTTCAGCTCAAGTTCGCTTTCACCAGGACGATGACGATGCAGGTGCGGGCTCCTTCCTGGGCTCGGCCTTGCAGCAGAAGGCAACGTCATGAAGGCATTTGTCTGGAGCCCGAAATTCGAATCGGGCATCGCCTCGGTGGACGAGCAGCACCAGCGGCTGGTGGAGATCGTCAACCGGCTGGGCCAGGTCTTGATCGAGGGTAACGCCACCGAGGCCAGCATCGCGGCGGTTTTTCAGGAGCTCGCGACCTATGCGCAGTTCCACTTCGGTGACGAAGAGCGCGTGATGTCGACCGCTGGCGTGTGCCAGCAGCATGTGGTGGAACACTGCCAGCACCACCGCCAGTTCGTCGAGCAGCTCACCGGCATGTGGAAGGGCCGGGCTGCGCTGGCCAACCCGGCCGAGGTGCTGCACGGCTTTCTGTCGTCGTGGCTGACCTTTCACATCCTGGAAGAAGACCAGGCCATGGCGCGCCAGGCGGCGGCCATTGCGGCGGGTGCCACTCCCCAGGCGGCCTACGACAGCGAGCAGGCGCCACAGGACACGGCCAGCGCGGTGCTGCTGGCCGCCATGGGCCAGCTCTACCAGGTGCTGTCGCAGCAGAACAAGGCGCTGCGCCAGACCAACGAGCGCCTGGAAGAGCAGGTGACCGAACGCACGCGCAACCTGCTGCAATCCGAGAAGATGGCCGCCATAGGCCAGCTGGCGGCCGGCGTGGCGCACGAGATCAACAACCCCATCGGCTTCGTCAAGTCCAACCTCGGCTCGCTGGGTTCGTACACCGGGCAGTTGCTGCGGCTGGTGGCCGAGTGCGAGACGCTGTTCAATGCCTCGCCCGAGCTGGCGGCGCGCTTCCAGCAACTGGCCGAGGCCGAAGACCTGGCCTACATCCGCGAAGACCTGACGACGCTGCTGGATGAGTCGCAGGACGGCCTGGTGCGGGTGAGCAACATCGTGCAGGCCTTGAAGGATTTTGCCCACGCCGACTCCGCCGAGATGATGGAGGTTGACCTGCTCAAGGGCCTGGAGAGCACCCTGAAGGTGGCCGCCAACGAGCTGAAGTACAAGGCCGATGTGGTGCGCCAGTTCACACCCTTGCCACCGGTGCTGTGCGTGCCCGGGCAGGTGAACCAGGTGTTCATGAACCTGCTGGTGAACGCGGCCCAGGCCATACAGCAGCACGGCGTGATCACGCTGAGCAGCGGCTTTGACGACGCCGGCGTGTGGGTGGACATTGCCGACACCGGCCCCGGCATCGCCCCCGAGATCCTGAACCGCTTGTTCGAGCCCTTCTTCACCACCAAGCCGGTGGGCAAGGGCACGGGGCTGGGCCTGTCGATCTCGTGGGACATCATCCACAACCGGCACCACGGCCGCATCGAGGTGAGCAGCGAGCTTGGCCAGGGCACGCGGTTCAGGGTCTGGCTGCCGCGCGTGGCTAGTTCAGCGGCGGCATGATCACGGCGCCATCGGCGCCCCAGTCCACCTGGGTCAGGCCGGGCTCCAGCTGTTCCAGGCGGCGGCGCTCCAGCTCTTGCGGGCTGATCGTGCCCTGGCTGGCGGCCCAGGCGCTGGCCTGTTCGCGCTGCAGCGCGGCTTCCCGGGCATGGTCCATCGCGGCCTGCATGTGCTCGGCCAGCTCAGTGTCCTGCCAGGGCTTGGTGAGGTAGCGGAAGATGCCGATCTGGTTCACCGCGCGCTGGGCGATGCTGAAGTCGGCGCTGCCGGTGAGCATCAGCTTCACGCACTGCGGCTGAACCTCGGCGAAGCGGGTGAGGAAGGCCATGCCATCGATGCCGGGCATGCGCAAATCGCACACCACGACGTCGAAGCGGCGCTCCAGCGCGCGCTGCAGGCCGGCGGCCGGGTCGTTGCAGATCTCCACCTGGATGTCAGTGCCAAAGTGTTGGCGCAGGCTGCGCCTGAGTGCTGTCAGCACGGACATTTCATCGTCTACCAGAAGCAGGGTGGTCATGGTGATATCTCGGTACTTGCAGTGTGTCAGGGGCACGAGTCAAAGGCCTCACAAATGTCGTTCACGCCTTGCGCGGTGGCGGCCAGCAGCTCGCCCAGCGCGGGCAGGCCCAGGCCCAGGGCGGCCCACTCCTCGGGCGCCAGCACCGGGGCGGCCGCGTCACCACCGAGGTGCAGCGTGTGGGCGATCTTGTCGGCGATGTGCACCAGGCCGGCCGTGCTGATGTGCTCGCTGCCCACAGGCAGCTCGGGTTGGTGGTGCCACTCGATGGCGTGGCAGATGGCCTCGGGGAAGTGCCAGTGCCGGGCCACCAGCGCGCCAATCTGCGGGTGGGCAAAGCCCAGCTCGACGGTCTCGGCGTCCAGGGTGCTGAGCTGGCCCTGCTGGGCGCGTGCAATGGCGCGCCCGGCAGCCTCGGGGTTGAACGAGGCCAGCACCAGTTGGCCCACGTCGTGCAGCAGGCCGGCCAGGAAGGCTTCGTCGGCGTCGCTGTCCAGCAGGCCGGCCAGCGCGCGCGCCGCCAGCGCGGTGGCGATGGTGTGGCGCCAGTAGGTGTCGAAGTGAAAGCCCGGGCAGGCGTCCACGCGCACCTGGCTGTGCAGCGCGGCGGCGGTGAGCACGCCGAACACAGTGTGCGCACCGAGGATGCGCATCGCGTCGCCAATGCTGCCCACCCGGCCCGGCACGCCGTAGAAGGCCGAGTTGGCCAGGCGCAGCAGGCGTGCGGCCAGGGCCTGGTCGCGCTCGATCAGGGCCACGCATTGCCGCTCTGAGAAATCGGGCTCGCGCAGCAGGCGCATCAGCGCCACCAGGGCCTGGGGCAGGGCGGGCAGCTCGGTGACGCGCTGGGTCAGCGCCACCAGGGCCGGGTTGTGGCCGGGTGTCATGCCGGCACCTCCTGCGGCCAGGGCAGCAGCATCAGCAGCTCGCCCCGGCGTGCCGAGGGGGATGACAGTGTCTGGCGCCAAACGCGCACCGGGGTTGGGCAATGCGCCAGCCTGACTGTCTGGCAGGCCTGGGCGCTGGGCTGGCTGGCCAGGCGCTGCAGCAGCGTGGCCAACTCGCCGCCCGGCTCGCCGCCCAGGTAGCCCATGGCGTCGGGCATCAGCGTGCAGGCCAACTGGTTCATGAAGACCAGCGTTCCCTCGGGGTCGATGCCCAGCAGCGCGGCGGGCAGCTGGTCCACGATCTCGCGCAAGCCGCCGGCGCTGGTCTGTACCAGCTGGGCCTGTTCTTTCTGCCGCACCAGCAGGTGTTCGAGCCGCTGGTTCACATCGGCCAGCTTGCTGTTGGCCTGCGAGAGGTCGCTGGTCAGGCGGCGGTTCTCGTCGGCCATCTCCTTGTGGCGGAAGGCCTTGGCCACGTGGTCGCGCAGGCGCTCGTCGTCCCAGGGCTTGGTGAGGAACTTGAACACCGCCCCTTCGTTCACCGCGTCGATGATGGACTGCAGGTCGGTGTAGCCCGACAGGGTCATGCGGATGGTGCCTGGCCGCAATAGCTTGGCCTGGCGCATGAAGTCGACCCCGGTCATGCCGGGCATGCGCTGGTCGGAGATGATGACGTCCACCTCGTTGTCCTTCAGCAGGCCCAGCGCGTCCGGGCCGCTGGGGGCCGTGAGGATGCGATAGCCATCGCGGCGGAACAAGCGCTTGAGCGCCGACAGCACGCTGTCTTCGTCGTCCACCAGCAGCAGGGTGCGGTTGCGGGCTTCGCTCATGGGTGGGCCGTGTGCGTGTGCACGTGTGCGGGCGGCGCTGGTGCAGCCGGGGGCATGGAGTCGCGCCTGATGTGCAGGCGCGGGGCTTGCCCGGCCCGCAGTGCAAAGTTCTTCACCTGGGTGATGGTGCGCTCGTCCAGGCGCACCCCGCCCGGCAGCAGCACCTGGCCCTTGGGCGAGGCCAGGTCCTGGGCCAGCACCATGCCGGGCAGCAGTTGATCAGGGCCCAGGGCCACGTCGGCAGCGGCGTCGGCGGCCATTTCGGCCAGCACCGCCAGCAGGGCCTCCACCACATGGGCGTCGTAGTGCGTGCCCACGCTGCCGCGCAGCACCTTTTGCGCCAGCTCGGGGGTGTGGTGACCGGTGGAGGCCGCGCCGCTGAGCAGGTCGTCGTAGTCACTGGCGGCGCTGACGATGCGCGCCCCCAGCACGATCTCGTCGCCCGCCAAACCGTCGGGAAAGCCGCGCCCGTCCAGGCGCTCGTGGTGCTGGCGGACGATGGTGGCCACACCGCGCATCTGCGGCAGCGGCAGCAAGGCGGCCTCGCCATCGATGGGGTGGTGCCGGTAGCGCGACATGGAATCAGGGCCGTAGGTGGACACAGGCTGGCCCAGCATGCGGTCGGGAAAGCCAATCTTGCCGATGTCGTGCAACTGGGCGGCCAGGTACACCTCGCGCCGCTCCTTCTCGCTCAGGCCCAGGCGCTCGGCCACGCGCCGGGCCAGCAGGGCCACGCGGCGCGAATGGCCGGCCATGCCGTCCTGGCGCATCTCGATCAGGCTGGCGAACACCATCACCGCCAGGTCGAAGTTGTGGCTTACCTCGTCGTAGGCCGTGTTGAGCATGCCGTTGACCTGCTCCAGCTCGGCCGTGCGGGCAGCCACACGCGCCTCCAGGGTCAGGTTCAGTTCGCGCAAGGCCTCGTTCTGGCTGGTCGAGAGTTGCTGCAGCCTGGCGTTCTCTTGCACAAGGTTGCGCTGGGCCAGGGCCTCGCGCACGGCGCGCAACAGATCCTGGTCGTCCCAGGGCTTGGCGATGTAGCGGTGGATCTCGCCCTTGTTGATGGCGGCGATGGTGGAGCTGATGTCGGAAAAGCCCGTCAGCAGCATGCGCACCACGCTGGGGTCGTGCAGGCGCACGGCCTCCAGAAAATGGGCCCCGTCCATCTCGGGCATGCGCATGTCGGAGATCACCAGGTCCACTGGGTTGTCGCGCAGCAGGCCCAGGGCCTCGGCAGCGCTGGTGCTTTGCAGCACCTTGTAGCCCGGCGCGCGAAACAGCCGGCGCAGCGCGTTGAGCACCGAGGGCTCATCGTCTAGCAGCAGCAGAGTGGCCTTGGCGCCTTCGGGGGCGGGGTTGGCGGGCACGTCGGGGGTGGGCATGGCGAGTGGGCAGGCCGCGTGAAGACACGGACCCCCACTCTCTTTCGGCGCGTGGGCACCGAACTTGAGGTTGGCAGAACGGCGGCGGCTGGACGGCGGATGGGTGGCCGAGACCCGGCCTGGACGAGCATCAGCGCTCGCCCGCCACGGCGATGACCAAGCACCGATCCCGCCGCGCGAGTACGGCGCAGAACAGGGTGCCTGTTCACGGCGCATAGCAGTCCGTCATCCCCGTCCCTCGGCCCCGTCATTCCCGCGCAGGCGGGAATCCAGGTTTTCTCGCTCACACGTCGGTGTCGGGGCAATGGTGGTGCCTTCGGGCGGAGGGCACATTCGCGTTTGGGTAGAGAGCTCCGAGGGCCAAGGCGGAACAAGAGAGCGCAGGCGCAACAGAGGGCACGGCGCTTGTCCGCGAGGAGTCCGTAGGCCGAAGGTACCGCCGCTGCGCTGCCGCAGCCGAAGCAAAGACATGGATTCCCGCCTACGCGGGAATGACGAAATACGGCCGGCCGCTGTGCGCCGAGGGCGGCCGCTACGGCAGAGCTTGGTGCGGGGCCGGGCGCCGGGCCGGCGGCGCGAGCACGCTGGCGCCGGTTGTCGCTTTTGTCGCGACCAACACACCGCGACATTCGGCTGCCTACACGCCAAGTTGTTGATTCGCAAAGAGATTCACGCTGGCACGGCTCTCGCAATGGAGCTTGCATTCGTCACCATGCGAGGTGCTCCATGTCAGCCCAGACCACGTCGGCCACGTTCGTTTCCATCGCCTCCCTGAAGAAGGGCCATCAGGCGGTCAGTGAAGTCATCGAAACCGGGGGCGGCTGCGGCACCACCGGTGGCGAGGGCAAGGCGAGCTGCGGCTCGTCTGACGGCCAGGGCGACATGCCGGCCGAGATCTGGGACAAGGTCAAGAACCACCCCTGCTACTCGGAAGAAGCCCACCACCACTTTGCCCGCATGCACGTGGCCGTGGCCCCGGCCTGCAACATCCAGTGCAACTACTGCAATCGCAAGTACGACTGCAGCAATGAGTCGCGCCCCGGCGTGGTGAGCCAGAAGCTCACGCCCGAGCAGGCCGTGAAGAAGGTGCTGGCCGTGGCCAGCGAGATCCCGCAGATGACGGTGCTGGGCATCGCCGGCCCGGGCGACGCGCTGGCCAACCCGAAGAAGACCTTCGACACCATGAGCGCGCTGGCCGAGAAGGCGCCCGACATCAAGCTGTGCCTGTCCACCAACGGCCTGGCCCTGCCCGACCAGGTGGACGAGATCTGCAAGTACAACATCGACCACGTCACGATCACCATCAACATGGTCGACCCTGAAGTGGGCGCCAAGATCTACCCCTGGATCTTTTGGGACCACAAGCGCGTGACCGGCGTGGAGGCCTCGCGCATCCTGCACGAGCGCCAGATGCTGGGCCTGGAGATGCTCACCGCGCGCGGCGTGCTCACCAAGATCAACTCGGTGCTGATCCCCGGCGTGAACGACGAGCATTTGATCGAGGTGAACCGCGAGGTGAAGAAGCGCGGCGCCTTCCTGCACAACATCATGCCGCTGATCAGCGAGGCCGAGCACGGCACCGTCTTCGGCCTCACCGGCCAGCGCGGCCCGACCGCGCAAGAGCTCAAGGCCGTGCAGGACGCCTGCATGGGCGGCGCCAATTTGATGCGCCATTGCCGCCAGTGCCGCGCCGATGCGGTGGGCCTGCTGGGCGAAGACCGCAGCGAAGAATTCACCCTCGACAAGATCGACGCCATGGGCGAGATCGCCTACGACCTGGACAAGCGCCAGGCCTACCAGGCCAAGGTGGAGCTGGAGCGCCAGTCGCAGCACCAGGCCAAGGTGGACGCGCTGGCCGCCCAGCTTGACCTGGACAACATCGACCCCGACATGACCGTGCTGATGGCCGTGGCCACCGAAGGCCATGGCAAGGTCAACCAGCATTTCGGCCACGCCACCGAGTTCCAGATCTTCGAAGTGAACAAGGACAAGGCGCAGTTCGTGGGCCACCGCCGCGTCGACCTGTATTGCCAGGGCGGCTACGGTGAGGACGAGCAGTTGCCGTCCATCGTGCGCGCCATCAACGACTGCCACGCCGTGCTGGTGGCCAAGATCGGCGCCTGCCCGCGCGATGAGCTCAAGGCCGCCGGCATCGAGCCGGTGGACGAATACGCCCACGAGTACATCGAGAAGGCCGCCCTGAGCTGGTTTGGCAACTACCGCCAGCGCATCGCCAACGGCGAGCTGCGCCATGTGCCGCGCGGCGACGCCGAGATCCGCCAAGGCGCCCTCACGGCTGCCGCAGAAGCGCAAGCCTGACCCTTTTCACCCACTGACCCAGGAGAGTCACCATGGCCCTGAAGATCATCGCCTCCACCTGCACCGGCTGCTCCGCCTGCGAGCCCGAGTGCCCCAACGTTGCCATCCGCGAAAAGGGCGGCACCTTCATCATCGACCCGGCCAAGTGCACCGAGTGCGAAGGCCAGTTCGATTCACCGCAATGCATCGCCGTGTGCCCGGTGGATGGCTGCATCAAGAAAGTCTGATCATGCTGATGCCCAACGTCACCGTCACCCCCGCTGCGGCCAAGTTCATCCGCCGCATGGTCAAGTTCTCTGACCACCCTGCGGGCGGCTTCCGCCTCAGCGTCACCCCTGGCGGCTGCTCGGGCTACAGCTCGGAGTTCACCGTGCAGGCCGCTCCGCTGGCCGGCGACGCCGAGCTGGTGGTGGGCGATGTGCGCGTGTTCCTGCCGGCCGAAAGCCGTTTGGTGCTGGACGGTGTCACGGTGGACTTTGCCGAAAGCCCCACGCAATCGGGCCTGACCTTCTTCAACCCGGCGTCGGCGCCTTGCGGTTGCTCCACCTCGGGTGATGCACCGGCCAAGCCGGCCGAAGCCACGGTGTCGCTGAGCTCGCTCAAGCGGCATTGAGCTGAAGGAGTCGCGCCGTGGTGGACTTTGACGATGCGGTTCTGGGCCAGGGGCTTCCCCCTCTGGCCGAAGACGCCCTGCGCGAAGCCGGCGAGAACCGCAGCGACGAATCCCGGGCCATGGGCGCACTGATGCGCGCCCAGATGCTGGCGCCGGAACACCCGGCCGTGCTGATCGCGCTCTACCGTCACCACTTCTATGGCCACCGCATGGGCCCGGCGCGCGATGTGGCGCGGCGCGCCCTGCTCATCGGCGCCAAGGCCCTGGGCCTGCCGCGCACCTGGCGCGATGTGCCGCGCGAGCCGCTGGCCGGTGCCAAGGACGACGCCGGCGTGCGCTTCTTCCTGTTCACGCTCAAGGGCTATGCCTACCTGAGCCTGCGCCTGAACGACGACCTGGAAGCGCGCGACGCCCTGGCCCTGTTGCGCCACCTCGACCCGCAAGACGCGGTGGGCGGTGCGCTGCTCGAAGCTGTGCGCCAGCGCGCCCTGGTGGGCGAGCCCGAAGACGATGGCACGGCACCGCACGACGTGTTTGGTGCGGCCGCCTGGGCGCGCCTGGCCCCGGCCTGAAACGAACTGGGCCATGACCCCCCACGCCACGCTCGCCAACAGCCCTGCGGTGGCGTCTGTCCACCCGCTGCCGGTCAAGCCGCGTGCGCCCAGCGGTGACATCCCCATCTTCAACTGGCTGGGCCAGCCGGTGAGCTGCGCGGCCTGCACGCACCAGCACGAGCGCGCGCAGCTGGGCTGCGAGCCCGGCCACAGCTGCATGCAGGACGCCTATGCGCGCCGCATCGACCGCTTCTTCCACGCGCACCCCGAGCTGGCGCTGCAGCACCTGCAGCACCCCTACTTCGAGGTGCGGGCCATTGCCGTGCGCCACGTGGACCTGTTCCACCTGAACGCACTGCGCACCGACCCCGACGAAACCGTGCGCATGCAAGTGGCCTTGCGCCTGCCGCCGCGGCTGCTGGCCACGATGTGCGAAGACCCGCACCGCGAAGTGCGCATCCGCGTGGCCCAGCGGCTGGACGACGAGCACCTGAGCCGCATGCTGCACGACGACGACTACCAGGTGCGCGGCATCATCGCCAGGCGATTGCCGCCGGCCCTGTTGCCCCTGATGGCCGCCGACCGCGACGAGCAGGTGCGCTGCGTGGTGGCCCAGCGGCTGGACATGCCCGGCCTGTGGCGCCTGGCCAGCGATGCCTCGCCCGTGGTGCGCCGCATCGTCGCCGAGCGCGTGCCCACGCCGCTGCTGAACCAGTTGGCGGCCGACAGCGACTGGGGTGTGCGCTGGCAGGTGGCGCAGCGTGCCGACATTGCCACCCAGGTGGCGCTGCTGCGCGCGCTGGCCGCCGACCCCGACCCCGAAGTGCGCGCCCTGGCCGACGAGCGGCTGGCGTCATCACTGCCCCCCTTGCACGAGGTGTTCCGCCATGGCTGACATCAACCGCGACGACGACGTCATCGAGATCTCGCTGCCCCCGCGCTTCGTGATGGGTGAGCGCGTGGCCTGCCGCAGCGTGGTGCGCAACGACGGCACCTACAACGGCAAGGACATCGGCGAGGTGCTGGTGCACCGCGGCGACATCGGCTATGTGCGCTCGATCGGCACCTTCCTGCAGCAGTTCTACATCTACGCGGTGGAGTTCGTGGACAGCGGCCACCAGGTGGGCATGCGTGCCAAGGAGCTCTGCACGCTGGACAACCTGCCCGAAGAGGTGCTGGCCCAGTTGGGCGACAAGGCCCAGACCTTGCAAGTGATGCGCTGAACCCCATCCACACACCGCCAGGAGAACGCCATGATGGAACCCCGTACCGCCCAGTTCGAATGGGGCCAGCGCGTGCGCGCCGCGATCGACCTGTTCAACGACGGCAGCTACCCCGACGCCGAGGAAGGCGCCCTGCTGGTGCCCGCCGGCGGCCTGGGCGAGATCGTGCAGATCGGCCACCACACCGAGGCCAACCTCCCCATCTACCTGGTGGAGTTCGACGGCCGTGTGCTGGGCTGCCTGGAAGAAGAGATCTCGCTGGCCTCGCTGCGCCTGGAGTCCAGTGAGAGCGCAGCCACCGAGACCGCAGGCAGCTGATGGCCCCCAACGCACGCCACCATGCCAACGCCACCGGAGATGGCACTGGCCACCTGGTGGGCAGCCATGTGTTCGTGCTCGACCGCGTGCGCATCGAGGTGGCCCTGGAGGCCCGCAGCCGCTACAAGTACGTGCAGCCGCGCGTGCTGCGCGAAGGCCTGGGCTGGAAGGTGGTGAGCCCCAACTGCTCGCGCAACGTGCACCCCGAAGGCGGCGAGATCGCCATCGCCTGGCTGGTGCCCACACAAGTGCCCAGTGCCAGCGTGCCCAGCGGCTGGCTGCTGCACGCCCGCGACCATGGGCAGGACTGCTGGGTGCTGAAGCTGCGCGCCAGCTCGCTGGCCGAGGCCTTGGACCGCCTGGTGGCCGACCCGCAGCGGGAGTTCTGGCAGTGATCGGGCCCACCCCCGGGCGCCTTTCGGCGCTCCCCCTCAAGGGGGCAACACCAGTGGCCCGGCAAAGCCGGCTCCACGGCGTTTGCTGGGTTGCCAGCGTGAGTGGCGATTCGTCAGCGTTGGAGGTGTCCCGATGATCTACCTTGACCACAACGCCACCACACAGCCCGCGCCGCAAGCGGTGCAGGAGATGCTGGACGCGCTGACCCGCGTCTGGGCCAACCCCTCGTCGGTGCATGCCCCTGGCCAGGCTGCGCGGCGGCTGCTGGTGGATGCGCGGGCACGGGTGTCGGCCTTCATCGGCTGCCAGCCGGCCGAGCTGGTGTTCACCAGCGGCGCCACCGAGGCCAACCACATCGCCGTGCTGGGTGCACTCGCGCGGGGCAAGGCCCTGGGCCGCACCCGCCTGGTGCTCTCGGCGGTGGAGCACCCGGGCCTGCTGGCGCTGGCCGAGCGGCTGCGTGGCGAGGGCACACCGGTGGACCTGATCCCGGTGCGGGCCGATGGCCAGCTCGACCGGGCGGCGGCACGCGCGCTGGTCGGCCGCGACGTGGCCCTGCTCAGCGTGATGGGTGCCAACAACGAGACCGGCGTGCTGATGCCGCTGGCCGAGCTGGCCGCCCTGGCCCAAGCACACGAGGTGCCGTTTCATGTGGACGCCACCCAGCTCGTCGGCAAGCAAGCCCTGCGCTTCGACGCCAGCGGCGCCGATTTGTGGTCGCTCTCGGCCCACAAGCTGCACGGCCCCAAGGGCGTGGGGGCGCTGGTGCTGAAGAAGGGCCTGGCCTGGCCCAGCCTGCAGGCCGGCCGCCAGGAGCGCGGCCGCCGCGGTGGCACCGAGAACCTGCCCGGCATCGTCGGCTTTGCCGCCGCCGCCGAGATGGCCACCGCCACGCTGGCCGACGACCTGGCCCGCATGCTGGCCTTGCGCGAGCAGCTTGAAGCCGGCCTGCTGGCGCTGCACCACGACGTGGTGGTGGTGTCTGCGGCAGCACCGCGTTTGCCCAACACCGTGTGCCTGCGCTTTGGCGTGCTCGACGCCGAGCAGGTGCTGAACAAGCTGGAGCGCGCCGGCGTGGTGGCCAGCAGTGGCGCCGCCTGCACGGCGGCCGGCACCCAACCTTCGCATGTGCTGCTGGCCATGGGCGCCAGCCGCGACGAGGCCAAGGCCAGCGTGCGCCTGTCGCTGGGCCGCGAAACCACCACCGACGACATCACGCAGACGCTTGCCGCCGTGCGCCGCGCCGTGCTGCCCCTGATGCAAGCCGAGCACCAGGCCGTGGAAGCCTGAGCCCGGCCCCCAGATTCACCCTTGGAGCCCCCAATGAAAGTCATGATCCGCAGATCGCACGCCGGCATCCTCTCGCTGTACGTGCCGAAGAAGGACCTGGAAGAGCCCATCGTCTCGCAAGAGAAGCCGGGCCTGTGGGGCGGCAATGTCACGCTGGGCAACGACTGGGTCATGGCCCTGCCCGAGATGCCCGAGGGCACCACGCTGCCCATCACGGTGGAAGCGCGCCGCATCTCGGGGGAGCTATGAACGCCGCTGTTGCCCCTGTAGCGGCTTCGTTGGACGAAGCCATCGCCCTGGCCGACAGCGCCAGCACGGTGCGCGAGGCCGCGCTGCTGCTGCGCGAGCGCTATGCGCCGCTGAAGGTGGTGGTGGTGGACGCCTTCGACATGCGCGAAGAGAAGCCCGCAGCCGAGGGTGCCAAGCGCCTGCTGTGGGGGGCCGCGAGCGATGGGCACTGCTGGCAGGTGACGGCCGATCTGGGCAGCGTGGCTGGCTTGTATCTGGCGGACAAGGGGTGAGGGGATGAGCACCGCAGAAACAGCCTGGGTTCCCGCCTTCGCGGGAACGACGGGAGAGTGCGCCATCAGCGTCCCCACGGTCACCCCCGCCCCTCCCGTCACCCCCGCGAAGGCGGGGGTCCACCCCGTCCCCGCTGGCGGCGCTGAAGGCAGCAACCCCGACGACGCCATCGGCCCCGACGGGCTGGTGGCCGACGAGCAGCCCGAGCACGATGCGCTGCTGAGCGAAGACTGGATCGCCCTGTCCGACCCCGACCTCTCGGGTCTGGAAGTGCAGCTGGTGCAAACCGCGATGAGTGGCTCGCGCCTCACCTACGGACCCATGGTGGCGCGCTTTGAGGCCTCGTTCGCGCGCTGGCTGGGCCGCGAGCACGCCGTGTCGGTGGCCAGCGGCACGCTGGGCACCTGGCTGGCGCTGCGGGCGCTGGGCATAGGCCCGGGTGACGAGGTGATCGCCTCGCCGCACGGCTGGCACCAGGTGGCCCAGGCGGTGACGCTGGCCGGCGCCACGCTGGTGTTCAGCGACATCAACTACTGGACCGGCTGCCTCGACCCGGTGCGTGCCGCCGCCAAGGTCACGCCCGCCACCAAGGCCATCCTGGCCGGCAACGTCAACGGTCACCCGGCCGCCTGGGCGCCATTGCGTGCGCTGGCCGATGAGCGTGGCATTGCGCTGATCGAAGACTCCACCGAAGCGATCGGTTCCCGCTACCAGGACAAGATGGTCGGGACCTTCGGCGACGTGTCCATCTTCGATTTCTCGCAGCCCAGCGCCCTGGCCTGCGGCGACGGCGCCATGGTGGTGACCGACGACGAGAAGCTGGCCATCGAGCTGCGCTATTTGCGCCAGCGCTCGGTGAAAGACCGCAATGCCATCGCCGTGGGCGCACGCGTACCGCTGCAGGCCGGCATCAGCGAACTCAGCGCCGCGATGGGCGTGGGCCAGCTGGCCCGCATCGACGAATTGCTCACGCGCCGCAAGGAGATCGAGGCCATCTACCTGGCCGAGATGAGCAGCTTCGAGGGCATCAAGCCGCCCTACATCGGGCAAGACGTGGACGAGGTGCACTTCATGGTCTGGATGGTGCACCTGGGCACGCGCTTCACCGCCAGTGCGCGCAAGCAGATCGTCGAAGACATGGCCGCCAACTTCATCGAAACGGCGCCCTACTGCAAGCCGCTGCACCAGCAGTTCCATTACCAGCAGCTGGGCTGGAAGCGCGGCCAATTGCCACTGGCCGAACGCATCGGCGACCGCGCGCTGGCCCTGCCCTTCCATGCCGCGCTGGACGAGGACGAAATCCGCTTCCTGGTGGGCACCTTGAAAGACGCCGCCACCAACGTCGGCGCCGGAGCCGCCATCTACTGAAAGCACCCCTTTCTCCGTCATTCCCGCGAAGGCGGGAATCCACGATCCCCCTCCACCTGGATTCCCGCCTGCGCGGGAATGACGGGCTTGTTCAATGAGAACCACATGACCTACACCACGCTAGACCACCTGCCCGACAGCGTTGCCCAGGGCCTGAGCACCGGCACACTGGCGCCCTACCTGGGTCCCGAGCTGCTGGCGCTGTGCCCTGCGCACACCGTGCCGGCCGACCCACCCGCGCTGGCCAAGGTGCTCACCGAAAAGAACAGCGTGCCCGGCAAGATCAAGCACAGGCTCACGCAGGCGGCGCAGTTCATCGAGAACTTCAAGCACCGCAAGACCCTGGTCACCGGCATGAACCTGGCCTTCACCGCGCAGGCCCAGCCCTCGGCCCTGCACCAGTGGCTGGCGGCGCTGCCCGCCCCCATCATCGTGGCCAGCTGGTACGACGACACCATCCGCACGGCGCTGCAAGGCCGCAGCGATTGGGCCGAGGTGCAGGGCCTGTCGCAAAGCGAACACTTTGGCACCTGGACCGGCTGGTATGCCCCCGATGGCACCGCGCTGGCCGATGCACCCACGCCCACCACCGTGCTCTACAAGCCCTGGGGCGGGCATGCGCCGGCCGGCAACTACCTGGTGTCGGACTCTGACTACGTGGAAGTGCTGACCGAGATCGACATCCAGACGCCCATCCCCACCATCGTGCAGGAGCGTCGTGCTTCGCTGGGCTTTGTGTTCCTGGGCTGCCGCTTCAACGACCAGCTGCCGCGCAGCTTTGCGCGCCAGATCATGAAGCGCTCGGCCGGCCCGCACTACGCCGTGATGAGCGAAGCCCCGACCCGCATGGAAGCCCGCTTCTTCGAGGAGCAGGGCATCACGCTGATCGCCCTGCCCCTGGCCGATGTGGCCGCGAAGTTCACCGCCGGTCAGGCCATCGCCGCCTGAACCCGTCCCGTTTTCCAACCCAACGAGAGTCTCACCATGACCACCCTCACCATCATGCCCGCCAACGTCACCGTCGAAGTGGCCGCCGGCACCAACCTGCTGCAGGCCATCCTCGACGCCGGCCAAGCCCTGGTCACCAAGTGCGGTGGCAAGGCCAGCTGCGGTGGCTGCCACATCTTTCTCACCGGTGGCCGCAAGGGCATCTCGAAGATGACGCCCGAAGAAAACGCCAAGCTCGACACCATCGTGGGCATCGGCAGCAAGTCGCGCCTGGCCTGCCAGATGACCATCCTGGGCACCGAGCCGGTCACCGTCGAACTGCTCGGCGCCCTGAGCGGCTGAAGCGCCTCATGCTCGACGTGGCCATCGTCGGCGGCGGCGTGTGCGGCCTGGCGCTGGCGCACAGCCTGCAAGCCCGGCACGTGGACTGGCGGCTGTTCGAGGCCCGCCCTCGCCTGGGTGGCCGCGTGCTCACCGCCACCTCGGCCAGCGGCACGCCGCTGGACCTGGGGCCCACCTGGTACTGGCCAGGCCACCAGCCCTCCATCGCCCGCCTGGTGGCCGACCTCGGCTTGACCAGCTTCGCCCAGAACGACGACGGCCGCGTGCTGCATTTGAGCGACCCGGCCGCAGCGCCCCAGACCGTGGCCGTGAACACCCAAGGCCAGCTGGCACCCGAACGCACCGGCTTGGCGGCGGGCGAAAGCGCGGGCAGTGTGCACGGCGGCGCCCTGCGCGTGGCTGGCGGCATGGCCGCGCTGGTGCAGGCCCTGGCCCAGCCTTTGCCACTGGAGCGCTTGCTCTGCGGCGCGGCCATCGACACCCTGGTGGACCATGGCGATTGCGTCGAGCTGCGCTGGCAGCAAGACGGCCAGCAGCGCAGCGTGAGCGCCCGCCGCGTGGTGCTGGCCCTGCCGCCGCGCGTGGCCGAAGCGTTCATCAGCTTCGAGCCCGCGCTCGGCCCCGAGCTCAGCGACACCTTGCGCGCCACACCCACCTGGATGGCCACCGCCGCCAAAGCCGCCATCGCGTACGAGAGCGACTTCTGGCGCGCCGCCAAGCACACCGGAAACGCCTGGGTCACGCATCCGCAAGCCGTGCTGGCGGAAGTGTTTGACGCCAGCACGCCGGGCCAGGGCGCGGCATTGGCTGGCTTTGCGGCCATGGGCGCGCAGGCCCGCCAGCAGTTCAAGGCCAGCATGGATTTGCTCACCCGCAACCAACTGGGCCAGCTCTTTGGCGTGCAAGCCGAGGACGGCGAGCTGCACGCGCAGGACTGGGCGCAAGAGCCCACCACCTGCAGCCCGCAAGACCTGGCCGAGGACGGCCTGAACGGCGAGCACCCGGTGTACGGGGCGGCGTTGTTGGCCCAGCCGCAATGGCAAGGCCGCTTGCACTTTGGCGGCTCGGAAACCGCCCGCCAGGGCGGTGGGTATCTGGAAGGCGCACTCAGTGCCGCCGCGCGGCTGCGGCGGGTACTGGCCACCTAAGCGCTGAGAGGGCCCTCCACGCGCGAGCAGCGTGGCGCGGCTCCTTGGCCGCATCCCGCACCGCGGTGATACTTGCCGCATGCGCATCTTGCTCGCCGAAGACGAACCTGCTCTGGCCAACTGGCTGGTACAGGCGCTGCGTCAGTCAGATTTCCAGGTCGACTGGGTCAACGACGGGCGGCTGGTGGCCCCCAGCCTCAAGGCCTCGCGCTACGACGCGCTCGTCCTCGACCTGGGCCTGCCGGGGCGCGATGGCCACGACGTGCTCGACGGTTTGCGCGACGCCGGGCACGGCCTGCCGGTGCTGATCCTCACCGCCCGCGACTCGCTCATGGAGCGCGTGCACACCCTCAAGGCGGGGGCTGACGACTTCCTGGCCAAACCCTTCGAGCTGGCCGAGCTGGAGGCCCGCCTGCTGGCCCTGGTGCGCCGTGCACGCGGTGGCGCGCATCCGCGCTTCGCCTGCGGCGCCCTGGTCTACGACCCCGTGGGCCAGCAATTGCTCCTGCGTCACCAACCACTCAAGCTCACCCCGCGCGAACACGCCTTGCTGCGCGCTCTGGTGCAGCACAGCGGCGAGCCCCTGTCCAAGCGCGACCTCCTGGAGCGCGTCTTCGCCGACGAAGCCGACGTGCAGCCCGAAGCCATGGAAGTGCTGGTGCACCGATTGCGCAAGCGCCTGGAAGGCAGTGGTGTGCGCATCAGCACCCTGCGCGGCCTGGGCTACGTGCTGGAGCCAGACAGCACCCTACCGGGCGGCGCATGAGCCCCGCACGGCCGCCCGAAGGGGCGAATTCCCTCTCGGAGGGAAAGGGCCGCAGGCCCCAGGGTGCACCAGTGAAACCCTGGGCCCACTGGAGCCTGCGACGCACCCTGCTGGCGGTACTGCTGCCGGGCCTGCTCATGGTGATGGCGCTGGAGCTCACCGTGAGCTGGCGCAATGCCCTGGCCGCTGCCAACGCTGCGTTCGACCGCTCGCTGCTGGGGGCCATCAAGGCCATGGACGCCAACATCTCCACCGCCAGCGGCGGCCTGGCCGTGGAGCTGCCCTATCGCATGCTCGAATTCTTCGAGCTCACCGCCAACGGGCAGGTGTTCTACCGCATGGCCAGCGCCGACGGCCTGGTGGACATCGGCAACGCCGAACTGCCCAACGCCCCCCTTCCGCTGGTGGACGGTCAGCCCCAGTTTCATGACGCCGACTACTTCGGCATCCCCGTGCGCGTGGGCACCTACGCGCGCCTTTTGGAGCGCCCCCTGTCGCAAGGCTCGCACGCCAGCCGCGTCATCATCCAGGTAGCGGAAACCCTGGAAAGCCGGCAGGAGTTCACCCGCCGCCTGGTGTTGGAAAGCGTGGCGCGCGATGCCCTGCTGCTCGTCAGCGCACTGGCCCTGGTCGTGCTGGCCGTGCACACGGGCCTGCGCCCGCTGCAGCGGCTGCGCGCCGACGTGGCCCAACGCCACAACGACGACCTCACCCCCATCGACCCGGAACAGGTGCCCAAGGACGTGCGCCCCCTGGTGGACGCCATCAACCTGCACATGCAACGCACACGCCAGGTCCTGCAGCAGCAACGCGCCTTCATCGACGACGCATCGCACCAACTGCGCACGCCGCTCACCACCTTGGCCACGCAAACCAGCTACGCCCTGCGCGAAGCCGACCCCACCCAGCGCGAAGCCGCGCTGCACGCCATCAAAACCCAGGTGGACGACGCCATCCGCCAGACCAACCAGATGCTCGCCCTGGCCCGCGCCGACGCCACGGAACTGCAGGTCGAACCCCTGGATCTGCACGCCCTGGCCGAACGTGTCACCCGCCGCTTGTGGCCGCTGGCACGCCAGCAAGGCATAGACCTGGGGCTGGAACCGCTGGACGACACACTCACCCAGCCGCAAGGCCACGCCGCCCTGCTGGAAGAAGCCCTGGCCAACCTGCTGCACAACGCCCTGCAGCACACCCCCGCAGGCGGCCAGGTCACCGTGCAGGCCGGCGTGGTGGCCGGAGCGTTTGGGGGCAAGGCCGTGCTGCGCGTGGCCGACACCGGCCCCGGCATCGCCGCCACCGACCGCGCCCGCGTGGGCGAACGCTTCCTGCGCGTGGCCGACCCCGCAGCAGCCCAAGCCCGCCACGGCACCGGCCTGGGTTTGGCCATTGCCCACGCCATTGCGCAGCGGCATGGAGGGAGCCTGCAACTGGCGGAGGCCCATCCGGGGCAAGCGGCACCGGGGTTGAGGGTGGGGGTGGAGTGGCCGGTGTAGGCATTTGGGCGGGACCACGTCGCGCCAGCGTCACCCACAGCTGCGGGTAAACCCCCTGAGAAACCCCCACTTTCTGAAAGGCGCTCGAAAGCCGCTTTTTTCTACAGTGCGCCCACTCCCCCGTGTGCGCCTTGGCCGCATGGGGGACTCTCAACCTATACCAGGAGACCCCCATGACATTGCGCACTTCCTTTGCTGCACTCGGCGCTGCCGCGGCCTTGATGGCGACCCTGGCCCAGGCCGGGCCGCTCGACAAGAGCGAGTGCATTGCGCCGGCCAAGCCCGGTGGTGGCTTTGACCTGACCTGCAAGCTGGTGCAGGGCGCGCTGCAAGAGGGCAAGTACGTTGCCGACCCCATGCGCGTGAGCTACATGCCCGGCGGCATAGGCGCGGTGGCCTACAACGCTGTGGTGGCGCAGCGCCCGGCCGAGAACAACACCATCGTTGCCTATTCGGGCGGCTCGCTCTTGAACCTGGCGCAGGGCAAGTTTGGCCGCTACAACGAGAACGACGTGCGCTGGCTGGCCGCCATTGGCACGGACTACGGCGCGGTGATCGTGGCCGAGGGCTCGCCCATCAAGGCGGTCAAGGACCTGGTGGCCGCCATCAAGGCCGACCCGGCCAAGGTGGTGTTTGGCGCGGGCGGCAGCGTGGGCAGCCAGGACTGGATGAAGGCGGCCCTGACCGCGCGTGCATCGGGGCTCGATCCCAAGTCCATGCGCTTCGTGGCGTTCGAGGGCGGCGGCGAGGCCATCACCGCGCTGCAGGGCGGTCATGTGCAGGTGTATTCGGGCGATGCGTCCGAGGCCGAGGAGCAGATCAAGGCCGGGGCCAAGATCCGTGTGCTGGCGGTCATGGCCGACAAGCGCCTGGAAGGCTCGCTGGCCGGCGTCCCCACCATGAAGGAGCTGGGCTATGACGTGCAGTGGCCCATCATCCGCGGCTTTTACATGGGCCCCAAGGTGAGCGACGCGGACTTCAAGGTCTGGAGCGACACCTTCACCAAGATGATGGCCACACCGGCCTACGACAAGTTGCGTGCCGAGCGCGGGCTGTTCAAGTTCGCGCTCACCGGCAAGGAGCTGGACGCTTTCATCAAGGAGCGCATGGTCACCTACCGCAAGCTGGCGGCGGACTTCAACCTGCGCGTGGCGCAATGAGGTCTGGCATGCCCAATCGGCTTTCAGCCCCCGTCAAACCTGCGCCAGCAGCCATCCAGTCAGGAGCACATCATGGGTGACCGCATTCTGGGCGCGCTGTGCGTGCTGCTGGCTGGCGCCATGGCCTGGGCCGCGCGCACCTACGCGGCCGAGATCTCCTACGAGCCGGTGGGGCCGCGCGCCTTTCCCACGCTGCTGGCCATGGTGCTGGGGCTGGCCGGGGCCTGGCTGGTGCTGCGCCCGTCGCACCCGTCGCACCCGTCGCATCCGGCGGCAGCGGCGCCTGACGCTGCTTCCGGCACCAGCCACGGCGGCCTGAGCCTGCCGCTGGTGCTGACGGTGGGCGCCATGCTGGCCTATGCACTGCTGTTCCAGTGGCTGGGCTTTGTGCTGGCCACGGCGTTGATGGCGCTGCCCGTGGGCCGCAGCTTTGGCGGGCGGCCGCTGCCGCTGCTGGCCACGGGGCTGGGCCTGGGGCTGGGGCTGCACCTGGTGTTTGACAAGCTCTTCGACGTGGTGCTGCCCACGGGCGTGCTGGCATTCATATTGGGAGGGCGCTGAGATGAACACGCTGGAACATCTGCTGCAGGGCTTTGGCGTTGCGCTGGCGCCCATCAACCTGCTGTTGGGGCTGATCGGCTCCTTTGTGGGCACGGTGGTGGGCATGCTGCCGGGGCTGGGGCCGATTAACGGTGTGGCCATCCTCATGCCGCTGGCGTTTGCGCTCAAGCTGCCGCCCGAATCGGCGCTGATCCTGCTCACCGCCGTGTACATAGGCTGCGAGTTTGGCGGGCGCATTTCGTCCATCCTCATCAATGTGCCGGGCGATGCAGGGGCCATCATGACGGCGGTGGACGGCTACCCCATGGCGGTCAAGGGCCAGGCCGGGGTGGCGCTGTCGATTTCGGCATGGTCTTCGTTCATCGGCTCCTTCGTCGCCTTCATCGGCATCGTGATCGCCGCGCCCTGGCTGGCGCAGTGGGCGCTGGCCTTTGGCCCGGCGGAGTATTTCGCGCTGATGTGCTTTGCCTTTGCCTGCATCACCGGGCTGATGGGCGATGCGCCGATGAAGGCGGTGCTGGCGGCCACGCTGGGCCTGGCGCTCTCGAGCGTGGGGCTGGACAGCAACTCGGGCGTGTACCGCTACACCTTCGACAGCGTGCACCTGTCGGACGGCATCCAGTTCGTGGTGGTGGTGATAGGCCTGTTCTCGGTGAGCGAGATCCTGCTCATGCTGGAGCAGCACCTGGGCCAGGTACCGGCCATCCGCGCGCTGGGGCGCAACATGTTCAACCGCGCGGAGATGGCGCTGACCTGGTGGGGCACGGTGCGCGCATCGGTGCTGGGCTTCTTCGTGGGCGTGCTGCCCGGTGCGGGCGCCACCATTGCCAGCGCCATGGCCTACACCTTGGAAAAGCGGCTGTGCGACACCGAAGGCACCTTTGGCAAGGGCGACATCCGCGGCGTGGCCGCGCCCGAGGCGGCCAACAACTCCTCGGCCAACGGCTCTTTCGTGCCCATGCTCACGCTGGGCGTGCCGGGCTCGGGCACCACGGCGGTGATGGTGGGGGCGCTGTCGCTCTACAACATCACGCCGGGGCCGGCGCTGTTCACGCAGCAGCCCGCACTGGTGTGGGGCCTGATCGCGTCCATGGCGGTGTGCAATGTGCTGCTGCTCATCATGAACATCCCCATGATCGGTGTGTTCACCCGCATGCTGTCGCTGCCCAACTGGATCCTGGTGCCGGGCATCGTGGCCATCAGCACGGTGGGCGTCTACTCCATCCACGCCACCACGTTTGACCTGGTGCTCATGGTGGGGCTGGGCGTGGTCGGCTACCTGCTGCGCAAGGCGGGGGTGCCCATGGCACCACTGATCCTGGGCTTTGTGCTGGGCGACATGATGGAGCAGAACCTGCGCCGCGCGCTGTCCATCACCAATGGCGAACTCTCCATCCTGTGGGGCAGCCCCATCACGGTGGGCTTGTGGGTGGGCGTGGTAGCCATGTTGCTGGTGCCACCGCTGTACCGGCGCTTCGGGCGCCGCAGGCCGGTGGCGGCGGCCGCGGCCTGATGGTGCTGCCGGTGCGCGCCACGCTGGCGCACTGGGTGGTGCTGGCCCTGGGCAGTGCACTGCTGGCAGCGCTGCTGCTGGCCCTGCACGTGCCGGCCGCCGTGCTGCTGGGCTGCATGGTGGTAGGCATGGCACTGGCCCTGCGTGGCACGGTGCTGGCGCTGCCGCGCCCAGTGTTCACCATCGCGCAGGCGTTGATGGGCTGCCTCATGGGCCACAGCCTGCAGCCGCAGCACCTGGGATCCGTGGCGCGAGACTGGCCGGTTTTTTTGGGCGCCACCGTGCTGCTCATCCTGGTCAGCACCGGCCTGGGCGTGTGGCTCATGCGCCGCCAGGTCATGCCCGGCACCACCGCCTTGTGGGGCATGACACCTGGCGCCGCCTCGGCCATGGTGGTCATGGCCGAGGCGCATGGCGCCGACGCCAGGCTGGTGGCCTTCATGCAGTACACCCGCGTGCTGGTGGTGACCCTGGTGTCGGCCCTGGTGGCACGTGCCGCACTCGGGCCCGCACCCGAAGGCACGGCCAGCGCGTCGCTGTGGGCCTCTGTCAGCGCCAGTGGCCTGGCCACCACGGCGGCCCTGGTGCTGGGCAGCGTGCTGCTGGCGCCCCGCCTGCCCCTGCCCGGCGGCGCACTGGTGCTGCCGCTGCTGGCCACGGCGCTGGTGCAGGTCCTGTGGGGGTTGGAGCCCGCGCTGCCCCCCGTGCTCATGGGCCTGGCCTATGCGGTGCTGGGCTGGAGCGTGGGCCTGCGCTTTACCCACGCCATTGCACTGCACGCACTGCGCACCCTGCCGCAGGTGCTGCTGTGCATTGCCCTGCTGATGCTGGTGGGCCTGGCCACGGCCACCGCGCTGGTGCTGGGCACGGGCATGGACCCCCTGAGTGCCTTTCTGGCCACCTGCCCCGGCGGGGCCGACTCCATGGCGGTGATCGCCGCCACCAGCAAGGTGGACACGGGCTTTGTGATGGCCATGCAACTGGCGCGCTTTCTCATCGTGCTGGTGGCCGTGCCCGGATTGAGTCAATGCTTGGTGCGCAGGCTGCAGCGACCAAATGCCAGATCCGATCCGTCATAGGGCGTGTTCCCAGAGCACGGTACAACGATCTGAGCAGGGAAGGGGGCGTTCTCCCACCGGCCTGTGCGCGGGTGAAGGTTCAGTCAAGCACGCCAATTGCTACTGGGTCTGCATCCCTGGTCACCGAGGTGATGCTGTGTCTGCTTTCATCCAAATCTGCCTACCCGCATGAAGCTCGCCCTCGAACGCCTGCAGGTGACCGCGCTGGTGGAGGCCTTTCCGCGCCTGGCGCATCTGCAAGACCAGTTGCGCTTTGGCCACCGCATCGAGCTGCCGCACCACCAGCTCAACCTGGACGAACTGCTGTTCGTGGGCAACCTCTACGCTGCGGCCGGGGCCGACGCCTCGGGCCGGCTGAGCCAGTTGCGCAGCCTGCTCGCGGCGCTGCAGGACAGCGGCGAGCGCTTTGACGCCGACGCCGACCTGGAGCAACTGCTGCCCGCGCTGGCCCACTACCTGGCCACCGACCCGCAGCGGGGTTGGCTGTTTGCCGCCAACGTGGCCGGCAAGCCCATGGCCTGGGTGGTGACGCGGCTGGACTATGTGTCTCCCTCGAACGAGGAGATGGGCAAGGTCATGGTGGAGCTGAAAGCCATGGCCCGTATCGGCATCACCAGCCAGACCTTGCGCATCACCGAGGCCGACATGCGCGGGCACAACGTGGCCGAGATCCTGGCCGCCAAGGGCTGGCTCAAGGAGACCGCCGCGCTGATCGCCGAGTACGACACCACGGCCGAGCGCTACTTTGATTGGCGTGCCCGCTACGGCGTGCAGTTCAGCGGCGCGGGCACGGCCTTTCATGCCGAAGACCCCAGCGCCACCCACCGGGATACCTATTGGTCGCGCAAGGACCAGATCGTGCTCTCGGCCTCGGGCGGTGCCGCGCGGCTGGTGAACGACGAGGCCATCCTGCCGCCGCGCGCCACGGCGCTGGAAAGCACCGGCGACGTGCTGGGCGCCTACCTGCGCAAGGCAGCCAAGAGCAACCGCTACGCCGCCGAAGACGAGGTGGAGGCCGAGCGCGCCGCCATGCCCAAAGGCATGTTCACGCAGTTGCCGGTGCACGGCTATCTGTTCATGTTCCACCTCGAATTGCACCACCACGTGTGGGTGCATGTGGACGAGCTGCAGCCCTACGTCTACCAGCCCGAGCTCAAGACCAAGCTGGTGCTGCCGCCCGAGCAGACCGACCTGATCGACATCCTCACCGCCGAGATGGACCTGCTGATGGACGACATCGTGGCCGGTAAATCGGGCGGCACCACGGTGCTGTGCGCCGGCCCGCCGGGCGTGGGCAAGACGCTCACCGCCGAGGTCTACGCCGAGATCGTCGGCCGCCCGCTGTACCGCGTGCACTCGGGCCAACTGGGCCTGAACGTGGCCAGCATGGAAACCGCTCTCAAAGAAGCCCTCACCCGCGCCCAGCGCTGGGGCGCGGTGATGCTGATCGACGAGGCCGACGTGTACATCAAGCGCCGCGACGACAACATCACCATGAACGCCGTGGTGGGCGTGTTCCTGCGCGTGCTCGAGTACTTCAACGGCCTGCTGTTCCTCACCACCAACCGCATCGACGACATCGACGAGGCCATCGTCAGCCGCTGCATTGCGCTGATCCGCTACCAAGCGCCTGATTCTGCGGCGCGCGAACGCATCTGGCGCGTGATGGCCGCGCAGTTTGGCCTGGCGCTGAGCGATGCCGAATTCGAGCGCCTGTCTACCCGCTTCGCCAGCGCCAGCGGCCGCGACATCAAGGGCCTGGCCAAGCTGGTGGCCAAGTACTGCCACCACAAGCAGATCCCGCCCGGGCCGGCGGTGTTCGAGCGCTGCGCGGTCTTCCGCGGGCTGGACGGCAAGGACTGAACCGATGGCCATCGTCCCGCCCGACACCTGGGTGATCGCCGAGATGATCACCCACGACTACATCTGGCGCGGCGCCGGCCTGAACTGCGACGAGGCCAGGGAGGCACTGCTCACGGCCTGGACGCAGCACCGCAAAGCGGTGGTGACCCAGCACCCCCAACTCGCCCCCACGCTGCCCGAGGCGCCGCAGATGCCGCAGCACTTCGCGATCCGCTACTTCGAGTACGCGCGGGGCGGGGGCTACAGGGACAAAGACCGGTTGGTGTGAGCCCAAGCTGGGGCAAACTTCGGCCCATGTTGTTTGTCACCATGAAGCCTTGAACATGCTGCGCGCCCTCATCACCGGCCTGGCCATCCTCCACCTTGGCCCGGGTTTCGCCTTTGCCTTGCTGGCCATTGGCTGCGAGCAAGCACCACTCTTGCCGGGCGACCTGTGCACGCGCTCATCGCTGTCAGCCTTCTTGATACTCACCGTGCTGGCTTGGGTGGTGCTGGTGCTGGGGGTGCTTGTGTTCAAGTGGGTGCGGCGCACAGAATTGCCACCTTCCGCGCCCTGACGCATCGGGGCTTTGCCACGAATGGAGGTTGCCATGACCACACAACCCAGCGCAGACGGTGTCTGCGCCACCAGCCGCCTCTTGCCGTTCCCCCTCGCTCAGGTTTTTGCGGCCTTTGCCGATGCCCACTGCCTGGCCACCTGGTGGGGCCCCGATGGTTTCAGCAACACCTTCGAGAAGTTCGAGTTCAAACCCCAGGGGCGGTGGACGTTCGTGATGCACGGGCCCGACGGCGCCCACTATCCGAACGAGAGCGTGTTCCTGGAGACCGCGCCCGAGCGCATCGTCATCCGGCACGATTGCCAGCCGTTCTTCACCCTCACCGTCACGCTCGCCGACAGTGGCGGCCAGACCCTGCTGCACTGGCGCCAGGCCTTCGACGACCCCAAGCTGGCGGCTGGTATCTGGCACATCATCCAGCCTGCCAACGAACAGAATTTGAATCGCCTGCACCAGGCGCTGGCCTCGCTGCAGCCGTGACGGCCAGCGACACCGGGGGCCTGGGCGCGCACCCGCATCGGCAGAGCGATCCGTTCCCCCTTCCGGCAGGTGCTGCGGTGCTGCGGCGATTGGCCGCGTCCGATCTGCAGGACTTTCAGAGTTACCGCAGCGATGCTGAGCTGGCACGGTTTCAGGGCTGGTCGCCGCAGACCGACGCTGAGGCGCAGAAGTTCTTGCAAGCGGTGGCCACCGCGCCGTTGTTCGAACCTGGCGAGTGGATTCAGTTGGCCATCGCCCAGCCGCCATCGCGCAAGCTGGTGGGCGACATTGGCCTCTTTCTGGCGCAGGATGGCTCGTACGCTGAAGTGGGCGTCACGCTGGCCAGGTCGGCCCAGGGTGCTGGCTTGGCGACCTTGGCGGTGCAGGCCGCCATCAGCCTGGTGTTCGCCCGCACGACCGCAGCCCAGGTCATCGGCGTCACCGACCAACGCAACGCAGCGTCCATCCGACTGCTCCAGCGTGTGGGCATGCAACTCACCGAGTCACGCGAAGCGTTGTTCAAGGGTGAGCCCTGCACCGAGTTGGTCTTCGCGCTGCAGAGGCCGCCCAGCCCGGCCGGGGCCTTGCCGCCCGTGGCTGATTTGCTGGTCAAGCTGCGCGCCATGGGCGTGGACGTGCCGGCCGGCCCGGTGCGCGCCGACGGCTATGGCGATTCGCCCGAGCTCTCGGCCGCGTTGCTGGCACTCATCCGAGCAGGCCGCAAGCGGGCCGGCACCAGCCTGCTGTGGGCCATGCAGGCCGAGGGCGAAGCGCTGCCGAAGGTGGGCCAGATCGAGATCGTAGTGGACCACCTGAACGAGCCCGCACTGATCACCCGCATCACCCATGTGGAAACTGTGCCCTACAACCAGGTCACGGCCGAGTACGCGGCCATCGAGGGTGAAGGCGATGGCTCGCTGGCGTACTGGCGCGAGGCGCACTGGGCCTTTTTCTCGCGTGAATGCCAGCGCATCGGGCGTGAGCCCGCGGTGACCATGCCGGTGGTGTGCAGTGTGTTCGAGGTGTTGAACGTGCTGCCGCGTGAAACGGGCACACCATGAGCATCGAACTGGACCACACCCTGGTGTCAGCCCGAGACCGCCAGGCTTCGGCCGCCTTGCTGGCGTTGATCCTGGACGTGCCCTGGGCCGAGACCGGCGTGGGCCCGTTTTGCCCCGTGTACGTGAACGAGGGGCTGACGCTGGACTTTGACCAGGCCGAGGGCGCCTTCGCCGTGCAGCACTTTTGCTTTCGGGTCAGTGAGGCTGAACTCGATGCCATCGTCGGCCGGCTCGTGGCCCACGGCATCGCCTACCGCAGCACGCCGCACGGGGCTGTGGACAGGCAGATCAACACCCAGCATGGCGGTCGCATCGTCTATTGGAGCGAGCCTGATGGGCATGTGTGGGAAGCGCTGACGCTGAGTTACGCGCGCCAGCGCTGAGCCCTGCACGGCAATTGCTATTGCACCCCTGTCTTTGGTTCTGGACGGGACGTCCGTGTCTGCTTTCGCCCAAACGCGACCCAACGCCGATTCACGCTGGCTGAGCGATGCCGATCTGCGCCGTTGGCGGGCTTGCCCGCGCTCGCAGTGGCTGCATCGCCAGCAGGGCGACGCCGAGCAGGCGCGCGTGCCCGCGCCGGCCGAGCCGGACGTGGTGTTCGGCCCCGAGCCCGAGCAGGCGCTGCGGGCCTCGTTTCCCGATGCGCTGGTGATCCCCACGCCGCAGACCGAGGCCGATTGGCGGCAGGCGGTGCTGCTCACCGCCCAGGCTCTGGCCGACCCTTCGCGGCAAGTGCCGGGCGCTGCCATCCTGGGGGCTTGTGCGCTCAGCAACGAAGGCGTCATGGCGCGCATCGACGTGCTGCAACGCGGCGAGCACGGCTGGCGCCTCTTCAAGCTGCGGCTGGCCACGGTGGCCGACGAGGCCGGTGTGGACGCGCTGGCGCTGTGGGCCCATGTGGCCGCGCGGGCCGGCTGGCGGCTGCAGAGCGTGGGCCTGCTGCTGGTGGACACCAGTTTCGTGTACCCCGGCCTGGGCTGCTATGCGGGCGTGTTCCGCGAGGTGGATGTGGGCGGCATGCTGGGCTCTCGCAACGTGGCCGATTGGCTGGTGGGCCTGCGCCGCAGCGAGCAAGGCCCCAAGCCCGCGCCGCTGCTGGGCGCGCCCTGCACGCTGGCCGGTGGCTGCCGTTTTGTGGCCGAATGCCATGCCGGCGAGCCGCCCGAGCGTGCGGTGGATGCCACGCTGAGCCTGGACATTGTGGGCAAGGACCTGGCCTTCGAGCTGCGTCGCGAGGGCCATGTGGATTTGCGCAGCGTGCCACCTGAGCGCCTGAGCGACGCGCGCCACCGCCGCGCCCTGCGCGCCGTGCAGCAAGGCGCACCGGTGCTCGAGCAACCCTGGCCGCGCCACTACCTGCGGTTCGAGACCATAGGCTTTGCGGTGCCGGTGTGGGCCTGCACGCGGCCCTACCAGGTGCTGCCGTTCCAGTGGAGCTGCGATGTGGAAGCAGCGCCGGGGGTGTGGCACAGCCAGGGCTTTCTGGCCGACGCGCAGGGCGACCCGCGCCGCGCCTTTGCCACCCGCCTGCTGGCCGCGCTGGGCCGCACCGGCTGCGTTTTTGCCTACAACGCCGGCTTCGAGCGCAACCGCATCCGCGAGCTGGCGCAGCAGTTTGATGACCTGCGCGAGGCGCTGGAAGCGCTGCTGCCGCGCATCGTCGATCTGTTTCAGGTGGCACGCACCCACTACTACCACCCGTCGCAGGCCGGCTCCTGGTCGGCCAAGACGGTGTTCGGCATCCTCGCGCCCGAGCTGCACGTGGAGCGCCTGGCGCGCCGTGTGGAAGGCGCACCGCTGCTGGCCTTTGCCCAGTCATTGCAACGCGGCCTGCCGGCCGATGAGCGCGAGCGCCTGCGCAGCGCGCTGCAAGACCATGGCCGGCGCCGCACCGAGGCCCTGCGCCGCATGGTGGCGCTGTTCGAGGCCGCCACCTGAGACGAGACAACACCCCATGTACGCACGCGCCCTGTTCGACATCATCCACACCAGCGGCGACGCTGCGCTGCGCCTGCTGGAGGCGCTGGAGGGCGGCGCCGACGAGCTGTTCGACAGCACCAACACCCTGGCGGTGGTGGAGGAGAGCCTGCTGAATGTGGCGCACACCCTGGCCCACTTGCCGCCGGTGGTGATGCTGCGCCTGTCGCAAACCGACTGGAACGGCTGGGCCGCGTTGCACAGCGCGCTGCGCCACCGTATCGAGCCGCGCCGCGACATCGTCTGGTACGCCGCCAGTGCACTGCTGCCCGCGACGCTGGTGCAGCTGGACCGCTTGCGCACCCAAGAGCCCGAGTGGTTCGAGATCCCCTACTGACAGGCGCGCGGGGCTACCATGATGGGCCGCATTGAGCGCCCGCCACCCCATGCAGTTCAGGAGCGCCGAATGGAGTCATTTGTCTGGGAACCCTGTTTCGTCACCGGCTTGGCCATGGTGGACGAGCAGCACCACCGCCTGGTGGACCTGATCAACCGTTTCGCGGTCGAGCAACTGGTGGGCAGCCTGGGCTGGCGATTTCTGGGTCGCTGAGGAGCACAGCCTTTGGGGTGGCGCGCGTGAGCGCGCATCGTTGGCCGATTCGCCGCGTCTGTTCGAGCGCAGTGAGCACAGCGAACGTAGCGAGTTACGCGGCGCACCCCGACGGCGAGCACCGAGGGGAGTCGTCGCGCAGCGGCGACCGCCACAGCATGAGCCAGACCCGGCTGCCCGCCTGGCGCGGGCGCACACAAAGCAAGAAAACCTGGATTCCCGCCTGCGCGGGAATGACTGTTCTGCGCTGAACTGCGCGACACGGCGCTCAAACCACGCTTGGCCTTTGAACGCAATGCCGCATCAGTCCCTGGGCCACTTCTTGCAATGTCGGGTTTGTGCAGGCCAGACCCAGGCCGGCTGGCGTTCGTTTGTGGCATTCATGACAAATCAGAGGCGTGGCGATGAGCACGGCACCCACTTCGTTTGGCGCACAAGACTTCTACCGCGACCTGCACCTGGTGTTTGATGCCACGCTGGCGCGCACCGCCGGGCAGCCGGTGCTGGTGGACGCGCTGCTGGGCCAGGCCTTCGACAGCTTTCACGGCAACGTGCCCCTGCAATGCGAGGACGAACCCGCGTTGGCGTGCCAGCGCGGCTGCGGTGCCTGCTGTTCGCTGCGCGTGGCGGCCACGGCCCCCGAGGTGTGGCTGATGGCGCGGTTTCTGCGCGCGGTGGCGCCGCGCTTGCTCGCGCGCGGCGTGGACTTGCTGCGCCGTGTGCGCGAGGCCAACGCGGCCACGCACGGCCTGAGCGAACCCCAGCGCGTGGCGCTGAACCAGCCCTGCGCCTTCGTGGCCCAGGGGGTGTGCGTGGTCTACCCGGTGCGCACCCTGGCCTGCCGCGGTCATGCCTCGCACGATGCCCAGGCCTGTGCCGACGCTGCACTGGGCCGCTGCGACGAAGTGCCCCACAGCCACGGCCATCGCCAGTTGCGCGCGCTGGTGCAGAACGCCATGCAGTCGTCGCTGCGCAGTGCCGGTCTGGCCTGGGGCTTGTACGAGCTGAACCAGGCCCTGGTGATCGCCGCCGACCACCCCGGCGCCGAAGCCGCCTGGCTGGCCGGCGAGGACGTGCTGGCGCCCGCCGCGCTGAATGAAGTGCCGGCCGACGAGATGGCGGCGGTGTTCGATCGCCTGCAGCCCACACCCAGACACTGAAGGGTGCCAGGTATCCTTACGGCCGAAGGAGCCGCGATGTCACTGGCATGGACTGAATCCACCGAGGGCTTGGACTGGGGCGAACTGGAAGCCCTGTACCGTGCCGCCCCCCTGGGAAACAAGAATGCGGTGGGCCTGAAAACCGCTTTCGGCAA
Source organism: Candidatus Ideonella esbjergensis (assembly GCA_016710065.1). GTDB lineage: Bacteria > Pseudomonadota > Gammaproteobacteria > Burkholderiales > Burkholderiaceae_C > Ideonella > Ideonella esbjergensis. The sequence goes on from JADJLP010000001.1 coordinate 92,237, forward strand.
CAGCATGCACAGTGCTTCGTGCGCGAAGGCGGGCGCCTGGTGGGCGCGGGACGTGCTCTGGCGGATGGCGTGGACTGCGCCTATGTGTGCGACGTGGCCGTGCTGCCCAGCCACCAGGGCACGGGCCTGGGCAAGGCCATCGTGGCGCGGTTACTGACACTCACCGCCGGCCACAAGAAGGTCATCCTGTACTCGGTGCCGGGCAAGGAACCTTTCTACGCCAAGTTGGGGTTCAGGCGCATGCTCACGGCCATGGCCATCTTTGAAGACCCACCCGCAGCGCTGGCGCGGGGCTACATCGACGAGACCTGAGGGGCCGCGAGCGCCATGAGTCCATACGAACCACCGCAAGACTTGGGCTTTGCCTACCGCGTTCGCAAGAACGGCGACGTGGAAGTGCTGCACCACGGGCAGCTGGCGGCCACGCTGCGCGGCCATGACGCGGCCGATTTTGTGCAAGAGGTTCCGGACGCCACCAGCGCCGACGCCCAGCAGCTGATGGCCCGGCTGACCGGCAACTACAAGCGTGGCAACGAGCGTAGGGCTGCCAGCCACCCCCGCAATCGGCGCTGACGGTGGTGTGGGTGCGCGGCCTTCAGCCCACGCCACGCTCGATGATGCGCGGGTCCTCGTCGCCCGTCTGGATGGTGGTGCGGCACAGCGCGCCGCTGGCGTCGTATTCGTAGTGGTGGCTCATTTCCACCTCACCGTAGACCTGCTTGAGGATGCTTTGCACCCGGTCCTGGTCGTCGTAGCGGGCCTCGAACCAGGTGTTGCGGTTGCGCAGGTCGCTGGCCTGCAGCTCACCGGTCAGCTTGAGCGGCAGGGTGATGCCGGTGTAGCTGAGGAAGTAGCGGATGGCGTCGGTGGTCACTTCAAACCCGCTTGCCCTTGAGCAGCTTGGCCCGCTCGCCGGGCGTGTAGTGGTTGAAGTGGCCTTGCGCGTCGGCCGCCTTGCGGTTGGAGATGCGGATGGCCTCGATCTTGCCGGCCGGGGCGATGCGCGAGAGCGTCTTATCCACCGTGGTGCTGCCGCACTGTGGGCAGGTGGGCACGGTGCTGGCCCGCACGAGTTGCTCGAAGTCGTTTGCGCACTGAGAGCAGTGGAAATCAAACATGGGCATCGGGGGCTCCTGGTGTGGCCGGGGTGGCCGGGGTGGCGCAATGTTCGGCGGGTGAGGCACAGCCTTCGAGTGTGGTGGCCCGGGCCGTGGTGGTGGGGGCGAGGCCGATCCACGCGGCCACCGCCGCCGTGTCAAAGCCCACATGGCGGCTGCTGTCGGCGGCGTTGTGCATCAGCGGGCGGCGGATCAGCAGCGGCTCGCCCAGCAGCAGCATCAGCGCGTGGTCGGGGCTGAGCTGCTCGGGTTGCACCTCGCCGCTTTTCACGCGCGGTGCGGCGCGGTTGAACCAATCGGCCACCGGCAGCGGTGCCAGGTAGGCCAGCAGGCTCTCGGCCGTCCACGGCGCGCTGAGCAGGCTGCGCACATCCAGCGTGTGGCCGGCGGCCAGCAGCGCGGCACGCTGGCGCGCGTTGCCACCGCAGCCGGGTTTCTCGAAGAAGGTGATGTGAGCCATGCGTGCTGGTCTCTCAGCCTCTCAGGCGGGTTGGGCCGCGCGTTTGGCGTGGGCGCGCAGCAACTGCAGGCATTCCAGCGTTGCGGCCATGTCCAGTGCGCTCATGTCGTCCTGGGTTTGCAGCGCGGCATCGGCGCCCAGCGACAACAAGGTGGCCACCACCTCGGCCTTGCCAGATGACGCGGCGTACATCAGCGCGGTGGCGCCGGTGAGATTGACGTGGTCCAGCGGCACGCCGCTCGCCACCAGCGCGCGGATCAGGCCGGGCTCGCCGTTCACACAGGCCAGCCACAGCGCGTTGTTGCCGTCGTTGTTTTCCGCGTCCAGCGGCACGCCCAGGGCCAGCAGCGCGTCCACCGCGTGGTGGGCGCCGCGCCATGCGGCGTGCATCAGCGGCGTGTTGCCATGCGGGCCGGGCAGGTCGGGCCGCATGGGGTTGTAGCCTTCTGCCGCAAGCCAGGCGGCCAGCGCGGCCGGTACGCTTGGAACTGCGGGCAGCGCGATGGACGCGCCCAGCACGTCGGTAGCAGCCACGGCGCCTTGCAAGAGGTCTTGAGGGTCCACCGCAGCCCAGCCGCCTACCAGGTCGGCCACGTCGGTGAAGCCGAAGTCGCAGAACATGCCGGCCCAGGTCTGGCTGGCGTGGCCGTGGTAGCAGTAGATCAGCACCGGTCGGCGCTTGGGCTCGGCGAGCAGCAGCCGCTCGTGGTTGCGGCCATCCAGGCGCAGGCTGCCGGCCAGGTGGCTCTGGGCATGGTGGCGGGTCTCGCGGGCGTCCAGCACCAGGGCGCCCGGCCGCGCGGCCAGCCAATCGCGCAGCTGTTGAGGGGCCAGGCGTTGGCAGGTGGGTTCAGACACGGAGGGCTCCTGTGGGCTCGCGCCGCAAATGGGCATAGGGCGCTTCTGTGGCGATGCGGGCATCGTCCAATGGCGCGCCCACGGTGAAGTGGTAGACGGATTGCAGCGCGGCGCTGCCGGCATCGCCTGGTGCCAGGCCGATGAGCTGGTGCAGCGCGTCGTCGAAATAGCAGCCGATGCCGGTGCCGCGCAGGCCCAGGGCCTCGGCCTCCAGGTACAGCGCCTGGCCGATCAGGCCGGCTTCGTGGAAGCGCTCGCGGTAGGCGCTGGCATGGCCCAGCGGGTTGAACTCGGCCAGCATCGCGAAGCCAACGATGGCGTCGGAGCCCAGCGCCTGGTGGCAGTTGAGCGTGCGCAGTGTGCCGGCGAGGGCGGGATTCTCTGCCAGGCACAGCAGGGGCGTGTCGGGGGGGGCGTTGGGCACGGCCTGGCTGTGCTGCACGGCGCCGATGGCCTCGCGCATTACCGCCAAGCCGCTGGCGCTGCGAGGCAGCAGGTAGGCGCCGGGCACCAGGCCGTCGACGCGGTGGGCCAGCAGCAGCACGTGCACTCGCGCTGCGCCTGGCCGTGCATCAAAGGGCAGGCGGCTGGGGTGCAGGGCTTGCAACAGGGGCCACAGCCGGGCCAGCGGCATGCGGGCGCGGGCGTCGAAGCGCTGAGCGCTGCGGCGTTGGCGGATCAGCGTGGCGGCGGGCGTGGTGCTGCGGGGCAGTGGCGGCAAAGCCGCTGCGGGCGTTGCTGCGAGTGCGGCTGTTGGTGTGGCTGGCGCTGTGGAGGCGCGCGGCTGGCTGGCGGCGGCCACATCGGCTATCACCGGCCAGCGGTACATGGGGTGGCGGTCGAGCCGGTTGGCCTGGCCTTGCCAATGGGCGCCGGGCAGCGTGGGCCAGGGCAGGTTCTGGTCGATGTGGCCAGCGGGCCGTAGCGCGAACAGCAGTTCGGGCGCCTCGCGCTCGGCCCCACCAAAGTCATCGTCGCGGTCCAGGCCCAGCAGCGCAGCGAGGCTTGCACTGTCGCAGGGTACGGGCACCAGCTGCCAGCCACACAGCGCGGCGGCATAGCGCAGCGCGCCCACGGCATGGCCGGTGTCGAGCAGGGTGTAGCGGAAGGCGCGCTCGCCGTACTTCCAGGCCTCGCGCCAGTGGATGCTGCTCAGGGCCAGCCAGGCCTGTGGTGCGCCATCGCACGGCATGGCAGCGGCACGCAGCTCCAGCGCATGCTCGTGCGGCGCGTAGTGGTGCAGGCCATCGGCCAGGCCGGGTACCCGCTGGGTGATGAGCCATCCCTCGGTGGGGTGCAGGTTGCCGCTGGAGGGGTTGATGCGCACGGCCCAGCGGTCGGGGCCGGCCTGCTTCCACGCGGCCAGCGCCAGGCTCAACTCGAAGAGCTGGCCCAGGCTGTGGATGTCCATCGGGCGGGCGGCGATGCGACCGGGCTCGAACAAATCCGCCCAAGGGGTGGCAGGATCGTCGGCCAGCAAGGGCAGCGGCGTGAGATCGGCCCCTTCGTAGCGCCGGAACGGGTTGGGCTGGGCGTCCCAGTCCAGCGTCTGGGGCCCGGCCGCGTAGGCGTTCAGCGCGTGCTTGCTGCGCTGGTGGTAGCGCTGAACGGTGGCCAGATCAGACATGGGCCGGCGCCTGGCCCAGGGCCAGCAGCGCGCTGGCCTGTTCGGTGATGGCGCGCACGGTGGCGGGCTGCAGGCGGCTCAGCCAGCGGTGCGGCAGGGCCTGCGCGCCGCAACGCGCGCCGGCCAGCATGCCCACCAGCGCGCCGGTGGTGTCGGCGTCGTCGCCCTGGTTCACAGTGGCCACCAGGGCGGCTTCGAAGTTGTCGTGCATCGCAAAGTAGTGCAGCACGGTCTGCACCGTGTCCACCACATAGGCGGTGGCCCGGCCGCGGTAGGGCGTGTGGGCAAAGGCCTTGTGCTGCTGCACCCAGGCCTGCGCCCAGTGGATGCCCTCGGCGTGGCTGGCGCCTTGCAGCAGCCTGCGCGTGAGCTGGCCCAGACCTAGCGTGGCGGCGTCGGAGAGCGGGTGGTGGTGGGTCAGCCGCGCCTGCGCGAGCGACAGCCGCTCGAAGGCTTCGTCGTCGTGCAGGGTGGCCAGCACCACCGGCAGGTTGCGCATCACAGCGCCATTGCCGGCATCGCCCTCGTTGGGCGGCGCGGCCAGTGTGCCTTCGGTCATGTAGCGCAGGATGCCACGCCGACAGGTGTTGCCGCAGTCCACCGGCTTGCCGCGCCACCACCGCACGAAGGCATCGCCCATGTCGCGCACCAGCGCGTCGTCGCCATCGGCGTGGCGGCGCAGCGCGCCCTCGCCGCCCCGCAGCAGCGCATCGCCCAGCGCCAGGCTCATGGTGGTGTCGTCGGTGACCTGGCCGCGCGCCAGCTTGAGCCAGCCACCGCCTTGAATCTCGCGGTGCACGCCGTACTGGGCGGCGATCTCGCGTGGACGCATGAACTCGACCGTGGCGCCCAGGGCGTCGCCGATGGCCAGGCCCAGGTAGGCACCCAGGGTGCGGTCGAAGAGCGCGCCCATGCCGGAGTGCTCACGGTGGAACAGGGTGCCCGGTTCAGACATAGCTGGCCTCCACGTCATACTCTCCCCCCAGGGCCAGCACCTCCTGCTCACCCTGCAGCACCTGGCCAGGCAGCAAGCCGGGCAGCAGCAGCAGCTTGCTGCGCGGCACCTGCACCTGAAAGATCCAGTCGCCAAAGCAGCTGGCCTCGTCGCGAGAAAGGCTGTAGGACGCGATGCTGTTGAAGCGCATGCGGCAGCGCCGCTCGTGCAGGTGTCCGCTCACGAGTTGCTCTTCGCAATGCGTGCTGCCGCGCCAGAGCTGCACATGGCTGGCGCTGTGCTCGCCCTGCATGGGCAGGGTGAAACGCTGCTGGGCCCATTGGCAGAATTCGTACAACAGGTCGAGTTGCTGATGGATGCAGTTGTTGTGGAAGCGGCTGGCGGTTTTCTCTTCCAGGTAGCCCACCCAGGCCGGTGAGGGGAAGCGCGCCAGCGGCGCCTTGTGGAACAGCGGCACCATGCCGAAGCGGCTTTCCACCCAGCCCTTGAGCACGGCACCGGCGGGGCCGTTGGCGTCCATGCCCCAGCCCTGCAGCAGCTTGCGCCAGCTGCTGCGCCAGCGCCGCTGCTCGGCCGGGCCCAACGTGGCCAGCTCGTCAGCGCCCGGGGGCTGCAGGCCAAAGGCTATGGCGAGGTAATGCACAAACATCTCGCGGGCCTCGTTCAGGTCACTGCTGCGGCGCAGCAGCGCGAAGAGGCCCGCCTGGGCCTCGCGCGCGCCGGCGATGTGCAGCGCCACCGGGTGGGCGTTGAACTCGGCACTGGCCAGCACCGGCGTGGGCACGCCCACCAGGTTGGTGCTGTACCAATGCTGTGGCTGTGCGTCTTCATCGCTCATGGGGGCCACTGCGTTTGAGCGGATGGATTCCGTCGCGAGCGGGCCGAGCTTGCGGTGAGCAGCGGAGCCATACACCCGTATGGCGAGCAGCACAGCCGCGAGATCGGTTCGCACAGCAGGAAGACACCGCTCAAACGGGGCGGTTTTCGTAGGGGTTGCGCACCGGGCCCATCAGCTTGCAGCCTTCTTCAAACGTGATCTTGGGGAAGCTGGCCGTGTACGAGGCCGCCTTGTCGGCGATGGCGTCGGTCTTGCCTGCGGTGTCGAGCTTCTTCAGCTCGGTCTTCTCCAAGTACAGCAGTTCCAGCACCTCGTTGTAGACCGTGGCCTCGTCGATGGGCAGGATGGTGAAGGTGGCGCCGCCGTACTCGCAGGTGTACTTCTTCGAGATGTCGATGTTGTCGACGTAGAAGATGTACTTGCCGGCCGGCGAGAGCAGGTCGCCCAGGGCTTCGGCCACCAGGTGCAGGTACTCGAAGCTCAGCAGGAAGCCGGCCATGAAGGCGATGTGCGATTCGCCGGCGTTGGCGGCGGCAATGATCTGCTCGGCGGCGATCTCGGGCGGACGGGCCTCGTCGGCCATCTTGGCCTGGAACTTCAGCGCCAGGTCACCCCGGAAGCCGAAGCGGCCGGCCTTCTTGGTGGGGCCCTTGAGCACGCTGTTGAAGAGCCGGCCCTCGGCGTCGAGACGGGCGAAGGCGGTGTCGGTGATGGCAGTCATGGAGTGCTCCGGTTGGGTGAAGTGAGAGGGTCAGGGCTCGATGCGTGGGTGATGGGTGTGGCATGCGGCGCCACCTCCATCGGCCGGCCGGGGTGCTCGCGGCGCTGCCCGGCGTGTTCGGTGTTGCGGATGAAATCGGCGATCTTGAGGAAGGCCGCGTCCAGCTCGGCGCGCAAGCCTGGCTCCACACCGCACTCGGCCAGGGCCTGGCGCATGCAGGCCATCCAGGCGTCGCGGGCGGCGTGGTCGATGTCAAAGGGCTGGTGGCGCCGCCGCAGCATGGGCGAGCCGCGCTCGGCGCTGTAGGCGCGCGGGCCGCCCATCCATTCGCTGAGGTAGCTCACCAGCACGGCGCGGGTGTGCGAGAGGTCGGGCTCGTGCATGGCACGCACGGTGGCCGCATCGGGCCGGGTGTCCATGGCGCGGTAGAAGGCCTCCACCAGCTGCTGTAGGGCCGCGTGCCCACCGATGCGCTCGTAATGGCGGTTGGTGTTGGCGGCGGCGAGCACGGGCAGGGCGGTGGTCATGGCAAGGCCTGTCTGCAAACCCCGTACCACCCTGCAATGCATCCCAGGCTTGGCCTGCAGCCTGCACTGCGCGCCGTCGCGCCACGCCCGGTGAAGTGGTTCGCGCGTTTGCCATGCCGGCCTTCACAAGGCGCGTCGCGCACGCGTGTGCGAGGGGCGCTTCAAGCCATGTCGATTGGCGGCCTTTGTCGGGTTTCACACATTCATCTGTGCCGCCCGACCAGCCCTCTGATTTTCTGATTTACCCAGGAAAAACAAGCACTTGAGCGATCTCAACAGACATGGCACGGCCGTTGCAATGAGAAGGCTGCGCGGCAACCGTGTATGGCCCCCAAGTGGCTTCCCTAGAAGACCCATAGAGGCACCCAAGGCTGCACCCCGATCGCGACGAACGCAACGAGTCCTCTCAACTTTGGTTTCCTAGTTCACTTACTTTCGATTGGAGAACTGCAATGGCTGCACTTCGGCAAATCGCCTTCTACGGCAAGGGTGGTATCGGCAAGTCCACCACCTCGCAAAACACCCTGGCCGCGCTCAGCGACCTGGGCCAGAAGATCCTCATCGTCGGCTGCGACCCCAAGGCCGACTCCACCCGTCTGATCCTGCACGCCAAGGCGCAGGACACCATCCTGTCGCTGGCCGCTGAAGCGGGTTCGGTGGAGGATCTGGAGCTCGAAGACGTGATGAAGGTCGGCTACAAAGACATCCGCTGCGTCGAATCCGGTGGCCCGGAACCCGGCGTCGGCTGCGCTGGCCGCGGCGTGATCACCTCGATCAACTTCCTGGAAGAAAACGGCGCCTATGACGGCGTGGACTATGTGTCCTACGACGTGCTGGGCGACGTGGTGTGCGGCGGCTTCGCCATGCCCATCCGCGAAAACAAGGCGCAAGAGATCTACATCGTGATGTCGGGCGAGATGATGGCCATGTACGCGGCCAACAACATCTCCAAGGGCATCCTGAAGTACGCCAACAGCGGCGGCGTGCGCCTGGGCGGCCTGGTGTGCAACGAGCGCCAGACCGACAAGGAACTGGAACTGGCCGACTCGCTGGCCAAGATGCTCGGCTCCAAGCTGATCCACTTCGTGCCGCGCGACAACATCGTGCAACACGCCGAGCTGCGTCGCATGACGGTGCTGGAATACGCGCCCGACTCGAAGCAAGCGCAGGAGTACCGCACGCTGGCCAGCAAGATCCACAACAACGCTGGCAACGGCACCATCCCCACCCCCATCACCATGGACCAGCTGGAAGACCTGCTGATGGAGCACGGGATCATGAAGCAGATCGACGAGTCGCAAGTCGGCAAGACCGCCGCCGACCTGGCCGCATAACTGTTGACCCCAAGAGCGCCTCGCATGCGAGGCGCTCGCCCCCACTCAATTTCCGTCCTGCGGGAACCACGGAGCCACACCATGAGCATCACTGTTGACGAGCGCAAGGCCGAGAACAAGGCCTTGATCGATGAAGTCCTGAAGGCCTATCCCGAAAAGATGGCCAAGCGCCGCGCCAAGCACCTGGGCACCTTCGAAGAAGGCAAGCCTGACTGCGGCGTCAAGTCCAACATCAAGTCGCTGCCGGGTGTGATGACCATCCGTGGCTGCGCCTATGCCGGCTCCAAGGGCGTGGTGTGGGGCCCGATCAAGGACATGATCCACATCTCCCACGGCCCCGTGGGCTGCGGCCAGTACAGCTGGGCCGCCCGCCGCAACTACTACATCGGCACCACCGGCATCGACACCTTCGTGACGATGCAGTTCACCAGCGACTTCCAGGAAAAGGACATCGTCTTCGGTGGCGACAAGAAGCTCGACAAGATCATCGACGAGATCCAGGACCTGTTCCCACTGAACAAGGGCATCTCGATCCAGTCGGAATGCCCGATCGGCCTGATCGGCGACGACATCGAAGCGGTCTCGAAGAAGAAGACCAAGGAATACGCCGGCCACACCATCGTGCCGGTGCGCTGCGAAGGTTTCCGCGGCGTCAGCCAGTCGCTGGGCCACCACATCGCCAACGACGCGATCCGTGACTTCGTGTTCGACAAGGTCGACCCGAACAAGCGCCCCGACTTCGTTTCCACCCCGTACGACGTCTCCATCATCGGCGACTACAACATCGGTGGCGACGCCTGGTCGAGCCGCATCCTGCTGGAAGAAATGGGCCTGCGCGTCATCGCCCAGTGGTCTGGCGACGGCACCATCGCCGAGCTGGAAAACACCCCCAAGGCCAAGCTCAACGTGCTGCACTGCTACCGCTCGATGAACTACATCAGCCGGCACATGGAAGAGAAGTACGGCATTCCCTGGGTGGAATACAACTTCTTCGGCCCGACCCAGATCGAGAAGAGCCTGCGCGAGATCGCCAGCCACTTCGACGACACCATCAAGGCCAAGGCCGAAGAGGTGATCGCCAAGTACAAGCCGCTGATGCAAGCCGTCATCGACAAGTACAAGCCCCGCCTGGAAGGCAAGACCGTGATGCTGTTCGTGGGTGGCCTGCGCCCCCGCCACGTCATTGGCGCCTATGAAGACCTGGGCATGATCGTGGTCGGCACCGGCTACGAGTTCGGCCACAACGACGACTACCAGCGCACCACGCACTACATCAAGGACGGCACGCTGATCTATGACGACGTGACCGGCTACGAGTTCGAGAAGTTCGTCGAGAAGGTGCAACCTGATCTGGTGGGCTCGGGCATCAAGGAAAAGTACGTCTTCCAGAAGATGGGCGTGCCCTTCCGCCAGATGCACAGCTGGGACTACTCGGGTCCGTACCACGGCTACGACGGCTTCGCCATCTTCGCCCGCGACATGGACATGGCCATCTCCAGCCCGATCTGGGGCCTGGCGAAGAGCCCGTTCAAGAACGCTGCCTGATCGAGTTTGTCATTCCCGCGAAGGCGGGAATCCACGGCCGCCAACAGCCTGGATCCCCGCCTGCGCGGGGATGACGACCCCACACACCTTCACCGTTTCACTGGAGAGCCACCATGCCCCAAAACGCAGACAAGGTCATAGACCACGAGATGCTGTTCCGCGAGCCGGAATACCAGAAGCTGTTCGCCGACAAGAAAGAACAGTTTGAGTTCAACCACGCCGACACCAAGGTGCAGGAGATCCGCGACTGGACCAAGAGCCGCGAGTACATGGACAAGAACTTTGCCCGTGACTCGCTGGTGGTGAACCCGGCCAAGGCCTGCCAGCCGCTGGGCGCCGTCTACGTGGCCAACGGCTTCGCCAAGACGCTCTCCTTCGTGCACGGCAGCCAGGGCTGCGTGGCCTACTACCGCTCGCACTTCAGCCGCCACTTCAAGGAGCCGACGTCCTGCGTGTCGTCGTCCATGACCGAAGACGCGGCCGTCTTCGGCGGCTTGAACAACATGGTGGACGGCCTGGCCAACACCTACAACCTGTACAAGCCCGAGATGATCGCGGTGAGCACCACGTGCATGGCCGAGGTGATTGGCGACGACCTGAACGCCTTCATCAAGACCAGCAAGGAAAAGGGCAGCCTGCCGGCCGAATTTGACGTGCCCTTTGCGCACACCCCGGCCTTCGTCGGCAGCCACATCACCGGCTACGACAACGCGCTGCTGGGCGTGCTGCAGCACTTCTGGGACGGCAAGGCCGGCACCGTAGCCAAGCTGGAGCGCGTGCCCGATGAGAGCATCAACTTCATCGGCGGCTTCGACGGCTTCGTGGTGGGCAACATGCGTGAAGTCAAGCGCATCTTCGGCCTGTTCGGCGCCGACGTGAACGTGCTGTGCGACCCCTCCGAAGTGTGGGACACCCCCACCGACGGCGAGTTCCGCATGTACGAAGGCGGCACCACCAAGGCCGTGGTTGAGCGTGCGCTCAACGCCAAGGCCACCATCGTGTTCCAGGAGTACTGCTCCGAGAAGACGATCAAGTACCTGAAGGAAAAGGGTCAGGAAGTGGTGGTGCTGAACTGCCCCACCGGCGTCAAGGGCACCGACCGATTCATCCAGGCCCTGTCCGACCTCACCGGCAAGGCCGTGCCCGCCCAGCTGATCAAGGAACGCGGCCGCCTGGTGGACGCCATGGCCGACAGCCAGGCCCATTTGCACGGCAAGCGCTATGCGCTGTACGGCGACCCGGACCAACTGCTGGGCCTGACCGAGTTCATCCTTGAACTCGGTGCCGAGCCGGCCCACGTGCTCAGCACCAACGGCACCGAAGCCTGGGCCAAGAAGGTGCAGGAACTGTTTGACGCATCGCCCTTCGGCGTGGGCTGCAAGGCCTACCCCAAGCGCGACCTGTGGCACATGCGCAGCCTGCTGAACGTGGAACCGGTCGACTTCCTGATCGGCAACACCTACGGCAAGTACCTGGAGCGCGACACCGGCGTGCCGCTGATCCGGCTGGTGTTCCCGATCTTCGATCGCCACCACTACCACCGCTTCCCCACCTGGGGCTACGAGGGTGCGCTGCGCCAGCTGGTGATGTTCCTGGACGAGTTCTTCGAAACCCTGGATGCCAACACCATCATCCCGGGCAAGACCGACTACTCCTACGACATCATCAGGTGATGGAGCCCCTGGCCTGCGGCGTACCGCAGGCCGCCCCCCGCGGGGGCAGCCGGGCCTGCTTGGGAGCGGCCCGGCGCTGGCCCGGCCGCGCCCTACAAACTCAGGAATAGACATGGCCAACGTGACTTTCAGTTCGCCGCGCATGAAGAAAGACCTGACGGTCTACGCCGTCGCGGGCGACACCAAGACCTTGTTGTCGGTGGCCAAGGCCAACAACATCCCGCTCGATTTCGAGTGCGAGAACGGCGAATGCGGCTCCTGCCAGCTGCAGGTCACCGTGCTCTCAAGCAACACGCCCTATGGCGTTGCGCTGACCGAGAAAGAGAAGACCGTGCTGCGCTTTGCCGGCAAGATCACCGCGCAGCAGATCGAAGACGCCGAGACCAAGGACATGCCGCCGCCCTGGCGCCTGGCTTGCCAGTTCATCGTGCGCAACGAAGACATCCTGGTGAAGTTCTGATGAACACGCCCACCACCACCCCCGAGGCCGTTTACGTCAAGACGACGCAGGACGGCCGCGTTGTCGAGATCATCAATGGCTGGGTCTGCCTGGCCGGCAAGCCCGAGACCGATGAGCTGGTGGTGTTGGACGAACACCCCAACCGCCAGGCCATCCTGAAGGCCGTGCCCAAGGCCACCCACATGGCCGGGCGCCTGCCCATGACCATGCCCGAGGCCTCGGTTGCGCAAGCCGCACTGCGCCGCCACCACGACACCTTCGACGGTTCGGCCATCGCGGTCTCTGAGCGGCTGCGCAAGGCGGTATGGCAAAAGGCTTTTGCCGAGGGAGCGGACTGATGATCTTCGTCGTCGAGCAACCTGATGCAGGCGCTGCCCGCGCCTGGTTTGCCTACAACGACGACGACTTTCTGAGCAAGGTCTGCGCACAGGACCCATTGCCCGAGTGGGAGGTGTTCGACGTGGCCACGCCGCGCGAGCTGCTGGAGCTGACCGAGCGCACACCCGAGAGCCCCGACGCCCGCAGCGCCTGCCCTGCCATCTGCGCGCTGGCCGATGCGCACGGCTGGGACGCGCCGCTGTACCGCGCCGATCACCTGCTGGGCGCCGGCCATTTCCGCCCCGAGCCCATCAGTGCGCTCGACGCCGGCATGGCCGCGCTCACACAGCGCGGTGGTCAGTGGCGCATCTACGGCAACGAGGAAGTGGCCATGGCCGCCATCGGCCAGCCCGACCCGCTGTACGACGCCCCCACCGGCTGGCGCGCGCGCTGGGCGCTGCGCGAGCAGTTGATCGCAGTGGAAGCCTTGGCAGACGACTGCTGAGCCTTTAACGCGCAGCCTTCAGAAGGCAAGACGCTGAGGACTTGGTGGACCGCAGGCGGCACATCGCAGTCCGTGGTTGCTGAGCACCTGTCGTCATTCCCGCGAAGGCGGGAATCCATGTCTTTGGTTTCCGGTGCGCCTGCGCCAGGCCTTTGCCGTACCACAGGCCGAAAACCTGAATTCCCGCCTTCGCGGGAATGACGAGGCGAGGGTGCGGGAGTGACGGCAATGTGGTCACCATGGCCGGCTGCTATGCGCCGTGAACGGGCTGCCTAGTGTTGCGGTGTATTCCGGCACATGAACGCGATGCCGATGCGCCCTTGGCGGTCAAAGCAAAACAAGGCACCCGAAGGTGCCCTGTTGATGGCGGTATGACGTGCGTCAGTGGCCTTGCGCGATCCTCTCGCCGGCCCGAAGCCGGTACAAGGTGCCGCAGTAGGGGCACTTGCCCTCGCCGTTGTGGCTCAGGTCCACGTAGACCTTGGGGTGGCTGCTCCACAGCGCCATCTTGGGGTTGGGGCAGAAGACCACGCCCGGGCCTTGCAGCTCGGCGGCAGTGACTTCGATGACGTTGGCTTGTTCGCTCATGGTGGGTTGCCTTGACGTGATGCTCAAACGGGGGTGAGCCAATGGGCGTACTTGTCGTTGCGCCCGTTGACGATGTCGAAAAACGCGGCCTGGATCTTCTCGGTGATGGGGCCGCGCGAGCCGATGCCGATCTCGATGCGGTCGAGCTCGCGGATGGGGGTGACTTCAGCGGCGGTGCCGGTGAAGAAGGCCTCGTCAGCGATGTAGACCTCGTCGCGAGTGATGCGTTTTTCCACCAGCTTCAGGCCCAGGTCCTGGCAGATGTGGAAGACGGTGTTGCGGGTGATGCCGTTGAGCGCCCCGGCCGACAGATCGGGCGTGTAGACCGCGCCGTTCTTCACCACGAACAGGTTCTCGCCCGCGCCTTCCGAGACAAAGCCTGAGGCGTCGAGCAGCATGGCCTCGTCGTAGCCGTCGTCGGTGGCTTCCATGTTGGCCAGGATGGAGTTGGTGTAGTTGCTCACCGCCTTGGCCTGGGTCATGGTGATGTTGACGTGGTGGCGGGTGTAGCTGCTGATCTTCACGCGGATGCCGCGCTTCATGCCCTCTTCACCCAGGTAGGCGCCCCAGGACCAGGCGGCCACCATGGCATGGATCTGGTTGCCCTTGGGGCTCACGCCCAGCTTCTCGGAACCGATCCACACCAGTGGGCGCAGGTAGCAGCTTTCCAGCTTGTTCTCGCGCACCACGGCCTTCTGGGCTTCCTCGAGCTGATCGATGCTGAAGGGCACCTTCATGCGCAGGATCTTGGACGAGTTCAGCAGCCGCTCGGTGTGCTCGCGCAAACGGAAGATGGCCGTGCCCTTGGCGGTCTTGTAGGCGCGCACGCCTTCGAAGGCGCCGCAACCGTAGTGCAGCGTGTGGCTGAGCACGTGGATCTTGGCGTCGCGCCAGTCCACCAGCTGCCCGTCCATCCAGATCTTGCCGTCGCGGTCTTCCATGCCCATGGCCATTCCTTCTCGGGGTGTTGGTGCGTAAAGCGGTGATTTTAGGGCGCGGCGCGGGTGAGCTGCCATTGGGCGAGGCGGCCGTTCACCAACGTGAGCTCCACACCGTCGCCAGCCGCGTCCTGCCAGCGGAAGTGCTCGTGTGGCCCCTCCAGCCTGCGCCCCAGGCTGCCGGTGAGCGGCAGGATCTGCATCAGCGTCAGCCCCGGCTTGAGCCTGGCGTGCAGCATCACCGCATTGGCCACGCTGCCCACAGGCGCGCTGCCAGCGTTTCTCAGCACCCGCAGCGAGCGGCTGAATTGCAGCAGCAGCCAGAACACCACCACCGTGGTGCCCAGCAACACCCCCGGCCAGCCCCAGCGCCAGCCACCCACCGCCACGGCCGCTGTGGCCAGCAGCCAACTTGCCACCACACGCATGGGCCGGTCCTTCAGGCAGCAGGGTCAGCCGGGCCGGCGTCGACGTGCCAGCCGTACTCGCGCTCCACCTTGGCGATGCGCACCTTGAAATCGCGGTACCACTGCGCCCGGCCAGCGTTGCGGGCCTCGGCGTGCTCGGTGTTGCGGCGCCAGGCGGCGATGTCGTCCAACGTGCGCCAGTACGACACGGTGATGCCGCTGCCTTCGGTGTTGCGCACACTGTCCACACCCAGGTAGCCGGGCTGCTGGGCGGCCAGCGCCACCATGCGCGCGGCCATGTCGCCGTAGCCAGCATCAACCTCGGTGCGCTGGTTGCTGAAGATCACCGCGTAGTACGGCGGCTTGAAGGAAGGCTCCACGGGCGCCATGGGTTCACACGCCTCGCTTGAAGGTGGCCAGAAAGATGCCTGCCGCGACGAACAGGCTGCCGAAGCTGCGGTTCATCCAACGGATCTGGCGCGGCGTGCGCAGCAGCCGCAGCACCCGCGAGGCCAGGCCCACATAGCCCGACATCACGCTGAATTCCACCGCGCCAAAGGTGGCGGCTATGGCCAGGTACTGGGGCAACAGATCGTGCGCGGGGTGGATGAACTGCGGCATCACCGCCAGCAGGAACACCGTGCCCTTGGGGTTGAGGGCGTTCACCGTCCAGCCGCGCAGGAACAGGCTGCGGCACGCAACCCCCGCCGTCCCTGCCTCTGTGCTCGCCGAGATGGGCGCCGAGGGCGAGCGCCACTGTGCGATACCCAGCCACACCAGGTAGCCCACGCCCAGCCACTTCACTGCCGCAAACGCCGTGGCCGAAGTGGCCAGCAGCGCGCCCAGCCCCACGCCCACCACCAGCAGCTGGGTCCACACGCCCAGCGCCAAGCCGAAGGCGATCACCTGCCCATGGCGAAAGCCGTGGTTCAGGCCGGCGCTCATGGCGGCGATGGCGCCTGGGCCGGGTGAAAGACTGATGGCCACGGTGGCGAGGAAGAAGGGGATCCAGGTGGCGAGGTCCACGGCGGGCTCCGGTTTCAGACGGGCTCACCAGTGTAGGGGCGTGGCTGATCGCTTCTGGGTGCAGCGACGCGGCCGTTGCGCTGGTGATCCACCTGGACAGCCTGGATGACCGGTTTGGAGCCCTGATCAGCCCAGGCAGACGCCTATTGATAAACCGTGAAGATGCCCGCACCTGCACCGTCAGTGGTGCGAAACAGAATCACAAGCTCTCGCGTTCCAGCGCTTGGCACGTCAATCACCGCATTGCCCGTGGCTGAGCCGACGGAAACGCCGCATTGCACAGAGTCGAAGTTGACCGTGACGTCGTAAACGTTCTTACCGCCATCGCGGGGTCGCAGCAGTCCAGACATATTGCAGCCCAGCCCAGTGGTGGCTGAGAAAGTCCCGTTGCTGTTAACCACGACCGAGCCTGTGCCGTTGTTGAAGCTTCCCGTCCAAGCGCCTGTCGCAGCAGTCTGAGTCGCAGGAATGTTGTAGTCGTAGCTGGCGACTGATACAGGCGCCAGCAAAATCGTGGCAGTGGCACCTGTCTGTGAAATCGCAGCCGACACGCTGCTGCCAATCTTGTACGTTCCAGCCAACGTCGCGGCAGCCGTGCCCGTAGGCGTGTAGACCCGCATGTCGCTTGACGACACTGAGTTGCCACTGGTCTGCAATGTGCCAAAGGCCAGGCTATTCACCACAACGCTGTTGCTGGCCGGCGCAACATTCGCGGACAACAGCTGACCATCTTCCAAGATCAGCGCGATAACGATCTCTCCCGACGTACTGGTCCCGCCCCAGACCCCCGCCAGAGGGTTGGCGGTGGCGGCGGCAACCGGCGCTCCTCCTCCCCCACCGCCGCACGCGCTCACCAGCATGGCGACGGCCACACCCCCCAGAAGTTTTCGGATGTTCTTATTCATGGAAATCCCTTTCACGTGTTGTTGAGCGACAGCGCTTTGGCTGTCGCTGGACACGATATCCGAATTCGGGATATTCCAGAATCGACTAAGACACTCGCGCCGTGTCGCGGTCACTCCACTCTTTCGGGTACGAGGTTTTTCGTGCCTTGCTGGCCGAGGAGCGCCGACGCACGGGCGTGACGCAGGTGGCGCTGGCCGAGTCGCTGAACTGCCCACAGTCCGTCATCAGCAAGGTAGAACGCGGCGAGCGTCGGCTTGATTTCGTCGAATTTGTAGCCTGGGCAGATGCGCTGCGGCTGGATGTGGCGGGCTTCGTGGAAACCTACCAGGCGCGGCTCGGGCCTGCCGCCGTGGCGAAGGCGAGGAAGCCGAAGCGCGCATGATCGTCCGCCAGGCTCAAGCCACCAACACCATCCCGCAACCCTTGGCGGCACCACGGGCAAAGGTCATCGTCTTTTCACGGCCCGCTGCAGCGGCGCAAAGCCGGGCGTCTCGGCCGTCAACAACTCCATCAGCCGCGTGGCACGTGGCGACTGGCCCGGGTCGTCTTGCATGATGTAGCGCACCAGAACCTTGGTATCCAAGCCGATCATCGCGGCACATTCTGGCCGCCGCGCCGAGCTTGGCGATGGTGGCATTCATGGCATCTATCGACACCGGTTTGGCCGGTTTGCCGAACAGACCTTTCAGCTCGGTAACGGAGCGGGTGGCGGCGTCATGCGGACTCCCTTGAGTTTCCTTACTCCGATGCAAGGTGCAATCGGATGCAGGGTCGTGGTCGTCGCGGCAGGTCGGCGCCGACCATCGAAGAACGCAGACAGGCATGAAGTCGAGGCGGGCATCATCTGCGCTCTGCAGGTTCTGGCGTTGTCGTGTCCATTCACCAGCCCTTCACGAAAGCAGCCCTACAGCCGGTAGCAGGCCCAGCGCCTTGGCGCGCTTGGCAAGCCGCTGGTCGAAGGTGAGAAATTCGGACGCGCGCGAACTGCGCGCCACGTGCAGGGCGTCGGCGAAATCCAACCCTTTGTCGAGCGAGGCCAGCGCCGACACAATGGCCGGCCGGTCTTCCAGGGTGATGTGCTCGATGCCTGCCAGCGCGTGCAGCACCCGACCCACGTCCTTGGGTGCCAGGCCGTAGAAGCCGCGCATCACCCATTCGAATTCGAGCAGAACGGTCACTGACACCCACGCCCGCTCAGCCATGGCGGCCGCAGCGGCAGGGCGCTGTTTGGCTGCTTGTGCGTCGTCGGCGTCGTCTATGAAGAAGCGAGCCAGAACGTTGGTGTCCAGTGCCTTCATGGTCAGCCCGCCTTGGTGCGAGTCAGCAGCGACGCTGGGTCAAAGTCTTGCAGCCGGCGTGGCTTGCCCTGGGTCGGCGCCTTCACCATGCCGGCCAGTTGGCTCAGGTCGACTGCGGCCACGGCGCGCACCACACGCAGCTTCAGACCGTCAGCTTCTTCCAGCACCTCCAGCTTTGCGCCAGCACCCATGCCCAACTTTCGCCGCAGCACCGCTGGCAGCACGATCTGGCCTTTGGACGAAACATGCAAGGTGGACATTGCGTGGCTCCTGTCGGGATTGACGGCGCCAATGTAGTATGGCTTAGTAGGTAAGTCAAGTTCAAACCCATTGCGGGTCGACGCGGCGGCCTTGCCTGCGAGAATCGCCCACATGTCGCGCACCAAGACCGTTTTCACCTGCAATGAATGTGGCGGCACCAGCCCGCGCTGGATGGGCCAGTGCCCCGCCTGCAAGGCCTGGAACACGCTGGAAGAAACCGTGGCCGAGCCGGCGGCGGGATCGGCCAAGAACCGCTACCAGGCGCTGGCCAAGTCGCAGCCCGTCGCCACGCTGAGCGAGATCACGGCCACCGACGTGTCGCGCACCCCCACCGGTCTGGACGAGCTGGACCGCGTGCTGGGCGGCGGCATCGTGGAAGGCGGCGTGGTGCTGATCGGTGGCGACCCCGGCATCGGCAAGAGCACGCTGCTGCTGCAGGCCATCGACTCACTGGCTTCGCGCATGAACGTGCTGTATGTGACCGGTGAAGAATCGCCCGCCCAGGTGGCCATGCGCTCGCGGCGGCTGGGCCTCTCAGGCGCGAAGGTGCGCGTACTGGCCGAAATCAACCTGGAAAAGATCCTGGCCACCATCGAGGCCGAGCAGCCGGCCTTCTGCGTGATCGACTCGATCCAGACCGTCTACTCCGAGCAGCTCAGCAGCGCGCCGGGCTCGGTGGCCCAGGTGCGCGAATGCGCCGCCCAGCTCACCCGCACCGCCAAGAGCGGCGGCTGCGCCATGGTGCTGGTGGGCCATGTGACCAAGGAGGGCGCGCTGGCCGGTCCGCGAGTGCTGGAGCACATCGTCGACACGGTGCTGTACTTCGAGGGCGAAACGCACAGCAGCTTCCGCCTGGTGCGCGCCATCAAGAACCGCTTCGGTGCGGTGAACGAGATCGGCGTGTTCGCCATGACCGAAAAGGGGCTGAAGGGCGTCTCCAACCCCAGCGCGATCTTTCTCTCTACCCACGCCGAGCCGGTGCCCGGCAGCTGCGTGCTGGTGACGCTGGAAGGCACGCGCCCGCTGCTGGTGGAAATTCAAGCATTGGTGGATTCGGGCGGCCCCAGCCCGCGGCGCCTGTCCGTGGGTCTGGACCGCGACCGCCTGGCCATGCTGCTGGCCGTGCTGCACCGCCATGCCGGCGTGGCCTGCATGGACCAGGACGTGTTCGTCAACGCCGTGGGCGGCGTGCGCATCACCGAGCCGGCGGCCGATCTGGCCGTGCTGCTGGCCATCCAGAGCAGCCTGCGCGGCAAGGCGCTGCCGCGCGGCTTCATCGCCTTTGGCGAGGTGGGCCTGGCCGGTGAGGTGCGCCCGGCGCCGCGCGGACAAGAGCGTTTGAAGGAAGCCGCCAAGCTGGGCTTCTCGGTGGCCGTGGTGCCCAAGGCCAATGCGCCTAAGAAGCCTATCGAAGGCCTGACCATCCACGCGGTGGAGCGCATCGAGCAGGCGATCGACGCGCTGCGGGCGCTGATTTGAGGGCCGCTTGCGGCGCATAGCAGTCCGTCATCCCCGTCCCTCGGCCCCGTCATTACCGCGCAGGCGGGAATCCAGGTTTTCTCGCTCACACGTCGGTGGCGGGGCAGAGGTCGACGGGTATCCGCCCGACTCCATCTCCCCTGCGCCATGCCCTCGCCGGGCGTGACGCATTCCCTGAGTTCCGTCGGGCGGATACCCGACACCCTCTGCCTGAGGAGGCGGTGGTGCACCACCAGTTTGACCGCCACCGGCAGTGGTTGCAGGGCAGTGGTGGTGCCTTCGGGCGGAGGGCACATTCGCGTTTGGGTAGAGAGCTCCGAGGGCCAAGGCAGAACAAGAGAGCGCAGGCGCAACAGAGGGCACGGCGCTTGTCCGCGAGGAGTACGTAGGCCGAAGGTACCGCCGCTGCGCTGCCGCAGCCGACGCAAAGACATGGATTCCCGCCTACGCGGGAATGACGAAATACGGCCGGCCGCTATGCGCCGTGATTCGCCCTTCCACTCGCCTTCGCACTACATCTGGCACACCACTTGCTCACGTTGGCATCGCTATATTTAAATGTATATAACGCAACAAGGAATCGACCATGGCTTCAGCCCAACCCCATCCCATATCCTGGCGCGCCGCCTGCCTGCGCGGCATCTCGGCCGAGCGCACGGGACCGCACGCCGTGGTGGCCTTGTCGGCCGAGCAATACCTGCTGTTGCCCCTGTCCGAGGGCGACCTGACAGACTGGCCCGCCCAGTTGGGCCGTCGCGTCTGGGTGGATATGGGGGCCTCTCCCATGCGTCTGCAGGCCGACAACGCCAAAGAGACGCACCATGCTTGAATCCCTGGTCGACCCCGATCTCTGGCTGGACGAGTTGCCGGCCACCTTCAGCACGCTGGTGGTGCCACCGCTGCACTTCGAGACCCATGTGGACGCAGCCGCCCACGCCCGCAAGGTGGTGGGCCTGGACGCCCTGGGCCAGCGCTGCTATGTGCAGCACACCCACACGCGGACCGAAGACCGCTTCGACATCGACGAGTTTCCGTTGGAGGTGGCCGTGCTGCGCGAACGCCGCCTGGCCTGGCGCCTGGCCAGTGGCCGCTGGCTGCGCCTGACCGAACGGCTGGACAGGCTGGGTAGCTGCCGTCCGCGCCTGCAGCGCGATGGGCCTGACCTGGTCGAAGCGTTTCCGTCGGATCTCTGACAAACCCACCCAACCTCAACCGCCTGCAAGGAGTACCCATGAAGATCAGCGCCCGCAACGTGTTCGAAGGCACCATCACTTCCGTCAAGGAAGGCTCCATCAGCGCCGAGGTGGAACTCAAGCTCGCCACCGGCGAAACGCTGGTGGCCGGCATCACCGAGGGCAGCGTCAGGTCGCTGGGCCTGGCGGTGGGCAAGAAGGCCCAGGCCATCGTGAAGGCACCGCTGGTGCTGCTGGCCACGCACACCGAAGGCTGGAAGTTCACGGCCCGCAACCAGCTCACGGGCAAGGTCAGTGCGCTTCAAAAAGGTGCGGTGAACGCCAGCGTCACCGTGAAGCTCGCGGGTGGCGCCTCGCTCGCGAGCATTGTCACCAACGGCGCCATCGACGACCTGGCACTGGCCGTGGGCAGCCCCGTCACCGCTTTGTTCAAGGCCGATTCGGTGGTGCTGGCCGTGCACGGTTGAACGCAGCCTGACCGTCATGCCGGCGTGATCTCCACCTTGATGTCGGCAGGCGGCGCCTGGTAGGGTGCCGAGCTCACCAGCACGTCGGCACCAGCGCGGGCCATGGCCAGTGCGTCCTCCGCGTTGAGACCTTCCACCACCAGCCGTTTCTCGGGCTGCTGCGCGCGCAGTTGCGACAGGCGAGCCGCCAGCGCATCAGGCGGCAGCAAGGCCCGGTGCTCGGGAAACACCAACAGGCTTTCCGACACGCCCAGCCGATGCATCACGCCGCCGCCCGCCAGCACCGCCTCGGCCGCCAGCAGGCGCGTGCCGGGAAAGGTCTTGCGCGTGCAGGCCAGCGGCGTGGCAAAGCCTGCATCGCGCAACACCCGCACGATGGCGGCCGTGGCCGTTGCAATGCCGGAGCAGCCTTCGGCCAGCGTCTGGGCCACCTTCCAGCCCAGCAACACCCCGGTGGTCGGTCCCAAACCACTCAGCAGCGGCTCGCCCGCAGCGGCGGCCATGCCATCGGTACGCACCACCTGCACGCTCACACCGCACAGCGTCAGCAGGCGGGCCGCCGCACCGACACCTGCCACCACCATGTCGGCGCGCGCCGAGAAGTGGATGCGCGCGGGCTCGGCCTGCAAGCCCAGCCCATGCGTGCTCAGGTCACCGTGCGGCGCGTCCTCGCGCAGCCAGTTGCGCAGCAGGTCGTCATGCAGGCCGAATGACCAGGGCGATGCCGTGCTGTGGGTAGATCGCTCCAAGTTGGCATCGCCCACCAGAGTTGCGCTCGTTCATTCCATCAGCGCCACGGTTTTCACCTGCGCCCAGGCCCTCTGCCCCACCACCAACTGCAAGGCGTCGGCGGAGCGCCGCGTGAGCCTGGCCAACAGGCGTGGCCGCGCTGGACTTTCGTCGCCGTCGTGCCCCAGGCGCACCCGCGCCAGCACCAGGCCGGGGTGACTGTCATCGCCCATCGCTTCCACAGTGATGGGCCACTGGTTGCCCACGCTGCTGTCCGTCTGCAGCGCGAGCGACAAGCCCACATCGCGGGCCAGCACCTGCACCCGCGCCGGGGCGCCCAGCGGCAGGCCGTGATCGCGGGCCCAGAGTTGGCCGCCGGCAAAGTCCAGGCGGGCCAGGTGCCAGTGGGCATCGCGGTCGCCCACCACCGCATCCAACACCACGGCTGCGTCGTCGGCCAGGCGAATGGGCAGGTCCAGGCGGGACAAGGTTTCGTTCAGCGGGCCGCTGGCCAGCACCCGGCCAGCATCCAGCACCACCAAGTGGTCGGCCAACCGGGCCACTTCGTCGGGCGCGTGGCTGACGTAGAGGATGGGGATGTCCAGTTGGGCGTGCAGGCGCTCCAGATACGGCAGCACTTCGCGCTTGCGCTGCAGGTCCAGCGCGGCCAGCGGCTCGTCCATCAGCAGCACCTGCGGGCCTACGGCCAACGCACGGGCGATGCCCACACGCTGACGCTCACCACCCGACAGGTGATCGGGCTTGCGGCTCAGCAAACCGCCTATGCCCAACAGATCAATGGCCTGGTCGAGACTGGCCCGGTTCGGCGTGGCCAGCCGCTTCATGCCGTAGTGCAGGTTCTGTTGCACCGTCAGATGCGGAAACAGGCTGGCCTCTTGAAACACAAAGCCCAAGGGCCGGCGGTGCGTGGGCAGCCACAACCGCTCGTCCTGCCACGGCGTACCTTTGAATGACAAGCGACCATGCGGGGCGCGCTCCAGGCCCGCGATGCAGCGCAGCAGCGTGGTCTTGCCCGAGCCGCTGGGGCCAAACAGCGCGGTCACGCCCCGGCCCGGCAGATGCAGGTCCACGTCCAGCGAGAAGCCGGGCCACTGCACTTGAAGCTTGGCTTCGATGTCGGCCATGTCAAGCAGCCTTCCTGGGGTGGGGCCGCCAGGCGTAGAGCGCCAGCAAGACCAGGAAGGAGAACACCAGCATCACGCCGGCCAGTCGATGGGCCTGGGCATATTCCAGCGCCTCCACATGGTCGTAGATTTGCACCGAGGCCACCCGCGTGATGCCAGGCAGGTTGCCACCGATCATCAGCACCACGCCGAATTCGCCCACGGTGTGAGCGAAGGTCAGCACGCTGGCCGTCAGGAAACCGGGCAGGGCCAGCGGCACCGCCACGGTGAAGAATGCGTCCAGCGGCGGGGCCCGCAGCGTGGCCGCCACCTCCAGCGGCCGCTCGCCCATGGCCTCGAAGGCGTTCTGCACCGGCTGCACCATGAAGGGCAGCGAATAGAACACCGACGCCAGCACCAGACCCCAGAAGGTGAACGGCAGTGGACCCAGCCCCAAGGTGCGGGTGAGCTGGCCCACAGGCCCATCTGGGCCCATGGCCAGCAGCAGGTAAAAGCCCAGTACCGAAGGTGGCAATACCAGCGGCAAGGACACCACCGCGCCGATGGGCCCTTTCCACCGCGAGCGCGTGCGCGCCAGCCACCAGGCGATGGGGGTGCCCACCACCAGCAAGATGGCCGTGACCACGCTGGCCAACTTCACCGTCAGCACGATGGCTTGCAGATCACCGCCCATCAGCAACATGGCTGCTCCGTTTCAGTGTGGACGCTTCATTTTCCAGCCACCTCGCCCGGCCGCACGAAACCGTACTTGGTCATGACCGCCCGCGCCGCCGGGCTGCCCATGTGCTCGGCAAAGCGCTTGGCCAGCGCTTTGGCACCGGCCTGTCTGGTGATGACAAAGCCCTGCTCCAGCGGCGAGTGCAGGTTGTCGGGAATCAGCCAGTAGCCGCCCTTGCTGGCCAGCTCGGCGCTCAGCGCGAGCGACAAGGCGAGCACGCCAACCTGGGCATTGCCGGTCTGCACGTACTGCGCGGTTTGGGCGATGTTTTCGCCATAGACCAGCTTGGGTTCCACCTTGTCCCAGACACCAATGGCGCGCAGGGCCTCTTCCGCGCGCTTGCCGTAGGGGGCATGCTTGGGATTGGCGATGGCGATGCGGGTGATCTTGGCGTCCGCCAGGCTGGCCAGGGTCATCTTGCTGGCGTCCATGGTGGCGCTCCACAGCACGATGCGCCCCACGGCATAGGGCTTCACTTCGGATGCCGCCAGTCCGGCCTTGGCCAGTTCGCGGGGGTAGGCGATGTCGGCCGAGAAGAACAGATCGAGCGGCGCTCCTTGCTGGATCTGGGTGTTGAAGTTGCCCGACGAGCCGTAGACCACCGCCACTTCATCCGCCACATTGGCTTTCTTGAACGTGGTGACGATCTCGTCCATCGCGAACTTCAGGTCGGCCGCTGCGGCGATGGTGACTTTTTCGGCATGTGCCGCCACCGCGGCCCACAGCACACAGGCCATCAGCGAGGTCTTGATGAATTTCATGATTGCTCCTTCAAATGATCAAAGTTCGTAGCCGTGGTCGCGAATCACCTTCCTGGCGGCGTCGCTCTTCAGGTAGGTCAGCAGCGCCGATGCCGCCGGGTTGCCCTGGCCCCGCGTCAGCAGCACGGCGTCCTGGCGAATGGTCGGATAGAGCGCTGGCGGCACCAGCCAATGGGAGCCAGCAGCGAACTGGCCGTTCTTGTAGATCTGCGACAGCGCTACAAAGCCCAGTTCGGCGTTGCCCGTGGCCACGAACTGGTAGGCCTGGGTGATGTTCTCGCCGAGCACCCATCTGGGCTCCAGCGCTGCCGCCACACCCAGGCTCTTCATGGCCTCCACCGCCGCCGCGCCGTACACCGCCACCTTGGGGTTGGCAATGGCCAGATGGACAAAGTCAGCCCGCTTCAAGACCTGCCCGCCGTCATCGACCAGCCCTGGCTTGGCGCTCCACAGCACGAGCTTGCCCACGGCGTAGGTAAAACGCGTCTGCGGCACCGCCAGCCCGTCTTTCTCCAGGCGAGTGGGGGTTTCCTCATCGGCGGAGACCAACACCTCGAACGGTGCCTCACTCTTGATCTGGGCGTAGAACTTGCCCACCGTGCCGTAGGCGATCAAGGCCTTGTGGCCGGTGGCTCGCTCGAAGTCGGCGGCGATCTTCTGCATTGGCCCGGTGAAGTTGGCGGCCACCGCCAGGTTGACCTCGCCCGCACAGACCGCACCCGTGGCCACCAAAGCCAAATACGCCAGCATCAGACCGCGCAGGGCACGGTTCTCAAGTTCTTTTAGCATGTGTTGCTCCAGACAGAACGCTGTCGGATTGCCGACAGCGCTATACAGTTGAATATACAACGAGACATGAAAGCAAACAGCGCGCCAGGGCGCGCTGTTTGGGGATGGGGATGGGTACCGGGCCGTCATTCCCGCCTCCACCATCGTCATTCCCGCGCAGGCGGGAATCCAGGTGGTGGCGGGTGGTGGATTCCCGCCTGCGCGGGAATGACGGCGATGGGGCCAAGGGCACGCGCTTCAGGTGCCTCGAAACACTGCACGTAGTCGGTGCACACGCCGCAGCTGGGCGATTTGCAGATCAGGATTTCGGCACGCTCGCACAGCTGGCGGTAGAAGAACTTCTTCCACTTCATGTCGCCGCTGTTCTTGGCCACGATGGCCGGGAACCAGTGCCGCATGATGGCGTTGAGCTCGCCCCGGTTCGCCAGCAGCAGGTCTTGCCACAGGTGGTTGTCGCCCAGGCAGGCCACGGCCACCGCCGTGGCGGCCGCTTCGCGCCACTCGGCCGGGCCAGCCTGCGGGTCGGCATGGTCCAGCAGCAAGGCCGCCACGTCGGCCACTTCGTCCTCGCGCAAGGCGCGGCGCGCGGCGAAGTCTTCGCGCAGCACCGGCCAGGGGATGCGGGCGGTGGCGGAGGCGTTCATCTCACACCTCGGCGGCGGCGTGCGTATAGCACTTCTTGGGGCAGATCTTGGCGCAGGCGGTGCAGCCTATGCACAGCTCCTGGTGGGCGATGGTCATCACCTTCTTTTCGTATTCCTCGTCGGCGTCGTCATCGTCCATGTCCACATGGATGCGCTCGCCCTCGTCGTTCAGGCCTACCAGCTCCAGCACGCCGCGCGGGCACACCTTGAAGCAGCGGCCGCAGCCGATGCACTTGTCTTCGTTGAGTTCCTGCACGAAGGTGGGCGTCCACGCGGCGCCGCTCGGCAGGGTCACGGAAAAGGTCGACATGGCGCTTCCTTCAGGCGGGTTGGGCGGCGGCCAGCGCCTTGCGCGCGGCCATCAGCTTCACGTGGGCGTCGTGGGCCACCTGCGCCACTTCGAGGATCTTTTCCCAGTTGGTGGGCAGTTCCTCGGAGAGGTCGTGCAGGTCCATCTTGGCCTGCGTGGCCTTGGCGTTGGCCTTCTTGGCGTCGGCCTTCAGGGCATCGAGATCAGTGCTCATGTTGGTGCTCGCCTCAGGATCCGTACTTGGCCACGTCGGGGTAGGCCTGCACCATGCCCACGCCCTCGGCCACCAGCTTGTTGCCGGCCTCGGCCAGCTTCTTGAGGCTGGCGTAGCCAAAGCGGTGCACGTCGCGCAGGTAGCGGTTGACCACGATGAGGCGCCCGGTGGTGAGCACGGCGCGGCCAAAGCCTTCGTGGCTCATCTTCATCATGGGGCTGACCATGCAGCCGGTGGCGCGTTCGATGGACAGGCCGATGGCGTTGTGAAACAAGTCCAGGCGCCACAGCGTCTCGGGGTCGGGGTCGCCCATCATGGGCAGCTCGCGGCGCTGCTCGGCGGTGATGATGTAGGGCGAGAGCAGCGTGGCGTCGCTCTTGCCTTCCCAGGTTCCGTGGGTGTCCTGGGCCCGCAATTGCTTGATCAGCTCCAGGATGAACGGGTCCTTCAGCAGGGCCTCGTCGTTGGCGTCTAGTGTGGCCTCGGCCGTTGCTGCGTCGAGACCTGGAGCACCCTGGGCGCTTTGCACCATCCCGCCAAGCGGGAGCGAGTCTTCCTTCGGGCGGCCGTGCGTAAGACTCATGATTTCACCTCGTCATCTTCAAAGTTGTGGGCCAGGCCCTGGTCTTTCTCCAGCGCCTTGCGCAGCCACGGAGGGGGGGTGCCCTTGAGCACGTCTTGCAGCTTGTCCAGGATGTCGAGGATGGATTCGGGCTGGGGAACCTTGATCGGGTGGATCTTTTGCGCCACCACGCGGGCTGCGCCACTGCCACCGATGGCGGCCACGTAGAGGATGGCGCAATCCTTGATGGCGTCGAGCTTGGGGGCGAGCTTGTCCTCGTTGCCGTCCTCGGCCAGGTCTTCACCGAAGTGGAAGGTCTCAACGAAGTTGATGGTCGTGGGCGTCACGTCGTAGATGGCCAGGTGTTTGGCCCAGCCGAAGTGCGCGTCCACGCGCTGCTTGTCCTGGGTGGCGAATGCGATCTTCATGATGAAGCTCCTTGCAGTGATGTTTCCTGGGGCCGGGCGCGAGGGATCTCGGCGCTCACATGGGCCACGGCCGGCATGGCGTCGGCCACGCGGCCTTGTGCGGCGGCGAGCGAGAGGGCCGGCAGCGGCCAGTCGTCCGGGTGGTGGTGGTGGATCTGGTCCATGAACACATTGCCCACTTCGTAGACGAAGTTGCGCGTGCCGCGGTAGCCCACCATGCAGCGGTGCGAGTTGCCGATGCGGTCGAAGGTGGGGATGCCCAGGCGGAACAGCGGCTTGCCCAGGCGCTCGGCCGCCATGCGGCCATGCGAATGCGTCATCAGCAGATCGCAGCCGGCCGCCTTGGCTGCCATCTCGAAGTCTTCGAGGTCGCCGATCACCACCTCGTTGCTGGGCATGCGCGCCAGCACCGGGCTGGGCGTGGTGGTGACACACACCGCCAGCTCGGCACCCATCTCGGTGAGGAATGAGCCTGCGGCCCACAACAAATCGGGCTCGGCGGCGAGCGCCACGCGCTGGTTGCCGAAGTGGAAGTGGCCGTCGAGCATGGCGTCCACCAGTTGGCTGCGCTGTCGGCGCCATTTGGCGGGCACGGGCCGGCCCGAAAGCTCGGCCAGCTTCTGCACGAAGGCATCCGTCGCGGTGAGGCCGGTGAGGCGGTCGAACAGCGTGAACGGCACACCGCAGCGCGTTTGCAAGGTGGTGGCCGCCACGCGCATCTGCTCGCCGATGGCCAGGCAGTGCTGGGCGGTGCCCAGGGCTTTCAGATCGGCCAGTGGCGTGCCGCCCAGCGTGGTGCCCAGCCAGTCGTCGGGGATGTGGCCGTCGAGCGAGCCAGAGACATCGGGCGCGATGACGGGCGTGAGGCCGAAGGATTCGATGATCTCGCGCAGCTCTTCCAGATCGCCCGGCGTGAGGTGGGCGCCCGGCAGCACGGCCACGCGGCCAGGCACCTTGGCACGGTCGGGTTCGGGCAGGGTCTTCATCAGCGCGTTCACCGCCGCCGCCCAGCCATCCTGGAACGCGCCCACGTAGTCGGGTGTGGAGACGTACACCAGCGCCGTGTCGGCCAGCTCGGGGTGCTTTTTGCGGATCAGCTCCAGGTAGCCTTCCACGTCGTCGCCCTTGGTCTCGGTGAGGCCGGTGGAGCAGATGGCGATCAGGGCCGGCTTGGCACGCTGGCGGATGTTGAGGATGGCCTTTTCGATGTTGTCGTAGCCACCCATGATGGTGGTGACCTCGTTCATCGCCGTGGTCTGCAACGGAATGGCCTCCTTGAAGTGCCGCACCAGCAGCACCAGGCCGAACGAGGTGCAGCCCTGCGAGCCGTGCATCACCGGCATGCAGCTCTGCAGGCCCATGAAGGCGTAGGCCGCGCCCAGCGGCGAGCTCATCTTCAGCGGGTTCACCGCGCAGGCTTTCTTGCTTTCGCTGACGTGGGCCATGGAGGGCACTCCGGGTGGGCGTGTGCACTCTTCTCCGCAGGATCTGTGCCAAACAGAAATGCCTTGTGCGTCAAGGGCTTGGCGCGAACCAACGGCTGTGGCGAGGTGGTGGGTTCATGACAAACGCGACGCTGCCGCGACGCCCTGGGCCGGCTCGCCCACTGCTTGACGCCCGTCAACACACACCGATGCTTACCGAATAGCCCGCCGTGTCAGGGGAATTCAGCGGTGCCCGGCCCGTACACCCTATGCAGACTCGAAGTTCCCATCGCGCGGGCCCTGGCGCTCGCCTTCACAAGTACAGACAGGAGGATTTGGCATGTCCATGCACACACACCCGTTCTCGTTCAGTCTCAAGCTCGGCCTCGTGACTGCAGCCTGGCTCTTCACCGCCAGTGCCGCCATGGCCCAAGCGGTGACGGCGCCAGATTGGCAGACCACGCCACCGACGGCCACCGGCGCCACCACCAGCAGTGGCGCCGCGGTGGCCCTGGATGCCGGCAACAACGCCTATGTGCTCACGAGCAGCAGCGGTGGCACGTCGGTGCCCACCCCCTGGCTGCACCGCTACACAGCGGCCGGCGTTCTGCAATGGAGCCGCATCACGCCCGCCGGTCAGCTGGTCACCGATGCCAACGGCAACGCCCTGGTGGGCGGCTCGCAGATCCAGAAGATCGGCCCCGACGGCTCCCTGGTGTGGACCCAACCGGGGCCGGCCGGGGCCTCGATCCTTTACAACGAGACCATGGCTGTGGACGCGGTGGGTGACCTGTACTTGCTGGCGGGCAACGCCACCGGTGGGCAGACCGTGAGCAAGCGCTCCGGCGCCACCGGAGCCCTGCTTTGGACAGCCGCACTTCCGCCCGAGTTCAGCTATTTGGTGGGGGTGCTGCGGCTGGGCACCGGCCAGTTGTATGTCACCACGGGCAACGACGTCACCATGACCATCGCCAGGCTTTCCACCACCACCGGCGCCTTGCTCTCCACACGCCAACTGGCGCACGGGGGCTTCTGGTCGGACATCGCCATCGGCCCGTCGGGCGAGGTGGCAGCAGTGGGTGGCATGAGCATCTATTTGCCCAATGGCACGCTCAATGTGGACCTGCTGGACAGCAGCCTGGGCACGGTGCTGTACGAGAAGCGCCTGCCCCAAGGCGTCTCGGCCCGGCGCGTGGCCATCGATGCGAATCGCAACGTGGTCCTGACGGGCGTTGCGCTCGAGCTCAACCCCACGCCCTACACCTTTCCGGGTGGCATGACCGGCACCGGCCCCTTTGGCGACTGGATCACCCTCAAGCTCGACGCGGCCGGCACCCCGTTGTGGAGCGCACGCCAGAGCCAGATCACCAACTGGGACGAACGACCCTGGACCTTGCGCCTGGGCGCCGATGGTGCCGTCTACGTGTCGGGCAGCGCCGGCAACCCGGCGGCCACCACGCACCCTCCCGAGCAGATGACCACGGTGAAGTACGACGGCGCCACGGGCGCGGTGCTGTTGACGGCCAATGCGCCCTCGTCCAGGTTTGGCCTCGACCTGAAGACCGGCACCGACGGCAGCGCCTACGCGCTGGGCTTCGGGCCGCAGGCCACCTTGCAGCACTTTGCCGCCTTGGCCAAGCCCACTGCATTGGCCTTGTCGAGTGCCTCGGTTCGTGGCGGCACGCGGGTCACCGGCACCGTGCGGGTCAGCTCCAAGGCGGGCGTGGTGGTGAAGCTGAGCAGCAGCAACCCCGGCGTGGCCAGCGTGCCCGCCAGCGTCAGCGTGCCGGCTGGCGCCACCAGCGCCAACTTCAGTGTCATCACCTACAAGGTGCGCACCACCACGTCGGTGTCCATCAGCGCCAGTGCCAACAACGGCATCACCAGCAGCACGCTTACCGTCAAGCGCTGATCAGGCGGCGGCTTCGGCCGCCAGCTGCTCGGCGCTTTGCTCGCGCAGCAGTGAATCGCTCGCGTCCCAGGGCGCGGGCGTGCGCACCTCGGCCCACATGGGGTTGAACAGCGCCTTGTCGATCTCGGCAATCATCGTCACCATGCCCTCGTAACCGGCGAAGGCGTGATGGCGTTCCTGGTTGATGTCCATCCAGGGCATGCGGGCCTTGAGCGCCACAAACTGGCTGCGGCCACCGCTGAGCATGATGTCGGCCTTCGCCTCGCGCAGCATCGCGTACATCTGGCGCGGGGTCATGTCGTCGATCATGTGGGCGTCGGCATCCTCGCCCATGATCTCCTTGATCTTGTCCTTGTCTTCCTTGGTGCTCTTCTTCACCGAGGTGCCCACCACTTCCAGGCCGGCCTCCTGCAGCG
This sequence comes from Candidatus Ideonella esbjergensis, assembly GCA_016710065.1. GTDB lineage: Bacteria > Pseudomonadota > Gammaproteobacteria > Burkholderiales > Burkholderiaceae_C > Ideonella > Ideonella esbjergensis. The sequence continues at coordinate 123,791 of JADJLP010000001.1, forward strand.
CGGCCACCACGCTCCAGCTCTTCACGCCGCCGGTGATCAACAGCACCTTCTTGCCGGTCAGGCGCGCCTTGTAGGCGCGGATGCGTTCCCAGGCGCGGGCTTCTTCCAGCGCGATCAGGGCCTCGGTGCGGTCAATCAATGACTGCCCCCGAGGCCGCTGCTGCGCAGCGTCCGCCCCCCCGAGGGGGTGTTGGTCAACTTGGGGCGGCCCGGCGTTGACCAGCTCCGCATCCGCACCACGCTCCACCAGCAACCGCGCGATCTCGCGCAGCGTGGTGCTCATGTCGGCTATGCCGTAGAAGCTGCCCTCGAAATAGGGGATGCCCCAGCGCTGCTCCATCTTGGTGGCGATGTTGATCATCGACTTGCTGCACACCATCATGTTGGCCTTGGCGCGGTGGCTTTGGGCCACCTCGTTGTAGCGGCCGTCGCCCGAGATGCAGCTGAGGACGCGCACGCCCAACGCATCGAGCAGCGGCTTGATCTGCCAGAGCTCGCCGCTGAGGTTGTACTCGCCGATGATGTTGATGTCGTAGGGCGTGGTGAACTCGGGCTCCACCGTGCCCACCACGTAGTCCAGCAGCGCCTCGGCGCCCAGCTTGTTGCCCAGGTTCTTGGGGCCGGCAAAGCCGGGGGCGTTCACCGGGATGACGGGCTTGCCGAATTTCTCTGAAGCGCGCTTGCACACGGCCTCGATGTCGTCGCCGATCAGCGCGGTGACGCAGGTCTGGTAGACAAAGACCGCCGGCGGGTCGTATTTCTCGATGATCTCGCGCACGCTCTTGAACAAGCGTTTCTCGCCGCCGTAGATCACGTCGAGTTCGTTGATGTCGGTGGTGAAGCCGCTGCGGTAGAGCTGCGAGCCGCTGGAGGCGCTGTGGCGGTTGTCCCAGCCATTGCCTTCGCAGGCGATGGGGCCGTGCACCAAATGGGCCACGTCCACAATGGGCTGCAGCGCGATCTTGGCGCCGTCAAAGGCACAGCCACCTGCGGCCGCCCCGGGCGTGAGCTGCTTGGTACAGCCCTTCTTGCGTTCCTTCTCGGTCTTGGCCTGGTTCTTGTCGCACCCAGGCTCGTCGAAGACTTCGGCGATCTTGGCTTTGAGGGATGCAGACATGGGGCGAACTCCTGGCGAGCGTGTGCTGATGCTTTGCACATTCGGTGCCAGCCCGCTGGCCGGGGTCCACTGCCTTGCAAATCAAGCACTTGGCTGCCCAACACAGGTTTCCGTCGATTGGCGGGTTTGCGACATTCCAGGCACTTGGCGGCGGGGCGCGGAACTTGCGGCACGCCACCATGCGCACCGCCCCCGCCATCGCCACCGATCCCTTGATGCGCCACTACGCGCGCAGCCGCGCCTGGTGCGAGTGGGAGGCGTTCGAGCAATGGCGGCCCCGCATGCTGGGCGCGCTGGCCTGCGCAGAGGGGCCGGCGGTGTCGCCGTTCCAGTTGCTGTCGCTGCCGGGCGTCAGTGCCGCACAGCAGCACGACTGCGCCGGGCAGTGGATGCAAGCACGGTTGCTGGCCAGCACCCAGGCCCGCGCCGATGTGGCGCTGGCCTTTGCCGCGCTGGACGCCACGGCCGCGCCACGCGAAGCACGACGGCCCATCCGCCTGGGCTATTTGTCGGGCGACTTTCACATGCATGCCACCGCCTTGTTGCTCGCCGAAACGCTGGAGGCTCACGACAGTGAGCGCTTCGAGCTGCACGCCTACAGCCACGGGGCCGACGACGGCAGCGCCATGCGGCGGCGTCTGCAGGCCACCTTCGCTGGCTTTCACGACATCTCGGGCTGCGACGACGCACAGGCCGCACGCGCCATCCACGCCGACGGCATCGACATCCTCATCGACCTCAAGGGCTACACCGTCGGCACCCGCAGCATGGTGCTGGCATACCGGCCCGCGCCGGTGCAGGTGAGCTACCTGGGCTACCCCGGCACGCTGGGCGCGGGCTTGTGCGACTACCTGGTCAGCGATCGGTTCGTCACCCCCGCGAGCGAACGCAACGACTACAGCGAAGCCTTGGCCTGTTTGCCGCACAGCTACCAGCCACACGGCCACGCGGCTGCACTGCCGCCCGCGCCCAGCCGGGCCGAGGCCGGCCTGCCCGAGGCTGGCCTGGTGCTATGCAGTTTCAACCAGGCCTACAAGTTCACCCCCGAGGTGTTTGGTGTCTGGTGCGATGTGCTGGCGCAGGTGCCTGGCAGCGTGCTATGGCTGCTGAAGGACGAGCGCGCCGAGGGCAACCTGCGGCTCGAGGCCATGGCGCGCGGCATAGCGCCGCATCGCCTGGTGTTCGCGCCCGACCTGCCGCAGGCCGAACACCTGGCGCGGCTGCAATGTGCCGACCTGGTGCTCGACACCGCGCCCTACAACGCCCACACCACGGCCAGCGATGCGCTGTGGACCGGCGTACCCTTGGTGACCTGCGCGGGCGAGACCTTCGCCTCGCGCGTGGCCGGCAGCCTGCTGCATGCCGTGGGCTTGCCCGAGTTGGTGACGCACTCGCTCGCAGACTATGCGGCATTGGCCCTGGCTCTGGCCTCGGATGCATCCCGCTTGGCCGCCTTGCGCGGCAAGCTGGGGCGCCTGCGTGCAGCGGCCGCCTTGTTCGACGTGGCGGGCTACACCCGCGATCTCGAAGCGCTGTACGACGCCATGTGGCAGCGCCACACGGCGGGCCTGGCGCCGCAAGGGCTGGACTTGCCTCAGCGGCCTTGTTGATGCGGCTTGCGCCACACGCTGGCCAGCCACAGTTGCTGCTCGGGTGGCGCATCGGCAGGCCGGTGGTAGTGCGTGAGCGGCACAAAACCGGCCGCGCTCAGCAGCGCCTGCCAGCCGGGCCAGTCGTGGTACACGCCGTAGCGCTCGCCGCGCCAGCCCTCCTGCCCCTCGCCGCGCGGGTTGGAACTGAACAGCACTCCGCCTGGCCTGAGCGCCGCATGCAGCTCGCGCAGCACACGCGGCAGGGCGGCACTGGGCACATGGAACAGCGAGGCGTTGGCGAAGACACCGTCAAAGTGGTCGCTGGGCAGATCGAGTGCAAGAAAGCTTTGCACCAGCACCTCGCAGCCACTGTGCGCGCGAGCCATCTCGGCCAACGGCGGCGAGCCTTCCAGACCCACAGGGTGGTGGCCCAGCGATTTGAAGGTGTGCAGATCGCGGCCCGGCCCGCAGCCGAAATCCAGCAGGGTGCAGGGGGCGGGGGTTTCGATGTGCCGCAGCAGCGCATCGATGTTCTGGCTCACGTCGTGGTCGCGTGTGCCTTGCCAGAAGGCCTGGGCGTTCTGGTTGTAGTGGGCGAGCGTGCGCGCAGCGATGTGGCGCAGCCCGTCCAGCAGTTCGTCGTCGTGGTCAGGGGGCATGCGCCATCATTCCACGACCGGGTGGGTGCCGCGAGCTCCCGCTCACGACGCCCTCCCGTTCACACGGCTCAGCGTTGGCTGGCGGCGGTGAAGATGTCGCGCACTTGGGTGCCGTAGGCGGTGGCCTTGGCGGGAGCAGCCTTGAACTCGGCGGCCACCAGGGTGGCGAATTCTTGCGGGTTCTTGGCGGCAAAGATGGATTGCGCGGCCTTGGAGGCGTCGGCGAACGAGGCCTGGGCCACTTCCAGGTTCAGCTGGCCGAGCTTTTGCAGGCCGGTGAGCAGTTGGGTGCTGGACTTTTGCAGGTCGGCGAATTGGGTGTTCATGGTGGTTCCTTGGGGTTGATTTTGCTGCACCGCAGCATGAGCTCAGTCTAGAGCAGGGATTACCCTGATGCAAGCGATATTTGCTGCAATGCAGCAATTCTAGTGAGCCCCCTCCAAAAACAGGGCATGCCGCCCGGCGGCGCTACAAAAGGCCGGCAAGCCTGCCCGTACTCGTCAGTTGGCCCAAGGCTGGCGTCACTATGCTCAGGACATGTCCCTCACCACCACCCCCCGCGCAGGTTCCCCCGTGCATACGCGCCGAACCGCTGCTGCGCCCACCTGGCACCTGCCCCTGGTCACCGACTACCTGCAAGACGTGGCCGAGCGCCATGTGCTGTTTCTCGACACCCTGCGCCAGCGTGGCAACAACTATGCAGAGCAGGCCGGCGGCGAGGCTCCCGACCTGCTGAGCTTTGCCCATGAGCTGGTGCTGGATGGCCGCGACCTGCCCCAGCCCTGCAACTACCGCCTGCTGCGCATCCTGCCGCCCAAGGGCGTCGCCATCGATCCTGCCAGCCAGCCGGTGGTGGTGGTGGATCCGCGCGCCGGCCACGGCCCCGGCATTGGCGGCTTCAAGTTCGATTCGGAAGTGGGCGTGGCGCTGCGCGCCGGGCACCCGGTGTACTTCGTTGGCTTCGCGCCGCAGCCCGAAGAGGGCCAGACTCTGCGCGACGTTGGCCTGGCCGAGGCGCAGTTTCTGCAGACCGTGGCGGCACGCCACCCGAAATGCAGCGTGCGCCCGCTGGTGATCGGCAACTGCCAGGCCGGCTGGGCCATGGCGGGGCTGGCTGCGTTGCGGCCCGAGCTGTTTGGCATGCTCGTCCTGGTGGGGGCGCCGCTCTCGTACTGGGCCGGCGGCGCCAGCATGAACCCCATGCGCTACAGCGGTGCGGTGCTGGGCGGCTCGTGGCTGGCCTCGCTGAGTGCCGACCTGAACGGCGACCGCTTCGATGGCGCCAACCTGGTCAAGAACTTCGAGAACCTGAACCCGGCCAACAGCCTGTGGGGCCGCTATTACAAGCTCTGGTCGCAGGTGGACACCGAGGCCGAGCGCTACCTGGATTTCGAGCGCTGGTGGGGCGGCTACTTCCGCATGACGGGCCACGCGCTCGAATCCATCGTCGAGAACCTGTTCGTGGGCAACCGACTGGCGCGCGGCGAGGTGCGCATCGACGGGCAACACATCAAGCTTCGCAACATCACCGCGCCGGTGGTGGTGTTTGCCTCGCAGGGCGACAACATCACGCCGCCGCCGCAGGCGCTGAACTGGATCATCGACGTCTGGGGTGACGAGCGCGCCATCGCCGCTGCAGGCCGCGTGATCATCTACGTGCTGCACGAGAAGGTGGGCCACTTGGGCATCTTTGTGGGCGCCGACGTGGCGCGCAAGGAGCACGACCAGATCGTCACCTCGGTGGACGTCATCTCGCACCTGCCGCCCGGCCTGTACGAGATGAAGCTGCGCCTGAAGGACGGCCAGGAAGTGGCCAACCACGACCCGCTGGAGCCTGGCAGCTACGGCATGCATTTCGAGCCGCGCAGCATGGACGACCTGCGGGCCCTGAACCCCGAAGGCCGCGAAGAAGAAAAGCTGTTCTCCACGGTCGCCAAGGTCTCGGGCCTCAACGCCCTGGCCTACAAGACCTGGGTACGGCCATGGTTGCGACCGCTGGCCGTGCGCGGCGTGGCCGACGCGACGCTGGACCTGCACTCGCTGCGCAGCCAGCGCCGTGCCCTGAGCGACGTGAACCCCGCCGTTCGAACCATTGCCGACCTGGCCGAGCACGTGCGTGAGCACCGCCATGCCGTGGTGGGCGACCACCCGGCTCGGCACATGGAGCACACCGCCGCCTCGTGGATCGAAACCTGGCTCAACCTCTACCGCGACCTGCGTGATCAGGGCGTGGTGCACTTTGCCCGCCAGGCCTATGGCCCGCTGGGCCTGGGGGCCCTGCTGCCGCCCGACACGCCCGACGAAGAACGCGCTTTGGCACGCGCCCAGGGCGAGCTCGCCGAGGTCCGTCGCCAGGTGCTGCCCCACATTGCCGAGGGCGGCTACCCGCACGCTGTGTGCCGCATCCTGCTGGCCGCCATGCTGTGCAGCGGCAGCTTGGAGCGCCGCCACCTGCGCCTGGCGCAGCGGCTGGCCGAACGGCGGCTGCCGGGCCCCAACGGCCAGGTGCGCGGCCCGGCCATCGCCTGGGACGGCATCATCCGAAACGAAGCCCGCATCAACGCCGTGGCGCCCGCCGAGGCTTGGGCGGCCCTGGGTGAGATGCTGCCCGACAGGGCCGCACGCGAGCGCGCCGTGGCGGTGGCCGTGGCGGTGCTGATGATGGAGCCCGGCACCTCAGGCCCGGCATCGGTGCTGATCGAACAACTGATGGCCGACCTCGGCCTGAGCCCGAAGCGGGTGGCCACCCTGGTGCAGCAACTGAAGGCACAGGTCAGCGCCGCGCCCGCACGGAAGAAAACACGCAGCCAGCTCAGGCGCTAGCCGGCTGGTGTCGGCTCCTCCCGGGATTGACGAGGAAGACGCGGGAATGATGGTGGTGACCTAGAAACGGAGGGCTGCTCTGCGCCGACGGAGGCGGCTGCCAGGTGCTGCGGTGCTGCCGTGTTCTTGAGCGCCATGCCGTATGAGCCCCCTAGCCCAAGGCTTGCGCAACGCGAGACCATCGCCACACACTGGGCACCAGCCGCCACGGAACCCGCCATGCCAACACGCCACCACACCGCCTTGTTGTCCTCGTGCTTGATGGCCTGGGCCATGCCCACCGCCGCGCAAACCCAGCTCAAGCCCGGCCTTTGGGAGCACAGCATCCAGATGGGTGGCGACGCCAAGATGGAGGCCGCCATGGCCAAGGCGCAGGAACAGATGGCCAAAATGCCGCCCGGCCAGCGCCAGCAGATGGAAGCCATGCTGGCCAAGAATGGTGTGGGCATGGGCGCCAAGCCGGGCGCTGTGCGCGTGTGCCTGAGCAAGGACGCGGCGGAGCGTGGCGAGCCGCCGCAAAGCGATGGTCGCTGCCAGCACGAAACCTTGCAGCGCAACGGCAGCACGATGAAGTTCCGCTTCACCTGCAAGGGCGAGCCGCCCAGCAGCGGCGAAGGCGAATACACCATGAGCGGCCCCACCCGCTACACCGGGCGCATGGTGATGAACACGGTGGTTCAGGGCCAGCCCAGGCGCATGGAGATGAACCAGACCGGCCAGTGGCTCTCGGCCGATTGCGGCGACATCAAGCCGGCGGCAGTGCCTAAAGCCCCCAGCCGCTGAGCCGCGCGCCAGCGGCTGGGGGCAGCGCCTACTTCGACGCTTGCTGCGAACCGCCGTGGCCGGAAGGCCTGGCACGCCGGGTGGCATCCGCCGCAGCACCCGAGGTCAGGCTGGCCACGGTCACCGCCGCTGAGCCGGGCGACGCCCGTTGGGCGGCTGCCGCGCTGTCGGCAGTCCAGGCGGCAAGCGCCATCAACAGCACAGACCCGGCGCACAGCAGCATCAAGGGCAGGAGCGCGGAAAGTGCGTTTTTCATGCGGGGCCTCGCAAGGTGATGTGGGTGGCTCCTTCTGTTCATCGGATTTGGCGCTCGACACCCGCCACATCCCCCTAGTTTGAAGGGGTGGAATACCCCGGCGGCCTTGTGCCTGTGCGCGGCATAGTGGCGACACATGACACTGGACCCCGAAACCTGGCGCGTGCTGTCGCCCTTGCTGGACGAAGCCCTGGAACTGGAAGGCGTGGCGCGCGAGGCCTGGCTGGACCAGCTGGGTGGCGACGCCGCCGCGCTGGTGCCGCTGTTGCGCGACATCCTCAGCCACCAGGCGGCCACTGGCCCCGCCGACCCGCTGGGCCAACAGCACCACCTGATGCACCTGGCCGCGTCAGCGGCCGCGGCGCCAGCTGCGTTCGCCGCCGGCAACGAGGTTGGGCCCTACCGCCTGCTGCGCGCACTGGGCGCTGGCGGCATGGGCGAGGTCTGGCTGGCCGAGCGCATGGACGGCAGCCTGAAACGGCAGGTTGCCCTCAAGCTGGCCACGGTGAGCCTGCGCCGCACGGTGTTGCTGCAACGCTTCGAGCGCGAACGCGACATCCTGGGCTCGCTCAACCACCCCCACATCGCGCGGCTGTACGACGCCGGCGTGTCGGCCGACGGCCAGCCCTACCTGGCGCTGGAGTATGTGCAGGGCCAGCCCATCACCGACTACGCCGATGCCCACAGCCTGGATGCGCACGCCCGCATCGCCTTGCTGGGTCAGGTGATGGACGCGGTGCAGTACGCCCACGCCAACCTGGTGATCCACCGCGACATCAAGCCGCCAAACGTGCTGGTGACCGCCGAGGGCCAGGCCCTGCTGCTGGACTTCGGCATCGCCAAGCTGCTGGCGCCCGACGCCTTGCAGGCGCACGAGACCGAGCTCACCCAACTGAGCGGCTCGGCACTCACGCTGCGCTACGCCGCCCCCGAGCAGATCCGCGCCGAGCCCATCAGCATTGCCACCGACATCTGGGCTCTGGGTGTGCTGGCCTATGAGCTGGTGTGCGGCCAGCGGCCTTTCGACAGCAGCGACCGCAGCCAGCTGCAGATCGACATCCTGCACACCGACCCGGTCCGGCCCAGCCAGCGCCAGGCCGGCGTGATGCGCCGGTTGCCCGCCAGCCTCGCCCGTGACCTGGACACCATGCTGCTCAAGGCGCTGAAGAAGTCGCCGGCCGAGCGCTACCGCACGGTGAACGCCTTTGCCGAAGACCTGTCGCGCTGGGCCCATGGCGAACCGGTGCTGGCGCAGCCTGACAGCCGCTGGTACCGGTGGGCCAAGTTCGTGGGCCGCAACCGGCTCGCCGTGGCCGCCACCGCCACCGCCACGGTGGCGGTGCTGGGCCTGGCCGTGACGGCCACGGTGCTGGGCCTGCAGGCGCGGGTGGAATCGGCCCGCGCCACGGCGGCGCGCGACTTTCTGCTGGCCATGTTCCGCGAAGCCGATCCCGACCCGGCGCGGGGCCGCGAGGTCAGCGCCAAGCAGCTGCTGCTCAAGGGCCAGGAGACCGTGGTGCGCACCCTGGCCGACAAGCCGCAGCTGCAGGCCGACCTGCTGGCCGGCATTGCCGAGGCGCTGAGCAACTTCGAGGACGAGGAAGCCGCCGACAAGGCGCGCGGCCAGGTGGTGGACATCTACCTGCGCATGCGCCAGCCCCGCGCCGCAGCCCTGGCGCTGATGGACCAGGCCCACACCGCCATCACCGTGGGCGACGCCGACCGTGCCGAAGGCCTGCTGGCGCGGGCCGAGCAGCTGCACCCGGAGACGGCCGGCGACACCGAGTTCGTCGCCCGGCGGCTGGTGTCCAAGGGCAACGTGGCCGCCGCCCGCGGCCAGTTTGCGCAGGCCCACGCGTCCTTCACGGCTGCGCTTCCGCTGGTACACCAGGCCTACCAGCCCGACCACTCCCAGACGGTTTACGCCGAGCGCATCCTGGGTGAGCTGGACGGCCACCTGGGCCATTACGCGCAGGGCATAGCGCGGCTCACGACACTGCTGGCCTTGGTGGACGGCAACCCCAGCGTGCGCGCGGTGGAAAGCCTGAGCATCCTCGACGACCTGGCCTACATCGAGTTCCTGGCCGGGCAGTACGACGCGGCGCGGCAGCGCTATGACCAGGCCGCTATGCGCTGCGAGCGGCTGCACGACCCCATGGGCCTGGAATGCGCCTACACCCAGGCGCGGCGGGCCGAGAACCTGCTGTTGCTCGGGCGCAGTGACCTGGCCCTGCCGGCCATGCCCCTGCTGCTCAAGCACGCGTTCTCGGAACAGGCCAGCTCCATGGCGCCACACGCCGCGCGCATCGGCTACCGCGTGCTGGCGGCCAATGGCCAGCTGGGTCTGCACCCGGAGCTGCAGGCGCGGCTGCTGGCCCTGGGCCGCGCCGAAGGCCTGCCGCCCAGTCTGAAGCTGCAGCTGCAGCTGGTGCACCTGCGCAGCGAACTGCAGCAAGGGCACACGGCGCAGGCCCTTGTAGAACTGGAGCGCCTGAACCGGGCCCTTCCCGCCAGCGCCAAGCTAGACCCCAAAGCGCGCGGGCTGCTGTCGCTCTACCGCGCCCTGGCCCTGCAGGCCCAGGGCGACGCGGCGGCAGCGCTGCCCCTGCTGCAGGCCGCCCAGGCCCTGTACGGCGAGTCACTGGGTGCCGAGCACCCGATGACGCAGCTGGTGGCCGTGCACCAGGCCCGCACCCTGTGGGCCCTGCAACGCGGCGCGGAGGGGCTGGTACTGATTGACCATGCGCTGCCCGTGCTGCGCACGGCCATGGGCAGAGATGCCCCCACGCTGAAGGCCGTCGAGCAGCTTCGCGCCGAGCTCGCCGCGCCCGAGGCGCCCACGCCCGCCACTGCCAGTCAGATCACCCTGTTGCTGTGAGCCCATGGCCTACGCCCTCCCCACCGATCTGTCCAATGATCTGAACACCATGGTGACGCGCGCCCAGGGCGGCGATGCACTGGCAGCCCAGCAGCTGTTTGCGGCGCTCTATGAGCAGCTGCGCCGCCTGGCGCGGCGCGAGCTGGCGAAATGGGGGCCGCAGTCGGCACTGGGCGCCACCACCTTGTTGCACGAGGCCTACCTCGACATCTCGCAGCGCGACGCGCTGGCCTTTCCCACCAAAGCCCACTTCCTGGCCTACGCGGCCAGAGCCATGCGCGGCCTGCTGATCGACCGCGTGCGCGAGATGCAGGCGCAAAAGCGTGGCGGTGGCCTGCACATCACCTCGCTGGACACCGAGTGCGCCGAACTGTGCCCACAGCCCGAGTTGCTCAGCGCCATCGGCGAGGCATTGGACGAGCTGGCCCGGTTGGAGCCCGCGCTGGCCCAGGTGGTGGACCTGAAGTTCTTCTGCGGCTTCTCGATGGTGGAGATCGCCGCCATGCAGAACAGCTCTGAACGCACCGTGCAGCGCCAGTGGGAAAAAGCCCGACTGATGCTCTACCACGCGATGCGGGAAGGCTAGCGCCCACCCGTCACATCAATGATGGCGCCAGTGGTGTAGCCCGCTTCTGGTGAGAGCAGCCAGACGATGGCCGGGGCCACCTCGTCGGCCTCACCGATGCGGCCCATGGGAATGAGGTGCAGGCTGCTGGCCACGCGCTCGGCATGACCGCCCGAGGCGTGGATGTCGGTGGCGATGATGCCCGGGCGCACGGCGTTCACACGCACGCCCTCGGCCGCCACCTCGCGCGCCAGGCCCACGGTGAAGTGGTCGATGGCGGCCTTGCTCATCGAGTAGTCCAGGTACAAGCCGGGCGAGCCCAGGCGCGCCGCGCCCGATGAGAGGTTGACGATGGCGCCACCCGCGCCGCCGCGCCGCGTGCTCATGCGCTTCACGGCCTCGCGGGCGCACACCATGCTGCCCGTGAGGTTGATGGCCCACATGCGCGTGAGCCGGGCCACGCTCATCTCGTCCACGCGTGCGGCCACGTCCACCACGCCGGCGTTGTTCACCAGGCCACCCAGTGGACCCAGCTGCTCGTCCACACTGCGGAACATGGCCAGCACCTGGGCCTCGTCGGCCATGTCGGCGGCCACGGTGATGGCGCGCTGGCCGTGCGCCCGCACCTGGGTGGCCACCGCCTCGGCGGCTTCGCGCCCGTGCGCGAAATTGATGGCCACGTCCCAGCCATGCTCGGCGGCCAGCAGCGCAGTGGCCGCGCCTATGCCCCGGCTGGCGCCGGTGATGAGGAGGGTGCGCGGCGCTGACGAGGTGGGCGTGCTCATGCGGCCATTTTCAGCCGGTTCAGGCTTCATCGCGCTTCATCCTTGCGCGCGCCCGGCCAGCGCGGGTGCGCTGCTTCCACTCGGACAGTTGCTGCTGGCGCTCCAGCAAGGTCATGGTGTCCCGCCGAGCCTCGCGCAGCAGCTTCTGGTAGTTGCGCAAGCGGTCGGCGTTGACGGCCTCGCGCACCTTGCAGCCCGGCTCGTCCTGGTGGCTGCAATTGCGAAAGCGGCACAGCGGCGCCAGGCGCTGGATGTCGGCAAAGGTGGCACCCACGGTCTGCTCGTCGGCATCGGGCCGCAGCGCGCGCAACCCCGGCGTGTCAATGACGCAGGCGCCGCCGGGCAACAGGAACAGAGAGCGCGCGGTGGTGGTGTGTTTGCCGCGGCTGTCGTGCTCGCGCACGGCGCCGGTGTCCTGCACGGCCTGGCCCAACAGCGTGTTGGTGAGGGTGGATTTGCCGGCCCCCGATGAACCCAGCAGCACCAGGGTTTGGCCCGGGCGGGCCCAGGGCGACAGACGCAAGGCCGTGTCCGGATCGCGGGCGTCCACGCTCAACAGTTCCAGCGGCGCGGCCAGGCGCTCGCGCAGCGCCTGCTGGCGCGCGTACAGGCTGCGCGCATCACCCAGCACGTCGGCCTTGGTGAGCACGATCACCATCTGCGCGCCGCTGCCCTGCACCAGTGCGATGTAGCGCTCTAGCCGGCGCAGGCTGAAGTCGTCGTCCAGCCCCATCACCAGCAGGGCGCAGTCGATGTTGCTCACCACCGGATGGCGCCGGCCGTCGCCGTCGCGGCGCACCAGCCGGGTTTGCGGTGGCACGCGCAGCTGCACCCACAGCTGGCCGTGGGCGTCGGGTGCGGCCAGTACCCAGTCGCCTACGGTCAGCGCGTCGGCGTCGTCGGCCAGCCGGCGCATCAGGCCCGGCAGCGCGCGGGCACCGTGCTCGTGGTGGCCGTCGTGCAGCTTGAGGGTTTCGCGGTTCAGTTCGGTGAGCCGCATCAGTTGTGCAGTGGCAAGCGCCGCCGACTGCGCGAGTTGTGCTGCCTGCTGGGCCAGCAGCGGCGTGAGGCCCACGTGACGCAGGCGCTCGAAATCCAAATCCATCATGGTGGTCTGACCTTGTTGCTTCGGGTCTGCGCAGCGGCAGACGAACGCTGCGGCGCTATGCCGACAGCGGTGGAAGAAGGATGCAAGGCGGCGCAGCGGGCTGCGCGCGTGAGGTCAGACGGTGAGCGTCAGCTCAAACCAACCCAGTGGCGCGTCAGGCGCGGGCCGCGAGGAGGGCAAGGGGCGTTGGGCGCATGGTTTGTCTCCTTCAGGTTGGGTTGGCCGGGTGTGGGCGAGGGGCCCAGCGAGCCGCGAGTGTGGCAGCGGTGGCGGCCAGCGTCAATCTTCATCAGCCGCAGTCAGTGCGGCCATACTGGGACAAACCTCCAGTGGAGTTCATGACACCACTCGCCAGGCATCGCGCCGCCGTCGCCGCAGGGCTGCTGACCGCACTCGGCTCTGCGATTGCCGCGCCAGAGCTGGGCAGCTTGCCGCCCGCAGACCTGGGGTGGACCTGAAGGGCGAGCCGGTGCTGGCAATGGCCTATGGCGAAGGTCAGCTCGGGCAGATCGCCGACATCAACCAGGCGTTGGCGGCTGGGCACTGAGTGAGCGGCCTGCGCCTCACAGCGCCAGCCGCTCGCCCAGCGCCCTGGCCTGGCGGCGCCAGACCTCGATCTCGCGGCCATCGCGCACAGCCTGACCTGGCAACCGTCGTTGACCCAGGGGTGATGCAGGCCACCCAGCGCAGCTTGATGAGCTGGCTGCGGCCGGCGCAGAAGACATCCATTCCAGTGACGCATGGGTTTTCCCTAGTTTGCAATCGTTTGCAATGCCATGATCATTCGGCCCGCTTCCGTCGAAACCCACCCGCGCCATGCCCGAACCCATTTCACGCCATCCTTTCGGCCTGCGCAGCCTAGCGCTTGCAGCCAGCCTGCTGTGGTGGCTGGACCCGGCCGGTGCCGTCACCGAGGAAGCCTTGCGCGCAGAAGTGGCCAAGCCCCTGCAGGCCGCACAAGACGCCTTGAAGGCCGGCAAGCCGGCCGATGCCTTGGCCCGCGTGCGCGAGGCCGAAGGCGTGGCGAACCGCAGCGACTACGAGGTGTTCTTCATCAACCACACCAAGGGCGTGGCGGCGCTGGCGGCCAAAGACACCGCCACGGCACAAACTGCCTTCGAGGCGGTGGTGAACGACAAGCGCTTCACGCCTGCCGAGCGGCTGAACACGCTGCAGCTGCTGCCCAGCCTGGCGCTGAAGAACCAGAAACCCGAGCAGGCCATCCAGTGGGCGCGGCGCTACCAGGCCGAGGGGGGACAGGACCGCAGCGTGCGCCTGGTGCAGGTGCAGGCCTTGTTCAACACCGGCGATTGCCCGGGCACGCTGCGCGAGGTGTCACCGCTGGTGCAGGCCGATGAAGCTGCCGGCAAGAAGCCCGGCGAAGACCTGCTGAAGCTGGCCGGCAACTGCCAGCTCAAGACCCACGACGACCCCGGCTACTACCAGACGCTGGAGCGCCTGGTGACGCACCACCCGCAAACCGAGTACTGGGCCGATCTGCTGCCCCGCCTGCAGCGCCAACCCGGCTTTGCCGAGCGCCTGCAACTGCCCACGCTGCGCCTGATGCGCCAGGTGGGCGCGCTGGAAGACGCCGACGATTTTCTGGAAATGGCCCAGCTCAGCCTCAAGGCCGGCCTGCCCGGCGAGGCCAAGGCGGTGCTAGAAAAGGGCTTTGCCAAGGGCGTGCTGGGCAAGGGCCCCGGCGCACCACAGCACCAGCGATTGCTGGAGAGCGCCCGCAAGCAGGCGGCCGCCGATGAGGCCCAGTTCACCACCAACGAGGCCCGCGCCCGCAGCGCCGCCGACGGTGGCCCGCTGTTCAACCTCGGCCTGGCCGTGGCCACCGCTGGCCAAGCCGACAAGGGCCTGCCGCTGATGCAGCAAGGCCTGGCCAAAGGCGTGGCCCGACAGCCGAACGACGCCCGGCTGCACCTGGGCGCGGCCCTGCTGGCGAACAAGCGCCGCGCCGAGGCTGAGCCGCTGCTGCGCGGTCTGCCCGGTGACGACGGCCTGGCCGACCTGGCCCGGCTGTGGTTGCTGGCCGTGCGCTGACCCCTTTCCCCGACACCTCGCCATGAAAAACCAAGTCCAACTCATCACTTACGTCGACCGCCTGGGCGGCGGCGGCCTGCCCGAACTGCAGGCCCTGCTCACCGGTCCGCTGGCGGGCGTGTTCGGCGGCGTGCACCTGCTGCCGTTCTATTACCCCATCGACGGCTCGGACGCCGGCTTCGACCCCATCGACCACACCCAGGTGGACCCGCGCCTGGGCGGCTGGGACGACGTGCGCGCGCTCAGCAGCCATGTGGCGGTGATGGCCGACGTGATCGTGAACCACATGTCGTCGGATTCGCCACAGTTCCAGGATCTGTCCGTCAAGGGCAAGGATTCGGCCTACGACGGCCTGTTCCTAACGCTCGACCGGGTGTTCCCCCAGGGCGCCACCGAGGCCGACCTGCTCAAGGTCTACCGCCCGCGCCCCGGCCTGCCCTTCACCGTGGCCACGCTGGCCAACGGCGAGAAGCGCGTGCTTTGGACCACCTTCACGCCACAGCAGGTGGACATCGACGTGGCGCACCCGCAGGGCCAGGCCTACCTCACGTCCATCCTGCAGGCGCTGGCACGCAACAACGTCCGCATGGTGCGGCTCGACGCCGTGGGCTACGCCATCAAGAAGGCCGGCGACAGCTGCTTCATGATGCCCGAGACCTACGCCTTCATAGCCCAGTTCGCGGCCGAGGCGCGCGCGCTGGGCATCGAGGTGCTGGTGGAGATCCACGCCTACCACCGCAAGCAGATGGCCATCGCCGCACGGGTGGACTGGGTGTACGACTTCGCGCTGCCGCCGCTGGTGTTGCACGCGCTGGCCTTCAAGACCGCCGCGCCGCTGCAGCGCTGGATCGCCATCCGCCCCAACAACGCGCTGACCGTGCTCGACACGCACGACGGCATCGGCGTGATCGACATCGGCGCCGACGCGGCCGACCGCGCCGGCTCGCCCGGCCTGGTACCGCCCGCCGAGCTGGACCGGCTGGTGGAAATCATCCACGAGAACAGCCAGGGCCAGAGCCGCCAGGCCACCGGCGCGGCCGCCAGCAACCTGGACCTGTACCAGGTGAACTGCAGCTTCTACGACGCCCTGGGCCGCGACGACAACGCCTACCTGATCGCGCGGGCCGTGCAGTTCTTCCTGCCCGGCGTGCCGCAGGTGTACTACGTGGGCCTGCTGGCCGGCCACAACGACATGGCGCTGCTGCAAAAGAGCGGCGTGGGCCGCGACATCAACCGCCACCGCTACACGCCGGCGGAGATTGCCGCCGACCTGCAACGACCCGTTGTGCGAGCGCTGCTGGGGCTGATCCGCCTGCGCAATGAGCACCCGGCCTTTGGCGGTCAGTTCAGCGTCACCGAAGCCCGCGAAACCACGCTGACCTTGCAATGGATTGACGGCGATGCCACCGCCACCCTGCACGTTGATTTTGCCGCCACCCGCTTCGAGATCCAGGCCCGCAGCACCCAGGGCGAGTGGCGCGCCAGCAGCGACCACCCGCTCGGTCAGCCGGCCCTGGCCTGATCTGAACCAGAAGGCTGTCGCATCCCGCCCACAACACAACATTCCAGACTCTATGAAAACGGCTAACACGCGTTAACCCCAATATGCAATCGTTTGTAGTCATTTGACCATCACGTACCGCGCCACGAGAGCGCCCGTTCCCGGGGTTCGTCCCCACCTTCCACCACCCAGCCACTCGCTAGCGAGGAGACCCCATGAAAAAACACGCCCTCACCCAGGCCCCCAAGCGCACGCAGATTGCGGCACTCGTGGCCTCGTCTGCATTCGCCGCCCTGATCGCCAACCCCGCGCTGGCCCAGCAGGCTGACGCCGCCCCGGCCGCCACGGAAGCCAAGGGCGACAGCGTGGGCCTGGACCGTGTGGTCGTCACCGGCACCGCCCAGAAGAAGTCGAAGATGCGCAGTTCGGTCTCAGTGACCGACGTGGACCAGGACACGGTCAAGGACTACGGTGCCCACACCGAAGCCGACGTGCTGCTGCTGATCCCCGGCATCCGGACCGACGCCACGGCCGGCGCCGGCGGCAACGCCAACATCTCGGTGCGCGGCCTGCCCATCTCCTCGGGCGGCTCCAAGTACGTGCAGTTGCAGGAAGACGGCCTGCCTGTGGTGCAGTTCGGTGACATGAACTTCGGCAACAACGACTACTGGATCCGCTTCGACAACAACGTCGACAGCATCCAGACGCTGCGTGGTGGCTCGTCGTCCACCTTCGCCTCACAGGCGCCGGGCGCCGTCATCAACTACCTCAGCAAGACCGGCAAGCAAAAGGGCGGCTCGGTGGGCCTGACCCGCGGCCTGAACTACAACGAGACCCGCGTTGACGCCGACTATGGCGACAAGCTCGCCCCAGATCTGTACTACCACGTGGGTGGCTACTACCGCGAGGGCGAAGGCTGGCGCAATTCCACCGCCAACTCCATGCAGGGCTACCAGCTCAAGGGCAACATCACCAAGGAATTCAACGGCGGCAAGGGCTATATCCGCGCCTCGTTCAAGGTATTGGACGAGAAAGCACCGTCCAACCCCCAAGTCTTCCTGACGGCCAGCAAGAACGGCAACAGCATCAGCGGCTTCGGCAAGGTGCCAGGCTATGACGGCACCCGCGAGACCGGCACCTCGATCTACAACAGCACCGTGCCAGGCATCGACCCGCTGACACGCCAGCTCACCAACCCCTCGCTGCTCAACGGCATCACCGTGAACTCCAAGTCGGTCGGCTTCGAGTTCCACAACGAGCTGGCCAACGGCTACACGGTGGACAACAAGTTCCGCATGTCCAAGAACTCGGGCGCCTTCCAGACCCAGTTCTGGGACGTGCAGACCCTGGCCAACATGATGGCCGGCTTCGGCACCGGCGCCACCGCCAAGTACTACAACGGCCCGCAGGCTGGCACCGCCGTGACCGCTGCCAACCTGGGCACCGGTCTGGTCTCCAGAGGTGCTGCCATCAACACCCAGCTGCCCGACATGGGCATCACGGTGAACGACCTGTCCATCAACAAGCAGTTCAAGCTCGACATCGGCACCCTGGACGTGAAGGGTGGCTTGTTCCACTCGCGCCAGAACGTGGCGCAGCGCTGGGCTATCAGCGAGCGCGTGATGCAGGTGGCCAAGAACGGCGCCGTGATCGACGTGTATGACGCGTCTGGCGCAGCGCTGACCACCGCCGGTCTGACGGGCTACAACAACCAGTGGGGCGGCTGCTGCGCACGTGACATCGACGCCAGCTTCACCACCAACGCGCCCTACATGTCGCTGAACCTGACCAGTGGCAATCTGGACCTGGAAGCCGGAGCTCGCCACGAGCAGTTCTCGGCCAATGGCAGCTATGCCGCCGGCTCTGCGCGGGCCATGGACGTGGACGGCAACGGCAGCATCACCGGCGCCGAGAGGAACGTCTATCTGATCGACCCGGCCACCGCCCGCGGTCTGGTGAACTACACCACCGAGTACACCAACTACTCGCTGGGCGCCAACTACCGCTTCACCAGCGACCTGAGCGGCTTCGTGCGCTACAGCGAAGGCCACCGCGCCATTGCCGACCGCCTGCTGTTCTCGCCCAACATTGACGCCAAGACCGGCCTGTTGGCCGCTGGCGGTGCATCGGCAGCCGTGGCCCCGGTGAAGCAGACCGAGGCTGGCGTGAAGTTCCGTGGCGTCACCAGCGCCCTGAATTACAGCCTGGCTGCCACGGTGTTCCACTCCACCACCACCGAGTTTGACTACGACCAGACCCGCCAGGACGACCCCACCAAGGCCAACTACGGTGGCCCCAAGATGAACGTCATGGGCTACAAGGCGGACGGTGTGGAGTTCGAGTCGTCCGGCAGCATGGGCAACTTCGCCCTGGCCCTGGGCGTGGTCTATTCAAACGAGACCATCACCAAGGACGCCGTGGGCACCGCCATCGGCAACAGCCAGGTTGGTCGCACCTCGGGTGGGGTGCCCAAGTGGCGCTACAACATCTCGCCGCGCTACGCCTTTGGTGACACTGTGGTGGGTGCTACCGTCCGTGGCCAGGGCCAGGTCTTTGCCGACGGCAACAACACCACCACCATCGACGGCCACTACATCGTCAATGCCTTCGTCAACCACGACTTTGGCAATGGTCTGTCGGGTTCGCTGAACATCAGCAACCTGTTCGACAACGTGTACCCGGCCAACGGCGCTGGCTTCGTTGGCGGCTCCACCACCGTGCTGGGAGCGGGCGTGGAAACCGGCCGGGCCATCAGCGCCACGGTCCGCTACAGCTTCTAAGCGTTAGCATCGTGCGTCCCTGGGGCGGGCACCTCTTGCGAGGGCCCGCCCTTTTTCATCGCTCATGTCCGGACACATGCCATGACAGACAAGCAGATCCGACGCGTCGTCATCCTCGGCGGCGGCTCCTCCGGCTGGATGACTGCGGCCGCTCTGGCCAAGTCCCTCCAGCGCGACTGCCAGATCACGCTGGTGGAATCGGAAGAAATCGGCACCATCGGCGTGGGCGAGGCCACCATCCCGCCGATCAAGCTGTTCAACCAGATGCTGGGGCTGGACGAGAACGAGTTCCTGCGCCGCACCAAGGGCTCCCTCAAGCTGGGCATCCGCTTTGCCAACTGGGGCCAACAGGGCCACGAATACTTCCACCCCTTCGGCACCTACGGCCGGCCGTTCGACCTGGTGGGCGTGCAGCACCACTGGCAGCGCGCCCATGCCGCCGGCCGGGCACAGCACCTGGACGAGTACTGCATGGCCTGGGCAGCAGCCAAGCAGGGGCGCTTTGCCCCGCCCGTGGCCGACCCGCGCAACGTGCTCTCCACCCACGACTACGCCTACCACTTCGACGCCGGCCTCTACGCCCGCTACCTGCGCGAGTACTCGGAGGCGCGCGGCGTGCGGCGCGTGGAGGGCAAGGTGGCGACGGTGCAGCAGCACGCCAGCACCGGCTTCGTCGAGAGCCTGACCATGGAGAGCGGCGAGGTCATTGCCGGCGAGCTGTTCATCGACTGCTCGGGCATGCGCGCCGTGCTGATCGAAGGCACGCTGCGCACCGGCTACGAGCACTGGAGCCACTGGCTGCCCTGCGACCGTGCGCTGGCCGTGCCCTGCGAGACCGGCAGCTTCAACCCCTACACCCTGTCCACCGCGCACACGGCGGGCTGGCAGTGGCGCATCCCGCTGCAGCACCGCACCGGCAATGGGCACGTGTACTCGTCGGCCTTCATGGGCGACGACGAGGCCGCGCAGATCCTGTTGAATAATCTGGATGGCAAGGCGCTGGCCGAGCCAAGGCTCATCAAGTTCGCCACCGGCCGGCGCCGCCAGTGCTGGAACAAGAACGTCATCGCCATCGGGCTATCGAGTGGCTTCCTGGAACCGCTGGAATCCACCAGCCTGCACCTGGTGCAGGCTGGCATCTCCAAGTTGCTGGCCTACTTCCCCGACCGCGATTTCGACCCGCTGGTGACGCAGGAATTCAACCGCGTGGCCGCCACCGAGGTGGAGCGCATCCGCGACTTCATCATCCTGCACTACAAGCTCACCACCCGCGCCGACAGCCCGATGTGGCGGCATTGCGCGCAGATGGCCGTGCCCGACACGCTGCAGTACAAGATCGACCACTTCAAGCGCTACGGCCGGCTCATCCCTAGTGACATGGACCTGTTCGGCAACGCCAGCTGGCTGGCGGTGCACATGGGCCAGGGCAACTGGCCCGAGCGCAATGACCCGCTGATCGACTACCGCGAGGTCAATGGCGCCGAGTACCTGGAGAAGCTGCGAGGGGCCATGGCCAATGCTGCGCTGGAGTTGCCGGGACACCGCGCCTACATCGAGCGGCACTGCAAAGCCGCTTGACGGTCCTCTGACCCTCAGGACTTCGCCCGCATGTCAGAACTCACTTCAAGGCCATCGCGGCCACTGGTCTTCTGGGCCGTGCGGGTGGCATCGGTTGCGGTGGTAGCGCTCGCCGGGCTATGGTGGAGTGGCTCAGACGAATTGCCGCCCGCTCCTGCCGCACCGTCGAACGCTGCGGCGAGCGCGAACGAGCGCTTGCCAGGGCCGGCTGCTGCCCATGACGGTCTTTCAAGAATGGCAACTGGAGCGGGTGTCGCTCCTCAAATTGCGGCCCAAAGCTCTCCAACGGCCCGAGCGTGCGCCGGCATCGCCCTGATCACTGAGAACGACGGTTCGGCCGCCGCCCTAGACATCCAGAACCATCAACGCGTCATGTCCGACCTGTCGCAACGATTGAAGGCCAGTACAGACCCAGCGTTGCGCGCCTCCGGCTGGTTGCTGGACGCCATGCAGGGCGCCGACCCTCAGATGCGGCCCCTGGCCTTGGCGTCAACGGCCCAATTGGCGGCGGCGGCACAGACGGGCCAGCAACCCACGGTTTACGCCTGGGCTCTGGAGGCCTGCGGCAACCTGGCGGTGACAGGCCCCGTGCCCGACGCTTGCCAGGCCCTGTCTCACCAGCGTTGGGCCGAACTCGGGCCCAACCAGGTGTGGCCTTGGCTGGCCATGGCCAGCGACGCGCAGCGCGCTGGCGACCTGAGTGGCTTTGAGAATGCAATGCACCGCGCCAGCCTGGCCAGCGATTGGCAGAACCCCGGCCGCGAGTTTCAGCGGCAGTTGCTGAGCCAGATTCCTGATGGCCTCAGCGACGCCGACAGGGCAGGCACCCTGTTGCCAGGCATCATGGTGTTGTCCAGCCTGTCGGGGCGATTGACCGCAGTCATCCGCTATTGCCCCAATCAGCAGGACGCCAATCGGCATCAGAACTGCGTGGCATTGGCCGAGCGGATGCTCGACCAGGCCGACAACCTCTTGGATTTGCGGCTAGGTCTGGTGGTGGCGAAGCGCAGTGGCCTGTCGGAATCGCGACTGGCAGTGGCCAAAATGGACAGTGAGGCGGCGGATCGCGTCGCAAGGCAGGGCGCCGCCAAGGCAGATCGCCCCGAAGTCGTCTGTGGCCACCTCCAAAGCACGTTTCGACGCGCCGTTCGCACCGCCCAGGTGGGTGAATTGCAAGCCTTGCGCGAAGACGCTGCACGCTTGCCTCAGTGAGTTGGAACAAGCTTGGGCCTGTACGAGCCACGCACCTTCAGTCACCGTGGCCTGGCCACCACGATGGCCACCTCCTGCGGCAGGTGTACGGGCCAGCATTGCGCTGCGCCAAGCGCCAAGCGCCAAGCGACCCGCGGGCAGTTGTCGATCAGCTTCTTTGCGGGTGACGCGCTACTTGGGTGCCGAGCGGCTCAGCTTCTCGGCCATGCGGGTTTGCCAGCCTGGGCCCGAAGCACGCCACCTCTCAATGACGTCCTCGGTGAGGCGAATTGAGATGAGTCGCTTGGGGTTGGCCGAACGTGGCCGACCGCCCTTGTTCACAACCCCGCGCGCCAGCATGTCGTCGGTCAACTCCGGAAGTTCTTCGTACTCCTCCGGTTGAATGACATGGGCAGCCACCTTGGCCAAATCAGATTTCAAGTAGGGGCGCGATACGCGCTTGCTCGCGGTCATTGGCTTTCCTCATGCTGAAGACATGGCGATTCGCACCACGCGGCGTGTATCCGACCACCACCATCCGCTCACCCAGCATGCCGAAGCAGATGATGCGCTGCTCGCCATAGTCTTTGCGCAAGTCTTGGGTTTCAAACGTCGGGCCGGCAAAGACCACGGCTGCATCCTCGAAATCGAGACCGCGCATGGCCAATGCATCAGCACGCTTCGTTGGATCAAAGGTGATCTTCACGTGGTTAGTGTAGCTACGATAACCGGCCTGTGCAAATGGCGCTGTCTGCGGTCGAACACGTGCCTCAGGCTGGGTTGTCAGCCCCGGGGCAAATCCAACGTCGCCCCGCACGACTCCCTTACCACCAGGCGCGGCGGCTCGGCCGGCTCGATCACCACCCCCGCTGCCGGCCCGCGCAACTGCGCCAACAGCATCTGCACCGCCTGGCGGCCATGGCCCACGGGGTCGGTGCGCACACTGGTGAGCGGCGGCGAGGCAAAGGGCGCCATGGGAATGTCGTCGTAGCCCACCACGGCCACGTCCTGCGGCACGCGCAGGCCGGCCTCGTGCAGGGCGCGCAGCGCGCCGAAGGCGATGGTGTCGTTGCCGGCGAACAGCGCGGTGAACTTCAGGCCGCGCGAGAGCAGCTCCTGCGCGGCCTCGTAGCCGCTCTGGGCACTGATGTCGGCGTACGCCACCCAGTTCTTGCCCACCTTCACACCGGCGTCTTTCAGGGCCACGCGCCAGCCCTGCTCGCGCTGGTTCACCGAGAGGTACTCGGGCCGCGCGTAGTTCACGAAGGCGATGCGGCGGTGGCCCAGACCCAGCAGGTGCCGCACCACGCCCTGCGATAGCTCGGCCGTATCGTCGGCGATGGCCTGCAGCGCGGTGCCACCGGGCACCGCCGTGCCGAAGGTGACCAGCGGCACACCCTGATCGCGCAGGCGCTGCAGGTGTTCCATTTCGGCGGAACGCGGGTGGGCCATGATCAGTCCGTCGATGCGGCGGCTGCGCGCCATCTGGGTGAAGCCGCCGGGCTCGCGGCCGGCGCCTTCGGACGAATCGATCAGCAGCTTCAGGCCATGGCGGTGGCACTCGTCATTCACGCTGGCCAGCACCTGGGCCAGGAAGGCGTCCACGTAGAGGTGGGCTGTCTGCGGCACCACCAGGCCCACGGTGCCGGTGGCGCCGCCCACCAGCGAGCGTGCAGCGGCGTGCGGCTCGTAGCCCAGCTCGCGCGCGGCCACCAGCACCTTCTCGCGTGTGGCCTCGCTGATGCCCTGGTTCTGCACGCCATTGAGCACGAACGACACCGTGGTGCGCGAGACGCCCGCGCGCCGGCCCACGTCGGCACTGGTGGGTGGGGCGGTCAAAGCGATCAGAGCACTTGCCTTGGCGGCAGGTTTGCCCACGGGCTTGGGCTTGGCTGGGGCTTTGGCGCTCACCGTCTTCTTGGGCGGGGGCGCTTCGCGACGTGACATGGTGCTAACCCGTATATCTGGACATGGCGGGTGACTCTAACATTGCCATATCTAACGCGTGTTAGTTAAACTGCCGACCGCCGCTGAAAGCACCTCTTGTCTCTGCACGATTCGACCCTGCCCGCTCCACCTGCAGCACCCGCACGCACGCCACACGCGCTGTCGGCCGCGCGCCGGGCCGAGACGCTCACGGCCTGGGCGCTGGTGCTGCCGGCCTTCATCGGCTTCGTGGCCTTCTACGCCCTGCCCACGCTGCGCGCGCTGCAGATCAGCTTCACCGACTGGAATTTGCTGCGCGAGCCGAACTTCGTGGGCCTGGACAACTACCGCGCCTTGCTCGAAGACGGCCGCTTCTGGAACAGCCTGCAGCTGGCCGGCTGGTACGTGCTGCTCAACATCCCGCTGCAAACCGCCTTCGGCCTGGGCCTGGCGGTGGCCATGGACCGGCTGACGCAGTCGCTGTTCGTGCGCTCTGTGGTGCTGCTGCCGTACCTGCTGTCGAACGTGCTGGTGGCCATGGTGTGGCTGTGGATGCTCGACCCGATGCTGGGCCTGGTGAATCACGTGGGCATGGGCCTGGGGCTGGAGCGCCAGCCCTTCTTCGGCGGCACCGACCAGGCCATGCTCACCGTGGCGGCGGTGAACATCTGGCGCCACATGGGCCTGGTGGCCATGCTGTTCCTGGCCGGGCTGCGCAACATCCCGCGCACGCTCTACGAGGCGGCGGCGCTGGAAGGTGCCAGCGAGTGGCAGATGTTCTGGCGCGTCACGCTGCCGCTGCTGCGCCCGGTGATGGTGTTCGTGCTGGTCACCAGCGTCACCGGTTCGTTCCAGATCTTCGACACCATCGCCGTCACCACCAACGGCGGGCCGCTGGACAGCACCCGCGTGATCGTGCACTACATCGTGCAGAACGCCTTCAGCTTCTACAAGATGGGCTATGCCTCGGCCATGTCCATGGTGCTGGCGCTGGTGATGGTGGTCTATACGGTGATCCAGATGCGGGTGCTGCGCGCGAACGAAAGCGACTTGGCATGAACACGTCGCTGCGCAAGCTCACCCCCGGCCGCGCTGCGGCCTGGGCCGCCCTCATCTTCATGATGGCATTCACACTGCTGCCGCTGTGGATGGTGGTGAAGACCGCGCTGGTGCCCAACGCCGAGTTGTACGAGCAATCGGCCCAGCTCTTCCCCGGCGCACCCACGCTGGACAACTTCAAGCGCGTGCTGGGCCTGATGAGCCCGGAGCAAAGCATCGCCCTGGGCGGCGCGGGCGCCGACATCAACTTCGCCCGCGCGTTGGGCAACTCGCTGCTGTTCACCGGCCTGGTGGTGGTGCTGCAGATCATCAGCGCGGCCATGGCCGCCTATGCCTTTGCGCGGCTGCGCTTTCCGGGCCGCCGCACGCTGTTTGCGCTGTTCCTGGCCTCGATGATGGTGCCCGGCGTGGTCACCTTCATCCCCAACTTCATGCTGATGCGCGACCTGGGCTGGCTCAACACCATGGCCGGCATGGTGGCGCCCTTCGCGCTGATGCAGGGCTTTTCGGTGTTCTTCCTGAGGCAGTTCTTTCTCTCGGTGCCACGCGACCTGGAAGAGGCCGCTCTGCTCGACGGTGCCAGCCACTTCTATGTGTTCTCGCGCATCGTGCTGCCGCTGTCTGTCACGCCGCTGGTCACCATCGCCATGCTCACCGGCATCAATGTGTGGAACGAATTCTTCTGGCCCTACCTGGTGGCCAAGGACGAAGCCCTGCAGGTGCTGCCGGTGGCGCTGCAGGTCTTCAAGACCCAGACCCCGCAGGGCCAGCCCGACTGGACCGGCCTGATGGCCGCCGCCACCATCGCCGTGCTGCCCACCCTCGTGCTGCTGGTGGCCTTTGGGCGCCGGGTGGTGGAGTCGGTTCAATTCAGCGGGGGCAAGTGATGCGCCGTCTCTTCGCCCTCGCCGCCACCCTGGCCTGCACCGCCGCACCCGCCGCACAGGTGAAGTACATGCTGTGGGATTCGCTGCAGCTGCCCGCCTACCGCCAGTGCGCGGCCGACTTCAGCCAGCGCAACCCCGGCACCACCATCAAGATCAGCCAGGCCGGCTGGGACGACTACTGGACCGCCATCTCCACCGGCTTCATTGCCAACGCCGCGCCCGACGTGTTCGTGAACCACCTGGGCAAGGCGCCGCAGTTCATCGTGAACGACCTGCTGGTGGACCTGGCGCCCTACGTGCAGCGCGACAAGCTCGACATGGCGCAATACCCCGCCGGCCTGGTGCAGGTGTGGGGCCGCGGTGCCCAGCAGTTTGGCCTGCCCAAGGACTGGGACACCGTGGCCCTGATGGTGAACCTGACCCATGCGAAAAAGGCCGGGGTCAGCCTGGCCGAGTTGCAGGCCATGGCCTGGAACCCGAAAGACGGCGGCAGCTTCGAGGCCGTGGCCAAGCGCCTCACGCTGGATGCGCAAGGCCGCAACGCGCTGGACCCGGCCTTCGACCGGCAGCACGTGGCCGTCTACGGCTACCAGAACCCCGGCGCCGGCAACATGGCCGGCCAAACCGAATGGAGCCACTTCGCGGTGAGCAACGGCTTTGCCTACCAGAGCGTCCCCTGGGCCACGCCCTTGCACTACGACAGCCCGCGCCTGGCCGAGACCATCACCTGGCTGGCCAGCCTGCCCGGCAAGGGTGTCTCGGCGCCCTACCAGTTCACGCAAGGCCAGTCGGCCAGTGCCGCCTTCGCCGCAGGCAAGGTGGCCATGGTGCCGGACGGCGCCTGGATGATTGGCTACTACGCCCACAACGTGAAGTTCGCCAACACCTGGGTGCCGCTGCCCAAGGGCCCGAGTGGACGGCGTGCCAGCATGCTCAACGGCGTGGCTGATTCCATCTGGGTCGGTTCGAAGGTGAAGGAAGAGGCCTGGGCCTGGGTGAAGTACCTGGCCTCGCCCGCCTGCCAGAGCGTGGTGGCGAACCAGGGCGTGGTGTTTCCTGCGATCAACGGCATGGCCGAGCAGGTGGTGGCGCTGCACAAGAGCCGTGGGGTCGATGCCAGCGCCTTCCTGACCATGGCCAACGAGCAGACCTTTCTGAGCCCGGTGGCCGACAACGGCGCGCAGGTGAGCGAGCTGAT
The DNA here is from genome assembly GCA_016710065.1 of Candidatus Ideonella esbjergensis. Taxonomy (GTDB): domain Bacteria; phylum Pseudomonadota; class Gammaproteobacteria; order Burkholderiales; family Burkholderiaceae_C; genus Ideonella; species Ideonella esbjergensis. The sequence goes on from JADJLP010000001.1 coordinate 150,529, forward strand.
GAAGAACGCCATCGAGAACGTGCTGATGGGCCGCAAGGCAGCCGCGCCGGCGCTGCAGGACGCCACCGACAAGATCAACCGGCTGTTCAAGCCGGCAACCTCCCATTGAGAGCTTTGAAGGCTGCCCATGGCTGACATCGAACTGCGGTCCATCCACAAAAGCTACGGCGACGTGAGCGTGATCCGCGACGTCAACCTGCACATCCGCAGCGGCGAGTTCTGCGTCTTTGTCGGGCCCTCTGGCTGCGGCAAGAGCACGCTGCTGCGCATGGTGGCGGGGCTGGAAGACATCAGCAGCGGCGAGCTGCGCATAGCCGGCGAGTGCATGAACGACACGCCGCCCGCGCGCCGCGGCGTGGCCATGGTGTTCCAGAGCTATGCGCTGTTTCCCCACCTCACGGTGCGCGAGAACATCGCCTTCGGCCTGACGCTGGCCAAGAAGCCGGCCGACGAGATCGCCCGCAAGGTGCAGCACGCCGCCCAGGTGCTGCAGCTCGACGCCCTGCTCGACCGCAAGCCCAAGGCGCTCTCCGGCGGCCAGCGCCAGCGTGTGGCCATAGGCCGGGCCATCGTGCGCGAGCCGGGTGTGTTCTTGTTCGACGAGCCGCTCAGCAACCTCGACGCTGCGCTGCGCGTGCAGACGCGCTTCGAGATCGCCAAGCTGCACCACGACTACGGCCGCGCCAGCATGGTCTATGTGACGCACGACCAGGTCGAGGCCATGACCTTGGCCGACCGCATCCTGCTGCTCAACGCCGGCGAGGCCGTGCAACGCGAAGGCAGCGTGGCGCAGTGCGGGTCACCACTGGAGCTCTACCACCGGCCGCGCACGCTGTTTGTGGCGGGCTTCATCGGCTCGCCCAAGATGAACTTCCTGCCCGCCACGCTGGTGAGCGCAGCGCCCGGCCGCGCCACCGTGCGCCTGCACACCGGCGAGACGTTGGAAGCCGCTGTCGACGCCCAGCGCTTGCCCCCCGGCGCGGCCGTGACCCTGGGCCTGCGGCCCGAGCACACCACGCTGGGCGGCACGCCGCAGCAGCTGGTGCGCTCGGTGCTATGGCAGGAGCGGCTGGGCGAATCCACCTCGCTGTACTTGGACAGTGGTGTGGCCGGTGCGCCATGGATCGTGAAAGCCGCCGGCCACACCCACGCGGCAGCGGGCCAGCGCATCGCTTTTGGCCTGCCGCCCGACGCCCTGCACCTCTTCGACGACCAGGGCCTGGCGCTGGAACGCTGCGTGCCCGATGGCGATGTGGCGTTGCCCATCGCTGCTTGAACTCGCCCGAACAGTTGACCCCTTCGAAAACCCCCATGAACGCCCCACTTCCAAACAGCCCCGCCCAGTACGCCGTGCTGCACGGCCGCGCCACCAGCCTGGTGCTGGAAGTGCATGCCGACGAAGCGCCGCTCTGGCGCTACTGGGGCCCGCGCCTCCCTGAAGGCGCGGCCCCATTCATGCCGCTGCGCGACACGCGCTCTCTGCCCAGCTTCAACCTCGATTTCGACCAGCCGCTCACCGTGGCGCCCACCTCCGGCGTGGGCTGGTTCGGCCAGAGCGCGCTGCTGGCCCACCGCGAGGGGCGCGACTTTGCGCAGGCATTCACCCAATGTGAACTGGAATGGGTCACGCCGCAACGCGCGCTGAAGGTTCACCTCACCGACAGCGTTGCCGCGCTTCGGCTGACCGTGAACCTCTCGCTCGACGAACACGACGTGCTGCTGGTGCAGAGCACGCTCACCAACACCGGCACGGCGCCGCTGGACGTGCAGTGGCTGGCTGCAGGCACGCTGCCGCTGCCCGGCCAGGCGCGCGAGGTGCGCTCGTACGCCGGACAGCACATGCACGAGTTCATGCTGCAGGTGGATGCGCTCAGTCGCAGCCAATGGCGGCGCGAGAACCGGCGCGGCCGCACCTCGCACGACTGCTTTCCCGGCGCGGTCGTCACCACGCCCGGCGCCACCGAGCACGCCGGCCTGGTCTATGGCGCCCACCTGGCCTGGTCGGGCAACCACGCGCAAACCATCGAATGGCTGCACGACGGCCAGTACCAGTGGCAGCAGGGCGAATGGCTGGCCCCGGGTGAGGGCCTGCTCGCACCGGGCGCCACGCTGACCACACCCGAGGTGGTGGCCAGCTGTTCTGCGCAAGGCCTGAACGGCTTGGCCGCCAATTTCCACGCCGAGCTGCGCGCACGGCTGAACTGGCCCGGTGGCGCCATGCGTGCGCGGCCGGTGCACCTCAACACCTGGGAGGGCTTCTACTTCGACGTCTATCCCGAGAAGGTGAAGGAACTGGCCACGGCCGCCGCCAAGGTGGGCATCGAGCGCTTCGTGCTCGACGACGGCTGGTTCCACGGCCGCCATGACGACACCTCGTCGCTGGGCGACTGGTGGCCGGACGAGACCAAATTTCCGAAAGGCCTGGGCGATTTGATCGCCCATGTGAGAGGCCTGGGCATGGGCTTTGGCCTGTGGTTCGAGCCCGAGATGGTCAACCCGAACAGCGAGCTGTTCCGCGCCCACCCCGACTGGGCGCTGCAGGTGGCCGGCCGGCCGCTGCTCACCGCGCGCAACCAGTTGGTGCTCGACATCTCAAGGCCCGAAGCGTCGGACTATTTGTTCGAGAAGATCTCGGCCCTGCTGGGCGCCCACCCCATCGAGTACATCAAGTGGGACCACAACCGTGACCTCACCTCCGCCGGCTTGGCCAATGGCAGCGCCGGCTACCGCGCCCAGGTGTTGGCGGCCTATGCCCTCTTCGCACGGCTGCGTGCGGCCCACCCGAGCGTGGAGATCGAGAGCTGCTCGGGTGGCGGCGGCCGCATCGACTTTGCCGTGCTGCGCCACACCCACCGCGTCTGGACCAGCGACAACATCGACGCGCTCTCGCGTCTGGCCATCCAGCGCGGCTTCCTGCAGTTCTTCCCGCCCGAGGTGATGGGTGCGCACGTGGGCACGGCCCCGGCTCACAGCACCGGCCGCAGCCAGGCCATGGCCTTCCGGGCCACTGTGGCCTTGCCCGGCCACCTGGGCGTGGAGCTGGACGTGCGCCACCTGGGCGAAGCCGAAACGCGCGAGCTGCAGGGCTGGATCGCCATCTACAAGCAGTGGCGCGATCGCCTGCACCACGGCCGCGTGTGGCTGGGCCAGGGCGGCGACGGCTTGCTCTGGCAAGCCCATGGCGACGAGGCCGCCAGCGACGTGCTGCTGCTGGCCTACCGGCCGGTGCCCAGCTCGCACCGCTACACACCGGCCTTGCAACTGCCGATGCTGGACAGCAGCGTGCGCTACCGCCTGCGCCAGGTGCTGCCAGAGGGCACGGTGCGCCCCACCGGTCGCCACAACACCGCGCCTTTCTTCGACGCGCTCAACACCCCCGAGGGCCTGGTGGTGGACGGCGCCTGGCTGGCCCAGGCCGGCCTGCCCATGCCCCGCGTGCAGGCCGAGACGGCCTTCATCGTTCACCTCCAGAAGCTTTGAAGCAGGGCAGCGCGCAATGAACATCCTCGTCACCGGCGGTGCCGGCTACATCGGCAGCCATTGCTGTGCACAGCTGATCGCGGCCGGCCACCGGCCGTTCATCCTCGACAACTTTTCCAACGCCAAGCTGGCTGTCGTCGACCACATCGAGCGCGTGGCAGGTACACGCCCGCGCTGGCTGCGTGGTGACGTGCGTGACGCCGCCCTCGTCACCGCATTGCTGCGCGATGAAGGCATCGAGGCCGTCATCCATTTCGTCGGCCTCAAGGCCGTTGGCGAGTCGGTGCAGCAGCCGCTGGCCTACTACGACAACAATGTGCAGGGCAGTCTCGTGCTGCTCCAAGCCATGCGCGAAACCGGCGTGCGCACGCTGGTGTTCAGCTCCTCGGCCACCGTCTACAGCGCCTCTGATCGCATGCCACTGCGCGAGGACGCACCGACCTCCGCAACCAGTCCCTACGGCCGCAGCAAGTTGATGGTGGAGCACGTGCTGGCCGACCTGGCCGCAGCCGACCCGGCAATGTCGCTGACCGCGCTGCGCTACTTCAACCCGGTGGGCGCCCACCCTAGCGGCCTGCTCGGCGAAGACCCGGAGGGCCCGCTCAACAACCTCATGCCCTTCCTTGCCCAGGTGGCCGTGGGCCGGCGCAACCAGCTCGCCGTGTTCGGCAACGACTACCCCACGCCGGACGGCACCGGTGTGCGCGACTACATCCATGTGCTGGACTTGGCCGACGGCCACCTTGCCGCGTTGAACCACGCCCACGGCCGGCCCGGTCTGCATGTCTTCAACCTTGGCAGCGGCCAGGGCCACAGCGTGCTGGCGCTGATCGCCGCCTTCGGCCAGGCCTGCGGGCGCGAGCTGCCCTACACCATCGCGCCACGGCGTGCTGGCGACCTGGCGGCCTATTGGGCCGACCCGGCCAAGGCCGAGCGCATGCTGGGCTGGCGCGTGCGCCGCAGCCTGGCCGAGATGTGCGCCGACACCTGGCACTGGCAATCCACCCACCCGAACGGATATTCCTCATGACTGGCTCTTTCGATGTCGCCCAGCACTCGCATCGGCGCCGCAACGCCCTCACCGGCCAGTGGGTGCTGGTGTCGCCCCACCGCAGCAAGCGGCCCTGGCAAGGCCAACAGGAAGAAGCCGCTGACGAGCAACTGCCGGCCTACGAACCCACCTGTTACTTGTGCGCCGGCAACACCCGCGTGAGCGGCGAGGTGAACCCGGCCTACGAGGGCACCTATGTGTTCACCAACGACCATGCGGCGCTGCTGCCCGAGGTGCCCGATGCACCGGCCGCGCAAAGCGACGACCTGCTGTTCTCGCTGCGCGCCGCGCGCGGCACCAGCCGCGTGATCTGCTACTCGCCCAACCATGCGCGCACCTTGCCTGAGCTCTCGCTGGCGGCCATTGCCGACGTGGTGGACACCTGGTGCGCGCAGACCGCCGAGCTGGGCCAGACGCACGAATGGGTGCAGGTGTTCGAGAACAAGGGCGCCATCATGGGCTGCTCGCAACCGCACCCGCATGGCCAGATCTGGGCCACCGGCCATGTGCCGAACGAGCCGGCGATGGAGGATGTGCAGCAGCGCGCCTACTACGCAGCCCATGGGCGCCCATTGCTGCTGGACGTATCCGAACGCGAGGCCGCGTTGGGCGAGCGCGTGGTGCTGCAGACCGGCCACTGGATGGTGGTGGTGCCGTTCTGGGCCACCTGGCCGTTCGAGACCCTGGTGCTGCCGCGCTTTCCGGTGCAACGCCTGCCGCAGCTCAGCGCGGTGCAGCGCGCCGACCTGGCCTGGGTGTTGCAGCGCCTGACCGCGCGCTACGACAACCTGTTCAACTGCTCGTTCCCGTATTCGATGGGCTGGCATGGCGCGCCGTTCGATGGCCGCGATGCGACACCCTGGCAGCTGCACGCACACTTCTACCCGCCGCTGCTGCGCTCGGCCACGGTGCGCAAGTTCATGGTGGGTTTCGAGATGCTGGCCGAGGCGCAGCGCGACCTCACGCCCGAGCAGGCGGCCGAGCGGCTGCGTGCGCTGCCAGATCGGCACTACAAGGCCGGGGCTGCGGCATGAGCGAGTTGAAGCAGCGTGTCGTGGCGGCGTTTGAATCGGCCTTTGGTGTCGCGCCGCAAACCCTGGTGCGCGCCCCCGGCCGCGTCAACCTGATCGGCGAGCACACCGACTACAACGATGGCTTCGTGCTGCCCTGCGCCATCGACTACGAAACCCTGGTGGCCGCATCACCACGCAGCGACAGCCGATTGCGCGTGGTGGCCGCCGACTACGGAGATGGCCGCGACGAATTCGACCTCGCCCAGCCCATCACCCACCGCACCGACGCGCCGTGGCCAGACTACGTGCGCGGCGTGGTGGCCAGGCTGCTGGAGCGCGGCCTGAAAGTGCAGGGTGCCGATCTCGCCGTCGCCGGCAACGTGCCGCAAGGCGCGGGGCTGTCGTCCTCGGCCTCGCTGGAAGTGGCGGTGCTGCAATGCCTGAACCAGATGAACGGCCTCAGGCTCAGCGCCACCCAGATCGCGCTGCTGGCCCAGCAGGCCGAGAACGACTTCGTGGGTTGCCAGTGCGGCATCATGGACCAGCTGATCTCGGCACGCGGCCGGGCCGGGCATGCGCTGCTGATCGACTGCCGCTCGCTGGAGGCCCGGCCCGTGACGCTGCCCGACGACCTGGCGGTGATGATCGTGCACTCGCGCGTGGCGCGTGGCTTGGTGGACAGTGCCTACAACGAGCGCCGCCAACAGTGCGAGGCGGCCGCGAGGCACTACGACGTGCCGGCGCTGCGCGACCTGGGCCTGGCCGCGCTGCAGGCCGGCGCCGCCGGGCTGGACCCGCTGACGCTGCAGCGCGCCCGCCACGTGGTGACCGAGAACCAGCGCACGCTGGACGCCGCCGACGCGCTGGCAGTGGGTGACCTGCGGCGCCTGGGCACGTTGATGGCTGCCTCGCATGACTCGATGCGCGACGACTTCCAGATCACCGTGCCGGCCATCGACCGGTTGGTGGAAATTGCCCAGCGGGCCATCGGCGAGCACGGCGGTGCCCGCATGACCGGCGGCGGCTTTGGCGGCTGCGTGGTGGCGCTGATGCCGCAAGCGCGTGTGGCGGCAGTGCAGGCTTCCATCGCCCAACACTATCGCGCGCCGAGCGGCGACGTCGCCACCGTGTGGGTCTGCCACGCGCGCGAGGGCGCCAGCACGGTGGTCTGAACAACCTTGCTTCTCTTGTGACGAGAGTTTGGGGGAGACCAGGTCTCCCCCTTTTTTCTTGGGGCCCCCAAGGCGGCCCGGCGGGCCGCGCGCTCAGCCGCCCTCGGGCAGCGCGATCACCTTCACCGCCTTCACCTCGGCCTGGTTGAGCGGGCCGCCCACGCCTCCGGCGCCGTTGTAGCTGGCGTTGGACTGCAGGGCGCTCATGTTGAAGTAGTCCTGCAGCACCAGGCGGTAGCGGCCACGCGGCAATGGGGCGCGCAGCATGGTTGACAGGCCCAGGGCCTTGGGGTCGGCGTCATCCTGGTGCGGCATCTGCACCACGCCGGCGGCCACTTCGCGGCCCTGCTCGTCCAGCACGCGCAGCCACTTCACCGCGTTGGTCACGCCGGTCTGGATGTGGCCGGCGCGGTTTTCGTACAGCAGCTCGAAGCCGGTGAGCCCGGCGCGGGTCAGCTCAAAAGGCTGACCCAACGTGGTCTGCTGCACGGCCCCTTCCTCGAACACCACGGGCTCGCTGGGGTGCGAGTGGTGGCCGCTGGCCGCGTGCACGGCCTCCACCGCGTAGCTGCGGCGCACAGGCTCGGCGCCCAAGGGCTCCGGGTCTTGCCAAGCCAGCGTGTTCAGGCCGCGCGCCACGGCGCGGCCGTCGCGGTAGACGTTGTAGCGCAGCGCTTGCGCATCGGCGCCCGCTGGCGGCGTGATGTGCAGGTGCAGGCTGCGGCCTTCGCGCTGGATCGGGCCCAGCGCTGGCGAGTCGGGCGCAAAGACCCGCGCGTCGTGGTGGCTCAGGGGGTTCACCGTGGCCACCGAGGTGCTGCGGGTGTCGCTGTCCTGGCGTTCGCCAAAGCTCAGTTCGATCTCATTGAGGCCGGGTTGCAGTTGCGCAGCGCGGATTTGCGGCGCCACCACCTGGCCATTGAGCTTCACCTGCGCCAGCGGGTGATGGCCCGCCGCGCTGGTGGCCGCGGGCAGCCGCAGCCGCACCGACACCGCATGGCCTTGCAGCTGCAGCCCCTGCAGCGTGGCGCTGGCGCCCTCGCCCAGCGCGCGCCGGGCCGTGGTGGTGAGGAAGGGCGCCAGCTGCAGGCCGTCGGCCTGGGGCTGCACGCCGAACACGCTTTCCACCACCAGCGAGAGGTAGGCCGCCACCGACCAGAGCTGGCGGCGCGAGTTGATGACCGGGCCGTCGTCGAACTGCGGCTTGCCGGTGAGCCATTCCAGGTTCTCCATGTTCGAGAGGTTCAGCGCCGCGCCGCGCTGCAACGAGGCAAACGCCTGTGCCGCCACGGCCGCATTACCTACCCGGCCGGCGGCGCGCAGCGCATAGGCGGTGACGAAGGGCCACATGGCGCGGTTGTGATAGACCGCGATGCCCGGCTGCTGCGGGCTGATGACCGGCGGGCCGAAGGGCGCTTGCGGATAGTGGGCCAGGGCCAGCGCCGCGCGTTCGGGCGGCGCCACGCCCGAGGTGATGGCCAGCGCGATGCCCAACAGGTCGAACTTGTGCAGGGCGATGGGCGTGGCGTCGTCGGTCGTGAGGCTGGCGTACTGCTGCACGTCGGCCAGCCAGAACACGCGGTTGATGGCGACCTTCAGCTCGGCCGCCCATTGCCCGTAGCGGCTGGCCAGTGCCGCATCACCGCGCTCAGTGGCCAGGCGCTCGGCCAGCTGCAGCGCCTGGAAGTGCGAGACATTGGTGGACAGCGCCTTGCTGGACGACATGCGCGAGAGGTTGCGCACGATCCACGGCGCATAGGTTTGGGTGCGCCAGTCGAGGAAGGACTGCTCGCCGCCGTACAGGCCCGAACGCGCGTCAAAGGCGGCCACGCGGTCGGCTTCCAGTGTGCCGCGCAGCGCCTGCCAGGTGTGCTCGGCAAAGGCTGCGCGTTGCGCTGAGGGCAGGGCGTTGAGCGCGCTCTCGGCCCCCCAGGCCCAGGTGACTCGGTCGGTGCTCACCGGCCAGCTGCCGCCCGAGCCGGTGTCCTGCACGATCTGCAGGCTGCCCGCAGGCAGGCCGGCCGGCAGGGCCACGCCGGCACGGAAGGCGCTGGTCTTGAAGCGCAGCGAGTTCACCGCGCGCGGCGTGTCCAGCCAGGCCAGGCCCAGGTTCACGGCGTAAGAGAGGTCGCGCGTCCAGACGTAGTGCCACTTCTCTCCCGTCTGGAAGCATTCGCAATCGATGGGCTGGCCGGCGTTGTAGGCGCCGTCGCGGATCGCGGCCACGCTGTTGAGCTGCGCGTCGTCCAGCGCCATGGCGAACAGCGCGTCGAACAGCGGGCTGGCCGATTGCACGCGCGGCCTGTCGGCGCGCTCGGCCACCACGCGCTGCTGGGGCGTCTGCTCGCGCTGGGCCTGGGTGGTGCTGAGCGTGAACTGCCGCATGCCGCCCGGCAAGGGCTGCACCGCCACGCCCACGGTTTCGGTGCGGCCGCCGGGCTCGCCGGCGCAGGGTGCGAAGTCTTGGCGGGCGGTGTCGGGCATGGCGTGCAGGCTGGGCGCCAGGCCGGCCAGGGCGAGGGCCACGGCAGCAGGGCGCAGGCAGGTATGGATGTTCATGGGCGCCAGGGTAGCGCCAACGGACTCACTCAGTGCCGGGCGCGTGCTTGGGCACTTTCACGAACAGCGTGGCCACCGCCGCACAGATCAGCAGTGCACCCGCCAGCATGATCACGTTGCGCGGGTCGCGGTTCAGCAGGTGGTCGTAGATCCAGCCCAGCGTGGCGCTTTGGATCAGCATGGGGATGACGATGAACATGTTGAAGATGCCCATGTACACGCCCGTGCGTGCCGGCGGGATGCTGTTGGCCAGCATCACGTAGGGGTTGCCCATGATGCTGGCCCAGCCCACGCCGATGCCGATCATGGGCACGAACAGCAGCCACTTGTCGTGGATGCCCGGCAGCGCCAGCATGCCCAGGCCGGCCAGCGTGAGGCACACGGCGTGCATCACCTTCGAGCCGTAGCGCCGCGCGAAAGGCACCAGGGCCAGGCCACCCACGAAGGCCACGGCGTTGTAGAAGCCGCCGATCTGGCCATTGAGCAGCACGGCGTCGCGGTAGCCGGTGGAGGTGACGTCGGCGGTGTCGAACAGCGTGCGCGCCAGCGAGTAGGTGATGTACTGCCAGTAGCAGACCATGCCGTACCACTGGAACAGCTTCATCAGCGCCAGCTGGCGCATGGCGGTGGGCATCTCGACGATGGCGTCCCAGATCTCCTTCAGCGTGGCGCCCATGCCCTTGGCCTTGGCCTTCATCTGCGCGATCTGCTCGGCCGCCAGCGGCAGCTCCTTCACGCGCATCACCGAGAACACGATGGTGGTCAGCGACAGCACCGCGCCGATCATGAAAGCCACCTTGGTGATCAAGGGGATGGCATTGCCGTCCACCGCGTCCTTGTTCATGCCCATGAAGACGAGGATGCTGGGCGCCAGGTAGGAAAGGGCCTGCGCCAGCCCGGCGAAGGCGCTCTGCGTGAGAAAGCCCAGCGGCTGCTGCGAGGTGTCGAGCCGGTCGCTCACGTAGGCGCGGTAGGGCTCCATGGTGATGTTGTTGGCCGCGTCCAGGATCCACAGCAGGCTGGCCGCCATCCACAGCGCGCTGCTGTAGGGCATGGCCAGCAGGCTCAGCGAGCACAGGATGGCGCCGATCAGGAAGTACGGCGTGCGCCGGCCCCAGCGGCTCACCGTGCGGTCGCTCATGGCGCCCACGATGGGCTGCACCAGCAGGCCGGTCATGGGCCCGGCCAGGTAGAGCAGCGGCAGGGCGGCCTCGTCGGCGCCCAGGTAGCTGTAGATCGGGCTCATGTTGCTCTGCTGCAGCCCAAAGCTGAACTGCAGGCCCAGGAAGCCGACGTTCATCTGGATGATCTGCGACAGCGAGAGGATGGGCTTGGCAATGCCAGTGGTCATGGTGGGCTCAGGGTCAGCGGGCGGTGGCGCGACTGTAGGCAGCACTGCAAACGATTGCAATGCGGGTTTGCCTGGGAGGCGGAGGTGGCGCGTTCACTGTCATGCCCGCACCTTCCCCGTCATGCCTGCACCTTTCCCGTCATTCCCGCGAAGGCGGGAATCCAGGTTGTGGCGAGCGGTGGATTCCCGCCTTCGCGGGAATGACGAGGGGGTTGCCCGGAAACAGCGAGGGCCGACCTGAGCGCGGCGAGGCTCAAGCCGCGAATGGTCTTGCCTATCGCGTGCTCTCGCGCACCTCCAGCGTCGTGGGAAGCAGGATTGGCTGGGCCCTGGCCCCGCCCATCTGCGACAGCAGTTGCTCGATCAAGGCCTGGCCGGCCTCGGCGATGGGCTGGCGCACGGTGGTGAGCGGCGGGTGGAAGTGCTGTGCCAGCTCGATGTCGTCGTAGCCGGCCACCCGCACCTCGGCCGGCACCTCACGGCCCAGGCGGCGCAGGGTGCTGATCACCGTCATCGCCATCAAGTCGCTGGCGGCAAAGACGGAGTCGAAGCGCGGGCCTTCGGCGCAAAGCCTTTCCACCTCCTGCTCGATGGCCTCGCGCACGAAGGGCGCCGGCCGGGTCAGCCGGGCATCCACCTTGTGGCCGGCGTCCTTCAGGGCCAGCAGGTAGCCCTGGTGGCGCAGGTTGACTTCGGGCAGCTCGGGGTCGCCGAAGAAGGCCACGCGCCTGGCACCCTGCGCAATCAGGTGCGCGGTGGCCAGGCGGCCGCCCTGCAGGTTGTCGGAGCCCACGGTGGCGTAGAGCTGGCCGGGCAGCTGGCCGCCCCAGACCACAAAGGGCACGCCGCGCACCGCCATCTCGTTCAACTGGTCGTGGTGGTGCCACTGGCCTACCAGCACGATGCCGGCGGCGCGGCCGGTCTCAAAGCTTTGCGCGGCCAGATCGAGCCGGTCGGCGTCCACACGCGAGAGCAGCATCTCGTAGCCGCGGTCGGTGAGGGCGTCGGCCAGGCTGCCGATCAGGCTGAGGAAGAACGGGTCGGACAGATGTTGGCGCGTGGCCGGGTCATACGGCACGTTGACCGCGATGGTGCGGTTCTGCTTGAGCCGCAGGTTCTGCGCGCCCACGTTGATCGTGTACTTGAGCGACTTGGCCAGTTCGGCCACGCGCAGCCGGGTGGCCTCGTTCACCAGCGGGCTGCCGGCCAGCGCACGCGAGACGGTGGAAACCGAGACGCCCGCCAGCCGCGCAATGTCGGCCATCTGCAAGCGCGATGCGGCGCTGGCTTTGGGGGCAGGGGCGGGGGAAGCGGAGTCTGGCTTGGAGCGCGTCATGGGCGGATCGGCGGGTGGCGCTCCCTGCATTCACTTGGGAGCTGCGGCGCTGCCGATGGTAATCGCTCGTGCTGGTGGGCCGTAACCCGGTTTCTTCCCGAGCAGCGGGCGCCCCGCATCACTTGGCCGTGGGCATCACGAACTCCGCGCCCTTGGCGATGCTGGCGGGCCAGCGCTGCATGATGCTCTTTTGCTTGGTGTAGAAGCGCACGCCCTCTTCGCCGTAGGCGTGCATGTCGCCGAACAGGCTCTTCTTCCAGCCGCCAAAGCCGTGCCAGGCCATGGGCACGGGGATGGGCACGTTGATGCCCACCATGCCCACCTGCACGCGACGGCTGAACTCGCGGGCGATGTTGCCGTCGCTGGTGAAGCAAGCCACGCCGTTGCCAAACTCGTGGGCGTTCACCAGCGTGAGTGCCTCGGCGAAATCGGCCACGCGCACGCAGGCCAGCACCGGGCCGAAGATCTCTTCCTTGTAGATGCGCATTTGCGGCGTCACGTGGTCAAACAAGGTGCCGCCGGTGAAGAAGCCCTGCTCGTGGCCGGCCACGCTGTGGCCACGGCCATCCACCACCAGCTTCGCGCCTTCTTCCACGCCCAGAGCGATGTAGCCCTCGATGCGGTCGCGGGCCTGCGCGGTGACGATGGGGCCCATCTCGGCATCGAGCTCCATGCCGTTCTTGATCTTCAGCGCCTTGGCGCGTTCGGCCAACTTGGGAATGACCTTGTCGGCCACGTCGCCCACCAGCACGGCGACCGAAATCGCCATGCAGCGCTCGCCGGCCGAGCCGTAAGCGGCGCCGATCAGCGCGTCCACGGCTTGGTCGATGTCGGCGTCGGGCATCACCACCATGTGGTTCTTGGCACCGCCCAGGGCCTGCACGCGCTTGCCGTTCTTCGCACCCGTCTCGTAGATGTACTGGGCGATGGGTGTGGAGCCCACAAAGCTCACGGCCTTCACATCGGGGTGGTGCAGCAGCGCGTCCACGGCCACCTTGTCGCCCTGCACCACGTTGAACACGCCGTCGGGCAGGCCGGCCTGCTTCAGCAGCTCGGCGATGAACAGGCTGGGCGAAGGGTCGCGCTCGCTGGGCTTCAAAACGAAGGTGTTGCCCGTGGCCAGCGCCACCGGGAACATCCACATGGGCACCATCACCGGAAAATTGAACGGCGTGATGCCGGCCACCACGCCCAACGGCTGGCGCAGCGTCCAGTTGTCGATGCCAGTGCCCACCTGGTCGGTGAAGTCTGTCTTCAGCAACTGCGGCGCGCCGCAGGCGAACTCCACGATCTCGATGCCGCGCGTCACCTCGCCCTGGGCGTCGGTGAAGACCTTGCCGTGCTCGGCGGTGATCATCGCGGCCAGCGTGTCCTTGTGCTGGTTCAGCAGCCCGAGGAAGGCGTTGAGGATGCGGGCGCGGCGGATGGGAGGTGTTTCGGCCCAGGCAGGGAAGGCCGCTTGGGCCGCAGCCACAGCGGCGTTCACATCGGCCACCGAGCCCAGCTTCAGCTGCCGCGCCACCGCGCCGGTGGCCGGGTTGTAGACGGGCTGACTGCGGTCGCCGGTGCCCGCGTAGGGAGCACCGGCAACATAGTGGGTGATGTCTGCGCTGGAGATGAATGCGTTCGGGGCTGTGGCCATGTCGGTGTCTCGGGTGTTCGGTGAGAGCGCCAGTCTAGGCAGCCATCCCCCGCTTGCCTATGCCGCGCTGCTGGATTCATTGTTCACATTGATGAACAATACAAACATCGCTCAGTGAACCAATTCAGCATGCCCAGCGCCGACACCCGCTCTGCCCCGTTGTGGGCCCACGTGCACGCCCTGACTGTGCTGGGCGAAGCCGGCAGCTTCACTGCCGCCGCCCAGCGCCTGGGCTTGTCCAAGGCCGCGATGAGCCAGCGCGTGGCAGAACTGGAGCGCGCCGCTGGCGTGCCCCTGGTGCTGCGCACCACCCGCAGCGTGCGGCTGACCGAGGCCGGCCAGCAACTGGCCGACGCCAGCCGTGGCGCCTTTGCCGCCATCGACCAGGCGCTGGCCGGCGCCAAGGATCTGGCCGGCGCACCGCGCGGCCTGCTGCGCGTCACCGCCCCGGTGGCGCTGGCCCGCCAGCAACTGGTGCCGCATTTGCCGGCCTTCTTGCGCCAGTACCCCGAGCTGCGCATGGAGCTGGATCTCTCTGACCGGCTCAGCGCGCTGGCCCGCGAAGGCTTCGATCTGGCCCTGCGCCACACCACCACCCCACCCGACACCCATGTGGCCTGGGCGCTGTGCGAAACCGTTGCGGTGCTGGTGGCCAGCCCAGCCTACCTGGCAGAGCGAGGGGCACCGCGCAAGCCGGCCGACCTGGCCGCGCACGATTGCCTGCACTACCCGCGCCCGGGCGACACCCCCGCCTGGCGCTTTGAGCGTCTGCGTGGTGCAGAGCCTGTGAGCGTGCCAGTACGCGGCCCACTGGCGGCCAACAACAGCGAGGCGCTGCGCGACGCGGCCATCGGCGGCTTGGGGCTGGCCCTGCTGCCCGATTTCAGCGCCCAGGCCGCACTGGCCAGCGGCGCGCTGGTGCCGGTGCTGCCCGGCTGGCGGCCGGTGGGCGCCTACGGCAGCCACTTGTGGGCCATACGCCCGCACACCGCCCAGGTGCCGCGCTCGGTGCGGGTGCTGGTGGACTGGCTGCGCGAGGCCTTTCGCCCGGGTTTTGCCCCAAACTGAATGACGCAACCAAAAAAAACGACCTGGCCCGTGAGGGTCAGGTCGTGCAAGTCCTCCGAGAGGACGTCGTTGGGAGACATGACTGTAGGTGCATCACCCCCCATCACACATCCCCCTAAAGTGGGACGTGTCGTGGCACCACGACGAGCCTTGCGACATTTGATGCCCCATCCTGGGGCGCCACGGGCCGGGCGGCCCGGAGGACAATCGCGGGCATGACCGCCGCCGCGCCCATCCCCACCAATACCCCTCTAACCGACGCCGACATGGCCGAGCTGGAGCGCCGGCTCGACGCCGTGCCCGCGCCGCTGGAGCCACTGGACCTGATGATGCTGGACGGCTACCTGGTGGGTGTGCTGCTGCAGCCCGAGCCGGTGCCAGACGCCCAGTGGCTGCCGCACGTGAGCGATGCCGACGGCCGCCCGCTGACGACCAGTTTTGACCCCAACCGGCTGCACACCCTGGTGCGCCGCCGCCACGCCGAGCTGAATCGCGCCATCCACGGTCGCCAATGGTTCGACCCCTGGGTGTTTGAGCTGGACGACGACGCCGACCCGCTGGAAACCGTGATGCCCTGGGTGGCCGGTTTCGCGACGGCGATGGAGTTCTTCCCGAAACTCTTGCGCAATGAATCGCAGCAGGTGCTGGAGCCGCTGGCCGTGCTGTACCGCGCCTTCGACCCTGAAGACCTGGAAGACGCCGACGACTTGCTTGAAATGATCGAGATGATCGAGCCGCCCACCGACCTGGCCGACGCGGTGGAAGGCCTGGTCACCAGCACCCTGCTGCTGGCCGATGTGACGCGGCCGCAGACGGGGCTGGCCAAACCCCGGGCTGGCGCGTGGCCGGCACGACGGCCCGGTTCACCCGGCACGTCGGGCCGTGGCCCGGCTGGCGGGCAGCGCAGCAGGCGTTGAAGGGTACGCGCCCAGGCCGATGCTGCGGATGCTGGAGCTGAAACTGCCGCCAGTGGCACTGCTGCTGGCGCACTCCATGCTGATGGGACTGGTAGCAAAGGCTTGGCCTGGCGGATCGGTGCCCGCCTCGACGCCGTTGGCACTGGTCCTCGCCCTCGCGGGTACCGCCGTGGCCCTGGCCGTGGTGCTGGCCTTCAGGCGGGCCAGCACCACGATGAACCCAACCCGGCCGGGCAAGACGTCCTGCATCGTCAGCACCGGCATCTACCGGCGCAGCCGCAACCCCATGTACCTGGGCTTCGTGCTGGCGCTTGCGGGCTGGGCCAGCCACCTGGGCCATATAGGGGCCTGGTGCCTGCTGCCCGTGTTCGTGCTCTACATGAACCGGTTTCAGATCGCGCCGGAAGAGCGCTTGCCGTTGGCCAAGTTTGGCGCCGACTACCGCGCCTACCTGCAGGCCGTGCGGCGCTGGATTTAGCGAAACACCCGCTGCGCGTGCAGGCCCAGGCCCTGGGCCACGCTGGCCAGCCGGTCGCCGCGCACGGTGCGGGCCTTCTTGAACGGCGCCGCGATGCGGGTGGCCAGCGGCGCCAGTCCGGTGGAGCCGCCGGTGAGGTAGACGGCCTCGATCTTCTCGGGCTTCACCCCGGCCAGGCGCACGGTTTGCACGCCAGCCTGCACGATGCGCTCCAGGTCGTTTTCGATGGCGCCCATGGCTTGTGATTCGCCCAGCACCGCTGTGAGGCCGCGCTCCACCTCAAACAGGTCGATGGGCGCGTCGCGGCCCTCGGCCACCGCGATCTTGGCCTCTTCGGCCATGGCCATCAGGCTGTGGCCCAGGCGTTCGTCGACGATGGCCATCAAACGCGTGTGCAGCGTGAGGTCGGCGTAGAACTTCTTCATGCTGCGCAGTTCCATGACGCGCTGCGGGGTGTAGACGGTGTTGATCAAATGCCAGGTGGCCAGGTCGAAGTACACCTTGCTGGGCACTTCGCGCTCCACCGGCTTGGGGCCACGCGCCTTGAAGCCCGCCAGCGGCAGGATGGCGGTGAGCTCCACGTGGCGGTCGAAATCGGTGCCCGCCACATGCACGCCGTGGCTGGCCAGGATGTCGTCGCCGCGCTCCACCCGCGCACTGCGGCCCGGGCCCACGCGCACCACCGAGAAGTCGGAGGTGCCACCGCCGATGTCGGCCACCAGCACCAGTTGTTCGTGGTCCACCGTGGCCTCGTAGTCCAGCGCGGCGGCAATCGGCTCGAACTGGAAGCTCACCTCGTTGAAGCCCACCTGGCGCGCGGCCGCCTCCAGCGCCGCCTGGGCCTGGGCGTCACGCTCGGGCTCGCCGTCCACGAAGAACACCGGCCGGCCCAGCACCGCACGGGTGATGGTGGTGCCGGCCTCGGCCTCGGCCAGGGCCTTGAGATGGCGCAGGTAGCCGGCGATCACGTCGATGAACTTCACCGAACGGCCGCCGCCCACGTCGGTGCCCTGCTCGATCAGCGACGAGCCCAGCACGCTCTTCATCGAGCGCATCAGCCGGCCGTCCATGCCCTCTACATAGGCGGCCAGCGCGGCGCGGCCATACAGGCAGCGCGGCTCGCCATGCACGGGCTGGCCTTCCATCGTGTAGAAGACCGATGTGGGCATGGTGGGCTGCCCCGCCTCCACCGCCACCAGGCGCACTTGGCCCGGCCCCGCCGGCAGCGCGATGGCCGAGTTGGAGGTGCCGAAGTCGATGGCGCAGAAATCGACAACTGGGTGGGGCTGTGCAGCGGGCATTGGGCAGTGCGGCGGCGCTTGCCGCGCACGGTCAGAAGGGGCGCGATTGTGGCACGCAGCCCTCTGTCCTGTCGGTGCTGGCCCTGGCAAGTGCAGGGCGCTGGGTCAGTCAGCTCGCCAGCACAACCTGAGGCGTGCGCTGCGGCGCAGCCTGGCCGCAGAAATTGAAGTCCAGCGCGGGCTGCAGGCCACTCATCAGCTCGGCCAGTGCTCGGCCAGAGCCAGCACCATGCGTCCAGCCCAGCGTGCCGTGGCCGGCGTTGAGCCAGAGGTTG
The DNA here is from genome assembly GCA_016710065.1 of Candidatus Ideonella esbjergensis. Taxonomy (GTDB): domain Bacteria; phylum Pseudomonadota; class Gammaproteobacteria; order Burkholderiales; family Burkholderiaceae_C; genus Ideonella; species Ideonella esbjergensis. The sequence goes on from JADJLP010000001.1 coordinate 168,172, forward strand.
GCCAGCTTGCTGCGGCCGATGTACGGAATGTTGTCGGGTGTGCTGGGGCGCAGGCCGCTCCAGAACTGCGGCTCGCTCGTGTCAGCCACGCCGGGGAACAGCTCTTCGTAGCGTTTCACCAGCGCCGCGCAGCGGGCTTTGGCTGTGCGGGTGTCCAGCGAGTTGTCGTAGCCGGCCATCTCGGCCGTGCCGGCGATGCGGATCTGGTCGCCCAGGCGCGAGATGGCGATCTTGCGCGTGTCGTCCAGCAGGCTCACCACGCTGGCGTCCTGCGGGCGCTTGATCTTGAGCGTGGCCGAGTAGCCCTTGGCCGGGTAGATGTCCAGGCTCACGCCCAGCGGGCGCAGCAGCGGCGCGGTGTACGAGCCCATGGCCATCACGTACTGGTCGGCCTGCAGATCACGGGCCCACCCGGTCTCGCGGTCCCGCACCCGCACGCTGCGAATCTGGCCGCTGCTTGCCTCAAAGCCCAGCACGTCGGTGTCCCACAGAAACTGCACGCCGCGAGCGGCGCACAGCGCGGCCAGCTTCTGGGTGAAAACGAAGGCGTCGCCCGATTCGTCACTGGGCGTGTAGGTGCCGCCATGGATCTGCTCGCCAAAGGCCGCCAGTGCGGGCTCGACCTGCAGCACCTCGTTGCGGTCGAGCACACGGCGGTCCACGCCTGCCTGGCGCATCAGCTCGGCGGCCTGGGCGCCGGCTTCAAAGTCGGCGGCCGACGAGAAGAAGTGCAGGATGCCGCGCTCGAGCCGGTGGTATTTGATGCCGGTGCGCGCCACCAGGCCCTTGAGCGAAGCGTGGCTGTAGGCGCCCAGCGCCACCAGTTGCCGCACATTGCGGGCAAAGGCAGCGTCGTTGCACTGGGTGAGGAACTTGGCGCCCCAGCGCCACTGGTACGGGTCGAGCTTGGGGCGGAACAGCAGTGGCGAGTCATCGCGCAACAGCCACTTGGCCACCTTCAGTGGCGCGCCAGCGTTGGCCCAGGGCTCGCAGAAGCTCACCGAGATCTGGGCGCCGTTGGCAAAGCTGGTTTCCAGCGCGGCGCCAGATTGGCGGTCCACCACTGTCACCTCGTGACCCTGCTCGGCCAAGTGCCAGGCGGTGCTGATGCCGATGATGCCGGCGCCGAGAACGATGACCTTTTGTGCTTGCTGCTTCATGCCTGGAAAACCTCGCTGGGGCGCCGCGAACGAGGGGCCGCGCGGCTGGAGGCGGATTCTGGGCAGGAGCCGGAATTTAAAGAAGCCTGATGACTAACTTTCAATAGTGATTAGGCCGGCTGATTTCAGACCCAACTCAGCAACAGCGCGCTCAGCACGGCGGTGGCCACGGTGAGGGCGAGCATCCAATCGGGGCGGAAGCTGCGCATGGGAATCCTCCTGGTTTGAAAGGGCGGGGGTGCTTGCCGGGTGGGCAAGCAAGCTGCGTTCCGCGCTCCAGTGCGTCAGAACGCACAAAAGGCCTGGTTTTTGCCGCTCATCCGCTCAAGCGGGAGCTGCAGATGGCCGAAAGTGGGCAGGCCTGCACCGGAGAAGACCATGCCCACAAAATACCGCCCCAGTTTGTTGCGCCGCCTGCTGGCCTGGCGCACCCGCCCAGTACAGCACGATGACCCAGCCGACATGGGCACAGACATTGGGTTGGAGTACATCCTGGCGCAGTTGCCGCGAGATGACACACGCCCGCGCGGCGCGGCTCCCGCCCAACCCTGGCAGGGCCGGCTGACCTGAGCTCTCGTCATTCCCGCCATCCCGGGAGTGACGGCAAGCGCTCAGCGCACCAGCAGCAGCGGCGTTCTGCAGTGGGCCATCACCTTGGTGGCCACCGAGCCCATCACCAGATTGCCCAGGTTGCCATGGCCATGTGAGCCCATCACCAGCAGGTCGAAATTGCCCTTGTCGGCCAGGGCCGCGATGCCGTCGGCCACCGGTCCCACCTTGGTCACGTAGTCGGCCTTCAGGCGCTGCTTGTCGAAGAACGTGCGGATGGGTTTGAAGACCTTTTCGGCTTCGTCGTCGTAGTACGACTTGACCAAGGTCTTGTCCAGCACCGCTGCCGCACGCGCGGGCACCGCCTGCACGCCATGCAGCACCGTGTAGCGGTGATGCTCGCCCATCCATTCGTCGTGCGCGGCCAGATAGGCCAGCATGCGCTTGGTGTAGGCACTGCCGTCCACGGCGACCAGGATCTTCATGACAACTCCTTGTTGATGGCGTACGGGTTCAGTGTGGCACCGGCCCGCTGCGGCGCGGTGTCCTCATGTCAATGCACCGCACCTCAAACCACCAGCAGGCGCAGCGGGTCAAAGCCATCCGCCTCGCCCTTCTTGGCCAGGCCGCGCGCCTGGCACACCACACGGCTGGGCGCGCGGCTGGGTCGGTTCAGGGTGTAGTCGTGGCGGCAGTGCAAATGGCCGTGCAGCCACAGGTCGGCGCGGGTGATCAGGTCGTCGTCGGCGTTGCAGAAGCTGGCGGTGCCGGGCTGCCGGCCATAGCGCGGGTCGGCGCTGCGCAGGCTGGGCGCGAAATGGGTGATGACCACGGTGGCATCGCAGGCATCGGGGTCGGGCAGCGAGAGCGCCAGCTCCAGCCACTGCCGGCACTGCAGGCCCTCGCGGCGCACGGCGGCGGCGTCAAACGGCCGGCCGCCCTGTGAGCTGCGCTGCACCTTCGCGAAATAGCCGCCGGCGCGCAGCGCCCGCTCCAGCTGGGCAGGGCCGAACAGGTCAAAGTCGCTCCAGCGCACCGTGCCCAGAAAGCGCACCCGCCGGCCATCGTCGCCTGTGAGCACGGTCTGGGCCTGTTCAAGCAACGTGATGCCCAGCTCGCGGCAGCGCTGGCGCAAGCCGGCCCAGGCCTCGGCAATGTCGCGGCCGTCGAACTCATGGTTGCCGGCCACGAAAAGCATGGGCACCGGCCAGCCGGCGAACAGCGACAGCCCTTGCCAGCTGGCATCGATGTCACCCGCCAGCACCAGCACCTCGGCGCCAGGCGCGGGCTGGGGATCGAAGCTTTCAGTTTCGAGGTGCAGGTCGGAGAGCAGCTGTATCCGCATGCACCCATGATCGCAGGCTCCGCTGCCCTCAGGCCGGGCTCACACCGCGCAGCCCGCCTGCACCGCCGGCCAAGCGCACGGGGGCGTGGCTGGTCGGGCACCGGGCCACCGCTTGCTGAAGAATGTGCAGGTCAACGTCGTCCATGGTGGGTCGGGGTTTGTATGAACTGGCGCAACAAGGCAAACGCAGCCTCAGGTTCGTCGCGCCAGGCCCCGTGGCCAGAATGCGCAAAAGTGGCCAGCTGCGACCACTGTGGCGGCAAGGCTGCGGCGATGTCCTGCGAATCGGCCAGCGGACACACCGGGTCTTGCTCGCCCGCCATCACCAGCACGGGGCATTGCGCCAGCGCCAGGCCAGGCAGCAAGTTCATGCTCTGCTGCTCACCGCTGGCCGACGCGAACAGGATAGCCTCGTTGTAGATGGTGCGCTGCGCCGCCTCGGGGCTGCGCGTGGCCGTGGTGTTGTAGTGCAGCAAGCACCGACGCTGGTAGGGCGCCCAGGTTTCGGCGCAGGGCCTTTGCCAGAAGCGCTCGGCTGCCTCGCGCGCCGTCGGCCCGCCCAGGCGCTCGAACATCGCCAGCTTGCGCGCCAGCCCCAGGTGCGGCGAGGTGCTGGAAAGGACGACCTTGCCCGCATGCCCCGGATGCCGCGCGATATAGCGTTGCGCCACGAAGCCACCAAAGCTCTGCCCCAGCACGATGGGTTTGACTATGCCCAACGCGTCGCACAGCCGCACCACATCATCGGCAAAGGTGTCCAACGTCCACTCCTCGGGCGGGCGCCGGTCGCTGCGGCCGTGGCCGCGATGGTCGTAGTAGACGATTTGGGCCACATCGGCCAGTGCCGAGAAGGCCGGCTTGAAGCCCGAGTGGTCATAACCTGGGCCACCATGCAGCAAGATCAGCGTGGGTTTGACGCGCAGTGCGGGCCCGTCGGGCACCAGGCTCGCACCCTCCACGTCAACGAACAAGCGAACCTGCGGGGCGATGGTGATCAACATGGGTCGGGCTCAGAAGCAAGTCTCGGCCGCGATCTGCATGCGGCAACTCCAGCGCAGCGTAGCTGCGCCGCGCTTGACCGATTGGCGGAACACGGCGGTAGGCTCGTGCTCAATGGCGTCGGGCAGCGGCATGCTCACGGGTGCGCCGCTGCTGTTGGTGTAGAAGTTGATGAAGCAGGTGCGTTCGGGCTCGCACAGCAGCGCCAGTTGGCGGGCATAGGCGGGTTCGTCGCGCGCCAGTGCGGTGGGTACGATGACGTAGCGCACCAGGCCCTGCTGGCCGGCCACGGGCCAGGCCTCGGGCTCGGCGGCGTGCGCGCTTGCGGCAAGCAGCAGGGCCAGTGTGAGTGTGCGGGTGGGCAGGTGAGTGGGCATGCAGGCGGCAGGTGAGTGCCCTTGAGGGCGAGGGGCACAGTTCATCGCATGCGGCGCCACCCGTCAAGAGTGCTGTGGCTGCCTCGCCAGCTACCATCATGCATCGCACCGGAGCCAGCCATGCACACACTCACGCCACGTCCTGTCGCCTGGGCCGCCCTGGTTACCACGCTGCTGCTGGGGGCCTGCGCCACGCAAGCGCCAGCGCCCGGCCCAGCCTCTGATGCCACGCTGCAGCGTGTGAAGCACGTGGTGGTGATCTACGCCGAGAACCACAGCTTCGACAACCTCTACGGCCTGTTCCCCGGTGCCAACGGCATCGCCGACGCCACGCCCGAGCAGAAGCTGCAACGAGACCACGACGGCCAGCCGCTGAAGGAGCTGGTGGTGTTTGGCCACGACGGTAAACCCGACGCGCGATTTGCGCGCCTGCCCAACGGCCCCTTCCGCATCGACGCGCCGCCAGTGAGCAAGCGGCTGGACGAGATCGTGCCCAGCCCCACGCACGCCTTCTACCAAAACCAGCAGCAGATCAACGGCGGGCGCAATGACCGTTTTGCGGCCATGTCACAGGTGGGTGGCTGGGTGATGGGCCACTACGACGGTTCGCAGCTCAAGCTCTGGCAGTGGGCGCGCGAGTACACACTGGCCGACCATTTCTTCATGGGCGCTTTTGGCGGCTCGTACCTGAACCACCAGTACCTGGTCTGCGCCTGTGCCCCGCGCCACGCCAGTGCGCCCGACGCCATGCGCGCCCAACTCGATGCCAAGGGGCAACTGGTGCTCAAAGCCGATTCGCCGTCGGCCAACGTCGGGGCGGCCAAGGTGGCCAATGGCGGCCAGGTGACGCCCGACGGCTGGTCGGTCAACACCTCGCAGCCGGCCTACCAGCCCAGCGGTGTGCCGCCTGCGCTGGGCGGCTCACCCGATTTCGCCGACCCCTTGGGCAACGAGCGCGGCGGGCAAACCGTGCCGCCGCAAACCGCTCGCACCATCGGCGACACGCTTTCGGCCAAGGGCGTTGCGTGGGCCTGGTATGCCGGTGGCTGGAACGCCGCGCTGGCCGACGGCCGCCAGGAGCCCATCGCCAAGCGCCAGGTGATCTATGCCGGCGGCGATGGCAGCCCAATGTTCCAGCCCCACCACCAACCTTTCAACTACCACGCGCGCTTTGCGCCGGGCACGTCCGACCGGGCCTTGCACCTGAAGGACGGTGAAGACTTCTTGCGCGACATTGCCGCCGGCACGCTGCCGGCCGTGAGCTTCTACAAGCCGGCCGGCCGGTTCACACAACACCCTTCTTACACCGACCTCAAGAGCGGCGACGCACACATGGCCGCCGTGCTGGAGAAGCTGCGCGCCAGCCCGCAGTGGCCAGACATGCTGATCGTGCTGACCTACGACGAGAACGGTGGCTACTGGGACCACGTGCAGCCACCCAGCGGCCCTGGCTGGGGCGACCGCTTCGGGCCTGGCACGCGCATCCCGGCGCTGCTGATAGGGCCCATGGTGCGCAAGGCTCATGTGGACCACACGCCCTACGACACCACCTCTATCCTCAAGCTCCTCACCCGCCGCTTCGGCCTGGAGCCGCTGGCAGGCGTACGTGAGAAGGTGGGCGATCTGAGCGGGGCGCTCAGGCCCTGAGCCGGCAGACGCTCAGTCCAGCGCCCGTCCCACCGCATCCGTGCGTGCCACACGGATGGCGTCGGCGATCTGCGAGCCATGAGCGCCACGCGCCTGGGCCTGGGCAGCCACCTGGGTCGCGTCTATGCTGCTGGCTGCGGCCAGGGCGCTGCGCAGGCAGGGGCCGCTGGGGTAGGCACGGTCTTCAAAGCCCTGGCGGCCTCGGGCGTCAGCCTCGCAGGCCTGCAAGGCCTCTTCAAAGCGTGCCGGGCGGCGAAAGGCGTCGCAGCGCTCGAGGATGCGCACGATGGCGGCGGCGCCAAAGTCGGCCGAGCGGTGGATGTTGGTGTGTTCGTGCGCCACCAGCACGGCCAGTTCGGTGGCGTCCGCCGGGGCCTTGAGGCGCTGGGCCACGTCGCGGGCCATGCGCTCGCTGCGGGCCTCGTGGCCAATGTGGCGTGGCCACTCCTCGGGCGGGGTGGCGCCCTTGCCCAGGTCGTGGCACAGGCAGGCAAAGCGCACCGGCAGCGAGGCGCCCATGCGTGCGGCCATGTCCAGCACCATCATCACGTGCACGCCGGTGTCGATCTCGGGGTGGTACTCGGGCCGCTGCGGCACGCCCCACAGGCGGTTCAGCTCGGGCAGCAAACGCGCCAGCGCGCCGCATTCGCGCAGCACCTCGAACATGCGGCTGGGCTTGTCCTCCATCAGGCCACGCGAGAGCTCTTGCCAGACGCGCTCGGCCACCAGGGCGTCCACCTCGCCGGCATGCGCCATGCGGGCCATCAGGGCCATGGTTTCGGGGGCCACGCTGAAGCCGTGAAAGCGCGCGGCAAAGCGTGCCAGCCGCAGGATGCGCACCGGGTCTTCGGCGAAGGCCTCGCTCACATGGCGCAGCACGCGGCTGGCCAGGTCGCGCTGGCCACCGTGCGGGTCGATCACCATGCCGTGCTCGTCGCGTGCCATGGCGTTGATGGTGAGGTCGCGCCGCACCAGGTCGTCTTCCAGCGTCACGTCGGGCGCGGCGTGCACCGCGAAGCCGTGGTAGCCCGGTCCGGTCTTGCGCTCGGTGCGGGCCAGGGCGTATTCCTCGCCGCTCTCGGGGTGCAGAAAGACCGGAAAGTCCTTGCCCACGGTGCGAAAGCCGGCGTTCAGCATCTGCTGCGGCGTCGCGCCCACCACCACCCAGTCGCGGTCGTTCACGGGCAGGCCCAGCAGCGCGTCGCGCACCGCGCCGCCCACCACATAGGCCCGCAGGCCCTTGGGGGTGGGTGGCGTGTGGCGCTGGGTCATGGCGGTGTCACGGCAGATCGGGGTTGGGGGGCGGTGCGTCGCTGCCACGCGGGCCGATGGTGTTGCCCAGCCTGGCCTTGAGCGAGCTGGTCCTGCCGCTGAGCAGCGCGGCATAGTTGCTGGCGTTGGAGAGCACCTTTTTCACATAGTCGCGGGTCTCGTGCAGGGGGATGTTCTCGACCCAGATGGCCGGCTCCATCGCCGGGCCTTCGCGCCAGCGGCGCGCGCGGTTGGGGCCGGCGTTGTAAGCAGCAGCGGCCAGCGCCTGCGAGCCGCCCATGTCGTCCAGCACAAGCTTGAGGTAGGCGCTGCCGATGCGCAGGTTGGTGTCCTGCTCGGCCAACATGGCGGTCTTGAAGCCGGCCAGGCCGATCTTCTTGGCCGTCCAGGTGGCAGTGCTGGGCATCACCTGCATCAGGCCCGAGGCGCCCACATGCGAGCGTGCGTTCATCACGAAGCGTGATTCCTGGCGGATCAAACCGTACACATAGGCCGGGTCCAGTCTGGCCTCGGTGGCCTTGGCAATCAATTGCTCGCGCATCGGCATGGGGAAGCGCTGCTCCACGTCCACCTCTGCTTTGCTGCGCTCGCTGCTGCTGATGCAGCGGTCCCAGATCTCGCGTTCGCAGGCCATCTGGGCGACGGCCAGCAGTTCGCGGTCATTCATGCCCAGCATCGAGAAATTCCATTCGCGCAGGCCCTCTGAGCGCAGGCCGGCCTGCAGCAGCAGTTGCGAGCGGGCCAGGCCCGTGTGGCCGCGCGCGGCTTCGCGCTCGGTGGGCGTGGCGGGCAGTGGGCGAGCCGGTTGCGGCGGTGGCGGGCCCAGTTCTTCTGCGGCCAACTGGTTGTAGAAGCCGAGCGGGCCGGCCAGCTCGGTCAGGGCCTGGCGGGCTTCGGCACGTTGTGCGTCGCCGGCCTCGCCTGGTTTGGCCAGGCCTTGCAGCGCGCGGGCGCGCCAGTACTGCCAAGTGGGGTCCTTGCGCTCGGGAGCGCTCATGGCGTCGATGGCTTGCAGCACCTGACCCCAGCGCTGGTCGGGTGGCGCAAGGCGCAGGCTGGCACGCGCCAGCCAGCCCAGGGTCTCGTCGCTCCAGTCGGGGCGGCTGCCCTTCTTGAGTGCGCCCCAGGCCAGGCGGGACCAGGGCAGGGCCTCGGGCTTGAGCGCCAGCGCCGCCTGCTTGGCCACCTGCGCCCAGGCCCAAGCGGCGTGCTCGGCGCTCAGCGCTGCGCCCCAGCGGTCTTCCAACTGGCTGGCGGCCTGTGCGGGGTCGTTGGCGGCCACGCGGGCGATGGCGATGGCCGTCAGCTCGTTGCGGTTGTGGCCCAGGGCCATGGCCTTGAGCGCCAAGTAGCGGCCCGGACTGTCCATGGTCTCGGCCACCGCCTTGGCCACCGGCTCGCCCAGCAGCGCGGCGGCATTGCGGGCGGCGCGCGGGCGGTTGTGCTCGGCCGCCTGGTGGACCTTGCGCCACACGTCGTCGGGCTTGAATTGCTTGGCGTCGAACAGCGTTTGCGCCATCAACTGGCAACCGTCCTCGGGGTCGCGCTGGGCCATCCAGGCGCGGCGGGCGGCCTCGGCCACGTCGGTGCCGGCCTGGGCCTGCAGCAGCAGCGCGTAGCAGGCCACCTCGCGGTCGTCGTTCATGCGAAAGCGCGGCAGGTCGCGACTGAAGCCGGCCCAATCGCGGCGCCGACCCAGTTCCAGCAGCCAGTCGTTGCGCAACCGATCTTCCACATAGCTGCCGGGCCAACGGGTGTAGAAGGCCTCCACTTCGTTGGCATTGGCCTCGTTAAGCCTTGCGGCCAGTGCCCAGTAGTCGACCCAGGCGGCGAGTGGGTGACGGGTGTCCATGGCGGCGCTGCGCAGGCTGGCCAGGCGGGGCTTGTCGCGGCGCGCGTGGGCGTCGCGGGCGCTGCGGATGAGCTCTTCGTCAGTGGGGCCGGCGGCCATCACCGCGCCTGGTGCACACAGCGCCGCTAACAAGACCCATGCGGTGCGTAAGGAGGCAATTCTTTTCAAGCGGAGAACCTGGCAATTCGGGCGTGGTACATGGCGCGAGGAATGTAACGCAGGCCGTGCGATGTGCGGGCTGTGCCATGACCCGACCTTGTCCGAGAACAGACTTCTGACACGAGAGGTGCTTCGTTAACCAACGCTTGCACCTCTGCGGTATGACCCTCTTGCCAACGGCCCTGGGTGCTGGGGAACATGGCTCGCGGCCCAACCCTGGGCCGCAATCCATACCAACCCATTGGGAGTCTCCATGAATTTCACCGCACGACGCCATCCGCTTGCGCTGGCCGCTTCGTTGGTCTTGATGGCCATGGGCGCAGCGCCCGCCAGCTGGGCCGGGCAATCGGCCGAGCAAGTGGCCCTGGGCCAGGCGCCGGTGGGCGGCATCACCAACCGCCTGATCGTCAAGTACCGCGCCGGCTCGGCCGCAGCCCGAGGTGCCGACACGGCTTCGCTGGCCACCGCGCAGGGCGAGGTGAACCGGCACGGCGCGCAGTTTGGCAAGCTGCGCACCAGTGGCTTGGGTGCGCATGTGCTCAAACTGGACCGCCACGTGAGCGTGGACGAGGCCGGCCGCATGGCCCGGGCCGTGGCCGCCGCCGACCCCGACGTGGAGTACGCCGAACCCGACCGCATGATGACGGCCCAGTTCGTGCCCAACGACACCAGCTACGCCAGCCAGTGGCAGTACTACGAGACGGCCGGCGGCCTGAACATGCCGGCAGCCTGGGACAAGAGCACCGGCACGGGCGTGGTGGTGGCCGTGATCGACACCGGCGTGCGCCCGCACGCCGACCTGGCCGCCAACCTGTTGCCGGGTTACGACTTCATCATCGACACGGCGGTGTCCAACGACGGCAGCGGCCGTGACGCCGACCCGTCCGATCCAGGAGACTGGGTGGCCGCCAACGAATGTGGCGGTGTGCATGCTGCCGAGACCTCCAGCTGGCACGGCACCCACGTGGCCGGCTCCATCGCTGCCGTCACCAACAACGCCAGCGGTGTGGCCGGCGTGGCCTATGGCTCCAAGGTCTTCGCGGCTCGCGTACTGGGCAAATGTGGCGGATACACCTCTGACATTGCCGACGCCATCATCTGGTCGTCGGGCGGCACCGTCAGTGGCGTGCCGGCCAATGCCAACCCGGCGCGGGTCATCAACCTGTCGCTGGGCGGCTCGGGCGCTTGCGACACCACCTCACAAGCGGCCATCAACAGTGCTCGCAGCCGCGGCACCGTGGTGGTGGTGGCGGCCGGCAACTCCAACGCCAACGCGGCCAACTACAGCCCGGCCAGTTGCACGGGCGTCATCACCGTGGCGGCGGTGGGCCGCACCGGCGGCCGGGCCTACTACTCGAACTACGGCGCGGTGGTGGATGTGGCCGCAGCCGGTGGCGACATGAGCACCGGCACCGCCAACGGCATCTATTCCACGCTCAACGCCGGTAACAGCACCCCAGGGGCTGACAGCTACGCCTACTACCAGGGCACGTCGATGGCCACGCCACACGTGGTGGGTGTGGTGGCGCTGATGCTGGCCAAGAACCCGGCCCTCACGCCTGACGAAGTGGAGACGCGGCTCAAGGCCAGCACCCGGGCCTTCCCGGCCACCTGTTCGCAATGCGGCACCGGCATTGTTGACGCCAGTGCAGCGGTGGATGCCGCCACGGGCGTCACGCCACCCCCGCCCCCGCCGCCGCCCACCAACAACGTGGCCGAGGTCGAGCCCAACAACAGCCGCACGGCGGCGCAGACGGTGAGCCCCAACCCGGCCACCATCAGCGGCACGCTTTCAAGCAAGACCGACACCGACTACTACAAGATCGCCATGGCCACTGGCGCCACGCTGAGCGCCACGCTCACGCCCAACGCCAGTTCCGACTACGACCTGTACCTGTACAACAGCTCGGGAAGCCTGCTGGCCAGTTCACTCAATGGCACCGGCGTGGCCGATGTGATCTCCCGCGCCAACACTGGCGCGGCCACCACCTGGTATCTGCGCGTGCGCTACTACTCGGGAGGCACCGGCGCCACAGCAGGCAAGTACACGCTGCAAGTGAGCCACTGAGGAGGGCTTGGGGGCGCAAGCCCCAGCGCCGCCAGCCGCCGCAACTAGCAACGGGGTGGCGGCGGGTTTCGGCGCATAGCGGCCGGCCGTATTTCGTCATTCCCGCGTAGGCGGGAATCCATGTCTTTGCGTCGGCTGCGGCAGTGCAGCGGCGGTACCTTCGGCCTACGGGCTCCTCGCGGACAAGCGCCGTGCCCTCTGTTGCGCCTGCGCTCTCTTGTTCCGCCTTGGCCCTCGGAGCTCTCTACCCAAACGCGAATGTGCCCTCCGTCCGAAGGCACCACCACTGCCCTGCAACCCCTGACGGTGGCGGTCCACCTGGTGGCGCGCCACCGCTGTCTCAGGCAGAGGGTGTCGGGTACCCGCCCGACGGAACTCAAGGAGGAATGCGCCATGCCCGGCTTGAGGGCATGGCGGAGGGGAGATGGAGTCGGGCGGGTACCCGTCGACCTCTGCCCCGCCACCGACGTGTGAGCGAGAAAACCTGGATTCCCGCCTGCGCGGGAATGACGGGGTCGAGGGACGGGGATGACGGACTGCTATGCGCCGAGAGCAGTAGCCGAGAGCGGGCTTGTGAAGCCGATCGCAAGTCGGGTCAGCGGTGTTGACGATAGGGCTCTTCGAAGTCGCGGAAGTCTTGCTCCGCCAGCGCGCCCTGCACCCAGGCAGCCACGCCGGGAGAAGCCCAGGCACGCCCCATGTAGGCCGCCACGTCGGCATCCACCGGCAGCGCATAGCTGCGCAGGCGCGCCACCACCGGCGCGAAGTAGGCGTCGACGATGCCGAACTCGCCAAACAGGAAGGGCCCGCCGCTCCCGGTCAACGCTGCGCCCCACATGGCCGTCAGGCGGGCCAGGTCGGCCTGCACGGTGGGCTGTTCGGCCAGAACCTTGGCGCCCGCCTCGGGTAGCGTGGCCTCGATGTTCATGGGGCAGGCCGAGCGCAGCGCGCCGAAGCTGCTGTGCATCTCGGCGCACAAGCTGCGGGCGCGGGCGCGTTGGGCCTGGTCGCGCGGCCACAGCGGCAGTTCGGGGTGGGTTTCGGCCAGGTACTCGGCAATGGCCAGCGTGTCCCACACCACCAGATCGCCGTCCACCAGCAGCGGCACCTTGCCGGTGGGGCTGAGCGCGGCCATCTCGCGGCGGAACCGCGAGCCGGCCTCGAAGCTGTCGAAGCGGTGCATGACCTCGTCGAAGGCGATGCCGAAATGGCGCAGCAGCACCCAAGGGCGCATGGACCAGGACGAGTAATTCTTGTTGCCGATGTGGAGTTGCATGGGGCTTCCTTGGGGCTGGGTGCCGGATGTGAGTGGAGGATGCTAAGGGCGTGGCCACAGTGCGTGGGTGAGCAATTGACATGCGCGCCATGCGTGGGGCGCATGCATGGCGCTCAGTCGGGCAGCGCCTCGGCCTCGGCGTCGGGCACGTCGCCTATGGCCTGGCGTGTCAGCACCGCCTGCGCGCGCACCCAGTTGCCAAAGGCTTCCACTTCCGGGCGCCGCGTGGCCAGGGTCGGGCCCAGCGGCACGAACCAGTAGCACCACGCGGTGTGGTGGCGCAGGCTTGGGCCAAAGGGTTCGATCAGGTCGCCGCGCGCCAAAGCGTCATGCACCATGGGCAAAAAGGCCAGGGCCACGCCTTGCCCTGCCAGCGCCGCCTGCACCTGCTGGTGGTTGAAGTTCATGCGTATCCAACGCCTGGGCGTGAGCTTGCCCAGGCCCTGCGCATTCAGCCAGGTCGGCCAGCCCAGGGCGCTGGCCTGGTTGGAGCCATCTTCCACTTCCAGCAGCGTGTGCGCGGCCAGATCGGCGGCACGGCGCAGCGGCGGGGCGTCGCCACGGTCGATGGCGTCGGCCAGGCGGGTGCCTATCACCGGGGTCAGCACCTCGCCAAACATGCGCTGGGCGCCGGCCGGTGCACGCTCGGGGCGGCAGTGGCGCAGGGCCAGGTCCAGTTCCACGTCATCGAGCTCCACCAGCCGGTCGGTGGCCGAGATGCGGATGTCGGCGTCCGGATGGCTGCGCTCGAAGTCTGGCAGCCGCGGCATCAGCCACAGCGAGGCGAACGACGGAAAGGTGGTGACGCTGACCATGGCCCGGCTCTGGCTCATGCGGATCTGGCGCACCGATGTGTCGATCTGTGCCAGCGCGGCGCTCACCACGCGCTGCAAGGCGGCGCCCGCGCTGGTGAGCTCAACCTTGCGCGTGGCGCGGTGGAACAGCGTGGCGCCCAGCTCGTCCTCCAGCGCCTTGATCTGGCGGCTGATGGCCGGCTGGGTGACATGCATTTCCTCGGCGGCGGCGCTGAAGCTCAGGCGCCGCGCCACGGCCTCAAAGCTGCGCAGGGCGTCCAGGGGCAGGGGGCGGTGGAGGATGCGATTCATAACGGTGGAGCATGAATTACCGGTACCGAAAGCATGCCACGAATCGCCATATTCATGCACGATGAAGCCCTGTAGACACCGCCTTGGCGGCACTGGAGATTCATGATGATGCTGCATCTTTCCCGCACCCTGCGTTGGCAATCGCTGGGCACTGGCACCCTGCAGGTGACCACGGGCCAGGCCTGGGTGACGCGCGACGGCTTTGCCAACGACTGGGTGCTCTCCGCCGGCGACAGCCTGCCCTTGCGAGCTGGCGAGCACATCACCCTGGGGCCCTTGCACGAAGGCCGCCCCGTGGGCTTAAGCCTGCCCGGCCCTCAGCCCGGTTTGCCGGCGGCCTTGCGAGGGGCCTTGCTGACCCGTGCTGCAGGCTTGGCGCGTGGCTTGGGCGAGGCCTTGATCGCTCTGGCGCGCAGCGCTGACGCCATGGCCAAACGCGCCCAGGGCTGCATCTGCGCGGGCGAATCCATGGCGTCGTCTGGCGCACTGAAGTAGTTCAGATGGCCCGTCATGCCGCCGGGGAAGGTGTACTCAAACAGGCGGCAACCCGCAGCTTCAAACTGCGCGCGGGTGTCGCCATCCACCTTCAGGTAAAGGGTTTCGCCAGCAACCAGGGCGATGAAAATCTCGTCCACATACAGGCCGTGGCCACCGAACATGCGCTTGATACGCACCGGGCCCAATGGCGCGAGCAACTCGCTGCACCAGTTGACGAAGTCTTGGGCCACGTTGCGCGCTCCGGGCGTTGACGATGAGCGCAGTGTAGTCAGCCCGTGCCGACTGGCTGACAATGGCCGCACTTCGGCTCTTGCCTACTGCGCACCATGACCCTGCCGTTCAAGCTCAACCTCGAACCCTCGCGCGACAAGGCCGTACTGCGCAAGCAACTGCAGGCTGAGCGCCTGAGCCTGCTGGACCGCCATCAGCGTGCCGCGCACCTGCAAGAGGTGCTGATGGTGTGGCTGATCAGCCGCAAGGAGAAGACCATCGGCGCCTACTGGCCCATCAAGGGCGAGTTCGATGCCTTGCCTGCGCTCTACCGCTGGAGCGAGTCTGGCGAGCAGCGCCGCATCGGCCTGCCGGTGATGAACCGCGAGACCAAGCAGCTCACCTTCCACGTCTGGTACCCGGGCTGCCCCATGGAGGAAGACGCCTACGGCATCCCCAAGCCCAAGGGCACCGAGGCCTTCCACCCCGAGTTACTGCTGGTGCCCTGCGTGGGCTTTGGCCCGCGCGGCACGCGGCTGGGCTACGGCGGCGGCTTTTACGACCGCACCTTGGCTGCGATCACGCCGCGCCCTGCAACCGCCGGCCTGGGCTATGCCCATGGCTACCTGCCCTGGCTGGCACCCGAGCCGCACGACGTGCCGCTGGACGCGCTGCTGACCGAGGATGGCGTGTTCTGGCAGACATGAAAAAGGCGACCCGAGGGTCGCCTTGGCTTGTGAGGCAGGCGCCGTCAAAGGCGCCAGGCAATCTCAGAAGCGCTTGCCAACGCCGATGCCGAACAGCAGCGGATCGATGCTGAACTCGCCAACCTTGGCGCCACCAGCCTTCACGTCCACGCCGAGTTGCAGCTTCTTGACGTCCAGGTTCAGCAGCCAGCCGCCGCCCAGGGGCACGTCCACGCCAATTTGCGCAGCCAGGCCCACGCTTTCACGGCTGATGTCCAGCGGTAGTGCGGTCCCGCTCGTCGTTGCAGCGCCCGGCACGGTGATGCTCACGCCCCAGACCTTGGTGAAGTTCACGCCCACGCCCACGTAAGGACGCGCCATGGGCAGACCGGTGAAGTGGTACTGCGCAGTCAGCGTCGGGGGCAGGTGCTTGAAGGTGCCGATGGCGGCCTTGCCGCCGGCGTGGTTGGCGTACAGGGTTTGGCTTTGCGGCACAGACAGGATCAGCTCGGCGGCGATGTTGGGCGTGAAGAAATAGCTGATGTCGAGCTCAGGCAGTGTCTTGTCATTGATCGACGCCGACGGGTTGCTCAGCACGGTCACGGCGTCCAGCGTCGTCAGCAACTGGCCGTTGTTGCCGTTGTCTGACTGCAGTTGCACGGCACGACCGCGAACGATCCAGCTGCCACTGTCTTGGGCCGAAGCAAACTGGGCAAAGGCGGCCAGGGTGGCCAGGGCGATGAGCGACTTGCGCATGGAGAGACTCCTACTTGGGGTTGCGATGGATGGTGGATCGATACGATCAGGAACCATTGCAACGCCCAGGCGCCGAAGTCAACTTGCTGCGTCGCAATACGGGCCACGAGCCCGCTTTTCGCCCGGGGCCGATTTGACATTCGTCAGCTTTGCTGCACCACAACGATGCGGATTCGCCACACGTTGGCAAGTTCGGCTGCAGGCACTGCCGAGTGTCCTGGGGCCGTCAAAGCCCCAGGCGGCGGCAGATCTCCAGCACTGTGGCCGACTGGTTCATGGTGTAGAAGTGCAGCCCCGGTACGCCCTGGGCGCGCAGGCGCTCGCACAGCGCAGTCACCACGTCCAGGCCAAAGGCCTTGATGCTGGCCGTGTCGTCGCCAAAACTCTGCAGGCGCAGGCGCACCCAGCGCGGCACGTCGGCACCGCAGCCGTCGGCAAAGCGCAAGATGCCGCTGGCGTTGGTGATGGGCATGATGCCGGGCATCACCGGCACCGTGGCGCCCAGCCTCGCCGCGTCGTCCACAAAGCGGAAGTAGGCGTCGGCGTTGAAGAAGAACTGCGTGATGGCCGAGTTGGCGCCGGCCGCCACCTTGGTGGCATAGGCCTTCAGGTCGTCTTGCGGCGACTTGGCCTGCGGGTGCACCTCGGGGTAGGCGGCGACCTCGATGTGGAAATGCTCGCCCGTCTCTTCGCGGATGAAGCGCACCAGGTCGCTGGCATGGCCGATCTCGCCAAAGGCGCCGTAGCCGCTGGGCAGGTCACCGCGCAGCGCGACGATGCGGCGTATGCCCATGTCTTTGAACAGCGCGAGCTTCTCACGCACCGAGTCGCGCGTGGCGCTCACGCAGGTGAAGTGGGTGGCGCCCTGCTGGCCTTCTTCAAGGATGGCCTGCACGGTTTGCAGCGTGCCATCTTGGGTGGAGCCGCCGGCGCCGTAGGTGACCGAGCAGAACGTGGGTTTGAGTGCATACAGTGCCTGGCGCGCCGCCGCCAGCTTGGTGCTGGCCTCGGGCGTCTTGGGGGGGAAGAATTCCAGGCTGAGCTGGAAGTCTGTCGTGGATGTCATGGGTCTGTCTCCTGGGGTTCAGGCCTTGCAGGCCTGAACGAAGAATTCTTGATTGCCCTGGCCTCCGGTGATGGGGCTGGGACGCCAGGCCTGCACCTGCAAGCCGCAGGCCTCGCAGGCCTCGCGGATGCGGGCCTCCACGCGAACAAATGCGGCCGGGTCTTTCACCAGCCCGCCCTTGCCGATGTCGGCACGCTGCAGTTCGAACTGCGGCTTCACCAGCATCAACAGCGAGCCGCCCGTGGCCAGCAGAGGCGCCAGTGCCGGCAGCACGAGGGTGAGCGAGATGAACGACAAGTCACCGGTGATGAAGCCGAAGCCGCCTTCGGGCCAGTACAGGCCAAAGCTCGCCGGCGTGAGCTCGCGCGCGTTCAGGCCCTCAAAGGCCACCACTTGGGCGTTCTCTGCCAGGCGCGGGTGCAACTGGCCGTGGCCCACGTCCACCCCCACCACGCGCAAACAGCCCGCCGCCAGCAGCACCTCGGTAAAGCCGCCGGTGCTCTGGCCCACGTCCAGCGCGATCTGGCCGGTGAGATCCAGCCCGGCTTCCTTCAACGCGCCTTCCAGCTTCAAACCCCCGCGCGATGCCCAGCGCAGCTCGGCGTCGTCGGTGAGCTCGATCTCGCAGCCCACGGGCAGCTCGTCGCCCGCCTTCTTTGGCACCGCCCAACCCTTGGGGCCCAGCCAGCGCACGGCGCCCTGCGTGATCAGCCGCTGGGCGGCCGAACGCGTGGGCGCCAGCCCTTGCTGGACCAGGAGTTGGTCGGCGCGCATCGCCCGATCAATAGCGGTACGTGTCCGGCTTGTACGGGCCGGCCTTGGACACGCCGATGTAGGCGGCCTGCTCGTCGGTCAGCTCGGTCAGCATCGCGCCCACCTTCTTCAGGTGCAGGCGCGCCACCTTCTCGTCGAGGATCTTGGGCAGCACATAGACGTCGCCAACGTTGTAGGCCTCAGGGCGGGTGAACAGCTCGATCTGCGCAATGGTCTGGTTGGCAAAGCTCGACGACATCACGAAGCTGGGGTGGCCGGTGCCGCAGCCCAGGTTCACCAGGCGGCCCTTGGCCAGCAGGATGATGCGTTTTCCATCGGGGAAGATGATGTGGTCCACCTGCGGCTTGATCTCTTCCCAGGTGTACTTCTCAACCGACGCGATGTCGATCTCGTTGTCGAAGTGGCCGATGTTGCAGACGATGGCCTGATCCTTCATCGCCACCATGTGGTCGTGCGTGATGATGGCCTTGTTGCCGGTGGTGGTCACGAAGATGTCGGCCTTGTCGGCGGCATATTCCATCGTCACGACCTTGTAGCCTTCCATCGCGGCCTGCAGGGCGTTGATGGGGTCGATCTCGGTCACCCACACCTGGGCGCTCAAGGCGCGCAGCGCCTGGGCCGAGCCCTTGCCCACATCGCCATAGCCGGCCACGCAGGCCACCTTGCCGGCAATCATCACGTCGGTGGCGCGCTTGATGCCGTCCACCAGGCTTTCACGGCAGCCGTAGAGGTTGTCGAACTTGCTCTTGGTGACCGAGTCGTTCACGTTGATGGCGCGGAACAGCAGCGTGCCCTTGGCGCTCATTTCCTTCAGGCGGTGCACGCCGGTGGTGGTCTCTTCGGTCACGCCGATGATGTGCTTGCTCTTGCGGGTGTACCAGGTGGGGTCCACCGCGATCTTGGCCTTGATGGCGGCGAATAGCTCGGTTTCTTCTTCGCTGCCGGGGTTGGCTACCACAGACAGATCCTTCTCGGCGCGCTGGCCCAGGTGCATCAGCAGCGTGGCGTCGCCACCGTCGTCCAGGATCATGTTGGGGCCTTCGCCCTCGGTGCCGGCCGGGCCGAAATCAAAGATGCGGTGGGTGTAGTCCCAGTAGTCCTTCAGCGTCTCGCCCTTGTAGGCGAACACGGGGGTGCCGGTGGCCACCAGGGCGGCGGCGGCATGGTCTTGCGTGGAGAAGATGTTGCACGAGGCCCAGCGCACGTCGGCGCCCAGGGCCTGCAGGGTCTCGACCAGCACGGCGGTCTGGATGGTCATGTGCAGCGAGCCGGTGATGCGCGCGCCCTTGAGCGGCTGGCTGGCGGCGAACTCTTCGCGGATGGCCATCAGGCCTGGCATCTCGGTCTCGGCAATCTTGATTTCCTTGCGGCCCCAGGCGGCAAGGGAAGCGTCGGCAATGGCGTGGCGGTCGGTGGGGGCGGCTTTGGCGGGGGCGTTCATCAGCAGAGTTCTCCGAATGGGTTCAAACAAACCCGCGACATGCGAAGACTCTTGATGGGGAATGGGAAATCCACAACTCACCCACGGAGAAACGCTTGTGCGGGTGAGCGCCGTTGCCTGTGAAGGGTTCCGAGCCTGGGGCCTGAGTGCAGGCCTTGCAACGCTCCTCGGAACAGGGCGCATTCTAGCGGAGGCGGCGCAGGACGGAAGTTAAAAAGCCCGCACTTGGTGGGCTTGCTTTTGGCTTTGCGATGAGGCATCGCGTTCAAAACACAAGACGCTGCAGACGTGGCCGGCTGCTATGCGCCGCCCGCTGCCCCACCACCATGCAGCTTGGCATGCACGCGTTGCGTGGCCTTCCATACGCCCCACAGCACCACCGGGATCAGCGCACCTGCTGCCATCTCGGGGTTGATGGGCAGGCCCAGGGCCTTCAGGGCCTTGCCGCTGTACAGCAGCAGGCTGATGACGTAGTACGAGATGGCGGCGATGGACAGGCCCTCCACCGTGGTTTGCAGGCTGAGTTGCAGCTCTTGCCCGCGCGTGAGCTTGGCCAGCAGTTGCTGGTTCTGCGCCTCGGTGGCAATGTCTACCCGCGTGCGCAGCAGGGCGCTGGCGCGCTCGATGCGCTGCGAAAGTGATGCCAGACGCGCGGCCGTGGCCGCCACCGTGGCCATGGCGGGCGAGAGCCGGCGCTGCATGAACTCGCCCACCGTTTGCGTGCCGGGGATGGGCTTCTCGCGGAGCTCGGCAATGCGCTGGCGCACCAGGGTGTCGTAGGCCTGCGTGGCCGAGAAGCGGTAGGCGTTTTCGGCGGTGGCGCGTTCCACTCGCGCGGCGTCGTGGATCAGCGCGTCCAGCAGCTCCGAGGCCGAAGCCTGCCGCGCCTCCAGCTTGGCAGTCACATCCACCAGGTCGGCCTCGGCCTCGTTGAGCATGGGCCCGAGTGCCTTGGCCACCGGCAGGCCGCGCAGGGCCATCAAGCGGTAGATTTCCAGCTCCAGCAGGCGCTGCGAGATGCGGCCAGCGCGGGTCTCGCTGGTGCCCGGCGGGGCGATGACCAGCATGCGCTCGAAGCCGTTGGCCTGCAGGCGAAAGTTGGTCACCACCATGGAGTGGCCATGGCCCAGCAGCGAGGCCACCACGGTGCGCCCGCCCAACCATTGCTGGCCCAGTGCCAGCACGGCGTGCGGGTCGCTGAGCTCGTGGTTCACCATGACCAGTTTCACGGCAGCCACGGTGCGGCCGGGGATGGCGCGCAGCCACTCGGCGCTCACCACCAGACCCTGCAGCAACTCAGGTTCGGTGGCGCCCAGGCCGGCATCTTCTGGCAGCGGCTGCACGATGACGTAGCGAGTGAACTCGGTGTGCCGCTCCCACTTCACCGTGTGGTCGGCAAAGCGCAGCCGAAGAAAGTTTCCTCGAAGGTCGGCTGGCCTGAGGCCTTGCTGCCCCGGCAGGCGCTGCAGGTGGGCACACTCGGTCTCGCGGCTGACGCCATCGTTGAGCACGGCCACGAACAACACCAGGGCGGGCAAACGGATGCGGGCCGAGGGGCGGGCATGCACCTCGTTGTGAAGCTGCTCGCGCGAGGCGTCGTCGACAGGCAGGGCGGTGCGGGGTGTGGCGGCGTCAGGCATGGCGTGTCGTGGCGGGCCGTTGGGTGAGTGCGCAGTATCGGGCCGATTTGCCGGCGGCGGCGGTCAGCGCGGCAGCACCAGGCGCGCTTCGAGGCCGCCTTCGGGGTGGTTGCGCAGCGTCAGGTCGCCACCGGCTGCGCGGGCAATGTTGCGGGCCAGACCCAAGCCCAGGCCGGTGCCGCCGGTGCTGCGGTTGCGCGAGGCCTCCACGCGGTAAAACGGGTCGAACACGCGCTCTTGCAGTTCGGGTGCGATGCCCGGGCCCTCGTCGCGCACCTGCACGGTGACGGCCTGCGGCGTGTCGCTCACGCGGATGCGGGCGCGCTGACCGTACAGCACCGCGTTGTCCACCAGGTTGCCCAGCGCGCGCCTGAGCCGTGCCGGGTCGCCGCTCAGCGGTGCGCCAGCCTGGCCGCTGAGGTGCACCTCGCGGCCCATCTCCTGGTGGTCGGCCTGCAGGCTTTGCAGCAAGGCCATCAGATCCACCGGCTGTGAGGCGGCCGGGCTGTCCAGCCCGCGCAGGGCCGACAAGGCCTCGGTGACCATGGCCTCCATCTCGCGCAGGTCTTTCTCGAAGCGCAGTCGCAACTCGTCATCGTCCAGCAGCTCGGCGCGCAGTCGCAGCCGCGTGAGTGGCGTCTTCAGGTCGTGCGACATCGCAGCCAGCACCTGGGTGCGGTCGTCCAGAAAGCGTTGCAAGCGCGTCTGCATGGTGTTGAAGGCCTGGGCCGCCTGGCGCACCTCGGCCGGGCCACTCTCGGGCAGTGGCGGCTGGTTCAGGTTGCGGCCCAGCGCATCGGCCGCCAGTGCCAGGTGGCGCAGCGGCCGGCTGACCCAGCGCACTGCCCACCATGACAGCCCCAGCACGGCCAGCAGCAACACCGCCAGCGAAGCCAGCAAGCGCGCCGGCAGGCCGGCCGCCTCGCGCTCGATGGCCGTGTCGAACGTGACCCACTGGCCATCGTGCAGCCGCACCTGGGTGACGAACACGGTGGCCGGCAGCAAGTGGCGCGGGCCATGGGGCTCGGGGCTGCTGGCGCTGCGCGAAGGGCCCAAGTGTCTGGGCAGGCCGCGCGCTGGCTCGCGTTGCAGGCCCTCCCGCAGGCGCACCTGCACGGGGTGTTCGTCACCCAACGCAGCGACCAGCATGGCGGTGAACATGCGCTGGTGCGGACCGGGCTCGGCGCCAGGTTCTGACGGCGGCGGTGAAGGGCTCAGGCTCACCCGCTGTGGCGGCACGCTCAGCAGCGCGGCAATGCGCTCGCGCTCGGGCAGGTCCAGCGAATCCAGTAGATGCACCGTGTCCACCACGCGCTGCACCGGGCTCAGGCCGGCGGCGCGCAGCAGCACACGGTCGCGCTCACTCCAGTGGATCCAGGCGCTCATGCCCTGAGCCAGCACCAGACCGATGAACAGCACGCCCACCAGCCGGCCGAACAGGGTTTGCGGCCACAGTTTCATCATGCCCCGCTCACGGCCACGGACAGCACATAACCCTCGCCGCGCACGGTCTTGATCAGCTTGGGGTCTTTCGGGTCGTCGCCCAGGCGCTGGCGCAAGCGGCTGACCTGCACGTCGATGCTGCGGTCCAGCGGATCGGCCTCGCGGCCCTGGGTGAGGTCGACCAACTGGTCGCGGTTGAGCACTCGGTGGGGGTGGGCCAGGAAGATGCGCAGCAGCCGGAACTCAGCGCCCGAAAGAGGCGTCACCACGCCCTGCGGCGACAGCAACTGGCGCTGCTGCGTGTCGAGCCGCCAGTCGCCAAACGTAAGCGCGGCGTGCTCGTCAGGCTGCATGTTGGGCGGCAGGCTGCGCACGCGCTTCAAGATCACCTTGATGCGCACCAGCAGCTCGCGGGCGCTGAAGGGTTTGGGCAGGTAGTCGTCGGCGCCCATCTCCAGGCCCACGATGCGGTCGGTCTCGTCGCCGCGCGCAGTGAGCATGATCACTGGCAGCTCGATGCTCTTGGCCCGCAGGTTGCGGCATAGCGTGAGGCCGTCGTCGCCTGGCAGCATCAGGTCCAGCACCATCAGGTCCACGCGGGCGGCCTCAAGTGCACGCCACATGGCCTTGCCATCGGCCACGGCCGTCACCTTCAGGCCGTTGCGGGTGAGGTAGGTGCCCAGCAGGCTGCGGATCTCGGCATCGTCGTCAACGATCAGGATGTGGTCGGGCGTGTCCATGGGCTCCATTGCAGATGGTTTCAGGGCGCCTTGCGCGGCCTCAGCGTAACGCAGTATGTCAAGCCACCCGGCTGCAAGCTGGCGCTACAAAAAGCCTGTCAGCCGACATGCCGCGCTTACGTTGTGAGAGTGCAATGCAACCAAGCCGCGAAAGGCGGCGCTTCACCCACCCCTGAAAGGAAGCTGAACATGAAACGACTCCACAAGATCCTCATTGGCACCGCTGGCGTGCTGGCCGTGGCCGCCGCCACCATCGCGGTGGCTGCCCCGCGCGACGGCATGGGCCGCTGCGGCGGTGATGGCATGGGCATGATGCAGGGCGATCACATGCGCGGCGGCGACAAGGCCGCCATGGCCGAGAAACGCCTGGCCAGCCTCAAGACCGAACTGAAGATCACCGCCCAGCAAGAGTCGGCCTGGCAAGCCTTTGCCGCCAAGGCCACCGAGCAAGCCAAGGCCATGCAGGCCCAGCACCAGCAGCGCATGCAGGAACGTAACAAGGCTGCACCGGCCAACGCCAGCGCGCCCGAACGCATGGCCGAGCACCTGGGCCAGATGAAGCAGCACCTGGCCGGCATGGAAGGCATGCAGGCGTCGGTGAATGACTTGTATGCGGCGCTCACGCCCGAGCAGCGCGCGCTGGCCGACAAGCACTTCGAGCGCATGCACCGCGGCCCCGGCGGTCATCGCATGCACAAAGGTTGATGCTTGGCGGGCGGCCGCGGGGAAACCCGCCGCCGGGTGCAGGACGCAGGCCAGCGCCGGGCCGCTCCCAAGCGGCCTGCGCAACCCGCTCGGCGGGTGGCTGCGGTACCCCGCAGCCGGGTGCACCATCCTCTAACGCTGCCCCAGCCAGCGCGTGACGAATCCCGGGCCCTGGTGGCCCGGGCCTTCGTTCAGCACCACCTCGGTTTCGTGCCCCTGCAGCTCTCGCAGGATGCCGCCAAAGTCGGCCCGCAGCTGGGTCAGCGTGTACAGCATGTCCACGTCCTTGGGCCCCCCACTGCTGCAGTCCAGCTGGCTGGGGTGAAAGGCCTCCAGTATCAGCAGCCCACCTTGCTTGAGGGCCATCGCCAGGCGCCGGTGCGCCTCGGCGCGAAAGCTTGAAGGCAAGTGCACATAGGTGAGCACCACGGCGTCAAACTGCCCCACGGGTGGCGCCCATTCCGACAGATCGACCCGCTGCGTGCGCAGCCGCGCCGACACCTCGGCGCCCTGCGCCAGGGCCAACTGCCGCGCCTTGGCCAGGCCCACTTCGGCCAAGTCCACCGCCAGCACTTGGTGGCCCTGGGCGGCCAGCCACACGCTGTTGCGCCCCTCGCCGTCCCCTGGCACCAGCACCTGGCCTGCAGGCGACAAACGGCTCGCCGTTTCGCGCAGAAAGGCGTTGGGCTCGGTGCCGTACTTGTAGCCCGGCTCGGCGTACCGTTGGTTCCAGAAATCTTGCATGGGTGAGAGCACCGGCAGGGGAAAGTGCGCCGATCATAGGCGCCGCCCCAGGCTGCCGCCGTGAAGCATAGGGCCAACACGAGCGGCAGGTCGGGCCGCAGTGCGTTAGCCTACGACCTCGTTGTGGCCCCGTGGTTTGTCGCGGGGGTTTTGATCAAAGAACCTTTGGAGTGTTCACATGCAAAACAGAAGGCAGGCGCTGAAGCAAGGCGCCAAGGTGATGACCCTGCTGGCCGGAGCTGGGCTGCTGCCGGGAGTGGCGCAAGCGGCGTGGAACGCGCCGGCGTTTGAGGCCAAGAGTGTGGCCGAGACGATGAAAGCGTTGGGTGTGGCGATGCCGGTGGAGAGCAAGGACGTGGTGCTCAAGGCCACCGACATTGCCGAGAACGGTGCGGTGGTGCCACTGGAGATGAGCTGCAACGTGCCCGGCGTCAAACGCCTGATGGTGCTGGTGGAGAAGAACCCATCGGCGCTGGCGGCGATGTTCGAACTCAGCGACGCGGTGGAGACGGCGGTCAACACGCGCGTCAAGATGGGCCAGACCTCCAAGGTCTACGCCGTGGCGCAGAAGGCCGACGGCAGCCTGATCTACGCGCAAAAAGAGATCAAGGTCACGCTGGGCGGCTGCGGCGGTTGAGCCGGCTTACCCCTGACCCGCCCCCCTGACCCGCCCCTGACCCCACCCCCACGCAAGAACCCCTCAAAGGAGCCCCTCATGGCAGAACCAATGCGCCTGCGCGCCCAACTCAGCGGCGACAAGACCACGGTGCGCGTGCTCATGCGCCACGACATGGAAACCGGCCAACGCAAAGACGCCGCCGGCAAAGCCATCCCCGCCTGGTTCATCCAGGACGTGGTGGCCAGCCACAACGGCAAGATCGTGCTCAGCGCCCAATGGGGCCCCTCGGTCTCCAAAGACCCCTTCATGCAATTTGCCCTCAAAGGCGCCAAGGTCGGCGACAAACTCAGCGTCAGCTGGACCGACAACAAAGGCGACAAACGCACTGACGAAACCGCCATCGTCGCCGCCTGAGGAGCGCCACCATGCCCACCACCCTCAGACCCCTGGCGCTGGCCCTGCTGGCGAGTGCCGGCCTCAGCGGGGCCGCCCTGGCCCAAAAGAGCGCCGCCGACAGCATTGCCGAATACCGCGCCATGCTCGCCGACGGCAACCCCGCCGAACTCTTTGAAGCCAAAGGCGAAGACCTCTGGAGCCAGGCCCGCGGCCCCAAGAACGCCAGCCTGCAAAAGTGCGACCTCGGCCTGGGCCCTGGCGTCGTCAAAGGCGCCTGGGTACAACTGCCGCGCTGGTTTGCCGACACCGGGAAAGTCCAAGACCTGGAATCGCGACTGCTCAGCTGCATGCAGACCCTGCAAGGCCTGGACGCCGCCGAGATTGCCAAGACCCCCCTTCGGCAAAGGCGAGATGAACAACCTCGAAGCCCTCGCCGCCTGGATCTCGGCCGAATCCAAAGGCCACAAATTCCAGCTGCCGCAAAGCCACCCGCAAGAAAAGCGCATGTACGACATGGGCAAGCGCGCCTTCCACTACCGCGCCGGCCCCATGGACTTCGCCTGCGCCACCTGCCACGGCCAGACCGACATCCGCATCCGCCTGCAAGACCTGCCCGATTTGCGCAGCAACCCCGGCGACGGCATAGGCTTCGCCGCCTGGCCCGCCTACCGCGTGTCGAGCGGGCAGATGTGGAGCATGCAGCACCGCCTCAACGACTGCTACCGCCAGCAGCGCTTCCCCTACCCCGGCTACGCCTCGGACGTGACCATCGCCCTGGGCGTGTACATGGGCGTCAACGCCCAGGGTGCGGTGGCCGCCGCACCGGCCATCAAACGCTGAACCGGAGCCTCCCCATGAACAACACCAAGACCCAGGCCGTGACCGTGACCCTGGCACTCGCAGGCCTGAGCCTGTTGGGCGGCTGCGCCACGGCCCCCGACAAAGACCCGGACCAAGACTTCCAGGCCCTGATGCAAGCCAGCTTCCGCGGCGAAGGCATCGCCAGCGTGGCGCGCTTGAAGCAAGACCCCTCGCAGCAAGCCTGCTCCAGCCCCCAGGTGCCCGACGCCAAGGCCCTGCAAGCCATCCGCACGGCCGCACAAGCCAGCATCCAGCCCCCCGCCGACGGGCGCTACCTGGGCGACTGGAAGCTGGGCGAGAAGCTCGCCCAGAACGGCCGCGGACTGACCTGGACCGACGCCAGCGCAGAGGCCAGCGCCAACGGAGCGGGCTGCTACAACTGCCACCAGCTCAGCGAGGCCGAAGTCTCCTACGGCACCATCGGTCCGAGCCTGCGCCACTATGCGCGCAACCACGGCGCGGCGAACCTGGCCGACGCCAAGGGCCAGGCGGCGGTGCGCTACACCTGGGGCAAGCTGCACAACAGCTGGGCCGCGCTGCCGTGCTCGAACATGCCGCGCTTCGGCCACAACGGCATGCTCAACCCAGAGCAGATGCGCCACCTCATGGCCCTGCTGCTCGACCCCGCCTCGCCTGTGAATGCACCATGAGCCCCGCGCCATGAGCCTTTCCAAACGCGAGTTTCTGCAAGCTCGGGGGGCCAGGTTCATGCGCCGCCGCATGCTGCTGGCCGGCGCCGGCGCCTTGTTGCCCTCAGTGGCTCGCGCCAGCCCGCTGGCCCTGGGCGACGCCGTTCCTTGGCCCAAGCTCACGCTGCTGAACGGCGACGTACTGCAGCCACGGCAATGGCAGGGCCAGGCTGCGGTGCTGGTGTTCTTTGCCACCACCTGCCCTTTTTGCCGGCGGCACAACGAGCATGTGGAGAAGCTGCATCAGGCCGCGCGAGGGTTGCCGTTGCGCGTGTTGGCCGTGGCCCAAGACGGCGATGCCGAGCTTGTGCGGGCCTATGTGCGCGAGCACCAGTACCACTTCCAGGTGACGTTGGACAGCGCGGTGCTGCGGCCGCTGTTCAGCCAGCGCCAGATCATCCCGCTGACCTGCGTGGTGGACCGTGCCGGCAAGCTGCGCGAGCTGCTGCCGGGCGAAATGTTCGAGGAAGATTTGCTGGAGCTGACCCGCTGGGCCAAGGCCGGTTGAGTACCGGCGCGCGCAAGCTGAATCAGCGCACCTTGCCCAGCATGGTCTGCACCTCGTCCAGCACTTCGGTGAGCTGCTTGCGACCCTTGGGGTTGTCGCCCATCTTGGTGCCCAGCTCCTGCTCCATGTAGCACACCGTCATGCGCACATAGGTACTGTCCAGCGCCTTGCGCACAGCCGCCATCTGGCTTGCCACGTCGATGCAGGGTTGGCCCTCTTCGATCATTCGCTGGATGCCGCGCAGCTGGCCTTCGGCCCGCTTCAGGCGGTTCATGATGTCGTTGCGGCTTTTGTCGTCGATCAGGTTCGACATGGTGCAAGGCGCCCTCTCGGGTCGCTCGGGGTGACGTGATGACGCATTGTCCCTGCTTTGGCTGGGCCAAGCTTGATCTGGGCCTGCTTCAGAGTGTGAAGTCGTAGGTCACGGTCAGCGGTGCATGGTCGCTGAACCGCTGGTCCTTGTAGACCGAGGCCGTGCGCGCCAGCGCCGCCAACTTGGGAGTGGCCAGGTGGTAATCGATGCGCCAACCCACGTTGTTGGCCCAGGCCTGGCCGCGGTTGCTCCACCAGGTGTAGGCCTCGCCGATGGTCTCGGGGTGCAGCTGGCGGTACACGTCCACCAGGCCGCCCTCACCCTTGGCCACACCCAGCAACTTGCTCATCCAGGCCCGCTCCTCGGGGGTGAAGCCCGAGTTCTTCTGGTTGCTGCGCCAGTTCTTCAGGTCGATCTCCTTGTGCGCGATGTTGATGTCGCCCACCAGGATGAACTCGCGCTCCTTCTTCAACGCCATCAGGCGCGGCCACACGGCGTCGAGAAAGCGGAACTTGGCCAACTGCCGGTCCTCGCCCGACGAGCCGCTGGGGAAGTAACTGCTGATGATGCTGAGCTTGCGCTGCGGCGTGTCGTAGCGGCACTCCACATAGCGGCCCTCGGCGTCGAACTCTTCGCTGCCAATGCCGGTGATCACGTCGGTGGGTTCCTGCCGCGTGTACAAGCCCACGCCCGAATAGCCCTTCTTCTCGGCGTAGTGGAAGTGCCCGGCCATGCCGGCCACGCTGTCGAACGTGCCTTCCACGGTGTCGGCCTGGGCCTTCACTTCCTGCACCCCCATACAATCCGGGCGCTGCTTTTCGGTCCACTCCTGGAAGCCCTTGGTGGCCGCTGAACGGATGCCGTTCAGGTTGAGCGAGACGAGTTTGAAACCCACGGGGAAATCCTTCCATGACCAACAATGTTTCCGCCCAGACCGCCGACCCGCTGGCGCAGGACTTCGTGAAGTTCTCGGTCGATGCAGGGGTGCTGCGTTTCGGCGAGTTCACCACCAAGGCTGGGCGCAAGTCTCCGTACTTCTTCAACACCGGCCTGTTCGACGACGGCGAGAAGCTGATGAAGCTCGGCGAATTCTATGCACGCCGGCTGCTCGCGTCAGGCCTGCCTTTCGACATGCTGTTCGGCCCGGCCTACAAGGGCATCACCCTGGCTGCCGCCGTGGCCATAGGCCTGGCGCGCGAGGGCCGCAGCGTGCCCTACGCCTACAACCGCAAGGAGGCGAAAGACCACGGTGAGGGCGGCACGCTGGTGGGCGCCAAGGTGCAGGGCCGGGTGCTGATCATCGACGACGTGATCACCGACGGCGCCTCCAAGCGCGAGGCCGCCGACATGATCCGCGCCGCTGGCGCCTTGCCGGTGGGCGTGGTCATCACCATGGACCGCCAGGAGCGCGCGTCCGACGACCCGGCCCACACCCGCTCGGGCGTGCAGTACGTGGAGCAGGAACTGGGCCTGAAGGTGCTGTCCATCGCCAGCCTGGCCGACCTGATGCAGTTCCTGCAAACCACCGGCGATGCGCAACTGGCCGCCAATCTGGATCGCGTGGCGGCCTACCGCGCCCGCTACGGGGTTGCGGAATGAACGCCGCTGCCACCCGCGCTGCGCTGACCTTGATATTGAGCCTGGCGGCAGGTGCTGCCTGGGCCGCGCCGACCACCTATGTGTGCGAGGACAAGCAGGTGCTCAAGGTCACGTCCACGCCGTTCCGGGTGCAGGTGGAAGTGGGCACCGAGCGCTGGGTGGCCACGCGCATCCGCGCTGGCCGCGACGCTTATTTCATGAACAAGGCCAAGGGCGTGAAACTGCTGCTGAATCGCAGTGATCTGGAGTTGCAACGCCCGGCCGGCACGCTGCGCTGCAAACTGCTGCCGCACGGCATGCCGCCCGAGAACTTGTACGTGGCGCCCTACGCCTCTGCGCCGGGGCGCTGAAGCCACGCACCACCTTCACGCCCCCGCCTTCGCGGGGGCAGGCTCTGCGCGGGAATGACGAAATACCGCGCGGCGATGACGATCCGGGCCGGGTCCAGGCAATCAGCCCAGCCGCGCCTTGAGCAGTTCGGTGGCTTGGGCCGGGTTGGCCTTGCCCTTGCTGGCCTTCATCACCTGGCCCACCAGCGCGTTGAAGGCCTTGTCCTTGCCTGACTTGTACTCTTCCACCGATTTGGCGTTGGCGGCGATCACCTCGTCGACGATACCCGCCAGCGCGCCGGTGTCGTTCATCTGCTTGAGGCCCTTGGCCTCGATGATCTGGTCCACATCCGAACCCGCACCGGCCCACAGCGCGTCAAACACCTGGCGCGCCGCGTTGTTCGAGACCGTGCCATCCTGGATGCGGCTGATCAGCGCCGCCAGCGTGGCCGGCGCCACTGGCGCTTCTGCGATGCTGCGATCCTCGGTGTTGAGGCGCTTGCTGACCTCGCCCATCAGCCAATTGGCCACCAGCTTTGGCTGCTTGCACAGCTCGCGCGCAGCCTCGTAATAGCGGGCAAAGGCTCGGCTCTGCGTCACCATCGTCGCGTCATAGGCGGGCAGGCCGTCTTGCGTCACGAAGCGTTGGGCCATGGCCTGCGGCAACTCCGGCATCTCGCCGCGCACGCGCTCCACCCACTCGGGTGCGATCACCAGCGGTGGCAGATCCGGGTCAGGGAAATAGCGGTAGTCGGCCGAGTCTTCCTTGCTGCGCATGGCGCGGGTCTCTCCCCGGTCGGGGTTGTAGAGCACGGTGGCCTGCTGGATCTTGCGGCCATCTTCCAGCTCGTCGATCTGCCAGTTCACCTCGTAGTGCACGGCGTCCACCAGGTAGCGGAAGCTGTTGAGGTTCTTGATCTCGCGGCGCGTGCCATAGGGCTCGCCGGGGCGGCGCACCGAGACGTTGACGTCGCAGCGGAACGAGCCCTCTTGCATGTTGCCGTCGCAGATGCCCAGCCACATCACCAGCGCGTGCAGGGTCTTGGCGTATTCGCAGGCCTCGGCGGCCGAGCGCATGTCGGGCTCGGAGACGATCTCCAGCAGCGGCGTGCCGGCGCGGTTCAGGTCGATGCCCGAACAAGGCTGCCCATGACTGTCGTGGAAGTCCTCATGCAGGCTCTTGCCGGCATCTTCCTCCAGGTGGGCACGGGTGAGCTGCACGGTCTTCTTCTGGTCACCCACGAAGAATTCCACGCTGCCGCCCTGCACCACCGGGATCTCGAACTGCGAGATCTGGTAGCCCTTGGGCAGGTCGGGGTAGAAGTAGTTCTTGCGCGCGAAGATGGACAGTGGTGCAACCTTGGCGCCCACCGCCAGGCCGAAGCGGATGGCACGTTCCACCGCTGCGCGGTTGAGCACCGGCAGCGTGCCCGGCAGGGCCAGATCAACGGGCGAGGCCTGGGTGTTGGGCTCGGCGCCGAAGGCGGTGGACGAGCCGCTGAAGATCTTCGACAGCGTCGAGAGCTGCACATGGTTTTCCAGGCCGATCACGACCTCGTAGCCACGGATGAGTTGAGCTTGGCTGGACATGTTCAGAACCCTGCTGGCGCGGCCAGGTGGTGGTCGGTGGCCTGCTGGAAGGCGTGCGCTGCGTGCAGCAGCGTGCCTTCCTGGAAGTAATTGCCGATCAACTGCAAACCCACCGGCATGCCACCCGCGCCAAAGCCGGCCGGCACGCTCATGCCGGGCAGGCCGGCGAGCGAGGCGGGCAGGGTGAAGATGTCGGCCAGGTAGGCCTGCAGCGGGTCGCCGCCCTGCGAGGCTATGTGCCAGGCCACCGTGGGGGCCACCGGGCCGGCGATCACGTCGCATTGCTTGAAGCAGGCCTGGAAGTCATCCGCGATCATGCGGCGCAGCTTTTGTGCCTGCAGGTAGTAGGCGTCGTAGTAGCCGTGCGAGAGCACGTAGGCGCCGATCATGATGCGGCGCTTCACCTCGGCCCCAAAACCTTCCGAGCGCGATCTTTTGTACATCTCCATCAGGTCGGCGTACTCGGCGGCGCGGTGGCCGTAGCGCACACCGTCAAAGCGGCTGAGGTTGGAGCTGGCCTCGGCCGGCGCGATGATGTAGTACACGGGGATCGAGAGCTCGGTGCGCGGCAGGTGCACGTCCACCAGCGTGGCGCCGAGCTTCTCGTATTCGGCCAGCGCGGCGCGCACGGTGCCGTTGACATCGGCAGCCAGCGCGGCCGGGAAGAACTCGGTCGGCAGGCCGATGCGCAGGCCCTTCAGTGGCTGTGCGGCGGTGGCGCCTTCGCGCGGCGCCAGCATCTGTGCGTGGAAGTCCCCGGCCGGGCGCTGCGCGCTGGTGGCATCGCGTTCGTCAAAGCCGCTCATGGCCGAGAGCAGCAGCGCGCAATCTTCGGCGCTGCGGGCCATGGGGCCGGCCTGGTCCAGGCTGGAGGCGAAGGCGATCATGCCGTAGCGGCTGCACACGCCGTAGGTGGGCTTGATGCCGGTGATGCCGCTGAAGCTGGCCGGCTGGCGGATGGAGCCGCCGGTGTCGGTGCCGGTGGCGCCGGGCAGCAAGCGCGCCGCCACGGCGGCGGCCGAGCCACCCGAGGAGCCGCCCGGCACGCGGGTCAAGTCCCAGGGGTTGCGCACCAGGCCATAGGCCGAGTTCTCGTTCGCCGAGCCCATGGCGTATTCGTCGCAGTTGAGCTTGCCCAGGCTCACCGTGCCGGCGGCCTTCAGGCGCGCCACCACAGTGGCGTCAAACGGGCTGCGGTAACCGGCCAGCATCTTCGAGCCGGCGGTGGTGGGCATGTCTTGGGTGACGAAGATGTCCTTGTGCGCCAGCGGCACGCCGCAGAGTGCGCCGGCCCGGCCGGCCGCGCGTGCGGCATCGGCAACTGCGGCGCCCGCCAGGGCGGCGTCGGCATCCACATGCAGGAAGGCGCCCAGGGCTTCGTGCGCCGCCGCGCGGTCGAGCAGGTGCTGCGTGACTTCGCGGCTGGAGGCCTTGCCGCTGGCCAGCGCTGCGGAGAGGGCAGCCACGCCCATCTGGTGCAGATCGGGCGCGCTCATTCGATCACCTTGGGCACGAGGAACAAGCCGTTCTCCACGGCGGGCGCGCTGGCCTGGTTGCGTTCGCGGTCATTGCCTTCGCTGACCACGTCGTCGCGCAGGCGCAGTTGCACCTCCTGCACCGCCGACAGCGGCGTGTACAGCGGCTCGATGCCGCGGGTGTCCACCGCGCTCATCCGCTGCACGATGTCGAAGAAGCCGTTGAGCTGGGTGAGCATCGCGCCGGCCTCGCCGCTGGAGAGCTCCAGCCTGGCCAGATGGGCGATGCGGCTCACATCCTGGGGGGTGAGTGCCATGGTGACTTTCTGGTGAAACCTGAGGGTGTGGCCACCGGGGTTGCGCAGGCCCGGGTAGGGCTGGAAAGCAGTCGTGCCATGCGTAAAAAACGAGCACAACCACCCGGCGCGCAAAGGGTGATGGGGTATTATCTACGGTTATCCACAAGCCCCGGTGCGGGGCCCTGGGAGCAGGCACAGCAGCCCGTTTCCGGCCTCGAAATCGCGCCTTTTCCCATTCATGCCCCCGCGTCTGAGCGTCTCGCCCGCGTCCGAAGTGACCGTCGGGGGGAAGCCCAGGCTGCAACTGAAACAGTGATCGCCCGACCATGTTTTCTTCCCTGCGTCGCTACTTTTCCACCGACCTCGCCATCGACCTTGGCACGGCCAACACCCTGATCTACGTGCGTGGCAAGGGCATCGTGCTCGACGAACCCTCGGTCGTCTCCATCCGCCACGAAGGCGGCCCCAGCGGCAAGAAGACCATCCAGGCCGTGGGCCACGAGGCCAAGGCCATGCTGGGCAAGGTGCCCGGCAACATCGAGGCCATCCGCCCGATGAAGGACGGCGTGATCGCCGACTTCACCGTCACCGAGCAGATGCTCAAGCAGTTCATCAAGATGGTGCATCCGCGCTCGGTGCTCAAGCCCAGCCCGCGCATCATCATCTGCGTGCCCTGCGGTTCCACCCAGGTCGAGCGCCGCGCCATCCGCGAATCGGCTCTGGGCGCCGGCGCCTCCGAGGTCTACCTGATCGAAGAGCCGATGGCTGCGGCCATCGGTGCCGGCTTGCCGGTGAGCGAGGCCTCGGGCTCGATGGTGGTGGACATCGGCGGCGGCACCACCGAGGTGGGCGTTATCTCGCTCGGCGGCATGGTCTACAAGGGCTCGGTGCGTGTGGGGGGCGACAAGTTCGACGAAGCCATCATCAACTACATCCGCCGCAACTACGGCATGCTGATCGGTGAGCCCACGGCCGAGTCCATCAAGAAGAACATCGGCTCGGCCTTCCCCGGCTCCGAGGTCAAGGAGATGGAGGTCAAGGGCCGCAACCTCAGCGAGGGTGTGCCGCGCAGCTTCACCATCAGCTCGAACGAGATCCTCGAAGCGCTCACCGACCCGCTGAACCAGATCGTCTCGGCCGTGAAGAACGCGCTCGAGCAGACTCCCCCAGAGCTGGGCGCGGACATTGCCGAGCGCGGCATGATGCTCACCGGCGGCGGCGCGCTGCTGCGCGACCTGGACCGCCTGCTGGCCGAAGAAACCGGCCTGCCGGTGCTGGTGGCCGAAGACCCGCTGACCTGCGTGGTGCGCGGTTGCGGCATGGCCCTGGAGCGCATGGAGCGCCTGGGTTCGATCTTCACCTCAGAATGAACGTGGGCACCCGGTCTCGGGGCACCGAGCCCGCCCTCCGAGAGGGTTCTCAGGCCGCTCGGGGCGGCCCGGCGCTGGCCTGAGGCTTCGCGCTCGAAACGTTGCGGCAGTCGTCCATGCCCCTCGGTACGTTCGACCGCACCCCGCCGCCCTTCTTCCGGCAAGGCCTCTCGGCCCTGACCAAGCTGGTGCTGTACTCGGCGCTGGCCATCTTCCTGATGGCGGCGGACAACCGTTTTACGCTCACCCAGCCTGTGCGTGCCACCGCCGCCACTGCGCTGCTGCCCGTGGTGCGCGTGTTGGCCGTGCCGGTGCAGATCTGGGACGGCGGCGCCGACTACCTGCGTGGACTGAAGGCGGCACTCGACAATGAAAACGCGATGCGCGCCAAGCTGGCGCTGCAGGCCGAAAAATCCTCGCGCGTGGCGCAACTGGCGGCCGAGAACACGCGGCTGCGGGCCTTGCTGGAGTTGCGTCCCACCGTGCAGGTCAAGACCCAGACGGCCGAGGTGCTGTACGAGGCACCCGATCCGGCTTCGCGCAAGTTCTTCCTTGACCGGGGCGCGAGCCATGGCATCTTGCCGGGCTCGCCAGTGATCAATGACGCCGGCGTGCTGGGCCAGGTGACGCGGGTCTACCCGCTCTCCAGCGAAGTGACCTTGTTGGTGGACAACGAGGCCGCCATCCCGGTGCTCAACGCCCGTACCGAGCACCGCAGTGCGGCCTTCGGCATTGGCAAGGACGGCGCGATGGAGCTGCGCTTCATGGCCGGCAATGACGACGTGCAGGTGGGTGACCTGCTGGTCACCAGTGGTGTCGACGGCGTCTACCCGCCCGGCCTGCAGGTGGCCAAGGTGACCCAGGTGGATCGCCGCGCCGATTCGGCCTTCGCCCACATCGCGCTCGCCCCCACCGCACGGCCCGACGCCGTGCGCCATGTGCTGGTGCTGGAGCCCGTAGGGGTGCAGTTGCCGCCCAGGCCTGAAACGCCGTCGGAACAAGGGCCGCCCACGCGCGGCAAGAAGCGGGAGCCACGCCGATGACCATCATGTCGCGCGGTGCCGACCAGCTTCTGCTGCCCGTGAACCCGCTGTTCCTGTGGTTCTCGCTGGCGGCTGCGCTGGCGGTGCAGTTGGTGCCGCTGGGCCGCCATCCGGCCATGCCCGATGTGCTGGCGCTGGTGCTGGTGTTCTGGAATGTGCACCAGCCGCGCCGCGTCAGCGTGGGCTGGGCCTTCATGTTTGGCCTGCTGATCGACGTGCACCAGGGCGCGCTGCTGGGCCAGCACGCGCTGGCCTACACGCTGCTGAGCTACATAGCCATCGTCATGCACCGCCGCTTGCTGTGGTTTGGCTTGGCCGAGCAAATGATGCAGGTGCTGCCGCTGTTCATCGCGGCGCGCGTGGTGTCGGTGGTGGTGCGCCTGATCGCAGGCGACGGCTGGCCGGGCTGGGGTCTGGCACTGGCGCCGGTGTTCGAGGTGTTGCTTTGGCCGGTGGCCACCTGGCTGCTGCTGGCGCCGCAGCGCCGCCCGCCCGACCCGGACAAAAACCGGCCGCTCTAGCCGTGACCGAGCTGAAAAACCTAGAGCGCGAGCTGGACCGCTTCCGGTTGCGGGTGTTCGCGGCTGCGGCCTTTGTGCTGATCGGCTTCGGCCTGCTGCTCTCGCGCATGGTGATGCTGCAAATCGTGAGGCATGACGAGCTCTCCACGCGCGCCGAGAACAACCGCATCGCAGTGGTGCCGATCGTGCCGAATCGCGGCCGCATCGTCGACCGCAATGGCATCGTGCTGGCCACCAACTACACGGCCTACACGCTGGAGATCACGCCATCCAAGGTGGCCGATCTGGAAGCCACCATCACTGCGCTGGCCGAGATCGTCGACATCCAGCTCAAGGACAGGCGCCGCTTCAAGCGCCAACTCGACGAGTCCAAGAGCTTCGAGTCACTGCCCATACGCACCCGGCTCAGCGACGAAGAACTGGCGCGCTTCATTGCCCAGCGCTACCGCTTCCCGGGCGTGGAGGTGAAGGCGCGCTTGTTTCGCAACTACCCCTATGGCGAGTTGGGCAGCCACTTGATCGGCTACATCGGCCGCATCAACCAGGCCGAGAAGCAGGAGATGGAGGACTGGGCCGACGAGGACCAAGCCAACTACCGCGGCACCGAGTACATAGGCAAGTTAGGCCTGGAGCAGAGCTATGAGAACGAGCTGCACGGTGTGACCGGCTTTGAGGAAATGGAAACCTCGGCCGGCGGCCAGGCCGTTCGCCGGCTCAAGAACCGCCCTGCCACGCCCGGCAACACGCTGGTGCTGTCCATCGACATCAAGCTGCAGGCGCTGGTGGAGCAGCTCTATGGCGCGCGGCGCGGCGCGCTGGTGGCCATAGACCCGCGCAACGGCGAGGTGCTGGCCTTCGTTTCCAAGCCCACCTTCGACCCCAATTTGTTCGTTGATGGCATCGACGTGGACAATTGGCGCGAGCTCAACGAATCGCTGGACAAGCCGTTGCTCAACCGCGCGCTGCGCGGCACCTACGCGCCGGGCTCCACCTACAAGCCCTTCATGGCGTTGGCGGCGCTGAACACCGGCAAGCGCACGCCGCAGCAGGCCATCTCCGACCCAGGCTACTTCTGGTTCGGTAACCACAAGTTCCGCGACGACAAGGAGGGCGGCCACGGCTACGTGGACATGTATCGCTCCATCGTGCAAAGCTGCGACACCTACTACTACATACTGGCCAGCGACATGGGCGTGGACCTGATTGCCCAGCAGATGACACCCCTGGGTTTTGGCCAGATGACCGGCATCGACCTAGAGGGTGAGGTGAAGGGTGTGTTGCCGTCCACCGATTGGAAGAAGCGCACCTACCGAAAGCCCGAACAGAAGAAGTGGTACGCCGGCGAAACCATCTCGTTGGGCATAGGCCAGGGCTACAACAGCTTCACCATCCTGCAGCTGGCGCTGGCCACGTCCACGCTGGCGGCCGGCGGTGAGCGTTACAAACCTCACCTGGTGCGCGAAGTGAAGGACGTGATCACCGACGTGAGCCGGCCGGTGGCCAAGGCGCCCTCGCCGCGCCTGGACATCAAGCCTGAGTTTTTCGAGGTGATTCGCACCGCGCTGGTGGGCGTGAACCGCGAAGGCACCTCGGCATCGTCCTTTGCCGGGGCCGGCTATGTGGCCGCTGGCAAGACCGGCACCGCCCAGGTGGTGGGCATCAAGGCCAACGAAAAGTACAGTGCGTCCAAGATGGCCGAGCACCTGCGCGACAACGCGCTCTACATGGCCTTTGCGCCGGCCGACAAGCCCACCATCGCCGTGGCCCTGGTGGTGGAGAACGCCGGCTTTGGTGCCCAATCGGCCGCGCCCATCGTGCGTCGCGTGTTCGACTACTGGTTGCAGAACTTGTACCCGGTGGACGAGGACATCGCCGCCGTGCAACTGGGCCATGCGTCCGTCCCCATACGGCCGTCAAAGCCGCTGGCCGAGGCCAGCAATGTGCGCATCGCCGCGCCGGTGGTCACCGCCGCCTCGGCAGCAGAGGCAGCAGAGGCAGCATCCGCAGTGGCGGCCCGGGCTTCGGAGAGGGGCACGCCATGATGCACGTGATGGAGCGCCCTTCGGTCTGGCAACGCATGCGACCGGCTTTGTCGGTGCTGGACACGGCGCTCACCTGCGGCGTGTTGGCCTTGTGCGGCTTCGGCCTGGTCATCATGTACTCGGCCGGCTACGACTTCGGCAGCCGCTTCACCGAGCATGCCCGCAACATGGCGCTG
The DNA here is from genome assembly GCA_016710065.1 of Candidatus Ideonella esbjergensis. Taxonomy (GTDB): domain Bacteria; phylum Pseudomonadota; class Gammaproteobacteria; order Burkholderiales; family Burkholderiaceae_C; genus Ideonella; species Ideonella esbjergensis. The sequence goes on from JADJLP010000001.1 coordinate 206,515, forward strand.
GCCTTCATCATCATGTTCCTGGTGGCACAGGTCTCGCCGCAGCGCCTGATGCAAGTGGCCGTGCCCATCTACACCGTGGGTGTGGCACTGCTGGTGGCCACGGCCCTGTTCGGCATCACCAAGAAAGGGGCCACGCGCTGGCTCTATGTGGGTGTGCAGATACAGCCCAGCGAAATCATGAAACTGGCGATGCCGCTGATGCTGGCCTGGTGGTTCCAGAAGCGCGAGGGCCAGTTGCGGCCACTGGACTTTGGCGTGGCGGCCTTGCTGCTGGTGCTGCCGGTGGGCCTGGTGGTGAAGCAGCCCGACCTGGGAACGGCCATCCTCATCCTCTCGGGCGGCCTGTATGTGATCTTCTTCGCCGGCCTGTCGTGGCGGCTGATCCTGCCGGTGCTGTTGCTGGCGGCAGCGGGCATCACGGCCATCGTCTGGTACGGCGACACCATCTGCCTTCCCGACGTGAAATGGCCGCTGTTGCGCGACTACCAGAAGCACCGCGTCTGCACCTTGCTCGACCCCACCACCGACCCGCTGGGCAAGGGCTTCCACATCATCCAGGGCATGATCGCCATTGGCTCGGGTGGCATCACTGGCAAGGGCTTCATGAACGGCACCCAGACCCACCTGGAGTTCATTCCTGAGCGCACCACCGACTTCATCTTTGCGGCCTTCGCCGAAGAGTTCGGCCTGATCGGCGTGCTGGGCCTGGTGGGCAGCTTCAGTTTTGTCATCATGCGCGGCCTGATGATCGCCGCCGAGGCGCCCACGGTGTTCACGCGCTTGCTGGCTGGTGCGGTGACCATGAGCTTCTTCACCTATGCGCTGGTGAACATGGGCATGGTCAGCGGCATCTTGCCGGTGGTGGGCATCCCGCTGCCTTTCATCAGCTACGGCGGTACAGCCATGCTCACGCTGGGTCTGGGCCTGGGCATGCTGACAGCGATCGCCCGCAGCCGGCGGTTGATGCAGAGCTGAAATTCAAGCCGTCGCTTCTGGCACCGAAAAGCGGATCGTGAACAGCGTGCCAGGCCGCTCGTTTGGCGCCGACGCGCTGGGCGCCCGGGCGAAGTCAATGTTCATCGTGGCACTGTGCTTGTCCACGATTTCCTTCACGATGGCCAGGCCCAGGCCACTGCCATCCACGTTGGTGCCAAGCGCGCGGTAGAACGGCTGTAGCACCAGCTCGCGCTCGGCTTCGGGGATGCCAGGGCCGTTGTCCTCCACCTGCAGCACCATCACCTGGCCGAAGGGGTCGGGCATGATGCGCACGGTCACCGTGCCGCCCTCGGGCGTGTACTGCAAGGCGTTGTCCACCAGGTTGCGGATCAGTTCGCGCACCAGCAGAGGCTGGCCCACCAGGCGCGGTACGCTGGTGTCATCCACGTCCGGGCCCTCGTAGCCCAGGTCGATGCGCTTGTCGAGCGACTTGGAGATGAAATCCTGCACCACCTCGGTGGCCAGGCGCACGAGGTTGAAGGCCATTTGCCGGCGTGCCTGCTCTTCGTCTTCGGCACGGGCCATGGCCAGCAACTGGTTCACCATGTGCGCGGCGCGCTGGCTGGAGAGCGCGATCTGCTGCAGCGAGCGTTTCACCGAGCGCGGGTCGCCGCTGGCGTCGATCTCGCGTTGGGCCAGCTCGGCCTGCGTGCGCAGGCCGGCCAGCGGCGTCTTGAGCTGGTGCGCGGCATCGGCCAGAAAGTGCTTCTGGCTGCCCATCGATTGGTCCAGTCGTGCCAGCAGGTCGTTGATGGAGCGCACCAGCGGCGCCACCTCCTCGGGCGCGTCGCGCTCGTCGATGGGGCTCAGGTCGTGGCTCTCGCGCTGGCGTATGCGTTGCTGCAACTGGTTCAGCGGCGCGATGCCGCGCGCCAGCGCAAACCACACCAGCAGCACGGCCAGCGGCAGGATGACGAACTGGGGCAGGATCACGCCTTTGATGATCTCGGTGGCCAGGCGCGAGCGCTTGTCCAGGGTCTCGGCCACCTGCACCAGAAAGATGGGCGAGAGCGCGGTTTCGCCGGCCGCCGGTCGCAGGCTGGCCACCCGCACCGATTCGTTCTGGATGGTCTCGTCGCGGAATTGCACCTCGCCGGTGGCGCTTCGCTCCAGGTCGGGCAACGGCACTTCATGGTCGCCGGCGATCAGTTCGCCCTGGCTGCCCAGCACCTGGAAGTAGACGCGGTCCACGTCATCGCTGCGCAACAGCGCTGCGGCCGATTCGGGTAGGCGCAGAGGCGTTCCCGCCATCGCCGGGCCGGCCTCGGCTGCCATCTGGCGTGCAATCAGGCGCGTGAGCTGGGCCAGGTCACGGTCATAGGGCCGCGCGGCGATGTTCTGCGCCACCAGCCAGGTCAGCGCCACGCTCATGGGCCACAGCAGCAGCAGCGGCGCGAGCATCCAGTCCAGGATCTCGCCGAAAAGCGAGTGCTGCTCGCGCTGGGCGCTGGAGGATGAGGAAAGGGGGGGGAAGGCCCGCATGGGCGGTCAGGTTAGCCCGCACCCTGGCGGAGCCAGGTCAGGCAGCGATCTTCTCAAGACAATAGCCGAGGCCGCGGACCGTGGCGATGCGGATCGGGCCTTGCTCGATCTTCTTGCGCAGGCGGTGGATGTAGACCTCGATGGCGTTGTTGCTCACCTCTTCGCCCCATTCGCACAAGCGGGCCACCAACTGATCCTTGCTAACCAGGCGGCCGGCGCGCTGCAGCAGCACTTCCAACAGGCTGATCTCGCGCGCCGAGAGTTCGATCATCTGTTCGTTGATGTAGGCCACCCGACCAGTGGCGTCAAAGCTCAGCGGGCCGTGCTTGATGATGCTCGACGCCGTGCCCAAGCCACGCCGCGTCAGCGCCCGCACGCGCGCTTCCAACTCCTGCAGCGAGAAAGGCTTGGCCATGTAGTCGTCGGCGCCCAGATCGAGGCCCTTGACGCGCTGCTCCACCGAATCGGCGGCGGTGAGGATCAGCACCGGCATGGACGAGCCCCGTGCGCGCAGCTTGCGCAGCACCTCCAGGCCGTGCAGCCGGGGCAGACCCAGGTCGAGGATCACCAGATCGAACTCGTGCGAGGCCAGGGCGGCATCGGCTTCGGTGCCGCTGCCCACCTGGTCTACCGCATAGCCTGCGCCACGCAGGGAACGCAGCAGACCATCGGCCAACACCTGGTCATCTTCTGCAATCAGGATACGCATACGACTTGTCTCCTCGGGGCCGGCTCTGGGGCGCGGGTCATCGATTTGGGGCGAATCAGGACTGTGCCGCTTGCCAAACTGCGGCGGACGAGATACTGTACGGACATCCAGTTTCTGTCACAATCATCATAACCTTCAGGAGAACCGCATGAATTCCCCAAACCCGGCCCCCGCTCACACCCTCAACCCCGAAAAGGCCAAGGCCCTGCAGGCCGCGCTGTCCCAGATCGAGAAGCAGTTCGGCAAGGGTTCCATCATGCGCCTGGGTGAGGGCGAGGTCATCGAGGACATCCAGGTGGTCTCCACAGGCTCGCTGGGGCTTGATATTGCCCTGGGTGTCGGCGGCCTGCCGCGCGGCCGGGTGGTCGAGATCTACGGCCCTGAATCGTCCGGCAAGACCACGCTGACCTTGCAGGTGGTGGCCGAGATGCAAAAGCTGGGTGGTGTGGCAGCCTTCATCGACGCCGAGCACGCGCTCGACATCCAGTACGCCCAGAAACTGGGCGTGAACCTCCAAGAGCTGCTCATCAGCCAACCCGACACGGGCGAGCAGGCCCTGGAAATCGTCGATTCGCTGGTTCGCTCAGGCGCGGTCGACCTGGTGGTCATCGACTCGGTGGCCGCGCTCACGCCCAAGGCCGAGATCGAAGGCGAAATGGGCGATTCGTTGCCCGGCTTGCAAGCCCGGTTGATGAGCCAGGCGTTGCGCAAGCTGACCGGCACGATCAAGAAGTCGAACTGCATGGTCATCTTCATCAACCAGATCCGCATGAAGATCGGCGTGATGTTCGGCAGCCCCGAAACCACCACCGGCGGCAACGCGCTGAAGTTCTATGCTTCGGTGCGCCTGGACATTCGCCGCATCGGCTCCATCAAGCGAGGTGAAGAGGTGGTGGGCAACGAAACCCGGGTCAAGGTCGTCAAGAACAAGGTCGCGCCGCCCTTCAAGGAAGCCGAGTTCGACATCCTCTACGGCGAGGGCACCAGCCGCGAAGGCGAGATCATCGACCTGGGCGTGGCCGCCAAGATCGTTGACAAATCCGGTGCCTGGTACGCCTACAACGGCGAGAAGATCGGCCAGGGCAAGGACAACTCACGCGAGTTCCTGCGCGAGAACCCCGACATCGCCTTCGAGATCGAGAACAAGGTGCGCGAGGCTCTGGGCGTGCCCTTGCTGCCGTCGGCCGAAGGCGCTGGCGCATAAGCCTGACGTTGGCTGGCGTGAAGCGCCCGCTGCCCAGCCTCAAGGGCCAGGCCCTGGCCCTGCTGGCCCGCCGCGAGCAAAGCCGGGCCGAGTTGCGCACCAAGCTGTTGGCGCATGCCAAGAAGTTGGCGCTGGCTCAGGCTGAGAGCCCTGCAATACAAGCAGATCCCCTCCTCGCCTTTTTGAGTCCTGAGGTTGAGGCCAGGCCGCCCGAGCCGCTGGACGCGAGCGAACTGGCCCGCCAAGTGGACGCGGTGATTGAGTGGCTGGTGACCCAGCGCCACCAGAGCGACGAGCGCTTTGCCGAGAGTCGCATCCACGCCCGGGCAGGACGGCTAGGGCAGGCTCGCATTCGCCAGGAGTTGTCGCGCCACGGAGTTGAACTGGATCCCGATACTGCCCGTCTACTGCGTGAAACCGAGTTCGAGCGGGCCCGTGAGGTCTGGCGCAAACGTTTCCCCGAACCCGCCGACGACGCCGCAGGGCGGGCCAGGCAGATGCGCTTCCTGGCGGCCCGCGGCTTTGCAGCCGAGGTGGTGTACCGGGTGGTGGGGGGGCGCGACGAAGCCTGAGCTGCCCACAGCGCCAAGCTGGAGCGCTGGGGTCAGGCTTATGCTGCGCTGCAGCATGCGTGCTAAAGTCAAAGGCTGTAATCAGTCCGTACCCACTTGCGGCTGACACTTGCTGCGTTGGCAGCCAGTGCCAACCGGCCGCGTCACCGATGCCCTTGCCAACCTCCGACCCCTCCAGGGTGCTCAAGCACCGTCGCGCCATTGACGTGCAGGCTTTTGCCCGCGCCGATGGCCTGTGGGAGGTGGATGCACGCATCAGCGACGTCAAGACGCGCGACATACCCTGTGCCGATGGCACCCGGCCCGCCGGCTCACCCATCCACGATTTGCGGCTGCGGCTGGTGGTGGACACCCAGCTCAACATCCTGGCTTCCGGGGCCGAGTCGCTCGCGGTGCCTTACCCAGGCACTTGCGATCAGCATGGCGACCGCTATGGCCAACTAGCCGGCCTCAATCTGATGCGCGGCTTCAAGCAGGCTGTGCGGGAGCGCCTGGGGGGCGCCCAGGGCTGCACCCACCTCACCGAATTGACCGATGTGCTGCCCACGGCCGTCACCCAGGCCTTTGCCGGCGACGTCATCGACACCCGAGGCACCGCCGATCAGCTCCCCTTCCAGCTCGACCGCTGCCACGCCCTGGTGCGCCATGGCGAGACGGTGAGGCTGCACTACCCACGTTGGTTTCGTCAGCCTCGCGCCAACAAAGTGACGCAAAATCGCCCACCGGTCTCGCCGATGGACCCGTCGCCCGCAACGGCTGAACAGGCCGCTCCTCCTCTTTCGTCCTGAACTCACGAAAAGACCCACATGAAGATCCACGAATACCAAGGCAAAGAAATCCTGCGCCAATTCGACGTGCCAGTGCCCCGCGGCTACCCGGCATTCAATGTGCAAGAGGCGCTGGAAGCGGCGCAGAAGCTGGGCGGCCCGGTGTGGGTGGTCAAGGCGCAGATCCACGCGGGTGGCCGGGGTAAGGGCGGTGGCGTGAAGCTGGCCCGCTCCATCGACGAGGTCAAGGCCTTGTCGAACCAGATCCTGGGCATGCAGCTGATCACGCACCAGACCGGCCCGGAAGGCCAGAAGGTTCGCCGCCTCTACGTTGAAGAAGGCGCCGACATCAAGAAGGAATACTACGTCTCGCTGGTGACCGACCGCGCTTCGCAGAAGGTGGCGTTCATCGCCTCCAGCGAAGGTGGCATGGACATCGAGGAAGTGGCCCACTCCACCCCCGAGAAGATCATCACCGAGGTGATCGATCCGCTGGCCGGCTTCAGTGCCGAACAGGCCAAGAAGATCGCCGCCTCCATCGGCCTGCCCGAAGGCTCGCACGCGCAGGCCATCACGCTGTTCCAGAACCTGTACCGCTGCTACATGGAAACGGACGCGTCGCTGGTGGAAATCAACCCGCTGAACTGCGACAGCAAGGGCAAGCTGATCGCACTGGACGCCAAGTTCAACTTCGACGCCAATGCGCTGTTCCGCCACCCAGAGATCGTGGCCTACCGCGACCTGGACGAAGAAGACCCGGCTGAAGTCGAGGCCTCCAAGTTCGACCTGGCCTACATCAGTCTCGACGGCAACATCGGATGCCTGGTGAACGGCGCCGGTCTGGCCATGGCCACCATGGACACCATCAAGCTGTTCGGCGGCGAGCCGGCCAACTTCCTGGACGTGGGCGGCGGCGCCACCGCCGAGAAGGTCACTGAAGCTTTCAAGATCATGCTGGCCAACAAGTCCGTCAAGGGCATCCTGGTCAACATCTTCGGCGGCATCATGAAGTGCGACACCATCGCCGAAGGCGTGATCACCGCCTGCAAGGCCGTGAACCTGTCCGTGCCGCTGGTGGTGCGCATGAAGGGCACCAACGAAGACCTGGGCAAGAAGATGCTGGCCGAATCCGGCCTTCCCATCATCGCCGCCAACACCATGGCCGAAGCCGCGACGGCCATCGTCGCAGCCGTCGCCTGAGACCTTGCGAGATAGAAAGACACAACATGTCCATCTTCATCAATAAAGACACCAAGGTCATCACCCAGGGCATCACGGGCAAGACCGGTCAGTTCCACACACTGGGCTGCCAGGCCTACGCCAATGGCAAGAACGCCTTTGTGGCCGGCGTGAACCCGAAGAAGGCCGGCGAGCGCTTCTCCGACATCCCCATCTACGCCTCCGTCAAGGAAGCCGCCGGCCAGACCGGCGCCACCGTCTCGGTGATCTACGTGCCGCCCGCAGGCGCAGCCGCCGCGATCTGGGAAGCCGTGGAAGCCGATCTTGATTTGGCCATCTGCATCACCGAAGGCATCCCCGTGCGCGACATGCTGATGGTGCGCAACAAGATGAAGGCCAAGGAAGCGGCAGGCGGCAAGAAGACTCTGCTGCTGGGCCCGAACTGCCCCGGTCTGATCACGCCCGAGGAGATCAAGATCGGCATCATGCCCGGCCACATCCACCGCAAGGGCCGCATCGGTGTCGTGAGCCGCTCGGGCACGCTGACCTACGAGGCCGTGGCACAGTTGACCGAAATTGGTCTGGGCCAGTCGAGCGCCGTCGGCATTGGTGGCGACCCCATCAATGGCTTGAAGCACATTGATGTGATGCGCGCCTTCAATGACGACCCGGACACCGACGCCGTCATCATGATTGGCGAAATCGGCGGCCCCGATGAAGCCGAAGCCGCGCATGTGGTGCAAGGCCAACATGAAGAAGCCCATCGTCGGCTTCATCGCGGGCGTGACCGCGCCGGCCGGCAAGCGCATGGGCCACGCTGGTGCGCTGATCTCGGGCGGTGCCGACACGGCCGATGCCAAGCTCGCCATCATGGAAGAGTGCGGTTTCACCATCACGCGCAACCCGTCCGAGATGGGCCGCTTGCTCAAGGGTTTGCTGTAAGCCAAAGCCTTGGGGTCAAACCGACCCGCAGCTGGCAACCCCAACAGGCCGCATTTGCGGCCTGTGTCCGTTGTGCTGCTGTACACCGGGGGCAGGGCCTTACACTGCGCGCCCAAGCTGTCGCATAAGTACCCTGAATGGAAACCTTGCTTCAACCCGAGTTTTGGTTCGCTGTTGGTCAGATCATCCTGATCGACATCCTGCTGGGCGGGGACAACGCGGTGGTGATCGCCCTGGCCTGCCGCAAGTTGCCAGCGGCTCAGCGCACCAAGGGCATCATCTGGGGCACGGCGGGCGCCATCGTGCTGCGGGTGATCTTGATCTTCTTTGCGCTGACGCTGCTGGCCATTCCCTATCTGAAACTCGTGGGGGCCGCCTTGCTTCTCTGGATCGGTGTCAAGCTGCTGCTGCCAGAAGACGAGGATGCCCACGGCAACGTCGAATCCAGCGAGCGGCTGTGGGGTGCCGTCAAGACCGTGATCGTGGCTGATTTGGTGATGAGCGTGGACAACGTCATCGCCATCGCTGGAGCCGCGCAAAGCACGGGCGGCGACCATCAGATGCCATTGGTGATCTTCGGCCTGCTGGTCAGCATCCCCATCATCGTGGGTGGCAGTCGGATGGTGATGGCCTTGATGGACCGATTTCCCAGCATCATCACGCTGGGCGGCATGTTGCTGGGCTGGATTGCCGGCACCATGGCTGTCAGCGATCCTGCCCTGACGGCGTATCTGGTCTCGCCGGGCGCGGTCGATGCGCAACCGGCGGTCAGTGCGGTGCTGCGCTACAGCGCCGGTGCTGCCGGTGCCTTGCTGGTGCTGGCGACAGGCAAGCAACTGGCCGCGCGGCGCAAGGCCAGTTCATGAGCTTCGCGGTCTGCCCCGCCATGGCCAGCACAAGCACTCGTTGAGCTCGGCGAGTCGGGCGCGCGCAACCATGACCAGATCGCGCCCCAGTATCTGGCACCGGGCATGGGGTTGGCTGGGTCAACGAACCAGCGAGCCTGCAGCCCCCTGTGCCTCGCATCCTTCTGAGGCCGCCGATGAGATGTCGGCCCGCCAGATTGCGGGCTATGCGGTGCAACGCACTCTGGCGCACGGCAGCATCGGTGAGCTGCACCTCGCCACCGACCCCGCAACCCAACACACGGTGGCGCTCAAGACCGTGCGCTTTATGGGCAATGCCCTGTCGCGAGAGCGCTTCTTGAAGGAAGCGGCTGCTGCCATGCGGCTGCTGCACCCGCACATCGTGCGCACCTATGCTGCGGGCGTGCAGGGCGAAGGGCCATCAGCGCTGGGTTGGCTGGCCATGGAGTGGGTAGAGGGCCACGACCTGCGGCGCCACACCCACCCGCAGCAGCGGCTGCCAGACCGCCTGGTGCTGGAGCTCGCGGCCCAGGTGGCCGAGGGCCTGCACCATGCCCACGCGCTGGGCGTGGTGCACCGCGACCTCAAGCCCGCCAACATCCTTGTCGACCAGACCGGACGTGTTGCCAAGATCAGCGACTTCGGCTGCGCCCGCCTGAGCGACGCCGAGCGCAGCCGCTCGGGCCTGCTCATCGGCACGCTGGCCTACATGGCACCAGAACAAATCCTGGGCGGACCGGTGGACGGGCGTTGCGATCTCTACGCCCTGGGCGTGGTGGTGTTGCAGCTGCTCACCGGCCGTTTGCCGTTCGAGGCCCCAGGCATGGGAGACTTGCTGAACCAGATCGCGGCCAGTCCGGCGCCTCCATTGCATCAGCTCAGACCTGATCTACCGCCGCTGTTATCGGATATCGTGGCACGCACACTCGCCAAGCAGCCTCAGCAGAGGCAGACCGATGGTGCACACTTGGCCCGTGAATTCCGTCTCGTCGCCATGGGTCTGGCCTCGGGCATCACAGCCGGGGCCCACCCGGGCGAGGCACAATGACCGACTTTTCGTCCACTTTGCCCCTGACCGTGACCCTCCAGCTCGAATTTGCCAGCGTGATCGACACCGGCCGTGCGCGCAGCAACAACGAGGACACGGTCAAGTGTGACCCTGCTCTGGGCTTGGCCGTGCTCGCCGATGGCATGGGTGGCTACAACGCGGGCGAGATCGCCAGTGACATGGCCGCCACGGTCATGCTGGAGCATCTTTCGCGCTGGATCTGGGATTGCGAGCAATCGCAATCCGATCTGCAAATCCGTGCCGCGCTCGACCGTGCCGCCCAGGCTGCCAACACCACCGTCTACGAGGCAGCCAACGACCGCGCCGAATACGCTGGCATGGGCACCACCCTGGTGGCGGCCATGTTCGAGGCGCGGCGCGTGTGGGTGGCGCATGTTGGCGATTCGCGCGCCTACCGCCTGCGTGGTGGCCAGCTTGAGCAACTCAGCCGCGACCATTCGCTGCTGCAAGAGCAGTTGGACGCAGGCATCCTCACGCCCGAAGAGGCGGCCTACTCCATGCACCGCAACCTGGTCACGCGCGCGGTCGGGGTGGAGCCCAAGGTGGATCTGGAGGTGCACGCGCACGATCTGCTGGCTGGCGACATCGCCCTGCTGTGCTCCGACGGCCTGTCAGACATGCTGCCCGACGCCATCATTGCGCAGGTCATGCGCGCCCATGAGGCCTTGGAGCCGATGGCGCAGGCCCTCATAGATGCGGCCAATGCGGCCGGCGGACGCGATAACATAGCTGTCATACTCGTTCGGGCCAAAGGGGGTTTGCCCCGAACAGGGCGAGCCTGGTGGCCGTTCCGTCGTTGAACGGATCGTCGGCCTCGCAACGTACGCGACGAATCGTGGATGAGCGACGCGGGGCGCAAGCCGGCGCACAAAAATAGGTAGAGGATTCCCATGGGCAAGCTGGTTGTATCTCTCGACAACGTGGTCATCAAAGAGTTCCAGATCACCAAGGATCGGACCACGCTGGGCCGTCGCCCGTACAACGACATCGTCATCGACAACCTCGCCGTCAGCGGTGAGCACGCCGTGCTGCTGGCCGTGGGCAACGAGCTCTTCATCGAAGACCTCAACAGCACCAACGGCACCTACATCAACGGCAAAGCCATCAAGAAGCAGCTGCTGGCCCACAACGACACCGTCGAGATCGGCAAGTACCGCATCAAGTACCTGACCGAAGAAGTGCCCGACTACGAGAAGACCATGGTGCTGTCTCCCGGCGCTGCGGGTTCGCATGCCGCTCCTGCCACGCCGCGCTATGCGCCACCGCCCTCGGTGGCCATGCTGCCGGCCTCCATCAAGGTGCTCAACGGTGGCGCCGCCGGCCGCGAAGTGCTGCTGACCAAGGTGGTCACCACCGTGGGCAAGCCCGGCATGCAGGTGGCCTCCATCGCCAAGCGGCCCACTGGCTATGTGCTGTCGCACGTGGAAGGTGCCGGACGCCCGAGCGTCAATGGTGACGAGCTGGTGCAAGACGTGATCTCGCTGAAGAACGGCGACATCATCGAGCTGGCCGGCACCCAGATGCAATTCATCCAGGGCTGATGCTCCCCCGAGGTCGCGTCGGCCTGTGGCTGGCCTGCGGCCTCTTGGTGCTACTGGGGGGCTGGCATGCGGCTGTCACGCCGCTGGCCCCGCTCAAGCGCCTGGAATGGCTGAGCGACGACCTGCGCACCCGCGCCCTCGCCGGTGGCACCACCGCCACCCACCCTGACATCGTCATCGTCGACATCGACGACGCCAGCCTGCGCGACGCGGGCCGCTGGCCCTGGGGACGCGACCAACTGGCCAGGCTCAGCCGCGAGTTGCTGGGCCGCCAGCAGGTGGCCGCCCTGGGCTTCGACCTGGTGTTCGCCGAGCCCGACGACGGCGGCCTGGCGGCCCTGCAGTCGCTGGCGGCCACCGAGCCCGGTTTGAGCGCCCGCTGGCCCGATTGGCAGCGTCGCCTGAACCGCGACACCCCATTTGCCCAGGCGCTCATGGGCCACCCCGTGGTGCTGGGCTGGTACCTCAACAGCGAAGGCAAGGGCTCGCGTGCTGGCGTGCTGCCTGCCGCAGTGGCCCCTGTGCCAGGGGGTGTCCCCACGCCGGCCCTGCCGCTGTGGACCGGGTACGCGGCCAACCTGCCAGTGCTGGCTGCCGCCGTGCCACGGGCCGGCTTCTTCAACGCCCAGCCCGACGACGACGGCGTGGTGCGGTCGGTGGCGGCCGTGGCGCGGGTGGATGGCGCCTTGTACGAATCGCTGGCCGTCGCCTTGTGGCGCCAGGCCACCGGCGGCCCGGCCATGGGCGTGGACTGGCGTGCCGCCTCGGGCCCGCAGCCAGGGCTGGAGCTGGCCGCCCTGCGGTTCCGGTCTGAAACCACCACCCGAGAACGGCTGGTCTTGCCCGACGAACGCGGCGCCCTGCGGGTCCCCTACCGCGGCACGGGCGGCCCGGCCGGCGGCAGCTTCCGGTACATCTCGGCCAGCGAGGTGCTGATGGGCCAGTTGGCGGCGGGCGCGCTGGCCGGCCGCATCGTGCTGGTGGGCAGCTCGGCGCCTGGCCTGGCCGACCTGCGGGCCACGCCCTTGCACCCGTCCATGCCCGGGGTCGAGGTGCATGCCCATCTGCTGGCCGGCCTGCTGGATGGTGACTTGCCCCAGCGGCCCTCGTGGGCCTCTGGCTATGAGGCCGTGCTGATCGCCACCACCCTGGTGACCGCCACCGCACTGGCGGTGAGCCTGCCCGCGCCGCTGGCCTTGGCCGGCATGGCCCTGTTCGTGGCCGGGTTGGTGCTGGCCACCGCCTGGGCCCAGGCCAGTGCGCAAACCGTGCTGCCGCTGGCCAGCGCACTCATCCTGGGCGGCCTGCAGTTCATGCTCGCCATAGGCGGCAATTACTTGCGCGAGTGGCGCCGCCGACGCTCGGTGGTGGCGCTGTTTGGCACCTACCTTTCTCCAGAGCGTGTTCGCCAGGTGGTGCGCCAGGGCGGTGCCAACAGCGCCATCACCGCCGAGAACCGCGAGCTCAGCATCCTGTTCTGCGACCTGCAAGGCTTCAGCGGCATCGCCGAGCGCCTGCCCCCACTGGCCCTGCGCGATCTGCTCAACCGCTATTTCTCAGAGGCCAGCGCCATCGTGCATGCCCACGGCGGCACGCTCGATAAATTCATCGGCGACGCCGTGATGGCCTTCTGGGGTGCGCCGCTGCCGCAGGCCGACCACGCCGTGCGCTCGGTGCGCGCCGCCATGGCCCTGGCCCAGGGCCTGGGCCCGCTCAACCAGCACTTGGCTGAGCAACAGCTGCCGCCGGTGAACTACGGCATTGGCCTGGCCACCGGCCTGGTCTGCGTGGGCGACCTGGGCTCGCGCCAGCGGCGCAGCTACACGGCCGTGGGCGACGCCGTGAACCTGGCCGCCAGGCTTGAATCCCTCACCCGCGACGCCGGCGCCAGCCTGCTGGTGGCCGACACCACCCGCGCCGCCTGTGCCCAGCACATGCCTGACGTGGTGTGGTTGGAAGTAGACGTTTGCCGGGTCAAGGGCCGTGAGCAGCCCGTGACGGTCTTCACACCGCTACAGCCCACAGACCCTGAACGGACGCTGCTGGCGGAACAAGTCGACATCTGGCACCTTGCGCTTCATGCCGCCGCACAGCAACATGTCGAGAATGCGCGCGCCCATTTGGCGCGGCTGAATGAATTGACCGTGCAGCATCCCCACGCCTCCTCCGCCCTGCTGGGCCGCCTCACCCATCGCCTGTTGGCCCGCTTGGCCACTGCAGGCGGTGTGGCATGACCCGCCCCGCCGAAGGCCAGATCCGCGTCCTGGGTTGCTCTGGCTCCATCGCGCAGGGCTGCCGCACCACCGCCTTTCTGCTTGATGACGATGTGCTCATAGACGCCGGCACCGGCGTGGGCGACCTCACGCTCGATGAGCTCACCCGCATCGACCATATCCTGCTCAGCCACGCCCACCTCGACCACGTGCTGGGCATCCCCCTGCTGGCCGACAGCGTGATGCGCCGCCGCCAGGGCCGCCCGCCCATCCAGGTGCATGCCCTGCCGCCAACCCTGGCCGTGCTGCGCCAGCACCTGTTCAACGACCAGCTTTGGCCCGATTTCACCCGCCTGCCCAGCAGCACCCGCCCCGTGCTGGCCCTGCACGAGCTGCAGATCGGCCAAACCCTCACGCTGGGCCAGCACCAGCGCCGCATCCAGGTGCTGCCTGCCGTGCACACCGTGCCTGCCGTGGGCTATGCCGTGCATGGCCCCAAGGGCGTGTGGGCCTACACCGGCGATACCGGCCCCAACCCGGCCCTGTGGCAAGTGCTGCGCACACTGCCGCTGGCGCAACTGGTGATCGAAATCGCCTTCCCCGAGAGCGAGCGTGCCGTGGCCAACGACAGCCGCCACCACTGCCCCTCCACCCTGGTGGCCGAGCTGGCCCAGGTGCCGGCCGGGGTGCAGGTGCTGCTCACCCACATCAAGCCTGGCGAAATGGACACCGTGCTGGCCGACCTGGCCGCCCGGCTGCCAGGCCCGATGCCGGTGGCGCTGCAGATGGGGCAGGTTCTGGCGCTCTGAGCGGCGCCCGCAGCACCCATCTTGCTGATGTTCATCAGCTTGCGAAGATGCTGCAAAAGACGCACGATCGCATCAAATTTGATGCGAAAGGCCGATCATGAGAACCACGGTGACGATTGACGACGCCCTGTACCAAGAGGCCCTTGAGGTCGCCGAACCGGGCATGGACAAGGCCGACCTGTTCCGAGAAGCGATCAAGGCCTTTGTGAGGGTGCAGGCCGCCAAGCGCCTGTCAGCGCTGGGGGTGGCCATGCCGGAGATGGGCGACATTCCCCGACGCCGCGAGGGCGCCCAGCCGTGATACGGGTGCTGGTGGATACGTCGGTCTGGGGCATCACTTTCGGCAGCGCAGCGAGGCCTTGGCTAACCTGCTGGCGCTTGACCTGGTTCTGATCCATCCCATGGTCTTGGGCGAACTGGCCTGTGGTACACCGCCATCCAGGGAGCAAACCTTGGCCGATCTTGCGCGCCTTCAGCCCACCCAGCAGGCCAGCATGCGGGAAGTGTTGGCCTTCGTGGAGCGCGAACGGCTGTTCGGTCTGGGTTGCGGCTTGGTAGACACGGCCCTCTTGGCTTCCGCCTTGATGACGCCAGGTGCTGAACTGTGGACGCTGGACAAACGACTGGCGGCCCTGGCAGAGCGGTTTGGCGTGATGCATCACGCAACGCTCCACTGACGGTCACGCCAAAGCGCGAGGCACTGGATCGGCCGCCTCTACCAAGCCTTGCCGAATGCTCTCGTGCCCACTACTCAGGCGAACTGCAATTCGATTCTTCCGGCGCGCCGTCGCACAGGGCCAACAACGATCTTCACGTCGCGGCCCAATTTCGCAACCAATTCCAGCAACTTGGCTTCACTCACCCCGCGAAACTGCCCCCGGGTGATGCGAGAAACCTTGGCCTGGTCGATGCCAAGCAGGGCGGCGGCGGCGGCTTGGGTGAGATGCCGCGCTTTGACGGCGCGCGCAATCTCGGCAGCAAGTTGCGACTTGCGCTGCATCTCGGCAGCGTCGGCGTACCCCAGGTCGGCGTAGACGTTGCTGCTGCCCTCTTCAATCACGATCTCTGGCACGTCGGTCATCACGGCGCTCCTTGGGTTGAAAGCCAATCTTCAAAGTCCTGCTTCGCCGCCTTGAGGCGGGTGTGGATCAGGTTCAGATCCTCTTTGGGCGTCTTGATTCCGCTCTTGGACTTCTTCTGGAAGCAATGCAACACGTACAGCCAACCGGCGAACTTGACGGTGTACACGGCCCTGAAGGTATCCCCCCGAAGGTCTTCCACCACCTCCAGCACGCCGGCCGACCCAAACCCGGACAGTGGCTTGACGTCCGGGTGCTTGCCACCACACTGGGCCACATCAAGGGCATGGCCGAAGACGTCTGCTCTTCGCCCTTGCGCACGCGCTCCATCCTGGCGGCGGCCAGATGTGCAAGCCGAATCGAAGTGGCCGTGTTGATGCGCCAGTTGACGGCGTGTATCCATGGCATCCCAGGGTCCACAGGCGCCACCCACCCCTGCTCTTGCTGCCGGCGCCCTGACAATTTTTGTCAGCTCCAGCCGGCGGGTGACGCATCTGGGCAGGCAAGGCTGACGCGCTGCGGCACATGGCGTGCAGAAATCACATGAAACAGGCTGAAAAAAGCTGGCACGCGATTCGCATTTACCTGTTCGCAACTGACCCGGAATCGATCCTCTTTTCCAACGGTTCAACTGTCAACCCACCCTCAAGGAGCTCACACATGAAGCGCATTCAACAAGGTTTCACCCTGATCGAACTGATGATCGTTGTGGCGATCATCGGCATTCTGGCGGCCATTGCCCTGCCCGCATACCAAGACTACATTGCCCGTTCGCAGGTGTCTGAAGCCTTTGTGCTGATTGACGGGCAAAAGACTTTGGTGGCTGAGGCGTGCAACGCTGCGGGCACCTGCACGGGTTCGAATCCCACGACTTTGGCTGCCACCGGTAAGTACTCGGCGGTTCCTGCCGCCAACGCCGACGGGGTTCTCACCGCCACGATGGGTACGGCAGCGTCGGGTACAAGCACTTTGGTTGATGGGGAAACGGTAATCGTTACGCCGACCATCGCGGGTGGCGCCATCACCTGGGCGTGCACCGGCACGCTGAAGGGCACAAAGTGGGCTCCCAAGTCCTGCTGAAATTAGGTGCCAATCAAAAGGGCTGCTTCGGCAGCCCTTTTTTCATGAAAACGGGGAAAATTTCGTTGGAGTTGTCGGAGATTGGGCCTCTGAGCCAAGTCTGCATGGCCCCTCAGACTTTTGCCACGACTTCAATGATGAAGATCCAAGCTATGGCGGCCTATTCGTTCAGACCCATCGAATGGAAGAGCCGCTTCAAAGCGAGCTTGATTCACGCCACCATCAGCCTGTTAGTGGCCGCCTTGGTAGGTCTGTTGGTGTTTGGTCTTTGGTTTCCTGGCGACTACCGCCAGTTTTCTGGTGGCACCGAACTGTTCGAACTGGTGGTGGGTGTCGATCTGGTCATCGGCCCCTGCATCACTTTCGCCGTGTTCAACCGCCGCAAGTCGATGCGCGCATTGAGTTTCGACTTCGGCGTCATTGCCGTGTTGCAACTGTCGGCGTTGGCCTATGGGCTGCAGATGGTGAGCATTTCACGCCCTGTGGCCATGGCCCTGGAGGAAGACCGCTTTCGGGTGGTGTCTGCGATGGATGTCTATGAGCCCGAGTTACCCCTGGCCAGCCTCGAATACCGAAGCTTGTCGATCACCGGGCCCAAACTCGTGCGAAGTGTCATGCCCACAGATCCCGCAGGTCGGTCAGAAGCTCTGACCTTGGCGTTCAGGGGTCACGACATTGGAACCCGGCCACTTTTGTGGCACCCCTGGAACGATGCAGCGAGGGACGAGGCACTGGCCCATGCCCGGCCGCTGCCCAGCCTGTTCAACAAGCCAACAACGGATCAGCGCGCGCTGTCGCTGGCTGTGCGGGCAACAGGCATGCGCGCGGAGCAACTGGTGTTCGTTCCCATGATCACTTTTCGAGGCGACTGGGTTGCACTGTTGGATGCAAAGAACGGCAAGCTGGTGGGCTTTGCACAAGCGGATGGTTTCTCGTGATCAAGAACGACATTCGCTTTGTGATTGCTTTGGTGTTTGCCTTGACGGCCCCGGTTGTGGTGGTCAGCAACATGGGCCCGTCCGCCACGCTTCTGAACCAATTGGTGGCCATCGCCGGATGGGGATGGGTTGTCTCGGAAGCCTGCATCAATCGGCCAGACCGGCCATTGAGCGCAGGCCGGCATGGGCATGCGCTCACTCCGCTATTGGTTGTCCTGGCGATCATTTTCCTTCAAGCCCTGCTGGGCCCTTTGAGAGGGCTGCCCCAAAGCCTGTCTTGGCAGGTAATGTGTTTCGCGGGCATGGCGGGACTCACTGCAGTCACCGCCTTCTCTCAAACTTCGGAGCCTTCCTATGGAGTGGTGGGGCGGGCAGATTGCTCAGGGGCGTTTTCAAGCGCCATGTTGGTGGCGGGCCTGGCCGGTGCACTGATCGCCTGCCTGCAGGTGTTTGCTCCTGAGTGGTTTGAGGGCACGGTGATCGCTCGTTCAAAACTGCCAGGGCGCGCGGTGGGCAATATGCGTCAGCCTAACCATCTCAGCAGCATTCTGCTTTGGGGCTTGATCGCGCTGGTCCCCGTGGCACAGTCCGGTCGCTGGTTCAGATGGCGGACCCATGGGGCCTGGTGGCTGGGCTTCGGTTGCTTGATGGTGCTGGGGGCAGTGCTGACGGCCTCACGGACAGGGGCCCTGGTCATTCTGTTGTTGGCGCTGTGGGGCGGGGTGGACAAACGCTTGCGGCGCCCGGTGCGGCTTGGTTTGATTGCTGCGCCGCTGGTCTATGTGCTTTGCTGGGCGTTTGTGGCCGGTTGGGCCAGTGAGACTGCACACACCTTTGGTGCCGAGGCGCGTTTGTCGGAGAGGGATCTGTCAGCTTCGCGCTTTGGCATTTGGCGCGACGCCTTGACATTAGTCCGAGCGAATCCTTGGGGTGGCGTGGGTTGGGGTGAGTTCAACTTCGCATGGACGCTGAGCCCATTTCCCGATAGGCCGGTCGCGCTCTTCGACAACGCGCATAACCTGCCTCTGCAACTTGCGGTGGAGTTGGGGCTGCCTTTGGCCATATTGATTTGCTGCCTATTGGTGTGGACCTTGTGGCAGGCCGCCACACGGTCGTGGCGGGCGCAAGGCGAAGGCGGGGTTGCCGCTCGTGCCTCGCTGGCGATGGTGCTGGTGCTGGTGATCCACAGCATGTTGGAGTACCCGCTTTGGTACGCCTATTTTCTTTTGCCAACAGCATGGGCCTTGGGCATAGCGTTGCGCGGGGGTGCACTAGCCACGGGGCAGAACCGCCAGGCTATCAAACCCGTGAGATCAATTCGGCTTGCTGGTGTGGTGATGGTGCTGGGTTCGCTTTTTGCGTTCTACGACTACACCAAGGTGACGGCGATCTATGTGTCCGAAAAAGGGGGGGCAAGTTTGGCGCAGCGCATTGAGCGCGGTATGAGCAGTGTCTTCTTCAATCACCATGTTGCATATGCGGTGGTCGTTGAGTCAGCGGCTCCTTCGACGGTCATGGATTTGTTCGCCCTACCAGCCCACACGGTGCTGGATCCGCGTTTGATGATGGCCTGGGCGCGAGCGCTTGACGATGCAGGGCAGCGCGATAGAGCGAGGTACCTTGCCGAGCGCTTGCGGGAGTTTCGTAGCAAGGACTCGAAGACGTTTTTCTCGGCATGTGATGAGGCCGAATCCGATTCGGAAACTAGGCCATTTCAGTGCGAGCCCCCGCAGCAAGCGCACAACTGGCGAGAATTTATGTTTGTGCGGTGATATGTTGGCGCCGATCCATCAATCAAGTTGACCGGGCATCCCAACCCGCCCCGACGCGAAACCATCCTAGCCTGGTCGCCAGCGGCTTGCTGTGGGCGCGCGGGAAGGGCAAGTGCATTCGCGATTGCGTCATGGTGCCTGGATGGACACATGGGGTGGATGCGAAACCGGATACACCAAAGCCCGAGTCGGTCTAACCATGCCCACCCGCAACGCCATCCGCATCGTCCCCGCCGATCCCGCGCGGCCTGTGACGCCCCAGCGGAAGCGGTTCAACAGCTTGGTTCGGCAGATCGAGCAGGCGCGCCAGGGCTTGGTGGCGTGGCAGGACAACATCGCGCTCTTCGCGCAGGCCCATGCGCAGTTGCAGGTGCCGATGCTGCAGGGGCTGCAGGCGTTGCGCCGGCGCTGGGCCTTTGCGCTCGATGCGGCACCGGCGCGCAAGGGCTGGACGCGTGACCAGCGCCAGACCCCGCAAGCGTTGGCGTGCGACGCCGCAGGTGAGCTGCTGCACACCGACGGTGACGACGCGCAGCTCTAGCCTGGATATTTCACCTACCCCCGTAGAAGCGAGGACGGCATTGCCCTTTGGATGCCCGTTGATCGAGGTGTCGAATCTTGATGAACGAGCGGGCAATGCCGAAACCAAACTGTACCGAAGAAGTGGACGTGGGGATGATCGAGTTCGCCCGCCTGGGCCGACGCGTGGTGGAGGGCCGCTTCGACGGCGGCAGCATGAGCAGCGACGCTGGCGTGCTGCTGCTCGGCGCCGTTGATCGCAAGCTCGGGCTGATGGACGCAGCCGCACGCTGCATCGCCGACCCGCGCAGCCCGCTGCTGATCAAGCACGGCGTGCGCAGCATGCTGCGCCAGCGCGTGTACGGTCTGGCGCTGGGCTGGGAGGACTTGAACGACCACGGCGCGCTGCGCCAGGACGTGGCGATGCAGACGGCCGTCGGCGTGGACTTGGAGATGGCCAGCGCACCCACGCTGTGCCGGCTGGAGAAGTGGGCCGACCGCGCCACGGCGTGGCGCTTGCACCAGGTTCTGGTCGATCAGTTCATCGCCAGCTTCAAGGTCGCCCCCGAGGAATTGGTGCTGGACTTCGACGCCACCGACAACCCGCTGCACGGCCAGCAGGAGGGCCGCTTCTTCCACGGCTACTACGACAGCTACTGCTACTTGCCGCTGTACGTGTTCTGCGGCCAGCAACTGCTGTGCGCCTACCTGCGCCCGAGCCGCATCGACGGCGCCAAGCACGCGGCGGCCATCCTCAAGCTGCTGGTGCGTCGGCTGCGTCAGGAATGGCCCAATGTTCGAATCATCTTCCGGGGCGACTCGGGCTTTTGCCGCCAGCGCATCATCAACTGGTGCGAGCGCGCTGGCGTGCACTACATCGTCGGCCTGGCGCGCAACGCCCGGCTGGAAGCCCAGGTCGAGTACGCGCAGCTGGCGATGCAGCAGCTCTACGAGCAGACCGGGCACAAACAACGCCTGGTGGGCGAGTTCAGCTACGCCGCACAGAGTTGGCCGCACGAGCGGCGCGTCATCACGCGGCTGGAGTGGGGCGAGCTCGGCTGCAACCCGCGCTTCATCGTCACCAACCTCGACGGGGGTGCCCAAACGCTGTACGACGCGCTGTACTGCCAGCGCGGCGAAGCCGAGAACCGCATCAAGGAGGCGCAGGTCGGCTTGTTCGCCACGCGCACGAGTTGCCACGTGATGCGCTCGAACCAGTTGCGCATGCTGCTGGCAGCGCTGGGCTATGTGCTCATCGAGAGGCTGCGCGCACTGGCCTCTGCAGGCACGGCGCTGGCGTCGGCCCAGGTCGACACCCTGCGCATCAAGCTGCTCAAGGTCGCAGCGGTGATCACCCGCAACACCCGGCGCATCCGCCTGTACCTGGCCTCGCACTGGCCCAGCGCGGACATCTTCGCCCACGCCATGAGCCAACTGCGCTCACCCTGAACTTCATCCAGCGCCTGGCCCGCGCGACGACACAAAAATGGCCCGCAACCCAAGCCGGGGTGGGGGCAATTGCCAGCCAATCAGCCCCACTGCACCTCGCGCGCCATCCAATGCCTTCGCGTGGCACTTATTGAGCGCTCCTGCGGCTCGCGAATGACCCTTCAGCTCAACCAGTGGTCGTTGCGTGAAATATGCGGGCTAGGCGCCGTTCGCCAAGCACGCGGATGTGGACTTTGACACCGAGCGTGCCGATGCGCTGCGCGCCATCAAGACGCTGGCCGAGCAGGCCACAGGGCTGGACCTGGGCGATGACGAGGGCATCCTCAGCCAGGACGACTTGCTGCAGCGCATGACGCAGCGCATGCAAGCGCACCTGCGGGCGCAGGGCGACGATCGCGAGGACCAGGCATCCCGCCGCCGCCCCAATGCCGCGCAGCAGCGCCGAGAGGCACAGGCGCAGCAGGCCTCGCAATCGGTGCGCGAGGTCTTTCGCAAGCTGGCCAGCGCGCTGCACCCGGACCACGAGGCCGACGCTGAGCGGCGCGCGGCCAAGACCGCGCTGATGCAGCGGGTGAACCAGGCCTATGCCAGCAATGACCTGCTCACGCTGCTGGAACTGCAGTTGCAGATCGAGCAGGTGGATGCCGGGCACATGGCCACGGCCGACAGCCAGCGGCTCAAGCACTACAACAAGGTGCTGGCCGATCAACTGAGCGGGCTCCACGTGGAGACCGGCAGGGTTGAACGAGACTTTCGGATGGACTTTGGGCTGGCACCCGGCCATGGCTTGAAGCCGCTCAAGCTGGGCGAGCTGCAGGAGCGTGAGGTGCAGCGCCTGCGCGTCGAGCTGGCCGAAACGAACCGCGAGCTGGCGCTGCTGGACGATGTGGCCGCCACAAGGCGCTGGCTCCAGCGGGAGCGCCAGCGCCAGCAAGACGAGGCCCTCGACATGGAGCTGTTCTTCAGGCCGAGCGAGTGGTGAGCCGTATTGGGGATTCACTCAGTCAGTCTTGCGGCTGAGCTCGGTTTGAGATACATTGAATCTCAAACACAAACCTGCAGGAGATGGTCATGGCTGCTACCACCACGATGGTTCATGTCCGGGTGGACGTGAATGTCAAAGAACAGGCCGCGCAAACGCTGGCATTGATGGGGCTGTCTGTTTCGGATGCCGTGCGCGTCTTTTTGACCCGTGTCGTGGCCGACCAGGAACTGCCATTTGCGATTCAGGCACCCAATGCAGCCAGTCGTGTCGCCATCGCAGAGGCCGGCGAGATCATCAAGAGCCGCAAGGCTCGCTTCGCCACCGCAGACGCTTTGTTGAATGACATCGAAGAAGCCGGCCGCAAGTAAGCGGGCCACTCTGCCCCGCGCGTCTGACTACACCAAGCCATTCCTCAAAGACTGGCAGCGGTTGTCGCATTCGGGCCGGTACGACATGGGCCGACTGAAAGAGGCGATGTCGCTGCTCATTGCCAATGATGGGCCGCTGCCTCAAGAGTGGCTGGATCACCCGCTGACCGGCGAATGGGCGGGCCATCGTGAGTGTCATGTGGGCGGCGACTTCCTGCTCATCTACACCCTCGACGATTCGGGCAGAAATGGCATGGTGGTGTTCGTTCGCAGCGGCACCCACGCCGAGTTGTTTGCTTAGCCAGCGCGCAGGTTGCGTCGTGGTGGACGTGGCGCCGGCAGTCTCACCGTGAGGCGACGACTTGCTGTTGCAAAGGTGTCGCAGGCAGTTTGAACACCCGGCAAGCCGACGCCCAATCGTCATCCAGGCTGCGCGGCGCAGGCCTCTTCATGTGCTCCGCTGAGTTGGCAGCAGGAGCCTGTGCTGCACCAATGAGCGCTCAAACGCGTTGCAGGTCTTCATGTCCTTGATGACTTGATCAAGGTCTTCGTAGCGGAAGGCCGCCGTCCACGTGTGGATGTGGCACATGGCCTTGATGAATGGCGCGGGCTCGCCTTCACGGCTGAGCAGGCGCAAGCAGTCCAGATACTGTTCGCGGTAAAGGGTGGGCACGATGATGCGGCAGCCGCCAGCGGCCGTCAGCTCGGCGTTCATCACCAGGCGGGCCAATCGGCCGTTGCCGTCGTTGAACGGGTGCACCTCGGTCACCATGAACATGGCGAGCAGGGCCCGGGCCGTTCCTGCGGGAACGCTGGGCAATAGTCTGCTGCCCTGGATGAGCGTGCCACGCACCTGGTCGGGGGCGACGAACTCGGTGTTGCCGGCACGGTTGGCGCGCAGCTTGAATTCGCCCGGGGCCACCTCAGGCCGGTTGGCCATTTGGTGGCGGTGGCGGTCGCGCAGTTGCTCGACAACGGCTTCGCCGGCAGGCATGGTGAGCGTGGACCATGTCGGGCTGCACGCCTGGTCAAAGACACCGATGACGTCGTGCGAATCCTTGGGGCGGTGCCAAGTGGGGCCCCCGTCCAACACGAAGCGGCGAGCCTCGCCCACCTCGAACTCAGTGCCCTCGATGAAGTTGGAAAAGTAGGACTCGAGGAAGGCGAAATGCCGAGCGCTTGTGCCGTTCGCGGCCACCAGGGGGGGCATGGGGAGCGGCTCGGCGCGCAGGCGCTCGGCCAGGTGCTCGAAGAGTTGCAGGCGATGCTCGTCAATGGGCGCGCCAGCGGCCAGCGCCTTGCCTGCGCGGGTTACCAGCACACTGGGCCTCGAATGAAGGATGCTGCCCACCTGGCCATCGAGCACGCCGAACTCGGTCGGCATGTTCAGGCACTGGGGCGAAGCCAGCGTGCGGGCCTGCTCGCGCAAGCTTGCCAGAGACGGCTCGCCTCGGGATTCGCAGATCTTCAGCAGCCGCGACTCCACCTGCTTGACGCCCACCGTGCGCGCATTGAGGCCGCGGCTGGGGGTGAGGTTCTCCAGCATCATCCTGGCTTCGGTGGGCCAATAGACGGGGCGCCCCATCATCTCTTGGTCTCCTGCCTGGCGCCCTGGGCCTTTCCACACCTGCACGGTCAGACCGGGCAGTTCGACAGTGCGCCTGTAGGTTCCGATCAGGTGGACAACGCTTTCGTGAGGGCTACCGCCATCGAAGGCTGTGCGGTAACCGATCACGTTCTCGGGGAAGAGCGCAGCCAGGATCCGCCAGCGGTGCCGGGCCACCAGCGTTGGCCATTCAGTCGGTGCAAGCGAGGTGACAACGCCTTTGTGGAGCTGGTTCAGCTTTCCGGCTTGGAGCCTGCGCTGCACATTGCGCACTTGCGCCGGCGATAGCTCCGCATAGAGCAACAGGGTGTCGTCGGGCATGGGTGTCGCGGATTTGCGTTGCACGGGCTGATTCCGCCGAAAGTTTGTCGCCTTTATTTGTCTTAACTATACGCGAATGTCGCGTTTTTGAGTGATTGAAGAACACGGGATGCGTTTCGGTAACCAAACCCCCGGCTGCCCAGCGTCAACTATCCTGAGCCCCCCCAGGCTTGTTGTCAGGACGCTGACATGGCCTCAAGGGCGCGGGCCGCACCGAGCAGGCCGTTCAGCACCTTGTCGGCCACTTCCTGCGCAAAACCTGGCGGCAGCTCGGCCTGCACCTGCTCAACCACCCCTGGCGTTCGTGCGACGAGTTCCTGCACCAGTGGCTCGGCGGTATCCCCATAGCCCAGCTTTCTGGCCGTGCTGTTGAAGTGCCGACGCTGGATCGCGTGGACATGGTGGTGCCGGTGCTTGCCCATCAGGGCCATGGCCAGCTTGACGTCCCTGGCCGCCCACTGGTTCGGCCCATTGCCGATCACAGGGTAGGCCGACATCACGTCGTACAGGGGCGTGAGCCTGAACCGGCCGGCCTGGCCGGCCTGCAGCTGGATGCTGAAATTCTTGGCATGGCCATCCGGTGCCCGCAGCATCCAGAACAGGATCTGCGAAGCCATCAGCGTGCGCAGGTCCTGCTCCGCCGCCACCGACTGCTGCACCAGCGTGAACAACGCCATCAGACCCGGTCCACCTTCGTTTTCGTACTTGAGCAACGGCGAGGTACCGGTAGCCTGGCAGAAGTCCTCTTGCACCAGGCGCAGCAGCCGCGTGCCGTCGCGCGAGACGGCGCGGTCAAAGCGCTCGACCACCAATACCCGCTGTGAACCGAAGCTGGCAATGTCGGCCCGCGCGGTGGGCAGGCCATAGGCGGCCAACAGGCGCAGGCACAGCCATTCGTTGTCCACCGAGGTGCTGAAGTCGGCCTTGCGGCCGCCCACCAGGCCCAGTGGCAGCTTGAAGATATGGGTGGTCGGCGTGGTGCCGCGCGGCTTGAGCCACCGGCCATCCCACCGGACAAAGGCGTCCTTCTCCTGGGCCCCCGCCAACGAAATCCGAAAGTCATCGTCCGGATCCCGGGCGCCCAGGAACCGGTCTGGCGCGACCACCTCCAGCAGATGCCGCTCAATGGCCTCTTCATCGAGTTCGACGCCCTCGACCTGGCCCAGGCCGGTTGGCTCTTGCCCCTCTTCGAGCAGCTGCAGGGCCCCAACGCAATCGCGCCCGATGGCGCTGAGCAGATCGAAGGCCTCGGTCGAGCCGGTCTTGAAGCGCGCTGCGACGCGTCGGCGGATGGCCTCGCTGTCGGGCAACAAGCCCTCGAAGTAATGGGCGACCGGGGCGCCCTTGAGTGGCGCGTTGCCGAAGTTGAAAGGCAGCGACAGTGACAGTGGCCTGCCGGCCGGCGATGTCAGCCAAGCCGGGTCGTACTGCAACGCCATGTCACCCCTGGGGCCGACGGTCCAACGGCCAACGTGTTCTCCGTTGGCCCACAAGGTGAGGGTCTGGCTGTGCGAGCGCCGGGCCATCTCACCACTCCGCCGCTGGCGCGGGCGCGTGGCGCTCGGCCAGTTGCAGCTCCAGCCCCACCACGGCGCACCAGGCCAGCAACTGCTTGAAGCTCAGCTCGCCGGCATGCAGCTCCAGGTGCGAGACCCGGTTCTGGCTCAGCCCGAGCCGGCCCGCGACCTCGGCTTGCGTGAGCTTGCGCTGCTTGCGGGCAGACCTGAGCAACTGGCCAAGTTGCAGCGCCGTGACCAGGGCTTGAGGCCGGGCAGGTGGGTTCATGTGGAGCATCTGAAATACAGATGTTCAGACTTTATCCGAATCACAGATGTTTTACAAATATCTGAATGACAGATGCCAAAGCTACAGCGGTTGGGCGGACCCCGCCTGGATGTGAGCCGGTCGAGAGCCAGCGCCAGCAAGACGAAGCCCTGGACATGGCGTCGCTCTTCAGGCCGAGCAGCGAGAGTTGGGCCACTCCTGGCCTTGCTTCAGCGCAGGGACCTGTACGGGCGGGGCTGCGGCTCTGGACGGCCTGGACGTCGGGCGCAGCTGCGCGCCACTCGTCGTCGCCTCCCTATACTTCGCCGCCAAGCTGCGACAGCACTCACACCAGCCAGACATGCCTGCCCAACCCACCCGCCCTCACCTTGAATGGGGCCTGGCCCTGGCCTTTGCGCTGGCCGCCCCCAGCCTGCTGGCTTTCAACGTGCCGCCTTCGGCCACCCTGCTGAACCAGCTGCTGGCCGTGGCCGGCTGGGGCGGTGTGCTGTGGGTGGCGGCCGAGGCGCACCAGGTGCGATGGGCCGGCTTGTTGCGGCAACTGCCGCTGCCAGGTGTGGTGGGGCTGTTGCTGCTGGCCCTGGTCTACGCCTTCGCACAGGGTCTGCCATCGTCCCTGGCTTGGCAATGGGCCTCGTTGCTGGGGCTGGCGTTGCTGCTGTTCTGTGTGTCGTGGGCAAGTCGCCTGCCCGATGGGCAAGGTGGCGACGGCAGCGCCGCCGCCTTTGCCAGTGCCATGTTGCTGGCCGGCCTGCTCAGCGCGGCCGTGGCGATGGTGCAGGTTTTCGCGCCTTCATGGACATCCTGGGCCGACGGCCACCTCATCGCCCGCTCGGGCCTGCCGGGCCGGGCCGTGGGCAACCTGAGGCAACCCAACCACCTCAGCAGCCTGCTGCTGTGGGCCTTGATCGCCTGGGTGCCCTTGGCCAACGCCGGGCGCTGGTTTTCGCGGCGCTTGCCGCAGGCTGCTTGGGCAGCCCTGGGCATGGTGCTGGTGCTGGCCGTGGTGCTCACTGCGTCGCGCACGGGCACAGTGGGCATCCTGCTCATCGCCGCCTGGGGCGTGGTGGACAAGCGCTTGTCGCGCCGGGTGCGCCTGGCCATGCTGGCCGCGCCGCTGATGTACCTGCTGTGCTGGACGCTGATGGCCAGCTGGGCCCACAGCACGGCCAACACCTTTGGTGGCGAAGTGCGATTGTCAGAAGGCGATTTGTCGGCCTCGCGCTTTGGCATCTGGGCCAACACGCTGGCGCTGATACGCGCCAACCCGTGGACGGGCGTGGGCCTGGGCGAGTTCAATCTCGCGTGGACGCTCACGCCCTTCCCGGGCCGGCCTGTGGCCTTCTTCGACCACACCCACAACCTGCCGCTGCACTTGGCGGTGGAGCTGGGCCTGCCGCTGGCCGCCATCACCATGGCCCTGCTGCTGTGGGCACTGTGGCAAGCGGCCACGCGCGCATGGCAGGTGCAAGGCGAGGCCGGTGCGGCCTCGCGTGCGGCTTTCATGATGGTGCTGATGATCGGCCTGCACAGCCTGCTGGAGTACCCGCTCTGGTACGCCTATTTCTTGCTGCCCACCGCCTGGGCCTGGGGCCTTGCGCTGCGCGAGCCCGATGCCGCTGGCCAGCCGCCTGCCGTGCCGGCCTCGCCCTGGCTGCTGGTGGCGGGCTTGGGCATGGTGCTGGGCGCCGCCTGGGCGCTCTACGACTACAGCAAGGTCACCGCCATCTTCAGTGCGGGCGACGGCAACCTGAGCTTGCAGCAGCGCATTGAACGCGGCCGCAGCAGCGTGCTTTTTGCGCACCACGCCGACTACGCCAACGTCACCGTGAACGACCCGCCTTCGCAGGCCATGGCCTCGTTCGCCACCACCACGCATTCGCTGCTGGACACGCGCTTGATGATCGCCTGGGCCCGTGCGCTCGACGAAACCGGCGAGCGCGACAAGGCACGCCATCTGGCCGACCGCTTGCGCGAGTTTCGCAACCCGGACGCCAAGGAATTCCTAGGCGCTTGTGATGCCCCGGCAGCGGCAGCGTCAGGTGAGCTGCCCTTTCAGTGCACGCCCGCGCAGCAGCCGCACAGCTGGCGCGAGTTCGTCACTCCAGCATCCCCCTCCGTCATTCCCGCGAAGGCGGGAATCCAGGGCCTTTGATTGGTGCGTTCGCCGCCAGCCACCGGGACAGTCGTTCCTGATGCTCGCCGGTGATCGGCAGCGCCGCCAAGCGCTCAATCAATGTGGCCGGATCCACAATCTGGTGTTGCAGCATGGTTGTCACGAAGGGCCAATCCTTCTCGCGCCCAGCCACCAGTTTGGACGCCGCCAGATCATGCGGCTCCAGGCAGTAACCGATCCTGAGGTCGGTGTTGGCGTTCTTGATTTTGATCAGCCGGGATTCCCAACCCATTGGCAGCGTGGCTGTCTCTGGCCCTACTCCCTGGGCGTAGTAGCCAAACCGCTCCTCGAAAGGCGACAGCTCTCCGATGGCGCCATCGATCAGATCTGCCAGATCAGGTCGGTGCATGGGGTAGATGTCAGCCTCCATTGACTGCAACAAGGCTTCTGGCGCGTTGGGCACTGCGCCAAGAATCGACTGGCTACCCACCACCACGATCTCATACTGGTCGGTGATGGCTGCAGCGGCGCGGATGATGTGTTCCAGCTCTTTGCGCTTCATGGTTTGGGGCGCCAGGTCTTTAGGAAGGTAAAGCGCTCACCGTGGGTCAAGACACCCGTGAAGGGTGAGGACTGGCGCAGCGCGCGGGCGCGCTCGGAGTCTTCTTCGGCGGCGAGCAGGCAGGCCTCAAGGCCGGAATCGGCCAGATGCTCCCACTCTTGCAGATAGGGTTGGGACGAAGCACACACCGTTGTGCGCCAGCGCGCCAGCGTTTGCCTGACCTTGTTGAACAGCGCGGGATCGCGCCGAATCTTGTCGGCGACCAAGCGGTGCAGAGCGAGGCTGCGCTGATCGACGTCTTGATGAAACCTCATCGGACCTCTCCCATGGGCTTCAGCCCGGCGCCACCCAGTGGCCGCTCTTGCCACCCTGCTTTTCCAGCAGGCGCACATCAGTCATCACCATGCCGCGGTCAACGGCCTTGCACATGTCGTAAATCGTCAGCAGGCCCACCTGCACGGCGGTAAGGGCTTCCATCTCCACGCCGGTGCGGCCCAGGGTTTCGGCCTGCACGCTGCAGTGCACGGCACTGGCCGGCGCATCCAACTCGAATTCCACCGCCACGCGGGTCAGTGGCAAGGGGTGGCACAGCGGGATCAGGTCGGACGTGCGCTTGGCGGCCTGGATGGCGGCAATGCGCGCAATGCCGATCACATCGCCCTTCTTGGCGTTGCCCGAGGCGATCAACGCCAGCGTGCCGGGCAGCATGCGGATGCTGCCGGTGGCGCGCGCCACGCGGTGGGTTTCGGCCTTGGCGGCCACGTCCACCATGTGGGCCTGGCCCTGGGCGTCGAAGTGGGTGAGGGAATCGGACATGGTGTGCCTACGGGTGAGCCCGCAACAAGGGCAGTACGAGTCGATGTCATGATAACGGGCGAACTTTTCCAGGCCTGCGGGCTCAGTCGTCAGGCCTGCGGCTGGTGTTCCGCACGCCCTGTCAGGAATCCATGTCGCCATTGCGCCTGTTGCCCCCCATCTCCCCGCGCCACCCACCGAAGCGTTGCTTGGCTGTCGTTGCGGGTGCCTGTGCCCTGATGATGGCGGCATGGCCGGCGGGCCTGGCAATGGCCCAGGCCGAGCCTGCGAGCGCTGCCGTGCGCCTGCCCGCATTGGGCGATGCCACGTCCGACGACCTCGACATCAACCAGGAGCGACGCCTGGGTGACAGCATCATGCGCGACATCCGCCGCGACCCCGACTACCTCGACGACCCTTTGCTGACCGAGTACCTGGACAGCCTGGTGCAGCCGCTGCTCAAGGCGGGGCGCGAGCGCGGCGCCATCGACAACGACATCCAGCGCGCCTTCGCCTGGCAGTCCTTCCTGGTGCGCGACCGCGCTGTGAACGCCTTTGCGCTACCGGGCGGCTATGTGGGCGTGTACCTGGGGCTGGTGGGCATGACGGCCACGCCCGAGGAACTGGCCTCGGTGCTGGCCCACGAGATCACGCATGTCACGCAGCGCCACATTGCGCGCAGCATGACCAACGCCAGCCACCAGGGCATGGCCACGATGGCGGCCACCATCCTGGGTTTGCTGGCCGCGAGCCACTCACGCAACATCGACACCGCCCAGGCCGTGGTGGTGGGCAGCCAGGCCATGATGGCGCAGGGCCAGCTCAATTTCTCGCGCGACATGGAGCGCGAGGCCGACCGCATCGGCCTGGATCTGATGGGCGGCGCCGGCTTTGCCACCGGCGGCATGGCCGCCATGTTCGAGAAGCTCGACAACGCCTCGCGCCTGAACGACAGTGGCTTGTACCCCTACCTGCGCAGCCACCCGCTGACCAGCGAGCGCATCAGCGAGGCGCGGCTGCGCATCGGTGCCGCACCGGCGCATGCCGCCGTGAGCCGGGTGGACCACCTGCTCATGCAGGCCCGAGCGCGCGTGCTGATGGACAGCACCGAAGGCTCGCTGCGGCGCCAGCAGGCCATGGGCCAGCCCGGGTCACCACTGGCCGATGCGACGCGGCTGGCGGCTTTGTACGGTGCCGCGATGGCCTCCACCCAGCTGCGCGACTTTGACCAAGCCGATCAGGCCATCGCAGCGGGGCTCACCGTGGCCAGCAAGCAGTTTGCCGCCGAGCCCCATGCGCTGCGCGCCTTTGCGCTGCTCGATCTCAGCAACCTCATCGAACGCAGTGCCACACCTGCCACGCAGGCCCAGGGCCTGGCACGGCGCATGACGGCCACCTTGGCGCCGCTCGCGGGCGACCGCTCGCGCGTGCTGCAACTCGCCCGGGCGCAGGTGGCGCTGGCTCGCGGCCGCATGGGCGATGCCACCGCGCCGGGCTTGCTGCGGGCGTCCACCGAAGAGCTGCAAACCTGGGTGGCCGAGCACAAGGGCGATGCGCTGGCCTGGCAACTGTTGTCGCAGTGTGCCGAGCCGCTCGGTCTGCACTTGCGCTCGCTGCGCGCTGGCGCCGAGGCGGCCATGGCGCGTGGCGATGTGCTGGGTGCGGTGGACCGCTTCCGCGCGGCCCAGCGCGCTGCCAAGTTGGCCGGGACGGATGAGTACCTGGAGGCCTCGATCATCGAGTCGCGTTTGCGCGAGGTGGAGCACGAGCGCCGCCGCCTGATGGCCGAGGCGCGCGGCGAAAAACCGGAGTGAGCTCAGGCCAGCGCACGGCCGCTCCGAAGCGGCCTGAGCACCCTCTTGGAGGGTGGCTGCGGTACCCCGCAGCCGGGTGTCTCACTCAGTCGCGCGAGAGCAGGCGCTCGACGGCCACGTCAATCACCATGCCGCAGGCGCTGTAGATCAGTGAGCCAATCAGCGCGGCCGGAAAGCCGGTGACCGAGAACCCCGCCAGCACCGACGCGGCCGACCAGAACATCAGCGCATTGATGACGAACAGGAACAGGCCCAGTGTGAGCAGCGTGACGGGCAGCGTCAGCAGCACCAGCAGCGGCCGCACCAGCGTGTTGAACAGGCCCAACACCAGGGCGGCGATCAGCGCGGCACCGAAACTGCTCACCGTCACACCGGGATAGAGGTGCGCCACCAGCAACAAGGCGGCCGCCAACAGCAGCCAACGCAGTATGAGTTTCATGGCCTGAGTGTGCTCCAAAAGACTTGCGCGATTTGATGTGCTGATTTTGGTTCGAATGTGCAGCACTTCAAGCGGCACATGCCGCAGGCGCGCATACGGTGACGGGTATGCAAAACGACTGTATGACGTGCCAGGGCCACAAAAAGCGGGTTTTCACAGGGGACAAAGCGCCGTTTACGAGGGAAAACGGCTTTTCACACCCTCGTACACGCAGTACCATTCGCCTCGCTGCGGTGCTGCTGAGAAAGAGGGTCCATGCGACCCTCACCCAGGCCCGGCACATCAACTCAACTGATGGAGAGAATCAACATGGCAACTGCAAAGAAGGCCGCTCCGGCCAAGAAGGCCGCTCCGGCGAAGAAAGCTGCTCCCGCAAAGAAGGCCGCTCCGGCCAAGAAGGCGGTGCCGGCGAAGAAGGCTGCACCTGCAAAGAAGGCAGCGCCGGCGAAGAAGGCCGCTCCGGCCAAGAAGGCCGCTGTGAAGAAGGCTCCGGCCAAGAAGCGCACGCCCAACGCCGCGTTCATGAAGGCGATGACCCCCAGCGCACACCTGGCTGCGGTGATCGGCGGCACCCCCGTGCCGCGCACTGAAGTGACCAAGAAGGTCTGGGAATACATCAAGAAGAACGGCCTGCAGGACAAGGCTCAGCGCACCATGATCAACGCCGACGCCAAGCTGAAGGAAATCTTCAAGAAGGCGCAAGTCTCGATGTTCGAGATGACCAAGCTGATCAACAGCCACCTGAGCTGAAGCGCCTTGCCCTTGCCGCCCCAAAGGCGGCGGGTGCCCTCCCCAAAAGCCGGCCCAGCGCCGGCTTTTTTCATGGCGCCGAAGCTGCCCTTGGGGGCGCTCTCAGCGCGTGATCTCGAAGGCCTGCGCCACCGAGACCAGCAGTTGCGTCAGATCGATGGGCTTGGTCCAGTAGTCGTCGAACCCGGCGGCACGGGCGGCGCTGATCTGGTCTTGCATGGCATCGGCGGACAGTGCTATGCAGCGCAGTTCCCGCGTGTCCGGGTGCGCGCGCAAGCGCCGCAGCACCTCCAGGCCGTTGATGTCGGGCAGGTTCATATCGATCAGCGCCAGGTCAGGGCGCAAGCGCAGGGCGGTCGCCACGCCCGCCTCGCCGGTCTCGGCCACGTGCAGCGTCCAGGCGGGTTGGGCGCGGAACACCTCCTGCATCAGCAGCACATTGAGCGGTTCATCTTCGATGTACAGCACCTGTCTCGGCGCTACGCAGTGCGGCGGCACGGCTTCCTCGGTGCGCTGGGGCGGCGCCTCGGGTGCAACGGTCGTGGCCGCCGCCGTGGGCAGGGTCACGCTGAAGCGGCTGCCCTGGCCGGGCTGGCTGGCCACCGTCACGTCGCCGCCCATGGCACGTGCCAGCTCGCGCACGATCACCAGGCCCAGGCCACTGCCGGCAATGCGCTTGCGCTCGGCGCCCAGCCGGTTGAAGGGCTGGAACAACTGGGCCACGTCATCTGCGCTCAACCCCGCACCGGTGTCGGTCACCGAGAGTTCGGTGCTTCCCGCGCTGCTTGCGGTGGCCAGCACCACACTGCCGCCGGGCCGGTTGAACTTGATGGCGTTGGACAGCAGGTTCAGCAGCACCTGCTCGAGTGCGCGGGTGTCGACCCACACATGCAGCCCCTGCGGCACTTGCGCTTGTACCGTCACCGGTCGTGCGCTGGCCAGCGGCTGCACGGCATGCAGACAGGTGGCGACGATGTCGGCCAGGTGCGCAGAACGCGGCTGCAGCGGCATGGCACCCTGCTGGATGCGGGCGATGTCGAGCACGTCGTTGACCATGTCCAGCAATTGCTGGCCCGCTTGGCGCACGCCTCCCAGCTTGTGCAATTGCTGTGCGCTGAGGGGTTGGTCCTGGTCCAGCGCCATCAGCTGCGCAAAGCCGAGGATGGCGTTGAGGGGGGTGCGCAGTTCATGGCTCACGCGCGACAGGAAGGCGCTCTTGGCGCGGCTGGCCTCCTGCAGCGCAGTTTTGTCGCGCAGCAGCAGCTCGCGCTCTACACGTGCCGTCACGTCGCGGGTGGTGCCGCGGTAGCCGCGAAATTCACCCTTCGCGTCGAACACGGGCAGGGCGCTGTGCGAGGTGAGCAAGGCGCCGCGTGGCGTCTGCAAACGGGTGACAACCCGGCTGAAGGGCTGCCGCTCGGCCAGCACGTCCAGAAAGCTGCGGGCCGGGCTGCGATCCAGGCCACTGGCGTCCACCAATGGGTCGGCATGCACCGGCCGGCCGATCACGCGTGCCAGCGTCAGGCCAGTGACGGCTTCGAAGTCGCCGGCAACCCAGCGGCAGTTCAGGGTGGCATCCAGCTCCCAGGCCCAGTCACCCGAGGCCCGGGTCAGGTCGCGCAGGCGCTCGTTCTGCTCCTCCAATCGCAGGCGGTGCTGGCGCTGGCGCAGCAGTTCGCACACCACGCCGGCCAGGTTGGCAAGCTGTCCACGCGCCTGGGTCGACAAGGCGCCTGGCGCGGGATCGAGCACGCACAGCGTGCCTATGGCGCAACCCTCCAGCACCAATGGCACGGCCGCGTAGTGGCGCAGACCACTGGGCGCAGCCACCAGGGGATGGCTGGCGAAACGGGGATCTGCTGCCAAGTCAGCCACCTCGAAGAACCGGGGCTCGGCAATGGCATGGGCGCAGAACGACTGCTCCGGTTCGCTGCGTCGCACGTTCAGCCCGGCACTGGCCACGTGCCAGGTGGCTTGCACGTCGACCAGTGAAACCAGGGCGCTGGAACAGCCTGTGAGAGACCGGGCCGTCTCGACCAAGGCGTCGAACGCGGGGCCGGCCTGGGTGTCGGCCAGCTTCAGGTGGCGCAGGATCTCGGCGCGACCAGGTTCTTCAGGCGGCAAGGGCGAGCTCTCGTTCGCCAGCGTGTTCAACATTGCGAAGTTTCAACAGGTTCGGCCCACTGTCGGCCGTCGGTGTCGGGCGAGGGACCAGCGTCCATTGTGTCTGCAGTGACCGTGCGCGTCAGCAGCGGGTGCGGGCAGTGGTGACGTGGTATTTCTGCCCGGATGCCAAAATGTCTGTTCAAGCCCAGGCGCACTGTTCACAATTGTTTTCACACAAAGCACCGTGGGCCCGGCGAGCAGACCGCACGCCGAAGATGTTGGAGTTGCAGACGTGCATTACGACGAAGGTATCGAGCGAAGCACCGAGCTGTTGCGCAGGGCCCTGCCCCTGATGTCGCGGCAGGCGGCGGGCTTGCACCCGATCAGCTACGCCGTCTGGTACGACTACGTGGCCCAGACCAACCCCGCGCTGCACGCTGCGGTGGATGCGCTGATCGCCCGCGAAGGCCAGCTCGACGAGTCCAGCACCCGCGAGCTGTTCCGCCAGCACGTTGCCGACATGGACGCCGAGACCGCGCAACGCATGACCGATGGCTTTGCGCAGGTGCTGGCCGGCATGGCCCAGACCGCCCGTGCTGCCGACGACCAGACCGCCAGTTTTGGCCAGTCGCTGGGCCGCCTGAGCGCCGAGCTGGAAGCCGGCGCCGAGCCCGAGCCCGCTGCGCTGGCCGAGGTGCTGGCCGGCACGCAGCAGATGCAGCAGGCCATGGGTCAGTTGCGCAGCCGGCTGAATGACAGCCAGCGTGAGATCGAGCGCCTGCGCGAGGAGGTGCGACGTGCCCGCCATGACGCCACAGTGGACGCGCTCACCGGCCTGGCCAACCGTCGGGCCTTCGATCAGCAGTTGGCGGCTTGCCTGGTGGCGCCACATGACGCCGTGGGTCCATGCCTGCTGGTGGGCGACATCGATCACTTCAAGTCGATCAACGACACCTGGGGACACGGCTTTGGCGACCATGTTCTTCGCGCGGTGGCCGAGGTGCTCAGAACCCTGGCGCCCGGGGACTGCCTGGTGGCACGCGTGGGCGGCGAGGAATTTGCCCTGCTGCTGCCGGCCGCCCTGCTGTCCGATGCCCAGGCGCTGGCCGAGAAAGTCCGCCAGCGCATAGGCGCCGCGCGCATACGGCGCCAGGGCAGCGACGAAACAGTGGCGCGGGTCACGCTGTCGCTGGGCGTGGTGCTGCACCAGCCGAGTGAAACCGCGCATGCGCTGGTGGAGCGCGCCGACCGCGCCCTTTACGCGGCCAAGGCGGCCGGGCGCGACCGCGTGGTCACGCTCTGAGGGCGCCTATTCGGCCAACAGCGTTTTGAGAAAGCGCCCGGTGTGGCTGGCAACGCAGGCGGCAATCGCCTCGGGCGGGCCTTCGGCCACCACCATGCCACCGCCCGAACCACCCTCGGGGCCCATGTCGATCAGCCAGTCGGCGGTCTTGATCACGTCGAGGTTGTGCTCGATCACGACGATGGTGTTGCCTGCGTCGCGCAGCTGGTGCAGCACGCGCAGCAGCAACTCGATGTCGGCAAAGTGCAGGCCAGTGGTGGGCTCGTCCAGGATGTAGAGCGTGCGGCCGGTGTCGCGTTTGCTCAGCTCCAGCGCCAGCTTCACGCGCTGCGCTTCGCCACCTGAGAGCGTGGTGGCGCTCTGGCCCAGCGTGATGTAGCCCAGGCCCACGTCCAGCAGTGTTTGCAGTTTGCGGGCAATGGACGGCACGGCGCTGAAGTAGCCGTGGGCGTCTTCCACCGTCATGTCCAGCACCTGGGCGATGTTCTTGCCCTTGTAGAGGATCTCCAGCGTCTCGCGGTTGTAGCGCTTGCCCTTGCACACGTCGCAGGGTACATACACGTCGGGCAGGAAGTGCATCTCCACCTTGATCACACCGTCGCCCTGGCAGGCCTCGCAGCGGCCGCCGGCGACGTTGAAGCTGAAGCGGCCGGCACCGTAGCCACGCTCGCGCGCCGCAGGCACCTCGGCAAACAGCTCGCGCATGGGCGTGAACAGGCCGGTGTAGGTGGCGGGGTTGCTGCGTGGTGTGCGACCGATGGGGCTCTGGTCCACACTGATGACCTTGTCGAAGGCATCGAGCCCCTCGATGCTGTCGTGCGCCTCGGCCTCGGCGTGGCTGTTGTAGAGCTTGCGGGCCACGGCGGCGTAGAGCGTGTCGTTCACCAGCGTGCTCTTGCCCGAACCCGAGACGCCTGTGACGCAGGTGAGCAGGCCCACCGGGATCTGCACCGTCACGCCCTTGAGGTTGTTGCCGCGCGCATTGACGATCTTCAGCGTGCGGTGCTCGCCGGCATCGGCCACGCGGTGGCGCTCGGTGGGCACGGCGATGCGCAGCGCGCGGCCCAGGTAGCGGCCGGTGAGTGAATGGGGGTTGGCTGCCACCTCATCGGGCGTGCCGGCGGCCATGATCTGGCCGCCGTGCTTGCCGGCACCCGGGCCCATGTCCACGCACCAGTCGGCGGCGCGGATCATGTCTTCGTCGTGCTCCACCACCAGCACGCTGTTGCCCAGGTCGCGCAGGTGCTTGAGCGTGCCGATAAGGCGCTCGTTGTCGCGCTGGTGCAAGCCGATGCTGGGCTCGTCCAGCACGTACATCACGCCGGTCAAGCCCGAGCCGATCTGGCTGGCCAGGCGGATGCGCTGGGCCTCGCCACCGCTGAGCGTGTCGGCGCTGCGGTCCAGGCTGAGGTAGTTCAGGCCCACGTTGTTCAGGAACTTGAGGCGCGAACGGATCTCGCGCACCACCTTGTCGGCGATCTCGGCCTTGGCGCCGGAGAGCGCGAGGTTGCCGAACCAGTCCAGCGCATCGGCCAGCGTGAGGTGCTCGACCTCAAAGATGGGTTTGCCGCGCTCGGCGGATGAGCCCGGCAGGAAGACATTGCGGGCCTCGCGCCGCAGCCGCGAGCCGCCGCAATGGGCACAGGGCTTGGCGCTCTGGTAGCGGGCCAGGTCTTCGCGCACGGCCACTGAATCGGTTTCGCGGTAGCGGCGCTCGAAGTTGCGGATGATGCCCTCGAAGGGATGCGTGCGCTTGACGCTGCGGGTCTTGCCGTTCTTGCCCTCGGCCTCGTAGACGAACTCGATCTCGTCCTCGCCCGAGCCATGCAGCAGCACCTGGCGGGCCTTTGGGGGCAGCGATTCGAACGGCGCGTCGACGTCGAAGCCATAGTGCGCGGCCACGCTCTCCAGCATGCTGAAGGTGTAGCCGTTGCGGCGGTCCCAGCCCTTCACCGCGCCTGAGCCCAGCGAGAGCGACGGGAAGGCCACCACGCGGTCGGGGTCGAACACGGTCTGCAGGCCCAGGCCGTCGCAATGCGGGCAGGCGCCGACCGGCGAGTTGAACGAGAACAGGCGCGGTTCCAGCTCGGCGATGGAGTAGCTGCAGACCGGGCAGCCGTACTTGGCCGAGAACAGGTGCTCCCCAACCCGGCCCCCAAGACGCTTCGCGTCGGCCCCCCGAGGGGGCGCGCTGCCGCCTTGGGGCGGCCCGGCGTCGGCAGCAGCGTCCATCTCGTAGCCGATGGCGCGGCCGTCGGCAATGCGAAGCGCGGCCTCGAAGCTCTCGGCCAGGCGCTGGGTCATGCCCGGGCCGGTCTTGAGCCGGTCCACCACCACGTCAATGTCGTGCTTCTCGGTCTTCTTCAGGGCGGGCACATCGGCTGCGTCCACAGTCAGTCCATCCACCCGGAAGCGCACGTAGCCCTGTGCCTGCATGTCCTGGAACAGCTCGACGAATTCGCCTTTGCGGTCGCGCACCACCGGGGCCAGCACCATCAGCTTGGTGCCCTCGGGCAGGGCCAGCACGGCGTCCACCATCTGGCTCACGCTCTGGGCCTGCAGCGCCAGGCCGTGGTCGGGGCAGAAGGGCGTGCCGGCGCGGGCATAGAGCAGGCGCAGGTAGTCATGGATCTCGGTAACCGTGCCCACGGTGGAGCGCGGGTTGTGGCTGGTGGCCTTCTGCTCGATGGAGATGGCGGGCGAGAGTCCCTCGATCACATCCACATCGGGCTTGTCCATCAGTTGCAAGAACTGCCGCGCGTAGGCCGACAGGCTCTCCACATAGCGGCGCTGCCCTTCGGCGTACAGCGTGTCGAACGCCAGGCTGGACTTGCCCGAGCCCGACAGCCCGGTGATCACCACCAGCGCGTGCTTGGGGATGTCAAGGTCGATGTTCTTGAGGTTATGGGTGCGGGCGCCGCGCACCGAGATCAGGGGCTGGCGTGGGGCTTGGTGCGGGACGAAAGGCGGGGTCTGGGCAGGCATGGGCGGTGGCCACCGTGGAGGCGCTGAGGGCAACCGGACATCATAACCAGCGGGGCCGGTTTCGGCTGGGGCGCTCGGTGCGGACGGCGGAAGGGCTTGCCCTTTGGGGCGCTAAAGTTTGCGCACGCTATCTCTATGGCTCAGTCATGGCTGAATTCGATGTTGGCCACGGTGCAGCCGATTTGCGGTGTTGCGGTTTCTTGCAAAGCTTTGTCATCCAAGGCGCGGGCTGACCCGTTGTCCACGCATGCCGACGTCGTTGGAATGCGCGGCAACTCTTCGGAGCACCCAAGATCATGCAGAAGTCAGCTCATACAAACAAAGTTCCCACCCGCCCGCCCCTGGTTCGTGCCGAATTGCTGGCCGACAAGGGCCAGAAGTTCGAACCCTTCTGGAATGTGGCCATGAATGGTGACCGCCGCCACTTGGCCCGCGTGCAGCGCGCCGACCAGAAGCGCTGATCAAACCAAGAAAAGCGATGCGGCCCAGGCTGGCATCGTCAAGGGGGTGACGGCAGGCGGCGTAGGCCGCGCGGTGGCGCAACCCT
Source organism: Candidatus Ideonella esbjergensis (assembly GCA_016710065.1). Taxonomy (GTDB): domain Bacteria; phylum Pseudomonadota; class Gammaproteobacteria; order Burkholderiales; family Burkholderiaceae_C; genus Ideonella; species Ideonella esbjergensis. The sequence continues at coordinate 246,183 of JADJLP010000001.1, forward strand.
GCTGGCAGAACGGCCGGGGCAAGCCGGGCCGGTCGCGAACCGGCATACTCCGGGGCCTATGCCGTCCGCCTCCGTCATTCCGCTCAAGCCCATGCTGTTCAACCCGCAAGCGCAGGTCTGCGCCGATTGCGGTATACGCAGGTTTTCGTTGTTCGGCGTGCTCGACCACCAGGCGCTAGACAACATCCACGTGCACATCGCCGACCTGCATTTGCAACCCGGCCAGAGCCTCTATTCAGCCCAGGGACAAGGCAGCGCGGCCTTCACCGTGCGCACGGGCGTGGTGCGGTTGGAGCGCAGCAATGACCGGGGCGAGCGACGCATCCTGCGCCTGGCGGGCCGCAGCGACATGCTGGGCATGGAGGCCATGCTGGGCCAGAGCTACGCCGCCGACGCTGTGGCCTGTACCGAGGTGACGGTGTGCCGCTTGCCGCGCACGCTGATTGACGAGCTTTCGCGCAACCAGCCCGATCTGTTGCTGGACATGATGAAGCGCTGGCAGCGTGCGCTGGATGACGCCGACGAATGGCTCACCGAACTGTGCGCCGGCCCGGCGCGGCACCGCATGCTGCGGCTGATGCTCAAGCTCAGCGAGTTTTCCGACGGCGATCAGGTCTGGCTGCCGTCGCGCTTGGAGATGGGTGCGATGCTGGACATGACCATCGAGACCGCCAGCCGCCTGGTGTCGCAGCTCAAGCGTGAGGGAGTGCTTGACACGCCCGACCAGCGCCACGTGCGTATCCACATGGACGCGCTGATGAAGGCGCTGCGAGAAGACGCCGACGGCGCCTGACCCCTCTTTATCCCAGTGCGTCCAGCACGCGGATGATTTCGCGCCCGTAGGCGTCGAGCTTCTTGGCGCCCACGCCGCTGATGCCGGCCAGCGCCTCCAGCGTGTGCGGTGCCTCGGCCGCCATTTGCGCCAGCGTGGCGTCGTTGAAGACGATGTAGGCCGGCAGGTTGTGCTCCTTGGCCACCTCGCTGCGCCAGACCTTGAGCGCGGCAAAGCGGCGCTGGCCTGCGTCGTCCAATGTGGCCGCCACGCTGGGCACCTTGGGTTTGCCACTTACCGATGCGCTGGCCTTGCTGCGGCCGCGCGTGCGCGGCGTGGGTTCGCGCGGCTCGCGCAACTCGATGGGCACGTCGCCCCTGAGCACGGCACGCGCGCTGTCCGCCAGCGCCAGGGTGTTGTATTCACCCTCGCTCACCACATGGCCCAGCGCGACCAACTGGCGGATCACGCCGCGCCATTGCTGCTCGCTCAGGTCGCGGCCGATGCCAAAGGTGGACAGGCTTTCATGGCCGCGCTGACGGGTTTTGTCGGTGGACGTGCCGCGCAGCACGTCGATCAAGTGCACCGCGCCAAAGCCGAAGCCGGAGTGCTGGTGGCAGCGGTAGATGCAGCTCAGGGCCTTGCGTGCCGCCTCGGTGGCGTCCCAGCGCGCGGGCGGGTGCAGGCAGTTGTCGCAGTTGCCGCAGGGCTGGCTGGTTTCGCCGAAGTAGTTCAGCAGCCGCACGCGCCGGCAATCCAGGCTTTCACACATGGCCAGCAGGGCGTCGAGCTTGCCACGCTGCAGGCGCTTGAAGTCTTCCTCGGCCGTGCTCTCGTCGATCATGCGGCGCTGGTTCACCACGTCGGCCAGGCCGTAGGCCATCCAGGCATCGGCCGGCTCGCCGTCGCGGCCACCGCGCCCGGTCTCCTGGTAATAGCCTTCGATGTTCTTGGGCAGGTCCAGATGCGCCACGAAGCGCACGTCGGGCTTGTCGATGCCCATGCCGAAGGCCACCGTGGCCACCATCACGACGGCGTCCTCGCGCAGGAAACGGTCTTGGTGGCGGCGGCGCACGTCGGCGTCCAGGCCCGCGTGGTAGGGCAGGGCGGTGAGGCCTTCGGCGTTCAACCAATCGGCCGTGTCGTCCACCTTCTTGCGGCTCTGGCAATAGACGATGCCGGCGTCGCCCTCGTGCTCATCGCGCAGAAAACGCAGCAGCTGGGTGCGGGCGTTGTCCTTCTCGACGATGCTGTAGCGGATGTTGGGCCGGTCAAAACTGCTGATGAAGGGCTGCGCGTCCTGCAGCGAGAGCCGGTGCACGATGTCGGCACGGGTGTGCTCGTCGGCCGTTGCGGTGAGGGCGATGCGCGGAACGCCGACAAAGCGCTCGGCCAGCATGTCGAGCTGCAGATACTCCTCGCGGAAGTCGTGGCCCCATTGGCTCACGCAATGCGCCTCGTCAATGGCGAACAGGCCCAGCTTGCCGCGCTCGTGCAGCGATTCAAGCATGGCCAGAAAGCGCGGGTGGGTGATGCGCTCGGGCGCGGCGTAGAGCAACACCAGCCGGCCCGAGAGCAGTTCGCGCTCCACATGCTGCACGCCGGCCAGGTCGAGTGACGAGTTCAGGAAGGCCGCGTGAACACCGGCTTCTTCCAGTGCGCCCACTTGGTCGTGCATCAGCGCGATCAGCGGGCTCACCACCACGGTCACGCCAAGACCGGCGCGATGGCGGGCAATGGCCGGCACTTGGTAGCACAGGCTTTTTCCCCCACCGGTGGGCATCAGCACCAGGGCGTCGCCACCGGCCACGACATGATCCACGATGGCCGCCTGCTGGCCACGGTAGGCGCTGTAGCCAAACACCTCCATCAGGATGGAGGCGGTGTCGGTGGCGCTGGGGTGGCGGTGGTCGGTCTCGGGCATCGGCCGCGATGGTACCCGGCGGCCAGCCAGAACCCTTGCCCTGGGCTACATCGCCGACGGGCCGCCGCGCCCGCGCGGGTTCAGCTCGCAACGCTGGGTTTGCGCGTTGCAGCGCGTGCCGGGGTCGCTCACCAGCATGCAATCAGAGATGCGCCCCGACTTTTCCACGGCCTGGCGTTCGGCCTGCTGGTGCCGCTGCGCCAGGGCCAGCAAGCGGCTTTCCTGGCTCACGGCCGTGGACCAGGCCAAGTGGCCGGCCGGCCCGCCACAGGCCTTGTGGCCCAAGGGCAGGCTGCGGCACTGGCTGTCCTGTTCGCAACGCGCGCTGCCGATCTCGGCGGTGATCTGCTGCATCAGCGCCTCCGGCGGACTGGCTGCAGCCGCCACTGTGGCCTGTTTGGGGCTGGGCTGCAGGACAGTTTCCTTCGGCGGCGTGGCCAGGCAGGCGCCCAGCATCAGGCTGCCCAGCAGCCCGAGGGTCGCCCGCAGGCGTCGGGTGTGGATCGTGCTCGGAAAACGGTGGCTCGGCGTGGGCATGCGGGCTCCTGAGGGCGGGCGACAAGCACCCTGGCCATCACTGTACGCCCGGGGTGCGTGGGCCGCGCTGCATGCGGCACAATCAATGTCCGCGCGCGGCAGGCCTTGCCCGCGAACAGCATCTGAAGCAGGAGCGACCATGGCCTCGGTCAACAAAGTCATACTCATCGGCAACCTCGGCCGCGATCCCGAGGTGCGCTACGCCCCCAGCGGCGCCGCGATCTGCAACGTGGCCATTGCCACCAGCCGCAACTGGAAGGACAAGACTTCCGGTGAGCGCCAGGAAGAGACCGAATGGCATCGCGTGGTGTTCTATGACCGCCTGGCCGAGATCGCCGGCGAGTACCTGAAGAAGGGCAAGTCGGTCTACATCGAGGGTCGCCTGAAGACCCGCAAGTGGACCGACAAGGAAGGCGTGGAGAAGTACACCACCGAGATCATTGCCCAGGAGATGACCATGCTGGGTGGCCGCGATGGCGGCGGCGGCGATGAAGAAGGTGGCGGCTACACCCGCGAGCCGGCAGCCCGCCCGGCGCCCGCCCCGCGTCCCGCGCCGGCCCCGCGCCCGGCCCCGAAGTCGTCCACCGGTTTCGACGACATGGATGACGACATCCCGTTCTAGAAACGGCCATCCCGCACTGAAACAAAAGTACGCCCCGCACTGTGCGGGGCGTTTGTGTTTATGGTGTACGACGCTCATCCACCTTGGCGAGGCCACAGGCCCTGAAACCGCCTCAGAAGCTGTAGCCCACTTCCAGCTTGACGTCTTGCAGCGGCTCGATCAACAGGATCAATGGCTTGAGCGGCATGTAGCGCAGCGCCACCTTGGTGGCGTAGGCGAAGAAGCGCTGCAGGTCCGCGCTGTAGGCGGGCTTGCCGTCGCGGTGCTTGAGGCGGCAGAAGATGCCCAGGATCTTCAGGTGGCGCTGCAGGCCCATCCATTCGGTCTGGCGCCAGAACTCGCCGAAGTCTTGATCCACCGGCAGCCCGGCTTTGCGCGCAGCGTCCCAGTAGCGCACGGCCCAGTCGAGCTCGCGCTCTTCATCCCATGAGATGAAGGCGTCGCGCAGCATCGAGGCCACGTCGTAGCTGATGGGGCCGCGCACGGCGTCCTGGAAATCGAGGATGCCGGGGTTGGGGTCGGACACCATCAGGTTGCGCGGCATCCAGTCGCGGTGCACGGCCACGGTGGGTTGTTCCAGCGCACTCTTCACCAGCAGGTCGCTGACGCGCTCCCAATGGCCTTGCTGCGCGGCAGTCCAGGTGACACCGTATTCGCGCTGCACACACCATTCGGGGAACAGCGAGAGATCGCGTCGCAGCAGGGCTTCGTCATAGGGCGGCAGGCTGCTGGCGTCCACCCGCAATTGCCACTGCACCAGGGCCTGGATGGCGTCGCGCATCAGGCGGTCGGCCTGCACGGTGTCGCCTTGCTGCAGCACCTGCAGGTACAGGGTGTCGCCCAGGTCGTCCAACAGTACGAAACCTTGGTCGGTATCGGCGGCCAGCACCTTGGGCGCGTGCAGGCCGGCCTGGGCAATCAGACCGGCCACATGGATGAAGGGCCGCACGTCCTCCAGAGGAGGCGGTGCGTCCATGACGATGCGGGTGGTGCCGGCGGTGTCGCGGATGCGGAAGTAGCGCCGGAAGCTGGCGTCGGCCGACGCCGGGGCCAAGGTGACGGGATCGAGCCGCTGCGATTGCGTGAGCGGCGCCAACCAGGCGTTGAAAGCGGCCTCGCGGCCCGCGTCGGGCCAGGCGATGGTGTGGGAAGTGTTGGTCATGCGCGGCGAGGCCCTCGTGGATAATCCCATTTTACTGACGCCCCCCGCGTGCGCCCATGCAGGCCGCGCTGCCTGCCCTGCGTGTCGCCCCTGAACGAACACCCCATCCTGGCCCTGTGCCGAACGCTGAATCCGCCTGCGCGCAGACAGCCTCTGGCGTGGGTGTTGGCCGTGCTACTGTCCCCCGCGTTAGGCTGGTCGGCTGAGAGCACTGCTGCACGCAAGGGTGATGAGCCCATCGTGTTGCAGGCCGAGCGCGTGCAAAGCGTGATCGACCAGAAGTCCTGGGCCGAGGGGCTTGTTGAGCTGCGTCAGGCGGGGTTGCTGCTCACGGCCGACGCACTGGAAATCCAGCATCGCAGCCAGTTGGTGACGGCGCGTGGCAATGTGCATCTCGAGCAGGACGGCAACCGCTTCGACGGTACCGAGGCGCAGGTTCAACTCGACACACGCCAGGGCCAGGTGCTGATGCCGCAGTACTTTGTTGCCCGCACGGGCGCGGGCGGACGTGCGAGTCGCATCGATTTCTCGGGCGATGACCGCCTGATCGCAGTGCGCACCAGCTATTCCAGTTGCCGCGCCGACGACGGCCAGGAACCCGACTGGGTGCTGAGCGCCAGGAAGCTCGATCTGGACTTTGAGCACAACGACGGCGTGGCCACGGGTGCCGTGCTGCGCTTTCTGGGCGTGCCCATCCTGGCGGCGCCGGTGATCAGCTTCCCGGCGACCAGCGCGCCGCGCTCGGGCTGGCTGCCACCCACCATCGACACCTTTGACAACCGCAGCGGTTGGGGCCTGGCCGTGCCCTATTACTGGCGTCTGGCACCCAACTACGATCTCACGCTCACCCCCACACTGGCGACGCGGCGCGGCCTGGGCGGCACGGCCGAGTTCCGTTACCTGCAGCCCGAGGACGAAGGCCGCATCCAGGCCCATGCCCTGCCGCATGACCAGACACTGGGCCGCTCGCGCTCGTCGCTGCAGGTGGAGCACGAGGGCAAGACCCAAGCGGGCCTGCACTACAAGGCAGCCTGGCAATCGGCGTCCGACAACGACTACTGGAAGGACTTTTCCGGCCTGCTGCCCAGCCTCACCCCACGATTGCTGGCGCGCGACTTGAGCGCGCGGCAGGCCGTGCAAGTGGCGGGCGTGCAGGGCGAAGCCTATGCCCGCGCGCAGGGCTGGCAGGTGCTGCAGAACATCACCGACCCCGTGCTCTCGCCCTACCAGCGCTTGCCGCAGTTGGGCACGCGCTGGCGCGGCGAAGTGCCCGGCCAGTTGCAATGGGGCCTGCAAGCCGAATACAACCGCTTCACCCTGCAGGGCCAGGACCAGGCTGCGGGCGATACCCGTGGCGACGGCCACCGCTTGCACGCCCTGGCCTCACTGCAGCAGACCAACGACCACGGCTGGGCCTGGCTCAACCCCAAGCTAGCGCTGAACACGGCGGCCTACGACACCGACACGCCCATGCGCGATGGTGCGCGTCGCGCCACGCGGTCTATCCCCACCCTGAGCGTGGACAGCGGCTTGCGCCTGGAGCGTGGCAGCAGCCTGCTGGGCAAGTCCGCGCGACAAACCCTGGAGCCCCGGCTGCACTATGCGAACACGCCCTGGCGCAACCAGACCCACCTGCCCAATTACGACGCCGCGGCGCTGGACTTCAACGAGATTTCCATCTACGGCGACAACGCGTTCTCGGGTGCGGATTTCGTCACCGATGCCCACCAGGTGACGCTGGGGGCCACCAGCCGCTGGTTCGACCAGCAGCGTGGCGCCGAGCTGCTGCGCATCGGCATGGCCCAGCGCCTGCTGCTGCGCGACCAGCGCATCACCGCCGACAGCCTCACCGCCGACGGCCTGACGGCACCCCCGGCTGCACCGCTCAGCCGCTTTTCCGACATCCTGCTGTTCGGCTCCACCTCGCTGGTGCCCCAGTGGCGCCTGGACGGCACGGTGCAGTTCAACACCGACACCTCGCGCACCGTGCGCTCCATCCTGTCGGCGCGCTGGCAGCCCGGGCCGTTCCAGACCCTCTCCACCACCTACCGGTTTGCGCGCGGTCTGAACGAACAGTTTGAACTCGGCTGGCAGTGGCCAATCTACCGCGGCAAGGGCAGCGCCTCATCCGGCGCCTGCAAGGGCAGCCTGTACGGCGTGGGTCGGGTCAACTACAGCATGAAAGACAGCCGCATCACCGACGCCATTGCCGGCCTGGAGTACGACGCCGGGTGCTGGATTGGCCGCCTGGTGTTTGAGCGCACATCCACCAGCCGGGCCGAGGCGCGCCAGCACGTCTACCTGCAACTCGAACTGGTGGGCCTGTCCAAGCTGGGCCCCAGTCCCCTCAAGATCCTGAAGGACAATATCCCCGGCTACCAGCTGCTGCACGACGACAGTGTTGCGCCACCGACCTCTACCGCACCATGATCCACACCTCACGACCTTTGCGCGTTCTTGCCCTGGTGGCGCTGCTGCCCCTGTGGGCCGGGCTGGCCCACGCTCAGGGCGCAGGCAGCAAGGCCACACCTCGCTCGGCCGACTACATCGTCGCCGTGGTCAACAACGAACTGGTCACGCAGTTCGAGGTGGACCAGCGCGTGGCACGTGCGCGCGACGACGCAGCCCGCAACGGCACCACCTTGCCGCCGCTGGCCGAGCTGCGCAAGCTGGCACTCGAATCGTTGTTGAACGAGCGGGTGATCATCACTTACGCCCGCGACACCGGCATCAAAGTGGACGACCAGGAGCTGGAGCGTGCGGTGGCCAACATCGCGTCCATGAACAAGCTCAGCGTCGGGCAACTGCGCCAGCGCCTGCGCGATGAAGGCATGGACTACGGGCGCTTCCGCACCAACCTGAAAGACCAGATCCTTGCCGAGCGTGTGCGCGAGCGCGAGGTGCAGCAGCGCATCCGCATCACCGACTCAGAGGTCGAAGATCACCTGGAAAGCCTGCGCGCCAAGGCCGCCGCCGTGCCCACACTCAACATCGCCCAGATCCTGATCACCGTGCCAGATGACGCCACGCCAGCCGTCGAAGGCCAGCGCCGCGACAAAGCACTGGCCGCGCTGGCGCGGGTCAAGGGTGGTGAGGCCTTCGACCAGGTTTCGCGCGAAGTCTCCGAAGACGACAACCGCGCCCGTGGTGGCGAGATTGGCGCCAAACCGGCCGACCGTCTGCCCGATTTGTTCGTCGAGGCGGTAAAGGCCCTGGCGGTGGGTGGCGTGACGCCTGAGCCGGTGCGCAGTGGCGCGGGCTTCCACATCCTCAAGCTCATTTCGCGCACCGAAGCGGGTGAAATCACCACCACCCAGACACGTGCACGGCACATCCTGCTGCGGCCGTCGGCCCAGTTGTCCACCCAAGCGGCTGCGCGCCGCCTGGCCGAGTTCCGCACCCAGATACTGGCTGGCAAGAGCAGCTTCGAGGCCCTGGCCAAGGAGCATTCGGAAGACGGCAGCGCGCCCTCGGGCGGCGACCTGGGCTGGGCTTCGGCCGGTGCCTTTGTCCCCGAGTTCGAAGAGGCCATGGGCAAGTTGCAGCCGGGTGGCATTTCGCCCCCCATCGAATCGCGCTTTGGTGTGCACCTGATCCAGGTGGTGGAGCGCCGCTCAGTGGCTGCCGACCCGCGCCAGTTGCGCGAGCAGGCCCGCACGGCGTTGCGTGAGCAGAAATACGAACCCGCCTACAAGGAGTGGGCTGAAGAGTTGCGGTCACGCGCCTACATCGAGATGCGCGAGCCGCCGCAGTGATGGCGCGCGCATGAAGCACCAGGCCCGCAAGCGATTCGGCCAGCACTTCCTGACCGACGCCTACATCATCGACAGCATCGTCCGCGCGATCGATCCGCGCCCCGGCCAGGCCTTGGTCGAGATCGGCCCCGGCCTGGGGGCGCTGACCCAGCCCGTGGTGGAACGCACCGGCAAGCTCACCGTGATCGAACTCGACCGCGACCTGGCGGCCCGTTTGCGCAAGCGGGCCGAGCTGAACGTGGTCGAGTCGGACGTGCTGAAGGTGGATTTCCCGGCGCTCTCAGACAGCCTGGGTGGCGCCAAGCTGCGCGTGGTGGGCAACCTGCCCTACAACATCTCCACGCCCATCCTGTTTCACTTGCTGGGCAGCGCCCACCGGGTGGAAGACCAGCACTTCATGCTGCAAAAGGAGGTGGTAGACCGCATGGCCGCCGGGCCGGGCAGCAAGGTCTACGGCCGCTTGAGCGTGATGCTGCAATGGCGCTATGACATCGAGGCCCTGTTTGACGTGCCGCCGGCATCCTTCGACCCGCCGCCGCAGGTGGATTCGGCCATCGTGCGCATGGTGCCGCTGCCCACGCCGGCGGCAGTGGATGTGGCGCGTTTCGAGGCCATGGTGCAGGCTGCCTTCTCGCAGCGCCGCAAGCTGCTGCGCCACGCGCTGGGCTCCTGGCTCTCGGCGCAAGGGTACGAGGGCAACTTCGATCTGCAGCGCCGGGCAGAGGAGGTGCCTGTGGCCGAGTTTGTGGCGTTGGTGCAGGCGTTGCCAGCGCGCTGAAATCAGTTCGGCATAGAAAAAGGCCCGCTGAAGCGGGCCCTTTTCGTGGTGTGCAACCTGATTGGAATCAGGCGGCGCTTTGCCACATGGCGGTGTCGAAGGCGCTGCTCATCATCGGCATGTTCATGCCGAAGTTGGGGTTCGTGCCGTTCTTGCTGGCAGCCTTCGCTGCCGGCTTGGTTTCTACTGCTGTGGGGGCCGTTTCCGTAGCCCGCTCCCATGACCCGATTTCTTGGGAGCGGGCTACTGAAAAGAATAAAAACATCTGAATGGGACTTTTCGGTCGGCCCAGTAGTCGGCCGCATCTCGGAACACGTCGAGCAACTGCTCGCGTGACTCGCGGTCGAACTTGGGGTTGTCCGGAATCTGTTCCAGCACCACCACGAAGCCCGGCTGCGAGCCCGATTTGTGGACCAGATCGGTCATGCAGTCGTACAGCGCATCCAGGTTCTTGCCGAAGTGGGTTGGGAAGAGGAAGGCCGCCGCAATGCCTTCCAGCACGTCCTGCTTGGACTGCGTTTCGGTGAGGTTGGCGAATAAGAAGTGCTGGCCCGATTCCTGGGCCGCGCGCATCAGGTCGTCGACCCGAAAGGCGCGTATCGCCTGCACGATGTTGGGACGGACAGTCTGCAAGAGCATGGTCGCGTTCCTCCTGTGGTCAAAATGGTTCTGGATTCGAACAGTTCACTGAAGATCACTGCACGATGCGCCTGAAGCTCGCATAGTGGTCTTCGGTATAAAAACAGGCTTCTGGTTCCCTGGGCTGCCGGCCGCCACACACGATTCGCCGCGCGCCTCGGTCACGCGACCCGGGTGTGCGCACGGTGTACTCGCGGTAGTGGCCCCGGGGTTGGCGCGGCAAGACCCGCTCACGGTTGCCGAACACCACGCCATCCTTGCCATACGGAAAAGGCCCGCCGGCGCGGATGAGGCGTTCGGCTTGGCGCGCTTCTGCTGGCAACTCGGACAATGAGACCATGCCGACTACGCTGGCCTGGTATCGGTTGTCGCGTGCCTGGACCTCCTCCACGGTGCCACCCAGGCTGGCTGCCACGATCACTGCGGCCACTGCCCCGAAGGTGAGCCCCAACTTGCGCCAGGCTCTTCCCGCCAGCAGCTGACCGATCGTGACCACGGGTTTGCCCTGAAGACTCAAACCTTCATGCTATCTGATTGGCGCGAAAACCACAAGTCCATACTCCTTCCACAGAGCCAAGGAAGGGCTCTGTAGTGATTGCTAACTTGCGATATTTGTTGCGTAATCAACGGGCTGCGTTGGCATCAGCCACGGTGAGTGCGGTCATGTTGACGATACGCCGCACGGTGGCTGAAGGGGTCAGGATGTGTACCGGCTTGGCCGCGCCCAGTAGCACCGGGCCGATGGCGATGCCGCCGCCCGAGGCAGTCTTAAGCAGGTTGTAGCTGATGTTGGCCGCGTCGATGTTGGGCAGCACCAGCAGGTTGGCCTCGCCGCTCAGGGTGCTGCGGGGCATCAGTTCTGCCCGGTAGCCGGCGTCTAGTGCCGCGTCGCCGTGCATCTCGCCATCCACCTCCAACCACGGTGCCGCTTGCCGCACCAGGGCCAGGGTCTGGCGCATCTTGATCGCCGAGGGCTGGTCGCTCGATCCGAAGTTGGAATGGCTGAGCAGCGCTGCCTTGGGCTGCAGGCCGAAGCGGCGCATCTCCTCGGCCGCCAGGATGGTGATTTCGGCCAGTTGCTCGGCAGTGGGGTCGTAGTTCACATGGGTGTCGACCAGGAAAACTTGTCGGCCCGGCAGCACCAGGCCATTCATGCAGGCCAGGGTCTTGACGCCCGGGCGCTTGCCGATGACTGCGTCCACGTGCTGCAAATGGCTGGCGGTGGAGCCCCAGGTGCCGCAGATCATGCCGTCCACTTCGCCCTTGTGCAGCAGCATGGTGCTGATGAGCGTGAGGCGGCGGCGCATCTCGATCTTGGCGAACTGCTCGGTCACGCCGCGGCGCTCCATCATGTGGTGATAGGCCTGCCAGAAGCCCCGGTAACGCGTGTCGTCGTCGATGTTGACGATCTCGAAGTCGCGCCCTTCCTCGATGCGCAACCCCAGCTTCTCGATGCGGGCGTTGATGATGCTGGCGCGGCCCACCAGGTACGGGCGGGCAAGACCTTCGTCGGCCACCACCTGGATGGCGCGCAGCACGCGGCGGTCTTCACCTTCGGCATAGGCCACGCGGCGCGCCTTGGCGCGCTTGGCCACAGCGAAGATCGGCTTCATCAGTGTGCCCGAGGCGTAGACGAAGGTTTGCAGCTTGTCGCGGTAGGCCTGCAGGTCGGCGATGGGACGCGTGGCCACGCCGCAAGCACGGGCGGAGTCGGCCACGGCCGGGGCGATCTGCATCATCAGCCGCGGGTCGAAGGGCTTTGGGATCAGGTACTCGGGGCCAAAGCTCAATGTCACGCCGGCATAGGCCGAGGCCACCACGTCGTTCTGCTCGGCCTTGGCCAGATCGGCGATGGCATGCACCGCCGCGATCTCCATCTCGTCGGTGATGGTGCTGGCACCACAGTCCAGGGCCCCGCGGAAAATGTAGGGGAAGCACAGGACGTTGTTGACCTGGTTCGGGTAGTCGGTGCGGCCGGTGGCCATGATGGCGTCGTCGCGCACCGCCTTGACGGCCTCGGGCATGATCTCGGGTGTCGGGTTGGCCAACGCGAAGATCAGCGGGGTCGGGCCCATGGCCTTGACCATCTCGGGCTTGAGCACGCCGCCAGCGGACAGACCCAGGAAGATGTCAGCGCCGACGATGGCTTCGGCCAGACTGCGATGCGGGGTGTCTTGTGCGAACTCGGCCTTGTCGGGGTCCATCAGCTCCACCCGGCCTTTGTAGACCACACCCGCCAGATCGGTGACGGTGATGTTCTCGCGCGGCAGGCCCAACTTGACCAGCAGGTTCAGGCAGGCCAGTGCAGCCGCACCAGCACCAGACGAGACCAGCTTGACTTGCTTGATGTCTTTATTGACCACCTTCAGTCCGTTGAGCAGGGCCGCGCCCACCACGATGGCCGTGCCGTGCTGGTCGTCGTGGAACACGGGGATCTTCAGGCGCTCGCGCAGCTTGCGTTCGACGTAGAAGCAATCAGGTGCCTTGATGTCCTCAAGGTTGATGCCGCCGAAGGTGGGCTCCAGCGCGGCGATGATGTCGACGAGCTTGTCAAGGTCGTTCTCGGCGATCTCCAGGTCAAAAACGTCGATGCCGGCGAACTTCTTGAAGAGTACGCCCTTGCCTTCCATCACTGGCTTGGACGCCAGCGGGCCGATGTTGCCCAGGCCCAGCACGGCGGTGCCGTTGGTGACCACGGCCACGAGGTTGCCGCGTGAGGTGTAGCGAAAGGCGTTGGCCGGGTCGTCCACGATCTCTTCGCACGCCGCCGCCACGCCCGGCGAGTAGGCCAAGGCCAGGTCGCGCTGGTTGATCAACTGCTTTGTGGCGGTGACGGCGATCTTGCCCGGCGTCGGAAACTCGTGGTACTCCAGCGCAGCCCGGCGCAGTTCGGATTGTTTTTCTTCAGCGGTGGCCATGGGCATCCTTGAATCAGCGAGATCGGGGCGCCGATTGTAGGAGTGCACATGCCTTGTGCGGCATGCGAGGAATTGCGTAGATCAATGGGCTGGCGAGGCCGAGCCGTGCCGGCCGACCGCCGCGCGACTCAAAGCTGCGAGTCGGGGCCAGCGAACTGGGTGGCGGCGAAGGACGTGGGGGACGCCACGCGGTCGTCTCCATCACTGATGCTGTAGGCCATCAGTTGCTGGCGAGTGTGAGCCAGTTCGTCGCGCAGCGCACCGATCTCGGTGGCGTGCAACTTCTTGACGGCTTCCAGCGTTTGGCTCTGGCGATGGCTGGCCGCCTCGACTTGGGCCTTGAGGTCGCGGTTGGTTTCGCTCAGGCGCTCCAGGGCGCGCCGTTGCTGAGAGTCGGCCAAAGCCAACTTGGCACGCTGGGCCTTGACCTTGTCGTGCCCGCGCCCCAGACCAAAGCCGAGCAACAAACCGACCAGCAACCCGGCCAGCAGCCAGACTATTTCAACAGAAAAACTCATGGGCAAAGGCTGCGTTGCAAAGCGTCAATGGGCACGCTTGATGGTGGAGTCCATCGCTTCGGTCATCGCGAAGGTGGTGGTGTCGGCGCCGTCGTCGGCGCTGGGGCGGTGGCGAGGGCCGCCCTGCCGCAGGCGGTCCATTTCAGCTTCCAGTGCGCGCACATGGTTGGCGTGCGACTTGTGGATGCTGTCAACCTGCTCCACCAACAGAGCCATCAGGTACTTCAGCTCAGACGACTGGGACTGGCGCAACTCTTCCACGCGCTGGTCGTAGTCGTCCTTCAGCGCAGCCACCTCTTCGTCCTTTTCCTTCAGCAGCCGCGCGTGCTGCGCTGCGCTGGCGCGCAACTGGGCGCTCAGGTCAAGGTTGCTTTCGCGCAGGCGCTCCAGCAGGCGTTGTTGGGGCGAATCGCCGCGTCCAGGCAACTGGCTGTTGACGGGGCCGGAATCATTGGCGAATGCGCTTTGGGCGGCCAGCATGGTGGTTTGGGCCCCACGGGCTTCCGTGGGGCGCGCAACAGGCTTGTGGGACTTTTTCTTGCCGCGCGAAAGCAGCGCGCCAAAGAGCACACCGATGCTCAGTCCAGCGGCTGAACCCCCTATGATCCACCACACCCACCCCGGTATTTCGGGAACCAGCACAACGTACCTCCGTTTGGCGCTGAAAGCTCTATGGCATTGCGGTGCATAGAACGCGCCGACATATTTACAAACCATTGTGTGCCGAAATGCCGCCTTTCCGTCAATGCCTGAGCCCGCTTTCAATTTGAAACAGGGTGCTTGTGAACGGGGCCGGGCCATGCGTGCAAATGGCCCTACAGCGCCGCGCATGATGTCACGCCACAGTGGTGAAGACGGTGCTGCTGGCGCGGTGGGTGCCGCTCCTAGAATGAAGTGATGCCCCGTGCTGCCCCCTCTCGCTCGCCAGACACATCGGCGGCTCATCCCCTTGCAACGCGGCGCTGGGGCTTGGCCGTACTGCACCGCATGGCGGTAGTGACCATGCTGGGGTTTGCCTCGGGCCTGCCCCTGGCGCTCACGGGCCAAGCCTTGCAGGCCTGGCTCAGCGGCGAAGGCGTGGATGTGGCCACCATAGGCTTCCTGAGCCTTGTGGGACTGCCATACACCTTCAAGTTCCTGTGGGCGCCACTGATGGATCGTTTTGACCTGCCGCTGCTGGGTCGAAGGCGTGGCTGGCTGGTGCTGTCGCAGTTGCTGCTGGCGGGGGCCCTGCTGCTGCTGGCCGCCACCCCCCCCAAAGACTCTCTGCAGGTGTTTGCGCTGCTGGCTGTGGCGGTGGCCTTTCTCTCGGCCTCGCAGGACGTGGCCTATGACGCCTACCGCACCGACCTGCTGCCGCCGCGCGAGCGCGGCCTGGGCTCGTCGCTGAACGTGATGGGCTACCGCTTGGCCATGATCCTGTCTGGCGGCGTGGCCATGATCTGGACCGATGCCCAGCACGGTGGTGGATGGACCTGGCCCGAGGTCTACCGGTTGATGGCGTGGTTGATGGTGGGCGCCGCCGTGCTCAGTGCCACCGCCTTGCCCAAGCTGGCACTGCCCGTGGCCACGTCGGCGCCGGCGGGTCACGACCTGCTGGGCTTCTTTGCCGTGGCTGCCGCCGTGGCCATGGGCTACATGGCCACCCAGCACGTGTTCGCGCCACTGGCTTCTAGTCTGGTGGCGCCTTTGTGGCAGGGCAGCACTCTGGCGCCGGCTCTGCAGCACCGCTGGATGGACCTGGTGGCGCTGTTGGCCGGCCTGGCCTTCACCTTGCCGTTGGCGGCCTGGGCCTCGCGCGTTGCCCGCTTCGACACCCTGCGCAGCGGCCTGGCCAACTACTTCGCGTTGCCGGGCTCCAAGGCCTTTCTGCTGCTGATCGTGCTCTACAAGCTGGGCGACGCCTTTGCGCTCTCGTTGATGACGCCCTTCCTGCTCAAGGCTATGGCCTTCAGCTCGGCCGAGGTGGGGGTGGTGAACAAGGTGTTGGGCCTGTGGCTCACCATCATCGGTGCCCTGGTGGGCGGCACGCTGATGCTGCGCCTGGGCCTGTGGCGTGCGCTCATCATCTTTGGTTTTCTGCAGGGCCTGAGCAACCTGGGCTTCTGGTGGCTGGCCGTGAGCGGCAAGGGCGCACTGCCCGGTCTGTTGTTGCCGGCGTTTGACTGGGGCATCGTGAAACTGGCGCAGCCCACCACGGTGGACGGCGGCCTGCTGATGGCCGTGGCGCTGGAAAACCTCACCGGCGGCATGGGCACGGCAGCCTTCGTGGCCTTCCTGATGAGCCTCACCAGCCAGCGCTTCACCGCCACCCAGTACGCGCTGCTCAGCGCGTTTGCGTCGGTGGGTCGGGTCTGGGTGGGGCCGCTGGCGGGGGTGCTGGCCGAGTCGATCGGCTGGCCTTCATTCTTCGTGGTGGCCACGGCCTTGTCATTGCCTGCACTGGCCATGCTTTGGGTGATGCGCCACACCATCCGCGCGCTTGACAGCGACCCTGGCGCCACCACCTAGGCGTTAGCAGAGGATCCAAAGGGATAGACCGCCATGCCACACGCCAACCCTGCCTGTCCGGCCTTGAACAAAACGAACCTGGCGTTGCCGCCTTTGGTGGCCGCCATGCGCTGCACCTGCACCCTGCACACCCGGCGCCGCTGGCTGTCGGCTGCTGCGGGCGCCACTTGGCTGCCCACCGTTGCCCTGGCCCAAGATGGCGTGAAGGGTGATGTGGGTCGTGAATCCAGGATGACCAAGCTGGTCTCAGCCGACCAGGTGGAACAGGCCGCCTTCCAGCAATATGGCCAGCTCAAGCGCGACGCCGGCGCCCAGCGGACCCTGGCGGGTGACGACCACCCTCAGGTCGTTCGCCTGCGTGCCATTGCCCAGCGCATCATCCCTTTCGCCGCCGACTGGAACGGCCGCGCCCGACTATGGCGCTGGGAAGTCAATCTCATCGTCGACAAGCAGCTCAACGCCTTTTGCATGCCTGGCGGCAAGATTGCCTTTTACAGCGGCATCCTGCAGCAACTGCAGCTCAGCGACGACGAGGTGGCCATGATCATGGGCCACGAGATGGCCCACGCGCTGCGCGAGCATGCCCGTGAGCGCATGGGCAAGACCATGGCCACACGCATGGGCGCCAGCGTGATCAGCTCGCTGCTGGGTCTGGGCAACCTGGGCGACGCGGCACTCAACATCGGTGGTCAGCTGGTGACGCTCAAATTCAGCCGCGACGACGAAACCGAGGCCGACCTCGTGGGCGCCGACCTGGCCGCCCGCGCTGGCTATGACCCGCACGCAGCGGTGAGCCTGTGGCAAAAGATGATGAAGGCCAGCCAGGGCGCGCCGCCGCAGTTCCTCTCAACCCACCCGGCCGGGCCCACGCGCATTGCCGACATCCAAAAGGTGATGCCGAAGGTGGAGCCGCTGTATGCCAAGGCGGCCAAGCCGTCGCGGCGTTACGGGCCGCCAGCGCCGCCGCGCTGAATCAGGTGTCGGCCACGTAGGGGTTGGTGCGGCGCTCGCGGCCGAAGCTGCTTTCGGGCCCGTGGCCGGGGATGAACACCGTGTCATCGCCCATGGGCCACAGCCGCTGGATGATGCTGGCGATCAGGGTGTCGTGGTCGCCCCCGGGAAAGTCGGTGCGGCCTATAGAACCGGCAAACAGCACGTCGCCCACGAAGCAGCGCTGGGCCTGGGCGCTGTGAAACACCACGTGGCCCGGCGTGTGACCCGGGCAGTGGCGCACGTCGAGTGTGCAATGGCCCAGCGCCACCGTGTCGCCATCGGCCAGCCAGCGCGTAGGCGTGAAGGGCTCGGCCGGCGGAAAGCCAAACATGCGGCTTTGCTGCGCCAGCCCGTCAATCCAATACTGGTCGCCGGGGTGTGGGCCCACGATGGGCAGGCCCAGTTCCCGAGCCAGTGTGCCGGTGCCGCCAGCATGGTCGATGTGCGCATGGGTGAGCCACAGTGCCGTGAGCTTCAGGCCCAGGCGCTGCACTTCGGCTTTGAGCAGCGGGAGGTCGCCCCCCGGGTCGATCAGCGCGGCTTCCATGGTTTCGTCGCACCAGACGATGGAGCAGTTTTGCTGGAAATCGGTGACGGGGACGGTGTGATAGCGAAACATGTGAGCTGTGTGGGAGTTCGAGACATTGTTCCAAACAATGGAACGGAGTCTGAACCTTGTGGGCAGGTCACCCCAGTGGCGCCCGGCCCGGATGCTTGTCGAGCGGCCCGCCACCGGGCTGATTGATGCGGCTCAAGCGCAGTGCTGATCACGCCACCACAGGCTCAGCGACCAGGCCTAACATAGGGTTATCCCTTAGCAACCGGCAGGGAAGCCTGCTGAGAGCACCATGAACCGAGTCCTTGAGTCCCTGCAGCACATCCTTGAACCGCTGTTCACGGTTCACCCCCACTCGGCGCTTGACGAGCGCGACGAGGCCTATCTGGCCGAATCGGGCGACATCTTTGAACTGGAGCGCCGTATGGAACAGGTGGACCGCCGCATTTCCTTCGGCGGCAGCCTGAACGGTTACGACGGCAGCCTGCACTGAGCAGCCAGGCGCGGTCGCACAGGGCCGCGCAAGAGTGACGTTGGCAATTCGCTCGCGTCTTAGATGTTGGACCCCCAGGTCTGCCAGGTCAACGACACGCCTGCCCCTGCGCTGCTGGCCAAGCCGTCAGAAGTGATTGAATGCGGGGATGAGCACCATCCCCACCCCCCTTCGTTTTGATGGCCGCGTTGCCATTGTCACCGGCGCTGGCGGCGGCCTGGGCCGCCAGCATGCGCTGGCCCTGGCCGCGCGCGGCGCCAAGCTCGTCGTCAACGATTTCGCGCCGGCCCATGGTGCTGCGGCCCCGGCCGACGCCGTGGTAGCGCAGATACGCGCCGCCGGTGGCGAGGCCATCGCCAACGGCGCCTCGGTGACCGATGCCCAGGCTGTGCAAGCCATGGTGCAGCAGGCCATGGACACCTGGGGCCGCGTGGACATCCTGGTGAACAACGCCGGCATCCTGCGCGACAAGAGCTTTGCCAAGATGGACCTGGCCGACTTTCGCGCCGTGGTGGAGGTGCACCTGATGGGCGCCGTGCATTGCTGCAAGGCGGTGTGGGAGATCATGCGTGCCCAGAACCATGGCCGCATCGTGCTGACCACCTCGTCCTCGGGCCTGTATGGCAACTTTGGCCAGAGCAACTACGGCGCCGCCAAGATGGCCCTGGTGGGCTTGATGCAAACGCTGTCACTGGAGGGCGAGAAGAACGGCATCCGAGTGAATTGCCTGGCCCCCACCGCCGCCACGCGCATGACCGAAGGCCTGATGCCGGCGGCCGTGCTGGCACTGCTGCAACCCGAGGCCGTCACCCCCGTGCTGCTGCACCTGTGCCACGACAAGGCGCCCACCCGCTCCATAGCCTGCGCCGGGGCCGGCACCTTCGAGCGCGCCTACATCACGCTCACCCAGGGCCTGCACCTGGGCCTGGGCCCCG
Organism: Candidatus Ideonella esbjergensis; assembly: GCA_016710065.1. Taxonomy (GTDB): domain Bacteria; phylum Pseudomonadota; class Gammaproteobacteria; order Burkholderiales; family Burkholderiaceae_C; genus Ideonella; species Ideonella esbjergensis. The sequence goes on from JADJLP010000001.1 coordinate 265,296, forward strand.
ACACGCCCGAACAGGTGGCTGCGCAGTGGGACGAGATCTCGCGGCGCGACGCAGGCGAGACCGTGCCCCAGGCGGGCTCGGCCCAAGGCACGAACGAGGTGGGTCAGGCGATGCGGGCAGGTTCAGACGACTGAAACGGAGCGCCAGAAACGGCAATGCCCTGCGTTTGCAGGGCATTGTGGGTGCTGCACTTGGCAGCTTCAACATCACACGGGAGTGATGTAAACCGACATCGGGTCGGTCAGGGGGGTAAGGTTCGGTGCGGCGTATCGATAGGTCTTCTCTCCTGTTTTGGCGAACTGGTTGAAGTACTTTCGTGTCGTCTCATCGACACCCAAAGTAAACGCCTTTGTTGCCGTGTCGTCAAGGTCCGTGCGCCATGTTTGCCGTGCGAGTGTGTGTATTTCTTCCGGTGCGCCATCGGCCATTCGCCGCACGACGTCATTTCTGAGGCCAGGCACGCGGCATGGCATCCTTGCGGGCTGTGCATGCGACCAGACCCTGCCAACTTTGCCTCTGACCGGCCGGCCAGCCGCCTGAAGCAGGCCCATTTCCTTCCTTCGCCGCAACCTATGCTGAATTGGCTCTACAAGAAGTTCAACCCTGCCCGCACGACTGCGCCCCAGCCCGCCAAGGCTGGGGCCGTTGCCCCCGCGCCAAAGCCAGTGCGTCCCTTGGTGGACTGGTCAGCACAGTTGCGCTCGGCCCTGGGCAACGATGTGGCGCTGCTGCAGGTGGCGAAGGCCACCGACGTGCTGGCCGTCAAGCTTGAAGCCGTGCAGGCGCTGGCCACCGAAGAATCTCTGAAGCAGGCCGAGCGCCAGTTTCGAAACCATGACCGCAAAGTGCATCGCTTGTGCAAGCAGCGGCTTGATGCCGCAATGGCCCAGCGTGAGGCTCGCAGCAAGGCACAGGCCCTGCTGGCCCGCACCCACGCTCTGCTGGCCGAAGCCGAGGTGCCTGCGAACCACGTGGTGACACTGGACCGTGAGTGGACGGCCCTTGCACCACCGCTGTTGGAGCCTCAGCAGACGGCAGCGTTCGCCGCGTTGCGAGGTCAGCTGGACGCCCTCATGCGCGAGCGTACCGAAGCTCAGCGTCAGCAGCAGCGGCAATGGCAGCAATGGTCGGCCGATGTGCAGCACCGGCTGGTGTCCTGGCCAGGCGAACTCATGGCCCTGGCCGAGCAAGGCAACCCTGGCGAACTGGGCACCCTGCACGCCAGCTTGGACGCCCTGCGCGCCACGCGCCCTCACGCTGGCGCAAACACAGCGCTCGACCTGGCCCTGGCGAAGGCTCTGCAAACGGCCACGCAGGTGCAGGCCCGGTTGGACTGGATGGCGGCGTTGCGGCCAGCCGCCAGCGCGACGCCAGACGCCGAGGGCGAGGCCACGCCAACTGGCCCCACCGCCGCCGAGGTGATCACCGAGCCAGCTCCCCAGCCGCCACCTGCAGCCATGCCTATCGTGTTGGATGGCGCACTGGCCCAGGTACTAGACCAGCGGTACGCCCAGTGGGCGCTCGCCCAGCGGCCCGCCAAGGCAGCCAGAACGCCCCAGGCAGCCGCCACGGCCAGGCCAGCGCGCGCCGCCAAACCCGTCCCGCTCGATGCAGCACGGCTGGCCGAGCTGGACGCCTTGGCGCAGCAGGCCGAGGCGGCGCTGACCGAAGGCCATGTCAGCGAATCGCAGCGGCACTTGCAGGCGCTTGAGCGCTCCACTGCGGCCGAGCAAGAGGCTGCCTTGCCTGAGAGTCTGCGCTCGCGCCGCCAAGCCTTGCGGGCCGAACTGACCCGTCTCAAGAGTTGGCAACAGTGGGGTGGCGAGCGGGCCCGAGAGGAGTTGACGGCGCAAGCCGAGACCCTGGCCGCACAAACCCCGGCGCCTGCCCAAGCGCTGGCACCAGCCGCAGGTGAAGGCGAGCCGCCGGCCGAGCCAGCCATCGCCACCAAGCTCAACCTCAAGACCCATGCCGACGCCATTCGCCAGCTGCGCCAGCGGTGGAAACAGCTCGACCGCGCCGGCGGCCCGGCCAACGCCACCCAATGGCAGCGCTTTGACGCGGCACTGCAAACCGCCTACCTGCCCGTGTCCGCGCAGCAAGCCCAGGTAAAGGCGGCGCGCCAGGACAACCTGGCGGCGCGCGAAGCCTTGCTCGCTGCACTGCTCAGCCTGCCCTTGCCGGATGCCGAAGGCTCGGCGGCCGCGCCAGGGGCGTGGCGCGAGCCCTTGCGCGAACTCGACCGTTTCCAGCAGGCCTGGCGGCAATTCGGGCCGGTGGAACACACCGTCCCCGCTGCGGCCCGCGAGCCACTGCTGGCACGTCTGCGCCAGGCGCTGGATCGCATCGAGCAGCCGCTGGACGCAGTGCGCCGCCTAGCCGCCGCCGCGCGCGAGCCGCTGATTGGCCAGGCCGAAGCACTGGTGGCCGACCTGGACCGCCCGGGTGCTGCAGCCGATGCCATGCCCGAAGCCCTGCGCCGCGTGCGCGATTTGCAGGCCGCCTGGCAAGAGGCTGCACGGCAAATACCGTTGGCGCGGCCCGTGGAAACGGCGTTGTGGACGCGCTTCAAGGCCGCGACCGACGCTGTGTACGCCAAGCGCGAAGCCGCATTCGCCGAACGCGAGGCTGAACTGTCTGCCCACATGGCCGAGCGCGAGGCGCTGCTGGCACGCCTGGACGGATTGGCCGACCAGGCCTCGCCCGCAGACTTGAGCCGCACACTGGCCGAGGTAGAGGCCGCATGGCGTCTCGCCGCCGATGTGCCTCGTGGCGCCAGCGAGGCGCTGGAGGCGCGCTTCAGGGCCGCCCGCGCGCAAGTGCAGCAGAGGCTGGCCGCCGCTGCAAGCCAGCGCTGGCAGGCGCTGAGCAACAGCCTCGCAGCCCGGCTGGCCCTGTGCGTGGCCCGCGAGGACGACCCTGAGGATGCGGCCACTGCAGATGCTGCACAGCGATGGGCCGCGTGTGCGCCACTGCCCCCGGCGTGGGAGCAGGCGCTGACCCTGCGCTGGACCGAACCCGTGGCGGCCGGGCCGTTGTCAGCCGCTGCGGTGGACAGCTTGTTGCTGCAACTTGAGGTGGCCTGGAACCAGCCCAGCGCACCCGAGTGGCAAGATGCCCGGCGCCAGCTGAAGCTGCAAGGGCTCAAGCATGCGCTGGAGCGGCGCGGCGCGGCGCAGCAGCCCGGGCCGCCCGCCGGCAACGCCGATCAGGCATTGGTGCAACTGTTGCGGCAAGGCCAGCTCGGCGCCGCACAGCGCCAGCGCTTGCAGGCCCTGGTGGCGGTGCTGCCCAGCCGTCCGTGACACACCGCAAAGAAGAAAGTACAGCCATGTCGACAGAAGATCTGCAACAAGCATTCCAGTGTGTCCGCGACGAGGTGTCGCTGCTCGACTTTCTGGATTTGCTCGCCACCGACGCCTTTGTGAGCGAGGGCCAGCCCGCCGCCGCAGACGGCCGCAGGGGCGAGTGGACCAGCCAGAGCATCAGCCAGTTCCTGGCCGCTGCCCATGCCTGGGCAGAAGACTCCAACTTTGGGCTGTACCCTGGCCCCAAGCCCAGCAACCCGTGGCAGCAATTTGCCATGCTGCTTTGGGCCGGGCGCAGCCAGGAATAGCCACCGACCGATTCTGCGCCCCGCGTGGGCTCATACGCGGCGGGCGAAGGGCCCGTAGCTCAGGTGCTCCAGCGTGGTCAGCGCGTGGTCGAAGCGGCTGGACGCGAGCATCGAGCGCTGTACCAGCCCGGCACGGGCGGCGGCGGCGTACTGCACGCGCAGCAGATCAAAAGGCAGGCCCAGCAGCGTCTGCGATGCCTTGGCCACGGCATCGGCAGCGGGCACGAAATCGGTTGTGGCCCGCGGGCTGGGCGGGCCGGCATGGTGAAAGGCGCGGGCCATCATCGGAAGCTCTGGCTGTATTCGCAGCCGCGGGCCGTGGGGCCACCGCGCAGGTCCAGGCGATTCACGCGGCGTTCCACGTCATAGATGTCGGCAGCCCGGTCCAGCGGCTGGTCGTCGTAGGTGTGGCGAGGCAGGGCCCGGTTCAGCAGGGCTTGGATGAGCGCTATCAGCTTGGACATGGTGAGTCCTTTCGGGGAGGTGTTCAGAGAGTATCTGAGGGTTTACCCTGATTATGCAAGCCCCCCCGGAAAACCAGGCCATGGAAATGCGGCCGTTTTGTGCGTTTGATGGCCTGCCTTCGCTTGAATACGACGCCCGGGCCGGTCGGGTGGGCTGCAGGGGCGGACTAAACTTCTACACGTCCAGGCGCGCTTTCGGGTTGAAAGTGCTGCCTCAGGCATGCGCTCGATGTCCGCCCAGTTGCCCCGCTCCCCCGATGAAATGCTGGACTCGCTGATCTGGCGGGTCACGCATTCGGCGTATTGGCTGTCCAGCGGGGTGCTGCTGCTGTTCGCGCTGGTTTACCTCTGGCGCGGGCAGACGCTGCTGTTGGCCCTGGAAGGCGTGGCAGTGGTGGGCATGACGCTGGGTTACCTCGCTGGCCTGCGGCTGCGCCGCGCCATGCTGGCACTCGACAGCATCGCCGTGGTCAATTGGCTGACGCTGGTGTTGGTGGCCATGGTGACCGGCGGCCTGAGATCCCCAGCCATCGTCTGGCTGGTCGTCCTGCCGCCCATGCTGATGCTGGCCCATCCCAAGCTGGCCGCCGGGCTGGCCGTTCTCACGGTGATCGCGCTGTTTGGGCTGTATGCGGCGCACTTGGGTGAGCGGCTGCCCGTCACCGAAGTGCCGCTGCTTCAGCGGGCGGTCTCGGGCACCATCATCACCTCGCTGTGCGCGCTGTTTGCCTGGCACGCCATGCGCTGGCGCGAACGCCTCGCCGGCGAGTTGCAGGCCGCACGCGACGCGGCCATCGAGCTCAACCGGCTTAAGGACCGTTTCATCGCAAACCTGAACCACGAGATACGCACGCCGGTGAACGCGCTGCTGGCCGGCGTGCAGATGGTGGGGCGGCCGCAGATCAGCGAAGACGAGCGCAGCCGCTGGCTGCACGCCATGCAGCACTCGGCCGAGCACCTGTTGGCCATGGTGAACGACGTGTTGGACCACGCGCGCCTGGAGGCGGGCGAGGTGCACCTGGACAGCCGGCCCTTCTCGTTGCGCGAGGTGGTGCAGGGCACCCTGGACATGCTGGCCGCGCAGGCACAGGCCAAGCACATCGAAATCACGCAAACCCAGGCACCCGAACTGCAGGACGCCCGGCTGGGTGACCCTTTGCGCCTGCGCCAGATCCTGCTGAACCTGCTGTCCAACGCGATCAAGTTCACCCCCGATGGCGGCCGGGTCGGCCTGGGGTTGACGCAGCAAGGTGCTGGCGGGCCGCTGGTCTTCGAGATCCGCGACAACGGCCCCGGCATGGACGCCGAGCTGCAGGCGCGGCTGTTCCGGCCCTACGAGCAGGGCGACGCCGCCATCACCCGCCGCTTTGGTGGCACCGGCCTGGGCCTGTCGATCAGCCGCGAGCTGCTGACCCTGATGGGCGGCACGGTGGCGCTGCAAAGCCTGCCCGGCCAGGGCAGCACCTTCCGCGTGACGCTGCCCCTGCAGCCCGCCGGGCCGGCCGCCGGCCTGAGTGGGCCCACGGCCAACGCTGACCCAGTGCCCCTGCCACCCCTGCGCGTGCTGCTGGTGGAAGACCACGAGGTGAATCGCATGGTGATGTCGGCCGTGCTGGTCGACCTGGGTGCCACACCCTTGGTGGCCGAAGGCGGCCAGCGGGCGCTGGAGATGTTGGCCAGTGAGCCCGTGGACGTGGTGCTGATGGACTGCCAGATGCCCGGCATGGACGGCCTCACCGCCACACGCCAGTGGCGCGAGCACGAGCGCCTGCAAGGCCGGCACCGCGTGGCCATCGTGGCGCTCACGGGCGATTCCCTGCACAGCGCCCGCGCGGCCTGTTTGCTCGCCGGCATGGACGACTACCTGAGCAAGCCCGTGTCGCGCCACGACCTCAAGGCCACCCTGCTGCGCTGGGCGCCAGCCAGCCGCCGCTGAAGGCCGCGCTACAGCTTGTGGGTCGAGAGCAGGATGCTGGTCTCAGTGTTGGCAATGCCGTCCACCAGCCGGATGCTGCCCAGCACGCGGTCAAAGGCTTCGAGCGTGTCGGCCTGCAGCTCGGCCACGAAATCCCAGCGGCCGTTGGTGCTGTGCAGCGAGCACACGTTGGGGAGGCCGCGCAGCGCGCGCAGCACTTCGTCGCTGCGGTTGCCCTCCACCGCAATGGTCATCAGCGCGCGGATGCGGTGCGCCTCCACCTGCGGCTTCAGGCGCACCGAATAGCCCACGATCACGCCCTCGCGCTCCAGCCGTGCCATGCGGTTCTGCACCGTGCCGCGCGCCACCTTCAGGCGCTTGGCCAAGGTGGCCACGGGGGTGCGCGCGTTGTCGCGCAGCATGGCGATCAATTCGGTGTCGGTGTCGTCCAGCGTGGCCATGGGGCCAGCATACCGAAGTTCCTGTCGGCTCAATGGGCTGCCAGATTCAAGACTGCCGGCTGGGCCTGGGCCAGCACGGCGCGCAGCGCCACCACCTCGCCAATGATGATCAGCGCCGGTGCCTGCACGCCGTGCACCAGTGCCAGCGCCGGCAGGCTGGCCACGGTGCCGGCGATGCAGCGTTCGTTCACGCGCGTGGCGTTCTCCACCACGGCGGCAGGCGTGCCGGCGGGCAGGCCATGGTCCATCAGCCGCTCGCAGATCAGCGCCAGCGTGCCCACGCCCATGTACACCACCACGGTCTGGCGTGGGCGGGCCAGCGTCGGCCAGTCCAGGTCGAGCTGGCCGTTCTTGGGGTGTTCGTCGCGCAGGTGCCCGGTGGTGAAGATCAGCGTGCCCGCGTGGTCGCGGTGGGTGAGCGGTATGCCGACGCTGGCGGCAGCACCTTGCGCGGCCGAGAGGCCGGGGATCACGCTGAACGGTATGCCCGCCTCGGCCAACGCCTGGGCTTCTTCGCCGCCGCGGCCGAAGATGTAGCCGTCGCCGCCCTTGAGCCGCAGCAGTGAGCGGCCTCTGCGCGCCAGGCGCAGCATTAGCTGGATGATCTCTTCCTGCGACAGCGTGTGCCGCGAGGCTGACTTGCCCACGGCGATGCATTCGGCATGGGCCGGCAGCAGCGCCAGCACCTCGGGGCTCACCAGCTGATCCACCAGCACCAGCGATGCGCTCTGCAACGCACGAGCGGCCTTCACGGTGAGCAGCTCGGCATCGCCAGGGCCCGCACCCACCAGGGTCACGTGGCCAGGTGGCGGATGGGCACCCGCCATATGGTGCTGGGCATTCATCAGCAGCGCTTCATTGAAAACGTTCATGGCAGGGTCTCTCTGGGTCGGATGGCGTGGGCTGCATGTTCAAAGCGCACGTCGCTCGCGTCCTTGAACCAGTTCAAGGACGCACCCGCCGGCCCAGGCGGACCATGCGCTCGCTCGCTGCCAGACGATGGACAGCCGCCCGGCGAGCGTGGCCTGGCACCGTGGCTCACAGGCCCCACTCAAGCGCTGATCCAAATGGAGAAGACCCTCATGAACACAAGCAAGATCGCCTGCCTGACCGCGCTGGCCATGGCCGCACTGGTGAGCACTGGCGCCTGGGCGCAGGACAAGAAGAACGTCACCCAGTCTGAAATGAACTACCAGGCGGCCGGCTCGCCCCTGGGCAACGAGGTGATGCACCAGAGCACCAACCCCAAGGCCCCGCCCATGACGCAGGCCGAGTTCGAACTGGGCCGCAAGACCTATTTCGAGCGCTGCGCCGGCTGCCATGGTGTGCTGCGCAAGGGCGCCACCGGCAAGCCGCTGACGCCCGACATCACGCTGGGCAAGGGCACCGACTACCTGAAGATCTTCATCGCCTACGGCTCGCCCGCAGGCATGCCCAACTGGCTCACCAGCGGCGAGATGGACGAGAAGACCGTGGACGTGATGGCCCGCTACGTGCAGCAAGACCCGCCCGTTCCGCCCGAGTGGGGCATGGCGCAGACCAAGGCGACGTGGAAGGTCATCGTGCCACCGGCCCAGCGGCCGACGAAGAAGATGAACAACTACAACATAGCCAACATCTTCAGCACCACGCTGCGCGACACCGGTGAAGTGGCGCTGATCGACGGCGACACCAAGAAGATCATCAACATCGTCAAGACCGGCTACGCGGTGCACATCTCGCGCACCTCGGCCTCGGGCCGCTACCTGTACGTGATCGGGCGCGACGCCAAGATCAACATGATCGACCTGTGGATGCCCACGCCCGACAACGTGGCCGAGGTGCGCATCGGCCTGGAAGCCCGCTCGGTGGACACCAGCAAGTTCAAGGGCTATGAAGACAAGCTGGCCATCGCCGGCAGCTACTGGCCGCCGCAGTACACCATCATGAACGGCGACACGCTCGAGCCGCTCAAGATCGTCAGCACCCGCGGCATGGTGGTGGGCACGCAGGAGTACCACCCCGAGCCGCGCGTGGCCTCCATCGTGGCCAGCCACTTCAAGCCCGAGTTTGTGGTGAACGTGAAGGAGACCGGCAAGACGCTGATGGTGGACTACTCCAACCTCAACGCGCTCAAGGTCACCGAGATCGGCTCGGCACCGTTCCTGCACGACGGTGGCTGGGATTCGAGCAAGCGCTACTTCATGGTGGCCGCCAACCAGAGCAACAAGATCTCGGTGATCGACGCCAAGGAAGGCAAGCTGGCTGCCATCGTGGACGTGGGCAAGATCCCGCACCCGGGCCGCGGCGCCAACTTCATCCACCCGAAGTTCGGGCCGGTGTGGAGCACGGGCCACCTGGGTGACGAAACCATCTCGCTGATCGGCACCGACCCCGTGAAGCACAAGGACTACGCCTTCAAGAAGGTGGCTGAGCTCACCGGCCAAGGTGGCGGGGCGCTGTTCATCAAGAGCCACCCCAAGAGCAAGCACCTGTACTCCGACACGCCGCTCAACCCCGACCCCAAGCTCTCGCAATCGGTGGCCGTGTACGACATCGATCATCTGGACAAGGGCTACACCGTGCTGCCCATCGCCGAATGGGCCGGCCTGCCGGACGACGGTGGTGCCAAGCGTGTGGTGCAGCCTGAGTACAACAAGGCCGGCGACGAAGTGTGGTTCTCGGTCTGGAGCGCCAAGAACAAGCAGAGCGCGCTGGTGGTGGTGGACGACAAGACCTTGAAGCTCAAGACCGTGATCAAGGACCCGCGCCTGATCACCCCCACCGGGCATTTCAACGTGCACAACACCCAGCACGACATCTATTGAACGAGGAGACATGACGATGAGAACCACACTGCTCGTGGCCGCCGGCCTGCTGGCCGCTTTCACGGCCCAGGCCGCACCACTGGACGACGCCATGACCAAGGCCGGCTGCATGGCCTGCCACACCAAGGACAAGAAATTGGTGGGCCCGGCGTTCAAGGAGATCGCAGCCAAGTACAAGGGCCAGGACGTGGTGGTCAAGCTGATGGAGAAGGTGCGCAAGGGCGGCTTCGGCACCTTCGGGCCTATTCCCATGGCACCGAACCCGCCCGACAAGATCAACGACGCCGACCTGAAGGCCGCTGTCGAGATGATCTTGAAGTCCTGAGCAGAACCGTGTCACTTCGCGCTGCTGCCCCGTTCCTCACGGCCACTCTGGTGGCTGTGAGCGGCGTTTGCACAGCCAACGAAGAGGCAGCTCTCACCTCCACGCCCGCGCCATCGCGCCAGCAACAGCTGGTGCGCATGGTGCGGCAAGACTGCGGCGCATGCCACGGCATGCGCCTCACCGGCGGCCTGGGCCCGGCCTTGACCAGCGAAGCCCTGGCCCAGCGGCCACTCGAGTCGGTGGCCGCCACGATTTTTCACGGCCGGCCCGGCACGCCCATGCCGCCCTGGCGGGCCCTGCTGAGCGAGGGCGAATCGCAATGGATCGCCGAGCGTCTTCTGGCCGGGTTTCCTGAAGAAGCCGCGAGGGCGTCGCGATGAAGCGCTTGGTTTCTCTCATGAAGCAAAGCTTGACGGCTCCGTCATTCCCGCGAAGGCGGGAATCCAGCATTCGGCCGAAAGACATGGATTCCCGCCTGCGCGGGAATGACGAAGGAGGGTGCGGGAATGACGAAGGTCAGGTCGGGAATGACGGCCGTGCAACCCCGATGGGCGGACGGCGTGGTTGCCGGCCTGGGGCCGTGCAGTGGCTGCTGGCCACGCTGAGCCTGCTCGCGGCATGCACCACCACCCCACCGCCACCGGCCCCACGTGGTACCGGCGATCTGGGCACCGTCATTGAGCGCGCGCGCGGCACGCTGGCCATCGTCGACACCACGCAGCGCACATTGCTGGGCGAGGTGGCGGGGCTGGGCGATCTGTCGCACGCCTCGGTGGTGTATTCACGCGATGGTCTCCACGCCTACGTCTTTGGCCGCGACGGTGGCCTGAGCAAGGTGAACCTGCTCACGCAAAAGCTTGAAGCCCGCGTCATGCAGGCCGGCAACGCCATCGGCGGCGCCATCAGCGCCGACGGCACGCTGGTGGCTGCGCAGAACTACACGCCCGGCGGCGTGAAGGTGTTCAACACCAAGACCCTGGCCCTGGTGGCCGACATCCCGGCCGAATATGCGCCGGGCCAACTCTCCCGCGTGGTGGGCCTGGTCGATCTTCCCAACCACCGCTTCGCCTTCAGCCTGTTCGACGCCGACGCGATCTGGATTGCCGATCTCAGCAACACCGCCGCGCCGCAGATCACCAAGCTCACCAACATCGGCCGCCAGCCCTACGACGCGTTGGTGACGCCCGACGGCCGCCACTACATCGCCGGCCTGTTCGGCGAGGACGGCCTGGCCATGGTGGACCTGTGGGCCGCACAGCCCACGGTGCGTCGCATCCTGAACGGCTACGGGCGTGGGCAAGTGGCCTTGCCTGTCTACAAGATGCCGCACCTGCGCGGCTGGGCCGTGGCCGGGCGCCGCGCCTACCTGCCTGCCATCGGCCACCACGAGGTGCTGGTGGTGGACACCGAGAGCTGGCAAGAGGTGGGCCGCATCCCGGTGGCGGGCCAGCCGGTGTTCGTGATCGCCCGGCCCGACGGCCGCCAGGTGTGGGTCAACTTTGCGGTTCCCGACTACCACCGCGTGCAGGTCATCGACACCCAGACTCAGCGCATCGTGCAGACCCTGGAGCCCGGCAAGGCCGTGTTGCACATGGAGTTCACGCCGCGCGGCGAGGCGGTGTGGATCAGCGCCCGGGACGACAACCGGGTGAGCATCATCGACACGAACAGCTTTGCCACCCTGGGCACGCTGAACGTGGACGCGCCCAGTGGCATCTTCTTCACCTCGCGTGCCGCGCGCTTGGGGTTCTGAATGAGTGATTCGCTGGCCCTGCTCAACCCCTGGCAACGCGGCTTTCCGCTGCTGCGCGAGCCCTTTGCGCCCATCGCTGCGGCGCTGAACCGGTCTGTGCCTGAGGTGCTGGCCGGCTACGCCGCGCTGCAAGCCAATGGCTCGCTCAGCCGCATCGGCGGCGTTTTCGGCCCGGGGGCTGGCGGTGCCGCGCTGCTGGCCGCCATGGCGGTGCCCGCCTCGCGGCTGCAGGTCGTGGCCGAGCGGGTGTCGGCCCACCCGGGCGTGAACCACAACTACCAACGCGAACACCGCTACAACCTGTGGTTCGTGATGACGGGCCGCAGCGCCGAGGCCGTGGCGCAGGCCATGGCGGCGCTGGAGCAAGCCACCGGCCTGCCCGCGCTGCGCCTGCGCATGCAGCGCGCCTACCGCATTGATTTGGGGTTCGACCTGCGCCACCGCACGGCACCCGAGGCCATGCCCGCCGCGCGAGGGGCCGCCCCCATCGCCGACGCCGACCTGCCCTTGGCCGCCCTGGTGGAAGAAGGCCTGCCGCTGCTTGACCACCCCTTCGACGCCTGGGCCCAGGCCCTGGGCCGCGCGCCCGAGGCCGTGCTGGCCACCTTGCAGCACTGGCTGGCGAGCGGCACGCTCAAGCGCTTCGGCACCATCGTGCGCCACCACGAGCTGGGCTTTGACGCCAATGCGATGACCGTGTTCAACCTGCCCGACGCGCTGGTGGACGGGTGTGGCGAGGCGCTGGCCCGCGAGCCCGGCGTCACGCTGGCCTACCGGCGCGAGCGCGCCCCCGAGTGGCCCTACAACCTGTACTGCATGGTGCATGGCCGTGACCGCGAGGCGGTGCTGGCCGTGCTGGCCCGCGCCGTGGCCCGCTGCGGCCTGCAAAGCCATCCGCAGCAAACGCTGTTTTCGCTGCAACGCTACAAGCAGACCGGCGCGCGGCGCTTTCGCGAGCTGCCAACGAGTTTGAGCACACCGCTGGGCGCACCCACGGAGGCCCACCATGCTGTCGCTTGACGATGTGCGCCTGATGACCCGTTTGCACGGCGGCCTGCCGCTCACCGACCGGCCCTTTGCCGACGTGGCGGCCGAGCTGGGCTGGCAGGAGGACACCGTCATCGAGCGCTTGCACCATTTGCTGGCACAGGGTGTGCTCACGCGCTTCGGGCCGCTGTTCCAGATCGAGCGCGCCGGCGGGCGGTTTGTGCTCGCCGCCATGGCCGTGCCCGAGGACCGCTTTGCCGAAGTGACGGCAGTGGTGAACGCACTGCCCGAGGTGGCGCACAACTACCGCCGCGAGCACGCGCTCAACATGTGGTTCGTGGTAGCCGCCGCGTCGCCCGCGCTGGCCGATGCCGCCATCGGCCGCATCGAGCGCATCACCGGCTTGCCGGTGTTCGCTTTCCCGAAAGAGCGCGAGTTCTTTGTCGAGCTGAAGCTGCCACTCACCGCTGGGGGTTCGCCGGAGCAACGCCATGCCGCTTGACGCTTTTGACCGCGACCTGATCGCCGCCACCCAGGGCGGTCTGCCGCTGGTGGCCCGCCCCTACGAGGCCGTGGGCGCCATGCTGGGCGTGAGCGGCGAGCAGGTGCGCACACGGCTGGGCGAAATGCTGAGCGTGGGCCTGGTGCGTCGCATCGGCGCCGTGCCCAACCACTACAAGCTGGGCTTCGTGGCCAATGGCATGAGCGTGTGGGACGTGGACGACGCGCTGGTGGACACGCTGGGCGAGCAGGTGGGCGCACTCGAAGGCGTGAGCCACTGCTACCGCCGCCCGCGGCATCTGCCGAGCTGGCCGTATAACCTGTTCGCCATGCTGCACGGCCGTTCGCGCGCAGAGGTGGAGCAGCAGGCTGAACAGATCGCCGCCCTGCTGGGCCAGGCCTGCGGCGCGCGCGACATCCTCTACTCCACCGCGATCCTGAAGAAGACAGGCTTGCGGCTCACCGCAGAAGGCTGAGCACGATGTTCCGCATCTCCCAATACATGCGCGAGCTGGCGCTGGCCGAGACCACCGGCCACTACCACCCGGTGCACAGTGGCAAACCCGGTGGCCCTGTCGTCATCTGGAATCTGATCCGCCGCTGCAACCTCACCTGCCAGCATTGCTACGCGCTCTCGGCCGACCATGACTACGCGGGCGAGCTGAACACGGCGGAAGTCTTCACCGTGATGGACGACCTCAAGGCTTTCCAGGTGCCCGTGCTCATCCTCTCGGGCGGTGAGCCGTTGATGCGGCCCGATATCTTCGACATCGCTGCGCGTGCCAAGACCATGCGCTTCTATACCGGTCTCTCGACCAACGGCACGCTGATCGACGAGACCATGGCCGACCGGGTGGCCGCTGCAGGCTTCAACTATGTGGGCATCAGCATCGATGGCCTGCGCGAGACCCACGACAAGTTCCGCCGGCTGGAGGGCGCCTTCGACCGCAGCCTGGCGGCTGTACGGCACTTGCACGCGCGCGGCGTGAAGGTGGGCCTGCGTTACACCATGACGGCCAGCAACGCGCACGACCTGCAGCCCTTGCTGGCGCTGATGCGCGAGGAGGGCGCGCACAAGTTCTATTTCTCGCACCTGAACTACGCCGGCCGCGGCAACATCCACCGCGCCAAGGACGCGCAGTTCGCCGCCACCCGCGCCGCGATGGACCTGCTGTTCGAGCGTGCCTGGCAGGCCGCGCTGGACGGCCGTGACGAGGAGTACGTCACCGGCAACAACGACGCCGACGGCCCCTATCTGCTGCAATGGGTGCAGCAGCGTCTGCCGCAATGGCACCACGCGTTGCGCGAGCGCCTGGTGGCCTGGGGCGGCAACAGCAGTGGCGTGAACGTGGCCAACATCGACAACCTGGGCCACGTGCACCCCGACACCATGTGGTGGCACCACGACCTGGGCTCGGTGCGCGAGCGGCCCTTCAGCGCCATCTGGGCCGACACCTCAGACCCGTTGATGGCCGGCCTGAAGGCCTCACCCCGCCCCGTGGGTGGCCGCTGCGGCGAGTGCCAACACCTCACCATTTGCGGCGGCAACACCCGCGTGCGCGCCCAGCAACTCACCGGCGATCCCTGGGCCGAGGACCCGGGCTGCTACCTGAACGACGACGAAGTGGGCGTGAGCGGCCACGCGCAACGCGTGCAGCTCACGCCGTTCACCGGCCGGCGCAAACCCGTGCCGGTGGCTGTGGTCGTCGGCTGAGGCCGCCATCGCCCCCGCACCACCACCGCCCCTTACGCCACCGTCGGCATCCCGCCCCGCCATCGTCATTCCCGCCTTCGGTGGAATGACGGAGGGTGCGCGGGCAATGCCGCATCAATCAGAGGCGGCACCCCGGGCAACAAGAAAAGCGCGCTGCCGTTCAGCCGAACCTGTGATGTGGCCAACGCACCAAAGGGCGAGAAAGCGCTGAAGCTCCAGCCGGTCGAAGTTCTCGGCCGTGGCGATCTCGCCAGCGAGGTACTCGAACTCATCGCCCTCGATGCGCTGGTCTTCAAGCTCGTCAGCACAGTCGCCACCGGCCAGCAAGGCCGCCTCGGTCGCGAAATGTCTGCGCACCAGCGCCTTGAGGTCATCGCAGGCCTGATCGAATCTGCCGCCACTCTCGTCACCGTCGCTGGCGCCGGCCACGCAAAGGTCGGCGAGCCGGTTGCATTGGGTCAGCAGGCCCTGGTGCTGGGCGTCGATGAGCTCGTGCCCGATGCTGAAGTCCGGGTTCCATGGCACGCGATTCGGCATGATCTGTTCGCCCTTTCGCTATTGAGAATACGGGCTCAGAAGCCCAAGGACTCGACGACAGCAACCAGGTCGGCAAAGCTGGCCGCTTTGAGCTTTTCGGCCAGTGCCGGCTTGTCCAGGCCCGCGCACTCGAAGCGCGTCAGCTCCACTTCCATGGGCAGTTCGCGTATTTCCAGCGGCGACATGAAGCCGATGTGGCAGATGTGGGCCAGGCACTGGCGCTCGGGCTCGGAGAGATCCAGGCCGTGGTGGCGCATCAGCTCCAGGTAGCGCTCGGCCGTGCGGTTGATCTTGCCGCTGATCTCCAGGGTGTTCTTCTGGCCGTCGGTGAGGATGGCCAGCGGCGGCCCGAAGAAGACCTGGGTCTTGCCGACGTTGCGCGTCTGCTCGTCGCGCGTGAGCGCCGGCGGCACCCAGGTGGGGTCGCCGCGCACGGGCGGTGGGGTATCGGAAGGCAAGTTCATCAATGCTGCGCAATGGGGTGCGTCTTCTCGTAGGCCGCGCTTTTCATGCCCTTGGGCAATTGGGGTGGTGTCTCAGGCTGCAGCTGGACGAAGCCCTTGTTGCGCGCGCCGTCTTGCACGTTGTGCGGGTTGTGGCACTCGGTGCAGGTGAACCAGCGCTTCTTGCCGTTGCTGGCGAACTCGCCGATGCGCTTGCCGTGGATGCCGTCGCGCCAGTCGCGCAGCTTGTCGCCGTGGCACTTGCCGCACAGCAGCTGGGGTTGGTCCATGCTGATCGGGTCACCGAAGTGGTCGACGTACATGTTGCGCTTGGTGGTGTGGTGGCAGTCGAGGCACCAGATGCGGTCGCGGCCGTGCTGCAGGTTCGCCAGGTCGGGCACCATCGCCGCCATCGTCGGGGTGGGTTTCGCCCTCTTGTCCTTGGGCAGCGTCGGTGGTGTGAACTTGGGGCCGACGCCGTTGTGGCAGGCGGTGCCACACATGGGGGCCAGGTTGAGCTTGGCGGTGCGTGGCTTCACGACAGCCTTGCCTTCGGGGAGGGCTTCGAGCTGCGGCATCTTGCCCATGGGCACGGTGCCGTCATACGGGTCGCCGTACCAGAGCACGGCGCCGGTGGTGGGCGAGCACTTCACGTTGGGCCAACCTGGCCTGATCTCGCGCTGGATGACATCGGTGGCACCCCCCTTGCGGCTTTCGAAACAGACCACATCCGGTGCGGGCTCGGCGCTCGCTGCCGCGGCCGGCGCGGCGGCTGCAGCGACAACGCTGCTCTTGGGCGCATCCTGGGCGAGCACCGACATCAGCACACCGCCGCACAGGGCCAGCACGAGGGCGGGAATGGCAATTCGCTTCATGGTTGTCACCTCACTTCGCTTCGGCGGCCGCAGCGGCGCCGAACTTGATCTCGCCCAGCAGGATGCCGATGGCGCCCTTGAGCAGGATGGTGAGGATGAAGAAGCCGAAGGCCCAGATGCCCAGGGTCATCAGCACCTCCACAAAGGTCGGGTAGTACTCGGTCACCTCGCCGATGGGCGTGGGGATGAAGCCGGGCACGATCAGGCCCATGCCCTTCTCGATCCAGATGCCCGCGAAGGCCATCGCGCAGATGACGGGCAGGCGCTGCATGTTGTTGCGGAACGAGGGGATGAGGAACAGCACGAAGGACACCACCATCAGCACCACCGAGCTCCAGAACCAGGGCACCAGGGCCGTGAGGCCGTGCAGGCCGAACATCAGGTAGTACAGGCCGTTGGCATGCTCGGTGCGGGCGTAGAGCTCCACCACCACCTCAGAGATGGTGAGAAAGATCGCGATGCCCAGACACCAGGTGACGATGGTGGCCAGCAGCTTGATGGCGCTGTCGTCGATCCAGAACTTGGTGTTCTTGCGGATGATGAGAAAGGCAATGATGATCAGCGCCGGGCCAGCCGCGAACGCGGTGGCGATGAAGCGGATCGGCATCATGCTGTGGAACCACATCGGGCGCGCCGGGTTCACCGCCAGCAGGAAGGCCGTGACGGTGTGGATGGACAGCGCCCAGACGATGGAGATGTACACCAGCGGCATGAAGATCTTCTGGTTCACCGGCTTGCCTGTGTACTTGGAGTACAGGTAGTAGAAGCCGACGCCGAAGTTCAGCAGCAGGTAGCCGGTGAGCACCATCACGTCCCAGCCCAGCATGGACGAGAAGCTGTAGATGCCCAGGTAGGGGATCATGTGCCACAGCCGCTCGGGCCGGCCCATGTGGGCGAAGACGAACATCATCACCATGATCACCGCCGAGATCGCCAGCATCTCACCCAGCACGGTCACCTTGTGCATGCCCTCGTGGTGGTAGACGTAGGCGGGGAAGACGATGGTCACTGCCCCCGCCGCCACACCCACCAGGAACACCAGGTTGGCCAGGTACAGGCCGTCGTGGATCTGGCTGGTGAGGCCGGTGACGATCAAGCCCTCGGTGTTCTGCAGGTAGTACACGTAGAGCATGCCCAGGATGAGCAGCCCCAGCACGCCCATCCAGGCATAGAACTTGGTGCCACCCTTGAGCACGTAGCGCGCGTAGTCGAAAACGAATTTCGTGAGCACGGCCCGCTCCTCAATCGTAGAAGTAGAAGAACTTGGGGAAGGTGTTCATGTCGGCCTTGAGGCGGAACACGTTCTTGCGCGCCAGCACCTTGCTCACCTCGCTTTCGGGGTCGAGCAGGTTGCCGAACTTGCGGGCACCCACCGGGCACACCTCCACGCAGGCCGGGTAGCGGCCCTGGCGGGTGCGCTGCAAGCACCAGTGGCATTTCTCCACCACACCGCGCATGCGCGGCCGGTTGCCCAGATAGTGGGTGACCGGGTTCATGGCCTCTTTCGGCAGCACCGGCGTGGTGAGGTTGATGCGCCGCGCCCAGTAGGGGCAGGCGCCCATGCACATGCGGCAACCGATGCACCAGTTGTAGTCGATCACCACCGGGCCGTCGGCCTCGCGGTAGGTGGTGCGCACCGGGCACACCTTCACGCAGGGCGGCTTCTCGCACTGCATGCAGGCGATGGGCATGTAGGTGGCGTCCTTCTCGGGCACCTTGTCGGTCTCGTAGTGGTACTGGCCTTCCAGCACCTGGCCGGCCGGGCTGTAGGCGTTGCCGCCCACCTGGATGCCCAGGCCCTCGGGGTAGCCCTGGTTCATCTTCTCGCTCGAAAACTCGCCGCGCTCCATGCGCAGCACCTGGATCCACTCGATGCGCTCACCGGGCTTGTCGCCGCGCGACTGGTTGTTCTCTTCGACGCAAGCCTTGACGCAGCGGCGGCAACCGATGCACTTGCGCACGTTGAGCGCATAGCCCATCAGCACGCCGGGCTGCGCTTCGGTGATGTCCACCGACACCTTCTTGCCGTACTCGGCCGAGTGGCGCTTCTCCAGGCGCAGGCGAGCCTCGTTCTTCTCCTCCTGCGTCATCAACCGGTAGTTTTTCTGGAAGTGCTCGGCCCATTCTGTGGCGGCCTTGGCGTCGCCCGCCTGCGCCATCAGCGCGCCGGTGCCCACCAGCGATGAAACGCTCAGCATGCCCCCCGAGCGCAGAAAACTGCGGCGCGAGGGCGGCTTGGGCACCGCGTCGGCAGGGTTGGCAGAAGCGGGCTGAACCAGGCACCCGGAGGTGGGCGCCTTGGCCACGTCAGCAGGGGGATTCTCTTGGGTGGTCACGGCGGCTCTCCGGTACGGACACTGGCTCGCGCCCGATTGGCGCGAAGCTCAGAAGCAGCCGCAGATTGTGGTTTTTGCGACCCTTGCGCCCTTGATCGTCGTCAACACGGCCGACCGTGTGTTGTCTGGTGGCGGCAGAGGCTTGTGATCGAGATCAAGTCCTCAGGCTTGGGGCGAGAGCTGGTCTGCTACGCCTTGAACGGGTTGAGCAGCGGCACGCCAAACGGTTTGAAGTCGGCGACGTTTCGGGTCACCACCGTCAAGCCATGAATCCTGGCGGTGGCCGCGATCATGGCGTCCTCGTACAAAGTGTCAGATCGCTTGTGCATCAGCTGAGCCCAAGCCCGAAAAGCGGCAGCGTCCATGGGCAACACGTTGTAGGAAGAGGCCACCTGGTTCAGCCAGGCTTCGATCTCGGCTGCCTTGGCCGCGTCCTGTTCCCGGGTGAGCTCGATGCCGGCTTGTATCTCACCGATGGTGACCGCAGACAGGTGCAGTTGGGTGTCTTCAAGACCGGCAAACCAGGCCAGCACCGCGCCATGAGGCTTGGGCTTGCGAAGCTCGGAGACCACGTTCGTGTCGAGCAAGTACATCACGCTTACCGTGCCGGGCTGGGGGCACGACGACGCGCAAGACCTCGTTGGGGAAGGGCGAGTTCGGTGCGGGCTTCATCCGTCAATAGCAGTTGCTTGAGCGAAGGGCGGGCAGCGGCCTTCAGGCGTCGCCATTCATCCACGGGGACGAGCACAGCGGCCTCGGCGCCCCGCTTGGTCACCATCTGTGGGCCGTCGGCCAGGCAGGTTTCGAGGAACTCGCTGAACCGCGCCTTGGCGTCCTGGATGGGCCATGTCTGCATGATTGATTCCTTCTGACCAGTGTTCTGACCAGTTTAGCGTGATCCCGAGGAATGATCCACGTCCCGGATTTGGTGGTCGTTGCCGGGGCGGCGGTGTCATGCATGCCGCCACGATCAACGACGACGATGAACTTTCCAAGGCAAACGGGGTCTGGAAAGCCACTCGGTAGCTGATCGCTTGGGAGTCGCGGAGATGAAGACCTTGATTGCTTTTGCGGTCGCAGCCGCTTCCCATGCCGCAGAGGGCACCTTGCCTGTGGCGCCACCCACTTCGACGCAGCGATCCGACGAAGTTCAGGTCGTCAATGTTGCTGGCGTTCGGGCTGAGCCACTCAAGCGGTACCGAAGCATGCTTGCGGGTGTCAGAGCTTTTGACAAGCTGAAGCCTGTGCTGGGACCTGAGGCTGCGCTGAGCTTTCAGCTTGTTCCAGCGAATGCGGACGAGGGCGCGCCATTTCCGACTGACATTCGGCTCAGTTTGCTGGGAGAGAAGACAAGTCTTCAAATCCCCGTGACCACAGACGGTCTGTTTTCCCTTCCAGTTCCACAGGAGGTTAACGAAGACGATCCAGAGCTGACAACCAATCAGAAGAAGGGGTCCGTCCTGTGGCGTGCAGACGTCCGGTCCCCGGGGGTTTCCGCTGGGGTTCGACGTCTGGGTGACCTTCGGCTCGAATGCGCCGCGAACACAGAAATCATCAAGACCGAGGCACCATGGGCGGCCCGCATGGCGCTCGGGCTCATCAGCCTTGGCGGAGACTGGTGTTCAATCACTTCCGGGAAGTACTCGTTCCCAGCCCCGAAGAGACTGAAGGCGGTTTACATCACTTCGGGCGAGCGCCGAGCCGAACTGGAACACTGGGGAACGGGTTACAACGCGCCCGTCGGCGACACGGCCTGGCCGAACAATGCCCTGGTTGAGTTCTCGTTCAGCCCTGCAACAACGCCTCCCTAGCGGCCTCCTCCACCTGCCGGCTCAAACCCTCCAGCAAGGTGGATGCGGCCCGCGCATGCTGCCAGTACAGCGGCACATCCAGGGGCGTGCCGGGCACCAGTTCCACCAGCGTGCCGCTCTTCAGGTGCGGGGCCACCAGCGCCTGCGGGTGCAGGCCCCAGCCCATGCCGTTCAGCGCGGCGGTCACAAAGGCCTGGGGCGAGGGCAGGGTGTGGCGGGGCAGCTCCACGTGGCGACGGCACTGGCGGCGCACCCAGCGGGCCTGCAGTTCATCCTTGCTGTTGAACACCAGGCTGGGGGCCTGGGCCAGGCTGATGGCCCGCACGCCGGCCGCAAAGTGCCGCTTCACGAAGTCCGGGCTGGCGGCGGCCAGGTAGCGCATGGCGCCCAGGGGGTGGCAGTTGCAACCCGTGGCGGGGTGGGCGGCCGACGTGACCGCCGCCAGCACCATGCCGCTGCGCAACCACTCGGCGGTGTGGTCCTGGTCGTCCACCGCCACATCCACCAGCACCGGGGCCCGTGCGGCGAACGCGGTGATGGCCGGGGCCAACCAAGTGGCCAGGCTGTCGGCATTCACGGCGATGGGCAAGGTCACCCGGGTGACGCCTTCTGGCGCCAGCGCCGGCAGCGCGCCTTGCAGCGCGTGCTCCAGCAGTTGCACGCGGTCCACGTGCTGGCACAGGCGCCGGCCGGCCTCGGTGGCCGTGCAAGGCTGGGCCCGCACCACCAGGGCGCAGCCCACGCGTTCTTCCAGCAGCCGTATGCGCTGGGAAACCGCCGAGGGCGTCACGTGCAGCGCGCGGGCCGCACGCTCGAAGCTGCCCTCGCGCACCACAGCCACCAGCGCCGACAGGGCCGAATAGTCCAGCATGAATCAGTTTGGCTAAATCGAGATTAGAAAAGACAGTTTGTCTACATTGCCCGCCGCTGGCAAGCTGGGCCACCATGAACACCGTCAACACCGTGGCACTCGCCTGGCCCGTCTTCATCCAGGGCATGGCCCTGAGCTTTGGCCTCATCGTGGCCATCGGTGCGCAGAATGCCTTTGTGCTGCGCCAAGGCCTGCGCCGCGAGCATGTGGCCAGCGTGGTGCTGTTCTGTGCCCTGGCGGATGCCGTGCTGATCGCGGCCGGTGTGCTGGGCATGGCCCAGGCCCTGGGTGAGCGGCCTATGCTGGCGCGCCCGCTGGCCCTGGCAGGCGCTGCCTTTCTGGCCGTGTATGGCTGGCAGGCGCTGCGCCGCGCGCAGCAGGCCCACCAGATGACGGCCACGGTGGCCGGCGCGGGCGTGGGCCGCGCGGCGGTGCTGGCGCAGGCGGCGGCCTTCACCCTGCTGAACCCGCATGTCTACCTGGACACCGTGATGCTGATGGGCAGCATCGGCGCCCAGCAGCCGGCTGCGCTGCGCGGCTGGTTCGTGGCCGGTGCCAGCGGTGCCAGCCTGGCCTGGTTCGCGCTGCTGGGCTTTGGTGCGCGCTGGCTGGCGCCCTTGTTCAGTCGGCCGCGCGCCTGGCAAGTGTTGGACGGGCTGATCGCGCTCACCATGTTCGTGATGTCTGCCTTGCTGGTGCGCCATGCGCTGGCGGGCGCCTGAGGGGGCCGCATGTACATCCGCAAGCAACACCAACTGCCAGACCCCGAGCGCGTGCTGGCGCTGGTGCAGGCCCACCCGCTGGGCGCCTGGGTGTGCCAGACCGAGGGCGGACTGGTGGCCAACCACCTGCCGTTCTTTCTGGACCGCGGCCAGGGTGAGCAGGGCACGCTGGTGGGCCATGTCTCGCGCGCCAACCCGGTGTGGCGGCGGCTGGGCAGCGGGGTGCCCTCGGTGGTGATGTTCCGGGGCCCGCAGGCCTACATCACGCCCAGCTGGTACCCGGGCAAGGTGGCGCACGGCAAGGTGGTGCCCACCTGGAACTACGCAGTGGCCCATGTGCACGGCCAGGCCCGCGCGGTGGATGACCCGGCCTGGCTGATGGCCATGCTGCAGCAACTCACCCATGCGCAGGAGGGTGCGCGGCCCCAGCCCTGGCAGTTGGGCGATGCGCCGGCCGACTACATCGCCCAGCTCGCGCGCGGCATCGTGGGCATTGCCATTCCTGTCGAGCGATTGGAGGGCAAGCTCAAGGCCAGCCAGGAAGAAGACCTCGCCGACCGCCATGGCACCGTGCAGGGCCTGCACAGCGACGCGCTGCATGGCTCGCTCGCCATGGCCCAGTTGGTTCAGCAAGCGCTGGACGACGAGGGCGCCAGCCCGCAAACCTGAACCAGTTCAAGGCCACCGTGCGCGGCCCTGCCTAGAGTGCGGGGTATGAAACCGCAACATGCACCCGGCGCTTGGGCCGCGTTGGCCTTGGCCCTGGGCGCGTGGGCCGCACCCGCGATGGCGCAACCCTCGCCAACCGCCCCAGCGGCCACGGCTGCTACGCCCGATGCCCCCGCGCTGTTCAAGCAACACTGCAGCAGTTGCCACGGCGAGCAGCGCACCGGCGGCATGGGCCCGGCGCTGCTGCCCGAGAGCCTGGAGCGGCTGCGCCAGCCCGAGGCATTGAAGGTCATCACGCAGGGCCGAGTGGCCACCCAGATGCAGGGCTTTGCCGACAAACTGAAGCCCGACGAGATCGCGGCCGTGCAGAAGTGGATCTACCTGCCGGTGAACCCTGCACCGGCCTGGAGCGAGAACCACATCCTTGCCTCGCGCGTGGAAACGCCGGGCGCCAAGGGCCTGCCCCACAAGCCCGTCTGGCGGGCCGACCCGATGAACCTGTTCGTGGTGGTGGAGGGCGGCGACCACCACGTCTCGCTGCTGGACGGCGACCGCTTCGAGGTCATCCATCGTTTTGCCAGCCGCTACGCCCTGCACGGTGGCCCCAAGTTCTCGCCCGATGGCCGCCATGTGTACTTCGGCTCGCGCGACGGCTGGGTCACCAAGGTCGACCTGTGGAACCTCACGATCGTGGCCGAGGTGCGCGCCGGCCTGAACATGCGCAACGTGGCGGTGAGCGGCGACGGCAAGTATGTGATGGCCGCCAACTACCTGCCACGCACGCTGGCGCTGTTCGACGCCGACCTGAACCTGGTCAAGACCTACGCCGCCACCACGCTGGACGGCAAGAGTGCCTCGCGCGTCTCGGCCGTGTACGACGCCACACCGCGCCGCAGCTTCGTGGTGGCGCTGAAAGACATCCCCGAACTGTGGGAGATCTCGTACGACCCGCAAGCCGCGCCCATCCATGACGGCTATGTGCACGACTACAAGATGGGCGAGGCGATTGCCAAGCCCGGCTTCCTGGGCGTGCGCCGCACACCGCTCGATGAACCGCTGGACGACTTCTTCTTCGACCAGAGCTACCGCAACGTGCTGGGCGCCACCCGCCCCAAATCAGCCGACGGCGCCGCCACCGCCCAGGTGGTGAACCTGGACGCCCGCCGCAAGATTGCCGATCTGCCCATCGCCGGCATGCCGCACTTGGGCTCGGGCATCACCTTCGCGTGGAACGGCACCACGGTGCTGGCCAGCCCCAACCTCAAGGGCGGCGTGATCGATGTCATCGACATGAAGACCTGGCAGCCCGTGGCCACCATCCCCACGCCCGGCCCGGGCTTCTTCCTGCGCAGCCACGAGAAGACGCCCTACGCCTGGACCGATTCGATGATGAGCCCCACGGCCAAGGACACGCTGACCCTGATCGACAAGGCCACGCTGCAGGCCGTGGCCAGCGTGCGCGAGCCGGGCAAGACCCTGGCCCACATCGAGTTCACCAAGGACGGCCGCTACGCGCTGGCCAGCGTGTGGGAAATGGACGGCGCGCTGATCGTGTTCGACGCCACCACGCTCAAGGAAGTGAAGCGATTGCCCATGAGCAAGCCGGTTGGCAAGTACAACGTGTGGAACAAGATCACAAGGTCGGAGGGGACGTCGCACTGAGGGGTGAGCTGCGCAAACTTGCTGCCGAAATGGTTCGACGCCGCATTGTTCTTCGAGGCTATAGACCCTCAGAGCTCGCTGCTGGCAGGCCACAACGCCAGGAAGATGCAGGTGCCCATCACGAAGTTGAACGCGGCGTGTGCAGCGATGGCGGGGTACAAGGATTCGCTCCGCTTGCGCAGCCAGGCAAACAGATGCGCCACCAAGACCATGAGTACGAACCAGATCGGGGCCGAGCGCGGCAACAGCATCAGCCCCGACGCGCCCAGCACGACGCCGTGATGGCAAAGGTGGACAAAGCCGAAGGCCAGGCATTCCAGCCAGGTGCTGGTGCGCACAGAGAAACGTTCTTCCAGGGCTCGTTGCAGCATGCCGCGAAAGAAGATCTCCTCGCCGAAAGGGCTGAAGATCATCGACGTCACGGTGAACATCAGGTACAGCTGCCACACCGGAAGCCCGGTGTTGACGGTGCGACCGAAGCTGGTAGCGATGGTGACGAACCAGTTGTCAGCGCCGGTTCCAAACAACGCCAAGCCAACCAGGAAGCAAGCCAACGCAGCCGCTGCACCGGCAAGGCCGGAATGAAGATAGACGGCCGGGCGAACAGACTTCTTCAAGCCTATCTCGCATCGCCCTTCGCGGGTCAGCAGCGCCCATGGCGACAAGGCCATCACCACGAAGCCCAGGGGGAGCAGGAATCTCAGGTTTGGCGGGCCGAGCGTGCCCGTGGCGCGCATGCACGCGAACACGATGGCCAGTGCCATGGAAAGCACAAACGCGGTGGTGGCGTCGAGTTTCCACGTGGTTTTCGCTATTGCGGACATGGGGCGCAGTGTATTTCTGGCGAACGGCGCGGGCAGGTTGTTGAAAACCTATCTCAGTTCAAGGACAGCTTGTCGGCGCCCGGCCAGACTCTCTCCATGAGCATTCTTGGAACCGTGGTGCGCGCCCGTGTGGCCGATGTGGACGCCGTGGCCGCGCGCATTGCCGCCCTGCCAGGCACCGACCTGGCCCTTAACCCTGGCGATGGCCGGCTGGTGGTGGTGATTGAAGACGAAGAGCGGGACGGCCAGCCCGTGGCCGCAGCCGCCACCATGGCGGCCATGGCGCTGTGGCCCGAGGTGCTGAACGTCTCGCTGGTCTACGAGTACTCGGGCCCGGACGCCCCGGCGCCGGCCGGCTCGGATGCCATCGACTACCGCTCCTGGCGCGACAGCCTGGCAGCGACCGCACCCACCTGACGCCGGGTCTTATCCCGGTCTTGAACCAGTTCAAGGACAAACCCTGAGCTGCGCCGCAGCATCACGGAAACAGATCGGCACGCCAGTGCGTGCCCCACGGAGAACCCACCATGCAAGCCAACCGTCGTGACTTCCTCAAGGCCCAGGCCCTGGCCGCCAGCGCTGCTGCCGCCGGCATTCCCATCGTGGTGCAGGCTGCGGCCAAGAAGGAAGGCGCCGCCCAGACCGCCGCCGACGTGGGCGTGCGCTGGGACAAGGCGCCCTGCCGCTTCTGCGGCACCGGTTGCTCGGTGATGGTGGGCGTGCAGGACGGCAAGGTGGTGGCCACCCAGGGCGACCCCGAAGCCCCGGTGAACCGCGGCCTGAACTGCATCAAGGGCTACTTCCTCAGCAAGATCATGTACGGCAAGGACCGGCTGCAAACGCCGCTGCTGCGCAAGAAGAACGGCGTGTACGACAAGGAAGGCGACTTCACCCCGGTGAGCTGGGACGAGGCCTTCGACATCATGGCCGCCAAGTGGAAGGAGACGCTCAAGACCGACGGCCCCACCGGCGTGGCCATGTTCGGCTCGGGCCAGTGGACGGTGTGGGAGGGCTATGCCGCGAGCAAGCTGTGGAAAGCGGGATTTCGCTCCAACAACCTCGACCCGAACGCGCGCCACTGCATGGCCAGCGCGGTGACGGGCTTCATGCGCACCTTCGGCATCGACGAGCCCATGGGCTGCTACGACGACATCGAGCAGGCCGACGCCTTCGTGCTGTGGGGCAGCAACATGGCCGAGATGCACCCCATCCTGTGGAGCCGCATCACTGACCGGCGCCTCTCGAACCCGCATGTGAAGGTGGCCGTGCTGTCCACCTACGAGCACCGCAGTTTTGACCTGGCCGACCAGGGCCTGATCTTCACGCCCCAGACCGACTTGGCCATCCTGAACTTCATCGCCCACTACATCATCACGAACAAGAAGGTGAACACCGAGTTCGTGAAGAAGAACATCAACTTCAAGAAGGGCGCCACCGACATCGGCTACGGTCTGCGCCCCGGCCATGCGCTGGAGAAGGACGCCACCAGCAACGGCTACCCCGGCGCCGACGGCAAGCCCAAGGGCAACCCCAACGATTCCACGCCCATCACGTTTGACGACTACGCCAAGTTCGTCAGCGAATACACGGCCGAGAAGGCCAGCCAGATCAGCGGCGTGCCGGTGGACAAGCTCAAGGCCCTGGCCGAGCTGTATGCCGACCCGAAGGTCAAGCTGGTGTCGTTCTGGACCATGGGCTTCAACCAGCACACGCGGGGCACCTGGGCCAACAACATGGTCTACAACATCCATTTGCTCACCGGCAAGATCAGCCAGCCGGGCAATGGCCCCTTCAGCCTCACCGGCCAGCCCAGCGCCTGCGGCACCGCGCGCGAGGTGGGCACCTTTGCCCACCGCCTGCCGGCCGACATGGTGGTGACCAACCCCGAGCACCGCAAGCACACCGAAGCCATCTGGGGCCTGCCCGAAGGCACCATCCCCGACAAGATCGGCCTGCACGCCGTGGCGCAAAGCCGCGCACTCAGGGACGGCAAGCTCAAGTGCTACTGGACCAGCACCACCAACAACATGCAGGCCGGGCCGAACATCAATGGCGAGATATTGCCGGGCTGGCGCAACCCCAAGGCCTTCGTGGTGGTGAGCGATCCCTACCCCACGGTGAGCGCCATGGCCGCCGACCTGGTGCTGCCCGCCGCGATGTGGGTGGAGAAGGAAGGCGCCTTTGGCAACGCCGAGCGCCGCACCCAGTTCTGGCGCCAGCAGGTGGCGGCACCCGGCCAGGCACGGTCCGACCTGTGGCAGATGATGGAGTTCAGCAAGCGCTTCAAGATCGAGGAGGTGTGGCCGGCCGAGCTCATCGCCAAGCAGCCGGCCCTGAAGGGCAAGACCCTGTTTGACGTGCTCTACAAGAACGGCAAGGTGAACAAGTTCCCGGCGGCCGACCTGGGCAAGGTCAACGGCAAGTACATCCAGGACTACAAGAACGACGAGTCCACCGCCTTCGGCTTCTATGTGCAGAAGGGCCTGTTCGAGGAATACGCCGAGTTCGGCCGCGGCCACGGCCACGACCTGGCCGCCTTCGACGTCTACCACGAGGCCCGCGGCCTGCGCTGGCCGGTGGTGAACGGCAAGGAAACGCTGTGGCGCTTCCGCGAAGGCTACGACCCGTATGTCAAGGCCGGCGAGGGCGTGAAGTTCTACGGCCACAAGGACGGCAAGGCCAACATCTTTGCGCTGCCCTACCAGCCGGCCGCCGAGAGCCCTGACAAGGAGTTCGACCTGTGGCTGTGCACCGGCCGCGTGCTCGAGCACTGGCACACCGGCAGCATGACGCGTCGCGTGCCCGAGCTGCACCGCGCCGTGCCCGAGGCCCAGCTGTTCATGCACCCCGACGACGCCAAGGACCGCAAGCTGCAGCGCGGCATGCAGGTGAAGGTGATGTCGCGCCGGGGCGAAGTCACGCTGGCCGTGGAAACCAAGGGCCGCAACAAGGTGCCGCGCGGTCTGGTGTTCGTGCCCTTCTTCGACGAAGGCAAGCTGGTGAACAAGCTCACGCTGGATGCCACCTGCCCGATCAGCAAGGAGACCGACTTCAAGAAGTGTGCGGTGAAGGTCATCGTCGCCTGAGCGATGTACTGACGAGGCCACCATGAAGCTCAACCGCCGCGAGATGCTGCAAGGTGCAGCCAGTGCCACCACCGCCGGGCTCATCGCCGGTGGTGCGGTGCTGGCCGGCCGGCCAGCACTGGCGCGGCCCGCGCAGGCGCTGCGGCCACCGGGCGCGCTGCCCGAGCCTGAGTTTCTGGGCGCCTGCGTGCGCTGCGGCCTGTGCGTGCGCGATTGCCCGCCGCAGAACCTGAAGCTCAGCCAGTGGGGCGACGGCCTGGCCGCCGACGTGGCCATCGGCACGCCCTACTTCGTGGCGCGCGACATCCCCTGCAAGATGTGCGAGGACATCCCCTGCGTGAAGGCCTGCCCCACCGGCGCGCTGGACCATGCGCTGGTCGACATCAACCAGGCCAGGATGGGCGTGGCTGTGCTGATCGACCAGGAAAACTGCCTGAACTTCCTGGGCCTGCGCTGCGACGTCTGCTACCGCGTCTGCCCGCTGATCGACCAGGCCATCCGGCTTGAAAAGATCAACAACCCGCGCAGCGACCGCCACGCGATGTTCCTGCCCTATGTGCTGGCCGAACATTGCACCGGCTGCGGCATCTGCGAGAAGAGCTGTGTGCTGGAGCAGGCGGCCATCAAGGTGCTGCCGGCCGACATCGCGCGCGGCGAACTGGGCCACCACTATCGCAAGGGCTGGGCCGCAGAGAACCAAGGAGGACGCCCGCACTTCGAGCAGCCCACGCAGAACCTGCCCGAGCACGCGGTGCCGGGCGATTTGGCGCCGCTGCGCTCAGGCGCCGCGCCCTACGGTGCAGTGGCTTCCGGAGTGGCGCCATGAGCCCGTCATTCCCGCGCAGGCGGGAATCCATGGGTCGGCCGCTGAGCTGGATTCCCGCCTGCGCGGGAATGACGGAGGGTAGCCCAGTGAGCACGCCGGGCCGCTCCCAAGTGCGAATCCTGGAGCGCGCAGCGCGGAGGGTAGTCCAGTGAGCTTGCGTGCCCACCGCTACCTGCTGATGCGTCGCGCCACGCAGCTGGGCGTGATGGCGCTGTTCCTGCTCGGCCCGCTGGCGGGGCTGTGGGTCGTCAAGGGCAACCTCGCCAGTAGCCTCACACTGGGTGTGCTGCCGCTCACCGACCCCTTCGTGCTGGCCCAGGTGCTGGCCACGCGCCACATGCCCGAGGCCAGTGCGCTGATCGGCGCTGGCATCGTCGTGGCCTTCTACCTGCTGGTGGGCGGCCGCAGCTTCTGCGCCTGGGTCTGCCCGGTGAACGTGGTGACCGACGCGGCCGCCTGGTTGCGCCGCCGCCTGCGCATCACCACCGGCCGCGCGCCGCGCGGCAACCTGCGGTACTGGCTGCTGGGCGCCGTGCTGCTGGCCAGCGCGCTCACCGGCCTCACCGTCTGGGAGAGCCTGAACCCGGTGAGCATGACCCAGCGTGCCATCGTCTTTGGTGGCGGCCTGGCCTGGGGCATCACGGCCGCCGTGTTCCTGTTCGACCTGCTGGTGGCGTCGCGCGGTTGGTGCGGCCATCTGTGCCCGGTGGGCGCGGCCTACGCGCTGATCGGCCAGGCGGCGCTGCTGCGCGTGAGTGCGCGCCACAGCAGCCGCTGCAACGACTGTGCCGACTGCTATGCCGCCTGCCCTGAACCCCAAGTGATTCCTGCCGCCCTGAAGGGCAAGCAAGGCGCTTCGCCGGTGATCCTGGACGCCGCCTGCACCAACTGCGGCCGCTGCATCGATGTCTGCGGCCCTGACGTGTTCACCCTGACCCACCGATTCGATACCCGGAGAGACTGATGAAGAACATATTGAGCACCCTGGCCAAGTTGGCTCTGGCCGCATCGATGGTGTGGATGGGCGCTGACCTCGCCTCGGCCGCCAACCCCAACACCACGGACAACCCCCCCGCCAGCGCCGCCCCCGTCAAGCTCAAGGGCCTGCGCGACGGCGCGCCGCTGAACACCAACCTGCCACCCCTGGGCTCGCGCCAGGAGCGCGACCACGGCCCGGCCGATCGCGATTTCGTGCAGCAGCCGCCGCTGATCCCGCACACCACCCAGGGCTACCAGATCACCTTGAACTTCAACAAGTGCATGGACTGCCACGCCTGGCAGAAGACCAAGGCCAGTGGCGCTACCAAGGTCAGCGTCACGCACTTCAAGACCAGTGGTGGTCAGGAGCTGGACAACATCAGCCCGCGCCGCTACTTCTGCACCCAGTGCCATGTGCCGCAGACCGATGCCAAGCCGCTGGTGGACAACACCTTCCAGCGCGCCCGTGGACTGCAATAAGACCTGAAAGAGGACAGCGCCATGGCTGACGACAGCAACACCAACGACACCCCCGCCCAGCCGGGCCTGATCGCCAGGCTCTGGGCTTTCGTGAAGACGCCCAAGTTCGGCTTCGCCGCCATCTGCTTCGCGGCCGGCGTGCTGTTCTGGGGCGGCTTCAACACCGCGATGGAATACACCAATCGCGAGGAATTCTGCATCTCGTGCCATGAGATGCGCGAGAACGTCTACGCCGAATACCGCAACACCATCCACTACCAGAACCGCACCGGCGTGCGCGCCACCTGTCCCGATTGCCATGTGCCCAAGGAGTGGGGGCACAAGATGATCCGCAAGATCCAGGCGAGCAACGAGGTGCTGCACAAGATTTTGGGCAGCATCGACACGCCCGAGAAGTTCAACGCCAAGCGGGCCCAGCTTGCGCAGAACGAGTGGAACCGCATGAAGCGCACCGACAGCCGCGAGTGCCGCAACTGCCACAACTTTGAATCGATGGACTACGCAGAGCAGAACCGCCGCTCGTCCGCCACGCACCAGACCGCGTTCGGCGAGGGCAAGACCTGCATCGATTGCCACAAGGGCATTGCCCACACGCTGCCGGCCATCGAGCAGCACATCGGTGCACCGAAGGCCGAGCCAGCCGACCCGAGCAGCTCCGGCGTGGTGAACCCGCGCGAGGCGGCGGTGCAGAAGGGCGAGGCGGCCAGTGCCGCAGCGGCGGCGGCGGCGTCGAACTGAAGGGGCTGGTGGCCGGCAGCCTTGAATGCGCTGAAAAGCCCCGCCCCGTCATTCCCGCGCAGGCGGGAATCCAGCATTCGGCCGGTCATGGATTCCCGCCTGCGCGGGAATGGCATGCCGCTTGCGCGTGAGCATCACCACCAACAAGAACACCAGCACGCCGGCCAGGCCGCTGGCGGCGTCGGCCAGCAGCATGCCGGTGGCGCCCCAACGCTCGTAGGCCCAGCCGTCCAGCACGGTGACGTAGGCGATGG
This sequence comes from Candidatus Ideonella esbjergensis, assembly GCA_016710065.1. GTDB lineage: Bacteria > Pseudomonadota > Gammaproteobacteria > Burkholderiales > Burkholderiaceae_C > Ideonella > Ideonella esbjergensis. Next base: position 296,951 of record JADJLP010000001.1, read on the forward strand.
GCATGTTGGCCAGCGAGGCCAGCAGGCTGAACTTGGTGGCGCCGCTGCTGCGACCTATGGCCTCCAGCACCACGGCCGAGTAGGCGGCGTACGACAGGCCCAGGCCAAAGGCATAGACCTGCAGCCACAGCACGAACTGCAGCGAGGTGCGCGGCGCGGCTGCCATGGCCAGCGCACAGGACACCAGCACCAGGCCGAAGATGCAGTAGGCCGTGCGCCTGTCCATGCGGTCGCACAGCCAGCCGCCCGCCAGGCAACCCAGGGCCGAGACCAGGCCGCTCACCGCGCCGTTGGCCCAGGCCACCGTGTCGGCCGAGGCATGCCAGCGGTCGGCCACCACCGACCACATGTTGCCGGCCGCACCACTGCCGATGGGCAGGAAGCAGATCACCAGGGCCAGCGTGCCGGGCCGCGAACGCACCAGGGCCAGCACATCCTGCGCCAGCGCACGCGCATGTGCCACCACGCTGGGCCTGGCGCCGGTGTGGGCGGGCCGGGGCGGCTCGTGCACCGCCCACAGCGCGGTGCCACACAACAGGCACAGCACGGCCAGCAGCGCACCCGCCGTGCCCGAGCCCCAGCCGGCGCTTTGCATCAGCCAAAGGGCCAGGCCGCCGCCCAGGCCCACGCCGCCCAAGTTGCCGGCCTGCGCCCAGCCGCTGGCACGGCCGCGCTGCGCGTCGGGCACGCTGGTCGACATCAGGCCGTCGATGGCCATGGCGACCAGGGTGGAGGCCAGGCTGGCGACGAAGACCATCGCCGTCAGGGCCGCGGTTGAATGCCCGCCCGAGGCCAGCACGCCGCTGCCCCAGATGCCCGCACTGCTGAGCCCATTGCTGTCCAGGTACCAGCGCTTGCGCGTGAAGCTGGTGTCCACCAGCGGCGCCCACAGCACCTTCCAGGTGTGGGGCAGGTACGAAAGCGCGATCAGGCCGGCCACCGCACCCGCGCTCATGCCCGCCTGGTTCAACTGGTAAGCCAGGGCAATCGAGAGGAAGCCCGGCGTGACCCCGAAGGGGATGAACAGCGCCAGGTAGGCAGCAGGGTGGGTTGCGGTGCCGGTGGCTTCGGGGTGGGGGCTCATGCTGGCGGATTGTGAGCCCGCCACGCTGCCACCAGGCCCACCAGTTCGCTGACCCGCGCCACTGGCGTGATGCCGGCCAGCTCACGCCGCCCCAGCGCGCTGCGCACCGGGCCACCCACCCATAAGACCACAGCAGGCGGCAGGCGCTCGCGCAGCAGTTGCAGATCGCGGCGCAGCGCCAGCGGCGCGGCGCGGGCGCTCACGCCGATGGCCACCACATGGGCCTGCAGGCGCTCGGCGGCCAGCATGATCTCGCTCACTGGCGTGCTGGCACCCAGCGGCAGACGTTCGCAGCCTTGCAGGGCCAGCACGCTCTCGGCCATCAGCAGGCCCAGGGTGTGGGTTTCGCCGGGCAGGGTGGTGAGCAGCACGCGGGGGGCCGCCGGGCTGGCCCCGGCCGGCGCCGCCATGCTGGCCATCGCCTCGCGCAGGCTGGCCTCCACCGCTTCGGTGAACAAATGTTCCTGGTAGACCGAAAGCGTGCCCTGGGCCCAGGCCAGGCCCACCTCGGCAGCCAGCGGCGCAATCACCTCTTCCACTGTGGCCAGCAGGCCATGCTGCAAGCTGTGCAGGTGCAGCGCACGGCGCAGCGTTTCCAGCTCATGGGCCTGCAGTGATTGCATCCAGCGCGGGTCCAGCGGGCCGGCCTGGCCCGTGCCGCGCGTGCGCTTGGGCGCAGGCTGGGACTCTGACAAGGCCCGCACCTGCCGCAGGGGCAGGGCCACCACCTGGCCGGGCCGGTGGCCTTGGTCGAGCAGGCGCTTAATCCACCGCAGCCGCTGTACCTGGGCCTCGTCATAGCGGCGCTCGCCCTGGGCGTCGCGCTCGGGTGTGGGAAAGCCGTAGCGCCGCTCCCACACACGCAAGGTGTCCTTGGCCAGGCCGGTTTCGCGCTCCACCTCGGCGATGGTCCAGCCCGGGGTGGCGTCCGGCGAAGGGGCGTTCAGCGCCATGCCCACCTCTGGCTGGCGACGCGACGGCAAGACCTTCTGTACAGCACGGGCATTGGCATGGCAGCGGGCTTTGTCATGGACAAACCGCAGAATACGCCATGTTTGTCCTAGACAAACAAAGAGTTTTGCCACATTCTGTCGAGCATGCAGCCCACCCAGGGCTGCGGGAAGGACGCCACCGCCATGAAGATCGCCATCGTCGGTTCCGGCATTTCCGGGCTGGCCACCGCCTATGCCCTGCGCGGGCGGGCCGACGTCACGCTGTTCGAGGCGGCCGACTACTTTGGCGGCCACACCCACACCGTGGACGTGAGCCTGCCCACGTCGCAGGGCCCGCGCATGCATGGCGTGGACACCGGCTTTCTGGTGTTCAACGAGCGCACCTACCCCCGGCTCATCCGCCTGCTGGCCGAACTGGAGGTGCCGGTGGCCGGCTCGGACATGTCGTTCTCGGTGCAGGTACCCGGCGCCCTGGGCGGGCGCAACCTGGAGTGGAGCGGCAGCAGCCTGGGCACCGTGTTCGCGCAGCGCAGCAACCTGCTGCGCCCGCGCTTCTGGGCCATGCTGGCCGACCTGCTGCGCTTCAACACGCTGTGCACGCGCCTGGCCGAAGCGGGTGACGACGCCACGCTGCTGCAGCCACTGGACGAATTCTTGACCGAGCACCGCTTCGGCACGGCCTTTCGCGACTGGTATCTGCTGCCCATGCTGGGCTGCATCTGGAGCTGCCCCACCGACCAGATGCTGCGCTTCCCGGCGGCCACCATGGTGCGCTTCTGCTACAACCACGGCCTGCTGCAGGTGGCCAACCGGCCGCGCTGGTACACGGTGGCGGGTGGTGCACGCCAGTATGTGGAGCGCATCGTGGCCGGCATCCACGACAAGCGCTTGAACACGCCAGTGCGCAAGCTGCAGCGCGACGCCACCGGCGTGCGCGTGCACACCGACCGAGGCAGCGAGCGCTTCGACCACGTGGTGCTGGCCACCCACACCAACCAGACGCTCGCGATGCTGGCCGACGCCACGCCCGAAGAGCGTGCGGTGCTGGGTGCCATCCGCTACCAGCCCAACCGCGCGGTGCTGCACACCGATGCGTCGGTGCTGCCGCAGCGGCCATCGGCCTGGGCCTCGTGGAACTTCGAGAGCGCTGGCCGGGGCGACGCCCACATCTGCCTGCACTACCTCATCAACCGCCTGCAGCCCCTGCCCACCGAGCAGCCGGTGATCGTCTCGCTCAACCCGGTGCGGCCGATTGCCGCTGAGCACATCGTGGGCGAGTACGACTACGCGCACCCCATCTTCGACCTGGCCGCCATCCGCGCCCAAGCCCTGCTGCCTCAATTGCAGGGCCGCGAGCGCACCTGGTTCTGCGGCGCCTGGGCGGGGCATGGCTTCCACGAGGACGGCCTGGCCGCCGGCCTGCAGGTGGCCGAGCTGCTCTCGCGCCGCTTGAACGTGGACGCCGCGATGGCGCCGCGCCGCGCCATGCCGGAGGCCGCGTGAGCCTGGCGAACGAGCCGCTGATCGGCTTTGGCGAGGTGCGCCACACGCGCTTGCGCCCGCGCCGCAACGCCTTCACCTACCCCACCTGCTTTCTGTTGCTGCCGATGCGCAGCCTGGCGCAAACGGCCGACGTGCTGGCCGTGAACCGCGCCGGCGTGCTGAGTTTTCATGACCAGGACCATGGCGATGGCCGTGGCCCCGGGCAAGGCGGCGCGCTGGCTTGGATGGAAGCGCTGCTGCGGGCCGAAGGCATACACGATGCGCTGGGGGAGATCTGGCTGCAGTGCTACCCGCGCATGCTGGGCCACAGCTTCAAGCCGGTGAGCTTCTGGTACTGCCACCGCGCCGACGGCGCGCTGCGTGCCATCGTGGCCGAGGTCAACAACACCTTTGGCGAGCGCCACTGCTATTTGCTGGATGCGCCGCAATTTGGCGTGGCGCAGCAGGCCGACAAGGTGTTCCACGTCTCGCCCTTCTGCGACGTGGGCGGTGTGTACCGCTTTCGTTTCATGCGCGCGCAGCACCCCGGCGAGGCCGAGCGCATCGTGGCGCGCGTGGACCACGACGACGCCCATGGCCCGCTGTTGCAAACCAGTCTCAGCGGTGAACTGCAGGCCATCACCCCCGCCAGCCTGCGCCGCGCTGTGTGGGGCCACCCCGCGCTCACGCTGGTGGTGCTGGCCCGCATCCACTGGCAAGCCGCCAAGCTTTGGTGGCGCCGCACCGGCTTTCGCCGCAAGCCGCTGCCGCCGGCCCATTTCGTGACCCGCTGACCGCAAAGGCAACACCGCCATGAACACCACCACCCTGCGCCAGGGCGCCCTGCGCGACCCGCCCACCGACGCGCCCGCCGCAGCGCGCACCGTGATGCGCCTGCTCGGCCGCCTGCAACACGGCCAGCTCACCGTGCAATGGCCCGGCGGGGCGCTGCAGAGCTTTGGCGCGCGCGACGCCACGCCGCACGCGGTGCTGCATGTGCATGCCTGGTCGGTGTGCAACGCGGCGCTGCAATCGGGCGACATCGGCTTTGCCGAGGCCTACATCGATGGCCGCTGGAGCACGCCCGACCTCACGGCGCTGTTGCAGGTGCTGGTGGCCAACCGGGGCGCGCTGGACGCCGCCATCCACGGCCACTGGGCCGGCCGCCTGGTGTACCGGCTGCGCCACCTGCTGCGGCGCAACACGCGGGCCAACAGCCGCCGCAACATCCACGCCCACTACGACCTGGGCAACGCCTTCTACACGCAGTGGCTGGACGAGAGCATGAACTACTCGTCGGCCTGGTTTGAGGGCGATGCCACGCGCAGCTTGCCAGAGGCTCAGCACGCCAAGGTGCGGCGCGCACTGGGCATGGTGCGCTTGCAGCCCGGGCAACGCGTGCTGGAAATCGGCTGCGGCTGGGGCGCGCTGGCCGAGCAGGCCAGCACCGAGTTCGGCGCCCAGGTGACGGGCGTGACGCTGTCCACCGAACAACTGGCCTACGCGCGCCAACGCCTGCAGAACGCGGGCCAAACCGAGCGCTCCGACCTGCGCCTACAGGACTACCGCGACATCCAGGACGAACCCTTCGACGCCATCTGCTCCATCGAGATGGTCGAGGCCGTGGGCCGCGAGTACTGGCCCACCTACTTCCGCACCGTGGCGCGCCTGCTCAAGCCGGGTGGCCGAGCCTGCATCCAGAGCATCGTCATACAAGACGCGCTGTTCGAGCGCTACCTGCGCAGCACCGATTTCATCCAGCAGTACATCTTTCCCGGCGGCTGTTTGCCCAGCCCGTCTGCCTTCCGCGCCGAGGCCCAGGCGGCCGGCCTGCGCGTGGAGGACGAACTGGCCTTCGGCCCCGACTACGCCCGCACCTGCCGCTTGTGGCGCGAGGCCTTTCTGGCGCGCCGCAGCGAGGTGCTGGCCCAGGGCTTTGACGAGCGCTTCGTGCGCACCTGGGAGTTCTACCTCGCCTACTGCGAGGCCGGCTTCATGCAGGGCGATGTGGACGTCATGCAGTTCACGCTGGTGAGGGACTGAGAGGCTCCCCATGCAACGCCGCGCCTGCATCACCCGCCTCGCCACCGTGGCCGCCTCAGCGCTGACGCTGCCCGGGGCTGTGCGCGCTGCCGCCGAGCCCGCGCTGCCACCGGGCCTGCGTGCCGCTGGCCAGGGCACGCTGCGGGTGTTTGGCTTCAGCATCTACCGCGCGCGGCTGTGGGTCTTGCCCGGCTTCGAGCCGGCCCAGTGGGCCGCATTGCCGCTGGCGCTGGAGCTGGAATACCTCACCAGCATCCGCGCCGAGGACATCGCCAGCCGCTCGCTCAAAGAGATGCGCCGCGTGGGCGAGCCCAAGGGCGAACCCAACATCGAGCAGGCTCAGCGCTGGCAGGCCACGCTGCAAGCCCTGCTGCCCGACGTGCGCAGCGGCGACAAGCTGATGGGCTGGCACCGGCCGGCACAAGGCGCGCTGTTTTTGCGGGGCGAGCAGCCGCTGGGCGAGGTGGCCGAGCCGGCGTTCTCGCGGCTGTTCTTCGGCATCTGGCTTTCGGAGCGCACTGGCGCGCCCGAGCTGCGCCAGGCCCTGCTGGCGCCGCTGCTGGCTGCTGCTCCGGGGCCGCGCGCCTGAAGGGGGTGGCACACCATGAGCCGGCCTGTGCCGTCAGCAGCCGCCCCCACGGCAGCACCCAACGCTGCGGAGAGCACCGGCTGGCGCTATGGCCTGCTGGGCTTGCCGCTGGCCTTTGTGGCGCTGCCGCTCTACGTGCATTTGCCGCACCACTACGCCAGCGCCTTCAACGTGCCGCTGGCCTGGTTGGGCGCGATGCTGCTGGGCGCACGCGTGTTCGACGCCTTGATCGACCCGGCCCTGGGCCGCTGGGTGGACCGCCTGCAGGCGCGCTCGCCGCGCCAGTTGCTGCGCGTGTGCGCGCTGGCCGCCGTGGTGCTGGCACTGGGCCTGCAGGCGCTGTTCATGCCCTGGTTCGCGGGCTCGCCCGCTGCGCTGGCTGTGTGGGCCCTGCTGTTGCTGCTGCCCACCTGCGCGGCCTGCAGTCTGCTGGGCATGGCGCACCAGGGTTGGGGCTCGCGCCTGGGCGGCGACGCTGTGCAGCGCAGCCGCATCGTGGCCTGGCGCGAAGGCCTGGGCCTGGTGGGCGTGGTGCTGGCCTCCGTGCTGCCCGCCGTGACCGGCTTGCCGTGGATGGTGGGCGCGTGTGCCGCCACGCTGGCCATGGGGTGGATCGCCTGGTGGCAATCGCCCTGGCCAGCCTTCGCGCCGCCGCAGACCACGACAGACGACGACCGCTGGCGCCCCTGGCGCCACAGCGGCTTTCGCCGCCTGGCCGGCGTGTACGCGCTGAACGGCATGGCCAGCGCCGTGCCCGCCACCCTGGTGCTGTTCTACATCCAGGACCGCTTGGCCGCGCCTGCCCACTGGGCCGGCGTGCTGCTGGGCAGCTACTTTCTCAGCGCCGCGCTGGCCATGCCGCTGTGGCTGCGCGCGGTGCAGCACCTGGGCCTGGCCCGCAGCTGGGCGCTGGGCATGGCGCTGGCCATCGCCGCCTTCGCCGCCGCCGCCGTGCTGGGTGCCGGCGATGCACCCTGGTTCGTGCTGGTGTGCCTGGCCTCGGGCGTTGCCCTGGGGGCCGACCTGGTGCTGCCCCCGGCCTTGCTGGCCGGCGTGATCGCCAATGCCGGCGACCGGGGCCGGCACGACGGCATCTACTTCGGCTGGTGGCAGGTGCTCACCAAGCTCAACCTGGCGCTGGCCGCCGGCACCGTGCTGCCGTTGCTGGGGGCGCTGGGCTACACGCCGGGCCAGGCCGACCCACAGGGCCTGCGCATGCTGGGCCTGGCCTATGCCGTGCTTCCCTGCGCGCTCAAGGCTGGCGCCGCGCTGGCCTTGTACGCCGCCATCATTCAACCCGCTCGCGCCCAGGAGGCCTTGCCATGATCCCCCGCCGTCTTGTGCTCGCCGCCGCCCTGGCCGCACCGCTGGCCCTGCCCTGGGCCCTGGGCGGCTGTGCCAGCCACAGCATCAGCGACCACGCCGGCCAGCGGCCCACGCTGGACCTGGCCCGCTACTTCAACGGCGAGGTGTTGGCGCATGGCATGTTCCAGGACCGCTCGGGCCGCGTGGTGAAGCGCTTCACGGTGCAGATCACCGGCACATGGCAGGGCGACCAGGGCACGCTGGACGAACGCTTTGCTAACGCCGACGGCAGCACCCAGCGGCGCGTGTGGCACCTCACCCGCGGGCCCGATGGCCGCTACACCGGCCGGGCCGACGACGTGGTCGGCGAGGCCAGCGGCCAGGCCGTGGGCAACGCGCTGAACTGGCGCTACACGCTGCGGTTGCCAGTGGACGACAGCGTCTACGAGGTGCAGTTTGACGACTGGATGATTCTGGTGGACGAGCGCGTGATGCTCAACCGCGCCACGATGAGCAAGTTCGGCGTGACGCTGGGCGAGGTCACGCTCAGCTTCACGCGGCAACCCTGAGGCTCAGCGCATGAGCCTCAACCCCCGCCTCACCGAATGGCCTGGCCGCGTGGCCTGGGTCATCGGCGCGTCCAGCGGCATCGGCCGTGCGCTGGCGGCGCGCTTGCACGGGCTGGGCGCGCAGGTGGTGGTGTCGGCCCGCAACCGCGCGGCGCTGGAGGCCTTTGTGTTGGAGCACCCCGGCAGCCGCGCGCTGCCGATGGACGTGACCGACGCGGCCCAGGTGGCCGCTGCCACGCAGGCGCTGTGTGCGGGCCTGGTGCCGCATGTGGTCTGCTATTGCGCCGGCCACTACAAAGCCATGCGCGCCGATGCCGTAGACCTCGCCGAATGGCAGCGCCACCGCAGCGTGAACCTGGACGGCGCCATGAACGTGCTGGCCGCCATCACCGCCCCGCTGCTGGCGCGCGGCCGGGGCCACATCAGCCTGGTGAGCAGCGTGGCCGGCCACCGCGGCCTGCCGAACAGCCTGGCCTATGGCCCCACCAAGGCCGCGCTCACCCACCTGGCCGAGGTGCTGTACCTGGACCTGCGGCCGCGCGGCATCGGCGTGAGTGTCATCACCCCGGGCTTCGTGGCCACGCCGCTGACGGCGCGCAACGACTTCCACATGCCGGCCATGATCTCGCCCGAGGCGGCGGCCCAGGCCATCGTGGCCGGTTGGGCGCAGGGCGACTTCATGATCGACTTCCCGCGCCGCTTCACGCGGGTGCTGGCCCTGCTGCGCCTGCTGCCCTACCGCCTGTACTTTGCGCTGGTGCACCGCGCCACCGGCCTGTGAACGCCATGACCGACCTGACCACCCACCCGGTGCACCACCTGGTGCGCTATTTCGAGCGCCTGAGCCCGGCCGATCTGCCACGGCTGGCCGAGTTCTACGCGGCCGACGCGCGCTTCAAGGACCCCTTCAACGAGGTGCAGGGCCTGCCCGCCATCGAGGCCGTGTTCGCCCACATGTTCCGTGCGCTCGACGCGCCGCGCTTCGTGATCACCGGCCAGATCGTGCAGGGGCCGCAGGCCATGCTCACCTGGGATTTCAACTTCGGCTTCAAGGGCCAGATGGGCACACAAACCGTGCGCGGCGCCACCCATCTGCAGTTCAATGCGGCCGGCCTGGTGAGCCTGCACCGCGACTACTGGGACGCGGCCGAAGAGCTCTACGAGAAGCTGCCCCTGCTGGGCGCGCTGATGCGCTGGCTCAAGCGACGGATGCAAGCCCGTTGAGCTGAGCGGCTGTTTACGGCGCGTTGCTGTCGTTGAGATCTGCGATCAGCTCGCCTGACTCTTGACGTTGGGTGTGGCCGCGCCAGGCGGCAAGCCGGTGCTGGCCCATGCTGTGGCGGTCGGCTTCGCCGACTGCCTTGCAGTGCTCACGTTCGGGGCGTGCCGCATAACTCGCTGCTCTCGCTGCGCTCGTTTCGCTCAGACATGATGCGGCAAGCATGTTGTGAAAGCGTGCTGCGCACGCCGCCAGCCGCCAGCGGCGTCTGGCGTTCGCCAGGCACAAACAGTCCACTGGACTGTTTGTGTCCGGGCTCACCCCCGAACGCTGCGCGCTTCAGCGCCCCAGAAATCGCCAGCCCCGGCTTGTCGCCTGTCGCTCAACAACCCGTGGTTGCATTCGGAGCAAGCCAAGACACCACCACAGCATCAGCAAAGGGCTGGGCGGGCAGGCTGCGGCGCGAATGAGGAGCGGCGAGGCGCGCGGGGCATGTGGCGGCGCGCGCGAGCGCGCTTGACTCACCCGCGCGACAGCGCGATCAAGCCCTGGCTCGCCGCGTCTGTCCGAGCGCAACGAGCGAATGCGAGAGTAGCGGGTTATGCGGCGCGCCCATGCCCGAGCACCGCAGCGCAGTCGGCGAAGCCGACCGCTACTGAGCGCCGCAGCCTGCCTGCCCAGACCTTTGCCAACCACCCACGTATCAACGCGAACGCCTGGATTCCCGCCTTCGCGGGAATGACGGCGAAGCGCCGCAAGTCGCCGACCGTGGTTGAGGTGGGCTTGGGGCCCTGGGAAGACGCCCGCTCAGAGGTCGTTGACCTGCCCGTCCTGCGGGGCTTCGTCCTTGAAGCGGGCCAGGTCGCGCACGTTCTTCTGCACCGCCACGGCGCCGAACAGGCTGAGCAGGTAGGCCATCGCGTAGAAGCCCTTCTCACTCGACGCCAGCGTGGCGTTCCACAGGCCCACTGCCAGCAGCAGCAAAGCCAGGCCCAGCGAGACCCAGCACAGGCCGAAGTAGATGCCGGTGACGGGGATGCCCTCCAGCCTGTCGCGCACCGACTTCTGCAGCGACACCGCCGCGAACAGGCCGTACATCAGCAGCGTGAAGTAGTAGCCCTTCTCGTTGAGCTGCATGGCGGCGTTCCACAGGCCCACCTGGTAGGTGGCGGCACCCACCAGCAGCGCGGCCCAGCTGGCGCCCACAAAGGCCCCGGTGGGGCGGCTCGACATGGCGGTAGTGTTCATGGGTCTTCCTCCTGAATGTTGTGTGAGGCCGCAATTTACCGCAGCCCCGGCGCATCCAGCGGGCCACGCCCGGCAGCAGCTGCCAGTGCGCGCGGTAGGCACCGAGGTAGACGGCAAACGCCGTGTCGTCCAGGTCGAGCAGGATGGCCTGGAACATCACACCCAGCGCACAAAGGCATCCACGGCAGGCCGCTGGCGGGCAGACTTGCTGCGCAGCGGCGTGCCCAGGCTGATGAAGCACACGGCGTGTTCGCCCTCGGCAATGCCGAAGGCCTCGCGCAGCAGCGGGCTCTGCAGTGCACGGCCACTGGACAGGCCGCTGCCGTAGCCGCGCGCCTGCGCGGCCAGCAACAGGTTCTGGATGGCGGCACCCAGCGACACCACGCGTTCCAGCGCATGCACCTCGGGCTGCTCGGCGCGCAGGTCGGCCACGGCCATGATGAGCACAGGGCCGCGGAAGGCCTTGCGGCGTGCGTCGTCCACATGGGCGGGCAGGGCGCCGGGGTCGCGCGTCAGCAGCGCGGCGACGAAGACCTCCGAGAGCCTGCGCCGCGCCTCGTCGCCCAGCACCAGGAAGCGCCAGGGCGTGAGCTGCTTGTGGTCCGGGGCCGCAGCGGCGGCGGCGAACAGCTCGCGCAGCTGCGCGGGGCTGGGGCCGGGCTCAGCCAGGTGCTTGGGGCCGATGTGCTGGCGCATGTGGATCAGCGCGTCGCACACGTCGGTGATGGCTTGCTCGTCGTCGGGGTTCATTCGGGGATGGTCTTCAGGGTGATGGCAGCCACCGGGCAGGGGACCACGCAATCGCCGCAACCGGTGCAGGCGGCCACGTCGATGGACAACTGCGCGATGCCGCCCAGGGCCGGCCGAAAGCGCAGTGCCCGCGCGTCGCACAGATCGGCGCAGATTCGGCATTCCACCTGGCGCTGGGCCAGGCAGTGCGCCGCCACGTCCACCTGCATGCGCAGGGGCCTGGTGGCTTGCGACGGCACTGGGCTGGCCGCAGGGTTCACGGCCCGGCGCAGGAAGAAGCGGCGTTGCGGGTCCATGCCCTCACTGCAGTTGGTAGCGGGCCAGGCGGGTGGGGTCGGGGATGCGGATCTCGCGCTTGTCGATGGTGATCAGGCCTTCACCTTCCAACTCGTGCAGCACGCGCGAGAAGTACTCGGGCGTGAGCGACAGGCGCGAGGCGATGGTGGCCTTGCTCACCGGCAGCGAGACGCGCACCTCGCGTACCTCACGCGCGGGCTTGACATCACCCTTGCATGGCGTGGGAAAGCCGGCATCTTCCAGGCTCATCTCGGCGGCGTCGTCCGAGTCTTCTGGCAAGTCGCGCAGCAAATAGCCGATGACGCGCTGCAGGCCGCTGTGCAGCGCATAGGCCTGCACGTCGTGCACCAGGCCGTGCAGCCGGCGCGAGATGCCGGCCAGCATGCGCATGGCGAAGCGCGAGTCGCGCTCGATCTCGGTCAGCACCGCCTGCTTGGTGACCGAGAGCAGCAGCGTGTCGGTGAGCGCCTGGGCGTTGATGATGTAGGGCTTGCCGGTGAACATCAGCGCCTCGGCAAAGCTGTTGCCCGGGCCTACCAGCTCGATCACCTTTTCCTGCCCGGCCGGCGAGATCGCGAACAACTTGACCTGGCCCATCACCGTCACGTGGAACTCTTCGCAAGGCTCGCCCACGCGGAACACGTTGTCGCCGCGCGCCAGGCGGCGCAGCCGGCAGCCTTCGGCCAGGCGCTGCAATTCGGCGGGCGTCATTTCCTGGAACAGCGGCAGCACGGCCAGGTAGCGCGGCAAGTCGAAGCTTTTGGCTTCCATGGGGGTACTCCTAGGCTCGGCCGGGTGGGACGAGAGCCTGGATTGTGTCGCAAGGCATGACCGTTTCCCGGGTGCGGGCTCAGGCGCTGCGGGTGAGCTGGGCATGCACCGCCGCCAGTCGCTGCACCAGGTCTTGCGGGCGGTGCACCAGGGCATAGCCATGTTGGCCGAAGAGCTGGGGCAGGTAGGCGTGGGCTGCCTCGTCGATGGTGACGCAGAACGGCGTCAGGCCTGCCGCGCGCGCGGCCTGCACGGCGTGGCGCGTGTCCTCCAGGCCGTAGCGGCCTTCGTAGATGTCGAGGTCGTTGGGCTTGCCGTCGGTGAGGATGAGCAGCAGGCGCTGGCGCTCGGGCCGTGCTTGCAGGCGCAGCGTGGCGGCGCGGATGGCCGCGCCCATGCGCGTGTAGTAGCCGGGCTTGATGGCGCCCACGCGGTTGCGGGCGGCGGTGCTCCAGGATTCGTCAAAGCTCTTGAGGTGCTGCAGGCGCACGTGCTGGCGCCGCACCGAGCTGAAGCCCAGCATCTCGAACGGGTCGCCGCTGGCGTGCAGGGCCTCGCCAAAGACAAAGAGCGCCTCACGGATCACATCGATGACGCGTGCGGTGTTGGTGGCGTAGGCATCTGTTGAAAGAGAAAGATCGGCCAGCAGCAGCGTGGCGAGGCTGCGCTCGCTGCGCACGCGGCGGGTGTAGACGGCGGGCGCTTCGCTGTGCGGCGCCTGGGCTGCGTCCACGCGGTGGCGCACCCAGGCGTCGAGGTCGATCTCGTCGCCATCGGGCTGGGCGCGCAGGCGCCCCATGCCGGCGCGCAGCACCTCCATGCGGCGGCGCACACGGCGTGCAATCTGGCGCAGCGCCGGCGGCGGGGCATAGGTTTCGGGAGCGCCGGCCACCAGGGTCTGCACGGCACAGTGTTCTGGCAGCAGGCTGGCCTTGCGATAGTCCCACTCTGGCAGCAGCAGCGCGGCCTGGGCTGCGTCCAGCGGTTGGTCGTCAGCGGCGGCGCTGGGCAGGTCGAGGTCGAACTTGACGCGCGAGGCAGCGGTCTGCCCATCGGGCGCGATGGCCAGCGTGTCCATGTCGTTGGCGGCGGCGACGGCGTTGCCGTCCTCGTCGTCGTCGCTGGCGCGGTTGACCTTGATGAACTCGCCCCACGAGAGAATGGACTCGGCGCGGAAGAACATCAGCAGTGGCGCCTTGCCGCGCTCGTCCTGCACGCCTTCAGCCTTGCGGCGGCGGGCGTCTTGCGCGCTGGGCTGGCGCGGCGTGGTGTTGGCCTGGCCGTCGTTGGCGGGTTCACGAGCCGGTGAGGTGCCGGAGGGCGGGGCGGTGTCCAGCCACAACCACACGGGGGCCACGTCGCCGGGTTGCACGGCGTGAGGTGCGGGCAGCGGCTCGCCACGCAGTGCACGTTGCACCAGGGCCTCGGCGTTGGCCAAGGCGCCCCTGAGTGTGGCCACATCGGGCCGCAGAGCCAGTTGCGCCTGCAGCAACTGCGCATTGCGTTCACGCAGGCCGGGGAACTGCCGCAATGCGGCCGCTGTGGCGCGCTGGTTGTCAGCCAGCCAATCGCCCGTGGGCTGCACCTGCGCGGCCAGCGCGGCCAGCCACAGGTAGAGCGCGCGGTTCAGCTCGGCCTGGGTAAACACCGCGATCACCGGCGGCAGCGACAAGGCATCGGGCTCGAGCCTGCCGGTGGCCGCGTGGGTGCCGCTGCCAGCCACGCGCTGCAGCCAGCCGCGTGGGCCGCCCACGCGGGCCTCGCAGGCTGGTGCCAGGCGCACCGTGGTGGCGCCGCCCGCCGCGCGGAACAGCATGCCTATGGCGCGCTGCATCTGCGGCAGATGCACGGCCGCCGCCGCGTGCTGCTGATCGGCCGCGCGGCTGATGAAACGGTGCCACTGGCGTCCCACCCACTCTTCCATCAGTGCGCCTCCACCGGGGTTCGCGTGGTGGTTGTGCTGGCGGTTTCGGCCGCCTTCTCGGCGGCGATCTCGGCCTTGCGCTGGCGCAGCGTCTCGCGCACCGCGTCGGCACCCACGGCCCATGCCAGCAGGGGTTCGCGCTGCTGGGCAGACTGCGACTCTTCGCAGGCATCCAGGCACTGGCCGCACTGCACGCAAGAAAACATCATGCGCTTGATGTTGCGCGGGTGCAGCCGCATGGGGCAGCCGCTGTCGCAGGCGCAGCCTTCGGGGTAGGTGGCGGTGGCGCAACTGCGGCAATCGCGCGCCTGCTCGCGCTCGAAGGCAACCACCATGCCCTTGGGGTTGCCCATCCACGCCAGGCTCTGGAACAGACCCACGGCGCAGCCGAAGCGGCAGAACAGATGCCGGGCGAAGGCGAACTCGGCGGTGAACACGGCCGTGGCGACCACCAGGAAGCGCGTCTGGTTGGGTGTGAGCGTGCCGCGCCCCAGGTTGCCCCAGACGGTGGTGGGCGGCAGCAGGTAGGTGAGCAGGGTGATGGCCCAGACGAAGCCAAAGCCGGCGCACAGCGCGAAGAACACCGGCCACCAGCGCGCCTGCGGCGTGGTGCCGGCGCGGGCGGTGGGGCGCGAATCCCACAGGCTGAGCTTGCCGCAGGCGCGGTGCAGCGCGGTGTTGAGCGCTTCCACCAGCGTGAAGTGCGGGCACAGCCAGCCGCAGTACAGCCGCCCGTAGCGCCGCGCCACCGCCAGAAACCCCAACACCAGCGCCAGCGCCGGCAGCACGCCGCGCAGCAGGATGGACAGGGCCACCTGGTTGGCGCTGATCTGGCCGGCGCGGAAGGCATCGATGTCCAATGACCAGCGCATGCCCAGCACCCAGAGCTGGGCCTCGGTGAGGTCGAAGCGCAGCAGGTTCAGCGCGGGCGCCAGCAGGAACAGGGCGAAGAAGCCCAGCTGGAAGATGAGGCGGCGGCGTTGCATGGTGTTCGTCATTCCCGCCTGCGCGGGAATGACGGAATGAGGTTTTCAGCCGCTGGTTCCGATGACCGCCAGCACCACTTCATCCAACGCTGCAGCCGTGTCGGCGTCGTCGGTCAGCGCGTTGACGATGGCCGCCTGGCAGGCCGCCAGCAGCGGCACGCCGCTGGCCACCAGGCGCGCGGCCATCACCAGCAAGCGGGTGCTGGCGGTTTCTTCCAGATCGTGGTCGGTGAGGCGGCGCAGGGCCTCGGCCAGGCGCACCAGGCGCTGGGCCAGCTCGGCGCTCACGCCGGCCTCGGTTTGCAGGATGGCCTGCTCCACGGCGGGCACCGGGTAGCCGAAGTTCAGCGCGATGAAGCGCTGGCGGGTGCTGGGCTTCAAGCTCTTGAGCAGGTTCTGGTAGCCCGGGTTGTAGCTGATCACCAGCATGAAGCCGGGTGGCGCCACCAGCTGCTCGCCGGTGCGCTCTATGGGCAGCACACGCCGGTCATCCGCCAGCGGGTGCAGCACCACGGTGGTGTCCTTGCGGGCCTCCACCACTTCGTCCAGGTAGCAGATGGCGCCAGTGCGCACCGCGCGCGCCAGCGGGCCGTCGGCCCACACGGTGCCATCAACGCCAATCAGGTGGCGGCCCACCAGGTCGGCCGCGCTGAGGTCGTCGTGGCAGCTCACCGTGATGAGCGGCCGGCCCAGCCGGGCCGCCATGTGCTCGACAAAGCGGGTCTTGCCGCAGCCGGTGGGCCCCTTGATCAGCAGCGGCAGGCACTGGCGGTGGGCGTGCTCGAACAGCCCCACCTCGCCGGCCTGCTCGGCGTAATAGGGCACCTGCGAGGGCACCCGCGACGGCACCTGCGAGGGCGCCTGCGAGGGCGCCGAAGCCAGCCGCAGCTGTTCAGAGTGATCCATGGCTGGGTGATGGGCCAGAACCTCAGGCACGGCTCTCGGCACGTTGCGCCGGCTTGGCGCGCAGCAGGCCACCGCCGTTCACCGGCGCAGCGTCGTCCACCAGCACCGGATCGCCACCAATGAAGAAGCTGGCGAAGAAGGTGAACTGCCCGATCAGGAAGGTGACCCCGCCCCAGATGCGTATCCAGTAGAAGAAGCGCAGCTGGTCTTGTGTGGCCATGAAGCCCATCGCCCCTTCGGTGGGGATGCGTTGCAGCCATACCTGCAGGATGCCCGCGCCGGTGAGCGCCAGCACCATGATGGCCATGCCTATGGTCATGATCCAGAAGCTCCACATCTCATAAGCCTGGGCCTTGCGGCTGTTGGCGATTCGCCCGCGCAGCGTGGGCATGGCGTAGCTGATGAGGGTGATCACCACCAGCACATAGGCGCCGTAGAAGGCCAGGTGGCCGTGGGCCGCCGTCATCTGCGTGCCGTGGGTGTAGTAGTTCACCGCGCTGAGCGTGTGGATGAAGCCCCACAGGCCGGCGCCCAGGAAGCCCAGTACCGAAGTGCCCACGGCCCACAGGATGGCGGCCTGGTTGGGGTGCTCGCGGCGGCGGCGCTGCACCATGTTGAAGGCGAACACCGTCATCATGAAGAAGGGGATGGGCTCCATCGCCGAGAAGATCGAGCCTATCCACTGCCAGTAGCCCGGCAGGCCGATGAAGTAGAAGTGGTGGCCGGTGCCCAGGATGCCGGTCATCAGCGCGAAGGCAATGATGACGTACAGCCACTTGTCGATCACCTCGCGGTCCACGCCCGTGGTCTTCACCAGCACGTAGGCCAGCAGCGCGCCGAGGATCAACTCCCACACGCCCTCCACCCACAGGTGCACCACGAACCACCAGTACATCTTGTCGCGCACCAGGTTGTGCGGGTTCACAAAGCTGAACAGGAAGAAGATGGCCAGGCCCCACAGGCCCAGCAGCAGCACCAGCGAGATGCTGGTCTTGCGGCCCTTCAGCACCGTCATGCTGATGTTGTAGAGAAAGCCCAGCGCCACCACCACGATGCCCAGCTTGGTGGGCAGTGGCTGCTCCAGGAACTCTCGCCCCATGGTTTGCAGCAAATCGTTGCCGGTCAGCTCGGCCAGCTTGGCATAGGGCACCGCGAGGTAGCCCACGATGGTGAGCGCGCCCGCCACCAGAAAGACCCAGAACAGCACCTTGGCCAGCAGCGGCGAGTGCAGCTCGGTCTCGGCCTCTTCCGGCACCATGTAGTAGGCCGCGCCCATGAAGCCGAACAGCAGCCAGACGATGAGCAAATTGGTGTGCACCATGCGCGCCTGGTTGAACGGGATGTAGGGGAACAAAAAGTCCCCCAGCACATACTGCAGACCCAGGCCGATGCCAAAGATGATCTGCGCGGCAAACAAGCCCATCGCCGCGATGAAATAGAGCTTCGAGACCGATTGGCTCTGGTACTTGAGGGTGGGAATGAGGGTGGTGGTCATGGTGTTGTCTCCTCAACCTTCGATGTTCGGCGGCCACTTTTCAGTGTTCACGTTGCTGGTCCACTTGAGGAACTCCACCAGGTCATCCAACTGCTGATCGCTCAGGTTGAACTGCGGCATCTGGCGCCGGCCGGGGATGTTGGTGGGCATGGACTTGATCCAGCCCTTGATGAAATCAGGCCCGCGGCGCTTGTAGACATTGCCCAGCTCGGGGGCAAAGTACGCGCCCTCGCCCAGCAGCGTGTGGCAGCCGATGCAATTGCGCGTCTCCCAGATCTTCTTGCCCGCCACCACGGCCGGGGTGATGGCCTGGGCGTTGGAGCGCAGGGGAATCTTCTGCTCCGAATCGAAGACGATGGCGGCGAACAGCAGCGCAAAAAACACGCTGCCGCCGTAGAACATGTTGCGGGCCATTTGCTTGGTGAACCCGCTGGCAACCTGGCTCATGGGAGCCCTCCTCACTCAATGTGGTGGTGGGGCATATCCTCGCGATTTGCTCGGTTTTTTTCCTTGAACCGGTTCAAGGAAGCAACCACATGGTTTTGCGGGGCTTGCCGCGCACAATATTTTTCATCCTGGGCGCAAGACCTGAAGCCTCTGTTGGCACTCCCGCGAGGGCGTGGGGCGGAATCCATGTCTTTGCCGTCCGGTGCGGGCTCACGCTGTGGCGGTCGGCGCTGCGATGGACAAGGCAGTGCGCCGTGGGCACTGAAATGCACGGTCGCCAGGTCGCTATTCACCCTATTGGCAGGCGGCGCGCGCACCGAAGATGAAAGAACCCGCCCCTCAGTGCTCTGCGAGTTAGGTGCACTCGCACCCCTGAGCCTCCTACAGCCATTTCATAGCCAAGGAACATCGCCATGCCACTTCTCACCCACCGCAATGCCACCTCACTGGCCTGCAAGGCCCTGGCCCTCGGCCTGACCTTGGCATGGGCCGGCTCTGCCCTGGCGCAGTCGCAAACCCCCACCAGTCTGGCCGGCGCGAAGGTGATCGCGGTCGAGGAGGCGCGCAAGCTGGCCGACGATAAGAAGGCGACCTTCATCGACACCCGCAACGCCATGAACTTCGGCAAGGGCCACGTGCCCGGTGCGCGCGCGGTGCCCTACAAAGGTAGCAGCGAGGACGCTGCCGATTTCGACCATGCCAAGGACCAGTTCGACATCGGCAAGCTGCCCACCGCCAAGGACCTGCCGGTGGTGTTCTACAGCGACGGGCCCACTGGCTGGAAGAGCTACAAAGCGGCCGCCCAGGCAGTCAAGGCCGGCTACAAGAGCGTGCACTACATGCGCGACGGCTGGTCCGCATGGCAAGCCAAGGGCTTGCCGGTCGAGAACTGACCTCGAGGCCATCCCACCGGAGCAGTTCATGAACCTTTCCATACGCCTGCGCCTGGTTGCTGCCGGCGCCATCCAGTTGCTGGTGCTGCTGCTGGTGGCCGCATTTGGCTACAGCAATCTGCAACAGCTGCGGCACGCCGACGCGTCCCACGAGCATTCCACCTCCGTGCAGAACAGGCTGCAGGTGATGCAGCGAGGCTTGGGTGAACTGATCCTCACCGAAGGTTCCTCGGCTTCGCGCCAGTTGACGCTGGAGGCCGTCCAAGGCGTCCAGTCAGAGCTGCAGTTGCTGGAGGCGGCCACCACCGCGTCCGACACCGCTCTGGGGCAGACCGTTCGGGATGTCATCGTGCCGCAGTGGCAGGCCATCAGGGCCAGCGTAGAAAAGGTCGCGGCGCTCAAGCGCCTGTCCTCGGAGGACGTCGACGCCATGCAGGCCTTTGGCAAGCTCTCCACCAACAGCGCTGCCCTGGCCGAATCCGTGGGCCAGGTGGTGGCCTCCGCCCAAGCCAGCGGAGAGGCGGCCATGGACAGGCTGGTTGTCTTTGCTTCGGTGGGCGCGCTGGTTCTGATGGGCGTGCTGGTGGTTTCCTCGCTGGCGCTGCTGCGCACCATCCTGCCGCCGCTGCGGCAGGTGATAGACATCGCGGGCCGTGTGGCGGCCGGCGAGATTGGCGGCGTTGTCAACGCCGATCACCAGCCCGAGGAGGTGGCGCAGGTGCTGCAGGCCCTGGGCAGCATGCAGGGCCAGTTGTCCACCGTGGTGAACCGGGTTCGCGAAGGCGCTGACGGCGTGGCCACCTCCAGCGCCGAGATCGCACAGGGCAATCTGGACCTGAGCAACCGCACCGAGCAGGCTGCCAGCAAGCTTCAGCACACCGCTTCGTCGATCGTGCAACTGACCCAGGCCGTGGGCCACAGCGCACACGCCGCCGCGCAAGCCAGCCAGCTGGCGCAGGCGGCGCAAGGCGTGGCGCACCGTGGTGGTGCCGCGATGACCGACGTGGTGAGCACCATGGACGAGATCAATGTCGCCTCGCGGCGCATTGCCGACATCGTCGGCGTCATCGACGGCATCGCCTTCCAGACCAACATCCTGGCGCTCAACGCGGCGGTTGAAGCCGCACGGGCCGGGGAGCAGGGGCGCGGCTTTGCCGTCGTTGCGGCCGAGGTTCGTTCACTGGCCCAGCGCTCGGCCCAGGCGGCGCGCGAAATCAAGGATCTCATCGGCGCGAGCGTGAGCAAGGTCGAGTCGGGCGCCGTGCAGGTTCGCGCGGCGGGCGACACGATGAACGAGATTGTTCACTCCGTGCAGCGGGTGACCGACACCATCGCGGAAGTCACCGCCGCTTCGAGCGAACAGAGCCGAGGGCTCGAACAGGTCAACACCGCTGTCACCGATCTGGACCGCATGACCCAGCAGAACGCGGCGCTGGTCGAGCAAAGCGCGGCCGCCGCAGCCAGCCTGAAGGAGCAGGCCACCCTGTTGGCGACGGTGGTTGCCAGCTTCAAGCTCGCCGGGGATGCGTTGGCAGCGCCACAGCGGGCCGTGCCACCGGCCCAGAGTCGGGCCCCCAAGCCCTTGCCGCCACCGTCTATGGCCAAGCCCAGCGCTCCGGCCCCGGCCCTGCCGGCGCCCGTGCATGCCAAGGCAGCGGCCGTGACGGACACCGCTGAGGAGTGGGCCTCGTTCTGAGCGGGCCGGTGGGCCTCGCTATGCCGCTGGGCCGCCCGAGCGCACTTCCACCAGGTCGCGGTAGGCGTGCCAACTGGCGTGACCAAGCCAGGGAAAAACCACGATCAGCCCCATCAACAGCCCGGCCATGCCCAGGGCTGTGAGCCCGGTGATCAGGGCCGCCCACACCACCATGGCGGCAGGGTTCTTCATGCAGCAGCGCCAACTGGTGAGCATGGCCGTCACCACGTCCACCGGTTCGTCCATCAGCATCGGCGCCGTCACCACGCTGAGTGCGAACACCAGTGCCGCCAGCAGGGCACCGCTGCCAAAGAAGGCCAGCAGCAACGCCGTGTAGTTGCCAGAGAACAGCAACTCGCGCCACAGGTTGTCCACGTGGGGCGTGAGATCGCCCAGGAACAGCGCGAAGATCAGCGCCGAGAGCCGCTCCCAGGCCAGCAGCGCCAGCGCCTGCAGCAGGCCCAGCATGCCGATGGCACCCGCGTTGCGGTGCCAGGCGCCCCAGGCCAGGTTGGCGTCCAGCGGTACGCCGTCCTCGATCTGCGCGGACACCTCGTACAGCGCGATGGCCCCGAGCGGGGCCACCAGCAAGAAGCCGCCCAGCAGCGCGGGCACCGCATAGGCCGCATCGCGCGCCGCAAAGATCAGCAGCCAGCCGGCCACCGCCACCAGAGTGCCCACGCCCACGTCAAAGGCTTTGGCCTGGGCCAGCGGCCTTTCAATGACATGTGCCATGACGTACTCCTTGTGAGTCACCAAGGTACAAATGCTAGGGCGCCGCATCCTGCGCCGCAGGCCGCGCCGGGCATACATGCGCGGCCATCAGGGTTCGGTCCAGTGCATCACCCGCCCACCCTCTGCGTTGCACACCCTCAGGTCGTCAAACACCGGCCCGCTCGCGCCGATGCGGATGCAGTCGCCCGGGGCTGGGGCAGCTGGCGCCGTCCGGCACGAACGACTCGTCCGTGAGCACCACCATGGTCGTCGACGCATAGCGCGTAGGTGTGTCCACGGCCAGCTCCACGTCTGCCAGGCCGCCGCAGGCGGTGAGGGTGGCGGCGCACAGGAGTGCGCTGAAGCGGAGGTAGGGGGCAGCCATGGCGAACTCCTGCGCCGACGTTGCGGTGCTCAAGGCTCAGCGTACATGGGGCTGAAAGGGGCAATACCGAGGCTGAAACGCGGCGATAGTACTTTGATTTATAAGGCATTTCCAAGTAATATCGCAAAACCGTGAATCACTTGGAAATTGACCCCGATGCCGCACGGCAGTATATCGACGCGCGCGCCGCCTTCGTGGCCTGCGAGCGTGCGCAGGCCGAGGCGGCGCGGGTGCGTGGCGGCATGGTCTGGAAGGCGGTGAAGGGCGCTGACTACCTGGTGCGCACCACGGCCAGCGGCGGCCAGAAGGGCATGGGTGCGCGCACCCCCGAGACCGAGCAGGTGTACGAGCGTTTTCAAGCCCGCAAGCAGCGCGCCACCGAGCGCCTGCGCGAGGCCCGCGCCAACGTGGCCCGGCACGAGCGCCTGAACCGCGCGGTGCGCGTGGGCCGCATGCCCAACATCGCGGTGGACTTGCTGGCCACGCTGGCCGACACCGGCCTGCACGAGCACTTCAGGGTGGTGGGCACGCACGCGCTCTACGCCTACGAGACGGCGGCCGGCATGCGGCTGGACAGCCGGGTGACCACCACCAACGACATCGACCTGTTGTGGGACACGCGTCGGCACCTGGTGTTTGCCGAGCAGCTGGCGCGCAGCGCACCCTCGATGCTGGCGGTGCTGCAGAAGGTGGACAAGAGTTTTGCCCTGCGGCCCGACCAGAAGTACACGGCCGCGAACGACAAAGGCTTCGAGGTGGACATCATCCGCCGCGAGGCGGTGGGGGGCGACCCGCTGACCGCCCCCGGCTTCAGCGAGGTGGTGGTGGGCGTCAACGGCCGCATGGCCAGGCTCAGCACGCTGCACCCGGGGGCGTTTGCGGCGTTCAAGCGCTGGATGGCCGAGCAGCCCGACCGCGACCCGCTCAAGCGCCGGCGCGACGCGCTGCAGGCCGATGCGGTGGCGTGGCTGTTGCAAGAGCGGCTGCCGCAGTTGCAGCCTCAGACCGCCGGGCCGGCGGCCTGATAGGGCGCATACAGCTCGCGCTCCAGCGCCTGCAGCGCGCCCAGGTACTGCGGCCGGCCGCCAAAGGCCTTGACGAGTTCGGTGGCGCTGCCCAGCTGGTTGAAGGGCTGCACCTTGAGCACGGCGTCGCTCTCGATGGTGGCAATGCCTTCGTCGGCGTACTTGTAGAGCAGGGCGTCCAGCACCTGGCGGGCCACCGTGCCGTACTGGGTGAAGGCGTTGCGCTTCTTCACACGCAGCGCGCGCTCGCGGCGGGTGAAGGGGGAATGTTCCAGGCCAGGTGCAGCAGTAGATCAAACGGGTCGAGCTCGGCGCCTGTCTCGGCGACCAGGGCTTCCATGAGCACGCCTTGGCGTTTCAGCTCTTCCAGCAGCGCGGCCTTGCGCTGCGCGGCGCTCCAGGCGCTGAGGAATTGATCGAGGCTGGTGTACTGCTTGCCCCGGCCGATCTGCTTGAACAGCGTCATCGAGCGGATGCTCTGGTCCAGCACGATGAGCTTGCGGGTCTGCGCGTCCACCCCGGTGCTCATGAGCTTGCTGGTGGTGGCGATGACGGGATAGGTTTTCTCGGGGTCGATGAAGTTGTCGAGCTCGCGCTTGCCTTCGGGGTTGTCGCCGGTGATCTGGCTGGGTGGCGCACAGGTCGGCATTGGCGTTCTGCAGGGCCTGGCGCATGCGGGCGGCGTGGTCGATGTCTTCACAGAACACGATGGTCTTGGCATAGCGGTCGGTGCGCTTGCGGCACTCTCCCTTGTGTGCTGCGCCGCCCTGGCCTGGGGTGCAACAGCCGCCGAAATGGCCTGCGGAACCAGGTCATATCAGGCCATGCACCAGCATGGGGATGACGAAAATCATTCAGACGGGTTCACGCTGTGCCCGTGTCGTTGGGCTTTGCCCTGCCAGAAAAGTATCAACCAAGAGAGTGCCATGTCAGCCATTCTTCAGTCCGGGACGGTCGCCCCCGCAGTCGCTGCCGCCGCGCCCACCGCATCGGGCGGCTTCTTTGCCCACCATGGTTTCTGGGCGCCGGGTGTGCGGCTGTTTCGCAAGCTGAGCTTTGCCATCAAGGCCGTCATCATTTCGTTGGCCTTTGTGCTGCCCTTCCTGGGCTTGCTGGGCTGGCAGCTGATGGCCGACGCCGAGCTGGCCATGCAGGACCGCATGGACGCCACGCGCCAGCATGTGGAGGTGGCACACGGTGTGCTGGTGTGGGCCCAGGCGCAAGAGGCCACCGGCAAACTCAGCCGCGAGCAGGCCCAGGCGCAGGCACGCGAGCTGGTGTCTGGCCTGCGTTACGAGGGCAACGAATACTTCTGGATCAACGACATGCAGCAGCGCATGGTGATGCATGCGGCCAAGCCGGATCTGGACGGCAAGGACATGTCGACCATGAAAGACCCGAACGGCCTGGCTGTGTTTGGCGCTTTTGTGGACATGGTGCGCAAGAGCGGCCAGGGCTTTGTGCGCTACCAATGGCCCAAGGCCGGCAGCGAGCTGCCGGTGGACAAGCTCTCGTATGTGAAGGGTTTTGCACCCTGGGGTTGGGTGATTGGCTCGGGCATCTACGTGGGCGAGCTCCGCGCAGCCTGGCTGCGCCAGGTGATGGTGGACGGCGCCATCGTGCTGCTCTCGATGGCACTTGCCGCCTATCTGTTCCTGAGCTTTTACCGCGTGATGGACGGTGGCCTGAAGGAAACCCGCCGCCATTTGCGTGCCATGACCGATGGCGACCTCACCACCTCGCCCTCGCCGTGGGGGCGTGACGAGGCGGCCATGCTGATGCTGGACCTGCGTGCCATGCAGGATTCACTGCGCAGCATGGTGCAGCGGGTGCGCCGCTCCAGCGACGACATCGTGCACAGCAGCAGCGAGATCGCCAGCGGCGCCATGGACCTTTCTGCCCGCACCGAGCAGGCGGCGGCCAACCTGGAGCAGTCGGCCTCGGCCATGGAGCAGATTTCGTCCACCGTGCACAAGACCTCGGAGCACACCGAAGAGGTGGCGAGGGTGGCACAGCACAACGCCGAGGCCGCCTCGCAAGGTGGCGAGGTGATGCGCGAAGTGGTGCAGACCATGGAGGGCATACGCAGCTCGTCAGCGCGCATCGGCGAGATCATCGGCACCATCGACGGCATTGCCTTCCAGACCAACATCCTGGCGCTGAACGCGGCGGTGGAAGCCGCCCGCGCTGGCGAGCAGGGCCGCGGCTTTGCCGTCGTGGCCTCGGAGGTGCGCTCGCTGGCGCAGCGCAGCGCCGCCGCCGCGCATGAGATCAAGGGCTTGATCAGCACCAGTGTGAGCCAGGTGGAAGCCGGCTCGGGCATCGTGCGGCGCGCCGGCGCCACCATCGACGACATCGTGCAGTCCTCGCAGCGCGTGAACACGCTGCTGGGCGAGATTTCCACCGGCGCGCGCGAGCAAAGCCAGGGCATAGGCCAGATCGGCCAGGCCGTGAATGAACTGGACCGCATGACGCAGCAGAACGCGGCCCTGGTGGAAGAAACCGCCGCCGCGTCGTCGGCCATGAAGGACCAGGCCCAGGTGCTGGCCCACGAGGTGGCGCGCTTCCGCCTGCCTGCCGGGGCCGAGATGGCTGCCGCCGAAACTCATGCGGTGGTGGGCGACTTCGACTTCGACAAGGCCATCGATGCGCACCGGCAGTGGAAGGTGAAGCTGCGCAAGGCCATCGCCGAAAAAGACCGCCTGGACGCCGACACCATCTGCCGCGACGACCAATGCCCGCTGGGCAAGTGGATACACGGCCCCGGTGGCGTGCAATGGGGCAGCCGCCCCACCTTTGTGGAGCTGCTGAGCAAGCACGCCGAGTTCCACAAGGTGGCCGGCGGCGTGGCCAAGCACATCAACCAGGGCCATTACAGCGAGGCCGAGCGGCTGATCGGCTCGGGCTCCACCTTTGCCCAGGTGTCCACCGAGGTGGCCACCATCCTCACCAAGGCCAAGCGCGGGCTTTGAGCGTGGTGCCATGAAAAAGGTCCGGCCGAGACGTGAGTCTCGGCCGGACCTGCTGGTTTCAGGCTCGCGCCCGCGAGCGCTGGGCTTCAGCTCAGGCGGCGGCGTCCTTGAGCTTCTTCAGCGCGCGGGTCTTGATCTTGACCGAAGCGGGCTTGGCGGCAAACACGCGCTCTTGCTTGGTGAAGGGGTCGATGCCGGTACGCTTCTTCTTGGCGGGCACATTGATGACGTTGACCTTCAGCAGGCCCGGCAACGTGAACGAGCCCAGGCCCTTCTTGCTCACCGAAGCCAGGATGGTGGCTTCCAGCGAAGCGACCACGGCCTTGACGGCCTTGATCTCAACAGCGGCCACTTCAGCCAGGTGGCTCAGCAGGCTGGTCTTGTTGAAAGCGGTCTTGATCGGCTTCATGGCGGCCGCGGCGGCCTTGGCCGGAGCGGCCGCCTTCTTGGCGGCAGCGGGCTTCTTGGCGGCCACGGCGGCCTTCTTTGCGGGAGCAGCCGCCTTCTTGGCGGGGGCCTTGATCGTCTTCTTTGCAGTTGCCATGTGTCTTGGTATCCAGGTTGTTGATGTGAACGCCCGCAAGTGCGGGGCCGGCGCATTCTAGGTGCAGGCCGCTCTGCCGCAGCGAAAACACGCCAAGTGATTGCGCTGGCGCAGATGGCGCACCACCACAAGGGGCTGCCAGCGATACTGCCCGCGCCGCCCCTCACCCTGGAACCTGCATGAAAACCGTCTGGATCATCGACGCCGCCTACCTGTTCAGCTACGGCAAGACCAAGCCGTTTGATTACCTGAAGCTAAAGGACGAGATCGAGCGGCTCAACGGCGGGCCTCTGCACGAGAGCTACTACCTCAACTCCACGCAAGAGCCGGCCAGCGACGCACAGAACGCGTTCCACAACTGGATCAAGACCGCGCCACCGCTAGGCCCCAAATTCCGCGTGCAGCTGTACCGGTTGAAGAACATGAACCTGGTCTGCCCCAGCTGCAAGCAGCCGGTGGTACGCCAGATGCAGAAGGGTGTGGACGTGGCGATTGCCACGCTGATCATCAAGCTGGCGGCGCAGAACGTGTACGACAGGCTCATCCTCTCGGCCGGCGATGGCGACTTCGAGGACGCGATCTCCTACGTGAAATCCGAGCTGCACAAAGAGTTCTGGGTATCGGGCTCGCAGCACAACCTCTCGCCCGATCTGCAGTCGTACGCCGACAAGGTGCTGTGGCTGGAGGACATGGCCGGGGCGATCGAGAAGCAGGGCTGAGGTCACCGGTGCGACGGATGGCTCAGGCGTGGAACAAACGGTCGCGCGCCGCCTGGGTGATGGCCGCCACGCAGGGGTGGGTGATGCGGCGCTCCACCGAAACGGCGTAGAACTCTTCCACCAGCTCGCTGCTGCGGCCCACCACCACCACGCCGTACTGGGCCGAGGTTTCGGCCTCCAGCACCGTGGGCGCCATGAACACGCCGCGGCCCTCGCCGCCAAAGGCCTTCATCAGCGCGGCGTCGTCGAACTCGCCCACCACCTGGGGCAGCAACTGCTGCGTGGCCAGCCAGGCGTCCACGCGTTGGCGCAGCGCCGAGGCTCGGCCCTGCAGCAGCATGGGGGCGCCATTCAAGCATTGCGGAAAGCGCTTGGCAAGGCTGCGCTTGAGCGCCGGCGCGGCGAAGAAGCTCATGGCCGTGGCGCCCAGCGGGTGGTTGAAGGCCTTGACACTCACCTGCCGGCCCATGGGTTCGTCGGCCAGCACCAGATCGAGCCGCTGCACGGCCAACTGGCCCAGCAGATCCTGGAACTTGCCTTCGTGGCAGATCAGCCGCACCTGCGGCCCTACCGCCAGCGCTGGCTCCAGCAGGCGGTAGGCGATGGCCTTGTGCACCGAATCGGCCAGGCCGACGCGAAAGTCCAGCGCCTGGCCGGCCTCGCGGGTCTGGCCCAACTGGGCGCTGAGCTCGGCACCCAGTGCAAAGATCTGGTCGGCATAGCCCAGCGCCACGCGACCCTCGTCGGTGAGCTCCACCCCCCGGCCCTGCTTGCGCAGCAGCGCGCTGCCCAGCCGGCCCTCCAGCAGCTTGATCTGGCCCGAGAGGGTTTGGGGCGATATGTGAAGCTGCTTTGCCGCACGCACGATGCCGCCAGCCTTGGCCACGGCCCAGAAGTAGTGCAGGTGCTTATAGTTCATCGCGACCCCAACAGTTCGAATTTCTCGGATTAACTGCAACGATAAATCGAATTTACGTGCAGTGTTGGTTTGTCTACAGTTCGGCGCTCTGAAGTCTCAACGAGCCTGTGGCCATGGAATTTTTGCTCGACCCCAATGTCTGGATCGCCTTTGCGATGCTCACCGCGCTTGAGATCGTGCTGGGCATCGACAACATCATCTTCATCTCCATCCTGGTGGGCCGCCTGCCGCCCGAGCAGCGCGACCGGGCGCGCCGCCTGGGTCTGGGCTTTGCCATGTTCACGCGGCTGCTGCTGCTGCTCTCGCTGTCGTGGGTGATGGGCCTGACCGCCGATTTGTTCACCGTGCTGGGCCAGGGCATCAGCGGGCGCGACCTGGTGCTGCTGCTGGGTGGCTTGTTTTTGCTCTACAAGGCCTCGCACGAGATCTTTGTGGAGGTGGAGGCGCGCGAGCAGGACACGCCAGACCACACCGCCACGCCCTCGGCTGCGGCGCGCAAGGGCGCGTTCTGGGCGGTGATCGGCCAGATCGCAGTGATTGACATCGTGTTCTCGCTGGACTCGGTCATCACCGCCGTGGGCATGGTGAACCAGATCGGCGTGATGATCGCGGCCGTGGTGGCCTCGGTGGGCATGATGCTGGTGGCCGCCAAGCCGATAGGCGATTTCGTGGACGCCCACCCGTCCATCAAGGTGCTGGCCTTGTCGTTCCTGGTGATGGTGGGCATGGCGCTCACCGCCGAGGCCTTCGACGCCCATGTGCCCAAGGGCTACATCTACGCCGCGATGGCGTTTTCTCTGGGCGTGGAGATGCTCAACATCCGCGCCCGCCGCCAGCGTGCCACGCAGGCCTGAGCGCCACAGTCACCCAAGGAATTGCCATGAAGCTGTTTGCCGTTGTCGACCGTTTGCTGCTGGGCGTGCTGCGCGTCGCCCGCGCGCTGTTGGGACTGGCCTTGTTCGGCGGGGCCATGCTGCTGGCCGTGGTGCTGGCGCTGTGCGTGCTGTTCTGGGCCTTGCTGCGCGGCCGGCGGCCCGGGGCGGTGCGCGCGGTGTGGCGCCACGCCACCACGCACCGGCCGTTCCAGCACGCCGCCAGCCGACGCCCACCTGAGACAGGCGATGTGGTGGATGTGGCGGCGCGAGAGGTGACCAGCATCCGCCCCAGCCAGGGCGGCTGACCTCAGCCCAGGTTGGGCCGGCTGTCGGTGATGCTGAAGCTGCCGAAGGCATCGTGCGTCTGCGCGGCGGCAGTGCCCACATTCAGCGCAAAGGCCAGCGCTTCGTCGGGTGATTGCCAGACCTTGCCGCCATCCAGGGCCTCGTCGCGAAAAACCTCGCTACCTGGTGCGTAGGCGCCATTGGCGCAGGTCACCACCACCGCCGCGTGGTAGCCGGGCACACCGGGTTCACCCAGTGCGGCGGCATAGATCACGCAACTGCCTTCCTGGCGCGCGGCTTCGTGCATGACAGACTCCCCTTGTGGCTGGTTTTACAGATCGCTTGCCACCATCCTCCTCTTCCCGGGCACAGGCTCGCAACCCCACCTTTGGGGGATACCGCTCGCGATGTAAGAGCGTATGCGCCGTCAGGCACGGGGCCGGCCAGCCACCTTCAGCGCGCTACAGCTTGAAGACGTTCACCACCTCTTCCAGGTGCACGGCCTGGTCTTTCAGCGCCTGGGTCGAGGCCGTGGCCTTTTCCACCAGGGCGGCGTTGTGCACGGTGACGGTGTCGATCTGGGTGATGGACTGGTTGACGCGCTCGATGCCTTCGATCTGCGCCAAGCTGGCGGCCGAGATGTCGCCCATGATGCTGTTCAAACGCACCACGCTCTGCACCACCTCGTTCATGGTGGTACCGGCCTGGTGAACCAGTTGGGTGCCAGCCTCCACGTCACCCACGGAAGCGCCGATCAGCGCCTTGATCTCCTGCGCCGCCGCTGCCGAGCGCTGCGCCAGCCGGCGCACCTCGCTGGCCACCACGGCAAAGCCGCGGCCCTGCTCGCCCGCGCGGGCGGCCTCCACGGCGGCGTTGAGCGCCAGGATGTTGGTCTGGAAGGCGATGCCGTCGATCACGCCCACGATGTCGGCGATGCGTTTGGACGAGGTGTGGATGGAATCCATCGAGCCCACCACCTGCGCCACCACCTCACCACCTTTCACTGCCACCTCCGAGGCGCTGTCGGCCAGTTGGTTGGCCTGGCGTGCGCCATCGGCGTTCTGGCGGGCGGCGTCGGTGAGCCTGGCCATCGAGGCCGCCGCTTCCTGCAGCGCCTGGGCCTGGGCTTCGGTGCGCGACGACAGATCCAGGTTGCCCTCGGCCATCTCGCCCGAGGCTTGGGCAATCGTTTCACTGCCGGCCCGCACCCGGCCCACCACGCCGACCAGGCTCTCGCTCATGTCCTTCAGGGCCTGCAACAGGCGCCCGGTTTCATTCGTGGTTTCGACGTGGATGGTCTGGGTGAGGTCGCCCGCCGCAATGCCGCGGGCCACGGCCACGCCCTGCTCCAGCGGCCGGGTGACCACCTTCTGGATGAAGGGGTAGATCAGCAGCAGCACCGGAATGCAGGTGACAAAGGCCACCAGGATGGATGTGTTGCGCTGCTCGGCCAGGGCGGCGTTGGATTCGGTGAGCGACATCTTCATGCTCACCACGCCCAACACGGTGCCTTCGGGCACCTGGTGGCAGGCCACGCAGTCCTTGCCCAGGTAGTTCTTGCTGGCCAGCGCTGGGCGCACGGCGCGCAGGTACTCGCCCTTGGCATCGGTTTCCACCTGGATCACCTCCTTGCCTGTGGCCAGCACCTGCTGCTCCACTGCGTCGGGCGGGGCGTGCTCGGTGGCGCTGCCGGGCCCGAAGATCTTGCGCACGCCCTCGCCACGCAGCACCTTCACGTCGCGGATGGTGTTGAGCTGGGTGATCTGGTCGAGGAACACCGCGCGCTGGCCCACCGTGCCCGTCACCATCATGCCGGTGAGGCCGGCCATGGTGGCCTCGTGCATGCTGAGCGAGAAGCGGCTGGCCTGGTCGATGGCGGCGTTGCGGTTCACGCGGCCTTCCCACCAGATGGCGCCGGTCCACACCACCACCAATGCGGCACCGATGGTGACCAGCAACTGGACCCAGATTTTCAGGTTGATCAAGCGCACGTTGTACTGCCCATAGTGAGAAAGCGCGGTGCACAGCACGCACTGGTGCCAATGCCACACCCGTATCTTCGGAGGACAAGGGGCCATCTGAAGGGCGGAAAAGCGCTTTGAAAGCGTCCCCGGGGCCAGCCTGGGCAGGCCTTGATCAAGAGCAAGACAACGTTTGCAGGGCTGTGCCCCAATGGCCTGGCACCGATGCGCAAGGACTCGCAGGTTCGCGGTCCCCACGGGGCAGAAACGGAACCGAACGTGTCTTCCATTTGGCTCATGCCCACCATGCTGGTGGTTGTTGTGGCGCTCGCTTGCACGGGCGCCTTTTTCTTTGCCGCCACGCGCGGCGCGCTGATCGTGCGCGGGCTGATGTCGGGGCCCAAAAGCCCGGCGGCGCATGTGTACCCCATCTACTCAAACATGAAGTTGATCCGCCTGGTCGACTTCCAGCCCATCATTGCGGCCATCCTGCTGTTCCAGTACGACCGCCTGGTCTCCATCATCACCGCAGGGCTGCGCAAGCAGCGCTTGCAAGGCAAGAAGGCGCTCATCACCTCCTGCGCCTTCGGCAACGTGATGCCGCGCGTCACCAAGGCCGCGTTGCAGGCCGGTGCCGAGGAGGTGCAGGTGGTGGACATCATCGAGAACGAGCTGCTCAATGCGCAGCGCAAGATGCCCGAGTTCAAGGCCAGCGTGCGCTACCTGCGCCAGGACGCCGCCTCGGTGGGTCTGCCCGATGCCTCGGTGGACGCCAACGTGGTGTTCTTCCTGCTGCACGAGCTGCCACACGAGCTGAAGGGCGTGGTACTGGCCGAGGCCTGCCGCGTACTGGCCCCTGGCGGCAAGCTCTACCTGGCCGAATTTCACCGACCACATGTGCGCGTCTTGCGCACCCTGAGCTGGGTCTACTTCAAGGTCTTTGAACCGCTGGGTCTGGCGCTGTGGAACACCCACGACCCGCTGGCCGCGCTGAAGGCCATGCCCGACATCGCACACTGCGAGCGGCGCACGGTGTTCTTTGGCAACTTCCAGGTGATCACGGCGACGAAGGCTTGACTCGCCTTGCGTTCGGGCGCCTGACGGGCCCGGCGGCGCAAGGGCTGGTTGCGGCGCAGAGCAGTCGTCCGAAAGTCGGTGGCGGGCAGAGGTCGCCGGGTACCCACCCGACTCCATCTCCCCCTGTCTCACGCCCTCAGCCGGGCGTGAGCCATTCCTCCTTAAGTTCCGTCGGGCAGATACCCGACACCCTCTGCCAACCAGCGCCTTTGTCTTCAACGCTGAAACAGCCAAGGCAGCGGCCCGATCAGGACGGTGGGGCGTGTTGCGCAGCGAGGTAAAGGCGGAATGGCGAGGCCCGCCAGGGCCGAGGCAGGGGGACACGAGCGAAGCAATGCGCCGCGCCGTCCTGATCTCGTGCAGGTGCCGAAAGCCTGGATTCCCGCCCCCCGCCTTCGCGGGGGCAGGCTCCGCGGGAATGACGGCGGAGGGCTGCGGGTATGACGGCTATGCGCCGAGAACCGCCGCCCTGGTTCAGGCGTGCCCCATCGCCTCGGCGGCCAGGCTCAGTGAGCGCAGGCGCAGCGCCGGGTCAAACACGTCGCTCACCAGCATCAGCTCGTCAGCGCCGGAGGCGTCGAGCAGCGACTGCAGGCCGGCGCGCACTGCGGCCGGGCCGCCCACCACGGCGGCGGCGAGAAAGTCGGCGATGGCGGCGCGCTCTGGCGGGTGCAGACCGGCCATGAAGTCGGGCACGGGCGGCGGCAGGCGGCCGCGCTGGTTGGTGAGGATGCCCAGCACCCGCTGGTAGGTGCTGCTGGCCAGGAACTCGGCCTCTTCGTCGGTGGGCGCGGCGATCAGCGGCACGCCAATCACCACATACGGCCGGGGCCACTCGGCCGAGGGGCGGTAGTGGTGGCGGTAGATCTGCAGCGCCTGCAGCAGCATGCGCGGCGCAAAGTGCGAGGCAAAGGCATAGGGCAGGCCGCGCTCGGCCGCGAGCTGGGCCGAGAACAGGCTCGACCCCAGCAGCCAAATGGGTACGCGCGTGCCAGCGCCAGGCATGGCCACGATGCGTTGGCCGGGCTCGGCCGGGGCCAGCAGGCGCTGCAACTCGGCCACGTCACGGGGAAAGTCTTGCTCGCTCTCGGTGCGGTCGCGGCGCAGCGCGCGCATGGTGTCGCGATCGGTGCCGGGGGCGCGGCCCAGGCCCAGGTCGATGCGGCCGGGGTAGAGCTCGGCCAGCGTGCCAAAGGCCTCGGCCACCACCAGCGGCGCATGGTTGGGCAGCATCACGCCGCCCGAGCCCACGCGCATGCGCTGCGTGCCGCCGGCGATGTGGCCCACCAGCACGGCGGTGGCCGAGCTGGCAATGCCCAGCATGTTGTGGTGCTCGGCCAGCCAGTAGCGTTTGAAGCCCAGGCCCTCAGCGTGCTGGGCGGTGCGCAGCGCAATGGCCAGCGCGTCGGCCACCGTGCCACCTTCGCGCACAGCCACCAGGTCCAGCATCGAGAGCGCGGTATCCAGCAGTGTTTTCATGCGGCCATTCTCGGCGTTGGCCAGCGAACGGGTGGGCCAGGGGCCATTGACTCAGGCCAGCGCCGGGCCGCCATCGGCCAGAGTCCGATGGCCTTCGGCAGGCACGGTCAGTCCGCAGGGACTGACCGAGTCCGGCCTCAGCTCACCAAGCGGCCTGAGCACCCTCGCGGAGGGTGGCTGCGGTACGCCGCAGCCGGGTGCCCCATTCAAGCGGCTGTGGTGTACTGCCGGCAGACCCGCACCAGGAACCAAGATGGCTGATTTCCACGCCGTGCTGAAAGACCCCTCGGCCCTGTGCCAGGCGCTGGAGGCCGTGCAGATTGAAGGCAAGCTGCGGGCCGATCTGCAGCGCTTGTTTGACAGCGCCGACGGCCTGCCCTGCAACCACGACGCCGAGCAGCGGCTGAGCGGCGACACCGTGCGCACCTGCGCCACCATCGGTGCCCGCCTGGCCAAGCTCCTGCACATGAAGCTGCCGGCCGACAAGGCGCAGTGGCTGGGCAGCGTGAAGCGCGACGCCACGGGCCACGAGCGCTGGGTGATGCGCGCCGAGGTGCGCCTGGTGCTCAAGCGCCTGGGTTGGTTCGGCCCCGGACCGCAGACCCAGCCCAGCGCGGCGACGCCACGGCTGCGGCGCTCACGCTGATGGTGGTGAGCCTTGTTGCACTTGCTGCGCGCAGTTACGGCACCGCGAAGCAACCCTTAAGAACGTAACGGGCGCCGTGGCATAGCATCGGTTGCACCTGCTTCTGAGCCGACACATGCACCTGGACTCCCAGCCCGCCAGCAACACCCGGCCCTTCTTGCCCACCCAGCCCATGCCAGCGGCGGCCCGGGCAGGGAGCGGCCCTGCAGAAGTGGGCATGGGCGTGGGCGTGGGCATGGCCGTGCCCAAGGCCAGCTTCACCAGCTCGATGCAAGCCGATTTGCGCAAGCTGGCCGACATGCCGCGGCATTGCAGCGCGCTGGCGGTGGTGGCGGCCAGCGTGCGGCACTCGCACCCGATGTCCCTGCAGGTGCAAATTGACGACGCCGTGACCCGCCTCACGGTCTTTCCGCGCGAGAGACAGTTTCTGTGCGATTGGGATCTGTGCGCGCTGCCCCGGGCGCAGATGGCACGGTTGCGCCTGGTTCAAGTTGAAGCCCGGCCACCACTGTATGCCGCACCTGCGGCCCCGGGGTTGGCGGGCTCGGGCCCATTGGGCAGCATGCTGTGGCAACTGGCCAAGCACGGCCCCACCGACGAGTTGCTGCCCGAGATTGCCGGGCCGGCGGTGTACCGGCTGTCGCCCGCCCTGCACCTGACCGATCTGCCGCTGGACCCCGAACTGGCCGCCGTGCTGCAGCAAATGCGGCAACGCCCCCACACGGTGGATGAGCTGGCCGCCAAACCCGGGTTTTCTCGGGCACGCGTGTGCCGCATGCTCAATGCTGTCTATTTGCAGGCCGGGCTGATCGTCACGCGCTCGCTGCCCAAGCTCTGGTCATGACCCTCACCCTCCAGAAGATCTGAATGTTGACGGCGCGACCTGAACCATGCCCAGGCTGCTGAGCGATCCGGCCAGTGCCATCGGGCAGGCCGTGTACCTGCTCCGGCAGGTGCGCACCACCATCGGTCGGCGCAGCTTCAACGACATCGTCATCAACCACCGTTCGGTCAGTGGCGAGCACGCCTTGATCCGGCGCGAAGGCCAGGACATCTACCTCGAAGACCTGCACAGCACCAACGGCACCTTCGTCAACGGGCGCTTCATCAAGCGCCAGCGGCTGGAGCACAACGACACTGTCGAGATTGGCGGTTGCGTGCTGCGTTTCGTGGCCGAAGAGGCGGCCGACAACCCCACATGGACGCCCAAACGGGTTCCGCCCTTGTCCACCCAGCGCGGGCCCGAGGCGTCGGCCACGGCCACGCTGCCACTGGGCATGGGCCTGGGCACACAGCAGCCGTCCATGGTCAAGGTGCTCACGGGCGAGGCGGCGGGCCGTGAGATGGTGCTGACCAAGGTGGTCACCACAATCGGCAAACCGGGTGTGCTGCTGGCCTCCATCACCCGTCGCCCCTCGGGCTGCGTGATCGCCCATGTGGAAGGCAGCGGACGCCCTGTCGTCAACGGGGTGGAGATGGTGGGCGAGGTGATGCCGCTGCAGGACGGCGACGTGATCGACCTGGCCGGCACACAGATGAAGTTCATCAACGGCTGAGGCCCGGCAGGCCGGGCCTCGGTGCAACTGCTGTGCGGTCTGCCTACTTGGCGAACACCAGGTACATCGGGTCGTCCGACGTGGCGTGGCGCACCTGGGCGTTGTCGAAGGCCGCAAAGCCAAAGCCGTAGCGCGCGGCCAGATCGTTGAACTGCACATCGAACTTGCTGCCCGTCACCAGCTTGCGGCTCACCACCGAGGTGTGCATGCCGCCCTTCCAGCTCACGGCCACGCGCACATCGCCGCGATCGCCCTGTAGCGGATTGATGATGAACGAGGCCACCTCGTCGCCGGGCTTGAAGCGACCGTCGTCAAAGCCCACTTCGTCACCGCGCTTGATGTAGTAGGTGCCACCCGCGTTGGCGGCCTTGGCGTCGCGGCTCATGTACTGCGGCTTGCCATCCACCAGCTTGAAGCCGTTGTACTCACCACCGGTGGTGCCGGGGTCGCTCTTGCGTCCGGCATTGGGGCTGGCCTTGGGGTCGTGGCGGGTGTGGTCCACGTACTGGTCGTCTACAAAACCATTCGGCGCCGTGCGCTGGCCCTTCATGTGCCAGATGTCGCCCAACTCGCCTTCGCTGCCGGTGTACTTGTTGCCATAGGGCTTGGTCTGGCCCAGATGGCACATCGCAGCGCAGCCTTCCTTGTCGAAGTTCTTGATCGAATTGGCGATGGGCCAGATCATCGCCCACTTGTCCTCGTAGTACGCGTTGTCGTCACCGCCCTTGTCGGCCGGGTCGGTGAGCTTCTTCCAGCTGCCATCGGCCTGCTTTTGGTAGGGGCCGCGGCGCACCGAGTTCGTCGGGTCGGCGTACTGGATCAGCAGGTACAGCATGTCGGCCGTGTAGGCCGCCTTCAGGCTCACCTTGGTGCTGCCCTTGGCACCGGGCGCGGCACCGAAGTTGGCGCCGTCTGTCAGCTCCACCGTCAGTGACCTGGCCCCCAACCACACCGGGTCGGCAGCGCCCGCGTTCAGGTCGGGGGCGGCCTGGGTGGCCATGGCCGACAGGGTGTTGGGGGCCACAGTCTCGCGGCCCGATTGGCAGCCGAGCAGGCCCAGCGCGAGGGTGCTCAGGGCGAGGGCGGATAACTTGGCATTCATGTTTGGCTCCTGGGTGGGTCTGCCTTCCGGGTGGTCGGCTTGGGGTCGTTGGCTTGGGGTGGTTGGCGCTTGTGGCGCAGGCTCGTTTTCTCAGGGTTTACGCTGACTGTGAACGCATGCTGCAAGCGCGGTCTTGCGTTTGGTCAAGCTTGGCGGCCACCGGCCAGCCCGTGGCCGTCCGGGCCCAGGTGGGTGCGGTGCGATGATTCAGCGACAGACCAGCCCTTCGCGAGCCTGCATCGCCATGAGCCAGCCCCCCGTCACACGCAGCACGCTGCGCCAGATCCCCGCCGGCATCTGGGTGCTGGGTTTCGTGAGCCTGCTGATGGACATCTCGTCCGAAATGGTCCACAGCCTGCTGCCGCTGTTCATGGCCGGTGTGCTGGGCGCCAGCGCCTTCACCATCGGCTGGATCGAAGGCCTGGCCGAGGCCACGGCGCTGATCGTCAAGGTCTTCTCAGGCGTGCTCAGCGACTACCTCGGCAAGCGCAAGGCACTGGCGGTGTTTGGCTACGCGCTGGGTGCCTTCACCAAGCCGCTGTTCGCCATCGCGCCTGGGGTGGGCGTGGTGGTGACGGCCCGCCTGCTCGACCGCGTGGGCAAGGGCCTGCGCGGCGCACCGCGCGACGCCCTGGTGGCCGACCTGGCCCCACCCGCCATGCGCGGCGCGGCCTTCGGCCTGCGCCAGTCGCTGGACACCGTGGGCGCCTTCACCGGCCCGCTGCTGGCCGTGGCCCTGATGCTGCAGTGGCACAACGACTACCGCGCCGTGTTCTGGGTGGCCGTGGTGCCGGGCCTGCTGGCCGTGGTGCTGCTGGTGCTTGGCGTGCGCGAGCCCGAGCGGCCCGCCGGTGCGCTGCGCAGCAACCCCATCCGCGGCGAGAACCTGCGCCAGCTCAGCCCCGCCTACTGGTGGGTGGTGGGCGTGGGGGCGGTGTTCACGCTGGCGCGCTTCAGCGAGGCCTTCCTGGTGCTGCGCGCCCAGCAGAGTGGCGTGCCAGTGGCCCTGGTGCCGCTGGTGATGGTGGCCATGAACCTGGTGTACGCCGGCACGGCCTACCCTTTTGGCAAGCTCTCCGACCGCATGAGCCACAAGACGCTGCTGGCCCTGGGCCTGGTGGTGCTGGTGGCGGCCGACCTGGTGCTGGGCTGCGGCACGCATTGGGGCAGCGTGCTGGCGGGAGTGGCGCTATGGGGCGTGCACATGGGCATCACCCAGGGCCTGCTGGCCACCATGGTGGCCGACACCGCGCCGGCCGAGCTGCGCGGCACGGCCTATGGCTTCTTCAACCTGGTGAGCGGCCTGGCCATGCTGGCGGCCAGCGTCATCGCCGGTGGGGTGTGGGACCGCTTTGGTGCGGCCAGCACCTTCCACGTGGGTGCCGTCTTCAGTGTGCTGGCGTTGCTGGCCTTGCTGCGCACGCCGGCCCCGCCGGCCAGGGCTGCCTGATCGGTGGCGGGTGGCTTCAGCGCAAGGCGTCGCGGGCGATGGCCGCCACCTCGGCCCGGGCCGCCGCCCGTATGCGCGCAAAGGCCGGTTGCAGCGTGGCCCAGGCCGATGCATCCATGCCACGCGGCTTGCGTGCGGTGCCGCCGTGCAGGCGCGTGGCCACCGCCTGGCGGCCGGCAAAGACGATGCAGTTGCCCTGGTCGGCGTCGTCCACCACCAGCGCGGCGCCGCCAAAGCTGCGCCGCATGCGCTCCACCTGTTGTGCCAGAGCGGCATGGGCCGAGGGCAGGTTGGCCACCAGCACGCCGTGGGGCCCCAGCGCCCGGTCGCAATCGTCGTAGAAGGCCTGGCTGCTCAGCGCCTCGGGCAGGCCTTCGTAGTCGAAGCCGTCCACCAGCAGCACGTCCCATGGCGGCGGCGCGGCGTCGCGCACGAAGGCCGCGCCATCGGTCAGTTGCACCTGGAATCGTTCGCTGTCGGGTGGCACTGCAAAGGCCTCTCGCAGCGCCAGCACATGCGGGTTGATCTCGGCCACCTCAATGTGTGCCTGCGGCAAGTGCCGGTGGCAGAACTTGGCCAGCGAGCCGCCCCCCAGCCCGACCATGGCGATGCGCGCAGGCTGCGGCAGACACAGCAGAAAACCCATCATCAGCTGCGTATAGCCCAGCGTCAGTGCGTCGGGCCGGGCTGGGTCCATGCGGCTCTGCACGGTGTGCAGCGAGAACTGCAGCAGCGTGTGGCCGTCTTGCTGGTGGACGAAGGGCTTGACGTGATCCATGTCCGTCATGGCCGCGTCGTGTCTGGGTGTCAGTCCTGCGGCTTCACCACCGGCCCCACCACGCCGTCAAGGTTGGAGCTGATGGCCTTGCGGTACTCCGACACATAGAACTCCAGCGCCTGCTCGCGGGTGTCTTCAGTGCCACCGTGGGTGACGAAGTTGAAGGCGTTGTAGCGGCCTGCGGCGAACAGGATGGCGGCGCTCACCTCGCCGTGCTTGCCCTCGGCCTCGGCCAGGCGGTTGGCCAGGTGAATGAACTGGTCTACCAGATCGAGAAACTCTTTGGCGTAGGCCATGGTGGTGCTTTCTGGCAAGGGCTGCGGTGCTGCCGATTGTCACTGCCGCTGCAGCACCAGCTTGGCCGTCTCGAAGTCTGCCGGCGCTGAGGTGTGCTCGTGCACCACCGTCCAGGCGTTGCCGCGCTGGCGCAGCACCCACGAGAAGCGGTTGGTCATGGCGCGCAGCGTGCTGCCCGCTTCAGAAACAGCCGTGTAGGTCATGAACCCCTGGGCGGTGGCGAAAGCACCCTCGCAGTGGGTTCGCATCACCTCGGCTTCGACCCTGACCCGCTCGGCCCCGAGCGACAGAAGCCACCCCTCCAACGCGACGCGCCAGGCCTGGCGGCCCTGGTAAACCCAGACACCCCAGGTGTCGAAAACGCAGACCGCCTCGTCGTACAGGGCCATGAAGGCATCGACGTCCTTGCGATACACGGCATCCGCATAGGTGCGCAACAAACCGGCAATAGGGTCCTGGATCTCAGGCATGGTTGGGGTGGAGTGAAGCAGAGGACGGCCCTCTGCCTGACGACGATTGTCGATGGCCAGAATCGACAGACCCCGGCGCCTCCTGGGCTTGATGTGGCGAGCCGGTCACGACAACCGACACCAGACGCGAAGCTCGCCGATGGACTCCAACATGGCCTGGTACCCATGGATGTTGTTCAGGACCGCCAGTTCAAGCTTCGATGGGTTCATGAGAGCTTTCGCTTCGCAGCGCTGCTGATCAGGGTGCTGAACACCTGTGCAGGTGGTTTGCCGCTCAGCGGTAGCTGGCCTCCACCTTGCCTTTGAGCTTGATCATCAGCGGGTGGCCCTTGCGGTCCACCGTCTTGCCAGCGGGAACCTTGACCCAGCCTTCGCTGAGGCAGTACTCCTCCACGTCAAAGCGCTCCTTGCCGTTGAGGTGGATGCCAATCTGGTGCTCGAAGATGGCCGCGTTGTAGTGCGGGCTGCGCGGGTCCACGCTCAAGCGGTCTGGCAGGGCGGGGCGCTCGGCAGGGGTGGCGGGGTTGGCGTCGGTCATGGGTGGGCTCGGATGAAAATCGATGGAGGGCATTGTCCGGCCAGCGGCAGGCAGCGCCCGGGGGCCACAATTCTCGGCCACACGGAGACCCACCATGGACGCTGACGACACCCGCATGCTGAGACATCTGCTGGCCGCCCGGCCGGTGGCGGCGCTGGGCACCCTGCACCAGGGCGAGCCGGCGGTGTCCATGGTGCCCTTCGTGCTCCCGGCGGGCCACGCGGCGCCCCTCATCCACGTGAGCGCGCTGGCGCCGCACACGCGCGACTTGCAGCAGCACCCACGCGTGAGCCTGCTGGTGATGGCCGAACTGGCCGAGGGCATGGCGCCGCAGGCCTTGCCGCGCGTGGCCCTGCAGGCCGATGCGCAGTTGCTGGTGCGCGACAGCGCCGAGTACGCCGCGGCACGCGAGGCCTACCTGGCGCGCTTCCCCGATGCGGCCGTCACCTTCGGGCTGGGTGATTTCTCGCTGGTGGCGCTGCAACCTGTGTCGGCTCGGCTGGTGGCCGGCTTCGGCCGGGCCCACGCGCTGGTGGGGCCGGCGCTGGCCCAGTGGCTGGTGGGCTGAGCGCTAAACCGCTTCAGGCGCGATCGCGAAGGCGGCGAGATGCTTCTTGCTGCGGTACATGGCGGTGTCGGCGCGCAACACCAGGGCTTGCACCGAAGCATCGGTATCCTGCCGCGTGGCCAGGCCGATGCTGACCGTCAACGGCGGGCAGCCCAGCGGCATGGGGATGCCCGCCTCGCCCAATCGCGCGTGCAGACGCTTCACCGCGTGAGCGGCTTCATCGGGGCTGGTGTGCGGCATCACCAGCATGAATTCGTCGCCTCCCCAGCGGCCCACATGGTCGGTGTTGCGAGCGCTTTGCTGCAGGGCTGCAGCCACGCCTTGGATGACCCGGTCTCCGGCTTCGTGGCCGCCGGCGTCGTTGATCTGCTTGAAGTTGTTGATGTCGATGAAGGCCACCGACAGGCTCACGCCATGGCGCGTACCGTTGTCCCAGGCGGCGGCCAGGCGCTTCTCCAGCCCGCCGCGGTTGGCCAGGCCGGTGAGCGCATCCAGGTCGAGCAGGCCGTGCATGCGCCTGACCAGCCGGCCCACCACCAGCGAAAGAAAGGCGACATTGAATGCACCTGCGGCGAACAGCGTGGCCAGCAGCAGAGGCAGGTTGGTGGCCATTCGGGTGGTGAGCAACGCCGCTTCGGGGTTGGCCAGGATGACGCCGCTGCGTGCCAGCGCCAACACGCAGATCAACGCGCCCGGCACCATCGGCAGCAAACCCCAGCGGCCGAACTCGCGGCGCAGTGGCTGGCGCAGCACCAGCATGGGCGCCAGTACCAGCGAGGCCACGCTGACGTTGTAGCCCACGGCTTGCAGATGGAGCGGCCCAGGCCACAGGGCGGTGCTGAGCTGAACCGCTTCACCCGCGATCAGCAGCACCCACCACAGACCCTGCCAGCGCATGCGCCCCTGGTGGGCGAACAGGTCTACGCCGGCATTGGCGCAAAAGTAGGACAGCAGCATCAGCATGGCAGCCGGCACGGGGATCGGCGGCCCCCCAACCACGGGGGCCATCGAGATCATCAGCCAGATGCCGGCCGCCTGCAGCAGGCAATAGGCGCTCCACAGTGCGATGGGGCCACGCTCTTCGCGCACGATCACCCACCCCACCAGCCAGGCCAGACCGTAGACGAGGAACTGGCTCACCAAGAGCTGAGCCACGTTGGCTTACCCAGCCAATCCCGCAAACACGTGCTGCACGTCTTCGTTGGCGTCAAGCGCGGCCAGGAAGGCTTCCACCTCTTCCAACTGCTCGGCGCTCAGGCTCTCAGCCGCCACCGGGTTCTTGGGCCGGTAGCCCAGCTTGGCCGAGAGCACCGTGAACCCGTGCGCAGGCAGCGCACGGCTCACCAGGTCGAGATCGGTGGGGGCGGTGATGAACAGCGTGCTGCCTTCTTCATCGCCCGGCTCCAGGTCTTGCGCGCCGGCTTCGATGGCCGCCAGCTCGGGGTCGGCACCGGCGGTGGCCGGCTCGGCCTCGATCAGGCCCACATGGTCAAAGTCCCACGAGACCGTGCCCGAGCTGCCGAGCTGGCCCTTGCGAAACAGCACACGCATGTCGGATGCCGCGCGGTTCACGTTGTCGGTCAGGCACTCCACCATCACCGGCACGCGGTGCGGTGCAAAGCCCTCGTAGACGGCGTGCTCGAAGTGCACCGCCTCGCCGGTCAGGCCGGCGCCCTTCTTGATGGCGCGCTCCAGCGTGTCCTTGGGCATCGAGACCTTGCGGGCCTGTTCCACCACCAGGCGCAGCTTGGCGTTGGCGGCCGGGTCAGCACCGTGGCGCGCGGCGATCATGATGTCCTTGGCCAGCTTGCCGAACAGGCGGCCCTTGGCGTTGGCCGCCAGGTCCTTGTGCTTGGCTTTCCATTGCGCGCCCATGTGCGACCCTTCTGTGATGTGCTGAATTCGCCAGGTGGCGAGCGCCCCTGCAGAGCCGGGCGCGAAACGGCGAATTCTAGGCGGCGGGCCTCAGTGCGCCTGGGCTGCCTGCATGAAGCATTGCCGATAGGCGCTGGGCGTTAGCCCCTGCCAGCGCCGAAAGCCTCGGCTGAAGTTGGCCTGGTCGCTGAAACCCACCTGCTCAGCCACCTCGCCCAGGCTCAGGCGCGACTGGCGCAAATACCAGCAGGCCAGCTCGTTGCGGGCCTCGTCCAGCAGATCCTGGTAGCCCAAGTCTTCGCTTTCCAGCTTGCGCACCAGGGTGCGGCGCGACACGCCCAGGGCCCGGGCCAGCTCCACCAGCGTGGGCCAGCGGGGCTGGGCCTGGTGCATCAAATGGCGCACGCGCGCGGCCACGCTGCCCGAGAGTTTGACCAGTTCCTCCTCGCCGGCCGTGCACACGCGCCGGTGCAGATCGGGGTCGGACGTGGCCAGTGACTGGTCGGCCGCAGCCAGTGGAAAACGGATGGCCAACTCGGGGCTGTCGTATTCGGTGGCCCAGGGCTGGCCAGACAGCGACGGCGGGAGTTGGGCCGGCTTGGGCCAGGGCAGGCACAGCACGGCGCTGCGCAGGGCGGCAGGGTCCGCCATCGAGCGCAGGATGCTGAACTTGGCGTACAGCGTGGCGTTCTGCAAGAAGCCCGTGTAGCCGCCCATTGGCAGGCGTGTGGGCATCAGCAGGCTCACCCACTGCGGACCGCGCGTGCAGCGGTAGTCGAACAGGCGGTTGCGCACGGGCGCGTAGCGGCCCATCGCCTGCATGGCCTGGCCCAGGCTGGCGCTGGACATGGCCGCCAGGCCCATGGGCCCGTGGGCGGCCACCGAGATGGCATGGCCCACCTCGATGCCGGCCTCGGGTGCGCTGGGCGCGGCGATGGCGTCCAGCATGGGCAGAAAGTCCAGCAGCGGCAGCAGCCGCGCCTGGCCCGTGAAGGGGCGGGGCGCCGCCAAGCTGCGGCTGGCCAGCAACTGCGCAAAGATCTGGAAGTAGGCCGAGTGCACACTGGGTTCGAACCAGGCGCTGCGGGGGGACAGACTTGGGCTGGGGGCGACGGCGGCGGTCATCTTGGCACCTTAAGACAAATTCTTGTCGCACTCAACACTGGTTGTCCCGCAGCGCCAAATCCACAATTTGCCGCCTGAAGGCCGCCGCCGCCCTGGCGAGCCGCCCACACCCCCGCTGGAGACAACGCCCCATGAACTTCCAAAGCACCACCCTGGCCAGCCTGTTGGGCAGCCTGTCGTTCGGTCTGATCTTGGCCAGCGCTCCGGCCCTGGCCCAGCAGCAAGCCCCGAAGGACGCCACGCCCGCCACCGCCAAGGCCAACGCCACCGAGCGCCAGGCCCTGGCCCTGAATGACCAGCAGGACTTCGACGAGGCCACGCGCGGCCTCATCGCCACCCTGGCCGACCCGGTGGTGAGGGCGGCCGACGGCAAGCTGGTGTGGGACGCCAGCCGCTTCGACTTCATCCAGGGCGATGCGCCCGCCACCGTCAACCCCAGCCTGTGGCGGCAGGAGAAGCTCAACAACGCCAAGGGCCTGTTCAAGGTCACCGACGGCATCTACCAGGTCCGCGGTTACGACCTGGCCAACATGACCCTGGTGGAAGGCAACACCGGCTGGATCGTGATC
This sequence comes from Candidatus Ideonella esbjergensis, assembly GCA_016710065.1. Lineage (GTDB taxonomy): Bacteria > Pseudomonadota > Gammaproteobacteria > Burkholderiales > Burkholderiaceae_C > Ideonella > Ideonella esbjergensis. The sequence goes on from JADJLP010000001.1 coordinate 341,537, forward strand.
GACCCGCTGCTCACCGCCGAAATCGCCAAGGCCACGCTGGCCTTCGCCCTCGACAAGCTGGGCAGCAAGAAGCCGGTGGTGGCGGTGATCTACACCCACAGCCATGCCGACCACTTCGGCGGCGTGCGCGGGGTGATCAACGAGGCCGACGTGCTGGCCGGCAAGGTCAAGGTGATTGCGCCCGAAGGCTTCATGGACAACGCCATCGCCGAGAACGTGCTGGCCGGCAACGCCATGACGCGCCGCGCCACCTACCAGTTCGGCAACGGGCTGGACGCCAACCCGCGCCAGGGCGTGGGCAGCGGCCTGGGCAAGGCGCTGAGCGCCGGCACCATGGGCCTGATCCCGCCCACCGACACGGTGACCAAGACCGGCCAGGAGATGACCGTGGACGGCGTGCGCATCCGCTTCCAGATGGCCCAGGGCTCGGAGGCGCCGTCGGAAATGATGTTCTATTTCCCCGACAAGAAGGCGCTGTGCCTCTCAGAAGTGCTGACCAAGCACATGCACAACGTCTACACCATACGCGGCGCCAAGATGCGCGACGCGCTGGCCTGGAGCAAGTACGCCAACGAGACCATCGACATGTACCCCGACGTGGAGGTGGCCTTTGCCAGCCACCACTGGCCCACCTGGGGTGGCGCGCACATCCGCCAGTACATGGCCAACCAGCGTGACACCTACCGCTTCCTGCACGACGAGGCGCTGAACCTGGCCAACAAGGGCGCCACCATGGACGAGATCGGCAACGCCGGCTTCTTCCCCAAGGGCCTGAATGCCGACGCCGCCTCGCGCGGCTACTACGGCACGCTCAGCCACAACCTGCGCGCGGTTTATGCCTTCTACCTGGGCTACTACGACGCCAACCCCGCCAGCCTGAACCGTTTGCCACCGGTGGAAACCGCCAGGCGCTACGTGGCGGCCATGGGCGGCGAAGCGGCGGTGCTGGCCACCGCCCGCAAGGCCTTTGACGCCGGCGACTACCGCTGGGTGGCCGAACTGGTGAACCACGCCGTGTTCGCCAACCCCGAGAGCCAGGCCGCGCGCCACCTGCAGGCCGACACGCTGGAGCAACTGGGCTACCAGGCCGAGGCCGGCACCTGGCGCAATGCCTACCTGGTGGCCGCCAAGGAACTGCGCGACGGCGTGATCAAGCCTTCCACCTCCACGCAGGGGCCTGACATGGTGCGCGGCATGAGCCTGGAGCTGCTGTTCGATTTCATTGCGCTTCGGCTCAACCACCAGAAGGTGGACGGCCTGAAGCTGGGCATCAACATGGTGTTCACCGACCTGAAGGAAACCTGGGCGCTGGAGCTGTCAAACTCGGTGCTCAACAACACCAGGGGCCGGGTGCTGGCCAAGCCCGATGTCACGCTCACGCTCACCCGCCCGGCCTTCCTGGGCATGCTGCTGGCCGGCAAGAAATTGCCCGATCTGATCCAGGCCGGCGCCGTCAAGCTCGAAGGCGACCCCAAGGCCTTTGGTGCGGTGTTTGCCAACGTCGAGACCTTCGACCCGTACTTCAACATCGTCACGCCTTGAGCCTGCCGCCACCGAACGGAGACACACCATGAACCGCAAACCCTGGCTGGCCAGCTACGGCAGCATGCCCGCCGAGATCGACGCCGACGCCTACCCTTCGGTGGTGGCCTTGATGGAAGAGGCCATGGGCCGCTTCGCGGACAAGCCAGCCTTCACCGGCTTCGGCCAGACGCTGAGCTACGCCGAGGTGGACCGGCTCTCACGCGCCTTTGCCGCTTACCTGCAAGTGCGCCTGGGCGTGCGCAAGGGCGACCGGGTGGCGCTGATGACGCCCAACTTCATTGCCTTCCCCATCGCCTGCCTGGGCATTGCCCGCGCCGGTGCGGTGCAGGTGAACGTGAACCCGCTGTACACGCCGCGCGAGCTGGAGCACCAGTTGCGCGATGCCGGCGCCACCGCGCTGCTGGTGTTCAGCGGCGTCTCGGCCACGGTGGCCGAGGTGATGGCCCAGCCCGGCATGGCCGCGCAGATCAAGACCGTGCTGACCATCGCCCCTGGCGACGGCACCGCCGCGGCGCTGCCCAGCCCGCCGGTGGACGCACGCCTGCAAGGCACCGTGCCGTTTGCACAGGCCCTGGCCGAGGGCGCCAGCCTGGCCTACACGCCGGTGCCGCTGAGCGGGCAGGATCTGCTGTTCCTGCAGTACACCGGCGGCACCACCGGTGTCTCGAAAGGTGCGGCGCTGACGCACCGCAACCTGGTGGCCAACGTGCAGCAGTTCAAGGCCATCGTGGCCGACAACCTGCGGCCCGGCGAAGAAGTGATCGTCACCGCCATTCCGCTGTATCACATCTTCGCGTTGATGGTGAATTTCATCAGCTTCTTCTCGGTCGGCGCACGCAACTGGCTGGTGCCCAACCCGCGCGACATGGACGCCTTCGTGGACGTGTTGAAGGCCGCGCACTGCACCGCTTTCACCGGCGTGAACACGCTGTTCGCGGGCCTGGCCGCGCACCCGCGTGCAGGCGAGATCGATTTCTCGGGCCTGCGCCTGGCGGCCGGTGGTGGCTCGGCCATCATCGAGGCCACGTCGGCGCGCTGGAAGGCGCTCACCGGCGTGTTCATCCGCGAGGGCTATGGCCTGTCGGAAACCAGCCCGGTCGTCAGCTTCAACCTGTCCTCGGTGGATCGCTTCAACGGCACCACCGGTGTGCCGCTGCCCTCCACCGACGTCAAGCTGCTCACCGACGACGGCCGCGAGGCCGCGCTGGGCGAAGCCGGCGAGGTCTGCGTGAAGGGCCCGCAGGTGATGGGTGGCTACTGGCAGCAGCCAGAGGCCAACGCCGCTGCTTTCACCGCCGACGGCTACTTCCGCACCGGCGACGTGGGTGTGCTCACGCCCGAGGGCCTGCTCAAGCTGGTGGACCGCAAGAAGGACATGATCATCGTCTCGGGTTTCAACGTCTTCCCGAACGAGATCGAGGCCATCGCGGCCGCCTGCCCCGGCGTGCTGGAAACCGCCTGCATCGGCGTGCCCGACGACAAGACCGGCGAGGCCGCCAAGCTCTACGTGGTGCGCGCGCCCGCCTCCAGCGTGAGCGCCGAGCAGGTGATGCAGCATTGCCGCGAGCAGCTCACCGCCTACAAGGTGCCCAAGCAGGTGGTGTTTGTTGACGCACTGCCCAAGTCCACCGTGGGCAAGATACTGCGGCGCGAGTTGCGGCTCACCGCCTGAACCCGCTCGCCTACTTCAAAGGAACCGCCATGAACGCACGTGCCCCCGAGCTTGATCTGCTGCCGGCTTTGGCAGAGATGCCCGCAGAGTTCCAGCAGTGCTTCAATGCCCAGCGTGCCGCCTACCTGGCCCAACCCGAGCCCAGCCTGGCCCAGCGCCGGTCCGACCTGGACGCGCTGGCCCGGCTGCTGAAGGACAACCGCGAGGCCCTGGTGCGCGCCATCCACCTCGACTACGGCAACCGCTCGGAGTTTGAGACCCTGTTCGCCGAGCTGTTCGTGGCGCTGGAGGCCATCAAGGACGTGTCGCGCCAGCTGAAGAAATGGATGAAGCCGCAGCGCCGCCACATCGACGTGATGATGTTCCCGGGCGCCTCCAACCGCGTCATCCCGCAGCCGCTGGGCGTGGTGGGCGTGATCGTGCCGTGGAACTTCCCGCTCAACCTCTCGTTCTGCCCGCTGGCGGCCATCCTGGGCGCGGGCAACCGGGCCATGGTGAAGATGTCGGAGAACTCGCGGCACCTGGCCGAGCTGCTGGTCGAGATCAGCCCCAGGTACCTGCCGGTGGAGAAGCTGCAGTTCTTCACCGACGGCGGTGGCCGCGGCCCGGCGTTCTCGTCGCTGCCGTTCGACCATTTGCTGTTCACCGGCTCGGGCACCACCGGTCGCGCGGTGATGGCCAACGCCGCGCGCAACCTCACGCCGGTGACGCTGGAGTTGGGCGGCAAGGCACCTGCCGTGGTGGCGAGCGACTTCTCCATCGAGAAGGCCGCCGAGCGCATCCTGTGGGTGAAGATGTTCAACGCCGGCCAGATCTGCACCAACATCGACTATGTCTTCCTGCCCGAGGGCCGCGAACAGGAATTTGCCGGCCACTGCAAGCGCCTGTTCGCCCAGCGCTTCCCCGACATCAACGCCAACGACTACACGTCCATCATCGACCAGCGTTCCTACGACCGCTTGCAGGCCACGCTGGACGACGCCCGCGCCAAGGGCGCCACGCTGATCAACCTGGCCGAGGGGCAGACGCCCGACGCCGCGCTGCGCAAGTTCGCGCCGCACATCGTGCTGAACCCCACGCCCGAGATGACGCTGTCGCAGCGCGAGATCTTCGGCCCCATCCTGCCGGTGCGCACCTACCGCACTGCGCAGGAGGTGGCCGACTACGTGAACGCCCACGACCGGCCACTGGCCATCTACCCCTTCACTCACGACAAGGCGCTGCAGCAGTTCTACATCTCGCGCGTGATGTCGGGCGGGGTTTCAGTGAACGAGGCTCTGCTGCACGTGGCCCAGCATGATCTGCCCTTCGGCGGCGTGGGCCCCAGCGGCATGGGCCACTACCACTCGCGCGAAGGCTTCAACACCTTCTCCAAGCTGCGCCCGGTGTTCTACCAGGGGCCCTTCTCGGCAGTGCAGATGCTGTTCCAGCCGCCCTATGCGGGGCGGGCGATGAAGCTGATGAATCTGCTGATCAGGTTCAAGGGCTGAGATCGGCGCATAGCGGCCGGCCGTATTTCGTCATTCCCGCGTAGGCGGGAATCCATGTCTTTGCGTCGGCTGCGGCAGTGCAGCGGCGGTACCTTCGGCCTACGGACTCCTCGCGGACAAGCGCCGTGCCCTCTGTTGCGCCTGCGCTCTCTTGTTCCGCCTTGGCCCTCGGAGCTCTCTACCCAAACGCGAATGTGCCCTCCGTCCGAAGGCACCACCACTGCCCTGCAACCCCTGACGGTGACGGCCCACCTGGTGGTGCACCACCGCCTCCTCAGGCAGAGGGTGTCGGGTATCCGCCCGACGGAACTCAGGAGGAATGCGCCATGCCCGGCTTGAGGGCATGGCGCAGGGGAGATGGAGTCGGGCGGGTACCCGGCGACCTCTGCCCCGCCACCGACGTGTGAGCGAGGAAACCTGGATTCCCGCCTGCGCGGGAATGACGGGGCAGAGGGACGGGGATGACGGACTGCAATGCGCCGAGACCGGCTCGCAATGTTCTTGCCATCTCGCAGTGGTGCCCGCGAGACTCGATGCACGTTGCACAAGGCCGGCGGGGCCTCAGTGCCCCATCAGCTGGATGGCCCAGAAGGTGAGAAAGCCGCCGAACAGCACCAGCGTGGCGATGGGCTTTTCCTCCACCTCGTGGGCTTCCATCAGCAGTTCCTCGGTCACCAGGTAGAGCAGGGCGGCCGCGCTGAACGACAAGGTGCCCGCCAACACGGCCGCCGAGGCGCCAGCGAGCAGCACGCTGCCCAGCACCGCAAAGCCCAGCACCGTGAGCCCCAGCGCGGCGGTGACGCCCACGATGCGCCAGCCGGCGATGCGGTCGGACGCGACGGCCAAGCCCAGGAACAGCAGCTCCACCGACAGGCCCAGTGCCAGCACGGTGCCGGTTTCACCACCGGCTGCAAAGCCCGCGCCGATGATGAAACCGTCGGTGGCCACGTCCACAAAGGTAGCCACCAGCAGGCCCACGGCCGCGCCTTGCGTGGCGCCGCCGCCGTGGCCTTCGAGCTTCTCGGTCCACAGCTTGAGCGCGTACATGAACAGGCTGCCGGCCGCGAAAGCGCCCAGCACCACCTCCTTGGTGGCGTGCTCCTTGCCGATGTCGGGCAGCAGTTCCACCGCCAGCGCGGCCAGGATGACACCGGCCGCGAAGTGCTGGATCAGGCTGCGCACCTGGTGCGAGGGCTTCCAGACGGCGGCGAGGGCGCCGCCTGAAACTGCCACCACGGCGGGGATGGCCATGATGAGCAAGGCGTGTGAGTTCATGTGAGTTGCAAGCGCGTGAGGGACCACGGCATTGTGGCTTGCGCTCCGCGCCAGACAGCTGTCCGGCTGCAACGCGGTGTGGCGTGTTCAGCCGCTCTTAATGTGGCGCGGCGCGTCTGCGCGGGCGTAGACAATGCCCACCTCAGCTTGCCCGTCAACGTCATGAGCCACAACGAAACTGTCCCTGCCAGCCCGGTCGCGCCACGTTTGTCGGTGCTGTCGCTGACGGCACCCGTGGCCATGGGCTACATCCCGCTGGGCACGGTATTCGGCTTCCTGTTCGTGCAGGCCGGCGCGGCCTGGTGGCTGGCCATCCTGGCCAGCGTGGTGGTGTTTGCCGGTGCGGCGCAGTACATGATGATCCCCATGCTCGCAGGCGGCCTTTCGGTGGGCAGCATCGCGCTGGCCACGCTGATCGTGAACCTGCGGCATGTGTTCTACGGCCTGTCGCTGCTGAACAAGTTGCCGCCGGGCCGCTGGCAGCGGGCCTACCTGGTGTTCGGCCTGACCGACGAAACCTACTCGGTGCTCACCACCTTGCCGGCAGGCACCTCGCAGCGGCAGAGGGTGCTGGTGGCCCTGCTGAACCAGGGCTGGTGGGTGCTGGGCACGGCCATAGGCGCGGTCATCGGGGCCCAAGCCCAGGTGACGCTGGCGGGGCTGGACTTTGCCCTGATCGCCTTGTTCGCCGTGCTCACCGTGGAGCAATGGCGTGGCCGCCAGACCGGCGCGCCGCTGTGGGTGGCGCTGGTGGCCTATGCGGTGGCTTACGCGGTGGCGCCCCAGCAGGCCTTGATGCTGGCCATCGTGTTCAGCATCGCCGCCGGCCTCTTCTGGCAGGCCAGGGCCCAGGAGCCCCGTCATGATTGACAGCGGCCATGCGGTGGCCGTGATCGCGGCCATGGGCGGGGTCACGCTGGCCTTGCGCGCCTTGCCCTTCCTGGCCGCGCAGTGGCTGCACAAGCACCCCCTCGTGCAGGCGCTGGGCCGTTTTTTGCCGCTGGCCATCATGACGCTGCTGCTGGTGAATGCGATGGTGGGTGCGGACCGGTCTCACAGCGCCGGCCCGGCGCCCGAACTGCTGGCGGTGGCGCTGGTGGTGTTGCTGCAGTGGTTCGGCCGGCATGCGCTGCTCAGCATCTTGGTGGGCACCGGCACCTACGTGCTGATGCGCAACGCTGGCAGCCTGTCTTTCTGATCGCCGCTGGCCCAGGTGTCTGGTGTCGAGTGCGCCGGTGGACGGCAGTGGCAGGCCACGCAGACAATCGCGCTCTCCAGGCACCTTGGATACACCCATGCAGACTCGGCGAATTTCCAGCGGATCGGCCTTGAACGCCACTTCCGTCTGGGCGCAGCCGGCGCTGGCGGCCACAGCAGACTCCGTGCTGGCCACGCTTGACGCACGCTTCAAGGGCGACCGAACCGGCGCCTGCGTGGTGGCGGCACGGATCGATGGGGGGCAGGTCGTGCGGGCCAGAACCTGCGCCCAGCCGCGCAGTGGCGCCGAGCCCGGTTACGACAGCGTGTTCGAGATCGGCTCGGTCACCAAGACCATGACGGCCTTTCTGGTGGCCGATCTGGTGGCCGAGGGCCTGTGGTCGCTGGACGACCCGCTCGCCAGGCACCTGCCGCCCGGCACCGTGGTGCCGCGCCAGGGCGAGCGCCAGATCCTGGTGCGCGATGTGCTCAGCCACACCTCCGGCTTGCCCGGCCTGCCGCCGGGCTTCTTCCCCGCCAACCCCAGCGACCCCTATGCCGGGCTGAGCGAGACATCGGTGCTGGCCGCGCTGGGGCGGGTGCAACTGAGCCGCCCCATTGGCAGCCGGTTCGAGTACTCCAACTTCGCGATGATGCTGGTGTCGCTGGCCGTGGCGCGCAGCTGCGGTGGCGATTTCGAGAGCGCGCTCACCCAGCGCCTGCTGCTGCCCCTGAAGATGGACGGCGCCTGTGTGGAGCGCCCGCGCAGCCAGCGCCCGGTGGCCACAGGTCATCTCGCTTCGGGCGCCGCCACCTCCGATTGGCATGTTGCCAACAACCTGGCCGGCATGGGCATGGTTCGGGCCACGCTGGACGACATGGTGATCTACGCGCAAGCACATCTGGGGCAGGCCGACCCCGCCTTGGTGGCCACGCTCCGGCGCACCCAGCAGCCGCTGCAAGGGCAAACCGGCATGAACTGGATGCGCTTCAACGTCAAGGGGCGCGATCTGTTGGCGCACGAGGGCGGCACCGGGGGCTTCTCATCGCTGGTGGTGCTGGAGCCCCAGGCCCAGCGGGCGGTGGTGATCCTGGCCGATGCCAGCCTGGTGGATCTGGATGGCCTGGGCGCCCTGGGCCATGCCCTGCTCGACATCGACGGGCCACCGCTGCGCCCACGCCTGCCCTCTACGCCCAGCGCGCGGTTGCTGGCCGCCATGCCCGGCGACTACGATCTGGGCGGCCTGAACCTGCGCATCTTGCGCGACGGCCGGCGCCTGATGGCCCAGGCCGAGGGGCAGGCGGCCTTTGAGCTGAAGCACGACAGCGAGGGTGATTTCTACCCCGATGGTTTCAGCGCCTTGCTCACGCCGCAATGGGCGCACGGCAAGGTGGACCGCGCCATCTGGCGCCAGGATGGTGGCGTCGTCGAAGTGACGCGCAAGGGCACGCCCACCCAGTCCACCGCCGAATGAGGGGGGGGGTCCTCCGGCCGCGAGGGTTTTTTCTGGGCTGCAGCGTGCAGGGGCGGGTGCGGCGCTATCGTCGTGCAGGTGGAGACACCAGAGTTTCCGCCACCCCCCTGAACCCGCTGCCTGCCAAGGAGAAAGCCACCATGTCCAACCCAGCCGTGCAACTGCACCGCGTGCTGCGTGCCCCGCCTGACAAGGTCTACCGCGCGTTTCTGGAACCCGATGCCATGAGCAAGTGGATTCCGCCCTATGGCTTCACCTGCAAGGTGCACCACATGGAGGCCCGTGTGGGCGGCACGTTCAAGATGTCGTTCCACAATTTTTCGACCGGCAACGGACACTCGTTCGGTGGCGACTACCTGGAACTGGTGCCGGGCGAACTGATCCGCTACACAGACAAATTCGACGACCCGAATCTGCCGGGCACCATGCAGGTGACCGTGCGCCTGAAGCCGGTGCTGTGCGGCACCGAGATCAGCATCACGCAAGATGGCATCCCCGAGGTCATTCCCTTGGAGATGTGCTACCTCGGCTGGCAAGAATCGCTGGCGCAATTGGCCACGTTGGTGGAGCCTGACATCCCTGGCTGAGCCGGGCGCCCCTGGGGGCAGCGCCGCCACGAATGCCCGGACAATCCGACATCGCCCAACCCAGGAGACCGCGCGTGAAGACCTATGACATCGAAGTGCAGCGGCTGAAGTCGTTGAAGCACGACCGAGGCCAGATGGCGCTGGGCATCGACGCCCTGGTGTTGCCCCGCGCGGCACGCGACGACCAGGCGCCCGCCAGCGTCCTGCGCCTGTCGGTGGAAGACGCACGCTCGCTGCTGATGCTGCTGAAGCAGCAGTTCGCCGAGCTTGACAAGCTGCAGCCGCGCAGCCGGCGTTCCGGCCGTTGCTGAAAGCGCGGCTGCGCCTGCAGGTGACAGACGCTCAGTACGGCGCGTCGCCCATGATGCCAGCCCGCTCCATCTTGCGGTGGCAGGCCGGGTAGTCCATCACCGCATAGTGCTGGGTGCTGCGGTTGTCCCACATGGCCATGCTGTTCGGCTGCCAGCGCCAACGCACCTGGTACTCGGGGATCTGGGCCTGGCTGATCAGGTAGTGCAGCAACTGGGCCGCGCCGGGGGCGAAATCCTGCCCGTAGCGCACGTTGGCAGCGGTGTGGAAATTGGTGAAGTGGGTGGCGAAGGGGTTCACGAACAGGATCTTCTCGCCGGTCTCAGGGTGGGTGCGCACGACAGGGTGCTCGGCGTCGGGAAACTGCGCCTTCAGCGCCAACCGTTTCTCGATGGGCATGGCCGCGCCGAAGCTGGCCTCGATGCTGTGGCGCGCACGCAGGGCCCCGATCTGGCTCTTGATGTGCTCAGGCAACTTCTCGTAGGCCAGCACCATGTTGGCCCACATGGTGTCGCCACCCACCGGCGGGCACTCCACGCAGCGCAGCACGCAGCCCAGCGGCGGCTGCTCGCGCCAGGTGGCGTCGGTGTGCCAGGCGTTCTCGTAGCGGTCGTTGGGTGACTCCGGGTTCTTGTAGATGCGCACCAGGCCCGGGTGTTCCGGGTCGCTACCGGCCACGGGGTGGTCTTCAAGCTCGCCGAAATGGCGCGCGAAGGCCACGTGCTCGGCGCGGCTGATGTCCTGATTGCGAAAGAACAGCACCTTGTGGCGGAGCAGCAAGGCCTTGATCTCGGCCACCATGCCGGGGTCGCGCGAGGCGACGCCGAGGTTGACGTTGACCAGTTCGGCGCCGATGGCGCAGGTGAGCTGTTCCGCCTTGATGGAATCTGGCAGCGAGCTGGCGCGCACGATGGCGGGCGCTGCAGCGGCGGTGTTGTTCATGGTTTGTCTCCTGTGTCGGATGGGATTTCAGCCCCTGCAGTATTCGCTCCCCGGGCTGATCCCGCTTGACGAGACAGGACCCGGATTTACCATTCCATGCCAGCCATTCTTCATCGCTACGCCGCATGCAGTCCAGCCCGCTCGTTCGCGCCGCGAGCCTCAAGAATTACCCTGAGATCGCCAAGGCGCACGGCCTGGACCCGCTGCGCATGATGGTGGACGCGGGCCTCTCGCCCAGCGTGCTGGACGAGCCCGACCTGATGATCCCGGCTGACCGCGTGGGCCAATTGCTGGAAGCTTCGGCCCAGCGCTGTGGTGACGAAAGCTTTGGCCTGCGCATGGCCGAGACACGGTACCTCTCCAACCTGGGGCCTGTGGGCCTGGTGATACGAGACCAACCCACGCTGCGCGATTCGCTCAGCGTGCTGGTGCGCTACCACGCCGCGCTCAATGGCTCGCTGGCGGTGATGATCGAGGAATCCGCCGGCGTGGTGGTGATACGCGAAGAGGTGCTGGTGGGCAGCCAGGTGCCGGTGCGTCAGGCGACCGAGTTGGCCATCGGCGTGCTGCTTCGGCTAATGCGCCAAGTGCTGGGCGCCGAGTGGAACCCGCGCCGCGTATGCTTCATGCATGAGGCACCGCGCGACACGCGAGCGCACCTGAGGGTCTTTGGGCCCTGCGTGGAGTTCAAGCACGATTTCAACGGCATCGTCTGTTCGCGTGGAGAGCTCGACACCGTCAACCCGTCGGCCGACCCGGTGATGGCGCGCTACGCGATTCGCTTGCTCGAATCGGCCATGCCCCAACCCTCTACCAGCATGTTGGGCGATGTGCGTCGCACGGTGCTGCTGCTGCTGCCCAGCGGTCGTTGCAGCATCGAGCAGGTGGCCAACCACCTGGGCGTGGTCTGCCGCACGGTGCAGCGCCGTTTGTCTGAACAGGGGCTGAGTTTTTCGGAAGTGGTGAACGCCCAGCGCCTGGAACTGGCCACCCGCTACGTGACCCAGAGCGACCGGCCCCTCACCGAGGTGGCCGCGCTTTTGGGCTTTGCAGCTTCCAGCGGCTTCTCGCGCTGGTACCAGGGGCAGTTCGGTTGCAGCCCATCACAGAGCCGCGCCCAGGCGCGCGGTTGAGCTGATGGGCGGCTGGCGGCGCATCCCGGTCATTCCCGCGTAGGCGGGAATCCATGTCGTCACGTCGGTGACGGGCAGAGGTCGCCGGGTACCCTCTGCCTGAGAAGGCGGTGGTGCACCACCAGTTTGACCGCCACCGTCAGGGGTTGCAGGGCAGTGGTGGTGCCTTCGGGCGGAGGGCACATTCGCGTTTGGGTAGAGAGCGCCGAGGGCCAAGGCGGGACAAGAGTGCTCAGGTGCGACAGGGGGCACGGCGCTTGTCCGCGAGGAGTCCGTAGGCCGAAGGTACCGCCGCTGCCCTGCCGCAGCCGAAGCAAAGACATGGATTCCCGCCTGCGCGGGAATGACGAAATACGGCCGGCTGCTATGCGCCGCCAGCCGCCCTCAAACCGTGAGGATGGTGGCACCGATGGTGCCGCGCGATTCGAGCGCGCGGTGCGCCTCGGCCGCGTCGGCCAGCGCGAAGCGCTGCTTGGGCTCGCTGACGATCAGGCCCTTGCTCACCAGGTCGAACAACTCGTCGGCCATCTTCAGCATGTTGGGGCGTGGCAGCGCGTAGTCCACCATCGCCGGGCGCGTCACCCACAGCGAGCCCTTGGCGGCCAGCAGCGTGGTGTCGATCAGCACCGGGCCAGAGCTGGTGCCGTTGCTCACCAGCGTGCCCTTCTTCTGCAGGCTGTCGAGCGAGCCCATCAGCGTGTCCTTGCCCACCGAGTCGTACACCACCGGCACGCCCTTGCCGTCGGTGAGCTCGCGCACGCGCTGGGCGAAGTTCTCGCGGTTGTAGTTGATGACGTGGGTGCAGCCAGCGGCCTTGGCGGCGGCGGCTTTTTCGTCCGACCCCACGGTGCCTATCATCGTCACGCCCAGGGCCTTGGCCCACTGGCAGGCGATCAGGCCCACGCCGCCAGCGGCCGCGTGGTACAGGATGGTGTCGCCGGCCTTGAGCGGGTAGACCTGACGGAACAGGTACTGCACAGTAAGGCCCTTCATGATCAGCGTGGAGGCGGTGTCGTCGCTGATGCTGTCGGGCAGCTTGATCAGCACCTCGGCCGGCATCACCCGCGCTTCTGAATAGGCCCCCAAAGGCCCCAGCATGTAGCCCACGCGGTCGCCGGGTTGCAGGAAGGTCACGCCCTCGCCCACCGCTTCCACCACGCCCACTGCGTCCGAGCCCAGGCCAGAGCCCACGCCGGCCGGCAGCGGCGCCGGGTAGCGGCCAATGCGGAAGTAGATGTCGATGAAATTGACGGCGATGCGGGTGTGGCGCACGCGCACCTGGCCGGGGCCGGGCGCGCCGACCTCGACGGATTCGAGGCGCAGCACTTCGGGGCCGCCGGTCTCAAAAAAACGTATGGCTTTGGTCATGGTGTTCGCAGTGAAAGAAGCAGATTCGGTGGGTCGGGTCAGGCCGCTGCAGGCGCGCAGTTGGCCGCCGCACCGGCCGCATGCTCGGCATCGAGCCGGATCTGGGCAATGGAGGCCACATCACCTTCGTAGGTGCCTGCAGCCTTGAACAGGAAGTAGGCGGCGGGAATGCTGAACAGCGGCATCACCGCCAGCGCGGTTTGCAGTCCCCACAGATCCGACAGCGTGCCAGTGATGATGGGGCCCAGCGCCAACCCAAACAGGTTCTGGAACAGCGAGAGCACGGCCGCGCCGGTGGAGCGCACGCCGGGGTGGATGACGTCAATCACCACCGCCGCGATGGTGCCCACGGTGCAAGTCATCAGGAAGCCGCCCAGGATCACCAGCAGCAGCTGGCTCTTGGCCGGCACCGTGCCCCAGAAGGCTGAGGCAAAGATGCCCAGCGAGGCCAGGCAGACGATGGCCACGCCGAACAGACGGTTGCGCAGGCGGTGGATGGCGAAGCGGTCCACCACGCCACCCCACACGAAGGCGCCCAGCGCACCGGCCAGCACCACCAGCGCGGCCTGCTTGGCGGCCAGCTCGGGCGCCACCCCGTGGAAGCGGTTGAGGTAGCTGGGCAGCCAGGCCCACAGCGCCGAGACCACGATGAGCTGCAGCGCCGAGCCCACGCAGGCCCACAGCATGGTGCGCGACTGTGTGAGTGCGCGCACGATGTGGCGCACCACATTGCCCGGCGTCTGGGTGGCCATGTTCAGGGTCTGGGTCAGCTCCACGGTGCGGTAGTCGCGCACGAACAGGTACAGCAGCGCCAGCACCAGGCCGGGCACGCCCACCGCACCAAAGGCCGCCTGCCAGCCCCAGCGCGCGGCAATCATGCCGCCCAGCAGTACGCCCATCACCGAACCCAGCGACGCGGCGGCAAAGAAGGCGCCCAGCAGCATGCCGCGCATGCGGGCCGGGAACAGGCTGGCGATCAGCGCTGCGCCCACCGAGCCATAGCCGGTCTCGCCGACACCGATCATGGCCCGCGCTGCCAGCAACTGGCCGTAGTTGCGGGTGAACATGCACGAGATGGTGGCGAGGCTCCACAGCGTGGCCATGGCCACGATGCTCTTGACGCGGCTGTAGCGGTCGGCCATCAGGGCCACCGGGATGCCGCCTATGGCCACCACCACGGAAATGATGGACACCAGGCTGCCCAGCTGCTTGTCCGACAGGCCCCACTCGGCCTTCAGGTGCGGGAACAGCGAGACGATGACCTGGCGGTCGATGTAGTCGAACAGCATCAGGCCGAAGGTCATCGCGAACGCGAACCAGGCACGGCCGGGGCTGACCAGGTAGCCGTCGTGCGGGCGCGGAGTGGAGTCGGAAGGAATGTGCATGGCTTGTCTCGCAGCTTGTCAGTGTGGGGCGGTCTGTGCCGCCTTGGATATGCAGGGATGCACCGGGGCCGGCGTGAGGCAGAAGGGCGCCTGCCCTCGCCCTCTCACGCCACGCCGGCTGGGTGCCCGTTGCACGCGGCGCCGGCTCAGAAGGCGTGGCTGATGCCCAGATCCAGGCCCTTGGCCGATTGGTTGGCTGCGGTGGCGGCACCGTTCACGGCCATCTTGGCGCCGTTGCTGTTGTTCAGCTGGGCCAGCGAGCCGTAGAGCGAGGTGCGCTTGGACAGGCCATGCACAAAGCCCACGCCGTAGCGGCGCGTGGTGCCAATGCTGGCGCCGGCGGCCGACTTCATCACCGACTCCGCCACCGAGACCTTCAGGTCGGTCGGCCCCATGCTGTAGGCGGCGCTGAACTGCAGGCCGTGGGTGTCGGCGCCGGTGCCACTGTCGGCGCGGTCGTACAGCCCGTAGAACTTGAAGGCATCCAGCTTGTAGCGCGCGCCCACGGTGACGGTCTTGAGGTCACCGATGGTGGCGTTGGTGAACTTGGCGAAGGCAATGTCGGTGGCCAGCGCGCCGCCGGCGTTGTAGCCCACGCGCATGCCCAGGTACTTGCCGGGGGCGCTGGTGCCGTCGCTGTCCATCACCTGCAGCTGCAGGCCGCCCAGGGTGTTGGGCGCCTGGTAGTTGAGGGCGCCGTTGGCGCGGATGTTGGCGGGCTGGGCCACTTCCATCGAGCCATACAGCACCTGCTGTGCGGCGACTCCTTGGGGGCCGAAAGCGTCATAGCTGGCGTGCACCATGAAGGTGGGGGTGTACTGGCGGCCCAGGTTCAGGGCACCCCAACTGCCGGCCAGGCCCACGTAGACCTGGCGGTTCCAGAACGAAGCGGCTGACGCGGCGGCGCCATCGAAGCTCTTGAAGCCATGCTCGACCAGGAAGTTGGCGCGCAAACCGCCGCCCAGGTCTTCGGTGCCGCGAAAGCCCAGCCGGCTGCCAGCCAGGCCGTCGGTGCCGACCAGCTTGTTCGTGCTGATGGAGCCGCTGCCCCAGCCCACATTGGCGTCGACCACGCCATAGGCGGTCACATTGGATTGGGCGGCGGCAGAGCCGGCGAACGCGGCCAGGGCCAGGCTGGCGATGAGGGTGCGGTTCATGGTTTGTCTCCTGTTGTGGATGGGGTCGGTACCGGTGGGGACTCGCCCGAGGTATGACGTCGTCATGGGCTGCATTCTTCGCAGCCCGGGTGCTTTATGTTTGGCAAACCGCGACTGCGTCTTGCCGTTTGGTGACAGCTCCGGGTCAACCCAGGGCGTGCAAACCCGCCAGATCGGTCAAACGCTGACCGTCGTCGTTGGCGGGGCGTCAGATGGTGGAACCTGCGGAGTAGACTGCTCGCGGCTGCCGTTGCAGGGCCACATCAGAGACGCTGGTGACAGCGAAGAGTTGGAGACGGTTTTGGTCGCGCCTGAACACAGCAGCAAGCCTCAGACGGTGCCCCAGGCCCCATCGGGTGCGGTGCGCTCTGCGGTGCGGGTGCTCATCGCCGACGACAGCTACCTGATCCGCGAAGGCCTGCAGCAGGTGCTGGCGCTGGCGCCCGAGATCCGCGTCGTGGGCCTTTGTGCCGACGCCCCGGCACTGCTCTCCGCCGTCGATGCCGACCCACCCGATGTGGTGGTGACCGACATCCGCATGCCACCCACCCAGACCGACGAGGGCATGCGCATCGCGGCCCAGTTGCGCATCACCCACCCCAGCGTGGGTGTGGTGGTGCTGAGCCAACATGAGAGCGCCTACTACGCAGCCCAGTTGCTGGCGCAAGGGGTCACCGGCCGTGGCTACCTGCTGAAGGACCGCATCCACGATCTGGACCATCTGGTTTCCACCATCACGGCCGTGGCAGCAGGCGAGTGCCGTATCGATGCCCGGCTGGTGGACGAGATGGTGCAGCACCGCCGCCAGCGCGTGCGCTCGCCGCTGGCCGAGCTCACACCGCGGCAACGCGAGATCCTGGCCGACGTGGCCGAGGGCAAGAGCAACCTGGCCATCGCGCAGGAGCTCCAGCTCACGCAGCGCGCCGTCGAAAAGCACGTCAGCGAGATCTTCGGCCGCCTGGGCCTGGGAAATGACGAATCGGTGAGCCGGCGCGTGCAGGCCACCCTGCTCTACCTCGCGCAGCGCGAGGCATGAGCAACGCACGGCCGCTCCGAAGTGGCTCGCTCCCCCCTCGGGGGGACGGCGCATTGCGCCAAGGGGGCGACATGAGCAACGCACGGCCGCCCCGAAGTGGCTCATTCTCCCTCGGGGGGACGGCTCCATGAGACACGGCCTGCGCAAGCGCCTGTGGCTGGGAGCCCCCGGCCTGGCGCTGGTGGCCGTGACGGTGGCCATGGTGCTGGCCGGGCACCACCACCCCGACCGGGTCTTCAGCGCCGTGCAAGCCGGCCTGGGCCTGTTGCTGGCCTGGAGCGTGGCTGTGGCCGTTTCGCTGCGCTACCCCGAACGGCCGCTGGGCGCGTTGCTGTTCGCGCTGGCGGTGATGTACGTGCTGCTGGCGCTGCAGGCCACATCCGACCCGCTGCTGTTCACCCTGGGCCGGGCCACGCGACCGGTGGCCGAGGTGCTGCTGATGTGGATCATGCTGGCCTTTCCCAGCGGCCGGCTGGCCAACCGCTTCGAGCGCGGCCTGGTGGTCACGGCAGCCCTGGCGGTGCTGACGCTGTGGTTGCCCGCCGCGATGTTCTCGCCGCAGATTCCCATGGCCGGCCCCTCGGTGCTGTGCCAGGCCGATTGCCCGCGCAATGTGCTGTTCGTGCAGGACAGGCCCGAGCTCGCGCTCGCACTCAGCACCGCCATGCGCGCTGTGGGCGCGCTGCTCTTGCTGGCCACCACCGGTGTGCTGCTGAACCGCCTGCGCCGCGCCACGCCGCTGATGCGCCGCGTGCTGGCACCGGTGCTGGGGGTGTCGATGGCGCGGGCGCTGGTGATGGTGGCCTTTCTGGTGGGCAGTGGCAGCCGCCTGGCCTTCATCCTCACCTTCCTGGCCGTGCCGCTGTCCATCGCGCTGGGCCTGCTGCGCGGGCGGCTCTACACCGCGCGCGCGCTGCAACGGCTGGTGAGCGGCCTGCGTGGCACGCCCGACATGCACCAGTTGCGCGAGGTGATGGCCCACGCGCTGGGCGATGCCTCGCTCAGCGTGGCCTACTGGCTGAAGAACGCCGACCAATGGGTGGACGCCAATGGCCAGCGTGTGGCGCTGCCCTACCCCACGGCCGAACGCGGCCGAGCGGTGACCCTGGTGCGCGACGACCGCAACATCCCGGTGGCCGCCTTGGTGCACGACGAGGCCCTGCTGGAAGAACCCACCCTGGTTGAATCGGTGGCTGGCAGCATGCAGCTGGCGCTGAAAAGCCACCGCCTGGACGCCGAACTGCGGGCCTCCAGCGCCCACACCGCCAGTGCCGTGGAGCAGGAGCGCCACCGCATCGAGCGCGATTTGCACGATGGCGCCCAGCAGCGCCTGATCGCCCTGCGCATGAAGCTCAGTGTGACGGCGCGTCTGTTCAGCCAGGATCCCAGCCGCGCCGCCGCTCTGGTGGCCGAGCTGGGTGACGACGTGGACGCCGCCATCGCCGAGCTGCGGGCACTGGCGCACGGCGTGGTGCCGCCGCTGCTGCTGGAGCAGGGTCTGCCGGTGGCGCTGCTGGAGGTGGCCCAGCGCACAGCCCTGCCCACGGAGGTGCATCTGCAGGGGGTGGACCGGCTCGACCCGGCCGTGGAGCGCGCCGTGTACTTCTGCTGCCTGGAGGCGCTGCAGAACGCTGCCAAGCACGGCGGGCCCGGGGCCTCTGCGCGGCTCACGCTGCACCAGGACGAAAGCCAGCTGCACTTTGAAGTGCTCAGTCAGGCGCTTGCAGCCGCCGCGCAGCCCGTGCTGAACACCGGCGGCCAGGGCCTGGCCAACATGCGCGAGCGCATGGTGGCGGTGGGCGGGCAGCTCAGCGCCGGGCCGGTGGCGTCGCTCGGCTTTCGGGTGGCCGGCACCGTACCGCTGCGAGCCTGAGCGCTGCTTCAGCGCGTGAGGAAGGCCAGCACCCGGTCGGCCAACTTGCCATAGGGCGGCCACAGGAACTTCAACGACGAGTAGCGCGCCTGGTAGAACACCGGCCGCAGCTTGCCAAAGGTGTGGAAGCCCTCCACCCCGTGGTTGCGGCCCATGCCCGATTCACCCACGCCGCCGAACGGCAGGATGGGGCCAAAGATCTCGCGCCGCAGCAGCAGGCTTCGGGCGCGTTCAGCACCAGGTGAGGCCCGCACCACTGCGATGGTTCGGTTTTCTGGTGTGTCGTGTGCAGCACGCACGCCCCTGGTCTCAATCTGCGTCCGTCCCGCGCGCGGCGCTGCCCCCCCCATTGAGAATCGCGCCGCTCTCCCAAGGACGCAGGCCGCTGCGCACAAAGACCATGAAGGCTTCCATCTTCAGCCACTCGCAGCCCCAGCCTGTCCCTTGGACCGGCTCTCTGGTGCTTGAGGCCTCGCCTGACCAGACCCCGCGAGCAGGTGCAGGCATCAACCCACTGCACGGTGATGTGATGTGGGCGGCGGCACTTCGACGCCTGCCGCTGTTTTCCACCTTGAGCGAAGAGCGCCTGCGCTTGATCACCCGCGCCGCCAGCATGAAGACCTTTGACAGCCAGGCGGTGGTGGTGACGCAAGGCACCCAGACCGGCGTCTTGTACGTCTTGCTGAGCGGGCGGGCCGTCGTCTACAGAACCAACGAACAGGGCCGCGAAGTCATCCTGCGCTACCTGCCGCAGGGGGCGCATTTCGGTGAGATGAGCCTGGTGGACGGCCTGCCCCACTCAGCCAGCGTGCGCGCGTCACGGCGCTGTGAAGTCTTGTTGCTGCGCGAGGCAGACTTCGCGCGCTGCCTGTCCGCCGAACCCATGTTCTGCACCGAAGTCATGAAGGCCTTGAGCGCCCAATTGCATCGCGCCTTCGGCAACGTGGGGGTTCTCGCGCTGATGGATGCCCGAGGCCGGGTGGCCCAAGCCTTGGTGGAGCTGTCGGAGGAGGTGGCGGGGCAACGCTGCATACGCCACCGGGTCAGCCGGTCCGAGATGGGAAAGCGCGTGGGCGCCAGCCGCGAGATGGTGAGCCGCTTGCTGGCCGAAATGGAATGCCAAGGGCTGATCACCACGAGCCCCATGGGGTGGACGACGCTGAACATGCAACCCGTTCCTGCGCCCACGCCGGATTGATGGGGCGCTGAACCCCCAGGCAGAGGATGGCTCAACCCGGGGTGCGCAAGGCCAACGGGGTCATGTCACCTCGCCGGCGGCCTGCAGCAGGTGGTTGCCGTACTGCTCGCGCAGCCGCATCTTCAGCATCTTGCCAGTGGCGCCCAGCGGGATGGCGTCGACGAACACCACGTCGTCGGGTGTCCACCACTTGGCAATCTTGCCTTCGAAGAAGCCCAGCAGTTCCTCGCGCGTCAGCGTGGCACCGGGCTTTCTGGCCACGATCAGCAGCGGGCGCTCGTCCCACTTGGCATGCTTGGCGGCGATGCAGGCCGCCATGGCCACGCCTGGGTGGGCCATGGCGATGTTCTCCAGGTCGATCGAGCCTATCCATTCGCCGCCCGACTTGATCACGTCCTTGCTGCGGTCGGTGATCTGCATGAAGCCGTCGGCGTCGATGCTGGCCACGTCGCCGGTGGGGAACCAGCCGTCGACCAATGGGTCGCCACCTTCGCCCTTGAGGTATTGCGAGACGATCCACGGCCCGCGCACCATCAGCTCGCCGCTGGCCTGGCCGTTCCAGGGCAGCTCGGTGCCGTCCTCGGCCACGACCTTCATGTCCACGCCAAACACCGCGCGGCCCTGCTTGGCCTGCACGGCCAGGCGTTGGTCTTCGGGCAGGTTCAGCTGATGGCCCTTGAGCACGCCGGCCGTGCCCAGCGGACTCAGCTCGGTCATGCCCCAGGCGTGCAGCACCTGCACCCCGTGGCGCTCCTGAAACGCGCGCAGCATGGCGGGAGGGCAGGCGGCGCCGCCCACGATGGTGCGGCGCATGCTGCTGAACTTCAGGTCGTTCGTCTCCACGTGGGCCAGCAGGCCTTGCCACACCGTGGGCACGCCGGCCGAGACGGTGACGCCTTCGGCCTCAAACAGCTCGTGCAGGCTCTTGCCATCAAGGTGCGGGCCTGGGAGCACCAGGCGCGCGCCCACCATGCAGGCTGCATAGGGCAGGCCCCAGGCATTGACGTGGAACATCGGCACCACGGGCAGCACCACGTCGCGCGAAGACAGGTTCAGTGCGTCCGGGCTCACCGAGGCCAGCGTGTGCAACACCGTGGAGCGGTGGCTGTAGAGCACGCCCTTGGGGTTGCCGGTGGTGCCGCTGGTGTAGCAGAGCGAGGAAGCGGTGTTCTCGTCCAGCAGCGGCCACTCGAAGTGATCGTCCTGCGCAGCCAGCAGGTCTTCAAAACAGAGCAGGTTGGGGATGCCGGTGCTGGCCGGCATGTGGGCGCGGTCTGTCATCAGCACGTACTGGCGGATGGTCTTGACGCGCGGCGCCACGGCCTGCACCAGCGGCAGGAAGCTGGCCTCGAAGAACAGCACCTGGTCTTCGGCGTGGTCGGCGATCCAGGTCAACTGGTCGGGGTGCAGACGCGGGTTGAGCGTGTGCAGCACCGCGCCCGAGCCCGACACGGCGTAGTACAGCTCCATGTGGCGGTGGCCGTTCCAGGCCAGCGTGGCCACGCGCTCGCCGGCCTGCACACCCAGTGTGGTGAGCGCATTGGCCAACCGGCGCGAGCGCGCGGCCAGCGCGCGAAAGCTCTGGCGGTGCACGTCGCCCTCCACGCGACGCGACACCACCAGCTGCTCGCCATGGTGGCGCTCGGCATGGGTCAGCAGGCTGGAGATCAGCAGCGGCAACTGCATCATTTGTCCGTGCATGGGGGTTCCTTCAAAACGGGTTGTGGCGACAGCGCAATGGCATGGTTGATCAGGGTTTGCGCTGCGGGCCAGGCGCCAAAGCCGGAAGCGGGGTTGAGATGGCCCACCTCGCCCAGGTCGGCGAGGTGGGCGCCCCAGTCGCGCGCCAGCGCAGTCACGCGCTCATAGCGGCCCAGCGGGTCGTTGCGGCTGGCGGCCACCAGGGCCGGGAAGGGCAGGTGCGAGCGCGGCACCGGAAACCAGCCGCTCTCACGCAAGGCGTCCAGCGTGGGGTAGCCCTCGGGCATGGGGGTGTCGAAATCGGGCGGCGTGGCCAGCAGCGCGGCCTGCACCGTGCGGCGCGTTTGCCGCGCCCAGTGCGCCACCATGATGCAGCCGCCGCTGTGGGCCACGATCACGATGGGGCCGGCCACGGACTGCGCCGCGCGCTCGATGGCGTCCACGCGGGCCTGGCAGTCCAGATCGTCGCGGCCCATGGGCGGCACGCTGAGCACGTCGCTGCGGCCGGCGGCCAGCAAGGTCTGCCAGTGCTGCGCCACGTGGTCGCGCAGGCCTGGCACGATCAGCAAGGTGGGATGCATGGGGTGTTCCTGAGAGCCACCGAGCGCCCTGGTGGCGTTCGGCGTTCGCGGAGAAGCGGCAGGCGCGCTCCGCCGTCATGCCCACCCCGCCGTCATTCCCGCGCAGGCGGGAATCCATGTCGGGGCGTGCAGTGGATTCCCGCCTTCGCGGGAATGACGGGTTGGGGAAGCTGTCTTGCTTGCCTTTCAGGCGTGCTGCAGGAAGCCACGCTGGCCATGGCGGCGATTCGGGGCCAAGCCGTTCTTGGCCAGCGTCTCGTCGGCGGTCTTGTAGAACTCGCCGATGCGGTAGATGCGACGCGCCTCCTTACCGTCGGCCACTTCGCGACCAAACTCGCGCGACATGCGCACCAGCTGCTCGATTTGCCGCACGGTGCTCATCTTGGCCTTGCGGTCCTGCTGCCAGATGTTGTCCTCGATGCCGCATCGCACATGCAGGCCCATGGCGATGGCCATCATGTTGATGGGCAGCACGTTGAGCATGCTGGTCTCCAGCGTCAGCACCGCGCCATCCGGCACGGCACGCACGAAGTTGGCCAGGTTGTAGATGTTGGGCTGGTCGAAGCCGCCGCCAATAGCCACCCAGGTGAGGATCAGCGGCACGTTGCACACATTGCGGCGCATCATGCGTTCCACCGTTTCGAGCTGGGCGATGTTGGCCAGTTGGAAGTGGGTCTGGATTCCGTTGGCCGACAGACGCTTGATGTGCTCTTCCACCCACTCCGGCCCGGCCGGGATGGTCATCTCGCGGTAGGCACGGTAGTTGGCAGGGTCGGCCAGCGAGGTGCCGGCAATGTCGGCCTCGCACATCTGCTCCACCACATTCATCTGGTTGGAGTTGATGGCGATGGTGACCTGATCGGGTGTGGGCTTGAGCTCGGCCAGCATGTGGCGCGTGTCGTCGCTGAGCCACTTGGCGGTGGCACCCTCGCCCTCGGGGGCGAAGGAGATCGAGCCACCCACCTGCAGGATCATGTCGGGCACGGCCTGCTTCAGGCCGGCCAGCAGTTCGTTGAATTTCGACAGACGCTTGCTGCCCTTGCCGTCGTCTTCACGCACATGCACGTGCAGCACGGTGGCGCCGGCGTTGTAGCAGTCCACCGCCTTCTGCACCTGTTCGGGGATGCTCACGGCGATGTCTTCTGGAAAGTCAGAGGGCATCCACTCGGGGCCGTAGGGCGCGCAGGTGATGACGAGCTTTTCCTGGTTCTCGGGGAACAGCGATCCGTCTTGAAAATTCATGGTGGTGTCTCCAGCGTCGATGGCTATGGGGGCAGTTCGGTTCGTGTGAGGCCGAGTGCGCGGGGCGGCGGATCCGATCGGTGCTGTCAGCACCTACAGGCCCGTTGCATGCCACGCATTGTTCGCAGTGCGCCTGAGCCCCGATTGGCGCAAGGCGACCCCGACTTATCTGTTCATGCCATTCACGACAATGGCGCCATGCCAGCCAACCCGGTTCACCATGTGTTCGCTGCCGATGTGCATGCGGTGCCCCAGCCCTTCCGCAGCTTTGCGGTGCGCAGCGACGAGCCCTTGCACGCGATGGAAGCGCGCTCACCCTTTGGCCGGGTGTACCGGTTGCATGCGGGCTTTCTGGGTGCCGATGCGCTTGCCAGCCTGGCGGCCGCAGGCTACGCACAGGTGCACCTGGAGGTGTTCTCGGACATCGCCTACGCCACCACCACGCTGCAGGCTCTGGCAGCGGCGGCGCCCGGTGTGCACGATCTGGTGGGCCAGATCGCCAGCGCCTTGCAACTCACCGGCGTGCTGGGGGATGAACCGGCCCCTTACCGGGCCAGCGTGGCCACCCGCATCGACTACCTCGCCGCCCGCGGTGCGGGCTTTCACAACGATGTGGCCCGCCACTGGTCGCGCTGCCTGTTCTGGTTGCTGGCGCTGGACGTGGTCGACGTGGAGTTCGTGATGCCGCATGCCGGGCTGCGCTGTGTGCTGGCGCCGGGCGACCTGCTGGTGTTCGACCAGGCCATGTGCCATGGCCTGTGCCGGCCACGCGATGGCGGCCAGGCGCTGGCCGCTTCGTTCGAAGGCGGCCCGCATGACTGCCAGATGTTCCTGACCGGTGAGTTGTTGCTCAGTGACGCGCAATGGGCCGCGTTGGGCGCGCCCTGGCTGCCGGTGCAGGCACACGAGCGCCGTGGCGCGCTCGACCTGATGGTG
The DNA here is from genome assembly GCA_016710065.1 of Candidatus Ideonella esbjergensis. Classification (GTDB taxonomy): domain Bacteria; phylum Pseudomonadota; class Gammaproteobacteria; order Burkholderiales; family Burkholderiaceae_C; genus Ideonella; species Ideonella esbjergensis. Next base: position 365,639 of record JADJLP010000001.1, read on the forward strand.
GCCGAGTTCGACGAGCGCAGCGGCACCATCCAGCGCCCGCGCGCCTTGCTGGACAGCATGAAGCCCAGCACCTGCCACGTGGGCCCCTGAGATCGGCCGCTCAGCGCCTGGGCAGTTTCCAGTTCGGACGCGGGTAGTGGCAGGTGTAGCCACCGGGGTTGTGCACCAGGTAGTCCTGGTGCTCGGGCTCGGCCTGCCAGAACGGCCCGGCCGGGCGCAGCTCGGTGACGACTTGGCCGGGCCACAGCCCCGAGGCCTCCACATCGGCCACCGTGTCCTGGGCCACGCGCTGCTGCTCTGGCGTGGTGAAGAAGATGGCCGAGCGGTACGACGCTCCCCGGTCGTTGCCCTGGCGGAGAGGGGTGGTGGGGTCGTGGATCTGGAAGAAGAATTCCAGCAGCTCGCGAAAGCCCATCACGGCGGGGTCGAACACCACCTCCAGCGCCTCGGCATGGCTGCCGTGGTGGTGGTAGGTGGCGTTGGTCACGTCGCCGCCGCTGTAGCCCACGCGGGTGCCGAGCACGCCGGGCAGCTTGCGCACCAGGTCTTGCATGCCCCAGAAGCATCCACCGGCGAGGATGGCGGTTTCAGTGGTGCTCATGCGATGTCCTTTCGATGGATGGGGCGACCAGACACCGGTTGTAGCACTGGCGTGGTGGCTATCGCAGATCGAGGTCTCTGATCAGCTTGGCCTTGAGCACGCGCTGGCGGGTGTCGTCAGCGGTCTTGTCGCTCCAGCTGAACTGGCTGTCCTGGTCGGTGGACAGGCCGGCCACCTGCAGCAGGCGTATGTCACCCGCGTTGCCGGCAATGGTCTGCTCCGACACCTGGCCGCGCCAGGCGATGGACAGCTTGTGCGCGCCGGGCTGCAACTTCAGCCGCACGTACGAGCCGGGGATGGTGTCCACGCTGTGCGTGCCGTCCACCAGTACCGGCACCCGGTAGCGGTAGTCGTCCATGCTGCGGCGAACCACATAGACCGTGACCGCGTCGGCGGCGGGCGTGAAGGTCTTGGCCTGCAGGTCGGTCTGCAGGTCGGGCACGGGGTGCGGGGTGCAGGTCTGGGTGCGCTGCTTGGCCTGGCCTCTGCCAAACCAGTAGCACCAGCTGCCGTCTTGCTCGGTGGGTTGCTCCCAGCGCGAGGCGCAGCCGGCCGAGAACAGCGTAGCCAGGCCCAGGGCCAGGGCGGCGATGCGAACAGTGCGTGTCATGTCAGGTCTTGGTGTGAGGGTCGAGGGGAGGTGTCGGTGGCTGTGGCGGTGGCCGCGCCCCAGCCAGCGGGAAATGAGCGCGTCACCATGAGGGCGGACTGCAGGTACAGCGCGTTCAAAAACCGGTGCACCTGGGTGGCTTCGCAGCCGGCGGCGTCGGCCATGGCCGCCACCGTGGTGGGGGGCCCGCGCAGGCAAGACAGCAGCCGACCCATCACGGGTGTCATGGGCAACTCATCGATGTGCGGCGCGGGCGCCAGCCGGTACATCGCGCTGCCGGCAATTTCCGGCAGCAGTTCGCGCGTGGGGCCCAGCGTGGCCAGTTGCCAGAGCAAGGGGCCCAGCGGGCCGCAGCCGGGTGTGCTGCTGACGGGCGTGGCCTCGCACATGGGCATCAAGCGTTCGGCGTGGGAGAACTGCAGGCGTGCCAGCGCTTGTGCCGACAAGGCGGAAAGATCGACGTTGCATTGCACCCAGCGATCGCGGGGGTAGACCTTGAGCGTCACGGGCTGTCCCTCGTCACACCACAGGTGCAGGGCCACCGTCAGGTTGTGGCGCACGCTGGCGGCCACGGCGGGCAGCAGGCCGCAGCCCTCGGGGTGGTCGTCAAAGCGCCGCAGGTCGGCCAGGAAGGAGCGGCCCAGCGAACTGCTGGCGCTGTCATCACCCCCGGTCTGCGGGCGCGAAACCAGGCTTGCAGTCTTGCGCCGAACGGGTGGGGAGGTGGCTGGCATGTATCGCATGGCGGGGGTCAGGGCAGGGCTGCCGCGCCCAAGGCGGGCGCCGGCAGCAGGTCTGGGTGCCGCAGTTGCACCCGGGCGCTGGCCTGCAGCGCGTCGATCAGGGCCAGTTCGGCGGCGGTGCGCGCCTCGCGCGCCTGGCGCTGCACCTGCAGCACGGCGTTGAGCGGCGATTCACCGGCGGCATAGGCCCGGCGTGACAAGGCGGCGGTTTCGTCGGCCTGTTGCGCCACGCGGGCCAGTTGTGCGTGGGTGTGCACCAGGCCCTGCGCCTGCAGGCGTTCGGCCTGCAGCACTCCCGCTGTCTGGTGCTCGGCATCTTGCAGGCGGGCGGCGGCCGCTGCGGCCTCGGCTGCGGCGCCCCGCAGGCGGGCGTCACGCTGTGGCCCGCCAAAGGGCCAACTGATGCTCAGCCCCAGCACGCGCTCTTCGCCACTGCGTTCGCGGGCCAGCCGCAGGCCCAGGGTGGGGTCGGCATGGCGGTCCAGGCTGATGCGGCGCGCGCGCAGCTGGGCCAGCGCCGCTTCATGGCGGGCCTGGGCCAGCTCAGGGGTGGTGGCGTTTGCAGCCGGCACGGCACTGTCGGCGTCACCCACCGCCGGGGCGGTGGCAGGCAACGCCACGGTCGCCGTGCCCAGCGCTGGATAGCGCCGCTGCCAATCCGCCCGTGCCAGGCGGGCCCGCAAGGCGGCTGACGCCTGCTCGGCCGCCAGGCGCTCTTGCTCCAGCTGGGCCTGCAGCCAGTCCAGCCGGGGCGCGTCGCCGGCCGCCACGCGCAGGCGCACCACCTCCAATTGCTGGGCGGCCAGCGCGGCTTGCGCGTCCATGCCCTGGGCCCGGCGTTCTTCGCGCACCAGGTCGAACCAGGCCTGCAGCAGCGTCAGCGTGGCGTCGCGCCAGGCGCGGTCCCAGTGGGCCAGCGCCAGGGCTTCGGCGCTGCTGGCGAGCGTGGTGTCCAGGCTGGCCTTGCCGGGCCAGCGCAACGTGCGTTCCAGGCCCAGCTCCTGCTCTGCCCAGCGCTGGCCTTGGGCCTCGCTGCGCTGCGCCGTGCCGGCGCGGGCCGTCCATTCGTAGGGCGAGTGGCGCAGCCCGCCGGCGGCGGCCAGCTCGGCCAGGCCTTGCTGCCGGGCGGCCTGGGTCAGCGGTTGGGCCTCCAGCGCGGCCCGCAGGGGCTCGGTAGGGGGCAGGCCGGCCAGCTCCGGCGCGGCCTGGGTGCCCAGGCTGCTCAGGCTCAGCAGCAGTGGTGCGATGCGCTTCATACCAGGCACCCGTGCGCTTCCACCGGGATGATGCGGTAGCCGATGGAGGGGTTGGGGCAGGCCTGCTTCAGGGCCGCCAGCACCAGGTCCACGCGTTCGCGCGCCAGCGAGAGGCGCACATCGCAGCGCTTGGCACGGCCGCGGATCTGCTCCATCACGGTGGGCAGCTCCACGTCAGGGCCAAAGGCCTCGGTGTGGACCACCGAGAAGCCATCGGTCCAGTCGGGATGGGCCAGCAGGACGTCGAGCACTTCGTCCTCAAGCGCCAATGGCAGGTTCAGTGTGAGCAGGCAATGCGTCATGGGAAGTTGGGTGGCGGGCCACCCCAAAGCGTTGAAACAGGATGGGCAGCAGCACCAGGGTCAGCAGCGTGGCGCTGAGCAGACCGCCGATGACCACGATGGCCAGCGGGCGCTGGATTTCGGAGCCGGGGCCGCTGGCCAGCAGCAGCGGGATCAGGCCGAAGGCGGTGATGTTGGCGGTCATCAGCACCGGGCGCAGCCGTCGCACTGCGCCTTCCACCACCACCCGGGCCATGGGCAGGCCGCGCTCGTGCAGCTGGTTGAAGTGCGAAATCATCACCAGGCCGTTGAGCACCGCAATGCCCATCAGCGCGATGAAGCCCACCGAGGCCGGCACCGACAGGTACTCGCCGGTGACGGCCAGCGCCACCACCCCGCCCACCAGCGCGAACGGGATGTTGGCCAGCACCAGCACCGCCTGGCGCACCGTGCCCAGCGTTGCAAACAACACCAGAAAGATCAGCCCCAGTGACATCGGCACCACCACCGCCAGCCGGGCCGAGGCGCGCTGCTGGTTCTCGAACTGGCCGCCCCATGCCACGCGGTAGCCCGGTGGCAGTGGCACCTGCTGGGCAAAGGCGGCCTTGGCCTGCTCCACAAAGCCCACCAGGTCGCGGCCACGCACATTGGCGCGCACCACCACCATGCGTGAGGCGTTCTCGCGGTCCACCTTCACCGGGCCGTCCTGGGTTTCCAGGCTGGCCACGCTGGCCAGCGCGATGGCCTCGCCGTTGCTCACCGGCAAGCGCAGTTGGCGGAAGTTTTCTTCGGACATGGCGATGCCGGCCGGGCCGCGGATGATCAGTGGCACGCGCCGGCCATGCTCGATCACCACGCCCGCTGGGCTGCCATCCACCAGCATGCGCAGCGCGTTCTGCACCTGCTCGGCCGACAGGCCCAGCCGGCCGATGGCCTCGCGGTCGAGCTTGACCTGCAGGTACTGCACGCCCGAGTTCTGCACCGTCAGCACGTCCTCGCTGCCGGGGATGGACTGCAGCAGGGCCACGGCGGCATCGGCCATCTCGGCCAGCTTGGCGGTGTCGGGGCCGTAGATCTTCAGCGCCAGGTCGCCGCGCACACCCGACAGCATCTCGGAGGTGCGCATCTCGATGGGCTGGGTGAAGCTGACGTTGACGCCGGGCACGCGGCGCACCGCCTCGCGGATGCGATCGATCAGCACGGCCTTGCTGGGGTCGCCCCATTGTTCGCGGGGTTTGAGCACCAGGAACGAGTCGGTCTCGTTCAGGCCCATGGGGTCCAGGCCCAGCTCATCTGAGCCGGTGCGGGCCACCACGCGCTGCACCTCGGGCACCTCGGCCAGCAGCTTGTGCTGGATCTGCAGGTCGATGCGCAGCGACTCGTCCAGGCTGATCGAGGGGAGCTTTTCCAGCTGCATGATGATGTCGCCCTCGTCCAGGCTGGGCATGAAGGATTTGCCGATGTAGGGAAACAGCGCGGCCGCGCCGGCCAGTGCCGCCACCGCCAGGCCCACCACCAGCCGCTGGCGAGTCAGCGCCGCCACCAGGGCGCGCTGGTACAGGCTTTCGAGCCAGCGCACCAGGCGCGGCGTGCCATGCGCCTGGGGGCTCAGCAGCATCGACGCCAGCACCGGGATCACGGTGAGCGATAGCAGCAGCGAGGCGCCGAGCGCGAACACGATGGTCAGCGCCACGGGGCCGAAGAGCTTGCCCTCCAGCCCCTGCAGCGTCAGCAGCGGCATGAAGACGATGATGATGATGGCGATGCCCGCCGTCACCGGCACCGTCACCTCTTGCACGGCGCGGAAGATGGTGTGCAGCCGCGCGCGGGGAATACCGGGCAGCGGCTCGCTGGCGTGGGCCTCGATGTTTTCCACCACCACCACGGCCGCGTCCACCAGCATGCCGATGGCAATCGCCAGGCCGCCCAGCGACATCAGGTTGGCGCTCAGGCCGTACTGGCGCATCAGCACAAAGGTCAGCAAGGCCGACAGCGGCAGGATCAACGCCACCACCAGCGCGGCGCGTGCATTGCCCAGAAAGACGAACAGCAGCACCAGCACCAGCACAATGGCCTCGCCCAGCGCCTTGGTGACCGTGGAGACGGCGCGCTCGACCAGGTGGCCGCGGTCATAGAAGGGCTTGATGCTGGCGCCGGTGGGCAGGGTGCGTTCGAGCTTGCTCAGCTCGGCGCGCACCTGGGCCACCACCTGGCGGGCGTTGGCGCCGCGCATGGCCAGCACCAGGCCTTCCACGGCTTCGGCCTTGCCGTCCTGGGTGACGGCGCCATAGCGGGTGAGGTGGCCCATGCCCACCTGGGCCACGTCGCGCAGGTGCACGGCGGCGCCGCCCTGGCTGCGCACGATGACGGCACCCAGATCGGCCAGCGAGCTCACGTTGCCGTCGGCGCGCACCAGCAGGGCTTCGCCGTTCTCGCTCAGGCGGCCGGCGCCGTCACTGCGGTTGTTGGCGGAGATGGCCTGCTGCACGTCTTCGAGCGAGAGGCCGCGCGCGGCCAGCGCCACCGGGTCGGGCGTGACCTCAAAGCTGCGCACCATGCCGCCCAGCGAGTTCACCTCGGCCACGCCGGGAATGGCGCGCAATTGCGGGCGTATCACCCATTCCAGCAGCGAGCGCCGCTGCTCCAGTGTCTGCGGCCCTTCCACCGTGAACATGAAGACCTCGCCCAGCGGCGTGGTGATGGGCGCCAGCCCGCCGCTGACGCTGGGCGGCAGCCCGGGCAGCACGGCGCCCAGCCGCTCGGTGACCTGCTGGCGGGCCCAGAAGATGTCGGTGCCATCTTCAAAGTCCACCGTGATGTCGGCCAGCGCGTACTTGGACTGCGAGCGCAGCACCTTCTGGTGCGCAATGCCCAGCAGCTCCTGCTCGATGGGCGCGGTGATGCGGGTCTCCACCTCTTCGGGCGTCATGCCTGGCGCCTTCAGCACCAGCTTGACCTGGGTGCTGGAGACATCGGGAAAGGCGTCGATGGGCAACTCGCCCAGCGCCACCCAGCCGGCGCCCACCAGGCCCAGCACGGCCACCAGGACCAGCATGCGCTGGGCCAGCGAAAAAGCCACCAGACGCGACAACATCAGCGCACGCCGCCTTCGGCGGTTTCACCCAGGCCCAGCCAGGCGCCCTTGAGCGTGGTGACACCCGACACCACCACCGGCGTGGCCGCCGCCACGCCCTGGCTCAGCATCACGCCACCATCGGCCCTGCCGGCCACCACCACCGAGGCGGCCCGAAAGCCGGCCTTCTCGCGCACGAACACATAGTCTTTGCCCGCGTGCTTGAACACCGCGCTGGCGGGCACCGACACCGCGTTGCCTGGCAGGTCGCCCAGTGCCACCTGGGCGCTCACCGCCTGGTTGGGGCGCAGGCAGGCGGCCGCATCGGGCACGTTGACCAGGATGGTGGTGGTCTGGTTGCTCTCGCGGATCACCGGCGCAATGGCCTGCACCCGGCCCACGCTGCGGCAGCCGGCCACGCCCACGGCGGCACCGGGCTTGACGCGCACGCTTTGCGCCACCGTGGCTTGCAGCTCCAGCGTCATGGGCCCGGGCCGGGCAATGCGCACCAGCGGCGCCCCGGCCTCCACGCGTTGGCCGGCCACGGCGGTGACCTCGATCACGGTGCCGGCCAGCGACGCCCGCACATCCAGCGTGGGCTGCACCTGCGGCTGGGCACCCAACTGGGCCAACTGGGCTGTGCCGTAGCCGGCCATGCGCAAGGCCGCCTGCCGCTCGTCCAGGCCCACCTGCGCCTGCACCTGGGCGTGGCGCGCCTCGCGCACTCGGGCTTCGGCCACGATGCCATCGGCGGCCATTTGTTCTTCGCGGGCCAGCCGCTCGTTGGCCTGCTTCAGGCCCACGCTGGCCTGCACCCATTCGCGCTGCATTTCCATCAGCGCACTGCTGAACAGCATGGCCACCGGCTGACCGGCGGACAGGGTCTGGCCCGGTGCCACACGCACGTTCTGCACAAAGCCGGCCAGCGGCGCGCTGATCACCTGGGTGGCTTGCGGCGGCAGCACCGCCTGGCCTTGCAGCGTCAGCACCTCGGTGCCACGCTGGCCGCCCAACTGCCTGGCGGCGTCGGTGGCGATGCGGCCCAGCCGCACTTGCTTGTCGTCCAGTTGCACCACGGCGTTGGGCGCCGCGTGGGCGGCGCAGACGCTGGCCAAGGCGGTCAGGCAAAGCAGGGCAGGGGCATTCATGAGGGGCGTCCGTTCAGGGTTGGGCTGTGACGAGTCGCAGTCTGGGTTGTGCGCATGAAGCAGCCCTGAAGCCAGATGAAGCCAAACTGAAGACGCCAGCGGCACGCCAGTGCTATCGTTTCCGCACTCCCCCGAACCGCCCCCATCCCATGCGCCTGTTGCTGTTGGAAGACGACCCCATCCTGGGCGACGGCTTGGCAGAATTTCTGCGCTCCGAGGGCCACAGCGTGGAGTGGTGCCAGCGCTTGTGCGAGGCCACGCCGCTGGTAAACGAGCCCTGGGACGCGCTGGTGGTGGACTGGCAACTGCCCGACGGCTCGGGCCTGGACTGGGTCAGCGGCTTGCGGCGGCGCGGCCTGCACACCCCGGTGCTGGTGATCACCGCCCGCGATCTGCTCAGCGACCGCATCAAGGGCCTGGACACCGGCGCCGACGACTACCTGGTGAAGCCCTTCGCGCCCGAGGAACTGTCGGCCCGCATCCGCGCTGCCACGCGCCGCGCCGCCGGCATGGGCAGCCAGGTGTACCGCACCGACGATGTGGAGGTGGACCTGACGCGCCGCCTGGTGACCCAGCACGGCATCCGGGTCGACCTCACAGCGCGCGAGTGGTCGCTGCTGGAGGCGCTGACGCTGCGCGCTGGGCGCACCGTGTCCAAGGCTGACCTGGAAGCCATCATGCTGGGCTTTGAATCGGAGCTGTCCAGCAATGCCATCGAGGTTCACCTCTACAACATCCGCCGCAAGCTGGGCAAGAACATCGTCGAGACGGTGCGCGGCCTGGGTTACCGAGTGAGAAGCTGATGCCGCAATCTTCGATCCAGCACCGGCTGCTGCGCACCGTGATGAGTGTGAATGTGGTGGGCTCGCTGCTCACCGCCATGCTGGTGGGCTATCTGGTGAGCCGCTCGGTCAGCAGCCTGATGGACAGCACGTTGCAGGAATCGGCCGAGATCCTCTACGGCCTGGTGCAGCCCCTGGCCAGCAGCGACACCGATGCCACCATGGTCATGCCCACCGTGCCGCACGAAGAGCAACTGGTGTGGCAAGTGGTGCATGGCGCCAGCAACCGCCTGGTGGTGCGGTCTTCCAAGGCCCCCGAGCAACCCCTGCTGGCCCAGGCCCTGGACGGCTTTGCCGACAGCCCGCAAGACTGGCGGGTGCGGTCCATGCCGCTCGGTGCCAATGGCAAGTACCTGTACGTGGCACAGGCTTCGAACGAGCGGCAGCAGCACGAGTGGGAGGCCATGATCGCCATCGTGGGCATGACCTGGCTGATCGCTGCCGCCAGCGCGGCCTGGCTCAGCCGCCGCGCCCGCGCCGAGCTGGAGCCACTGGAGCGCCTCTCGAACGCGGTGCGCGCCTATGACCCGCTGGCCGGCCAGCCCCTGCCTGCCGTGACGCGGCGCGAGCTGGTGCCGGTGCAAAAGTCCATCGAAGAGTTGGGCGGCCGCCTGGCCCGCCTGGTGGAGCGCGAACGGGCTTTCTCGGCCCACGCGGCCCATGCCCTGCGCACGCCGCTGGCCGGCCTGGAAGCGCAGCTGGCCCTGGCCCTGCGCGAGGCTACGCCACAGACCGCACCCCGCTTGCGCCAGACCCGCCTGGCGGCCCAGCGTCTGGGGCGCGTGGTGTCCTCGCTGCTGAGCATGTTCCGCTCCACCGGCAAGCTGGAGTTGTCACCGGTGGACCTGGGCGGCCTGTTCAGCGCCCTGTCGGTGGGCCAGGTGAGCGTGACGGTGGCGCAAGACACCGCCTTCATGGCCGACGCCAATTTGCTGGCCGCTGCGCTGAGCAACCTGGTGGACAACTCGGTGCGCCATGGCGCCAGCCACCTCACGGTGGCGGCGATGGCCACCGCGCAAGGCGTGTGCGTCAGCGTGCAGGATGATGGCGCGGGCATCGCCCCCGACACCTTGCACAAGCTGAGGGCCGGGCTGGCCGATGCCGAACACCAGGGCCTGGAAGGCCTGGGGCTGTGGCTGGCCAGCCTGGTGGCCCGTGCCCACGGCGGCGCCTTGCAGGTTCATGCCCTGCCCCAGGGCACGCGGGTGGACATCACGCTGTCGGCCGCCCACCATGAGCCGCCACCGAAGAGCTGACTAGACCGGGGCGTGCAACTCGGCCATGCGGGTGAAGAGCTTGCGCGTGTCCTCCACCGGCATGGCGCCAAAGCCCGGAAAGTGGTGCGCGTGCAGGACCGTGGCCATGCTGTCCCAGGCTTCGTCGGGTACGCGCTGGCGTGCCAGGGGCAAGAGGGCCTGCTCCTCGGCAGCCACATGGGTGTGCACGCTCTCGGCCAGGGACACCACGCAGGCAAACAGGTCGGCCACGGGCGCCCCCAGCTCAGACATGACCGGCACCAGCAGGGCCTGGGCACGCTGGATCAAGGCCTTCTCGCGCTCGCGCTGGGCATGCAACTCGTCGATCAAGCCGCTGCTCTCCGGGGCCTGGTCCCTGAGGGCGCGAAACAGGTAGCGCTCTTCCTTGGGCCAGTGGATCTGTTGCGAGTAGGTGGCCAAGTGGCCCAACATGGCCGCCAGGTGGGGCAGGTCGATGGCGGCGGCCGAGGTGGTGGGTTGCCTGGCCATGTCGCGCATGGCCGTGGCCAGCGACAGGATGGTCTGGTGCTCGTCATGCAGGATGGCCAGCACCTTTTCCACAGCCCTCACCGGGGCCTGCGAGGCCACCCGCGTCACCAGCAGCGGCACTGGGGCCTGGCGCAGCACGCGGTCGGTTTGCGAGCCGTGCAGCAGGCCGGCCAGGCCATGCTCGCCGCGTGTGGCCATGACGATCAGATCGCAACGGTGCGTGATGGCCGCAGCCACGATGGCGTCGGCCGGGTGGCCACTGGCCAGGCACTGCGTGTCATAAGGCACGCCAGCCACTTCGGCGCTGGCGGCATATTGGGCCAGCACCATGTGGGTGTCGCCAAAGGCCGATTCCTCGAACGCATGCGGGTCGGCGGCCTTGAGCCTGGCGCCGCTGCGGGTGGCGCCCAGGTCGTGGGCGGCATGAAAAAAAGTGATGCGCGCGCCCAGCCGGCGCGCCAGCTGAACGGCGGTCTCCGCGTTCAGGCTGGACAGTACCGAGTCGTCCACCGGAACCATGATGTGCTCGTACATGAGCGTGCTCCCTTGTGTCGTGAATTGCTTGTCACTCTGAGGCTGCCAGAGAGGCGGTGTCTTGAGCGGCGTCAAACCAAAGTCGGTGTCACAGCCACCCCTGAGCATGCCTGGCGGCGCTGAAGAAGCCGAAGACTCCGGGAGCGAATTTCACAACTTGATGGGAGTCAATAGGCGGGAAAACCCCTACGGGTATTCTCTAGGCACGACTCCACCAAGGTGCGTGCGATGAGGTTCCTCCTGGTTCTGAGCTGCCTGGTTTGGGCATTCGGCAGCTCCGCTGTAGTGGCGCAAGACGCCAAGCCCCTGAAGCTGAACACCACAGCCGATCACAGCAAGTTCGAGGTGCTGCAAAAAGCCTTCGGCAGCGGCCCCGAAGTGACCCGGGCCTGCCTGAGTTGCCACACCGAGTCGGCCGGGCAGATCCACCGCACCAAGCACTGGCGTTGGGAGTACCTGAACCCCGACACCCAGCAGCGCCTGGGCAAGAAGACCATCCTCAACAACTTCTGCATCTCGATCTCGTCGAACCAGGCCTCGTGCACCAGCTGCCACGTGGGCTACGGCTGGAAGGATGGCAACTTCGATTTCACGGCCGAGGACAAGGTGGATTGCCTGGTCTGCCACGACACCACCGGCAACTACAAGAAGCCGCCCGGCCTGGCCGGCGAGGTGGTGACCAAGGACACCGAGTTCCCGCCCGGCTCGGGCAAGATCCTCAAGGCCATCGATCTGAGCAAGATCGCGCAGAAGGTGGGCAAGAGCAGCCGCGACACCTGTGGTGCCTGCCACTTCTTTGGCGGCGGCGGTGACGGCGTGAAGCACGGCGACCTCGACAGCTCCATGGCCGCGCCCGAGAAAGAGCTGGACGTGCACATGGACGCCTCGGGCCTGGACTTCACCTGCGCCACCTGCCACAAAGCCTCCAGCCACGACGTGGCCGGCAGCCGCTACACCCCCACCGCCAAGGACAGCCAGGGCGCGCACCTGCGCGGCGCCGCCGACAGCAGCAACCCGGCCACCTGTGCCTCCTGCCACAGCAACGCACCGCATGCCAAGGACGCCCGCCTGAACCAGCACGCCACCAAGCTGGCCTGCCAGACCTGCCACATCCCCAGCTACGCGCGCGGCGGCGTGGCCACCAAGATGAACTGGGACTGGTCCACCGCCGGCCAACGCGATGACAAGGGCGCGCAGATCGTGCGCAAAGACGCCAAGGGCCGCATCGTCTACGAATCGCGCAAGGGCGATTTCGTGCTGGGCGAGAACGTCAAGCCCGACTATGTGTGGTTCAACGGCGAGGTGAAGTACACGCTGCTGGGCGACAAGGTGGTCAAGTCAGACCAGCCCACGCAGATCAACCGCCTGGGCGGCAGCCCCACGGACGGCAAGTCGCTGATCTGGCCGGTCAAGACCTTCCGCGGCACCCAGCCGTATGACCCGGTGAACCAGACCCTGGTCACGCCCCACACCGCCGGCAACGACGACACCGGCTACTGGAAGAACCTCGACTGGGACAAGGCCATCACCACCGGCATGAACGCCACCGGCGCGCCCTTCTCGGGCAAGGTGGATTTCGTCAAGACCGAGATGAGCTGGCCCATCACCCACATGGTGGCGCCCAAGGAAAAGGCCCTGGGCTGCGTGGAATGCCACACCCAGGGCGGCCGGCTGGAAGGTCTGCCAGGCATCTACCTGCCCGCACGCGACGCCAACCCGTGGGTCGACCGCATCGGCTGGGCCGGCGCACTGCTGGCGCTGCTGGGCGTGCTGGGCCACGGCGCCCTGCGCGTCGTCAACCGCCGCGCGCACTGAGGAGCAACACCATGACTGAACGCGTCTACCTCTTCAAGGCCTTCGAGCGCTTCTGGCACTGGTCGCAAGCCGGCTTGGTTCTGTTCCTGATGTTCACCGGCTTCGAGATCCACGGCACCTACCTGGCGCTGGGCTTCGAGAAAGCGGTGGCACTGCACACGGTGGCGGCCTGGACGCTGGTGGGGCTGTGGGTGTTTGCCGTGTTCTGGCACCTCACCACCGGTGAGTGGCGGCACTACGTGCCCACCTTCAACAAGCTGCTGGTGATGGCACGCTTCTACAGCTCGGGCATCTTCCGCCACGAACCCCATCCCTTCCGCCCCACTGCGCAGAACAAGCACAACCCGCTGCAGCGCCTGACCTACTTGCTGATCCTGGTGGTGGTGAGCCCGCTGATCTGGGTCAGCGGCTGGCTCTACCTGTTCTATGCCGAGTGGCCCGCCTGGCAGCTGGGCGATCTGCCGCTGGCCTGGGTGGCCGCCGCGCACACGGCCGGCGCTTTCATGATGCTGATCTTCTTCATCAGCCACCTCTACATGATCACCACCGGCCACACCCTGTTCTCGCAGACGCGGGCCATGCTCACCGGCTGGGAAGAACAGCACTGAACAGGCCCTCTGCGCCCCGGATTCACTTCAACGAAGGAGACCCTCATGAAGTACCTGCCCGCCCTCATCGCCGTTGCGGCACTCAGTGCCACGCTCTCGGCCCAGGCCTATGACGCCGACTGGAAGCGCGGCCGCGTCTACTACCGCAGCGTGTGCACCTCATGCCACGCGGCGCAGGCCGGCGGCGCCATCAGCCCCACCACCAAGACCAAGGCAGAGTGGTCGGCCTACCTGCAGGCCGACAAGCACGCCAAGGGCAAGGACACCGTGAAGAGCTTCGTGAGCAAGCCCTACCGCGCCAGCATCAAGGCCACCAACAAGGCGGCCGAGAAGTTTGCCGACACGCCCGACGCCGAGCTGTTCGACGACATCAAGGCCTTCCTGATCAAAGGCGCCAAGGACGGCGACGCACCAGCCAGCTGCAGCTGACGCCTGGCTGCGCAGCACCCCCTCAACCCCTTGCCGGAGTTCATCATGAGCCCACGCACGCAACCCACCGTAAACCTCATCTTCAGTGCCGTGCTGGCACTGGCGCCTGCCTGGCTGGCCACCGCAGCACAGGCCGCAGACACAGCCCCCGCCGCCGCCCCCGCCGCCGCACAACCCAAGGCCAATTGGTACCCCAAGCGGGTCGACGCCGCCTTCGTCAAACCCTGGGCCGTGGTGCCTAAGCGCGACGGCGCCACGCTGGTGGATTCGCGCCCCACCGCACGCAAATACGACCTGGGCCACATTCCCACCGCCGTCAACATCCCCGACCTGCAGTTCGACAAGCTCGCCCCCACACTGCTGCCGGCCGACAAGGCGCAACTGCTGATCTTCTATTGCGACGGTATGGAATGCGCGCTCAGCCACAACTCGGCGTTCAAGGCCGAGAAGCTGGGCTACACCAACGTGCACGTCTATGCCGAGGGCTATCCCGACTGGCTCAAGAACGGCAACCTGGGAGCCGTCAGCGTGGCCTACCTCAAGAAGCTGATGGACGAAAAGGCGCCCATGACGCTTGTCGATTCGCGGCCCAAGGAGCGCAAGTACGACAAGGGCCACATCCCCGGCGCCATCAACCTGCCCGACTCGCAGTTCGACAAGCTCGCCGCCAGCGTGCTGCCGGCCGACAAGGCCGCGCCGCTGTACTTCTACTGCGACGGCCTGAACTGCAAGCTCAGCGGTGATTCCGCCGAGCGCGCCGTCAAGCTGGGCTACACCCAGGTGAAGGTGGTGCCCGAAGGCTACCCGGCCTGGGAAAAGGCCTATGGCCCCGGCCCGGGTGCGGCCACTGCCGCCAGCAACGCTGCGCCAGAAATGGTGGCCGGCAAGGAAGCCGGCACCATCACCGTGGCCTCGTTCGAGCGCATCCTGCGCGAGGCGCCCGGCAGCGTGCATTTGGTGGATGTGCGCGATGCCGCCGAGTTTGCCAGCGGCAGCTTCAAGGGGGCGGTGAACCACCCGGTGAGCACGCTGGAGAAGAACATCGACAAGCTGCCCTCTGACAAGCCCATCATCTTCTTCTGCGGCGCCGGCGGCCGCAGCGGCGAGGCCCACGACATGGCCAAGCTCTATCGGGCCGAGCTGAAGACGGTGTTCCTGGACGCCGACATCAAGTGGACCCAGGCGGGCGAGTACACCATCAAGACGCACTGACTCTCCGGTCGGCGCGCCCGCGCTGCGGCGCCTGCCCTGGCACCGCCAGGGCAGGCGCCGCTTGGCTTCAGAACGTCACCGCCCGCGTTTGTGGCGCAAGCAGTTGTGCGGCCACTTCCTGCGGCTTGGCCACGCCCACGCCGTCGATCAGGTCGGTCTGCTTCCACTCGCTGTTGGGCAGAAACAGCGCGCACACATCCACCTGCGCGCCAGCCTTGATCAACTCGTCCAGCATGACGCGCGGGCTCCGCGGCTTCAAGGCGGCGGGCTCTCTGGCCTTCAGTGCCAAAGGCCCGCCATCGGCACACAGCAGCACCCGCACCCGCGCCTTTTGCTGCAGGCCCTGCGAGGCCAGCACCAGCGCCAGGCCCTGCTTCTGAGCTTCGGCACTGGTGATGGTGACAAACAGGTCCACCGTGGTCTGGGCCTGGGCGGGCAAGGCGCAGGCCAGACCCCATAGCAAGGCCAGAGCAGCCTTGTTCCTCGTCGAGTTCATCGTCAATCTCCTGAGTTGAGGGGGACCTGTCAGCCCATCTGGCGATGTGACCAGAGGCATGGCGTGGCAAGTCATCGTGACCACTGATTGGCCATCGCTTGAGACTGTAGGAGATGGGTGTTGCGTGGGGCTTGTGCCCGCACAAACCCCGGCCACACGAGCGCGCCAGCCCGCAGAATCCGTGAGGGCGCTGAGCTACCTTCGCTGAGTTGAGAACCGCTTTTTCCAGCGGTTCACAGCCAGGCGCGAAAGGTAGGCCCCGGCGAGAAACGACAGCACCCATGCAGGCCTGTCATCGTGCGGAAGAGGCAAGCAACTTGCCACCCAAAGCGGCACCAGGACAGCCACCCCGGACAGCAGCATTGCCACCACAGTCGCGAGCAGCAAATATGCCCATGCAAGCCCGCGCTTGGCAACGACCGCGAATGGCACCACAAACGCCCAACCGACCAGTGCACCGCTCAATGCGCCACATGCGATGGCGAGAATGTTGCTCAAGTCAGCCACTCAGCTTCAAGCGATTTTGGAGAAAGTCTGTAAGGACGACGGGAAGTGGGCGTGGGCCACGTCCGGCCCGCCATGTTGACGGACCACATTCTCAGTGAATGATGCATTGGCAAGGCGGTGTTCTCCGACCTGTTTCAATCAAAGCAATCTGTACAGTGGCGAAATGAAAACCACACACGATCTGAACGATCAGTTGCCCAGGTTCAAGCGGTGCCGGCAAGCCCGAATACCGACGCGTCATGCAGTGCAACGCAGGCGTGTTCGCGCATCAGTGCCTCGACCCGGGCTGACTCTCCCCGAGCCAGTGCGTTCAGCACGAGCCGGTGGTGCAGTTGCGCCAGGCTGAGTTTGCGAAACTCCTTGTCCAGCGCCGAGCGATCAATGACCAGTGACTCCGCCGAGGCGAATGGCAGGTGGTTGTTGCGTGCAATGGCGTCTGCAATCACCCGACCACCGCCAGCCTGCACGATGGTGCTGTGGAAGCGCTCATTCAATCGCCCCCACGGGCCTATGCCTTCTTCGGTCAAGGTGCCGCTTGCCAGCAGGTACTCGCCCTCGTCCACGCACGCCTGCAGTACATCTCGAACGGCATCGGGCAGGCCCTGCTCGGCCAAACGCCTGGCGGCCAGGCCTTCCAGCACGCCGCGTACCTCGATGGCGCAAAACACGTCCGCTTCCGAGAACGCCCGCACCACCAGACCGCGCTTGCCCACCTTTTGCAGCAGGCCTTCCTGCTCCAGGGTGCGGAAGGCCAGTCGCACCGGCGTGCGTGACACCCCCAGCCGGTCGGCCACGGGGATTTCTGCCAGGCGTTCACCCGGCGCATAGCGCCCTTCGATGATCATTTGCCTTAGGGATGCCACCACGCTGGCGCTGCCAACAGGCTCAATTGGATCCAAAGGTTTACCCCAATGGTGAGTTTGTGGGTTGAATTGCGAGAATTGGATCCAATGATTGGATCCAATTCTGAAAGGAAACGATAGCATGTTCCCTCGCAATGCCTGGTACGTGGCATGCACGCCCGGCGAGATCACCAATGGCCCCTTGGGACGCCAGATCTGTGGCGAGCCCATGGTGTTCTACCGCGACGGCAGTGGCGCCGTGGCCGCCCTGGAAGACTACTGCCCGCACCGGGGCGCGCCGTTGTCGCTGGGCCGCGTGTGCGAAGGCCAACTGGTGTGCGGCTACCACGGGTTGGAGATGGGCTGCGATGGCAAGACCGTGGCCATGCCCGGCCAGCGGGTGCGGGGCTTTCCGGAGATCCGCAGCTACCCGGTGGTCGAGCGTCATGGTTTTGTCTGGGTCTGGCCCGGGAACCCGGCATTGGCCGACGCGGCCGTCGGCATCCCGGATCTGACCTGGGCGCGCGATCCCGAGTGGTCATTTGGGGGGGGGTTGTTCCGCATCGCCTGCGGTTACCAACTGATGATCGACAACCTGATGGACCTGACGCACGAGACCTACGTGCACTCCACCAGCATCGGCCAGAAAGAGATCGACGAAACGCCTTGCACCACCCGCACCGAGGGGGACGAGGTCATCACCAGCCGGTTCATGAACGGCATCGAGCCGCCCCCCTTCTGGAAGATGGCGCTGCGCATGAACGGCCTGCCAGATGACCAGTTGGTGGACCGCTGGCAGATCTGCCATTTCAGCCCGCCCAGCCATGTGCTGATCGAAGTGGGCGTGGCCTTGGCCGGGCAAGGCGGGCATGGGGCCCCCAAGGATGTGAAGGTGTCCAGCATCGTTGTGGACTTCATCACGCCCGAGACCGACACCTCGATCCACTATTTCTGGGGCATGGCACGCCACTTCAAGCCTGATGATGCGGCGCTCACGGCGCAGATTCGCGAGGGCCAGGGCAAGATCTTTGCCGAAGACCGGGAGATGCTGGAACGCCAGCAACTCAACCTGCTGCACTGGCCCGAGCGCAAGCTGCTGATGCTCAACATCGATTCGGGTGGCCTGCAGGCGCGGCGCATCATTGGCCGGTTGATCGCTGCCGAGCGGGATGCGGCCACTGCGGCTGTTTGAGGGCGGAAGCATGACCGCTTTGCTGTGCGTGCGGCTGGCCCGCAAGACCGTTGAGGCCCAGGACATCTGCGGTCTTGAACTGGTGCCTCTGGAAGGCGCTGTGCTGCCAGCGTTCTCGGCAGGGGCGCATGTGGAACTGCATCTGCCAGGCGGCCTGGTGCGCCCCTACTCGCTGTGCAACGACCCCACCGAGACGCACCGCTACCAACTGGGTGTGCTGCGCGACCCGGCCTCGCGCGGTGGCTCGGCCGCAGTGCATGAGCAGTTGCAGGAAGGTCAGACCCTGAGCATCAGCGCGCCCAAGAACTGCTTTGCGCTGCAGCCAGGCGTGCGCCGCAGCCTGCTGCTGGCGGGCGGTATCGGCATCACGCCCATCCTCGCGATGGCCGAGCAGCTGGCGCGCGACGGTGCCGACTTCGAGCTGCACTACGGCGCACGCTCACAGGCCCGCATGGCGTTTCGCGAGCGCATCGCCGCCTCAGGCTTTGCTTCACGCGTGCACTGCCACTTCGACGACGGCAATGAAGCCCAAAAGCTCGACCTGCAGGCCCTGCTGGCGGCGCCGCCAGCCGACCTGCATTTGTACGTCTGTGGCCCCAAGGGCTACATGGATGCGGTGCTGAACACTGCCCGCTCGCTGGGCTGGAAGGAAGAACAATTGCACTGGGAATTCTTTGGTGCCGAAGTGCTCATGGCCGACGGCGACACCGCCTTCGAGGTGCAACTCGCCAGCACCGGCCAGGTGGTGGTGGTGCCGCGTGAGAAAACCATCGTGCAGGCTCTGGCTGCTGCGGGCGTGGCCGTGCAGACAGCCTGTGAACAGGGTGTGTGCGGCACCTGTTTGACCCGCGTGCTGGAAGGAGTGCCCGATCACCGAGACGTCTACCTCACACCCGAGGAGCAAGCTGCCAATGACCAGTTGCTGCCCTGCTGTTCACGGGCCAAATCGCCGAGGCTGGTGCTGGAGCTCTGAGCGTCTGGCCGCAAAGGCCGAGCGGCTCATGCGGGCGCTTTCTTGTGGCCCCGGGACTGATTGGCTTTGATCGAGCTAAGAACAGCCCAGTTGTCGGCGGCAATGGCCGCTGGGAGGTCGATCCGGGACTATGCTGCCTGTACACCAAGGAGTGATCACATGATCAACGTCACGTTCAAACCCGCCTACCTGAATTCGCTCATGACAGCCGGAGCGAACCTCGAAGTTCCGTACAACGATCTGGCGCCTCATGCCAACGACAGACTGACAGCAGCCTTGGAGCTTGCGAAGCACGCGAAGGAATCCCAACGGCACGTCAAATTCGTTGCGATCAGTGCAGGTACTTCGGGCATCAAGCAACTTGCTGAGGCAGGTGCCGGTTACGTCACCTTCTCGCTCTTGCCATGATCCATCGGGGTGGTCCGAGAGCCAGACAGTCGCGATGTTTGAAGGTGCCCTGACCTGCTGGGCGCTCCTTGCAATGCGTGGTGAGGCCAAGCTTCGTTTGTGGGGTCGCTTGGGGTCATGCAGCGCCTGAGCCCATGGCTGGCCGCATGGTGTTTGGTCTTGCGGGCCGGCTGGGTGTCCAATGCTGGCATGCCTCAGTGCATCCGAATGGCAACGGCTTTGATGCTCACTGTCTTGCTCAGTGGCTGTGCGTTGTTCCCCTCGCACCGTTTTGCTGCAGGAACCCCGGTGGACCAGGTGATGCGCGTGCTGGGCAGGCCCACTGCAGAGCATGTGCTGCCAGCCGGGGCCCGGCAGCTGGAATACGCCAGCGGCGAATTTGCCAAGACCACCTACAAGTACGCCTTTGATGCCCAGGGCCTGCTGGTGCTCGGGGAGCAGGTGCTGACCGAGCAAAACTTCGCGGCCATTCGGGCAGGCATGACTGCAGACGAGGTGCGTTTGCGGATCGGTGCGCCATCGGTGGTTTGGCCACTGCCACGCTTGCGGCAGAAGGTGTGGTCGTACCGTTACGAGTCGCCGTTTTGCCAGTGGTTCATGGTGGGCATGGGTGCGGATGGCCGCGTGGTGGATACGGCTTTTGGGGAGGATCCCATGTGCGAGGTGCGAGATTGAGCGGTCGGCTTAGCATGGGCGCTGCCGTTCGGCGCATCCAAACAAGACCAGGAGACAAGACATGAACATTCCCTCGCTGCAAGGCCAGGTGAGCCCCGAAGAATGGCAACTGCGCGTGGCCCTGGCGGCGGCCTACCGCCTGGTGGTGGTGTACGGCTGGAGTGACCTGGTCTTCACCCACATCAGTGCGCGCATCCCTGGGCCCGAGCACCACTTCCTGATCAATCCCTACGGGTTGATGTTCGACGAGATCACCGCGTCCAGCCTGATCAAGGTGGACCAGCAGTGCAACAAGCTCAGCGATTCGCCGTTCCCGGTGAACCCGGCGGGCTTCACCATCCACAGTTGCATCCACGACGGCCGGCCCGACGTGGGTTGCGTGCTGCACACCCACAGCCGCACGGGGGTGGCGGTGAGCGCGCAGAAATGCGGGCTGCTGCCCATCAGCCAGCAAAGCACATTCGTGCTGCCGCAACTGGCGTACCACGACTACGAAGGGGTGGCGCTGCGGCCGGACGAACAGCCGCGCCTGCAGGCCGACCTGGGCCAGGCCAACTACCTGATGTTGCGCAACCATGGGCTGGCCACCCTGGGCGCCACGGTGGCCGATGCGTTCCTGGCCATGTACCAGTTCGAGTCGGCCTGTGCCATACAGATCAGCGCCCAGTCCGGCGGAGAACTGATCCATGTGAACCCCAAGATCTTGGAGAACATGCCGGCGGTGATCCAGGCGGTCACCAAGGGGCAGGGCGCCGGCATCGTCTGGCCGGCATTGCTGCGCAAGCTTGACCGGTTGGACCCGAGCTACCAGAGCTGACGCTGGCGGCCAACAGGGTTGTGTGCTTGAGACGGAATTGGCTCGGATTGTGTTTCGACTTGTTGCAAAGTTCGGACCAGATTGCAGGCCAAAGTTTGAGACAGGTCAACCGCTTAAGTTCGGCGTAAGGCCAGCGGTCAGGCGTGGGCGAGTATGCGAAGCAGGCTCAATGTCCCCACAGGGATACGTTTGAAAGCAGCCACGTACTCCCGGCAAGGTAAATTCCGCTACCTTCCCCGCAACGTCCTTCCTCAGCACCCATGTCCGTATCTCCCGTGCAGTTTGAGCATGGTTCATCGCCAGTCTTCTTCAAAGCCGCCGTTGCCGTCACGTCGACAACGGCGGTTTGGCGTTGGCTGTTCGCTGCGCTGCTGTGGTTGCAGTTTGGCCTGGGTGCAGGGGCTTGGGCGCAGTCGATCGAATCGGTCCTGGCCCCAGGAAAGTTGACCTCTCCGCACGCCAAGTACGAAGGCGAGTGCGACAAGTGCCATCTCAAGTTTGACCGCAAGGCACAGGACCGCTTGTGCATGGACTGTCACAAGGAGGTGCGGCAGGACGTTTCCGCCAAGCATGGCCTGCACGGTCTGATGAAGCAGCAGACCTGCCGGTCATGCCACACCGACCACAAGGGCCTGGACGCGAAGATCGCCGCGTTTGAGAAATCCAGCTTCGACCACAAGGCTACCAACTACTTGCTCAAAGGCGCGCACCAGAAGACCGATTGCGCCAAGTGCCATGTGGCCAGCAGCAAGGAAAAGGGTTACCGCATCTCGAACCGCGAGTGCATTGCATGTCACAAGAAGGACGACACCCACAAGGGTTCGCTGGGAGACAAGTGCGCTGATTGCCACACCGAGGCCGATTGGAAAGAAGCCAAGATTGACCACGACAAGACCGACTTCCCGCTCGAAGGCAAGCATGTGGACGTGAAGTGCAAGGATTGCCACAAGGACACCAAGTACAAGGACACGCCCAACGATTGCTACACCTGCCACAAGAAGGAAGACAAGCACAAGGGTCACTACAGCGAGAAGTGCGAGAAGTGCCACAACGCGAAGAGCTGGAAGACGATCACCTTCGACCACAACCGTGACACCAAGTACGACCTGCTGGGCAAACACAAGAGCACCAAGTGCGATGCCTGCCACACCACCGGTTGGGTCTACAAAGACAAGCTCACCACAGGCTGCAACGACTGCCACCAGAAAGACGACAAGCACAAGGAAACCTTGGGCACCGACTGCGCCAAGTGCCACACCGAGCGCGACTGGAAAGAGCCGCCCAAGTTTGACCACAACAAGACTGATTTCCCGCTCACCGGCAAGCACGCCAAGGTGGAGTGCAAGATTTGCCATGCGTCAGCGATCTTCAACCAGGCCCCCAAGACCTGCATAGGCTGTCACACCAAGGATGACACCCACAAGGGCACTCTGGGAGAGGATTGCGCCGCCTGTCACGACGACAAGGACTGGAAGAAGACCAGCTTCAACCACGACAAGACCAAGTTCCCGCTCAAGGGCAAGCATGCCAAGGCCAAATGCGACACCTGCCACAAGCCCAGTGGCAACAACAAGACGCCCAACTACAAAGAGGCCCCCAAGGACTGCTATTCCTGCCACAAGAAGGAAGACAAGCACGAAGGCCAGAGCGGCAAGCTCTGTGGTGCATGCCACGACGAGAAGGAATGGAAGCCCGCGCCCAAGTTTGACCACGGGCTCACACGCTTCCCATTGCTGGGTAAGCACGGCCCACTTGAGTGCAAGAAGTGTCACGAAACGCCGCGTTACAAGGACGCGAAGGTGGCCTGTGTAGCCTGTCACGCCAAGGACGATAAGCACAAGAAGAAGCTGAGCTCTGACTGCGCCCTATGCCATAACGCGCAAAGTTGGAAGACTTGGACGTATGACCATGATGCTCGTACGAGGTTTCCGCTCGAAGGCAAGCATAAGAAGGTAGCCTGCGAGGCGTGCCATACAAAGCCTGTTGAAGGTCGTGCCCAGATATCGCAGCAATGCGCGAGTTGTCACACCAAGGACGACATTCACGAAGGTAGTTACGGACGGCAGTGCCAGCAATGCCACACTGCAGATTCGTTCAAGAACATCAAGCAGCGACCAGGTCGCGCCGCCAGTGCGGTTTCTCTTTCTCCCCAGCATCCGGGGTCAGGCGCTGTGCGCCAACCCGGAGCCATGTCAAGGTTGGTGTCATGACAAGCTTTCTGAAAATCAAGTCGCTTGCCACTTCTATGGTCACCCGTGTGATCGGAATGGCATCCGTCCTGGGCGTTGCGGCCGTGTTTCTGGCGTTGTCGCTGCAAAGCCCGAACAGCCAGGCGCAGGGCGACACCGGCTTTGACCACAACACCACCTTGTTCGCACTGGAGGGCTTGCACGAGCAGGTGCGCTGCGAGTCTTGCCACATCAAAGGCATCTTCAAGGGCACGCCGCGCGATTGCGCGGGCTGCCATTTGCAGAACAACCAGCGCGGGGCCAAGGCCAAGCCGGTCAACCACATCCAGTCCAGCAACAATTGCGAGGAATGTCACTCGGTGACATCGTTCACTGTGGCGCGTTTCAACCACGCCACTGTTTCGCCCGGCACCTGCGCCGGTTGCCATGACGGCCGTCGCGCCACCGGCATGACGGCAACGCACTTCCCGACCACCGAATCCTGCGACCAGTGCCACCTGGCCAGTGCCTTCCTGCCGATCACGCGTTTTGACCACGAGGCCTTGGCGGGTGACATCAGCACCTGCGCCCGTTGCCACAACGGTGCCATCGCCAAGGGCATGCCGTCCAATCACTTGCCGCGCAGCCTGTCGATCCAGTGCGGCTCCTGCCACGTCGCGTCCACCCAGTCTGGTTTCAAGAGCTTCTCGGGTGGCCAGGTGGACCACACGGGTTTGAACACCGGGTGTGCCGATTGCCACGGCCCCAACGTGGGTGCCGGTTCGTTTGCAGGCATTTCCCGCATCATCGTGATGCCTCCCACCGCGCCAGCTGGCCCGAATTCACACATCCCGTCATCCACCACCTGCGAGAGCTGCCATTTGGGCTCCATGCCCGCAGGCCTGGTGGCCGCCAATGCGGTCGCTGGCGTTCCGGGCAGCGGCTTTGCCACGCCGGTGCCCACCAGCGCGCAAATCCACGCGGGCGTGACCAGCGGCTGTTCGAACTGCCACGAGACCAGCTACACCTGGCTCGGCATGTCTTATTACCCCATGGTGCCGGCCACCTTCGTGCCCAAGGCCCGCTACACCGGTTTTCATGCTCGTCCGAAAGCTGTGGGAGGTGTCAACACCATTGCCGACGCAGCTCACCCGGACAGCGGGGACTGTGCTGAGTGCCACACCGGCACCGCTTTCTTCTATGGGGAAGGCAAACCCAGTAACCACATTCCCGTTGCCAGCGGCTCCACGTGCACGGCATGCCATACCGCCGGGGGCGATTTCTCGGCGATGCCGACGCTGACCAACATTCACGCCAACGCGCCCACCAGCGGTGGGTGTGCCCAGTGCCATGGCGCCAGTGTGGCGCCCAGCTTTGCCATCCCGGTCAATGGCTTCAGCGTCACGGCGCCGCCCAGCAACCACATGCCCATCACCACGGCTTGTGAAACCTGCCACGTTGGCGCGGGCTCCAGCCTGCCCACCAACCAGGTCATTGACGGCGCCAGGTTCAGCGGGTCGCTCATGAGCCACGCCGGTATCACCAACAACTGCGCCTCGTGCCACGGCCCTGCCATCAGTGGCGCCAGCTTTGTTGGCGTGAGCAGCATCGTGGTCATGCCGCCCACCTCGCCTGCTGGCCCCAGCGCGCACATTCCGTCGTCAACGACTTGCGAAAATTGCCACATGGGCTCCACGCCTGCAGGGCAGATCCCCGCTTCGGCCGGCCGCACCGCGCCTGGCACTGCCTTCGCATCACCAGCGCCCACCTCGGCGCAAATCCACATGGGTGTCACCGGCGGCTGCAACAGCTGCCACGACGTGGCTCAGCCCTGGATGGGCATGGGTGCCTACCCGATCGCTCCCACCACCCGGGTGTCGGGCGCGCAGTACAACGGCTTCCACCTGCGTCCCAAGTCGACCGGGGGTACCTACACCATTGCCGATGCTGCCCACCCCACGGGTGGTGACTGCGGCGAGTGCCACAGCAGTTTTGCCTCCTGGAGCGGGGTCGACAAGCCCATCAACCACATTCCCTATGCATCGTCAGCGGCATGCTCGGCGTGCCACACCAGCAGCAACTTCGCGACCATGCCCACGCTGGCCGACATCCATGCCAACGCACCCAGCAGAACCAACAACTGCGCCCAGTGTCACGGCGCCAATGTGGTGGCAGGCTTCGCCATCCCGTCGGCCAACTTCACCATCAAGGGCCCGCCAGCCAACCACATGCCCATCACCACGGCCTGCGAAAGCTGCCACGTGGGTGCGGGCTCCAGCATCACCAGCCTGCCTGTGGGCAATGGGGCCAGCTTTGCCGGCTCGCTGATGAGCCACGCGGGCATCACCAACAACTGCGCGGCCTGCCACGGCCCATCGATCAATGGGGCCAGCTTTGCCGGTGTCAGCGCCATCGTGGTGATCCCGCCCAAATCTCCGGCGGGTCCGACGTCGCACATTCCCTCGTCGGATGTCTGCGAGGCCTGCCACCTGGGCTCCACGCCGGCCGGGCTGATTCCTGCGTCATCCACCAAGACCGCACCGGGCACGGCCTTTGCCACGCCCGCGCCCACCGGGGCCATGATCCACGCCGGCATCACCGGCGGCTGCAACACCTGCCACGAGGCCGGCAATGTCTGGATGGGCATGGCGGCATACCCGATTTCGCCCAGCGTCAAGACGACGGGTGGCCAGTACCGCGGCTTCAACACTCGTCCTCGTGCGGCGGCCAGTACCTACAGCGTGGCCGATGCCACCCACCCCGCCACACGCGACTGCGCCGAGTGCCACAGCAATACCAACTATTTCGCTGCGGGCGACAAGCCGGCCAACCACATTCCTTATGCCAGCGCTGCCGCCTGTAGCGCTTGCCATACCACGGGTGACTACTCGGCGATGCCGACGCTGGCCAACATCCACGCCAACGCGCCCAGCACCACCACCAATTGCGCGCAGTGCCACGGGGCCAACGTGGTGGCAGGCTTCGCCATTCCGGCAGCCAACTTCACCATCATGGGCCCGCCCAGCAACCACATGCCCATCACCACGGGCTGCGAGGCTTGCCACGTGGGCACCGGCTCGAGCGTTGCCACCACGCCTGTGCCCAATGGGGCCAAGTTCAGTGGCTCGTTGATGAGCCACACCGGCATCACCAGCAACTGCGTGGCCTGCCACGCGCCGTCGGGCTCCACCCTCACCTTTGCCGGCATCAGCCGCATCGTGGGGATGCCGCCCACCGCGCCCATGGGCCCCAACGCCCACATCCCGTCGTCCACGGCTTGCGAGCGTTGCCACCTGGGTTCCACCCCCGCAGGCCTGGTGCCCGCTTCCGCCACGAAGACGGCACCGGGTACGGCGTTTGCCACTCCGGCGCCCACGGCGGCTCAGATTCACGCAGGCATCACCAGTGGTTGCAACACCTGCCACGAGTCGGGGTCGTCCTGGATGGGCATGGACCGCTATCCCATCACCCCCACGGTGAAGTCGGCCACGCCGGGCACCAAGTACAACGGCTTCCACACTCGCCCACGGGCAGCGGCCGGCACCTACAACGTGGCCGACGCGTCCCACCCCAGCACCAAGGATTGCTCTGAGTGCCACAGCGGCACCAGCTTCTTCACTGGGCAGGACAAGCCGGCGAACCACATTCCGTATGCCGCCACGGCGCAGTGCACCTCGTGCCACACCAGTTCCGACTACTCGGTCATGCCGACGCTGGCGAACATCCACGCCTACGCACCGAACACCAAGACCAATTGCGCCCAGTGCCATGGCGCAGGCGTGGTGGCTGGCTTTGCCATCCCGGGTGCCAACTTCACCATCATGGGCCCGCCCAGCAACCACATGCCCATCAGCACGGCCTGTGAGGTCTGTCACGTGGGCCCGGGTTCCAGCGTGCCCACCACGCCGGTACCCAATGGCGCGAAGTTCAGTGGTTCGCTGATGAGCCACACCGGCATCACCAACAACTGCGTGGTGTGCCACGGGCCGGGCATCAACGGCTCCAGCTTTGCCGGTGTGAGCAAGATCGTGGTGATGCCGCCTACCTCACCCATGGGGGCCAGCGCGCACATCCCGTCATCCACCGCTTGCGAGGCTTGCCATTTGGGCTCTACCCCGGCAGGCATGGTGCCGGCATCGGCCACCAAATCAGCGCCAGGTTCGGCCTTCGCCACCCCGGTGCCAACCGGTCCGCAAATCCACGCGGGCACCACCAGTGGTTGCAACAGTTGCCATGAGGCTGCCTTCGTCTGGATGGGCATGGAGCGCTACCCGATCACCCCGAAGGTGAAGTCGACAACGGTTGGCACCCAGTACCGTGGCTTCCAGACCCGCCCACGCGCTGCCGCCGGCACCTACAACGTGGCCGACGCAGCCCACCCGAGCACACGCGACTGCTCGGAATGCCACTCCGGCACCACGTTCTTCCAGGGTGTAGACAAGCCTGCCAACCACATTCCCTACGTGGCCACGGCACAGTGCAGTTCCTGCCACACCAGCAGCGACTACTCGGTGATGCCCACGCTCACCAACATCCACGCCTACGCGCCCAGCAAGACCGCCAACTGTGCGCAATGCCACGCCGCCAACGTGGTGGCAGGTTTCGCGATTCCGGGTGCCAACTTCACCATCAAGGGCCCGCCCGCCAACCACATCCCCATCACCACGGCGTGCGAGGTTTGCCACGTGGGCACGGGCTCCAGCATCGCCACCACGCCTGTGCTCGATGGTGCGAAGTTCAGTGGTTCGCTGATGAGCCACAAGGGCATCACCACCAACTGTGTTTCTTGCCACGCCCCGGCGGGCGCCACGGCCAGCTTTGCAGGCATCACCAGGATCAGCGGCATGCCGCCAACGTCGCCCGCAGGTGCCAGCGCGCACATTCCGTCGTCCACCACCTGTGAGGCCTGCCACCTGGGCAGTGCTCCAGCGGCGTTGGTGCCGGCCTCGGCCACCAAGACCGCTCCAGGCACAGCCTGGGCCACGCCCGTGCCTACGGGGGCGATGATCCATGCCGGCATCACCAGTGGTTGCAATGCCTGCCACGACACGAACTACGTGTGGATGGGCATGAGCCACTACCCGATGACGCCCAGCACGCTCACCAGCGGTGCGCAATATAAGGGCTTCAATTCCCGGCCCACCGCCACCGGCAGCACCTATGCGATCAAGGATGGTGCACACCCGGTCACTGGCGATTGCGGCACCTGCCACACCGGCACCACCTTCTTTGAAGGCGACATCAAGCCGTCCAACCACATCCCGTATGCGGCCACTGCGGCCTGCACGGCCTGTCACACCAACCCTGATTTCTCGGTCATGCCGACGCTGGCCAACATCCACGCCTATGCGCAAAGCACCTCGGCCAATTGCGCCCAGTGCCATGCGGCCAGCGTGGTGGACGGCTTTGCCATTCCGGCAGCCAACTTCACCATCAAGGGTCCGCCGGCCAACCACATTCCCATCACCACGGCCTGCGAGGTCTGCCACGTGGGCACGGGTTCCAGCATTGCCGCCACGCCGGTGCCCAATGGGGCCAAGTTCAGCGCTTCGCTGATGAGCCACAAGGGCATCACCACCAACTGCGTGAGCTGCCACGTGACCTCGGGCACCACCGTGAGCTTTGCCGGCATCATCCGTATCAGCGGCATGCCGCCGACCTCGCCCATGGGCGCCAGCGCGCACATTCCGTCGTCCACCACCTGCGAGGCCTGCCACCTGGGCAGTGCGCCCGCCAACATGGTGCCGGCCTCGGCCACCAAGACGGCGCCGGGCACGGCCTGGGCCACACCGGTGCCGACGGGGCCGATGATCCATGCCGGCATCACCGGCAGTTGCAACACCTGTCACGACACCAACTACGTGTGGATGGGCATGAGCCACTACCCGATGACGCCGGCCACACTGAGCACCAACACCAGCACCCAGTACAAGGGCTTTAACTCGCGGCCCACGACGACGGGCAGCACCTATGCCATCAAGGATGCGGCGCACCCCACCACCGGCGATTGCAGCACCTGCCACGTGGGCACCACGTATTTCAGCGGCGCGGCTAAGCCCAATGGCCACCTCCCGACGACCCAGACGTGCTCAACCTGCCACATCGTGGCGGGCGACTTCTCGATCGCCGGGCTGACCAAGGATCTGTCGATCAATGGCATGCACAAGGGTGTCACCAGTGCCACCGGCTGCCGGCAGTGCCATGCCGCCGGGCCGTTTGCCGGCTGTACCACGCAGGCCACCTGCGCCACGCCGCCGGCGCTCACCTACCAGCCCAAGAAGATGCCGCTGGCCACGGGGGGCTCAGCCACCGCACCGTCCAAGAGCACCCACGTGCCGGTCGGCGTGGCGGAGTGCGGCACCAGCTGCCATGCCAACTTCACATCCTTCACCGGGATGAACATGAAGAACAACGCCACGGCCCACGGCATGGTGAAGGGGCAAACCTGCATGAGCTGCCATGAGCAGGGATACACCTGGTTTGGCGTGACCATCAAGATCCGTGAAGCAGGCGAGAGTAGGCACAACGGCACAGTCGGGGTCAAGGACTGCACGGCTTCGGGTTGCCACAGCGCGACCAAGTTCAGCGGCTTCTTTGGCATCGTTCGGCCGGTCTTGCGCTCGGCCATCGTTGGCGCCCGGCCGCGCCTCTTGCCTGGCATGGACGATGCCGTGGGCGGTGCGTCCGGCGCGGCCTTCAGCCACCAGGGCGTGTTGCCCAACGAGTGCGCCACCTGCCACAACGGCCAGGCCGCCAAGGGTTTGCCGGCCAAGCACTTGCAGACCAAGATGTCTTGCGACGCCTGCCACCGCACCACGGCCTGGAAGCCGGCCGAATTCAGTCACCAGGGCGTGCCTTTTGGCCAATGCCAGGCTTGCCACAATGGCCTGTCTGCGCCTGGCAAGCCCGGCAATCACTTCGTGACATCTCGCTCGTGCGATGCCTGCCACCTGGTGGTGGGCTGGCAGCCGGTGACCTACAAGCACATCTCGCCGCAGTACCGGGCTGAGCCCGACAAGACGAACTGTGTCAGCTGCCACATCACAAATGGTGAGATCATTCCGAGGCAGCTGCGCGGCGGGACTCGACCCAGACCGACGCAGTGAATGCGCAGGACTGAATAAGATCAACGGGTGAACGAGGGCCGATCCGGCCCTCGTTGTCGTGCGGGGCAGGGCTTGAAACCCCGGGCTGCGCAATCACCATATTCAACGAGGTGGCTGAAGATGCCGGGTCGATACAGGTGGGTTCGTTGGCTGTTGGCGTCTTGGCTGGCCCTGGTGCTGGTGGACGCCCAGGCGCAGACCATGGACGATGTTGTCGTGCTGGTTCAGGCTGAAGACGTGGTCGTGCGGATCAACTTCAACGGCCCGGTGCGCCTGCTCCAGCAATCGCCCACGGGCGCTGCCCAGCTCTACCAGATTCGGCTGGATTTCACCGGCATGGACCCAGCCTTGCTGGCCCAGCCCGTGGATGAAACACGCCAGCAGGCGGCTGCCATGGGGGCCCCCGCCTTTGCCATGGTGCTGCAGGCGGCGCCACGGCAGAAGTTGCGTCAGTTGGCGCTGCAGTTCAACGAGACCGTTTCGGTTCGTGTGCGCCCGGGGCCCACCAACCGCAGCTTGGACATCGCCTTCGTGGGCTTGGCGCCCAAAGTGCTTGCGCCTGCGACTGATGCTGGAGCCAGCGCACCCGCCGCCTCGGCGTCTGCTGCTGGCGGAACAGTGGGCGCGCCGGCTGCAGCAGCCCCTGCCGATGCGGCCAGTGCCCCGGTGCTGACCGAAATCGACGTGAAGGCGCTGGCAGAGCTGGACAAGGCGCGGGAGGCCATGGCCGCGAAGCAGAACGACCGCGCTACTGAAATCTTGAATCGCCTGTTGCGGCTGCCCCCCAATGCCGCCAGCCAGGACGCCCAGGAACTGGTGGGTCTGGCATGGGAGCGTGTGGGTGAACTCACCCGCGCGCGCACCGAGTACGAGCTTTACCTCAAACTTTTCAAGACGGGCGACGGCGCAGACCGCGTCACGCAGCGTTTGGCCGCGATTGACGCAGCAGGCAAGCCAGTTGCCGCTGCCGGCACTACGGCCGCTGCGCCGGCAACGCCAGCCACAAAGCCCAACCAGAAATCGCTCAATGGCAACATCGCGCAGTACTACTTCGGGGGCAAGGCCCGCAGTCAGTCGCTGGTGAACCTGCCTTCAGGCATAGACCAGTCCACCCTGACCAGAACCACCGAGTCGGCCTTGGTCACCAGCCTGGACCTGGGCGGACGCTATGCCTGGGAAGACTCTGATCTGCGGTTCACCGTGCGCGGCACCGGCGCCACCAACCTGGCCAAGTCGTCGCACAACGCCAGCAGCGTCAACGCCGCCTATGTGGACTACCGCCAGCCCAGCAGTGGTCTGGCGTTGCGCCTGGGTCGCCAATCGGCCATCAACGGCGGTCTTCTGGGGTTGTTTGACGGGCTGTCGGTCACCTATCCCCTGCAACAGCAAGGCATGCGCGTGAACGTGATGGGCGGGGTGCCTGCCAATACGCTGGTGTCTGCTCCCTCGCAGCGCCTGGGTGCAGCCATGCTGGAGCTCGACAACATCACCGAGCATTGGGGTGGCAATATCTATTACCTCGGGCAAACCACCGAGGGCTACCTCAATCGCAGCGCACTGGGAACCGAGATCCGTTATTCGGACGACGTGGGCTCAGCCTATGCCTTGCTCGACTACGACACCCGCTTCCAGGCCCTCAATGCACTGTCCGTGCAAGGGTCGCTGCAGGGTTCCGGGCAGACCACCTACACGTTGCTGCTGGACACCCGGCGGGCGCCCACACTCGAGCTCAACAGCGCCTTGATCAGCGCCGTGTTTGACCAGGGGCAGGCGGCAACACTGAAGAACCTGCTGGCGCGCATGACTTTGGACGAGGCCATGGACGCTGCCCGCAAAACCTCGGCGATTGCACGACAGCTGATGTTCAGCGTCTCGCGCCCATTGAGCGAGAAGTGGCAGGCCACCGGAGACTTCCGCTACAGCGACATCGGTGCGCTGCCGGCCGTTGGCAGCTTCGAGGCCACGCAGGCCACGGGCGCGCAGTACGGGTTGACCTTGCAGCTGACGGGCTCCAATCTCTACTCCAAGCGCGACATCAACAACTTCAACCTGAGCGTGCTGAGCACGCCCATGTTCAATGGTGTTCAAGTGGCCTACAACAACCTGACCAGCATTCTGGACAACACGGTGACCGTGGAGCCCTCCATTCGTGTGT
Organism: Candidatus Ideonella esbjergensis; assembly: GCA_016710065.1. GTDB lineage: Bacteria > Pseudomonadota > Gammaproteobacteria > Burkholderiales > Burkholderiaceae_C > Ideonella > Ideonella esbjergensis. The sequence continues at coordinate 397,875 of JADJLP010000001.1, forward strand.
ATTCCCAACGCGATGCCCAAGAAGGTACCTTGACGCGCGTTTCGCCGGGCATACGGTTGTCTTACCGCCTGTCCAAGAAGGCCAGCATCATGGGTGAGAGCATGCTGGAACACTCCAAGTCCACCAACAAGACTTCGGCCGGCCTGAACAACGACACCATCAATTCCGTGTTCTTCTATTTCGGCTACCGGTACGACTTGTTCTGAAGCGCCGGCCTGCCTGCGAGGGCACCGTTGTGCACTGAGGCCGGCCCATGGTTTGCGGAACTTCCTGCAGCCGGGCGGGCCCAACCCCTCTCATACGCTGGCTCGCATGAGCTGCCTGGAAGTACCTAACCGTGAACACCGACACCCACGCCAACCCTGTGCCCGCCGCATCTGCCGTAGCGGCAGCCACCGGCACTGCGGGCCTCGCCAATTCGCGCATGCTCACGGGCGTCTTGGTGATGCTGCTTTTGCTGGCGCTCGGATGGTGGTTTTTGATTCGTCCGGGCTCCTCTGGGCCAACCGCAGGCGTTGCGGCGTCCGCCCCCGCACCTGGCGAACCTGCCAGGGCGGCCTTGGCCCTCACCGACGAACAACTTGAGCGAATGGTGGCTCAGGCCACAGAACAGGCCAAGCTGAACCCACAGGACAAGGCTGCCTGGGCCATGCTGGCCCACTCGAATGAAATGCTGGGGAAATTTGCCGAAGCCAAGAAGGCGTACGCAAAGCTGGCGGCCCTGGCACCTGACGATGCGCAGGTGCTGGCCGACTACGCAGACGCCATGGGGGTGGCCAACGGGCGATCATTGCTGGGTGAGCCCGAGGCACTGATCCAGCGCGCCCTGGCGCTTGATGCCAAGAATATCAAGGCGCTCATGCTGGCCAGCACGGTGGCCATGGAGAAGGACGAAACAGCCAACGCCACCCAGTGGCTGGAGCGGGCACGTGCTGTGTCGACCGATGCGGCGCTCAATCGCCAGATCGATCAGAGCCTGGCGCAAATCAAGGCGCCACCAGCGCCATCGGCTTCAGGGGCTGTGGCTGCGGCAGCTTTTGCCCCCGCCACCGCAGCCTCCAAGGTCAGGCTTGCTGCGGGGCCGGCCCGCATTTCCGGACGCATCTGGTTGGCGCAAGATTTGGCAGCCACGGCACCACCGGACGCCACGGTCTTCATCATGGCGCACCCTGCGCAGGGCTCGCGCATGCCGGTGGCCTTGCTGCGCAAGAAGGTCAAGGATTTGCCCCTCGAGTTCACGCTCGACGAATCCATGGGCATGGTCAAGGACACCAACCTGGCCTATGTCTCCGCCGTGGTGGTGGTGGCGCGCGTGTCCTTGCGCGGCGACGTCAGCCCCAAGGCGGGTGACATGCAGGGAGTGTCGGCCCCGGTGCCTGTGGGCACAAGCGGCCTCAAGCTCGAAATCAGCGAGGTCCTGAAGTGAGCCTGCCAGCGCTCGTGCGGGCGATGCGATGGAGTGCGTCGCTGGGCGTGGCCTGCTGCACGGCCTATGCTCCGCAGGCCCATGCGGTGCTGGGCGAAAGGGTTGAAACCATCCATGCCGACCAGATGCGCCTGCAGGGCGCGCGGCGTCTCGCAACGGCCTTGCGCTACCAGGTGCACGACATCCGCCTGGCCGACGGCTCTTCGGTTCGGCAATTCGCCTCACCTTCGGGCCAGGTCTTTGCATTGGCCTGGCGCAGCCACCTCAAGCTGCAGCTGCAGCCCTTGCTGGGGCAGTATTTCAGTGGCTACAGCGCAGCTCGCATGGCCTCGGCCAAGGGCCACGGGTTTGCCCGGCAGAGCATGCTCACCCAAGGGGCGCTGGTGGTGCACGAATCGGCCCACATGGGCATGTTCGCTGGCCTGGCCTACGTGCGTCACCTGGTGCCCGAAGGGGTAGATCCCAATGCGCTGCGCTGACCTGCGTGCTCGCTCAGTGGCTGTGCTGCTGGCTGCCGTGCTGGCGGCCTGCGGCGGCGGTACCACCACCGAGGTCACCTACACCTGGCCGCCTGGCACGCAGCCACCCGTGGATCTGGCCGAAGTCACCACACCCACCGGCGCCAATACCACCGAGATCGTGGTTGATACAGGCCCGTCCACCGGCTTTTCGCTGGGGGCGGCGAACATTCCCTATGTCACGGTCACGGTTTGCGCACCGGGGTCTCGCACCGCGTGCGTCACGATAGACCATGTGATCCTGGACACCGGCTCTTACGGCCTGCGGGTCTTCAAGAGCAAGGTGGCGGCCCTGGGCTTGCCTGCCGTCACCCTGGCAGCGGATCCGCTGGCAGCGCCACCCACACCACAAGGCAGCGCCGTGGAATGCTATCCATTCGTCGTGGGTGGCTTGTGGGGGCCATTGGCCGAGGCCGATGTGCTCATCGCCAGCGAAGAGGCCAACCAGATTCCCATTCATCTCATCGACGATTCCGGCAATGCCGCATCTGCGGCAACAGCCGACTGCGCTTCGGCCGCTGGCCAGCAGGTGCTGTCCTCGGTGAAAGAGTTACAGGCGAACGGCGTGCTGGGGGTGGGCATGGTGGGCCTGGACTGTGGCTCCACTTGTGCGGTGGGCGACTACACCGGCCAGCATGTGCAGTACTACAGGTGCACCGACGCCACCAGTACGGCCAGTTGCGCGCCATCAGCCATCCCGCATACACAGCAGACCCAGAACCCGGTGAAGCACTTCGCCGTCAACAACAACGGCACCGTCATCCACCTGCCCTCGTTGCCGTTGTTGGGCGCCACGGTGGCCAAGGGCCGGCTGGTGTTTGGCATCGGCACCGATCCGTCCGGCAACAACCAGATCGCCGACAGCGCCAAGATGTACGCGATCGACACCGACCCCGGCCCCGATCCCAAGCAACTCTCGCCCACCTACCTGTACATCACCACCAGCGTGGGCGCCACCAACTACATCCAGAGCTACATCGACAGCGGTTCGAACGCGCTGTTCTTTGAGGACACCTCCATCTCGCAAACCTGCGATGTGAGCTCAGGCTCTGCACAGAGCGGTTGGTTTTGCCCCAAGGACACGCTCCAACGCACGGCGACCCTCACAGACGCGCTGGGCAACTCGGGCCCCGTGGCGTTTGCCATCGCCAATGCCGATGGCCTGTTCAGCACCAGCAGCACAGCCTTCGCCAATCTTGGTGGTTCGGTGGGGCAGGGGGCGCAAACCTTCGTCTGGGGCCTGCCGTTTTTCTATGGGCGCAGCGTCTACACCTCGATTTGGGGTCAGGCCTTGTCTGGCAATGGCCCTTGGTACGCCTTCTGCAGCCATGACCCCGCCCTGGGCGTCTGCCCCAAGCTTGCTGGGCCCTGAGCGCCCACGCACGGGCCCGCACCTACAATACCCGGCTGCCGAACCACCGCCCCTGGTGGTGTCGTTGAATTCGTAAAGGTGATTCCAGTGTTCATTTCCAATGCCTATGCCCAATCCGCCGCCGCACCTGCCGGTGGTGCCGCCGGCCTGATGCAGTTCCTGCCCCTGGTGCTGATGTTCGTGGTGCTGTACTTCATCATGATCCGCCCGCAGATGAAGCGCCAGAAGGAGCAGAAAACCATGATCGAGGCGCTGGCCAAGGGCGACGAAGTGGTCATTGGCGGCGGCATCCTGGGCAAGATTGCCAAACTGGGCGAAACCACCCTGCACCTCGAAGTGGCCAATGGCGTGGAGATTCAGGTGCAGCGCGCGGCCGTGGTGCAGGTGCTGCCCAAGGGCACGCTCAAGGCCTGAGTTTTTCGATTTTCCTGTGCTGCCACTCGGCAGCGCCAACGTCTGACGGCGCGGCGGCCCAAGGCCCTGCGAACCTGCCCATGAATCGCTACCCCTGGTGGAAATACGCTGTGCTGGCGCTGGCGCTGGTTGTCGGCCTGATCTACACGTTGCCCAACTACTTTGGCGAGGCGCCTGCGGTGCAGGTCTCCAGCGGCAAGGTCACGCTCAAGCTCGACGCTGGCACCACCCAGCGGGTGCGTGATGTGCTGGCGGCAGCCAGCCTGCAGCCCGATTTCGTGCAGTTCGAGGGCAACTCGGTCAAAGCCCGCTTTGCCGACACCGACACCCAGATCAAGGGCAAGGACGCTCTGACCAAGGCACTCAATCCGGACGCCAACGACCCCAGCTACATCATTGCGCTGAACCTGGTGTCGCGCTCGCCGCAGTGGCTCACCAGCCTGCATGCGCTGCCCATGTACCTGGGCCTGGACCTGCGTGGTGGCGTGCACTTTCTGCTGCAGGTGGACATGAAGGCCGCGCTCACGCAGCGGGCCGAAGCCCTGAGCACCGACGTGCGCAGCGCCATGCGCGACAAGAGCCTGCGCCATGCTGGCATCAGCCGCGACGGCAACAGCCTGCAGATTGCCTTCCGCGACGTCGCCACCCGCACCGCTGCCGAAGCACTGCTGAACGAGAGCTTTGCCGACCTGCAGTGGACCGAATCGGCCGGCGCCAATGGCGACCTGATGCTCAGCGGCGTGCTCAAGGAAGCGGCCATCCGCAAGGTCAAGGAAGAGGCGATCAAGAAGAACATCACCACGCTGCACAACCGGGTCAACGAGCTGGGCGTGTCCGAGCCGGTGATTCAGCAGCAAGGTGCTGACCGCGTCGTGGTGCAACTGCCTGGTGTGCAAGATACCGCCAAGGCCAAGGACATCATTGGCCGCACCGCCACGCTGGAACTGCGCATGGTGGACGACGGCCCCGAGGCTGCGGCGGCAGCCACTGGCGCCGCCCCTGTGCCCTTTGGCACCGAGCGCTTCGTCGAGCGTGGCGGCAGCCCGTTGATCGTCAAGCGCCAGGTCATCATCACCGGGGACAACCTTACCGACGCCCAGCCTGGCTTCGACGACCAGCAGCAGCCGGCGGTGCACCTCAACGTGGATGCTAAGGGCGCGCGCATCATGCGCGACGTCTCGCGCGACAACATCGGCAAGCGCATGGCCATCATCCTGTTCGAGAAGGGCAAGGGTGAGGTTGTGACGGCGCCCGCTATCCGCGGCGAACTGGGCAACCGCTTCCAGATCTCCGGCCGCATGACCACGCAAGAGGCCAACGACACGGCGCTGCTGTTGCGCGCCGGCTCGCTGTCGGCGCCGATGGAGTTCATCGAAGAGCGCACCATTGGCCCCAGCCTGGGCGCCGACAACATCGCCAAGGGCTTCTACAGCGTCACCTACGGCTTCCTGGCCATTGCCATCTTCATGTGCTTGTACTACATGCTGTTTGGCATGTTTTCCACGCTGGCGCTGGCCTTCAATCTGCTGATGTTGCTGGCCCTGCTGTCGATGCTGCAGGCCACACTCTCGCTGCCTGGCATTGCCGCCATCGCGCTGGCGCTGGGCATGGCCATCGACTCGAACGTTCTGATCAACGAGCGCGTGCGCGAGGAGCTGCGCAATGGCAGCTCGCCACAGGCGGCCATCCATGCCGGCTATGAGCGCGCCTGGGCCACCATCCTGGATTCGAACGTCACCACGCTGATCGCCGGCCTGGCCCTGCTGGCCTTTGGTTCGGGCCCGATCAAGGGCTTTGCCATCGTGCACTGCCTGGGCATCCTGACCTCGATGTTCTCCGCGGTGATGTTCTCGCGCGGTTTGGTCAACCTCTGGTATGGCCGCCAGAAGAAGCTCAAGGCGGTGGCCATCGGCCAGGTCTGGCGCCCCGAAGGCACCGAGGTGGCCGCACCGGACGTCGACGCGACCCCCTGAACCCACGCACAGCACTTTGACGACCCTTCTTAAGGTCTGACCATGGAATTTTTCCGAATCCGGCGCGACATCCCCTTCATGCGCCACGCCCTGGTGTTCAACATCATCTCGGCGCTCACCTTTGTCGCGGCGGTGTACTTCCTCATCGCCCGCGGCCTGCACTTCTCCATTGAGTTCACCGGCGGCACCGTGCTGGAGGTGGCCTACACGCAGGCGGCCGACCTGCCCAAGGTGCGTGGCGTTGTGGAGGGCATGGGCTTTGGCGAGGTGCAGGTTCAGACCTTCGGCACTTCGCGCGATGTCATCATCCGCTTGCCCGCCCGCAGCGACATCAAGCAGACCGAAGTGACCGGCAAGGTCTTCGGCGCGCTGTGCGGTGCCGAAAAGGGCAACGTTGTCACCCGTCAGTACACCACGCCCCAAGGCGAGCAGGTGAGCCGCCAGGCCTGCGACGTGGCCGGCAACGAGCCGGTGTCGCTGTCGCGCACCGAGGTGGTAGGGCCGTCGGTGGGCGCCGAACTGGCTGAGGACGGCGCCAAGGCCCTGGCTTTCGTGGTGCTGGGCATCATGGCTTACTTGGCCATGCGTTTTGAGTGGAAGTTCGCGGTTGCGGCCATCATCGCCAATCTGCACGACGTGATCATCATCCTGGGCTTCTTCGCCTTCTTCCAGTGGGAGTTCTCGCTGTCGGTGCTGGCGGCGGTGCTGGCGGTGCTGGGCTACTCGGTGAACGAATCGGTGGTGATCTTCGACCGGATCCGCGAGGCCTTCCGCAAGTTCCGCAAGATGAACACCGAGGAGGTGATCGACCACGCCATCACCTCCACGATGAGCCGCACCGTCATCACCCACGGCTGCACCCAGATGATGGTGTTGTCGATGTTGTTCTTCGGCGGCCCCACGCTGCACTATTTCGCGATCGCTCTGACCATCGGCATCCTGTTCGGCATCTACTCCTCGGTGTTCGTGGCGGCGGCCATTGCGATGTGGCTGGGCGTCAAGCGCGAGGATTTGTTGAAGAGCGGGCCCGGCGGCGGCAAGGAGGTCGACCCCAATGACCCGAATGCCGGTGCGGCGGTGTAGTAGAGTCACCCGATAACCATCAACACGGGTCGCCTGCTGTCCATGTCTGCCAGCCCAGCTCAAACGGCTCTGATCGACCAAGCCCGGCATTTCTACGCCGATTACCTGGTCAAGAACCTGGGCGATTTCCTCAAGGCAATCACCGAGGGCGCCTACGCCCTGGCCGACCAGCCCGCCGAGCGCGCCGTAGCCCAGCAGCGCAACGACACAGTGCAGGTGCTGCGGCGCGACGGCACCGCTTTCACCCGGCAACTGGCTGAGCAGATCCAGGCACGCCTGAATCCCGGCAAGATTGCCGACAGTGCCGCCAGCGCCCTGGTGGCGTCCATGCAGGGCCAGAAAGACCTGAGCCTGGTGGACGACGCCACCATCAGGCGCGAGATCATGGTGTCGCGTACCGCCCTTGCCATCATGGACCGCTCCTCGTGGGAACTGTCCGATCTGCGTGCCCGCGCGATGCAGGCCACCGGCGAGCCCGAACTGGCCGACGACGACATCTTCCGCCCGCAGGTGCTGGCGCGCTGCGTGGTGCGCGCCTGGGGTGCCGCGAACATGCCGCTGGATGCTTGGCAGAGCCTGGAAGCGGTGCTGCACAAGACCTTGAGCGTGCGTGCCGAAGAGGCTTACCACGAGACCAACCGTTGGATGATCGAGCACGGCGTGCTGCCCGAGGTCGATCTGCGCCCTTTCATCCGGCGCTCGGATGGCACGTCCACGCAATCGGCAGCTTTGGACGACGAAGCCGAGCCTCCGGTTGCTGAAGAAGCCTCGAAGGAAGCTCCGCCAGTGGCAGCGCCAGCGCCTGCCCAGGGCGGGAGGTTCCAGCCGCCAGCGGCCTGGCGCAGTCTGTTCGTGCCCTCGGCGGCGTCACAGGGGCAGGCCTCGGCGGGCGCTGCGGGTCAAGTGGCACCTGCTGGCAGCAGCGCGGTTTCGATGGGTGGCTACCGAGCCGCCCAGGTGGGTCAGACCGGCCCGCAGGGTGCCGGCACGCACTGGGGTGGCGGTACGCAGATGCCTGGTGGCACCGGCTACCACGAAGAAACCCACATGATGACGCGCCCCGTAGGGGGCATGCACGCCCGTGCCGACGTGGTGTTGGAGCAGTTCGGGCAGATCATGGAGCGCCATGTGCCCGGCTTTCGTGACACCTCGGTGGCCAGGCCGGCTTCCGAGCGACTGTCCAACGCCATGGCCCAGGTGCAGCAGCAACTGGCGGCCCAGGTGGATGCTGCAGCGGTGCCAGGGGTGCCCGCCGGCGCCCAGGCCAGTCCCGACCAGATCATCCGCGAGATCCGCGAGCGCAGCCAGTCGCTCAAGGCCGCAGCCGGGTCGCCGGCAGAGCGCGCCACCATCGAACTGGTGGCGCTGCTGTTCCAGAGCATCCTTACCGACGAACGCATTCCCTCGGCCATCCGTGTCTGGTTTGCCCGGCTGCAAATGCCGGTGCTGCGCGTGGCCATTGCCGAGCCCGACTTCTTTTCCAGTGAAGACCACCCAGCGCGCCGCCTGATCGACCGCATGGGCGCTTGCGTGATGGGCTTTGAAGGCAGCGCCGACATGGTGGGCCCGGCGCTTGAAAACGAGATCAAGCGCATCGTGCAGGTGGTAGAGGCCTTCCCCGACACTGGCAGGCGCGTGTTCCAGACCGTGCTCAACGAGTTCGAGAAGTTTCTCGAAAGCTACTACGCAGGCCAGAACGAAACGACCCGCATGGGCATTTCGCTGGCCCAGCAGGTGGAGCAGCGCGAAACCCTGGCCATCCAGTACACCATCGAGTTGCGCAAACTGCTCGACGAGGTGGCGGTGCAGGATGGCATTCGAGAGTTTTTGTTCAAGATCTGGGCCGACGTACTGGCCACCACGGCCGTGCGCCATGGCGGCCAGAGCAAGGAAGTCAAGACCGTACGCGAGGCTGCCACCGAATTGATGTGGACGGCCAGCGCTAAGACCACGCGCGAAGAGCGGGCCGAAGTCATCCGCCGCTTGCCGCCGCTGCTGGCCACCTTGCGGCATGGCATGTCGGCTGCCGGCATGGCCGCCCAGAAGCAGGAAGACGCCATCAAGGCCTTGAACCTGGCGCTCACAGCGGCTTTTGGCGCGCGCACTGCCAGCGTCACCGAAGACCAGTTGGCCGATCTGAAGCGCCGCCTTGAAGCCATCGAAGAACTGCTGCCCGACGACGACCTGGAAGTGGACGATTCCTGGGTACTGGATGAACTGGCGCACGACCAGGAAGGCCTGGAAGTGGTGGCCGAGGGGGGCTCGATGCCGGGCCCGGCCATGGTGGAGTGGGCCTTGCAGTTGCGGCTGGGTGATGCCTTCACGCTCGACTACCGTGGCCGTCACGAGGTGGTGCGCCTGGGCTGGCAGGGCATGAACAAGCAACTGTCGTTGTTTGTGTCGGCCAAGGGCCGCAGCGTGCTGTTCCAGAAGGCGCGTTTGGCGGCCTTCCTGCAGGCGGGGCTGCTGCTGCCGGTGCAGGACGAATCGCTGACGGTTGCGGCCACGCGCACTGCCATGAAGAAGATCGAGGCTGATCCGGCACGGCTGGTGCACTGAGCCGGTTACGGCGCTCGGCGATGGGCGTTCGCACCCACCTCAGTGAATCAGGCGGTCTTCGGGGGCGACGAACAGTTCGTCAAGAATCAGCGCGTCGGGTTCTTCGCCTCGGCTCCAGAACACCATCAGCACGATGACCTTGAGGTCGTCCAGGTCCAGTGGTGTCTGGCTGGCGGCCATGGCACGGTCGATCACCATTTCGCGCATTTCCGGGGGCAGCACGCCCGAGGCTTCCAGAAAGCTGATAAAGCCGATTGAGTCCTCGCCCAGCAATTCCTGTTCGCGCTGCAGATAGACGCGCAGGCTCAGCGCACTTTGCGGGGACACGTCGCCGTGTTCATCCTGGCCTGTCAGACCATCCAGCCAGTGCAGGGCCTCCTGGATTTCGTCTGACTCGAAGCCGACTGCCGAGAGTTTGCGCGCCAGCAGACCGTGGTCTGGGCAGGCGTCGGGTCGCCAGTAGTTTTCGTACACGTAGACCAGAACATCGAACATGGACTGACTATAGCGCAGCGTCCCACGCGCCGTGGGGCGAGGAATCCGCGCGCAGGGCGTTGTTCTTCGCTTTGCAACGACCGGGCTCAGAGTTGCTGGCGCTGCTGGAACAAGCCGCCGGGCAGGCGCGCCACCCGGCCATCGAGTTCCAGGTCGAGCAATTTGCCGTTCAGTTCGGCTGGGGGATAGCCTGTGCGCGCCACCAGGGCATCCAGGGTCACGGGGTCATGTCCCATCGCGTCCAGCAGGCCTTGCAGCGGGCTCGCACCGTCAGTGGCTGCGGCTGCCGCAGCGATGGTGGTAGCTTGGTTGCTGGGCCACTGCAACTCCTGCAGGATGTCGGCGGCCGTTTCCACCAACTTGGCACCCTGCTGGATCAAGCGATGGCAGCCGCGCGACTGCGGGGAGTGGATGGATCCGGGGATGGCGAAGACCTCGCGCCCGCCCTCCATAGCCAGGCGGGCGGTGATCAGCGAGCCCGACTGCACAGCGGCCTCCACCACCAGCGTGCCCCGAGTGAGGCCGGCGATGATGCGGTTGCGGCGCGGAAAGTTCTGCGCCAATGGTGGTGTGCCCAGTGGGTATTCGCTGAGCACCAATCCATCTGTCACGATGCGAGCCGCCAGCGCCTTGTGGCGGGCCGGGTAGACCTGCTCCAAACCCGTTCCCACCACCGCCACCGTGCTGCCAGAGCCGACCAGTGCACCTTCGTGGGCCGCGCCATCAATGCCCAGAGCCATGCCCGACACGATGCACAAGCCACCCTGGCTGAGGTGGGTTGCGAACTGGCGTGCGTTGTCGCGACCCGGCGGCGTGGCGTGGCGGCTGCCCACGATGGCCAGCGATTCGGCTCGCATCAGATCCAGGCACCCTTCGGCATACAGCAGCACGGGCGGGTCGGCGATCTGCAGCAAGGTATCGGGATAGGCGGGGTCACCCAGCGTGACCACGTGCCGGGTCTCGGGCGCGGCCCGCAGCCAAGCCACTGTGCTGGCATGCAGAGTAGCTATGTCGTCGTGGTTCTGTGCCAGTCCGGTGGCGGCTTCATGGCCAGCCACCTCTCGCCAACTGGCAGGGCTGGCACGCAAGACAGCCTGGGGTGACCCGAAGGCCGCCAGCAGCCTTCGCGTTGCCCCCGGCCCCACGCCGGGCGCTTGCACCAGCCGCAGCCAAGCCAGCAGTTCGTCGTCGCTCATGCGTCTGGCGTGCAGGGACGGCAGGCCATATAGCAGGCGCCGCCCTGGGTGGCATCAGGGCTGGGTGATGGTGTCGCCCGCACCCACCGGTAAGGTGGATTGCAGGATCAGCGCATAGGACACGCGCGAGAACACCCTGAACACGAAGACCAGGCCCTGGCGTTCATCGGGCAGCTTGAGCATGGCACGCTTTTCATCGGTGCCGTCCACCTTGCTGATGCCGGCGCGCCACAGGGCCAGCACGTGGCCACGCTCGATGCCGTCCTTGGCGCCGCGGTTGATCGCGACGATCTGGTTCTGGCCCGCGTACAAGCCGTCGCCATAGACAGAAATCACCTGACCCCTCATCGGCGCGCCCGGGGGGTGTGGAGCAAAGGCGTCGTAGTCGTGCGGCGGCAGAGGTGCCAGGCGGTCACCCACGTTGGCTTCTTCACGCAACTGGGTGATGGTGAAGGTGGAGGGTACTACCTCGTTCACGCCATTGGCGGCCAGGCCCTCACTGCCCTGGCGTACCAGCTCGGCCGCGCCCACGTTGCGGGCTTCGAAGCCCAGCAGCTCCCCAGTGGCGGGATCCAGCAAAGGCTTGGCTTCGCGGAACAGTTGCCAGGTATGGGCAGCACTCACATCGCCGCGCACATAGGCAGTTTCGCCGCGCGAGAGCAGCACGCGGCCCTCTTGCGTGGCAACGACGCGCGGCGCGGCAGCCAACTGGTTGGTGTCGAAAACCACAGCATCGTTCAGGAAGGGCCCGATCAGGTGCATGGGTACCGACGCGATGGCCGAGTTCTCCAGCGATTGCGGCCGGATGCGCGGCTGCAGGCGGCCCGAGGCATCGACACCGTCACCACCGCCCACGGGCTTGGCCATCACCAGGCGGGCGCGGCCGTTGGACTTGTCCAGGTACAGCATCTGCCCTGGGTAGATCAGGTGCGGGTTGCGAATCTGGGCCATGTTCATGCCCCAGAGTTCGGGCCAACGCCAGGGGCTCTTGAGGAACAGCTTGGAGATGCCCCAGAGCGTGTCGCCCTTTTTCACCGTGTAGCTGTCGGGCGCGTCGGCCGCCAGTTCCGACAGCGGGATGCCCTGCTCGGACACTTTCTGCGCCGTGTTCTGCTGATCTGCCGTGATGGGAAAGTTGGCCGCCAAGCTGGGCGCTTGGGCCGCCAGGAGCGACAAACCCATGGCGCTCAGCAGGGAAATCGTGCGGCGAAGATGACGGCTCATGTATGGACTCTCCCGGGCAATGAGCCGGAATTCGGTGGCGATGCAACAATTCAGCCCGAGGCGGTGCCCGAGCCCGTGTGCGCGGATCATGACACCAAGCCTCTCCAATGCTGAGAAAGCTCCGCAAATTCTGCCCCTAAAGCCTTGATGCTGCAACGAAATGCCGTGAGCAACGGTTTCCTTGCCGTGCCGGGTGAGGTGCGGTTTGTTGTGCGCAGTCAACAGCTTTTTCGCCGAACCCTTCTCTTTTGCGTGTCGTCCCATGGCCTTGCTTCCCATCCTGCGTTACCCCGACCCCCGTCTGCACACCGTGGCCAAGCCTGTTGCGGCGGTGGATGACAGCGTGCGCCAACTGGTGGACGACATGCTGGCCACCATGTACGCGGCCGAAGGCGTGGGCTTGGCGGCGACCCAGGTGGACGTGCACCGGCGCGTGGTGGTGATGGATACCTCGGAAGGCCATGACCAGCCCCAGGTGCTGATCAACCCCGAGATCGTCTGGGCCAGCGAGGAGATGCACGTGGCCGAGGAGGGCTGCCTCTCAGTGCCCACCATCTACGACGAGGTGGAGCGCCATGCCAAGGTGCGGGTGCGCGCGCTGGGCCGCGACGGCCAGCCGCACGAGTTTGACGCCGAGGGCCTGGCCGCCGTGTGCGTGCAGCACGAGATGGACCATTTGCTGGGCAAGGTGTTCGTGGAGTACCTCAGCCCGCTCAAGCGCAACCGCATCAAGACCAAGATGTTGAAGAAGACCCGCGACGAGCAGGGTGCGCGCTGATGGCGGTCCAGCCGCTGCGCGTCGCCTTTGCCGGTACGCCTGAGTTCGCCGCCACCGCGCTGCGGGCCATCCTGGATGCTGGCTTCCAGGTTCCGTTGGTGCTCACCCAGCCTGATCGCCCCGCTGGTCGCGGCATGAAGCTCAGCCCTTCAGCGGTAAAAGCCCTGGCTATAGCCCATGGCATGACAGTGGCTCAGCCGAGCAGCCTGCGCCTGGACGGCAAGTACCCCGACGAGGCCGAAACGGGCCGTCAAGCCTTGCGGCAAGCCGCGCCCGACGTGCTGGTGGTGGCCGCCTACGGCCTGATCCTGCCGCAATGGGTGCTGGATCTGCCGCGCCTGGGGTGCCTCAACATCCATGCCTCGCTGTTGCCGCGCTGGCGTGGCGCGGCGCCCATCCACCGCGCCATCGAGGCCGGGGACACCGAAACCGGCATCACCGTAATGCAGATGGACGCCGGCCTGGACACCGGCGACATGCTGGCCACGGGCCGCGAGGCGATCCGCACCGACGACACCACGGCCAGCCTGCACGATCGCCTGGCCTTGTTGGGTGGCCGGATGATCGTGGCTGCTCTGCGGCAAGCCGCCGAGGCTGGCAGAGCCCTGGCCACGCCGCAACCGACTGAAGGCATCTGTTACGCCCACAAGATCGAGAAGGCCGAGAGCGCCGTCGATTGGGCATTGCCAGCCGCCGTGATCGAGCGTCGCATACGCGCTTTCGACCCCTTTCCCGGCGCCAGTTTCCAGTGCGACGGTGAGGTGGTGAAGCTGTGGCAGGCCCGCGCGTTGCCGCTGACCTCGCCTGCCACGCCCGGCACTGTGCTTCGGGCTGACGCCCAGGGCCTGCACGTGGCCTGCGGCGCGGGGGCGTTGGAACTGCTGCAGTTGCAGCGCCCGGGCGGCAAGCGCCTGAGGGCGTTGGCCTTCGTGCAGGCGCACCAGGGCCTGGCTGGGCAGGTGCTGCCTGGCCCGGCCGGAGCCCGGGCTTGAACTTCGGGCCCGAGCCCGCATCTCAGGGCTTGTTCGCATCACCTGACGCAAAGGACGCAATGCCATGTTCAACCTGTTGAAGACCGCCGTGCTGATGGCCGCCATCACCGCGTTGTTCATGACCGTGGGCCGCCTGCTGGGGGGGCAACAGGGCATGGTGCTGGCGCTGGTGTTCGCGCTGGGCATGAACGTGTTCAGCTACTGGTTCTCGGACAAGATGGTGCTGCGCATGTACAACGCGCAGGAGGTGGACGCCAGCACCGCGCCGCAGTTCTACCGCATGGTGCAGGAGCTGGCGCAGAAGGCCGAGCTGCCCATGCCGCGCGTCTACCTGATCAACGAGGACGCCCCCAACGCCTTCGCCACCGGCCGCAATCCGCAGCACGCGGCCGTGGCTGCCACCACCGGCATCCTGCGCGCGCTGAGCGAGCGTGAGCTGCGCGGCGTCATGGCGCACGAGCTGGCGCATGTGAAGCACCGCGACATCCTCATCTCCACCATCAGCGCCACCATGGCTGGTGCCATCTCGATGCTGGGCAACTTCGGCCTGATGTTCGGTGGGCGCGACAGCGAAGGCCGGCCGGTGAACCCGCTGGTGTCCATCCTGATGATGTTCCTGGCCCCGCTGGCCGCCAGCCTGATCCAGATGGCCATCAGCCGCGCCCGTGAATTCGAGGCCGACCGTGGCGGCGCCGAGATCTCGGGCGACCCGGCCGCACTGGCCTCGGCCTTGCAGAAGATCCACCGCTTGGCCCAGGGCCTGCCGATGGAGGCCGCCGAGGCCCACCCCGAGACGGCGCAGATGATGATCATGAACCCGCTCTCGGCAGGTGGGCTCAGGGGATTGTTCAGCACCCACCCAGCCACCGAAGAGCGGGTGGAGCGCCTGCTGGCCATGGCCCAGGGCGGCGTGGCGCGCTGAACCCGCCCGGCTGGCGGCAGCTCAAGCTGGCGGATGGCGGGCCGATAAGGTCCTTAGCACCTTGCCCGATCCAGACCATCTGCCTCCGCCATGCGCCGAAACCTTTTGCCCCTGCTTGTCCTGACGAGTGCCCTGCTCGCGGGTTGCGACATGCTGGGCATCGAATCGGCCACTGTCACGGCCGAGAAGCGTTCGGCCGAGGGCAAGGCCATCGGTGCCGCTTGCCGCCACGCTGGCCGCGCCATCGAAGACTGCTACACCCTGAACAAGAAGGGCGAAAAAGCCTCCATCTACGCCGGCTGGCGCGAGATGGACGACTACATGCGCGAGAACAAACTGGAGCCTGTGGCGCCAGTGTTGCCGCCGCCCGGCGCCAAACCCAAGCCGCCGGCCGATGGGGATGCGGCTGCAGCCGCAGATGAACCCACGGGCAAGGCCGACGCCAAGGCCGCGCACGCCAAACCGGGCCACTGAACGGCCCTGGCCTGCGCAGGGCCGTCCATGCGCCATAGGACAATGGCGGCATGCCTTCCCTCCTGCCGCCCTGGCGTCACCCCGAGTTCCGCCGCGGCGCGCGCGAGATGACTGGCATCGCACTGGGCATTGGAGCCTGGGGCCTGGTGACGGGTGTGGCCATGGTCAAGAGTGGGTTGGGCATTCCGCTGTCGGTGCTGATGTCGCTGCTGGTCTTTGCCGGCAGTGCGCAACTGGCCTCGCTGCCGCTCATCGCTTCGGGCGCGCCGATCTGGGTGGTGTGGGCCACCGCTGCTTGTGTGAACCTTCGCTTCGTGATCTTCAGTGCCGGCTGGCGGCCCTATTTCGGGCACTTGCCGCGCGCGCGGCGGGCGTGGCTGGGCTACTTCACGGCCGATCTGAACTACGTCTGCTTCATGCGGCGTTTTCCCGAACCCCGGCCATCACCCGAGCAACTGCCCTACTTTTGGGGTGGCGTGGCGGTGAACTGGTTCGCCTGGCAAGTGCTGTCAATGCTGGGCATTGCGCTGGCCGACGTGATTCCCACCCAGTGGGGCCTGGGTTTTGCCGGCACGCTGGCGCTGCTGGGGCTCACCGGCACGCTGCTGCATGACCGGGGCACCTGGGTGGCGGCAGCCGTGGCCGCCTGCGCGGCAGTGGCCGCCTATTCGCTGCCCATGAAGCTCAACATCGTGGTTGCAATTGCCGCTGCCGTGGCCATCGGCATCCTGATGGACCACTTTTTGCCGCCGCCCCTCGGGGTTGCGCCGACCAAGGACGCGACATGACCAGCGGCTGGGCGTTCGTCACCATCCTCGGGCTGACGGTGATCACCGTGCTCACCCGGGCCTTCTTCCTGTTGCCCGAGCGCGAGGTGCCCATCCCGCACTGGCTGCGCGAGGCCCTGCGCTACGCGCCGCTGGCAGCGCTGGTGGCCGTGGTGGCACCCGAGATTGTGCTGACGCAGGGGCAACTGATCCACACGTGGCAGGATGCAAGATTGTTTGCCGCACTGGCCGGCGGGCTGTGGTTCTGGCGCCAGCGCGGCATCCTGGGAACCATTGTCTGCGGCACGGCCGTGTTGTTGACCTTGCGACTGGGCCTGGGCTGGCCAGTTTGAGTTCCTTCCCTTCCTTGATTTCGACAACCGAGTTGCTGCCATGAACGTGATCCGCTTTACTGACCTCGTTGCCCAAGGCAAAGCCAAAGGCCAGCGCGTCTTCATCCGTGCCGACCTGAACGTGCCGCAGGGCGACGCCGGGAACATCACCGAAGACACCCGCATCCGCGCCTCGGTGCCCTGCATCCAGATGGCGCTGGACGCAGGCGCCGCCGTGATGGTCACCAGCCACCTGGGCCGCCCGACCGAGGGTGAGTTCAAGCCTGCCGATTCGCTGGCCCCAGTGGCCCAGCGCCTGGGCGAGTTGCTGGGCCGCGAGGTGCCGCTGGTGAGCAACTGGGTTGACGGCGTGGCTGTGAAGCCCGGCCAGGTCGTGCTGCTGGAAAACTGCCGGGTCAACAAAGGCGAGAAGAAGAACAACGAAGAGCTGGCCAAGAAGATGGCCGCGCTGTGCGACATCTTCGTGCACGACGCCTTCGGCACCGCCCACCGTGCCGAGGCTTCCACCTACGGCATCGCCCAGTTCGCAAGACAAGCCTGCGCCGGCCCGCTGCTGGCGGCAGAGATCGACGCCATCACCAAAGCCCTGGCAACGCCCAGGCGGCCACTGGTGGCTATCGTCGCGGGCAGCAAGGTCAGCACCAAGCTGACGATCCTCAAGGCGCTGTCCGAAAAGGTCGACGGCCTGATCGTCGGCGGCGGCATCGCCAACACCTTCATGCTGGCTGCCGGCCTGAAGATCGGCAAGAGCCTGGCCGAGCCCGACCTCATCGGCGAAGCCAAGGCCGTCATCGAAGCCATGAAGGCCCGTGGCGCGGCCGTGCCCATCCCCGAAGACGTGGTGACGGCCAAGCGCTTTGCTGCCGACGCCCAGGCCACGGTGAAAGCCGCAGCGGACGTGGCCGACGACGACCTGATCCTCGACATCGGCCCCCAGACTGCGGCCAAGCTGGCGGCGCAACTCAAGGCCGCCGGCACCATCGTCTGGAACGGCCCGGTGGGCGTGTTCGAGTTCGCGGCGTTCGAAGGCGGCACCAGGACAATAGCCCAGGCGATTGCCGAAAGCAGCGCCTTCAGCATCGCCGGTGGTGGCGACACGCTGGCGGCCATCGCCAAGTACGGCATCGAAAAGCAGGTGGGCTACATCTCCACCGGCGGCGGCGCCTTCCTCGAAGTGCTGGAGGGCAAGACGCTGCCGGCGTTCGAGATCCTGGCCAAGCGCGCGAACGGCTGACGCTTGCCGGCGCGCTGCCGCCATTGCCCTGGACGAATCAGGCGGTTGCCTGGCGGCTTTTGCGCGCTCCAGCGTATGAGCGCGAAAGCCTGGATTCCCGCCTTCGCGGGAATGACGGTGGAGGCGGGGATGAAGGCAATGCGCCCCCTGGCAGCAGATCCTCGAACGTCGGGCCGCGTCAGGCCTTGGGGATCTGGCGTGGCTTGCCGTCGCTGTCGATGGCCACGTAGGTGAGGTTGGCTTCGGTCACCTTCACCACGTGCAGGTCGGCCGGATTGCGCTCGGCGTAGACCTCCACATGCACGCTGATGGAGGTGTTGCCGATGCGGGTGATCTTGGCGTAAAAGCTCAGCAGGTCGGCCACCGACACCGGTTGCTTGAAGATGAACTCGTTCACCGCCACCGTGGTGATGCGGCCCTTGGCGATGCGCGCCGGCAGCACGGCGCCGGCCAGGTCCACCTGGGCCATGATCCAGCCGCCAAAGATGTCGCCGTTGCCATTGGCGTCGGCGGGCATGGGCATCACCCGCATCACCAGGTCCAAGCCCTGCGGCAAGCTGGTGCGCAGGGCCTGGGGCACACTGGAGGTCTTGGTGCTGTCGTTCATGGCGGTCCTTGAAGATCCAAAAAACTGCACTCATTCTTCCACGATGCGCCGCGCCCACGCCCCTCATTCAGAACCCACCACGGCGGGGCGGCCGTCGTCCGAGCGCTCCGACTGGATCACGCTCAAGCGCCTGCTGCCCTATCTGTGGGAGTACCGCTGGCGCGTGGGTTTTGCGCTGGCCTTCATGGTGGCGGCCAAGGTGGCCAATCTGGGTGTGCCGCTGCTGCTCAAGACCTTGGTGGACGATCTCTCGCCTGCCGGCGCGGGCATCACCGCCCAGGCCCTGCTGGTGGTGCCGGCCGGCCTGCTGGTGGCCTATGCGGCGCTGCGCCTCTCAACCTCGGTGTTCACTGAACTGCGCGAGCTGGTGTTCGCCAAGGCCACCTTTGGCGCCTCGCGCCAGATCGCGCTCGAGACCTTCCGCCACCTGCACCAGCTGAGCCTGCGCTTTCACCTGGAGCGGCAAACCGGCGGTATGACGCGCGACATTGAGCGTGGCACGCGGGCCTTGCAGTCGCTGGTGTCGTACTCGCTCTACACCATCCTGCCCACGTTGGTGGAGCTGACGCTGGCGCTGGCCCTGCTGGGCGGCAAGTTCGACATGGGCTTTGTCTGGATCACCCTGGTGGCGCTGGCGGCCTACATCGTCTTCACGATCAGCATCACCGAGTGGCGCACGCAATTCCGCCGCCGCATGAACGAGCTCGATTCCAAGGCCCACACGCGGGCCATCGACGCGCTGCTGAACTACGAGACGGTCAAGTATTTCAACAACGAAGCCTTCGAAGCCCGGCGCTACGACGAAGGACTGGATGCCTACCGCAAAGCGCAGATTCAATCGCAGACTTCGCTCTCGCTGCTCAACACCGGCCAGCAGCTCATCATCGCCACCTCGCTGCTGGCCATGCTGTGGCGGGCCACGGCGGGCGTGGTGGACGGCCACATGACGCTGGGCGACCTGGTGATGGTGAACGCGCTGCTGATCCAGCTCTACATCCCCATGAACTTCCTGGGTGTGCTGTACCGCGAGGTCAAGCAAAGCCTGGCTGACCTGGACAAGATGTTCGTGCTGCTGGAGCGTGAGCGCGAGGTGGCCGATGTGCCGGGCGCTGGCGCGCTGGCGGTGAATGGTGGCACGGTTCGATTCGAGCACGTGGCCTTCGCCTACGACCCGGCGCGGCCCATCCTGCACGACCTGTCGTTCGAGATCCCGGCCGGCCAGACGGTGGCCGTGGTGGGCGCCAGCGGTGCGGGAAAGAGCACGCTGGCGCGGCTGCTGTACCGCTTCTACGACGTGAGCAGCGATGGCCGGGGCCGCATCAGCATTGACGGCCAGGACATCCGCCAGGTGACGCAGGACAGCCTGCGCCAAGCCATCGGCATCGTGCCGCAGGACACCGTGCTGTTCAACGACACGGTGGCCTACAACATCGGCTACGGCCGTGCCGGGGCCACGCAGGCCGAGATCGAGGATGCCGCGCGCGCCGCCCACATCCACGACTTCATCAAAGCGCAGCCCAAGGGCTACGAAACCATGGTGGGCGAGCGTGGCTTGAAGCTCTCGGGCGGTGAAAAGCAGCGCGTGGCGATTGCCCGCACGCTGCTGAAGAACCCACCCATCCTGGTGTTTGACGAAGCCACTTCGGCGCTCGATTCGGCCAACGAACGCGCCATCCAGGCCGAGCTGAAAAGTGCCTCGAAGGGCAAGACCACGCTGGTGATCGCGCACCGCCTGTCCACCGTGGTGGACGCGCACGAGATCCTGGTGATGGATGCCGGCCAAGTGGTGGAGCGGGGTTCTCACCAAGCCTTGCTGGCCCAGGCTGGGCGCTATGCTCGCATGTGGCAACTGCAGAACAGCGCCAGCGCCGCAGCCCCTGCCGACGCGGCCCCCCAGAAAGACGCGCATGGACACCAAATGGCTTGAGGACTTCGTCAGCCTCGCCGAAACCCGCAGCTTCTCGCGCTCGGCCCAGTTGCGCCACGTGACGCAGCCGGCGTTCTCGCGCCGTATCCAGGCGCTGGAGGCCTGGGCCGGCATTGACCTGGTGGACCGCTCCTCGTACCCCACGCGGCTCACCCCGGCCGGCGAAACCTTCCACGCCCAGGCGCTGGAAATGATCGTGTCGCTGCAGACTACCCGCAACATGATGCGCAGCCACCAGGGCAGCGGGCAGGACATGGTGGAGTTCGCCGTGCCACACACCATGGCCTTCAGTTTCTTTCCGCACTGGCTGATGGACTTGCGCCAGCAGTTCGGTGGTCTGAAGAGCCGGCTCTCGGCGCTGAACGTGCACGACGCGGTGATGCGGCTCACCGAAGGCAGCTGCGACCTGCTGATCGCCTACCACCACGCCACCCAGCCCTTGCAGCTCAGTTCCGACCGCTACGAGATGCTCAGCTTGGGCCAGGAGACGCTGGCGCCCTATGCCAAGGCCGGGCCGGACGGCCAGCCACTGTTCCGCCTGCCGGGCAGGGTGGGCTCGCCTGTGCCCTTTCTCAGCTATGCGCCCGGGGCCTACATGGCGCGCATCGTCGAGCAGATCGTCAAGCACGCCCCCACCACGCTGCACCTGGACACGATCTACGAAACCGACATGGCTGAGGGCCTGAAGGCCATGGCGCTGGAGGGCCACGGCCTGGCCTTCTTGCCGGCCAGCTCGGTGCGCAAAGAACTGCGCGCCAAGCGCCTGGTGGCCGCCGGACCGGCCGACTACGAGCTGACCATGGAGGTGCGCATCTACCGCGAGCGCCCTGAGGTGGCCCGCCACGCCAAGCCGGCGGCGCAAGAACTGTGGGCGTTTCTTCAGGGCCAGGCATCCCTGGGCTGACCCTGGCCCGGAATCTGCTGCTCTCAGGGTAAGCCCCCCACCTGATGTGGCAACTGCGTACGGGCGGGCCCGTGGCGCCTGCCTAGAATCAGCCGGTTGTTCTATCCCTTTCCTCACTCGTAGGAGCTCTCATGAAGAAATCCCTGTTGGCACTGTCCCTGCTGTCCACTCTGGGCGCGGCCCAGGCCCAAACGGCCGACACCCTGGCCAAGGTCAAGGAGTCCGGCAGCATCACGATGGGCGTGCGTGAATCCTCGGGTGTGCTCTCGTACACGCTGGGTGGCGCCAAATACGTGGGTTACCACGTGGCCATCTGCGAAGCGGCGGTGGAGAACATCGAGAAGGCCATCGGCAAGAAGCTGACGGTGAAGTACCAACCCGTCACATCTCAGAACCGCATCCCGCTGGTGCAGAACGGCACGGTCGACCTGGAGTGCGGCTCCACCACCAACAACGCCACGCGCCAGAAGGACGTGAGCTTTGCCAACACCACCTTCGTCGAAGAAGTCCGCATCGCCGTGAAGGCCAACTCGACCGTGAAGGCCATTGCCGACCTGAACGGCAAGACCGTGGCCACCACCACCGGCACCACCTCGGTGCAGACCCTGCGCAAGAACAAGCGCGCCCAGGGCATCACCTTCAACGATGTGTTTGGCAAGGACCACGCCGACAGCTTCCTGCTGCTGGAATCGGGCCGGGCTGACGCCTTCGTGATGGACGGCAGCTTGCTGGCCGGCCTGATCTCGCGGTCAAAGAACCCGGCCGATTTCAAGATCGTCGGTGAAGTGCTGGCTGTGGAGCCCATCGCCATCATGATGCGCAAGGACGATGAGGGCCTGCGCAAGATCGTCAACGCCACCATCGCGTCGCTGACCAAGTCGGGCGAGATCAACAAGCTCTACGACAAGTGGTTCCTGCAACCCACGCCGCCCACCGGCACCAAGGTGGGCCTGGCCATGAGCGCCACGCTGAAAGATGCGCTGAAGAACCCCAACAACCACCCGGCCGAAGACTACGCAGCCAAGCTGCAGTAAGCCGTAGTCAGCCTTAGTCTGCCGAAGGGGACGCATCCATGGCTTGGGAATGGCAGGTGTTCTGCAAGGACACCATCACCACGGAGGCCACCGTCGGCTGCTTCGGCAAGGGCGGCGAAATCACCTACCTCGACTGGATGCTGTCGGCCTGGGGCTGGACGCTCAGCGTCTCGGCCCTGGCCTTCGCGGTGGCGCTGGTCATCGGCTCGCTGATGGGCATCTTCCGCACCACGCCCAGCCGCTGGCTGGTGGCCCTGGGCAATGTCTGGACCGAGCTGTTCCGCAACATCCCGCTGCTGGTGCAGATCTTTCTCTGGTACCACGCACTGCCGGGCATCTTCCCGGTGCTCAAGGGCGTGCCGGGCTTCATCCTGGTGGTGATCGCGCTGGGCTTCTTCACCTCGGCGCGCATTGCCGAGCAGGTGCGTGCCGGCATCCAGAGCCTGCCCAAGGGCCAGCGCTACGCCGGCTTGGCCATGGGGCTCACGCTGACCCAGACCTACCGCTACGTGATCCTGCCCATGGCCTTCCGGGTGGTGATGCCGCCGCTCACCTCCGAGGCCATGAGCATCATCAAGAACTCGTCGGTGGCCTTTGCGGTGAGCATTTCCGAGCTCATCCTCTTCGCCATGCAGGCCACCGAAGAAACCTCGCGCCCCTATGAAGTCTACGGCGCAGTGACGGCGCTGTACTTCGTCTCGGCCTTCGTGGTGAACCGCGTGCTGATCTACGTGGAAGCCAAGGTGCGCGTGCCCGGCATGGCGGCGGGAGCCAAGTGATGAACGCACTCGACTTCTCCTTCCTCACTGCCGATGTGCTCCAGGGCTTCGTGCTCAGCGGCTTGCTGTTCTCGGTGCAACTCACCCTCGTGGCGGCCATCGGCGGCGTGGTGCTGGGCACGGTGCTGGCGCTGATGCGCTTGTCGGGCCGCAAGCTGCTGGAGCTGCCGGCGGCCTTCTACATCAACACCCTGCGCTCGGTGCCGCTGGTGATGGTGATCCTGTGGTTCTTCCTGATGATCCCCGAGGGCTTCTACGGTTTCATCGGCGGTGATTTCGCCAAGTCGCATCGGCCCGAATTCTCGGCCGTCATCACCTTCACGTTGTTTGAGGCGGCCTACTTCGCCGAGATCATGCGTGCCGGCATCCAGAGCGTACCCAAGGGCCAGACCTACGCAGGCTTTGCCATGGGCATGACCTATGGCCAGACCATGCAACTGGTGGTGTTGCCTCAGGCCTTCCGCAACATGCTGCCGGTGTTGCTCACGCAAACCATCATCCTGTTCCAGGACACCTCGCTGGTCTATGCCATCGGCGCCTACGACCTTCTCAAGGGTTTCGAGACCGCAGGCAAGAACTTCAACCGGCCCTACGAGACCTACCTCGTGGCGGCGGCGGTGTATTTCGTCATTTGCTTCTCGCTGTCGATGCTGCTGCGCCGACTGCAGAAGAAGATTCAGATCATCCGGTAAGGAGCGCACGCCGTGATTCAAATCCAGAACATTTCCAAGTGGTACGGCAGCTTCCAGGTGCTGACCGACTGCACCACCAGCATCCAGAAGGGCGAGGTGGTGGTGGTCTGCGGCCCCTCGGGTTCGGGCAAGTCCACGCTGATCAAGACGGTGAATGCGCTGGAGCCGATCCAGAAGGGCGACATCGTGGTCGACGGCATCAGCATCTCCGACCCCAAGACCGACTTGCCCAAGCTGCGCAGCCGCGTGGGCATGGTGTTCCAGCACTTCGAGCTGTTTCCGCACTTGTCGGTGACCGAGAACCTCACGCTGGCCCAGATCAAGGTGCTGGGCCGCAGCCAGGACGATGCCCAGGTGCGTGGCCTGAAGATGCTGGACCGCGTGGGCCTCACGGCGCACAAGGACAAGTTTCCCGGCCAGCTCTCGGGTGGTCAGCAGCAGCGCGTGGCCATTGCCCGCGCCCTCAGCATGGACCCGATCGTGATGCTGTTCGACGAGCCCACCAGCGCGCTCGACCCCGAGATGGTGGGCGAGGTGCTGGACGTGATGGTGAAGCTCGCGCAAGAGGGCATGACCATGATGGTGGTGACCCACGAAATGGGCTTTGCCAAGAAGGTCAGCCACCGCGTGATCTTCATGGACCAGGGCAAGATCATCGAGGACTGCAAGAAGGACGAGTTCTTTGGCGACCCTGATGCGCGCTCACCGCGTGCCAAGGAATTCTTGTCCAAGATCCTTGCGCATTGACGCGGCTTCTTGTTAGCCAATGCAAGGCGCCCTGCGGGGCGCCTTGTCATTTGTCCAGTGCAAAATTGAACATCACCGAATGCGGGCGCGGTTCGCTGATCGGGGCGTAGCGCCACTCGCTCACTGCTCGCAGCACGTTGCGGTTCAGGCGCCGGTCGCTGCTGGCGGTGATCTGCGGGTTGATGACCTCGCCCTGCATTCCCACGATGAAGGACACCGTCACCGATGCATCGGTCAGCCGGTTGTCGAGCAGGTCTGGCGTGAGCACTGGGTCCACCTTGTCCAGCAACACCAGGGCTGGTGCGGGCGCGGGTGCGAATGTTGGTTCGGGCGCGGGCTCAGTCTGAACCGGCACAGGCGCGGCCACTTCGATAGGCGGCGGCTGGGTCTGCGTGGGCAGGGGCGCGCTGGCGGCCTCGGCCACAGGTGGCGCAGGCGTGGCCTCTGCGGCCTCCGGCAACTCGGTGAGTTCGCTGGCGAGTGCGGGCGCGGATGCGGCTGGAGCGGCGGTGACGGGTGGATCCACCTGTGCGTTGCCGCGCTGGCCTGGCTCGGCGGCCGTGCGCTCGGTGGCCGTCGGGGTCTGCCGGCGATTGGCCTGGCGCACTGGGCGCACCGTGACGGCTTCAGGCTTGGGCAGCTCAGCCTTGGGCCGCACCGCCGTGCTGTTGATGATGGTCTTTTGCGGCGACGCCGCCTGGCGCTTGACCCAGTCGGGAATCTTGCTTTCGTCCAGGCCTGGTACCTTGCCCGCATCCTGCGCCACAGCCTGCTGGGCCAGCAGGGCGGAAAACAAGGCAGCGAACAGGGCGACGAACAGCCGAGCAAAGGGTGTATGCATCAATGGCTTGCCGACCGGCGGTTGGCGCGCGGGGCGGCGTGAGTCTAATGCGCTTGGCGGTGCTGCCGGATGCGAAAATGAAAAGATGAGTTCATCGTTGCCCAGGCCCCTGACCACGTCCCTGACCATCACCCGCCCCGACGACTGGCATCTGCACCTGCGCGACGGTGCAGCCTTGGCGGCGGTGCTGCCCCACACCGCGCGCCAGTTCGGCCGGGCCATCGTCATGCCCAACCTGCGCCCGCCGGTCACCACGGCGGCCCAGGCCCTGGCCTACCGCGAGCGCATCCTGGCCGCATTGCCTGCCGGCCTGGCCTTCGAGCCGCTGATGACGCTCTACCTGACCGACAACACCGAGCCCGACGAGATCCAGCGCGCCAAGGACGCCAGCGTGGTGGCCCTCAAGCTCTACCCGGCCGGCGCCACCACCAACAGCGACGCGGGCGTCACCGACATCCGCAAGTGCCACGCCACGCTCGACGCCATGCAGCGCGCCGGCCTGCTGCTACTGGTGCACGGCGAGGTTACCGACCCGGCCGTCGACCTGTTCGACCGCGAGGCGGTGTTCATCGATCAGGTCATGGTGCCATTGCGCCGCGACTTTCCCGAACTGAAGGTGGTGTTCGAGCACATCACCACCAAGGAGGCTGCGCAGTACGTGGCCCAGGCCGGCGCGCACACGGCGGCCACGCTCACCGTCCACCACCTGCTCTACAACCGCAACGCCATCTTCCAGGGCGGCCTGCGCCCGCACTACTACTGCCTGCCGGTCTTGAAGCGCGAGGTGCACCGCCAGGCGCTGGTGGCCGCGGCCACCTCGGGCTCCGACCGCTTCTTCCTGGGCACCGACAGCGCGCCGCATGCCTCGGTGATGAAGGAGGCATCGGTCTGCGGTGCCGGCTGCTTCACGGCGCTCTCCGCGCTCGAGCTGTACGCCGAGGCCTTCGATGCCGCTGGGGCGCTGGACAAGCTCGAAGGCTTTGCCAGCGTGCACGGACCGGCGTTCTACGGCCTGCCGCGCAACACGGGCACGGTGACGCTCAAGCGCGAGCCCTTCACGCTGCCCGAGGCCGTGCCCTTTGGCGACGCGCAGCTCAAGCCCTTGCGCGGTGGCGAGACGCTGGCTTGGCGACAAATCGACTGACGCGCGGGCAGGGGCCTGGTCCACAATCAACCATGACCACCTCCCACCCGCCGCGCGAAACGCGCATCGCCCTGCTGATTGATGCCGACAACTCGCCGGCCAAGAAGATCGACCTGATCCTGGCCGAACTGGCCAAGCTGGGCGTTGCCAACATCCGCCGCGCCTACGGCAACTGGAAGAAGAACGAGCTGAAGGGCTGGGAAGAGGTGCTGCACGAGTGTGCCATCCGCCCCATCCAGCAGTTCGACGTGAGCAAGGGCAAGAACGCCACCGACATGCTCATCGCCATCGACGCGCTGGACCTGCTCTACACCGACCGGCCCGATGCGTTTGGCATCGTCAGCTCTGACGCCGACTTCACGCCGCTGGTGATGCATCTGCGCGCCAAGGGTGCCACCGTCTACGGTTTTGGCGCCAAGAAGACCCCGGCGCCCTTCGTGGCAGCCTGCTCGCGCTTTTTGTTCCTGGAGTCGCTGGGCGAGGACGAGGCCGAGCCCGAGGTGGAGGGGGTGCCGGAGAGCAGCGCCAAGCCCTCGGCCCGCAAGCCGCGCACCGCCGCGAAGAAGAAGCCCGAAGCCACCGACCTCAAGCGCGACGCGCGCCTGGTGAGCCTGCTGCGCAATGCGGTGGAAGCGGCGGCGGGCGATGACGGCTGGAGCAACCTGAGCGCGGTGCGCACCCAGATCGACAACCAGGCGCCGTTCGACCCGCGCAACCACGGCTTCAAGAAGTTCAGCGACCTGATCGACGCCATCGGCCTGTTCGACACCGAGCGCCGTGGCCAGAACCTGTACGTGCGCGACAAGCGCCAGGCCCGGGGCGCCGGGCGCGGCGCTTGAGAGCACCGCCCTTTGTCATTCCCGCCCCGCGCCTTCGCGGGGGCAGGCTCTGCGGGAATGACGGCTGTGCGTGGCGCCATCACTCCGTCGGCAAAAAACCCTCGATCGAGAGGTAGCGCTCGCCAGTGTCGTAGTTGAACCCCAGCACCTTCGAGCCGGCGGGCAGTTCGGGCAGCTTGAGCGCAATGGCGGCCAGCGTGGCGCCGCTGGAGATGCCCACCAGCAGGCCTTCCTCGCGGGCCGAGCGGCGGGCGTACTCGCGGGCCGGCTCGGCGTCGACCTGAATCACACCATCGAGCAACTCGGTCTTCAGGTTCTTGGGGATGAAGCCCGCGCCAATGCCCTGGATGGGGTGGGGCGAGGGCGCACCACCAGAGATCACCGGCGAAGCGGCGGGCTCCACCGCAAACACCTTCAGCTTCGGCCAGCGCGCCTTGAGCACGGTGGCCACGCCTGAGAGGTGGCCGCCGGTTCCCACGCCGGTGATGATGGCGTCCAGGCCTTCGGGGAAGTCGGCGGCGATTTCTTCGGCCGTGGTGCGCACGTGCACGTCGATGTTGGCCGGGTTCTCGAACTGCTGCGGCATCCAGCCGCCCGGCGTGGTAGCCACCAGTTCCTCGGCCTTGGCGATGGCGCCCTTCATGCCCTTCTCTCGCGGGGTGAGCACGAAGCTGGCGCCATAGGCCAGCATCAGGCGGCGGCGCTCCACGCTCATGCTGTCGGGCATCACCAGCACCAGCTTGTAGCCCTTCACTGCGGCCACCATGGCCAGGCCCACGCCGGTGTTGCCCGAGGTGGGTTCGATGATGGTGCCGCCGGTTTTCAGTTGACCGCTGGCCTCTGCCGCTTCCACCATGGCCAGCCCGATGCGGTCTTTGATGGAGCCGCCCGGGTTGCTGCGCTCGGACTTGACCCACACCTGGTGCGTGTTGCCGAACAAGCGGTTGATGCGGATGTGCGGGGTGTTGCCGATGGTGGCAAGAACGTCGTTGGCTTTCATGTGCTTCGCTCCAAAAACTGCAATGAGGGGCAGGGCGCCGATGATGCCGCAAGGCCGCCGGCTTGTCGCCCATAAGCATGGTCGCCAAAGTTATAAGGGTCTGCATGGGACAATGCCAATGTGAAGCAGACCAGACCGTCGCTGGTGCAACCGCCGAAAGGCCGCACTGGAGGAAGGTCCGGACTGCACAGAGCAGCGTAGCGGGTAACGCCCGTCCACCGCGAGGTGCGGATCAGAGCCACAGAGACGAGCCGGTTAAGTCCGGAGTGAAACGCGGCAATCTCTACGCGCAGCAACACCAAATAGGCCAGCATTGAGGCGGCTCGCTGAGCTGGCGGGTAGGTGGCATCGAGCCAGGGTGGCAACATCCCGGCCCAGAGGAATGGCGGTCACGGTGGGCCCTCGCAAGAGGTGTCCATTGCACAGAATCCGGCCTATCGGTCTGCTTCACACTTTATTCAGAACGACCTCTTCACCATGAATCCCGAAGCATCGCGCGTGTGGCGCGGCCCGCACTGGATGCTGGCCGCCCTGCTGGCCTGCCTGAGCATGCTGGGGCCGTTCTCCATCGACACCTATCTGCCGGCCTTCACCGGCATCGCGGCGTCGCTGGGCGCCACGCCGGTGGAAATGCAGCAGACGCTCTCGGCCTACCTGCTGGGCTTTGCGGTGATGAACCTGTTTCACGGCGCCCTGGCCGACAGCTTCGGCCGCCGGCCGGTGGTGCTGGGCGGGCTGGCGCTGTTCACGCTGGCCTCGGTGGGCTGTGCGCTGAGCCAGAGTATCGGCATGCTGGTGTTCTTCCGCGCGGTGCAGGGCATGTCGGCCGGCGCGGGCATGGTGGTGTCGCGGGCCATCATCCGCGACCTGTTCCGACCCGACCAGGCCCAGAAGGTGATGTCGCAGGTCACCATCTACTTCGGCGTGGCGCCGGCCATCGCGCCCATCATCGGCGGCTTCCTGTTCGTGCACGCGGGCTGGCACGCCATCTTCTGGTTCCTGGTGGGCGTGGGCGTGGTGCTGGGGCTCACCATGTGGCGCATGCTGCCCGAGAGCCTGCACCCCACGCAGGTGCAGCGCTTTCACGCCCGGCCGCTGCTGCAGGGCTATGCGCAGATGGCGGGCAGCCCGGTGTTCATCGCGCTGGCCTTGGCGTCGGGTGTACCTTTCAATGGCATGTTTTTGTACGTGCTCTCGGCGCCGGTGTTTCTGGGCGAGCATCTGCAGCTGGGGCCCACACAGTTCTTCTGGTTCTTCATGGCCACCATCGGCGGGATCATGGCCGGCGCTGGCTGGTCGGGCCGGCTGGCGGGCCAGTTGCCGCCGCAGCGCCAAATTCGGCGCGGCTTTCGCATCATGGGCACGGTGTCGGTGGCCAACGTGCTGCTCAACCTGTGGTTGCCGCCCAGCCCGTTCTGGGCCATCCCTGTCCTGGCGCTGTTTGCGTTCGGCTGGGCGCTGATGGTGCCGGTGGTGACGCTGATGCTGCTCGACCGCGTGCCCGAGCGGCGCGGCATGGCGTCCAGCTTGCAGGCCTGCCTGGGCAGCGTGGCCAATGCGCTGGTGGCCGGGCTGATCGCGCCGCTGGTGATGCATTCCACCGTGGCGCTGGCGGTGTCCTCGTTGTTGATGCTGGGCCTGGGCCTGGCCTCGTGGGCCTGGGTGCAGCCCCGGCTGGGCGTGCCGCCAGCCTGACGCAGCCGAAACTCAAGCCCATGGCAGGGGCGGCCGATAACTACGGCGACGACCCAGCTTTTCGCCCGGAGTTTCCATGCGCAGCCTGCCCCAACCCTACGCCCTCACCACCCTGGCCCTGGTGGCCAGCCTGAGCCTGCCAGCCTTTGCCAACGGCGGCGGACACGACGCGGCACCGGCCGTCGTCGCCAAGCCAGCCGTGCCCAGCAAAGAAAGCCTGCGCGAGGACGCCAAAGCCGCCAAGGCCGGCGCCACCGACCCCATGGACGCGCTCCGCCAGAAGCTGGCCGAACGATTGGGGGCCTCCAAACCTGCTGACAGCCGCAGCCCCAACGTGATGCGCGTGGTGGGCAAATCGGCCGAGGCCGCCGACGCCCACGGCGCGCGCGCCACCGTGTCCAAGCATGCCGCGCCCAAGCCGCATGGCGCGGCCGCCGGCCACGGCCCATCGCCTGCGGCGGCGGGCCTGCACCCGGGCGCGCACGATACGCACTGGGACTACGTGGGCGAGAACGGCCCCGAGGCCTGGGGCAAGATGAAGCCCGAATTTGGCACCTGCGCCACCGGCCAGCGCCAGAGCCCCATCGACATCCGCGACGGCATCGCCGTGCAGTTGCAGCCCATCGAGTTCGAGTACCACGCCAGCAGTTTCTCGGTCATCGACAACGGCCACACCATCCAGGTGAACCTGGGTGCCGGCAATGCCATCAGCGTGGGCGGCAAGCGCTTTGACTTGCTGCAGTTCCACTTCCACCGACCGTCGGAAGAGCGCATCAATGGCCGCCAGTTCGACATGGTGGTGCACATGGTGCACAAGGACCCCGAAGGCAAACTGGCCGTGGTGGCCGTGCTGCTGGACCGCGGCAGCGCGCAGCCGGTGATTCAGACTGTGTGGAATGCGCTGCCGCTGGAAAAGGGTGAGGCCGTGCCCGCCCCCACGCAGATCGACGTGGCCCAGTTGCTGCCCGAAGATCGCCGCTACTACACCTACATGGGCTCGCTCACCACGCCGCCCTGCAGCGAAGGCGTGCTGTGGATGGTGATGAAGCAGCCGGTGGCGCTCTCACCCAGCCAGATCGGCATCTTTGCCCGCCTGTACCCCATGAACGCCCGCCCGATCCAGAAGGTGTCGGGGCGGATGATCAAAGAGTCGAACTGATCGCATGGCGCCTCGCGGCGCCAGCCGGTCATTCCCGCAGCCCCCCTTCCGTCATTCCCGCGAAGGCGGGAATCCATGTTCCTGGTGTTCCGTACGGCGCAGCAAAGGCCTGGGCGGGCAGGCCGCGCCGCTCAAAAGCAGCGGTCGGCGCAAGGCGCCGACTGCGCTCCAGTGCTCGGTCCTGTGGCGCGCCGCGTAACTCACTGCTCTCGCTGCGCTCGTTTCGCTCAG
This sequence comes from Candidatus Ideonella esbjergensis, assembly GCA_016710065.1. Lineage (GTDB taxonomy): Bacteria > Pseudomonadota > Gammaproteobacteria > Burkholderiales > Burkholderiaceae_C > Ideonella > Ideonella esbjergensis. The sequence continues at coordinate 429,254 of JADJLP010000001.1, forward strand.
ACAAGATGCGGCAAGCATGTTGTGAAAGCGTGCTGCGCACGCCACATGCCCGAGCACCGCAGCGCAGTCGGCGAAGCCGACCGCTACTTTTGAGCGCCGCGGCCTGCCCGCCCAGACCTTTGCCAACCACCCACGTATCAACGCGAACGCCTGGATTCCCGCCTTCGCGGGAATGACGGCAATGCGCCGCGAGCCGTCAGCGACTGTGCGTCGTCAACCTGGCCAGCGGCGTTGACGCACTCACCCCCGGCGCTACGCGGCGTTTACCTGGCGTGAGTACTGCAGGTTGCCCTGGGTTGCCGTCGGGCCCGCCCTGGCGGCGCATGGCCACGCCCACGGCCAGGATGTCGATCACCAGCAAATGCAGGATGCGGCTGATCATGGGCACGTGGGTGGTGACGTCTTCCTCGTGGTCGACGATCAGCAAGGCGTCGGCCTTGCGCGCCAAAGGCGATTGGCTGGCGGTGATGGCCACCACCGCCGCACCGCGCGCCTTGGCCTTCTCCACCACCTCCAGCAGTTCGGGCACCTTGCCGCTGTTGCTGATCACCACCACCACGTCCTTGGGGCCCAGCACGGACGCCGAGAGCACCTGCAAACGCGGGTCGGTGCAGACCGAGCAGCTGATGCCAAAGCGCAGGAACTTGAACTGCGCGTCCTGCGCCACCGGGCCGAAGTGGCCGCTGGCGTGGAACTCGATGCGGTTGGCACCGTTCAGCAGCTCGATGGCGCGGGCGATGCTGTCGCGGTTGAGCTGGTCGCGCACCTGCAGGATGGCCGAGGCGGTGTTGCCCAGCACCTTCGCGCCCAGCTCCACCACGCCGTCGGCATGCGTCACCTGCGTGTGGGTGACGGGGATGGTGCCCGTGAGCCCCGAGGCCAGGCGCAGCTTGAAATCGGAGAGGCCCTCGCAGCCCAGCGAGCGGCAGAAGCGGATGACCGTGGGCTGGCTCACCTCGGCGGCACGGGCAATCTCGGCAATCGGGTCGTTCAGCGCCGAGCGCGGTTGCGCCAGCACATGCGTGGCCACGCGGCGCTCGGCGGGCGAGAGGCCAGGCAGGGCGCGCCGTATCTGCTCCAGGATGGCGCTGGCCGGTGAGGTTTCCAGCGTGCGCAACTGTGCTTCCAGGATGGCCGACGCACCCACGAAAGTGGCGTTGGGCGCGGTGACCACATAGGTGGGGATGACGCGCACGTAGTCGCTGAAGCGGCCCTTGTCTTCAAAGCGGGCGCGGAACGGCGAGCGGTCGAAGTACTCGCCCAGGCGCGGCACGATGCCGCCGCCGATGTAGATGCCGCCAAACGCGCCCAGCGTGACGGCCAGGTTGCCGGCCGTGGTGCCCAGCACGCCGCAAAACGTGTCCAGCGTGTCCATGCACACAGGGTCGGCGCCAGCCAGCGCGCGCTGGGTGATGTCGGGGGCCGAGAGCGCCTCAGCCGGTTTGCCGGCGTACTCGGCCAGCGCGCGGTACATCAGCTCCAGGCCCGAGCCCGAGAGCAGGCGCTCGAACGACACGTGCGGGTACTGCTTCCACGCATAGCGCAGGATGGCCACCTCGCGCTCGTCGTGCGGCGCAAAGCTGGTGTGGCCGCCCTCGGTGCCCAGCGCCACCCAGCCGTCGGCGGCCGGGATCAGGCCCGAGACGCCCAGGCCACTGCCCGAGCCCAGCACGCCGATCACGCTGGGCTCGCGCGGGGTTCCTGCACCCACCTGGCGGCGTTGATCCGCCGTGAGCCTGGGCAGGGCCATGGCCAGCGCGGTGAAGTCGTTCACCACCACCAGGGTGTCCAGCCCCAGGCGCTCGCGCATCTGCTCGATGCTGAACTGCCAGTGGTAGTTCGTCATGCGCACCATGTCGCCTTCCACCGGGTTGGCGATGGCGATGGCCGCGTGCTGCAGGGCCAGCTTGGGCAGGCCGCCCAGGTAGGCCGTGATGGCGGCGTGAAAGTCGGCGTGATCGGCACAGCGCAGCGAGGCGGCGTGCTCGAAGCGGCCCAGCGCCGTTTCCACCGCAAAACGCGCATAGGTGCCGCCAATGTCGGCGATCAAGCGGGGGTGGTCGAAAGGGGTCATGCGCGGCGGTGGCTTGAAACCTGCAAGGTGGGTGGCGGTATTGTGAACCAGCCCTGCGCGGCTGCCCCTGGCTTGGAATTCGGGTTCTTGACGATGAAAATATGGCGTAACTTGACTACATTAGCGGTTCTTCAAGCGTGCCAGATCAAGCTTCTGTCGCTGTTTACACGAGGAAAAGACATTCAATGAGCAGGGAACGGGACTGTGTAGTTTTGCTAAAGCGGCCGGCGCCGAGGGCAAGGCCATGACCGGGATGGTTGAGCACCGCGCCAGCCTGCCCTGGCTGGTGGCCGACATCGGCGGCACCAATGCCCGGCTGGGCCTGGTCACCGAGCCTGGCGGCCCGGTGCAGCATGTGCGCAAACTGCCGGTGGCCGACCACGCCCGCCCCGAATTGGCGGTGCAGGCCTATCTGGCTGAAGAAGCCGGCCTGCAAGGCGCCGCCTACCGGGCGCCGCGCCGCGCCGCGCTGGCCGTGGCCACGGCGGTGGGGCAAGACGAAATCGCCTTCACCAACAGCCACTGGCGTTTCTCATGCGCAGGTTTGCAGGCGGCCCTGGGCCTGGACCGCCTGCTGGTGCTGAACGACTTTGAAGCACTGGCCCTCTCGCTGCCACGCCTGTCGCCAGCCCAGCTGCAGCCGCATGGCGCGCTGCCCCAGGCCGAAGGCACGCTGGCCGTGATTGGCCCGGGCACCGGGCTGGGCGTGGGCGGCGTGGTGCAAACCCGCCACGGCTGGCAGGCGCTGTCGGGCGAGGGCGGCCATGCCACGCTCGCCCCCACCGACGAGTTCGAGAGCCAGGTGCTGGTGCAGGCCCGCCAGGCCCATGCCCATGTGTCGGCCGAGCGGCTGTTGTCGGGCATCGGCCTGCCGGTGTTGCACCGGGCGGTGGCGCGCACCATGGCCATGCCCGCAGACGAGCTCACCGCCGAGCAGATCGTGGAGCGCGGGCTGAGCCAGAGCGATGCGGTGTGTTCGCGCACGCTCGACACCTTCTGTGCGCTGCTCGGCAGCTTTGCCGGCAATGTGGCGCTCACGCTGGGTGCGCGCGGCGGCGTCTACATTGGCGGTGGCATCGTGCCGCGGCTGGGCGAGCGCTTCTTTGCCTCGCGCTTCCGCGAATGCTTCGAGGCCAAGGGCCGTTTCCAGGGCTACCTGCAGGCCATTCCCACCGCGCTCATCACCGACACGCTGGCCGCACTCACCGGCGCCGCCTTCGCCATCGAACAGGATCTTTGATGGCCCCCGTGGCCTCACGGCCGCGCCTCACCCCTCTCATCTGGCCGCTCTACCTGGAGCTGTGGATGGGCATTGCCGTGGGCATCGTGGCCACGGCCCTGGCGGCGCGCCAATCTGATGCCACGGGCGGCGCTTTCTCGTTGGGCAACCAGCTCTATGCCACGTTGTTCGTGCTGTTCCGCGTCATCGGCGCGGGCGCCAGCGTGGTGCTCACCCAGCGCCTGGGCGGCGGCCACCGCGACCAGGCCGACGCCGTGGCCCGCGCCACGCTTGGCGCCAGCAGCTGGCTGGGCGGCATCACCGGCCTGGCCGCCACGCTGTTTGCCGAGCCGCTGCTGCGGCTGCTGAACACGCCGCCCGAGGTGCTGCCGCTGGCCACGCCCTTCATGCAGTGGCTGGGCCCCACCATGCTGCTCGATGCCTGGAACGCCTCCATGGCCAGCGTGATGCGATCGCATTTGCGCAGCCGTGACGCACTGGCCGTGGTGGTGGCCATGCATGTGAGCCATCTGCTGCTGATCTGGCCGCTGATGCTGGGCGTGGGTGCGGGCGTGGATGCCTGGCATGGCCTGGGCCTGCCCGGTTTCGCGCTGGCGCTGGGCCTGAGCCGCGTGCTGGGCTGCGGCCTGCATTTGTGGCTGTGGCGCCTGCGCCTGGGCCTGGTGCCCCACTGGCACGACTGGTGGCGGCTGCCGCGCCCCGAGCTGGCCGCGCTGCTGCACATCGGCCTGCCGGGTGCGGCCGAGAACATCTCGTGGCGACTGTGCTTCACCTACAGCGTCTCGGTGGCGGCGTTGCTGGGCGCGCACGCGCTGGCCACACACGCCTACGTGCTGCAGGTGATGATGGGCGTGCTGCTGTTTGGCGCGGCCACCGGTGTGGCCGTGGAGATCGTGGTGGGCCACCTGGTGGGCGCCGGCCAGCTGCACGAGGCCAACCGCCTGGTGCGCAAAGCCCTGTTCACAGGCCTGGCCGTGAGCACCGCTGGCGCGCTGCTGGTGGCGCTGCTGGGGCCGTGGCTGATGCGCATCTTCACGCGCGACGAAAGCATCGTGGCGGCCGGCGCGCCGCTGTTGTGGCTGACGGTGCTGATCGAATCGGGTCGCACCTACAACCTCATCGTCATCAACGCGCTGCGTGCCACGGGTGATGCACGCTACCCGCTGCTGGCGGGGGTGTTCTCGATGCTGCTGGTGATGGCCTTGGGCAGCTGGTTCATGGGTGTGCACCTGGGCTGGGGTCTGCCGGGGCTGTGGCTGGCCTACGCGGCAGATGAATGGCTGCGCGGGCTGCTGATGTGGCGGCGCTGGACGCATTTGAAATGGGTTCCGCATGCACGGGCCACACGGCATCGGCTGCGCGCTGGAGCTCGTCATTCCCGCGAAGAGCCTGCCCCCGCGAAGGCGTGGGGCGGGAATCCAGGGAGCGTCAGTGGTTCATATGGACTCCCGCCTGCGCGGGAGTGACGGGAGCGGACGCGGGCCTGACGAGCGGTATCAAGGCAAGGTGATGACGGCGGTGTCGTCCATCACCTTGGGCGCGGTGGCGCTGGCGCCGCCCATGGCCCAGCCCTGCGCCTCGGGGCCCAGTGCACGGTAGCCGGCGTCGTAGTCCCAGGTGTTCACGTACAGCCGCGCACCGGCCAGCGTGGCCAGCCGGCCCAGCGCGGCGGCTGGCAGCGTGAGGGTGATGGTGTGGTCATCGCGGCTCACCCGTACCTGGGCCGCCGGGCCGGTGGGCGTGCCCTCGGCCGTGGCCGACGCGCCATCGGCGCTGAACAGCGTGCTGGCCCAGCCGTTCACCCGCAGGCGGCGGTGCCAGCGCATGTCTCCGGGCAGCTCGCCTTGTTGCAAGGGCATCACCCGGCTGCCGCCAGCCTGACCGGGCAGCTCGATGAATACGGTGAGCGCCAGGTGGTCAAAGCCCAGCGGCGGGTTCCACACGGTGCTGATGCCGGGCAGCGTGACTTCCAGTTGCAGCGCGCCGCCACGGGTGCGGGCCCGCAGCAGCCGCAGATCCATGCTGCGCTGCGCGGCAAAGCTGGGATCGCTCGGGTAGCGGTAGTCACCACTGGGGCCAGCGTCATCGCCGGCCGGGTCTTCCAGGCGCAGCCACTCGCCCCACGGCGCCACGTGGCCCACCTGCGCCGATGCGCTGGCCTGGCGCCAATCCACGGCCTGGTGCCGGAGGCGTCGGCCCTGGGCCACCCAGACCTGGGCCGAGCGCGCGGGTAGCGTCAACGCGAGCTGGCCTTGTGCGTCCACCACCAGGCCTTGCGGCAAGCCCACCATGCCCCAGCGGCCTTGCAGCGGGGTGCCGGGGCGCAGGCCGGTGTGCACTCGCACAGTGGTGTCATCGGGGCCGGTGTTGAACACCACCAGCGCAGAGCGGCCCGCGTGGTCGGTGCGCCAGGCCAGCGCTCCGGGGCCCTCGGTGTCGGCGTGCAGCACGGTGGGTGCGCCGCGCGACAGCAGATGCTGGTCGCCTGCCCGAAGATCGGCCAGCGAGCGGATGAAGCGGTACAGCGGCGCCTGGGCGTCAAAGTGATCGCGCCCGCCAGAGCCCCAGCCACTGGCAAACATGCTGGCGCGCTGGTCTTTGAAGCCCTGCTCGGTGCCGTAGTAGATGACCGGGATGCCCGGCAGCGTGAACATTGCCGCCAGCGCCTGGCGCAGGCCGGCCTCGTCGCCACTGGCCAAAAAGCGGTCCACGTCGTGGTTGTCCACAAACGTGGGCATGCGGTGCGGCGCGCGGTGCACCTGCATCATGGTGGTTATGCGGCTGGCCAGTTCGGCCGTCGGCCGGCCGCGCGCAAACACCTCGCCCAGCGCGCTGTAGAGCGGAAAGTTCAGCATGCTGCTCATCAAACCGGGCGCAGCATAGGCTTCGATCTTGCGGCTCTGTTTGTCCTCGCCCACCGCGTCGATGCCAAAGCCTTCGCCAAAGCTCAAAAAATCGCGCCGCCCGGTTTGCCGCGCCACCCGCTCTATGCCCGGCGCCTGCGGGTCTTTGGCGTGCAGGAAATCGGCAAAGAAGTCTTCGGGCACGTAGAAGGCCGTGTCCACGCGGTAGGCGTCCACGCCCACCGCCTTGATCCAGTGCCCATACGCCTTTCGCAGGGCCCGGCGCACCAGTGGGCTCTCGGTGTTCAGGTCGTCCAGGCCCGCCATCTGCCAGTTCAGCTCCTGGTGCCTGTCGCCATAGTTGGCCACGTTGGGTGTCCAGTGGTAGGCGCCCGCTTGCCGGTCGGCCGCGCGGCGCGGGTTGTTCAGGCTGAAGGGCCACTGGCGCGGCGCGGGTGTGGGCGGCGTACCCAGGTTGGGCGCGTAGCCCAGCGCAGGGTCGCTGAGCTGCCAGGCTTCGGGCCGATACCAGAAATAGTCGCCGGTGTGGTTCACCACGATGTCTTGCACCAGCACCATGCCGCGCCGGTGCAACTGGCGCGAGAGCGCCTGGTAGTCGGCCAGCGTGCCCAGGTGGGCATCCACCTTCGTGAAATCCTCGGCCCAATAGCCGTGGTAGCCGGCGCTGTGGGCGCTGGAATCGAGCCACTGGTTGGCCACAGGCGGTGTGAGCCACACGCCGGTGGCGCCCAGGCCGCGGATGTAGCCCAGCTTGCCGGCCAGGCCTTGCAGGTCACCGCCTTGGTAGTGCGTGCCCTTGCCAGGGTTGAACTCGCCCCGGCCCTGGTCGTTGTTGCGCGGGTTGCCGTCGGCAAAGCGGTCGGTCATCACGAAGTAGACGACCTGGTCGCGCCAGTCGGGTGAGGGGCGGTGCAGGCCGGGGCTGGTGGCGGCGCAGGCCGTGGCGGCAACCCAGGCCAGCAGAAGGCCGGCAAGGCAAGGGCGAGAGGGGCAATGCATGGCAACAGTCTCGGGTTGGGAGGGCGCCAGGATCGGTGCTTACCCTCAAGGTCAGACACCAAAAGCCGGCCGAACTCATGTAATTTCACTACAAATCAAGCTTGGGTCAAGCCAACGGAGAAAGCTTCTGTTGGCTTGTAAATGCCCCATATTACCTATGAGAGTGGCCGAATGTTGCGTGCTTGCAGCGCAACAGCTAGGGTTTTCACATGTCTCCAATGTTTGCTAGTTTTGATACAAAAGCGTCCGTGATCTGCCGTGCGGGTGCCTGCACCCGGCGCGTGCGGGCAAAAACCGAGGCACCGCGACGGTGCCCATCAGCAGTAGCGAGACCCACTCAGCGCGACAAGGAGATAAACCGGTGAAGCATTCCAACCCCCAACGCCGCAGCCGCAGCTGCCCCACGCCACTCACGGCCACCGCCGTGGGCGCCGCCCTGTTGATTTCCGCCTTTGCCGCGCAAGCGCAAGACGCCACGCAGACCGTGACGGTCACGGGTATCCGCAAGGGCATTGAAGACGCCATTTCGGTCAAGCGCAACTCGGATTCCATCGTCGAGGCCATTTCAGCGGAAGACATTGGCAAGCTGCCCGACACCACCATCGCTGAATCGTTGTCGCGCTTGCCTGGCCTGACTGCACAACGGACCAAGGATGGTCGTGCCTCCAGCGTCAGCATTCGAGGCCTCGGGCCCGACTTCAACGGCTACTTGCTGAATGGCCGCGAGCAGACCAGCATCGGCGACAGCCGTGGCGTGGACCTCAGCGTCTACCCTGCCGAACTGATCGGTGGCGCGACCGTTTACAAGACTAGCGATGCCACTCTGATGGCCGCTGGCCTCGCAGGTACGCTCGATATCCGCCTGGTTGATCCACTCGCCTTCCCGAGCCGAGTCGTCAGCGCCAGTGCGCAAAAGATCACCACAGGCAAGGGGCTGCCGGTCGAGGGCAGCGGCAATCGCTACAGCCTAGCCTATATCGACCAGTTTGCAGACCGCAAAATTGGTCTGGCCCTGGGCTTTGTGCATGCCGACGGAACCACCAACCAACTCAACAGCGGCGGCTGGGGTGGCGCCACCGTGAACGCCACCCTGACCGATGGCTCGCAGATGGCTGGTGTGAAGGTGCCTGCCCCCTGGGGTGGTGGCCTTGACTACGCCAGTCAGCGCATCACCGACAAGCGCGATGGTGCTGCCGCGATCGTGGTCTACAAGCCGAACAAGGAATTTTCGAGCGAGCTCGATCTTTTCTATTCCAAGATCAACTCGTACACCAAGAAGCAGTACGTCAAAGGTGGCCTGGGGGGGCCTATCACCAACGCCACGGTGGTCAACGGCACAGCCACCAAGGGCACCTTCCAACTCGGTGCTACGCCGGGTGGCTTGGTGGACTACATCGAAGGCATTGGCGACAACGACGAGCTGAACTCGCTGGGCTGGAAGAGCACCTGGAAGTTCGCTGATGGGTGGTCGGCCTCGTTTGACGTGAACCACAACACCGCCAAGCGCGTGGAGCGCGACGTGGAGGCCTATGCTGGCATCGTTGGTGCCGATACCCTGACCTTTGATGCTACCGGTGGCGGCACGCCCAAGCTGACCCTGGGCAATCCTCTGGCCTACACCACGGCAACCACCATTGCCGTGCGTGACCAGACCGGCTGGAGTGGTGTGAACTATCCCGACGGCAGCACAGTGCCGCAGGCGGGTTACACCAAGGGCCCGACCATCGAGGACAAGGTCGACGCTATTCGCCTTGACTTCAAGCATGACCTGAGCGGCGGCATGTTCACCGACGTGCAGTTCGGTACCAACTACTCGACCCGCACCAAGGACCGCAGCTCGGACGAGGGCCTGATTGTTTCCGCCTCGGGCGTGGGCCGTGACCGCATCGCGCTGCCCGCTGGCTCGTACATCGAGAAGAACATTGGCGGTACAGGCTTGGACATGCTGACCTTCGACCCGCAGGTTGGTCTGTGGGACGGCGCAAAGTTGCTTCGCAAGTTCAACGACGACATTCTCTCCAAGACCTGGGGCGTCGAAGAGAAGGTGACCACGGCCTATGCCAAGGCCAACATCGACACCGAGTTGTCCGGCGTCGCCGTGCGCGGCAACGTGGGTGTGCAACTGGTCAATTCCGACCAGTCGGCCAAGGGCTACCGCGCCGGTGTGGGCTCCGGTGTAACGCTGGACAACCCGGCCGGGCGCCTGACCAAGGCTGGCACCAACTACACCGATTTGCTGCCGTCTTTGAACCTGTCCGGCGATTTGGGTGGTGGCAACACTGTGCGTCTGGGTGTGTCGCAGCAAATCGCGCGCGCCTCGCTGACAGACCTGCGCAACTCGTTCGCAGCTTCGGTGGACACCGACGCCAGCCACACGGCCACCTTTGGCAAGTTTGTTGGCTCGGCTGGCAACCCCTTCCTGAAGCCGTTCAAGGCCAAATCGCTGGACTTGTCGTACGAGAAGTACTTTGGCAAGTCGGGCTATGTGGGCGTTGCAGCGTTTTACAAGAAACTCGATAGCTACATCACCACAGCCACCAACTCGTCTTTTGACTTCGCAGCCTATGCAGCGGAACTGGGCCTGACGGTGCCGCCGGCCGGCACCGTGGGTACCTTCACTACCTCGGTCAACGGCAGTGGTGGCGATTTGTCGGGTGTTGAGCTGTCGGCTTCAGCGCCGTTCAACCTGCTCTCCAAGATGTTGGATGGCTTCGGTGCATCGGCCAGCTACTCCGAAACTTCGAGCTCGGTTTCTCTGCCCAACACCCTGGGCCAGAACCCGAACCAGCAGGTGTCGGTCAGCGCAGGCAGGATTTCACTGCCAGGCCTGTCCAAGCAGAACGCCAAGCTGATGCTGTACTACGAGAAGGCCGGCTTCAGCGCCTTTGTGGCCCAGAATTACCGCTCCACCTACGTAGGCAGCGTGGCCAACGACGCCACCGGCGGCTACCCCACCCTGCGCTATATCCAGGGCTCATCCTGGGTGTCGGCACAGGTCGGCTACGAGATGCAGGATGGTCCCCTCAAGGGCTTGAGCCTTCGCCTCGAAGGCAACAACCTTAACAAGCCGGTCTATCGCCAACTCAAGGGTGACGGTGTGACCGTGGATACGGAAACCAAGACGGGCGCCGAAGTGGCTGTCCGGGTTGCCTACAAGTTCTGATCCCAGGCTGTGGGCTGCCTCAAACCCCTTGCTGGGCGTTCCCGGCAAGGGGTTTTTTCTTGACCTGGCGCGAGTCACGCTTGGCCTGCGGTCGGTCCACTTCGCGGACACTTGCAACGTCTTACTCGCAGAGCTGCAGCCATGGAAATGAACACTGTTCAGAGCATTGTGATCGTCGGAGGCGGCACCTCTGGCTGGATGACCGCTGCGGCACTGGCCAAGGTGCTCAAGGGACGTTACAGCATCACGCTGGTGGAATCCGAGGAGATCAGCACCATCGGCGTGGGCGAGGCCACCATCCCGATGATCTCGGTCTTCAACCGAATGCTTGATATCGACGAGAACGAGTTCGTCCGAGAGACGCAGGCTTCGTTCAAGCTGGGCATCGAGTTCGTCAATTGGGGGCGCCTGGGTGATCGCTACATCCACGGCTTTGGGGTCATTGGCCAGGACAACTGGACCGTGGACTTCCACCAGTACTGGCTCAAGCAGTACCTGGCCGGCAAGGCCAAGGAACTCGACCACTACTCGATCAACACCATGGCCTGCCTGAACAACAAGTTCATGCGGCCGCGGGCCGACATGCCCAACTCGCCGCTGTCGCAGATCGCCTACGCCTTCCACTTTGATGCGTCGCTCTACGCCCGCTACCTGCGCAAGTACAGCGAGCAGCGCGGAGTCAAGCGAGTCGAAGGCATGATCGTTGAGGTTGGGGCGCGTGCCTCGGATGGGCACATCGAGTCGCTGACCCTGCGGGGAGGCGAAAAGATCCATGGCGACCTGTTCATCGACTGCTCGGGTATGCGGGCTCTGCTGATCGAGGAGACTCTCAAGGCAGGCTACGAAGACTGGTCGCATTGGCTGCCGTGCGACCGTGCGCTGGCCGTGCCCTGTGCATCGGTGCCCGAGCTCTACCCCTACACGCGCTCCACTGCGCGCACGGCCGGCTGGCAGTGGCGCATTCCTCTGCAGCACCGCATCGGCAATGGCCTGGTGTACAGCAGCAAGTTCATGAGCGATGACGAAGCCAGGGCGTTGCTGCTCAGTAACCTTGACGGCGCCCCGCTGGCTGAGCCGCGCGCCATCCGCTTTGTGCCTGGTCGCCGCAGCAAGACCTGGGACAAGAACGTGGTGTCCATCGGCCTGGCCAGCGGCTTCATAGAACCGCTGGAATCGACCAGTATTCACCTGGTACAGATGGGCATTGCGCACCTGCTCACCTTCTTCCCAGCCGAGGCATTTGCTCAGTGCGACATCGATCAGTACAACCGCGTGATGAAGCAGGAGTACGAATGGGTGCGCGATTTCATCATCCTGCACTACAAGGCCACCGAGCGTGATGACACACCGTTCTGGAATTACTGCCGAACCATGTCCATTCCAGAGTCGCTGCAGCAACGCATGGATTTGTTCAAGGCCCACGGACGTGTCTTCCGCGAGGGCAACGAACTTTTCACCAAGGTGAGTTGGGTACAGGTCATGCACGGTCAGCGGCTGAACCCGCAGTCCTACCACCCGTTGACCGATCTGTTGAGTGAGGAAGAGATTCAGACCTATCTGGAAGAAGTGTTCGGTGTGATTCAGGCTTGTGTGGATGTGATGCCCACGCATGCCCGGTTCATTGCGGACAACTGCGCCTCGATGCCGGGCAAGGCCTGATGCGCCGCCGGGCAGGCGCTGGACTGGCCCCGCCTGAAGGCGTTTTCGGAACAGTCCAGCACTCGAGGCACGTGCTACGGGCTTTAGTTCAGCCCTCGTTGAGCCAACACCCATGAGTTGAGGTGTTGACTTCGGGGTTGGCAAGATTGTCAGCGCGTGATCTTGGAGTATTCCGAAAAGCTAAATTCCGACCTTAAAAACAACCCCGTTATTTGCGGCATTTGTTCCAAAGATCTGTGGTTCGCAACGTCCGCCACTTCCGCCTCCGAAAACCCACATTTGAAGCATGGCGGACTGACCTGGTGCGAGTGATGAGGGAAGCGGGGTCGTCACGTTTGCAGATGAGACGGTGCACTTGGCTGCGATGTTCGTGATTGTCCCTGTGCCGTCGTTCGAAATGGTCATGCCGCTAATGCCCCCAGACCAACCAGAAACGTACTTAAATGTACCCATGCCAGCCACATAACCGTTTGGCAGTTCTGCGCGTTTGGCTGCCAATACACTTGCCGGATAGAAGTCGGGAATTCCGTCGCCAGTGGCATCCACAACGATCTGTTCGGATTTGTAATAAGTTCCTGTGCTGAAGTTATTGTAATTGGGGCCGCAACCCTGTGACTGCGCCGTCAACGTGTAAACCAAGGGCGTCCCAATTTTCGAATTATATGTATCAAGATCATAGAATGGTGAGGAGCGTACCAGGTCAGTTTGGGGTGATTTTAGAACCAAGTTGAGATTGAAGTTTTCGAAGCCAAACGAAGTTCCAGCATTCGCTCTGTTTTCACCATATTGGGCAATGAGTTTCCCGTTCCGATATACAGAATACGAAGGCTCAATATCAATGGTGTCAGTTGTGTATTGGCAGCTTGGCGGTGAACTGCGCTGAACCCATGTGTTAAAGAGATAGTCAAAAACCTGGTAATAGCAGGTCTGAAGAGGGCCAAGGGGAGCATTTGCCCCGTCCGGGCAAGTGCACTTCTGTCTTTGGCAGGCGGATCTGTTTATAGCTCTATCCCAGGTGAGCTTCATAACTCCATAGTTGCCTGAATATTCCGCAACGATCTTCTGGGAACCTGTCGGTTGACTCGAATAGCCTGACAGATCGTTTTCGATTTCAGAAATGAACGCCTGAGTTTTCTGTTGATTGGACTGGGAGGACTTATAGATGTCGGTGAGTTTTGAAATTGCCTTGGCAGACAGTTTTGCCTGCATGACGGGATCATTTAGTATTAAATCAAGCTTCTTTCCGGCGATCTCGCCGATTTTTCCGAAATGCGCCTGAATGTATGCGGAAACGACATTGGAAGGAATCATGGCGGAAGATGGCCATTTTTCGGACCAAGTGCAGTCATACGGGATGGGGCACGAGTTCTGAGCATGTGAATTGCTCGATCCAAAAAATATCAAGGCGACAGCTAGAAACCTCAATACAATATTATTCATAAGTTCCTCCGGATTTGTACGTTGGCATCGAAATTAATGCCTCAATATTTTAGCGCGACTGATCGAAATCATCGCTCTCGCGACCCTGTCAGTTCTGACAGGGCGGGCCTGACTGGTTCCTTGATTCCTGCAACTTGAAAGGCGGCAAACCCAATCAACATGCAGGCGGCGGTGTCGCACCTCATCACCTTCTTCCCCGACAAGGGCTTCAACCCCACCGACATCGCCGAGTTCAACCGCCAGACGCGGTTCCACTTCGAGCGCATCCGCGACTTCATCATCCTGCACTACCACCTGAACCAGCGCACCGATTCCGACTTCTGGAAGGCCTGTGCAGCGATGGATGTGCCCGAGACGCTGAAGGAGAAGATGGCGCTGTTCAAGACCCGCGGGCGCCTGTTCCGCTTCAACGACGAGTTGTTCGCCGAGGTGGGTTGGCTGCAGGTCATGCAGGCCCAGAACCTGGTGCCCGATGCCTACCACCCGCTGGTGGACCTGCAATCGGAAGCCGACATTGCCGAGTACCTCGAGAGCGTGCGCGACGTCATCGGCAAGTGTGTGGACGTGATGCCGGGCCATGCCGAGTACGTGGCCCGTTACTGCGCCGCCATGCCCTCCAGAGGCTGACCCTCAAAGGTGCAGTCAGGGTTAGACTGGTGCAGCCTGAAAGGGCTTTCAAAGCAACCCCAGCATAGGGAGACAAACGCCATGAGCGTCAAAACCAAACCCTGGAACATCACCCGCAGAACGGTGTTGGCCAGTTCAATGGCCGGCGCGGCGCCGGCCGTTTGGGCGCAGTCGGCTTCCGCCAAGCCCGATGCCGCCAAGTTCTTCGCGCCCGCCCAGGTGACCGGGGCCGAGTTGTCGCCCGACGGGCAGCGGCTGGCTTTGCGCAGCCGTGGGCAGCATGGGCGCGCCATGCTCGCGGTGATCGAGCTCGACGGCATGAAGCCCACGGTGGTGTACAGCTCGGACGGTGCCGACGCCAGCCACTTCGTGTGGGTGAACAACCAGCGGTTGGCCTTCACGCTGGGCGATTGGGAGACGCCGGCGGGCAAGCAAGATTCCGGGCCAGGGCTGTTTGGCGTGAATGCCGATGGCTCGGCGTTCAAGCAGTTGGTGGAGCGCCAGCACGCCAGCTACCGAAATGGCAATGACGGCCGCGAACTGCTGCGGGGCAACATCCATCTGCTCAACGGCGTCACGCAGCGCTCTGGTGACGAGGTCTTTGTCGCGCAGCCCGAGCAATGGCAAGACAACGAGGTGGATTACATCAAGCTGCTCAAGCTCAACACCTTGAACGGCCGCACCACCGAGATCGACGGCCCCTTGCACGCGGTGGGCTGGTGGGCCGACAACAAGGGCGAGCTGCGGGCTGCCCTGGTGCGCGAGAAGGAGAAGGGCTCGCTGATGTGGAAGGACCCGGCGGGTGGGGCCTGGCGCACGCTCAGCGAGTTCAATGTGTTCACCGACGACGGTGACCTGAATGTGCACCACATTGCTGCCGATGGCCGCCTGTATGTGTCGGCCCGGCGCGGCAATGACAAGCGCGCCATGTGGATCATGGACCCGGCCGCCGGCAAGTGGTCGGACAAGCCCCTGGCGTCGTCTCCCGGCTTTGACGTGGACGCCTACGTGGTGGCCCGCAAGGACAAGGTGCTGGGCCTGCGCTTCACCATCGACGCCGAGGTGACGCAGTGGTTCGACGCCGACATGCAGGCCCTGCAGGCGGCCATCGACAAGGTGCTGCCGCGCACCAGCAACCGCCTGAGCGTGCCCTGGGACGGTGATGCGCCCTGGGTGTTGATTGAGGCGTTTGCCGACATCCAGCCCTCGCTGTACTACCTGTTCAACCGCACCACCAAGAAGTTCAGCAAGTTGGGAGGTGCGCGGCCCGACATCGACCCCAAGCAAATGGCGGCGATGGACCTGGTGCACATCAAGGCCCGCGACGGCAAGGATGTGCCCACCTGGGTGACGATGCCGCCTGGCCAGGAGAAGGCCAAGAACTTGCCGATGGTGGTGCTGGTGCATGGCGGGCCTTTCATGCCGGGCCAGCACTGGCATTTCAACGCCGAGGTGCAGTTTTTGGCGGCGCGTGGCTATGTGGTGATACAGCCGGAGTTCAGGGGCACGCTGGGCTACGGCACCGAGCATGCCAAGGGCGGCTGGCGGCAGTGGGGCAAGGCCATGCAGGACGACGTGACCGACGCCACCCGCTGGGCCATTGCGCAGGGCATGGCCGACCCCAAGCGCGTCGCCATTGCCGGCGCCAGCTATGGCGGCTATGCCACGCTGATGGGCCTGGTGCGCGAGCCAGGGCTGTACCGCTGCGGTGTTTGCTGGGTGGGCATCACCGATCTGAACATGTGGGCCACGGTGTCGTGGAGCGACCTGCCGGCCAGCTACAAGAAGTTGGGCGTGCCCATGCTGATGGGCGACCCCGTGAAGGACGCCGACGACCTGAAAGCCAACTCGCCGCTCACCCATGCCGCCAAGATCACCCAGCCTTTGTTGCTGGCCTATGGCGGCAAGGACAGGCGCGTGCCCATCGTGCATGGCGAGAAGTTCAAGAAAGCGGTGCAGGCCACCAACCCCGCAGTGGAGTGGGTGGTGTATGACGACGAGGGCCACGGCTGGGCCGACCCGGCCAACAAGCTGGACTTCTACGGCCGCATGGCGCGGTTTCTGGACAAGCACACGGCGCTGGGTTGAGGGTGCTTTTGTAAGTAAACTACCTCAGGATCCCCGCCATTGCCGCGCCCTCTCCGTCATTCCCGCGCAGGCGGGAATCCAGGTGTTCGGCAATCGCATGGATTCCCGCCTTCGCGGGAATGACGATGATAATGTTGGCCTGACGCAGCAGAAATCGGCCACCTCCGCGAGCCCGAGGCTAGGGAAACTTCGGCTGGCCTCAGGCTTGCAATCGATGCCAAAATGTAGTCAAACTACTTATTACATAGGCATGAACCTCACCCGTCGCCGCCTTTCCCTCGCGGGCCTGGCCTGCGCCGCCGCGCCGCTGGCGCGCGCGGCCACGCCCGAGCCGCTGGTGGTTTGGTACAGCGTGGAAGGGGCCAAGGGCATCCGCAAGCTGGGCGAGGCCTTCACAGCCGCCACGGGCGTGACTGTGGTGGTGGAGACGCCCGACGGCATCCCGGGCAAGTTCCAGCAGGCTGCCTCTGCCGGCAAAGGGCCCGACATCTGCACCTACGCCCACGACCGCATCGGCGAGTGGGTGGCGGGCGGCCTGATGCACGCGGTGAACCCCAGCCGCGCGGTGCGCGCGGATGTGGACCCGCTGGCCTGGCAGGCTTTTGACTGGCGCGGCCGCACCTGGGGCTACCCGTACGCCATCGACGCCATCACCCTGGTCTACAACAAGGCCCTGGTGCAACGTGCGCCCACCAGCTTTGACGAGGTCTTTGAGCTGGAGGCCAGGCTGGCCCCGCAGGGCAAGCACGCCATCGTCTGGGACTACACCAACAACTACTTCAGCTGGCCGCTCATGGCCGCACACGGCGGCTATGCCTTCAAGCGCCGGCCCGACGGCAGCTATGACGCCACCGACACCGGCGTGGCCAACGCCGGTGCGTTGCGGGGCGCCGAGTTGATTGCCCGGCTGGTGCGCGAAGGCGTGATGGCGCCCGGCCTGGGCTATGCCGAAATGGAAGCCGCCATGGCCCAGGGCCGCGCGGCCATGATGATCAACGGCGCGTGGTCGTGGGTGAACCTCAAGCGCGCCGGCATCGATTTCGGCGTGGCCCGCATCCCCGCGGTGGCGGGCAAGGCGGCGGCGCCCTTCATCGGCATCCGCGGCTTCCTGATCAACCGGGCCACGCGCCAGCGCGAGCTGGCGGTGGAGTTCATCGAGAACTACCTGCTCTCGCCCGCCGGACTGCGCCTGATCGACCAGGCGGAGCCCATCGGCGCGCCGGCCAGCCAGGCCTATTACGCCGAGTTGCGGGCCCAGCCGGGTGTGGGCGAGAACGTGACAGCCATCATGGCCTCGGCGCGCGATGGCGTGCTCACGCCGCCGGTGCCCGAGATGGGCCGCTTCTGGGCGGCGATGAAATCCTCGCTCACCAACCTCAGTGAAGGCCGCCAGACCCCGCGCGAGGCGCTGGAGGCCGCAGCACGCCGCATCAAGGACGCCGGATGAGCGCCGCCGCCTCCAATCCCTGGCTGCGCCACGCCATCACGGCGGCGGTGGCCCTGGCCGCGCTGTACGTGGTGATGGGCGTGTACGCCAGTGGCAACACGCTGCTGGCTGTTGTGCTGCTGGCGGTGTCGGCCCTGGCGCTGTGGGCCTACACCTCGCCGCGCACCGGCGCGCTGCGCTACCTGCTGCCGGGCATT
The DNA here is from genome assembly GCA_016710065.1 of Candidatus Ideonella esbjergensis. Lineage (GTDB taxonomy): Bacteria > Pseudomonadota > Gammaproteobacteria > Burkholderiales > Burkholderiaceae_C > Ideonella > Ideonella esbjergensis. Next base: position 447,052 of record JADJLP010000001.1, read on the forward strand.
GCCACGGCCATGGTGTTTGTGATCTTTCCCATGCTCTACACCTTCGGGCTGGGCTTCACCAACTACAGCGCGCGCAACCTGCTGAGCTTCGAGCAGGTCACCCAGCAGCTGCGCGAGGAAAGCCTGCGCCTGCCCGACTCCGAGCGTGCCTTCACGCTGCATGCGCAGGGCGCGCAGTGGCGCGTGCAATTGGCCGCCACGGCCACGCAGCCGGCGCTGGCCACGGGCGCAATCTCGCTGGCCAACGCCGAGCCGCAAACCGCCGCATTGCAAGCCGTGGAAGACGCGGCCGCGCTGGGCGAGGCCGCGCCGCTGCGTGCCGCCGTCGACCATCTGCCCTCGCTGCGCACCTTGCGCCTGCAGACCCCCGAGGGGGCGGTGCTCACGCTCGGTTCGCTGCGCGAGTTCGCCCAGGCCCAGCCGCTGTACGAGGCGCGGCCCGACGGCGGCCTGCAAGACCGCATCACCGGCACCGTCTACCAGCCCGACGCGGTGGAGGGCTTCTACACCAGCGCCCAAGGCGAACAACTGCAGCCCGGCTACCGGGTGAACGTGGGCTGGCGCCACTACGCCCGCATCTTCAGCGACGGCCGCTTCAGCGAGCCCTTTGCCAGCGTGTTCGTGTGGACAGTGGTGTTCTCGGGCCTGACGGTGCTGTTCACCACCGCGCTGGGCCTGCTGCTGGCCGTGCTGCTGAACTGGGAAGCGCTGGAAGGCCGCCCCGCCTACCGGCTGGTGCTGTTCCTGCCCTATGCGGTGCCGGGCTTCATCTCCATCCTGGTATTCAAGGGCCTGTTCAACCAGAACCTGGGCGAGATCAACCTCATCCTGCATGGCCTGTTCGGCGTCAAGCCCGCGTGGTTCAGCGACCCCTTCCTGGCCAAGACCATGCTGCTCATCGTCAACACCTGGCTGGGCTTCCCCTACATGATGGTGTTGTGCTCGGGGCTCACCAAATCGATCCCGGCCGACCTGTACGAGGCCTCGGCCGTGGCGGGTGCCGGGCCCTGGGTGAACTTCACGCGCATCACGCTGCCGTTGATCCTCAAGCCCATGACGCCGCTGCTCATCAGCGCCTTCGCCTTCAACTTCAACAACTTCGTGCTCATCAGCCTGCTCACCGGCGGCCTGCCCGACCAGCTGGGCACCAGCCTGCCGGCGGGCACCACCGACATCCTCGTCAGCTACACCTGGCGCATCGCCTTCCAGGATTCGGGCCAACAGTTCGGCCTGGCCTCGGCCATCTCCACGGTGATCTTCCTGATCGTGGCCGCCATCACCCTGGTGCAGATGCGCTTCACGCGCATCAACGAGGAGCCCAAGAGATGAAGATCCGTCAATCCCGCGGGCCCCTCCGTCATTCCCGTTCTCCCCTCCGTCGTTCGCGTTCTCACCTCCGTCATTCCCGCGAAGGCGGGAATCCACGGGGCCCACGAACAGCCTGGATTCCCGCCTTCGCGGGAATGACGGGTAAGAAGCCTGCCTTCGCGGGAATGACGGGAGCGTAGTCACCATGCCCATCGTCCAATCCCGCCACCAGCGCTGGCGCAAGCTCGCGGCACATGCCTTTCTGCTGCTGCTGTGCGCGGCGGTGCTGTTCCCCTTCCTGGTGGTCATCTCGGTCTCGCTGCGGCCGGGCAACTTCGCCAGCGGCTCGCTGATCCCCAGCACCATCAGCCTGGAGCACTGGCGCTATGTGCTGGGTTTCGAATACATGGGCCCCAACGGCGAGATGATCAAACCCGATCTGCCGGTGCTGCTGTGGCTGTGGAACTCCATCAAGGTGGCCACCATTTCAGGCGCCGTCACGCTGCTGCTCAGCACCACCGCCGCCTACGCGCTGGCACGGCTGCGCTTTCGGGGGCGGAAGGCTTTGCTCACCGGCCTGATGCTGATGCAGATGTTCCCGGCCGTGCTGGCCCTGGTGGCCATCTACGCCATCTTCGACCGCCTGGGCTCGGCCTTCCCGGTTATTGGCCTCAACACCCACGCCTCGCTGGTGCTGGCCTACTCGGGCGGCATCGCCATGCACGTGTGGACGCTCAAGGGCTACTACGACACCCTGCCGGTGGAAGTGGAAGAGGCCGCGCGCGTGGACGGCGCCACGCCCTGGCAGACCTTCTACCGCGTGCTGCTGCCCATGGCCTTGCCCATCCTGGCGGTGGTGTTCTTGCTGGCCTTCATCGGCGCCATCATCGAGTACCCGGTGGCTTCGGTGCTGCTCAGCCAGCAAGACCAGCTCACGCTGGCCGTGGGCGCCAAGCTCTTCGTGCACGAGCACAACTTCCACTGGGGTGATTTCGCGGCGGCAGCCATCCTTTCGGGCCTGCCCATCACCGCGGTCTTCCTGCTGGCGCAACGTTGGCTGATTGCCGGCCTGGCCGCTGGCGGCGTGAAGGGATGACGATGAATGCAGCACTTTCGCGCCGACGCGCCCTTGTTTCCGGCCTGGCTTGCGCCGCCAGCCTCACACCCAGCACCACCATGAGCCAGACCCCACCCTCCCCGTCATTCCCGCGCAGGCGGGAATCCACCGATGCACCCGCCGCCTCCCCCAACACCACGCACCTGCCGTGGACGCGCAGCGCCAACATCTACGAAGTCAACATCCGCCAGTACACGCCCGAAGGCACGCTCAACGCCTTTGCCGCCCACCTGCCGCGGCTGCGCAAGATGGGCGTGGACATCCTGTGGCTCATGCCCATCCAGCCCATCGGGCAGGTGAACCGCAAGGGCGGGCTGGGCAGCTACTACGCCATCCGCGACTACACCGCAGTCAACCCCGAGTTTGGCACCGTGGCCGACTTCAAGCGCCTGGTGGCGCAGGCGCATGCGCTGGGCTTCAAGCTCATCCTCGACTGGGTCGCCAACCACACCGCCTGGGACCACCCCTGGACGGCGACCCACAAGCACTTCTACAAGCTCAATGAGCAGGGCGAGGTATTTGCCGTCACCTTCAACGCCGGCACGCCGCAGGTGGAGTACTGGACCGACGTGGTGGGCCTGAACTACAAGATACCCGCGCTGTGGGACGCGATGATCGAAGCCATGGCCTTCTGGGTGAAAGAGGCCGACATCGACGGCTTCCGCTGCGACGTGGCCGGCCTGGTGCCCACGCCGTTCTGGAACCGTGCCCGCGCCGAGCTGGACGCCATCAAGCCCATGTTCATGCTGGCAGAGTGGAGCGAGCCCGACCTGCACGAGCAGGCCTTCGACATGACCTACGGCTGGGAGCTGACCGACGTGCTCAAGAAGCTGGCCAAGGGCGAGGCCGATGCCCGCGCGCTGAGAACCTGGGTGCAGGTGCCGCACGTGGCCAAGAGCGGCCGCAGCTTCCCCAAGAGCGCCTACCGCATGCGCTTCACCAGCAACCACGACGAGAACTCCTGGCACGGCCACGACGCCGAGCTGTATGGCCCGGCCTTCAAGGCCATGGCCGTGCTGGCCGCCACGCTGCCCGGCATGCCGCTGATCTATGGCGGGCAAGAGTCGGGGCTGCACAAGCGCCTGGCCTTTTTCGAGAAGGACGCGATCGACTGGAAGGGCTACGAGCTGGCCGGCTTCTACGCCGACCTGCTGGCGCTGAAGAAGGCCAACACCGCGTTGTGGAATGGCCAGTACGGCGGTGAGGTGGAGGTGCTGGACGCCGGCAGCGACGGCGTCTTCGCCTTCCGCCGCCAGGCCGCCGGCAATGTGGTGACGGTGGCGGTGAATGTGTCGCCGCGCGAGCAGAGCGTGCGCCTGCCGGGTGCTGCGTCATCCATCTCACTCGCGCCTTGGGGCTGGAAGATCACAGCCGCATGAACACCGAAGCCCACACCGAACTGGAGCAAGGCGGCGAACGCTTCCGCCCGCAGTGGCACTTCAGCCCCGAGAAGCACTGGATCAACGACCCCAACGGTCTGGTGTGGTTCGAGGGCGAATACCACCTGTTCTTCCAATACAACCCGTTTGGCGACCAGTGGGGCCACATGAGCTGGGGGCATGCCGTGAGCGCCGACCTGCTGCACTGGCAGGAGCTGCCCGTGGCCATCCCCGAAGACGAACGCGTCTCGATCTTCTCGGGCAGCGTCGTGGTGGACCAGCACAACAGCAGCGGCTTTGGTGATGACACGGATGCCGTGCTGGTGGCCATCTACACCGGCTGCAAGCGCGTGCCCGAGGGCGGCCAGGCGCAAGAGCTGGCCTACAGCCTCGACCGCGGCCGCAGCTGGACGAAGTACGCCGCCAACCCGGTGCTGGACATTGGCCTGCGAGACTTTCGCGACCCCAAGGTGTTCTGGCATGGGCCTACCGCGCGCTGGGTGATGGCCGTGGTTCGGCCTGATGACCATGTGGTGAGCTTCTATGGCTCGCACAACCTGCGCGAGTGGCAGCACCTGAGCGACTTCGGCCCGGCCGGCGAGGTGGGCGGCATCTGGGAATGCCCCGACCTGATCGAGTTTCCGTCATCCACAAATGCAGACGATGGCGTGGCCGCGCACAGCCGTTGGGTGCTGAAGGTCGACACCTTCGCCGGCCACCCCGGCGGCACGGGCGCCCAGGTGTTTGTGGGTCGCTTCGACGGCACGCGATTCATTCAAGACTCGGTGGCCGACGAGGCCGCGCGCACCACAGGGATGTGGGCTGACCACGGCTCCGATTTCTACGCCGCCATCGCCTGGGGCAACCTGCCTGCACACCACGCCGCCCCGGTGTGGATAGGCTGGATGAACAACCACGGCTACGCCAAGCGCACGCCCACCTCGCCCTGGCGCGGGGCCATGAGCGTGCCGCGCGAGTTGTTCTTGCGCGAGACGCCGGCCGGCACCCGTGTGGGCCAGCGCCCCTTGCGTGCGCTGCAAGGCTTGCGCGGCGAGCCGCTGCAGTGGCCCACGCACACGCTGCAGGCGGGCGAAACGCTGGTGGATCTTGGCGAGGTCGATGGCCGCAGTCTCGAGATCGAGTGGAGCGTCACCACGGCCACCGCCAGCGAGTTCGGCCTGCAGGTGCGCAGCGGCCCCGGCGAGGCTACGCTCATCGGTGTGTGCCGCCGCCGCGGCATGCTCTTCATCGACCGCCAGCACTCGGGCTTCGTGCCCCACGCCGAGCGCTGGGCCGGCCGCCGCGAGGTGGCGCTGGAAGACCCCCAGGGCCCCATCACGCTGCGCGTGCTGGTGGACCGCTGCTCGGTGGAGGTGTTGACCGGCGACGGCGCCGCCGTGCTGACCGAGCTGGTGTTCCCCGCCGACGCCAGCCGCGCGCTGCGGCTGTACGCGCTGAGCGGTGAGGTGCAGGGCAGGCTCACGGTGTGGCCGATGGCGGCCACGCGCTGATGGACGCGGCCTCGCCCTGGTGGCGCAGCGCCGTCATCTACCAGGTCTACGTCCGCAGCTACCAGGACAGCAATGGCGATGGCGTCGGCGACCTTACCGGCGTGACGCAACGGCTGGACTATCTGAGTGCACTGGGTGTCGACGCCGTCTGGCTCACGCCGTTCTACCCATCGCCCAACGCCGACTTTGGCTACGACGTGTCGGACTACTGCGGCGTGGCGCCCGAGTACGGCACGTTGGCCGATTGGGACGAACTGGTGCGCGAGGCAAAGGCCCGCGGCATCCGATTGCTGGTGGACCTGGTGCTCAACCACACCTCGGACCAGCACCCCTGGTTCACCGAGGCGAGGTCATTGCGTCAGAGCCCCAAGCGCGACTGGTATGTGTGGAAAGACGGTCGCCCCGGCGGCGAGCCGCCCACCAACTGGGCCTCGGTGTTCGGTGGCCCGGCTTGGACCCGCGACGACGCCACGGGCCAGTGGTACTACCACGCCTTTCTGCCGCAGCAGCCCGACCTGAACTGGCACCACCCGGCCGTGCGCCAGGCCATGCATGACGTGGCCCGCTTCTGGCTGCAGCGTGGCGCCAGCGGCTTCCGGCTCGACGCCACGGCGTTTCTGTTCGAAGACCCGGGATACCCGCAAGACCCGGAGATCGCCACAAACGCGGAAGTCCGTCCGATCAACCCGCTCAAGCCCTACAACGCCGGCCGCCCCGAGAACCACACCGTGCTGCGCGAGCTGCGACAGGTGCTGGACGCGCATGGGCCCGACACGGTTCTGCTGGGCGAATCGGCCACCGACACGCTGGACGAGCTGGTGGCCGCCTACGGTGAACGCGATGACGAGATCCAGCTGCCGATGAACTTCTTGTTCGCGCGCCACTGGCAGCGCGATGCCATCGGCCTCAAGCGCCTGGTTGACGAAGCGCAGGCGGCGCTGCGCGGCAAGACGCCGGTGAGCTTCTTCAGCAACCATGACCACTGGCGGCAGTGGAGCGCCTTTGGCGATGGGGTGCACAACGACCAGATTGCCAAGCTCACCGCCGCCCTGGTGCTGGCCCAGCGCGGCACGGCGCTGGTGTACTACGGTGAAGAGATTGGCATGGGTGACCTGCCCGTGGCCGAACTGGCCGCGGCGCCGCTAGGCCCCCACCGCCCGCGCGCCGACCACCGCGACCGCGCCCGCACACCCATGCAGTGGAGCAGCGCGCCACAGGCCGGCTTCAGCACCGGCACGCCCTGGCTGCCGCGGCCGCGGCACATCGGCCACCATCACGTTGAAGCGCAGCGGGCCGACCCCGATTCGCTCTACCACTGGTACCGCGCGCTGCTGGCCCTGCGCAAGCGCGAACCGGCCTTGCGCGAGGGCGAACATGTGCCGCTGCACAGCGGCCACGCCGACGTGCTGGCCTTCGGCCGACGCAGCGAAGATGGGGCTGGCGCTGTGGTGGTGCTGAACTTCAGCTCCGAACCGCAGCGCGTGGCACTGGGCGGCTGGCCCGGAGCGCCGCTGGTCTTCTCGCAGACCCTGCTCGCCAGCCCCGCCGCCGTCGAGCCCGAGGCACCCACATTCGAGATCGCGCCATTTGGCATCTGGATGGGCCAGGTGGCCCACTGAAAGCACACCCACACCATGCGAACCACACACACCCTCACGGCCGTTGCGCTGGGCCTGGCCCTCGCCGCGGGCAGTGCCTGCGCCGCGTCTCCCAAGCCGGCACCCAGCGAATTCGACCTGCGCGAGCGCGACTGGCGCAACGGCGCCATCGTCTACCAGGTCATCGTCGACCGCTTTGTGCCCTCGGCCAAGCTGGAGGCCAAGCGCGGCCTCTACCCGCCGCCCAAGGTGCTGCGGCCCTGGAGCGAGCCCTCGCGGCGCGGTGTGTACCTGGAGAGCGAAAAGCTCAACAGCCAGGAGCTGGACTTCTGGGGCGGCGACCTGGCCAGCCTGGCCACCAAGGTGGGCTACGTGCAGCAGCTGGGCGCGGATGTGCTCTACCTCAACCCCATCCACCTGGCCTACACCAACCACAAGTACGACGCGCTCGACTTCCAGCAGATCTCGCCCGAGTACGGCACCCGCGATGACTTCAAGCGCCTGGCCGCGCAGGCGCATGGCCTGGGCCTGAAGGTGGTGCTGGACGGCGTGTTCAACCACATGGGCCGCAACGCGCCGAAGTTCCAAGACGCGTTCAAGAACCCGGCCAGCCCGTGGCGCAACTGGTTTGCGATCGGGCCGCAGTATGAAGGTGGCGCGCGGGTGTGGACCGGCTTCCAGAACCTGCCCGAGCTGAACCTGGAAAACCCCGCCGTTCGCCGCTACCTGTACGAGGCGCCCGACTCTGTGCTGCGCAGCTACCTGCGCGATGGCGCCGACGGCTGGCGGCTCGACACCGCCTTCGAGCTGGGCCACAGCTACCTGCGCGACCTGACCCGTGCCGCCCACACCGAGAAGCCCGGTTCGCTGGTGGTGGGTGAGATCGTCAACTACCCCGGCGACTGGCTGCGCGACATGGACGCGGTGATGAACTTCAGCCTGCGCCAGATCGTGCTGGGCGCCGCCAGCGGTGAGATCGCCCCGGCCATGGCCTCGCGCATGACCGATCGGCTGATCCGTGACGCCGGCATCGAACCGATGCTCAAGTCGTGGATGGTGATCGACAACCACGACATCCCGCGCATCGCTACGCAGTTGCCCAAGCTCTCACAGCGTCGCCTGGTGCAGGCGCTGCAGTTCACGCTGCCCGGCGCGCCCAACATCTACTACGGCGCCGAGCTGGGCATGGTGGGCGGTGGCGACCCCGAAAACCGTGGCCCCATGCGCTGGGATCTGCTGAGCGACGCCAACCCCGAGCTGGTGTGGACGCGCCAGCTCATCGCCATGCGCAAGCAGCACCGGGCGCTGCGCGTGGGCAACTTCCGCACACTGGAATCAGAGCGGCTCTACGCCTTTGAGCGCCACACCGACAAGGCGCTGGAGACCGTGGTGGTGCTGGCCAACCCCACGGCCGCGCCGGTGACCGAGCGCATCATGATCGCCAACTCCAGCCTGCTCGACGGCACGCCGATGGTGAACCTGCTGGAAACGTCACCAGGGGCCGAGGCCAAGCCGGTGGGTGAAGTGGGCTCTGGCTTCATGACAGTGACGCTGCCGCCCGAGACCGTGTGGGTGCTCAGCCCGCGCCTGCCCAAGCTGGGCGGCTACAACCGGTTCAAGCGAGTGCGCTGACGCGCCCCCCCTGAAGGCGCATTGACGCGCGGCCCAGCCGCGCTGCCGCAGCGTCTTCGTCTGCGCCCGAGCCCTGGATTCCCGCCTACGCGGGAATGACGAGGGAACGCGGCGGGAATGACGAGATCAGTGCTCAGGCTGCCGCAGCTTGAACATCGCCACCACGCCCACCAGGCCGTCGGCTTGTTGCTTCAGGCTCTGTGCGGCGGCGGCGCTTTGCTCCACCAGCGCGGCGTTCTGCTGGGTGTTGTTGTCCATCTGGGTCACGGCCTGGCCCACCTGCTGCACACCCTGGCTTTGTTCTTCGCTGGCGGCGGTGATCTCGGCCACGATGTCGGCCACCCGCTGGATGGAGCCGACGATCTCGGTCATGGTGGCGCCGGCCTGGTTCACCAGCACGCTGCCGGCTTGCACCCGCTCCACACTGGCGGTGATCAGGCCCTTGATCTCGCGCGCCGCGTCAGCCGAGCGGCCCGCCAGGTTGCGCACCTCGCCGGCCACCACGGCAAAGCCACGACCCTGCTCGCCGGCACGGGCGGCTTCCACGGCCGCATTGAGCGCCAGAATGTTGGTCTGGAAGGCGATGCCGTCGATCACCGAGATGATGTCGGCAATGCGCTTGGAGCTGTCGGCGATGCCCGACATCGTCTGCACCACCTGCTTCACCACCTCGCCGCCCTGGCTGGCCACACCCGAGGCGCCACGCGCCAGCTGGTTGGCCTGGGTGGCGTTGTCGGCGTTGTGGCGCACGGCCGTGCCCAGTTGGTCCATGGTGGCGGCCGTTTGCTGCAAGGCGCTGGCCTGCTGCTCGGTGCGCGATGAGAGGTCCATGTTGCCTTGCGAGATCTGCGCGCTGGCCGAGGCCACGCTCTCGGCACCGGCGCGCACCTGCGTCACCACGCCTTCAAGCGTGCCCAGCATTTCGGCCAGGGCGGCGGCCACGCTGTCGGGCCGGGCCGTGCGGGCGTGGGGCGAGGGGCTGAGATCGCCCTGGGCAATGCGGCGTGCCATGGCCGAGGCCTCGGTGGGTTCCAGGCCCAGTTGCTGGGTGATGCTGCGCGACACAGCCAGGCCCAGGCCGGCCAGCAGCAGCCCGCCCACCAGCACCGAGAGCGAGTTGATCCAGCGCGTCTGGACAACCATGGCGTCAAATTCCTGGTTGGCCAGGTTGGCGGCCACATCCAGATCAGCCGCCACCTTGGAGAACGCATCGTCGTACGCGTCAATCAGCTTGTCGATCTGGTCGTCCAAGCCGGCAATCTCTTCGTTCTTGGCGCCCTGCTTGGCCAGTGGCAGGAACTGCTCGGTGTAGAGCTTGCGCAGCGCCGTCATGGTGTCGCGGCCGGCCTGAACGCCACGGCGGGCGTCGTCTGTGCTCACGGTCTTGGCGGCAAAGTCGAGTGATTTGTCGATGTCCGCTGTCACGGCCTGCCACTTCTTGGCGGCATCGTCGAACTGGCGGTTGATGTAGGTGTCGGCCACCACGCGGTAGAGCTGGGCACCCAGGCCGGCCACGTGCTTCATCTCACCGGCCGCCTGGGCCTTCTGGTGCGAGGCGTTCTGCGCTGCGCTGAGATGCGACAAGCTGAACCAGTTGGTGATGGCCAGTACCAGCATCACGGCCATCGACGCGGCGGCCAGCAACTGCATGCGGCTCGAAATTTTCCAGGTCTTCACAGGGCACCCCTTCCAAAGATGGGGCCCGGTGGTGAACCCCGCTGGTGAAGTGTCCCGGGGTGGTGGTGGGGCATTCGGGCCAAAAGAACCGCTTCCACCCGCCATATCTGGCGGGTGGCCCAGCTGCCAGAGCGCTCAGTGGGGTGGCTGGGTCAGGTCGGCGTCGAAGTCCATCAGTACGCTGGCCAGTTCCAGCGTGCGCCACAGGTGGGGCGGCATCTGCATGATCTTCTCGGGGGTGCGGGCGTGCACCACCCAGGCCGAGATCTCATGGTGCTGGTCGGGCGTGAGCAGCTTGAGTGCCAGCATGTCGTCGAGTGTCTGCATGGTGCACCTCCTGGTGCCGCCACTATCGCATGAGCGCGTGATCCCTGGCCATTGAAACTGCGGCCGCAGTACCCACGTGTTGTCATCTCACCGCTCAGCCGCACCAACCCTTGGCCACCCTGTTCTTTGTCGCCCTGATGCCTGTGCTGCTGGCATGGGTGCTGCGCGAACCCCTGCTGGCCCGCTGGCGCCGGTGGCGCCTGGGGCGGCGGCCGTTTCCGGCCGAGTGGCGGCGCATCGTGCGCGAGCGCGTGCCTTTTGTGGCCGGCATGCCGGCTGACCTGCAACTGCAGCTCAAGAAGCGCATGCAGGTCTTTCTGGCCGAGAAGCCCTTCATAGGCTGCGGCGGCCTGGCTGTGACCGACGAGATGCGCGTGACCGTGGCCGCCCAGGCCTGCTTGCTGCTGCTGAACCAGGGCGGTGCGCACTTTGAAGACCTGCGCCAGGTGCTGCTCTACCCCGGCCCCTTCATGGTGGACCGCGCCCGCAGCGACGCCATGGGCCTGCAGCACGAGCAGCGCCAGGTGCTGCAGGGCGAATCGTGGCAGCAGGGCCAGGTGATTCTCTCGTGGCCCGATGTGCTGGAAGGCGCGGCGGTGCCCGACGATGGCCGCAACGTGGTGATCCACGAGTTCGCCCACCAGCGTGACCAGGAGAATGGCCGCGCCAACGGGGCGCCGCTGTTGTTCGGCAAAGCGCGCCGCCAACGCTGGGCGCGGGTGATGCACCGCGAATACGCCGCGCTGCGCCGCCAGGTGGCGGCCGACGAGCCCACGCTGCTGGACCCGTATGGCGCCACCGCGCCGGCCGAGTTTTTTGCGGTAGCGTCAGAGGTGCTCTTCGAACAGGCCACCTTGATGGCCGAGCAGCACCCCGCGCTGTACCGCGAGCTGAGCGGCTACTACCGCATCAACCCGCTGAGCTGGTAGTTCAGCTCCGGTCGCGCAGCGCGCGCCACGCGGCGGCGATGGCCTCGGCCGAGCGCATCGCTTCGGCCTCGCTGGTGGCGGCGTTGATCACCGACAGCCGCATCACCCAGCGGCCGCGCCACTCGGCGCCGCCGACAAAGCAATGGCCTTCATCCTGCACGCTGGCGATGAGCTCGCGGGTCAGTCGGTCGCCTTCGTCGGGCGCGGCGTCAGTGCCAAAACGCAGCACGGCCTGGTTCAGCACCACGTCGTTGAGCAGCACGGCGCCACGCTCGCAGGCAATGTGCTCGGTCATGCGCTGCGCCAGCCGGCAGTGCTGCTCCACCATCGCGGCAATGCCGTCGCGCCCCAGGTGGCTGATCATGGCCCAGGTCGCAAAGCCACGTGCGCGCCGCGACAGCTCTGGCACCAGGTGCGAGGGGTCGCGGTCGCCAACCGAGGTGGGCAGGTAGCTGGCACTGATGCTCATCGCGCGCTCATGGGCCTGGGCATCGCGCACGATGGCGTAGCCGCAGTCGTACGGCGTTTGCAGCCACTTGTGGCCGTCGGTGGCCCAGGAGTCGGCCTGTTCAATGCCGGCGGCCAGGGCGGCACGCGATGGGCAGGCGCGGGCCCACAGGCCGAAGGCGGCGTCCACATGCACCCAGGCGCCCCGCGCGTGGGCCAGCGGGATCAGGCGCGCGAAGTCGTCGAAGGCGCCGGTGTTGATCTGGCCGGCCTGCAGGATGACGATCAGCGGCCCTTGCGCATCACCCAGGGCTTGCTCGAAGGCGGGCAGGTTGATGGCCCCCATGGCGTTGGTGGCCAGGCGCGTGACCCGCTCATGGCCCAGGCCCAGAAACTGCAGGCCCGAGTACACGGTGGCGTGCGCGTCATCGCCTATCAGCACCTGGATGGGCGGCGCGCCGAACAGGCCCTGCGCGTCGGCGTTCCAGCCGACGCGGCGCAGCACCTCGCCGCGCGCCGCCGCGAGCCCGACGAAGTTGGCCATGGTGGCGCCGGTGACAAAGCCCACCGAGGCTTGGCGCGGCAGGTCAAGCAGCTCCAGCAGCCACTGCGCGGCCACGGCCTCGCAGGCGGCGCCGGCCGGGTTGGCCAGGTGGTTGCCCACGTTCTGGCCCCAGGCCGAGGTGAGCCAGTCGGCCGCCACGCCCACCGGGTGCGAGCCACCGATCACCCAGCCAAAAAAACGGCCGCCGGCCATGGCCCCCAGGCCCGGCTCGGCCAGAGCGGCCAGTTGCTCGATCACCTGTGCCGGCGGCTGGCCGGCCTGGGGCAGGGGCGCAGCAAAGCGCTGCAGCATTTGCGCGTAGCTCAGGGCTGGGCGGGGCGGCCGCTCAGCCAGACCGGCGCGAAACGCCTGGGCATGGGCCGCAGCGCGGGCCAGCGCTGCGGCATACGAGGGGTCGAGGGAGGTCATGGCGGCTGGCTTTTCAAGCGGGTGGCCATGATCACACACAGGGCCCAATCCCACATGGCTCTGCGGCTGTTCACGGCGCATAGCGGCCGGCCGTATTTCGTCATTCCCGCGTAGGCGGGAATCCAGGTTTTCGCGCTCACACATCCGTGGCGGGGCAGAGGCCGCCGGGTACCCGCCCGACTCCATCTCCCCCTGGCTCACGCCCTGAACCGGGCGTGAGCCATTCCGCCTTAAGTTCCGTCGGGCGGATACCCGACACCCTCTGCCTGAGACGGCGGTGGAGCGCCACCAGGTGGGCCGTCACCGTCAGGGGTTGCAGGGCAGTGGTGGTGCCTTCGGGCGGAGGGCACATTCGCGTTTGGGTAGAGAGCTCCGAGGGCCAAGGCGGAACAAGAGAGCGCAGGCGCAACAGGGGGCACTGCGCTTGTCCGCGAGGAGTCCGTAGGCCGAAGGTACCGCCGCTGCGCTGCCGCAGCCGAAGCAAAGACATGGATTCCCGCCTGCGCGGGAATGACGAAATACGGCCGGCTGCTATGCGCCGGTGACAGACATACTCGTCCGTGCCCGGGAAAGGGTGGCTTCAGTCCTTCTGCAGACCCAACAGGTAGCTGTGCACGGCCTGCTCGCCCACGGCGATCAGGTTGAAGCTGTGGGGCGAGAGCGTCCAGTGGTTCATCAAGCCATCCACCAGTGCGAACAAGCCCAGCGCGGCGGCCCGTTTGTTCAGCCTGGGCTTGAGCCGGCCATGGGCGCGCTTGAGCAAGGTTTCGAGCTGGTCCACGAACGAGGCCACGGACTCCTGGTGGCGCTGGCGCACCGGGGCCAGGTCTGCCGTGTACTCGGTGTAGTGCATGGCGATGCTGAAGACCCGTTGCACCTGTGCATGGGTGGCCAGTTCGCGCAGCGGCATCATGGCCATCGCCATCAGGCCGGCCAGGGCTTCTTCGGGTGGGCGGGCCAGGGCCTCGGCAATGGCGGTTTCGCAAGGCATGGTCACGCGCTCCATCATCGCGTCGAACAGATCGGCCTTGTCCTTGAAATGCCAGTAGACCGCGCCGCGTGTGACGCCGGCGGCCGATGCCACCTGCTGCAAGGAGGTGCGCGCCACCCCCTGCGCCAGGAACATCTGTTCGGCGGCATCGAGGATCTGGTGGCGCGTTTCTTGCGCCTCGGCCTTGGTCTTACGGGCCATGACTGCCTGTGCCTGCGCCAGAGACCTGAAGTGGTGGATGGTTAAACATACATTCAACAGTGTATGTATACTGCGCCGCTTCCACAAGCTCCACCGCCCTGAAGGTTCAGCCCAGGCCACCCGCCTGCCAAGGATGTTCATGCACGCCCACCTCGCCATGCCCGCCCATCACACCGCCACGCCCTTGAAATCCCTCACCCTTCTGGCGTTGGCCGGCCTGCCCGCACTGGCCTTGGTGGCCTGCGGCCCAGGTGGCGGGGCGCCAGGTGGCGCGGGGCCGGGTGGCCAGATGCCGCCGCCCCAGGTGGGCGTGGTGATGGTGCAGGCCACCGGCGTGAGCCTGCCCACCGAGTTGCCGGGCCGCCTGGAGGCCAAGCGCGTGGCCCAGGTGCGTGCCCGCGTGACGGGTGTGGTGAACAAGCGCTTGTTCACCGAAGGGGCCCTGGTCAAGAGTGGCCAAAGCCTGTTCCAGATTGACGCCGCGCCCTACCAGGCCACGCTGGCCAGCGCTCAGGCACAACATGCCAAGGCCGAGGCCGCGCTGGCCCAGGCCCAGGCGCAGTTGGAACGCAACCGCCCGCTGGCCGAAGCCAAGGCCATCAGCCAGCAGGAGTGGGTGGCCACCCAGGCCACGCAAAAGCAAGTCACGGCCGATCTGGCCGCCGCCGCCGCCGCCGTGGCGCAGGCCAGGCTGAACGTGGCCTACGCCGCCGTGGCCTCGCCCATCAGCGGACGCATCGGCCGGGCCATGGTGACCGAGGGCGCGCTGGTGAGCCAGACCGAGGGCACCTTGCTGGCCACGGTGCAGCAGGTGGACACGCTGTATGTCAACTTCACCCAGTCGGCCGCCGAGGTGATGCGCCTCAAGCGCGCAGTCGAAGCCGGCAAGCTGCGCAACAGCGGTTCCACGCAAGTGCGCATCGTGCTGGACGATGGCAGCGAATACGCCCACCCGGGCCAGCTGCTTTTTTCTGACCTGAGCGTCGACCCGACCTCGGGCCAGGTCACGCTGCGTGCCGAGGTGCCCAACCCGAAGGGTGATTTGCTGCCAGGCCTGTACGTGAAGGTGCGGCTGAGCCAGGTGGCGACCGACAGCGCCATGCTGGTGCCTCAGCAAGCGGTGACGCGCGCCGCCGCCGGCGACACCGTGCTGGTGGTGGGCGCCGACGGCCAGGTGGCACCACGCGCGGTGCAGCTGGGTGGCGCGCGTGGCGCCCAGTGGGTGGTGCTGGGCGGCTTGAAAGCCGGTGAACAGGTGGTGGTGGACGGCTTCCAGAAGATCCGGCCCAAGGCGCCGGTGACGCCAGTGCCGTGGAGCCCACTTGGTATGAGCGCGGCCGCCGCCTCTGCCCCGGCCTCGGCCGCCAGCCGCTGACGCGCCGGAGCCGTCGCCATGTCATCGAGCTTCTTCATCGACCGGCCCATCTTTGCCTGGGTCATCGCGCTGTTCATCGTTGTGCTGGGGGGTGCCGCCATCACCAAGCTGCCGGTGGCGCAGTACCCCACGGTGGCGCCGCCCACCATCGTCATCAGCACCGCCTACCCGGGCGCCTCGGCCCAGGTGCTGGAAGACAGCGTGCTGGCCGTCATCGAGCAGGAGCTCAACGGCGCACCGGGCCTGATCTACCTGGAGTCGAGCGCCGACGCCAACGGCGGCGGCACCATCAACGTCACCTTCGAGCCGGGCACCGATGTGTCCATCGCCCAGATCGAGGTGCAGAACCGCCTCAGCCGCGCCACGCCACGCCTGCCCAGCGCCGTGGTGCAGCAGGGCGTGCGGGTGGACAAAGCCCGCTCCAACTTCCTGGCCGCCGTGCTGCTGACCAGCACCAACCCGGCCTATGACCCGGTGGCGCTGGGCGACTACGTGGCCCGCAACATCGTGCCCGAGCTGCTGCGCGTGCCCGGCGTGGGCCAGACCATCTTGTTCGGCACCGAGCGCGCCATGCGGGTCTGGATCGACCCGGCCAAGCTGCAGGGCCTGGGCCTGTCGCCCAGCGACGTGAACAACGCCATCCGTGCGCAGAACCTGCAGGTCTCGGCCGGCAGCATCGGCTCGCAACCCGCTGCCCCCGGGCAGACCACCTACGCCACCATCAACGTCAGCGGCCAGCTGACCACGGTGGAGCAGTTTGGCAACATCCTGCTGCGCGCCAACGCCGACGGCTCTACCGTGCGGCTGAAGGACGTGGCCCGCATCGAGCTGGGCGGCCAGAGCTACGCCACCTCGTCGCGGCTGAACGGCGTCACCTCCACCGGCATCGGCGTGCAGCTCTCGCCCACCGGCAATGCGCTGGCCACTGCCAACGCGGTGCGCGCCCGCATGACCGAGCTGCAGCAGTACATGCCCGAGGGCGTGGCCTGGGCCATCCCCTTCGACACATCGAAGTTCGTCCGCATCTCCATCGAGGAGGTGGTGAAGACCCTGGCCGAGGCCATTGCGCTGGTGTTCGTGGTGATGCTGGTGTTCTTGCAGAACATCCGCTACACGCTGATCCCCACCATCGTCGTGCCGGTGGCGCTCACCGGCACCTTCGCGGTGATGCTCACCTTGGGCTTTTCCATCAACGTGCTCACGCTGTTCGGCATGGTGCTGGCCATCGGCATCCTGGTGGACGATGCCATCGTGGTGGTGGAAAACGTCGAACGCATCATGGCCGAGGAGGGCCTGGGCCCGGTCGAAGCCACGCGCAAGGCCATGGGCCAGATCACCGGCGCCATCATCGGCATCACCGTGGTGCTGGTCTCGGTCTTTGTGCCCATGGCCTTCTTCAGCGGCTCGGTGGGCAACATCTACCGCCAGTTCTCGCTGTCCATGGTGTCGAGCATGCTGTTCTCGGCCTTCATGGCCTTGTCGCTCACGCCCGCGCTGTGCGCCACCATCTTGAAGCCGGTGCCGGCCGACCACCATGAGAAGCGCGGCTTCTTCGGCTGGTTCAACCGCAGCTTCAAGCGCACCGCCAAGAACTACGAGTCGGTGGTGGCGCGCATCCTGCCGCGTGCCGGCCGCTTCCTGGTCATCTACGCCGCCATCCTGGCGGCCGTGGCGCTGATGTACCAGAAGCTGCCCACGTCTTTTCTGCCCAACGAAGACCAGGGCTACCTGGTGGTGAATGTGCAGTTGCCGCCTGGCGCCGCGCTGGAGCGCACCGACGCCGTCATCAAGAAGGTGGAGGGCTTCTTCATGGCCCAGCCCGAGGTGGACAAGATCGTCAGCGTGCTGGGCTTCAGCTTCTCAGGCGCGGGCCAGAACGCGGCGCTGGCCTTTGTGCCGCTCAAGCCCTGGGACGAGCGCAAGGGGCCCGAGCACAGCGCCCAGGCGCTGGCCGGCAGGGCCTTCGGCGCGATGATGGGCGGCGTGCGCGACGGCTTCATCTTCCCCTTGAGCCCACCGCCCATTCCCGAGCTGGGCACGGCCACCGGCTTCAATTTCCGCCTGCAGGACCGTGGTGGCAACGGCCACGTGGCGTTGCTGAACGCCCGCAACCAACTGCTGGGCATGGCTTCGCAGAGCAAGATCCTGCAGGGCGTGCGGCCCGACGGCCTGGAAGACGCGCCGCAGCTGCAGCTCGACATCGACCGCGAGAAGGCCGCCGCTTTGGGCGTGGGCTACGACAGCATCAGCGCCATGCTCTCCACCGCGCTGGGTTCGGCCTATGTGAACGACTTCCCCAATGCCGGTCGCCTGCAGCGCGTGGTGGTGCAGGCCGAGCCCGCCGCCCGCATGCAGCCCGAGGACGTGCTCAAGCTCTTCGTCGCCAACAACAAGGGCCAGCAGGTGCCGCTCTCGGCCTTTGCCAGCACCCGCTGGGTGACCGGGCCTATCCAGACCGTGCGCTACAACGGTTACCCGGCGATGAAGATCGCGGGCGACGTGGCGCCGGGCCACTCCACCGGCGACGCAATGGCGGAGATGGAAAAGCTGGCCGGCCAACTGCCACCGGGCTTTGGCTTCGAGTGGACCGGCCAGTCGCGCGAGGAAAAGCTCTCGGGTTCGCAGGCCACCATCCTGTTGGCCTTCTCGATGTTGGCTGTCTTCCTGTGCCTGTCGGCCCTGTACGAGAGCTGGAGCATCCCGGTGGCCGTGCTGTTGGTGGTGCCGCTGGGGGTGCTGGGCTCGCTGGCCGGTGTGTGGATGCGCGGCATGCCCAACGATGTGTACTTCAAGGTCGGCCTGATCACCATCATCGGCCTCTCGGCCAAGAACGCCATCCTGATCATCGAGTTCGCGAAAGACCTGCAGGCCGAAGGCAAGGGCCTGATCGAAGCCACGCTCGAAGCCTGCCATCTGCGCTTCCGCCCCATTCTGATGACCTCGTTCGCCTTCATCCTGGGCGTGCTGCCACTGGCCATCGCCACCGGCGCGGGCTCGGCCAGCCAGCGTGCCATCGGCACCGGCGTGATGGGCGGCATGATCACTGCCACTGTGCTGGCCGTGCTGCTGGTGCCGGTGTTCTTCGTGGTGATACGGCGCTGGTTCCCGGGCGGCCATGTGGCGCCGCACAGCACCCATATCGCCTCGGCCGCCACCGACGCCGCTGCGGCCCAAGCCCTGCACCACGGGGAGAGCAAGGCATGAGCCCCGCTCGGCCGCCCGAAGGGGCGAGATCCCTCTTGGAGGGACTGGGCTGCAGGCCCAAGGGAGCACCAGTGAAAGCGAACCGCGTGATGCGAACCATCCCCTGGCTGGCCGTGGCCGCCCTGGCCGGCTGCGTGAACCTGGCGCCCCGCTACGAGCGCCCGGCGCTGGCCGTGCCCGCCGCTCTGCCAGCCGCAGCAACTGATGCGGGCACCATGCCCGCCTGGCAGGCGCTGCTGCGTGACGAGCGCCTGCGCCTGACCGTGGACATGGCTCTGGCCAACAACCGCGACTTGCGCGTGGCCCTGCTGAACGTGGAACGCAGCCGCGCGCAACTGCGCCTGGCTGACGCCGACCGCTGGCCCACTGTTTCCGCTGCACCGGGGGCCAGTCGGGCACCCAACACCAAGGGCGTGGAAGCCAACACCTGGCAGGCCGGATTGCAGCTGAGCGCCTACGAGCTGGATCTGCTGGGCCGCGTGCGCAACCTCGATGACGCCGCCGCCGCATCTCTGTTGGCCACCGAGGCGGCTGGCCGCAGCGCCCGCCTGGCGCTGATCACGCAAACCGCCACCGCCTGGCTTGCGCTGGCGGCCGACACCGAGCAACTGGCCCTGGCCCAGCAAAGCGGGGTGTCGCGCGACGAAACCCTGCGCCTCACCACGCTGCGCGAGCAGGTGGGTGCGGCATCGGGCCTGGAGCTGAACGTGGCGCAGACGCTGAGCGCCTCGGCACGCGCCAGCGTGGCCCAGCTCAGCCGCCAGGTGGCGCAAGACCGCAATGCGCTGAACCTGCTGGTGGGCCAGACAGTGGCCGACGCGCAGCTGCCCGGCCCGCAAGGCCTGGGCGGCACCGAGTGGCTGGCGCCGGTGCCGGCCAGCGCGTCGTCCGAGCTGCTGCTGGCACGGCCCGACGTGACCCAGGCCGAGCAGCAACTGGTGGCCGCCAACGCCAACATCGGCGCGGCGCGTGCAGCCATGTTCCCGCGCATCGTGCTCAGTGGTTCGGCCGGGCAGGTCAGCCCCACGTTGGCCGGGCTGATCAGCAGTGGCAGCTTTGCCTACACGCTCAGTGCCAGCGCGGCCATGGCCTTGTTCGACGCCGGCCGCAACCAGGCCAACATCCAGGTGGCCCAGGTCAACCGCGACGTGGCCGTGGCCCAGTACGAAAAGGCCGTGCAGACGGCTTTCCGTGAGGCCGCCGACGCCCTGGTGGCGCAAGGCACCTGGCGCGAGCAGGTGCGGGCCCAACTGGACCTGCTGGACGCCGAGCGCGAACGTACGCGGCTCACCCGCCTGAAGCTCAGCCATGGCGCGGCCAGCCTGACCGAGGTGCTGGACGCCGAGCGCTCGCTGGTGGCCGCGCAGCAAGGCGCGGTGCAGGCGCGGTTGGGCGAGTGGCTCAACCGGCTGGCGTTGTACAAGGCCTTGGGGGGCGAGGCGACGGGCCGCTGAGTCTGGGCCGGCACCCGTTGCGCTCATGCGCACATGAAGCTCCCCGGCGA
This sequence comes from Candidatus Ideonella esbjergensis, assembly GCA_016710065.1. Lineage (GTDB taxonomy): Bacteria > Pseudomonadota > Gammaproteobacteria > Burkholderiales > Burkholderiaceae_C > Ideonella > Ideonella esbjergensis. Next base: position 467,225 of record JADJLP010000001.1, read on the forward strand.
AGCGGCAACTCGGCTCAAAGCCGCCCATCACTGCCGCGCTCTGTCGGCATTCCCGCACCCCCCTCGTCATTCCCGCGCAGGCGGGAATCCATGTCTTCGGCTTGCTGTGGGCCCGCGCCAGGCGGCAAGCCGGGGCTCAACAGGCTGTGTTGGCATTTCAGGAAGAAAGGTAACCCCCGCACAGGCCTTTGCCGCACATCAGAAAGCGTAGCGGGCGCCCAGTCGCAGTTGGCGAACGTGCTCGCGCTGCGAGCTTTCGGGGGCGTTCGGGAACCGGTGTCGCCGGTAGAGAGCCGAGCCCAGCAAGAGCTCGGCGTTCAGGCTCCAGGGCGGCGCCAGTTCGCAGGCCAGGCCGCCGTACACGCCCCATTGGCGCATGTCGCTCCACACCGCCGTGCCACTGGCCAGCTCCAGCCCCAGGCTGGGCCGCAGCAGGGGCTCTGCCGCCCAGGGTGCCAGGCGCCAGCCCAGGCGAGCGGCCCCATACAGGTTGTTGTCCGCGCCATGGCGGACATTGCCCAGCGACACCCCCAGCACCAGCTTGTCCGTCAGGGCCCGGTCATAGCCCAGGCTCAGCGCCTGGTCACCCTGGCCAAAGCCATGAGCCCATTGCAGCGACAGTCCATTCTGTTGCGCACTGGTGGGCGCTGAGATCAGGTGGACCAGCAGGGCGGCCGCCATGTGCAGCAGGTGGCGTGCAGTGACCATAGTGTGAGGCAACCTGTGAGTGGGGTAGGTATGACCGCATTCTGCTCAGCGAGACTTGTTCACGCCTCCTTCGTTTTGTGGAGCTGCGCAGGCCAGCCGTTACCATCGCGCACCATGACCCGAGCCACCCTGATGGGCCAGCTGCTGGTGTTCATTGCGCGGCTGATCACCGGCGCGCAAGGCCACTGGCGAGGCTGCCCGCCCGAGGCGCTGCAGCGCATCTACTTCGCCAACCACCAGAGCCACTTCGATTGGGTGCTGATCTGGGCCGCGCTGCCGCACGAGTTGCGCTCGCTCACCCGCCCCATCGCGGCCAAGGATTACTGGACATCGTCGCCGCTCAGGCACTGGATCACGCGCGAGGTCTTCAACGCGGTGTACGTCAACCGCACCCGCACCGATGATCAAGACCCGCTGGAGCCATTGGTGCAGGCCCTCGCTGCCGGTGATTCGCTGGTGATCTTTCCCGAGGGCACGCGCAGCAACAAGGGCGTGCCGCAGGCCTTCAAGAGCGGCCTGTACCACCTGGCCGAGCAGTTTCCCCATGTGCAACTGGTGCCGGTGTGGATCTCGAACGTGCAGCGGGTGATGCCCAAGGGCGAGGTGGTGCCGGTGCCCATCCTTTGCACCGTCACCTTCGGCACGCCCATGCAACTCGAAGCCGGTGAGGACAAGCGCGCCTTCCTGGAGCGCGCTCGCGACGCGGTGCTGGCGCAGCGGCCGGCCGGGGAGCAGACATGATCACCTGGCTGACCCTGTTGCAAGTGAACCAGCAGATCGCGCTGCTGTTCGTCATTGTCTTCGGTGTGCTCACCTTGGTGAGCGTGGGCGCCTTGTTGCTGAGCATGCGCGAACGCGGTGCCGCCTGGTGGCTGCGCTACGAGCGTTTCCAGCGTGACCTGCGCGCGGTTTGGGTGGGCGCGGCGCTGTTCTGGCTGTCGTGGGTGTCGGGCCCGGTGGGCGCCACGCTGATGTTCGGCGTGGTGTCGTTCCTGGCCTTGCGCGAATTCATCACGTTGATGCACACGCGCCGCAGCGACCATCGCAGCCTCATCGCCGCCTTCTTCGTGGTGCTGCCCGCGCAGTACATCATGGTGGGCACGCGACATTTCGATCTGTTCTCGGTCTTCATCCCGGTCTATGTGTTCATCGCGCTGCCGGTCATCAGCGCTTTGGCGGGCGACCCCGAGCGCTTCCTGGAGCGCAACGCCAAGATCCAGTGGGGCATCATGGTCTGCGTGTTTGGCCTCTCGCATGCGCCGGCGCTGCTGTTGCTCGACTTTCCCGGCCACACCGGCCGCGGCGCCTTTCTGGTGTTCTTTCTGGTGATGGTGGCGGCGGTGGCGCAGATCGGGCAAGAGGCCATGAGCCGCTGGCTGCGGCGCCGGCCAGTGGCGCGCGCCATCAGCCGATCGTTCTCGTACCGGGCCTGGGCCTCGGGCGCCATGATGGGGGCGCTGCTGGGCACCGCGCTGTTCTGGATCACGCCCTTCGACGCCTGGCAGGCCTTTGTGATGGCGCTGATCGCGGCCGCCGCCGGCACCCTGGGTGAGTTCGTGATGCAGGCGCTGAAGAAGGATGCCGGCGTGGCCTACTGGGGCAACCAGGCCTCGGTCACCGGCGCGGTGGGCCTGCTGGACCGCATCGCCCCGCTGGCCTTTGCCGCACCGGTGTTCTTCCACTCGGTGCGTTGGTACTTCAAGCTCACGCCATGACCGCAGCAACACCCTTGCGCCGCGTGCTGGGCATCGACCCCGGCCTGCAATGCACCGGCTTCGGCGTGGTGGAGCAGGAGGGCAGCCAACTGCACTACGTGGCCAGCGGCACGATACGCACCACATCAGTCAGTGTGGTGCAGGGCGATCTGCCCGGGCGGCTGAAGATCATCTTCGACGGCATACGCGAAGTGGCCGAGCGCTACCAACCGACCGAGGCCTCGTGCGAGATCGTCTTCGTCAACGTCAACCCGCAAAGCACCTTGCTGCTGGGCCAGGCGCGTGGCGCGGCGCTCACGGCGCTGGTCACGGCCGGGCTCACGGTGTCGGAGTACACCGCGCTGCAGATGAAGAAATCGGTGGTAGGCCACGGCCATGCGCGCAAGGAGCAGGTGCAAGAGATGGTGATGCGGCTGCTGAACCTGCCGGGCCTGCCCGGCAAGGACGCTGCCGACGCGCTGGGCATCGCCATCACCCATGCCCATGCCGGCGGCTCGTTCGCCGCCATGGCCCAGGCCACCGAACTCAAACGCCGCACCCATGCCCAGTTCAAGGGCGGGCGCACTTACTGACGCATTGACTGATGTTGGCAAGGCGAACCTCATGAGCAACTCACCTGTGCAAACGTCCTGGGTCGACATCCCCGGCGACGCTGGCCCCTTTGGTGGCTACCTGGCCCTGCCGCCCGGCGGCCGTGGCCCCGGGCTGATGCTGCTGCAGGAAATCTTTGGCGTGAACCCGCACATCCGTGCCGTGGCCGAGCAGTACGCGCTGGCCGGCTTCGTGGTACTGGCGCCCGACCTGTTCTGGCGCGACGCCTACCGCGTCGAACTGGGCTATGTGGGCGCAGACCATGAGCGCGCCTACGCATTGATGCGCAACATCCAAGCCGACACGGTGCTGGCAGACCTGCAGGCGACGTTGGCGGCGCTGAGGGCGCGGCCGGAGTTCAACGGCAAGGTGGGGGCGCTGGGCTACTGCATGGGCGGCCGGCTGGCCTACACGGCGGCAGCCAAGTTGCCGCTGGACGTGGCCGTGGCCTATTACGGCGGCGGCATCCAGAACCAGTTGGACCTGGCGGCCAGCGTGGCCTGCCCCATGCAGTTCCACTACGCCGAGCAAGACACCCACATCCCGCTGGACGCCGTGGCTGCGGTGAAAGCCGCCATGGCCGGCAAGCCCGCCGAGTTCCATGTGTATCCCGGCGCCCAGCACGGCTTCAACTGCTGGGCCCGAGCCTCGTATCACGCCGGCAGCGCGGCACGGGCCCACGGCCGCAGCCTGGGTTTCCTGTCGCAACTGTTTTGACGCAGAACGGCGCATCGCCGTATCTCCGCATCGGGCTGCACCGTCAATGCCAGCCTCGCCCACCGGGCCTGATATGCCTCAAGTTTGGCTTTGAAGCTGCCGATCAACCGTCTGAGCAGAGAAAACCGCACCGCAGGGGGCGGGTCACAGGGAATGCATCATGGCGGTCACGGTAGAGCTGAACGATTTGAGAGTGGGGATGTTTGTGCATCTGGACGTGGGCTGGATGTCGCATCCCTTTCCCCTGTCCAGCTTCAAGATCACCTCGCCTGACCAGATTGCCACCATCCGTGGCTTGGGCCTGAAGAAGTTGCGCTGGAGCCCGGATCGCAGCGATGCATTGCTGGTTGCAACGCCGCAGACCACCGAGCGCCTGGTCGGCCCCGACCTGACGGCCGTGGAGATGACCGCGCCGCGGCAGGACATGAGCCCGGCCGAGCGTGCCCAGCAGGATCGCGCCCGCCAACTGGCCGAGCAGACCGAGGCGTTGCGCCTGTGCGAGCGCCAGTACGGCGAGGCCTGCCGCGACCTGCGCCGCGTGAACGACGCCGTGGTGGGCGAGCCGCAACAGGCCCGCGATAGTGCCCAGCAGCTCACCCAGGCCTTGCTGGACAAGATGCTGGTGGACGAAGAGCTCTGCGTGCGGGTGCTGGGCGAGCCTGCGGGCGACCGCTACTCCTCGCACGCCATGAACGTGGCCATCATTTCCATGCTGCTGGGCCGCGCCCTCAATCTGGTGCCTGCCGACCTGTCTGACCTGGGCATTGGCGCCTTGCTGCACGACGTGGGCAAGGTGGCGCTGCCCGACCGTCTGCGTTTGCCGCACGACGACTTCAGCGTGGCCGAACTCAAGGCCTACCGCGAGCACGTGGCCCATGGCCTGGTGCAGGGCCGTCGCATGGGACTGACGCCCGGCGCCCTGCTGGTCATTGCCCAGCACCACGAGCATGCCGATGCCACCGGTTACCCCAAGGGCGTGGTGCTGGACCGCATGGCCGTGGGTGCGCGCATCGTGGCCATGGTCAACCACTACGACAACCTGTGCAACGCGCCGGTGCCAGCCCAGTCGCTGACCCCGCACGAGGCCCTGTCGCGCATGTTCGCGCAGCTGCGTTCGCACTTTGACGCCACCTTGCTCAACGCCTTCATCCGGTTGATGGGCATCTACCCGCCCGGCTCGGTGGTGCAGCTCTCGGACGACCGCTACGCCATGGTGATGACGGTGAACTCGGCCCGCCCGCTCAAGCCCCGGGTGCTGGTGTTCGACCCGGCGGTGCCGGCCGAGCAGGCCCTGCACCTCAACCTCGAAGCCTCGCCCGACCTGGGCATACGCCGCAGCCTCAAGTCGGAGCAACTGCCCAGCAAGGCGGTGGACTACCTCGCCCCCCGCCAGCGCGTGGCCTACTTCTTTGGCGCCGATTCGGTGCCTGCGGAGCGGGTATGAGCGCCGCACGGCCGCTCCGAAGGCGCTCGCTCCCCCTTGGGGGGACGGCGCCATGCGCCTGGGGGGCTCCCATGAGCGCCGCACGGCCGCTCCGAAGGCGCTCGCTCCCCCTTGGGGGGACGGCGCCATGCGCCTGGGGGGCCCCATGAGCGCCCGTCATATCGGTGCCGGGCCGCCGCTGGGCCAGAGCCTGCCAGCCCAGGCCGCCCTCGTGGACAGCCTGCCCGACGCCGCCTGGCTGGTGGAAGCCCAGAACCTGACCCTGTTGCATGCCAATGCCGCCGCCGCAACTTGGCTGGGCGAACCGGCCGCCCAACTGGTGGGGCGCCGCGCCGACACCTTGCTGCCGGCCATCGAGGACCTGGCCTTCTGGAACGACGTGCGGGCGGGCAAAACCGGCACGCTGTCGTCCGAGACCGAACTGCCCCTGCCCGGTGGGCGGGTTGCCCATGTGCTGCGGCGCTTGGTGCCGGTGCAACCGCAGGTGGTTGGCCAAGCCCCGCGCTGCTACCTGGTCACCCTGCACGACCTGAGCCGCGAGCGCCGCGCCGAGCGTGACCAGGAGGTGCTGGTGGCCGAGTTGCGCGCCACGCTGGAGGCCACGGCCGACGGCATCCTGGTCACCGACCTGGCTGGCCGCATCCGTGCCTTCAACCGCCGCTTTGCGGCACTGTGGTCGCTGCCAGAATCGGCCCTCACCGAGCGCCAAGACCAGCGCGTGTACGACTGGATGCGCCTGAACGTGGCCCAGCCCATGGCCTACCAGGACCGCCTGGACGCCATCGTGCAGCAGATGCTGCTCAGCGCGACCGACACCCTCAAGCTGGTGGACGGCACGGTGCTGGAGCGCGTGACCCAACCGCAGTGGAGCCATGGCCGCCCCATCGGCAGGGTCTACTCGTTCCGCGAGATGAACCGCCGCCGGGCCGGTGCGCCGCGCCGCGAGCGCGGCGACAACCTGGACGACTGGACCCTGCTGCCGGTGCGCAGCGGCTTCGTGTCGCGGCTGGAAGCGGCGGTGAGCGCGGCGCGCAACGGCGGCCCGGCCTTCTCGGTGCTGTGCATCGAGTACGACCGCGAAGCCCTGTTCGGCTGCAACCACGACGACGCCAGCCATGCCCGCACCATGGTCGACCTCACCGAGGGCCTGCGTGCTGGCCTGCGCACGCCGCACATGGTGGCGCGTTTGGGTGGCGCCCGCTTTGGCGTGCTGCTGGACGGCGCGGGTGAAGCTGCGGCCGAGGCCATGGCCAAGCGCCTGCTGGACCAGGCCCGCATCGTCACCCCGGGCGGCCTGGCCACCGACGGCCTGGCGGCCGTGGTGGGCGTGGCCACCTACCCGCAAGCAGGCATGTGCGCCGACGACCTGATCAGCAACGCCGAACTGGTGATGGCCCAGGCCCGGCGCGAGGGGGCGGGATACCGCTCTCACCACTACACCTCGCCCAGCGACACTCGGCGCCAGGTCCGGCTGGAGCAAGCGCTGCGCGAGGGCCTGTCCGACCCGGCCTTTCGCATCCAGTACCTGCCGCGCGTCGACGCCCAGACCGGCCAGATCCAGGCCGTGGAAGCCCTGGTGCGCTGGCAGGACGCCCAGGGCGAGTTGCTGCCCAGCCAGTTCCTGCCCATGGCCGAGCGCTCGGGCATGGCCGGCAGGCTGGACGACTGGGTGATGGAGCAGGCCCTGGGCCACGCCGCCGCCTGGCATGCGGCGGGGCTGGCCCTGCACCTCACGCTCAACGTGAGCGGTTGGCAGCTCACCCAGCCCAGCTACGCGCGCCGGCTGGAAGCGGTGTTGCGCCACACCGGCTTCCCGGCCGCCAGCCTGGAGCTGGATGTGACCGAGTCGGCCCTGGCCACCGATCCCGAATCGGCCCTGCAGGCCATCAAGGCCCTGCGCCGCCTGGGCGTGGGCGTGGTGCTGGACGACTTTGGCGCCGGTACGGCTTCGCTGGCCCTGCTCAGGCGCTACCCGTTCACCGGTGTGAAGATCGACCGTTCGCTGATCATCCACCTGCCACGCAACCGCAGCGACGCGGCCATGGTGGCCGGCCTGGTGCAGATGGCCCGTGCCCTGGGCCTGGACGTGATGGCCGAGGGCGTGGAAACCGAGGCCCAGCGCCGCTTTGTGGCCGAGCAGGGCTGCAGTGGCTGGCAGGGCAAGCTCTGCGCGCCAGCGATGGACCCGCGCCATGTGCAGCACTGGGTGCGCCAGGGAGGTGTGCCGGCCTTGACCGAGCGCCGCGCCGCCAATCAACCATAGATGGGGCACCCGGCTGCAGGTTGCCGCACGGCACAATGTTGAGTACCCGCCGCACCTGGCGGGCAGAGGCAGCGCCATGATCTACAAGTTCAAGAGCAAGGCCGCCGGTGACGTCATCATGCTGGGCGCCAACGGCGACCAGGTGCTGGCGTTGATCGGCAAGGACCGCACGCCGCAAGGCATCATCGAACCGCAACAAATGGCCCCAGCCATCGCCGCGCTGATGGCCGCGGTGGTGGCCGACGATGCGGCCCGCACCGCAGCGGCCCAGGCCGACGATGCCACCGGCAAGCCCGAAGGCATCTCGCTGCGCCAGCGCGCCTGGCCACTGGTGGAGATGATGAGGCGGGCACTGGCCGAGAACCAACCCATCGTCTGGGGCTGAGGCATGAAGACCGCACGGCCGCCCGAAGGTGCGAGTTCCCTCTTGGAGCGTAGGGCCGCAGGCCCCAGGGAGCACCAGTGATCGAGGCCACCCGAATCATCGCCGTGCGCCACGGCGAAACCGCCTGGAACGTGGACACGCGTTTGCAGGGCCAGCTGGATGTGCCGCTGAACGACACCGGCCGCGAGCAGGCCCGCCGCGCCGCCCGTGCGCTGGCGCACGACCCGCCCGACGCGATCTACAGCAGCGATTTGTCGCGTGCCTTCGAGACGGCGCAGGCCGCCGCCGCCGTGCTGGGCCGCCCTATCACCACCGACACCGGCCTGCGCGAGCGCTGCTTCGGGATCTGGGAGGGCCACACCTACGCCGAGGTTGAACAACGCTGGCCCGCCGAGAGCGAGCAATGGCGGGTGCGCAACCCCGAATTTGGCCCCGAGCAAGGCGAAACGCTGCAGGGCTTCTTTGACCGTGTGGTGGCCACCGCCACCCGCCTGGCGGCTGCGCACCCAGGCCAGACCGTGCTGCTGGTGGCCCACGGCGGCGTGCTCGATTGCCTGTACCGCGCGGCCTCGCGCATGGCGCTGAACGCCCCGCGCACCTGGGAGTTGCCCAACACCGGCATCAACCGCCTGCTCTACACCGGCAACGGCTTCACGCTGGTGGGTTGGGCCGACGTGCACCACCTGGACGGCGAGGCGCTGGACGAGTCCAGCGATGCCACGGCCCGCTTCGCCTGAGCACGCGCCACCATGACTTCGGCCCAGATCATCGTGCTGGCCATGCCGGTGTTCCTGGCAGCGATAGCCCTGGAGGTGGTGGTGGGCCTGGTCCGCAGGCGCAACACCTACAACCTGGCCGATGCGCTGAGCAGCTTGAGCACGGGCCTGATCTTCCAGCTCACGGGCTTGTTCACCAAGGTATTTGGCATCGGCCTGTACACCTGGGCGCATGAGCACCTGGCCTGGCAGCAACTGCCGGCCTCGGCCCTGTGGGTTTGGATCACCGGGCTGCTGCTGTACGACCTGTGCTACTACTGGCTGCACCGTGCCGGCCACCGCGTGGCGGTGCTGTGGGCCGCCCACGTGGTGCACCACCAGAGCGAGGAATACAACCTCTCCACCGCGTTGCGCCAGCCCGGCAGCGGCTGGCTGCTGGGCTGGCTGTTCTACATCCCCATGGCGCTGCTGGGCTTTCCGCCGCTGGTGTTTGCCACCGTGGCGCTCATCGACCTGCTGTACCAGTTCTGGGTGCACACCCGCCAGGTGGGCCGGCTGGGCTGGTTTGACCGCTGGTTCTGCTCGCCCAGCAACCACAGCGTGCACCATGCCGTGAACGACCGCTACCTGGACAAGAACTACGGCGGCATCCTGATGCTGTGGGACCGGCTGTTCGGCACCTTCGCCGAAGAAGATGACCTGGAGCCCATCGTCTACGGCACGCGCCAACCGCTGCGCAGCCTGAACCCGCTCTGGGCCAATCTGGAGGTGTACGCCGCGCTGGCGCACGACAGCTGGCATGCGCAGCGCTGGGCCGACAAGCTGCGCGTGTGGTGGATGCCACCTTCATGGCGCCCGGTCGACGTGGCGCAGCAATTTCCCCGGCCCGCGTTCGATCTGCACCGGTCGCACTTCGCGCCTGCGCTCGCGCCATTCCAGGCAGGCTGGGCCATGGTCTTGTTTGCGCTGGCCTTGGCCGCATCGGCCGTGCTGCTGTGGCGGGCGCCGCAACTGTCGGACACCACCCAACTGGTGCTGGCCTGTGCCATTGTGGCCATGCTGTGGCACATCGGCAGGTTCTGCACACCCCGTGCCCCGGCCGCACGCTGAGGTCGGCGGGCCTCAGCCCATGCCCATGAGCCGGGCGACCATCTCGCTGGCGCTGCTGGCGCCCATCTTCTTCATCAGCCGGGCCCGGTGCCCATCGATGGTGCGCGGGCTCACATCCAGGTGGCGCGCGATCTGCTTGGTGCTGTGGCCGGCGGCAATCTGGCGGGCAATTTCGCGCTCGCGGGTGGTCAGGTCCACCACCACGCGGCGGGCTGAAATGTCCTCGAACATCCACACCGCACAGGCATAGGGCTGCTCGGGCCGCAGCGAGCGGCCGGCCGAATGGCACCAGAACAGGCGACCGCTGCGGTGCCGCATGATGCGCTCATCGCTATAGGTGCCGGTCTTGTGCATCTGCGACTGGGCCTGCGCACCTATGCTCTCGTACTCGGCCCGCGAGGGGTACAACACCGAGAAGCATTGGCCCTGCAGATCCAGGTGGGTGTAGCCGAACATGCCAGCGAAGGCGCTGTTGCAGCGCTCGATCTGCCTCTCGCGCGAGACGCACAGGCCCACGGGTGCCAGGTCAAACACCAGGCCAAGGTCAGGGTCTTCAACCAGCAGCGCAGGTGCCGGTGGCACGCCGCTCGGGGTTAACGCCATGAAGTAGTCCTACGTGTATCTGCCATGGCATGAGTTTCCTACAGTCGCGCCATCCCCGAGGCCCATCAGAGGCCGTGTTGGTGACAGCGGAATCCGACCCCAAAGACCACGATGGAGGCAACTTTCATGCAAGCCCATTTCAAGACCCTCTCACCCCTGGCCCTGGCCGTGCTGGCCGCCTGCGGTGGTGGCGATGACCCCATCACCAATGCCCTGCCGGCCAACCTGACCCAGCAGAGCATCGCCACCTACAGCGCCACGGCGGTGGGCAAGGGCGATACGGCCGCCACGCAAGACCTGCTCACCGGCGGCCTGGGCAAGACCGGCCTAGGGGCGCCAGCGGCGCCCACCTACGCCGACCCGCTCAACCCCACCGCACTGGAACTGCGCCGCAACGCGCTGTACGCCAACTACCGCGCCATCATCGACTACACCGTCAAGGGCGGCTACAGCGTGCTGTACGGCCCCAACATCGACAACAGCTATGCCGACACCCTGGGCGAGGGTCTGATCCCCGGCAAGGAGTATGTGGCCACGCTGGACGACGGCAGCGGCCGCAAGAACGTGGTGCTGGCGGTGCAGATTCCCACCAGCTTCAATGTCGACAAGCCTTGCATCGTGGTGGGCCCGTCCTCGGGCTCGCGTGGCGTGTATGGTGCCATCGGCACCGCCGGCGAGTGGGGCCTGAAGCACGGCTGCGCCGTGGCCTACACCGACGCCGGCAAGGGCGTGGGCCTGTACGACCCCATGGATGACACAGTGAACCAGATCGACGGCACGCGGGCCACCCGCAGCGTGGCCGGCGCACTGAGCTTCTTTGCCGCCAACATCAGCGAGGGCGTGCGCAAGCTTTTCACCGCCGTCTACCCGAACCGCGTAGCGGTGAAGCACGCGCATTCGCAGATGAACCCCGAGAAAGACTGGGGCACCGACACCCTGGCGTCCATCCGCTATGCCTTCTACGCGCTGAACCAGGAGTACGGCCAGGCCGCAGCCAATGGCAGTCACCAAGCGCGCTTCAACGCGGGCAACACGCTGGTGATCGCCGGTTCGGCCTCCAACGGCGGCGCGGCCATACTGCACGCGGCCGAGCAGGACAGCGAAGGCCTGATTGACGGCATCGTGGCCGACGAGCCCAGCGCCCAGCCCGCCAGCACCAGTGGCTATGGCGTGCAGGTGGGCGGCACGGCGGTGCCGTTGTTTGGCAAGCCGTTGCTGGATGCCTTCAGCGTGGCCAACCTCTACCAGCCCTGCGCCGCCCTGGCCCCGGCGGCTGCGATGACCGAGGTGTCGGTCTACAACTACATGAGCCTCACCGGCATGAACGCGCGCGGCGCCAACCGCTGCACCGCCTTGGCCGCCAAGGGCTTGGTCACAGGTGCCACCACCGCCGAGCAGGCCACCGACGCGCTGCAGCGCCTGCGCGACTACGGCTACACGCCCGAGAACGACACCATGCACAACGCCCATTACGCGCTGGGCAACGCCACCATCATCACCACCATGTACACCAACGCCTTCGGGCGCTTCTCGGTGGTGGACAACGTCTGTGGCATGAGCGCTGCCCAGGCCAACGCCACAGGCGACGTGGTACCTCTCAGCGCGACGATCAAGGCCCAGAGCTTTGCCCAGGCCAATGGCACGCTCAATGGCACGCCCGCCACGGTGATCTACGAAAGCTCGGTGGGCGGCGCCAAATCCTGGGCCTGGGGTGTGTCGCCTTCCACGGGCTTGGCCGACCTGTCGCTCGATCCCGCCCTGTGCCAGCGTGCCCTGGTCACGGGCAAGGACGCGGTGACGGGCGCCGACCTGACGGCCAGCAGCACGCCCACGCTGGCCCAGAGCCAGGCGGTGCAGGCCGGCATGAAGGAGGCCTTGCTGAGCGGCAACCTGCGTGGCAAGCCCACGCTGATCGTGGCCGGCCGCAGCGACGCGCTGGTGCCCCTCAACCACTCCGAGCGCGCCTACATGGCCTTCAACCGCAGCGTGGAGGGCGACAAGAGCCAGGTCAGCTACATCGAGGTGGAGAACGCACAGCACTTCGACACCTTCGTGCCGTTCTCGGGCTTCGACACCCGCTTTGTGCCGCTGCACGTGTACTTCAACCACGCCATGGACGCGATGCACGCCAAGCTCACCCAGGGCACGGCGCTGCCGCCCAGCCAGGTGGTGCGCACCACGCCGCGTGGTGGGGTGCCAGGGCTGGCACCGGCCATCACGGCGGCCAACGTGCCCAATTTCGTGGCTACGCCGGCGGCGGGCGACCGTATCGAGATCGGTGCAGGCAATGTCATCAACCTGCCCAATTGACCCAGGTTTGCCGCAGGTCAGGGCCAGGAGGGATGGGTGGGGCAAGCCCGCAGCTTGCGCGACCCCGCACCACGCTACAGTCAGCGCATGCGTGGGTGCCCACTGACCCTTTTGAACGACGGCCCGCGGGCCGAGCCCAGAAACAAAGAATGAGCGAAGACACCATCCTCGAAACCCGCGAGCTCACCAAGGAGTTCAAGGGCTTTGTCGCGGTCAGCAAGGTCAACCTGAAGGTCAGGCGCGGCAGCATCCACGCGCTCATCGGCCCCAATGGTGCCGGCAAAACCACTTGCTTCAACCTGCTGACCAAGTTCCTCACGCCCACGCGCGGCCAGATCTTGTTTGACGGCCACGACATCACCGGCGAAAGCCCGGCCACCATCGCCCGGCGCGGTGTGATCCGCTCGTTCCAGATCTCGGCCGTGTTCCCCCACCTCACAGTGCTGGAGAACGTGCGCGTGGCCCTGCAACGCAAGCTGGCCAACTCTTTCCAGTTCTGGCGCTCCGAAGCCATGCTCTCGCAGCTCGATGGCCGTGCGCTGGAACTGCTGGCCTCGGTGGACCTGGAAAAGTACGCCCACCTGACGGCGGTGGAACTGAGCTACGGCCGCAAGCGTGCGCTGGAGATCGCCACCACGCTGGCCATGGACCCCAAGCTGATGCTGCTCGACGAACCTACCCAGGGCATGGGCCTGGAAGATGTGGACCGCATCCGCCAGCTCATCAAGAAAGTGGCCGCCGACCGCACCGTGCTGATGGTGGAGCACAACATGAGCGTGGTGAGCTCCATCGCCGACACCATCACCGTATTGCAACGTGGCGCCACGCTGGCCGAGGGGCCGTACGAGCAGGTCTCGAAGAACCCGGCCGTGATCGAGGCCTACATGGGCAGCGCCCAGACCGAGTTGCAGGGAGCCCACTGAAATGGCCACCCGCTTCCTGGAAATCAACAACCTGCAGGGCTGGTACGGCGAATCGCATGTGCTGCATGGTGTGAACTTCCACGTCGACGAGGGCGAGGTGGTCACGCTGCTGGGCCGCAATGGCGCGGGCCGCACCAGCACCATGCGCGCCATCATGGGTTTGATCGGTCGACGCACTGGCTCCATCAAGGTGCGTGGCACCGAGACCGTGGGCCTGGCCACGCACCGCATCGCGCGGCTGGGCATAGGCTATTGCCCTGAAGAACGAGGCATCTTCTCCAGCCTCTCGGCCGAAGAAAACCTGATGTTGCCGCCCGCACTGGCCGCCGGCGGCATGAGCGTGGACGAGATCTACGCCATGTTCCCCAACCTCCAGGAGCGCGCCCAGAGCCAGGGCACGCGCTTGTCAGGCGGCGAGCAGCAGATGCTGGCCGTGGCCCGCATCCTGCGCACCGGTGCCAAGCTGCTGCTGCTCGATGAAATTTCCGAAGGCCTGGCGCCCGTCATCGTGCAGAAGCTTGCCGAGATGGTCATCATGCTGCGCAAGCAGGGCTATACCATCGTGATGGTGGAACAAAACTTTCGCTTTGCCGCGCCGCTGGCCGACCGTTTCCTGGTCATGGAGCACGGCGAAGTGATCCAGCAATTCAGCCAGGCCGAGCTGCCCTCGCGCCTGGAAACCCTGCACGAATACCTGGGCGTCTGAGCGCCCGTTCTCGTTTCCACACCCCGTCCCTTTTCAGGAGGTATTGATGATGAAGATGAAGCAAATTTCCATGGCCTGCGCCATTGCCGCCGCCACCGTGTTCGGCGGCCCGGCCCACGCCCAGATCTCGGGCGACGTGATCAAGATCGGCATCATCACCGACATGTCGGGCCTGTACTCCGACATCGACGGCCCTGCCGGTGTGGAAGCCATCAAGATGGCCATTGCCGATTCGGGCGGCGCCATCAACGGCAAGAAGGTGGAAGTGCTGGTGGCCGACCACCAGAACAAGGCCGACGTGGCCGCCGCCAAGGCCCGCGAGTGGTTCGACACGCAAGGCCTGGACATGCTGATCGGCGGCACCAACTCGGGCACCAGCCTGGCCATGTCCAAGGTGGCGCTCGAAAAGAAGAAGCTGTTCATCCCCATCGGCGCCGCCACTTCGGCGCTGACCAATGAGCAGTGCTCGCCCTACACCATCCACTGGGCCTATGACACCGTGGCGCTGGCCAAGGGCACCGGCAACGCGGTGGTGAAGGCGGGTGGCAAGACCTGGTACTTCCTGCAGGCCGATTACGCCTTCGGCGCTGCGCTGCAGAACGACACATCCACCGTGGTCAAGGCGGCCGGTGGCACCGTGGTGGGCACCGTGAAGCACCCGCTGTCGGCCAGCGATTTCTCCTCGTTCCTGCTGCAGGCACAAGGCAGCAAGGCGCAAATTTTGGGCATGGCCAATGCCGGTGGTGACACCATCAACACCATCAAGGCCGCCAACGAGTTCGGCATCACCAAGACCATGAAGCTCGCCGGCCTGCTGGTGTTCATCAACGACATCCACTCGCTGGGTCTGAAGACCACGCAGGGCATGTACCTGACCGACAGCTGGTACTGGAACAAGGACGCCGAGGCGCGCGCCTGGAGCCGCAAGTTCTTCGAGAAAATCAAGCGCATGCCCTCCAGCATCCAGGCCGCTGACTATTCGGCCACCTTGCAGTACCTGAAGGCCGTGAAAGCTGTGGGCACCGACGACACCGACAAGGTCATCGCCCACCTCAAGCACAACAAGATCAACGACGTTTTCACCAAAGATGGTTTCGTTCGCGCCGACGGCCGCATGGTGCACGACATGTACTTGATGCAGGTGAAGTCGCCCGACAAGTCGACCGAGCCTTGGGATTACTACAACGTCGCAGACCATCAAGGGTGAAGAGGCTTGGACCACCAAGGCCGAGTCCAAGTGCGCCGCGTGGAAATAGGGCATTGAGTCTGCGCCCTGTCCTCCGTCATTCCCGCGCAGGCGGGAATCCACCGGTGGCCGGGGCAGCCCTGGATGCCCGCCTGCGCGGGCATGACGACTGAACGTACCGCTTGCGCGAACCACCGACGGCACATCCGATGGAAATATTTGGCATTCCCTTGCAGGCCTTCCTGGGCCAATTGCTGCTGGGACTGGTGAACGGCTCGTTCTACGCGATGCTGAGCCTGGGCCTGGCCGTGATCTTCGGCCTGCTGGGCATCGTGAACTTCGCGCACGGCGCTCTGTACATGATGGGCGCCTACGTGGCCTGGCTGGGCGCCGAGAAGTTCGGCATCGGCTTCTGGCCCTCGCTGGTGATCGCGCCCTTGCTGGTGGGGGCCGTCGGTGTGGTCATCGAGCGCACCCTGCTCAAGCGCCTCTACAAGATCGATCCGATCTACGGCCTGTTGCTCACCTTTGGCCTGGCGCTGATCGCCGAGGGCATCTTCCGCGACCAGTTCGGCGTTTCGGGCCAGCAGTATGAAGTGCCTGAGTTGCTGCAGGGCGCCACCAACCTGGGCTTCATGGTGCTGCCCAACTACCGCGGCTTCGTGGTTTTTGCGTCCCTGGTGGTCTGCTTCTCCACCTGGTTCATCATCGAGCGCACGCGGCTGGGCTCGTACCTGCGCGCGCAGGCACCGAGAACCCGTCCCTGGTGCAGGCCTTTGGCGTGAACGTGCCCATGATGGTCATGCTCACCTACGGCGCCGGTGCGGCCTGGCGGCGCTGGCCGGTGTGCTGGCCGCGCCGGTGATCCAGATCACGCCCCTGATGGGCTCCAACCTGATCATCGTGGTCTTCGCGGTGGTGGTGATCGGCGGCATGGGCTCCATCATGGGCTCCATCCTCACCGGCCTGGCGTTGGGCCTGATCGAGGGGCTCACCAAGGTCTTCTACCCCGAGGCGTCGAGCATCGTGGTCTTTGTCATCATGGCCATCGTCCTGATGATCCGGCCGGCTGGTTTGTTCGGGAAGGAAGCGTGATGAACAACGCTGCTGATTTGTCGCGCGCCTCGCGCCTGGCCTGGATATTTGGTCTGGCGGTGCTGATCGCCGCGCCCTTCGTGGGCCTGTACCCGGTCTTCATGATGAAGGCCTTGTGCTATGCCATCTTCGCCTGCGCCTTCAACCTGTTGTTGGGGTTCACGGGCCTGCTCTCCTTTGGCCATGCGGCCTATCTGGGGGCTGCCGCCTATGCCACCGGCTGGCTGGTGCGCTCGGCCGGGCTCTCGCCCGAGTTGGGCGTGTTGGCGGGTGTGGCCGTGGCTGCGGTGCTGGGGCTGGTGGTGGGGCTCATCGCCATCCGCCGCCAGGGCATCTATTTCGCCATGATCACGCTGGCCATGGCGCAGATGATCTATTTCGTCTGTCTGCAGGCGCCGTTCACCGGTGGCGAGGACGGCTTGCAAGGCGTGCCGCGCGGCAACCTGCTGGGCTTCATCCCGCTGGGCAATGACATCGCCATGTATTTCACCGTGTTGGCGGTCTTTGTGGCGGTGTTCCTGTTTGTGATCCGCGTGGTGCACTCGCCTTACGGCCAGGTGCTCAAGGCCATCCGCGAGAACGAGCCCCGCGCCATCTCGCTGGGCTACGACGTCGACAAATACAAGCTGCTGGCCTTCGTGCTCTCCACTGCGCTGGCGGGGCTGGCAGGCTCACTCAAGACCCTGGTGCTGGGCTTTGCCACGCTCTCAGACGCCCACTGGAGCTTGTCGGGTGAGGTGGTGCTGATGACCCTGCTGGGCGGCATGGGCACCTTCGCCGGCCCGGCGTTGGGCGCCATCACCATCATTGGCCTGCAAGACCTGCTGGCCGACCGCGTGGGCTCGTGGGTGACGGTCATCATCGGCGCCACCTTCGTGGTCTGCGTGGTGGCCTTCCGCAAGGGCTTTGTCGGCGAATTGCTGGCCTGGTTCAACCGTCGGCGCGCTGCGGTCCAGGCCCATTGATTGCGCTGTCATTCCCGCGCAGGCGGGAATCCATGCATTCGCAGCGCCAACCCTGGATGCCCGCCTTCGCGGGCATGACGACGCTCAACGCAGGAACAGCCGGTAAACCGGGTTGTCGGTCTCGTCCACGCAGGGGTAGGCCAGTGAGGCCAGAAAATCCTTGAAGGCCTTCTTGTCGGCCTTGGGAACCTGGATGCCCACCAGGATGCGGCCGTAGTCGGCGCCCTGGTTGCGGTAGTGGAACAGGCTGATGTTCCAGCCTGGGTGCATGGCCGACAAGAACCGCATCAGCGCGCCCGGCCGTTCGGGAAACTCAAAGCGGTACAGGCGTTCATCGTTGGCCAGTTCGCTGCGGCCGCCCACCATGTGGCGCACGTGCTCCTTGGCCAGTTCGTCGTCAGTGAGGTTCACCGTGGCAAAACCGTGCTTGACGAAACTGCGTTCGATCTTGTCGGCCTCGTCGCGCCTGGCGATGGCCACGCCCACAAAGACATGGGCGATGCTCTCGTGCGAGATGCGGTAGTTGAACTCGGTGACGCTGCGTGGCCCCACCAGTTCGCAAAAGCGTTTGAAACTACCGCGCTCTTCGGGGATGGTCACCGCGAACAGGGCTTCGCGCTGCTCGCCAAACTCAGCCCGCTCGGCCACGAAGCGCAGGCGATCGAAATTCATGTTCGCGCCGCAGGTGATGGCCACGAAGGTCTGGCCCTTGAGCTTGTTTCGCTCCACGTACTGCTTGATGCCGGCCACGCCCAGCGCGCCCGAAGGCTCCACCACGCTGCGGGTATCTTGAAAGATGTCCTTCATCGCTGCGCAGAGTTCGTCGGTGTTGACCAGCACGAAGTCATCCACCAGTTCGCGCGCCAGGCGGAAGGTTTCCTCGCCCACCAGTTTCACGGCCGTGCCGTCGGCGAACAGGCCCACGTCGGTCAGCGTGACGCGCTTGCCTGCCTTGACCGAGCGCGCCATGGCGTCGGAATCCACAGTCTGCACGCCGATGACCTTGATTTCCGTCCTCACGGCCTTGATGTACGAGGCCACGCCCGAGATGAGCCCGCCGCCACCGATGGCCACGAACACCGCGTCGATGGGTCCTTGATGCTGGCGCAGGATCTCCATCGCGATGGTGCCCTGGCCGGCGATCACGTCCGGGTCGTCAAAGGGATGAACGAAGGTCAGCCCCTGTTCCTTTTCCAGCGCCACGGCATGGCCGTAGGCGTCGGTGTAGCTCTCGCCATGCAACACCACTTCGCCGCCCAGCGCGGCCACCGCGTCCACCTTGAGCTTGGGCGTGGTCACCGGCATCACGATCACCGCCCGGCAGCCCAAGCGCTTGGCGCTCAGGGCCACGCCCTGGGCGTGGTTGCCGGCCGAGGCGCAGATCACACCGCGCTTGATCGCTTCAGGCGCCAGGTGCGCCATCTTGTTGTAGGCCCCGCGCAGCTTGAAGCTGAACACCGGTTGCAGGTCTTCGCGCTTGAGCAGCACCTGGTTGCCCAGGCGGCGGCTCAGCGTGCGCGCCTTGTCCAGTGGCGACTCGATGGCCACGTCATAGACCTTGGCGTTCAGTATCTTGCGCAGGTAGTCCGCCGGCGCCAAGGCCTTGGCGGCGGGGGCTGCGGTGGATGAAACACGCGCCAACGGGCGCTTGGTGCGAGCAGCGCCGGCCATGGGCGTGTCTCCTCGGAAGCAATGGTTCTGGGTGAAGGGCAGGGCCAGCGATGGGGCCTTGCTGCGGTGCCGCATGATAAGTCAGCGGTTTGCGCCGGCCTGCATGTCGAGCGCCCAGAAAAAAGCCCGGGACCGTGAGGACCCGGGCCAATCCACCATAGAGGAGGTGGAGGAGACAAGCGGTGCGCTGATTGATCAACCAACGCGATGTATGCAGTCTAACCGCACTCATGTTGCACTGCAATAACGTTTCCATAGAGGCCGCTGCAGCGCCGGATAATGCGCAGAAATTCCGGTTGGCCGAGGGGTTGGCCGCCAACAGACAAGGATGTGGCGATGGATTGCACGGTGCATTGGGTGGCTGACGCGGGCATGGTGATGTTGGCTGAAACGGGCAGCGGCCACGTGCTGAGCATGGACGGTGCCCCCGAGGGCGGCGGCCGCAATCTGGCGCCCCGGCCCATGGAAACCCTGCTGGCCGGCGCCGGTGGCTGCACGGCCTATGACGTGGTGCTGATCCTCAAGCGCGGCCGCCATCAGGTTTCGGGCTGCACCGTGCAGATGAAAGCCGAGCGCGCCGAAGCCGACCCCAAGGTGTTCACGCGCCTGAACATGCACTTCGTGGTCACGGGCAAGGCCTTGCCTGAAGCTGTGGTGGCGCGCGCCATTGCGCTCTCGCACGAAAAATACTGCTCGGCCACCGCCATGCTGGGGCGCACGGCGGAAATCATCACCAGCCATGAGGTTCGAGAGTCGGGCGGGTGAGCCTGGTTTCAGAGGCGGTCGTCCCGCGTCCGGGCCACGATGGCGCGTGATGCGGCGCCGGCAGCGGGCGCTGGGCCACCGCGCTGTCACGTGCCGTGACCGCCTGGGTGCAGATCTCGCCCACATGGCTCACGCGCATGAGCGAGCCGGAGAGCTTTCCTCCGCCACGGTCAACTCCACCGTGGCATGGCCTGGTGCCTTCGGCTTCGGTAAAGGGCGGCTCGCCCGGGCTACACCTGAAACGGTGCGCAAGGCTCCCTCCAGGGCGACCAAGCATCAATCTCGTGCAGACATGAACAAATCGCCAGCACAGCCTGCGTCAATCGCACGCATCTGTTGCTAACAGGTGCAAACGCTCGAGTGCGCCGTGAGCTGCTTTGTGAACGCATCGTGACACGTTGTTGTCAGACAACAGAGGCCAGGCAATTGGCCCTGAAGTCTTTGCATCCCCCGGGGGGGTCTGGTGCAATAGCGGCAACTTCCGATGAGGAGGTTGGCCTGATCAACCCCACCTGCCCTGGTGATACGGGTTCCCCCTCGATCGGGACCTCTTGTTCAAACTAGGAGATAGTTGCAATGAAGAAATCTCTGCTCGCTCTGGCTGTGCTGGGTGCATTCGCTGGCACCGCTTCAGCCCAATCGTCGGTCACCGTCTACGGTCTGGTGGAAGTGCAGGCTCAAAAGGCCATTGGTACCAAGGACAAGGCCATTGCCGACTCCGTGACCGGCAGCCGTCTGGGCTTCCGTGGTGTTGAAGACCTGGGCGGCGGCATGAAGGCCACGTTCGGCATGGAACACCGCCTGAACCCGGCCAATGGCACCTCGACCAGCGCCAACTTCTGGAATGGCTACAGCAAGGTCGGTATCGCCGGTGCCTTCGGCCACATCGAACTGGGCCGTGATTACACCGTCAACTTCCTGATGGTGCAAAACCAGATCGACCCGTTCGCTGGTGACACCGTCGCCATCCTGCGCAACATCGGCATGATCGCCAACCAAGTCGGCAACGGCGGCTCGGTTCGCTACACGAACCAAATCGAGTACCACATGAGCGCCAACGGCTTCAACTTCGGCGCCCAAGTCGCTGAAGGCGCGGCTGCCAACGGCGGCACGGCCAACAAGGCCTACTCGCTGGCTGCCAACTACGCTGCCGGCCCCCTGTTCGTGGCTGCCGGTATTGAAAACGGTGGCGGCGCCCGCGACAAGATGTGGGACATCGGTGCTCGCTACAACCTCGGCGTGGCCACCCTGACCGGCGGCTACAGCAGTGGCGTGTCGCAGACCGGCGTGAAGCAAAAGGGCATGTTGGTTGGCGCCATCATCCCGGCCGGTCCTGGCAACGTGAAGGTGGGCCTGGCCCGTTCGAGCAACAACACCTCGAACAAGTTTGGTCTGGGCTACGACTACCTGCTGTCCAAGCGCACCAAGGTCTACGCCGACATTGCTCGCGACAGCAAGGCCGCCACGGAAAAGACCGGTTACGACCTGGGTATCGCCCACAACTTCTGATGCTGTGCAAAGGCCGACCAGTGGTCGGCCCTGGCAAGATGCTAAGCCACCTTCGGGTGGCTTTTTTTCTGACCTGAATTGCCTCGGGTGCCCATGCTGACCTTCATCCTGAAGCGCTTGCTCCAGTCCCTCGCGGTGTTGTTGTCGGTGGCTTTGGTGGCCTTCGTGTTGTTCCAGTTCGTGGGTGACCCGGTGAGTGGCATGGTGGGGCAGGACGCATCCGCCGAGGTGCGTGACCAACTGCGAGCCGACCTGGGGCTGGACCGGTCGGTGCCCGTGCAGTTCATGAGCTACGTTGACCATGCAGTCAGGGGTGAGTTTGGGTTGAGCCTCAAGCAGGGACGCAGCGTGGCCACGTTGTTGGCCGAGCGGTTTCCTGCCACGTTGGAACTTGCTTTGGTGGCTGGGGTGCTTGCCTTGCTGCTGGGCATACCACTGGGCGTGTACACGGCATTGCGGCGCGACGGGGCACTGTCGCGCGGCGTGCTGGCCTTGTCGTTGATCGGTGTATCGATGCCAACATTCCTTTTGGGCATCCTGTTGATTTGGCTGTTTTCGGTCACCTGGGCTTGGCTGCCCAGCTTTGGCCGTGGTGAAACCGAGATGCTTGGCCCCTGGTCCACTGGGCTCGCCACGGCTGACGGCTGGCGCCATATCGCTTTGCCCGCTGTCACGCTGGCGGTCTACCAGGTCACGCTCATCCTCAGGCTGGTGCGCGCGGAGATGCTGGAGGTGCTGCGCAGCGACTTCATCAAGTTTGCCAAGGCGCGTGGATTGACGAGTCGGGCCATCTATTTTGGCCATGCGTTGAAGAACTCTCTGGTGCCCGTCATCACCATCACCGCGCTGCAACTGGGTGGGTTGATCGCCTTCTCGCTGGTGACGGAGACCGTGTTCCAGTGGCCGGGCATGGGCTTGCTGTTCATTCAGGCCGTGCAATCGTCCGACATCCCGGTGATGGCGGCCTATCTTTGCGTGATCGCGCTGGTGTTCGTGGTCGTGAACCTCATGGCTGATCTTTTGTACGTGGCTGTGGACCCGCGGCTGCGGGTGGGGGCGCGATGAGCAAGGAGCTTGGCAACCCTCCTGACACCGGGCGCGGCGGCTTGCTGGCACGACTTCGGGACAGCGAGCTTTGGTTCAGGTTTCGCGAATCACGGCAGGCGCAAGCGGCGGGGTTGATGGCCCTGCTTTGTCTGGGATGCGCCTTGTTCGCGCCCTGGCTGGCGCCGACCGACCCCTTCAACCTGGCGCAGGTGGATCTGATGCAGTCGCGCCTGCCGCCAGCCTGGCTGGATGGTGGCCAACGGGCGTTCGGACTGGGCACGGACGACCAGGGGCGCGACATGGTGTCGTTGCTGATGCATGGCACCCGCATTTCACTCACGGTGGGGCTGGTCTCCGTGGCCCTGTCGTTGCTGATGGGCGTGACGCTGGGGTTGCTTGCGGGCTATGCCGGTGGTGTCGTCGACGCCTTGCTCATGAGGGTGTGCGACGTGGTCCTGTCCTTCCCTGCCATCCTCATCGCGTTGCTGATCGATGGCGTCGGGCGAGCACTGTTCCCCCAGGCGCACGAGGAGATGGCCTATGCCGTGCTGATCCTGGCCATCACGCTCACCGGTTGGGTGCAATACGCCCGCACCGTACGGGGAAGCACCTTGGTGGAGCGGCACAAGGAGTATGTGCAGGCGGCGCAACTGATCGGCGTGAGCCCTTGGCGCATCGCCTGGACGCATGTGCTGCCGAACGTTCTCGGCCCAGTGACGGTGATTGCCACCATCCAGGTGGCGGCGGCCATCCAGATTGAGGCCGCCTTGTCCTATCTGGGTGTCGGCATGCCCGCCACGAGCCCATCTTTGGGAACCTTGATCCGCACCGGCCAGACCTACCTGTTCTCAGGAGAATGGTGGATGGCACTGTTTCCCGGGTTGATGTTGGCGGCCATCGCGGTGAGCGTGAACATGCTTGGCGATTGGCTGCGCGACGCGCTGAACCCACGCTTGAATTGACACCCAGACGTCGCCATGTCCATCTTGCTTGATGTTCGCCGACTGACCGTCGAATTCCCCACGCGCAAGGGCATTGCGCGCGCCCTGGAAGACGTTTCCTTCAATGTTCACCAGGGAGAGATCCTGGGCGTGGTCGGCGAGTCGGGGGCTGGCAAATCGCTGACCGGCGCAGCCATCCTCGGCCTGCTGGAGCCTCCGGGACGCATTGCATCGGGCGAAATCTGGCTTGCCGGGCGCCGCATTGATGCGTTGACCGGCGAATCCCTGCGGCGCATCCGTGGCCGGCACATCGGCGCCATCTTTCAGGATCCACTGACGTCGCTGAACCCGCTGATGTCCATCGGCCAGCAACTGATCCAGACCGTGCAAACGCATTTGCCGCTGAACGCTCGGCAGGCGCGCGCGCGGGCATCAGAGCTCCTGGCACAGACTGGCATACCGGCGCCAGAGCTCAGGTTGGGCCAGTACCCGCATCAGTTTTCGGGCGGCATGAGGCAACGCGCCGTGATTGCGCTGGCCCTTGCCGCGGAGCCCCAATTGGTCATTGCCGACGAGCCCACGACGGCACTGGATGTCTCGGTGCAAGCGCAGATCATCGGGCTGATCAAGCGCCTTTCGCGTGAGCGCGGCATGGCGGTGATGCTCATCACCCACGACATGGGGGTGATTGCCGAGACTTGTGACCGGGTGGCGGTCATGTACGCGGGGCGCATCGTTGAGACTGGCGCTGTGCGCGCGGTCCTTGACCATCCCAGGCATCCCTACACGGCTGGACTGATGGGCGCCATTCCGTCCATGGACCAAACTCGCGACCGCCTGGTGCAGATCGACGGAGCGATGCCGCGCCCCGGTGCGTTGCCCCAAGGTTGCGCGTTTCATCCGCGCTGCTCGCGTGCTCAGCCGAACTGCCTTATCGAGAACCCGACGCTGATGCCGCACGGTGACTCTGACGTGGCTTGCTGGTGGCCGCAGGCCGAGTTGACGGGGGGGCCGGCATGAACGAGCCGCTGGTTGCCGTGAAGGGCTTGGGGAGACGCTTCGACGTGTCCGCTCCGTGGCTGAAGCGCTGGGTTGAGCGCTTGCCCCGCCAGTTTGTGCAGGCGGTTGACGGCTTGGATTTCAGCATTCAACGGGGGCGAACACTTGCATTGGTGGGTGAATCTGGCTGCGGCAAGAGCACAGTGGCGCGCACGGTGGTGGGATTGATGCAGCCCAGCCAGGGCGAGGTGCGTTTCGATGGGCAGGTGGTTCACCAGACCCTGCAATCCCGTCACGCGCAGGCCTTGCGCCGCCGCCTGCAGATGATCTTCCAGGACCCCTACGCCAGTTTGAACCCGCGTTGGCAAGTGCGCGACATCGTGGCCGAGCCCTTGCGCGAGCATGGCTTGCTGGCCGACCCCTCAGACGCTGTGCAGCGTGTGGGAGAACTGTTGGCCTCGGTAGGCTTGTCGGCCAAGGATGGCCCGAAGTTTCCGCACCAGTTCTCAGGCGGCCAGCGGCAACGCATTTCCATTGCGCGCGCCTTGGCCACCCAGCCCGAGTTTCTGGTGTGTGACGAACCCACCTCGGCCCTGGATGTTTCGGTGCAGGCGCAGGTGCTGAACCTGATGAAGGACTTGCAGCAGGAGCGCCAACTCACCTACCTGTTCATCTCGCACAACCTGGCGGTGGTGCACCACATGGCCGACGATGTGGGCGTGATGTACCTCGGACGCATGGTGGAGTTGGCGCCGAAGGCTGTGCTGTTTGGCTCGCCGCGCCACCCCTACACGCGCATGCTGCTGGACGCGATCCCGGATGTCCGCGCCCATGCCCGCGTGCGAGCGCCTGTCTTGGGCGAGGTACCCAACCCGGTTTCACCTCCGGCCGGCTGCGCCTTCCATCCGCGCTGCCCGCTGGCGCAGTCGCGTTGCCGCCATGAGAGGCCACCGATGCTGTGGCAGGGCGCCAACCAAGTGGCTTGCCATGCCGTGGCCGAAGGGCGCGGTTGACCCCGCCGCCTCAGTACTTGACTGCGGGGCCAGGGCTGCTGGCGGTGGGAGCGGGCGGCTTGGCTGTGGCCTGGGCTGCCCCCGGTTTGGCTGGCAACACCAGCGGCCCGCGTTGACCGCACCCGGCCAAGGCCAGGAGGATGAGGGCCGTTGCAGCCGTGGCACCCATGCCCCTTGATGCCAGTCGGCCAAGTTGCACCACTACACTGATTGCCAATTGCTCCATCGCCATTCCGGCATCTTACCGACCATGTCCGCAAGCACACTGACCGACGCGCAGTACCGGCAACTGGCCCATGAGGCCCTGGCTGCCATCGAGTCCCAAGTGGATGCCTGGTTGGAGGCCGACGTGGTGGACATCGACTCGCACCGCACCGGGGGCTTGCTGGAACTTGCGTTTCCCAACGGCAGCAAGATCATCCTCAACACCCAGCCGCCCTTGCAAGAACTGTGGATGGCGGCCCGTGCCGGCGGCTTTCACTTCAGGCACGTGGAGGGCGCGTGGCGCGACACCAAGGACGCCGAGGAGTTCTTCAGCCGACTCTCGCGCCTGGCCAGCGAACAGGCTGGGCAGCCACTGCAATTTGCGGTACGAAGCTGAGGGCGCGGCCCGCAACGGCGGGCAGGCAACGCCGGGCTCAGTGCTTGAACAGATCCAGGATGCCCTTCTTTTCGTCTTCGGTGGGCGGCTGAGGCAAAGATGCCTCTTGGCCGTGGTCCGAGATGCCAACCGCACCCACACCGCGACCGGGGCCGAACTCCTCAAAGTACCACTCGTTGCCCACATTGACCACGCCCTCGGGCGGGGGTGCCAGCTCGGCCACGGGCACGTTCTTGAGCACGCGTGACATGTAGTCGATCCAGACGGGCAGCGACAGCCCGCCGCCAGTCTCCTTGTCGCCTAGCTTTTTCGGGTTGTCGTAGCCAATCCAGACGACTGCCGTCAAGCTGGGGTGGTAGCCGGCAAACCAGGCGTCCATCGAGTCGTTGGTGGTGCCGGTCTTGCCGTAGATGTCGGGGCGCTTCAGTGTGGCCTGGGCGCGCGCTGCGGTACCCGAGCGGGTCACTTCCTGCAGCAGGCTGGACATCAGGAAGGCGTTGCGGGCGTCGATGGCGCGGGTTTGCTGCTCCAGTGGTCGCGCCGGCAATTCGTACAACAGCTTGCCGCGGCTGTCGGTGACGCGGGCGATCAAGGTGGGGGTGAGTCGATAGCCGCCATTGGCAAACACGCTGTAGGCCGTGGCCATCTGCAGCGGCGTGACCGAGCCGGCGCCCAGTGCCATCGTCAGGTAAGGGTCGTGGCGCTCGTGGTCAAAACCGAAACGGGTGATCCAGTCGCGCGCATAGTCCACGCCAATGGACTGCAGTACACGGATCGACACCATATTCTTGGACTTGGCCAGCGCCCGGCGCAAGGGCAGGGGGCCGTCAAAGGTGCCGTCGTAGTTCTTGGGCTCCCAGGGCTGGCTGCCAGTGCTGCCGGCATCGAAGAACAGCGGTGCGTCATTGACCACTGTGGTGGGTGTGAAGCCCTTCTCCAGGGCGGCCGAGTAGATGAAGGGCTTGAAGCTGGAGCCCGGCTGCCGCCAAGCCTGGGTGACGTGGTTGAACTTGCTCTTGCCAAAATCGAAGCCACCCACCAGTGCGCGTATCGCACCAGTCTGTGGTTCCATGGACACGAAGGCGCCCTCCACTTCGGGCAACTGGGTCATCGTCCAGTCGCCCTTGGCGCCGCGCACAACGCGCACGATGGCACCCGGGCGGATTTGCATCTTGGGTGCCACCTTGGCCGAAAGGCCCGAACTCACCGGCCGCAGCCCATCACCGGAGACGGTGACGGCGTCACCCGATTGCAGCACAGCCACCACCTTCTTGGGGCCGGCCTCCAGCACCACGGCGGCCTTGAGTTCGTCGTTGTCCGGGTGTTCGGTGAGCGCCTCGGCAACGCGGCTGTCAATGGCCTTCGGGTCGGCCGGCAGATCGATGTAGGCCTCTGGCCCGCGATAGACCTGCCGGCGTTCGTAGTCCAGCAAACCCTTGCGCAGCGCCTGGTAGGCCGCCACCTGGTCTGCGCTGCGAATGGTGAGGTAGACCTGCAGGCCGCGTGAATAGGCGTCGGCTCCGTACTGGGTGAAGATCAGTTGGCGCGCCGCCTCGGCCACATACTCGGCGTGCACGGGCACGTCTGCGGGTGTGCGCAGCTTCAGCACTTGGGCCTTGGCCGCCTTGCGCTCATCGGCCGTGATGAAGCCGTTCTCCAACATGCGGTCAATGATGTACTGCTGCCGTAGCGCTGAGCGCTTCGGGTTGGAGATCGGGTTGTAGGCCGAAGGCGCCTTGGGCAGGCCGGCCAGCATCGCCGCCTCGGCGATCGTGATGTCCTTCAAGGGCTTGCCGAAATAGATCTCGCTGGCCGCCGCGAAGCCGTGCGCGCGCTGGCCCAGGAATATCTGGTTCATGTAGACCTCAAGGATTTGCTCCTTGCTCATCTGCCGCTCGATGTTCAAGGCCAGCAGCACCTCGTAGAGCTTGCGCGTCAGGGTCTTTTCGGTCGAGAGGTAGAAGTTGCGCGCCACCTGCATGGTGATGGTGGAAGCCCCCTGGCTGTGCATGTCGCGCAGGTTCTCCAGCGCAGCGCGCAGCACGCCCTTGTAATCGACGCCGCCATGCTCGTAGAAGCGCGAATCCTCGATGGCCAGCACCGCATCCTTCATCACCTTGGGTATTTCGGCGATGGGCACGAACTGGCGCCGCTCGTCACCGAACTCGCCCAGCAACTGCCCGTCAGTTGAGAACACCCGCAAGGGCAGCTTGGGCCGGTAGTCGGTGAGCGAGTCCAGTTCAGGCAGGTTGCGATAGGCCAGCGCCAGCGCAATGCCAACGCAGATGCTGAGCACCAGTCCGCAAACGACAACCAGACCAACCCCCCACTTCAGCACACGACCCACACTCTGGCGCAGCCCCCGATTTGTGGCGTTGGCGGAAGGTGTGGCGGAGGGGGTTTCGTTTGCGGTGTCGCTCATGTGGATCCCGTGGGGCGCCGGGATTATAGGAAGGCGATCCCTGGGCAGAATGGCTTGTTTTTGCGACCGTCGGACGGTTCGTTCAGACGTCGGTGTAACCAACCGTCAATGTTTCCGTTCCTGTACTCGAATCGCAACGACTGGCCGGTGTCTCGGGGGATATTTCCTTGGTTTGACAACGATCTTGCTGATAGGATTGAAGTGCTTTGTTAACTTTGCGGTCGCTTTACATGATCGCTGGAGCCTTGTCTCGTGGGTTTTCTTGATCGCCTGCTCGGCCAGAAACATCCCCAGATGGTGGGTCTTGATGTCAGCTCGTCCAGCGTGAAGCTGGTGGAGTTGAGTCAGTCTGCCTCGGGTGAGTTGGTCCTTGAACGCTTGGCCAGCGAACCCTTCGAGAAGGGGTGGATCGTTGATGGGCAAGTCGAAAAATTTGACGAAGTTGCCGATGCTGTGCGCCGCGTCGTCAGCCGAAGTGGCACCAAGACCCGTCAAGTCGTCATGGCCATGCCGCAATCTGCGGTCATCACCAAGAAGATCGTCTTGCCTGCTGGCTTGCGCGAAGACGAGATGGAAATTCAGGTCGAGTCCGAGGCTCACCAGTACATCCCGTTCTCGCTCGACGAAGTCAGCTTGGACTTCTGCGTCATCGGGCCGAACGCCAGTTCCCCAGGCGATGTGGACGTGCTCATTGCGGCATCCCGCAAGGACCGCGTTCAAGACAGGCAAGGTTTGGCTGAGGCTGCTGGTTTGACGCCAGTGGTGCTTGACATCGAATCACATGCTTCGCGTCTGGCCATGGGGCGACTGCTGACAACCTTGCCCGAGGCCGGCAAGGACGCGTTGGTGGCGCTGTTCGAGATCGGGGCAGACACGACAAGTTTGAAGGTGCTGCGCGATGACGACATGTTGTACGACCGTGACCAATCCTTTGGCGGCTCGCAACTGACGCAACTCATTTCTCGGCAGTATGGTTTCTCGTTCGAGGAAGCCGAACAAAAGAAGATCTCCGGCGATTTGCCAGAGGATTACGAGCCAACTTTGTTGACGCCGTTTGTTGACAGTTTGGCCCACGAGATTGGGCGGGCCTTGCAGTACTTCTTCACCAGCACGCCGCACCACAAGGTGCATTACGTGATGTTGGCGGGTGGCACGGCCTCCATGCCTGGTTTGCGAGAGCGGGTCAAAGACGTCACAGGCTTCCAATCCAAAGTGGTCAACCCGTTTGAAAACATGAAGATCGGCTCGGCCGTGCGTGAAAGCCGACTGCGCCGCGAGGCTCCCGCCTACCTGACGGCCTGCGGCTTGGCCATGCGGAGGTTTGCGCAGTGATTTTGATCAATCTACTGCCTCACCGCGAGGCCAAGCGACAGGAACGCAAGCGCGCCTTCATCTCTGGTTTGGGGTTGGCTGCCGTGCTGGGCGTGGGCGTGCTGGCCGTTTGGTACGGAGCCCTGCAGCAGATGATTTCGGTGCAGCAAGCTCGCAATCAATACCTGAGCAGTGAAATCAAGAAGCTCGACGAGCAGATCAAGGACATAGCCACATTGCAGGCTGAAATTGATGCTCTGAAGGCAAGGCAACAGGCTGTAGAGGATTTGCAAACCGACCGCAATGTGCCTGTGTACTTGCTGGACGAGTTGGTTAAACAGACGCCCGAGGGCGTCTACCTCACCAGCATCAAGCAGAACGCCAACCTGGTGACCATTGGCGGCTTGTCGCAGACCAATGAGCGTGTGTCAGAACTTTTGAGAAACACGGCTTACAACTCAACCTGGTTAGAAAAGCCTGAACTTGTCGAAATCAAAGCGGCCAGCGTCCAAATCGGACGTGATCAACGCAAGGTCTTTGATTTCACCATGCGAGTTTCCATCAAGCGCCCTCAGGCGCCAGCAAAGTCGGCGAGCGGTGTGAAGGCCTCTGCGCCTTCGACCGCATCGTGATCGCGAGGAATGGCATGGCGACCACGCAAACCAGTTTGAACAAGTTTGACTTTGCCGCTCAGTTGAGCAAGGCAGGGGCTCAATTTCGTGAGCTCAACCCCAAAGAGCCTGGGCAGTGGCCGTTGTTGCCCAAAATTGCAGCTTGGGGCGCGATGGCGGTGGCGGTCATCGCCTTGGGTTGGCCGCTGCTTTTGAGTGGCGCTGACGATGAACTGCAAGTGGCCCGCGAGCGCGAGCCGGCGCTGAAGACGGAATACCAGAAAAAGTACGCCGAAGCGGTGAACCTGGCCGAACTGCAGAAGCAGAAAGAGCAGGTTCAAGAGTATGTGACGCAATTGGAGAAGCAATTGCCTGGCAAGGCCGAGATTGACGCCTTGCTGTCGGACATCAACCAAGCGGGCGTGGGCCGTGGTCTTCAGTTTGAGTTGTTCCGCCCAGGGCAGGTTGTGCCCAAGGATTACTACGCCGAGTTGCCGATATCGCTCAAGGTGTCCGGCAAATACCATGACATTGGCTCTTTCGCGGCAGATATTGCCAACCTCTCCAGAATTGTGACGCTCCACAACTTGGTTATTTCCCCCCAAGCCAAGGACAACGCGGGCTTGCTGTCTATGGAGGCCACTGCGCGCACTTACCGCTATCTGGACGCAGCCGAGGTTGCTGAGGTCAAGCGGGCGGCGGCGGCGGCGAAGAAAGAGAAGGGCAAGTAGTCATGCGGCTCCAGTACCTGATGGTGATGATGGTGGCCGCAGGCCTTTCGGGCTGTGATGGTGACCACGAAGAACTGCAGCAGTGGATGGCGCAGCAGCACAAGGAAATCAAGCCGCACGTCGCGCAGATCGCTGCGTCCTCAAAATTCGTTCCCCAGCCCTATGCATCCTTGAAAGACACGGATCCTTTCAGTGCGCGGAAGATGGATGCGGGTGCCGCCATTGCACGCCAGCCGAACGCTGTCTTGGCTTCCGAAATGCGCCGTCGCAAGGAGCCGCTGGAGGACTTTCCGCTCGACAGCATGTCCCTGGTGGGTAGCGTGGTGCGCAGTGGCAGGCAGCACGCGTTGGTCAAGGTCGATAACCTTCTGCACTACGTGAAAGTCGGTGAGTACATGGGGCAGAACTACGGAAAGATCATGAACTTGACCGAGAAGGAATTGACCCTTCGCGAGATCGTGCAAGACGCTTCCGGCGAATGGATTGAGCGCACCAGCACCCTCCAACTTCAGGAGAAAGCGCAATGATTTTTGGGTTGGAGTCTTACAGTATGCGCAACAGGTACGTTGGTGCCATGGTGCTTGTGGCCGGTCTGGTATCGCCCGCGTTGAGCTGGGCGGAAAACGTCATCCAGGCGATTTCCGGTTCCCAACAAGCTGGCGGTGAGGTTGTTCGGATAGAAATGTCCGAGCCATTGGCTGCCCCGCCGGCTGGCTTTTCCGTCCAGGCTCCCCCGAGGGTTGCCATAGACCTGCCGGGGATTGGCAACGCCCTGGGCAAGTCGTATGTGGAGCTGAATCAAGGCAACGTCCGGGGTGTCAATGTCGCGCAATCTGGTGAGCGGACTCGCCTGGTTTTGAACCTGAAGCAGGCCGCGAATTACCGCACGCAGGTGCAAGGCAAGACGCTGTTGATTCTTCTCGATTCAGCGACCATGGCCGCGCCGACTGCAGCATCGGCCCAGCAGCCTGTGCACTTTGCGAGCAGCCAGAACAACGAAAAACTGGCCTTGCGGGACATTGATTTCCGACGCGGCCCCGACGGCGCTGGTCGCATCATTGTTGGCTTGGCAAGCACGCAAGTGGGCGTTGACCTGCGCCAGCAGGGCCAGACGCTGGTGGTGGAGTTCCTCAAGTCGACCTTGCCCGAGAGCTTGCGCCGCAAGTTAGACGTTTCCGATTTCGGTTCGCCGGTGCAGTCGATTTCATCGGTCCAGAGTGGGGACCGTGTTCGCATGGTTGTGGAGCCCCGTGGGGCCTGGGAGCACAGTGCCTACCAGACCGACACGCAGTTCGTGCTGGAGGTTCGTCCGATTCGCATGGACCCGAACAAGCTCACCCAGGGGCCGGGCTACCAAGGCGAAAAACTGTCGCTGAACTTCCAGAACATCGAAGTCCGGTCTTTGCTCCAGGTGATCGCGGATTTCACGAACTTCAACGTGGTCACCAGCGACACCGTCACCGGCAATGTGACGCTTCGCCTGAAGGATGTGCCTTGGGATCAGGCGCTGGACATCATTCTGCAGGCCAAGGGTCTCGGCATGCGCAAGTCCGGAAATGTGCTGTGGATTGCACCAAAGGAAGAACTGGCCACCAAGGAGCAGGTAGAGCTTGAGTCGAAGAAGAAGATTGCTGACCTGGAGCCTGTACGCACGCAATCCTTCCAACTGAACTACACCAAGGCGGGGGATGTGGCCAACGCGCTGCTGGGCCAGACGCAGGGCTCAGGCGGTCAAGGTTCGGGTGCGGTCAATGCCCGCATTCTTTCCCCCCGTGGTTCGGTGCTGTTTGAAGCGCGAACCAACCAGCTCTTTGTGTCGGACGTTCCCTCCAAGTTGGAGGAAGTGCAGCAGATGATGACCAAGATCGACGTGCCAGTTCGGCAAGTCTTGATCGAAGCGCGCATCGTTGAAGCCGACGACAAATTTGGACGTGCGCTGGGTGTGAAACTGGGTTCGTCCGACATGCGTGGTTTGCGCGGGGGCACGCCAGGCTACTCGGTGGGCAGTGGCAATTACCTGAGCATTGGTGGCAACTACAGCAACGTGGGTGTTCAAACCCTGCAGACGCCGAACACCGCCACCAGCTACAACGACACCCAGTTCGTGAACCTGCCGGCGGCGGCTGGCGCCATCGGCTCTTCCTCTGCGGCCACCTTGGCACTGTCGCTGTTCAGCGCATCGGCCAACAGGTTCCTGAACCTGGAGTTGTCTGCGCTGGAGTCTGACGGCAAGGGCAAGATCGTTTCCAGCCCGCGTGTCATCACGGCCGACCAGATCAAGGCCGTGATCGAGCAGGGCGAGGAAATTCCCTACCAGGTCGCCACATCTGCCGGTGCCACGTCGATCCAGTTCAAGAAGGCCAGCCTGAAGCTGGAGGTGACGCCCCAAATCACGCCCGAAGGCAACGTGATCCTGAACGTGGACGTGAACAAGGACAGCCGCGGAACCGACACTCTGGCCGGCCCCGCCATCAACACAAAGCATGTCCAGACGCAGGTCTTGGTTGAAAACGGCGGCACGGTGGTGTTGGGTGGCATCTTTACGCAGGAAGAGCGCGACACGGTGAACAAAGTGCCCTTCTTGGGCGATGTGCCCTTCCTCGGCAACCTGTTCAAGAACAAGGTCCGCTACAACAACCGCACCGAACTGCTGATCTTCATCACACCCAAGGTTGTGACTGACAGGTCTGCGGCGCGTTGAATTGCCGACGCCCATTGCTGAGAGAACTTGGGAGAGATTTGATGATTCGACGTCTTGTGATGGGTTTCCTGGCCCTCGCAACTGCAGTGCTGGTGGGATGTGGCGGCGGCGGTGCTTCCGGTGATTGCGTGCTGTGCAACAACGGCGGCGGTGGCGGGGGTACTGTTACGGCGGCTGACCTCAGTCTCGCGCTGTCGGCTCAGAGCATCTCGAACTCTGGGGCTGATACTGTCACTGTTACCGTCACTGCCGTGGACGCGAGTCGCAATTCGCTGAGCGGTGCAACCGTGGTGATTTCTGCGGACTCTGGCGCCGTGGTCTCTGCTGCTGGAAAAACAACGGGCGCCGATGGTGTGGTCACTGCGGCGGTCGGCATAGGTGCCGACAAGACCAACCGCAGCATCACTTTGACAGCGACCAGTGGGGGCATCACCAAAACGGCAACTTTGCAGGTCACCGGCTCCAAGATCAGCACAACCTACGCCAGCAATGTCACGCCCGGTTCCGTTGGCAATGTTGTCCACTATCTGGTCACCGACGTGAACGGGGTGGCCATCGCGGGCCAGGCCATCAGCGTTTCTGCGCCTGGCTTGCCCAGTGCCAGTGGCACCACTGCAGGCAATGGCACCTATGACTACGTCTACGATGCCCCCAGCACTGCTGGCGGCTCGACATTGACCATCACTGCCGATGCTGCCGGCGTCAGCAGCGCACTGTCCATCCAGGTTCAGGCTGCTGCTACCGTGCCCGCTGCCGTGGGGCCAGCCACAGGCTCAGTCGCGGCGGCCCCCAACTCTGTCAAGGTCAACACCGCTGGTAGCACGGCCAACCAAACCCAGGTTCGTGCCTTGTTCATGGGTGCGAACAATGCACCGGTGGCCAATGTGCGAGTGCGTTTTGACTTGGCAGATGACCTCAACAGTGTTGGTGGCAGCTTCGCCTCAGGGTCAACATTGCTGTACAGCGCTGCGGATGGCACGGTGGTGACCTCGTACATTCCTGGCGCGCGTTCCAGCCCCACCGATGGGGTGACTGTGCGAGCCTGCTGGGACCTTGTTGACTTCGCCGTAGGAGCCTGCCCGAACAAGGCTACGAATACGCTGACGGTGACCGACGAGGCGATTTCCGTGACCTTGGGTACCAATGAACTGATTTACGACGGTGCGGGCGACCTCACCTACATCAAACGATTCGTGGCCCAGGTGGTTGATTCGGCAGGCAATGCGGTGTCGGGGGCAACTGTCGCACCAGTCGTGGATGTGTCTTTTGACCGCGGCGACAGACTGACTGATGCAAGTTACATGAAGGGCCAATGGAGCACGGCGGGCGGCGCTTGGGCTCAAGTCAGGAATGCGACCTGCCCCAATGAGGATCAGAACCGCAATGGCGTGGTGGATGGTAGCGTTGAAGATGCCAATAGCAATGGCAAGTTGGAACCGCGAAAGGCGGATATTTCAGTCACGTTCTTTGATCCCAACTCAGCTACCGGCGCGGGAACCAACAAGACCGATATCAATGGCAAGGCTTACGTGCAAATTGAATATCCTCGCAACGTTGCCAGTTGGGACTACTTCACGTTGACCGTCACAGCGTCTGGCGTTTCCGGCACGGAGGGGCGAGCACAGTTTCGCGGTCTATTGCCATGGCCTGCCGCTGCCGTGGCGAGTACAACGATTGCGCCTGCATTCCAGTTCAGCCCATATGGCGTTGGGGCAGCATGCACTGACCCAAATTGATGACGAGTAGTGCCCATCCGGTCCATTCGTGCCCGGTCAAACTCGTTCTTGGTGAAGTTGGTGTTGATGCAGGTGGCCAATGATTGCCTTGGTCGGCATGCCCGGCAGTGGCAAGTCCACCGTCGGACGTCATCTGGCGCGGCAAATTGGCTGGCGGTTCGCTGACAGCGATGTGGAGATCGAACGCGAACTGGGTGAGTCCATCCGTTCGTATTTCGAAAAAGCGGGCGAGGACAGCTTTCGGTCGCTTGAGACATCGGTGCTCGCCAGTTTGCTGGAGCGGCCCTCGATGGTCTTGGCCACTGGCGGCGGGGCCGTGTTGCGCGAGGCCAACCGCAAACTGCTGAGCGAGCATGCCAAGGTGGTCTACCTCAGGGCCACACCAGAAGATCTGGCGCGGAGGCTGCGGCATGACACCCAGCGGCCCCTGCTGCAGGGTGGGGATCCGCTGCGCAAACTGCGCGATCTTTTCCTGGTGCGCGACCCGCTTTACCGTGAGGTGGCAAACTTCACCATCGACACGGGGCGCACCTCGGTGCCCACGCTGGTGAATCTGCTGACGATGCAACTTGAGATGGCGGGTGTGATCGAAGCCCGTCGAACTTGAGTTCCGCATGAAAGCCATCGTGCCGAAGTTGGTGGCGCACATATCCGGGTGATCGACAGTGAAGAACGTGCACATAGGCTTGGGTGATCGCAGCTACAACGTGGGCATAGGCGTGGATCTGCTTCACGCTGCGGCCAGTTGGCCCGATCTGCCTGTTGGCACGGCCGCGCTGATCGTGACCAACACCACCGTGGCGCCTTTGTATGGTGCCGCCTTGTCCGAGCGCCTGTGCAGGCACTACCCCCGGGTCGAGGTGCTCGCTTTGCCCGACGGCGAGGCCCACAAGGACTGGCCGACCCTGAACCTGATCTTTGACCACTTGCTGGCCAACGGGTTTGACCGCAAGACGGTCTTGTTCGCACTGGGTGGTGGTGTTGTTGGTGACATGACGGGCTTTGCCGCAGCCACCTACATGCGTGGCGTGCCCTTCGTGCAGATTCCCACGACGTTGCTGGCGCAGGTGGATTCGTCCGTGGGCGGCAAGACCGCCATCAACCACCCCCAGGGCAAGAACATGATCGGGGCCTTTTACCAGCCCGAGCTGGTGCTGTGCGATTTGAGCTCGTTGGCTACGTTGCCTCAGCGTGAGGTGGCAGCCGGCTTGGCCGAGGTCATCAAATATGGGCCGATCTACGACGAAGCGTTTCTGGTCTGGCTGGAGGCCAACATCGAGCGCTTGGTGGCCCGTGAGCCCGAAGCCCTGGCACTGGCCGTGGCGCGTTGCTGCGAGATCAAGGCGGCAGTGGTGGGCGCGGACGAGCGCGAGGCTGGTCTTCGGGCCATTCTGAACTTTGGCCACACCTTCGGCCATGCCATCGAGGCGGGCCTGGGTTTTGGCGTGTGGTTGCATGGCGAAGCGGTGGCCGCAGGCATGGTGATGGCTGCTGAGTTGTCAGAGCGGCTGGGCTTGATGCCCACAGGCTTTCGGCTGCGCCTGGAGAAGCTCAACCAGCGCGCGGGCCTGCCTGTGCGCGGGCCCAAGCTCGGCGGCACCGAGTACCTGCAGCACATGCGTGTCGACAAGAAGACCGAGGCCGGTGCCATCCGCTTTGTGCTGATCCACGGCTTGGGTCATGCGGTGGTGAAACCAGCGCCCGACGATTTGGTGGTTGAGGTGGTTGAGCAATTGAGCGCCTGACGCCGTGCCGAGCCTGCGCGCCGAACCAACCAAGACACTCGCCCCCTACGCTTGCCACGCTGGCGCAAGTCGCGGCCGGCGCCATGCCGAACCGCCTGCCCCCACGCGCGACGACTTTCAGCGCGACCGCGACCGCATCGTGCACTGCTCGGCTTTCCGGCGCCTGGTCTACAAGACCCAGGTGTTTGTGAACCACGAGGGCGATTTGTACCGCACGCGGATGACGCATTCGCTGGAGGTGGCACAACTGGGCCGCTCCATCGCGCGCAGCCTGGGCTTGAACGAGGACCTGGTGGAAACCGTGGCGCTGGCCCACGATTTGGGGCATACCCCCTTTGGCCATGCCGGCCAGGATGCGCTGGACCAATGCATGCAGCCCCACGGCGGGTTCGAGCACAACTTGCAAAGCCTGCGGGTGGTGGACGTGCTGGAGCAGCGCTACCCCGAGTGGAGCGGCCTGAACCTGTGCTTCGAGACGCGTGAGGGCATCCTCAAGCGTTGCCCAATGGCGCAGGCGCGGGCCTACGAGCTGGCTGAGCCAGGCGGTGTCGGGCAGCGCTTCATCTCAGGCACCCAGGCCAGCCTGGAGGCGCAACTCACCAACCTGGCCGATGAGATCGCCTACAACGCGCATGACGTGGACGATGGTGTGCGCTCCGGCCTGATCACGCTGGGGCAACTGCGCGAGGTGCCCTTGGTGGAGCGCTTCGTGACCGAGGCCTTGGATGCGCATCCGGGCCTGCGCGCCATGCCCACCCGCCGGGTGCTGGCCGAAACCATACGGCGCATGCTCTCGGCCCAGGTCTATGACGTCATTGACACCACGCGGGGGGCACTGAGTGCGCTAGCACCACGGTCAGCCGAC
This sequence comes from Candidatus Ideonella esbjergensis, assembly GCA_016710065.1. Classification (GTDB taxonomy): domain Bacteria; phylum Pseudomonadota; class Gammaproteobacteria; order Burkholderiales; family Burkholderiaceae_C; genus Ideonella; species Ideonella esbjergensis. Next base: position 505,330 of record JADJLP010000001.1, read on the forward strand.
GAGGCCCGTCAACATGACGGCCTGGTTGGCTTTGGAGACAACATGCGCCGAGCCAGTGCCGAGCTCAAGCGCTTCTTGTTCGCGCACCTGTACCGCCACCCCCAGGTCATGGAAACCACCTCCCAGGCACGTCGCATCGTGGCCGACCTGTTTGCCATCTACATGGGCAGGCCGGCCGAGATGCCGGATGAGTTCGGGCAAGCCGATGACCCGTCGCGCGCCGTGGCCGACTACATCGCCGGCATGACCGACCGCTTTGCGAGCCGTGAACACCAGCGCCTGACGGGCGAGCGGCTGTTCAGCTGAGCCGGGCCCGTCCCTAGAATGGCCGCGCCGCGACAGCAAGGAACCGTTCATGGCTCGCACAACTCGGTTGGTGGTCCCTGGCCTGCCGCACCACCTCATCCAGCGCGGCAACAACCGGCAGGCCATCGTTGTGGACGACGAGGACCGCCGGCAGCTGCTGCTGGTGCTGCGCGAAGTGGCGGCGGCCAACAAGGTGGCCATCCACGCCTATGTGCTGATGGACAACCACTTCCATCTGCTGGCCACGCCGCCCGCCGAAGGCAGCCTGAGTGCATTGATGCAGTCGCTGGGGCGCCGCTATGTGGCCTGGTTCAACCGGCGCCACCAGCGCACGGGCACGCTGTGGGACGGCCGCTTCAAGGCCAGCGTGGTGGACCCGGAGGCCAGCTTCCTGGTTTGCCAGCGCTACATCGAGCTCAACCCGGTGCGCTCAGGCATTGCACCCGATGCGGCAGGCTACCCTTGGTCCAGTCTGCCCCACCACCTGGGTCAGACGCGCGACCCCTTGCTCAGCGACCACGCCGCGTACTGGTCGCTGGGCAACACCCCCTTCGAGCGCGAGGCCATGTACCGTGATTGGTTGGCCCAGGGCCACACGCAGGAGCAGGTGCGCCAGGTGACGGCCGCGCTGTCACAAAGCGGCATCCTGGGTGATGCGGCGTTTGTCCAACGTCTGGCCCAGAAGATGCACCGCCAAGTGGCGCCCCGTCCGCGCGGCCGCCCCAAGAAGGCGCCTGCAAGCACCTGAACGGCGATTGAAATAATCACTCCGACCCTATTTAATTGATCGCACGACCAGGGTGCCCGAGTAAAGCGGGTCTGACCCTTATTTAAATTCCTTGAGCCATCGAGCGTTTTGCCCTAACCTCGCGCCCTCACTGGCATTTTCGAGGAGCAGGCCATGAACAAGGCTGCCTCTGCGGGCCTGACCCCGCAAGACATCAGACAAGCGGCCGTTGGCGGCCTCTACGACCCGGCGAACGAGCACGACGCCTGCGGCGTGGGCTTCGTGGCCCACATCAAGGGCCAGAAGGCGCATGCCATCGTCGAGCAGGGCCTGAAGATCCTCGAAAACCTCGACCACCGCGGCGCGGTGGGTGCCGACGCCCTGATGGGCGACGGCGCCGGCATCCTGATCCAGATCCCCGACGACTACTTCCGCGCCGAGATGGCCGCGCAAGGCGTCGAGCTGCCGCCGCTGGGCGAATACGGCGTGGGCATGATCTTCCTGCCCAAGGAGCACGCCAGCCGCCTGGCCTGCGAGCAGGAGATGGAGCGCGCCATCAAGGCCGAAGGCCAGGTGCTGCTGGGCTGGCGCGATGTGCCGGTGGACCGCGACATGCCCATGTCGCCCACGGTGCGCACCACCGAGCCGGTGATCCGCCAGGTCTTCATCGGTCGCGGCGCCGACGTGATCGTGCCTGATGCGCTGGAACGCAAGCTCTACGTGATCCGCAAGACCGCCTCGGCCGCCATCCAGCGCCTCAAGCTCACGCACAGCCGCGAGTACTACGTGCCCAGCATGAGCTGCCGCACCATCATCTACAAGGGCCTGTTGCTGGCCGACCAGGTGGGCAAGTACTTCAAGGATCTGCAAGACCCGCGCACCGTCTCGGCCTTGGCCCTGGTGCACCAGCGCTTTTCCACCAACACCTTCCCCGAGTGGCCGCTGGCCCACCCCTACCGCATGGTGGCCCACAACGGTGAAATCAACACCGTGAAGGGCAACTTCAACTGGATGCGTGCCCGCGAAGGCGTGATGAAGTCGCCGGTGCTGGGCGACGATCTGCACAAGCTCTACCCCATCAGCTTCGAAGGCCAGAGCGACACCGCCACCTTCGACAACGCGCTGGAGCTGCTCACCATGAGCGGCTACCCGCTGGCCCATGCGGCCATGATGATGATCCCCGAAGCCTGGGAGCAGCACGAGATGATGGACGAACGCCGCCGCGCGTTCTACGAGTACCACGCCTCGATGATGGAGCCCTGGGACGGCCCGGCCGCGATGGTGTTCACCGACGGCAAGCAGATCGGCGCCACGCTGGACCGCAACGGCCTGCGCCCGGCGCGCTACATCGTCACCGACGACGACCTGGTGGTGATGGCCTCCGAGAGCGGCGTCCTGCCCATTCCCGAGAACAAGATCGTCAAGAAGTGGCGTTTGCAGCCCGGCAAGATGTTCCTGATCGACTTCGAGCAGGGCCGCATCGTCGACGACGAAGAGTTGAAGAACCAGTACGCATCCGCCCGCCCCTACCGCCAGTGGATAGCCAACGTGCGCGTGCGCCTGGACGAAATCGCCGTGGGTGACGCCCCTGCACCGGCCTTTGGCGAAAGCCTGCTGGATCGCCAACAGGCTTTTGGCTACACGCAGGAGGACATCAAGTTCCTGATGGCGCCTATGGCCATCAACGGTGAAGAGGGCATCGGCTCGATGGGCAACGACTCGCCCCTGGCCGTGCTGTCCGACAAGAACAAGCCGCTCTACAACTACTTCAAGCAGTTGTTCGCACAGGTCACGAACCCGCCGATCGATCCGATCCGCGAGGCCATCGTGATGTCGCTGAACTCCTTCATCGGCCCCAAGCCCAACCTGCTCGACATCAACGCGGTGAACCCGCCGATGCGCCTGGAGGTCTCGCAGCCCATCCTCGACTTCAAGGGCATGGCCCGCCTGCGCGGTATCGAGGCCCACACCCACGGCAAGTTCAAGTCGTACGAGCTGAACATCACCTACCCGTTGGCCTGGGGCCGCGAGGGCGTGGAGGCCAAGCTGGCCTCGCTGTGCGCCGAGGCGGTGGACGCGCTCAAGAGCGGCCACAACATCCTCATCATCACCGACCGCCAGATGGACCGCGACTACGTGGCCATCCCGGCGCTGCTGGCGCTCTCGGCCATCCACCACCACCTGGTGCGTGCGGGCCTGCGCACCACCGCCGGCCTGGTGGTGGAAACCGGCTCGGCCCGCGAGGTGCACCACTTCGCCGTGCTGGCAGGCTACGGCGCCGAGGCCGTGCACCCCTACCTGGCCCTGGAAACCCTGGCCAACCTGCACGCCGAGTTGCCCAAGGACCTGTCGGCCGACAAGGCCATCTACAACTACGTCAAGGCCATCGGCAAGGGTCTGTCGAAGATCATGTCCAAGATGGGCGTGTCCACCTACATGTCGTACTGCGGCGCGCAGCTATTCGAGGCCATAGGCCTGAACAAGGACATGGTCGGCAAGTATTTCCGCGGCACTGCCACCCAGGTGGAAGGCATCGGCGTGTTCGAGGTGGCCGAAGAGGCGCTGCGCAACCACCGCGCTGCCTTCGGCAACGACCCGCTGCTCGACAGCATGCTGGAAACCGGCGGCGAATACGCCTGGCGCAACCGTGGTGAAGAGCACATGTGGACGCCCGACGCCATCGCCAAGCTGCAGCACAGCACGCGCTCGGGCAAGTTCGACACCTACAAGGAATACGCACAGATCATCAACGACCAGAGCAAGCGCCACCTCACGTTGCGCGGCCTGTTCGAGTTCAAGCTCGATCCGAGCAAGGCCATCCCGCTCGACGAGGTGGAACCCGCGGCCGAGATCGTCAAGCGCTTTGCCACCGGCGCGATGTCGCTGGGCTCGATCAGCACTGAGGCGCACAGCACGCTGGCCCTGGCCATGAACCGCATCGGCGGCAAGAGCAACACCGGTGAAGGCGGCGAAGACCCGGCGCGCTACCGCAATGAACTCAAGGGCATCCCCATAGCCCAGGGCACCAAGGTGTCGGACGTGATTGGCAGCGATGTCATCGAGGCCGACTACGCGATGAACGCTGGCGACAGCCTGCGTTCCAAGATCAAGCAGGTGGCTTCAGGCCGCTTCGGTGTCACCACCGAATACCTGGTCTCGGCCGATCAGATCCAGATCAAGATGGCCCAGGGCGCCAAGCCCGGCGAAGGTGGCCAGTTGCCGGGCGGCAAGGTGTCGCAGTACATCGGCAGGCTGCGCCACTCGGTGCCGGGCGTGGGCCTCATCAGCCCGCCGCCACACCACGACATCTACTCCATCGAAGACTTGGCCCAGCTCATCCACGACCTGAAGAACGTGAACCCGCGTTCCAGCATCAGCGTCAAGCTGGTGTCGGAAGTGGGCGTCGGCACCATCGCCGCTGGCGTCACCAAGTGCAAGGCCGACCACATCGTGATCGCCGGCCACGACGGTGGCACGGGCGCCTCGCCCTGGTCGTCCATCAAGCACGCCGGCACGCCCTGGGAACTGGGCCTGGCCGAAACCCAGCAGACCCTGGTGCTGAACCGCCTGCGCGGCCGTGTGCGCGTGCAGACCGACGGTCAGCTCAAGACCGGCCGTGACGTGGTCATCGGCGGCCTGCTCGGTGCCGACGAATTCGGCTTCGCCACCGCACCGCTGGTGGTGGAGGGCTGCATCATGATGCGCAAGTGCCACCTCAACACCTGCCCGGTGGGCGTGGCCACGCAAGACCCGGCGCTGCGCCAGAAGTTCTCGGGCAAGCCCGAGCACGTGGTGAACTACTTCTTCTTCGTTGCCGAAGAAGCGCGCCAGATCATGGCCCAGCTGGGCATCCGCAAGTTCGACGAGCTGATTGGCCGCGCCGACCTGCTCGACACCAAGAAGGCCCTGACCCACTGGAAGGCCAAGGGCCTGGACTTCAGCAAGGTCTTCTTCCAGCCCAAGGTGCCGGCCGATGTGCCGCGCTTCCATGTCGATGGCCAGGACCACGGCCTGGACAAGGCCCTGGACGTGAAGCTGATCGAGAAGAGCCGCGCCGCCATCGACAAGGGCGAGAAGGTGCAGTTCATGGAAGACGCCCGCAACGTCAACCGCTCGGTCGGTGCCATGCTGTCGGGCGAGCTGATCCGGCACCGCCCCGAAGGCCTGCCCGACCAAACCTTGTTCATCCAGATGGAAGGCACGGGTGGCCAGAGCTTCGCAGCTTTCCTGGCCACCGGCATCACCATGTACCTGATTGGTGAAGCCAACGACTACACCGGCAAGGGCTTGTCGGGCGGTCGTGTGGCGATCCGCCCCAGCATCGAGTTCCGGGGCGATTCGACCAAGAACATCATCGTCGGCAACACCGCGCTGATCGGCGCCACCAGCGGCGAGGCCTTCTTCCGTGGTGTGGCCGGCGAACGCTTTGGCGTGCGCATGTCGGGCGCCACGGCGGTGGTGGAAGGCACGGGCGACCACGGTTGCGAATACATGACCGGCGGCACCGTGGCTGTGCTGGGCAAGACCGGCCGCAACTTCGCGGCCGGCATGTCGGGTGGCGTGGCCTATGTGTACGACGAGGACGGCCTGTTCGCCAAGCGCTGCAACACCGCCCAGGTGGCCCTTGAAAAGGTGCCGACCGTGGCCGAGCAGGAGGCGGCCATTCCGCGCGCCATCTGGCACCGCGACCAGGCCGATGAAACCTTGCTCAAGAAGTTGATCGAAGACCACCACAAGTGGACCGGTTCGCTGCGTGCCCGCGAGATCCTCGACAACTGGACGGAGGCCCGGGGCAAGTTCGTCAAGGTCTTCCCGCACGAGTACAAGCGCGCGCTGAGCGAAATCAACGCCGCCAAGGAAGCCACCGACCTCGTGGCCAAGGCCAAGGGTGACAAGAAGGCTGCCGGCAAGACCGTCGCCGCCAAGTAACCCACCCGCGACGCATCAGGAACCAACATCATGGGAAAAGTCACTGGCTTCATGGAATTCGAGCGGCTCGAAGAAGGCTATCTGCCGGTCGAGAAGCGCCTGAAGGACTACAAGGAATTCGTCATCGGCCTGAAGGCTGACGACGCGAAGGTGCAAGGCGCACGCTGCATGGACTGCGGCACGCCCTTCTGCAACAACGGCTGCCCGGTCAACAACGTCATCCCCGACTTCAACGACCTGGTCTACAAGGGCGATTGGCAGAACGCCGCCGCGGTGCTGCACACCACCAACAACTTCCCCGAGTTCACCGGCCGCATTTGCCCGGCGCCCTGCGAGGCCGCCTGCACGCTGAACGTGAACGACGACGCCGTGGGCATCAAGTCCATCGAGCACGCCATCATCGACAAGGCCTGGGAGCAAGGCTGGGTCAAGCCGCTGCCGGCCGAGGTCAAGACCGGCAAGAAGGTGGCCGTGGTCGGTGCCGGCCCGGCCGGCCTGGCGGCCGCGCAGCAACTGGCGCGTGCCGGCCATGAAGTGACGGTGTACGAAAAGAACGACCGCGTAGGCGGCCTGCTGCGCTACGGCATTCCCGACTTCAAGATGGAGAAGTCGCACATCGACCGGCGCGTCAAGCAGATGGAAGCCGAAGGTGTGGTGTTCAAGACCGGTGTGGTCGTGGGCGAATGGCCCAAGGACTCCAAGGTCACCAACTGGGCCAAGTCGGCGGTGAGCGCCGATGAGCTCAAGGCCCAGTTCGACGCCGTGCTGCTCAGCGGTGGCTCCGAGCAAAGCCGAGACCTGCCGGTGCCCGGCCGCGAGCTCGAAGGCGTGTACTTCGCGATGGAGTTTCTGCCGCAGCAGAACAAGGTGAATGCGGGTGACAAGCTCAAGGGCCAGATCCGTGCCGACGGCAAGCACGTCATCGTCATCGGCGGTGGCGACACCGGCAGCGACTGCGTGGGCACCAGCAACCGCCACGGCGCAGTCAGCGTCACCCAGTTCGAGGTGATGCCCAAGCCGCCGGTGGAGGAAGACCGCCCGATGACCTGGCCCTACTGGCCGCTGAAGCTGCGCACCTCGTCCAGCCACGACGAAGGTTGTACCCGCGAGTTCGCCATCTCGACCAAGGAATTCCTGGGCGAGAAGGGCAAGCTGGTGGGCGTGAAGACTGTGCGCGTGGAATGGCAGGGCGGCAAGATGGTGGAAGTGCCGGGCTCCGAGCAGGTGCTCAAGGCCGATCTGGCGCTGCTGGCCATGGGCTTCGTGAATCCCGTGGCCACGGTGCTGGAGGCCTTCGGCGTGGAGAAGGACGCCCGCGGCAACGCCAAGGCCGGCGTGGAGGCTGCCACCGGCTACCGCACCAACGTGGACATGGTGTTCGCCGCTGGCGACATTCGGCGCGGCCAGTCGCTGGTGGTCTGGGCCATCCGCGAAGGCCGTCAGGCGGCGCGTGCGGTGGACGAGTTCCTGATGGGAACTTCCGCTCTGCCGCGCTGATCCCAGGGTCTCCCCGAAGAGAAGGCCGGGCGCAAGCCCGGCCTTTGTCGTTTTATCGAAGCTGTCGCTTTGACACCTCACCCCCTCGTTTTGGGCTCGCCGCCCCGCCTGCAGCCTTGAAGACCCCATGCGACAATCTTCGGGAATTCCCTTGATCCGATGAGCCCAGACAACACCTTCATTGAGATTGACCACGTCACGTTCGGCTACGACGCGAGCCGCACGATCCTCAACGACGTCTCACTGCGCTTTCCGCGCGGCAAGGTCACAGCCATCCTCGGCGGCTCGGGCTGCGGCAAAACCACCTTGCTGCGCCTGATTGGCGGTGTGCATGCGCCCACATCGGGCCGCGTGTTGTTCGATGGTGAGTTGGTTGATTCGCGCGACAAGGCCCAGCTCTATCGCCTGCGTCGTCGCCTGGGCATGTTGTTCCAGTTCGGCGCCCTGTTCACCGACCTGACGGTGTTCGAGAACGTGGCTTTCCCGCTGCGCGAGCACACCGACATGAGCGACGAGATGATCCGCGACATCGTGCTGATGAAGCTCAACGCGGTGGGCCTGCGTGGCGCCGCCAAGCTGCGCATCAGCGAGGTGTCCGGTGGCATGGCGCGCCGCATCGCGCTGGCCCGCGCTGTGGCACTCGACCCCGAGCTCATCATGTATGACGAGCCCTTCGCCGGCTTGGACCCGATCTCGATGGGCGTGGCCGCCAACCTGATCCGCAAGCTCAACGACACCACCGGTGCCACCTCGCTGATGGTCTCGCACGACGTGCTGGAGTGTTTTGCCATCGCCGACTACGCCTACCTCATGTCCTCGCAAGGCCAGGTGGTGGCGCATGGCAAACCCGAGGACCTGCGCGAATCCGATCACCCTGAGGTGCGCCAGTTCATCAAGGGCGAGCCCGATGGCCCGGTGCGCTTCCATTACCCGGCAGTGCCCTTCGAGGAAGACCTGGGGCTGAGCGCATGACCCGCGTCTTCTCTCTGCTGGGTGCCAAGGTGCTGCGCTGGCTGCAAGGCCTGGGCCATTCGGCTTTCTTCTTTCTGGACCTGCTGCGCTTCTCGCCCGCAGCGCTGCGCCGCTTCTCGCTGGTGGTGGCCCAGGTGCATGCCATTGGCAACCGCTCGCTGGTCATCATTCTGGCTTCGGGCCTGGCGGTGGGCTTCGTGCTGGCGCTGCAGATGTACTACGCGCTGGTCACCTACGGCGCGGCCGAATCGCTGGGCCTGATCGTCAACCTTGCGCTGGTGCGCGAGCTGGGCCCTGTGGTGACCGCGCTGTTGTTCGCGGGCCGTGCTGGCACCTCACTCACGGCCGAGATCGGCCTGATGAAAGCTGGCGAGCAACTGGCCGCGATGGAACTGATGGCGATTGACCCGCGGTCTCGCGTGCTGGCACCGCGCTTCCTGGGCGGCATCGTCTCCATGCCTTTGCTGGCGGCGCTGTTCTCGGCCATCGGCATCCTGGGCGCCTACGTGGTGGCGGTGTGGCTGATCGGGGTCGACTCCGGGAACTTCTGGTCCATCATGCAGTCACGGGTAGACGTGTGGCGCGACGTGGGCAATGGCATCGTCAAGTCGTCGGTGTTCGGTGTCATCTGCACCTTTGTGGCGCTGTACCAGGGCCATGAAACCCAGGCCACACCCGAGGGGGTGGCCCACGCCACCACACGCACGGTGGTTATAGCGTCGCTGGGCGTGCTGGCAATGGACTTTGTCCTCACTGCCATGATGTTTTCAACGCCTTGAAGCCGCAGACGGCACGGCGCACACGCAATCAACGGGAGGTATCCCTCATGAACAAGAAAAGCATAGAAGTACTCGTCGGCCTGTTTGTGGTGCTGGGTGCCGTGGCAATGGTCTTTCTGGCATTGAAGGCGGCCAACCTGGGCAGCTTCGCCGGCGGCGGCGATGCCTATGCCCTGCAGGCACGTTTCGACAACATCGGTGGCCTCAAGGCCCGCGCGCCGGTGCGCTCGGCTGGCGTCACGGTGGGGCGTGTGTCGTCTATCGCGCTCGACCCCAAGACCTACCAGGGGGTGGTGACGCTGGAGATCAGCAAGGGCATTGATTTCCCCAAGGATTCATCGGCCAAGATCCTCACCTCCGGTTTGCTGGGCGACCAGTACATCGGCATCGAGCCCGGCGCTGACGACAAGAATTTCGCTGCTGGCGACGTGATCAAGCAGACCCAGTCGGCCATCGTTCTGGAAAACCTGATCGGCCAGTTCCTGTTCAGCAAGGCAGCCGATGCCGGTGCGGGAGAGAAGAAGTGAGCCTGCGTCTGCAAGCGGTGCGTCCATTGGCCCTTGGCTTGCTGGCGGCGGCCATGGCGCAGGGCGCCTGGGCCGCTGACGATGCCCAACCGGCGCCCGTGCAGCCTGGGTTGGCCGTTGGGTCAGTTGAGCAGACGGTTGCGGTTGAGCCGGCAGTAGCTGTTTTGCCCGCGTCTGATGCGCTGCACAGACCCGCCTGGCTGGTGGCCGTCGAGTTGGCTGCCGAAGAGGCTGCAGAAGAGATAGCCGAAGAGAAAGCCGAAGCGCCCGAAACGACGCTCCTGGCATTGCTGATTGACACAGCGGCCGCCGATTTCGACCAATCTTCGGGCGGTGATGCTGCAACCGACGACGCCGCTGGTGGTGCATCGCTGGACGTGGCGCCACCGTCCAAGCGCGACCCCTACGAATCCTTCAACCGCAAGGTCTATGCGTTCAATGAGGTGATCGACAGCGCGGCCCTGCGTCCGCTGGCCGAAGGCTATCGCCGCGCGGTGCCCGAGCTGGCCCGCAGCGGCGTGGACAACTTCTTCGGCAACCTGGCCGATGTCTGGTCGGCCGTCAACAAGCTGCTGCAGGGCAAGGTGATGCAGTCGGCGCAGATGACCCTGCGCGTGGCCACCAACACCGTGTTTGGCTTGGGTGGTTTGCTCGACCCGGCCACTGAATTTGGCCTGGAGCGCCAGTCCGAAGACTTCGGCCAGACCCTGGGCACCTGGGGTGTGCCTTCGGGCCCCTACCTGGTGCTGCCCATCCTAGGCCCGTCCACCGTGCGCGACACGGCCGCCTTGCCGTTGGACCGCGGCTATGGCGCCCCCAGCAATTACCTGGGCAACGGCACCAACGCCGCAGTGGGCATCACCAGCTTGCAGGTGGTCAATGCCCGCGCTGGCCTGCTCAGCACATCAAGGCTGCTCGGTGAGGTGGCGCTGGACAAGTACAGCTTCCTGCGCGATGCCTACCTGGCGCGCCGTCGCAGCCAGCTGTACGACGGCAATCCGCCGGACGAAGAAGAAAGCGCCGATCCGCGTTGAAGTTTCCGCGGGTGCTTATTTTGAGAACCCGGTGAACCGAAACGCGAAGCCGGCGTTGAAACCAGGGCGGTCAATCCGCTTTGAAAGGATCTGAAATGGCGATGAATGTGATGCAACGCTGGATGGCTCAGGCTGTTGCCGTGGTGGCTGTGGCCACCGCGCCCGTGGTGCATGCCGAAATCGTGACCCCCGATGCCTTGATCAAGCAGGTGTCGAACGAGGTGATCGACACGGTCAAAGCTGACAAGGCCATCCAGGCCGGTGACGTCTCCAAGATCATCACGCTGGTGGACACCAAGGTCATGCCCAACGTGAACTTCCAGCGCATGACGGCCTCGGCCGTGGGCCGCAACTGGCGTGCCGCCACGCCTGAACAGCAAAAGCGTTTGCAGGAGGAATTCAAGATCCTGCTGGTGCGCACCTATGCCGGCGCACTGACCGAGGTGAAGAACCAGACCGTGGGCCTCAAGCCCATGCGCGCGGCGGCTACCGACACCGAGGTGGTGGTGCGCACCGAGATCAAGGGCAAGGGCGAGCCCATCCAGCTCGACTACCGCATGGAGAAGCTGGCCGACGGCTGGAAGATCTACGACGTGAACGTGGCCGGCGTGTGGCTGGTGGAGCAGTACAAGAACAACTTCGCGCAGGAGATCGGCTCGGTTGGCATCGACGGTCTGATCACCAAGCTGGCGGAGAAGAACAAGGCGGCTGCCGCCAACAACGCCAAGAAGGGCTGATGAGCATGTTGGCCCTGCCCGCGCAGTTGACCTTGCGTGATGCCAAGGTGACCCTGGCCACCTTGGCATCTGCTATCGCCGCTGCGCCGGCGGGCAGCACAATTTCGGTGGACGCATCGGCGCTGACCTATATAGATTCTTCAGCTCTGGCCGTTCTATTGGAATGTCGACGTCAGTCGGAGGCGCGTCGTTGTCCGTTCGAGGTTCACCACGTTCCGCTGCGGCTGGCCGAGCTGGCCCGTTTGTACGGCGTGCAGGACGTGCTGGCGCTGCAAGGCTGACACCGCAGGCAACCGCTTCCGCATCGCTTTCCCGTCATTCCCGCGAAGAGCCTGCCCCCAGCGAAGGCGGGGGCGGGAATCCATGCCTACTCAGGCTGCGTGTAGCGCCTGGTGCGCAGGTTGCGCTTGATCTCCTGCAGCACCGGCCGCTGGGCCGGGCCGATGCGCAGCGCGACACCGGTGGTCAGGATGTCGATGATCATCAGGTGCAGCATGCGCGACACCATGGGGCTGTAGCGCTCGAAGTCTTCCGGGTGATCGGCCGCCAGCAGCACATGGCCAGCGCCCTGGATCAGCTGAGCCAGCGGTGAGGCGCTGGCCGTGATGCCGATCAGCGTGGCGCCCTTGCGCAGAGCGATCTCCGAGGCGTCGATCAAATCCTTGCTGCGGCCTGAGTTGCTGATCATCACAGCGCAGTCGCCGGCCTTGAGCATCGTGGCGCTCATCACCTGCACATGGCCGTCGCTGAGTGCGGCGGTGTTCACGCCCAGGCGGAAGAACTTGTGCTGCGCGTCGGCCGCCACGAAGCCCGAATTGCCCACGCCATAGAACTCGACCTTGCGGCCTTGCCGGGCAGCCTCGGTGAGCGCCACCATGGCGCGCTCGAAGGCGTGGCTGGTGGCGTCGTTGCGGTATTTCAGCAGCGCGCTGACGGTGTTGTCGATCAGCTTGACGATCACGTCGGCCGGTTTGTCGTCCTCGTCCACCGACCGGTGCACGAAGGGCACGCCCTCGTTCACCGTGCCGGCCAGCTTGAGCTTGAAGTCCGCCAGGCCGTCGTAGCCCACGCTGCGGCAAAAACGCACCACGGTGGGCTTGCTCACATGCGAGCGCTCGGCCAGTTCGGTGACCGGCAATGACGCGAAGCTGCGCGGATCCAGCAACACCAGTTTGGCCACCCGCTGTTCGGCAGGCGGCAAGGCGGGGATGGACGCGCGGATACGGTCAAGCATGGTGGATTCCTATTGCTCCTCGGCCCAGGCGTGGCCATCGCGTGCCACGAGGGCACTGGCGGCGGGCGGGCCCCAACTGCCGGCGGCGTAGGTCTTGAGGTTGCTCGGGTCGCGTTCCCAGGCGCCCAGCACTGGTTCCACCCAGCGCCAGGCCTGCTCCTGCTCGTCGCTGCGCACAAACAGGTTCAGCCTGCCGGCGATGGCGTCCAGCAGCAGGCGCTCGTAGGCACCCACGCGCTCGCTGTCGAAGGCCTTGTCGAAGTCCAGGTCCAGCGACACCGGAGCCAGCGCGTCGCTGGTGCCCGAGCCCTTGGCGGCCAAGAGGTGCAGCTCCAAACCATCCTCAGGTTGCAGCTTGATGACCAGCTTGTTGGGCTGCACGGCCCCAGGGAAGATGGGGTGCGGAACGGGGCGGAAATTCACCACGATCTGCGCGTCGCGCGCCGCCATGCGCTTGCCGGTGCGCAGGTAGAAGGGCACGCCGGCCCAGCGCCAGTTCTGCACCTCGGTGCGCAGCGCCACAAAGGTTTCGCAGCTGCTGCCGGCCGGCACCTTCACCTCATCGAGGTAGCCGGGCACGGCCTTGCCATCTACGGTGCCGGCCTTGTACTGGCCGCGCAGCACGTCGCGCGCCACGCTCTCGGGCGTGAAGGGTTTGAGCGACTTGAGTACCTTGAGCTTCTCGTCGCGGATCGCGTCGGCGTCGTTGGTGGAAGGCGGCTCCATCGCGATCATGGTGAGCAACTGCAGCGCGTGGTTCTGCACCATGTCGCGCAAGGCACCGGTGCGGTCGTAGAAGTCGCCGCGCGTGCCCACACCCAGGCTCTCGGCAAGGGTGATCTGGATGTTGGCAATGCTCTCGCGGCGCCACAGCGGCTCGAACAGCGCATTGCCGAAGCGCAGCGCCATCAGGTTCTGCACGCTGGGCTTGCCCAGGTAGTGGTCGATGCGGAAGGCCTGCTTCTCGCTGAACACCGAGCTCACCACGCGGTTGATCTCCTGCGCGCTGGCCAGGTCGTGACCCAGCGGCTTTTCCAGCACCACGCGCACTTTGGGGCCGTTCAGACTGGCGGCGCCTAGCTGCTCGCAGATCACGGGGAACAGATGCGGGCTGGTGGCCAGGAACAGCACGGCCGTGTCGGCATTGCGGTCGTCCAGCCAGGTCTTGAGGCTGGCGTAGTCGGCCGGCTGCGACAAGTCCATGCGCTTGTAGTTCAGCAAGGCACCGAAGCGTGCGAATTCTTCGTCGGTCGGACGCTTGGGGCTGTCCACCTCGGAAAAGCGCTCCTTGATGAAGGCGCGGTAATCGTCGTCGGTTCGGTCGTCGCGGGCCACCGAGAGGATGCGCCCGCCGGCCGGCAACTTGCCGTGGCGGAAGGCCTGGAACAGGGCCGGCATCAGTTTGCGCCAGGTGAGGTCGCCGGTGCCACCGAAAAGCACGAGATCGAAGGACATGATCTGGAGGTGTAATTTAGTTACGGACTTGATGATGCATGAGTTTCTTGGCAAGGTCAATCGCGCCACTGCCTGGTTGGCGGTGTAACCCGGCCGTACCCACGCCACTGGGGGGCCGGGTTCTAATGTTGGCCTGCGCTTGGCGCCCTTTCGCCCTGTGCTGACCGACACCCATGAACCAGCTTGACCAACTCAAGGCCCACACCACCGTGGTGGCCGACACCGGCAACTTCAAGCAGATGGCGCAGTACGCGCCGCGCGACGCCACCACCAATCCCTCGTTGATCTTGAAGGCGGTGCAGCAGCCCGACTACGCGCCGTTGCTGGCCGACACCGTGGCTGCCCACAGCGGGCAGCCACTCGACGAGATCGTGGACCGGGTGCTGGTGCGCTTTGGGCTGGAGATCTTGAAGGTCGTTCCAGGCCGCGTCTCCACCGAGGTGGACGCCCGCCTTTCCTTCGACACTGCAGCCACCATCGCCAGAGCACACCGTTTGATCGCGCTGTACGAGGCTGCGGGCATTGGCCGCGAGCGCGTGCTGATCAAGATCGCCGCCACCTGGGAGGGCATCCAGGCGGCCAAGGCGCTGGAGCACGAAGGCATCCACTGCAACCTCACGCTGCTGTTCAGCTTCTGCCAGGCCGTGGCCTGTGGCGAGGCCGGCGTGCAGCTGATCAGCCCCTTCGTGGGCCGCATCTACGACTGGCACAGGAAGCAGGCTGGTGCCGTCTGGGACGAAGCGCGACAAGCCGGCGCAAACGACCCCGGCGTGAAGTCGGTGGCGCAGATCTACAACCACTACAAGAAGTTCGGCATTGCCACCGAGGTGATGGGGGCCAGCTTCCGCAATGTCGGCCAGATCACTGCGCTGGCCGGCTGCGACCTGCTCACCATCAGCCCCGAACTGCTGGCCCAATTGCAGGGCAGCGAGGCCCCGCTCACCCAGGCGCTGAGCGCCGAGGCCGCACACGCCCTGCCGCTGCATGCGGTGAGCCACAACGAAGCCTCGTTCCGCTATGCGCTGAACGAAGACGCCATGGCCACCGAGAAGCTCGCCGAGGGCATACGCGCCTTCGCTGTCGACTCGGTCAAGCTCGACGCCCTGATCCAGAAAGCCTGAGACATGACCAAACCCCGCTGCACCGACACCATCGCCTGGGCCGCCCTGCAAGGCCACTTCGAGGCCCATGGCCGCGAGCTGGATTTGCGCGATGCCTTCGCCCGTGACCCCGCCCGCTTTGACGCCTTCAGCGTGCAGGCACCCGAGGTGTTTGCCGACCTCTCCAAGAACCTCTGGGACACCAAGACCCGCCGCCTGCTGGAGGAACTGGCTCAGGCCTGCGGGCTGGAGGCGCACCGCGAGGCCATGCTGGCCGGCGAACCCATCAACAGCACCGAGGGCCGGGCCGTGCTGCACACGGCGCTGCGCGCACCGGCCGGGCAAGGCCCGTTCAGCGCCGAGGTGCACGAGGTGCTGGAGCGCATGCTGGCCTACGCCGAGCGCGTGCGTGACGTGACGGCGAGCGGTATCACCGACGTGGTCAACATCGGCATCGGCGGCTCCGACCTGGGCCCGCAGATGGCCGTGCCGGCGCTGGAGGCCTACAGCCACCCCGGCCTGAAGCTGCACTTCGTCTCCAACGTGGACGGTCACGACATCACCTCGGTGCTCAAGAAGCTCAACCCGGCTACCACGCTGTTCATCATCGCCAGCAAGACCTTCACCACGCAGGAGACCATGGCCAACGCGCAGGTGGCACGCGACTGGTTCGTGGCCAACGGCGGCAGCGACACCGCCAAGCACTTCGTGGGCGTGACCACCAACATCGCTGCGGCGGCGCAGTTCGGTATCACCGAGACCTTCGGCTTCTGGGACTGGGTGGGTGGCCGTTACTCGCTGTGGAGCGCCATCGGGCTGTCGCTCGCCATTGCCATCGGCGCCGAGCATTTCCGCGCCTTCCTGGCCGGTGCACACGCCATGGACCGGCACTTCGCCACTGAGCCGCTGCACAGCAACCTGCCGGTGCAAATGGGCCTGCTGGATGTCTGGT
The DNA here is from genome assembly GCA_016710065.1 of Candidatus Ideonella esbjergensis. Taxonomy (GTDB): domain Bacteria; phylum Pseudomonadota; class Gammaproteobacteria; order Burkholderiales; family Burkholderiaceae_C; genus Ideonella; species Ideonella esbjergensis. Next base: position 521,579 of record JADJLP010000001.1, read on the forward strand.
ACCGCAACTTCCACCAGTTCGGCAGCCGCTCGGTGGCGCCCTACCACCAGGGGCTCAAGCGCTTGCCGGCTTACTTGCAGCAACTGGAGATGGAATCGAATGGCAAGTGCGTGGACGCCCAGGGTCGCGCGCTGGGTGTGGGCACCAGCCCGGTGGTGTGGGGCGAGCCCGGCACCAACGGCCAGCACGCCTACTTCCAGATGCTGCACCAGGGTACCGACGTGATCCCGGTGGAATTCATTGCCGTGAAAACCCCCACGCACGCGCACCCCGATCTGCACACCAAGCTGCTGGCCAACTGCCTGGCGCAAAGCCAGGCGCTGATGCTGGGCAAGACGGCCGCCGAGGCGCTGAACGAGACTGCCCCCACAGCCTCGAAGAGCCTCGACCAGGCCGTGCTGGCGCGGCACCGCAGCTTTCCCGGCAACCGGCCCAGCAGCACCCTGGTGTTGGAGGCGCTCACCCCGCGCTCGCTGGGGGCGCTGATTGCGCTGTACGAGCACCGCGTGTTCGTCAGCGGCGCCATCTGGGGCATCAACAGCTTCGACCAGTGGGGTGTGGAACTGGGCAAGGCCTTGTGCAACCAACTGCTGCCGCGCTTTGCCACCGGCGACGCCACGGGGCTGGACGCTTCCACCGCTGGTTTGCTCGCAAAATTGAAGAGCTGAGCTAACCTCTGGGCTTCAGCGTACGAGCGGAGCCCGGTGATGCAGCCAACCCATGTCATCTTCGATTTCGGCGGCGTGGTGTTCCGCTGGAACCCGCTGCACCTGCTGGCCCGGGTGTTGCCAGAGCGCGCCAACACGCCGGCTGCGGCCGAGCACTGGAAGGGCCTGTTCTTCCAGAACTACACCGGCGATTGGGGGGCCTTCGACAGCGGCCTGATCACCATGGCAGAGACCCGCCAACGCATTGCCGCCCGCACCGGCCTGGCCGAGTCCGAGGTGCAGGCCGTGCTGGACGCCGTGCCCGATGAGCTGGCGCCGCAGCCCGAGACGGTGGCCTTGATGCGCCGCTTGCGCGCGGCCGGCCACCGCCTGTACTACCTCTCCAACATGCCCGCGCCCTATGCCCAGCATCTGCTGCGCGCGCACGACTTCATGGCCTGGTTCGACGACGGTGTGTTCTCGTCCACGGTCAAGATGGGCAAGCCCGAGCCGGCCATCTACAAGCTGGCGTTGCGGCAGTTCGACATCACGGCGGGCGAGACGGTGTTCATCGACGACCATGCGCCTAACGTGGACGCAGCCCGCGCCTTGGGCATCACCGCCTTCGTGTTCAGCGACGCCGAGGTGCTGGCGCGCGACCTCACGGCCCGCAAGCTGTTGGGCACGAACTGAGCGAGATGCCGGGCGGCTGAAGTATCCTCGCGGCCCCCGCACCCATTCCGTTCGCGCCACACCATGCAAGGCCGAGTCGCCATTTCCCTGGTTCACCTGCTGCACGATTTCCTGACGCAGCGCGGCTTCGATTCGGTTCAGGTGCTGCGTGAAGCCAGGCCCGCGGAGGACCCCACCCTCAGCCAGTACATCAGCGTACGGCGCTGGACAGGCCTGCTGACACGGGCCGATCAGGCCGTGGGTATCCCGGCCTTTGGCTTGGCGCTGGGGGCCTCGGTCACGGCGGCGCAGCTGGGCTTGCTGGGCTATTTGACACGCCATTGCCCCACCGTGGGCCAGGCCCTGGCCCGGATTCACAAGTACGAGCGGCTGATCTACGAGACCAACCCGGGGCGGATGCGCTTCAATTTCGACGGGGTTGCGTTGGAATGGGGCACCGATCTGGGCCGGCCCGGGCAACTGGCCGACGAGTGCGCCCTGGCCATGGGGCTGACCTATGGCCGCGAGATTTCCGGCCTGCCGAACCTGAACCCCACGGAGGTGTGCTTCGTGAACCCCGCGCCGCCTTCGCTGCAGCCCTACCTGGACTTTTTTGGATGCCCGGTGCGGTTCGCGGCGCCGCGCACGGTGTTTCGGTTGCCGTATTCGCTGATGGCTCGGCGCATGCCGCGCCACGAACCGACCCTGATGGTGCTGCTGGAGCAGCAGGCCCGCGAGCGCCTGAACCGGCTGCAACCCACCGACCCCTTGCTGGCCTCGCTGCGTACCACCATGGCCAGGTTGCTGCCCGAGGGCAAGGCCACGCTGGCCTCCTGTGCCTTGCGGCTGCACTGTTCCCAGCGCACCCTGCAGCGCAAGCTGCAGTCTCGCGAGGTGAACTTCCAGACCTTGCTGGACGAGGTGCGCATGCAGCTGGCCGACACCTACCTGGCGGATCCGAATCTGAAACTGGCCGAGATGGCCTTGCTGCTGGGCTTCGCCGATCAGGCGGCCTTCACCCATGCCTTCACGCGCTGGACAGGCATGCCGCCGGCACGTTGGCGGGCCCAGATGCACGAGATGCCGGAGTCGAGACCGAGCGTCCCCTGATCAGACCAGCGCTGCGCTGCGCCTGAGCAGCATCCGGCCAGCGCTGCCGTTGACGAGCTGGCCGCTGCGCTTGAGATCGCGGATGGCGCGGCTGACCGATTCGCGCGAGGCGCCCACCATGTTGGCGATGTCCGTCGGAGAGACTTTGCTGATGACCCAGTGCTGGCTGTCCTCTTCGGCCGAGACCTCGGCCAAGGCCTTGACGGTGCGATCACTCACATTGCCCAGCGCCAGGGCGCCAATGTGCCGGTTGGCCCTGCGCAAACGCTCGGTCAGAGCCTGGATGATGGCCATCGAGAACGCCGTGCTGCTGCCCATCACATGGGCGAACCGACCGCCATCGATGACCAGCACGTCGGCTGCCGCAGTGCATTGCACGTTGGCCGAATACGGCAGGCCGTCGATCAGGCTGCATTCGCCGAAATAGTCCCCAGGCTTCAGGTACCTGAACAACACCACACCGTTGCCCGTGGGGCCACTCGACTCCATCGCCCTGCCGCTCAGCAGCACAAACAGGTTGTGGCAGGCTGAACCTCGCGCCAGAACCAGGTCGTCGCGACGGAACCGCAGCTTGGTGGCCTCGTGCACCAGGCGCTGCAGCTGGAATTCGGTCAGCGTGGCAAACAAGGGCGTGCGGCGCAGGATGTCGGCGAGGGGCAATGCAGTGGGAGTCGCCATGGTGTGGGTCTGGTGCCATGGCCGGGGAACGCGGGCGGGAGGTGCGTCACTTCTGGGCTCGGCAAGGCAGGAGCGAACTCTAGGGTGGCCCTGTCCCTCAGACTTGTCCCAGCAGGCCAGATCACTTGTCGGATCGCGCCAAGTTCAGCTTGGCTTGGCATGGTTCAGCCAGGCCAGCCCTTCTCAGGCTGCCGGCACAGGCGACGAACGCGCCTTGGCCCTGCGCCATTGCCGCTCCGAGCTGAAGCCCGCCAGGTCCAGCGCCCTGGCCCTGGGCAAGCCGGCCGCCAGGGCCTCGGCCGCATAGGCCAGCCGCACTTGCTGCACATGCGCGCGGGGAGAGAGGCCGGCGTGTTGCAGGAACAAGCGTGTCAGATGCCGGGGTGTCACATGCGCCGCAGCCGCCATGCGTTGCAGCGACCAGTCCTCGGTGGGGCGCTCGCAGACCAGGTTCTGCACCCTGTGCACGGCCGGGTGCATGTGGCTGCGGCCAGCCAGCAGGGGCGAGCGCTCGGGGTCGCCTGCGGCCCGGCGGTGGAACACCACCATCACTTGGGCCACGGCGGCGGCCAGGGCTTCGCCGCCATGCTGGGCGATGCAGTGCAGCGCCAGATCAATGCCGGCGGTGACGCCGGCGCTGCTGAGCAGCGGGCCGTCCTGGACGAACACCCGGTTGGCCAGCACCGTGGCGGCCGGCGCCATGCGGGCCAGGTCGTCCAGCAGCTCATGGTGGGTGGTGACGCAGCGCGTGCCCAACAGGCCGGCGTCGGCCATCAGCAAGGCGCCCGAGCAGACGCTGAGCAGGCGGTGCGGCGTGTCTTCGGCTTCAATGGCTGGTGCCACCACATCGGCCAGCCATTGACGGGCCGCGAGCCAGGGGCGCTGATGGCGCACCACCTGCGCGGCCTCGCCAGGACGGCCCAGCAAAAAGACCCAACTGGGGCAGGGCAGGGTGGCGGGCAGTGGCTCCAGCCCGGCCAGGTGCAGGCCCACCGACGAGGTGACCTCGGCCTGCGGCCCCACATGGCGCAACCGCCACAACGGTGGTTTGCCCTGCCGCTGCAGGGCCTGGTTGGCCAGGCGAAAGGCCTCGGCCGGGCCGGCCAGGTCCAGCAGCAGGGTGTCGGGCAACACCACGAACAGCACGTCCACGGGGCGCGGGCCGCTGGCCGTGGCAGCGTTGTTCAGTGCGCGTCGTGTTGCCATGGCGTGTCCATCTGCCGGGCGGTGGCCTGGGCCAGCGCCACCCCCGCGTGGCGGGCCACCAGGTGCAGGCACATGTCGATGCCGGCGGCGATGCCGGCCGAGGTGACCACGCGGCCGTTGTCCACCCAGCGCCGCTCGGGCTGCACCTGCAGGTCGGGGTGGCGCCGTTGCAGATCGTCAGCGTCTTCCCAATGCGTGGTGCAGGGCGCGTTCCTCAGCACGCCTGCGGCGGCCAGCACGTAGGCACCGGTGCAGATGGAGGCGGTCAGTTCGGCCGCCGCCGCGCGCTCGCCCACCCAGCGCAGCGTGGCGGCATCGGCCAGCAGGCCGTCCACCACGCCGCCGGGCACGATCAGCCAGGGCGCGGCGGGGGCGTGGGTCAGCGCGTGGTCGGCCTGGATCGTCAACCCGGCGCGGGCGCGCACTGGCCGGCCGGCTGGCGAGACGGTGTGCACCTGGAACAGCGGCATGGCGCCGGCGCCGGCATGGCGGGCGTGCACGCGCGTGGCGGTGGTCAGCACCTCGAAGGGGCCGGCAAAGTCGAGCAACTCCATGTCGTCGAACATCAGCAGCAACACGGCGGTGGGGGCCGTGGCGGGGCTCACACCGCGCGCTCCAGGGCCTGCGCCACCGAGGTGATGGTGGCAAAGCGGCCGGCCAGCACGGTGGCGGTGCGCTCGCGGATCTGGGCGGCGCTCAGCACGCCACCGCTGGGCGTGGCCATGTCGAAGGTGAGGGTGGCGTCCAGGCAGTAGTCCACCACCCAACCTTCGTCGCTGGCATGGCGGGTGGTGGTTTCACAGCACTGCTCGGTGCGTATGCCCGCCACGATCAGTCGGCGCACGCCCTGCTGGTGCAGCCACACCGGCAGGCCCGTGCCCACCAGCGCGCTGTGGCGGCGCTTCTCGACGGTGAGGGCGGCGTCGAAGTCGCCCAGACCCGGCAGTGGGCGGACCAGGCCGCTGGCCTTGGCGAAGGCATTGCTCACGTCCTCAGGACCGTCGGTGTGGAACACCCGCACGATGGGGATGTGGTGTTCCTGGCAGCCCGCGATCAGCGCGTTGGTGTGGGACAGGAAGGCAGGCACATCGTCCTCACGCCAGTAGGGGCGGGCGGTGAACGAGGCCTGCACGTCGATCAGCAGCAGGGCGGTGGTGGGCGTGGGGTTGGTCATGGCCGTGGCGAGTGAGTTGCGATGGCCAGATCATGACCTCGCTACCGCCCTGTCACCAGACCTTGAAATGACCCATTTCGGTCAAAAAAGGACATCAGGGCCGCTGGAACCAGGCTTCGGCCAGCCTCACCCACAGCGACGCACCCAGCGGGATGGCCTGGTCGTTGAAGTCGTAGTTGGGGTTGTGCAGGGTGCAGGGGCCCAGGCCGTGGCCGTGCTCGCGGTGGTTGCCCTCTCCATTGCCAATCACGAAGTAGGCACCGGGCTTTTCGAGCAGAAAGTAGCTGAAGTCTTCAGCGCCCATGGTGGGCTCGAAGGCCAGCGCGTTGGCTGGGCCCACCAGGTTGGCCATCACGCCGCGCACAAACTGGGCCTCGGCCCGGTGGTTCACGGTGGGCGGGTAATTGCGCACGAACTCGAACTCCACGTTGGCGCCAAATGCGGCGGCCGTGTGGTGGGCCACCTCGCCCATGCGGCGCTCGATCATGTCGAGCAATTCCAGCGTGAAGGTGCGCACCGTGCCTTCAATCACGCAGTGGTCGGGCACCACGTTGGTGGCTTCTCCGGTGTGGATCATGGTCACCGAGATCAAGCCGGCCTCGGTGGGCTTCTTGTTGCGAGTGACGATGGTCTGGAAGGCCTGCACCATCTGGCAGGCCACCGGCACCGGGTCGATGCCCAGGTGCGGCAGCGCGGCATGTGCGCCCTTGCCGGTGATGGTGATCTTGAACTCATTGCTGCTGGCCATGGCCGGGCCTTCGCAGACGGCGAACTGGCCCAGCGCGATGCCCGGCCAGTTGTGCATGCCGAACACGGCGTCCATGGGGAACTGCCGGAACAGGCCGTCCTTGATCATCTCGCGCGCGCCGCCGCCGCCTTCTTCAGCCGGCTGGAAGATCAGGTAGACGGTGCCGTCGAATTCGCGGTGCTGGGCCAGGTGGTGGGCAGCGGCCAGCAGCATGGCGGTGTGGCCGTCGTGGCCGCAGGCGTGCATCTTGCCGGGGTGCTGGCTCTTGTGCGCGAACTGGTTGTGCTCGGTCATGGGCAGGGCGTCCATGTCGGCACGCAGACCGATGGCCTTGGGGCTGTTGCCGCCCGTGCCCTTGACGATGCCCACCACCCCGGTGGTTCCCAGGCCGCGCTGCAGGGGGATGCCCCACTCGGTGAGCTTGGAAGCCACCAGGTCAGACGTGCGCACCTCTTCGAAGCACAGCTCGGGATGGGCGTGGATGTCGCGGCGCAGCGCGGCGATGCGGTCGGCCTGCTCGGCGATGTTGGCAATGACGTTCATGAAGACTCCAGCGAACCATTCGATATTACCCGTGGGGCCAGGGCCTGGCAGGGTGCTGTGACATCATCCTTGCCATGAGTGAGACCACCCCCGATCTGGCCCCCACGGCTGCCCTGCGCACCGTGCACGGCGCCTGCCCGCACGACTGCCCCGACACCTGCGCCCTGCAGGTGACGGTGGAAGGCCAGCGCATCGTCAAGATCCAGGGCGACCCGGCGCACCCACCCACCCACGGCGCGCTGTGCACCAAGGTCTCGCGCTACGCCGAGCGCACCGACCACGCCGAGCGCGTGCTCACGCCTTTGAAGCGCTCGGGGCCCAAGGGCGCGGGCCAGTTCAAGGCTGTGGGCTGGGACGAGGCGCTGGACGAGATCGCGGCCAAGTTGAAAGCCATTGCCGCGCGCGACCCCGAGGCCATCCTGCCCTACAGCTACGCAGGCACCATGGGCCTGGTGCAGGGCGAGAGCATGGCGGCGCGCTTTTTCAACCAGCTGGGCGCCTCCCAGCTGGACCGCACCATCTGCGCTTCGGCCGGCGGCGAGGCCCTGGTGCAAAGCTATGGCGGCAAGCTGGGCATGCACTTGGAGAACTTCGCCCAGGCCAAGCTGATCCTGATCTGGGGCAGCAACTCCATCGCCTCCAACCTGCATTTCTGGACCTTCGCGCAGGCCGCCAAGCGCGCCGGCGCCAAACTCATCGCCATCGACCCGCGCAAGACCGAGACCGCCGAGAAGTGCCATCAGCACATCGCCCTGCTGCCCGGCACCGACGGCGCGCTGGCCCTGGGCCTGATGCACGAGCTGATCAGCCACGACTGGCTGGACCACGACTACATCGCACTGCACGTGGAAGGCTGGCCCGAGCTGCGCGAGCGCGCGCTGCAGTGGCCGCCCGAGCGTGTGGCCGAGGTCTGCGGCATCACGCCTGATGAAGTGCGGCAGCTGGCCAAGGACTACGGCAGCACCGCACCCGCCGCCATCCGCCTGAACTACGGCATGCAGCGCGTGCACGGCGGCGGCAATGCGGTGCGCCTGGTCTCGCTGCTGCCCTGCCTCACGGGGGCCTGGCGCCATGCGGCGGGTGGCCTGCTGCTCTCGGCCTCGGGCTGGTTTGCGGCGGTGAAGAACGACGCGGTCTTGCAGCGGCCCGACCTGCTGGCTGGCCGCCGCCCGCGCACCATCAACATGAGCACCATCGGCGACGACCTGCTGCGCGATGCCAGCCCCGGCTTCGGGCCGAAGGTGGAGGCGGTGATCGTCTACAACAGCAACCCGGTGGCCGTGGCGCCAGAATCGCGCAAGGTGGTGGCCGGTTTTGCGCGCGAGGATCTGTTCACCGTGGTGCTGGAGCACTTCCTCACCGACACCGCCGACCACGCCGACTACGTGCTGCCCGCCACCACGCAGCTGGAACACTGGGACGTGCACACCAGCTACGGCCACACCTATGTGCTGCTGAACGAGCCGGCCATTGCGCCGCGTGGCCAGGCGAAATCGAACGCCGAGATCTTCCGTTTGCTGGCGGCGCGCATGGGCTTCACAGGTCCCTGCTTCGCCGACGATGACGAAGCCCTGGCCCGCCAGGCCGTGAACAGCAGCATCGACTTCGCCGAATTGCAGCAGCGCGGCTGGGTGAAGCTGCCCATCCCCGACGCGCCGTTTGCTGAAGGCGGATTCAAGACGCCCAGCGGCAAGGCCCGCGCCTGCGCGCCCGGCGTGGCCTTGCCCGACCACGTGCCGAATCTTGAAAGCGCGCGCAGCGCGCCGGCATTAGCCCAGCGCTACCCGCTGGCCATGATCTCGCCGCCGGCCCGCCACTTCCTCAACAGCACGTTCGTGAACGTGAAGAGCCTGCGCGACATCGAAGCCGAGCCGGTGCTGGAGATGCACGCGGCCGATGCCACCGCGCGCGGCCTGGCCGATGGGCAAGTGGTGAAGGTCTGGAACGACCGTGGCGAGTACCACTGCGCCCTGCGCGTGAACCAGCGGGCCCGGCCCGGCGTGGTGAACGGCCTGGGCGTGTGGTGGCGCAAGCTGGGCCCCAACGGCACCAATGTGAACGAACTGACCCAGCAGGGCCTCACCGACATGGGCCGCGCGCCGACTTTCTACGACTGCCTGGTCGAGGTGGCAGCGCTGTGAGCTTGCCATGCGCCTGGGTCGTCTGCTGATCATGGCCAGTGCGGCGGGTGTGCTGCTGGTGGCCGTGGCAGCGGGCACGCTGTGCCTCAGCAGCGGCTGCAGTTCGGTGGGCTACCTGGCCCAGTCGGCCAGCGGCCACCTGGGCCTGCTGCACGGCGCCAAGCCGGTGAACGAGTGGCTGCAAAACCCGGCGACCCCCGAGTCGCTCAAGCAGCGCCTGGCCCTCACCCAGCGCATGCGCGACTTTGCGGTGAGCGAGCTCGCCGAGCCCGACAACCACAGCTACCGCCGCTATGCCGACATCGCGCGCCCGGCGGCGGTATGGAACGTGGTGGCCGCGCCCGAGCTCTCGCTCACACTGCAGACCTGGTGCTTCCCCATCGTGGGCTGTGTAGGCTACCGGGGCTACTTCAACCAGACCGATGCCGAGGCCGCCGCACAGGCCTTGCGCGCCGAAGCCGCCCCTGGCGCACTGGAGGTGAGCGTGTACGCCGTGCCGGCCTACTCCACGCTGGGCTATTCCGACTGGCTGGGCGGCGACCCGCTGCTCAGCAGCTTCGTCCAGTGGCCCGAGGGCGAGCTTGCGCGGCTGATCTTCCACGAGCTCTCACACCAGGTGGTCTACGTGGCTGGCGACACCATGTTCAACGAGTCCTTCGCCACATCGGTGGAGCGGCTGGGTGGCGAACGCTGGCTGGCTGCCCACGCCAGCGAACCCGCGCGCCAGCAATACCGCCAGTTCGACGGCCGCCGGCAAGACCTGCGCATGCTGTTGCTGCGCACACGCGAGCAACTGGCAGCGCTCTATGCCGGCCCCGGGGCGGACGCCGCCAAGCGCGAGCGCAAAGCGGCCATCATGGCGGCGATGCTGAGGGAATATGCCGAGGTCAAGGCCCGGCGCTGGGCCGGCTACGCGGGCTACGATGCCTACGTGCAGAACGCCAACAACGCCACGCTGGGCATCCAGGCCGCCTACACCCAGTGGGTGCCGGCCTTCGACGCGCTGTTCGAGCAGCAGGGGCGCGATTTCAAGCGCTACTACGCCGAAGTGAAGCGCCTGGCCACCCTGCCCAAGGCGGAGCGCGACGCCACCCTGTACGCCCTGATGCCGGCCAGCGCTGGCCACTGAAACCCACCCACCACAGCAACGCCATGGCCGAGATTCAACTGCACCGAGACCACACCTTGGGCCTGGCCCGCGCCCGCAAGGTGGCACTGAAATGGGCTGAGCATGTCGAAAAGCAGTTCGACATGGAATGCACGATCCTGGAAGGCGACACCTCCGACACCGTGGAGTTCACCCGCTCGGGCGTGAGCGGCAGCATGGAGGTATCGGGCAAGCACTTCGAGCTGCAGGCCAAGTTGGGCTTCCTGCTCGGCGCCTTTGCCGGGCAGATCGAGGCGGAGATCAAGCGCCAGCTGGACGATGCGCTGGCCAAGGAGCAGGCCAAGAAGAAGAAATGAAGCAGGCCGGTGACGTCGCGTCGACGCGGCCCACCGTGCATCACTTCAGTGATTCGATCAGGTCGATGTAGGCCTGCATCGCGTCGTCCTTGGACTGGCCCTTGGCCTCGGCCCAGGCGTCGAACTTGGCGCGGCCCACCATGTCGGTGAAGCCCGGGCGCTTGCCCTGAACGTCGCCCTCGGTGGACTGCTTGTACAGCGCGTAGATCTTCAGCAGCGTCATGTTGTCGGGCTTCTCGGGCAACTGCTTGCTCTCGGCAACGGCCTTCTCGAATGCGGTTTTCAGGGCTGACATGGCAGGTCTCCTCGTGTGGGCTGTCTGGGTGAAAGTCAGAGCTTGACGCCGGGGATGTTAACCAGCATCGTCGCCCCTTTGCCCATCCCCGCCTAGAGGAAGCCCTCCATGTCTGCACCTGCTGCCCAGCGCATGACGCGCGTCGACACCGCCTGGCTGCGCATGGACAACGACGCCAACCTGATGATGATCGTGGGCGTGTGGATGATCGAGCCCGCGCTGGCCCTGGCCGAGCTGCGCGAGCGCGTGGCCAGCCGCTTGCTCAAGTACGACCGCTTCCGCCAGAAGGCCGTGGAAGACACCATGGGCGCGCACTGGCTGGAGGATGTGGATTTCGACATCGCCCACCATGTGGTGCCCGAGACGCTGAGCCCGCGTCCCGGCCAGAACCCCGTGGACGCGCTGAAGGACCGCGTGGCCGAGCTCACCGCCACGCCGCTGGACCGCGACCGCCCGCTGTGGCAGTTCCATCTGATCGAGCACCTGGATGCGGGCGATGGCCGGGGCCGCAGTGCTTTCGTGATGCGGGTGCACCATTGCATAGGCGATGGCATTTCGTTGGTCTCGGTGATGCTTTCGCTCACCGACGGTGGCAAGCCACCGCCCGAGCGCAAGCCCGCCGCGCCCGACGAGGACGAGGAAGCCGATTGGCTGATGGACACCTTGGTGAAACCCATCACCAACCTCACCATCAAGGCCATCGGCGTCACCGGTGGCGGCATGGCCAAGGGCATCGACCTGATGGGCCAGCAGGGCCACCCGCTGGAGGGCGGTGCCGAACTGGCCAAGATGAGCTACCAGGTGCTGAGCGACGCCGCTTCGATGTTGCTGATGCCCGACGACTCGCCCACCTCGCTCAAGGGCAAGGCCACGCCGGGCAAGAAGGTGGCCTGGGGTGAGCCCTTGTCACTGGAACTGGTGAAGTCCGTGGGCCAGGGCCTGGGCGCGTCCATCAACGATGTGCTGCTCACCTGCGTGGCTGGTGCCATAGGCGACTATCTGCGCAGCCGTGGTGAAGACCCGACCGGCAAGGAGATAAGGGCCATGGTGCCGGTGAACCTGCGCCCCATGGACCAGGCCTGGAAGCTGGGCAACCGCTTCGGGCTGGCGCCTCTGGTGCTGCCCATAGGCATCGCCAACCCCATCGCCCGGCTCGATGCCGTGCGCGCACGCATGAATGATCTGAAGGGCGGCTACCAGCCGGTGCTGGCCTTCGCCATGTTGGCGGTGGCTGGCTTGCTGATCAAGCCCATGCAGGATGCGCTGCTGGGCCTGTTCAGCAAGAAGACCACGGCCGTGATGACCAACGTGCCTGGCCCGCGCGAGGCTTTGCAGCTGTGTGGCCGCACCTTGAAGCAGGTGATGTTCTGGGTGCCGCAGAGTGGCGATATCGGCATGGGGGTGAGCATCCTCAGCTACGCCGGCAATGTGCAGTTCGGTCTGATCACCGACGATGTGCTGTGCCCGCATCCGGACCAGATCGTCTCGCGCTTCCAGCCCGAGTTCGACAAGCTGCTGTACCTGTCGCTGATGCTGCCCTGGGAGGGGCAATTGGCGGCTTGAGTGGGTTCTCTGTTGACAGCGCTTCTCGGTCATTCCCGCGCAGGCGGGAGTACAGGTTTTTGCCCAGCCCTTTGCTGATGCGGCGGCGTGCGGAGCATGCATCCAAGACATGCTGGCCGCATCTTGTTTGAGTGCAACGCGCAGCGCCGACCGCCACAGCATGAGCCCGCGCCGGCTGGCCGCCTGGCGCCGGTGCATCGGAAGCCAAAGACAGGGATTCCCGCCCCCCCGCCTTCGCGGGGGCAGGCTCCGCGGGAATGACGAAGAAGGCGTGGGCGGTCGGGCTCGACCTCAAGCGTTGTTCGACAACAGCTTCGAAGCTGTCTGCTCCTGCTTCTCGCTGGTGGTGATCAGCTTCATCTGCTGCTCGAATTGCCGCGCCGCCGTGATCATCGCGACCATGGTTTCCACCGGGCTCACGTTCGATCCTTCGAGCGAGCCATCCTGCAGCCGGGCGTTCGCATCGGCGTCCAGGTCGCCAGCGGCGGCGCGGAACAAGCCGTCGTTGCCGCGCGCGAGTGGGGTCTCAGGCGTCACCATCTTGATCTTGCCGATGCTCTGCGGCTTGGCGTTGCCGGTCTTGGCGGTCACCGTGCCGTCGGGCGCGATCTGCACGCTGGCGTTGGCGGGCACGCTGATGGGGCCGCTGTCGCCCACCACCTGCAGGCCGCTGGCGGTGGTGAGCAGGCCCTCGGCATTCACTTCCAGTGCGCCGGCCCGCGTGTAGGCCTCGGTGCCTTCCAGCGATTGCACGGCCATCCAGGCGCTGCCCTTCATCGCCACATCGAGGTTGCGGCCCGTGGTTTGCATGCTGCCTGCGTCAGGCTTGTAGCCCACCGTGGTTTCCAGTGCGTAGACCCGTGTGGACGCACCGCTGCCCTGCACCGGCACGGCCCGAAAGGCCGCCATCTCCTCGCGAAAGCCATTGGTGCTGACGTTGGCCAGGTTGTTGGCCAACACCTCCTGCCGGTGCATGGCCGCCTTCGCGCCGGCCATCGAGAGGTAGATCATGCGGTCCATGGCGAACTCCTGGTGCGTCAGCTAGATCAACGCAGGTTGACCAGGGTCTGCATCACCTGGTCCAGCGTCTTGATGGTCTGGGCGTTGGCCTGGTAGTTGCGCTGGGCGGTGATCATGTTCACCAGCTCAGAGGTCAGGTCCACGTTCGATTCTTCCAGCGCGCCGGCCTGGATGGCGCCCAGATTGCCCACACCCGGCGTACCCACAATCGGGTCGCCCGAAGCATAGGTGCGCTGCCAGCCGTTGCCACCGATGGGCTGCAGGCCCTGCATGTTGCGGAAAGTGGCCAGCTCCAATTGACCGGCGGGCTTGCTCTGGCCGTTGGAATAGCGTGCCGTGATGATGCCGCTGGACTCCACCACGATGCTGGTGAGCGAGCCCGGCGCATAGCCGTCTTGCGCCAGGTTGGTGACCGAGAAATCAGATCCGTACTGTGTGGACCCCACAAAGCTCAGCGCCACACCGGTGATGGGCAACGAGACCGCGCCGGTGGCGCTGGTGGCAGCCGGGATGTCCAGGGTGATCGATGCGGGCGCAGGGTTGGCGCCAGCGGCGTCAAAGGTGATGGCGGTCACCGGCTGCGGGTCGGCGGCCGTGCCCAGGATGCTGTTGCCGTTGGCAGTGACGTACACATTCCATTGGTCGGTGCCGGCCTTCTGGAAGTAGTAGTTCAGTGCCACCGTCTGCCCCTTGGCATCAAACACCGTGAGCGAGGTGGCCTTGTTGTAGGTGTTGGGGTTGCTGAAATCGATCTTGCCGCTGGCGTTGGCCGTCGCCAACGCGGTGGTGGCCTGGGTCACGGCGGCGTCGGCTGAGGTGACGGCGTTGGTGGCCTGCGTCAAGGCAGACGTGGCGGTGAGTACCACGTTGGCGGCGTCGGCTGCAGCCTGCTGCAAGGTGGCGTTGGCTGGGTCGGCGGCCAGCGCGGCGTCGGCATCGGCCTTGGCAATGTCGGCGGCGTCCTTGGTCACGGTCGCGGCGGCCAGAGCGGCGTCGGCGTTGGCCTTGTTGGTCTGGGCGGTGTTCAGGGCCGTGGTCGCCTGGCTCACCGGGTTGGTGGCGGCGGCGCGTGCGTCCACGTTGAACTCCATGCCGATCTTGGTGGTGGCGTTGGGGTTGATGCCAGCGGTGGGCAGCACCAGCGGCAAGGCCTGGCCGGGCTGGATGGTGCCGGTGTTGTCGGCCGCATACCCCAGCAACTGCAGGCCTTCGTTGTTCACCACGTGGCCGGTGGCGTCAACCTTGAACTGGCCGTTGCGCGAATAGCTCACCGGGTTCTTGCCGTCGGTGAGCTGGAAGAAGCCGCCGCCGTTGATGGCCAGGTCCATGGGGTTGGACGTGGCCGTGATGTTGCCCTGCGTGAACTGCTGCGACACCGCCGCCAGCCGCACGCCGATGCCGATGTTCATGCCGCCACCGCCGTTGAGCGCGTTGGCGTACATGTCAGAGAACTCGGCCCGCGACTGCTTGGAGCCGAAGGTGTTGGCATTGGCGATGTTGTTGCCGATCACGTCCAGGTTCTTGGACGAGACGTTCAAACCGGAGAGGCCTTGTTGGAAGCTCATGGGGTGCTCCTGAAATCTGCTGTGGGGTCGTGTTGATAAGAGCGGGGCTCAGAGGAAGGCCCACACGGCGTCGTAGGCCACGCGGCTGCCGTCGTCGAGCTCCAGCGCCAGCGTGTTGTTGAAACTGCTCACGGCATTGATCTTCTGGGTCTGCAGGGCCATGGTGTTTACCGCCGCCCCGCCCACCGTGGCCGTGAGCTTGAAGCTCAGCGCCTCGCCCTGGTAGGCGGTGGGCACGTTCCAGTTGAAGCTCTGGCGGCCGGCGTCCACATTGGTGAGGTTGACCGTGTCGATCACCGTGCCTGCGGCGTTGGTGATCTGGATCGCCACCTTGTCGGCCTTGCTGCCCAGCTCGAAGCCGCCGTCTGCCGCCGCGCCGTTCATGCGCAGCTTGTTGCCCTCCACCACCACGTCATGGCCCACCAGGGCCGCCGCCTGCATGGCCTGCAGGCTGGTGAACTGCGTGCCCAGGCTGTTGACCGAGGTGTTGACTTTGTCCAGGCCCGAGACGGTGCTGATCTGCGCCATCTGGCTGGTCACCTGCGCGTTGTCCAGCGGGTTCAGCGGGTCCTGGTTTTTCATCTGCGCCACCAGCAGCTTGAGAAAGCGGTCGGCCTGCTCGCTGGCGTTGGTGGCGGTGAGTGAACTCGAGGCGGTGGCGGTGTTGGTGGCGGTGCTGTTGCCAACGGCGGATGTGCTCATGGTGGTCTCCGTTCAGTTTGAAGCGGGCGGGGCATCAGACCTGGCCCATCTGCAGGGTTTTGAGCAGCAAGCTCTTGGCCGTGTTCATGACTTCGATGTTGTTCTGGTACGAGCGCGAGGACGAGATCATGTTCACCATCTCCTCCACCGCGTTGACGTTGCTGTAGGTCACATAGCCCTCGGCATCGGCGGCGGGGTGGCCGGGGTCGCGCACCTTGCGGCCGGGGGTCTGGTCTTCTGAGATGTTCGAGACACGCACACCAGCACTGGCCGACACCGGATCGCCCGGGTCGGCCCCCACCGCGCTGCCGCTGGCGCCCATCAGCAGGGTCTGGAAGACCACCTGCCGCGCCTTGTAGGCCTGGCCGTCGGGCCCGGCCACGGTGTCCACATTGGCCAGGTTGGAGGCCACCACGTTGAGCCGCTGGCTTTGCGCGCTGACCGCGCTGCCAGAAATATCGAAGACCTTGAACATGCTCATGTCAGTTCTCCTCTATTCAGCCCTGCGAAGGGCTCTTCATCGCGTCCATCATGGTCTTCATGCTGCCGTTGATGAAGCGCAGCGTGGCCTCGTACTTCACCGAGTTCTCGGCGAAGGTGGCGCGCTCGCGGTCCATGTCCACCGAGTTGCGGTCCAGGTTGGTCTGGCTGGCGGTGGCGTAGCGCAGGCCCGATTCAGACAGCGCACCTGCTGTGGGCTGGATGTGGCCGCGCTGCGTGGCAGCCATCTGGCCCGGGATGGGCAGTGCGCCGGTGGCCTGCTTGAGCGCGCTGGCGAAATCCATGTCGCGGGCGATGTAGCCCGGCGTGTCGGCGTTGGCGATGTTGCTGGCGATCAGCCGCTGGCGCTCGGCGCGCAGCGTCAGCGCCTGGGTCTGGAAGTCCAGGGTGTCGGTCAGGCGGTTGATCATGGTGGGGTTCCTTGCGGCGCGCAAAGGGACTGCGTGTCGGCCGATTGTGAGAGCCGCTGTAGGGTGCAGAAGCCGCGAACAGAGCGCCCGCACGGCTGCATTTCCCGGCTCTGGCGCCCCGGCCCCACCCTCAAGATGCCAGACATGCGAATCCTCGTTCACCCCCCCGCACGCCCTGCGCCCTGGCGCAGGTGTCTGGGCTGTGCGCTGCTGGCCCTGGCCGGTGCCGCCCAGGCGCAAGACGCTGTGGTGGACACCCAGGCGCTGGGCGAGCGCATCAGCGCGCTGGCCCGCGAGGGCGCCCGCCAGGCCGTGGCCAGCCCTGTGCGTGTGGAAGTGGAAGTGGGCCAGTTGGCCCCGCGCCTCAAGCTCGCCCCCTGCCAGAAGGTGGAACCCTATCTGCCCAGCGGCCTGCCCGCCTGGGGCCGCACCCGCGTGGGTCTCAAGTGCGTGCAGGGCCCCAAGCTGTGGAACGTCAGCCTGCCAGTGGTGGTGCATGTGTGGTCGCGCGCCCTGGTCACTACCAGCGCCCTGCCCGCCGGCACCGTGCTGCAAGCCAGCCACCTGGGCCAGGCCGAGGTGGACCTGGCCGCCGCGCCGGGTGCTGCCCTGGGCAACCAGGCCGCGCTGCTGGGCCGCACCCTGGCCCATGCGGTGGCCGAGGGCCAGGCGCTGCGCCAGACCGACCTGAAAGCCCGGCAATGGTTTGCCGCCGGCGAAACCGTCAAGCTCGTGGCCGCCGGCCCGGGCTGGCGCATCGTGACCGAAGGCCAGGCGGTGTCGCCCGGCCTGGAAGGCCAACCGGCGCGCGTGCGCACCGAAAGTGGCCGCATCGTTCAAGGTCGGCCCTCGGGCGACCGAGAAGTGGAGATGGCTTTGTGAAACAGGCAGCCTTTTGCAGCGCAGACAGGGCTAAAGTTCCCGGCCGTGGTACCGAAAGACGATGCATGTCGTTCGGGTCCGCGCCGCGGTACCGGGCCCAATGGAGAAACTCATGAAAATCGGACCCCTCGACGCCCAGCCCGCCTCGGTTGCCATTGCACCCGACCGCAAGGCCGCGCCGGCCACGGCTGGCCAGCCTGGCAACAAGACCGAAGCCAGCGCGGAAGTGAAGCTCTCGGCCACCGCCAGCGAGCTCACCGGCGCTGCGGCCGACCCTTCGTTCGACGCCGAAAAGGTGAACCGCATTGCCGGTGCCATCCGCGACGGCAGCTTTCAGGTTGACGCCGAGAAGATCGCTGACAAGCTGATCGCCAACGCGCAAGACCTGCTCAAGCGCTACTCGCCAAACTGACGCCGTTGCGGCCACTGGCGCCACGACCATGCTGAGCTCATCCCCCGAACACGACGCCGTGCGCCACGTTGCCGAACTCGAAATCGCCCTGAGCGAGGTTGAGTTGCAGCTGGCCGCCCTGGGCCAGGCCCTGAAGGACCACGACCCAGCAGCCACCGAGCTGGCCGCCACCGCGTTGCACCAGGCCCTCACCCAGGCCGTGCGCCACATGGGCCATGCCGGCCAGGCTGGCGTGCCCCCCGCATTGCGCCGCCGCCTGGCCCTGGCCACCGGCCTGGTGGCCGCCCAGCGCGACGCCGTGGCCCGCGCCACCTCGCTGCTGGACCGCGCCATCGATGTGCTGTTGCCCACCACGTCAGCGGCCGCTGCACCGGCGGTGTACGGCGCCCTGGGCACCGCCCAAAGGCCACAGACCAGCGGCCTGGCGCAGGCCTGATTCGTCAGAGTTCCGCCGGAATCGCGGCGTCGATGACGCCCACGATGTCCGAGCGCAGCCAGCGCTTGCGGCCCCGCGTGCGGCAGTAGCCCGACACCGCCAGGTAATGCACCACGTCGCGGAACATCAGTTCGCGCTCTATGGGCCAGTTGGCATAGCTCACCCGGGCGCCTTGCAGCACATCGTCCGCCAGCTTGCCCTGATCGCCCAACCGCGTCTCCACCACCTTGCGGTACAGCAACTCGCCCGAGAGGCCGGGGTGCTGCGCTGCCACCACCTGGTGCAAAGCCAGCATCTCCTGGCAGCAGGCCGAGGCAAAGCGCCGCTCGCGCCAGGCCAGCAGCATCTGCAGCGGGTTGGGGAAACCTGGGGGGAGCGCACTGACTTGGGACGACATCGACTGCTTCCTGGGCACCTGGGCACCGGATGTGGAACGCCCCCGAACAAGCGGCGCATGCCAGTCTATACGCGCGGCGGCCTGGAATATTCCCTGCGGCCAAAGCAAAACGCCCCGGCTTTGTCCCGGCCGGGGCGTTGAGTACGGGCTAACCCCGAGCCGCTCACCACTCGCGCAGCTTGACCCTCAGCCTGGCGATGGACTGGCTGTGCAGCTGGCAGACGCGCGATTCGGTCACCTTCAGCACGGCGGCGATTTCCTTCAGGTTCATGTCGTGCTCGTAGTACATGCTCATCACGTACTGCTCGCGCTCGGGCAGGTGTTTGATGGCTTCCACCAGGGCTTCGCGCATGCGGTGGTCTTGCAGCATGGCCAGCGGGTTCACCTCCTCGTTGGCCACGTGGCGATCGAGAAAGTCGTCCGAGCCTTCGTCGCCCGACATGTCCTCCAGGTACACCAGCTGGGTGCCGCGCACCTTGGTCAGCATGTCCTGGTAGTCCTGCAGGCTGATGCCCATTTCCTTGGCAATCTCGCTTTCATGCGGGGCGCGGCCCAGGCGTTGCTCCAGCTTGTGCACGGCGGCTTCGATCTCGCGCTGCTGGCGCCGGTTGCCGCGGCTCATCCAGTCGTTGCCGCGCAGCTCGTCAAGCATGGCGCCGCGGATGCGCTGGGTGGCGAAGGTCTCGAACTGCACGCCCTGGGCAGCGTCGAAGCGGCTCATGGCGTCGTGCAGGCCGATCATGCCCACCTGGATCAGGTCGTCGAGCTCCACGTTGGCGGGCAACTTGGCGATCATCTGGTGGGCCAGGCGGCGCACCAGGGGGCTGTGCTGCTTGAGCAGCGCGTTGGTGTCGAGACGACCGGTGGCGGTGTACATGGACAGTCTCCGAGCGGGGAATCAGTAGAGGAGGGCCGACAAGGCGCCCGTGGCTTGCAAGGGCATGGCCACCCTCTCGGCGGGGGCCAGCACCGGCAGGTCGTCGGCGGTGTCGTTCAGCAGTTGTTCGGTGGCCAGGCGGCGCAGCATGGGGTCGACCGGTGCTTCCACCGAGCGGCTGCAGTCCACGCCGG
The DNA here is from genome assembly GCA_016710065.1 of Candidatus Ideonella esbjergensis. Taxonomy (GTDB): domain Bacteria; phylum Pseudomonadota; class Gammaproteobacteria; order Burkholderiales; family Burkholderiaceae_C; genus Ideonella; species Ideonella esbjergensis. The sequence goes on from JADJLP010000001.1 coordinate 541,216, forward strand.
CAAAGGCGCGCAGCACGGTGCCCAGAAAGATGTCGCCGGTTTGCGCCAGGCGCTCGGCAATGCGCTGGGCCTGTTTGCCATGGGTGCGCGAGGCCACCAGCAGGTCGAAGCTGAGCAGTTGCGAGCGCTGCGAGAGCAGCTTCATCGAGGTGTAGGCGTCGGTGAGGCTGTTGCCGTCGATGGAGGCCATCAGCACCGGGCGCACCGGGCGGTGGCCCAGCAGGCGCACCAGATCGCGTGCGGTGGCGTGCAGCAAGATGACGTCGGCGCGCGGTGCGGCCTGTGTCAGGGCCAAGAGCCAGGCCTCGGCCGAACCCCGCGCGTTCACATGCCGCAGCGGCAGGCCACGCGCGGCCAGGTAGTGCACCTTGTCGCCCAGCGGTTCGACGCAGGCGGCCAGGTCGATGTCGGCCATCTCGTGGGCGTCGGGCGAGGTGTCGGCAGCGTCCACCAGCAAGGTGTTGGCGCCCAGCCCGGCCAGCGCGGTGGCCATGCGTTCGAGCACCACGCCCGAGTTCTCCACCATGGGGTTGGCCACCAGCGGCACGATGCGCTGGCGCGGCGCGGTGAACAAGCGGCGCAGGCCGTCGGCCTGGTCGGCCGGGCTGCGCGAGGTGGGTGGGTTCAGGTCGTGCATGAGGGTTCCCATGGCGTGCCTCAGGCGTGCAGCACGTGAGAGACCAGACCGTGGTGCTGGCTGGCGGCGAACACCAGTTGCACGTCGTCGGCTTCCATGCGGTAGGCGGCGGCGCCACCCCCCTTGAGGGCCCGCTGCACCAGCGCATTGCTGGTCAGGCGGTGCCAGTCCTCGGGCACGCGCTGGCCATTGGCCACGCCCCAGACCTTGAGCTTGTGGCGGATCACCGCGTCCAGCGCCGGGGCCAGCTTCACGGCCTCGTCGATCTTGGACAGGATCACGCCCTTGCAGCGCGCGGCGCGCCAGGCGTTGATCACGTCGTCGATGGTCTCGCCCTGCGACGAGGCATCCACCACCAGCAGGCGCTGGATGCTGGTGTGCGAGAGCATCTCCAGCAGCTCCTTGGTGCGGCTGTCGCGCTGGGCCATTCCGGCCGTGTCGATGAGCACCATCTTCTTGCCCGCCAGCAGTTCCAGCAGGTCTTCCAACGACGCCCTGTCATGGGCCGTGTGCACCGGCACGCCCAGGATGCGGCCATAGGTGCGCAGCTGCTCGTGCGCGCCCACCCGGTAGGCATCCAGTGTGATCAGGCCCAGGTTCGCGGCGCCGTAGCGGGTGGCAAAGGCCGCGGCCAGCTTGGCGGTGGATGTGGTCTTGCCCACGCCGGTGGAGCCAATCAGCGCGTACACACCGCCCTGCTCTTCCAGTGCCGGGTCTTGCTCGCCGGTGAGCAGGTTGCGCTCCAGCACGCTGGCTGCCCAGGCTGATTCGTCGTTGGCGTTGGGCGGCAGGGCTTCCACCAGCTTGCGGATCAGGCCGGGCGAGAAGCTGCAGTCCAGCAGCTTTTGCGCGAGGTGGGCCTGGCGCGGGTGGCGCTGCAGCTTTTCCATGAAGGCCAGGGCGCCAAAGCGTTCTTCGATCAGGCCCTTCATGGCACGCAGCTCGTGCACCATGTCCAGCTGCTCGCGGCGCTCGCCCTGGGGCTCGGCCAGGGCCGGCATGGCCCGCAGTTCAGAGGGCTCGAAATCGCGTGGGGCTGGCGTGATGCTGGCCATGCGGGCGGCCACTTGCGGGCGCGGCGTGGCGGCGCGGGGCGCCGGTGCCGCAGGCTTGGCCGGCTGCGGGGCCGTGGCCATGGCGGGCATGGCCATGGGGGCCTCGGCGCCGGTGATGGCGGCTTGGCGGCGCTTGAGCATGCGCTCGCGCACGTAGTCCTGGAACGAGAGCGTGCTCATCGAAAGCTGTGCCACGTCGCGCTCCACCTCGGGGTCCATCGCGGGCGCGGTCTGCTGCAGGCGCTCGGCCAGGCGGCGGCCAGCCAGCGGGCGCTCGGCGGTTTGGCGCTCGGCACGGGTGGCCAGGTCGCCCCGGCTGTTGGGGCTGGAAACCTTCTCGAAGTGCTCCACGCTGTCTTGCGCCATCGCCAGCACCTCCATGCCTTCGGGGCAGGGCTTGGTCGACAAAACCACCGCGTCTTCACCAAAGGCCTGGCGCACCAGGGCAAAGGCCTCGCGCGAGGTACGCGCAGTGAATCTCTTGACGTTCATGCTGTGGCTCCGATGATCGAACCGATCCGGATCGAGTGGGTCTCAGGAATCTCGCTGTGCGCCAGCACCTTCAAACGTGGGGCTGCGCGCTTGAGCAAACGGGCCAGCGGGGCCCGCAGCGAATCGGGCACCAGCAGGCAGGCCGGGTGGCCCAGGTCTTCTTGCTTCTTGGCGGTGTCGGCCGCCTGGCGGGTGAGGGTTTCGGCCACGCCGGGGTCGAGCACCGGGCCATGCGGCGAATTGAGGGCCTGGCTCACCAGGCGTTCGAGTTCGGGTTCCAGCGCGATCACGTCCAGCTCCTTGGCCGGGCCGTAGATCTGCTGCACGATGGCCGGGGCCAGGTGGATGCGGATGCGGCGGGCCAGGTCGGCCGGGTCGGTGACCACGGCAGCGTGCTCGGCCAGGCATTCCACGATGGAGCGGAAATCGCGGATGTGCACGCCTTCGTCCAGCAGCAGCTGAAGAACTTTTTGCAGTGTTGCGATGCCAACCATTTTGGGTACCACGTCCTCGATCAGTTTCGGAGCCAGCTTGGTGACGTGCTCGACAAGCGCCTGGGCTTCGGAGCGGCCCAGCAGCTTGGCGGCATTCACCTGCATCAAGTGTGAGAGGTGGGTGGCCACCACAGTCGAGCAATCAACCACCGTAAACCCGGCCATTTGGGCCTGCTCTTTCTGGCGTTCCTCTATCCACACGGCGGGCAGGCCAAAGGCCGGGTCCACCGTCTTGGTACCGGGCAACTGCGGCACGCCGCCACCGGGGTTGATGGCCAGGTGCATGCCGGGGAAGGCCTCGCCCTCGCCGATCACCGCGCCGCGCAGCGTGACGCGGTACATGCTGGGCTTGAGTTCCAGGTTGTCGCGGATGTGAACCGACGGCGGCAGAAAGCCCACCTCTTGCGCGAACTTCTTGCGCACGCCCTTGATGCGGGCCAGCAGGTCGCCGCCACGGCTCTTGTCCACCAGGCTGATCAATCGGTAGCCCACCTCCAGGCCCAGGGTGTCCACGGGCTGCAGGTCGTCCCAGCTGGCCTCGGCATTGGCCTGCGGGGCCGGGTCGTCCTTGCTGGCCACCGGCTGCTCCGCCGCGCGCCGGGCGGCACGCGCCAGATACCAGGCGTAGTAGCCAATGAGGCTGGCCATGAACAAGAACACCACATGCGGCATGCCCGGCACCAGGCCCAGCATGCCGATGATGCCGGCGGTGATGCCCAGGGCCTTGGGCGAAGAAAAGACTTGCGTGCGGATCTGGCTGCCGATGTCGTGCTCGGAGCCCACGCGCGAGACCACCATGGCCGCCGCGACCGAGATGAGCAGGCCGGGGATCTGCGCCACCAGCGCGTCGCCCACCGCCAGCAGGATGTAGGCGTTCGCCGCGTCGCCCACCGAGAGGCCGTGCTGGGCCACGCCGATGATGAAGCCGCCGACGATGTTGATGACCAGGATCAGCATGCCCGCGATGGCATCACCCCGCACGAACTTGCTGGCACCGTCCATGGAGCCGAAGAAGTCGGCTTCCTCGCCCACTTCCACGCGGCGCTTCTTGGCGGTTTCCTCGTCGATCAGGCCGGCGTTCAGGTCGGCGTCGATGGCCATCTGCTTGCCGGGCATGGCATCCAAAGTGAAGCGCGCGCCGACTTCGGCAATGCGCTCGGCACCCTTGGTGACGACGATGAAGTTGATCACCACCAGGATGGCGAAGACGATCAAACCGACGGCGAAGTTGCCACCGATCAGGAAGTGGCCGAAGGATTCGATCACCTTGCCGGCCGCGCCGGTGCCGGTGTGGCCTTGCAGCAGCACCACCCGGCTGGACGCGACGTTGAGCGAGAGGCGCAGCAGCGTGGTGACCAGCAGCACCGTGGGGAAGGCCGCGAAATCCAGCGGCTTGATCATGTTGGCCGCCACCAGCATCACCATCAGCGACATCGCGATGTTGAAGGTGAACAGCAAATCCAGTGCGAAGGGCGGCAGCGGCAGCACCATCATGGCGAGCACCATGATGATGAACACTGGGGCCATCAGCGCCTTGAAGAAGGCAGCGTTCTCACCCAACAGGTTCTGGAGTTGTTTCTGTATCGCGTTCATTCAGGGGCCTGCGAAGGCTCTGGGCAGGCGTGATGCCTGCATGCCTTTGATGGTGCCCCGGGAGGCGACGGAACTTGAGCCGGAAAAGGAAGGTGAATACCGCCTGTTACGGCGCACCATCGTCATCCCCGCGCCGCCTGCCCCGCGAAGGTGGGGGGCGGGAATCCATGCATTCGGCCTCCGGTGCGCCCGCGCCAACCGCCCAGCCGGCGCGGTCCGGGCGGTTGTCGCTCAACTGGCCTCGTTTGCTTTCGTTGAACGTTGAAGTGCCTGCCCCACGGCGCACCGAGGGTATAAACATGGCTCGCGGTGAACGCACCAGGGAGACGTCCAGGCCATGCCAAGAATTGCCGTCCAAGGGCCGTGCGCCAGGTGCCACAGCGCTATCGCTGGCTGCTTGATGCGCAGTTGCCGGGCTTCACGCAGCGCCAATCCAAACATCACGGCACTTTTGCCGTCTACAACATTCGCCGTCTGAAGCAGCCTATGAACAGGCGTCCCCAAGAAGTACTTTCCGTTTTGGACAAGTGCTGCGAGAGCTTCACATTTCCAATGCTGGACAACGGCTATGTCTACCCGGCGGCAACCCGGCTTTCGCTGTATCGATCACCAGAAGACTGGGCCATTGTGATCGAGATCTTCGGTTTCTCGCCGAGAACCGGAATTCCAGATATCCACATCCACACGTTCGCTAGTCGGCTTCGCCGAGAGAAATCGGTGGACGACTATGTGAGCCGGCAAGCCTACGACTCGTATCTCGCGAACAACGAATACAACGAGTCGACCTTCATCTACCCAATTGAAGAGGGGGATTGGCTGGATCCTGACGATTCTGACCTGATGGCCAGTGGACAAGAGCCGGTTTTGCTACGGGGAAGTCCATTGAATGTTCCACGCCACTCCGAGTACGGCATGTACGAAATTGCCCTTCAAAGCCCGCCCAGGGTTTACGTATTTGAGTTTTGTCGTTTCCTGGCTGCCACGGCACGCAGCAGCGTTCTTGCAACGGCAGACGAACGCCGCAAGTGCATTCCTGCGGACCTTAAACAGGTGATGCAACTTGAAGAATGGAACCATCCCGACCTCGTCAACGGCGAGCGCCCTAGCTCGAACGCAACATTCAGGTCTTTAGCCGAGGTCTTGGCTCATGGCAGCATTTCGGCGTTCCAACCCACCGAGCACCCAAACACACATTGGAAGAACTGGCCGGAGGGTGGCACGCTGTGACGCACCAGACGGCTAACACCTTCGTATTCAGTCGAGCTGCAATTTGCAGCTCACCTCGAACGGCGCCAGACCCAAGATGAACGACTTCCCCAACATTCCAGAAGCCTCAGATCCGGACACTTACGTTCGTGGTCGCTTGGCACCAGCACCTTTGGCGCGGCAGGTTCGCGCTGGATGGAAAGCCGGCATCATCTACGTCGTCCTGCTGATCGTGGGAGCCACATTTCTCTATCCTGAAGACATAGTGACTACAACAATCAAATTTCTAGTAGCCGCTGAAGTAGCGCTTTCCTGCGCACTTACCTTTGGCATTTACAGGTGGTACGCATTCGCGGCTTGGTCGTTGCTCGGCCTGCTCATTCTTTCAGCTGTCGCAGCCGCCATTCATCCGCCTCACATGCCCACACCTGGCAGCGCCGCGTTCCGTATTGGTTTCCTGGTTGCATTCGGCGTGCTCTTCGGTCGGGCAGCCATAGCAATACGAGCTTTCAGCCGTGGCGCCTAACCCCTCTGTTGAGGCGACATATTGCAGCAAGCTGCGATTTGCGCCTCACCGCGAACGGTAGGATCCAAGCCACATGCCCTACTGTCCCGTTTGCACTGCGAAGGTCACTCTGAACGTGAAGGACTGCGAGTCCTGTGGGGCAGTGTTTCTATTGCCAAACCACGGCCTGTTCGAATCGCGTCTTACAGAAGAACAAGAAGCAGCCCTCGCCATCCCAAAGCCTGTGCCCATAGTCCTCGGACTGCTTGGCATCGGCGGTGCAGCTTGGGGACTGATGGCCATTGTTGCCAGCGCCTCACGGGTGAAGGGGGGAGTTCTCGGCATCCTGATCCTCGCCGCCATGGCAGCCATGTACGTCTTCAGCGGTTACTGCGGTGTTCGCACCTTGCAAAAGAAGCACGGCTGGGTACGTCTGAATCAGGTACTTTGGGCCCTTCAGGTGCCGGTCCTCTTGTCGCCACTCGCGTCCTACTCGTTCTCAACTGGCGGTCTTGTCACAGTTTGGCTACAGCTTCACCCAACGCTTCTTCTTGGCTGGAACGCATGGTTAGGTAGTATCTTCACGTTCAACTTCTTCACCCCGGGTCCGCTCACAGTCGGAGTGAACCTGCTTGCGCTTGGCATAGCCTACTACTTGGCGAGAGCACAACGCGGCGATGCCTAACTCAGTCAAGCAGACAATCAACCTGGGGCATCTTTCCACCATTTTCGAACGTTAGGCGTCAAAGTGGGATTGTTCTTCACGGTCGGTCGAGCAATCTGGAAGGCCTTTGGCTATCGCTTCCTGAAAATTTCCCCTCGTTGCCACCGGCGCGAGCGCACCGGAAGCCAAAGACATGGTTTCTCTTGATTAGCGACGAATCTCGGCAGGCTCATCTGGTGAGCCAGTGAGGGTGGAAGATAGGTTCACCGCGACTGGAGGTGAACCATGACGATGAACCGAGTGCAGTTTCAACCTGGACTTTCGATGGCCGAGTTCATGAACAATTTCGGTAGCGACGCCCAGTGCGAGGAGGCTTTGATCGCCTCGCGCTGGCCGGCCGGATTTTTCTGCCCGGCGTGCGGCTGCGCCCAACACGGATCGTTTCGCCGCGCCGGGCTGCTGTACTTCCAGTGCAGCGCCTGCCGCCATCAGTGCAGCCTGATCGCCGGCACCATCTTCGAGTCCACCAAGCTGGCGCTGTCGCGCTGGTTCCTGGCCATGCACCTGTTGACCCAGTCCAAGAACAACGTCGCCGCGCTCGAGCTGATGCGCCACCTGGGCGTTTGCTACAAGACCGCCTGGCTCATCAAGCACAAGCTCATGGAGGTGATGCGCGTGCGCGAGGATGATCGCCTGCTCGACGGCCGCGTGGAGATTGACGACGCCTACCTGGGCGGCGAGCGCTCGGGCGGCAAGTCCGGGCGCGGCTCGGAGAACAAGGTCCCGTTCGTCGCCGCAGTGCAGACCACGCCCGATGGCAAGCCGCAGTTGGTGTGTCTGCGCCAGCAGCCGTTCACGCACGAAGAAGTGGCCGCCTTCGCGGCGCGCTCGATCGCGCCGTCGGCCACCGTGGTCTGCGACGGCCTGTGGTGCTTCGGCGCTGTGCAACTGGTGGGTGCCGACCACGAACGTCACGTCACTGGCGGTGGCAAGGCCTGCACCGAGCTGCCCCAGTTCAAAGCGGTCAACACCTTCCTGGGCAACCTCAAGCGCTCGCTGGGTGGCACCTATCACGCGTTCAACTTTGCCAAGTACGCCCATCGCTACCTCGCCGAGGCCCAATACCGATTCAACCGCCGCTTCGATCTGCGCTCCATCCTGCCTCGCCTCCTGCACGCCGCCTGCCTATCAACTCCAAACCCAGCCCGCGTCATTCGCGTGGCTGAGGTTGGTCGCTAATCAAGTGGTTTCTTGCCTCCGCTTTCGCGGGGGCAGGCTCTGCGCGGGAATGACGAGGCGAGGGCGCGGGAATGACGGCAACGTGGTCACCATGGCCGGCCGCAATGCGCCGAGACCCGTCAGCGGGCAAGCGTCGTTCGAGAGAATCTACTGGCCTGCCACCACCCGCACCGTGGCGGGCAGGGGCACAGGCTCGGAATCGAAGCGCTCGAAGCCGGTGTAGCAGAGGAAGTGCTTGTTGGCCGCGCGGCCGAACAGCGTCATGCCCAACCGGGTGGCCAGCTCGTGGCCCATGTGGGTGACGCCGTTGCGCGAGACCACGATGGGCACGCCCATGTGCGCGGCCTTCATCACCATCTCGCTGGTGAGCCGGCCCGTGGTGTAGAAGATCTTGTCGCCACCCGTCACGCCGTGCAGCCACATCCAGCCGGCGATGGTGTCGATGGCGTTGTGGCGGCCCACGTCCTCGATGAACATCAGCAGCTCGCTGCCACGGAACAGCGCACAACCGTGCACCGAGCCGGCCTTGCGGTGGATGCTGTCGTCCTGCTGGCGCATCACCTCCAGCAGCCCGGCCAGCGTGGACTGGCGGATGCGGGCCTCTTCGGGTGGTGGCAGTTGCAGCGCATCAACCTGGCTCATCATGTCGCCGAACACCGTGCCCTGGCCGCAGCCGGTGGTGACCACGCGGTGCGCCGTGCGGGCTTCCAGATCGGCAATGCCCTGGCGGGTGTAGACGGCGGCGGCGCCCACCTCCCAATCGACGGTGATGGACAGCACGTCGGCCAGATCGGCCACCAGGCGCTGGTTGCGCAGATAGCCCAGCACCAGCATCTCGGGCGCGGCGCCCAGGGTCATCAGCGTGACCAGTTCGCGCTTGTCGACGAAGACCGTGAGTGGCCGCTCGGCCGGGATGTGGATGTTGCGGCGCTGGCCGTATTCATCAAGGATCTCGATCTCGCGCAGCAGCGGCTCGCGCGCATCAGACATGCTGGGTGCGTGCACGGGCCTTGACAGCTGGGGTTCACTGTCAGACGCCGCTGGGGTGGCCGGGGTTGAGCGGTGCTGGGTGGGCATGGGTATGGCGCGGGAACAGGCCGATATTCGGGCCAAGGCCGATGGCATGTGAATGATGGCCGAAATGGGCTTGCCGCCGCGAAGGGTTTGCCTCTATGTCGGGTCATTCAGCGGCATGCGGCACAGGGGCGAAGCGTGCCACCTGGCGGCCGTCCAAGTCCACTGTGCCAAAAAACATCCCATGCGGGCGCACCCACCAGCCCGTGGCGTTGTACAGCGGGCGGTAAACCACCATGGGTTCCAGCGACTCACTGTGCCGGGCCACCCCCAGGACCTCGTAATCCCCTCCCTTGTAGTGGCGGAAGCGGCCAGTGGGCGTGGCTGGCAGGGGCGGAAGATCGTCGTTCATGGCTTGGTCGGGCTGGGCCGAAAGCCCGATTGTCGCCACCCCGGCATTGAAGGCCAGAGGGGCTTGATTTGCCATTGATACGGTCACCGGTATATTCGTTAGCATTGGGGTCTGTCTCCACTTCAACAGTCTGAACCATGTCTGCCATGCCCGACTACGCCCAGCTCGCCACCGAGATCTCGGCCAACCTCTCGCCGCTGCGCAAGGGCCAGCCTGCTGTGATGAAGGCCTTCCACGAACTGGGCCGTGCCGCCCTCGTCACCGGCGCGCTGGAGGAGAAGACCAAGGAGTTGATGGCCCTGGCCATCGGCATCGCCGTGCGCTGCGATGGCTGCATCGCCTTCCACATGCGCACCCTGGTGAAGCTGGGTGCCACCCGGGCCGAGGTGGAAGAAACCCTGGCGCTTTCGGTGTACATGGGCGGCGGCCCCTCGGCGATGTACGCCGCCAACGCCATGGCCGCCTACGAGCAGTTCAGCGCGGCAGCGGCCCAAGCCAAGCCGGCCTGAACGGCCGCTTCTACGTACAAACCCCCGGCAATCCCCCCGCCGCTCAGAGGCCGGCGCACAGCCGTTAGACTTCGCGCGCCTTTTCTTCTCCTCCAACCCACCCACCCATGGCCCTCACCGAACAAGCCCTCAAAGATGCGCTCAAGAGCGTGGTCGACACCAACACCGGCCTCGATCCGGTCAGCGCCAAGCAGCTGAAGAACCTGCGCATCGAAGGCGGTGACGTGTCCTTCGACGTCGAGCTGGGCTACCCCGCCAAGAGCCAGATCCCGGCGCTGCGCAAGGCCTACATCGCGGCGGTGCGCACGCTGCCCGGCGTGGAGAACGTCAGCGCCAATGTGAGCAGCAAGATCATCGCCCACCAGGCGCAGCGTGGCGTGGCCCTGCTGCCGGGCGTGAAGAACCTGATCGCCGTGGCCTCGGGCAAGGGCGGCGTGGGCAAGAGCACCACCGCCGTCAACCTGGCGCTGGCCCTGGCGGCCGAAGGCGCCCGCGTGGGCATCCTCGACGCCGACATCTACGGCCCCAGCCTGCCCATGATGATGGGCATCAGCGGCCGACCCGAGAGCAGCGACGGCAAGACCATGGACCCGATGGAAAACCACGGCCTGCAGGTCATGTCCATCGGCTTCATGATCGACGCCGATGACGCGATGATCTGGCGCGGCCCCATGGCCACCCAGGCGCTGGAGCAGTTGCTGCGCCAGACCAACTGGAAAGACCTGGACTACCTCATCGTCGACATGCCGCCCGGCACCGGTGACATCCAGCTCACTCTCAGCCAGCGCGTGCCCATCACCGGCGCCATCATCGTCACCACGCCGCAAGACATCGCCCTGCTCGATGCCCGCAAGGGCCTGAAGATGTTCGAGAAGGTCAGCGTGCCCATCCTCGGCGTGGTGGAGAACATGGCCGTGTACTGCTGCCCCAACTGCGGCCACACGGCCCACATCTTCGGTGCCGACGGTGGCAAGAAGATGGCCGCGCAATACGGCGTGGACTACCTGGGCGCGCTGCCGCTCACCATGAGCATCCGCGAGCAGGCCGATTCGGGCGCCCCCACCGTGGTGGCCGACCCCGACGGCGAGATCGCCGGCCTGTACAAGGCCATGGCCCGCCAGGTGGCGGTGAAGGTGGCGGCCCAGGCCAAGGACTTCTCCAGCAAGTTCCCCACCATCACCGTGTCCAAGGGCACCTGAGGTCGGGGCAAGCTGCCGGCATGACGGGCATCGTCTCCCCTGCTGGCATCACCGGCCTCATCCTCGCCGGTGGCCGTGCCACCCGCATGGGCGGGGTGGACAAGGGCCTGCAACTCCACCAGGGCCAGGCCTTGGCATGGCATGCCCTGCAACGCCTGCAGCCGCAGGTGGGCCAGGTGCTGATCAACGCCAACCGCAACCTCGCGGCCTATGAATCCATGGGTGCGGCCGTGTGGCCCGATGCCTTGCCAGATTTCCCGGGCCCGCTGGCCGGCTTCCTGGCCGGGCTGGCGCATTGCGAGACGCCGTGGCTGGTGACGGTGCCCTGCGACACGCCGCACTTTCCCGTCGACCTGGTGGCCCGCCTGGCCCAGGCCGCGCACCAGGCCGACGCCGAGGTGGCCATGGCCGCCACGCGCGAGGCCGATGGCACGGTGCAGGTGCAGCCGGTGTTCTGCCTGCTGCGCGCCAGCCTGCTGGAAAGCCTGGTGCGCTTCACCGCCGGCGGCCAGCGCAAGATCGACAAGTGGACGGCGCAGCACCGAACCGTGGAAGTGCTGTTCGACGACGCCGACGCGTTCTTCAACGCCAACACGCTGGACGAGTTGCAGCGGCTGCAGGGCCGCTGAGCATTGCCGTCATTCCCGCACCCATTCTCGTCATTCCCGCGAAGGCGGGAGTCCAGTGTTCGGCGTCGGCGTTGGCGTCGGCGGCGAGCAGCGACCACTGGGCAACCGACTGACAGCGTGTCTCCCTGCTTCGCGCCCTCAGCCGGGCGCGAAGCATTCCTTTACTTTCGTCATTCGCTCACCCGGCACCCTCTGCCTGAGGCCCTGGTGGCGCACCACCACCAGACTCTTCACACCAGGCGGTCGCTGCGCTCGTTGTAGAGCTTGGTCAGCGTGCGCTGGGCCAGCGCTTTCTCTTGGCCGTCGCGCCACCTTGCAGCGTGGCGGCATCGGCGGCCTGGTTGCCCACCAGGCGCTGGAACAAATAGCCCGGCAGCTGGCCCACGTCTTCGGCAAAGAAGCAGAACAGGCACTGCGAGGGGAAGTGCGACACCCACTCGGGCGCGATGCCACGCTCGCGCAGGCGCTCGGCCGTGGTGGCGAATGCGTTGGCGGCGTCTTCGGTGATCTGCCGGTTGTTGCGCTTGGGCCAGAAGCTTTCGGGTTCTGCAAAGCAGCGGCGCAGCAGCTCGCGCTCGGCGGGGTACCGGGCGTGCGGAGCGGCTGTGTCAGTGAGCGCACCCTAATCGCGTGCTTGCCCTGGCTTGCATGGCCGCGCACAGTGCGGGCGTCTGCCACACCCGAGCCCGCCATGTCCACCAGCCCCACCGCGCCGCGCGCCGCACTGCCCCTGCACGCCGCCGACCTGCGCGGCCTTTCGCGCCTGGGCGTGGACGCCGTGGTGGGCGTGATGGGCCTGGTGGAGGCCGTGCACCACACCGTCCTGTCCACGCCCGGGCCCTTGGGCGCCGCGCCTGCAGGGCAGCCTGGTGGCATCACCGGCCTGGTCTACAAGGCATTGCGCGGCGGTACGCGCGGCATCGGCAAGGGGCTGGATGCATTGCTGTCGGCCGTGCCCGCGCACAGCGGGGCCAGCACGCCGCAGCGTGAGGCCTGGGTCTCGGCGCTGGGCGGCGTGTGGGGCGACCACCTGGAAGCCACCGACAACCCGCTGGCCATCCGCATGTCGCTGCGCATCGCCGGCCAGCCCTGGCAAGCCGCGCTGCAACAGCCCACAGGCAAACTGCTGGTGCTGGTGCATGGCCTGGCAATGAACGACCTGCAGTGGCGGCGCGAGGGCCACGACCACGGCCAGGCGCTGGCGCAGGCCTTGGGCTGCACGCCGATCTACCTGCACTACAACAGCGGCCGCCATGTGTCGCAGAACGGACGCGACTTCGCGTCGCAACTGGATGCCCTGGTGGCGAACTGGCCGGTGCCGGTGGAGGACCTGGTGATCGTGGCCCACAGCATGGGCGGGCTGGTGACGCGCAGCGCCTGCCACGTGGCGGACGGCAGCGCCTGGATGCGGCGCCTGCGCAGCGTCGTCTTTCTCGGCACCCCGCACCACGGCGCACCGCTGGAGCGCGGTGGCCGTCTGGTGGACGCGGTGTTCGGCGTCAGCCCCTATGTGGCGCCCTTCGCGCGCCTGAGCCAGGCCCGCAGCGCCGGCATCACCGACCTGCGCTACGGCAATCTGCAGGACGACGACTGGCAGCACCGCGATCGCCATGCCCAAAAGCGCGACGACCGCGTGCCCACGCCGCTGCCCGAAGGCGTGCAGTGCCATGTGGTGGCCGCCACCACCGCCGAGCAGGCCTGCGGTCTGCACAGCCGCGTGGTGGGCGATGGCCTGGTGCCGCTGGCCAGTGCGCTGGGCGAACACCGCAACCCGGCGCTGGCCCTGCATGTGCCGCGCAGCCACCGCATGGTGGTGACCCAGGCCAACCACTGGGATTTGCTGAACCGGGCCGACCTCGCCGACCAGCTCAAGCGCTGGCTGGCCTGATCTGAGCCCGTAGACCGGGCTTGGGCTTGCGTAGTCTTCTATATTTCGACAATAATAGAAATATGGAAGAACAAGACATCGTTCGTGCCCTTGCTGCATTGGCCCAGCCCACCCGGCTGCAGGCCTTTCGGGCCCTGGTGGTTGCCGGGCCCGACGGGCTCACGGCCGGCAGCCTGGCCGAGGCGCTGGGCCAGCCGGCTTCCACTCTGTCCTTCCATTTGAAGGAGTTGCTGCACGCCGCCTTGGTGAGCCAGGAGCGCGACGGCCGCAGCCTGATCTACCGCGCGTCGTTCGAGCGCATGAACGGCCTGATGGCCTATCTCACCGAGAACTGCTGCGCCGGCCAGGCCTGTGCGCCCAAGCCGGCCAAATCCCGGGGCAAAGCCTGCCCCACTTGCTGACATCAAGGAGACATTGCGATGAAGCGCTTTCACGTCCATCTGCACGTGGCCGATCTGGCCACCAGCATCGGCTTTTATTCCAAGCTGTTCGCCGCCGAGCCGGCGCGGCTCGAATCCGACTACGCCAAGTGGATGCTCGAAGACCCACCGGTGAACTTCGCCATCTCCACGCGCGGCAAGAGCACCGGCATCGACCACTTGGGCATCCAGGTGGACAACGCCAATGACCTGGCCGAGATGAAGGCCCGTGCGCAAGCGGCCGACATGCTGACGCTGGACGAAGGAACCACCACCTGCTGCTACGCCAAGAGCGAGAAGCACTGGGTCACCGACCCGCAGGGCGTGGCCTGGGAGCAGTTCCATACGCTGGCCAACATCCCCGTGTTCCGCGAGGGCGAAGCCGAAGCCGGTGCCTGTTGCACGCCAACCGCCGCCACCGTGGTGGCCGAGGCCGCCGGCTGCTGCACCCCCGCGCCGCGCGGCAAGGCCGTGGGCATCCCGGTCAAGACGGCCGGTGGCTGCTGCTGAGGGGTGGCCTGTGTCTGATCGCATACACCATGTGCTGTTCGTCTGCACAGGCAATTCCGCACGCTCCATCCTGGCCGAGGCCCTGCTGAACCACAGCGGCGCGGGGCGCTTCATTGCCCACTCTGCCGGCAGCCAGCCCGCCGGGGCGGTGCAGCCCCTGGCCCTGGCCACCCTGGCCGAGTTGGGCGTGTCCGCAGCGGGCCTGCGCAGCAAGTCATGGCGTGAGTTTGCGGGGCCTGGTGCACCTGAGCTCGACTTCGTGTTCACGGTCTGCGACAACGCGGCCGGCGAGGCCTGCCCGGTCTGGCCGGGGCAGCCTGTGACCGCTCACTGGGGTGTGGCCGACCCCAGCCATGTGGAGGGCGACGAGGCCCATCGGCGCCGTGCCTTCATGGACACCGCCCTGACCCTCAAGCGCCGCATCGACCTGATGCTGGCGCTGCCCATCGCCAGCCTGGACGCGCTGTCGATGCACCAGGCCGTGCGCGACATTGGCCAGCACTGAAACCCGATCCAACGGACCCTCCATGACCACCCATGTCCTGATCCTGTGCACCCACAACTCGGCCCGCAGCGTGCTGAGCGAGGGCATGCTCAACCACCTGGCAACACGGCTGGGCCAGGATGTGCAGGCCCACAGTGCCGGCAGCGCGCCAAGCGGCCGCATCAACCCGTTTGCCATCCAGGCGCTGCAGAACGCTGGCATAGAGACATCGGCCTACCGCAGCAAGAGCTGGGACGAGTTCACCACGCCCGAGGCACCGCCGCTGTCCATCGTCATCACCGTCTGCGATTCGGCCGCTGCCGAACAGTGCCCGGTGTTCTTTGGCGGCGCCGGCCAGCAGCCGGTGAAGGTGCATTGGGGCTACCCCGATCCCTCGAACGCCGAGGGTGGCGACGCCGGCAAGGCCCGCGCCTTCGAGCTCACACGCCAGGCCATCGGCTACAGGATGCTGCAGTTGCTGGCCTTGCCGCTGGCTGGCATGGGTCGGGCCGAGTTGCAGGCTGCACTGAACACCATCGCCCGAAGCTGAGGCGCCACCCACCATGAACACCACGACCTTGCCGGCCGCTGCGGCGCCGGCACCCATGAGCGTCTTCGAGCGCTACCTGACCGTCTGGGTCTTGCTGTGCATCGTTGCTGGCGTGGCGCTGGGTCAGATGCTGCCCGGCCCCGTCCAGGCCATCGGCCGCATGGAGATCGCCCAGGTCAATCTGCCGGTGGGCTTGCTGATCTGGGTGATGATCATCCCCATGCTGCTGAAGGTGGACTTTGGCGCGTTGCACCAGGTGCGGCAGCATTGGCGCGGCATCGGCGTCACGCTGTTCGTCAACTGGGCCGTCAAGCCCTTCTCGATGGCGCTGCTGGGCTGGTTCTTCATCCGCATTGTCTTCGCGCCCTACCTGCCCGCAGGCCAGTCCGACAGCTACATCGCCGGCCTCATCCTGCTGGCCGCCGCGCCCTGCACGGCCATGGTCTTCGTGTGGAGCCGGCTCACCGGCGGCCACCCGCTGTTCACGCTCAGCCAGGTGGCGTTGAACGACACCATCATGGTGTTTGCCTTTGCGCCCATCGTGGCCCTGCTGCTGGGTTTGTCCAGCATCACCGTGCCCTGGGCCACCTTGATCACCTCGGTGGTGCTGTACATCGTGATCCCGGTGCTGATCGCCCAAGCCTGGCGCAAGGTCTTGCTCGCCAAGGGCCAGGCGGCGTTTGACGCCACGCTGGCCCGCATCGGCCCCTGGTCCATCACCGCGCTGCTGGCCACGCTGGTGTTGCTGTTCGGCTTTCAGGGCCGGGCCATCCTGCAGCAGCCGCTGGTCATTGCCATGCTGGCCGTGCCCATCCTGATCCAGGTGCTGTTCAACTCGGCGCTGGCCTACTGGCTCAACCGGCGCGTGGGCGAAGCGCACAACGTGGCCTGCCCGTCGGCGCTGATCGGCGCCAGCAACTTCTTCGAGCTGGCGGTGGCGGCGGCCATCAGCCTGTTTGGCTTCGAGTCGGGTGCGGCGCTGGCCACGGTGGTGGGCGTGCTCATCGAAGTGCCGGTGATGCTGCTGGTGGTGCGCGTGGTGAACCAGAGCAAGGGCTGGTACGAGAGGCATGCCTGAACTGAGCGCGCAAGCCTGGTGGCAGCGCCCGGGCGTGCGCGTGGGCCTGGCCCTGGGCAGCGCGCAAACGCTGGCCTGGGCCAGCAGCTACTACCTGTCGGCCATGCTGGCGGGGCCCATGGCGCGGGAGCTGGGCCTGTCCACGGCCACCGTGTTTGCGGCCTTCTCGCTGGCGCTGGTGGTGTCGGCCTTCGTGGGGCCGGCCGTGGGCCGTGCCATCGACGCACGCGGTGGTCGGCCAGTGCTGATGGGCACCAGCGTGCTGTTCGCGCTGGGGTTGGCGGCGCTGTCGCAAGTGCATGACCCCATCGCGCTCTTCGCTGCCTGGGCCTTGCTGGGTCTGGCCATGGGCGCGGGCCTGTACGAGGCGGCCTTTGCTTCGTTGGTGCGGCTGTACGGCCACGCCGCGCGCGACACCATCACCGGCATCACCCTGCTGGGCGGCTTTGCCAGCACCGTGGGCTGGCCGCTCACCACGCTGATGGAGCAGCACTGGGGTTGGCGCGAGGCCTGCCTGGGCTGGGCGGCCCTGCACCTGCTGCTGGGCCTGCCGCTTAATGCCTGCGTGCCGCGTGTGAGCGATGCCGTGCCAGAACAGGCGCCTGCGGAGGCCAACACCAGCATCATCGCGGCGGAGGCCGAGCACCGCGCACCCGCGCGCCCGCTGCTCACCGCCACCTTGCTGTCGCTGGTGTTTGCCATCGCCTGGTTCAACAGCACGGCCATGGCGGCGCATTTGCCACGGCTGTTGCAAGAGGGCGGTGCCACGCTGGCGGCGGCCGTGGCGGCGGGTGCTTTGGTGGGCCCTGCGCAGGTGGCGGGCCGCTTGCTCGAATTCACCGTGCTGCGGCGCATGCACCCGCTGCTGTCGGCACGGTTGGCTGCGGCGGCCCACCCGGTGGGCGCCGCCATCCTGCTGGCGCTGGGCGCACCGGTGGCCATGCTGTTC
Source organism: Candidatus Ideonella esbjergensis (assembly GCA_016710065.1). Lineage (GTDB taxonomy): Bacteria > Pseudomonadota > Gammaproteobacteria > Burkholderiales > Burkholderiaceae_C > Ideonella > Ideonella esbjergensis. The sequence continues at coordinate 558,742 of JADJLP010000001.1, forward strand.
ACCGTGCTGCACGGCGCGGGCAACGGCATCCTCACCATCGCCAAGGGCAATCTGCCGCTGGCCCTCTTTGGTGCCGCAGGCTATGGCGCCCGCCAGGGCTGGATGATGATGCCCGGCCGTGTGGCTCAGGCGCTGGCGCCGGTAGTGTTTGGCATGGCGCTGGACCACTGGGGCGTGGCCTCGCTGTGGCTCACCTCGGCGCTGGGGCTGATGGCCTTCGCCGCCTTGATGCTGCTGCGGCGCTGATATCGTGCGCGCATGAGCGCGAGCCACCCCCATCACGATGCTGATCACGACCACGATCACCACCACGAAGAGCATGCCCACCACGGCCACCACCACGGTCGCGTCAACCACGACCGCGCCTTTGCCATCGGCATCGCGCTGAACCTGGGCTTTGTGGCCATCGAGGCCTACTACGGCTGGCAGATCGATTCGCTGGCATTGCTGGCCGACGCCGGCCACAACCTCAGCGACGTGGCAGGCCTGGTGCTGGCCTGGGGCGGCGCGCTGGCCGGCCGCCTGCGGCCCGACGCGCGCCACACTTACGGCTGGCAGCGCGCCAGCCTGCTCGCGGCCTTTGTGAACTCACTGTTGCTGCTGGTGGCCATGGGCGCGCTGGCGCTCGAAGCCGTGCAGCGCCTGGGCTCGCCGCTGCAACCGGCAGGCATCACCATGATGGTGGTGGCCGGCGTGGGCATCCTCATCAACACCGCCACCGCGCTGCTGTTCATGCGTGGCAGCCATGGCGACCTGAACATCCGCAGCGCCTTCCTGCACATGGCGGGCGACGCCCTGGTCTCGGCCGGCGTGGTGGTGGCCGGCGCGCTGGCGCTGAAGTTCAGCTGGGCCTGGATCGACCCGGTGGTGAGCCTGCTGATTGCTGCAGTGATCGTCTACAGCACCTGGGATCTGTTTCGCCAATCGCTGCACCTGCTGTTCGACGGCGTGCCAGATGCGGTGAACCTGCACGAGGTGCACGCGCTGCTGCGCGGCCTGCCCGGCGTGGTGCGCGTGCACGACCTGCACGTTTGGGCCATGGGCAGCGCGCAAGTGGCGCTGACGGCGCACCTGGTGATGCCCGAGGGCGGCGCCGACGATGCCTTTCTGAAGCACGCCACCGACGAGCTGCACGAGCACTTCGACATCGATCACGTGACGCTGCAGGCGGTGCGCGAGCCCTTCAGTGAGGGCTGCGGCCCTGTGGCCCACTGAGGCCCGTTGCAGCGGGTGACCGCCAACTGCCAGAGTGCAGGATGCTGACGGGTTCATCGCCGCGTTTCCAGCGCTGCTTTGGTGGCCTGCCATTCGTCCGAATGCGGCACGGCGATCTGCGCCAGCTCCTCCAGCGCGTCCCAGTTCGCGGTGAGCGTGCCGCGCGCGAAGATGCGGGCCTCCAGCCAGGCAGGGTCGAAACCTTGCGCCTCGCCAGCCGGGTCGGAGAGCTTGGCCCAGCAGGCCGGGTAGACCTCGTGGATGAGGATGTGCTCCAGCGCACTCACCGCCAGGCCCGAGGCCGCCAGCACCTGCACCCGTGCGTCGCGGGTGAGCGCCACGTCGGCGTTGAGAAACATGGTGGACAGCGCCAGCCAGACGGGGCGGCGGGTGGCGAGGTCGGCGCTCACGATGTGCGCTCGGCGCAGGGGATGGCGCGGGTGCGGTAGACCGCTCGCCGGGCGGTGCCAAAGTGGTAGCGCAGCACCACTAGCGAGCCCACGCACCAGACGATGCGCTGCTCATCCCGGTATGCGCCCAGCTTGAACGGCGGGGTGCGTGCGGGCGTGGCCTGCCAGCTCGCAGCGGTGCGCCTTTCGGCCGCCTGCTGCAACGCCGCCGCGCAATCTGGCGACGCCAGTTCCAGGTCGGCAAAGACCGATCGCTGCAGTTGCGAAAACTCGGGCTCGGGAAATCGCTCGACGGGGCGGATGTGGACGCTGGGCATGCACCTCAGTATGCCGCCACTACTGCTTTGGTGGGCCTTTCAAGCTCATCCACACAGAGGCGGACTACGGCATCCTGATCCATGCCGTGGCGGGGAGTCACCAGTTGCCTGAAGTATGGATCAGCGCGGCAGCCCGTCGGCCTTGAACAGCGCGCGCTTCATCACCAAGCGCACCCACAGTGCGCCAATCAGCGCCACCAAACCCAGCACCCAGCCCAGTGCCGCAAAGATCGGCCCTTCCATCTCGGGGGCAGGTGCCGCGTGTGCAATCACATAGCCCAAGCCCAGCACCGCCACGATCTGCGGCAGCGGGTACAGCGGCACGCGGTAGGGGCGCGGCGCCCCCGGCGCATGCAGGCGCAGTGCCACCACGGCCGCATGGGCCACCATGTAGGCCACCAACCAGGCGCTGGCGGCGGCCACCAGCAGCGGCACGATGCGATTCACGTCGCCGCCCGACCAGAGCAGGCCCACCAGCGGCAGGCCGGCCACGAACAGCGTGGCCACCCAGGGCACGCCGTGCCGGTTCACGTGCTTGAAGATGGGAAACACCTGCCCCGCCTCGGCCATGGCCTGCAGCATGCGCGGCACCGCGCCCAGCACGGTGTTGAGCAGGCTGGCGGTGGCCACCACGGCGATGGTGGCAAACACCAGCCGCACGCCGGGGCCAAACACCGCCAGCGCGTAGTCCAGGTGCGGCAACGGGCTCTCGGCCAGCTTCGCGCGGCCCAGGTGGGCGCTGGCGCCCAGGCAGAACACCACGTTCACCAGGGTCACCACCGTGAGGCCCAGGAACATCGCGCGCGGCACATTGCGCTCTGGCTGCGCCGCATCGGCGGTGAGCGGGGTGACGAACTCGGTGCCGATCAGCGAATACATCACCAGTGCCACCACGCCCAGCACCGTGGTGTCGGCCGCCATGCCGGCCCACCCCGATGACGCCACCGATGCCGCTGTGTTCGCCTCAGGTGCATGGCCCAATGCCCACAGGCCGGTGATACCGAGCGCGGCCAGCATGGTGAAGGTGAGGCCCGTCTGCAGCTTGGCAAACACGTCGGTGCCCAGCAGGTTCAGCACCACCAGCACACCCATCAGCAGGCCGGCCCAGGCCAGCGTGGGCAGCGTGCCGGGCAGCAACTGGTCCATCACACCGCCCACCACCAGCATCTCCGCGGCCGGGCCAAACAGCGCGGGCACCACGTAGCCGGCAAACACCGCGAAGATGGCAGGGAAGTGGCCCAGTGCGGCTTCGCAATAGCCGCTCAGCCCGCCGGCGCGCGGCATCAGCAGTGCGAGCTCGGCGAAGCTGGCCGAGTTGCACAACATGAGCCCGTAGCCGATGGCCATGGCACCCAGAAAGCCCCAGCCCGAGATACCCACGGCTTGCAGCAGTGAGACGATGGTGCTCTGCCCCACGATCACGCCAATGGCCACCGAGAACAAGGCGGCCAGGCCCAGGGCCGGGGTGGCCGTGAGCGGGGTGGTTTGGATGGGGGTGGTTGGGCTGTTCATCGCGTCTCCTGTGATTTTTCGGTGTGCTCGTGTGCTCAGCCCGCCACGCCCAGCAACTGCAAGGCCCGGGCATACGAGGCCCCGGGGTTCAGCACGTCAAACTGCACGCAGGCCAGGCCAGCGCGCTGGCCTCCAGCCACGTTGCGGGCCTGGTCATCCACGAACACGCAAGCTTGGGCCGGCAGGCCCAGCTGGGCCAGGCAGTCGGCATAGGCGCGCGGGTCGGGCTTGAGGATGCCGGTGTGGGTGGCGTCCACGATCACGTCAAACTCAGCCAGCAGCGGCAGGCGCTGGCGAAAGTCGGCGCCGTAGAACAGGTCGAGCTCGTTCGACAGAATGGCCAGGCGGCAGCCTGCGGCCTTGGCGCGGTGGATGGCATTCACCGCTTCGGGGCGTATCACCGCATCAGGGTCGGCGCCGCGCGCACGCTGCACAAAGGTCTCCATGCGCTGCCAGTCTTCGCCCAGCAGCTGGCCCACTTCGCGGCTGCGGGCCAGCCAGTAGTCGCGCTCGCTGAGTTTGTCGGCTTGCATGTCGCGCCACAGCGGGTCGCTGGAGGTGTCGAAGGGCCCGCGCCAGCGCAGCGTGCCGGGCGGCAGACCCAGGGCCTGCTCGGAGAGCGCATGGGTTTCGAACAGGGTGCGGCTGATGACGCCGCCGAAATCGAGGATCAGCGCGCGCTTCATTGGTCGGCCACCTCGCGCCGAATCAGGCCGCGTGCCAGCCAGTCGTCAAATACCGCCAGTGCGGCCTCGGCAAAACCGTCGTCGTTGATGTGCACGGGCAGCGCTTGCAGTGCGATGCGGCCCTCGCCTTGGCGCAGCGCCTGGGTGAACGTGGCCAGGCCTTCGGCGTCGTGCAGCGGCTCGCCGGGTCGGTCCCAGGCCTGCACGCCGCCTTCGGGCACCAGCAGGCAGGTGGGGCCACGTGCGCCGGCCAGGCGCTCGATGATCTCGCCGGCAATTTGCCGCCGCAGCGCGGGGGTGGCCACGGTGGAGGCGATGAGGCGGTTGTGGGCGTGCGCTGGGGCGGCCTCGTAGCCGGCCGGTGCATTGGCCCAGGTGGGAAAGTCCAGCATGTCGGCCGCGCCCGGCGCCACGATCTGCGGCACCCCGGCCAAGCCCGCGCCGCGCAGCCGGTCGGGCCCGGCGCTCACGCACGAGCCGCCAATCTGGTTGGCCAATTCCTGCAGGCTGAAGTCCATTACCGCCGCAAATCGGCCCTGCGCGGCCAGCGCCTCGAAGGCCCGCCCGCCCATGCCGGTGGTGTGGAACACGGCCACTTCGAAGCCGCGGGCCTCCAGCGCCGGCTTGAGCGCCACCATGTAGCGCAGGCAGCTCTTGCCCAGCGAGGTCATGCCCACCAGCGGGCGTTGCGGCAGCGGCGGCTCGGCTGCGTGGCAGGCCCCCACCACGGCGCCCGCTGCCTGGCTCAGCGCCGAGCGGCACAGGCTGTTGAGGCCGTACAGCCCCCCGGCCCACAGCACCATCATCAGATCGGGCGTGATGCGCTCGGGCGGGATCAGGTGCGAGTACGCCACCGTGGACAGCACCAGCTTGGGCACACCCAGCGGCAGCGCGGCGGCCACGTCCAGCGCCAGGTCGGTGCCCATGGTGCCGCCCAGGGCCAGCATGCCCTGGATGCGGCCCTCCATCTGCAACTGCGCCGCCAGCCGCGCTGCGCCCAGCGCCATCAGCGTCATGGCCTGGTTCTCGTCGCCGGTGGCCACCACGGCGGCCAGGCTGCTGCCCGCCGCCTCGGCCACCGCATGGTTGCTGATCTCGGGCCGGGCATGGCCAGGGGCCAGCACGCCCACGTCCATCAGCAGCACCTGCGCGCCGGCGGCTTCAATGCGCTCACGCAGGTAGAGCAGTTCGTCGCTCTTGGTGTCGGCCGTGCCAATCAGCAGGATGGTGGGGCGCATGGCGTCAGAGGGTCTTGGCGACCGCGGCGAACGAGGCCTCCAGCACCTCGCACAAGGTGTTGATTTCTTCGCTGCTGATCACCAGCGGTGGCGAGAGGATGAGGTTGGGGCCCGAGATGCGCACCATCAGGCCGCGCTGGTAGGCCTCGCGCGCCACGCGGGCGGGCACGTCAGAGCTGCGCGGCATGGGTGTGCGGGCGGCCTTGTCGGCCACCATCTCGATGCCCAGCATCAAGCCCACGCCGCGCACATCACCCACGAAGGGGCAGGTGTGCACCAGTTCGCGCAGGCGGGCTTGCATCACCGCACCCACACGGCCGGCGTGGGCGGGCAAGTCCAGCCGCTGCAGCTCGTCCAGTGTGGCCATGGCGGCGGCGGCGGCCACCGGGTGAGCGCTGTAGGTGTAGCCGTGGCTTACCGCGCCCAGGCCAGTGGTGTCGTTCAGGAAGGCCTCGTGCACCTTGGCGCTCATTGCCGTGGCGCCCAGCGGCACATAGCCCGACGAGATGCCCTTGGCCAGGCACCACATGTCGGCGTTCACACCCCAGAGCCGGGTGCCAAACATCTGGCCGGTGCGGCCGAAGCCGGTCACCACCTCGTCGGCAATCAACAGCACGCCATGGCGGTCGCACACCGCGCGGATCAGCGGCCAGTAGTTCTCGGGCGGCACGATGACGCCGCCGGCGCCCTGCACCGGCTCGGCGATGAAGGCAGCCACGGTGTCGGGGCCCTGAAAGACGATCTCGCGCTCCAGCAGCTCGGCGCAGAGTCGGCCCAGCTCGACCGGGTCTTGTGCGTAGGGGTTGTGGTACAGCCAGGGCGTGTCGATGTGGAAGCAGCCCGGCAGCAGCGGCTCATAGGGGCGCCGGAAGTTGCTGTTGCCGTTCACGCTCATGCCACCAAAGTGCACGCCGTGGTAGCCCTGGCGCAGGCTGATGAACTTGGTGCGGTCGGCCTGGCCGCGCAGCTTGTGGTACTGGCGGGCGATCTTCAGCGCGCCTTCCACCGCGTCCGAGCCGCCGTTGCTGAACATCATCGCGGCCACGCCTTCGGGCTGCATCAGTTCCACCAGCCGGGTCGAGAGCTCGATGGCCTTCACGTGCGTGGTGCCGCGGAACGCGTTGTAGAACGGCAGCGTGTCCATCTGGGCGATCACCGCGTTGCGCACCGCCTGGTTGCTGTGGCCCAGGTTGGCGCTCCAGAGGCCGCCCACGCCGTCGAGCATCTTGTGGCCGTCCACGTCCCACACCCAGCAGCCTTCGCCGCGCGCAATGATGTCGGGCGGCGTGGCCAGCATGGCCTTGGGGTGGGCCATGGGGTGCCAGATGTACTTGCCGTTGTTGGCCTTGAGTGCAGCGATGTCGTTGGTGTTGCTCATGATCAGTTCGGGGACCCCACGATGACGGTTTTCAGTTCGGTGTAGGCCAGCAGGCCCTCGGCGCCCATTTCCTGGCCGTGGCCGCTTTCCTTCCAGCCGCCGAAGGGCATCTCGGGTTGCGAGATGCCGAAGTGGTTGATGCCCACCATGCCGGCTTCCAGTTCTTCGGCCAGCTTGTGCAGCGTGGCCAGGTCGCGCGTGAATGCATACGCGCCCAGGCCGTAGCGCGAATCGTTGGCGCGGGCGATGGCCGCGTCCAGGTCATCAAAGGCCTCGATGGTGGCGATGGGGCCGAAGGGCTCATTGCGCGCCAACAGGCAGTCGTCCGGCACGTCGGTGAGCGCGGTGGGCTCGAAGAAGTAGCCCGGCCGCGCCACGCGATGGCCGCCGCACAGCAGGCGCGCACCGTGGTCCAGCGCGTCGGCCACCAGGCGCGCCATCTCGTCCACGCGGCGGGCGTGGCTGAGCGGGCCCATCTGCGTGGTTTCAATCAGCCCCGGGCCCAGGCGCAGGGCTGAGGCGGCGCGCGCAAAGCCATCGTTCCAGGCGGCCAGGTGGCTGCGGTGCACATGGAAGCGGATCGGCGAGGCGCAGATCTGCCCCGCGTTGCGGTACTTGGCCGCCACCGCGCTCTTGAGCGCGAAGGGCAAATCGGCGTCTTCGCAGACGATCACCGGCGCATGGCCGCCCAGCTCGGGCGTGTAGCGCTTCACGTGCCGTGCGCACTGTTCGCCCAGCAGCTTGCCCACGGCCACCGAGCCGGTGAACGAGACTTTGCGGATCGCGTCATGCCCGATCAGGAACGACGACACCTGGGCCGGCTCGCCGCACACCAGGTTCAGCACATCGGGCGGCAGGCCGGCATCCAGAAAGGCCTGCACCAAGGCCATGCAGGTGCCGGGGGTCTCTTCGGCGGGCTTCACCACCACGCTGCAGCCGGCGGCCAGCGCACTGGCGATCTTGCGGGCCGGCAGGTTCATCGGAAAGTTCCAGGGCGTGAACGCGGCCACCGGCCCCACCGGCTGGCGCAGCACCCACTGGCTCAGGATGCCGGGCACGCGCGGCGGCACGCTGCGGCCATACAGGCGCTTGGCCTCCTCGGCCTGGAAGTCGATCAGGTCGGCCGAGAGCAGCACTTCGCGCGACGCCTCGGCCAGCGGCTTGCCTTGTTCTTGCGTGAGCGTTCGGGCGATCTGCGGGGCGCGCTGGCGCAGCAGATCGGTGGCGCGGCGGATCAGGTTGAAGCGCTCCAACGCGCTCACGCGCCGCCACTGCGCAAAGCCGCGCCGGGCCGACTCTGCGGCCTCGGCCAGCTCGGTGGGTCCGGCCAGCGGCAGCATGGCCAGTGAGGCTTCGTCGGCCGGGTTGATCACGGCACGTTCGCCGCCAGAAGCTTGCTTCAGCCAGCGGCCGGCCACGTGCAGGGCCAAGGTGGGGTAGGTCATGTGGGGTTTTCTGAGGGCTGCAGTGTTGGGGGCAGGGCGCCCGGGGTGCTATCCATTTCGTGCAAATCAGGGGGTGGGTGGGCCCCGGTGCGCAAACGGCATGGTGCTTGCTACATTCATTCGCAATTCAGTCGCAAGCGCGCACCCACACCCTGCACACCATGGCCATCGCCGCGTCCACCTCCCTGGCCCCCGAGGCTTGGCAAAGGATCATCGACACCGATGACCTGGACGAGCTCGCCGGCTCGCAGCAAGACTGGCAGCTGAACTACCAGCAGCTGTCGCCGGGCGCCTTCAGCGGCCAGGTGCAGCACCTGCAGTTGCCTGGCATGCGCCTGGTGATTGAGAGCGTGAACCAGGCTGTGCACCAACGTGGCCAGCTGGGCCAGGGGCACTACGGTTTTGCGATGATGCCCGAGCTCTCGGGCGAGGCCATCTTCAACGGCCAGCGGCTGGACAAGCACGCCATCATGGTGGGCCGCAGCGAAGACTTGGACCTGTGCACGCCAGCGGCGTCCACGCTGATCGGCATCGTGGTCAGCGAGGACCTGCTCAACCCGCTGTGGGAGCGCATGTACCAGAAGCCGCTGGCCGCCTGGCTGCAGAGCCAGATCGTCGTACAGGCCCAGCCCGCGGCAGTGCAGGCCGTGCGTGCCCTGCACCTGGCCACGCTGGCCCACAGCGCCGAGCGCCAGGGCCAGCCGCTGGACCACGCCGCGCTGTGCCAGCTGCGCGACGCGGTGTTGATCGAGTGGATCGAAGCGCTGCCGGGCGCCGTGGACACCACCGAGCTCAAGACCGTGGCCGCGCGCAAGCGTGTGGTGGACCGCGCCTGCGAGCTGATGATGAGCGACACCAGCGAACCCATGTCCATGCTGGCCCTGTGCAGCCGGGTGGGCGCCAGTGGGCGCAAGCTGAACTACTGCTTCCGTGACGTGCTGGGCACCAGCCCGGTGAAGTACCTGCGGCTTATGCGCCTGAACGGCGTGCGCCGCGAGCTCAAGCACGGCACGGCCAGCACCACCGTGCAGGACGTGGCCAGCCGCTGGGGCTTCTGGCACCTGAGCCGCTTCTCGCTGGACTACAAGCGCCAGTTCGGCGAGCTGCCTTCGGTCACGCTGCGGTCGCGCTGAGCGCCAATCAGGCTCGCCATTGCGGCGGTGTCGCTACCATCGCTGGATGTCACGAATCCCCTTCGCATTGCTGGCGCTCTCGCTGCTGCTTTTGGGGAGCGGTGCTGCGCAGGCGCAGCGGTTGCCTTCAAGCACCAAGCCGGTGGTTGATGCCGAACTGGTCCAGCGCCTGGGCGACGACTTCATCCGGGCCGACCAGGCCGAAGCCTTGTCCATCGCACTGGTGCAGCAAGGCCAGGTGCGTTACTTCAATTTCGGCACGGTTGTGCCGGGTGGGCAGCAACCCCCCACCGAGCACAGCGTGTACGAAGTGGGCTCGGTGTCCAAGGTCTTCACGTCGTTGCTGCTGGCCCATGCCGTTGTGAACCAGCGCATGGCGCTTGACGACGACATCCGCCGTCACCTGCCAGGCCGGTACCCGAACCTGCAATTCAAGGGCCGGCCGGTCACGGTGCGCGAGCTGGCCAACACCACATCTGCGCTGCCCGACAACTTGCCGGATTTCGAGTCCATCGTGGTGGGGGTGAAGCCCTCAGACCGCCCGGCCGCCTTGGCCGCCGCGCTGGCCCGCTACAGCGACGAGGACCTGCTGCGAGACCTCAATGCGGTGACGCTGTTGGGCCGGCCCGGCACCACCCCGCGACATTCCAACCTCGCGTCGAAACTGCTGGGGCTGATGCTGGAGCGTGTCTATGGCGCACCATACCCGGCGCTCCTGCAGCGCCATGTGGAGCAGCCGCTCGGCATGCAAAGTGGTGTCGGCGAGGCGCGTGCCACCTTGATGGTGACGGGCCAGGACCCGCAGCACCTGCCCATGCCGGCCACGAACCAGCCGGCCATCCTGCCCGCTGGCGGCTTGCGCTACAGCACCGCCGACCTGGCCAGGTTTGTGGCCGCTGAGCTCAGACCCGCCACGCCGGCCATGCGGCTCAGCCAGCAGGCGCTCTGGGGCAAGCCGGATGCGCTGGCGGTGGGGTTCAACTGGAACATCTCGCGCAACACCGAAAGTGATCTGCGACTCCAGGCTTCTGGAGGAACGTTCGGCAGCGCCAGCCATGTGGAGATCTACCCGGCGCGGGGCTACGGCATCGTCTTGCTGGCCAACCGATCGGGTGATGCCCAGTGGCTGCTTCAGCAACTGGCCGACCAGGTGTTCGAGGCTGCCGTCTCCACCCCCGCACTGGGTGCATTGCAGGCTGCACTTCAGGCCCGGGGCTTTGTCGATGTTGACAAGGTGGTGAGCCAGGTTCGACGAACCCATCCTGAACTGCACCTCACCGAGGCCTATGTGAACCAGTGGGGTGGCAGCCTGCTCGCGGCGAAGCAGTGGGATGCGGCGCTGGGACTTTTCAAGTTCAATGCCAGGCGCTGGCCAAAGAGCACCAATGCCCACGACAGCCTGGGCTACGCCTACCTGCAACTGGGCGACAAAGTGCGCGCGGCCGCTGCATACCGACGCGCCGTTCGGCTGGACCCCGCCAACGCAGACGCCGCCCAATCGCTGCAGGCGCTGAGCCTGCGCCCAACTCAGTAACCGCCGCTGGCGCCGGCGCCAGGAGGGGGCGCCTGCACGAACCTGCGTGCCAGTTCGCTCGCGGCCTTCACCAGCAGCGTGGTGTCCACGCCCACCGCCACGAACAGCGCACCCGCGTCGAGGTACTGCTGCGCCAGCTTCGGGTCGACGGCCAGGATGCCGGCCGCCTTGCCGGCCGCTCGCACCGTGGCGATGCCTTCCAGGATCACTTTCTGCACCTCGGGGTGGCCGGGCTGGCCGCGGTAGCCCATGCTGGCCGAGAGATCGGCCGGGCCGAAGAACACGCCGTCCACACCCTCTGTGTTGGCGATGGCCTGCAGGTTCTGCACCGCCAGCACCGTCTCGGCCTGCACCAGCAAACACATCTGGCCGTTGGCCTGGTTCAGGTAGTCGTCCACCTGGTTCCAGCGCGAGGCGCGCGCCAGCGCCGCGCCCATGCCGCGTATGCCCTCGGGCGGGTAGCGCATGGCCTGCACCATCAGGGCCGCCTGCTCGGGGGTATCGACCATGGGGATCAGCAAGGTCTGCGCACCCACGTCCAGGTACTGCTTCACCAGCGCCACGTCGGCCTGCACCGCGCGCACCACGGGCTGCACGGGGTAGGGCGCCATCGCGCGGAGTTGATCGAGCACCGTGCGCGGGTCATTGGGGGCGTGCTCGCCATCGAGCAGCAGCCAGTCAAAGCCGCAGCCGGCCAGGGCCTCGGCCACGTTGGCATCGGCGAAGCCCACCCAGCAGCCGATCTGGGGGCGGCCGGCGCGCAGGGCGTCGCGGAAGGTGTTGGCGGGGATCTTCATGGTCATTCAGGGTAGAGATGGCGCATGCGGCCCATCAAGCGGGTCAGGCCCAGCAGCGCGTCGATGTGGGGCGTGGCCAGGCCCAGGTGTTGGCCGATCTCGCGCACCGCACCCACCAGGGCGTCGAGCTCGATGGCGCGGCCGGCTTCCACGTCCTGCAGCATTGAGGTCTTGAACGAGCCCAGGCTGCGGGTGATGGCGTGGCGGTCGTCGGGCACCTGATCAATGCCGCAACCGATGCGCGCGCCGATGGCCTGGGCTTCGAGCATCACGGCGGAGCAAAAGGCGCGCACCAGCGGGTCGTCCAGGATGCGGTCGCAGGGCGCGCCGGTGAGGGCCGAGACCGGGTTCATGGTCATGTTGCCCCAGAGCTTGAACCAGATCTCGTGCTGGATGCAGGGGACTTGTTTCACGGCGAAGCCGGCCCCTTCCAGCAGCGCGGCCACGGCCTGCACGCGATCTGAAATACCCCCGGCGGGTTCGCCGATGATCAACTGGTTGTTCTTGATGCGTGCAATGTGGCCAGGCTGCGGCGCCGCTGCGCTCACGTGCACCACGCAGCCCAGCACATGGTGTGTGGGCAGGGCCGCGGCGGTGCGGCCGCCGGGGTCCACCGCCTGCAGTTGCAGGCCGGCGCACTCACCGCCCAGACCGTCAAAGAACCACCAGGGCACGCCGTTCATGGCCACCAGCACTGTTGTGTGGGGTGCCAGCAGCGGGCGGATCTGCTCGGCCACAGCCGGCATGGCCGGGCCCTTCACCGAGACGATCACCAGGTCTTGCGGGCCCAGGGCTGCGGCGTCGCTGCTGGCGTGCAGGGCCACGCGCTGCTCGGCACCGTCGGCGTCTTGCCAAGTGAGCCCGTCGGCTTGCAGCGCGCGCAGCGTCTCGCCCCGCGCCAGGGCGCTCAGGGCGATGCGCCCGGCCGGCAGGCGCGAGCCCAGCCAGGCGGCAAACACGCCACCGATGGCGCCCACGCCGACAACGCAGACCTTGTGAAGATGATCACTCATGCGCGGTAGCTGGGGTCGATGCGGTCGATCAGCCTTTGCATGGCGGCAAACGAATCCTCACCGGCCCCGAACTTGGGGTTGAAGTTCAGCGAGTCTCGCACGCAGCCCTGCAAGGCCGCTTCGGTGATGGGCTGCAAGGCGCCCAGCGCTTGCGAGGCCACCTGGATCTCGCAGGCCCGCTGCACCAGCCACATCAGGTTGAAGCCCTGGGCGAGGGTGTTGGCGATGACCACCGGGCCGTGGTTGCGCAGCAGCAGCACGCGCTTGCCGCCCGAACTGGCAAGGATGCGAGCACCCTCGTCGTGGTGCACGGTGATGCCCTCGAAGTCGTGGTACGCCACCTGGCCGTACAACTGGGCCGCGTAGAAGTTGGTGTACGAGAGCCCGTCCTTCAGGCAGCACACGGCCATGGTGGGCGTGGTGTGCACGTGCATCACGCAGTGCGCGTCGGGCAGCGTGGCGTGGATGGCGCCGTGGAAGGTGAAACCGGCCGGGTTGATGGGCCAGTCGCTGTGGCCGATGAGGTTGCCGTCCACGTCCACCTTCACCAGGTTGCTGGCGGTGACTTCGCTGTAATGCAGGCCGAAGGGGTTGATGAGGAAATGCTGCTCAGGCCCTGGCACCCGCAGCGAGATGTGGTTGTAGATCAGCTCGGCCCAACCCAGGTGGGCAAAGATGCGGTAGCAGGCGGCCAGCTTGACGCGGGCCTTCCATTCGGCATCGCTGAAGCGGGCAGGTTGGGTGAATGCGCTGCTCATATTGACTCCTCGGCGTCATTCCCGCGAAAGGCGGGAATCCAGTGTTCGGTGGCAGGGGTGGATTCCCGCCTTCGCGGGAATGACGGAGTGGGTGGCGGGAATGACGAAGTAGTCAAACAAAGCGGAACTTCAAACTACCCAGCGGCCCGTAGTCGGCCTCGAACGCATCACCCGCCTTGGCCGCCACCGGCCGTGTGAACGAGCCGGCCAGCACAATGTGGCCGGGCTGCAGCGTTTCGCCCCAGGGCGCAAGCTTGTTGGCCAGCCAGGCGATGCCAATGGCCGGGTCGCCCTGCACGCCCGCCGCCAGGCCGGTTTCTTCCACCACGCCGTTCTGCCGCAGGATGGCGCCGCACCAGGCGCGGTCCACCGCGCGCGGGCCGACGCGCTTTCCACCCAGCACGATGCCGGCGTTGGCCGCGTTGTCGCTGATGGTGTCGAAGACCTTGCGCATCACCTTGGTGTGGCGGCAGAACTGCTCGATGCGGGCGTCGATGATCTCGATGGCCGGGGTGATGTAGTCGGTGGCGTCCAGCACCTGCTCCACGGTCACGTTGGGCCCTTGCAGCGGCGCCTTGAGGATGAAGGCCAGCTCCACCTCCACGCGCGGGGCGATGAAGTTCGTCACCGGGATGCTCAGCTCGGCGTCGCCCTCGCAGCGGTAGAGCATGTGGTCCAGCAGCGTGCCGTAGTCGGGCTCGGTGATCTGGCTGCTGATCTGCATCGCGCGGCTGGTGAGGCCGATCTTGTGGCCGATCACCTTGGCGCCGGCGGCGATCTGCGCCGCCACCCAGGCGCGGCTGACCTGGTAGCCGTCTTCGATGGTCATGCCCGGGAAGCGCTTGCTGAAGTGCTCGACCTGCAAGCGGGTGTCTTGCGAGGTCTGCAGTTCGGCGGCGAGCTGCTGGATTTGTTCGGGGTTCAGCATGGGTCAGTTCTTCTTGAACAGCGGGTGCAGGGACGAGTTCTTGGCGTCGAAGACCTCAGGGCCTTCGTCGATTTGCAGCGTGACGCCGATGTGGCGCGTGGCCAGCAGCGGTGCAAAGTGGGCTTTGGCGGTGGCTTCCAGTGCCTGGCCCACCGCTTGATGGACGGCGGCGCTGCGGCCCCGGCCCATGCGCAGGTTGAGGTACACAAAGCCGTAGTCGCCACCCAGGCCAGCGGCCTGGCCTGCCAAGCCACCATCGGCCACCGCACTGTGCGCTGCCGGGTAGGCCAGCACGCGCACACCGCCTGTGGGAAAGACCTGTTGGCCCGCCTCGTCGCGTGCGGAAAGCATGGTGTCGGCCAGCGCGCGGCACAGGGCCGTCATGTCGCTTCCGCCCTGGCCCACAGGCTGGTCGAGATCGGGGGTGTAGAGGATGACGAGGTGCGGCATGGTGGTGCCTTCAGAGCCGCGTGGAGACAGCGGTGTAGCCATCTGCCGCCGAGGCCTGCGCAGCAGGGATCAGCTTGCCGCTCACCGGCGTCACCGGGAACACGGCGTTCAACTGCCCCGTGCCACTGGCGCCGAAGTAGGGCGTGACGATCTCGGCCTGGCCGTCGTACTCGCTCCAGCCCAGCGCGCCCAGCATCATCGCCGTGTCGTGCATGAAGCCCTCTCCGTGGCCCTTGCTGGCGTACTCGGGCAGCATCTCGCAGAAGTCCTTCCACTGGCCGGCCTGCCACATCTCGATCACGCGGCGGTCCAACTGCTCCAGGAACGGGCTCCAGATCTTGAACGCGAACTCCGGCGCCAGACCGTTCTGTGCAAACCGGTGGCTCAAAGAACCACTGGCCAGGAAGGCCACCGTGCCGTCGTAGTGCTCTTCCACCGCCTTGCGCATGGCCCAACCCAGGCGGGCACTGTCGTTGAGGTAATGCACCGTGCACAGGGCCGACACCGAGATGGCCTTGAAGTGCTGGTCGGCGTTCATGTAGCGCATGGGCACCAGGGTGCCGTACTCCGGGTCCAGCGTGGTGTCGGCGTGGGCCAGGGTCTCCACACCATGTTCCACGGCGACCTTGGCGAGCAACTGGCCCAGCTCGGGGTTGCCGGGGCACTCAAACGGCATGTTCTTGATGAAGTGCGGCAGTTCGTTGCTGGTGTAGTGGCCCTTGAAGTGGCGCGCGCAATTGATGTGGTAATTCGCGTTCACCAGCCAGTGGGTGTCGAACACCACCACGGTGTCCACGCCCAGCTCGCGGCAGCGGCGGCTGATCTCTTTGTGGCCATCGATGGCGTCTTGCCGAGTGCCCTTGCGCGGGCCGTCCAGCTCGCTGAGGTACATGGAAGGAACGTGGGTGATTTTTCCGACGAGTGCAAGTTTGCCCATGGGTCTGTCTCCGGTTTGTCCCCGTCATTCCCGCGCAGGCGGGAATCCAGGGTTTGGTATGGGTAGCCTGTGGATTCCCGCCTGCGCGGGAATGACGAAGAGGGGTCACACGCCCCAATGCGGAATGTGGTGAGAGCCCATCGACACGGCGATGTTCTTGGGCTCCAGGAAGACTTCGTAGCTCCAGGTGCCGCCCTCGCGGCCCGTGCCGCTGGCCTTGGTGCCGCCGAAGGGCTGGCGCAGGTCGCGCACGTTCTGGCTGTTGACGAAGCACATGCCGGCTTCCACGGCTGCGGCCACGCGGTGGGCCTTGCCCAGGTTTTCAGTCCAGACGTAGCTGGAGAGGCCGTAGGGGATGTCGTTGGCCAGGCGAATCGCATCGGCTTCGTCTTCGAATGGAATCAGACAGGCCACCGGCCCAAAGATCTCTTCTTGCGCGATGCGCATGCGGTTGTCCACGTCGGCAAACACCGTGGGCTTCACGAAGTTGCCCTTGCGCAGATGCGCTGGCAGCTCGGGTGCCTCCAGCCCGCCGCACAGCAGCGTGGCGCCTTCCTTCGGGCCCAATTCGATGTAGCTGCGCACCTTGGCCAGATGCGCCTGCGAAATCATCGGTCCGATGATGGTCTTTTCATCCAGCGGGTCGCCCACGCTGATGCTCTGGGCGCGCGCGGCGAACTTGGCGGCAAAGTCGGCGTAGATGCTCTTTTGCACCAGGATGCGGCTGCCGGCGGTGCAGCGCTCGCCGTTGTTGCTGAAGATCATGAAGATCGCGGCGTCAAGCGCACGGCTCAGATCGGCGTCGGCAAAGATCACGAAGGGGCTCTTGCCACCCAGCTCCATGCTGAACTTCTTCAGCCCCGCACTTTGAACAATGCGGTTGCCGGTGACGGTGGAGCCGGTGAACGAGATGGCGCGCACGTCTTGGTGGGCGCACAGCGGCTCGCCCACCTCTTTGCCGTAGCCGTGCACCACGTTCAGCACGCCGGCGGGAATGCCGGCTTCCAGTGCCAGCTCGCCCAGGCGCGCGGCTGTCATGGGCGAGAGCTCGCTCATCTTCAGCACGGCGGTGTTGCCAAAGGCCAGGCAGGGCGCCACCTTCCACGTGGCCGTCATGAAGGGCACGTTCCAGGGGCTGATGAGCGCGCACACGCCCACGGGGTGGAACAGCGTGTAGTTCAGGTGCGTGGGCGTGGGGTAGGTGTGGCCGTCCACGCGGGTGCACATCTCGGCGAAGTAATGGAAGTTGTCGGCCGCGCGTGGCACCAGCTGCTTGCCGGTCTGGCTGATGCTCTGGCCGGTGTCCTTCGTCTCGGTTTGGGCGATCTCGGGCACGTGCTGGGCGATCAGCTCGCCCAGCTTGCGCATCAGCGCGGCGCGCTCGGTGGCGGGGCGGCCGGCCCAGGCGGGGAAGGCGTCTTTGGCGGCCTGCACGGCAGCGTTCACTTCCGCCGTACCGCCGCTGGCCACTTCGGCCAGCACCTCTTGGGTGGCGGGGTTGATGGTTTCAAAGCGCTGGGCGCTGTCCACGGCCTTGCCGGCGATCAGGTGTTGAATCAATGTGGGGTTGGGCATGTTGACGTTTCCGATGGCGCCCCGTCATTCCCGCGAAGGCGGGAATCCACGATGGGCACGGAGGTTGTTGAAGGCATGGATTCCCGCCTACGCGGGAATGACGGAGAAAGCCGCATCCCCCACGATGGTGTTCACCAGGCGGCCAATGCCGGCTATCTCGCAGACCACCTCGTCGCCCTCGTTGACGTTCACCACGCCCTCGGGCGTGCCGGTGAGGATGACGTCGCCGGCCTGCAGCGTCATGAACTCGCTGAGGTATTCGATCAGCGCCGGGATGTCGTTGACCATGTTGGCGGTGCTGCCCTGCTGCGTCACCTGGCCGTTCACCAGGGTGCGCAGCGTCAGCGCGTGCGGGTTTGGCACATCGGCGGCCGGAACGAACCACGGACCCAGCGCGGTGGCGCCATCGCGGTTCTTCACGCGCAGGTTGGGGCGGTACCAGTTCTCGAGATAGTCGCGGATCGCGTAGTCGTTGCACACGGTGTAGCCGGCCACATGGGCCATCGCGTCCTTCGCCGCCACGTGGCGGGCTGCCTTGCCGATCACCACCGCCAGCTCGCACTCGTAGTGCATGAAGGCCACGCCGGCCGGGCGGCGGGTGAGGCCACGGTGGCCCACCAGCGCGCCGGGGCCCTTGAGGAACACCAGCGGCTCGTCCTTGGCCGTGACCGTGAGCTCCTTGCTCAGCTCCTTGACGTGGTCGGCGTAGTTCAGGCCCAGCGCCAGGATGGTGCCCACCTCGAAGGGCGGCAGCCACTGCACCTCGTCCTCGCGCAGCACGCGGCCATCGGCCAGCTGCACACCTTGCGGGTGGGGCCAAGCGGTGTGCACCGCGCCGGCATGGGCCACGCGGGCCACCGCGCCACGCGGGGCCAGTTGGGTGCCATCGCCAATGGGGCTGGGGTCGGCCAGAGCCGGTGCTGCCACGGCTTCGGCCACCAGCGAGAAACTCAGCGAGCCCAGATCGGCAATGCCCAGCGTCACGGCGGTGCCGGCGGCGGCCCGCGGCGCGGGGCTGTCGGCGCCCAACAGCAGCACATCGCCGGGCTGCAGGGTCATGAACTCGGTGACGGCGGCAATCAGTTCGGCCACGCCGCGCACGCGGCCGGCGGTACTGCCCTGGTGCCGCGCCTCGCCATCCACCTGCACCCAGGTGGCGAGCTGGTCGGGGTCGTCCACCTCGGCGGCGGGTACCACCGGCCCGAGCACGGTGAAGCCGTCGCGCGCCTTGAGGCGCACGGCGGGGCGGTAGTGGCTTTCGGTGGGCAGGCCCAGCTCGGCGGCCACCAGGTAGCCCGCGACCACGCCGGGGGCATCCTCGGCCGCCACGCGGCAGGCCGTGCGGCCGATGACGATGCCCAATGACACTCCCACATCCACCACGCCAGGATCAGCCGGCACGGCCACCGCCGAACCGGGGCCGCACAGCGTGTTGCGGGGCCGCACCTGCAGCACGGCATGGGCCGGCGGGGCCTTGTACGGGGCGGCGTGCACGGCATCGCCCAGCGCGGCCAGCTGCGCGGTGTGGTTCACCAGCGCGCCATAGACCACGCCGGAGAGGCGCCACGGGGCAACCGTGAACGAGGCAGGCAGGGGGGTCAGTTCCATCGGCAGGGCGTCTTGCGAAAATTACTCACACATGAGCAATGTATTCGCTAAGATGTGAGCATGTCAACAGGCCAGCGAACCCGTAGCCAAACCCGCGCACGCGGCGACCAGGCCGCCAGCCGTGCCGCCAAAGAGGCCGGCTTCAAGCACCGCAACCTGCCGCTGCTGCTGCTGCATGCCCGCGAGGGCGTGATTGGCCAGTTCCGCCCCATCCTCAACGCCCACGGGGTGACCGAGCAGCAGTGGCGCATCATCCGCGCGCTGCTGGAGCGCGGCCCGCTGGAGCCGCGCGAGATCGGTGCCGTGTGCCGCTTCAGCAGCCCCGCCACCACCGGCATGTTGGCGCGCATGGACGACCTGAGCCTGGTGAAACGCGAGCGCCAGGCGCAAGACCAGCGCCGCGTGACCGTCAGCCTCACAGCCCGCAGCCGCGCCCTGGCCGCCGAGCTGGCCCCGCAGATCGAGGCCATCTACCAGCGCATCGAGGACCACATCGGCCCCGAGTTCACCGAGCGCTTCTACGCCACGCTGGATGAAGTGATCGGCCTGCTGGGCGAGCTGCCACCGGTCGATTCCGACACAGCTTGAGTCCGCTCAAGCGGGTGCTTGCCGGGTAGAGATACCCGGTGTGCGAGCCGGCCCACCACCCCTACACTGCCAGCGGCGCCGGCCGGCCACCCCACGGCTGCGCGTCTCCAACCCAGAGACCACAAATCGAGGAGTTCCCATGAGCCTATTCCCCCACTGGCGCGAAGTACCCGCCCAAGCCGGCACGGTCGTTGCCCCCGACGAGCGCCTGGCCTGGCCGCAAACTGCGGCGCTGGGCGTGCAGCACGTCATCGCGATGTTCGGTGCCACGGTGCTGGCCCCCATCCTCATGGGCTTCGACCCCAACCTGGCCATCCTGATGTCGGGCATCGGCACGCTGATCTTCTTCTTCGTGGTGGGCGGGCAAGTGCCCAGCTACCTGGGTTCGAGCTTCGCCTTCATCGGCGTGGTGATCGCGGCCACGGGCTATGCCGGCAGCGGCGCCAACGCCAACCTGGGCCTGGCCCTGGGCGGCATCATGGCCTGCGGTGCGGTGGTGGCCCTGATCGGCCTGCTGGTGACGGCCATCGGCACCGCCTGGATCGAATCGCTGATGCCCCCGGTGGTGACCGGTGCGGTGGTGGCCGTGATCGGCCTGAACCTGGCCGGCGTGCCCATCAAGAACATGGCGCCCACCGATTTCGACAAGTGGATGCAGGCGGTCACCTTTCTGTGCGTGGGCCTGGTGGCTGTGCGCACCAGCGGCATGCTGCAGCGCCTGCTCATCCTCATCGGCCTGATCTTGGCCAGCCTGATCTACGCGGTGCTCACCAACGGCATGGGCCTGGGCAAGCCGATTGACCTCAGCGGCATCCTCAACGCCGCCTGGTTTGGCGCCCCGCACTTTGCGTCGCCGGTGTTCGACGCCAGTGCCATGCTGCTCATCGCCCCGGTGGCCATCATCCTGATCGCCGAGAACCTGGGCCACATCAAGGCCGTGAGCGCGATGACCGGCCGTGATCTGGACAAGTTCATGGGCCGCGCCTTCCTGGGCGACGGCCTGGCCACCATGGTGTCGGGCAGTGCCGGCGGCACGGGGGTGACCACCTATGCCGAGAACATCGGCGTGATGGCCGCCACCAAGATCTACTCCACCGCCATGTTCGTGGTGGCCGCGCTCATCGCCATCCTGCTGGGCTTCAGCCCCAAGTTCGGCGCGCTGATCCAGACCATCCCGCTGGCGGTGATGGGCGGCGTCTCCATCGTGGTCTTCGGCCTCATCGCCGTGGCCGGCGCCAAGATCTGGGTCGACAACAAGGTGGACTTCTCGAACAACACCAACCTCATCGTCGCGGCCGTTACCTTGATCTTGGGAACGGGTGACTACACGCTGAAGTTCGGCGGCTTTGCGCTGGGTGGCATCGGGACCGCAACGTTCGGGGCGATCTTGTTGCATGCGCTGCTGCGCAGGCGGTGAGTGGTGAAGTTGCGACCTTGTTTGCCTGAGTCCCGGGCCAGCGCAGTTCCACGGTTGCCGTTGACCAAGGCTGACAGGGCTGCTGACAACACACGCGACGCTGTGACCTCGCAGTAGCGAATTAGTCCGCGTTTTCCCCGCGTGGGACAATTTGGCAGCATCTACTCGGAGGCCATTGTGTTCAATTTAGAAGGCACGCCCTACTTGCTCGACCCTAAGGCTTCTGAGCAGGTCAGAACACGACTTGATGCCATTGAGGAGCGGGTGTCACTTCTACGTCGCAACGGGATGCTCACAGAGCAAACCGTCAAGGACTATTACGGTGAAAAACGCTTCGAGCAAGTCGCGGAGTCAAACGCGATAGAGGGAAGCACACTGTCGGCAGGAGAAACTGAGCTTGCTGTTCTCAAAGGCATAACCATTACGGGTCACGATCCAGCGTATACGAAGGACGCGATGGCGCTTGACCGCGCGCTAACCCGAATCACTGAGCTCGCCCGAGACACCGAGCATCCAACCGACATACCGCAACTGCACGAAGTCCATGCGCTGCTTCTTGGTGATCGCGCTGGCGCCGGAATATTTCGCAAAGAGCGGGTCACGATCCGAGGGGCTAGACACACGCCACCGAAGACGTGGGAACAGATCATGACCATGATGACTGACTGGCAGTCTTGGTCTGCTGAAAACATTACCCTCCCGGCACCGATTCGCTCTGCGGTACTTCATGCGTGGTTGACACATGTGCATCCGTTCATTGATGGAAACGGGCGAATTTCGAGGGCCATAGGAAACCTTGAACTCATTCGCGCTGGCTATCCTCCAATAATCATCAAGAAGAAAGAGCGAGATCGATACATCGAAGCCCTGGCCGAGTCAGATGAAGGCGGGGACATTCGCTCCTTCTTAGAGTTGATCTTTGATCGGATTGAGGGGGGCCTTACTGGACTCGAGCTGTCCGCAAAGCGGAGACAAGGCTTTAATCCTGTGGTCGAGAAGATTCGCCAGCTGCAGGAGAAGCAGCTGTACATCTGGGAAACCGGGGTCAAGCTGTTGGCATCGATCATTGGACATCGATTGACGCAACTACTTGAGCCAGTGGGTGGGGCCGCAACTATTCGGCTGTATGACTCGCCCCTCGACTTAGACGACTACCAGGAAGTTTGTGGAGGCCGAAGCGTTTCGAGAAGTTGGGCGTTTACTGTCCGGATAGAGATCCCAGGCGTGGCTCGACTGGAGAAACTTGCCTACATCAGTCATCGCAGCAACCGGATGTACCAGGCGATGAACTTAGAAGGTGGGCCGTCTCTCTATTGGTCCTCAAAGAATCCTGCGAATTTCCCAAAATGGCTGGCGGACGGCGAGAATTCCCCATTCGCAATGGAGCTAACGGCGAAGGTCGGCAATGGCGACGAATGGATTGCTCGACTCGCCGACGACTCAATTGCTAGAGTTCAGACGACAGAACTTGCAACGAAGATTGCTGATGCATTGGTTGGTCAGGTTGGTGTTTGACAAGGGCGCCTGCCGGGGTGGCAGCCGCAGGTTTTGAACGCGATAGAAGACGCCGTGGGCCGGGCGATGATGGGCCTGCCACTGGGCGAGGAAGAAGACTGAACGCCACGGCCCTGCGCAGGGTCGCAGGGCCTCACTCCCCCAGCTTGAACAAACTGGTGGCCTCCAGGTCCAGCACCTCCTGCTGCGCCTGGTTGTAGAGCTGCCAGCGCCAGCGCAGGATGCCCAGCGGCTTGTTGCCCGAGCGGCGCACTTCCAGCACCGTGGCCACCACGCGCAGCGTGTCGTTCGGGCGCACCGGCTTGAGCCACTTCACGTACTGCAGGCCGGGCGAGGCAAAGCTTTCGCTGTCCTTCAGGGCCGCCTCGGCCACCAGGCGCATGGCGATGCCGCAGGTCTGCCAGCCGCTGGCGATCAGGCCGCCGTGCGGGCCCTGGGCGGCGGCCTCGGGGTCGGTGTGGAACCACTGCGGGTCCCACTCTTTGGCGAAGGCCAGGATTTGCGGTTCGGTGACCGTGTAGGGGCCGGCCTCGATGATCTGGCCGGCGTGGAACTGCGCAAACTTCATGCGGGGTGGGCTCCGGTGGTGTAAAGGCGCTGGCGCAGCCAGGGGCTGACGCGGTAGCGCTCGCCACGGTAGTGGCTGTCCAGCGCGTCCAGCAGGTGCACCACCGGGGCCGTGCCCACGCGCTGCAGCCATTCGAACGGGCCGGCGGGGTAGTTCACGCCCAGCTTCATCGCGGCGTCGGCGGCCTCGGGCGTGCACACGCCTTGCTGCACGGCGTCGGCCGCTTCGTTGATCAGCATGGCGATGCTGCGGGCCACCACCAGGCCGGGGGCGTCGGCCGTGCGCAGCGGGTGCCAGCCGGCGGCGGCCAGCACGCCGGCGGCCTGGGCCGCGAAGGCTGGGGTGGCCTGGCCGGCCACGGCGTAGGCCATGACGGCGCCGGGGGCCATGTCGGCCACGCTCCAGTCGAACACGGCCACGTTGGGCTGCTGCAACTCGCTGGCGCGCTGGGCGGCGCTGCGGCCGTCGGTGACCACCACGCGGCCTTCGCCGCCCTGGCTGCACGCAAAGCTGATGCTCACCTCGGGGTTGCGCTCGTTGCGGGTCACGCGCGCACCATGGGCAGCCATGGCCTCGGCGATGCGGGTCGCCCAGGCGCAGCGGCCGGTGACGCTGACCACGCCAGGTGCGCTCTGTGCTGCGGCCGCCGGCAGGGTCTTTTCAGCCTCGGTCTGGGGGTGGGTGTAGAAGCCGCGGCCGCTCTTGCGGCCCAGCCAGCCGGCGTCCACCAGGTCGCGCTGCACACCCGAGGGGCTGTAGCGCTTGTCCTGGAAGTTGGCGCCATAGACCGAATTGGTGACCGCGAAGTTGGTGTCGTGGCCGATCAAATCCATCAGCTCGCACGGGCCCATGCGGAAACCCGCGGCGCGCAGACAGGCGTCCAGCACAGCCGGCGTGGCGGCCTGTTCCAGCAGCAGCGCCAGCGTCTCGGCGTAGTAGGGGCGGGCGATGCGGTTGACGATGAAGCCAGGCGTGCTCTTGGCATGCACCGGCACCTTGCCCCAGGCCTGGCTGAGCGCAAAGATGGCCTCGGCCACCGCCGGTTCGGTGTGCAGCCCCGACACCACCTCCACCAGCTTCATCAGCGGCACGGGATTGAAGAAGTGCATGCCCACCAGGCGGCCCGGCAGGCGCAGGCCGTTGGCTATTGCAGTTACCGAGATCGACGAGGTGTTGGTGGCCAGGATGGCGTCGTCGGCCACCAGGGCTTCGAGCTCGCGGAACAGGCCGCGCTTGACGTCCAGGTTCTCGACGATGGCTTCCACCACCACCTTGGCACTCGCGGCTTCGGCCACGGCCGAGATGGGGGTGATGCGGGCCAGGGCGGCGGCGGCCACGTCAGCGGCCAGCTTGCCCTTGTCCACCAGGCCCTGCAGGGTCTTGGCCAGCTGGGCCTTGGCCTGGGCGGCGGCGCCTTCGCGCGTGTCGTGCAGCCACACAGGGTGGCCGGCCTGGGCGGCCACTTGCGCGATGCCCGCGCCCATGATGCCGGCGCCCACCACGAGCACCGGTGCGTAGTTCAGATTGGTCAGGTTCATCCCAGGGTCTCGATGTTGCCCCGCCTCCCCGTCATTCCCGCGAAGGCGGGAATCCACAGGTTGGCAGCGGCGGGTGGATTCCCGCCTTCGCGGGAATGACGAAGTAGGCTGCGGGAATGACGAAGTAGTTGCTGGAATGACGGTGCGTCATGGGTTCTTCGCGACCCAAGGGGCCGGGCGCTTGGCCAGGAATGCCGCAAAGCCCGCGCGGGCTTCGTCGGTGCCGCGCACGCGGGCGATGGTGCGGGCGGTGAGCTCGCGCACCTCGGGGGTGACGGGGCCGACGCTGAACTGGGCGTAGAGCGCCTTGATTTCAGCCAGCGCGCGAGGGCCGCCGTTCAGCAGCTCGGCCACGGTGGCGTCCACGGCGGCGTCCAGCTCGGCGGCGGCCACCACCTGCTGCACCATGCCGATAGTGAGTGCTTCGGCGGCGGCGATGCGCTGCGTGGTGAGCGCCAGCCGCAGCGCCTGGCGTTTGCCGACGGCGTTGCTGAGGTAGGGGCCGATCACCGACGGCAGGATGCCGAACTTGGCCTCACTGACAGCGAACTTGGCGTCGTCGCTGGCGATGGCGATGTCGCAGGCACAGGTCAGGCCCACGCCTCCCCCCAGGGCCACGCCATGCACGCGGGCGATGGTGGGCTGCGGGGCGGTGTGGATGCGGTAGAGCATGCCGGCAAAGCGGCGCGCGTCGGCCTCGTTCCATTCCACGCTGGCTTCGCTGGCGCGCTGCATCCACTGCAGGTCGGCGCCGGCGCTGAAGGCCTTGCCGGCGCCTTCGAGCACGATCACGCGCACGCTGGTGTCGGTGGCCAGGTCGGTGTACGCCGCATCGAGCTCGCCGATCATGGCCTCGTCAAATGCGTTGAAGACTTGCGGGCGGTTCATGCGCACGCGGGTGACGGGGCCGCGCAGCACCTCCAGGGTGGTGTAGCTCATGGGAGAGGACTCAATACGTTTCCAGGTGCAGGCGCCCTTGCGCCTTCAATTCGGCGCCCAGTGTCTCCCACGTCAATCCGGCCTGGGTAGCCAAATCACGCAAGGCCAGCACCACGCCTTCTTCCATCGACTTCAGGCCGCAGACGTAGACATAGGTGTTGGCGTCCTTCAGCAGCGGCCCCAGGTCGGCGGCGCGCTCGCGCATCAGGTCTTGCACATAGCGCTTGGGCGCGCCGGGGGTGCGCGAGAAGGCGAAGTTGATGTCGATGAAGTCCTTGGGTAAATTCATCAGCGGGCCGAAGTAGGGCAGCTCCTGCTGGGTGCGGGCGCCGAAGAACAGCATCAGCTTGCCGCCCTCGAATTTGCCCGTGGCGCGCAGGCGGCGGCGCCATTCGGTCATGGCCCGCATCGGCGCGCTGCCGGTGCCGGTGCAGATCATCACGATGTTCGACTTCGGGTGGTTGGGCATCAGGAAGCTGGTGCCAAACGGGCCGATCACCTGCACCGTGTCGCCCACCTTCAGGTCGCACAGGTAGTTGCTGGCCACGCCGCGCACCGGCTTGCCCGAATGGTCCTCGAGCACGCGCTTGATGGTGAGCGAGACGTTGTTGTAGCCGGGCCGCTCGCCATTGCGCGGGCTGGCGATGGAGTACTGGCGCGCATGGTGCGGCTTGCCGGCGGCGTCCGTGCCCGGCGGGATGATGCCGATGGACTGGCCCTCCAGCACCGGGAAGGGCATGCTGCCGAAATCCAGCATCAGGTGGTGGGTGTCGTACTCGGTGCCCACCTGAGTCACGCGCACATTGCCCACCACGGTGGCGGTGGTGAACTTCTGCGCACCCTTGGGCCCGTAGAGGTTGGTGTAGGCGTGCGCGGCCGACCAGGGCGGCAGCGTGGCGCCGTAGTCGCCGGCGCGAAACGGCGCTTCGCCGGTGGGGTTGGCGGCCGCTTCGGCAGCGGGCGCTTCAGCGGGAGCTTCGGTCACGGCGGCATCGCCGACCAGCGCATTCAGCTGGTCGCGGCTCAGCTCAGCGGGCAGCTCGTCCCAGCTGTACTGCTCGTCCAGCGTGTAGGGTCTGGCGGCGGCCACGCTGCGGTAGTTGTCGATCGAGCCGGTGGGGCAGGGCGAGATGCAGGCGTTGCACCAGTTGCAGATGTTGATGTCCACCACATAGTTGCGCGAGTCATGCGAGATGGCGCTCACCGGGCAGGTGGCCTCGCAGGTGTTGCAACGGATGCAGATCTCGGGGTCGATGACGTGCTGCTTGAGCACGGTGGGCAGGGGAGCGTTCATGGCGCGCGTCCTTGATGTGGAAAAGCCCCTGGTCGGGTTCGGCCAGGGGCGTTGTGTCGGCCGTCATTCCCGCGCAGGCGGGAATCCAAAGTGTCGCTCATGGGGCATGGATTCCCGCCTTCGCGGGAATGACGAACCACTCAGTTGAAGCGAACGTACTCGAAATCCACTGGCTGGCGGTTGATGCCCATGACGGGCGGTGCGATCCAGCCGGCGAACTTGCCGGGGTCGGTGACGCGGCCCATCAGGCTGGCCACGAAGGCGCGGTCCTCGGCGCTGGGCAGCCAGTTCTTCTCTTGCGAGACCCACTCGGCCTGGCTCAGCACGCGGCCATCGGGGCTGACGTTGGCGCCGGCCAGAGTGCCGATCTTGCGGTTGAAGGCCTTGTGCGGGGCCACGAGCCGGAAGGGAATGCCGGCCTTTTCGATGACTTTGTTCCAGCGCTGCACGCCGCCGATGCTGTCCTTGATGTAGTCGTCGCGCAGCACTTCGTTCAGCGCGTTCAGCATCGGCACTTCACGCTCCACCAGCTGGCCCCCTTGCACGTTCAGTACCTTGTAGGTCTGGCCCTGCAGGCGGTGGTCGTCGCCACGCTTGGTTTCTTCGTAGCGGCCCTTCAGGCCGGTGTTGTAGAAGATGGCGGCGTTGCTCGATTCATCGGCACCGAACAGGTCGATGGTGACCGAGAAGTGGAAGTTCAGGTAGCGCTGGATGGTGGGCAGGTCGATCACGCCGGCGGCGCGCACCTTGGCGGGGTCGTCGGTCTTCAGTTCGTTCATCACCTGGCAGGTGCGGGCGATGACGCGGCTCACGCCCGATTCGCCCACAAACATGTGGTGCGCCTCTTCGGTCAGCATGAACTTGGTGGTGCGGGCCAGCGGGTCGAAGCCGCTCTCAGCCAGCGCGCAGAGCTGGAACTTGCCGTCGCGGTCGGTGAAGTAGGTGAACATGTAGAAGCTCAGCCAGTCGGGCGTCTTCTCGTTGAAGGCCTGCAGGATGCGCGGGTTGTCGGCATCGCCCGAGTTGCGCTGCAGCAGCGCGTCGGCTTCCTCGCGGCCATCGCGGCCGAAGTACTTGTGCAGCAGGTACACCATCGCCCACAGGTGGCGGCCTTCTTCCACGTTCACCTGGAACAGGTTGCGCAGGTCGTACTGGCTGGGGCAGGTGAGGCCCAGGTGGCGCTGCTGCTCCACCGATGCCGGTTCGGTGTCGCCTTGGGTGACGATGATGCGGCGCAGGTTGGCGCGGTGCTCGCCGGGGATGTCTTGCCAGGCGGCCTCGCCCTTGTGCTCGCCAAAGTTCACCTGGCGGCCTTCTTCCTTGGGGTTCATGAAGATGCCCCAGCGGTAGTCGGGCATCTTCACGTGGCCAAACAGGGCCCAGCCTTCGGGGTCCACGCTCACGGCGGTGCGCAGGTACACGTCAAAGCCCTGCGAGCCATCGGGGCCCATGTCGTTCCACCAGTTCAGGTAGTTGGGCTGCCAGTGCTCCAGCGCGCGCTGCAGCGTCTTGTCTTCCGACAGGGCCACGTTGTTGGGGATCTTTTCGCTGTAGTTGATGGTGGACATGGTGTGCTTTCGGTGTGTGGTTTCGTCATGCTCGCGAAGGCGGGCATCCATGGGGGCTGCGGTGGCTGGGGTGGATTCCCGCCTTCGCGGGAATGACGGGGAAGAGGTGCGGGAATGACAAGAGGAGGCTTACACGCGGTTCATGTCGAACTGGGCTTTCTCGCCCTTGCCGTAGAGCTTCAAGGCACCCTTTTCGCCCACGGCGTTGGGGCGCTGGAAGATCCAGTTCTGCCAGGCAGTCAGGCGGCCGAAGATGCGGGTGAACATGTTCTCCGGGCCGTTGAAGCGCAGGTTGGCCTCCATGCCGGTCAGGGCGTCGGGCGACATGGCGGCGCGCTCTTCCAGCGCGATGCGCACTTCGTCGGCCCAGTCGATGTCGTCCGGGGCCGAGGTGACCAGGCCCAGGGCCAGCGCGGCGTCGGCGTCCAGCGCCTGACCGATCGCGGCACGGGCGGCCGCCAGCGGGGCGGCCTCTTCATAGAAACGGCGGGCGATGCGCGACTGGCCGGTGGCCATGGGGAACAGGCCGAAGTTGGCTTCGGTCAGCGTCAGCTTGGGGGCCTTGGCGGCGTCGTCGGGCAGGGCCAGCTGGTAGCTGCGGTCGCAGGCCAGGGCGAACTCGAGGAAGGTGCCGGTGAAGCACGAACCTTCTTCGATCAGCGCGAACAGCGAGCGCGACGAGACATCGATGCGCGAGAGCGTGCGGCGCAGCAGGCCGGTGGTTTCGCGCACCAGCCAGTGGCCCTGGTTGGCCAGCAGCACGGCGTCCATGGCTTGCACGGCGGCAGAGTCGCCACTGGTCTTCCACAGCCAGGTGCCGATCTCCAACTCGTTGGTGCGCATGTGCAGGATGGCGTCGTCCAGTTGGCGGGCCATGGCCAGCGGGTACCAGTTGGCACCGGCGGCGACGATGCCGTCCACAGTGCTGGGCTGGGCACCGGTGGGGGCCTTGACGGTGAACACGGCCTGGCGCTTGGTGCGGTCGATTTCAACGCTCACATGTTCGTAGCGGACGCTGTTGGCGTCTTGCTGGCGCTCGATGCGGGTCAGCGTCACGCCCTTGCCGTCGGCCGGGCGGTCGCTCTGGGCGGCCAGGGCCTGGGCGCGTTCCTGCACCTTGGCGGCAAAGGCGGCGGGTTTGACGATGTCGTCCACCAGGCGCCAGTCCTTGGCCTTCTGGCCACGCACGCCTTCGGTGGTGGTGCAGAAGATGTCGGCCAGGTCATGGCGCACGTGGCGCTTGTCGGTCACGCGGGTCAGGCCACCGGTGCCGGGCAGCACGCCCAGCAAGGGCACTTCGGGCAGGCTCACGGCCGAGCTGCGGTCATCGACCAAAAGGATTTCATCGCAGGCCAGGGCCAGCTCGTAGCCGCCGCCGGCGCACGAGCCGTTCACGGCGGCCAGGAACTTCAGGCCACTGTTCTTGGAAGAGTCTTCGAAGCCATTGCGGGTCTCGTTGGTGAACTTGCAGAAGTTCACCTTCCAGCCGTGGCTGGAGACGCCCAGCATGAAGATGTTGGCGCCCGAGCAGAACACGCGCTCGCGGGCCGAGGTGAGCACCACGGTGCGCACTTCGGGGTGCTCGAAGCGGATGCGGTTGATGGCGTCGTGCAGCTCCACGTCCACGCCCAGGTCGTAGCTGTTGAGCTTGAGCTTGTAGCCAGGGCGCAGGCCGGCGTTCTCGTCCACGCCCATGGCCAGGGTGGCCACGGCGCCTTCGAACTTCAACGACCAGTGGTGGTACTGGCTGGGCTCGGTGCGGTACTCCACCGGGGCGGGGGTGAGGGCTTCAGTGACGAGAGGGGCGTTCATGCGTGTCTCCTGGTGGGCGGGCTGTCAGACGTCGGCTGCAAGATCTTGCGGCTGGGATGACAGGCATGATAGTGCATGAAATCTGCCTGTCAAGCATTAAATGCACTTTAGTGCAGATGCTTGAAGGGTCAATGCGGCCAGTGCAACTGCGCTTGCAGGGCCGAGTGCAGCTCGGTGTAGGCCTGTTCCAGCGGCTTGCCCCCGGTGTCTACCACCAGATCGGCCTTGCCGTAGAAGGCCGCCCGTTCGGCCAGGATGCGCTTGAGGTCATCCATGGCTTCCTTGTTGCCCGACATGGGCCGCAGGTCGCCCTGGGCCAGCACCCGGTTCATGTGCTCTTCGGGCGAGGCCTTGAGCCAGACCGTGTAGCAATGGCCCAGCAGCAGGTTGAAATTGGCCGGGTCTGAGACGACCCCGCCCGGCGTGGCAATGACCGCATCGGGGTAGAGCTGTATGGTTTCTTCCAGCGAGCGGCGCTCGTAGCGGCGGTAGGCGCTGGGGCCCATCAGGTTGTGGATCTCGGGCAGGCTGCAACCGCCCACGCGCTCGATCTCCTGGTTCAGCTCCACGAACGGCACGTCCAGTGCATCCGCCAGCAGCTTGCCCAGAGTGGATTTGCCAGCGCCGCGCAGGCCGATGAGCGCGATGCGCTGGTTGCGGGCGTCGGCCGTGCCCGATTGACCGTAGAGCTCGGTGAGCGCCAGGCGGCCACGGCGCAGGTCGTCGTCACCCCGGCCGCGCAGCAGGTCGCGGATCAGCAGCCATTCGGGTGAGGTGGCGGTCTCGTCGCCCAACAGTTCGGCCAGTTGGCAATCGAGCGCGCGGCAGACCTGGCGCAACACCAGGATGCTGGCATTGCCCACGCCCAGTTCCAGGTTGGCCAGGTGGCGCTCGGACACCTCAGACGATTGCGACAGGGCCTTGCGCGTCATCCCGCGGCGGGCCCGCAGCGAGCGCACCTTCTCGCCCAAGGTGTTTAGAAAGGGGTCGCGCTGGGCGGTGGGGCGCTCGGTGCCGGGGCCGTCCGCAGAGGGGTCGGCGGCGGGGTCTTCGAGCTCAGTTTCGTGACTGGACATGGTCTTGGTAGTTACCCGTAGCATGCAATATAGTGCTTGACGCAATGCAACCCGGCGGTTAAGTTTCGTACATGCAATAAATTTCCACAAGCCGTCTGCCGCAACAAAGTGCGCACGGTTTGAGAAGGCCCAGGAGCCCGCCCCATGTCCACAGTGACCTCCGTAGAAGACTTTTCCGCGCTGATAGCAGGGTTCGCCGCCACGCTGGCGGGCCGCCCGCTGGACGACACCCTGGCTGCCGAGCTGAACCGCGACCACCCCGCCGGCAGCGCCACCTTCGAGGCCATTTTCAAAGCCTGCCAGGCCGGCGTGGCGGCCGGCTGGATGTGCCAACACGAGGGTGGTGGCATCCGCTACGGCCGCGTCATCAAACCCAGCCCCGCCACGCATGGCTATTCGGTGGACGTGGTGGAGATGGCCGATGTGGTTGGCCCGCACCACAGCCACCCGAACGGCGAGATCGACCTGGTGATGCCGCTGCAAGGCGATGCCCGCTTCGACGGCCAGCCCGCCGGCTGGAAGGTCTATGGCCCGGGCAGTGCCCACAAGCCCACCGTGACGGGCGGCCGCGCCCTGGTGCTCTACCTGTTGCCCGAAGGGGCCATTCAATTCACGCGCGCTTGAAGCGCCGCTGCCAAGAACCCATGACCACCGAACTGTTGAAGAACTTCGTTGCCGGCCAATGGCAGGCCGGCACTGGCGAAGGCACGCTGCTCACCGACCCGGTGACGGGCGAAGCCCTGGTGCGCGTCTCCAGCGCCGGTCTCGATCTGCACGCTGCCTTTGCCTTTGCCCGCGAACAGGGTGGCGCTGCCTTGCGTGCCATGACCTACGGCGAGCGCGCCGCGCTGCTGAAGGCCGTGGCTGGCGTGCTCACCGCCAACCGCGACGCCTACTTCAGCATCGCCACCGCCAACTCGGGCACGGTGCAAACCGACTCGGCCGTGGACATCGACGGCGCCCTATACACCTTGGGCCAGTACGCCCGCTGGGGTGCGGCATTGGGTGAGGCCCGCGTGCTGCTGGACGGCGACGCCGCCGCGCTGGCCAAGGACAACGCCTTTGCCTCGCAGCACCTGCGCGTGCCCACCCGCGGCGTGGCGCTGTTCATCAACGCCTTCAATTTCCCCTCCTGGGGCCTGTGGGAAAAGGCCGCGCCCGCCCTGCTGGCCGGCGTGCCGGTGATAGTCAAGCCCGCCACCGCCACCGCCTGGCTCACCCAACGCATGGTGGCCGACGTGGTGGCCGCCGGCGTGTTGCCGGCCGGTGCCATCAGCATCGTCTGCGGCAGCTCGGCCGGTCTGCTCGACGCCTTGCAGCCATTCGATGTGCTCTCGTTCACCGGCTCGGCCGAAACGGCGGCGGTGATCCGCTCGCACCCCAAGGTGGCCGCGCAGTCGGTGCGCGTCAACATCGAGGCTGACAGCCTCAACTCCGCCATGCTGCTGCCCGGCGCGGCTGCCGGCTCCGAGCCGTTTGAGTTGTTCGTGCGCGAGGTGGTGCGCGAGATGACGGTGAAGTCTGGCCAGAAATGCACCGCCATCCGCCGCGCCTTCGTGCCCGAAGCGCTGTACGACGCGGCCGCCCAGGCCATTGCCGCCAGGCTGGCCAAGGTCACCGTGGGCAACCCGCGCAATGAGGCCGTGCGCATGGGCGCGCTGGTGAACCGCGAGCAGTGGCAAACGGTGCAGGACGGCATCGCCGCGCTGAGCACCCAGACCGAGGTGCTGTTTGATGGCCGCCAAGCCCCGCTGATAGCCGCCGACCCGGCCGCGGCTGCCTGCGTGGGCCCCACCTTGCTGGGCACGCGCAACCCGGAAGCGGCCGACAAGGTGCACAGCCTGGAAGTGTTCGGCCCCTGCGCCACCTTGATGCCCTACCGCGACACGGCCCAGGCAGCAGCGCTGATCCGCCGTGGTGAAGGCTCGCTGGTCTGCTCGCTCTATGGCGACGATCCGGCTCCACTGGCCGCCACGGCCACCGAACTGGCCGATAGCCATGGTCGCGTCCATGTTGTCACCCCCGACGTTGCCAAGCTGCACAGCGGCCATGGCAATGTGATGCCCCAGTCCATGCACGGCGGCCCGGGTCGCGCCGGTGGTGGCGAAGAACTGGGTGGCCTGCGCGCACTGGCCTTCTACCAGCGCCGCGCGGCGGTGCAAGCCAGCCCGGCCGTGCTGGCGGCGTTGGGAACCATCCAAGCACCTTACTGAAGGCCGAACACAACATAGTCATGCCCGCGCAGGCGGGCATCCATGACCGCACACATTGCTGGATTCCCGCCTACGCGGGAATGACGGCGAAAGGAGACAACCATGAACGCCAACGCTGTTTCGAACCCGGCCCCCGATGTGGCCGCGCCCGCCGAAGACTTCAACTTCGCCCAGCACCTGCTGAGCATCAACGCCGGCCGCCACGCCAAGACCGCCTTCATCGACGAGGTGGGCGCCGTCACCTACGGCCAGCTCGACGAGCGTGTGCGCCGCATGGCCGCCGCGCTGCGCGCCCTGGGCGTGAAGCGCGAAGAGCGCGTGCTGCTGCTGATGCTCGACAGCGTCGACTGGCCCGTGGCCTTTCTGGGTGCCCTGTATGCCGGCGTGGTGCCGGTGGCCGTGAACACCCTGCTCACCGCCGACGACTACGCCTACATGCTCGAGCACTCGCGTGCCCAGGCCGTGCTGGTCTCGGGTGCGCTGCTGCCGGCCGTGACCTCGGCCATGGTCAAGTCCGACCACGAGGTGCAGAAGGTCATCGTTTCGCGCCCCATGGCGCCGCTGCACCCTTCTGAAGTCGAGTTCGAAACCTTCATCGCCGGGCACTCCCCGCTCGCCAAGCCGGCCAGCACGGGGCCGGACGCACCCGGCTTCTGGCTCTACTCCTCAGGTTCCACCGGCCGTCCCAAGGGCACGGTGCACTCGCACGCCAACCCCTACTGGACTTGCGAGCTGTATGCCAAGGGCGTGCTGGGCCTGCGCGAGAGCGACGTCTGCTTCTCGGCCGCCAAGCTGTTCTTCGCCTACGGCCTGGGCAATGCGCTCACCTTCCCGATGAGCGTGGGTGCCACCGTCATCCTGATGGGCGAGCGCCCCACGCCCGACGCCACCTTCCGCCGCTGGCTGGGCGGCATCGGCAACACCAAGCCCACCGTGTTCTACGGCGCCCCCACCGGCTTTGCCGGCATGCTGGCCCACCCGGCGCTGCCGGCCCGCAGTGATGTCTCGCTGCGCCTGGTGTCGTCCGCTGGCGAGGCGCTGCCCGCCGACCTTGGCGAGCGCTTCAAGCGCCACTTTGGCGTGGACATCGTCGACGGCATCGGTTCCACCGAGATGCTGCACATCTACATCTCGAACACGCCCGAGCGCGTGCGCTACGGCACCACCGGCTGGCCGGTGCCGGGCTACGACATCGAGCTGCGCGGTGAAGAGGGTGGCGCCGTGCCCGAGGGCGAGCCCGGCGACCTCTACATCCGCGGCCCCTCGGCGGCCATGATGTACTGGGGCAACCAGGCCAAGACCCGCGAGACCTTCCAGGGCGGCTGGACCAAGAGCGGCGACAAGTACGTGCGCAATGACGACGGCAGCTACACCTACAGCGGCCGCAGCGACGACATGCTCAAGGTGAGCGGCATCTACGTCAGCCCCTTCGAGGTGGAAGCCACCCTGGTGCTGCACCCCGCTGTGCTGGAAGCCGCCGTGATCGGCGTGCCCGACGCCGAGGGCCTGACCAAGACCAAGGCCTTCGTGGTGGTGAAGCCCGGCAAGACCACGACCGAGGAAGAGCTCAAGGCCTTCGTCAAAGACCACCTGGCACCCTACAAGTACCCGCGCCAGATCATCTTCGTGGAAGACCTGCCCAAGACCGCCACCGGCAAGATCCAGCGCTTCAAGCTGCGCGATCAGGAGAGGGCGGCGTCGTGAGGGATTGCATGGCGTCAATTCCGCTGCCCTCTTCGTCATTCCCGCCTCCCGCTTCGTCATTCCCGCGCAGGCGGGAATCCACGAGGTCAGCCGAAGCCCTGGATTCCCGCCTGCGCGGGAATGACGGCGTTGTGGATTCCCGCCTGCGCGGGAATGACGAGGCAGGCCTGCGCGGGCTTGACGGGGCTTGTCGGTGATGCAGGTCGCCATCACCGCCAACCACCGCCACTTCGACATTGAAGTCGAATGGGTGGGCGTGGCCGACCCGGCCGCGCCACTGCTGGTCTTCCTGCACGAAGGCCTGGGCTCGGTGGCCATGTGGAAGGATTTCCCCGAGCGCCTGTGCCAGGCCTGCGGCCTGCGCGGCCTGGTCTATTCGCGCCCCGGCTACGGCCGCTCCACGCCGCGCCCCGCCAACGAGCACTGGGGCTTGGACTTCATGCACATCCAGGCCCGGCAGGTGCTGCCCGCGCTGCTGGATGCGTTGGGCGTCCAAGGCCGCTACTGCCTCTTCGGCCACAGCGACGGCGGCTCCATCGCCCTGGTGCACGCGGCCCATGCGCTCGAGCGGGTGAGTGCCGTCATCGTGATGGCGCCGCACATCCTGGTGGAAGAGTTCGGCCTCATCAGCATCCGCGAAGCGCGCAACCTCTACGCCAGCGGCACGCTGCGCCAGGGCCTGGCCAAGTACCACGACGATGTGGATTCGGCCTTCTGGGGCTGGAACAACATCTGGCTGGCACCGGAGTTTCCCCAATGGCAAATTACTTCAGAACTAAAGCATATTAGAGCCCCGGTGCTGGCCATCCAAGGGCTGGACGACCCCTACGGCACCCTGGCCCAGATCGACGGCATCGCCAGCGCCGTGGGCAACACCCGATTGATCAAGCTGGCCGCGTGTGGACACTCGCCGCACCGGGATCAGCCCGAGCAAGTCACAGCGGCCGTTCAGGCTTTCATCCAGAACACCGTTCAGCAAACCGTTCCACAGACCGCACCCCAGGAGACCACCCCACCATGAAGCGCACCACCCTCACCGCCATTGCCGCCACCACCACCGTGCTGTTGGCTTCCGGCTCTGCTTTCGCCCAAAGCGCCAAGCTCAAGGTCGGCCTGATGCTGCCCTACACCGGCACCTACGCCGCGCTGGGCAACGCCATCGAGAATGGCTTCAAGCTCCACCTGGCCGAGCAGGGTGGCAAGGTGGGCGGCCGGGAGGTGGAGTTCTTCAAGGTGGACGACGAGTCCGACCCCTCCAAGGCCACCGAGAACGTGGGCAAGCTCGTCAAGCGCGACCAGGTGGACGTGCTGATCGGCACCGTGCACTCGGGCGTGGCCATGGCCATGGCCAAGGCCGCGAAAGACAGCAACACGCTGCTCATCGTGCCCAACGCCGGCGCGGACGCCGTCACCGGCCCCATGTGCGGCCCCAACATCTACCGCTCGTCGTTCAGCAACTGGCAGCCGGGCTACGCCATGGGCGAGGTCATGGCCAAGAAGGGCATCAAGAAGGCTGTCACCATCACCTGGAAGTACGCGGCCGGTGACGAATCGGTCAAGGGCTTCAAGGAGTCGTTCACCAAGGGTGGCGGCGAGGTGCTGAAAGACCTGACCGTGCCCTTCCCCGGCGTCGAGTTCCAGGCCCTGCTGACCGAGATCGCCGCACTCAAGCCCGACGCGGTCTATACCTTCTTCGCCGGCGGCGGTGCCGTGAAGTTCGTGAAAGACTACGACGCGGCCGGCCTGAAGAAGAGCATCCCGCTGTACGGCGCCGGCTTCATCACCGACGGCACGCTCGAAGCGCAAGGCGCCTCGGCCGAAGGCCTGCTCACCTCGCTGCACTACGGCGACAGCCTGACCAACCCCAAGGACAAGTCCTTCCGCCTGGCCTACGCCAAGGCCTACAAGCTGCAGCCCGACGTGTACGCCGTGCAGGGCTACGACGCCGCGCAGATCCTGGGCATCGGCTTGGCCGCGGTGAAGGGCGACGTGAGCAAGAAGGCCGAGTTCGCCGCTGCGGTGGAGAAAGCCAAGATCGACAGCCCGCGTGGCCCCTTCAGCCTGAGCAAGGCGCACAACCCGGTGCAAGACATCTACCTGCGCCAGGTGAGCGGCAAGGAGAACAAGGTCATCGGCATCGCGTCGAAGAGCCTGGCCGACCCGGCCCGCGGCTGCAAGAGCTGAGGCGTCATAGCCCGTGGACTTCGCCACCTTCCTCATCCAGTGCCTCAACGCTGTTCAATACGGGCTGCTGCTGTTCCTGGTGGCGTCGGGGCTGACGCTGATCTTCGGCATCATGGGCGTCATCAACCTGGCGCACGGCAGCTTTTACATGATCGGCGCCTACATGGCCTATGCCTTGGCGCCGGCCGTGCAGCAATGGGGTGGTGGCTTCTTCACTGTGCTGGTGCTGGGCATCACGCTCTCGGTGCTGCTGGGCTATGTGCTGGAGTGGGTGTTCTTCAGCTACCTGTATGAGCGCGAGCACCTGCAACAGGTGCTGATGACCTACGGCCTCATCCTGGTGTTTGAAGAGCTGCGCAGCGTCCTGGTGGGTGACGACGTGCACGGCGTGCAGCCGCCCGATTGGCTCTCGGGCAGCCTGCCGCTGGGCGAGATGATGACCTACCCGGTCTACCGCCTCTTCGTCTCGGCCGTGTGCCTGGCCGTGGCCGTGGGCATGTGGGCAGTGATGACCAAGACCCGGCTGGGCATGCGCATCCGCGCCGGTGCCAGCAACCGCGAGATGGTGCGGGCCATGGGTGTGAACATCCGCCTGCTCTACCGCATCGTCTTTGCCGTGGGCGTGGCCCTGGCCGCGCTGGCCGGCATGATCGCCGCGCCCGTCTCGTCGGTGTACCCCAACATGGGTGCCGGCGTGCTCATCATCTGTTTCGTGGTGGTGGTGATCGGCGGCATCGGCTCCATCAAGGGCGCTCTGGTGGCTGCGTTGATGGTGGGCTTTGTCGACACCTTCGGCAAGGTGCTGCTGCCCAGCATCGCCGGCGTGTCGGTGTACCTGTTGATGGCGGCCATGCTGCTGTGGAAGCCGGAAGGCTTGTTCAAGGCCGGCTGATGTCAAACATGTCTCTGTCTCGCACCGTGCCCGTGGTGGTGGCTTTCGCCGCCCTGGCCGCGCTGCCCCTGGTGCTGCAAGGCTTCTACCTGGAGCTGGCGGTCAAGATTATGATCTTGGCCATCTTCGCCCTCAGCCTTGAGCTGCTGGTGGGCCAGACCGGCCTGGTGTGCTTCGGCCACGCGGCCTTCTTCGGCATCGGCGCCTACGCCGTCACGCTGATGTCGCCGCAAGGCGAGGCTGCCTCGCTGTGGCTCACGCTCATCGTGGCCATGGCAGCGGCCGGGCTGTACGCGCTGGTGGTGGGCGGGCTCTCGCTGCGCACCAAGGGTGTTTACTTCATCATGATCACGCTGGCCTTCGCGCAGATGGCCTACTTCGTGGCCCACGACACGCCGCTGGGCGGCGGCAGCGACGGCATCTACCTCTACTTCAAGCCCGACGCCACGCTCTTCGGCTTCAAGCCCTTTGACCTGGACGCCGGCAACACCCTGTACTACGCCGTGCTGGCCAGCCTGGCCGGCGCCTTCATCTTCGCGGCGGTGATGCTGCGCAGCCGCTTCGGCCGCGCGCTGGCCGGCATCAAGGCCAACGAGCAGCGCATGCGCGCCGCCGGCTTTGCCACCTTCGGCTACAAGCTCATCATCTTCATCGCCTCGGCCAAGCTGGCGGCGTTGGCGGGCTACTGGTTCGCGGTGAAAGACGGCTTCGTGAACCCCGAGCTGCTCAGCTGGCACCAGAGCGGCGCCGTGCTGATCATGATCATCCTGGGCGGCCTGGGCCACCTGCGCGGCGCCCTGCTGGGCGCGGTGGCCTTCACCCTGCTGCAGGAGCTGTTCCAGTCGCAGGCCGTGTTTGGCGCCTTTGCCAAGCACTGGCAGCTGATGCTGGGCCTGGCCATCATCGCCTTCGTGGCGCTGATGCCGCGCGGGCTGATCGGCCTCTTTGCGCGCAAGGAGGCGGCATGAGCTCCGTGCTTCTAGAGGCCCGCGCGCTGTCGCGCTTCTTCGGCGGCCTCAAGGCCGTGGAGGGTGTGTCGCTCACGCTCACCGAGGGCGAGCTGCACGCCGTCATCGGCACCAACGGCGCCGGCAAGTCCACGCTCATCAACCTGCTCTCGGGCGAGATTCCGCCCAGCGCGGGCGAGGTGCTGCTGATGGGCCAGGACGTGGCCCGCTGGAGCCAGCCCAAGCGCGCCCGCGCCGGCCTGGGCCGCAGCTACCAGCGCAACACCATCTTTGGCGAGTTCACCGTGCGCGAGAACTGCCGCCTGGCCGCGCAAGCGCGCTGGCAGCGGCCGTGGGATTGGTGGACGCCCGCGACAGCCGACAGGAACGCCAGCGCCGCCGCCGACGAGGCCATGGCCCGCGCCGGCCTGGCCGAGCACGCCGCGCGCACCGCAGGCACGCTCTCGCACGGCCAGAAGCGCCAGCTGGAGATCGCCATGTGCCTGGCCAGCGGCCCGCGCGTGCTGCTGCTGGACGAACCCCTGGCCGGCATGGGCGCCGAAGAAACCGAACGCATGCTGGCGCTGCTGAACGAGCTGAAGACCGGCCACGCCATCCTGTTGGTGGAGCACGACATGGACGCCGTCTTCCGCGTGGCCGACAAGATCACCGTGATGGTGAACGGCCGCGTGATTGCCAGCGACGCGCCCGCCAACATCCGCACCAACCGCGACGTGCAGATCGCCTACCTGGGCGACCATTGAGATGAGCGCAGACAACTTCATCGAAGCCCGCGAGCTGCACGCCCACTACGGGCAAAGCCACATCCTGCATGGCATCAGCTTCGCCCTGCGCAAGGGCGAGGCCATGGGCCTGCTGGGCCGCAACGGCATGGGCAAGACCACGCTCATCCGCACCCTGCTGGGCCAGGTGCGCGCCAGCGGCGGCACGGTGACGGTGGTCGGCCGCGACGTGACGCGCGAGCCCACCGAGCGCATCGTCAAGCTCGGCATTGGCGTGGTGCCCGAAGGCCGCGGCGTGTTCCCCAACCTCAGCGTGCGCGAGAACCTCATCATGGCCGCGCGGCCCGGCACCCGTGGCCAGACCGACTGGACCTTCGAACGCGTGATGGACACCTTCCCCCGCTTGGCCGAGCGCCTCACCAACGGCGGTGGGCAACTGAGCGGCGGCGAGCAGCAGATGCTGGCCATCGGCCGCGCGCTGATGACCAACCCCGACATCATCATCCTCGACGAAGCCACCGAGGGCCTGGCCCCGCTGGTGGTGGCCGAGATCTGGCGCGTCATCGGCCTGGTGCGGCAAAGCGGCATCGCATCCCTGGTGGTGGACCGCAACTTCCGCCAGGTGCTGGAGCATTCCGACCGCTGCATCGTGCTGGAAAAGGGCCGCCTGGTGCTGGAGGGAAAATCCGAAGACCTGGCCGACGACGAGGCCGCACTGCACCGCTACCTCGGCGTCTGATGCCTCTTCCCTCCGTCATTCCCGCCCCTCTCCCCGTCATTCCCGCGAAGGCGGGAATCCACAAGCGCCACAGAATCACCTGGATCCCCGCCTTCGCGGGGATGACGACCCAACCCATCTGACCCACCGCCCACAGAACCCGCCATGAGCAACCGCCACGCCTACATCTGCGACGCCATCCGCACCCCCTTCGGCCGCTACGGCGGCGCGCTGAGCAGCGTGCGTGCCGACGACCTGGGCGCCATCCCCCTGGCGGCGCTGATGGCCCGCAACCCGCGCGTGGACTGGGCGGCCGTGGCCGACGTGATCTACGGCTGCGCCAACCAGGCCGGTGAAGACAACCGCAACGTGGCCCACATGGCCTCGCTGCTGGCTGGCATGCCGCTGGCCCTGCCGGGCGCCACCATCAACCGCCTGTGCGGCTCGGGCATGGACGCCATTGGCACCGCAGCGCGCGCCATCAAGGCCGGCGAGGCCGGCATGATGATCGCCGGCGGCGTGGAGAGCATGAGCCGCGCCCCCTTCGTGATGCCCAAGGCGGAAAGCGCCTTCAGCCGCAGCAACGCCATCTACGACACCACCATCGGCTGGCGCTTCATCAACGCCAGGATGAAGGCTGCCTACGGCGTGGATTCCATGCCCGAAACGGCCGAGAACGTGGCCACCGATTTCAAGATCGAGCGCGAGGCCCAAGACCGCATGGCCTTGGCCAGCCAGAAGAAGGCCGTGGCCGCCCAGCAGCGCGGCTACTTCGACGCCGAGATCTGCCCTGTCACCATCCCGCAAAAGAAGGGCGACGCCATCGTCGTCAGCAAAGACGAGCACCCCCGCGACACCAGCCTGGAAGCGCTGGCCAAGCTCAAGGGCGTGGTGCGCCCCGACGGCACCGTGACGGCCGGAAACGCCAGCGGCGTGAACGACGGTGCCTGCGCGCTGCTGCTGGCCGACGCCGACCACGCCGCCAAGAACGGCCTCACCCCGCGCGCCCGCGTGGTGGGCATGGCCACGGCCGGCGTGCCGCCGCGCATCATGGGCATGGGCCCCGCGCCCGCCACCCGCAAGGTGCTGGAGCTCACCGGCCTGACGCTGGCGCAGATGGACGTGATCGAGCTGAACGAAGCCTTTGCCGCCCAAGGCCTGGCCGTGCTGCGCGACCTGGGCCTGCAAGACGACGACCCCCGCGTCAACCCCAACGGCGGCGCCATCGCCCTGGGCCACCCCCTGGGCGCCAGCGGCGCCCGCCTGGTTACCACCGCCATCAACCAGCTGCACGTGGGCGGCGGCCGCTACGCGCTGTGCACCATGTGCATTGGGGTGGGGCAGGGGATTGCGATGGTGGTGGAGAGGGTTTGAGCGAGCAAGGTCAGGTAGACCTTATTCGCGGGTCTGCTCTTTGTCCGCTACTGCCTTTGGGATTACCCACCAAGATCCGCGCCTCGGCGGCACGAGTCTTTCGATTGCGACACCGTCCAAATCGTCGGCCGGTATAGATGCCACCTCCGGCACTTCAGGAGCATTGACAAAGTCATTTATGTGCTCGACCAATTTACGTTCTGCCACTGGGTTATGCGGAGCAATTGCCTCCTGACCCACTGGGAGAGGGTAGTGTTTTTCCCACATTGAAATCACTAGATTGGTTGAGTCTCCCGGCGGTCTCGGCGCAAGTTTGTGCAGGCCCTGTTGACGTTCAGTCTCTGTGGCTGATGACATTCGTTGATTGATCTCAGTAAGAGCAGTTTTGAGGTCTGGTCCCCAAAGAAAGTCATGCTTCTTCGTCAGAAACGGCGGCGCGCAACGTTGATGGAGTTTGTCTCCCGACACGAACAGATGGCAAAACGGCAAGTAGAAGAGGTACGCCACATCAGCTCGGTTTGACGCGCGTTCGGCTGAAATAATGTTTGCAGCAAGAGCGATTTGGAAGAAGAGCTCTACCGTTAGCACGTGTGCGGCATATGCGGCAAAGAGGGCGAGCGGAGGCGAACCAGCACACGTCCACTTGTGGAGGATCTCCCCGTGCAAGTGGCTGGGAATGTGCAAGAAATTGAACAGCAAAACAATCTGCGCCTCGGTCTCAGCACGTGTGTGAACAAGGCTAGCAGCAATGCCGTATGCCTCATTCACCGACTTGCAGTTCTTGGGCGTAATGCCGAGCCTTCGCATAGTGAGAGCCACTGCGGGTAGGTCAAGGTTGGCCAGCATTGCTCGCCAAGACGAGGCGGCGTCTCGCTCAACCTCAAGAAACTGGCCGCGTTGCCAGCGAGAGAATGACTCGGCCTCTGGTGAAATTTCGAACACCACGCCCGGCTTTCCGTCTTTGCTTCTTACGGGACGTCCTCCCGCGAGTGGCACTTGTCCAAGATGGGGTGCCGCGTAGCCGAGCAGGTTTGCTATCGCCAATTGCATGTGATGCACACATGGAGCAGCAGACATGACAGGAGACTTGTCTGCAAGTATGCGAACCTCGTCTTGAGGGCGCCTCGTGGAACCCGGGCGTTTTTGCTTGGTCAGGTCTGCCAGCGTTTCGACGAAAAATATGGGG
This sequence comes from Candidatus Ideonella esbjergensis, assembly GCA_016710065.1. GTDB lineage: Bacteria > Pseudomonadota > Gammaproteobacteria > Burkholderiales > Burkholderiaceae_C > Ideonella > Ideonella esbjergensis. Next base: position 601,952 of record JADJLP010000001.1, read on the forward strand.
CAGACCACGGGCAAGAAGAAGTGGTCAAACCAAACTGATTCGTCAACGGTAAGTGACTGCAAGAACGACTTGTCGAACAGTGCGATGGGTCCCATTTCGAACCTCAATCTGATGGAAGATGTTGAGAAGGGCAAGGCTGCAAGCCGTTTCGAGCGCGCCTTCTAGCCAGATTTGACATGGTCAACAGACGGCGGCGAAGGCATACGCCCATCAGCGCCGGTAGGCAGTTGTGCGCTCAAGCGACAACTTCAAGCCCGCGCTTTTGCACCAAGTGCAGCAACTTCAGCGCAGTGCCGGTCGGCTTCTTCTGGCCGATCTCCCATTTCTGCACCGTCGAGAGGCTGGTGTTCAGCAGACGGGCAAAGACGGCCTGGCTGACGCGCGTGGTCTCGCGGATGTGCTTGATTTCCTCGGGCTGCAGCGGCGCTATGGGCGGCAGGCAGAGCTGGTCGAATTCACGCAGCGTGAGCTGGTCCATCACGCCCGCCTTGTGCAGGCCCTTGGCCGTTTCGTGCACGGCATCCAGGATCGGAGATTTAGTCTTTCGCATCGCAATCCACCTCTATCAGTTCACCGGCACTTTGGGCCTTGCCGAGCGCCAGTGGCGTCAGCGACAACAGATGCGCCGCCAACTTCTTCAAGGCCTCGGTTTCGTCCTTGTCGATGTTGCTGCGCTCGTTCTTCGGAAAGCCGAACACGAACACCCAGCGGTTGCCCTTGTTTGTCGCCACCAGCGTGCGATAGCCGCCGCTCTTGCCTTGTCCGGGCCGCCCGACTCGCTTCTTGACCAGCCCGCCACCCAGGTCCGCATCGACCAGGCCGTTCGTCATTTCCAACACGGCGGCGCAAAGGCTGGACGCGGCCAATCCTTCTTTGCGCGCCCAGCGGTCGAACCACCGAGTCTTGTAAACCGCCATGGCCGCCTCCCATTTTTTGAATATAGCACTAAGTGCTATGGATGTGATGCGTTGATGGCGCACTCACCATCGCCAGCCCCAGCCCCTTCAACTCCGCAAACTTCCCCGCCATGGTCGTTCCCAGTCGATGTGGCTGTAGCACGTCTGCTATACACTGCCGCCATGCGCACCGCCACCTTTCCCCCCATCCGCGTGAAGCCCCAGGTTCGAGCCGAAGTCGTGGCCGTTTTGCGGGACGGGGAGTCTCTGACCCAGTTCATCGAAGAGGCGGTGGTGGTGGCTGCGGCTCGGCGTCGGGTGCAGGCTGAGTTTGTGGCGCGTGGTGAGGCGGCGATCACGCAATGGAAGCAGGCGGGCGGTGGCCACTCGGTGGACGAGGTGATGGCTGATCTGCAGGGGCGCCTGGAACGTGCCAAGAAGTTGGCCGCCAAGCGCGGCGCCAAGTGACGCTGACTTTCAAAGTCACGCTGACGGATGAGGCGCTTGAGGACTTGCGCCGGCTGGAGGACTTCGCCATTGAGCGCGAACTGGCCAGCGAGACGCCGGACTGGACGGTGCCGGAGCGAGCACTGAATGCGATACGCACCGGCCTGGGTGTGCTGGCGTGGTCGCCGCTGACCTGCCGCAAAGCCGAACTGGGCAACGGGCAGTCACGCGAACTCATCGTGCCGTTTGGTGCCACGGGCTATGTGGTGCTGTTCGAGGTCGTGGGCCAGGCGGTGGTGGTGGGTGCGGTGCGCCACCAGCGCGAGGACGACTACGGCCCTTGAGCGGCACCCCACTGGGGTACGTCGGCAACTATCTGTGTTTATCCAATACAGGATAGACTATCCTTCCGAAGGATAAGACTGGGTAATCGCATGATCCCGTACCACCGCACAACGCTGGCGCAGCAGATGGTGCAGGCCCTGCAGGGGCGCTCGCTGCTGGGCGATGCACACAACGGTCTGTTCCTGGCCGCGCCGCGTCGAACCGGCAAGAGCACCTTCTTGCAAGGTGACCTGGCACCCGCGTTGCGGCAGGCTGGCGTCGAGGTGGTGTACGTGGATCTGTGGGCCGACACCCGCCGCGACCCTGGCACCTTGATCGCCGAGGCCATTGCACGGTCTTTGCAGACGCACCTTGGGCTGGTGGCCCGCACCGCCAAGAAGGCCGGGCTCAAGGGCGTGAAGGTGGCGGGTGCGCTGGAGATTGACACCAGCAAGATCGGCCAGGTAGATGGTCTGACCCTGGTAGACGCGCTGCGCAGCCTGCTGCAGGCCGCAGACCGACCGGTGGCGCTGATCATCGACGAGGCACAGCACGCCCTGACCAGCGAAGCCGGCGAGGCTGCGATGACGGCGCTGAAGTCGGCGCGCGATCAAATGAACCAACCCGGCCTTGTGAATTTGATGCTGGTGATGTCGGGTTCTGATCGCGACAAGTTGCTGCGCCTGGTGGTCAGCGCGGGCGCGGCGTTCTACGGCTCGCAGATCCAGGCGCTGCCGCCGTTGGACACCGATTTCATTGCCCATGTGGCCGGTTTGGTGGAGGCTCAGCGGCCCGACCTGGTGCCGGTGGACCGGGCTGCATTGCAGGAAGCCTTCGTGGCGTTTGGGCACCGTCCACAGTTCTTCATGGCGGCCATGGGCGCGGTGCTCAGCCCCTTGTCTGGCCGAACCGGTCGTTTCGAGGCGGCTTTGCTGCAGGCGGCACAGGAACAGCAGGTTCAGGACGAGGCGCAGATGGAGTCCGACTACCTGGGCCTGAAGCCGACCGAACAGGTGGTGCTGTGGCGCATGCTTGACCAGGGGCCGCGCTTTCGCCCCTACGACGGTGAAGCCTTGCGCTTCTATCGCGAAAGTCTGGGGCGCCCGGTGAGCGTGCCGCAAGCGCAGAAGGCGCTGGAGGCGTTGCGGCAACGCACGCCGGCCCTGGTCTGGAAATCAGCCCACGGCGAGTACGCGGTGGAGGATGCGGCCATGCATCGCTGGTTCCAGGTACGCGTCGCAGCCGACCAGTGGCCCCCTGCGTCGCCGCAGGGCTTGTTGGCTTTGGACGAGGACTGAAGACCGCGATGCCAAGCACGGCCGGCACTGTTCATGCACCAGCAGCGCACAGCCCTTGTCCCGACTCACCCTGCCTCGCCATTCCCCGGCCCCTTCAACTCCGCAAATTTCGCCGCCATCGTCGGGTTGCCCTTGGTCAGCTTCTTGATCGTCACATCCTGTGCCTTGTCGTTCGCCAGGCGCAGGTTGCGGTCGGTGCCCAGCAGGGCCTCCTTGGTCTTTTGCAGGTGGTCGATGGACTTGTCGATCTCGTCGATGGCCGTCTGGAAGCGGCGTGACGCCAGGTCGTAGTTCTTCGCGAACGAGGCCTTGAAGTCGTCGAGTTCTGCTTCAAAGTTAGTGACGGCTATGTTCTGCGCCTTCACCAGCGCCAGCTCGGTCTTGTAGCCCAGCGAGTTCATGGCCGCGTTGCGCAGCAGCGTGATGAGGGGCAGAAAGAACTGCGGGCGCACCACGTACATCTTCGGGTAGCGGTGGGCCACGTCGATGATGCCGGTGTTGTAGAGCTCGCTGTCGGGCTCCAGCAGTGACACCAGCACCGCGTACTCGCAGCCCTTCTCGCTGCGGTCCTTGTCCAGCTCTTTCAGGAAGTCTTCGTTGCGGTTCTTGGTGGCGGTGCGGTCGCTCTCGTTCTTCATCTCGAACATGATGGAGACGATCTCGGTGCCGGCTTCGTCGCGGTCGCGAAAGATGTAGTCGCCCTTGCTGCCGGTGCGCGCGTCGTTGTCTTTCTCAAAGTACGCGCGGGGGAAGGCCGTGGCGCGGATGCGGTTGAACTCGGTTTCGCAGTGCTGCTCCAGGGTCTCGCCCACCATCTTGGTCGAGAGGCGCGCTTTCATGTCGCGCAGCCGCTCGATGGCGTCGTCGCGGTCCTTGATCTGGGTTTCGTACTTGTCCTTCAGCGAGGTTTCGGCCAACTGCTTTTCCAGCGCCGCGCGCTCCATGTTGCTCTTCAGGCGCTGGATCTCGGCGTCCTTGGCAGCGGCGGCCTTTTGCAGTTCGTTCTGCAGCATGGCCTGGGCCAGTTGGGCGGCGGCCTGCTGGTCGTGCCGGGCCTGCTGCAGTTGGTTGGCGATGGCGTCGCGCTCTTTCTCCACGGCGGCCAGCGCCTGGGCCACGGCCAGCTGGCGCGCCACCTCGCCGGCGTCCAGCTTGGCCTTCAGGCCTTGTATCTCGGCGTCCTTGGCCGAGGCGGCCTGCTGCAGCTCGTGGGCCACCTTGGCCTTGGCCAGTTCAATGGCGTTGCGCTTGTCCTGCTCGGCCAGTTCCAGCCGCTCGTGCAACTGCTGCTCGAACGCGCCGTCGCGCACCTGCTTGAGGATGTCGGCGTAGCCGGCCTCGTCGATCTTGAACGCCTTGGCGCAGTGGGGGCAGATGATTTCGTGCATGTTCTCGGGGCTCCCGTTCGGGTCAGGTGGCGCCAGGGCGCCCCGGATCCATGCCGGTGGCCTCATGCGCTGCAGTCATGCGCATGCTACGGCCCATTCGGGCTGGCGCTCAGAGCCCGGCGCTGGTCGCCCCGGGCTCTGCAGGCAGGCCGAAGGCGCCGGCCGGGTCGCCCGTGGCCACGACCACGCGGTTGCGCCCCAGGTTCTTGGCTTCGTACAGCGCCGCGTCGGCCGCCTTGAACCAGGCCTCGGCACTTTGTCCGGCCGCCAGCGCACTGACCCCGATGCTGACCGTCACCGGCTCGCCCGGCAGCAGTTCGGCTTGCTCCAGACGCTGGCGCAGGTCTTCGGCCAGGCGTTGTGCGGCGGGCAGGGTGACGCGTGGCAGCAGCAGCACGAACTCCTCGCCACCGGTACGGAACAGCAAGTCGCTGGCGCGCTTGCGGGCACTCACCGCGGCCACCAGACGGCACAGCACCTCGTCGCCCACGGCGTGGCCATGGTGGTCGTTGATGAGCTTGAAGTGGTCGATGTCGATGGCCAGCAACGCGTCGCAGGCTGCCGAGGGGTCGGCGGGTGCCACCCGTTGTGCCAGGTGCATCTGCAGGTGGCGGCGGTTGAAGGCGCCGGTGAGCGGGTCGGTGCTGGCCTGGTTTTCAAGCGCCTGCTGCAAGTCGGCAACGACGTTGAGCACCACGTTGATCATCAGCAACGTGAAGCCGATGGTCATGAACACCCGTGCCGCCAGCGGCCAACCCAGCGAGACGCTGCTCGCGACCGTTACCCCCAGCAATAGCACCACGCCCAGGGCCAGGGCCCAGCGGCGCGACAGCACGAAGAAGAACATGAAGACCGCCGGATTGGCCCACAGCACACCGTAGTTGCCTTGCCGCCAGACCGAGACGCACACGCCAACCACCATGAGGATGCCCAGGGCCAGAAACGGCACGGCTGGGTTGCGCCCACGCTGCAGGGCCCAGGCATTGGCGGCCATCGAGCCGCCCACGACCATGTTGACGGCGAACATCGGTCCGTTGGCGCCCACCAGGTGCAACAGCGCCAAAGGCAGAAAGGCCATCGCCCCCAGCAGGCTGAAGTTGCGGCGAACGCGGGCACGATGCGCAGACAGCGCATCGTTGTCGAAGTTCAGCGCGCGCTGCGCGCTGGAGAGCCAGTCCATTCACGAGTTATCGGCGCCGCCGGCCGCGAATTGACCCCGTCGCCAGCCAACACCCGTCAGGCCGCCTGGCCCCACCCACGCGCTGTGCACTCAGCGCGTTGGCCACCAGAATTTCATGTCGCCATACTCCCAGGCCCAGGGCAGCCCGGTGTCACCCAAGATGGACTGCACCAGGGCCGGAAACGCCGGCTCGGCCCGCACGTCGTTGGAGAGGATCACCACGCAGCGCTTCTTCGCCTCGATGCAGACCCACATGTTGGCTGTGGAGTCGTTGTGCCCGCCCTTGAAGAAGCCGCTCCCCTGTGGTCCTTTGAATGCGATCACGCCCAGTGCCGCACCCAGCGCTTGAAAGGGGGGTGGTGCGAGGGGTGGCTGGAACGAAGGGAACTGGCTGCGGGTGGTGATCGCGAGTTGCGACCGAGTCAACTCGTTTCGCGCGGCAGCGCTCAGGCCATCGCCGCGCACCAGGCTGGCGGCGAGCCGGCCCATGTCGGCAATGCTGGTGTCCATCGAGCCCGCGGCGCGCACCCGGCTGCGCTCGTCGTGGGGCTCCGGCCGCCCGTCCAGCGTGAACCCGTCTGCCAGGTTGGGTCGAAAGTCAGGGCGCCAGATCAGGCTGGTGCGGGTCATGCCGTTCGGTGCAAACACGCGCCGATGCATCTCCGCGCCCACATCCATCCCAAGGCCTTGCTCCAGCACGAATTGCAGCAGGATCAGCCCATCGCCTGAGTAGGCGTAGCGGCTGCCAGGTTCGAAGTGGATGCGCAACTGCTGGTCGGGCTCCAGAAAGTAGAAGTTGGCAAAGCCACCGCTGTGGGTCAGCAGCATGCGGGGCGTGAGCCGGCGCCAGCGCTCATCGCTGGCCAGACCCGAGAACGCGGAATAGCGCCGCACGATGTCTGGCGACGCATAGCTTGGCAGTGGCTGCGGCAGGTAGCGCTCGATCGGCACATCCAGACCGAGCTTGCCTTCTTCCACCAACTGCATCACCACATAGGCAAATGCCGCCTTGGTCAGCGAGGCACCGTACATCACGGTGTCCTCCAGCAACGGGTCGCCAGTGGCATTGCGAACGCCGTAAGCCCTGGTGAACACCACCTGACCGTCGTCAACCACCGAAACCGCCAGACCCCGGGCGCCGGTGGCGTCCATGGCAAGCCGCACCGTTTCGTCAATGCCCCGTGTGTTGACGGCGGGCTGAGGCAGCGTCGAAGGCCAGTGGGAACAGCCCAGCAAGGCGCTGGCAAGCAGCAGCGTGGCGGTGCGGCGCGGCCAGGCATGGCAGGTCAGAGTCTTCATGGGGTCATCGTCCACAGGGGCAGTGTTCGAAGCATGCGCTGTACCCGAGGCCTCGTGCAAGCCACCGAGCCGCGGCACCCAGGCCCATCCTGCAGCCAGCGCATGGCGCTCACTTCGGCTGGGTGTTCTAAAGTGGCCCTATTGCAGTGGCCGGCAGGGGTGTTGGCCACCATGACACAAGACCTTCAGGGAGTAGAAGCATGAACCGTTTGGCACCGCTGCGCGTGCTCGGGATTTTGGCTGGCCTCACTGCGTCGGCTGGCGCGATGGCTGAGCGCACCGTCACCGAACTGCAGCCGCAAGAGTTGCCTGCGTTTGTGCGGCAGCACCCGAAGGTGGTGGTGCAGTTCACGTCGCCAGACACGCGTTGCGGCTACTGTGTGGGGGCCGACAAGCTGTTCACCGAAGGCGTGGCCCAAGCGGGCATGGACGGCTGGAAGTACGTTCGCGTGCAGTGGCCGCGCTGGAACGAGATGCCAACGTTCGCCGCGCCGGTGCAGGTATGGGGCGTGCCAGACCACCAGGTCTACGAAGGCGGCGAGTACAAGGGCAGCGGTGGCGGGCGGGCCAAGAGCGCCGCCGCGCTCATGGCCTCCATTGCCAGCAAGATGGCAGGGCCCAAGCCAACGGTGGCGGCGGCCCCAGCGCCCGCGCCTGCAGACATGACACCCGAAGTTCGCAACGGCCTGCGGTACTACGCCTTGCGCAAGGTGCTGGGCGGCGCGGTTCACGAATGCGAGCGCCAGCACCACGGCAACAAGCCCGTGTATGCCCCCAAGCTGCTGGGCTGGGGCAACCTGCACGCTGCGGAATTGAAGCTCGGTACCCAGGCGATGTTTTCTACCCTGGGCGCCAAGCAAGACCCCTACTCCGATGAAGTGGCGCGACAGGCCGCGCAAGTCATCGAAAGGCTGGCGAAGGGGCTGGGCATCGTCGAGGGCCAGCCCGCCACGCTGGAGCAATGCGAAAGACTGGCCGGCAGCCTGGACACCTTCTGACGAACGCGACTTGGCTTTCCACAAATCTGCATCCACACACCCATGTCAACACGAACCATTCACGCTGTGGCCTTGGGGCTCGCCCTGCTGTTCCTGCCTGCATCAGCCGCACTGGCCGACCAGATTGGCGGCGTGCACATCGTCTTCGAAGAGGACTACCAATCGGCTCGCCTGACCGAGGAGGTGCTGGCCAGCAGACGCGACATCTGCAACCGCTTGCACAAGAAAGAACTCGAGATCCGAGGCGACACCACCCTGGTTGGCAAAGCCAGGGTGGAGGAATATTACTCAGCCGACGGCAACCGGCGCAGCACGATGCGGCAGCGCCACCTCAACCTGAGCAAGGACCCTTGCGTGATCGACATCCTGCCGATCACCGAGAAGAAGCTCTTTGACTACGAAAGCAGCGTCGTCTACCGCTACAACTCTAACCACCAGAAGCTATGGTCGAAGGGCCGCATCATGTCGAGGGGGCAGGCCGCCGAAGTGGCGGGCGTGCTCGCCCGGGCGGACTGGAAGCCCTACCAGGAGGGCAAGCGTCCCATTGGCAAGGACATCGTGGCCGGTGTTTCTTGCGACGTCTACCAGCCGAAGGAAGACATCACGGTGTGCGCGTGGATGCCTGCCAAGTCTGGCGACATCCGGCACCCGAGCCTCTTGAACCTGTGGTACCGGATCCTGCACAAGGACGGCAGGGTGGACCAGGCCACTGCGGTGTTGGTGAACTTGCGTGCGGCGATTGATGCGGACCTGCTGCTGCCGCCGGCCGAGGCGCTGGCTGCGAAATGAGCGTCGCAGCCCTGAGGCCCCTCAGCGCAGCACGCCCCGCCGCCCCATCAACAGTGCGTACACGCTGAACAGCACCAGCAAGGCCGCGATGACGGCGCTGGTGATGGCCATTTGCGTGCCCATCACGGCACCGCCGTTCGTGAGCACGTAGGTGTAGAGCAGGCTGACGAGGAACGCCACCAGCGACACGACGAAGACGGCAAAGGCCTGCCGCCTGCGCAGCAGCACCAGGAGTGACGCGATGAAGGCGCCAAAGACCCCGACAGCCCAGACCACGAACATCCAACCGGGCATCTGCTGGTAGTGGGCGATCTGGTCCGGGGTCATGCCCGCACTGGCGAGGTATTTGGGGCCCTGGGCCAGGTTCATCACGAAGTCGAACACCCCGATGGCGTTGAACAGCACGGCGAACAGGCCCACCAGCCAGAGGTGCCAAGGTGTCTTCACGGGTGCTTGTGCCATTGCGAGCTCCAGGTAAAGGTGAGCAAAATCGTCACGCCCTTGCCCGGCGCATGTCGATGGGGGCGGGCCTGGTTCGTCGTACCAGTTTGGTCACTGTAGAGGAGCACCCCATGATCAGCAAGAACACCATCTGCCTCTGGTACGACGGCACGGCGCTCGATGCCGCGCGCTTCTATGCCGAGACCTTCCCCGACAGCGCCGTGGGCGAGGTGCTGCGCGCGCCTGGCGACTACCCTTCAGGCCAGCAGGGCCAGGTGCTGACGGTGCAGTTCACCGTGGCGGGCATCCCCTGCCTGGGCCTGAACGGCGGGCCGGGCTACCCGCACACTCAGGCCTTCTCGTTCCAGGTGTCCACCGACGACCAGGCCGAGACCGACCGCCTCTGGCACGCCATCATCGACAACGGCGGCCAGGCCAGCGCCTGCGGCTGGTGCACCGACCGCTGGGGACTGTCGTGGCAGATCACGCCGCGTGCACTGGTGGAGGCGATTGCCGACCCTGACCCGGCCGCCGCCCAGCGCGCCTTCGCGGCGATGATGGAGATGGGCAAGATCGACATCGCCACGATCGAGGCGGCGCGGCGCGGCTGACCTGCGTTCAGCGTGGCGTAGGCGCCTTGCCGCGACAATAGCGGCCTATGTTCAGTTTCTTCCGCAAGAAGGCCGCCCCGGCCACGCCACCCGCTGCGGCACCCGCACCTGCCACACCCACCCCGGTGGAGGCGAACGCGCCGGCCCCAGTGGCCGCGCCCGTCCCTGCGCCTGCGCCCGCCGCCGAAGTGCCGCGCGCCAGCTGGTTCAGCAGGCTCAAGCAGGGCCTGTCGCGCACCGGCTCCAGCATCTCGCAGGTCTTCACCGGCACCAAGATCGACGACGCGCTCTACGAAGAGCTGGAATCGGCCCTGTTGATGGCCGATACCGGCGTGAAGGCCACCGAGCACTTGCTCGCCGACCTGAAGCAGCGCGTGAAGGCCAGCAAGGCCACCGAGCCCAGCCAGGTCAAGGCGCTGCTGATCGACGCCGTCACCGAGCTGCTGGCGCCATTGGAAAAGAGCCTGGTGGTGGGCGAGCATGCACCCACGGTGATCATGGTGGTGGGCGTGAACGGCGCCGGCAAGACCACCAGCATCGGCAAGCTCACCCGCCACATGGCCGAGGGCGGCGCCAAGGTGCTGCTGGCCGCAGCCGACACCTTCCGCGCTGCCGCCCGTGAGCAGCTGGGCGTGTGGGCCGACCGCAACCAGGTGGAGATCGTCAGCCAGGAGGGTGGTGACCCGGCCGCCGTCACCTTCGACGCGGTGAACGCCGGCAAGGCCCGTGGCTGCGACGTGGTGCTGGCCGACACGGCCGGCCGCCTGCCCACGCAGCTGCATTTGATGGAAGAGCTGAAGAAGATCCGCCGCGTCATCACCAAGGCCGACGCCACCGCGCCGCACGAGGTGCTGCTGGTGGTGGACGGCAACACCGGGCAGAACGCGCTGGCCCAGGTGAAGTCGTTTGACGACGCGCTCACGCTCACCGGCCTCATCGTCACCAAGCTCGACGGCACGGCCAAGGGAGGCGTGCTGGCGGCCATCGCGCTGTGGGCCCGCGAGCGCGCGCTGGGCCGCGTGCCGGTGTACTTCATCGGCGTGGGCGAGAAGCTCGAAGACCTGCAGACCTTCAGTGCGCGCGAGTTCGCCAAGGCCTTGCTGGACTGACCGCCCGTCATTCCCGCGAAGGCAGGAATCCAGGTTTCTTCGCTGGTTCAGCGCCGCCGAAATTCATGGATTCCCGCCTTCGCGGGAATGACGGAGCAAGGGCCTGCGATGCTTCAACGCGGCAAGCCGGTCTCGGTGAAGCCCCAGGCCCGGTAGAACCAGAAGCCCTCGTCGGTCTTGATGCGCTGGCGCAGCTCTTCGGGCGAAAAGCCGGTGAGCCGCCGCGTCTGCCGGCACAGATGCGACTGGTCGGCAAAGCCGGCCTCGCTGGCCACGCCCGACCAGTTCAGCGCGCCCTCGGCGTCGGCGGCAATGGCGTCGAAGTAGGCGCGCTCGTTGCGGGTGATTCCGCGCAGCTCGCGCAGCGGCTGGCCGGTCCATTGCTTGATGCGGCGCTCCAGCTGCCGCGCGCTGCGGCCCAGGCCCGAGTTGGCGGCGCGCAGCGTCAGGCTACGCAGCCAGTCGTCCATGCGCAGGCCGTGGGCCGGCGCGGCCGGGCGCACCGCCTGCCACCAGGGGTCGAGGTGGATTTCGATCTGGGCCAGGCGCTCGGCGTCGTCGGGGGCGTGCCACACGGCATCCAGCAGCGGCTGCCAGGCGGGGCCCAACACCTCGCGCGCCGGCAGGTGGCGGTTCATGAAGGCGCTGGGCGCCAGGCCGGTGAGGGCGGTGAATGCGTCGGGCATCAGGGCCAGCATCAGCACCTGGGCCTCGCCCGGGTTCCAGCTCACCTGCGGCCGGTTCGAGGGGCCCGAGAAGATCAGAGGCACCGGCAGCGGCCGGTGCGCACCGCCGCCCAGCTCGCCGCCCGGGCCGGGCTCCACCATGGCGCCACTGCCGTGGAACAGCCAGCTGATGGTGCAGCAGGGCGAGGCGGCGAAGTAGTTGTGGCGCTGGGCGTCGCTCAGATGCAGGCCGCGCGTGTCACGCAGCATCACGGCCATCACGCACTGCGCCAGCGCGGGCCGGGGCCACACCAGGCTGGCCGTGTGCAAGGTGTCCACGGCCAGCAGCGGGGGCGGGGTGGGGGCCGGCGCGGGCGTGGGGCTCAGCATGCTGGCGAGTATAGAAAGCGCACCCCGCTGCGGCGCGGGCTGGCCATGTCGGTTTTGTTCTATACCCGGCGACAGGCCCGCCCCACCATGCCGGCATGGACACCGCACTCACCCCTGACGCCCCCAACCCCTTCGCCACGCCTGGGCGCCCAGGCCCGCCAGACCGCTGGCTGGGCCAGCCGCTGATGTGTGCCATGCAGCGCGACTACCTGGGCTTCATGCAGGCCCAGAAGCGCGCGCACGGCGACATCGTCTTCATGCGCCTGTACTGGGAGCGCGCCTGCGCCGTGCTCTCGCCCGAGCTGATGCGCGTCGTGGCTGTGGACAACGCCCCCTCGCTGATCCGCCAGGAACGCGCGGTGCAGGTCTTCAGCGAGTTCCAGGGCCGCAGCCTGATGACCTCGGAAGGTGCCGACTGGCAGCGCCAGCACAGGCTGCTGATGCCGGTGTTTGCGCCCGCCGTGTGGCCCGCCACGCCGAGCTGATGGTGGCCGCCGCGCGCCAGGCGCTGGACGAGGCGCTGCCGGCCGGGCAGGGCAACGCGCTGGTGGACGTGGATGCGCTCACCAACCGGCTCACCATGGCAGTGATGCTGCGCACGCTGTTCAGCAGCACGGCGGTGGACCGCACGACTGACGCCGCACGCGCCTCGCGCATCCTCACCTACTGCGGCATGCGCGAGCTGTTCTGGCCCGTGACCCTGCCCGACTGGTTGCCCCTGCCCGGCAAGGCCGACAAGCGCTGGGCGATGCGTCTGCTGAACGTCCTGATCGCCGGCCACATCCGCCGGCGCCTGGCTGAGCCTGCGGGCACGCCGCCCAAGGACGATCTGCTGGCCATGCTGCTGGCCGCGCGCGACGAGGACGCCGGCGCCAACAGCGCCGGCCTCAGCCCCGCCGAGGTGCACGACCAGTGCAAGTTGATGTTCCTGGCCGGGCACGACACCACGGCCTCGGCGCTGCAGTGGTGGCTGTGGCTGATGGCTCGGCACCCCGAAGCCGCACGGCGGGCCCACGACGAGGTGCAGCGGGTGCTGGGCGGGCGCGAGCCCACGGCGGCCGATCTGCCGCAACTCGATTGGCTCACCGCCACGCTCAAGGAGGCGCTGCGCCTGTACCCGCCCGCACCTTCACTCACGGCGCGCCGCACAACGCAGGAGATGCAGGTGGCGGGCTGGCGCATCCCGCGCCGCACGCTGGTCTTCATCGTGCCCTGGGTGGCGCACCACGATGCGCGCTGGTTCCCCGAGCCCGAGGCCTTCCGCCCCGAGCGCTTCACGGCCGACACGCCGCCACCACCGCGTGGTGCCTGGATGCCCTTCGGCACCGGCCCGCGCGTGTGCATTGGCCAGCACTTCGCGATGCTGGAGATGACGCTGGTGGCCGCCATGCTGCTGCAGCGCTACACGCTGCACACCGAGCCCGGGCAAGCCGAGCCCAGGCCGGTGCTGAATGTGACGCTGCGGCCGGCGCAGTCGATCTGGCTGCGCCTGGCCCGCAGATGAATCAGCAGCGCTCGAAGATCGCTGCAATGCCTTGGCCGCCGCCGATGCACATCGTGACCAGCGCGTAGCGGCCGCCAGTGCGCTGCAGTTCGTACAGGGCCTTGGTGGTGATGATGGCGCCGGTGGCACCGATGGGGTGGCCCAGCGAGATGCCCGAGCCGTTCGGGTTGACCTTGGCCGGATCCAGGCCCAGCTCCTTCACCACCGCGCAGGCTTGCGCGGCAAAGGCTTCGTTCGACTCGATCACGTCGAGGTCGGCGATGGTCAGGCCGGCACGCTTGAGCGCCAGGCGCGTGGCGGGCACCGGGCCGATGCCCATGATGGTGGGCTCCACGCCGGCGTGGGCGTAGGCCACCAGGCGGGCCAGGGGCTTGAGGTTGCGGGCCTTGACGGCTTCGCCGCTGGCCAGCACAACGGCACCCGCGCCGTCGTTGATGCCCGAGGCATTGCCGGCGGTGACCGTGCCGTCCTTCTTGAAGGCGGGCCGCATCTTGCTCAGCGATTCCACCGTGGTGGACGCCTTCACGTGCTCGTCGGTGTCGAACACGATGTCGCCCTTCTTGCTGGCGGTGACCACCGGCACGATCTGGCTCTTGAAGTGGCCGGCGGCGATGGCGGCCGAGGCACGGCGGTGGCTCTCGGCGGCCAGCGCGTCCATCTGGTCGCGGGTGATGCCGTACTGCTCGGCCACGTTCTCGGCCGTCACACCCATGTGGATCTTGTGGAAGGGGTCGTGCAGCGCGCCCACCACCATGTCGATCATGGGCGTGTCACCCATGCGGGCGCCCCAGCGGCCTTGCGGCAACAGGTAGGCGCCACGGCTCATGTTCTCGGCGCCAGCGCCCACGGCGATTTCGCAATCGCCCAGCAGGATGGACTGCGACACCGAGATGATGGCCTGCAGGCCCGAGCCGCACAGGCGGTTGACGTTGAAGGCGGGTGTTTCCTTGGGGATGCCAGCGCCCACCGAGGCCACGCGGCTCAGGTAGGCGTCGCGCGGCTCGGTCACCACCACGGTGCCCATGGCCAGGTGGCCCACGTTCTCGGCGCCCACGCCCGAGCGCTCGACGGCGGTCTTGACGGCCAGCGTGGCGATATCGGCCAGCGGCACTTCTTTCAGGGCACCACCGTAGGTGCCAATGGCGGTGCGGGCGGCACCAACAACAAATACGTCACGGGAAGCGGTCATGGAATGTCTCCTCTGGGGAATGCGGTTGTGGCTGAATTTTGCGCTTGCGAAGCCTATGCCTGCTGCATTGCGGGGCGCTGACAGGCAGAAATCGCCCCTGAAACCGGCCCATCTGTGGGTTTGGGGGCGGCGCGCGCGTCCCTATCATCGAAGCATGATTTCCATGGACGGAGTGCCATCGGTTCTGATCGCTCGGAACGAGTCCTGGGTGCGCAAGCAGGCCCAGGCGCTGGTGCGCCACCTGCCCGCCAATGTGGAGCGTGCCGACCTGATCCAGGTGGGGCTGATTGCCGTGGCCCAGGCAGCCGTGAGCTTCGAGTGGGAAGGCGACCGCGAGACCACCGAGGCGCAAGAGGCCTTTGTGCGCTACGCCCGCATGCGGGTGAAGGGCTCGATGCTCGATGAGCTGCGGCAGATGGACTTTCTCAGCCGTGGCGAGCGCCGCAAGATCAAGGTGATCCAGATTGCCCGCGAGCGCCTGCGCCAGACCAGCGGCGGCGAGCCCAGCCTGTCTTCGCTGGCAAAGGCCACGGCCATGGACGCTGACGAGATCAGCGCCCTGTTGCAGGCCGACCAGATGGGCCGCAACCAGCTCAGCATGGACGCCGAGGACGAGGATTCCGCGCACCACTTCCACCCCGCCACGCCGCGCGAGGAAGTGGAAGCGCGGGTGGACACCGCCATCGTGCTGCGCAAGCTCGAAGGCTTTTTTGCCGACCTGCCCGAGCGCGAGCGCATGGTGATCGATGCCTACCTGGGCGTGGGCCTCACACCCGTGGAAGTGGCCAAGTCGCTCAAGGTCACGCCCTCGCGGGTCTCGCAGATTTATCACGCCGTGGTGCGCCGCGCCGCCGACCACTTCAACCCCGATGGCGTGCGGCGATCCACCGACCGCTACCCCGACAAATCCTCCGCCGCCTTTGTGGCCATGATCCGCCAGCGCGAGGAGGAACTGCGCCGCACCCAGGAGGGCGCCTGGGGCGACATGGTGGAGCAGGTGCTCACGCACCCACTGCCGCACTCCGACGCCTCGTCGGACGGCGTCACCAGCGCCAGCAGCCCCACACGTTGGGGTTGAGCAGGGTTTGGGCGCGCTGGCGCCTGGGGTGTGAAGTTTGCCCAGCGGTGCTACCCGAAGCCGGTATTTGTTGTCATTTCACCGGTCAATACGGCCCTTAGAGGGACGAAAGCAGAGTCCACGGCGCACATCTCGCGCGCCCAACCGGAAGCTGCCATGGTCACCCTCACCACCCCCCGCACCCTGATCGCCGCTGCGTTGCTGATCGGTGCCTCGTCCCTTGCCCAAGCCGAAACCCTCTGGCAGTGCTGGCGCGACCAGTCGCTGCACGTGGTGTGCGTGCTGTCCCAAACCACGCCGCTGGCGGCGAACGAGGCGCTGCCGCCCGTCTTGCCGACGCAGCCCGTGCGCGGCCCGGCCATGGGGGCCTTGCCAGGCATCGTCAAGGTGCTGCACGAGCAGCCCGCAGCACTGCGCGGCCAGTACGTGCGCATTCCCCTGCACAGCGAGCCCGGCGATGCCAGCTTCGTGGCCGAACTGGCCCAGTCGGTGATGTGCGGCAACCGCATGGATTGCCAGGCCCAGTACAGCGAATTTGCGGTGCGTTCACTGAGCACGGCGATGGCCGTGGCCGACGCCATCGACCCACTGACCAGCGTGCGCTGATCGAACGAAAAGCGGGCCTGCGGCCCGGCTCATCAGGCCCACCCCCTGCTTGCCTTTTCAGGCGATCTGGGGGTCAGGGCATGGCCGCCTGTAACCAACCGTACAGGCTTGGCCAGATTGACAAATGTCAGTAAATCGACCGCTGGGAAGCGGGAAGATTCCTCACAGAGACAAGAATTTTCTGATCCCCCTGAAGAGCTCAGCTCTGACACCTCCTCGTCTCTAGGGTTGGTCACCGCATCGAACCTGCGCTCTTCGCCACATTGGCTATCGGCAAATACGCCCAGGTCTTGACCCAACGAACAGGAGTTGAAAATGAATGCGATCCGTGCAACCCGTCGGCCCGCTTGGCAGCAGATGCTGGCCGCTCTGGCCCTGCTGGGTGCGGCACAAGCTGCTTACGCTGGCACCATCACTGGCTCCAAGCATGATTTCACGGGCTCGGCCTGGTCTGGCGGCCAGATCTGCGTGGCCTGCCATGCACCCCACAACACCACGGTGTTGGCCGAGGCGCCGCTGTGGAACCACGCGCTGTCCACCGCTACGTACACGCTCTACACCACGTCCACAATGAACGCCACGGCCGGCCAGCCCGGCGGCGTCTCCAAGCTCTGCCTGTCATGCCATGACGGCACCGTGGCCGTGAACAGCTTTGGCGGCACCACCGGCATCACTGCGCTCACCGGCAACAGCGTGCTGGGCACCAACTTGACGAACGACCACCCCATCGGCATCACCTACGATGCCGCCCTGGTCGCCGCCGACGGTGCGCTCAACCCCATCACCGACGCGGTGACCATAGGCTCGGGCACCAAGACCAAGGTTGGCACCATCCAGTCCAACATGCTCTATGCCGGCAAACTTGAATGCGCCAGCTGCCATGACGTGCACAACACCTTCACGTCGGGCACCACGGGTCTGCTCAAGGTTTCGGCGTCTGGCAGTGCCATCTGCCTGACCTGCCACAACAAGTGAGCGGGCGCTTCGCTTGAGCCCTCCCGCCTCGCCTTCGGGCGACGGCGGCCGGGCAGGCAAGATTCCAAGAACAAGGCCCGGGGCTCTCGCCCCGCGCGCATAACATCGGGGCAGCTCCGGGCGGCAGCATGGTCGAGAGTCGTGCGCCTTGGCCGCCCACGTTTCGAACCCCAGCCTGAACCCGACCATGGCCCACTTCGCACGCCGCATCCTTCTCCTGTCGCTGTCAGCGCTGGTTCTGGCCGCCTGCTCCAGCGTGCCCCTGCCCAAGCAGGCCGAGGCGCCGCAACGGGTGTTCTATCCCGAAGCGCCCGAACTGCCGCGTGTTCAGTTGCTGGCCACCTTCACCGGCGAGCGCGATTTCGCGCCCCAGCGCAGCGGCTTTGCCACCTTCGTGGCGGGCGAGGCCAAGACCCAGGAGATGCAGCAGGTGTACGGCGTGGCCCTGGCCGACGGCAAGCTCTACGCCGTGGACACCAAGGGCGCCAGCATCGCCATCTTCGATCTGGCCCAGCAACAGTTCAGCGTCTTCACGGGCAGCGGCGCGGGCCGGCTGAAGAACC
The DNA here is from genome assembly GCA_016710065.1 of Candidatus Ideonella esbjergensis. GTDB lineage: Bacteria > Pseudomonadota > Gammaproteobacteria > Burkholderiales > Burkholderiaceae_C > Ideonella > Ideonella esbjergensis. The sequence goes on from JADJLP010000001.1 coordinate 619,702, forward strand.
CGATCAACATCACGGTGGACAGCGACGGCACCAAGTACATCACCGACACCTCGCGCGACCAGGTGCTGCTGTACGACCGCGACAACAAGTACCTGGGCGCCTATGGCGAGACCGGGCAGTTCCGGCCCGTGGACGTGGCGGTGGCCGGCGAGCGGCTGTACGTGGTGGACATCCTGCACCACCAGGTGCAGGTGCTGAACAAGCGCAGCGGTGCCTTGCTGTTCAAGTTTGGCAAGGCAGGCTCCGAGCCCGGCCAGCTCTACCACCCCACCAACATCGCCTTCGGTCCGAATGGCGACGTCTTCATCACCGACACCAGCAATTTCCGCGTGCAGCGCTACACGGCCGAAGGCAAGTACCTGCGGGCCTATGGCCAGGTGGGGGATCGACCGGGCAGCTTTGCCAGGCCCAAGGGCGTGGCGGTGGACCGCGAGGGCCGCGTCTACGTGAGCGACGCGGCATTCCAGAACGTGCAGGTGTTCGAGGACAACGGCCGGCTGCTGATGGCCTTCGGGCAACCCAAGCAGGGCGAGGGCATGAGCCTGCCTGCGGGCGTGGCGATCGACTACGACCACGTGCCGCTGTTTGCCCGCTATGCCGCGCCAAACTTCAAGATCGACTACCTCGTCATCGTGGCCAGCCAGATCGCGCCCAACAAGGTGGAAGTGTTCGGTTTTGGCAAGATGGTCGGCGCCGACTACAACGCCCCTGCTGCAGGCGCCAAGAGCCGCTGAACGCGAGTTGCCCGCCATGCCATTCCGCCGCAGCCTCGCCGCCCGCCCTGCACCGTGGCTGCTGGGGGCAGGAGCGTTGTGCGTGGCCTGTGGTGGCATGGCGCAGGAACCTGAAGCCACCACGGGCATCGCCTTCACCAGCTACGAGGGGCACATCGCCACCAGTTATGTCAGTGACGCCTTTGTGGCGGTGCAGCCCGGTGTGGCGGGCGCGCCCGCCAGCGAGAGCCGGCTGACCCAGACCGATTTGCGGCTGGAGGCCTTTGTGATGGCCCATGGCCATGTCTACCACCCCAAGTTCATACGCCTCGATGTGGGCGGCGGGCCGGTGTGGCAACTGGGCCGCTCCGAGTCGGATGTGCAGTCCACCCGCTCGCAGCGCGGGCTGTACAACCTGTCGGCGCACGCCACCATCCTGCCCGACAAACCCTACAACGGCGCGCTGTTCTACGAGCACCTCAACCCCACGCTGTTGCTGAGCCCGGGCGAGATCTTCAACCAGCAGTCCGACAAATGGGGCGCCACGTTCTCGCTGCAGGCCCCCGTGTCGCCCCTGCCGTTCACGCTGGCCGCCACGCGCACCCACACCTCGGGCGAGAGCGCGCTGCGGGTGATGGACGACCAGGTGGACCAGTTCACCCTCAACGGCGGGCGCAGCCTGGGCAGCCTGGGCCGCAGCCAGTTTGGATACCACCAGACCCAGCAGCTCTCCAGCAGCGGCAGCCCGCAGCTGCCCATCCAGAGCACCGAGCTGCGCACCCGCAATTTCAACATCGACACCTACCTGCAATGGGGGGCCGACCGGCAGCACGACCTGTTCAACTCGGTGGCGCTGGGCTCGCAGGAGTACACGTTGGCGCAGGGCCAGTCCCCCCGGCTCACCGACGCCAGGTTGCTGCTGCACTACCGCGGCACCCACGGGCCCGAGCTGAACTCGAATGTTAACCTGCAGCTCAGCCGCAATGCGCAGGACACCACCACCGGTGCCACCACTGCCACCAACACCACCACCTACCGCACCGCCTCGGCGGGTGCCACCTGGACGCCTTCGCGCCAGCTCTCGGCAACGGTGGGCTTGCGGTCCGAGGACACGCAGGCTCCCCAGTTCACGGTCAAGTCCACCGGGGGCGAAGGCTCGCTGCGCTTTGAGCAGCCTTTGTCCTTCGGGCTGCTGCAGGCCAGCTATGGCTTGCGCATGAGCCAGCGCAACCAGACCGCCAGCGCCGCGCAGTTTTCCATCGTCGGGGAGCAATTGACGCTGAGCGGCACGGCGGTGGTGGCGCTGAGCCGCCCCTTCGTGGTGACGAGCGCGGTGACGGTCAGCAACCTGAGCCGCACCCAGGTTTTTGTGCCGGGCATCGACTATGTGCTCAGCGTGGTGGGCACCACCACCCGCGTGCAGCGCCTGATCTCCGGCGGCATCCTGGACGGGCAGGAGTTGCTGATCGACTACCTGGCCGATTCCGGTGGCACCTATGCCAGCACCCAGTTCGAGGACAACCTCGACCTCAACCTCAACCTGTGGCGCATGGTCGACCTCTACGTTCGCGCGGCGCTGGTGGAGCCACAGCTCGAATCGGGCACGCCCACCGCGCCGCTCAACACCATTCGCAGCACACTCTATGGTGTGCGCGCCGAACTGCCGGTGGCCGCTACCGGCTTGTCACTGGGTGGCTTTGCCGAGCGCGAAAGCCGCAGCGAGACGCTGGCCCCGTATGAACGCAGCGCGGCCGAGGTCTACTTGCTGGGCGCCGTGCCGTTCACCACGTCAGCCGAGTTTCGTGCTGCGGCACGGCGCACGCGGCAAACTTCGGCGCTGACCCTGCAAGAGATTGACCTGAGCGGCTACGACCTCAGCCTGGGTTGGCGCTGGGGGGCCGGTGTGCACCTGTCGGCCAACACCTTGTATGAGCGTGACCTGGGCGCATTGCAATCTCGCGACCGGCGCGTGGGCAGCCTGCGGGCGCTGTGGCGGTTCCGCCAGTTGTCGGTCACGGCCGATCTGTCGCGCACCCGCGAGACCCAGGGCAGCTATGTGCGAGAGCGCACTGCCGGCCATGTGGTGATGCGCAGGGACTTCTGAGCATGCGCAGCACTGTCGTCATCTTGCTCGTGGCCCTGGCGGCGCTGCTGTCCGGCTGTGCCACGCCCCCGCCGCCGCCACTGGCCACGCAGGCCGTGCAGCTGGTGTGGCCCTCGCCACCGGCCGAGGCCCGGCTGGGCCATGTGCAAAGCTTCTCGCGCCCGGAAGACCTGGGCATACAACGCGGCCTGCTGCAACGCGTGGTGGATTTCGTGTTCGGGGCACCCAACAACCGCCTGATCCGCCCGACTGCGGTGATTGAAGACCAGGGGGTGATCTATGTAGCCGACCCTGGCGCCAAGGGCGTGCACCGCTTTGACCGCCACTCGGGCCGCTATGCGCTGATCCACGCCGAAGGCGATGTGGCCTTGCCCTCACCCGTGGGCCTGGCCTGGGGCGAGGCCGGTGTGGTCTATGTGAGCGACTCGGCCCTGGGCGCGGTGTACATGATCCGGCCTGGTGCCGAGGTGGCCACGCGGCTGGCGCTCAGCCCGGCCCCAACGCAACCCACGGGCCTGGCCGTGGACCCGCGGCAGCACCAACTGCTGGTGGTGGACACGGCCCAGCACTGCATCCACGTCTACGGGCCCGATGGTGCGCTGCTGCGCAGCCTGGGCCAGCGTGGCACCGGCGACGGCGAGTTCAATTTCCCCACGCTGCTGTGGCGCGGCCCAGCCGGCCAATTGCTGGTGACCGATGCGCTGAACTTCCGCACCCAGGTCCTGGCCGCCGACGGGCGCTTCCTGGCCAAGTTCGGCCGCGCGGGCGATGGCGGCGGCGACGCGCCTCGCCAGAAGGGCGTGGCCGCCGACAGGCACGGCCACGTGTACACCGTGGATGCCCTGCTCAGCGCGCTGCAGGTCTTTGACGCCCAGGGGCAGTTGCTGCTCTCCATCGGCGGGCTGGGGCACGAGGCCGGCGAGTTCTGGCTGCCCATGGGCCTGTACATCGGCGCCGACGACATGATCTACGTGGCAGACTCGTACAACCAGCGCGTGCAAGTGTTCCGATACCTGGGAGGCCCGACATGAAGTACCCACACCAGTGGCCAGGGCCCTGGGTCCGTGCAGCCCTGGTGGCCTTGGCCGCCATCACCCTGGGCGGGCCCGGCTTGGCCGGGGTGGCCACCACCAAGCACAACCTCTCGGTGAGCGGCCCCGGCACGGTCAAGGCCGCCACCGAAACCGAAACCTGCTTGTTCTGCCACGCGCCCCACAACGCCTCGCCCGCCGCCGCGCTTTGGAACCGCCGCCTGCCCAGCAACACCTACACGCCCTACACCAGCTCCACCACCCTCAGCAGCCCGGGCCAGCCCAATGGCTCCTCGCTGCTGTGCCTGAGCTGCCACGACGGCACCATCGCCCTGGGCGAGGTGCTGAGCCGCACCACGCCCATCACCATGGCCGGCGGCGCCACCACCTTGCCGGCTGGGGTGGGGCGGCTGGGCACCGACCTGTCGGACGACCACCCCATCTCGTTCGCCTACACGGCGGCGCTGGCCTCGGCCCACGGGGGGGAACTGGCGAACCCCGCCACACTCACAGGCAAGGTCAAGCTCGACGCCAATGGGCAGATGCAATGCGCCTCGTGCCACGACGCGCACGACGACACCAACGGCAAGTTCCTGGTGATGCCCAACCAGGCTTCGGCGCTGTGCCAGGCCTGCCACAGCAAGACCGGCTGGGCCCTGGCCAGCCACAAGACCTCCACCAAGACCTGGAACGGCGTGGCCCCCGACCCCTGGCCCCACACCAGCGACACCACGGTGGCCACCAACGCCTGCGAGAACTGCCACCAGCCGCACTCGGCCGGCGGCAAGAAGGGGCTGCTCAACACAGCGGCCGAAGAAGACACCTGCTTCAACTGCCACGCTGGCACGGTGGCGGCCAAGAACGTCAAGGCCGAGTTCAGCAAGGTCTCGCGCCATGACGTGGCGGCCAACACCGGTGTGCACGATCCCGTCGAGGCGGCGGTGGCGGTGACCCGCCATGCCGAATGCGCGGACTGCCACAACCCCCATGCCAGCCAGGCCACTGGCGCAGCACCCCCTGGGCCGCTGGTGGGCGTGCGCGGCATCACCTCGGCTGGCACCCCCACGGCCTCGGTCACCAGTGAAGAACAGCTGTGCTACCGCTGCCACGGCGACAGCACCAACAAGCCTGCGCCGCGCACCACGCGGCAGATCGCACAGACCAACACGCGGCTGGAGTTCAACGCCAGCAACCCGTCGTTCCACCCTGTGGGCAGCCCGGGGCGCAGCACCAGCGTGCCCAGCCTGATCGCGCCCTACACCACCGCCAGCACCATCACCTGCGGGTCTTGCCACAACAACAATACTGGCCCGGGCGCCGGTGGCACCGGCCCCAATGGCCCGCATGGTTCCACCTTCACGCCGTTGCTGGAGCGCCAGTACGTGGTGGCCGACAACTCCAGCGAGAGTGCCGCCAACTACGCGCTCTGCTACAAGTGCCACAGCCGCACCAGCATCCTGGCGGACGCTGCGGGCAGCTTCAAAGAGCACAACAAGCACATCTCGGGTGAACGCACGCCCTGCAATGTCTGTCACGACCCGCATGGCATCAGCGCCACCCAGGGCACCACGGCGAACAACAGCAAGCTCATCAACTTCGACAGATCGGTGGTTTCGGCCCGCACGGGCACTGGCGCGCCGGGCGTGCCCGTGTTCACTTCCACGGGCAACGGCACCGGCCGATGCGATCTCGTCTGCCACGGCGCCTCGCACAACCCCTGGTCCTATTGAGCCGTCCACCGATGCTTCACGCACTGCACTTCCCCACCGCCCGTTGCCAGGCTCGTTTGGCCGCGCTGGCCTTGGCCTGCCTGGCAGGGTGGACGATGGCCGCCGAGCCCAAGGGTGACGATTGCCTGAGCTGCCACACCAAGCCGCAGTACACGCAAAAGACCTTGCACACCGCGCCGGCCAAGCTCTGCAGCGGCTGCCACGTGAACCACGAAACCAAGGGCGAGGCCAAGCTGCTGGTGTCCGAGGTGCCCGACCTCTGCTACGGCTGCCATGCCGAGAAGGGCTTCAAGGCCAAGCGTCAGCACGACCCGGTGAAGCAGGGCGCCTGCCTCGATTGCCACGACGCCCACTCGGCCCAGCACCCAGGCATGCTGCTCAACGAACCCATCGAGGTCTGCCTGGAATGCCACGCCTCTGACCTCAAGGGCAAGCCGCATGTGATCTCGTCGAGCTTCTCGGGCAAGGGCCACCCGCTGGGCAACGAGCCCGAGATGGCCAAGGTGAAGAACCCGCTGCGCGCCAGCGAGAAGTTCTCTTGCGGCAGTTGCCACGACCCGCACAAGTCGGACTATCCGAAGCTGAACCGTTTCGATGCGACCTCGATGACCGGCTATTGCCAGCGCTGTCACGAGAAGTGAACAGGCGCCGCCGCTGAATGGGCCGAGAATCCGGGCACATTCCCGGAGATTTCGAGTGTTCCATCGCTTTTCCCGCTTGCCTGTGGCGGCCACGCTGGCGCCACTGCTGCTGGCCACTGCGGCGCAGGCCGAAAGCTTCAGCGCCTGTTTTGCCAGGCTGCGCGACGACGCTGGAAGTGCCGGCGTGGCCCGTGCCAGCTTCGACAAGCTCACCGCCACGCTCAGCCCCGACCTCAGCGTCATCAAGCTGCTGGACGACCAGCCCGAGTTCAAGACCCCGATCTGGGACTACATGGCCGCCCTGGTGGACGCCGAGCGCGTGGCGGACGGCCAGGCCCGCATGGCGCAGTGGCAAGAGAGCCTGCAGGCCGCCGAGTCCCGTTACGGCGTGGACCCGGCCACCGTGGTGGCGGTGTGGGGCGTGGAGAGCGATTTCGGCCGCTCCTTCGGCAAGCGGCCGCTGCTCACCTCGCTGGGCACGCTGAGCTGCTTTGGCCGGCGCCAGGCCTACTTTCGCGGCGAGTTCTTCAGCCTGCTCAAGCTCATCGAGCAGGGCGACCTGCGGGTGGACGGCCCGGCCGGCGCCGATGGCCTGGTGGGCTCATGGGCCGGCGCCTTCGGCCACACCCAGTTCATGCCCTCCACCTACCAGCGCCTGGCGGTGGACTTTGACGGCGACGGTCGCCGCGACCTGGTGGGCAGCGTGCCCGACGCGCTGGGCTCCACCGCCAACTTCCTGGCCAAGGCAGGCTGGAAGCGCGGCCAGCCCTGGGGCTTTGAAGTGAAGCTGCCCGAAGGCTTCGACGCCGCCCTGGCTGGCCGGCGCAACAAGCGGCCGCTGGCCGACTGGGTCGCGCGCGGCGTGCGCACCGTCGATGGCCGGTCACTCTCGGCCAAGGCGGGTGAGGGCGCCGATGCTGCCGGTGTGTTGTTGCCGGCAGGTGTGAAGGGCCCGGCCTTTTTGGTGTTTGGCAACTTCGACGCGATCTACGGCTACAACGCCGCCGAGAGCTATGCGCTGGCCATCGCACACTTGGCGGATCGTTTGCGTGGCGGCGGCCCGCTGCTCACCGCCTGGCCCACGCCCGACCCGGGGCTTTCGCGGGCCGAGCGGCGTGAGCTGCAAACCCTGTTGACCGCGCGCGGGCATGCCATCGGCGAGATCGACGGCATGCTGGGTGCTGCCAGCCGCAAGGCCATCCAGGCCGAGCAGCAGCGCCTGGGGCTGGCGGTGGACGGCCGGGCGGGGCAGAAGCTGCTAGGCTTGCTGCGGGCGGCGCCGGTTTCCGTCATGCCCGCGAAGGCGGGCATCCAGAAGGATTGATGACTCACCCCCTGGATCCCCGCCTTCGCGGGGATGACGATCCCAACGCTCAGCGTCGCGGCTTGAGGAAGGTCTCTTCCAGGTCCACCGTGCCTTGGCGGCCTACCGCGTCGCCATGCTCGGCCAGCCAGCGCTGGCCGGCGTTGCGGCCCAGGTTGAACAGGGTTTGCAGCAGGCGCGGGTCGGTGTTGAGCTTGCTGGAGGCGTCGAACGGCGCCAGGCCCTCGGCATCGGCCACGCGGTGCAATCGCAGTCGCTTGTAGTGCGTGGGGGCTAGCTTCTTCTGGCCCAACAGCTTCTGCACAAAGGCGATGGCGCGCATCTCGGCCACCAGGCTGGCGTTGAAGGTGATCTCGTTGACCCGGTCGGCGATCTCGGCGGCGGTGGTGGGGATGCCTTCGTGCACCAACGGGTTGATCTGCACCAGCAGCACGTCGTCGGTGTTGGTGCCATAGACCAAGGGCCAGATGGCCGGGTTGCCGGCAAAGCCGCCGTCCCAGTAGGGCTCGCCATCGATGACCACGGCCTGGCTGGACTGCGGCAAACAGGCCGAGGCCATCAGCGCGTCCACGCTCAGGTCGTCACCCTCGAACACCCGCGGCTGGCCGGTGCGCACCGAGGTGGCGGTGATGAAGAGCTTGACCGGGCCGCTGCGGATGGCGGCGCAATCCACATGCAGGGCCACGATGCCCTTCAGTGGGTTGATGTTGAGCGGGTTGGCCTGGTAGGGGCTGAGCAGCTTGAGCCACGATTCCCACAGCGCGTAGCCCGGCCACAGGTCCCGGTTGGCCATCAAGGGGTGGATAGGTGCCGCCGGGCCACCAAAGCCCACCGGGGCGCCGGCAATGTGGTCCCAGAAGGCCGCCAGCGCCTCGCGCGCGCCCTGTGCACCACCACGCGCATAGCCTGTGGCCAGCACGGCGGCGTTCATGGCACCAGCACTGGTGCCCGAGATGCCGTCGGGTGTGAAGCGGCCGTCTTCCAGCAGCACGTCCAGCACGCCCCAGGTGAAGGCGCCGTGTGAGCCGCCGCCTTGCAGGGCCAGGTCGAGAGGGCGCGGGGCGGCGGTGGCGCGACGGCGGGTGCGGGCGGTGGTCATGCGGGGCTTTCAGCGCAAGCCGGCGCTGGTGCACACCTGGTTGCGGCCACCTTGCTTGGCCGCGTAGAGGGCGGTGTCAGCGCGCAGCAGCAGTTGCTCTGCGGTGTCGTTCATGCCGCACTCGGCCACACCTACGCTGATGGTGAGCTTGAGCCCGCGCTCGAAACCGTAGGTTTCCACAGCCTTGCGCAAGCGCTCGCCCAGGTCGGCAGCAGTCTTGAGCCGGGTGGCGGGCACCACCACCAGAAACTCCTCGCCGCCCCAGCGGCCGATGCGGTCCGAGGTTCGCAGCAGCGGCGCCAGCACCTGGGCCAGCGCCACCAGCACGGTGTCGCCCATCGCGTGGCCATGGGTGTCGTTGACACGTTTGAAATGGTCCACGTCGATCAGCATCACCGAGAGTGACTGCACCTCGCGCTGCGCCAGCGCCGTGCCCACCGCCAGGTGCTCGGCCAGGCCGCGGCGGTTGGGCAGCCCGGTGAGCGGGTCGGTGATGGCCACCTGCTGCATGGCTTCGGCATGCTCGCGGCTCAGGCGCATGTCCAATCGCAACTGCGAAATGGCCAGCAGCAGCACCACATAGACCAACTGCGCCACAGCCACGTTGTCCAGGATGGCTGACAGCTCCGCAGGCCAATTCGCCGGCGCGGTGCCCACGTGCAAGCACCACAGGATGGGCCCGAAGATGCCCGAAATCATCAGCAGTGACAGCGCCAGCGCCGAGCGCTTGGACAGGAACACAAAGGCGGTGCCATAGCCCAGTGGCAGCCAGTAGAGGTTGGTGATGGTCTGGTACAGGCTTACCGGCGCCAGGTTGGAGAACAGGCCCATCACCTGGCACAACACCAAGTAGCCGTTGAAGGTGGCCACCGTGGCCACGCGCACCGCTTGGGCCCGGTGTGGCCACCAGGTGAGCACGGCGGCGCTGGCACCGAATTCCAGCAGCATCACCGGGTAGGCCCAGCGGTCCCAGGGTGAGATGCGCTGCCCTAGCACTTCCATCAGCCAGATGCACACGATGCCCAACACGCCGGCCAGCAGCAGGTTGCGCAGTGTCAGCTCCTCCCCCGAGGTCGAGGGTTTGACGAGATGGAGCGAGGGGATGGGTGTGGAGCGGTGTTTCATCGCGGGCTACCGCAACGAGGTTGAGGGGCTTGGTCAGACAAAGCCAAGCCTGACACGCCATGGGCGCAGTGTCGTCTATCGGCAGCGGGTGGGCAGACTGTAGACATGGGGGGGACAGCGCCTGCGCCTGGCCGCATTACCGCGCCAGGCCCAGCAAGCTGGCCCCCAGCGATTCGGCCACTTCGATGCCGTCCACACCGGCCGACATGATGCCGCCCGCGTAGCCCGCGCCTTCGCCCGCAGGGTACAGGCCTTTGACGTTCAGGCTTTGGTGGTCGCGGCCACGGGTGATGCGCAGCGGTGACGAAGTGCGCGTTTCCACGCCGGTCAGCACCGCGTCGGGCATGGCAAAGCCCTTGATCTGGCGCTCGAACGCCGGCAGGGCTTCGCGGATGGCGTCCAGCGCGTAGTCGGGCAGACTGCCCCGGCCGGGCTGCGACAGGTCGGTCAGGTGCACGCCCGGCTTGTACGAGGGCAGCACGCTGCCAAAGCCCTGGGCCGGGCCGGTCTGGCGCTTGATGAAATCGCCCACCAGTTGGCCCGGGGCCACGTAGCCGCCTTCGCCCAGCTCGTAGGCGCGCGACTCCCACACGCGCTGGAAGGCCATGCCGTCCAGCGGGTTCACCGGGCCCTGGCCGCCCGGGTCGCGCCGGTAGTCTTGCGGCGTGATGCCCACGACGATGCCGGCGTTGGCATTGCGCTCGTTGCGCGAGTACTGGCTCATGCCGTTGGTGACCACGCGCTCGGGCTCGGAGGTGGCCGCCACCACCGTGCCGCCCGGGCACATGCAGAAGCTGTAGACCGAGCGGCCATTGCTGGCGTGGTGCACCAGCTTGTAGTCGGCCGCACCCAGGATGGGGTGACCGGCGTTAGGCCCGAAGCGGGCCTGGTCGATCAGGCTTTGCGGGTGCTCGATCCGGTAGCCGATGGAAAATGGCTTGGCCTCCATGTAGACGCCGCGCTCGTGCAGCATCGTGAAGGTGTCGCGCGCGCTGTGGCCCAGTGCCAGCACCACCCGGTCGGCGCGCAGCTGCTCGCCGCCGGCCAGGGTGACGCCACGCACAGCACCCTTTTCGATCAGCACATCGGTCACCTGCTGCTCGAAGCGCACTTCGCCGCCCAGCGCGGTGATCTCGGCGCGGATCTTCTCCACCATGCTCACCAGCCGGAAGGTGCCGATGTGGGGCTTGCTCACGTAGAGGATCTCTTCAGGCGCGCCGGCCTTGACGAACTCGTTGAGCACCTTGCGCGTGAGGTGGCGCGGATCGGAAATCTGGCTCCAGAGCTTGCCGTCGCTGAAGGTGCCGGCACCGCCCTCGCCGAACTGCACGTTCGAGCCCGGGTTGAGCACGCCCTGGCGCCACAGGCCCCAGGTGTCCTTGGTTCGCTCGCGCACTTCCTTGCCACGCTCGAGCACGATGGGTTTCAGGCCCATCTGCGCCAGCACCAGCGCGGCCAGGATGCCGCAGGGCCCGAAGCCGATCACCAGAGGGCGCTGCTGCTCGCCACTGGCGTAGAAATCGGCCGGCGCGTGGCCGATGAACTTGTAGCGTGTGTCGGGGCTGGGCTTCACATGCGGATCGGCCGCAAAGCGCTGCAACACCACAGCCTCGTCGGCCACGTCGCAATCCACCGTGTAGATCAGCACGATGGCCGACTTCTTGCGCGCGTCATAGGCGCGCTTGAAGACGGTGACGCTGCGCAAGGCCGCGTCCTGCACACCCAGGCGCGTGAGCACCGACTGGCGCAGGGCGCTTTCGGCGTGGTTCAGCGGCAGGCGCAGTTCGGTGATGCGGAGCATGGCGCAGCGGGCGAAAAATGCGGGGTCAGAAACGGCAAGGCGGCCGAGTCAGGGACCAGGCCGCCTTGGTTCTTGTGGTCATGCCCGGGGGCTGGCCACAAGCATGGGCATCAGCCGCCGCTCTTGGCGCGCTTGCCCGGGTTCTTCTTGCTGCGGGTGTGCGAGCCGCGCTCCAGGCTGACCTTTTGGCCGTGCGGAGCGGTGAAGGCCACGCCGGCGGGCGCTGCGGGACGGGGGGTGGCCTTGCGGTCGGCTTCGGTAACGATCTTGTTGCCCATGAGTGGCTCCGTTGAACTGGGGGAAAAATTCTGAACCCTGGATTAGGCCACAAGTTGGGCCGAAGTCCTCCTAGTTCAAGCATATGGGCTTTCCTGGGCACTGCCTGCCTACACTCGGAGCATGGTCAAAGGGTTGCCGCAACCGGACGATTTCACTGCAGCCAAGGCGGCGAGCACGCCCGTGGTGCGCCACCTGCGGCAGGTGCTGCTGTGGCCGTTGCAACTGCTGCCAGCACCCGGCGGCCCGGGCAAGGGCCAGCGCCAGCGCCAGCAGCATGCCCGCCCCTGGCGGGTGCTGCGCGACCTGGGCGATGCCACACCCTGGCGCGAACTGGTGGACGAATACACCGGTGCCGGCGGGCGCTTTCAGGAGCGGCACTACAACGAGTTCGTGTCCTTTCTGCCGGTGGTGCAGCGCTTTCTGTACGGCCAGGGCCGGGCCAGGCGCGAAGCGGCGGCGGCCAACCCCCGGCGCGGCGAGGCCGATTCGCCGATGCGGGTCTTTCGCCGCCACGACATCGCCCAGGTGCGGGTGCAAACCCGGCCCGGCGCGCCCGTGTTGACCCTGGACATCGCCCACATCGACCTGTATTTCTTCTTCGACGTGGACATGGTGCTGCTCAACGTCGAGGTCATGGCCAGAGATCTGCCGTTGCCGCTGGCGGAAGACCTGCTGTACCGCTTTGGCCGCGCCTACCCTTCGGGCTGGGATGAGGCCGGCCAGGCCTTGCACTGCCTGCACAGCGCTGAATGGCTGGGTGCCGATGGCCAGGTGCTGGCGCAGTCTGATGCGCACCTGCGTGAGGTCTTTCTGGCCCATGTGGCCGAGCACCGTGCACCACGCATGGCCGCGCACTGGGCCCATGTGATGCAGCCGCTGGTGGCCGAGCATGCCGAGGGCGAAGGGGCGCTGCGTTTCCGGCAGATCGAGTACTACCGCATGCCCATGATGGCCTTCATCGCTGTCGACGAACCGGCGGCGTTGTCGCGCAACGACTTCGTCCGCCTGGGATTGGTCACCGGGGCGGCCGGGTTGGACGGCATCGGCGAGGGTGGCCACCTGCCAGACTTCGAGGCCCGCCACTGCTATGACCGTTTCTGGGTGGATGCCGGCGCAGCGCCACGCACGCGCTACCTGTGCAGTGGCCACGCCCTGGTGGTGGTGGGCGATGCGCAGGCCGCGTTCTACACCTGCCGTGAGCGTGGCGTGCTGGCGCAATTCCGGCACCAGCACTTCCTGCTGTTCCTGATCGCCCACTTCCAGAAATCGGCGCTGCTGATGTTCAGCGATCGCCTGGTGGAGGCCTTGCAGGCGCTGAACGTGGCCAGCCCGGGCAGCGTGCGGCGCTTCAAGCGCAACATCCGCGGCAGCTTCGAGGTGTTCCTGCGCTTCACCCACCGCTACTGGTTTCACGAGGTCAGCGAGCAGGCCCATGTGCGGGCGCTGTTCCACCTCACCACCCAGCACCTGGGCGTGGACCCGCTCTACACCGAGGTGAAGGAGCGCATCGCCGACATGAACAGCTACCTCGACGCCGACAGCCTGCGCCGCCAGGCCAACACCGTGGTGCGGCTGACGGTGGTCACCATCTTTGGCCTCATCGGCACCATCACCACCGGCTTCCTGGGCATGAATTTGCTGGCCGAGGCCGAGGCGCCGCTGTCGCGCCGGCTGACGATCTTCGCCGTGGTCTTCATGGCCACCACCGCACTGACTTTCTACACCATGGCCAAGTCCAAGCGCCTGTCTGACTTTCTGGACGACCTGTCCGACGAGCATCTGCCCTGGTGGCGCAAGGCCTACGCCCTGGCGCGCGTGTGGCTGCCCCGGCGCGACTGACGCCCTTGGGCTGTCACCCTGGCGCGGTCATGGCCCTGACTTGCTCGCGCCACAGACTGCGCGGATGATGAGCCCCCGACCTTCAAGGAGACCCGCATGAGCGCACACGCCTGCAACTTCGTTTGGTACGAGCTGATGACCAGCGACGCCTCCGCCGCCACGCGTTTTTACAGCGACGTGGTCGGCTGGAAGGCTGCCGATGCCGGCATGCCCGGCATGAGCTACACACTGCTGTCGGTGGGCGAAACGCAGATCGCCGGCCTGATGAAACTCACCGACGACATGTGCGCCGCCGGGGTGCCCCCCTGCTGGACGGGCTATGTGGGTGTGGCCGATGTCGATGCCCAGGCCGCACGCATCGTCAAGGCTGGTGGCACCCTGCACATGCCGCCCACCGACATTCCCGGCGTGGGCCGCTTTGCCAGCTTCGCCGACCCGCAAGGTGCCAGCCTGTGCATCTTCAGGGGCAGCTCGGACGAACAGCCGCCCCAACCCCCGGCTGGCACGCCCTGCACCATGGGCTGGCATGAACTGTTGGCCGTGGATGGCGCCAAGGCCTGGGATTTTTATGCCGACCAGTTCGGCTGGCAGAAGGCTGACGCGATCGACATGGGCCCCATGGGCACTTACCAGACCTTCGGTGCCGGCGGCCCGGCCTTCGGCGGCATGATGACCAAGATGCCCGAGATGCCCGTGCCGGCCTGGCAGTACTACGTCAATGTCGAGGCCATCGACGCTGCCATTGAGCGCGTGAAGGCCGGTGGTGGCCAGGTCATCAACGGCCCCATGCAGGTGCCTGGCGGCAGCTGGATCATCAACGCCGTTGACCCGCAGGGGGCGATGTTCGCGCTGGTGGCGGCCAAGCGCTGAGGGGAGGGTGAAGGCTGCGCGGCGACGCGGCCTTCGCGCTCACATGCTGCGCCGGTACTGCCCACCCACCTCAAACAAGGTGTTGGTGATCTGCCCCAGCGAGCAGCAGCGCACCGCGTCTATCAGCACCTCGAAGACGTTGGTGTTGGCGATCACGGCCTGTTGCAGGCGGGCCAGCATGGCCGGCGCTTCGGCGGCGTGGCGGGTGTGGAAGTCGTTCAGGCGCGTGAGCTGGCTCTGCTTCTCTTCCTCGGTGCTGCGCGCCAGCTCAATGGGCCCGGTGGCCCCGTCGCCATGCGGTGAGCGGAAGGTGTTGACGCCGATGATGGGGTACTCGCCGGTGTGCTTGAGCATCTCGTAGTGCATGGATTCTTCTTGAATCTTGCTGCGCTGGTAGCCGGTTTCCATGGCACCCAGCACGCCGCCACGCTCGGCGATCTTCTCGAACTCAGCCAGCACCATCTCCTCCACCAGCTCGGTCAGCTCGTCGATGATGAAGGCACCCTGGTTGGGGTTCTCGTTCTTGGCCAGGCCCCACTCGCGGTTGATGATGAGCTGGATGGCCATGGCGCGGCGCACTGAATCTTCGGTCGGCGTGGTGATGGCCTCGTCAAACGCGTTGGTGTGCAGCGAGTTGCAGTTGTCGTAGATCGCGATCAGCGCCTGCAGCGTGGTGCGGATGTCGTTGAACTGGATCTCCTGCGC
Organism: Candidatus Ideonella esbjergensis; assembly: GCA_016710065.1. Lineage (GTDB taxonomy): Bacteria > Pseudomonadota > Gammaproteobacteria > Burkholderiales > Burkholderiaceae_C > Ideonella > Ideonella esbjergensis. The sequence goes on from JADJLP010000001.1 coordinate 634,963, forward strand.
GTGCAGGCTGCGGCCACTGGTCTGGATGTGGTATTTCAGCTTCTGGCTGCGCTCGTTGGCGCCGTACTTGTCGCGCATGGCCACGGCCCAGATGCGGCGCGCCACGCGGCCCAGCACGGTGTACTCCGGGTCCATGCCGTTGCTGAAGAAGAAGCTCAGGTTGGGCGCGAAATCGTCGATGTGCATGCCGCGCGCCAGGTAGGCTTCGACGAAGGTGAAGCCGTTCGAGAGCGTGAAGGCCAGCTGGCTGATGGGGTTGGCGCCGGCCTCGGCGATGTGATAGCCCGAGATGCTGACCGAGTAGAAGTTGCGCACGTCGTGGTGCACGAAGTACTGGGCGATGTCGCCCATCACCTTGAGGCTGAATTCGGTGGAAAAGATGCAGGTGTTCTGGCCCTGGTCTTCCTTCAGGATGTCGGCCTGTACCGTGCCGCGCACATTGGCCAGCACCCATGCCTTGATCTTGGCGGCCTCGGTGTCGGTGGGTTCGCGGCCGTTGTCGGCCTTGAACTTGTCGACCTGCTGGTCGATGGCCGTGTTCATGAACATGGCCAGGATGCTGGGCGCCGGGCCGTTGATCGTCATGCTCACGCTGGTGGTGGGCGAGCACAGGTCAAAGCCGCCGTAGAGCACCTTCAGGTCGTCTAGCGTGGCGATGCTGACGCCCGAGTTGCCCACCTTGCCGTAGATGTCGGGGCGCGGGTCGGGGTCGTTGCCGTAGAGCGTGACCGAGTCGAATGCGGTGGACAGGCGCTTGGCCGGCATGCCTTCCGAGACGAGCTTGAAGCGCCGGTTGGTGCGAAACGCATCGCCCTCGCCCGCGAACATGCGGGTCGGGTCTTCGCCCTCGCGCTTGAAGGCAAAGGTGCCGGCGGTGTAGGGGAAGCTGCCGGGCACGTTGTCCAGCATCAGCCACTTCAGTACCTCGCCGTGGCACTCGTACTGGGGCAGGGCCACCTTGCGTATCTTGTTGCCGCTGAGCGTGGTGTGGGTGAGGGCGGTGCGGATCTCCTTGTCGCGGATCTTCACCACGTACTCGTCGCCAGCGTAGGCCTTTTGCATCTCGGGCCATTGGGCCAGCAGCTTCTTCGCGTCGGCACCCAGCTGCCCCTCGCGCAGCGTGGCCTGCTCGTCCAATGCGTCGCGGGCGCGGTGCTTCTCGGGGATGGCCTCGAACAGCATGCGCCTGGATTCACGCAACTGCTGCACCTCGCGCGCCAGCCGCGCCTGGGCACGGGCGCGGGCCTTGTAGCCGCGCACGGTGTCGGCGATCTCGGCCAGGTAGCGCACGCGCGCACCGGGCACCACGGGGGTCTGGTGGGTGCTGTGGCGGGTGGCCACCAAAGGCAGCTTGCCGTCCTTGAGCGCCAGGCCGGCCGCGCCCAGGCGGGCCTTGAGGGCCTGGTAGAGCGCGGTCACGCCGTCGTCGTTGAAGCGGCTGGCCATGGTGCCGAACACCGGCATCTGCTCGGCGGGCACGGTGAAGGCTTCGCGGTTGCGCTGCACCTGCTTGGCCACGTCGCGCAGCGCATCGGCCGCGCCCTTGCGGTCGAACTTGTTGATGGCGACGAACTCGGCAAAGTCGAGCATGTCGATCTTTTCGAGCTGGCTGGCGGCGCCGAACTCGGGTGTCATCACATACATGGGCACGTCCACGTGCGGCACGACGGCGGCGTCGCCCTGGCCTATGCCCGAGGTCTCGACGATGATCAGATCAAACCCGGCGGCCTTGCAGGCCGCGATGGCATCGGGCAGGGCGGGCGAGATCTCGCTGCCGGTGTCGCGCGTGGCCAGGCTGCGCATGTAGACCTTGTGACCATCGCGCCACGGCGAGATGGCGTTCATGCGGATGCGGTCACCCAGCAGCGCGCCACCGCTTTTGCGGCGCGAGGGGTCGATGCTGATGACGGCGATGCGCAGGGCATCCGATTGGTCCAGCCGGAAGCGGCGGATCAGCTCGTCGGTCAGCGACGACTTGCCGGCGCCGCCGGTGCCGGTGATGCCCAGCACCGGCGTGTGACTGGTCTTGGCCACGGCCTGCACGGCGGCCACCATGGCTGCGTCAGCGTCGCCGTTCTCCAGCGCGGTGATGAGCTGGGCCAACGAGCGCCATGCGGCTTCGGTGTTGCCCTGGATGGCCGCCAGCGCCTGGGGTGCGTGCGCGGACAAGCTCTGGTCGCAGCGCATGACCATCTCGCCGATCATGCCGGCCAGGCCCATGCGCTGGCCGTCCTCGGGGCTGAAGATGCGCACCTGCTTGTCGGCCAGCGCGCGGATTTCTTCCGGCACGATCACCCCGCCGCCGCCGCCGAAGACCTGGATGTGCTGGCCGCCGCGAGCCTGCAGCAGATCCACCATGTAGCTGAAGTACTCGTTGTGGCCGCCCTGGTAGCTGCTGACGGCAATGCCCTGCACGTCCTCCTGCAGCGCGGCGGTGACCACTTCATCGACCGAGCGGTTGTGGCCCAGGTGGATGACCTCGGCGCCCATGCCCTGCAGGATGCGCCGCATGATGTTGATGGCCGCGTCGTGGCCGTCGAACAGGCTGGCGGCGGTGACGAAGCGCACCTTGTGCGCGGGGCGGTAGTTGGCCAGGGCCTTGAATTCTGCAGACAGGTCGGTCATGGTCGGGCTCGCTTGCGGGCTGGGCGGGAAGGTGCCGGTTGACGTTTACGTTAACGTCAATTCGTGATGATGCCATCGGGCCTTGCGCCGTGGCTGACAGCGGCCGCCTGCGACGCTTGGTGTTTACCCGCGGACAGGCTGGCGCGGTGCAGTCGCTGGTACCCTCCCGGCTCATGAGTTTTCTGGCCATCGATATCGGCAACACCCGCCTCAAGTGGGCGCACTACGCGTCACCCCAGCCGGGCGCGGCGGTGCTGGCGCATGGTGCGGTGTTCCTGGAAAACATCGACGAGCTGGTAGAGACCGACTGGAAGCAGCTGCCCCACCCCAGCAGCATGCTGGGCTGCGTGGTGGCTGGCGAGCACGTGCGTCGCCGTGTGGAAGAACAGCTGGAGCTGTGGGATCTGACGCCGCGCTGGGTGGTTTCCAGCCAACACGAGGCTGGCCTGCGCAATGGCTACGACCACCCCGCTCGTCTGGGCGCCGACCGCTGGGTGGCCATGATTGGTGCGCGTGGCCACGTGCTCAAGCGTGGCCCGGCCCGGCCGGTGCTGGTGGTGATGATCGGTACCGCTGTGACGGTGGACGCTGTGGACCGCAAGGGCAACTTCCTGGGCGGGCTCATCCTGCCCGGCCACGGCATCATGCTGCGCGCGCTGGAAAGTGGCACCGCCGGCCTGCGCGTGCCCACCGGCGAGGTGATGCCGTTCCCCTCCAACACCTCCGATGCGCTGACCAGCGGCGGCACCTATGCCATCACCGGCGCCATCGAGCGCATGCGCCGCCACCTGATGGAGCGCAGCGACGGCGAATCGCCCCTGGTGCTGATGACCGGCGGTGCCGGCTGGAAAGTGGCGCCCTACCTCGATGTGGCGCACGACCTGGTCGAATCGCTGATCTTCGACGGTCTGCTGCAGGTGCAGTCACACCGGCTCGCGCTCTGAGCCTTCCGTGCTGTGCCGGCGGCGCCGTGCCCTGGTCCTGCCCGAAGGTGGCGGTGGTGCTTCCACCTGCCGGGTGGCAGCCAGTTCACGCCGCAGCGCCACCACCTCGTTGCGCACCGTGGCGATCTCGTGCCGCACGTCGCGCATGATCTCGCGCTCGACCCGGCGCTCTTCGGTTTCCACCCAGGCGGTGGCAATGGCAGCCGTCACCAGCGACAAGGTTCCATAACCCAGCAGCACCACGAAGACCGAGAAGATCTTCGAGGCGGGCGTGGTGGGTACCACGTCGCCAAAGCCCACGGTGGCGGCGGTGGTGAAGGCCAGCCACAGGCCATCGGGTAGCGTGCGGGTGGTGGGTTCCAGCCACCAGAAGCCCATGCCGCAGGCGCCCAGCACCCCCACCGCCATCAACAGCATGTAGGCCAGGCCGCCGCGCGTGATCAGGTGCTTGAGCGACCACATCATGCGCAGCAGGGTGAGAAAGGCCACGGCCAGCCTCACCCCCAGTGCGAGGTTGGACTGGCTGCTCACCGGCAGTCCCGCAGCGGCCAGCAGGCCCAGCACCAGCAGCCCGTCGGTGGGGTTGGCCAGCAGGTGCGCCAGCGGTTGCGAGGTGCTGCGGGCCACATGCACCAGGGCCAGCACCAGCACCAGCGCCGCCAGCAGGTAGGCCGCGTCGGTGAGGGCGCTGGGCGCCGCCTGCAGCATCTCGGCGTAGAACGCCGGCACGGTGGCCGAGAGCGCCAGCATCGTGGGCCAGCGCCAGCGCCGCTCCAGGTGCGCCGCTCGCAGGTTGTCGCGCGGCGCCAGGGTCAAGCCCCAACGGGCGGGGCGGCGCATGAAAGACTGGGTTTCGGGCGAGGGTCGGCGCATGGTGCCAGCCTATCGGCAGCTTTGGAGCTTGCCTTGATGGGCATCAAGCCCCAAAGCCCGGCCGCCACGCCAGATCAGAGGATGTAGCGCGACAGGTCTTCGTTGCGGGCCAACTCGCCCAGCTTGGCATCCACGGCGGCGGCGTCCAGCGTCACCTTTTCGCCGGCCCGCTCGGGCGCTTCGAAGCTCAGCTCGTCGAGCAGCCGCTCCATCACCGTGGCCAGGCGCCGGGCGCCGATGTTCTCGGTGCGCTCGTTCACCTCGCAGGCCACCTCGGCCAGGCGGCGTATGCCTTCGGGGCTGATGGCCAGCGTCACGCCCTCGGTGGCCAGCAGGGCCTGGTACTGCTGGATGAGGTTGGCTTGGGTGCGCGAGAGGATGGCCTCGAAGTCATCCACACCCAGCGCCTGCAACTCCACGCGGATGGGAAAGCGGCCCTGCAGCTCGGGGATCAGGTCGCTGGGCTTGGCCAGGTGGAAGGCGCCCGAGGCGATGAACAGCATGTGATCAGTCTTGACCATGCCGTGCTTGGTCTGCACCGTGGTGCCTTCCACCAGGGGCAGCAGGTCGCGCTGCACGCCCTGGCGCGAGACGTCGGCGCCCTGGGTGTTGCCGCGCGCGGCCACCTTGTCGATCTCGTCGATGAAAACAATGCCGTTCTGCTCGGCCTTGTGCAGCGCGCGGGTGCGCACGTCGTCTTCGTTCACCAGCTTGGCGGCTTCCTCGTCGGACAGGGTCTTGAGCGCCTCGCTGATCTTGAGCTTGCGCGTGGTCTTGCGGCCCGATCCCATCTGGCTGAACAGGCCCTTCAGTTGCTCGGCCATGTCCTCCATGCCGGGCGGGCTCATGATGTCCACGCTGGCCTTGGGCTCGGCGATCTCAAGCTCGATCTCCTTGTCGGCCAGCGTGCCTTCGCGCAGGCGCTTGCGCATGATCTGCCGAGCGGTGTTGTCAGGCGCCGGCGGGGCGGCGCTGAAGCCCATCTCGGTGCTGCTTGAGCGCGGTGGCGGCACCAGGATGTCGAGCACGCGCTCCTCGGCGGCGTCCTCGGCCTGGCGGCGGGATTGCAGCATGGCCGCCTCGCGCTCCTGCTTCACGGCCACTTCGATCAGGTCGCGCACGATGGTGTCCACGTCCTTGCCCACATAGCCCACCTCGGTGAACTTGGTGGCTTCCACCTTGATGAAGGGCGCATCGGCCAGCTTGGCCAGACGCCGCGCGATCTCGGTCTTGCCCACGCCGGTGGGGCCGATCATCAGGATGTTCTTGGGCGTGATCTCGGCGCGCAGCGAGGCGTCCACCTGCTGGCGCCGCCAGCGGTTGCGCAGCGCGATGGCCACGGCGCGCTTGGCGCCTTGCTGGCCGACGATGTGGCGATCCAGCTCGGCGACGATCTCTTTCGGGGTCAAACTCATTCCAGCACCTCGATCGTGTGGTTCTGGTTGGTGTAGATGCAGATGTCTCCGGCGATTTCCAGCGAGCGCTTGACGATGTCGGGTGCGCTCATCTCGGTGTGGGCCAGCAGCGCACGCGCCGCCGCCTGGGCATAGGCGCCGCCAGAGCCGATGGCCACCAGGCCGTACTCGGGCTCCAGCACGTCGCCATTGCCGGTGATGATCAGCGAGGCCTCGCGGTCGGCCACAGCCAGCATGGCTTCGAGGTTGCGCAGGACCTTGTCGGTGCGCCAGTCGCGCGTGAGCTCGATGGCCGCGCGCACCAGGTGGCCGGAGTGCTTCTCCAGCTTAGATTCAAAGCGCTCGAACAGCGTGAAGGCGTCGGCCGTGGCCCCGGCAAAGCCGGCCAGCACCTTGTCGTGGTGCAGGCGGCGCACCTTGCGCGCGCTGGCCTTGACGACGATGTGGCCCAGTGTGACCTGGCCGTCGCCGCCCAGGGCCACCTGCCAGCCCGTGGGTGTCTGACGGCGCACGCTGATGATGGTGGTGCCGTGGTACTGGTCCATGAAGGATGCCTTGAGAGAGGGGGTGGCGGCGGGCACTTGGCCCGCCGCGCCTCATGCCTGGCGAAGGTGGACGGGCGCGTGCTCGGTGATGCCCATGGCGCCGAACATCAGGGCCACCAGGCGGTGCACATCAATGAAGCTGATGTGCCGACCCTCGCCCTGGCGGGCGGTGATCCAGTTCAGCAAATCGCCCGCCGCGATGAAATCGACGCGAATCAGCAGCGCACAGGAAATCCGCACGATCTGGGCGCCGCCCAGCTTGGCATCGAGCGCACTCAGCACGGCCGAGATGTCGCCCGAGAGCTGGCCCGAGAGATCCAGCGTGGTGATGGCCACGCTGCGCGAATCGGCGGTGATGCCGCCTTGGATGGTGGTGATGGGCTCGCCCACCACCGACAGAGAGGCAGTGCGGGTATTGGCCGCCGAGCCTCCCACGCGGGCAATGCCCTTGGTGGGCTCCCAGCTGGGGGGCGAGACTTCGTAGGTGACGCAGTAGTCGATGGCGGCTTCGTCAAACTGGTCGGGCCGGTTCACCAGGCGCAGGGCCTGCAGGCGGGCCAGCCAATAGCCGGGGTCGGCATCGCGCACACCCACAGGGGCGCTTTCCTGCAGTACCGCGAACAAGCGGTCAGAGGCCAGCCAGCGCATCTCCAGCGGCTGGCCGGCCCATTGGCGCAGCAGGGCGTTGAGCTGGTTCACCGCATCGGTTTCGATGCGGTTCAGCGAGGTCCAGTCCATCACCCAGGGTTGGGGCAGCTGCAAGGTCTGCGAGATCAGGCTGGCCAGGCCGTCGGTGTCCAGCCGGGGCGGGCAGACCCAGCCCACCTGCCCGGCCACACTGATCTTTTGCTGCCCTGTGGAAGCCGCCGCCTCGGCCACCAGCTTGGGCAGCGAATACCACTGCGGGGAAGACTTCTGGAAGTGCTGGTCAAACTCTTGCGACAGGGCGTCAAAGCGCAGCTGCTGGCCAGTGGCACGGTACAGGTCAAACAGCGCCAGCCAAGTGTCTTCATGGGTGTAGCGCATGCCCTTGGGCGACACCAGCAGCACCAGAGCGCGCTCGCAATGCGTGAAATCGGCGTTGGCGAAGGCGATCACGGCTTCGTCCAGCTCGTGGTCATGGGCCAGCTCGGTCACCTCCACCGAAGGCAGAGGCGCGGGCGGTGCCACTTGCGGCGCCGCAACAGCCGGCGGCTCGGGTGCCGCCGGCGCGGGCGGCGCGGCGTCGGTGGCGGCCGTGTGCAGCGTGGGCACCATTTCAGGCGGGGGGGGGCGCAGCTCGCGGGCTGGCTCCTCGGCCGGCATCATCATCATGGGCCGCGTGCCCGCATCAAAGGGCTCGCTCACCATGCCTGCCGGCACGGTGGGCCGGTCATCGCGTTGGCCCAGGCCCACACGGCGGCTCACGGCGGCCAGTATGCCGCCTGCCCGGTTGGGCGGGGTGGCCGCACCACGCAGAGGGGCAGGAACGGCGGCGCCACCGCCCACCATCTGCTGTTCGATGGCGTCAATCTTGGCCTTCACGCCCAGGTCGGGCGAGCCCGGCGGCTGGGTGGCCCGCACCTCCGAGTCGTCCAGGCGCGAACTGGCGTCCAGCGCAGCGGCCTGGTCGGGTGAGAGGCCTTCGCGCCGGATGCGGCGCAGCATGTTGAGCTCGCGCTTGCGCACGAAGTCATTGCGGCGCTTGCGCTCGATCATGGCCTTGAGTTCGGCCTTTTCGGACTCGGCAAACTGGCTACCGCCGGGCTCGCCGCCCAGGATGGTGGTGTCCCGGGTGCCGGGAGTGGCCACACGCTTGACCATGCGGCGCAGCATGCCTTCGCCGCCACCGCCGTCGTTGTTGCTGCTGCTGGCCATGAAGCTTCCTGGTGAGCGTGGTGGCAGTGACGCGAGGGGCTGAGACTCAGTCCCCGAACATCTTCTGCTTGAGCTCACGACGCTGCTGCGCTTCCAGCGACAGCGTGGCCGTGGGGCGTGCCAGCAACCGGCCCAGGCCGATGGGTTCGCCGGTTTCGTCGCAATAGCCGTAGTCACCCGAATCGATGCGGGTGATGGACTGCGAGATCTTTTTCAGCAGCTTGCGCTCGCGGTCGCGGGTGCGCAGCTCCAGGGCGTGCTCTTCCTCAATGGTGGCGCGGTCAGCCGGGTCGGGCACGATGGAGGTGTCTTCGCGCAGGTGCTCGGTGGTTTCGCCGGCGTTGGACAGCAGATCGTCCTTCAGCGCTTGCAACTTGGAGCGGAAGCATTCGAGCTGTTTCTCATTCATGTATTCCGAATCTGGCATGGCCAGCAGTTCGGCATCCGTCAGGTCACGGCCAGCCTTGGTCTTCCAAGCGTTGGCCAATTTAGGGTCCGCCTTCACGGCGGGTTTTACTGCAGTCATGGGTTCAGGGTAGGTTTGGCTTGAGCGCTTCGGTGGGGAGAAGCGCTCGCTGAAACTGGAATTCGAAGGTGTGGGGGCAGCGCCACGGGTGGGGCGGGCCGGGGCCACAGGCGCCTTGGGTGCCGGCGCGACGACCTTGGCGGCGGCTTTCACTGGCGCCTTGGCCACCGGGGTGGCGGGCGCGGGCTTGGGGGTCTTGGTCGGAGCGGAGGTCACGGCGGCTTTCTTGGCGGGAGCGGGTTGGGCCGCAACAGGTTTGGCCGGCGCGGCTTTGGCCGCAGGCTTGGGCGCGGGTTTTGAAACCGCAGCGGTTTTCTTGGCCGCTGTCTTGGCTGGGCTAGCGCTCTTCTTGGCTGGGGCCTTGGCCGGTGTTTTGCTCACGTCTGTCTCCTCACCACATCGCTGGGCAGGGGCTGTTATACCCCGCCTGACCGTGGGCTGTGGTGCAGCCGCCACGACAAGGCGCGCGGATTGTGCCACCGTGAGCGCCCGCCCGTCATGCGATACAGCCTTCCAGGCCCTGGAGCAGGATTTCCTTGGGCAAATCGATGCCGATGAACACCATCTTGCTCAGCTTGGCCTCGCCCGGCGCCCACTTGGGACCCAGGTCGCTGCCCATGAGCTGGTGCACGCCCTGGAAGATCACCTTGCGCTCGCTGCCCTTGAGGTGCAGCACGCCCTTGTAGCGCAGCATCTTGGGGCCGTAGACCTGCACGATGGCACCCAGGAAATCCTCCAGCTTGGCCGGGGACAGGGGTTTGTCGGCACGGAACACGAAGGACTTCACATCGTCATCGTGGTGATGGTGGTGCGGGTGGTCGCAGTGCTCGCCGTGCTCGTGGTCATGGTCGTGATGGTGGCCGCCGTCATCGGTGTTCAGGAACTCCGGGTCGATGTCGAGCTTGGCATTGAGGTTGAAGCCCTTCAGGTCGAACACGTTGGCGATGGGCACCTCGCCAAAGTGAACCTGGTGGTGCGGCGCACGCGGATTCATGTGCTTCAAGCGGTGGCTCAGCGCTTCCACAGCCGCCGGCTCCACCAGATCGGCCTTGCTGATGAAGATCTGGTCGGCAAAGCCCACCTGGCGGCGCGCCTCCTGGCGTGTGTCGAGCTGGTCGTTGGCGTGCTTGGCGTCCACCAGGGTCAGGATGGAATCGAGCAGGTAGCTCTCGGCCACCTCGTCGTCCATGAAGAAGGTCTGGGCCACCGGGCCCGGGTCGGCCAGGCCGGTGGTTTCGATCACCACGCGGTCGAAGCTCAGCTCGCCCTTGCGACGCTTCATCGCCAGATCGGCCAGCGTGGAGCGCAAATCCTCTCGGATGGTGCAGCAGACGCAGCCGTTGCTCATCTGGATGACCTGCTCGTGGGTGTCGGCCACCAGGATGTCGTTGTCGATGTTCTCTTCACCGAACTCGTTCTCGATCACGGCGATCTTCTGGCCGTGGGCCTCGGTGAGCACACGCTTGAGCAGGGTGGTCTTGCCCGAGCCAAGGAAGCCGGTGAGGATGGTGGCGGGGATCAGTGACATGGTGGGATGAAAACCTGGTGTGGCCTTGAGAAGGGGTGCGACTCTGGTGCAAGCATCATGCCCTGTCAAGCTAAATACCCGGGTAGATCGAGTATTCTTCGCGCTTGTTTCACTGCTGGCACCCCCTGACGTGTCCGAACCCCAGTCTGCCAGGCCGCCCCGAGGCGGCCGCCTCCACACCCAGCGCGGCCATGCCGAGCCCGCTGCTGACAAGCGGACCCTGTTCGAGCGCGTGGTCGAGTTCATCTCGCCGGGCCCCGATTCCAAGGACGAACTGATCGCGACGCTCGCCGATGCTGAACAGCGCGAGCTGATCGAGCCCCAGTCGCGCGCCATGCTCGAAGGCGTGCTGCGCATGGCCGACATGGCCGCCGGCGATGTGATGGTGGCCGCCCCGCGCATGGACGTGCTGGACATCGCCTGGAGCTACGAAGACTTGCTGGCCAGCGTGATCCTCACCGGCCACTCGCGCTTCCCGGTCACCGAAGGTGGGCGCGACAACATCATCGGCATCCTGATGGCCAAGGATTTGCTCAAGCTGCAGCGTGCCCCCGAGCTGAACCTGCGCACCCTGTTGCGCCCGGCCGTGTTCGTCCCCGAGAGCAAGAACCTGAACGAGCTGCTGCGCGACTTTCGCTCCAACCGCAACCATCTGGCCATCGTCATCGACGAGTTCGGCAACACGGCGGGGCTGATCACCATCGAGGACGTGCTGGAAGAGATCGTCGGCGAGATCGAGGACGAATTCGACGACGCCGACGCCGAAAGCGGCGTCTACACCCTGGCCGACGGCAGCCACCGTGTGGCCGGCGACGCCACCATCGTGGCGGTGAACGAGGCCTTTGGCGTGGACCTGCCGGTGGACGAGTTCGACACCATTGGCGGCCTGATTGCCCACCAACTGGGCCATGTGCCGCGCCGGGGTGAAACGGTGCACGCCGGCTTGCTGAGCTTCAACGTGATGCTCACCCGGGGCGGGGCGGTGCGCTGGTTCCGCGTGCGGCGCATGAGCGCGGTCGAGGCCGACCAGGCCGAGGCGTGAGCGTGGCCTTGCAAGCGGGCCAGGGCCTGCTGGCAGGGCGTGGCCGCGCCGGGGCGCTGATGTTGCTGGCCGGGGTGGCCCACACCGCCGGCTTCGCGCCCTTCGAGCTGTGGTGGCTGCAAATCCTGGCGCTGGCCTGCCTGGCCTGGGCGGTACAGGGCACGGCGCCGGGCCGCGCCGCCTGGCTGGGTTGGTGCTTCGGTCTGGGTTGGTTGGCCTCGGGCTTCTGGTGGATCTACGTCAGCCTGCATGACTTTGGTGAGCTTCCGGCTGTGCTGTCCGCGCTGGCGGTGCTGCTTCTGGCAGCCTTTCTGGCCCTGTATGTGGCCGGCGCGATGGCGCTGCTGCGCCGCCTGGCCAGCGCCCGGCCGCTCGCCGCAGGGCTTCAGTTCGCTGCCCTGTGGACGCTATCCGAGCTGGCGCGCGGCCAGTGGCTCAGCGGTTTTCCGTGGATCGCCTCGGGCTATGCCCATAGCCTGGGCCCGCTGGCCACGCTGGCACCCTGGGTGGGCGTGTACGGCATGGGCCTTGCCGCAGCGCTGCTGGCGGCGGCTCTGGCCAACCTGGCACACCCGGCCCAGCGTTCGTTCGCCTTGCTGGGCCTGGCCTTGCTGCTGCCCCTGGCTGCCACGTTGGCGCCGGGTGAATTCACCACCTCCACCGGCCCGCTGCGCGTGAGTCTGCTGCAGCCCAATGTGCCGCAGGACATCAAGTTCGACCCCGACCACATCGCTGCCAACATGCAGGCCCTGCAGCAGCGGCTGCACGATGCGCAGGGCGAGCTGGTGCTGACCCCCGAGTCGGTGCTGCCGGCTTCACGCGAGCAACTGGACGATGGCTACTGGCAGCAGCTCACGGCGCCCTACCGCCAGGGCCGCCAGGCGGCGCTGATTGGCATTTTCCTGGGCGAAGGCGAGGGCATGGTCGTCAATTCCATGGTGGGCTTGGCGCCCGGCCATGCCCAAGACTACGCATACGGCAAGCGCCACCTGCTGCCTTTTGGTGAATACCTGCCCTGGGGTTCGCGCTGGTTCGTGCAGATGCTCAACATCCCGCTGGGTGACCAAGGGCGCGGTGGCACCCAGGCCGCCTTTGCCGTGGCCGGCCAGCGCGTCCGCCCGCTGATCTGCTACGAGGACTTGTTTGGCGAAGACTTTGTCGGCAGCGTGGTGGGGCCTGACGCCGCCACCGTGCTGGCCAATGCCAGCAATCTGGCCTGGTTTGGCCGCTGGATGATGCAGGACCAGCACCTGCAGTTCTCGCAGCTGCGGGCCATGGAGTTTCAGCGCCCGCTGGTGCGCGCCACCAACACCGGCGCCACAGCGGCCATCGACCACCTCGGCCGCATCACCGCCCGCCTGCCGGCCTGGACCGCCGGCACGCTGGACACGCAAGTGGATGGCCGCCAGGGCGCCACGCCCTATGCGCGGTGGCTGAGTCGCTGGGGCCTGTGGCCGCTGTGGGGGCTGGTGCTGGCCTTGCTGTTTGCGGCCAGCCGTTGGGGTGCCGCACGGCGGCGCTGAAAGGCCCGCCGGCAGGGCCTTGCACGCCGGGTGGCCCCGTAGAATGACCCCTTCCCAGACCGCCAGAAAGCCCGGCCCTGGCGAGGTGGCCTTGCCGCCTGCCCGAGCCCTGCCCACCATGCTCACCTTCCAGCAAATCATCCTCCGCCTTCAGGACTACTGGGACGCCCAGGGCTGCGCCTTGCTGCAGCCCTACGACATGGAGGTGGGCGCTGGCACCAGCCACACCGCCACCTTTCTGCGCGCCATCGGCCCCGAGCCCTGGAAGGCCGCCTACGTGCAGCCCAGCCGCCGCCCCAAGGACGGCCGCTATGGCCAGAACCCGAACCGCCTGCAGCACTACTACCAGTACCAGGTGGTCTTGAAGCCCGCACCGGCCAACATCCTCGAGCTCTACCTGGGCTCGCTCGAAGCGCTGGGATTCGACCTGAAGAAGAACGACGTGCGTTTCGTCGAGGACGATTGGGAAAACCCCACGCTGGGCTGCTGGGGCCTGGGCTGGGAGGTGTGGCTCAACGGCATGGAGGTGACGCAGTTCACCTACTTCCAGCAGGTGGGCGGTATCGACTGCAAGCCCATCACCGGCGAGATCACCTACGGCCTGGAGCGCCTGGCGATGTACCTGCAAGGCGTGGAGAACGTCTACGACCTGCAGTACGCGCCCGGCATCAAATACGGCGACGTGTTCCTGCAGAACGAGGTCGAGCAGAGCACGTACAACTTCGAGCACAGCGACGTGGAATTCCTGCTGCTGGCCTTTGGCGCCCATGAGAAGCAGAGCAAGCACCTGATGGAGCAGCAGTTGGCGCTGCCGGCCTACGAGCAACTGCTCAAGGCTGGCCACAGCTTCAACCTGCTCGATGCGCGCGGCGCCATCAGCGTCACCGAGCGGGCCGCCTACATCGGCCGCATCCGCAACCTGGCCCGCGCGGTGGCCCAGAGCTACCTCGACAGCCGCGCCCGCCTGGGCTTTCCCATGGCGCCCAAGGCCTGGGGTGAAGAGGTGGCGTTGCAACTGGCCGCCAAGGCCGCCAAGAAAGAAGCGGCGTGAAGACCATGAGCACACAGAACCTGCTAGTTGAACTGTTCGTCGAAGAGCTGCCCCCGAAGGCGCTCAAAAAGTTGGGTGAATCGTTTGCCAACGGTATTCACAAGTCGCTTGAGATCAATGATTTCCTTGAGTCGGGTGCTGAAGTGACTTCGTTTGCCAGCCCTCGCCGGTTGGCCGTGCACATCACACAGGTACGAGCGGTATCGCAACCTCGTCCGCGATCGCCCGAGACCTTGATGCCGATTGCCGTTGGCCTGAAGGACGGCGCCCCTACTCCCGCCTTGATGAAACGGCTAACGACCAAGTTGGGTTATCACGACAGCGTTGATATCCAGTGGCTTTTGCGGGAGCGCCTATTTGTCGAGATGGAGGGAGGCAAAGAGGTCCTGAAACATCGGTTTGATCTTGCATCGGGTAGTCAGCTGGCTATCGGGCTTGAGGGCGCGGTCCTATCGTCGCTGGCTGCCTTGCCGATCCCAAAGGTGATGACGTATCAGTTGGCTGACGGTTGGGCCGATGTGAAATTTGTACGGCCGGCGCATGGTTTGCTTGCATTGCACGGTACTGAAGTAGTGGCTATTGAAGCCATGGGGCTGACCTCGGGCCGTGCAACTTCGGGCCACCGTTTTGAAGCAACCAAGCCCGTTGTGGAGATCGCCCACGCTGACAGCTATGCCCAGCAACTGCGGGAAGAGGGCGCCGTGATCGCCAGCTTCGCCGAGCGCCGCGCCGAGATCGTGCGCCAGCTCACTGCTGCGGCCGCCAAGGAAGGCCTCAAGCCCATCGAGGACGAGGCCCTGCTGGACGAAGTGACGGCCCTGGTGGAACGCCCCAACGTACTCACCTGCCAGTTCGAGCCCGAGTTTCTGGCCGTGCCGCAGGAGTGCCTCATCCTCACGATGAAGGCCAACCAGAAGTACTTCCCGCTGCTCGATGCGGCAGGAAAGCTGACCCACAAATTCCTCATCGTCAGCAACATTGCCCCGGCCGACGCCAGCGCGGTGGTGCAGGGCAACGAGCGCGTGGTGCGCCCGCGACTGGCCGATGCCAAGTTCTTCTTCGATCAAGACCGCAAGAAGACCCTGGAAAGCCGCGTGCCCGGCCTGGCCAAGGTGGTCTACCACGGCAAGCTGGGCACCCAGGGTGAGCGTGCAGAACGCGTCAAGGCCATTGCCCATGGCATCGTCAGCCAGTTGCGCATGGCCACCGTGCCGTTCACGGCCGATGACAAGGACCACTTCGACGTGCTCGACAGCAAGGTGGCCCAGGCCTCGCTGCTGGCCAAGACCGATCTGCTCACCGACATGGTGGGCGAGTTCCCCGAGCTGCAGGGCATCATGGGTGGCTACTACGCCCGCCATGAAGGTCTGCGCGATGGCGTGGCCATCGCCATCGAAGACCACTACAAGCCGCGCTTTGCCGGCGACGCGCTGCCGCGCAACCACACCGGCACCGTGGTGGCCCTGGCCGACAAGCTCGAAACCCTGGTGGGCCTGTTCGGCATCGGCCAGTTGCCCACTGGCGACAAAGACCCGTTCGCGCTGCGCCGCCATGCGCTGGGCGTGATCCGCATCCTGACTGAGAAGAACCTGCCGCTGAATCTGTACGAACTGATTCAAGGCGCGGAGAGCATATTTGCCGAACTCCTGAGCAATGAGGCGGTACTGGACTCTCTGGTTTCGTTCTTCTACGACCGCTTGGCCGTGAACTTGCGCGACCAGGGCTACAGCGCCCAGGAAGTGGACGCCGTGCTGGCCCTGGCACCGCAGCGCCTGGGCGACGTGCCGCGCCGCCTGGAGGCCGTGCGCGCCTTTGCCGCGCTGCCTGAGGCCGCCTCGCTGGCGGCCGCCAACAAGCGAGTGGGCAACATCCTGAAGAAGATCGAGGGCGAATTGCCCACGGCGGTGAGCGATGCGCTGCTTCAAGAGCCCGCCGAGCAGGCCCTGGCCCAGGCCCTGGCGGCCGTGCAGCCGCAGGCCGACCGCCTGTTCGAGCAACATGACTACGCCGGCTCGCTCAAGGCCCTGGCCGCGCTGAAGGCACCGGTGGACGCCTTCTTCGACGATGTGATGGTGAATGCCGACGATGCCGCTCTGCGGGCCAACCGCCAGGCGCTGCTGAGCCGCCTTCACCAGGCCATGAACCGGGTGGCCGACCTGTCGCGCCTGGCCAGCTGATCACTCGAGCCCACCATGCAAGCCCCCAAGCTCGTCATCCTCGGCCGCGATGGCATCCTCAACCGCTTTCGCGAGGACCACGTCAAAGATCCCAAGGAGTGGGACCCGATCCCTGGCGCACTCGAGGCCGTGGCCCGGCTCAACCATTCGGGCTGGCATGTGGTGGTGGCCACCAACCAGGCCGGCATCGGCCGCGGCATGATCGACATGGCCAGCGTGAACACCGTGCACCAGCACATGAACAAGTTGCTGATGGCCAAGGGCGGCCGTTTCGACGCGGTGTTCTTCTGCCCGCATGCACCCGAAGACCTTTGCGATTGCCGCAAGCCCTTGCCCGGCATGATGAAGGACATTGGCCTGCGCTACGGGGTGGAATTGCGCAATGTGCCCATGGCGGCCGACACCCTGCGCGACCTGCTGGCCGCACAAGCGGCGGGCTGCCAGCCTCACCTGGTGCGCTCAGGCCGCGCCGAGCACCTGAGCGAGGCTGAGTTGGCACAGTGGCTGCAAGCCGTGCCCGATACCCAGGTGCATGCCGACCTGGGCGCTTTTGCCGAGTATTTGATGCGGCGCGACGCCGTGGCCAAGGCGGGGGCCTGAGTTCGTGCATCCAGTCTGGTTCGTTCGCTCTGTCCTGTTCTTCGTTTGGCTGCTGATCACGGTGGTGCCCTTTGCCACGGTGGTGGTGATCGTGTCGCTCTTCACCCGGGGCAAGGCGGTCTACCGCCTGTGCGTGAGCTGGCTGGCCGTGGCCATCTGGGGTGCCAAGGTGATCTGCGGCGTGAAGTACCGCGTCAGCGGCATCGAGCACGTGCCCACCGCCGCCGACGGCCGCGCTGCCGTGCTGCTGGCGCCCAAGCACCAGTCCACCTGGGAGGCCTTTGCCTTTCCCACGCTGATGCCGCACCCGCTGGCCTATGTGTTCAAGCGCGAGCTGCTCTACATCCCCTTCTTCGGCTGGGCCATCGGCGCGATGGACATGGTGCACATCGACCGCAGCAAGGGCACGCAGGCCTGGCGCAAGGTGGCCGAGCAGGGTAAGCGCCTGATGGACCAGGGCAACTGGGTCATCATGTTCCCCGAGGGCACGCGCATCGAGCGAGGCGAGAAGGGCGAGTACAAGAGCGGGGCCTCGCGCCTGGCCATCAGTGCCGGCGTGCCCATCGTGCCCATCGCCGTGTCGTCGGCCAAGTGCTGGCCGCGCCGCAGCTTCATGTTGCGCCCAGGCTTGATTGACGTGTCCATCGGGCCGGCCATTCCTTCCAAGGGGCGCCGCCCCGACGAACTGATGGCCGAGGTGGAGGCCTGGATCGAAGCCGAGATGCGGCGCATCGACCCCGAGGCCTATGCCCCTTAACCCTTAGAATCGCCGCTCATGTCATCCGGGCGCGCCGCCACCGAAGCACCGTTGCAGTTGTCGTTGTTCGACACGGCCGCAGCGCCGTCGCCGGCCCCCGCACCCCCCGCACCGTCGACAGCCGGTGGGGCCACGACGCCTGGTGTACATACTGCGCCGCCGCCCAGCACGCCCAAGGCCACCACGCCAGCCCCCGCCGACTACACCCACAGCGCTGCCGACCGCGAGATTCGCCTGGGCGATTGCCGCGTGGCCTACGCGCTCAGGCGTGCTCGTCGCAAGTCCATCGGCTTTTCGGTCGGGCCCGAAGGCTTGGCCGTGAGCGCGCCGCGATGGGTGGGGCAGGGCGACATCGAGGCCGCCCTGCGCGAGAAGGCCGGCTGGATCCTGCGCAAGTTGTCTGAACAGCGTGAACGCAGTCGACGCATGCAGGCCTCGCGCGTGGAATGGCGCGATGGCACCAGCCTGCCCTTCCTGGGCGAGACGGTGATCGTGGTGCTCGACCCGCGTGTGGCAGGCGCTGTGCTCAACAGCGATGCCGAGGCACTGCCTGGCGTGCCCAGGCTCACCTTGCACGTCGGCTTGCCCCAACAGGCCGAGCCGGCCCAGATCCGCGATGTGGTGCAGAGCTGGCTGCAGCGCCAGGCCCGGCGCATCTTTGAGGAGCGTTGCCGGCTGTTTGCCGACCGTTTGGGCGTGCGCATGTCGCGCCTCACGCTCAGCGCGGCCCAAACGCGCTGGGGCAGCGCCTCGGCCGATGGCTCGGTGCGGCTGAACTGGCGGCTGGTGCACTTTGGCATGTCGGTGATCGACTACGTGGTGGCCCACGAGTTGGCCCACTTGCGCGAGATGAACCACAGCCCGGCGTTCTGGGATGTGGTGCGCTCCGTGGTGCCCGATTTCGAGCAGTTGCGTGGCTCGTTGCGCACCGAAGTGCTGCCTCTGCTCGACTGAGCAATCTGCCTCGGTTCTGTGACCGAGATCACAAATCGCCGGGCATATGCCTCCATCCCCCCAAAGAGGGATGGTTTTTAGGTGGGCCTCCCGGCACAGTCTGGTCACTCGCTGTCATGACGCCGGTTACCGGGAAGCGAAGGTCCAGGGAGGATCTTGTGAGCAGTCAGCACAAAGGCAAGCCGGTCAGTTCAACCTGACCGGCTTTGTTCTTTCTGGGGCTCGCTCAGCCGGCCAGCGCGAAGCGCAGCACCCCGTCTGCGCCCGCCACCGGCCGCAACTGACCCCGGCTCTGCAAGGCGTGTAGGTGGGCGATGGATTCGCCCAGCGCGAAGGTGGTCTGGTGCAGATCGAGCGGGCGCTTGAACAGCACCGGCAGCAAGTCAAACGCCGATTGCGGCGCCTCGGCGCACGCCTCCAGCACCTCGGCAAAGCGCTCGTCATGGTGCTGGCACAACTGCTCGATGCGCGTGTGCAGGCCCAAAAAAGGTCTGCCGTGCGAGGGCAGCACCAGCGTGTCGGCCGGCAACGCCAGCATCTCGGTGATTGAGCTCAGGTACAGCGGCAGCGGGTTGGCCTCGGGTTCCAGGTCGATCACGCTGACGTTGGTGGAAATACGCGGCAGCACCATGTCGCCCGAGATCAGCACACCCAGCGCCGGGCAGTGGAAGGCGATGTGCTCGGGCGCGTGGCCGTAGCCGGCGATGCATACCCATTCTTGGTCGCCAATGGTGACGTGCATGCCGTCCATCAGCCGCCGGTACTTGTGCGGCACCTCGGGCACCAGGGTGTTGTAGTACGAGCTGCGCTGGCGCAACTGTTGCAGCCACTCGGGGTTGCTCATTCCGTTGCGCTGAAAGTGGCGCACCGCCGGCTCGCCGGCAAAGCCGCTGCGCAGGCCGCTGGCGATGCGCGCGGCGTTCCAGTCGGTACCACTGATCCACAACCGGCAGTCCTGGCTGTCGTCGAACACCGGCCGCGTGGAATCGGCCGGCCGACCCCAGCGCTCACACAGCCAGTTCGCCAGGCCGATGTGGTCGGGGTGCATGTGCGTCACCAGCACGCGCAGCACCGGCAGGCCGTCCAAGCCGTTGGCAAACACCTGCTCCCAGTTGGCGCGGGTGGCGTCATTCGCGATGCCGCAGTCCACCACGGCCCAGCCCTCGCGGCCATCGTCGGCGCGGTCGCGCAGCAGCCAGAGGTTGATGTGGTCCAGCGCGAAGGGCAGGCGCATGCGCAGCCAGCGCACACCGGGCGCCACTTCAATCACCTCGCCCGGGCCGGGCAGGCGCTCACCCAAGGGGTAGTGGAGCTGGCTTTCCAGGGAGTTCGTCATGGGTGCTTGGCATGCGTGGGTAGGGTGGGCGGTGCATGGTCCGCCCTGAAGCAGACTCGGGCTGTCACGAAGGTGACCGTTTGCGGGTTCTCGCTTAGACTGACGTTTACGTTTACGTTAACGTCAGTCTAGCCATGAGCTCCGCAGCACGCTCGATCCGCGCCAAAGCCACCACGCCGCCCAAGGATGCGCCGCCGCCGTCCTTCACCATCACCGAGCTGGCGGCCGAGTTCGACATCACGCCGCGCGCCATCCGCTTCTACGAAGACGTGGGCCTGCTCGAGCCCGCGCGCGCCGGCCGCAACCGCGTCTACACGCACCGCGACCGCACCCGGCTCAAGCTCACGCTGCGCGGCAAGCGCCTGGGCCTGTCGCTGCTGGAGATCAAGCAACTGGTGGACTTGTACGACTCGGGCACCGATGAGCGCCCGCAGCTCGAAGCCTTCCTGCTGGTGCTGAACGACCACCGCCGCCAGCTGGAGCAACAGCTCGACGACATCCAGGTGACCCTGGCCGAGATTGGCCAACACGAGGCGCGCTGCCATGCGCTGCTGGCCGGCAAGGCCAAGGCCGCCAAGCCGGCGCCCCGGCCCAGCACCCGCCGCGCGGCGGCTGTGCGCTGAAGACGGCGGGCCTGCGCATGGCCACCGCACCCGTGCCACGCATCGTTGCCATCGGTGGCGGCGGCTTTTCCACCGAGGACTACAGCCTGCGCCAGGAGCGCTGGCTGCTCTCGCTGGCTCGCCGGCCACGCCCCAAGGTGCTGTTCGTGGCCACCGCCAGTGGCGACCGTGAGCTCTACCACCTGCGCTACTTCAAGGCGTTCTCGCGGCTGGATTGCTGGGCCGACACGCTGAGCTTCTTCCCCTACGACATGAAGCGCGATTACGCGCAGGCAGTGCGCGAGGCCGACGTGGTGTTTGTGGGTGGCGGCAACACCCCGGCTATGTTGGCGGTGTGGCGCGAGTTCGGCTTCGACCTAGCGCTGCGCCAGGCCTGGCAGGCCGGCGCGCTGATCGCCGGCATCAGCGCCGGTGCCAACGCCTGGTTCGAACACTACGTGACCGACAGCGTGCCCGGCGGCGGTGTGCGCCCTGGCCTGGGCTGGTTGCCCGGCAGCTTCTGCCCGCACCTGGACAGTGAAGCCTGGCGACAGGATGTGCTGCGCGCACGCAGCGGCCCGCTGGCCGGCGCGGGCGAGCGCGTGGCCGTGCTGTACGAACACACGCATTGGCAAGCCGCCGTGCACGACGCGGCGCCCAGCGCGCAGCCACTGTGCTGGCGGCGCGATGCCGGCGCTGTTGACGTGCAGGTGGTGCAACCGCAAGCCCTGCCACCGGGCCCGGGTTGACGGTGCCGCCCATGACACCCACCACCAACCTGCCCGTGCTGACCGGCGAGTTGTGCCAGCTGCGCAGCTTGACGCTGGCCGACGCCCCTTCGCTGCAGCGCCACGCCGACGACCCGGCCGTGGCCACCAACCTGTTCGAAGGCTTCCCCAGCCCCTACACACTGGCCGAAGCCCAGCGCTGGTGCGGCGGCATGTGCCGCGAGCCGGCCTTCGGCAACGTATGGGGCATCGCGGTGGCCAGTGAGGTCATCGGCTGCGTCAGCGTGCGCCCCGACACTGGCTGGATGCGCTGCAACGCCGAGGTGGGCTACTGGATCGGCCAGGCGCACTGGCGCCGTGGCATTGCCAGCGAGGCGCTGGGCCTGGTGAGCGACTGGGCCTGGGCCAACCTGCCCGAGGTGACTCGCCTGTACGCCCCCATTTTTGCGCGCAATGCCGGCTCGCAGGCCGTGGCGCGCCGCTGCGGCTACCAGCTCGAAGGTGTGCTGCGCCAGAGCCTGATCAAGAACGGCCAGGTCATCGACCGGGCCTTGTGGGCGCGCTACCGCAACGCCTGAAGCCGTCTTCTATCCTCCCTGTCCATGAGCACCCAACTCACCGAACTTTTCGACAGCAACCGCCGCTGGGCCCAGCGCACCGAGCAGCGCGAGCCCGGCTTCTTCAGCAAGCTGCTGGAGCAGCAGACGCCGCAGTACTTGTGGATAGGCTGCGCCGACAGCCGCGTGCCCGCCAATGAGCTGGTGGACCTGCTGCCGGGCGAGCTCTTCGTGCACCGCAACGTGGCCAATGTGGTGGCGCATTCCGACCTGAACGCGCTCTCGGTCATCCAGTTCGCGGTGGATGGCCTGAAGGTGCAGCACATCATCGTGGTGGGCCACAGCAACTGCGGCGGCGTGCGTGCCGCGCTGAACGACCTGCGCCTGGGCCTGGTGGACAACTGGATACGCCACGTGAAGGACGTGCGCCAGTTGCACCAGCCGCTGCTGGACCAGATCGCGCCCGAGCGACGGCTTGATGCGCTTTGCGAGCTGAACGTGCTGGAGCAGGCGCGCAACGTTTGCACCACCACCATCCTCGAAGACGCCTGGGCGCGCGGCCAGAGCGTGGTGGTGCACGGCTGGGTCTATGGCCTGCACAACGGCCTGCTCGAGGATTTGCGCATCACCGCCACCAGCGTGGAAGACGTGCAGCCGGCCTACGAGCAGGGCCTGGCCAGCATCCGCGCCCGCTACCTGAACACCTGATCAATCTCTGTTGAAAGGAAACACCATGAGCACCGATTCCATCGTCATCGTCTCTGCCGTCCGCACGCCCATCGGCGGCTTGCTGGGGGATTTCTCCGCATTGCCCGCCTGGGAACTGGGCGCCGTGGCCATCCAGGCGGCCGTGGCGCGCGCTGGCGTGCCCGGCGACGCCGTGAACGAAGTGCTGATGGGCAACTGTCTGATGGCGGGCCAGGGCCAGGCCCCGGCGCGTCAGGCCACGCTCAAGGCCGGCTTGCCGCTGACGGCCGGCGCGGTGACCATGAGCAAGATGTGCGGCTCGGGCATGCGCGCCATGATGTTCGGCCACGACATGCTGCGTGCCGGCTCGGCCGAGGTGGTGGTGGCCGGTGGCATGGAAAGCATGACCAACGCCCCGCACCTGATGTTCGCCCGCAAGGGCGTGAAGTACGGTGCCGCGCAGATGTTCGACCACATGGCCATGGATGGCCTGGAAGACGCCTACGAGCGTGGCAAGGCCATGGGCGTGTTCGCCGAGCAGTGCGTGGCCAAGTACGGTTTCACGCGCGAGGCGCAGGACGCTTTTGCCATCGCCTCCACCACCCGCGCCAAGCAGGCCAATGAGGACGGCAGCTTCGACTGGGAAATGGCCCCGGTCACGCTGGCCGGCCGCAATGGCGACACGGTGGTGAAGTACGACGAGCAACCCTTCAAGGCAAAGCTCGACAAGATCGCCGGCCTCAAGCCCGCGTTCAAGAAGGACGGCACCATCACCGCGGCCAATGCGTCCAGCATCTCCGATGGCGCGGCCGCGCTGGTGCTGATGCGCGAATCCACCGCCGCCCGCCTCGGCGCCAAGCCGGTGGCCCGCATCGTCGCGCACGCGGTGCACGCGCAGGAGCCGGCCTGGTTTGCCACCGCGCCGGCTGGTGCCGTCCGCAAGGCCCTCGCCCAGGCCGGCTGGCAGGCCAACCAGGTGGACCTGTGGGAGGTGAACGAGGCCTTTGCCGCCGTCACCATGGCGGCCATGCACGATTTCAGCCTGCCGCACGAGATCGTCAATGTGCACGGCGGCGCCTGCGCGCTGGGCCACCCCATCGGAGCCTCGGGTGCGCGCATCGTGGTGACCTTGCTGGGCGCACTGAAGAAGCGCGGCCTCAAGCGCGGCATGGCCTCGCTGTGCATCGGCGGCGGTGAAGCCACGGCACTGGCGGTCGAGATGCTCTGACACCCACACCCATGCTGCAGGAGCTGCTGAACACGCTGGGTCTGCACGACCTAGCCCTGTTCTCCTTCACGGTGCTGGTGCTCAACGCCACGCCGGGGGTGGACATGGTCTTCGCCGTCAGCCGTACGCTGGCCGGTGGCGCACGGGCTGGCGTGGCCGCCTCGCTGGGCATCAGCGCAGGTTGCGCGGTGCACTCGCTGCTCGCGGCCTTCGGCCTGGCCGCCGTGCTGGCTGTCTCACCCTGGGCCTTTGCGGCCATCAAGTGGGCTGGCGCGGCCTACCTGGTGTGGCTGGCCTGGGGCATGCTGAGCTCAGTATGGGCGCCAGCCGCAGCGGCGAGCGATACCTCCGTGGTGCCCGAATGCGTGCCGCTCTGGCGGCTCTTCCGCCAGGGCCTGCTCACCAACGTGCTCAACCCCAAGGTGGCGCTGTTCGTGCTGGCCTTCCTGCCGCAGTTCATCAACCCCGACGCCGAGCACAAGACCCTGGCCTTTCTGTTCCTGGGCGCCTGGCTGGTGGTGCAGGGCACGCTGTTCCTGCTGGTGCTGGTGGCTGTCTCGGCACGCCTGCGCAGCCTAGGCGGCTCGCCACGGCTGGGCCGCTGGCTCAATGGCCTGGGGGGCGGCTTGTTCATGGGTTTGGCGGCCAAGCTGGCGCTGTCTGAAGTGCGCTGAGGATGAGCCCCACCACCACCACCTTGCCCACGCCCCGGTGGGCGGCGTGGCCGGTGCTGCTGGCGGTGAGCGTGGCGAGCGTGTTGCTGTGGCGGGCCATCGAGGCCACCGGCGCAGCCCAAGACTTTGCCGCCACCGCGCTGGGTGTGCCGTTCGATCAGAGCCCTACCGGCTACACCGTGGCTCAAGTGCAAGAGGCCTTTCGGCAGATCGATGCCAGCGGCCTGACGCACTACCGCGCCTATCGCCGCCTCGATCTCGCTTTGCCATGGGTGCTGGGCATGGGCGCCGCAGGTTGGCTGATCCGCCTGGGCCGCCCGGCGTGGGCCTGGCTGGCCTGGACGGTGGCGTTGGTGGACACGCTGGAGAATGCCGCCCTTTGGCTGATGGCTTGGTCTGACCTAGGCCAGTCGCATTGGCTGGTGGTGAATGCCAGCATCGTCACGCAGACCAAATGGGTGGGCTATGGTGTTGTGCTGCTGCTGTTGGGCCTGGCGATTTTTTTGCGACTGAGGGTTTGGTTCACGAACAGGAGGGGAGCGAAACCATGGGTCTGAAAACCTCTGCGAAGCCAGCCTCGGTGCTGGTGATCGGCGCTTCGCGCGGCATCGGTCTGGAACTGGTGCGGCAATACCGTGCGGCGGGGGCCCAGGTGGTGGCCACCGCGCGCGACGACGCCGGGTTGGCGCGTCTGCAAGCCCTGGGCGTCAAGGCATTGCGGCTGGACGTGACCGACGCCGTCAGCGCCTCGGGCCTGTCCTGGCAGATCAATGGCGAGGCCTTTGACACCGTGGTCATCAACGCCGGCGTCTATGGCCCCGATGTCGGCGCCCTCGCGCCGCCCACCGAGACCGATTTCGACACCGTGATGCACACCAACGTGCTAGGCCCCATGCGCGTGCTGCCGCAGGTGGCCGAGGTCCTGGCACCCGGCGCGCGCCTGGCCATCATCTCGTCCATCATGGGCTCGCTGGGCCAGCGCAGCAACGCGGGCGGCTGGCTCTACCGGGCCTCGAAGGCAGCTGTCAATTCGGTGCTGGTGGATGCCGCCCATGTGCTGAAGGGCAAGGCCCTGTGCGTGGCCCTGCATCCGGGCTGGGTGCGCACCGACATGGGCGGGCCTGGGGCCAACCTCTCGGTGGAGGAGAGTGCCGCCGCGCTGCGCGCCAACATCGCCCAACTCGATGAGGCGCAGCACGGTTCCTTTCTCAACATCGATGGCCAACCGCTGCCCTGGTGAACGCGAACACCTCACACAAGATTCTGGAGACACCCCATGCTGCTCAATGAAGACCACCGTGCCGTGCAAGACGCCGTGCGCGCCTATGTGCAAGACCGCATCGCCCCCCACGCTGCGGGCTGGGACAAGGAACACCATTTCCCTGCTGCCGAGTTGAAGGGCCTGGCCGAACTGGGTTGCTATGGCGTGGCCGTGCCGCCCGAGTACGACGGCGCCGGGCTGGACTATCTGGCGCTGAGCCTGATCCTGGAAGAGATCGCGGCTGGCGACGGCGGCACGTCCACCGTGGTCAGCGTCAACAACTGTCCGGTCTGCTCCATCCTGATGGCCTTTGCCAACGAGGATCAGAAACAGCGTTTCCTCAAACCGCTGGCGCGCGGCGAGATGCTGGGCGCCTTCTGCCTCACCGAGCCGCATGTGGGCTCAGAGGCCGGCGGCCTGCGCACCACGGCGGTGAGGGACGGCGACGCCTACGTGCTGAACGGTGTGAAGCAGTTCATCACCAGCGGCCAGAACGGCGATGTGGCCATCGTGATGGCCGTCACCGACAAGGTCGCCGGCAAGAAGGGCATCAGCGCCTTCCTGGTGCCCACGAAGACGCCCGGCTATGTGGTGGCGCGCATCGAGGACAAGATGGGCCAGCACAGCAGCGACACGGCGCAGATCCTGTTCGAGAACTGCCGTGTGCCGGCGGCCGACCGCCTGGGCGACGAAGGCCAGGGCTTGAAGATCGCGCTCTCGGGCCTGGAGGGTGGCCGCATCGGCATCGCCAGCCAGAGCGTGGGCATGGCGCGCGCGGCGTTCGAAGCGGCGCTGCGCTACAGCAAGGACCGCGTGGCCTTTGGCCAGCCCATCTTCGAGCACCAGGCGGTGCAGCACAAGCTGGCTGACATGGCCACTCAGTTGGAGGCTGCGCGGCAGCTGATCTGGCACGCCGCCTCACTGAAGGACGCCGGCCTGCCCTGCCTGAAAGAGGCCGCGATGGCCAAGCTGTTTGCCAGCGAGATGGCCGAGAAGGTCTGCTCGGCGGCCATCCAGGTGCATGGCGGCTACGGCTACCTCAGTGACTTTCCGGTCGAGCGCATCTACCGTGATGTGCGGGTGTGCCAGATCTACGAAGGCACTTCGGAAGTGCAGAAGATCCTGATTGGGCGCGCGCTCAGCTGACAGAGGCTGCTGGCGGCGTATTGCCGTCATTCCCGTAGCGCTCCACCGTCATTCCCGCGCAGGCGGGAATCCATGTCTTCACGTCTGTGGCAGGCAGATGTCGTCGGGTACCCGACACCCTCTGCCAACCAGCGCCTTTGTCTTCAACGCTGAAACAGCCAAGGCAGCGGCCCGATCAGGACGGTGGGGCGTGTTGTGCAGCGAGGTACAGGCGGAATGGCGAGGCCCGCCAGGGCCGAGGCAGGGGGACACGAGCGAAGCAATGTGCCGAGCCGGCCTGATCTCGTACAGGCGCCGAAAGCCTGGATTCCCGCCTGCGCGGAAATGACGGTGGAGCGCTACGGGAATGGCAGCAAAGCGCCGATATCAGTATTTGGCGTTGTCGCCAGAAGGTGGCGGCTCCACGCCCAGCATTTCTTCAAGCTGGGTGATCGCGCCGGGGTCTTTCATCACCGTGCGCAGCCACACGTGCAGTGGCATGTCGCCCCAGCGCGCGGCCTTGTCGGCCAGGTAGGCCACGGGGCTGTGCGGCTCGGTGCGGCGGAAGAAATCGGCCACCACGCGCAACTGCGCCAGGGCCTGCGCCCGGGTGGCCGGTGCACCGCCCAGCGAGCCGCCGGTGGCGGTGCTGGCCGCGGCTTGTTGGCCTGGGGGGGTGTCGGGTGCGTGGGCTGCGTCGGCGGCAGGGCTGTTGCCCACGCCGGCATCCCGCGCCAGGCGCTCCAGGCCATGGAAAGCCTGCTCCAGCGCGCGGCGCGCGGCAGTGAAGCCTGGGCCGTCGACGCCCAGCTGTGCGTCCACCACCGCTTGCAATTGCGCCAGCTCGGTCTGGGCTCGCAGGCTGTCGTCGCGCATCTGCGCGATGCGGGCAGATGGCGTCTCGCGCAGGGCCTTGGCCACGGTGTCGGCATTGGGCTTGGCGGGCGCGCTCGGGTCGTTGCTGTGGTGGTCGGTGGTGGCGGACCGGGTGCGGGCGGCTTCGATGTCGGCCAGTGACAGCACCAGGTCGCCTCGCTGCAACACCGGCAAGGCCGTGGCCAGTGTGTTCACCTGGCCGAGCAGCCAGGTCAGGCTGCCCACGCGCAGTTCGGCGTCGCTGCCTTCCAGGCGCGGGTGCAGGGCGTCCCAGTAGCGTTCGCACAGTTCGCGCGCCAGGCGCAGGCCGTCAGCCAGGCCGCCGTAGCTGTTGACGTGGGCACTGGCCTCGGTCCACCAGCCGGCCACGCGCAGATCCTTGCTGCGTTGCGACAGGATCTTGCCGGTGCTTGAGAGCACGCCGGGCCAGTCGGCCGTCTTCAACGTGGTCACCCATTCTCCCTGGGCGATGGTGGGGTCGTCCTGGCGGCGCAGTTCCTGGATCTCGTCGAACTCGGGCGAAAAGCTCATGTCCTCGCCGCATGGCGGCTGGTTCGAAAGCTCCTGCAGCAACTGATCCAGTTCCATGGATTCCCCCTGTTGTCGTTGGTGGCGTGATGGGTCGTGATTGTGAACCAAGCGCTTGCGCCCTTGATGCAGACCAAGGCCTTTGCAAGTTGGCGGCAAGTGGCCGCTGCTACCATGCCGGCTTCGTTGGTGCCTGGGTCACTCATCAAGGGTGGACTGGGGTAAACGGGAAGCAGGAAGGCCAGCCTCCACGAGGCAACACCCAACCTGCGCTGCCCCCGCAACGGTAAGCGGACGGTGCTTTTCATTCACATGAAGACACCCGCTCGTGCTCACAGCCACTGAAGGTTCACGCCTTCGGGAAGGCCGCACGGGTAGCCTCCGCCAGCCCGGATACCGGCCAACGTTGGGGGCGCAATGCGGCAACGCATGGCGCCATGTAGCGGAAGCCTGCGGGGAAGCGGGCCGCCGCGCCGCCGCTGGTCGAGTCCGCCATGAACATGTTGTCCCGAAACGGGTCCCGCCATGCGGCGCGGGCCAGCAGGCATGTTCCTGAAAGACCTCTCTCCATGTTTGCTCGCTCTCCCATTGCCCTGGCCTTGCTGGCGCCGCTGTTCGCGCTGGCGCAATCCACCTCCAACCAGTCGGCCGATGAAGTGGTGGTCACAGGCAGCCGGTTTCCTGAATCGCTGGCCACGGCCGTGCGGCCGGTGCGCGTCATCACGGCGCAAGACATCCGTGCCTCCGGTGCCGGCACGTTGGCCGAGCTGCTGGCCACGCTGGGTGGCGTGGAAACAGTGAGCAGCGGCGGCCCCGGCCAGCCGGCCAGCGTCTTCATCCGTGGTGCCGAAAGCCGGCACACAGTGGTGCTGGTTGACGGTGTGCGCATCGGCTCGGCCACGCTGGGCGCGGCGCCGGTCGAGTCCTTGCCGCTGGCGCTGATCGAGCGCGTGGAAGTGCTGGAGGGTGCCTCCAGCAGCCTCTACGGCTCCGACGCCATCGGCGGCGTGATCCAGGTCTTCACCCAGCGTGCCGGCCGTACCCCACAGGCCAGCGCGGCCGTGACCGTGGGTGAACAAGGCCTGTGGCAACTGGCCACCGCCTACGCCCGGCGCATGGGCGACACCGATTTCAGCCTGGGCGCCAACCTGTTGCGCACCGATGGTGTCAACGCCACCACGCCCGACAACATCTATTCCTACAACCCGGACCGCGACGGTTACCGCAACCAGGGCTTCAACGCCCGCGTGTCGCAGCAACTGGGCGGCGGCCACCAGGTGGATGCGCAGTGGCTGCGCAGTGACGGCACGGTGCACTTCGACGACGGCCCCACCGGCGACAGCCTCAACATCAACCGCACCCAGACCTTGGCGCTGCACTGGGCCGGCCCGCTGAGCACCACGGTGCAGTCCGACCTGCGGCTGGCGCGTTCGTGGGACGAAGCCCGTGCTCAAGGCAGCTACCCGGGCTATGTCAACACCCAGCAAGACCAGCTCAGCTGGCTCAACCGCATTGCGCTGGGCGCGGGCACGCTCAGCGCCGGATTGGAATGGCTGTCGCAGTCGGTGGCCAGCACCACCGCCTATGCCCAGACCTCGCGCGACATTGCGAGCGGTCTGGTGGGGTGGCGGGCAGGCTACGGTGCGCTTTCGGTGCAGGCCGATCTGCGCCAAGACAGCAACAGCCAGTTCGGTGGTGCCACCACCGCACAGCTGGGCGGCACCTGGCGGGTCAGCAACGAGTTGCGCTGGCGTGCCTCAGTGGGCAATGCCTTCAAGGCGCCAACCCTGAACGATCTCTACTACCCCAACCTCTGGGGCAGCGTGGGCAACCCCGAGCTACGGCCCGAGCGCAGCCGCAGCGCAGAGCTGGGCGCCGATGCCAAGCTGGGCGGCGTGGAGTTGGGTGCCACCGTGTTCGCCAATCGCATTCGCAACCTGATTCAGTGGGTCGAGACTGCGCCGGGCAGCTTCAGCTACACGCCGCAAAACGTGGCCAGCGCGCAGAGCCAGGGCCTCACGCTCACGGCCGCCACCGCGCTCGGGGCCGACACCCGCGCCCGCCTCAGCCTGACCCTGCAAGACCCCAAGGACAGCACCACCGGCTTCCAGCTGCGTCGCCGGGCCCAGCAGTTCGGCGCTCTGCACCTCAGCCACCGCCTGGGCGAGGTGCAACTGGGCACCGACCTGAGCCTTGTGGGTGAGCGCTTTGACTCGTCCAACGAGGCCGCCACTTCGCGCATGGGCGGCTACGGCCTAGTGGCCGTGTTTGCCGCCTGGCAGTTCAGGCCCGAGTGGCGCCTGGAAGGCCGGGTGAACAACCTGGGCGACAAGGCCTACACCCAGGCCCAGGGCTACACCACGCCGGGCCGCCAGGCGCAGATGACGCTGCGCTGGACGCCGGCGCGCTGAGCATCCACACCACCCGCATGCCATGAACGCCTTGCCCCGGCCACTGGCCCGCACGCTGCGCTGGACCCACCGTCCGGCCGTGGTGTTGGCCACCTGGCTGGGCCTGGTGCTGGCCTTGCTGGCGGTGGCGCTGGCCAGTGGCAGCAGCGAGATCGCGCTGGCCGATCTGCCGCGTTTGCTGTTCATGCCCGACGACAGCGGCGCGGCCGAGATCGTGCACCGCCTGCGGCTGCCGCGCGCCCTGGCGGCCATTGCCACTGGCGCCTTGCTGGCGCTGGCCGGCGCACTGATGCAGGTGCTGCTGCGCAACCCACTGGCCGACCCGTATGTGCTGGGTCTCTCGGGCGGCGCGGCGCTGGGCGCGCTGGGCGTCATCGCGCTGGGCGGCGGCCTGCTGGCGCTGCACCTGGGCGCGTTCGCGGGCGCGCTGTTCTCGGTGCTGGCGGTGTTTGGCCTGGCGCACCACGAACTGGGCCGCATCGATTCGGCCAGCAGCCCCGACGCCGCGCCGCGCTTGTTGCTCACCGGCGTGATGATGTCGGCGCTGACCATGGCCGGCGTCAGCCTGATCCTCACTCTGGCCCCGAACGACCAGTTGCGCGGCATGCTGTTCTGGATGCTGGGTGATCTCTCGGGCGCCGACATGCCGGCCGCCGGTCTGCTGGCTCCGGTGCTGCTGTGCGCGCTGCTGTGGCCCTTTGGCCGCGAGCTGAATTTGCTGCTGCGCGGCCCCGGCCCGGCGCAGATGCTGGGCGTGAATGTCGGCCGCTTGCGGGCACTGATCTTCCTGCTGGCCTCGGCGGCAGCCGCGCTGGCCGTGGCCACCGCCGGGACCATCGGTTTCGTGGGCCTGGTGGTGCCGCATGGCCTGCGGCTGTGGATGGGCAACGACCAACGCGTGCTGCTGCCCGCCAGCGCACTGGCCGGCGCGGCCTTCTTGCTGGCCGCCGACACGCTGGCCCGCACGCTGATGGCGCCGCAGCAATTGCCGGTGGGCGCCATCACTGCGGTGGTGGGCGCGCCGTTGTTCATCGTGCTGCTCACGCGCGGCGGGGGGCGCAAATGAAGGCGCCGCTGCTGCAAACCGAAAACCTCGCCGTTCGTGTGGGCGTGGCCGAAGCCGGCCGCACGCTGGTGCGCGACCTGAATCTGCAACTTCAACCCGGCCAGTTCTGGTGCCTGCTGGGCCCCAACGGCGTGGGCAAGACCTTGCTGCTGCACACGCTGGCCGGCGCGCGCGCGCCGGCGGCTGGCCGCGTGCTGATGGCCGGCAAGGCGCTGCGCGACTGGAAGCTGGGCCAGCTTGCCTGCCTGCGCGGCTTTGTGCCACAGCAGTTGCACGACGCCTTCAGCACACCGGTGCTGGATGTGGTGCTGCAAGGCCGCCACCCGCACCTCTCACGCTGGCACTGGGAGGGTGATGCCGACGAAACCCTGGCCCGTGCCGCGCTGCAGCGCGTGGGCCTGGGTGCGTTCGCCGAGCGCGACGTCACCACGCTCTCGGGCGGCGAGCGCCAGCGCGTGGCTCTGGCCACCTTGCTCACCCAAGACCCGCCGCTCGCGCTACTGGACGAACCCCTGGCCCATTTGGACCTGGCCCAGCAGGTGCGCATGCTGGCCTTGCTGGCCGATGAAGTGCAGCAGCGCCAACGTTGCGTGCTGATGTCGGTGCATGAGCTGAGTCTGGCTCAGCGCTGCGCCACGCATGCGCTGCTGCTGGCGGGCGATGGCCGGGTGCTGGCCGGCCGCGTGGATGAAGTGATGACCGAGGCCGCACTCAGCCAGGCCTATGGCCATGCCTTGCACCGGCACGAAGACTATGGCCGCGTCTGGTGGTTGCCCTCATGAAGATACTGCTGAAACTCCTGTGTTGCGGTGGGTTGTTGCTGTGTGGCGCTGCCCAGGCCGCCCCCGTCACCGTCATCGACGATGCCGGCCGCAGCCTCACGCTGGCCGCACCCGCACGCCGCATCGTCAGCCTGGCCCCACATGCGACGGAACTGCTCTACGCCGCCGGTGCCGGCACGCAGGTGGTAGCCACCGTGCGCTATGCCGACCACCCCGAGCCCGCCCGCGCCCTGCCACGCGTGGGCGATGCCAACCAGCTCGACCTGGAGCGCATCGCCGCCCTCAAGCCCGACCTCGTGGTGGTGTGGGGCCATGGCAGTGCAGTGGAACAGGTGGAGCGGCTCAAGGCCCTGAAGCTGCCGCTGTTCTACAGCGAGCCGCGCACCCTGCCCGACATCGCCGCCGGCCTGCGCACGCTGGGCCGCCTGGCTGGCACCGAGGCCGCGGCCGAGCTGGCTGCGCGCAGCTTCGAGGCCGAATCGCAACGTTTGCGCCAGCGCTACGCCGGCCAGAAGCCGCTGCGGGTGTTCTTCCAAGTCTGGCACCAGCCGCTGATGACGGTGAACAACCAGCACCTGATCAGCGACGTCATCCACCTGTGCGGCGGCGTCAATGTGTTCGGCCAGCAATCCGCCCTGGTGCCCATGCCCAGTGCCGAGGCCGTGCTGGCCACCAAGCCGCAGGTGCTGGTGACCCCCGCCGGCGAGGCCACGCCCGACGGCAACATCGCCGACAGCCTGGCCCCCTGGCGCGCCTTCAGGAGTTTCGAGCCCATCGCCCGAGGCCAGACCGTGCTGCTGCCCAGCGACCACATCAGCCGTGCCACTCCGCGCGTGCTGCTGGCTGCCAACCAGTTGTGCGTGGCCATGGAAGGCTTTCGCAAGGCGCCTGCCCCGGCCAGGTGACAACGGCGGCTGGGTAGACTGCGTTGCATGGTCTTTCACCCCCTGCACCAAGCCCCTCGATGTTGATACGGCGCCGCCGCTTCCTCGCTGCCTCCGGACTGCTCGCTGCGGGATGCACCACCTCATCGCCCATCGGCTTTGCACCCCGGCCGGCTGGCCCGCTCACCGCCGACGAAGCCCGCTGGCTCAACCGCCTGACCTGGGGCGTGAACGACAGCGCTGCGGCCGAGCTGAAGGCCAATGGCCGCGAGCGCTGGTTGCACGAGCAATTGCAGCCTGCGCCCTGGCCCTCGCGCCTGCCTGCCCCCGTGCAGGTCCGATTGCTGCAGCTCACCATTAGCCAGGTGCCGGTGGCCGAACTGGCGCGCCGCCTGGAGGCCCAGCGCAAGGCCGTGGACGACAAGCCCGAGGGTGAGGCCCGCACGGCAGCCCGCCAGGCCCTGCAGCAGGAAACCGCCCGCCTGGGCCGCGAGGCCGCCACGCGGCAGGTCTGGCGCGCGCTGTATTCACCACGCCAGTTGCAGGACCAGATGGGCTGGTTCTGGCTCAACCACTTCAACGTGCATGGCCAGAAGGCCAGCCTGCGTGCGCTGATGGCCGACTACGACGACCGCCTGCACGAGCTGGCGCTGGGCCGCTTTCGCGACCTGTTGGGCACCGTGGTGTTTCACCCCGCGATGCTGCGCTACCTGGACAACGACCAGAACGCTGTCAAGCGCATCAATGAGAACCTGGGCCGCGAACTGCTGGAGCTGCACACGCTGGGCGTGGACGGCGGCTACAGCCAGCAGGATGTGCAGGAGCTGGCCCGCGTGCTCACAGGCCTGGGCGTGAACCTGGGCGTGAAACTGGGCGATGAACCGCCGCGCAAAGGCAATGCGAAGGCCGGCCCGCCGGTGCGCCGCGGCCTGGCCGAGTTCAATCCGGCGCGGCACCACTTCGGCCCCAAGACCCTGCTGGGCCAGGCTGTGCAGGGCGAGGGCCTGGCCGAGATCGAAGGCGTGCTCGACCGCCTGGCGCGCCACCCCAGCACGGCGCGCCACGTGTGCCGCAAGATCGCTCAGTTCCTGATGGCCGACAGGCCGCCGGCCGGCGTGGTGGAGCGCATGGCCAACACCTACCTGCAGCGCGATGGCCGCGTTGACGAAGTGCTGCGCACGCTGTTCGCCGAACCCGAGTTCGCCGCCTCGCTGGGCCAGCGCTTCAAGGACCCGTTGCACTTCGTGCTCTCTGCCGTGCGCCAGGCCTGGGGCGACACGCCCATCGCCAACCCCGAACCGGTGCTGAACTGGCTGCAACGCCTGGGCCAGGCACCCTACGGCCACACCACGCCCGACGGCTACCCGCTGGACAGCATGGCCTGGACCGGGCCGGGCCAGCTCACCACGCGCTTTGACGTGGCCAAGCAGATTGGCTCCGGCGCGCCGGCGCTGTTCCGCACCGATGACAGCACGCCAGCGGGCCAGGCCCCAGCGCCCCAACTCAAGGGCGCGCTGTTCCTGGAAGCCTTGCTGCCCCAGGTGTCTGCCGCCAGCCGCCAGGTGCTGGCGCAGGCAGGCAATGCGCGCGAGTGGAACACCTACTGGCTGTCGTCGCCCGAGTTCATGCAACGCTGACATGGCACACCCGGCAGTGGGGTACCGCTACCACCCTCCGAGAGGGTGCTCAGGCCGCTTGGAAGCGGCCCGGCGCTGGCCTGAGCCCCGCACAACGAAATGAGGTCGTCATGAAACGTCGCCGCCTCCTGAGCGCCACCGCCGGCCTGTCGCTGATGCCACTGGGTTCACGCCTGTGGGCCGCGCCTGCGGCCGATTTGCCGCGCTTTCTGCTGGTGTTCCTGCGCGGCGCCTACGACGCCCACAACCTGCTAGTGCCGCAATCCAGCCCCTATTACCATGAAGCCCGGCCCACGCTGGCCATCGCCCGCGTCGGCAGCGGCGAGAACGCGGCCTTGGCCCTGCCCGGCCAGACCGACTGGGCCCTGGCCCCGGCTGTGGGCGATGCCCTGCTGCCGCTGTGGCAGCGCCAGCAACTGGCCTTCGTGCCTTTTGCGGGCAGCGACGACACCACGCGCAGCCATTTCGAGACGCAGGACACGTTCGAAATGGGGCAGGGCAGCGGCGGCAGGCGCGACTTTCGCAGCGGTTTTCTGAACCGCCTGGCCGGCGTGCTGGGCGCCAGCGCACGCAGCGGTGCTGGCCATGAGGCCCTGGCCTTCACCGATCAGGTGCCGCTGGTGTTCCGGGGACCGCAGGCGGTGGCCAACCACGCCTTGCGCTACCTGGGCAAGGCAGGGGTGGATGGGCGCCAGTCGGCATCCATAGAGCGCATGTACCAGGGCACGGCCTTGCAGACAGCGGTGAGCAACGGCTTCGAGACCCGCACCGAGGTGATGAACGAGATGGCCGGCGAGATGCAGCAAGCCAGCCGCAACGCCATGGGCACGCGTGGCTTCGAGACCGAGGCGCGGCGCATAGGCCGCTTGATGCGCGAGCGCATCGCGCTGGGCTTTGTGGACGTGGGCGGCTGGGACACCCATGCCCGCCAGGGTGGCGCCACCGGCCCGCTGGCCGACAAGCTGGGTGAACTCAGCCGTGGCCTGGTGGCCCTGGCCACCGAACTGGGCCCGGTTTGGCAGCGCACCGTGGTGGTGGTGGCCAGCGAGTTCGGCCGCACCTTCCGCGAGAACGGCACCCGTGGCACCGACCACGGCCACGGCAGCACCTACTGGGTGCTGGGCGGCGGCCTGCGCGGCGGGCGAGTGGCCGGCGAGCAACAGGCCTTGCGCGCCGACACCCTGTTCCAGGGCCGCGACACGCCGGTGCTCAACGAGTACCGCGCATTGCTGGCAGGGCTGTGGGCGCGCCAGTACGGCCTGAGCCAGGGCCAACTGGCCACAGTGTTCGAGGGCATCACACCGGTGGACCTGGGTTTGGTCTGACCCAGGGGCGGCTGCATTCAAGCCGATTGAATCCGGCCGACTGAACCGCAGCACCGCCAGCGGGGCCGGCGCGGTGACGATGCGGGCTCGTTCAACCCCTTCACTGGAAAGCCTCTCACCATGAGCAAGATCGCCCTCGTCTTCCACAGTGGCTACGGCCACACCGCCAAGGTCGCCGAAGCCGTGGCCGCCACTGCGGGCGCCACGCTGGTGGCTATCGATGCCGAGGGCAATTTGCCCGACGGCGGCTGGGACACCCTGGCCGCAGCCGACATGATCGTCTTTGGCTCGCCCACCTACATGGGCAGTGTGAGCTGGCAGTTCAAGAAGTTTGCCGATGCATCGAGCAAGCCCTGGTTTGGCCAGGCCTGGAAGGACAAGTTGTTCGCCGGCTTCACCAACTCGGCCTCGATGAATGGCGACAAGCACAGCACGCTGCACTACATGATGACCCTGGCCATGCAGCACAGCGGCCTGTGGGTGGGCACAGGCATGATGCCCAGCAACAGCAAGGCGGCCACCCGCGACGACATCAACTACGTGGCCTCGTCGGGTGGTTTGATGACCACCACGCCATCGGACGCCTCCACCGACGAGATGGTGGCGGGCGACCTGGCCACGGCCCGCAAGTTTGGCGAACGTTTGGCGGCTGTGGCAGCCCGCATCGCAGGCTGATCTGTGGCCGCCATACCCCCCCGGGTTTTGGTGGCCATTTCCGGGGTTCTCCCCCACGAAAAGGCGACGCTGCACCCCCTCACATTGGTATCAATCTGACATTGGTCAAGCTAAAGTTCCCACGCGCCCCATACCCTGCCATCGGTAGTGGATGACCAACAAAAAACCGTGCGTCGTGAGGAGTTGACATGAGTCGAGTGCTTCGGATTTGGGGGGCCATGGTGTTGGCCGCCGCCATCATGGGGGCCTTCAGCGCCCAGGCTGCTGCGCCCGCTCAGCCCTCCCCGGCGTCTGCGGCCTGTCTGGCCTGCCACGACGGTGCCAAGCCCCTGAAGATCGCTGGTGCCGACGGCAAGCCGCGCGCGATGCACGCGGTCAAGCCCGCCCAGGTGGCCGCCGGTGTGCACAGCAGCTTGCAATGTGCCGACTGCCACAAGGACGTCACCGACAACGAGGCCCAGCACAAGAAGACCGGCGCCGCCAAGCCCGATTGCCTGCAGTGCCACCAGGGCCTGCTGGACGAAGCCAAGAAGGCCGGCAAGGCCACCCCCGGGCTGGAGCTGGTGCTCTCGCAAGCCGAGAAGTACAAGCTGTCCATCCACAGCAAGCCCAACGCCGACGAGCCCGACCACGCCAACGCGGTCTGCGCCAATTGCCACGACAGCCACGCCTTTGCCCTTCCGGCCAAGGGCAGCCCTGAGCTTGCCGCCTGGCGGCAAGGCGTGCCCGCCACCTGCGGCGCCTGCCACGAAGACCAGTTGGAGGAGTACACCGACTCCATCCATGGCCAGACAGTGCTGGACAAGCAAGACGCCAAGGGCGCCATCTGCTCTGATTGCCACAACCCGCACGGCGTTGACAAGACCAACACCGACGCGGCCAAGCTGGCCACCACCAAGGCCTGCGCCAGTTGCCACGAGGAAAACGCCAAGTCCTACGCCGACACCTACCACGGCCAGATCGTGGCGCTGGGCTATGCCAACACCGCCAAGTGCTACAACTGCCATGGCAGCCACGAGATCGTGAAGGCCACGGACAAGAAGTCCAAGGTGCACCCGGACAACCGCCTCAAAACCTGCCAGAAATGCCACAAGGATGCTGGCCCTGGCTTCGCCAGCTTCCAGCCGCATGGCAACTCTCACGACTTCAAGCGCTACCCCGAGATCTGGCTTACCACCAAGTTCATGGTCGGTCTGTTGGCCGGCACCTTCGCCTTCTTCTGGATCCACCTGATCCTGTGGCTCTACCGCGAGAGCAAGGACCGCGCTGAAGGCAAGACCCGCCCGCTGGTGAAGGTGTCAGAGCTCGGCATCCCGGCCGGCAAGCATGTGCGCCGCTTTGGCCCCTGGTGGCGTCTGGGCCACCTGCTGTTCGCCACCAGCTTGATGATCCTCACCCTCACCGGCATGACGCTGATGTATGCCGGCAGTTCGTGGGCGCCGGTGGTGATGCAACTGCTGGGCGGCCCCAAGGTGGCCGGCATCATCCACCGCGTGAACGCTGTGGTCTTTGCGGGCATCTTCGTCATCCATCTGGTTTACATCGTCATCTTCCTGGCCAAGAACTGGAAGACCTTCAAGATCTTCGGCCCCGATTCACTCATTCCTGGCCTGCAAGACCTGAAGGACGTGATCGCCATGTTCACCTGGTTCCTGGGCAAGGGCCCGCGTCCGGTGTTCGACCGCTGGACCTACTGGGAGAAGTTCGACTACTGGGCCCCGTTCTGGGGGGTGGCCATCGTGGGTGTGAGCGGTTTCCTGATGTGGTTCCCCTCGCTCATCTCGGGCTTCCTGCCGGGCTGGGTCTTCAATGTGGCGGCCATCACACACGGTGAAGAAGCCTTCCTGGCGGCGGTGTTCCTGTTCACCGTGCACTTCTTCAACAACCACTTCCGCCCCGACAAATTCCCGTTCGACGACGTGATGTTCACCGGCTCCATGTCGGTCGAGCATTTCGCCCGCGACCACGCTGTGCAGTACAAGCGCCTGGTCGACAGCGGGGAGCTGCAGAAGTACCTCGTGGACGCGCCCTCCAAGCCCATGCACGTGGGCTCACGCATCCTCGGCTTTGTGCTGATCAGCTTCGGCTTGCTCCTCTTGTTGCTGATCGTCAATGGTTTCTTCAGTGGACTGCTCAAGTAAGCTTTTTTCGTTGCCCTCAAGGGCCGTTAGTGACACAGTGCTTTACACGTCTAGACAAGGAGAAAAACTCATGAAATCTGTTGCTCTGCTGGCCACCGTGGCCGCCGTCTTCAGCTTGGTGTCGGCCTCGGCGTTCGCCGCCCCCGACGCCGAGGCCGCCCAAAAGTACGCCAAGGACAACGGCTGCACAAAGTGCCACGCTGTTGACAAAACCAAGAAGGGCCCGCCTTACACCAAGACGGCCGCCAAGTTCAAGGGCAAGGCCGATGCCGAAGCCAAACTGTTCGACCAGCTCACCAAGGGCCCCAAGGTCAAGTTTGAAGACGGCACCGAGGAAGAGCACAAGGCGCTTGACACCAAGGAATCCGCCCAGATCAAGAATCTGGTGCAGTGGATCCTGGCTCAATAGTCTCATCCGCAATCAGGGCCTGCTTGTGTTGCGGATGGCCCGCCAATCGTGTTCTGCCTGACGCAGGACCGTGATGGAGAGAGAAATGAGAACGACGATGTTGCGTTATGGCCTGACCGCCCTGCTGGCTGCCGTGCTGGCAGGTTGCGGCGGCGGCGATTCACCGACGGCCCCGCCGCCGGTGACCCCCACGCCACCCACAGTGGCTGACACGATCAAGGCGGCTGCGGCGACTGCCTCGAACGATGCTGCAAGCAACTCGTCCGCTTCATTCACCGTGGTGCAAGCCGCCGGTGTGGCCACCTTCACCGCAGGCACGCCCAACACCCTGAACTTCAGCGTGTTCTCCGACGGTGCTGTGCTGCAGAACCTCAAGCTCGCCGCCAACCCTGCCAACAACGTGCGCGTGGGCATCGCCAAGCTGGTGCCGGGCGCCAATGGCAACCCCGACCAGTGGGTCAGCTACGTCACCCGCACCAAGACCACCACGGCCTCGAACAAGGGCCCCAACGGCGAGGCCGCTGTGATGCCTTCTGCCGTGCAGGCCACCACCGACCCGTACAACACCGACGCCACCAAACTGGCGGCCCAGCTGGTCTACAACGCCGACGGCTACTACACCTACACCTTCAACACCGCGTTCACCATCGCGGATGCTGACAAGGCCCTCACGCACCGCATTGCACTGCAACTGAGCTACACCAATGCGGCTGGCGTGGTGGTCAAGGCCAATCCGTATTTCGATTTCACCATCGGGGCCGACGGCAAGGCCGTGGCGGTCACCGACCCGACCAAGACCCGCAAGATGACCGATGTGTCGTCCTGCAACTCCTGCCACGAGAAGCTCGCCTTGCACGGCGGCGGCCGCGTGGACACGCAGTACTGCGTGATTTGCCACAACCCCGGCACCACCGACCCGGTGAGCGGCAACGTGGTCACGCTGAGCAACATGGTGCACAAGATCCACGCGGGCAAGAAGCTGGCAGCCGCTGGCCAGCCGTACTACGTGAGCAGCGCGGGCTACTCGGAAGTGGGCTTCCCGCAAGACCTGCGCAACTGCACCAAGTGCCACACCGGCGCCAATGCAGCCACCCCGCAAGGCGACAACTGGAAGACCAAGGTCAGCAAGGAAGCCTGCCTGGGTTGCCATGCGGACAAGATTGGCTCCACATGGGAGGTTTCGCACAAGGTCTATGCCCAGAGCGCCGAGCTCAATGGCGGCACAGCCAAGCCTGCCGCCTTGGCTGCTGACCTGACCAACGCGCAATGCAATGACTGCCACAAGTCTGGCACACCCGTCTCGCCCGAGCGTGTGCACTGGAACCAGAACGAAGAGAACGCGGCCAAGTACAAGATGAACATCGAGAGCGCCACCTACGACGCGGCCACCCGCAAGGTGACGGTCAAGTACTTCCTCTCTGACCCGACCAACGGCAACGCCGCCTACAACCTGGTGGCCGCCGATTGCGCCAGCCTCACGGTGCCCACCTGCAGCACCAGCACCAAGTTTGGCAACCTGCGTCTGTACGTGGGATACCAGAACATGGCCGGCCAATCGGCCACGGTCACCGAGTTCACTGCCGGCAGCGTGGCCAATGGCTACGCCTACAAGGGCGTCAACGATGGCAACAACCACTACACACTCGACATCGTCTTGCCGGCGCCTGTGGCTGGCGTGTCCGTGGAGCCCTTTGGCTCGGCCCGGGTGGTCAGCATTGGCCAGATCAAGGAGCGCAAGCTGCAGGTGAAGTGGGCCACTGACCCGCGTCCTGAAGTGGAACCCGTGGTGTTGCAGAACGTGATCGCGCAGAACACCTACTTTGACTTTGCCCTGACTGGCACGCTGACCCCTCGCCGCACGGTGGTGGCCACCGCCAAGTGCAATGACTGCCACGGCGCGCTGGGCACGACCTCGGGGGCCAACACCTTGTCCGAGGCCTTCCACAGTGGTGCCCGCAACACGGTGGAGGCCTGCGCGGTTTGCCACGATGTGAATCGCGCCTCCAACGGCAACATGATGACCAACGGTCTGGCGCTGTACGAGTCGTACCAGTTCAAGCGCATGATCCACGGCATCCACGGCAACTCGAAGCGCACGTCGCCATTCACCCATGGCAACAAGGTGCAGGGCGTGTTTGGTATCAAGACCGGTGCACTGACCGCTGCAGGCACGTTCTACGCTGACCAAAAGGTGACGATAGGCACCACGTCCACCACCGTGGTAACTGCGGGCACGCCCGTCGCGATAGGGGCTACCTTCCAGTCGATTGC
Organism: Candidatus Ideonella esbjergensis; assembly: GCA_016710065.1. Lineage (GTDB taxonomy): Bacteria > Pseudomonadota > Gammaproteobacteria > Burkholderiales > Burkholderiaceae_C > Ideonella > Ideonella esbjergensis. The sequence goes on from JADJLP010000001.1 coordinate 676,583, forward strand.
CGACATCACCACGGATGCGGCCAGGGCTGCCGGCTACACAGGCAATGCGGTCTCCGCCGCCGAGAACTACGCAGCGGAAGTGGCTTGGCCTGGCGTCGGCATCAACTGCAACGCCTGCCACGTGAACAACTCGTACAAGCAGGATCTGGGTCCCTTGGGTACCGTGGCACAGAAGCCATACCTTGCGGGCAGCACCACCACGCTGGAAACAGACCCGACCAAGTGGCTGGTGATGTCGCCCAAGGCTTCGAGCTGCACGGCCTGCCACGACTCCAGCGCGGCCATCGGCCACGTGACCAGCTTCGGTGGTTCGGCTTTCGGTGACAAGACCCAAGCTGCGACCTTGCTGGCGCCGCGTGAATCCTGCGACGATTGCCACGCCCCTGGCGGCTTCAAGGGCGTGGACGTGGTTCACGGACTGAACTGAGGCCGGCCCATCGCGGCTCAAGATGGGAGGGTCGAGTTGACCCTCCCTTTTTTTTGCCGCAGGCTTTGAAACCTTGAAACGTCCCGGAGGGCGGCACATGCGAACAAAGAGAGCACTGGCTTGGCTGGCGTTGTGGGCAATCACCGGTTTCGGTGCGGCCCAGGCCCAGCCCTCAGGGGCGGCGCGGGACAACTCTGCCGCCTGCGTGGAATGCCACGACGACGAGGATCTGCCGGACATGAGCCGCAGCGCCCACTCGCCGATCATGCAGGCTGGCAACTCACGCACGCCCACTTGCATCGGCTGCCACGGGGCCAGCCAGGCCCACTTGAAGAAGCCTGCCGGCGCCAAGGAGCAGCCAGCGCCTGACGTGGTGTTTGGCAAGGAGACCCAGCTCGACGCCAGCGGTCGCAGCAATGTCTGCCAGAGCTGCCATGAGGGTGACAGCCGGCGCCATCTGTGGGCCGGCAGCGCCCACCAGGCGGCTGACGTGGCCTGCAACACCTGCCACAAGGTGCACACCAACCACGACAAGGCCCTGGCCAAGCGCCAGCAGGCCGAGCTTTGCTATGCCTGCCACAAAGAGCAGCGCACCCAGGTGGGCAGACCCTCGCACCACCCCATACCCGAGGGCAAGATGACCTGCTCTGATTGCCACAATGTGCATGGCTCGGCTGGCCCCAAGCTGGCCAGCCGCGACAGCACCAATGCCACTTGCTACACCTGCCACGCCGAAAAACGCGGCCCCTTCGTGCATGCCCACGAACCGGTGACCGAGGATTGCGCCAGTTGCCACAACCCGCACGGCAGCACCGTGGCAGCCATGCTCAAGACCCGCGCACCAATGCTGTGCCAGCAATGCCACACACCGCACGCCACGGGCAACCTGGGTGCGTTGGCGGGCCAGACCGGCGTGACCACACCAGCGGTTCCGGGGCAGATACCGGCGCAGATTGGCAGCAACACCAGCGGCAAGAACGTGGTCAACCTGTGGCAAGGCCGCAGTTGCATGAACTGCCACACCCAGGTTCACGGCTCGAACAACCCTTCGGCCACGAACCCCACACCGCAGTTCCTGTTCCGCTGAGCACCGGAGTGAAACGATGACCCAAACCATCCGTCCATCGGTCTCGCGCCAGACAGCTCTGGCGTTGGCCGTGCTGGCCTTGTGCAGTGCCGTGCAGGCCGCAGAACCCGAGAATACCGAAGCCACCGTCACCTTCGGGCTCTCTGCGCCCTTTGGTGGCGCGACACCAGACCGTGCATTGTTCAACCAGTACCGCGGGCTCACGCCGGACAGCGCCAATGGCGTGCTGGACCTGAGCTACTACCGTCGCAATGTCGACAGCGGCAGCGCCGTGCGATTCGAAGCCGCCGATCTGTTCGGCGACAGCCGCAGCTTCGATCTGCGCTGGACGAGGCAGGGCGAGTGGAAGCTCCGGCTCAATTACCAGGAGTTGCAGCGCCGCGACCCGAACACCGTGAACTCAGGCCTGCTGGGTGCTGGCACCGCCACACCGCAGGTGCAGGTGCTGGGCGCAGGCAACCCGGGGCAGGATCTGGGCTTGAGCCTCAGGCGCACCGGCATGGGTGTGGCGGCCACGCGCGTGATCGACAACCACTGGCGGTTCGAGGCCAGCCTCAAGGGCGAGAAGAAAGAGGGTTCGCGCCTGTTCGGCATCGGCATGACCTGCCCCTCGCCAGTGGCCCCAGGCTGCCGGCCTGGTACGGGCATTGCCACCGGTTCGGCCGTGGTGCTGCTGCCCGAACCCGTGGACACCCATCACACGCAGTTCGAGGCCAGGCTGAATTACGCGGGTGAAAAGCTTCGCATGAGCGGTGGCTACTACGGCTCGTTCTTCAACAACAGCTACGGCAGCATCACGCCGGGCATGCCGGCCAGCCTCAATAACCCGCTGGGCTCGTTGCTGCCGCTCAGCGCGGGCCTGCAAAGCATTCTGAGCCAGCCAGTGGCCCTGCCGCCGGACAACCAGGCCCATGTGCTGGACCTCACTGGCGCCTACACCTTCACACCCAGCACGCACGGTACGTTCAAGGTCAGCTATTCGACAGCCATGCAGGACCAGGACTACGCGGCCTCCGGCTTCAGTGCAGCCCCCGCTGGCATGGCCAACCTGGGTGGCGAGGTCAACACCACGCTGGTGCAACTGGGCCTGAGCTCACGCCCCTGGCCCAAGCTGGCACTGACGGCCAAGCTGCGCTTTGAAGACACCGACGACCTGACTCCGCTGGCGCTCTACAACGTGGAAGGTGTGGCTGCCAACAACTACACCAACCGCCGCCTGCCACTCACCAAGTCGCGCGCGAACCTGCTGGCCCAGTACCAGTTCATCCCTGAGTTGCGCGGCAGCCTGGGCGCTGATTTTGAGGGCATAGACCGCGGCGTTTTCACCGCGTCGAGCGCCATTGCCGGCACCACGGCCTTGCGTCAGAAGACCGATGAAACCACGGTCAAGGCCGAGTTGCGGCGCTCGTTGACCGAGAACCTGGCTGGCGCGATCACCGTTTCCAGCAGCCGCCGCGATGGCTCGAACTGGCTCAGGGACAACAGTGGCCGAGGGGTGACCGAAATCACCGACCTGAACGACCCGGCGCAGGCCTTCAACGCCAACGCCATCTTCATGCCCACGCTGGCCAACCGCGACCGCGACAAGATCCGCGTGCATGCCGACTGGCAGCCCACGCCAGCCCTGTCGGTGCAGTTCGCGGCCGAAGATGGCGCCGACCGCTATCACAGCCCCAGCACCCTGGGCCTGCGCAGCACTGGCATGAACCAGATGAGCCTGGATTGGGACTACGCGTTCAACGACAACTGGCACTTGAACGGATTTGGCTCCACTGGCGGCCAGAGCCTGCACCAGGCCCGGCCCGAAGGCGTGCTGCTGACCTACGACAACGTCAGCTCTACCGTGGGCCTGGGCTTCACCGGCAAGATGGCGGCCAAGATCGAACTGGGCGGCACGCTCTCGTTCATCAACGACAAGAGCAACTTCGTGCAGAGCCTGGATGCGACCGCCAGCAACAACACCACGGTCCTGCTGGCCGCCACGGGCGGGCTGCCAGACATCGTCTTCCGTCAGACCGCGGTGAATTTGTTTGCCCGCGTGCCCATGAGCAAGGCCGCTACCCTGCGCTTTGATTTCATCCACCAGACCTCGTTCTGGAACGACTGGGCCTGGGCCAACAACGGCGTGTCCTTCACCTATTCCGACGGCAGCAGCGTGAGCAGCCAGCCCCGGCAAAGCATGAGCTTTATCGGGATGTCCCTGATCTACCGCTGGTTATGACACTTCGCGCGGGAGGGTGGCCAGCAAGGCCATGCCGGCGGCCAGCACGCCGGCCGTCAGCCACAGCGCGCCCTTGAACGAGCCACTGGCCTGTGCCATGGCGCCGGCCAGTGCGGGTGCCAGCACCTGGGCTGCGCCGTAGCTCAGCGTCAAGCGTGCCATGGCCTTGCCGGGGTTGCGCGGTGAGCGCCGGCCCACCAGCGCCAGCGTCAGGCTCACCAGGCCGATGAAGGTGGCGCCATAGCCCACGGCACCTAGCAAGGCCGCTGCCAGCGAGCCTGACAACGCCGGTGCCAGCACCGACACGGCCTGCAAACCAAAGGCCGTCAGCAGCGCGCGCTGCTCACCCACACGGCGGGCCACGCGGTCCCAGGCGAACACGGCCGGCATCGCCGCCAGGCCCACCAGCGCCCAGGTCAGCGCGCCCTGGCCGGCGAGGGCCGGTTCGCGCTCGACGATGGTGACGGTGAAGGTGGCGCTGATCACGAAGCCCCAACCCGCTGCGAAATAGCTGCCCGCCATGGTGAGCAGCCAACGCCGCGAGGGCCCGGCCTCCAGGGCCTGTGCCGAAGCGGGAGGCGCAGGCGGAACCGGTGGCCGCCACCGCCAGGCCGGCACCATGAACAGTGCGCCCACGCCGCTGAGCGCCAGCCACTGCGTGGACCAGGTGGGCCACACACTGGCCAAGGCCCGGGCCGAGAGCGCCGACACGACAATGCCCAGCCCGATGCCGATGAAGTGCAGGCCCAGTTCGGGCCGCCGCCCGGCGCGCATCAGCCAGCCCAGCACCAGGCCCGAGCCCAGCAACATGCCGGCCGCGCCGCACAAGCCCCCCCAGGTAGCGCAGCGCTGCCCAGGCGGGCCACCAGTCGGTCAGCCCCATGGCCACGGTGCTGAGCACGGCCAACCACAGGCCGGCGAGGTAGAGGTGGTGCCGCCACCTGGGTGAATCGATCCAGGCCGCCAGCAAAGCGCCGCTCATGTAGCCCGCGTAGTTGACGGCTGCCAGCGCACCCGCTGCCGCATCGCTCAGGCCGGTTTGAGCCTGCATGGTGGGCAGCAGCGGCGTGTAGGCAAAGCGGGCCAGGCCCAGCGTGAGCACCAGGCTGCAGATGCCGCCCACGATCACTTGCCAGGGCTGCAAGGGGTGTTCGGAGGACGCGCCCATCAGCGCAGTTCGGTATCGACAAGGGGTTGCATGCACCAACGATAACGTGCCCACCCGCCCTGACAGGGCGCGGATTCCCCGATGGCCTTGCGTCGCGTCGGCAATTGATGCGGCACACGTGCACAGAGTGCTGTGCCGCTAGCATGGGGCGCATGTGGCTCGAAGCTCTGATCGTCTTCCCCGCCCTGTTGCTGGCCCTGGCCCTGCGGCCCTGGCGCGCCGTGCCGGCCAGCGGCCCGCCCTGGCCCTGGCTGGCATGGTGGGCCACGATGCCGCTGCTGTGGGGTGCCGACCAGGTGGCACGCATCCCCATCGTGCAGCCGCTGTCGGGCACCTGTTTGCTGGTGTTGCTGCTGGGCTGGCCGCTGGCCATGCTGGCGCTGTTGCCGGTGGCCCTGGTCACCACGCTGATGGGCCCCATGGGCTGGATCGAGGGCTTGTCGCGCTTGACCTGGCTGGGCGTCGTACCCGGCACGCTGCTGCTGCTGCTGGGCAGCGCCATACGGCGCTGGATGCCACACCACTTGTTTGTTTACATCCTGGGGCGGGGCTTCTTTGCCTCGGTGGTGGCGGGCAGCGTGGCCGGCGTGCTGGCGATGTGGGCCAACGGACTGCCGGCCGGCACCGGCGTGGAAGACCTGCTCATCGGCCGCTGGCTCTCGGCCTGGGGCGATGCCTTTCTCACGGGCATGTTCGTGGCCATCTTCGTGGCCTTCCGGCCCGATTGGCTGGCCACCTATTCCGACCGTTTGTACTTGCCAAAGGCATGACGGCAGGACTGCTGACGGCGCATAGCGGCCGGCCGTATTTCGTCATTCCCGCGTAGGCGGGAATCCATGTCTTTGCTTCGGCTGCGGCAGCGCAGCGGCGGTACCTTCGGCCTACGGACTCCTCGCGGACCAGCGCCGTGCCCTCTGTTGCGCCTGCGCTCTCTTGTTCCGCCTTGGCCCTCGGAGCTCTCTACCCAAACGCGAATGTGCCCTCCGTCCGAAGGCACCACCACTGCCCTGCAACCCCTGACGGTGGCGGTCCACCTGGTGGCGCGCCACCGCTGTCTCAGGCAGAGGGTGTCGGGTACCCGCCCGACGGAACTCAGGAGGAATGCGCCATGCCCGGCTTGAGGGCATGGCGGAGGGGGAGATGGAGTCGGGCGGGTACCCGTCGACCTCTGCCCCGCCACCGACGTGTGAGCGAGAAAACCTGGATTCCCGCCTGCGCGGGAATGACGGGGTCGAGGGACGGGGATGACGGACTGCTATGCGCCGTCAGCAGAAGTCGCGCTGCCTGCTTCGGTCAGTGCCTCATTTGCCGACGCGGAATTCAATGCGCCGGTTGCGGGCGCGGCCTTCTTCAGTGTTGTTGTCGGCAACGGGGCGGTCGGGGCCCAGGCCGGCGGTGCTGATGGCCAGCGAGGCGATGCCCTTGCGCACCAAGTAAGCCTTCACCGCTTCGGCACGGGCGCTGGACAGCGCCACGTTGGCGGCATGTGCGCCATTGGCATCGGTGTGGCCCACCACCTCGAACTTGCGGCCGCTGAGCTTCATCAGCACCGGGGCCAGTTCGTCCAGCACGGTCACACCCTTGGGGGTGAGGATGGCGCTGCCACGCTCGAACTCGACAATGCGGTTGGCCAGCGCGGCGTCCACCAGTTCCTGCCCGGCTGCCGCCACCCGCAGACCATTGCGCACCGTGTAGGTGGGGTTGCCCAGCGCGATCGAGAGTTGCTGCGGCAGTTGCTGGCGCGTGGCGTCATTGGCCACCTCGCCGTTCACCTCTACCACGTTGCCGTTGATGGCGATATGGCCATGGCTGACCTGGTTCAGTACCGGCTGCAAGGCCTTTTGAACCTGTGCCGACCAATTGGGCGGTGCGGCCAAATTGCTGCCCACGCCCAGCTGGTCGATCACGCGGTCGGCACCAAACACCTCGCGGGCACGGCCCAGGATGGCCTGGCGGGCGGCTTCATCAGGCACCGAGCCGGACACCACCACGGGCAACCGGTTGGCCGCCGCCGCAGGCACGGTGGGCGGAGTTTGCGCCAGGCCTGACAAGGGCAGCAGAGTGAGCAGCGCCAGCGCCCTCAGGCCGTGGCGCCACCCGTGGTTCACGCGAGTCGTCATGGCATCAGCTCCCGAGAAAGGCTTCGGTGAAGGTATCGCGGGCCTGCTTGAGCGACAGGCCCGGTTGTTTGAGGTAGCTCGACAGTTTCTTGACCGCATAGTCCTGCTCGACAAAGTCTTCCACCCAGTCGGCCCGGCGCGTGTCCACAAAGACCTCGCCCAGGTAGTCTGGGTCCATCAAGGCCCGCAGCGCGCGCGGCGAGGCCCCTTCGAAGCCGATGTGCAGAGACACGGTCTGGTCGTGCGCGCATTGCAGGAACAGCGCCAACTCGAAATCGGCGCGGGTGAGAAAGCCCGACACCAGGTCCATCCACAGCGTGGCCACCAGCGGCTGGTACAGCGGGTCGGCAGGTAGCGGCAGCGTCAGGCCCTTGTCGAGCCGCTGCACACCGCTGGCAGGCACCGGGTGCAGCAGCAGGCCCAGGCCCAGCATCAGCGTGCGCAAGGACATGTCGTGCCCGGCGCCCATCACGCTGGACGACACCGGCTTGCCCGACCCGCGTTTGCACACCCGTCCCAGCATCACGGGCGTGCAAACCGCCATCGTGGTGGGGAGTGGTGGAGCTGGGGGTGAACCCGTGCACACCGACCGCGACCACCGCATCAAGATCCAGTTCCACTGGCAACGCGGCGCGGGCTCCAGCCTGCGCCTGAGCCACCCTGCGAGTGACAACGCCCCCGCCACCGAAGCCGCAGGCACCTGGGTGCGCGTGGCCGAGCGCGCGGCCGGCGCCAACTGGGGTGCCAACTTCACGCCCCGCGTGGGGCAAGAAGTGCTGGTCAGCTTCCTGAACGGCGACATCGACCGCCCCGTGGTGGTGGGCAGCGTCTACAACGGCAAGGGCCAGAGCGACGCCCAGGGCAACCAGGTGAGCGCGGGTGCCGCGAACGCCACCGGCAACGCCAACACCTGGTTCCCCGGCACCCAGGCGCAAGGCCAACTGCAAGCCCACCACCACACCCAGGTGCACACCGGCTTCAAGACCCAGGAACTCAGCGCCAGCCAAAGCGGCAGCGGTGGCTACAACCAACTCGTGTTCGACGACAGCCCCGAGGGCCAGAACCGCGTCGAGCTCAGCAGCAGCACCCAAGCCACAAGACTGCAGCTGGGCCATCTGCTGCACCAGGCAGACAACCAGCGCCTCAACCCACGTGGCCACGGCATTGACGTGACCACCGCCGCCTGGGGCGCCGTGCGCGCCGGCAGCGGCGTGCTGCTCAGCGCCCACGCCAAGCCCGCCAGCACGGCCGGCGGCCAGCAGCTCGACAGCCGCGAGCCGCTGAACCGGCTGGAGCAAGGCCAGCAACTCATCCACGCCTTGGCCGAAACGGCACAAGCGCACAACGCCAAGCTCACCGCGCCCAACCAAGAGGCGCAAGTCAAAGGTGCCACGCAAAAGGACAAAGCCAAGCAACTGAGCGTGGAGCAAGGCCTGTGGGCCACGCAGGACAGCCTGAAGGCCTACGCCAGCAATGGCGACGACGCCGGAGATGAGAACGCCATCAACGGCGGACACGGCAGCACCACGCAATGGGGCCGACCCGACCTGGTGCTGGCAGCACCCGGTGGCATCGGCAGCTTCACCCCCGCCAGCCACATTGCCAGCGCCGGTGCCACCACCTCATTGGCAGCCGGGCAAGACGTGCACCACCTGGCCCAGGCCAACCACGCCAGCGCCGCCAAGGACGGACTCATCCTGTTCAGCTACGGCAAGGCCAGCAACCCCGACAAGCCCAACCAGGAAATCGGCATCGCGCTGCACGCCGCCAGCGGCAGTGTGAACACCCAAAGCCAGAGCGCTGCCACCAAGGTCACCGCCGACAAGGACGTGATGGTTGCCAGCACCACTGCGATGGTCAAGATCGCGGCACCCAAGCACGTTCTGCTCACGGCGGCCGGCGCGGCCATCACGATCAAGGCCGGCAACATTACGCTGAACGGGCCGGGCAGGGTGGAGTTCAAGGCGGGGCAGAAGGTGTTTGCGGGGGGTGCGGATGCCCAAGCAAGTTTGAATTTGGTCAAGCCGATGAAGCTGGAGCGATTCAACGAGGCCTTCGTGGTCAAGAACGAGGAAACCGGTCAAGTGATGGCGCACGCGCGCTATCGAATAGAGGACGCCGAAGGGCAGTTGCTGGCCCAGGGCTACACCGATCAGGAAGGGCGTACCGCGCGTGTGCACACCGCCAAATCCCAGAAGATCCAAATCTTCTTGTTGGACACCTGACGCGAGCCATCGGTTGCGACCTTTGTGAATACAGGGAGAAGAGATGAGCGCCGTGTTACCCAACAAGACCACCAGCACGAATCCTCCGAAGGACACTTTTGTGGAGGTGCCCCATGCGCTATCTGACGGGTTCCTGCTCTACCGACCTGACGACAACGCCTTCATTGCTTTGTACCCAGAAGAGTTTCTGGAGTGTCGAAAGGAAGGCGAAGCCAACAACCGGGCGATCCAGGAGTTACAGGAGGCGAACCAGGCCGTGACCGAGAAGTCACTCGCCCTGGCCGAGATGCTTCGCGACCCGACACCATCAAAGTCTGACCTCAAGATCGCTCAGGATGATCTCGACAAGGCCCTGGCCGAGTTGGCCGTCAAAAGCGATGCCGCCAAGAGTCGAATCGAAAAGATCGTGGATCTTAAGGCGGACGAGAAGAAACTGGTCGAGTTGGTGCCATTGACGCTGGCCCGTGATGGCCGCCACAAGACCTTCTACATACCTGCAGAAAAGCTCAAGTCTGCGGCGGCAGACAAGCGTGTCTATTTGGTGGAAGGCAAGGCCGAGCGCAACAAGGGCACCAAAGAGCAGCTTTTCAACGGCACTCGATTGAACAGTTCGGAGGTCAAGCGGCGCATCCTGAACCAAGTTGGTGACAAGGCCAAGTTCGAGAAGAAGTGGAAACTCAAGCCTGCGGATGGAGACGAGTACGCTGGCCAGTACTTCAGCGATTGGAGCAAGGCGATGGGGGCGACCGCCCAGCAGTTTCTGGAGCGAGAGCAAAAGGAAATCCTGGAAGGCGTATTTGGGCCCATCAATGCCAACCCCAACGATCCCCATCGGCGCGTCGACCTGAAGGCCGAAGCACAGCTGATGCGGTGGGCCGCCGGCGCCGGCCTGGAGGCGAACGTGCAAGGCTTGCAGGGCAACTTCTTTGACAAACGTGACAAGGATTTGAAGAGTCGCTTCAAGCGCGCAGCCAAGGCCGTGCAGTTCAACGTCAAGGCCAACGCCGAGGCGTCTATGGTGCTTGGCGAGGCCAAGGTTCAGACGGTGGGCTACATCCCGCACTATGCCGGTTGGCACCTCACACCGGCGGGTGCAGGCGTTGCGCTCGATCTGGGGTACTTCAGGTTGCGTGGCGAAATGAGCTTGTATGCAGTGGCGGGCGCCAGCATCGCCCTTGAGGCCGACGCGGGGCTATTGCTCACCGCCAGCAAGCAGGGTCTGCGCGGCGTTCCCAAGCGCGCCAAGGCCGTCAAAGCCAAAGCCAGCGCTGAAGGTGGCGTCAAGCTGTTCGCGGGGCTGAAGGAAGGGGTTGACCTGAACGGTGCGCTGCAGTGGTTGAACCCCGAGGGCTTCATCGACGAGAAGAGCCCTAAGCGAAAAGACCCTACCAAGACCTGGGGAGAGTATGTGGATGTGGCCAGCGTGGGGGCCGGTGTGGCGGGCATTGAGGGATTGGCGGCGACCTTAGGCTTTGAGGTGGGCTACAAGAATGGCAACTTTGTCATCGCGGCCAAGGCTGGCGGCTGCCTCGGTCTGGGCGGCGAAGGCAGCTTCTCGTGCAAGGTCGGCGCTGACAGCATCGGTCAGTTTTTCATGTGCATGGCACACCAGTTGAAGCAGGCGGATTACTCCAAGTTGAAAGACCTCATGCGGCAGGACTACTTCGAGGCCTATAACCAAGTGCTCTACATGGTTCAGGCGGGTGAGAAGACTCTGCAGGATTTTGTGGATTCCGCAGTGTTTGGGACGGCAGAACGAATTACCGATGCTTATGCCGACGCAGTAAGTGCGGTTCAATCGAAGGGGGAAAGCTTCATCCACGAACTTGAGCAGCGAATGCGCAAGAAGTGGGGCTGGTTTGCCTACATGCCGCCAGAGGCACGGGGGGCTTTGATTGCAAGCATCTCCGAGGTTATCAAGCTTCCGCAGTACGCGGCTGATCGGAACCTGCGGCAAATGGCGGCGTTTGGTGTGAATGAACTGTTGGCAACGGCCCAGAGCGAAAGGCACTTGCGGAAAACGCTTGACCGCGTCACGGTTGCCATCTGTGAACGCGGTGACCGCAACTTGGCGGTGGCAAGCATTGACGCGCTGCTGGCGGAATCAAGCTTTGCGGGCGGCCTTGAGCGTGCGACTGCGCAGGTGGCCAAAGCCGAGCCTATGATTCTTCGGCCGTTCATGCGAAACGACGAGCCGAGCTTCTTTGTGGCCCAGATGCCGTTCTCCCACCCAAGCGCCTGATTCGAGGAAATGTCAGCGAACCGGGTTTGACGCCTGCACGCCACAACGGAATTGACCGCTGGCCCAGCCAGAGTAACCGGGAATCTTCGAACGCCTGGCCGACCGTACCTCGCGCGGCTCGGTGGCACCTCGCGAAAACACAAACCCACCAAAAGCCGGCTGCGAGGTCGCTCCACCGCGCAATACCTTGGCGGGCCCAAATTCCGGGTGCTTGGGTTGCGCAGGCTTGCCGCTGTCAGGCCCCTTCGGATTCAAAGCCGGGGAGTGCTTGTAGTAGTCCGGGTCGTACCAGTCGTTGACCCACTCACTGGCATTGAGATCAAGCATGCCGTAGATGCCTGCGGGATTTGGCGGAAAGACGCCAATATCGGGGGTTCGTCTGTCCTCAATATCCCAAGGGAAATTCCGATCCTTGTCGATCATCCCGTTGTCCGTCGCAAACAGCAGTTTCTTGCCACCCGAGCGGGCGGCGTATTCCCACTGCGCCTCGGTCAGCAGATCAAATGGCAGGCCAGTGATGTCGCGCAGCCAGCCGCAATAGGCCTTGGCGCCGAACCAGTTCACGCCCGCAGGCTTGCGCGGCTGCCGATCTTTGGCGTCCCTTGGGTCTTGGTTGATGCGCTGCGCGCCGGTGGCATCAGTGAACAAGTCGAAGTCCTCATAGCTCACCTTGTAGGCCATGACCGAGAAGGCATCCAGCGTGACAGTATGAACAGGCCGTGAATTCTCTTCGCCGTCGTAGGGCACCCCTTGTTCATTGCCCCAATCGCCCATCTCGAAAGTGCCGCCGGGCAAGTGCACGAGTTCGGTCTTGACGCGCTGCGCCAGCGACTTGACGCGCTGCGCCGTATCGCTGCGCGGCTGGGATGCCTGCCCTGACGACGTCACTGCCGGGGTCAGTGTGCCAGGTTGAGCGCTGCCCTGCGCGCAAGCTTGGAGAGCCATTGCGGCTGCAGCGATGACGATGTGTGTTTTCATTCTGAAGCGTGCATGAGAATGGGATTGCATGCTCGCACAGGTCACTGGCCAGCTCAACGCGGGTTGCAGCATTGACACGAATCTGGCGTGCAGCACGCTGGGAGATTCAGCGGGTCACAAATGCCCTTAGCGGGCCAGTTTGTTCCGTTGCACTGAACCCCTCACCAACTCCCCGTATTCCCCATGCTCACCCAAGGCTCCTGCGGCGCCAGCGCTGAGCCCGCCTGCAGCAACTCCACACTGATCCCATCCGGTGAGCGCACAAAGGCCATGCGGCCATCGCGTGGCGGGCGCAGGATGGTGACGCCGTGGTCTTGCAGGCGCCGGCAGGTGGCGTAGATGTCGGCCACTTCGTAGGCCAGGTGGCCGAAGTTGCGGCCGCCGGTGTAGACCTCAGGGTCGTGGTTCCAGGTCAGCTCCACCTGGGCGGTCTCGTCGCCGGGCGCAGCCAGAAAGACCAGGGTGAATTTGCCCTCGGGTACGTCGCGGCGGCGCAGAACCTGCAGGCCCAAGGCGTCGCAGTAAAAGCGCAGGGACGCGTCCAGGTCGGTCACGCGGACCATCGTGTGCAGGTACTTCATGGCTTGCTCTCTTTCAGTTCGAAGGGGTAGCGCACGCCCAGTTGGCGGCGCAGCTCATCCAGCCAGCCCACGATGGCCAGGGATTCGGCGTGGGGCATCTGCGGGCTCTGCAGCAGGCCGGCTTGCACGCAGCGCATGGTTTCTTCGATCTCGCCCTCGAAGCCGTTGATGGCGTAGGGCGCGTGCAGCAACTCGGGCATGCGGCCGGGGCGGTGCAGCGTGGCTTCGGTGGCCTCCCAGAAGTTGCGCGGCAGGGTGATGCTGCCTGCACTGCCCAGGATGTGCAGCGCGTTGTCGGAGGCACTGTCGAACGCGCAGGTGAATTGCGAGCTGATGCCTTGCGGGAATTCCAGCGTCGCCGTCACGCGCTGGTCCACGCCAGTCGGGGCCAGCACGCCGGCGGCGTGCATGCGCGTGGGTTCGGGGCAGCGGCCCAGTGTGGCCTGCAAGACCCAGCGGGTGGCGGCGATGTTGTAGATGCCGATGTCGAGCAGCGTGCCACCCGCCAGCGCGGGGTTGAACAGGCGCGATTCGGCGTTGAAGGGCACGGCGAAACAGAAGCTCGACTGGATGGCGTGCACGCGACCGATGTCGCCGGCGGCCAGGCGCTGCTTCAGCAGGGCATAGAGCGGCAGGAATCGTGTCCACAGCGCCTCCATCAAGAACACCCGGCGGTCTTGCGCCAATGCCACCAGCGCTTGCGCCTCGGCCAGACTGGGCACAAGCACCTTCTCGCACAGCACGGGTTTGCCAGCCGCAATGCAGCGCCGCGCGAACTCGCCATGGCTGGCATGGGGCGTGGCGATGTAGATGGCGTGGATGGCTTCGTCGGCCAGCATGGCCTCGAGGCTGAGGGCCAGTTGCGGCGCTGGCTTGCCGGCGCGTGTCCAGTTGGTGACGAACGCGGTGGCACGTGCCACGTCTCGGCCCAGCACGCTGCGCAAATGCATGCCTGGCAGGCGGTGCACGGCGTCCGCGAAGCGGTGGGCGATGCCGCCAGGCCCGATCAGACCCCATGCGAAATCGGTCATGACATCAGCCTTGAATCAGTGGGAGCGCCAGTATGGCAGCGGCTGCACACACCCTACACTGCCGCCACAACAAGGAGGTGAGCAATGGACCTGAAGACCCGTTTGATGTCGGACGACGATGGTGCCCGGGCGAGTGGCCTGCTGCGCAAGGGTGCGATGCTGTTGGTGGCGGTGGTGTTGCTGGCCTGGTTGTGGCCGCTGCGCACCGTGCCCACCGGGCACCGGGGGGTGATCACCGTGGGTGGCGCCATCCGGGGCATTGAGGCCGAGGGCTTCTTGCTGATCTGGCCCTGGCAGAGGCTGAACATCTTCAACATCCGCGCCGAAGAGGCCACGGTGGAGAACGCCGAAGGCAGCACCAGCGACACCCAACCGGTGAAGGTGAGCCTGACGGTGCGCTACAGCATCCAGACCGACAAGGTGGCCGAAGTGTTCGAGAAGTACAGCCACGACGGCAACCTGCAGTCGTATGTGCAAACGGCCACGCAAGAGGTGTTCAAGGCCGTGACGGCCAGGTACAACGCGCCCGACCTGATTGCCAAGCGCGCGCTGGTGTCGGGCGACATCGTCACCGCGCTGCGCAGCAAGCTGGCGGTGTATGGCGCGCAGGTCATCAATGTGGACATGCGCAACTTTGCGTTCAGCCAGGACTACATGTCAGCCATCAACCAGAAGGTGACGCAAGAGCAGTTGCGCTTGGCCGCCGAGAACAAGGTGCGCACCGTGGAGGCCGAGCAGAAGCAGAAGGTGGCCATCGCCGAGGCCGAGGCCACCGCGCTCAAGGCCCAGGCTGACGGCGAGGCCTATGCCGCACTGAAGGCCGCCACGGCGCAGGCCGAGTCGCTGCGCATCCAGAACGCGGCGCTCTCGCAAAGCCGCGAGGTGCTGGAGCTGCGCCGCATCGAGGTGGAGAAGATCAAGGCCGAGAAGTGGAATGGCGCGCTGCCGCAGAACGTCTACGCCGGCACGCCCATTCCCTTCTTCAACCCGCAGGCTGGCAAGTAGGGCGGCTGCTCAGCCGCGCGCAAAGAACAGCCCGGCCATCACCAGGCCGGTGCCTGTCACCACCGCGCGCACCACGGCCACCGGCAGGCGGCGCGCAAGGCGTGCGCCCCAGAAACCGCCGGCCGTGGCGGCCATGGCCATCACCAAGGCCTGCGGCCACTGAATGGCGCCAGCCCAGGAAAAGGCCGCCACCGAGAGCAGCGACAGCACCAGCGAGTTGAGGTTCTTCAGCGCGTTGGCGGTGTTCAGGCTGGGCTCGCCGGACACCGTGTACAGCGCCATCAGCAAAATGCCCAGGCCGCCGTTGAAGTAGCCACCGTACACCGCCACCACCAGCAGGCCCAGCAGGCGCGCCGCCGGATGAGCGTGGGCCGGTGAGGCGGCACCCTGTGCCCGACACCGCAACAGCCCAGGCCCGGCCGCAAACAAGGCGGTGGCGAACAGCAGCAGCCAGGGCACGATGGCCGAGAACAGCTTGGCCGGCGTCACCAGCAGCAGGGCGGCACCCGCCAGGCCACCTGCGGCGCACACCAGGCCCTCTTGCAGCAGGCGCGCACGTGGCAGCGCCGCCAGCTCGGCCTTGAAGCCCATGGCGCTGCCCAGGTAGCCCGGGCTCACCGCCACCGCGCTGGTGGCGTTGGCGGCAATGGCGGGCACGCCAGTGAACACCAGAGCCGGAAAGGTCAGAAAGCTGCCACCACCCGCGATGGCGTTGAGCACGCCGGCGCCAAAGGCAGCGGCCAGCAGCAGGGGCCAATCGAGGTGCATGGGCGGCCAGGGCAGAGTGGACGTGTGTCCGATTGTGGCCGCCGCCCAGCCGGCAGTGGCGCTCAGGCCGCTTGTGCTGCGGCCACGGGCCGCTGCTCGCGGATGGGCCAGTGCAGCAGCGCGGCGGCGATGGCCAGCACGATGTCGGCGTACCACATCCAGTTGTAGTTGCCACTGGCCTCGAAGGCCTTGCCACCCAGGTAGGCGCCGAGGAAGCCGCCGATCTGGTGCGTCACCATCACCAGCCCAAACAGCGTGCCCATGTGGGCCGGGCCGAAGAAGCGCGCCACCAGCCCCGCCGTGGGCGGCACGGTGGAGAGGAATGTCAGCCCCATCACGGCTGCGAACACCAACATCACCGGCGTGCTCTTGGGCACCAACACAAACACCAGCACCGCCAGAGCGCGCGTGGCATAGATGGCGGTGAGCAGCCGCTTCATGGGCCAGCGCCCGCCCTGAAAGCCTATGGCCCAGCCGATGCCAAAGCTGCCGACGATGTTGAACAGGCCGATCATCGCCAGCGACCAGGCGCCCACCTCGGGCGGCAACTGGCACGAGGCCACCACACCGGGCAAATGCGTGGCCAGAAACGCGACGTGAAAGCCGCAGACAAAGAAGCCAGCCGCCAGCAGCCGGTAGCTGCGGTCGGCCAGCGCGCGGCGCACGGCCTCGCGCGTGGTTTCGGTCTTGGTGCCCGGCAAGGCACCCGCCGAATGCCCGCGCCCGCGCAGCACCCAGGCCGCCGGCAAGGCCAGCAGTGTCAATGCCGCCAGTGTCTGAATGCCGGCCACCCAGCCGGCCGCTGCGGTGATGCCCTGTGCGATGGGTGCGAACACAAACTGCCCGAACGAGCCGCCGGCGTTGACGATGCCGGTGGCCATGCCGCGTTTCTCGGCCGGTACCAGCCGCGTGGTGGCCGCCATCAGCACCGACGGCCCGGCCATGCCAGCCCCGCCTGCCGAAAGCACGCCGATGGCCAGGATCAGCCCGCCGGTGCTGTGCATCAGCGGGATCAGCGCCGTGCCCGTGGCCACCAGCAGCACGCCCAGCAGCAGCACCCGGCCCGGGCCGATGCGGTCGGCCACCATGCCGGCGAAGGGCTGGGTGAGCCCCCACCACAGCTGGCCGAACGCAAATGCCAGGCTGATGCTGGCCAGGCCCAGGCCGGTGGACGAGTTGATAGCGCTGAGGAACAGGCCCATCGACTGGCGTGCACCCATGGTGAGGGCAAAGGTGCCGCCGGCTGCCAGCAGCACCAGCCAGACGGCGGGGCCGATACGCGTCTGCGCCTGGCCTGGGTTCGTGGGTTCACTCATCGCCGCCTCCTTGTGTGCCATCGTCGGCCATCAGTTGCAGGCATTCGTCCAGCAGCGCATGCAGTTGCGCCACGCGGGCCTCGCCAAGCTTGTCGTTGAAGGCCAGCTGCGCCTTCTTCCAAGCCCGCTGGCCCTCGGTGCGCTTGGCGCGGCCGGCGTCGGTGAGCGTCACCTGGCGCGAGCGGCCGTCGGCGCCAGGGCCCACCTCGGCCCAGCCCTGCGCCACCAGCGGCTGCAGGTTGCGGGTGAGGGTGGAGGGCTCCAGCCCCATGCGTCCGGCCAGATCGGCCGGGCGCACCGGGCCCAGCGCGAAAAGGTGGCTCAGCAGCGAGTACTGCGAGGTCTTCAGCCCTGCGCTCGCCACATAGGCGTCGTAGTGGCGGCTCACCAGCCGGGTGGCTTGGCGCAGCTTGAAGTTGCTGCAGCCGCGTGGGGGGGCCGCAGCCGGGCTGGCTGACGCTTTGGTGACAGATGGGCGGGTGCTGGGCATGGACATTCCTCGGTCTGCAGAATCAAGTGTATCTACAATCGTTGTACCTGCAATAGAAAGAGGGGCAAATCCATGAGCACCGCTAGCCACCAACTGCACAGCGAAATCGCCGCCACGCTGATGCTCTGGGAGCAGCAAGAGGCCGCCGTGCGTGCCAAGCTGGCGCCGCCCGGCCTGGCGCGGCCCGAAGACCTGGTGCACCGCACGGGGCTGCAGATATTCGAAGCGATCGGCAATGGCGAGCTGCCCAGCGTGCCCATCGGCGCCACCATGGACTTCTGGCCCATCGAGTTCGAGCTGGGCCGCGCGGTCTTTCAAGGCCGGCCCAGTACCAAGTACCTGAACCCCATGGGCACCATCCACGGCGGCTGGATTGCCACCCTGCTCGACACCTGCGTGGGCTGCGCTGTGCACACCACGCTGCCCGCCGGCAAGGGCTACACCACCGCCGAGCTGAAGATCAGCTACATCCGGGCGCTCACGCCCAAGACACCGCTGGTGCGGGCCGAAGGCAAGGTCATCAATGCCGGCCGCCAGGTGGGCTTTGCCGAAGGCCGGCTCTACGGGCCCGACGGCAAGCTCTATGCGCACGCCACCACCACCTGCGTGGTCTTGAGTCCACAGGGCTGATGCAAGGCGTCGCGGACAATCGTCCGCGATGCCCTTGCCCTCCCTTGCTCTGGCGGCCCCAAAGGCCGCCTTGAAGACCGCCCACCACGCCAGCCGTTTGCAGTTCTTCGTGCTGGGGGCGCTGATGGGCACCTGGGGCGCGCACGTGCCCAGCCTCAAGGCGGCCCTGGGCCTGAGCGACGGGGGCCTCTCGCTGGCGCTGCTGGCGGCGGCCTGTGGCTCGGTGCTGTGCCTGCTCCTGGCGGGCCGTCTGGTGCACCGCCTGGGCGCGGCGGTTTGCCTGCGCTGGGGTTGCGGCCTGGGGGCGGCGGCGCTGGCGGGCTTGCTGCACCTGCCGGGCCTGGCCTGGCTGCTGCCGGTGATGGTGCTGCTGGGGGCGGCCATGTCGATCTTTGACGTGGCGGCCAATGCCGAGGGCTGCGAGCTGGAAGCCCGCAGCTCGCGCAAGCTGATGAGTGGCCTGCACGCCATGTTCAGCGTGGGCGGTGCGGCCGGTGCGCTGGGCGTGGCCGGGCTGATCCGCCTGGGCGTGCCCGCAGCGCTGCAGTTGGCGGCCTTGGCAGCGGCGCTGGCCGCCGCCTCGCTGTGGGCCAGCCGGCACATGTTGCTGAACCAGGCTGGCCATGCCGACGACACTGCTGGCGCAGGCTGGGCCTGGCCGCGTGGCCTGCTGCGCACCCTGGGCCTGCTGGCGGCCCTGGGGCTGCTGGCCGAAGGCGCCATGTACGACTGGAGCGTGGTCTACCTGCGCGACACCCTGGGCAGCGGCCCCGCGCTGGCCGCCCTGGGTTACGCCAGCTTCTCGGGCGCCATGGCCGGTGCCCGTTTCCTGGGCGACCGGCTGCGCGAGCGCTACGCCCCAGCCGCCCTGCTGGGCGCCAGCGGCTGGCTGGCGGCGCTGGCCATGGCCGGGGTGCTGTGGCTGGGTTCGCCAGCCGCAGCGCTGCTGGGCTTCGCCCTGGTGGGGTTGGGCCTGGCCAATGTGGTGCCGCTGCTCTACATCGCTGCCAGCCGGTTGCCGGGTATCACACCGGCCAGCGGCATCGCCATGGTGTCGTCGGTGAGCTTCCTGGGCTTCGTCTCGGGCCCGCCGCTGGTGGGGGCCATCGCCCAGGCCAGCTCGCTGCGGTTGGGCTTGGTGGTGGTGGTGCTGGCCGCTGCTGCGCTGGCCCTGGGCGCGCGGACCTTGCAGGGACAATTGGCCCATGCCGACTGAACACCTGCAGACCCTGGCCCCCGTGGCCGACACCATCGGCGTGGTCGACTTCGAAACCACCGGCATGGGCCCGGCGCAGGGCGCTCGCGCCACCGAGATCGCGGTGGTGCTGGTGCAAGGCGGCCGCATTGTGGGCCGCTACCAGAACCTGATGAAGACGGGCGTGTGGGTGCCGCCGTTCATCACCCAGCTCACGGGCATCAGCAACGCCATGCTGCGCAGCGCGCCGCCGGCTGAAGCGGTGATGCGCGAGGTGGCCGAGTTCACGCGCGGCGTGCCGCTGGTGGCGCACAACGCCGCCTTCGACCGTGGCTTCTGGCAGGCCGAGATGGCCCAGGCCGGGCTGGTGGCCGATGCGGCGCACGAGTTCGCCTGCACCGTGCTGCTCTCGCGCCGGCTTTACCCCGAGGCACCCAGCCACAAGCTCAGTCCGCTCACGCAGTGGCTGGGCCTGCAGCGCGACGGCCGCGCGCACCGGGCCATGTCCGATGCTGACGTGACCGCACAGCTGCTGCTGCGCATGCAGCGTGACGTGGCGGATCAATTTGGTTCGTGGCTGCAGGGCTGCGAGGTGGACCACGGCCTGCTGGCCCATTTGCAGCGCGCGCCGCGCGGACAACTGCAGAAATTTTTGCAACGCTACGCCGAGCGTGCGGTGCGGCAGCGGGCCCAGGTCCTTCAAACGCCCCTCGTTGAATGACGCGGGGTGGCCTGCGGGCAGTGAGGTGCCCGTGAAGAGCCGCGCCGCTATCGGCGTGCCGGGGGAATCACCCGGTCCTCCGGGCGCTGTCGCTCGGCGTCGGGCTGCGCAAAGTGCACCAGCGACTGGAAGCGGCGCACGAAGGCGGGGTCGATGTTGTCTTTCAGATTGCTGGCCAGGATCGCCAGACCCGAGTACGCCTCCATGCGCTGCAGCAAATAGCCTACTTCCTGATTGGCATGGCGGGCATGACTACCGCTGGCCGTGCTGCGCTGGCCGAACAGGGCGTCGGCCTCGTCGAAGAACAGCAGCCAGTTTTCGGCCTGCGCGCGGTCGAAGACGCGGTCCAGGTTCTTCTCGGTTTCGCCGATGTATTTGCCGGCCAGGCGCGACAGATCGACCCGGTAGACCGCCAGCCCGGCTTCCTGGCCCAGCAGCGTGGCTGCCTGCGTCTTGGCGGTATCCGGCGGGCCCAGGAACAGGCTGCGATGGCCGGGTTTGAGCAGCCGGGCCGGCCCTCCATCCTTGAGCCAGGTGTGCCGGTGCTGAAGCCAGGCGCGCAGGGCTGAAAGCTCGTGCATCGTCTCGGGCCCCAGCACCAGGTCGGCCCAGCCCAGCGGCGTGGTGATGCGTTGGGCCGGGAAGTTGCTGCGGGCATTGGGTGCGGCGGTGGGCATGGTGGTGCCTCCTGCGGTGGCGTGGCGCCCATCGTAGTGGCTGCGGGGTTGCCTGTCTTGCGGCACACTTCCTTCGATGCCCGCCGCCAGACCCGCCACCCCACCTGATGCCTCCCCGGTCTTGTTCAAGAACGCCAGGGCTTTCGAGTTCTGGCTGAGGAAGCACCATGCGAGCTCAGACGGCCTCTGGCTCAAGATCGCCAAGCGGGGCGCCCATGAGCCCAGCGTCACCTACCCCGAGGCGGTCGAGATCGCGCTCTGCTGGGGCTGGATCGACGGCCAGAAGAAGGGCCTGGACGACCAGCACTTTCTCCAACGCTTCACGCCACGGCGCGCCCGCAGCATCTGGTCGAAGGTCAACGTCGGCAAGGCCGTGGCGCTGATCGAAGCGGGCCGCATGCAGGCGCCCGGCCACGCGCAGATAGCGGCCGCGCAGGCCGACGGCCGCTGGGCGCGGGCCTACGACGGCGCACGCACGTCTGCGGTGCCCGAGGACCTGTTGGCGGCACTGGAAGCCGAGCCCAGGGCCAAGGCCTTCTTTGCAACGGTCAATGCCGCCAACCGCTACGCGGTGCTGTGGCGCATACAGACGGCCGTGAAAGCCGAGACGCGCGCCAGGCGCATCGCCCAGCTGGTGCAGATGCTGGCGCGCGGCGAAACCGTCCACATCTTCAAGCCCAAGCCATGACCGCGAGTTCGCGCGCGTGGTCTCCTGGCCGCGGGGCCTGAAGCGCGACCGCGAGGCCTTCTCGGATGTGTTCGACGGCTAGGGCACATCCTTTTGAATCACCGTTCAAGTTGGGACGAATGACAAACCTTGCGCGCGAGAGGCGCGATAGCCCGAATGTGCGTCTTCGGCCATTTGCGGGCGCTCGCGATTGGCGGCTATTCGGTCGTGAAGCTTGGGCGTTGACGAGTTCGGACAACCACTCCAGCGGCATGTCTGTCGATGCACAGGTACCAGCACGTCTGGTCCGCCGGGGGACAGGATCGATCTGGTGTCACTGCAGACGGTCCCAACACGACTTCTGCCACCGTGCTTAGCGACATGCCGGCCCTGGTCTGCGGCCCTAAGACGTTCGTCTGGATCGCCCGTTACGGCCTGGCGCACGGCGACACCGCAACTGACGCTGCCGTGCCAGGAGACGGACCCCACTGGTAGGGTGTGACGAACTTGGGCGCCATCAGTTACACGGTGTGGCCGTGGGCGAGAAAGAGCCGAGCCCAGTGGTGCGCGCCCGAGCAGGCTTCCATGCCGATGGTGCACGGCGGCAAGGCGGCCACGAGTTCATTCAGCCGGGCGCGCGGCACCTTGGGCTGCACCAGCTCGGGCTGGCCAGACTCGTTCACGCCGTGCAGCGCAGACACGTTCTTGGCGAGATCGATTCCAACCGTCAGAATGGCCATGACTTCCCCTTCCGAGTGAGTTGATGAGAGTTCGCACTTCCAATCGCGGCACTCAGTTGCCGGTCTCCGCAACGCGGACAGCTCGGGACGGGGAAGTCCCTTTCATTCGTTAGGCCTCATATGCAGTCATTCGTGGTCGTCTCCGGCCTTCCAGGAAGCGGCAAGACCACACTAGCCGCAGCACTTGCTGCGTGTCTACACGCCGAACACCTGGATAAGGACCAGTTTCTTGAGGCGCATTTTCTGGAAGAAGTCGACATCTCTGTCGAGCGTCGCAATGAGCTCAGCCGCCGTGCAGATGATGAATTTAGGGAAAGGGCGCTTCTGCTTCGGTCAGCCGTGCTCTCTTCATGGTGGCGTCATCCCAGGGCAGTGAGACAGTCAGGAACACCTGTGCATTGGCTAAATGCAAGCGGAATCAAGATAGTCGAAGTGTTCTGCGAATGTCCTGCAGAAGTCGCCGCCCATCGCTTTGAATCAAGACGACGCCATCCGGGGCATCTTGATGCCCTCCGAACCAGAAAAGAGCTGCTTGAACAACTCGTCGAGGCAGAGACGCTCGGTCCACTATTCCCAGGAACTGCGCTTGTCTGCAACACCGTCGCTCCCACTTCACCGGATGTCGTTTCCGCATTGGCTAGCCAAGTAAGATTCCTCGCTGGCACAACGAATGAGGCCCGCCTAGCCACTCGCTCAAGCTGAGCGACAACGGCATGCCGAAAGAGCGACGACCCGCCGTTTGTCATGATTCACATTCGCCGCCGAAGACTTGCAGCGTTTGGCTTGGGTCAGTGGGTTTTCGGCACCCTAGACATGAGTGGGTCATTCTGATGTTGGCAGCAACAGTCCTACGCATCCGGTGGCGATAGGGCTGGGTAGGGGTAAGGATTCGTGCGTAGATGAGTAACAGTGCGGCATAGATGGCGCCGTTTCGGCCGCTGGATGATGTCCGGCTTTGGCCGTTCGCGCGTCGGCAGATCGGGAATTGCCAAGCCAGGGCAACGTCTCTGATCCATGCGTTTTACTTTCGCGCCTTTTCAGTCAGGGGATCCTGAAGTCGCCCTTGTCGCCACGAGCGAGGCAGTTCGCATCCAAGTCTCTCCCCCGTCGAAGCTTGATTCACTCTGCCAGAGGAAACGCTCCGGCGTGATGTCGCTGAAGCGAATCTTCGTCTTGACAGGTCGGCCTGAAGGGTCAACGCCCGAAGCATCGATCTGCATCTCGTCGCCAGTCCATGATCCGTGCCACTCCAGGCTTGCTGAAGGTTGCATGGCCGCCAGGCCCGCCATCTCCCATCGCCGGGTGTCTTCGGAGTATGTTCTCAACGTGACGAACGACGAGATCTGCCGTCCATCGGGCGCCAAGGCCTTGAAATCGTCCATGACCATTCGGCCCTCGTTCAGATACCTCGCGCTCCACGTCGCCTTGTATTGAAAGAGGATTGCCCCGTCAGCGCTGAACTTGGTCGCGTTGACATCCCAATCCCCAATGAGGAACGCGAACTGTTGACCGTCGCTAACCGGACCATTGAGATAGCGAGCAACTTGCGGCGGGATGGGCGCTGACGATGTACTGGGTTGCACGGCTTTTCCTGCGGTAGTGAGTTCTTCGGAAGGATTGATCGCGGCGCAGTTGCCCAACGTAGGGGTCGCTATGACGAGTACCGTTGCAGCGAGCGCGCCGGCTTAAGGCCGGAAGAGTTTCATGACGATGCCGACTCCATTGCAGCCATAGCCGCGCGTACGTAACGCATGAATGCCTCGTCGACACCGACGCCAAGTGAAAGATCGGGCTCTTGAGACAACGCATGTCGGACGCAGCCCTCAAGCTCCTCATCGTCACCGCAGTAAGAGTCGAGGAACAGCTGTCGCCAAGTAAGCGGCCAGCCATCCCATCTTGACGACAGGTGGCGTCGCTGGTCAGTCGGCGCCGTACACCTCGTCGATGACGTTGCCGTCGTCGAAGAACTTGCTGATGGCGCGGTCGAGCCGGCGTAGCAGGGCGCTCAGAGTCTCGCCCTCGCGGCGCACGAGCATGGCGATGACGTTGTGGGCATCGGTCGCGACGGCCACGCAAGAATTTCCATCCTCGGCTCCGACAGAGATCTCGCCGCCGTCCTCGATCAGATCGTCGATGTTTCTCATGACGCGGCGTTCGGCGTTTCGGGCGCATGCCAGCGGTGCGGAAGCAACTCGTCGATGCGGTGGTTCGGGTGTCCGGGCAGTCGCTCCAGTACGTCCTTGAGGTAGGCCCAAGGATCATGGCCATGCAGCCTGGCCGATCGCACGAGGCTCATCACCATGGCCGCGCGCTTGCCAGCGAGTTCGCTGCCGGCGAAGAGCCACGCCTTTCGTCCCATCGCCCAAGGGCGCATGAGGTTTTCGACATGGTTGTTGTCCAGGCTCACTGCACCATCGCCGAGGAAGCGGCCGAGCGCCGCCAGCGCCTGAGGCTGTAGTCCAGCGCGGCGGCGATGCCGCCTCCGTCGGTCACGCGCAAGCGCTCGAGTTTCATCCACGCGTGCAACTCGTCCCACAGTGGCTGCGCATGCTGCTGGCGATGCGCAAGGCGCCTCTCGGGCGTCATCTCGCGGGCTTCGTTCTCGACCCTGTACAGCCGCGCGATGCGCACGATGGCCTGCGCCGCCACGGGGCTCGCATTGGCCTTGGCCAGCTCGTCGAATTTTCTGCGTGCATGCGCGAGGCATCCTGCTTCGATGCAGCCGTCGCGCCTGAGGACAACGTCGTAACCCCCGTAGTCATCGCAGGTGAGCGTTCCCGTCCATTCGGCCAGGAAGGCTGCCGGGTATTTCGAGCCTCGGCCCACGCAGAAGTCGTAGACGACGCCGGCCGTGTCGTCGTGCTCGCCTCTGGCATATGCCCAGACGTAGGCCCTGGCCGTCTTGCCTGCGCCGGGTTCGAGCATCCGCACCGGCGTCTCGTCGGCATGCAGCACCGCAGCGCCCAGCACGAACTTGCAGTGCGCCTCAAACAGCGGCGTGAGGCTCGCGCCGCCTGCGCCCGACCACGCCGCCAGCGTCGAGCGCGGTGTGTGCACGCCCGAGCGTGCGTTGACCTGCTCTTGCCGGTAGTACGGCATGTGGTCAACGAAGCGCGACACCAGCGTGTGCGCGATCAGTCCCGCCGTGGGTTGGCCTTTGTCGATGATCTGCGGCTCCACAGGCTCTTGCACAAGTTTCTGACAGCACTTGCAGGCCCACTTGCCGCGAATATGCCGGTGCACGAAGAATTCGGCCGGCACGATGTCGAGCCGCTCGCTCACGTCCTCGCCGATGCGCGTCATGGCTTGGCCGCAGGCGCAGGTTGTGTTCTCAGGTTCGTGGTGGTGTTCGACGCGACGCAGGTGCTCGGGCAGCCTTTGTCGGCGCGGTTTGCGCTTGGCGTGCGCCTGCGGCTTTGTCGGCCGACTCAGCGTCGCCCTGCAGTGCCTCAAGCTGCGCGGCCAGATCGGCCTCGTCCTCGGCCAGCGTGTCCTCAAACATCTGGCGCTGCTCGGCGTTCATCGCCTCGGTGCGCGTCCCGAACTTCCACGCCTTCAGGCGTGCGAGTTCGAACGTGATGCGTTCGATCTTCGCGTCCTTGAACTTGATCTCGCGATCGCGCCTGGCGATGTACTCGTCCTTCTCTGCGATCACGGCATCCCGGGCCGAGAGTTGCTCGCTTTGCGCGGCCAATTGCGCGAGCAGCGCAGCCGCGAATTCCGTGACGGCGCTCTTGCTCAGACCCTGGAGGTCTGCGGCTTTGAGTGCGTTCACATCGAGCATGGGGGCATTGTCTGCACCCGGCTCGAGTTCGGCCACAGGGGATCTTCGAATTGCCCCGCGCGCGCCTTCCCAGGCGGCGTGCGGGGCGCAAGGTCACACGCGGGTGATGACCTGCATGTGTTCCAGGCGCTGCCACGGCAGGCCCAGCACGAGCGCGTCGAACTGCACCCGCGTGATCGTTGGCGGCATGCCGCCATCACGTGGCCAGACGAAGCGGCCCTGGTTCAGGCGCCTGGTCGCACACCACACGCCAAAGCCGTCATGCACCACCAGCTTCATGCGCGTGCCGCGCGCGTTGGCGAACAGGTAGCCGTGGTGGGCCTGCGCGCTGCCAAAGACTTGCACCACACGCGCCAGCAGTCGGTCGGCGCCCGCTCGCATGTCCGTCGGCTCCACGGCCAGCCACATCGCATCAATGCGGATCACCGCAGCAGCTCGCGCATCCAGGTGGTCATCTCGGCACTGGCCGACAGCGGCCAGGTGATCGTCATCGATACCGCGCCGCGCCGCACCTCCACCTCAATGTGGCGATCCGCAGCGGGCGCCGCTTCGATCGCCAGCGGTACGAAGCCCGGCATCGTGACCGCCTGGCCACTGCGCTCACGCGCCGCTTTGCGCCAGCCGTGAACGATGTTGGCGTTGATGCCGTGGGCCATCGCGACCCTGGCCACCGAGGCACCAGGCGCCGCGCACTCCGTCAGGATCTGCCCCTTCAGCGCCGGGCTGTGGTTCCGGCGGGTTCGCTTCTTGTCCGTAGTCATCGTGTCCATCATGAAGTTGATCGTGGACACGATCGTTGGCCGATCAGCCGCCAGGTTCAAGATGGGATGACTGGCCGCTTACGTCGCCAACGTGCAGCAAGCAATTGCATCGGTGCGGCGTCGCAGGGCGTACCGGCCTCCATCTGCTCACGGACAAGTCCAACAAGAGCTGGCCATTCGTCCATATGTTCCAGTTGCCGGCGTCGAAGTCGCGCAACTTGCTTCGGTGACATGTATTTGCTGAACAAGTGAACGCGGGCGTGCACAACAGCTTCCCGATCCACTTGAACATGCTGGCGTCAATGCCAACGATTTCCTGCGCGCTTTTCCTGCTCTTGCAGTGTCCTGAGCTTTCCGCGAGTGCCGCGTTGTTGCTGGTCAAATCGATCACCATATGCACCCACCGCCACGCCAGAGCGCGCGCCTGTGGACTGTCGGTTCGTACGTTTCTGCGCATGCATTCGCCGACTTCCGCAACCAGCAGGCTTCTCTGGGTCTCGATTTCATGAGCAGCGCGGCGTGTCGGTGAACGCAACACCTGCACCTCGTCCTCCGTAAGATGCCGCTGGTAGAGCATCATCATCTCCAGCAGGCTCAGCCAATCGGATGCTTCCACGGCAGTTCCTGCCGTCAGTCGGTTAGCCAAGTACTTGAGCGAATCGCTCAGTGCCCGAGCGCGCTTCGCTTGTGCGTCGAGAAGCTGCGCCTGCTGATTGATGCTTTCCAGAGGAGCAACCGTCACGTCGTCAATGGCACAGCGAATCTCGGACAGGGAGTAGCCGATCTGTTTGAGTACCTGGATACGGTGCAGTCTGAGGAAGTCTTGGCGTCCGTAGATGCGAGCGCCCCCTGGGTGCGGTCCGATGGCGAGCAGGCCGATCGTGTCGTAATGATGCAGTGTTCGGACGCTCACTCATGAACGTTTGGCCAGTTCACCAATTCTCAGTTCCATTCGTATCGCCCCCGGACCGAATTCTGAGACCTGACGTTACGTCAGGTGCAAGTGGTCAACCAAAATTCCTGAAAGCAGACGCGGGCGGCTCGAAGCGAGCAAGCGCGAGCTCCAGAAGCTCAAAGACCAGCTAACCAGCGCGCAGACCGAGGCGCTGCACGATCCGCTCACCGGACTCCAAAACCGTCGCGGTTTCCAGCGGTTCGTTGACCGGCTCAGGGCAGACACAGCAGAAGGACCTATCGGATCATCGCCCTTGATGGCTGACAGCTGAAGTGCTTTCGGCGGGGCTAATCGAGTGTTTCAACAGAAGGGGCCGACCTCTGAAGGCCAAAAACGGCGGCTTCGTAAGTGCCTGGCAGGCCGGAACTTGCGCAGAAGCGGCCCGAGCGGCGGCAGGTCATCGCAGCAGCGACTTTCCAGGTCGCAGCCGTCGCCTCACGGGAGGATCTGAGGCTCGTCCCGCGGACTCCAACGATTTTGGCCGCCCCAATGAGGCCCTCTCTCACGGAAGCAGCCCATCGTGGATGCAAGCAGCCCGGCTCGCTCAGCTTCTGATCCATTGTTGCGCCCTCACGCGACCATCCGAACCAACTCGCCGAGAAGTTCAAGCGCCCATTTGCCCTGAACCAGCATCTGCATTGCCATGAAGGTAAACCGTACGGTCACAGCCGTAGTGGACGTGGAGGTCAGGTGTGCAATGGACTGCGCGATGCGCGCCGCCAAAACCAAAAGGGCGAGCGGATCGGTGACGATGGGCTCCGGCGAATACAGCGGCCATGACGATGGCCGCAAAGGTGGGAAGGTTCTCAACGCACTCGCATGCGCTCTGCACAGCCTTGCAGAAGCAGGCGACACATCATCACCCCCATGGACTGAATCCGTTTGCGCGACGCTGGCCCCTGAGCACAAGAACCAAACGGTGGCAGGCGATGGAGACGAGCAGCGTCAGAGTCCAAGCGGCATAGCCCACAAGGGCCACGATGCTGGCGGAATTGGAGGTTGCGCCCATTGATTACCCTCGAATGGCGCCTGCCGGATGAGGTTCAGGAAATCAATATGCTTGACGTAGCAAGCCATCCGCGAATGCGGGCGCGGCCGCGCTCTCGCTCACCATGCAACGACACAATTCGTCCTTCATCCTCATGCGCGGGTGCGCCGACAACGCATGCTGGCGCACGGCCTGGGGAATGCGGTACAGGTTGCGACCAACGACGTCCGCCATCGCACCTGCCTGAAGCAAGGGGGCTTCGACCCCGTCGCGCACACCGACCTCGAAGTCGAGGTGACGTGCGATGGCCTCGACAACGACATTCAGCGTGTCCGGATCGGCCATGCCGTCGAGGCCTCTCCTGGCGTAGTCTGCCCCTCGAATCGCAAAGCATTGTCGAGGCGAAGTCGCCGCGACGGGGTGAGGCCGGCGTCATGCAGCATCGCTGCAGCAAACAGCACCTCTCGTTTGGGACACAGCCCGCCAATCACACCGAAGGCCTGCCCCCAAACGGCGTGCGCAGGCAGTGATTGATCAGCCAGCCGGGTTGATGATCGAGGGCCAACGTCCACGCACGTTCCGCCATACGGCCCGAGGGCACCTCGATGGACTTCACAGCTTCGGGTTCTCGAATTCCGACCGCGGCTCGGACATGTGACGACGTCTGGGCCGCTTTCGCATCCAGCGCGCAGCCAGAAGGAGGGCGGTAAGTCGCAGTCGCTGTGACAGGTCGAGCGCGCCATCGGGGTGATGGGCATGGACCTTTGGGGATGAGGAAGTTCGACATGCCCGTAGTGTTCGGCCTAAGATCCGATTCTTCCAGTGGCGAATGTGACATTAAGGGTGGCATTTGAGACATCACCACAAAGAGGCAACTGAGGTCCCATCCCGAACAGCGAGGCGGCCCACAAAACTCGCCTTTGCGCTTGTGCCTGGCTTCCTGGACGTCAGCCTCGGTGTTACGTCCGTGATCGTGCAGACCGCAAATGCCCTTTGTCGCGCTGCAGGTCAACCGACACCTTTCAGTTGAGCCTGGTCGCCCCTGGTCGTGGCGCAAGCGTGTCGGCTACTGGCATCAAGGTTGCACACAAGGCCCTGGACTTAGCGTCCGACTGCGATGTGCTCGTCATGCCAGGTGCATTCATTGCGGACGCCGCGGCCATGCAGGCCTGGGCTACCCAACCCGCTATGAAGCCTTGGCTGGCGGTTCTTCGCGAAAGGCAGGCGAGCGCAGGGCCCGTCGCAGCCTCATGCGCAGGCACCTGGTTATTGGCCGAGGCCGGTCTCCTCAGCGGCCGCCGTGCGACCAGCGTTTGGTGGTGTGAACGGCTGTCAGGAAGCGCTGTTTTCTGGCGGTGAGGGCGCGGTTCCGGTATTTGGGGTTGGAGGATAGAGCAGTGTGAGCGCCGGTCAGGAAGCGCACCTATTGGACGGCGAGGCGGCGGTTTTCGTTTGAAGATCTGAGCTTGATGTCTTGAGGCCCCTGCCAGGCCGCCGGAGGCGCCCGGTTGAGCCATGTACTCATGGTTCAACCCCCTGCAGGGCGTTGCCCCGGCGATGGCGCGTTCAGACGTGGCGCTGTAATCGGCCCCACACCGAGGGTAGGCGGGCACGGCGGCGGCCCCTACTTGGCAGTTCGACCCGTTCGCCGTGCCCTTCACCGTGTCATGCGACAGCGGGTGCGGCGCCAGTGTTGCACCCGTGGACGAACCCGTCCAGCAGCACCCCTCGGCAACTCGCCGGGGTGCTCATGGGCGACGAGCCTGCGCGACGCTTCTTGTGCGCACGCTGCCGCGCGCCGACGCTGGTGTGCAGCCGCTGTGACCGGGGCCAGATCTATTGCGCCACGGGCTGTGCTGCAGTGGCTCGCGTGCAGTCGCAGCGTGCCGCAGGCCGACGCTATCAGTGCAGCCGGCCCGGGCGCTTCATGCACGCCGCGCGAACTCAGCGCTGGCGCGAACGCCAGGCGTTGTTGGCAGTGCCCCTGGCCGGCTCGGAGATGGCGACACCGCAATCGGTGACGCATCAGGGTTCCCCGTTGCCGCCCTCGGATGCTGTACTGGTTGCCGTCCCTTCACCCGTGGCCGCCGCTGCTGTATCTGCTGTATCGGTGCCACCCACTCAGCCGTGCAAGACCATCACCACCCGCAACGCGTCCTCTCCCGCCTGCGCCTTGCCCCTGACCGTATCGGCATGGCGCTGCCACTGGTGCCACACGCCCTGCTCGGCACGCGTGCGGCTGGACTTCCTGCGCCACCGCCGGCCCACGCGCCGTGCCAGCGCACGGTTGGAGCCCAGCCATGGCCATAGCCCCTGAACTGCGCGCGCAGATCCTGCGCCTGTACCAGGCCGAACGCTGGCGCATCGGCACCATCGCCAGCCAGTTGCACCTGCACCGCGACACGGTCCAGCGCGTGCTCAGCGCAGCCTGCGTGATGCGCGCCGAGCAGCCGCTGCGGCCCAGCCAGATCGACCCCTATCTGCCCTTCATCCGCGACACCCTGGCCAAGTTCCCCACGCTCGCGGCCAGCCGCTTGCACGCCATGGTGCGCGAGCGCGGCTACACCGGCGGGCCCGACCACTTCCGCCACCTCGTGGCCTGCCACCGCCCGCGCCCAGCCGGCGAGGCCTACCTGCGCCTGCGCACGCTGCCCGGCGAGCAGGCGCAGGTGGACTGGGGCCACTTCGGCCACATCGTGGTGGGCCGCGCCAAGCGGCCCTTGATGGCCTTCGTGATGGTGCTGAGCTACTCGCGTCGCATCTTCCTGCGCTTCAGCCTGAACGCCCGCATGGACAGCTTCCTGCGTGGCCACGTCCTGGCCTTCGCTGCCTTCGGCGGCGTGGCCCGGGTGCTGCTCTACGACAACTTGAAGAGCGCCGTGCTTGAGCGCGTGGATCATCCCAGCGGTTCGGCCATCCGGTTCCACCCCGACTTGCTGGCCTTCGCAGCCGCCCACCGCTACGAGCCGCGTCCGGTGGCGGTGGCACGCGGCAACGAGAAGGGCCGGGTTGAGCGGTCGATTCGCTACATCCGCGACAACTTCTTCGCCGCCCGCACGTTCACCGACGTGGACGACCTCAACGCGCAGGCGCAGGTCTGGTGCGAGGGCGATGCCTGTGATCGGCGCTGGCCCGAGGACGACCGGCTGACGGTGCGCCAGGCGGGCCAGGCCGAGCAGCCCAGCCTGATGAAGCTGCCCGAGCACGACTACCCGGTGGCCGAACGCGTGCAGGTCCACGCCGGCAAGACGCCCTACGTGCGCTTTGATCTCAACGACTACTCCATCCCCCACACCCATGTGCGGCGCACGCTCACCGTGCTGGCCGACCCCGACCGCTTGCGCGTGCTCGATGGCGCGACCGTGCTGGCCACTCACCGGCGCAGCTGGGACCGCCGCGCGCAGGTCGAGCAAGAGGTGCATGTGCAGGCGCTGGTCGATCACAAGCGCGGCGCGCGGGCTCACCGCGCCACCAACCGGCTGACGCAGGCCGTGCCGGCGGCAGCCGAGTTGCTGCAGTGCGCCGCAGCGCGGGGCCACAACCTGGGCTCGGTCACGGCCGGGCTGTCCAAGCTGCTGGACCGCTATGGCGCCAAGCCGATGCAGGCCGCCGTCGTCGAGGCCCTGGCCCGTGATGTGCCGCATCCCAACGCCGTGCGCCTGGCGCTCGAGCGTGCCCGTCATGCAGACCAGACGCCCCCGCCGGTGGACACCCCGCTGTCGGAGCGGGCGCGCTCGCTGGACGTGACGGTGCAGGCACACGCCCTGGATGCGTATGACGTGCTGCGCCCGGTGGCTGGCCTCATCAGCGATCCCACCAGCGATCCCACCAGCGATCCCGCGACAGATCCTGCTCCCAAGCCCGCCGACCCCAAGGACGAACCATGACCGCCGCTGCCAGCACGTCTGCCGATCTGCCCCAGTTCAAGGAGCGCGCACAGGCGCTGCGCCTGATGGGCCTGCTGGCGCACTGGGACGCCGTGCAGGGCGACCCGGCACGCATCGCCTGGACCGGCGAGCTGCTGGCCTGGGAGGAGGCCGAGCGCTCGCGACGCAGCCTGGAGCGGCGGCTGCGCTCGGCGCACATCGGGCGCTTCAAGCCGCTGGCCGACTTCGACTGGGACTGGCCCAAGCAATGCGACCGCGCCGCGGTGCAGGAGTTGATGACGCTGTCATTCATGACCGACGCCACCAACGTGGTACTGGTCGGCCCCAACGGCGTGGGTAAATCGATGCTGGCTTGCAACCTCGCCCACCAGGCGCTGATTGAGGGCAAGACGGTGCTGTTCACCACCGCCGGGCAGTTGCTGGGCGACCTGGCCGCGCTGGACAGCGACTCCCTGCTGCGCCGGCGCATCCGCCACTACGCCGCACCCGACCTGCTGCTCATCGACGAGGTGGGCTACCTGTCGTATTCGAACCGCCACGCCGATCTGCTGTTCGAGCTGATCAGCCGGCGCTACGAGCACAAGAGCACCGTCATCACCACCAATCGGGCCTTCAAGGAATGGGGCGAGGTGTTCCCCAACGCGGCCTGCACGGTCTCGCTGATCGACCGCCTGGTGCACCGCTGCGAGGTGGTGGCCATCGAAGGGCAGTCCTACCGGCTCAAGGAGGCAAAAGCGCGCACCGAGCTGAAGGCGGCGCAGCGCCGCACGGTGCGCGCCAAGGCAGGCAAATCATGAAGCGTCGGCGCGCCGCGCCAGCCGATATCGACTTCACACAACATCGCGTGGCAGCCGGCTCGATCACGCTGCCCACCCACTGGTCGCCTGAGCAGGCCGTCGCGGTCTTCGAGATCCTGGACGATTTGCGCGAGCACGTCTGGGCTCGCTACGGCCTGCAGATCCAGCAGGTATTGCGCGACGAACGCGCCACGGCAGTCCCCGCCGCAGACGACATCGACGAAACCGACGTGCCGTTCTGATCGACGCCAGGGCGCCGGGACTGCTGCCAGTCACCGCGCCAACGGCGCCGCTCAAGACTCAACCAACCCGGCCATGAAAACGCGGTCTCGCAGCCAAATTTGTGCGCTGGCTCACAACCGCCAACAGGTGGCTCGCCGCCGCATTCCGGCAGCGCTACCCGACGGTGCTGTTGGAGACCCAGCGCATGGTAGTCAGTGACGGACCAGTGACGACGGCAGGTGCTGCGCTCGCCCATACCGATTTGATGCTGCATCTTGTAGCGCGCACGGCCGGCGCCTCGATGGCGGAGCGCTGCGCACAGTTGCTGCTCGCCGACCGGCGCGAGGTTCAGTCGAGGCATATCAGTCTGTCGTGGATGGCCGAGTCCGACCCGTTGATGCGGCAGGCATGCGGCTGGATTGACAAACACCTGGGCGAACAAGTCGACGTGGGTGACTTGGCGGACGCGCTCCACATGACGCCCAGAACATTGGCGCGGAGGTGCAATCGATCGTTGGGGGTCTCACCGTGGAGCCTCGTGCAGCGCAGGCGCATTGAAGCGGCGGCTGACCTCCTGCGTGCAACGACACTGCCTTTCGAGAAGATCGCCGCCCGCGTAGGCTATGCCGATCCTTCGGCGCTTCGCACCCTGATCAGGAGGGAACTGGGTGTAGCGCCGTCATCGTTACGGGCTGGAGCGGTCAACAGTGCCTAGTGTCGGCGTGCTCGAGCCAATGCAAGCGCTCGGCACATTGTTCAGGTTCCTATTTCAGCCAGCGAGATATCGATCATGAAGATGGAAGGCATACCCTTCGGCATCACTGACTGGGAGTCCATTCCCCGCACGGAGCACAAGGGAACCACTGGCGTTGCCTACTGGCGCACGGCCAACTTCGGGAGCATTCGAGTGCGCATGGTCGAGTACTCACAGGGTTACGAGGCCGACCATTGGTGTTCCAAGGGCCACATACTGCTGTGCTTGAGCGGGGAACTCGAAACCGAGTTGGAAGACGGGCGCAAGTTTGTCCTGAAGTCAGGCACAAGCTATCAGGTCGCCGATGGGGCCGAACCACACCGCTCGCGCACAGCAGGCGGAGCCACACTGTTCATCGTCGACTAGATGGCAAACATGCAGTCAGCGCGCCTTGCCGCTGGTGCCCGCTCAACTCGTTAGGCAGCGCAAGAAGCCAGCCATGCGGTTCGTCGATCGGTTTCAAGCCCTCTTCTTCGACATGAACGGCACCTTCATGTTCGATCATGATCGCCTGGGGCGCGATGAAGACTTCTTCGCCACATACCGCAAGATCGGCGGTCGCCGCTTGGCAGGCCACGAAGTCCGGGTGCTGGTGATGCGGACCTGTGACTCGCTTCGCCGAGATTACGACGATCCCGCATGCTTCGAGTCGTTCCCGTCCCTTCTGGACGCGGTCACGACGTACAGCGGCCTGCACGGCGCGGATGCGCAAGACATTGCAGATGTGATCGCCGCGCATGAAGTCGGCGAGGTTCCCTCATGGGCAGCTCGCGCGCTTCAGGTCTTCGCGACTACGCACCCCCTCGCGCTAGTCACCAATGTTTGGGCACCGCAGGAAGCATGGCGTGACGTTTTTGCGCGCAGCGGCGTATCCCATGTCTTCCAGCACCAGGCGTTCTCGTCATCCATTGGAGTTGTGAAGCCCTCTCCGCACCTGTTTCTCGTGGCACTGCAAGCCATGAAAGTTGATCCCGCCGCGGCCCTGTTCATCGGAGACTCGATCGAACGCGACATTCGCCCTGCGAAACAACTTGGATTCAGTACTGTCTTAGTAGGATCGAATGGCCGGGATACCGAAGCCGATCTGCTGGTTTCTTCAATTGCGGAACTGCTCTGTCAAGGCGCCACGCCGCAGGCGGCCGTTCACCTCGCACGTTAGGCGGCGCAGTGCAAGCTCTTCTCCGTCCTCTTTCCGAATCTGACATCGAGGTGGTCGCACGTATTCACGCCGCCAGTTGGAGAACCGCGTATCGCGGCATGCTTCAAGACGAGTTCCTCGACGGAGACCTCGAGGCGAACCGTGCCGTACTGTGGACGAAGCGACTGTCGCCGATGCCCCGCGGTCACTTTGGCTATCTGGCGAGCTACGACAACCAACCTGTTGGCTTTGCGTTTGCCTTCGGTGAGCACGACTCCCAGTGGGGAACGCAGGTGGACAATCTGCACGTGCTGCAGGACTTTCGATGCAAGGGCATTGGGTCACTGCTTCTGGCCTCCGTAGCAGCCCAGGCAGTCGAAAAACATGGTCATCTCGGCGTTTACCTGTGGGTCTATGAGCAAAACTTGGCTGCCCGCAAGTACTACGAGGGCCTGGGCGCAGTGGCTGTCGAGCGTGCTGTCATCACACCGCCAGGAGGCGGCATGGTCCCCCAGTGGCGGTACACCTGGCCCAGTGCAGCCGCACTACTGTCGGCGCTCAAACGCGAGGCCTAAGGATGGTTTGCGCAACTCAGCGCGCAGCGCAATGTGAGACCCGGCCGGCGGCGTGAGTGCGAGATCGCGCGCGCAACCGGACCTTCGGCGCGCGAGCCCGGTTGACCAAGGGCCGCCATCGGCGGCACGTGCGAACTGGAACTCCGCCAGGAGCGGCCGATCATCAACACCGGCCTTTGGGATGCACCGCCAAAGGATCTCCTCAAATGATGCGATTTTCAGAAGTCCACGTCGACCGCGGAGCCTCGCCGCCGTCAGACGAGCGTGGGGAGCAGCGCATCTAGCTGCGCTAACTGTTCGGGCAGCCCCTCGGTGCTCCCGATGTTTCGGTCGAGCGCGGCCTTTGTCGGGTAGAGCTCGGAGAACGTCAGGTGCGTCTGCCCGTCCTTCTCCTCGAACGTAACGGTGGTCACGGCGCCATCGTCGCTTTCCTCGTTCGTCCAAGACAGGCGCAACGGCGGCGTAACCTCGATGTACTTGCCAAGAAGGCCATCGTCTTCGAGTCGCCGAGGTCAAATACGAGGCGGTAGGTGCCGCCCACGCGCGTCCTGGTCCAGGGACATCAGCGCCAGGCCGATCGACTTAGGCACCCACCACTGCTTGAACAGCTCGGGCCGCGTCCAGGCCTCGAACACCAGGCGCGCGGGCGCGTCGAAGATGCGCTTTGGACCACTTCGCGGTCGGACACGCGCTCCGCCGAGGTGAGATGCTTCGCGCCCGCGGGCTCACTTCTTTCGACCATCGTCGCTCTCCTTGCGTTTCAGTGCCTCGACAACCTTGTCCAGTGCACCGAAGCGCGCCGTCCACATGCGGCGGTAGCGCTCAAGCCAGGCCCACTCCTTGTCCAGCGCACCCTGCCCGAGCCGACAGGTGCGTACCCGCCCCTACCTTCTCTGTGGTGACCAGCCCAGCTTGCTCCAGCACGTCGACGTGCTTCTTCATGCCCGTCAGCGTCAATTGGAAGCGCTCGGCCAGCTCGGTGATCGAAGCGTCCTCGCGCCAGAGCCGCTCGATCACGCCTCGCCGGGTCGCGTCTGACAGCGCGGCGAAAGAGGCGTCGAGACGAGATGAATACTGAACCATACAGTTCAGTATAGGGTCGACGCTTGCTGGATGCAGCGCATGGCCTGCTCCAGCCGCGCGATGCGGGTCGTGGCCTCCGTGACCGCGTGCAGGTACTCCTGAAGGCAATTCCCTGCGCTGCGTGCTCCAGCTTGAGCGTGGCCAGCCAGCGCAGGTGTGCTGCGGTCCAGGCACTCTTGCCTGCGTAGGTGATGCCGATGCGCAGCAGCAGGGCCTTGAGCCCGTGGCGGGCGTTGCGGCATTCGCGCACGGCGTCTTCGCGGCTGCGTGCCAGGTCACGTACGGCTTCGTCGGCTGCGCCGGGCACGCGCACCGCAGTGAGCTCGCCCGAACTGCTCAGCCGCGCCAGCATCATCGCGTCGCGGCGATCGGCCTTCACCCGGTCGCCCGATCGCTTGGGCATCGACGAGGGTGCCACGACCTGGCATTCGATGCCCTGCGCGCTCAGATGCCGCCAGACAACGAAGCCGCACGGCCGGCTTCGTAGACCACGTGCAGCCGGTGGCCCTTGCTGATCAACTTGCGCAGCGCCTTGTCTAGCCCGACGAGGTCCCCGTCGATGCTGCCAACATGTCGGACCTCGCCATCGCGGCCGGCGTCGGCCGCGGCGATGTCGATGCTGTCCTTGTGGATGTCCAATCCGACGTACACAGTGCTAGATTTATCCATGGCCCGTCTCCTGGCAAATTCGCAACGTCCTGACCGACCATCGGTCCGGTGCATTGGTGTGGCTCGGCACGCCCTGGGCGTGCAACCTACGTTATTGCAGGGGACGGGCCGCCCGAATTCGCGAAGCCATTCTGTCTAGGCGTCGCAGGTCACCCATGTCTCAGTCCCCAGCGGAGTTCATGCGCTACACCGCCCCAGATGCAGCCGCGCTCGAGCAGGGCATGGTAGTAGCTCGAACCAAGCTCGCGGAGGCGCAAGTACGTGGAGACGAGAGCGCCATCCTGGAGCAAGTGGCGGACCTCGGTGGCATGCTCACCACTGCAAGGAAGGAAGCCTCTGCTCTTGAACTGCTTCGCGCTCACGAGAGGCTCGCTACCTCACACGAGAGCGAGGAGCAGAGTGCTTGGTACTGGAACGCGTTGGCAACGGCCTTGCAGTACTTGAACGAGAGAATTGCCGCAGAGGCGTACTTTGCCAGGGCAGCTACCGTAGCCAGGAAAGGCGGTTGGCGGCGCGTCGAAGCCATGACCCTGCACCACTGGGGGCGAAGCTTGGTCGAGCAGGGTCAAATCGATGCAGCGGAATCACGAATCGCTCAGGCACTTGCAATTCGAGAGGAGCTTGGTGAACCTCGTCAGGAGTCTTCACGCAAAGCACTGGCCGAGATTGCCAGGCTCCGCGCGGGCGACGCCTAACCCCTCGTTCAAGCGCAGCCCCAACAGCGCGACACCAGGCCCGCGCGGCAGTGCGGTTTATCATCTGCCGCACGGGCCTGGTGTTACGCTGCTGGTGCCCGCTCAACTCGCACGTTAAGCTTCACAAAGCGGCTCCTACCTACTGCCAGCCATGATTGCAACATCCCAGTTCATCATCTTTGTCGGCGCCGCTCTGCTCATGGCAGTCACTCCAGGCCCGAACATGATTTATCTCGTCTCACGATCCCTCTGTCAGGGTCGGGCTGCGGGAGTCATGTCTTGGTTCGGGGTCGTTCTTGGCTTCACGGTTCATATGCTGTGCGCTTCAATTGGCCTGACTGCTCTGTTCATGGCCGTTCCACTCGGGTACGAACTTCTAAAGTTCGCTGGCGCGGTCTATCTGTTGTGGCTCGCGTGGCAAGCCATCCGTCCAGGCGCGCGCTCACCTTTTGAGGCGAAAGACCTGCCGCCTGAGCCACCACGCAAGCTGTTCATGATGGGTTTGCTCACGAGCATCCTGAATCCAAAGGTCGCAATCTTCTACCTTTCGGTTCTACCTCAATTCATTTCGCCTGAGTCAGGCTCGGTCCTGATTCAAAGTCTGGTGCTTGGTGTCACGCAGGTGTCCATAGGCTCAAGCGTCAATCTCATGGTCACTCTGTCAGCTGCTGCAATCGCGGGGTGGTTCGCCACGAATCGCGTATGGCTCGCCGTGCAGCGGTACTTCATGGGTCTCGTGCTGGGTGTACTGGCAGTCAAGCTTCTTACGCAGCAGCGCAGTGCAGCCTAACCCCTCGTTCAAGCGGAGCCCCAACGCCATGCCGCAGGTGCCCGCTTAACTCGCACGTTAGGCAGCGCAACACCTTCGCACTATGGACCGCAGACACTTTCACCTCACTATGTTCGCCGCCATGTCAACTTCCGCCCTGGGCCAAGAGAGTACTGCCATCGACGGGCCGCGCGGTCGCTTTGATGATGACCTGATCTCCAACCTCGAGGGTCGCTGGAAGATCTCACGGCAGATCCGAGGCACGACTGTGGAGAACTCGGCCAATGCCGCCTGGGTCTTGAATCACCAGTTCCTGCAACTGCACATGAAGGACGTCGCGTCGCCCCCGAAGTACGAAGCCATCGTGCTCATCGGCTACATCTACTCCGACAAGCAGTACGTCGCTTACTGGACAGACAACTTTGGCGCCAAGTTCTCGGCGGTGGCCAAGGGCACGCGCACTGGGAACTCCGTCGAGTTCCGGTTCGAGTATCACGATGGGCCCTTCTTCAACACATTCACCTGGTATCCCGAGCGCAAGGAGTGGGTGCTGCGCATGGAGAGCCAGTCCCCTTCTGGCTCCAGGCAGCCGTTCGCGACGGACACACTGTCCAGGCTGCCGTGAGAGCGCTGCCTAACCCCTCGTTCAAGCGGAGCACCAACGGCACGGCGCCAGGCCCGCGAGCCGGTGTTGTCTATCGTCCAGCTCGCGGGCCTGGCGCCGTGCCGTTGGTGCCCGCTTAACTCGCACGTTAGACCGCACAGCTGGCAGGGGATTGGATCCCGCCATACGAACAGCCCGCAACCGCCACTCGACGCTGATCGACGAACGGAAGACCCTTGAAGAAGGCAAGGCCGGCGAGTTGGTCGTCAAATTGCTCACCCTCGAGAAGTCGAACCTGGAGCCGATTTCTCTCCAGGAACCGGGCCTGCTTCAGTTCGTCGCCAATGTAGAGCCCCTCCGAGTTTCCGTGACCTCGGCGCAGTGGCGCAAAGACGGCAAAGCCCGCAGGCACAAAGATGGCTGCGACGGCGTCGATCTGTTGTCCTGCGTCGGGATTCTTCTCGCTGCCGTGATTCCAGACAATTCCGGGATGCGGGCCGACGCCGCCGGGCTTGAGCAGAAGTCCCTCGAGTCGCAGGCTGCCGCTTTGAAACGAAACCCGTTCCTTGGCGATGATGGACGTCGTGGTGTCCTGTGCGCTCACCGGGAATGGCAGCGTCAAACAGATCATCGCCCAAGGCGCCATGACAAGTGTTCTGATAATCGTCTTGACCGAACCTGTGTGAGTCAGCCTGGGAGAGATCATGTGTTCAACCAGCAACGGGCGTTCAAAGGAGACTGACGCTTGAGCTGCGGTGACCACAATCTACCGCGTACCGTCGCGACCATGGCCACTTAGCCAGGCGCATGGCCCGCTGCGTCGTGCAAGTGTTCGCTCAACAGGCGGTAGAACCAGAACGCCTCGTGGGTTCTCATCAATTCGCCAAGCTGGCCAGGCGGAAGCCCGGTCACCCTTCGCACCTCGCGACCCAGGTGGGACTGATCTGCAAACCCCGCCTCGGCGGCCACCAATGCCAGGTCCGGTGCGGTGCCTCCGGCCTGGGCTTGCACCGTCGCGTGGACCATGGCCCGCTCCGTGCGCACGTACAGCTGCAAGTCCCGGTGACTCTGTCCCGTCCAGTCCTTGAAGCGGCGTTGCGCCTGCCGTAGGCCGGCACCCGGCCTCGTAAATGCAGCGCGCACGACCAGCGATTGCACCCACCCGCGCAGGGTTGGCAGGGCGTGACCACCCTGTGCACCCTGCCACAGCGGTTGCAATGTCGCCTCCAGTTGATGAAACGCCTTGCGCGCGTCGGACTGGCCGATCTGAAGGAACCTGTTCAACAAGGCACCGCCCATGAGGTCCTGCAACGGCACGATCTTGTCCAGGTAGGGCTCCAGGCTGATACCCAGCAGCCTGGACAAGGCGTCCGAATGGAAGGCCACGGACAGCGCGTGCACCGGCCCCGGCGACCAGCTGGCCGACGGCTTGCGCTGCGGTCCAGAGAACACCACACGTGGCAGCGCAGGCGCCAACGCCGGAGGCGCTGACACCGACGGCGGCTCCACCACCATGTGCAGTTCGCCTTCGAAGATCCACGACACCATGGGCAATGGCGTGGCCGGGTAGTGGTTGAAGCGCTGAGCATCCGTCAAGGACCGGCCCCGGGTGTCGCGTTCAACGGCCATGTAGACGCAGGCACCGAGCGCGGGACGTGGAAGGTGAAGGCGGGCGCTGATGGGCAGGTTCACGGGCGCTGTCGGTTCCGTTCTAGACCGGCCGATTGTGGCCAAGGACACTGCAGGTCGTTCGCTCTGCCCGACCCCGCATGCCCAAGACCATCCTGCAGGGACGCTTGTCCCACCAACTGCGCAGCCTGGCCAGCCTGTTAGGCACCACCGCCACGGTGCTGGCCCGTCGTTGCATCGGCAGGCCGCTGGTGCCGCAGTGGAGCGTCGCGTTCGAGATTGGAACCCTCTTCTATCGGCGCCAGTTCGTCCATGCCCTCGCGCTGCCCGACATCGCCGACAGCCGAGCCTACTTCGACAGCCTGTACACCGTGGTCGTGGCGAACCCCCAGGTCGACGTGCGCCCCAGCGCCGCGGGCCAGCCGCGTGGCGACTGGTTCATCCCGCGGGGCCACGATAGCGCGCTGACGCTGCTGTACTTCCATGGCGGCGGCTATGCGTTCTATGGCGCGGTGTCCCGGCATTTCATCGCCATGCTGGCGGAAATGCTCCAAGTGCCGATCTTCGCGCCCGACTATCGGCTGACACCCGAGCACCCGCATCCGGCACAAATCGACGATGGCCTGGCGGCCTACCGGCATCTGCTGGATGCCGGCATCGACCACAAACGCCTGGTGGTGGGTGGCGACTCGGCCGGTGGCCACCTGGCCTTGATGCTTCTGGCGAAGCTGCCCGCGGTGGGCCTGCCGCAGCCCGCGCTGGCCATTGCGCTCAGTCCCTGGACCGACATCGGCCGGCGCGGCGAAAGCCAGTTCGGCAACGACCGCTACGACATGGTCCAGGGCTATCAGACCCTGCAGTACGGCGCTTGGCTGAAGGCCGGCACGAACTGCAGCGACGCCGATCTCTCGCCCACGCACCAGCGCTACCGCGATGCGGCCCCGGTCTACCTTCAGGCCGGTGGCAAGGAGATTCTGGTGGACATGATCCGCGACTTCGCAGGCAGCTTGCAGCAGCAGGGGGCGCGCGTTCGGCTGGACGTCTGGCCGGACATGACCCACGAGTTCCATGCCTACGGCCACACGCTGCCGCAGAGCCGGCAGGCTATCGACCTGCTTCGTGCGGCCATGGCCTGGGCGACCGACGCCGGCGGCAGCAACTTTACGAGCTGTGCGCAAACGGAGATCGACGCCCTGCGCGTTGAGCCTGGCGGGGCCGCCATGCCAGACCGATGAACAAACCCCTCGTGATGCTGCTGACGTTCGGAACCGGCGGCGATTTGCAGTCATTCCTAATGCTTGCGGTGGGCCGTCTAAGCAAGTCACCTCCGAACGTGGAGTACGCCACATGGCTGCCGACGAAGGGGTAGCCCGCATGAGCAGTCAAGGTGGCGCCGCTGGACGCTCACGAGCGGCCAGAATGTGTGCATTGGCCTCCCGACTTCTTCGATTGACATGCGAGCCATTCCTCTGAAAGCATCCATGAGCCTGCCTTCACCAGCGTCGATCCCATTAACAAGCAGTTTGCTCGCCGTGGTCTCATCGTGGGCGCTTGTGACTCTCGGCGTGGCTCATATCGCATTCGGTATCGTCAAGTACAGGGTGCCGTTGCGCGATGCGGTGGTTGCGGGATTCGTCGGCAGGTTTTCCGAACCCGAACCGCGACGCACGGCGTTCTGGTTCGTGCTGTTCGGCCTTCCGCTTCTTCTGGCCGGACATCTCGCGGTTCGGGCCGCAGGCCGTGCCGACAATGATCTGCTCGGGCTGGTTGGCGGCTACGTGTTCGCAACCTCGTTGATTGGCGTTGCCGCATTCCCAAGGTCACCGTTTCCGGCGTCACTCATCGTGTCGGTGTTGCTGATCTTGGCCGGCCGAGGCTTCTGAGCGCATGTGGCCGACCACACCGTGTTGGCCAAGCCTGGGCTGGACGGCGAGATGACGACGAAACCCCTGGTTCTGCTGCTGACCTTTGGCACCGGCGGCGATCTGCAGCCGTTCGTGGTGCTGGCGGCAGCGTTGGCAGCGCGTGGATACCGCACCCTGCTGGTTGTCCAGCGCTCACACGAGCAGGTGGTGCGGGCCACAGGCCTGCCCTACGTCGTCTTTGGCACGCACGAACAGTCTGAAGCGGTGCTGGACGACCCCGACCTGTGGGACGAGCGCAAGGGCCTAGGCGTGGTCTGGCGCGGTCTGCTTCCCAGCCTGGATGAGATTCGCGGGTTGCTGATCTCGCACGCCCAAGCTGGCGACTGTGTCGTGTTGAGCCACCCCTTCCTGGTTCCCGTGGCCGCGATGGCCAAGGAGCAGCAAGCCCATCTGAGGATCGTGTGCGCCTACCTGGCGCCATCCACCTTGCGCACGGTCCACGACCCGCTGACCGTGGGGTCGCTGAACGTGCCGACGTGGGTGCCGACCTCGCTGCGTCGTGCGCTGTGGTGGGCCATCGACACGTTCTGGATCGACCCCGATCTGCTGCCCGGACTGAACACCGTCCGTGCCGCCCAAGGATTGAAGCCGGTGGCCAGCTTTCTGGCGCACATGGAAACGGCAAGTGACGCGTCGGTCGCTCTCTTTCCAGCCTGGTTTGCCAGCCGCCAGCCCGATTGGCCCGACACCTTTGTCGGGGGTCACTTCCCACTGCGATCCTCGCCGCCGCTGCAACGCCTGCCAGCGGAACTGGAAGACTTTCTGGCGGCGGGTGACGCGCCCATTGCGTTCACCGCGGGAACAGGGCATCGGCACGCCAATGGGTTTTTCGCGAACGCATTGACTGCGCTGCGTGCGCTGGGTCGGCGCGGCCTGTTTCTCACGACCTTTGGCGATCAGCTACCGAGCCCGCTGCCATCGGACGTGCGATGGCAGCCACACGCACCCTTCGATTTGTTGCTGCCGCGGGTAGCCCTGTTGGTGCACCACGGGGGCATTGGCACAACGGCCGAAGCGCTTCGCGCGGGCGTGCCGCAATTGATCCTGCCTTTCGCGTTCGACCAGTTCGACAACGGCAGGCGAGTGCAGAACCTGAATGCAGGCGGCGTTGTGCCCGCTTCACGGGCCAATGCGCTTCGGCTGCGGCAGGAAATGGAATCGCTGCTCGTCCACTCCATGAATCTTCCCACTTGGAGACTTCCGAGCGACTTGTCTTCGGAAGCAACCTTGGAGCA
Source organism: Candidatus Ideonella esbjergensis (assembly GCA_016710065.1). GTDB lineage: Bacteria > Pseudomonadota > Gammaproteobacteria > Burkholderiales > Burkholderiaceae_C > Ideonella > Ideonella esbjergensis. The sequence continues at coordinate 721,342 of JADJLP010000001.1, forward strand.
ACTGGTGGACAGTGTCGAGCTTGCATTCAAGGTCAGCGCAGAGAGCCCCGGACGAAGCTGAACGCCTGACACTTCAATCGCTTCGCGCGCGAGTCTGCCACGCGGCCGGCCGTATCGGAAAGGCAGGGCTTCGACCCCCCTGAACGGCCGGTTGGTGGCGATGGAATCCGCTTCGGCTGCGCCCGCTTTGGGTCGCGAGCCGCCTTACCCCGCCACCACCGCAATGCCCTTGAGCTGCCCCGCTTGCGCAGCCTGCGTTGGCCGCGCATAGCGCTGCGGGTTGTAGCGGTGCAGCAGCTCGGCCTCGCGCACCTTGGCCAGCGCCACGTTGGCTAGCTTCACATGGCCGTAGCCGCGCATGCTGAGCGGCACGCGGGCGATCTCGGCGGCCAGCGGCTGACGCTCGGAGCTCAGGTCTTGCAAGAGGGCATCGAGCCGCGCCTCGTACTCGGTGATCAGCGCACGCTCCATGCGTCGCTCGGCCGTGCGGCCGAACAGGTCCAGCGGGCCGCCGCGCAGGGCCTTGGCCTTGGCCAGCCAGCGCATGGTGGTGAGCAGCCAGGGGCCCATGACGATCTTTTTCGGCGGCTGGCCGTTGCGGGGCCTGGCCAGCAGCGGCGGGGCCATGTGGAATTCGAGCTGCAGCTCGCCGTCGAACTGGGCCTGCAGCGCTTCGCGGAAGTCGGGGGCTGTGTAGAGCCGGGCCACTTCGTACTCGTCCTTGTAGGCCATCAGCTTGAGCAGGCAGCGGGCGGCGGCGCGGGCCAGGGGCAAGGTGGCATCGCCGCCGGGCAGGGCAGTTTCACGCTCGGCCAAGGCCCGCACGCGGCCGGCGTAGCGCTGGGCCCAGGCGGCGTTCTGGTAGGCGGTGAGTTGGGCCACGCCGCGGGCGATCAAGGCGTCCAACGATTCGTCGTCGCTGTTTGCGGGGCTGGTGGCGGACCCGCCCAGCAGTTGCCGCAAGCCGGCCGGGTCGGCGGCGGCCAAGCGGCCCAGCGAGAACGCCAGCAGGTTGCTCTCCACCGCCACGTTGTTCAAACGGATGGCCTGCTGCAGGGCGGCCAGGCTCACGGGTACCAGGCCGCGCTGCCAGGCCAGGCCCATGGCAACGATGTTGGCGGTGATGGTGTCGCCCAGAAAGTCCTGCGCCAGCGTTTGCGCGTCAAAGGTGTGCACCTGGGCATCACCGGCCACGTAGCGCATCTTTTGCAGCAGCGCGTCCACGTGCAAATCGGCGTCGGGGTTGCGCAGCGATTCGGCCACCGGCACCTCGTGCACATTGGCCAGCACCTGGGTGCGGCCGTGGCGCACCGCCTGCAGCGCCTCGGGCGTGGCGCCCACCACCAGGTCGCAGGCCAGCAGCGCATCTGCCTGCTGGGTGTCGATGCGCACTTGGTTCAGTCGTTCTGGCACGTCGGCCATGCGCACAAAGCTCAGCACGGCGCCGCCTTTCTGCGCAAAGCCCATGAAGTCGAGCACGCTGGCGGCCTTGCCTTCCAGGTGCGCGGCCATGGCGATGATCGCGCCCACGGTGACCACGCCGGTGCCGCCCACGCCGGTCACCAGCACGTCCCACGGCGCCGTCCACTCGTGTGCGGCGGGCAGAGGCAGGGCGCCCACGCGGGCTTCGAAGGCGGCTCGTTCGGTGGACAGCGCACCGCTCTTCTTGCGCAGCGTGCCGCCGGTGACGCCCACGAAGCTGGGGCAAAAGCCCCGGGCGCAGGAATAGTCCTTGTTGCAGGCGGTCTGGTCGATCTGGCGTTTGCGGCCCAGTGGGGTTTCCAGCGGCAGCACGGCCACGCAGTTGCTCTGCACACTGCAATCGCCGCAGCCTTCGCACACCGCCTGGTGGATGAACAAACGCTTGGGCGGGTCCACTAGTTCTTTCTTCTTGCGGCGGCGGCGCTTCTCGGCGGCACAGGTCTGCTCGTAGATCAGCACGGTCACGCCGGGCACTTCGCGCAGCTCGCGCTGCACGGCGTCGAGCGCGCTGCGGTCGTGGAACTGCGTGCCGGCGGGGAAGCGACCCTGCACCGCCTCGTACTTGGCGATGTCGTCGCTCACCACCACCACGCGCTGCACACCTTCGCTTTCCACCTGGCGGGCGATGGCGTCGACGCTGATCTGGCCGTCCACCGGCTGGCCGCCGGTCATGGCCACGGCGTCGTTGTAGAGGATCTTGTAGGTCAGCGTGGCCTTGGCCGCCACCGCTTGGCGTATGGCCAGGTAGCCCGAGTGGTAGTAGGTGCCGTCGCCCAGGTTCTGGAACACATGGGGCGTGCGCGTGAACATCGAGTGCGAGACCCAGTCCACACCTTCGCCGCCCATCTGGATGACGCCGGCCGTGCTGCGGTCCATCCAGTTGGCCATGAAGTGGCAGCCGATGCCGGCGCGCGCTGTGCTGCCTTCGGGCACGCGAGTCGACGTGTTGTGCGGGCAGCCGGCGCAGAAGTAGGGCAGGCGCTTCACTGCATCACCCACATTGCTCAGCAACGCGGGTGGGGTGAAATCGCGCAGATGCCGCAGGTGGTTGCGAAAGGTGCGGTGGTCGGGAAAGTGCTGGGCGATCCAGTGCGCCACCATTTCGATCAGCCGCGAGGGCCGCAGCTCGCCCAGTGCGCTCACCAGCGGCTTGCCCTGGCGGTCGTGTTTGCCCACGATGCTGGGGCGGGTGTGCGCGGGGGCGTTGTAGAACAGCGCGCGCAGCTGGGTTTCAACGATGGCGCCCTTTTCCTCGATCACCAGAATCTCGACCAGGCCATTGGCAAAGGCCTGCAGGCGCGTGGCTTCCAGCGGAAAGGCCAGGCCCACCTTGTACAAGCGCACGCCGGCTTCGGCCAGCATCGCGGGGCTGATTTCCAGCCTGCGCAGCACCTCCATCAGGTCCAGGTGGGCCTTGCCGCAGGTGACGATGCCCACGGTGGCGTTGACGCTGGCGATGACCTCGCGGTCGACGGTGTTGACGCGCGCAAAGGCGGCCACGGCGGCGAGCTTGTCGGCCAGGCGCGATTCGATGCGCAGCGAGGGCAGATCGGGCCAGCGGTAGTGCAGGCCATCGGCCGGCGTCTGGTGGGCGGTGAGGGCGCGCACGGTGCCCTCGTCCACCCAGGCGGCCATGCGGGCGTTCAGCACGTCCAGGTCCACCGTGCCGGCGCTTTCCACCACCTCGCTCAGCGCAGTCAGGCCCACCCATGCGCCGCTGTAGCGCGAGAGCGCCCAGCCGTAGAGGCCGAACTCGATCATCTCGGCCACGTTGGCCGGGGCCAGCACGGGCATCTGCCAGGCCATGAAGGCCTGGTCGCTCTGGTGCGGCATGCTGGACGACACGCAGCCGTGGTCGTCGCCCGCCACCACCAGCACACCGCCGTGCGGTGAGCTGCCGTAGGCGTTGCCGTGCTTCAAGGCATCGCCCGCGCGGTCCACGCCCGGGCCCTTGCCGTACCAGAGGGCAAACACACCGTCCACGGTGCGCTGGGGGTCGCTTTCCACGCGCTGGGTGCCCAGCACCTGGGTGGCAGCCAGTTCCTCGTTGATGGCAGGCACGAAGCGGATGCCGATGTCCTCGAGTTTCTTGCCGGCCTTCCACACCGCCTGGTCAACCATGCCCAGCGGTGAGCCTCGGTAGCCGCTGATGAAGCCGGCGGTGTTCAGGCCGGCGGCGGCATCGCGTGCCCGCTGCATGGCCAGCAGCCGCACCAGGGCCTGGGTGCCACTGAAGAACACGGTACCGCGCTCGGCCCACAAGCCATCGGCCAATTGGTAGCCGGGGCGTGCGAGGGGAAAAGTGTCGGGCGAGTTCATGGCCACAGACTGTGCTCTTGCGGTGCGAGAGTTTTGTCCTCCATCCTTCTGCGAAGAAGGGGATGGGCGAAATTTCTTGCTTCTGAACGGCAGTTCCAAAGAATGAACCTGGTTCATGACCCTACTGGCGGCGTTGATCTTCCCGATCGCTGCAGCGAATGCACTAGATTCGGCCCATGGACTTGCCTGCACTTGCCATGCCCCAGGAGCTGGCTTGGCCGGCCGCCGCGATGCTGGGCTGGTGGCTGGGCGAATGGGGCTACCAGCGGTTGGGCCTGCCGCGCGTGAGCGTGTATGGCCTGCTGGGCTTCGTGCTGGGCGCCAGCCAACTGGGTGTGTTGCCCAGCGGGCGCAACGAAGGGGCCCTGCTGATGGCCAACATGGCCTTCGGCCTGGTGCTGTTCGAGTTTGGCTACCGCATCAATCTGCGCTGGCTGCTGTCCAACCGCTGGCTGACGCTGACCGGGCTGCTGGAGTCGTCGTTCACCTTCATGGCGGTGCTGTGGTTGAGCGTGCTCTCGGGCTTGGCGATGCTTCCAGCGGCGGTGGTGGCCGCGCTCGCCATGGCCACCTCGCCGGCCGCCCTGCTGCGCACGGTGAACGAGCGCCATTGCTCAGGCCAGGTGACCGAGCGAGCGCTGCATCTGAGCGCGCTGAACTGCGTGCTGGCGCTGCTGGTGTTCAACACGCTGGTGGGAGTGTGGACTTTTCAGAGTTCGGGCAGCTGGCTGCGGGCGGGCTGGAACTCGGTGGTGATGCTGCTGGCCTCGTCTGCTTTGGGCGCGAGCCTGGGCGTGCTGGTACCTGGCCTGTTGCGTGGCGCGGGCCGGCTCAGTGAGGACACCACCGTGGTTTTCGCCCTGGGGGTGTTGCTGCTGGTGGCGCTGGCCCATGGACTGCGGCTCTCGCCGGTGCTGGCGGCCTTGAGCTTTGGGCTGATGGCGCGGCACCGGCGGGTGGCGCTCAACCGCACCCAGCGCGGCTTCGGGGCGCTGGGCGATCTGCTCACCGTGCTGCTGTTCATGTTTGCGGCTTCGTTGCTGGTCTGGCACCAGGTGCTGGACGGCCTGTTGCCAGGGCTGGCCCTGGTGGGGGTGCGCTTGCTGTCCAAGTTGGTGGCGGTGGTGGCACTGGCGAGGCCCTCGGGCCTCAGCCTGCGCAAAGGGGGTTTGACGGCCTTGGCCTTGACGCCGATTTCAGTGTTTGTGATCCTGCTGCTGGAGCAGGCCCGGTTGCTGGGTGTGGACTTGCTGGACCAGGTGGCACCGCTCACCGCGGCGATCTTGCTGGCCGAGGTGCTCGGCCCCCTGGTTGCGGCCCGGGCCCTGCAGTGGGCCGGGGAAACAACGCCCGAAGTGGCGCCGCTGCCGCGAGGTAGCGAGCGATGAAGCCAAGACGCCCGGATGACGCCGCCTCGCCCGCGCCAGGCGAAGCCACCGCAGTGCTGCCGCCCTTTGCTGCATCCAAACCCTTGACGCTGGGCGTGGAGCTGGAGCTGCAACTGGTGAGCCTGAGTGACCAGGACCTGGTGCACGCCAGCCCCGACATGCTGGCGCTGCTGGCGCGCAAGCCTTTCCCGGGCCAGGTGGTACCCGAGATCACCGAGAGCATGCTTGAGATTTCCACCCATGTGCACGCCGATCACACCGCGCTGGCGCTGGAGCTGCACGCCATCCGCGACACCTTGGTGCAGGCAGGCGACCGGCTCAATGTGGGGCTGTGCGGCGGCGGCACCCACCCGTTCCAGCAATGGTCGGAGCGGCGCATCTTTGCCAAGCCGCGCTTCAAGGAGGTGTCGGCGCTGTACGGCTATCTGGCCCAGCAGTTCACGGTCTTTGGGCAGCACATTCATGTGGGCTGTGAATCGGGCGATGACGCGATGTACCTGCTGCACGCGCTGTCGCGCTACGTACCGCACTTCATTGCCTTGTCGGCCTCGTCGCCCTGGGTACAACGCCACGACACGAGGTTCGATTCGGCACGGCTGAACTCGGTGTTCGCCTTTCCGCTCAGCGGGCGCGCACCCTTCACCCTCAGCTGGCAGGTGTTTGTCGATGACTACTTCACTCGCATGGCCCGCACGGGCATTGTCAAAGGCATGAAAGATTTCTACTGGGACATTCGACCCAAGCCCGAGTACGGCACCATCGAATTGCGGGTTTGTGACACACCGCTGGGCGTGGCGCAGGCTGCTGCCCTGGCGGGCTATTTGCAGGCTCTGTGCAGGCACCTGCTGGAGCGGCGTGTTCCACCACCCACCGAAGATGACTACCTGGTCTACAACTACAACCGCTTTCAGGCCTGCCGCTTCGGCCTGGACGGCAGCCTGGTGCATCCGCGCAGCCACGTCATGCGCAGCCTGCGTGAGGACATTGCCGACACTCTCGACCAGCTCAGCTCGACCGCCCACGACCTGGGTGCCACGCAGGCGCTGGACCACCTGGCGCAGACCCTGCAGGAAGGAAACGATGCCCAGCGTTTGCGCGATGCCTGGACCCACAGCGGCAGTTGCGAGGGCATGGTGGACTGGGCCCTGGGCCAGTTCCGCAGTCACTGAACAACGCCTTCTACACTCAACCCCATGAGTGCCAACCCTCTGAATCTGGACCGCTACAGCCTGCACATCCTGGCCGAATTGCAGCGCGATTCGCGGCAAACCGTGCAGCAGCTCTCCGAGCGGGTAGGCCTTTCCGCCACACCCTGCTGGAAGCGCATCAAGGAGATGGAAGCGGCCGGCGTTATCACCGGCTACACCGCGCTGGTGAACCGCGAGAAGGTGGGCCTGAACCTGGCCGTGGTGGTGGAGGCCAACATCAGCCAGCACAGCGAAGACCTGGTGCGGCGCTTCGAGGCGGCGGTGGCCGCCAGCCCGCAGATCGTGCGCTGCCTGGCCACCACCGGCCAGAGCGACTACATCATGACGGTGTTGGTGGCGGGCATCAAGGAGTACGAAGCTTTCCTGCACGACACCATCTTCAAGCTGCCGGGCGTGACCCATGTGCGCTCCAGCATCGTGCTCAAAGAGGTCAAGGCGGTGGTGGCGCTGCCGGTGGGCGCGCAGGCTGCAGCACCCAAGCCGGTGGCTGCAAGAAAGCGCACTTTTAAGGTGCGTGGTTCGTGATGGCCTGGGGCCACTGCGCCCGGGCGCTGTGCTTCGTTCACAACACCACGCTTTTCAAGGGATTGGTCTTTGTTTTATTGGGGTAAACCCTAGTCTGCGATTAACATCCTGACATCCGAACGAAATTCTGCGCAGTCATGACCACCAGCACCGCCACCACCCGCATCCTCCACCCCGCGTTCCGCGCCAAGCTCATGTCGGCCGATGCCGCCGCCGCGCTGATCCATGACGGCGACAACGTCGGCATGAGCGGCTTCACCGGCGCCGGCTACCCCAAGGCCGTGCCACAGGCCCTGGCGCGGCGCATGGACGAGGCCCACGCCGCCGGCCGGCCCTTTCGCATCGGCATGTGGACGGGTGCGTCCACCGCGCCAGAGCTGGACGGCGCCCTGGCCCGCGCCAACGGCGTGGACATGCGCATGCCCTACCAGAGTGACCCGGCCTGCCGCGAGCGCATCAACAAGGGCGAGATGGAGTACATCGACATCCACCTCTCGCATGTGGCCCAGTACGTGTGGTTCGGCCTGTTCGGCAAGCTCAACACGGCGGTCATTGAAGTGGCCGGCATCACCGAAGACGGGCACTTGATCCCTTCGTCTTCTGTCGGCAACAACAAGACCTGGCTGGACCAGGCCGACCAGATCATCCTGGAAGTGAACAGCTGGCAGAACCCCGGCCTGGAAGGCCTGCACGACATCTACTACGGCACCGCGTTGCCGCCGCACCGCAAGCCCATCATGCTCACGCAACCGCAAGAGCGCATCGGCGAGGCCTATTTCCGTGTCGACCCCGCCAAGGTGGTGGCGGTGGTGGAAACCAACCACCCCGACCGCAACTCCGGCTACGCCGAGCCCGACGAGAACTCGCAGGCCATCGCCCGCCACCTGATGGACTTTCTGCAGCAGGAAGTGGCCAAGGGCCACCTGCCGCCCGAACTGCTGCCCATCCAGTCGGGTGTGGGCAACATCGCCAACGCCGTGCTGCAAGGCCTGAACGAAGGCCCGTTCGAGAACCTCACCGCCTTCACCGAGGTGCTGCAGGATGGCATGTTCGAGATGCTGAAGTCGGGTAAGTTGAAGAGCGCCTCGGCCACCGCCTTCTCGCTCAGCCCGCACGTGCTGGAAGAGCTGCTGCAAGACCTGCCGCGCTACCGCGACCGCATCCTGCTGCGCCCGCAAGAGATCAGCAACCACCCCGAGCTGATCCGCCGCCTGGGCCTGATCGCGATGAACGGCATGATCGAGGCCGACATCTACGGCAACGTCAATTCCACGCATGTCATGGGCTCTTCCATCATGAACGGCATCGGCGGCTCGGGCGACTTCGCCCGCAATGCCTATTTGTCGATCTTCATGACGCCCAGCACCGCCAAGGGTGGCCGCATCTCGTGCCTGGTGCCCATGGTGAGCCACGTGGACCACACCGAGCACGACGTGCAGGTCATCGTCACCGAGCAGGGCCTGGCCGATCTGCGCGGCCTGTCACCGCGGCAACGCGCGCGCCTCATCATCGAGCGCTGCGCGCACCCGGAATTCCGCCCTGCATTGCTGGACTATCTGCAGCGCGCCGAGGCCGGTGCCCCAGGCCTGCACACGCCGCACCTGCTGCAAGAGGCGCTGAGCTGGCATTCGCGCTACCTGGCTGAAGGCCACATGTGAAGGGCAGGGCGCGGGTGGCGCCGGTTCACAAGACCAGCGCTGCCTCGCCCAGGCCTGCAAAGCGCACCTGCACACTGCTGCCACGCTGAACCGGCGTGAGGCCGGTCCAGGTGCCGGTGGTGACGACAGTGCCCGCCGGCACCGTGGCGCCATGGCGCGTGAGGTGCCGCAGCCAGATCGGCAGCAGCCACGCGGGCCTGCCCAGCGGGTGGCTGCCCTTGCGCTCCACCACAGGCGCGTCGTTCACGTGCAGCGCGCAGTGCTGTTGAGACCAATCCGTTTCGCGCCACGGCGCCCACGGGCCCAGCGCGAGTGCGCCGTGGGATTGAAAGTCCGCCAGACGCAGCAGCGGGGGCAGGGCACCGTCGTCCACCCAGCGGCAGTCCACCACCTCGATGGACACGGCCATGGCGTCGATCAGGCCAGTCACTTCGTCGTCATGGGTCATCGCCAGCGCTTGCGCTGGCGTCACTGCGCATGCCAGACGCAGTGCGATCTCGCACTCGATGGCGGGCTTGAAGAAGGCGTGCGGGCGCAAATCGGCCGGCTGGGCCAGGCTGCTGTCGGCATGCACGCCCGCAGGCATCAACGGCGCATGCGTGAGCGCGGCCTGGCGGTGGCCGGCGCCAGACTTCCAGTACCCCGGCACCTCGTCTGGCGCCCAGGCTTGCAGGGCCACGCCGCTGGCGTGCTGCACGGCGCAGGCGGCGTCCACGTCGGCGAGGGCCGCCGCGTGGGCGGTGGTGGGCACCAGGGCCTGCTGCTCGCGCCGGGCGGTCAGCAGGGCATCACGAAGGTCAAGCGTGTTCATGCCTGGCATTGTCGGGGGCCACGTGGCCCGGGCATGGCCCGCTGATAATGCGTGCACTCGCACTCTGGTGTGGCCACCCGTCACCACAAGAAACCGATGGACCGATCGACGCAACCGCGTGATGCCGCCCGCCGCCTGTGGCACCCACTGACCGTCGCCGCGCTGGCCTGTTTGACGCTGGCTGGCTGCTTTGCCACGCCCGCCAAGAAGGTGACGGTCTACCAGAACGAGAGTTTTGAGAGCGATGAAACCTTTTCGCGCCTGTTCGACGCCAGCCCTGCCGCTGCCTGCGAGGCCGCGCGCCGCGCGCTTTTGGGCCAGGGCTATCTGATGAGCAAGGTGACCGTGGACGCCATCAGCGCCACCAAGAGCTTTCAACCCGAGGGCGATGTGCATGTGCAGATCGTCTTCAACGTGGTCTGCGTGCCCGAGGGCAAGGCGGCCAAGGTGGCCACCGCTTATGTGAACGCCATCCAAGACCGCTACGCGCTGAAGAAGACCAGCAACTCGGCCTCGCTCGGCGTGAGCGCGCTGGGCTCGGTGTCGATCCCGCTCTCGTCGAACGACGATTCGCTGGTCAAGGTGGCCAGCGAGACCATCCCCGCCGGTCAGTTCTACGACCGTTTCTTCACGCTGATGCAGCGCAACCTTGACGAGCAGGTCAAGGAAGACTGAAAGCCAAGATGTCTGATATTTCCGCCTGCCCGCAATGCGGCCTTGCCAACACCTACCCCGACCGCGACAACTTTGTCTGCGCCGATTGCGGCTTTGAGTGGCCTCAGACGGCCGCTGCCGCCAGCGATGACGACGCCGACACGGTGGTGAAGGACGCCAACGGCACGCCGCTGGCGGACGGCGACGCGGTGGTGCTGATCAAAGACCTGAAGGTCAAGGGCACCTCCACCGTGCTCAAGCAGGGCAGCAAGGTCAAGAGCATCCGCCTGGTGGGCGGAGATCACGAGGTGGACTGCAAGATGGACGCTGGCAGCTTCATGCTCAAGGCCTGCTTTCTGCGCAAAGCCTAGTGTGATTGCAGCCGGAAGGCTGCCACCACCTCGGCCAGCCTGGTGGCCTGGTCTTTCAGGCTTTCGGCTGCGGCCGAGCTTTGTTCCACCAGAGCGGCGTTCTGCTGCGTGGCGGTGTCGATCTGCCCCACCGACTCGTGCACCTCGTCGATGCTGAGCGTCTGCTCGTTGGCTGAATTGGTGATGTGCTGCACCACGTCCTGCACGCGTTGCACGCTTTGCACGATCTCGGTCATGGTCGAACCGGCCTCGGCCACCAGGCGTATGCCAGCGCCCACCTTCTCCACGCTGCCGCCGATCAGGTCGCGGATTTCGCGCGAGGCCTGCGCCGAGCGCTGAGCCAGGCTGCGCACCTCGGCGGCCACCACCGCAAAACCGCGGCCCTGCTCGCCAGCACGGGCGGCCTCAACGGCGGCATTGAGCGCCAGGATGTTGGTCTGGAAGGCGATGCCGTCGATCACGCCGATGATGTCCGCGATCTTTTTCGAGCTGCCGTTGATCTCGTCCATGGTGCTCACCACGCTGGCCACCACCATGCCGCCGCGCTGGGCCACCTCGCCGGCCGAGGTGGCCAGGCTGCCGGCCTGGCGGGCCGCGTCGGCGGAGGAGCGCACCTTGCCCGTCAGCAGGTCCATCGAGGCACTGGTTTGTTCCAGGTTGGCGGCGGTGTTCTCGGTGCGGCTGGACAGATCCTGGTTGCCCGAGGCGATCTCGGCGCTGGCGGTGCGTATGGCGTCGGCGCTGTCGCGTATCGAGCCTATGCTGTTGGCCAGCTTGCGCCGCATGGCCTCCAGCGACTGCAGCAGCGCGCCCAGTTCGTCACCCGAGGTGGCGCCCGTGCTGGTGTGCAGGTCACCATCAGCCACCCGGGCCACGGCCTGCATGGCGGCGTGCAGCGGGGTTTCGATGGAGCGTGCCAGCCAAAGGCAGGCCAGGGTCATCAACACGGCGGCCAACAGGGCCACGCCGGCGATGGCCGTCTTTACGCGCGCCATTTGGCCCACCAAGGTGTCGATCTCCTGGGTCAGAGCTTCGGTGTTGTGGCTGACGAAGCCTTCTACCAGCGCTTGCAACTGCAGGCTGGCGTCGTCGAACGGCTTCATCAGCGCGTTGCCCTGGGCCGGGCCACCCGCCACATAGGCCTGGGCCATGGTGACGCCGGCCCGGTAGTAGGTCTCAAAGCTGGTGCGCATGGCGGCCAACTCGGTGGCGCTGGCCGCACCGCCAGGCTGGCGTTCAAATTGGCTCAGGCCTTCCAGAAAGGCCTGGTGCTGCTCGGCGGCGGCCTTGAAGCCATCGTCCAGACCGTCCAAGGCCCGAGTGGCCGATACATCGCTCAGGAACTGCTGCACTTGCACCACGTTGCGCTGCATGTCCTTGGCCAGCACGGCCAGCGAGGTCTTTTCGCGGATGCTGTCCGACAAGGCTCGCTCGGCGCTGGCCAGGCTGAGCCAGACCCAGCAGGCCAGCGCCAGAAAGGCCAGCACGGGCGACATGCCCACCATGAACAGCCGGCGGTGGATGACCCGGGTGACAGCGGCGCCGCTGTGGCGGGCGCTGGTTTCGGCGGCGGCGGCGGGGTGGTGTGGCGTCATGGGCAAACCTCGGCAGGCATGGGCAGGCGAGACCCCACACCCACGAACCCAGCTTGGCAGCCCGGGGCGGTGAATCCCACATCACCCCATGATCAATGTGGTGGCCGTGCCGCGTTGCCTTGAAAAGCACCGTTTTCGCCCTGCGATTGCGGAGGCCGGTGGCCGGCTGCTAGGCGTGAATAGTTAACGACTCACAAACCGGGTACCGGGCTGGAAATAAAAGAATGCAGTGGCTCATCTGGTGAGCCTGTCAGAGATCAGAATGGCATTCATCAGCCAACTGATCAGGGAAGAACAAGAAAATGTCACCCGAATCTGACCCAGACGACTGGGCCCATGCCCCGCCGCCAGACCGCAGTGGCGCACAACCGCATGGACTGGACGAACATTTGCGGTCAGTGGCGGGTTTGGCCGCCGCCGCCGCAGTGCCCAGTGCCCGCCAATGCGCCCGCCTGGCCGGCCTCTGGCATGACCTGGGCAAACGCCGGCCCGGGTTTCAGCGCTACATCCGCCAGGCCGGCGGCGCAGACGCCCACATTGAGGGCCGTGTGGCCGACCGAGACAAAACCCATTCGGCGGCGGGCGCGTTGTGGGCGCAGCGGGTTCTACAAGAACGCTTGGGGCCACAGGGCCTGTTGCTCAGCCGGGTGCTGCAGTATGTGATTGCGGGCCACCATGCGGGGCTGGACAACTGGGACGGTGGCGAAGCGGGTGCGGGGCTCGCCGCGCGATTGGCTTCTGCCGATGCGCAACGCGAACTGCAAGAGGTGTTGGGCCGGCCCTCACCGCCCGACATCCAAGGCCCCGAAGACTTCGCACTGGATCTGCAGTCCCTGCCCATTGGCGACGAGCGCGCCAACGCCACGCCTGGCCGTTTCGCCTTGTGGCTGCGCATGCTGTTCTCGGCCCTGGTAGACGCAGACTTCCTCGACACCGAGGTCTACATGAACCCGGCTCAGGCCGGTCGCCGTGACGGCGCGCCCGGTCTGCTGGCGATGCAGCAAGCCTGCCAGAGCCACCTGGATCACCTGGCGGCTGGCGCGGCGCCAACCCCCGTCAATCGCCTGCGGGCCAGCATCCTGGGGCAATGCCGCGCCAAGGCAGACTTTCCACCCGGTGTGTTCAGCCTGACCGTGCCCACCGGTGGCGGCAAGACGCTGTCCAGCTTGGCTTTTGCGCTGAACCACGCGGCCCGCCACGGCCAGCGGCGCATCGTCTACGCCATTCCGTACACCAGCATCATCGAGCAGACGGCCGATGTGTTTCGCCAGGTCTTCGCGGCGCTGGGCGAGGACGTGGTGATCGAACACCACAGCAATGCCGAGACCACCCCCGAACAGGAAACCGCCCGCTCGCGCCTGGCCTGCGAAAACTGGGACGCGCCGCTCATCGTCACCACCAATGTGCAGTTGTTCGAGAGCCTGTTCGCCCGCAAAACCTCGCGCTGCCGCAAGCTGCACAACCTGGCGGGCAGCGTCATCGTGCTCGACGAGGCGCAATTGCTGCCGTTGGAGTTTCTGCAGCCGGTGGTGGATGTGCTGCGGTACCTGGTTCAAGACTTCGGCGTCACCGTGTTGCTGTGTACCGCCACCCAGCCGGTGCTCAACACCAGCACCAGCGCCGACCCGCAGCGCGGCTTGCGGCGTGGCCTGGGCACCGTGACTGAAATCATCGACGACGTGCCCGCGCTCTACGCTGCACTGGAACGTGTGCAGGTGCACCTGCCGGTCAGCTTGGAGACGCCGCGCGCCTGGCCTGAGCTGGCCGACGAAATGGCGGGCCATGAGGCCATGCTGGCCATCGTCAGCCGCCGTGCCGACGCCGCCGAGTTGTACCGCCTGCTCAAGCAACGTACAGACGAGGGCTGTTGGCACCTGTCTGCCTTGATGTGCGCCCAGCACCGCAGCGACACCATTGCCGCCATCAAGCAGGCGCTGCAACGGCGGCGCGAGGCCCTGGCTGCAGGCCGCGCAGCGGCACCGGTGAGAGTGGTGTCCACCCAGTTGGTGGAGGCTGGCGTGGACCTGGACTTCCCCGTGGTCTATCGCGCCATGGCGGGCCTGGACTCCATCGCCCAGGCGGCGGGGCGCTGCAACCGAGAAGGCAAACTCGCCGCGTTGGGCCAAGTGCATGTCTTCGTGCCGCCCACGCAGCCGCCGCCTGGCTTGCTGCGTCAGGCGCGTGACGCCTGCAAGCTGGTGTGGCACGACCGACCGGCCGAGCCCTTTGCGCTGCCGCTGATCCAGCGCTACTTCCAGCGCCTGCTGCACGACGCTGCGTCATTGGATGCCAAGCGCATTGCAGAGCTGCTGAAGTTGGAGATTGATCGCAAGACTCTGAGCTTGTCGGTGCGTTTTCGGGATGCCGCCCATGCCTTCAAGCTGATCGACGACAAGGACAGTGCCACTGTGCTCGTGCGTTACTGCAGCCCCAACGCCCGCGAAGAGGTGAACGAGATGATCAATCGCTTGGAGCGCGATGGCCCATCTCGTTGGCTGATACGCAAGCTGCAACGCTACGGCGTCACGATCTACCAACACCAGCTGCGAAAGCTGCTTGATACAGGCGACATCCGGGAAGTGGCAGCCTGCCCAGGCCTGTATGTGCAGCTCGCAGAATGGGACGGGTTTTACGACCCGGTGCTGGGGGCCCGGGTGGATTCGGCGCCTGGGGACCCGGCGAGCTACGTGAGTTGACGAACAAACGAAGGGAGAGCGATGAAACCGTTTTGTCTGGAAGTGCGAGGCGACTACGCCTGCTTCACCCGCCCGGAGATGAAGGTGGAGCGGGTGTCCTATGACCTCATCACGCCTTCGGCCGCCCGGGCCGTGTTTGAGGCCATCTTGTGGAAACCCGCGATCCGCTGGCGCATCCGCCGCATCGACGTGTTGGCGCCTGTGCGTTGGGTGAGCGTTCGGCGCAACGAGGTGGGCGCGGTGGCGTCCACGCGCAATGCCCAGGTGGCCATGAACGAAGGGCGCGGCGAATTGGCGCTGTACATCGAAGACGAACGCCAGCAACGCGCCAGCCTCTTCTTGCGCGATGTGGCCTACCGCCTCTATGCCGACATGGAACTGGTGGCCGACGAGGCACGCGCCAACCCGAACAAGTATGTGGCCATGTTCAACCGCCGCGCCGAAGTGGGCCAGTGTGTGAACCAGCCCTACCTGGGTTGCCGTGAGTTTGCGGCGCGCTTCCGGCGCGTGGAGTTGGAAGGCGATGGTCACGGTGGGTTTCAACCCTCCACCAACGAGCCATCCGCCTTGCACGAGTGGACCGCTGACCTGGGCTGGATGCTCTACGACATGGACTACACCCACACCGCCTCACCGCAGCCGCGCTTCTTTCGCGCCAAGGTGGAGCGCGGCAGCGTGGACCTGACCACGGCGGAGGTGCGGGGATGATTCTTCAAGCACTTCACGACTACTACGACCGTTCCGGCGAACTGGCACCGCCGGGCTGGGAATACAAGCGCATCCCGCTTCTCATCGAGATCACTGAAGAGGGTCGCTTTGTTCAACTGACTTCCTTGCGCCTTGGCCCCAAGGCGTCGGAAGTTGCGCCTTCACTGGTGCCTAAATCCGAAGGACGTTCCGGCACCAAGGCCTACGAAAAGCCCAACCTCCTGTGGGACCACATCGGCTTTGTGCTGGGTCACCCCAAGTCGGACGGTGCGGCCGACGTTGCCATGGCCGAAAAGCAGCATCAGCACTTTCGACAGCGTTTGAATGAGTTCGCCGCGCGATTGCCCGAATCTCGGGGGATGAAGGCTGTTCAGCGTTTCTATGAGAGCGACGAAGCGCAGCGTGTCAAGGCTGATCCGGCATGGGCTGAGGCATGCGATATCCCGGGTTGCAATGTCACGTTTCGCTTCGCTGCCGATACCGATTTGTTGGTGCATGCGTCTGACGTACGTGCCTTGATAGACCAAGACGCGGGGAAGGTCGCCATCGGGTCTCCTGCAATTTGCCTTGTGACGGGTGACAACGTGCCAATCGTTCGCCTCCACATGGACATTTCCGGCGTAGGTAAGCAGCCCAGTCGCTTGGCAGCCATCAATGACGACTCTGTTCCCGCCTTTGCGTCGTACGGAAAACACCAAGGAGAGAACTTTCCGGTTGGTGAGGTTGCCGCCTTCAAATACGCCACGTCGCTCAATCATCTGCTTCGCCCTGGGTCAAAGCCAAAAATTCGGGTCGGCGATTCCATAGCAGTCTATTGGTCACAACGCGAGGATCGTGATCTGGGCGACGATTGGTTTGGGGCCATTTTTGGTGACGATGATCCCGACGCGCATGTTCGTCAGGTCGAGGCCGTGTTGAGCGCCGTGCACACGGGGGCCTTTTCTGGTGTCCGTGGTGATAACAAGTTCTTCGTGCTCGGCCTCTACCCTCCGAACAAGGCACGCATTGCCGTGCGCTTTTGGTTCCAAGCCCCGATACGTGAATTTGCCTCGCAAATCGGACGGTGGTTTGATGATCTTGAAGTTTGCCGCTCAGACAAAGATCGAGAGCACCCTGGCCTTTATTACCTTCTCAGTAAGTTGAGTCTCGCCACGCGGGAAAAGCCGCATGGCGACACCAGCAAATTGCCTCCCCGACTCGCCGGAGATGTGTTGCGTTCGATCCTTTCTGGCTCCCCCCTGCCGCCACTACTTCTTCAATCAGTCCTACAGCGAATTCGAGCTGAACAGTCCAAGAAGGACGAGGCAACAGGGAAGCCTGTGCGTCATGTGTCGGCTGCCAGAGCCGCTCTTCTAAGGGCCTATGTCAATCGCTACCGCCGGCTGTACTCGCCTACCTTGAACAAGGAGATCTCCGTGTCACTAGACAAATCCAACTCGGAACCACCCTATCTACTCGGAAGGCTATTTGCCGCTTACGAGAGGGTGCAGGAACTTGCGTCTGAACGAGATTTGAATCGAACCATTCGCGACGCCTACTTCGGTGCTGCCATGGCATCACCCAGATCCGTCTTCAACCGATTGGCACGCCTTGATCAAATTCATCTTCGCGATCTGAAGCGGGCGAATCCCCGCACCTGCGCCTATCTTGATCGCCTACTACTGGAAATAGCCGACAAGATGAATTCCGATTCAAAGATCGCGTTCCCAGCACGATCCACCCAAGATCAGCAAGCCGGCTTTGCGCTGGGCTACTACCACCAGCGCCAGGCCTTCTTCACCAAGCCCAGCGATGCCGCAGGCGCCGCCACCGAACCCACCGTTTGAACCCCAGGGAGACCACCATGAACCTCACCCACCGCTACGACTTCGTGCTGCTGTTTGACGTGAAAGACGGCAACCCCAACGGCGACCCCGATGCCGGCAACCTGCCGCGCCTGGACGCTGAAACCGGCCACGGCCTGATGACCGACGTGGCGCTCAAACGCAAGGTGCGCAACTTCGTGGCCTTGACGCGCGACCAGTCCGAGATCGAGCCGCAGCCGGGCGAAAAGCGCTGCGAAATCTATGTGCGCGAAAAAGCCATCCTGAACCTGCAGCATCAGCGCGCCTATTCCGCTTTGAAGCTGGATGCGCCGACCGAGGAAGCTACGGAGGCCGCCGAAGGCGAGGACAAGAAGGCCAAGAAGGGCGCCAAGGACAAGCGCAAGGGCAGTGCCAGCGACGTGGAGCAAGCCCGCAAGTGGATGTGCCAGAACTTCTTTGACGTTCGCACCTTTGGTGCCGTGATGTCCACGGGCACCAACGCCGGCGAGGTGCGCGGCCCGGTGCAACTCACTTTCGCCCGCTCCATTGACCCCATCGTGGCCTTGGAGCACTCCATCACCCGCATGGCGGTTGCCACTGAGGCAGAAGCCGAGAAACAGCAGGGTGACAACCGCACCATGGGACGCAAGCACACGGTGCCGTACGGTCTCTATGCGGCGCACGGTTTCGTTTCATCGTTCCTGGCCAAGCAAACCGGCTTTGGCGATGACGACCTGGAGTTGCTGTGGCAAGCGCTGGAGCACATGTTCGAGCACGACCGCTCGGCGGCGCGCGGTGAAATGTCCACCCGTGGGCTGTATGTGTTTGAGCACGCCAGCGAACTGGGCAATGCCCATGCCCATGCGCTGTTTGAGCGCATCACGGCGAGCAAGAAGGTGGATGCACCTCGCGCGTTCAGCGACTACGAGGTCAGCGTCAACGAGGCGGGTTTGCCCGAGGGCGTGAAGCTGATTCGCCGGGTGGGTTGACCCAGCTACCGGCCCTGCCAATACGACGGAGCCCGGCTTTGATGCGCCACCGCCACCACGCTGATCAGTTTGCCGCGCACGCGGTACACCAGCGTGTACGGAAAGCGCTTCAAGGGCCAGTGGCGAGTGTCGTGCGCGCCGGGCGTGCCGATCTTGGGCAGCTGTGTCAGCAACTGCACGGCACGGGCCAGGGCATGTTCGAACTGTTCGGCAACCTGCACACCGCCATCGTCCAGATACCACTGCATCGCACTTGCCAGTTCCTGGCGCGCAGCGGGTTGGAACTCCAACTTCATGCTCTGAGTGCGCGTGCTTCAATCATCTTGCGCAGCTCACCCATCGCCTGCTCTGCAGGAATGCCCACAGATCGGCCGGCGTCCATGTCGGCGATGCGCCTGGCGATTTCGGCGTCCCAGTCTGGGTGCAGTGGCGGCGCGGGCAGAACGGTGTCGGCCAAGCGCTCAATGAGTTCGGCGCGTTCCTCGGGCGAGAGTTTCAGGGCTTCTGCGGTGACGGTTTCCAGCGCGGCGGTCATGGCGGGCTCCTGGGTGAATGTGTTGCGCAAAGTGTAGTCCGGAGCGAGTCCCATCACCATGAACGAGTTGGATGCATTGCCCTTGTCTGCACTGCAGCACTGGGCCTATTGCCCGCGCCAGTGCGGGCTGATTCATCTGGAGCAGGCGTTTGACGACAACCTGCACACCTTGCGCGGCAACGCGGTGCATGCCCGGGTGGATCAACCTGGCGTTGAAACGGCCAAGGGCCTGCGGGTAGAGCGCGCGCTGCCCTTGTGGCACGACGCGCTGGGCCTGATCGGCAAGGCAGACGTGGTGGAGTTTTCAGCCGCTGGCGCTCCCTACCCCGTGGAATATAAGCATGGCTCGCGCCACAAGGCGGCCGACATTGCCGCTTGCGATGATTTGCAGCTTGCTGGGCAGGCGCTGTGCCTGGAGGCCATGACCGGGCACGCCGTGCCAGAGGGCGCGCTGTACTACGCCAGCTCCAAGCGGCGCCGTGTGGTGGCGATGGATGCGGGGCTGCGGCAGGCGGTGGCCACTACCGCTGCAGCGGTACGGCACATGCTGGTCACCGAGGCTTTGCCGCCGCCGCTGGCGGGCGAGCGGGCGCAGCAACGCTGCAAGGGTTGTTCGCTCAACGAGCGCTGCCAGCCGCAAATTGGCGCATCGCCTGCCATGCGCGAGCTGCGCGCCAACTTGTTCGATCCCGAGGCGTGAACCACTGGCCACGTGCACTTCACCATCATGCAACTGCTCAACACCCTCTACGTCAACACGCCCGACAGCTACCTGCGGCTGGACAACGACACCTTGCGCGTTCAGCTGGAAGACGAAACCCGCCTGCGGGTGCCCTTGCACCACTTGCAGGCGGTGGTTTGCTTTGGCAGGGTAGGCGTTTCCATTCCACTGATGCACAGGCTGGCGGATGAGGCCATCGCCTTGGTGCTGCTGGACGAAAACGGCCGCTTCAAGGCACGCTTGGAGGGCGCGGTGCAGGGCAACGTGTTGCTGCGCCGCGCCCAGCACACCCAGTCGATGACGCCAGCGTTTTGTCTGAACCTGGCACGGGCCTGCGTGGCCGGCAAGGTCAAGAACTCGCGCCAGGTGTTGCAACGCGGTGCCCGCGATGCCAAGAGCGAAGCCGATGGCGCAGCGCTGACGCGGGGCGCACAAGACCTGGCGGCCACACTGCGCGCCTTGCCGCGAGCGGCTGAGATGGACATCTTGCGCGGCCTGGAGGGCGAGGCTGCCCGGCAGTATTTCGCCTGCCTGCCATTGCTGGTGCGTGCCGACCTGCGCCAGCACTTCAGCATGGATGGCCGCAGCCGCAGGCCACCGCGCGACCGGTTCAATGCCCTGCTGTCGTTCCTCTACTCGATGTGGATGAACGATTGCCGTAGCGCGCTAGAAGCCGCTGGGCTCGATCCGCAGGTGGGCTTTTTGCACGTGCTGCGGCCGGGGCGCGCCGCGCTGGCGCTGGACATGATGGAAGAGTTCAGGCCATTGGCAGACAGGTTGGCGCTGACGCTGGTCAACCGGGGGCAGCTCACGCCGGAAGACTTTGATCTGCGCGAGGGCGGTGCGGTGTCGCTCAAGCCCGAGGCGCGCAAGGCGGTGGTGGTGGCGTTTCAAGAGCGCAAGAAAGAAGAGATTGCGCACCCCTTGCTGGCCCAAGCCGTCCCGTTGGGCCTGGTGCCCTTGGTGCAAGCCCGCCTGATGGCGCGTGCCATCCGGGGTGAGCAAGATGCAGACGGTGGCGTTGGCAGCTACCTGCCCTTCATCGTGAGGTAGCCGTAGGAGAACAGGCATGTTGATCATCGTCTGCTACGACGTGAACACCGAATCCAAAGCCGGCCGCCGCCGCTTGCGCAGGGTGGCCAAGGTGTGTGAGAGCACGGGGCAACGGGTGCAGAAATCAGTGTTCGAGTGCCAGGTGACCCTGGCGGAATTTGAGGCGTTGGAGCGACGCTTGCTGGACGAGATAGAACTCGCCGAAGACTGCCTGCGGCTTTACCGCCTGCCCGATTCGCGTGGTGCCGAGGTGAAGGAGCATGGCCGCTTCAAGGCCGTGGACTTCGAGGGCCCGTTGGTGCTGTGACGATGCCGAGAGGCATGGGCTACCATCTTTGCGCGAAGCTCAAGTGGTGCTTCGGCGCCCCAAGAGGTTCGCGCGCTTCGCAAGTGGTTGATCGGACAAGGTTTTCAATGAAACGCCCCGTTGTTCGCCCCCACGCCATGGGCCCCATGGCGCCGGGTTCGCGCAAAGGCACGAAATTCCTGCCCTGTCGGAACGACTTATGCGCGAAGCCGCTCGCCCGTTTTCAATGACGGGCGTGGATTGAAACTTGTTCATGTCTCGGCTCGGCATTGGTGCCGGCACGCGCTCGCCCGTTTTCAATGACGGGCGTGGATTGAAACACTATTCGCTACCGCGCCGGCCTGCTGCCCAGCATCGCTCGCCCGTTTTCAATGACGGGCGTGGATTGAAACAAGTTCGTCGACAAGAGCACGGGCGAGGAACGCGCGCTCGCCCGTTTTCAATGACGGGCGTGGATTGAAACTGCCAGGTTTTGAACCAGTCCAGCTTGGTGGCGTCGCTCGCCCGTTTTCAATGACGGGCGTGGATTGAAACGCACCTCGTAGCGGTCAACCGGCAGGCTTCCCGTGCGCTCGCCCGTTTTCAATGACGGGCGTGGATTGAAACAGGCCCACGGCCAAACCGCCCAGCGCCGAGCCGATCGCTCGCCCGTTTTCAATGACGGGCGTGGATTGAAACCCCGGCTTGCACGCCTAAGGCCCAGCCATGGCCGCGCTCGCCCGTTTTCAATGACGGGCGTGGATTGAAACAGCGATGCTCACGCCTGTGAGTGGTTGGGTGACCCGCTCGCCCGTTTTCAATGACGGGCGTGGATTGAAACTCGCTTTGGCAGTGCATCGAACGGATCAACGCAGCGCTCGCCCGTTTTCAATGACGGGCGTGGATTGAAACGCATGATCGTGCTCGGAATCGACATCGGTCTGACTCCGCTCGCCCGTTTTCAATGACGGGCGTGGATTGAAACTTGGCCACCCGCTGGCAATACCTGTGCGCCTGTTCGCTCGCCCGTTTTTCAATGACGGGCGTGGATTGAAACCTCGGTAACGCCACGCTTGCCCACTGCTGCGCGCCGCTCGCTCGTCTTCAACGACGGCTGCGGACTGCCCCACATCTGTGAGTGGCGGCCAACCCAATCGCCCAGAGGCGCCACGGCTCAACGCCCGCCCATCCCCGGCGGCAGCATGCCTTTCATGCCGCCCATGCGTTTCATCATCTTCATCAGGCCGCCGCCCTTCATCTTCTTCATCATGCCCTGCATCTGGTCGAACTGGTTCAGCACCCGGTTGACCTCCTGGATCTGCACACCGGCACCGGCGGCGATGCGGCGCTTGCGGCTGGCCTTGCTCTTGCCGTCCATCAGCAGCGAGGGTTGGCGGCGCTCTTTGGCGGTCATGGCGTTGAGGATGCCCTCCATGCGCTTCATGTCCTTCTCGGCGCGGTCCATGTCCGGCTGGCCGGCCTTGGCGGTCATCTGGGTCGGCAGCTTGTCCATCAGGCTGCTGAGCCCGCCCATTTTCTTCATCTGGCTGATCTGGGCCAGAAAGTCGTTCAGGTCAAAGCCCGAGCCCGAGCGCAGCTTGTCGGCCAGCTTTTGCGCGGCCTCCACGTCCACGCCCTTGGTGACTTCTTCCACCAGGGCCACGATGTCGCCCATGCCCAGCACGCGGCCGGCGTGGCGCTCGGCGTCAAACACCTCCAGGCCGTCGATCTTCTCGGACGTGCCGGCGAACTTGATGGGCGCGCCGGTGATCTGCCGCACCGACATGGCCGCGCCGCCGCGCGAATCGCCGTCGAGCTTGGTGAGGATCACGCCGGTGAGCGGCAGCGCTTCCTTGAAGGCCTTGGCGGTGTTGATGGCGTCCTGGCCCTGCATGGCATCGACCACGAACAGCGTTTCCACCGGGTTCAGCACCGCGTGCAACTCGCGGATCTCGGCCATCAGCGCTTCGTCGATGGCCAAGCGGCCAGCGGTGTCCACCAGCAGCACGTCGAAGTAGTGCTTCTTGGCCCAGTCGAGGGCGGCCAGCGCGATGTCGCGCGGCTGCTGGTTGGGCTCACTGGGGAACCATTCGGCGCCGGCTTGTCGGGTCACCGTCTTCAACTGTTCGATGGCGGCCGGGCGGTAGACGTCGGCCGAAACGGTGAGCACCTTCTTCTTGCGCTTTTCGATCAGGTGCTTGGCCAGCTTGGCGGTGGTGGTGGTCTTGCCCGCGCCCTGCAGGCCGGCCATCAGGATCACGGCCGGCGGCTGCGCGGCCAGGTTGATGTCGGCCACGCCCTCGCCCATGGTGGCGGCGAGCTCCTTGTGCACCACGCTCACCAGCACCTGGCCCGGGTTGAGCGAGCCCACCACCTCCTGGCCCAGGGCTTTTTCCTTCACGCGGGCGATGAAATCGCGCACCACGGGCAGGGCCACGTCGGCTTCCAGCAGGGCCATGCGCACCTCGCGCAGCATGTCCTGCACGTTGGCTTCGGTGATGCGGGCCTGGCCGCGCATGGTCTTGACCAGGCGTGACAGTCGGTCGGTGAGGGTGGTGGCCATTGGGGGGCGCTCCTTGGCGCGTCGCCGCTTGTTGGGGTACAGGCTTGCGATCTGAGAGGGGGGCGACGGGTTGCCGCCGGTAAACTGTGGCCATGATTTTATCTGCCGCTCCCGAAACGCTGTTTGCGTTGCTGGCCATTGCGGGCTATCTGCTGGCTTGCGCGCCTGCCGCACCCGAGTGGCGCTGGCCGGTGCAGGTGCTCACCGGGGCCTGGGGTCTGCACGCCCTGGTCATCACCGCCAGCGTGGGCATCGCAGCGGGCTCGGGTGAGGGGCTGCGGCTGGGTTTCTCGCCGGTGCTCTCGTTCACCGTCTGGCTTGTGTTGCTGGTGTATGGCATCGAGAGCCGCTTCGTGCCGGTGACCAGCGTGCGCCGCGTGATGGCCTTGTGCGGCGCTGCCGCCGTGCTGTTGGCCTGGGCCTACCCGGGCGAGGTGCGGGCCGTGGCGCAATCGCGCTGGGCGCCGCTGCACTGGGTGCTGGGGCTCACCTCCTACGGCCTGTTTGGTGCGGCCGTGCTGCACGCGCTGATGTTGGACGCCGCCGACCAGCGCATGCGCACCAAGAAGACCGGTCCACCCACCGCGCTGGGCATGCCGCTGCTGAAGCTGGAGCGCATGACCTACCGGTTCGTGGAGGCCGGCTTTGTGGTGCTCACGCTGGCCTTGCTGATCGGCCTGGCCGAGCCCCATTGGCGCTGGGCCGACCGCAAGACGGTGCTCTCGCTGCTGGGCTGGGGCACGTTCGCGGCCTTGATCGTGGGCCGGCAGTGGCGCGGCTGGCGCGGCCGGCAGGCCACGCGCTGGTTGTATGCCGGGGCCTTGTTGCTGCTGCTGGCCTATGTGGGCTCGCGCTTCGTCACCGAGGTGGTGTTGCAGCGCTCGGGTGCCTGAGAGGCCATGCTCAAGCTCTTGCTCGTCCTGGCCGTGCTGGTGTTTGGCCTGATGCTGTGGTTTGGCAAGGGCCGCCAGCGCAGCAAACCTACGCCGCCACCGCGCCATCCGCCGCCCACGCCGGCTGCGCCGCAAGCCATGCTGAGTTGCGTGCGCTGTGGCGTGCACCTGCCGCAGTCGGAGGCTTTTCTGGATGACAGCGGCCGGGCTTTCTGCGGGGCCGAGCATCGACGCCTGGGCCCCCGCAGCGGGTCGGCACCGTGAAGGGCCGGCCAGCCGGCGCGGATCTGCAGCGTGACGACTCGCGCCTGGGCGCCTTGGGCCTGGGCGAGGACACGCGGTTGGACATGCTGGCCGATGCCTTGTCCGGCTTTGAAGCCACCGGCTTCGGTCGTGGTTTGGGCGGTGGCGATGACGCTGCCAGTGTGCTGCGTGGCGTGAACCGCAGCACGGCTGCCGACGCTGGCGCCCGCCGCCGGGTGTTTCGCACCTATGTGGCGGCACGGGTGGCCTTGGCCGCCGCCTTGGTGGGTGTGCAGGCCGTGGCTGTCTGGGCGGCGGGGCGCCCCTTGGGGGTGATGCTGCTGCTGTGTCTGGCCTATGGGGTGGAGGCCGTGCTGGCTTGGGCCTGGGCCTTGCGCGAGCAACGCGAATTCGAGCCCTCCGGCGTGACCCGTGCGCTGTGGTGGATCACGGTGGGGGCCGATCTGCTGGCCTTTGGCACCATGCACTGGGTGGACACCGTCGGCAGCCTGAACCATGCGGCGCTGCTGGTCTTGCCGGTGCTGATGGCGGGTGTGCTGAACTTGCGGCGCAATGCCTTGGCCACCGCTGCGGCCGTGACCCTGATGCTGTTGGGCACGGCTTGGCAGCGTGCCGTGTTGACCGGCGATTTCGCGGGCCAGTTGTCGCAGGCCGGGCTGGCCGGCATCGGTCTGTTCGTGATCGTGGTGGTGACCGGCGAGATGGCGGCCCGCCTGGCGCGGCAAGAGCGCAGCGCCCGCAACAACCTGGCCCTGGCCTTGCAGCAGGCCGAGCTGAACCGGCTGGTCATCGACGAGATGGGTGACGGTGTGCTGGTGGTGGACAAGCTGGGCGGCGTGCGTGCTGCCAATCCCGCCGCCCGCGCATTGCTGGCCGAAGCCGACCGCTGCCCGCTGGCGCCGTTCTCGCTGCGCGAGCAAGCCGGCTGGCGGCCCTTGCTGGAGGCCATCGAGGCGGCCTACCAGGTGGCGAGCTGGCCCGCCGATGGCATGGACTTGAGCGTGGCCTTTGCGGGCGAGGCGCCACGCTCCGTGCGCTTGCGCGCGCGCTTCACACGGCGCGCCAAGCTGGCCGATGCCCAGGCCGGACGCAACGAGATGCTGGCCGTGCTGTTTGTGGAGGAGTTGCGCAACGTGCTGGCGCGGCAGCGCCAGGAGCGGCTGGTGGCCATGGGCCGCATCTCGGCCGGTGTGGCGCATGAGATCCGCAATCCGCTGGCCGCGATCTCGCAGGCCAATGCACTGCTGCAGGAGGACGCGCTGCGGCCCGACCAGCAGCGCCTGGTGCGCATCGTGGCCGACAACGTGGAGCGCCTCAAGCGCATCGTGGACGACGTGATGGAGGCTGCGCCGGGCAGCAGTGCGCCCTCGCGCACGCTGGACGCGTGCGCAGAAGTGGCGGCCATTTGCAGCGAATGGGCGCGCACCGTGGGCCTGACGCTGGGCAGCGAAAGCCGCTTGCGCGTGCTGCTGCCTTCAGCGGCGGTGGGCGTGGCTTTTGACCCCGACCACTTGCGCCGTGTGCTGATCAACCTGCTGGAGAACGGCCTGCGCCATGCGTCCAACGGATCTGGTGCGGTGCTGCTGACTTTGGAGGCACTGGATGCCCCGCTGGTGCGCCTGACCGTGGCCAGCGATGGCCCGCCCATCGAGAACGAGGTGGAGGCGCATTTGTTCGAGCCCTTTCACAGCACACGCAGCCGTGGCACCGGGCTGGGCCTGTATATTTGCCGCGAGCTGTGCGTGCGCCACGGCGCCAGCATCGACTACCTGCGCCGCATGGGCGAGCGCCACGCCAATGTCTTTCAAGTGGTGATGCGCAGAGAATCCATGGACACCCCTGGCCGCTTGCACCTATGACCGACCCCCAATCCTCCGCGCGCGTGCTGGTTGTGGACGATGAGCCCGACCTGCTCACTCTGTACGAGCTGGCGTTGCTGCGCGAAGGCCATGAGGTGGAGACCGCCGACTGCGTGAGCACCGCCTGGCAGATGCTGCAGGACAAGACCTACCGCCTTGTCATCACCGACATGCGCATGCCCGATGGCACCGGCATGGACCTGATGCACCGCTTGCAACAGGCCAACCGGGCCGAGAAGGTGATCGTGGTGACTGCCTACGGCTCGGCCGAGAACGCGGTGGAGGCACTCAAGGCCGGCGCCTTTGATTACCTCACCAAACCTGTGGACCTGCGCCAGTTTCGCGCCGTGGTGGCCTCGGCCATGGGCCGGCAGGCGGCGCCAGGCCTTGCAACGGCTGCGGCCATGGCCGGCGGTCAGGACAGCGCAGGCCCCTTGCACCGGCTGGTGGGCCGCTCGGCAGCCATGGCCCAGGTGCGCGAACTGATCGAGAAGGTGGCGCGCAGCATGGCGCCGGTGCTGGTGCATGGCGAGTCGGGTACCGGCAAGGAGTTGGTGGCGCGCGGCATCCACGACGTGAGCGCGCGTGCCGGCCAGCCCTTTGTGGCGGTGAACTGCGGTGCCATCCCCGAGAACCTGCTGGAGGCCGAGTTCTTCGGTTACCGCAAGGGCGCCTTCACCGGCGCAGCGGAAGACCGCGAGGGCTTCTTCCAGGCCGCCAACGGCGGCACCCTGTTCCTCGACGAAATCGGTGACCTGCCGCTGGCCATGCAATCGAAGCTGCTGCGCGTCATCCAGGAGCGTGCCGTGCGGCCGGTGGGTGCGGTGGCCGAGGTGCCGCTGAACGTGCGCATCGTCAGCGCCAGCCACAAGGATTTGTCGGCCGAGGTGGAGGCCGGGCGCTTCCGCCAGGACTTGTTCTACCGGCTCAACGTGATCCGCATCACCGTGCCGCCGCTGCGCGAGCGCATGCAAGACCTGGACCCCATCTGCAATGCCTTGCTGACGCGCATTGCCCGCGAGGCCGGGGTGTCGCCCACACCCGCGCTGGCCATGGACGCGCGCGATCGGCTCACGCGCTACGGTTTTCCTGGCAATGTGCGCGAGCTGGAAAATTTACTGCACCGCGCCGTGGCCATGTCGGCGGGCGACCTGATCGTCGAGCACGACCTTGGCCTGCCCGATGCCGCGCTGACGGCCGCCACGCAAGAATCCGAGCGTGGCGGGTTCGATGTCTTGCCCACCCTGGCGTCTGCGGGTGATGTGCCGCTGCCCACCGATCTGGCGGCCCATTTGGATGACGTGGAGCGCGACATCCTGGTTCGTGCGCTCGAAGTCCACGGCTACAACCGCACGGCGGCTGGCGCCAGCATGGGCCTGTCGTTGCGGCAAATCCGGTACCGCATGGCCAGGCTGGGCATCACCGAGGGCGGGTCGTCGGCGTCTGGCCTTGTCGACGACGCATCTGCGTCCTGAGCGGCCTGCCCATGCCTGCGCACGCGAGCACAGCTTGGCGCCAGGGCTGGTGGCGGGGTGCGGCGCATCGGCCTTCACCCAATTTCGGGCCGCGCCCCAAGGGCACGGCGGTGAGCCTGGCCGTGCTGCATTCCATCAGCCTGCCGCCTGGGGTTTACGGTGGTGATGCCATCGAGCGCTTGTTCACCAACCGGCTCGATTGGGAAGCCCATCCCTACTTCCAGGCCATACGCGGGCTCGAAGTGTCGTCGCACTTTCTGGTCCGGCGCGATGGTGTTGTGCAGCAGTTCGTCTCTTGCGACGACCGCGCCTGGCACGCCGGGCGTTCGTCTTGGCAGGGGCGCGAGAACTGCAACGACTGGTCGGTGGGCATTGAGCTCGAGGGCCTGGAGGGCGATAGCTTCGAATTCGCGCAGTACCAGGCCTTGGGACCACTGCTGCAGGCGCTGCACCTGCGGTATCCGATTGCGCAACTGGTGGGGCATGAGCAAATCGCGCCAGGCCGCAAGTGCGACCCTGGGCCTGGCTTTGATTGGCAGGCGCTGGGGCACATGTTGAAGGTGCTGGCCCTGCCCATCGCGTTGCCCGCTCATCCGTCGCTCTGAGCGTCCCGTCGGCAGCTTGAGTGGCGCTGCGCTGCAGACCCGCAGACTCGGGGAAACCCGCGCGGGTGTGCGCTAAATCACACCTTCCGCAAGACGGTGTTCAACACTACAGGTAGTGCTTGAACGGCCGTCAGGCCCCAGATATAGTGTGTTGTTCGTGCTAACCTCGCGCCTCGCCATTCAGCCCATGACCCCACGTGTCGGCCCGCCGCATCTGCACCACTCGCTTCGACGAGTGTCCAGGCAGACCCGCTGCAGAGCAGCACCTCGCGGTGACGGGTTGGTGCCATTGCGACGACGACCGAAGGTCGCTCCGCGCAAGGCGGCGTGACCTCCCATCGTCAGGCCGCGATGGCCTTTCGCCACGACGCCGGTGGCTGACGGCCGCGCTTGACGAGCCGCACCACGATCACTGATTCCAATAGAGGGGAACCCATGCAAGCTGTCCATTCCAGTTCCGTTGACGCCGGCCTTGGCGCGCTGTCTTCGGCCACCACGGCTGCCGCTGTGCCGACCACCAACGCCTACCAGGGCTACCAGATCATCCGGCGCAATGGCGCGGTGGTTTCGTTCGCGCCCGACAAGATCGCAGTGGCCTTGATGAAGGCCTTCCTGGCGGTGCATGGCACCCAGGGTGCGGCCTCGGCCAGCGTGCGCGAGACGGTGGATGCGTTGACGGAATTGGTGGTGCGCGGGCTGTTGCGCTCGCGTCCGGGCGGCGGCACCTTCCACATCGAGGACGTGCAAGACCAGGTGGAACTGGGCCTGATGCGCGGCAGCCACCACGAAGTGGCCAGGGCCTATGTGCTGTACCGCGAGCGCCGCACGCAAGAGCGCGCCAAGCAAGGTGTGGCCGCCCGCGCCGCGAAGCCGCACGCGATCAATGTGATCGACAACGGCCAGCGCGTGCCGCTGGACGAAGCGCGCCTGACCACCATCATCGAATCCGCCTGTGCCGGCCTGGGCGCCGACGTGAAGGCCGAGCCCATCCTGGCCGAGACGCACCGCAACCTGTACGACGGCGTGCCGCTGGACGAGGTCTACAAGGCCGCCATCCTGGCCTCGCGCACCCTGATCGAGCAGGAGCCCGCCTACACCCGCGCCACTGCGCGCCTGCTGCTGCACACCATCCGCAAGGAAATCCTGGGCCAGGAGGTGATGCAGGCCGACATGCCCGCGCGCTACGCCGAGTACTTCCCCAAGTTCATCAAGAAGGGTGTGCAGGCCGAACTGCTGGACGAGAAGCTGATGCAGTTTGACCTGGCCAAGCTGGGCCAGGCGCTGAACGCCGAGCGCGACATGCAATTCGACTACCTCGGCCTGCAAACCCTGTTCGACCGCTACTTCCTGCACATCGATGAACAACGCATCGAGATGCCACAGGCTTTTTTCATGCGCGTGGCCATGGGCCTGGCGCTGAACGAAATCGACCGCGAAGCCCGCGCCATCGAGTTCTACAACGTGCTGTCCACCTTCGACTTCATGTCGAGCACGCCCACGCTGTTCAATGCCGGCACGCGCCGCTCGCAGCTCAGCAGCTGCTACCTCACCACCGTGGCCGACGACCTGGACGGCATCTACGAGGCGCTGAAAGAGAACGCACTGCTGAGCAAGTTCGCCGGTGGCCTGGGCAACGACTGGACCAATGTGCGTGCGCTGGGCTCGTACATCAAGGGCACCAACGGCAAGAGCCAGGGCGTGGTGCCCTTCCTCAAGGTGGTGAACGACACGGCCGTGGCGGTGAACCAGGGCGGCAAGCGCAAGGGCGCGGTCTGCGCCTACCTGGAGACCTGGCACCTGGACATCGAAGAGTTCCTGGAGCTGCGCAAGAACACCGGCGACGACCGCCGCCGCACGCACGACATGAACACCGCGAACTGGATCCCCGATCTGTTCATGAAGCGCGTCATGGACGGTGGCGACTGGACGCTGTTCTCGCCCAGCAACTGCCCCGACCTGCACGACCTGGTGGGCGCCGAGTTCGAGAAGGCCTATGTGGCCTACGAAGCCAAGGCCGACCGTGGCGAGTTGAAGCTCTTCAAGCGCATGCCCGCGAAAGACCTGTGGCGCAAGATGCTCTCGATGCTGTTCGAGACCGGCCATCCCTGGATCACCTTCAAGGATGCCTGCAATGTGCGCTCGCCCCAGCAGCACGTGGGCGTGGTGCACTCCAGCAACCTGTGCACCGAGATCACGCTCAACACCAATGCCGACGAGATCGCCGTCTGCAACCTGGGCTCGGTCAACCTGGCCCAGCACCTGAAAGACGGTGAGGTCGATCACGCCAAGCTGCAGAAGACCATCGCCACCGCGATGCGCATGCTCGACAACGTCATCGACATCAACTACTACGCGGTCAAGAAAGCACGCGATTCCAACCTGCGGCATCGCCCCGTGGGTCTGGGCATCATGGGCTTCCAGGACGCGCTGTACCAACTGCGCACGCCTTACGCCAGCCAGGCCGCCGTTGAGTTTGCCGACCGCTCGATGGAAGCTGTCTGCTACTACGCCTACCAGGCCTCGTCCGAACTGGCGGCCGAGCGTGGCCGCTACAGCAGCTACCGCGGCTCGCTGTGGGACCAGGGCATCCTGCCGATCGACTCGCTTGACCTGCTGGCCCAGCACCGCGGCGGCTACGTGGAGGTCGACCGCAGCAGCACGCTGGATTGGGCGGCGCTGCGCCAGCGCATCGCCACGCACGGCATGCGCAACAGCAACTGCGTGGCCATCGCGCCCACCGCCACCATCTCCAACATCATTGGCGTGGACGCGTCCATCGAGCCGGCGTTTGGCAACCTCTCGGTCAAGTCCAACCTGTCGGGCGAGTTCACCGTGGTCAACGAGTACCTGGTGCGTGACCTGAAGAAGATGGGCCTGTGGGACAGCGTGATGGTCATGGACCTGAAGCACTACGACGGCTCGCTGCGCCGCATCGACCGCGTGCCCGATGAATTGAAGCAGCTCTACGCCACGGCCTTCGAAGTGGAAACGCAGTGGCTGGTGGAAGCTGCCGCGCGCCGCCAGAAGTGGATCGACCAGGCGCAGTCGCTCAACATCTACATGGCAGGCGCCTCGGGCAAGAAGCTCGATGACACCTACAAGCTTGCCTGGGTTCGTGGCCTCAAGACCACCTACTACCTGCGCACCATGGCCGCCACGCACGCCGAGAAATCCACCATCTCCACCAACTCGCACAACTCTGTGTCGAGTTCGAGCGGCGTGGGTGGCGGCCTGTCGGCGATGGAGGCTGCGGCCGCGCAAGCGCAAGCGATGCTGGCTGCCACGCCAGCCACCGACATCAAGTTCTGCGGTGTCGATGACCCGACTTGCGAAGCCTGTCAGTGAGTGCGCTTCATCACATGCAAAGCCTGCGATGAACACCACGCGCTTCAACACAACGATGCACGATGTGCTGCGTGATGAAGCCAAGCAGCGATGCAGTACCGCAACATCGCGAGCGCTTTGATGTCAAGAAGTGCTTGGTGTTTCAACACAACACTCCGATAATTTCACGCCATAGGAAACACGCACATGCTGGTCTGGGAAGACGACATTCGACACTCGCCGAAATCTGCTCAACGGTCCGCGCCAGAGTCTCTGGTTGACGCGCGGAATGTGTCCCCGTCACCAATCGCCTACGCAGCATCGTTGATGCGCGCCGCAGTTCCTGCTCCCTCTGTCGATGCCGCGCTCGCCGCCGCAGCCACCACCGTGGTGGCGCGCAGCTCGCGACGCGTCAACGCGGCCGACAAGCGCATCATCAACGGCCAGACCGATGTGAATCAGCTGGTGCCATTCAAGTACAAGTGGGCCTGGGAAAAGTACCTCGCTACCTGCGCCAATCACTGGATGCCGCAAGAAGTGAACATGTCGCGCGACATCGCCACTTGGAAAGACCCGAACGGTTTGAGCGAAGACGAGCGTCGCATCATCAAGCGCAACCTCGGCTTCTTCGTCACCGCCGATTCACTGGCCGCCAACAACATCGTGCTGGGCACCTACCGCCACATCACGGCCCCCGAGTGCCGCCAGTTCCTGCTGCGCCAGGCGTTTGAAGAAGCCATCCACACCCACGCCTACCAGTACATCGTCGAGTCGCTGGGCTTGGACGAGAGCGAGATCTTCAATGCCTACCATGAGGTGGGTTCCATCCGCGACAAGGACGAGTTCCTGATCCCGTTCATCGACGCGATCATGAACCCTCATTTCGTGACCGGCACGCCCGAGAACGACCAGACGCTGCTCAAGAGCCTGATCGTTTTTGCCTGCTTGATGGAAGGCCTGTTCTTCTACGTCGGTTTCACGCAGATTCTGGCCATGGGGCGCCAGAACAAGATGACCGGTGCCGCCGAGCAGTACCAGTACATCCTGCGTGACGAATCGATGCACTGCAATTTCGGCATCGACCTGATCAACCAGATCAAGTTGGAGAACCCGCACCTGTGGACGGCCGAGTTCAAGCTTGAGATTCGCGCTCTGTTCGAAAAGGCAGTGGAGCTTGAGTACAAGTACGCCGAAGACACCATGCCGCGTGGCGTGCTGGGCATGAACGCGTCGATGTTCAAGGGCTACCTGCGCTACATCGCGAACCGTCGCGCCACGCAGATTGGTCTGGAGGCGCTGTTCCCGAACGAGGAAAACCCGTTCCCCTGGATGAGCGAGATGATCGACCTGAAGAAGGAACGCAATTTCTTTGAAACCCGCGTCATCGAGTACCAGTCCGGTGGCGCATTGAGTTGGGATTGAGTGCGGGCCCAGCCTGCGCAGCAGTCCCTTTGTGAGATCAAGATACTCGGCTCGCCGAGCGCTGCCATACAAGAAGCAGTGACACGAGCCGGTTCCCCATTCACCGCACCGGGGGAGCCAGCGACCACACCAGTGGCCGCGACAACACCACCGGGCGGTGGATTGCCAAGAGGTATCGAGCCACTTGGTGTTTTTCAACTTGATCAAGGAGTTTGAAATGGCAACTGCAAAGAAGGCTGCGGCGAAGAAGGCCCCGGCGAAGAAGGCGGCTCCGGCGAAGAAGGCCGTGGCGAAGAAGGCGGCTCCGGCGAAGAAGGCCGCAGCGAAGAAGGCTCCGGCCAAGAAGGCCGCTGCCCCCAAGAAGGCTGCACCGGCCAAGAAGCCTGCAGTGAAGAAGGTTGCTGCCAAGAAGGCTGCACCGGCCAAGAAGGCTGCTGCAACCAAGAAGCCGGTCGCCAAGAAGGCTGCCGCTGCAACGAAGAAGCCGGTCGCCAAGAAGGCTGCTGCGGCAACCAAGAAGCCGGCCGCCAAGAAGGCTGCAACCAAGAAGGCCGCTCCCAAGAAGGCTGCTGCCAAGCCTGCTGCCGCGAAGAAGCCTGCCGCGAAGAAAGCTGCCAAGAAGGCGGCTGCTCCCGCGCCTGCTGCTGCGCCTGCGGCGACTGCGGCAAAGACGGCTCTCAGCCCTGCGGCCGCTTGGCCCTTCCCGACGGGCAACAAGCCCTGACCGAGTCAGGCCGCCGCTGTTCGGGCGGCCTGCACTGTGGAGCCCGGCCTCGGCCGGGCTTTTTTGTTTTCAGCGCCTCATTCCTCGCGTCGCCATGCCCTCCCGCCGCACCAACTCGGCATCCGCTCTGAACCCCGCCGCCAGCGCAGAGCCACAGATGCTCGCCTGTGTGCGCGCCAAGGCGCTTGAACTGACGCTGCTGAGTGTCTCGGTGGTGCCCAACGCCAAGCGCACCGAGGTGGTGGGTTTGCACGACGGCGATCTGCGGGTTCGTCTGGCGGCACCCCCCGTGGACGGGAAGGCCAACGACAGCTTGACGGCTTGGGTGGCCGAGCAACTGCATCTGCCCAAGCGGGCAGTGCGCCTGCTGCGTGGCATGTCATCCAGGCAAAAGCAATTGGAGATCGACATGGCCGCGAACTCAGTGCAGCGGTGGGTGGCGCAGAGCCTGGTGCTTGCGCACGGCGACTGAGAGCCTGAACGCCTCAGGCTTTGAGTCTGCGGCCGCTGTGGCCGGGACTCAGCGGCCCGTCAACCGGCGCTCACAGCCCCAACGCCACTCGGTCGACGCGGTGGTTTTGCCCGCCGCGCTCAGCAATTTTCAGCGCGCCCATGCGGTTGCCCAACGCCACGCAGCGCACCAGCGACCAGCCTAGCTCCAGGCCGTAGAGCAGTGCGCCGCGGAAGGCATCGCCGCAACCCGTGGGGTCTACCACCTGCCCTGCTTTCACACCAGGCACCCGCGTGCAGATGCCTTGCTCCCACACGTCGCAGCCCTCGGCGGCGAGCGTGACGATGACACCCCTCAGGTGCGAGCGCGAGAGCTCGGCCAGTGACAGCCCCGTGCGTTCGCACAGCATGCGGCCTTCGTAGTCGTTCACTGCCACCCAGCTGGCTTGCGAGATGAACTGGCGCAGTTCCTCGCCGTTGAACATCGGCAGGCCTTGGCCCGGGTCGAAGATGAAGGGGATCTGGGCGGCGGCCAGGTCGGCAGCGCGGCGCAGCATGGCGTCACGGCCATCGGGGCCGATGATGGCGAGTTGGATGTCGCCGCGGGTGGGCAAGGCGATGCGGTGTGCCTCCTGCATGGCGCCAGGGTGGAAGGCGGTGATCTGGTTGTTGTCGGCGTCGGTGATGATCATCGCCTGCGCGGTGTAGCTGTCGTCCACGCTCAGCACATTCGAGGTGTCGATGCCCAGGCCCTGCATGCGGGCCAGGTAGGCGGCACCGTCGTTGCCGATGGCCGCCATCACCACGGCCTGGCCACCCAGTGCATTGAGGGTGTAGGCGATGTTGCCGGCGCAGCCACCGTACTCACGTCTGAGCGTGGGCACCAGGAACGACACATTCAGGATGTGCACCTGCTCGGGCAGGATCTGCTCAGCAAAGCGCCCGGGAAAGGTGGTGATGGTGTCAAAGGCGAGGGAGCCGCAGACGAGACTGGCCATGGTGGGTGGATTTCGTTGAGATTGAGAGGGTGGCCACGAGGCCGCGTCAAGGGTAGAAAACTTCGGCCGTGAAGCCGGCGATCTGCAGATCGCCAACCTGCAGCGGCACTTCGATGTGCCAGGGCCGGTCGGGCGGCAGGCCTTGCGCAGGTGCGGCCATCTGCTCGGGCAGCAGAACTTTGCGCGCGAGCTGGTGGCCCAGGTTGTCGGTGAAGCTCACTTCCAGCGCGGGTGCGCGCACCGCATGGCCGGCCGAGTTGCGCAGCTCTGCCTCGAAGCGCAGCACCTGGGGCCGTCCGGTGCGGCTGAGCGCGCTGCTGTCCAGCGTCAGGCTGGCCAGCGCGCGTGGTGGCTGCAGCTGACAGGCGGCCACGCGGCACCATGCGACCAGCGGCTCGCGCAGGGCGGGCCAGCTAGCGGCCAGATCGTCGCGCTGGTGGTGGGCCACTTGCAGCGCCAGCATCAGACCCAGTACGGCGCAAGTGCTGCCCAGCAATGCCCGCACCGCCGGGCTGCGCCAACGCGCGGCGCGCTCCGCCTGGCGCATGAAGGTGGGTTTGCGCTGGCGCTTGCGGCCGCTGTGGCGCGAAACTGGGTCTGGGGCCTCCACCACGGGCGAGGCCTCAGGCGGTGGTGCCGTGCCGGCAGGGTCTGGCGGAGCGTCCTCTGGCATCGCATCCGCCACACTGGGCATCACCATGGCGGGTTCGACCTCGGTCGGCCATGACAGGGGCAGCGGTGGGGGCTGCGAGATCACGAAATTGCCAGTGTGCCGCCGCGCCATGCTGTCCATCTTGGCCAGCAGCGCTTCGACGGACACGGGGTCAACTTCTTCAGCCTCAGCCTCAGCCTCAGCTTCGATCTCCACCTCGGCCGCGACTTCGGGCGCGACTTCGGGCTCAACCCAGGCCCCCGCCTCAAGTGCCTCAAGCGCATCGTCACCCTCAGGCGGCATCTCGGTTTGCGCTTCCGAGGCGTCGTCGTCTGCTAACTGCGGGCGGTAGGCCCATGGCCGTGGCGGTGCGGCCGGCTCGCCCGCATCCGGATCGATCAGCGGTACCTCTTCGGGCACATCGTCCGCGAGATCGACCGTGGCCAAGGGTGCGGCCTCCGTTTCGCCCGACCCGTCGGGCTCGGCAAGTTCCCGGGTTTCGGCTGCCGCGGGTGGCGGCCGCGACACGGTCCGCGTCATGAACAGGCCCGCAGCAGGCGCCATAGGCTCTGGTGGGTCGGGCTCGGGCGCGGCGGCCGGTGGCTCGGGAGGCAGCTCGAACAGTGTTTGCAGGCCGTTGAAAACCTGGTGGCATTGCCCGCAGCGCACCCACCCGCCCGAAACCTTGAGCTGGTCTTGCACGACACGGAAAACCGTGCCGCAGGCGGGACAGCGGGTGGCCAGACTCATGGGCAGGATGATGCCATGCGGCACAGGCCGCGCGGGTCCGGCAGCTCAGGCACGCGCGCGCTGGCCACCCATCAGGATCCAGCCATCGTCCTCGTCCAGCACGTCGATGGCCACCCAGGGTGCATAGGCCGCCTTGAGCTCGTCGGCCTGGCGTGCCAGGATGCCCGCCAACACCAAGTGCGCGCCAGGGGCGAGGTGGCCGCACAGCAGTGGCGCCAGCAGCTTGAGCGGCGTGGCCAGGATGTTGGCCAGCACCAGCGGGTAAGGGCCATGGGCCAAGTCAGGCAGCCCAGTCTTCAACTGAACGCCGTTGGCCAAGGCATTGGCCTGGGTGGATTCGACAGCGGCCGGGTCAATGTCGACCGCGTCAACGTTCGTGGCACCGTGCAGCGCGGCGCCGATGGCCAGGATGCCTGAGCCACAGCCATAGTCCAGCACGCGCTGCCAGGTGGGCGCGAGTGCGGCAGAGTTCCGGGCGATCCAGCGCAAACACATGCGGGTGGTGGGGTGGGTGCCGGTGCCAAAGGCCAAGCCAGGGTCGAGGCGGATCACCCGCAGGGCGGCGGGCGGTACTTCGTGCCAGCTGGGCACGATCCAGAAATCTGGCGTGATGGCGACCGGCGCGAACTGCGATTGCGTGAGCCGCACCCAGTCTTGTTCCACCACTTCGGCCAGGGCCTGTACGGCCAGGCCTCGGGTCCAGTCTTGTGCCAGCAAAAGCGTGAGCGCCTCTTGTGCCACCGCCTCGCGCTCGAACAGCGCCTTGAGCGTGGAGCGGTCCCAGCCAGCGCGCGGCGGCGGCATGCCGGGTTCCCCAAACAGCGCGTGCTCGGCCTCGGTGTCGGCGTCGGCGTCTTCCACCGACACCGACAAAGCCTCCAACTCGTTCATCAGCGCTTCGGAGACAGGCTCCACCAGCGCATGCGGTGCCGTCAGCACCAGCTCAAACATGGGCAAAGGATGCTCCTGGCGAGGTCAACGGCGGTGCTGTTCCAGCCAGCCTTCAAGGTAATGGATGTTGGTGCCACCGGCCATGAAACCTTTGTCCACCATCAGCTCGCGGTGTAGCGGGATGTTGGTCTGGATGCCTTCCACCACGGTTTCTTGCAGGGCCGTGCGCATACGGGCCAGGGCCTGCTCGCGGGTGTCGCCATGCACGATGATCTTGCCGATCATCGAGTCGTAGTTCGGCGGCACGAAGTAGTTGGTGTAGGCATGGCTGTCCACCCGCACCCCAGGGCCGCCCGGCGGGTGCCACATGCTGATGCGACCTGGCGAGGGAACGAACTTCCACGGGTCTTCCGCGTTGATGCGGCACTCGATGGCGTGGCCACGGTTGACGATCTGGCGCTGCGTGAACGGCAGTTTCTCGCCTGCGGCAATGCGTATCTGCATCTGCACAATGTCGATACCGGTCACCATCTCGGTCACCGGGTGCTCCACTTGCACGCGGGTGTTCATCTCGATGAAATAGAACTCGCCGTTCTCGTACAGGAACTCGAAGGTGCCCGCGCCGCGGTAGCCCACCTTCTTGCAGGCGGCGGCGCAGCGGTCGCCAATCTTCTCGATCAGGCGGCGGGCGATACCCGGCGCTGGCGCTTCTTCGATGATCTTCTGGTGGCGGCGCTGCATGGAGCAGTCGCGCTCGCCCAGGTAGACCGCGTTGCGATGCTCGTCGGCCAACACCTGGATTTCCACGTGGCGTGGGTTCTCCAGGAACTTCTCCATGTAGACGGCCGGATTGCCAAAGGCAGCGCCGGCCTCGGCGCGCGTCATCTGCACCGCATTGATCAGCGCCGCTTCGGTGTGCACCACGCGCATGCCGCGGCCTCCGCCGCCACCCGCCGCCTTGATGATCACCGGATAGCCAATGGCCCGGGCCTGGCGGATGGCTTCCTTGGGGTCGTCGTTCAGTGCGCCTTCCGAGCCCGGCACGCAGGGCACCCCCGACTTGATCATGGCCTGCTTGGCCGAGACCTTGTCGCCCATGATGCGGATGGATTCGGGCGTGGGGCCGATGAAGGTGAAGCCGCTCTGCTCTACGCGCTCGGCGAAGTCGGCGTTCTCGCTCAGGAAGCCGTAGCCGGGGTGGATGGCCTCGGCGTCGGTCACCTCGGCCGTGGCGATGATGGCCGGCATGCTGAGGTAGCTCAGGCTCGACGCAGCTGGGCCTATGCACACGGCTTCTTCGGCCAGGCGCACGTACTTGGCATCGCGGTCGGCCTCGGAGTACACCACCACGGCCTTGATGCCCATCTCGCGGCAGGCACGCTGGATCCGCAGGGCGATTTCCCCCCTGTTCGCAATCAGGATCTTCTTGAACATGGGTTCAGCCCTTATTCAATGATGAACAGGGGCTGTCCAAACTCCACCGCCTGGCCGTTCTGCACCAACACCTTGGTGATGGTGCCGGCCTTGTCGGCTTCGATCTCGTTCATGATCTTCATGGCTTCGATGATGCAGATGGCCTCGCCTTCCTTGACCGTGTTGCCCACTTCCACCAGCGGTTTGCCGCCCGGGGTGGACGACGCGTAGTAGGTGCCCACCATGGGCGACTTCACCACGTGGCCGGTGGGCTCGGCGGCAGGCGCCTCGGCAACCGGGGCGGCGGCAACGGGGGGGCTCGCAACAGGTGCCGCCATCGGCGCCGGTGCTGCGGCGTAATGCATCACGGGAGCGGCAGCACCTGGTGCGACCGATTTGACGATGCGGACCTTGCCTTCGTTTTCGGTGATTTCCAGTTCAGCAATGTTGGAATCCGACACCAGGTCGATCAGGGTCTTGAGCTTGCGCAGGTCCATGGAATTTCGAGCTCCGAAAGTAGGTGAAAAGGAGGCCGGGCGCAGGTTGGGGCGCCGCCGAGGCCGTGTCAGGCGACGCGGAGGTCGCGCACTGAAGGCGCCATGTGCCACGGTGCCTTGCCGCTCGGGCGCTTGGCGCCGCTGCGGCAGATTGCAAGGCGAGCATGGTCGGGAATGCTCGGGCGATCCATCATCGCACCACAACTGGCGCTGATTTGCAGTGATCTGGCCGTATTGTTCGACGTGGCACGCGAGGCATGCTGGGCGTAAGGGTTCGGCGCAGAGAGAATGAGTACTTCCATTCTGGCTAGTGGACGGGGTTCGCAGAACCCCTCGCCGTTGATCAGGTTGCGAACTTTACGCCTTTTTGGCGGCAGTTCAATGCAACTGGCTGCCAAATATAGAAGGCCTGTGCCATTGACACCGGATGCCTGCGGTGGCACGGCACAAACAGCCAGCCGTTTAGCTGGTGGGGCCTTGCTGGGCCAGCGCTCGCAGTTCTTCAAAGTGGGTAGCCCCCATTTTCCGCTGCAAGACCCGCCCTTGGGCGTCCAGCACCAGGGTGAACGGCAGGCCGCCGTTGGTGTTGCCCAAGGCTTGCACCAGACCCAGACCATCCAGCCCGGCGATGGCGATGGGAAAGCGCACCGGGGTGGCCTGCAGAAACGTTCGCACCGCGTCGGCCTTGTCGATGGCCACGCCCAGCACCTGCCAGCCTTGCGGTGCCATCTCTTGCGCAAAGCGGTCCAGTTCGGGCATCTCCTTCACGCAGGGGCCGCACCAGGTGGCCCAGAAGTTCAGCACCAGTGGCTTGCCTTGCAGGCTGCGGGTGGCCAGCCGGGTGCCGGTGGGGGTGTCGTACTCGCGTTGCCAGAAGTCGGCCAGGGCCAGGTCGGTGGCGGGTGCTGGGGGTGGCGGGGCGGCTGAGACCGCCGCATCGTCGCGGCGCTTGCAGGC
The DNA here is from genome assembly GCA_016710065.1 of Candidatus Ideonella esbjergensis. Classification (GTDB taxonomy): domain Bacteria; phylum Pseudomonadota; class Gammaproteobacteria; order Burkholderiales; family Burkholderiaceae_C; genus Ideonella; species Ideonella esbjergensis. Next base: position 761,883 of record JADJLP010000001.1, read on the forward strand.
CAGGCCTGTGGCCGAAACGGCCACGGCGGCCAGGGCATGAAGGGCGCGGCGGCGGGTTTGAAGTGTCATGTTTCAGTCTCCATGATGCGCTGGCGCAGGGCGGCCAGGTTGCCACGCCAGCTGCGTCCCTGTGCGTCGGGTTTGAGGGCGCCCCGCAGCTCGTCGTGGTCGCGCACCACGCAGTGCAGTGTCACGGGCTCGCCGCCCAGGCCAGGGCAGCGGTCGGTCAGGGTCAACACCACGGTTTCGCTGCCGCTGGCGGAGTCGCTGTCGAAGGCCAGGCCCAGGTTGAGCAGGGCGATCTCGGGCGCCTTGGGGTCGTCGCAGTAAAGGTCGATCACGATGGGCGAGAGCCGTGTCGCGGTGCCGCGCCACACCGCGCCGGTGAGGTGCGGGCGGAACTCGACCAGGCGCTCCAGCCAGCAGGCAGCCTGCCTGCGCAGAGCGCTCAGCTCGACTGGCTGGGTGTCGGCGCAGAACAGGGCGATGTAGTCGCGGACCTCGTCCTCCACCTGTTCATTGGGCGGTAACTCGCCCTGCCAGCCCGAGCGCCGACCCAGGTCGCGCGCGGCGCGGCGCTTGGCGGGGCCGTACTCCAAGCCTTCCTCTACCACCATGCGGGCGGCGGTGGCGGCGATCTCGTCGGTCAGCGTGGCCATGGCGCAGTGTGCATGATCAAGGCAATTCCACCCCACCCATGCGGGCGGCGATGGTGGCCGAGCGGATGGCCACATAGCCCGAGCCTGGGTTCCTTTCGAAGCGCTTGGGCGCCGGCAGCATCACCGCCAGCCGCGCCGCCTGGCCAGGTGCCAGTTGCGCGGCCGTGGCCCTGAAGTAATGCCTTGCGGCCGCTTCGGCGCCGAACACACCCTCGCCCCACTCCACGTTGTTCAGGTAGATGGTGAGGATGCGGCGCTTGTTCAGCAGACCCTCAAGCATGTAAGTGATCACTACCTCCTGGGCCTTGCGAACGGGGCTGCGTTCACCTGACAGGAACAGGTTCTTGGCCAGTTGCTGGGTGATGGTGGAGCCGCCCACCACCTTGGGCGTCACTTGCACGGGCGGTTTCTGGGTACCCGATGCGGCGCGCTTGGCGATCTGCTGGTTCAGCCGCTCGGCCTTGGCTTCGGCCTTCTGGTTGCGTTGCCAGGCGGCCTCGATGGCGTCCCATTCCACGCCAGAGTGGTCGACGAAACCGGCGTCCTCACTGGCGATCACCGCGCGCTTGAGGTGAGCCGAGAGCTGACCGTCATCCACCCAGTGCTGGCTCCAAGGCAGCTCATGGCGCAGGGCGAGGATGCGCCAGGCCTCACTGCGCTGGAAGCTGGTGGACTGCGGGTCGAGCACCGTCATCAGCGCGACGCGGGCGCCGAAGTACAACTGCAAAGCCAGCACCGACAGCACCAGCAACGCCGCCAGCCGCAGCCCATGCCGCTTGATCGGGCTCATGGCTTTGGGATGCCGCCCGCAGCGGCCAGTTGCGCGCGCAGCATCTGCATCACTTGCCCGGTGGCGGGGCGCACGCCGCGCCACAACGCAAAGGATTCGGCCGCCTGCTCCACCAGCATGCCCAGGCCGTCACGGGCCACCGCGCCATGGTGGCAGGCCCAGGCCAGGAAGGGTTCGGCGGCGGCACCGTACATCAAGTCCACCGCCAGGGTGCCGGCGCGCAGCACGCAGGCGGGCACCGGTACCTCGCCGCCGCCCAAACTGCTGGCGCTGGAATTGAGCACGACATCAAAGGCATCCCCCGGTGTGGCCAGGCTGCTGGCGCGCAAAGGCACGCCTAGGCCCTGGGCCAGGCTGGCATGGCGGGCCGCCAGGGCTTCGGCCTTGGCCAAGGTGCGGTTGGCCACCACCACCTCGGCCGGACGGGTTTCGAGCAAGGGACCCAGCACGCCGGCCGCCGCGCCGCCAGCGCCGATCAGCAGCACGCGCTGGCCGCGCAGTGGCACACCGGCGGCCAACTGGATGTCGGCCATCAGGCCCACGCCGTCGGTGTTGTCGGCCAGCCAGCCGTCGCTGTCGAAACGCAGGGTGTTGGCGGCCTGGGCCAGCTCGGCGCGCGGCGTGTGCCGGGGGCACAGTGAGAAAGCCTGGAACTTGAATGGCACGGTGACGTTGCACCCGCGCGCACCACCCTCAGCAAAGGCCTGCACCGTGGCCACAAAACCATCCAGCGGTGCCAATAGTCGCTCGTACTGCACCGCCTCGCCGGTTTGCTCGGCAAAGGCGGTGTGGATCACCGGTGAGCGACTGTGGGCCACGGGGTTGCCGAGCACGGCATAGCGGGCGGGGGTGGGAGCAGGGGTGTTCATGTGGTCGGGGCGCTCAGCGACCAGGGTTGCTGACGCTGGTTTCCAGCCCATCGGTGCGGGTGAAGCGAAAACGCGAGGTGACCACGATCTGGTCGGCTTGCTTGCGCATCCCCGGCGTGAAGGCACCGAAAGGGCCGGCAGCGTGCACGATGGCCACGGCGCGGCGGTTCAGCACATCGGATTTGGAGGGCTGCACCACGTCGGCCTCGATCACGCGGCCTTCGGCATCGATGGTGAGGTTCATGGTCAGCTCACCGTAGACCTTGCGGCCGGCCAGCTCAGGAAAATCGCGCGTACCGCGCTCTTCGATCTTGCGCCGCAGGCTGTCGTAGTACATGGCGTAAACCTCCTCGCGCGCGGCGGGGCTGATGTAGCGCTTCTTGGGGCGGGCATTCTCTTCGTTGATGCGCTTCTCGATCTCGGCCAGCATGCGCAGCATCTGGCGGCGGCGCTCCTCGCGGTCGGCCACCTCAGGGGTGGGGGCCGCTTGGCTCATATCGGGTGCAGGCAGCAGGGCCAGCTCGCGGCGGATCTGGGCCAGCAACTGCTGCTGCACCTCCTGCATTTGCCGCATCTGGCGCTGGGTGTCGCTCAGGTCTTCGCCCGGGCGGTTGAAGGCCGATGGCGGCAATGGTGTGGTGGCCCGGCCGGCTACGGCGTCCCCGCCACCAGCCAGGCTGGCCTGGGCGATCACCTGGGCCTTCTGCGGCTTTTCATCAGAGCGGGAGTTGACCAGCACCACTTCCAGCGGCGTGTCCTCGAAGATGCGGTTGAAGCTCTCGGGGTCGACGAAGCGCACGAACAGCAAGGCCGCATGGATAGCCACCGACACGGCCACGGCCACCTGCATCGCGCTCAGGCGACGCCAGGACGTGAGGGCCAGGCGGGGCATCGTCGGCATGACGCAGTGGAGGAGCGCTGGGGTCAGGCGGCTGAAGTGCCCGCAGCCCCTGGGGCAGTGTCGGGCGCATCGCTGTCGTCCAGCGCGATGGCCAGCGACAGCCCGCCGGCTGCTTCGGCTGCGGCCTCATCGTCTGCCTCGTCTTGCACGGCCTCGTCCAGCGCGTCATCCAGGCGCGCCAGCAGGCTGGCATGGATGTCCAGTGTCAGCAGATCGAGCCCGGTCACGCGTACCCGCACCCGGGTGCCACGCGGCAGCTGCTCGCAACCCAGGGCCCGGAACATAAGCGGCAGGGTTTCGGCCCGCACCAGGCCGTCCTTCATCACGGCGGCGTCCAGCTCGCTCACGCTGTTTTGCGTCAGCCAGCGCATTGTCCAGTAGCGCTCTATGGCTTGCTGGAAGCCGTTGTAGGCCGAGTAGGCGCCGTCGAAGCTCGAAATGATCGAGAACAGCATCGCGTCCTTGGGCTTGAAGGGCGCGGCCAATGCGGCGGTGCGACCGTGCTTGGCGCAGGCAATGATCTGCCACTGGTTCACCAGATCCACATAGCGGCGCAGCGGCGAAGTGGCCCAGGTGTACTGCGCCACGCCCATGCCGGCGTGCGGTGCGGGCTTGATGCCCATGCGCACCTTCACGCCTGGCGCCAGGCTGGCCTGGCTGCGGTAGATGCCAGGTACGCCCAGCTCGGCCAGCCAGCCGCCCCAGCTGCTGTTGGCCAGGATCATGGCCTCGGCCACGATCAGGTCCAGCGGGGCGCCGCGCTTGCGCTCGCCGATGCGCACGGCTTCGTCGCCGGTCGGCTCCGTTCCCGGGCCATCAAGCTTGAAGCTGTAGTCGGGCCGGTTGAACAACTCGGGCTTGCCGCGCACCACTTCGCGCGCCGCCTTCAGGTGCTGCGCCAAGCGGAAGCAGAAAGCCAACTCGGTGGCAAAGGCGTATTCGGCCGGTGCCTGGCCGGTGAGCGAGGCCTGGGTGATCACCGCATCGAGTTGGTCATGGCGCAGGTTGGCCGCGATGGGCACCTGCTCCAGCCGGGTCTCGGTGGCTTTCACAGTCAACGTGGCTTCGTCCAGGCTCACGTACAGGCTCACGGCCGGGCAGGCGCGGCCTTCGATGAGCGTGTATTGCTGCACCACGGCGTCGGGCAGCATGGTGATCTTCCAGCCCGGCATGTAGACCGTGGACAAACGGTCGCGCGCTACTTTGTCCAGCGCCGAGTCGGGCTGGAAAGCCAGCGCCGGTGCAGCGATGTGAATGCCGAACACCACCGTTCCTGTGCCCAGGCCGGTGACCGAGAGCGCATCGTCGATCTCGGTGGTTTGCGAGTCGTCGATGGAAAAGGCCTGCACCGCCGCCACGGGCAGTTCGTCCTTGATGTCTGGGGCTTCAAGCGCCGGGAAGCCATGACCCTTGGGGAACTGGTCGAACAAAAACCGGCGCCAATGGAATTGGTAGGGGCTGTTGATCGCCCCCGCCAACTTCAGCAGGTCGAGCGGCGCCAGATGGCTTTTCTTGGCTGCCTCGACCACGGCCTTGTACTCGGGCGCGTTCTTGTCCGGCTTGAACAGGATCTTGTAGAGCTGCTCGCGGATCGGCGCGGGGCACTGCCCGGCCACCAACTCATCAGCCCAGCCCTCGATCTGCAAGGCTTGCTGCTTCTTGCGTTCGATGCCCAGCAGCGCTGCCTTCACGATGTCTTCCGGCGCCTTCTTGAACTGGCCCTTGCCGGCGCGGCGGAAGTAATGCGGTGCCTCGAACAGACGGAACAGCGCTGCGGCCTGTAGCTCGGGCCCGGCCTTGGCGTCAAAGTAGTCACGTGCCAGATCGGCAAAGCCGAACTCACCCTCCGGGGCGAACTCCCAAGCCAAGTCCAGATCAATCTCGCCCGATTTGGCTTGCGCGGACGCGATCAGCTCCGCTGGTAGCGGCTTGTCGAAGCGCAGCAGCACGTTGGCGGATTTCACCTTGACGCGTTTGCCGGAATCCAGTTCGATCTGCATCGAACTGTCGGCTTCAGACATCACGCGGCCGGCGAGGAACTTTCCGGCGTCATCGAAGAGGGCATACATCACCTGCAGATTGTCTCAGGTCGCGACAGGCCCCTCTGCAACGGGCCGTCTCCCGGGCTTGGTGGCCGGTGCCGGCGCATAGCAGTCCGTCATCCCCGTCCCTCGGCCCCGTCATTCCCGCGCAGGCGGGAATCCAGGTTTTCTCGCTCACACGTCGGTGGCGGGGCAGAGGTCGACGGGTATCCGCCCGACTCCATCTCCCCCTGCGCCATGCCCTCGCCGGGCGTGACGCATTCCTGAGTTCCGTCGGGCGGATACCCGACACCCTCTGCCTGAGGAGGCGGTGGTGCACCACCAGTTTGACCGCCACCGGCAGTGGTTGCAGGGCAGTGGTGGTGCCTTCGGGCGGAGGGCACATTCGCGTTTGGGTAGAGAGCTCCGAGGGCCAAGGCAGAACAAGAGAGCGCAGGCGCAACAGAGGGCACGGCGCTTGTCCGCGAGGAGTACGTAGGCCGAAGGTACCGCCGCTGCGCTGCCGCAGCCGACGCAAAGACATGGATTCCCGCCTACGCGGGAATGACGAAATACGGCCGGCCGCTATGCGCCGAGTCTGGTCACCACATCAGCAACCGAAACCGCACCACGGCATCACACTGTCAGGCCGCCCGAAACCTCGAGCACGGCACCGTTGACATAGGAGGCTTCGTCGCTGGCCAGAAAGGCGTAGACGTTGGCGATTTCTTCGGGCTTGCCCAGGCGGCGCATGGGCACCTCGGCGCGCATCTGATCAAGCACCTTGTCGGGGATGGTGGACAGGATGGGAGTCTCGATGAAGCCCGGGGCCACGGCGTTCACGCGCACGCCCTTGGGGCCCAGCTCACGGCTCCAGGTCTTGGTGAAGCCAATGACGCCGAACTTGGTGGCGGCGTAGTTGGTCTGGCCGAAGTTGCCATACACACCCACCACGCTCGATGCATTCAGGATGGCGCCCGAGCCCTGGGCCACCATGGTGTCGGCCACGGCCTGCGCGCAGTGGAAGACGCCGCGCAGGTTCACGTCGATCACCGCGTCGAACTGCTCCAGCGTCATCTTCTGCAGGCGCGCGTCCTTGGTGATGCCGGCGTTGTTCACCAGGGCGTCGATGCGACCGAACTTGGCCTTCACGGCGGCCACCATGGCATCCACCTGGGCGCGGTCGGTGACGTTGACCACGAATCCCTCGGCCTGGGCGCCCGTCGCGCGGCACATGGCCACGGTTTCATCGATGGCGCCGGCCTTCATGTCGCAGACGATGACGATGGCGCCCTCCTGGGCGAACTTGAGCGCGGTGGCCTGGCCTATGCCCTGGGCGGCGCCGGTGATGATGCTGACTTTGCCTTTCAAACGCATGGTGGTTTCTCGTTCGTGAGTTGCAGGAAATGGAGCAGATGGGGCAGGTCGGCGTCGAAATTCGACAGCGCGTGGTCACTGCCCTCCAGCAATCGGATGTGGGCCCCGGCATAGCGCGCGTGCATCTCGCACCAGTCCAGCACCTCGTCGCCCTTGGCGATGACCGCGAAGTAGCGCTGGGGGCGGGTGATGGCAGCGGGCGTCATGGTCTGCAACTCGGCGATGAATTCATCGCGGAAGAAGAAGCGGTCCTCGGGGTTGTGGAAGTTGCTTTGTTCACCGAGGTGCTTGGCCAGATCGCGCGCGGGGTTGACCGCAGGGTTCAGCAGTGCGGCAGGACTTCCCAGCCGCTCGGCCAGCACCGTGGCATAGAAGCCGCCAAGGGAACTGCCGATCACTGCCATGCCATTCTTGGGCCAATCGGCCGTGAGCGTCATGAGCAAGCGCAAGGCGTCCTGTGGCGAGGGTGGCAGTTGCGGGCAACTCCACACCACGTCTGGCCGATGCGCCTGCATCCACGCCGCCACCTGCCGGGCCTTGGCCGATTGCGGCGAAGACCGGAAGCCGTGCAGGTAGAGGACGTGCGTGGGCGTCTCCACGGTGCTCAGCGCGCTGCGAGCGCGTTCAGCAGCTTGTCGTGGATGCCGCCAAAGCCGCCATTGCTCATGCACAGCACATGGTCGCCCGGCCTGGCGGCCTTCACGATGGCCGCCACCATGGCATCGATGCTGTCGCACACCTGGGCCTGTGCGCCCATGGGCGAGAGCACCTCGCGTGCGTCCCAACCCAGGCCTCCGCTGTGGCAGAAGGCCAGGTCGCACTCTTCCAGCGCCCAGGGCAGTTGCGCCTTCATGGTGCCCAGCTTCATGGTGTTGCTGCGCGGCTCGAACGCGGCCAGGATGCGCTGTTCACCCACCTTGCGGCGCAGGCCGTTCACCGTGGTGCGGATGGCGGTGGGGTGGTGGGCGAAGTCGTCATACACCTTCACGCCGCCGGCCTCGCCGCGCAGCTCCAGCCGGCGGCGCACGTTCTGGAACTCGGTCAGCGCGGCAGCGGCCACCTCGGGCGCAACGCCCACGTGCTCGGCGGCGGCGATGGTGGCCAGCGCGTTGAGCTGGTTGTGTTCGCCCAGCAAAGCCCATTCCACGCGGGCGATCTTCATGGCACCGCGCAGCACATCAAAGCTGTGCGGCTCGCCGCGCGCGCGCAGCGCACCGGGTTCTTCCTTGCGGCTGCCAAAGCGGGTCACCTCGCTCCAGCACCCCCTGGTGAGCACGCGCTGCAGGGCATCCTCTCGGGCATTCACCACCAGGCGACCGCTGGCAGGCACGGTGCGCACCAGGTGGTGAAACTGGGTCTCGATGGCGGCCAAGTCGGCAAAGATGTCGGCGTGGTCGTATTCCAGGTTGTTCAGCACGGCGGTGCGCGGCCGGTAATGCACAAACTTGCTGCGCTTGTCGAAGAAGGCGGTGTCGTACTCGTCGGCCTCGATGACGAAGGGCTTGCCCACGCCGGCCGCAACGCCGGCTTTCGTATTCCCCAGCCGCGCCGAGATGCCGAAGTTCTGCGGCACGCCACCCACCAAAAATCCCGGCTGCAGGCCGGCGTGCTCGAGCACCCAGGCCAGCATCGAGGTGGTGGTGGTCTTGCCATGCGTGCCGGCCACGGCCAGCACATGGCGGCCTTGCAGCACGTGCTCGGCCAACCACTGCGGGCCACTGGTGTAGGCAGCACCGGCATCAAGGATGGCTTCCATCAGCGGGTTGCCGCGCGTCACCACATTGCCCACCACGAAAACGTCGGGCTTGAGCGCCAACTGGTCGGCGCCAAAGCCTTCGATCAGGTCTATGCCCAGCGCGCGGAGCTGGTCGCTCATGGGCGGGTAGACGTTGGCGTCGCAGCCGGTGACCCGGTGGCCAGCCTCGCGGGCCAGCGCGGCCAGGCCACCCATGAACGTGCCGCAGATGCCGATGATGTGGATGTGCATGGAGAGTTTGGGTCGCTGTGGCGGGCAAGCTCGCGCAGGGGGTAACGGTCTGGCGCGCAGGCTGTGGATCAGGCGCGCAGGCTTTGCATGCCGGCCCAGTCTTCACCGGGCATCAAGTGCACCGGCTCGCGGATGCGTGCGGCTTCCACGCACAGCATGCGCCGCCAGTCTTCGTCAGGCATGTCGGCGAGTTGCTGCACGCCGTCGCCACCCGGGTTCCAGACCACCACGTCGTCAAAGCCACTCATCGAGATGCTGGCGCGCCGGCCCAGCTCGCGCAGCGTGAGAGGCCCGTTGACGTTGTGATAAATGCGGTCGATGGCGCCGACGAAGGTCAGTACGTCGCCCCATTGCTCGCCGGCTACGCCGCTGTTCAGAAAATCTTCAAAGCCATGGTTCTGCAGGCCTTCGAGCTGTAGCTTGAGCAGTTCGTTGCAGCGCAGATAGGTGTGCAGCGCGGCAGTGAATTCGAAAGGCGTGTCACCGGTGTTGGTGACGGCCAATTCGATGTCGATTTCCTTGCCCGCCAGGCTCACGGTCAGTTCGGCCTCAAAGCCGTGCTTCCAATGCACACGGGTGGCGATGTCGTCGGTGAAGCGCAGTACGGCGATGGCGTGGCCGTCGCGCACGACAGACTCGGTGGCTTCCCAGCTGCGGCTGCGCACCAGCCCATGCCGGGGCAGCGGGCCACGGGCGTTGAACTGCGGAAAGATCACCGGCACGCCGCCGCGCACCGAGCTGCCGTGGCCGTACTTGGCTGTGGGCGAAAGGTAGAGCTGCTCCTCGCCGCCGGCCGGCACCCACGACACCAGATGCGCGCCGTGCAGCAGCACTGTGGCGCGGGCGCCGTCCGGCGCCCGCAGGGCGAGCGCGGGTTGGCCGGCGAAGCTGGTCAGCTGGACGTCACTCATGCCTTGGCAAGGACGCTGGCGGCGGCTGCCACGGTGGCGGCAATGTCGGCGTCGGTGTGGGCGGCGCTGACAAAGCCGGCCTCGTACAGCGCCGGGGCCAGGTAGACGCCGCAGTCCAGCATGCCGTGGAAGAAGCGGTTGAAGCGCTCCTTGTCGGTGGCCATGACCACGTTGTAGTTCTGGGGCAGTTCGCTGGCGAAGAAGAAGCCGAACATACCGCCTTCGCTGTCTCCCACAAAGGGCACGCCCGCCGTCTTGGCAGCCTGCGTGAGGCCGGCCACCAGCGACTTCGTTCTCGCACCCAGAGCCTCGTAGAAGCCTGGTTTGGAGATTTCCTTCAGCGTGGCCAGACCACAGGCCGTGGCCACCGGGTTGCCGCTCAAGGTGCCGGCCTGGTAGACCGGGCCTAACGGTGCCAGGTTCTGCATGATCTTGCGGCTGGTGCCAAACGCAGCCAGCGGCATGCCGCCGCCGATGACCTTGCCAAACACCGAGATGTCGGGCCTGAAGCCGGGAATCGCCTGGGTATAGACGCTTTGGGCCGAGCCCAGTGCCACGCGAAAGCCCGTCATCACTTCGTCGAACACGAACAGCGCACCGTGTTGGTCGCAGAGCTCGCGGATGCGCTTGACGAAGGGTACCTGGGCGCGCACGAAGTTCATGTTGCCGGCGATGGGCTCGATCATCACGCAGGCGATCTCGTGGCCCTGGGTCTTGAAGACCTCTTCGATCTGTTCGAGGTTGTTGTACTCCAGCACCAGGGTGTGCTGCACCACCTCGGCCGGCACGCCAGCACTGGTGGGGTGGCCGAAGGTGGCCAGGCCCGAGCCGGCCTTCACCAGCAGTGCGTCGGCATGGCCGTGGTAGCAGCCCTCGAACTTGACGATCTTGCTGCGGCCGGTGGCGCCGCGTGCCAGGCGGATGGCGCTCATGCCGGCCTCGGTGCCAGAGCTGACCAGGCGCACCTGCTCGATGCTGGGCACGTGGCGGATGATTTCTTCGGCCAGTTCTACCTCGCGCTCGGTGGGCGCGCCAAAGCTGAAGCCGTCGTGGGCCGCCTTCAAAACGGCATCCAGCACCGCCGGATGGCCGTGGCCCAGGATCATCGGGCCCCAGGAGCCGATGTAGTCGATGTACTTCGCGCCCTCGGCGTCCCACATATAGGCGCCTTGGGCGCGAGCGATGAAGCGCGGCGTGCCGCCCACGGCGCGGAAGGCGCGCACGGGCGAATTGACACCGCCGGGAATCGAGAGCTGGGCCCGCTCGAACAACTGGGCATTAGTGGACACGGCGCGAGCCTCCAGGGGGCAGGGGTTGATCAGGGTTGTCGAGGTCGAATTCGGTGCCGGCGACCACACCGTCCTCGCCTTCCTCCGGCGGCAAGGCCCAGAAGAAGCGGTCGGGCACGACATTGCCCATGCCGGGGCGAAAGCCCGCATCCAGGCTTTGGTCGAGGAACTGCAAGGCTTCGCCGACGGCGGCCTGCAACTCGGTGCCCACCGCCAGCAGTGAGGCCAGGGCGCTGGACAGCGTGTCGCCAGCACCCACGAACGAGACCTCGAACAGTTCGAATTTCTCACCGGTGACGGCGCCCTGTGCATTGGCCAGCACGTTGTCCATGAACTGGTTGCCACCCTTAGGCGTGGGCAGCATCACGCCAGTGACCAGCACGTATTCAGCGCCATGCTCGGCGGCGGCCACGGCCAGTTCGCGGGCCGAGGCGGGGCGCTCGGCGTCCCAGTCGGGCAGCAGGAAATCGGTGAGGGTCTTGTGGCTGCCCACCAGCACCTCGCTGGCCGGCAGGATCAGCTCGCGAACGGCATCGAGGTACGACTGCTGGTCGTCTTCTTCCATCCACGACAGGTTGGGCAGGTAGGTCACCACCGGCACGTCGGGGTAATCAGACAGGATTTCGGCCACCGCGCTGGCGTTCTCGGCAGAGCCCAGAAAGCCCACCTTGAAGCCCGAGATCGTGACATCCTCAAGGATGCGACGGGCCTGCTCGTCGACCTGGTCGGTGTCGATGGCGTGCTGGTCGAACACCTCGGCGGTGTCGCGCATCAGGATGGCTGCCACCACGGGTAGCGCGTGGGCGCCCATGGCCGCAATGGTGGCCACGTCACCGCTGAGACCGCCTGCACCGCTGGGGTCGCTGGCATTGAAGCTCATCACGCAGGCAGGTGCCGGCGCGTCCTGCATGGCGTCCGGCGCGGCGCCGACATCATCGGGGGTTTCTGTGGTCATGCTGGGTGCTGCGCCTGGGCTCTGCGGGTTGTTGAAAACCGATCGTGCGGGCGAGCGGGAAAGTGTGATGTTGTGTATGTGCCGACAAAACCTTGGCTGATCCGCTGGGGCCGTCGCTATACTCCAAGGCGATTGTAGTGATGGACATAGACCCCGTGAGCGAAACCCGAACCTGGATGTGCCTGATCTGTGGATGGATCTACGACGAAGCCGCTGGCGATGCTGACCATGGCATTGCAGCGGGGACGGCTTGGGCCGATGTCCCCATGAACTGGACCTGCCCCGAATGCGGGGCGCGCAAGGAAGATTTTGAAATGGTTCAGATCTGACAAGATCTGCCGAATCGCCCGGATTGGCGTTCTACGCCAAACGCAATAACAGTATCAACGTTGAGGGGCGCGAGGTGAGTGACGAACCCACGTCAGGGCAGATGCCGACGTCGACCAGAGTGCTGGTCATTGATGACAGCAACACCATCCGTCGCAGCGCGGAGATTTTTCTGCGCCAGGGCGGCTACGAGGTCATGCTGGCCGAGGACGGCTTCGATGCGCTGGCCAAGGTCAGCGACCACGAGCCCGACCTGATTTTCTGCGACATCCTCATGCCCCGGCTTGACGGCTACCAGACCTGCGCCATCATCAAGCGCAACCCCCGTTTTGCCCAGGTGCCGGTGATCATGCTGTCGTCCAAGGATGGCGTGTTCGACAAGGCGCGTGGCCGCATGGTGGGCTCCGACGAGTACCTCACCAAGCCTTTCACCAAGGAGCAACTGCTGCGCGCCGTTGCGCAGTTCCGCTCTGCGGCTGCCTGACCATGACGCAGTCTTGCTCTGGCGCCGAACCGGCAACCGATTCCTGGCCAAGGACACAGCGTATGCCTATCCAGCACATCCTCCTGGTTGACGACTCGAAGACCGAGTTGCACTACCTGTCCGACTTGCTGAGCCGACGGGGCTTCATCGTGGCCACGGCCGAGAGTGGCGATGAAGCCATGCGTCGCCTGGCCGAGCACAAGCCCGACCTGATCCTGATGGACGTGGTGATGCCGGGCACCAACGGCTTCCAGCTCACCCGCATCATCACGCGAGACCCGCGTTACGCCGATGTCCCCGTGATCATGTGCACCAGCAAGAATCAGGAAACTGATCGTGTCTGGGGTTTGCGCCAGGGCGCGCGCGATTACGTGGTCAAGCCGGTGGATGCGGCCGACCTGATGGCCAAGATTGAGGCACTGGGCTGAGCAGCCGGTGATCCACTGACCGATGTCAAACAAGGAAGCACTGCGCGAACTGCAGGTTCGACTGGCCCAGCGCCTTCAGGCCGTCCGCGAGCAACCTCGCGAGGCCGGTTGGCTGGCGGTTGAATGTGCCGGCGTCGGCCTGCTGTTGCCGCTGGCACAGGCCGGTGAAATCCATGCCGAACGGGTTCTGACCCAGGTGCCTCATGCCGCCGAATGGATGGTGGGCGTGGCCAACCTGCGGGGGCATTTGCACACCGTGGTCGATCTGGCCGGCTTCCTGCGGCTGCGCGAACAGGTGCCGGCGCCGGCCGCAGCGGCGCAACTGGTGGTGCTCAACACCACGCTGCATGTCAACTGCGCCTTGCGCGTGGACCGCCTGCTGGGCCTGCGCGACCCCTCCATGCTAGAGCGCCGGCCTGACGACCCTGCTGTGCAGCGACCGGCCTTTGCGGGTGTGGTCTGGCTGGACAAGGCTGGGCGCCGGTGGCAAGAACTGAGCTTGGCGGCCATGGCCGAAGACCCACGTTTCCTGGATGTGGCTGCCGCCTGAGCACGGGAACTGACAAGTGCCCGCCGCGAGTGGGGGCCATGATGAAGCGAGGATGTGATGAGTCTGCTTGACCAGCTGAAAACCAAGTTCCGATCACCCGACGCGGAGGCTGCTGCCCCCACTGTGGTGGTGGATCCGGCCAATGAAGCCTCCGACCAAGAGGTGGATGCGCTGCTCAATGAGATCGATCAGCGCCTGGCCGCTCAGCAGAAGGTAAGCCCGGTTGAAGAGCCGAAGGCCGCCGCCGACCCCTCGCCCCCAGCGCCGGACACCGAGCCGCATGCCGACGTGAGCCTGTCGCAGTTCGAGGAGCCCTCACGCTTTGCCGATGGCGAACAGGCCCTGCCGCTGATCGGTGGCCAGTCGACGGCGAGTCAACAGCGGGTGCTGTTGGGCCTGATCATCGTGGGCGCCTTGGTCTTCGTCATCACGGCGGCCTTTGCGCTGATCTCTTCCGGGCGCCAGGCGCGGCAACTGTCGGCCACCGGTCAGGCGCTGATGCAGTCCCAGCGTCTGGCCAAGTCTGTGTCGCAGGCCTTGGTGGGCACGCCCACCGCCTTTGCCGAGGTGCGTGACAGCCAGCAGGTCCTGTCGAACAGCGTGCGCGGGCTGGCCTCGGGCAACGACACGGTGGACCAGGTTAGCCAGTCGGTGCAGGAAGAATTCATGCCCGCGCTGGTGCCGCTGGTGGACAACGCCGAGAAGAATGCCAGCACCGTGCTGTCGCAGCAGGCCACGCTGACCCAGGTGGGCAAGGCCCTGCGGCTGATCAACCGCCAGTCGGCCGACCTGCTGGAACAGGCTGAAACGGTGTCGTCGTTGAAACTGCAAACCGGCGCCTCGGCGGCCGAGCTCTCGGCGGTGGGCCAGTTGGTGATGCTGACCCAGCGCATCGGCAAGAGCGCCAATGAGTTTCTGACCCTGGAGGGAGTGAGCCCCGAGGCGGTGTTCCTGCTGGGCAAGGACCTGAACACCTTCCGCGAGATTTCGGATGGCCTGCTCAAGGGCAGCGCTGAACTCCGGCTGCCGGGCACGAAAGATGCCGCCACCCGAGAGCGGCTTGAATCGCTGATCAAGCAGTACGAGCAGACCCGCACCCAGGCCAGTGCCATCCTGGGCAACCTGCAAGGCCTGGTGTCGGCCCGCGAGTCCCAGGCGGCCATCGTCGGCGAGAGCGAGCCCCTGCGCAAGGGCCTGGAAGGCGTGCAGGACGCCTTGGGCAGCCAGGGCGGTTTGCGCGGGCTGCACATTGTCTTGCTGCTGCTGTCGCTGGCCGCCATGGCGGTGGGCGGTTGGGGTTTCCTGCGGGTCTACGTGCGCGGCCAGTCTTTGCGGGCCACGCAAGCCGAGGCGCAGAAGCAAGAGGCCGAGAACCAGCAGCGTGAAGCGAAGCGCATCAACGATGCCAACCAGGCGGCCATTCTGCGGTTGATGAACGAGCTGCAAGCCGTGGCCGAGGGCGACCTGACGCAACAGGCCACCGTGACCGAGGACATCACCGGCGCCATTGCCGATTCGGTGAACTACACGGTGGAAGAGCTGCGCACGCTGGTGTCGCAAGTGCAGACCACAGCGGCTCGCGTAACCGAAACCACCGAGCAGGTGGAGAACAACTCCACCGAACTGCTGGCCACCTCGTCCGAACAACTGCGCGAGATCCGCGAAACCGGCGAATCGGTGCTGCAGATGGCGGGCCGAATCAACGAGGTGTCGGCCGAGGCCGAAAAGACCGCTGACGTTGCGCGCCAGTCGCTGCGCGCAGCCTCCAACGGTCGCCAGGCGGTGCAGGACACCATCGGCGGCATGAACGCCATCCGCGACCAGATCCAGGAAACCTCCAAGCGCATCAAGCGGCTGGGTGAATCGTCGCAAGAGATTGGCGAAATCACTGAGCTGATCTCAGACATCACCGAGCAAACCAACGTGCTGGCGCTGAACGCCGCCATCCAGGCCGCTTCGGCCGGTGAGGCGGGGCGCGGCTTCTCTGTGGTGGCCGAAGAGGTGCAGCGTCTGGCCGAACGCTCCGCCGATGCCACGCGTCAGATCGCGGCGCTGGTGAAGACCATTCAAACCGACACGCAAGACGCGGTGGCGGCCATGGAGCATTCCACCCAGGGCGTGGTGCAGGGGGCTCAGCTGTCCGACGCGGCCGGCTCGGCGTTGGCCGACATTGACCGTGTGACACGTGAACTCTCGTCACTCATCACGAACATTTCCGAACAGGCCCGCCAGGAGGCGGACTCGGCCAACGTGGTGGCCGTCAACATCCAGCACATCTTCGCAGTGACCGAGCAGACCGGCGATGGCACGCGTGCCACTGCACAGATGGTGCACGAACTGTCGCGCACGGCCGAGGAACTGCGCCAGTCGGTGGACCGGTTCAAGGTTTCCTGACGTTCATTCGCCCTATACCTCACCTGGCCACCATCTGGCACCCCCATGGACCACTCCCAAGAGCATGAGTTGCCGGGCGACCTGAGCGCCCTGGCCTGGGTGAGCGAAGAGTTGCGGCGCACGCTGGACACAGCGCACAAGTCTTTGCGTCGGCACTTGCGCGACCTTGAGTTGCGCCCGACGGTGTCACCCTCGATGGAGGACGGCATTCCGCCGGCCCTGCAACAGGCCCGTGTGATGGTGCACCAAGCGGTGGGTGCCCTGGAGATGATCTGTCTGCCAGCGGCGGCCCGTTGCCTGCGGGCCAGCGAGCAGGCCCTGGTGAAGCTATCGGTGGCGCCTACCAGCGTTACGCCAGAAGCCGTGAACACACTGGAGCGTGCCTCGTTCGCGCTCCTGGACTACCTGCACCGCGTGCTGGCAGGGCAGCCAGTCAACACGCTGGCCATGTTCCCGCAATACCGCGCCGTGCTGGCCTTGGCCGGGGTAGACCGTGTGCACCCGGCCGATCTGTGGGTGGCGCCCCCGCGCACCCAGTGGCCGTCGGTGAAGAAAACCATCTCGCCGCTGCAACCCGATGCACGGGTGCACGCGGCGGTGGAGTCGGGCATGCTGGATGCCATGCGCGGTGGCGAAGCCGCCAACCGCCGCATGAGCCGCTTGTTCGCAGGCCTGGCTGCTGGCGCCAGTGGACCGGTGTCCGGCCTATGGAACCTGACTTCGGCGTTCTTCGATGCCCAGGCGGGGGCGGTGCTCAAGCCCGACGTGTACACCCAGCGCATGGTTTCTCGCCTGCTGGCCCATTTGCGGGCCGTGGAGCGTGGCTCCACCGAGGCGCCTGAGCGGCTGTTGCACGATTTGCAGTTCTTTTGTGCCCGTTCCGACGACGACGCCGAGGCCCGGGCCCCTCAACTGGTTCGGGTGCGCAAGGCTTTCGAGTTGCCCCTGTTGGCCGGGGTGGACTACACCGTCAGCCCGCTGGGCCGCTATGACCCGGCCCTGGTGCCGCAGGCCCGCCGCCGCGTGGCGGCCTTCAAGGACATCTGGGCCGTGGCAGCCGATGGCGATGCTGCCGTGTTGCCGGCGTGCGCCGAGCAAGCGGTGCTGGTGGCCGATTCCGTGCGCCAGCTCTACCCCGATGGCGAACGCCTGGGCCATGTCTTGCACGGGGCCGTCAGCAGCAGCGCCGCCACAGGCCGCCGGCCGGCTCCGGAACTGGCCATGGAAGTGGCCACTGCGTTGCTGTGCATAGACGCCTCGCTGGAAGAACTCAACCTCGACCGCCCTGAAACCTCGCAGCGCATCAGCCGCTTGGCTGATCGCATCTCCGGCGTGCTGGCGGGCCAGCCCCCCGAGCCCATCGAACCCTGGATGGAGACGCTGTACCGCGAGGTCTCTGATCGTCAGACCATGGGCAGCGTGGTGCAGGAATTGCGAGCCTCGCTGGCCGAGGTGGAGCAGCAACTTGATCGCTACAGTCGCCAACCTGACGAGCGCGAGCTGCTGTTGCCGGTGCCGGCCCAACTCACCACCATGCGCGGCGTGCTCTCGGTGCTGGGCCTAGGCCCCGCTGCACAGGCTGTGCTGCGCATGCGCGAGGACGTGGACGTGGTGCTGGCCGGCGCCGATGGCGCACAGGCCGCCACAGCGCGGCTGGCCGACAACCTGGGCGGCCTGTCATTCCTGATTGACATGCTGGGTGTGCAGCCGCACCTGGCCAAATCGCTGTTCCGTTTCGATGCCGACACCGGTCGCTTCTCGGCCGTGATGGGACGTGGCCCTCGTCCGCAGGCCCCCGTACCGACCGAGCCGCAACTCATGGAGCGCGTGCAAGCGCTGGCCGACACCGCAAGAAGCCCTGAGTTGTCGCACGACGATCTGTCGCGCCAGCTCGACCACCTGGCCAACCAGGCCGAGGCCGCCGACGAACCGCAGTTGGCCGAAACCGTGGCCAAGGCGCGCGATGCCCTGGCCGAGGCCGAGGGGCCGGCCTCGCGCGATGCCGCGCGGGCCGATCTGGCCCAGGCCTTTAGTTCGCTGTCCGAGGCCAGCCAGCCAGCGGCAGCGCCCGCTGCGTTGGCGCAGCCCGCTCCGGGCGATGACGACGACATGCGGGAGATCTTCTTCGAGGAGGCCGCCGAAGTCGTTGCCCAAGCCCGCGAAGCCATGGGCGTGCTGGAACACGAACCCCGCGATCTGGAGGCCATGACGGCTGTTCGCCGCGCTTTCCACACCCTCAAGGGCAGCTCGCGCATGGTGGGTTTGCGCGAGTTTGGCGACGCTGCCTGGGCCTGCGAGCAGCTTTACAACGCGCGCCTGGCGTTGGCCGATGCCGCAGCCAACGCCGAACTGCGCGGCTTCACGGCCGAGGCACTGAATGAGCTGGCCACCTGGGTAGAGGTGCTCACCGCCTCCGGCGGCAACGGCAGCCATGACGGTTTGGCACTGGCCGAACGTGCCCACAGCCTGCGCAATGTGCCGGTGGCGCAGCCCGATCCAGACGAAGACGCCGACGTACTGGCGTCGATGACGGAGCCCGAGGCCTCTGAGGCATCCGACCTGGCCTTGCATCTTGAACTGGACACGGCGGGGCTTGCTGCGCCCGTTGAGGCGCCGCTGCCCTTGCTGCCTGACGTGGCAGAGCTTGAGCCGTCGACGGCCGATTGGCTGATCGCCCAGACCGCGCGAGTGGACCAGGCCGAACTGGCCGACGGCGAAGCCGACCTGGCCGATCTGCCCGTGCTGGATGGTGAATGGCCAGCAGTGGCCGCACAAGACGCACCAGAGGTTGCGAACCTGCCGGAAGGCATCGACTTCGAGCTTGATCTTGCGGATTTGGAGCCACCGGCTGCGCCGGTGCAGCCAGACGAGGCCCCGCCGGCGGCTGCTGCGCCCCCTGCTGCCGAACCCGAGAACCTGTTGCCACCCGACGAGGCCGAGCGTTACAAGGTCGTGGGCCCGCTGCGCATCCCGATCACACTGTTCAATATCTTCCTGAATGAGGCCGACGAGCAGTCGCGCCGCTTGTGTGTGGACTTGGCCGAGTGGCAGCACGAGCTGGAGCGCCCCGTGAGTGATGCGGCGGTGGCCTTGGCCCATTCGCTGGCCGGCAACTCGGCCACCGTGGGTTACACCGATCTCTCTGGTTTGGCACGCCGTCTTGAGCACGCGCTCGAACGCTCGCATGCCCGTGGCCACGGCTTGCCAGAAGAAGGCAAGCTGTTCCAGGACGTGGCCGATGAAGTGCGCCGACTGTTGCACCAGTTTGCGGCCGGCTTCTTGCATCCCGTGCCGACCGAACTGAACGAGCGTCTCGCCGCCCAGGAGGCCTGGGACGCCTCGCACGTGAGTGAGCAGTCCAGCGGTGGTCGCAACACCGAGCCCGATTACCTGGCCACCAACTGGGCCGATGAAACTGCACTTGGTGAGCTGAAGTTCACGACCATGGCGCAGACCACGCCAGCCGCAGTGGAACCGGTGGAGCCGCGCACGGGATCGGCGACAGTGCACGGCATGGTGCAGGTGGACGATCTGCGACAGAACCTGGACGCGGTCGATGCCATTGACCCGGAATTGTTCGACATTTTTGTCGAAGAAGCACTGGAACTGCTGCCCGCCCTGGCCCTGCAATTGCGCCAGTGGGAGCGCGAGCCTCGCGAACTGGGCGCGGGTGTGGCGGCCATGCGCAGCCTGCACACCCTCAAGGGTGGCGCCAGACTGGCCGGTGCCATGCGCCTGGGCGAGATGTCGCACAGGCTGGAAACCTCCATCGAGTCGCTGATTGCGCATGGTGTGCCCGACGCCTCGGCGCTGGCGCTCCTGCACAACGCTGTGGACGCCTTGGCCGAGGAATTGCAGGGCCTGTTGGCACCCGCCACGGTGGTGGCCGAGCCGATGATGCAGATGCCAACTGCCACGCCGGTATCCGCGCCTGCGGTAGCCCCCATCTCGGCACCGTCGGGCGAGGCCCTCCAGAGTGCCGGGCAGACACCCGAGGTCACACCCCCACCTGAGCCTGTGGCCGAGGCATCGGCACTGGCGCCGGTGGTGGCCGAGCAGCGCCAGGTTGATTGGCAACACTACGCGCAAGGCCCGGTGGCGCGGCCCGCCATGGGCACAGCCACCTCTGCTGGCGAGGCTGCGGCTGGTGCCACGGTGCGTGTGCGCGCGCCCTTGCTCGACCGCCTGGTGAACCACGCGGGTGAAGTGGGCATTGCCCGCTCGCGCATCGAAACCGACGTCACGGCGATGCGCGGCCAACTGCGTGAATTGACCGACAACCTGGAGCGCCTGCGCCGCCAGTTGCGCGACCTAGAGTTGCAGGCCGAAACGCAAATGACCTCGCGCATGGAGGCCGCACGCCATGCCCACCAGGCCTTCGACCCGCTGGAAATGGACCGCTTCACTCGGGTGCAGGAACTCACCCGCATGATGGCCGAGTCGGTCAGCGACGTGGGCACGGTGCAGCGCAGCCTGCAGCTCGCCTTGCAGACCACCGAGGACCAGTTGGCCGCCCAGGCGCGTTTGACGCGCGACCTACAAGACGATTTGCTACGGGCCCGCATGGTCGAGTTCGACACGGTGTCGGACCGCCTCTACCGCGTGGTGCGCCAGGCCGCCAAGGAAACCGGCAAGCAGGTGCGCCTGAACCTCACTGGTGGCACGGTGGAGCTCGACCGCAGCGTGCTGGATCGCATGGCCCCGGCCTTCGAGCACCTGCTGCGCAATGCCGTGGTGCACGGCATCGAGGCGCCCAACCTGCGCGAAGCCCTGGGCAAGGATTCAGCCGGCGCCATCGAGGTGAGCCTGCGCCAGATCGGCAACGAGGTGCGCGTCGAAGTGCGTGACGACGGTGCGGGTCTGGATCTGCCACGCATCGCCGAGCGGGCTCGCGCCTCTGGCCTGTTGGACGACAGCTCCCGCCCCACCGAGGCCGACCTGGCCAACATGATCTTCCGCCCCGGCTTCACCACCGCAGACGAAGTGACCGAACTGGCTGGGCGTGGTGTGGGCATGGACGTGGTGCGTGCCGAGGTCACGGCCATGGGCGGGCGCATCGAGACCTCCAGTGCGGCCGGCCGCGGCACGGCATTCCAGTTGGTGCTGCCGCTCACCACCGCCGTGACCCAGGTGGTGGCGCTGGAGGTGGGTGGACTGACGGTGGCGGTGCCCTCCACCCTGGTGGAACTGGTGCGCCGCGTGTCCATCAAGGAGGCCCAGGCAGCCTATGCCAGCGGCCTGCTGCGCCACGGTGAACGCGAGCTGCCTTTCTTCTGGTTGGGCGCCCTGTTGCAGCACGGCGACCGTGGCCCGCTGGAAGGCCGCACGGTGCGCGTGCTGATTATTCGCAGTGCCTCCCAACGCGTGGCCGTGCATGTGGGCGAAGTACTGGGCAACCAGGAAGTGGTGGTGAAGAACCTGGGCCCGCAGTTGTCACGCATGCCCGGCCTGGCAGGCATGTCGTTGATGGCCAATGGCGAAACCGTGCTGATCTACAACCCTGTGGCGCTGGCGGCGGTGTACGGCGAGAGCGCGCACCACAGGCTGGCGGCGTTGCCTGCAGCCCAAGTGCAGGAGACGGGCGCCGAGCTGGCGCCTCAAGCACCGGTGAAACAGGCGCCGCAGGTGATGGTGGTCGATGACTCCCTCACCGTGCGGCGGGTCACACAGCGACTGCTGCAGCGCGAGGGCTACCGTGTGCTGTTGGCGCGCGACGGTCTGGAGGCGTTGGAACTGCTGGGCCAGGAACTCCCCGACGTGATCCTGAGCGACATCGAGATGCCTCGCATGGATGGCTTCGACTTGGTGCGAAACCTGCGGGCCGACGCGCGGCTGCGCGGCCTGCCGGTGATCATGATCACCTCGCGCATCGCGCAAAAACACCGCGACCACGCGGCCGAGTTGGGTGTGAGCCACTATCTCGGCAAGCCCTACGATGAAGAGGCCCTGCTGTCATTGGTGCAAGGCTGCCTGGCAGCCAGGCAGACAGCGGTTCACTGAGTTAGCGTTGTGCAGTGCCCGCGCGCCTCAACTCGCCTGTGCCGGGCCTGATGCTGTGAGAGCCTTGATGGAGGCTCTGACCCGCCTCAGCGGTTTGCGTGACCGCGACGCCATGGACCGCAGCTTGGTGGAGGCGCTGGGCCAGTTGCTGGCCGCCAGCCGGGTGGCCGTGCACCGGGTGGTGGGTGACAGTGGTGACGAGCACTGGCTCACTGGAGCCTGTCTGTTGGCGGGCTTGCACACCCAGCCTATGGACCCTTCGTGGATGGACATGCGCGAGCTGCCGCTGTTGGCCAGCCAGCCAGACTGGGCCCGTTGTGCCCGCCAGGCTGTCGAGCTCGTCCTGCCTTCAGGCAAGGCCACGCAGCAAGGTCTCGTGGTGCTGTTTCCGCTGGGCTCCGACACCGGTACCGTGGGCGTGGTAGAAGTTTGCACCGACACCTCGCCCAGTGAGGAGCTGCTCGCCATGGCGAACGGTGTGCTGAGTGTGTTTCGCAACATCAACTCGCTGCTCGACTACAGCGAGAGCGACACCCTCACGGGTTTGCTGAACCGCAAGAGCTTTGATGAGACTTTCTACAAGGCCTCGGCGCTGCCATTGAGCCAGCTCCATGCCGACACCGAGCGGCGCCAACCAGGCCCTTTGCGCTACTGGCTGGGCGTGATTGACATCGACCACTTCAAGCTGGTGAATGACCACCACGGCCATTTGATTGGCGACGAAGTGCTGCTGCTGTTGGCGCGGGTGATGCGCCAATCCTTCCGCTTTCTCGACAAGCTCTACCGCTTTGGTGGCGAAGAGTTTGTGGTGCTGATGCGCTGCCGGGGCGAGGAAGATGCCCAGCAAGCCCTAGAGCGGCTGCGCCAGAACGTGGCGAACCACGTGTTTCCGCGCGTCGAGCATGTGACAGTGAGTGTGGGCTACACCGACGTGCGCATAGGCGACACACCGCCGGCCGCCGTGGAACGTGCCGACTTGGCCGTCTACTACGCCAAGCACCACGGGCGCAACCAGGTGCGCTCGCACGCGGCCCTGGTGCGCGAGGGCGAACTGGCTGACGTTGCCCAGACCAGCGACATCGAGTTCTTCTGACCCGACCTTGCTGCCGGCTCAGGTCTTGGGTGTGCGCGCCGCGGCATAGCGCGCCAGCGTGCGGTCACGGGCCACCTCGTGCGCCACCACCGGCTCTGGGTAGTGCTCGCCCAGGCGCAACTCGGCCGCAGCCAGTTCCAGTGGCTGGGCCAGCCAGGGGGCGTGGATGGCCTTGGGCGGCAGGCCGGCCAGTTGCGGCAGGTAGCGCTTGATGAATTTGCCCTCGGGGTCAAACTTTTCGCTTTGCGCCACCGGGTTGAAGATGCGGAAGTAGGGCTGGGCATCGCAGCCGGTGGAGGCCGCCCATTGCCAGCCACCGTTGTTGGCCGCCAGGTCGAAATCGTTCAGGTGCAGCGCAAACCAGGCTTCGCCACGACGCCAGTCCAGCCCCAGGTCTTTCACCAGAAAGCTCGCACTCACCATGCGCAGGCGGTTGTGCATGTAGCCAGTGCGCAGCAGTTGCAGCATGGCCGCGTCCACCAGCGGGTAGCCGGTGCGGCCCTGGCACCAAGCAGCAAACAGCGCGTCGGCATGCTTGCCATGTTCCCACTTGACCTTGTCGTACTCGGGCTTGAAGGCCTGGCCCACCACGCGCGGGTGGTGGTGCAGGATCTGGTGATAGAAATCGCGCCAGATCAACTCCGAGAGCCACACCTCGGCACCGCGCGAGCCGCCCTGCATGCGGTGCCAGGCCTCACGTGCCAGCCGGCGGATGGAGACCGTGCCGAAGCGCAGGTGCACGCCCAGGTAGCTGGGGCCCTTCACGGCCGGGAAGTCGCGCGACTGGCCGTAATGGTCTATGCGGTCCAGAAATTCGCCCAGCATGGTCTGCCCGCCCGCGCTGCCGGTGGGTAGCTTCAGGCTGTGCAGATCGGTGGGCTCGAAGCCCAGCGCGGCCAGCGTGGGCACGCCGGGGGCGCCGGCAGTTTCCGGCCATGGGGCCAGTACGTCGGCATGCCGGTCGGCTGGCCAGGCGCGCAGGTAGAACTCGTCCACTTTCTTCAGCCAGGCAGTCTTGTAGGGCGTGAACACGCTGTAGGGCGTGCCGCCGGCGGTGAGGAGTTCCGAGCGTTCGAACACCACATGGTCTTTCATGGTGTGCAGCAGCACGCCATGGTCGGCCAGCTTGCCGCGCACGGCCGCGTCGCGGGCCAGCGAGGCGGGTTCGTCGTCGTGGCTGGCATACACCGTCTGCACGCCCAGCTGCGCCGCCAAGCGGGGAATCTCCACCGCAGCCTGGCCGTGCCGCACGATCAGCCGCACGTTGCTCACGCCATGCGAGAGGCCCAGGGCCTGCAACTGGCCGTCCAGGTCGGCCACGCTGTCGCGGATGAAGGCCACCCGCCGGTCCTGCCGGGGCAGGGGCGCCAGGATGTCGGTGTCGAACAGGAACACGCAGTGCACCTGCCGGGCGGCGCGGCAGGCGGCATAGAGGGCAGCGTGGTCATGGGCGCGCAGATCGCGGCGGAACCACACCAGGGCCCTGTCCAAGCTGCGAGGGGGGGCCTTGTGCATGGGCAAAGTGTCGCCGGTTTTGCCGCCACCTCGGCATGACGCCAAAAGGCCCTGAAATAGAATGCAGGTCATGGCGACAGACGGCATCAATCTCACCAATCAGTTCCTGATCGCCATGCCCGGCATGGCCGATGGCGCCTTTGCCGGCTCGGTGGTCTACCTGTGCGAGCACAACGACAAGGGCGCGCTGGGCCTGGTCATCAACAAGCCTATCGATATCACGCTCAAGAACCTGTTCGAGAAGATCGAACTGGAGCTGGGGGCATCCGCGATGGGCGAGCAGCCGGTGTACTTTGGTGGCCCGGTGCAGACTGAACGTGGCTTTGTGCTGCACGACCCTCAGGCTGATGATTCGGTGGCCTTTTCTAGCACCCTCAAGGTGCCCGGTGGCCTGGCCATGACCACCAGCAAGGACGTGCTCGAAGCCATTGCCAACGGCCTGGGGCCACGGCGCGTGCTGGTGACCCTGGGCTACAGCGGCTGGTCGGCCGGTCAGCTCGAAGAAGAAATCGGCCGCAACGGCTGGCTCACGGTGGACGCCGCACCGCAGATCATCTTCGACACCCCTGTGGCGCTGCGCTACGAGCAGGCGCTGGGCCTGCTGGGGGTGGACCCGCGCATGCTCTCGCAGGAGGCGGGGCATGCCTGAGCCGGGCCGGGCCTCTGCCCCATCACCCAAGTCTGTTGCAGCGTCCTTTCTGGCTTTCGATTTCGGCATCAAGCGTGTCGGTGCGGCGGCCGGCTCGGCGCTGCTGAAACAGGGCCAGCCGCTGCGCACCATCGCTGCCGAAGGCGACGCTCGCTTCGCAGCGATTGCCGCCCTGATCCAGGAGTGGCAGCCCGACGCCCTGGTGGTGGGCGTGCCCTGCCACCCCGACGGCGCCGCCCACGACAACACCCGCCGCGCCCAGCGATTCGCGCGCCAGCTGCACGGCCGCTTTGCGCTAACGGTGCACGAGGTGGACGAGCGCTACACCACCACTGAGGCGCTGGCCGCTGGCGCCAAGGATGCCGATGCGGCTTCGGCCGTGCTGATCCTTGAACAATTCTTCAGAGAGCATTTCCAGCCATGAGTGCCATCACCCTCGACGCGCAAGCGCTGTACAACGAGTTGCTGGCCGGTGTGCGGCCGCTGCTCAAGCCCGACACCTCGATCGTGGGCATCTGGTCGGGCGGCGCCTGGCTGGCCGAGAAGCTTCACGCCGACCTGGGCCTGACCGGCAAGCCTGGCGTGATCAGCAGCACCCTGCACCGCGATGATTTCTCGGCCCGCGGCCTGGCCAGCACCACCGACGCCACCAGCCTGCCCTTCGCCATCGACGGCCGCCATATCCTGCTGGTGGACGACGTGCTTGCCACCGGCCGCACCATCCGCGCCGTCATCAACGAGCTCTACGATTTCGGCCGCCCGGCCAGCGTGCAACTGGCCGTGCTGGTGGACCGCGGCGGGCGCGAGTTGCCCATCCAGGCGGCCTTTGCGGCGGCCCGAGTGGCGCTGCCAGCGGCGCAAAAGCTCTCGCTCACCCGCACCGCAGATGGCAGTGGCGGCGGCCTGACATTTACCATCCAAGAGAGGCACTGACGCGATGCTCTCCAAGCGCAACCCCCAGCTCAACAGCCACGGCGAGCTGATCCACCTGCTCTCCATCGAGGGCCTGCCCAAGGCGGTGCTGACCCACATCCTCGACACCGCCGGCACCTTCCTCTCGGTCAATGACCGCGAGGTCAAGAAGGTGCCGCTGTTGCGCGGCAAGAGCGTGTTCAACCTGTTCTTCGAGAACAGCACCCGCACCCGCACCACCTTCGAGATTGCGGCCAAGCGCCTCTCCGCCGACGTGATCAACCTGGACATCGCCAAGAGCAGCGCCGCCAAGGGCGAGAGCCTGCTCGACACGATTGCGAACTTGAGCGCCATGCACGCCGACATGTTCGTGGTGCGGCACAGCGAGAGCGGCGCGCCCTACCTCATCGCCCAGCACTGCGCCCCGCACGTGCATGTGGTGAACGCCGGTGACGGCCGCCATGCCCACCCCACCCAGGGCATGCTCGACATGTACACCATCCGGCATTTCAAGAAAGACTTCACTCAGCTCAGCGTGGCCATCGTTGGAGACATCGTGCACTCGCGCGTGGCCCGCTCTGACATCCACGCCCTCACCACGCTGGGCGTGCCCGACATCCGCGCCGTGGGCCCCAAGACCCTGGTGCCGGGCGACCTGGCGCAGATGGGTGTGCGCGTGTGCCACGACATGGCCGAGGGCATAAGCGGCGCCGACGTGATCATCATGCTGCGGCTGCAGAACGAGCGCATGAGCGGCGCCATGCTGCCCAGCGCCGGCGAGTTCTTCAAGAACTACGGCCTCACCGACGACAAGCTGGCCCTGGCCAAGCCCGACGCCATCGTGATGCACCCGGGCCCCATCAACCGCGGCGTCGAGATCGCCTCGGCGGTGGCCGACGGCACGCACAGCGTGATCCTGCCGCAGGTCACCTTCGGCATCGCGGTGCGCATGGCCGTGATGTCGATCATTGCAGGGAATGAAGCATGAAGATCCTGGTCAAGAACGGTCGTGTGATCGACCCCGCCAGCGGGCGTGACGAGAAGGCCGACATTGCCGTGGCGGCCGGCCGCATCGTGGCCATCGGCCGTGTGCCGGGCGATTTCGAGACAGCGCGGGTCATTGACGCCGCCGGCTGCGTGGTGGCGCCAGGCCTGGTGGATCTGGCCGCGCGACTGCGCGAGCCCGGCCACGAGCACGAGGGCATGCTGGAAAGCGAGCTGAACGCAGCGGCTGCCGGCGGTGTGACCAGTCTGGTTTGCCCGCCCGACACTGACCCGGCGCTCGACGAGCCTGGCCTGGTCGACATGCTCAAGTTCCGTGCCCGCAAGCTCAGCCTGTGCCGCTTGTTCCCGCTGGGCGCGCTCACACGTGGCCTGGCCGGCGAATCGCTGACCGAAATGGCCGAGCTCACCGAGAGCGGCTGCGTGGGCTTCTCGCAGGCCGAGATGCCGATCCAGGACACGCTGGTGCTGCAACGTGCGCTGCAATACGCCGCCACCTACGGCTACAGCGTCTGGCTGCGGCCGCAGGATGCCTGGCTGGGCAAGGGCGTGGCGGCCAGCGGCGCGGTGGCCACGCGGCTGGGCCTCTCGGGCGTGCCGGTGGCGGCCGAAACCATCGCCATGCACACCATCTTCGAACTGGCGCGCATCACCGGCGCCCGCGTGCACCTGTGCCGCCTCTCCAGCGCCGCTGGCGTGGCGCTGCTGCGCCGCGCCAAGGCCGAGGGCCTGAACGTGACGGCCGATGTGAGCATCAACTCGCTGCACCTCACCGACGTGGACATCGGTTTCTTCAACCCCGCTATGCGCCTCTCGCCGCCTCTGCGCCAGCAGGCCGACCGGGACGCACTGCGCGCTGGGCTACTGGACGGCACCATAGACGCGCTGGTGAGCGACCACACACCGGTGGACGAAGACGCCAAGACCCTGCCGTTTGGCGAGGCCGAGCCGGGCGCCACCGGGCTGGAGCTGCTGCTCAGCCTGGCGCTGAAGTGGGGCGCCGACAGCCAGCTCGGCTTGGCGCCCACGCTGGCCCGCGTCACCAGCGAGCCGGTGCGGGTGCTGGGCGAAGCGCTGGGGTCGCTCAGCAACAGCGCGGGCCGCATCGTAGAAGGTGGCGTGGCCGACCTCTGCGTGTTCGACCCCGAAGCCATCTGGCAGGTGCAGCCCGGCCAACTCAAGAGCCAGGGCAAGCACACGCCGTTCGACTTCAGCGTCACCGGCACGGCCTTGCCAGGCCGCGTGAAGGCCACGTTGGTGGCCGGCACGGTGGCCTACTACCAGGCCGCTTGATGCAGGGGCTGTTCTCGCTGCCGCTCGCCCTGTGGCGGCTGCTGCGTGTCTGGCTGCATGTCTTTCACGGCATGGCCATCATGGCGCTGCGCTTCGGCGGCTACGACGCTGCGGCCAAACAGCGCATGGTGGGCTGGTGGAGCGCCAAGCTGCTGCGCCTGGCTGGCCTCAGCGTGCAGGTGCAGGGCACGTCGCGCCCCGGCGGCACGCTGGTGGTGGCCAACCACGTGAGCTGGCTCGACATCGCGGCCATCCATGCCGGCTGCCCGCAGGCGCGCTTCGTCTCCAAAGCCGACGTGAAGCACTGGCCGTTGCTGGGTTGGATGATCTCCAACGCCGGCACGCTCTACATCGAGCGCGAACGCAAGCGCGACGCGATGCGCATGGTGCACGACATGGCTGCGGCGCTGAAACGCGGCGAAACCGTGGCGGTGTTCCCCGAGGGCACCACCGGGCCGGGCGAGACGCTGCTGCCCTTCCACGCCAACCTGCTGCAGGCGGCGATCGCGGTGGAGGCGCCCATCCAGCCCGTGGTGCTGCGCTTCTCAGAGCCGGGCCAACGCTTCTCGGTGTCGGCCCAGTACATCGGCGACACCACGTTGCTGCAGAGCATCTGGCGCGTCATCACCGCGCGCGGGCTGACGGTGCAGGTGCAATTTTTGCCGCCGCAGGGCAGCGCGCACGCTGACCGGCGCGCACTGGCGGCGCATTTGCAGAGCGAGATCCAACTGGCGCTGGACCATGCCGCCTCGGGCGCCTGAGGCATGACAGCATGCATTTCAACAAACTGCCCGTTCTCGACCATCCTTTGGTGAAACTGCGCCCCCTGCGGGCCGATGACCTGCCCACCTGGTCCAACTACCTGAACGATCCGGTGGTTTTCGAACACACCAGTTGGAACCATCCATCGCCTGCCGATTTGGCCGTCTACGTGGGCAGCCACGACTGCGGGGAGCCAGGGCATTTGCTGCGCCTTGCCATTGCCAGGCAGGTGGACGATGCCTTGGTGGGCACCATTGGCTATCACACGGTGTCGCCAGGCCATCGTTCGGCCGAGCTGGCCTATGACATGGCGCCAATATTCTGGGGCCGTGGCTGGATGTGTGCCGCCGGCGAAGCGATGGTGCGGTGGGCGCACGAGAACGCCGGTTTGTTGCGCGTGCAGGCCACCGTTCTCGAGAGCAACTGGCGGTCGCAGAAAACGCTGGACAGGCTGGGCTTCGCACGTGAGGGGCTGCTGCGCAGCTTGCGTCTCGTGCGAGGCAGGCCGGGCAACTTCTTCATGTACGCCCACGTGGTCACGATGGCCCCGAGTGTCTGATCTGCCTGGGGCAGCCCCAGGTAGCGAACTGCCTGGGGAGCGGGCGCCTCAGCCCTTCTTGCCCTGGTTGGCCACGGCTGCGGCGGCCTTGGCCGCAGCCTCAGCATCACCCAGGTAATAGCTCTTGATCGGCTTCAAGTTGGCGTTCAGCTCATACACCAGCGGGATGCCGTTGGGGATGTTGACGCCCACGATGTCGGCGTCGGCGATGTTGTCCAGGTACTTCACCAGCGCGCGGATGGAGTTGCCGTGCGCGGCGATGACGATGCGCTGGCCAGCCTTGATGGCCGGCGCCAGCACCTCGTTCCACATCGGCAGCACGCGGGCCACGGTGTCCTTCAGGCATTCCGTGAGCGGGATCTGCTCGGGCTTGAGCCTGGCGTAGCGCAGGTCCTGGCGCTGGCCGCGCGGGTCATTCGCCTCCAGCGAGGGCGGCGGGGTGTCGTAGCTGCGGCGCCAGATCAGCACCTGCTCGTCGCCGTACTGCCTGGCCATGTCGGCCTTGTTCAGGCCCTGCAGGCCACCGTAGTGGCGCTCGTTCAAACGCCAGTCCTTCACCACCGGCAGCCAACTGCGGTCCATCTCGTCCAGGCAGTAGTTCAGCGTGTGGATGGCGCGCTTGAGCACCGAGGTGTAGGCCACGTCGAACTCGTAGCCCTCGGCCCTGAGCAGCTTGCCGGCCGACATGGCCTGCGAGACGCCGGTGGGGGTCAGCTCCACGTCGGTCCAGCCGGTGAAACGGTTTTCGAGGTTCCAGGTCGATTCGCCGTGGCGGATCAGCACGAGCTTGTACATGGTGTGGGGCGCCAAAAGGCGAGGTGAGAGTGGGTGCAAACCCTGAATTCTATAATTCGCACCTTTCCTCCCATCCTTAGAACGGCCTGCTGTGAATTTCTTTGTCGAGAACTGGACCCTGATTGCTGCCGCCCTGGTGTCGGGCGGCCTGCTGGCCTGGCCCAAGATCACCGGTGCCGCTGCGGGCGGTGTGTCCGCCACCGAGGCCGTGCGCCTGATGAACCACGAAAAGGCCGTGGTGATTGATGTGTGCGAGCCGGCCGAGTACGCCGCCGGCCATGTGCAGGGTGCGCGCAATGTGCCGCTGGCCACCGTGGACGGCTCCAAGGACCTGCCCGGCAACAAGGCCCTGCCGGTGATCGTGGTGTGCGCTTCGGGCATGCGGTCGCAACGCGCTGTGGCCACGTTGCGCAGGGCGGGCTTTGAAAAGGCCTTGTCGCTGCAGGGCGGCCTCAGGGCCTGGCGCGAGGCCAACCTGCCCATTGCCACCGGCAATCGCTGACTCCGGCCATTTCCCTGGCCGGGCAAGGTCTTGCCGCCTCGCCCACCATCGCGCCCATCGCTTGCTGCTGCCATGCCCGACGCCATGAACAAAGTGCTGATGTACACCACCCAGGTCTGCCCCTACTGCGTGCGGGCCAAGGCCTTGCTCAAGCAGCGCGGCGTGAGCCAGATTGAAGAGGTGAGGGTGGACATGCAACCGGCCGAGCGCGACCGCATGATCGAACTCACCGGCCGGCGCACCGTGCCGCAGATCTTCATTGGCGAAACCCATGTGGGCGGCTGCGACGACCTGATCGCGCTCGACCAGCGCGGCGGCCTGATGCCGCTGCTTCAGGCGGGGTGAGTTGCCGAAGCCCTGGCGAACCGCTGGGCGATAATGCCGGCTGCCGGCCCGCACCGTGGGGTGTGGGCCATTTTTTTACCGAAAGCTTTCCATGGCCGACCAAGACCAGACCCCCGTGTTCCAGTTGCAGCGCATGTACCTGAAGGACTTGTCGCTGGAGCAACCGAACTCGCCGCAGATCCTGCTGGAGCAGCAGCAACCGCAAGTGGATATCCAGCTGGCCATGGGCGCCGAGAACGTGGCCGAGGGCGTGGTGGAAGTGACCGTCACCGCCACCGTCACCACCAAGCTGGCCGACAAGGTGCTGTTCCTGGTGGAAGCCAAGCAGGCCGGCATCTTCGAGATGCGCAACATCCCCGATGACCAGATGCAGGGCATCGTTGGCGTGGTCTGCCCGCAGATGGTCTACCCCTATTTGCGCGCCATCGTGTCGGATGTCTGCACCCGCGCCGGCTTCCCGCCCATCCTGCTGGCCGAGGTGAACTTCCAGGCCATGTTCGAGCAGCAGCAAGCCGCCCAGGCCCAGGCTGGCAACGGTTCCACCACCGTCAACTGAACTTGAGGCCGCGATGCGCCTGAGCATCCTGGGCGCCGGTGCCTGGGGCACCGCGCTGGCCATGGCCGCTGCGACCCGCCACCAGGTGCTGCTGTGGGCGCGTGATGGTGCCCAGGCCGCCGCCATGCAGGCGGCGCGCGTGAACACCCGCTACCTGCCTGGCATCCGCTGGCCCGATGGCTTGCGCGCCGAGGCCGATCTGGCCGTGGCGCTGCGCCATGCCCAGGGCGGCCTGATCGTCGTGGCCACACCCATGTCAGGCTTGCGCGGCACGTTGGCGGCGCTGCCGGCTGGCGCCAGCGTGTTCTGGCTCTGCAAGGGCTTTGAAGCCGGCACCGGCCTGTTGGGCCACCAGATCGCTGCCGCTGTGGCACCCAGCCTGCGCGCCGGCGTGCTCTCGGGCCCCAGCTTCGCGCAAGAGGTGGCCGCCGGTCAGCCCACCGCCCTGGTGGCCGCCAGCGCCGACGCCGCCTTGTGCGACGAGGCCGTGGCCGCCTTCCACGGCGGGGCCTTGCGCATCTACACCTCCACCGACCCCATCGGCGTGGAAGTGGGTGGTGCGGTGAAGAATGTGCTGGCCATCGCCACCGGCATTGCCGACCGCCTGCAACTGGGGCTGAACGCCCGCGCCGCGCTGATCACCCGCGGCCTGGCCGAAATGACCCGCCTGGGCGTGGCCATGGGCGCCCAGCCCGAAACCTTCACCGGCCTGGCCGGCCTGGGCGACCTGGTGCTCACCGCCACCGGCGATCTCTCGCGCAACCGGCGCGTGGGCCTGCTGCTGGCCGAAGGCCTGGCGCTGCCCGACATCCTGGCCCGTCTGGGCCATGTGGCCGAGGGCGTCTACAGCGCCGCCACCGTGGCCGCCAAGGCCGCCGAGCTGGGCGTGGAGATGCCGCTCACCGCCGGCGTGAATGCCGTGCTGGCCGGGCAACTCTCGGCCCGCCGTGCGGTGGAACATCTGCTCAGCCGCGACGCCAAGCCCGAGCACGGCTGACGCGGGGGGCGGGTGTGCAGGCCAGCGCACGGCTGCTCCGAAGCGGCCTGCGAACCCGCCTGGCGGGTGGCTGCGGCATGCCCCGCAGCCGGGTGCCCTAGGAACTGCCCTCGAAGCCGCACTGGCGCCAGGCTTCGAACACCGCCACCGCCACCGCGTTGCTGAGGTTCAGGCTGCGCTGCTCGGCCCGCATGGGCAGGCGCAGGCAGTTGGCTGGCGGAAATTGCTCGCGCAGTTCGGGTGGCAGACCCGCGGTTTCGCAACCGAACACCAGCACATCACCGCGCCGCCAGGCCACATCGGTGGGGTGGCGCTCTGCCTTGGTGGTGAAGGCGAAACAGCGCGCCGGGTCGGGCCGGGCCACTGCAACAAAGGCATCCCAGGAAGGGTGGCGTTGCACTGGCGCCCACTCGTGATAGTCCAGGCCCGCCCGACGCAGCAGGCGGTCGTCCATGGAGAAGCCCAGCGGCTCGATCAGATGCAGTTCGCAGCCGGTGTTGGCGGCCAGGCGGATCACGTTGCCGGTGTTGGGCGGGATTTCGGGGTGAACGAGGACGATGCGGAACATGGTGTGGAATCAGGCCGGGTGCAGCACCACCAGCATGGCGACGGCCGGGCCTTTGAGCGGGTTGCGGATGGTGTGCGGCTGGTCGGCGGCGTAGCGCGCCGTCTCGCCTTTCTTCAGGCGGGTGCGTGAGGTGCCAGCTTCCACCTCCAGCGTGCCATCGAGCACGCTCAGGTGCTCTCGCGAACCCGGCTCGTGCGGCTGCGAGGCCAGCATGCCACCCCCCTGCACCGTGAGCGTGTACCACTCGAACTGGCCGGCCAGTTCGATGGGCCCCAGGATGCGCAACTCGCACAGCCCGTCGGGGCTGCCCAGCGTGGGCGTGGCGTGGGCCGGCACAGTTGCGATGGCGGGCTCGGCCTGGCCCTGCGGCCCGCCCAGAAATTCGCTCAAGGGCACATTCAACGCATTGGCCAGACGCCAGACCACGGCCACGGTGGGGTTGGCCTGGTTGCGCTCGATCTGCGAGAGCATGGACTTGGACACGCCGGCCTGGCGCGAGAGCTCGTCCAGAGAGAGGGAACGGGCCTGCCGCAGGGCGGCCAGGGTTTCGCCGACCCGAGGAGGTGAGTGGGGTTCCGGCTTGGCAGTGGTGCGTTTCATGACAGGCCTTGACGGCATTGGATGTTGTCCATGATACTGCATTTGTGTTCGATATAACGAACAAACCCAACAGGACCACACCATGGCCAACACCGCTGATTTCCTGGCCCACCAGAACCAGGAGCTGCAAGCCCTGCAGGACGCAGGCCTCACCAAGCGCGAGCGCATCATCACCACGCCACAGGGCGCGCGGGTGCGCACCACCGACGGCCGCGAGGTCATCAACCTGTGCGCCAACAACTACCTGGGCCTGTCCAGTCACCCGGCGGTGATCGCGGCGGCCCATGCGGCGCTCGACAGCCACGGCTACGGCCTCAGCTCGGTGCGTTTCATCTGCGGCACGCAAGACCTGCACAAGACGCTGGAGGCGCGGCTGGCGCGCTTCCTGGGCATGGAAGACGCCATCCTCTACGCGGCCGCGTTCGATGCCAACGGCGGCCTGTTCGAGCCCCTGCTGGGCGAGGCCGACGCCATCATCAGCGACGAGCTGAACCACGCCTCCATCATCGACGGCATACGCCTGTGCAAGGCCCAGCGCTGGCGCTACAGGCACAACGACATGGCCGACCTGCAGCGCTGCCTGCAAGAGGCCGATGCCGCAGGGACGCGCTTCAAGCTGGTGTTCACCGACGGTGTGTTCTCGATGGACGGCACCATCGCGAAGCTGGACGAGATGCGCGCGCTGTGTGACCAGCACGGCGCGCTGCTGGGTGTGGACGAATGCCATGCCAGCGGCTTCATGGGCGCCACAGGGCGTGGCACGCACGAGCACCGGGGGGTGTTCGGCAAGATCGACATCATCACCGGCACGCTGGGCAAGGCGCTGGGCGGCGCCTCGGGGGGCTTCACGGCGGCTCGGCGCGAGGTGGTGGAGTTGCTGCGCCAGCGCTCGCGGCCCTATCTGTTCTCGAACACCGTGGCGCCGTCCATCGTGGGGGCTTCCATCGCGGTGCTCGATCTGCTGGAGGGCTCTACCGCGCTGCGCGACCGGCTGGCCGAGAACACCGCCTACTTCCGCGCCGCCATCCAGAGGGCCGGGTTCGAGATCAAGCCGGGCGAGCACCCCATCGTGCCCATCATGGTCTACGACGCGGTGGTCGCACAGAAGCTGGCCGCGCGCCTGCTGGAACTCGGCGTGTACGTGGTGGGTTTCTTTTTTCCCGTGGTGCCCAAGGGCCAGGCGCGCATCCGGGTGCAGCTCAGTGCCGCACATGATCGCGCGCAGTTGGAAGCAGCGGTGACCGCGTTCGTACAGGCCGGCCGCGAGCTAGGGCTGCTGAAATGAGCACAGCACCAAAGATTCTGATCATCGGTGCGAATGGGCAAATTGGCACCGAACTGGCCGAGGCCCTGGTGGCCCGCCAGGGTGCCCACACCGTGGTCACCAGCGACCTCTCGCCGCGCGGCCGCGTGGCCGGCGTGGTGCACGAGGCGCTGGACGTCACCGACGCGGCGGCCCTCACCCAGGTGGTGGAGCGCCACGGCATCACCCAGATCTACCACCTCGCGGCGGCGCTCTCGGCCCGTGGCGAGCAGCACCCCATGTGGGCCTGGGACCTGAACATGAAGGGCCTGCTGACCGTGCTGGAGCTGGCCCGCACGCACCGGCTGGACAAAGTGTTCTGGCCCAGCTCTATCGCCGCCTTCGGCCCCACCACGCCGCGCGATGCCACGCCGCAAAAGACCGTGATGGAGCCCACCACGGTCTACGGCATCTCCAAGCTGGCGGGTGAGGGCTGGTGCGCCTGGTACCACCGCATGCACGGCGTGGATGTGCGCAGCCTGCGCTACCCCGGCCTGATCAGTTGGAAGACCCCGCCCGGCGGTGGCACCACAGACTACGCCGTGGAGATCTTCCACGAGGCGATCAAGGCCAAGCGCTACACCAGCTTTCTTGATGCCGACACGGCCCTGCCGATGATGTACATGCCAGACGCCATACGCGCCACGCTGGCCTTGATGGATGCGCCGGCCGAGCAAGTGCGCGAGCGCCACTCGTACAACCTGGCCGGCAGCAGCTTCACGCCGGCCGAAATCGCCCAGGCGATTGCCGAGGTACTGCCGGGCTTCGAGATCGGCTATGCACCCGATTTTCGGCAGGCCATTGCTGACAGTTGGCCGCGTTCCATTGATGACACAGCGGCGCGCGCCGATTGGGGCTGGCGACCCGACTACGACCTGCGGGCCATGGTGCGCGACATGCTGGCCAACTTGCGCCAAGTGGTGTCGGCAGATCCCGTCATTTCCGCCTGACCCGCCGTCATTCCCGCCTGCGCGGGAATGACCAGGCACTCAGAACGGAATCTTGCCCGTCCAGATGTCCTTGTACATGACCCAGTCGCCCATGAAGCTGTACCAGGGGCGCTTGAAGCTGGCGGGCTTGTTCTTCTCGAAGCCGAAGTGGCCGATCCAGGCGCAGCCGTAGCCGCACAGCAGGCCATAGAGCAAGTAGACGGGCTGGCCGCTCAGCACCATCGTGGCCAGGCAGACCAGGGCCAAGCTCGAGCCCAGAAAGTGCAGTCGACGGCAAGTGCGGTTGCTGTGTTCACCCAGATAGAAGGGGTAGAACTCGGCAAAGGTCTTGTAGGCGTGGATGTCGGGCGCGGTGGCGGTGGTCATGGCAACTCCTGGGAGCGGCGGCCGCCGCTGGACGCATTGCACTGCTTCATCGCCGCCACTGCCATCGGGTATTGCCCACCGTCAAGCCAGCGCCAGTCGCAACGCCGCCAGCACGGCGTCCGGTTGCTCCTGCATCAGACCGTGCCCGCCAGGCACCATGTGCACCTGGGCCTTCAGCGCCGTGGCGATCTCGCGCGTGGCCTTGGGCGAGGTCATCTGGTCAGCCGCGCCCAGCACGAAGTGCACGGGGCACTGCACCCCGGCCGCAGCTTGCAGGCCGTTGGCGTAGGCATTGCACAGCTGGAAGTCATGCGCGAACACATTGACCTGGTCGTTGCCCGCCTGAACCTGGCCCATCAGGTGCCGGTTGCCGCCGTGCAGCCACATGCCGGGGCCGGGGTAGCTGGGTTTGGCGGCCAGGGTGGAGAGCGAGAAGGCGTTGACCATGTCCATCCCGGCACCCGGTATGTTGGCGGCAGCGTTCAGCAGCCCGTCCGACACCTTCATGGGGTAGGCCGTGCCCACCATCACCAGGCGGCAGATGCGCCGGGGCGCGCGCGCGGCCATCTCCAGCGCGATCAGCGAGCCCATGCTGTGGCCCACCACCGCCGTAGTCTGGTCGGCGCCCACGCCTGCAGCATCCAGCAGGGCCAGGGTCCAGTCGGCCAGGGCCTGCACGCTGGGCTGCAGCGGGCCGGCCGAGCGCAGGTGGCCGGGCTGGTCCACCGCCAGCACGCTGTTCCCATGGTGCGCACACCAGCGCGCCAGCAGGGTCCACACACTGTGGTCGTGCAGCGCGCCGTGGATGAAGACCACGCAGGGCAGGGTGGCATCGAAGGGCTTGCCGCCGGTGTAGGCGTAGGCGGTTTGGCCTTGAACCGTGAGTTGCATGGTCAGGCTCCTGCCTTCTCG
This sequence comes from Candidatus Ideonella esbjergensis, assembly GCA_016710065.1. Taxonomy (GTDB): domain Bacteria; phylum Pseudomonadota; class Gammaproteobacteria; order Burkholderiales; family Burkholderiaceae_C; genus Ideonella; species Ideonella esbjergensis. Next base: position 799,504 of record JADJLP010000001.1, read on the forward strand.
GCGGCCTTCAGGGCGCGCTTGAGGTCGTCGATCAGATCGGCCGGGTCTTCCAGGCCGATCGACAGGCGGATGGTGCCGGCGCTGATGCCGGCTTGGGCCAGCGCGGCGTCGTCCATGCGGAAGTGGGTGGTGGAGGCCGGGTGAATGACCAGCGAGCGGCAATCGCCCACGTTGGCCAGGTGGGAGAAGATCTTCAGCGCCTCGATGAAGGCCACGCCCTGGGCGCGGCTGCCCTGGATGTCGAAGCTGAACACCGAGCCGCAGCCGCGCGGCAGTAGCTGTCTGGCCAAGGTTTGGCTGGGGTGGCCGTCCAGTTCTGGGTAGCCCACGCGAGCCACCATGGGGTGGGCAGCGAGAAAGGCCACTACCTCGCGGGTGTTGCTCACATGGCGGGCCATGCGCAGCGGCAAGGTCTCCAGGCCCTGCAAGATCAGCCAGGCGGTGTGTGGGCTCATGCAGGCGCCAAAGTCGCGCAGGCCCTCGCGGCGCGCGCGCAGCAGGAAGGCGCCCACTGTGCTCTCTTCGGCAAACACCATGCCGTGAAAGCCGGCGTACGGCTCGCACAGTTCGGGGAACTTGCCGTGCCTGGCATGGGCGGCCGACCAGTTGAAGCGGCCTGAATCGACCAGCACGCCGCCCACCACGGTGCCATGGCCCGAGAGGAACTTGGTGGCCGAGTGGAAGAGCAGGTCGGCGCCGTGGTCAAACGGGCGCAGCAGCCAGGGTGGCGTGAAGGTGGCGTCCACCAGCAGCGGCAGGCCGGCCGCGTGGGCGATCTGACTCACTTCAGGGATGTCCAGCACGTCCAGGCCCGGGTTGCCCAGGGTCTCGCCAAACAGCAGCTTGGTTTCGGGGCGGATGGCCGCGCGCCAGGCGTCCAGGTCACCCGGGGCAACAAAGCTGGTGCTGATGCCGAATCGTCGCAAGGTGTAGTCGAGCAAATTGTGCGAGCCACCATACAAGGCCGCGCTGGACACGATGTGCGAGCCTGCGCCGCACAGCGTGCTCACCGCCAGATGCAGGGCCGCTTGGCCGCTGGCGGTGGCGATGGCGCCCGAGCCACCTTCGAGCGCAGCGATGCGTTCTTCCAACACCGCATTGGTGGGGTTGGAGATGCGGCTGTAGACGTGGCCGGCGCGCTCCATGTTGAACAGCGAGGCCGCGTGCTCGCTGGACTCGAACACGAAAGAGGTGGTCAGGTGGATGGGCACGGCCCGGGCGCCGGTGGCCGGGTCGGGGGCGGCGCCGGCATGCAGCGCGAGGGTGTCGAAACCGGGGTCGGACGAGCCGGGCATGGGGTCACTCCCTTTGAGATGGCCACGGATTGTGTGCTATGTTGCCCACATCATCAGTGTGGTGGCACAGGCCGCGTATCAGGAGAAACACATGAAGGTCAGCGACATCCTCAGGGTCAAGGGCAACACCCTGTTCACGGTCACTCCCGACCAAGCTTTGGCCGACGCCGTCAACACCATGGCCATGCACGACATCGGCTCGTTGGTGGTGATGGACCACGGCAATCTCACCGGCATGCTGACCTTCCGCGAGGTCATCAACGCCATCGTCAAGAACGGCGGCGAGGTGGGCACCACTCTGATCCGTTCGGTGATGGACAACGCGCCGCTCACCTGCACGCCCGACACCGAGATCGACGAGGTGCGCCGCATGATGCTGGGTCGCCACGCACGCTACATGCCGGTGCTGAACGAGAAGACGCTGATGGGTGTGATCTCGTTCTACGACGTGGCCCGCACGGTGGTGGAAGCACAAGACTTTGAGAACCGCATGCTCAAGGCCTACATCCGCGACTGGCCGGTGGAAGAAGGCGCTGGCGGCGAACAGCAGATCGGCTGACCCAGAGCAGCCGACGCACCGTCGCCATGGTGCGGCACAGCGCTCAGCACTGAGCAGCACGCGGCACTTGGCGTGCTGCTTGCGGCGCAGAGCAGTCGTCCGAAAGTCGGTGGCGGGCAGAGGTCGCCGGGTACCCGCCCGACTCCATCTCCCGCTGGCTCACGCCCTCAGCCGGGCGTGAGCCATTCCTCCTTGAGTTCCGTCGGGCGGATACCCGACACCCTCTGCCAACCAGCGCCTTTGTCTTCAACGCTGAAACAGCCAAGGCAGCGGCCCGATCAGGACGGTGGGGCGTGTTGCGCAGCGAGGTAAAGGCGGAATGGCGAGGCCCGCCAGGGCCGAGGCAGGGGGGACACGAGCGAAGCAATGCGCCCCGCCGTCGTGATCTCGTGCAGGTGCCGAAAGCCTGGATTCCCGCCCCCGCCTTCGCGGGGGCAGGCTCCGCGGGAATGACGGCGGAGGGCTGCGGGTATGACGGCTATGCGCCGATCCCCGTCAACAGGTCAGCGCCCGCGTGTCGCTTTGGCCGCCTCGCGCAGCTTGTCCTTCTTGCTCTGGCGCTTGCCTTTGACGCCGCCATTCGGATCCAGCCCGGTGCCTGGGCCAAGAGCGGCCTGCGTTGCCGCGCTGTCGTTGGGCTCGAAGCCAGTCACCACCTCACGTTGCACGCGCAAGCCCTGGCGCTTTTCTATCAAGCGGAAGTGCGCTTCGGCGGAGGGGATGATGAAGCTGATGGCGTCGCCCACGCCGCCAGCGCGGCCGGTGCGGCCGATGCGGTGGATGTAATCCTCGGTGGCGCGCGGCAGATCGTAGTTCACCACCAGCGGCAAGGCGTCGATGTGCAGGCCGCGGGCGGCCATGTCGGTGGCCACCATCACCTGGATCTGGCCGCGCTTGAAGGCCGCCAGCGTGTCGGTGCGGGCGCCCTGGCTCAGCTCGCCGTGGAAGGGCGCGGCCTGGATGCCCACGCGGCCCAGCTTGTCGGCTACCAGTTCGGTGGCGTACTTGGTGGCCACGAAGACCAGGGCGCGGTCTTGGCCGGCGTCCTTGATGAGCTGGCGCAGCAGCACGAGGCGACGGTCGGCGTCAACGCTGATGGCGCGTTGGTGGATGTCGGGGCGCGCTGCGGTGGCACTGGCCAGCTCAATCAACTCGGGCTCATGCAGCAGCGCGGCGGCCAGGGCCTTCACCGGCGGCGGGAAGGTGGCGGAGCACAGCACCGTCTGGTGGCGATGCGGGCGTGGCGGCAGCAGCGCCAGCACCTCGTTCAGCTCGTCGGAAAAACCCAGGTCCAACAGGCGGTCGGCTTCGTCCAACACCAGGCAAGTGACCTGGTCGAGGTGCACGGCGTTGTGGCGCACCAGGTCGAGCAGACGGCCGGGCGTGGCCACCATGATGTCGGCGCCACCGCGCAAGCCCATCATCTGAGGGTTGATCGAGACGCCGCCAAAGGCCACGGCCACCTTCACCAGGCCGGGCAGCTCATGCGCCAGTTCGCGCAGCGTCTGGCCGGCCTGCATGGCCAGCTCACGGGTGGGCACCAGCACCAGGCCGCGCAGCGGGCGCGGCGCGCGGGGCGTGCCGCTCAGCCACTGCTGCAACAGCGGCAACACGAAGGCGGCGGTCTTGCCCGAGCCGGTGCGGGCCTGCATCTGCACGTCGTGACCTCTCAACATGGCTGGGATGGCGGCCAACTGCACGGGCGTGGGCTGGGTGTAGCCGCGCTGCTGTACGGCGCGCGCCAGGGCGGGCGCTAGACCCAGGGCGGAAAAGGGCATGGAAGGGCTTCAGGTCGGCAAGGCTGAAGTGTAGGCCCCGGCCACACCTCACAGCCCGGTGGTGTCGGTCTGTAGCACGCTGCTGGGCCAGCCACGCAGGAGGGCCAGGCGTCGGCGTGTGCTGGGGTGGGTGGCAGTGTCGTGGGTGAGTTCGCGGCCCAGGAGCAGGAAGGCCTCCACTGCGTCGGAGGTGTGCCAACCCAGCCGGCGCAAGCTGTGCAGCGCATAAGCATCGGCCGCCAGTTCCTGCTGGTGCGCAAGGGCGCTGGCCTCACGGCCCAGGTCGTTGGCCACGGGGTCGGTGTGCGCCGGCGTCACCTCACCGGGAATCCAGCGCAGGTACAGGCTGTTCATGGCCTGCCAGTCCTGCGCCACCAGGTGGCCGATCTCGTGGGCCAGGATGAACAAGCGCGCGCCCTCGGGCGCATCGGCCAATGTCTCGTTGGCCAGCACCACATGGCCTAGCATGGCCTCGGCCACCACCGGGCCGGTGACCACGCGCAGGTGCAGCTCAGTGGCTATGCCCAGCGCCTGGCACAGTTGCTCGAAGCTGCGTTGCACGGTGTCGGCACGCGGGCCAGCGGCCGCCAACGGCAGGGCTTCCAGAAGCCGCTGCTGGGATTGCCGCAACACCGCAGTGATGCCCTGGGCATGGGCGCCCAGGCTCAGGCAGAGCCCAAGGATGGCCATGGGCCACTGGGGCATGGGTCACCTCCTTGCGAGCAGCGCGGACAGCCGCCAGTGTGCACGGGCCCAACACCCCGGCTGGCGCAGGGGACATGGTCCGGTCAGGGTAAGTCTTTATGCGCCCGAAAGCATAAAGGCGTGAGCCCAGGCGCATATTGAGCCGGCGGCGCCCGCTGCGTACATTCGGGGGTTCAGTCGCACCGGAAGTCTGCATGTCCACCCCCACCATGGCCCCCGCCAAGACCCCCCAGGAAACGAGCATCCCGCTCGACGCCGTGCGCGAGCGCCTGCGCCGCAAGGGCAGCCTCAAGGGTCGGCAGCCGGACGATGCCTCGCGTGCCGAAGTCCGGGCCCTGGTAGGCACGGGCCCGTTGCGGCGCGACCTGTTGATCGAATACCTGCACGTGCTGAACGACCAGTATCGCGGCCTGTACCAGCGCCACCTGGTGGCCCTGGCGGCCGAGATGCGGCTGGGCATGGCGGCGGTGGTGGAGGTGGCGAGCTTCTACCACCACTTCGAGGTGCTGGCCGACGATGCCACGCCGCCCCGCCTGACGGTGCGCGTGTGCGACAGCCTCTCGTGCGCCATGGCCGGTTCGGCCACGCTGATGAATGCGCTGGCCCAGGCAGTGGGCCCAGATGTGGCCGTGCAGCACGCGCCCTGCGTGGGCCGCTGCGAACAGGCGCCCGTGGCCGTGGTGGGCCAGCGGCCGGTGCCGCGCGCCACGGTGAATGCGGTGCTGCAGCAGGTGAACGCCAACGAGTCCAGTCACCCGCTGCCTGCCGCAGCAATGACCTTGGAGCTGGCCAGCCGGGGCGCCCACGAGGTGACCGGCCCCGACGACACCGCCCTGGCCCCCGCCGCCACCGGTTACGCCGCCTACCGCGCCGCCGGCGGCTACCAGCTGGCGGCCGAGGTGGTGAACGGCGAGCGCGACGCGGAAGAGATCCTGAAGACGCTGGAAGACTCGGGCCTGCGCGGCCTGGGCGGCGCAGGCTTTCCGGCCGGGCGCAAGTGGCGCATCGTGCGTGGCTTTGCGGGTCCAAGAATCATGGCGGTCAACATCGACGAAGGCGAGCCCGGCACCTTCAAGGACCGCACCTACCTTGAGCGCGACCCGCACCGCTTTCTCGAAGGCATCCTGATCGCCGCGCAGGTGGTGGGCACCGAACGCGTGTTCATCTACCTGCGCGACGAATACCACGGCGCCCGCGCGCTGCTGCAACGCGAGCTGGCCGCGCTGCAGGCCAACCCGCCCTGCCCGCTGCCCGGCATCGAGCTGCGGCGCGGCGCTGGCGCCTACATCTGCGGCGAAGAGAGCGCGATGATAGAAAGCATCGAGGGCAAGCGCGGCGAGCCGCGGCTGCGCCCGCCCTACATCGCCGAGGTGGGCGTGTTCGGCCTGCCCACGCTGGAGCACAACTTCGAGACGCTGTACTGGGTGCGCGACATCGTGCAGCGCGGCGCCGCGTGGTTCAGCAGCTTTGGCCGACGCGGTCGCAAGGGCCTGCGCTCGTTCAGCGTCAGCGGCCGGGTGGCACGACCGGGTGTGAAGCTGGCACCTGCCGGCATCAGCCTGCGCGAACTGGTGGACGAATACTGTGGCGGCATGGCCGAGGGCCACACGCTGTACGGCTACCTGCCAGGCGGCGCCTCGGGTGGCATCCTGCCGGCGCGCCTGGCCGACGAGCCGCTGGACTTCGACACCTTGCAGCCCCACGGCTGCTTCATCGGCTCGGCCGCCGTGGTGGTGTTGGGCCAGAACGATCTGGCCCGCGATGCCGCACTGAACGCCATGCGCTTTTTCGCCGACGAGAGCTGCGGCCAGTGCACACCCTGCCGCGTGGGCACTGAAAAGGCCGCGCAGCTGATGGCCCGCATCCGCTGGGACCACGGCACGCTGGCCGACCTGGCCCAGGTGATGGGCGACGCCAGCATCTGCGGCCTGGGCCAGGCCGCTCCCAACCCCATCCGCTGCGTGCAGCAGTACTTCCCGGACGAAGTCGGGTTCCAACCAGGAGCGTCGGCATGAACGCGCGCGACCCCCACGCAGACATTCCCCGCATGATCAGCTTCGTGCTCGACGGCCAGCCCCGCGAGGCCTTTGAGGGCGAAACCATCCTCAAGGCCGCCGAGCGCCATGGCGTGCACATCCCGCGCCTGTGCTACACCGAGGGCCTGCGCCCCGATGGCAATTGCCGCGCCTGCGTGGTGGAGGTGAAGGGCGAGCGCGTGCTGGCGCCTTCCTGCTGCCGCAACGTGCAGCCCGGCATGGAAGTGAAAGCTCAGAGCGAACGCGCCCAGAAGAGCCAGAAGATGGTGCTGGAAATGCTGCTGGCCGACCTGCCGGCCGAGGGCCAGCACTGGGTGGACGGCGACGCCGCGCGCCCGCACGGCGAGCTTAGCGACTGGGCCACGCGCCTGCAGGTGCAGCCCCGCGCTGCGCTCACGGCCCTGCGGCGCGAGCAACCCGCACCCGACCTGAGCCACCCCGCGATGGCGGTGAACCTCAGCGCCTGCATCCAGTGCACGCGCTGCGTGCGCGCCTGCCGCGAAACGCAGATGAACGACGTCATCGGCATGCTGCACCGCGGCGCGCACGCGCAGATCGCCTTCGACCTGGGCGACCCCATGGGCGACAGCAGCTGCGTGGCCTGCGGCGAATGCGTGCAGGCCTGCCCCACCGGCGCGCTGATGTCCAAGACGCTGATCGGCGACCAGCGCGTGGACAAGACCGTGGATTCGGTCTGCCCCTATTGCGGCGTGGGGTGCTTGCTCACCTACCACGTGAAAGACAACACCATCGTGGCCGTGGAAGGCCGCGACGGCCCGGCCAACGAAGGCCGGCTGTGCGTGAAGGGCCGCTACGGCTACGACTACGTGCACCACCGCCAGCGCCTCACCGTGCCGCTGATCCGCAAGCCCGGCGTACCCAAGGACTGGCAGAACGTGGCCCGGCCGAACGACTGGCACGAGGTGTTCCGCGAGGCCACCTGGGACGAAGCGCTGGACTTTGCTGCCGGCGGCCTCAAGGCCCTGCGCGACCGGCACGGCCACAAGGCCCTGGCCGGCTTTGGCTCGGCCAAGGGCAGCAACGAAGAGGCCTACTTGTTCCAGAAGCTGGTGCGCACCGGCTTTGGCTCCAACAACGTCGACCACTGCACGCGGCTCTGCCATGCGTCGAGCGTGGCGGCGCTGCTGGAGGGCGTGGGCTCGGGCGCGGTGAGCAACCCGGTGAAGGACGTGGAGCACGCCGAGCTGGTGCTCATCATCGGCTCCAACCCCACGGCCAACCACCCGGTGGCGGCCACCTGGATGAAGAACGCGGCGGCGCGCGGCACCAAGATCGTGATGGCCGACCCGCGCCGCACCGACCTGGCCCGCCACGCCTGGCGCACGCTGCAGTTCAAGGCCGACACCGATGTGGCGCTGGTGAACGCGATGATCCACACGGTGATCGAAGAAGGCCTCACTGACCCGGCCTTCATCGCCGCGCGCGCCAACAACTTTGACGAGATCAAGGCCGGCGTGCAGGCCTTCAGCCCCGAGGCCATGGAGGGCATCTGCGGTATCCCGGCAGCCACCATCCGCGAGGTGGCGCGCGCCTTCGCCACGTCCAAGGCCTCGATGATCCTGTGGGGCATGGGCGTGAGCCAGCACGTGCACGGCACCGACAACGTGCGCGCGCTGATCGCCCTCACCACGGTCACCGGCCAGATCGGCAAGCCCGGCAGCGGCCTGCACCCGCTGCGCGGCCAGAACAACGTGCAAGGCGCCAGCGACGCGGGCCTGATCCCGATGATGTTCCCCAACTACCAGCGCGTCATCAACCCCGAGGTGCACGCCTGGTTCGAGAACTTCTGGCAGACCCAGCTGGACGACCAACCCGGCTACACCGTGGTGGAGATCCTGCACAAGGCCAAGGCGCCGGCCAGCGACCCGCACAAGATCTGGGGCATGTACGTGGAGGGCGAGAACCCCGCCATGAGCGACCCCGACCTGAACCACGCCCGCGAAGGCCTGGCGTCGCTGCAGCACCTGGTGGTGCAGGACTTGTTCCTCACCGAAACCGCCTGGCTGGCCGACGTGGTGCTGCCCGCCAGCGCCTGGCCCGAGAAGACCGGCACCGTCACCAACACCGACCGCATGGTGCAGATGGGCCGCCGCGCGCTGGAGGCGCCGGGCGATGCACGGCAAGACCTGTGGATCATCCAGGAGATCGCCAAGCGCATGGGCCTGCCCTGGAATTACGAGGGCCCCGAAGCCGGCGTGGCCGCCGTGTACGAGGAGATGCGCCAGGCCATGCACGGCGTGATCGCCGGCGTGAGCTGGGAGCGGCTGGAGCGCGACAGCAGCGTCACCTACCCCTGCCTGAGCGCCGACGACCCCGGCCAGCCCATCGTCTTCACCCAGCACTTCGACACACCCGACGGCAAGGTGGCCCTGAAGCCCACCACGCTGATCACTGCCAACGAAACGCCCGATGCAGAGTACCCGTTCGTGCTCATCACCGGCCGCCAGCTGGAGCACTGGCACACCGGCAGCATGACGCGCCGATCCACCGTGCTGGACGCCGTGGAGCCCCACGCCACCGTGAGCATGAATGGCCCCGACATGGATCGCGTGGGCCTGCAAGCCGGCAGCCCGGTCACCGTGGCCTCGCGCCGAGGCGAGCTCACGCTGCATGTGCGCCGCGACGACGGCACGCCGCCCGGCGTGGTCTTCATCCCCTTCGCCTATGCCGAGGCGGCGGCCAACCTGCTGACCAATGCCGCGCTGGACCCGTTCGGCAAGATTCCCGAGTTCAAGTACTGCGCGGTGAAACTCAGCCTGGGCGGCGAGGCCGCGCCAGCTGCGGCCTGGTGCGCAACTGAGAGTGTTTGATCGTTCATTCGCGGCGCTCCAGGCTGCAGGGCAACTGCCACCCGAGGCGCTGATGGCCGAATCGCCGCACTGGGTGTTCGAGCGGCCGGCGGATTGGCTGAGTCTGTTGGACTGAGAGCACTGAGCGTCTTTCAAGCCTGAGCCGCGTGGCAGACTGGCGGCTCCCACACAGCCCCCAGGCCTTGCCATGAGCCTCACCAAGCCCCAAACGCGCATCGCCCTCGTCACCGGTGCCGGCAGCGGCATCGGCAAAGCGTGTGCGCTGGCCTTGCTGGACGACGGCTGGACGGTGGTGTTTGCGGGCCGTCGCATCGATGCCTTGCAAGCCGCCATCGCGCAGTCTGCCCACGCCGAGCGGGCACTGGCTGTGCCCACCGACGTGACCGACGCGGCCTCGGTGGTGGCGCTCTACGCCAGCATTCAGCAACGCTGCGGCCGCCTCGACCTGCTGTTCAACAACGCCGGCGTGTTCACCGCCGGCGTGCCGCTGGAAGACCTGCCGCTGGAGGCCTGGCATGCCGCCGTCAATACCAACCTCACGGGTGCCTTCCTGTGCCTGCGCGAGGCCTTCCGGCTGATGAAGGCGCAAAGCCCGCGCGGTGGCCGCATCATCAACAACGGCTCCATCTCGGCGCAGACCCCGCGCCCCAATTCCATCGCCTACACCGCCACCAAGCATGCGATGAACGGCCTCACCAAGTCGGCCGCGCTGGACGGCCGCGCCTTCGACATCGCGGTGGGTCAGATCGACATCGGCAATGCCGCCACCGACATGACCACCGCCATGGCCCAGGGCATGGCGCAAGCCGACGGCAGCGTGCGCGCCGAGGCGCGCATGGACGTGCAGCATGTCGCCGACGCGGTGGTGGCCATGGCTCGTTTGCCGCTCAACGCCAACGTGCTGAACATGACCGTGATGGCCACCGGTATGCCGTTTGTGGGGCGAGGCTGATACGGCTGAACCTTGCGGTGCTTGGCGGCCGGCTACGGCGCATAGCGGCCGGCCGTGTTTCGTCATTCCCGCGTAGGCGGGAATCCAGGTTTTCGCGCTCACACATCCGTGGCGGGGCAGAGGCCGCCGGGTACCCGCCCGACTCCATCTCCCCCTGTCTCACGCCCTCAGCCGGGCGTGAGCCATTCCTCCCTAAGTTCCGTCGGGCGGGTACCCGACACCCTCTGCCTGAGACAGCGGTGGCGCGCCACCAGGTGGACCGCCACCGTCAGGGGTTGCAGGGCAGTGGTGGTGCCTTCGGACGGAGGGCACATTCGCGTTTGGGTAGAGAGCTCCGAGGGCCAAGGCGGAACAAGAGAGCGCAGGCGCAACAGGGGGCACTGCGCTTGTCCGCGAGGAGTCCGTAGGCCGAAGGTACCGCCGCTGCGCTGCCGCAGCCGACGCAAAGACATGGATTCCCGCCTGCGCGGGAATGACGAAATGCGGCCGGCTGCTATGCGCCGAGAACGGCTGCTCAACGCAGCAGAGTTCTGATGCCAGACCGCTGTGTTGCGGAAGTCAGCCGTCGCGAGGTTTCAGCAGGGCCAGATATGTGCCTCGCAGCAAGTCCTCGGGCTTCACGCCCAGGCGCTGCATCACGCCTTGGGCGATCCGGTCGCCGTCGCTGTCGGTCTGGTCCTCGCGGACTACCACCTCCAATTTCAGAAAGTCGCCCAGGCCTTCCACCCGGTCCAGAGTCGGCGCGGTGGTAGAGGATCAGCTCGCCCGTGCCAACGGCAAACAGGCGCAGTTTCAAGCGGCGATGCGGGCCTTGATCTCGGTGATACGCGCCCTGCGTTCAGCCCGTGGGTCTGATTTGCTTGAGCAGGCTGGCGGCCATGCCACCCAGCAACAGCAGGCCCACACCCAATGCGGCCCAGAGCCAGGGCTTGTGGTCGCCCGTGTCGCCGCTGGCGGCTGCAGTGGGGCTGGGGGCGTTTGCGGATGAGGCTGCTGCGGCGGGTTGGGCCACGGCGGGCAGTTCCACGCGCGCCGTGCCCAACTCGCCCAGCTTGCCGGCCGGCATCAGCGTGGCGAGCGAGACGGCGGCGCCTTCGGGTTTGCCCAGATCCCAGGCCAGGCTCAGCGGCCCAGCGCCGCGTGCCAGGAAGGCGATGCTGCGGCTGCGGGTGCCGATGCGGATGCGTGGCGGCCGGCCGCCCCATTCGCTTACCGCGTGGCGGGCTTCGATGCGCAACTGAGTGTGATGGCTGCCGTCCAGCATCAGCGCAGGTGTGGTTTGCTCGGCCAGGCCGCCGGGCGTGAGGCGCCACACCACGGTGTCGGCCAGCAGGCTGCGCTGCAGGCCGTCGTTGGCGGTGGTGGCAGCGGCCTCGCGCTCGCGGTGGCGCAGGCCGTGCAACGGGTGGCGATGGCGGTGGTAGATCGGCGCGCTGGCGCTGACGGGAGATTCGCCGTAGATGCGCAGCGGCGCCACGGTGTTGGTCTCGGCCAGTTCCACGCGCAAAGCGTCCACGGGCAGGCCGCTTGGCAGACGCCAGGTGCAGGCGCTGGCGTCGCATTGCTGCGGCGCCCAGGCATCGGTCCATTGCAGCGCGGGCGCGGGCGGCACCGCCTGCTCAAAGCTTTCCAGCTCGGCGCCCAGCAACTGCGGGGCCTGGGTTGGTTGCAACCAGTGCAGGCGCAGATAGCGGGCGCGCGCTGCGCCCAGGTCGATCTGGTTCTGTAGGAGCGTCTGGCCGGCGTTGTTGATCTGCAGCACGGCCACGTCGCTGGCCAGGGGGTGCCAGTGGCTGAGGTCGTCGCTGCCCTCCACGCTGAGCGGGAACAGGCCCTGGGCTTGTGGCGCCAGTTGCAGACGCAACTGCAGCAGGTTGCCGGTGGCGACGTGGGTGTCCACGATCCAGTCGGCCTGCGCTGGTGGGGAGGACTGCGGTGAGGAGCCCTGGCGCTTCCACTCCAGGCTGCCATCGGCGCGGATGCGCAGGTTGATGGCGGCGGTCGGGCTGCTCTCGGTCAGCGTTGGCACTGGGAACAACGGCACGCTGAGCTTGCGCGTGGCTGGCGTGGCGATGTCCTCGCCCTGCCAGGCCCAGGGCAGTGGCAAGCCGTCGGCGTTGCGCACACGCAGGTCGGAGAGCTCCGGGTCTTTCGCCAGCGTGTGCAGGCTGGCCGGCAGCGTCAGGCGAAAGTACGGCCCGCTGCCTTCGAGCTGCAGTGGCGCGCTACCGGGTGCGGCCTGGGCCAGGGCGGCGGCCAGCAGGCTGGCGGCAAAGGTGGTGGAGCGGAGCAGGGTGTGCAGCGTCTTCATGGGGCCTGCCTTCAAATGGCCGGCGGCGCGGGCGGAGCCGCGTCACCGTTCTTGCTGGCCGGCACCGGCGCGAAATAGCCCACCGCCAGCAGCAGCACGCCCACGCCCATGAACGACACGATGCGGTAGATGCCGCCGTGGTCGGCCAGTTCCACGAAGAACAGCTTGGCCACCACCACGCCCAGCAAAGCCGCGCCGGCCACCCAGGCGCCGCGCGAGCTGCGCCGGTTGCCCAGCACCATGGCCAGCACGCCACACAAGGCCCAGGTGAGCGAGAGCGCGGCCTGGGTGAGGCGCGAGGCAAACAGCGCCTCGGCCGACCAGGCCACGCCGGCCCAGTGGTGGCAGGCGCGCAGCACCATGCCGGTGAGCAGGCCCAGGCCCGCAGCGGCCACCAGCTTCAGGCCAAGGCCTTGCGGCAAACGCCAGCGCGAGTCGGCCGGCAGCGCGCCTTGCCACTGCAGCAGCGTCAATATCACGCCGGCCAGGCCCAGTTCCAGCGGGTTCAACAGCGGCACATAGGGCAGAGGCGGGGCATCGCCGGCGCTGAGCAGGCCCGCTGCCATCAGCCACAAGCCGCTCAAGGCCACCAGGGGCAGGGCGGCCACTTCCAGGTAAGCCGAGGGCACGTCGCGCACTGGCCAGCGCTGGGCCATGCCGGGGCGGCTCAGGCCGTAGAGCACGGCGGCCAGCACGGCCACGGCGCTCAGCTCCAGCCAAGCGGTGCCGCTGAGCGACAGCGCCTGCACGCGGGCCACCAGTTCCAGCGCGGCCAGCGCGGTGAACAGCCACAGGCCACCCACGTGCGTGGCCGTGCGCACTGCGCCTACTGGCGCCTCGGCCGGCCAGCGGCGCAGCGCCCACAGGTGCCAGGCCAGGGCCAGCGGCCAGGCCAGCAGGCCTAGATCGTGGGAGGGCATGAAGGGCGAGCTGGGACCGGTGGCCGCATCGCTCAGGGCCACCAGGGCCAAGCCGGGCAGCACGGCCAGGCTGGCCAGCGCCATGTGCGGCCACTGGCGCACGCGGGCCACGCCGCGCATCAGCAGGCCGGTGGCCAGCAGCACCAGCACCATCAGGCCTGTGTGCCAATGGGGGTGGCCCCAGACGTAGGCCGCACGGCCGAACTCAGCGAACCACTGCACCACCCAGCCGGCGATGCCGGCCAGCAGCGGTGCCCACAGCACCAGCGGGCTGGCCAGCAACGCGGGCAGCATCGGGCGGCGTTCGTCCTCGGCAGGGCGGCGCTCGGCCGCGTGCAGCAGGCCGGCGCTGACGATCCAGGCCAGCACCTGCACCAGCGACGTGAAGAAGTGCTGGCTCAGGAACAGCGGCGGCTCGGTACCCGGTGCCGGGTCGCCCCAACCACTGAGGTAGTGCACGACAAAGGCACCCAGTTGCACCGCTGCGGCCAAGCCAGCCAGCGGCGCCAGGCCCATGCGCAGCGCGGCCCACAGTGAGACCGAGCCCATCAGCGGCCACAGCCAGGCGATGTCTTGCCAGTCCATCACGAACAGCGGCGCCAGGTGCAGCAGCGCGGCGGCGGCCAGCACGGCCAGTTGCTGGCTGCTGGTCCACACCATGGGGCCTTTCAGGCCGGACGCGGCCCGCGCCAGCAGCACCGCGCGCCACACGGTGACCAGCAGACCGGCGGCCACCCACAGCGTGGTCAGCAGCGCGCTGTGGCCATGGGCCAGCACCGTCTTGTCACCGCTGAACTGCAGGGTGGACAGCAGGCCCAGCGCCGCCACGCCATGCAGCGCGGCCGAGACCGAGGCGAAGGGCGTGCTCTCGGGAAGGCGGTTCGGATGCGCCTTCAGTTCGGCGCGGGTGAAGCGCTCGCCGATCAGCCAGAACGCCAGAGCCAGCACCGTGCTGCCCATGGGCGCTGTGGCAGGCATCAGCCACAGCCAGGGCAGCAGGTTGAGCGCGGCGCCGGCCAGCCAGGGCATGGCCGACACCCCCAGCGCCTCCAGCGGTGCCAGGCGCGAAGCGGTGGTGTCTGCGGTGCTGTCCGCAGCCAGTTCGGCCGGCTTGGGCAGCTTGCGGCTCAGCCACCAGATGGCGCCAGCAGCACCAGCCAGCAACACCGGCCCCAGGCTGGAGCCGGTGAGCCAGGGCGTGCCGGGCGCGAACGAAGGCGCCACCTCTTGAAGCAGCTTGTAGGTGGCGCCGCCCATCACGGCCAACGCAAACACGCGGGCATAGGGGCGCTGCTGGCGCAAGCCCAGCCAGAACATGCCAGCGGCTTCCACGGCCCAGGCGGCGCCCGTCCAGCGGCCTTCCAGGCCCAGCGGGATGGCCAGCGTGCCGAACAGCACGGCCACCACCACATACGACTCGGCCAGCAGCGACAGGCCGGCATTGCGCTGCGCCAGCGCCAGGCGCGCCAGCAGCAGTTGGAACAATCCGAAGGCCACGGCGGCCAGCGCCGGGCCCAGGGGTTTGTCTTGCACCAGCAGGTACTGCAGGCCGTAGGCGCTGAGCGGCGTGCCGAACACCAGGGCCGAATCGACCCGACCCACGCGCTGCAGCGTCTGGGCCGCGCGCTCGGCCAGCGGGCGCTGGGCCATGGTCTCGTCGCCGTTTTCCAGCAGCGTGCGGCGCGCGAACAGCAGGCCGATGATGGAGAACATCACGCCAAAGACGATGAGAAAGGTTTGCGTGACGGCGAAGTGCTCGGGCGTGTAGCGCGCCTGGGCCCAGGCCCCGGCCAGCGTGAGCGTGCCCACCAGGCCGATGAGGTGCAGCGGCCGCCAGGCCCTGAACCAGGCCACCACGAAGATGCCCGCGTTCAGCACCGTGAGGTAGGTGAACAGGCCCAGCGGGTTGTTGGAGCCGGTGCTCACCAGCACCGGCGCGGCAAAGCCTTCCAGCGCGGCCACCACGGCCAGGGCCATGGCGTTCTGCAGCACGGCCAGCACGGCGCTGAGCACCGCCACGCCGAACAGGAAGGCGAAGCCGGCGGTGGGCGGGATCAGCGCATGCAGCTTCATGGCCGCCAGCGTGGTGAGGTAGAACACACCTATGCCCGCGCCCTGCAGGATCAGCGCGTAGCTGGCGCGCTTGCCGCGCAACCGCCAGCCCAGGCCCAACAGCACCACGCCCACGCCCATCACGCCGGCATAGCGCAGCGGCAGCGGCACGCTGACGCGCTCGGCCGCGTAGCGCAGCAGGAAGGCCAGGCCCAGGAACAACAGCAGCACGCCCACCTTGACCAGGGTGTTGCCACCGAAGATGAGGTTGCGCAGCGGCGCGGGCAGGCGCTCGGCAAAGGTCTTGGCCGGCGGGAGCGGCGGCGCCATGGGCGGTGCAGCGCGGCGCGGCGGCTCGGTCCAGGCCGTGGTGGCAGCGGTGCCAACTGGCGGGGCTGCGGGCTTGGCTGGCGTAGCGGCGGGTTGGGGTATCGCAGGGTCCGCCACGGGCGCAGGCAGCGGCGCATTCAGCGTGGCACGGCTGGCATCCAGGGTGGCGGCCTGGGCAGGCACGGGCCGGGGTGTGAACACGGGCTGCGTGGTCACCTGGGGCGTGGCGGCGGGCAGCGTGTGGGGCTTGGGTGCTGCGGGCGCGGTCGTGGTTTCGCCGCTGGCCTTCAGCGCCGCCAGATCGCGCTCCACCGTGGCCAAGCGCCGCTCCAGGCGCAGTACCTGCTCGCGCAGCACAGTCAGCTCTTCCTCGGGCGCGGCTTCGGCGGTGCCGTGGGGAACGGCGAATGGATGCTGCACAGGGTGGGTCGGCGTAGGCGCGGGGGGCTCGCCGGGTGCACGATTACGCTTGAACGAACTGGGCACAAAGACAGCCCCCAGGATGCCCAGCACCAAGCCCACCATGGGGGAAAAGACCATGCCCCCGATCAACAACCCGCCCAAGGCGGCCAGCCATTTCATGTATTGCTCCCTCAGTGCTCGGGCCATCACCATCGCGCTGTGCGGATAGGCGGCCTCTTTGCGTTGGTCGTCATGCTAACTGCACACACCATGGTGTGTACCCCGGCGGTGGTATGAGCGATTCGGCCGCCTCAAGCCTCGATCACACCCCAGCGCAAGGCCAGCAAGGTCAGCTCGGCCTGGTTGCTGGCGGCCAGTTTCTGCTTGATGTTGTAGAGGTGGGTGCCCACGGTGCTGGGCGAGAGGCTGAGCGCTTCGGCGATCTCGGCCACGCTGCGGCCGCGCGCCAGACGCACAAAGACCTCGAACTCGCGCTCGCTCAGCGCGTCGAAGGGGCTGGCCGCGCCATCGAGTTGCGAGAGCGCCAGGTTCTGCGCGGTTTGCGCGTCCAGGTAGCGCCTGCCGGCGGCCACGGCGCGCACGGCCTCGGGCAAGGTCTCGGGCGCGCTGCGCTTGCTCAGGTAGCCCAGCGCGCCAGCGTTGAGTGCGCGGCGCGGGTGGGCGGTGTCTTCATGGGCCGATAGCACCAGCACCGGCGGCGTGCTGTCTTTGGCCCGCAGGCGCCGCAAAGTCTCCAGGCCGCCCAGGCCCGGCATGCTCAGGTCCATCACGATCACGTCGGCACGCCATTCGGCGAGGCCCTTGAGCAGGGCCTCGCCATCGGCCGCTTCGCCCACCACCTCGATGCCCGCGCCTTCGGCCTGCAGCAGCATGCGAAAGCCCATGCGCACCACGGCATGGTCGTCCACCAGCACCACGCGGATCATGCGCGTGCCTCCCAGGTCTTGCGGATCATGCGGCTTCCTCCGCCAGGCAGGGCAGCGTGGCCCGGATGCGGGTGCCACCTTCGGGCCGTGTATCGGCCTCGAACCAGCCGCCCAGGCCCAGCACGCGCTCGCGCAGGCTGGTGAGGCCGAAACGGGCGGGGCGGTGCTCTGGGGGTGGCAGGCCGCAGCCGTCGTCGTCGATGGTCAATGTCATGTGGTGTGGATCGTTGTGCGCCAGGGTGACGGCGATGTGTTGGCCGCCGCTGTGCTTGATGGCATTGTTCACCGCTTCCTGGGCCACGCGGTAGGCCACCAGGGCGGCGGGGGCCGTGAGCGGTGCGCCCATGTCGTTCAGCTGCAGACTGAGCTGCCAGGCCGGGTGGCGCTGGCGCAGGCCGCTGACCAGATCGTTCAGCGCGTCTGGCAGGCCCAGCGGGGCCAGCTCCAGCGGCGTCAGGCGCGGGATCATGCCGTGCATGGCGTCGTACAGGCGCGTGGCCTCGCTGTCGATCAGCAAAGCCGCCTCACGGCCGGTGGCGTCGGCCTCGGGCAGGCGGCTGGCCAGCGAGCGTGCCAGCGAGCGTATGGCGGTGACCGACTGGCCCAACTCGTCGTGCAACTCCGAGGCGATCTCGCGCCGCTCGGCCTCTAGCCGCTGCTCCACGCGGTGCGCCCATTCGCGGCTCTCGGCCAGGCGGCGCTCGGTGTCGTGCGTGGCGATGCGCTGCTGCACATTGGTCTCGATGGCTTCACCGAGCCGGTTCACCGATTCGCCGATCAGGCCCGCCTCGCGCCCAGGCAGGGGGGCGAGCCGGTGCGAGTAGTCGCCGCACTGCATGCGGCCCAGCGCCTGCACGATCTGGCCAAAGGGCCTGAGCGTGTGGCCCACGGCCCAGAAGACGGCCAGGTGGATCAGCAGCAGCGCGGCGGCGGCGGCGATGGCCAGTTGCTGCAGATCTTCCCAGCCGTCGAGGATGGCGCGCGAGGGGTCGGCCTCGATGGTCAGGGTGCCGCCGGCGATGGCGATCACCTGGCGCTGCAGCGGCGGCAGCACCAGGGCGCTGTACCAGGCCGGCGCGTCGTGGCCTTTCTTGTAGACCGGCGGCGGCGAGCGGTAGAGCACGCGGCCGGCGTCGTCGCTGAGCGTGATGTCGTTGGCCCGCACGCGGCCCAACTGGTCCAGAAAGCCCAGCATGGCCTGCGGGCCGCCGCGGGTGACGATCCAGCTCACTCGCTCCAGCAACTGCGTGGCTACGCGGTTGCTGGCCACGATCTCCTCGCGCACGCTGGCCCGGGTGTTGTCGATCTGCTGCCACATGAGCGCAGCAATGAACAAGCCCATCAGGCTGGCCACGATCAGGTTCAGGCGCAGGCTCAGGCTGGCGCCGCGGGCTTGTGGTGGCGTCGTCGGGGCCTGGGGCGTGGTCATGGGGCCATTGTCAGGGTTGGCCCTCAAGGGTTTGGCCGGGGTTGGTCCCAGGCAGGGCCAGGTTCATGAAAATCATGAGCGTCAATTCATGAGTGGGTCCACGACAGACAGGAGTGTGCTGGGCACAGTACGTCATCGGTACCGGGCCCCGGTACCGGCTTCAACCTTCAGGAGACACACCATGATCTGGCAAACCCCCACCGCCCAAGACTTCCGCTTCGGTTTCGAAATCACGATGTACATCGCGGCCCGCTGAACGCAGCGGCCAGCTTTCTCGTACCTGGTGGCGGTGAATCGCATGCACCGCTGCCTCTTGACCTGCACTTCCCGCCCGGGGCATGCAGGTCATTTCATTTCTGACCCTGAATGCTGACCATGAAACTGGTGGTGCTGGGCTCCTCGGCCGGTGGTGG
Organism: Candidatus Ideonella esbjergensis; assembly: GCA_016710065.1. Lineage (GTDB taxonomy): Bacteria > Pseudomonadota > Gammaproteobacteria > Burkholderiales > Burkholderiaceae_C > Ideonella > Ideonella esbjergensis. The sequence continues at coordinate 818,464 of JADJLP010000001.1, forward strand.
CTTTCCGCAGTGGAACTGCAATTGCACGCAATGCGCCGGGGTGCGCGCCGGCAAGCCGGGCCTGCAAGCGCGCACCCAATCGAGCATCGCCGTGGGCGGGCCCTACAACTGGGTGCTGGTGAACGCCTCGCCCGACATCCTGCAGCAGATCAAGGCCACGCCCGCGCTGCAGCCGGCCCGTGCCCTGCGCGACAGCGGCATCCAGGGCGTGCTGCTGGTGGACGGCCAGATCGACCACACCACCGGCCTGTTCATGCTGCGCGAGCGCGGCGCGTCGCTGCCGCTGTGGTGCACCGACCCGGTCTACGACGACCTCACCCAGGGCAACCCCATCCTGAACGTGCTGGGCCATTTTTGCGGCGTGCAGCGCAACCGCGTGCTGCCCGACGGCTCGGCCTTCGAGGTGCCCGGTGTGCCGGGGCTGCGCATCCGCGCGCTGCCACTGTGGAGCAAGCCGGCGCCGTTCTCTCCGCACCGCGAGCACAACGTGGTGGGCGACAACGTGGGCTATGTGTTCGAGAACATCGCCAGCGGACGGCGCATCTTCTACGCCCCCGGCCTGGCCGAGATCGACCCCACGGTGTGGGAGGCCATGCGCGCGGCCGACGCAGTGCTGGTGGACGGCACCTTCTGGGTCGACGACGAAATGATCCGGCTGGGCATCAGCAGCAAGCGCGGCAGCGAGATCGGCCACCTGCCGCAGTTTGGCGAGAACGGCATGCTGGCTTGGTTGAGTCGCTTGCCCGCCAGCACCCGCAAGCTGCTCATCCACATCAACAACACCAACCCCATCCTCGACGAAAACTCTCCCGAGCGTGCCGCGTGCACGGCGGCCGGCGTCGAGGTCTGCTTTGACGGACTGGAGATAGCCCTGTGAGCAACGTCATCCACGAATCCACGCTGGCCTGGTCGCGCACCGAGTTCGAGGCCCGCCTGCGTGAGCAGGGCAAGGCGTACCACATCCACCACCCGTTCAACGTGATGCTCAACACCGGCAAGGCCACGCCCGAGCAGATCCGCGGCTGGGTGGCCAACCGCTACAGCTACCAGGTGGCGATACCGGTGAAGGACGCGGCCGTGATGTCCAACTGCCCCGACCGCGAGGTGCGGCGAGAGTGGATACAGCGCATCCTCGACCACGACGGCTTCAACATCGGCGGGGTGAAGGACGAAGGCGGCATCGAGGCCTGGATACGGCTGGGCATCGCGACCGGCCTGACGCGCGACGAGATCACCGATTTCCGCCACGTCATCCCGGCCGTGCAGTTCGCGGTGGATGCCTACGTGAACTTCGCGCGACGTGCGCCCTGGCAAGAGGCCGTGTGCTCGTCGCTCACCGAGCTGTTCGCCCCAGAGATCCACAAGCAGCGACTGGCCACATGGCCCGAGCACTACCCCTGGATCGAGAGCACGGGGCTGCAGTACTTCCGCAACCGTGTCACCCAGGCACGCCGTGACGTGGAGCAGGGCCTGGAGGTGACACTCTCGCACTTCAACACCAAGCCGCTGCAACTGCGTGCGCTGGACATCCTGAAGCTCAAGCTTGACATTCTGTGGGCCATGAACGATGCCATGGCCACGCGCTACGGGGTGACGGCGTGACCGTGATCGACACCACCGTGCCCCGCCTGGGCCACGGTTTTCGCCTGCAGTGGGAAGAGGCCCAGGGTTGCCACGTGCTGCTCTACCCCGAGGGCATGGTGAAGCTGAACCAGAGCGCGGGCGAGATCCTGGGCCGCTGCGATGGCCAGCGCGGCGTGGCCGAGATCGTGTCCCAGCTGGAAGTGGCCTTCAGCGCCCAGGGCCTGCGGCCCGAGGTGGAGAAGTTCCTGGCGATCGCGGCCACCAACCGCTGGGTGACGCTGGCATGAGCATGCAGGCGCTTCAACAAGCGGTCGTGGGCCCACCGCTGTGGCTGCTGGCCGAAGTGACTTACCGCTGCCCGCTGCACTGCATTTTTTGCTACAACCCCACCGACTTTGCGCGCCACGAAGACGAGTTGAGCACTGACGAGTGGCTGCGCGTGCTGCGCGAGGGCCGCGCGCTGGGCGCCGTGCAGTGCGGCTTCTCGGGCGGCGAGCCCCTGGTGCGCGACGATCTGGAAGTGTTGGTGGCCGAGGCGCATCGCCTGGGCTACTACACCAACCTGCTCACCTCGGGCGTGGGCCTCACCGAGGCGCGCGCCGCCGCGCTGAAGGCCGCCGGGCTGGACCACATCCAGCTCTCGTTCCAGGACTCCACTCGCGAGGTGAACGACTTTCTCTCGCACACCAAAACCTTCGCCTTGAAGCAACGCGTGGGCGAGATGCTCAAGGCCCAGGGCTGGCCCATGGTGATGAACGTGGTGATCCACCGCCTCAACATCGAACACATAGCCCGCATCATCGAGATGGCGCACGAGCTGGGTGCCGAGTACATCGAGCTGGCCAACACCCAGTACTACTCCTGGGCCGAGGTGAACCGTGCGCACCTGTTGCCCACCACCGAACAATTGAAGCGCGCCGAGGCCATCACCGACGAATGGCGCGTCAAGCTCGAGGGAAAGATGAAGATCTATTTCGTGGCGCCCGATTACCACGAGGGCAAACCCAAGAAATGCATGAACGGCTGGGGCAATGTCTTTCTCACCATCACGCCCGACGGTGCGGCGCTGCCTTGCCACACCGCGCGCATGCTGCCCGGCCTGGCCTTTCCCACGGTGCGCGAGAAGAGCCTGAAGGAGCTGTGGTTCGACAGCGAGGGCTTCAACCGCTTCCGCGGCACCGGCTGGATGAAGGAGCCCTGCGTCTCGTGCCCCGACAAGGAGAAGGACCTGGGCGGCTGCCGCTGCCAGGCCTACATGCTGGCGCAGGACGCGGCGGCGGCCGACCCGGTCTGCCCCAAGAGCCCGCACCATGCCGTGGTGCAGCGCGCGGTGGCGGCGGCCGATGCCTGCGAGGTGCCGACGCAGCCCATCGTCTTTCGCGACCGGGCCAGTTCGCTGCGCTTGCACGCGAGCTGAGGCGCGGGAATGACGCCGGTGGCCGGGAACCTACACAGGCTGCTATGCCACCGTCAACAGCCACCCGGCGGCTTCATTTCACACGTGCGCTCGGCCTTTCCTGCCAGCAGTCCAGGTAGGCCTGCAGGTGCGGCATGCCCTCGTCACCGGGCACGAATTTCATCAGCCCACGTGCGAACTCCAGTGCGCAGAAGGCGGTGATGTCGGCCACGGTGAACCTCGGGCCAGCCACATAAGGTTGCCGGGCCAACTCGCCGTCGAGCCAACGCGCCACGTCGCGCATCTTTTGGCCCTGTGAGGCACCAAACTCGGGGAACTGGGGCTGCTCCAGCGGCGCCAGGCCGGGGTGGGTGTGGCGTATGCACATGGCGATGCCCATCAGCAGGTAGAGCTCGATGCGGCGGTCGGCCATTTCGATGAAGGCGTGTTCGTCAAAGCCACGGCCCATCAGGTTGGGCTCGGGGTGCAGGCCTTCGAGGTAGCTGCAGATGGCTCGTGTTTCGGTGAGCACGCGGCCATCGTCCAATTCCAACGCCGGCACCTTGGCCAACGGGCTCTTGGCCAGGTAGTCGGCTTGCTTGTGTGCGCCGGCTGCAATGCTCACCGTCACCAGCTCGATGTTGACGGCGGCCAGGTCGCTGAGGCCTTTCTCGGCCAGGAAGATGCCCACGCGGCGGGGGCTGGGCGCGCGGGGCGACATGTAGAGCTTCATGGCGTGAGCCTTGTGCGTTGGGGCTTCAGGTGCGCGGGCGGCCGGTTTCAACCAGTGTGCGGGCCTGCTCGGCAAAGCGTCGGCTGGCTTCGTCGCCGTCCTTGTCCAGGTGCACAGGGCTGGGCGGCACTTCGATGCCACGCAGCACCGCCGGCCGGGACCGTATGGCACGCAGCCAGCGCTGCAGATGCGGCAACTCGTCCACCGCCACGCCCGACCACTTGTGTGTGCGCACCCAGGCCCAGTTGGCGATGTCGGCGATGGAGTAGTCGCCGGCCAGGAACTCGTGGTCTTTCAGGTGCCCGTCCAGCACCTTGAACAGGCGCAGGCTTTCGCCCTGGTAGCGATCGATCACGGCCGGGATCTTCTCGGGAAAATAGCGGAAGAACACATTGGCCTGGCCCATCATGGGGCCGATGCCGCCCATCTGGAACATCAGCCACTGCAGCACGCGCGAGCGGCCCCTGGCGTCCCCGGGCATCAACTGGCCGGTCTTCTCGGCCAGGTAGATCAGGATGGCGCCGGACTCGAAGACCGCGAAGTCGTCGGCCTCGTGGTCGACGATGGCTGGGATGCGGCCGTTGGGGTTGATGCGCAGGAACTCGGGCGTCTTCTGCTGGCCGGCCATCAGGTCCAGCGCATGCAGTTCGTAGGGCAGGGCCAGTTCCTCCAGCGCGATGGAGATCTTGTGGCCGTTGGGCGTGGCGGCGGTGTAGAGGTCAATCATGGGCTCAGCATGCCAGCGATTCGGTGAAACGGATGTCGCCCAGGGAACAGACCATGCTGGCCGCTGTGATGGTCAGCAGCGTGCCGCGGCCGAAATCCAGCTCGGCCTGCAGCAGCGCATCGAACGCGCGGCGCAGCGGCCAGTGCCGCAACCGCTGGCCACCCACCAGCACTTCGCCCGCCACGAGCCGGCCCAGGCTGGCGGCCAGGTCACCCTGCCACCGTGCGCCGCCGAATTGCAGGCGCACGCCAGCGAGGTGGCCCACCGCGCCATCGCCAACGCGGCGCACCGCAGCAGCCGAGAACTGCACGGTGAGCGTGGCGTCGGCTGCGTCGGCCACTACGGCCAGCACCTCGCTGTCGGCCAGGTGCAGTGTGTAGGCCGGCCCCCAGCCGCCACCGCCCGGCGAGCGCACCACAAACACATCACCCGCAGCCAGTTCGGCCTGCCCGATGTGGCCCAGCACCTGCACCTGGCCATCGCTGCGCTCCACCAGCGTCTCACCGACGGCACCTGCACCACCGCCCGCACCGCCAAAGGCACCATGCGTGCGGCCGTTGCTGAGGATGGAGGCGGTCATGGGCTCCAGGAAGCGCACGCGGCGCTCGGCCCCATCTCCGCCGCACCACTGGCCCTGGCCTCCAGTGCCCGGGCGGACGGTGTGCGATTCGAGGCGCACCGGGAAGCGGTGCTCCAGCACCTCGGGGTCGGTGAGGCGCGAGTTGGTCATGTGGGTCTGCACCACCGCCGTGCCATCGAAGCCGGGGCCGGCGCCTGAGCCGCCCGACAGCGTCTCGTAGTACTGGTGGCGGGCATTGCCGAAGGTGAAGTTGTTCATCGTGCAGGGTCCGGCGGCCATCACGCCCAGCGCGCCATAGAGCGCGTTGGTGATGCACTGCGAGGTCTCCACATTGCCGGCCACCACGGCGGCAGGCGGGCGCGGGTTGAGCATGCAGCCCTCGGGCACGATGAGGTGCAGCGGCTTGAGGCAGCCGGCGTTGAGCGGGATGTCGTCTGCCACCAGCGTGCGGAACACGTACAGCACGGCGGCCGTGGTGATGGCGCGCGGGGCATTGAAGTTGTTGGGTTGCTGCGCGCTGGTGCCGGTGAAGTCGATGGTGGCGCTGCGCTGATCAACGTTCACGCGCACGGCCACCTGGATCTGCGCGCCGTTGTCCAGCGGCAGCGTGAACTGGCCGTCGTGCAGCGCGGTGATGGCGCTGCGCACCGATTCTTCGGCGTTGTCCTGCACATGGCCCATGTAGGCCTGCACTGTGGCCAGGCCCATTTGCTGCACCAACTGGCCCAGGGCCTGCACGCCCTGCTCGTTGGCGGCGACCTGGGCGCGCAGGTCGGCGATGTTCTGCTGAGGGTTGCGGGCGGGGTGCGGTCCGCTGGTGAGCAGCGCCAGAACCTCGGTTTCGCGCATCTGCCCCTGGGCGACAAGCAGCACGTTGTCCAGCAGCACACCCTCGTCAGCGATGGTCTGCGAGAACGGTGGCATCGAGCCCGGCGTGATGCCGCCCACGTCGGCGTGGTGACCGCGCGAGGCCACGTAGAAGGGCGGCGTTCCAGCACCGCCCCCCAGGAACACCGGCGTCACCACAGTGATGTCGGGCAGGTGCGTGCCGCCGTGGTAGGGGTCGTTCAGCACGAACACGTCGCCTGCCCGCATACCGGGGTTGCGGGCGATGACGCTGCGTATCGACTCGCTCATCGAGCCCAGGTGCACCGGCATGTGCGGCGCGTTGGCGATCAGCTGGCCTTCGCCATCGAACAGCGCGCAGCTGAAGTCCAGCCGCTCCTTGATGTTCACCGTGGCGGCGGTGTTCTGCAGTTGCTGGCCCATCTGCTCGGCGATGTTCATGAACAAATGGTTGAACACCTCCAACCGCACCGGGTCCACCGCCGTGCCCGGCGCCAGCGTGCCGGCCAGCGGGTGCACTCGCTGCAGCAGCAAGCCGCCACCCGCCAGCACCCGGGCGCGCCAGCCGGGCTCCACCACGGTGGTGGCGTGATGCTCGGCCAGCACAGCGGGGCCGGCCACCTCGGCGTCGGGCGCCAGGGCCTCGCGGCGGTACAGGGGCACGTCGCGCCAGCCGTGGGTGGTGGCGTCGTCGGCCACCCCCATGCGCACCCGGGCATGGGGCTCGGGTGAGTGGGGTTGCGAAGGAGCAATCACCGGCGTCGGCAGCGGCTCGCCCGCAGCGGCACAGGTCACCGTCACCGCACTGATCACCAGCTCTCGGCCAGGCATCAGGAAGGCGAAGCGCTGGCGGTAAGCGCTCTCGAAAGCCTGCTGCAGCGTGGCGATGGCTTGCTCGGTATCGGCGGGCGCGGTGAAGGGCAGGGCCAGCGCCGTGTCGGTGCCCTCGTAGCGCAACAGCACCTGGGTGGTGGTGCCCAGCGTGGCGGCGCTCAAGCCCTGGGCCAGCAGTGCGGCGTGCGCCTGAGCCTGCAGCGCCGAGCCCAAGGCCCAGGCCTGCTGCAATCCCTCAAAATCCAGCGCACGTTCCACCGACGCTTCGCGCAACGCGTGCCGGTCAGCCAGGCCCATGCCATAGGCCGAGAGCACACCGGCCAAGGGGTGGGCGTACACACTGCACATGCCCAGCGCGTCGGCCACCGCGCAGGCATGCTGGCCGCCGGCACCGCCAAAGCACTGCAGCGTGTAGCTCGTCACGTCATGGCCTCGTGCCACCGAGATGCGCTTGATGGCCCCGGCCATGTGGGCCACGGCGATCTGCATGGCGCCGCGCGCCACGTCTTCGGCGCTGGTGGGTTGGCCGCTGGCTTGGGCCATGTCGGCGGCCAGCGCGGCAAAGCGCTGCTGCACCACGCTGCGGTCCAGCGGCTGGTTGGCATTCGGCCCGAACACGGCCGGGAAGTGCGCCGGCTGGATGCGGCCCAGAAGCACGTTGGCATCAGTGACGGTGAGCGGCCCGGCGTGGCGGTAGCAGGCTGGCCCGGGGTGGGCGCCGGCCGATTCAGGCCCCACACGCAGCCGCGCGCCGTCGAAGCGGATGATGGAGCCGCCACCCGCCGCCACGGTGTGAATGTGCATCATCGGCGCTCGCATGCGAACGCCAGCCACCTGGGTGTCGAAGCTGCGCTCGAACTCGCCGGCAAAGTGGCTCACGTCGGTGGAGGTGCCACCCATGTCGAAGCCGATCACGCGCTCGAAGCCGGCCGCCGCAGCCGTGCGCGCCATGCCCACGATGCCGCCGGCCGGGCCCGAGAGGATGGCGTCCTTGCCGGCAAAGCGCTGTGCGTCGGTGAGCCCGCCCGAGCTCTGCATGAAATACAGCGGCACGCCAGGCATCTGCGCGGCCACCTGCTGCACATAGCGCTGCAGGATGGGGCTGAGGTAGGCGTCGACCACGGTGGTGTCGCCACGCGGCACCAGCTTCATCATGGGGCTCACTGCGTGCGAGACCGAGACCTGGGTGAACCCCAGGTCTCGGGCCAGTGCGGCGGCCTTCGCCTCGTGGGCCGTGTACCGCCAGCCGTGCATGAAGACGATGGCGCAGGCGCGCAGGCCGGATTCAAACGCCGTCTGCAAATCGCTGCGCAGCGCGGCTGAGTTCAGTGGTGTCACTAACGCGCCATCGGCACCGATGCGCTCCTCGGCTTCCACCACGCGTTCGTACAGCAGCTCGGGCAGCACGATGTGGCGGTCGAACAAGCGTGGCCGGGCCTGGGTGGCGATGCGAAGTACATCGCGAAAACCCTGAGTAGTGACCAGCAGCGTGCGCTCGCCCTTGCGCTCCAGCAGCGCATTGGTGGCAACGGTGGTGCCCATCTTCACGCACTCGACCAGGGCGGGTGTGATGGACTCACCGGCCTTCAGCCCCAGCAGCCGTCGCATGCCCTCCACGGCCGCATCGGCGTACTGCCCGGGGTTTTCCGAGAGCAGCTTGAGCGGGTGCAGCGCGCCGTCCGGCGCGCGGCCCACCACGTCGGTGAAGGTGCCGCCGCGGTCGATCCAGAACTGCCAGCGCATCGGTGACGTCATTCAATCGTCAGCCGCGACACCCATCGCGCGCCTGGTGCGATGTCGTCACGCAGCGCGGGGCGGTAGGGCGGCTTCGTCAAGTCGGTGGGGGGCGCGCTGATGAGGTTCAGGTCAACCGCCTGGGGTGTGCCCACCAGGCCGTGGTCGGTCAACTGAAGGCGGAAATACAGGCCGTTCCACAGCTTAGCGCCAAACTCGCCCGGCACCTTGAACAGGAACAGCAGCGAGTGCTCCAGCCAGGCCAGGTCGTTGGCGGTCACGCTGCCAGGCTGAGCGTAGGGGTAGGGTACGTGGCAGGTGACTTCGCCACTGCCTTCCAGGCACTTGAATTCCTTCATCGACAGGAAAAAGTCCTTGAAGCGCTCGGGATCCAGCTTGAGGACAAAGCCCGTTCGGCCGTCATCGCGCGGCTTGAAATCCACCTGACCAAGTACCAGCGACTGGCCGTCTCGGGCGTGCAGCGTGACGATCCGGGTGCCGTCCATCTGCCAGGCTCGGGCTGGCAAGGCGAATGCCAGGCACATCCAGAACGCCAGGGTACGGCGGGTGAATCTCGTTGACTGCAGGCGGGCCATGGTTGACCTCAGGTGGCACACGCTGACCAGCATACCTGCCGGCACAAGGCCGCAGGCTCAACGCAGGCTCACGCTCTGGCGCTTCCAGGCCGGGTCTTGCCAACGCTGGAACATGGCCAACAGCTGCGGCGTGCTGGCCTGCTTGTCGATCGCACAGTCGGCCAGCTTGCTCACCTCGAAGCGGCGGCTGAGCTTGCCCTCCACCTTGCTCTCGCGCGCCAACAGCACGCGCGGCTCGCCCTCGGGCACCCAGCCCGCGAATTCCACATAGCCGGTGTCGGCACCCAGCGGGTTGCCAGCGGCGGGGGGCAGCACGTCCAGCCTCCAGCCCTCAGAAGTCCTCTTCATCAACCACAGCTCGCGCCAGGTGGCCAGCGGTTGCACGGCCAGGCTCACGGCTGTGCCGGCGGCGTTGGTGCCGGCCGAGGCCAGCCAGGCCACGCCCCAGGTGCATCGGCGCAGCAGGGGGTGGGCGGCGTCATGTTGGGCATCTGTGAGCAGGACGCAGGTCTCGCCGGGTTGGCCCGGCTGGGTGATCAGCGTCGGGCGGTTGGCGGTGGACTTGGCGAGGTTGATGGGCGGCTCGGCAGCCCAGCGCGAGGCGCCCACGCGGATGGCGGCGTCGCTGTACTCGGTCTGATCGTCGTCGCTGAGCTCGGCCTTGTTCACTGCCGCCAGTTCGACCACCGCGCTTTGGCCCATCGCTTGCGCTGCCTCGCCCCGGCGGGCCTGCTCGAAGGCCAGCGTGGCCTGCAGGCCGGCGCGGCGCAAGTGGAGGCGGTTCTTCAGCTGTTCGGGCAACTGCGACATGTCGGCGTCGGTGATGCGTTGCAGCACGTCGCCGCGCCAGCGGTTCAGGGCGGCGAGTTCGGTGGCGCGCAGAGTGGGGTCCACGCAGTCGTGGCGGGTCAGGCCCAGGGCGGCGCGGGCGCGTTGTTCGGGGGTGGCTTCCTTCATGGCCAGCACGCGGCGGAAGGCTTCGCCGTCGTAGCACAGGCGCACGGCGCCATCCTGCTCGTAGCTGAGGATGCGCACGCCGTAGGTGGCCACGCCCTCCAGATGTGCGGCGAGCTTGTTGTCGGTGCTGCCGTTGCGGCTCGACGCGCGGCGGGCCAGGCGCTCGGCCATGCTGCCCAGTGCGTCGAACGGCTCGGCGGTGATGGCGTTTGCGGGCGCGGCCTTCAGGTAGGCGGCCGCGTAGCCCACGCCCAGGGCTTCCTGGCCCGGGGTGTCGCGCACAAAGCGCAGCACGGCCAGCAGTTCGTTGGTATCGGCCGCTCTGGCGTTGGTGAGCCGCACCTGGCTGGCCTTCACGAAGCCGGCACGCTCGCGGCGGTGGTCGTAGACCTGCAAATAGTCCATGCGCTCGCCGCGCACCTCCAGCGCGTCGCCGGCCGTGAGCTGGGCCTGCGTGGTGCCCGAGTCGCGCGGCGTGGCGCGCAGCGCGGCGCTGTCTTGCGTCACGATGGCCACGGCGGCCAGGGCTGCGGCAGCGGCAATCATTGCGCGGCCCCTTCCTCTTCGCCGGCTTGGGCTTGCGGGGCGGCGGCGGTCTTCTGCATCCCTCCCACAAGCGCAGTACCGATGAAGTCGCCATTGGCCGGCGGCGGGGCGATGATGACCTGGATCTTGTCGCTGAGCTTGTCGGCCAGGGTCTTCTGGATCAGCAGCGGGTGGCGGGTGATGAGCGCGCCTTCACGGGCCATCTGCTCGGCGTTCACCTGGCCCACCCTCTGCAAGCGGTAGACCTCGGCATCGGCCAGCTTCTGGCGTGAATCGGCCTCGCCCTGGCTCTCGATGCGGCGGGCCTGGGCGCTGCCTTCGGCCGTTCTGATGCGTGAGGTCTTTTCGGCCTCGGCTTCCAGGGCGCGTTGCTCGATCTGCTTTTGCTTGAAGGGCAGCACGTGCTTCATGGCCTCTTCCTGCGCCTGCGCGGCGATGATCTGCTCGCGCGCGGCGGCCTCGGCATCTTTTTCGCGCTTGACCTTGCTGGCTTGCGCTTCGAGCGCGGTCTGCTCCACCTGTTTCTCTTTCAGCACCAGGGTGTAGCGCATCTTCTCGGTTTCCAGCTCCTCGGCCAGCAGCCGGTCCATGCCTCTGCGGTAGTCCGCTGGCAGATCGACCTTGCCCATCTGCACGTCGCGCAGTGTGATGCCCATGGCGGCCAGGCGGGGCTTCAATTCGACCTCGATCTGCTGCTGGATCTCGGCGCGCTTGGCCGAGAAGATCTCGCGCACCGTGTAGCGTGAGAAGGTCTTGTAGACCACGCCCTGCACGGCGGGCTGAACCACGTCGCGGCCGATGTCGTCAGGCAGGTCGCGCGAGACGCTGGTGATGCGGGTCGGGTCCAGCGCGTAGCGCACGGCCAGGTCCACGCCGATCGACAGGCCCTCCACCGACTGGAAGGGCGCGCTGCCCTGGGCGCTGGCGCTGCCCTCGGGGCGGTAGATCTGGTCGCGCAGCGGGTACTGGCGCAGCTCCTGCAGGCCGGGCACCACGAGGGCCGTGCCGTCGCGGAACTCACTGACGCTGCCGGTGAGCAAATTGGTGCGCACGCCGATCTCGCCACGCGAGATGCTTTGCACCGGCGGGTGGGTGATGACACCGTAGCCCAGCACTGCCACCGCCGCCGTGCCCAGCAGCAGGGTACGTGACGACTTGACGGTGCCGCCCACCGCGCCGGCGGTGCGGCCGAACAGGCTGCCCAGCACGCCGCCGAGCTGTTTGCCGCGTTGGCTCACGGCTTCGCGGGCGGCGCGGGCCATCTGGGTCATCTTGTTCAGGCGTTCGTTCATGGTGGGGCTCCGGTGGGGTTGGGTGGCGGCCGGCCTGGGTTGTGGTGCTGGCCTGGAAGTCATTCTTCGCAAGTCCCCTGGAAGGTGAAAGGCGCGCGCCGGGTGGCTTTGCGCCCAGGTGGCGGTGGCTTTGCACAGCCTTGTGAGGCAACGTGGCGTGGCGCGGAAGAAACCTTCACACCGAGGCTGCCTAGGCGCCCAGATAATGGCCACAACCCCTACAGAAAGAGAGCAAGGCATGGTGCGCGTGGCAGTGATCGAGGACGACCAGCCCACCAGCCAGCAGTTGCGCGGCTGGATCGAGTCCGCGCGCCCTGGCATTCAGGTGGACCAGTGGTTTACGCGGGACGAGGCCGAGGCGGCCATCGCCCGCGAGCGCTACGACCTGGTGGTGCTGGACATCGAGCTGGGCCGCGAACGCAACGCCGGCGTGGCCATCATCAACGCCATCAACAAGCAGCATGCCGGCACGCCGGTGCTGGTGGTGTCGGCCATGCCGGCGGCCATCTACCGCAGCATCATGAAGGCGCTGGACGCCTGGGACTACCTGCAGAAGACCACCTTCGAGGAGGCCGATTTCGTCGACACTTTCCTCGACATCCTGCGCGCCACGCGCTCATCGGCGCCCGCCGCGCCGGTGGCCGCCGTGGCCGATGAACTGCTGCTCGACCCGCTGCGCCAGGGCGCCGCCATCTGGCGTGGCCAGCGCATCAACCTGCCGCTCACAGCGCAGCGTATCCTGGCCGCGCTGGTGGCACGCAAGGGCGAGGTGGTGAGCTACGAAGACCTCTACCAGGTGGTCAAGAGCGGGCGCAACCGCGACAACATCCGCAAGCACGTCAGCACCATTCGCGACGCCTTCCGCGAGATCGACCCAGCCTTCGAGCGCATCGCCAACATTCCCATGCGCGGCTTCCGCTGGGAACCTTGAAGATGGCGTTGCCCAGTGGCTTGCGCCTGCCGAGCGTGGACGCCCTGCGACTGCCCACGCGCATCCCGCTGCGGCTGCGGGTGTTCTTCCGGGGCGCCTTCCTGTTGCTCGCCTTGGCCACCGTGGCGCTGGCGCTCTCTGTGCTGCAGGAGGAAAAGCAGCGCAGCTATGCCAACTATCAGGACGTGTTTGGCAAGACCCAGGCGCAGATCGCCAGCCGGCTGCGCCACCCCACGGGTCAGCTGGCGCTGCTGAACCCCGGTGCCCGCGGTGTGGCTGGTGCGCCGGTGACGCCGCTGGTGCTGCCCTTTGCCGCCATCGACTTCGACGACAAGGCCAAGGCCCAACAGGCGGTAGAAATGGCCGGATGCCTGGTTCAGTACGTGAACAAGAGCGGCGACGACGCCAACCTGTGCGTGGCCGTGGGCAGCAACCCTCTGGCGGGTGGCTTCATCTACACCGTGGGAAGTTTCGCCAGCGACGAACTGGTGCCGCGCCGCATCGGCGAGCTGGACCTGAGCACCGCGCACCGAGTGCGCGTCAGCGTGGCGATGCGCGGCCAAACCTGGCGCTGGTTGGCACCCTTCGAGACGCCGGTGGATGGCGCCACCAACACCCGTGGCCGACTCACCGGCTTTGCCGAGGACGAGGCTGGCCACACCGCCGACAAGCCGGTGCGCGATTTTCGCGGCTGGCTGTGGCAAGACGCCCGCTGCCTGGACGGCGGCCAGGCCGAGAACTGCCAGCGCCGCTCGTTCTTCTCGCTGCGGCTTCCGGTGGAGCTGTTCCGTGACGAGTTGCAGGCCCAGCGTGGCAAGCTGGTGTGGCCGCCGGCCGACCTGGACCGCATCGTGGTACGCCTGCAGGTATTGCCGCCAGGGGTCGACGCCAAGCCATTGTTCGACAGCAACCAGGCCGGTGCGCGCCCGCCCTTTGCACTGGCCGAGCTGAGAAGCCTGTTGCTCCCCGGCGAAACGCTGCGCATCCACAAGGCCGGCACGCCGGCCGCCGCCGAGGTAGCCACGCTCACGGGACATGACGACCACAGCGAGCCGGTGTCGCCGCTGGTGGACCGGCTGATCCGCCGCCTGACGGTGGAGGGCTACGACCAGCCGCTGCTGGCCACCGACACCATCGCCACACCCAGCGGCCGCTACGAGCTGGCGCTGACCGGCGACGTGCGCAGCGTGAACCGCGCGCTCAGCCGCGTGGCCACGCGGGTGGGCTGGTTCGTGGGCGCGCTGCTGGCGGCCATCGTGCTCACCTGGGCCGCCATCGAGCTGCGCGTCATCCGCCGCATCACCGTGCTCACCAAGCGCGCCGCCGCGGTCTCACGCAGCATCAAGCAGGAAAAAGCAGGCAGCGAAGGCGGCGAGATCAGCCTGGACGTGGCCGACCTGCGTGGCAGCGACGAGCTGGGCCTGCTGGCCGGCACGCTGGCCGACCTGATGCAGCGCGTGAACGACGATGTGCGCCGCGAGCACATCCGCGCAGCGCAGGAGAAAGACCAGTGGCACGCCGTTGGCCACGAGATCATGTCGCCGCTGCAGTCGCTGATGGTGCTGCACGGCAACGTCGACGACCCCAGCCACCGCTACATCCAGCGCATGCAGCAGGCGGTGCGTGTGCTGTACGGCCAGGCCTCGCCCACCGAGGCCTTCGAGGCCACCACGCTGGGTGTGCAGGCGCTGGACTTGGACGAGTTTCTGCAGCACGTGGCCGAGAACGCGCCGCATGCCGGCATTGCCGACGTGCACTACGCGCCGCAAGCCAGGCCGGTGTTGGTGAAGGGCGACGAGTACGCGCTCGAAGACGTGGTGACCCACGTGCTGCGCAACGCCGAGCGCCACCGCACGCAGGGCACTGCCATCTCGCTCGCGCTGGATGTGCAAGACCACCATGCCGAACTGCGCATCCACAACCAGGGCACGCCGATTGCGCCCGGGCTGATTGAGCGCATCTTCGAATACGGTGTGTCGGAGGCGGCGGGCGCAACGGAAGGCAACAGTCACCGCGGCCAGGGCCTGTTCGTGGCCCGCACCTACATGGCCAAGATGGGCGGCACCATCACCGCGCGCAATGAAGGCGATGGGGTCAGCTTCGCGCTGCGCTTGCAGCGGGCCTGAGCCTGCCAAACGGGACGAGCCCGACGGCTTGCTTGGCGGCATAGCAGTCGTTCCAGCAGCTTTCCTCCGTCATTCCCGCGGAGCGCTACGGGAATGCCCGCTGTGCGCCGCCTTTGGAAATCCGAAGCTGTATCCATTCAAGGGGCCAGCCACACCTCTACCACCTTGGCGTCGCCTTGGTACTGCTTGGCCAGGGCCTCGGCCACGGCTGGCTTGGGCGGCTGCTGTCGGCTGTTGGTGGGCCGCTGGGTCAGCCAGTGGGCCAGCGTCAGCGCGCAGGCTTTGCCGGCGGGGCCCTGCCAGCGCACGGTGTCCACCCGCACGGGCGTGGGTGGAGGGCGGTGCTGGAAGGCGGCGCTGGCGTTCATGTCCTCGGTGGGGTCCAGGCGCTTGTCCAGGCGGGCGAAGGCCACGCGCAGATCGACCTCGTCGTTGGTGCGGCTGGTGCCGTAGACCTGCAGGTACACGGTGTTGGTCAGGCAGCCTTCCAGCGAGGCGGTGGAGGCTGGTGACGAGGCCGATGACACCGCCCCAGCCACACCAGTGGCAGACCCACCGGCAGCACCAGCACCAGCACCGGTCAGCACGCCGCCCAAGCCGCCCAGGCCGGCGCTGCTGGCGGCCGAGCCTGTCGCTGCCGGGGCGCTGGCGGCCGCACTGGCCTGGGCCTGCGCGGTGTCGGCTGGCTTGGGGCAGTTGCCCACCACGTTGGCGCTGGGTCGCAGGCGGTAGTCGCGGCCCCAGTAGTGGGGCAGGCAGGGTGGACGCTGGTCGGCACCGCGCACCACCTCGGGCGGACGGTAGAGACAGTGCTCGGGGTTGTTGATGCGCAGCAGTTGCACGCAGGCGGCCGGGGCCACGCCGGGGCCCGCCGTTTGCAGGTCCTGGCAGGCGTAGCGGGCATCGTCCAAAACGTGCTGGGCCGTGGTGCCGGGTGCAAACCAGCGGGCGAAGCCGTTGGGGCACAGGGTGTCGCCAATGCGCAGCAGGCTGCCCGCCAGCGGGCCGGCGGTGGCGGCACGCTGGGCCGCTGACGGGAGGGGTGGTGCCGAGGCCGCATCGGCCACCGCAGCGGGCGTGCCTGACACGGCCATCTTGCCCCACAGGTCGGTGAGTTCCTTCAGCGCCTTGTCGTCGGCGTCGGTGCCCTGGCGGCTGGCGCTGCGTATGGAGTCGATGCCTTGCCACACTGTCACGCCCAGCGTGGCGGCGGTGCCCAGGCCGATGGAGGCTGACACGGCACTCACGCCCAGGCGCACCGGCAGGCGAGCCGCATGGCTGTCCTTGCTGGCACCCTGGTCGGAGCCCTGGAGCGGCTTGCCGTCGTCGGGCACGAAGGGCGGGTGCTTGTCGTCGGCCAGGTTTTGCAGCAGTTCGTTGGTGAGCCACTGGCCGATCTCGCGGCCGAGCACGAAATGGCTTTCCCATTGGGCTTCGTCGTAGGACTGGTCGGCCGTGGTCTGCTGCGGAAAGGCCGGGTTGCTGGCCTTGAAGTTCAACAGATCCACCGGCAAGCCGCTGGACAGGTTGGGCTTGACCAGCACCAGATGGCCCGTGGCGCCGCCGGCGTAGCGGATCTCGGCCAGTGCCAGGCAGGCGTCGCTGTGGGGCGAGGCCAGGTCGCTGAGCGAGCCGAAGCCATCGTAGGGGGCGGGCGGGTTGGCGCTGTCGGGCTTGAGGAACTGGATCTCCGCACCCAGGTCCACCCGGGCCTTGCGCACCAGGTTCTCCAGGTCTTCAAAGCGGTACAGCGGGTCGGCACCGCAGTCGGCCAGCACGATCAGCCTGCAGCGCTCGCGCAGCAGTGCATAGGCGGCGGTGTTCTCGAAGTGGCCGCCGTCGGTGAGGTACCAGGCCGAGCCGGTATCGCCGCGAAAGCGCCCCAGCATCTCGCCCACCAGCATGGCCGATTTGGCGAACAGGCTCAGGCCCCGGCGCCCACCCGAGCCGGGTGCATAGGGCTGCCACCAGTAGCCCAGGCGCACGCCGGCGAACATGGCCAGGGCCGAGATACCGCTGCGCGTGAGCGTACCCAGGCCCGGTGCAAAGGCCGCGCCCGAGATGGCCGTCCAGGCACCCAGCGTGAGTGCGTTGTCGGCTGGCATGGGCTGCCAAGGTTGCTCGGCCAGGCGCATTTGCGCGCCCGGCATCACGGTGAGCGACTGGCCTTTGCGGTCGCGGTTGAAGGCGCGTGCCCTGGAGGCCACGGTCTGGTTCAGGCAGACGTTGATGAGGTGCAGCGGCCCGCCACCGGTGTGGGGTGAATAGTCCACCAGGTCCACGTCGTCGCCAGCCACCACGGTGGCCACGTCGCTCACGTGGTAGCCGCTGGCGGGCTCGGGCGGGCGGGCATCCAGCGTGCTGGCCACGGCGTCGAAGCGCGCGGGGTTGGCCGCACCCAGCCAGCCGCGTACCAGGCGGTCGCGGTAGTAGCGGTGCAGCGAGGAGAGGTTGGCAAACTCCACCTGCCGTCCGGTAGCGGTCAGGAAGCCGTAGACGCCGGCGGCAATCAGGCCCAGGCGCAGCGCGGCGCGGCCGAATTGCAGCGCAGGCGTGTTTTGCAGCGGCTGCAGCGGTGGCTCGAACAGCGCACCGAAGACCACGGCGTAGAGCACGCTGACCCAGCAGGCGGTGAGCAGCAGGGTGACGAGCAGGCCGGTCCAGTGCGCCAGCGTGAGCAGCTTGTTGCCCAGCCAGGCGGGGGCTGCACCGCTGGAGGCGCCCAGCTGCGCCAGCACCGTGCGCAACACCGCAGCCAGCGCCAGCAGCGCGGCACCCAGCTCCAGTGAGACGGGATGGTCGAAGGCAATGAACCAGGCCAGGCGATCCACCACGCCCAGCAGCGCCACCGCGACCGACACCATCACCACGGCGCTGAGCTGGGTGGTCACCAGGCTGCGCACACGCGACTGGTCGTCGTTGCAGCGCAGCTGCCACCAGCCCCAGGGGATGCCCAGCATCCAGCACAGGCTCATCAGCATGGCGCCAACGCGCATCTGGGGCGAGAGTCCGCCCAGGTCGGCCAGCCAGGTGGGTTGCAGCACCAGGCAACCCATCACTGCGGCCCAGATGAACCAGTGCAGCAGTGCGAACTGGCGAAACTCGCGGTCGCGCCGCTGCGGCAGTGCCCAGTAGGCGCAGGCCAGCGTGCCGCTGAGCAGCAGCATCATGGGCACCCACAGCAGCCACAGCGTGGGCAGGGCATTGGGCAGGTGCGAGAGCAGCACGCTCACCCATTCGCCCCCGGTGCGCACCAGGGGCCGCCATTCGGTGTCCAGCCAGGCCCAGAGCCCCAGGTTGACGGTAGCCAGCAGCGTGCCCACCGCCATGGCCACCACGGCCAGCTCGATGTGCAGGGCCAGCAGGCTGCGCACCATGGTGGCCACGGCCACGAAGACATCGCGCGCACCCCGCGCGAACAGGTAGTGACCGTTGGCACGCAGCCACCAGGCGAACCAGCGGTTGTCGGCGTCGGCAATGGCCGTTTGCACCTGGCTGGCGGTGGCGGCCGAGCTGGACTGGTCGAACAGCCGGCCCAGCAGCGCGCCGATGAAGCCGCCGCCCGAGACGGTGGACAGCAGATCGAAGCGCAGCAGCGCGCGCTGTCGGGCCAGGGCCACCAACAGGCCAAAGCAGAAGGTGGCGCTGCGCACACCGCCGCCCGAGAGCGCCAGGCCCCACATTTGCGGCTGCGGGCCGGGCTGCAACGGTGGTTCACCCAGCAGCGCACGCCGCTGTTGAACCGCGTTGGTGACGGGGTTGCTCTGCGTCTCTGGCGTGGGCATGGCCATGGTGCGCTCGCGGGCTGTGCCGGCCCCATGCCAGCGTCAGTGCAAGGTAGCAGGCCCCTGTGCGCAAGCCATCCCCAAGTTGACGGTTTCAGCCCCCAGGTTGCCGGCGGGGCCGACCTTGCTCAGCGCCAGCCGAAGTGCGCTCGGATCAGCTGCGCCGAGCTGTTGATCGGCTGGTGCAGCACGTTGGGGAAGCGAGCCAGCCCAGGCTGCTTCAGCGCCAGCGGGTGGGCGCCCACGGCCGCCACCTTGGCGATCTTCCAGCCGGCGGCCTGAAAGGCTTCGATGTAGCCCTGCGCATCGGGGTAGTGCTTGGCATCGAGCGGGTTGGCCTCGGGCCACAGCACCAGGGCCACGGCGTTGCAGCGTGTGGCGGTCACCTCGGCGATGAACTCGGCCGGCTCGGTGCGCGAGGCCTGCAGTGCCGCCACCCGGGCATACAGCTTGACGCTGCCGCCGCGCAGCAACTCGATGTCGCGCACGCTGCGGTTGAAGCAACCGGTGAGGCAGCGCAGCAGCGTGGATTTGCGGGTGTGGGCCCCGCCGATCAACAAGTAGGCATCCATGGGGTGTGATGTTGAGGCATGGCCCAGGCAGCATGCATGATCTGAACCAGGGTCAGGCCGAAGGCAGCAGCGCGTGGATCTTCTGCACCGTGGCCCAGTTGCGGGTGGTGCTGCGTTCACCCAGCCGCTTGGCGGTGGCCTTGGCCAACGGGCTGTCGATGATGCCGGCTGGGCACCACAGCGAGGCGGCGTGGGGTGTGAGCGCCAGGCGTTCCGTGCCCCAATCCTGGCTTGCCAATGGCGCCAGCTCAGCGAGCGCGGCGTCGTCCTGGGTGAAGGTGAGCATCAGGCGCGAATCGTCGTCGGCCAGGTGCGGCAGGGGGTGAGCCGCCTGCGTGGCGGCGATGGCACTGGCCGGCTTGACGATCACTGGCACGGCAAAGCCCAGGCGCTCGGCCAGCAGCGTCTGGATTCGGGCGGCGTGGGTGGCCGGCGCAGTGCGCCCCTTGGTGGCAAACACGGCATTGCCGCTGTTCAGCAAGGTCTGCACGTTGGCAAGGCCCAACTCGCCCAGCCACACCCGCAAGTCGGCCATGGCCACCCGTTTGGCCGTGCCCACGTTGATGCCACGCAACAGCGCCACGTGGGTGGGGGCTGGTGCGGGTGTCATCGTGCTGCGTTGGCCAGTTGCACCGCCAGACGGTTGTGTCGCTCCACCAGCGGCCCCAGGTCCACCGTGGTGAGCTGGCCTCCGCGCACCACCACACGTCCGTTCACCACGGTGTAGGCGGTGGTGGCCGACGCGCACATCAACAGCGCTCCCACCGGGTCGTGCACCGCGCCGCCGGCAAAGCCCAGGCTGCGGGTGTCGAAGATCGCCAGGTCGGCCGCCATGCCCACGCTGAGGTGGCCGATGTCGTCGCGGCCCAGCACGCGGGCACCGCCGCGCGTGGCCACGTCCAGCATGTGGCGGGCGGTCATCTCGCGCGGGCCGTGGTCGCAACCGAAGTGCTCGAGCGCGCGGCCGACACGCGCCAGCAGCATGGCCTGCCGGGCCTCGTTCAGCATGTGCGCGGCATCGTTGCTGGCGCTGCCATCCACCCCCAGGCCCACGGGCACGCCGGCATCCAGCATCTTGCGGATGGGGGCGATGCCCGAGGCCAGGCGCATGTTGCTGCAGGGGCAGTGCGCCACGCCGGTGCCGGTGGCGGCGAAGCGGGCGATGCCGGGGGCGTCGAGCTTGACGCAGTGGGCGTGCCACACGTCGTCACCCACCCAGCCCAGGCTCTCGGCGTATTCGGCCGGCGTCATGCCGAACTTTTCGCGGCTGTAGGCCACGTCGTGGTCGTTCTCGGCCAGGTGGGTGTGCATGCGGGTGCGCAGGGCACGCGCCAGGTTGGCCGATTCGCGCATCAGGTCGCGGCTCACGCTGAAGGGCGAGCAGGGCGCAGCGACCACGCGCAGCATGGCGTAGCGGCCTTCATCGTGGTGGGTCTCGATCAGGCGCTGCGTGTCCTTCAGGATCGCGTCCTCGCGCTCCACCAGGCGGTCGGGTGGCAGGCCGCCAGCGCTCTCGCCAACGCTCATGCTGCCGCGCGCGGCGTGAAAACGCATGCCGATCTGGCGCGCGGCCTCGATGCCGTCGTCCAGCCGCACGCCGTTGGGGTAGATGTAGAGGTGGTCGGAGCTGGTGGTGCAGCCCGAGAGCAGCAACTCGGCCATCGCCACCTGGGTGGAGACATGGATCATTTCGGGTGTGAGTCCGCCCCAGATCGGGTACAGCGTCTTGAGCCAGCCGAACAGCTCGGCGTTCTGCGCGGAGGGAAGCGCTCGGGTGAGCGACTGGTACATGTGGTGGTGGGTGTTGACCAGGCCGGGGATCACGACGTGGCCGGCGGCGTTGATGACTTCGTCGGCTTCGGCTGGCAGGTCGGCCATCGCGCCGATGGCTTCGATCACACCGCCACGGATGTAGAGGCTGGCATGCGCAAGCTCGCGGCGCTGCTCGTCCTGGGTGGCGATGACGTCGGCGTTGCGGATCAACAGGGTCTTGGCGGTCATGCGGTGCTGCTATCGTTTCGCTTGCGCCACAGTGTTGCACGAGCCATGCCGCGATTCACCGCCAACCTCTCCCTGCTGTTCGCCGACGTGCCCTTTCTCGATCGCTTCGAGCGCGCGGCGCGGGCGGGTTTCGAGTTCGTGGAGTTCCAGTTCCCGTATGCCTGGCCGGCCGGGGAGATTCGCGCCCGTCTGGACGCCCATGGCCTGCGGGCGGTACTGCACAACCTGCCGGCTGGCGACTGGGCGGCCGGTGACCGCGGTCTGGGTTGCCACCCCGCTCGTGTAGACGAGTTTCGCGCCGGCATCCCCCTGGCCATCGGCTACGCCCGTGCGCTGGGTGTGCAGCAACTCAACCTGCTGGCTGGCAAGGCGCCCGCAGGCGCCTCTGAGGCCGATCTGCGGCAAACCTTCGTGGCCAATGTGCGGCATGCCGCAGCAGCCCTGGCGACAGAGGGTCTGTACCTGCTTATCGAACCCATCAACAGTTTCGACATTCCGGGCTTCTGGCTGAACCGCAGCGACCAGGCCATCAACCTGCTGGACGAGGCTGGCACCGCGAACGCCTGTCTTCAGTACGACATCTACCACCTGCAGCGCATGGAGGGCGAGGTCGCGGGCACACTGCAGCGGCTGCTGCCGCGCATCGGGCACATCCAGTTTGCCGACAACCCGGGTCGCCATGAACCGGGCACGGGGGAGTTGAACTTCGATTTCCTGTTCGCCCACCTGGACGCTATTGGCTACGCCGGTTTCGTGGGGGCCGAGTACCTGCCGATGGGCCGAACCGAGGACGGCCTGGGCTGGTGGCAGCGCTGGGGGCCTGGCCCGGCGGATTGAAGGGTGAAGGCCTTGCTTATCGTCACATCCCTGTCACAGGCCCTGCCGATAATTCAATCACTGCAGCAACAACAACCGACCGCACCAATGGGCGGCAGCCGGAACCCGTCACCGGTGTTGCAGAAACCCGCCAAGCTGAAGCGAAGCGGTCGCACAAAGGGCCACGAAAGTGGCCCTTTTGTCGTTCTTGCGGGGCCACGAAAGTGGCCCTTTTGTCGTCCAGGGCCACTAAGGTGGCCCTCTGTCATTTCTGTTGGCCAGCGCGTGCCAGCCAAATGGGTGTCAGGCCGTCGGACGGCGGCTGTTGCCCAAGTGACGGAAGGTGATGCGGCCCTTGCTCAGGTCGTAGGGCGAGAGCTCCAGCGACACCGGGTCACCCGCAAGGATGCGGATGTGGTGCTTGCGCATCTTGCCCGAGGTGTAGGCCACGAGTTGGTGGCCGTTGTCCAGCAGCACGCGGAAACGCGAGTCGGGCAGCACTTCTTGCACCACGCCGTGCATTTCAATCAGTTCTTCCTTGGCCATGGTCAGTTTCCTTGGCCTTGCAGGCCGGTTTGCATGTATTGGGCCGGATCGCGCAGCCAGGCCAGACCTTGTTCGGTGGCATAGCGCAGTGCACCGGGCGCGTCATTGAAGACGGGCAGCAGACGCAGGACGCGATCATGGGTGCTGCGGCCTTGGCCGGAGCGTATGGAGACCGACGCCGTGTAGCGGTCAGGCCCAAGGTGTCGGGCGAGCGGCGAAACCAGGTACTTGCCGACCTGGATGGAATTCGATGTATCGATGAAAGTCTTTCTGATTGCGGCGAGCCTCAGTGGCCCGCTGCAATGGGGCGGAGCCACTGAAGGCTCCGCGTGCGTCAGATGACGCGGATGTTCGAGGCTTGCAGGCCCTTTTGGCCCTGGGTCACTTCGAATTCGACGCGCTGGTTCTCGACCAGGGTCTTGAAACCCTCGGCCTTGATTTCGCGGAAGTGGGCGAACAGATCCTTGCTGCCGTCGTCCGGGGCGATGAAGCCGTAGCCCTTCGAATCGTTGAACCAGGTCACGCGGCCGGTCTGGGTGGGGTTGCTCATGGGAAATTCCTTTTCAAACTCAGTGAATCAGTGAAGGGCGCTGCGCAGGGCAGCGCGGTGCAGGTCACACGCACAAGATCACCGAGGGGAATTTCGACCGAGGCCTATCGGGCAGGCCGACGGGAGACAGTAAAGACCTTCAGAACGACGGTCCGGAGCATGATTGACTCAAGCATTCTAACCGTTGTGGCGATCTGTGCCGGCCAGGGCCCATTTATGGGGCCTGTAGGGGTGTGTGCTGCGGGCCGGTTTGCGCCACGTCTACCGGGCGTTGCGGGCCCGTGCCAGGCGAAGGGGGCGCTTGATCTGGCGCAACACCGGGGGTGGCGGGCTGCATGACATTGCCCCTCAACATGCCAAGTAACCCCAGAGCGTGAGACCCCGCATGGACCACCAAACCTACAGTCCCCACGAGAGCAGCTTGAGCCTTGAGCGGGCGCCGCTGACCCGGCTGCGGGCATCGGCGCGGATGATTGATCGGCCTGCGCCGAACTACAGCGCCGCATCGCTGCTGCCCGATGTGAAGCAATGGAGCGCCTTGTTTGGCGGCTCGCCGGCGTCGGCCGCCGAGGCCACGGCCTTGGGTGAAGTGGCGCGCGCCCGGCGGGTATCACCAGGGGCCTTGGTCTATCCACGCGGTGATCGGGCCCGCGCTCTGGTGCTGGTGCTGGACGGCGATGTGGCCCTGGGGGTGCGCAACAGCGACGGCACCTTCCACACTGAACGCCACATGCATGGCCCCGCTTGGCTGGACATCAGCGCTGGCTGGCTGGCTGAGGGTCATGCATTGGATGCCCGCGCGATGAGCGGCACCACGGTGGTGGATCTGCCCCGCGAGCCGCTGCAACAGGTGCTGGACCGCTACCCCGGCCTGGCCCGACGCTTGATCACGGCGCTGGCCCAAGAAGTGCGCGCATTGGCGGTGAACACCCACGATCTGATGCACAAGGACGCGCCGGCACGCCTGGCCGCCTGGCTGAACGAGCGCTGCGTGCCCAACCCGCAAATAGACAGCCAAGGCACTGTGCAGTTGCCCATGCGCAAGCGCGACATCGCTTCACAACTGGCCATCACGCCCGAAACCCTGTCACGTTTGATGCGCAGTTTTGCCAGCAAGGGCGTGATCAACGTGGCCGGCTACACCGTGCACGTGCTGGACATGGCCGCGCTTGGTCGGCTCTGCGCCGCCTGAGTGAGTTCACATCGCCAGCATCTTCAGCGCCACCGCGCCCAGCACCACCGCAATGGCATAGCGAATGAAGGCTAGCGGTGCGCGTGTGCTGATCAGCGAGCCCAGCAGCACCCCAGGGATGGAGCCCACCAGCAGGTTCACCAGCAGGCCGTAGTCCACATTGCCCAGGCTCAAATGGCCCAGGCCGGCGACCAGCGCCAGCGGTATGGCGTGCGCCAGGTCGGTGCCCACCAGCTTGGCGGGGTTCAGGCGCAAGGGGTAGAGGTAGACCAGCATCACCGTGCCCAGGGCACCCGCGCCTATGGAAGTGAGGGTGACCAGCACACCCAGCAGCACCCCGCACAGCACGGTGAGCACGGGCTGTGCGTGCTTGAACTGCTCGGCGTGCTCCACGCGCAGGTTGCGGCCTAGGCGGTGCATGGCATCCTTGAAGAAGATGCCCAGCGCGGTGATGATCAGCATCACCGCAACCATGTTGATGATCAGCCCATCCTTCACGCGGGCGGTGGACGATAGGCTCATCCACAGCAGCGTCAGCGCGGCGGCCGGTAGGCTGCCCCAGGCCAGGCGCTTCACCACCAGCCAGTCCACCGTCTTGGCCTGGTGGTGCACGGCGGTGCCGAACATCTTGGTAATGGAGGCGTAGAGCAGGTCGGTGCCCACGGCGGTTTGCGGGGCGATGCCAAAGATCAGCACGAGGATGGGCGTCATCAGCGAGCCGCCGCCCACGCCGGTCACACCCACCATCAGGCCCACGATCAGGCCTGCAAGGGCTGTCAATCCGTCGAGGTGCATTGGGCAATTCCTGGGGGCTATATGCGAAAAACGCGATTGTTGCATCGCGGCAAATGCTCAAAACCCTCAGAAGTGACGCCCGTCAAACACTTTTCGCTTGAGCTAATGCGCCTGGAGTATTTGGGCCACCACCGACGCCGCGATCACGCCCGGCTCCTTGCCGGTGATGCCGGGCAGGCCGATGGGGCAGGTCATGCGGTCCAGCAGGGCGTCGGGCAGGCCCTTGGCCGCCAAGCGGTGGCGAAAGCGCGCGCGTTTTGTGGCCGACCCGATGAGGCCGAACCAAGCGAAGTCATCGCGCTTCAAGATGGCCTCTGCCAGCGCCAGGTCAAGATCATGGCTGTGGGTGAGCACCAGGAAGTGGCTGCGCGGTGCGGCCAGCGCCACTTCGGCTTCGACCGGCTCCACGCAAAGCCTCTCGATGTGGGTGGGCAGCGGACCGGGTGGGAATTCACTCTCGCGCTCGTCTATCCATTGCACGCGACAGGGGATCTGCGCCAGCAGGTGCACGATGGCGCGGCCCACGTGGCCGGCGCCGTAGAGTTGCAGTGAGAAGCGAGGGGGCGCATCGGCCCAGTGGGCCAGCATGGATTCGTTCAGCGGATCGAATCGCAGTGTCAGCGCACCGCCGCAGCATTGGCCCAGCGTGGGGCCCAGTTTCACCGGCCACTCGAAGGGCTGCATGGCACGTTCGCCCGCGAGGTACACCCGCGCCATGGCGATGGCTTGCTGCTCCAGGTGTCCGCCGCCCACGGAGCCCGCCACGGCAGTGGCGGAGACCAGCATGCGCGTGCCCGCCTCGCGTGGCACCGAACCCTGGGTGGAAACCACCGTCACGACCACGGTGGCTTGGCCGTTGTTCAGCCACTGGCGGGCGAGGGCGGTGTCGGGTGCCATGGATCCCCGTCATTCCCGCGCAGGCGGGAATCCAGCATGCAGGCCAACGCACCATGGATTCCCGCCTGCGCGGGGATGACGGCGGCGGCGGGGGTGGCGGGTGCGCTTGGCGCAGCGCATGGTCATCAGCGCGCTTGCACCGTCGTCACCGCCCGCAGCAAGGCCTCAGGCGTGGCCGGCGCCGAGAGGGGTGGGCGCACACCCACCGGGCCGCAGGCGGCCACCGCGTCGCGCAACGCCAGGAACACCGCAAAGCCCATCAGCAGCGGTGGCTCGCCCACGGCCTTGCTGCGGTGGATGCTGTCTTCCACGTTGGCGTTCTCGAACAGCCGGGTGGTGAGCGCCACAGGCACGTCGTTGGCGGTGGGGATCTTGTAGGTGGCGGGCGCGTGGGTGAGCAGCAAGCCACTCGTGGGGTGCCACACCAGTTCCTCGCTGGTGAGCCAGCCCATGCCCTGCACGAAGCCGCCCTCGATCTGGCCGATGTCGATGGCCGGGTTCAGCGAGTGCCCCACGTCGTGCAGCAGGTCGGCCTGCAGCAGCCGCCACTCGCCGGTCAGCGTGTCCAGCAGCACCTCGCACAGCGCGGCGCCATAGGCAAAGTAGTAGAAGGGCCGGCCGGTGAGGGTGTTGCGGTCCCAGTGCAGGCCGGGCGTGGCGTAGAAGCCGTCACTCCAGAGCTGCACGCGGGCCACGTAGGCCTGGGACACGAGGTCAGTGAAAGCCATGCGCTGGCCGGCCGGGCCGCTCACCTGGCCACTGGCAAATCGCACCGCCTCGGGCGCCACGCCCCACTGCACAGCCACATGTACGGCCAGGCGCTCGCGGATCTGTCGCGCCGCGTCCTGCGCGGCCTTGCCGTTGAGGTCGCTGCCCGTGCTGGCGGCGGTGGCCGAGGTGTTGGCGATCTTGGCGGTGTCGGTGGCGCTGCAGCGCACGCGGGCCATGGGCACACCCAGTTCCTGCGCCACCACCTGGGCCACCTTGGTGTTCAGGCCCTGGCCCATTTCGGTGCCACCGTGGTTCACCAGCACCGAGCCATCGAGGTACACATGCACCAGCGCACCGGCCTGGTTGAAGTGGTTGACGTTGAACGAGATGCCGAACTTGATGGGCGTGAGCGCCAGGCCTTTCTTCAGCACCTCGTGGCTGGCGTTGTAGGCGGCCACCTCGGCGCGGCGCCGGGCGTAGTGGGCATCGGCGGCGAGCTGGGTGGTGAGGGTATCGATGACGTTGTCGTGCACTTCTTGCAGATATGGCGTGACGTTGCGTTCGGTGGTGCCGTACCAGTTGGCCTGCCGCACCGCGAAGGCATCGAGTTTCAGGTGGCGCGCGATGTCGTCGAGGATGACCTCGGTCACCAGCGCACCTTGCGGCCCGCCAAAGCCGCGGAAGGCCGTGTTGCTCTGCGTGTTGGTGCGCGGCAAATAGCCGTGCAGGGCCACCTCGGGCAACCAGTAGGCGTTGTCGATGTGGCACAGCGCGCGCGTCATCACCGGGCCCGAGAGGTCGGCCGAGCAGCCGGCATGACCGATCAGCGTCACCTCCAGCGCCAGCACGTGGCCCGCATCGTCAAAGCCGGCCTGCCAATCGAACTCGAAACCGTGGCGGCGGCCGGTGATGAGGAAGTCGTCGTCGCGGTCCAGTCGCAGCTTCACCGGCTTGTTCAGTTGGCGCGCGGCCAGCGCCGCCACGCAGGCGAACAGGGCCGACTGCGACTCCTTGCCGCCAAAGCCGCCACCCATGCGTCGGCAGCTCACCTGCACCAGGTGGGCGGGCAGGTGCAGTGCATGCGCCACCATGGCCTGCATCTCGCTGGGGTGCTGGGTGGAGCAGTGCACCAGCAGGCCACCGTCGTCCTGCGGCAGCGCGAACGAGATCTGGCCCTCCAGGTAGAACTGCTCCTGGCCGCCCAGGCTGAAGCTGCCTGCAAGCCGGTGCGGTGCCTCGGCCATGGCACCCGCCACGCCGCCCACGTGCGAGCTGCGCGTGAGGTGCATGGGTGGCAGCACGTAGTCTTGTGCGGCGTGGGCCTGGCGCAAGTTCAGCAACGGTGCCAGCGGCTCCAACCGGATGAATTTCTTGGCCTGGGCTGCGGCGCGCCGCGCCGCGTCGCGCGTGGTGGCGATGACCGCGAACACCGGCTGGCCCAGATAGCTCAGTGTGCTGCTGGGCAGGATGGGGTCGTCGTGGACGATGGGCCCGCAGTTGTTCTCGCCGGGGATGTCGGCGGAGGTGTACACCGCCACCACGCCGGGCAGGGCGCGCAAGGCCACCACGTCCACGCCCAGCAAGCGGCCATGGGCCACGGGCGAGAGCCCCAGCGCGGCGTGCAGGGTGCCCATGGGCTCGGGGATGTCGTCGGCGTACGCGGCGCGGCCGGTGACGTGCAGGAGCGCCGATTCGTGCGGCAGCGCCTGGCCCACGGTTTCCAGCGGCGCGGCGGAGGCAGGGTTCTTCATGGCATCGGTCTTCATGCGGTGTTCAGGCGGTGGCCTCGAAGGCGCGCACATCCTGCGCCGGCAGCGGGCTGTGCGTTCGGGTTTGCAACCACAGCCGCTTGAGCAAACCGCGCGCCACTTGCTGGCGGTAGCCGGCGCTTGCACGCATATCGGTGAGCGGGGTGAAGTCGGTGGCCAGCGCGTCCATGGCACGGTTCAACGTGGTCTCGTCCCAAGGCTGACCCACTACGGCAGCCTCGGTCGCGCTGGCCCGCTTGACGATGCCGGCCATGCCGCCGAAGGCGAAGCGCGCGACGGTGATGACATCGCCTTGCAACTGGATGGCCAGTGCGGCGCTCACTGAAGAAATGTCGCAGTCGAAGCGCTTGGAGATCTTCCAGGCCCGCAAGTGCCAGCCTGCAACGGGTGCGGCGGCGATCAGCGGCACCCGCACCGCTTCGACGAACTCGCCGGGCTGCAACCGGTTCTTCATGTAGTCCACATAGAAGTCCTGCAGCGGCATCTCACGTAGCGACTCGCCATGGCGCAGGCGAATGAGGGCCCCCAGCGCGATCAACACCGGCGGGCTGTCACCAATCGGCGAGCCATTGGCCACATTGCCCACCAGGGTGCCGGCATGGCGCACAGGCGGGCCGGCAAAGCGGCGGTGCATCTCGGCGAGCGTGGGCCAGCGGCGGGCCAATTCGGTCCAGGCATCTTCCAGGGTCACGGCGGCGCCGATGTGCAGGTGGCCGTCGCGCTCACCCATCTGCCGCAGCTCGGCCACATCACCCAGCCAGATGATCTCGCCCAGCTCGCGCAGTTGCTTGGTCACCCACAGGCCCACGTCGGTGGCGCCGGCCAGCAGGCGGGCTTCGGGCTTGGCGGCGCGCAGCGTGGCCAATTTGGCCAGGAGCGTGGCGCGTGGAATTGGCCGGGCCAGCTCAACGCCGGTGCGGCTTGCAACTGGCGCAATTGGTCGGCCAGCCCGGCCAGCGGCAGGCCGGGGCCGGGAAGCGTGGCCATGCGCTCACCTGCGTCGAGGATGGGCCGGTAGCCGGTGCAGCGGCACAAATTGCCCGAGAGCTCGTCGGCCAGTTGGGTGCGGCTGGGGGCGGGGGTGCCGCCAAGCGTGCGCTCGAGCAACACCGCCAACGACATGGCAAAACCGGGGGTGCAGAAGCCGCATTGCGAGCCGTGGCAGTCCACCAGGGCCTGCTGGGCAGGATGCAGAGCGGCGTCGGGGCTGGGGCCTGCCAGGTCTTCGACGGTGAGCAGTGCCTTGCCATCCAGCGTGGGGAGGAAGCGGATGCAGGCGTTGACGGGCCGCAGTGCCACGCCTTCGCGCACCACTGCGCGGCTGCCGGTGCCCAGCACTGCATCGGCCAGCTCGGCCACGACGACGGTGCAGGCGCCGCAATCGCCCTCGGCACAGCCCTCCTTGGTGCCGCAGGCGCGCGCGTCCTCGCGCAGCCATTGCAGCACCGTGCGGGTCGGGTTGCCGGCCGGCACGCTCACCGGCTGGCCGCGGAACAGGAATTGAATGGGGCGGTTGAAAGGCTCGCTCATGCTGGGACAGTAGCTGGCTGAAGGGATGGCAGCATACGTGATGACGAATGAAAGGTATATGATTTGATGTATGGCAAGCGGCACGAATCTGGCGAACATCGACCTCCATCTCGTGAGGGTCTTGCACACCGTGATCAGCGAACGCAGTGTTTCCCGCGCCGCCCTGCGCCTGGGCAGCACCCAGCCCTTGGTCAGCGCCCAGCTGCGCAAGCTGCGTGGCCTCACCGGTGACACCTTGTTGGTGCGCGCAGGCGCCGGCATGGTGCCCACCGAGACCGCGCTGGGCTTGCTGGGCCCTGCCGAGCGGCTGTTGCAAGAAGCGAGCGCACTGTTCGGCCCGGCGCGCAGTGGGCGCGTTTTCGCCCCCAAGCAGGCCGCCCACACGGTGCGCATCGCCGCCAGCGACTACCTCGACCCGCTGTTCCTGCCCGGCATCGTGGCCCGGCTGCAGCGCGAGGCGCCGGGGCTCTCGCTGGAGATCCACCCGCTGAGCGCCGAGTTCGACTACCGCCGCAGCCTGGCCGCAGGCGAGGTGGACCTGGTGATCGGCAACTGGCTGCGGCCGCCGGGCGAGTTGCACCTGGGTCGGCTCACCTCCGACGAAGTGGTGTGCCTGGTGGCAGCCGACCACCCGACCGTGAAGAACCCGCGGGCCTGGACCGAAGCCCGCTACCTGGACAGCGACCACATCGCCCCCATGCCGCTGCACGCCGGGGCGCCCGGCATCATCGACGACCACCTGGCCCAGCAAGGCAAGGCCCGCCGCATCACGGTGCGCACCGCGCACTTCAGCCTGGCGCCGTTGATGGTGGCGCAGAGCCATCTGGTGCTCACCACCGGCCGCCAGTTCTGCCAGCGGCATCTGGGCCAACTGCCCCTGCGCATCGTGCGCTGCCCGGTGGGCTTTCCGGCCATGGCCTATTACCAGTTGTGGCATGAGCGCACGCACGCCTCGGCCAGTGCCCGCTGGCTGCGCGAGCAGGTGCGCGACGTGGCGCGTGAACTGGCCACATCTTCGGCCACACTGGCGTCTTGACGACCATGAGCGCCGTGCCGACCCTACCCGAACGCATGGCTCTGTTCGGCGACCTGCTGGACTTTGATGCCACCCCCGCGCTGGACGACCCCGCCAGCCCCGGTGTGCGCTATCGCCCCGCGCACTGGCTGCTGATTGAGAACGGCCGTATCTCCGGCGTGCAGGCCCACGAGCCCGATGTCGGCTGGGCGCAAGAGCGCCATGCCGGCCGCCTGATCCTGCCCGGCTTCATCGACACCCATGTGCACAGCGCGCAGATCGACGTGCTGGGCGCCTGGGGAACGGCCCTGCTCGATTGGCTGGAGACCCACACCTTCCCGGCCGAGGCGCGCATGGCCGACCCGGCACACGCAGCCATGATGTCGGGCCTGTTCCTGGACGGCCTGCTGGCCACCGGTACCACGGCGGCGATGGTGTTCCCCACCGTGCACAAGGGCTCGGTGGATGCGCTGTTCAGGGCTGCCGCGCAGCGCGGCATGCGCATGATTGCCGGCAAGGTGCTGATGGATCGCCATGCACCCGACAACCTGCGCGACGACGTGGCGCAGGCCGAGCGGGATTGCACCGACTTGATTGCCCGCTGGCATGGCCAGGGCCGCGCGGCCTACGCCGTGACCCCGCGCTTTGCACCCACCTCCACCGATGCCCAGCTGGCCATGGCCGGCGCGCTGATGGCCGCGCACCCGGGGCTGTACATGCAGACCCACGTGGCCGAGAACCGCGACGAAGTGAAGTGGGTGGCCGAGTTGTTCCCACAGGCCCGCAGCTACCTGGACGTGTACCAGCGCTTCGGCCTGCTGGGCCCGCGCGCCATGCTGGCCCACGGCATCTGGCTGGACGACACTGACCGCACCCTGCTGCGCGAAAGCGGCGCGGCGCTGGCCTTCTGTCCCTCGTCCAATTTGTTCCTGGGCAGCGGCCTGTTCGACTGGGCCGCCGCCCGCCAGCAGGGCGCAGCCGTGAGCATGGCGTGCGACGTGGGCGGCGGCACCAGCCTTTCGATGCTGCGCACACTGGCCGATGGCTACAAGGTGCAGGCCATGGCGGGCCGGCGCGTCACCGCCTGGGCCTTGCTGCACGCGGCCACGCGCGGTGCCGCCGAAGCCCTGGGCCTGGCCCGCGAGATCGGCTCGTTCGACGTGGGCACCTGCGCCGACGTGGTGGTGTGGGACCGCGCCCGCCACCCCGTGGAAATACGCAGGCAGGCCGTGGCGCGAGACTTGCATGATGCCGTCTTCGCCTGGTTGACCCTGGCTGGCGACGAGCATGTGGTCAGCACCCGTGTGGCGGGCCAGATGCGCTACCAGCGCCCGAATTGACACCGCCCGAACCACAACAACACACACCGAGCCCACCATGTCGTCACCACCGCTGCCAGTGCCGTTGCGTTTGGAACTGCAAGGCATCACCAAGGACTACCCGGCGGTGCGCGCCAACGACAACGTGAGCCTGAAAGTGGCGCCTGGCCAGATCCACGCCGTGCTGGGCGAGAACGGCGCCGGCAAGTCCACGCTGATGAAGATGATCTACGGCGCTGTCAAACCCAACGCCGGCGAGATCCGCTGGAACGGCCAGGCCGTGCAGGTGGCCAGCCCGGCCGAGGCCCGCAAGCTGGGCATCAGCATGGTCTACCAGCACTTCTCGCTGTTCGACACGCTCACGGCGGCCGAGAACGTCTGGCTTGGGCTGGACAAGTCGCTCACGCTGGCCGAGGTCAGCGCCCGCATCGTCGAAGTGGCCCAGGGCTATGGGCTGGATGTGGACCCGCTGCGCCCGGTGCACACGCTGAGCGTGGGCGAGCGCCAGCGGGTCGAGATCGTGCGGGCGCTGCTGACCAAGCCGCAGTTGCTGATCCTCGATGAACCCACCTCGGTGCTCACGCCGCAGGCCGTAGACAAGCTTTTCGTCACGCTGCGCCAGCTGAGCAGCGAGGGTTGCAGCATCCTTTACATCAGCCACAAGCTCGACGAGATCCGCGCGCTGTGCCACCACTGCACGGTGCTGCGTGGCGGCAAGGTGACGGGTGAGGTGGACCCGACCCAGGAAACCAATGCCAGCCTCTCGCGCCTGATGATCGGCGCCGAGCCGCCGGCGCTGGCGCACCGTGAATCGAAAGCGGGCGCTGTGGTGCTGGACGTGAAGGGCCTCTCGCTGCCGCAGCAAGACCCGTTCGGCATGACGCTGAAAGACATCGCCGTGCAGGTGCGGGCTGGCGAGATTGTGGGTGTGGCCGGCGTCTCGGGCAACGGCCAGCAGGAACTGATGGCCGCGCTCTCGGGCGAAGACCCGCGCGCTGCCGCGAACACCGTCACGCTGTTCGGCCAGGACATCTCGGCCGCCTCGCCGCGCGAGCGCCGGGTGCAGGGCCTGCACTTCGTGCCCGAGGAACGCCTGGGCCGTGGCGCCGTGCCCACCATGCCGCTGTCGTTCAACACCTTGCTCACGCGCACCGAAGCTGTGGGCTTCGGTGGTTGGCTCAACCTCAAGGCTGCCAGTGCCATGGCGGCCGACCTGATCCAGCGCTACAACGTCAAAGCCGGCGGGCCGGGCTCGGCGGCGCGTTCGCTCTCGGGCGGCAATTTGCAGAAGTTCATCGTTGGCCGCGAGATCGACGCCAAGCCCAAATTGCTCATCGTCTCGCAGCCCACCTGGGGCGTGGACGTGGGCGCGGCGGCGCAGATTCGTGGAGCGCTGTTGGCCTTGCGGGACGCAGGCTGCGCGGTGCTGGTGGTGAGCGAAGAGCTGGACGAATTGTTCGAGATCAGCGACCGGCTGGTGGTGATCGCCCAGGGCAGGCTCTCGCCCTCCGTGGCCACCAAGGACGCGACGGTGGAAATGATTGGCGAGTGGATGTCGGGGCTGTGGACGGGCGCCGCGCAGACGGTGGCAGCGAAGGGGGCGGCCCATGCTTAAGTTGGAAACCCGGCCTCAGCCGTCGAACACCATGTCGGTGCTGTCGCCGGTGCTGGCCTTGGCCATCACCGTGGTGATCGGCGTCATCTTGTTCGTGCTGCTGGGCAAGGACCCGCTCAAGGGCCTGCAGATGTTCTTCTACGAGCCGCTCAAGAGTGGCTACGCGCTGTCCGAACTGGCGGTGAAGGCCGTACCGCTGGTGTTGATCGCGCTGGGCCTGTCGGTGTGCTATCGCTCGAATGTCTGGAACATTGGCGCCGAGGGCCAGTACGTGCTGGGTGCAATGGCCGGCGGCTGGGTCGCGATGCAGGCCGGGCCGGGCACGGGCCGCTGGATCGTACTGGCCATCCTGGTGGCGGGGGTGATAGGCGGCATGGCCTGGGCCGGCATCGTCGCGCTGCTGCGCGACCGCTTCAACGCCAGCGAAATCCTGGTCAGCCTGATGCTGGTCTATGTGGCCGACATGCTGCTGAGCTACCTGGTCTACGGGCCCTGGAAAGACCCGAAGGGCTACAACTTTCCGCAGACCATCACCTTCGACGCTGTCACCCAGATCCCCAAGCTGGTGAGCGGCCTGCGGCTGAACGCGGGCGTGTTCGTGGCGCTGGCGGCGGTGGGGGCGATGTGGGCCTTCATGTTCCGCACCTACAGCGGCTTTGCGCTGCAGGTCGGTGGCCTGGCGCCTGCGGCGGCGCGCTACGCGGGCTTCTCGTCGCGCCGCTCGCTGTGGATGGCGCTGCTGATCTCGGGCGGCGCGGCCGGCCTGGCCGGTGCGCTTGAGGCAGCCGGCCCGCTGGGCCAGCTCACGCCCTATGTGCCGGCCGGCTACGGCTTCGCCGCCATCATCGTGGCCTACGTGGGGCGGTTGCACCCCGTGGGCATCGTGTTCTCGGCGCTGCTGATGAGCATGTTCTACATCGGCGGCGAGCTGGCCCAATCGCGTCTGGGCCTGCCCAAGGCGCTCACCGGCGTGTTCCAGGGCCTGCTGCTGTTCGCGCTGCTGGCCTGCGACACGCTGATCCACTACCGAATCCGCTTTTCCACCGGGGCCAAAGCATGAATGAACTCGCGCTGTTGCTGGCCGCCACGCTCAACGCGGGCACGGTGCTGGCCATCGCCGGCCTGGGGCTGCTGATCAACGAACGCTCCGGCATCATCAACCTCGGTGCAGAAGGCCTGATGCTGGTGGCCGCCATCGCCGGCTTCGCCACCGCGGTGCACACCGGTTCCGACCTGCTCGGTTTTGGGGCGGGCATGGCGGCGGGGGCGCTGCTGTCGGCCGTGTTTGGCCTGCTGGTCATCTGGCTCAACACCAACCAGTACGCCACCGGCCTGGCGCTCAGCCTGTTCGGCAGCGGCTTCTCGGCCTTCGTGGGCATCGAGTACACCCAGGCCCGCCTCTCCGACCGCGCCAAGTGGGACGTGCCTGGCCTGTCCGACATCCCCTTCATCGGCACCGTGCTGTTCAAGCAGCATCCCATGGTCTACCTGGCCGTGGCGCTGGCGGCGTGGCTGTTCTGGTTCCTGTACCGCTCGCGCGCCGGCCTGGTGCTGCGTGCGGTGGGTGAATCGCCCGAGTCGGCCCATGCATTGGGCTATCCGGTGCGCCGCATTCGCCTCGCGGCCGTGATACTGGGTGGCGCGCTGTGCGGCCTGGCCGGCGCCTACCTGAGCGTGATCTACACCCCGCTGTGGGTGGAGGGAATGGTGGCCGGCAAGGGCTGGATCGCCCTGGCGCTGACCACCTTCGCCACCTGGCGGCCGGCCCGCATCTTGCTCGGTGCCTATCTGTTCGGCGGCGTCACGATGCTGCAGTTTGCGCTGCAGGGCGAGGGCGTGCAGATCGCCAGCCAATGGCTGACCATGCTGCCCTACCTGGCCACCATCGTGGTGCTGGTGCTGATCTCGCGCAACCCCACCTGGATACGCGTGAACATGCCTGCCTCACTGGGCAAGCCTTTCTTTCCCGGGCACTGACAAGGCCTGGAATCTCGGTGATTCACGGCACCATAATCTTCAGCTTGATTTCCTCCTCCCACGCCACCGTCACTCAACACTTTGGAGAGCTCATGACCCATACCTCGTTGTTCCACAAGCGCAACCTGCTCAAGCTGGCCGGCTTGGCCACCGTGGCCGCCACCGCCGCCCTGGTGGGCTGCGGCAAGAAGGAAGAGGCCGCACCGGCGGCTGCGGCCGCGCCGGCCGCCGCCTCGGCCCCGGCCAAGGCCGAGCCGCTGAAGGTGGCCTTTGCCTACGTGGGCCCGGTGGGCGATGGCGGCTGGACCTTCGCGCACGACAACGCCCGCAAGGCACTGGAGAAAGAGTTTGGCGACAAGATCATCACCACCTTTGTCGAGAAGGTGCCTGAATCGGCCGACGCCGAGCGTGTCTTCCGCGACCTGATTGGCCAGGGCAACAAGCTGATCTTCGGCACCACCTTTGGCTACATGGAGCCCATGCTCAAGGTGGCCCCGGAAGCCAAGGACGTGAAGCTGGAGCACGCCACCGGCTACAAGAGCGCCGAGAACATGCGCGTTTACGACAGCCGCACCTACGAAGGTGCCTACATGGCCGGCGTGATCGCCGGTGGCATGACCAAGACCAACACCCTGGGCGTGGTGGGCTCCATCCCCATTCCCGAGGTGATCCGCAACATCAACAGCTTCACGCTGGGCGCGCAGAGCGTGAACCCCAAGGTCAAGACCAAGGTGGTCTGGGTTAACGAGTGGTTCAACCCGCCCAAGGAAACCGAAGCCGCCACCGCGCTGATCAACGGTGGCGCCGACGTGCTGATGCAGAACACCGATTCGCCGGCCGTGCTGAAGACCGCGCAGGAAAAGGGCAAGCGCGCCTTCGGCTGGGATTCCGACATGACCGCCTACGGCCCCAAGGCCCACCTGGCCTCGGCCATCATCAACTGGGCGCCGTACTACATCAAGGCCACGCAGGACGCACTCGACGGCAAGTGGGCCACCGGCCCCAAGAGCTGGTGGGGCGTGAAGGAAGGCGCGATCGACGTGGTCTCGATCGCCGATGACGTGCCGGCCGAGATCAAGGCCAAGATCGACACCATCAAGGCCGGCCTGAAGGACGGCAGCTTCGCCATCTGGAAGGGCCCGATCGTGGACAACGCCGGCAAGGAAGTGCTGGCCAAGGACGCGGTGGCCGACGACGATTTCCTGGGCGGCATCAAGTTCTACGTCAAGGGCGTGGAAGGCAAGGTGCCTGGCGACGGCAAGTAAGGCGTCGCGGCGCGCACCGCGCCGTGCGAGTGGCCACCCTGGGCGGTGGCCGTTTTCTTTTCCAGACCCCAGAATGCCGCCATGAGCCTGCCCTTTGACTTCGACCGCATCACCCCGGCCCGGTTGCCGGCACTGCTGCGCGCCATGCCCAAGGCCGAGCTGCACATCCACATCGAGGGCTCGCTGGAGCCTGAGCTGATCTTCCAACTGGCCCAGCGCAACGGCATCGCCTTGAGCTACCCCAGCGTGGAGGCGCTGCGCGCGGCCTATGCCTTCAGCGACCTGCAGAGCTTCCTCGACATCTACTACGCCGGCGCCAGCGTGCTGCTGACCGAGCAGGACTTCTTCGACATGGCCTGGGACTATTTCGAGAAGGCTGCGGCCGACCACGTGGTGCGCGCCGAGCTGTTCTTCGACCCGCAGACCCACACCGAGCGTGGCGTGCCCATGGACGTGGTGCTGCGCGGCCTGCACCGCGCCTGCCAGCAGGCCGAGCGCGAGCTGGGTGTGAGCGCGGCGCTGATCCTGTGCTTCCTGCGCCACCTGAGCGAAGACGAGGCCCTGGGCACGCTGGCGCAGGCGCTGCCACACCGCGACATGTTCATTGGTGTGGGCTTGGACAGTTCCGAGCGCGGCCACCCGCCCGAAAAGTTCGCGCGCGTGTTCGCCCGCTGCCGCGAACTGGGCATGCATGTGGTGGCGCATGCTGGCGAGGAGGGGCCGCCTGGGTACATCCGCAGCGCGCTGGACGTGCTGCAGGTGGAGCGGGTCGATCACGGCGTGCGCAGCTTGGAAGACGCCGCGCTGGTGCAGCGCCTGGCGGCCGAGCGGGTACCCCTCACCGTGTGCCCGCTCTCCAACGTCAAGCTCTGCGTCTACCCCAGCATGGACCAACACCAGTTGCCGGCCCTGCTGGCCGCCGGCCTGGTGGCCACCGTCAACTCCGACGACCCGGCCTACTTCGGCGGCTACATCAACGCCAACTTCCTGGCCACCTTCGCGGCCCTGCCGCAGCTGGGCGCGCGCGAGGCCTACACGCTGGCGCGCAACAGCCTCGAGGCCAGCTTTGCCACCACCACACAAAAGGCGGCTTGGGTGGCGCAGCTGGATGCCTGCTTCGCCGCCGCCTGAGCGTGTTCAGCGCCCCTGGCGCATCTCCTGGGCCAGCGCGGGCGCGCCGTAGACCTTGTCGAGTGCCGCGACGATGGCGTCGGTGTGCACGGCGATGCTGCGGGCCGTCTCCTCGCTGTAGCCGTAGCTGCCACCCAGCGCTTCGAGGTTGGAATCGAAGATCAGGCCCACCAGTTCGCCACGCTGGTTCACCACTGGCGAGCCCGAACTGCCACCGATGGATTCCAAGGTGCTCACCATGTTCAGCGGCGTTCGCGGATCCACCGAACCGCGGCTGTTGGCAATGCGTGGGGGAAGGTTGAACGGCGGCCGTTGGTCAAAGCTGTCGGCGCGCGCCAGCCAGCCACCCCAGGTGGTCTTCCAGGGCGTGGCCTGGCCGTTCGAGGTGTAGCCGGCCACGCGGCCATAGGTCAGGCGCAGCGTGCCCGTGGCGTCGGGCGGCACCGCATGGCCATTCAGGGTGAAGCGGGCCTGGCCCAGGGCCTGCGCCGCGCGCTGCACCGGCGTGTCCACCTGCACTTCCTCGGCCCGCACCAGGGCGCGACGCAGCGGGTAGATCTGCCGGGCGAGCTGGATCAGGGGGTCGGTGGAGGCCTCGATGGCGGCCACGCCACCCTTGAGCAATTGCTGGCGCACCTCGGCCTCATCCACCCTTGAGCTGCGCAGCCAACGCTCGGCAGCCACCGGCGCGGTGCTGCCGCCCAGGCTGGCTCGCAGGTAGACGTGGTCGGCCGGCAGCAGCCGTTGGGCCTGCTCGAACACTTGGGTCAGCCGGGCCACTTCCAGGTCCCGGTAGTAGGGCACCTGCGCGACCAGGCGCCGCTCCAGCCTGGGCAAGGCCGCGTCCCGGTAGTCGGCCATGCGCTCGCCCTGCGGCATTTGGCGCTCGTAGGCTTGGGCCACCAGGTCACCCGCCATGGCAAACAAGGTCTTGTAGCCAAAGGCCACCGCCCACTTCTCTTTCGCGTTGGCGGTCTGGCGTTGCGAGGCCGCTGCAATATCGCTCCAGGGGTCACCGGCCAGACCCTGCTGGGCGTAGGCCGAGCGAAAGCGGGCTTCGTCGGCGGCCTTGCGGGCCACCAGCTCGGGCTGCTTCAGTGCCTCCAGTTCACCCAGCGTGGCCTTGAGCCAGTTTTCGGTGCCGAACAGCTTGTCCAGGGCCTGGCGCGCGGCCTCGGGCGAGCGCTGGGAGTAGGTGTGCAGCATGGCCTGCTGGGCGCGGGCCGAGCTGATCTGCAGCGGCAGGAACACATCGCGCAAGGCAGTGAGCTGGGCCAGGGTCAGCAGCCGGTCGGTGTTGCCAGGGTGGCCGGCGGAGAACACCACATCGCCTTCCTTGGCAGGCGTGCTGGCCAGGCGCAGGTGGTGGGCGGGGCGCACCGGTTGGCCGGCCTTGTCGTAGACGCGGAACAGCGCGGCGTCGAGTGCAAAGCGGGGAAAGACAAAGTTGTCGGGGTCGCCACCAAAGAAGGCGGCCTGGTACTCGGGGGCAAAGACCAGGCGAACGTCGTCCCACTCCTGGTAGCGGTAGAGCTGGTACATGGCGCCGCTGTACAGCGTGACCACTTCACAGCGCAGCCCCGTGCTGCTGGTGCAGGCGGCTTCCAGCTGGCCGATGGCCGCCTTGCGCTGCTGGTTGCGCACCTCGCTGCTGCCGGCCTGGGCCGAGGCGGCCACGATGGTGGCCGTCACGTCCTCGTTGGACACCAGCACCCGCGCGCTGTCACCCGGGCAGCGTATTTCGTCGGCCTGCGTGGCGGCCACGAAGCCGGTGGCCGCGATGTCGCGCGTGGCCGATGAAATGTGGTCGATGCACCGCAGGGCCA
Organism: Candidatus Ideonella esbjergensis; assembly: GCA_016710065.1. Lineage (GTDB taxonomy): Bacteria > Pseudomonadota > Gammaproteobacteria > Burkholderiales > Burkholderiaceae_C > Ideonella > Ideonella esbjergensis. The sequence continues at coordinate 858,658 of JADJLP010000001.1, forward strand.
CGTGGTGGTTGGTGAGCAGCAGGCCGCGCTCGGACACGAACGAGGCCGAGGCGCCGTAGTTCACCGAGGCGGCACGCAGGGCCGCCAGCCACTCGGGCGTGAGGTTCACGCCGTAGCGCTCGCGCACCTGGGCCACGGGGGCGTGCTCGAAGGTCCACATGCCTTCGTCGGCCTGCGCACTGCCCAGCCCAAGGGCTAGCCACAGGCCACTGGCCACCAGGGCCGTGCCGCGAAATGGAAAAGGGCGGCGGCGCCGCCGCGTCAAGGATGGGTGGCTCATGGTTCCTCCGGCTGCTTTTTGTGGCCACAGTCTAGCGGCAGTGCCGGCGACAATCAGCCCCTGTTTTCACCTTGCCGGCTCGCGCTGGCGTTGTGCGTGCCATGCCTTCTGCCCGCCGTGCCTCCGGCCTGAACTCGCTCTCCAGCCTGGTCTATTCCACCGACTCCGGCCGCGTCTGCCCGGGTTGCGGCCAGGCCGTGGCCGACTGCCGCTGTGCGGCCATTGCGGCAGCGGCAGCCCGTCCGCCTGGCGACGGCGTGGTGCGCGTCTCGCGCGAGACCAAGGGCCGGGGCGGCAAGGCCGTCACACTTGTGCGCGGCGTGCCGCTGGACGATGCCGGGCTCGCCGTGCTGGCCAAGGAACTGAAGGCCGCCTGCGGCAGCGGCGGCACGGTGAAGGACGGTGTGATCGAGGTGCAGGGTGACCACGTGGCCACGCTGCTGCAAAAGCTGTCCGGCCGCGGCTGGACGGTCAAGCGCGCGGGTGGCTGAGCCTTTAACATCGCCGCTCCCACAAGGAGGATTCCATGCGACACCATGTGTTGGCCCGCACCACCGCGGCCGCATTGCTGAGCCTGTTCACTTTGCTGGCTTGGGCACAGGCACCCAAGCCGCGCATCGAGAAGGCCGCCGATCTGCCCCGCTTCACCTACAAGGTGGAGGGCAAGCTTGAAGACCTGGTGCGCTCGGCTGAGCGCTTCGCCCCCTTCGCGGCCGCCGTGCGGCGCGACACCGAATCGGTGCTGGCGGGCTATGAGATCCCCGACAAGGCAACCCAGCGCGACCTGCTGAGTGTGCTGGCGGCGCTGGACTTTCTGGACGGCCAGTATGACCAGGCCCTGGCGCGCGCCGAGCAGGTGCGCGCCTTGCAAGACAAGCCGGCCGACAAGCTGATCTCGGGTCTGCGCTTGCGCGCCATGGCCCAGGCCGCCAAGGCGCATGGCCTGGAGTCGGCCGCCTACCTGCAGGCCGTGGCCGACACGATCTCGCGCGAGCTCAAGCCCTTGCCCTACCCGGTGATAGCGAACGACATCAAGTCGTTCAAGGCCAGCGCCGAGCTGATCGGCGAGGCCCTGATCCTGGGCCGGGTGCGCGAGGTGATGCAGCCCATCGTTGACAGCAGTGGCGTGCTCAGCTCCGAGTTCGCGCCAGGCGTGGTCAGCGCCCGCCTGGCCCTGCTGAACGTTTTGCCACTCAAGCAGACGCTGATCGGCACCTACGGCAGCTACCTGGCCGCCAACCAGGTGGCCAAGGCCGACATCTGGGCCGCGCGCGACGTGGTGCTGCAGCCCGGCCAGGTGAAGGCGCCGGTGGTGGCGGCCGTGTGGGACAGCGGCGTGGACACCCAGCTGTTTGGCCGCCAGGTGTTGCGCGATGCCAAGGGCCAGCCGTACGTGATCGCCTTCGACAAGTACAGCCAGCCGGCACAGGGTGAGCTGATGCCCATTCCCGCCGAACTGCGGGGCAAGTTGCCGCAGATGACGGCGCGCACCAAGGGTTTCTCGGACCTGCAGTCCAACATCGACAGCCCCGAGGCCAGCGAGGTGAAGCAACTGCTGTCCACGCTGGCGCCCGACCAGTACAAGACCCAGATCGAGGAAATCGGCCTGGCCGGCAACTACGAGCATGGCACCCACGTGGCCGGCATCACCTTGGCCGGCAACCCCGGCGCACGTTTGCTGGTGGCGCGCATCGAGTTCGGCCACACACTCAAGCCCGACCCCTGCCCCAGCCGCGAACTGGCGCTGCGCGACGCGGCCAACTACCAGGCTTATGTGAACTTCCTGAAGCGCCACCGCGCACGTGTGGTGAACATGAGCTGGGGTGGCAATGTCACGTCCATCGAGAACGACCTGGAGCAATGTGGCATGGGCAAAACGCCCGAAGAGCGCAAGGCGTTGGCGCGCGAGTATTTCGACATCGGCAAAGTGGCGATGCAGCGCGCCTTTGCCAGCGCGCCCGAGATCCTGTTCGTCACGGCGGCCGGCAACAGCAACAGCGACGCCTCGTTCGTGGAAGACATTCCTGCGGGCATAGCTCTGCCCAATTTGCTCACCGTGGGAGCTGTGGACCTGGCAGGCGATGAAGCCCCCTTCACCAGCTACGGCCCTACCGTGAAGGTGCATGCCAACGGCTACCAGGTGGAGAGCTATCTGCCCGGCGGCATGCGCGTGGCGCTCTCGGGCACCTCCATGGCCTCGCCCCAAGTGGCCAATCTGGCGGCCAAGCTGCTGGCGGTGAACCCCAAGCTCAAACCCGGCGATCTGATCCGCATCATCGTGAGCACCGCTGAGCGCAGCGCCGATGGGCGGCGCAACCTCGTCCACCCGAAGAAGGCGCTGGCCGCCGCCCAGGCCGGTGCCAACCCGGCGCGCGCCGGCAAGAAACGGCGCTGATCAGCCCGGCACTGCCAGGCAGGCCACGGCCTGCCCGCTGCGAGCTTGTAGCGGCGGGTCGCTTTGGGCGCAGGCCGGCATCGCGATGGGGCAGCGGGTGCGGAAGGCACAGCCGCTGGGCCGCGCCAGCGGCGATGGCAGTTCACCTTTCAGGATCACACGCTCGCGCCTCAGGTCCGGGTCCACCGTGGGCGTGGCCGACAGCAGCGCCTGGGTGTAGGGGTGCAGCGGCTTGTCGAACACTGCATCACGCGGCCCCTGCTCCACGCATCGGCCCAGGTACATCACCATCACTTCGTCGGCCACATGGCGCACCACGCCCAGGTCGTGCGAGATGAAGACATAGGCCACATTCATCTCCGCCTGCAGCTCGGCCAGCAGGTTCAACACCTGGGCGCGGATGGACACGTCCAGCGCCGACACTGGTTCATCGAGCACCAGCACGCGCGGGCGCAGCATCAGCGCGCGGGCGATGGCGATGCGCTGGCGCTGGCCGCCCGAGAACATGTGCGGGTAGCGCTCGAAGTGCTCGGGCCGCAGGCCCACGCGGGCCAGCATGGCGCGGGCCCATGCTTCGCGCTCGGTGTTGTTCCCGCCCAGGCCGTTCACCAGCAGCGGCTCGGTCAGCGCATCGCCCACCGTCTGGCGCGGGTTCAGCGAGCCATAGGGGTTCTGGAAGACGATCTGGATCTGGCGGCGCAGCACGCGGCGCGTGGCGGCATCGGCCTGTGCCACGTCCACGCCGTCGATCAGCAAAGCCCCGGCCGTGGGCGGCTCGATCATCGTCAGCAGCCGCGCCAGTGTGGATTTGCCGCAGCCTGATTCGCCCACCACGGCCAGCGTCTGGCCGGCACGCACGCCGAACGACACGCCATCGAGCGCCCGCAGCGTGGCGCTGGCGGCAAACAGGCCACGCGAGACGCTGTACTCGCGCTTCAGGTCTTGCGCCTGCAACACCGGTGCGGTTGCAATGCAGTCGTTGCTCATCGAGCCAACTCCAACATCAGCGGCACGCCATGCCGCAACGGCGTGTGGCACAGCGTGCGGCCCAGTTCGGCATCGGCCGTCGCCGGCGCTTGTTGCTGGCACAGCGTCCTGGCATGGGCGCAGCGCGGTGCAAACAAACAACCGGCGGGCCTGTCGTGCTGGCCCGGCACCAGGCCATCAATCGCCTGCAGCTTCTGGCCATGCTGCGCGCGCTCGGGCAGGGCGGCCAACAGCGCGGCGGTGTAAGGGTGGTGCGGGTCGCTGAAAAGCGCGGCGGCGGCTTGCTGCTCCACCGGCCGGCCGGCGTACTGCACCAGCACGCGGTCGGCCGCCTCGGCCACCACGCCCAGGTCGTGGGTGATCAGCACCAGAGCCATGCCGGTGTCGCGCCGCAGGGTTTGCAGCAGATCCATGATCTGCGCCTGGATGGTCACGTCCAGCGCGGTCGTGGGCTCGTCGGCGATCAGCAGCCGTGGCTTGCAGGCCAGGGCCATGGCGATCATCACGCGCTGGCACATGCCGCCCGAGAGCTGGTGTGGGAAGGCGCTGGCGCGGCGCGCGGCGTCGGGGATGCCCACCAGGTCCAGCAACTCGGTCACGCGGGCCTGGCGTTCGCTGCGGTTCAGCGGCGTGTGGGCGGCCAGCGCCTCGGCGATCTGCCAGCCCACGGTGAAGCAGGGGTTCAGCGAGCTCATCGGCTCCTGGAACACCATGGCCACGTCCTTGCCGATCAGGTTTCTGCGTTGCTTGGGCGACATGGCCAGCAAATCCTGCCCGTCGAACACCATGCGCTGCGCGGTGACCGTGGCCGTCCACGGCAGCAGGCCCATGATGGCCAGCATGGCCACCGATTTGCCCGAGCCCGATTCGCCGACGATGGCCAGCACCTCGTTGGGTGCGACGCGCAGGTCCACGCCGTCCACGGCCTGGAAGGCGCCGCCGCGCGTGGCGAAGCTGACGCTCAGGCCCTGAATATCAAGAAGCGGCGTGTGGCTCATGACCGCCTCATTTTGGGATCGAGCGCATCGCGCAACCCGTCGCCCATCAGGTTGATGGCCACCACGGTGACCAGGATGGCCAGGCCGGGCAAGGTCACCAGCCACGGATCGGAGCGGATGAACTCGCGCGCGTCGGCCAGCATGGTGCCCCACTCGGCAGTGGGTGGCTGCGCACCCAGGCCCAGAAAACCCAGGGCCGCAGCTTCCAGGATCGCGTCCGACACGCCCAGCGCCGCCTGCACGATCAGCGGCGCCAGGCAGTTGGGCAGCACGGTCTTGAACATCAGCCGCCACGGTCCCACGCCGGCCACCTTGGCGGCGGTCACATAGTCCTTCTGCAACTCGCCCATGGCCGAGGCGCGCAGCAGCCGCACATAGCGCGGCAGCGTGACGATGGTGACGGCGACGATGGTGTTGGTGAGGCTGGGGCCCAGCACGGCGACCACCAGGATGGCCAGCACCAGGCTGGGCACGGCCATGATCAGGTCCATCACCCGGGTGATGACCACATCGACGGCCTGCCCCAGCGAGGCGCAGGCCAGGCCCAGTCCCACGCCGATGAAGAAGGACACGCCCATCACCGACAGGCCGATGAGCAGCGAGATGCGCGCGCCATGGATGAGGCGCGAGAGCATGTCGCGGCCCAGGCTGTCGGTGCCGAACAGGAACTGCGTGCTGCCGCCCTCGGCCCAGGCTGGGGCGGCGCGAACTGCCTCGCGGAACTGCTCGGTGGGTGAATGCGGCGCCACCACGTCAGCCAGCAGGGCCAACGCGAACACGAACAGCACCACCGCCAGGCCCATCACCGCGCCACGGTTCTCGCGGAAGGCTTGCCAGAACTGGCGCAGTGGCGAGGACGGGCCGGTGGCTTCTGGCACGGGCAAGGTCATGGACGCTCCGCCGTCATTCCCGCGAAGGCGGGAATCCACAGTCCGCCACAACCTGGATTCCCGCCTTCGCGGGATTGACGAAGGGTGCGGGAATGACGAGGCATGGTGCTCTCAAGCATGGCGGATCTTCGGGTTGATCAGGCCATAGGTCAGATCCACCAAGAGGTTCACGCCGATCACCACCGACGACACCAGCATCACCCCGCCCTGCAGCGCAGGGTAATCGCGTCGCGCGATGGATTCGATCAGCCACTTGCCCACGCCGGGCCACGAGAAGATGGTTTCGGTCAGCACCGCGCCGGCCATCAGCGCACCCACCTGCAGGCCGATGACCGTGACGACCGGGATCAGCGCATTGCGCAGTGCGTGCAGGCCCACCACCCGCCAGCTGGAGAGGCCCTTGGCGCGCGCGGTGCGCACATAGTCTTCGCCCAATACCTCCAGCATGGCCGAGCGCGTCATGCGCGCCACCACGGCCAGCGGCACCGTGCCCAGCACAATGGCCGGCAGCACCAGGTGGTGCAGGGCGTCCATCACCGCACCGGCCTGGCCGCTGAGCCAGGCGTCCACCACCATGAAGCCGGTGACCGGCTCGAAATAGAACTGGATCAGGTCGATGCGGCCCGACACCGGCGTGAGCCCCCAGCGCTCGCCCACGAACATGATGAGCAGCAGACCCCACCAGAAGATGGGCATGGAGTAGCCGGTGACCGACAGGCCCATCAAGGTCTGGTCGAACCAGGTGCCGCGCTTGGCGGCAGCGATGGTGCCGGCCGGCAGGCCAATCAGCGCCGCGAACAGCATGGCAAAGAAGCTCAGCTCCAGCGTGGCCGGGAACAGCGCGGCGAACTCGGTGAGCACGCTCTGGTTGGTGGCCAGCGAGGTGCCGAAATCGCCGTGCAGCAACTGGCCGCAGTAGTCGGCAAACTGCTTCCACACCGGCTGGTCCAGCCCCAGCTCGTGGCGAAATGCAGCCAGCCGCTCGGCCGAGATGCCACGCTCGCCCACCCGCACCTCCACCGGGTCGCCCGGCACCAGCCGTATCGCCACGAAGGTGACGAACATCAGCGCGAAGAAGGTGGGGATGGTGAGCGCCAGGCGGCGCAGGAGGAACTTCAGCACGGGGTCTTCATCCGGCGACGCGCGTGGCCCAGTAGCCCGGGTCTTTGCGATGCGGCGCGACGGCGACGATCAGCAGTTCCTGCACAGAGGCGCGGTAGATGACGCTGAACGGAAAGCCTTTGACCAGCACGCTGCGGGTCTCTCTGAAAGACGGTGCACCTCCCAGAGGGTGCCGTGCCACCAGGGCCACAGCGGCCTCGACCGCCGCCTGAAACCGCACGCCGGTGCCGTTTCGCGCCTTGGCGTAGTAGGCCACTTCTCGCAGCAATTCCAGCTCTGCCGCGGGCAGGAAACGAACGGTCGTCACTGCGCAATGTGGCGGGCTTTGGCAAAGACTTCGGCCGCATCCACGGCCTGCACCTTGCCCTGGTCGTAGGCGGCCAGGCGTTCCTGCACCTCCAGTTCCCAGGCCGCGCTGAGATCGGAGGCAGCCGGTTCGTTGAGCGACTCCAGCAACTGGTCAACCAGGCGCTCGCGGTCTTCAGGCGTGAGCGCACGGCCACGTTGAACAAGTTCGGTGATGGGGTCAGGCATGGCGGGCTCCTGTGCAGGCGAGAGCGGATTGTTTCACTTCAAGTCCACCCCCTTGAACTCATGCGAGTTGAACGGGCTCTGCTTGTAGCCGGTCACTTCCTTGCGCATCACCTCGTAAACCACCGAGTGGGCGATCTTGTAGTCGGGGGCCTCCTCGCGCTCGATGGTCTGCATCTCTTCGTAGAGCTTGGCGCGGGCCTTGTTGTCGGTGAGGGTGCGGGCCTTTTCCAGCTTCTCGTCAAAGCCCTTATGGCACCACTTGCTCAGGTTCTGGCCGCCGGGGCGGGCGGCGTCGCAGCTGTGCAGGAAGAAGAAGTTGTCGGGGTCGCCGTTGTCGCCGTTCCAGCCCAGCATGCCGGTGAGGTGCTCGCCCTGCTGCATGCGCTTGCGGTACTCGCCCCACTCGTAGGTGACGAGCTTGGCGTTGACGCCGATCTTGGCCAGGTCGGCCTGCATCATCTCGGCCATGCGCTTGGCGTTGGGGTTGTAGGGGCGTTGCACCGGCATGTACCAGAGGTCCGCGTCCAGCGGCGTCTTCACGCCGGCCTTGGCCAGCAGGGCCTTGGCCTGGGCCGGGTCGTGCGGCCAGTCCTTGACCGTGTTGTTGTAGCCCCAGAGCGTGGGCGGGATCAGGTTCTTGGCGCCAGTGCCGGCACCCAGGTACACGTCCTTCAGGATGGCGGCCTTGTCGATGGCCATGCTGAAGGCCTGGCGCACTTCCTTCTTGTCGAACGGCGCCTTCTGGGTGTTGAAGCTCCAGTAGGCGATGTTCAGGCCGGGCAGGCTGATGACCTTGAGGCCGGGGTCTTTTTGCAGCTCGGGCAGGTCGGCCGGGCGCGGGTAGCCGCTGAAGTGGCATTCGCCGGCCTTGAGTTTGCTGGTGCGCGCGGTGGCGTCGGGGGTGATGGCATAGACCAGGTCGTCCACCAGGGCCTTTTCGCTGGCCGGCGCCCAGTAGGCCTTGAAGGCCTTGTAGCGGATGACGGCGTCCTTCTGGTAGGTGACGAAGCTGAACGGCCCGGTGCCCACCGGCACCTGGTCGAACTGTTCCTTCTTGCCCAGCTTGGCCAGGTGGGCGGCGTACTCGGCCGAGCCTATGGCGGCGAAGTCCATGGCCAGGTTGGCCAGCATGGTGACGTTGGGCTTGGCCAGGGTCATGCGCACCGTGTGCTCGTCCACCTTCTCCAGCGACACCAGGTCGTCCTTCAGGCCCATGTCGGCGAAGTAGTCGTACTTGCCGCCCGAGACCTTGGCGTAGGCGTGGTCGGCCTTCCACTGCCGCTCGAAGCTCCACAGCACGTCGTCGGCGTTGAAGTCGCGCGTGGGCGTGAAGCCCGGCACGCTGTGGAACTTCACGCCCTTGCGCAGCTTGAAGGTGAAGCTTTTGCTGTCGGGCGACACCGTCCAGCTCTCGGCCAAGCCGGGCTCCACCTGGGTGCTGCCGCGGGTGAAGTGGGTCAGGCGGTCGTACACCGGCCGGGCCGCGTCAAAGCTGGTGCCGGTGGTGTTGAGCGCGGGGCTGAAGTTCTCGGGCGAGCCTTCGGCGCAGTACACCAGGGTCTTGGCTTGCAGGCCGGCACTGGCCAGGGCCAGGGCGGCGATCAGCAGGGCGGGGCGGCGCTTCAGGGCGGGCATGGCATTCTCCGTGACAGGGTGCGAGACAGTCTGCATGCTACGACTGAAACGAGCCTCGCCTGCGCCCTGTGGCGCCGGGCTTTCCTGCATCACCGATAATCAGCGCTTCGCGCGGCCGGTGTGCCCCCACCGTCCGCGCGTTTGCTTTCCAACCCGGGGCCATGTCGAGGAACACCATGCCCAAAAACCTCATGCGCGCGCTCGCTTACTGCGGCGTCATCGCGCTGAGCCTTTCCCCCTTTTCCACCTCTGCGGCCGAGCCAGCCAAGGCAGCGCTCAAGGTGGCCTTTGTCTATGTGAGCCCGGTGGGTCAGGCCGGCTGGAGCTACCAACACGACCTGGGCCGGCGCGAGATGCTGCGTGCCCTGGACGGCCAGGCCAAGGCCACCGTGGTGGAGGCCGTGGCCGAAGGGGCCGATGCCGAGCGTGTGATGCGCGACCTGGCAGCCCAGGGCCACCAACTGATCTTCGCCACCAGCTTTGGCTATCTGGAGCCGGCGCTGAAGGTGGCAGCCGATTTCCCCGCCGTGAAGTTCGAGCACGCTGGCGGCTACAAGACGGCCGCCAATCTGGGCACCTACGATTCGCGCTACTACGAGGCCCGCTACCTGGCCGGCATGGTGGCGGGCCATGGCAGCAAGAGCGGCGTGGCGGGCTATGTGGCGGGCTTTCCGGTGCCCGAGGTGGTGCAGGGCATCAACGCCTTCGCGCTGGGCATGCTGGCGGTGAACCCACAGGCTCAGGTGAAGGTGGTGTGGCTCAACAGCTGGTTCGACCCGGCGCGCGAGCGTGACGCCGCGCTGGCCCTGGTCAACCAGGGTGCCGATGTGCTCACCAACCACTCGGGCTCGCCGGCCGTGCCGCTGGTGGCCGAAGAAAAAGGCGTGAAGCTGCTGGCCTACCAGAGCGACATGAGCGCCTTTGCGCCGCATGCGCAGCTGGCCGCCGTCACCCACCAGTGGGGCGCCTTCTACACCCGCACCGCACGCGAGGTGCTGGCTGGCCAGTGGAGGCCGCAGGCGGTGTGGGGCGGCATGCGCGAGGGCCAGGTGCGGCTCTCGGCGCTGAGCAAGACGCTGCCTGCTGAAGTTACCAAGTCCGTGCTGGCCAAGGAGAAAGAGATCGTGGCCGGCCGCTTCGTGCCCTTCTCGGGCCAACTGGTGGACAACCATGGGCAGATCAAACAGACCGGCGGCACGATGGCCGATGCACAGATTGCGCAGATGAACTGGTTTGTGCAGGGCGTGGTGGGCAGTGTGCCGGCGATGCGGTGACGTCCCTCGTCATGCCCGCGCAGGCGGGCATCCATGAATTCCAAGACCGAAAACCTGGATTCCCGCCTACGCGGGAATGACGGGCTCAGAGCCAACTGCTCGGCCTGAAGAAACCCGGGTTGCGCAGCGCGCTGATGCAGTGGTCTCGCCAGGCGCCGTTGATGAACAGGTAGTCGCGCGCCAGCCCCTCTTGCTCAAAACCCAGGCGCGCCAGCACGGCGGCGCTGCGCACATTGGTGGGCTGGTAGGCGGCTTGCAGGCGGTGCAGGTTGAAGCGCGGTGAAAACGCCTCGGCAATCGCCGCGCTCAGCGCCTCGTGCATCAGCCCCTGGCCTTGCAGCTTGGCGTCCAGCGAGTAGCCCAGCATGGCGTTGTGGAAGGCGCCGCGTGAGACCTGGTTGATGTGCACTGAGCCGATCACCTGGTTGGCGTCGTTCAGCGGCGAGAGCCAGTAGCGCAAACCACTGCCGTCGTTGAAGTTGGCGATGGCCATCTGGATGCGCTCGGCCTGCCTTGCCACCGTGTAGAAATCGGCCGGCGTTGGCGGGTCCCAGGCCTGCAGATGGGCACGGTTGCGCAGATGGAAGTCGCACAGCGCCTCGGCCAGGCCTTCGTGGCCGTTGTGCAGCCACAGGCGCTCGGTACGCAGTTCGCGGCGGGCAGCATGGATGTCCATGCCGGCCAGCTTACCCCGCCGTGGTGGCCAGGCTGGCGTCGGCCAGGGCCTGGCCGCCAGTGCCAAAGGCGTACACGTCCATGGCCAGATGGCCCCAGGTGACACTGGCGTGCACGCGCGCGGCAGGGGCATCCTGGGTGCCCGCCGCACCAGCGGCCACGTAGAAGGGCAGCAGGTGCTCGTCGGTGGGGTGCATGTGGGCGGCGTGCGGGGCCCGGGTGCGGTAGTCGAACAGCGCGGGCCAGTCGTGTTCCACCGTGCGGTCCAGGAACCAGTTGCGGAAGGCTGCGCTTTCGGGATGTTCCGGCGCGTCTATGGGCCCACGGCCACCGGACCACAGCCGCAGGTTGTGGGTCATGGCGCCGCTGCCGATGATGAGCACGCCCTCGCCGGCCAACGGCGCCAGCGCCTGGCCCAGCCCGAACAGTTGGGCCGGCGACCAGTTGGGCGGCCAGGCCAGCGGCAGCACGGGGATGTCGGCCTCGGGGACCATGGAGCGCAATGGGGTCCAGATGCCGTGGTCCAGGCCGCCCTCGTTCACCACATGGGCGGGCAGGCCGGCCGCAGCCAACAGGCCGGCTACGCGCTGGGCCAGCGCGGGTGCACCGGGTGCGTCGTAGCGCAGCTGGTAGAGCGCGTCGGGAAAGCCGCCAAAGTCGTAGATGGCCTCGTGGCGCTCGGCTGCCAGCAGCACCGGCTCGCGGGTGAGCGAATGGGCCGAAATGACCAGGATGGCCTTGGGCTTGCCAAAGGCGGCCGTGTAGGCCGGCCCCAGATCGCGCCAGTACCGGCCGGCGGGGCCGCCGTCCAGCGCCGTCATCGGTGAGCCGTGGGAGATGTACAGGGTGGGCAGAGGGTTGGCTTGCATGATGCTGCCCATTGAAGCACCGGCTGGCCCCGGTGTCGTTCGCCGGGCTTGCATGCAGCGTTCAAGCACCGGCCAAACCCTGCCACGCAGACGGCACTGTCGATTCGTGTACCGTGCCGGCCCATGCAGCCCTTGTCCTCCCCAATCCCTACAGCGCCCTCAGTGTGGCGCCTGGCCCTGAACCAGACGCTGCGCGACTTCCGGGCTGGCGAGTTGCGCCTGGTGCTGGTGGCCGTGCTGCTGGCCGTGGCCGCGCTCACAGCCGTGGGCTTTTTTGCCGACCGCCTGCAGGCCGGTCTCACGCGCGACGCCGCAGCCCTGATGGGTGGCGACGTGGTGATCAGCAGCGACCACCCCGCACCCCTCGAATTCGCCCAGCGCGCCCGCACGGCCGGGCTGTCGGTGACGCTCTCGGCCAGCTTTCCCAGCATGGCCCGTGCACCCGAGGCACAGGGCGGTGATGTGCGGCTGGTGGCGGTGAAGGCCGTGGGTGCCGGCTACCCCTTGCGTGGCGCGCTCACGGTGCGTGATGCGCCGGATGCGCCCGCCCGTGAGGCGCAAGACCAGCCCGCCCCCGGTCAGGTCTGGGTGGACGAGCCCGTGCTTGATGCGCTGAACCTGAAGATGGGCGACACGCTGCAACTGGGCGATGCCTCGCTGAAGATCAGCCGGCTCATCGTGCTGGAGCCCGACCGCGGCAATGGCTTCAGCAGCTTTGCGCCGCGCGTGATGCTGAACCAGGCCGATCTGGACGCCACCGGCCTGGTGCAGCCGGCCAGCCGTGTCAGCTACCGCCTGGCCGCCGCCGCACCGCTGGGGCGCGAGGCCGCAGCGCAGGGCTTTGCGCGCTGGGCCCAGGCGGCCATGTCGGCTGGCGAGATCAAGGGCATGCGGGTCGAGACGCTGGAAACCGGCCGCCCCGAGATGCGCCAGACGCTGGACCGTGCCGGCAAGTTCCTCAACCTCGTGGCCCTGCTGGCCGCACTGCTGGCCGCCGTGGCGGTGGCCATTGCCGCGCGCGACTTCGCCCAGCGCCACCTGGACGATTGCGCCATGCTGCGCGTGCTGGGCCTCTCGCAGCGCCGCATCGCGCTGAGCTACAGCATCGAGTTCGCCGCGCTGGGCCTGCTCGCGAGCGGTCTGGGCGCTGTGGTGGGCTTTGCCACGCACTACCTGTTCCTCAGCCTGCTGGGCTCGCTGGTGCCGGCTGGCTTACCGCCGCCGGGGCCCCTGCCCGCGCTGTTCGGCCTGGGTGTGGGCATGACGCTGCTGCTGGGCTTTGGCCTGCCACCGGTGCTGCAACTGGCCCAGGTACCGCCGCTGCGCGTCATCCGCCGCGACGTGGGTGGGCTCAAGGCCGCGTCGTGGGGCGTGCTGCTGGCTGGCACGGCGGCCTTCGCGGCGCTGCTGCTGGCGGTGTCGCAAGACCTGCTGCTGGGCGCCATCGCCGTGGGTGGCTTCGCGGCGGCGGCGCTGGTGTTTGCCGGCCTGGCGTGGTTGGCCGTGGGCTTGCTGGGTCGCGCGGTGCCCGAATCGCGCGCGCCGCGCTGGCTGGTGCTGGCCACTCGGCAAATCTCGGCCCGGCCGGCCTATGCCGTGCTGCAGGTCTCGTCACTGGCCGTGGGCCTGATGGCGCTGGTGCTGCTGGTGCTGCTGCGCACCGACTTGATCGACAGCTGGCGCCAGGCCACTCCGCCCGATGCGCCCAACCGCTTTGTCATCAATGTGCAGCCCGATCAGCTGGATGATTTCCAGGCCGCGCTGAAGGCCGCCGGCGTGGGCGCGCACGACAGTTTTCCAATGATCCGTGGCCGGCTCGTGGCCATCAACGGCGCGCCCCCCGACCCGGCCACCCTGGCCACCGAGAACGCACGCCGCCTGGTGGAGCGCGAGTTCAACCTCAGCCACGCGCCGCAACTGCCGCCGCACAACATCGTGGTGGGCGGCCAATGGACGCCCGAAGAAGCCGATGGCATCAGTGTGGAGCAGGGCCTGGCCAACACCCTGGGCCTGAAGCTGGGCGACACGCTGGCTTTCGACATGGGCGGCCAGAAGCATGAGGGCCGCATCACCAGCCTGCGCAAGGTGGACTGGGGTTCGATGCGCGCCAACTTCTTTGTGATGTTCCCCGTGGCCGCCATGCCCGACCTGCCCACCACCTGGATGGCGGCGTTTCACGTCGGCAATGACAAGGGCTTCGACAGCGCGCTCAGCCGGCGCTTTCCCAACATCACCACGGTGGACGTGAGTGCCTCGCTGGCCCAGGTGCGCAAGGTGCTGGACCAGGTGGTGCAGGCCGTGGAGTACTTGTTCGCCTTCACGCTGGCCGCTGGTTTGGCGGTGCTGTTTGCCGCCGTGACGGCCACCCGAGAGGCCCGCTCGCGCGAGTACGCCGTGATGCGTGCCTGCGGCGCCAGCAGCCGCTTGCTGGCCCAGGTGCAGCGCACCGAGTTGCTGGGCCTGGGGGCACTGGCCGGCCTGCTGGCCACCTGCGCGGCCATGGGCGTGGGCGCCTTGCTGGCGCGCTATGCATTCGAATTCACCTGGACGGCGGCCTGGTGGGTGCCCGTGCTGGGCACCGCCGCAGGCGCGGCGCTGGCATTGGCGGCAGGCTGGTGGGGCCTGCGCGAGGTGTTGCGCCGGCCGGTGATGGACACGCTGCGGCGGGCGGCAGACGTGTGAATGACTGCCCACAGCGCGCAGCAGTCATACCCGTAGCGCTCCACCGTCATTCCCGCGCAGGCGGGAATCCAGGCGTCAAACCACCGACTCGATCAGTCCCATGTCGGCGGCGCTCATCAGGGCGGTGATGTCCATCAGGATGAGCATGCGCTCGCCCACGTTGGCGATGCCGGTGATGAAGCTCATGTCGACCTGGGCGTTCATGGTGGGGGCGGGCTTGATGGCGTCGCCGGCCAGTTCCAGCACGTCCGAGACCGAGTCCACCACAGCGCCCACCACGCGGCTCTGGATGTTGAGCACGATGACCACGGTGAAGGCGTTGAAGTCGGCGGTTTCGCAGTTCAGCTTCACCCGCAGGTCGATGATGGGCACGATCACGCCGCGCAGGTTCACCACGCCCTTGAGAAACTCGGGCGAATTGGCGATGCGGGTGGGTTGTTCGTAGGAGCGGATCTCCTGCACGCGCAGGATGTCGATGCCGTACTCCTCGCCGCCCAGGCGGAAGGTGAGGTATTCACCATGGTTGGCCTTGGACTTGGCTGCGGGTTTGCCGCCAGGGCCTGCACGCGAGGCTTCATGCTGGGCCACTTGGCGGGCTTCGGTGATCATGTCCATGACGGAACGTCCTTTGACGGGGCAAGAGTAGAGGCGAGAAACTGCGGCTCGTACCGTTTATCGGCAGCTCGCGGGCGGCATTGAGCAGGGCTCAGAACGATTCCCAGTCGTCACTGGGCGCGGCCATGGGCGCCGGCGCCGGCTGGGGCACGGCCTTGGCGGCCAGTGGTGCCGGTGGTGCAGGTGGTTTGGGCGGCGCCGGGCTGCGGGCGGCGTTGGCCTTGGCGGTGTGGATCACGGCCTTGGCCACCTGCTCGTGCTCACTGACCCGGGGTGTGGGTGTGCGCGGGATTGCCTTGGGTGGCGCAACCGGCGTGGCCAGGCTGGGCTCGCCGCTCAGCTTGAAGCCGGCCACCATGTCCGACAGGCGCTGGGCCTGCTGGCGCATGCTGTCGGCGGCGGCCGCACTTTGCTCCACCAGGGCGGCGTTCTGCTGCGTCATCTGGTCGAGCTGCGACACGGCGGTGTTGACCTGGCCGATGCCGTCGCGCTGCTCACTGGTGCCAGCGGTGATCTCACCCACGATGTCGCTCACCCGCCGCACCGAGGCCACGATCTCTCCCATGGTGCTGCCGGCGCCTTGCACCAGGCGGGTGCCGCTGTCTACTTTCTCCACCGAGGCGCCTATCAGCGCCTTGATCTCGCGCGCGGCGTCCGCCGAGCGACCCGCCAGGCTGCGCACCTCGCCCGCCACCACCGCAAAGCCGCGGCCTTGCTCGCCAGCGCGCGCGGCTTCCACGGCCGCATTGAGCGCCAGGATGTTGGTCTGGAAGGCGATGCCGTCGATCACGCCGATGATGTCGGCGATCTTGCGCGATGCGGCATTGATCTCTTCCATCGTGCTCACGACTTCGGCCACCGCCTTGCCGCCGCGCTCGGCCACGGCCGAGGCCGAACTGGCGAGCTGGTTGGCCTGGGAGGCGGCGTCGGCGCTCTGGCGCACCGAGGCCGTCAGGTGCTCCATCGACGAAGAGGTTTCCTGCAGGTTGCTCGCGGCCTGCTCGGTACGTTGCGACAAGTCCTGGTTGCCGGTGGCAATCTGGGTGCTGGCGCTGGCGATGTTGCTGGCGGCGTGGCGCACGTCCAGCAGCGAGGTGCGCAGGCGCTCCACCATCTGGGCCAGGCTGCGCTGCAGGTCGCCAATTTCGTCGCTGCGGGCATCGGTGTGGCGCGGGCTCAGGTCGCCTTGGGCCACGGCCTCGGCCACCTGGGCCGATTCACGCAGGGCCTGCACCAGGTGCCGCAGCACCCGGGCACCGACGGCCAGGGCCGCTGCGGTGAGCACCACGCTCAGCAAACCCAAGGCCCAGGCCACGCGGTTGGCACGCTGCGTGGAAGCCGCTTGTGCGGACTCGGCATCAGACTGGATGGTCTGCACATAGGCCGAGGCGTTCTGGGCTGCGAGCCTGAAGGCCTCGTCGGCCGACTGCATGGCCGCCACGCCGGTGTTCGGGTCCACCGACGCGAGGTCGATGGCCTGGTCAGACTGTTTGGCATAGGCCGTCAACTGGGCATTGAGCTTGTCGGCCCCAGCTGCCAGCTCGGGCTTGTCGCCGTGCTCGGCCCCCACGGCGGCCACTTCCTTTTGCATGGCCTTGATCTGCTGCTGCACCTCGGACCGGTAGGCCTGGATCTTGGCATCGTCCATCGAGCCGATCAGGCTGAAGGTGCGGTAGACGCCGGCGTGGATGCGGCCGAGCTGCTCTTGCGCACCGGTGACGGCACGCAGATCGGCAATGTCCACGCTGTGACATGGCCTTGGGCTCGATCTTCTTGGTCTCGGGGTTGGTGAACTTGTAGTCCTGCCAGAACGAGGCCTTGGCCTTGCCCAGCTCCACACGCTCTTTCACGAAGGCTTTGCCGTCCACGTCCTTGAGGTCGATGAGGTTCTTGCCCACCATCTTCTCGTTGGCGCCGTGGGCGTGCACCACGCCGTCCAGGCCGTACACCACCAGGTAAAGGTCTTCCCTCTTGAACTGGCCTGTCTTGTTCGTGATCTCGGCATAGCCCTTGTCGTGGCCATTGGCCTTGATGAAAGCCACGCCCTTCTTGACCATGGCGGTGGCGTCGGCCTCGGTGGCACCGCCGGTGGCGGCATGGGCCGCGCCCAGGGCGAAAGGCAGCAGGGCGGCGGCAACGAAGGGGGCGATGAATGGGCGCATGTGTGGCTCCAGAGTGAGGTGTTGTGGGGGCTGGGAAGCAGGGATTGCGTGGCTCAGGGGTCAGTGGCGCGAGTGGCGCACCAGCGCGCCGATGTCGAGGATCAGCGCCACGCGGCCGTCGCCCATGATGGTGGCGCCCGACACGTCGTTGACCTTGCGGTAGTTGGCTTCGAGGTTCTTCACCACCACCTGTTGCTGGCCCAGCAGTTCGTCCACCAGCAGGGCCACGCGGCCACCGTCGGCTTCCACCACCACCATGATGTTCGAGCGCTTATCGGCGTCGAAGCGTGGCACCTGGAAGACCTGCTCCAGGTCGATGACCGGCATGAATTCGTCGCGCACCTCCACCACGCGGCCTGAGCCGCCTATGGTCTTGATCATCTTGGCGTCGATCTGGAACGACTCGACCACGCTGGACAGCGGCAGGATGTAGCACTCTTCGCCCACCCCGATGCTCATGCCGTCCATGATGGCCAGGGTGAGCGGCAGCCGCACTTTGACGCTCATGCCGTAGCCTTCGGCCGAATCGATCTCCACCGTGCCGCCCAGGCCGTAGATGTTCTTCTTCACCACGTCCATGCCCACGCCTCGGCCCGAGACATCGGTGACCACGTCGGCGGTGGAAAATCCGGGCGCGAAGATCAGGCCATACACCTCCTGGTCGGTCATGCTGTCGGGCGCGTCGATGCCGCGCTCGCGGGCCTTGGCCAGCAGCTTGGCGCGGTTCAGGCCCTTGCCGTCGTCGCGCACCTCGATGACGATGGAGCCGCCCTGGTGCGAGGCCACCAGCGTGACGGTGCCGTGCTCGGGCTTGCCCTTGGCCAGGCGCTCGGCCGGCAGCTCGATGCCGTGGTCGCAGCTGTTGCGCACCAGGTGGGTGAGCGGGTCGGTGATCTTTTCCACCAGGCCCTTGTCGAGCTCGGTGGCCTCGCCCTGGGTGAGCAACTCCACCTTCTTGCCCAGCTTGGCGGCCAGGTCGCGCAGCATGCGCGGGAAGCGGTTGAACACCATCGACATCGGAATCATCCGTATCGACATCACGGCCTCTTGCAGGTCGCGGGTGTTGCGCTCCAGATCGGTCAGGCCCGAGATCAGTTGCTGGTTCAGCGCGGCGTCCTCGCTCTTGCTGTTCTGGGCCAGCATGGCCTGGGTGATGACGAGCTCGCCCACCAGGTTGATGAGCTGGTCGACCTTTTCCACCGACACGCGCAAGGTGCTCGAATCCAGCCCCTGCGCGGCGGCCTTGGGTTCGGCCTTGGGGGCTGCGGGTTTGGGCGCCACCGCCGGTGCGGCGGCGGCTGCGGCGGCGACCACCACTGGGGCCGGTGCTGCAGCGTCGCCGGGAGCGCCGGGGGCGTCGTCAAAGAAGCCGTAGCCCATGTCCTTGGCCGGGGGCGCTTCCTCGGCCGGGGCGCCGGGGGCGCCGGCATGGAAGCCGTAGCCCTGGCTCAATGGGGCCAGCACCATCTGTTCGCGCGCCACGTGGAAGGTGAACAGGTCCAGCAGGTCGTTGTCGCCCGAGGTGGTGATGATCTTGAAGCGGCGCATGCCGTCGGCCGGGCGTCCGGCGTCCAGCGGCTCTATGGTGCCCAGGCCGTCGATTTCCTTGAACAGCTCGGCCAGGCTGTCGGCCTGGTCGGTGTCCTCCAACGGGCCCACGGTGAGCTCCAGCGCGCGGGTGCCCGGCGCTGCGGCGGCGGCGGACGCCGGGGCCGCCGCGGCAGGCGCCGCAGTGGCAGCAGGGGCAGCGGCCACTGGCGCGGCGGCGCTGCCGTCGGCCAGGGCGCGGATGTGGGCCACCAGCTCGGACGTGTCGAGCGCGCTGCCGCCCGAGCCCTGGTGGCGGGCCAGCAGGCTCTTGAGCGCGTCGCCCGCGCTCAGCAGCACGTCCACCATCTGCGAGGTGGGTTGCAGCTCGTGGCGGCGCAGCTTGTCGAGCAGCGTTTCCATCTGGTGGGTCAGCTCGGCCACGTCGGAGAAGCCGAAGGTGGCGGCGCCACCCTTGACCGAGTGCGCGCAGCGGAAGATGGCGTTCAGTTCTTCGTCGTCGGCGGCGGTGACGTCGAGCTCCAGCAGCTTTTGCTCCATCAGCTCCAGGTTCTCGCCGGCTTCCTCGAAGAAGACCTGGTAGAACTGGGTCAGGTCAATGCCGTCGCTAGCCTGGCCGCCGTTGTCTTGGTGAGTGGTCTCGCCCATGGTGGTCGTACTCCTGGTGTCTCTCGTGTGTCGTCCCAATGCCCTGGCTGGGCAGGTCAGCGGATGACCTTGCCTATCACTTCGATCAGCTTGGCCGGGTCGAAGGGCTTCACCAGCCAGCCGGTGGCGCCTGCGGCGCGGCCGGCCTGCTTCATCTGGTCGCTGGACTCGGTGGTCAGGATCAGGATGGGCGTGGTCTTGAACTTGGGGTTCTCGCGCAACTTCTTGGTCAAACCTATGCCGTCCATGCGGGGCATGTTCTGGTCGGTGAGCACCAGGTTGAAGTCGCGCTGGTTGGCTTTTTCCCAGGCGTCCTGACCGTCCACGGCCTCCACCACGTTGAAGCCGGCGTTCTTCAGCGTGAAGGACACCATCTGGCGCATCGAGGGTGAATCGTCAACAGCAAGAATGGAATGCATCGCAAATCTCCGGGGGCTTTGGGGGCGGTTTTGGTTGACTGACTCAGAACAGTTCGATGGAGCCTGCGTCCATCTCATCCTGGGTGACGGGGTTGGGGCGTATCGGGCAGTCTTCAATGACGGCCGGGCCGTCCTCGTCGTCGGCCATCGCGTCGCTGGCAATGCGGTCGGCACAGCTGCGCAAACGGTGGTGGGTGTGGGCGATCAGCTGTGTGGCCATGTCGTGGAACTGCAGCGCGGTGAGCGCACAGGCCATGTCCTGCATGGCCGTGTAGAGCGCCCCGTCCTCGGCATTGGCCTGGGCCTCCACCCGCAAGACCTGGTTGATCTTGTCGGTGGCGTTGTAGAAGTGGCCCGACAGGGTCTCGCTGGCGTGGTCCAGCAGCCGCTGCAAGCGCTCCAGGTCATTGCTGGCCATCATCAGGTGGTCCTGCAAATCGGCGGCCATCATCAGCGGCATGCCGCCGCTGGGGTCTGGCTGGTTGTCTTGCGTGGTCTGCATCGAGGCTCCACTTGCGCGTGGCGGGTTGCCCAACAGGCGCATTTCTGGCCTTTGGGGGGACGTTGTCACGGATTCTTCGGCAACCAGACCCTGTTCATTGAGCCGATCACGGCCTTAAACCCGTCCCAATTCGCGGTACCGGGCGAGGGCTGCCGTCTCCGGGGCTGGGCCATACTCCGTGCATGAGTGCTGTGCCATCACGCAGGCCCCTGCGGGTGCTGCATCTGGAAGATTCCGACTTGGATCACGAGCTGGCCATGGCCCAGTTGCGGCGCAGCGGCCTGGACATCACGGTGGAGCGGGTGGAGGCTGAGCGCGATTTTCGTGAAGCCCTCACGCGCCACTGGGACATCGTGCTTTCCGACTACAACGTGCCCGGCTTCTCGGGCCTGCGGGCGCTGGAGATCGTGCGCGAATCGGGCACCCACCTGCCCTTCATCCTGGTCTCGGGCGAGATTGGCGAGGACGTGGCCGTTTCCGCCATGCGCAATGGCGCCAGCGACTACCTGCTCAAGAACAACCTTTCGCGCCTGGCGCCTGCGGTGGAACACGCCATCGACGCGCATGTCACCCTGCAGGCCAGGCTCTCAGCCGACCGCGAGCTGGCAGCCTCGCGCCAGCGCCTCTCAGAGCTGGCCCAGCACCTGCAAACCAGCGTGGAAATGGAGCGCGCCGCCATTGCCCGCGAAATTCATGACGACGTGGGCGGGTCCTTGAGCGCACTCAAGTTCGACCTGGCCTGGATGGCCAAGCACGCGCCCACGCCTGAGCTGAAGGCCCGGCTGGACAGCGCCATGGAAACCGTGACCCATGCGCTCGAAGCCAGCCAGCGCATCATGCACAACCTGCGCCCGGCCATTCTGGAGCAGGGCCTGGTGGCTGCGCTGCAATGGATGACCAGCCGCTTCGAGCGCCGCACCGGCATCGCCTGCAGCTTTCGCACCAGCCACGACAACCCGCACCTGCCTGCCGGCGTGCCCCTGGTGGCCTACCGAACCGCCCAAGAGGCCATGACCAACGTCAGCAAGCACGCCCAGGCCACACGGGTGAGCATCGACCTCTCGCTGGCCCAGGGTGTGCTGTCTCTGGAAATCAGCGACAACGGCAAGGGCCTGTCGGCCGAAGACCTGGCCAAGGCCCGCAGCTTTGGCATCCGCGGCCTTCACGAGCGCGCCAGCACCGTGGGCGGCTGGGTGGATCTGTCCAGTGGGCTGCGCGGCACAACCCTGATACTCTCCATTCCACTGGAGGACGGAGCCGGCCTGATGAACCACCACGAAGACGCAGACGCTTCGATTCACGACCCCTCGGGCTGGGGCGAACTATGACCCGAGTCATCATCTGCGACGATCACGCGCTGATCCGCCGCGGCATCCGCGACACCTTGTCCGACGCGCCCGACCTTGACGTTGTCGGCGAGGCCGGCGACTACGGCGAGTTGCGCACCCTGCTGCGCAAGGACAGCTGCGACGTGCTGGTGCTCGACATCAACATGCCCGGGCGCAGCGGCCTGGATGTGCTGCATGTGCTCAAGGACGAAGGCTCCACTGTGAAGGTGCTGGTGGTGAGCATGTACCCCGAAGACCAGTACGCCATCCGCGCCCTCAAGGCAGGTGCCTATGGCTATGTGAACAAGGGCGGCGACCCGGCCGTGCTGGTGCAGGCCGTGCGCACCGTGGCCCAGGGCCGCAAGTACGTCACCCCCGAGATCGCCCAGATGCTGGTGGAAAGCCTCACCGCCCCTGAAGTGGCCAACGCGCATGAAAGGCTCAGCGACCGCGAACTGCAGACCCTGGTGATGATCGCCAGCGGCAAGCGCCTGGCCGACATCGCCAACGAGCTCACCCTCAGCCCCAAGACCGTGAGCGTTTACCGTGCCCGGGTGCTGGAAAAGCTCGGCCTCTCGAACAACTCCGAGATGACGGTCTACGCGATCCGCAACGGCCTGGTGGGCGAGTAAAGGGGTTCTCGTCATTCCCGCGAAGGCGGGAATCCATGGCTTCGCGCCCGACAGCTCAGCGCGACTCGAACGGTGCCCGGTAGAGCCACACCGGCTTGCCCAACACAGTCTCCAGCCTGACCACAGGCTTGAAATCCACCGCCTCGAACTCCAGGCTCACCAGCCAGGCCCCAGGCCTCAGTTCATCGCCCGCCTTGGCCATGGCGCGCGGCATGCTCTCGGGCCGCTGAAACAAATACACCAGGTCGAAACCCGACCAATCCACCGCCCAGATGTCCGCCCGCCGCACCCGCGCAAAGCGGCAGCGCAGCGCGCACAGCAGCGCGAGCGGCCAGCTCCACTCCAGCCCATGCAACTCGGCCTGCGGGTAGGCCGCGTGCAACTCACGCAAGCCCGCGCCCAGGCCACAGCCTGCATCCACCACCCGGGCCCCTGGTGCCAGCGGCGCTACCTGCGCCAAACCCTGCAGGGCCTGCTGCGGCGTGGGGAACAGTGGTGCATCGCGCCAAGTGCAGGCCGGGTACAGCGCCAGCAGCAGCGCCAGTGGCAGCAGCCAGGCCCAGCCCGGCACCGTGGCCGCCACCAAGCCCGAGGCCAGCAGCGACACCGGAAAGCCCAAGCCCATGAAGGCCCGCCGCCAGCGCGTGCCACCCCGGCTGGCCGCCAGCGCCGACACCGCCATGGCCACACCAAACGCCAGCAACCCACCAGCCTGCGCACCGTGCAAGCCCAGAAACACCCCCCAGGCCAGCAACCAGGTGAGCAGGGCAGGCAGGGGCCAGACCAGTTTCATCCCTGGGGATTGTGGTGGACTGGGTGACTGCCACCGAGCGAATCAGCGGGTGGGAAGGGGCGCAAAACTGCGGTTCGGGGCGCTGACGAAGGAACGCGCCGGCGAGGGTGCGGGTTTTGGTCAGCGCCACAGGCTGGGCGCCGCCCGCCGACGGCCAAAGCTGGCAAGATGCACTGGGCCTCACAACTCCCGCATCGCTGGACCACGCGCCTATGACGCTCAAGTTTTCTTCCATGGCTCTTGCCACCCTTGCCCTCGTGGGCTGCGGCGGCTCGGATGACACTGCGTCAGTGCTCTACAAGCCAACGGGCACTCTCCAGTGCACCGCGACGCAGACGACTCAGGCCCGACTGGACACGGAGGTCGTCTCTCTGCAAGGAGCGGGAGCATTCGTCATTGCGAGCAACTGCGCCAACGATGGCGAGGCCCATGTCACGCTGTGCGGCGCGGAGAACGGGGACTTGTTCTCGGTCACTGTTCCCCCCTCCTCTGAGTCGCTGGCACGGCAGTTGGGCTACCAATCGGCAAGCCAGTACTCAAGCACGCGGCCCATTGCCTGCCAGTAGCTCTGCGTCGTGCCCAACCCCCGAGGGAGGCCCCTCGATCTGCAAAATGCAGCAAGCTGCACCTTGCCGTTCATCTCGAACGTTGGCAGCGCCGAAAATTCCCACTTTTTCCACCAGGCAGGAATATGAAGTTTCGTCTACCCACAACCCTCGCCGCAATCGGCTTGACCTTCCCGTTGGCAAGCTGCGGCTTGCTTTATGACGTCGGGCAACAAGACGCCTCAAGGTCCTGCGAACGCGAAGTGACCCATACGGAGCGCGAGGCTTGTCGCCAGAAGTACGCCAAGACATACGAGCAATACGAGGCTGATCGACAGGCCACTCGGGGTGCAGGCACCGGACCCAAAGACGGACCGAAGGAAAAATCGCTCTGTTTCCGGCGAGCTTCCACCGGCGAGCTTGTGTGCCCGAATTGAAAAATCTGAATGTCGGGCTCTTCTTATGAAGGGCTGTCCGAAGCTGAGGCGAACAAGAAGCGCCGAGGGCTCACGCGTGGGGGACGGCTGGTGGCCCGCAGATTGTCAGTGCGGTCACTTTCGGCGCTGCTTCCAGCATGGGTGATTCTTGCGCCATGCCTATGGTGTAAAAGCCACTGGACGGCCGCCATCCTGTGGCGTCCAGGTACCAAAGCAGCAGCACCACAAGCAGCAGAGGCAACGCCAGCGCCAGAAACATCCCGACGGTCAGGAGAACCTGAACCATGTCCTGCTTCCAGAACCGAACAAAGGTGGCCACGACGGCCTGCACAATCTCTGTGAGTGCCTGGCTCCAACTGCTTTCTTGCATGGTGCCTCCGGGATGTACGCCTATCCTGTATCGGCACAGCCGTTGCCAACTTGAGCCCGGCGCCTGACGGGTTTGCCAACAGGCGCCCCACTTCACCCCTGATCGAGAGGTGCTGCCCATGTCCGAGAACAAGACAAAAGCCAATGACAACAGCGTGGCGGCCCACATCGCCGCCATCACCGACGAAGCCCGGCGCGCCGACTGCGAAGCCCTGGTCACGCTGATGTCTCGCGCGACGGGGCACGGGCCCGTGATGTGGGGCGGCAGCATCGTCGGGTTTGGCAGCTACCACTACCGGTACGAGAGCGGCCGCGAGGGGGATTCGTGCCTCACCGGCTTTGCTTCACGCAAGGCCGATATCAGCGTCTACCTGGTGGCTGGCTTTGCAGGCCAGGATGAACTGCTGGCCAGGCTGGGCCGGCACAAGATGGCCAAGGCCTGCTTGTCGCTGCGGCGGTTGAGCGACGTTGACCTTCAGGTGCTGGAACAACTGGTGGCCGGCTCAGTGGCCGAGGTGCGCCGCCGCCATGGTTGAGCACGGGCTGATACCCCGTCAGAACCCCAGCGACGCCAGCAGGTCGTCCACGTCGTCTTGCTGCATGGCGCGGTCGGGCACCTGCACGCCGGCCAGGTCGGCCTTGGCGGCTTCTGCGGTGGCGTCGGGAAGGTGGCTGTCGTTCACCACGTGGCGCAGTTCTTCTTCCACCTTCCACAGGATGTCCATGACCTTGCCGATCACCTGGCCCGAGAGGTCTTGAAAGCCCTGCGCCATCATCACGTCGGTCATCAGCTTGTTCTGCGCGTCGGCAAAGGCGGCGGCCGAGCCGGCGTAGTCGGCGCACATCTTCATCATCACGCGGGCCCGGGCCACGTCGAACTCGGGCGATTCGGCCAGGCGCGTCATGGCGCTGGCAATTTCCTGCCCGCGCTGGCTCACCCGCTCGCAGGCGGGCTTGCCCCGGTCCACCAGGCCCAGCACCGTGCTGGCGGCCTGCTCGGTCATCTTGCCCACGTACTCCAGGCGCTCGCAGGCGTCGGGCACTTCACTCAGCACATGGCGCAGTTCGGGCTTGACCCAGTTGTCAGCCGCAGACTGGGCAGCGGGAGGGGCTTGCGGATCGGAGCGCGGCATGGCTTTCTCGTTCTTGTGGACGGGCCGGCGGGCGCGCAGCGCGGGCTCAGTCGGGTTTCACGAAGGGCAGGGCGGTACTGCGGCGCTCGGCGTTCTTGCGGGTGCGCAGCACTGCCTCAAAGCCGTCCTTGCCACCGTTCCACAGGCCGTTGACCATGCCGGCCACGTCGCGCGGGCTGTGCACCTGCAACTCGGGTCTGAACTGGCGCAGCGCCGCAGCCAACTGGTCGCGCGGCACGCCCTGGTGCGTGGCGGCCACGGTGATGGCGGCGCTGTACAGGTCGGGCATTTGCTCGCAGATCCAGCGTATGCGCTGCAGGCATGCGGCCGGCGTGCCGTGCTGGCCGGGGCGTAGCCAGGTCGGCGTATCGGCAGGCTCGTTCGCGGCGGCGCCGGGCGTGGGGCCGGTTTCCATCGGCAGGCCTCAGAAGCCCAGGCTGGCCAGCAGGTCGTCAACCTCGCCCTGGTTGCTGACCACGTCGGTACGGCCGGCAGCGTCCACCACCGGGCCGTGCAGCACGTTGGGGTCCACCTTCTCGCGGTGCTCGGGCGGCACCACCTGCAGCAGCAGCTTGAGCAGGCTGTCTTCCAGGTCGTTGGCCAGGGTGACAACCTTGGCCACCACCTGGCCGGTGAGGTCGTGAAAGTCCTGGGCCATCATGATGTCGGTGAGGTGGGCGTCGATGCGGCCGGTGGCTTCCTCCACGTCCTTGGCGAAGTTCAGCACCCGCCCCGAGGCCACGGCACGCACCGGGTCGGCCACCAGGGCGGCGGCCAGTTCGCGGGTGGCCTGCGAGATATGGGTGTGCTCGGCCTTGGCCTGGTCCACCGAGTTGAGCACCTTGTTGGCAGCGTCGGCCGTCTTGGTGGCGATGTAGTTCAGGCGGCTGCGGGCGTCGGGCAGGCCGTCGGCAGCCGACTGCAGTTTGGGCATCACGCCCAGTTGCTGCATGGTGTCGTGCAGCAAGCGGGTGATGCCCCCAAGCTGGTTGAACACCTCTGGCGACACCATCATGGGCTCGGTGTGCGTGAGCGAGGTCAGGTCTTCCACTTTCATGGCGATGCTCCCTGTGTGGCTCAGGCCGTGGCGGCCATTTTTTGCAGAATCTTCTGCAGCTTCTCTTCCAGGGTCGCCTTGGTGAAGGGCTTGACGATGTAGCCCGCAGCGCCGGTTTGGGCTGCCAGCACAATGTCTTCCTTGCGCGCCTCGGCCGTCACCATCAGCACCGGCAGGTGCTTGAGGGCGGGGTCGGCCTTGACGGCCTTGAGCAGGTCAAAGCCGTTCATGTTGGGCATGTTGATGTCGCTGACCACGAAATCGAAGTGGTTGCTCTTGAGCATGTTCAAGGCCACCTGGCCGTCCTCGGCCTCGTCGACGTTGTTGCAGCCCATTTCCTTGAGCAGGCCGCGCACGATGCGGCGCATGGTCGAGAAGTCGTCGACGACAAGGAATTTCAGGTCACTTGGGTTGCTCATGGGGCGGTCCTCGGCAGGGGTTTGAGGCGTATATCGGTCAATGTGCCGGGGCACTTGAGCCTGGGGGTTCGGCGGGGGCCGGTTCTTCTGCAGCCGGTGGTTCCAGGGTGGTTTTGAACACCCTGTCCTCGGCGTCACGGTTCATCACGATGATGCTGATGCGGCGGTTCTGCGGGCTGGTGGGTTCTTCGCGGATGAAGGGTTGGCTGAAGGCCAGGCCCTGCACACGCAGCACGCGGTTCTCGGCCAGGCCACCGACCAGCATTTCGCGGCGTGAGGCGTTGGCCCGGTCTGCCGAGAGCTCCCAGTTGCTGTAGCCGCGCTCGCCGCCGGGGAAGGGCGTGGCGTCGGTGTGGCCTTCGAGCGTGAGCAGGTTGGGCACCTCGGCCAGCACCTCGCCGATGGATCGCAGCAGCTCGCGCATGTAGGGTTTGACGACGGCGCTGCCCGAGTCGAACATGGGCCGATTGCTGTCGTCCACGATCTGGATGCGCAGGCCGTCGCGCGTCATGTCCAGGCGTATCTGCGAGCTCATGGACTTGAGCTTCTCGCTGGCGCCCAGCTTCTCTTCGATGTTGGTTTTCAGGTCCTGCAGCCGCGCGGCCTCGGCGCGCACCTGCTCGGCCTTCAGGGCTGCAAGGTTGTAGGTGCGCTTGGCGGCCTCGGTTTCGCCCTTCTTCACCTGGCCACCCTGGCGGGTGATGTCTTCGCCACCGCCCTTGACCACGTGGGAGGCATCGCCCGAGCCCGAGCCGCCCTGCATGGCCACCTTGAGTGGCGATGCGAAGTAGTCGGCCAGACCCTTTTTGTCGCCCTCGGTGGTGGAGCCCAGCAGCCACATCAGCAGGAAGAAGGCCATCATGGCCGTCACGAAGTCGGCGTAGGCGATCTTCCAGGCGCCACCGTGCACGGCGTGGCCGCCCTTCTTCACCCGCTTGATGATGATGGGCTGGAGTTTTTTTGCGTCGCCGGCCATGGCTTACTTCTTTTTCACGTGGGCTTCGAGCTCGCCGAATGTGGGGCGGTCGCCCGAGAACAGCACCTTGCGGCCGAACTCGATGGCCACTTGCGGGGCGTAGCCCTGCATGCTGGCCAGCAGGGTGGTCTTGATGCACTGAAACTCCTTGCCGGCGTCTTCCACCTTCTGCTCCAGCAGGCCGCCCAGCGGCTCCACGAAGCCGTAGGCCAGCAGGATGCCCAGGAAGGTGCCCACCAGGGCCGAGGCGATCATGCCGCCCAGCACCGCAGGCGCCTGGCCCACCGAGCCCATGGTGTTCACCACGCCCAGCACGGCGGCCACGATGCCGAAGGCCGGCAGACCGCCGGCCAGGCGGCCGATGGCGGCCACGGCGGCATGCTCTTCCTGGTGGTGGGTCTCGATCTCGTTGTCCATCAGGCTTTCGATCTCGTGGGCGTTGAGGTTGCCCGAGACCATCATGCGCAGGTAGTCGGTGATGAACTCGGTGATGTGGTGGTCGTTGCCCACAGTGGGGTACTTCTGGAACACCGGCGAGCTGTGCGGGTCTTCCACGTCCTTCTCGATCGACATCAGGCCCTCCTTGCGGGCCTTTTGCAGGATGTCGTACATCAGCGCCAGCAGTTCCATGTAGCGGGCCTTGCTGAACTTGCTGCCCTTGAAACACTGGCCCAGGCCCTTGAGCGAGGCCTTCACCACCTTCATCTGGTTGTTGGCCAGAAAGGCACCTGCCGCAGCACCGAAAATGGTGATCATCTCGAACGGCAGTGCCTTCAACACGACCTGGATGTTGCCACCGTGGAAGATGTACACGCCGAAGATGCAGACCATTGCGATGGCCCAGCCTACGATGACAAACATGATGGATGTGTTCCCGGAGCGGTTTCCGCCACAAAGCTGTGGGGCCTGTGGGGTTTATCGGTGCCATGGTCGCCGGTCTTGAGCGCCGGCAATGGCCCGATCAGGCGGTGCACTCACGTGCACTTCGGGGCGCCAGAAAGAAAAGAGGCGGGCGCCTCGCGAGAGGGCCCGCCTGAAAGCACAGGGGTTGTGCTAGGAGGAGACAAGCATGAACGAAAACAGTTTCACTACAACACTCATTTCGGTATCCGCAGACCCGACTTGAGTTCTAACTTGAGGCATACGACACCGTTTCAAGGGCCAAGTTCCACACGCTGACCCTTGGCCTTGTGTCAATGCACTTCACAGGTTTCCGGCGCGGTCTGGCGTGCGGATGCTGGCGGCATCTGCAGCGAGCCCGCCTGGCGGCCCTTGCCTGCGCGTGCCGGCGGGTTGCACAGGCCGCACACATAGTGCTTGGCAATCTCGTGCGGGTGGGTCACGTAGTGGCCGCCGCACTTGTTGCACTTGGTCATGGTGAGCATGCCGTTGTCCACGAACTTCACCAGGCGCCAGGCGCGGGTGACGGAGAGCAGCGGTTCCAGGCCCTGGGCCTCGGTCTGCTCCAGGTAGAGCTGGTAGGCCTTTATGACGGTGTCGATCTCTTCCATCTCCGAGGTCTTGTTCAGGTACTCGTGGATGTTGAGGAACAGGCTGGAGTGGATGTTGGGCTGCCAGGTCATGAACCAGTCGGTGGAGAAAGGCAGCTGGCCCTTGGAGGGGCTGCGACCCGACACTTCCTTGTACAGCCGCAACAGGCGCTCATAGGAAAGGTCGGTCTCGGACTCCAGCACTTGCAAGCGGGCGCCCAGGTGGATCAGCGTGACGGCGCGTTCAATCTGCCGTGCTTCGGTCAGGATGCTCTTGCTGCGGGCCATGTTCTTTCTCCGTCCGGTGGTTCTTGTGGGTCGGTGGGCTTATGCAGCCTCTTGATGGCGGCCGGCCATCAGGATGGAAGCGTGCAGGCGCGAGACGCTCTCGTTGGCGGCCGACTTGCCGTGGCTGGTGAGCAGGCTCCAGACCAGGTCGTCATCCATGCGGAAGCGGCACAGCAAGGTGTTGCCGGTGGCCATCTTCATCATCTGCGCCGGGGTCAGCGTGGCCATCAGGTTGGCGGTCTCTTCCGAGATGCCCAGGCGGAACAGGGCTTGTTCGCGGTCGGCGCGTATCAGGCTCTGGGCCAACATCATGTAAGACAGGTTGGCTTCGCGGATTTCGGCGAGGATTTGGTTGGTGTCCATGGTGTGCTCCTGTTGCGGTGTGGGGTGAACTTGTGTTCGGCTTGGGGTCAACTGTAAGGACCGAAACAAGACTGAAACATCGGTTCACTTCCAGCGCTTGAGTCCCTCTTTCTCTGCCAAGCGTGTCAGGCAAATTCCTACATGGCCTGTCATCCGCGGCCACCCCCACGCCCTCGGTACAGCCCTGTCAGCGCCAGCCTGGCGCTGAATTGGCGCGGATACGAGGGGCAATTTCCGCCTTCTTCTCTGGGGTGCTTCACCCATCATGGCTGCACGGCCTTTTGTGGCCATCCACAGCACGCCTGCCGCACCCGGAGCCCCAACGATGGCCACCATCACCACCCTGATCCCCGCCTACAAGAAGGACTACCTGGGCGAGACCTTCCTGGGCCTGCAGCGCCAGACACACAGGGACTTTCGCGTCATCGTCAGCGACGACAGCCCCGGTGATGAGATCAGCGCGCTGATCCACAGTGGCCACTTCGGCGCCGTGCTCAAGGGCCTGGATGTGCAAGTGCTGCGCGGCCCCAAGAACGCCCGTCTGAACCACCGTGCTCTGGTGGACCACTGGCAAGGCCGCTCGCCCTATGTGCACCTGCTGATGGACGACGACTTGATCTACCCCGGTTTCTACAGCGCCCACCTGGCCGCCCATGCCACGGGCCGTTACAGCGCCTCGGTGAGCCGCCGCTGGTACAGCCATCTGGACACGCGCCCGGTGCATGGCGTGGACCTGCCCGACTTCGTGGCGCGCAGCCCCTTGCAGGTGGTGCCTGTCGAGGCCGACGCGATGTTCACGTCGATGGTGCCGCACTGCCACAACTGGATGGGCGAGTTCAGCAACATGCTGATCTCGGCCGAAGGCATGGCCCACTGGCCCAAGCCCCCCGCCGACGGCCTGAACTATTTCGGCTGGGTGGACGTGGGTTTTTTGCTCTCGGCCGTGCAGCATGCGCCCATCGCGGTGCTGCGCGACCACCTGGGCGTGTTCCGCCAGCACCCCGAGCAGACCACGCACAAGATGCACCCGCACGGCGGCATCGTCTCCAACCTGGCCTGGGTGACTTATGCGCTGCAGGCCTGGAAAGAGCAACGCATCAGCCATGCCCAGGCCGTCGCCGCCATCAGCTTCATGGTCATGCATTGCCTCAAGCTGTTTGGCGAGGACGGCCCGGTGGTGAACCGCTTCTACGATCTGGTGCAGACCCAAGGCGGCAACCTGGAGCGGCTCTACCAGGCCTACACGCCGTTCTGGCTGGACCTGCTCAGGCGCCACCCCAGTACCCTGCCCGACGGGGCGCAGCTCAGCACCCCGGCCCAGTCGCCGGCTGCCCCTGCTGCCCCGGCTCACGCCACAGCGGCGATCACCTACGTCTGACGCGGGAGACCCCATGAGCGCCCACCAGCCTATCTACGTCACACAGCCCGACCTGCCACCGCTGGAGGAGTTTCTGCCCTATCTGCAGCAGATCTGGGACAGCCGCGTGCTCACCAACAGCGGGCCTTTTCACCAACGCTTCGAGGCCGCGCTGTGCGAGCACCTGGGCGTCAAACACGTCTCGCTGTTCACCAACGCCACCATCGCTCTGGTCACGGCCCTGCAATCACTGCGCATTACCGGCGAGGTCATCACCACGCCGTACTCCTTCGTGGCCACCGCGCATTCGCTGCTGTGGAACGGCATCAAGCCGGTGTTCGTCGACATCGACCCGGTGACGCTCAACCTGGACCCGGCCCAGATCGAGGCCGCCATCACCCCGCAGACCACGGCCATCCTGCCGGTGCACTGCTATGGCACACCCTGCGATGTGCAGGCCATCCAGCGCATCGCCGACGACTACAACCTCAAGGTCATCTACGACGCCGCCCACGCCTTTGGCGTGCAGCGGCAAGAAGACGGCGAGTGGCACAGCGTGCTGAACCATGGCGACCTTTCGGTGCTGAGCTTTCATGCCACCAAGGTCTTCAACACCTTCGAGGGCGGCGCCATCATCAGCCCCGACGCCAAGACCAAACAACGCATCGACCACCTGAAGAACTTCGGCTTCGTCAACGAAACCACCGTGGTGGCCACCGGCATCAACGGCAAGATGAGCGAGTTCAACGCTGCGCTGGGCCTGCTGCAACTGCAGCACATCGCCAAGGCCGTGGCGCGGCGCCAGGCCATCGAGACTCGGTACCGCAGCCTGCTGGCCGGCGTGCCGGGCCTGCGCTTCCTGGAGCGGCCCAGCACCGCCACGGCCAACCACTCTTACCTGCCGGTGTTGGTGGGGCCCGAGTTCGCCGTCTCGCGTGACGCCCTGTACCAGCGCCTGCGCGAGCGGGGCGTGATGGCGCGCCGCTACTTCTACCCGCTGATCTCCGATTTCCCCATGTACCGCGGCCTGTCCTCGGCCCACCCCGCCGGCCTGCCGGTGGCGCGCCAGGCCTCGGCCCAGGTGCTGTGCTTGCCCATCTACCCCGCGTTGGAGGATGCAGACGTGCAGCGCATCGCCGAGCTGATCCGCAGCGCCAGGCCCGAGGCCAGCTTCCTGCCCGCCGCCGCACCTGTCACCACACTGCTGGCCGCCTGAGGAGCCTGCGCTTGTCCTACCTGCACCACACCGCCGTCTTTGGCTGCCCGCGCAGTGGCACCACCTGGCTGGGCCAGATCTTGAACAGCGCACCCGGCGTGCAGTTTCGCTACCAGCCTTTGTTCTCGTACGAGTTCAAGGACTGGTTTGGCACCAGCGGCGTCAACGAGGCCAGCCTGGCCGAGTTCCAGACCGCCTTGATGGCGGCGCAGTCCGACTTTGTGCTGCAGCACCTGCGGCCTGCCAAGACGGCTGCCACCCATTTGGTGTGGAAGGAAGTGCGCTACCACCAGCTCATGGCCGAGCTGCTGGCGCTGCAGGGTCTGCACTACCTGGTCTACATCTTTAGGCCGCCGGTGGAGGTGCTGAACAGCTGGTACCAGGCGCCCAAGGAGTTTCGCGCCGGCCAAGACATCCACCGCGAGTGGCTGCACGCCCCATCGAAGAACACCGAGCCCTGCGAGTACAACGGCTTCGCGAAGTGGAAGGAGTCGATGCGCATGGCGCTGGGCCTGCAAGTGCGCCACCCCCAAAAACTGCTGATGCTTTCCTACGAGCAGCTGTGTGCCGATCCGCTGAGGGTCTCCACCGCTTTGTTCAAAGCGCTAGGCCTGGTGCTGGGCGACGAGACCCGGGCCTTTCTGCAAGCCTCCACCAGCCGCCACGACACCGACGCCTACAGCGTGTTCAAGTCACAGCGCACGGCACTGACCCTGCCCGTGGACATCGTGCGGCAGATCGCCGTCGACGCCGAGGCCAACGAGCTGCTGGCTCGCGCCGAGGCCCTGGCCGCCAAGGCATCAGGCCTCGAGTTCACAGCGGCCCAATAGGGACACGATCTGCGCGGGCGCGCAGTGCATCAGCAGGTCGATCATCGACAGGTTGGGCACGAAGTCCGCCGTGCCTTGGGCATAGCCCAGCGGCAGGGCCTTGATGAAGCGCAGCGCCACGCCGGCCGAGGCAAAGGCCTCGGTGGCGTACAGCGCACGCCCGCCGGCCGGGTTCACGTAGCAACGCGCCTGCAGGCGCTGGGCGATGTCGAGGATGCGGCCTTGGGCCTTCAGGCCCTGGCCCGGCCACGCTGACGAGAACGACCAGGTCTGTGCCAGGCCCAGGTAGGCAAACACCCGTTGCATGGCCAGCGCGTTCTTGCGCGCCACGTTCTCGTCCGGGTGCTGCGCCACGTTCTCCACCAGGGCGTAGGCGGCTTTGAAGTGCGGTGCCGCTCGGTAGGCCGCCTTCAGCAGGTTCAGCAGGCCTTGCCACTCGCCGGTGTACTCGTGCTCGGCGATCGTGCGGTTCTGGCTCACCTGGCGCACAGGCACGGTGAAGGCGTGGGCCTGGCCGTTCAGCAGCAGGCTGTTGCGGTGGATGTGGCCTTTCTTGATGAAGGCCACATCATCGAAGAACACGAAATGGTCCACCGCGCGGGCCAACTGAAAGCTGCCAACGTAGGGAAAGAAGTAAGGCTGCAGCACCGCGATGGCCGGGCCTTGGGGTCGGGGTGGGGTGACGGCAGCGTTCAGTGACATGGCAGGCAACTACAGGGCAGCGGTGGCCGCTGCCTCGGGCTTGCAGAAGGCGAAAAATGGCTCGTGCGGGTTGCAGCCATGCTCTTTGGCGCCCGTACCGGGCAGCACGCCTTCGTGGGGCAGCAAGTCGCCCTGCAGGCCGGCGCCATGGAAGTAGCTGGCGATGTTGCCGCCGAACAAACGCACGTGGTCCTCCTGGCCGAAATAGAGCTTGGCAAAGGCTGGTGGCGCCGGCACGTTGAGCTCCATGGTCTGGGTCAGGTGGGGTGCATAGGGCGTCTGGGCGATCAGCATGCCGCCGGGCTTGAGGCAGCGGGAAAATTCGGCCAGAACCTGGTTCGGGTTGCTCACGTGTTCCAGCAAGTGGTTGGCGATGATCAGGTCGAACTCGGCATCGCCAAAGGGCAGGCTCTCGGCATTGAGCCGCTGGTAGTGCGGCTGAGTGGGGTGCAGGTCGCCACGCACATAGCGGGCGGGCTGGCAGCGCTCTATCAATGGTTCCAACGCGGCCTCGGGGGCCAGGTGCAGCACGCTGGCACCTTGCAACTGGGCGGGGATTTCTGCCGCGCTCATGTACAGCCACAAGTGGCGGTCGCGGTCGTTGCTGTGGCAGTGCGGGCAGCCATAGAGCGAGAGGTCAGAGCCCACGGTGTCCATCAGCACCATGAAAGGGCTGCGCTCGGCCGCCTTGGGGTGAGGCAGCCAATGGTCGACCTGGCGCTCGCAGATGCAGCAAATGGGCATGGATGTCTCCCTGTGGTCAGTTGTGCACGAACAGCGTGCGTTCCACCTTCAGCAACCGGGCGTTGCCGGCGGCCTTGACCAGGTCCTCGAAGTAGGTGGCATCGCCGTCGTGGCCTTTGTCGCGAAAGCCCACCTGCTGGGCTAGCGCGGTGCGGGCGATGAAGCAACCCATGTCCAGCGAGCCGCGCTCGGGCCGCGTCTCGAAGGGCATGTACGAGGGCTGGGGCCGCAGGCCGGGGTTGTGGTGGCTGTGGACCATGTTGCACATCGCGATGTCGGCCTGCTTGGCCTTCATGTCGGGCAGCATCAGCTCCAGAAACTTCGGGGCGTAGTAGTTGTCGTCGTTGGTGATGAGGATGTACTCGGTCTCAGCCAGGCCTATGCCCATGTCGCGCAGCGAGTGGCCCCAATCGTTGTAGCGCTGCTCGGTGAACAGGTAGTCCACCTTGCTGGGGTACTCGGCCTTGTAGCGCGAGAGGATGCCATCCATCTTCGCGTCGTAGCCGTCGTGGATGATGAGCAGCTTGTAGCTCTGCAGTGTTTGCGCCAGGAACGAGTGGATCAGGATGGGGATGTTCTCGTAGCGCTTGTACGAGACGCAGACCACCGTCAGATCGGGGTCTGGCACTGCGGCGGCGGCCACCTGTGGCGTGGCGGTAGAGGCGGGGGCGTCGACGGGCAGATCGTCCGCCAGGCCGCCAAAGTCAGCGCAGCGAGCGCGGGCCAGCGTGCGTTCCTTGATGGTGACAGCCACCTTCTTCAGGCTCAGGTGCTCGTTGTGGGCGGCGGCGCTGTCGCTGGCCGAGAGTTGTTGGCGCTCGCGCACGTGCTCCAGCTTCTCAAAGCGGTGTTCCAGAGCGCCGTAGGTCCAGAAGGCAGCGGCGTGGCGCAGCCAGGCCGGGTCTGTCTCGGGCGTGGCACTGGCGGCGGCAGCTTCGGCGATGGGCGTGGTGATCTTCAGCACGCCGTCCTCATTCAGCAGCGCCAGGGCGTTGCGCAGCAGGGCTGGCACGGCGGTGGCGTTCACGCCCTCGGCGTTCAGGTGCACGAGCTGGGCGCCGCCGGGCTGCAGCAGCACCTGGCCGCCGTCGGGTGTGCGGCCAGTGGTGGGCAGGGGCAGCGGACGGGTCAGGTCCAGCCGCAGGTCCGCACCGGCGCGGCCATCGGCGGCAATGTTCAGCCAACCGGCGCGGTAGCCCTCGGGGAAGGGCGTGCAGATCTGCTGCGGTTGCCACACCAGGGCGCTGGTCTGTGGCTGCCGCACCTGGAACACGCCGGCCGCAAAGGCCAGCAGGTCGGCATAGAGCTGCAGTGGATCGGTGGCGCGGAAGGCCGCCAGCTTGCCCTCGGCCGCATCAAAGAACGGCGAGGTGTTGAACTGCTGGCCAAAGAAGGGTGCGATCTCGCCGTCTTCCAGCCAGAACACCGCCTCGTCAAAGCCCTGCGGCGCGCGCGTGCTGGCGGTGCGCTCGGAGATCACCGGCGTGCCCAGTGACAAGCAATGGAAGGCGCGGGCCTGCTCGAAGCGGCTGCTCTCGTAGTGGTGGCAGTTCAGCACCGCCTTGGCCAGCCGGATGTACTGGTCGCGTTCGGTCCCGTAGATGGCGTGGTCGAACAGGGTCACCTGCGCGCCAGCGGCCTCCACCTTGGCGATGTAGGCCTGGCGGCGCGGGTTCATGCTGCCGAAGAACAGCAGGTCGATGGGTCGCTCGGCCAGTAGCGGGGCCTGGCCGTCGTCCAGGTAGGGCGCGTAGAGAAAGGGCACCACCGGCACGTCGGCCACATTGGCGGCGTAGTGGGGCAGGTTCTCGGGCTCGTAGTCCACCACGGCGGAGCGGCGCAGCAGGTTCATGTAGTCGGGAGACACGCTCGCGCCGCCGGGGCCCAGTTGCTCCAGGTTCACCACCACGCAGCAATGGCGTTGTGCCCAATCGGCCGGCACCCCCAGGTGGGCACCGAAGATGAAGTTCACGGCGTCTTCGCGCAGCCGGTTCTTGGCGATGCTGACGCTGGCACCCATGCGCCGGAACTGGTGGCGGAAGTAGCGCGCCTGGTCGAGAAATCCCATCGAATGCACATAGCCCGCAGGCTGCACGATGGCGATGTGAACCGGTGGCAGGGCCGGGGTGGCGGGGGCGGTGGACGATGGGGTTAGCGAGTGCATAGGGCCTCGATGCGCGCCGCAAAGGGCGCGCGCCAGCGCGGCAGTGCCGCAGATGGCGTCATCGTGGCAGGGGGCGGGGCGGGGATAAGGTGACAAAGGCGGGGGGAATGCCGGCCTATTTGGGGCAGTGCCGGCCGGGCCCTGGCGGCGGCAGAATGTGTCCAGCGCCTGTCCGATGGCCAGACACACCGGGCTTCAGGCGCCCGACCGCCGCAACCCACGATCCGCGCCAGGCGTTGCCCATGCCCACCATCCGAAGCCTGCTGCTTGTCCTTGCGCTTGTGGCGGTTTCGTCGCCAATGCGCGCGGCGTCACCACCTGACATCGCCGCCCTGGCGGCCACGCTGGACCGCCTGGTGCCCAGCCTGCTGGCCGAGCACCACGTGCCCGGTCTGGCCATCACCCTGGTGCGCAACCGGCAGATCGTTTGGGCCCAGGGCTACGGCGTGCGCACAGCGGGTGGCAGCGAGCCGGTGACGCCAGACACCGTGTTCGAGGCCGCCTCCATGAGCAAGCCCGTGCTGGCCATGCTGGCCCTGCAACTGGTGGACGCCAAGCGCCTG
Source organism: Candidatus Ideonella esbjergensis (assembly GCA_016710065.1). Lineage (GTDB taxonomy): Bacteria > Pseudomonadota > Gammaproteobacteria > Burkholderiales > Burkholderiaceae_C > Ideonella > Ideonella esbjergensis. The sequence continues at coordinate 896,299 of JADJLP010000001.1, forward strand.
AACCTCGACCAACCCATGGTGGCCTATGGCCCAGAGGTGCTGGTGCCCGACCAGCCCGGCAAGCGGCGCGTGACAGCGCGCATGCTGCTCTCGCACACCGCCGGCTACCCCAACTGGCGCCCGGGCGGCGAGGAGGGTGAAGGGCCGCTGCCGCTGCTGTTCCAGCCCGGCGAGCGCTTTGGCTATTCGGGCGAAGGCATCTTCTACCTCCAGCGGCGCATCGAGCACATCACCGGCCAGCCATTGACCCACCTGGCGCAGCGCAGCCTGTTCGAACCGTTGGGCCTGCTGCACAGCGATTTCGGCTGGACGCCGCAGATCGGCGAGCGCCAGGCCACAGGGCACGGCGAGGATGGGGCGGCGCTGCCGCCCTCGAAGTACCTGCTCCCCAACGCCGCCTACACGCTCTACACCACCGCCAACGACTATGCACGGCTGCTGATGGAGATGCTCAAGGCCGAGCGGGGCATGTCGCCCCTGCTGTCCAGGGTGGCGGCCCAGGAGATGCTGCGCCACCAGGTGGCGGTGCCGGCCCGCGAGCCCATCGAGCGGCCCGGCGCAGCCCAGGGCCAGGCCGTGCACTGGGGCCTGGGCTGGTCCCTCAACACCACGGCCCAGGGCGACATCGCCCACCACAGCGGCGCCAACCGCACCGGCTTCCGCTGCTACGCGCAGTTCTCACCCACACGCGGCAGCGGCCTGGTCATCCTCACCAACGGCCTGCAGGGCGACGAGGTCTGGAAGCGCATCGTGGCGGCGGTTGGGGATCTTTGAGGGCGGGCCGCCTGGGTGCCGTGGCTGTGGCGGGCCGAGGTGAGGCCACCTTCATTCGACAGCCGCAGGCTCGTCCTCGGTGTGCCGGTCGGGCTCCGTGGTGCGGAGAATTTCGTTCAGAAGAGAAGTGGCGTAGTTCCCGGCGGGCAAAGAGAAGGTGAGCACCAGTTGATCGGCTTGCGGCCATTCCCAAGCCATGTCCGCCGGGCTCGCCACCAGGGCGCGGCGCGCCTGGTCCAGACCGGCGTACTCCATGCCATTGCACAAGCTGGCGTGTCGTTCAGCCACGCCGTTTTCCAGGGCTTGTGCCTCACCCGTGGTGATCACGCGGCCACGTCCCCAGAGTGGTCCGGTGGGCCGGCCCGCCTCGTCCATCACGTCTCCGGGCAGGGTCTTGCCCCAGAGTCCTTGCTGAATGCGCAGCGCCAGCACTTCATTGAAAACGAAGGAGCGCACCGCCGACAGGTAGATGCCTTTCTTTTTCGGGTTGCGCACCCGGATTTCGCGCGCCAGCATGGCCCGCCCTTGCTCGACGTTGCCGCCCTCAAAGCCGAAACGCTGGGCGCCGAAGTAGTTGGGCACGCCATGTGACGCAACGGCCTTCAGATTGGCCTCGATGGCGTCGCGGTCGCCAGCAACCTCACGCAGCACGATGCGGAATCGGTTGCCTTGCAGATCACCGGGGCGCAGCTTTTTCACGTGGCGGCTCTGATGCAGTACCTTGAATTCCGGGTGCGCAAGCTGGGTCAGGTCGGGTGTCTCGCCTGTCTTGCCGCTCGGCAGATAGATGCTGAACCACTGACGGGTGATGGCGTAGCGGTCCTTGAGGCCGGCATAGCCCACGTCCCACTCGTTCACGCTGGCGGCCTCGGCCAGATGTTGGGCGACGAAGGCGGTGTTGGCGCCGTTCTTCTCGATGTCCAGCCAGATGTGCTCGCCCTCACCGGAGGGCAGCTGCAGCGGCAGTTCGGTCACGATGAAATCCTCGTTGAGGCGTTTCAGGGTGGCGCTGGCGCCGCTGGCCTGATAGGCCTTGGGCCACTGCGGCAAGGTCGTGTATTGAGCGTCGGTCATGAGCGGTCTGACGGCACCAGCGATAGACAGGGACTTGATTCTCTCCCTACCCGCATGCCTTGGAGCGCGTCAACAGATGCGACTTCAATGGGAACCGTCGCGCGCGACGACAGGCGGCTCCAGGGCGGCGACGTCAACTCATGGCCCCGGCCACAAGCAGGCGACGCACCAGTGGCGTTCCCGCAGGAGGCCTGCAGCTCGTCTCATTTGGGTTGCGGAGAAAGTGGTTTCCGAGGAAACTACACTCCCAGAAGTTTCCAAGGAAACCTCATGAAACCCAAGTCAAGCACGCCGCCTTCGCCCCTGGGAGCTCATCTGGGCTTCTGGCTGCGTTTTGTGTCCAACCATGTCTCCACCCGCTTCCAGCAACAGTTGGAGGCCAAGGGCGTCACGCTCACCGAGTGGGTGGCGCTGCGCACGCTGTGGGCAGCGAGCGAGACCAGCCATGCCGAACTGATCCAGGCCCTGGGCATGACCAAGGGCGCCGCATCCAAAGTGGTCTCCCGGCTTGAAGACAAGGGCCTGGCCGAGAGGCAGCTCGTCCAAGGCAGCGCACGGGGCCAGACCCTGGCATTGACCAGATCGGGACGGGCACTGGTGCCCGTGCTCGCCGCGCTGGCCGACACCAACGATGAACACTTCTTCGGTCACCTCGGCGCCCAGGAGCGTCGGGTCTTGATGAGCGCCATGCAGGCCCTGGTGCAGCACCACGGGTTGAAAGACATCCCCATCGCCTGACCAATCAGGCTCCGCACTTCCAGACAGGAACCCGCATGAACGAGAGCACCCGCGCCGTCATTCAAGCCACCTTCGCGGCATCCAGCAAGGGTCAGATCCACTTTGGCGAAGTGATTGCTCAACTGAGCAGCGTCCAGGTCGAGTCGTACCACGTCGACTACCGATCTGGCCGCGCCACCTGCTACCTGCCCGACGGCGCCACCCTCGACCTAGCCTTTGAGCGGCCGCTGGAGGCCATTGCCGATGCCTTCGATGGCGATGCCGTACGCGCGGCCATCCTGGGCGCACAGCAGGGCCGTGTGATGTACCCCGAGTTCAAGCGGCTCTCACAGCGCGCGGGCTGCATCGGCTACACGGTCTGGATCGCGGGGCGGCATGTCACCTATCTCGGGCGCCGAGGCGAAACCCATGTCGAGCGCTTTCCGGGCTGACCCTTGACGCGTCTCCCCCGCGATGCTCGGCGCTCAAGTGCGCGCCCGCATGCGGCGCGTGCGAAAGCTGCCCCAACCACCGGTGACAGCAGCCTTCAAGAATGCCGACAGCCCGCTCTCATGGGGGCGTGGCGATTGGCCCCTGGCAATGCGCTTGAGTTGGCGCTCGTACCACCACACCTCCATGACCCCCATCCGGTCCACGGCCTTGAGGCCTGTCTTGATCGGGCGAACCTGCTGTGGGCTGTCACGCCCTTGCAGCAAGGCGGCGGGGGCGTCGGGGTCGATGGCCAGCAGCCGCGCCAGGCCCACCACATCCAGCGCGCCAGAACGCAGCGCGGCGTCCATGCCGGCCGCTGTGCGGAAGCCGCCGGTCACCATCAGCGGCACCTTCACCGCAGCACGCACCTTCTCGGCAAAGTCGAGGAAGTAGGCCTCGCGGGCCACGGTGGACGCCTTCTTGGGTTCTTGCATGTTGACGCCCATGCCGGGTGCCTCGTAGGTGCCGCCCGAAATCTCGATCAGGTCGATGCCCGCATCGGCCAGCGCCCGGATGGTTTCCAGCGACTCTTCTTCGGTGAAGCCTCCGCGCTGGAAGTCGGTGGAATTGAGCTTGATCGCCACCGGGAAATCCGGCCCGACCTGGCGGCGGATCTCCGCGTAGACAGCCATCAGGAAGCGCCGCCGGTTCTCGGGTGTGCCACCCCATTCGTCGCTGCGCCGGTTGTGGTGCGCAGAGAGGAACTGGCTGACCAGATAGCCATGCGCTCCGTGGATCTGTACGCCACCGAACCCAGCCTTCTTGCAGATGGCCGCGCTGCGGCCGAAGCGCTCGATGATGTCCTGTATCTGCTGCTGAGTGGCTTCGCGCGGGGTTTCGAACAATGCCGCCATGTCCTCCCGAAAAGGCACCGCCGAAGGTGCGAGGTTGACCACATTCAAGCCCTTGGCGGATTGTTTGCCCGGATGGTTGAGCTGCGCCCAGATGGCCGCCCCTTGCCCGGTGGCCGCCTGCGCCCATTGCCGCAGGACCGGCAGGTCGCGCTCGTCCTCGATGGCCACATTGCCCGGCTCGCCCAGCGCGCGCCGGTCGATCATCACGTTGCCGGTCAGGATGAGTCCCAACCCCGACGAAGCCCAGCGCCGGTACAGCTGCACCAGCTCCGGCGTGGGGCGGTTGTCGTAAGTGGCCAACGTCTCGCTCATGGCCGCCTTGGCGAGGCGGTTGCGCAGCACAGTGCCGTTGGGCAGGGTCAGGGTTTGGTTCAGCAGGTGGTGTGTCATGGGGGCCTCAGAATGCGGTGCGGTCATAGGGGGAAATGGTCTTCGGGGGCTGGAGGAAGGCCGTCAGCCCCTGAAACCACATCACTTCCAGAAAGTCGCCGCTGATGCGCAGGTCCCCGCTGCCCAGGCCTTTCAGAAAAGCGGCCTGGCTGTCCTTGGCCGAGAGGATCGCAAAGCCTGTCGCGGCATCCTTGAAGTTCAGCGTGAACTGCGCGTCCGTCGCCAGGCCGGCCGAGGACCGGATGGCGCCATCGCGCAGGGTGTAGTGGCGACCGGCGCCAGAGGTGGTGCGGATCTGGAACCGCAGCTGCTTGCCTGCGACGTAGCGCGCGCAGTCGGGGTTGTGGCGGATCTGTCGCTGCAGGAGCTGTGCGAACACCCACAGCAGGAACTTGAACTTGAGCATGGCGATGGCCCTGGATGGTGGGGTCGTGAATGGGAGGGGTGCCGCAGCGGTCACTCGGCCAGGAAGCCGGTGGCGTGGTGCAGAAATCGCTGCGGGTTCTGGAACTGCGCGGCGTGGCCGCTGTCCGGGTAGATGAACAACTGCGCGTTCGGCAGGTTGCGGGCCATGTAGAACGAGTTGACGGTGGGGACCATCACGTCGTTCACGCCGTTGAGGATGAATGCGGGCTGCCGGATGCTGCGCAGGTAGGCAAATGGATCGTCTTCCGACAGCCTCGGCAGGTACAGCATGTTGGCTTCGATCTGCGCCCTGGCAACCTCCGGTGAGGACGGCGGGTCCTGGTCCGCGCGCTGGTGGCGCCGCGCCCAGAACTCGCGCGCGGCCTGTTCGGCCTGTGCTGACCGGCCGAAGAACAGATACAGGAAATCCTCGAAAACAGGCACGGGGCGCGGTGCCGTGCCCAGCACACGCGGCTCCATCTCGGGGTCACCCCCGCGCGGCCCGGTGCCCAGCAGCATCAGCTTGCGCACCAGTTCCGGATGACGCCATGTCAGGTCCAGCGCCTGGAACCCACCCAGCGAGAAGCCCAGCACATCCACCTGGCGCAGGCCCAGGGCCCGGATCACCGCCGCCGCGTCGTCGGCCATGTCTTCGATCCGGTTGCGCGGCGTGCCGGTGGACGAGGCCACACCGCGCCCATTGAACAGGATCACCTCCCGCCCAGCGGCCAAGCCGTCGGTCATCAGCGGGTCCCAATGGTCCATGCCACCGCGGAAGTGCTGCAGGAAGAACAGGGGCGGCTGGTCCGTTGCGGTGTTGCCCCAGCGGCGGTAGGCGAACTGGTCGCCATTCAGTTCCACCAAGCGGGTGGGCACGGTGAGGTGGGTGTCGGTCATTGGGAGATGCTCCTGTTGGCTGGCGTCAGCGGGTCAGAAACTCGAGCGTGCTGCGCACGAAGTCGGCATGAAACTGGAAGGCACCGCCGTGTCCGGCATCGGGATAGATGATGAGCTGACTGTTTGGCAGCCGGCGAGCCAGGTCGTGCGTGTTGGTGGTCGGGACCATGCGGTCCTGGTCACCATTGACCACCAGCACCGGCTGCTGGACCACTGAGAGATCGGCGGGCGCCTTTTTGCCCCACACACGCAGCGCCTCCAACTGAGCCATGAACGCGCTCACCGAAATTTCGGTGTCGCGGTCTTCGGTGCGTTCCTTCAGGCGCGCCAGGAAGGCCTTGCCAGCCTCGATGCCACCGGGTGTTCGCGTGAAGAACAGGAACTGCTTGGCATCCTGGCCCGTGAAGAAGCCCCGGAGCATGTCGTAGTAGGTCACCCCTGCCACGCTGCTGATGCCTTCGCCGCCCGCAGGGCCGGTGCCTGCGAGCACCATCTTGCGAACCAGCTGCGGCTCCTTCAGCACCACTTCCTGGGCGACCATGCCGCCCAACGAAAAGCCCAGGACGTCTACCTTTTGGAGGCCCATGGCCTTGATGAACACAATGGCATCGTCCGCCATCTGTTCGATGGAGTTCGACGGCGAGCCGCTGGATGCCCCGATGCCCCGGTTGTCAAAGGCAATGACATGGTGTTTGGCCGCGATGCCGTCGACGATTCGGGGGTCCCAGTTGTCCAGGACGGCCGCCAGATGGGTCAGCAACACCACGGGCGTTCCGCCGTTGTGTTTGCCCAGCTCCCGGTACGCGAAGTTCAGGTCGCCAGCCGAGATGGTCTGGGTGGGAACGTTCTTCCAGGTGACTTCGGTCTTTTGTCCGACAGCCGGCTGAGTTTGTTCCGCCGTGGTGGCAGCAGGCTCCGCCGCCAGCAGCGTGGACGTCTGGAGGCTTGTTGACAGGGCCAGGCCCAGCGTGACGGTCTTGAGCAAGTGTTTCATCGCGGGTCTCCCTTCAGGCGCCAAGCGCCGGATAGTCGGTGTAGCCCTTGGGGCCGGGCGTGTAGAAGGTCGCCATGTCCACAGGGTTCAGTGCCGCATGGCTCTGCATGCGTTGCACCAGATCGGGATTGGCGATGAAAGGGCGGGCAAAGGCGATCAGGTCTGCGTGACCCGCTTCGAGGGCACTCTGGGCACTGGCCCGATCGAAGCCGCCAGCCAGGATGAAAACGCCCTGGAAGGCCTCGCGAAGCCTGAGCTTCAACGCGGCGGGCACGGGCGGCGCGCCCAAGGCCGAGTGGTCCAGCAGGTGCACGTACCGAATGCCCAGTTGCGCCAGTTCCTCGGTGAGGGCCAGGTACTGCGCATCGACGTCGGGGTAGGCCCCCATGCCGTTGAACACGCCGCAAGGCGACAGCCGGATGCCCACCCGGTCTGCACCAATGGCGGCGACGGTGGCGCGAGCCACCTCCAGCGCGAAGCGGTTGCGGCCTTCGATGCTGCCCCCGTGCGCATCGGCGCGGTGGTTCACGTTGGCGTTCAGAAACTGCTCGATCAAATAGCCGTTCGCCGCGTGCAGCTCGACCCCATCGAACCCGGCTTCGATGGCCAGTTGGGCCGACCTGGCGTACTCCGCCACGGCATGGGCGATGTCGTCTGCGGTCATGGCGCGGGGTGCGCTGTGCGGCTGCATGCCTTGGCTGTCGGTGTACATGTCGCCGGGGCAGACCTCGGCGGTCGGCCCCAGCACTTCGGCCCCGGCCGGCAGGTTGGCCACATGGGCCACGCGCCCCGTGTGCATCAGCTGGACAAAGATCTTGCCGCCTTTGGCGTGCACGGCGTCCGTCACCAGCTTCCACCCCTGCACATGGGCTTCATTGAACAGGCCAGGAATGCGGGCGTAGCCCAGGCCGTTGGGCGAGGGCGAGACGCCCTCGGTGACGATCAAGCCGGCAGATGCCCGTTGGCCGTAGTACTGGGCCATCAGGGCATTGGGCGTGTTGGCCTCCACCGCCCGGTTGCGCGTCATGGGCGCCATGACGATGCGGTTGCGGAGCTGCAAAGAAGGCGCAGTGAGAGTGGTGAAGAGCATGGCTGCCTTTGTGTGGGGTTGATGTGGGTTGGGCCGGAGGCGCTGCGCTCACTGGCCCTGGGGGAGGTAGACCGGGCGCGGTGCCGCCAGGCCCTGCCGAACCTGCTGGGTGAGCGCGTCGGCCAACACCTCCTCAGCGCCTGCGGCCAGCCCGTCGAGCGCCCGCTGCACGATTTCTTCGGCGCTGCTCTTGGGGACCTCGAAGCCGCGCGTGAGGTCGGTGTCGACATAGGCCATGTGCAGGCCCAGCACCTGGGTCTTCTGCGCTGCCAACTCGTGGCGCAGGGCATTGGTCAGCGACCACGCCGCCGACTTGCTGGCCGAGTAGGCGGCCAGCTCGCCGCCATTGACCCACGACGCCACCGACAACACGTTGAGCAAGGCGCCACCGCCGTTGGCCTTGAGCACGGGCGCAAAGGCCTTGCTCATGTTCAGCATGCCGAAGAAGTTGGTCTCGAAGATACGGCGTGCCACCGCTTCGCCGTCGGCCGCCAGGAAACCGCCGGGCTGGGCAATGCCCGCGTTGTTGATCACCAGGTTCACGTCGGCAGCCTGCTGTGCTGCGGCGGCGATGTCCTCGGGTTGGGTGACGTCAAGCCGCAGGGCCTGGACGCCGGCCAAGGTCACGGTGGCGGGGTCGCGTGCGGCGGCGTAGACCTTGCGGGCGCCACGCGCCAGCAGTTCACGCGCAAAGGCCAGGCCGATGCCGCGATTGGCACCCGTGACGAGGACGACGGCGTTTTGAATGTTCATGAGAGTCTCCAAAGAAGTGGGGGATACAGAGGTCATATGACGTTTGTCATATGTGCTGGCGAACAAAAAACGAATGGGTGAAAAGGTTCAGCGAACCTTGATGACCACCTTGCCTTTGGCGCGGCCGCTTTCGACGTAGGCCATGGCTTCGTTGGTAGATTCGAAAGGGAAGACCTTGTCGATCACCGGGCGGATGACACCCGACTCGATCAGCGGCGTGATCTGCCGCAACTGGCTTCCGCTGGCCTTCATGAACAGGAATGCGTAGCCGACCTTGAGGCGCTGCGCTTGCCTGCGGGCGCCGAAGCTGAGGGCGCGCATGACCTGCTTCACCAGCCAGGGGGCCTTGATGTCTTCGGCAAACTGCGGATCGGGCGGCCCCGAGATGGAGATGAGGCTGCCGCCGGGTTTGAGCACGCCCAGGGACTTGGCCAGGGTCTTGCCGTCCTGGCTGTTCAGCACCAGGTCGTAGCCGCTCAGCCGCTCTTCAAAGGCCTCTTTCTTGTAGTCGATGACGACATCCGCGCCCAAGCTCTTCACCAGGGCGACGTTGCCCGTGCTCGTGGTGGTGGCCACCGTCGCGCCCAGGTGCCTGGCCAACTGGATGGCAAACGTGCCCACGCCTCCGGAGCCCGCCTGGATGAAGACCTTCTGCCCCTTCTTGAGCTTGGCTCTTTCAACCAGCGCCTGCCATGCCGTCAAGCCCACCAGAGGGATGGATGCAGCTTCCTCCATGCTGATGTTCTTGGGCTTGATCGCCACCGAGTCTTCCTTGACGGCGACGAATTCGGCGAAGCTGCCGATGCGCAAGTCATCGGGCCTGGCGTAGACCTCGTCGCCCACTTTGAATTGGCGCACCTGCGGTCCGACACGAACCACCACGCCGGCCACATCGTGGCCCAGAACGAACGGTGTGCGGTACGGCAGGAAGAGCTGGAACTCCCCGTTTCGCACCTTGGAATCGATCAGGTTCACCGCTGCCGCGTGAACCTGGATCAGTACCTCGTCTGCACGCAAGTCTGGCTCAGGCACATCGGCGGCCCGCAGACGTTCTTTCTTTCCGTAGCGATCAACGACGAAGGCTTTCATGGTTTTTCCTTTTTGAAAACAGGGCAAGGGGCGAACTCAGCGGCCAGGGCCGGAAGTGTCTTTGGCATGACGACCATCATACTTACGAGCAAAAAAAGGGGTATGGGTTCACGCCCCGGTAGGGGCCAAGCGCTTCAATGCAGCACTGCACAGCGCGTCCGACAGCACAGCATCGTCGACGGCACGGGCCAGCACCAAGGTGCCCACCATGGTGGCCACGGTCACCAACGCGCGCTCATGGGCGGCTGGCTGCCCCCAATCCGGTGACTGACGGGCCACCAGATCAATCATCTCCTTGATGCGGCGCGTGGCCGCCCGGCGCACTTCGGGCGATTGGCGGGGCATCTCTGAACCCAGGGCTGAAACAGGGCAGCCCGTCTCGATGCCCGCCAGGTGTTCCTTGGACAGATAGGCCTGCATCAGCGCCAGCAAAGCCTGCTCTGGCGGCACGGCGGCGATGACACTGGCCGCGAAGGCGTTGGACTCGGCACCCGCACGGTCCGCTGCTTCGGCCAGCATGGCCTCGCGGGACTCGAAATGGGCATAGAACGCACCATGCGTCAAACCCGCCTCTTTCATGATGTCGGCCACGCCCGTGCCGTCGTAGCCACTGCGCCGGATGGCGCGGGCAGCCGCCTGCACGATGCGCTCGTGCGAAGCCTCTTTGGCGGCGGTGCGGATGTTGGTTGGCGTCTTTCGCATGATGCTCATCATACACAAGACTCGCAAGCTGCGCAAGCGCAGCCGCGCGCCGACCGGAAGTGGCTCAAATCGGGAAGGTGCCCGGCAGCAGGATGCCTCGGTCCACGTTCTTCAGCTGGGTGTGGCCGCAGAAGGCCATGGTGATGTCCAGCTCCTTGTGGATGATCTCCAGCGCTTTCGTCACCCCGGCCTCGCCCAGCGCGCCCAGGCCGTAGAGGAAGGCCCGGCCAATCATGGTGCCGCGGGCGCCCAGGGCCCAGGCCTTGAGCACGTCCTGGCCCGAGCGTATGCCGCCATCCATCCACACCTCGATGTCTTGGCCCACGGCGTCGGCAATGGCGGGCAGGGCTTCGATGCTGGAAGGCGCGCCGTCGAGTTGGCGGCCGCCGTGGTTGCTGACCATCAGCGCGTCGGCGCCCGAATCGCGCGCCAGGCGGGCGTCTTCCACGTCCATGATGCCCTTGAGGATGAGTTTGCCGCCCCAACGCTTCTTGATCCATTCCACATCGGCCCAGCTCAGGGCAGGGTCGAACTGCTCGGCCGTCCATGAGCTCAGGCTGCTGAGGTCGCCCACCCCCTTGGCATGGCCCACGATGTTGCCGAAGCTGTGCCGGCGCGTGCCAGCCATGCCCAGGCACCAGCGCGGCTTGGTCATCAGGTTGAGGATGTTGGCCAGCGTGGGCTTGGGCGGGGCCGAGAGGCCGTTCTTGATGTCCTTGTGGCGCTGGCCCAGGATCTGCAGATCGAGCGTGAGCACCAGGGCCGAGCACTTGGCTGCTTGTGCGCGGGCGATGAGCCGCTCGATGAAGTCGCGGTCCTTCATCATGTAGAGCTGGAACCAGAACGGTGCCGTGGTGTGGGCGGCGATGTCCTCGATCGAGCAGATGCTCATGGTCGAGAGCGTGAAGGGCACGCCGAACTTCTCGGCCGCCTTGGCGCCCAGGATCTCACCGTCGGCGTGCTGCATGCCGGTCAGGCCCGTGGGGGCGATGGCCACCGGCATCCTGGCGGCCTGGCCCACCATCTGCACGGCGGTGCTGCGGTTCTCCATGTTCACGGCCACGCGCTGGCGCAGCTTGATCTTCTGGAAATCGCTTTCGTTGGCGCGGTAGGTGCTTTCGGTGTAGGAACCCGAATCGGCGTAGTCGTAGAACATGCGCGGCACGCGCTTTTGCGCCAGCACTCGCAGGTCTTCGATCGTGGTGATCTTGCTGAGGTCGGTCATGCCGTGTCTCTCTGTGATTCGGGTGTGGGCATCGTAGCGGCCAAGGCCGCGCAGCCCCGTCATTCCCGCCTGCGCGGGAATGACGAAAGAACGGGGCTTGGCCCGCCCCGCTGGCGCTCAGGCTGCCGTGCCGGCCGCAGCGGTGTCTTCAGCGGGCAAGCAACTGCCGCCGCCACAGCCGGTGACCGGATCGGCCTGCGTGGGCAGCGGGTGGGCGATGCTGCCAGTGGCCGGGTCGAAGCCGATCTGCTGCAGGTGCGAGGCCAGTGCGGCGTCCATGGTCTGCGCATGCTGGGTGAACCAGTTGGCCAGTTCGGGCAGCACGCGGGTGAGCGGGCCGTAGTCGTCCTTCTCCTTGGCCAGGCGAACCACTTCCTTCATCAGCTCCAGCACCTGGTGGTGCTGCGACGAATGGCAGTTCTCCACCGCAAAGCCGGTGGCCACCATCCAGCGGTCTTCCTGGCCAAAGTGGCCCACGGTGTGCGCCACCAGGGCCTCGTAGCGGGCCAGGCCAGCTTCCTTCGATTGCAGCAGCGCGTCCTCGGCCTCGCCCAGCAGTTGCACGAACTCCTGGTGCGTGTGATCCATCTCGGGATGGGCCAGGGCCAATTCATCGGACCATTGAAGACTGGGCATGCTGCGCTCTCGGGGCTGAAAAGTTCTGGGGTGTCCGGCCGGCGTGGGCCAGGGCGACATTCTCGCCGAGGCGCTGGCCTGCGGGGTCATGCCGGGGCTTGTTCTGGCGCAAGCGTGGGCGCCGGGCAGAATTGGCCCCCATGCCGGAAACCACCGCCCCCGCTGCCGAAGCCGACGCCGAACTCTCGCAGGCCTGGCACGCGCGCAGCCTGCGTGCGCTGTGGATGCTGGCCGGTGCTGTGGCGCTGATGACGGGCATCGTCGGCGCTTTTCTGCCGCTGCTGCCCACCACGCCCTTCGTGCTGCTGGCGGCGTATTGCTTTTCGCGAGGCAGCCGGCGCTGGGAGCATTGGCTCTTGCATCACCCGCGCCTGGGGCCTGTGGTGCGCGATTGGCGCGTGCAACGGGCCTTGCCGCTGCGCGCCAAGCAACTGGCCACGCTGATGATGGCGGCCAGCAGCCTGTGGGCCTGGTGGGTGATCCCCTCGCTGTGGCGCTGGGTGCCGGCGCTGTGCTGCGGCGCTGTGGCGGCTTGGCTGTGGAGCCTGCCCACGCGGCCTGCAACTGCGCCGCCTCAGTCCTGAACCTCGGGCTTGGCCGGCGGCTCGTCGAACAGCCCCGGCTCGGCAGCCCTCAGCACCGTGGTGGGCGCTGCGGCACGCCAGCCAGCCGGGGCCTTGGCCTTGCCGCCCGCCGCAGCCTTCATGCTGCGCCTGGAAGGCATGGGCGGTGCGTCGGCCCGGTTCAGCGCCGCCACGCGCACACCCAGCAAGCGCAGGCGCCGGCTCAGGTCGGCACGCTTGAGGCACAGGCCGGCGGCATGGCGGATGGTGGCGAAATCGGCTGTGGGGGCATCGAGCGTGAGGTCGCGGGTGAGGGTCTTGAAATCGTCAAAGCGCAGCTTGATGCCCACGGTGCGGCCCACATAGCCCTTGCGCTGCAGGTCTTGCGCCACCTGCTCGCAGAGCTGGGTGAAGATGGCCGAGAGCTGCGGCTTGTCGCGTACCGCGTGCAGGTCGCGTTCGAAGGTGGTTTCGCGGCTCATCGAGACCGGCTCGCTCTCGGTCACCAGCGGGCGCTCGTCGCGGCCATGGGCCGCATCGTGCAGCCAGGCGCCGTAGTGCAGGCCAAAGCGTTCGATGAGCCAGCTGCGCTCGCACTGCGCCAACTGGCCTATGGTCTCCAGCCCCAAGCCCGCCAGCTTGGCGGCGGCCTTGGGGCCGATGCCATTGATGCGCCGCGCCGGCAGCGGCCAGATGCGGGTGGGCAGCTCGTCCATGCTCAACACCGTGAGGCCATCGGGTTTGTCCAGATCAGAAGCGATCTTGGAGAGCAGCTTGTTCGGCGTGACGCCGATGGAACAGCTCAGCCCCGTGGCGCGCTTGACGTTGTTCTTGATCTCCAGCGCCAGCGCCCGCACGCCGCCCAACGGGTCGTGGCCCACGGCCTCTTGTGCGCCGGGCAGGTTCGTCAGCTCGATGTAGATCTCGTCAATGCCGCGGTCTTCGATCACCGGCGCCAGCTCGGCCACGGCGGCCTTGAAGCGGCGCGAGCAGGCCCGGTACAGGTCGAAGTCCACCGGCAGCAGGATGGCATCGGGCGCCTTGGCGGCCGCCTTCATCAGCCCCATGCCCGAATGCACGCCCAGTGCCCGCGCCGCGTAAGTGCTGGTGGTGATGACGCCGCGCCCGGTGTAGCCCGCCAGCCGCGCATAGCGCCGTGTGCCATCGGCCTGCAACTCGGGCTGGTGGCGTCGGCCGCCACCAATGACCACCGGCAGGCCCACCAGATCGGGGTAGCGCAGCAACTCGCAGGACGCATAGAAGGCGTCCATGTCGAGGTGGGCGATGAGGCGTCGCGGCGGCTGGGGCACGGCTGCACTGTACTACTGGATGTATAGCCAGTCCGTTGATACCGGAACTGGCTACTGCATGCCTGCAAGGTCATCGTTCCAAGTGCTTACGTCTTGGGCCTGGCGCCGTGCCGGGGCGGCCCCTAGACTGGGCCGGGCACCTTGAACCGGGTGCCGGCAGTGATTTCAGGTTCGCATCCGTGACCTGTTCAAAGAGAGGAAATCAAAACATGCAGATGTCCCGAGAAATGAAGCTGGCTTCGCGCCTGGCGGTGCTGGCGGTGGCCGTCGCGCCAATGCTGGCTGTTGCTGGCGGTGTGGCCGGCGGCGGCGGCTCAGGCTCGCCCGTGGTGCAGTTCATCCGGGCGCTGTTCGGCGTGTGAGCTTGGCCCGCAGCCGGACGCCACGTTGAGCGTGTCTGGCTGCGGGTGTTCAGACATGGTTGGATTTTCTGGGTAATTTGCACATTTGTGATGCTGTCACCTATCATGCGTGGCCTGCTCCGCCCACGACATGACAGACCCATCTCCACCCGACGCCGCTGCCGCGCCTGAGTCCCAAGCCCTGCTGGACGCGATCAGCGCTTTGCTTGCGCCCATGGCCAAGCTGGCGGTTTCACGTGGGGTGCATTTCAGCGAGATTGAGGAACGATTGAAGTTGGCTTTTGTGCAGGCGGCCCGCGAGGCGAGCCCGGGGGGCTTGCCGCACCGGCAAGTGAGTCGAATCAGCACGGCCACGGGCATCAATCGTCGCGAGGTGACGCGGCTTGTGAATACCGCGCCGTCGCCCACAAACCAAAAAGCGTCGTTGGCCTTGCGGATGTTTTACCGCTGGTCTACCGATCCTCAATACCTTGGGGCGGATGGCGCGCCGATGGCCCTGCCAAGGCAGGGGGGGATGCCCAGCTTTGAATCGTTGGCGGCATTGGTGACTCGTGACGTCCACCCGCGAAGCATGTTGGAAGATATGTTGCGGTTGAAGGTGGCCAACTGGGACAGGCCGAGCGATAGCGTCATGCTGAGTGCCGGCGCCTTTGTTCCCAACAATGACGATGTGCACCTGCTGTCGTTCTTGGCAGCCAATGTGGGTGACCATCTCCGGGCCTTTGTCGAGAACATGTCGGGTGCTCAGCCCAAGCATTTTGAACAGTCAATCCGTGGGTCGGGAATGTCGACCGAATCGATGCATGCCATGCGACCGTTGGTTGAGAAGCATTGGAACGCTTTAATTCGATCAATGGTTCCGGAATTGCAGCGTCGCATTGACGCGGATGCCGTGGATGGGCATGACGGTCCAGGGGAGGTTCGCATTGGTTTGTACATGTACTCACACAAGCGAACAGATGAAGAGCAAGGATCAGGAGAAGGTGGTTCCGATGAAGACGTCTGACCTTGTTGGTGCCTGGCGAGCACCTCTCGCAAGCTTGCTGGTTGCGCTGACGCTGACTTGCCTGATGTCCGCCTGTGGTGGCGTAGATGGCGGCGGTTCCGGCGCCCCCGTCGGCTACTCCCAAGGCTCCATCACCGGCTTCGGCTCCATCATCGTCAACGACATCCACTTCGATGAAAGTGGTGCCACCGTGCTGGCCGACGATGGCAGCACGCCGCTGCAGGCGGGCGACCTCAAGCTGGGCATGAGCGTGGAAGTGGAGAGCGGCGCCATCGACACCGTGGCCGGCACGGCCACGGCCACGGCCGTGCGGCTGCACAGCAGCCTGCTGGGCGCGGTGGCTGGCCTGAACCAGACCGCCGGCACCTTCACGCTGGTGGGGCAGGTGGTGCAGGTCACCTCGGCCACGGTGTTCGACCCCGCCCTCACGGGGGGGCTCGCTGGCATGGCCAACGGCAACCTGGTGGAGGTGCACGCGGTGTACGACCCGGTGAGCAGCGTGTACTCCGCGCGCCGCATCGACCCCGTGACCAGCGCCAGCCTGTACCGGGTGCGCGGTCTGGTCAGCACGCTCACTTCCAACACCTTCCAGATCGGCAGCGCGGTGTTTGTCTACACCAGCCTGCCGGCCGGCGTCACCGAGGGTGGCATGGCCCGTGTGCTGGTGCGGCCCACGCTCGACAGCCAGGGCCGCTGGGTGGTGAGCACGGCCGGCCTGGGCGAGCGCCAGCCGGGTGAGGGGGCCCATGTGGGCCTGGCGGGTGTGGTGTCGTCGTACACCTCGCTGGGCCGCTTCGTGGTGGACGATGTGCGGGTTGACGCCAGCATGGTCACACCCACCGGTGGCACGGTGGCCAAGGGGGCCTGGGTCAAGGTCGAGGGCGTGATGTCGGTCGGCGTTCTGGTGGCAGACAAGGTGGAAGTGAAGGTGGCCGACGCCGGCCACGGCGGCCCGGGCAGTGGCGGCTTCGACATGCAGCTGCGCGGCAAGGTGGACTCACTGAACACCGATACCAAGACCTTCAAGGTGCGCGACGCCAAGAGTGACACGCTGCGCGACGTGCGGGTGGACTACAGCCAGGCCAGTTTCCTGCCCAGTGGCAGCAGCGCGGCCAACCTGGCCGCCGGCGTGCTGGTGGAGGTCAAGGGCGCGTTGTCACGCGACGGCCACGACGTGGTGGCCACCGAGATCCGCTTCCGCTGATCAGCCCAGCCGCTGCTGGTGCCGCGCGATCTGCGCGCGGGCCTGCACCGGCGCCGTGCCGCCCAGCACATTGCGGGCATTGAGCGAGCCGCGCAGCGTCAGTACCTCGAACACGTCGGGCGTGATGCTGGCGTGAAAGCCCTGCAGCGTGGCCAGCGGCAGCTCGGCCAGGTCCAGGCCCTGTTTCAGCCCTTCCTTCACCGCATGCGCCACCACTTCGTGGGCATCGCGGAAGGGCAGGCCCTTCTTCACCAGGTAGTCGGCCAGGTCGGTGGCGGTGGCGTAGCCCTTGAGCGCGGCCGCCTCCATGGCCTCGGCGTTCACCGTCAGGCCACCGCTGCGCGTGCCGTCGGTGGCCACTTCGCCGCCCACCATCTCGGCCATGATGCGCAGCGTGTCCTTCACCGTGTCCACGGTGTCGAACAGCGGCTCCTTGTCTTCCTGGTTGTCCTTGTTGTAGGTGAGGGGCTGGCCCTTCATCAGCGTGATCAGGCCCATCAAATGGCCCACCACGCGGCCGCTTTTTCCCCGCGCCAGTTCGGCCACATCCGGGTTGCGCTTCTGCGGCATGATCGACGAGCCGGTGCAATAGCGGTCGCTGAGGTTGATGAAGCCGAAGTTCTGGCTCATCCACAGCACGATCTCTTCGGCCATGCGCGAGACATGGATCATCACCAGCGTGGCGAAGCTGGTGAACTCGATCGCGAAGTCGCGGTCGCTCACGGCGTCCAGGCTGTTCTGGCACACGCCGTCAAAGCCGAGTGCCTTGGCCACGGCCTCGCGGTCCAGCGGGTAGCTGGTGCCGGCCAACGCGGCGGCACCCAGTGGCAGGCGGTTCACGCGCTTGCGCACATCGGCCAGGCGCTCGGCGTCGCGGGCAAACATCTCCACATAGGCCAGCAAATGGTGAGCAAAGCTCACCGGCTGCGCCACCTGCATGTGGGTGAAGCCGGGCATCACGGTTTCGGTGTTGGTGGCGGCCACATGCACCAGGGCGCGCTGCATGTCTTCGAGCAGCACATGGATCTGGTCGATCTCGCTGCGCAGCCACAGGCGCACGTCGGTTGCCACCTGGTCGTTGCGGCTGCGGCCGGTGTGCAGGCGCTTGCCGGCATCGCCCACCAGGGTGGTCAGGCGGGCCTCGATGTTGAGGTGCACGTCTTCAAGTTCGAGCTTCCACTCGAAGGTGCCCGATTCGATCTCGGCTCGGATCTGTGCCATGCCGCGCTCGATGTCGGCCAAATCTTGCGCGCCGATGATGCCTTGTGCGGCCAGCATGCCGGCGTGGGCCAGGCTGCCTGCTATGTCGGCCGCCCACATGCGCTTGTCAAAGAACACGCTCGACGTGTAGCGCTTCACCAGTTCGCTCATGGGCTCCGAGAACAGCGCCGACCAGGCCTGGGATTTCTTGTCGAGTTGGTTGGCGCTCATGCAGCGGTGCTCTGGGTGGAGGTGGGTGGGAAGCAGAGGGCGCATTTTAGGCGGCGTGCCTGGGCGTGCCGCGTGCAGGCGAGAATCGGCCGGTGAGCAAACGCCCTGACGCCGCCCCCAGCACCTTGTTTGACGACCTGCGCGAGGTGGTGACCGAGCGGGCCGTGGCTGAGCAGCAAGGCCCTTGGCCGTTGTGTGGCAACGGCGTGATCCTGCGCGCCTTGCTGCTGGTGCATGCGGCGCTGGGCGTGGGCCTGGCCTTCACCGTGGCGCCACTCGGTGCCTGGCTGGTGGCCCTGGGCGGAGCGGCCACGGTGGCGGTGCCGGCCACGCTGGCCTGGTTGCTGCTGGCCTGCGCCGGCGGCCGTTGGCTTCGGCGTGGGAGTCCGCCAATGCAGATGGCCGTGCTGGCCGTTGGCGGGGCGGTGGTGGCCGCCGCCGTGTGGGCGTTGCTGAACCGCGCCAGCCTGGCGCCACCTGCGGCCGGTGGTGTGGTGGCCCCGGCACTGGCCGGTGCCAGTTTGGCGGCCATGCTGTGGTCGTCAGTGCGTTGGCGCGAACGGGCCCGGCTGCCTGCCGCCGCCGCCGCCCATCTGGCCGACCTGCAAACCCGCATCCGTCCGCACTTCCTGTTCAACACGCTCAACACCGCCATCGCCCTGGTGCAGCACGACCCACGGCGTGCTGAAGAGGTGTTGGAAGACCTGGCCGATCTGTTCCGCGCCGCGTTGGGTGGGCTGGACAAGATCACCACGCTGGCCGACGAGGTGGAACTGGCGCGCCGCTACCTCTCCATCGAGCAGCTGCGTTTTGGCGAGCGCCTGCAGGTGGTGTGGGATCTGGATGCCACCGCCGACAAAGCGCCGCTGCCGCCGTTGGCCCTGCAGCCGCTGGTGGAGAACGCCGTGCGCCACGGCATTGAAGCCAGCGACCGAGGCGGCAAGATCGAGATCCGCAGCCGCCGCCGCCGCGACCGCGTGCTGCTCTCGGTCACCAACACCGTGCCGCTGAACGCCAGCCCCAAGCCGGGCCACGGCATTGGCCTGGCCAGCGTGCGCGAGCGCATGCGCCTGCTGCACGATCTGGAGGCCGACGTGCGCAGCGGCGTCATCGAAGACGGCCGTTGGCGCGTGAGCCTGTCCATCCCTGCGGCCTGAAACCCAGAACTTGCCATGAACAAGTTGCGTGTGCTCATCGTCGACGACGAACCCCTGGCGAGGCTGCGCATGCGCGGCCTGCTGGCCGATTGCCTGAACCCGGCCGTGGATGTGGTGGCCGAGGCCGGCAGCGGCGCCGAAGCACTGCACGCGCTGGCGTTGCACGAGGTGGATGCGGTGCTGCTGGACATCCATATGCCCGGCCTGGATGGCCTGGCCCTGGCGGCCAAGCTCAAGTCCCAGGCACAAGCGGCGGCCGTGGTGTTCGTGACGGCGCATGCCGAGCATGCCTTGCAGGCCTTTGAGCTGGACGCGGTGGACTACCTCACCAAGCCTGTGCGCCGGGCCCGCTTGCAGGAGGCCCTGGTGCGCGTGCAACAGCGCCTGGGCCGAGCAGCAGCCGTTGCGCCTGCTGTTGCCGAGCCCCTGGAGCAAGCCATGCTGGTGGTGAGCGACCGGGGCCGTGTGCTGCGCATCCCCGTGGCCGACGTGGTCTACCTCAAGGCCGAGATGAAATACGTCACCTTGCGCACGCTGGAGCACACCTACGTGCTCGACGACGCGCTCACCGACCTGGAGCAGCGCCTGGGTGAGGTGGTGCTGCGCATCCACCGCAACGCCGTGGTGTCCAAGGCGGCGGTGCGGGCATTGGAGCGCCGGGCCCTGCCGGCCAGTGATACCGAAGAAGCCGGCGAAGGCTGGGCCGTGCAGGTGGCTCCCAGCGGCGAGTGGCTGGCGGTTTCGCGCCGCCAGGTGGCGGCGGTGCGCGAGGCCATCGAGGCCGGCAGCCTGTAAAGCGGCTGGTGGCCATCCGGCAGATCGCGGCGCTTCTCGGTCATTCCCGCGAAGGCGGGAATCCATGTCTTCGTGCTGCGGCATGCGGGGTTGGCCTGTGAGCGGGTCGCCCAGCACCCAAACGCGATGGCCCTCCGGAAGGCCACCACGGGGGGGGGGGGGGGGGGGGGGGGGGGGGGGGCCCCCACGTGAGCGAGAAAACCTGGATTCCCGCCTTCGCGGGAATGACGAGGCCGAGCTTCGGCTATGGCAGCAATGCGCCGAGAACGGCCACCATGTGCTGCTTTGTTCTTGTGCTCCTGGACACGATGTCGCATGACCGCATCGGCCCCTATTTGAAAAAGGGCTCGCCGTGGCGAGCTCTTTCCTGTTGAGCTGCGTTCAGCTCAAAGCAGCTCGGCCGGGATGTTGCCGCCGTTTTCGGCCAGCTTCTGCAGCACGGTCTTGTGCAGCCACATGTTCATCTGGGCCGAATCGCCCATCTTGTCGGCCGGGCAGCCCAGCTCGGTGGCCAGTTGCTTGCGCGAGGCCAGGCTGCTGTCCAGGCTGAGCAGCTTGAGCAGGTCGACGATGGAGGTCTTCCAGTTCAGCCTCTCGCTGCTGGTTTCGGCCAGCGCTTCGAGCTGGGTCACCACGTCCACCAGTTCAATGGGTGCCGGGTCCACCGGTGCCAGCGCGGCGGGCACAGCGTCGGCCGGGGCGGCCGCAGGCGCGGCGGCGGCGGGCGTCTCTTCCTTGCGGATGCCCAGCTTGGTGAGGATGGTGTTGAACAAGCCCATGGTGTCTCTCCTGATGTGGAATGGATGGAAGCCGTGAGCCTACTCCCGCTCTGTGACGCCGCGTGGCGGGCTGGCCGGGCCGGTGCAATACGGCACGCTTGCGGGCGGCGGCGCAACAGCGGCCGCCCGCGCGGACTTCACCGCCCGGTGCGCAGCGCGTAGACCTGTACCGATTGCGCCGGCAGCGTCAGCCTGCCTTTGCGCGCCACGGGCGCCTTGGCGGGCCACAGCGCCTGCAGCCGGGCGCCGGCGGGCAGGCCGGGCACGGCCACGCTTGCCGGCGTGCCGCCGTAGTTGGCAAGCACCAGGGTGCGCTCGGTGGCCAGGCTGCGCTGGTAGCCCAGCACCAGGCCCTGCGCAAACGAGTGCTCGAAGCCGCCTTGGGCCAGCGAGGGCCGAGAATTGCGCAGCGCCAGCATGGCCTTGTAGAAGTTCAGCAGCGAGTTCGGGTCGCGTTGCTCGGCGGCGGCGTTGTGCGTGGCCGCGTTGGGCGAGACCGGCCGGTAGGGTTGGCCTGCCGTGAAGCCCGCCCTTTGGGGCTCGGCCGTCCAGCTCATGGGCGCGCGGATGGGGAAATCGCCCGTCAGGCCGGGCACGCTGGCCTGGCCGATCTCTTCGCCGTAGTAGAGGTAGGGCGTGCCGGGCTGCAGCAGGTAGCCGGCGGCGGCGAGCCTGTAGCGGGCCTGGTCGCCGCCCACCTGGTCCCACAGGCGCAGGCCGCCAAAGATGTCGTGGTTGGAGACGAAGGTGGCCATGTTGGGCGAGGCGCTGCGGTAATAGCTGGCCAGCGCCTGCACCGATTCAGGCTTGCCCTGGGCGGCGCCCACGAAGTGCTGGATGTAGCCGAACGCGAAGGCGCCGCCGCACACCGCATCGTCGCCATAGGCCTGGGGCTGGGCGGTGGCCTCGCACACCACATGGCGGCGTGGGTAGCTCTTGACCAGGTCTTGCAGCCGCTTGGTGAGCGCACGGCTCTCGGGCTGGTCGTTCCAGTCGACCGCGTTGTTCTCGATCATGTGCGGCACGGCGTCGAGCCGGAAGCCGTCCAGCCCGCGGTTGAGCCAGAAGCGCAGGTTGTCCTCGTGCCAGGCCCAGACCTCGGGCTTGCGCAGGTTGAAGTCGGGCATGTGCGGGCCGAAGGTGCCGTAGAGGAACTGCCTGGCACCCGGCGGCGGCGCGGGCAGGTCTCTCCACGCGCCGGTGAAGTCCCAGGGCGCGCCCTCTCCTTGCTCGCCGGCCCAGTACCAGGGGTTCTTGTCCCAGATGAACCAGCCCTTGGGCTCGGTCTCGGACCACACGTACCAGTCGCGCCAGGGGTTGTTCACCGCCTTGCGTGCTTCCAGGAAGATGGGGTGGGCTGCGGCGCTGTGGTTCACCACGTAGTCCATCACCACGCCGATGCCGCGCGCGTGCGCCTGCTTGAGCAACTCGTCCAGGTCGGCCAGCGTGCCGTAGGCGGGCTCGATGGCGCGGTAGTGGGTGGTGGCGTAGCCGTGGTCGTGGTCGGCGCTGGCGGTGATGGGCATCAGCCAGATGCCCTTGATGCCCAGGTCTTTCAGGTAATCGAGCCGGCTGATCAGGCCCTGGAGGTCGCCGATGCCGTCGCCGTCGCTGTCCTGGAAACCGCGCACGAAGATCTCGATGAAGGCGCCATGCTGCCAGCCCTCGGGCAGCGGGCTGGGCGTGATGCGCGCGGGCTGGGGCGAGAAATCGACGCCGGGCAGTTGCAGCACAGGCTGGGCCTGGGCCTGCAGCGTGAGCGCCATGGCGCAGGCCAGGGCGGCGAGGCGGAGCAGGGTGGTGGTCATCAGGGTTGCACGTTGTACACGCGCACCGACTGCGCGGGCAGGTTGAGGCTGAGCAGGCCGCCGGCGTCGGCACTGGCGGCGGCGTTGTCGGCCGGGTAGAGGCGGTTCAGGTTGGCCAGGGCTGGCAACTGGGCGATGGACGCCGTGACGTCGCTGGCGCCGGTGTTCATCACCACCAGGCTGCGCTCGGTGCCCAGCAGGCGCTGCCAGGCGATCACGCCGCCCTGCACCTGCGGCGCCACGTGGCTGCCCTGGGCGATGGACGGGCGCAGGTTGCGCAGCCACAGCAGGCTCTTGTAGAAGGCGCGGATGGAGGCCGGGTCGGCACTGGCCGCGACGTTCTGCGTGGCCACGTTGCTGGCCAGGGCGCGCCACGGCGTGCCGCTGGTGAAGCCGCTCTGGTCGGCGGTCCAACTCATGGGCGTGCGCAGCGCCCAGTCACCGCTCAGCGAGGGGTTGCCACCCATGCCGATCTCTTCACCGTAGTAGATGAAGGGCCGGCCCGGCAGCAGCAGGTTCATGGCCGCAGCGAGCTTGTACTGCGCCTGGTTGCCGCCCACCTGGTCCCACAGGCGCTGGCCGGCAAAGCTGTCGTGGTTGGAGAGAAAGCTGGCCATGCCGGCCGGCGCCGTCTGGTGGTAGGCCGCCACCTTGGCCAACGCGCCGGTGTTGCCCTTGGCGGCGGCCACCAGGTCGTACTGCAGGCCGAAGGCAAAGGCGCCGCCGCAGGCGGTGCTGGCGCCAAAGAGCTGCGGCGCATCGGGCGCCTCGCACACCAGGCTGCGCTGCGCGTAGGTGTCCAGCAGGCTGCGCACGCCCTGCATCAGCGTGTAGTTCTCGGGCTGGTTCTGCCAGGCGCCGGGGCCGTTTTCCACCAGGTTGCCCACGGCGTCGAAGCGAAAACCGTCCACCCCGCGGTTGAGCCAGAAGCGCAGGTTGTCGTGGTGCCAGCTCACCACGGCCGGATTGGTGAGCTTGAAGTCGGGCATCTGGTCCCAGAACGGCGCGTAGTAGGCGCCCGTGGGGGTGCTGCGCCAGGGGTTGCCGCCGAACACGCTCCAGCCCGTGGGGGCCGGGTTCTGCCACACATACCAGTCGCGGAACGCGTTGCTGGTGCTGTCGCGCGAGTTGACGAAGGCCGGGTGCTGGCCGGCGCTGTGGTTCATCACGTAGTCGAGCATCACGCCCATGCCGCGGGCGTGGGCCTGCTTGAGCAACTCGTCCAGGTCGGCCAGGGTGCCGTACTGGGGTTCGATGGCGCGGTAGTCGGTGACGGCGTAGCCATGGTCGTGGTCCTGGCTGGCGTTCACCGGCATCAGCCACAGGCCCTTCACGCCCAGATCCTGCAGGTAGTCCAGCCGCGAGATCAGGCCCTTGAGATCGCCCATGCCGTTGCCGTCGCTGTCCTGGTAGCCGCGCACGTAGATTTCCATCACCGCGCCGTGCTGCCAATCGGACGCCAGGGTGCTACCGGGGTCGGCGGCGGCCACCGCACTCGTGTCCACGGTGGGCA
The DNA here is from genome assembly GCA_016710065.1 of Candidatus Ideonella esbjergensis. GTDB lineage: Bacteria > Pseudomonadota > Gammaproteobacteria > Burkholderiales > Burkholderiaceae_C > Ideonella > Ideonella esbjergensis. The sequence continues at coordinate 920,319 of JADJLP010000001.1, forward strand.
GCACGGTGTCAGTGGGTGGCGGCACACCCGGCCCGCCGCCGCCGCAAGCCGCAAGGGCCAGGCAGGCCAGCACGGGGGTCAAGGCCGGGAGCTGACGTGGGTTCATGTTAGGCCTGTAATTGAATTACTTTTGCAGGATGTGAATGATTATCCATAGGATGAAAATCCACAACGATCAGGTGAATTACTCGCCAGTTCAATTTGTAGTTTGATTACATTTGCAGGGCGCCCGATGGGGGCGACCGAACAGCAACGAGGACATCGCCATGGCGGGGCACAACAAGGGATGGGGGCGCTGGCTGGCGCGCGGCGGCGTGGCATGGGGGGCCCTGCTGGTGGTCGCCTGGGCCCACGCGGCGGGCACTGGCCCTCACACCGCCCTGGCCGCCTGCCAGGCGCCCGGCCACCAAACCCTGCTGCAGGCCGAGACCGGTGCCGTGGCGCGGCATGCGCAGGCGCACTGGCTGGAACGCCAGCGCCTGCAATGGCCCGGCGTCCAGGCCGAGGCCGGCACCCGCTTTCGTTTGCTGCATTCGGCCCGGGGCCGGTTGCGCACAGTGCCGGGCGAGCCGGCCGCCGGCATGGACGGCGCCCTGTCCTTGGGTGTGGACGAGACCGCCTGGCCTGCCGCGCTGGCGGCGCGTTTCGCCTATCTGGCGCCCGGCGCGCGGCTGGCGCTGAACCCGTCCCCTTCGACCCAGCCGGCCCGCTGGCTGCAGGGCCAACTGGCCCTGGTGCAGGAGGACGCCGCCGGCCGCGTGCTGCGCGCCACCGGCCTGCAAACGCCCGGCGTGCTGGACGACTTGTACGCCACGGCCGGGTCGCTGGCCGCGCTGGGCGCCACGCCCGGGCGGGCCGGCATGCGCTGGCAGCTCTGGGCCCCTACGGCTTCGCGCGTGCAACTGTGCCTCTACGCCGATGCCAGCGGGCCGGCGCTGCAGGCCCTGCCCCTGCAGCGCAACGCCACCACCGGCGCCTGGCACGCCCGTGTGCCGCGCGATGCCTCGGGCCAGTTCTACAGCTACCTGGTGGATGTGTACGTGCCCGGCCTGGGCCGGGTGCGCAACCGCGTCACCGACCCGTATTCGCTGGGCCTGTCGACCGATTCGAAGCGCAGCTACATCACGCGGCTGGACGCGCCCGCCGTGTCGCCCGAAGGCTGGGCCGCCGATGCCGCACCGCCCACCGTGCAGCGCGCCACCGACATGGTGGTGTACGAGCTGCATGTGCGCGATTTCTCGGGCACCGACGAGTCGGTGCCCGCCGCCCACCGCGGCAAGTACCTGGCCTTCAGTGGCGCGCAGTCCAACGGCATGCGTCATTTGCAGGCCCTGGCGCAGGCGGGGCTGACCGACGTGCACCTGCTGCCGGTGTTCGACTTCGGCTCGGTGCCGGAAGCCGGCTGCGCGCAACCGCAACCGCAACCGCAAGGCCCCCCCGATGGCGAAAGCCAGCAGGCCGCCGTGCAGGCGGTGAAGGAGCAAGACTGCTTCAACTGGGGCTACGACCCGGTGCACTACACCGCGCCCGAGGGCAGCTTTGCCAGCAACCCGGCCGACGGGGCGGGGCGGCTGCGCGAGTTCCGCCAGATGGTGATGGGCCTGCACCGGGCCGGCCTGCGCGTGGGCATGGACGTGGTCTACAACCACACCTACGCGTCGGGCCAGCACGAGAAATCGGTGCTCGACCGGATCGTGCCCGGCTACTACCACCGCCTGAACGCCGAGGGCGTGGTGGAGCGCAGCACCTGCTGCGACAACACCGCCACCGAGCACATGATGATGGGCAAGCTGCTGGTCGATTCGGTGCTCACCTGGGCGCGCGACCACCACATCGACTCCTTCCGTTTCGACCTGATGGGCCACCAGCCGCGCCCGCTGATGGAGCGCCTGGCCGCGCGCCTGAAGGCCGAGCTGGGCCGCGAGGTGCCGCTGATAGGCGAGGGCTGGAACTTCGGCGAGGTGGCCGATGGCAGACGCTTCGTGCAGGCCAGCCAGCTCTCGCTGAACGGCAGCGGCATCGCCACCTTCAGCGACCGTGGCCGCGACGCCGTGCGTGGTGGCAGCGCGGGCGACAGCGGCGCCGCGATGCTGGCGCGCCAAGGCTATGTGAGCGGTCTGCACTACGACCCCAACGCATCGGCCGCACCCACCACCCGCGACGACCTGATGCGCACCGCCGACATGGTGCGCGTGGGCCTGGCCGGCACGCTGCGCAGCTATGTGCTGCAAACCTGGCAGGGCGAGAACAAGCGCTTGGAGCAGATCGACTATGCCGGCCAGCCCGCCGGCTATGCGAGCCAGCCTTCCGAGGTGGTGAACTACGTCGAGAACCACGACAACCAGACCCTGTTCGACAACCACGCGATGAAGCTGCCACTGGCCACCTCGCGCGAAGACCGTGCCCGCGCCCAGGTGCTGGCCGGCGCCATCACCGCCTTCAGCCAGGGCGTGGCCTACTTCCACGCCGGCGTCGACACCTTGCGCAGCAAATCGCTGGACCGCAACAGCTTCAACTCGGGCGACTGGTTCAACCGGCTGGACTGGCGCTACCAGACCAACCACTTCGGCACCGGCCTGCCACCGCAAGAGGACAACGGCAAGGATTGGCCGCTGATGCGCCCGCTGCTGGCCAACCCCGACATCGCGCCCACGCCGGCCGACATCGTCTGGGCCAGCGACGCCTTTCGCGACCTGCTGCGCATCCGGGCCAGCAGTGTGCTGTTCAGGCTGCCCGATGCGGCGGCGGTGAACCAGCGCCTGCGCTTTCTCAACACCGGCCCGCAGCAAAAGCCCACGGTGCTGGTGGGGCATCTCGACGGACGTGGCCTGACAGAATCCGGATTTGGCGAGATCGTCTACGCCATCAACGTGGACCGGCAGCCGCACAGCCTGGTGCTGGGCGGGCTGAAAGGCCGGGCCTGGGCCTTGCACCCGGTGCACCTGGCGCCCGGCGCGGCCGACCCGCGCGCTCGCCAGGCCGGCCTGGACGGCGTGACGGGCGCCATCACGGTGCCGGCCCGCACGGCGGTGGTGTTCGTGGTGGCGCGCTGAGGGCGCCACTCAGCGCCCAACTGCGCAATAGTTCCGCCATTTGCCAAACTTGTGCGCCACCCTGGCGCAGACAAGGTCTTGAGGCATCACTTTCGAACCCCCGCGCAAGTCCTTATTTTTGAACGATATTTTCCTTTGCAAAACTTGCGAACTCACGCCTAAGTACCTGATTTCATTGATTTTTTCGGACCTGTCGCGTTGACCCTCATCTCCGCGTGCGCTAAAGTGGGGAAAAGTGCATTTTTGTGGGTTTAACTGGGGATCGGGTGTTCGAATTCGTGTTTCAGGGTGAGTCGGCGTTGACGCTGGACGGCAAGGGGCGGGTGACCGTGCCTGCGCGGTTCCGCGACGCCCTGGCTGCCCTGTGCGCGGGGCAGATGACCCTCACCAAGCACCCCACGCGTTGCCTGATGCTGTTTCCGCGCCCGGCCTGGGTGGAGTTTCGCGGCAAGCTGATGCAGCTGCCCATGGATTCCGAAGGCTGGCGCCGCATCTACCTGGGCAGTGCCATGGACGTGGACATTGACGCTGGCTCGCGCGTGCTGCTGTCGCCCGAGCTGCGCCAATGGGCTGGCCTGGACAAAGAGCTGATGCTGGTGGGCATGGGCAACCGCATGGAAATCTGGGACCGCAAACGCTACGACGCCCAGGAAGACGTGACCCTGTCGCAGCCCATGCCCGACGGCTTGCGGAGCATGGTGTTCTGAAGCGGCCCGCCATGAGTTTTCAGCACACCACCGTCCTGTTGAACGAAACCGTGGATGCCGCCTTCACCCAGCCCGATGGTCTGTATGTGGACGGCACCTTTGGTCGGGGTGGCCACGCCCGCCTGCTGCTGAGCCGCCTGGGCGCCCGGGGCCGCCTGGTGGCCTTTGACAAAGACCCCGACGCCGTGGCGGCCGCCACGGCGGGTGAAGGCGCCATCGCCGACCCGCGCTTTGTCATCCACCACGCCAGCTTTGCCGCCATGGCCGGCCTGCTGCCCGCTGGCCAGGTGGCCGGCGTGCTGCTGGACCTGGGCGTGAGCTCACCCCAGATCGACAACCCCGAGCGCGGGTTCAGCTTCCGTTTCGACGGCCCGCTGGACATGCGCATGGACACGACCCGTGGCGAAAGCGCCGCGGAATTCCTCGCTCGGGCCGACGAGCATCACATTGCACAGGTGGTACGCGACTATGGCGAAGAACGGTTTGCTGGCCAGATTGCAAAGGCGCTTGTGGCTCGCCGGGCGGGCGGGAAGCCTGTTCGAACCACAACTGAACTGGCCGAGCTCGTGGCTGGCGCGGTCAAAACCCGTGAAGCGGGCCAGAACCCTGCAACGCGCACATTTCAAGCTCTACGGATTCTCGTCAACGCCGAGCTTGAAGAGCTCGAGCAAGGCCTAGCCGCCGCGCTGGCGCTGCTGCAGCCGGGCGGGCATCTGGCGGTGATCAGCTTTCACTCGCTGGAAGACCGCATCGTCAAGACCTTCATCGCCCGCGAGAGCAAGGCCGAGGTCGACCGCCGGGCGCCCTTCGCACCGCCCAAGCGGCCGTTGCGGCTCAAGGCGCTGGGGCGCATCCGCGCGTCAGACGCCGAGGTGAAGGCCAACCCGCGCGCCCGCTCCGCCGTGCTGCGCGTGGCCGAGCGCATGGCCGACGAAGGGGTGCCTGCATGACGCGCGTGGCCGTCATGCTGTTGCTGGCACTGATCGTCAGTGGGCTGTTCCTGGTGAAGGTCAGCTACGACGAGCGCCGGCTGTTTGCCGATCTGGAAAAGGCCAAGGCCGAAGAGCAGCAACTCATCGCCGACGCCAAGCGCCTGGACGCCGAACGCCAGGCCCAGGCCACGCATTTGCGCGTGGAGCGCGTGGCGCGCGAGAAGCTGGACATGCGCATGGCCGCACCGGACGTGACCCGCTACGTGAGCGACACGCGGCCTGCAGCGCCAGCCTCGGGGGCCCAGCCATGAAGCTGCCGCTGCCCCCCACGCAAGCCGGCGCCAACCACTCGGTGCGTGGCGTGAACTACTCCACCAGCCCGCTGCTGGCATCGAAGACGCCACCCTGGCGCAGTCGCTTTCTGGTGCTGCTGGTGGGCGCCGCCTTCAGCCTGCTGGTGGGCCGCGCCCTGTACGTGCAGGTGCTGCAGGCCGAGTTCTTCCAGAAACAGGGTGAGGCGCGCTACGCCTCCACGCTGCACCTGCCGGCCAACCGTGGCCGCATCATGGACCGCCACGGCCAGATCCTGGCCATCAGCGTCAACGCGCCCACGCTCACCGTCAACCCGCGCCAGTTCAAGGCCACGGCCGACCAGAAGCGCGAGCTGGCCACGCTGCTACGCCTGAACCCGCGCGAGCTCGACGGCAAGCTGAACGAGGACAGCGCCTACGCCGTGCTGCGCCGCCAACTCGACGACGGCGTGGCCCAGCAGATCAAGGCCATGAAGATGAAGGGCCTGGTCTTTGAACCCGGCTATCTGCGCCGCTACCCCGAGAGCGAGGCCGCCGCCCACGTGGTGGGCTTCACCGACATCGAGGACAAGGGCCAGGAGGGCATCGAATACGCCTTCCAGCGCCAGCTGCAGGGCAACGCCGGCTCGCGTGGCGTGGTGAAAGACCGGCTGGGCCGCATCGTGGAAGACCTGGGTGATGCGGTGGACCCACGCGACGGCCGCGACGTGGAGCTGACCATCGACTCCAAGGTGCAGGCCCTGGCCTACCAGCGCATCCGCGACGCGGTGATCGAGCACAAGGCAAAAGCCGGCAGCGTGGTGGTGCTGGATGCGCAGAGCGGCGAGATCCTGGCGCTGGCCAACTACCCCAGCTACGTGCCCGGCGAGCGCAAGAACCTCTCGGGCAACCAACTGCGCAACCGCGCCATCACCGACGTGTTCGAGCCCGGCTCCACCGTCAAGCCCTTCGTGGTGGGGCGCGCGCTCGAAGACGGGCTGGTGCGACCCGAGACGGTGCTGGACACGCACCCCTTCAAGGTGGGGCCGCTCACGGTCAATGACGGCGAGCACGGCCACCCTGCGCTGTCGGTGTCGCAGATCATCCAGAAATCCAGCAACGTGGGCACGGTCAGGATCTCGCAGAGGATGGACGCTCGCACCATGGGCGAGCTCTACCAGAGCCTGGGCTTCGGCCAGAAGCCGCAGATCGGCTTTCCTGGCACGGCCACCGGCCGGCTGCGGCCCTGGAAGAGCTGGCTGCCGGTGGAAAAGGCCACCATGGCCTACGGCTATGGCCTCTCTGCCTCGCTGCTGCAGATTGCGCGGGCCTACACGGCCATCGCCCGCGATGGCGAGATGGCGCCCATCACGCTGATCAAGGGTGGCGAGCCGCTGCCGGCTGCGCGCGTGTTCAAGCCCGAGACTGCGCGCACCCTGCGCGAAATGATGCGCGGCACGGTGAGCAAAGACGGCACCGCTCCGCTGGCCCAGCCCGTGGGGTACTCGGCCGGCGGCAAGACCGGCACGGCCGCCAAGCAAGAGGGGCGTGGTTACAACAACAACAAGCACCGTGCCTGGTTCAGCGGCTTCGCGCCCATCGACAACCCACGCGTGGTGGTGGCCGTGATGGTGGACGAACCCACCGGCGTGTACTACGGCGGCCTGGTGGCCGCGCCGGTGTTCAAGGTGGTGGTGGAGCAGGCCCTGCGCTCGCTGGGCGAGCAACCCGATCTGGATGTGAAGCCGCAACTGGTGGCGCAGGTGAGCGACGGCGCGCCCGCGCGGCGATGAGATGAAGGCACCGAACTGACATGCCCATGACCCGACTCAAAGACCCTCACGCTGCCGCGCGCTGGCTCGCGTCTTGGGTGCGTGGTGAGCTGCGCACCGACAGCCGCCTGGTGCAGCCCGGCGATGCCTTCATCGCCTGGCCCGGGCATGTGCGCGATGGCCGCCAGTATGTGCAGGCCGCGCTGGCGGCCGGTGCGGCCACCTGCCTGGTGGAAGAAGATGGTGTGGCGAGCTTTGGTTTCGAGGACGCGCGCGTGGCCTCGCTGTTGGGCCTGAAGGCCGCCACCGGCCTGGTGGCCGATGCCTTCTACCGCCACCCCAGCCAGACCCTGCGCGTGGTCGCCGTCACCGGCACCAATGGCAAGACATCGTCGGCCTGGTGGACCGCGCAGGCGCTCACCGCACTGGGCCAGCGCTGCGGCGTGGTGGGCACGCTGGGTGTGGGCGAGCCGCCCCACCCGGGCAAGCACGACGGCCACATCGAGTTCACTGGCCTCACCACGCCCGATCCGGTGGTGTTACAGGCCGGCTTTCAGCGCATGCTGGCCGAGGGCTATGCAGCCTGTGCCATCGAGGCCTCGTCCATCGGTATCGCCGAGCAGCGCCTGCATGGCACCACCATCGAGGTGGCGCTGTTCACCAACTTCACCCGCGACCACCTCGATTACCACGGCGGCATGGACGCCTACTGGGCGGCCAAGCGCATCCTGTTCGATTGGCCGGGGCTGAAGTCGGCGGTGATCAACACCGACGATCCGCATGGCGCGGCCCTGGTGGCCGAACTGGCCGGCAAGGGCCTGGACCTGTGGACCGTGTCGACCCAGGACGAAGCGCGTTTGCGCGCTCTGGCCATCGGCTACGAGAACGGCGGCCTGGCCTTCACGCTGGCCGAGGGCGAGACCCGGGTGCCGGTGCGCACCGGCCTGATCGGCGACTACAACGTCAGCAACCTGCTGGGCGTCATCGCTGGCCTGCGCGCGCTGGGCCTGCCGTTGGCCGAGGCTGCCGCCGCAGCGGCCCGGGTCACTCCCGTGCCCGGCCGCATGCAGCGCCTGCCAGCCGAGCCTGCCACGCCCGAGGTGGTGGTGGACTATGCCCACACGCCCGATGCCCTGGAGAAAGCCCTGGCCGCACTGCGCCCCTTGGCACAGTCACGCGGCGGCCAGCTGTGGTGTGTGTTTGGCTGCGGCGGCAACCGCGACGCCACCAAGCGGCCGGCCATGGGTGCCATTGCCGCGCAAGGCGCCGACCGGGTGGTGGTGACCAGCGACAACCCACGCGACGAAGTGCCGCAGGCCATCATCGACCAGATCGTGGCGGGCGTGCCCGGCGGCACCGCCTCGCTGATGCTGCAGATCGAGCCCGACCGCCGCCTGGCCATCCTCGAAACCCTGGCCGCCGCCACGCCCACCGACGTGGTGCTGATCGCTGGCAAGGGCCACGAGGACTACCAGGAAGTCCACGGCGTCAAGCATCCCTTCTCCGATGCTGTGGTGGCGCATGCCGCCATGGCCGCCAGGAGCCATTTGTGAGCGCCGCACGGCCGCCCGAAGGCGTGAACACCCTCTCGGAGGGCCGAGCCGCAGGCTCGGGGGTGCCCCAATGACGGCTGTATTGATGAGCCTGAACCAGGCCATTGCCCTGGTGCCGGGGGCCACGCTGGTGGGCAGCTTTGGCACGCCCTTCTGCCGCGTGCACACCGACACGCGCTCGCTCGCGCCCGGCGACATGTTTGTGGCGCTCAGGGGCGAGAACTTCGACGGCCATGATTTTCTGGCCACCGCCAAGGCCGCCGGTGCCGTGGCCGCCATTGCCGAGCACGGCCTTGCCGAAGCGGGCCTGGCGGGCTTGCAAGTGCCCGACAGCCTGAAGGCGCTGCAGCAACTGGCCACCGGCTGGCGCGCGCAGCAGCGCTTGCCTGTCATCGGCGTCACCGGTAGCAACGGCAAGACGACGGTCACGCAGATGATCGCCAGCATCCTGCGCGCCGCACATGGCGAGCGCGCGCTGGCCACGGCCGGCAACCTGAACAACCACATCGGCGTGCCGCTGACCGTGCTGCGCCTCAACGAGCATCAGGCGGCGGTGATCGAGCTCGGCATGAACCACACTGGCGAGATCGCCGAGCTGGCTGCCATTGCCCAGCCCACCGTGGGCATGGTGAACAACGCGCAGCGCGAGCACCAGGAATTCATGAAATCGGTCGAGGCCGTGGCGCTGGAGAACGGCAGCGTCATCGCCGCCTTGCCTTCGCATGGCGTGGCGGTGTTCCCGGGCGAAGACCCGTTCACGCCGCTGTGGCGCGACATGGCGGGCGGGCGACGTGTCATCACCTTTGGCATGACCTCTGAGTCGGATGTGTGGGCCGACGCCCAGTGGCAAACTGATCTGTGGGCGCTGCAACTGCACACGCCGCAGGGCAAGGCCAACGTGCGGCTGCGCATCGCCGGCCGCCACAACGTGATGAACGCGCTGGCCGCCGCCGCGTCGGCGCTGGCCGCTGGTGTGCCGCTGGTCAGCGTGATCTTTGGCCTCAGTGCTTTCGAGCCGGTCAAGGGCCGCTCGCAGGTGCATGCGCTGAACCGCAAGGGCGGTGCGCAAACCTTGGTGGACGACACCTACAACGCCAACCCCGATTCAGTGCGCGCCGCCATCGACGTGCTGGCCGCGCTGCCCGGCCCGCGCTGGCTGCTGCTGGGCGACATGGGCGAGGTGGGCGAGGACGGCCCCAAGTACCACGTCGAAGTGGGCGAGTACGCGCGCCAGATGCAGATCGACCATTTCTGGACCGTGGGCACGCTGGCCCACGACGCCGCCCGCGCCTACGGCCCCGGCGCACAGCATTTCGGCACCGTGGCCGAGCTGATCTCGCAGCTGCCGCAAGGCCCCGAGTTCAAGTCGGTGTTGGTCAAGGGCTCGCGCTTCATGAAGATGGAGCAGGTGGTGGCCGCGCTGCAAAAGCCGGTGGGGGGCGCTGCCTGATGCTGCTCAGCCTGGCCGAAATCAGGAGGGCCCATGCTGCTTAGCCTGGCCCAGTGGCTGCAATCGCACGACCCCGAGCACTTCGGCTTCCTGCGCGTCTTCCAGTACATCACCTTCCGGGCGGTGCTGGCGGCCATGACCGCGTTGCTGATCGGCCTGGCCTTCGGCCCCTGGCTGATCCGCCGGCTCACCGAGCTGAAGATCGGCCAGCCCATTCGCGAGTACGCGATGCAGAGCCACCTGGTCAAGAGCGGCACGCCCACCATGGGCGGTGCACTCATCCTGATCGGCATCGGCGTGGCCACCTTGATGTGGAGCGACTGGAGCAACCGCTTCGTCTGGATTGTGATGATCGTCACCTTCGGCTTCGGCGCCATCGGCTGGACCGACGACTGGCGCAAGGTGGTGGACAAGAACCCCGAGGGCATGGCCTCGCGCGAGAAGTTCATGTGGCAGTCCATCATCGGCATCTTGGCGGCCATCTACCTGGCCTTCAGCGTCTCCGAGACCTCGAACCTGCGCGTCATCGAGCTGTTTTTCCGCTGGATCCAGAGTGGCTTCTCGAACGAGCTGCCGCCCAAGGCCGATTTGATGCTGCCGTTCTTCAAGACGGTGAGCTACCCACTGGGCGTGTTCGGCTTCATGGCGCTCACCTACTTCGTCATCGTGGGCGCCAGCAATGCGGTCAATCTCACCGACGGGCTCGATGGCCTGGCCATCATGCCGGTGGTGCTGGTGGCCGGCTCGCTGGGCATCTTCAGCTACGTGGTAGGCAATGCGGTGTACAGCAAGTATTTGCTGTTCCCCTACATCCCCGGCGCCGGCGAGCTGATGATCTTCTGCGCGGCCATCGCCGGCGCGGGCCTGGCCTTCCTGTGGTTCAACGCCCACCCGGCGCAGGTCTTCATGGGTGACGTGGGCGCGCTTTCGCTGGGCGGCGCGCTGGGCACGGTGGCCGTCATCACCCGTCAGGAAATTTTGCTGGGCATCATGGGCGGCGTCTTCGTGGCCGAGGCCTTGTCGGTGATGTTGCAGGTGAGCTGGTTCAAGTACACCAAGAAGAAGTATGGCCAGGGCCGGCGCCTGCTGAAGATGGCGCCGTTGCACCACCACTTCGAGAAGTCGGGCTGGAACGAGACGCAGGTCGTCATCAGGTTCTGGATCATCACCATGCTGCTGTGCCTGATCGGCCTGGCCAGCCTGAAACTCAGATGAACCACCTCCAAGACCTCCACGTGCTGATCCTGGGCCTGGGTGACTCCGGCCTGGCGATGGCGCGCTGGTGCCATGCGCACGGCGCGGCGTCGGTGCGCGTCTGGGACTCGCGCGAGACGCCGCCGCAGGCGGCCGCGCTGGCCGCCGATGTGCCTGGCGCGCAACTGTTCACCGGAGAACTCACCGAGGCGTCGTTGGGAAGCGCGCGATTGGTGTTGAAGAGCCCTGGCCTGGCCCCTGGCGACGCGCGCATTGCGCCGCTGCTGGGTGCCGCAAAGGCCCAGGGCATCGCCGTCGCGGGCGAACTTGGTTTGTTCGCCCGCGCGCTGGCCGACCTGAAGATGGAGCGCCGCTACGCGCCCAAGGTGATCGCCATCACCGGCACCAACGGCAAGACCACCACCACCTCGCTGACCGCGCAGTTGGTGGAGCGCGCCGGCAAGCGCGTGGCCGTGGCGGGCAACATCGGGCCGACGCTGCTGGACACGTTGAGCGCAGCGCTGGCCGCGCAGCAAGTGGCCGACGAAGAGGCTGCACAGCTTGCAGCCCCCCTCCCTGATTGCGGCGAAGGCGGGAATCCGCTGCCCGACAACACATGGATTCCCGCCTCCGCGGGAATGACGGTGGTTGATGATCGGGCGGATTCCGTTTCTCAAGGGACCGAGACCCCCAACCCGTTGGCCGAGGACATTGCCGAGGCCGTTGCCGCTGACCACGATGGCGCCGCAGAGCCCGCCGCCGCTGACCAAGCCGACGACCTCGAACCCGTCGAAGCGGCGCTGCCTGCCGACAACGAAGACGCCCCGCTGGTGCTGGCACCGCCGCCTGAAGTGGCGCCTGTGTTCGAGCACCTGCCCGAGGTCTGGGTGCTGGAGCTCAGCAGCTTTCAGCTCGACGGCGTGCAGGGCTTCGAGCCCACCGCCGCCACCGTGCTCAACATCACGCAAGACCATTTGGACTGGCACGGCAGCATGCAAGCCTATGCGGCCGCCAAGGCCTGCATCTTTGGCGAAAGCACGCTGATGGTCGTCAACCGCGACGACCAGCTGGTGGAGGCCATGGTGCCGGCGCCGGTGCTGGTCAAGGGTGGCCGCGGCAAGGCCAGCAAGTTGGTGCAGCGCCCGGTGCGCCGCTTTGGCCTTGACGCGCCCAACCACCCCAGCGATTTCGGCCTGGTGACGGAGAACGGCATGTCCTGGCTGGTGCACGCCCTGCCAGCCGACGAGACGGTGAAACGCCGCAAGGACGAAGACGAAGAAGTCATCCTGCAACGAATGATGCCGGCCGAGGCGCTGCGCATCCGTGGCCGCCACAACGCCAGCAACGCGCTGGCCGCGCTGGCACTGGCGCAAAGCGTGGGCTGCCCGCTGGCGCCCATGCTGCACGGCCTGCGCGAATACCGGGGCGAGCCGCACCGCGTGGAGCTGATCGGCCAGGTCGGTGGCGTTGAAGCCTTCGACGACAGCAAGGGCACCAACGTGGGTGCCACCGTGGCCGCGCTGAACGGCCTGGGGGCCGACAAGCTCCCAAGTGAACGCAGGGCCGCCCCAAGTTCGCTTGACCCCCTCGGGGGGCCTGACGCGGATGCGGCAGGTCTGGGGGCACGCCGAAGCAAGCTCATCGTGATCCTGGGTGGCGACGGCAAGGGGCAGGATTTCTCGCCGCTGGCCGCCCCGGTGGCCCAGCATGTGCGCGCCTTTGCCACCATCGGCCGCGATGCCGAGGCCATCGAGCAGGCGCTGGCTGCCACCGGCGTGCCCTTCGCGCGCCACGCCACGCTGGAGGCCTCCGTGCCCTGGTGCTTCGCGCAGGCGCAGCCCGGTGACGCCGTGCTGCTCAGCCCGGCTTGCGCCAGCCTGGACATGTTCCGCAACTACGCCCACCGTGCCGAGGTGTTTGTCTCGGCCGTGCAGTCGCTGGCGGCCGACCGCGGGGAGGTGCTGGGATGAGCTTTGACGCATCCCTGCTGCGCCCCGATTTCGCCACCTGGCAGGACAAGCTCAAGGGTCTGTTCCACCGTGGCGAGGGCAGTGAAGCCCTGCCCATCCGCGACTGGATCAGCGTTGGTGAGGGCCGCCCCGCCAAGGTCTCGGGTTACGACATGGCGCTGATCTGGGTTACCACCTGTTTGCTGGCCCTGGGCCTGGTGATGGTGTATTCGGCCTCGGTGGCCATGCACGACAACCCCAAGTTCTCGAACTACGCGCCCACCTATTTCCTCAGTCGCCAGGCCATGTTCATCGGCATCTCCTTCGTGGCGGCGCTGATCACCCTGCAGATCCCCATTGCCATGTGGGAGCGCTGGGCCCCCTGGCTGTTCGCCGCCTCGCTCGCCATGCTCATCCTGGTGCTGGTGCCCTTCATCGGCAAGGGCGTGAACGGTGCGCGGCGCTGGCTGCCGCTGGGCGTCATGAACTTCCAGCCGAGTGAATTGGCCAAGCTGGCCATGGCCATGTACGCCGCCAGCTACATGGTGCGCAAGATGGACGTGAAGGAGAACTTCATCAAGGCGGTGTGGCCCATGGCAGTGTCGTTGATGGTGATCGGCACACTGCTGCTGGCCGAGCCTGACATGGGCGCCTTCATGGTCATCGCCACCGTGGCCTTGGCCATTCTGTTCCTGGGTGGCGTCAACGGCCGCATGTTTTTCCTCAGCGTGGCCGTGCTGGTGGGCGCCTTCGTGTTGATGATCGCCCTGAGCGAGTTCCGCCGCCAGCGCATCTTTGCCTACCTCGACCCCTGGAACCCCGACTACGCCCAGGGCAAGGCCTACCAGCTCACGCACTCGCTGATCGCCTTCGGCCGCGGCGAGATCTTTGGCCAGGGCCTGGGCTCGTCGATCGAGAAGCTGCACTACCTGCCTGAAGCACATACCGACTTTTTGCTGGCCGTGATCGGCGAGGAGCTGGGCTTCGTGGCCGTGCTGGGCGTGATCTTCGGCTTCTTCTGGCTCACCCGCCGCATCTTCGTCATCGGACGCCAGGCCATCGCGCTGGACCGCGTGTTCGCCGGCCTGATGGCCCAGGGCATAGGCATCTGGTTCGGTGGCCAGAGCTTCATCAACATGGGCGTCAACCTGGGCGTGCTGCCCACCAAGGGTTTGACGCTGCCGCTGCTGAGCTATGGCGGCTCGGGTGTGCTGATGAACCTGGTGGCGCTGGCCATCGTGCTGCGGGTGGACCAAGAGAATCGGCAGCTCATGCGCGGAGGCCGAACATGATCGCCGTTCTTCGTCATTCCCGCGAAGGCGGGAATCCAGGCTGTGGCGACACGTGGATTCCCGCCTGCGCGGGAATGACGAATCTCACGCGCGGAGGCCGTGCATGAGCCAAAACCTCGTCATCATGGCGGCCGGCACCGGCGGGCATGTGATCCCCGGCCTGGCCGTGGCGCGCGAGATGCAATCGCGTGGCTGGACGGTGACCTGGCTGGGCACCACCGGGGGCATGGAGAACCGCCTGGTGCCGCCCACCGGCATCGCCATGGACACGCTGGCTTTCAGCGGCCTGCGCGGCAAGGGCCTGCTGAGCGGCATCACGGGGGCTTTTAAGCTCGTCGGCGCCTTCTGGGATTCGCTGCGCTTTCTGCACCAGCGCTCGGCCGATGTGGTGCTGGGCATGGGCGGTTACGTCTGCCTGCCCGGCGGCCTGATGGCCCGTCTGCTCAGCAAGCCGCTGATGCTGGTGAACGCCGACGCAGGCCTGCTGATGAGCAACAAGGCGCTGCTGCCGATGGCGCAGCGCGTGGCTTTCGGCTTCGACGGCCCGGCGGCAGCGAGCATCAAGACCAGCCTGGTCACTGGCAACCCGGTGCGTGCCGAGATCGAGCAGATGCCTTCGCCCGAGCAGCGCTTTGCGCACCGCACGGGGCCGCTCAAGGTGTTGGTGGTGGGCGGCAGCCTGGGCGCCAAGGTGCTGAACGAAACCTTCCCAGCCGCACTGGCGCACCTGCCAGCAGAAGCCCGCCCGCTGGTCACGCACCAGACCGGCATGGCCCACCTGGACAGCGTGCGCGCCTGCTATGCCACGCTGGGCGTGCGGGCCGAGATCGTGCCCTTCATCGACAACATGGCCGAACGGCTGGCCGAATGCGACGTGATCGTCTGCCGCGCCGGCGCCATCACCGTGAGCGAACTCTGCGCGGCTGGCGTGGCCAGCGTGCTGGTGCCGCTGGTGATCTCCACCACATCGCACCAGCGCGACAACGCGCTGTGGATGGCCGAGCGTGGCGCCACCATCCATGTGCCGCAGACCGAACTGGGCCCGCAGTCGCTGGCCAACCTGCTGCACAGCCTGAGCCGCGAGCGCCTGCTGAAGATGGCAAGTACCGCCCGCACGCTGGCCAAACCAAATGCCGCTGCCAAGGTGGCGGACGAACTCGAAAGGCTGGTGGCATGAAGCACGCCGTCAAGCACATCCACTTCGTGGGCGTTGGTGGCGCCGGCATGAGCGGAATCGCCGAGATCCTGCACAACCTGGGCTATGCAGTCTCGGGCTCCGACCAGTCGGACAGCGCGGTCACGCGCCGCTTGGCCTCGTTGGGCATCCGCATCCACACCGGCCACAGCGCCGACAACATCGTGGGTGCCGAGGCCGTGGTCACTTCCACGGCGGTGAAGGGCGACAACCCCGAGGTCATCGCCGCGCGCGCCAAGCGTGTGCCCGTGGTCCCGCGCGCTGTGATGCTGGCCGAGTTGATGCGGTTGAAGAAGGGCATCGCCATTGCCGGCACGCACGGCAAGACGACGACGACCTCGCTGGTCACCAGCGTGCTGGCCGAAGGCGGGCTGGACCCGACCTTCGTGATAGGTGGCAAGCTCAATTCGGCCGGTGCCAACTCGGCGCTGGGCGCGGGTGATTTCATCGTCGTCGAGGCCGACGAGTCGGACGCCTCGTTCCTGAACCTGATGCCCATCCTCAGCGTCGTCACCAACATCGACGCCGACCACATGGACACCTATGGCCACGACTTCGCCAAGCTCAAGGCGGCGTTCGTGGAGTTCCTGCACCGCATGCCGTTCTACGGCGCGGCCATCCTGTGCGGTGACGATCCCGGCGTGAGGAGCGTGATCCCCATGATCTCGCGCCCGGTCATCACTTATGGGCTTGGCGAGGACGTGCAGGTGCGCGCCGTGAACGTGCAGGCGCTGGAAGGCGGCCAGATGCGCTTCACCTGCCAGCGCCGCAACGGCGTGCAAATGCCCGACCTCAGCATCACCCTGAACCTGCCGGGCGAGCACAACGTGCGCAACGCACTGGCCGCGATCGCCGTGGCCACCGAGCTGGAGCTGCCCGATGCGCCCATCGTCAGGGCGCTGGCGGCCTTTAGCGGCGTGGGCCGGCGCTTCCAACGTTGGGGTGACCTGCAGGTCGTCGGAGTTGATGGTCGGCCCCCACGCGGGCAGACATTCACGCTGATAGACGACTACGGCCACCACCCGGTTGAAATGGCGGCGGTGATTGCAGCGGCGCGCGGCGCCTTCCCGGGCCGCCGCCTGGTGCTGGCCTTTCAGCCGCACCGCTACACCCGTACCCGCGACTGCTTTGAAGATTTCGTGAAGGTGATGGGCCAGGCCGACGCAGTGCTGTTGACCGAGGTGTACGCGGCCGGCGAGGCCCCCATCGTGGCGGCCGACGGCCGCTCGCTGGCCCGCGCCTTGCGCGTGGCGGGCAAGGTGGATCCGGTGTTCGTGGACGATGTGGCCGAACTGGCCCAGCAGATCCGTGCCTTCGCCAAGCCCGGCGACGTGGTGATCGCCATGGGCGCCGGCACCATCGGCGCCGTGCCGGTCCAGGTGGTGGAACTTTGCGGTGGAGACTCGAAGTGAACGTGGGCTGCAAAGACGCGAACGCGGGCCGAGCACGGGGCCGCTCCCAAGCCGGCCGAGGGGTCGACAGCTCTGTGGAACTTTGCGGCGGGAACGCATGATGAACAAGATCGACGTGAAGACACTTGGAAAAGTTGCCGTTCTGATGGGCGGCTCTTCCGCCGAGCGGCCGGTGTCGCTCATGTCGGGTGCCGGCGTGCTGGCCGCCTTGAAGTCGCAGGGCGTGGACGCCCATGCCTTCGACCCCGCCGAGCGCAACCTGGAACAGCTCGAGCACGAAGGCTTTGCGCGCTGCTTCATCGCACTGCACGGCCGCCACGGCGAAGACGGCACGGTGCAGGGCGCCCTCGAATTGATGGGTATCCCCTACACGGGCTCGGGCGTGATGGCCTCGGCCATCGCCATGGACAAGGTGATGACCAAGCGGGTGTGGATTGCCGAGGGCCTGCCCACGCCAAGGTGGCAGTTGCTCGATGCGCAGCACCATGCCCGCGAGCACAGCCGCGTTGTGCCAGATGCCCTTGGCCTGCCACTGATCGTCAAGCCGGCGCGCGAGGGCTCGTCCTTCGGCGTCACCAAGGTCGAGGGCTACTCAGGGATGGCAGAAGCGGTGTCGCTGGCCTCAAAATACGATCCCGACGTGCTCTGCGAAGAATTCATCCTTGGCGACGAAGTCACCTGCCCGGTGCTTGGCGAGGGTGACACCGCGGTCGCCCTGCCGGTGATACGCATCCTTGCCCCCGAAGGCAACTACGATTTCGAGCACAAGTACTACAAGGATGACGTGGGCTACCTCTGCCCCAGCGGCCTGCCCGAGGCCGAGGAGCGCGAGATCCAGCGCATCGTTGTGCAGGCCTACCGCCTGTTGGGCTGTCGCGGCTGGGGCCGCGCCGACCTGATGATCCGCGCCAGTGACCGCAAGCCCTTCCTGCTGGAAATGAACACCTCGCCGGGCATGACCAGCCACTCGCTGGTGCCCAAGTCGGCCAACGTGGCCGGCATGAGCTACGAGCAGCTGTGCCTGCACCTGCTGTCGCAGGCCACGCTCGACACCACCGCTACCATCCCAAGCGCCTGAAGCAACCCCATGGCCACTGCCCACTTGCCCCCCGACGTTCGCCTGATGAACGCCACCACCGCCGTGGTGGGCGTGCTGGCGGGCTGCGTGCTGCTGGGCGGGGCGGGCTCGTGGGTGGCACGCCAGCCGCTGTTTGCCATGCGGGCCATCAAGCTCGAAGGCGATGTGGTGCACAACAACGCCGCCACGGTGCGTGCCAACGTGGCACCGCGGTTGGCTGGCAACTTCTTCTCGCTCAACTTGCAGGCCGCGCGCAATGCCTTCGAGGCCATGCCCTGGGTGCGCCATGCGGTGGTGCGCAAGGTCTGGCCCAACCGCCTGTTGGTGACGCTGGAAGAACACCGCCCGGTGGCGCTGTGGAAGGGCCCCGAAGGTGACGACCGGTTGGTCAACTCCTACGGCGAGGTCTTCGAGGCCAACCTGGGCGATGTGGACGAAGACCAGTTGCCCGAGTTCGAGGGCCCCGAGGCGCAAGCGCAGCAGATCCTGGCCATGTACCGCAAGCTGGTGGGCGCCTTCAGCCTGCTGGGCTTGGAGCCGGCGCGCCTGGCCTTGTCGGGCCGTGGCTCTTGGCAGGTGGAACTGGACAACGGCGCCGAGGTGGAACTGGGCCGTGGCGACGAGGCCGAAGTGTTGGCCCGCACCGAGCGTTTCGTGCGCACCCTGACCCAGGTCACCGGCGGTAGCCGGCGGCCCCTGGAATACGCCGACCTGAGACACACCGATGGCTATGCGGTGCGGCTCAAGGGCGGTCTGGCTGCGGCCGCAACTGAGAGAAACTGAGGAATACATGGCCAAGGAATACAAGGATCTGGTTGTCGGGCTGGACATCGGCACCGCCAAGGTGATGGCGGTGGTGGCCGAGGTGGTGGGCGGTGAGCTGCGCGTGGCAGGGCTGGGCGTGTCCTCATCGCATGGCCTCAAGCGCGGTGTGGTGGTGAACATCGACGCCACGGTGCAGAGCATCCAGCAGGCGCTGAAAGAGGCCGAGATGATGGCCGCCTGCAAGATCGAGCGCGTCTACACCGGCATCACCGGCAGCCACATCCGCGGGCAGAACAGCACTGGCATGGTCATCGTGCGCGACAACCGCGAGGTGACGCCGGTGGACGTGGCGCGCGTCATCGAAACCGCCAAGGCCATCAACATCCCGAACGACCAGCGGCTGCTGCTGGTCGAGTCGCAAGAGTTCGTCATCGACGGCCACGAAGTGAAAGAGCCCATCGGCATGAGCGGCAGCCGCCTGGAGGTGAAGGTACACATCGCCACCGGCGCCCAGAGCGCCGCCGAGAACATCATCAAGTGCGTGCGTCGTTGCGGCCTGGAAGTGGAGCAACTCGCACTCAGCCCCACCGCCTCGGCGGCCGCCGTGCTGACCGAGGACGAGAAGGATCTGGGTGTGGCGGTAGTGGACATCGGCGCTGGCACCACCGATGTCTCCATCTTCACCGGCGGCTCCATCCGCCACACGGCGGTCATTCCCATCGCTGGCGACCTGATCACCAGCGACATCGCGATGGCGCTGCGCACGCCTACGAAAGACGCCGAAGAGATCAAGGTCGAGTACGGCGTGGCCAAGCAGTTGCTGGCCGACCCGAACGAGCAGGTGGAGGTGCCCGGTCTGGGCGACCGCGCCCCGCGCATGCTCAGCCGCCAGGCGCTGGCTGGCGTGATCGAGCCGCGCGTCGAAGAAATCTATTCACTGGTGCACCAGGTGATCCGCGAATCGGGCTACGAGGAGTTGCTGTCCTCGGGCATCGTGATCACCGGTGGCACGGCGGTGATGCCGGGCATGGTGGAGCTGGGGGAGGACATCTTCCTCAAGCCGGTCCGCAAGGGCCTGCCCACCTATTCCGGCCCCTTGTTCGACATGGTGGCCAACCCGCGCTCGGCCACCGTGATGGGTCTGCTTGAGGAAGCCCGCCAGGCCCACACGCGAGGCCACAAGGCTGCGCAGCAGGCGGGCTCGGTGACGACGCTGTTCGGCAAACTGCGCGACTGGTTTTTGGGAAATTTCTGACCGGGGTCAGCCCAGCAGAAAACATGAGAAGAAAGCCCTGGGCAAAGGCCAGGGCAGGTTAGAGTTTCAAGCAACACGGCAACTGCAACACACGACGACGGAGGTTCCACATGGCCATCGAGATGATCGAAGAATTTGACCAAGGTACGCAGATCAAGGTGATCGGCGTGGGTGGCGGCGGCGGCAACGCCGTCGAGCACATGATTTCGCAAGGCGTTCAGGGGGTGGAGTTCATCGTCGCCAACACCGACGCTCAGGCACTCAACCGCAGCTCTGCTGGCCAGTTGGTGCAACTGGGCGCCACCGGCCTGGGAGCAGGTTCCAAGCCCGTGGTGGGCAAGGAGTCGGCCGAAGAGGCCGAAGGCCGCATCCGCCAGGCGATTGAAGGCGCGCACATGCTGTTCATCACCGCCGGTATGGGTGGTGGCACCGGCACCGGCGCCGCGCCGGTGATCGCGCGCATCGCCAAGGACATGGGCATCCTGACCGTGGGCGTGGTGACCAAGCCTTTCGAGTTCGAAGGCGGCCGCCGCAGCAAGCAGGCTGATGCCGGCGTGAGCGAGCTCGAAGCGAATGTGGATTCGCTGATCGTGGTGCTGAACGAGAAGCTGCTGGAAGTGCTGGGCGACGACGTCACGCAAGACCAGGCCTTTGCGCACGCCAACGATGTGCTGAAGAACGCGGTGGGCGGCATCAGCGACATCATCCACATCCCGGGTTTGGTGAACGTCGACTTCGAAGATGTCAAGACCGTGATGAGCGAGCCCGGCAAGGCCATGATGGGCACGGCCATGGCCAGTGGCCCCGACCGCGCCACCAAGGCTGCCGATGCGGCGGTGGCCTGCCCGCTGCTCGAAGGCATCGATCTGTCCGGCGCGCGCGGCGTGCTGGTGCTGATCGCGGCGGCGCGCACCACCTTCAAGCTGGCCGAGAGCAAGAACGCGATGAACACCATCCGCCGCTATGCGGCCGAAGATGCGCACGTGATCTACGGCACCGCCTACGACGAATCGCTGGGCGACCAGCTGCGCGTCACGGTCATCGCCACCGGCCTGAACTCGGCCTCGCGCCGCGCCCAGGCGCCGCTCACCGTGGTGCAGTCGGCCCCGGTGCTGCGCACCGGCACCGACAACCTGCCCCTGCTGACCCAGCCGGTGGGCAGTGCCGCAGCCTCTGTGGCCAGTACCGGCACCGCGCCGGCAATGGGCGCCATGGGCGCCGGCATGGGTTCGGGTGGCGACTATGCCAGCCTGTCTACCCCCAGCGTGTGGCGCACCGGCCGCACCCAGGCGGCCGCCAAGGTGGAGGCGCTGAGCTCGAACGGTATGGACGAGATCGAGATCCCGGCCTTTCTGCGCAAGCAAGCCGACTGACCCCCGCTGCCTCGCCGTGTTTGTCAAGGGCGCCTGCGGGCGCCCTTCTTTCATGGGCACGCCGCAGCCACCCCCTAGAACCTTCAGCGGGATCGGCACCGGCCCCGGCGCGGCCTAAACTCCCAGGCTCATGAACCCCACCATCTCGGTCCTGATCGTTGAAGACGACGAGCGGTTTCGCGCCGCCTTCGCCAGCATGGTGGGTGATGCGCCGGACATGGCCCTGGTGGGCTCGGCGGGCGATGTGGAACCTGGCTTGCGGTTGCTGTGCAACCTCCGGCCCGACGTGCTGCTGGTGGATCTGGGCCTGCCCAGTGGCAGCGGGGTCGACCTGATCCGCTACGCCAACGAGCACCTGCCCGACACCGATGTGATGGTGGTGACGGTGTTCGGCGACGAGCCGCACGTGATGGCCTCGCTGGAAGCGGGCGCCACGGGTTATTTGCTGAAGGACACGCCGGCCGACGATCTGACCGAGCAGATCCGCAGCCTGCACAGCGGCGGCAGCCCCATCAGCCCGGTGATTGCGCGGCAGTTGTTGTTGCGCCTCACACCCCAGGCCGGGCCGGTGGTGGACGACGCCCTGCTGTCGCCGCAAGAGCGCCAGGTGCTCACGCTCTCGGCCAAGGGCTTCAGCTTTGAAGAGATCGCCCGCATGCTGGGTGTTTCGCGCCACACGGTGATGACCTATGTGAAGCGCAGCTACCGCAAGCTGCAGGTGCACTCCAAGACCGAGGCCATCTACGAGGCCCGCAAACTGGGGCTGGTGCGTGACTGAGCGGGGCCGTGGGTGGCTGCTGCGCTGGGCCGGCTGGCTGGTTTGGCTGGTGGCGCTGCCCGCGCAGGCGGTGCACGGGCCCGACCCGGATGTGATCCAAAGCCCGGCCCAGCCACCGCAGCAGGAATACACCCAGGTCTGGCACCTGCATGTGCCGTTTGGCAGCATTCGCCAGGGGCCCAAGGTGGACCCTGGCACCGTTGTACCCTTGTCCGCACCGGCCGACCCGACCTGGGCGCTGGTGGATCTGCCCCGCTTCGAGGGGCGCGACCCCATCCGGGCCCGGGCCCCCAACCGTGGCCTGGAGGCCGATTGGTACCGGGTGGACTACCCCGTGCCCGCAGGTGCCACCGGCCCATTGGCGCTGTACCTGCCACGCGCAGTGGGTGCAGCGGTGCAGGTGCTGCGCTTTGATGGCCGGCATTGGCGCATGGTGTCGGACGGTGCCGACCGCTGGCGCGAGCAATGGAACGTGCCCATCCTGGTGGACCTGGGCGAAGCGGCGGCGGCGGGCGGCACCATCGTCGTTGCCGTGGGCCTCATCCACTACGAAGGGGGTGAGACCCGTGTGGCCCCCATCCGTGTGGGGCCCCGGGCCGAGCTGTCGTCTAGCGCCCAGTGGCGCCAGGTGTTGCAGCATGTGGCACCGCAGGTAGGCAGCCTCACCTTCTTGTCGCTGGGCCTGTTTGCGCTGATGTTCTGGCGCGGCCGGCGGCGCGAGCAGGCCTATCTGCTGTTCTTCCTGTCGTCGCTGGTCTGGGGGCTGCGCAACCTGCACTACTACACCACCATGCCCACAGGCACCGAGGCCTATATCTGGTTCTGGTGGATGACCAACACTTCGCTGTCATGGGTGATGGTGTTGGTCTATCTGTTCGCGCTGCGTTTTGACCCGCGCCGTTCGCCCAAACTGGAGCGTGGGCTGGTGATCTTCGTGGCGGTGATGTCGGTGGTTGGCATGCCCTTCGAGTGGACACCGTTGAACACCGTGGTGCAGCAGCACGTCATCAATGCCATCGCCGGCTTGGCGGTGGTGGGACGGCTGAGCTGGATGGCCTGGACAGGTGGCACGCGCGAGTTCCGGCTGATCGTTGCCACGCTGTGGGTGACCGAGATCTTCGGTGTGCATGACTTGCTGCTGGTGTCGGGTGTGGTGTCGGCCGAATCCATCTACCTGCTGCCCTTCGCCAGCCTGCTGCTGTTCCTGGCCTTTCTGTTCGCGGTGCAGACCCGCTATTCGCAGGCCATCAGCCATGTGGAGCAGGCCAACGAGCGGCTTGAGCGTCGCCTGGCCGAGCGTGAGGCTCAGCTGCATGCCAACCACGAGCGCATCAGCGGCATCGAGCGCGAGCAGGCCCTGTTGCTGGAGCGCCAGCGCCTGATGCGCGACATGCACGACGGCTTGGGCTCCACGCTGATGTCGTCGCTGGTGTTGGTGGAACAAGGCAAACTGGATTCACAGGCCGTGGCCGAGCTGCTGCGCGAATGCGTGGACGACCTGCGCCTGGTGATTGATTCGCTCGAACCCATGGGGCAGGACCTGGTGACCCTACTGGCCTCGCTGCGCCACCGCCTGGGCCGTCGCCTGGAAGGTGCAGGCCTGAAGATGCATTGGGACGTGGAAGACCTGCCGCCGCTCGAATGGCTGCAGCCGCACGACACCCTGCAGGTGATGCGCATCGTGCAGGAGGTGCTCACCAACGTGCTCAAGCATGCCCGGGCCGCCACGGTGCGCCTGGCCACGCGTGCCCACCATGATTCGGTGACTGTGTTGATCGAAGACGACGGCGCCGGCTTCGACCCCACGCAAGAGGGCCGGGGCCGCGGTGTGCGCCACCTGTACCAGCGCGCCAGCCGGCTGGGCGGCCGCATCATTCTCGACAGCGCGCAGGGCCAGGGCACGCGGGTGCGACTGGAGTTGCCGCTCCAGCGCAAACCGGCGGCTTGACCGACAATCCGCCCAGCCCATGCTCCAGCAACGCACCCTCCAATCCCTCACCCGCGCTGTAGGCGTGGGCCTGCACAGCGGCCAGCGTGTTGAACTCACGCTGCGCCCAGCACCTCCCAACACCGGCATCGTCTTCCGCCGGGTTGACCTGCCCGAGCCGGTGAGCATCCCCGTGCGCTTCGATTCGGTCAGCGACACACGCATGGCCTCCACCATCTCGCCCGGCGGCAACCCCGACGCGCCCAAGGTGCAAACCATCGAGCACCTGATGTCGGCCTGTGCCGGCCTGGGGCTGGACAACCTCATCGTCGACATCACGGCGGATGAAGTGCCCATCCTCGACGGCTCGTCGGCCAGTTTCGTGTTCCTGCTGCAAAGCGCCGGCATTGCCTTGCAAGACGCGCCCAAGCGCTTTCTGCGCGTCAAGAAAGCCGTGGAAGTGCGCGAGGGCGAGGGCCAACGCCTGATGTGGGCCAAGCTGGAGCCGCACCACGGCTATACGCTCACGTTCCAGATCGACTACAACCATCCTGCGCTCGACGCCACCGGGCAGGAGACGCGCTTCGACATGGGCTCGGGCCGCTACAAGCAGGAGATCGCCCGCGCCCGCACCTTCGGTTTCACCAAAGACCTGGATGCCATGCGCGCGCGCGGCCTCACGCTGGGTGGCAGCATGGACAACGCCATCGTCATCGACGACACGCGTGTGCTCAATGCCGGCGGTCTGCGCTATGACGACGAGTTTGCCAAGCACAAGATCCTGGATGCGATCGGCGACCTCTACATCGCCGGCCACCCGCTGCTGGCGGCCTACACCTCGTACAAGGGCGGGCACGCGCTGAACAACAAGCTGCTTCGCAAGCTGCTGGCCGATGAAAGCGCCTGGGAGCTGGTGAGCTTCGACAACGCCAAGACGGCTCCAGCCGGGTTTGCGGAGCTGGCGCCGGCATGGTGATCTTCCGCCTGGTCTTCGGCCTGCTGTTGGTGGCCGGCATCCTGTGCTTCGCGATGTACATCGGCACCCGCGATGACCGTTGGCGCCAGCGCGGCCTGGTGATCGTCAAGTGGACGGTGCTGGCCGGCCTGGGCTTCTTCGGCGTGATCGTGCTGGAGCGGTTGGCGGTGCTGCTGTAGCGTCACTTTTTGGGCTCCATCGCGGCCCTGGTCGAAGGGCCGCAAGCAGACAGCGCCCTGATTGCCGGGAACCTGCGGAACGCCGTTGAACGCACAGTCGCATCAGTCGCCCTTCAGGGTCTCCAACCCAGGTGCTATCTGGGCCACATCGAACTCCACGATCTCGAATGCGGCGACGTTCTCGGTGCAGTAGGGGTCGTTCCTCACGAAGGCCTCCACCGCCTCGCGGCTGTCGGCACGCAGCATCACCAGGCCGCCGGTGGCAGGGCGGCGCCGGCCGGTCATCACGATGCGGCTGCCCAGCGGGGCTTCTCGCAAATATTGGCGATGAGCCTCCAGCACGCGCTCCACGGCGACCAGTGGCTGGGTGTAGGTGATGGTGATCAGGTACATGGCAGGCCTTGCGGACGGGTGATGTGACGGTGGCTTGATTGTCGTGGTGCTAAAAAAAAAACGGCCCCGGAGAGCCGGGGCCGAAGGAGGAGGCCGGTGAAGCCTGTCTCGAGTGATGTGCAGGGAGCGTTTCGGGAGAGGGGCTCAGCTGTCGCGCAAGGCATCGGCGGCGCTGCTGGCCTGGGCCATGGGCAGGGCGCTTGCATAAGCCATCAGCGCGTCCTCCACTTGGCGATCAGCGACAGTGCCCAGGCCGGCCAGCACGGCAAAGGTGACGGCGGCCGCCAGACTCATGAAGCCGGCACGGGCGCTGGTGGAAGACGCGGTGTAGGTGGTGGCGCGGGTGGCGTTTTGGCGGGTGGTCATGGTGTGCTCCTGGTGGTGTGGGACAGTGGCGATGGAGTGGACTCTAGGCAGCCGGCCCTGGCCTCGCCATGCGGATGCGACGGACCGCGCAAAGTGTGGGATGAACTGCAGGCCAGCCACCTTGAGTGGATGGCGCCAGCCTGCTCGGCGGGGTCTTGACGGGCTCGCTACCATCGCGCCATGCCTGCTGCTCCACCGCAATCGCCAGAAGCCGTGCTGGCCCACTTGCGCACGCTGGCGAGGCCAGAGGCCGCGACCGGCATGGCGCGCTTCGGCATGAACCCCGAGGGCCGGCTGGGCATTTCGGTGCCGGTGCTGCGGGCCACCGCGCGCAGTCTGGGCCGCCAGCATGCCCTGGCCCTGGCCTTGTGGGACAGCGGCGTGCCCGAGGCGCAGATCGTGGCCGCCTTGGTGGCCGAGCCGGCGCGCTTCACCGTCACCGAGATGAACCACTGGATCAAGGACATGCACGCCTGGGATACCTGCGACCAGGCCTGCACCAACGCCTTTGCCCCCAGCCCACTGGCCTGGGGCCGTGTGCCGGTGTGGGCGCTGCGCCAGGGCGAGTTCCAGCGCCGCGCCGCCTTCGCCCTGCTGGCGGCCTTGGCGGTGCATGACAAGCAGGCCAACGACGAGGCCTTTGTGGCCTGTTTGCCATTGATCGAAGCTGCGGCCGACGACGAGCGCAACTTCGTGCGCAAGGCCGTCAACTGGGCGCTGCGCCAGATCGGCAAGCGCAATGACAACTTGCTGGGCGAGGCAGTGCTTTGCGCCGAGCGTTTGCGCCAGCGGCCTTCCAAGGCGGCGCGCTGGATCGCTGCCGATGCGCTGCGCGAGTGGCGTGCGCGCGAACCACACTGATCACCTTTCCAACACCACCCCGCCAGGAGACCCCACATGCCCTTCAACCCCAGACCTTGGCTGGCCACGCTGCTGTGCGGCGGCATGGCCCACGCGGCCCCCGTGACCTACGAGATCGAGCCCGGCCACACCTACCCCAGCTTCGAGGCCGACCACATGGGCCTGTCGGTGTGGCGCGGCAAGTTCACCAAGAGCGCCGGGCAGATCGTGTACGACAAGGCCACTGGCCTGGGTGCGGTGGACTTGGTGGTGCACACCGACAGCGTGGACTATGGCCTGGCGCAGATGAACGCGGTGGCCAAGGGCGAGAGCTTGTTCGACGTGGAGAAATTTCCCTATGCGCGCTACACCGGGCAATTGGCCGGCGTGGTGAACGGCGTGCCCACACAGGTGGTGGGCGAGCTGAGTCTGCGCGGCAAGACCCGGCCGGTGACGCTGGCGATCTTGAAGTTCAAGTGCATGCCGCACCCGTTGTTCAAGCGCGAGCTGTGCGGTGCCGACGCGCTGGCCACCATCAACCGCGAAGAGTTCGGCATCGACGCCGGCAAGGCCTATGGCTTTGACATGGCTGTCACGCTGCGCATCCAGGTAGAGGCTATCGCGAAAGAATAAGGGCCCCGGTTTGCGGGGCCCTTGTTCGGCTTACTTCTTCTTCTTGCTGCGGTCCGGCACCACGGTGGTGATGGTGGGGGTGACCGCCGAAGGTGAAATGGGCTTGGAGGGGCCGCTGTCCTTCTTGGGCTTCTTGGCTTCCTTGTTGCTGCGTTGTTCACCTTTGGCCATGTGAGCCTCCTTCAGGGCAAGTTGGGGTCAGCCATTGTGAGCCCGGTTTGGGCCTGCCACGCTTCGGTGGCACCATGGCGGTCTGTCATCCGTTGCTGGAATCTGCCATGTCCCGTGGTCTGCGTGCCATGTACCTCCCTGTTGTGTTCTGCCTGGGCCTGGGTTTGGCCTGGGTGGGTTGGCGCGTGATGGACCTGGCCCAGCAGGTGGGCGAACTGCAAGGCCAGGTGAATGCGCTCTCGGGCGAGGTGCAGGCCGCTGACGACGCGCTGGCGCAATCGCAGGCTGCGATGCTGCGGGTGCGCGAGGCCACCGACGAACTCTCCGACACCGTGGACGCCCTGGGCAACCAGGATGCGCGCGAGGTGCTGCCAGCGCTGTTGCAGGCACGCCAGGCCCTGCAAGAGGCCGTGACCGACGCCGAGGACGCCTTGGGCGACGGCGCCGCCAAGCCGGCTGAGGACGCGCCGGGCAACGACCAGCTCACGGCCTGAGAGCAAGCCTCAGCCGGCGCTGCTGACGTAGATGTCGGTGTCGGGCAGCAGGCGGCGCAGCGCCTGAAAGGCTGCGTCCACCAGGTGGGCGCCGGCGCAGCGCGAGGCCACGGCCAGCTTCAATTCCGCCTCGCCATCGCCCACAGTGAGCGAATGCACCAGGCTGGTGGTGGCGTCGGGGTCGTCGGGCCGTTGCACGGCCAGCGCCGCGTCCAGCTCGGCCACCAGATGACGCACCAGCTCGGGCGGGCCTTCAAAGTGCTGCGGGTGGGCATCCGGGCACAGCGTGGCGCGGCACACCGGGCCGGCAGAGCTGCTCAGGCAGGCGCCACAGCCACCAGACGCACCGGACGAGGCGTGGGTGTCAGCACAGGCGATGGGGATGACGAGGCTGTTCACGCCAATATTTGACCACAGTCAAACCGCGCGCAGCCCCATGAAACCAGGGGCTTGACCGGCCCAGCGTCGTCCCACTGGAGACAGCCGCCAGCTGCTGCGGCAGGCAGACTCGCGGCATGGATTTCAGCCCATCCCCCCTCAGCCGCGAGTGGCAGTCGCGCCTGCAACGCTTCATGGACGACCTGGTGCTGCCCAGCCTGCCCGATTGGCACCGCTGGGCCGATGCCGGTGCCTACCCGCTCGATGTGCTGGCACCATTGAAAGAGAAGGCACTCGCCTTGGGCCTGTGGAATATGTTTCTGCCCTCGCTGCGCGACGACCAACCCGGCACCCGGCTGAGCAACCTCGACTACGCGCCGCTGGCCGAAACCATGGGCCGTGTGCCCTGGGCATCCGAGGTGTTCAACTGCAGCGCGCCCGACACCGGCAACATCGAGCTGTTGCAGCGGTTTGCCACGCCGGCCCAGGTGAGCGAATGGCTGAACCCGCTGCTGGCCGGCGAGATCCGCTCGTGCTTCGCGATGAGCGAGCCCGACGTGGCCTCCAGCGACCCCACCCAGCTGCAAACCCGCATCCAGCTCACCGTTGACGGTGATGGCGACCACTACGTGCTCAACGGCCGCAAGTGGTTCATCACCGGTGCGGCGCATCCGCTGTGCAAGCTCGCAGTGGTGATGGGCGTGAGCGACGCCTCGCCCGAGGCGCCGGCCCATGCCCGCCACAGCCTGCTGCTGGTGCCCATGGACGCGCCCGGCCTGGTGGTGGAGCGCAACATCCCGGTGATGGACCATGTGGCGCTGGAAGGCCATTGCGAGCTGGTGTTCCGCAACGTGCGCGTGCCTGAGGTCCAGCGCCTGGGCGAGGCGGGCGCCGGCTTTGCCATGGCCCAGGCGCGGCTGGGGCCGGGCCGGGTGCACCACGCCATGCGCAGCATCGGCCAGTGCGAGCTGGCGCTGGCGCTGATGTGCGAGCGCGCCAACGAGCGCGCCGCCTTTGGCGAGCACCTGGGCCACTACGCCAACGTGCAGGATTGGATTGCCCACAGCCGCGTGGAGATCGACCAGGCGCGCTGGTTGGTGCTGCACGCCGCCTGGCGCATGGACCAGGAGGGCAATGCGGCGGCCCGCACCGACGTGGCCGCCATCAAGCTCGTGACTGCCCAGTTGCAGACCCGTGTGCTCGACCGCGCCATGCAAGTCTTTGGCGCCATGGGCCTCACGCCCGACACGCCATTGGCCCAGCTGTGGAGCTGGGGCCGCGCGCTGCGCTTCCTGGACGGGCCGGACGAAGTGCACCTGCGCAGCATCGCCCGCCATGAGCTGGCTCAGGCCAAGGCCCACCCGGGGGCTGGTGCCGCCTATTTGCGGCGCTGGATGCCGCCGCCGCATGGCTGATCCGCTGCGGTTTGAGCGCGAAAAAGCGCGGCTTGGCGCACCGCTGCTGCCGTTCGTCGCATGCTGCTCGCAGCGGCCATCGGTGATCCCTAGAGTTCACTCCATCGCAGCAAGACGCTGCAGCCACCAGGAGCTGAACATGACCACCTTCTCTACCGCCTTCGCCGCCCGCGCCACCGCCCTTTCGCTGGCCGCCATCGTCAGCCTGTCGCTGCTCGGCGGCATGGGCCACATTGCCAACAGCCAGGTCAGCGATGTGATGATGACCCAGGCCACATCCACCGACACCGCTGCCACGCAAGTCGTGGTTGTCACCGGCCACCACCTGACCAAGGCCTGATGCGCCACCTGCCCGGCAAGGCATCATTGCCACACCCTCCACCTACCCGGCCCTGAGGATCAGGGCCTTTCTTTTTGTGCTGGCCGAACCGTCCCTTGTCTTGCCGGTGAGTTATGCAGCGATGCGCTCGCGCTGGTGCCTGGCCAGCTTGCGTGCCTTCCTGAAGCGCTGGGGCGTGTACCTGGGCATGGCTGGCCTGGCCTTTGGGGCAGGCGCCACCGGCGGCTTGGCGGCCGTCGCGGCGGTGGCCGCCTGGACCGTGCTGCCGCTGAGCTGGGTGGTGGCCCACACCCGGTGGACGGTGCCTGCGCTGGCCCAGCTGGCGTTGGTGCTGGCCCTGCAAACCGCCGCCAGCGTGTCCCTGGTGCGCGCGTTGCGGCCCCTGCTGTGGCCCACGGCCTGGCGCGACAGCGAGGCCGCGCTGCCCTTGAGCGCGAGCGCCGTGCGCCGCTCCGACGCCGTGGTGAGTGCCCTGGCCCTGCTGCTGTGGTGGGCAGTCCAAGCCCTGGGCATGGCCAATGTGCTGCTGCAGAACCCCGCATGGCTGCAGTCCGCACGGTGGGCAGCGCCGACCGCGCTGCTGTTCACCCAGGCGCTGGCCTGGGCCTTGGGCCTGCGGGGCCTGCAGGCGGCGCGTGGTGCGGCGGTGGGGCGGTTTCGGCGCAGTGTGGCGGGTGCTGCAACAGGCGCCGCCTTGCCCACCGCCACGCCCTGGTGGTGGGCGCTGCTGGTGTTGCCGGTTTGGCGCGCAGAGGCCCGCACGCTTGGCATCTGGTGGCTGGCCAGCCTGGTGTTGTTGATGGCGCCTTCGTTGCTGCTGTGGTGGCAGCCAGAGTGGGCCAGTGCGATCTATGCCGGTTGGAGCGTGGCCGCGCTCTCGCTCACCAGCCGCCTCGGCCACCTCAGCCGCCAGAGCCTGGTGCCGCTGCTCCAGGCTGCGGCGGCCAGCTTGCCTCTCCCGCTGGCCACGTTGGATCGTGCAAGGCGATGGCAATTGCTGCTGCCTGCCCTGGCCGGCGCTGCGCTGCTGCTGGCATCAGCCTTGCTGGGGCCACAGGCCGCGCAGTTTCGGCCGGCCGTGCTGGCCGGTTGGGCGCTGGTGGCCGCGCTCAGCGTGTGGTGGGCTTCGGGTCAGCCGCCCCGGCAGGCCGACGAAGCCGCACTGCGCTGGCTGCTCAGCCTGGTGATCCAACTCGCCCTGTCCACCGAGGTCTTGTCATGACGGCAACCGCCGCGCGCCTGGTTGTGCGCGACCTGAGCTTTTCCTGGCCGCGTCGCCACGTGTTCACCGCCTGGTCGGCGCATGTGGACGCGGGCCTCACCTGGCTGCGTGGCGTGAACGGCAGCGGCAAATCCACCTTGCTGAAACTGCTGGCGGGCGCCTTGCCGCCATTGACGGGCGAGATGCAACTCACCAGCCATGTGGCTTTGAACCCCGCCACCGACATCCTGGCCTGGAAGAGCGAGATCTTCTGGTGCGGCCCTGGCCCCATTGCCTTCGACCACCTGCGCCCGCTCGAATACTTCGGCTTTCTGCAGGGCCTTTACCCGCGCTTCGACGCTGCGGCGGTGATGGCCCATGCAGCAGGCTTTGGCCTGGGCCCGCACCTGGGCACGCCGCTGGCGGCCTTGTCCACCGGCACACAGCGCAAGGTGTGGCTGGCGGCAGCGATGGCCGCAGGTACGCGATTGCGATTGCTGGATGAACCGCTGAACGCGCTGGACGCCGCCTCGCTGGCCTACCTGCAGCAGGAACTGGCTGGCGCCGCCCAGCAAAACCACACGCTGTGGCTGGTGGCCAGCCATGAGCCGCCCTTGGCCGCAATCGGCAACTTGGGCTGCCAGATTCTGGATCTGCCGCTGCCCTGAACCGCCGTCTGACGGCCCGCTTTAGCACCGCCAAGCGCTGCCGCGCAAGACCCAGCTGCCCTTGTTTTGAAGCTTTGTGGTGGCCGGTTTGGCACTCGCGTTGTGGCGCATCAAGAAATGACCGCAAGCCCCTTTGGGTGACACGTTTGGGGCTTGCGCGGGCCTGGTTTTGAGTCATGATGCAGCGCTGTACAAATGCACAGCTTTTCACCCCAAGCCTCACGACCGCCATGAGCCGCACCCGCCAAGCACCCCGCCAGTCTTCCCTGATCCACACCGGCAGCGACAACCTGCCCGCCCAAGACATCAGCGAAGAAGTGCTGATCGAAAAATACGCCAAGGGCGGCGAGAAAACGGTGGACGAAGTGCGGGCCCGCGTGGCCCGCGCCCTGGCCGCTGTGGAAGCCCCCGAAAACCGCGCCCACTGGGAGGCCCGCTTCGCCGACGCCCAGCGCCGCGGCTTCGTGCCCGCCGGCCGCATCAACTCGGCCGCCGGCACCGACCTTTCAGCCACGCTGATCAACTGCTTCGTGCAACCGGTGGGCGATTCGATCGCCAGCGTCGAAGAGGGCTTCCCGGGCATCTACACCGCGCTCACCGAAGCCGCCGAAACCATGCGCCGTGGCGGCGGTGTGGGGTATGACTTCTCGCGCATCCGGCCGCATGGCGCCTGGGTGGGCTCCACGCAATCGAGCGCGTCGGGCCCCATCAGCTACATGCGGGTGTTCGACCGCTCCTGCGAAACCGTCGAGTCCGCCGGCGCGCGGCGTGGCGCGCAGATGGGCGTGCTGCGTTGCGACCACCCCGACATCGAGGAATTCATCCACGCCAAAGACCAGGGCGACCTGCGCAACTTCAACATCTCGGTGGGCGTGACCGATGAATTCATGAAGGCCGTGCAGGCCGGCACCGACGTGGAACTGGTGCACCGCGCCGAGCCTGGCGAGAAGCAAAAAGCCCAGGGGGCCTACCAGCGTGCCGACGGCCAGTGGGTGTACCGCAAGCTGCCGGCCACCACGCTGTGGGACCAGATCATGCGCAGCACCTATGACCATGCCGAGCCCGGCGTGCTCTTCCTGGACCGCATCAACCAGGACAACAACCTCAGCTACTGCGAGACCATCGCGGCCACCAACCCCTGCATCACGGCCGACAGCTGGGTGATGACGGCCGATGGCGCCCGCCAGGTGGCGGATCTCATCGGTCAGCCTTTCGTGGCGATGGTGGACGGCAAGCCCTATGCCACCGAATCGCAGGGCTTCTTCGCCACCGGCACCAAGCCCGTGCGGCGTTTGCGCACCCGCGATGGTTTCGAGCTGCGCCTCACCGATGACCACCCTGTGCGCCGCGTGATCCGCAAGACCCGCTACCTGGTGGAAAGCGAATGGGCACCCGCTGGCGCGCTGAGCGCGGGTGACGAAGTGCTGCTGCACGACCACCGCGCACTGGAGGGCTGGGCAGGCGCGCACACCGAAGCCGAAGGCTATTTGCTGGGCTTGTTGATCGGCGACGGCACGCTCAAGGACGACAAGGCGGTCATCTCCGTGTGGGCGCCCGAACTCAAGGCCGTTGGCACTGAGCACTCCATCACCTCGCACGGCGCCAGCACGGTGATGCGTGCCGCCGAGGCGGCTGCGGCAACCTTGCCGCACCGGGCCGATTTCAAGGGCTTCCAGCGCCCCATCGCAGCCCGTGGTGAGGCCCGCTTGGCCTCTGCGCCGCTGCGCGACCTGGCCCTGCAACTGGGCGCCCGGCCTGGCCACAAGACTCTCACCCCGGCGATGGAGACCGGCTCGT
Organism: Candidatus Ideonella esbjergensis; assembly: GCA_016710065.1. Taxonomy (GTDB): domain Bacteria; phylum Pseudomonadota; class Gammaproteobacteria; order Burkholderiales; family Burkholderiaceae_C; genus Ideonella; species Ideonella esbjergensis. The sequence continues at coordinate 954,145 of JADJLP010000001.1, forward strand.
CCGACTTTTGCCGTGGCCTGCTGCGTGGCCTGTTTGACGCCGATGGCTCGGTGCAGGGCACGCAGGACAAGGGTGTGAGCGTGCGCCTCACCCAAGCCGACGCCGGTTTACTGCAATCGGCCCAGCGCATGCTGCTGCGCCTGGGCATCGTCGCCCGCTTGTACCGTGACCGCCGCCCTGCGGGCCCGGCGTTGCTGCCCGATGGCCAAGGTGGCCAGCGCGAGTACCCGTGCCAAGGCCTGCACGAGTTGGTGATCAGCGGCGACAACCTGCTGCGCTTCAACGACTTGGTCGGTTTTGAAGACAGCGCCAAGGCCCTGCGTCTGGCCGAGCTGCTGGGCAGCTACCAACGCACGCTCAACCGCGAGCGTTTCACCGCCACGGTGGAATCCATCGAGCCCGACGGCACCGAGGCCGTTTTCGACGTCACCGTCGAGCACATCCACGCCTTCGATGCCAACGGCCTGTACGTGCACAACTGCGCCGAGCAGCCGCTTCCACCGTATGGCTGCTGCTGCCTGGGCTCCATCGACCTCACGCACTTCGTGCGCGAGCCGTTTGAGGGCACGGCCAGCTTCGACGACACCGGCTTCACCGAGGTGGTGAAAGTGGCCACGCGCATGCTCGACAACGTGCTCGACGTGACCGTGTGGCCGCTCGATCGCCAGCGCGAAGAAGCCGCCAACAAGCGCCGCGTGGGCCTGGGCTTCACCGGCCTGGGCGACGCCCTGGTGATGCTGAACCTGCGCTACGACGCGCCCGAGGCTCGCGACATGGCCCGCCACATCAGCGAGGTGATGCGCGACGCGGCCTACAACGCGAGTGTCGACCTGGCCCAAGAGCGCGGCGCCTTCCCGCTGTTCAACGCCGACATGTATTTGGCCAGCGGCAACTTCGCCTCGCGTTTACCGCAAGCGGTGAAAGACCGCATCCGCACTGGCGGACTGCGCAACTCGCATTTGCTGTCCATCGCCCCCACCGGCACCATCAGCCTGGCCTTTGCCGACAACGCCAGCAATGGCATCGAGCCCGCCTTCAGCTGGACCTACACCCGCAAGAAGCGCATGCCCGACGGCGGCTTCAAGGAGTACGCGGTGGAAGACCACGCCTGGCGTTTGTACCGCCACCTGAAGGGCGAGAAGGCACCGCTCACCGAGGCCTTCGTGACCGCGCTGGAGATGAGCGCCCAGGCCCATGCGCAAATGGTGGCCGCCGTGGCGCCGTGCATTGACACCGCGATCAGCAAAACCGTGAATGTGCCGGCCGACTACCCGTATGCCGATTTTCAGGATCTCTACCTCACCGCCTGGCAGAGTGGTCTGAAGGGCCTGGCCACCTACCGGCCCAATGCCGTGCTGGGTTCGGTGCTGAGCGTCACGCCCTCGCCAACCGCCACTGCCGACAAACCCACGCCACTGGCCAGCGACGGCGCCAACCAGCGCCTCAAGCTCGAAAAGCTGCCCACCACAGTGCTCACCAGCATGCGCTGGCCCGGCCGCCCCGAGATGCGCAACGGCAACCCGGCCTGGAGCTACATCATCCAGCACCCGCACGGCGACTTTGCGTTGTTCGTGGGCGAGATGCCGGCCGAAGCCGGCCCCGGCCTGGGCCTGTTCGGCACCACGCTGCCGTTCGAGGTGTGGGTGAACGGGGCCGAGCAGCCGCGCGGCCTGGGCGCCCTGGCCAAGACCCTCTCGCTGGACATGCGCGTGAACGACCCGCAATGGCTCAAGCTCAAGCTCGACGCGCTGTGCACCGTGGCCGAGGAGCGCTCATTCGAGATGCCCTTCCCGCCGCACGGCGAGAAGCGACTCTTCCCCGGTGTGGTGGCGGCCACGGCCAGCGTCATCCGCTGGCGCTGCGAGCAACTGGGTTCGTTCCAGGAGGGTGGCCCCTCGCCGGTGATCGACGCCATGTTCAGCCGCGACGAGCCGCGTACCACCACCTCGGGCACGCTGGCCTGGGGCGTGGACATCGACAACCCTGCCACCGGCGAAGCCTTCACGCTCACGCTCAAGGAAGTGGCGCTGGCCAGCCCCGATTCACCCACCGGTTTCGTCACGCGCCCCTGTGCGCTGGGCTTCTCGGGCAACTACCCGCGCGCGCTCGACGGCCTGGCCCGTCTGCTCTCGCTGGACATGCGCGTCATCGACCCCGCCTGGGTGGGCATGAAGCTGCGCAAGCTGCTCAACGTGGGCGAGCCGCTGGGCCATTTCATGGCCCCTGTGCCCGGTGAGAAACGCCAGCAGATCTGGCCCAGCACCGTGGCCTATGTGGCGCGCCTCATCATCCACCGTTATGCCATGCTGGGTGTATTGAGCGAAGAGGGCTTCCCGCTGCGCGAGATGGGCATCCTCGAAGCGCCCAAGCCCAAGGCCGCGGGCGCGGCGGCCAGCGTGGCCCCGATGGCGGGCAAGCCCTGCCCCGAGTGCGGCAACGCCACGTTGATCCACAAGGACGGCTGCGATTTCTGCACGGCCTGTGGCTACGTGGGGCAGTGCGGGTAAGGCAGGTGCACAGGCGGGGCGGGCACATTGCCTTGCCTGCGCAGGGGCCCTGCCGGCCGCCGGGTGGTCGGCTGGCACGGGTTTGGCGAGGTTCAGCGCCAGCTCAGATCACAGTTCGCATTGCCCGTCCAGAGCTGCCGGACATTGCTGCCATCGGCCTTCATCAGCCGAATGCCGCCGCCGCAGAAGGCGATGTCGTTGCCGTCTGGCGACCATGCCGGCGGCCACGGGCTTGTTGCCAGCAGCGTGACCAGGCCCGTGCCGTCGGCATGGACAACCTGGATGCCGCCGTCGCCACCGAACGCGATCTTCGCGCCATCGGGCGACCACGCCGAAGGGGTCAGCTGGGCGCGGCTGTCGGACACCAGCAAGCTGGCTGCACTGCTGCCATCGGCGGCGACGAGGTAGATGCCACCGCTTCCCGAGGCTGATCTTCGGGCATAGGCGATGGTCTTGCCGTCGGGTGACCAAGCCGTGCCATTGAGTGAACCATCCTGAAAACTGGCCAGGCTGACGGCGGCGCTGCCACCGATGTCTCGCACGAACAACGCCGGCCTGTAGGCATTGTTCAGGTAGGCCATGCGAACGTAGGCGTAGCGCAAACCGTCTGGCGACCATGACGGCGCCGTGTCGATGTCCCTGCCCTGCGCGTTGCTCAGTTCCGTCACACCACTGCCATTGGCCCGGGCCAGCATGATGCCGTCGGGCGTGCCGAGCGCGTCGGGACGCGAGAAGAGCAGACGCGTTCCATCCGGCGACAGCGCCGGAGAGTCGTCCGTGGCACTTTGTGCCGGGCCGCAGATCGTGCTTGAGCCGTCCGGCACGCACTGCTCGACCGGAGGGTTGTCCGTGTGCACGGCATAGCCCGTGCCGTCGGCGGCTATCGACACGATGCCCGAGCCGTAGCGGTAGCCGCCGGGGTTGGCGCTGAAGTAGATCCTGCGCTCGTTGAACGACAGCGTCACCGTGGCCAGCAGGTCGTCGGTGATGCCCAGCGTGGCCGCGCAGGGGCTGACGCTGCGGCGCACACGCAGCGTGTGGCTGCCCTTGTCGTCGGGGGACAAGCCGGCGGACTGCAGCAGCCCCGGTGGGGTGAGCGTGCTCAGCGCGCCGGCCAGCAGGTTGCCGCCGCCCGCGCTGACGGTGGCCACTTCGGTGTCGTCGAAGGTGACCTTCAGGGTTTCAGTGCCCGCGCTGGCGCACTCCAGGTTGGCGATGTTGCCGCTGATGGCGAGTGTGCCGCTCTTGTTGACGGTGAGCGTGTCGGTTCGCTTCGGGTCGGCAGGTTTGTCGGGCACGGTATCGAAGCCCAGCACGCTGTGGCCCAGGGTCTCGCCGCCGGCGTTGTTGACGCGCACCTCGATGCGCGTGCGCACAAACTGCGCGTCCTGCGCCAGCGCCGGCACGCTGCCGAAGGCGTCCATCACCGTCGGGTACTGCGCCAGCGACTGGCCGGCCTTTGCCACCGTCCAGGCGGCTTCACGGGCCGGCGTCACCAGCGGGTCGAGAAGCTCGGTCTGGATTATCGAGGCCAGGCCGGTGGAGTGCACTGCCAAGGGCCGCTTGTGTGCCGATGCGGTCTTGTGGTCGCTGCCTTGCGGCAGCAGCGGTGGCAGGTCCAGCGTGGCAGCGGCGGCTTCCAGGGCCTCGATCTCCAGCTTGCTGCGCCGCGAGGCCTTCACGCCGGCAGCGGGCTCGGCCACCAGGCTGGGCAGATTGGCGGCCGAGAACTTGCCTTTGTGGAAGGCGAGTTCGCGCTGCGTCAGGTCCAGCGCGGCCTGCGTGAAGTCGTCGATGGAGGCATAGGCGCAGCCCACGTGGTCCAGGTCCATCTGCTCTGCAATCAACCACCACTGGCCTGCCTTCTTGCGCAGCGGCGCGAAGTCGGTGGCCTTGGTGATGGTGGCGGTGCGCGTTTCGCTGAGCGCTGCGACCAGGGCCAGGCAGGCCGTGTCGTGCGATTCGCGCAGGAAGAGTGTGGCGGTGGCTGCAAAGTCTGGGTCGCCACGGCGGTTCAGCAGACTGCCCACGCTGGCCTGCAGCGCGAACGCAGCGTCGAAGTCACCTACGATCTCCAGGATGGTGGACTGGCGCCGGATGCTGGCGATGATGTCGGCCATCGGTGTGGTGTTCGTCGCCGTGAGCGAGCCGTCGCTTGGCGCGGCGGGCTCTGCCATGGGTTGGGCGCGCAGGGCCTGTGCGCGGCCGGCCGGCGCCAAGGCCGCTGGGTGGGCCAGCACGTCCATGCCCGAACCGCCGAAGGTGGTGAGCCGGGCGCTCAGGGTGCGCGTAGCAGCGTCCACGGTGGTCACCAGGTAGCTGTCGTCGCTGCCCAGCCGTTGGCGCAGACTGGCCGTGGCCAAGGGCAGGGTGCCGGACGGGTACTGCAGCACCACGGTGATGGGCTTGGCAAAGAACAGGCCGCCCGGGGAGAGCTTCACGCTGGCCACCTCACCAACAGCAGGCGCCTGCGGTGTGAGCGTGAGCACAGTGTTGGTGGGCAGTGCGCCGTCCGGGATGGTCAGGGTGACGGCCATGCCCGACGCCGTGGCCCTCATGGTACCGCCGGCGGTGCCCACCGTTTGCGTCACCGGGTCACCCACCGGCGCTACCACCACGGGCGGTGGGCCGCTGTCGGGCGGGGTGTCACCGCCGCCGCATCCTGGCAAAGCCAGCGCGGCGGCCAGCAGCCAAGTGCCAAGCAGGCGCGGCAGCCGTGGTGCCGCTGAGAACGTTGATCGGTGACTCATGGTGTTCCTCCTTGTGGATCCTGGGCTCGCGCGTTGGCGAGCGGCTGGGCTTCGTTGTGGCGCTGGGGTGGGGCGGCGAGGTAGCGGGAGAGTTCGTCCACGCTGGCAAAGCACTGGGCCGTGTCGTCGTCCACGCGCCGCACCGACGCCCGAAAGCTCGGCTGGCTGTGCCAGATGTGCACGAGGTAGAGCTCGGGGTGTTGCATGGAAGGCCCTTCCAAGAACCCTGCAAAGTGCCGGGTTCATGGCGCCGGATCCTGCCGCAGGGGGCGTTTCCCCGGCGTTCCTCCGGCGTTTCCCGGCCAGCCCGCGGAGAAGGCGACCTGCGCTCAGGCGCCGTGCTCGAGCATCAGCCGCGCTCGATCAGGTCCAGCCAGTCTTCGAACGAAGTCGTTGCGGCCGGCTCGGCGCGGCAAGCATCGGATGCCTCAACCTGACGCAACTTCTGGGCAACCCGCTTCTGCTGGGCGGCACGCAGGGCAGGATGCGACACCACGGACCGCCAAGCCGCCGAGGCTCGCGCGGGTCGCTCCTGCGCGAGCAACAGGTCGCCGTAGGCATCCACGGCCATGGCGGCCAAGCGATCGAATCGCAAGGCACGCGCCCGATTGACCAGTCTGGCCAATCGGGCAAGCGCTGGCCCGAACTCTGCAGATCGGATCTGGATGTCGGCGAGCAAGATCTGGATCGCCCATTCCACATCGTCCAATCCGAGCCGCTGGCATCGCTCCAGCGCCGTGCTGGCGATCTCCCGCGCCCGCTGCAGCAAGCCGCGATGGATCAAGGCATGGACCAGGCCTGCCGTGAGGTACATCTCGATCGACACAAGCCCATACCTTCGGCAATGGTGCAAACCTTCCTCGAGGATGGTCTGCGCTTCGGACCACAGGCATCGACTGATCAGCAGATGCCCCAGGTTGTTCAGGTTGACGGCGGTGTTGTAAAGATCGCCCGACAGGCGTGCGCCTGCCAGCGCCTGGGTCAGCATGGCCTGAGCGCTGTCTTCGTCGCCCAGGGCTTGCAGGCAGACTGCCAGATTGCCCAGTGCCCAGACAGTGCAGTGGCGGTCGCGCCGCTGTTGGGCCACCGTGAGCCCTTTTTCATAGTAGGGACGGGCCTCGGCGGCATGGCCTTGTGCCCACAGGCACATGGCGGTGTTGAGCAGGCAACCGATGTAGGCCTCGGTGTCGCCGCAGTCCTCGCCGGGTGCGACGCCGCTCAAAGCCAGGGAACGCGCGAGTTGCAGGTCACCGCTGCGGAAGTGCAGCATAGACAAACCATGCCGCAGCCGGGTCTGCGCACGTGGCGCAGCGGCATGGTGGTCTGGCAGGGTCAGGGCAGGGCTGAGCAGTTCTATGCCTTCGCGGTAGCGGCCGCAGATCTCGAAGTAGCTCCACAGCGCGCGCACCATGTCGTAGACCAGATCCACACGCTGGTGTTGCACCGCCCACAGCCAGGCCGAACGGCAGTTGGCGTACTCGCTGGTGACACCGGCGACCAGCAAACGCTGGTCGCCCACGACGTGCTGAGCCACGTCCGCAAGGTGTCTTGCGAAATGCTCGGCATGTCGGGTGCGGGCCAGAGCGGCGGCCTGCTGGTTTGCGTCCAACGTTTGTGCGGCGAAGGCGGCCACCAGGGGGTGCATGCCCAGGCGGCCGGTTTCGTCGCTGGCCAGCAGGCTCTTGTCGGCCAGGGCTGACAGCAACGGCAGCGGCACCAGGGCCACCCGGCGTGCCGCGCCAGCCGTGAAGCCACCCGCAAATACCGACACGGAGGCCATGGCGGCCTGCTCACTGGGCGCGAGCAACTGCCAGCTCTGCGCCAGCACTGTGTGCATGCTCTGGTGTTCGGGCCGCAGGGGCGGGTCGGGCGCGGTGGGGTCGCGCTCCAGCACGTCGATCGACTGCCGCAGCTCGCGGGCAATCTCCTCGGGCGGCAACAAGCGAACCCAGTTGGCGGCCAGCTCGATGGCCAAGGGCATGCCACCCACGGCTTGCGTGATCTCGATGACCGCAGGCAGGTGCCTGTCGAGCCTGAACTGGCGCTGCACGGCCAAGGCCCGTGCCTGGAACAGGCGCACGGCGTCGAAGGTGCTGGCAGCCTCCAGATCCTGGCTGTCCTCGTCGGGCACAGCCAAACCCTGCAGCGGCAACAGCCATTCAAACGCGCATTGCACACGAGTGCGTGAGGTCAGCACCAGGCGCAGCTCGGGCGCCGCCAGCAGCAAGGGGGCGATCAGCGACGGCAAGTCCTGCAGATGCTCTGCGTTGTCGAGCACCAGCAAGGTGGGCCGCTCGCCCAGGCAGCGGGCAATGGGGGGCAACTGGTCCCGGGTGTCGCTGACATCAAGGCCCAGCAACTGCGCCAAGCGAGCCAGCAGCTCGGTGTTGTCGCGCACGGGTTGCAGCTCCAACCAGTGGGCGCCACCGCCGAACTGTGGGCCAACCAATGCGAGGGCTTGGCGAGCGAAGCGGCTCTTGCCCATGCCGCCAGGCCCCAGTATGGTGATCTGCCTGCACTCGGGCCGCGACAGCATGGCTTGGAACTCGGCGAGATCGGACTTGCGCCCCACAAACTCGGGTGCCACCGGTAATGCAACGGCACGGTGCACAGGTGTTGTGGCAGCTTGCGGCGCATGAACCAGGTTGCGCAAGGCCAGCGAGGGCTCCACGCCCAAGGACTCGGCCAACAGGACAGCGTAGTCGCTGAAGATGCGCTGCGCCTGAGCGTGGCTGCCGGTGGCCTGCGCAGCTCGCAACAGTGCTGCCACGGCGTCTTCGTCCAGCGGGTCGACGTGCAGCATGCGCTGCGCCAGGGCCACTCGCTCTGCGGGTTCTGCCAGGCGATGCATCTGCAACAGTGCCGAAGTCCGCCAGAGCTGGACAAATCGAAGCCGCTCTGCGGCCAGCCAATCGCTCCACTCTGAATTGGCCGCGTCCTCCAGGCCGAGCAGCAAGGTGGTGTCGTTCGTGACCAGTGGGTTGGCCTGTCCAGCGGCCGCAGCTTGCATGAACACCTGGACATCATGGGCGACGGCCCACCTCAGACCATGCTCGGTCGCTTCCAGCGCAGCCAGGCCTGGCAGGCCGTGCAGACGGAAGATGACCTTGCGCAGATTGCTGCGCGCCAGGGTTTGGGGTCGATCAGGCCACAGCAGCCCGGCGATGCGGTCGCGTGGTACCCACTGCCCACCGTGCAGGGCCAGAAACGCGAGCAGCTGAAAGCGTCGCTCGCAGCCCATGGGAATGGTGCAGCCCTCAGCCAGCAGGTGGGGCGCGCCAAGCAGCTTCACAAACGGCTGACCGGTACCGCAAAGGCTTTGAACTTCTGGCAGCCGCAGCGTCGGCATGCAAACGCTCCCTGGGATTGACGGCATGAATGTATCGCTGCGTGCGCTCCGAAGTCGTTCGCGGCACGCTCCATCAGCCCCCTAGGTCAACACCCGGCGGTGTCCGTGAGCCACTCTTCACCGAGCTTGATTTATGGCAAGGACATGGTTTGTTACACGACTGCATCATGCGCAGCTTCGCAAGGGAGGTACTTCCTATGGTGAAGACCAACGCACATGAATGATCATTCTGAAGACAAGCGGTCGCCCTACAGCATCGCTTGGCGCGATCAGTTCCGGGTCGACATCCCACAAGTGGACGCCGAGCACAAGCGCCTGTTTTCGCTCGTCAAGTCACTCAGCCTGGAGTCGGCCGACGAAACGGTGGAGGAACTGCTGGAGTACGTGGTGCTGCACTTCACCAACGAGCAAGGGCTGATGGAGCGCAGTGGCTACCCTGCGTTTGACCAACACCTGAAGTTGCACGAAGAGTTCGGCGCCCACGTGGCCGATTTTCTGGGCAGCGGCGAGGCCTGGAGCGAAGACCGGGTGCAGGAACTGCGCCGCTTCTTGAACCGCTGGCTGATCGGCCACATCCTCACGCACGATCTGCGCTTCGGCAAGTGGTACGGCGAGCTCAAGGACAAGCGCGCAGCGCCGGTACCCACGCTGTCCACGGCACAGGCCCAGTCCAAAGGCTTCTGGGCCCGCTTGTTCGGGGCTTGATCTCGGGGAAATGGTGAAGGGCGGCGCCCGGGCCGCCCTTGAAGCTCAGTGCCGGAAGTGCCGGGTGCCTGTGAGCACCATGGCAATGCCGCGCTCGTTGGCGGCGGCGATCACCTCGTCGTCGCGCATCGAGCCACCCGGGTGGATGACGCAGGTCGCACCTGCATCCACCACCACATCAAGGCCGTCGCGGAACGGGAAGAAGGCGTCGCTGGCCACGGCGGTACCCTCCAGGCTCAGGTTGGCGGCCTGGGCCTTGATGCTGGCGATGCGCGCCGAATCGAGCCGGCTCATCTGGCCGGCCCCCACGCCCATGGTCATGCCGTCCTTGCAGAAGACGATGGCGTTGCTCTTGACGAAGCGGGCCACGGTCCAGGCGAACAGCATGTCCTGCATCTGCTGTGCAGTGGGCTGAAGTTGGGTGACGACCTTCACGTCGCCGACGATGTCGACGGTGTCGGCCGATTGCAGCAGCATGCCGCCGCCCACACGCTTGAATTCAAGCGCGTTCGAGAGCTTGGACAGCGGCACTTCCAGCAAGCGCACATTGGTCTTGCTGGCGTAGGCGGCACGGGCCGCGGGCGTGATGGCCGGGGCCAGGGCCACTTCCACAAACTGCTTGTTGGCGTTGATGGCTTCCACGACGTCGGCGTCGAGCGGGCGGTTGAAGGCCATGATGCCGCCGAAGGCGCTGGTGGGGTCGGTCTTCAGGGCCTTCTGGTAAGCCTCCAGCAGCGTCGCGCCCACGGCCACGCCGCAAGGGTTGGCGTGCTTGACGATCACGCAGGCCGGCTGCTCGAAGGCCTTCACGCATTCCCAGGCAGCGTCGGCGTCGGCGATGTTGTTGTAGCTCAGCTCCTTGCCCTGGATCTGCGTCCACTGGCTCAGCGTGCCGGCCACGGGCTGGGCCTCGCGGTAGAAGGCGGCGCTCTGGTGCGGGTTCTCGCCATAGCGCATGCCCTGCACCTTGTGCAGTTGCAGGCTGAACACCTCGGGGTATTCGGCGCGCTGCGGCACTTCCAGGCCATGTTCTTCCGAGCCCGGTTCGAGCGCGGTGAGGTAGTTGGTGATCATGCCGTCGTAGGCGGCGGTGTGCGCAAACACCTTTTTGGCCAGCATGAACTTGGTGGCGCGCTGCAGTTGTGGATTCGGGCCCCCGGCCTTCAACTCGCTCAGCACCTGCGGGTAATCGGACGGCTCGATCACCACACCCACGTCCTGCCAGTTCTTGGCGGCGGCGCGCAGCATGGCCGGGCCGCCGATGTCGATGTTCTCGATCGCGTCCTCCAGGGTGCAATCGGCCTTGGCTGTGGCTTTGGCGAAGGGGTAGAGGTTGATGACCAGCAGGTCGATGGTGTTGATGCCATGTTCCTTGAGTGCCGCCATGTGCTCGGGCACGTCACGGCGCGCCAGCAGGCCACCGTGCACGCGTGGGTGCAGGGTCTTGACGCGGCCGTCCAGCATCTCTGGAAAGCCGGTGATCTCCGACACCTCGGTGACGGGCAACTTGTGCTCGGCCAGCAGCTTGGCGGTGCCCCCGGTGGACAGCAGCTTGATGCCCAGGGCGTGCAGGCTGCGGGCGAATTCGACGATGCCGGTCTTGTCAGAAACCGACAGCAGGGCGGTGAGTTGGGTCATGGTGGGAGCTACAAACGATGTGAAAAGGGTTTAACCAAGGTTCTGGCGCGGAACCGGCTTTGCCGGGCCGCTGCCAGGGCCCCCTCGGGGGGCAGCGACCGGAAGGGAGCGTGGGGGCGCTATCTTGTGGTCGACCAGCTTGCGGCGCAGGGTGTTGCGGTTGATGCCCAGCCATTCGGCGGCCTTGCTCTGGTTGCCTTCGGCCTGGCGCATCACCACGTCCAGCAGCGGCTTCTCTACCGTGTGGATCACCATGTCGTAGACCGAGTGTGGCTCGGCCCCTCCCAGGTCCTTGAAATACTGGTCCAGTGTCTCGCGGACGCTCTCTTCCAGGGTCTTCTTGCTCATGTCTTTTTCTTGGGGTGGGGTCAGGCCTGCCGCTGCAACCGTTCGTGGTTGGCTGCAGTGCCATGGGATGAGGGAAGCAACTCGTGAGCATCGGCCAATTGCTCGAAATAGGTCGTGACGGCGCGCAACTGCGCGTCAGCACTGGCCAGCGAATTCATCACCGCCCGAAAGGCTACGCCGCCCGGCAATGCGCGCACGGCCCAGCCGATGTGCTTGCGCGCGCTGCGCACGCCCAGGTCTTCGCCGTACAGGCCGTAGTGGTCTTGCAGGTGCTCGGTGAGCCAGGCCTGCACTTCGCGCGTGGGCGGCGGCGGCAGGTGGGTGCCCGTGGCCAGGAAATGGGCGATCTCGCGAAAGATCCATGGCCGGCCCTGCGCGGCGCGGCCGATCATCAGCGCGTCGGCCCGCGTGTGCTTCAGCACAAGGGAGGCCTTCTCGGGCGTATCGATGTCGCCATTGGCCACCACGGGAATGCGCAGCGCGGCCTTCACGGCGGCCACGGTGTCGTACTCGGCAGCGCCCGTGTAGCCTTGCTCGCGCGTGCGGCCATGCACGGTCACCATCACCACACCGGCGCTCTCGGCCGCGCGGGCCAGGGCCAGGGCGTTGCGCTCCGCGCTGCACCAGCCGGTGCGCATCTTCAGCGTCACCGGCACGCCCTGCGGCGCGCAGGCGGCCACCACGGCCTCGATGATGCGCAGCGCGCCGGCCTCGTCGCGCATCAGCGCCGAGCCGGCCCATTTGTTGCACACCTTCTTGGCGGGGCAGCCCATGTTGATGTCGATGATCTGCGCGCCACGGTCCACGTTGTAGGCGGCGGCCTCGGCCATCATGGCCGCGTTGGTGCCAGCGATCTGCACGGCGATAGGGCCGGGCTCACCCTCGTGGTTGGCGCGGCGCGAGGTCTTCAGCGTGTGCCACAGGTCGCGCCGCGACGTCACCATCTCGCTCACCGCGTAGCCTGCGCCCAGGCGCCGGCAGAGCTGCCGGAACGGCCTGTCCGTCACCCCCGCCATCGGGGCGACGAACAGCGGGTTCGGCAGTTCGTGGGGGCCGATGTGCATGGTGCGAGCGCGCAGGGAGATTGCTGAAAAAGGAGGCAGAGTATAGCGGTGGCACCTGTCGCGAAGGCGACAGCAATGACCCGAGGAACCGGGTTGTTTCGGACTGGTCACAATGGTCTGCATGGAAGCATGGATGCACTCGCTGCTGACCTGGTTGGCGCTGCCCGAGGTGGGGCTGTCCACGGTGTTCGTGGTGGCGCTGGTGTCGGCCACCTTGCTGCCGCTGGGCTCGGAGCCTGCTGTGGCGGCGGTGGTATTGAACGACCCCAGCCTGTTCTGGCCGGCGGTGCTGGTGGCCACGCTGGGCAACTCGGTGGGTGGCGCCATCAGCTGGTGGATGGGCTACGGTGCCGAGCGCGCCTACGAGCACGCCCGGCACCGTCCGCCACACGAGTTGCGCGCGCTGGCCTGGCTCAAGCGCTTTGGCCCCAAAGCCTGCTTGCTGTCATGGCTACCTCTGGTGGGCGACCCGCTGTGCGCCGTGGCCGGCTGGCTGCGCCTGCCGTTCTGGCCCTGTGTGGTCTATATGGGGATAGGAAAATTCGGCCGTTATGTGACGATGACGGCCGCGATACTGTGGTGGTGGCCTGGCCACCGCTGAACAACAAAGGGAGACGAATTTGTCCACAAGCCCCAGCGCCTACCCGGCCCTGACCCAGGCGTTCCTGCGCATGTACCGCCTGGAGCACTTCAACAGCATCGCCTCCTGGGACCAGGCCTCCTTGATGCCGCCTGGCGGCAACCAGGCCCGCTCCGAGGCACTGGCCGAGCTCTCTGGCCTGCTGCACCGGCTGGGCACCGACCCGCAGCTCGGTGCGCAGATCGAAGCGGCGGCGCTGGAGGAACTTGACGACCTGCAACGCGCCAACCTGCGCGAGATGCGCCGCAAGTGGCTGGACGCCACAGCCTTGCCCGAAGCCCTGGTGCAACGCCGCGTGATGGTGACCGCCAAGTGCGAGCACGCCTGGCGCACCCAGCGCCCGGCCAACGACTGGGCCGGCTTCGCGCCCAACCTGCGCGAGGTGCTGGCGCTGGCGCGCGAGGAGGCGCAGTTTCTGTCCGACAAGCTGGGTGTGTCGCCCTATGACGCGCTGATGGATCGCTTCGAGCCCGGCATGCGCAGCGAGCGGGTGACCCAGGTGTTTGCCGAGGTGAAGCAATGGCTGCCCGGGCTGATCCGCGAGGTGGTGGCCAGGCAAGCCCACGAGGCCGCAGCCCAGCCGGTGATCCAAGCCACGGGGCCCTTCAGCCAGGCCGCGCAACGCCAGGTCTGCGAGCGGGTGATGCAGGTGCTGGGCTTCAACTTCGATGCTGGCCGGCTGGACGTCAGCACGCACCCCTTCTCGGGCGGTGTGCCCGAGGACGTGCGGCTCACCACGCGCTTCAAGGACGGCGACTTTCTGATGAGCCTGATGAGCACGGTGCACGAAACCGGCCACGGCCGCTACGAGCAGAACCTGCCGCGCGAGTGGCTGGGCCAGCCGGTGGCGCTGGCGCGCTCCATGGCCATCCACGAGAGCCAGAGCCTGTCGTTCGAGATGCAACTGGGCGGCCATCCAGGCTTTGCGCGGCTGCTTTCCCCGCTGCTGGCCGAGGCCTTTGGCGACCAACCGGCGTTTGCGCCCGCCAACCTCAACCGCCTACTCACACGCGTGGCGCCGGGGCTGATCCGCGTGGAGGCCGACGAGGTCACCTACCCGGCCCATGTCATCCTGCGCTACGAGATCGAGCGCGCGCTGATCGCCGGCGACGCCGAGGTGGACGACATCCCCGCGCTGTGGGACGCGCAGATCCTGGCCTTGCTGGGGCAGGACACGCGCGGCAACTTCCGCAATGGGCCCATGCAGGACATCCACTGGCCCTCGGGCAGCTTCGGCTATTTCCCCTGCTACTCGCTGGGCGCCATGTACGCTGCGCAGTGGTTTGCCAGCATGCGCAGGCGCACGCCCGATCTGGACGCGCGCATCGCCCAGGGTGATTTGGCGGTGGTGTTCGATTGGCTGAGCGCCAACATCTGGCAGCAGGGCAGCCGCTGGCCTACGGATGAGTTGTCGTTGCGCGCCAGTGGCGAAACGCTGAATCCCGCGCACTTCCGCGCCCATCTGGAGCGGCGCTACCTGGGCCAGGGCTGACAGGCGGCGTTGTCATTCCCGCCCGCTCCCTAGTCATTCCCGCAATTTCCTAGTCATTCCCGCGAAGGCGGGAATCCATTGGTGTCGCCAACACTGGACTCCCGCCTTCGCGGGAGTGACGGCGGTGGTCAAGCGGGCGTGACGGCAGAGCTCAGGATGGGGAGCGGCCTCGCCGGTGATGCGAGGCTGGCGTGTCCAGCCAGAGAGCCAGTCCATCCAGCGCCTCGTGGGCTCGGTGCATGAGTGAGTCGGCGGCTGAGCGTGGCGCGTCAGGCAGGCCCGCTATCAACTGCCTGGGTTCGTGCAGGCGCTGCGCGTTCAGGCTCATGCCGTGCCGGGCCAAGGTGGCTTCCAACGTGGCCTGTCTCATCCTCAGCATGCGGCGCGTCTGCCCAAACGCGTGGCTGGCCATCTGCTTGCGCGCGGCATAGCTGAAGGTGCCGGCGCGAAACATCGCGGCGTCGGCATGGTCGGGCTCGAACAGCAGGACGTCGCACTCCGGGTGGCTGGTTTCATAGCCCTTCATGCCCAGTTCCAGGCGCGAGTGGATCAGCGAGCGGAAGGTCTGGCTCATGAGTGCCGGCAGGCCGGCGTCGGTCAGGCGCGGGATGGCCTCGTCTGACCCGCCGTGCTGCCGAGTGGCCTGGCGGGTGCTGTCAAAGGGCACCAGCGGGTTCAGGCAGAACAGCAAGTCCAGGCCCTCATCCAGAAGCACGGTGGCGTGCATGGTCTTCTTCAGCGCGCCGTCCACATAGCTGCGGCCGTTGATTTCCACCGGCGGGAACAGGCCGGGCAGGGCCGCGCTGGCAATCACCGCACGGGCGATGGGCGTGTCGTCCCAGCCGGGCTGGCCAAACGGGGCGGCCTCGCCGGTGTCCAGGTCGGTCGCCACGATCACCAGGCGGCGGGCCAGTTCGCGAAAGTCGTTGCTGCGGCCGGGCTGCGAGAACAACTGGGTGAGGTGCGCTTCCAGCGGCCGGTTGTCGAACACGCCGGTGGGCAGCAGGCGGCTGGCTGCGGCCATCAGGCTGGGCAGCGTGGCGTGGCCACTTAATACTTGGCCGGCGGCATGGGCCAGCACGCTGGGCGCCATCGCCAGGCGGTGGGCATACTCGCCCCAGGCGGGGCGGGTGAACAGGCCGGGGGCGATAGCGTCGTCAGCCCCGCCCACGTTCTCGATGAAGGCGGCGCACAGTGCGTTGGGCGAGATGCCGTTGGCCAGGCTGGCGGCGATGAAGCCACCGGCCGACACGCCCACATAGCCACCCAGCGCGGTGAAATCGAGGCCGGTGATGGCGTCTTCGAGCGCGCACAGCGCGCCGATTTCATAAATGGCGCCGATCGGGCCACCGCCGGCCAAGGCCAGGCCTATGCGTGGTCCTGGCGCAGCACGGCGGTTCGCTTGGGCAGGCGTCTTTGGGGGCATCGTTCAGGGAGTGTGCCCGCCGACGGCACAAGGCCGTGGGCCGGGCACTCCGGGTTCAAGCGATCAGGCGCCGGCCTTCTTGGCCGGCGTCTTGCGGGCCACGGCCTTCTTGGCGGCAGGCTTGGCGGCGGCCTTCACCGCAGGCTTGGCAGCCGTTTTGGCGGCAGCGCGCTTGGCCGGAGCCTTCGCGGCCGGCTTGGCAGCCACCACAGGCTTGCCACCCAGCTTGGCCACGGCGGCGGACAGGGCGTCCACACGGGCGGTCAGCTCGGCCACGTCCTTGGCGGTGGGCACGCCCAGCTTGCCCATGGCCTTGGCGGTGCGGGCTTCGAAGATGGATTCGAGCTTGTCCCACGACGCACCGGCCTTGTTCGTCACTTCGTCGGCCATCGCGCTCATCTTGCCGGTCACTTCGGTCAGGCGCTCCTCGGCCACGGCCTGGGTCTTGCGCTGCAGGCTCACACCTTCCTTGATCAGCGCTTCAAAGACCTTGCCGCCTTCGCCTTGCGCCTTGGCAAAGGCACCCATGCCAGCCAGCCAAATCTGCTGGGCCTGGGCCTTGACCGAGTTGGCGAGCTGGCTGTCCAGCAAACCGGCGGGCGAGGCGGCCTTGCTCTCGGCCATCTTCTTGAGCTTCTTGACCATGGTGTTCCTTTGTGTGCGTGGCGGGGTGAAAGGGGTGGGGCCCACAGCGCCACGAGGCTGCGCAACCCGATGCAAGCCAGTGTAGGAGGGGCCTCTGGAGGGCGCATCCTAATTTGCCGGGGCCTGGCCACGGCGGTGTGGCGGACTGCTGGGGTAAGCGCGCAGGCGCAGGCAGAAGCCGCCGCCGCAAAATGCCGCTCTTGGTCAGACCCACAGATTCATCAGGAGGCTTGCATGCAGTATTTCGTCACCGGCGCCACCGGCTTCATTGGCAAACGGCTAGTGAAGAAGCTGCTGGCCCGTCGCGGCAGCATCGTGCACTTCCTGGTGCGTCCGGGCAGCGAGCACAAGGCCGATGCACTGCTGGCCGAATGGGGTGTCTCGGCCAAGCGCGCCATCGCCGTCACGGGTGACCTCACCTCGCCCAAGCTCGGCGTGTCGGCCGAGGTGCTCAAGTCGCTCAAGGGCCAGATCGATTCTGTCTACCACCTGGCCGCCGTGTACGACCTCTCGGCCGACGAAGAGAGCCAGGTGCGCGTGAATGTTGAGGGTACGCGCAACATGGTGGAGTTCGCCAAGGCCGTGGGGGCGGGCCATGTGCACCACGTGAGCTCTATTGCCGCCGCCGGCCTGTACGAAGGCGTGTTCCGCGAAGACATGTTCAGCGAGGCCGAGGGCCTGGACCATCCGTACTTCATGACCAAGCACGAGTCTGAAAAGATCGTGCGCAACGAGTGCAAGGTGCCCTGGTCGGTGTACCGGCCGGCCATGGTGGTGGGTGACTCCACCACCGGCGAGATGGACAAGATCGACGGCCCCTACTACTTCTTCAAGCTCATCCAGCGCATGCGCCAGTTCCTGCCGCCCTGGATGCCTGCGGTGGGCCTGGAAGGCGGCCGCATCAACATCGTGCCGGTGGATTTCGTGGTCGATGCGCTCGACCACATCAGCCACTCCAAGGCGGCCGTGAAGGGCGCCTGCTTCCACCTGGTGGACCCCGAGGGCTACCGCGTGGGCGATGTGCTGGACGTGTTTGCCAAGGCCGCACACGCGCCCAAGATGAACTTGTTCATCAACGCCGCGCTGCTGGGCTTCATCCCCAAGAGCGTGAAGAAGGGGCTGCTGGCGCTGGCGCCCATCCGCCGAGTGCGCAACGCGGTGATGAAGGACCTGGGCCTGCCCGAAGACATCCTCACTTTCGTCAACTACCCCACGCGCTTTGACTGCCGCGAGACGCAGGCCGCGCTCAAGGGCACTGGCATCGCTTGCCCCAACCTGCGCGACTACGCCTGGCGGCTGTGGGACTACTGGGAGCGTCACCTGGATCCGGCGCTGTTCGTGGACCACAGCCTCAAGGGCAACGTGGCCGGCAAGGTGGTGTTGGTCACGGGCGGCTCTTCGGGCATAGGCCTGTCGGCCGCCTGCCGCTTTGCCGAGGCTGGCGCCATCACGGTGATCTGCGGCCGTGGCGAGGACAAGCTGGCGGCGGCGGTGCAAGAGATCAAGGCCTATGCCGGCAAGGACGCCAAGGTCTACAGCTACTCGGCCGACATTGCCGACGCCGACAGTTGCGCGGCCTTTGTGCAGCTGATGAACGAGCAGCACGGCGGGGTTGATTTCCTGATCAACAACGCCGGCCGGTCCATCCGCCGCGCCATCGAAGCCAGTTACGACCGCTTCCATGATTTCGAGCGCACCATGCAGCTCAACTACTTCGGCGCGCTGCGCGTCACCATGGGCCTGTTGCCGGGCATGGTGGCCAAGCGCAAGGGCCACATCGTGAACATCAGTTCGATCAGCGTGCTGGTGAACGCGCCGCGCTTCTCGGCCTACGTGGCCAGCAAGGCCGCGCTCGACGCCTGGACGCGTTGTGCGTCCAGCGAGTACGCCGACCAGGGCATCACCTTCACCACAGTGAACATGCCGCTGGTGCGCACGCCCATGACGGCGCCCACCAAGATCTATGACAGCATGCCGCTGCTGCAGCCTGAAGAGGCGGCCGACATGATCGTGCAGGCCTGCGTCGAGAAGCCGGTGCGCGTGGCCACGCGCCTGGGCATATTTGGCGCGCTGCTGCACACCGCCGCACCGCGCGTGACACAGATCGTGATGAACACCACCTTCCGCATGTTCCCCGACAGCGCGGCCGCGAAAGGCGAAAAGAGCAGCGAAAAGGGCGCCAAGCCCACGCTCTCACCCGAGGCCATTGCCATGGCGCAGATGATGCGAGGCATCCACTTCTGATGGCTTGCCTGCGCTTGCGGCGCATGGCGGTCTTGCCCGCGAAGGCGGGTATCCATGCCCCGACCGCCAAGGCGGCTGAGGCATCCCACCATCAGGCGGCCGCACATTCCTTGGGCGCTTGCCCGGGCGGTGGCAAACCGCATACGCGGTTGCGGCCGCCTGCCTTGGCGAGGTAGAGGGCCCGGTCGGCGCGCGCCAGCACACCCTGTCCGCTGGCGTCGGCCACGCTGGCCAAGGTCCAGCCCACACTCACGGTCAGCCGCTGGGCCTCGACCAGGCGGGGCGCAAAGTGGGTCTGCACCGCTTCGCGCAGGCGCTCGGCCGCGGCCTGGGCGCCATCAGCGTCCACGCCGGGCAGCAGCAGCATGAACTCTTCCCCACCCATGCGGGCGGCAGAGTCCATCGGCCGCAAGCCACGCCGCAACACCTCGCCCAGTTGCACCAGCACTTCGTCACCGTCCAGGTGGCCGTGCTCGTCGTTGATGCGCTTGAAGTGGTCAGCGTCCAGCATCAGCAAGCCAAAGCTCTTGCCATTGCGCAGGTAGCGTTGCCACTCCACTTCCAGGTGATCGTTGCCGGCCATGCGGTTGAGCAGGCCGGTCATGCCGTCGTGCTGCGAGAGGTGCAGTAGCCCGCGCGAGAGCCGCGTGGCCAGCATGCCACCATAGGCAAAGTGCAGCGAGGCTGCGGCCATCTGCAGCGCGTAGGCCACGGCTTCGCCAGCGAACAGGGCCTGGTCCAGTTGCACACGTTCGGCCGGCTGGCCCAAGGCCCAGACGGTGCGCCCCAGCAGCAGCGCCGCCGTGCTGAGTGCCGGCACATGGGTGACCCAGGCCAGGGAAGGGCCAAATTCATCCCGCATAGGCGCATGCACGCGGTGCACGCCGCGCGCGGCCACCAGGGCAGTGATCAGGGTGAAGGCGGGCACCCGCAAGGCATTGCCCTGCTCATCGGGCCCGGTCCCCCACAGCACCAGCGCCATCAGCAGCATCACGCCCGCGTGCTCGCGGTCGGCCGGGCGCAGGCCGAAGAACAACTCGGAGCCCCGGCGAAGCAACACAAATCCGGCCAGCAACAGCCAACTGGCCAATGACACACCGGCCCAGCTCGGCAGCAAAGGCCGCAGGATGACCAATTGCAAACCGGCCGCACTGACCACGCTGAAGGCCGTCCAGTGCAACGAGGCACGCTTGGCCTCGGGACGCAACTCACCCGCCAGCCACCAGGCCACGCCGTACAGAAGTTGCTGCAGCACCAGGGCTTGCAGCAGGTGTTGGATACCGGGTGGCACGACTTCTGCCCATCACAATTTTGTTTGAACTCGCCAGGGGGTACCCGCTCTGACGGTGCACCACCCCAGCCCCTCTGGCGTTCAGCTTAGAACGGGCTGGCCCCCACTTCGTTGCCGTTTCTCACTTTCCGTTCCGGTGTGTGAACTTGCCCCTCTTCATTCGGCACAATGCAGACAGGTGTCGCACGAATCACCCGCCGCGCCCAGACATGCTGATCAACTTCTTCTACACATTGCGCGCTGCCAAGCTGCCGGTTTCGGTGAAGGAATACCTCACCCTGCTCGAAGCGCTGAAGGCGGGGGTGATAGGCCCATCGGTGGACGATTTTTATTACCTCTCGCGCATCACCCTGGTCAAGGACGAGACCCACTTCGACAAGTTCGACCGGGCTTTCGGCGCCTACTTCAAGGGCGTGGAGATGCTCACCGACTTCGGCAAGGAGATCCCGCTGGACTGGCTGCAGAAGATCCTGGAAAAAGAGCTGAGCCCCGAGGAGAAGGCGGCGATCCAGAAGATGGGCTGGGACGAGCTGATGGAGACGCTGAAGAAGCGGCTTGAAGAACAGAAGGAACGCCACGAGGGCGGCAGCAAGTGGATAGGCACCGGCGGCACCAGCCCCTTCGGCCATGGGGGCTACAACCCGCAGGGCGTGCGCATAGGCGGTGCCGGCAAGAACCGCAGCGCCGTGAAGGTCTGGGAGCAGCGTGCCTACCAAGACTACGACGACACGCTGGAGCTGGGCACGCGCAACATCAAGGTCGCCCTGCGCCGGCTGCGCCGCTTCGCCCGCGAGGGATCGGACCTGGAGCTCGACCTCGACGACACCATCCACTGCACCGCCGCCAACGCCGGCCTTCTGGATATCAAGATGGTGCCCGAGCGTCACAACAAGGTGAAGGTGCTGCTGATGATGGACGTGGGCGGCACCATGGACGAGCACATCCACCGCGTCGAAGAACTGTTCAGCGCCGCCAAGAGCGAGTTCAAGCACCTGGAGTTCTATTACTTCCACAACTGCGTCTACGACTTCATGTGGCGCAACAACAAGCGCCGCTATGCCGAGAAAGCCCCCACGTGGGAGGTCATCCGCAAGTACAACAAAGACTGGCGGCTGATCTTCGTGGGCGACGCCACCATGAGCCCGTACGAGATACTGCAACCCGGCGGCAGCGTGGAATACAACAACGAAGAGCCCGGCGCCGATTGGCTGCAGCGGCTCACCCACGCCTTCCCCAAGTACGCCTGGATCAACCCTGAGCCGCAAGGCGTGTGGCAGTACCGGCAGAGCATTTCCATCGTGCAGCAGCTGATGCCGCAGCGCATGTTCCCGCTCACGCTCCAGGGCCTGGAAGCGGCGATGCGGCTGCTGAGCAAATGACATCCCGTCGGCGCGGCGGGCCCGCGCAGGCTTGGCCATGGGCCGCTTCTGGTTGGCTGACCCTGGTCGCCGCCTGGCCGGCTCAGGCTCAGGACGGCGCCGCCCCGGCCGCGCCACTTCCCACCGAAGCCATCAGCGCACCGCGCCCAGCCAGCGTGCCGCAGCTGCACATCGTGGCCCCCGACGGCGTGCGCCAGTTGCTGGAGAGATACCTCGATCTGGCCCGCGCCGTGGCCCTGCCGGATGCCGCCAGCGTGGGCGAAACCGAGTGGTCGCGCCTGGTGGCTGCGGCACCGGCGCAGATCAAGACCATCCTGCAGCCGCTGGGCTATTTCAACCCCCAGGTGGCCGTGGCCCGCACGCCCGGCACACCGCCCCAGGTGCGGCTGAGCGTGGACACCGGCCCGCAGGCCAAGGTGGCCCGCAGCAATTTCGAGATCGAAGGCGACCTGGTGGACCAGACCCGTGCTGAGGCACAGGCGCTGCGCGAGTCGTTGCAGGCCCTGTGGCCACTGCACGTCGGCGCAGGGTTCACCAACGCGCTGTGGGCCGACGCCAAGGGCAGCGTGCTGGCCAAGCTGCGCGCCGAAGGCTATGCCTCGGCCAGTTGGGCTGGCACCAGCGCCGAGGTGGATGCTGGCACGCAGAGCGTGCGCGTGTTCGCGGTGGTGGACAGCGGCCCGCTCTACCGCGCTGGCGAGATCGAGGTGGAAGGCCTGCAGATTCAGGACGCCGAGCGCGTGAAGGCGCTGGCCCGCTTCAACCCCCAGACCACCCTCACCGAGGCCGCGCTGCTGGACTATCAAGACCGGCTCATCAAGACCGGCCTGTTCGACCAGGTGAGCGTGAGCCTGGAGCCCAACCCCGCCACCGCCAGCGCCGCCAAGGTGCTGGTGCAATTGCGCGAGGCCCCGCGCCAGGCCGCCACCGTGGGCCTGGGCTACAGCGCCAACACGGGGCCCCGCACCTCGCTGGAACACGTCAACCGACGCTTGTTCGACCGCGCCTACACCGCGCGCAACAAGTTTGTGCTGGGCCGCGACGAGCAGTCGTGGAACGGCGAGATCTCCACCCATCCGAACGCCGACGCACAGCGCTACATCGTCGGTGGCACGCTGGACCGCTTGCTCACCAGTTCGGATTTGGTGCTGTCGCAACGGGCGCGCCTGGGCCGCTCCACCGAGGCTCGCGGCCTGGAAAAACTGGTGTTCGTGGAAACCGAGCGTGCGCGCGAATGCGGTCGAGCCGCCACGGTGGTGCAGGCCTGCACCGATCTGCTGGCCACCTCGGCCAACCTGCACCTCACGTGGCGCGATCTGGACAGCGCTGTGCTGCCCACCCGCGGCTACACCTTGCAGTGGCAGGGCGGCGCCGGCCTGGCCAGCGGCTCGGGCACCCAGCGCGGTGGTTTTGGCCGCCTCTATGCGCGTGCCACGGGTTACCTGCCGCTGGGCCAATCGTGGTACAGCCAGGCACGCCTCGAAGGCGGCCGGGTGCTCAGTGCAGGCGATGTGAACGTGCCCGATTCGCAGCGCTTTCGCGCCGGCGGCGACGATTCGGTGCGCGGCTACCCCTATCGCACCCTGGCCCCGCTCAAGGCCGACGGCAGCGTCACCGGTGGCCGCATGGAATGGACCGCCAGCGTCGAGATCGCCCACCCCTTCACCGCCAATCTGCCCTCGGTGTGGTGGGCCGCGTTCATCGACGCCGGCCGTGCCGCCAACACCGTGCAAGACCTCAGCCCGGCGCTGGGTTACGGCCTGGGCGTGCGCTGGCGCAGCCCCGTGGGCCCGCTGCGGGTGGACCTGGCCTATGGTCAGGAGCTGCACAAGGTGCGGCTGCATTTGAGCGTGGGCATCGCGTTCTGATCACCCATGTCCAGCACACCTGAGACCCCACCCGCCCCCGAGGCCTCGCCCGAGCCACCGGCCCGCGCCCCGCATTCGCTGGGTCGGCGGGTGGTGCACAGCAGTTTGCGCAGCACGGCCGCCACGGTGGCCGTGCTGGGTTTGGCGGCCGCCGCTTTGAGCGGCTGGGTTTGGACCAGCACCGCCGGCACCGGGTGGGCACTGGGTTTGGTGCCAGGCTTGCAGGTGCAAGGCTTGCAAGGTGCACTGGGCACGGGCAACTTCAGCGCCACCAAGTTGCACTTCATCACCAGTGGTGGCACCCTCGATGTGAGCGACCTCAAGGCCACTGGCCTGCAATGGCACTGGCGCCCGCAGCCCGGTGCCTGGGTAGGGCTGCAAATTCAAGCGCTGCAGACCGGCGCGGTGCGCTGGCAGTCGGGGGCTTCCAGCGGCAAGGCACCGCCCACCGACCTGCACCTGCCCCTTGAGCTCGCCGTGGGCAGCGCACGCATCGCTGCGCTGATGGTGGACAAATTGCCCACCATCACCGACCTGCAAGCCGCACTGCACCTGGGTGCCGGCGGTGGCAGTGCCCACACCGTCACCGGCCTGCGTTTCGCCCTCGACCGGCTGCAAACCCGGGCCAATCTGCGCATCGCCACCGATGCGCCCCTGGCTGTCACCGCCGATGCCACGCTGCAAAGCCTGGCAGGTGCGGCACGGCCCTGGCAGGCCACGCTGCAAACCAAAGGGCCTCTGGCGGCATTGCAGGCCAACGTGCACCTGAGCGGCAGCGCACCGGCCGGGCAACCGCCCCCCGCGCTCGATATCGACGCCAACCTGCGCCCCTTTTCCGCCTGGCCGCTGGGCCCGCTCACGCTGCGCACTGAGGCGCTCGATCTGTCCACCCTGCACAGCGCTGCGCCCAAGACCCTGCTCAGCGGCACCGCGCAAATCGACTCCGCTGGGC
Organism: Candidatus Ideonella esbjergensis; assembly: GCA_016710065.1. Classification (GTDB taxonomy): domain Bacteria; phylum Pseudomonadota; class Gammaproteobacteria; order Burkholderiales; family Burkholderiaceae_C; genus Ideonella; species Ideonella esbjergensis. The sequence goes on from JADJLP010000001.1 coordinate 978,443, forward strand.
TGGGCCAGCCACTGCGCTTGCAACTGCTGCTCAACAACCAGGCCCCTGGCCGCTGGGACCAAGGCGCGCTGCCCATCACGCTGGTGGACCTGGATGCGCTGGGCGAGCCCGCCAGCAAGCCACCCAAGGGCGCGGCAGCCCACCAACCCACGCTCGAAAAAATCACGCTGCAGCGCTTCAAGGCTGAGCTGTCCTCGCAGCGTGGCGACCTTGCGCAAATCACCGGCACCGGCCAGTGGTTGCACGCGGGTGCGGCAGGCGAGGCCCAAGCCCAGCTCACCGTCAGCAACCTGCACCCCGTGGCGCTGGACAAGCGCCTGGCCCCGATGCGCCTGGGCGGGCCCATCAAGCTCAGCCTGCAAGGCCTGCCACCGCCCAATGTGCTGCTGGGTGTGGCCGCCCAGCCCGGCACCCTCAAGCTGGACGTGGACGCGCGCCTGCACGGCCGCCTGGACGCCGCCGCCGGGGGCTCGCCCGAGGTGGAACTGCGCGTGGACGCCAGCCTTGCCCCTGACCGCGTCACGCTGCGTGAGCTGAAGGCCCAGGCCGCAGGCGCCCAGGCCCAGCTGCAAGGCAAGCTGGACCAGACCGGCCCGCAGCGCTGGCACTGGCAACTGGGGGGGCAGTTGCAAGACTTTGACCCGCGCCCCTGGTGGCCCTTTGCCGAGGGCAGCCCCTGGGCCCGCGGCCCGCACCGCCTGAACGCCAAGCTCGACACCAACGCCAGCGCACCGCTGGCGGCCTTGGCCACGCTGGGCAGCCAGCCGCGCGAGGCGCTGGCCCAGTTTGACGGCCAGTTCAGCCTGGCCATGGCACCCAGCCAGTTGGCCGGCGTGGCAGTGCAGGGTGAGTTGCTGCTCGACAGCCACGCCGCCACGCCGCTCACCAGCCAGTGGCAGGTGGCGGGCAACAGCCTTACGCTGCAGGCCCGCAACGGCATTGGCTCCCCCGGTGAGCACTGGCAAATCGCGGTGCAGGCGCCGGCACTGGCCGGCCTGGCGCCCCTGCTGGCCATGGACGACGAACTCAAAGCCCGCGTGCCCAGCGCCGGCCGCATCGAGGCCACGGCCACCGCCGATGGCCAGGGACAGGCCTGGCAATGGCAGGGCCAGATCAAGGCCAGCGGCCTCTCGGGCCAAGGTTACCGGGTGGACAGCATCAGCCTGAACGGGCAGGGCGGCAGCACGCTGGACGCGCCGCTGGATCTCAAGCTGCAGGCTCAGGGCCTGCAGCAGGGCGCCGCCCGCATCGAACTGCTGAACCTCACCGCCACCGGCAGCGGCAGTGATCACCAACTGGCGCTGCAACTCGAAAGCCCGGCCCGGCCACCCGAGTGGTTCGAGCAAGTGCTGGGCGCGCGCACCGGCAGCGGCACGCGCGTGCAGGCCAGCGCCAGCGGCCGCTGGCAGCCCGAGGCCAACGGCAAGGCCTTCAGCCCGGCCGGCCAGTGGCAAGGCCGCATCACCGACCTGCAAGGCCGTGCCCGCGACGGCTCGGGCCAACCCTGGCTGGCGGGCCAGGATGTGCGCCTGGCCCTGAGCCTGAACGACACCGGTGCATTGCAAAGCGTCAGCGCCGAGCCCGGCCGCATCGCCCTGCCCGGCACCGGTCTGCGCTGGACCACCGCGCAGTACCAGGCCCGGCCCGGCCAGCGCCTGCCGCAGATCGCCGTGCAGGCCCAGATCGAGCCCTTTGCCCTGGCGCCGCTGCTGGCCCGCGCCCAGCCCGAACTGGGCTGGCAAGGTGATCTGACACTGGCCGGCGACATCCAGATCAACAGCGGCGAGCGCTTTGACGCCGATCTGGTGTTCGAGCGCCGCAGCGGCGACCTGAGCGTGGCCGACGACGTGCGCGACCCCTCGGGCCACATCCAGCCCCTGGGCCTCACCGACCTGCGGCTGGGCCTGTCGGCGCACGACGGCCAATGGGCCTTCACCCAGGCCCTGGCCGGCAAGCAACTGGGCGAGATGGCCGGCGTGGCCAGCGTGCATGCCCGTGCCGACCAGACCTGGCCCAGCGCGCAGGCCCCGCTGGACGGCGTGCTGCAGATGCGCGTGGCCAACCTGGGCGCCTGGGGCGCCTGGGTGCCACCGGGCTGGCGCCTGGGCGGTGAGCTCACCACCTCGGCCAGCCTGGGCGGCCGCTTTGGCGCGCCCGAGTTCACCGGCCAGCTCACCGGCCGCAACCTCAGTGCCCACCACGCGCTGCTGGGCGTGCAGCTCAGCGACGGCCAGGTGGACATGGTGCTGCAGGGCGACAAGGCCCGCATCAACCAGTTCGCCTTCAAGGGCGGCGAAGGCCGGCTCAGCGTGCAGGGTGACGCCACGCTGGGCGAGGCGCCGCAGATGCAACTCGCGCTGGTGGCCGAGCGCTTCTTGCTGCTCGGCCGGGTGGACCGCCGCCTCGTCACCAGCGGCCGCGCCAGCCTGGTTGTGAACCGCGACGCCATGAAGCTCGACGGCCAGCTCAAGGTGGACGAAGGCCTGATCGACTTCAGCCGCGGCGGCGCCCCGGGCCTGGACGATGACGTGCGCGTGGTGGACAGCCGCGTGCCCAACCATGAGACCGAAGGCCCGGCGGTGGCCACCAAACCGTCCCGCCCGGTGCTGCTCACGGCCAAGCTCGACCTGGGCGACGCGCTGCGCATCAAGGGCCGCGGCCTGGACACGCGGCTGCGTGGCGAACTCAAGCTCAGCAACCCTGGCGGCAAGCTGGCGGTGAACGGCAAGGTGCGCACCAATGACGGCACCTGGGCCGGCTATGGCCAGAAGCTGGAGATCGAGCGCGGTGAGCTGAGTTTCAACGGCCCCTGGGAAGACCCGCAGCTCGACATCCTGGCCGTGCGGCCCAACCTCGACATCAAGGTGGGCGTGGCCGTGACCGGCAGCGCCATGAACCAGCGCGTGCGCCTGGCCAGCGAGCCCGAGATGGCCGAAGCCGACAAGCTCAGCTGGCTGATGCTGGGCCGCCCGCCCGAAGGCCTGGGCAAGGCCGACACCGCGCTGCTGCAACGCGCCGCCATGGCCCTGCTGGCGGGTGAAGGCGAGGCCCCCACCGACGCCATCCTGGGCGCCCTGGGCATCACCGATTTCGGCGTGCGCCAGACCACCGAAGGCAATGTGCAGGACACCGTGGTCTCCATCGGCCGGCAGCTCGGCCGTCACTGGTACGTGGGCTACGAGCGCGGCGTGAACGCCACCACCGGCACCTGGCAACTCATCTACCGTCTGGCCCAGCGTTTCACGCTGCGCGCGCAATCAGGCACCGACAACGCGCTCGACCTGATCTGGAGCTGGCGGCTGAAGTGAGGCCTGCGCAGGGCACGCAAAGGCCCATGCCAAAATGCGCCCCGGCGTGCCGCCGTAGTTCAATGGATAGAACGGGGACCTCCTAAGTCTCAGATGCAGGTTCGATTCCTGCCGGGGGCGCCAAACCCCTTACCCGTCGCAGCCTGCCCAGCCCGTCATCTTCGACGCCTGCTCGTCATGCCCGCGAAGGCGGGGATCCAGGGTTTGCCGCTGGGTCCACCCGCCCAGACCTTTGCTGCATCCTTGCACCACTGCAAGTCGTGGATTCCCGCCTGCGCGGGAATGACGGAGATGGCACGGGCTCAGTGCTGCGAAAACAAATCCGGCTCGGCTTCAGGCACGCCCAGGATGCGTTGCAGCATCGCGTCGAACAGGGCCAGGTCGATGGGCTTGGGCAGAAAGTCGTCGAAGCCGGCTTTCAGTGCGCGTTCGGCGTCGGCCGGCATGGCGTTGGCCGTCACGGCCACGGTGGGGATGGCGCGCGTGAGCGGGTCTTCGCGCAGCAGTGCCAGCAGGGCGTGGCCGTCCATGTCGGGCAGGCCGATGTCGAGCAGCATCAGCTCGGGCAGAACTTGCCGTGCCAGGGCCAGGCCTTCGGCTGCGGTGCTGGCCGTGACGAGCTTGAGTGTGGGATGGCGCTGCACGATCTGCTCCATCAGCAGCAGATTGACCTCGTTGTCTTCCACGCACAGCACGGTGGCGCGGCGCAGGTTCAGGGGTTGAGGCACCACCGGCTGCACAGGCACGGCCACCACCGGCCGCAGTTCGGCCTCCTCGGCGCGCGGCAGCTCGAGCCAGAACTCGCTGCCCTCGCCAGGTGCGCTGTCCACGCCGATGCGGCCGCCCATGGCGTCCACCAGGCGGCGGCAGATGCTCAGGCCTATGCCTGAGCCTTCCACCGTGCCGTATTCGGCCCCCAGGCGGTTGAAGGGCTCGAAGAGCTGGCGCTGTTGCTCGAGCGTGATGCCGTTGCCGGTGTCGCGCACGGTGATGCGCACCTTGTCGTCCGCCACTTCGGTGGCGACCAATGACACGCCGCCGCCCTCGCGGTTGTACTTGATGGCGTTGGACACCAGGTTGAGCAACACCTGCTTGAGCCGTGTGCGGTCGGCGCGCATCAGCAGATCGGGTTCGGTCTGCACCTGAAACTTCACCGCCCGGCGCTGCGCCAGCGGTTGCAGCAGGGTGAGCACGTCGCTCAGCAGATCGCCCACGTGCAAGGCCTCGGGGGTCAGCCCGATCTTGCCGGATTCCACCTGTGCCAGGTCGAGCACGTCATTGATGAGGCTGAGCAGATGGTGGCTGGCGCCGCGTATCTCCTGCACATGGCGTTGCGACTGGGGCTGCAACTGCGGATCAAGCTCCAGCAGCTGCGAGAAGCCCTGGATGGCGTTGAGCGGCGTGCGCAGCTCGTGGCTCATGCGCGAGAGAAATTCGCTCTTGGCGCGGCTGGCGGCCTCGGCCGTGTCGCGCGCCGACACCAGCTCGCGCGAGCGCTCTTGCACCAGGTGTTCGAGCTGGTCGCGGTGGCTGGCCAGTTCGGCCTTGGCCAACTCGCGCTGGGTGATGTCTTCGGCGATGACAAAGAAGCGCACCGCCTGGCCCTGCTCGTCGCGCTCGCAGCGCACGGCCAGGGCCGCATGCACCACGCTGCCATCGGGTTTCAGAAACCGCTTGTCCAGCGTGTAGCCCTCGCGCTCCCCTGCCTGCACGGCGGCGAACAGCGTCTCCTCGGCCTGCAGGTCGTCGGGGTGGGTCATCTCGGCCCAGGTTTGGCGGTACATGTCGCGGCCGTTGCGGCCCATCATCTCGGCCAGGCGCTGGTTGAACATCACGCAGGTGCGATCCGGCAGCGAGATGGCCATGCCCACCAGGCCGGCCTCGAAGAAATGCCGGAAGCTCTGCTCGCTGTGCAGCAGCGCCATCTCGGCGCGCTTGCGGTCGGTGATGTCGCGCGAGAGCACGACGAAGCGGTCGGCCTCGGGTGTGTCGCCTGGCTTGCGGGCGATGGACAGCTCGAACCAGCTTTCGCCCTGAGGCAGCTCCAGGCAAATCTGGGTGCCAGTGGAGCGACCCCTGGTGGCGGCCTGCCGCAGCGCGGCCAGCACGTTCTGCGCCACCGGGGCCGGCAGGGCGTCGTGCACCGTGCGGCCCAGAAAGACCTCGGGCGGCGCCAGCAGCAGGTCCGAGTTCGCCGCCCGGTAGTCAAAGAAGCGGCCCTCGCTGTCCACCTCGAACATCAGGTCGGGGATGGCGCCCAGCGTGGCGTTGAGCTTGGCCAGGGTCTGCTCAGAATCGCGCTGGGCGTCCTCAAGCGCCGCCAGCGAGCGTGTGAGCGCGGCGGTGCGGGCGGCCACGCGCCGGCGCAACATCAGGTTCCAGGCGGCCAGCAGCCCCACCACAGCGGCCGCGCCGGCCAGGCCCAACAGCACCCAGCCGCCGTAGCGCATCAGGCCCGATTCAGCGTCGTTGCCCAGGCCGTCGCCGAACCACTTCAGCTCCATCTCGCGGCGCTCGGCTTCGGTGATGCGTGAAAAGCCGTCTTCCACCAGGGCCAGCATGGCCTGGTTGCCTTTGCGCACCGCACGGTGGAATTCACCCGTGTACAGCGGCATGGAGCGGCGGAACCTGCTCTGCACACCCAACTGGCTCAGCAGGTACAGCGCTGGCGGCTGGTCCATGCAGAACACGCGCACCTCGCCCGCTGCTGCGGCCGCTGTGATGGCGGAATAGCTGTTGTAGGTGTGCAGCGTGTCTATGCCCTGGCGGTGCAGCATTTCCACGCAGGCGTCACCCTCTTTCACGCCCACGGTGAAGCCGCTGAGCGAGGGGATGTCGACGATGCCGCTGATGCTCTGGTGGAAGAAGACCGGCACCTCGATGCGGGCATAGGCGGCCGAAAAATCGTAGAGCGCCTGGCGGTCCTCGGTCTTGAACATGGCGTCGATCACGTCGGCCTGGCCGGCGAGCATGGCCTTTTGGGCCTTGGCCCAGTCCATGGACTGCAGCTTCACTTCGATGCCGGTGCGCTGGCTCCACAGCGTCCACTGGTCGACCAACAGGCCCTGCATCTGACCGGACGGGTCGCGAAAGGCGTAGGGCGGGTAATCGTCGTCCGTCACCACCGTGATGGACTGGGGCTGCGCCCGGGCGTGGCCCACCGCAGCCACCAGCAGCCAGGCAACGGCCAAGCCCGCCAGCACCATCCCTTGCCAGCCACCCCACGCGCCAAACTTGAATCGCTGCATCACACACCGTCCCTGACATCAGGCCTGGCGGCCAACGGTGTCATCCCCATTGGTCCGCAGTCAAAGCCTTGCAAATGTAAGGGCTCGGGGCCGGGCCGGCGAGCCCAGGGCCAGAAATAGACGCGAACACCCCGGCGTGTCAATCACGCGTCATCGTCACTTGCGCGCCATCGTCATTCCCGCGAAGGCGGGAATTCATGCACCGGCCGCCAAAACACTGGACTCCCGCCTTCGCGGGAGTGACGGAAGCGGCGCGGGAGTGACGGAAGTGGCGCAGCAGTGACGGGAGTGGCGCGGGTTGCGCCTTTGAGCGCGCCGTCGCTCTCAGGCCGGCCACTCGGCCAGGCGTAGGCGCATAGGCGTGGCAGTGGCCGGTGTCGCCCAGGTGGCAGGCAGCAGGCTGGGCTGGCCGGTGGGGGCTTTGCGCGCTGCGGCGGCACGCTCGGCCTGGAGCCGGCGCGCCTCGGCCCGCTTGGCTTTGGCGCGCGGGCCCTGTGGCGGTGCTGCTGGGGCGGCCTGGCCACCGGCGGCCAGCACCGCAGCGGGTGCGGCAGGCACAGGGGTCGGTTCGGCGGCGGCGGCGATGGGCGTCGCTGGCTTGGCGGGCAGTGGCGCTGGCGCGGCCACAGCGGGCTGGGTGGGCTGGGCGGGGCCGTCCAGGCGGATGGTGCGCACAGGTGCGCCGCCGGTGTTGCCCAGTTCGTCCCACGCGGCCCGGGTCTGCTGTTGCCAGTCGTCGCTGGAGCGGATGATGGTGGGCTTGATCAGCACGATCAGTTCCTTCTTGCGCGAGCTGTTGACGCGGTTGCCCATCAGCGTGGCGGTGAGGGCCGTGGCGTTGCTGCCCGGCAGGCCCGACTCGGCGCGGTTGGTCTCCATCTGCATCAGCCCGCCAATGGCCACGATCTGGCCATCGGGGATGCGCACCATGGTGTCGGTCTCGTTGATGCTGCTGGAGGCCAGCGGCAGCTTGTAGCTGCCCAGTGCGCCCAGGTCCACCTGCTTGTTGCGCTCGGTGACGGCGCTGACGGAGGGATGTACATGCAAGGTGATCATGTTGCCTTCGTCGATCTGTGGCGTCACGTCCAGCGCAATGCCCGAGAAGAACGGCGTGAGCGAGAGCGTGGGCAAGGTGGTGGTGCCCACGGCGTTCGAGCCGCCGCTGGCCACCGTGCCGCCCGAGATGTTGGTGACGAAGTAGTCGTCGGTCCCCACCTTCAGCACCGCCTTCTGGTTGTTCAGCGTGGCCAGGCGCGGGCTGGACAAGGTCTGCACTTCGCCATGCGTTTCCAGGAAACCCAGCACCGACTGGAAGCCCTGGGCCGCCAGCGACAGGCCGAACAGGCCGGTGCCCGGTGTGGGCAGGGGCACGTTGTCATTCAGCAGGTTCACGCCCGGCGGGATGGTGGGGTGGCCGGCGGTGTTGCTGAGCAAGGTGTTGCTGGTGCCGCCGCTGAGCATGCCTGCGGTGCCGTGGCCGCGCAGCAGCGACCAGTCGATGCCACTCTGGAAGCCCTCGCGCAGTTCCACTGAAACGATCTTCACGTCCAGCATGACCTGGCGCTCGATGGCCACGCGCGCGGCGTTGAGCAGGGCTTCGACCTGCCGCAGCTCGTCGGGCATGGCGCGCACGGCAATCATGCCGCTCTGCGGGCTGAGGATGACGCTGCGGCCGCCCGCCGTGCCTATCATGCCGCGCAGCGCTTCACCCAGCTCGGCCCAGAGGTCGTTGTGCGAGGTGGTGCTGATCTGGCTGCTCTCCGGCAGGGCCTGGGCCTGGCCAGGTGCGCCGCCGCCGGTGTTGGCATTGGCCGAATTGGCCGGCGCCGAGCCCGAGCTCACGCGCACATCGCTGCGGCCGTCGCGCTTGGAGTGCAGGTAGTTCACCACGAAGACCCGCGACTGCATGGTGGGCGGGTAAATGGTGATGCGCCGGCCGTCCATCTTGAAGTCGTAGCCATAGACATCGCGAATGGCTTCCAGCGCCTCGCGCAGCGTGACCCGGCGCAGCGTGACCGAGATGTTGCCGCTGAGCTCGGGGTGGGTCAGGATGTTGACGCGCTGATCGGCGGCCATGGCCAGAAACACATCGCGCGCCGGGGCACCGTTGACGATCAGGTCGAAGCGTGGTTCGCCAGCGGCATCGCCCGTCGGGGTCGGGGCCGGCGGTGCTGGCGTTGCGGTGCTGGCAGGCGCCGGCACAGCCTGCACCTTGGCGGGTGCCCGGGCACGGGCCGCCATGTCGGCCTGCAGGGCCGGCTGCTCGCCCAGCGTCTGCAAGGGCGTGCGGTTGCCAAGCGGCGTGGCGGTGCTGCCCAACAGCGAGGTGCAGCCACCCAGGGCAAGCTGGCACATCACGGCCAATGTGGTCAGCACGGGGCCAGCGCGCCAGCCGGGTTCGGCAGCGAAAGAGCGTGAGCGTGACATTGCGTTCATGGCGATGGGTCCTTGGAGGCCGGATGGGCCGAAGTGGCGGGAGCGCCGGAGCGCCGCGTTCGCCTGGACGGGGACGAGGAATCAGGCGCAGTAGCGGCCCCCGAAGGCCGGATCTCCACGCCGGGGTAAAGCGACAGTTTTCGGGTGCCCGAGGCGTCGCGCAGCCACACGCTGCCGCCCTCGATGCGTTCAATGCGGGCATCGCCCAGCTTGTCGCCCACGCCGCGCGGCCAGCCGCGCTCGATGACGTAGGGCTTGCCGTTCAGCACCATAAGGTGGCGCGGCAGTTCGCCGGGCGCACTGCTGCGGGCGTCGGCCGCATCGGTGCTGGTGGAGGCCGCAGGGGCCGGCGCGCGCGCGGCCAGCGGCGGCACGGTGGGGTCGCGAACCGTTGGGGTCGCGGGCGCGGGCTCGGCCGCCCAGGCTGCGGTCAACGTGCACAGGCTCAGCCACAGGGCAAGGCGTCTCATGGTGCCCCTCCTTGCAGCCACACCTGCAGACCCATCACCGGCTGACTGGACTCGGTGCTCAGGTGCAGCTCACCCCAGCGCAGCCCTGGCAGTTCACGCTCCAGCTCCTGCACAAAGCCACTCAGGTCGGCATAGCTGCCGGCCACGCTCAGCTCGGCGCGTTGCCAGGTGGGCAATTCGGTGGCGGCCACCCCGGAAGCCGGGCCTTGCGGTGCCCGGCTGACGAGTTGCACCAAGGTCAGCCGCGGGTGGCTTTGAAGGGCGTGCGACAGCAGGTCAGGCAGGCGCACCGGTGCATGCCCGCCCGCGCGGGCGGCGGCGATCTGCACTGTCAGCGCCTTCTGCTGGGCCTGCGCAGCGTGCACAGCGGTCAACAGCCGGTCTTCGTCGCTGTTGCCCTGCGGGTGCTCTTGCGCCAGGGCGCCCACCTGGGCGCGCAACTGCGCGAGCTCGGTACCCTGCTTCAACTGGCGGGCAGCGCGTTCGCGTTGTCCGCTCAGTGCGGGGTTGAGCACCAATTGGTCCAGCAGCGCGAGCATCAGCAACGCGGCCGAGGCAAACAGGATCACGCGCTCGCGCAGCGACAAGGCGTCTATGCGCTGCGCCAGGCGTGCAAGCCGGGTGTTCACAGAGATGCTCATGGTTTTCCTCCCACGAGGGCGGTGGCACGCGGCGCCTGGGCAGCTTCCGTGCGGCCCGCATGGGCTGAGCGATCCGCCGCGATACGGAAGGCCCAACCCTGCACGGTGGGCAGCGCCACAGGGCGCAAGGCGTCGTCCTGGCCCGCGCCGCGCAAGCCGCTGCCAACGCGGCCCGCCTCTTCCACGCGCACCTCGGCCAGTGGTCGGCCCTGCAGTGCCGGGCTTTGCGAGAGCTGGGTGATCCAGCCTTGCAGCGCCTGCGGGTCCAGCGTCATGCCACTGATCGCCATGCGTTCGGGGCTGAACCGCAGTTCGGTCACCCAGGCTGCGGGCGGCACGGTGCGGGCCACCAGGGCCAACAGGTCTGAGTGCGCCCAGCCCGGTTCGGCACGGCCGCGATCCAGCTCGGCCAGCAGCAGTCGTTGCTGGGCGATGTCGAGTTCCAGGCCATGCAGTTGCTGCTGCAGCGTGCTGCGGTCGCCGCTCTGCTTCTGCGCGGCCAGGCCGCGCATGAGCTGGTCGCGCTCGGCGCGCTGGCGCGTCTCGGCCAGTTCGCCCTCGCGCTGCAGCCCTCGGTTCTGCACGCTCATCCAGGTGCCCAGCCCGGCCAAGGCCAGGGCCAGCGTGAGCAGGGCACGCCCCATGGCGGTTGCAGAGAACTGCTTGCGCGGTTGGAGCAGGAGGGGGGTGTGGAGGTTGATCTGCTGAGCCATGGCATGTGTCCTGTTCAGCGCGGCGTCACTGCGTCGCGGAGCAGCGCTCCAAGCAAGGGTATGCAGGCGCGCTCCGGTCCGTCCCACTGGCCACCTTGTTCTGCGCCCGGCAGCGCCAGTGCCAGATTCATGGGCTGCACGCGCAAGCCCAGCGCCAACTGGAGGTAGCTGGCCAGCTCGCTGTTGCCAGTGCCCAGGTGGATCAGCAACTGAGCCAGCGGTTGCTCCGGCCAAGAGCGTTCCCAGACATCGAAGGAGCGTTGCAACTCGATCACCAGGCGCGGTGTCGTGTCGGCCTCGGGCTCCTGCACACCCAGGTCATAGGACGAGGCGTCGCTCACCCATTGCAGTCCGGCTTCTGCCACCAGTTCGTGGGCATGGGTGGCTGGTGCGGGCGCTGGCCCCTGCTGGTGCGAAGCCTCGATCAGCGCAGCGTCCCAGTCCAGCCTGCGGCTGTAGCAGAGCTCATCGCCGATGCAGATGGTGAGCAGGCAGTGGCCACCGTGCCGCATCAATCCCGCCGTGGCGCGCTCTCCCGTGCCCAACCGGGTGGAAATTCGGGTCTGCAGATTCCGCTGCGCGGTGTCCACGATGTCGAGTACCTGGGTCTGCAGGCCTGCAGCTTGGGCGAGCTGACTGGTGGTCTTGAGCGCATCGTTGGCAGCGGCCACCACGAACAATTGCTGGCGCACCGGGCCTTGCGGCGAGCCCACCAGCATCACGTCCAGCGTCAACTCGTCCACATGGCGGGCCACCATGTCCTTGATTCGCCAGCGGGCAGCGCTCTTGAGTTCCTCCGGGGGCACTGCGGGCGCTTCGATCTGCAGCATCTGGTAGTCCGTCAAGGGCATCACGCCGATGGCGCCGACCGGGGGCAGGCCCAAGGCACGCACGTTGCGGACTCCGGCCTCATCGTCGCCGGCGGGTAGGCGCTGCACACCAAATCGCAACAGCGTGGGGCTGCCGTGGTGTGTGTCCGCCACCGCCCAGGCCAAGCCACCTGGCGACAGGCTGTAGGCCAGGCGCTCGGTGGGCGCCTCGGCATGTTTCCAGGGCCATCTCATCAGTGGTTCTCCCGCATGTAGACCATGCTGTCGGCACCGCGGTACAGGCCAAACGAGGCCCGGGCCGAGGGGTCTTTGCTGTAGGTGCTGGCGCACCAGGCGCCGCGCAAATGGCCCAGGCCCGCACCGGTGGTGGCCAGGATGTCTGGCGCCCAGGTCTGCAGGCAAGAGGCATCCGCTGCCGTGCTGCCCAGGCTGAGGGCCAGGTCCACGGTGCCCCGGCGGCCACCGGTGGGGGCCCTGAGCTTGAGCGTGCCCATGCCATTGCTCAGGCCCACGCTGGTGGCGGTCAGGCCCAGGTCGGCCTGGACCAGGCTGCCGCGCAGCTTGCCGAAGCTCACGGCGCTGGCCGGCAGCGTGGTGCAGTTGTCCAGCGTGTTGGTGTCGAAGCTGCCGCTGCTGCTGTTCCAGTACTGGGCGCTCAGCGGCAGGCTGAGGGGGCGGGTCTGGTCGCCTATGGCGTTGGCCAGGCGCAGGCGGCCAAAGCGCAACGCCACATTGGCGACGTTGGCGTGGTCATTGCCGGCGCCGGCCACGTTGATGTCGAAGCTGCCCATGCGCACGCCGTCGCTGTCTTGCGGGGCGATGCCGAAATCGACGGCAAACGGGCCGTCGGGCGTGTTGGCGCGCTGGGCGGTGGCGGTGAGCGTGATGTCATTGGCCTCGCCATGGAGCCAACTGCCCGTGGACGTGCCCAGGCTCAGGCGGCCATTGGCGGTGGTGAAGGCGGTGCCGCCCGCCACGCCGGCCAGGTTCCAGCCACTGGCCACGCTGGGGTCGAACTTGGCAAAGCTGCCTTCGTAGTTGTGCAGCACCGTGCCACCGCTGTCCATGGCGGTGAGGCCGAAGTTGAGCTGGAAGACCTCGCCCAGGTAGCTGAAGTCGGACGGCGCCGCGCACGACATGCCGCTGCGGTGCGTGACCGAGGCCGAGTTCAGCGCAAAGCTGGCGGGGATGAAGCGCCCCACCGGGCCCGACACCGCGCCGGTGACCGGCCCGGCACCCAGGTAGTCGCCATCGGCCACGCTGGGCGTGAGGGTGATGATGCCCACCTCGGCCCACGCAAAGGTGGTGCCGGTGGCCGCGCCGCCGCTGAAGGCGCCAAAGGCGCTGGGGTTGCTCAGCGCCACGTCGTCGCCGCCCGTGGGCAGCACCAGGGCAGATTCGAGCACCACGCCCTCGGCGGGGCTCTCCTTGCCGAAGTTGGGCGTGGCATTGCCGGCGGCGTTGATGGCGGTGACGGTGGCCGAGAAAGGCTGACCGGCCTGGATGAAGGCGCTGCCCGCCGCCGAGTTGGCACCGGGGTTGTTGCCGGGGCTGGTAATGGCACCGGTGGCGCAGCTGCCCGCCGCATAGCTGCTGCAGCGTATGGCCGAGAGCGTGAAGCCGGCGGGCTTGACGACGAAGGCGTTGGACGTGCCCGTCAGCGCCGTCAGCAGCGCGCCGCCTGCCGGCTTGGTGGCCTGCAGCGTGATCTGGCCCACGTCGGCGTGGTTGAAGCTGAACGGCGCATTGCCGTTGGCATCGAAGGTCATGGTCACCGCCGTGCTGTTGGCGCTGCTGCCATTGGCATTGCCGGCCACCGCCGTGGCGCCGGCGCTGCCCGTGACCGACAGCAGGTTGCCGGTGGAGCAGGTGGTGGGGTTGTTGCACTGGTAGGCCCAGTTCACCGTGTTGCTGCCCGAGAGCGCCGCCTGGCAGGCGCCGGAGTTGGTCTTGACGGCCCGCAGGTAGTAGGTGCCCGAGGCATTGCCGGCACCCATGGTCGGCAGCGTGGTGGCGCTGGCATTGGCCGCGCTGGCGATGACAAAGCCCGCGCCGCTGAAACTGGTGCTGCAGCTGTTGGCGGTGGTGCAGGCGCCACCCACCGGGCAGCACTTGCGCGCATTGGCGGCCAGCGTCTGCTCGCCCGAGAGGGTGACCGTGACATTGGCGCCATTGGAGGCCGACGGGTAGCTCAGCGTGGTGCTGGCCTGGCCGCCGGCGTCGAAGGTGAGGGTGGTGGTGCCCAGCGTGCCGGCCGAAGTGGCCAGCGTGGCCGTCTGGCCCGCCAGTGCGGTGGCGCGGTTGCTGCAGGGGCTGGCGCTGTCCAGGCAGGCGGTGACCGTGACCGTGCTGGCCACGCAACCCACGCTGGCGGGCGGCAGGCTGAGCTCGTAGTGGTCGAGCTCGGTGTCATCGTCTAGAAGGGTGATGGTGAGCAGCTTGGCTGCGGCGTCCAGCTTCACGCTGGGGTCGCTGCTGCTGATGCCAGTGAGCGTCAGGACGATGGTCTTGGTGGGCTCGTGGAGGCTGTCGTTCAGGATGGTGAAGTCGATGCTGATGCTGTCTGACGTTTCCGGATCGGTCGGGTTCAGCACCACGGTGCCGGAACCCAGCAGATCGGTGTCGCCAGAGGTGGCTGTGCCCGACACCGTGTAGCTGATGGTCACGTTGCTGGCTGGCACCACGGTGGCGTTGATCAGCGCCGAGTAGCTGAGGTCGCTGCCCTCGTTGACGGTGTCGGTGGAAAGGTCGAAGCCCACATAGGTGTAGTCGGTCACCAGCAGGGCCGAGGTGGCGCTGTCGTCGGTGGTCTTGGTCAGCCCGGTGGGGGCGGTTACCGCAGCGGTGACATTGATGGTGCCCAGCACGGTGGGTGTGCCATAGACCAGCATCGTGGCGCTGGCGCCTCTGGTCAGGCTGCCCAGGTTCCAGGTGATGCCGGTGGTGGTGAAGTTGCCGCTGCCGGTGCTGATGGTGCCGTTCAGGCCGCTGAAACTGGCGTCGATCAGCCCGGTGGTGTTGATGACGATGCCGCTGACCGTGTTGCTGCAGCTCTTGTTGGTGACCGTGATGGTGTAGGTGACCGGGGTGGTGTTGACGATGGCCTTGGCCGGGCTGACGCCGTTGCTCACCGAGAGGTCGCTGCCCACCGTGCACACATTGCTGGAGCCTATGGTGTGGCTGCTGGTGGCCTTGACGGCGGCGGGCCAGCTGCCGCCGTCGGTGCTGCGCGACAAATTGCCATTGACGTCGCTGGAGCTGGCCGTGGCCTTCGCAGGGGTACCCATGCAGCTGGGCACGGTCTGGATCACGCCCGTGAGGGCGATGTAGTCGATGAAATTGCCGCTGGCGTCCACCAGGGCCACGTCCAGCCAGCGCGAGCTGCGGTTGCGCAGGTAGATGCCCTTGGTGCTGTTGTAGATGAACTGGCCCTTGACGCTGAAGCCCGATGAGAGGTAGTAGCCGCCCTTCTTGGAGACCACCCCACTGCCGTCCCGGTAGTAGACAACCAGCTGCCACGTGCTCCAGACTGCCTTGGCCACGTTGCCACTGTTGTAGAGCTCGATCTGGTTCGTCGTGGACGTGCTGCCCGTGTTGCCGATGCGCAGCTCATTGATGAAGACCTGGCCCTTGTAGGCCGAGCACACCGCCGCCTGGGCCCACAGCGGCAGGCCCAGCCACAGCAGCAAGGCCAGCAGCCAGCGCAGCGTGGGCGTGAGCGTTTTCATCGCGCCACCGTCCAGCTGAGCTGGCGCTCCACATAGGTGGCCTGGGGCGTGCCGCTGGCCGGGCAGGCGCCGGCACTGGGCTGGTTGCACGCGGTGGCCGTGAGCACGAAAAAGGCCAGCGTGCGCGCGCCATCGCTCAGCGTGCCGCTGCCGGGCGTGCGGCTGCAACTGAGCGTGACCACGAAATCGGCCAGGCTGCCACCGGGGCTGAAGCTGGTGGTGCCAAAGCAGGCCGGTGCGGCGGCTGGCGGCGCAGGGTTGCGCAGCACCTGAAAGGCCGCCCACTCCAGGCCGGCGCGGGCGCTTTGCAGGGCGCGGGCGCTGTCGATGTCCAAGGCCGAATCCAGGTGCTGGCGCGTGCTCACGGTGGTCAGCGCCGCGCCCAGCGCGGCCAGCGCCACCAGGATGAACAGCACCGAGAGCATGGTGAAGCCCCGGCCCCGCGCTGGGGCGCGGGCCGGCCATGCCAGGCGGTGGGTGTCAGGGCAGGTTGTTGACATGGACGGCGTGTTGCAAGGCCAGGGTTTCGGTGCCGGCGTGGGTGGTGGTGCTGAGCTGGAGTTGCAAATTGACCAGGCCTGCGCGCGCGGCAATGGGAGAGGCGTCGTAGCTGAATGTGCAGCCGCTCACGCCATGCGCCAGCAGCGCGCTGCTGCCACCCGAAGGCGGGTTGGGTTGGCTGCTCTGAAAGCCGTAGCCGGTGATGCGCGTGAGCGTGCCGGCAGAGGTGTCGCAGCGGTAGGTGATGGGCTGGCTGACGGCAAACACGCGGTAGGGCGGTGCAAACGCCGCCACCGGCAGCCCGGCCGCTGAGCTGAAGCCCACCGTGCTGACGGTGCCGGTGCTGGTGGCGCTGCGGCGGTTGGATGTGGCTTGCTGTGCCGCGCTGCTGTTGGGCGCGTAGGCGTTCGACTCGTCCACCAGCGGGCCCAGGTTGTAGAAAACCAGGTCCTGGCCCGCCGCGAGCGTCAGGCCCGGGCCGATGAGGTTGAAGCTGGTGGCCACGCTGCCAAACACCAGCGCGCCCGTGCCCTCGGTCTGGTAGAGCGCCGCCGAGGTGGTGGGGATGAGTTCCAGCGACAGCTGATCGGGCGTGACGCGCACGCTGTTGGCCAGGGCCGAGCGCAGATCGCGGGCCATGGTGCGCAGGGCGTTGTCGGCCGTGTCCGCCAGGTTGGCGCGCGCCGTGGTGGCCAGGTAGCCCTGCACTGGCGCCACGATGAAGCGCCCTGCCACAGCGGCGATGGCGCCGGTGATGGCAATGACCATCACGGCCTCGATCAGCGTGAAGCCGGCGGCATGGCGGGGTGACAAGTCAGAGCGCGGCATGGGGGGCATGGCGGCTGCGGTAGCCGTCCAGGGTGAGGGTGCTGCCGTCGGGGCCGGTGACGCTGACGGTGATGCGCAGCGCGTCGCCGCTGGCGGCGCTGAGGCTGCCCAGGTCGTCGGCTGCCACGCTCACGCTGGCGCTGTATGCCGACAGGCCCGAGACGGGGCTGTTGGTGATGTCGGCGATGCCGGTCATGGCCAGGCCGTGGTAGTCATTGACGTTGTCGAACTGCGGCGTGGCGTAGCGGGTTTCACCGGCTTCGGGGCCCAAGGCCTCGGGCAGCGAGGCGCAATCGCCCACGGCCTGGGCCGTCTCCACATTCGCGTCGTCGGTGTCGCAGTAGGTGAAGGGCATGAGCTGCACTTCCTCCATCAGCGACTCGGCAATGGCCAGGGCCTGGCGCCGCAGCTGCGGGTCGACACTGGCGGCGGTGGCCTGGGTGAAGGCCTTGAGCACGGCGGTGAGGGCCAGGCCCAGCACCACGATGAACATCACCAGCTCGATCAGCGACAGACCGAGCTGGCGGGCGCGGCGGGCGGGGTGAAAAAGTGTGGCGTGCATGGGTGACGGACGCAGGGAATGCGTGCACCCGATGCTAGGAGGGCCCGGTGCGGGCCATTGCCTTAAGAAGGGGCTTGAATATGCCCCGTTTCACCGTCCACCCGCAGCTGGCGGCTGAAGCTTTGCCCGCCACTGACGGTGATGGTGAACACGGCGCCGGCCGAGGTGACCGTGCTGCCGCTGTTACCTGAGTTGAAGGTGATGCTGCCGGTCTCGGCGATGCAGGGGCTGGCACCCGAAGGGCAAGCCAGGGTGGCAATGTTGCCGCCGGCCGCGTAGTCCAGCGAAACGCCGGTGCTGCTGACGGTGGCCACGATGGGCCGGCGCTGGGCCAGCGCCATGCGGCGCGCGCTTTGCAGCTGGCTCAGCAGGGTGTCGCTGTAGGCGCGCAGACCCCACAGCCGGGTGTCCACCATCTTGGGCAGCGCCACGGCGGCCAGCGTGGCGGTGATGAGCATCACCATCACCAGCTCGATCAGGGTGAAGCCGGCCTGACGGCATGCGGGCCGCACCCTGACGGAACGGGCATTGCACATCACACGCCTTGCGTTGCTGTGCATGCCTCGCTCGTCAGTTGATCAGGATGGTCTTGAAATTGGCCGTCTCGCCATTCGCTGTCAGGACGCAGTCTGGCGCGGTGCCAGTGATGACGAAGTTGTTCGGCATGACCGTTTGCAGCGTGGCGGCGGTATCGCCGCAATTGGCAATCGCCACGCCATTGGCTGCGTTGGCCTTGCGACCCGCATAGTTGATGGCCGCCCCAGAGGCCAGCGCGCCCGCCATGCCTTCCACTGCAGCCTTCTTGGCATCGCCGCTCAGGTCGATGAACTTCGGTATGGCCACCGCCGACAGCACGCCGACGATGACGATCACCATCACCAGTTCGATCAGGGTGAAACCGCCCTGGGGACGACGCGAGGAAATGCTTTGAACTCTCATGATGGAACCTCTACTTCTGAGACAGGAAGGACAAAGTGACGGGTTGCCCGTCGCGACTTCTGAACGGCCTTGCATGGGATATCGGTCGGCACCGTGCCGAACTTGAGGGCTTGCGCGGCGAGGTCATGCGCCACCTTTGCCCATGGCCGCCGAGCCCATGCTCCACAGCGGCAGGAAGATGGCCAGCGCCAGCACCAGCACCATGGCGCCAATGACCAGCAGCAGCACCGGTTCGATGGCACCCGACAGGCCCTTGATGGCGTGGTCGGTCTCGCGCTCGTACATGTCGGCGATCTCTACCAGCAGGGTGTCGAGCTCGCCGGTTTCCTCGCCCACGGCGATCATCTGCATCACCACCGGGGTGAAGATGCCGGTGGCGGCGGCGCAGCGCGAGATGCTCTCGCCGCGCTCCACGCCGTCGCGCATCTGGCCGATGCGCACGGCCATCCAGGCGTTGTCCACGGTTTGTGCCACCACGGTGAGGGCCTGGCTGATGGGCACGCCACTCTTGCTGGCCATGGCAAAACTGCGGGCAAAGCGGGCCAACGTGGCCTTGAGCACGATGGGGCCCACGATGGGCAGACGCAGCTTGGTGCGGTCCCAGCGGTAGCGGCCCTCCTCGGTGGCCAGCCAACTGCGTACCGCCATGGTGCCGGCCACCGCCAGGGCCAGCAGCAAAGGCCACCAGTCCAGCGAAAAGCGCGAAAAGCCCAGCAGCAGCCGCGTCATGAAAGGCAGCTCGGTCTTGAAACCCTCGAACATCTTGGCGAAGACCGGCAACACGAACAGGTTCACCACCACCATGGCAGCAAGAATGGCCATGATGACCAGCGTGGGGTAGCGCAGCGCTTGCTTGATGCGGGCACGCACGTCCAGCTCGAACTCGATGTGTTCGGCCATGCGCTGGAAGACCTCAGTGAGCCGGCCGGTCATCTCGCCCACACGGATCATGGACACATAGAACGGGTCGAACACCGTGGGGTGGCGGGTCATGGCCGCCGAGAGCTCGCGGCCCTGGTCCAGGCTGGAGCGCAGGTCCACCAGCATGGCCACCAGCGAGGGCTTGGCGGTGGAGGCTTGCAGCCCGGCCAGCGAGCGCAGCAGCGGCACCCCGGCCTTTTGCAAGGTGTAGAGCTGGCGCGAGAGCACCAGGGTGTCTTCGGCGCTGACCTTCTCGTTCAGCAGCGCCTGCAGGCCCGATTGGCTGGGCGCCGAAGCACTGGCGCCGGCCAAGCCCACGTGCACCGGCGTGACACCACCGGCCAGCAACTGGTCGGCCACGGCGTTCTCGTTCTCGGCATCGGTGCTGCCGGTGATGAGTTCGCCGCGAGCGTTGCGGCCGCGCCAGGTGTAGGTTTGCATGTCAGAACCGCCCGGCCGCCCGAAGGTGCTGACGCGCCCCTTGGGGGCTGCGAACGAAGTGAGCTTGGGGTCGTTTCATTTCATACAGCCCGGCCGCTACCCTGTCACGTCGATGTCGGACGCGATGCGCATGGCTTCGCTCACCGAGGTCTTGCCCAGGCGCACCAGCTCCAGCGCGTGGTCCATCATGGTGCGGCCCTTCATGCGCTCGCGTGCGGCCGCCAGAAAGGCGTTGGGGTCGGCATGGGTGGCGGCGTGGGTGAGCACGCTGTCCATCTCCAGCATTTCGTACGCGCCGGCGCGGCCGTGGTAGCCGGTGTTGTTGCAGCTGGAGCAGCCCCGGCCGCGCTTGGGCATCACCTGGGCCGCGCGCTCGCCCAGGGCCGCGTCCAGCCAGGTCTGCTGCTGGGCTGAGAGGCTCTGCGGCTCGGCGCATTGCTCGCAGTTGCAGCGCACCAGGCGCTGGGCGATCACCGCTTGCAGCGAGGTGGCCACCATGAAGGCGGGCACACCCATGTCCAGCAGGCGAAACGGCGTGCTGATGGCGTCGCGGGTGTGCAGGGTGCTGAGCACCAGGTGGCCGGTCATGGCGCCGCGCAGGCCGATCTCGGCGGTTTCGGGGTCGCGCATCTCGCCCACCAGGATCACGTCGGGGTCTTGCCGCAGCGTGGCGCGCAACACGCGGGCGAAGGTGAGGTCAATCTTCTCGTTCACCTGCACCTGCGTGAGGCCAGGCAGGCGGTACTCTACCGGGTCTTCCACGGTGATGATCTTGTGTTCTTCCGAATCGATCTCTGCCAGCGCGGCGTACAGCGTGGTGGTCTTGCCCGAGCCGGTGGGGCCGGTGACCAGCACCATGCCAGAGCTGCGGCCCAGGATGTCGCGAAAGCGCGTGAGCATGGCGGCGGGCATGCCGATGCTGTCGAGCCGGCGCACGTTGTTGTCCTGCCCCAGCAAGCGCATCACCACCGATTCGCCGTGCTGGCTGGGCAGGGTTGAGAGGCGCACATCGAGCGTGCGGTCTTTGAGCCGCAAGGTGAAGCGGCCGTCCTGCGGCAAGCGCTTTTCAGAGATGTCCAGGCTGGCCATCAGTTTGAGGCGCTGGGTGAGCGCGGCGGCAATGCGCTTGTCGGCCTGGGCCTGGGTTTGCAGCACGCCGTCCACCCGGTTGCGGATGATGAGCTCGCGCTCCTGCGGCTCCAGGTGCACGTCGGAAGCGCCGGCGTTCATGGCGTCCTCGAACAGCGATTGCAGCAGCTTGACGACCGGCGCCTGCTCCTGGCCCACGCTGGCCTGAAGGGCGCCAAAGTCCACAGCGTCGCCCACGTCTTTTTCCAGCGCCTTGGCCAGGCCGGTGATTTCCTCGGTGCGGCGGTAGTGCTTGTCGAAGGCGATGGGCAGCTGGCTTTCGGCCACCACCGCCATCTGGATGGGGCGGCGCAGAAGCCGAGTGAGCTCGTCGTAGGCGAACAGGTCGAGCGGGTCGGCCATGGCCACGGTGAGGTGGTCGCCCTTGTCCTCCAGCACGATGGCGCGGTGGCGCCGGGCGGGCGATTCTGGCAGCAGGCGCACGGTGTCGGCCCGCAGCGGGAAGGTCTTGAGGTTGACGAATGGCACGCGCAGTTGGGCGGCCAGGGCCTGCACCACCGCTTCCTCGGTCACCACGCCGTGCTCGATCAGCAGGCGGCCCAGGCGCTTGCCGGTCTGCTTGCCTTCTTCCAGCGCCTGCTGCAATTGCTGCTCGGACACCAGCTTTTGCTGCACCAGCACGTCGCCCAGGCGCAGCTTGGGCGGGCGGTTGGGCGCGGGCGTGGGTGCGGCAGCGGTGGTGGTGGACATAGCGCAGGCAGGGGCAACAGCAGCTCGGCCCGGAACGGCAGGCCTCTGGCAGGGATGCTAGGCCGCGGCCCCCAAGCCCAAGGTGCGATCAGCGCCCCAAAGTCACTCCAATTCGCCGCCCACGCGGCCTGCGCGTGAGCGCCTGCTTGCAAAAAAAGCCCCGAAATCCGGGCAACTATGGGGCCATTCCCCGCTCCAAGCGCGAGGGGCCGGTCCTATACTGGCGAGACTTGCGTGCGTTGGGAAGCGTCCATATGGGTACCAAACTGAAATTTGCCGGTCTGCTGACCCTGGGCGCCATCGCCGGGGCACTCACCACCATCCAGGTCCAGGCCATCGCGCGCAGCAGCTATGGCCCCCTGCCACTTGAAGAAATGCAGCAGCTCGCGGCCGTCTTCGGCATGGTCAAGAACGACTATGTGGAGCCGGTGGACGAGAAGAAGCTGATCACCGACGCCATTGGCGGCATGGTGGCCGGGCTCGACCCGCACTCGGTCTATTTCGACAAGAAGACCTTCAAGGAATTCCGCGAAGGCACCACTGGCAAATTCGTGGGCGTGGGCATCGAGATCGGCATGGAAGACGGCCTGGTCAAGGTGCAGACCCCCATCGAAGGCTCGCCGGCCTTCCGCGCCGGCATCAAGAGCGGCGACCTGATCACCAAGATCGACGACACGGCCGTCAAGGGCCTGGGCATGGACCAGGCCGTCAAGAAGATGCGCGGCGAGCCAGCCACCAAGGTGGTGCTCACCATCTACCGCAAGAGCGAGAGCCGCAGCTTCCCCGTCACCATCGTGCGCGAAGAAATCCACGTGCAGAGCGTGCGCGCCAAGCTGATCGAGCCGGGCTACGCCTGGCTGCGCGTGAGCCAGTTCCAGGATCGCACCACCGAAGACTTCGCGCGCAAGCTCGACGAGATGTACAAGCAAGACCCGAACATCAAGGGTCTGGTGCTCGACCTGCGCAACGACCCGGGCGGCCTGCTCGAAGGCGCCGTGGCCCTGTCGGCGGCTTTCCTGCCGTCTGACGCCGTGGTGGTCACCACCAACGGCCAGATCCCCGACAGCAAGGCCACCTACCGCGCCAGCCCGGACAACTACATGCACCGCATGGGGCATGACCCGCTCAAGAAGTTGCCGGCGGCACTGAAGAAGGTGCCGATGATCGTGCTGGTGAACGAAGGCTCGGCCTCGGCCAGCGAGATCGTGGCCGGCGCGCTGCAAGACCACAAGCGCGCGCTGATCATGGGCGCCCAGACCTTTGGCAAGGGCTCGGTGCAGACCGTGCGCCCGCTCACGCCCGAGACCGCGTTGAAGATCACCACCGCCCGCTACTACACCCCGGGTGGCCGCTCCATCCAGGCCAAGGGCATCGTGCCCGATGTGTGGCTGGACGAAACCGCCGAGGGCAATGTGTTTGCCGCGTTGCGCACCCGCGAGGCTGACCTGGAAAAGCACCTGGTCAACGGCAACGAGAAGGGCGGCGAGGTCAAGGACGAGGCGCGCGAAAAGGCCCGTGAGGAAGCCCGCAAGAAGCTCGAAGAGCAATACGCCAAGAGCAAGGAAACGCCCAAGCCCTTGCCTGAATTTGGCAGCACCGAAGACTTCCAGCTCGCCCAGGCGCTCAACCGCCTGAAGGGCCAGCCGGTGATGGTGAGCAAGACCATGACCGAGCGCAAGGCCGAGGCCGACACCGAGTAGCGGCGGGTGACGGGCCGGTGACCGATGACGAGTTGCTGCGCTATTCGCGGCACATCCTTCTTGACGAGATCGGCATCGAAGGCCAGGCCCGCTGGTTGCAATCGCATGCGCTGATCATTGGCGCTGGCGGTCTGGGCTCGCCAGTGGCCATGTATTTGGCCACGGCAGGCGTGGGCCACATCACCCTGGTGGACCACGACACGGTGGACGTCACCAACCTGCAGCGCCAGATCGCCCACACCCGTGCGCGCGTGGGCCAGACCAAGGCCGAATCGGCCCGCACCACGATGCTGGCCATCAACGACGGCTTGCGCATTGACGCCGTCACCCAGCGCGCCGACGCCACCCTGCTCGATACCCTGGTGGCCCAAGCCGATGTGGTGCTGGACTGCACCGACAACTTCGCCACCCGCCACGCGGTGAACGCGGCCTGTGTGCTGCACGGCAAGCCGCTGGTCTCGGGCGCGGCCATAGGCTTCGACGGCCAGATCTCGGTCTACGACACGCGCGACGCGGCGCAGCCTTGCTATGCCTGCATCTTCCCGCCCGAGAGCACGTTTGAGGAAGTGCGCTGCTCCACCATGGGCGTGTTCGCGCCCTTGGTGGGCATCATCGGCAGCATGCAGGCGGCAGAGGCACTGAAGCTGCTGGCGGGCATTGGCAGCTCGCTTGCGGGCCGCTTGCAGATGCTGGACGCGCGCAGCATGCGCTGGGACGAAATCCGCCTGCCGCGCCAGGGTGCGTGCCCGGTGTGCGCAAAGCGTTGAACTGAACCGCTGCGTCGCCGCTGTTCGGCCAGCCGTGCCGTGCAGGCCGAGTAAGCTGCCACCATGAACGCGACCAAGTCCGACCTGACCGCCCGCAACTTCCCCCGCGCCGTAGAAGACGCCCGGGCCGCGAGCGCACCTGACCCCTACAGCGGCCCCGAGAGCAGCTACCGCCTGGCCTTTGACGACAGCGACTTTCTGCTGCGCGATGAGCTGCGCCCCGTGCGCATGCAGTTGGAGCTGCTCAAGCCCGAACTGATCCAGCAGGAGCAGGGCATAGAAAGCACCGTGGTCATTTTTGGCAGCGCCCGCATCCTGCCGGCCGAGGTGGCCCAGGCTGGCCTGTCCGACGCCACGGCCACCGGCGATACCGCTGCCATCCGCCGTGCCGAAACCCAGGTAGCCATGAGCGTGTACTACGAAGAGGCTCGGCGCTTTGCCGCCATCGTCACCGAGCGCTCCAAGGCGCTGGCCGCACCCGTGTATGTGAGCACCGGTGGCGGCCCCGGCATCATGGAGGCCGGCAACCGTGGCGCCTTCGAGGTGGGTGGCAAGAGCCTGGGCATGAACATCGTGCTGCCCCACGAGCAGGCGCCCAACCCCTACATCACGCCGGAACTGTGCTTTCAGTTCCACTACTTCGCGCTGCGCAAGATGCACTTCCTGATGCGCTCGGTGGCGCTGGTGTGCTTCCCCGGTGGTTTCGGCACGCTCGACGAGTTGTTCGAGACCATGACGCTGATCCAGACCGGCAAGAGCCGCCGCCGACCCATCATGCTGTTCGGCCGCGCCTTCTGGGACAAGCTGATCAACT
Organism: Candidatus Ideonella esbjergensis; assembly: GCA_016710065.1. GTDB lineage: Bacteria > Pseudomonadota > Gammaproteobacteria > Burkholderiales > Burkholderiaceae_C > Ideonella > Ideonella esbjergensis. The sequence goes on from JADJLP010000001.1 coordinate 1,003,129, forward strand.
TCCAGCACCTGGTGGACACCGGCATGATCAGCCCTGGCGACCTGGAGCTGTTCCACTTTGTCGAGACCGCCGAGGAGGCCTGGGAAAGGCTCTCGGCCTACTACGAGTTCGAGGTCAAGCGCGACGGCGACGGCGAGTACGCTGACGATTGAAGCACCGCAGAATCTGCGGCCACCACGGGGTCAATCCGCAGCACGCTCGGGCAGGCAGGCGCCACAATCCGCTGCATGACCAAGCTCGTGACCCTGATCGGCGCCCCCACCGACATTGGAGCCGGCACCCGTGGTGCCAGCATGGGACCCGAAGCCCTGCGCGTGGCCGACCTCGCCGCCATCCTGCAAGGCCACGGCGTGGACGTGCAGGACCGCGGGAACCTGATCGGCCCCAGCAACCCCTGGCTGCCACCGGTGAATGGCTACCGCCACCTGGCCGAGGTGGTGGCCTGGAACCAGGCCGTGCACGATGCCGTGCACGCCGAGCTGCAGCAGGGCCGCTTGCCCATCCTGCTGGGCGGCGACCACTGCCTGGGCCTGGGCAGCATCAGCGCCGTGGCCCGCCATTGCCGCGAGGCCGGCAAGAAGCTGCGCGTGCTGTGGCTGGACGCGCACGCCGACTTCAACACCAATGAGCTCACCCCCAGCGGTAACCTCCACGGCATGCCGGTGGCCTGTTTGTGCGGCCACGGCCCGCAGGAGCTGATCGGCATTGGCGGCCAGGTGCCGGCCATCAACCCCAAGTGGCTGCGGCAGATCGGCATCCGCAGCGTGGACGCGGGCGAGAAGCGCTTGGTGCACGAGGTGGGGCTGGAGGTGTTTGACATGCGCTACATCGACGAGATGGGCATGCGCCACACCATGGAGCTGGCCCTGGCCACGCTGGACACCAACACCCATCTGCACGTGAGCTTCGACGTGGACTTTCTCGACCCCGAGATCGCCCCCGGCGTGGGCACCACCGTGCCCGGCGGCCCCACCTACCGCGAGGCGCAGCTGTGCATGGAGATGATTGCCGACACCGGGCGCCTGGGCAGCCTGGACGTGATGGAGCTGAACCCCGCGCTCGACCTGCGCAACAAGACTGCCGACCTGGCGGTGGACCTGATCGAGAGCCTGTTCGGCAAGAGCACGTTGATGCGCCGTTGAGCGGCCGGGTCTACGAATCGCCGGGGGATTGCCAGCCCTTGCCGGGGTGCTGGCCGGAGCGGTCCTGACGCTCCCGGGCGAACAGATCTTCGAGCTGCTGCCGCCCCGCCTTGGCCAGCGAGATCAACCTGGCGCGGTCACCGTAGTGCGGCAGCATCTCGTGCAGTTGGGCCACGCTGTGGCGGCGAAAGCGCATTGCCAGCGTGCGGGCCTCGTGGCGCTCGAAGCCCAGCACCTCCAGCGCGCTGCGGCCACTCATCAGGGCTGAATCGAAGGTTTCGCGTTCGATGTGCTGCACGCCGCGCTGGGTCAGCTCCACCCAGTGCTGCACATTGCGCGCCCGGGCGATCAGCGTGAGTTGCGGGAAGTGCTCGCGCGCCAGGTCCACCAGGGCCAGGCTCTGCGCCACGTCGTCCACGGCCACCACCAGCAGCTTGGCGCTGTCGGCGCCGGCCACGCGCAGCAAATCGAGCCGTGTCGCATCGCCGTAGTACACGCGCCAGCCGAACTTGCGCAGGCTTTCCACCTGGTCGGCGTCGTGCTCCAGCACCGTGGCCTTCAGGCCGTTGGCAAACAGCAAGCGGCCCACGATCTGGCCGTAGCGGCCAAAGCCGGCAATGATCACCGGCGCGTTCTGCGGCTCGCTGATCTCTTCCAGCTTGGGCCCGCCGGCCTTGGCGTATCGGCGCGTGACGCGGTCAGCGGCGATCAGCAGCAGCGGCGTGGCCAGCATCGAAAGGGCCACCACCGCCACCAGCAGCGAGGCCGTGGCGGCGTCCATGGCCCCCGCCTGCGCGGCGCCCTGGTAGACCACGAAGCCGAATTCACCGCCCTGGGCCAGCAGCACCACGAACACCGGGCGCTCGGCCACGGGGGTGGGCATGGCGCGCGCCATGGCCCACAGCACCAGCGCCTTCACCGCCAGAAAGCCGGTCACCAGCGCGGCCACCAGAGCAGGCCGCTGCAGCACCACGGCGAAGTCGATGCTCATGCCCACGGCAATGAAGAACAGGCCCAGCAGCAGGCCCTTGAACGGTTCCAAATCAGTTTCCAGCTCGCGCCGGAATTCGCTCTCGGCCAGCAGCACGCCGGCCAGGAAGGCACCCAGCGCCATGCTCAAACCCACGGCCTGCATCAGCGCCGCCGTGGCCACCACCAGCAACAGCGCGGCGGCGGTGAAGATCTCGGGCGTTTCGCTGCGGGCGATCCAGCGCAGCGCCGGGCGCAACAGCAGCCGCCCGCCCAGCACGATGGTCAGCACCATGCCCATGGCCTTGGCCGCGGCGATACCGCCGCCACCCTGGTGCGCTGCGACGTCGGAGGCGTCCAGCGCCAGCAGCGGCAACAGGGCCAGGATGGGGATGGCCGCCATGTCCTGGAACAGTGCCACGCTCAGGATGCTCTGGCCCGAGCTGGTGGCCATGAGGTTGCGCTCGGCCAGCACGCCCAGGCCAATGGCCGTGGACGACATGGCCAGGCCCAGCGAGGCAGCCAGCGCCAGGCGCCAGTCCACGCCCAGCGGGATGGCCACCAGGGTCATGAGCGCGGCCGAACCCAGCAGTTGTGCGCTGCCCCAGCCGAAGATGGGCCGGCGCAGCGCCCACAGGCGGCGCGGCTCCAGCTCCAGCCCCACCAGGAACAACATCAGCACCACGCCGAACTCCGAGAAGTGCAGCATGGTTTGCGGCTCGGTCACCAGCTTCAGGCCCCAGGGCCCGATGGCGATGCCCGCACCCAGGTAGCCGATGATGGCGCCCAGCCCGGCCAGGCGCGCCAACGGCACGGCCAGCACGGCAGCGCCCAGGTAGACCAGGCTCATCTGCAGCCAGCCGCTGTTGGTGCCGGCATGTTGGACGGCGGACGCGGCGGCTTGTGGGATGTTGGCGTCCATGGGTTCAGCGGGTGAGGGTGTCGTGGGGGCGCGCGCTCTCGGGTACTACGCAGCCTGGGCATTCGGGCAGATCGGCCAGTTCAGGCCAGTCGGGGTAGCTGGCCAGGCGCTGGGCGAACATCGCGGCGTGTTCGGCCACTTCGGCGTCACCCACCTCGTGCGCACCATGCAGCACCATGGGCGGCAGGAAGCGCATACCGGCGAGTGCGGCCGTTTGCTCGTAGGGTGGCCAGAAGGCGTCGATGAAATGCCGGTTGTGGCCGGCGGGGTGATAGGCCTCGGCCGCGCCGCCGGTGCTGGTAACCAGCCACAAATCCTTGCCGCGCAGAGCCTGGGTGCCCTGGCCGTAGGCCCAGCCATAGGCGAAGACCTCGTCCAGCCATAGCTTGAGCAGTGGCGGCATGCCATACCAGTGCAGCGGGTGCTGCCACACCACCAGTTGGGCCTGGGCCAGCGCGGCCTGCTCTGCAGGCACGTCGATGACGTAATCAGGGTAGAGCGCATACAGGTCGCGCGCCTGCACGCGCTCGGCAGGCAGTTGGCGCCCCGCCTGCAGCAGCGCGCGGTTCACGCGCGAGTGCTGCAGGGCGGGGTGGGCGGTGAGCAAGAGGACGTCGGCCATGCCGTTACCATACCTGCAAGCCAAGAACCGGGCGGACGCCGAACCCGCGCCCCAGCCCCCAGCAAGGAGACACGACATGCCGGTGATCGCAGTGGCCAACCCCAAGGGTGGCGTGGGCAAGAGCACCTTGGCCACCAACGTGGCGGGCTGGCTGGCCCGCCAGGGCCATGCGGTGATGCTGGGCGATCTGGACCGCCAGCAGTCCTCGCACCAGTGGCTGGGCCTGCGCCCGGCCAAGGTGCCGGCCATCCAGACCTGGGAGGTGCGCGACGGCGGCAGCCTGCTGCGCCCGCCCAAGGGCACCACGCATGCCGTCATCGACACTCCCGCCGGCCTGCATGGCAAGAAGCTTGAAGCACTGCTAAAGATCACCGATCAACTGCTGGTGCCCTTGCAGCCCAGTCTGTTCGACATCCAGGCCACCCATGCGTTTCTGAACGAGTTGGCCGTTCACCCACGCGCTGGGCAGATCCGGGTGGCCCTGGTGGGCATGCGGGTGAAGGACCACACCATTGCCCAGGAGCGCCTGCAGGAGTACACCGCGACCCTGCCCGCCAAAATGATTGCCTCGCTGCGCGACACCCAGAACTACGTGCACCTGGCCGCACACGGCCTGACCCTGTGGGACGTTGCGTCGGGCCGCGTGGAACGCGATCTGGCGCAATGGGAGCCCATCGTGGCTTGGCTCAAAAACCACTGAGTGGGGTTGGCAGGGCGGGTATGTCACACCTCGTCTCAAAGAGTGAGGCCAAGCGACACCCAGAGGGGTACCATTAAATTTTCGCGCCCGCGGTGCCGTTCAAATCATGAGAGTCCTGCTGGTCGATGACCACCCACTGATCTTGTCAGCCCTCAAGGCGATGATCGAGAACCTGCACCCCGGCGTGCAAGTGGTGGCCCTGGCCAGCGATCTGGCGGTGCGCCAGTCCATTGCCGACAACGAAGAGCACGATCTGGTGCTGCTCGATCTGCAGTTGGGCGATGTCACTGGCTTTGACCTGCTGCGCGATATGCGCACGGCCTGGCCCTCGGTGCCGGTGGTGGTCATTTCAGCCTCCGACCGGGCCAGTGATGTGATCCAGGCGATCGACCTGGGCGCCATGGGCTTTTTGCCCAAGCGCATGTCCACCGAGGCCCTGGCAGACGCCCTGAAGCTGGTGATGGAAGGCGGCATCTTTGTGCCCACGATGTCGGTGGGTGACTTGGTGGCCACGCCCGAAGCCCCGGGGGTCGATGCCGCAGACGGTGCCGACCACGGCCAGCAGCAAAACCCGCAGAACTACGACCACCTGGGCATCACGCCCCGCCAGTCGGATGTGCTGGCCCTGCTGCTGCAAGGCGCGCCCAACAAAGACATCGCGCGGCGCCTGGGCCTGTCGGTGGAGACCGTGAAAGACCATGTGCAGGCTGTGCTGCGTGCGCTGGGCGTCAGCTCGCGCACGCAGGCCGTGCTGGCTGTGGGGCAGATGACCCAGCAGCGCCGTCAGCAGGCCAGTGCCGGCCGCCGCAGCACCGACTGACTCAGTTGGGCGGTCAGTTGGGCGTGTAGGCCAGGCGCACGTAGATCGGCGCAAAGGCCTCGGCCTGGGTCAGCTCCAGCAGGCGCTCACGGGCCAGCTCCAGCATGGCGATGAAGGTCACCACCATCACGGCGGGGCCGCGCTCCACCTCGAACAAATCCTGAAACTCGACGAAGCGCTGGCCTTGCAGGCGGCGCAGCACGCCGCTCATGAACTCGCGCACCGAGAGCTGCTCGCGCGAGATCTTGTGATGCTGGTGCAGCTTGGCGCGCTTCATGATGTCGGCCCAGGCTTCGCGGATGTCCACCACGTCCACATCGGGAAAGCGCAGCGTGGTGGATTGCTCGATGGTCACTTGCGCGCGCAGGATGTCGCGGCCGATCTGCGGCAGCGCGTCCAGCCGCGCGGCGGCCAGCTTCATCTGCTCGTATTCCAGCAGGCGGCGCACCAGTTCGGCACGCGGGTCTTCGAGCTCCTTGCCGTCGTCGGTCTTCTTGGGCGGCAGCAGCATGCGCGACTTGATCTCGATGAGCATCGCAGCCATCAGCAAATAGTCGGCCGCGAGTTCGAGGTTGTGCTGGCGGATCTGCTCCACATAGCGCAGGTATTGGCGCGTCACATCCGCCATTGGGATGTCGAGGATGTTGAAGTTCTGCTTGCGGATCAGGTAGAGCAGCAGGTCCAGCGGGCCCTGGAAGGCCTCGAGAAAGACCTCCAGCGCGTCGGGCGGGATGTACAGGTCGGTGGGCAGGCGGAACAGCGGCTCGCCGTACAGGCGCGCCAGCGCCACCCCGTCCACTTCGCGTGGGGTGTCCACCTCGGGGGCTGCGGGTGGCGGCAGCTGGGTGGGATGCAACTCGGCGGGCGCGGCCGAAAGCGGGCCTGCGCCGGCAACGTCGGCGTCGTTCATTCGCTCAGGTCAGGGCAGAGCGGCAGGGCCCAGGCTCACTTGGGCGTCTTGCCGAAGTACACGTAGGCGCCCTGCGGCACGCGGGCGGCCTTGAAGGCGGCAGCGTTCTCGGGGTTCTGCGGTTTGTCCCACAGCAGCGCACGGCCAGCCACCTGCTCGTCATACAGGGCGGGCTTCTTGGCCCTGAGCGTCTCGATGAACTGGGTGACGTCGGATTGGTAGGGTTTCCAGAACAGCGGCATGGCAGTGGGGGCCGGGAAGGGCCAAGGTGCGTGTCAGAACAAGCCGTCATTCTACCGGGCAGGCCCGGCGCAAAGGGCAGAATCGCCGCTGCTTTGCACCGAGGTGTTCGTGGTCGAGATCGAACTGAAATTCCAGCTGCCCGCAGCCGCGCTGCCGGCGATCCGTGCCGAGGTGACGGCTGCGGGTGGCCGCGTTCAAACCCTGGCTGCGGCCTACTTCGACACGCCCGCGCGCCACCTGGCGACGGCCCGCGCCGCGCTGCGCCTGCGCCAGGAGGGTGACCAGTGGGTGCAGACCCTCAAGGCACAGGGCGCCAGCCCCATGCACCGGCTGGAGCACAACGTCCCGTGCGAGGGCACCCCCGGCGGCGGCAGGCCCGCCCTGGATCCGACCCACCACCTGGGCACACCTGCCGCCACGGCACTGGCCGCCGCGCTGGGCCTGGGCGAGGCAGAGCTGGCGGCCACGGCCCGGGCGGGCGGCATGGCCGGCTTGGCGCTGACCTTCGAGACCGACATCCAGCGCAGCTTCGCTTGCGTGACCCAAGCCGGGATCCGGGTGGAGCTGGCACTGGACGAAGGCGCCATCCGTGCTGAGCCTAGCCTGGATATTTCACCTACCCCCGTAGAAGCGAGGACGGCATTGCCCTTTGGATGCCCGTTGATCGAGGTGTCGAATCTTGATGAACGAGCGGGCAATGCCGAAACCAAACTGTACCGAAGAAGTGGACGTGGGGATGATCGAGTTCGCCCGCCTGGGCCGACGCGTGGTGGAGGGCCGCTTCGACGGCGGCAGCATGAGCAGCGACGCTGGCGTGCTGCTGCTCGGCGCCGTTGATCGCAAGCTCGGGCTGATGGACGCAGCCGCACGCTGCATCGCCGACCCGCGCAGCCCGCTGCTGATCAAGCACGGCGTGCGCAGACGTGCTGCGCCAGCGCGTGTACGGTCTGGCGCTGGGCTGGGAGGACTTGAACGACCACGGCGCGCTGCGCCAGGACGTGGCGATGCAGACGGCCGTCGGCGTGGACTTGGAGATGGCCAGCGCACCCACGCTGTGCCGGCTGGAGAAGTGGGCCGACCGCGCCACGGCGTGGCGCTTGCACCAGGTGCTGGTCGATCAGTTCATCGCCAGCTTCAAGGTCGCCCCCGAGGAATTGGTGCTGGACTTCGACGCCACCGACAACCCGCTGCACGGCCAGCAGGAGGGCCGCTTCTTCCACGGCTACTACGACAGCTACTGCTACTTGCCGCTGTACGTGTTCTGCGGCCAGCAACTGCTGTGCGCCTACCTGCGCCCGAGCCGCATCGACGGCGCCAAGCACGCGGCGGCCATCCTCAAGCTGCTGGTGCGTCGGCTGCGTCAGGAATGGCCCAATGTTCGAATCATCTTCCGGGGCGACTCGGGCTTTTGCCGCCAGCGCATCATCAACTGGTGCGAGCGCGCTGGCGTGCACTACATCGTCGGCCTGGCGCGCAACGCCCGGCTGGAAGCCCAGGTCGAGTACGCGCAGCTGGCGATGCAGCAGCTCTACGAGCAGACCGGGCACAAACAACGCCTGGTGGGCGAGTTCAGCTACGCCGCACAGAGTTGGCCGCACGAGCGGCGCGTCATCACGCGGCTGGAGTGGGGCGAGCTCGGCTGCAACCCGCGCTTCATCGTCACCAACCTCGACGGGGGTGCCCAAACGCTGTACGACGCGCTGTACTGCCAGCGCGGCGAAGCCGAGAACCGCATCAAGGAGGCGCAGGTCGGCTTGTTCGCCACGCGCACGAGTTGCCACGTGATGCGCTCGAACCAGTTGCGCATGCTGCTGGCCGCGCTGGGCTATGTGCTCATCGAGAGGCTGCGCGCACTGGCCTTGCAGGGCACAGCGCTGGCGTCGGCCCAGGTCGACACCCTGCGCATCAAGCTGCTCAAGGTCGCAGCGGTGATCACCCGCAACACCCGGCGCATCCGCCTGTACCTGGCCTCGCACTGGCCCAGCGCGGACATCTTCGCCCACGCCATGCGCCAACTGCGCTCACCCTGAACTTCATCCAGCGCCTGGCCCGCGCGACGACACAAAAATGGTCCGCAACCCAAGCCGGGGTGGGGGCAATTGCCAGCCAATCAGTCCCACTGCACCTCGCGCGCCATCCAATGCCTTCGCGTGGCGCTCATTGAGCACTCCGATGGCTCGAAACCGGCGCTTCAGCCTGCACAGTGGTCGTTGCGTGAAATATGCGGGCTAGTCGCAGCTTGCTGGTGTGCGAACTGGAGATGGAACTGGTCGACGGCCCCGTGGTCGGGCTGCTGGCGCTGGCCGGTGATTGGGTTCAGCGCCATGGCCTGTGGCTGGACGTGCGCAGCAAGGCCGAACGCGGCGATTGCCTGTCGCGTGGGGTGGCCTGTTCGGCCGCCATGCCGCCTCAGCCCACGTCACTGGCGGGCGATGCTTCGCCCGAGGCCTGCCGACGGGCGATCCAGAGGGCCTTGCAGCCGGTGCTGGCCAATGGCAGCGTGCTGGCCGATGAGGGCCTGGCCGCGCAACCCTTGCAGGACCACCTGCACCATTGGCACCGTAGCCTGGGCCTGCTGCACAAGTTGCTGGGCCAGGCCCAACTGGCCGGAGCGGACGTGGACGCGGCCTGGGCCGAGACGCTGACGGCACAACTGGCCCCGCTGGATGCCGGCGCCGGCCCCACGCCGACGACGGCCGGCCGCGTGGCCCGCAGCCCGGTCTTCAACCGGCTGATGCTGGCGCTGATGGGGTGGGCTGCCCCGGCATGATGTCAGCCTCGGCCAGGTCGTCCACGCTGGGCACGATCTGGTCGGCGCCGATGTGGGCCTCGAAGCCCGAGCGCCGTATCAGGCCCAGTGGCTGCGGGTTCACGCTGGCCAGCACCAGGGCGATGTCGCGCTTGCGCAGCGCGCTGTAGAGCTGCTCCAGAGCGTCCAGGCCCGAGGTGTCCATGGACACCAGGCGGTGCATTTCCAGCACCACGCAGCGAGTGCCTTCGGGAATCTGCGCCGGCAGTGTTTCCACTTTGCCCACGGCGCCGAAGAACAGCGAGCCGAACAGCTCGAACACGCGCACGCCGGGCGGCAGGTTGTCATTGGCCACGGGAGAGACATCGAACAGCGTGCTCATGCGGTAGATGAAGAAGCCGCAGGCCGAGATCAGCCCCATTTCCACCGCCACGGTCAGGTCGAACACCACGGTGAGCACGAAGGTGCCCACCAGCACGGTGCGGTAGGGCATGAGGAAGTGCTTGAGGCGGGCGAACTCGCGCCACTCGCCCATGTTCCAGGCCACAAACAGCAGGATGCCGGCCAGCGCCGCCAGCGGCACGTGCACCGCCAACGGTGCGGCCACCAGCACGATCAGCAGCAGCACGCCAGCGTGCACCATGCCGGCCACAGGGCTGCGGCCACCGGCCCGCACATTGGTGACGGTGCGGGCGATGGTGCCGGTGGCCGGGATGCCGCCGAAGAACGGCGCCACGAAGTTGGCCACGCCCTGGGCCATCAGCTCCTGGTTGGGGTCGTGGCGGGGGATGTCGGCCATGTTGTCGGCCACGCGCGCGCACAGCAGCGATTCGATGGCTCCCAGCAGCGCGATGGTGATGGTGGGGATCACCAGTTGCTTGGCGGTACCCCAGGTGAACTCGGGCAGCTCGAACGACGGCAGGCCCTGAGGGATGCCGCCGAACTTGCTGCCTATGGTTTCCACCGGCATCTCGAACAGCCTGGCGGCGATGGTGGCCAGCGCCAGTGCGATCACCGTGCCGGGCACCTGGGCCGCATGGCGCTTGATCTTCTGCAGCAAGCCCGTGGGGCCCACCGGCATGGCATAGCTTTTGGGCCACAGCACCACCAGCGCCAGGCAGGCCATGCCGATGGCGAAGGCCCAGGGGTTGAAGCTGTCCAGGTGCTGGTACAGCACCCGCAACTGGGTGAAGAAGTCGGCAGGCAGCTTGTCGATCTTCAGGCCCAGCAGGTCTTTGACCTGGGATAGGCCGATCAACACCGCGATGCCGTTGGTGAAGCCGATCACGATGCTCACCGGGATGTAGCGCACCAGAGCACCCAGCTTGAGCATGCCCATGGCGAACAGCAGCACGCCAGCCAGCGAGGTGGCGATCAGCAGATTGGCCAGGCCATAGCGCTCGACGATGCCGTAGACGATGACGATGAAGGCGCCGGCCGGGCCGCCGATCTGCACGTTCGAGCCGCCCAGCGCCGAGATCAGGAAGCCCGCGATGATGGCCGTGAACAGCCCGGCCTCCGGCTTGACGCCCGAGGCGATGGCAAAGGCCATGGCCAGCGGCAGGGCCACGATGCCGACCGTGAGGCCGGCCCCCAGGTCAGTGAAGAAATGGGCGCGGTTGTAGCCCGTGAGGGCAGTGAGCAGGCGCGGCCTGAAGGGCTGCAGCGAGGCGCGCAAGGTGGAAAGCGGCATGAAGACTCCGAACAAGGGGTGGACAACCAGACGGGGTTGCCACCCGCGGAGGGCCGCAATGGTGCACGCGGGTGATGAACCGGCGCCGGCGCGAGGGCTGCCAGACGCGTGGAGGTTCAGAGCCGGGGCACATGTGCATGCGAGGCATTGTCCACCCGCGTGAAAAAGGCCCGCAATCGGGGCTGGGCCGGGGCTGGGGTGAGCGCTCACCCCTCAGAGAGAAGCCCTGCAGGGATGGTGTTATTGGTGTTAACCCTGATAATGACGTCATGGTTTACCCGAATGCCGCCGATCTGGCGGCGCCAGGGCCAACTGCCCTTTCACCCCAAGGAAATCCCATGCAAACACGCTTTGCCTTCGCCGCCGCCCTGGTTCTGACCCCTGTTTTCGCTGCCCAAGCTGCGGAGCAGGCCAGCCCGGCCCGCCACGCCAACGCTGAACACCCGGCTGTGCTGGTGGCCCACCAGGCCAAGGTTTTGAACACCAATACCTACCTGGTGCAGCCGCCTGCCGCCGTGACATGGACGGTGCAGTCTGAACCCAAGCTGGTGGCCATCGTCGGCACCACTGGCAAAGCCCAGTAAGGTTCAGCGGATGCGCATGCCGGGCTGGGCACCGGCCGAAGGCTCCAGCACGAAAATGCCGGGGGTGGCCTTCTCGTCGGCATGGCTGGCGGCCAGCACCATGCCCTCGCTGACGCCGAACTTCATCTTGCGCGGCGCCAGGTTGGCGATCATCACCGTGAGCTTGCCTTCCAGGTCTTCGGGCTTGTAGGCACTCTTGATGCCGCTAAAGACATTGCGCAACCGTCCCTCGCCTACGTCCAGCGTGAGGCGCAGCAGCTTGTCGGACCCTTCCACATGCTCGGCCTTGACGATCCTGGCCACGCGCAGGTCGACCTTGCTGAAGTCGTCGATCTTCACCTCGGGCGCCAGTTCTTCACCGCCGGGCACCAGCTTGGGCACGGGCGGCGGCTCGAACAGCGCGTCCAGCAGCTTCACGTCCACGCGCTGCATCAGGTGCTTGTACTCGCCAATCTGGTGGCCGCCGAGCGCCCGCGCTGCATCGGCAAAGCTGAACGGGGCCACGTTCAGGAAGGCCTCCACATTGGCCACCAGGGCCGGCAGCACCGGCTTCAGGTAGATGCTGAGCAGGCGGAAGGCCTCAATGCAGGTGCTGCACACGTCGTGTAGTTGTGCATCCGCCCCTTCCTTCTTGGCCAGCTCCCAAGGCTTGTGGGCATCCACGTACTCGTTCACCTGGTCGGCCAGCGCCATGATCTCGCGCAGCGCCTTGCCGTAGTCGCGGTCTTCATAGAGGCTCTCCACCGCGGCGCTGTGGGCGCGCAGCGTATCCAGCAGGGTGCGGCCCTCCACGCCCAGGTCGGCCGAGAGATGGCCGCCAAAGCGCTTGCTGAGGAAGCCGGCCGCGCGGCTGGCGATGTTGATGTACTTGCCCACCAGGTCGGAGTTGACCCGGGCCACGAAGTCATCCGGGTTGAAGTCGATGTCTTCGACCCGGGCGTTGAGCTTGGCGGCGATGTAGTAGCGCAGCCACTCCGGGTGCAGGCCCAGTTCCAGGTACTTCAGCGGGCTAATGCCGGTGCCGCGGCTCTTGCTCATCTTCTCGCCGTTGTTGACGGTGATGAAGCCGTGCACAAACACGTGGTCGGGTGTCTTGCGGCCGCTGAAATGCAGCATGGCCGGCCAGAACAGGGTGTGGAAGTAGGTGATGTCCTTGCCGATGAAGTGCACTTGCTCCACAGCCGGGTCGGCAAAGAAGGCGTCGTAGTCTTGGCCGATCTTGCCGAAGTAGTTCTTCAACGAGGCCAGGTAGCCGATGGGCGCGTCGAGCCAGACGTAGAAGTACTTGCCCGGCGCATCGGGAATCTGAATGCCGAAGTAGGGCGCGTCGCGCGAGATATCCCAGTCGCCCAGCCCCCCGTTGCCCTCGTCGTCCTTGGTGAACCATTCCTTGATCTTGTTCAGCACCTCGGGCTGCAGGCGGCCGGGGGCGGTGGTCCAGCCTTCGAGGAATTCCACGCAGCGCGGGTCGGACAGCTTGAAGAAGAAGTGGTCCGAGCTTTTCATCACCGGCGTCGCGCCGGAGAGAGCCGAATACGGGTTCTTCAGCTCGGTGGGGGCATAGACCGCGCCGCAGACGTCGCAGTTGTCGCCGTACTGGTCCTTGGCGCCGCACTTGGGGCACTCGCCCTTGATGAAGCGGTCGGGCAGGAACATGCCCTTGTCGGGGTCGAAGAACTGCTCGATGGTCTTCACCGAGATCAGCTCGTTGCGGCGCAGGCCCAGGTAGATCTCTTGCGCCAGCTGGTGGTTCTCGGGGCCGTCGGTGGAGTGCCAGTTGTCGAAACCGATGTGGAAGCCGTCCAGGTACTGCTTGCGGCCGGCCGCCACCTCGCCCACGAAAGCTTGCGGCGTCTTGCCGGCCTTTTCGGCGGCAATCATGATGGGCGCGCCGTGGGCGTCGTCGGCGCAAACGAAGTGCACCTCGGCGCCCTTCATGCGCAGAGCCCGCACCCAGATGTCGGCCTGGATGTACTCCATCATGTGCCCGATGTGGAAGGGCGCATTGGCGTAGGGCAGGGCGGTGGTGACGAAGAGCTTGCGGGTCATGGGTGCGGTGCTGCTGGCCGGGGTCGGCAAGGGGACAGGCCGGCGCGGGGCCGGGCGCCTGCAGGTGCGGGGAAGGGAAGCTGCAATTGTGACAGCGACGCCGTGCCATCGCTGGCAGGCCGGGTGTCACTGGGCAGCGGGCAGCCGCAGCCTGGCCAGCGTTCCACCCAGCGGCGATGCCGCCAGGGCCACTTGGCCACCGTAAAGGCGGGCCAGGTCGTCCACGATGGCCAGGCCCAGGCCCGAGCCGGCCACCTTTTCGTCGTCGCGCGTGCCACGGTCGAACACCGCCTCGCGCCGCTCGGGGGGCACGCCGGGGCCATCGTCGGCCACGGTGATGTCCAGCTGCCCGTCTTGCAGCCGGGCGCCCAGTTCCACGCGGTGGCGGGCCCATTTGCAGGCGTTGTCCAGCAGGTTGCCCAGCATCTCCTGCAGGTCTTGCTCTTCGCCGCGAAAGGCCAACTGGGGTGCCATGGGCTGCAGCACCAGTTCAAGCTGCGCGCTCGCATGCACGCGCTCCATCACCCGCACCAGGCCCTCGGCCACGGGCTGCAGCGGTGTGTGCAGGCCCGGCACCCGCGCGGCGCCGGCGGCGCGGGCACGCATAAGGTGGTAGTTCACTTGGCGGTTCGCCAACGCCACTTGCTCACCCACCAGGCGGGCCAGCTCGCCGTCTTGCCGGGCGGTGGCATTGCCCAGCACGCTCAGCGGCGTCTTGAGCGCATGGGCCAGGTTGCCGGCCTGGGTGCGGGCGCGCAGCACGATCTCGGTGTTCTGGGCCAGCACGGTGTTGAACTCGTCCACCAGGGGCTTGACCTCGGCGGGGAACTCGCCGGCCAGTGTCTGTGTGCGGCCCTCACGCACTGCCGCCAGCGCCAGGCGCAGCTGCCGCAGCGGCGCCAGCCCCCCAGCCACCTGCACCGCCGCCGCCACGCCCAGACCCAGGCCCAGCAGGCCCAGCGCCAGCCACAGTGAGCTATTGAAGCGCTGCATCGGGGCGGCCATCAGTTGCTCGTCGGCGGCCACCAGCAACTGCCAGGTAGGGCCAGGCTGGCCGCGTGCGTCGTCCAATGTCACCGTGCGGCCCATCATGCCCAGCGCAGCTCCGTCGGGGGCCTGGGTTCGGTACTGGCGAACCTCGCCTTCGGTGGTGCTGGGGGCGGGTACGCTCAGCACGCCGTCCCACAGCGAGCGCGACCGCAGAACGCCAGCGGCCGCCGCTGCGTCACGGGTCGCCACACGATCCACCTGCCAATACAGGCCCGAGTAGGGGCGGGCGAGCCGCGGGTCGCTCAGCGGCGCGGTGAGCGAAGGCTCGCCCTGCTCGTTCACCACCAGGTTGGCGGCCAACTGGTCGAGGTGGGTCTTGAGCTCGGCATGGAACTGCAGCGCCACATGCTGGCGAAACAGGCTGCTCAGGCCCCAGCCGGCGACGACGATGGTGACCACGATCCAAACCAGCGTGCCGGCCAGCAGGCGCGCACGCAGCGAGCGCCAGACCCAGCGCTTCATGAGGGACAGACCAGCCGGTAGCCCTGGCCGCGCTCGGTTTCGATCAGGCCGGGCGGCAGCTTCTTGCGCAGGCGGGCGATGAAGACTTCCACCGTGTTCGAGTCGCGGTCGCAGTCCTGCGCGTAGATGTGCTCGATCAGCACGCTGCGCGAGACGATCTGGCCGCAGTGGTGCATCAGGTAATCGAGCACGCGGTATTCGTGGCTGGTGAGGGTCACGGCCTGGCCGTTCACGGTGACACGGCTGTGGCGCGTGTCCAGCATCACCGGCCCGCAGTGCAGCTCGGCGCTGGCATGGCCGCCGGCGCGGCGTATCAATGCGCGCAAGCGGGCCAGCAGTTCTTCCATCTGGAAGGGCTTGGTGAGGTAGTCGTCGGCACCGGCGTCGATGCCGGTCACTTTCTCGTGCCAGTTGTCGCGCGCGGTGAGGATCAGCACCGGCATGCCGCGGCCGGCGGCACGCCATTTCTTCAGCACCGTCAGGCCGTCCATCTGCGGCAGGCCCAGGTCGAGCACCACGGCGTCAAAGGGCGCTCGCTCGTCGTCACCCATGAAGTGGGCGTCGACGCCGTTGTGCGCCACATCCACCGCATAGCCTTCTTCGCCCAGAGCCTGGGCCAATTGGCCGGCCAAGGTCAGCTCGTCTTCGACCACCAGCACGCGCATCAGGGTTGGGCTCCGGGTTGACGGGTTTGCGGGGCGGGCTCGCCCTTCAGCGCGCGGTGCTCCAGCACCGTGGCGTCGCGCGCATCCACCTTCAGCTTGGTCAGGGCCCCGCCGGCACGCAGCAGCTTGATCTCGTAGATCCAGCGGCCTTCACTGCGTTCGAGTTCCACTTCCATGACCTGGCCCGGATGCGCTTTCTCCACGCGGGCCAGTATCGCCTTCAGCGGCAGGACTTCGCCGGCCTGCAGGGCCTGGCGCGCACGGTCGTGGTCATGCACGTCGCGCCCGTCGCGGGCACGGGCCGGACCGGCGGTGGCGGCCAGCAGGGCCAGCAGCAACGTGGTGGCGCGAACGAAGGGGATGTGCATGGTGGGCTCCTGGGGGGCGTTTGTAACCCAGCCAAGCTGAACGGCAGGTGAATGGCCGGTTCAGGCTTGGTTCAAGGCCAGCACGGCACAGTGCGGGCACCCACCTTCCAACCCGGAGCCCCACACCATGACCCGAACCACCCCCGCCCTGCTGCTGACCCTGTGCGCCGCGCTCTCCAGCGCCGCGCTGGCCGGCCCGCGCGAAGACCTGCTGGCCCAGTACGCCAGCGCCGCCAAGCAGGCCAACCCGGCCTTCACGGCGTTCAGCGCTGCACGCGGCGAAGCCCTGTTCCAGCAGAAATTCAGCGGTGGCAAGCCCGACACCCCTTCGTGCACCAGTTGCCATGGCAGCAGCCCGCGCAGCGCCGGCCGCAGCCCGGTGGGCAAGGTGATCGAGCCCATGGCGCTGTCGCTCTCGCCCAGCCGCTATACCGACCCGGCCAAGGTGGAGAAGTGGTTCAAGCGCAATTGCACCGAGGTGATGGGCCGCGAATGCAGCGCCCAGGAAAAGGGCGACTGGCTCAGCCACATGTTTGGCCAATGAATTCAGGAGCTTCCATGAACATTCCTTACCGCCTCATCGTCACCGGCCTGGGTGCGCTGGTCTTCTCGGGCCTGCTCTACGGCTACGCCCAGGCCGGCGGCGGCCACTACTACGCCCCGGTGACCGACACCGTGGTGCAGGAGGAATGTGGCGCCTGCCACATGGCCTACGCGCCGGCCATGCTGCCGGCCCGCTCCTGGCAACGCATGATGGCCGGGCTGGACCAGCACTTTGGCGACAACGCCTCGCTGGACGCCGCCACCGCCGCGCGCGTGGGCAACTATCTGGCCAGCCACGCGGCCGACGCCCCGGGCCAGCCCTACCGCGCCAAGCTGGTGCGCAGCCTGCCTGAGAGCGCGGCGCCGCTGCGCATCACCGAACTGCCGGGCTGGGTGAACAAGCACCGCAAGGTTTCGGCGCGCGAGTGGGCCGACCCGGCGGTGCGCAGCAAGTCCAACTGCAGCGCCTGCCACACCACCGCCCAGCGCGGTTACTACGAGGATTGAACCCACCATGAAGCGCACCCTGCTGGGCCTGGCGGCCCTCATCACCGGGGCCTGGGCCTGGGAGCTTTGGGACGCCGCCAGCCCGGCCGGCGCCAGCCTGCCCTGGACGGTGCGCCAGCAGGGCCTGTATCTGAGCGGCCTGCTGTCCATAGGCTACATGTCGCTGGCCATGGCGCTGGCCACCCGGCCGGCCTGGCTGGAGCGCCCGCTGGGTGGCCTGGACCGCATCTACCGGCTGCACAAATGGGCCGGCATCCTGGCCGTGGGCCTGGCGGTGGTGCACTGGCTGGTGGAGATGTCGGACAAGGTGCTCAAGGCCCTGGTGGGGCGCGAGGGCCGTGCGCCCAAGGAACACTTCCAGGGCCTGCTGGAGGTGCTGCGCGAGCTGGCCGAAGACATGGGCGAGTGGGCCATCTATGCGCTGCTGGCCATGCTGGCGCTGACGCTGTGGAAGCGCTTTCCCTACCGCCCCTGGCGCCACCTGCACCGCGCCATGCCGGCCCTCTACCTGATGGCGGCCATGCACGCCGTGCTGCTCGCGCCCACGGCCTACTGGCAACGCCCGGTGGGCGCGCTGATGGGCCTGCTGCTGGCCGCTGGCGGGCTGGGCGCCGTGCTCTCGCTGGGCGGCTGGATAGGCCGGCAGCGCCAGGTGGCGGGGCAGATCGTGGCCGTGCGCAGCCTGGAAGGCGGCATCACCGAGGTGCGCTGCCGCGTGCAGGGCGTGTGGCCAGGCCACCGAGCGGGCCAGTTTGCCTTTGTCAGCTTCGACCCTGCCGAAGGCCAGCACCCGTTCACCATCGCCAGCGCCGATCGTGGCGACCACACGCTGAGCTTCCAGATCAAGGCGCTGGGCGACTACACCGGGGCGCTGGGGCGGCGATTGCAGGTGGGCCAGGCGGTACAGATCGAGGGCCCCTATGGCCGCTTCGACCTGGCCCGCCGCGACCTGGGTGCCCGCCAGGTCTGGGTGGCCGGCGGCATCGGGGTCACACCCTTCCTGGCCTGGCTGGAGTCACTGCAAACCCAGCCCCACAACGCCCCCGAGGTGGAATTGCACTACTGCACCCGCGACCGCGACAGCGACCCCTTCGTGCCACGGCTGCAGGCCCTGTGCGCCGCGCTGCCCGGCGTGCGCCTGCAGGTGCACGGCGCCCTGCAGGGCCAGGTGCTGCAACCCGCCACGCTGGAGGCCAGCCTGCGCGGCAGCCAACGCGCCGAGCTGTGGTTCTGCGGCCCGCAAGGCCTGGCGCAAGCCCTGCACAGCGGCCTGGCCGAGGCCTGGCCAGGCCGGTTGCGCCTGCATCAGGAGGCGTTCGAGATGCGCTGAACCCTGGCCGGCACGTGAAATCCGGCTTTAGCACTCTTCCGGCCAGAGTGCTAATATTTGGGAACCAAATCCTGTCGGAGCCATCTGACCTGCCCATGAACACCTCCATGACCTCCCGTGCCGTTGCCCTGCGTGACCCGTGGGCCGTCGTGCCGTCGATTGGCAACCTGGATGCCTACATCTCGTCCATCAACCGCCTGCCCCTGCTGACGCAGGAGGAAGAAACCCGTTTTGCGCGCGAACTGCGCGACAAGGGCGATCTGCAGGCTGCCGGAAAGCTGGTGATGTCGCACCTGCGCCTGGTGGTGTCGGTGTCGCGCCAGTACCTGGGCTATGGCCTGCCGCAGGGCGACCTGATCCAGGAGGGCAATGTGGGCTTGATGAAGGCCGTCAAGCGCTTTGACCCCGAGCAGGGCGTGCGCCTGGTGAGCTACGCGCTGCACTGGATCAAGGCCGAGATCCACGAGTACATCCTGCGCAACTGGCGCATGGTGAAGGTGGCCACCACCAAGGCCCAGCGCAAGCTTTTCTTCAACCTGCGCTCGATGAAGCAGGGCATGAAGAGCGAGGCGCTCGATGCCGACACCCATCGCTCTGCCCTCACGCCCGCCGAGGTGGCCCGCATGGCCGCCGAGTTGAACGTGAAGCCCGAGGAAGTGGTGGAGATGGAAACCCGCCTGGCCGGTGGCGACGTGGCGCTGGAGCCGCAGAACGATGACGGCGAAGAAAGCATGGCGCCCATCGCCTACCTGGCCGACGAAACGCACGAGCCGTCTCGCGTGCTTGAAGCCCGTGGCCGCGACCATCTGTCGGGCGACGGCATCGCGCTGGCACTTGATGTGCTGGACGAACGCAGCCGCCGCATCGTGGAAGAGCGCTGGCTCAAGGTCAACGACGACAGCTCGGGCGGCATGACGCTGCACGAACTGGCCGCCGAGTACGGCGTGAGTGCCGAGCGCATCCGCCAGATCGAGGTGGCGGCATTGAAGAAGATGCGCAAGGCATTGGCGCCGGCCTGATCCGGCTCCGCCTCGGGAAAAACGGCCCTTCAGGGGCCGTTTTTCTTGTGCGCCCGGCACGGGCGCACTCTTGCGGGTGAAAGTCCCGCCGTAAGTTGATCACAGCGAGCGAAGCGAAGCGCAACTGCATGAGGGTGACCGAGTGTGGGAAGGAAGCGTGGAGCGAAGCTGCGAGCCGATGGACAAGAACCGGATAGAAGGCGCTGCCGAGCAGGGCGAGCGGGCAAGAAACCGTGAAGCTCTTGTGATCAAGGCGAGGCGGCGTAAATCCGGCGGTTGTGCAGCGAAGGAGTGCGTTCTTACCCGGGGAGATCTCGCCTTGTGCCTGAAAGGGCGACGGCTGCTGCCGGAGCGAGAAGTCAGCAGAGGTCGTAGTAGTCCGGAGTCGGGGGCCGATGAGGCAGGACCAAAAGGGCGAAGGGCTAAACGAGAGTGAGTGACCGAAGACATGGGGATGTCAAAGGCCATGCGTCAGATGCCGGAGGAATCCGGGCGGGCGGGGAAGCGCACGGTGAAGCCGGGCGCGAAGCTGCCAGCGACGAAGCCTGCGGCCCGCTCCATGAGCACCCGGGCACAGGGTCGGCAAGGCCCAAGGCAGGGGCAGGCACCCTGCTGGAAGCGGCGCTGACGAGAGAGAACCTGCAAAGGGCATGGAAGCGCGTCAAGGCCAACAAAGGCGCGGCCGGGGTGGACGGGCTCGACATCGAGCAGACGGCCGAACGGTTGCGCACGAGTTGGCTACAGGTGCGCCAAGCGCTGCTGGCGGGCACCTACCGGCCCCAGCCGGTGAGAAGGGTGATGATTCCTAAGCCGGACGGGAGCCAGCGCGAGCTGGGCATCCCCACGGTG
Source organism: Candidatus Ideonella esbjergensis (assembly GCA_016710065.1). Classification (GTDB taxonomy): domain Bacteria; phylum Pseudomonadota; class Gammaproteobacteria; order Burkholderiales; family Burkholderiaceae_C; genus Ideonella; species Ideonella esbjergensis. The sequence continues at coordinate 1,023,325 of JADJLP010000001.1, forward strand.
CTGGATCGGCTGATCCAGCAGGCACTGCTGCAAGTGCTGCAGCCCCTGATCGACCCCAGCTTCAGCGCACACAGCCATGGGTTCAGGCCTGGGCGGCGGGCGCACGACGCGGTCAAGGCTGCGCGGGCGTACGTGCAAACGGGCAAGCGTGTGGTGGTGGACGTGGACCTGGCGAAGTTCTTCGACCGGGTCAACCACGACATCTTGATCGACCGGCTGCGCAAGCGCATCGATGACGCTGGAGTGATCCGGCTGGTGCGGGCGTACCTGAACGCCGGGATCATGGACGGTGGGGTGGTGGTCGAGCGCGACCTGGGCACGCCGCAAGGCGGGCCGCTGTCGCCGTTGCTGGCCAACGTGCTGCTCGACGAAGTGGACAAGGCGCTGGAGGCGAGGGGCTACAGCTTCGCGCGCTACGCCGACGACTGCAACGTCTATGTGGGCAGTATGCAGGCCGGACAGCGGGTGATGGCCCTGCTCAGGCGGCTGTACGCTGGGCTCAAGCTTCAGATCAACGAAGCCAAGAGTTCGGTGGGCAGCGCCGTCGGGCGCAAGTTCCTGGGCTATGAGCTGTGGGTGGCCAAGGGGCGAGAAGTCAAATGCGCCGTGGCTCACAAGGCCGTGGACGGCTTCAAGGCCCGCATCCGGCAACTCACACGCCGCACGGGCGGGCGCAGCATGGCGCAAGTGGTGGACAAGCTCAGGTCCTATCTGCTGGGCTGGAAGGCGTACTTCGTGCTGGCGCAAACGCCAAAGATCTGGCGCGCGCTGGACGAATGGTTGCGTCACCGGCTGCGCGCGATCCAGCTCTACCAGTGGAGACGGCCCCGGACGATCTACCGCGCACTCAAGGCACTTGGTGCGGGGGAGGTGGTTGCCAAACGGGTGGCGGCGAACAGCCGCTGCTGGTGGCGCAACAGTGACGGCTTGCTCAAGACCGTTCTGACCATCGCGTACTTCGACCGCCTGGGATTGCCCCGACTCTCCTGACCTCAAACTCTCGAACCGCCCGGTGCGGACCCGCACGCCGGGTGGTGTGGCAGGGGTGCCTCCTTTGATGGAGCCCCCTACGCCGATGGGGGTTGTGCCCTCGCGTCTCAGTGTTGGGCCAGCAGGATCTTCAGGTCCTGGGTGAGTACCGCCGCACCCGAGCCATAGCGCTCGAACACGCGCACGCGCCCCTCGGTGTCGAACAGGTACGAGGCGGCGGTGTGGTCCACGGTGTAGCTCTGCTCGGTCTTGCCCGGCACCTTGTTGTAGTACACCTTGAATTCTTTGGCGGCCAGTTTCACTTGCTCGGGCGTGCCGCTCAGGGCCACGAAGTCGGCATCGAAGTTGGCCACATAGGCCTTGAGCAGTTCGGCGGTGTCGCGCTCCGGGTCCACGCTGACGAAGATGCCTTGCACGCGCTTGCCGTCGGCGCCCAGCTGCTGCTTCACGGCGGCCAACTCGGCCATCGTGGTGGGGCACACGTCGGGGCATTGTGTGTACCCGAAAAAGACCACCAGCACCTTGCCTTTGAAGTCGGCCAAGCTGCGCATGCGACCTTCGGCGTCGGGCAGTTTCAGTTCGCGGGCGTATTCGGCCCCGGTGATGTTGACGCCGGCAAAGCTGGGTGCGCTTGCGCCGTCCTGTCGTTCGCAACCGGTTAGCAGCAGTGCCGCCGCCAGGACAAGGGTGAATGCAGTTTGGCGCATGGTTTTTGGGCGACTGTGGCGCGGCGAAGGTGCTTGTGAGGTCAAACCATAACTCAGGTTGAACCCAATCGGGCCGTTGCGGGTATGGGGGCCACAAGAGACACCAGTACGCCCACCAGCGCGGCCGCACCTGCGGTGTGGCACAAGGCCCCCAGCAATGGCCAGTTCAGTACCACATTGGCGGTGCCTGTGGCGATTTGCAACAGCAACAGGGACAGCAGCCAGCGAGCGTGCACACGTACTGCCCTGCAGGCATGCCCATGCAGTGCCCAGCCCAGCGCGACCATGCCGGCGGCGGCCACCAGCGCAAATGAGCGATGGGCCAAGTGGATGGCCACCAGAGCACTGAACGAGATGTAGCCCCCCTGTGCATCGTGACCCAACGCACGCAGCACGGTGAAGCCCTGAGCCCAGTCGGCCTCGGGCCACCAGACATTGGGTTGGCATCGCGGAAAGCTCTGACAGGCCAGCACAGCGTAATTGGTGCTCACCCAAGCGCCCAGCGCCACCTGCACCAGCAGCAGGCCCAGCACGGCCATACTGGCGAGGCGTTGGGCGTGGCTCAGGCCCCAGTAGCGTCCGTCGAAGGCGCGCTTCTGTACCACCAGTAGCGCCAGCAAGCCCATGGCACCCAACAGGTGCAGGCTGACGATGGCCGGGTAGAGCTTCCAGGTGACTGTGTATTTGCCAAACAGGCCCTGCAGGATGACCCACACCAGCGTGAAGATGGGCAAGGACAATGCGTGCGGCAGAGCCTGGCGATGGCGCCAACTCAGTGCCGCGATGGCCAGGATCAACGCCCCCACCACCATGGCCAGGTAGCGGTGCAACATCTCTATCCAGGCCTTGTTCCAGGTCACGGGGCCGCTGGGCATGGCCGCTTCAGCCTTGCGGATGTGGTCCTGCGCGGCCAGTGGTGTGCTCTGGCCATAGCAGCCAGGCCAATCAGGACAGCCCAGGCCCGAATCGGTGAGCCGGGTGAAGGCACCGAAGGCGATCAGGTCGAAGGTGAGGAAGATCGTGAGCAGCGTGAGTGCCGCCAGTCGTGCTCGGGGTTGCTCGTGGCGCCGCTTCAGCCACCACCAGCCCAGTGGGATGCTGGCCAGCGTGCCAGCCAGCAATAGCAACTGCAGGAGGGGAGATGGGCTCACCGCGGCAGCCCCTGAGCGCGTGTGACGTGGCCCGAGAGCAGGCGATGCGCATGCGAATCCATGCTTCGATTCTGCCGGAAGGCACCCCGCCATCCGCAAAGACCCGCGTGCCACTCGCCCTGCAGGGCCGAGGCTGCGTCGCTAGAATTCCCTCTTCCATGACCCAAGCCCTTGCCCAACCGAGCCGCGCCGCCACCAAGTGGTCGCAGTACATGGCGCTCACCAAGCCTCGTGTGGTGCAACTCATCGTGTTCTGTGCCGTGATCGGCATGCTGCTGGCCGTGCCCGGCCTGCCTGATCTGCGTCTGGTGATGCCGGCCACGGTGGGCATCTGGCTGGTGGCCAGTGCGGCGGCGGCCTTCAACTGCCTGGTGGAGCAGCGCATCGACAGCACCATGGCCCGCACCTCGTGGCGGCCCACTGCCAAGGGCGAGCTCAGCAATACGCAGGCGCTGGGCTTCTCGGCGGTGCTGGGTTTGGCGGGTAGCCTGATGCTGTACATGTGGGTGAACCCGCTCACCATGTGGCTGACTTTCGCCACCTTCGTGGGCTACGCGGTGATTTACACCGTGGTGCTCAAGCCGCTAACGCCGCAAAACATCGTGATTGGCGGCGCGTCGGGTGCAATGCCACCAGTGCTGGGCTGGGCCGCCATGCGCGGCGAGGTGGGCCCCGAGGCATGGATGATGTGTCTCATCATCTTCCTTTGGACGCCGCCGCATTTCTGGGCCCTGGCCCTGTACCGGGTGGAGGACTACCGCAAGTCGGGCCTGCCCATGCTGCCGGTGACGCATGGCTCGGGTTACACGCGGCTCAACGTGCTGTACTACACGCTCATCCTGTTCGCGGCCACGCTGCTGCCCTTTGTGACTGGCATGAGTGGCTGGCTGTACCTGGTGTCGGCGGTGGCACTGGGTTTGATCTTCATCGCCTACGGCGTGTTGCTGTGGAGCGACTACAGCGATGTGCTGGCCCGCAAGACATTCCGCTTTTCCATCCTGTACCTCTCGCTATTGTTCGCGGCGCTGCTGCTTGACCATTACCTCGTGCAGTGGCTTATCTGAGGGGCTGAATGACAAAGGGGCAGGTCTTACGACCTGCCCCTCATCTATTTCGAGCCTGACCGAGCGGGGTCAGCGGCTGAGCGTAGCCACGAACTGCGCAACAGCCTCAATGTCGGCATCGGTCAGACGGGCCGCGATGTCACGCATCACATGTGCCTCGTCGTTGGTGCGGGCCTTGGTCTTGTAGGCTTTCAACTGGTTGGCAATGTAAGCCGGGTGCTGCGAACCGATGGCCGGAGCCAGCGTGGTGGGTGGGCGCTTCATGGTGGCTGCCCAATCGTTTTTTCCGGCACCGGTGGGGCCATGGCAACCCTTGCAGGCAGGCACCACGTCCGGTCGTCCCTTGCCCTTGAGGTAAATGGTTTCGCCCGCGTTCAGCAACTCCTTCTTTCCTTCCGCCTTGGAGGCGACCTGAGTTGAAAAGAAGGCCGCCAGATCCTCAACGTCCTGGTCAGTCAGGGGTTGGGCCATGGGGCTCATCTGCTCGTTGGCGCGGCGGCCGGCCTTGAAATCATGCAACTGCTTGCTGATGTACTGCGGCAACTGACCGGCGATCTTGGGCCACATGTCGGCCGGGCTATTGCCGTCCACACCGTGACAGCCCATGCACACCGCCGCCTTGGTCTTGCCAGCGTCCGCGCTGCCCGCAGCCATGACGGCCGAAGCACTCGCTGCGGCAACCAGGCCAGCCACCCACACTTTGACCCCAAACCCCATGGTATGAATCTCCTGGCCGTTGCCTTGTATTGAATTCGGTAAAGCCGCAGGCGTGATCTGCTGATTGACAAATCGCAATCGCAAAACCCGCACGACGTGCGCCACCAGTTGGCGGCGGTCGCATTTATAGCACCCGATATCCCTGCTGGCGGCTAGGGCTACAACCTAGCTTTCACCGTGCGAAATGCACGTAACATGCGCCGCGCGACTTGATAACCCGCAATGCGAGGAAAACAAATGTCACATGACGTCGGTACGGCCCATGGCCATGGCGAAGAGGGCCATGCTCACTGGGATTGGAGTGTTTGGCCCTTTGTGGCGAGCTTTGGCATCCTGGCTCTGTCTTTGGCGTTTTCGCTCCACTACGTTTACCACAGCAGTTTCGCGGCCGTGATCACGCTGGGCATTGGCTTGATTCTGGTCATCGCCGGTGTGGCGGGCTGGACCAGCGAGGCCATGGGGCAGGGTGAGGGCATGTCGTATGGCGCGATGGGCTGGTTCATCCTGGCCGAGGCCATGATCTTCTTGTCGTTGTTCGCCATGTATTGGTTCTCGCGTCTGGAGGCCGGCTCCTGGCCCCCCGCGAACACGCCCCACATTTCCAAGATCCTGCCGTTGGTGATGACGGTGATTCTGGTGTCTTCGTCGTTCACCATCCACCACGCCGAGGCGCTGTTGCACGGCGGCAATCTGGCCGGCTTCCGCACCTGGCTGCTGGTCACCGTGGTGCTGGGCGCAGCCTTCCTGGGCATGTCGATGTACGAGTGGAACCACCTGATGCACGGTGGCTTCAACATCGGCACCAACATCTACGCCACCAGCTTCTATTCCATCACCGGCCTGCACGCCAGTCACGTGATCGTTGGCTTGTCCATCTTCCTGGCGGGCCTGCCCTCGGCCATGAAGGGCACGGCCTCGCTGGGCTTCTGGCGCACGGCAGGCCTGTACTGGCACTTCGTGGACATCATCTGGTTCTTCGTGGTTTCGCAGATCTATTTCTGGTGATCCACCGTCAGCGGGCCTCTTCTTTTCACAGCGTCATGATCGTTGCTCTCGGTCTGCTGCTGGTGCTGCTCATGGGTCAGGCCCATGCGGCAGGCAAGCCACCGACGGCCAACAACAGCAGCTTTGACCCGGCGATCATGAAGATCGAGGAGTCCAACTTCCTGGGGCAGCGACTGGGCCCGGGTACCGAGTTTCGTGACGAGACAGGCAAGCGTTTTGCGCTGTCGGACGTGCTGGGCAAGCCGGTCATCCTGGTGCTGTCGTACTTTGATTGCGATGGCTCTTGCCCAGCGGTGAACCAGAGTTTGGCCAATGCACTGGCCGAGGTGCGCCGCTTCAAGCTGGGGCGCGACTACCGGGTGCTGACTGTCTCCTTCGACCGTGCCGACACCGACCAGACGGCCACCAACTTCGTGAGCAAGATGCGCAACCTGCCGGCCGATTTCAGAGATGGCTGGCGCTTTGCGGTGTTGGGCGACCCCTCGCCCCAGGCCCCCGAGACCTTTGCCAAGGTCGTGGGCTTTCAGTTTTTCTGGTCGCGCATCGACAAGATGTTCGTGCACCCGAACGTGGCGGTGTTCCTCACGCCCGAGGGCCGGGTGGCGCGCTACATCTACGGTACGCGCATGGACGCCAAGACGGTGGAACTGGCCCTGATCGACGCCGACTGGGGCCGCATCAGCGAATCGGCCACCTCGGCCTTCGACATGATCACCGGCGCCTGCTACAGCTACAACTATTCCGAAGGCCGCTATCAACCCAACTACGCGCTGTTCGCCGGCGTGGGGTCCTTGCTGTTGGGGCTGAGCTTGATGGGCCTGGGTGTCTTTGCATATCGACGAAAACTGGCTAGGAGAACAGTGGATGCACTCTGATCAAAACACGCCAAGAAGGCGCAACCGCCCGGCCGCTTGGGCTGGCTGGCTGGCTGCGTTGGCCACACCGGCCATGGCCTATGAGCCCGCGACGGCAGCCAAAGGCGTGGTGAACGACCCCGCTGCGGGCTGGGATCACCTCTGGCACGAGGTCATCGTCGACATCACCGTCATTGGCATCATCTTTGCGCTGGTCATGGCCTGGTTCCTGGTCAAGTACCGCGCCAAGGCCCCGGGCGAAGTGGGCACGGCCAAGCCACTGAGCCTGGCAGGCGCCATTGGCTGGGCGGTGATTCCCATCTTCGTGTTCCTGTCGGACGACCTGTACGTGGCGGCCAACGGCTGGAAGCTGTGGAACGACTACCGCGACGTGCCGGCCGACCGCATGGAAGTGAAGCTCGAATCGGGCATGTACAGCTGGGACTACACCTATGCCAACGGCGTGCAGAGCCAGAACGAGCTGCGCGTGCCGGTGGGCAAGCCCGTGCTGCTGCGCATGACCAGCCGGGACACGCTGCACAGCCACTACATCCCCGACTTCCGGGTGAAGGAAGACTCGATGCCCGGTCGCGTGACCTACATCTGGTTCCTGCCCAAGGCTGCCGGTGAGCACGTCGTGACCTGCGCCGAGTACTGCGGCGTCGAACATTCCTACATGGCCGGCAAGATCATCGCGATGCCGCCGGCTGAATTCAACGCGTGGCTCGACAAAGAAGCCGCCAAGCTTGCCCAGGCAGGCAAACCCGCTGCTTGAGGAAGGCACCATGAGTTTCAACGCTAAAGAGTGGCTGTTCACCACCGACCACAAGCGGGTCGGGGTGTTGTACCTGATCGGCTCCATCGCCGCCTTCATCGTGGCCGGCATTGCGGCCATGCTGATGCGCATCGAGCTGTCCACCATCGGCCCCACCATCACCAGCAACCCCACGCAGTACAACGTCTGGCTGTATGCGCACGGGGCGGTGATGATCCTGGGCTTCCAGATCCCGGCGCTCACCGGCTTCTTTGCCAACTACTGCATCCCGCTGATGATTGGCGCGAAAGACGTGGCCTTCCCACGCGTCAACGCCCTGTCGGTGTGGCTGTTCTATGTGGGCATCATCCTGGCGCTGCTCACCTTCGTGGTGCCCGATCCCCCTGATGTGATGTGGACGGCCTACCCGCCTTACTCCACCATCACCAGCGGCAATACGGCGCTCTACACCTTCACGGTGCTGATCCTGGGCTTCGCGTCCATCATCGGCGGTGTGAACTTCCTGACCACGGTGGCCTACATGCGCGCCCCGGGCCTGAAGTGGAGCAACCTCAACATCTTCGTCTGGTGCACGCTGGGTGCCTTTGTGCTGCAGCTGATCTTTGTGCCTGTGCTGGGCACGGCCGTCACGCTGATCAGCTTCGACAAATACCTGGGCACGCATTTCTTCGACCCCTCGCGAGGGGGTGATGTGCTCACCTACCAGAACCTGTTCTGGTTCTATTCGCACCCGGCGGTGTACGTGATCTTCCTTCCCTTCATCGGCGTGGTGTTCGAGATCGTGGCCACCTTCGCCAAGAACCGGGTTTTCAACCACAAGGTGGCGCTGTGGGGTGGCGTGGGCGGCATCGTCATCCTCTCGGGCGAGGTGTGGGTGCACCACCTCTACGTCTCGGGCATGGCCGACTGGATCCGCATTGGCCAGATGATCACCACGCTGATGATCTCGGTGCCGGTGGGCTTGCTGGTCATCAGTCTGGCGGGCACGCTGTACAAGGGCGCCATCACCTTCCAGACACCCATGCTGTACGCGCTGGGGGTGCTGTTCCTGTTCCTGATTGGGGGCCTCACTGGGATACCCCTGGCCGTCACCTCGCTCACCTTGGCAGTGTCCGACACCTATTACGTGGTGGGCCACTTCCACTATGTGATGGCGGTGGCCGGCACTTTCGCCATCTTCGGTGGTGTGTACTACTGGTTCCCCAAGGTCACGGGGCGCATGTACAACGAGTTCTGGGGCAAGCTGGGCTTCTGGATCACCTTCGTGGGCGTGAACATCGTCTTCTGGATCATGATGACCATCGGCGTGAAGGGCATGCCGCGCCGCTACTACGATTACTCGCAGTTCCCGCAGTTCGAGTCGGCGCACCAGGTGATGACCGGCGGTGCTGTCATCCTCGGCATCGGCTTCTTCATCGCGGTGCTGAACTGGATCATCGGTGCCATGAAGGGTCCGGCCGCCGGCAACAACCCCTGGGAGTCGCAATCGCTGGAGTGGACCACGGTGTCGCCGCCGCCGCACGGCAACTGGCCAACGCCCCCCAGCGTGGCCGAAGACTGGACGCCCTACAGCTACGAAAAGCGCTGAGCTGCGCTGGCGTGAACCTGCGGGGCGAGCATGGCTCGCCCCTTTTTATTTCTTGCACACTTTCTTGCGCACATGGCTGCATCTCCTCTCGCACGTCGCTTGTTTCTGCTGGGCGTGGGCACCGCGTTGGCCGGCGCCGGCCTGATCTGGAAGAACGTGCGCCGGCGCGACAGCGCCGAGGCCCTCGCCACACCGCCCGCCATGAAGACCGTGACCGAGGTGAACGACCAGTTCGCCGTGCCGGAGTTTGAGGGGCGCAACCTGGCGGGGGTGGTGAACCGGGGCAGCCTGATGGGCCGCTGGAGCATGGTGTTCTTCGGCTACACCCAATGCCCGGATGTGTGCCCTACTGCACTGACGCTGATGGCTGAGATGGCCAGGCGTTTGTCGCCGGCCGAGCGGCCCCAGGTGCTGTTCATTTCCATCGACCCCCAACGCGACACGCCAGAACTGCTGGCCGCCTACATTCCGTCGTTCGATGCCAGCTTCGTGGGGGCCGCCGGCACCGACGAATCGCTGGCGGCGCTGGTCAAGCACCTGGGCGTCATGTACCAGCGCAACCCAGAATCCAAGCCCGGCATCTACACAGTCGACCACACAGCGGCGATGTTCCTGATCGACCCGCAGGCGCGGCTCAAGGCCCTGTTCTCACCGCCGCACGATCTGGAAGCGATGCTGGCCGACTACCGCCGCCTCACCCATTGACCTATCCCCGCTGGCGCATGGCCCGCAGGCACACCAGCACGAACATCACGCCGCCAGCCACGGCGATCAGGCCGCCCAGGCCCATCATGCCCATGCCCAGTTTCTGTGGCAGCGAGACCAGCACTTGCTCGGCGCCGGCCACCTTGCGCTGCACGCCGTAGCCGCCCGACCAGGCCAGGCCCAGGATGTGGGTGAGCTGCCCGCCACCGTAGACCCAGGGCTGCCAACGCGCCATGCGGCCATCGGCCTCGCCAAAGCCCAGGCGCGGCAGCAGCACATAGCTCAGGCCCATGAAGGCCAGCGTCACGCCCACGATGGAGCCGTGGTAATGCGCCGGCACCACCACGTTGATGCTGCGGATCATGAAGGCCAGCACGCCGCCCACGCTGAACAAAAGTACAGAGGCCAGCAGGGCCGAGCTTGCTGGGCTGGGCGCCTGGCGCCACACACGGGGCAGCACGGCCAGTGCCAGGGCCACCAGCGGCAGGCTCAGCACATGGCCGTGGCGCATCAGGTCGGCAAAGGCCTTCACGTGCTCGCCCGTGCCCGCCGGCCATACCACGTAGATCGCCGGTACGGCCAGCAGCGGCAGCGTCGCCAGCATGAACAGGCGTTGCACCGTGGTGCCGCGCGCGCGGGTGGGCGCGCCCACCGCACCGGCCAGCCACAGCCAGGCCACGCTGGCCAGCAACGCGTGCTGGAACTGCAGCGTGTGGCCTGGGCCCCAGAACATCACCTCGTAGTGCGCCACGCCCGCACCGCTGGGCTGCTGCAGGCTCGTCCATCCCAGTGCCACCCATGCGCTGGCGCCGGCCAGCGCGCTCAGCATGACACCGCAGTGCAGCGCCTTGGCCTCGGCCTGAGTGCTCGCTGTGCCCCAGCCCCACACCAGGGTGCGCAGGATGGCCAGGCCAAAGCCCAGGCCACACAGGCCCAGACCCAGCATGAAGACGGGCTGATCGAGGATGGGGATGTAGTTGTTCAGCAGCGGTTGGGCGTTTGGCAGGAACGGCGACGCCGCCATCGCCAGCGTGCCGGCGCTGGCCAGGCCCCAGGCCAGCCAGCCCAGGCCCACCCAGCGCGGTGCTGTGGCCAGGCTCCAAACCGCGCCGGCAAAGGCCATGAACCAGATCAGCACCGACAGGTCCACATGCACCACCAGCGCGGCCCGGAACAGGTCGCGCAACGGAAAGACGGTGGAGACACCGGGCGTGCGCGACAGCACCAGCACGATGGCCAGCACACCCGAGCCTATGAGCGCGGCCACGCCCAGCCACAGGTAGGCACGTGCAAGTTGGTGGCTGGGGCCGGGTGCGACGTCCAGTCGCCAGGTGGAGGGGGCGTCTACGCGGGAAGGGGTCATGCTCGGGCCCAGGCCTGCGCGGGGCAGGCGCCAGTTTCAATAGCCGCGCAGTCTAGCAACCGGGGAAGGGCGGCGGCAGGCAGGCTCAGGTCACCAGACCCCTGATGGAGGCGAAGCCCATGCCAGAGACGATCAGGAAGGGCACCAGCGTCCAAACCATTTCTACCGCCAGGCTGGCGTGGAAGTGGGTCTGCGAAACACCGGCTTCGCGCCGGTGGCGAATGACCGCCAAGAACATCAGCAGGGACACCAGCAGGAAAATGGCGATGCACACCACCAGCAAGCCCTGGTGCAGGCCCACGCCCTGGTGGCCGGCTCGCAACGGCACCATTTCCGCCAAGCCTTGCGCCCCCACGCCCGCCGCGCACAGGCCGGTAACGAGGGTAAGGCTGCGGGCCACAAGGGCAAGACCGGTACGGGGGTTCAAGGGCGTCTCCACGGGCTGAGGGCTGGCGCTGCCCGGTGGAGCGCACAACTGGTTCGGTGGAATCAGTCAGCTTTGCCCTGCCTGGGTTTGCGAAGTATCAATTTCATCTCATCCAGCCCGATCACGGTATTGGGGGAGACGCGCGGACCGGGCTCGGGCTTCTGGAAGGCATGGCCGTACACCAGCTCGAAATCCAACGCGATGCGGCCATCTGGCCCGGCCCTCTCCGCCAACGCTGCCAACAACCGTCGATGCCAGCGCGGCGTGCGCAGGCCGAGCGAGCGGGCCGGATCTGCATTGCCGCCCAATGTGCGCAGTTCCACCAACAGGGCCTCGGGCGTGGCCCAGGTCAGGCGCAGCGTTTCCTGGTCCATCACAGGGTCGGCCAGGCCTGCTTCCACCATCATGTCGCCCAGGTCGTGCATATCCACCATGGGGGCCATGGCCGAACCCCAGCCGACATCGCGGTAAAGCGCGCGCAGTTGGCCCAATGTGCCAGGCCCCAGCGTGCTGAACATTAAAAAGCCCTCGGGCGACAAGGCCTGGCGCCACTGCCGCAGCGCCGCTGGAGGGTCGACCTCCCAGTGCAGGCCCATGGCCGACCAGACCATGTCGAAGCTGGCGGCTGGCACCGCCGCTGCTGCCACCTCGGCCACGCTGCGGCGGCCGGGCAGCAGGCGCTGCCACCAGCCCTGGTGCTGGGCGGTGGCGGGCTCTCCAGGGAGCAGCAAGCGGCTGTGCTGGGCTTGTGGCAAGGCCTGGGTCAGCACCTCGGCGGAGCCACCGGCGCGGCCCGACCAGTCCAGCACACGCAGTGGCAGCTGCCTGATCAGCACCAGCCGTTCGGCCATGCGGCGGGCGGATTCGGCGTGCAGCCATGGGGCCTCGGTCTGGGCGGCCAGCCGAAGCCGGGTGCGGCGCGCGGCTGCGGGGTCGAGGGTGCGCGTGGTGGCGTGCGGGACAGAGGCGGTCATGGCGGCGCAGTATATTGAGCCCATGACCTATGGTGCTGTTGCAGCGGCATGGCGCGCTTGGCCGGCGCCGTGCCCGGTGTGCCTCTCATGGCATTCGTCGCAGCCATGCCCGGCCTGCCTGGCCAGGTTTCAACCTCCTGCACCACGATGTCTACGCTGTGCCCTGGTGGTGCCAGAAGGCGTTGCCCTGTGCGGCGCCTGCGTGCTCGCGCCGCCGCCCTTTGAGCGTGCCTTGGCCAGCCTCAGCTACGTCTTTCCATGGGACCGCCTGATCACGCGCTACAAGTTCGCGGGCGATCTCTCGCTGCAGCCGGCACTCGCCAGGTTGTTGATCAACACCGTGGGGGCTGAGCACGAGAATTTCGACGCTGTGAACTGGGTGCTTCCCATGCCAGTGTCGGCGCGGCGCTTGCGCGAGCGGGGGTTCAACCAGTCGTGGGAGCTGGCACGGCCGCTGGCCCGGGCACTGCGGCTTGCGGCTCGGCACGACCTGTTGCTGCGCTGGCGCGAAACCGAGCATCAAACGGGGCTGAGCCGCGAGGAGCGCAACGCCAACCTGCGTGGCGCCTTCATGCCGGCGCCGGGGGCGCGCGCCTGCTTGGGTGGTGCGCACGTGGCTTTGGTGGACGATGTGTTGACCACGGGCGCCAGCGCGGCGGAAGCTGCGCGGACCCTGTTGGAGGCCGGCGCCGCGCGGGTGGATGTGTGGTTGCTGGCGCGCACGCCTGAGGCGCCGGGTGCTCAGCTCGTCATTCCCGCGCAGGCGGCCATCCATGACCGCAGCCAAGCCAACGCTGGATTCCCGCCTGCGCGGGAATGACGGGGAATGGCGCAGGCGTGACGGGGACCGGCGCGGGCGCGACAGGGAACGGTGCGCGAATGACGGGGCGGATGCGCCCTTCAACCGACCAGCAAATCCTGCGTTTCAGGGTGGCGCCGCATGTAGGCCGCCACATAGCTGCAACTGGGCTTCACTTTCATCCCCTGGCTGCGCGCCCAGGCCAGCGCGGCCACCACCAACTGCGCGGCAATGCCGCGACCTTCCAGCTCGCGGGGCACGCCGGTGTGGGTCATCCACATCACGCCACCGGTGAGTTGGTAGTCGGCCTCGCAGCGCAGGCCGTCCACCAGCGCCTCAAAGCGCTGGGTCTGGGGGTTGTGGGTGACGTGGACGATCTCGGCCATGGTGCAAGGTCTCGCGGATGGTGGGGGCTCAACGGCCCAACTGCTTCCAAAGGAAGGCGAACTCCAGTGCGTTGCGGTCGGCGTACTGGAAGTTGTCGGCGCTGGCACCGTGCCCGCCTTCGATGTTCTCGTAGTACAGCACCTCGTGCCCCTGCTGCAGCATGCGGGCCGCCATCTTGCGGGCGTGGCCGGGGTGCACGCGGTCGTCACGCGTGGAGGTGACGAACAGGGTCTTGGGCAGCTTCACACCGGCTTTCACATTCTGGTAGGGGCTGTACTTCGAGATGAAAGCCCACTCGGCGCCATCGTCGGGGTTGCCGTACTCGGCCATCCAGCTCGCTCCGGCCAGCAGCGTGTGGTAGCGGCGCATGTCCAGCAGCGGCACCTGGCAGACCACGGCGTTGAACAGCTCGGGGCGCTGCACCATCACCGCGCCCACCAGCAGGCCGCCGTTGCTGCCACCCTGGATGCCCAGGTGACGCGGGCTGGTGATCTTGCGGGCGATGAGGTCCTCGGCCACGGCCGCGAAATCGTCGTAGCTTCTTTGCTTGTTGGCCTTCACGGCTGCCTGGTGCCAGGCCGGGCCGAACTCGCCGCCACCGCGGATGTTGGCCACCACCAGCACGCCACCGCGGCTGAACCAAGCGCTGCCATAGCCACCCGAGTACCAGGGCTTGAGCGGTACTTCAAAACCGCCGTAGCCGTAGAGCACGGTGGGGTTGCTGCCATCGGCTTTCGCGCCCTGGGGCCAGACCACGAAGTAGGGCACCTGGGTGCCATCCTTGCTCTTGGCGAAGCGTTGCTCCACCTTCATGCCCGTGGCGTTGAAGAACGCTGGACGCGACTTGATCTTCTCCAGCGCACCACCCATGGTGCTGCCGAGGTAGAGCGAATCGGGCGTGAGAAAATCGGTGTAGTTGGCGGTGTAAGCCTCGGCCAGCGGGTCGTTGGCCATCTGGGAGTCGTGCAGGCCGTGCACGGCCAGCGTGCCGGGGTAGGGCGCGGGGATGTCGCGCTTGGTCCACTTGCCGGCAGGGTTGCGCGACCAGGCCTCGGCGCGGCCGGCCACCTTGTCCAGCACGTTGAGCAGCACCTGGCTGCGGGTGGTGGAGGTGCCCGCCAGCGAGCGTGTGGCCGTGGGGGTGAACAGGGCTTCAAGCGTGGCGCTGCCCTTCAGGTAGGCCGTGGCGTCGGCCACCAGCAGGCTGCCGCGCGGCCAGGTGCCCCCGGCGGCGGCCCAGTCGCTGCGCAGTTCCAGCAGCACCAGATCGCGCCAGAAGCTCAGCGTCGCGTCGGTGGGCTTGGGAACCGGCCGCACCTGGCCTTCCTGCCACAGCGCCACCTCGCTGCTGAAGAAATCGGGTGAGCGCGCAAACACCACGCGCTCGAAGCCTGGTGTGTGGTCGACGCTCACCGATGCCGAGACATCGCTCACCTGGGCTTCGTACACCGCCTTGGCGCTGCTCAGCGGTGTGCCACGCTGCCAGAGCTTGATGACCCTCGGATAGCCCGAGCTGGTGAGGCTGCCGGCTCCGAAATCGGTGCCCACGAAGACCTGGTTCTGATCCAGCCAGACCATCTCCGACTTGGCCTCGGGCAGCGCAAAGCCATCGGCCACGAACTGCCGCGTGGCCTCGTCGAACTCGCGCACCACCACCGCGTCGGCACCGCCGCGCGAAAGTGAGACCAGGCAGCGGGTGGACGCCCCGCCCAGGCAATCCACAGCCTTCCAGACCCAGTTCTCGTTTTCGGCCTTGGCCAGGGCGTCCAGGTCGATCAGCGTGTCCCAGGCGGGCTCGGCATGGCGGTACTCGGCCAGTGTGGCGCGGCGCCACAGGCCACGGGGATGCGCCTTGTCGCGCCAGAAGTTGTAGAAATAGGCGCCGCGCCGCGTGGCATAGGGGATGCGCTCGGGCGAATCCATGATCTCCAGGATGCGTTGGCGGTCGGTCGCGAAATTTGGCTGCGCCTCCAGCACTTTGCGCGAGGCGGCGTTGCGCTCGCGCACCCAGGCCAGGGCCTTGTCGCCCATCACGTCCTCCAGCCAGAGATTCGGGTCGGCGGGTTCGTCTTTGGCCATGGTGAAGCAACTCAAAGTCAACAAGGCCGCAGTGGCCAGGATTCGGGAAACACGAAAGCGCATGGAAACCTCAGCGTCGTTCGGTACTGCCTTTCAGCAGCTTGGGTTCGATGGCCACCGAGCGGCTGGCGTTGCCCACCCAGACCTGGCCCTCTTGCACGGTGACCTGCAACTGCATGCTGCGCTCGGCCAGCAGCGAGAGCTCCTTGCTCGCCTCGGCCGGGATCTGCCAGACCTCCAGGTTGGCCAAGCGCGCCACCTTGCCCTCCAGCGCCTGCCACCAGATGGGCGTGGCGGCGTTGAACGACCAGACCTTCACCGCATCGGCCCGGCCGCTGGCCTTGGCCAGGCGGCGGTCGTCGGGCTGGCCCACTTCCAGCCACTGGATCAGGTCACCCGTCAGGTCTCTCTGCCACAGGTCGGGGGCCTCGGTGTCCGAGAGGCCGGCGGTGAATTCCAGCTTGCCGCGCATGTCGTCGGCCGGCACCGCCAGCGCAAAGGCCAGCAGCCGAATCATCATGCGTTCGTCGTTTTCGGAGGGGTGGCGGGCCAGCGTGAGTGCGTGGTCGGCGTAGAGTGAGCGGTCCATGTCTGCAATCTGCAACTGGGCCTTGAAGATGGTGGATTTGAGGACCATCGGGGCAGTGTAGTGGCTGCCCAGGCGGCTACCCGGCGACCTCTGCCCGCCCCCGACGTCACTCCATGGATTCCCGCCTGCGCGCATGTGCGCTAACATAAATATTCGTATTCGCTTAGACTTGCGACATCAAGACCACTGACGAGGTTGGGATGACGCAAAGCAGTGAAGCGGTCGGCGTCGATGCCAAGACGCTGGGAGAGGATTGGCGGATCATCGAGTCGCTGCTGCCAGCGGGCTGGATGGACAAGGCGCGCGAGCTGGGGGCGTTTCGGCGTGCCAGAGGCTTTGCCAGCCCCCGCGAGCTGCTGCAGGCCCTGCTCATCCACCTGGGCGAAGGCTGCGGCCTGCGAGAGACCGCCGTTCGGGCCAAGGCGGCCAGGATTGCCGAGGTCAGTGACGTTGCCCTGCTCAAGCGCCTGAAGTCCTGCGAGCACTGGTTCGAGTGGATGAACCGGCAACTGCGCGCGTCGCTGCAGCCGCGCGAGAGTGAGGCCTCGGGCGCAGCCCTGGGCGGCGTGCCTGCGCTGCTGGGAGCGCGCCGCCTGCGCGTGGTTGACGGCAGCATGGTCAGCGAGCCCGGCCCGACCGGCTCGCAGTGGCGGCTGCACTACGCCATAGGGCTGCCCGGGCTGAGCTGCCAGGAAGTGCACCTCAAGCCCCGCCGGGACGGGGAAACCCTCAAGCGCTTCGAAGTGCAGCAAGGCGACATCTTCATGGCCGACCGGGGCTATGCCCACCCGGGCGGCATCTCGCACGTGGCCCGCCAAGGCGGCGATGTGCTGGTTCGGCTCAACCTGGTGACGCTGCCGCTGTACGAGCCGGGCGCCAAGCAGCGCGTGGACATCCTGGCGCACGCCCGCACGCTCGCACCCGGCCAGGCCAGCGACTGGGCGGTGACGGTGCGGCCCAAGGACGAGCCGCTCATCCGGGGGCGCTTGTGCGTGGTGCGCAAGACCGCGCAAGCGGCGGCCAAGGCGCGCGAGCGGGTGCGCCGGGAGAGCCAGCGCAACGCCAGTGAGTTGCAGCCCGAGACGCTGGAGGCGGCCGACTACGTGCTGGTCTTCACCACGCTGGGCCAGCCAGTCAGCGCCGAGCAGGTGCTGGAGCTGTACCGGCTGCGCTGGCAGATCGAGCTGGAGTTCAAGCGCCTGAAGTCCCTGATGGACCTGGGGCACCTGAAGAAGCACGACGAGCAAGCGGCGCGAAGTTGGCTGCAAGGCAAGTTGCTGGTGGCCCTCATCACCTCGTCGCTGATCGCTCACGCTGAGCGCGTTTCCCCCTGGGGATTCGACATTGACGCCCTCGCCAGGGCAGCGTGAGCCCTGCCTGTGGCGCGAGACGGCGCTGATGCTGCACCTGATGTGCCGCGCCCTGACGCCCACGCTCAGCCTGGCCGACACCATCTCCGACTGGCAACGCGTTCGGCATCGCCTGGCCGAGCCGCCGCGAAGGCGGACTTCGCAGGTGGCCGTGGGACGGTCTATATTATGTTGGCGCATATGCGCCTTCGCGGGAATGACAGCCGATGTGCGGGAATGACGGCGATACGCCGAGAGCCGAAACCCAGCCGCTTGGCCCGTTGTCAGTTGCGCTCGATGCGCGCGTAGGCCGAGTGGTTGTGGATGGACTCGAAGTTTTCGACGTCCACTGCGTAGCGGCCAATGCGCACATCGGCATTCAGCCGCAGCGCCACATCGCGCGCCAGGTCTTCGACGAACTTGGGGTTCTCGTAGGCGCGCTCGGTGATCCACTTCTCATCGGCCCGCTTGAGCATGGGCCAGATCTCGCTGGAGGCGGATTCTTCGGCAAAGCGCACCAACTCGTGCCACTCGATGGGGGCGGCGGCCGGGTTCTTGACCTCGACGCGGATGGTGACCAGCGAGCGCTGGTTGTGCGCGCCGTAGTCGGAGATTTCTTTCGAGCAGGGGCACAAGCTTTTCACCGGCACGCCCACCTCGGCCCAGATGCGGGTGGCGCCGTCACGACGTTCGGCGATCCAGGCGCCGGCGTGGTCCAGCAGGCTTTGCACGCCGGACACGGGCGCCCGCTTGCGGATGAAGAAAGAGAAGCGGGCCTCGATGCGGCCCTCGGTCGCGCCCAGCAGCAGCAGCATGGCGTCGAGTTGCTGGGCCAACCTGGCGGCGTCCATAGCCTGGTCCTGCGCTTCCAGCCAGGCCACGAAGCGGGACATGTGCGTGCCCTTCTTCTCGGCCGGCAGGGCCACGTCCAGCGTCCACAGGGCGGCGGTGGGCTGGTCGGTACCGGCCACGCGCACGGTCAGCGGATAGCGCACATCCTTCACGCCCACGCGCTGGATCGCCACATGGCGCTCATCGCGTTCGCCTTGGGTGTCGGGAATGTGCAGGGCGTCGGTGAGATGGTTCATGAACGGGGTCGGAACAGCAGGCCGACGACAGTGTGCGGTGTCGCGGCGAAAGTTGCCGCAAGCCGCAATTCTCGCCCGAGTCGGTCTCCGGCGTTGCGGCAAGGGTGTTGGCGGGTCTCAGGCGGCGGCAGGCGGCTTGACCAGCGACAGCGTGGCCGCCGCGCCAAAGCGCTTGACCACAGCCTGCTCGATGCCGGCCGCGTCCAGCCCGCACAGCGAGAGCAGCTTGGCATGGTCGCCGTGCTCGATGAACTCGTCAGGAAGGCCCAAGTGCAGCACCGGCAGGTTCAGCCCTTCACCCGACAGCAACTCGGCCACGGCGCTGCCGGCGCCGCCCGCCACGCAACCTTCTTCCACGGTCACCAGGGCCGTGTGGCTGCGGGCCAGTTGCAACACCAGGTCACGGTCCAATGGTTTTGCGAAACGCATGTTGGCCACCGTGGCGTCGAGCCGGTTGCCAGCTTCCAGCGCCGGGTACAGCAGGGTGCCAAAGGCCAGGATGGCCACGCGGCGGCCCTCGCGGCGGATTTCACCCTTGCCCCAGGGCAGAGGGGCAAGCCCCGGCTGCACCGCCACGCCCGCACCGGCGCCGCGCGGGTAGCGCACGGCCACCGGGTGGCTCTGCGCAAAGGCGGCGCTGAGCGCCTGGCGGCATTCGCTTTCGTCGGCCGGCGTGAGCAGGCTCATGTTCGGGATGCAGCGGATGTAGGCGATGTCATATGCCCCGGCGTGCGTGGCGCCGTCAGCACCCACCAGGCCGGCACGGTCGAGCGCGAAGACCACCGGCAGGTTCTGCAAGGCCACGTCGTGGATCAACTGGTCGTAGCCACGCTGCAGAAAGGTGGAGTAGATCGCCAGCACCGGCTTGAGGCCTTCGCAGGCCAGGCCGGCAGCGAAGGTGACGGCGTGCTGCTCGGCAATGCCTACGTCGTGGTAACGCTTGGGGAAACGCCGCTCGAACTCCACCATGCCCGAGCCCTCGCGCATGGCCGGTGTGATGCCCACCAGGCGCGGGTCGGCTTCGGCCATGTCGCACAGCCACTGGCCAAAGACCTGTGTGAAGGTAGGCTTGGCGGGCGCGCTGGACTTCTGCAGGCCCACGGCCGGGTCGAACTTGCCGGGGCCGTGGTAGTTGATGGGGTCGGCCTCGGCCAAGTGGTAGCCGTAGCCTTTTTTGGTGACCACGTGCAGGAACTGCGGGCCCTTGGCGTCGCGCAGGTTTTCCAGCGTGGGGATCAGCGAATCGAGGTCATGGCCGTCAATGGGGCCCACGTAGTTGAAGCCGAACTCCTCGAAGATGGTGCCAGGTACCACCATGCCCTTGGTGTGTTCCTCGAAACGCTTGGCAAATTCGTAGAGCGGTGTGTTGCGCAGCACGCTCTTGGCGCTTTCGCGCGCGGCGGCGTAGAACTTGCCGCTCATCAGCCGCGCCAGGTAGCGGTTCAGCGCGCCCACCGGCGGGCTGATCGACATGTCGTTGTCGTTCAGGATCACCAGCATGTCGGGCAGGCCATGGCCGCCGGCGTAGCCGCCGTGGTTCAGGGCCTCGAAGGCCATTCCGCCGGTGAGCGCGCCGTCGCCAATGATGGCCACGGCCTTGCGGTTCTCGCCTTTCAGGCGCGCGGCATGGGCCATGCCCAGCGCGGCCGAGATGGAGGTGGACGAGTGGCCGGTGCCGAAGGTGTCGTACTCGCTCTCTGCGCGGCGCGGGAAACCGCTGATGCCGCCGAGCTGCTTGAGCGTGGCCATTTCCTCGCGGCGGCCGGTGAGGATCTTGTGCGGGTAGCTCTGGTGGCCCACGTCCCAGACGATTCGGTCGTGAGGCGTGTTGTACACATGGTGCAAGGCCACGGTGAGCTCCACCGTGCCCAGGTTGGACGACAAATGGCCACCGGTGCTGGACACGCTGTGCAGCAGGAAGTCGCGCAACTCCACGGCCAGGGTCTTGAGCTGCGGGCGGGTCAGGCGCCGCACATCCTGCGGGCTGGCAATGCTCTTGAGCAAGCTGTGCGTCATGGCGTTGCCCTCCACGGGGCTGGTGGTCTGCGGCATGGCGAACTCAGTGCTGGCGGTCCACGACCTTGTGGGCCAGCCAATCCAGCCGGCCCGGCGCCACCAGGCCAGCACAGTGCAGCGCGCTCAGTGCCTGGTCGCGCAGTTCGCAGGCGTAGCGGTTGGCCTCGTCCAGGCCCAGCACCGACACATAGGTGGGCTTGTTGTTGTCCATGTCCTTGCCGGCGGTCTTGCCCAGCACGTCGGAATCCTGGGTGACGTCAAGTATGTCGTCCACCACCTGGAAGGCCAGGCCGATGGCGGCACCGTATTCCGACAGGGCCTGCCAGGCCTCGGGCGAACAATCGCCACAAGCGGCACCCATCAGCACGCTGGCCTGCAGCAGGGCGCCAGTCTTGCGGCGGTGCATGTCGCGCAAGGTGGTCTCGTCCAGAGGCTTGCCCACGCTGGCCAGGTCGATCGCCTGGCCGCCGGCCATGCCGCCATGGCCGGCCGAGCGTGCCAACAGGCGCACCAGCTTGGCCTGCAGAGCGGGCGCGATGCCTTCGTCAGGAGTCAGCACGTCAAAGGCCAGGGCCTGCATGGCATCGCCTGCGAGCATGGCCTGGGCCACGCCGAATTGCACATGCACGGTGGGCTTGCCGCGCCGCAGGGCATCGTCGTCCATGCAGGGCATGTCGTCGTGCACCAGCGAATAGGCGTGGATCAGTTCCACCGCCACGGCCGCGCGCATGGCCGCAAAGGTGTCGCCATGCACGGCCTCGCAGGCCGACAGCACCAGCAGCGGGCGCAAGCGCTTGCCGCCGTCCAGCACGGCGTAGCGCATGGCCAGCCCGAGGCCTACCGGCGCGTCGGCCGGCACCAGGGCTACCAGGGCGGCTTCGACATCGGCCAGTTGGTGACGCAACCAGGCGTCGCTGTTGTCCATCTTCATGTTGTTGTCCAGGGCTTGAGTTGCCCTTCCTCCAGGACCTTCACCTGCTGCTCTACGGCTTGCAGTTTCGAACGGCAAAACTCCAGCAGCACAGCGCCACGCTGGTAGCTTTCCAGCAGGCTGTCGAGCGGCAACTGCCCGCCTTCCATGGCCACCAGCAAGCGGTCCAGTTCGGCCAAGGCATCCTCATAGCTGACGGGCGTGTCGGCAACAACTTTCGAGGCAGCGGCGGGCGAACGGGGCATTTCGGCAGACGAAAAGGCAAACTGGAATTGTAGTCAGCCAGGGCTTTCGCGAGTCTGAGGTGGCCACCTCAATGCGGGGGAATTGGCCGCAAATGCGACATTCCCCCCTTCTGGTGGATGGCCAGCGATACGGCGGAGGCTAGAATCCGGCCCCCGCCTGCCCTCCCTTGGGTAAGCGCTTCAACGTCATCAAACCCACCCGCGGGGCCACCGGGTGGGGGGTCATCAGACATGTTTTTTGGAGATCCTGGGGATCATGTCGAACCTGAGCACTACGCTGGAAGCTCTGGAGCGCGCGCGCTCTCAACTCTCGGTTTTCACCTACTTCGATGAGGCTTTGCTCCAGCGCGAGCAAGAACTCATCTTTCAGCACGGACCGCGCTACCTGGCGCATGAACTGTCCGTTCCCGAAATAGGCGACTTTTACGCCCTGCCGCAGGAAGGGGAGGGGCGGGCGCTGGTGCGCACGGCGCGTGGCGTCGAGTTGGTCTCGAACGTCTGCCGCCACCGCCAGGCGGTGATGCTGCGCGGGCGCGGCAACACCGGGAACAACATCGTTTGTCCACTGCACCGCTGGACCTACGACCTGCAGGGCCAGTTGATCGGTGCACCGCATTTCGACCACGACCCCTGCTTGCACCTGAACAACTACAAGGTGCGCACCTGGAACGGCATGGTGTTCGAGGACAACGGCCGCGACATCGCCGCCGACCTGGCCAACCTGGGCCCACGCGCCGACCTGGATTTTTCAGGCTATGTGCTCGACCACGTCGAGATGCACACCTGCAATTACAACTGGAAGACATTCATTGAGGTCTACCTCGAGGACTACCACGTCGGCCCGTTCCACCCAGGCCTGGGCCAGTTCGTGACCTGTGATGACCTGCGGTGGGAGTTTGGCAAGCACCACTCGGTGCAGACCGTGGGCATCCTCAACGAACTGCAGCAGGCCGGCTCGCCGGTGTACCAGCGCTGGCGCGATGCGGTGATGCGCATCAGTGGCGGTGCGGCCCCCACCAAGGGCGCCATCTGGTTGACCTACTTCCCCAACATCATGGTGGAGTGGTATCCGCATGTGCTGACGGTGTCCACTCTGATCCCGCAGGGGCCACAGAAGACGCTCAACGTGGTGGAGTTCTACTACCCCGAGGAAATCGCCGCATTCGAGCCCGAGTTCGTGGAGGCGCAACGTGCCGCCTACATGGAAACCTGTATCGAGGACGATGAGATCGGCGAGCGCATGGACGCCGGGCGCAAGGCTCTGCACGAGCGTGGCGACGACGAGGTGGGGCCCTACCAGAGCCCGATGGAAGACGGCATGCGCCACTTCCACGAGTGGTACCGGCGCGTGATGGGCATGGGCCGAGCTTCCTGGTGAGGTGGCGGGCCGCGAAGATATTTTCGCTGCCGCTGTAAGGGCAGGGCCACAGGCACGACGAAGTTGGGCAAGGCGCATTGCGCCTCGCGCGCAACTTCCAACCCCTGTACAGGAGCACACCCATGTCCACCATCGTCACCACCAAGACCGCCCGCTACGCCCTGGCCGCCGCTGCAGCCACCCTGTTTGCCGTGGGGGCCGCCCCCGCCGTGCAGGCCGCCGACGACATGGGCGTGCACTGCACCGGCGCCAACGCGTGCAAGGGCCATTCAGAGTGCAAGACCGCCAAGAACGAGTGCAAGGGCCAGAACAGTTGCAAGGGCCAGGGCTGGACCATGACCAAGACCGCCAAGGAATGCACCCAGGCCGGCGGCAAGGTCGAAAAGAAGGCCATGTGAGGCCGGGCCCAGGCCATGAGCACGCCGGGCCGCTCCCAAGTGCGAATCCCAGAGCGCGCGGCGCGGAGGGTGGTCCAGTGAGCACGCCGGGCCGCTCCCAAGTGCGAATCCCAGAGCGCGCGGCGTGCAGGGTTGTCCAGTGAACACTTCCCTGCAAGGCTTTGGCCTGGGCCTGCGCACCGAGCACTACGCCGATTTCCGCGCCCGCCCGGCGGGTGAATGGGGCGTGGACTGGCTGGAAATCATCTCCGAGAACTACCTGGTGCCCGGCGGCCCGCCGCTGGCCCACCTGGACGCCATCCGCCGCGACACGCCCATGGTGATGCATGGCGTGTCGCTGGCCATCGGCAGCGCCGACCCGCTGAACCAGGGCTATCTGCGCGAGTTGCGCCAACTCATCGCCCGCGTGCAGCCAGCCTGGGTCTCCGACCACCTGTGCTGGACTGGCGTGGACCACCGCAACCTGCACGACCTGCTGCCACTGCCCTACACCGAGGCCGCGCTGCGCCATGTGGCTGAGCGCGTATTGCAGGTGCAAGACATCCTCGGCCGCCGGCTGGTGCTGGAAAACGTCTCCAGCTACGTGGCCTGGGCCGCCGACGAAATGGGCGAGGCCGAGTTCATCGGCGAGTTGCTGCAACGCGCCGACTGTGAGTTGCTGCTGGACGTGAACAACGTCTACGTCAGCGCGGTGAACCACGGCTTTGACGCGCGGGCCTACATCGACGCCATCCCGCCCCAGCGTGTGCGCCAGGTCCACTTGGCCGGCCACGAGGTGACGGATGAAGGCCTGATCGACACCCACGACCACCCGGTCTGCGACGCGGTGTGGGATCTGTACCGCCACACCGTGCAGCGGCTGGGCGCTGTGCCAACGATGATCGAGCGCGACGACCGCATCCCGCCGCTGACCGAGTTGGTGGCCGAACTGGACACGGCCCGTCGGATCGCCACCGAGGCCCTGCAGACCAGCGAGGCCCAGGCATGACGCCGCCACTCGCCGACCTGCAACGTCGGTTCGCCGCCGGTTTGGTGGGTGAGGACGCCACACCCGCACTGGCCTTGCTGCGCCCGCTGTGCGGCCGGGCCCCGCGCCTGGGCACCTACCGCCATGCCTACCGTGCGCGGCTGACCGAGGCCCTGCGCAACAACCACCCGGTGCTGCACCGCGCGATGGGCGACGAGGCGTTTGACGATCTGGCGCTGGGCTACATCGCCGCCCGGCCCTCCACACAGCCGTCGATACGCTGGTTCGGCCACGCCTTGGCGGAGCACATGGCCGGCTTGCCGCAGGCCGGGGCGCCCCATCCGGCGCTGGCCGACCTGGCCCGCATGGAATGGGCCCTGGGCCTGGCCTTTGACGCCGCCGACGCAGCGCCACTGCCGCACACGACCGTGGCCACTCTGCCACCCGAGGACTGGGCCACGCAGGGCCTGCGCTGCCAGGCCTCGGTGCAGTGCCTGGCGCTGCGATGGCAGGTGGAGCCGCTTTGGCAGGCCCTGAGCCACGATGTCGACACCCTGGCCAGCGAGCCCAAGCAGAGCGAGCACGCGCTGCTGGTGTGGCGCCAGGGCGGCGGCCCGCGCTGGCGTTCGCTGCCAGAACCCGAAGCCGCCTTGCTTCGGGCCGCGTTGGCAGGCCAGAGTCTGGCGGCCCTGTGCGAGGTGGCGGCCGGTCACGTGGGCAACGAGCAGGCCCCGGCCGCCGTGGCGCAAGCGCTGCACCAGTGGCTGGCCGACGGCCTGTTGTGTGGCCTATGCACCATGGCCGGTTGATGAAAGGCAAGCGCCCATCTATTCACCACGCCCGAGCAGGAGCGCAACGGGTATCCTCGGCGGATCTTGTCAATAAGGGCTCACCCGAGCCAATTTGTCGTGGATCAGCATTTCCTCACCCCCTTGTTCTCACCCCGCTCCATCGTGGTTTTCGCGGGGGATCCCAAGCAGCCCGAAGCCGCGATGCCCATCGCACGGGCCTTGCTGGCGGAGCTGACCCAGAACGGCTTCAAGGGTGAGGTCAACTTTCTCGACATCGAGATGACCGGCACGTTGTCAGATTTGGCGCATTCGCGCGCCGATCTGGCCATCATCGCGCTGCCACACGAGCAGATCGAGCCGGCGCTGGAGATCGCCGGCCGCATCCGCTGCCGTGCCGCACTGGTGCTCTCGTCCAATTTGCCGGCCGCCCAGTGCGCCACGCTGCACACGGTGGCCAAGCGCCATGGCGTGCAACTGCTGGGCCCCAACAGCCTGGGCTTTCAGCGCCCCTTCCTCAAGCTCAACGCCAGCGTGGCCGGGCCGCTGGCCACGCCGGGGCCGCTGGCCCTGGTGTCGCAATCGGGCGCGCTCACCTCGTCGGTGCTCGACTGGGCCAAGCAGAACGGCGTGGGTTTTTCCACCGTGGTCTCGCTGGGTGCCAACACGGCGGTGGATCTGGCCCAGGTGCTGGATTTTCTGGCCGCCGATGGCAGCACCCACTCCATCCTCGTTTACATGGAGGGCATCACCAATGCCCGCCGCTTCATGAGCGCCTTGCGCGCTGCGGCGTCGATCAAACCTGTGGTGGTGATGAAGGCCGGCCGCAAACCCGCCGGCACCTCGGCTGCGCTCACCCACTCGGCCGCCATCGTGGGCGCCGACGATGTGTTCGAGGCCGCGCTGCGCCGCGCTGGTGTGGTGCGGGTCCGCGCCTTCACCCAGATGTTTTCGGCCGCCAAGTGCCTGGCCTCGCGCTACCGCCCGGTGGGCAAGCGCCTGGCCATCGTCACCAACGGCGGCGGCCCCGGCGTGCTGGCCGCCGACTGGACGAATGAAATCGGCCTGGAAGTGGCCAGGCTCGAAGGCCCCACCCGCAACGCGCTGGCGCCGCTGCTCTCTCCCCACGCCTCGCTGACCCAGCTCATCGACCTGGGTGAGGAAGCCACCGCCGCACACTACCGCGCCGCCGTGGAAGCCTGCGGCACCGATGGCGGCGTGGACGGCATTCTGGTCATCTACTCGCCCAAGCCCGCCGCCTACACCGGCGCCAACCCCGAGGAGATCGCGCAAGCGGTGATCGACGGCTCGGCCAAGCTGGGCAAACCCATCATTGCCTGCTGGATGGGCGACAACAGCGTCAGCGGCGCACGCAAGCTGCTCAACGCCAAGCCGCTGCCCAGCTTCCGCACGCCCGAAGCGGCGGTGGACGCCTTTGGCAACATCGCCAGCTTCTACCAGAACCAGCAGTTGCTGCAGCAAACGCCGCCGCCGCTCAGCACCTTGGCCACACCCGATGCCGAGGGCGCGCGCCTGCTGATCGAAAGCGTGCTGGCCGAGCGCCGCCGCGTGCTGACCGAGATGGAATCGAAGGCGCTGCTGGCGGCCTTCCACATCCCCGTCTCTCGCACCACGCTGGCCCGCACCGCGAATGAGGCCATGCTGATCGCCTCACAAGCCGGCTACCCGGTGGCGCTGAAGATCGACTCTCCAGACATCAGCCACAAGAGTGATGTGCAGGGCGTGGCGCTGAACATCAACACCGCCACCCAGGTGCGCGACACCTTCAACGACATGCTGGCCACGGTGGGCAAGGTCAAGCCGGGTGCGCGCATCAACGGCGTCACCATCCAGCCCATGAGCGGCAAGCCGCGTGGGCGCGAGCTCTACATCGGCCTCACCACCGACGACCCCTTCGGCCCCGTCATCACCTTTGGTGCCGGCGGCACCATGATCGAGCTGATCGACGATCAGGCCATGGAGTTGCCCCCGCTGAACCAGTTCCTGGCTCGCCGACTGATCGAGCGGGCCCGCGTGGCCGAGACCCTGCAGCACTGGCGTGGTGCCCCGCCGGTGGACATGGACAAGCTGGAGCAGGTGCTGCTGCGGGTTTCAGAAATGGTGTGTGCGCTGCCCCAACTGCGCGAGATGGACATCAACCCCATCATCGTCGACGAGGACGGCGCTATCGCGGTGGACGCGCGCATCGTCATCGAGCACGCCGGCCCGCAAACCCAGGCCTACCACCACCTGGCCATCCTGCCCTACCCGGCTGGCCTGGAGCGCGAATGGCCCATGAAGGGCGGCGACCTGTACACCATCCGCCCCATCCAGCCCGATGACGCCCAGATGCTGCAAGACCTGGTGCGCAACCTCAAGCCCGAGAGCCGCTACTTCCGCTTCGTGAGCTCGATGCAAGAGCTGCCGGCCCGCATGCTGGCGCGCTACACCTTGATCGACTACGACCGCGAGATGGCCCTCACCGCCATCCACCGCACCCGCACCGTGCACGAGGACGGCACGTTCACCGAGACCGAGCAGATCATTGGCGTCTCGCGCTACATCACCAACCCCGATCAAACCACCTGCGAGTTCTCGCTGGTGGTTGCCGACGCCTATGGCGGCCAGGGTCTGGGCAGCCGGCTGATGCTCAGCATCATGGACGTGGCCCGCAGCAAGGGCCTGGCCGAGATCGAGGGCCTGGTTCTGGCCAACAACGACGGCATGTTGCGGCTGATGCGCAGCCTGGGCTTCCAGGTCAAGGCTTTCGCCGAAGACGCCGATTTCAAGCTCTGCACCAAGACGCTGTAGGGCCGCGAAAGGCCGCGCCGATAGAATGCGCGGCTGAACTTTGAACACAACGGAGGAAACATGCTTGACGACAGCGATGCGGGTGCCCGCGTGGGCGTTTGGACGGTATTCGGCATCATCACGCTGCTGCTGTTCGGCCTGATCGGTGGCTTGGCGATTCGCCAGTCGCACAAGGGTGCCGCGCCCGCTGCAACCACCTCGGCCGCCGCCACCGAAGAAGCCCTGCTGGACGGCCCGGTTTCTGGCGATCTGGCCGGCACCGTGTTCTTCGCGTCAGGTGCCGTCGCCCTGCCGGCCGAAGCAGCTGCTGAAGTGGCCAAGGTCAAGGCCGCACTCGATGCCGCGCCCGCCAAGAAGCTGGTGCTCTCTGGATTCCATGACGCCTCGGGCGACCCGGCCCGGAACGCCGAGCTCGCCAAGGGACGTGCCAAGGCCGTGCGCGCAGCCCTTCAAGCTGCAGGCATCGACGCCGCCCGCGTGGCGCTGCGCAAGCCCGAATCCACCCTGGCCGGTGGCGACGCTCAGGCAGCGCGCCGTGTTGAAATGCGCCTCGTGGATTGAGCACCCGGCTGCGGAATACCGCAGCCGCCCTCCGAGAGGGCGCGCGGCCGCTTGGGAGCGGCCCGGCGCTGGCCGCTGAGTCCTGCGTGTTCCTCACCCGAAGCCGCCCTTCGAGGCGGCTTTTTTGACCCCGCTTCTCTTTCACCCTCCATGGCCGGCATCCACATCACCGACATCGAGTCGGCCATCAACTGGTGGCGGGCGAAGAACCCTTCCGACGGCCTGCGGGCCTGCGCAGAGGTGCGCGCGCTGGGCGAGGTCTACGCACTGATGGTCTATCACCGCGAGAGCGAAGGCGACGAGTGGAGCATGCCCGGCGCCGCCCGCGAGGCCTGGCTCACCTGGTACGCCAGCACGCCCGATGCGCCCTGCATCGCCATCTGCTCCACCGCGCAAGGCGACCCCATCTGCAAGGGCTGCGGCCGCACCGAAGACGAGGTGCAGCACTGGCCGCGCATGAGTCCGGGCGAGAAGCGCGCGGTGTGGCGCCGCATCACGCTCGACGCCAAATCGTGGCGCTTCAACCGCTATGCCGAGCGCACCCGCTATGCCAGCGGTGTGGACCACCCGCCGCCCGAGGCCCTTGGCCCGCAGGCCAGCCCATGAACGGCCACAGGGCGGTGGCATGACGTCGCGCGGCGCCCGCTTCAGTGCCGACGTGCGACGCATCGCGCCGCTGGCTTGGCCGGTG
The DNA here is from genome assembly GCA_016710065.1 of Candidatus Ideonella esbjergensis. Lineage (GTDB taxonomy): Bacteria > Pseudomonadota > Gammaproteobacteria > Burkholderiales > Burkholderiaceae_C > Ideonella > Ideonella esbjergensis. Next base: position 1,052,722 of record JADJLP010000001.1, read on the forward strand.
TTCATCGGCCAGTTGGCCGTGCTGGCCTTCAGCACCATCGACACCGTGCTGGTGGCGCGCCACTCGCCGGCCGACCTGGGCGCCTTTGCCGTCGGTGCGGCCGCCTACATCACCGTGTTCGTGGGACTGATGGGCGTGGTGCTGGCGGTTTCGCCGGTGGTGGGGCAGCTGTTTGGCGCCGGCAAGCTGGCAGCGGCGGGTGATGAGCTGCACCAGGGCTTTTGGCTGGCCATGCTGCTGGCGGTGCCGGGCTCGGCGCTGCTGGCGTTTCCGCAACCGTTTCTGTGGCTGGCCCATGCCTCGCCCGAGATGGCCAGCAGCGTGCGCGGCTACCTGCTGGCGCTGGCGGTGTCGTTGCCGGCCTCGCTGATCTTCACCGTCTACCGAGCGTTCAACACCGCCGTTTCGCGGCCCAAGGCGGTGATGGCGCTGCAACTGGCCGGCCTGGCCGTGAAGCTGCCGCTCTCGGCCGCGCTGGTGTTTGGCGTGCCGGCCTTGCGCATCCCGGAAATGGGTGTGACCGGCGCTGGCCTGGCCACCGCCGTGGCCATGTGGGCCCAGATGCTGGCCGGCGCCTGGGTCTTGCACCACGACCGTTTCTACGACCGGTTTGAGCTCTGGGGACGCGGCCTGCACCCGCTGCACTGGCCCGCCATCCGCGGCCTGCTGCGCCTGGGCGCGCCCATTGGCCTGGCGATCCTGATTGAGGTGAGTGCTTTCAGCTTCATGGCCCTGTTCATCGCGCGCCTGGGCACGGTGCCGGTGGCCGGGCACCAGATCGCGATGAACCTGGTGTCACTGATGTTCATGTTGCCACTGGCCCTGGCCAATGCCGGCAGCACCCCGGTGGCGCAGCGCGTGGGCGCGGGCGATGTGGCCGACGCCAAGCGCCTGGGCTGGCATGCCGTGCAACTGGGCGCGCTGGTGGCTGCTGTGCTGAGCACTGGCGTGTTCCTGGGCCGCGAGCGGGTGATTGGCCTGTACACCGGCGACGCGGCCGTGGCCGCCGCCGCGCTGCCGCTGCTGGCCTGGTTGGCGCTGTTCCATGTGACCGATGCCATCCAGACCATTGCCGCCTTCGTGCTTCGCGCCTGGCGCATTGCCGTGGTGCCCATGGTGATCTATGCCGGCACGCTGTGGGCGGTGGGCCTGGGCGGTGGCTACGCGCTGGCCTTCAACCTCGCGGGCGATGTGCCGCTGGCCCTGCGCGGTGCCACCGGCTTCTGGATGGCGGCCACATTGAGCCTGGTGCTGGCCAGCCTGGCCATGACGGGCTTCATGGCCTGGGTGCTGAGGCAGAAAACCTGAGGGCCGTCAGCGCCTGTGCGGCCCGCTCGCCTGCCGACGAAGTGGGCAAGGTCGGTGGTCAGGAATCCCTTCGCAAGCCTGTGGCGAAGGGCAAAAAAAGCCGCTTCACAAGCGGCTTTTTCATAGGTGGCGGAGAGGGTGGGATTCGAACCCACGGTACCTTGCGGTACGCCTGATTTCGAGTCAGGTACATTCGACCACTCTGCCACCTCTCCTGATTCGGTGCACCTGTGGTCTACAAGGTGAAGCCGCGCATTCTAGCCCAGGTGCTGCAGGCGCCCGGCAGGCTCATTCAAAACTCTGCGCGAAAGCGTCATCGCCGCGCATCAGTGCCAGCAGTTCGGCGGGCGCCGGTGCCGTGCGTATGCCCTCGCCATCCAGGATGCTGTCGGCCAGTTCGCGTTTGCTTTGGTGCAGCGTGATGATGCGTTCTTCCAACGTCCCTTCGCGCACCAGCCGGTACACCGTCACCGGGCGTTGTTGGCCAATGCGGTGGGCGCGGCCGCTGGCCTGGTCTTCGGCGGCGGGGTTCCACCAAGGGTCGGCAATGACCACGTAGTCGGCCACCGTGAGGTTGAGGCCGAAGCCGCCGGCCTTTAGGCTGATGAGGAACAGGTCGCCCTCGCCGGCCTGGAAGGCATCCACCCGTTTCGTGCGTTCGTTTGAGGGCGTGCTGCCGTCGAGGTACTGGTAGGCGATGCCGGCGGCGTCCAGCGGCTCGCGCAGCAGGCTCAGGAAATCAACGAACTGGCTGAAGACCAGCGCCTTGTGGCCATTGGCCACCAGCTCGGCGGCCAGCTCGGCAAAGGCCTGCACCTTGGCGCCGGGCATCTTCAGCTCGGGGCTCACCAGGCGCGGATCGCAGGCGGCGCGGCGCAGCCGCGTGAGGCCGGCGAGGATGTTGAGCTGGGCCTGGCCGGCAGCGTCGCCGTTGAGAGCCTTTTCGGCTTCGATCAGCGTCTCGCGGCGCAGCGCCTCGTAGTGCGCGGCCTCTTGGTCGCTGGCGGGGATGCGCAGGACCAGCTCGGTGCGCGGCGGCAAGTCATCGAGCACCTGGGCCTTGGTGCGGCGCAGGATGAAGGGCGCGATGAGCCGGCGCAGCGTGCGCTGGGCGTGGCGGTCTTTTTGCCGTTCGATGAGCGCCACAAAGCGCTCGCCAAAGCGGTGCGCCGTGCCCAGCAGGCCGGGGTTGCAGGCGTTCATCACGCTCCACAGCTCGGCCAGGCGGTTCTCGATGGGTGTGCCCGAGAGCGCCAGCCGAAAGCCCGCGCGCAGCTCGTACACGGCCTGGCTGCGCTTGGCGGCGGCGTTCTTGATGGCCTGGGCTTCGTCCAGCACCAGGGTGGCCCATTCGCGCGCGGCAAAGGCGGCGCCGTCGTTGAGCAGCATGGGGTAGGACACCAACACCACCTCCTGCTTCTTCATCTTCGCCAGGCGCTCGGTGCGCTCGCCGGGCGCACCGCCTTCGGCATAGATGTGCACCTTGAGCGAGGGCGCAAAGCGCGCGGCCTCGGCGCGCCAGTTGCCCAGCAGCGAGGTGGGCGCCACGATCAGCGCGGGGCCTAGTCTGGCGCGGGCCAGCAGCACGGCGAGCGACTGCAGGGTCTTGCCCAGGCCCATGTCGTCGGCCAGGCAGGCGCCCAGACCGGCATGGGCCAGGCGCATGGCCCACTCGTAGCCTTCTTCCTGGTACGGCCGCAGCGTGGCCTGCAAGGTGGCGGGCACGGCGGGCACGATGCGGCGCGCGTCGTCCAGAAGTTGCAGGCGGTTGGTGAAGCCGGCGTCGAAATCGACCTGCGCGCCCTCGGTGGCCTGTTGCAACCAGGGCGCGGCCAGCACCGGCACGCGCAGGTCGGCCAGGCTGTGGCCGCGTTGGGCATGCGATTCGGTGACCGCGGCGATGTCGTCCATGCGCTCGCGCAGCTCTTGGGTCAGCGCCAGGTAGCGGCCATCGCCCAGCGGCATGAAGCGGCTCTTGTGCGTGCTGGCCCAGCCCAGCAGTTGCTGCAGGCTCACCACCAGTTCTTCGTCCACCTTCAACTCGCCCTGCAGGCCCAGCCAGTCTTGCTTGGTCTGCACCTTCAGGCTGAGTTGGCCGATGGCACCGGGGGTCACACGCACCGGCCGGCCTTGCGGCCAGTCCAGCGCGGCCACGGCGTTGAGTGTGTGCAGCCGCTCCACCAGGGCCAGGGCCAGCTCGGGTTCGTCGATCTGCCACTCGCAGGGCGCGCCGGGCGGCGGCTCCATCAGCATGGGGCAGGCGTCGAGCACGGCTTCGAGCGAGGCACGCTCGGCCGCCAGATCGCGTTGCACGCCGAGCTGCTCATTGCGCAACAACGTGACCAGCCGCGCACGGCCGCTGGCCGGTGGCAGGCGCGGGCCCTCGGCGGCGTAGTCCATGCCGTAGGGAAAGGCCACCAGTCGCAGTTGCAGGCCGTCGCCCACCGGCTGCAGTTCAGCGCGCAACCGCGATTCGGCCGGCACCTCGCGGGCGGCATTGGCAGCGGCGGCGTCGTCGGCCTGGATGCGAAAGTGCGTTCCCAGCCCGGTGAGCACCTGCTGCAGTTGCGCGGCACCGCGCTCGGGGATGTCCAGCCCGTTCACGCCCAGCAGTTGCGCAGCACGCTTTTGTGCGGGGTTGAGCTGGATGAGCTGGGCGCGCTGCGGGCCGTCGCGCAGCACGGTGATCAGGCGCAGCGCCTCCTGCTCCTTCAGCTCGGCGGCGCTGGCGCCCCAGCCGAACTGGGCTTCGTCCTTGGCCACGTGCATGGCCGGGCGCATGCGCACGCGCAGCATGCTGCCCTCGCGCAGCACCTCCAGTTCGGGGCTGGCCTGGCTCAGCTCCACCAGTTGCTCGGGCTGGTCGGCAAAGGCCACGCAGGGGTGGCCCACCAGGGCCAGCATGGCAGAGGCCAGGTCGATGCGCAGGTTGCGGCTGTAGCTTTCTTGCTTGATGCACACGGCCACCTTGGTGTCGTGCGCGGCCAGCGCGGCCGAGGTCTTTTGCAAGCGCGAGAGCGGCACCTCCTTGGGCTTGCTCCAGCCGCGCGCGCCCTGCTTCTGCTCAAACGGCAGCACGCCCTGCACCTGGCCTTGCGGGCCTAGCGACACCAGCCACAGTAGGCGCGTCGCGTCGCCGCCTGCCACCGGGCCGGCAGGCGCGGTGATGGCGGCCAGAGCCGAGAGCGCGCTTTGCCAGCGCTCTTCACCGGCAGGCACAAAGAAATGCGGCGGTGAGCCTTCGCCGCCCAGCACCTGCATGGCGGCGTCGAGCTGGCCGGCCAGTACCGTCCAGCCCATGGCCGTGAGCGCGGCCTTGAGCCGGCCGGCGGCCTCGGCCTCGGGCGCGGTGAGCGGCTCGGCCTGGGCGCCTTCCTTCAGCCAAGCGCGCATCAGCCAGCGCCACGGGTCCAACGGCGAGAGGTAGTGGCCGTCGCGGACCAGATAGGGCTTGAAGGGCAGGGGATCGCGAGGCACCTCGCCCAGCTTCATGCGGATGGCCAGTGCGATGTAGCCGTGCGGGCTCTCGAGCACCGGCTCGCGCTTGCCGCCCTCCCCCAGGCAGAACTTCAATGCCTTGGCCAGATGGGCCGGTGTGCGCTGGGCCAGCAAGGCCAGCGCATAAGGCAAGCTCAGGTACAGGGGCACCAGGCCTCGCCGCTTGCCCGTGAGCTTGCGCAAACGGGCCAAGGCTTCATCGCCTGCGGCCTCTGCGGCAGCCCAGTGCCCGCGCCAGGCCAGCACGGCCGCCTGAACCGCCAACTGCCTGGCCAAGCCGTGGGCATGGGCCTCGGCGGCAAGCGGCTGATGGTTCAGGACCGGCGCCAGCAGCGGGTCGACCTCGGCCGACTGGTCGGTCAGCGACAGGTATTCCGCCAGCAGCCAACGCAATTCGAAGCCACGCGGTTCAAGGTCTTGGGCCAACAGCAGCAAGGCCCGTTCGGCCATTTTCGGGGTGGCAACTTCGTTGAAGTTCACCATGGCCTGTTGCAGGTCGCGACAGGCCCTGTCGATGCGCAGCGTGGGGTGCAGCCGCGCAAACGGGGCCAGGTCCAGCAAAGGCGGCAACAGCACGTCCAATATGTCGGCCAGCCCGTAGCTGGACCACGGCTGCCGCTCGATCAGGCTGCGCAGATTGTCCACCGAGGCGCCACTCAAGGCTTCCAGCCGCAGCCGCGCCACCATGGCCTCGAAGCTCGGAAAATACCGGTAGGCGGTGAGCAAGCGATCCGGCCCGGGATAGCCATCCACCCGGGCCAGCACGCCTCGCAGGGGCTCGGTGTCATGCGCCATCAACAGGCCCTGCCAGGCTCCGGCCAGCACCTCGACCGACGGGCTCCAGTAGCCTGGTCGGCGCAAATCTTCCAACAGCCAGCCCCGTTGTTTCAGGCTCTGCATGGACAGGCGGATGGCATCTTGCACGGGCCGTTTGTCCACGCCTGGGCGCATCTGGGGGTCGTACAGCAGCTCGTACACCCAGCTGCGCGCGCGCGGCAGGGCGCCCAGCGCAAAGGCCAGCAGCACCGCGCGATCCAGTGGGTTCAAGGCGTTCAGCTTGGTGTCGAAATTCTGGTCGGGCACGATGGCAGGTGGGCAGGGGTGGGCCGCCATTGTCACTGCGGGCATGGGGCAAGATGCACGGCATGTTCAATCCCACCGCCCCCTGCCCCTGCGGGTGCATGCCAGCCCACGCCACCGCGAGACTGACCTACGCCGCCTGCTGCGGCCGCTGGCACGCCGGCCCGCAGCACCTGCAGGCGCCCGACGCCGAGGCGCTGATGCGCTCGCGCTACAGCGCCTACGTGCTGTGCCTGGCCGATTACCTGCAAGCCACCTGGCACCCGCGCACCCGGCCCGCCACGCTGAGCCTGGACGAGCACGGCCTGCGTTGGCTGGGCCTGATGGTGAAGCGCCACGAGCGCGTGGACGAAACGCACGCCACCGTGGCGTTCGTGGCCCGCAGCAAGCTGGGTGGCAAGGCCCACCGGCTGCACGAAACCAGCCGCTTTGAGCTCAGCGCCGCCGCCGGCGAGCCGGCTCGCTGGCTGTATGTGGATGGCGATCTGCATGCAGGCTGAGCCACGGGCATCCGCTGCCGTGTCCGCCACCACGCCGGCCGCCGCGCCAGCGCCCATGGCGGTGATCTACCGAGATGAGCACCTCGTCGCCGTGCACAAGCCCGCCGGCCTGCTGGTGCACCGCAGCGGGCTGGATGCGCACGAACTGGACACTGCCGTGGAACGTCTGCGCCACCAGTGGGAAGGCTCGCCCCCCGCCTTCCTGGCCCCCGCGCACCGCCTGGACAAGGGCACCTCTGGTGTGCTGGTGTTCGCCTTGCACAGCGATGCGGCGCGGCAACTTGCTGCCGCCTTTGAATCGCAAGCCATGCGCAAGCGCTACCTGGCCCTGGTGCGCGGCTGGCCCGAAGCGCAAACCCGGGTGGATCACCCGCTGGCCCGCGACCCCGAGTTGCCCAGCAGCGGCCAACCCCAGTTGCAAGCCTGCACCCGCTTCACCCGTTTGGCCCGCGTGGAGTGGCCCTATGCGAGCGACGCGCGTCACCCAGGCTCACGCCACGCCGTGCTGCTGGCCCAACCCGAGCAGGGCCGGCGCCACCAGATCCGCCGCCACCTCAAACACATCGCCCACCCCATCCTGGGTGACGCCACGCACGGCAAGGGGCCGCTCAACCGCGTCTGGGCCCAGTGGGTGGGCATGAGCCGCTTGTGGCTGCATGCCTGGCAGCTGCAGTTGCCGCATCCGGACGATGGCCATTTGTTGACGCTCACGGCCGAACCCGGCCCGGAGTGGCAGGGCTTGGCCACGCGTGGTGACTGGCAAGAGCCTTTGGATCTGAGCCCGGCACGGCTGGTGGCCGGCTGAGACAATCGCGGCCCACCCCAATCACCTGCCCCTGCGGCCACGCGCCCCAGCCCCGGCCCACCCATGCATCCTGGTATGTTTGCCGCCGCCCTCGCCTATGTGATCTGGGGCGTGTTCCCGCTCTACTTCCACCACTTGGCCGACGTGCCGCCGCTGGAGATGGTGCTGCACCGCTCGGTCTGGTCGCTGGTGTTCGTGATGGGCGTGCTGGCTTGGCAGCGGCGTTGGCGCTGGCTGCTGGACGTGGTGAAGCAGCCGCGCGTGCTGGCCACCTTTGCAGCCAGCACCACCTTCCTCTCGGCCAACTGGCTGCTCTACGTGTGGGCCGTGCAGCAGGGCCGCGTGGTGGAAGCCAGCCTGGGTTACTTCATCAACCCGCTGTTCAATGTGCTGCTGGGCGTACTGGTGCTGGGCGAGCGGCCGCGGCCCTTGCAATGGCTGGCGGTGGCCATCGCGGCGGCTGGCGTGCTGTGGCTGGGCTGGCAGGCGGGCGCGCCGCCGTGGATCTCGCTGGGCCTGGCCGCCAGCTTCGGGCTGTATGGCCTGCTGCGCAAGACGGCCACGCTGGGCGCCCTCGAAGGGCTGGCCCTGGAAACCCTGATGTTGGCCCCGCTGGCCGTGCCCGCCCTGCTGTGGGCGGGGCTGCATGGCGGTAGCGTGGCCACGGCCGATGCCCCGCGCTGGCTGTGGCTGGTGGCGGCGGGGCCGCTCACCGCCGTGCCGCTGCTGCTGTTTGCGTTCGGAGCTCGCCGGGTGACACTGGCCACGCTGGGCCTGTTGCAGTACCTGGGGCCCAGCATCCAGTTCGGCCTGGGGGTGTGGGTGTTCCACGAGGCGCTGAGCACCACACGCCTGGTGGGTTTCGGGCTGATCTGGGCGGCGCTGGCGCTCTACAGCTTTGAGAGCCTGCGCGCCATGCGGCAGCGCTGAAGCTCGCTCAGTGCGCTGCCGGCATCACCGCCGGCAAGGCGTATTCACGGCCCACCACGGTGCGGGCGTAGAAGTAGTTCTCGCGCGCGGCTTCGCTCAGCGTGTCCAGGTCCACATGACCCTGCGCATCGCAGGGAAAGGCCATGGCCCGCCCCTGGTTGAACAGCGACTGGAAACGCAACTCAAAATCGGCGATTGGCAAGGCCCTGGCATAGGCGACGATGTTCACGACAGACTCCACAGGGCGGCATCAAGCGATGCCACATGGCCTTAACTGTGCGCCGTGGTACTTGGGTTGACAGTCGGATGTGCGCGAATGGGCGTGTAGGGCCAGCACGCGCCCGCAGGTGCGGTATTGGCTGACACGCCCCGAGGTCAGCGCCCGCGCAAACGCCGCAGCAACGGTTGCACCAGCTTCACACCCGCCAGCGCCAGTGCGCCTGCGGCCACGCCGGCCAAGCCTTCGAGCAGCGCGTTCACCGCCGCGCCGTCCAGCGGTGCGATGGCGTGCTGCAGCAAGTGATGCAAGCTGGGCAGACCGTGCAGCAGGATGCCGCCGCCCACCAGGAACATGGCCACCGTGCCGGCGATGGCCAGGGCCCGCATCAGCCAGGGGGCCGCCCCCACCAGGCCGGTGCCCAGGCTGCGCAGCGCGCGGGCAAGAGCACCTTCGCCGGGGCGGCGCGCCAGCAGCAGGCCCAGGTCGTCCAGCTTGACGATAGCGCCCACCAGGCCGTAGACGCCTATGGTCATCAGCACGGCAATGCCCGCCAGCACCAGGGCGCGGGTGACCAGGGGCTGGTCGGACGCGAAACCCAGCGTGATGACGATGATCTCGGCCGAGAGCACGAAATCGGTGCGGATGGCACCCCGCACGCGCTCGGCCTCCAGCGTCGCCATGTCCACCGAGGTGTCGGCCAGGTGGCGTTGCAGTTCGGCGTGGTGCTCAGCGTCTTCCTGCGGGCTGTGCAGGAAGCGGTGGGCGATCTTTTCGAAACCCTCGAAGCACAGGTACAGGCCGCCCAGCATCAGCAGCGGCTGGATGGCCCAGGGTGCCATCGCGCTGATGATCAGGGCCGCTGGCACCAGGATGGCCTTGTTCTTGAACGAGCCCTTGGCCACCGCCAGCACCACCGGGATCTCGCGCTCGGCCGCGATGCCGGCGACCTGCTGCGCGTTGAGCGCCAGGTCGTCGCCCAGCACACCGGCGGTCTTCTGCGCGGCGGCGCGGCCCAGCAGGGCCACGTCGTCGAGGATGGTGGTGATGTCGTCGAGCAGGGCGAGAAGGTTTGCGGCAGCCATGGGGCGCAACCATACCGCAGACGCGCACAGGGGCTTTGGTGGCAGACCTACCATCACCGCCATGAATAACCTGCGCCGCCCCATTTCCGCCGCCCCTGTCCTGTGCCTGACGGCGCTGCTGGCCTTTGCCCCATTGGCCAGCCAGGCGGCCTTGCAAGTGGGCGCCACCGCGCCAGATTTCACTGCCGAGGCCGCCGTGGGCGGCAAGGTGTTCCAGTTCTCGATGGCCCAGGCCCGCCTGCAGGGGCCGGTGGTGCTGTACTTCTACCCCAAGTCGTTCACCAGCGGCTGCACGGTGGAGGCACACGAGTTCTCCGAAGCCACCGAGCGCCTGAAAGCGCTGGGGGCCACGGTGATCGGCATGTCCAACGACGACCTAGACACCCAGAAGCGGTTTTCCATCGAGGCCTGCCGGGGCAAGTTCCCGGTGGCGGCAGATGCCGGAGCCAAGGTGATGAAGCTCTACGACGCCAGCCTGATGATGCTGCCCAACGTGGCCGACCGCATCACCTATGTGGTAAGCCCGCAGGGCAAGGTGCTGCTGAGCTTTGCCAAGCTCAGTGCCAATGGCCATGTGGCGGCTGCGCTGAAGGCCGTGGAGCAGTGGAACGCCGAGCAGCGTCGCTGAAGGCCAGCACGGCCGCAGCAGGCGGCCTGGCCCGCGCACACGACAATGCCGTTCATGGACGAACTTGATTTCGAATTGCGCGGCGATTACATCCCCCTCGACGCCTTGCTCAAGGCCACCGGCCTGGCGTCCAGCGGCGGCAGCGCCCGCATGCTGATCACCGACGGCCAGGTGCTGGTGGATGGCCAGGCCGAGTTGCGCAAAACCTGCAAGATCCGCGCGGGCCAGCGTGTGAGCCTGGGCGATGTGCGGGTGTTGGTGCGGGCCGCCAGTTAGAGCTTGAGCTCCAGTTGCAGGCGCCAGGTCATGTAGGTCTGGGCCTGGGTTCTGGCAGCTTCATCGGCCACGGTGCTGGCACTGAGCGCGTCTTCTGGCGCCAGGTTGCTGCCCGAGAGCCGCAGCCGCGCCAAAGGGCTGATCTGCCACAGCGCATAGGCGTCCACCACCCGCTTGCGGCCGGCTTTAGCCCACTGGCTGTTGGACAGCTGCGTGGTGTAGGCCGGCGTGAGGTTGACATTGCCACCCAGGGTGAGCGGCAGGCCGGGCAGCTTGTAGTCGGCACCCAGGTTGGCCGTGCCCTTTGGCTGCTGGTCGACCCGGTTGTCGGGGCCAGGCAGGCTGTCGACCTTGGAGTTGAACAGGCTGAGGTTGCTGCGCAGCTCCAGCCCGGGGGCGCCGGGCCAGATCTCGCTGAGCTTGCCCTTGGCTTCGAGCTCGATGCCCTGCGTGGTGGCGTTGCCGATGTTCTGCGGCGCGGCCACCCAGCGCGGAAGGGCAGACCAGCTCACGTTTTGCGGCGCGGCACCCACCACGGTGCGCATCAGGTTGTTGATACGGCGATAGAACAGGTTGGCGCTGAGCAGACCGTTGCCGGGCAGGTAGTGCTCGTAAGCGACGTCTATGCCGGTGGCCAGTTCGGGCTTGAGCGAGGGGTTGCCGGTGCGGTCGGGGCTGGTGGCGGTGTTCATCACTGCGTCCGGCCCTTGCGCGGCGTATCGCGACGAGATCACCGGCTGTCCCACCAGGTTGGCCAGCGAAGGTGAGCGGTAGCTGCGGGTCAGGCTCATGCGGATCTGGTCGCGGGCCTTGGGGTCGGGCTTCCACACCGCGTGCAGCAACGGGGTCCAGACGGAGGAGCGGTTGGTGAGCGTCTCGCCGTTCAAGCCTTCACCCTGGGTCTGGATGCCCTCCCAGCGCAGGCCAGCGTGGGCCGACCATTGAGGGCTGAGGTTCCATTCATCCTGCGCGAAGGCCGCCACGCGCTGGGTGGATGCGTCAAAGGCATCGGCCGAGTTGCTGAGCAGGGGCAGGCCGTTCTGCAGTGTGGTTCGGGCATCGGTGCGTTGCGCGGCTTCCAGTTCAAGGCCTGCAACCAGGCTGTGATCACCTTCCAACAGCGTGCTGAGCTTGGCCTTGAGCTGGGCACTGTCTTCCAACGAATGGCTGCTGTCGTCCAGCGTGCGCGGCACGCCGCCGGTTTCGTTGCGCTGCGACTGGCTGCGGTGCGTGGCGCGGCCCAGGCCGCCCTGCATCTCCAGCCGCGTGCCCTGGCCCAGCGTGCTGCGCCACTGGCCGTTCAGGCGCGTCAGGCTGAATTCGTCACCGCTGGCGGTGCGGGCCTGGTCGTACAGCGGGTTGCCCGAGTTGTCCACGCAACCGGTGCAGGCCACCTGCTGCTGCGATTCCCCCTTCGACCAGATGTACATCGGCATCAGCATCAAGGAGCCGCCCCCGTCCAGGCGCCATTGCAGGCGCCCGGTGGCGTGCAGGCCGTGGCGCTTGCCCAGCGACTCGGCCGCTTCGCGCTGGCTCAGCAGGCTGGAGGTGGTGAGCGTCTGGCTGGCGTCGCCGCGTTCGAAGTTGAAGGCCGAGAGCGAGAGGTTGTAGTTCAGGGTCTCGCTGATCTTGTCGTCGCGAGTCCAAGCCATGTTCTGGCCCCAGTGGTCGTTCGACTCACCCAGGCCCAGCTTCAGATCGTTGAGGCGCTTGCGATAGCTCTCACGCATCACGATGTTGATGGTGCCGGCAATGGCCCGCGCACCGGTCTCGGCCGTGGGGGCGCGCAGGATCTCGATGCGCTCCACCTGCTCGGGGTTGATCGAGTCCAGCGAGAGGCCACCCTGCACGCGCTCGCCATCCAGCAGGATCTGCGTGTAGCCGCCGCCCAGGCCGCGCATGCGGATGTTGCCGCCCCGGCCCGCCATGCCGTCCATGGTGACGCCAGGCAAGCGCTTGATGATCTCGCCCAGCGTGCTATCGCCGAATTTCTCGATCTCGTCGCGGCCCACAATGATCTTGGCCGCTGTGGACTGGCGCCGCGCTTGCGTGTCGTTCTGGCGTTCGCCGGTCACTTCCACGCGCTGTGCGGGTGCCGCGCTGGGTGTGGCCGGTGGGTTGGCGGGCGCGGCCTCGGGCGGTGCTGTCTGGGCCATGGTGGCCCAGGTGGCACCGGCCAGCAGCGTGGCCGCCCACCGTTTGGCAGGAAAGTGCTGACGGCTTGAAGTGCGACGGGGCATGGGCAGGCAGAGGAAGCAGGAACGATGCATTGTCGGCGAGGCCTGTACAAGCCTTGTGGCGCGCCGGTAGAGCCCGCGTCAAGCCGCCATGCTGGCGACGCTACTCAGCGGCCTGCCGCCACCATGGTGCGGCCTCGGCCAGCGTGCTTGGCCTCGTACATGGCGTTGTCGGCGCGGCCATAGAGGCGGTCGGCCGAGAAGTGGCCCTCTCCGGCTTCCCCGGCCACGGCCACACCGGCCGAAAAATCCAGCTTCACCGGCTGCCCCTGGTCGGTGCGCAGGTCGACGGCGCGCACCGCGTGGCGGATTTTGTCGGTCAGCCGAAGGGCGCCGGCTTCGTCGGTGCCGGGCAGGATCAGGCCAAATTCCTCACCGCCCATGCGGCACAGCACGTCGGAGTGACGCAGCCTATCCTGCACCGTGCGGGCAAATACGCGCAGCACGGTGTCGCCCATGCGGTGGCCAAACTGGTCGTTGATGGCCTTGAAGTGGTCCAGGTCTATCAGCACGAAGGCCAGGTGGCCGTTGTCGCGCCGGCTGCGCTGCAACTCATGCGCCAGCATGATCTCGCCCGTGCTGCGGTTGTAGCAGCCCGTCAGGCCATCGTGTGTGGCCTGTTCCTGCATGCGGCGGGCGGTGCGCTCAAACACCGAGAGCACAAACCCCCAGCCCGCGCCCTGCATGGCCAGGAATGCCAGCAGAAAGCTCAGCCCCTGCCAGAAACTGGGTTGGTTGAAGGCAGCGTAGTGTTCGGGCTGCGACAGCGCATGGAGCGCGCGACCCAGCAAGGCCAGCGCAGCCAGGCCCAGCATCAGGCCCACGGCGATCAGTGAATGCTCCACCTGCCGCGCCGACCGCAAGATCATCACCACGCCGGGCGACAGACCCAAGGCCAGCAGCACCGACACCACCACCACCCGCGAGGGCATGGGCCAAGGCAGGATCAGCACCATGAAAAGCAGGCAAAGCGGCAAGCCCCAGCGCAACCAACGCCAGGGCTGGGCGTTGTGGATGAAGCGGTAGATGGCCTGGCTGAACATCAGGCTGCCGATGAACAGCGCCGTGTTGCCCACCACGATGGCCGGCACCTCTGGCAGGTGACCGCGTGCCGTGGAGATGGCAAGACCCAGCACCATCACCCAACCACCCGCCGTCCAGTCGCGCAGCGACGCGTCGCGGGCCCAGGCGCGCAAGGCCACAGTGAGCTCCGCCACCAGCAGCAGAAAGCCCAGTGTGAGGGTGATGAACAGGGTCGGAATGTCCAAGGTCATGGCCAACCATGATGCCTGCGAATGCTCCTGGCATCCGGTGCCGGACGGGGGGGACTGGCGCAAGTTCAGGGTTTACGCTAGAATCACAGGCTGCACCCGAAAAAGTCCTGTCGGAATTTTGTTCCCGTACCCTGTGAAGCCTTTAAAAGCCACCGGGACCCCGCGCGGAGAACACCCACCGATCAGCGCTTTCCTCGCTGCTGATTCGTCCATCCCCTCTGACCTCTCCGGTTTGATGGCCACGCCCGATACGTCGAGCGCGAGCCCTTGAAGGCCTGACCAGGCGCTATCGAAGCGCGCTGACAGGCACGGTCGGCGGCGATGTTTTGCCCCTACCGTGCGCCCGCATTGCCTTCAGAAGTATTGGCATGGGCGCCTTTGGAAAAGAAACCATGAGCTTTGAATCTCTCGGCCTCGATGAGGCCCTGGTCCGCGCGTTGACCACCGCCGGCTACGAAAACCCCACCGACGTGCAAGCGCGCGCCATCCCCGCCGCCCTGGCCGGGCGCGACCTGCGCGTGTGCAGCAACACCGGCAGCGGCAAGACCGCCGCCTTCGTGCTGCCCGCGCTGATGAAGGTGCTGGCCGCCCGCCAGGACCCGACACAAAAACCCAAGAAGGGCGAGATCCGCGGCCCGCGCATCCTCGTGCTGGTGCCCACCCGCGAGCTGTGCATGCAGGTCGCCAAGGCCGCTTACAACTACGGCCGCAATGTGCCCTTCTTCCAGGTCGCCAGCGTGGTCGGCGGCGTACCCTACCCGGCCCAGCTCAAGGCCCTGCGCAGCCCGCTGGACATCCTGATCGCCACCCCCGGCCGTTTGATTGACCACATCGAGAGCGGCCGTTGCGTGCTTGAGAACGTGGAAATGCTGGTGCTCGACGAAGCCGACCGCATGCTCGACATGGGCTTCATTGAAGACATCGAGCACATCGCCGCCAAGCTGCCCGCCGTGCACCAGACCCTGATGGCCAGCGCCACCTTTGCCGGTGAAGTGGGCCGCCTGGCCCAGCGCCTGCAGAACGACAACGTCGAGCGCATCGAGATCACCGGCCACACCGAGAAGCACGAAAGCATCACCCAGCAGCTGATGTGGGCCGACGACCTCGACCACAAGCACGCCCTGCTCGACCATTTGCTGACCGAGCGCGACGTGGACCAGGCCGTGGTCTTCACCAGCACGCAAATTGATGCCGACCGCCTGGCCGACCGCCTGAGCGAGCTGGGCCACTCGGTTGCCGCGCTGCATGGTGGCATGCCGCAAGGCCGCCGCACCCGCGTGCTGCAAGGCCTGCGCTCGCGCCAGCTGCGCATCCTGGTGGCGACCGACGTGGCCGCGCGCGGCATTGACGTGCCCACCATCAGCCACGTCATCAACTACGGCCTGCCGCTCAAGGCGGAAGACTACGTGCACCGCATCGGCCGCACCGGCCGTGCCGGCCGCTCTGGCCGCGCGATCACGCTGGCCGACCGCCGCGATCTGCCCATGATCCGCCGCATCCAGCACTACACCACGCAGCCGATCCCGGTGGCCACGGTGGCGGGCCTGGAGCCGCAGCGCGCCGCCCCCGACACCCTGGGCCGTGTGGTGCGCGATGGCGCCCCGCGTGGCAAGGGTGGCTTTGGTGGTGGCTACCAGGGCAACCGCCCCAACAACTTCCGCGGCGGCCCGCGCGACGCCGGCCCGTTCCAGCGCCGTGAAGGCTTTGGTGGCGACCGTCCGCAATTTGACCGTGGCCACGACCGTGGTTTCGGTGAACGTGCGCAGGGTGACCGCCCGCCGTTCGGCGACCGTGGCAATGGTTTTGACCGTCCGCAGCGCCCGGCCTTTGCCGAGCGCGGTGGCAACTCAGGCGGTGGCTACTTCGACCGCAAGGCCGCAGCTGGCAACGGCTTTGGCGAGCGTCCGCGCTTCACCGAGCGCGCTGATCGCGGCAACTTCGAGCGCCGCCCCGAGGGCGCACCGGCCCACGCTCCGCGTGGCCCGGGTGCCTTCCGCCCACCGCACGAAGGTGGCTTCAAGCCGCCGCATGACGGTGGTTTCAAGCCCCGCCACGAAGGTGCTCATCATGCAGCCGGCAAGCCCTCTTCGGCCAAGCCGCGCTTTGCCAGCAACGGCCCGAGCTTCGGCAAGCGCCCGCGAAAAGACGTGTAAGCCGTCTGGGGCGCGACCGAATCGCCCACCGCATAAATGTGGCTCAGCAATCGCTGGGCCACTTTTTTGTCAAACGGGTCCCCGGCCTCGACGAAGGCGTTGAAGGCGTCGGCGTCCAGCACCTCGGCCCACAGGTAGACGTAGTAGCCTGAGGCATAGCCCGAGCCCGCGAACAAGTGCTGGAAGTGGCACAGCCGGTGGCGCATGCCCACTGCGGCGGGCATGCCCAGTCGCGCCAGGCTTTCGGTCTCGAAGCGGCTGATGTCGGCCACGTCGCCGGTCTGGGCATGGATGTCCAGGTCCACCAGCGCGCTGCCGCAATAGCTGACCGTCTCGTAGCCCTGGCCCCAGCGTTCGGCGGCCTTCAGCCGCTCCACCAGGTGCATGGGGATGGGCTCGCCGGTCTGCCAGTGCCGCGCATGCTGGCGCAGCACCTCGGGCTGGCTCAGCCAGTGCTCGAACAGTTGCGAAGGCAGCTCCACGAAATCGCGCAGCACCTGGGTGCCCGACAAGCGGTGGTAGCCGACGCGCGAGAGCAGGCCGTGCAGGCCGTGGCCAAACTCGTGGAACAGGGTTTGCGCGTCGTCGAAGGACAGCAGCGTGGGCTCGCCCGGCGCGCCCTTGGCGAAGTTGTTGTTGTTGACGATCACCGGCCGCGCCACGCCCCGGTTGACCGACTGAAAGTTGAAGTCGCTCATCCAGGCGCCCGAGCGCTTGGTCTGGCGCGCGAAGTTGTCCTGCAGAAACAGCCCGGCGCTCTGGCCCACTGCGTCGAACATTTCCCATGCCAGCACATCGGGGTGGTAGACAGGCACATCGAGCCGGCGCTCGAAACGCACGCCAAAGAGCCGCCTGGCGCAATCGACCATGGCTTCCACCATGCGGTCCAGCGACAGGTAGGGTTTGACCTCGGCGGCGTCGATGTCAAAGCGCGCCTTGCGCACCTTCTCTGACCAGTAGCGCCAGTCCCAGGCGGCGAGCTCACCCTCCTGACCGTGGCTGCGCATCATGGCCAGCAAGGCCTGACGCTCGCGCTCGGCGGCCGGCAGCGCACGGCGCCATACCTCGTCCAGCAATTCGCGCACGGCCGATTGGCGCTGGGCCATGGAGTCGGACAGGGCATAGTCAGCATAGCAATCGTGACCATGCGCCTGGGCCAACTGGGAGCGCAATTGCAGGATGCGGCGCGCCACCTGCCGGTTGTCGGTGGGGCCGTCGCGCTCGCCCCGGCCCACCCAGGCACGCCAGGCGGTTTCGCGCAGGTCACGCCGCTCGCTGAAGGTGAGGAAGGGTTCGATCAGCGAGCGGTTCAGTGTGACCACGTGTGCGCCATCGTGCAGGCCACGCTCGGCGGCCGCCTGGCGTGCGGCGGCCCGCACAAAGCCGGGCAAGCCGGCCAGTTCGGCCTCGCCCTGCAGCACCAGTTGGAAATCGGCCTCGTCGGCCAGCACGTTCTGCGCAAAGCGCGTGCTCAGTTGGGCCAGCTCTTGCATCGCCCGGGCATAGACCCGTTGTTGTGCGGGGGGCAGTTGGGCGCCAGCCCGCACGGCGTCGGTGTGCAAACGCTCCAGCAGGCGCTGCTGCTCGGGCGTCAGCGTCAAGCGCTGGCGCTGCCTGAACACGGCGTCCAGCCGGGCAAACACCGCGGGGTGCATCTTCACGGCGCTGTCGTGCGCGGCCAGCGGTGCGGCGGCTTCGCGCTGCACCGCCTGCAGCTCGGGCGAGGTGTGCGAGGCGGCCAGGTTGTTCAGCACCGCGTCGATGCGATACAGCAGCGCGCCGGCACGGTCGATGGCCGCCACGGTGTTGTCGAAGTCTGGTGGCGCCAGGTTGTGGGCCACGTGGTCCAGCTCGGCCAAGTGGCGCCGCATGGCCTCGCCCAGCGCGGGCATGAAATGCCCGGGTTGCAGCGCGGCGAAGTCGGGCAGGCCGAAAGGGGCAGACCACTCTGTCAGCAGTGGGTTGACGCTTGGGATGTCATGCATGGCACAAGGCCCCGGATCACGGAGCTGGCAAGTGGGACGGACCGTCGCAAGGCGGGTGAACCAGTACGGTGGCGGGTACAACGTCGGCGATGATGCCAGCCTGCCCCGGTTCCAGACCTGAGCGTAGACCCCTGTCCTGTCTGGGCCATCCCCCATATTGAAAGGAGCCTCCATGCCCCGCTTTCTGAAACCTACCGTGCTGGTGCTCGCTGCCTTGGCCGTCGTGCTGCTGCTGGGCGGCATGGCGCTGCCGGGCCGCTTCCACATCGAACGCAGTGTGCTCAGCAGCGCCCCAGCCGCCAAGGCCTACGCGCTGGTGGCCGACCCGCGCCACTGGAAGGACTGGACAGTGTGGAACCGCCGCGACCCGGCCATGGCCATCACCTATTTCGGCAACCCGGCAGGCGTCGGCTCGGGCTGGGAATGGAAAAGCAAGAGCGAAGGCGACGGCAAGATGACGCTCACGGCGGTCACGCCAGACCAGCGCGTGGCCTACGACCTGTACTTCCCCGACATGGACAGCACCTCCACCGGCGAGTTGCGCTTTGAGCCCGCCACTGGTGGCACGCGCATCACCTGGACCATGGACGGCGACATGGGCGCCAACCCACTGATGCACTGGATGGGATTGATGATGGACCGCATGGTGGGCCCTGACTTTGAAGGCGGCCTGGCCAACCTCAAAGCCATGGCCGAGCGGCCTTGATGCCGGCTTTCGGCGGCGCCGGAACAAGACTGTGTCGCTGATCAACTGCGCTTGAGCGTCGCCCTCAGGAACTGCCCCGCGACGAAGATGTCGCGCTCCACTGCGCGGCGCACGGCCGCGGCATCGTGCTTGTCCAGCGCGCGCATCAGGTCTTCGTGCGCGACGTTCAGCACGGCCGAGGCCTCGGTCGTGTTGAAGAGCTGGTTCGAGATGGGGCCGGCCTTGAGCCACAGCGTGTCGATCAGGCCGAACAGCAACGGCGAGCCGGCGGCCTTGTAGAGAAGCACGTGGAAGTCTTCGTTGGCGGCCAGGTAGTCGGCCGCCTGGCCGGCCTTCAGTGCCCTGGCCATGCGCTGGCAGAGCTTGCGCAAGGTGCTGCGCTCGCCAGCTTCCAGATTCAGGCAGCCGCGCTCGGCGGCTTCGCCCTCCAGCAGCATGCGCATCTGCAGCAGGTCATCAAATTCGGGCACGGTGAGCCGGGGCACGGTCACGCCGGCGTTGGGTATGTTCACCAGCGCGCCCTCGGCGGCCAGGCGCTGCAGGGCTGCACGCACCGGCATCTGACCCACGCCCATCGCGGCGGCCACGGTGCGGATCTTCAGACGCTCTCCGGGCAGGAAGCGGCCCACGGTCACCCACTGCCGCAGCGTGGCGTAGGTGATGTCTTGCTGGGTGGTGGTGGTGGGATTGGCAACGGCTGTCACGACGCCACCTCGGAGCTGAGTTGCACCAGCACCTCGTCGAACGCGGCGAGCAGGCGCTGCACATGCTCAGGTGTGGTGGCTGGGCAGACCAGCATCATGTTGTGGAAGGGGGTGATCAGCACGCCGCGGTTCAGCAAGGCCAGATGCAGCGCGTGTTCCAGTTCGGCGTCCAACGCGGCCTCGGCCTGGCTGCAGTTGCGAGGCGGCTGCGGGCAGAACTGCCACTCCACCCGCGCGCCCACCTGCGTGACGCACCAGGGCAGGCGGTGGTGGGCGATGATGGCGCGCAGTGCGGCGGCCAGTTGCTCCGCCAGCGCGTGCATGGGCGCAAACACCTGGTGCGTCATCAACTCGGTGAGCGTGGCCCGCATGGCCGCCATGGACAGCAGGTTGGCGGTGAGCGTGGTGCCTATGCCCGAGTGGCCAGGTGGCGCGGCGTGCTTGGTGGCCTCGGCCCGCGCCGCCAGCTCGGCGCTGAAGCCATAGGCCGCGCAGGGCATGCCACCGCCCAGGGCCTTGCCCACCACCACGGCGTCGGGCGAGAGGCCATGGGCGCGGGCATAGCCGCCGGGGCCGCTGCTGAGGGTGTGGGTTTCGTCCAGCACCAGCAGGCTGCCGTGGCGGCCGATGAGCTGCTGCGCCTGGGCCCAAAAACCGGGCTGTGGCAGCACCATGCCGATGTTGGTCATCACCGGTTCAGCCAGCACACAGGCCACATCGCCCGGTGCCAGGGCAGCCTCCAGCCCGGCCAGGTCGTTGAACTCGACCACGCGGGTGGTGGTGGTGAGCTCGTGCACCTGGCCCAGCAGACTGGCGCGCTGCACGGGCCTACCCCCCACCAGATCGACGAACACGTCATCCACGGTGCCGTGGTAGCAGCCGTTGAACACCAGCAGGGTGCGCCGGCCTGTGGCGGCGCGCAGCCAGCGCAGCACGAAGCGGTTGGCGTCGGTGGCGGTCATGGCGAACTGCCATTTGGGCAGGCCGAAGTGTTGCGCCAGCAACTCGCCCACCACGGCCGCGTCCTCGCTGGGCAGCATGGTGGTCAGGCCGCGCCGAGCCTGGTCGGCCAGGGCCTGGGCCACTGCCGGTGGCGAGTGGCCGAACATGGCGCCGGTGTCGCCCAGGCAGAAGTCCACCAGGGTGTGGCCGTCCACGTCGGTAAGCAGCGCGCCCTGGGCCTGGGCCACCTGCAGCGCGAAGGGTGTGGCCCAGTCGTTCATCCAGTGCAGGGGTACGCCAAACATCAGTTGCGGCGCGGCGCGCTCGGCCAGGGCCTGCGATTGCGGGTTGCGCTGGGCGTAGTGGGCGCCTTCCTTGGCCAGCAAGGCCTGTACGCGGTCGGGGTGGATGCCGGTGTGGTTCATGGTGCAGCCCTTTGCCACTCAGACCAGCAGCAACAGGTGCTCGCGCTCCCAGGAACTGATCACCCGGTTGTAGGTGGCGTATTCCAGTTCCTTCACGGCGCAGAAGGCGTCGACGAAGGTTTCTCCCAGCACCTCCTTCATCGTCGCGCAGGCGCGCATGGCTTCGATGGCGTCCTCCAGGTGGCGGGGCAGTTCGTGGCTGACGTTCCAGGCGCTGTCCAGGGTGGGCTCGCTGGGCTGCAGTTGCTCGCGCAGGCCGATGTAGCCGCAGGCCAGCGTGGCGGCCATGGCCAGGTAGGGGTTGGCGTCCACGCCAGGCACGCGGTTTTCCACCCGGCGGGCGTCGGGGCCCGATTTGGGGATGCGGATGCCGCAGGTGCGGTTGTCATGGCCCCAGCGCACGTTGATGGGCGCCGACATGTAGGGTGCCAGCCGCCGGTACGAGTTGACGTAGGGCGCCAGCATGGGCATCACCTGCGGGATGTAGGTCTGCAGACCGCCGATGAAATGGTGGAAGTGCTCGCTGGCCGTGCCATCGGCGCGGCTGAAGATGTTGTGCCCATCGACGTCGTTGATGCTTTGGTGAATGTGCATGGCGCTGCCGGGCTCGCCCTCCATGGGTTTGGCCATGAAGGTGGCGAACACGCCGTGGCGCAGTGCCGTCTCGCGCACCGCACGCTTGAACAGGAACACCCGGTCGGCCAGGTCCAGCGGTTCGCCATGGCTGAAGTTGATTTCCATCTGCCCCGGTCCGGCCTCGTGGATCAGTGTTTCCACGCCCAGCCGGTGCTGGTCGCAAAAGCCCGAGAGTTCCATGAAGAAGGGGTCGAAGTCGTTCACCGCGTCTATGGAGTAGCTCTGCCGCCCCACCTCGGGCTTGCCGGTGCGGCCCAGTGGCGGCTGCAGCGGCTCGTGCGGGTTCTGGTGGCGGGCCACCAGGTAGAACTCCATCTCGGGCGCCACGATGGGCAGCCAGCCCCGCGCGGCGTACAACGCCAGCACGCGGCGCAGCACGGCGCGGGGCGAGAGCTGTACCGGCTGGCCGTCCCACTCCAGGCAGTCGTGAATCACCACCGCCACCGGCTCTGCCGCCCAGGGCACGATGCGCACCGTGGCCGGATCGGGCGTGCAGACCATGTCGGGGTCGGTGTCACCCACGAAGGGGCCGTTGTCGGGCTGCTGGCCGTTGACGGTGTTGAGCAGCACGCTCTTGGGCAGGCGCATCTCGCCAGCGGCCATGAACAGGTCGCGCGGCAGGATCTTGCCCCGCGCAATGCCCGTCATGTCGGGGATGACGCACTCCACCTCGTGGATGCGGTGCTGCGTGAGGAAGCTGTGCAGGGTGTCGGTCATGCCGGGATCATAGGCATGATCTCCATAATGTGATCACAAATATCGACGATACGAGTAGTCTCCGGAAAACTTGTCTGACTTGTGATCGAAACTTTGGGAGTCACGCCGCGCGACAATCCCGACCATTGCCAACCCTGACGAGACGCCACCCATGAGCATCCTGCTGCTGAACGGCCCCAACCTGAACCTGTTGGGCACCCGCGAGCCCCACATCTACGGTGCCGACACCCTGGCCGACGTGGAGCGCCGCTTCGTCGAAGAGGCCCAGCAACTGGGCGCCAGCGCCCACTGTTTCCAGAGCAACCACGAGGGCGCGCTGATCGACCGCATCCACGCCGCCCGCGGCGATGGCACGCGCGGCTTTGTCGTCAACCCGGGTGGCCTCACCCACACCAGCGTGGCCTTGCGCGATGCTTTCGCCAGCGTGGCCTTGCCGTTGGTAGAGGTGCATGTGAGCAACGTGCACAAGCGCGAGGAGTTCCGCCACCACTCCTACATCTCGGGCATCGCCGAAGGCGTGATTGCCGGCCTGGGTGTGATGGGCTACAGCGCGGCGCTGCGCTTCCTGGTGGCCAGGCTCAACAAGGCCTGAGGCCGGCCTGCTCTCGCCGCATTGCGGCGCATCGTTCCCTCGCCAGGCGGCCAGACGGGGCTGGCTCATGCTGTGGCGGTTGGCACTGCGCGCCGACTCCGCTGGTGCGCCCAGGATGGGTGCGATCCTGCAGGTGCAAGTCCTCCCGCGAGCTGACCACAACGAAGGGCCGAACGAGAGTGACAGTCACGAGACACCGAGCTTGGTGAGGCGGGGCATCAGATGCCGGGGCAACCCGGGGCATGCAAGGGCAAGGCGGTGAAGCCGCTGAGCGAGGCATGCACGATGCAGCCGAGCTGGCGCGAGGTGCACAAACGGACTGGGGGGCCGGCGGGCTGCTGGAGCAGATGCTGACCAGAGAGAACACGGCTCGCGCGTTGAAGTGCGTGAAGGCCGCCACGGGCAGTGCTGGCGTGGATGGATGCATCGGTGCGTGGCACGGGCGAGTACCTCAAGAGCGCATGGCCGTTGATCAGGCAAGCCTTGCTCGAAGGCAGCTACCGGCCCCAGCCGGTGCTGGCACTGATCAGGCAGTATCTGCGAGCAGGCATCCTGGCAAACGGGGAGCACATCGGGCGAGAACAAGGCGCACCGCAAGGCGCCCCTGCGAGCCCGTTGCTGGCCAACGTGAAGCTCGACGGGTTGCTGTGCACGCGACTGCGGGTGCCGAGGCGGCGCCAATGCCGCAATCCGTCACGCATCAACCGAGAGCTCGAACCCTGGGGGCAGATGACTCGCTGGCCAGGCGCGTGACATCGCTGCGCGCGGGTTGGTGGGGTAGTGGCCGCACTGGGCCAATGGTGGTGCTGACGCAGCGAGCACAAGCCAGGCTTTCTGACCCTGGCGCAGAACCTGCGGCACCAGGGCCTGCGCGTACACTGGCCCGGTCTTCGCATGCTGGCCATCCATGACCTCGACCCTGAAGCCTGAGGCCGCCGCACCTGGCGCTGCCCAACCCCACCTCACGTCGAACACAGGCCCTGATTCGGCCGATCTGGAAGATTGTCTTGAGATCAGCCCCCACGCGCTGCTGATGCTGGACGACGCCGGCCGCGTGCTGCACAGCAATGCCGTGATGCGCGAGATGAGCGGCGGTGTGCGCAGCCGCGTGGCCGATCTGCCGGTGGCTGTGCAGCAACTGATGGGCTGGCCCACCGACATGCCGCCCGCCGGCCGCAACCGCCAGGTGAGTGGCTGGGTGGAAGGCGAGAACGGCCGCAAGCACCGCCTGCAGGTCAAGGTACGTGGCCTGTCTCCACGCCAGGGGCACCAGCGCTGGATTGCCCAGTTCGAAGACCGCAGCCTGGAAGACGAGCGCGATCTGGCGCGGGTGGAGATCGCCGCGCTGATGGGCGACGCCGAGGTGGGCTTGGCCACCTGGGATTCGGCCCAGGGCTGGGTGGCGCCGCCGCCACCGCTGCGCAGCGTGAAGGCGGGTCAGCCGCCGCGCCAGCAGGACAGCGCCGCGCTCAAGTCCATAGGCAGCGAGCTGGTGGAGCCCGAATCGCGCGCCGACTACGACCGCCTGCAGCAGGCCCTGCGCAAGCGCGAGCGCGTGGAAGTGCGCTACGCCGTGCGCCACCCCGACACTGGCTTGCGCTGGCTGATGACCCGCGTCGAGCCCGCCGAACTGGCGCCCGGCCGGCCGGTGTTCAGCGTGATGACGCTGGACGTGAGCCAGGAAGAGATTGCCCGGCGCCGCAATGAGCAACTGCTGCGCGAGCTCAGCACCATCCTCGAAGTGAGTCCGGCCGGCATTGCCTACTTGCGCGGGGCCGAACTGGTGCGCTGCAACCGCCGCTTCGAGACCCTGCTGCATCTGGGCGAGGGCGAGGCCATCGGTGGCACGCTGGAGAGCCTGCTGGCGCGCGGCGGTGTGCCGGCGCTGGAGGTGCACCAGGCCCTGCACACGCTGGACAGCCAGGGCAGTTGCGAGACCGAGTTCCGCATCGAGGCCAGCACGGCGCCAGTCTGCTACTCGCTGGCGTTGCGTCGCTCGACTCGCCCTCAGGACGGCGGGGAGGAAACCGTGGCCGTGCTCACCGACGTCACCGGCATGCGCACCCAACAGGTGGAGCTGGAGGGCCTGGCCCGCGAGCGCGAGCTGATGTTCAGCCTGTCGGATGTGGGCATCGTCTACCTGCGCGATGGCTGCATAGCGCGCGCCAACCAGGCCATGGCTCAACTGATGGGGATGGACCACACCCAGCTGCAGGGCCAGCCTGCCAGCCTGCTGTTCGAGGACGAGGCCGCTTACCAGAGACAGCGTCTGGGTGAGCAGCAGGAGCTGGCCGCCAGTGGCCGCGTCAGCAGCGAGCGGCGTCTGCGCCGGGGTGATGGCACGCCGCTGTGGGTGCTGGCCAGCCAGCGCCTGGTGGACAGCAAGAACCCCGCTGCCGGCAGCATCTGCTCTTTCGTGAGCGTGGACGAGCGCAAGCGTGCCCGCGAACTGGTGATGGTGCAGGCCGACCGCACCCGCGCCATCCTCGATTCGGTGCTGGTGGGCATCATCACCGTGGGCGATGCCGGCATCGAGTGGATGAACCGCTCGGCGCGGCGCATGTTCGGTGGCGAGCTGGCCGACTTCATCGGCCAGAGCATCGCCGTGGTGGCCACCGCCGACCCCGAGCACCCGCTGCGCCGCACCGACTGGCTCACCACGCTCGAAGAAGGCCAGGCCGAAACCTTCGAGTGCCGGCTCAAGGCCCGCGATGGGCGCGAGTTCTGGGTGGTGGGCAATGTGGTGATCACTGGCCGCGAATCGGCCGCCCGCCAGCTCACCTTTGCGCTGCTCGACATCGACAGTCGCCGCCGCGCCGAGGTGCAGATTGCCCAGGCCCGCGCCAGTCTGCAACGCATCATCGAGACCGCGCCGCTGGCTATCGCGCTGTTCGATGCCCGCGACCAGCGCGTGCTGCAGCTCAACCAAATGATGGCCGAGTTCGCGCGCCGCCCCTTCGAGCAGATCCTCAACCGCGACCCCAGGCGCTGGCTGCCGGCCGCCGAAGCCGACGTGCTGTGCGCCGACCTGCAGCACGCCACCACCAAGCACGAGGCCGTGCACCGCGAGCTGCTGCGCGAGGCCGAGCCCGATACGCTGGCCAGCGCCTGGGACGTGCGCATCGTCTCGCTGCAGGCCAGCGCCGAGGCGCCTGAGCAGCTGCTGCTGGTGGCCAGCGACGTGACCGAGCAACGCGCGGCCGACCAGGCCCGGCTGGACGCCGCCATCGCCCAGCGCGAGATGCTGGTGAAGGAAGTGCACCATCGCATCAAGAACAACCTGCAGGGCGTGGCTGGCCTGCTGCAGCAAAACGCCCAGCGCCACCCCGAGGCCGCCACCGCCATCGCCGAGGCCGTGGGCCATGTGCACGCCATCGCCCAGGTGCATGGCCTGCAGGTGGGCATGACCGGCCCGCTGCGGGTGCGCGGCGTAGTGGAGGCCATCGCCTCGTCGGTGCAGCGCATGTTTGGCCGCAGCATCAGTGTCACCATCATCGGTCCGGCGCCGCACCGCTTCGGCCTCACCGAGGCCGACTCCATTCCCGTGGCGCTGACGGTGAACGAGCTGCTCACCAACGCCATCAAGCACAGTGACACGGGCGACATCGGCTGCGCCATGCTCTGCGCCGAGGGCGAGGTGGCCATTGCCATTTCCAACATCGGCGAGCTGCCCGCCGGCTTCGTATTGGCCAACGTGCCGGCTGGCATCTCGGGCCTGGGCCTGGTGCGCGCGCTGTTGCCACGCAAGGGCGCGGCCATGGCGCTGGAGCAGCAGGGGTCGGGCCGCGTGGTGGCCACGCTGCGTTTGCAGCCACCGGCCGTGGCAGTGTTAGGGCCGCTGTGACATGAACGCCACCGCTGTGCCTTTTGCCGCCTCACCCCGGCTTGACTTCAAGGAAAATGCAGTCCCATGAGCAGTGCAGGCACAACGGCGAGCAAGGGCAAGATCCTGGTGGTGGACGATGACCGGCTGGTGCTGGCCACGGTCACGCACGGCCTGGCACAGGCCGGCTTTGAGGTGATCGACGCCGACAACGGCGACGACGCCATCCTGCTGGCGCGCGAGCACCGGCCTGATCTGGCCCTGCTCGACATCCGCATGGAGGGCAAATCGGGCTTCGACGTGGCCGACTACCTGCGCGAGTCGTTGGGCACGCCCTTCATGTTTCTGTCAGCCTTTGCCGACAGCGCCACCGTGGCGCGGGTGCGTGAACTGGGCGCCGTGGCCTACCTGGTGAAGCCGCTGGACATCGCCCAGATCGTGCCCACGGTGGAGGCCGCCGTGGCCAATGTGCGCAAGCAGGGCGACGGCCTGGCCGTGCTGGCCGCAGGCCCGAAGCTGGCACCAGCCGTGCGCCCGGTGGCGCCGGCCGAGAGCGACCCGCTCGCCAGCCCCGTGCCCCTGGCCGTGGGCGTGCTGATGCACCGTTACTCACTGCCCCGCGCTGAGGCGCTGGAACGCCTGCGCCGCCTGGCCCAGAGCGATGGCCGGCCACTGGCGGTGCAGGCCGCAGCCTTGCTGGATGCGGTGGAACTGCTGTCCAGGCCAGGTCAATAGGCCATTGCCCGGCGGCTGTTTGCGGCGCTTCGCCGTCATTCCCGCGAAGGCGGGAATCCAGACGTTCGCGTTGATACGTGGGTGGTTGGCAAAGGTCTGGGCGGGCAGGCCGCGGCGCTCAAAAGTAGCGGTCGGCTTCGCCGACTGCGCTGCGGTGCTCGGGCATGTGCCGCGCCGCATAACTCGCTACTCTCGCATTCGCTCGTTGCGCTCGGACAGACGCGGCGAGCCAGTGGGTTGATCGCGCTGTCGCGCGGGTGAGTCAAGCGCGCTCGCGCGCGCCGCCACATACCCTGCGCGCCTCGCCGCTCCTCATTCGCGCCGCAGCCTGCCCGCCCAGCCCTTTGCTGATGCTGTGATGGTGTCTTGGCTTGCTCCGAATGCAAACACGGGTTGTTGAGCGACAGGCGGCAAGCCGGGGCTGGCGATTTCTGGGGCGCTGAAGCGCGCAGCGTTCGGGGGTGAGCCCGGACACAAACAGTCCAGTGGACTGTTTGTGCCTGGCGAACGCCAGACGCCGCTGGCGGCTGGCGGCGTGCGCAGCACGCTTTCACAACATGCTTGCCGCATCATGTCTGAGCGAAACGAGCGCAGCGAGAGCAGCGAGTTATGCGGCACGCCCCGAACGTGAGCACTGCAAGGCAGTCGGCGAAGCCGACCGCCACAGCATGGGCCAGCACCGGCTTGCCGCCTGGCGCGGCCACACCCAACGTCAAGAGTCAGGCGAGCTGATCGCAGATCTCAACGACAGCAACGCGCCGTCAACAGACCTCGATTTAGGTCAGCGTGAAGTAGAAGCGCGCACCCTTGCCCACTTCGGATTCGGCCCAGATGTCGCCTCCGTGGCGGCGCAGGATGCGGCGCACCGAGGCCAGGCCCACACCGGTGCCCTGGAAATCCTTGGGGCTGTGCAGGCGCTGGAAGACGCCGAACAGGCGGTCGGCAAAGCGCATGTCGAAGCCGGCACCCTGGTCGGCCACCACCATCACACTGTGGCCGTCGCGCTGCTCGCGGCGGAACTCGATGCGCGTCGGCTGGCACTGCCCGCTGTACTTCCAGGCATTGCCCAGCAGGTTGTCCATGGCGATGCGCAGCAGAGTCGGGTCGCCATTGACCACGATGCCAGACTCGATGCTGATCTCGGCCTGGCGCTCGGGGGTTTCGCGGCGCAGGTCTTCCATGATGAAGGTGGCCAGCTGCGACAGATCGACCGGCTTGCGCTGCAGCGGCTGCGACTGCAGGCGCGACAGGGCCAGCAGCGCGTCAATCATGCTGTTCATGCGCGCGGCGGCGGCCAGCACCCGGTCGAGGTGGTCGTTGCCGATGCGGTCGAGGAAGCGGCCGTAGTCTTCTTTCAGGATGCGGGCGAAGCCGTCCACCACGCGGATCGGCGCGCGCAGGTCGTGCGACACGGAATAGGTGAACGACTCGTGGTCGCTGGTGCTCATGGTGTCGGCCACGGGCGCGCGCTGCACGGGCCGCAGCGTCAGCAGCCGGCCGGCTGGGGTGTGACCGGGCTGGTTCAGCTCGAACAGGCTGAGCGCCCAGTCGCCCTCGTCGCGCGACTGCCCCGGGCTCAGGCAGGCGGCGGCCTGGGCCAGGGTCTCGGGCAAGGCCTGGCGGAGTTGATCCCAGGGCATGCCGCGGGCGGCCATGGCGTCAATCTTCATCAACCTGGCCGCATCGTCACTGAGCGCGTCCACCGTCCACAGGCCGGCGGCAGTGCCCGGACGCAGGGCCACGGCGGCCAAGCTCAGCTCGGGCCACAAGCGGGCCAGCACGGCCTGGTCGAAGCCGCGCTGCTCGTCGTCGGCCAATGGCGTTGCGCTGCCGGTGTAGCCGGTGAAACGGCCGTCGCTGTCGAACTGGGGTACGGCCTGCACCAGCCAGGGGGTGGCTGGGCCATCGTCCACACGTTGCACACGCAAGTCGCTCAGCAGGGCTTGGCTGTCAAGGCGGGCGTGCAGGGCGCCAGCATGGGGCGCGTCTGCCAGCAGCTCGAACCGGTCCCAAAAACGGGTGTTTGGGGCCGCTTCACGGCCCCATGCCGAGGCCGGGGCCTTGTGCGGCGGCCGCCAAAGCGTCAGGCGGTGTTCTGCATCGGTTTCCCAGACCCAGGTGTCTACCAATTGCAGCAATTGCTGCTGGCCCATGCGGGCGGTGCGCAGCCGGGTGGCCACCTGCTGGCGGCCCCACAGCACGCCGGCCACGGCGCACACCGCGCCAAAGCTCAGCATGGGTAGCCAGGCCCAGGGGCCGTGCGGGTCGCCCACCTGCACAGGTCCGCCAGCGAGCTGCCAGGTGAGCGCAGCGCCACCGGCAAGCACCACCGCGACGGCCACCGGCAACAGGCGTTGAGCGGTGGAGGCGGCGCTCGGTGAGGGCGGGCGTGACATGCGCTGATTGTAAGGAGCCACAGTGTCTGCCCACACCGAAACTCAAGACCTTGAAACACGACGTGAAAGGGGTGGTGTGGGCCCTTTTCTGCGTTGACGGGGAACCTGGTTCCACGCATGCTCGCACGATGTATATTGCCCGCAAACCAAAATGGATCGACGGATGTCAACGTCGCGCTGCGGCTGCTGTGCTTTGCAGTATCACGAACCCCCATTCTCATGCTTGATGAACCGAAGTCTGCGGCCAGTCCTCCGGCGGCCTTGCCGGGGCTGAACGCCACCAGTCTGGGCGCCCTGCGCGCGCTGGACCCCAGCGGGGGCGGTGCTTTCTTGCGGCGGGTGCTGGAGACCTACCTGCGCTCGATGGACAAGCACCTGGACGCCCTTCGCGCCGCCCGCGCCGCCAGCGACCTGAACGGCCTTCGCGCGGTGGCCCACACGCTCAAGTCCTCGTCCAGCAGCATCGGGGCCCTGGCCTTCGCCGCCAGCAGTGCCGAGCTGGAAGCGGCCTTGCGCGAGCGCATCGAGGCTTCGGCGCCTGGTGTCGCCGATCCCCTGGCCGGTCTGGGCGAACAGCTCAGCCGCTATCTGGCCCAGGCCCAGCAGGTGCGCGAGGCGGTGTTGGCCGAGTTGGGCGGCACCGCCCCATGATGAGCACGCGCAGCCTCGGTCACGGTGGGCTCGCCAACGAGCGCCCGGGCGTGCTCATGGTGGATGACGACGAGATCAACCTCATGCTCACGCGTGCGGCCCTGCAAGCGGATTTCGACATCGTTGAGGCCCAGGGCGGCGAAGAAGCCCTGCGCCTGCTGCGGGGCTGGACGCCCGACCTGATCCTGCTGGATGCGCGCATGCCCGGCATCGACGGCTTCGAGACCTGCCAAGAAATTCGCGCGATGTACGGCTTCGAGAACGTACCCGTGCTGATGCTCACCGGGCTGGACGACGACGCTTCCATTCAGCGCGCCTTCCAGGTGGGTGCCACCGATTTCTTTGTCAAATCAAACCAGTGGAGCCTGCTGGTGCAGCGGTTGCACTACATGCTGCGGGCGGCGCGCACCAACCGCGAGCTGGCGCGCAACAAGGCCAACCTGGCCCGCGCGCAAGACCTGGCCCGCATGGGCAGTTTCGACTGGTACTACAACCCCAATGAGCCCGTGGGCAAGGGGCTGGAGCTGTCGGAGCAGGCCTTGCGCGTGTTTGGCCATGGGCCCGATGACCGTTTGGGCATGCGCGATATCCTGCACATGCTGAGCCTGCAAGACCGGCACGACATGTTTCGCTCGCTGCGGCTGCTGTTGCGCAATGTCTCGGTGATTGCCAACGACGTGCCCATGCAGTTCGAGGACGGCCGCGAGCGCGTGATTCATGTTGAAGCCGAGCCTGAGTTTGCCGAGCACGGGCAGTGCATAGGCTACAAGGGCATCGTTCAGGACGTGACCGACCGGCGCCATGCCGAGGACAGCATCCGTCGCCTGGCCAGCACCGACGCACTCACCACCCTGCCCAACCGACGCCAGCTGATGATCCGCGCCGAGCGCGCGCTCGAGTTCGCGCGCGAACGGGGCTACTCGGTGGCCCTGTTGATGATCGACCTGGACCGGTTCAAGAACATCAACGACACGTTGGGCCACTACGCTGGCGACGAGTTGCTGATCGAGGTCTCACAGCGTTTGCGCATGTGCGTGCGGCATTCCGACCAGTTCAGCGATGGCCTGATCGAATCGGCCGGTGCCCGCACGCACCGGGCGCTCGAAGCGGTGGCTCGCCTGGGCGGTGACGAATTCGTGGCCCTGCTGCCCGAGGTGCACGCCGACGCCGACGCGCAGCGCGTGGCCGAGCGCATCC
Source organism: Candidatus Ideonella esbjergensis (assembly GCA_016710065.1). Taxonomy (GTDB): domain Bacteria; phylum Pseudomonadota; class Gammaproteobacteria; order Burkholderiales; family Burkholderiaceae_C; genus Ideonella; species Ideonella esbjergensis. The sequence goes on from JADJLP010000001.1 coordinate 1,084,222, forward strand.
TCACCGTGTTGCGCGAGCCGGTCTATGTGGCCGGGCAAGAGTGCTTTGCCACGGCCAGCGTGGGCATTGCCATCTTCCCGCGCGACGGCGACAACGTGGCCGATCTGCTGCGCAATGCCGACGTGGCCATGTACGCCGCCAAGAACGCCGGCCGCAACGCCAGCATCACCTACAGCCCGCGCCTGGCCGGCCGCGGCCCCGAGGTGCTGGTGCTGGAAACGGCGCTGCACAAGGCCCTGGAGCGCAACGAACTGGAGCTGCACTACCAGCCCAAGGTGGACGTGACCCGTTCGTGCATGGTGGGTGTGGAGGCGCTGATGCGCTGGCGCCGCAACGGCCAACTGGTGGCGGCCGGCGAATTCATTCCCCTGGCCGAAGAAACCGGGTTGATCGTGCCCATGACCGAGTGGGCGCTGCGCGAGGCCGCGCGCCAGGCCCGCGAGTGGCAGGGTGAATTCGGCTTTGACGACACCATTGCTGTGAACATGCCCAGCCGCATGTTCCACCGCTCCGACCTGATAGACCAGATCCACGAAGCCGTGGGGCCCCACGGCGTGCCGCCGCGCCGTCTGCTGCTGGAGATCACCGAGGGCACCCTGATGACCAACCTGGAGCAGATCCTGCCCACGTTGCACCACCTCAACGAGCTGGGCGTGCAGATCTCGGTCGATGACTTCGGCACCGGTTACTCGTCGCTGGCCTACCTCACCACGCTGCCGATCTCGGAAGTGAAGATCGACCGCTCCTTCGTGAACAAGCTGGGCGTCACGCCCAAGAGCACGGCTGTCATCACCACCATCGTGGCGCTGGCACGGGCGCTGGGCCTGCGGGTGATCGCCGAAGGCGTCGAAACCATCAGCCAGCAGAACATCCTGCACCGCCAGGGCTGCAGCAGCATGCAGGGCTTCTTGTTCGCGCGGCCCATGCCGGGCCACGCCATTCCGGCCTGGGCCAAGAACTTCTCGCAGTCCGCGCCCCGGGTGGAGGCGATAGGCTTTGACGAGGACGACGATCTGCCCCGGTTGGCGCTGAGCTGAGTTGGGGGCCGCGATGAGCGCCTCGGACGCCCTCACACCGGCCCAGATCGCCAAGGCTGCGTTGCGTCGACTGGCTCTGGCCAAGCAAGAGCCCACGCCCGAGAACTACGCCCAGGCCTGGGCCGAAGAGGCGGGTGATGGCCAAGCCGCCGCACCGCATTTGCCACCCCGGGCCCGGGCCGTGCTGGAGAAGTTGGCCCAGCGCGCCGCCGAAGACCCGACCACGCGCGCCGATCTGGGCAAGGCCCTGTTGCAAGGCCGCTGGGAAGACGCGCAGCGCCAGCTCGACCGCGGTGCCGAATCGGCCTCGGCCCAGTCGCAGGCCTGGGCCCAGTTGGTCGAGCGCCTGGCGCGCGGGCTGGAGCGCCCAGGCAAGCAATGGACGCTGGCGCGCAAGAAAGACAGCCTGCAGCGCGTGCTCGATTCCAGCCGCAGCGACATGCACCGCATGCTGCACCGGCTCAAGCAACTGGTGGGCTCCTGGGACACCGAAGAGCACCTGCCCGACGCCGTGCTGGACGGCACGCAGGACGCCGATGCGACCCCGGCCACCGAGGCCGCTGCCGCCAAAACCTCGCACCCTGAGGAACTGGCGCCTCCGGCCGAGACCTCAGCTTTGCCAGGCCTGTGGCCCGATGTGGTTGGGCCACTGCAGGCCACCGTGCGCGCCGCACTGCCCGACGACGCGCCCCGTGCCGTGGCCCTGGCCGATGAGCTGCAGGTGCTGGCCGGCCGCATCGCCATGGAGGGCGCAAGCCCTGAGGTGGCGGCCGCCGTGGCCGAGGTCTGTCAGCGCGCGCGCCGCCTGCTCTCGCACCGCCACCATCTGCTCAACCAGGTGCACCGGCTGAGTCAGGAGCTGGCCGGCGGCCTGGCCGAACTCTCTGAGGATGATTCCTGGGTGCGTGGCCAGGTGAGCAGCCTGCGCGAGCGCCTGGACGAAACCCTGAGCGCGCGTGCCGTGCAGGCAGCGAGTGACCTGCTGGCAGAAACCCGGCTGCGCCAGCGCGATCTGCGCAGCGAGCGCGACCAGGCCCGCGTGGCGTTGAAGGCGCTGATCCACCGCATGCTCAGCGAGCTGGGCGAGCTCGACCAGCACACTGGCCGCTTCAGCGACGGCATGCTGCGCTACGCCGACACCATAGGGCGTGCCGACTCTATCGAGATGCTGGCCGGCGTGGTGCGCGAGATGGTGGAAGAAAGCCGCAGCGTGCACGCCCTGGTGAGCAGCACGCGCGAGCGCCTGCATGGCGAGCACAACCGCGCCGTGGAGCTGGAAGCCCGGGTGCGCGAGCTGGAGACCGAACTGCGCCGCCTCTCCGACGAAGTGGCCACCGACGCACTCACGCAAATTGCCAACCGCCGCGGCCTGACCCTGGCCTTCGAGACCGAGCGTGCGCGGCTGGAACGCGAGGGCGGCCAACTGGCGGTGGGCCTGCTCGACATCGACAACTTCAAGCGCCTGAACGACAGCCTGGGCCATGCCGCTGGTGACCAAGCGCTCATTGCGCTGGCCGAGCATGTGCGCAAGTCGCTGCGGCCGGTGGATGTGGTGGCGCGCTTTGGCGGCGAAGAATTCGTGGTGCTGCTGCCCGGCACCCCGGTGGACGAAGGCCAGCAAACCCTCACGCGCCTGCAGCGCATGCTCAGTGCCAGCCTGTTCATGCACGAGGACAAGGAAATCTTCGTCACTTTCTCGGCCGGCGTCACCGCCTACCGCGCTGGCGAGCCCTTGCAGGAAGCGCTGGAGCGCGCCGACGAAGCCCTTTACGAAGCCAAGCGCACGGGCAAGAACCGCACTTGCACTGCGTGAGGGCCTGGTGGACGGCGGTGGCGGCGGGCGAGACGGAAGTGGCGGCGCGCGAGGCCGCAGTGGCCCAGCAATGCCAAGCTGCATGCACCGGCAGTGGAGGCACCACTCAGCGATAGCATGGAGGCAGCCCACTCAGGGAACCCCGTGCCATGACCAAAGCCTTCGTCGCCGCCACCCAAGCCCTGCAGCAGCATTGCCGCCGGTTTGACGCCTCAGGCTTGGAGGCCAAGTCTGCCGCGTTGGCGCAGGTGGCTGCCGCACCATTGCCCTTGTCTGCGGCCTTGATCGGTCACCACGAGGCGCTGCTGTTTCTGCGCGCCCACCCCAGCAGTGCGGCCATGCTGCGCCAGGTGGAGGCGGAGCTGGCCCGATTGACGAGGTTCTTGCAAGCCCACCGCGGCCAGCACCCCGAGGCCTTGCAGAACCATGGCCTGCCCTTCGTGGCCACCGCCACCCGCTACTCGCACGATTGCCTGCGCTGGCTGTTGCAGCACCCGCATTGCCGCGTGGGCTTTCACGCCTGGGGCGACCCGGTGCTGGACCTGAACGCCGTGCTGCGCCTCACGCTGCCGCCGCTGGAGCGCTCGTACACCACGGCCGGGCAGGGCAACGACGATCTGCTCGAATCGCTGCAGGTGAGCGAGCTGCAAAGGCTGCCCTTCCTGGTGAGCGAGCTCTCGCGCCTGGACGCCACGCCCTTTGTGAAAGACCAGCTCTTTGATGCGCTGGACCTGTACGTGCGTCTGGAACCGAAGCGCAAGCAGTTCTCCAAGGCCTACAACCGCCTGCCCATGGCCGCCAGCTTCTTTCAGACCGAGCTGCTGCGTCAGTACGAGCCCAAGGCGGTGATGAACCAGCCGCTGCCGGCCCCACGTGCGCTGGACCACGCCGGCCTGGCCGAAGTGAGCCAGGTGATACGCAACACGCTGGCGCTCACGGCCCGCGAGACCGACCCCGGCACCTACATGGACCTGCGCGCCCTGCAGGTGCTGGACCTGGAGCGCGGCCTCTCGGTGGCGCTGTACGGGATGCGACCGGAGCGCCAGATGCCGCTGGAGTCTTACGTGGGCTTCATGCTGTTCAAGAACGGCTTGGCGGTGTCGTATGGAGGTGCCTGGGTGCTGGGGCCGCGAGCGAACTTTGGCATGAACATCTTCGAGCCCTACCGGGGTGGCGAATCGGGCTACATGATGTGCCAGGTGCTGCGCGCCTACCGGCAAACCTTTGGCGTTGACTTCTTCGAGGTCGATGCCCACCAGTTCGGGCTGGACAACGCCGACGGCATCGCCTCGGGCGCCTTCTGGTTCTACCACCGCCACGGCTTTCGGCCACTGGACGCCGAGCTGGCTGCACTGGCCGGGCGCGAGGCCGCGCTGAACCAGCGCAAGCCCGGGTGGCGCTCGAGCGAGCGCACCTTGCTGAAGTTCACCGGCAGCAATGTGGCGCTGAACTTCGGGGGCGTGGTGCCGCCTTCGGTGGACGAGCTGTGCATGGCCGTCACCGCATGGGTGGCGCGCCATCACCAAGGCGACCGCGTGGCGGCCGAGCGCGACGCGCTGCAGCGCTTGGCCACCGCCTCAGGCGCGGTGGGCTCGGCCCCTGCTGCCGAACAGCGGGCGTTGTCGGAAGTGGCCCTGCTGGCCCAGGCGCTGCAGGTGAGCGACATGGCGCAGTGGCAACTGCTGCGCCGCATGGCCCGGGCCAAGCCGCAAGACCTGGCCGCCTACCAACGCCTGCTGCTGCAGTGGTTTGCTCTGCGCAGCAAGAGCTGACTGTTAGCGGCTCAGCTTGGTCTGGCTCAGCTCGCCCGTCAGGTAGCCCACCGCAGCGCCAAACTTGTTCTTGTAGTTGGCCTTGATGGCGGCGAGCACATCGGCCGGCAGGCCGCTGCGGTCGCCGGCGTGTTGGAAGTTGCTCATGATGTAGGTCCAGCCGTTCAACTCGTCCACGGCGTGCAAGCCGGTTGATTCGCCACCGGCCGGGATCGACATCAGGCGCGAGAGCTGCTTGGTGTCCACGTGGTAGGCCCACAGGAAGTTGTTCAGGTGCTGGCCGCTGTCCTCGCCAATGAACAGGGTGCGCATCTTCTCGGAGAACTTCAGGTTGTCGGGGTTGCCCACCTTGTTCGGGTTGGCTGTGTTGCCAATGGCGTCCGCGGCGATGTCTTCGCCCGCCAGCAGGGCCTTGATGTCCACCGGCACCCAGTCGCTGTTGATGGCGTTGCTGGCACTGTCCTTCTGGCCACCGGTCAGATTCAGGGCCATCACCGCGCCGGCGTTCAGGGCCTTGGGCACCGAAACGCCATTGCCGGCCACGTTCAGGGCGTGGCCGGCCACCATGGCCGACTGCACGTTCTGCAGCGCCGAGTAGGCGATCTTGTCCTTGATGTTGACGGTGGTGCCTTCCATCTTGGTGAAGCCCATGGAGGCGCCCACCAGCGCGGCGTAGCGGTGGGTTTCCAGGAAGGCGGCGGCCTTTTCCATGCCGGAATTGAGCTTGACCCACTCCACCTTGCCGTTGGCCACGATCCTGGTGAAGCTGGTGTCGGCCGGGTCGGTGGTGGACATCGCCATGATGTCGGTGGCCTTGAGTGTGCTGGCCAGGTTGTGGATCTCCTCGCTGGTGGCCGAACCGAGCTTGATCCAGGTCAGTGGCGCGGCCGTGGTGGCCGCCGGGTCAATCGAGAAACCCGCACCCACCTTGGCCACGTACAAGGTGCCGGCGGAGAGGTCACCCGCCTTGTCGGCCACGAACACGAAGTAGCCGCTGTTGGTGGCGTCGTCGCCCATCAGCACGGTGCGGTTGTCGGGCATGACCTGCACCAGTTCGTGCGAGATGCGGCCCAGGCAGTAGTGCTTCTTGATGCTGCCGGTGCCGTCGGCGTTCACCGTCACTTCGGGCAGGTGTCCGTAGTGGTAGGGATTGGCGGCGGTTTCGCTGCCATAGAGGTTCTTGCTGAAGCCCTTGAACTGCGTTTCGTTGGCAGCGGTGAAGGCGTTGGGTTCGTACTCTTCGCTCGACAGATGGGTGCCCCAGGGCGAGAGGCTGGCGCCGCAAGTGATCCACAGGCCGTGCACGCCGGAAGTGTCCACGTTGTGGTACTTCACCAGGCTCAGCTTGCCGGTGGCCTTGTCCTGGTCGAGCGTGAGCACGGCGACGGGCGAGGGCAGCATGCCGTACATGCCGGCCTTGCCGTCTTGCGCCCAGGAGGTGTACTCGAACTGCACCACCGCGAACACGGTGTTGCCCTTCACGCCGGCCACGGCCGCGCCCGGGAGGGTCAACAACGAGGTGCCGTCGGGTGCATCGGAGAAGTACTGGCGCTCGCTGCCCGGCACGGTGGCGTCGATGATGGGCTGGTTGTTGATGTCCCAGTAGCCACCGGCCAGCACCGTGCCGCCCTTGCCATCGGGCACGCTGTCACCGGTGATGAAGAAGGGCTGGTAGGCCAGCTTGAAGTCGAGCGTGCTGGCGTCGCTGAAAGTGACCGTCATGGTCGAGCCGGCCGTGGTGGAGGCCATGGCAGCCGGGTTGGCCAGGGTCGGGGCGTCCATGCCCTTGAAGGCCACGCTCGTGAAGCTCACGTCGCTGCCACCACAACCGGTGAGGCAAGCGCCAGCCATGGCGGACGACAGCGGCAGCAGGGGTGCGCCGGCCAGCAGTTTGAGCAGGTTGCGGCGGGTGGCTTGGTCAGGGCTGTTCATGTTCGGCAGTGGGCTGTGTGGCAAGTGAGCTGCACAGTGTCGGAGCCGAATGTGAAACCTTCATGACGCCGACGGCCGGGCGGCCTTGCCGGGACCGACGCTATCGCCACAGATCGACAGGCTGGCTGGCCGCACGCAGCTTGTCTGCGTGCACTTGCACATAGCGCTGGAACTGGGGCTCGGTGCGGTAAGCGCCCTCGGCCACATAGGCAAAGGCGGCTTCGATGTGGAAAGGCCGCAGGTAGCTGTCGAAGCGGAAGACCTCGCGGCCCTGGTTATCGAAGAACACCACGGTGGGGTTCATGTGCACTTGCAGGCTGCGTGCCCATTCAGCGGTGGGCAGCTGGCGGCCGTCGGGCGTGGTCAAGGGCCGGCGGCTGGTGGCTGACAGGCTGGCGATGTCAAGGCGCTTGAGCAGGGCCCGCAGGCCGGGGCGGGTGAAGGCCACCCCATGCATTTCGTCGCAGGATTTGCAGGGCTGGGTTTCGAACAGCACGGCCAGCGGTTTGCCTTGGGGCTGGCGCTGCAACTGCGTGGGCCTGGCCAGCAGGTAGGGGCGGCGGGCCGCGCGCACGGCGTCGGCCGAGGCCTCGCGGCGCGCCAGGAAGTCCAACAAGGCCTCGGTCTTGGCGCGGTCCTGGATGAGGAAGTCAAGCACGGCCTCGAAGCGTTCCGGCGGTTGGTAGCCATCTAGCCGCAGGAGCTGCTTGCCGTCCGTTCCGAGAAAGATCAGGGTGGGGGTGAACTGCACCTTCAGGGCTTGGGCGAGTGACTTTTCACTCAGGCGCCGGCCATCGAGCCAGGCCACCTCGCGGTCGCCCCAGAGGTTCAGGGCGATGGCCGTGAAGTGCTGGCGGGTCTTGTCTGCAATCGCGGCTTGGCCAAAGTTGTCCTTCATCAGCCTGGCGCAATAGGGGCAGCCGTCCTGGCCGAAATACACCATCACGCCGCGCTTGCCCGCGCGCGCAGCGTCGGCCACGTCCTCATTCAGTTCGAGAAAGCTCTGGGTGAACCAGGATGGAATTTCGATGGCATGGGGCGAGGCCTCCTGCGCCCTGGCGGGTGCCAAGCCCAGCACCAGGCAACTCCATGCGATCAGCAGCAGCTTCTTCATGTCCACCAGTATGCACCGGCAAAATACCCACTGGCCGCCAACACTTGGCGGTTGTTAAGACCCGAAAGCCTTCTTCCGCCATGTTGTCCAGCTTCTCCTTCACGACCCCGGCAGTTTGGATCTCGCCGGACCAGCGCTCGGTAGAACCTGGGGGCGTGGTTGGCTAGGTAGCGCCCCGCGAGCCGCAGGCGGCCCGCTCCGATCGCCGGTCGGGCTGGCGCGGGCTGTTGCCAGCACGATGCTGTCGTAGCCCAGCCGTTCCCGCAGCCCGACCGTTTGAACCTCGAAGTGCATCTGCGCCGGCGCAAATCCCGACGCCTGCAGCACGGCTGCCAGGTCATGTTCGTCGATGTCGGCGCATGCGAAGCGCCGATGTCCGACGCAGTAGGCCTTGCAGCGCCGCAGCGCGGCGGTGATGAACAGCCCACCCGGTGCGAGCAGGCGCACGATGTTGTGCAGGTAGCGGCGCCACTCGTACCAATCGCCTGTCGCACTTTCGGCGCAGTAGCACGACAGCACCATGTCGTAGGACCCCAGCGCCACGGATGCCATCGGTGACTCGCAGCCCGCATCGCCTCGCAGGCACTGCGTGACACGTGCGCGGACCAGGGCTTCGCGCGCTCCTACCTGCTGATCGGTCGGCGCGTGCACGCCTTCGCAACAGAGCACATGGCGTGCAAATGGGCGCCAGTCGTGCGCGAGCGGGTCACGCTTTAGCCAGCGCCTGACATGGTCGAGGTTTGACTCCAGGTAGTCGGCCACATGCAGTTCGCGCACATGCGGGGCCAGCGGCAGCATATGGTGCACGGTGGGCCCGATGCCGAACACCAGCGCCCGGCCCGGTACCGCGACTCGGCGGCAGGCGCGGGTGATGAAGTCCAGCGTGGCGGCCTCGTCGGCTTCGACGCGGCCGTAGTACTGTTCGAGATAGTGGTCCGGGTTCCATTGATCGAAGCCCGAAGTGCCAGGTTCGCACGCCCTCATGCCGATCCCCCGGTACGCGCCAGGAGCCAAGCGATGCCGACCAGCACGGCGATGGCCACCGATTGGTCAAGCGCCTGCCAGCGCAGGAACTGGCCGCTCAGGATCGCCACGCCGATGATCGTGGCGGCGAACCAGACCAGGGTCTGTGCCTCGGTCGACACAACCCCCCAAGCGCTGAGCGTGCGCAAGGCCACCCAGTACATTGACACGCCGAACTGGAAGCACACGGCCGACAGCAGCGCCTCGCGTCCTTGGAAGCTGCCGCCCTGCCACACGCGCGCAGAGTGCACAAAGCCCAGCGCATCGGCAGCACCGCAGGCCAAGGTCGCGATCAGCAGGATCAGGAAATCCATGAACGGCCTCTCGATGCCATCACGTCGGGTTTGGCACGAAGCACACGTCGTCGACCACCATAGGCGTGCTGCCGATGGCGAAGCTGGCGATCCGACCCGACAGGGCACGCAGTTGCAGCGTGCCGTCGAACCAGTCGCTGCCAGAACCGTGCGGGCGCAGCTTCACTTCGACGCGAACCCGGCCGTTGGCCTGGTTGCCGAATACCCGGCCATCGAGGTGTCGAATCCCGCCGGCGATCTCGTGTACCGTGCCATTGATCTCGAGGTTGGCGTGGCGGCCGGTGGTCGGCGTGCCGCGGTTCTCGGCCACCCGCAGCGAGATCTGCGTCACGGGCTGACGGGGCACGATCTGCATGGTGGCGTTGTAGATGTAGAGCTCGGACTTCTCGGCTGCCTTGCTGCCGGCGAGGCTGGTGCTTTGCACCCTGATCTGTTCGCTGCCGGGCGCGGGATTGGCGCCGCCGCGCACGTAGTCGCGGACATGCATCTTCAGGTGTTCGGCCGTCACGGTGTCACCCAGGCCGAAGACCTGGCCGTCGGTCTGGCCGGAGAAGCCGTAGCAGGTCTCGCTGGCCCGGGTGGTACCGGTGCCCAGCAGGGCCAAGCCGATGATCGGGGTGATGAAAGTGATGCGCTTCATGATGGAAGGTCCTTCAGGTTCGTTGAGCCCGGACTTGCCGTGGCACAGGTGTGACCCTATCGACGACAATCCGCAAAGTCCTGAAACTCGCCTGAAGCATTTCCGAAAGTGGTGCCGTGGACCGTTTCAGCTCGCAAGGCCCGCACGATGCCTTCGCCGGCCGCCGCCTGGCGATCGGAGCCTGCGTGCTCGACTTGGCGCGAGGCGAACTGTTCACCGCCACAGGCGAACGCGCCACGCTGCGGCCCAAGGTGCTCGAACTGCTGTGCGTGCTGGGCGCGCGCGCTGGCGAGGTGGTCGGGAAGGACGAACTCATCCTGCGGGTCTGGCCCGACGTGGTTGTCACCGAGGACTCGTTGACGCAGGCAGTGGCCGAGATCCGCCGCTGCGTCGGTGACCTGCGGCGCGAATGGCTGCGCACCGTGCCACGCCGCGGCTACACGCTCGTCAAGGCCGCGGCGCCTTCGATGGGGCCGGTACCGCACCGCTTGCCGGCGCGAGACGCACCGCTGCTCGGACGCGCCGACGATCTGAAGACCCTGGGCGCCTTGCTGCAGCCCGGCGCGCTGGTCACTGTGCTGGGCGCGGGCGGCATCGGCAAGACGCGGCTGGCGCTCGAATTGGCACACCGGGTGAGTGAAACGCCCGGGGGTGCGGCCTGGTGGGCCGACCTGGCCCCGGCGTCGGACGACGCCCAGGTGCTGCCCATGGTCGCGGCGGCGCTGGGCGTTCCCGCCAGCGGGCCAGGCGCCCGAGCGCAATTGATCGATGCGCTAGGTGCGCGCCATGGCCTCCTGGTGCTGGACAACTGCGAGCACCGCGTGGGTGCGGTGGCCGACCTCGTGCAGGCCCTGCGCGATGCGGCGCCGGGCATGAGCTGGTTGGCCACGTCACAGACACCGTTGCAACTGCACTCCGAGCAGTCCTTTCGGCTGGGCACGCTCGAAGTCCCCGACGCAGGTGCCGGGCTCGACTCGGCGCGACAGTGCGGCGCGATTGCCCTGCTGGAACAACGAGCTCGCGCGGGTGACCTGCACTTCGCCCTCGATTGCGCCACGCTGCCGCCCGCCATCGAGATCTGTCGCCGCCTCGATGGCCTGGCCCTGGCAATCGAGATGGCCGCAGCTCGCCTGCCAGCGCTGGGAGTGGGCGGTGTGCGCGCCATGCTCGGCGCGCGCCTCGACCGTCTGAGCAGCGAACGGCGCGACGTGCCGCTCCGGCAGCGCTCTTTGCTGGCAGCGCTCGATTGGAGCTGCTCGCTTCTGTCGGACGCACAACGGCAGGCCTTGCAGGCACTGGCCTGCTTCGCAGGGCGGTTCGATGCCGACGCAGCCTGCGAGGTGATAGGCACGGAAGACGCGCTCGAGGTTCTTTGCGCGCTGGTCGATAAGTCATTGGTCAGCGTCGAGTCGACCGAACCGCGTCGCTACCGGCTGCTTGTGTCGATGCGGTTGTTCGCGCGAGATCGATTGGATCAGTCGGACCATTTCAATGCCGTCCTGGCGCGCCACCACCGCACCATGGCCCGGGTGGCGCGCCAGTTCGACAAGGATTGCGCCCAAGGCCGCGACGACGCCCTGCTGTGGCGCTACCTGCCGCAGCTGAGCGACCTGGAGCAGGCCTTCGACCACGCTTGCCAGTCGCAGGATGCCGACGCCGCCGCCATGCTGCTCGACGCCTTGCGCACGCTGGACGCGATGCGTGGCGTCCACATCGCGATGGAGTATCGGCTGCGGGCCATACAAGCTCTGCTGCCCTCCGCATCGGCCTCGGCCCGCGCTCGGATCTGCTTGGTCATCGCTTCTTGCGGCTGGATCAAGCTGCCGGGTCTGCCGGCAGCAAGCGCAGCGGCCCAGGCGGTGCAAGACCTGCGCGCCCATGCGAGTGCGCGGTGGCCGCTGCAGCGGGCGCTCCTGCTGCTTGCCATCGAGCAAGCGCGCGGGGGCGATACGCTGCAGGCCGTTGCCGCTCTCGACGAGGCGATCAACCTGGCACGTCCCGACGACCCGTTGGAACGACGCGCCATCGTGCTGGCGAGCGCGGGCTACGTGGCCTATTTCGTAGGTGACAACCTGACCGCCCTGGCCCGCATGGAGCGTGCCTGCGAACTCGCACAGCTCGCGGGTGCGTCCAGCACGCTCGACTATGCGATGTCGAACCTCAGTGGTCTGGCACTGCTCACGGGCGATATTGCGCTTGCGCGTCACCATGCTGCGCGTGCCGTCGAGCGTGCGCGCGGGCGCCATACGCCGGTCTTCCTGGCAGCGGGCCTGACCGAATCCATCGAGGCGGAGCTTGCTGCGGGCGACATTGCCGCAGCCCTGCAGATGCTGGTCGAGGCGGTCGAGCGAGCCAAGGCGAGCGGCACATTGAAGAAGTTCTCCGGCACGTACGCAAAGCTGGCTATGGGCATCGGCGAGGTCGAGACCGCCTGTCGACTGTTGGGCTGGACCATGGAGCACGATCCTGTCGAGCCCAATGCCGAGGGGCGCGCGCACGACGAAGAAAGACGTGCCCTGGCGCTTGAAGCCAAAGCCAGGCTTGGCGAGGCCGCAGTGCAGCGCTTACTGGCTCAGGGTGCTTGTATGCCGCTAACGGAGCTGGCCGCGTTGGCGGCCACGCTGGGGGGCACCAGCGGTGCCGCTTGAGCCGACAGCGCCGTTCGGCCCTTCAGTGCAAGGATCGTAGACGCCAGTGCGCGCGTCCACTCACGCCGCCGCGAACCAGCCCCGTGCGCTCGCCGCAGTTCCCTTTCGCCTTCTTCAATGCCACGTCTTGTCCCAGTCTTCACCCAAAAAGTCAGGCGCGGAATACTTCTTCCACCATGTTGCCCAGCTTCTCTTTCAGCGCCCGCCAGTTCGGCATATGCCGGTCCAGCGTTCTGTAGCACTTGGGGCTGTGGTTGTGGTGAAGAAGGTGGCGCAACTCGTGGAGCAGCACCTAGTCAATGCATTCGCGTTGTGCCTCTACGAGCAGCGGGTTCAGCGTGATGCGGCCAGACGGCGAACAGCTTCGCCATTGCACGGTCATGAAATTTGCCTCTCTTGAATTTCGAGTGGGTAGTCTTGCGTCATGTTGAGCACCGAATTGAAGGACAGAGATGACGGCCAAGCTGTTTGAATCGGCGTTGGGGATTGCTGCGCCGTGGTCGGTGACGGCGGTGGAGTTCAACGAGGCGGGCAAGGTGCTGACGGTGCTGGTCGACTTCAAGCCTGGCAGTCGCTTCGCGATCTCGGGCCATGAAGGTGCGCATCCGGTGCATGACACCGTGACCAAGACCTACCGGCACCTGAACTTCTTCCAGCATGAGTGCCACCTGCAGGTGCGCACGCCGCGAGTGACGCTGCCCAACGGCTCGGTGCGCCTGGTGGAGCCTGACTTCGCTGGCCGTCTGTCGGGCTTCACGCTGCTGTTTGAGGCGCTGATCCTGATGCTGGCGCAGCAGTGCCGTTCGCGGCCGTGGCACGCATCGTGGGCGAGTCGGCCCACCGCGTGATGGCGGTTTGCGAGCGCTATGTGCACATCGCACTCGGCCTGGCCGACTTCAGCGAGGTCAAGGCATTGGCCATCGACGAGACATCGCGTGCTCGCGGCCACGACTACGTCACCCTGGCCGCTGACGCGATCAAGCGTCGGGTGCTGTTCGTCACCGAAGGGCGCGACGCCAAGACCATCAAGGCGCTGGCTGACGATCTCCAAGCCCATGGCTGCGAGCCCGAGCAGATCACCTCGGTGAGCATCGACATGTCCCCAGCGTTCATCAAAGGCGTGAGCGAGGAACTGCCCAACGCCCGCATCACCTTCGACAAATTCCACGTCGTCTGGCATGCCAGCACTGCCGTGGACAAGATGCGCCGCATCGAGCAGCGCACCGACAAGTCCCTCAAGGGCATGCGCTGGTCGCTGCTCAGGATCGCTCCAGCCTGAGGCCCGAGGCCGCCGCCGACCTCGATGCCCTGATCGCCAAGCTGACGACCGTGCGCACCGCCCGCGCTTGGGCTTACAAGGAGCAACTACGCGAGATCCTCGAGCGCAAGCAGATCAATGTCGTGCGCGCCATGCTCCAACACTGGTGCACCTGCGTCATGCGCTCCAAGGTCGAACCGATGAAGGAGGTCGCCGCGCTCGTGCGCCGCCACCTTGAGGGCATCGTCGCCTGGGCGCAGACCCGCCAGACCAACGGCTTCCTCGAAGCCATCAACGGCCTGTTCCAGGCCGCCAAGCGCCGCGCCCGAGGCTTCACTCGCCTGTCCACCATCAAGACCGTCATCTTCCTGATCGCCGGCAAGCTCGACTTCCAGGCCATCAACCCTCATGCCCGGCAACCCACTTGAAATTCAACAGAGCCAATGCAGGCGCGTCGGTGGAGGCTGCCTGACCCAGCGCAGGGGGACACGGCGGAAATTCGGTCAGCGAACAGCTCCCGCGCTCGCTGCAGGTACCAGGCATCCAGGGTTGACCTGATGGTGGTTGGGGCGTGTTTTGGCGCCGTCACGGCGATGAAGGCACCACGCATGCGTGCCTCGACCGTGGCCTCGGTGTTGAAGATCGCAGTCGTCGCTGCGAATGAGGAAGCCCGCAATGGCGGGCTTCGTTGGGGTCTGGCGGAGACGGTGAGATTCGAACTCACGGAGGGGATAAACCCTCGGCGGTTTTCAAGACCGCTGCCTTAAACCGCTCGGCCACGTCTCCTGGGGTAGGCGCGCATTATCACCCAGCCATGCCAGCCAACGCGGCACAGTTGCGGCCTTGTGCCTTGGCCCGGTAGAGCGCGCGGTCGGCTCTTGCGACCAGTGCGTCCAGCGTTTCGGCTGGCTCGGCGCCGTTGGTGCTCAAGCAGGCCAGGCCGACGGACAGCGTGCAGTGCAGTGTCTGGTTGCCCGGCATGCGCACGCGCGTGCGGTTGGCCAGGTCCACCAGGCGCTCGCCAAAGCGACGGGCGGTGTCGGCGTCGCAGTCGTGCAGCAGCACCACGAACTCTTCGCCACCGTAGCGGCCTATGAAGTCGCTGCTGCGCATCGTGCTGGCGATCAGCTTGGCCATGTGGGCGAGGGCGTGGTCCCCGGCGGCATGGCCATGGCGGTCATTGACGTTCTTGAAGTGGTCCAGGTCCACCATGGCGATGGCCACCGGGCGCCGCAATGTTTGGCGGAACAGGGCCTCGGCCGATTCGAAGAAGGCGGCGCGGGTCAGCACGCCGGTGAGCCCGTCACGGCGCGCGCTGTTCTCGGTTTCGCGGCGGCGCATTTCGTGTGCCATAGAGAAGAAGGAAATGGACGCTGCGGCCAGGAACAGGGCGCCCAGCAACAGTGAACTCGTGTGTGCTGGGCTGGGGGCTGGGTTGCTGGCGTTGATGCTGGGCAATTGGCCCGTGATGGCCACCCAGGTGCGCCAGGTGAATGTGGCGGCGGTCAGGGCACCCACGGCCGCCGAGAAGCGTGCTGCCGGCAGGCTGCGGGTGACCGGGTGCGAGGTTATCTGCCACATGTACGCCAGTGCCACGCAGGCGATGGCGGACGACACGGTGATGGCACCCGCGTTGGAGTGCAAGCCGAACATCACCGAGCCCAGAACACCACCAAGACCCCAGGCCACGATGGCGGTGGGCCAGGCCCTGGAACCTTGGGTGCCCACCAAGCTGGTTTGGGCCTGCAGGATCAGCACCGGCCCCAGCAGGATCAGCGCATTGCCGCCTACGTAGCTGATGTTCCAGTGGACGTGGCCACGCAGGAAGTAGAGCAGGAAGGCACAGCCAGACGCTGCCATGGCCTGCCCCCAGAGCCGCAGGCTTGCCCGCTGGTTGGGCATGGCCCGCGCGGCACTGAACGAAAACGCCGCCATGACGAAGCCCATCACGGCGCTGGAGAACAACAGCGTGGCGGAGTCCAGCGGTGGACCCGGTAGATTGAACAACTCTGATTCCCGGCTGGCCTTCGTGGGCAAACCCCCTGTGAGAGTATCGACTGTTCTGGCTGATTCTTGAGCTGTCATTCGGCCGGTGGCGGGCTCGGGCGCTGTGCCTGCGCGCATGGCACCTGCACCACTTCACGCCGGCCGCCGTCCACGCGCACAGCGGTGAGGGTGCCGCCCCACACGCAGCCGGTGTCCAGCGCCAGCAGATTCGGCTGGTTGATCAGGCCCAGCGTGGACCAATGGCCAAAGGCCACGGGTTGCCGGGCCGTGAGCCGGTGCGGGTGCTCGAACCACGGCGCATGGCCGGCGGGTGCGGCATCGGCCCCGTCTTTCGTCTCGAACTCAAGCTCACCATCGGCGGTGCAAAAGCGGATGCGCGTGAGCACGTTGACGATGAAGCGCCAGCGCTCGCTGCCGCCCAGGTCGTCGCGCCAGCGCGGCGGCTCGTTGCCATACATCACCTGCAAGAAGTCACCCAGCGCCGGGCTGCGGATGACTTGTTCCACCTCGGTGGCCAGCGCCAGGGTTTGCGCGGCGCCCCACTGCGGCAGCACGCCAGCGTGCACGGTGAGCCAGCCGCAGGCGCTGTCGGCCAGCTTGCATTGGCGCAGCCAGGCCAGCCAGGCCTCGCGCTCGGTGCTGGCCAGGATCTGGCCCAGCGTGTCCTTGCGGTGCGGCTTGCGCACGCCAGCGGCCACGGCCAGCAAATGCAGGTCGTGGTTGCCCAGCAAACAGGTGGCGGAGGTGCCCAGGCCGCGCAAGCGCTGCAGCGTGGCCAGCGAGGCGGGGCCGCGGTTGACCAGATCGCCCAGCACGTGCACGTGGTCGCGCGAGGGCGAGAAATCAATTTCGTCCAGCAGGCGATCCAGCGCGTTGCAGCAGCCTTGCAGGTCGCCGATGAGGTAATGCATCGCCCGATTCTGCTACGCTGGCGGGCCTTTTCAGCTCTCGCGCGGACTGAACCTCACAGCCGCATCGCATGGACGTCGCCCTTCTTTCGTTCCTGATCCTGCTCAACGCGCTGTTCGCGATGTCCGAGATGGCGCTGTCTGCCAGCCGCAAGGCGCGGCTGCAGGTGATGCTGGAAGCGGGAGAGCACGGCGCGCAGGCGGCCATCGATCTGCACGACAACCCCAACAAGTTTCTGTCCACGGTGCAGATCGGCATCACCTCCATCGGGGTGCTCAACGGCATCGTGGGTGACGCGGCCTTCTCAGGCCCGGTGTCGGCCTGGCTGCAAACCAACCTGCCCATCTCGGCCCGCGCCGCCGAGCTCACGGCCACGGCCGTGGTGGTGGTGACCATCACCGTGCTCAGCATCATCTTCGGCGAGCTGGTGCCCAAGCGCTTCGGTCTGATGTACCCCGAGACGGTGGCCCGCCTGGTGGCGCGGCCCATGGAGTGGCTCTCGGCCGCCACGCGGCCGCTGGTGTGGGTGCTGGGCATTTGCACCGAGGGTGTGCTGCGCCTGCTGGGTGTGAAGGACGGCCCCTCGCGCAGCGTGACCGAAGAAGAGATTGCGGCCAGCCTGGAAGAAGGCCTGGACGCGGGCGTGATCGAGGCCCACGAGCACCAGATGGTGCGCAATGTGTTTCGCCTCGACGACCGGCAGATCGGCTCGATGATGATCCCGCGCACCGAGATCCAGTGGATCGACGCCAGCGCCACCATTGCCGATGTGCTGGCGGCGGTGGCCGAGGAAGAGCATTCGCGCTACCCGGTGTGCCGCGGGGGTCTGGACGACGTGATTGGCGTGATCGCCGCGCACAGCCTGTTGCGGCCGCTGTCCGAGGGCCGCATGGATGCCCTGGCCGACCACATCGTGCCGCCGGTGTTCGTGCCCGAGACACTCTCGGGCATGGAGCTGCTGGAGCACTTTCGCACCTCGGGTGCCGAGCTGGTGTTCGTGGTGGACGAGTACGGCGCGGTGCAGGGCGTGATCACCGTGCGCGATGTGCTGGAAGCCATCACCGGCGAGTTCGGCACGCAGGAAGACGACGACGCCTGGGCGGTGCAGCGCGCTGACGGGAGCTGGCTGGTGGACGGCCTGATCCCCGTGCCCGAGCTGAAGGACCGTCTGGAATTGAAGGAACTGCCCGAGGAAGATCGCGGGCGCTACAACACGCTGGCCGGCATGATCATGCTGCTGCTCGGACGTCTCCCGAACACCGCCGACGCGGTGGAGTGGGACGGCTGGCGTTTCGAAGTGGTCGACCTGGACGGCAAGCGGGTGGACAAGGTGCTGGCCAGCCGGCGGCAAGATAACGAGGGACAAAACCCATGATCAACCACGAACTGCACAAGAAACCGGTCGCACTGGACCGCATCGCCCACCGCAACCTCAAGCTGCGCACCGATGTGAATCCGTTGCAGGCGGTGGCCCACCTGAACGCCGCCTTCCTCACGGCCGCCGAGTTTGGCGATGCCTGCAAGGAGTACCCCATTCTGTTCCTGCGTGCAGGCACCCACCCCAATGGCAAGGCCCAGGTGGCACCGGTGGCGGTGATGGGCCTCACGCCGGGTGAGAACCTGTTCATCGAGAAGGGGGCAAATGGTGAGCTGAGCTGGCGTGGCCGCTACACGCCGGCCATGCTGCGGGCCTATCCGTTCACCATGGCCCAGGTGGAGGCCGACAAGTGGGCCGTGTGCATCGATGAATCGTGGGCCGGCTGGTCACAGACCGAAGGCCGTGAGCTGTTCGACGACAAGGGCGAGCCCTCTGGGTTCATGAACGAGATGCGCTCTTTCGTGGAGCAAATTGAGGCCGAGGTGGAGCGCACCCGCCTGGCGGGCGAGCGCCTGCTGGAGATGGGTCTGCTGCAGGACAAGCGCTTTGATGCCACGTTGCCCGATGGCTCGCCGCTGTCGGTGGATGGCTTCATGGGCGTGGACGAAGAAAGCCTGAACAAGCTCACCGACGCGCAAATCATCGAACTGCACCGCAGCGGCTTGCTGGGTGTGGTGGCCACGCACCAGATTTCGCTGAGCAACATGCGCGGCTTGATCGAGCGCCGCTTGGCGCAAGCCACGCCGGCCGTCAGTCAGCAAGCGGTTTGAGCGCTGCCCTCGCGCCAACCCAGTCGGGTTGACAGGGCCTTGGCCTCGCGCGTCAGCGCCTGCGCCACTGCGCCCTGGTCGCTGCTGTCAAAAGTGGCGCTGGGCCCGATGGCCGTGAGGCCCAGCACCAGATGGCCACGGCTGTCGAACACCGGCGCGGCCAGGCCGGTCACCCCGGGCACGGCAATGCCGTCGACCCGGGCCAATGCGCCATGGCGGATGGCGTTCAGTTCGTTCTGAAAGGCCGCGTCGGCGCGCAGAGTGCCGGCTTCGGCCCCCATGGCCGCGTCCACATGAGCTGCTGGCAGCAACGCCGCAAACAAGCGGCCTGAAGCCGTGTCGCGCAGGCTCATCACCGTACCGTGCCGCATCGACACATGCACCGGGTTGGGCGCCTCGGCCACCCGCACCACCGTGGAGCCGCGGTTGCCCCACAGCACGATGGCCACCGTCAGCCCGGTTTGCAGCGCCAGGTCATCGATCACCGGCGTGGCCAGGCGCACGGGGTCGTACTGCTGTAGGCCGATCAGGCCCATCTGCAGCGCCAGCGGGCCCAGGCCGTAGCGGCCGCTGCTGGCTTCTTGCTCCACTAGGCCGATCTTCTGAAAGCTCACCAGATAGGGGTGGGCCTTGGCCGGGCTCATGGCGGCCTCGCGCGCCAGGTCTTTCAACGCCAGCGGCCGGCCGTGGTGGGCCAGCGCCAACAACAGTTGGCCGCCCACCTCGATGCTCTGGATGCCGCGCGGGCCGCGGGCTTCGGCAGGGGGCTCCAGTGTGTCGTCGTCCAGCAGGTCGGTGGGAGCGTTCATTTCGGGTTTCTACCAATGCGAATGAATTAGACATTAACAAACATCTGAACTAAGATCAAGCCATCAGTTAGTCCATGTTGAATTCATTTGCCTAAACACAAATCCGGAAGCCGCACACCATGAGCCAGCCCAAGACCTTTGCCTCGCAAGCCGACCTGGAAGAAAAGAAGGTCAGCTTCACCAAGCTGTCGGACCATGCCTACGCCTACACGGCCGAGGGCGACCCCAACACCGGCATCGTCATTGGCGACGACGCGGTGATGGTGATCGACACCCAAGCCACGCCGGTGATGGCGCAGGACGTCATCCGCCGCATCCGCGAGGTGACCGACAAGCCCATCAAGTACGTCACGCTCAGCCACTACCACGCCGTGCGCGTGTTGGGCGCCTCGGCCTACAAGCCGCAGCAGATCATCGCCAGCCAGGACACCTACGACCTCATCGTGCAGCGCGGCGAGCAGGACAAGGCCAGCGAGATCGGCCGCTTCCCGCGCCTGTTCCAGGCGGTGGAGAGCGTGCCCGCCGGCATGACCTGGCCCACCATCACCTTCAGCGGCAAGATGACGCTGTGGCTGGGCAAGCTCGAAGTGCAGATACTGCAACTGGGCCGTGGCCACACCAAGGGCGACACCGTGGTCTGGCTGCCGCAGGACAAGGTGCTGTTCTCGGGCGACCTGGTGGAGTTCGACGCCACGCCCTATGCCGGCGACGCCTACTTTCAGGACTGGCCGCAAACGCTGGACAACCTCGCCGCGCTGCAGCCCGAGAAACTGGTGCCCGGCCGCGGCGCCGCGCTGACCAACCCGGCCGAAGTGAAGGCCGGCCTGGAGGGCACGCGCGCCTTCGTGAGCGAGCTGTTCGCCAGCGTGAAGGCTGGTGCGGCGCAAGGCAAGGCCCTGCGCGCGGTGTACGAAGAGACCATGAAGACGCTGGAGCCCAAGTACGGCAACTGGGTGATCTTCAAGCACTGCATGCCGTTTGACGTGACCCGCGCCTACGACGAGGCCACGCAGTTCCCCGATCCGCGCATCTGGACGGCCGAGCGCGACATCGAGATGTGGAAGGCCCTGGAAGGCTGATATCGGATGCCGGGCGCAGACCCGGTGCTGGCACACGACGCATGGAGACAAGATGCTTTCAACCTACACCTACCCGAAGTACGAGTACCGCAAACCACCTGAGCTGAGCGGCACCACGCCCCAGCGCCACCCCGTGGTGGTGGTGGGCGCCGGCCCGGTGGGCCTCTCGGCCGCCATCGAGATGGCGCAGCGCGGCGTGCCCGTGCTGCTGCTGGACGACGACGACACCGTGAGCATCGGCTCGCGCGGCGTCTGCTACGCCAAGCGCGCACTCGAAGTGCTCGACCGGCAAGGCTGCGGCCAGGCCATGGTGGACAAGGGCGTCACCTGGAACGTGGGCCGCACTTTCTTCGACACCACCGAGGTCTTCAACTTCAACCTGTTGCCCGAGGCCGGCCACGAGCGCCCCGGCATGATCAACCTGCAGCAGTACTACCTCGAAGAGTTCATGGTCAACCGGGCTGCGGAGCTGCCCAACATCGACCTGCGCTGGAAGCACAAGGTGGCCAAGGTGGAGCCGCACGGCAGCGGCGCCACGCTGCAGGTGGAAACGCCCGACGGCAGCTTCACGGTCGAAGCCGACTGGCTGATCGTGGCCGACGGCGCGCGCAGCCCCATCCGCCGCCAGCTTGGGCTCGAGATCGAAGGCAAGGTCTTCCAGGACCGCTTCCTGATCGCCGACGTGGTGATGAAGGCCGACTTCCCGGCCGAGCGCTGGTTCTGGTTCGACCCGCCCTTCCACCGCGGCCAGAGCGTGCTGCTGCACCGCGAAGCCGACAACGTCTGGCGCATCGACTTCCAGCTCGGCTGGGACGCCGATCCCGAAGAAGAAAAAAAACCGGAGAAGGTCATCCCGCGCATCAAGCAGATGCTCGCGCATTGGAGCCCCCCACCCCCCGAGGGGGCGCAGTCGTCTAGGGGCGACCCGTCGACGACTGGACCGGAGTTCGACCTGGAATGGGTCAGCGTCTACACCTTCCAGTGCCGGCGCATGCCGCAGTTCCGCCACGGCCGCGTGCTGTTCGCCGGCGACGCAGCGCACCAGGTCTCGCCCTTCGGTGCGCGCGGTGCCAACTCGGGCCTGCAGGACACCGACAACCTGGGCTGGAAGCTGCAGCGCGTGATCGACGGCACGGCGCCCGAGAGCCTGCTGGACACCTACAGCGAAGAGCGCGGTTTCGCGGCCGACGAGAACCTGCTGAACTCCACGCGCTCCACCGACTTCATCACGCCCAAGAGCGCCACCTCCAAGCTGCTGCGCAACGCGGTGTTGGGTCTGGCGCGCGAGCACGCCTTTGCGCGCACGCTGGTGAACTCAGGCCGCCTCTCGGTGCCGGCCCTGCTCACCGAATCGCGCCTGAACACGCCCGACACCGACGCCTTCGAAGGCTGGATGGAGCCTGGCGCGCCGATGGACGACGCACCCGTGGTGGTGAGCGGCCAGGCCCGCTGGCTGCTGCGCGAAGTGGCCAGCCCCGCGCTGGGCGACTTCACTCTGCTGGTGTTCGGCGACGAGGAAGTGACGCTGCCAAAGACCCCGGTTCCCGTGGTGCTGCGGCGGGTGAAGACACCCGGCAGCCTGGTGATCGCCGGCGACATCATCGACAGCGAAGGGCATGTCAGCCGCCGCTTCGACGCCCGCCCCGGCACCGTCTACCTGCTGCGCCCCGACCAGCACGTGGCCGCCCGCTGGCGCGCTTTTGACGCTGGCAAGTTGCAGGCTGCGCTGAAGCGCGCGCTGTGCACCCAATGAACGGAGAAACCGCGATGCAACACCTCAACACCCAGCCCAATTTCGGCACCCCCGGCCAGCGCTACGTGCGCGCTTTCACGCCGGGTGACGACTTTTACGAAGCACTCATCGACACCCACCGCGATCTGAGCGACGAGCAAAGCCAGTTGGTCAACGCCCGCCTGGTGCTGCTGCTGGCCAACCACGTGGGCGACCTGCGCGTGCTGCGCGAGGCGCTGGCCGCCGCACGTGCCGGCGTTTGAGTTAACCCGTCCCGCCATTCACGCGCGGACCCCGCCCGTCATTCCCGCGAAGGCGGGAATCCAGCATTTGCCCGCCACCCCGTGGATTCCCGCCTTCGCGGGAATGACATGCAAGGGACGCGGGAATGACACCACCGAAAGGAACACCGTCATGAAGATCGAACGCATCCACCACGTGGCCTACCGCTGCAAGGACGCCAAGCAAACCGTCGAGTGGTACAAGCAGATGCTGCACATGGACTTCGTGCTGGCCATCGCCGAAGACCTGGTGCCCAGCACCAAGGAGCCCGACCCCTACATGCACATCTTTCTCGATGCGGGCGGCGGCAACGTGCTGGCCTTCTTCGAGCTGCCCACCAAGGCGCCGATGGGCCGCGACCCCAACACGCCCGAGTGGGTGCAGCACATCGCCTTCAAGGTGAAAGACAAGGCCGAGCTGCTGGAATTCAAGGCTCACCTCGAAGCCAACGGGGTCGATGTGCTGGGCCCCACTGACCACGGCTCCTTCCACTCCATCTACATGTTTGACCCGAGTGGCCACCGCCTGGAACTGGCCTGCCCGGACCCCGACGAAGTGGCCATGAACAAGCGCATGGACGAGGTGAAGTGGAAGATGCTGGAAGACTGGGACAAGACCAAGACGGCGCCCAAACACGCGGCCTTCTTCCACGAGCGGGAATTCAAGCAGTGAGCGTGGCAACACTGGATGCCACGCACGACGCGGCGCTGCAAAGCTGGGTGCCCTCGGCCAACCTGGCCGGCACCGATTTCCCCATCCAGAACCTGCCCTTCGGCCGCTTTCGCCGCGCGGGAACGACCGAGCCGTTGCGCGTTGGCGTGGCGATAGGCGATCAGGTGTTGGATCTGCAGCGTGCCTTGGTGGCTGGCGGGTGGGGTGAAGCCGCGCGTGGGTGGTTGACGCCGCTGGCTGCTGGCGACCTCAACGCCTTCATGGCGCAGGGCCCCGCCGCCCGGCGCGGCCTGCGCGCCACGCTGAGTGCGGCCCTGCGGGTGGGCTCGCCTGGCCAGGCAGCGCTGCCAAGCTGCCTGCTACCGCAGGCCGACGCCGAGATGGCGCTGCCCTGTGCCATCGGCGACTACACAGACTTCTACACCGGCATCCACCACGCCACCACGGTGGGCAAGCTGTTCCGGCCCGACAACCCACTGCTGCCCAACTACAAGTGGGTGCCCATCGGCTACCACGGGCGTGTCTCCAGCATTGGTGTCAGCGGCCAGCGCTTCCACCGCCCCAAGGGTCAGACCAAACCCACGCCGGAAGCCGACCCGGTGTTCGCGCCGGCCAAGCGGCTGGACTACGAACTGGAGCTGGGCGTGTTCGTGGGCGCCGGCAACGCGCTGGGTGAACCCATGAGCATGGACGCGGCCGAGGCCGATTGGTTTGGCATGGTGCTGCTCAACGACTGGTCTGCCCGCGACGTGCAGGCCTGGGAGTACCAGCCCCTGGGCCCCTTCCTGGCCAAGAACTTCGCCACCACAATCTCGCCGTGGATCGTCACGCAAGAAGCGCTGGCGCCGTTCCGCGTGCCCTTCGCCCACCCCGAGGGCGACCCGGCGCCGCTGCCGTACATCGATTCGCCGGCCAACCGCGCGCAGGGCGGCATCGCCATCGCGCTTGAAGTGGCTTTGCAAACCGCCGCCATGCGCGAGGCCGGCCTGCCGCCACAGCGCATCAGCCAGAGCAACTTTGCTGACGCCTACTGGACCGTGGCCCAGATGGTGGCCCACCACGGCAGCAACGGCTGCAACCTGCAGCCCGGCGACCTGATGGGCTCGGGCACGCAAAGCGGGCCCGAGGCGGGGCAGGGCGGCTCGTTGCTGGAGCTCTCACTGGGGGGCACACAGACGCTGACCCTGGCCAATGGCGAGAGCCGCACGTTCCTGCAGGATGGCGACTGCGTGGTGATGCGCGGGCGCTGCGAGCGTGCCGGCGCGGCGGCCATGGGTTTTGGGGACTGCACGGGCACGGTGTTGCCACCACGTTGACGCCCGTCAAGCTCGTCCTGGGGCGGGTGCCTGATCGTTTCTGGCCCTATGTCACACGGGCTGCCGTGACGCTCAGCGTTCCTGTCACAGAATGGTGACTCGACGCCAGGCCTTGTCCCATGAACCCGAGCTGTACCTTGTTGGATGCGAGCCGCGCAACCCAGGTTGCAGATCCCGCTGTGGGCAAGCCGGTTCGTGGCCAGTGCTTGCAATGGTGGTGGCAGCGGGCCAGGGCGGCGATGCTGGCCCTGCTCCTCGGCTTTTCGCCAGCGCTGCAGGCTGCTGAACCAGCGCTCACCGCGCCCGAACTGTTTCTGGCCCTGAGGCGTGCCGGTGAAGACGACCCCCGTGCAACGCTGGTGGACGCCCAGCGCCAGGTGGCGACAGCGCCCGATGCGGCCACGCGCTTCTGGTTGCTGCTGGCCACAGGGCGCATGCACGGCAATCTGGGTGACCTGAAGGCGGCCCGAGGCGTCTTTGCTCAGGCAGAGTCGATCCTTGCAACGGTTCCGAATGCTGGGCCACACCTGTCGTTGTGGCTGCAGCAAGAAAGCACCGTGCTCGACCTGGACATGGGCGATCCGGCGCAGTTTGGCCCGCGCATGAAGCAACTGCGCGAGAAGGTGAACCAGTTGGGCGACCCCGTGCTGTCATGTTCAACCACAGCCTGGGAGTTGTGGGGACTGATCAACACGCACAATCACGACGAAGCCTGGCTCGCCGCCGAGCAGCTGGAGCACTGTGGACACGCCACGGGCCTGCGCTACCTGGAAGCCTTTGCACAGGCTGGGATGGGCTTGATCAAGTCCAGGACCGCGTCCTCCACCACTGACATGCAGCAGGTTCTGACCCACTTTGACCGCGCCCTGGCCGCACTGGGAGACGGCAACTTCCGCATGCGTCGCGCCGGACTTGAGTAAGACTTGGGCAATGCGCTGGGACGCATGAAACGGTATGGGCCTGCCCTGGAGCATCTGGGCCGCTTCAAGGCACTCAGTCGCTCGATCGATGATTTGGTCGGCATCGGCGTGGCCGACATGTCCATAGCGCGTGTGCTGTTGGCGCAAGGCGCGCTCAAGGAAGCGCTGCCGGTGCTGGACGAAGCGAAGAGCTTGCTGGAGCCCTACGAAGACGGTGGCGCCAACATGACCGATGTGATGGAGTTGCGCATCCTCGCGCTGGCACGGCTGAAGCGCCCCGAGGTGCTGACCGAGATCGACCGTGCCCGCACCTGGGACACGCCATCGCAGCAACCCATCAACCGGGCCCCGCTGGCCCGGGCCATGGCCGAGGGTTACGCGTCGCAAGGGCAACACCAGCGCGCCTATGCCGAGCTCTTGCGGGCCAACGAGTTGGGCGCTGCCGGCAAGGGGTTGGCCAGCGACACCCAGGTGCTGCGCCTGCAAGCCCGCTACGACTCGGCGCGGCGCGACGCCGAGAACGCCGAGCTGCGCCACCGCAGCGAAGCCGCCCAACTGGCGCTGAAGGCGCAGGTGGCGGAGCGTCGCGCGCTGTGGGCGGCGGTGGCCGCCTTGTCCATGCTGGCCGCTGCGGTTGGCTGGGTCGCCTGGCGCGGTGTCTTGCGGCGCCGCGCGCTGGCTGATCTGGCGCTGACGGACGACCTGACGGGCTGTCCCAATCGGCGTGCGGTGCTGGCCTATGCCCAAGCCCAGTGGGTGCTGGCGCGCCGCCTGGGTTTGCCGATGACCGTGGCGATGATCGATCTGGACCACTTCAAGCGCGTCAACGACAACCACGGCCATGCCACTGGCGACGCCTTGCTGCGCGCCTACACCCAGGCTGCCCAGGGCGTGCTGCGCGGCCAGGACCGGCTGGGGCGCTGGGGCGGCGAAGAGTGGCTGCTGGTGATGCCCGGCACGCGACTCCAAGAGTTGCCCAATGTCTTCGAGCGCATGCAACGGGCCTTTGCCGCCACCACCGTGCCTGGCATGCCCAGCCCGCATGGCTGCACTTTCTCCATGGGCGGTGCGGCCATGAACGCCGAAGCGCCCTCGCTGGAGTACTTGATCGCCCAGGCCGACGAGCGCATGTACGCGGCCAAGGCCAGCGGACGCAACACGCTGCGCATGGTGCCGCCACCGAAGGAAGACTGACGGTCCGGCCTTGGGCTTTGCGGCATGGTCAAAGGGCGAGTTGGGTCAGCCCGTTGGTGCTTGTACTCACAGCCTCGCTTGACCAGGGGCAGACAATTGGCGAGCGAACAGGCGTCCACTGACGCCACAACCCGAGTGAAAAGGAGTGGGCATGACACGCACGACACGTTCAAGTCGCATGCTGGTCTGGTGGCTGCCGCTGCTGCTGTTGCAGGGTTCTGCCACGCTGGCATGGGCCGACACACCGGCATCCATCCTGGCGAAGTATGAAAAGCTCGCTGGCGCACCGGGCTCACCTGAGCGCGGCAAGAAACTCTTCACCACTGATTTCAAGCAGGTGCTGGGCTGGACTTGCAGCTCCTGCCACACCGAAGATCCTTCACGCCGCGGCCAGGATCAGCTCAAGGAAAAGCCCATAGAACCGCTGGCCCCTTCAGCCAACCCGAAACGGCTGACCAACCCGGTGCATGTGGACGCCACCTTGAACGTCAACTGTGCCGACGTGGTGGGCCGCAAATGCACCGCGCAGGAGAAGGCCGACCTCATGGCCTGGCTCATCAGCGTCAAGCCGCGCTGAGCCCTGGTGGGTTCTCAGGCGAGCGTCTGGGGCGCCGCCTGGGCGGCATCGCGCAATGTGGCCAGCGCCTCGTTCAGGCTGTCGGCCGTGATCAGGATTTGCTGGATCTGGGCCGGTGAGAGCGACCCGGCCGGATAGCTGGCCACCAGGGCATCGGCCTTCGCGCCGGCGTCCGGATAAAAGCGCAGCAGCAGGCCCTTCAACTGGCTGGCGTCGGCGTTGCCCAGTTCCACCGCCATGTCGATGCGGCCGGGGCGTATCAGCGCCGGGTCGAGCTTCTCGCGGTGGTTGGTGGTCAGCACCACGATGCGGCCTTCTTGCGCGGCCACGCCGTCCAGCGCATTGAGCAGGCCAGAGAAACTCACCTGGATGCGGGTGTCCTGTTTCTCGCGGGCGTTGAAGAAGGCGTCGATGTCTTCGAGCAGGATCAGCGAGCGCGGCGGCGTGCGCTGCAGCAGATCGGCCATCACGTTGTCGTTGAGCTTGGGGTTGGTGAGCGAGATGGCGCAGAGCTTGAGCCGCAATTCGCCGGCCAGCGCATAGGCCGCGCTGGTCTTGCCGGTGCCCGGCGGGCCGTAAAGCAAATAGCCGCGCCGCCAGGGGATGCCCATCTGCGCGTACCACTCGCGGCGCGAGAAGAACTCGTGGATGTCGTCGTGCAGTTGCTGGGCCACGCCCTCGGCCAGCACCACCGAGGCCAGGCTGCGGCGCGGCTTGCTGTCGGCCACGCGCCAGTCGTCGCCCCAGCGGTCCACGGTGTAGAGCATCAGCCGGTTGGCGCGCTGCTCGCCGGCGTGGCGCACCACGTTTTCCAGCAGCTCTTCCATCACCCGGCGCGGGGTGAACAGGGCGCCCAGGTGGATGGTTTCCACCACCTGCAGGTTCATGGCGATCTCGCGCTGCAGCCACATCAGCCGGCCACGGTAGAAGAAGATGTGAAAACCCGGCGCCGGGCTGTACTGCAGCTTGGGCGTGTCGTCGGCTTCTGCTTCGTTCTCGGCCACGGCGTGCGGCGCCTGCACCACGGTGAACCAGCGGCTGCGTTGACCAAAGCGTTGGTCGTTGAGCCAACCCACGAAGGCGGTGAACA
Source organism: Candidatus Ideonella esbjergensis (assembly GCA_016710065.1). Lineage (GTDB taxonomy): Bacteria > Pseudomonadota > Gammaproteobacteria > Burkholderiales > Burkholderiaceae_C > Ideonella > Ideonella esbjergensis. The sequence continues at coordinate 1,112,508 of JADJLP010000001.1, forward strand.
GGTCGTTGCGGCTGTCCAGCGTGGCCGAGACGATCACCACGCGCCGCAGCTGCGACCACAGCGTGCCCGGCAGTTTGCGCAGCGAGGCCACCACCACGCCCACCACGCCCAGTGCGATGGCGCCGGCCACGAGTTGGTTGGCCAGTTGCGCTTGCAGCGCCTGCATGAGTTCATTCCACATGCGGCGATGCTAGCTGCGATGGTGAGAATGGAGGACGACCATTCAAGCCGCTTCATCGTCATTCCCGCGCAGGCGGGAATCCAGGGGTTTGAGTTCATGGATTCCCGCCTGCGCGGGAATGACGGCGGGAGGCCAGCGCGGGCCATACGGTGGGAGGCCAGCCCAGGCAATACGGCGGGGCCTGCGTGGCGGGTCTCACCCGGGAAAGCACCGAGGCGATCTGCGGGTCTTTTGCCTTGCATCAATACGGCCGGCCTCCTATCATTTACCGACCGGTTGGTTAAATAACTCTGAGCGCCACGCCAGCACCACCGGATTCCGCAGGAGACTTCCGATGTCCGAACCCCTGGTGCTGGTGGCAGATGCCGGCCCCGTGCGCACGCTCACGCTCAACCGGCCAGCGGCGCTGAACAGCTTCACAGGTGAGATGCATGCCGAGCTGCGTGTGGCGCTCGACGCCGCCGCCGCCGATGCCAGCGTGCGCGCCGTGGTGATCACCGGCGCCGGGCGCGGCTTTTGTGCCGGGCAGGATTTGAACGACAGCAGCATGGTGCCCGGGCCCGATGGCAAGGTGGACGTGGGGGCCGTCATCGAGGCCAATTACCGGCCGCTGGCGCTGCGCATCCGCAGCATGCCGGTGCCGGTGATCGCGGCGGTGAACGGCGTGGCGGCAGGGGCGGGCGCCAACTTTGCGCTGGGCTGCGACATGGCCATCGCCGCGCGCTCGGCCAGCTTCATCCAGGCCTTTTCCAAGATTGGCCTGGTGCCAGATTGCGGTGGCACCTGGCTGCTGCCGCGCTTGCTGGGCCGTGCACGCGCGCTCGGCTTGGCCCTTACCGGCGACAAGCTCAGCGCCGATACCGCCGCCGAGATGGGCCTGATCTGGCAATGCGTGGAAGACGCCGTGCTGATGGACACCGCGCTTGCCCTGGCCCACAAGCTCGCCGCCATGCCGGTGAAGGCCTTGGCCGTCACACGCCAGGCTTTTGACGCCGCCGCGCAGCTGGACATGGGCCAGGCGCTGACGCTCGAAGCTGAATTGCAGCGCACGCTGGGCCACGCGCACGACTTTGCGGAGGGCGTGGCCGCGTTCCAGCAAAAGCGCGCGCCGCAGTTCAGCGACCGTTGAGCCCACCCACTCCCCCCACCGCGATCCCATGACCAAGACACACAAACCCCATCCGCAAGAGCTGGCCGAGCTGGCACGCGACGCCATGTGGGCCAATGACCGTGCCTGCAAGGCGCTGGGCATGAGCGTGGTGACCGTGGGGCCGGGCACGGCGACGATGGAGATGACGGTGCGCCCGGACATGCTCAACGGCCACGACATCTGCCATGGCGGCCTCATCGCCACGCTGGCCGATTCGGCCTTTGCCTATGCCTGCAATGCCTACAACGAGGTCACGGTGGCTTCAGGCTTCAGCATCGATTTGTTCGCGCCGGGCCGCGCGGGCGATGTGCTGAGCGCAACAGCCACCGAGCAGAACAAGGCGGGCCGCACGGGTGTGTACGACATCGAGGTGCGCAACCAGCGTGGCGAGCGCATCGCCGTGTTCCGCGGCCGCTCGTACACGATGCGGGGCAAGGCCGTGGCGACCCTGCCCGTGCTGCCCTGAACCAAAAAACCAGACCAGGAGACACCACGACATGACGGTCAGAAAGCCCGCCCCCGGCGAACTCGACGCCATCGAGACCGCCAGCCGCGACGAGATCCAGGCCCTGCAGCTGCAGCGCCTGCAAGCCACGCTCGCGCGCGTCTACGAGAACGTGCCGCACTACAAGCAGGCCTTTGACGAGAAGGGCGTGCACCCGAGCGACTGCAAGACACTGGCCGATCTGGCCAAGTTCCCGTTCACCACCAAGCACGACCTGCGCGCCAACTACCCGTTTGGCATGTTCGCGGTGCCGCGCGAGCAGGTGTCGCGGGTGCATGCATCCTCGGGCACCACGGGCAAGCCCACGGTGGTGGGCTACACGGCGGGTGACATCGAGCGCTGGGCCACGCTGGTGGCGCGCTCCATCCGCGCGGCCGGTGGCCGCAAGGGCGACATCGTGCACGTGGCCTACGGCTACGGCCTGTTCACCGGAGGCCTGGGCGCGCACTACGGTGCTGAGAAGCTGGGCTGCACCGTCATTCCCATGAGCGGTGGCCAGACCGAGAAGCAGGTGCAACTGATCCGCGATTTCAAGCCCGACATCATCATGGTCACGCCCAGCTACATGCAGGTGATCATTGAAGAGTTTCGCCGTGAGGGGCTGGACCCGCGCGAGATGTCGCTGGGCGTGGGCATCTTCGGTGCCGAGCCCTGGACCGAAGAGATGCGCAAGCAGATCGAGGCCGACGCCGGCATCGACGCGGTGGACATCTACGGCCTCTCAGAGGTGATGGGCCCGGGCGTGGCCAGCGAATGCGTGGAGAGCAAGGACGGCCCGGTGATCTGGGAAGACCACTTCCTGCCCGAGATCATCAACCCCGACACCGGTGAAGTTCTTCCCGATGGCAGCGAGGGCGAACTGGTGTTCACCTCGCTCACCAAAGAGGCCTTCCCCATCATCCGCTACCGCACCCGAGACCTCACACGGCTGCTGCCGCCCACCTCGCGCAGCATGCGCCGCATGGGCAAGATCGTCGGCCGCTCGGATGACATGCTGATCATTCGCGGCGTCAACATGTTCCCCACGCAGATCGAGGAGCTGGTGCTGCAGACCGAAGGTCTCTCGGGCCAGTACCAGATCGTGGTGACGCGCGACGGCACGCTGGACGAGGTGGCGGTGCATTGCGAGGTGCTGCCCTCGGCTGTGTACGCCAACCGCGAGGGCATAGAACGCACGCTGCAGCACCGCATCAAGACGCTGATCGGTGTTTCCACCCGCGTGCATGTGGGTGCGCCCGACTCCATCGAGCGCACGCTGGTGGGCAAGGCCCGCCGCGTGATCGACCGACGCCCGAAATAAACTGCCTCGCATGGCCCGCCCTCGCTCACAAGCTTATGACGGTCAGCGCGAGCTGATCCTGAAACACGCCGCTTCGCTGTTCGCGGTCAAAGGCTATTCGGCCACGTCCATGAACGAGGTGGCGGCGGCCTGCGGTGTCTCGAAGGCGGCGGTGTACCACTATGTGCGCGACAAGAACGAGTTGCTGGCCCTGGTGGCCGAGGCCCATGTGCAGCGCCTGGCCCAGGTGGTGGCTGAAGTGATGACCGAGCCGCTGGGCGCCGAGGCGCGGCTGCGCGAGCTCATCATCCGTTTCGTGCGCGAGTACGCCAGCGCCCGCAACGAGCACCGCGTGCTGACCGAAGACGTTGGCCTGCTGGAGCCCGCGCGCCGCGAGCAGGTTCTGCAGGTGCAGCGCGGTGTGGTGGCGGCCTTTGCCAACGCCGTGGCCGCTGTGCGCCCAGGGCTACAGAAAGCCGAGCTGCACAAGCCCTTGGCCATGCTGCTGTTCGGCATGATCAACTGGATGTTCACCTGGTTCCGGCCCGGAGAACCCCTCACCCACGAGCAGATGGCGCCGCTGGTGGCCGATCTGTTCTTTGGTGGCCTGGTGGCGGTGAACCCGCCTGCGCCCGCATCCACCCCGGCCGCCGTTTCCAAGACCCGAGCTTCCCCCACCAAAGTGCCCACCAAGGCACGCACTGCAAAGCCCTCTCGGCAATCCACGAAGGAGACTACCCTGTGATCCGCACCCCCCGCTCTCTGCTCAAGACCTTGTTCGCCACCGCCGCCATGCTGGCTGCGGGTGCCGCGCTGGCCGACATCACCGTGGGCGTCACCGTCTCGGCCACCGGCCCGGCCGCTTCGCTGGGCATCCCCGAGAAGAACACCATCGAGCTGATGCCCAAGACCATCGCCGGCCAGAACGTGAAGTACGTGGTGCTGGACGACGCCTCAGACACCACCAAGGCCGTGGGCAACACCCGCCGCCTGATCACCGAGGACAAGGTGGACGTGATCCTGGGCTCCACCACCACGCCCAACTCGCTGGCCATGATCGACGCGGTCTCCGAAGCCCAGGTGCCGATGATCTCCATGGCCGCCTCGGCCCGCATCATCGAGCCCATGGACGCCAAGAAGCGCTGGGTCTTCAAGACGCCGCAGAACGACATCATGATGTCGCTGGCCATCGCCGCGCACATGGCCGACGCCAAGGTCAAGACCGTGGGGTTCATCGGCTTTGCCGACGCCTATGGCGAAGGCTGGTTCAACGAGTTCAGCAAGGCGGCGGGCCTGAAGGGCCTGCAGATCGTGGCCAGCGAGCGCTACGCCCGCACCGACAACTCGGTCACCGCCCAAGTGCTCAAGCTCACCGGCGCCAAGCCCGACGCCATCCTGATCGCCGGCTCGGGCACGCCTGCCGCGCTGCCACAGAGCGCGCTGGTGGAGCGCGGCTACACCGGCAAGGTCTACCAGACCCACGGCGTGGCCAACAACGATTTCCTGCGCGTGGGCGGCAAGAGCGTGGAGGGCACCTTCCTGCCCGCCGGCCCGGTGCTGGTGGTGGACCAGTTGCCCGCTAACCACCCGCTGAAGAAGAGTGCCCAGGCCTATGTGGCCAAGTACGAGGCGGCGCATGGCAAGGGCTCGGTCAGTACCTTCGGCGCCCATGCCTGGGACGCCGGCCTGCTGATGACCGCTGCCGTGCCTGTGGCGCTCAAGAAAGCCCAGCCTGGCACGCCGGCCTTCCGCGCCGCGCTGCGCGATGCATTGGAGCAGGTGAAGGAAATGCCGGGAGCGCACGGTATCTTCAGCATGTCGGCCAGCGACCACCTGGGCCTGGATCAGCGCGCCCGCGTGATGGTGAAGATCGAGAACGGCGCCTGGAAATACCAGCCCTGATCGCCAGCTTTTCCGTCCAACCCGGGCCAGCCTGCCTGGGGTAAGCTGGGGCTGCGTCGTACGCGGCCCTTCTTGTTTTGGGAAGCGCTGCACGGCTGCGGAGTCTCGCCGCCACCATGCACTGGCCTTCCCCGTTTTCCCGCAGGTTGACCGACTGGGCGCCCTATGCCCTGGCGGTGGCCGCACTGGCGACGCTGGTGGTGGTGCTGGCCGCGCTGGCCATACGCCAGGAGCACGACCGGCGGCGTCAATACGCCACCAGCGTCACCCGCAACATGGCGCTGCTGATCGAGGCCCAGTTGGCGGCGGTGCTGGCCCAGGCCGATCTGTCATTGCAGGCCAGGGGGGCGGTGATGCCCGGGCAAGCCAGCACTTGGGCGGCTGGGCATGTCACACCCGCACCGGGCTTGCGGGTGCGCGGCCCCTTGAAGGATGCCGGCGGGCGCTGGGTGATGCAGCTGGCACGGGCCTCGGCCCAGGCAGGCCAAGCCGAGCTGAGCGTGGACCTGCCGGTGGAGCAGCTGGGCGCCATCCTGGACCGTGTGGAACTGGGCCGCCACGGTGCCGCCACCATACGCAACGCCGAGCTGGCCCTGGTGTACCGCCAGCCCTTGCCCCAGCCTGGCACGGCCGGCATAGGCGGCAACGGGGTTTCGGCCGAGTTGCGCCAGGCCATTGCGGCACAGCCTGAAGCGGGCGACTACGCCGCCGCCACGGCCATGGACGGCGTCGCGCGCATCAATGCCTATCAGCGCGTGGATGGGTATCCCCTCTATGTGCTGGTGGGTTTGCCCGAAGACGACTTTCCCTCGGGCTGGAGCCGCAGGGACGCGGCCCTGCTGACCATTGCGGCGCTCACCCTGCTGGTGTCGGCCTATGCGGCGCTGCAGTTGTACCGTACTTCGCGCCGGCAGATCAACGCGGCGTACCACCGCTACGAAGCCATCGTCGAGTCGTCCCATGACGCCATCATCTGCAAGGCGCTGGACGGCACCGTGCTGAGCTGGAATGCCGCCGCCGAGCGCATTTATGGCTGGACGGCCGCCGAGATGCTGGGGCAGCCCCTGTCGCGCATCTTTCCCCCCGAGCGCCAGGAGGAGGAGGCGCCGATCCTGTCCAGGCTGCAGCGTGGCGATACCGTGGAGCCCTTCGAGACCGAGCGCCTGCACAGGGACGGCCGGCGCATTGCACTGAGCGTGGCCATCTCGCCGGTGCGCGATGCGCAGGGCCGCATCCTGGGGGCGTCCAAGATTGCACGCGACATCACGCAACAAAAGCGCATGGAGGCCGAGATCCGCGACATGGCTTTCCACGACGCCCTCACGCGCCTGCCCAACCGCCGCCTGTTGCTCGACCGCATGCACCATGCGCAGCAAACCCACCAGCGCACCGGCTCGTGGGCAGCGCTGCTGTTCCTCGATCTGGACCGCTTCAAGGAGCTCAATGACCAGCACGGGCACGAGGCCGGCGACCGCATGCTGATCGAGGTGGCGCAGCGGCTGCGTCACGCTGTGCGCGAGAGCGACACCGTGGCGCGCCTGGGCGGCGACGAGTTCGTGGTGCTGTGCGAGAACCTGGGCCCCGATGCCGTGCTGGCCCGCGAGGCCGTGCTGGCCATCGAGGCCAAGGTGGGCGATGCCATCGGCCGGCCCATGCAATTGGGCGAGCTGCACTACCACGGCCGTGCCAGCGTGGGGCACCGGCTGTTCCTGGGCAACGAGGACACGTCCGACCAGATCCTGCACGACGCCGATTCGGCCATGTACGCCGACAAGCAACGCCGCCAGGCCCAGCCGTACACCAGCCACTGAGGCCTCTCAGCCTGCAAAGACGGCCAGCGAACCTGCCACGCGCTGCAGAAAACCGGGGCCCCAGGGCCGCGAGTTCAACTGGGGCCATTGGTCCAGCATCCACTCCACCGTGTTGATCATGCGGATGGCCACGCACACGTCGATCTGCTGTTCCACGTTGGGCGGCAGTGGTCGCCAGCACGCATAGCCCTCGAGCAGTTCAGCTTGCATCGCCGCCAGTTGGCCGCCGTGGTCGCAATTGCCCACCCAGGGGTGGCGCAGGTATTGCAAGGCGGAGGCCAGGTCTTGCGCGTGCAGGCCAAAGCCCGCGTCACTGAAGTCGATGGCGCCAGCCTGCCGGCCATGGAACAGCAGGTTCCACAAGTGCAGGTCACCGTGCACCCAGCCGTGGCTGTCCCGGCCCCGGCCGATGTCGGCCCGTGCCTTGTTGAGTTGCCGCGCCGCTGCAGCGATCACTGCATGGGTGGCAGGCGCCAGGCGCAGGTCGCTTGCCCGGCTGCCTCTGGCCCAGCCATTCAGGTCGGGTCCATCGGTCGCCTGGTCGGCGGGCATGTGGCCAGCCGACACCAGGCCCTCGGCACAGCCATGCATGCGCGCCACCAGTTCGCCCACGCGGCGCAGGTGCACAGGCCGCAGGCCACGGTCGAGCAGGCGGCCAGGCAGCCAGCGCAGCAGCACCGCGTGCCGCACCGGTCCCTGCGCGTCGGGCTGCCAGCGCTGCAGCATGCGACCCTGCGCATCGGCCAATGGCTGCGGCACATGCAGGCCGGCGTGCGCCATGGCCTGCAGCCAGCGCAGCTCGGCATCGATGGGGGCTGTGTCGCTGCGGATGGCGGGGTAGATGCGCAGCACCACGTCGGCATCCGGCGCCAGGCTGGCCAGCCCATGCGGGCGCGCCAGTGCGATGCGGTGGATCTCGCAATCGAGCTGGGCCACCAGCTTCACCCGCGTTGCGCGCAGTCCGTAGTGGGCGAGCAAGGGGTCGATGGCATGGCAGGTGAGCGCAGACAGGGACATGCGGCCACTGTGGCACAGACCCGGCCTGCAGTTCATCCGTCGCTTGCTGCGGTCCGTCGCAAGGCGCGGGACATCGAATTCGCCGGCGCGCAATCTGCCATCACCGGCTTTTGCCCACCCCATCACCCTGAAAGGACTGCGATGAACAAACCCCTCACTGGCACCCTGATCGCCTGCGTGGCCCTGGCGCTGTCACAGGCCGCCTGCGCCATGCCGCAGGTGCAGGTCAGCTCACCCCGCCTCACGGCGAACGCCGCCGGCGTGGATTTCAGTGCCGTGCGCGGCAGCTATGTGCTGCACAACGGCCTTCCGCTCAACCTGTCTGGCAGCCCGCAGCGCCCCCTGGCCCGCCTGGGCGACCGCCCTGCAGTGCATCTGGTGGCCACCGCGCCCAACACCTACGAGGCGGCCGATGGCAGCCTGCGCCTGGTGTTTGACGCGCATGCCAACGGTGTGGCCACCGAGGTGCAGGTGACCTACACCCCCTGAGCCTCCAGCGACATGCTCAGGCAGCTTGGCGCGGTTGGCCGCTGCGGCTGCGCGCCACGGCCATGGCGAACAAATAGCTGAGCGCGATCACGCCCACCACCAAGGTGCCCAGGGCCAGGTCCTTGCCTTCGCTCCAGCCGCCCACGGCGGGCGAGAGCAGCTTGCCCACGCCCACTGCGGCCACCAGCAGGCTCACGCCGGCCACGGCCGCGCCCATGATGCGCGAGGCCAATGCGGGGACTTCGTCGGAGCGGGCGATGAGGCGCGAGATCCACCAGCCGTTCAGGCCGTCGGTGACCAGCATGCCCAGCACGAACAGCAAGGCCAGCATCATGGCGCGCGTCACGCCACCAAACTGCGTGGCCGTGGCGGCGAACAGCACCGACTGGCTGATGGTGTCGAACGACAGCGCAAACACCGCGCCCACCGCCGCCACGCCCAGCCGGCTGCGGGCCTGGGTGAGCCTACCCAGCCAGCGGCCTTTCAAGCCCACCAGAGCCACGGTTTGCCCGGCCGGCGTGGCCAGCACGGCGCTGAGGTTGACCAGGCCCAGCGCCAGCAAGAAGGCGATGGAGACCCAGGCACCAAAGGCGTCCAGCCAGCCGGGCGGCACCCAGCGCTCGCTCACCGAGCCGACGGCGATGGCGATCAGCATCACCACCCCGCCATGGCCGGTCGAGAACAGCGCACCACAGTAGCGCGCCAGGGCCAGGCCGCGGCGCTGGTTCAGGCGCGTGAGGCCGTCGATGGTGGCCAGGTGGTCGGCATCAAAGCCGTGTCGCATGCCCAACAGGAAAACGAGGGCGCACAGGGCGCTCCAGTCGGCGGGCAGGTCATGCATGGCGAGTCCTTGAAGCGGGTATGACGAGTGGTGGATTCGTCACACAAGAACTGTGCCACGGTTCAGCGTCGGCTCGCGGCCAGGGAGAGATGGGGCGACCTCGGGTTGGCCCCCTATCACCCCGCTTGCGCCAACCGCGCGACCTCAGCCCGTCAGGCGGGTTCGTCGCAGCTGTTCGAGATCCCAAGACTTGACGAACTCCAGTCCCGTCGTGGTCCATGCCAGGCCGTACCAGACGCTGTCGGTGCCCGACCAGCGGCGGATGATGATCTCGTAGGTCTCGCCGCGCTGGGCCGCGAACTCGACCACTTCGTAGCTGTTGTCCCACGACGCTGCCGAAGCAACCTGGACGCCACGGCTGTCGCGCACGATGAGGTCGAAATCGACCGTGAGGACCGAGGCGATGGGCAGCCCCAGGATCGTGGTGACTGCGCTGTCCCAGGCCAACGCGACCTTGACCGTGGGCTGGAACAGCAGCGCGGGAACCGACACCCGGTAGCGGAACGTTGCCAGGCGGTCGCTGCCGAAGTCGGCCGAGGCCAGGGTGCCCACGTCCCAGCCGCGGCGGGTGGCTGTGGCATTTCGTGAACGTCGCTGCTGGGCAATCGCCACGCCGGCCTGCGCATCCACGGCACCAGATCCGTCGCGGCCGTCGACGCGGTTGATCACGTCGTGCCACCAACTGCCATCGCGCACGTTGCGGGCGGCCGAGGCCAGCAGGATCGCGCGGCAGCCTTCGGGCCATGAGCACAGCACGCCATCCACGTCCTGCAGCAGCGCCGCGACTCCGGCCGCTGCTGGCGCGGCAAAGCTGGTACCCGACATCGTCTGCCCGTTGGCCGAGACGGAAGTTCCGTTGGCCGCGATCTCGGGCAGTTCGCGGTCACCGTGCGCGCTGCTCGGATTGCGGAAGACCGAGTCGCCCGACATGGCAGCTGCAGTGTCGTCGTGGTTGCCCACCGCGAGGCTGTTGTAGCCCTTGTGGTTGACGTACTCGTCCTCGGGCGGATTGATGTTGTCGGCGTCGCCAGACCAGAAATTGCCCGCCGCCTGAACGATGGTTGGGTATGGCCAGCGCAGTGCCAACCAGTCCTTGAGCAGATCGTCCGACTGCAGGCCGGCACCGCCAGGCTCGCTGTTGCGGTGGAAGCTCTGACTGACCACCGTGCAATGTTGGTCTCGCACGGCCCATTGCAGCGCGTCGGTGCCGGATGTATTGGCCGAATACAGGTCGCAATCCGGCGCATGCCCATGTGGCAGGTTGGCCTCGGTGTTCTTGATGACAGCGCTGGTGAGCCGCGCATGGTTGCTGGCCGAGGGGCTGGCCGTGAAGCGCGCGGCAAACGACAGGTTCGTGGTGTCGCTGGGCCCGTCCTCCCACACCGCGACGCGGATGCCGGTGCCGTCGAAGCCGGCGTTGTGCGCGAGATCGGAGCGCGCGATGGCCATCGAGTCGCCAAGGTCGTTGACGGCCGTGGGGTCGTCGTAGTGCACAGCACCCACCGACTTGTCCTGAGCCAGCAGCCGCAGCTGGGCCGGTGTCGCCGTCAGACGCACGAATGGCGACTCGTCGGCGGCGGCGCTGGCTCGCGGCAACTCGATCTTCGCGGACTGCAGGGCCTTGACCAGATCGACGCGCTGGCGCGCGAGCTTCTTCAACACCTGCAGCTCGGCGGGCGGGGCCTCGTCACTGCGGCGATCGGCCGGCTTGGCGTAGGGCGCGGGGGGGAGGTCGATGCGTGGCCACACGACGACAGGAATGCGCTCGTCGTCCTTGGCTCGCACCAGTCTGTCGAAAAGAGTCTCGTGCAGGCGGCCGTATCGCGCGGCGCGGCGCTTGGCCAGCTCGGCCATGCGGCGGGCCCAGTCCACCGGCTTGCCGTCCTGGTCGAAGGCCAGCTCTACCGGCTCGCCGGTCTTGCGATGCACGGCCTTGAGCAGGTCCACGTGCCCGCCCTCGCCAGTGCTGCCGGGCGCAAGACGCGTCACATCGAGTTCGCCTATGGCCAGCCGCACCGCGTGCTCAACCCGATGCTCCCGGGCGACCTTGCCCGAGGCGGCCAGCACCGAAAACGGCAGGCTCAGCAGCTCAACCAGCCGCTGGCCCTTGGCGCCGAGCAGTTCGCGGATTTCGACACGGTGGGCGCCGCACGCATCGGCGGGCAGCGTGACCGTGATCTGCCGACCCTGGCGGCCAACTGCAATGAGCGCCTGCACCGGCTGGGCGCCGCGCAGCAGGCGAACGCCGGCCTGCGCGGCCTGCGCGTCAACGGCGGCCGGAAGACTGAACTCGATCAGAGCGCCCGGGGGCACGATCTCGTCTGCAACGATGCTCGCGACGATGCTTGATTGCTTTGCCATGGCATGCCTCTTTCGTGGTGTTCGAACACTTTGGAGCAGCACGCCGCTTGGCGTTGATGCTGCTGGATGGTTGGCCCGCGCCTCAGGCGGGCAAGCGGTCGCGCGCGGCTGGCGTTGGTTGGTGCGGCGCCGCTGCAGTGCCGCACGCATGGCCTCGGAGCCATTCGTTGACGGCCTGCAAGGGCCAACCCCAGCGATCCGTCAAATGCCGAACCAGCAGCCAGTGACGCGCGCTCTCGGGCGTGAACTCGCCGAAATTGGCCACGTACAGCGCCAGCATCTTGACGGCCAGTGCCATGTCGTCTTCCTCGCCGACGTCTGGATCAAAGTAGCGCAGGTAGTCGTTGGCGCTGTGATGGATGTAGCGGCCGGTTGGCAAGCGCTCGCAAAGTTCGAAGTACTCCTGTGTCTGCAAAATCCAGGCGTGCCAGACCGCATCGACTTCCCGCGACACCGGAATCGGCCCGCTGCACTCGTGCGCGACGAACAGGAACCGCAGCGTTTCCTCGATCCGCGTGTCGAGTTCTTCGCCGGGTAGTTCGGCAAACTTGCACCGGAGGTAGTGGTGCATCGCTGCGTCGAGCAGCACAGGACTCAGCGGCGCATGGGCGGTCACTTCAGCCCTGCCGGCAGCGTTGTGCCAGAAAGGGCGCTGGTTGCGCGCAGCCTTGCGTTCGGGCAGCAAGTGCCACCGTCGGGCTTGCAGCATCCATCGCGTGCCATCAGCGCAATGACGCCGCGCTGGACCAGGTGGCTGAGCGCATCCTCGTTGACGACCCGTGCGCGCTTGCTCAGTTCCTGCACCAAGCTGTCCAGACGATGCTGGGTGACGTTCTGAAACTGCTGCAGTTGTGAAATCTGCTCTTCGTTCATGCTGTGTTCTCCGGTTGGGTGATCGAGTGGCGGGCAAGTCAATCGACTGATCCCGTGGCCCACGGTATGGCCGGCGCCTGCGCATGGGCACCCTTCGCCATAGGGAGGGCGTACCGCTGAACTTGGGGGGTCCACTCGCCCGTCTTGCTGCTGCGCAGGCGCCTTGCGAACGACGCACGCCTGCCGCCAGCCTGCCCACTCACCCTGGGCGACCGTCTGCGGCAACGCCGTGGGCCGAAGCTGGCCATGCCCAGTGGGCACTGGAAGTTGGGTGTTCGATCTGGCAGCGGCGCTGCCAGTGGGCTGACCACCTGCCGGTTCAGGCGGACCATCGCAATTTGCTTTGTGTCAAAAATCCCCCGACCCGACAAGCACTTGCGCAGCCCTGTAGTGGCTTACCCGAGGGTGGCCAAAACCGGGCACACACCTTGAGACAGAGAACGCGCGTCGCGTTGTGCGTCGCCCTGTGTCTGGAGGAGACCCGAAGATGGAAACCTTTTACGAGGTGATGCGCCGGCAAGGCATTTCGCGCCGCAGCTTCACGAAGTACTGCTCGCTCACGGCCACCTCGCTGGGTCTTGCTCCGGCCTTCGTGCCGCAGATCGTGCACGCCATGGAAACCAAGCCGCGCACGCCGGTGCTGTGGCTGCATGGCCTGGAGTGCACCTGCTGCTCCGAGAGCTTCATCCGCTCGGCCCACCCGCTGGCCAAGGACGTGGTGCTGTCGATGATCTCGCTCGACTACGACGACACCCTGATGGCCGCCGCCGGCCACCAGGCCGAGGCCATCCTCGACGAGATCATGGCCAAGTACAAGGGCCAGTACATCCTGGCCGTGGAAGGCAACCCGCCGCTCAACGAAGATGGCATGTTCTGCATCCAGTCGGGCAAGCCCTTCATCGAGAAGTTGAAGCGCGTGGCCAAGGACGCCAAGGCCGTGATCGCCTGGGGCTCGTGCGCATCCTGGGGCTGCGTGCAGGCCGCCAAGCCCAACCCCACGCAGGCCACGCCCATCCACAAGGTCATCACCGACAAGCCCATCATCAAGGTGCCGGGCTGCCCGCCCATCGCCGAAGTGATGACGGGCGTGATCACCTACATGCTCACCTTCGACAAGATCCCCGAGCTCGATCGCCAGGGCCGGCCGAAGATGTTCTACAGCCAGCGCATCCACGACAAGTGCTACCGCCGGCCGCACTTCGACGCCGGCCAGTTCGTCGAGGCCTTCGACGACGAGTTCGCCAAGAAGGGCTATTGCCTCTACAAGGTGGGCTGCAAGGGCCCCACCACCTACAACGCCTGCTCCACGGTGATGTGGAACGAGGGCACGAGCTTTCCGATCAAGGCCGGCCACGGCTGTATCGGCTGCTCGGAGGACGGCTTCTGGGACAAGGGCTCGTTCTACGACCGGCTCACCACCATCCACCAGTTTGGCGTGGAAGGCACGGCCGACCAGATCGGCGGCACGGCGGCGGTGGTGGTGGGTGCCGCAGTGGCGGCGCATGCGGCGGCCTCGGCCATCAAGCGCGCCACCACCAAGAACGAGTCCCCCAAGACCGATTCCATGACGTTCGGCTCCTGAGCCGCAACGCCTGAAACACACTCAAGAAGGCAACACCATGGGCGTGATTGAAACCCAAGGCTTCAAGCTGGACAACAGCGGCAAGCGCATCGTCGTCGACCCGGTCACCCGCATCGAAGGCCACATGCGCTGCGAGGTCAACGTCGACTCCAACAACGTGATCCGCAACGCGGTCTCCACCGGCACCATGTGGCGCGGCCTGGAGGTCATCCTCAAGGGCCGCGACCCGCGTGATGCCTGGGCCTTTGTGGAGCGCATCTGCGGCGTCTGCACCGGCTGCCACGCGCTCACCTCGGTGCGCGCGGTGGAAGATGCGCTGGGCATCAAGATTCCGCTCAACGCCCACCTCATCCGCGAGATGATGGCCAAGACCTTGCAAGTGCATGACCATGCTGTGCACTTCTACCACCTGCATGCGCTGGACTGGGTGGACGTGGTCTCGGCGCTGAAGGCCGACCCGAAGAAGACCAGTGAATTGCAGCAACTGGTATCGCCTTCGCACCCGCTCTCCAGCGCCGGCTACTTCCGCGACATCCAGAACCGTTTGAAGAAGTTTGTCGAAGCCGGCCAGCTCGGCCCCTTCATGAACGGCTACTGGGGCTCCAAGGCCTATGTGCTGCCGCCCGAGGCCAACCTGATGGCCGTCACCCACTACCTGGAAGCACTCGACCTGCAAAAGGAATGGGTCAAGGTGCACACCATCTTCGGTGGCAAGAACCCGCACCCCAACTACCTGGTGGGCGGCGTGCCCTGCGCCATCAACATCGACGGCAACGGGGCCGCCGGTGCGCCCATCAACATGGAGCGCCTGAACTTCGTCGAGGCCCGCATCCAGGAGATGATCACCTTCAACAACAACGTCTACATCCCCGACGTGCTGGCCATCGGCACGATCTACAAGCAGGCTGGCTGGCTGCACGGCGGCGGCCTCTCCGCCACCAACGTGGCCGACTACGGCACGTATGAAAAGGTGCCCTACGACCACAGCACCCACCAGTTGCCGGGCGGCGTGATCCTGAACGGCAACTGGGACGAGATCCACCCCATCGACCCGCGCGACCCCGAGCAGGTGCAGGAGTTCGTCTCGCACAGCTGGTACAAGTACGCCGACGAGACCAAGGGCCTGCACCCCTGGGATGGCGTGACCGAACCCAACTACCAGCTGGGCGACAAGACCAAGGGCACGCGCACCAACATCGAGAACATCGACGAGAGCGCCAAGTACTCGTGGATCAAGGCCCCGCGCTGGCGCGGCCATGCGGTGGAAGTGGGCCCGCTGTCGCGCTACATCCTGGGCTATGCCCATGCGCTCAAGGGCAACAAGCATTGCCAGCGCGTGAAGGAGCAGATCGAGTCGTCAGCCGCCGCCATCAACAGCGCCATTCCCAAGGCCCTGGGCCTGCCGGAAACCCAGTACACCGCCAAGCAGCTGCTGCCCACCACCATTGGCCGCACGCTGGCCCGCGCGCTCGAAGGCCAGTACTGCGGCGAGATGCTGTACGACGACTTCAAGCAGCTGGTGGCCAACATCAAGGCCGGCGACACCAGCACCGCCAACGTCGAAAAGTGGGATCCATCCACCTGGCCCAAGGAAGCCAAGGGCGTGGGCACGGTGGCCGCGCCGCGCGGCATGCTGGGCCACTGGGTCAAGATCAAGGACGGCAAGATCGAGAACTACCAGTGCGTGGTGCCCACCACCTGGAACGGCTCGCCGCGTGACGGCAAGGGCCAGATCGGCGCCTTCGAGGCCAGCCTGATGAACACGCCCATGGTCAACCCCGAACAGCCGGTGGAGATCCTGCGCACCCTGCACAGCTTCGACCCCTGCCTGGCTTGTTCCACCCACGTGATGAGCGAGGACGGCGCCGAGATGTGCACCGTCAAGGTTCGCTGAAGCGACTCAGTACCGGAGACACACGATGATCAAACGCACGCTTGTTCGCCTCTCGACCTTGGCCGTTCTGCTGGCCGCGGCGACCGCCGCCTCGGCCCACACCGGGCATGGCACCCACCACCTGATGGAGGGCCTGGCCCATCCGTTCGGGCTCGACCACCTGCTGGCCATGCTGGCGGTGGGCGTGTGGTCGGCCTCCGCGCTGCAAGGCGCGCAACGCTGGGCTGGCCCGGCCAGCTTTCTCGCCGCCATGACGGCCGGTGCGGCGCTGGGCGCGCTGGGCCTGGCCTTGCCATTCGCCGAAGTGGGTATCGCCGCCTCGGTGGCCGTGCTGGGCGTGATGCTGCTGGCCGGCCGCCAGATGCCTGCGCCCGCCGGCCTGGTGCTGATCGCGCTGGCCGCCTCGCTGCATGGCCTGGCCCATGGTGCCGAGATGCCCATGAGCGACAGTTTCGGTGGCAGCTTTGCCGGTAGTTTTGCCGCGTATGCCGCTGGCTTCGGCCTCACCACCGCCGCGCTGCATGTGGCCGGCGTGGGCCTGGGCACGGTGCTGGCTCGGGCACAGGCCTGGGTGTGGCGCTCGGCCGCGCTGGCAACCACGGCCGCCGGTCTCGCACTCATGGCGCGTGCCTGAGTGGCTGCCTTGCAGTTCCCCCACCAGGAGACACCGCATGAATGCCACACACACGGCCACCCCCGCCACCTCGGCTGAAAAGCTGGCCGACATCACCGGCATCGACGTCGGTGCCATCCAGCAAGGCGCCGCCACCAAGTCGGTCTACGTGTACGAGGCCCCGGTGCGCATCTGGCACTGGGTCAACGCCCTGGCCATCACCGTGCTGGGCCTCACCGGCTACTTCATAGGCTCGCCGCTGCCCACCATGCCGGGCGAGGCCAGCGACCACTTCTTGATGGGCTACATCCGTTTCGCCCACTTCGCCGCTGGCTACATGCTGGCGGTCGGCCTGATCGGGCGCCTGTACTGGGCCGTGGTGGGCAACCACCATGCGCGTGAGCTGGTGACGCTGCCCATCTTGCAGAAGGCCTACTGGAACGAGGTGCTGACCATGCTGAAGTGGTACGCCTTCCTGATCCCGCAGCCCAGCCGCTACGTGGGCCACAACCCGCTGGCGCGCCTGGCCATGGTGCTGGTCTTCCTGACCACGGCGGTGTTCATGGTCTTCACCGGCTTCGCGCTGTATGGCGAAGGCACGCAGGCGGGCTCCTGGGCCAACCTGATGTTCGGCTGGGTCATCCCGCTGCTGGGCCAATCGCAGGACGTGCACACCTGGCACCACTTCGGCCTGTGGGTGATGGTCTGCTTCGTGATGCTGCATTTGTACGCTGCCATCCGCGAGGACATCATGGGCCGGCAGAGCATCGTCAGCACCATGATCTCTGGCTACCGCACCTTTAAAAAGTGAACGCGCACGCCCAGCCTCTGCAAACACCTGCAGGCGTGCCGCTGCGGGTGCCGGTGCATCCCGGTCATTTCCTGGACAAGCACTATCTGCAGCCGCTGGGTATCAACCAGACCCGCGCGGCCCGGCTGCTGGGCGTGTCGCGCCGGCGCGTGAACGAGCTGGTGATGGGCCACCGTGCCATGTCGCCAGACACCGCCGTGCGCTGTGCGCTGGCCTTTGGCGCCAGCGCCGCCTTCTGGCTGCATCTGCAAGCCAACTGGGATGCCTTCCACGCCTGGCGTGCGCTGCGCGCCGCGATGGGCGCGCAAGCCCGCCGCGCCCACCCCTCGGCGCGCCCCACGGCGCACTGAGCCACTTTCAATTTCGAGTGACGCCAGCATGAGCCCCAGCACACCTCTCAGCGCCTGTAACGCCACCGGTGGCAGCGCAGCCCCCATCGACCCGTTCCTGCCGGACGAGAACCAGATCGTGGTGCTGGGCATAGGCAACGTGCTGTGGGCCGACGAAGGCTTTGGCGTTCGCTGCGTCGAGGCCCTGCAGCGCCACTGGGATTTCGGCCCTCATGTGCGGCTGGTGGATGGCGGCACCCAGGGCCTGTATCTGATCCAGCACGTGCAGGCCGCGAGGAAGCTGCTGATCTTCGACGCCATCGACTACGGCCTGGCCCCCGGCACCCTGAAGCTGGTGGAGAACGACGAGGTGCCGCGCTTCATGGGCGCCAAAAAGATGAGCCTGCACCAGACCGGCTTTCAGGAGGTGCTGATGCTGGCCCTGCTGACCGAGAAGTTCCCCGAACAAGTCTTGCTGGTGGGTTGTCAACCCGAGGAGCTGGAAGACTACGGCGGCAGCCTGCGGCCAGTGGTGAAGCTGGCGATGGAAGACGCCCTGGCCCTGGGCGTGGACCGCCTGCGCCAGTGGGGCGCCGCGCCGGTGCCGCGCGATGTGCCGCCGGGCGAGGGCGAGGTGGTGACCGTGCCCACGCTGTCCATGGCCGCGTATGAAGACGGCCGCCCGCCAGCCGAAGCGGCCTGCCGCATGGGCGACGAGCGCTTCTTGGCACCCGTGACCGAAAGGGTGTGAGCCATGTGCATCGGCATCCCCATGCAGGTGCAGAGCACACGGCCCGGCTTTGCCGTGGTGCAGGGCCGTGGCGAACGCAAGACCGTCAATACCGCGCTCATCGGTGAACCGCTGGCCGGGGATTGGCTGCTGATCTTCATCGACAGCGCGCGCGAAATCATCAGCCCCGAGCGCGCGGCCGAGGTGAATGCCACGCTGGACCTGGTGGCCGCCGCGATGAGTGGTGTGG
Source organism: Candidatus Ideonella esbjergensis (assembly GCA_016710065.1). Classification (GTDB taxonomy): domain Bacteria; phylum Pseudomonadota; class Gammaproteobacteria; order Burkholderiales; family Burkholderiaceae_C; genus Ideonella; species Ideonella esbjergensis. Next base: position 1,131,126 of record JADJLP010000001.1, read on the forward strand.
CCCACCCCGGCTGGCCTGTGGACGCCGCCTTCGACCTGCCCTCGGCCATGAGCGCCGAACACATCTTGACCATGACGGCCGCGCTCGCTGGCCAGCGCTCCAAAACATCCGAACAGGAGACCCCATGACGCAGACCCTCGCCGAACGCCCCGCCGCCCACGCCCATGAACACCCGCTGGTGCAGCGCCTGGTGAGTGATTTCCAGGCCGTTTGGATCACGCCCGAGTGCCTGCCCGCCTTTACGCAGGCCACGGCCGGCGAGCAGGTGTTGCTGTTCACCGGCGACCCGGTGCGCTTCCCCGAATGCCTGGATGTGGCCGTGGTGCTGCCCGAGCTGCAACGCGCCTTCGGGCCCAGCCACGGCCGCATCGCCATCGGCGTGGTCTGTCGCGAGGTGGAAGACGACTTGGCCCGCCGCTACGGCGTGCAGCGCTGGCCCTCGATGGTGTTTCTGCGCGGCGGCCAGTACGTGGCCACCATCGCTGGCATGCTCGACTGGACCGACTACCTGGCCCGCGTGCGCGAGGTGCTGGCCACGCCCACCAGCCGCCCGCCGATACCGCTGGTGAGCCCCCACGCCGACGACAGCCACTGCCACTGAGGAATCGCCATGAACTTCGCAGCCAAACCTTTCCCCATTCCCGTGGTGGCCGACCTGGGCCCCGGCAGCCAGGACGACGGCGACGGCCTGGACTACCTGCGCATGCCCAGCGGCATGGACACGTACCAGCCGCCGCGCCTGCCCGAACCCGAGGAACTGGTGGGCCACGACACGGCCTTGCAGGTGCTGCACCAGGTGCTGGCTGCGCTGCAGGCGCTGGGCCGTGGCGAGCCCGCCGCACCCTTGAGCCTGGCCGGCCTGCCGGCCGACGACCTGAAGCTGGTGAACCAGGTGCTTGGCGAAGGCGAGGTGAGTGCCCAGGTGTTGCCTCTGCCCGGCCAGACTGCATTGAGCGGCAACGTGCAGATTCAGGAGTCGGTGTTCGCCGGCGTGTGGCGTGTGCTGCGCAGCTTGGATGATGGCCAGGTGCACGACAGCATCGAAGTTGGCCCGGTGCCCGCCGTGCTGCGCGAGGCCGCGCGCGAGGACGCCCGCCGCTCGCCCGCACGCCTGGCCGTGCCGGCCGGCCTGTTCAACATTCCCGCCGTGCTCACCGAGCTCGAAGACCACCGCCAGCACTGGCGCGCCGGCCAAATGGCCCAGGTGGTGAACCTCACGCTGCTGCCGCTCACGCCCGAAGACATCGCCTTCATGGATCACCAGCTGGGCACCGGCCGCGTGCTCATCCTTTCGCGGGGCTATGGCAACTGCCGTATCACCAACTGTTGCGTGGCCAACACCTGGCGCGTCGTGTACTACAACTCGCAGGACGCGGTGATCCTGAACTCGGTGGAGGTCTGCGACATGCCCGATGTGGCCTGTGCCGCGCCCGAGGATCTGGCCGACTCGGCCGAGCGCCTGGTGGAGGTGCTGCAATGGGTGGAACAGGCCGGGGCGGCAGCATGAGCAACCCGGCACGCGCTGGCTTTGAAGGCAGCTACTTGGGCGACCGTGCCCGGCTGCCGGCGAACGCGCGGCTCGAGTGCAAGATCTGCTGGTGGGTGTACGACCCGGCCAAGGGCGATGGGCAATGGCAGATCCCGCCCGGCGTGGCCTTCAGCGAGCTGCCCGCGCATTGGCGCTGCCCGCAGTGCGATGGCGATGCTGAACAGTTCATGGTGATCAATTGACCCACCCCCTACGCGCTTCGCGCGCCCCCTCAAGGGGGCAACACCAGCGGCCCGGCAGAGCCGGTTCCGCGGCGTTCGCTGGGTTGGGCCGGTTGCGTGGGGCGCGCGAAGCGCGCCGGAGCAACTGACATGCATGTCCAGGCTGCCCTGGCCAGCCGCGTGGCCGCGCTGGAAGCCGCATTCCGCCACATCCGCGCCACGCGCATGGCCGGTGTGCCGGTGCTGCACCCGGGCATCCGCGTGCAGGCGGTGGCTTTCGAGCCCGAGGTGGGTGCGGGCGACACACTGTGCGGCGTGCTGATCACGCCCTGGTTCATGAGCCTGCTGCGCCTGCCCATGCAGCCGTTGGTCCGTGCCAACCCAGCCTGGCTGGACGTGGGCCACAAGGCCCTGCGCTGCGTAGGTGACACCGACTTCGAGTTCATCGGCGCCAGCGAGCAGGGTCTGGGGGTGTTTGAAACCAGCTCGCTGTTTTCGCCCATGTTTGGCTTTGCCGACCACGCTGTAGCTCTGGCCACGGCGCAAGCGGTGCTGCACCAGTTGCGCACGCCGCCACTGCCTGTCGCTGCGGTGTCCGCCCCGCCGGTTGCCGAGCCTGTGCCCTCGCGGCGTGGCTTCCTGTTCGGTCGCGGCACCTCGGCCGGAGCGTTGTGATGGCCCTGGACGCCGAGCGCCTGGCTGGTGAGATGCTGCTGCGCCCCGGCGCGCCCGCTGGCGCGGCCATCCACAGCAGCCGGCCCGATCTGGTGCCACGGCTGACCACCGGCCGTGCGGCGGCCGAGGTACCCGCCCTGCTGGGCGCCGTGTTCACGCTGTGCTCGCACGCCCACCGTTGGACGGCCGAGCGCGCCATTGCACAAGCACAAGCCCAGGCCGGGGCACCGGGGCAGGGCAGCAACGTCACCGAGGCCGACCGGCAGGCCCACCGCGTGGCCACGGTGCGCGAGCAGCTGCTGCGCCTCGGCCACGACTGGCCACGCCTGCTGCCGGGCGCGACCGGCCACACCCACCTGCTGCAAGGCTGCCCGCTGTGGGCACGCGAGGGCAGTGATGCGCAAAGGCTGGTGCAGTTGCCCGAGTGGTTGGCCAAGCGCTGGCTGGGCAGCACGCCCGCCGCCTGGCTGCAAGCGTATGAAACCGCGCCCGCCGAGGGGCCCGCATGCTGGGCCCAGGCCGGCCAGGGCGCGCTGGCCGCGATGTTGCAACCCCAGCGGGCCGCTTGCCAGGCCTTGCCGGCGGCCGGCCCGGTGCTGAACCTGCTCGCCGACCCCGTTCGTCACATGCCGGCGCTGGCCGCGCGCATGGCTGGCGAGGCCAATTTCTGCGCCCGGCCCCACAGTCTGGGCAGCGTGCCCGACACGGGACCCTGGACCCGCATCAACGACCCGCATCCCCGCACCGTGCTCACCGCCTGGGATCGCCTGGTCGCCCGCTTGGTCGATCTGCTGCGCCTGGCGGCAGCCGATGGCGCCCGCTGGCTGCAAGCCGGTGCGCTGGCCCTGGGAGCGGGTGAGGGCATGGCCTGGACCGAGATGGCGCGCGGCCTGCTGGTGCACTGGGTGCGGCTGGAGGGGGCGGCGTTTGAGCGCGTGGCGGCCTACCGCGTGCTGGCGCCCACCGAATGGAACTTCCACCCGCAAGGCGTGCTGGCCCGCGCGCTCCAAGCCTTGCCGTCGGGCCCTGCCGCGCACGATGCGGCTGCACGCCTGGCCGTGTCATTCGACCCCTGTGTGCGCTTTCGCATGGCCAGCGAGGGCGAGCTGCGCGAAGATGGGGTCCACAGCGGCGGGGTGAACAGCGATGCATGAAATGAGTCTGGCCGGCGGCATCCTCAAGGTGGTGGAAGACGCGGCGCTGCGCGAAGGCTTTGTGCGCGTTTCGCAACTGCACCTGGAAGCCGGCGCGCTCTCGGGTGTGGAGGTGGGCTCGCTGCGCTTCGCGCTCGACTGCATGCGTGCTGGCACCTGCCTGGCCGGCGCCGAGATCGTGATCGACGAGCCGCTGGGCACGGCCTGGTGCCTGCGCTGCGCGTGCAGCGTGCAGATCCAGAGCCGGGCCGACGCCTGCCCTCGGTGTGGCGGCCACCAGATCCAGCCCACGGGTGGCACCGAATTGCGGGTGGTGGACATGCTGGTGCATGACGCTGCCGAGATGAACCAAGGAGAACGATGATGTGTGTGGTTTGTGGATGCGCCGGCGGCGCTGCGACCCCCGGGCATGAACCTGGCAGCGAAGGCCATGTGGCCGTGGACAAGCGCACGGGCGACCTGCACTACGGCGCCGGCAGCGCCCGCGTCTCGGTGCCCGGCATGAGCCAGGCGCGTGCCATCAAGCTCGAAACCGATGTGCTGGGCGAGAACAACCGCCTGGCGGCCATCAACCGCGCGCACTTCGCGTCGCATGGCGTCACCGCCTACAACCTGGTTTCCAGCCCCGGCTCGGGCAAGACCACGCTGCTGTGCGCCACGATAGAGGCGCTGAAGGCCAGGGCACCGCAACTGCCGCTGGCGGTGATCGAGGGCGACCAGCAGACCAGCAACGACGCCGACCGCATCCGCGCCACCGGCGCCGCCGCCATCCAGGTCAACACCGGCAAGGGCTGCCACCTCGACGCGCAGATGGTGGCCGACGCCTTCGGCCGCCTCTCGCTGCACGCCGGCTCGCACCACCACCATCAGCATGATGGTGAGCATGACCATGGGCACAGCCACGACCATGACCACCACGACCATGACCACGCCGAGGCCTTGCTGTTCATCGAGAACGTCGGCAACCTGGTGTGCCCGGCGATGTGGGACCTGGGCGAAGCGGCCAAGGTGGCCATCCTCTCGGTGACCGAGGGCGAGGACAAGCCCATCAAGTACCCCGACATGTTTGCCGCCGCCAGGCTGATGGTGCTGAACAAGGTGGACCTGCTGCCCTACCTGAACTTCGACGTGCCCAAGTGCATCGAGTACGCGCGGCGCGTCAACCCTGGCATCGAGGTGCTGCTGGTCTCGGCCACCCGGGGCACCGGCATGGACGCCTGGCTCGATTGGCTGCTGCACCCTGGCGAACAAATCACTGCCCTGAGAGGCTCACCATGACCCTGCACCACCACCGCCTGCCGCAGCCGGCACCCGCCCGGGTGCTGGCCTGTGGCGCCTACCTGAAGAACAGCGCCTGCCTGATTCAGGGCGACGAGGTGATCTGGTCGCCGGTGCACGGCGACCTGGGCGACCCCGGCGCACGCGAATCGCTGGAGTTCTCGGTCACCGCCTTGCAGCGCGCCGCCAGTGGGCCCATCGCTGCCGTGGCGCACGATCTGCACGCCGATTTCCACTCCACCCAACTGGCGCAGGCTGTGGCGGCCGAGCAGGGCGTGCCCGCGATTCCCGTGCAACACCACCACGCCCACATCAGCGCGGTGCAGGCCGAACAGGGCCTGATTGGCAGCGTGGTGGGGCTGGCGCTGGATGGCGTGGGCCTGGGCACCGACGGCACCGCCTGGGGCGGCGAGGTGCTGTGGGTGGATGGACTGCAGCAAACCCAGCACTGGGCTCGCCTGGGGCATTTGGCCACCTTGCACCTGCCCGGTGGCGACGTGGCCGCGCAAGAGCCCTGGCGCATGGCCGCCGCCGCGCTGCACGCCAGCCACCACGCCGACCTGATCGTGCCGCGCCTGGCCCCCGTGGTGGGCGAGGCCGCCGCCAGCATGGTGCTGCAGATGCTGGACAGAGGGCTCAACAGCCCGACCACCAGCAGCGCCGGCCGTTGGTTCGACGCCGTGGCGGGCTTGCTGGGTTTGAGCGTGCGTCAGAGCGTCGAGGCCGAAGCGGCCGTGGCGCTGGAGCGCGCTGCCGCCGCCTGGTTGCAAGGGCAACCAGGCATCCACCCGGCCTGGCCCTCGCTGGACCTGAAGCCGCTGGTGGTGGAGTTGCTGGCGCTGTGCCCACCCGGCACCACCGGCGCGGCCTTGCAGGAGGCGCAGGGCCGTGGCGGCCGCGATGTTCCACCAGGCACTAGCGGGCGGCCTGGTGCATGCGGCGGTGGCGGGGGCGCAGCAACGCCACACCCGCACCGTGGTGCTGGGTGGTGGCTGCTTCTACAACAAGCTGCTCAGCCGTTTGCTCACCGAGCAACTCACGGCTGCGGGGCTGCGGGTGGTGGCGCCGCAAAGCATCTCTTGCGGCGACGCCGGTCTGGCCCTGGGCCAGGCCTGGGTGGCCGCTTGCAAACTTCAAAGCGCGCAGCACTGAGCGCTCAACACTGAAAGACCGCAGCCATGTGCCTTGCGTTGCCCGCCCGCGTGGTGGAACTGAGAGACGGCGACCTCGCCGTGGTGGACTTGGGCGGCGTGCGCAAGGAGATCTCGGTCGCCCTCACGCCCCAGGCCCAGCTGGGCGACTACGTGATCGTGCACGTGGGCCACGCCATCGGCATGGTCGACGCTGAAGAAGCCGCGCGCACGCTGGCGCTGTTTGCCGAGATCGCCCAAGCCGAGATGAGCGAGAAGGCCGACACGTCATTCCCGCGCAGGCGGGAATCCACGGCCTGCCACGACATGGATTCCCGCCTTCGCGGGAATGACGAATGAAATACATCGATGAATTCCGCGATGGCGAGGTGGCCAAGACCCTGGCCGCCAAGCTGGCCGCCGAGGTGCGGCCCGATGTGCCCTACAGCTTCATGGAGTTCTGCGGCGGCCACACCCACGCCATCTCGCGCTACGGCATCGCCGAGCTGCTGCCACCCAATGTGCGCATGATCCACGGCCCCGGCTGCCCGGTGTGCGTGCTGCCCATAGGCCGGGTCGACCTGGCGATCAAGCTGGCCATGGAGCAGAAGGTGATGCTCTGCACCTACGGCGACGTGATGCGTGTGCCGGCGTCTGAAGGCCTGAGCCTGATGAAGGCCAAGGCGCGCGGCGCCGACATCCGCATGGTCTATTCGGCGGCCGACGCGCTCAAGCTCGCCAAGGCCCACCCGGACCGTGAGGTGGTGTTCCTGGCCATCGGCTTCGAGACCACCACGCCGCCCACCGCGCTGGTCATTCGGCAAGCCGCCAAAGACCAGGTGGGCAATTTCAGCGTGCTGTGCTGCCACGTGCTCACGCCCAGCGCCATTACCCACATCCTCGAGAGCCCCGAGGTGCGCCAGTACGGCACCGTGCCCATCGCCGGCTTTATCGGCCCCGCGCACGTGAGCATCGTCATCGGCTCCGACCCCTATGTGCACTTTGCCGAGGAGTACCGCAAGCCGGTGGTGATCGCCGGCTTCGAGCCGCTGGACGTGATGCAGGCGATTTTGATGCTGGTGCGCCAGGTGAACCAGGGCCGGGCCGAGGTGGAAAACGAATTCACCCGCGCCGTCACGCCCCAGGGCAACCTGGCTGCGCAGGCGGTGGTGAGCGAGGTGTTCGAGCTGCGCAGCAGCTTCGAGTGGCGCGGCCTGGGCGAGGTGCCCTACAGCGCGCTCAAGATCCGCCCGCCGTTCGCGGCCTTCGATGCCGAGCGCAGGTTCGAGCTGAGCTACCAGCCCGTGCCCGACCACAAGCAGTGCGAATGCGGCGCCATCCTGCGGGGCGTGAAGAAGCCCACCGACTGCAAGCTCTTTGGCAGCGTCTGCACGCCCGAGAACCCCATGGGCTCGTGCATGGTGAGCAGCGAAGGCGCCTGTGCGGCGCATTACACGTACGGTCGGTTTCGGGACATCCCGGTGGTGGCGGCATGAGGCCTTGCTCCGTCATGTGTGGGTGCGCCGCCGTCATTCCCGCCCGCTCCGCCGTCATTCCCGCGCAGGCGGGAATCCACCTTCGGCCGGCGGCGAAAGACCTGGATTCCCGCCTGCGCGGGAATGACGGCGTGGATTGCCGCCCCACGCCTTCGAGGGGGCAAGCTCTGCGCGGGAATGACGAGGTTCGGAATTACCCATGAGCATCAAGAAGAACTACGTTCGGCCCATCGACTTCAAGCACGGCCGCATCGACATGAACCACGGTGCCGGCGGCCGCGCCAGCGCCCAGCTGATCGAAGAGCTGTTCGCCAAGGCCTTCGACAACGAGTTCCTGCGCCAGGGCAATGACGGCGCCCTGCTGCCGCCGTTGCCACCGAATCATCAACTGGTGGTGGCCACCGACGGCCATGTGATCTCGCCGCTGTTCTTTCCCGGTGGCGACATCGGTTGCCTCAGCGTGCACGGCACGGTGAACGACGTGGCCATGCTGGGCGCCACGCCGCTTTACCTCACCGCCAGCTTCATCATCGAAGAAGGCTTTGCGCTGGCCGACCTGAAACGCATCGTCGAATCGATGGCCGCCGCAGCGCGCGAGGCCGGTGTGCCCGTGGTCACCGGCGACACCAAGGTGGTGGAGCAGGGCAAGGGCGATGGCGTGTTCATCAGCACCACAGGCGTCGGCGCCTTGCCAGTGGGCCGGCGCATCGGCGGGGCCAACGCCAAACCGGGCGACGTGATCATCGTCTCCGGCACCATCGGCGAGCATGGCGTGGCGGTGCTGTCCAAGCGCGAATCGCTGGAGTTCGAAACCGCCATCGAGTCCGACACCGCCGCGCTGCACACGCTGGTGGCGCGGCTGCTGGCCGCGGCCCCTGAAGGCGCGGTGCGCACCCTGCGCGACCCCACGCGCGGCGGCCTGGCCACCACGTTGAACGAGATTGCTCGCCAGTCGGGCGCGGGCATGTTGCTCAATGAAGCCGCCATTCCCATCCTGCCCCAAGTGGACGCCGCCTGCGAGCTGCTGGGGCTGGACCCGCTCTACATCGCCAACGAGGGCAAGCTCATCGCCATCGTCGCGCCCGCGGCGGCCGAGGGCGTGCTGGACGCGATGCGCGCCCACCCGCTGGGCGCAGCGGCTGCGCGCATCGGCGTGGTCACCGCAGACCCGCACTACTTCGTGCAGATGAATACCCGCTTCGGCGGCCGGCGCGTGGTGGACTGGCTCACCGGCGAGCCCCTGCCGCGCATTTGTTGAGCTGGGTGCTGACACCGGATATGCGCATCCTGCTGCTGTGCCACAGCTTCAACAGCCTCAGCCAGCGATTGTGGGTGGCGCTGCGTGCGGATGGCCACCAGGTGAGCGTGGAGCTGGACATCGCCGACGCCGTGACCGAAGAGGCCGTGGCGCTGTGGCGAGCCGACGTGGTGTTGGCCAGCTTCATGAAGCGCAAGATCCCCGAGAGCGTGTGGAGCACGCTGCCCTGCCTGGTGGTGCACCCTGGCCCGCCGGGCGACCGCGGCCCCAGCGCGCTCGACTGGGCTGTGTTGCGCGGTGAGCCTGCCTGGGGCGTGAGTGTGCTGCAGGCCAACGAGGCCTTTGATGCCGGACCGGTGCGCGCCCACGGTGGCTTTGCGATGCGCAAGACCACCAAGGCCAGCCTGTACCGGCGCGAGGTGAGCGCCAGCGCAGTTGCGGCTGTGCGCGAGGCCCTGGCGGGCTTGAGTGATGCCGCGCTGGCCGCGCCAGCGGGCGCGTGGCAGCCGTTGATGTCCCAGGCGAGCCGGGCCATCGACTGGCTTGTTGACGACACCGCCACTGTGCTGCGCAAGCTGCGCTCGGCCGATGGCATTCCCGGTGTGGCCAGCCAGTTGTTTGGCCAGCCCGCACATCTGTTCGATGGCCATGAAGCCACTGCCGACACACTGGCGCGCCTGCCTGGCACCGACAGCCACGCACCTGGCACCGCCATGGCCAAGCGCGGCCCCGCCGTGCTGCTGCGCACCCGCGATGGTGGCGTGTGGCTGGGCCATGTGAGGCGTGCGCCAGACCCGCCCGGCGGCCTCACGCTGAAGCTGGCTGCCACCAAGGCCTTCACTCTGGAGTCCACTGCATTGCCAGAGTTGCCGGTGGCGCTGATGCGCGACGCCGCCGCAGAGTACGACGAGCTGCACTACCAAGAGCTCGGTCCCGCCGGCGCCCGCGTGGGCTGCCTGAGCTTTGCGTTCCACAACGGCGCCATGTCCACGCGCCAGTGCCAGCGCCTGCAAGCCGCGCTGCGCGAAGTCCGTCAACGTTCCACCCAGGTGCTGGTGCTGGCCGGCGGCCCCGATTACTTCTGCAACGGCATCCACCTGCACGACATCGAGGCCCATGCCGACCAGCCCGGCGACAGCGCGGCCGATGCCTCGTGGCGCAACATCAATGCCATGAACGACGTGGCGCTGGAACTGCTCACGCTGACCGACCGGCTCACCGTCTCGGCGCTGCGGGGCAACGCCGGCGCGGGTGGTTGCTTCCTGGCGCTGGCAGCCGACGAGGTGTGGGCCCACGGCGGCGTGGTGCTGAACCCGCACTACAAGAACATGGGCAACCTCTATGGCTCGGAGTACTGGACCTACACGCTGCCACGCCGCGTCGGTCTGGAACAGGCGCAGCGCATCATGCAGGGCCGCTTGCCCATGGGTGCCGCAGAGGCGCAGCGGATGGGCCTGGTGGATGCCGTGCTGAGCGCCGAGACCCTGGCCTTCGAGCCCTTGGCCCTGGAGCGCGCGCTGGCACTGGCCGCACAGCCCGACCTGGGGGCTAGACTCGCTGCCAAGCAGGCCGCGCGCGCGGCCGACGAAGCCCGTCAACCCCTGGCCGCCTACCGCGATGCCGAAATGAAGCGCATGCACCGCAACTTCTACGGCTTCGACCCCAGCTATCACGTGGCCCGCCACCATTTCGTCTACCGCAAGCCGCACGCCTGGACGCCCCGCCACCTGGCCCTGCATCGATGAACCCGACAGACGTCAAAGTGCCCCGGGCCGCTGCGCCGGGCCGCCCCAAGCAAGGCCCGCCCCTCTCGGAGGGGTGGTTTCGGTACCCCGCGAGCGGGGTGTCGACATGAGCAGTGATTTGCCGGTGGTGCTGCTGGTGGATGATGAAGTGCGCTCGCTCGACGCCATGCGCCGCACGCTGGACGAGGACTTTCAAATCCTCACCGCCGAGAGCGCTGAGGCCGCACGCGATGTGCTGGCCGAGCGCGAGGTGGCCGTCATCCTGTGCGACCAGCGCATGCCCGGCCTGACCGGCGTCGAGTTCCTGAAGGAGGCGCGCGAGCGCTGGCCCGACACGGTGCGCATCGTCATCAGCGGCTACACCGACAGCGAGGACATCATCGCCGGCATCAACGAGGCCGGCATCTACCAGTACATCTTGAAGCCCTGGGTGCCCGACCACTTGCTGCAAACCGTGCGCACTGCGGTGGAATCGCGCACCCTGCAGCAGGGCTTGTCGCGCCTGGAGATCGAGCTGCGCACCGGCGCGCCGGTGCTGCGCGCGCGCAAGGCCCAGAAGCTGGGCGAGGCCCGGCAGGCCTTTGATTTCGAGCGCATCGTGCGCGCCCCCGGCAGCCCGCTGGACAGCGTGTGCGAGATGGCAGCACGCCTGGCCCGCTACGACCTGCCGGTGCTGATCCTGGGCGAATCGGGCACCGGCAAGGAACTGCTGGGCCGCGCCATCCACTACGCCTCGCCGCGCCATGCCGGCCCCTTCGTGCTGGAGAACTGCGCCGCCATCCCCGACACGCTGCTCGAATCCGAGCTGTTCGGCCACAAGCGGGGCGCCTTCACCGGCGCCTTCGAAGACCATGTGGGCTTGTTCCAGCGCGCCCATGGCGGCACGGTGTTCCTCGATGAGATCGGCGAGACCTCGCCCGCCTTTCAGGTGAAGCTGTTGCGCGTGCTGCAAGAGGGCGAACTGCGCCCGGTAGGCTCCACACGCGCCATCCCCGTGGACGTGCGCGTGCTCTCGGCCACCCACCGCAAGCTTGAAGACGATGTTCGGGCCGGCCGCTTCCGCGAAGACCTGTACTACCGCATCGCCGGCGTCACGCTGTCCATGCCGGCGCTGCGCGAACGCGCCGGCGACATCGCGCCTGTGGCGCAGCGTCTGCTGGCCGACGTGGCGGTGGAACTGGGCCGCGCCAAGCTGAGCTTTGGCGACGACGCCATGGCCTGTTTGATCGGCTACCCCTGGCCCGGCAACATCCGCGAGCTGCGCAACGAGATCGCGCGGGCTGTGGCGCTGGGCGATGGCGACGTGGTGCGTGCAGCCGCTTTCTCCACCCGGGTGTTGCAGGGTCAGACGGGGCACAGCAACGCCCAGTCTGCCCAAGCCGCACTGCCGGCTACCGGCACGCTGCAAGAGCGCCTGGACGCGCTGGAGGCCATGGTGCTGCGCGAGGCCTTGCTGCGCCACCGCTGGAACAAGACCCGGGTGGCTGCCGAGCTGGGCCTCTCGCGCGTGGGCCTGCGCGCCAAGCTGCAACGCTTTCGGCTGGAGGGCGACGCGTGAACGTGCTGTGGTTGCAATCGGGTGGCTGCGGCGGCTGCAGCATGTCGCTGCTGAACGCCGACACGGCCGATGTCATGCAGCAGTGGCGCTCGGCCGGGCTGAACCTGCTGTGGCACCCCTCGTTGTCCATCGAGTCGGGCACCGATGTGCTGGCGCTGCTGGACGACCTGCTGCAAGGCCGCACCCGGCTCGATGTGTTGTGTGTGGAGGGCTCGCTGCTGCGCGGCCCGAATGGCAGCGGGCGCTTTCACCTGCTGGCCGGCACCCAGCAGCCGATGATCGAATGGGTGCGCCGCCTGGCTGGCGTGGCCGGTCACGTGGCGGCCGTGGGCTCGTGTGCGGCCTGGGGTGGCATCACGGCGGCGGGCCTGAACCCCACCGACGCCTGCGGCCTGCAGTACGACGACGACCGCCCGGGCGGCCTGCTGGGCGCGGGTTTCAGAGCCAGCGGCGGCCTGCCGGTGATCAACATCGCCGGCTGCCCCACTCACCCGGGCTGGGTGATGGACACGCTGATGGCGCTGGCCGCCGGCCTGTTCAGCGCGGGGGATCTCGACCCGCTGAACCGGCCGCGCTTCTACGCCGACCAACTGGTGCACCACGGCTGCACGCGCAACGAGTTCTACGAGTTCAAGGCCAGCGCCGAGAAGCCCAGCGACCTGGGCTGCATGATGGAGCACATGGGCTGCAAGGGCACCCAAGCGCATGCCGACTGCAACACCCGGCTGTGGAACGGCGAGGGCAGTTGTACGCGCGGCGGCTATGCCTGCATCAGTTGCACCGAGCCGGGTTTTCAAGACCCGGGCCACGCCTTTCACGCCACACCCAAGCTGGCCGGCATCCCTATCGGCCTGCCCACCGACATGCCCAAGGCCTGGTTCGTGGCGCTGGCCTCTCTGTCCAAGAGCGCCACGCCCAAGCGGGTGAAGAACAACGCCACGGCCGACCACATCGTGGTGGCGCCGGTGGTGCGCCGCACCAGGTTGAAGTAGATGAGCGAAAGCAGCACGCGTTTGCTGGTAGGCCCGTTCAACCGGGTGGAAGGTGACCTGGAGGTGCAGCTCACTGTGGAGCATGGCCAAGTGCAGCGCGCCGAGGTCACGGCCACCATGTACCGCGGCTTCGAGCAGATATTGCCCGGACGTGACCCGCTCGATGCCCTGGTGATCGTGCCGCGCATCTGCGGCATCTGCTCGGTCTCGCAGTCGGTGGCGGCCGCGCGCGCGCTGGCCGACGCTGCCGGGGCCGTGCCACCGCCCAATGGCGAACTGGTGACCAATTTGATGCTGGCCTGCGAGAACACGGCCGACCACCTGGCGCACTTCTACCTGTTCTTCATGCCCGATTTCACCCGCGAGGTGTATGCCGGCCGGCCGTGGTTTGGCGAGGCGCTGCGGCGCTTTGCCGCCCTGGGCAGCCAGGGCGGTGGCGAGCATGCGCGTGCGGCCACGGCGGCGCGGCAGCGCTGGTTCACGCTGATGGGCACATTGGGTGGCAAGTGGCCGCACACGCAAAGCATCACGCCGGGCGGCTCCTCGCGCGCCATCGACGCAGCCGAGCGCATCCGCCTGCTGGCCAAGGTGCGCGAGTTCCGTTCGTTCCTGGAGACCACGCTCTATGCCGAACCGCTGGAAGAAGTGGCCGGCCTGCGCAGCGAGGCAGAGTTGCAGGCTTGGCACGCGCAAGACCCGATGCGCGGCGACCTGCGTCTGTTCCTCACGCTCTCGGCGGATTTGCAGCTGGAGCGCCTGGGCCAGGGCCCGGGTCGCACGCTCAGCGTGGGCGCCTACCGCCGCCCGACGGGTGGACATGAGCTCGCCGCAGGCGTGTGGGATGCCGCCACCGCCACGCTGGCCGTCCCCGACATGGCCAGCATCACAGAAGACGCCACCCATGCCTGGCTGGCCGAGGCCGGCCAGGCCCTGCACCCCAGCGAGGGTCGCACCGAGCCACAGACCGACAAACCCGGCGCCTACACCTGGAACAAGGCGCCGCGCCTGGCCGGGCAGGTGGTGGAGACCGGCGCCATCGCGCGCCAATTGGCCGATGGACACCCCCTGCTGCGCGAGGCCGTGGCGCGCAGTGGCGCCAACGTGCACACGCGGGTGCTGGCGCGGCTGATCGAGCTGGCGCGCATCGTGCCGCTGATGGAGCATTGGCTGATAGCCATCACGCCGCGCGAGGCCTTCCATGTGCCGGTGCACGTGCCCGACGAAGCCCAGGCCTGCGGCACCACCGAGGCCGCGCGCGGCAGCCTGGGCCACTGGCTCAGCGTGCGCGGCGGCAAGCTCAGCGCCTACCAGATCGTGGCGCCCACGAGCTGGAATTTTTCGCCCCGCGACGCCGCCGGCACGCCCGGCGCGCTGGAAGCCGCCCTGGTGGGCGCACCGGTGCGGCCGGGCGAGACCACGCCGGTGGCGGTGCAGCACATCGTGCGTTCGTTCGACCCCTGCATGGTCTGCACCGTGCACTGACACGGCATCGCGCCCAAGATCAGCGGACCAGGGCAGCACTTGAGGGCGGTTCTCGGCGCTAAGCTGCCGGCCATGGTGACCACATTGCCGTCACTCCCGCACCCTCGCCTCGTCATTCCCGCGAAGGCGGGAATCCAGGTTTCTCGACCTGTCGTGCGGCCCTGGCTGGCCGCCTGGCGCGGGCGCAGCGGAAGCCAAAGACATGGATTCCCGTTTTCACGGGAATGACGAAACCACCCTTTTGCGGCCGGCAGCTATGCGCCGAGAATTGCGCGTCCCGCGCACCGTTGTCACACCGAGCAATGCAGCTCGCCACCTTGCGTCTTGCGGCTGCTGCGATGATGCAGGCTCGGGCTCAAGAACACCGAGCCCCAAGGACTGCTCTTCGTGCCCCAGCAATTCAGCTTCCACACCCCCTACGCCAGCACCCGGCTGCCGGTGTTTGCCCACAACGTGGTGGCCAGCTCGCATCCGTTGGCGGCGCAGGCCGGCCTGCGCATGCTGGCCGCTGGCGGCAATGCGGTGGACGCCGCCATCGCCACCGCCGCCGCCATGACCGTGGTGGAGCCTTGCAGCAACGGCCTGGGCTCCGACGCCTTCTGCATCCTGTGGGACGGCCAGCAACTGCACGGCCTCAATGCCTCAGGCCGCGCGCCCGTCGCGTGGACGCCCGACTACTTCCAGCGCAAGCACGGCACTGGTGCCGGCGCGCCGCCCGTGCGTGGCTGGGACGCCGTGACCGTGCCTGGCGCCGTGGCCGCCTGGGCCGTGCTGCACCAACGCTTCGGCCGCTTGCCCTTTGCCGATTTGATGGCCCCGGCTGCCGACATCGCCGAGCGCGGCTACGCCGTACCCGTGGTGGTGCACCAGAAATGGGCCGCTGCGGCCCGCGTGCAGGCCCTGGTGGAGCAGCCCGGCTTTGCCCAGACCTTTTTGCCCAAGGGCCGCGCGCCCGAGGTGGGCGAGTTGTTCCGCATGCCTGGCGCGGCGCGCGCCCTGCACGCCATTGGGGCCACCGCCGGCCGGGCCTTCTACGAGGGCGAGATCGCTCAGGCGCTGGTTGGGGCCGCGCAAGCCCAAGGTGGCGCGATGGCGCTGGCCGACCTGGCCGGCTACCAGCCCGAGTGGGTCACCCCCATCGCGCAGGGCTACGGCGGCCACCACCTGCACGAGATTCCGCCCAACGGCCAGGGCATCACCGCGCTGATCGCGCTGGGCCTGCTGCAGCACTTCGACATCGCCAGCCTGCCGGTGGACGGCGCCGAGGCGCAGCACCTGCAGATCGAAGCCATCAAGCTGGCCTTTGCCGATGTGTACCGCTTTGTCGCCGAGCCCGCCAGCATGGCCATGCCAGCTGAAGCTTTGCTCGATCCGGCCTACCTGGCCCGGCGCGCGCAACTCATCGACCCGCAGCGCGCGCAAGTCTTCCAGGCCGGCAGCCCGGGAGACGTGCACCGGCGCGGCGGCACCATCTACCTCACGGCCGCTGACGAGCGCGGCATGATGGTGAGCTTCATCCAGAGCAACTACATGGGCTTCGGCTCGGGCGTGGTCATTCCTGAATACGGCGTGAGCCTGCAAAACCGCGGCCACGGCTTCAGCCTGGCCCCGGCCAGCCCCAACCTGGTGGCGCCGGGCAAGCGGCCCTTTCACACCATCATCCCGGCCTTCCTCACCAAGGATGGTTTGCCGGTGATGAGCTTTGGTGTGATGGGCGCCAACATGCAGCCGCAAGGCCATGTGCAAACCCTGCTGCGCATGCTGCACCACGGCCAGAACCCGCAAACCGCTTGCGACGCGCCACGCTGGCGCTTCAACCAGGGTTTGTCGATCAATGTGGAAGCCCACACGCCGGCCGAGGCCGTGCAAGGCCTGCGCGAGCGCGGCCACCAGATCGAAGCCCTCAGCGACAGCTACCAGGACTTTGGCGCCGGCCAGTTCATCTGGCGGCTGGACGAAGGAACGGGTGGTGCCGCAGAGCGCGGCTACCTCGCCGCCAGCGACCCGCGCCGCGACGGTGCGGCGGTGGGAATTTGATGACGGCCGACCTTGACGCCGACCTGCCCGCATCGGCTGTGAGTGCGCTGGCACCCGAAGGGGCCGAGCACCACTTCTGGCCCGGGCTGCTGCTGGCGGCGGCCGGCTCCATTGGTTTCTCGGGCAAGGCCATCCTGGCCAAGCTGATGTACCGCCACGGCATCGACGCGGTCACCGCCGTCATGTACCGCATGCTGTTTGCGCTGCCCATGTTCCTGGCCCTGGCCTGGTGGGCCAGCCGGGGCAAGGCGGCCCTCACGCGGCGCGATTGGGGGGTGGTGGCGGGCCTGGGATTCTCGGGCTATTACGCGGCCAGCATGCTGGATTTCGTGGGCCTGCAGTACATCAGCGCCAGCCTGGAGCGGCTCATCCTGTACCTGGGCCCCACCATCGTGATGGCTCTGTCGGTGCTGTGGTTCAAGCGGCACATCACCGCCAAGCAGTGGCTGGCCACGGCGGTGAGCTACAGCGGCACGGTGGTGGTGTTCGGGCATGAGCTGAGCGTGCAGGGCAGCCATGTGGCGCTGGGCGCGGCCTTCGTGTTTGGCAGCGCGGTGAGCTATTCGGTCTACCTGCTGGCCAGTGGCGAGGTGGTGAAGCGCCTGGGCTCGTTGCGCCTCACCGGCCTGGCCAGCAGCGCGGCCTGTGTGTTTTGCCTGGCGCACTTCGCGGTCCTCAAACCCTGGAGCGCGGCCATCGTGCCCGAGCCGGTGTTGTGGCTTTCGGCGCTCAATGCCGTGGCCTGCACCTTTGCGCCGGTGCTGATGGTGATGATGGCCATCGAGCGCATCGGCGCGGCGCTGGCCTCGCAGGTGGGCATGATTGGCCCGCTGTCCACCATCACCATGGGCGTCTTGCTGTTGAACGAGCCGTTCACGCCGGTGCTTCTGTTGGGCACGGCCCTGGTGTTGACGGGTGTGTGGTTGCTGACGCGATGGAGATGACATGGATCTGGGTTTGACGGGCCGCTGGGCCCTGGTGTGCGCGGCCAGCAAGGGCCTGGGCCTGGGCTGCGCCAGGGCCTTGGTGGCCGAGGGTGTGAACGTGGTGGTGAACGCGCGGGGCGAGGCCGCCTTGCTCGCGGCGGCCGCCGAACTGCGTCCGATAAACCCCCTTGTCGAGGTGCGCTCGGTGGTGGCCGACATCACCACGCCCGAGGGCCGTGCCGCCGCGCTGGAGGCCTGCCCGCAGGTGGACATCCTGGTGAACAACGCGGGTGGCCCGCCGCCGGGCGATTTCCGGCAATGGCAGCGCAGCGACTGGATCGCGGCGCTGGACGCCAACATGCTCACGCCCATCGAACTGATCAAGGCCACGGTGGACGGCATGGTGGAGCGCGGCTTCGGCCGCATCGTCAACATCACCTCGGGTGCGGTGAAGGCGCCCATCGACGTGCTGGGCCTCTCGAATGGCGCGCGCAGCGGCCTCACTGGCTTCGTGGCCGGCCTGGCACGCCAGCCGCGCCTGGCCGCGCGCAACGTCACCGTCAACAACTTGCTGCCCGGTGCTTTCGACACCGAGCGGCTGCAAAAGACTATGGCTGCGGGTGCTGCCAAGGCCGGCAGGCCGCTGGAATCGGTGCGCGACCAGCGCCGCCTGGGCATCCCGGCCCAGCGTTTCGGCAATGCCGACGAATTCGGCGCGCTGTGTGCCTTCGTGTGCAGTTCTCAGGCTGGATACATTACCGGGCAGAACCTGCTCGTCGATGGCGGGGCATATCCAGGGAGCTTTTGAATGGAGTCGGTCAAGCCGCTGCTTGCGCCCCACGGTGAAACGGCATCCAGCCCATGGGCGTCCGTGGTTGCGGCGCACTTGCGCGATGTCTGGCAATTCATTCAGAAGCCCGACCGTCGCCCCCGCCGTGACAAGTGGGTGTCGCGTTGGCTGACGGTGATGGCGCTGGACATTGCCCTGGTATTGGCCTTTGAAGTCCTGGCCATGGGGTTGCCCGAGTCGGTTCACCACACGACTCACGCCATGGATCAGATGCCCATCGGTATGATGTGGCTTTTTGCGGTTTTCATTGCGCCTGTGGCCGAGGAGCTGATCTTTCGTGCGGGCTTGCGCAATGCCACCTACCTGATGTTTGTGGGGCCGGGGGTGGTGGCAGCGATGGCTGGCACTGCCTGGCTGGTGGCGGCGTGGGCCCTGGTTGCTGCAGCGTGCCTGATCGTTTGGCGAAAGACACTGGCATTGCCCGGCGAGCGTGTCCGCCGGGCAAGGCAGTTCAGCCAGCGCTATGGCGCCTGGTTCTGGCTGTACACACTGGCCTTCGGCCTGATGCATATCGGCAACTACCAGCCCGAAGCGGGCCAATGGTTGTGGCTGCCGCTGTTGGTGGTGCCCCAAATCATCACGGGCGTGATGCTGGGCTACCTGCGCAATCGCAATGGCCTGTACAGCGCCATGCTCGCTCACTTCGCCTTGAACTTCATGGCGATCGGCGTGGCAACTTGGCTGAGATGATCGTCCTGAAGCCCGTGTTGCCCAGTCAGGCGGGCGCGGTCATTCGGTGCTTGCGCAAGGCCTCATAGGCGGGGCGGCAAGCCTCGGCCACCGCTAGCGCGTGGCCACCGAGTTGCGTTGGGCGCTCGCGCCAGGGCTCGAAACCGGTCGAGGCCCACACCACGGCGTACCAGTGCGGCGCCCACACCCCATCGCTGGCGCGCGGGCCGGCGGGCCAGTGCAGCATGCACTCGCTGAAGGCGATACCAAGGTGCTGGCACAGTGCGCGCAGATGGGCCTCGGGCGCGCGCAGGAAATCATCGGCATCGATCACCGGCGGCGCCTGGCCCAGCCGTTGAGCCACTTCGTCAAACAGGCGCTCCTGCTGCAGCAAGCCGATGTCTTCGGGCTCCACGGTGGCCCGTGACTTGAGGTAGCTCTCCACCACCTGGGCTGGATCACGGATCAGGAAGACGTTGTTGAGCGGGTGCACCCAGTCTGTCGCCATGCCGGGCAGCAGGTGATGGGTCATGTGCTTCTGGTACCAGACGGCCTTGCCCAGTGGTGCCGGGCCCTGCGTGAGAGCCTGCGCCACCCGGCGCCAATCGGTTTCGCCGGCCGCCACCACCTCGTCGCGGGCCGGGTGGTCGAGCCTGGTAGCGGCCAGATAGGCGGCGTAGAGCGGCTCGTCGCTCACGGCGCAGTCGGTGCGGTTCTCCCAGGCACGCATCATGGCCGTGCTGATGTTGCGCGGGCCGCTCCACATGGCGATGCGCAATGGGCCTGCGGCGCTCACGTGCGCACCCCGTTTCGCAAGGCCTCTTGCGCGGCCACGTCGCGCTGCACCTGTTGCTGGTAGAGGGCGCGCAGGCGCTGCACCATCGGGCCGGGCAGGGCGCCGTCAAAGGCGCGGCCGTCCACACCGCTCACCGGCACCACGCCGGCAAAGGTGCCGGTGCAGAAGGCTTCGTCGGCGCCATACACCTGGCTGAGGCTGAAGTTCTTCTCGTGCACTGGGATGCCCGCCTCACGGCACACCTGGATGACGTTGGCACGCGTGATGCCGCCCAGGCAGTAGTCGCCGCTGCTGGTCCAGACCTCACCCTTTCGCACGATGAAGAAGTGCGTGGAATTGCAGGTGGCCACGAAGCCGTGCGGGTCCAGCATCAGCGCCTCATCGGCGCCGGCCTCGGTGGCCTGGATGCAGGCGGTGATGCAGTTGAGCTTACTGTGGCTGTTGAGCTTGGGGTCCTGCACATCGGGAAAGCCGCGCCGCACATGCACGGTGAACAGCTTCAGCCCGGCCTGCACCGTCTCGGGCTTGGGCGTCTTGAACTCGGGCAGGATGACCACGGTGGCCGGGCCCACGGTGACGCGCGGGTCTTGGTACGGCGTGCGCTTGACGCCGCGCGACACCATGAGCCGGATGTGCACGCCATCAAACATGCCATTGGCGGCCAGCGTGGCGTAGAGCGCGTCGGTGAGCTCGGCGCGCGACAGGCCGATTTCCATCGCGATGGCCTTGGCGCCCTCGTACAGCCGGTCGAGGTGGGCGGCCAGGAAGCAGGGGTGGCCCTGCACCACGCGCAGGCCCTCCCACACGCCGTCGCCCAGCACGAAGCCGCTGTCGAACACCGAGACCGTGGCCTCGGCCCGGGGCTTGAGCGCGCCGTTGATCCAGATGCGGATGTGGTCGTTACGCGGGTCGTCGTGAAAATCCTGGATGCTTGAGGCCATGTCAGCGTGGGGTTCGGGTGTTACGTCGATGAAACCTTGCCGTCACCAGTCTAAGCCGGGCAAGCCCGGGTCAGACGGGCGGGTGCCAGTGGCATGATGCGCGCGTTGCGCCACCGTCAGGCCCCTGGCCTGGTGGCCAGTCTAGAACCACGAACCAGAGGAAATCCCGATGAAGCGTTCTGTCTCCCATGCTGTGCCCATGGCCTTGTGCGCAGGTCTGCTGATGGCACTGGCCCCGGTGGTCGTGCTGGCCCAGACGAAGGCCAAGGCCACGACCCAGGCGCCAGCCAAGAAGGGCGGCGAGAAGACCATCAGCGGTGGGGCCATGAAGGGAAATGCGCTGACTTTCAAGGAACTCGAAGCCTGCTTGAAAGAGCAGGATGTGCTGAAGACGCGCACGCCAGCGCTGCAGAAGCAACGCGACACCCTGGAAGCCGAACGGCAGGACATTCTGAAGGAAGGCAACGCCATCAAGGCTGACGCCGAGGTGTTGAACCAGCTGTCCGAGCGTGTGAAAGCCTTCAATGTCCGTCTGCGTGAGCAGGGTGAGAAGGTGAAGGCCTGGAAGGCGCGCGACGAGGAGATTGCCGAGGCCAATCGGTCGGGCCCCACGGCCGAGCGCCAGCGCAAGGAACTGGAGCGTGATCGCCAGGATCTGCAAAAGAGTGAAGCCGAGCTCGACAAGGACGCCAAGACACTGGAGGCCGAGCGTGAAAAGCTGGGTGTGGCCAGCTTCAACGCCCGCGCTGTGGCGCAAGAAAAGGCCGCCACCGACTGGAATGCCCGCAGCAAGGTGCTGGACGCTGCCTTCCAGTCTTACGAAGACGACCGCGTTGACTGGAAGGGCCGTTGCGCCGATCGCCCCTACCGCGAAGAATGGGAAAAGCTGATCCGCGAAGGCAAGTGAGCCTGAGCCTTTGCCGCCGGCGCCAGACAGGTCTTTGATGCGACGGGCTGAGTGGCGCTCACGGCAACGTCGTCAGCCACCCCTGCCGCTCGCTCATGACGAGACTGTGGCCAGCCCGGGCATGCGCGGTGCATGGCCCAACAACTGTGCAAAGACCGTGGCGTCGGCGGTGTTGTCCTGGCTCAACAGCGACAAGGTTTCGCTGCACCAGGGGCTGGCGGGCACCAGGTCACCCACACGCGCCATGGCCTGGCCTACCAGCTGCGGCAACGGCAGACGCAGCGGCGCTGACTTGCCCATCTCCTGCCGCAGCCGGGCGATGAACTCGGCCGTGGTGAGGGCCTGCGGGCCCACGCAGGCCACGGTGCCGCACCAGTCGCGCTGTGGCCCCAGTAGCGCGGCGATGAGCTCGGCCACATCCTGTACCGCCACCGGCTGGATCTTGGCCGTGAAGGCCGGCGCCGGCATGCTCAGCACCGGCAACCTGGCCAGGGTGCGGAACATCTCGCTGGCCGCGCCACCCGCACCAAAGACCACGCTGGGCCGCAGGATGGCCGCGTCCAGCTGACCCTGCGCGGCCAACTGGTTCAGCGCGGTCTCGGCGGCCAGCTTGGTACTGGCATAGGCCGTGGGACTGGCGTCCACACCCAGGGCCGAGACTTGGATGAGGCGCCGCACGCCCAGCTCGGCACAGGCCTGGAACAAGGCTACCGGCGCGCGGGCGTGCACCACGCTCAAGGGGCGGCGGGTGGTGTCGCGCAGCACGCCAACGGCGTTTACCACTGCGTCCACACCGTCCAGCCAGGGGCGCCAGCGCGCGGGGGTGGTGGCATCGCCGAAGTCCAGCGCCTGGGGCTGGCCATTCACGGTCTGGCGCAGTCCGCGCACCTGGTGGCCCTGGGCGCGCAGCGCGGCGGTCACATGGCGGCCGATGAAGCCGCGCTCGCCGCAGATCAGCACGTTCATGGCTGCACCCTGGTGACGAACCGGGCGCGCGGAATCTGGCACCAACTTGAGATCAGCAGCGAAACCAGAAACAGGGCGGTGTTGTCCATGGTGGTTTCCTTTCTATATTTCAGAAATGACAGAAATTAAGACTCGCCCCGTCATTCCCGCGAAGGCGGGAATCCACGATCCGCCAAGACCTGGATTCCCGCCTTCGCGGGAATGACGGGTGGCTGGCGGTGCTCATGGGGCACCCGCATCGCCCCGCACAAATTTCTGCACGCTGGCGCCCATCTTCAGCACCTTCTCCAGCGTGGCGGGCGACAGGCGCAGCATTTCTTCAGACCAAGCGCCCAGCGTGGCCATGAACTTCAGCGTCTCGCGCACGCGGTCTTGCGCATCGGGTGGCTCGGCGGCAAAGCCGGGTTGGGCCACCAACTCGGTCAGCATGCGCACCGTGGGGTCGAACTCGCGCTCCTTGCGCTCGCGCACGATGGTGCGGAAGAGCTCCCACACATCCAGCGAGGTCTCGAAGTAGTCGCGTCGGTCGCCCAGCACATGGGTGACGCGGATCAGGTTCCAGTTCTGCAACTCCTTCAGGCTGGTGCTGACGTTGGAGCGGGCCACGGCCAGGGTGTCAGCGATGTCTTCGGCGTGCAATGGGCGGCCGTGCACGTAGAGCAGGGCGTGGATCTGCGAGACGGTGCGGTTCACGCCCCATGCGGTGCCCATCTCGCCCCAGTGCACGACGAAGCGGCGGGCGGTTTCAGTGAGTTCCATGGCGTTCATGCTAGGCGTCTTCTGTTATTTCTGTCAATACAGAAATAAAGGCCTGGGCAAAGCCCTGCGCAAGCTGGGTTGAAAGCCTCGCCATGGACAATGCCGGGGCCATGCTCATCACCCCTCAGCGCTCCGCCCCCGAACTCCTGTTGCCTGCCGGCTCGCTCGCCAAGATGCGCGCCGCCTACGACTACGGTGCCGACGCCATCTACGCCGGTCAGCCGCGCTACAGCCTGCGGGCGCGCAACAACGAGTTCAAGCTGGAGCAGATCCAGCAAGGCATTGCCGAGGCCCATGCGCGCGGCAAGAAGTTCTTTGTCACCAGCAACCTGCTGCCGCACAACGACAAGGTGCGCACCTATTTACGCGACATCGAGCCCGTCATTGCCATGCGGCCCGACGCGCTGATCATGGCCGACCCGGGGCTGATCATGATGGTGCGAGAAGAAATGGAGAAAGGGCGGTGGCCCGAGGTGCCCATCCACCTCTCGGTGCAGGCCAACACGCTGAACTGGGCGGCGGTGAAGTTCTGGCAGCGCCTGGGCGTGGCGCGCATCATCCTCTCGCGCGAGCTGAGCCTGGACGAGGTGGAGGTCATCCGCAACGAATGCCCCGACATCGAGCTCGAAGTCTTTGTGCACGGCGCGCTGTGCATCGCCTACTCGGGCCGCTGCCTGCTCAGCGGCTACTTCAACCGCCGCGACCCCAACCAGGGCACCTGCACCAACGCCTGCCGCTGGCAATACGCCACCCAGGCCACCACCGAAGACATCAACACCGGCGAGGCGGTGGCGGTGCCCATGGAGGGCGACTTCGATTTCGCCACCGCCCAGGCCGAAGAAGAAACCGCCTTTGCCGCCTGCGGTGGCAGCCCGCGCCACCCGGCCGCCGACCGGGTGTACCTGCTGGAAGAAAAAGACCGCCCCGGCCAGCTGATGCCCATCATGGAAGACGAGCACGGCACCTACATCATGAACAGCAAGGATTTGCGCGCTGTCGAGCACGTGGAGCGGCTCGTGAAGATCGGTGTCGATTCGCTGAAGATCGAGGGCCGCACCAAGAGCCAGTACTACGTCAGCCGCACGGCCCAGGTGTACCGCCGCGCGATCGACGACGCCGTGGCCGGCCGACCCTTCAACCCGCAACTGCTCACCGAACTCGAAGGCCTCTCCAACCGCGGCTACACCGCTGGCTTCCTGGAGCGCCGCCCCAGTCAGGACTACCAGAACTACCTCACCGGCAGCTCGCTGGCCCAGCGCGGCCAGTTCGTGGGCGAGGTGCGCTCGCTGCGCGCCGACGGCTGGGCCGAGGTGGAAACCAAGAACCGCTTCTCGGTGGGCGACCGGCTCGAAGTCATCCACCCCAGCGGCAACCGCACGCTCACGCTGGACCAAATGCAGAACGTGGACGGCGAGGCCATCGCCGTGGCCCAGGGCAGCCCGGTACGCGTGTGGATCCCTTTGCCAGCGCCTTGCGACGGCGCGCTGATCACGCGGTTGCTGTAGGCGCTTCAGCGCAGCTCTGCAGCTTCAGTTCCTTCCCCACCCAGCCGATGTAGAGGCGTGTGCCACCGCTCAGCCGAGCGCGTGGATCATCGCTTTCGCAGCGGAGGTGCGTCATGTTGTCGTGGTCATGGTTGGCGACGTTCTGGTCCTTGCCGGCGGTTGAGGCCAACATCATCGTGTTCATGAACCTTGCCGGCGCCCTGATGCTGGGCCTGGTGGTGGGTTACGAACGCTCGTACCACGGCCGGGCGGCGGGTATGCGCACCTACGGCATCGTCTGCATGGCCTCGGCCGCGCTGACGGTGTTCGTGGGCTACCCCGGCTTCTGGTACGGCGGGCACGGGGCTATCTCGGCGTTGCCGCCAGACCCCACCCGCGTGGTTCAAGGCATCGTCACCGGCGTGGGCTTCCTGGGGGCTGGCGTCATCATGAAAGAGGGGCTGAGCATCAGTGGCCTCACCACCGCCGCTTCCATCTGGGCCTCGTGCGCCATCGGCGTGCTGGTGGGCGTGGGGCTGTACAGCGCGGCCATCCTGCTCACCGCGCTTTCCGCCAGCTTGATGATGTGGGGCTCTCGCCTGGAGTCGCGCCTGCCATCGCGGCATGCGATAGGTGTCACGCTCAGTTTCGTGGCGGCCTGCTCACCCGCAGAGGCCGAGGTGGCGGGTTGGCTGCACGAGTGTGGCTATGAACTCGCGGCGGGCTCCATTTCGCTGCGCATGGAAGACGGGCACGCCGAGTGGCACTTCGTGGCCGTGGCGCTGGACCGCAGCTGTGGCCGCAGCCTGCCGCAGTTGGCCGCGTACCTGGACGCCAGACCCGAGGTGGCACGCCTGAGCCTGGCCCATGCCCGCAACTGAAATGAAACGACCCCAAGCTGACTTTGTTCGCGGCCCCCGAGGGGCGCATCAGTACCTTCGGGCGGCCGGGCGGTACTGACATGGCACACAGGAGCGGCATCGCGCCCCAGCGCTTCCCGTTGGCGCTGGTGGCCCTGCTCTGCGGCCTGTTGGGCGCAGTGGGCCGGGCCGCAGCGGCGCCGCCGCTGCAGCCCGAGTGGGTCATCACAGCCGACGGTGCCTACATCGTGCACCTCAGTGCCAACGCGGCCTGGCCACGCTGCATGGAGGGCATGCGCTGGAACGGACGCAGTTGCGAAGGCCAAGCCTTGCTGCTGGACCACGCGGCAGCGCTGGCGCTGGCGCAGCGCCGCACCAAGGCCGACGGCGTGGCCTGGCGATTGCCACACCTGAAAGAGCTGCAAGGGTTGGCCAGGCAAGGTGCCAAGCCAGCCGACGCCCTGGGCGCCTGGCTGCCCAACAACCCGGAGGGCTGGTGCTGGAGCGCCACCGCCAACGTCGACACCCGAACCATCAACGAGTACAGCTACGAGAACGTGAAGCGCGGCGTGACGGCCGAGAACATGGCCCGCGTGCAGTTCATGCATGCCTGGGCCGTGGACACCCGCACCGGTGAGGCCCGCAAGGACGCGCTCAAGCGCAGCCAGCTGCTGGTGCGCCTGGTGCGGCCGCTGGACTGAGAGGGCCTTTGCGGCGACCACGGTCGCGTCTGTGTAGCATCGCTGCTCCATTCGCCTCTGCTGCCAAGGTGCCTGCCATGTCCTACATGCTGCTCATCATCGAACCCGTGGGCCAGCGCGCCACGCGCACCGCAGCCGAGGGCCGCGACGCTTATGCCAGCATGCAGCGCTTCGGCGAATCGCTGGCCGCGCGTGGCCAGCTCAAGGCGGTGGAGTCGCTGGCCTCGCAGGCCACGGCCGTGCGGGTCAGCCACAGCGCCAGCCAGGCGCGCCTGCTCGATGGTCCTTTTGCCGAGGCCAAGGAGATGATCGGCGGCTTCTTTCTGCTGCAGAACGTGGACCGCGACGAGGCCATCGCCATCGCCCAGCGCTGCCCGGCGGCTCAGTGGGCCACGGTGGAGGTGCGGGCCCTGGCGCCGTGCTTCGATGACAGCCACGCCTGATGCGGGTTTGCCCCGGGGTTGGAGGCTGTCGAGAACGCGCAGCCTGCCTCGTCGTGCTTATGAACGCCCCGAGTTCACCCCTGCCCCGACCCAGGAGACGCCACCATGACCGCCCCATGCCCCGTCGTTCACTTCGAGATGCCCTACCGTGACGCCGCCCGCGCGCAGCGCTTCTACGCTGCCGCTTTCGGCTGGCAGATGCAGCAGATGGGCCCCGAGATGGGCAACTACATCCTGGCCACCACCGCCATTGCCGACACCAACGCGCCCGACTCGCGGCGCGGCGCCATCAACGGCGGCCTGTTCCCCTTCAAGGCCGACTGGCCCATGCAGCACCCCTCGGTGGTGGTGGGCGTGGACGACATCCGCGCCGCGATGGCGCGCGTCACGGCCGCCGGTGGCGAGGTGATGGGCGAGCCCATGGCCATCCCTGGCGTGGGTGACTACGTGTCCTTCGTGGACACCGAAGGCAACCGCCACAGCATGCTGCAGCCCGGCACGGGTGAATGCCCCGCAGACTGAAGGAGCGCCACCATGCGGTTCATGATCATCGTGAAATCCTGTGTCGATTTCGAGGCCGAGGTCACACCGGCAGCGCCACCCGAGCTGCTGGCCGACATGGCCGCCTACCACGAGGAGCTTTCCCGTGCCGGTGTGCTGCTGGATGGCAGCGGCCTGCACCCCAGCCGCACAGGCTGGCGGGTGCAGTACGACACCGATGGCAGCCGCCGCATCGTCGACGGCCCCTTCGCCGAGGCCAAGGAACTGATCGCCGGTTACACCCTCATCCAGGTGCGCTCGCGCGAAGAGGCGCTGGAATGGTCGAGCCGCTTCCCCAACCCTGCAGGCAACGGCAAGGAGGCCGTGATTGAGCTGCGCCAGTTGATCGAGCTGGATGAGTTTCCACCCGGCGAAGGCATAGAACGCGTCAAACAGCTTGACGCCGAGCGTGGCGCCTGAACCCCTGAAGGACACCAGCATGCTGAGACAAATCTTCGTCAACCTGCCCATCGCTGACATGGCCCGTTCGCGCGCCTTCTTCGAGGCCCTGGGCCTGAGCTTCAACCCGCAATTCACCAACGAGCAGGGCGCCTGCCTGGAGATTGCCGAAAACATCTACGCCATGCTGCTGGTGAAACCCTTCTTCCAGGGTTTCACCAAGAAGCCGGTGGCCGACGCTGTGCACAGCACCGAGGTGATCATCGCCCTCTCGTGCGACAGCCGCGCCGAGGTGCAAGCCCTGGTGGCCAAGGCCGTGGCCGCCGGTGCCACCACCCCCATCGCGGCCGTGGACCATGGCTTCATGTTCCAGCACGGCTTTGCCGATCTGGACGGCCACCAGTGGGAGGTGTTCTGGATGGACATGACGGCAGCACCGGCGCAGATGTGATCATCGCGGGGCCATGCACTCCCGCGTCCACGACAGCATCGCCACCGTCTGGCGGCTTGAGTCGGCCCGCATCGTGGCCAGCGTGGCGCGCATGGTGCGCGATGTGGGCGTGGCCGAAGAGTTGGCCCAGGACGCGCTGGTGGCCG
Source organism: Candidatus Ideonella esbjergensis (assembly GCA_016710065.1). Taxonomy (GTDB): domain Bacteria; phylum Pseudomonadota; class Gammaproteobacteria; order Burkholderiales; family Burkholderiaceae_C; genus Ideonella; species Ideonella esbjergensis. The sequence goes on from JADJLP010000001.1 coordinate 1,159,479, forward strand.
CGCTGGAGCACTGGCCCCGGCAGGGCCTGCCCGACAAGCCCGCCGCCTGGCTGATGACCACCGCCAAGCACCGCGCGCTGGATCATCTGCGGCACCACCAGATGGCCCAGCGGCAGCACGAGGGCATCGCCGCCGACTTGGAAGCCGCCCAGGCCCACGTGGTGCCCGATTTCGTGGACGCGCTCGACGCGGCGCGGCAGGACGAGATTGGCGACGACCTGCTGCGCCTGATCTTCACCGCCTGCCACCCGGTGTTGCCCACCGACGCGCGCGTGGCGCTGACGCTCAAGCTGCTGGGCGGCCTGAGCACGCACGAGATCGCACGGGCTTATCTGGTGCCCGAGGCCACCATCGCCCAGCGCATCGTGCGGGCCAAGCGCACGCTGGGCGAGGCGCGCGTGCCGTTTGATTTGCCGCCTGGCGCGGCGCTGGCCGAGCGCCTGGCGGCGGTGCTGGAAGTGGTCTACCTGATCTTCAACGAGGGCTACACCGCCACGCCCGGCGCCGACTGGATGCGCCCCGCCTTGTGCGACGAGGCCCTGCGCCTGGGCCGCATGCTGACCGAACTGGCGCCCGACCAGGCAGAAGTGCAAGGCCTGCTGGCGCTGATGGAAATCCAGGCCTCGCGCACGGCCGCGCGCACCGACGCCGGGGGCCAACCCGTGCTGCTGGCCGAGCAGAACCGCGCGCGCTGGGACCACTTGCTGATCCGCCGTGGCCTGGCCGCGCTGGCCCGCGCGGATGCCGTCACAGCAGCGGTCGGTGCCAAACCCCGCAGCTACCACCTGCAGGCCGCCATCGCCGCCTGCCATGCGCGCGCCGCGCGATACCAGGACACAGACTGGGCCGCCATTGCCAAGCTCTATGGGCAACTGATGGCGGTGGCGCCCTCGCCGGTGGTGGCGCTCAACCGCGCCGTGGCCGTGGCCATGCACCAGGGCCCTGCCGCTGGGCTGGCCATCGTGGACGCACTGCAGGGCGACCCCGCGCTGCGCCGCTACCCCTGGCTGCCAGCGGTGCGGGGTGACCTGCTGGCCAAGCTGGGGCGGCAGGCTGAAGCCAGGCAGGCGTTGCTCGCTGCGGCCGAGCTCAGCGGCAATGAGCAGGAGCGGGGGCTGCTTCTGCGCAAGGCCGCAGACTGTTCCTGACGCGCTGTGCAGACCCCGTGGCGGAGCCACTGTGGGATGGCGGTGCCGGCCCATCCGTACCACAGCGCACAGACGGGCCAGCCCGGGGGTGACACGATCCCTTCATGCACTGGCCACGATGCTTGCGTCACCTCCCGGTCGCGGCGGCCCTGTCGCTGTCGATGCCGCTTGCCTTGGCCGAGAAGCCCGGGAAGCCCGCAAAGCAGACGGTTTGCACCATCACGGTCAATTCCGCCGATGAGAAGGACGCGTTTCGCCACCACCTGCCCGCAGCCCGGTACCAGTTCGTCGAGCTCGTCGAGCCCAACCGGCCCGACTGGCTCAGCTCGGCCTGCAGTGCGGCCATCTCCTGCGACGTGCTCATCATTTCGGGGCACTACGACGGCAGCAACGAGTTCTTCTCGGACCGGCTGGAGACACGCGAATTCCTGCCCGTTGACGAGTTGGAGCGGGTTTCCTGCAGCGATTCGTGCTCGGGGCTCTTCTCGCGCCTGAAGGAGGCCTATCTTTTCGGCTGCAACACGCTCAACCCGGTGCCCCTGAGCAGCGTCACTGCCGAGATCGTGCGCAGCTTGGTGCGCGAAGGGCATTCGCTGAAAGCCGCCGAACAGCACCTGAAGGCATTGAACGCGGAGCACGGCGAGAGCAGCCGCGACCGCATGCGCCAGGTCTTCAGGAACGTGCCGGTGATCTACGGCTTCTCGGCGGTGGCGCCGCTGGGCCCGGTGGCGGCGTCCACCCTGGACCGCTTCTTCCGCAGCAACGGCGCAGGCGAGATTGGCCGTGGCCGCCGCAGTCCCCGCTTGCTGGCGCAGTTCGCACCCTTTGCGATGTCGGTGACCCAGGGCATGACCGACCAAGACCCGCAAGCCGACGTGCGACGCGACGTCTGCCAATTTGTCGATGACCGGCTGTCGGACGCGCAGAGGCTGGGCTTTGTTCATCAGCTGCTGCAACGCGAGACGGCGCAGGCCAGGGTTCACCTCGACCGCATCCGGAGGTACACGAAGGCGCTTGAAGACCCTGTGCGGCAGACGCCCGAGGTGGCTGAGGCGCTGGCGATGATCGCGCGCGACGACGCGACCCGCACGCGCTTCCTCACCTTCGCGCGCGACGCCGACCAGCCCGCCGGGCGCACCCGCATGATCCGCGTTGCACGCGACCTGGGCTGGCTGTCGGAAGACGAGCGCTGGACCGAACTCGCGCTGATGCTGGGCGAGTTGCAGGCCCGCCGCACGGTGGGCATCACCGAGCTGGACCTGGCCTGCACCTTGAATCAGGAGCAGGACCTGGATGGTGCGTTCAACCGGCGCGTGAGTGCTGGCAGCCCGGCCGACGACGTGCCGCACGCAGCCATGCGCGCCTGCCTGGGCAGCGACGAGGGGCGAGCGCGCACGCTGGCGGGCTTGGTGAGCGCCGACGAAGCGGATGTGCGGATCGCGCAGGCCTATCTGCGACACCGGCCCATCACCGACGCTGCCGAGTTGCGCCGCTTCGCTGCGGCCATCGCACGCATGCCCCCCTCCGCCGCCCAGGTGCTGGCGCTCGAGACCTTGGGCAGGCACTACGTGACCGATCGTGCCATCCTGGATCAACTGGTGAGCCTGTACTCGCAGACCTCGTCGGCGCGCGTTCAGGTGGCGGTGGCGGGCATTTTGATCCGCGCCGACCGGGGCACCATGGCCAGCCCGAGGCTGGCGCGCACGCTGCAGAAAAGCCGCCTGCGTTCCTCCGCCGGCGACAGCATCATCGACGCCCTGATCCGCCTGCTCTCAGCGGCTTAGCGGCGGCGCTGGCCCGCTGGCGCGGCTGGGCCGAGGCGCGCGATCAGTTACATGAGGGCCACCGCACAGACGTGGGGTGTGAAACACTGACGGATGCTGTACCCAAGCCCCCGCCCGCGCACGTTCTTCAACACCGCAGTCGCCCTCCTGGTTTGCTCGGCGGCGGCCTGGTCGGCCAACGCCGGTGCCACCCAGAAGACGGTTTGCACCGTCACCATCAACTCGCCCGACGAACGCGACAGTTTCGAGCGCCATCTGCCGCGCGACGGCTACCGGGTGGTTGAATTGGTGAAGCATGGCCACCCGGACTGGCTGGCCTCGGCTTGCCGCAGCGGCGTGAGCTGCGACGCGCTGGTCATTTCTGGCCACTTCGACAACGGCACCGAGTTCTACACCGACAGCTTCGTTGACCACGAGGCCCTGACCTTGCACGAGATGCAGAGCGCCTCGTGCAGTGCTTCGTGTAACGGGCTGTTCTCGCAGCTCAAGGAGGTTTACCTCTTTGGCTGCAACACCTTGAAGGCGCAGCCAACGCAAGTGGCCTCGGCCGAAGTGGCCCGCAGCCTGGTCCGTTCCGGCCATGCGCCAGCCGAAGCCGCGCGCCTGTCGGCGCTGATGAACGAGCGCTACGGCCAGAGCAACCGCGACCGGCTGCGCCATGTGTTCAAGAACGTGCCAGTGCTGTATGGCTTTGCCTCGCAGGCGCCGCTCGGACGCACAGCCGGGCCGCTGCTCGAGCGCTACTTTCAGACTGCACCGGCGGGCGAGGTCGCGAGAGGTCGCCCGAGCCCGACGCTGCTGGGCCTGTTCGCGCCGAGCTCGATGGTGGCCGTCCAGGGCCTGACCGACGCGGACCCGAACGCGGACTTCCGCGCCGACGTGTGCGGACTTGCGGACGACAAGCCCCCACCTGCGCAGAAGATCGCGTTCATGCACCAGCTGTTGCAGCGCGAGGCTGCCGACGTGCGCATGGTCCTCGATCACCTCGAGCATTTCGCCAGCTCGATCAGCCCGGCGCAGCGGCAGTTGCCCGAGGAGGCCATGGCACTCGGCGCCATCGAGAGCGACCTTCGCTCGCGCGAGCGCTTCCTGGCCTTTGCCCGCGACGCCGACGTAGTGGCCGTGCAGACCCGCATGTTGGCGCTGGCGCGCAGCCTGGGCTGGCTCTCACCCGCGCAGGAGCGGGCGGAATTTGTGCGCATGGTGGCGGGCCGCATGGACCGCGGCAGCCTGAGCGGGACCGAGGTTGACCTGGTCTGTTCCTCGCACCCGGGCCGCGAACCGGGTGAAGCGCGGCAACTGCTGGCGACAGGCGCGGTGCGCCCCGGCGACCTGACGCATGCGGCTGCGCTGGCCTGCATGGGAAGCACGGAGTCCCATGAACGCACCGTGCGAGCCCTGTCCAGCCCGCGCCATGAGGACGTGGCGATCGCGCAGATCTACCTGCGCCACCGCCCGCTGTCGGGCGTTGGCGAGCTGCGTGTCGTGACGTCGAACATCGGCCGCATGGCCGGTGGTGACGCGCAGCTGCGCGCCCTCGAGACACTCGCGCGACAACGCCTGGCCGATCCGCAAAGCCTGCAAGAGATCGCCGGCCTGTTCCCGCTGGTGCGCACGCTGGAGGCGCAACGCGCCATTGCCGGCATCCTGATCCGCGCCGACTACCGGATGCTGGCGCGCGCCGACCTGGCCCGCACCCTCAGCCAGCACCGGCTGAAGTCGCGCAGCGGCAGCGATGTGATCGACGTGCTGATCCGCTTGCTTCGGTCGGCCTAGGCGCTAGTCGAGGAACAGCAAGGCCGGGTGCTCCAGCAACTGGCGTACGCGCTGGACATAGGCGGCGGCCACCGCGCCGTCCACCACCCGGTGGTCGAACGACGACGACAGATTCATCATCTGCCTTACCTGCACCGTGTCGTTCAGTACCACCGGCCGCGCCACGATGCGGTTGACGCCGATGATGGCCACCTCGGGGTGATTGATCACCGGCGTCGAGACGATGCCGCCCAACTTACCCAGGCTGGTGACGGTGATGGTGGAGCCTGACAGTTCCTCGCGCGTGGCCTTGCCGGCGCGCGCACTGGCGGCCAGGCGCGTGATGGCTGCGGTACAGGCCCACAGGCCCAGCGTTTGGGCCTGGCGCAACACCGGCACCATCAGGCCTGCCTCGGTCTGCGTGGCCACGCCCAGGTGCACGGCATCGTGCAGCGTCAGCACGCCGGCCTCGTCGTCGAAGCGGGCGTTGACCTGCGGGAAATCGGCCACCGCCAGCACCATGGCCCGCACGATGAACACCAGTGGCGACAACTCACCCCGCGCCGCCGCATGCTGGCGGTTGAGTTCGTCGCGCAGCGCCACCAGCTCGGTCACGTCCACTTCTTCCACATAGGTGAAGTGGGGAATGTGGCGCTTGGACTCCTGCATCTTCTGCGCGATCTTGCGGCGCAGGCCGATGAGCTTGACCTCGTGAGTGGCGTCGGTGGCCGCACCGGTGGGCGCGATGGTCGGCTGGAGCGCGTCGAGATCGGCGTGCAGGATGCGGCCGTCCGGGCCGCTTCCCCGCAGCGCAGCCAGATCGAGGCCCAGCGCGACCGCACGCGCGCGCACGGCAGGCGCAGCGAGCGCGCGTGCCGACGCCGCCGCACGGGGATGCGGCGGCGGTGGCGGCACGGCTGCCTCCGGCACCGGGGCGGGGCTCTGTGGGGTGGCAGCGGTCTGCGGACTGGGTGCAGACGCTGGGACAGGTGCGGCCTCGGCCGCCTCGCCCTCGATGCGTATCAGCACCGCCCCCACGGCCAGCATCTGCCCGATCTCGCCGCCCAGCGCCACCACGCGGCCGGCCACCGACGAGGGGATTTCCACGGCCGCCTTGTCAGTCATCACATCGCACAGGATCTGGTCTTCGGCCACCACGTCGCCCGGTTGCACCTGCCACTTCACCAGTTCAACTTCGGCAATGCCTTCGCCCAGATCGGGCATGGGTATGGTGTGCAAAGTCATGGAACCCCCTTGACGCTGCGCGTCGTCCCCCCGAGGGGGAGCGAGCGCCTTCGGAGCGGCCGTGCGGCGCTCATGGTTTCACTGCCTCGCCCATCACCTTGCGGTAGGCCTGGGCCACCCGCGCCGGGCCGGGAAAGTAAGCCCACTCCAGCGCGTGCGGATAGGGCGTGTCGTAGCCGGTCACGCGTTCTACCGGCGCCTCCAGGTGGAAGAAGCAATGCTCCTGCACCAGGGCGGTCAGCTCGGCGCCAAAGCCGCTGGTGCGCGTGGCCTCGTGCAGCACCACGCAGCGGCCGGTCTTCTGCACCGAGGCCACGATGGTGGGCAGGTCCAGCGGCCACAGGCTGCGCAGGTCGATCACCTCGGCGTTGATGCCGGTCTCGCGCGCCGCAGCCTCGGCCACGTAGACCATGGTGCCGTAGGTCAGCACCGTCAGGTCGCTGCCGGGCCGCACCACGCTGGCCGATTCCAGCGGCACGGTGTAGTGGCCCTCGGGCACCTCGCTGCTGGGGTGCGTGGCCCAGGGCGCCACAGGCTGCTCGTGGTGGCCATCAAAGGGGCCGTTGTAGATGCGCTTGGGTTCGAGAAAGATGACCGGGTCGTCGCACTCGATGGCCGCGATCAGCAGGCCCTTGGCGTCGTAAGGGTTGCTGGGCATCACCGTGCGCAAGCCGCACACATGGGTGAACAGCGCCTCGGGGCTCTGGCTGTGCGTCTGCCCGCCGTAGATGCCGCCACCGCAGGGCATGCGGATGACGATGGGTGCGGTGAAGTCGCCCGCCGAGCGGTAGCGCAGTCGCGCCGCTTCCGACACGATCTGGTCTGAGGCCGGGTAGAAGTAGTCGGCAAACTGCACCTCCACCACCGGCCGCAGGCCATAGGCTGCCATGCCGATGGCGGTGCCCACGATGCCGCCCTCGGCGATGGGTGCGTCGAACACGCGCTGCGAGCCGTACTTGGCCTGCAGGCCCTCGGTGCAGCGGAACACGCCACCGAAATAGCCCACGTCCTCGCCAAAGACGACCACGTTGGGGTCGCGCTCCAGCATCACGTCCATGGCCCAACGCAGGGCCTGGATCATGGTCATCGTGGTCATGACTGAGCCCCCAAGGCGCGTTGCGCCGCCCCCCCGAGGGGGGGCGAGCACCTCCGGAACGGCCGTGCGGTGCTCATATCAATGCTCCTGCTCTGCAGCCTGCCGCATCTGCTCGCGCAAATGCGGTGGCATGTCCTTGTAGACGCCCTCGAACATCGTCGCCAGCGGCGGGATGTGGCCGTCCAGCACCGAGCCGTAGCGCAGCGCTTCCTTCAGCGCGGCCGCCATCTCGGCGTCCAGCGCCTGCTGCGCTTGTGCGTGCTCGGCTTCCGACCAAGCGCCCAGACCGATCAGGTGCTGCTTGAGCCGCAGCACCGGGTCACCCAGCGGAAAGTGCTGCCAGTCGTCGGCCGGCCGATAGCGCGTGGGGTCGTCCGAGGTGGAGTGCGCGCCAGCTCGGTAGGTGACCCACTCGATCAGCGTGGGCCCCAGGTTGCGCCGTGCCCGCTCGGCGGCCCAGCGCGAGGCCGAGAGCACGGCCAGAAAGTCGTTGCCATCCACGCGCAGCGAGGCGATGCCAGCCCCCACGCCGCGTGCCGCGAAAGTGGTGCCCTCGCCCCCGGCGATGGCCTGGAAGGTGGAAATCGCCCACTGGTTGTTGACCACGTTCAGGATCACCGGGGCCCGGTAGACGTGGGCGAAGGTGAGGGCGTTGTGAAAATCGGCCTCAGCGGTGGAGCCATCGCCGATCCAGCCCGAGGCGATCTTGCTGTCGCGCTGGATGGCCGAGGCCATGGCCCAGCCCACCGCCTGCACGAACTGTGTGGCCAAGTTGCCCGAGATCGAGAAGAAGCCGGCCCGCTTGTACGAGTACATCACCGGCAACTGGCGGCCGAGGATGGGGTCGCGCTGGTTGCTCAGCAACTGGCACATCAACTCAACCACGTCGATGTCGTCGCGCGAGAGCAGCAGGCCCTGCTGCCGGTAGGTGGGAAAGCACATGTCGCCGGCCTGCAGCGCCTGCGCGTGGGCCACCGAGATGGCCTCCTCACCCAGGCTCTGCATGTAGAACGAAATCTTCTTTTGCCGCTGTGCGATCAGCATGCGCGCGTCGAAGGCTCGGGTGCGCAGCATGGCCCGCAGGCCGCGCCGCAAGGCCTCCACCTCCACCTGTGGTGCCCAGGGGCCTACCGCGCGGCCGGCGTCGTCCAGCACGCGGATCAGCTTCCAGGCCATGGTGCCGGTGTGCGAGGGAGCTATGTCCACCGCCGGGCGCGGCACCTCGCCGGCGGCCGAGACCCGCAGGTAGGAGAAATCGGTCGCCTGCCCGGGCCGGCCTGTGGGCTCGGGCACGTGCAAACGAAGCTGGGCAGGCGCTGCTGGCATCTGGCTCCTCCTTGGCCGCGAGGCTGGCGGCCATGGCTGATTCTGAACCCAATCTGCGCTGATCCGCACGCGGTCTTGGCGGGTGCGCGCCCCTCGTCAAGCTGACCGAAGCTCAGGTACCGGTACCGGGCGCCTCACATGGGGGTGATGCCTCGGAATCGGTGCGAGGCCATGTCCGGTTTGGGTCAGCCGCTTCGTCTGTACCGGAGAAGGCGCACACAAGTCCGGTTGCGCTCTGGGAGATCTGCCATGCACCACGCCACCACTTTCAACCGTGCCAGCCGACCGCCACGCCAGGCCCGCACAGCGCTGGCGCCGCTGCTGGGCATCGGGCTGGCGCTGTTGATGCTGCTGGCCGCTTGCGGCGGCGGCGAGCCGCCCGACGACGAGCCCGACCCCGGCCCGATCTCCGGCGTGGAGGTCGTGAACCTGACCCGCACCTGGTGGTTCGCCCACCGGGCGAACAACGCGATGCGCTACACCGACACGCCGGGATCGCCGCACCACCGCGCCGGCTTCGGCGCTGTCAACGACCCGCCCTACAAGTTCGCGTACGCGCCGGGCGGCTTCCTGCCGCCGGGGCGCGGGCCGGACAGCGAGGGCGAGGTCTACAGCACCTACGACGGCACCGTCTACGGCGTGAAGCTGGACTCACCCTGGGCCTCGGCGGACAACGACTACGCCATCCAGACCCGGGCCATCTACGAGCAACGCCAGTACTTCCAGAAGGTGGCGGCCGCAGCGCGCCTGCGGCTGAAGGTGTCGGCTGTGCTGATCGAGGCCGCCAGCGGCAACACCCGCTACAGCACGGGTTGCACACCGGCGGACGCCGCCGATTGCTCCGGCAATCTGGTGGGCAAGGTGTCCTACGACGTTGAACTGCGTCGGGTGAGCAACGGCGACCTGCTGGCCACCTGGCGCGGCTATGCGGAGCTCGCCGGGCTGCAGGACGCCTGGGAGTACCGCGGTACCGAGTACGGGCCCGATGCCAACCCGGACATGGGGAGGTTCAATGCCTGGGAGGGCACCGATCTCGTCAAGGAATACTGGCGCGAAAACGGCACCGGCACGCACCACGCCAGGCTCACGCTGCGATCGCCGGTGTCGCTGGATGTCCCGCTCGACCAAATTCCCCAGGGCGAGAAGTTCTACATCGAGGCACGGGTGACGGCCAACGCCTACAACGGCATGCAGGGCGAATCGGGCATCACGGTGTGGCTCCAGGATCCCGTGACCGGCCAGGCGATGGAGTCGTTGGTGGAAGGCGCGGACCCGATCCCCGTGCCCGAACCCGCACCGGTGAACGCGCCGGCGCCGGCGCTGGCCGCCTGCAGTGGCTCGCCGAATCCGGCGGCGGGCGTGTTCGAGTTCGCCTCGGCTGCGATCAATGCCGACGAAGGGCAGAACCTGCGGGTGTGGATCCGCCGCAGCGGCGGCAGCCAAGGAGCCGCCAGCGTGCGGGTCAGTCTGCGTGGCCTCGATGCCACGGCGGGCACGGACTTCGACGACCTGTCGCAGACGTTGGAGTTTGCCGGCGGGCACGAGGGCGAGGAGGCGGTGGAGGTGTGGATCCCGCACGATGGCCTGCTGGAGCCGGATGAGCGCTTCGAGCTCGCGCTATCCGACGTGCGCGGTTGCGCCGCCCTGGGGCCCATGGTGACCAGCATCGTCACCATCGCCGACCACGACACGCGCAACCAGACCTTCACGCTCGGCGGCACCGTCAGCGGCCTGGTCGGCAGCGGTCTGTTCGTGCGCAGCAACGGATTCGACGTGCGGGTGGATGCATCCGGCCCCTTCACACTGCCCGGCACCTTCGCGCCCGGCACAGCCTACAACCTGGACGTGGAGGTGCAGCCCAGCAACCCATTGCAGGTGTGCCGTGTGACCAACGGCCAGGGCACGATAGTCAACGCCAACATCACCGACCTGGCGGTGGTGTGCGACCCGCCAGCGCCGCCACCGGCCGGCGGCGCGCCGGACCCTGGATTTGCCGGCGGCATGGTCAGCAACCCGTCGCATGGCCGCATTCTGTCGATGGCCTTGCAGCCCGATGGCCGCATCGTGGTGCTCACCGACTTCAACAAGCTGCTGCGCTACCAGGTCGACGGCACGCTGGACACCTCGTTCGGCAGCAACGGCGTGGTCAGCGCCACGCTGGGCGGCAGCGCACTCGATCTGCTGCGCGCGGTGGCGCTGCAGGCCGACGGTGGCATCCTGGTGGCCGGCATGGCCCGGGCCAGTGGCGGAAGTACCACCGCCGAGGACATGGGCATCAAGCGCTACCTGCCCAATGGCACGGTGGACGCCGCTTTTGGCACGGCGGGCTTCGTGCGGGTGGACATCGCCGGCCGCGCCGACGACGCCAACGCGATCGCCGTGCAGCCCGACGGCAAGATCGTGCTGGGTGGCCTGGCCGTGATGTCGGTCCTCGGGGCCAGCGACTTCGCGCTGGCGCGGCTGGATGCCAACGGCGCGCTCGATGCCGGCTTCGGCAGCGGCGGCAAACTCACGGTGAATGCCGGCGGCGCGCTCGACATTGCGGCCGCCATGGCCTTGCAGGCTGATGGCGCCATCGTGCTGGTGGGCCGCACGGCCACCGGCGGCGGTGCCACACCCGACACCGGCGTGCTGCGCGTGTCGGCCAGCGGCGTGGTGGAGCTGGCGCTCAAGCTGCCGCTCACGGCGGACTGGGATGAGGCCACCGGCGTGGCCATCCAGCCCGACGGCAAGATCGTGCTCGCGCTGGAGGCACAAGCCGACGCCGCTGGCCTGTACCAGCATGCGCTGGCGCGCCTCAAGCCCGACGGCACGCTGGACGAAAGCTTTGGCACGCTGGGCGTGGCGCTGGCCAGCTTCTCGGTGGGTGGCGACCATGCGCGCGCGCCGGTGCTGCTGGCCGATGGCCGCATCGTCACAGCTGGCTTCGCGCGCAACCAGGTGCTGCAGTTGTCAGACAAGGACGACTTTCTCATCACCCGCCACCTGAGCGACGGCACGCTGGATGCCAGCTTCGGCAGCGGCGGCAAGCTGATCCTCGATTTCTTCGGTGCCTCCGATGGCGCCAGTGCGCTGCTGCTGCAACCCGACGGCAAGTTGCTGGTGGGCGGCCTGGCGCGCAACGGCACCGCCAACGGCCTGGGGCTGCTGAGGCTGCTGCCCTGACGCCGCCACCAACACACAGGAGACACGAACATGAGCTCTGACGAAAGGATGGAAGGCCGCGCACCCGAAGGCCATCCGGTGCGCCCGCCCGCCATGCCGCCCTTCGGGCGCATCGTGCTGGCGCAGGGCACAGGCTGCGGGCCCACCGAGCTGGCCGCGTTCGACGCCGCGCTGCGCGATGCGGGCGTGGCCAACTACAACCTGCTGTGCCTGTCGTCGGTGATTCCGCCCGGCAGCTGTCTTGAGCGCGCCCGCTGGGTGACACCGGCCGAGCACTGGGGGCAGCGCCTCTACGTGGTGCTGTCACAGGCGCGCAGTGCGCAACCGGGCGAGACCGTGCATGCTGGCATAGGTTGGGTGCAGCACGCGGTGGGCGGGCATGGCCTGTTCGTGGAGTTGCACGACACCGACCGTGCGCGCTTGCGAGACAACCTGGCGGCCACGCTGGCCGCGATGCAGCGTGGCCGTGGCATCGAGCTCGGCACCGTGCACACCGAGATTGCCAGCGCCACCTGCGAGCAAGAGCCCGTGTGTGCGCTGGTGGTGGCGGTGTACGCGCCACAGGCCTGGTAGGCCATGGTGGCGATGGCGGTACCGCTGCGCAGCCTGCGCGAGCGCATGCTGCAGACCCTGCTGTTCGAGGCCGGTGGTCTGCTGCTGGTGGCGCCGCTGCTGATGTGGGTCAGCGGTGCGCAGGCACTGGATTCGGTGGCGCTGCTGGCCGCACTGTCGGCAGTGGTGATGGGCTGGGCCGCGCTGTTCAACACCGTGTTCGACGCGGTGGAGGTGCGCCTGGCGCGGCGTGTGGCCAGCGACCGGCCGCACCGCCTGCGCGTGCTGCACGCGGTGGCATTGGAAGCCAGCTCGGTGGTGGTGAGCTGCCCGGTGATCGTGGTGATGACCTCGCTGGGCTGGTGGCAGGCGCTGGCCGCCGACGTGGCGCTCACGCTGGTCTATGCGGCCTACGGCTATGTCTACCACTGGGCGTTTGACCTCTGGCGGCCGGTGCGCGGCCCCTGAACCTAGAAACGGCAGTTCACCTTCGCAGACACTGAGGAAATCCAGCACTGGCGCGGTGTTGCGTTGATTTGGCAGACTCACCCGATGGGTGAATCAAGACGCAAGCGACAAGGGGCCCTGGTGCAGGGCGATGGACAGGCCTCGCAGCCCGAGGTGGTGGACACGCTGGGCGGGCGCATGCATGTGCGCTGGGACAGCGGTGCGGCGGCCACGCCGCACGGTCAACTGTGTACTTCGCTGAGTTTCTGGCCGCCACCGGGGTGTTCGAGCGCTGGGTGTCGGCGTGCCCGCTGGCCTACAGCAGCGGCAACGCGCCAGACAAGCGCGATGTGCTGGGCACGCTGATGCTGGGGCTGCTGGCCGGGCACCGGCGCTATGCCCACATCACCGCGCTGCGCGGGGACGCGGTGGCCGCGCAGGCGCTGGGCATGAACAAGGTGGTCAGCGAGGACGCGCTGCGCCGCGCGCTCGAGCGCATCGACGAAGCCAGCAGCACGGCCTGGATGCGACCGGCGCTGATGCACTCGGTGCGCGAGGCACTGGACAAGCCCTGGGTGCTCGACATCGACGCCAGCATCAAGCCGCTGTACGGCCGCCAAGAGGGCGCCGAGCTGGGCTACAACCCGGGCAAGCCGGGCCGGCCCAGCCATGTGCTGCACACGTTCTGGGTGGGTAACCTGCGCCTGGTGCTCGATGTCTTGGTCAGCTCGGGCAAGCAGCACACCAGCGTGCACGCCAAGGCCGCGCTCGGGCGGCTGCTCGACGAGCTGGGCGACAAGCGCCCGGCCCTCGTGCGAGGCGATTCTGGCTACGGCAACGAGGGCATCCTGCTGGAGTTGGAGAGCCGAGCCCAGCCTTACTTGCTGCGTCTGCGCCAGACGGCCAACGTGCAGCGCCTGGTGGCGATGCAGTTCGCACGACAAGACTGGAGCCGGCCCGACAACCAAGGCTGCCAGATGGTGGAGGACTGGCTGCAACTGCATGGCTGGAGCAAGAAGCGCCGGGTGGTCATCGTGCGCCAGCGCATCAAGGGTGGCATCGCACGCGAGCGGCGTGTGCACGGCAAGCAGCTCAAGCTGGACCTGGTCGGCCCGAGCGTGCACGAGGGCGACCGACTGTGGGAGTACGCGGTGATGGTCACCGATGCGAAGTACCCCATCGAGGCCATCGGCCAGCTCTACCGTGACCGGGCCGACTGTGAGAACGGGTTTGACGAGTTGAAGAACCAGTGGGGTCTGAGCGGCTTCACCACGCAGGACATCAACCGCTGCCAGACCACGGCGCGAGCTTGCGCGCTGGCCTACAACTGGTGGAGCTGGTACTGCCGCACCGCCAACCCAACGGCCAGGATGGAGGCCATCACGAGCCGACCGCTGCTGCTGGCGGCCGTGGGGCGGGCAGCGCACAGCGGCGGGCAGACAACGCTGTATCTGACCCCGATGCACGGCAAGGCCAACCTGCTCAAACCGCTGATCGCCAACATCCACGCGGCCTTGCAGCACGTCAAGGCAGCTGCGGAGCAGTTACGTGCAGCTGACCCGTGGGCAATCCTGCTGCGCTATGTGAGCGACAAGATCGCCCCGTCTCTCGGGCCGTTCAGAACCCCAGTCGGCCTTCAAGCGTCGGGGTAAGTGCCGGATTTAGGCTGAATCGAGCGCTCAGGTACCTGTCCAACTCAACCAGTGTCAGGGGAACCACATGAACCGCAAGCTGATCGCAGCCGCCCGCCGGCTGACCCGCTCCCTCACCGTGCTGGGCCTGTGCGCAGGCCCCGCCTTGGCGCAGAGTCTGCCCACGCCCGAAGGCGATTCGGCCTTTGAAGCCGCGATGCAGGCCTATGAACGCAACCACTGGCAGGCGGCCTATGCCGCCTTCGCCGCGCTGGCCGATGCGGGGCATGCTGAGTCAGCGCGCATCGCGATGCAGATGTGGCGCCACGGGCCAACCCTGTACGGCATCCCATTCGTCGCTGAACCTCGCCAGATGGAAAGCTGGTCGCGCTTGCGCAACTGCACCCCAACACTCTCTGCGGACCCAAGAAAAAGGCCGCCCGAGGGCGGCCTTTGCATGTCAGCGCGAAGCTGATCAGGCGACGGTCTTGGCAGTCTCGGCATACTCTTCGATCTGGTCGAAGTTCATGTACTGGTAGACCTTGGAGCTGTCCTTGTTCAGGCCCACCATGTCGGCCTGGTACTCGGCCACGGTCGGGATGCGGCCGATCTTGCTGGCGATGGCGGCCAGCTCGGCCGAGGCCAGGTAGACGAAGGTGTTCTTGCCCAGGCGGTTGGGGAAGTTGCGGGTGGAGGTGGAGACCACTGTGGCACCTTCACGCACCTGGGCCTGGTTGCCCATGCACAGGCTGCAGCCCGGCATTTCGGTGCGGGCACCCGCAGCGCCGAACACGGCGTAGTGGCCTTCCTTGGTCAGCTCGCTGGCGTCCATCTTGGTGGGCGGGGCCAGCCACAGCTTCACGGGGATGTCGCGCTTGCCTTCGAGCAGCTTGGACGCGGCACGGAAGTGACCGATGTTGGTCATGCACGAACCGATGAAGACTTCGTCGATCTTGGCGCCGGCCACTTCGCTGAGCAGCTTGGCATCGTCCGGGTCGTTCGGGCAGCACAGCACGGGCTCGGTCAGCTCGTTCAGGTTGATCTCGATGACGGCGGCGTACTCGGCGTCCTTGTCGGCTTCGAGCAGGCTGGGGTTGGCCAACCAGGCTTCCACCTTCTCGATGCGGCGGGCCAGGGTCTTGGCGTCGGCATAACCGTCGGCGATCATGTTCTTCATCAGAACCACGTTCGACTTCAGGTACTCGGCCACTGGCTCCTTGTTGAGCTTGACGGTGCAACCGGCGGCGCTGCGCTCGGCCGAGGCGTCGCTCAACTCGAAGGCTTGCTCCACCTTCAGGTCGGGCAGGCCTTCGATTTCCAGGATGCGGCCCGAGAACACGTTCTTCTTGCCAGCCTTGGCGACGGTGAGCAAACCGGCCCTGATGGCGTACAGCGGAATGGCATGCACCAGGTCGCGCAGCGTGATGCCGGGCTGCATCGTGCCCTTGAAGCGCACCAGCACCGATTCAGGCATGTCCAGCGGCATCACGCCGGTGGCGGCACCGAAGGCCACCAGGCCCGAGCCGGCCGGGAACGAGATACCGATGGGGAAGCGGGTGTGGCTGTCGCCGCCGGTGCCCACGGTGTCGGGCAGCAGCAGGCGGTTGAGCCAGCTGTGGATCACGCCGTCGCCCGGGCGCAGCGCCACGCCGCCGCGGCTGCTGATGAACGGGGGCAGCTCGCGGTGCATCTTGGCATCCACGGGCTTGGGGTAGGCGGCGGTGTGGCAGAAGCTCTGCATCACCAGGTCGGCCGAGAAGCCCAGGCAGGCCAGGTCCTTCAGCTCGTCGCGGGTCATCGGGCCGGTGGTGTCTTGCGAACCCACGGTGGTCATCTTCGGCTCGCAGTAGGTGCCGGGGCGCACCCCCAGGCCCTCTGGCAGCCCGACGGCGCGGCCCACCATTTTCTGCGCCAGCGTGTAGCCGGCCTTGGTGGCGGCAGGGGTGGTGGGCAGACGGAACAAGGTGGAGGCGCCCAATCCCAAGAATTCCCGCGCCTTGGCGGTGAGCGAGCGGCCAATGATCAGGTTGATGCGGCCGCCGGCGCGCACTTCGTCGAACAGCACGTCGCTCTTGAGCTTGAACTCCACCACGGTGGCGCCGTTCTTCACGATCTTGCCGTCATAGGGCAGCACGTCGATGACGTCGCCCATTTCCAGCTTGCTCACGTCCACTTCGATGGGCAGCGAGCCCGAGTCTTCTTGCGTGTTGAAGAAGATGGGGGCGATCTTGCCGCCCAGGGTGACGCCGCCGAAGCGCTTGTTCGGCACGAAGGGAATATCTTGGCCCGTGGCCCAGATCACCGAGTTGGTGGCCGACTTGCGGCTGGAGCCGGTGCCTACCACGTCGCCCACGTAGGCCACGAGGTTGCCCTTCTTCTTCAGGTCTTCGATGAACTGCATCGGGCCGCGCTTGCCGTCTTCTTCGGGCTTGAAGGCTGCGTCTCCGCGGGTGTTCTTCAGCATCGCCAGGTAGTGCATCGGGATGTCCGGGCGGCTCCAGGCATCAGGGGCGGGCGACAGATCGTCGGTGTTGGTTTCGCCGGGCACCTTGAAGACGGTGACGGTGATGCTCTTGGGCACTTCGGGGCGGGTGGTGAACCACTCGGCGTCGGCCCAGCTCTGGATCACTTCCTTGGCCTTGGCGTTGCCGGCCTTGGCGAGGTTGGCCACGTCGTTGAAGAAGTCGAACATCAGCAGCGTCTTCTTCAGGCCTTCAGCGGCCACGGCGGCCACGTCAGCCTGGGCTAGCAGCTCGATCAGCGGGTGCACGTTGTAGCCGCCCACCATGGTGCCCAGCAACTCGGTGGCCTTGGCCTTGGAGATCAGCCCCACGGTGAGGTCGCCATGGGCCACGGCGGCCAGGAAGCTGGCCTTGACCTTGGCGGCGTCGTCCACGCCCGGTGGCACGCGGTGGGTCAGCAGGTCCAGCAGGAAGGCGTCTTCGCCAGCGGGCGGGTTCTTGATCAGCTCGATCAGTTCACCCACCTGCTTGGCGTCGAGGGCCAGCGGGGGGATGCCGAGGGCGGCGCGTTCGGCAACGTGTTGGCGATAGGCTTGCAGCATGGCGGAGGGCTCCTGAGGACGGGGGTGTTCAGCGCGGGTGCGGCGCGGGTGCGGGTAACTACCGTATTTTATGTCTTATATAAGACTTGCCAAGCCCCCGGACACCGCAAACACGCTGCGAGCGTGGGCCTGAAGGGCATATCGTCGCGGATTCTGCTGCATCCAAGCTGACAGCAGGGGCGATTTCACGTCGCACTGCAGGGGCAATGAAGCGACAAAGCCCGGGCGAGCCGGGCTTTGAGATGGCCGAAAGCGGTGGGCTTACTTGGCGGGGCCGTCCATCATGCTGGTGGCAGGCTTGCCCTCGTCGGCCTTTTGCAGGTCCAACTGCTTCTCGTGCTGGCAACCATCCACCAGGCGACGGCCATTCTTTACATCCATCAGCATCGACTTGTAGGCGATCTGCAGCAGCAGGCCCACGCCCTTGACGTCCTCAATGCGCAGCGCACCGGTGCTCGAGAGCACGGGCTTCATCGTGAAGCTTTGCTTGCCGTAGGCCACGTTCACGTAGCCTTCATTCTTCTCGTCGCGCGCGACCTTGATGGCTTGCTTGAGCTCGCAGGTGTAGTCGCCGTAATGCACGTAGCTGGCAGCTTGCATCTGCTCGGGCGTGGCGGCGGGCAGGGCCTTGACGGCGGGTGCTGCCTTGGCGGTCTTCTTGGCAGGGGCCTTGGCCTTGGTGTCTGCGGCCTGGGCGGTAAGGGTGGCAAGGCAGGTCAGCAGGGCCACTGCGAGGATGCGATTCATCTGAGGTCTCCGAGAAGGGGATGGGAAAAGTCGGCGCGATTGTCCATGCGCGTGTCGCTGGATTCGGTGACCGGAAGTATCAGATCGCTGACCCGGCGCAATGTCCGTGAATCATTGGGCACCGAAATAGGCCAGACGCACCTCTTCAGGCAGTTGTGGCCCGCCGTTGAACGAGGTGCGGTGGGCCCGCTGCAGCACTTGCCAGAAGTAGCGGAAGCTGGCGCGGTCGTGCAATTGCTCGCGGCCGTGGTGCGAATGGCGTATGGGCGCCCAATCGGCTGCCTGGGCAGCCTGGATGATCGCTATGGCCTGGTCCACCTCGGCCACGCTGGGCGCAAAGGCGTCAACGATGGGCTCGATCTGATCGGGGTGGATGCTCCACATGCGGGTGTAGCCCAGCCGGCGTGAGGCTTTCTCGGCAGCCTCTTGCAGTGCCGCCTTGTCCTTGAACTCGGTCACCACGCAGTGCGAGGGCACCTTGCCGTGGGCATGGCAGGCGGCGGCGATCTCCAGCTTGGCGCGCAGCACCAGCGGGTGGTCGAACTGGCCGCCAGGAGATTTGGCGCCCATGGCCGTTTGCGGGATGGCGCCGCGGTGCGCCGAAACAAAGTCCATCAGCCCGAACGAGAGCGATTCGATGCGCGGGTGCGCGGCCATGGCCCATACGTCGCGCAGCGCGCCGTGGGTTTCCACCAGCGCATGGATGGGCAGGTGCTGGGCACGGGTGATGCCGGCACGCTGCAGCACCGCGTCCACCGCTTCGACGGCCGCGTTCAAGTCAGCGATGTGGCGCGGCTTGGGGATCATCAGATAGGCCAGCCGGGCGCCGGCAGCGGGCAGCAGGGCCTCAAGCATGGGTGCAAAGGCCGGGTGATCGAACGGCACCACGCGTGCGCCCACACGGCCGTGGGCGTTGAGCGGCGAAACCACCAGCTCGGCAATCAGCTGCGCATGCGCCACCTCGCCGCCCACCGGGGCGCCGTCCTCGCCGTCCAGCGTCACATCAAACACCGGGCCCATCCTGGCCTGCAGTTCCAGGCTCTTGCGCATGCGCGCTTCCACGCCGCAGTAGTGGTCGCACACGGGGATTTCGGGCACGACGTCGCCTTCTTCAAACAACACGTCGGCAGGGTGGCGGGGCTGGGTCATGAGGGGCGCGCTTGTGAAGAGTCCATGAAAAAAGCCGGCACCGTTTTCACGGCTACCGGCTTGGCAGCTTAGCGCAGCAGAGGCTGATTACAGCAGGTGCTTCACGCCGTCCTGCTCGCCCTGCAGCTCGGCCAGGGTCTTGTTGATGCACTCTTGCGAGAAGGCGTCGATCGTCAGGCCTTCAACGATCTTGTACTCGCCGTTGGCGCAGGTGACCGGGAAGCCGAACATCACATCCTTGGGGATGCCATATTCGCCCTTCGACGGCACGCCCATGGTGACCCATTCGCCGTTGGTGCCCAGGGCCCAGTCGCGCATGTGGTCAATCGCGGCATTGGCGGCCGAGGCGGCCGACGACAGGCCGCGCGCTTCGATGATGGCGGCGCCGCGCTTGCCGACGGTGGGCAGGAACACGTCCTTGTTCCAGACCTGGTCGTTGATCATGTCTTTCACCGAGGCGCCATCGATGGTGGCGAAGCGGTAGTCGGCGTACATGGTGGGCGAGTGGTTGCCCCACACGGCCAGCTTCTTGATGCTCGACACCGGCTTGCCGGTCTTGGCAGCGATCTGGCTGGCAGCGCGGTTGTGGTCCAGGCGCAGCATGGCGGTGAAGTTGCCCGGCTTCAGGTCCGGGGCGGCCTTCATGGCGATGTAGGCGTTGGTGTTGGCGGGGTTGCCCACCACCAGCACCTTGACGTTGCGCGATGCCACGGCGTTCAGGGCCTTGCCCTGGGTGGTGAAGATGGCGCCATTGATGGCCAGCAGTTCGGCGCGCTCCATGCCGGGGCCGCGCGGGCGCGAACCCACCAGCAGAGCGTAGTCGGCGTCCTTGAAGGCGGTCATCGGGTCGCCGTGAGCGGTCATCTCCACGAGCAGCGGGAAGGCGCAGTCGTCGAGCTCCATCATCACGCCCTTGAGCGCCTTCTGGGCCTTCTCGTCAGGGATCTCCAGCAGTTGCAGGATGACGGGCTGGTCCTTGCCCAGCATTTCGCCAGAGGCGATGCGGAACAACAGGGCGTAACCAATCTGGCCTGCGGCGCCGGTCACGGCCACGCGAACGGGTGTCTTGCTCATGGTGGAGTCTCCGATGAAGGGGTGATGAAAACGGGTGCCCGGTACTGTGAACCCTGGAGGTGACTTGGCGCTGACCAAAATCACCCGGAGCGCGAGCGGGGGCATCGAGTTTAGCGCTGCAGTCTAGGGGTGAACCCGAGGGGGTGTCAAGATTCTTATGTCTTATATAAGACGTCAATCGGATATCGGTGGACGAGCGCTGGGGCGCTGTGCTGCAATGACCGCCCATGTCCGCCACCGTGCCCACCGAGACCCCCGTTGCAGTGCATGCCTCGGAAGGGCCTGCCTTCAGTCCGCTGTACCAACAAATCAAGGCCTTGCTGGTGAAGAGCCTGCAAGGTGGCGAATGGAAGCCCGGCGAGGCCATCCCCAGCGAGCTGGAGTTGGCTGCGCGCTTTCGCGTCAGCCAGGGCACCGTGCGCAAGGCCATCGACGAGCTGGCCACCGACAACCTGCTGGTGCGCCGCCAGGGCAAGGGCACCTATGTGGCCACCCATGCGGAAGAGAACATCCAGTACCGCTTTCTGCGCCTGGCACCCGATGAAGGCCCGGCCACCGGCATGGCGCGCAGCTTCCTGGATTGCCGCCGCATCCGTGCGCCAGCCGACGTGGCCCGCGCGCTCGACCTGAAGAGCGGCGACAGCGCGGTTCTGGTGCGCCGCACCCTCTCGCGCAACGAGAGGCCCGTGGTGCTGGATGAAATCTGGCTGCCGGCTGGGCCGTTCAAGGGCCTGACGGCCGAGCGACTGTCCCAGTATGCCGGCCCCATGTACGGTCTGTTCGAATCGGAATTCGGTGTTCGCATGATCCGCGCCGAAGAAAAAATCCGGGCTGTGGTGGCCGATGCCAGCTCAGCGGCCCTGCTGCAGGTGCCCGAGGGCTCGCCGCTGCTGAGCGTGGAGCGGCTGGCCCACACCTATGGCGACAAGCCTGTGGAACTGCGCCGCGGGCTTTACAACACGGCGTCTCATTTCTACCGCAACGAACTCAACTGAACCCTGGCTTAGCGAACTGAAATCAAAGCTGGCAAGGCCCCTGAAAGTTTGTTGCGTTGCAATAAAATCTTCAGGTTTCAGGCAAATCGCCAGATCACACCGATCTTTCCCGACCTCAGAGCGAACACAACAAGGACACCCCGCCATGGCAGACACGCTCAAGCAACGCCCCGAGTTCCGCAACATCAACGCGGTCTCGGACTTGCCCAACTACCGGCTTCCCATCGCCGGCATCGTTTCCATCCTGCACCGCGTGAGCGGCCTGCTGATGTTTGTGCTGCTGCCGTTCATCATCTGGATGTTCGACACCAGCGTCACCTCCGAAGTCTCGTTCGACGGCTTCCGCAGCGTCTTCATCGCTGGCGTGGGCTTTGTGCCCGGCTGGTTCTTCAAGTTGGTGGCGCTGGCCATCATCTGGGCCTACCTGCACCACTGGCTGGCGGGCATCCGCCACATCCGCATGGACATCAAGCACACGGTGACCAAGGAGCAGGGCAAGAGCAGCGCGCAGATCGTGCTGGCCATCAGCCTCACGCTCACCGTGCTGCTGGCGGCCAAGCTCTTCGGCCTGTACTGATCGCACACGAGGAACACACAAATGGCAATCAACTACGGTTCCAAGCGCATCACCGTTGGCGCTGGCTATGGCTTTCGCGACTGGCTGGTACAACGCGTCACCGCCGTGCTCATGTCGCTGTTCACCTTCATCCTGCTGGCCAACGTGCTGCTGAGCAAGGGTGAAATGGGCTACGACAAATGGGCTGGCATCTTCTCGGCGCAATGGATGAAATTCATCACCTTCGCGCTGATCGTGGCCCTGATCTGGCACGTCTGGATCGGCGTGCGCGACATCTGGATGGACTATGTCAAGCCCGTGGGCGTGCGCCTGGCGCTGCATGTCCTTTCCCTCATCTGGCTGTTGGGCTGTGGCGGCTGGGCCGTGCAAGTCCTGTGGCGTCTGTGAACAGGGCCTAGAGAACAACTATGACCACCACCTCCAACACCACCGCCAACATCACCAAGCGCAAGTTCGACGTCGTCATCGTCGGCGCGGGCGGCTCGGGCATGCGTGCCTCGCTGCAACTCTCTCTGGCCGGCCTGAACGTGGCCGTGCTGTCCAAGGTCTTCCCCACCCGCTCGCACACCGTGGCGGCACAGGGCGGCATCGGTGCCTCGCTGGGCAACATGTCGGAAGACAACTGGCACTACCACTTCTACGACACCATCAAGGGCTCCGACTGGCTGGGCGACCAGGACGCCATCGAGTTCATGTGCCGTGAAGCGCCCAAGGTCGTCTACGAGCTCGAGCATTTCGGCATGCCCTTCGACCGCAATGCCGACGGCACCATCTACCAGCGCCCCTTCGGCGGCCACACCGCCAACTACGGCGAGAAGCCCGTGCAGCGCGCCTGCGCCGCGGCCGACCGTACCGGCCACGCGCTGCTGCACACGCTGTACCAGCAGAACGTCAAGGCCCGCACCAACTTCTTCGTCGAGTGGATGGCGCTCGACCTGATCCGCGACCAGGAAGGCGACGTCTGCGGCGTCACCGCCCTGGAAATGGAAACCGGCGACCTGCACATCCTCGAAGCCAAGACCGTGTTGATGGCCACCGGTGGCGCCGGCCGCATCTTTGCCGCCAGCACCAACGCCTTCATCAACACCGGTGACGGGCTGGGCATGGCGGCGCGTGCCGGCTTGCCGCTGGAAGACATGGAGTTCTGGCAGTTCCACCCCACCGGCGTGGCCGGCGCCGGCGTGCTGCTGACCGAAGGCTGCCGCGGCGAAGGCGCCATCCTGCGCAACAGCAACGGCGAGCGTTTCATGGAGCGCTACGCGCCCACCTTGAAGGACCTGGCGCCGCGTGACTTTGTCTCGCGCTCCATGGACCAGGAAATCAAGGAAGGTCGCGGCTGCGGTCCGAACAAGGACTATGTGCTGCTCGACATGACCCACCTGGGGGCAGAGACCATCCTGAAGCGCCTGCCCAGCGTGTTCGAGATCGGCCACAACTTCGCCAACGTCGACATCACCAAGGAGCCGATCCCGGTGGTGCCGACCATCCACTACCAGATGGGTGGCATTCCCACCAACGTCAACGGTCAGGTGGTGATCCCGAAGAACGGCATTCCGAACGAGATCGTCAACGGCCTGTACGCGGTGGGCGAATGCTCCTGTGTGTCGGTGCACGGCGCGAACCGCCTGGGCACCAACTCGCTGCTCGACCTGATCGTGTTTGGCCGTGCCGCCGGTAACCACATCGTCAACAGCGCGCTGAAGACCAAGAACCACAAGCCGTTGCCCGCCGACGCCGCCGACCAGACCCTGGCCCGCCTGGCGCGTCTCGATTCGGCCAAGAGCGGCGAGTACGCGCAGGACGTGGCCGACAGCATCCGCGCCACGATGCAAAAGCACGCTGGCGTGTTCCGCACCCAGAAGATCCTCGACGAAGGCGTGGTGGCCATCAAGGAAGTGGCCGAGCGCGTCAAGTCCATCGGCCTGAAGGACACCTCCAAGGTCTTCAACACGGCCCGCATCGAGGCGTTGGAAGTGGACAACCTGATCGAGGCCGCCAAGGCCACGATGATCTCCGCCGCCGCCCGCCCGGAGAGCCGTGGTGCCCATGCCCACGACGACTACCCGAACCGCGACGACGCCAACTGGTTGAAGCACACGCTTTGGTACTCGGACGACAACCGTCTGGAGTACAAGCCCGTCAACCTGCAGCCGCTGACGGCTGAGTCGGTGCCGCCCAAGGCCCGTACGTTCTGATCGGAGCGACAAGGAAAACCATCATGGCTGACAAGAGAACATTCCAGATCTACCGCTACGACCCGGACCAGGACGCCAAGCCCTACATGCAGACCATCGAGATCGAACTCGAAGGCAATGAACGCATGCTGTTGGACGCCCTGGTGAAATTGAAGGCCGTGGACCCCACGCTGAGCTTCCGCCGTTCTTGCCGCGAAGGCGTTTGCGGCTCCGATGCCATGAACATCAACGGCAAGAACGGCCTGGCTTGCCTGACCAACATGCGCACGCTGCCGCAAACGGTGGTGCTGCGCCCGCTGCCGGGCCTGCCGGTCATTCGCGACCTGATCGTGGACATGACCCAGTTCTTCAAGCAGTACAACTCGATCAAGCCTTACCTGGTGAACGACGAGCGCCCGCCCGAGAAAGAGCGTTTGCAGTCGCCAGAAGAGCGCGAAGAACTGGATGGCCTGTACGAGTGCATCCTGTGTGCCAGTTGCTCCACGTCATGCCCGAGCTTCTGGTGGAACCCCGACAAGTTCGTGGGCCCGGCCGGCTTGCTGCAGGCCTACCGCTTCCTGGCCGACAGCCGGGATCAGGACACCACAGCGCGCCTGGACAACCTGGAAGATCCGTACCGCCTTTTCCGCTGCCACACCATCATGAATTGCGTCGATGTTTGTCCTAAGGGCTTGAATCCCACCAAGGCCATCGGCAAGATCAAGGAAATGATGCTGCGTCGCGCCGTGTGATGGGCAGATTCAGCGTCACAAGGCCATCATTGGTCAATTTCTAGCAAGCCACGGCATGGAAACTGCATCGCTGACCCCCACTGACGTCAGTCGCCTGAAATGGCGCTGCCGCCGGGGCTTGCTGGAGAACGACCTGTTTGTGCAGCGGTTTTTCCATCGCCACGAGAGCACACTCACGCAGGCGCAGGTTGAAGGGCTGCAACTGTTGATGGACCTGGCCGACAACGACTTGCTGGACCTGTTTCTTGCCCGCAAGGAGTTGTCAGGTGAGATTGACCAGCCTGTCGTGAGAGAAGTCCTAGGCCTCATACGCCAACCCGGTTGAAGAACGAATTGTTTGAAAGGAAAGACGATGACCCCGTCCGACGTGAAAGCCACCCTGTCGTTCTCTGATGGCAGCCCCAACATGGATTTGCCGATCTACAAGGGCACGGTAGGCCCCGATGTGATCGACATCCGCAAGCTCTACGGCCAGACCGGCAAGTTCACCTACGACCCGGGCTTTTTGTCCACCGCGTCGTGCAACTCCACCATCACCTACATCGACGGTGACAAGGGTGAACTGCTGTACCGCGGCTACCCCATCGAGCAGTTGGCCGTGGGTTGCGATTACATGGAGACTTGCCACCTGCTGCTGTACGGAGATCTGCCCAACGCCGAACAGAAGGCCAGCTTCACCGCCCGCGTGACCAACCACACCATGGTCAACGAGCAGATGCAGTTCTTCCTGCGTGGCTTCCGCCGTGACGCACACCCGATGGCGGTGCTTACAGGCCTGGTGGGCGCGCTGTCGGCCTTCTATCACGACAGCACCGACATCAACAACCCCGAGCACCGCGAGATCGCGGCGATCCGCCTGATCGCCAAGATGCCCACGCTGGTGGCCATGGCCTACAAGTACACCGTCGGCCAGCCCTACATCTACCCGAAGAACGACCTGAGTTACGCCGGCAACTTCATGCGCATGATGTTTGCCACGCCGTGTGAAGAGTACAAGGTGAGCCCGGTGATCGAGCGCGCGCTCGACCGCATATTCATTTTGCATGCGGATCATGAGCAGAACGCTTCCACCTCCACGGTGCGTTTGTGCGGCTCCTCGGGCACCAACCCGTTCGCCGCCATCGCCGCTGGCGTGGCCTGCCTGTGGGGTCCGGCACACGGCGGTGCGAACGAGGCCTGCCTGAACATGCTGGGCGACATCCAGAAGATGGGCGGCGTGGCCAAGGTCGGCGAGTTCATGAACCAGGTGAAGGACAAGAACAGCGGCGTCAAGCTGATGGGCTTTGGTCACCGCGTGTACAAGAACTACGACCCGCGTGCCAAGCTGATGCGCGAGACCTGCTACGAAGTGCTGAACGAGCTTGGCCTGCAAAATGACCCGCTGTTCAAGCTGGCGATGGAGCTGGAAAAGATCGCGCTGGAAGACGACTACTTCGTCGCCCGCAAGCTCTACCCCAACGTCGACTTCTACTCGGGCATCGTGCAACGCGCCATCGGCATCCCCGTGCCGCTGTTCACCGCCATCTTCGCGCTGGCCCGCACGGTCGGCTGGATCGCCCAGCTGAACGAAATGATCGGCGACCCCGAGTACAAGATCGGCCGTCCGCGTCAGCTGTTCGTGGGCTCGCCCACGCGCGACGTCAAGCCCATCGGGCAGCGTTGATCACGGGCGGCATCGCCGCCTGCCTCCGCCCCGCAAAGGCCGCCTAAGGGCGGCCTTTGTCATGGTGCGTCTGGCGCACGCTTGCGATTCGTGCGCTTGCGAGCCGGTGGGGACGCTTGCCCTTCGGGCTGGGCCACGGCGCTGAGGGTCAGGTCCTCGGTCTCATCGGCTGGCGTGCCGGTGTCGCGCGCGGCGCAACTTCTAAAGCCCACGAAACCATCGTTGCGCTCGTCCAGTGCGGCCCATCGCCGCCACAGCGTGGCCAACCGCGGCGCGCCCAGGTGTGAGGCGCCGCGCGCGCAGCTGAGGCGCGGTGTGGTGGCTGCAGGCGCTGCTGACGCATCCTGCGCTGGGGCGGGCGCGGGTGAGTGGGGGCTGGCGGTCCATTCGCGCACCTGGCCCCAGGCGAAGCCATGGCCACTGGTCAGGGCAGCTCGGGCCGCCGCTTCCCACTCGTGCTCGCTGGGCAGCCGGCGGCCGGCC
The DNA here is from genome assembly GCA_016710065.1 of Candidatus Ideonella esbjergensis. Classification (GTDB taxonomy): domain Bacteria; phylum Pseudomonadota; class Gammaproteobacteria; order Burkholderiales; family Burkholderiaceae_C; genus Ideonella; species Ideonella esbjergensis. The sequence goes on from JADJLP010000001.1 coordinate 1,186,306, forward strand.
CAGCGGCACCAGGCCAGGGCTTCATGGCGGCTCAGGTGCACAGCGGGCCAGCCCGGGTTCAGCGGCACCCATTGGCCAAACTGAGCCAGTTGCCAATGGCCCTCGTCGGTACGGCCCAAGTGGCGCGGCCGGTCCAGGCTCTGGCGCCGCCGCCAGGCCCAGCCTTCGGGTGTCCACCAGCTCCGCTCGTCGTAGCCGCCGGCCTCAATGAAGGGCAAGTAGCGGCCCCAGGTGACGGGTGCGCGGTCAATGCTGAAAGCGCGCAGGGCCACCTCGTACTCGGGCTGGTCGCCCTCAGCCGCGTAGCCGGTGGCGGGGGCACCGAGGCGGTGGGTGTTCACTGGCAGTTCCAGCGCTGTCTCCGTAGCGGGGCATGGCAGGGGGGCGGCGGCCAGCGGGCCGGGCAGGATGCCCAGGGTCTGCGCGACGCCCAGCAGCACCTCGCGCAGGGCGTCCTCGCGCCACAGCGCGTCACGGTAGACATGCAAGGCGGTGTCCCCGGTGGGTGCTGTGCGCAGCAGGGTGAGGGTTCGCTCCCGGCTGGACTGCAACCAGGCCAAAGTGCCCTGCAGGCCGGGCACCGGCTGGTGCCAGCGGTCGGCGTGCGAGAGCTTCGGTGCAAAGCTGCGCTCGTACTGGGGCCAACTGGCGGGCGCGCGGCCAAAGCCCTCGGCAGACGTGGTGCCCGCGCGGCGCAGCGGGTTGCGGGCAATCGAGCCCTCCTCGCGCCAGGCCAGTTCGGCCAGCAGCCACAGCGGCGGGTTCAGCTCGGGCAGGTAGCGCACTTCCAGCGAGGGTGGCAGGCCGGCGGCCAGCCCACGGGCCAGGCCCAGCGTGTGCTGGCGCGCGTCGGCCAGGGCGCTGGCCAGCGTGCGAGCCTCGCCGCGCAAAAGGCTGGGGGGGGCGTCCAGCGCCAAGCCGGCGGCGCTGGGGGCGGTTGCATCCGGCAAGGGTGCGGACTGGGCATTTACGGGCATAGGCGGGCGAGCTCGGGTTCAGGCTCTGGCCACGTAGGACAGGGCAGGGTCCGAATTATCACGGGCCGATTGCGCCGCTTCAGGCCGCTGTGGCTGCCGTCAAGCCGTTGTCGAAATGGGCGCGCATCAGGCGGGCGGCCGCTGGCGCGTCATGCGCCTCCAGTGCCACCATCAGCGCGCGGTGCTCTTGCAGGGATTCGGCCAGCCGACCCTGCTTGAACAGCGAATGATGGCGGTTGAGCTTCATCACTTTGCGCAGGTCGGTGACGATCTGCTGCCGCCACTTGTTGCCCGCCAGGGCCAGTAGCCGGTAGTGGAACTGCTCATTGGCATCGAAGAAATCGTCGCGCTTTTTCACCTGCTTTTCCAGCAGGTCGTGCAGCTTGCGCAGTTCGGCGATCTCTTTGGCCTTTGCACGCTCGGCCACCTCGGCGGCGGCGTCGCTCTCGAGCAGGCCCAACAGGCGGTAGACCTGGTGCACGTCGTCGGCCGACATCTCGGTGACATAGGCGCCGCGCCGTACCTTCATGGTCACCAGGCCTTCCACGGCCAGCACCTTCAGGGCTTCGCGCAGCGGCGTGCGGCTGATGCCGTACTCCACCGCCAGCTTCTGCTCGTCAATCCAGGCACCCGGCTCCAGCGTGCGCGCAAAGATCTGCTCGCGCAGCTTCTCGGCCACCTGCTGGTACAGGGCCTGGGGGGCCAACTGGAGGTCTGCGACGCCCATGGGTGGAGACGAATTCAGGCTGTTGTCAAGATTGAATTCATAATTATGCATCATGTATGATTGACGGCAACCGGCCTTACCCTTGGTGACTCGCGCGCGCCCGCTGCGCCAGCGTTGCCGATCAGGAGCACTCATGTCCAGCACACCGAATTTCGCCACCGCCTCGCTCGACCTATGGGCCAAGGCCGCCGCCAAGTCCGCCCCCGGCGGCAATGTGCAAGCGCTGACCTGGCTCACGCCCGATGGCATCAGCGTCAAGCCGCTGTACACGGCTGCCGACACGGCCCACCTGCCCTACGCCAACACGCTGCCCGGCTTCGAGCCCTTCATCCGCGGCCCGCAAGCCACGATGTACGCGGTGCGGCCCTGGACCATCCGCCAGTACGCCGGCTTCTCCACCGCCGAGGAATCGAACGCCTTCTACCGCAAGGCCCTGGCGGCAGGCGGCCAGGGCGTGAGCGTGGCCTTTGACCTGGCCACGCACCGCGGCTACGACAGCGACCACCCGCGCGTCACCGGCGACGTGGGCAAGGCGGGGGTGGCGATCGATTCGGTCGAGGACATGAAGATCCTCTTCAACCAGATTCCGCTCGACAAGGTGTCGGTCTCGATGACCATGAACGGCGCCGTGTTGCCGGTGCTGGCTGGCTACGTGGTGGCGGCGGAGGAGCAGGGCGTTTCGCAGGACAAGCTCAGCGGCACCATCCAGAACGACATCCTCAAGGAGTTCATGGTCCGCAACACCTACATCTACGGCCCCGAGCCGTCGATGAAGATCATCGGCGACATCATTGAGTACACGGCCAAGAACATGCCGAAGTTCAACTCGATCTCGATCAGCGGCTATCACATGCAAGAGGCTGGCGCCAATCAGGCACTCGAATTGGCCTTCACCCTGGCCGACGGCAAGGAGTATGTGAAGACGGCCATCGCCAAGGGCATGGACGTGGACGAGTTCGCGGGCCGCCTGAGCTTCTTCTGGGCCATCGGGATGAACTTCTATCTCGAGATCGCCAAGATGCGCGCGGCGCGCCTGCTGTGGTGCCGCATCATGAAGGAGACCGGTGCCAAGAACCCCAAGAGCCTGATGCTGCGCACGCACTGCCAGACCTCGGGCTGGAGCCTGACCGAGCAAGACCCGTACAACAACGTGGTGCGCACCACCATCGAGGCCATGGCGGCGGTGTTTGGCGGCACGCAGAGCCTGCACACCAACAGCTTCGACGAAGCCATTGCCCTGCCCACCGAAACCAGCTCGCGCATCGCCCGCAACACGCAGTTGGTGATCCAGGAAGAGACCCACATCACCAGCGTGGTCGACCCCTGGGCCGGCAGCTACATGATGGAGTCGCTGACGCAGGAAATGGCCGACAAGGCCTGGGCCATCATCGGGGAAGTCGAGGCCATGGGCGGCATGACCAAAGCCGTGGACAGCGGCTGGGCCAAGCTCAAGATCGAGGCCGCCGCAGCCGAGAAGCAGGCCCGCATCGACTCGGGCAAGGACGTGATCGTCGGGGTCAACAAGTACAAGCTGGCCAAGCAAGACCCGATCGACATTCTGGAGGTGGACAACGTCAAGGTGCGTGACGGCCAGATCGCCCGCCTGAAGGCCATCCGTGCCAGCCGCGACAGCACCAAGGTGACGGCCGCGCTGGACGCGCTCACCACCGCAGCGCAAACTGGCACCGGCAATCTGCTCGACCTGTCGATCCAGGCCATCCGCCTGCGCGCCACGGTGGGCGAGATCAGCGATGCGCTGGAAAAGGTCTACGGCCGCCACCGTGCGGACATCCAAAAGGTGACAGGTGTGTACGCAGCTGCCTACGACAGTGCCGAGGGTTGGGACAAGCTCAAGGGCGAGATCGCCGCCTTTGCCGATGCGGCAGGCCGTCGCCCGCGCGTGATGATCGCCAAGCTGGGCCAGGACGGCCACGACCGTGGCGCCAAGGTGGTGGCCACAGCCTTTGCCGACCTGGGCTTCGACGTGGACATGGGCCCGCTGTTCCAGACGCCCGAAGAATGCGCCCGTCAGGCGATTGAAAATGACGTGCACGCCGTGGGCATCTCCACGCTGGCCGCGGGCCACAAGACCCTGGTGCCGGCCATCATTGCCGAACTGAAAAAGCAGGGCGCCGACGACATCATCGTCTTCGTGGGCGGCGTGATCCCGGCGCAAGACTACGGCTACTTGTACGACGCGGGCGTCAAGGGCATCTATGGCCCGGGCACCCCCATCCCCGCCAGCGCCAAGGACGTGCTGGAGCAGATTCGCCTCGCCCAAGCCCAGGCCTGATCGCAGCAACGGCACCGCAGCATGGTCTACCAGGCTCGCAACATCGAGGGCATCACCCTCACCCCCGCCGGCGAGGACGACTTCGACGCCTTGCTGGCCTTGCGCATGGCCGCCATGCGCGAGAGCCTGGAAAAGGTGGGGCGCTTCGACCCGCAGCGCGCGCGCGAGCGCCTCTCGCGCGGCTACCTGCCGGCCTACACCCGCCACATCCTGAAGGACGGCGAACTGGTGGGCTTTGTGGTGGTGGTGCCGCGCGAGCACGACTGGCTGATTGATCATCTCTACATCCACCCCAGTGGCCAAGCGCAAGGCATTGGCTCATGGGTGCTGGCCAAGGTGCTGAGGGAGGCCGACGCGCAGCACAAGGCCGTGAGCGTCACTGCGCTCAAGCACAGCGACGCCAACCGCTTCTACCTGCGCCACGGCTTCGTGCTGCAGGCCGAGGGCGAGTGGGACCTGTACTACCTGCGGTCTGCACGCGGCGCGGCGCCCAAGGCCTGAACCGTTGCTGCGCATGAACGCCGCGAGCCCCGCTTCTGCCCTGACTGCGCCCACCCTGGGCGAGGCTGAGCAGGGTCTGCTCAACCAGATCCTGGGCGAGGCCGTGGCATTGCGCCGCCGCGCCATCGCCAAGACCATCACCCTGCTCGAATCCACGCGGCCCGATCACCGACTGCGTGCGGATGAGCTGCTCAATGCCTTGCTGCCGCACAGCGGTCAGTCTTTCCGACTGGGCATCTCGGGCGTTCCGGGCGTGGGCAAGAGCACCTTCATCGAGGCCCTGGGCCTGCACCTCATCGGGCTGGGCCACCGCGTGGCGGTCCTGGCGGTGGACCCGTCAAGCACCGTTTCGGGCGGCTCCATCCTGGGCGACAAGACCCGCATGGAGCAGCTCAGCGTGCAGGAGGCCGCCTACATCCGCCCCAGCCCCAGCAGCGGCACGCTGGGTGGCGTGGCCGAGCGCACGCGCGAGAGCATGCTGGTGTGCGAGGCGGCGGGTTATGACGTGGTGATCGTGGAAACCGTGGGCGTGGGCCAGAGCGAGACGGCGGTGCAGGGCATGACCGACATGTACTGCCTGCTGCAGCTGCCCAATGCTGGCGACGACTTGCAGGCCATCAAGAAGGGCGTGATGGAGCTGGCCGACCTGGTGGTGATCAACAAGGCCGACATCGACGAAGCCGCCGCCACCCGCGCGCGCGCCCAGATCACCTCGGCGCTGCGCCTGTTCGGCCTGCATGGCCACCCCGATCACGCCCACCACGACGAAACCCTCTGGCACCCCACGGTGCTGCAGATGAGCGCGCTGAAGAACGTGGGTGTGGCCGAGTTCTGGCACACCGTCAGCCGCTACCGCACGCTGCAAACCAGCAGCGGCCGCCTGGCTGCGCGCCGCCACGCCCAGGACGAAGCCTGGATGTGGGAGCGCATAGCCGCCGGCCTCAAGCAACGCTTCCGCGCCCACGGCGCGGTGCACGATCTCTTGGCCCCGCTCACCGCCGATGTGCGGGCCGGGCGCGTGGCTGCCTCAGTGGCCGCGCGCCGCCTGCTCGACCTTTTCCATTGACCCTGTTTTTCCCAAGAAGACCTAGGAGCCACCATGCATGACATTCAGCAGATGCTCGAAGAAAAGCGCGCCAAGGCCCGTCTGGGCGGCGGCGAGAAGCGCATTGCCGCACAGCACAGCAAGGGCAAGCTGACCGCGCGCGAGCGCATCGAGCTGTTGCTCGACGAAGGCACGTTCGAAGAGTGGGACATGTTCGTCGAGCACCGCTGCACTGATTTCGGCATGGCCGACAACAAGATCCCAGGCGACGGCGTGGTGACAGGCTACGGCATGATCAACGGCCGCCTGGTCTTCGTCTTCAGCCAGGATTTCACCGTCTTCGGGGGCGCGCTGTCTGAGACGCATGCCGAGAAGATCTGCAAGGTGATGGACCAGGCCATGAAAGTGGGTGCCCCGGTGATTGGCTTGAACGATTCGGGCGGTGCGCGCATTCAAGAGGGTGTGGCCTCGCTGGGCGGCTATGCCGACGTATTCCAGAAGAACGTGATGGCCTCGGGTGTGATCCCGCAGATCAGCATGATCATGGGCCCCTGCGCCGGCGGCGCGGTGTACTCGCCGTCGATGACCGACTTCATCTTCATGGTGAAGGATTCGTCGTACATGTTCGTCACCGGCCCCGAGGTGGTGAAGACCGTGACCCACGAAGACGTGACGGCCGAGGAGCTCGGTGGTGCCACCACCCACACCAGCAAGAGCGGCGTGGCTGACCTGGCGTTCGACAACGACGTGGAAGCGCTGCTGATGCTGCGCCGCTTCTTCAACTACCTGCCACTGAACAACAAAGAGAAGCCACCGGTGCGCCCCAGCGGCGATTCGAGCACGCGCATCGACTACTCGCTCGACACCCTGGTGCCAGACAACCCCAACAAGCCCTATGACATCAAGGAACTGATTGTTAAGGTAGTGGACGACGGCGACTTTTTCGAGCTGCAACCCGACTACGCCGCCAACATCGTCATCGGCTTCGCGCGCATGGAAGGCCAGAGCGTGGGCATCGTGGCCAACAACCCGCAGGTGCTGGCCGGCTGCCTGGACATCAAGAGTTCCATCAAGGCGGCGCGCTTCGTGCGCTTCTGTGATGCCTTCAACATTCCCGTGGTCACCTTCGTCGATGTGCCTGGCTTCATGCCCGGCACCTCGCAGGAGTACGGCGGCATCATCAAGCACGGCGCCAAGCTGCTCTACGCTTATGCCGAGTGCACGGTGCCCAAGGTCACGGTCATCACCCGCAAGGCCTATGGCGGTGCGTATGACGTGATGGCCTCCAAGCACTTGCGCGGCGACGTGAACTTCGCCTGGCCCAACGCCGAGATCGCGGTGATGGGCGCCAAGGGCGCGGTGGAGATCATCTTCCGCGAGGACAAGGGCGACCCCGAGAAGCTCGCCGCCAAGGAGGCCGAGTACAAGGCCCGCTTCGCCAACCCCTTCGTGGCCGGCTCGCGCGGCTTCATTGACGACGTGATCCAGCCGCACGAAACGCGCAAGCGCATCTGCCGCTCGCTGGTGATGCTGAGGGACAAGAAGCTGGAAAACCCGTGGCGCAAGCACGGCAACATTCCCCTCTGATCCAGCCGCGCGGAGAAACACACCATGTTCAAGAAGATCCTCATTGCCAACCGCGGCGAAATCGCCTGCCGCGTCATCAAGACCGCCCAGAAGATGGGCATCAAGACCGTTGCGGTCTACTCGGAAGCCGACCGGGACGCCCGCCACGTGGAACTGGCCGACGAGTCGGTGCTGCTGGGCCCGGCGCCTTCGCGCGAGAGCTACCTGGTGGCCGACAAGATCATTGCCGCCGCCAAGGCCACTGGCGCCGAAGCCATTCACCCCGGCTATGGCTTCCTGTCCGAGAACGAAGCCTTTGCGCGCCGCTGTGAAGAAGAAGGCATTGCCTTCGTCGGCCCCAAGCACTACAGCATCGCGGCCATGGGCGACAAGATCGCCTCGAAGAAGCTGGCGCTCGAAGCCAAGGTCAACACCATCCCCGGCTACAACAACGCGATCGACACGCCCGAGCAGGCCGTTGAGATTGCCAAGGGCATCGGCTACCCGGTGATGATCAAGGCCTCGGCCGGTGGTGGTGGCAAGGGCCTGCGCGTGGCCTTCAACGACAAGGAGGCCTTCGAGGGCTTCTCGTCGTGCCGCAACGAAGCCCGCAACAGCTTTGGTGATGACCGGGTGTTCATCGAGAAGTACGTGCTGGAGCCGCGCCACATCGAGATCCAGGTGTTGGGCGACAGCCACGGCACCGTGCTGTACCTGAACGAGCGCGAGTGCTCCATCCAGCGCCGCCACCAGAAGGTGATCGAGGAAGCGCCGTCGCCGTTCATCAGTGACGCCACCCGCAAGGCCATGGGCGAGCAGGCCGTGGCCCTGGCCAAGGCGGTGAAGTACCAATCCGCCGGCACAGTGGAGTTCGTGGTCGGCAAGGACCAGGACTTCTACTTCCTGGAAATGAACACCCGATTGCAGGTGGAACACCCGGTGACAGAGAACATCACCGGCCTCGATCTGGTGGAGCAGATGATCCGCGTGGCCGCTGGCGAAAAGCTGGCCTTCACGCAGGCCGATGTGAAGCGCGAGGGCTGGTCCATCGAGTGCCGCATCAACGCCGAAGACCCGTTCCGCAACTTCTTGCCGTCCACCGGCCGCCTGGTGCGCTACCAGCCGCCGGCGCAGCAGCTGGAGCAGTCGGTGCCTTCTCTGCAAGGCCCGGCCTACAGCGACGGCAAGTTCGGCGGCGTGCGGGTGGACACGGGTGTGTACGAGGGCGGCGAGATCCCGATGTACTACGACTCGATGATCGCCAAGCTCATCGTGCACGGCCGCAACCGCACCGAAGCCATCGCCATGATGCGCGAGGCGCTGAACGGCTTCGTGATCCGCGGCGTCAGCAGCAACATCCCATTCCAGGCAGCGCTGCTGGCCCACCCCAAGTTCGTGACCGGCGAGTTCAACACCGGCTTCATTGCCGAGCACTACGCCAAGGGCTTCCGCGCCGAGGACGTGCCGCATGACGACCCGTTGTTCCTGGTGGCCCTGGCCGCCTTCGTGCGCCGCAAGGCACGGGAGCGCGCCGCCGGCATCAGCGGCCAGCTGCCCGGCCACGGCGTGGCGCATGCGCCCGATCTGGTGGTGGCCGTGCTGGGCCAGCAAGGCCAGCACCAGTACAACGATGTGCGCGTGACCCACTTCGACAACGCCCATGGCCAGGCCGTGGTGCTGGTGGGCGGCAAGACCTACGCCATCCAGAGCCACACCAAGCTGGGTGATGTGCTGATGACCGGCAGCTGCAACGGCCAGCCTTTCAGCGCCCAAGTGGAGCGGGGCTCGGCCAAGCAGCCGCTGGCCATGCGCATCGCCCACAACGGCACCGCCATCCAGGCCATGGTGCTGTTGCCACGTGCGGCCGAGATGATGAAGCTCATGCCCTACAAGGCACCGCCTGATCTGAGCAAGTTCCTGCTCTCGCCCATGCCCGGCCTGCTGGCTGACGTGGCGGTGGCGGTGGGCCAGAAGGTGCTGGCCGGCGAGAAGCTGGCGGTCATCGAAGCCATGAAGATGGAGAACATACTGGTGGCCACCCAGGACTGCGTGGTCAAGGAGATACGCGCCAACAAGGGCGAAAGCCTGAGCGTGGACCAGCCCATCATCGCCTTCGAGTGACGGGCATGACGCAGGCCCTTGAGACCCAACCCGTGCATTGGCACCGCCAGCCTGGCCCGGCCCCCGCGCCTGCCCAGGGGGCTTGGTCGCGCGGCGCCGTGCTGGCCTTGCTGCAATTGCCTTTCATGGCCCTGGTGCAGCGGGCCCAGGCCGTGCACCAGCAGCACTTTCCCGCAGGTGACATCGAGCTGGCTTCGCTGTTGTCGGTGAAGACGGGGGGCTGCCCCGAGGACTGCGGCTATTGCCCGCAGTCCATCCACCACCCCACCGGCGTGCCGGCCACCAAGCTGATGGGCGAAGACGAAGTGCTCACGGCGGCACGCAACGCCAAGGCGGCCGGTGCCAGCCGTTTCTGCATGGGCGCGGCCTGGCGCAGCCCCACCGACCGCGATGTGGACAAGATGGCCGGCCTGATCCGTGCCGTGCATGGCCTGGGCCTGGAAACCTGCGCCACGCTGGGCATGCTGGAGCCCGCGCAGGCCCAGACCCTGGCCGGTGCCGGGCTGGACTACTACAACCACAACCTCGACAGCGCCAGCGACTTCTACCCCGAAGTGATAGCCACGCGGGTCTATCAAGATCGGCTGGACACGCTGGGTCATGTGCGCGAGGCGGGCATCAAGGTCTGCTGCGGCGGCATCGTGGGCCTGGGCGAGACGCGCGAGCAGCGCGCCGGCCTGATCGCCGAGCTGGCCAACCTGAACCCAGCCCCCGAGAGCGTGCCGGTGAACAACCTGGTGCGTGTGGAAGGCACGCCACTGGCCGGCAATGAGCCGGTGGACCCGTTCGAGGTGGTGCGTGTCATCGCCGCCGCCCGCATCACCATGCCCACGTCACGCGTGCGCCTGTCGGCCGGCCGGCGCGAGCTGGGCGATGGCATCCAGGCGCTGTGCTTCATGGCCGGTGCCAATTCCATCTTCTACGGCGACAAGCTGCTCGTCACCGGCAACCCCGACGTGGTGGACGACCGCGCGCTGCTGCGCCGGCTGGACCTGCCCATCACCAGCGAGCTGGCGAAATGAAGGTGGCCCTTGCTGTGTCAGTGACCCAGCAGGGGCGACATGCCCATCAGCAGCTTGTGCAGGCCGAACACGAACACCAGGTACAGCACCGTGCCGGCGGCGGTGGCGATCAACGTCTTCTTCAGCACCGGCGGACCGTAGGCGGTGCCGTTGCGGGAGTCGCGCGCATAGCTGCTGACCAGGCACAGGGCCGACCAGACCGCGAAAGCGCCGAACAGCACCGCGTCATGCTTCTGGTGCCGCACCGTCAGGTGGGTGGCGCTCCACAGCAGCGTGGCCCACAGCATGGGGTGGTGCAGCCAGGCCTTGTAGTGGCTTTGCGGGCTGTGCGAGGCGGCCAGCAGGATCATCGAGATCCACATCGCCAGCATCGTCAGGTGGCGGCCCCAGGCTGGCGCCACAAACACCCACTCGGGCGCCTGGCGGGCCTGGCCAAAGCCGTAAACGATCAGCCCAAAGCCCAGCAGCGAGACCACGGAGTAGCCCAGCTTCCAGGGCTTTTCGCCCACGCGGGCCAGCATGCGTGTGCGCCAGCCGTCGGCCAGGATGCGCGTGCTGTGCACGCCCAGGAACAGCACCAACCCTGCGATCAGCATTTCCATCTTCAACTCCTCCAATCAATCGAGGCATCTTCCCATGAGCGCTAAACCCTTCAAGATCCTAGGCATCCAGCAAATCGCCATCGGTGGCCCCAGCAAAGACAAGCTCAAGAGCCTGTGGGTGGACATGCTGGGCCTGACGGTGAAAAGCAGCTTCGTCAGCGAGCGCGAGAACGTCGACGAAGACATCTGCGCACTGGGCAGTGGCCCCACCGCTGTGGAAGTCGACCTGATGCAGCCGCTGGACCCCGAGAAGAAGCCTGCCGTGCACACCACGCCGCTGAACCACGTGGGCCTGTGGGTGGACGACTTGCCCAAGGCCGTGGCATGGATGACCGCCAACGGTGTGCGCTTTGCCCCCGGCGGCATCCGCAAGGGGGCGGCCGGCTACGACATCTGCTTCATCCACCCCAAGGGCAATGACGAGTTCCCGCTGGGCGGAGAGGGCGTGCTCATTGAGCTGGTGCAAGCGCCGCCCGACGTGGTGGCCGCGCTGTGTTGAATTGACAGTGCAGCGTCAGCCGCACGCAGTGCAATGAGATTTGAATTCCCGACCCACAGGAGACACACAACATGACGAACTACGCTGAATTCCACCGCCGCTCCATCGAAGACCGCGACGGCTTCTGGGGCGAGCAGGCCCAGTTGATCGACTGGCACAAGCCCTTCGAGCAGGTGTGCGACTACACCAACCCGCCCTTTGCCAAGTGGTTTGCCGGTGGCGTCACCAACCTGTGCCACAACGCGGTCGACCGCCACTTGGCCACCCGCCCCGACCAGAACGCGCTGATCTTCGTCTCCACCGAGACCGACACCGAGCACGCCTACAGCTTCCGCGAGCTGCACGCCGAAGTGCAGCGCATGGCCGCCATCCTGAAGGAGCTGGGCGTGGCCAAGGGCGACCGTGTGCTGATCTACATGCCGATGATCGCCGAGGCCTGCTTTGCCATGCTGGCCTGCGCGCGCATCGGCGCCATCCACTCGGTGGTGTTCGGCGGCTTCGCCAGCCACTCGCTGGCCAGCCGCATTGAAGACGCCCAGCCCAAGGCCATCATCAGTGCCGACGCCGGCATGCGCGGCGGCAAGAGCGTGCCCTACAAAGGCCTGCTTGATGAAGCCATCAAGCTCAGCAGCCACAAGCCCGCCAAGGTGCTGATGGTGAACCGCGGCCTGGCCGAGTTCCCCAAGACCGCCGGCCGCGATGTGGACTACGCCGAGCTGCGCACCAAGCACATGAGCACCGTGGTGCCCTGCGAGTGGGTGGCCAGCGAGCACCCCAGCTACATCCTGTACACCTCGGGCACGACAGGCAAGCCCAAGGGCGTGCAGCGCGACACTGCGGGCTACGCCGTGGCCCTGGCGGCTTCGATGAAGCACATCTACATGGGCAACCCGGGCGAAACCTACTTCAGCACCAGCGACATCGGCTGGGTGGTGGGCCACAGCTACATCATCTACGGCCCGCTGATCGCCGGCATGGCCACCATCATGTACGAAGGCCTGCCCACCCGGCCCGATGCCGGCATCTGGTGGAGCCTGGTGGAGAAGTACAAGGTCAGCGTGATGTTCAGCGCCCCCACCGCCGCGCGCGTGCTCAAAAAACAAGACCCGGCCTACCTGAGCAAGTACGACCTCAGCAGCCTCAAGGCCCTGTTCCTGGCGGGCGAGCCGCTGGACGAGCCCACGGCCACCTGGATCGCCGGCGCCATCAACAAGCCCATCATTGACAACTACTGGCAGACCGAAACCGGCTGGCCCATCATGGCCATCTGCAACGGCGTGGAACGGGCCCCCACCAAGTACGGCTCGCCCGGCAAGGCGGTGTACGGCTATGACGTGAAGCTCATCGACGAAACCACTGCCGAAGAGATCACCCAGCCCAATGTGAAGGGCGTGATCGCCGTGGAAGGCCCGCTGCCCCCCGGCTGCCTGCAGACCATCTGGGGCGACGACGAGCGCTACGTGAAGACCTACTGGTCCAGCATCCACAAGCGCGTCATGTACAGCACGTTTGACTGGGGCGTGAAGGACGCCGACGGCTACTTCTTCATCCTGGGCCGCACCGACGACGTGATCAACGTGGCCGGCCACCGCCTGGGCACGCGCGAGATTGAAGAGAGCATCTCCAGCCACCCGAACGTGGCCGAAGTGGCCGTGGTGGGCGTGGCCGACCAGCTCAAGGGCCAGGTGGCCGTGGCCTTTGCTGTGCTGAAAGACCCCAGCGTGATCACCACCGACGCCGACGCACTCAAGCTGGAGGGCGAGATCATGAAGGTGGTGGACGGCCAGCTCGGCGCCGTGGCCCGGCCGGCGCGCGTGCGATTCGTGAGCACCCTGCCCAAGACCCGCAGCGGCAAGCTGCTGCGCCGCGCCATCCAGGCCGTGTGCGAGGGCCGCGACCCGGGCGACCTGACGACGATGGAAGACCCGGCCGCATTGCAGCAGGTGAAGGACACCGTGGCCAAGTAAGCCGCGCCGTGTTCATCCCACCAGGCCACCTTTGGGTGGCCTTTTTTGTGGTCCGAAAAAAAGTTCATCCGCAGGCCTGAAAATTCCGCATTGCGGTACGGCACTTCAAAAAAGCTGTCCCAGGTCAGACCGCCGAAAGCAAAATCCGGCAACGTTCACGGGTTGTGACGCTGGCGCCCAGACGCTGCGCGTGGCACACCTAAACCAACATTCGGAGATACACGATGAGCACCCAGCAGCCCACCATCATCTACACCTTCACCGATGAGGCGCCGGCTTTGGCCACGGCAGCCTTCCTGCCCATCATCCGCACCTTCACCAAGCCGGCCGGCATCAACGTGGAGACCAGCGACATCTCGGTGGCCGCCCGCATCCTGGGCGGTTTCTCGGAGTACCTGAGCGAAGCGCAGCGCGTGCCCGACACGCTGGCCGCGCTGGGTCAGCTCACCTTCAAGCCCGAAGCCAACATCATCAAGTTGCCCAACATCAGCGCCTCGGTGGGCCAACTGGTGGCGGCCATCAAGGAGCTGCAGTCCAAGGGCTATGCCGTTCCCGATTACCCCGAAGCCCCCAAGACCGACGAAGAGAAGGCCATCAAGGCCCGCTATGCCAAGTGCATAGGCTCGGCCGTGAACCCGGTGCTGCGCGAAGGCAACTCTGACCGCCGCGCCCCCAATGCCGTGAAGGCCTTTGCCCGCAAGAACCCGCACAGCATGGCCGAGTGGAGCCAGGCCTCCCGCTCGCACGTCTCGCACATGCACTCGGGCGACTTCTATCACGGTGAAAAGTCGATGACGCTGGATCGCGCTCGCGACGTGAAGATGGAGCTCATCACCAAGAGCGGCAAGACCATCGTGCTCAAGCCGCTCACCAAGCTGCTCGACCGCGAAGTGATCGACAGCATGTTCATGAGCAAGAAGGCGCTGCTGGATTTCTACGAGAAAGAGATCGAAGACGCGCGCAAGACCGGCGTGATGTTCTCGCTGCACGTCAAGGCCACGATGATGAAGGTCTCGCACCCCATCGTGTTCGGCCACTGCGTCAAGATCTTCTACAAGGACGCCTTCGCCAAGCACGGCGACCTGTTCAAGGAACTGGGCGTCAACGTCAACAACGGCATGGCCGACCTGTACGCCAAGATCGCCACGCTTCCGCAAAGCAAGCAAGACGAAATCAAGCGCGACCTGCACGCCTGCCACGAGCACCGCCCCGAGCTGGCCATGGTCGACTCGGCCAAGGGCATCACCAACTTCCACTCGCCCAACGACATCATTGTTGATGCCTCGATGCCCGCCATGATCCGCAACGGCGGCAAGATGTGGGACGCCAACGGCCGCCTGAAGGACGTGAAGGCCGTGATGCCGGAAAGCACCTTCGCCCGCATCTACCAGGAGATCATCAACTTCTGCAAATGGCACGGCGCCTTCGACCCCAAGACCATGGGCACCGTGCCCAACGTGGGCCTGATGGCCCAGCAGGCCGAAGAGTACGGCTCGCACGACAAGACCTTCGAGATCACCGAAGACGGCGTGGCCAACATCACCGACATCAACACCGGTGAGGTGCTGCTGAGCCAGAACGTGGAAGCCGGCGACATCTGGCGCATGTGCCAGTGCAAGGACGCCGCCATCCGCGACTGGGTGAAGCTGGCTGTCACCCGCGCCCGCAACTCCGGCATGCCCGTGGTGTTCTGGCTCGACAGCTACCGCCCGCACGAGGCGCAGCTGATCACCAAGGTGAAGATGTACCTGCACGAGCACAACACCGCCGGGCTGGACATCCAGATCATGAGCCAGGTGCGTGCCATGCGCTATTCGCTGGAGCGCGTCATCCGCGGCCAGGACACCATCAGCGCCACCGGCAACATCCTGCGCGATTACCTGACCGACCTCTTCCCCATCATGGAGCTGGGCACCAGCGCCAAGATGCTGTCCATCGTGCCGCTGATGGCGGGTGGCGGCATGTACGAAACCGGTGCCGGCGGCTCGGCCCCCAAGCACGTGCAACAACTGGTGGAAGAGAACCATTTGCGCTGGGACAGCCTGGGCGAGTTCCTGGCCCTGGCCGTGAGCCTGGAAGACCTGGGCCTGAAGACCGGCAACGCCAAGGCGGCGGTGCTGGCCAAGACGCTTGACGCCGCCACCGGCAAGCTGCTGGACAACAACAAGGGCCCCAGCCCCAAGACCGGCCAGCTCGACAACCGCGGCAGCCAGTTCTACCTGGCCATGTACTGGGCGCAAGAGCTGGCCGCGCAGACAGAAGACACAGCGCTGGCCGCCCAGTTCAGCAAGCTGGCCAAGGGCCTGGCCGACAACGAAGCCGCGATCGTGGCCGAACTGGCCGAGGTGCAGGGCAAGGCCGTGGACATCGGCGGCTACTACCTGCCCGACCTGGCCAAGGTGGAAGCGGTGATGCGGCCCAGCAAGACGCTGAACGCGGTGCTGGCAGCGGCATAAAGCCACAAAGTCCCCCGCTGAAAGCGGCCACCTTCGGGTGGCCGCTTTGTTTTGGGCAGAAACAGCCGATAGGGACGGCAACCCCCGCCACGCCTGCCGATGTTCCAGTCCCGCCACCAACACCACCCCCTGCTGCGCTGGGTGTTGCTGGGTGCGCGGGCGGACGACCCCGTCACCCGGGTGCGCAAGATCGTGCAGATCAACCTGGGGGCCTGGCTGTTGCTGGCACACATCGCGGGCTACAACGCCTGGTTCATGCTCACCAGCAACCCCGCGCTGATGCGCTCGGGCTGGGTGCAGTTGCCTGTGGCGGCCCTGATCCCGCTGCTGTTCTGGCTGCAGACCCGGCGCCACATGACCCTCGCCAGGGCTCTGCTCCTGGTGCTGGGCACCGGCGACGCCGTGCTGGCCATGGTGGCAGGGCAGGGCACGGCAGGTGGCGTGCACATGTACCTGCTGCTGTTTGCGCTGTTGCTGCCTTCGCTCACCGAAGTGGAGCTCACCTGGCTGATGGGCCCGGCCTCGGCCTGTCTGGTGGCGGCCTTCCTGGCGCTGAACCACTGGGGCTGGCCCCCGCACCCGGCCCTTGCGACATTGCCGCCGCCCACGCTGCAGGCGCTGCAGTACGTGATCCTGCTGTCGTGCCTGCTCAGCCTCTGGTGTGCCACCGCGCTCACCGAGCTGGCCGCCGCGCTGAACGAGCAGCGGCTGCAGGAAATGGCCGAAACCGACGCCCTCACCGGCCTGCCCAACCGCCGCCGCTGGGACAGCCAACTGGCGCTGGAAGCCCGCCGCGCGCGCCGCACCGCCGCCCCGATGAGCGTGGGCGTGCTGGATCTGGACCATTTCAAGCGCATCAACGACGCCTATGGCCACGACGGTGGCGACCAGGCCTTGCGCCACTTCTGCGAAGTGGTGGGCAGCCAGCTACGCTCAGGCGACATCCTGGCCCGCACCGGCGGCGAAGAGTTCTCGCTGCTGTTGCCCGCCACCTCGCTGGCCGAGGCCCAGCTGGTGGGCGAGCGCATACGCCACGCGCTGGTCGAGCGGCCCTTTGTGCACGCGGGGCAGGCGCAGGGCATCACCGTCAGCATCGGCCTGGCACAGGTGCAAGACCTGGACGATCTGCGCACCCCCATCAAGCTGGCCGATGCGGCCACCTACCGCGCCAAGCGGGAGGGGCGGGACAGGGTTTGTCTGGCCGACGCCTGACGCACGCTGGCGTTCAACGCCTTATGGCTTGTGGTTCAAAGACTCCACTGTGAGATCCACTGGTGATGCGTCAACCCGACATGGCTCAGGATCAAGGCAAAACGAGTTGCCGTCCATGCCACCGGTGGAATGGGATGTTCAGCGACGATGCGGTTTGCGCTGTACTGCATCGTCATGTGCGGCGTTTCCGAGGGCGTCGGTTTCAGCCCCACATTCTTCAATGACCTTGTCAGTGGTCGCCGCAGTCGCGCGATGGTGGCGTCGCTGCGCGCATCGCAACGCAGAACGTAGGCGTTGCTGCGGCGGAAGCTCAGCGCATGGTCGAAGACGATGGGCAACGGCGGGCAGACCACCCCGTTGGCCGCCGCAAGGCTGGCATCCACCTCCTCAAGCGGGATCTGGTCGATGTAGTCACCGATCGTGTGCAAGGTGATGTGCAGCCGGTCAGGCCGAACCACGCGTTTCGTGTCCAGACCGCTTTGTTCGCACAGATCCGCAGTGATCGGCGCAAGGGAACGCAGCACGTCCGCATCAGGAAAGATCGCCAAGAACAGTTTGTGGGCGCGCGGCCCGCCATACCCTGGGCGAATGACAGCCGGCTCGAACCACGCAGGTGGCAGGGCCAGGCCCGGCAGACTGCTTTGCCCGGTCATGGCGACAAGTCCACCGGATCAGTGGGATGCCAGTGCCAAGGTCAAGTCGGCGATCAGATCATCAATGTGCTCTATCCCCACCGACAACCTGACAGCATCCTCGCCCACCCCCGACTTGACCAACTCCTCGGCCGAAAGCTGCCGGTGCGTGGTGGACGCTGGGTGCGTGGCCAGTGACTTGGCATCGCCGATGTTCACCAACCGGGTGAAGAGTTGCAGGCCGTCCAGGAAGGCGGCACCCGCCTCGCGGGCGGTCTGGCCGGGCTGGGGCTTCACGCCAAAGGTGAGCAAGCCTGACCCCTGGCCACTCAGGTACTTGTGCATCAGCTCATGGTCGGGGTGCTCGGGCAGGCCAGCGTAGTTCACCCAGGCCACGCGCGGGTGGGTCTTGAGGAAGTTGGCAATGGCCAGCGTGTTGCTGCTTATGCGGTCCATGCGCAGCGCCAGGGTCTCGATGCCTTGCAGGATGAGGAAGGCGTTGAAGGGCGACATGGCCGCTCCCGTGTTGCGCAGTGGCACCACGCGGGCCCGGGCTATGTAGGCGGCTGCGCCCAGAGCCTCGGTGTAGACCACGCCGTGGTAGCTGACGTCGGGCTCGTTCAGGCGCTTGAACTTCGCCTTGTGCTGGGCCCAGGGGAACATGCCGCTGTCCACGATGGCACCGCCGATGCTGTTGCCATGGCCGCCGCAGTACTTGGTGAGCGAGTGCACCACGATGTCGGCACCGTGTTCGAAGGGCCGGCACAGGTAGGGGCTGGGCACGGTGTTGTCCACGATCAGTGGCAGGCCGTGGCGGTGGGCAATGTCTGCCATGGCCGCGATGTCGGTGATGTTGCCGGCGGGGTTGCCCAGGCTTTCCACGTAGATGGCCTTGGTGCGGTCATCAATCAGCGCTTCGAAGCTCGCCGGGTTCTTGTAGTCGGCAAAGCGGGTGGTGATGCCCCATTGCGGCAGCGTGTGGGCCAGCAGGTTGTAGGTGCCGCCGTACAGCGCGCTGCTGCTGATGATGTTGTCGCCCGCCTCGCAGATGGTGAGGATGGCGTAGGTCACTGCCGCCTGGCCGCTGGCCAGGGCCAACGCGCCGATGCCGCCTTCCAGCGCCGCGATGCGCTGCTCCAGCACATCGTTGGTGGGGTTCATGATGCGGGTGTAGATGTTGCCCGCCACCTTCAGGTCGAACAGGTCGGCGCCATGCTGGGCGCTGTCGAAGGCGTACGCGGCCGTCTGGTAGATGGGCACCGCGCAGGATTTGGTGGTGGGGTCGGGCTTGTAGCCGGCGTGCACCGAGAGGGTTTCGAAATGCAGAGGCTTCTTGGCGTCGGTCACGGTGCGTTCTCCTGGGTTGAGCTGGGTTGGATGGTAGGGGCCTGGCCACCGGTGTCCGCCCGGGTTTTGCCGGGTGTTGTGCTGGGTCAAACGGCCCAGGCCGTGTCATTTGTGGGCGCCAAGCCTTCGCTGTACGCGAAGGCTTTCTTGTTGATCTCCGAGGACGCCATGCTTTGCCTTCGTGCAAACTAGCGTTCTCAACCCGCCATGCGCTTCGACCTCATTACCCTGAACCTGGTGCTCGCCATCGCCGAGACCCGCAACATCACGCGGGCGGCGGAGCGCGAGCACCTGGCGCTGGCGGCTGCCAGCAAGCGGCTGAAGGATCTGGAGACGCGCCTGGGCGTGCAACTCTTCGAGCGTCGCGCCCGCGGTGTGGAGCCCACCGAGGCCGGCCGCTCGCTGGTGCGCCACATCCGCGGCCTGAACGCCTCGCTGCACGCGCTGGAAAACGAGGTGGTGGAGTTCTCGCGCGGCATCAAGGGCCATCTGCGCATTGCCGCCAATGCTGCGGCGATTGCCGAATGCCTGCCGGCCGACCTGGCCCGCTTTGCGCAAGAGCACCCGCAGATCCGCATCAGCCTGGAAGACCTCACCAGTGCCGAGGTGCAGGCGGCCGTGGCCGATGGCCGCGCCGACGTGGGCGTGTTCGCCGCCCCGGTATCGGACGCGCGGCTTCGCACCTGGCCCTACCGCGCCGGTGAACTGGCTGTGGTGCTGCCCCATGGCCACCCGCTGGCGGCGGGCGAGGCGGGGCTGAGTTTTGAGGCCCTGCTGGACTACGACATCGTGGGCCTGCCCATTGGCGCCTCGGTTCACGAGCTGATGTTGCAGCGCGCGCTCGAGCGCGGCCGCAGCCTGAACGCCCGGTTGCAGGTGCGTGGCTTTGACGCCATCGCCCAACTGGTGGACGCCGGCCTGGGCGTGGCCCTGCTGCCTGCGGCAGTGGCGCAGCGCTTTGCGCGCCTGTTCGCCATTCAGGTGCGACCCCTGGACGAACCCTGGGCGCAGCGCCAGTACCTGCTGGCCACACGCGAGCAGGCGGTGCTGCCCACCGTGGTGCAGCGTTTTGTGGACGCCTTGATACCCAATGACGCCAACCAATCCCCGACAATCCCATCCTTGACCTGAAACTGCAAACAGCCATGACCGCACGCACCCTGTACGACAAGCTGTGGGACGAGCACGTCGTCCACACCGAAGACGACGGCACCGTCACGCTCTACATCGACCGCCACCTGGTGCACGAAGTCACCAGCCCGCAGGCCTTCGAGGGACTGGAGATCGCCGGTCGCAAGGTTTGGCGCCTGTCGGCCAACCTGGCGGTGAGCGACCACAACGTTCCCACCACCGACCGCAGCCAAGGCATTGCCGACCCGATCAGCAAGTTGCAGGTGGACACTCTGGACGCCAACTGCGACCGGCACGGCATCACGCAGTTCAAGATGACCGACCTGCGCCAGGGCATCGTGCACGTGATCGGCCCGGAGCAGGGCGCCACGCTGCCGGGCATGACGGTGGTCTGCGGTGATTCGCACACCTCCACGCATGGCGCCTTTGGAGCGCTGGCCCATGGTATCGGCACCAGCGAGGTGGAGCACGTGCTGGCCACGCAGACGCTGCTGGCCAAGAAGGCCAAGAACATGCTGGTGCGTGTGGATGGGCAAGTGGCCAAGGGCGTGGGCGCCAAGGACATCGTGCTGGCCATCATCGGCAAGATCGGCACGGCCGGCGGCACTGGCTACACCATCGAGTTCGGTGGTTCGGCCATTCGGGCTCTGAGCATGGAAGGCCGTATGACCGTGTGCAACATGGCCATCGAGGCGGGCGCACGTGCCGGCCTGGTGGCGGTGGACGACACCACGCTCGAGTACGTCAAGGGCCGCCCCTTCAGCCCCCGCGGCGTGGAGATGGAGCAGGCACAAGCCTACTGGCGCACGCTGCACACCGACGCTGGTGCGCACTTCGACAAGGTAGTGGAGCTGGACGCGGCCCAGATCAAGCCGCAGGTCACCTGGGGTACCTCGCCCGAGATGGTGCTCAGCATCGACGACCGCGTGCCAGACCCCGACAAGGAAAAGGATGCCGTGAAGCGAGGTGCCATCGAGCGCGCGCTCACCTACATGGCGCTCGAGCCCAACAAGCCGCTGGCCGACATTCGCATCGACAAGGTCTTCATCGGCTCTTGCACCAACAGCCGCATCGAGGACATGCGCGAGGCTGCCGAGGTGGTCAAGCGCGTGGGCGGCCGCATTGCGGCCAATGTGCGCCTGGCCTTGGTGGTGCCGGGCTCGGGTTTGGTGAAGGCGCAGGCCGAGGCCGAAGGCCTGGACCTGGTCTTCAAGGCCGCTGGGTTCGAGTGGCGCGAGCCCGGTTGCAGCATGTGCCTGGCCATGAACGCCGACCGGCTGGAGCCGGGCGAGCGCTGCGCCAGCACCAGCAACCGCAACTTTGAAGGCCGGCAAGGTGCCGGCGGCCGCACCCACCTGGTGAGCCCGGCCATGGCCGCTGCCGCCGCGATGGCGGGGCATTTTGTTGACGTGCGCCGCGTCGCTTGATTGAACAAGGAGAGAACCAACATGAAGAAGCTGTTTGTGATCGTTGCCACACTGGGCCTGCTGTCGGCTTGCAATACCTTTGAAGGCATGGGCAAGGACATCCAGAAGGCCGGCGAGAAGATCGAAGACGCGGCGAAGAAGAAGTGATGGACAAGTTCACCGTGCACAAGGGCCTGGTGGCCCCGATGGATCGCGCCAATGTCGACACCGACGCGATCATCCCCAAGCAGTTCCTGAAGTCGATCAAGCGCACGGGGTTTGGCCCCAACCTGTTCGACGAATGGCGCTATCTCGACCAAGGCGAGCCCGGCCAAGACCCGGCCACCCGTAAGGCCAACCCCGATTTCGTGCTGAACCAGCCGCGCTATGCCGGTGCCAGCGTGCTGATCGCGCGTGACAACTTCGGTTGCGGCTCCAGCCGCGAGCACGCGCCCTGGGCGCTGGAGCAATACGGCTTTCGGGCCATCATCGCGCCCAGCTTTGCCGACATCTTCTTCAACAACTGCTTCAAGAATGGGGTGCTGCCCATAGCTCTCAGCGAGAGCCAGGTCGCCAAGCTGTTCGATGAAGTGTTCGCCTTCCCCGGCTACCAGCTCACCATCGACCTGCCGCGCCAGGTGGTGGTGAAGGCCGACGGCAGCGAGCTGCCGTTCGAGGTGCAGGCCTTCCGCAAGTACTGCCTGGTGAACGGCTTTGACGACATTGGCCTGACGCTGCGCAACCAGGACAAGATCAAGGCCTTTGAAGCCGAGCGCCTGGCCAAGATGCCCTGGCTGAACCAGCGCCTGGTTCGCTGAGCCCGTTCAAACAAAGAGTTCAAGACCATGACCATGAAGATTGCAGTGCTGCCGGGCGATGGCATCGGCACCGAGATCGTTGAACAAGCGGTGCGCGTGCTGAACGTGCTCGACCTGAAGTTCGAGATGGAAAGCGCCCTGGTGGGCGGCGCTGCCTACGAGGCCCACGGCCACCCGCTGCCAGACGGCACGCTCAACCTGGCCAAGGCGGCCGACGCCATCCTGTTTGGCGCCGTGGGCGACTGGAAGTACGACAAGCTGGATCGCCCGCTGCGCCCGGAGCAGGCCATCCTGGGCCTGCGCAAGCACCTGGGCCTGTTCGCCAACTTCCGCCCGGCCATCTGCTACGAGCAACTGGTGGGCGCCAGCAGCCTCAAGCCCGAGCTGATCGCGGGGCTGGACATCCTGATCATCCGCGAGCTGACAGGTGACATCTACTTCGGTCAACCGCGCGGCCGCCGTGTGGCCACCGACGGCCACTTCCCCGGTGCCGAAGAAGCCTTCGACACCATGCGCTACAGCAAGCCCGAGATAGAGCGCATCGCCCATGTGGCCTTTCAAGCCGCGCGCAAACGCAGCAAGAAGGTCACGTCGGTGGACAAGGCCAACGTGCTGGAAACCTTCCAGTTCTGGAAGGACGTGGTCACCGAGGTGCATGCCCAGTACCCCGATGTGGAACTGCAGCACATGTATGTCGACAACGCCGCCATGCAACTGGTGAAGGCGCCCAAGGCCTTCGACGTGGTGGTGACGGGCAACATGTTCGGCGACATCCTCTCGGACGAAGCCTCCATGCTCACCGGTTCTATTGGCATGCTGCCCTCGGCGTCGTTGAACGCCAAGAACCAGGGCCTGTACGAGCCCAGCCACGGCAGCGCGCCGGATATTGCTGGTAAGGGTATTGCAAACCCGCTGGCTACAATCTTGTCTGCCGCCATGATGCTCCGCTTCTCACTCCAACAGCCCGAGGCTGCCGACCGCATAGAGTCGGCCGTCCAGGCTGTGTTGGCTACGGGCTATCGCACCCCCGACATCTGGAGTGCTGGCACCCTGAAGGTGGGCACGCGCGAGATGGGTGATGCGGTAGTTGCCGCCATCACTGGCAAGACGATTACCAAAGCGATTACCAAGAGCTGACGCTCGGTCTCGTCTCGCCCCAACCCACTGGACCCGGCGCGATGAGCCGGGAACCAAGACGGGTCTGGTGATTTGGCAAACAAGGAAACACTCAAATGGCACTCGTAGGTTTGGTCGGCTGGCGCGGCATGGTCGGCTCTGTTCTGATGGATCGCATGCAGGCCGAAGGCGACTTCGCGCACTTCGAACCCCTGTTCTTTTCCACCAGCAATGCGGGCGGCAAGGCCCCGGCTGAAGCCAAGAACGAGACCACGCTGCAGGACGCGCACAACATTGATGCCCTGAAGCGTTGCGACATCATCGTCACGGCACAGGGCGGCGACTACACCACCGCCGTCTTCCCCAAGCTGCGCGCGGCCGGCTGGAACGGCCACTGGATCGACGCCGCTTCCACGCTGCGCATGGAGAGCGACGCCGTCATCATCCTCGACCCGGTCAACATGCCGGTCATCAAAAGCGCGCTGGCCAAGGGCGGCAAGAACTGGGTCGGCGGCAACTGCACGGTCAGCTGCATGCTGATGGGCGTGGGCGCGCTCTACAAGGCCGGTCTGGTTGAGTGGATGAGCACCCAGACTTATCAGGCCGCTTCGGGCGGCGGCGCCCAGCACATGCGCGAACTGCTCACGCAATACGGCACGCTCAACGCCTCGGTCAAGGCCTTGCTGGACGACCCCAAGAGCGCCATCCTGGAGATCGACCGCCAGGTCATCGCCAAGCAGCGTTCGCTGTCTGCAACCGAGACCGCCAACTTCGGCGTGCCGCTGGGCGGCTCGTTGATCCCCTGGATCGACAAGGACCTGGGCAATGGCCAGTCCAAGGAAGAGTGGAAGGGCATGGCCGAGACCAACAAGATCCTCGGCATGGGCGAGGGCTTCGGCACTGCAGCCATTCCGGTGGACGGCTTCTGCGTGCGCGTGGGCGCCATGCGCTGCCACAGCCAGGCCCTGACCTTCAAGCTGAAGAAGGACGTGCCCGTGGCCGACATTGAGGCCATGATCGCCGCAGACAACCCCTGGGCCAAGGTGGTGCCCAACACCCGCGAAGCGACGATCAAGGACCTGACGCCGGTGGCCGTGACCGGCACCATGACCATCCCGGTCGGCCGCATCCGCAAGCTGGCCATGGGCCCCGAGTACGTCGGCGCCTTCACCATTGGCGACCAACTCCTGTGGGGTGCCGCCGAGCCGCTGCGCCGCATGTTGCGCATCCTGCTCGACAAGTAATCCCTGGTAAGCCAAGTGCAATGGCGCTCGGTACGCGCCGAATACACTCACTCGCCGCCTGTTCCTCACGAGGGCCTGGCGGCGTGCTTGTTTGTATCAAGTCGTGGCTGAACGTTGCCGACTGGCCACATTCCAGCTAGTGTGCGGACTTGAAAACTCGGACCCCCAACATCAGGAATTGGATGAGCTTGCCTGCCTATCTGCTTGATGCTATGGTGTTTTATCGGTCGTGCCGTGCTCGCGCACGGTGTGGCATCTGAAAAGAATCATCCCCTGAAGGCGAGCCTGATCCCAGTCTCGTCTGTTTGCGTTGTCGGAGACGCTTTGAAGAACACTTCATTCTTGGCCACTGGCCCCCGGTTGACGGCGCTTGCCGCAGCCGCCTTGCTGCTGGTGCATTCGGGCGCTTTCGCGCTGAGTCTGGGTCGGCTGACGGTGCAATCGTCGCTGGGCGAAGCTCTGCGGGCTGAAATCGACGTTACCAACATCACTGCCGAAGAGGCCGGCACGTTGCGAGCTGCTGTCGCTTCGCCAGAAGCCTTCAAGGCGGCAGGGGTTGATTTCAACGCAGCCCTCAGCGGCGCCCAGGCGCAACTGGTAAAGCGGCCCGATGGGCGCTCGGTGATCCGTGTCACGGGTGACCGCACCGTCACCGAACCTTTTGTGGATGTGCTGCTGGACCTGGGCTGGAACGGCGGCCGCCTTCAGCGCGCCTACACCCTGTTGATTGACCCACCCACTCGCGCTGCGGCCCCGAGCCCTGCGCCTGCGGTCACTGCGTCCCCGGTGATCTCTCCCGCACCAGTGCAAGCTGCGCCGGTGCCGCCGACTCCTGCTGCACAACCTGCTCCTGTTGCGGTGTCGCCCGTGGCGCAGACCCCTTCGGCACAACCAAGCCGGCCTGCGCCGCTGCCCAAGGCTGCGCCTGCGCCCAAGCCGCTGCCCGAGCCCAAGGTCAAGCCAGAGGCGCCTGCGAAGGCTCCGGCCACGCAATCGGCAGATGTTTACCGTGTGCGGTCGGGTGACACCTTGTCAAAGATCGCCGCTAACAACCTGCGCCCCGGCGTTTCTCTCGACCAGATGCTGGTGGCGATGTACCGCAACAACCCGCAAGCCTTCATTGGTGACAACATGAACCGCCTGAAAGCTGGCGTGGTCATGAATGTGGCTGATGCCCAGGCCAAGGCGGCCGACTTGCCGGCGGGTGAGGCGCGCCAGATCATCCAGGCGCAAAGTGCCGACTTCGCCGCGTTCCGTCAGCACCTGGCGGGTGCCGCGCCCGTGGTGAAGACAGTGGAATCGGCTCGCACCACCAAAGGTAAGGTTGAGGCTGCGGTGGAAGACCGCAAGGCCGGCCCTGCCGCTGCGCCCGACAAGCTCACGTTGTCCAAGGGTGGCCTGAAGGCTGGTGCTGCCGAGGCCAAGGTATCCAAGGAAACCGAGCGCAAGGCGGCTGATGCCCGGGTGGCCGAGTTGTCGCGCAATGTTGAAGAACTGAAGAAACTCACCGCCGTTGCTGCAACTGCATCGTCTGGCACCGCTGCCAAGACCCCTGCCGTAGCACCCTCCATACCGGTGCCCAAGCCTGTTCCGATGCCCCCTCCGCCTGTGGTGGTGGCGGCTTCAGCGGCCCCGGCCACAGCGCCTGCGGCATCCAAGACCGTGCCGTCCGAGCCGGTGCCCTCGACGGCCGTGGCCAAGGCACCAGACGCGCCCGCCTCCCTGCCTGCGGCTCCGGCTTCGGTGGCATCCGATGCGTCTGCACCCGCCTCGGCGCCCAAGATGCTGCCAGCCACGGCCGATGCGGCGGCAGAGCCCAGTTTCTTTGACTCGCTGGCCGACAACCCCCTGGTGCTGCCAGGCGCTGCCGCGCTGGTCGCGGCCCTGGCCGGTTTGGGCCTGATGCGCCTGCGTCGTCGCAACCAGGAGGGCTCTGGCGAGACGTCGTTCATCGAAAGCAAGCTGCAACCCGACTCGTTCTTTGGTGTCAGCGGTGGCCAGCGGGTGGACACACGTGATGGCCCGGCCAGCGCCAGTTCGTCCTCGCTCAGCTATTCACTCAGTCAGCTTGACGCCATCGGCGACGTGGATCCAGTGGCCGAGGCCGACGTGTACTTGGCCTATGGCCGCGACCTGCAAGCCGAGGAAATCCTGAAAGAAGCGCTGCGTGCCGATGGCAGCCGTGTGGCCATACGCGCCAAGCTGCTGGAGGTATACGCTAAGCGTGCCGATGCCAAGGGCTTTGAAGCCCAGGCTCGCCAGTTGCAACAGCAAACCGGTGGCGAGGGCGAAGAGTGGGCCAAGGCCGCTGAACTGGGGCGCACCATCGATCCGACCAACTCGTTGTATGCGGGTGCTGGTGTTGTTGCCGAGCCCCTGATCGAGACCCCGAGCCACGTCGAATCAAGCTTCCCGGATGACGTTCTGGATGACGACGCCACGGTGGTGAGGAATCCCGAGCCGGCCCATGACCAGACCCTGCCACTGGGCGCCGCTGTGGCGGGGATGCACACGGATGAAGGGCCAGCGTCCACCTTCGATGTGGACATTGACCTCGACTCACCCTCGCAGTTGGTGGGTCTGGAAGCCACGCGCCCGATGTTGTCGGAAGGTGGCGACACCACGCCAGGCGCCCTGCACGAGTTTGCCGAGAAAACGGTGCGCGGTGCCCTGGACGGTCACAAGAGCGAGGTGTCTGACCAGCGTGAGGCGCAAAACAGTGGCCTGGGAGAATTGCCACCGCTGTCGTTGGACGATTTGCCGCCGCACAAGGAGGCCCAGGTCAGCGGCCCGGTGGACTTCGATTTCGGTGACCTCTCGTTGGACTTGGACAAGCCTGCTGACGTAGCAGAGCCCGCCCCTGCAGCGGCGATGGTCGATGACCTTGATTTGGGCGGCGCCGATCCGCTGGTGCGCAAGATCGAGCTGGCCGACGAGTTCCGCCGCATTGGCGACATCGAGGGCGCGCGAGATCTGCTGGAAGAAGTCGTGGGCAAGGCCGAGGGCGCGCTGCAGTCGCGCGCCCAGACCCTGCTCGATGAGCTCAAGTAAGCACGGTGCGCAGGCCTCTACCCGGCGCATCGCGCTGGGCGTGGCCTACCGGGGTGACAGCTACCATGGCTGGCAAAGCCAGCTAAGTGGCCGCACCGTGCAAGACCACTTGGAAGCCGGGCTGGGCAAGTTCGCTGCGCAGCCTGTGCGCACCATCTGCGCTGGCCGCACAGACACCGGCGTGCATGGCCTGAACCAGGTGGTGCACTTCGATACCGCGCTGGAGCGCGACCCTTTCTCCTGGGTGCGCGGCACCAACCGCTACCTGCCGCCTGACATCGCGGTACAGTGGTGCCGGGAGGTGCCCGAGAGCTTTCACGCCCGCAACAGCGCGCGGGGCCGGCGCTATCGCTACCTCCTGCTGCAATCAGCCGTGCGCCCGGCACTGGAGCGCGGCGGCTGCGGCTGGGTGTTTCGCCCGCTCGATGGCCAAGCCATGCAGGCCGCTGCTTCCCATCTGATCGGCGAACACGATTTCTCGTCCTTCCGTTCGTCCGAGTGCCAGGCCCTGTCGCCTGTGAAGCAATTGCACCGCATCAGCGTGGCCCCGCACGGTTCCTACTGGCGCTTTGATTTCGAGGGCGTGGCCTTTCTGCACCACATGGTGCGCAACATCATGGGTTGCCTGGTGGCAGTGGGCACAGGTGCCCGGGAGCCCAGTTGGATGGCCGAAGTTCTTGGCGCACGGTCGCGCGACGCGGCTGCCCCCACGTTTGCCCCGGAAGGCTTGTATTTCCTTGGCCCGGTCTACGATGCCGAGCTGAGCCTGCCCGAACACACGGCCGCCATGGATTGGCTGCCCTGACGCACAAGCCACCCGATGACCCGAATCAAGATCTGCGGCTTCACCCGCGAGGCCGATGTGGACGCCGCCGTGGCCGCCGGCGCCGATGCCATTGGCCTCAACCTGTACGCCAGGAGCCCGCGTGCCGTCACGCCTGAGCGTGCGGGGGAACTGGCACGCCGCCTGCCGCCTTTCGTCACGCCGGTGCTGCTGTTCGTGAACGCCACGGTTGAAGAGATCGCGGCCGGCCTGGCCGCTGTGCCCAACGCCCTGCTGCAGTTCCATGGTGACGAATCGCCAGCGCAATGCGAGGCCTCTGGCCGGCCCTACCTGCGTGCCGCGCGCATGGCGCCCGGCTTCGATTTGCTAGACTTCACAGCTCGCTATCCGGGTGCCGCTGGCATCTTGCTGGACGCCCATGTGGAGGGGTTCGGCGGTGGCGGAAAGGTTTTCGATTGGTCGCTCATTCCCTCAGGCGTGCCCCATCCGGTCGTTTTGTCTGGTGGGTTGAATCCTGCCAACGTGATCGATGGGGTACTGCACGTCCGGCCCTGGGCCGTTGACGTGTCCTCTGGCGTGGAAGCGGGCAAGGGTCTGAAGGACGCCGCCCTGATGCGCCAGTTCTGCGACGCCGTGCGTGAGGCCGATGCCCGCATTGCAGACGCTCTCAACTGATCACGAAAGAATCTCGATGTTGAACTACCAACAGCCCGATGCCTCGGGCCATTTCGGCCCCTATGGCGGCAGCTTTGTCTCCGAGACGCTGGTGCATGCGCTGGACGAGCTCAAGGCCGCCTACGCCCACTACCGCAACGACCCGGAATTCGTCGCCGAATTCCAGCGCGAGCTCAAGCACTTCGTGGGCCGCCCCAGCCCGATTTACCACGCCGACCGGATGAGCCGCGAGATCGGCGGCGCGCAGATTTTCCTGAAGCGCGAAGACCTGAACCACACCGGCGCCCACAAGGTGAACAACACCATCGGCCAGGCCCTGCTGGCCAAGCGCATGGGCAAGCCGCGCGTGATCGCCGAGACCGGCGCGGGTCAGCACGGCGTTGCCACGGCCACCATCTGCGCCCGCTACGGCCTGGAGTGCATCGTCTACATGGGCAGCGAGGACGTGAAGCGCCAGAGCCCCAACGTCTACCGCATGAACCTGCTGGGCGCCACCGTGGTGCCGGTGGAGTCTGGCAGCAAGACCTTGAAGGACGCGCTCAACGAAGCCCTGCGCGACTGGGTGACGAACGTGGAGAGCACCTTCTACATCATCGGCACGGTGGCGGGCCCCGCGCCCTACCCGGCGATGGTGCGCGATTTCCAGCGCGTGATCGGCGACGAGTGTCTGGTGCAGATGCCCGAGATGACGGGCCGCCAGCCCGACGTCGTCATTGCCTGCGTGGGCGGCGGCAGCAATGCCATGGGCATCTTCTACCCCTACATCGAGCACGAGGGCGTGAAGCTGATCGGCGTGGAAGCCGCCGGCCTGGGGCTGGACAGTGGCAAGCACGCCGCCAGTATCTCGGCCGGCACGCCCGGGGTGCTGCACGGCAACCGCACCTACCTGCTGCAGGACGACAACGGCCAGATCATCGAGACGCATTCGGTCTCGGCCGGCCTGGACTACCCCGGCGTGGGCCCCGAGCATTCCTATTTGCACGACATCGGCCGCGCCGAATACGTGGGCATCACCGACGACGAGGCCCTGAGCGCCTTCCACCGTTTGTGCCGCACCGAAGGCATCATCCCGGCGCTGGAATCCAGCCACGCCGTGGCCTATGCCATGAAGCTCGCCGCCACCATGCGGCCCGACCAGCACCTGCTGGTCAACCTCTCGGGCCGGGGCGACAAGGACATCAACACTGTTGCGGGCCTGGCCGGCATGAAGGGCCTGTCATGAGCACGAACGGCCGCCCGAAGTGCGAATTCCCCCTCGGGGGGACGACACGCAGCGCCAGGGAGGTTCAATGAGCCGCATCGCCAAGACCTTTGAAAAGCTGGGCGCAGCGAACCGCAAGGCGCTGATCCCTTACGTGACGGCAGGCGATCCGTTTGCCGATGCCACCGTTGACATCATGCGAGCACTCGCCGACGGCGGCGCCGACGTGATCGAACTGGGCGTGCCTTTCTCCGATCCCATGGCCGACGGCCCGGTGATCCAGAAGGCCGGTGAGCGCGCACTCGCCCGCGGCGTGGGCATGGTGCAGGTGCTGGACTACGTGCGCGGCTTTCGCCAGCACAACCAGAGCACGCCCGTGGTGCTGATGGGCTACGCCAACCCGGTGGAACGCTACGACCAGAGGCACGGCGCCAACGCCTTCGTGACCGACGCGGCCCAGGCCGGCGTGGACGGCGTGCTGATCGTCGACTACCCGCCCGAGGAATGCGCTGATTTCGCCGCCCGCCTGAAGCGGGCCGGGCTGGACCTGATCTTCCTGCTGGCGCCCACCTCCACCGAGGCGCGCATGGAGCAGGTGGGGCGCATCGCGACCGGCTACGTCTACTACGTCTCGCTCAAGGGCGTGACGGGCGCCGGCAACCTCGACACGGCCGCCGTGGCCGAGGCCGTGCCGCGCATCCGCCGGCATGTGGGTGTGCCGGTGGGCGTGGGTTTTGGCATCCGCGACGCCGCCTCCGCCCAGGCGGTGGGAGCGGTTGCTGACGGTGTGGTGATCGGCACCCGGCTGATTCAACTGCTGGAAGGCCAAACGCGCGACAATGTCGCGTTGACCGCCCGCCAGTTCATGGCGGAGATCCGAGCGGCCCTGGATGCCATCTGAGCATCCCTGAGGCGCCACCCCCAGGCACCGACCTGAGTTGTTGAGGAGCTTTTGACCCATGAGCTGGCTTGAAAAACTGCTGCCCCCGAAGATCCAGCAATCCGACCCGAGCGAGCGCCGCTCGGTACCGGAAGGACTGTGGATCAAATGCCCCTCCTGCGAGTCGGTGCTCTACAAGACCGACCTCGAGCAGAACCTCAACGTCTGCCCCAAGTGCGACCACCACCACCGCATCGGCGCCCGTGCTCGGCTTGATGCCTTCCTGGATGCCGAAGGCCGCTACGAGATCGGTCACGAGGTGTTGCCGGTCGATGCCCTGAAGTTCCGCGACAGCAAGAAGTACCCCGAGCGCCTCAAGGCCGCGATGGAAGCCACTGGCGAGACCGACGCGCTGGTCGTGATGGGTGGCGCGGTGATGAGCGTGCCCGTGGTGGTCGCCTGCTTCGAGTTCGACTTCATGGGCGGCTCCATGGGATCGGTGGTGGGTGAGCGTTTCGTGCGCGGCGTGGAAACCGCCGTCGAGCAGAAGGTGCCTTTCGTGAGCTTCACCGCCACGGGAGGTGCGCGCATGCAGGAAGGCCTGTTCAGCCTGTTCCAGATGGCCAAGACCAACGCCTCGCTGACGCGCCTGGCCAAGGCCGGCCTGCCCTACATCAGCGTGCTCACCGACCCGACCATGGGTGGCGTTTCGGCCAGCTTTGCCTTCGTGGGTGACGTGGTGATCGCCGAGCCCAAGGCGCTGATCGGCTTCGCCGGCCCGCGCGTGATCGAGAATACCGTGCGCGAGAAGCTGCCCGAGGGCTTCCAGCGCGCCGAGTTCCTGATGGGCACCGGCGCCATCGACATGATCATCGACCGCCGCCAACTGCGCACCACCATCGCCCACCAGTTGGCCATGCTGCAAGGCCAGAGCGCGGACGCGGTGGCCTGACGCGCCCACCTCCCAGATCCCCCCGCGGCGCCCTGCAACCAGGGTGCCGCTTTGTTTTCTGGCCCCCTCCCAAGACCGTGACCCTGCCCCAAACCCTGGCCGAGTGGCTCGCCCACTGCGAGCGCCTGCACCCGACCGAGATCGAGATGACGCTGGAGCGAGTGCGCACCGTGCGCACTCGCCTGGGCCTGTGCTTCGACGTACCGGTGATCAGCGTGGCCGGCACCAACGGCAAGGGTTCCACCTGCGCCATGATCGACAGCATGGCACGCGCCGCTGGCTACCGCGTGGGGCTGTTCAGCAAGCCGCACCTGGTGCACTTCGAAGAGCGCTGCCGCATCAACGGCGAGATGGTGGATGGCGAGAGCCTGGCGCCGCATTTCGCCGGCGTGGAAGCCGCGCGTGGTGACATCACGCTGACCTATTTCGAGTTCACACTGCTGGCCATCGCCCGCCGCATGGCTGTCGAACCGCTGGACCTGGTGGTGCTGGAAGTGGGCCTTGGCGGCCGGCTGGATGCGGTGAATGCCTTCGATGCCGATTGCGCCGTCATCACCAGCGTCGACATCGACCACGTGGACTACCTGGGCCACGACCGCGAGAGCATAGGCAGCGAGAAGGCGGGCATCCTGCGCGCGGGCGTTCCAGCCATCATTGCCGACCCCATGCCACCGCAGAGCGTGGTTGACGTGGGCGAGGCGCTGGGCGCTGATTTGTGGCTCGTGGGCCGCGATTTCAACACCGCCGGCGACAAGCAGCAGTGGTCGTGGAGCGGGCGTGGGCGGCGCTACCACGCACTGGCCTACCCGGCGCTGCGTGGTGCCAACCAACTCGTCAACGCGGCGGGCGCCATTGCGGCGTTGGAGGCCCTGCGCGAGCGCGTGCCGGTGAACGCCCAGGCGGTGCGCCTGGGCCTGGCCACGGTGGAGTTGCCGGGCCGCTTCCAGATCGTGCCGGGCCAGCCCGCCCTGGTGCTGGACGTGGCCCACAACGCGCAGAGCGTGGCGGCGCTGGCCCTCAACCTGGATCAGATGGGCTACTACCCGCGCACCCATGCGGTGTTTGGTGCCATGCACGACAAGGACCTGCAGGCCGTGGTGGGCCGCATGGCCCCGCTGGTGGACGCGTGGCACCTGACCGACCTGCCTTTGCCGCGCGCCGCCAAGGCCCAGGCGTTGGCCGCCGTGGTGGCCGATGTAACGGGGGGCAAAGGCTTCACGCGTTGCCATGCCAACCCCGAAGAAGCACTGGTGGCCATCGTGGCCGTGGCAGACCCCGCTGATAGAATCGTGGTCTTCGGCTCGTTCTACACCGTGGGCGGCGTGCTGAAGAAGGGTTTGCCTCGTTTGGGTGCTCCTCACCAGACTTGAAACCCGGGCCAGCCGGTCCTGACGAACCTGCTCCGCCACACTCGCTGCCACGCATGGGTCTGTTCTCGAAATTCAAGTTCGGTTCCAAGTCGCCTGCGGGCCAGGTGCCCGCATCTGGGGCTAGCTCGGAATCCAGCGATGTTGTCCGCGAAGCGCGTGTGCGTGCCCGCCGACGCCTCATCGGCGCCAGCCTGTTGCTGGGTGTGGGCATCGTTGGCTTTCCGCTGCTGTTCGAGAGCCGTCCTCGTCCCATCCCGGTCGATATCCCCATCGATATTCCTGCACGTGAGGGCGTGGCTCCGCTGGTGCCGCCCGCCGCGCGGGCTACCCCTATACGGGCGCAGACCGCCGCAGCGCGTGGCGTGGAGCAAGTGTTGGCCGCGACCGAGACCGACATGGTCGAGGCTGCCCCGCCCGCGTCCCCTGCCAAGCCTGCAGCCGAGAAGACCAGCGCCGCCAAGCCTGAAACCAAGCCCCTTGCACCCAAGTCGGCCGCAAGCAAACCCGAGTCCAAGTCGGTGGAGCCCAAGCCGGTGGAGCACAAGCCCGACCCCAAGCCGTCGCCGGCCAAACCAGACGCGAAGGCCGCCGCCAAGCCTGCCGAGCACGTGACCGAAGAGGGCCGCTTCGTGGTGCAGATTGGCGCCTTTGCCGAGGTCACCAGCGCCCGCGAGGCGCGCATGAAGGTGGAGGGCATGGGCCTGAAGACCTACACGCAGGTGATCGAGTCGGCCACGGGCCGGCGCATCCGCGTGCGGGTGGGCCCGTACGCCAGCAAGGCTGAAGCGGAAAAGGCGGCATCGCGCATCAAGTCCGGTGGCCTGCAGGCCGCCGTGCTGTTGCTGTGACTTTGGCGCCTCGCCATGGAATCGCTTCCCGCCTGGGCGCCTCTCGACTGGGCCATGCTCGCCGTGCTGGCCATTTCGGTACTGGTGGGCTTGTGGCGCGGCCTCGTTTACGAGTTGCTCTCCCTGGCCGGATGGCTGGTGGCCTGGTTCGTGGCACAGCGCTGGGGCGCTGGCCTGACCGAGAGCCTGCCACTGGGCATGCTAGGTTCGGCCTCGCGGGCAGGCGTCAGCTTTGCGGTGGTGTTCATCGCCACCCTGATCGTCTGGTCGCTGTTGGCCAAGTTGGTGCGCATGCTGATCTCCGCCACACCACTGCAACTTTTCGACCGCGTGCTGGGTGCCGGCTTTGGCCTGCTGCGTGGCCTGCTGATCTTGCTGGTGGCCGCCACGCTGTTGGCTCTCACGCCTTACTCCAAGGCGCCCTGGTGGCAGGCTTCACGCGGTGCGGCGTGGCTAGGGCAGGCGGCGGAGGTGCTCAGGCCTCTGTGGCCCGATTCGCCCAAGCCTTCCGACAGCGCCAGACCGATTTCATCTTTCACTTTTCAGGACGGTTTACACCCATGTGCGGCATCGTTGGTGTGATTTCCAAACAGCCGGTCAACCAGCTGATCTATGACGCCTTGCTGCTGCTGCAGCACCGTGGCCAGGACGCTGCCGGCATCGTCACCATGCAGGGCACCAAGTGCTTCATGCACAAGGCGCGCGGCATGGTGCGCGACGTCTTTCGCACCCGCAACATGCGGGCCCTGCCGGGCACAGTGGGTCTGGGCCAGGTGCGCTACCCCACGGCCGGCAATGCCTACAGCGAGGAAGAGGCCCAACCCTTCTACGTGAACGCGCCCTTTGGCATCGTGCTGGTGCACAACGGAAACCTCACCAACGCGCAGGCGCTGAAGAAGGAGTTGTTCGATGTGGACCGCCGCCATGTCAACACCGAGAGCGACACCGAGGTGTTGATCAACGTGCTGGCACACGAACTGGAGCAGGCCGGCCGCAACCTGCCGCTCACGCCTGAAGAGGTGTTCAAGGCCGTGGCCGTGGTGCACAAGCGCGTCAAGGGCTCGTACGCGGTGGTGGCGCTGATCGCCGGCTTTGGCCTGCTGGCCTTCCGTGATCCGTATGGCATCCGCCCGCTCTGCTTTGGCGCAGCCGTCAACGGCGACGGCAAGGAGTACATGGTGGCCAGCGAATCGGTGGCGCTGGAAGGCACGGGCCACCACTTGGAGCGCGATGTGGCGCCCGGCGAGGCCATCTTCATCGACCTGGACGGCAAGCTGTACGCCCGTCAGTGCGCCGACTCACCCACGCTCAACCCCTGCATGTTCGAGTTTGTCTACCTGGCACGACCCGACTCGGTGATCGACGGCGTTTCGGTCTACCAGGCGCGGCTGAACATGGGCGTTACGCTCGCGCAGCGGCTGATTTCCACCATGCCCCCCAGTGCCATTGACGTGGTGATCCCCATCCCCGAATCCAGCCGTCCCTCGGCCATGCAACTGGCGCAGAAGATCGGCAAGCCCTATCGCGAAGGCTTCGTGAAGAACCGCTACGTGGGGCGCACCTTCATCATGCCGGGGCAGGGCGTGCGCAAGAAGAGCGTGCGGCAAAAGCTCAACGCCATCGGCGTGGAGTTCAAGGGCCGCAACGTGCTGCTGGTGGACGACTCCATCGTGCGCGGCACCACCAGCAAAGAGATCGTGCAGATGGCACGCGACGCTGGCGCCAACAAGGTCTACATGGCCTCGGCCGCGCCGCCGGTGCGCTTTCCCAATGTCTACGGCATCGACATGCCCACCAGTGAAGAGCTGATTGCCCACAACCGCACGCTGGAAGAAATCCGCGCCTACATCGGCGCCGACGCGCTGATCTACCAGGACGTGGAAGCGATGAAGCGCGTGGTGGCGGCGCTCAACACCAACATCCGCGGCTTTGAGGCCTCGTGCTTCGACGGCGTGTACGTGACGGGTGACGTCACCGCCGCTGACTTTGAAACCATGAAAGCCCAGCGCGCCGCGCAGCCAGACGAAGAAGACGTCCCCGAGCGCAGCCGCCTGGCCCTGGGCGGCCAGGGCCCGCAGGCCTGAAAACGAACCCTGATCTCCGCATGAGCAACGCATCTGAAATCCACACCCACGTCCGCACCCGCATCGCGCCATCGCCCACCGGCTTTCTGCACCTGGGCACCGCGCGCACGGCACTCTATTCTTGGGCCTATGCCCGCCACCACGGTGGTGAGTTCGTGCTGCGCATCGAAGACACCGACGTGGCCCGCTCCACGCAGGATTCGGTCGACCAGATCCTGCAATCCATGCACTGGTTGGGCCTGAACTACGACGAAGGCCCGATCTACCAGATGCAGCGTCTGGACCGCTATGCCGAGGTGATAGCGCGCATGCTGGACGAGGGCACGGCCTACCGCTGCTACACCACGCCCCAAGAGCTCGATGCGCTGCGCGAGCAGCAAAAGGCCAAGGGCGAGAAGACAGGCTATGACAGCCGCTGGCGCCCCGCGCCTGGCAAGACCTTGCCGCGCGTGCCCGAGGGCGTGAAGCCGGTGATCCGATTCGCCAACCCGCTCGACGGCGAGGTGCGCTGGGACGATCTGGTCAAGGGTCCGATCAGTATCGGCAACCGCGAGATCGACGACCTCATCATCGCCCGTGCCGATGGTGTGCCCACCTACAACTTTGCCGTGGTGGTGGACGACTGGGACATGGCGATCACGCATGTATTCCGCGGTGACGAGCACATCAACAATACGCCCTGGCAGATCAACATCTACCGCGCACTGGGTGCGCCACTGCCGCTGTTTGGCCATTTGCCGGTGATCCTGGGTGACGACGGCCAGAAGCTTTCCAAGCGCCGCGGCGCGGTGGCCGTGTCGGCCTACGAGGACGAAGGCTACCTGCCCGAGGCCATGCTGAACTACCTGGCACGCCTGGGCTGGAGCCATGGCGACGACGAGATCTTCAGCAGCGCACAGATGGTCAGCTGGTTCGACGGCTCCCACCTGTCCAAGAGCCCCGCGCAATGGGATGCCGCCAAGCTGGCCTGGGTCAACGCGCAGCACTTGAAGCAGGCCGATGACGCACGCCTGGCTGCGCTGGTGGCCAGGCAACTGCAGCGCCGCAACTTGGTGGCCTCGGACGAAGGGCAACTGGCCGCGATGTGCGCACTTTTCAAGGACCGCTGCACCACCACTGCCGAGTTGGCCGACTGGCTGGCGATGTATTTCGCGCCGGTCACGCCGACCGCAGAAGACCTGGCCCAGCACGTGACCGACGCGGTGAAGCCCGCGCTGCAGTCGCTGGTTCTGCGCTTGGCCGATGTGGTCTGGGAAAAGGCCGGCATCGCCCAGGCCATCAAGGACACGCTGGCGGAGCACAAGCTGAAAATGCCGCAACTGGCGCATGCCGTGCGCGTGCTGGTGTGCGGCCGTGCGCAGACGCCATCGGTGGACGCGGTGCTGGCACTGTTTGCTCGTGAAGACGTGCTGGCGCGCTTGCAACGGGCCTGAAATTCGGTATATACTCTTGGTCTTGCTTGAACGGCGTAGCCGATTGAAGTGAATCAAACAAGGCGGTCTGAAAAGGCCGCAACTTTGGTTGACCGAAATGGGGGTATAGCTCAGCTGGGAGAGCGCTTGCATGGCATGCAAGAGGTCAGCGGTTCGATCCCGCTTACCTCCACCAAGTCTGGTGGCGTCGTTCAGAGCACGGACAAGTCCCATGCGCCCTTCGTCTAGAGGCCTAGGACACCACCCTTTCACGGTGGCTACAGGGGTTCGAATCCCCTAGGGCGTACCAAGTTTGCAAAGGCTCCGGCCAATGCGGGTTTGGAACACAGGCTGTTGATGCCTGAAGATGTTCAGCAATGAGCCGCTTGAAGTTCAGCACCACGCGGAGTGGTAGTTCAGTTGGTTAGAATACCGGCCTGTCACGCCGGGGGTCGCGGGTTCGAGTCCCGTCCACTCCGCCAAGTATTTGAAAAGTCCTTGTGGTTCATGCAACCCCAAGGACTTTTTTCTTTTTCGGCGGCAGTTTGCGCCTCATCTCCAACTGTCTGCGTGTCATATGCCCGCCCACGACCCAAAGAAAGCCCCCACCGTTGAGACCCTGATCGAGGCGCCGGTGAAGCTGGCCACGGCGGCCGTCTCCGATACCAACAAGTTGCTCAGGCAAAGCGGCGCCATGGTCACGGGCCAGGGCCTGGTGAGCGGCGTGTTCGCGGCCACGCTGGGCTTGCTGTGCCTGCTGGGCGTGCTGGGCGTGCTGGCGTTTCACTTTCCGCAGTACCTCACCACGCCCGAGCTGCGCCACGTGTATTCGGTGGACACCCTGCGCCAGGTGCTGATGGCCAGCCTGATGATTGCCGGCAGTGTCTCGCTGGTGAACGTGCTGCTGGGGCGCTTTCGCAGTCTCAACCTCGCGGCCCTGGCCTTGGTGGCCTTGGCCTTGGCCCTGGGCGGTGCGCGCGTGCCGGTGGCTGATTTTCCCGACCACACGCCCTACATCGGGCTCGACTGGTTCATCCTCGATCTGCTGGGCTCCACCACCATCTTCCTGCTGATCGAGAAGCTGTTCCCGCTCTACAAGGGCCAGCCCATCTTCCGCACCGAGTGGCAGACCGATCTGGTGCACTTCGCCTTCAACCATTTCGTGGTCGGGCTGGTGCTGCTGACGGTGAACTTCTTCATCCACCGCCTGTTCGGCTGGCTGGTGTCGGGCGGGGTGCAGGGCTGGGTGCAGGGGCTGCCATTTCTGCCGGCGGTGCTGCTGTGCATCCTAGCCGCCGACATGGTGCAGTACTGGGCGCACCGCGGCTACCACGAGATCCCGCTGCTGTGGCGCTTTCACTCGGTGCACCACAGCGTGAAATCGATGGACTGGCTGGCCGGTTCGCGCCAGCACATCCTGGAGCTGATCGTCACGCGCGTGGGCGTACTGGGCATCATCTACGTGATGGGCTTTTCCAAGGACGTGATGGACGTGTACATCATCGTGGTGGGCTTCCAGGCGGTGTTCAACCACGCCAACGTGCACCTGCCCTGGGGGCCACTGAAGTACGTCATCGTCACGCCCGACTTTCACCATTGGCACCACTCGTCAGAAGAGGTGGCCATTGACCGCAACTATGCGGCGCACTACGCCTTTCTCGACTGGATCTTCGGCACCGCCATCAAGGGCCAGCAGGGCTTCCCCGCGCGCTACGGCGTGGTGGGCGACTACATGCCCGAAGGCTTCGTGAACCAGCAGCTGTTCCCGTTTCGCGGCTCGACTGAGCCCCGCGACGGCGCTTGATGTGGGCGATCAGGACAGCTTGCGGCGCGGCTTGATCAGGCCGGTGACCAGGCCTGTGCCCACCAGGATCACGCCACAGGCGCCCACCATGGTGGCGTTCACCGATTCGTTCAGGAACACCCAACCCCACAGCACGGCAAAAGCCGGGATCAGGAAGGTCACGCTCATGGCATTGGGCGCACCGATGCGGGCGATGAGCCGGAAATACAGCACATAGGCCACGCCGGTGCACAGAACGGCCAATGCCATCACCGCAGCCCAGGCCGAGGCCCCCGGCGGGGTGGCTGGCCATTGCCAGATGGCCAGCGGCACCAGCAGGAGGCTGGCCGAGAGCTGGCTGCCACAAGCCAGCGCCATGGCAGGCACACCCACCAGGTAGCGGCGCGTGAAGCAACCCGAATAGCCGTACATGGCCGTGGCCGACAGGCAGGCCAGCACCGCCAGGCCAGGGCTGATGCCGCCGGTGTCGGTCTTGAAGCTGGCCCTGTCCCAGGCCAGCCACAGCACGCCGGCAAAGCCGATGGCCAGGCCGGCCAGCTTGTGGGGCGTGGGCTTGTCGGCCAGCCACCACCAGGCGATGAGCGCGCCCCACAGCGGCGTGGTGGCGTTGAAGACGGAAGAGAGACCGCCGGTGATGGCCAGCGCCGCCACGCCGTAGCACAGGAAGGGCAGGGCCGAGTTGGTGATGCCCACCAGCAGGATGGGCCGCCAGTGCTTGAGCAGGGCACCGCCTTCGTGCCGCCACAGCAGCAGCGGCAGCAGGAAGGCCGCCGCCCCCAGCACCCGCACGCCGCCCATTGCCACGGGCCCGAAGGCGCCGGCGCCCATGCGCATGAACAGAAACGATGCACCCCAAAGCGCCGCCAGCAGCAGCATCTCGAACAAATGGGCCAGGGACATGGGGCTGTGGGGTGAGGGGTTCAGAAGGCCGCGCCTTCGCGCCGCAGCAAATCGCGTTTGCGATCCAGCCCGCCAGCGTAACCGGTGAGTGCGCCTTGACGACCCAAGACCCTGTGGCAGGGCACGATGATGCTGACGGGGTTGCGGCCCACCGCAGCTCCCACCGCGCGCGCAGCGGCCGGGCGGCCCAGGCGGGCAGCGATCTCGCCATAGCGGTCGGTGTGGCCGGCCG
This sequence comes from Candidatus Ideonella esbjergensis, assembly GCA_016710065.1. Classification (GTDB taxonomy): domain Bacteria; phylum Pseudomonadota; class Gammaproteobacteria; order Burkholderiales; family Burkholderiaceae_C; genus Ideonella; species Ideonella esbjergensis. The sequence continues at coordinate 1,227,181 of JADJLP010000001.1, forward strand.
GGATGGTGCGCAAGGCCTGCCACACCGCTTGCTGGAAGGCCGTGCCGCCAGCGTCCAGCGGCACGCAGAAGTGTGCGGTGTGGCCGTCGAGCCAATAGGCGCTCAGCTCGTCACTGGCCTGGGCCAGCCAGCGCTGGCCGGGCTGCTCGGGTGCGCTCAAGGGGCCGGGGTGGTGGGCCTGGCCGTCGAACCACACCCCGCCCAGGCCTCGCGCCGTGGCGGCCGCGGTGACGGGGCCAAGAGGCGTGTCGAATCGGGTTTGCGCCACCCAGGGGCGCTGCTGCAACCAGCTCATGGCGAGGTCTCCGGTGAATCGGCAGGCACCAGGGCCTGCCACAACTGCATCACGGCGTACGAGCGCCAGGGCCGCCAGGCCTCGGCGAGCGCGGTGGAGGCGGGTGGGCGCAGGCCGCCCAGGGCGCGGATGACGCCGGCGTCGGTGGCGGGAAAGGCGTCGGGCCAGGCCAGCACGCGCAGCGCCACCAGCTCGGCTGTCCAGTCGCCTACGCCGGGCAGGGCCTTCAGTCGCTCCAGTGTGGCGGCCATGGGGGCGGCGGGGTGCAATGCCAGCTCACCCGCCACCACGGCCCGCGCCAGGGCCTGCAAGGCGCCCACGCGAGCCCGCACGATGCCTAACATGCCTATCGCCTCGGGTGCGGCCTCGGCCAGTGCCTGCGGGCTGGGAAACAGGTTCGTGAGCCCCGCATGCGGTGTGGCCAGTGGCTGGCCGAAGCGCGCTGCCAGACGAGCGGCCAAGGTGCACGCCGCAGCCACGCTGACCTGCTGGCCCAGGATGATGCGCACCGTGGTCTCGAAGCCGTCCATGCAGCCGGGCACGCGCAGGCCGGCGCGCGCAGGCATGGGCAGGCTTCGCAGTGCGGGGGCGATGGCGGCCGGGTCGGCGTCCAGATCGAGCAGATGCTGCACCCTCGCCACCACCGCGCCCAAGGCGGGGGCCAGACTGGGCGAGACACTGAGCAGCACCTGCTCGCGGGCGGCGTCGAACTGGATGGCGAGCCAGCCGACGTGGCTTTGGCCGCGCAATGTCAGCGCCAGTGTGCGGCGCCACACCGGGCCCTCGGCGGCCTCCACGCCGGTGAGTGGGCGCGCGGCCAGAAAGCCCTGCATCGCAGCCACGTCGTACGGCGGGCGCCAGGGCAGGCGCAGCGCGAAGGGCTCGTCAGAAGGTTGGGTGGTGTCGGCGGCGGCCTTGCGCAGCGCGCTGGGTGCCAGACGGTAGCGCTCGGCAAAGGCGGCGTTGAAGCGGCGCAGGCTGGCAAAGCCGCTGGCCCCGGCCACCTCGGTGATGGACAAGAGCGTGTCGGTGAGCAGGCGCTTGGCCAGAAGCAGGCGCTGCGTGGCCAGCCAGTCCATGGGCGTCACGCCGTGCGTGGCCTGGAAGACACGGCGGAAATGCCGGTCGGTCACGCCCAGTCGGGCCGCCACGTCCGGCAGGGCAATGGGCTCACCACAGACCACGGCGTGCTCGATGCAGCGCGCGCCGGCCTGGGCCAGCGCATGCGATGAATCGGTGCTGGACAGGCCGGGCGCCAGCTCGGGCCGGCAACGCAAACAGGGCCGAAAGCCACCCAGCTCGGCGGCCGCGGCATTGCCAAAGAAGCGGCAGTTTTCCACCTTGGGCAACTTCACCCGGCACACCGGCCGGCAGTAGATGCCGGTGGAGGTGACGCCCACGAAGAAGTGGCCGTCAAAGCGTGCATCGCGAGCCTGCATGGCCTGGTAGGCCGCCTCGCGGCTGAAGGCGATGGCGTGGTCGGTGAAAGAGGGCGCTGCAAGGCGGGGCATGGCGGCATGATAGGGGCCGGCCTGTTACTGACTCGCCGTTTTCGGACCTGTGGTCGGACGCCCCGAATGGGAAGCAAGACTGGCTGAATCCAGACGCCAAGCCGTCATTCCCGCGAAGGCGGGAATCCATACGGTGGTGGTGGGGGTGGATTCCCGCCTTCGCGGGAATGACGGTGGTGGTGGAGCGGGAATGACGGAGGGGGCGTGCCCTCCCTACAATCCATGGCATCCCCCACGCACCAAGCCAACACCATGCAAATCAACGCGTCGATCTTCAAGGCCTACGACATCCGCGGCATCGTCGGCCAGACCCTCAACGAGCAGGTGGCCGAGCACCTGGGCAAGGCCTTCGGAACCGAGGCCAAGAAGGCCGGCGAAAAGGCCGTGGTGGTGGGCCGTGACGGGCGCCTCTCGGGCCCCGGCCTGGTGGCGGCGCTGATGCGCGGCATCGCCTCCACCGGGCTCGATGTGGTGGACATTGGCGCCGTCACCACCCCCATGGTCTATTACGTGGCCGCCACACGCGCCAAGCATGGCTGCAGCAGCGGCATCCAGATCACCGGCAGCCACAACCCCAAGGACTGGAACGGCTTCAAGATGGTGCTGGCCAGCCGCGCCATCTATGGCGACGAGATCCAGGGCCTGCGCCAGCGCATCGAGGCCGAGGACTACGCCGTGGGCCAAGGCCGCATTGGTGCCATGGACATCGTGCCCGAGTACAGCCACCGCATCGTCAGTGACTGCAAGCTGGCCCGGCCCATGAAGATCGTGGTCGATTCGGGCAATGGCATTCCCGGTGCCACGGCACCGGCCATCCTCAAGGCCCTGGGCTGCGAGGTGATCGACCTGTACTCGAAGGTGGACGGCGATTTCCCCAACCACCACCCCGATCCGTCCAAGCCCGAGAACCTGGCCGACCTGATCAAGGTGGTGAACGCCACCGGCGCCGAGCTGGGCCTGGCCTTTGATGGCGACGGCGACCGACTGGGCGTGGTCACCAAGGACGGGCAGATCATCTACCCGGACCGCCAGCTCATCCTGTTCGCGCGCGACATCCTGAAGCGCGTCAAGGGCGGCACCGTCATCTTCGACGTCAAGTGCACGCAGCGCCTGGCGCCGGCCATCCGCGAGGCCGGCGGCGTGCCGCTGATGTGGAAGACCGGCCACTCGCTGGTGAAGGCCAAGCTGCGCGAAACCGGCGCGCCCATCGCCGGCGAGATGAGTGGCCACATGTTCTTCAAGGAGCGCTGGTACGGTTTCGACGACGGCATGTACACGGCGGCGCGGCTGCTGGAGATCCTCTCGCGCAGCGATGACCCCAGCGCGGTGCTGAACGCGCTGCCCACCAGCTTCAACACGCCCGAGCTGAACGTGCCCTGCGCCGAGGGCGAGCCGGCGCTGGTGATCGCCAAGATCCAGGAAACGGCCAAGTTCCCCGGCGCCGAGATCAGCACCACCGATGGCCTGCGCGCCGACTATCCGGACGGCTTCGGCTTGGTGCGCGCGTCCAACACCACGCCGGTGCTGGTGATGCGCTTCGAGGGCCACAACGAGGCCGCGCTGCACCGCATCGAGGCCGACTTCATGGCCGCGCTGCGGGTGGTCAAGCCCGACGCCAAGATTGCTGCGTCGGCCCACTGAGTTGGCGCCGGCTGTAACTGCCTCGCCAGTGGCCTTGACGCTCGGGCAGAACCTGGCCCGGGCCGCGTATTCCACGCTGCTGCGCCTGGGTACGCCGGCCTATCTGGCGCGGCTGTGGTGGCGCGGCCGTGCCGAGCCGCTCTACCGACATGCCATGGGCCAGCGCCTGGCGCTGGGCAGCGCTGCACAAGCCCCCGGCGCCATCTGGCTGCACGCCGTCTCGCTGGGCGAGACGCGCGCCGCTGCCGCGCTGGTGCAGGCGTTGCGTACCGTGCGGCCCGGCACGCGCTTCGTCTTCACCCACGGCACGGCCACCGGCCTGGAGGCCGGCAAGGCACTGATGCAGCCCGGCGACACGCAAACCTGGCTGCCCTTCGACACCCCTGGCGCGGTGCGGCGCTTCCTGCGCGCGCAGCAGCCCGTGCTGGGCGTGCTGATGGAAACCGAGATCTGGCCCAACCTGCTGCTGGAAGCCGCCGCAGCCGGTGTGCCCATGGTGCTGGCCAATGCGCGCCTGAGCGAGCGCAGCGCGCGCAAGGGCGAGCGCTTTGCCGCACTGCTGCGCCCGGCGGCCGAGCGGCTCTCGCTGGCGCTGGCGCAAACCGAGGCCGACGCGCAACGTTTGCGGGCCTCTGGTGTGGCCGATGTGTGTGTGGCTGGCAATTTGAAATACGACCTGAACCCCGATGCGGCACAAGCGGCGCGTGGCCAGCGTTGGCGTCAGGCCATTGGGCGGCCGGTGGTGGCCATGACCAACACCCGCGTGGGTGAGGAAGGCCCGCTGCTGCAGGCATGGGCCGCGCTGCCGGCACCGCGTCCGCAGTTGCTGATCGTGCCGCGGCACCCGCAACGTTTTGACGAGGTGGCGCAGAGGGTGGTGGAGGCTGGCTTCACGCTTTCGCGTCGCAGCGGGTGGATAGACGATCTGCCGCCCGCCGAAGCCAACAACGCAGATGTGTGGCTGGGCGACAGCCTGGGCGAGATGGCGCTGTACTACGGTGCGGCCGATGTGGCGCTGCTGGGGGGCTCGTTCGAGCCCCTGGGCGGCCACAACCTGATCGAGTCGGCTGCGAGTGGCTGCCCCATCGTGCTAGGGCCCTCCACCTTCAACTTCGCCGAGGCGGCAGAGCTGGCGTTGGCCGAAGGGGCTGCGTGGCGTGTGGCCTCGCTACCCGCAGCGGTGGCCCTGGCGCAGCAGTTGTTGAACGACCATGCCCGCTTGGCCGCTGCCGCCGCTCAAGCGCGGGCCTTCAGCGCCCGCCACCGCGGTGCGGCCCAGCGCATGGCGACCGAGATCGCAGCGCTGTTGGCGCCAGTGGCGCTCACTTCACCAGCAGCGCGTTGACAGCAGCCACATCCTCGGGCTTCAACTGGCCCGAAGCCTGGCGCAGCTTCATGTCGCCCACGATCACGTCGTAGCGGGCCTTGGCCAGGCTGGCCTGGGTCTGGAACAACTGGGTCTGCGCATTCAGTACATCCAGGTTCACACGCACGCCCACTTTGTAGCCCAGCTGCGTCGCTTCCAGCGCCAGCTTGCTGGAAGATTCGGCCGCTTCCAGCGCCTTCACCTGGGCACGGCCCGATTGCACGCCGTAGTAGGCCGAGCGCGTGCCTTGCGTCACGGCGCGGCGCGCGGTGAGCAGGTCGATGCGGGCCTTCTCTTCCAGGCTCAGCGTTTCCTTCACGCGGTTCTGGATCGCAAAGCCGGCGAACAAAGGCATGTTGAGCGTGAGGTTCACACCGGCCGAGCTGCCATTGCCCGAGCGCGACACCGAGTCGTAGGCCGGCAGATGCGTGGTGGTGGAGCCACCGGGATAGCTGCGGCCGTAGCTGGCACCCAGCGTGACGGTGGGCAGGTTGCCGGCGCGGGCTTTTTCGGTTTCCAGCTTGGCCACGTCGACGGCCAGTTGGGCTTGCAGCACATTGGGGTTGACGGCATCGGCACCGCTCACCCAGTCGTCCACCAGGGCTGGTTGCAGCGGCGGCAGGGCCACAGGCTGGGCCAGCGGCCGGGGTTGCAGGTTGGCCTTGCCCACCAGTTGATCGAGGGCCAAGTGCTTGACCTGCAGGTCGTTGGTGGCGGCCAGTTCCTGGGCGGTGGCCAGGTCATAGCGGGCCTGGGCTTCGCGCGTGTCGGTAATGGTGGCGGTGCCCACCTCGAAGTTGCGCTTGGCCGAAGCCAGTTGTTCAGAGATGGCTTTCTTGCTGGCCTGCACCGTGGCCAGTGCATCTGTGGCGGCCAACACGTCAAAGTAGCCTTGCGTCAAGCGCACGATCAGGTCTTGTTCCACGGCCTTGAGCTGAACCACGGCCAATTGCACGGCGCGCTCGGCCTGGGCCACGGTGGCGCCATTGGCGCGGTTGAACAGCGTTTGCTGGGCCGACACACCAATCTGCGTGTTGCGGGTGTTGCCGTCCACCTGAGCGGTGGTGGTGGTGCCCTGCACCGTGGTGGACCCACTGCCATCGGTCTTGCTGAGCGCGGTGGAAGCCTGCAGGCCCACCGTGGGCAGGTTCAGCGCACCGGCCTGGTCGGCCCGGTAGCGCGCGGCCTCGGCTGCGGCCTTGGCGCTGAGGTAGGCAGAGTCGTAGTCGCGGGCCGTGTCGTACAGCACTTGCAGGCTTTGCGCGCGGGCGCCGCCCGAGAGCCCGAGCAGCGCCACGGCCAGCGGCGTCAGCAGGGCCACACGGGTGAGGGTCAGGGGGCGCGACAAGCTCATGGTGCTTCCTTCAAGGGGCCGATGGTTCGTGAAAGTGAGATCTGGCGGTGAGAGTCCACCGAGCGTATTTGTACTTGCACACCCCAAGCCGCTGCACTCGCCATGCGACCAAGCGGCAGGAACGTGGCACAGACGGCATGCGGCAGGCCCTCAGAACCTGAAGCGGGTGGCGTCGTCAAAGCCATCCAGGCGCGGGGCCATGGTGTCGAACATCTCGGTCTTGGTGACCGACGAGGCCGACTCGCGGAAGTACACCACGGCGCGCATCACCGGCTCGCCGCCTTCGATGGCCACCAGGCGGCCACCGACCTTGACCTGGTCCAGCAAGGCCTGCGGCACGCTGGCCACCGAACCCGACAGCATGATCACGTCGAACGGCCCTTCGGCAGCCAGGCCATGGCGACCGTCGGCGTCACGCACCTCGACGTTCGAGATGCCGGCACGCGCCAGGTTCTCGCGCGCCATGCGGGCCAGGGCGGGGCGGTTTTCCAGCGAGATCACGCGCCGGGCGCGGTGTGCCAGCAGGGCTGTGGTGTAGCCCGAGCCGGTGCCCACTTCCAGCACGGTTTCGTGGCGCTGCACTTTGGCGTCTTGCAGCAAGCGGGCCTCCACCGGTGGGGTCAGCATGGTCTGGCCTTCGCCCAGCGGCAGCTCGGTGTCCACAAAGGCGGCGGCGCGGTAGGCGGCAGGCACGAAGTCCTCGCGCTTGACGACGGCCAGCAGCTCCAGCACCGCGTGGTCCAGCACCTTCCAGGGGCGGATCTGCTGTTCGATCATGTTGAAGCGGGCTTGTTCGATGTTCATGTCGTTGTCCTGGTGTGAGCGGTGGGAGGGCCGAAGATTCTCGGGATAACCCTTTATTTTAGGCGGCGGGCTGGGTGCCCTGGCCACGACGATGCCACAGCTTGGTGGCCCAGGTGGCCAGATCGTCGAGATAGCAGTAGATCACCGGCACCACCACCAGGGTCAGTACCGACGAAGTGATGACGCCACCGATGACGGCCTGCCCCATCGGCGCACGCTGCTCCGAGCCTTCGCTGAGCGCAAAGGCCAGCGGCAGCATGCCAAAAATCATGGCCAGCGTGGTCATCAGGATGGGGCGCAGGCGCACACGGGCAGCCTCGAGCAGGGCGGCGTTGCGCGCCATGCCCTCGGCCCGCAGGCGGATGGCGAAATCAATCAGCAGGATGGCGTTCTTGGTCACCAGGCCCATCAGCATCACCACGCCGATGATGGAGAACATGTTCAGCGTCGAGCGCCACAGCAGCAGCGCGCCCACCACGCCGATCAAGGTGAGCGGTAGCGAGCTCATCAGTGCCAGCGGCTGCAGAAAGCTGCGGAACTGGCTGGCCAGGATCATGTAGATGAAGATCACGCCCATGGCCAGCGCCGAGATGGCGTAGACGAACGATTCCTGCATGTCCTTGGTGGAGCCGCCGAAACGGTAGCTGTAGCCGGGCGGCAGCGGTGTCTCGGCCAGCACCTTGCGGATGTCGGCCGAGATTTCGCCCAGCGCGCGGCCTGAGGTGCTGGCGGTGATTTCAACCTCGCGGTTCAGGTCGCGCCGGTTGATCTGCGTGGCCAGCGTGGCCGGCGCCAGCTCGGCCGCTTGCGACAGTCGGGCCATGCGCGGCGTGCCATCGGCGTTCTGGCCAGCGGGCAGCACCAGGCGTTGCAGATCGGCGATGTTCTCGCGGCTGCCCGGGGCGAGGCGCACGTTCACGTCGTAGTTGTTGCCATCGAGTGCGCGCCAGGTGCTCACCGTCTGGCCGGCCACCAGGGCACGCAGCTGGGCAGTGATGGCGCCAACCGAGAGGCCCAGGTCCGACGCCGCATCGCGCCGCACGTTCACCGACACAGTGGGCGTCTCGGGTTTCATGCTGGTGTCCAGGTCGGCCAGGCCGGCCACGCCGCGCAGCTTGGCCGAGAGCTGGTCAGAAAGGCGCTTGAGTTCGGCCAGATCGGCGCCTTGCAGCGACAGCGAAATGGGCTTCTGCCCGCCCACCGGGTCGGTCAGGCCCACCAGGGTGACGGTGATGCCGGGCACGGCGGACAGTTGCTCGCGCAGCGGCACGGACATCTCGTCGGCACTGCGTTGCCTGTCCTTGCGGTTCACCAGTCGGATGTAGAAGCCCACCTGGTTGTGGCCCTGGGCGTTGCCGGTGTTGATGGTGGCCACGGTGTACTGCACCTCGGGCATGGCGCGCAGGATGCGGTCCACCTGGCGTGTGCGCTCTTCGGTCAGCTCCAGACTGGAGCCCACGGGCGTGTAGAAGGTGAGCGTGGTTTCCGAGAAATCGGCCTTGGGCACGAACTCGGTGCCCAGGAAGCGGGTCAGCCCCATCGCCACCACCAGCGTGGCCACGGCGATGCCCAGCGTGCCCAGCTTGTGCTGCAAAGACCAGCCCAGCGCGATTTGGTAGAAGTGGCCCAGCCAGTGCGAGGCGCGGTCCACCCAATGGGTGACGCGGCCCAGCGTGTGGTCGTACAGGTTGTGGGCCACGAAGGGCTGGCCCTCGCGGTCGATGGCCGGGTCGTGCCAGACGCTGGACAGCATGGGGTCGAGCGTGAAGCTGACGAACATCGAGATCATCACCGCCGCCACGATGGTGATGCCAAACTCGTGGAAGAACTTGCCGATGATGCCGCCCATGAAGCCCACAGGCAGGAACACCGCCACGATGGACAGCGTGGTGGCCAGTACGGCCAGGCCGATCTCGTTGGTGCCGGCCAGCGCCGCGTCGTGCGCGCTCTTGCCCATCTGCACATGGCGCACGATGTTCTCGCGCACCACGATGGCGTCGTCGATCAGCAGGCCCACGCACAGCGAGAGCGCCATCAGCGTGATCATGTTGATGGTGAAACCAAACATCTGCATGAACCAGAAGGTGCCTACCAGCGCGATCGGCAGGGTCATGCCGGTGATGACGGTGGAGCGCCAGGAGTTGAGGAACAGGAAGACGATGACGATGGTGAGCACCGCGCCTTCAATGAGCGTGCGGCGCACGTTTTCCACCGACACGCGGATCGGCCGCGAGTTGTCGCGCACCACGTCCAGCGCCATGCCCTTGGGCAGTTGCGGCTTCAGCGTTTCGGTCACGGCGTTCAGGCCGTCCACCACGTCGATGGTGTTCTCGCCTTGGGCCTTGAGCACATCCAGCGCCAGCATGCGCTGGCCATTGCGCAGGGCCAGGCTGTCGGTCTCCTGCGGGCCGTCCACCACCTCGGCCAACTGGTTCAGCCGCACCGGCTGGTTGTTGCGCCGGGCCACGATGATTTGGCCCATCTCGGTGGGCACCTTGAAGCGGCCGTCGATTTGCACGATGGCCTCGCTGTCGCGCTGGCGCAGTGCGCCTGCGGGCAGGTTGCGGGTTTCGTTGCGCACCGCGTTGGCCACCGCGTCGGCGCCGATGCTGAAGGCGTCGAGCGCGGCCGGCTTGAGGTAGACGTTGATCTCGCGGTTCTGCCCGCCCACCAGGTTGACCGAGCCCACGCCGCGCACGTTCTCCAGGCGCTTCTTCAGCACCTGGTCGCCATAGACGGTGAGTTCTGAAGCACTGCGGCTGCCATCGGGCGAGGTCAGGGCCAGGGTCCAGATGGGGCGCGAGGCGGGGTCGAAGCGCTGCACCTTGGGCTCGTCCACCTCGGTGGCAAAGCCGGTGCGCACCTGGGCGATCTTTTCGCGCACATCGTCGGCGGCCTTGCGGCCATCCACATCGAGGTTGAACTTGACGATCACCACCGACGCGCCGGCATAGCTGCGCGAATTCAGCTCGTTGATGCCGGCGATGGTGTTCACCGCCTCTTCCACCTTGATGGTGATCTCGTTCTCCACCACCTCGGCCGAGGCGCCGGGGTAGGTCACGCTCACCACCACGTAGGGAAACTCGATGTTGGGGAACTGGTCGACCTTGAGCCGCTTGAAGGCAAAGCTGCCCAGCACCACAAAGCACAGCATGACCATCACGGCCATCACGGGGTTGGCGATCGAGACGCGGGTGAACCACATGGGGCGTGGTCCTCAGCGGGCGGCCGAGGCCGGGCTGGCTGGGTTTGCCGCCGTGGCAGCGCGCCGCAGCGGCGTGCCGGGGCGCACCGTGCCCACACGGCCTGCCAACACTTCGGTGCCTGCCGCCAGGCCCTGGGTGATCTCCAACAAATCCTCGCCCTGGTCCGAGAGGCCGGCCACACCCAGCTTCACCGTGCGCTGCTGCGCCAGGTTGGCTTCGGTGGTGAGCACATAGGGCTGGGGCTGGTCGCGTCGCACGGCCGAGGCCGGTACGGCCAGCGCCTCGCGGGTGCCGGCGTCGGCACGGCCCTGGGCAAACAAGCCCTGCCGCAAGGCCGGGTGCGGTGCGATGGCGAAATACACGGTGACGGTGCGGGCGCCGGCCGTGGCGCTGGGGTTGATGCGGGCCACCTGCGCGCCCACAGGCTCGGCCACGCCGTCCACCTTCAGTTGCGCGCGCGCGCCGGGCCGCAGCTGGGCCACGTCCTGGGGGGCCATCGCGGCTTCAAGTTCCAGACGCGAGAGATCCACGATCTCCAGGATGCGCGCATCCAGTGCCACGCGCTCGCCGGGCTGGGCCAGGCGCTGCGAGATCAGGCCGTTGATGGGCGCCACCAACTGAGCATCGGCCCGCGCTTTGCGCGCCAGCTCTACGGCGGCCTGTGCGGCTTGCTGGTTGGCGCGCGCGCCCTGTGTGGTGGACTCGGCCGCCTCCAGCGCCGTGGGCGAGATGAAGCCCTGCGCCACCAGGGCCTTGTTGTTGGTGAGCGTGCGCTCGGCAATCTCCACCTGGGCCTTGGCGGCCTGGGCCTGCTGCTCGGCCTGCTTGAGCCGCCAGTCGTACTCGGTGGTGTCGATCTGGCCCAGCACCTGGCCAGCGCGCACGGCATCGCCTTCGCGCACGCTGAGCTGGCGCAACTCACCCGGCACGCGGGCCTTGATGAACGCCGCTTGCACGGCCTTGATGCTGCCGCTCACCTCCACTTGGCGCGACAGGCGCTGCAGCCGGGCGCTCACCACATCGTCTGGCATCAGTTCCAGCGCGGCGGGCGCGGCCGCACTGGCCGCCGCTGCGGGGGCAGCGGGTTCTGCTGCCCTGCCGCCGACCATGCGCAGGCCCAGGAAGAGCAAGGCGATCACGACGACGGCCAAAAGGGTCAGTTTGATCCGGGATGTCATCAACGGGTCTTTCGTGTCTTGGGCACAGCCGGGGTCTGCAGACCTTGCAGCAGCAAGGCCATGTGGCTGCGTATGAGCTGGCGCGGCTCGGGCAGGATGCTGACGATGCACGAGCACGGGCCCAGCGAATGCTTGTGCAGGCACAGCATGATCATGGGCAGAACAACAGAGTGCACGGCCGCCATCACGTCCAGATCGGCACGAAATTCGCCCTGCGCCACGCCGCGCTGCAGCAACTGGCCAATGACCTCCATGCCCGGCTCCACCACCTCGCGGGCATAGAACTCGGCGATCTCAGGGAAGTTGCGCACCTCGGTGATTACCAGCTTGAACATGCCCGAGTTGGGGCTGTCGTACACGGTCTCCCACCACTCGGGCAGCAGATCGAGCAAAGCCTCGGTGGCCGAGCCCTGGTGGGCCAGCAGGCGCTCGCGGCCTTGCGCAATGTCGGCCGAAAGCGTGTGGCGTATCACCGCCTTGAGCAGCTCTTCCTTGCTCGGAAAGTACAGGTACAGCGTGCCCTTGGAGACACCGGCCAGCGTGGCCACCTCCTCGGCCTTGGTGGCGGCAAAGCCCTTCTCCACGAACAGCGTCAAGGCGGCGTCCAGCAGCTCTTGCGGGCGGGCGTCCTTGCGGCGTTGGCGTTGGAGGGGGGTGGTCATGCTAATGACTTTCGAGTCAGTAATGCTAACAGGGCCGGGCAGCGATGCGGTAGCCTTGCAAGCCTCTGTCTACTGCGAGCCGCCCCATGCGATCAAGCTTGAACCTGCTGCTGGCCTTGTTCATTGTTGCCCTCACCGGCTGTGCCCAGGTGCTGGGGCCGCAAACGCTGAGCTGGAGCGAAGCCGAGGTGAACCGCATGCTGGAAAAGCGCTTTCCCATGGACAAGCGCGTGCTGGAGATGCTGGACGTGACGGTGACCCGGCCCGACGTGAAGCTGGTGGCTGTCAGCAACCGCCTCGCCACCGATTTGCACATCACAGCGCTGGACCGCTTGTTCGGCAACAGCTACCACGGCCGCATTGCCGTGGAATCGGGCCTGCGCTACGAGCCCAGCGACCACACGCTGCGCCTGGTGGATGTGCGCCTGAGCGCCTTCAGCCTGGACAAGACCGGCACCGCGCCGCGCGTGCCCTTGCAGCGCCTGGGTGCAGTCCTGGTGGAGACCATGCTGGATGACGCCATCATCCACCGCGTGAGCGACGAGAAGCTCGCCCGCCTGGCCCAGTTTGGCTACCAGCCTGAGCAAGTGCGCATCACCGACCGGGGGTTGGAACTCACCGTCGTGCCCCGACGCTGAACAAGGCCCCGGCTATCATGCGCGCCTTTGCGGCCACGCCGCAGCGTGCAAGGGGAAAAGCTTTGGATCTGGTGCTGTTGCTGAAGGCCGCCGTGATGGGTGTGGTGGAAGGGTTGACCGAGTTTCTGCCCGTCTCGTCCACCGGCCACCTGATCCTCGCGGGCACAGTGCTGGGCTTTGAAGGCGCAGGACTCAGCCCTGAAAAAATCAAGGCCTTCGAGATCTCCATCCAGACCGGCGCCATCCTGGCCATCGTGCTGCTGTACTGGCAGCGTCTGCTGGCGGCGGTGCGCGACGCCCGCCACGCAGGCCAGGGCCGCAGCTTTCTGATCAACGTGCTCATCGGCTTCTTGCCGGCGGTGGTCGTCGGCCTGCTCTTTGGCAAGAAGCTGCAGGCCGCGCTGTTCTCGCCCCTGGTGGTGGCCGGCACCTTCATCCTGGGCGGCTTCATCATCCTCTGGGCCGAGAGCCGCCAAAACGCCACCGTGCGCGTGGCCGAGGTGGACGACCTGAGCCCGCTGGACGCGCTGAAGATCGGCCTGGTTCAATGCCTGGCCTTCGTGCCCGGCACCAGCCGCTCGGGTGCCACCATCATTGGCGGCATGCTGTTTGGCCTGTCGCGCAAGGCGGCCACCGAGTACACCTTCTTTCTGGCCATCCCCACGCTCATCGGCGCCGGTGTCTACAGCCTCTGGAAGGTGCGCCACAGCCTCACCACAGCCGATCTGCCGCTGTTTGGCGTGGGCTTCGTGTTCTCGTTCCTGGCCGCCTGGGCCTGCGTGCGCTGGCTGCTGCGCTACGTGTCCACCCACAACTTCAACGCTTTCGCCTGGTACCGCATTGGCTTCGGCGTGCTGATCCTGGTCACCGCCTACTTAGGCCTGGTGGACTGGAAGGATTGACGCCGGGCGCCCGTCACCCCTGGCGCCTTCTCGTCATTCCGTGCGCACATCTCCCGTCATTCCCGCGAAGGCGGGAATCCACTTTGTCGCGGGGGTTCATGCGCTCGCGAAGGCATCGATTCCCGCCTTCGCGGGAATGACGAAGCAGGCGCGGGAATGACGAAGCAGGCGCGGGAATGACGAAGTGGGTGCGGGAATGACGAAGTGGGTGCCGGGACGACGAAGAACGCTCAGCGCCGCCTGAACACCAGATCCCACACCCCATGCCCGAGCTTGATGCCGCGGGCCTCAAACTTGGTCAGCGGCCGGTACCCGGGCCGTGGCGCATAGCCCTCGGCGGTGTTCACCAGCGCCGGCTCGGCTGACAAAACCTCCAGCATCTGCTCGGCATAGGGCTGCCAATCGGTGGCGCAATGCAGCACCCCGCCCACCGCCAGCCGCGAGGCCAACAAGTTCACCAACGTGGGCTGGATCAACCGCCGCTTGTTGTGCTTCTTCTTGTGCCAGGGGTCGGGAAAGAAGATATGCACCGCCGCCAGCGAGGCCGGCGCGATCATCTGCTGCAGCACCTGCACCGCGTCGTGCTGCACGATGCGGATGTTGCCCAGTTGCTGCTCGCCGATGCGCTTGAGCAGCGCGCCCACGCCGGGCTCGTGCACCTCGCAGCCAATGAAGTCCGTGTCGGCACGCGCCACCGCAATATCGGCCGTGGCCGCGCCCATGCCAAAGCCAATCTCCAGCACCACCGGCGCGCTGCGGCCAAACACCGCCGCCGTGTCCAACGGCTTGTCCTGGTAAGGCAGCACAAAACGCGGCCCCAGTTCGGCCAGCGCGCGCACCTGGCCGGTGCCCATGCGCCCGGCGCGCAGCACAAAGCTGCGGATGGCGCGGCGGGGGTGCGTGGGGGCGGGCGCGCCGTCTTGGTCGGCGGGCTGGTCTTCGGGCGTGTGCATGGGCGGGTGGGCAGCAGAGGTGGGCGGCGATTGTGCCCCAGCGTCTTCGTCACGCTGGCCTGCGCGGCTAGAATGCGCTGGCTTTGCGGGTGTAGTTCAATGGTAGAACTTCAGCTTCCCAAGCTGACTACGTGGGTTCGATTCCCATCACCCGCTCCAGATGGGTGAACCACAACGGTTCACAAAGACTCAGGCCCCCAAGTCCACCCATGGCTTGGGGGCCTTTTTCTTGCCGCCGTCATTCCCGCACCCCTCCCGTCATTCCCGCCCCGCCCCGCCCCGTCATTCCCGCGAAGGCGGGAATCCAGGCTGTTCGGCCCTCATGGATTTCCGCCTTCGCGGAAATGACGGTGCCCAACACAGATGACGATCCGCCAGGCGCCGCAGCGCACACTAGCCTGGATATTTCACCTACCCCCGTAGAAGCGAGGACGGCATTGCCCTTTGGATGCCCGTTGATCGAGGTGTCGAATCTTGATGAACGAGCGGGCAATGCCGAAACCAAACTGTACCGAAGAAGTGGACGTGGGGATGATCGAGTTCGCCCGCCTGGGCCGACGCGTGGTGGAGGGCCGCTTCGACGGCGGCAGCATGAGCAGCGACGCTGGCGTGCTGCTGCTCGGCGCCGTTGATCGCAAGCTCGGGCTGATGGACGCAGCCGCACGCTGCATCGCCGACCCGCGCAGCCCGCTGCTGATCAAGCACGGCGTGCGCAGCATGCTGCGCCAGCGCGTGTACGGTCTGGCGCTGGGCTGGGAGGACGAACGACCACGGCGCGCTGCGCCAGGACGTGGCGATGCAGACGGCCGTCGGCGTGGACTTGGAGATGGCCAGCGCACCCACGCTGTGCCGGCTGGAGAAGTGGGCCGACCGCGCCACGGCGTGGCGCTTGCGCCAGGTGCTGGTCGATCAGTTCATCGCCAGCTTCAAGGTCGCCCCCGAGGAATTGGTGCTGGACTTCGACGCCACCGACAACCCGCTGCACGGCCAGCAGGAGGGCCGCTTCTTCCACGGCTACTACGACAGCTACTGCTACTTGCCGCTGTACGTGTTCTGCGGCCAGCAACTGCTGTGCGCCTACCTGCGCCCGAGCCGCATCGACGGCGCCAAGCACGCGGCGGCCATCCTCAAGCTGCTGGTGCGTCGGCTGCGTCAGGAATGGCCCAATGTTCGAATCATCTTCCGGGGCGACTCGGGCTTTTGCCGCCAGCGCATCATCAACTGGTGCGAGCGCGCTGGCGTGCACTACATCGTCGGCCTGGCGCGCAACGCCCGGCTGGAAGCCCAGGTCGAGTACGCGCAGCTGGCGATGCAGCAGCTCTACGAGCAGACCGGGCACAAACAACGCCTGGTGGGCGAGTTCAGCTACGCCGCACAGAGTTGGCCGCACGAGCGGCGCGTCATCACGCGGCTGGAGTGGGGCGAGCTCGGCTGCAACCCGCGCTTCATCGTCACCAACCTCGACGGGGGTGCCCAAACGCTGTACGACGCGCTGTACTGCCAGCGTGGCGAGGCCGAGAACCGCATCAAGGAGGCGCAGGTCGGCTTGTTCGCCACGCGCACGAGTTGCCACGTGATGCGCTCGAACCAGTTGCGCATGCTGCTGGCCGCGCTGGGCTATGTGCTCATCGAGAGGCTGCGCGCACTGGCCTTGCAGGGCACAGCGCTGGCGTCGGCCCAGGTCGACACCCTGCGCATCAAGCTGCTCAAGCTTGCTGCGGTGATCACCCGCAACACCCGGCGCATCCGCCTGTACCTGGCCTCGCACTGGCCCAGCGCGGACATCTTCGCCCACGCCATGCGCCAACTGCGCTCACCCTGAACTTCATCCAGCGCCTGGCCCGCGCGACGACACAAAAATGGTCCGCAACCCAAGCCGGGGTGGGGGCATTGCCAGCCAATCAGCCCCACTGCACCTCGCGCGCCATCCAATGCCTTCGCGTGGCACTTATTGAGCGCTCCTGCGGCTCGCGAATGACCCTTCAGCTCAACCAGTGGTCGTTGCGTGAAATATGCGGGCTAGCTCAACCCGGCGCCCTGGCACCGGCGCTTTCGCGCCCGTGCCCACCGCATAACATGCGCCCACCATGAGCGCAGAACAAGACAAGACCAGCACCTTCATCGCCCGCTGGCAGGGGGTGACCGCTTCCGAACTCTCCACCGCACAAAGCTTTGTCATCGAGCTGTGCGAGCTGCTCGAGGTACCCCGCCCGCACGCCACGCCCGAGCAGGCCTACATGTTCGAGCGGCCCGTCACCTTTCGCCATGGCGACGGCAGCAGCAGCGCCGGCCGCATTGATTGCTACCGCCAGGGTGCCTTCATCCTGGAAAGCAAGAAGCTCAAGCCTGGCCTGCAAGCCGCCGCCAGCAGCGCCACCCCGCAACGCTTTGACGACGCCCTGCTGCGCGCCCGCGCCCAGGCCGAGGGCTATGCCCGCGCACTGCCCGCCAGCGAAGGCCGGCCACCCTTTCTGGTGGTGGTGGACGTGGGCCACGTCATCGAGCTCTACGCTGAGTTCACCCGCTCGGGCGCCACCTACACGCCGTTCCCCGATCCGCGCTCGCACCGCATCCGCCTGGCCGATCTGGCCCAGCCTGCCGTGCGCCAGCGCCTGCGCACCCTGTGGCTCGACCCATTGGCGCTCGACCCGGCGCGCACCAGCGCCCGCGTCACCCGCGAGGTGGCCGCCGAGCTGGCCGAGCTGGCCAAATCGCTGGAAGACAACGGCCACCCGGCCGAGCAGGTGGCCGGCTTTCTCACCCGCTGCCTGTTCAGCATGTTTGCCGAAGACGTGGGCCTGCTGCCACCCGGCGGCGACTGCACCGGCAGCTTCCTGCACCTGCTGCAAACCTACCGGGCCGACCCGCCCACGCTGGCCAACATGCTGCGCGTGCTGTGGAGCGGCATGGACGTGGGCGGCTTCAACGCCGCCATTGCGCGCGACGTGCTGCGCTTCAACGGCAAGCTCTTCAAAGGTCACAACGCCAGCGGCTACGTGCTGCCGCTCAGCACCCCGCAGATCGATGGGCTGATGCGCGCCGCCCAGGCCAACTGGCAAGAGGTGGAGCCCGCCATCTTTGGCACCCTGCTCGAGCGCGCGCTCGACCCCGCCGAGCGCCACGCCCTGGGCGCCCACTACACGCCGCGCGCCTATGTAGAGCGGCTGGTGCTGCCCACCGTGGTGGAGCCGCTGCGTGCCGACTGGGCCAATGCCCAGGCCGCCGCGCTGCTGCTGGTGCACGAGGCCGAAGCCCTCACGGCCAAGAAAGACGCCAGGAAGCGCGACGCCAAGATGGCCGAAGCGCGCGCCGAAATCCGCCGCTTTCACCACCAGCTCTGCAGCACCCGCGTGCTCGACCCGGCCTGCGGCAGCGGCAACTTCCTGTATGTGACGCTGGAGCATTTGAAGCGCCTGGAAGGCGAGGTGCTGAACCAGCTCGAAGCCCTGGGCGAAACGCAAGACAAGCTCAGCCTGGACGGCGAAACCGTGACGCTGCAACAGCTGCGCGGCATCGAGCTCAACGAGCGCGCCTCCGCGCTGGCCGAGCTGGTGCTGTGGATAGGCTGGCTGCAATGGCACATCCGCACCAAGGGCCCCGGCAGCGTGGCCGAGCCCGTGGTGCACGACTACCGCAACATCGAATGCCGCGATGCCGTGCTGGCCTATGACCGCTGCGAGCTGGCGGTAGATGCGCAGGGCCAGGTCATCACCCGCTGGGATGGCAAGACCTTCAAGACCCACCCGGTGACCGGCGAGCCCGTGCCCGACGAAGCGGCCCAAGTGCCGCAATGGGCCTACGTGAACCCGCGCCAGGCCGAGTGGCCGGAGGTGGAGTTCATCGTGGGAAATCCGCCGTTCATTGGCGCCGGCGCCATGCGAGCAGCACTGGGTGACGGCTATGCGCAAACGTTGCGCGCTGCCTGGCCCGAGGTGCCCGAGAGTGCCGACTTCGTCATGTACTGGTGGCACCACGCTGCGGCCACCGTGCGGTCCGGCAAAGCGCGGCGCTTTGGCTTCATCACCACCAACAGCCTGCGCCAAACCTTCAACCGCCGTGTGATTGAGGCGCACCTAGTGTAGTGTTCTACTATTAATGCAACTTATTTGGACGCAGTTGCTCCAATGCTCTACTACCGACAGAGTTGGAGCCAGAGCGTGCGAATTGCCCCTGCGATCGAGTTGAGTCAGGAAGAGGAAGCCGAGTTGGTCAGGCTTGCCCAATCCAAGTTGAGCAGTGTTCGATTGGTCGAGCGGGTCCGCATCGTCTTGCTGGCTGCACAGGGCTTGCAGAATCTGCAGATCGCCCAGGAGTTGGGCATTGACCGGATCACGGCGGGGCGCTGGCGGCAACGCTACATCGAGTCGGGTCTGACGGGCATCGAACGCGACTTGCCGCGCGGCGGGCCGCCGGTAAGGGTGGACGTGGCGAAGTTGGTGGAGTTGACCACCCAGACCCAGCCCGAGGCGGCCACGCACTGGAGCACACGCAAGATGGCTGCGGTGCTGGAGGTCAGCCCCAGCACGGTGATGCGCCACTGGCAGGCCAATGGTCTGAAGCCGCACATCGTGCGAGGCTTCAAGGTCTCGCGCGACCCGAAGTTTGTCGAGAAGCTCGAAGACATCGTGGGCCTGTACATGTCGCCACCCGAGCACGCCTTGGTGCTGTGCTGTGACGAGAAGAGCCAGGTTCAGGCGCTGGACCGCACACAGCCGGGCTTGCCGCTGAAGAAGGGGCGTGCCCAAACGATGACGCACGACTACAAGCGCCATGGCACGACCACACTGTTCGCGGCACTCAACGTGCTGGACGGCCAGGTGATCGGCCAGTGCCAGCAACGCCATACCCATGCCGAGTGGCTCAAGTTCCTGCGCAAGATCGACCGCGAGACACCCAAGGACAAGACGCTGCACCTGATTGCCGACAACTACGCCACGCACAAGCATCCGGCGGTGCAGGCGTGGCTGGCCAAGCATCCGCGGTTCAACATGCACTTCACGCCGACATCGGCCTCGTGGCTGAACATGGTGGAGCGCTTCTTCCGTGACATCACCACCGAGCGGCTTCGCCGAGGCGTGTTCACCAGCGTGGCCGAGTTGGAGGCCGCGATCAACGAGTACGTTGCCCATCACAACACCAAGCCCAAGCCGTTCATCTGGACCAAGAGCGCTCGCGACATCCTGCAGAAGGTCATTCGCGCCAACTCGCGGTTAAGTAGCAAACAGAACGAAACACTGCACTAGTCGCCAAGAACCCGATCAGGTTGGCCTTTGCCGTGCCCGACCACCCTTGGGTGGACAGCGCACAAGGCGCGGCAGTGCGCATCGCGATGAGCGTGGGCACGATGGAGACGGTCGATGGGCGCTTACTGACAGTGGGCGAAGAGCGCGCTACAGGCACCGAGGAAATGGCTGTGCGGCTGGAGGAGCGCTCTGGAGTCATGCACGCAGACCTGCGTATTGGCGCCAACGTTGCTGCGGCAACACCGCTACTCTCCAATTCCATCGTGGGAAATCGTGGTGTCCAGATGCTGGCCCCAGGATTTGTCGTGAACTCCGACGACATGGCGAGTTTGGATGCGCGTGTGCTCGCAAAGTCGTTTCGCAACGGCAAGGATCTGACGGATCGGCCGCGTGGTGTGCTTGCGCTCGATACCTATGGTCTCACTGAAGACCAGTTGCGGCGCGAGTACCCGGCCACATATCAGTGGCTTCTGATTCGTGCAAAACCTGCGCGCGACCACAACCCGCGAGACAGCTATCGCTTGGGATGGTGGTTGTTCGGTGAGAACCAACCCGCGATGCGTGCTGCTCTCAGAGGCTTGCCGAGATACATCGCTACACCCATCACGGCGCGGCACCGGAATTTCCAGTTCATGGCACCCGACACTTTGGCCGATCAAGCACTCCTCACCATCGCGAGTGACGATGCCTCGGTGTTGGGCGTGTTGTCCAGCCGACTTCACACCGAATGGGCGTTGGCCGCCGGTGGGCGTCTCGGCGTCGGCAACGACCCGCGCTACAACAAGACCCGCTGCTTCGAGACCTTCCCCTTCCCCCACGACGACACCGGCCTCACGCCCGAACTCACCGCGCGCATCCGCACGCTGGCCGAGCAACTGGACGCGCACCGCAAGGCGCGCCAGGCCGCGCACGAGGCCGTCACCCTCACCGGCCTGTACAACGTGCTGGACAAGCTGCGCCGCAACGAGCCGCTCACGCCCAAGGACAAGCTGCTGCACGAGCAAGGCCTGGTGAGCGTGCTGCGCACGCTGCACGACGAACTGGACGCCGCCGTGCTGGCCGCCTACGGCTGGAACGATTTGGGGTCCGTGCCCTGGGCCGACGAGGCCGCCCGCAGCGCCTGGACCGAGACGCTGCTGGAGCGCCTGGTGGCACTGAACGCGCGGCGTGCGGCTGAAGAGGCGCAGGGCCACATCCGCTGGCTGCGCCCCGAGTTTCAAGACCCGGCGCGGCGTGCTGCTGCAGCAGCAGCGCCCGCCCTGGCAGGCGCCACCCAATCGGCGCTCGATCTGCCTGCCACCGAGCGGGCAGACGAGGCCGACGAGGCCGGGCCCAGCGCGCCTGTGGCCACCGGCGTCAGCGCGCCGCGCCAACCCTGGCCCGCCGAGTTGCCCGCACAGATGCGCGCGGTGGCCGAGGCGCTCAGCGCCGCACCCGCTGCGCTGGACGAAGCCGCGCTGGCCGAGCGCTTCAGCGGCCGTGGCCCGTGGAAGAAGCGCCTGCCGCAAATCCTGCAGACCCTGCAAGCCCTGGGCCGCGCGCGCTGCGACGAGGCGCAGCGCTGGCGGGCTTGAGGGGTGGCGTGTTGACAAAAGGCACACGCGACGCCACCATCCTGGCATGAAGCCATTTCGGTGGAACTCGGAGAAGAATGACGCCTTGGCCAGCGGCCGGGGCATGCGTTTCGAGAGCATCGTGGTGGCGATTGAGGCGGGCGGCTTGCTTGATGTGCTGAGCCATCCCAATCCTGTCAAGTACCCGCGCCAAAAGGTGTTGGTGGTGGCGGCGGAACAGTATGTGTTTCTGGTGCCGTTCGTCGAGGAGGAAGACTATTACTTCCTCAAGACCATCATCCCCAGTCGCAAGGCGGCCCGAGACTATCTGCGCAAAGGTGAAGACGATGCCGAAGATTGACGCCTACGAGAAGGAAGTGCTGGGCGCGTTCGAGGCCGGCCAGCTCAGGTCGGTGGCCACCAAGGGCGAACTGGCCAAGTTCAAGGTGGCCGCGCGCCTGACGGCCCTCAAGGACAAGCGGGTGAACATCCGGCTGAGTTCGGGTGACCTGAACGACATCCAGGTGCGGGCACTGCAAGAGGGTGTGCCCTACCAGACGCTGATCGCCAGCGTGCTGCACAAGTACGTCACGGGGCGCCTGACCGAGCGTTGAGTGCCTGTGGGGGGCGCGCGGAAATGACAGGCTGGAGGCCAGCAGCGTGCACAGTTCTTCGTCGTTGTATTTGTGTACACATGGATGCACAAGCCCGGCATCTCCTCCTCCCTCCGCGAAGGCGTCTGACATGGAATCCACCAAGGTAGGCATCCGCGAGTTCCGCGCCGGGCTGGCAGAGTACATCTCTTCAGAAGCCCCGGTGGCCGTCAATCGGCATGGGCAGACCGTGGGTTACTTCATCCCCACCCACGGCCAGGTCGCGGCCGACGTGGCCTCGCTGAAGAAGGCGTCGGCCGAACTGGACCGACTGCTATCAAGGTGGCCGCCCGCCTGACGGCCCTCAAGGACAAGCGGGTGAACATCCGACCGAGTTCGGGTGATCGAACGACATCCAGGTGCGGGCGCGGCAAGCGTGCGTGAGGGCCGTCATTCCCGCACGGCCACCGTCATTCCTGCGAAGACGCTCAGGGCCTGGCGATCATGTATTCGATGGCCGCGCGGATCTCGGGGTCGCTCACGTCGTTGAGGCCGCCGCGCGCGGGCATGGCCTTGTGGCCGCCGATGGCCGATTTCACCAGGGCCTGCACGCCATTGGGCAGGCGTGGGCGCCAGTCGTCGAGCGAGCCGATGCGCGGCGCGCCGTCGGTGCCCTGGGCGTGGCAGCTGGTGCAACGCTCTTGCACCAGCTGGGCGCCGCTGCGCAGTTTGGCCAGGGTGTAAGCCTTGTTGGTGTCGAACGAGGTGCCACCGCTGACGATGTAGGCGACGGCGCGGGTGATCTCCAGGTCGCTCAGCTTGGCCTGCCCGCCGTGCGCCGGCATCTTGCGTACGCCGGTGATGGCGTTGCGGGTCAGCTCCTGCAGGCCCAGCGAGGCGCGCTGGCGCCAGGCCGCACGGTCGGCAATGGCCGGGGCGCCTTCAGTGCCGGTGGCATGGCAGGACGAGCAAACCGCCTCGTACACGGCCTTGCCGCCGCGGTCGCCCGGGGCGGCCCAGGCCAGGGTGGTGGCGGAAAAGACCAGCGCGAGGCCGGCAGCGGTGCGGTGCAGCGAAATCATGGCAGTTCCTGTGTTGGCGCTTGCGACGCGCCAAAGGCGGTCGTGTTCAGCCTATCGGCCAACGCCCACGCATCTTGAGACTGCCCGGCCGCAGCGGCGGCCATCTGTTCACTGCACGGCCGACCCGGCACCTGGCCGGGCCAGGGACTGCAGCCAAGCCAGCTTGGCGGCGTAGAGGTTCTGGGTGCCGGGCTGAGGGCTCTGCTGCAGGGCCAGGGTCAGTTCGCGCTGCGCTTCCTCGGCCCGCCCGAGCTTCCACTCGGCCTGGGCGAGGGCGAAGTGGAACTCGTGGTAATCGGGGTCGCGCACCAGTTCTTTCCTGAACCAGTCGCGGGCGGTCAGCGCGTCGCCAGCCCGCAGCGCCGCCATGCCCAGGTTGTAGAACTCGAACGGGGCCACTTTCTCCAGTTGGCGCAACGTGGTGGCGGTGGCCTCGGCCTCGGTTTGGCGGCCCTGGGCGCGCAAGGCCAACACCAGGTTGTTCAGGCCCTGGGTGTGGGCGGGGGCCAGGCCCAGCAGATGGCGCAGGCTGGTCTCGGCGGCCTGGGGTTGCCCGTGGCGCAGGTACACCACCGCCAGGGTGTTGTAGGCAGGGTGGAATGACGGGTCTTGCAAGACGGCGGCGCGGGCCCAGGCATACGCCTTGTCCAGATCCTGGTCGGCCAGGGCTTCGGCGGCGCGGTTGTTCATGAACATGGCCAGCACGGTGCGCTCGGTCAGCGGCCGTGTGCGCAGGGTTTGGGCTTCGGCGGGCGGCAGGAAATCAATGGTGAGCTGCCGGTTGGGGTCGTAGCCGCGCCACTCACCCAGCATGGGGCGGCCCAGCGTCACGTTCACATGGCCGCTGGACACGTACAGGCCGGCCTGGCGGCTCCAGAGTTCGTCGGTCACCACCTCCTGGAAGTGTGCTTGCAGGCCCAGTTCTTTCGCCAGCGCGGCGGTGAGGATCACCAGCGACAGGCAGTTGCCGCTGCGGCTCTCAAAGGCCTGGGCGGCGGTGCGGGTGGTGCTGGCGTCGTACTGCAGCTTGAGCCAAGCAGGTTGGGTGAGCGCAGTCACCAGGCCTTGCACCGGGCCTTGGCGCTTGAGCAGTGGCGCCATCTCGCGGTGCAGGTACTGGCGCATGGGGTCAGAGACGGCCATGGCCTGCTCGGGCCCCAGGGCCTCGGTCACGGGCGCAAAGGCCGCGTCGTGCCACAGGCTGGCGGGCGGTGGCGGTGGCACAGGTGGCAGGCTGCTGCAGGCCACCAAAAAAATGCTGAGCCACAGGGTGCAGAAATGCAGGTAGCGGCGCATGGCATCACTCCTTGAGGGTATTTCCCCCGTTCTGACGCTCCATTCACCCTCCGGCTTGTCAGCCGCAGCAAGGCAATGGGCTTGGATACTACGCCGCAACGTTGGCCTTGTGGCCCTCAGTAGTTTCAGGTCTGGTGGCGGGCTGCGGCCTCGTGCATCATCAAAATCAAAATCAGAACATTCCCCACATTGTCATGTCCGCCACCCCCTTCCAGGTTCTGTGCCTGGCACCCCAGGCCCCAGATCTCATCACCTCGGCCTTTGGTCCGTTCATCGTGCAAACCTGCGCCAGCCTGGCCGTGGTGGATGAGCACCTGAACCAGCACCCCTTCGATGCCCTGCTGGTGGATTTGAGCGGCCCCGTGAACCTCGACAAGCTCATCCACTGGGCGGGTTTGCCCCGGGCGGTGCTGGAATCGGCCGTGGTGGCTGTGGGGCGCGAGCCACTGCCGTCCGATTGTTTGAAACTGTTGCAATTGGGCGTGCGCGACGTGCTCTCGGCCCGCGAGGTCAGCTCTGAATCACTGGGCCGTTCGCTGCGCCTGGTGATAGAGCGCAAGCGGCTCGATGACTCGGCCCGCCGCGCCTACAGCATAGACCTGACCACCGGCCTGCCCAACCACCACCAGCTGCTGGAACACATGACCCATTTGCTGGCCCTGCGCGAGCGCGAGCCGGCGCCCATGGCGCTGATCGTGCTGCAGGTGGATGGCTTTCGAAATGTGGAAGCCTCGCTGGGCACCGAGGCCGCCAACGTGCTGCGCCGCAAGGCGGCAGTGCGTTTGCGCGCCTCGCTGCGCGCCAGCGACGTGGTGGCCTCGCTGGGCCGCGACATGTTTGCCGTGCTGCTGGCCTGGATGGACGCTGAGGACGATGCCGAGCGGGTGGCGTTGAAGCTCTTGCAATCGGCGAGCGGCCCGTTCACGGTGGCCGGGCAGGCGGTGCCGGTGGCTGCACGCTTTGGGCTGAGCCAGTACCCCGCGCATGGCAAGGATGCGCAAAGCCTGATGCGACGCGCGGTGAGCCAAGCCGCAGGCGCGGGCGTGGGCCGCATGCTGGGTTTGACGGACGCGGCGAATGACAGCGCTTGAGGGTGACGCTGTCATTCCCGCGCTGCCCCGTCATTCCCGCGAAGGCGGGATTCCAGTGTTCTCAGCGGTGCCCGTGGATTCCCGCCTTCGCGGGAATGACGATCCTGTTTACTTCAGGATGTCACCCAGGCACAGGTACTTCAGCTCCACGTAGTCGTCCATGCCCTGGTGTGCGCCTTCGCGGCCCAGGCCTGATTGCTTGACGCCACCAAACGGCACTTCGGCCGTCGAGATCAGGCCGGTGTTCACCCCCACCATGCCGTACTCCAGCGCCTCGCCCACACGGAAGATGCGGCCGATGTCGCGGCTGTAGAAGTAGCTGGCCAGGCCGAACTCTGTGGCGTTGGCCAGTGCGATCGCCTCGGCCTCGGTGCTGAAGCGGAACACCGGCGCCACCGGGCCGAAGGTTTCTTCCTTGCTGCACAGCATCTCGGGCGTCACGTTGGCCAGCACCGTGGGCGTGTAGAAGCGCTCGCCAATGCGGCTGCCGCCCACCACCACCTTGGCGCCCTTGGCCAGGGCGTCGGCCACATGGCCTTCCACCTTGGCGATGGCCGCGTCGTCGATCATCGGGCCCTGGTGGATGCCGGCCTCGAAGCCATTGCCCACCTTGATGGCGCTGGCCTTGGCGGCGAGTTTTTCCACGAACTGGTCGTACACGCTGTCCTGCACGTAGAAACGGTTGGTGCAAACGCAGGTCTGGCCCGAGTTGCGGTACTTGCTCACTGCGGCGCCCTCGGCGGCCGAATCCAGATCGGCGTCGTCGAAGACGATGAAGGGTGCGTTGCCGCCCAGCTCCAGCGCCAGCTTCTTCACCGTGGGTGCGCATTGCGCGGCCAGGATGCGGCCGACCTCGGTGGAGCCGGTGAACGAGAGGTGCCGCACCACGTCCGAACTGCACAGCACTTTGCCCACTTCGATGGATTGCTCGGCATCGGCGGTGACGATGTTCAGCACCCCCGCCGGCATGCCCGCGCGCTGCGCCAGCTCGGCCACGGCCAGGGCGCTGAGCGGCGTGGCCTCGGCCGGCTTGATCACCACCGGGCAGCCGGCGGCCAGGGCCGGCGCCACTTTGCGGGTGATCATGGCGATGGGGAAGTTCCAGGGCGTGATGGCCGCGCACACGCCGATGGGCTGCTTGATGACCAGATAGCGCTTGTTGGCATCGGTGGTGGGGATGGTTTCGCCGTAGACACGCTTGGCCTCTTCGGCAAACCACTCCAGGAAGCTGGCGCCATAGCCCACCTCGCCCTTGGCCTCGGCCAGCGGCTTGCCCTGCTCGGCCGTCATGATGCGGGCCAGGTCGTCGGCGTTGGCGTGCAGCAGATGGAACCACTTCATCAGGATGGCCGCGCGCTCCTTGGCGGTCTTGGCACGCCAGGCCGGCCAGGCCTTGTTGGCCGCCACGATGGCGTGGTGCGTGCCTTCGGCGCCCAGGTTGGCCACGTCGGCCAGCTTCAGGCCGGTGGCCGGGTCGGTCACGTCGAAGCGGGCATTGCCGGCCACCCACTCGCCATTGATCAGCGCGTCGGTCTTGAGCAGGCTGGGGTCGTTCAGGGCCGCCAGCGGCGAGGTCTTCATGTCCATGGTGTCTCCTTGCGCCCGATTCAGGCGGGTTTCGTCGTGCACTCTACCAAGGCAAAGGGCATCGACCCGGTCAGCTTTTGGGTCGTGGCTGGGCCATGGCAAAGGTGGCCTTGGCGATGAGCCCCTCTTTCACCTCATAGAGGCAGATCATTTCAATCACCGCGAGGCCAGTGGGCATGGTTCGGGTGACCAACTCGTGGTCGACAACGATGTTGGCCATCACAGTTCGCGACAGCAACTCGGCGTGCAGGGCCACGTCGTCGAACCGCTCCATCATGCGCTCACGCATGGCCTTCCGGCCGGAAGCCAGCAAGCCACCGTGCAACAGAAACTGCTCCGCATCGGCATGGTAGGTGGCCAGCCATGCCTCCAATTGATGCGCGTTGTAGGCGTCCAACTGCCGTTGCACGACCAGCTTCGCAGGGGCTTCGGCACCGGAGGTGGTCATGCGCCAGCGGCCTTCAGGGCCTCGCCCAGCACGGCCAAACCTTCATCGAGCAACGCGTCGCTGGCGGTGAGCGGCACCAGGATGCGGATCACGTTGGCGTACACGCCGCACGAGAGCAGCACCAGGCCGCGCTTGAGCCCTTCGGCGCAGACGCGCTTGGTGAGCTCGGGGTCGGGCTGGCTCAGGTCGCCGTTCTTGAACAGCTCGATGGCCACCATGGCGCCCAGGCCGCGCACATCCTGGATGGCCTTGTGCTTGGCCGCCAGCGCCTTCAGGCCGGAGCTGAGCTTGGCACCCATGGCACGGCTGCGTTCCAGCAGCTTTTCCTCTTCGAACACCTCCAGCACCGCCAGCGCGGCCGCACAACCCAGCGGGCTGCCGGCATAGGTGCCGCCCAGACCGCCGGCGCCGGGCTTGTCCATGATCTCTGCCTTGCCGATCACAGCCGAGATGGGGAAGCCGCCGGCCATGCTCTTTGCCATGGTCACGATGTCGGCCGCCACGCCCCATTGCTCGCTGGCCAGCCAGGTGCCGGTGCGGCCGGCACCGGTTTGCACCTCGTCGGCAATCAGCACGATGCCGTGCTGGTCACAGAGCTTGCGCAACGCCTGCGCGAACGCGGGCGAGGCCACGTAGAAACCGCCTTCGCCCTGCACCGGCTCCAGGATGATGGCGGCCACGCGCGCGGCCTCCACGTCGTACTTGAAGATGTGCTCCACCGAGCGCAGTGCATCCGCCTCGGAAATGCCATGCAGCGGATTCGGAAACTCGGCGTGGTAGATCTCGGCCGGGAAGGGGCCAAAGCCGGCTTTGTACGGCGCCACCTTGCCGGTGAGCGCCATGCCCAGCAGGGTGCGGCCATGGAAGCCGCCACCGAAGGCGATGACCGCCTGACGGCCGGTGGCCGCGCGGGCGATCTTGATGGCGTTCTCCACGGCTTCAGCGCCGCTGGAGAGGAAGTAGGCCTTCTTGGCGAAGTTGCCTGGGGTCAGGGCGATCAGCTTCTCGGCCAGCTCCACATAGGGTTCGTAGGCCAGCACCTGGAAGCAGGTGTGGTGCACCTTGTCGAGCTGGGCCTTCACGGCGGCCACGACCCGGGGGTGGCAGTGGCCGGTGTTCAGCACCGCAATGCCGCCACCGAAATCGATGTAGCGCTTGCCCTCCACGTCCCAGACCTCGGCGTTCTCGGCGCGTTCGGCAAACACCTCGTAGGTCTGGCCCAGGCCGCTGGGCAGGGCGGCGCGGCGGCGCGCCATCAGGGCGGCGTTGGTTTTGGCGGTGACAGGTGCGTCGCGGTGCATGGCAGATCCTCGGTGTGAACAATCGAAGCTGCACTCTATGCCTGTTCGGGTGCCCGCTACCATGTACAGACGGCCCCCACACAGCGCGCACTGTGCAGGCCCCGCTCCCTGTACACCGCACTGTTCGTCTGGCCATGCTGACCCTGCAACCCCAATCCGCCGTGCCCTTGGTGAGCCAGATCGTGGACGGCCTGGCCGCGCAGATCGAGGCCGGCACGCTCAGCGCTGGCACCAAGCTGCCGTCCATCCGCCAGTTTGCGCAAAGCCACCAGGTGAGCGTGTTCACCGTGGTCGAGGCCTACGACCGCATGGTGGCCCAGGGCTACCTGGTCTCGCGCCCGCACTCGGGCTTCTTCGTGCGCCGGCGTGCCAGCGCCGATGCCCCGCAGGCCGCGCCACGCAGGCCCGAGGGCTTCGACGCCATGTGGTACCTGCGCAAGATCTTTGAGCACCGCCACCTGGCCATCAAGGCCGGCTGCGGCTGGCTGCCCAGTGATTGGCTCTTTGAAGACGGTCTGCGCCGCGCCCTGCGCAACCTGGCCGCCGACGACGCCGACCTGGGCGGCTACGGCGACCCCAAGGGTTACCCGCCGCTGCGCCAGACGATTGCCGAGGCCTTTGCCGCCAAGGATGTGCCCGTGCATGCCGACCAGGTGCTGCTGACGCAAGGCTCCAGCCAGGCGCTGGACCTGGTGGTGCGCAGTCTGGTGCACGCCGGAGACGCGGTACTGGTGGACGACCCCGGCTACGCCAACCTGCTGTTCAGCCTGCGCTACCAGGGCGCCAAACTGGTGGGCGCCATCCGCACACCGCAGGGCTACGACCTGGCTGCACTCGAAGCCGCCATCGTGCAGCACCAGCCCAAGGTCTTCTTCACCCAGCCGCGCCTGCAAAGCCCCACCGGTTCGGTGGCGTCGCCCGCGCAGCTGCACCGCGTGCTGCAACTGGCTGAGAAGCACGGCCTGACCATCGTCGAGAACGACATCTACGTGAACCTCGACCCGGTGCCCCGTCCCACGCTGGCCAGCCTGGACCAGCTCAACCGCGTGATCACGATAGGCAGTTACTCCAAGACCATCTCACCCAACATCCGGGTGGGCTACCTGGTGGCCCACCCCGACATGGTGGAAGACATGGCGCAATTGAAGATGATCTCGGGCCTGACCAGCGCTGAATTCGGCGAGCGCCTGGCCCACGGCGCGCTCACCGAGGGCCGCTGGCGCAAGCATCTCAAGGCCTTGCGAGAGCGCCTGGCCGAGGCCCACCAGCACACCGCAGCGCAGCTGAGGGAGCTGGGCTTCGAGCTGTTTTCCGAGCCCCGGGCCGGCATGTTCCTGTGGGCCCGCCACCCGAACCTGCCAGACCCGGTGGCCCTGTCAAACAAGGCTGCCGAGCACGACATCATGCTGGGCCCGGGCCACCTCTTCACCGTTGATTTGGCACCCACTGCGTGGATGCGCTTCAACGTGGCTTTCTGCGGGGACGACAGGCTGTTTGAGTTTTTGAGGGGGCAGGTGAGGGGGTAGCGGCGCGCTGGCACGAGCTTCACTCGTCCGCACTGCCGTAGCCGAACAGGCTCAGCAGGCTGGTGAACAGGTTGAAGATCGAAACATACAGGCCCACCGTGGCCAGCACGTAGTTGGTCTCACCTCCGTTCACGATGCGACTGGTCTCGAACAAGATCATGCCGGCCGACAGCAACGCCACCATCGCGGCCACGGCCAGGCCCAGTGCTGGCATTTGAAGAAACACAGCGCCCAGGCCGGCAAGCAGTGTGATGACCATGCCCGCGAATAGAAAGCCGCCCATGAAGCTGAAGTCGCGCCGGGTGGTGAGCACCCAGGCCGACAAGGCCAGGAAGGTGGCGCCCGTGGCCGCCAGCGCCAGGGCTACCACCTGGTCACCGCCGGGCAAGGCCAGAGATTTGGCCAGCACCGGCCCCAAGGAGTAACCCATGAAGCCTGTCAGCCCGAACACGGCCAGCAGCGCCCAGCCACTGTCCTTGAACTTGTGGACGGCGAAGAGCAAGCCGAAATAGCCGCCCAGCGTCAGTAGCAGGCCTGGCGCTGGCAGCCGCAATGACGCGCTGGTGGCGGCAATGGCCGCGCTGAACAGCAGCGTCATCGACAGCAGTGCGTAGGTGTTGCGCAGCACGCGGCTGGCATCCACATCGCGCGGCTGGCTTGCCGAGCCGGTCACGATCGGAGGCTGACCTGCGAAGTGGGGGCGAGCGTTGGGGCTGATGGGTGTCACGGTGTTCATGGTGCGGATCCTTGGATTCTCAGTGTCAGTTGTCGAGGCTGTGCAAGCGCTGACGCAAGCGGCGGGAGTCGCTGCTGCGGCGCCACAGGCGCACCAGGTAGCGTGCGGCGCGCGCCAGCGCCTGGTCCAGCGCGGTGCGCCAGTCCTTCGCCACCGAGGTCACGACCACAGGGCCGGCGCCGTCGGTTCTGAGCTCCACTTGGCAGCGCTTGTCAATGCCGCCGCGCGGCCCGTTCACATCCGACATCTGCACCTCGGCGCGTGGCACCAGCCAGCCCAGGCGGCGCAAGGCAAAGCGCACACGGCGTTCGGCCAGCTCGCGCAGCTCGCCAGCCTGCGGATGACGGGACTTGAAAAGCACTTGCATCTTGGATCTCCATGGGTTGAGCGACAGGCAGAATTTGGTGCCAACGGAGACTCTGAAAAAGCAGCTTTTCAAGAACCTGGACATCGAAAAATCCTGATCCAAAAGATCTGAGCTCTGGCCACATGATTCGCCAGTTCCAAGCCCCGGGGTTACCGAATTTGTGTCTTCGCGATGTACCCCGTCGCATCCATGCACGCGACCTCAGCGCCCGCCACGCACGAAGGACAACGGCCTCGCCGCTGCCACTCGGCAGGCAGCGGGAGCAAGGGAGCTCAGGAGCGCGCTGCGGCGATGACCTGCATTGCCAGGGGGTGATGTTGGCTGCGGCGTGAGCGGATGGCGTGGATCTCTTCTTTCACGTCGTCGCAGCGCCCGAGCAGCCGCAAGCCGCGCATCACGCCCACATCACCGGCGCCCAGCCTGCTGACCGGAAACACCCCCAGCCCGCGCGAAGCGAACACCGCCAGCAACGCGCTGTCTTCGAACTCGCCGACGATGCGCGGTCGCAGACCCTGGGTCTCGAACCAGTGGTCGAGGGTCGCGCGCAGCGCTGAGTGGCCGGTGGGCAGCAGCACCGGCAACCGGTTCAGTGATTGCGGAAACTGATCGACATCGGCCTTTCGCACATGCGCAGCAGGCCCATACCACTCGACAGGCGATGCCACCAGACGTTCGCTCGTCAGGCGCAGGTTGGGGTTGTGCGGCGCCGGCTGCCCTGCCAGCACCAGGTCCAGGCGATGCAGCGCCAGTTCAGCCAGCAGTTGCTCGACTTCGCCCTCATGGCACACCAGCCGCAAGGCTGGCGTGGCCAGCACGGGCTCCAGCAGCGCATGCGCAGCCAGCTTGGAGATGCCGTCCGACATGCCAACGGCCAGGCGGGCAAGCTTGCCACTGGCCGCCTCGCGCACTTCGTCGGGGATGAGCTGACCGAGCTGAAAGATCTCTTCGGCACGGGCGAATGCAGCCTGGCCGGCCTCGGTCAACGCCACGCCCCGGCCTGCGGGCTTGAGCAACTGGTGGCCGAGCGCCTTCTCAAGCTCTTTCACTTGAGCGCTGATGGTCTGAATTGCCATGTCCAGCCGCTCGGCGGCGCGGGCGAAGCCGCCTTCTTTGGTGACGACCCAGAAGTAGTAGAGGTGGCGGTAGTTCAGCATGCTGACAATCTCTGGAAAACAGAAATCAAGCGCTTGCGGACGCTGTCTTTCTCGATGTCCACCAGAACGAAGGCCAACTTTTGAGAACGCCCAGGCGCTGGGCGGCGCGTCAGGCGAGATCGCCGGCGATGTAGTGTTCGAGCTGCTCGATGATGAACCGCTGCTGGGAGATGATGTCCTTGACCAGGTCGCCGATCGAGATCAGCCCCACCAGTTCCCCAGCGCTGATCACAGGCAGATGCCGCAGGCGGTTTTCGGTCATCAAGGCCATGCATTCCTCGCAGGTTTGCTGGGGATGCACGTACATCACCGGGCTGGACATGATCTCGGACACCGGCGTGTCTTTGGACACCCGCTCCAGCAGGGCAATCTTGCGCGCGTAGTCGCGCTCGGTCACGATGCCCACGACTTTTCCGGCCTCAACGACCAGCAGCGCGCCAATGTTCTTCAGCGCCATCAATTTCACAGCCTCAAACACAGACGCACCAGGGCTGATGGTGTGGGTCACGGCCTCAGGCTTGCCTTTGAGAATCTCGGTGACGGTGGTCATGGGGCGAACTCCGGTTGGGTTGGGACGGTGGCTTCCACTCTACAGCAGCCGCCAGTGGCCGACTGGCCTGCAAGTCAAGCAAGCTCCCCGTATGCTTTGCACCTTTCGAGGGCACAACATGAGCGACGACCAATTCGAGCGAGGCCTGGCCATGCGCAAGCAGGTCATGGGTGAAGACTTTGTGGCGCGGGCCTATGCCGGCGTCACCGACTTCACGGCGCCGATTCAAACGCACATCACCCGCAATGCCTGGGGCGATGTTTGGCAGCGGCCGGGGCTGGACCTGAAGACCCGCAGCCTGGTGACCGTGGCCATGCTCACGGCGCTGGGCAAGCAGCACGAGCTCAAGGGCCATGTGCGCGGCGCGCTGAACAACGGTGCCACGGTGCAGGAGATACAAGAGGTGCTGCTGCATGCCACGGTGTACTGCGGCGTGCCAGCGGCGGTGGAGGCATTTCGCAGCGCGGCCGAGGTGGTGGGCGCCGGCGAGGCAGGCTGAGGGCCCGACTGTCGGCAACCTGCGGCCTTGGCGATGAACGCTCGGTCATGAGGGCCAACCCCTGGCCAGGGCTGTCATGTCGCCGGGCAGAATCACCGCATGAAATGGCTGCGATTCATGTTGGACGGGCGCGAGACGCTGGGTGCGCTTGAAGGTGACGCGGTGCGGGTGTATGTGGGCGATCTTTTCGGCCCGCACGAGCCCACGGCGCAGACCTTGCCTGTGGCGGGGCTGCACTGGCTCACGCCCTGCACGCCCGGCAAGATCATCGGCCTGTGGAACAACTTCCGCGCCGCCGCTGCCAAGAACCAATGGGCCGAACCCGCCGAGCCGCTGTACTTCCTGAAGGCCAACAGCAGCGCGCTGGCGCATGGCCAGCCCATTCCGGTGCCCCCGGCCTATGACGGACGCGTGGCCTTTGAAGGCGAGCTGGCGGTGGTGATTGGGCGCAGTGCCCGCCACGTGGCTGTGGCCGACGCGCCCGGGCATATCCTGGGCTACACCTGCACCAACGATGTGACGGCGATGGAGCTGATAGGCCGCGACCCCTCGTTCGCGCAATGGGCGCGGGCCAAGAGCATGGATGGCTTTGGCGCCTTCGGCCCGGTGATAGAGACCAATTTCAACCCCACCACGGCCACGCTGCGCACCCTGGTGGGTGGGCGCGAGCGGCAGAACTACCCGCTGGCCGACATGTTCTTCAACCCAGCGGAGCTGGTGTCGCGCTTGTCGGCCGACATGACGCTGGAGCCGGGCGACGTGGTCTTGTGCGGCACCTCGCTGGGCGTGCTGCCGATGAAGCCGGGCACGCTGGTGGAAGTGGTCATCGACGGCATCGGCACGCTGGCCAACACCTACGGCGGCAGCGTCAGCGCGTAACTTCCAGCCGCCCTTGCTGCTGCGCCAGCGTGTGGCCCAGCAAGGCGGTGACGGCATGGATGGCAGCGATGTGCGGCGTGGCCACGCCGGTGATCTGGCCCAGCTCCAGCACGGCACCCACCAGGGCTTGCAGCTCCAGCGCGCGGCCGCGCTCCACGTCTTGCAGCATCGAGGTCTTGTGCGCCCCCACAGCCTCGGCGCCGGCGATGCGCTGCGCGATGGATATCTTGAACTGCACACCCAGGCGCTCAGCCACGGCCTGGGCTTCGGCCATCATCGCTGCCGCCAGCTCGCGGGTGGCCGGGAAACGGCAGATGTCTTCGAGCGTGGCGTGGCTCAGCGCCGAGATGGGGTTGAAGCACAGGTTGCCCCAGAGCTTGACCCAGATCTCGCTGCGGATGTCCTTGCTCACCGGGGCCTTGAAGCCGGCCTTCATCATCACCTGCGAGAGCGCGCTGATGCGCTCGCTGCGGCTGCCGTCCAATTCGCCCAGCGTGAAGCGGTTGCCCTCCACCACCTTCACCACGCCGGGCGCCTGCAACTCGGCCGCCGGGTAGACCACGCTGCCTATGATGCGCTCGGGCGCGATGGCGCGGGCGATGGCACCGCTGGGGTCGAGGCTGCTCAGCGCGCGGCCGTCAAACTCGCCACCCAACTTGTGGAAGTACCACCAGGGCACGCCGTTGATCATGCTGACCACCAGGGTGTCCGGGCCGAACAGGGCCGGCAGTGTGTTCACCACCTCGCACAACTGGTGCGCCTTGAGGGTGATGAGCACCACGTCCTGCACGCCGGCCTCCGCCATTTGCTGCACGGCGCGCGCGTTGCGGGTCACTTGCTCACTGCCGTCTTCGTTGATGAGCTTGAAGCCCTGGGCGTTGATGGCTTCCAGGTTGCGGTTGCGGGCGATGAAGGTGACGTCTTCACCGGCCAAGGCCAACTTGGCACCCAGGTAGCCGCCGATGGCGCCGGCACCGACGATGGCGAATTTCATGGCTCAGGCCTCCGACAGGGACGAAGCGGCTTCGGCCTTGCGATAGTGCTCACGCAGCGCACTCACCATGGGGGCCAGCAACATGACGATGGCCAGGCCCATCAGGCCACCCACCAGCGGGTTGGCCCAGAAGATGTTCAGCTCGCCCTGCGAAGAGAGCATGGACTGGCGGAAGTTGGTTTCGGCCATGTCGCCCAGCACCAGGGCCAGCACCAGCGGCGCCAGCGGGTAGCGCAGCTTCTTGAACAGATAGCCGAAGACGCCGAAGACCATCATCATGGCCACGTCGAACATCGAGCTGTGCACGGTGTAGGCGCCGATGGCGCAGACCACGATGATCACCGGCGCAATCACCGCGAACGGGATGCGCAGGATGGCCGCCCACCAGGGCACCGTGGTGAGCACCACGATCAGGCCCACGATGTTGCCCAGGTACATCGAGGCGATCAGGCCCCAGACAAATTCCTTCTGCTCCACGAACAGCATGGGCCCGGGCTGCAGGCCCCAGATCAGCAACCCGCCCAGCAGCACGGCGGCGGTGGGCGAGCCGGGGATGCCCAGCGTGAGCATAGGCAGCAGGGCCGAGGTGCCGGCGGCGTGGGCGGCGGTTTCGGGCGCCACCACCCCTTCGATCACGCCCTTGCCGAATTGCTCGGGGTGCTTGGAAAAACGCCGTGCCATGCCATAGCTCATGAACGAGGCCGGCGTGGCACCGCCGGGGGTGATGCCCATCCAGCAGCCAATGGCCGTGGCACGCAGAAAGGTTTTCCAGTGCGTCAGCAACAGCTTCCAGGTCTGGAACACCACCTTGAAGTCGATCTTGGCGCTCTGGCCTTTGAACGACAGGCCTTCCTCCATGGTCAACAAGATCTCGCCAATGCCGAACAGACCGATCACCGCAATCAGGAAGTCGAAACCCTTGAGCAGCACGGTGGTGCCGTAGGTCATGCGCAGCTGGCCGGTGACCATGTCCATGCCCACGGCCGCCAGGGCAAAGCCCAGCAGCATCGAGGCGAGTGTTTTCAGCGGCGGCTCCTTGCTCATGCCCACAAAGCTGGCGAAGGTGAGGAACTGCACCGCGAACATCTCGGCCGGCCCGAAGCGCAGCGCAAAGCGCGCCAGCAGCGGCGCGAGAAAGGTGATGAGGATGACGGCGATCAGCGCGCCCACGAACGACGAGGTGAAGGCCGTGGTCAGCGCCTGCGCGGCCTTGCCCTGCTGGGCCATGGGGTAGCCATCAAACGTGGTGGCCACCGACCAGGGCTCGCCCGGGATGTTGAACAGGATGGAGGTGATGGCACCGCCGAACAGCGCACCCCAGTAGATGCACGACAGCATGATGATGGCCGACGTGGGGTTCATCGAGAAGGTGAGCGGCAGCAGGATGGCCACACCGTTGGCGCCGCCCAGGCCGGGCAGCACGCCGATCAGCACGCCCAGCAACAGGCCGATGACCATGTAGCCCAGGTTGCCCAGCGTGAGCGCCACGGCAAAGCCGTGGAGCAGGTTGTTCAGTTCATCCATGTCTACACATCCTTGCAGGCACGCTGGTGGCGGCGCATCACAAACCGAACAGGGCTTCGAGCGGACCCTTGGGCAGCGGCACCATGAACCAGATCTCGAAGGTGGCGAACAACAGCGCCATCACGCCCAGGGCCACTGCGGCGGAACGCCACCACGCATAGTGGCCATGGCGCCGCATGAAGTAGACGATCAGCAGCACCGAGGACGCGTAGATGCCCATTGGCGCAATCAGCAGCGTGTAGAGCACGGTGGGCCACAGCACGGCCCAGACGCTGGCGGCCTGCGCCACTTCCACGAACTCGCGCCGGTCGGCCCGCCAGCGCAGCAATTGCTGCACCATCAGCGTCGCACTCACACCGCCCAGACCCAGGCCGATGAAGAACGGAAAGTAGCCGGCGCGCGGGCCATCGCTCGCCCAGCCTGTGCCCACACGGATGCTGTCGGCCACGCACAGTGCCGCCAGCACCATCAGCACGGCGGCCACCAGCAACTCGGGTCCACGCGTCAGCACCGGCGGGCGCGACTCCTGCTCGTTGGTCATGCTTGTCTCCGGGCCTATTTGGCCAGCAACTTGGCTTCGCGCATCAGGGTCTTGTGGAAGCTCTCGGTGCGGTCCAGCCAATCCACAAACTCGGTCCCGCTCATCGTGGTGGTCTTGAAGGCACCGCGCGCCATCAGCTCTTTCCACTCTGGCAGGGCGCGCACCTTGTCGAGCAACGTCTTGTAGTACGCCACCTGTTCGGGTGTGGCCCCAGGCGTGGTGAAGATGCCCCGCAGCATCAGGTACTGAACGGGGATGCGGGCGGCCATGCAGGTGGGGATGTCGGCCCAGCTTTGCGTGGCGGTGATCTTGGCGCGGTAGGCCAGCGGCGCACCGTCAAACACGCACAGTGGCCTGACCTTGCCTGCGCGCCACAGGGCCTCGGCCTCGATCGGGTTGTTGACCGTGGCGTCCACCACGCCCTCGGCCAGATTCTTGGCCACGTCGCCGCCGCCCTTGAGCGGCACATAGCCCAGTCGCCCACCGGCGGCGGTTTCCAGCAGCACACTCATCAACTGGTCTTCCTGCTTGCTGCCGGTGCCGCCCAGCTTGACGCTGTTGGCTGGGCTGTTGCCCAGGGCGGCCACAAAGTCTTGCGCGCTCTTGTGGGGCGACTGTGCGTTCACCCACAACACAAACTGGTCCAGCGCCAGCATGGACACCGGCGTGATGTCGCGCCAGTTGAAATCGGTGCCGGTGGCCATGGGCGTGGTGAACAGGCTGGACAGCGTGATGATCAGCTTGTGCGGGTTGCCCGGCGAGGCCTTCAGGTCCATCAGGCCTTCGGCGCCCGAGTTGCCCGGCATGTTCACCACGTTGATGGGCTGGCGCATCAGCCCATGCTTGGTCACGGCGGCCTGGATGAAGCGGGCCATCTGGTCGGCACCGCCACCGGTGCCGGCGGGCACCACCAGTTGCACCGGCGCCGTGGGCTCCCACGGGGCCGCCGCAGCAGCCGTGGAAGCCACCAGCAACGCAGCCAGCGTTGCGGTGGTGCGGTTCAGGCGTTCAAGCCAGAAGGTTTTTGCTGCCATTGCCATGCGAGGTCATTTGGCGATGAAGCCGGCCTTCTTCATCAGCTCACGGTGCATCTGTTCGGCCTTGCCCAGCCAGTCGAAGTAGGCGTCGCCGCTCATGCTGGTCTGGCGGAAGGCGCCCTTTTCCATGAACTCTTTCCAGTCGGGCGTGGCGCGTACTTTGGCCAGCAGGTCGACGTAGAACGCCGTTTGCTCCTTGCTGACGCCCGGCGGCATGAAGATGCCGCGCAGCATCACGTACTCGGCGGGCAGGCCGGCCGAGGCGCAGGTGGGGATGTCCTGCCACGACATGCCATGCGAGAGCTTGGTGGTGTATGGCAGGCGGTCCTTGTCGAACACGCACAGTGCGCGCAACTTGCCAGCGCGCCAGTGCGATTCGGCCTCGATGGGGTTGTTCACCGTGGAGCTCACGTGGTTGCCCACCAGTTGCACCGCCACTTCACCGCCGCCCTTGTAGGGGATGTAGGTGAGCTTCTTGCCCGCCACGCCCTCGAGCATCACGGTGATGATCTGGTCTTCCTGCTTGGAGCCGGTGCCACCCATCTTCAGCGTGTTGTCGGGCTGCGCCTTCGCTGCGTCCAGGTAGTCCTTGGCGGTCTTGTAGGGAGAGTCGGCGTTGACCCACAGCACGAACTGGTCGAGCGCCATCATCGACACCGGCGTCATGTCGCGCCAGTTGAAGGGCACGCCGGTGGCCAGCGGCGTGGTGAACAGGTTGGACAGGGTGATGATGAGCTTGTGCGGATCGCCCGAGGCCCCCTTGACCTCCAGAAAGCCTTCTGCACCGGCACCACCGCCCTTGTTCACGACGACGATGGATTGCTTCATCAGCTTGTGCTTGGCCACCACGCCCTGAACGAAGCGGGCCATCTGGTCGGCCCCACCACCAGTGCCTGCGGGCACCACAAATTCCACCGGTTTGGTGGGTTCCCAGGCGGCCTGGGCCGCGATGCTCACACTGGCCAGGGCCAGCAGGCCAGCCTTCATCCATTTCGATCTCATCGTCTCGCTCCTTGTTGAACGGTGAAGAAAACACCAGACGCTGGCACTCTGCGGTGCCTTGCACGAAAACCGGAAATCAGATCAGGGGGCGCGCAATGCCCCGGTCATGCCCAGCACAGCGGGCTCAGGCCAAGCCCAGCTTTTGCGCCAGGCCAATGCGCTGCAGCTTGCCCGTGGAGCCCTTGGGGATCTCGGCCATGAAGAGCACCTTTTTAGGCACCTTGAAGTCGGCCATGCGGGTGGCCACAAAGGCCTGCAGTTCGCGCTCGGTGAGCGCCATGCCTTCGCGCAGCACCACCACGGCAGCCACCTCTTCGCCCAGCTTGGGGTGGGGCAGGCCGAAGCACACCACCTGCTGCACGGCCGGGTGGTCCATGATGACTTCATCCACCTCGCGCGGGCTGATCTTCTCGCCGCCGCGGTTGATGATTTCCTTCAGCCGGCCGGTGATGCTCACATAGCCTTCGGCGTCCATCTGGCCCTGGTCGCCGGTGCGGAACCAGCCGTGGGTGTAGGCCTCGGCATTGGCGCTGGGGTTGCTCTCGTAGCCGGCCGTGACATTGGGGCCGCGGATCACGATCTCGCCGATGCCGCCAGCGGGCAGCAGCACGCCGTCCGGCGCCATGATGGCCACCTCGGGCCCGGCCGCCAGGCCCACGGTGCCGGGCTTGCGCACGGCGGGTGGCAGCGGGTTGCTGCACATCTGGTGTGTGGCCTCGGTCATGCCATAGGCCTCGACCAGCGGCGCGCCGAAGATTTCTTCCAGTTCCTTGATCACCTGCGGCGGCATGGACGACGAAGACGAGCGCATGAAGCGCAGCGGGTGTCGCGCAATCACGTCCTGGTTGCCCTTGGCCCGGCTGACGATGGCCTGGTGCATGGTGGGCACGGCGGTGTACCAGGTGGGGGCAGCCTCGTCCATCCAGGCGAAGAACTTCAGCGCGTTGAAGCCAGGCGTGCAGCACACCTGCGAGCCGGCCGACAGGGGTGCGAGCACACCAGCGATCAGGCCATGGATGTGGAACAGCGGCATCACGTTCAGGCCACGGTCGTCGGCCCTGAACTGCAATGATTTGGCAATGTTGCGGGCCGAGGCGCACAGATTGCGCTGCGAGAGTGGCACGATCTTGGGCCGCGAGGTGGTGCCCGAGGTGTGCAGCACCATCGAGATGTCGTCGGGCTGGGCGTAAGTGGGGGGCACAGCAGCGGCAGTCGCGCCATCGCGTGGCTGCAGGCTGAAATCGCCAGCGGCCGCGCCGTCGGCCACCACCAGGTCAAGAATGCGCACACCCAGCTTGGTGGCCACCGCGATGGCCGGCGAGCTGCTGCCGGCTTCCACGATCAAGGCCTTGGCGTTCAGATCGGAGAGGTAGAACTCAAACTCGTCGGCGCGGTAGGCCGGGTTCAGTGGCGCACTGGCCACACCGCAGGCACAGGCTATGAACGCGGTGGCCATCTCGGGGCCGTTGTTGACGACGATGGCCACCCGGTCGTTGCGGGCGATGCCCAGGCCATTGAGCGTGCCTATGGTGCGCGCAATGTGGGCCCGCAGGCCGGAGAACGTCAGGCCCGGGCGGCCCGGTGCGGTGACGGCCAGGGCCGTGTCGGCGCCCGCAGCCAGCAGCTGTACCAATGCATCAGAATTCATAAGCGCTTTGCTCCCACCCGGAGGTTCATCGATTTGTTGAATCGATGCTAGCGCATGCCATTCACAAAATCTGTTGGTGGAAGCACTTTCTCAGCCAGACACTTCTGGTCACGTTCAGGACGGCAAGAAGTCCAGCGGCCAGCTCACCACCATCTCGTCCACCTCCTTGGCGCCGAAATCAAACTGGCGTATGCGCGCCAGCAGCTTCTGCTCCAGCTCGGGTGCCTTGAGCTCGCTCGATACCAGGCGGCAGTTCGTCACCTGGCCGGCCGGGGCGATCTTGAGCTCCAGCACCACCTTGCCTTGCAGGCCAGGGTCTTCACGCAGTGCCCGGTTGTAGATGGCGTAGATGGCGCCCTTGTTGCGCTCGAAGACCAGGCGGATCTCTTCCAACGAGCGAGCGGCCTTGCCGCTGTTGCCACGCTGCACCGCACCGCCCTTGTTGGCGCCACCGGTGCCCGTGCCGGCTTGCGTGCCGCCACCTTTGGCGCTGCTGCCACCGCCGCCGGGGCCGCCGCCACCGCCACCGCCGGCCACGCCTTCCACCATGGTGGTGGAACGGCCGGCCAGGCCGCCGCCGCCGGTGTCGCGGCTGTAGGCCGCGGTGTTGATGCCGCCGCTGCCGTTGGTGGCATTGGAGGTGATGAGCGCGCGGCTGGGCAGGCCGGCCTCGGTGCCCGCACCCACGCCGGGGCCCACGCTGGCACCCACGCCGGGGCCGGGCTTGATCTGGCTGTTGAGCTGCACGGCGGCCGGCGCGCCATGCAGTTCGGCCAACTGGTCTTTCATGGCCAGAAGGCCGATGCCGGAGGCCTTGCGGCGCGCGGCGTCCAACTCGCCCGGGGGCTTGCCTGCGATGGGGTTGCGGGCCTCGGGCACCGGGGCGCGCTTGTCGTCGGGTACGGGTTTGGCCTTGGCTGGCTTGGGTTCGGCGGCCGGCTTTTCCTCCTGCGGCTTGTTGGGGTCGAGCTTCTCGCCATCGGTTTTCTTCACGCTGGGTGGTGCCGGCGGCGGCGGTGGCGGCACCGCACGCTCGAGCAGCAGCTTGGCCATGGGTGCGGGCAGCGCCTGGGCCTGTTCGCGGCTGGGCTGGGGCAGGGGCACGAAATAGCCCAGCAGCGCCAGCAGCAGGCAGGCAAGCACCACCCGCAGCAGGGTCTTGCGGAACAGCGCCTCGTCCTCGGCCGAGACCGACCAGGCCAGCACCGGCTGGCGGAAGCTGATGACCGCCGTGCTCATGATTCCGCCACCTGTCGCACCGCGAAGCGCACATCGGTGTAGCCCGCGCGGGCACAGCTGAACATCACCTTGCGCAGCAACTGGTAGGGGATGTCCTTGTCGCCCAGGATGGTGATGGCCTGGGCCTCGGCGGCGTTCTCCTGGCGCACCACCTGGCGGTTGGCGCGCTGCTGCTCCAGTTCGGCCTTGAGGGGTGCTATGAGGTCGTCGGTGCTGGCCATCGCCTCGGGCACGGTGGCGATGCGCCGGCCGTCCACCACCACGTCGGCGCCGCTCACCATCACCACCAGGGTGTCCTTGGTTTCGGTCTGGGCGGTGGACTCGGGCAGGCGCACGGCCTTGCTGCTGGGCATGGTCTCCACCGCCGACGAGTTGGAGAGCAGGAAGAAGATCAGGATGGTGAACACGTCGATCAGCGAGACCAGGTTCATGTCCACCATGTCGTGGTCGCGGGCCTTGCGGGCCGCGCGCTTTTGCAGCGGGGTCAGGTGGGCCATGGTTATTTGGCTTTCTGCGGCGCCGCGCTTGGGGCGTCGCCGATCGAGAGGGCCGGGAACAGCTCGGCCTTCACCACCTGGCCATCGATGTTGCTGGTGTGGCCTTCGCGCATGGCGTCCATCACGTGCACCAGAGTGTCGTAGGGGGTGTTGGGCTGGGCCAGCACGGTGGCGGCGCGCTCCTCTGGGAACTTGGCCTTCACCTGCTGCAGCAGCGCGGTCAGGCGCTTGAGGTCGTAGCCTTCGGGCTTGCTGGCGATGTGCTCGATCAGGCCACCCACGCGGTCGCCCACGTCCAGCGCGTCGGGGCGTATCACCACTTCGAGCTGCAGGTTGTCCTGCTTCAGCTGCTCCACCTTGCTGTTCTGGGCTGGCAGGGTGAGTTCGATCACTGCCAGCCGCGTGAACACCGCGGTGGAGAGCAGGAAGGGCACCAGCACCACGATCAGGTTGATGAAGGCCGTGACCTCCAGCGCTGCGGGTTGCTTGCGCAAACGTCGAGTTCGCATGCTCAGCTCGCAGAGTCAGGAGCGAGGCGTTGCACCAGGTTCAGGAAGCTGATCTTGGCCGCTTCCAGGCCGTCCACGATCTCGCTGGTGCGGGCCTGCAGGAAGGCGTGCACCAGCAGGAAGGGGATGGCCACCATCAGCGCGAAAGCGGTGTTGTTCATGGCGATGGAGATGGAGGCCGAGAGCAGCTCGGCCTTCTCGGCCGGGTTCACCTGGGCCACTGCGGTGAAGGCCTTGATCAGGCCCATGATGGTGCCCAGCAGGCCCACCAGGGTGATGACGTTGGCGAAAGTGGCGATGTAGTGGGTGCGCTTTTCCAGGCGCGGCACGATTTCCATCATGCCTTCCTCCATGGCCGCGTCGATGTCCTCGCGCTTGCGCGAGCTTTGCAGGCGCGACAAGCCATTGGCCACCAACTTGCCCATGGCGGCGTCCGACTGGCTGGCCAGGCTGTACACGTCCTTGAACTGCGACTTCTGCAGCAGCGGCAGCACCCTGTCCCAGAGCTGGCGGTTGTCGCTGCGGGCGCGGTGCAGGTAGATGAAGCGCTCGACGGCGATGCTCAGGCCCAGGGCCATGATCAGCACGCTGGGGTAGATGAACAGGCCGCAATCCTGGAAGAACTTGACGGCGGTGGCAAAGGCGTTCATGCGGTGGC
Source organism: Candidatus Ideonella esbjergensis (assembly GCA_016710065.1). Classification (GTDB taxonomy): domain Bacteria; phylum Pseudomonadota; class Gammaproteobacteria; order Burkholderiales; family Burkholderiaceae_C; genus Ideonella; species Ideonella esbjergensis. The sequence goes on from JADJLP010000001.1 coordinate 1,271,245, forward strand.
TCCGAAGGGCTGGAAGGGAAAAAAGGGTCAGGGCTTGGCCTGGGGAACAGGGGCGGTGGCTGTGGGCTTGGACTGGCCCGCAGCGTTGGCATTAGGGGTTGCGGCACTGTAGGCGAGCTGGCGGCGGAACACGTCGCGGTCCAGCGGGGCCAGGGCTTCGTCCAGCACGCTCACGGGCGGGCGGCCGGTGAGCGGGTCGGGCGCGGGCTTTTTCCAGGGCACGATGTAGATGACCTTGGGCAACTCGCGGTTGCCGATGATCTGGCTGGGGGCCACTTCGGCGCGGTCTTGCGCCTGGGCGGCACAGCTGAACACCAGCGTGGCGGTGGCGAGCGCGGTGGCGATGAACTGGCGCGGCGTCATGGCTTGTCCTTCGCGGGTGAAGCTGGTGATGCGGGCTGGGCAGGGGCAGGTGTCGCAGCCTTGTCCGTGGCGGCCACCGGCTTGGGCAATCGGTTCTTCAGGTCGGCCACCCACTTGCCCACCTGCGCATCGCCGGGGGGCGTGAGCGCCAGATAGCGCTCGTACAGGGTCAGGGCTTCGGCAGGATGGCCCAGGTACAGGTCGTGCAGCACGCCCAGGTTCAGCACGGCCGGGGCATAGGCCGGGTCCAGCGCCAGGGCCTTGGCATAGGCTTCTCGTGCCGGGCCGAACTCGCCCTTCTGGCGCAGCGCCACGGCCTGGAGGTTGGCCTTGGCGGCTTCGGTGGTGGCCGAGGCATCTGTGCGCTCGGCCTTGCCGTACCGCACCGGGCGCAGCTTGCCCAGCGCTGCAAAGCTTTTCTGCACCCAGGTGTCGTAGAGGCCTAGGCTGGCGCGGCGCGCGTTCAGCTCGTGCAACTCGGTGGCCTTCTCTTCGAAGGGGAAGGCCTGCTCTTCCAGCAGAACGTCGTACTGCTCGCGTTCGAGCTTGCTCATCCTCTTGGGCCGCTGCGATTCGAGCAGCGACTTGCCAAAGTCCTGGTAAAGCGCGGCGGTGTGGAAGGTGGCGGCGGTCACCACCTCGGCCACGCCGTAGTCGGCCGCCACGGCACAGGCCTTGAGCACCTCTTCGAGCTTGGCCTTTTTGGCCTTGAGCGTCTTTTGCAGTGGCTCCACCAGCGCGATCTTCTGGTAGGCCTCGAACTCGGGCGCAGCCAGGGCCAGCGCGGCTTGCGCGCCCAAGGTGCGTGTGCGTGGCGTGCGGGCGTTGCCACCGGCCTGCTCGGCCTGGAAGATCTCACGCTGCCAGTCGAGCTCGGTCTTGGCTTGGCGTGCTGCCTGCGCCGGCCCTTTGTTGCGCGGTTTGCCGGGCGTTTTGGTGGGCGGTTGGGTCTGCACGCCGGCTTGGAGCCTGGCCCACTGCGCCAGGTGGGCGCGGGCTTCCAGCGCTGGCTCAAGCGGCGCGGGGTGGCTGCGCAGGTAGCGCTCCCAAGCCTGGGCGGCGGAGGCCCGGGTAGTGGTGCTGGTGTTGCCTTGGGCTGCCCTCTCATACAACTCGGCGGTCTGCCACAGCGCGGCGCGGGCCATGTCGGGTTCGGTGGCGGTTTGGGCCACGCGCTCGAACTCGGCCGCCGCCAGTGCCCACTGGCCTTGCTCGCTGTAGGCCAGTGCCAGCTTGGCGGGCACCTGGGCCTGCAGCGGGTCGCGCGGGTGGCGCTGGCGGAAGTCTTCCAGCACGCGGGTGGCGGCGGGCCAGTCCTTCAGCGTCAGCCATTGCGTGGCGGCGTCGAATTGCGCGGCCACGCGCACGGCAGACTGCGGCGCCGCCTCGCCCACGCGGGCAAACAGCTCGGCGGCCTGGCGGGCCTGGCCGTTCGCACGGGCTTGCTCGCCCTGCTTGTAGATGGCCGCCGCCTGGCGCTCCACCCAGTCGTTGCGTTTCTTCGCGCTGTCGGGCGTGTTGGCGGGCGTGAGGGCCAGCACCTCGGTGATGTGCTGCTCGGCGTCGGCGAACCGGGCGCCCTCGAAGCTGGTGAGGGCCAGCACCGTCCAGGCCACTCGGCGTTGGTCGGCGGTGGCGGGCGTGGCCGGCGCCTTTGCGGCCAGGGCCAGCTTTGCTGTCTCGGCGGCAGCCTGGGCATCGCCCAACTGGTACTGCGTGTCGGCGGCGTTCACCAGCACGGCGGTGGCGCGCGGGTCGGTGGCAAAGGCCTTGGCAAAGCGCAGGCCGCTTTCTACGCCGGCACGGCGCAAGCGTGGCTGCTGCTCGGGCGCGGCGCCCTGGGTTTGCTGGGCCAGGGCCAGCAGGGCCGCGTAGCCCGCGTCGGCACTGCGCGCATGGGCCGGGTAGCCGTAAGCGGTTTGTGTGTACTGCGCGGCGGCGTCGGCATAGCGCTTGTCTTCATACAGCAGCTCAGCCAACAAGAAGCTGTTGGGCGCAGCCTCGGCGTCGGTGGGGAAGGCCTTGAGCAAGGCCTGGTACCACTGCACGGCCTCTCGCACGGATTCCTGCCGCACCTCGGGGTTGGCCTGGGTCTGCTGCGAGGCCGCGTGGTAGTGGCGGGCCAGCTCGGCCAGATGGGTCCTCACCAGCGGTTGTGCACGCTCCCAGCCGCTGCGGTTGGTCCGGCGGAAGGGGCTGTTGGTGCCGTAGCGCGCCACGAACTCTTTCTTGGCCTGCAGCGCCAGCGCGGCGAAGCCGGCTTTCTCGTGGATGGCGATGACTTCGGTTTGCAGCAGCGGGGCCTGGGCGTGCAGGGGGTGGCGGGCCACGAAGGCGCCGTAGGTGTCGGCGGCGTCTTTGGGGCGGTCCTGCTTGAGGTAAAGCACAGCCAATTGCTGGTATAGCCGCAACTCGTAGCTTTGGCGGGCCTTGGTCTGCGTGAAGGACGGGATGGTCTGCGCGCCCTGCAAATTCTCCAGCGCCAGGCTCACGACCCGGAAACTGTCGTCCACCAGCTCGCGGTCGGCGCGGCTCAAGGCCGGCAGGGCTTCCAGCGGCACGGTGTCGTCGTGGCCGGCGAGCTTGAGGTCCAGGACGGCCAGGAAGGATTCGAGGGCAGGTTCCAGCCGCGCCTGCTTGAACTGCGACCAGCCTTGCATGTACAGCGCGCGTTCGCGGTAGGGCGTCACGCGCGGGCTGGCCAGCACGGCGGCATAGGCGACCTCGGCTTGCGGGTACTGGCGCGCTGTGAACAGCAGCTCGCCACGGCGGAACTGGGCTTCGTCCAGGTGCTTGGTTTGCGGGTATTGGCTCACCAGTTGGGTGATGACCTTGAGCGCGGTGTCCAGGTCGCCACCCTGCTCATGGGCGCGGGCCAACTGGTACAGCACCAGATCGTTGGCCGGGTCCTGGGGGTAGGCCTTGAGGTAGGCCTGGTACTGGGCGATGGCCTGGCGATAGTCTGGGTTGCCGGTGGCCGTGTTGCCTTCGCCTTGCGCCAGTTGCGCATCGGTGTGGTCCATCTCCAGGTCGCCCAGGCGGCGCATGGCACGGGCGCGTTGCTCGGCGTTGGGGGCGGCGGCCAGCAGCTCGCGCCAGGCCTTCAGGGCCAGCGTTTCGTTGCTGGCCAGGGGCATGCGGCCGGGCAACGCCGGCGAGCGCGCGGCCAGGGTCTTGAGCGTGGGGGCATCGTCGGCCGGCAGCGGCGGCTTGCTGGCGCAGGCGGCCAGGCCGGCGGCGATCAGCAGCGCCAGCAGCGTGGGGCGGTGCCGCACGGTGTGCAGGGGTTCAGCGCGGCGCGGCATGGTCGTCCTGCGGGTTGGGCGGTGATGGCTGGCGGGCGCTGTCCTGCAACTGGGCCATCGCGTAGCGGGCCTGGGTGCCGTAGGCGGCCAGGCGTTCTCTCTGGGTTTGCAGGTCGGCCACGGCCAGGGCTTGCAGGGCGGTGGCTTCTTCCTGGCCCAGCTTGGTGAGCTGTGGCAGCAGGGCCTGGATCTGTTGGTTCAAAGCGGTGATGCGCTGGCCCAATTGGGTGAAGCGCTCGGCCTGGTCGCGCTGGGCCTGCTCCAGTGCCGCCAGCCGGGCCTGGGCTTGCGCGCGCTGCGCGCCGATGGTGGCGATGGCTTTGCTGGCCTGCCAAAGGCGTTCGGGCGCGGCCTGGGCCAGCTCCCAACTCAGCAGGCCAGCCAGCAGGCGCACGCGCTCGGCCGTGGCAGCCAGGCTGCGGGCCTCTTCAGCGGGCGTGCTGGTCTGGCCTGCAGCGGCCAGCGCGCCACGGGTGCGCGACAGGCGCTGCAGCAGATCGTGCTCGCGCGGCGTGGCCAGAGCCATGCCGTCGGCGTCCTCACGGGCCTTGTCCAGTTCGGCACTCAGCGCCTGGTGGCGGGCCTGCAGGCCCGCCAGGTCGATCTGCCGGGCCTGCTGCTGCACCACCGGCAGCTTCGCGGCAAAGGTCTTCTGGCGCAGGGCCAGCATGTCCTGGTAGCCGGCCAGCTTGTCTTGCCACTGTTGCAGGCGCTCGCTCAGGAAGCTCAGGTCGCGCAGCGCCTTGAAGCCTTCCTGAAAGGGGTTGCTGGCCAGCGTGGCGGCCAGCTGCCGGCCATGGGGCAGGCTGGGCAACTCATCGACGTTCACAGCCCAACCCAAGCCGGCCCCCGGGTTGAGGGCCAGCAGTTCGCCCAGCCAGGGGCCGCTCTGGAGCGCGGCGATGGACTCGCCCAGGCGGCCGTCCTCGCTCTGGTACTCGTTCAGCGCCTGTTGGTACTGCTGCAGGGCCTCGGCCGGTGCGCCCAGCTCGGCCAACGCGAAGGGCATGGCGATGCGGGCCTCCTGCACGGCGGGGTCACTCACGTCGCGGGTGAGCAACTCTTGCCACGGCACCAGGGCCTCCTTTGCCTGCTGGCGTGCCAGCGAGGCCCAGCCCAAGCCCAGCAGGGCCTTGTTCGAGAACGGGCCTTGCAGGCGCACGCGCTCCAGCCAGTGCTGGGCTCGCCCGGCATCCTGGCGCTGCAGCGCGGCAAAACCCAGGGCCAGGTTGGTCTGGTCGCGCAGGCTGCGTTGCTCTTCGGTGGCGGCGCGGCTCTGGCCCAGGCCGTCGAGCCAGCGCTGGCCACCGGCAGCGTCGCCGCCGCGCACCATGGCCACGCCCAGGTTGAAGCGGGCGTAGCGGGTGGCGTCGCTGAGCAGGTCTTGCTCGTCAGTCGGGGCTCCGGGTGTGCCTGCCAGGTTGTTGAGCGCCTGCGCAGCCCCTTCGTTGTCGCCCAGCGCCAGCTTCACCTGGGCCAGCAGCAGGCCGCGCTCGGTTTGCAGGGCCGGTGGCAGCGTGCCGGCGATGCGGCCCAAGGCATCCAGTGCGGCCTCGGGCAGGCTGCGGGCGTGGCGCACCTTGGCCAGAAAGAACCAGGCCCGGTCGCGCACAGCCGGCGCCGTGCCTTGCGCGATCAGGCGCTCGAACACCTCGCCCGCCTGGTCATGCATGCCCCAGGAGAGCAGCAGGCCGCCGCGCAGCACCTCGGCCTCGTCCTCGTGCTGGGGCAGGCGCTGGAAATGCTGCGACACCATCAGCGACGAGATGGCGTTGAAGTATTCGTCCTGGTAGAAGTGGAACAGCACGTCGCCGTAGTGCGGGGCCTTGATGCTGTGGTCGGGCGCGGTCGGCGCGTCGGCCGCCCACGTGGGCGTGGCGCACAACAGCAGGGCCACGCAGCCAGCGGCCAGCGCGGTGGCGCGCAGGTGCAAGCCCCAGCCGGGAACACGACGCAAGACCATCACTGCCAGACTTTGACGTCGAACTCGGGTTGCAACTTGCCCATCGCGTCCTTGATGCGCAGCTCGATGTATTGCGGCTCGCTGCCCTTCTCGAACTTGAGCGTGGTGGCGCGCTTGTAGTCGCGCGCGTGCGGGCCTTGGCCGGTGAAGAAGGCGGTGATCTCGTGTTCGCCGGCACGCAGGTTGCCCATGAACAGGCGCTGCACGCCACCCCGGTGCAGGGCGGTGACTTCCAGCGGCGTGTACAGGTAATTGGCCACCACCTTGTCGTCGAGCTTGACCTGCACCGAATCGAGCGAGAAGAGCTTGCCCACATCCATGGACACGAACAGCGCCACCTGGGTGCTGGCCGGGAACAGCAGTTCTTCTTCCAGCACCAGCAGGTCGCGGTTCAGGCGGATGACCTGGTCTTTCAGCGCCTGCGCGCGGGTGTCCAACGCGGTTGGGGATGCCGAGGCTGCGTTGGCGGGCGCAGACGCGGCCTCGGCCGCTGGTGGGGGGGCGGGCGCGTCTGCGGCCCGGGCCGGCGCCAGGGCGCAGACCAGGGCCAATGTGAAGGTGGCGAGGGTTCGTTGCAGCATGCGGTGGGCGGTGTTGGCGTGATGGGGCATCAGAACTTGGCGTTGGCCACCAGTTGCAGCACATGGCCGTTGAAGCTGTAGCGCTGGCCGGTGCGGATGTCGGTGAATCGGCTGTAGTTGAAGTGCACCAGTTCGTAGGCGGCGGTGAGCCTCAGGTCGTAGCGCGCGGTCGAGCCTTTGACGGCCTGGCTGAGCTTGCCGCCCAGCGAGAAGCTGGTGAAGGCGCTGAGCTGGCGGTTGCGGGTGACGTAGAGCGTTTCGCTGCTGGCGTTGTCGCTGAAGAACAGCGCATCGCCTTGCCGGTTCAGGCGCACGAAGGCGTCGGCCAGCGTGCCCTTCAGCCCACCCTCGCCCAGGTAGCGGCTGGCACCGACTTCCAGCGTGTGGGCCTGGATGGCCCAGGTGTCGCGGTAGTAGCGGTAGTCGGCGTGCACGGCGGTGCGCGGGCCACCGGCCTCGCTCACGTCGCCCAGCAGGCGGAACTTGAGGGCGCGCGCCGAGCGGGTGCGCGGCACGCGCTCGGGCACGGCCGAGCCGAACACCTGGGCCACGCGGTAGGGGCTGCCCAGAAAGCCGTCGTCGGCCATGGCCTCGGCGTTGGCGCTCAGCAGCCAGCGCGGGCTGAGGATCTGCGTGGCGCCCAGCCGGTACTGCCAGTGCGTGGCGTGGTCGAAGTAGCCGCTCTGGCCATGCTTGCCCACGTCGTCCTGCCCGCGGCCAAAGCCCAGGCTCACCGTGGTCATGCCGCCAAACACCTCTTGCGACACGTCCAGGCTGGCGGTGGTGGCGCGGTAGTCGGGCTCGCTGCTGCGTGTGAGGCCCACATGGATGAGGGTGTCGCGCACGGTGTGGTCCAGGCCCAGGCCGAACTCGGTGCGCGTCTCGCGGTAGGGGCTGGCGGTGGTGACCACGTCGATGGACGCATTGCTCACCATGTCGATGTAGAGGTTGCCCGTGAGCGAGACCTTGTCGGCGATGTTCTTGCGCACCAGGATGGCCGGGCCGGTGGCGCGCACGCCGCCGCCGTCGTAGATGTGCACCATGGCCTCGCTGCGCTCTTCGGGCAGGTCCACGGCGCGGGCCTGGTGCGACAGCAAGGCGCCGCCGGCCAGCCCCAGCAGCTTGAGCAGCGGTGCTGCCACACGCGCCACCGCGCGCAGGCCGATGCGCAGGCGATCAATTGCAGCCACAGCCACCCCCTTGCACGCCGGTGGCGCCATGGGCGCCTTCGCGCACGGTGTAGACATGGTCGCGGTGCTTGGCGGCCAGGCTGTCGCGGTTCAAACTCATGATGGGGTCGGCCAGGCGTTCGCGCTCATAGGGCTTGACCCAGGGCTCGATGGCACAGCCCGAGAGCAGCGTGGAGGCCAGGGCCAGGGCCAGGGCCAGGGCCAGGGCCAGGGCGGGCAGGGCGGAGCGTTGGAAGGAGGCCATGGTCAGTCTTTCAGCAGTTCGCGGATCTGCTGCTCGTAGGTTTGCGCAGTGCCCTCGCGGTAGCCTTTGTGCAGGTAGCGCACGCGGCCGTCGCGGTCGATCAGCACGGTGGAGGGCATGGCCGAGATGTCGTAGAGCTTGCTGACCTGCTTGTCGGTGTCGAGCAGTACCGGGAACTTCAGGCCCAGCTTGCCGGCCACGGTGGCCGCGTTGCGGGTGTCGTCGTCCACGTTCACGCCCAGCAGCAGCAGGCCGGCGCTGCGGTACTTGTCTTGCAGGCGGCTGAGCTGGGGCATTTCTTCGCGGCAGGGGCCGCACCAGGTGGCCCAGAAGTTCAGCAGCACCACGCGGCCGCGCTGCTCGCGCAGGCGCAGGTTCTGGCCTTCCAGGCTCTTGAGGACGAAATCGGGTGCAGCCTGGCCGGCCGTGGGGGCCGTCGTGGCTGCGGCCTGCAGTGCGCCACTGGCGGTGGCCAGCGCCACGCCGGGCAACACCAGCCATTGGCGGCGCGTGAAGTGCGAGCGGTTGAACATGGGGGGCAGTGATGACAGCGTCAGAAGAGGTACGACAAGCCGGTGCTCAGTTCGAGGTTCTGGGTGCTTTCGCGCTTGCCCAGCAGGTCGAGCGAGTAGATGTGATCGCGCATGTCCACACGCAGCGCCAGCCAGTCGCGCAAATACACCTTGGCGCCCAGACCCAGGTTGAAGCTTTGCTGGCGCTGGCCGGCAAAGCGCGTGGTGCCCACGCCGCCGATCAGGTAGATGGACGAAGGCAGGGCACGGCCTGGGCCCAGAAACACCTCGCCAGGCAGCAAGTTCACACCCAGCGAGAGGTTGGCGTACTGCAGCCGCTCGCTGCCGGTGGGGAAGATGCCACCGGGCAGCACGCGGCGGAAGGCTTCGTCCTTCACGCGGGTGGTGCCCAGCGCGGCTTCGACGAAATAGTCTTCGGTGATGTGATAGCCCAGGCGCAGGCCGCCAGCGATGCTGGCGCCGAAGTTCTGCACCGAGTAGGCGCCACCGAACAGGCCGACTTCAAAATCGTTGGACGGAAAGCGCGGCAGCTTCACCTCGCGGCGGTCCACCTGCGGCACCACCACGGGCTCGTTGGGGTTGGGCGCGGGCGTTGCCGCAGGGGCGTCGGCGGCCAGGCTGGCCAGGCTGCTCAGCGCCAGCCAGGCAGCCAGAACGGTGTTTTGGGTCTTGTGCATGGTGGATGGACTCAGAAGAAGAACGACAGGCCGGCCGTGACGGCCTTGAATTCGCGCGATTGCAGATCGGACAGGAACACGCTGTAGAGCGTGTAATCGGCGCGCAGCACAAAGCGGTCGCTGAGGTGGTAGCGCACACCCAGGGTGGCATTGCCCATGGAGGCATTGACCGGCGCGGCGTCCACCAGGCTGCGGTTGGGCAGGTTGTTGAAGCGGCCCACGCCGATGCCGAAGAAGGGCGAGAGGCGCTGGTCGAACCAGGGCTCGGTGAGCAGGTTCACATGCCACAGCGTGGTGCCCGAGTACACGCCCTGCACCTGGCCCAGGCTGGCCTCGGCGCTGAGCGTGTCGGACAAACGGTAGCCGGCCCAGAAGCGGATCAGGGGCTCGGACTTGAAGCGGCCCAGCGCGGCGCCGGCTTCCACGCGGCGGCGCAAATAGTCGTCAAGCAGCACATCACGCAAGGTCTTGCGGCCACCGGCCTCGGTGAGGGTGCGTTCGATTTGCCCGCGCTGCACCCAGCCCAGCTGGCCGCCCTCGGTGCGCACCTTGAACCAGTCGGTGTGGCGCAACTCGATGCTGACCCAGGCACCACGCTCGGCCACATGAAAGACCGGAAAGCCGCGCCCCGGGCCGGTGTGCATCTCCAGATAGGGGTCGGCCACGCGCAGGCGCTCGCCCAGGGTGGCGTCTGGCACAGGGGCCGGCACGGCCACGGTGGCGGGTGCCGATGCCGCCGCTTCGGGCGCGGCCACCTGGGCCAGCACCGGGCCGGCCAGGGCCAGTGCGGCGGCGGCGATGACAAGGCGTGCAGGCGTCATGGCAGGTTGCAGGTGCTGGCGCCAGGGTTGGCGGGGTCGAGCGCGGGCGTGAACATGCTGTAGGTGGCGGTGCCAAACTCGTCCTGCCCCTGCGGCGCGGGGTGGTTGATCCAGTAGGTGATGAGCCTGGCGGCGGTGTCCTGCTCACTGGCCAGGATCTGGCCACCGCCGTGCAACACGTTGAGCAAGAGCGGCTTGTCGAGCAAGCGGCTCTGCAGCGCATCGCCGGGGATGGTGACGCCCAGCGACGAGTAGTAGTTCTTGTACATGTCGGTGGTGCGTATCACGGCCGGCGTGTTGGCCGGGTCGGACAGGTTCACCGAGGCGGCCGGGTCGGTGATGCGCAGCGCCCCGCCGGTGCCATTGATGTTGGAGTGGCAGCCGCCCGAGGCGCAGGTGTTGCTGCCGCCCTGTGGCGAGGTGATGGGTGTGACCAGCAGCGGCTGTATGCAGTACTGGAAGTAGGCGAAGGCCAGTTTCTGCCCACCCGCGCCGGCCGGGTTGCTCACGTCGGGCGGGTTGCCCAGCGGGTTGCCGCCGCCGCAGCCGGACAACTGCGCGGCCAGCAACAGGGCGGACAGGGTGAGAGGGGCGAGGCGGCGAGGGGAGCGCGGTTTTCGAGGCTGCATCGTCATGGCGTGGGGCATCCCGTGGCGATCCACGTCCTGATCGCGGCATAGCCGGCACTGGTGACGGGCAGCACGGCGGCGGTCTGGTTGGCGGCGCCGGCCGGGTGCGGCACGGTGGACGGGCGGCTGAGGATGGTGTTGCTGGCCGCATCGCAGGTGTCCGAGACCATGGCCAGCGTGGCGTTGAAATCGCCTTCGGGCGAACCGGTGAGCACGTAGCGGTTGTCGCGGAAATCCACCCCCGCACCGCTGCCCACGGCCATGTGGCAACCGCTGGAACAGGTGCTGCGCAGCACTGGCAGCACGGTGGCCGTGAAGCTGTCTTCGCTCAGGGTGATCACGCTGCGCACACCGGCATTGGCGTCAAACGGGTCGTTGTAATACTTGCCACCCAGGTCCATCCATTCGGCCAGCAGGCGCTTCTCGGCCGCGTTCAGCATCAGCGCATGGTTGGGCGCGGTGCCGGCCGGTGTGGGGTGGGCGGCGCGGGCGCCACTGTCGGCCATCAGGTTCTGGCCCGACATGATTTCCATCAGCCGGCTCTTGCGTGCCAAGCCCAGGGCGTCGCCCTCGCTGGCACGGTTGTCCACCAGGGCCGCCTGGCGCACGATCTCGGGCACGCCTTCCACCAGGCGCGTCTGCGGCAGGCCGGTGGCGGGGTCGATCACCGGGTCGCCCAGCATCAGTTCCTGGTACGACTGCATGCGGCCCTTGCCCGAGATGCTGCCGCTCAGGTCCAGCTTGGCGCCGGCGTTGTGGCAGTTTGTACAGGTGCTCGCATCGTTGCTACCGCGCCGCACGGTCCACAGCGGCTGGATGTGGTCGGGGTAGTTGATGATGCCGTTCGCAGGCACCGGCGTGGCCAGGTCTTGCGAAGCATCCAGGTTGCCGCTGTACTTGAGGCTGATGGGTGCGCGGGCCTTGCCGCCCTTTTGCGTGTCGGCCCAGATGTCCTGGAACACCATGTCGCCGCCCAGGCGCAAGGCGCTGGCGTCCAGCCGGGTGCGGGTGGAGGCCATGGTCTCGCCCGAGAGGTGGGCGGCCGACATCACGCTCTGCAGCGCGGCGGGCTGGGTGTTGACCACGGCGCCCGAGTTCAGCGCACCGCCACGGCGCGGGCTGTGGCAACCGTCGCAGGTGCGGCGCTCGCCCGGGCGCACCTGGATCCAGTTGGTGTGGGTCTGGAAGCCGCGGCCCTGCTCGTCCACCACCACCAGGCCTATGGCCACGTCGGCCGGCACCACCAGCTTGAAGGAACCATCGGGTTCGATGGGGGCATAGCCCAGGATCTGTTGCGGCTCGAAATCGGTCTCGCCGATGGCGCGGCGCAGGCCCAGGCTGCCCGAGGGCGGCGGCACGGCGCGGAAGGCACGCACGAAACGGGCCGGTGTGCAGCCATAGGCCGCATCGGCCGGGTCTTTCATGCGGGCCAGGTCGGCCACCAGGGGGCGGGTGTCCTGCGGGTCGGTGGGGGCGATCTTGGGGATGGCGGTGGTGCAGCCGGCCGGCAGATCGGCGCCGGTGAGGGCGGCATCGCCCATGCGGCCCAGGTTGTCGGTGTCGTACACGCTGCGCACTTCGAGCAGGCCCAGGCCCTGCTGGGCCAGGTCGGCATCTACACCGGTGGGCGGCAGGGCGTTGGGCTCGGTGCGGGCCACCAGCGCGATCGGGTCGGTGTACATGAAGCCGGTGGGCGGCGCGGCCACGATCAGCCAGGTCTGTGCCTTGGGGTCGAACATGTAGATGGCGTAGTGCGGCGGCACGTTGTCCTTGATGGTGGCGGCCTCGATCTGGTCCACCGTCATGTCGCCGGTGTCCTGCAACGCGGTGATTTCGGCGGCGCTGAGGCTGGCGCAGGGCACCACGGCGCCATCCTTGGTGACCTCGCAGGGCTTGTAGGCCACCAGGATGCGGTCGCTGCCGTCCCACAGCGGGTAGGGTGTGGTCACCCGGCCGTATTGCGAGAAGCCGCGGTTCATGTTCAATGCCTGGGCCGTCACCTGACGCTGGCCGCCTTCAGCGGGCACGGTGGTGTTGGCGGGCGTGTTTTGCTCGGAGTAATTGGCCGCGTCGATCATCACCAGCGCGCCGCCTTCCTTGGTGCGCTGCAGCGGCATCAGGTCGGACGTGAGGAAGCCCTTGTATGCCCCGGCCGGGTCCATGTCGCGCGGGTTCAGGAAGGTGTTGCCCTCGCTGTGGGCGCCGTACAGCACGAACATGTCGGTGCCGTCGGGCTTCATGCGGAAGACCTTGAAGTGGTTGCGCCCACCCACGTGGTCCCAGCGCGAATACATCACGTCGCCGTTGGGGCGTATCACCGGGTTGCGGTCATGGCTCTGGTTGAACGAGATCTGCTGCAGGTTGCCGCCACCGGCGTCGATGGTGTGCAGGTTCAGCACGCGCTGGCGCTCGTATTCGTCCAGCGCGTCATAGGTATGGCCCAGCGCCTGGTTGATGCGCGACTTGGTCTGGCGGTTGGACGAGAACACGAAGCCCTGGCCGCCCGGCAGGTAGACCGGGTCCACGTCGTCGGCTGCCACCGAGGCGGTCAGCCGCTTGAACGTGCCGCCCGTGAGGCCGCCGGTGCTCATGTCGTATTCCCAGAGGTTCCAGTGGTCGGTGCAGGCGGGCAGGCCGTCGATCTGGGCGCTGTTGCTGGCGGGGCAGCGCATGGAGAAGACGATCTTCTTGCCGTCGTACGAGACCTCGGGGTCAGAGACATCGCCCTTGTCGAGCGTGAATTTGGTGGTGAGGTTGTGCTCGGGTGCGCTGGGCGAAGATTTTTCGCGCAGCATCAGATCGCCACCGGGCGCGAAGGGGGCCCCATCGGTGGGGTTGAGGTTCACGGTGTCGGCGCGCTTCACGTAGGCAATGGGTACGTTGCCCGCCACGGTGACGGTGGCCGTGTTGTCGGTGCTGCCGCCGCCCGAGCAGCCCAGCAGGCCGAGGCTCAGCAACGAAGCCACGGCCAGGCCACTCAGCAGCGGATGAAAACGAATGGCGTGTGTGCGCATCATGGTGGCAGCCTCCCCGGCTTGGAAATCAAACACCGTGGCCACTGAGGCCACTGGAAAAATGCAATGCGCCTTCGGCGTCCACCACCACGGCGTCAACGCCGGGCAGCGATTCGATCAGCGCCATGCCGCGGTGCAGGCCCAGCACGAACACCGTCTTGGACAGCGCCTCGCTGGTGAGCCCATCTTCGGCCAGGATCGTGACACTGTGCAGGCTGCGTGGCGATTCGCCGGTGCGTGGGTTCAGCACATGGTGGTGGCGCACGCCGTCGCGCTCGAAATAGCGCTCGTAGTCGCCCGAGGTGGAGACGGACACGTCCTGCAGCGGCAGCACGGCCACCACCTCGCCGGGGCGGCGCGGGTCGCGTATGGCCATGTTCCAAGGCCGGCCGCGCTTGTCGCCCAGCAAGCGGCTGTCTCCCCCGGCGGCCACCATGGCGTGGCGTATGCCCAGGCGCTGCAGGATGCGGCAGGCGCGGTCCACCGCATGGCCCTTGGCAAAGCCGCCCAGGTCGATGCGCATGCCGGGCTGGCCGAAGCGCAGCGTGCCGGCTTGCTGGTCGAGCAGCAACTGGCGGTGGTTCACCAGCGCACAGGCGGTGCGCAAGGTGCTGGCATCGGGTGCCACGCCAGCGCGGTAGTCGTACAACTGGCCGGCGGCGGCGTAGCTGATGTCGAAGGCGCCGTCAGACATTTCGGAGAACGCCAGCGCGTGCTCTATCAGGCGTTCCATCTCGGGGCTGAGCGGCACGGCGGTGTGGGCCGCGTCGCGGTTGATGCGCGAGAGCTCCGAGTCGGGCCGGTGTGGGCTCATGGCACGGTCAATGCGATGCATCTCGGCCATCACAGCGTTCACCGCATCCTGGGCCTGGGTGGCCGTGTCGGCCCACAGGTCGACCTGGATGGCGGTGCCCATGATGGCTTCCTCGCACTGCAGCCAACTGCCTGCGGCTGGCACAGCAGCCGTGGCAGGCAATTCGGATGGCAGTGGAAGCGGCGGTGGCCGACGCATCAGGGCGCCGGCAAACTGGGCCAGAAGGCTCATGTGGTGAGCCTATCGGCACAGGCACAGCGACGGGGCTGCACCGGGTGGCGGGTAGAGCGTTGCAGCATGGTCGTTGCGGCCTGTTCGGCACCCTCCACGGTGTTGCATCGCGCCATGGCGCAGATCGGCGATGCGGACTTGTTGATGACTCGGCAAAGCGAGTGGCCTGAAGGCCTGCGTCTGTTGGTGTGGTGGCACCAACGTGGTATGAATTCACTGTAACGGGGGCACTTGGTGGGGCCGTAACCACACGTACCTCGTGGATTACCGTTCGTCCCCCTGTATACCGGGGCAGGGGCCGGTAAAGGCGCCACTTCTATAATCAAAAGTTACGCGCAACCCCTGTCAGACCCCAAATGCGTCACGTTTTTTGGGGGGCTGCTCACCTCACCTCCTGAAAGTCCCGGATGAACACCTCCGAGATCCGCAACACCTTCCTGAAGTTCTTCGAGAGCAAGGGCCACACCATCGTGGCATCGAGCCCCGTGGTGCCGGGCGACGACCCCACGCTGCTGTTCACCAACGCCGGCATGAACCAGTTCAAGGACGTGTTCCTGGGCTTTGACAAGCGCCCCTACCACCGCGCCACCACCAGCCAGAAGTGCATACGTGCCGGCGGCAAGCACAACGACCTCGACAACGTGGGCTACACCGCGCGGCACCACACCTTCTTCGAGATGCTGGGCAACTTCTCGTTCGGCGACTATTTCAAGCACGACGCTATCAGCTACGCCTGGGAGCTGCTCACCGGCCACTTCAAGCTGCCGCCCGAAAAGCTGTGGGTCACCGTCTATTCGGAAGACGACGAGGCGTATGACATCTGGAACAAGGTGGTGGGCGTGCCCGCCGAGCGCATCGTGCGCATCGGCGACAACAAGGGTGGCCGCTACATGTCCGACAACTTCTGGATGATGGGCGACACGGGCCCCTGCGGCCCCTGCACCGAGATCTTCTACGACCACGGCCCCGACGTGGCCGGCGGCCCCCCGGGCAGCCCCAACGAAGACGGCGACCGCTACATCGAGATCTGGAACAACGTCTTCATGCAGTTCAACCGCACCGAAGACGGTGTGATGCACAAGCTGCCCAAGCCCAGTGTCGATACAGGCATGGGCCTGGAGCGCATCACCGCGGTGATGCAGCACGTGCACAGCAACTACGAGATTGACCTGTTCACCAGCCTGCTGGCGGCGGCCAAGAACGCTGTATATCAGGCCTGTGAAGACGACGCCGGCATCAAGACGCTGATTGACGACAACAGCCCCAGCCTGAAGGTCATCGCCGACCACATCCGCGCCACCAGCTTCACCGTGGTCGACGGCATCATCCCCGGCAACGAGGGCCGCGGCTACGTGCTGCGCCGCATTGCCCGCCGCGCCATCCGCCACGGCTACAAGCTGGGTGCGCGTGCCCCGTTCTTCCACACCCTGGTGCACCCCCTGGCCGCCGTGATGGGCGACGCTTACCCCGAGCTGCGCCAAGCTGCGCAGCGCGTGTTCGAGGTGCTCAAGACCGAGGAAGAGCGCTTCTTCCAGACCATTGCCCGCGGCATGGAAATCCTCGACGAAGCACTCGCCTCGGGCGCCAAGCAGATCGACGGCGAAACCGCCTTCAAGCTGCACGACACCTTCGGCTTCCCGGTCGACCTGACCGCCGACGTGTGCCGCGAGCGCGGCGTCACCGTCGATCACTCCGGCTTCGAGCTGGCCATGAACCGCCAGCGCGAACAGGCCCGTGCCGCCGGCAAATTCAAGATGGCCGCCGGCTTGGAATACAGCGGCGCGCCCACTGCCTTCCACGGCTACGAGCACCTGGTGTGCGAAACAGCCAAGGTGACGGCCGTGTACGTGGACGGCACGCCAGTGCCAAGCGCCAAGGCCGGCGACGACGCCGTCATCGTGCTCGACCACACGCCCTTCTACGCCGAGAGCGGCGGCCAGGCCGGTGATGCTGGCGAACTGCGCAACGCCAGCACCCGCGTGGTGGTGGAAGACACCCTCAAGATTCAGGCTGATGTGTTCGGCCACCACGGCCGCGTGGTGGAAGGCGAGGTCAAGGTGGGCGACAGCTTCGCCGCCAAGGTCAATGCCGAGCTGCGCGCCAAGACCGTGCGCAACCACAGCGCCACCCACTTGATGCACAAGGCCTTGCGCGAGGTGCTGGGCGCCCATGTGCAGCAAAAGGGTTCGCTGGTGAATGCCGAGCGCACCCGTTTCGACTTTGCCCACGGTGCCCCGGTGACCGATGCCCAGGTGCGCGAAGTAGAAGCCAAGGTCAACGCCGAGATCCTCGCCAACGCCGCCGCGCAAGCCCAGGTGATGGCACTGGACGACGCACAAAAGACCGGCGCCATGATGCTGTTCGGCGAGAAGTACGGCGAGACCGTGCGCGTGCAGACCATCGGCAGCTCCAAGGAGCTGTGCGGCGGTACCCACGTCAAGGCCAGTGGCGACATCGGCCTGTTCAAGATCGTGGCCGAGAGTGGCGTGGCTGCTGGTGTGCGCCGCGTGGAAGCCGTCACCGGCAACAACGCGTTGGCCTACCTGCAGAGCCTGGAAAGCACCGTCAACGGTGTGGCCCATGCACTCAAGGCCACCCCGGCTGAAGTGGCCGGCCGCATCACTCAGTTGCAGGAGCAGACCCGTGCGCTGGAGAAGGAAGTGGCCGCGCTCAAGGGCAAGCTCGCTTCCAGCCAGGGTGATGACCTGGTGAACCAGGCGGTGGATGTGGGTGGCATCAAGGTGCTGGCCGCCGTGCTGCAAGGCGCCGACGCTGCCACGCTGCGCAACACCATGGACCAGTTGAAGAACAAGCTCAAGACCGCCGCCATCGTGCTGGCGGCCGTGGACGGCGGCAAGGTGCAACTGGCTGCGGGCGTCACCGCCGACAGCACGGCCAAGGTGAGGGCCGGTGAGCTGGTGAACTTCGTGGCTCAGCAGGTGGGCGGCAAGGGCGGCGGCAAGCCCGACCTGGCCATGGCTGGCGGCACCGACGCGGCGGCCCTGCCGGCTGCGCTGGCGGCGGTGCAGGGCTGGGTGGCCGAGCGCGTCTGACGCCGCTTCGCGCCCATCGCCAGGCCCGCCGCTCGGCGGGCCTTTTACATTTCAGGGTCACACCTGACATCCGAGGGAGATCGCCATGAGCCACAGCAGCCCCAGTCCCTTGAACATCCGCCGCGCACGCGAGGACGACGCCCCCGCCTTCTGCGCCATGTTCACCGACCCCAGCGTCTACGGCGGCACGCTGCAGATGCCCTACCCCAGCGAGGCCCATTGGCGCAAACGCCTGAGCGACAGCGACCAGCCCGGCGGCCGGCACATCCACCTCGTGGCGGAACGAGACGGCCAATTGCTGGGCAGCGCCGGCCTGCATCCGGTGGGTGATTCACCGCGACGTGCGCATGTGATGGGCCTGGGCATCACCGTGGCTGGCCCTGCCCAGGGCCAGGGTGTGGGCAAGGCGCTGATGCTGGCGCTGCTGCAGGTGGCAGACCAATGGGCCCAGGTGCTGCGCATCGAGCTCACCGTGTTCGCCGACAACGCAGCCGCCATTGCGCTCTACCGCAGCTGCGGTTTCGAGGAAGAAGGACGGCTGCGCGGCTACGCTTTTCGCAACGGTCGCTTTGAGGACACCCTGGCCATGGCGCGCTGGCGGCCGGGGACAGACCTCGGCGCTGCAAGCCCATCGGCCGGCGCGTAGCATCCGCCAGTTCGGCACAACCACACAGGAGATTCGCCATGACCATCTCGCTCGGCACCGCCAGCCTGCCCATCTTCCAGTCCGCCCTGGCCAACCTGGCCCATTGCCTGGACAAGGCCGAGGCCAGTGCCGCCGCCCGCAAGTTCGACGTGAACAACTTCTGCACCGCCCGCCTGGCGCCCGACATGCTACCGTTCACCGCGCAGATCCGCATCGCCTGCGACGCGGCCAAGAACGGCACTGCACGCCTGGGTGCCATCGAAGCGCCGAAGTTCGAAGACAACGAAACCACGTTTGCCGAGCTGAAGCAACGTGTGGCCAAGACCCTGGCCTGGTTGGCCACGGTGCCGGCCTCGGCGATCGACGGCCGCGAAGAGGCTGACATCACCTTCCCTGTGGGCCGTGACAAGACCCGCACCATGAAGGGCGAGGCCTATTTGAAGCATTACGCGCTACCCAACATGTTCTTCCACATCGTCACCGCTTATGCACTGCTGCGCCACAACGGCGTGGACCTGGGCAAGACCGACTATTTGCTGGGCGCCCAAGCTGCGGCTTGAGGGCAGGGCTGATGCCGCTGCTCACGCTCACCGGCCTGTCCAAGGCCTATGGCGCGCAAGCCGTGTTCAGCGGCGTGAACCTCACGCTCGCGCGCGGCGAGTTCGTGGCGCTGGCCGGTGAATCGGGCGTGGGCAAGTCGACGCTGCTCAATTGCATCGCCGGGCTGGATGCGCCCGATGCCGGCGAGGTTCTGCTCGACGGCATCGCCATCGCCCGCCTGCCCGAGCCCGAGCGCGCCCGCGTGCGGCGCGAGCGGCTGGGCTTCGTGTTCCAGGCCTTTCATGTGCTGCCGCACCTGAGCGTGAGTGACAACGTGGCCCTGCCGCTGATGCTGCAAGGCCGTGCCGATGCGGCCCGTGTGCAGCAACTGCTGGCGGACGTGGGCTTGGGTGAATTGGGCCAACGCATGCCGGCGCAGCTCTCGGGTGGACAACTGCAACGCGTGGCCATTGCACGGGCGCTGGTGCACCGCCCACCGCTGATCTTGGCCGACGAGCCCACCGGCAACCTCGACCCGGACACGGCGGCGCGCATCCTCGATGTGCTCACCGAGCAGGTGCGGCGCGAGGGCGCCTCTTGTCTGCTGGTGACGCATTCGCGCAGCGCCGCCGCGCGCGCCGACCGGGTGCTGCAACTCACCGCCCACGGCATGCGCGAAGCCGAACAGGCAGCCCGCGTTGCGGTCGACTGAGTTGCGGGCCGGCGGCATGCAGCCTGGCCCCGCCTGGGGCCTGTGGCGTTTGACCTGGGCCGAGTGGCGTGCCCACCCCTGGCGCCAACTGGCGGCGTTGTTGAGTGTGGCCATGGGGGTGGCATTGGCCTTGTCGGTGCACCTCATCAACGAATCGGCGCTGGCCGAGTTCGCGTCGGCCGTGCGCTCGGCCAATGGCGAGCCCGACCTCCGCCTGGCCGCCGGGCCAGGCGGCATGGACGAGGCCGTGCTGGACCTGCTGGCCGCGCAGCCGGGCGTGCGCCTGGCCCACCCGCGCATTGAGTTGGACACGCTGTGGCTGCGACCCGGTGGCGCCACGCTTTCGGTGCGGGTGATCGGCGTGGATGCCCTGACGGTGATGGGCGTGGCGCCAGAGTTGTTGCCGCGTGCGACAGAGTGTCTCCAAGGGGGTCAAGGAACTCGGGAGCGGCCCGTCGTTCCTTGTGCCGGCGCCGATCGGCTGGCGATGCTGGACCCTGCGTTGGCCTTTGTGAACCCGGCGTTGACACGCGAACTGGCTGGCGCCACTCAGCTTGCATTGCTGGCCCAGGGCCAGCCCCAGGCATGGAGCGTGGGCGGCCGCGTGGCCACGGCTGGCGGACCGCTGGTGGTGATGGACATCGCGGCGGCGCAGGCGGCGTTTGGCCTTGGCGGCCGTATCACTGGCATTGATGTGCGCCTGGCTCCCGGCGCCTCGGCCGACGCAGTGTGTCTGGCCCTGCGCGCCAGCCTGCCGGCCGGTCTGCGCTGGGTGGCGGCGGACGACGAGGGTCAACGGGTCTCCAACCTGTCGCGTGCCTACCGCGTGAATCTCACGGTGCTGGCCCTGGTCGCCCTGGTGGTGGGTGGTTTTCTGGTGTTCTCGGTCGTGTCGCTGGAGGTGGCGCAGCGCACGCCGGCGCTGGCCCTGTTGGGGGTGCTGGGGCTCAGTGCGGCGGGCCGGCGCCGCATGGTGCTGGGCGAGTGCGCGGTCATGGGCCTGCTGGCGGGCTTGCTGGGGGTGGTGCTGGGCACGGGCTTGGCGGCGCTGGCCCTGCGTTTGTTGGCCGGTGATCTGGGCGGCGGTTTCTTTGCCGGCGTGGCGCCGCCGCAGCGCTTCTCTTGGCAGGCGGCCTTCTTGTGCGCGGCCTTGGGCGTGGTGGCCGCAGTGATGGGTGGGGCCTGGCCGGCGGCCCGTGCGGCGCGATTGGCGCCGGCCCAGGCACTGAAAGGCCTGGGTGGACAGGATGCCGATGCGCCGGCGGTGTGGCCCGGCTTGCTGTTGCTGGTGGCTGGTGCAGGGCTGGCGCTGATGCCGCCGATCGCGGGTCTGTCACTGGCGGCCTATGCCTCGGTGGGGGCGTGGCTGGTGGGTGGCATCTCGCTGTTGCCGGCCGTGGTGCGCATGCTGCTGGGCCGGCGCGGCGCGCGCACCGCACACCATCCGCTGTGGCTGCTGGCCTTGCAGAGGGCGCGCCATTTCCGCAGCACGGCCACGGCGGCGGTGGCGGGCGTGGTGGCCAGCCTGGCGCTGTGCGTGGCGCTCACGGTGATGGTGGCGAGTTTTCGCGTGGCCGTCACTGCCTGGCTGCAGACCGTGCTGCCGGCGGATGTGTATGTGCGCATCGGCAGCGGCGGGCGGGCTGCGGCTCAGGCGGTGTTTCCGGCCGATGTCGAGTCGCGTGTTCGGAGTGTTCAGGGTGTCACCCGTGTCAGCGGCACACGCGCGCTGCCGCTGGAACTGGCGCCTGAACAGTCCGCTGTGCTGCTGTTGGCCCGCGCGCTGGGCCCGCGGCCCGAGCAGGCGCTGCCGCTGGTGTCGGCGCCGCTGCCGCTGCCTGCGGGCGAAGTGGGCGTGTTCGTCAGCGAGGCTGTGGTGGCGCTGTACGGCACAGCGCCCGGCCAGCCCATGGTGTTGCCCGTGCAGACCTTGAGCGCGCCGGGCTTGAAGGTTTACGTGCGCGGCGTCTGGCGCGACTACGCCCGCCAGTCCGGCAGCATCGCCATCGACCGTGCCGACTACGAACGCCTCACCGGCGACACGCGCTTGAATGACCTGGCGCTGTGGCTGGCCCCCGGCGCGGCCCCCGCGACAGTAGAGGCCACTGTGCGCAGCGAGGTGCAGCGTGCCGGTGGAACTGGCCAGGCGCTGCAGTTCGCCAGCACCGCCCAGGTCAAGGCCATCTCGTTGCAGATCTTCGACCGCAGCTTTGCCGTCACCCGCTATCTGCAGGGGGTGGCCATCGCCATTGGCCTGGCGGGTGTGGCGGCCAGCCTGTCGGCCCAGGTGCTGGCGCGGCGGCGCGAGTTCGGCCTGCTGGCCCACCTGGGGCTCACCCGCGCCCAGGTGCTGCGGCTGGTGATGATGGAAACCACTGGCTGGCTGCTGGCCGGCCTGGTGGTGGGCCTGGCATTGGGCCTGGCCATCAGCGCGGTTCTGGTGTATGTGGTCAACCCGCAGAGCTTTCACTGGAGCATGGACTTGCGCATCCCCTGGGGCAGCGTGGCTGCGCTGCTGGGGGCGGTGTTGGCCGCCGGCCTGGGTACCAGTGCGCTGGCGGCACGGCGTGCGCTGAGCGAAGACGCGGTGCGGGCTGTGAAGGAGGACTGGTGATGCAACGTCGTGACGGACTGGCACTGCTGCTCGTGGCCCTGAGCGCGCGGGCTGGCAGCGCCGAGCGCGACGACGCCATCCACCGTGGCCGGCACCTGCGCTTTCCCGCCGATCACGGCGCTCACCCCGGCGCGCGAATCGAGTGGTGGTATCTCACCGGTCATTTGCACGCAGCCGGTTTGCCTGTGGATGCGCCGCCGCGCTGGGGCTTCCAGATCACGTACTTCCGCTCGCGCACCGGTCTGGCCCAGACCCTGCCCGGCCGTTTCGCACCGCGCCAGTTGCTGTTCGCCCATGCCGCTGTGACGGACCTGGGCGCGCCCGGTCAGCCGGGCCGCCATGTGCATGACCAGCGCATCGCCCGCTGGAATGGCCTCGACCTCACACCGCGCGCCCATGCCGCGCTGGGCGACACCGATCTGTCGCTGGGCGGCTGGACCTTGCGGCGCCAGCCTGCGGACGGTGGGTACGCGGCCTGGCTGGCGGCCGATGCCTTCGCACTGGACCTGCAGATGCAGCCCACCCAGCCGCTGCTGCTGCAAGGCGAGCAGGGCTTTTCGCAGAAAGGCCCGCAACCCGAGCACGCCAGCCACTACCTGAGTCAACCGCAACTTGCGGTGAGTGGCCGGCTGGGGCAGGGTGGCGTCGCGCCCGTGGCGGTGCAGGGCCGTGCCTGGCTGGACCACGAATGGAGCGATAGCCTGATGGCACCGGGCACCGTGGGCTGGGACTGGGTGGGCGTCAACCTGTTCGACGGCTCAGCCCTCACCGTCTTTCGCCTGCGCGGCCAGGGCGATGCGCCGCCGGTGTGGGCTGGCGGCAGCTTTCGTGATGCCCAGGGACGCACCACCATCTTCGGCCCCACCGATGTTCGCTTCGAGCCTGGCCGACGCTGGACCAGCCCCGCCACCAGTGCCACCTACCCCGTGCAATGGACGCTGCAGACACCCGCAGGCCCGTTCACGCTGAATGCGCTGCTGGACGCCCAGGAACTCGACAGCCGTGCCAGCACGGGTACTGTGTACTGGGAGGGCCTGTCGGCACTGGCCGATGCAACTGGCCGACAGATCGGCCTGGGCTATCTGGAGATGACGGGTTACGCGGGGCGCTTGGCGCTCTGAGCAGGCCTGCGCCAAAGAGAAAGGGCGCAGCGGGCAAGACCGGCTGCGCCCTGTTCTGGTTTGGTGCCGGAGAGAGGAGTCGAACCCCCGACCTTCTCATTACGAATGAGCTGCTCTACCAACTGAGCTACACCGGCGAAGGGCGAATTATAGCAAAGCACTTCACGGGCATCGGTTGCGGGCGGTCAGGCTTGAGGCCGAATTCAGCGGGGTTTTGCCTGCTTATGTGCAAGGCTTCGCGGGGCGGGTCGTGAGAGCATGGTTGCCCATGAATGCCATGTTGCCTTTCCCAGTGCAGGCCGAGCCGGAAGTGCTGCGGCGCGCCTCGGCGCGCAGCGTCTACGCGCAGGCCTTGCGGGCACATCAGGCCGAGTTTCATCAGCTGGGTCATCTGGAAATGGCCGTGGTGGACGCGAGCCGCCGGCTGGCGGCCTGTCTGGCGGCGGGCGGCAAGGTTTTGCTGTGCGGCCTGGGGGCCAGCGCCAGCCTGAGCCTGGACCTGGAAATGCTGCTGACCGGCCGTGCCGGACAAGCCAGGCCGCCCTTGGCTGCGCTGGTGCTGTCGGCCGAACTGGCGCAAGGGCGCGGCGGCCCGGACGAAGGCTTTGCGCGCCAGGTGCTGGCGTTGGGGCGACCCGGCGATGCCTTGGTGGTGATTGGCTCCGACGACGCTTGGGTGCCGCTCAAGCGGGCGGCCGACCAGGCCAGCGACATGGGGCTGCTCACCGTGGGTTTGCTGGTGCCGGCCAGCGCTGGGCTGGCCGAGAGTTGCCACCTGGCCATCACGGTCACCGGGGCCTCGGACGTGCGCCAGATCGAGGCTCAGCAGTTCGTCTGCCACGCCTTGTGGGAACTGATCGAGGCCGAGCAGCAGTAGGTCATGGCGCACCCTCCGAGAGGGTGCGCAGGCCGCTTGGGAGCGGTCCGACGCTGGCCTGCGTAGGCCCCGGCCCTCTCAGTGTGTTGTTTCGAGGTGGTACTCGGTAACACGCTGCACTTCGTTCTTCGAACCCAGCACCACCGCCACGCGCTCGTGCAGCTTGCCGGGCACCACGTCCATGATGCGCTGGCGTCCGTTGGTGGCCATGCCGCCGGCCTGCTCGATCAGGAAGCTCATCGGGTTGGCTTCGTACATCAAACGCAGCTTGCCGGGCTTGTCGGGTTCACGCTGGTCCCAGGGGTACATGAAGACGCCGCCGCGGGTGAGGATGCGGTGCACGTCGGCCACCATCGAGGCCACCCAGCGCATGTTGAAATCCTTGCCGCGCGGGCCTTCCTTGCCGGCCAGGCATTCGTCGATATAGCGTCTTACCGGGGCGTCCCAGTGGCGCATGTTCGACATGTTGATGGCGAACTCCTTGGTGTCTTCGGGGATCTGCACGTTCTCTTGCGTGAGCACCCATGAGCCGGTCTCGCGGTCGAGCGTGAACATGGCCACGCCTTCGCCCACCGTCAGCACCAGGGTGCTTTGCGGGCCGAACACGCAGTAGCCGGCGGCGGCCTGCTGCTTGCCGGGCTGCAGGAAGTCTTCCTCGCTGACGCCACGGTTGTTGGTGACCTTGCGCAGCACCGAGAAAATGGTGCCGATGGAGACGTTGACGTCGATGTTGCTGGAGCCGTCGAGCGGGTCGAACAGCAGCAGGTATTCGCCTTGCGGATAGCGATTTGGCACCACGTGGATGGAGTCCATCTCTTCAGACGCCATGGCCGCCAGGTGGCCGCCCCATTCGTTGGCCTCGATCAGCACCTCGTTGGCGATGATGTCGAGCTTCTTCTGCACCTCGCCCTGCACGTTCTCGGAACCGGCCGAGCCCAGCACTTCGCCGAGCGCGCCCTTGTTGACCGAGATGGCGATGTGCTTGCAGGCGCGGGCCACCACCTCGATCAGCAGGCGCAACTGGGCGGGAATGTGCCCATGCTCGCGTTGCTGTTCCACGAGGTAGCGGGTGAGGCTGATGCGTTTGGTCATGGCTTCAGTGTGTGTGGAGGGTTGAGATTCAATCTTGTGAGATCAATCCTGGAGAGAGCGCGTGATGATTTCGCGCGTGTCGCCGCTCAGGTCGACCTTGGCGGCCACCCGCTCCAGCGCCACACGCGCGGCGCCGCGGTAGGGTTCGGCCAGCGAGCGCCAGCGGTCCAACGCGCGGGCCAGCCGCGAGGCGATCTGCGGGTTGATGGCGTCAAGCTCGATGACGCGCTCGGCCCAGAACACATAGCCGGCCGCGTCGGCGCGGTGGAAGGCCGCCGGGTTGAACTGCGTGAGCGAGAACACCAGGGCACGGGCGCGATTCGGGTTGGCCAGCGTGAAGTCGGGGTGCTGCAGCAACTGCTTGACGCGGGCGAAGACCTTGCCGTCCTGCTCGCGGGCACGGGCCTGCAGCATGAACCACTTGTCCAGCGCCAGCGGGTGGCTGCGGAACTGGGCGTGGAAGCGCTCCAGCGCCGGTGTGGCCAGCTCGGCGTGGGCGTTCACCAGGGCCTCGATGGCGCCCAGGCGCTCGGTCATGTTGCTGGCGTCCTTGCTGCGCTGGAAGGCGCGGCCGGGCCACTGGGCGTCACCAGAGGTCACTGCTTGCAGTGTGAGCATGGCCAAGGCCAGGTTGGCCAGTGCGCGGCGGCCGCTTTGCTCGGTATTCGGCGCGTAGGCGCCCAGCACCTGGTGCGTTTCATAGGCCCAGGCCCAGTCGGCCTGCAGGCGTGCGGCCAGTTGCAGGCGCAGGCTGTCGCACACGGCGTGGATGCGCTGCGGATCCACATTGCTCACCTGCTCTGCCACATAGCCCTCCGAGGGCAGCGTGAGCGCCAGGGCCTTGAAAGACGGCGCCAGCGTGGCGTCGCGCAGCAGGGCTTGCAGGGCGTTGGCCAGGGCCTCGTCCAGCACCACGCTGTCGGCGGCGAGGGCCTGACGGATGCGGCTCAGCAGCAGGCGCTGGCCAGCCTCCCAGCGGTTGAAGGCGTCGGCGTCATGGGCCATCAGCACCAGCAGGTCGGCGTCGGCCAGGCCGTCGTCCAGTTGCACTGGAGCCGAGTAGCCGCGCAGCAGCGAGGGGATGCAGTCCTCGGTGATGCCGGTGAAGGTGAAGCGCTGTTCGGCCTCGGTCATCACCAGCACGCGCTCGGTGGCCGACCAGGCGTAGGCGTCGTTGTCGAGCTGCACGGTCAGCGCCTGGCCGCCGCGCGCGAGCAGACCCATGGCAATGGGCAGCACCTGCGGCGGCTGGCCGTGATTGCTCTGCGTGAGTGTGAGCGTGAAGGTGGCGTTGCCGGCATCAAATTCGCCGCGCGCTTGCAAACGCGGCGTGCCGGCCTGGCTGTACCAGCGCTTGAACTGCGGCAGGTGGTAGGCCAACGGGCTGCCGGGGTTGGCGTCGGCAATGGCCTGGGCGAAGTCGTCGCAGGTCACGGCCTGGCCGTCGTGGCGCTGGAAGTACCGCGCCATGCCAGCTGCAAAGCCGTCGCGGCCGACCAGGGTGTGCATCATGCGCACCACTTCGGCGCCCTTCTCGTAGACGGTGGGGGTGTAGAAGTTGTCGATGGCCTGGTAGGCCTCGGGACGCACCGGATGGGCCATGGGGCCGGCGTCTTCGGGGAACTGGCGCTCGCGCAGCGTGCGCACGTCGGCAATGCGGCGCACGGCGCGGGCCGAGACCGGGCCGCCATCCGCCACCGGCGCGCCGGCCATGTCCATTGAAAATTCCTGGTCGCGGAAGACGGTGAGGCCTTCCTTGAGCGAGAGCTGAAACCAGTCGCGGCAGGTGACGCGGTTGCCGCTCCAGTTGTGGAAGTACTCGTGGCCCACCACGCTCTCGATGCCGTCGAAATCGTCATCGGTGGCGGTGTTTTCGCTGGCCAGCACGAACTTGGTGTTGAAGATGTTCAACCCCTTGTTCTCCATGGCGCCCATGTTGAAGTCGTCCACCGCGACGATCATGAAACGCTCCAGGTCGAGCGGCAGCTTGAAGCGGGCCTCGTCCCAGACGATGGAGGCGATCAGAGAGTTCATCGCGTGCTCGGTCTTTTCCAGGTCGCCACGCTTGACGAAGATCTGCAGCAGATGCTCCTTGCCGCTGCGCGTGACGATGCGCTGCTCGCGCGCCACCAGGTCGGCGGCCACCACGGCAAACAGGTAGGCAGGCTTGGGGAAGGGGTCGTGCCACTTCACGTAGTGACGGCCGTTGTCGAGCTCGCCCTGTTCCACCAGGTTGCCGTTGCTGAGCAGCACCGGGTACCTGGCCTTGTCGGCGCGCAGCGTGACGGTGAACTGCGCCATCACATCGGGGCGGTCGAGGTAGCAGGTGATGCGGCGGAATCCCTCGGCCTCGCACTGCGTGAATAGGCCCGAGCCCGAGGCGTACAGGCCGCTGAGCTGGGTGTTCTTGTCGGGGGCGATGGTGTTGCGGATCTCCAGCACAAACTGGTCGGCCTCGGGGGCGTCGATCACCAGCAGGCTGTCCTCGTGGCGGAAGGACACACTCTGGCCGTTCACCAGCACGCGCAGCAGGTTCAGGTCTTCAGCGTTCAGGCGCAGCGGCTGGCGTTCTTGCGTCAGGTTGCGCTCCATGGTGAGCTTGCTGCCCACGATGGTCTTGGCGGCGTCGAGGTCGAAGCTGAGCTCGGCCTGGCGTATCCAGTAGGCCGGGGCCAGGTAGTCTTCACGGCGAACGAGGGCGGCAGAGCCTTCACGCATCATCATGGTGGGCGTCCTTCCAGAACAGCTCAGGCAAACAGCAGAGTCTGATCCAGCGCGGTGAAATCGCGCACTGCGGTGATCAGGTTGGGGTAGGGGCTGAACGCGGCTGCGTCCAACGTGGTGGTGAGGGCCACGGCGGCCATGCCGGCGCGGCGGGCAGCCTCGATGCCCAGGGGTGCGTCCTCGAACACCAGGCAGCGCCCGGGTGCGGTGGCCAGACGGCGGGCGGCTTCTACAAAGACGTCGGGATGGGGCTTGCCGCGCAGCCCATCAGCCGGGCTGGTGACGGTGTCCACCAAGGCACCCAGGCCAAAGCGCTCGAACGCCACGGCGATGTTGGCCTGCGGTGCAGCGGTGCACACGGCCAGCTTCAGGCCCTGGGCGCGGGCGCGTGCCAGCAGATCGAGCCCGCCCGCGATGGCTTGCAGATGCGCCACCGCCTCGGCCCGGTACAGCGCTTCTTTGGCGTCGGCCATGGCTTCGAGCTCGGCCGCCGCCTTTTGCGGGTACATGTCGGCCAGGATCTCGGTGTTCGAGCGTCCGGCCGAGCTGGCAAAAAAACCCGGGTCCTCGTCCAGCGGCTGGCCGATGCTGGCAAACCAGCGCACCCAGGCGCGCTGGTGCAGCGGCATGCTGTCCACCAGCGTGCCATCGAGGTCGAAGAGCAGGGCCTCAAAGCCACCGCGCGGGTTTGACATCAAAGGCCTTGTTTCAGGCTGGCAGCGATGAAGGCGTCGAGGTCACCATCGAGCACCTTCTGCGTGGCCGAGATTTCGACGTTGGTGCGCAGGTCCTTGATGCGGCTGTTGTCCAGCACGTAAGAGCGGATCTGGTGGCCCCAGCCCACGTCGGTCTTGGTGTCTTCGAGCTTTTGCTGCTCTTCCTGGCGTTTGCGCATCTCGTGGTCGTAAAGGCGCGAGCGCAGCCGCTTCCAGGCCACGTCACGGTTGCTGTGCTGGCTGCGGCCGTCCTGGCACTGCACCACGATGTTGGTGGGGATGTGGGTCAGGCGCACCGCCGAGTCGGTCTTGTTGATGTGCTGGCCACCCGCGCCCGAGGCACGGAAGGTGTCCACCCGCACGTCGGCCGGGTTGATCTCGATCTCGATCGAATCGTCGATCTCGGGGTAGACGAAAAGCGAGGCGAAGCTGGTGTGGCGGCCACCCGAAGAATCGAACGGGCTCTTGCGCACCAGGCGGTGCACGCCAGTTTCGGTGCGCAAATGACCGAAAGCGTAATCGCCCTCGACCTTGATGGTGGCGCTCTTGATGCCGGCAATGTCGCCCGGCGTCTCGTCTTCCATCGTGGCCTTGAAGCCCTTGCGCTCGCAGTACTTGAGGTACTGGCGCAGCAGCATGCCGGCCCAGTCGCAGGCCTCGGTGCCGCCGGCGCCGGCCTGGATGTCGATGAAGCAGTTCAGCGGGTCGGCGGGGTTGCTGAACATGCGGCGGAATTCGAGTTTCTCGACGATCTCGCGCAGCTCACCCGCCAGGCCCTCGATGGCTTCCAGGCCGGCCAGGTCGTCGTCGGCCTTGCTCATCTCGAACAACTCGGTGTTGTCGGCGAGGTTGCTGCTGAGGTGGTCGATGGTACCCACGACTTCGTCGAGGGTCTTCTTTTCCTTGCCCAACTCCTGGGCCCGCTTGGGGTCGTTCCAGATGGCGGGGTTTTCGAGCGTGGCGTTGACTTCGTTCAGCCGCAGGGTTTTGCGGTCGTAGTCAAAGATACCCCCGTAAATCGAGGGTGCGCTGCGTCAGGTCGGCCAGGGTGCTGCCGATGGCGTTGATGCGTTCGATTTCCATGACTCAGATTTCCAAGGTTCAAATGACATATTTTCGCATGGCACACCTTGGGCGTTTCCCGGCTCGGTGGCAACGCCGAATGCCGCCACAATGCAAAACCAAAGAGGGCAGAGCGAATGCTGTGGTTGGCAACGTGCGTGAAGCTGGTGTGCGAGGTGGCCTTGATGGCCATGCTGGGCCGTTTCGTGCTGGGCCTGATGGTGGGGCCTGCGCGTGAGCTGAACCCTTTTCACCGCCTGCTGGGTTGGGTGGTGCTGCCGGTGGAGCGCCGCGCGGGCCGTTGGACCGCGCCGCTGCTGATGGCCCTGTGGCTGGCGGCCACTGCGGCCAAGCTGAGGCTGTGCCTGGAACTGGGGCTGCAGGCATGCCGCTGACCCCAGCGCAAAGCGACCCCACCGCAGCCGGGCCGGGCTCGCGCCAGCGCACCTACTGGCGCAAGGTGCGCTGGCTCACCGCCGGGTTGATGCTGGCCTGGGCGCTGGTGAGTTTTGCCGTGGTGTTCAAGGCACGGGCATTGAACTTCAGTTTCTTCGGCTGGCCATTCAGCTTCTGGTGGACGGGGCAGGGTGCCTTGCTGATCTTCCTGGCCCTGGTGGGCTTGTATGCCCGGGTCATGAGCAGGCTGGATGTGCAGTACGACATGGATGAGCATGACTGAATCGAATGCCCTGGCCAGCATGAGCTTTCGGCGTCGGCTGCACTGGATCTACGCGGGCTACGGCCTGTGCTTCGTGGTGTTCCTGGTGCTGATGGTGCTGCTGGAGCACTGGGGCCTGCCACGGCATTACATTGGTTTTGTCTTCCTGGCCGCGCCCGTGGTGATTTACGCCGTCATTGGCGTGATGAGCCGCACCACCGATGCCGTGGAGTACTACGTGGCCGGCCGCCGCGTGCCCGGTGTGTACAACGGCATGGCCACGGCGGCCGACTGGATGAGCGCGGCCTCGTTCATCGGCATGGCCGGCACGCTCTACCTCACGGGGTATGACGGCCTGGCCTACATCATTGGCTGGACGGGGGGCTACTGCCTGGTGGCGTTTCTGCTGGCGCCTTATTTGCGCAAGTTTGGCCAGTTCACGGTGCCAGACTTTCTGGGCGCGCGCTACGAAGGCAACCTCACCCGCCTCATTGGCCTGGCTGCCGCCATGTTGTGCTCGTTCATCTACGTGGTGGCGCAAATCTACGGCGTGGGCCTGATCACCACGCGGCTCACCAGCATCGCCTCGTTCGAGATCGGGGTCTTCCTGGGGCTGGGCGGCATCCTGGTGTGCTCGTTCCTGGGTGGCATGCGAGCCGTCACCTGGACCCAGGTGGCGCAGTACATCGTGCTGGTGATCGCTTACCTGGTGCCGGTGGCCTGGCTGAGTGTCAAGCAGACCCACATTCCCATCCCGCAGGCCATTTACGGCTACCAACTGCAGAAGGTGACCCAGGCCGAGCAGCGGCTCAAGGCCGACCCGGCCGAGCTTTCGGTGATTGCGGCGCTGCGGGCCCGTGCCGACGAGCTGGACAGCAAGTTGCACCACGTGGGCGCAGCCCTGGCCAATGACCGCGAACATGCCCGCGAGCTGGTGCTGGTGCTGAAGGAATCGAACGCGCCACAGCGCAGCATCCAGGCCGCCGAGCGTGTGCTGGCCCAACTGCCCAAAGACGAAGCCGCTGCCACCGAACTCTGGAGCCTGCAGCGCAAAGAGCTGGAGGCCCGCGCCCAGCCGCTGGGCGGCATGCCCGACCACGCCACGCCATTTGCTGGCCAACCCGACGGCACGCCCGACGAGCAACGCGCCTACGAACTCTCTCGGCGCAACTTCATGGCGCTGGTGTTCTGCCTGATGGTGGGCACGGCAGCGCTGCCCCACATCCTGATCCGCTACTACACCACGCCCTCGGTGAAGGAGGCGCGCCAGTCGGTCACCTGGTCGCTGTTCTTCATCGTGCTGCTCTACCTCACGGCGCCGGCCCTGGCGGTGCTGGTGAAGTACGAGATCTTCAGCTCGCTGGTGGGCACCTCTTTCGACGCGCTGCCAGCCTGGATTGCCAACTGGACCAAGGTCGACCCGACGCTGCTCTCGGTGGAGGACGTCAACCACGACGGTATCCTGCAACTGGGCGAACTGCGCATCGGTGGCGACATCATCGTGCTGGCCATGCCCGAGATCGCCGGCATGCCCTATGCCATCTCGGGCCTGGTGGCGGCCGGCGGCCTGGCGGCGGCGCTGTCCACCGCCGATGGCCTGCTGCTCACGATCTCGAACGCGCTCTCGCACGACCTGTACTACCGCATGATCAACCCCCAGGCCTCCACGGCGCGGCGGGTGATGATTTCCAAGGTGCTGCTGCTGGCGGTGGCGCTGGCGGCGGCCTTCGTGGCGGCACAAAAGCCGGCCAACATCCTGTTCCTGGTGTCGGCCGCGTTCTCGCTGGCGGCATCAGCCTTCTTTCCGGCGCTGGTGCTGGGCGTGTTCTGGCGCCGCGCCAACCGCTGGGGGGCGGCGGCCGGCATGCTGGCAGGGCTGGGCCTGACCTTCTGGTACATGGCCACCACCCACCCGGCGTTGCGGGCCTTGCTGGGCGTCACCTCACCCATCCAGCTCTGGTGGGGCATACAGCCCATTTCGGCCGGCGTGTTCGGGGTGCCGCTGGGCTTTGCGGTGATTGTGCTGGTGAGCCTGCTCACGCCCAGGCCGTCGGCCCAGTCGCTGCAGTTGGTGGAAGCGCTGCGCCACCCGCGCGTCGAAGCGGGTGCCTGATTCGAACTGGCGCTCAAGCACACCATCGCGGCCGGCTGCTTTGCGCGTCAGCCGCCGCCAAGGGTGGCGGTGTCCCTGAGGTACTGAAGGCTATGCGGTATCAGCAACTCCGGCGGCGCGTGGCTGCGCGGGCAGGGTGAACCTGAAGGTTGCTCCCAGGCCGGGTGAGGATTCGGCCCAGACCCGGCCCCCGTGGTGCTCAACAATGCGCCGTACCACCGACAGGCCCACGCCAGAGCCCTCGTAGCCACCCTGATGCTGGCGGCGGAAGGGCCGGAACAGGCCTTCCGCCCGCTGGGCGTCAAAGCCCGGGCCGTTGTCACTGACGCTGAACTGCCAGGTCGCTTCGTCGGTTCGGATGGCGTCCACCACGACGCGCAATGTGGGCTGGCCGGCGCCGAACTTGAGTGCGTTGTCCACCAGGTTCACGAACACCTGGCGCAGCAGCACGGGGTCGGCCTGCAGCAGCGGCAGACGTTCGCTCGGCGTCACGCAGCCCACGGGGGCCCTGGCCAGGCGTGGCAGGCTGGGCAGCAACTCGGCGAGCATGGCCCGGGTGTCCACGCCGGTGGGGTGCAAATCACCGCTGCTGGCGCGCGCCAACCTGAGCAAGGCGTCCACCAGGGCCTGCGACTGCGTGGCCTGGTGGGCCATGGCGTCCAGGTTCTGCACTGCGTTGGCAATGTCGCCCTCGGCCACGGCGTCGCGGGTCAGGCTGGCCAGGCCAGCGATGCCCCCCAGTGGCCCGCGCAGATCGTGCGAGACATTGCGGTTGAAACCTTCCAGCAACTCGATGTTCTCGCGCAGGTGCGCTGTGCGTTGCTCAATGCGCTGCTCCAGCGCCTCGTTGGTTCGGCGCAGTTCGGCTTCAGCCTGGCTCTGCGCTGTCAAGGCCTGGTTGGCCTGGCGCTGGGCCCGCAGCAGGGTTGTGGTGAGCAGGGTGATGCCCAGCACTGTCTGGGGCAGAACGCCGCGGTTGTCGTCGAAGGGCGGGCCCAGCAATCCGAAGTGCGTCAGCAGGGTGAGCAAGGGCATCAGCAGCAGGGCCACGATGTTCACCATATGGCCGCTGCGGGGCTCGCGGTGGGCGCCCCACAGGAACAACGCGCTCCACAGCGGCACCAGGGCAGCCTGGAACCATTGCGCGCCGCGCCGGTCAAGCCAGCCCAGGCTGATGGCGAGCATGGCGCTGACGATCAGGGCCAGCAGCAGGCCGATCAGCAGGCGCCGCCAGAGTGGCGGGGCGACCACATAGTCGGCCAGCGCGCTGGTCATGACGATGTAGGCCAGCGAGGTCCACAGCGCGGTAACGGTGAGCCAGGGGCCGGCCCGCTGCACGGCCTGGAACTGCCAGGCGTTGACCGTGTAGATCGCCGCGAACACGGCAAAACCCACCGAGAGTTTCCAGGCCCAGGGGGTGCGCAGCTCGCGCCAGGTGAGCAGGAACAGCACAGCCAGCGCGAGGTGCAGGCAGGCACCGGTGAGGGCCAGGGTTGCGTTCGAATCCAGGGGCGGCATCAGCGAGGGTGACGAGGGCGGTGAGGGGCGGGATGGGGCGTGGCCCGCATTCTGGCGCCTGGGTGCTCGCCGGGGTTCAACCGTTTGCCAAAAAATCGCGCAGGAGCTGCGCCAGGGCCTCGGGCTGGTCGTGGTGCAGCATGTGGCCGCAGGGCGAGAGCATGTGGTGCTCCACCCGCGCCACCACGGCCAGGCGGGCATCAAACTCCGAACGCGGATAGCGGTGCCCCCACCACTGGGTGGTGTCGGTCTGATCGCCGTCCACCCACAGCACCGGCGCAGTGATGCGACGCCAGGCGGCCAGCACCTCCTCCACGCGGTAGAGCAAGGCGCTCACACGCTTGTGTGCCGGGTCGCCCAGGATGCGGAAGCGGCCGTCCTCGCTTTGCGCGGACCAGTGCCCCGCCAGCCAGGCTGCCTTGTCGGCCGGCAGGCGTGGGTTGTTCTTGCGCAGGCGCTCGGCCACGCCGGCCAGGCTGTCGTAGTCGCGCAGGGTCTGCGGCTGCGCCAGTTCGTCCAGCCACTTGGCCAGGCGGTGCGGCGAATCTTCAGGCGCGGTGGCCGGCATGCCAAAGCCTTCGAGGTTGATGAGCTTGCGGATGCGCGCAGGCCGCACGCCGGCATAGCTCATCACCACATTGCCGCCCATGCTGTGGCCCAGCAGGTCGATAGGCTGCTGGGCCGAGATCAGGCCTGCCACACGGCCATCCAGCAGCGCGTCCAGATCGCCCAGGTAATCGGCAAACCAGTAGTGGTCCACCGGTGGCGCGGTGGTGTGCCCAAAGCCGCGCCAGTCGGGGGCCAGGATGAAGCGGGTGGGGCCTTCGATGTCGGCCAGGGCGTCCACCACGAACTGGAACGAGGCCCCCACGTCCATGAAACCGTGGCACATCAGCAGCGCGGGCCGCTCGGGCGTCACCATCGAAGGATCGCCCCAAGTGCTGAGGTGGTAGTTCAGGCCACGCACCGGTACGAACAGGTCGGTGGCTGGGCGGTGCGGCTGGTAGGGGAGTGGGCTGCTCATCGCACCACTGTACGGGTGCCGGTTTCAGCCCACTGTCGGCCCGGTGACAAAATTGGCCGCATGAGTGAAAGCACCCAGTACCAGCTGCGAGCCGCCGAGCTGCGCGACCTGCCCGCCATCGTGGCGTTGATCCGTGAACTGGCCGAGTTCGAGCAGCTCAGCCACATGGTGGAGACCACGGTGGAGAAGTTGGCGCCGCACCTGTTTGGCGAGCGGCCGGTGGCCGAGTGCGTGGTGGCCGAGTTGCCTGCCGAGCCGGGCATGCCGCTGGTGGCCTTTGCGTTGTTCTTCACCAACTTCTCCACTTTCAAGTGCCGGCCTGGCCTGTACCTGGAAGACCTGTACGTGCAGCCCGCGAGGCGCGGACTGGGCCTGGGCAAAGCCCTGCTGAGCCATCTGGCCGCGCTGGCTGTGCAACGCGGCTGTGGCCGCTTCGAGTGGAGTGTGCTCGACTGGAACGCCAACGCCATCGCGTTCTACCAGCGCATGGGCGCCACGGTGTTGCCCGACTGGCGAATATGCCGGGTGACTGGAGACGCCTTGGCGGTCTTGGGCCGTCAGCCACGGTTGCGGGAATGACGGCGATGCGACTACCGGCGGCACTCAGACGCCCAGCAAATCCACCTCGAACACCAGCGTGGCGTTGGGAGGAATGACGCCACCCGCACCACGGGCACCGTAACCCAGGTGGGCCGGGATCACCAGCACGCGGGTGCCGCCCACCTTCATGCCCTGCACGCCCTGGTCCCAGCCCTGGATCACCATGCCGGCGCCCAAGTCGAACTCGAAGGGGTCGCCGCGGTCCTTGCTGCTGTCGAACTTGCGGCCGCGCTGCTGTGGCGCGGTTTCATCAAACAGCCAGCCGGTGTAGTGCACGGTCACGCTGTGGCCGGCTTCGGCGGTGGCGCCACTGCCTTGCACCACATCGGTCATTTGCAGGCTGGGGCGCTCGGGCGTGGGCAGCAGTTCCACTTCAAACACCAGGGTGGCGTTGGGCGGGATCACACCACCGGCGCCGCGCGCGCCATAGCCCAGCTCGGGCGGGATGGTGAGCACCCGCTTGCCACCCACCTGCATGCCCTGCACGCCCTCGTCCCAGCCACGGATGACCATGCCGGCGTCCAGATCGAACTCAAAAGGCTCGCCGCGGTCCTTGCTGCTGTCGAACTTTCGGCCACGGCCGTTGGGGGCCGCAGCGTCGTGCAGCCAGCCGGTGTAGTGCACCGTCACGCTCTGGCCCGACTGGGCGGTGGCACCGGTGCCTGGCACCACGTCTTCGTATTGCAGGCCGCTGGGGGTCGTGGTCATGGGAGTCCTTCAGGTCTCAGATTGCAAACAAGGGGCGCATCATGCCACCGCTGGGCACCGTGCCGGGCAGCTGGCGCGCCAGGCCGGCACAGCCGCTGCCAACCACTCGGCGACCGTGGCGCTGGGCAGGTCAGGCGGCAGGCCCAGCACCTGGGCGGCCTGCTGAAGGGCCCGCACGGGGAGCGAGAGATCGAGCGCGATGGCACCGTTCTGCTTCGAGAGTTTTTGTCCGTCGGCGGCCAGCACCAGCGGCGTGTGCAGGGTGCGCGGCGTGGGCAGGCCCAACAGGCGCTGCAGGTGGATCTGGCGCGGCGTGTTGTCGGCCAGGTCTGCGCCACGCACCACGTCGGTCACGCCCTGCTCGGCGTCATCCACCACCACGGCCAACTGGTAGGCCCACAGGCCGTCGGCCCGCCGCAGCACGAAATCGCCCACGGCCTGGCTGAGGTTCTGCGTTTGCGGGCCCAAGCGGCGGTCTTGCCAGGCGATGTGCAAATCGCTGCCACCCAGGCCGTCGGTGCGCACCCGCCAGGCACCCGGCTCGCGGCCCTGCAGGCCCTGGCGGCAGGTGCCGGGGTAGACCAGTTCGCCATGCCGCTCGGGGGTCAGGCCACGGGCCAGCAGCGCGGCGGCGATGTCCTTGCGGCTGCAGCCGCAGGGGTAGGCGAGGGCGCGCGCCTGCAGCTGGCCCAAGGCCTTTTGGTAGGCCGCACCGCGCTGCGATTGCCACCAGGGCGCCGCGTCGGCCAGCAGGCCGCAGGTGGCCAACTGCTGCAGGATGGTCTCAGTGGCGCCGGCGATGCAGCGCGGCGTGTCCACATCTTCGATGCGCACCAGCCAGCGGCCGTCGTGGGCGCGGGCGTCAAGCCAACTGGCGAGTGCTGCCACCAGAGAGCCCGAGTGCAGTGGGCCGGTGGGCGAGGGGGCGAATCTGCCGGTGTAGAGCCGGGTTTCAGTCGACATCGCTGGGCAGGCCGCAGTGGCGCTCCATGAGCGCATGGCGGGTGGTGTCGCTTTCCAGCTGTGCCAGCCACCATTGCAGGGCCAGGCCTTGCGGGGCCTTGCGGGGCTGGCCCACGGCGGCGGCGCGCCAGGCATAGCCCAGCCGTGCAGTGCGGCGTTGGCGCTGCACGGCCCTGGCCACCAGGCGGCCGCCGCGCAAGTGGTCGCGCACCAGGGGCTCGGGCACGAAGCCGCAGCCCAGGCAGCGCAACTGCGCCTCGATCTTGGCCTGCATGCTCGACACCGTCAGCACGTCCTGCCCGGGCAGCAGGTTCACGGTGAGCGGCGAGAGCCGCTGGGCCGAATCGGCCACGGCCACGGCGCGGTGCTTCATGATCTCGGCGTCGTCCAGCGGCTCGGGCGCGGCGGCCAGCGGGTGGTGCGGGGCCACGGCAAAGACAAAGTCCATGTCGCCCAGCGGCTTGACCTCGATGCCCTGCGCCGCGTTGTCCACCGACACGCCCATGGCCAGGTCGGCCTGGCCCGACACCAGCGCCTCCCAGGTGCCGGCCAGCACCTCGGTGCGCAGGCGCAGGCGCGTGCCGGGGCCAGCCTCGCCACCGGCCGGGCGCAGCGCGTAGAAGGATTCGCACAGCTCCAGCAGCGTGAGGCGCGAGAGCACGCCGTCGCAGGCGATGGTGAGCTGGGTTTCCCAGCCGGTGGAGACGCGGCGCACCCGGTTGGCCACGGCGTCCATCTCGCTCAGCAGGCGCCGGCCCTCGGTGAGCAGCTCGGTGCCGGCGGCGGTGAGCTTGGCCTGGCGCGAGCTGCGGTCGAACAGCAGCACGTCGAGCGCGTCTTCGAGCTGGCGCACGCTGTAGGTGAGGGCCGATGGCACCTTGCCCAGTTCGCGCGCCGCTGCGGCGAAGCTGCCGGTGCGGGCGATGGTGTCCATCATCAGCAGGGCGTCGGGCGTGAGGGCGTGGCGGCGGTCAGTCATGCGGGTTCCTTGGCGGTTCATCTTATTTGAAAGAACGCTTCAAGCGTTGTACCCCACAGGCCTGGTGGCAAGGCCTACATTGCTTCATCCGCCTCACTGCGTTGCCTGGAAGTACCCCCACCATGATCACCCTGCGCAAGTCCCAAGACCGTGGCCACGCCGACCACGGCTGGCTCAAGAGCCGCCACAGCTTCTCGTTCGCCGACTACGTTGACCCGGCGCACATGGGCTTTGGCAACCTGCGTGTGATCAACGAGGACCGCATCACCCCCGGCACCGGCTTTGGCACGCACGGCCACCGCGACATGGAGATCATCAGCGTGGTGCTGGAGGGCGAACTGGCGCACCGCGACAGCATGGGCAACGGCACCTCCATCCCGCCCGGCGAGGTGCAGCGCATGACGGCCGGCACGGGTGTGCGCCACAGCGAGTTCAACCACGCCGAGGGCCAGACCACGCATTTCCTGCAGATCTGGCTGCTGCCGGCTGCGCGCGATTTGCCGCCGGCCTATGAGCAGATGAAGGTGGATGCGGCTGGCACGCGCGGCCGGTTGCTCCTGGTGGGCGCACCGGGTGGCGGCACGGGCGTGCTGAACCTGCAGGCCGATGCGCGGCTGTACCAGGGGCGCTTTGACGGCGCAGAGAGCGCCGAGCTGGCTCTGAGCCCGCAGCGGCTGGGCTACGTGCACGTGGTGCGCGGCCACCTGAATGTGAATGGCCAGGCTCTGGAGGCCGGTGATGCGGCCAAGTTGCAGGGCGAGAGCAGCCTCACGCTGTCATGCGGGCAGGCGGCCGAAGTGCTGGTGTTCGACTTGGCGCCGCTGTGAAGCAGGGCCTGGCCCACAGCGCCAGGTACGGGGACCGTCATTCCCGCGAAGGCGGGAATCCATGTCGTGGCAGGCTGTGGATTCCCGCCTGCGCGGGAATGACGAAGGGGGTGCGGGAATGACGAGGCGCAGCGGAATGACGAGGCGCAGCCGAATGGCGATGCTCAGAACGGGTTGAGGCAGAGGTCGGGTCGCATCGGGTGATTCGGCCGGTCCAGCGGGCCGGGAATCGGGTCGACCGAGAAGTTGGGGAAGCTGTCCAGGTCGCGGCGCAGGAAGCACAGCTCGATCACGCGCGGCACCGGCACGCCTTCCACCAACAGCAGGCTCTGGTAGTTGTTGGCGTGCAGGTGCACCGGCACATGGCCGGCATTGAGCATCTTCAGCAGATGCTGGGCCTGGGCGAAGAAGGCTTCGTCGCCCAGCTTCTCGAAGTCGTGCAGCTCGCAGCAGATCACCTCGAAGCGCGCCAGGTGCTCGGGGGTGACGGTGCTGAAGACATCGTATTCGGCACCTTCGATGTCGAACTTCAGCAGCGGGCGTTTGGAGCCCAGCGCGTCGAGCTTGGCCAGCATGTCGTCAAAGCTCAGCAGATCGCCTTCGGTGCGCGTGCCCCAACCCAGCTTGAAGAACGAGAAGGCTGGGTGGTCGGTGGGCGGCTTCTCGACCGTGTGGTCGAACTGCACGATCTTGGCGCCGCGTTGCGCCAGGGCGAAGTCAAAGCTCACGTCGGGGCCCACGCCAACCGACATCACACCATCGGCCTCGAGTGCGATGGCGGGCACCACATAGCCACCGTCGTAGGCATTGCCCAGCCGGATCTTGGGCTGGCGGCGCATCGTCCACGGACGAATCAGCTTGAGCAGTTCAAGCACGCGGTTCTGGCGATGGATGGGGGTGGGTGTGTTCACAACGAGCCTCTTTTCGAGCATCAGATGGAGTGTGCGCCGGCCAGGTCGGGCAGCGCGGTGGCAAAAGCTTGGGCGGAAGCGGGGGCGGAAGTGGTGGCACCGGCGGCGGGGCGCAGCAAACGGGCCAGCGCGTCCGCCGCACGGTCCCAGGGATGGGCCAGTGCGTTGGCGCGGGCGCCGCTGCGCTGGGCGCTGCGGGTCTCGGGTCGATTCGGGCCGGCGCTGGCGGCCTCGGCCATCAGCGCCACCAGGGCGTCGATCTGCGGTTCCACCCAGCAGCAGTTGGACTTGTTGCCGAGGTCTCCACGATGGAACACGCTGGCGATGCGCGACACACCTGCGCCATGGCAGAAGTCGTCGGTGGCGCCGCCTGAGCTCACCACCACCGGGGTGGCGCAGGCCAGGGCTTCGAGCACCGGCAGGTTGAAGCCTTCCGCACGGTAGGGCGAGACATAGCAGTCAACCGCT
This sequence comes from Candidatus Ideonella esbjergensis, assembly GCA_016710065.1. GTDB lineage: Bacteria > Pseudomonadota > Gammaproteobacteria > Burkholderiales > Burkholderiaceae_C > Ideonella > Ideonella esbjergensis. The sequence continues at coordinate 1,311,536 of JADJLP010000001.1, forward strand.
CCGTACAGCGCGCGCAACTGGGCCTGGGTCAGGCTGGTGGGTAGCACGGTGATGGCACCGAGGAAGGCGGGCTCGCGCACCGCCGGGTCGGTGGCAGCGGCGTCGCGCAGCACCTGCTCTACCGACAGGCCGTACAGGGCACGTGCGTCCTTGAGCACCAGGCGCGTGTCGGGGTAGGCCAGGTGCACCCGGGCGAAGGCGCGCACCAGCAGGTCCAGCCCCTTGTTCCAGGTGGGCACACCCACGTTGAGAAAGGCCACTGTGCCTTCGCCCAGGCCTAGCACGGCGCGGTTGGCATCGCGCTCGGGGGCGCTGCTGGGGGAGAAGGCCTCGCCGTCCACACCATGTGGCACTACGTGCACGCGCTGTTCTTCAAAGCCGAAATCCAGTAGCCGGTCGCGCGACCAGCGGCTGGGGGTGACCAGGCGGTGCTCGCCACAGGTCCAGTCGCTCAGCGCGGCTTCGGGCTGGGCAAAGCCCTTGGCGTCCAGACCAAACTCGGTAACGGCAAAGGTGAGCGCGGGGGGCGAGGCGGGGCTGGGCGCTGCCAGCGGTGCGGCCACCCGCAACACGGCGTCGGCCTGCTCCAGCGGCAAATCGCTGAGGCTGGCGATCAGGGACTGGCGCTGCGCATCGAAACCAGCGTCCAGGTTGCTGGCGTTCCAGTGCGGCATCAAAAACGCCACATCGTGGTGGTGCAGCTCGAAGCCGCCGTGTCGGGCCAGCGCCAGAATCTGGTGCTGGTTGACCATGGCGAACGAGTGGTGCACGCCGCGCCAGCCCTGAATCAGCAGGCGTGGGCGCGGGCGCAATGGCAAAACCTTGTGCGGCAGGGTGTTCATACAGAGGGCGTGGGCTGCGCGTGGCGACCCACAGGTCGGGCCAGAACGCGGTGAATCCAGTTCATGTGCTGCCCAGTCTATGCAGCCCCAGGGCAGAGAAACAGTGGAAGTAGCCGGCCAAAACCCGGCATCTGTGGCCCTGTCGCCTGCCCTGCCGGCGGAACTGTGGCGCAGGTCCTCCAGCGCTGTACTTCACTCGCAACCAGACCCGGCCACCGCGCCGGATTGGGCACCGGAAGAACCGATCTGGAGCCCAAAACCAGGCCGATTCCACAAAGTGCGGCAACTTAAGAACTGCTCGAATCGAACGATATCCCGTCGTAGAGAAACCGCAGTGTCCTTCGCGAGGACTGGGACGCTGCCCGATTGATCCCGCTGACCACCTTGGTGAATACGGCAGTCCCCGCTGGAGTCAGACCCCGCTTCCATGAACCTGGCGGGGTCGGTCCCAGGGTTGGTTCGCTCAATCAGATGCAAGAAAAGGAAATTAGTCATGGCCACCTCGATTCCCACCCTGACGACTGCAGACATCGCTGCCCTGTCCACCGCCGCCGTTGCCGCGCTGACCACCGAGGACTGGGCCGCTTTCAGCACCGATCAGATCGTGGCCTTGACATCTGTTCAGTCTGGCGCCATCAGCCCCGCCGGCCTGGCCGCCCTGGGCACCGGCCAGATCGCAGCGTTTGAGAACGCTGACCTGTCCGCCATCAAGACAGCTGCCCTGCGCAGCCTCAGCGACACCCAGCTGGCCGCGTTGACGACCACGCAGTTTGCGGCCCTGACCCCGACCCAGGTGGGCGCCCTGACGACCGCGCAGATTGCCGGTCTGGGCTCCAACGACATCGTTGCGCTGGGTACCGCGCAGGCCGCAGCCCTGACGGCGGCGCAGGTGGGAGCGTTCTCCGCCGACCAGCTTTCGCACCTCGAAACCGCTGACCTGGCCGTGCTGGGCGCGGCCCAGATCGCGGCACTCAAGGCAGACAGGATTGCTGGCCTCAGCCCCACCCAGGTGGCCGCGCTGAGTTCCACCCAGGTGGCTGTGCTCAGCAGCGCGCAGGTCGCCGGCCTGAGTACCGCGCAGGTGGCGGCCATCGAATCGGGTGATTTCAAGGCCCTCAGCACCGCCGCCGTGCGGGCTTTGAGCGCCGAGCAGCTGGGCGCCCTGAACAGCTCCCAGATGGCCTCGTTGACCACCACCCAGGTCGGTGCGCTGACCGCCGGTCAACTGGCCGCGCTGTCCACCACCAACCTGGATGCGATGGGCACCGCCGCGTTCGCGAAGTTGAGCAGCGCCCAGGTGGCCGCGCTCACCACCGAACAAGTGGCCAACCTGGAAACCGCCGATGTGGCGGCGCTGGGCACCGCCGCCGTCAAGGGCTTGGGCGGCGAGGCCCTGGCCGCGCTGGGCACGGCGCAAGCCGCCGCATTCACCACCGCACAGATGGCATCGCTGACCAGCGCGCAGGTGGCTGCCTTTGAAACCGCCGACCTGGCGGCCATGAGCGCTGCAGACATCACTGCGCTGGGCGTGCTTGGCCTCAAGGGCTTGAGCGCCGCGCAGGTGGCAGGGCTCACCAGCGCCCAGGTGGCCGGGCTGAGCACGGCGCAAGTGGGCAGCCTGACGGCCGAGCAACTCACCGGCCTGGGCACCGCCAATCTGGTGGCGCTGACCTCGGCCCAGGTGGCCGCGCTTACCGGGGCCCAAGTGGCCTCGTTGAGCTCGACCCAGTTGGGTGCCATGGAAACGGCCGACCTCAAGGCCCTCAGCACCACCGCGTTGCGCGCGCTCGCCGCCGACCAGCTGAGCAACCTGGGCACCGGCCAGATCGCCTCCCTCAGCACCGGCCAGGTGGCCGCCTTGAGTGCCACGCAGCTCTCGGGCCTGTCCACCACCAACCTGACGGCTTTGGGCACGGCCCAGTATGCCGCGCTGGGCAGCGCCCAGGTGGCCGCACTGACGGCGGATCAGGTGGCCAACCTGCAGACCGCCGATGTGGCCGCTCTCAGTGCCGGCGCCTTGCGCGGCCTGGGTGTGGACGCCGTGGCCGCGTTGACGACAGCCCAGGTGGCTGCGCTGACTTCGGGCCAGCTGGGCGCTCTCACCAGCACCCAGATCCGGGCGCTGGAAACCGCCGACGTGGCGGCCATCACCACCGCCAACCTGAAGGCCCTGGCGCCGGCCGCGCTGGCGGGTCTGACGGCCGAACAGATTGGCAGCCTGACCACCGGCCAGGCCGCCGCGCTCAGCACCGCACAGGTGGCCGCGCTGGGCTCGCTGCAGATTGCGGGCCTGAGCACCGACAACATCGCCGCGCTGAGCGCCGCCCAGGTTGGCGCCATCAGCCCGGCCCAGGCCGCCGCGCTGAGCACGGCCCAGCTGGCCGCCATAGAAACGGCCGATATCAAGTCGCTGAGCACTGCGGCACTGCGTTCGCTCTCGGCCGAGCAGATGGCCGGGCTGGGCTCGACCCAAGTGGCTGCGCTGAGCTCCACCCAAGTGGCCGCGCTGGGCAGCGCCCAACTCGCGGGCCTGAACAGTGCTGACATCGTGGCCCTGGGCTCGGCCCAGGTGGCCATGCTCAGCGCCACCCAGGTGGCGGCACTCACCGCCGACCAGGTGGCCAAGCTCGAAGCCACCGACCTCGCGGCACTGACCCCGGCGGCCCTGAAGGGCCTGAGCGCCGAGGCCATGGCCGGGCTCACCACCGCGCAGGTGGCAGCGTTGACGTCCGCCCAGGTGGCGGCGCTGAGCAGCGCCCAGTTGGCCGCGCTGACCAGCACCGACGTGGCGGCCATTGAATCTGCCGACATCAAGGCCATCAGCCCGGCTGCGCTGGCCGGCCTGAGTGCCGATCAGATCGGCCAACTCACCCCGGGCCAGGTGGCCGCACTGGGCTCGGCCCAGATCGCTGCCCTGAAGGTCGACCAACTGGCCGGCCTGAGCACCGCCAGCATCGCTGGCCTGAGCTCGGCCCAGGTGGCCGGCCTGAGCCCCGCCCAGGTGGCGGGCATGACCACGGGCCAGCTGGCCGCCATTGAGTCGGCCGACATCAAGGCCCTGGGCACCGCCGCTGTGCGTGCCCTGAGTGCCGACCAGCTCGCGGCCATGGGCAGCAACCAGTTCGCCGCCTTTACCACCGCGCAAGTCGGCGTCTTGAACGCCGAGCAGATCGCCGGGCTGGGCACCGCCAACCTGAATGCGCTGGGCACGGCGCAGTTTGCTGTGCTGGGCAGCGCCCAAGTGGCGGCGCTGACCACCGCCCAGGTGGCCGGTCTGGCCAATGCGGACGTGGCCGCCCTGAACACCGCAGCGCTGCGGGGCCTGGACGCCGACGCCGTGGCCGCCCTGACCACCGGCCAGGTGGCCGCGCTCACGTCCAACCAGGCCGCCGCGCTGACCAGCAAGCAACTGGCGGCCATGGAAACCGCCGATGTGGCCGCCATCACCACGGCCGACATCAAGGCCCTGAACCCCGCCGCGCTGAGCGGGCTGAGCTCGGCCCAGATTGACGCGCTCACCTCTGGCCAGCTTGCCGTCATGAGCTCGGCCCAGATTGCCGCGCTGCCCATGGACGCCGCCTCGCTGGCCGGTTTGAGCACCACCGACGTGGCCAACCTCAGCTCGCTGCAAGTGGCGGCCCTGTCGGGTACCCAGCTCGCGGCATTCACCAACACCCAGCTGGCTGCCATCGAGACGGCCGACATCAAGGCCATCAGCACCGTGGCGCTGCGTGCGCTCAGCGCCGACCAGCTCGGCGCCCTGGGCTCAGCCCAGATCGCTGCGCTCACCACCGGCCAGGTGGCATCGCTCACCACGGCTCAGGTGGCCGGGCTCAGCACCGCCGTCATAGGCGCCCTGGGCACCGCCCAGATCGCCACCCTCACCGGCGCCCAGGTGGGCGCGCTGACGGCCGACCAGGTCTCCAAGCTGGACACCGCCGACGTGGCCGTGCTCAGCACCAACGCCCTGCGCGGCCTGGGCGTCGATGCCATGGCCGCGCTCACCACCGCGCAGGTGGCAAGCCTGAGCACCGCGCAGATCGCGGGCCTCACATCAACCCAATTGCGGGCCATGGAAACCGCCGACGTGGCGGCCATCACCACCGCAGACATCAAGGCCCTGAGCCCGGCCGCGCTGGCCAGCCTGAATCCTGACCAGATCGGCGCGCTCACCAATGGGCAGATCGCTGCGCTGGGCACCGCGCAGGTCGCGGCGCTCAAGGCCGAACAACTCAGCAGCCTGGGCACCGGCAGTGTGGCCGCGCTCAGCTCCACCCAGGTGGCTGTGTTGAGCACGGCCCAGGTGGCTGGCCTCAGCACCGCCCAGTTGGCCGCCATTGAAACCGCCGACATCGCCGCCCTCAGCACCGCCGTGATGCGTTCGCTGGGCGCCGACCAGTTGGCCGCGCTGGGCACTGGCCAAATGGCCGCGCTGAGCACCACCCAGGTGGCCGCACTCACGCCCACCCAGTTGGCCAGCCTGGCCACCGAAGACGTGGCCGCCCTGGGCTCGGCCCAGGTAGCCGTGCTGAGCAGCGCCCAACTGGCCGCGCTGTCGGCCGAGCAGGTCGCGAAGCTCGACGCGGGCGACCTCGCGGCCGTGGGCACCGCCGCCCTCAGGGGCCTGGGCGTTGACGCCATGGCTGCGCTCACCACCGCCCAGGTGGCCGCGCTGACGACGGCTCAGGCCGCGTCCATCAGCAGCACGCAACTCGCAGCCCTCACCACCGCAGGTCTGGCCGCCATCACCTCGGCCGACATCAAGGCCCTCAGCCCCAGTGCGCTAGCTTCCTTGAATGCGGAGCAGGTGGGCGCCCTGACCTCCACGCAACTCTCGGCCATGAGCTCGGCCCAGATCGCCGCACTGCCGACCGACCCCGTTTCGCTGGGGGGTTTGAGCACCGCCGACGTGGCCAACCTCAGCTCGCTGCAAGTTGCGGCACTGAGCGGTGCCCAGGTGGCCTCGCTCACCGCCACCCAACTGGCGGCCATCGAAACCGCCGACATCAAGGCCCTGAGCACGGCCGCGCTGCGGGCACTCAGCGCCGACCAGCTCAGCTCCCTGAGCGCCACCCAGATGGCGGCGCTGACCACCGCCCAGGTCGCGTCCCTGAACGCCGACCAACTCGCCGGTCTGTCAACCACCAACCTGAACGCCTTGGGCACTGCCCACTTTGCCAACCTGAGCGCCGCCCAGGTGGCGGCCCTCACAGCGGCCCAGGTGGCCAAGCTGGAGACCGCCGACGTGGCAGCGCTGGGCACGGCCGCCCTGCGAGGCCTGGGCGCAGATGCCATCGCTGCATTGACGACCGCACAGGCTGAGGCGCTGACCTCCGGCCAGTTGGCAGCCTTCTCTGCGGCCCAACTGGGCGCGCTGGAGACGGCCGACGTGGCCGCCATCAGCACCGCTGACATCAAGGCGCTGACCCCGGCCGCACTGGCCAGCCTCAGCGCCGAGCAACTGGGCAGCCTGAGCGCTGGCCAGATCGCCGCGCTCACCACCGAGCAAGTGGCAGCGCTGCGCACCGACCGCCTGTCAGGCCTGGGAACCGCGCAAATCGTGGCCCTGAGCTCGGCCCAGGTGGGGGCGCTCAGCTCGGCCCAGGTGGCCGTGCTGAGCACGGCACAGGTGGCCGCGATCGAGACCGCCGACATCAAGGCCCTGAGTGCCGCCGCGCTGCGGGCGCTGAGCGTGGACCAACTCGGAGCGCTCAGCACCACCCAGGTTTCGGCCCTCACCACAGCCCAGGTGGCGGCGCTGAGCACGGGCCAGCTGGCCGGCCTGAACACGGCAGACATCGTGGCCTTGAGCACGGCCCAGGTGGCCATGCTCAGCAGCAGCCAGGTGGCCGCCCTGACCGCCGAGCAGGTGTCCAAGATGGAAGCGGCCGACCTGGCCGCACTGAACACCGCTGCCGTGAAGGGCCTGAGCATTGACGCCATGGGTGCACTCACCACGGCCCAGGCGGCCGCGCTGACCTCATTGCAAGCCGCTGCCCTGAGCAGCACCCAGTTGGCGGCCCTGACCACCGCCAACCTGGCCGCCATCAGCACCGCAGACATCAAGAACCTCGGTGCTGGTGCCCTGGCTGGCATGAGTGCCGACCAGATGGGCAGCCTGACCAGCGGCCAGGTGGCTGCGATGGGCCTGGCCCAGATCGCCGCAATCAAGGCCGACCAGTTTGCCGGCCTCAGCACCGCCGCCGTGGCCGCGCTCAGCTCCAACCAGGTGGCCGTGCTCAGCGCCACCCAGGCTGCGGCCATGACCACCGCCCAGTTGGCCGCCATAGAAACCGCCGACATCAAGTCACTCAGCACCGCTGCGTTGCATGCGCTGACGGCAGACCAGGTGGCCGCCATGAGCAGCGGCCAGTTCGCCGCCATGACCACCGCCCAGGCCGCCGCGCTCAGCGCCGACCAACTGGCCGCGGTGGGCACCGCTGACCTGAACGCACTGGGCGCTACCCAGTTCGCCACCTTCGGCAGCGCCCAGGTGGCCGCCATGACCACGGCCCAGATCGCCAAGCTGGAGACCGCCGACCTGGCAGCCCTGAGCACGGCCGCCCTGAAGGGCCTGAACGCCGAAGCCATGGCCGCGCTCACCACCGGCCAGGTGGCTGCGTTGACGACGGCCCAGGCCGCGTCGCTCACCAGCACGCAACTGGCAGCACTCAATACTGCCGACATCGCGGCCATCGAGAGCGCCGACATCAAGGCGCTGGCCGCCACCGCGCTGGCCGGCCTGGGTTCGGCCCAGGTCGAAGCCCTGACCTCCAGCCAGCTGGCGGCGATGAGCTCCGCCCAGATCGCCGCGCTGCCGGTGGACCCAGCCTCGCTCGCGGGTTTGAGTTCCACCGACATCGCCAACCTCAGCTCGTTGCAGGTGGCCGCGCTCACCAGCGCACAACTGGCCGCGCTCACCAGCACGCAACTGGCCGCCATCGAAACCGCTGACATCAAGGCCTTGAGCACCGCCGCCCTGCGCGCACTCAATGCCGACCAGCTCAGCACGCTGAGCGCCGGCCAAGTGGCCGCGCTGAGTTCGAGCCAGGTCGCGTCGCTGACCGCCGACCAGCTCGCGGGCTTGTCCACCGCCAACCTCAACGCCATGGGCACGGCGCTGTTTGCCGGCCTCACCAGCACCCAGGTGGCTGCCCTCACGGCCGCCCAGGTGGCCAAGCTGGAGACGGCCGACGTGGCCGCGCTCGGCACGGCAGCCCTGAAGGGCCTGGGCGCTGACGCCATCATCTCGCTCACCACGGCCCAGGCTGCCGCGCTGACCACCGCCCAACTCGCGGCCTTCAGCAGCGCCCAGCTCAGCGCCCTGGAGACCGCCGACATCGCGGCCCTGTCCACCGCCAACGTGAAGGCCCTGAGCAACACCGCGCTGGCGAGCCTGAGTGCCGAACAAGTGGGTGCCCTGGGCACCGCCCAGATCGCCGCGCTCAGCACCAGCCAGATCGCGGCCCTCAAGCCCGACCAGGTGGCCAACATGGGCACTGCGGCCGTGGCGGCGCTGAGTTCCAGCCAGGTGGGCGTGCTCACGGCAGCCCAGGTGGCGGCCATGGGCACGGCCCAGGTGGCGGCCATCGAGACGGCCGACATCAAGGCCCTGAGCACCGCCGCCTTGCGTGCGCTCGGGGTGGACCAGATCACCGCCCTGGGTGTCACCCAGGTGGCTGCGCTCACCACCGCCCAGGTGGCGGCGCTGTCGACCCTGCAAATGGCCAGCCTGACCACCGCAGAGTTGGTGGCCTTGGGCACAGCCCAGATCGCTGCACTGAACAGCACCCAGGTCGAGGCCCTGACACCTGAGCAGGTGGCCAAGATGGAAGCGGCCGATGTGGCTGCCCTCAGCACCGCCGCCATCCGTGGCTTGGGTGCCGACGCCATGGGCGTGCTCACCACGGCCCAGGTGGCCGCGCTGACCTCGCTGCAGGCGGCTGCGCTCACCAGCGCCCAACTGGGCGCGCTGACCACGGCCGATGTGGCCGCCATCACCACCGCCGACATCAAGAACCTGAGCGCCAGCGCGCTGCTGGGGCTCAATGCCGAACAGATGGGTAGCCTCACAGCAGCCCAGATCGGCGCCCTGGGCACGGCCCAGATCGCCGGGCTGGCGGCCAGCCAGGTGGCCGGCCTGAGCACGGCCGCCGTGGTGGCCTTGAGCTCGACCCAGATCGGTCAACTGAGCGCAGCCCAAGTGGCCGCCATGAGCAACGCCCAACTGGCGGCCATCGAAACCGCCGACATCAAGTCGCTCAGCACCGCTGCCCTGCGGCAACTGAGCGCTGAACAGGTGGCCGGCATGGGCACTGCCCAGCTGACCGCGTTCACCACCGCGCAAGCGGCGGCGCTCACCACCGCGCAACTCAACGGTCTTGACACCGCACACCTGAACGCTCTGGGATCGGCGCAATTCGTGGCCTTCACCAGCGCCCAGGTGGCTGGCCTCACCGCCGACCAGGTAGCCAAGCTGGAAACAGCCGACCTGGCCGCGCTGGGCACCGCCGCCATCAAGGGCCTGGGCGTAGACGCCATGGCCCTGCTCAGCACCGCCCAGGTGGCGGCGCTGACATCGGCCCAGGTGGCCGTGCTGAGCAGCAACCAGCTCGCGGCCCTGAGCACCGCCGACGTGGCGGCCATAGAAACCGCCGACGTCAAGGCCCTGGGCACTGCCGCCCTGGCTGGCCTGAGCCCTGACCAGATGGGCAGCCTCACCACGGCCCAGATCTTGGCCCTGGGCACCGCCCAACTGGTGGCCCTGAGGGCTGATCAGATGGCCGGCCTGAGCACTGCCGCCATGGGGGCTCTGAGTACCGCGCAACTGAGTGTGCTGGGTACCGCCCAGGTCACTGCATTGGGTGTGGCCCAACTGGGTGCCATCGACACCGCCGACATCAAGGCCCTGAGCACGGCCGCCGTGCATGCCCTGAACGCCGAGCAGGTGGCCGCCCTCACCACGGGCCAGTTCGCGGCTCTGACCACGGCGCAGGCCCAGGCGCTGGGCACGGCCCAGCTCAATGGCCTGGCCACGGGTGACCTGAACGCCCTGGGCACGGCCCAGTTTGGTGTGCTGGGCAGCGCCCAGGTGGCAGCCCTCACCGCCGAACAGGTGGGCAAGCTGGAAACCGCCGACTTGGCGGCCCTGGACACCGCCGCCCTGAAGGGCCTGGGTGGTGAAGCCATGGCGGCCCTCACCACCGGCCAGGTGGCCGCGCTCACATCGGCCCAGGTGGCCGCACTGAGCAGCACGCAACTCGCCGCACTCACCACCGCCGATGTGGCAGCCATCACCACGGCCGACATCAAGGCCATAGGCACCGCCGCACTGGCCGGCCTGAGCGCCGACCAGATGACTGCGCTCACCACCGCCCAGATCGGCGCACTCAGCACCACCCAGGTGGCCGCCCTGAGCGCCGAGCAGGTGGCTGGCCTCAGCACCGCCGCCATGGTGGCACTCAGCTCGAACCAGATCGCTGTGCTGGGCACCGCCGACGTGGCCAGCCTGAGCGCCGCGCAACTGGCGGCCATAGAAACCGCCGACATCAAGGCCCTGAGCACCGCTGCCGTGCACGCCCTGGGCGTGGACCAGGTGGCCGCGATGACCAGTGGTCAGTTTGCCGCCATGACCACGGCCCAGGCCATGGCCCTGACGGCCGAGCAGATCGCCGGCATGGGCACGGCCAACCTGAATGCCCTGGGCACCGCGCAGTTCGCGCAGCTGACCAGCACCCAGGTGGCGGCCATGACTGTGGACCAGGTGGCCAAGCTCGAAGCCGCCGACCTGGCCAAGCTCAGCACCGCCGCGCTGAAGGGCTTTGGCGATGACGCCATGACCGTGCTCACGACCGCCCAGGTGGCCGCGCTGACGACCGCGCAAGCCGCAGCCCTGAGCAGCACCCAATTGGCCGCGCTGAACACCGCCGACGTGGCGGCCATCACCACCGCCGACATCAAGGCCCTGGGCACCACCGCGCTGGCTGGCTTTGCCGCCAACCAGATCGCCGGCATGACCACGGCCCAGATCGCCGCGCTTGGCACCGCCCAGGTGGCCGCACTGAGCGCCACCCAGGCGGCTGGCCTGAGCACGGCCGGTGTGGTGGCCCTGAGCTCGTCGCAGATCGGCGTGCTGGGCACGGCCCAAGTGGTGGCCATGGACACCTCGCAGCTGGCGGCCATCGAGACGGCCGACATTCGCGCCCTCACCACCGCCGCCATCCGCGCCCTGAGCGTGGACCAGCTCAACGGCCTGGGCACGGCGCAGTTTGCCGCGCTGAGCACGGCCCAAGTGGCCGCCCTGACGGTGGAGCAGATCTCCGGCCTGTCCACCGCCGACGTCAACGCCCTGAGCACGGCGCAGTTCGCGGCCCTGGGCAGCGCCCAGGTGGCCGCCCTGACAGCCGATGAGCTGACCAAGCTCGGCACCGCCCAGTTCGCCATCCTGAGCAGCGCTCAGGTGGCAGCCCTGACGGCCGAGCAGGTGGCCCAGCTCAATGCCTCGTCGCTGGCCGCGCTCACCACCGAAGCCCTGAAGGGCCTGGGTGTGGACGCCATGGCCGGCCTCACCACCGCCCAGGTGGCCGCGCTCACCACGGCGCAAGTGGCCTCGCTCAGCAGCACCCAGGTGGGGGCCCTGACCACCACTGACGTGGCGGCCATGGAAACGGCCGACATCAAGGCCCTGAGCAACACCGCCATCGACGGCCTGAGCGCCGACCAGATGGGTGCGCTCACCGCCGCCCAAGTGGTGGCCTTGGGCACCGCCCAGTTGCAAGGTCTGAGCTCGCAGCAGTTTGCCGCCCTGAGCACGGCCGCCATGGGCGCGCTCAGCACCGTGCAGATCGGCGTGCTCAGCACCAGCCAGGTGGCGGCGATGAGCGTCGCGCAGCTCGCGGCCATCGACTCGGCCGACATCAAGGCCCTGGGCACCGCCGCGCTGCGTGCGCTGAGCGGCGAGCAGGTGGCAGGCCTGACCAGCGACCAGTTCGCCGGCCTCACCACCGCGCAGGCTGCAGCACTCACCACGGCCCAGTTGGTGGCCCTGGAAACGGCTGACCTGAACGCCCTGGGCACCGCGCAGTTTGGCGTGCTCACCAGCACCCAGATCGCCGGCCTCACGCCCGAACAGGTGGGCAAGCTGGAAACCGCCGACCTGGCCGCCCTCACCCCCACCGCCCTGAAGGGCCTGGGTGTGGACGCCATGGCCGCGCTGAGCACGGGCCAGGTGGCCGCGCTCACCTCGGCCCAGTTCACCACGCTGAGCAGCACCCCGCTCTCAGCCCTGGGCACGGCCCAGGGGGCCGCCATCACCACCAATGACCTGAAGACGCTGGGCACCACGGCCATGGCCGGCCTGAGCGCCGAACAGGTGGGCAGCCTGACAACAGTGCAGGTGGCCGCACTGAGCAACGCCCAGGTGGCGGGCCTGAGTGCGGCGCAGTTCGCCGGCCTGGGCACCGACGACCTGGCCGCCATGAGTTCGACACAGATCGCGGTGCTGGGCACGGCCCAGGCGGCCGCGCTGAGTGGCCAGCAACTCGCGGCCATTGAAACCGCCGACATCGCAGCCCTCAGTACCGCCGCGCTGCGGGCCCTGGGTGCCGACCAGGTGGCCGCCTTCACCAGCGGCCAGTTCGCCGCACTCAGCTCGGCCCAGGCCGTGGCGCTGACGGCAGACCAGATCGCGGGTCTGGGCACCGCCAACCTGAATGCGCTGGGCACCTCGCAGTTCGCGGCCCTGAGCAGCGCCCAGGTGGCCGCCATCTCGGCCGCGCAAGCCGCCAAGCTGGAAAACGCCGACGTGGCCGCGCTGAGCACGGCTGCCGTCAAGGGCCTGAGCCAGGAGGCCATTGCGGCCCTGACCACCGGCCAGGTGGTGGCCATGACCTCGGCCCAGGTGGGCGCGCTGAGCAGCGGCCAGATGAGCGCCATGACCAACGCCGATCTGGCCAAGCTGGAATCGGCCGACATCAAGGCCCTGAGCACCACCACGCTGGCCGGCCTGAGCGCCGCCCAGATGGGTGGCCTGACCACCGACCAGATCGCCGTGCTGTCCACCGGCCAGGTGTCGGCCTTCACGCCTGACCAGCTCAGTGGCCTGGGCACTGCGGGCATCGCGGCGCTCAGTTCGACCCAACTGGGTGTGCTGGGCAGCGCCCAGGTGGCGGCCTGGACCAACACCCAGCTGGCCGCCATAGAAACCGCCGACATCAAGGCCCTGAGCACCGCTGCACTGCACGCGCTGGCACCTGACCAGGTGGCTGCGATGACCGCCGACCAGTTCTCGGCCCTCACCACCGCGCAGGCGGTGGCGCTGACGGCCGACCAGTTGGCAGGCCTGAGCACCGCCGCGCTGAACGCGCTGGGCACCGCCCAGTTCGGCGTGCTGGGCAGCGCCCAGGTGGCAGCCTTGTCTGCCGCGCAAGTGGGCAAGCTGGAAACCGCCGACGTGGCGGCGCTGAGCACGGCCGCCATGAAGGGTCTGGGTGCAGAGGCCGTGGCAGCCTTGAGCACCGGCCAGATGGCAGCACTCACCACCGCACAAGCCGCGTCGCTGACCAGCGGGCAGCTCTCGCTGCTGGGCTCGGCCGATGTGGCCGCCATCACCACGGCCGACATCAAGGTGCTGACCACCAGCGCCCTGGCCGGCCTGAGCGCAGACCAGCTCTCGCACCTGACCACGGCCCAGATCGTGGCGCTGTCCACCGCCCAAGTCTCGGCGCTGACACCCGATCAGCTCACCGGCCTGGATGTGAACGACGTGGCAGCCCTCAGCTCCAGCCAACTGGCGGTGCTGGGCAGCGCACAACTCACGGCCATGAGCACGGCGCAGCTGGCGGCCATCGAAACCGCCGACTTCAAGTCGGTGGCCACGGCCGCCCTGCACGCCCTTGCCGCTGACCAGGTGGCGGCTCTCACCAGCGGCCAATTCAGCGCCATGACCACGGCCCAGGCCGTGGCCCTCACCGGCGACCAGCTCGCCAGCCTGAGCACCGACAAGCTGAACGCGCTGGGCTCGGCCGAGTTTGCGGTGCTCAGCAGCGCCCAGGTGGCGGCCCTCACGGCCGCCCAGGTGGGCAAGCTGGAAACCGCCGACGTGGCCGCCCTGGGCACCGCAGCCCTCAAGGGCCTGGGTGTGGAGAGCGTGGCCGCGCTGACCACGGCGCAGATGCAGTCCATCACCTCGGCGCAGTTCGCCTCGCTGAGCAGCACGCAGCTGGCTGCGCTGGGTTCCGCCGACGTGGCGGCCATCACCACGGCCGACCTGAAGGCCATGGGCACCACCGCGCTGGCCGGCCTGAGCGCTGACCAGATTGCCAGCCTCACCACGGCGCAAATCGCTGCACTGGGCACCGCCCACATCGCCGCGTTGAGTGCCGAACAGGTGACCGGGCTGAGCGTGGGCAGCGTGACGGCACTCAGCTCGTCACAAGTGAGTGTGCTGGGCAGCACCCAGCTGGTGGCCTTCAACACGGCGCAACTGGCGGCCATCGGTACCGACGACATCAAGTCCCTGGCCACTGCCGCCCTGCATGCGCTGGGTGCCGACCAGGTGGCCGCAATGACCAGCAACCAGTTCGGCGCCCTGACCACGGCCCAGGCCGTGGCCCTGACCGCCGAGCAACTCGGCACCCTGGGCACGGCCAGCCTCAACGCCATGAGCTCGGCCGACTTTGCGGTGCTGAGCAGCACCCAGGTGGCCGCCCTCACGGCCGCCCAGGTGGGCAAGCTGGAAACGGCTGACCTGGCTGCCCTCACCACCGCTGCCCTGAAGGGGCTGAGTGTGGAAGGCGTAGCCGCGCTGACGACCGCGCAGATGCTGGCCATCAGCACGGCGCAGTTCGCCTCCTTCAGCAGCACCCAGCTGGGTGCGCTGGGCTCTGCCGACATGGCGGCCATTACCACGGCCGACGTGAAGGCCATGGGCACGGCGGCGCTGGCCGGCCTGAGCGCCGAGCAGCTCTCGCACCTGACCGACGACCAGATCGCGGCACTGGGCACGGCCCATGTTGCGGCGCTGACCGGCGAGCAGCTCACCGGCTTGACGGTGGGCAGCGTGACTGCGCTCAGCTCGACCCAGATCGGGGTGCTGGACAGCAACCAGCTCACCGCCTTCAGCACCGCGCAACTGGCCGCCATCTCCTCTGCCGACATCAAGTCGGTGGGCACGGCAGCCCTGCATGCGCTGGGCGCCGACCAGGTGGCCGCGATGACCAGCGACCAGTTCAGTGCCATGACCACGGCCCAGGCCGTGGCCCTGACCGCTGACCAACTGGCCGGCCTGAGCACGGCCAAGCTGAATGCGTTGAGCTCGGCCGACTTCGCAGTCTTGAGCAGCACCCAGGTGGCGGCCCTCACGGCCGCCCAGGTGGCCAAGCTGGAAACGGCCGACCTGGCCGCCCTGAGCACGGTGGCCCTGAAGGGCATGACCGTGGAAGGCGTGGCCGCGCTGAGCACTGGCCAGATCGTGGCGCTGACATCAGCCCAGGCCGCGTCGCTGAGCGCCGACCAGTTGGGCGCCATCACCACCGCCGACCTGGCCGTGATGGAAACCGCCGACCTCAAGGCGCTGTCCACTGCGGCCCTGGCCGGCCTGAGCGCAGGCCAGGTGGGTGCCTTGACGGCACCCCAGGCGGCCGCACTCACCACCGCCCAGGTGCATGCGCTGACCTCTGACCAGATGCTGGGCATGAGCCCCGCAGGCGTGGCCGCGCTCACCACGGCCCAGGTCTCGGTGCTGAGCGCCGCCCAGGTGGACGGACTCACCACGGCGCAACTGGCCGCCATCTCGACGGCCGGCATCAAGACCATGAGCACCGAGGCGCTGAGCGTGCTGACCTCGGCTGAAGTCAGCAAGCTGACTTCGGACCAGATCGCCGCACTGACCACCCAGCAGATCGAGGCCCTCACCTCCGACCAGGTCAAGGGCTGGACCAATGCCGACATGGCTGCGCTCAGCTCCAAGCAGGTGGCCGTGCTGACGCCCGACCAGCTCAATGCGCTCACCACCACGCAACTGGTCAACATCGACAGCGCTGACATGAAGTCGCTGACCACAGCCACCCTGAGCGCACTGGCCACAGCCAGCTTCGCCGCCCTCACCACCGACCAGTTGGTGGCCCTGGGCACTGCGCAGTTTGCGGCCATCACCAGTGAGCAACTGGGCGGCATGACGGCCGGCCAGCTGGGCGCCATCGAAACCGCCGACCTGCGTGCGCTGAGCGTGGGCGCCCTGGCGGGCCTGAGTTCGGCCGATGTGGCGGCACTCACCTCTACCCAGGTGAGCTCGTTGACCACCGCCCAGATCGCGGCCCTCACCAGTGACCAGTTCAAGGGCCTGACGACCGACGACATGTCGGCACTGACGGCCGCCCAGGTGGCGGTGATCTCCAGCGCCCAACTGGGCGCCTTGACCACCACCCAAGTGGCCGCAATCGACGCGGCCGACATGAAGAGCCTGAGCACCGACGCGCTGGCCGGCTTGACCAACGGCGACATGGCCGCGCTGACCAACGAACAGCTGCAAGGCATGATCACCGTGCAGTACGCCGCGCTCAGCACGGCCCAGTTCTCGTCGCTCACCACGGCGCAACTTGCGGCCCTGGAAGTGGCCGACCTGAAGGCCGTCAGCACCGAGGCCTTGCACGCCCTGGTGGGCAGCCAGATTGCGGCCTTCACGCCCACCGAGATCGCCTCGCTGACCACCGACCAGTTCGCGTCGCTGAGCAGCGCCCAGATCACGGCGCTGACCACGGCACAGGCGGCAGCCCTCACGGCGGCCGAGATCCGGGCCTTCACCACCGACCAGATCGCCGGCCTGGAAACCGCCGACATCGCCGCCATGAGCGCTTCGCAGGCGGCTGCCTTTGAAGCGGCAGACAAGGCGGTGATGACGGTTGACCAGGCTGCAGCGCTCGCGGCCACCCCGATCGTGCTCGACCTGAACGGCGACGGGGTGCACACCACCACAGCGGCCCAGGGCGTGAACTTCGACCTGGATGGCAATGGCACGGTGCAGAAGGTTGGCTGGGTGGACACCACCGATGGCCTGCTGGCCATGGACCGCAACGGTGACGGCCTGATCAGCAACGGCACCGAGCTGTTCGGTTCTGCCACGCAGACCGCCACCGGCACCGCCGCCGACGGCTTTGCAGCCATGGCGGCCATGGACAGCAACCACGACGGCATCCTGAGCAACCTCGACCTCAACTTCGACAAGCTCAAGCTGTGGGTGGACGCCGACCACGACGGTGTCAGCGATACAGGCGAACTGAAGTCGCTCGGCGACTACAGCATCAGCTCGATCAACCTGGCGGCGCAGGCTGGCACGGCGGTCGACAACGGCAACTTCCTGGGTCTGACATCGTCGTACACCACGACCGATGGCAGCCAGCATGCGGTGGCCGACGTGTGGTTCGCCAAGGACAGCACGGCCGCGTCCGCCGAGGCGGCGCCGAAGCTGAGTGACCTGCTGGCCGCACCCACGGCCGACCTGGCCGCTGGCCTGACCACGGCCGCCACCGCAACTGCGGTGCCAGCGCCGGCCGAAGCCACCCAGGCCCACGCCGCCGTTCTGCCCATCGACAAGACGCTGCAGGAGGAGTACCGCCACTTGCCGCTGATCTGACGCACAGCGCCTGCACCCGCAGGCTCGGGCCGCCACCCTCACCCGAGGCTGGCGGCCCGTTTCATTGGGGCGGCACGAACGCAGGGCAGGGCGGCGAGATCAAGCGGAATGGTTTGCCGTGGACATTGGGAAGGTGACGGGGCTTCGTTTCCGGTTCGCGTGCCAGGGGCGGCATTTGGCGGGTATCGTCAGGTGGACTCAAACGCCCGCAGGCAAGTTCACCGCCCAAGCAGGAAACGCTTTCAGAAGCTTTTTGTCCTCGGTCACCAATCGCGTTTTCAGCTGCTTTGCCAACGCAACAAACTCGCAGTCGTAGGCCGAACAGTCACTGTCGCGCACCAGTTCAAGCACGCTTTCTGAATCCACTTCGAACTCAGCCCCAGCCAGCAGTCCCTCTGCCTCGGCCTGCAGCGAACAAGCCTGTTCGAAAGTCAGTGTCTTCCTCCGCACGTATCCGGCAAGAATGTTTCGAAATTCACTTCGCCAAAGTACCGGCGCAGCCCACTCCGGTTCCGCCTCCAGCAGCGCTTCGGCGCGACCGGTGTGTTCTCCGGGCAAGTACAGATAGGCCAGAACGTTTGTGTCCACCACGATCATGAACGCCCCTCACGCTTCATGGCGTCAACATCCTTGGCTCGAAACTGCCCCTTCGGCAACAAGCTTCGGAGTTCACGGGCACGCGTCAGTCTCTCGCCGGTGGTCATCTTGGCGGGTAACAGGGCTGCCTCCAGACAAACAATCGCCTCGCTGTTCATGCTGCGCCGGTGCATCTCGGCCGAAGCCTTGAGACGGTCATAAACTTCGTCAGGGATGTTCTTGAGTGTCAATGTCGTGGGCATGGCAATATCCAACCAATAAGCAACCATTGTGGTTTTCGAAATCAAGTTCGTCAACCGCATGGCCTGGGCGCGTCAGTCATTGCGGGCGCACCTCAAACGCCGCAAATCACCGGAGCTACACATGCCAATCGTGCTTCCTTCACTGGGCTCTTGGCTCAAGACAAACTGGTTCTTTGTTGCCGCTGCGATCGTCTTCATGGGTGATGTTGCCGTGGTTCAGGACATGCGAGAACCTTCCCCGCATGTCATTGAGGCGGCTGTACTTGCCGACCTGACTCTCATCGTCCCGCTGCTGTACTTCGTGTGCTATCGGTCGGCCGGGCGCAAGGCAATCGTCAAGGCCGTCGGTTTGGCATGCCTGGGTTTTTGGCTTTCGTCCAAGATCGTGCCAACCGAGAATTACCAACTCATCAGCACCCTTTGGCCGCTCCGCTACCTCGGGATGGCGGCACTCGCCGCACTGGAAGTAGCGATACTTTTCTCACTGGTTGCCATCTACAAGAGCGCTTTCAGTGGAGCCGCTGAATCCGAAGTTGCAGATCGCTTTGCCAAGACCGCAGAAATTCCCCCATGGGCGGCACGACTCATGGCCAAGGAGGCTCTCTTCTGGCACCGTGTTTGGCGTGCCATAAAGCGCATCTTCAGCGGAAGTGGCGGCGTTTAACGCCACATGACAGCGAACCCCTCGGTCGAACCGATAGGGTCCGCCTGCAATGCAACACGGAGGTCCCATGAAACGAGTCACTGGCATAGGCGGCATCTTCTTCAAGGCCAAGGACGCTCCGGCGCTGCAGGCTTGGTACCGGCGGCACCTCGGGATTGATGTTCAGGAATGGGGTGGCGCGGCCTTCAGCTGGGCCGACGCCGAAGGCCAGCCGGTGGCCGGAAGCACCATCTGGTCCATCGGTTCGGCGCAGGGCGATCAATTTGCGCCCAGCACGGCAACGTTCATGGTCAATTGCCGGGTGGACGATCTCCATGCCCTGGTGAAAGTCCTGCGCGAGGAAGGCTGCAACGTGCTCGAGAAGATCGACGATTCCGAGTACGGCAAGTTTGCCTGGGTCATCGATCCGGAAGGCAACAAGGTCGAGCTCTGGCAGCCGCCTGCCGGCCAATGACGGGGCCGGCCATTGCCTGAGGAGTGGCAAAGTAAACTGCCTTCAGGGTGCCAGTTCGCGCGGGGCTGAAGTGGCAGGTTCATGCAACGGTCGGGCCGCCTTGCAGTCCCACTGCGCCCACCCATGACCACCACCCTCGTCACCCTTTTCGTGCTCTGCTACCTGGCCATTGCCATGGAGCACCCGCTGCAGGTCAACAAGTCGGCCTCGGCGTTGATTGGCGCCGGCTTGCTGTGGACCATCTACGCTGTCGGTCTGGGTGACCCGCATGCGGTGGGCGAGCAACTGGGCGAATCGTTGATGGGCACGGCGCAGATCGTGTTCTTCCTGATGGGGGCGATGACCATCGTCGAGGTGGTGGACGCACACAACGGTTTTGGTGTGGTCACCTCGCGCATCAAGACCACCCGCCTCGCCAGCCTGATGTGGCTGATCGCCGGCGTGACCTTTGTGCTCAGCGCCATCCTCGACAACCTCACCACCACCATCGTCATGGTGTCGCTGCTGCGCAAGCTTCTGGCCAGGCACGAGGACCGTCTGCTGCTGGCCGGCATCATCGTCATCGCCGCCAACTCGGGCGGCGCCTGGTCACCCATCGGCGATGTCACCACCACCATGCTGTGGATCGGTGGGCAGGTGAGCAGCCTGGGCATCATCCAGGCCCTGTGGCTGCCCTCGCTGGTGAGCATGCTGGTGCCGCTGGGCGTGACGGCCTGGCTGCTGCGGGGCCGCGAGGTGGAGGCGCCGGCATCGAGTGCACTGGATGCCCCACACCAGAGCAGCGCCTTCGAGCGCAAGCTGATGTTCTTCCTGGGCCTGGCCATCCTGGTGGCCGTGCCAGCCTTCAAGACCCTCACCCATTTGCCGCCCTTCATGGGCATCCTGCTGGGCCTGGGTGTGTTGTGGCTGGTGGGTGATCTGCTGCACCGCCACAAGGACGAGGAGGACAAGCAACGCCTCACCCTGACGCATGCGCTGAGCAAGATCGACATGGCATCGCTGCTGTTCTTCGTCGGCATCCTGCTGGCCGTGGCCACGCTGGAACACACCCATGTGCTGAGGGCGCTGGCGGGGTGGCTCGACACCACGGTGGGCCGCCAGGACCTGATCGTGCTGATCATCGGCATTGCCAGTGCCATCGTTGACAACGTGCCGCTGGTGGCCGCGTCCATGGGCATGTACAGCCTGGCCACCTACCCGACCGACCACTTTCTGTGGGAGTTTCTGGCCTATTGCGCTGGCACGGGTGGCTCCATCCTCATCATCGGCTCGGCCGCTGGCGTGGCCGCCATGGGCCTGGAGCGCATCCAGTTTGGCTGGTACCTGAAGAACATCAGCGCGCTGGCGTTGCTGGGCTATCTGGCCGGTGCGGGCACCTACCTCGTGCAGCACCGCCTGTTGTCGTGAGAAGCTGCTCACCATGGGCCCATCCACCGCACTGCCGCATCCGTCCCGGGACGAGATCTTGCAAATGCCGCCGTACGAGAGGTTGCCGCTGGCGCGCATCCACCTGGTGCGCAGCGATGAGCAGGCGGCCGCAGCGCTGCGCAAGATCGCCGAGGCCGGCCAGGTGGGCTTCGACACCGAGTCGCGGCCCTTGTTCAAGAAAGACGCGCCGCAGGAAGGCCCGCACGTGGTTCAACTGGCCACGCGGCACGAGGCCTACATCGTCCAGGTCAACGCCCAGGCCCCCGTGGCCTTTCTGCGCGAGGTGCTGGGGTCGGCGCACATCACCAAGGTGGGCTTCGGGCTCAAGTCCGACCGCGGCCCCTTGCTGCACAAGCTGGGCATCCAGCTCGCTGCGGCGATTGAGCTGGACCAGATCGTCCGTCGGCTGGGCTACCGGCAGGCCGTGGGCTTGAAGGCGGCGGTGGCCATCGTGCTGGGCCGGCGGCTGCAAAAATCAAGGAAGATCACCACTTCCAACTGGGCCTTGCCCACGTTGTCGCCCGCCCAGCTGCAATATGCCGCCGACGACGCCCATGCCTCGCTGGCGGTGTACCTGGCGATGGGTTGTCCCGCTGCCCCAGCGCCTATTAGAGCGGGTTCAACAGGAGACCAAGATGGCAACCGTGCGTGAAGGCCAGCAGACCGCCCTGGTGGTGGTGGACGTGCAAGTGGGTGTGGTAGCCGATGCCTGGGAGGCGCCGCGCGTCATCCAGAACGTGGCCCGCGCCGTGGATCGCGCCCGCGCGCAAGGCGTGCCGGTGGTCTGGGTGCAGCACCACGATCACAACCTGCCCCAGGGCAGCGCGACCTGGCAATGGGTGCCCGAGCTGGTGCCGTCCACAGGCGAGCCGCTGATCCACAAGCAGTTCAACTCAGGCTTCGAGCAGACCACGCTGGAGGCCGAGTTGGCGCAGCGCCAGGTGGCGCACATCGTGCTGGCCGGCGCCGCCACCAACTGGTGCATACGCGCCACCGCCTACGCTGCGCTGGAGCGCGGCTACGACCTGACCCTGGTGAAAGATGCCCACACCACCGAGACCATGGTGATGGACGATGGCACGCGCATCGAGGCCGCCCAGGCGGTGCATGACCTCAACATCGCCATGACCTGGCTGAGCTACCCCGGCCGCCGCAATGCCACGGCCGAGGCGGGCACGCTCGACTTCAGCGCGCCGGGCTGAGGGCGGATACGCAGCTGGATCGAAGGTCCGTGCCGGTCGCCGGTCGCCGGACGCAGGATCACGAGGCTTGCCCAACCCGGAACGAGGACACCGCCTGCACCAGCTGTCGGGCCTGCTCGCGCAGGCTCTCGGCCGCAGCGGCGCTTTGCTCCACCAGGGCCGCGTTCTGCTGGGTGGCTTCGTCCATGGCGCCCACGGCCTTGCCCACCGTGGCCACGCCGTGGCTCTGTTCAACGCTGGCATGGCTGATCTCGCCCACGATGTCGGTCACCCGGCGGATGGCCTGCACCACCTCGGTCATGGTGCTGCCGGCCTCGTCAGCCTGACGTGTTCCGGCTTCCACGCGTTCCACGCTGGCCTGGATCAGCCCCTTGATCTCGCGGGCGGCCTCAGCCGAACGCTGGGCCAGCGAACGCACTTCACCGGCCACCACCGCAAAGCCCCGGCCCTGTTCACCAGCGCGCGCGGCTTCCACCGCCGCATTCAGTGCCAGGATGTTGGTTTGGAAGGCAATGCCATCGATCACGCCGATGATGTCGGCGATCCTCTTCGAGCTGACATCAATCTCGCGCATGGTGTCGACCACCTGGGCCACCACCTGACCACCCCGTGCGGCCACGTCGGAGGCACCGACGGCCAGCTGATTGGCCTGCAGGGCGTTGTCGGCGTTCTGGCGCACAGTGACACCCAGACCATCGGCCGAGCTGGCGGTTTGCTGCAGGTTGCTGGCCGTTTGTTCGGTGCGGTGGCTCAGATCGGTGTTGCCGGCCGCCACCTCGGTGGCTGCCACTTCGATGCCGTCGGCTGACTGCCGCACGGTGGCGATCAACCGCGCCAAGTTGGTCTGCATCAGGTTCATGTGGTGCAGCAACTGGCCAATCTCGTCCTGGCCGGTGATCACCACGCGGTGGGTCAGGTCGCCCTGGGCAATGGCGGTGGCAGTGGCGTCGGCCTCGGCAAAGCCTTCGCGCATGCGGCGCACGGTCATCAGCGATACCAACGTGCCCGGCACGCCGAACACCACCAGCAGCAGCACGAAGGCCATCGTGCCGCGGGTGTGCAGCTGGTGTGCCTGCGACGCGGCCAGCGCGGCGGCATCCGCCTGGTATTTGCTCAGACGCCCGATGGACTTCAGCATGGCCTCGCCCTGCTCGCGACCGGCCTTGAGGTAGGCCGCCATCACCTCGGGTGGGAATTCGTTCTTGCGCACGGCCGCGAGCGCTTTGTTGGCCTCCGTCACCCAGGCCTTGCGGGTGGCCAGGACCTCGGCGGTCAGGCTCGCTTCGTCAGCGTCCTTGGGGGCGCTCTCGACGGCACTCCAGGCGGCGTTGGTCAGTTCGCGGCGGGCGGCGTAGGTGTCCAGGTGCTTGCTGGCGGGGTGGTCGTGCACACCGTGCAAGGGGTTGGCCGGGTCGTGCTGGAACATCAGCAACAGTTCCAGCCGGTTGGCGGTCACGTTCTGGGTCATGGTGGCCAGTTGCTCGGCCTTGAACATGCGGTTGTTGTGAACTTCGTCCAGGTTGGATGCCGCGCTGGACATGCCCCACCACGCCATGGCGGCCAGCGAGAGGAAGGCCAGCCAAAACGCGATCAGGATGCCTGTGATGTAGTGGACGATCTTGATGTTCTTGAGCATGTTCGAGACACCGCTTGGCAAGTCGAAAGAGGTCAGGTTTGAGGGTAAGGTGGATGCTCAGCGCAAGTCCAGATCGAGCGTGCCGGCGATCGAGCGCAGCAGCGCGTTCGATTGCAGCGCGTCGTGCAGCGCGTTGACATACGAGACGCGCAGGTTGTAGTGCTCGCCCTCGGCGCTCATCACGTCAAACAACGAGCGCTTGCCCAATTGCTGCCACTGCTGCAGCGTGACGTTGCGCACGCTCTCGCTGTCGCGCAGCACGTTCACGGTGCGCTGGGCGCGGTCCATGGCGGCGTTGCCTTGTTCCAGCACTTCGGCGGCCTGGGCCTTGCGGGCGTCCAGGCTGTCGAGCTTCTGTAGCCGTGCGGCCTCGGCGCGTTTGCGGGCCGATGACAGCTGGGCGTCGGCGCCGGGGTTGAAGACCGGCACGTTGAGCGACAAGCCCAGCGACCAGTTGCGCGGGTTGCCACCCAGGCCCACGGCCTTGGAGCCCGCGGCGTTCCAGCCCAGTTGCGGCTTCTGCCCGGCCGCCACCGATTTGGCGTAGCTGTCGGCGGCCTCGGCCTGCGCGTCCATGCCGGCCATCACGGCCGAGCGTTCGATGTCGCTGTGAACCTTGTCGATCAGCGGCAGGGCGCCCAGCAGCGTGGCCATGCTGCTGCCGGGTGGCAGCGGGTCACCCACGTAGCGGCGCAGCCGGGTTTCCATCTGCCGCAGCAGGGTCTGGCTCTGCTCGTAGGCCAGCTCGGCCTGGGCCAGGGTCTTGCGGGCCTGGATGAGCTCGCTGGCACGGCCCTTGTCGGCCTTGGTGATCTCGCCGAGCGCGTCCACCAGGCAGCTCATCTTGGTGGCGTACTGGCGGTACACCTGAGACTGCATGCGGTAGCGGCTGCGCTCGGCCGAGAGCGATACCACCTGCAGTGCCACCTGCTCTTCGGCCGAGATCTGGTTCAGCCGCGTGGCCTCGGCCTGGGCGGCACGCCACTGGGTCAGCCATCCCAGGCGCCCGAAGTCGAACAAGGGCGCCGAGACGTTCACCGAGGCGCGGGTTTGCGAACCATTGATGTTGCTGGCCGCAGCGTCGGGTGTGGCGTCGTTGCCCGAGCCCTGGTAGCCGCTGGTCAGGTTCAGGCTGGCCTGCGGTTTGCCGCTGGCGCGCGTCTCTTCCACGTCATAGGCCGCTGCCTCGGTGAGCAGGCGCGCGGCACCCAGCGCCTTGCTGCGCTCGCGGGCCCGCTTGATCAGTTCCAGCACCTGGTCGCGTGGCGACTGGGTGCTGCTGCTGGCCTCGACCGCACCGCCGGGTGTTTCAGGCAGCGGGGCGTTGCGGTCTTCGTCAATGCAGCGGGCTGCAGCGGGCAGCGCCAGCAGGCAAGAGGCAGCGCAGGCCAGGGCAATCAGCGTGGGGCGCAGGGCAGGGGCGAACAAGGCGTTCATGGCAGGCGTTCCGGTCGGGCCTGGCATGCGCAATGGTCCGTGCACGCCGGCGGTTGTGACCTCACCAGTACATCATCCCCACACACACGGCAGTGGCCCGATAAGCAGCGCTTTGGCGTGGGTATTCAGGGGCGGTTGGCGCTCAACTGACTTCTCCGGAAGAATGCTGTAGCATATTGCTACTGAACTGCCCAAGGGAGCCACCATGGCCACCGCCGCTGCCCCCATCCGCCTGGACCGTGAACTGGCCGCCGCCGCGCGCGACGCGGCACAGACCATGAGCCGCAGTGTGGCCGAGCAGGTGAGCCACTGGGCCCGACTGGGCCGCGAACTGGAGCGCAGCCCGCACGTGAGCGTGGCCCAGGTGCAGGCCGTGCTGCGTGGCGATGCGCCCTATGACGGCCTGGGCGTGCACGAGCAGGCCGTGGTGCGCACCCACTGGGACGAAAGCCTGGCCGCCACGCTGGCCACACTGAACCTGGCCGATGCCTTTGCGGCCGAGGGCCACCGCTACGCCGAGCTGGGCAAGGACGGGCAGATCCAGGTGACGGCCCCGGCCCCGGCCCCGGCGCCCAAGGCCGCTCCCAAGAAGAAGCGCGCACGCTGACCTCGCAGCATGCCCGTCATGCACCTGCTGGTCGGCCCCAACGGCGCCGGCAAGACCACCCTGTTCGAGCGCGTGCTCTCGCCGATCACGCACCTGCCCTTCATCAATGCCGATGTGCTTGCCCGCCAGCACTGGCTGGGTGACGAAGAGGCTCACGGCCATGAAGCTGCCGCGCTGGCCGCCACAGCGCGCCAGCAGGCCCTGGCCCAGGGCCTGAGCTTCATCGCCGAGACGGTGTTCTCGCACCCCTCCAAGCTGCAGCTCATCCGCGACGCGCGCGGTGCCGGCTACATCGTGCACCTGCACGTGGTGCTGGTGCCCGAGGCGCTGAGCCAGGCGCGGGTGAAGCTGCGCGCCGAACAGGGCGGCCATTCCGTGCCCGAGCACAAGGTGCGTGAGCGCTACCAGCGTCTGTGGCCGCTTGTCTCGCAGGCCATCGCGCTGGCGCACGCGGCCCGTGTGTACGACAACAGCAGCGCCCGCCAGCCCTACCGCACCGTGGCCGCGTATGAGAACGGCCGCCCCGTGGTGCCCGAGGACTACCCGGCCTGGTCGGCTTGGCGCGGGCCGGCCGCGGCGAACTGAACGTGTTCAGAACGCGTCGATATCGGGGCCGAATTCCTGCTGCAGCTTCTTCACCATAGACCGGTAGTTCTTGATGGCTTTGCCCGCAACGCGCTGCTGCAGGCCAATCAAGCGCTCGGCGGCCTCTGCTTCAAGTCGAACCGGGAGCAGCAATTGGACTGCAGTCAACTGAAATAGCTGGCCGGTCTCCTCGTACTGGCGTCTGAGGGACAGGTGTGCGTCCTCAAGCCGCTGCTTCAGGTGGGTCTCGAAGGCCGCGCGCTTGTGCCGGACTTCTGACTTCTTGAGTTTCTCCGAGTCATGAAGCCACTTGAAAAGTCCTCCGAGAACCACTGCACCACCAATGTATGGAGCAGCGGCTGTTGCAAGCGGCAACGCGACGGCAACCCCAGCAAAGTAGCCCACCGCTGCGATACCCCCGCTGGCGACGACGCCGCCAGCGATGGCCGCGTCCGAAGCGGTGTCTACGGCATTGAGAACACGTGTTCCGGTTCGTAGGCCGGGCATGAGCTTCGCCAACTGTGAATGGTGCTGGCGCCTACCCAGCGACGCGTGAGTGATGCGTACATCGTTTTGAAAGAGGCGGAGGTCTTCGTTCAGAAGCCGAAGGGACTCCTCCTTTCGTGACAGAAACCGGTCTACCCGGCGCTCCATCTCCTTGCCATATTGGGTGTTCGCGATGCTCAACCAGACGTCTGACTGCTTCCACTTGTCGGTGCTCAATCGATCAGCCATACCCAACTCGAGAGCATTCCCTGCGTCATGAACGAGCTCTTCTATGTCGGATTCAAAGTAATCCAGATCCTGCTGAATTCGTGCCATAACAAGAGCCAGTCGTTGCTCCACTTGGGTTTCAAGGGCTTCCGCCGCTTCTGTCAAGCTCTTGGCGATTGACTCTGTGGTTGCCGAGAGCGAGAGATTGCTCTCATAGGTCTGTATCTCCTTCTCCACCCGAACCGCAACGTCTCGAATCTGACTCTTCAGCGACGAACCATCGAGCCCGCCTGCCTCAAAGGCCCGCATGGCCTGAACCAATGCAACATCGCCAGTCTGCCTGGCAAGCTGTTCAACAGAATCCGCAACATTGCCTCTCTTGAACAGACGCCGCATCCGCGTTCCGAACTGACCAATCGCACCTTTGTCGTCCGGCAGCGGAAGATCGGATGGGTCGATTCGGTCTGCATCCACGCCAAGAGCATCCGCGAGACGTCTGGACAATTCCGATGACTTGAATCCTTGAAGCGCCAGCAGAGGCATCGCCCGATCAAGGGCGGCCTCTCGTTGTGCCGGCGGTGTGTCTTTGCTGGCGACCTTCAGCGCTTCAAGGCTCCTTCCAAGGTGGCTGGGCGATTGAGCGGAAGACACAAAAGCGGCACCAACGACGGCTGAATCGGCGGTGTCCTTTGCGATCTCGGTGAGGACGCCGAACTCGGCAATCGTGATGTCGCCGTCGTGGCCGGCTATAGAAGCCAGCACCCGTGCATAGGACGTGGTGAACCCGGCATCACTGGTGAGATAGTCGTCAAGCTGCTGGAGCTTTGATCTGTCAAATGCGTGGTGTTGACTCTTCACAAGATTGGCTCGTGTCATGAGCGCTACTCCCCAGGGTTCTTGCCGTGGTCACGATTCTTGGAATTGCACCCGCCAGACATGGCGTTTGGCCCGAAGCTTTGATCTGGCCACCGCTTGAATCATACGGCGAGGGCCCATCAATAAACGGGTTATGCTCAGATAAAACGTATGCTGACGATCAGCGAAGAAGTCAACTGTCGGAGATGGTGACCATGATCCAAACCAGAGGCAGGAGCAAAGCCGCCAAGGTGGTGCTGGAGGACCAGCCCGGCTACTACATCCGCCGCCTGCAGCAGATCGCGGTGGCAATCTTCCTGGAAGAAACGCAGGCCCACGGCATCACGCCGGTGCAGTACGCCGCCCTGCACGCGGCGGTGCAGCAGCCGGGCCTGGACCAGCGTACCCTGGCCAGCACCATCGGCTTCGACACCTCGACCATTGGCGGCGTGATCGACCGGCTGGAGCGCCGCGGCCTGATCGAGCGCCAGGCCTCGCCCACCGACCGCCGAGTGCGCCTGCTGCACGTCACGCCCGATGGCCAGGCGCTGCTGGAAGAGCTCATCCCTGGCATGCTCAAGGCCCAGCAGCGCATGCTGGCGCCGTTGCCGGCCAGCCAGCGGGCGGGCTTCCTGGCCATGCTCAAGACCGTGGTCGAGGCCAACAACGACCTCAGCCGCGCCCCATCCGAGACCTGATCCGTCCCGCCGCTACGGGAAATCCCGCGTTTTGACTTCCCACAAACATCCCCTACACTTATCGTCAGCATACTTACAATCAGCATGCGTTCAGGAGACCACATGAGCAACCCCAGGCAACTTCCCGTTCTTGTTTCCGGCGGCGGCATCGGCGGCCTGGCCGCGGCGCTGGCGCTGTTGAAGCGTGGCTTCAAGGTGCAGGTCTTCGAGCAGGCCGACCAGATCGGCGAGATCGGCGCCGGCATCCAGCTCGGCCCCAACGCCTTTCATGCCTTTGACGCACTGGGCGTGGGCGACAAGGCCCGCAGCCGCGCGGTGTACACCGATTGCATGGTGATGCACGACGCTGTGGACGAGTCGCTCGTGGGCCGCCTGGAGACCGGCGAAGCCTTTCGTCAACGCTTCGGCAACCCCTATGCGGTGATCCACCGCGTGGACATCCACACCTCGCTGCTGGAAGGTGTGCAAGAGAGCCCCAACGTCGAGTTCTTCACCAGCACCCGCATCGTTGCCATCGAGCAAGAGGGTGGCGTCGTCACCGCCATCGACCAGAACGGCAAGCGCTGGCAGGGCCAGGCCTTGATCGGCGCCGACGGGGGAAAAAGCGTGGTGCGCGCACAGTATGTGAACGACCCGCCGCGCGTCACCGGCCACGTGGTCTACCGCGCCGTGATCGACAAAGCCGACTTCCCCGAGAACCTGCAGTGGAACGCCGCCAGCCTCTGGGCCGGCCCCAAGTGCCACCTGGTGCACTACCCGCTGCGCGGCGGCGAGCAGTACAACGTGGTGGTCACCTTTCACAGCCGCCAGCAGGAAGAGTGGGGCGTCACCGACGGCAGCAAGGAAGAGGTGCAGAGCTACTTCCAGGGCATTGCCGCCAAGCCGCGCCAGTTGATCGACCTGCCCAAGAGCTGGCGCCGCTGGGCCACGGCCGACCGCGAGCCCATTGCCAACTGGGTCTACGGCCGCGCCACCATCCTGGGCGACGCCGCCCACCCCACCACCCAGTACATGGCCCAGGGCGCCTGCATGGCGCTGGAAGACGCGGTGACCCTGGGCGAGGCCCTGCGTGTGCACGACAACGACTGGGACCAGGCACTGGCGCTGTACCAGACCTCGCGCGTGGCCCGCACCGCGCGCATCGTGCTGTCGGGCCGAGAGATGGGCCGGCTGTACCACGCCGCCGGCGTGGAGCGCCTGGTGCGCAACTCGTTGTGGAAGGACCGCCCGCAGGCGCGCTTCTATGACGCGATGGAATGGCTGTATGGCTGGAATGTGGGCAACTGTTTGGCGAGGTGACAAACACCGTTTGTCATTCCCGCGCAGGCGGGAGTCCACTGCCCGGAAATACATGGATTCCCGCCTTCGCGGGAATGACGATGCTGCGCTGAACTCACGATTGCAATGGAGACACACGATGAGCGAACAAGGACGTTTTGACACCCTGGGCCGTCTGGAAGACCTGCCGCAGGATTACCGCGACGAGTTGACCGCGCAGAACCTGGTGCCACTGTGGCCCAGCCTGCGTGCGGTGCTGCCGCCGCATGTGCCGGCGCGCAAAACCCAACCCACGCACTGGCCCTATGCCGGCCTGCGCCCGCTGCTGCTCAAGGCTGGCGAGCTCACGCCCATCGAGAAGGCCGAGCGCCGCGTGCTGGTGCTGGCCAACCCCGGCCACGGCCTGGAGAAGATGCAGGCCAGCGCCGCCATGTACCTGGGCATGCAACTGTTGCTGCCGGGTGAGTTGGCCCCGGCGCACCGCCACACGCCCAATGCCGTGCGCATGGTGGTGGAAGGCGAGGGCGCCTGGACGCTGGTGAACGGCGAGAAGTGCCCCATGAGCCGCGGTGACCTCATCCTCACGCCCACCGGCCTGTGGCACGAGCACGGCCACGACGGCAGCGGCCCGGTGATCTGGCTGGATGTGCTTGATCTGCCGCTGGTCTATTACATCGAGGCCTCGTACCACGAGGAAGTGCCCAGCCAGAGCGTCAAGCCCGGCCAGGGCGCCAAGGCCTATGCGCGTGGCGGCATCGTGCCCACGCCGGTGTTCGCCCGCAACGACAAGGCCTACCCGCTGCTGCGCTACCCCTGGGTCGATGCCAAGGCGGCGCTGCTGTCGCTGGCCGAGGACCAGCCCGACCTGGCATCGGTGCAGGTCACCTACGTGAACCCCGAGACAGGCAAAGACGCCGAGAACATCCTGGGCTTCTATGCGCAATTGCTGCGCCCAGGCCAGACCCTGCGGCTGCCGGCGCGCTCGCCGGCCCAGGTGCTGCACCAGATCGAGGGCAGCGTGGATGTGGCCGTCGAGGGCAAGGCCTTCACGCTGGTGGAGGCCGATACCTGCGCCATCCCCGGCTACACCGCCACCACGCTCACCAACCGCTCGGCCACCGCGCCGGCCTTTGTCTTCATCGCCGACGAGAGCCCGCTGCACCGCAAGCTGGGCGTGTACGAAGTGCGCGGCTGACCTGTCATTCCCGCGCAGGCGGGAATCCAGGTTTTCTTCCGCACCGCATCACCCCATGGATTCCCGCCTGCGCGGGAATGACGAACCCCTGAACCGAGCCCATTCATGACCACCTATCTCTTCACCCCGCCCCCTGTTCAGTCCGTGGCGGTGCACGGCAAGACTGAGCGCTTCCCCATCCGCCGTTTGTTCTTCGTGGGCCGCAACTACCACGCCCACGCGGTGGAAATGGGCAAGCCGGTGGACAAGTCCGTCGAGCGCCCGTTCTACTTCACCAAGGACCCGACCACCCTGGTGCCCTCAGGCGCCACCGTGCCCTACCCCAGCGAGACCCGCAACTATCACCACGAGATGGAGCTGGTGCTGGCCATCGGTGCGCCGGGCTTCAAGGTGCCGGCGGAGAAAGCGCATGAGCTGGTGTACGGCTACGCCTGCGGCCTGGACATGACGCGCCGTGACCTGCAACTGGTGGCCCGCGACAAGGGCCGGCCATGGGATCTGGGCAAGGACATCGAGCACGGCTCGGTGTGTTCGGAGATCGTGCCCATGCCCGGCGTGGTGCTGGAGCGCGGCGCGCTCTCGCTCACCGTCAACGGCCAGCCGCGCCAGGCCTCTGACGTGGACAAGCTGATCTGGAACATCCGCGAGATCATTGCCGACCTCTCGTTGTTCTACCACCTGCAGCCTGGTGATCTGATCTACACCGGCACGCCCGAAGGCGTGGGTGCGGTGGTGGCGGGCGACCGCATCGAAGGCCGCATCGAGGGCGTGGGCGAGATCAGCGTGAACGTCGGCGCGGCCGAGTAGGCAGACCTGGCCTGCCGCTGGCCGGGCGGTCGTGGCGCTGCAGCCAGGCAAAGAACTCTTCGTGCCACAGCCGGCTGTTGCGCGGCTTCAGGATCCAGTGGTTCTCGTCAGGGAACCACAGCAGCCGTGCATCCACCCCCACCGCCTTGAGGGTGTTGTAGTAGGCCAGGCCCTGGGTGTCGGGCACGCGGTAGTCGAGCGCGCCATGCACCACCAGCGTGGGCGTGCTGAAGTTGGCGGCAAAGGCGTGCGGGCTTTGCGCGGCCACCTGGGCCGGGTTCTCCCAGTACCAGGCGCCCAGTTCCTTGGCGTGCCAGCTCCAGGCGTCGTCGGCAAACATGGCCGTCCAGTCAAAGCAGCCTGCATGGCAGATGTAGGCGGCGTAGCGGCCCTTGGGCAGGTGGCCGTTCATCCACGCCACCATGTAGCCACCGTAGCTGCCGCCGGTGGCGAAGACGCGTTTGGCGTCGACCCAGGCTTGCTTGAGCAAATGCGTGGTGGCGGCTTCAATGTCCTGAAGCTCCAGCTCGCCCCAGCGGTGGGTGATGCTGTCGCCAAACGCCTGGCCAAAGCCCGACGAGCCGTGGTAGTTCACATTCGCCACCACATAGCCTTGTGCGGCGAAGAGCTGGTAGTTCCAGCGCCAGTGCCAGCAATCGCCCGGCGCGGTGTGCGGGCCACCGTGGATGGTGTGCAGCAGCGGGTATTTCTTCTTCGCATCAAAGCCCGGTGGGTAGTGCAGCCAGACCTGCACCTTGTCGCCCAGTGCGCCGCTGACCCAGATCTCCTCGCTGCGGCCCATCGGCAAGCCGGCCAGGGCACGGTCGTTGAAATGCTCGATGCGCAGCGGCTTTTCACCGGGCGCATGGGCATGCAGCCGGGCTGGATGGGCGGCGCAGTCGGCCAGCGTCACCAGCGTGCCGGCGGCCTTGTCGAAAGCGCTCACCCAGCCGCCAGGCACCACCACCTCGGCGCGGCGGTCGGGCACGTCAAAACGCCACAGGTGCTGGCGGCCGCGCTGCTCTGCGGTGAACAGCAGGGCCTGGCCGTCTTCCTCCCACTGCAGCGGGGCCTGTGCCTCGTGGTCCCACTCGGCGCTCACCACCTCCCAGCCCGCTTCGGCGTCCCACACCGCCAGTTGCTGCGGCATGGTGTGCTTCTTGCCCTGGTGGCTGGCGATGAAGGCCAGGCGGTTGCCGTCGGGGTGGTAGCGCGGTGCGCTCAGGGCCCAGGCCGGGTCGCGCACCAGGTCGCGCAGCTTGCGGCCCTTGATCTCGATGCTGGCGATGGCAGCGCGGCCGTCGATGCGTTGCTCGGGGTCGGGGTCGTAGGCAAAGGCGATGCGCTTGCCGTCGGGCGAGATGTCGAAGCAGTTCGCGTCCGGCTCGGTGCGCGAGAGCTGCAGGCCGGTGCCTTCAAACAGGTTGACGCTGCGGCCGGTGCCGATGTCCATCACATGCAGATGCGCCTGGCGGCCCTGGGGCATGAAATGGTCCCAGTAGCGGTAGTTCAATTCGCTGGTGGCGACGCCGGTTTCCTTGCGCTCCTTCCAGGCCTTGTGCGCCTTGGCTTGGGCCGCAGCCCCCTTGAGCTCGGGCCACACCCACGAGACAAAGGCGACGCGCCGGCCATCGGGGAACCATTTGAAGCATTCCACGCCGGTGGCCACCGTGCCCACCCGGCGTGCTTCGCCACCGTCGGGGGCGATGACGTAGAACTGCGGCTCCTCGTCCTTGTGGCCCTCCTGCTCGCGCTTGGCCACGAAGCCCACCAGATCGCCTCGCGGCGAAAAGCGCGGCGCGCCGTCCTTCTCGCCGCAGTGGGTGAGGGCGCGTGGCTGGCCGCCCAGCGTAGACAGCAGCCACAGCGCGCTGCGCGTGCGGTTGTCCTTCATTGAAGGGCTGGCCACGCTGCACACGGCCTGTGCGCCATCGGGCGAGAGGCTGGGCGCGCCCAGGCGCTGCAGCTTCCACAGGGTGTCGATGTCTAGCCTTTTCTTGCCGGCCATGGGCTTGCTCCAATGGGCTCGCGTGGCCGGTGACGCGCGCTCAGCGCGGCCTGGCGAGCTGGTGTTCCAGGTGCGCCTTCACCTCGGGCCATTCGCCCACGGTGAGGCTGTACATCACGGTGTCGCGCACCGTGCCGTCGCGGCGCAACGCGTGGTGGCGCAGCACGCCATCCCTGCGCGCGCCCAGGCGCTCGATGGCACGCTGCGAGGCGAAGTTGTAGTTGTCGGTGCGCCAGCCCACCAGCTTCGCGCCCAGGGTCTCGAAGGCATGGGTCATCAGCAACAGCTTGGCGGTGGTGTTGACGGCGCTGCGCTGCACTTTCTTCGCGTACCAGGTCCAGCCGATTTCCAGCCGGTCCACGGCGGGCGCGATGTCGTGATAGCTGGTGCAGCCGATCACTTCGCCGCTGGCGGCATCGAGCACCGCGAAGGCGAAGCGGTGGCCGGCTTCGCGGCCCGCCAGCGCGGTCTGGATGTAGGCCCCGGTTTGCTCAGGCTCGGGTACCGAGGTGATGCGCAGCGTCCACAACTTGCCATCGGCAGCGGCGCCTTTCAGGCCGGCTTCGTGTTCCAGACCCAGCGGCACCAGGCGCACGGGGCCGCGCTGCAGTTCGACCGGGCCAACGTTCAACATTGGTGGTTCAGCGGTTGCGCGATTGCATGAACACCAGCTTCTCGAACAAGGTGACGTCCTGCTCGTTCTTCAGCAGCGCGCCCACCAGCGGTGGCAGTGTGACCTTGTCGTCCTGGCTGCGCAGCACTTCCACCGAAATGTCCTCGGCCACCAGCAGCTTGAGCCAGTCGATCAGTTCGCTGGTGCTGGGTTTCTTCTTCAGCCCCGGCAGGCCGCGCACGTCGTAGAAGCTCTTCAGCGCGGCCGCCAGCAGCGTTTTCTTCAGACCGGGAAAGTGCACGTCGACGATCTTCTGCATCGTCTCAGCCTCGGGGAATTTGATGTAGTGGAAGAAGCAGCGGCGCAGGAAGGCGTCCGGCAGTTCCTTCTCGTTGTTCGAGGTGATGAACACCAGCGGCCTGTGCTTGGCGCGTATGGTCTGGCGCGTCTCGTAGCAATGGAACTCCATGCGGTCGATCTCGCGCAGCAGGTCGTTCGGAAACTCGATGTCGGCCTTGTCGATCTCGTCGATCAGCAGCGCCACCGGCGTCTCTGATTCAAACGCCTGCCACAGCACGCCCTTGACGATGTAGTTGCGGATGTCGCGCACCTTCTCGGTGTTCTCCGCGCCCGAGAGCTGGCTGTCGCGCAAGCGGCTCACCGCGTCGTACTCGTACAGGCCCTGGTGGGCCTTGGTGGTGCTCTTGATGTGCCACTCCAGCAGCGGCAGGCCCAGGGCACCGGCGGCCTCCTCGGCCAGCATGGTCTTGCCGGTACCGGGCTCACCCTTGACCAGCAGGGGCCGCTGCAGCGTGATGGCGGCGTTCACCGCCAGCATCAGATCGGCGGTGGCCACGTAGTTGTCGGTGCCTTGGAATTTCATGGTCTTTTCACTCTGCGATTTCACACTGCGAGGCGCGATTCAGTATAAGCGCCGGTCTGTGGGTGGGTGGGCTGTCACCTGGGAGACGGGCAGGGGCGCCGTTGCGCCCTGCCAGGCGTGGGAAACACCCGATTTGCGGGTGGTTTTCAAGTCTTTGCTCTCTTCTCCGCATGGCACAGTGGTGGGGCCGGTACGTCCTGCGCGCCGGCTGCCCTCACCATGCTCAAAAAGATTCCCGTCTCGCAAGTTCGCCTTGGCATGCATTTGCACGCCCTGGAAGGGGCGTGGATAGACCACCCATTCTGGAAGAGCAAGTTCGTCATCCGCGACCACGAAGACCTGGCCAAGCTCAAGGCCAGCGGGCTCACGGGGGTGTGGATCGACGTGACCAAGGGCCTGGACGTGGCCGAACCCGAGAGCGACCTGGCCCGGCCCAAGGCCAGCCCCAACCTGCCGGCCCAGGCCCGCGCGCCAGAGCCAGCAGCCGCTGCCGCTGCCGCCCCGGCCAGCACGGCTGCTGCCCCGCCGCCCGCCAGCCGCAGCCTGCAGGAAGAGCTGACGCAGGCCGCCGGCCTGTGGAAAGACAGCCGCGCCCAGGTGACCTCGATGTTCAACGAGGCGCGCATGGGCAAGGCCATGGACGCCGAGCAGTGCATGCCACTGGTGAACGACATTGCACATTCGGTCTACCGCAACCCGGGCGCGCTGGTGAGCCTGGCGCGGCTCAAGACCCAAGACGACTACACCTACATGCACTCGGTGGCGGTCTGCGCATTGATGGTGGCCTTGGGGCGTGAGCAGGGCTTGTCTGAAGACGCTTGCCGCGAGGCCGGTATGGCAGGGCTGCTGCACGACCTGGGCAAGGCCTTGATGCCCCTGGCCGTGCTGAACAAACCCGGCAAGCTCACCGAAGAAGAATTTGCCGTGATGCGCACCCACCCTGAGCGCGGCTATGAACTCCTGCTTGAGGCCCGTGCTGTCAGGGATGGCGTGCTGGACGTGTGCCTGCACCACCATGAGCGAATCGACGGCACTGGCTATCCGCACCGCCTTGCGCACGAGCACATCAGTCTGCTGGCACGCATGGGCTCGATCTGTGATGTGTACGACGCCATCACTTCCAACCGCCCTTACAAGGCCGGCTGGGATCCGGCCGAATCGATCGCCCGCATGGCCAGCTGGAAGGGCCATTTCGACCCCCTCTTGTTCCAGGCCTTTGTGCGCAGCCTGGGCATCTACCCTACCGGCTCGCTGGTGAGGTTGCAGTCGGGCAAGCTGGCCGTGGTGGTGGAGCAGAACCCCGCCTCGCTGGTGTCACCCACGGTCAAGACCTTCTTCTCCACCAAGTCGCAGATGCCCATGGCGCCGCAGTTGCTGGACTTGGCCAACTCGAACGACAAGATCATCGGCCGCGAGAACCCGGCGGTCTGGGGCTTCAAGCACCTGGACGAGTTGTGGGCGGGGGATGCGCTGGGGAAGTGACACCATCACTTCACCGTGACCCAGGCCACCTCCAGCCAGTTGTCGGCCCGGTGCACGGCGCTCACGTTGCTGCGCATGGCCCAGGGGATGAACTGGCGGTGCAGAGGGATGTGGTGGACCTGCGCGTTGTGCTCGCGGAAGATGGCCTTGATCATGTCCGCGCGCTTGGCCGCGTTGCCCTCCTTGCTGGAGGCCGCGATCATCGCGTCCAATTTGTCGTTGCGGAAGTTGCCGCGGTTGTACTCGCCCACGCCGTTGCTGCCCCGGTTGCGGTAGATGGGCGTGAAGGTGGTTTCAGCATCGGTGATGGCGCCGCCCCAGCCAAATATGTACAGGCTGGTGTCGAGCTTCTCGGTCTTCGGGAAATACATCACCTTGGGCATGGCGTTCACCGTCACCTTGATGCCAATCTTGCTCCACATGCCGCCCAGGGCCACGCAGATTTGCTCGTCGTTGATGTAGCGGTTGTTGGGGCAGTCCAGCGTCACCTCAAAGCCACCGCCGTAGCCGGCCTCGGCCATCAGTGCCTTGGCCTTGGCCAGGTCATAGGGCAATCGCTTTTCCAGATCGGCATCGCCCAGCGTGGCCTGCGGTGATGACACCAGCGCGCCGGTGGGCGCCGACATGCCGTTCATCAGCTTGGTCTTGATGGCCTCGATGTCGATGGCCTGGTACATGGCCCGGCGCACGCGCACATCCTTGAAGGGGTTCTTGCCATCGGGTGACTTGCCGTACAGCAGGCTGTCGCGGGCCTGGTCCATGCCAATGAAGACGATGCGGTTCTCCATGCCTTCGAGCACCTTGATGCCGGCGGTGGTGCGCAAACGCGGCACGTCGCGCGGGGCCGGGTCGAGCACGAAGTCGATCTCGCCCGAGATCAGCGCGGCCAGGCGGGTCGCGTCGTTGCTGATCTGGTTGAACACGATCTCCTGCACATTGCCCTCGTACTTGCCCCACCAGGCGGGGTTGCGCTTGTAGGTGGTCTTGATGCCCGGCTGCCGGTTCACCAGTTGGTAGGGGCCGGTGCCGTTGGCGTTCATCGCGGCAAAGGTTTCTTCCTTGTCCTTGAAGCTCTGCGGTTTGGTGACCTTGTGGGCCTCGCACCAGGCCTTGCTCATGATGTAGATGAGGTCCAGGTGGTGCAGAAAGATCGGGTTCGGGTCCTTCTGGATGAAGTCCACCGTGGTGGCGTCGATCTTCTTCACCTCGCCCAGCGCGGTGGCATAGCCGGCGATCTGCGAGCTGGGCTGGCGCGCACGCTCCACCGAGAACACCACGTCGTCGGCGGTGAAGGGCGTGCCGTCGTGGAACTTCACGCCCGGCCGCAGCTTGAAGCGCCAGCGGGTGGGCGAGGTTTGCTGCCAGCTCAGGGCCAGCTGCGGCACGATGTTGAGCGACTTGTCGCGCATCACCAGGCGCTCGTAGACCTGGCCGTTCATCATGTTGGTCAGCGTCTCGTTCTGCGAGAACGGGTCCATGGTCTGGGCGTCGCCCGCGCTGGCCCAGCGCAGGGTTTGGGCCTGGGCAGCGCCGACGGCCACCAGGCAAAAGGCCACGGCCAGGGACCACAGGCGACAGTTCATGGGGCTTCCTCTGCAGGTTCAGAAGGGCGCAGTGTAGGGCGGCCCGAAAGACCCGCCGTGCCCGACCAGAGGCGCCCGCGCGTACAGTGCCGCCATGATCACCCTGCCCATCCAAGGCATGACCTGCGCCTCCTGCGCGGGCCGTGTCGAGAAAGCCCTGAAGAAGCTGCCCGGCGTGAGCGAAGCCAGCGTCAACCTGGCCGCAGAGATCGCCACCGTGCAGGCGGGCGCCGAAGTGACCACCGCCAACCTGACCGACGCCATCGTCAAGGCAGGCTACGAGGTGCCGCTGGCCAGCACCGAGCTGAACGTGGAGGGCATGACCTGCGCCAGTTGCTCGGGGCGTGTGGAAAAGGCGCTGAAGAAAGTGCCCGGCGTGCTCAGCGCCAGCGTGAACCTGGCCACCAACCAGGCGGTGGTGCGTCATGTGGCCAGCGTGGACCTGCCCGCGCAATTGCGGGTCGCCGTGCAGGCAGCAGGCTATGGCGCGCGTCTGGTGCACGACGCTGCCCCTGCAGACGCCCGCTTCTGGACCGAAGGCCGCCAGGTTGCAGCCGCTGCGCTGCTGAGCGCGCCGCTGGTGCTGCCCATGCTGGGCGACCTGCTGGGCCGGCACTGGATGCTGCCGGCGCTGTGGCAGTTCCTGCTGGCCGCGCCGGTGCAGTTCATCTTCGGCGCGCGCTTCTTCAAGGCCGGCTGGGCGGCCCTGCGCGCGGGCAGTGCCAACATGGACGTGCTGGTGGCCCTGGGCACCGCCGCCGCCTTTGGCCTTTCGCTGGCCATGTGGTGGCGCGAACCCGATGGCATGCCGCATTTGTATTTCGAAAGTGCGGCCGTGGTCATCACCCTGGTGCGCTTCGGCAAGTGGATGGAGGCGCGCGCCAAGCACCGCACGCTGGCCGCGTTGGACGCGCTGCAAGCCCTGCGCCCCACCACCGCCCTGGTGCGCCGGGGCGGCGTGGACACCGAACTGCCGGTGAGCGAGCTGCAACTGGGTGACCTGGTGGTGGTGCGACCGGGCCAGCGCATTGCGGTGGACGGCGAGGTGGTGGAGGGCGAGAGCCATGCGGACGAATCGTTGATCACCGGCGAGAGCCTGCCGGTGGCCCGCAGCCCCGGCGACAAGGTGACTGGCGGTGCGGTGAATGCCGAGGGCCTGCTGATCGTGCGCACCACCGCGTTGGGCGCCGAAACGCAGATCGCCCGCATCGTGCGCCTGGTGGCCTCGGCCCAAGGCGCCAAGGCGCCGATACAGCAGCAGGTGGACAAGGTGGCGGCGGTGTTTGTGCCGGCCGTGCTGGTGATCGCGCTGCTCACGCTGCTGGGTTGGCTTTGGCAGGGCGCCGAGTGGCCCACGGCGCTGATCCACGCGGTCTCGGTGCTGGTCATCGCCTGCCCCTGCGCGCTGGGCCTGGCCACGCCGGCCACGCTGATGGTGGCCAGCGGCCTGGCGGCCAAGCGCGGCATCCTGGTGCGCGACGCCAGCGCGCTGGAGCGCTTGCGCGACGTGCGCGTGGTGGCCTTCGACAAGACCGGCACGCTCACCGAAGGCAAGCCACGGCTGCTGGCCTGCGAGCCCCCTGGCGGCGGCGATGCCCGCGCCGTGTTGGCCCAGGCCGCCGCGCTGCAAGCCGGCAGCGAGCACCCCCTGGCCCGCGCGGTGCTGCAGTTCGCTGCCAGACGCTGGGACGAAACCAGCGCGACCTCCCCAAGCGCGGCCACCGGCACCCGTGCCGTGCCCGGCAAGGGCGTGCTGGGCCAGGTGCAGTACCACGGGCAAAGCCACTGGCTGGCGCTGGGCCATGGCCGCTGGATGGCCGAGCTGGGTGTGAACTGTGCGCCGCTGCAGGCCAGCGCCGATGCGCACCAGCGCAAGGGCCTCACCGTCTCGTGGCTGGCGGCCGTGCCGGCACCGGGTGGCTCTACTGGTGACGCCACACTGCCTGCCTTGCTGGGCCTGCTGGCCTTTGGCGACACCGCCCGCCCGCAGGCCGCCGCCACCGTGGCCGAGCTGGCACAACAGGGCATTGCCAGCGTGCTGATCAGCGGCGACAACCCGGGCGCTGCCCACCACCTGGCCGAGGCCGTGGGCATCACCCGCGTGCATGCCGAGGTGCG
This sequence comes from Candidatus Ideonella esbjergensis, assembly GCA_016710065.1. Taxonomy (GTDB): domain Bacteria; phylum Pseudomonadota; class Gammaproteobacteria; order Burkholderiales; family Burkholderiaceae_C; genus Ideonella; species Ideonella esbjergensis. The sequence goes on from JADJLP010000001.1 coordinate 1,352,094, forward strand.
CCCGGAAACCAAGGCCGCGCTGGTGGCCGAACTGAAGGCCGCGCTACCGGTTGGCCAGGCCGTGGCCATGGTGGGCGACGGCATCAACGACGCGCCCGCCTTGGCCGCTGCCGATGTGGGCATGGCCATGACGCATGCCGACGGCGGCACCGACATCGCCATGCATTCGGCCGGCCTCACGCTGTTGCGCGGCGACCCCTGGAGCGTGGTGGAGGCGCATTCATTGGCCATCGCCACCGGACGCAAGATCCGTCAGAACCTGTTCTGGGCCTTTGCCTACAACGCCTTGGGTCTGCCGCTGGCCGCGCTGGGCCATTTGAGCCCGGTGATAGCCGGCGCCGCCATGGCCATGAGCAGCGTGTGCGTGGTGGGCAACGCGCTGTGGCTCTCGCGCTGGCGGCCGCCGCACCGACCCGACGCGCTGCCTGGCGAGGCGCTCAGCCCGGGTGAGCGACGCTACCTGGCTGAAGCGGTGAATGCGAGGCCCGATGGCTGAAGCCGAGTGCGGGAGCGCAGCATAATTGGTCTGCGGTCTGTCGCTGGGCAGGCGCCCCAAACAATAAGGCAGGGAGATTTGGCGAATGAACTTCAGTCGCTACGCAGTGCGCTTCCCAACAGTGACAAGTGCGGACGAGTCCCCGCGATGGTCGTGGGGTCACATCGACAGAAAACGTACAGCTGCACACTTGCGCGCCGGTCTGAGTTCAGTGGTCGTGGCCCTGTTGCTCTGCGCTTGCGGAGGTGGTGGTGGTAGCGACCCAACGGGAGGCAATGGCGGCGGGCCACCTCCGGCTCCAACCGTGAGCTTGAGTGCCTCTCCAGAGGCAGTGGCTTTGGGTGGCTCAACGACGCTCAGTTGGTCCAGTTCCAACGCCACAGCTTGCACGGCAAGCGACGGCTGGAGTGGCGCCAGAAACATATTGGGCAGCGATGTTCTGAAGTCTTTGGCCACGACGCAGAGCTACACACTGAGTTGCACCGGCCCGGGGGGAACTGCATCGCGCACCCTGACCGTGGGCGTAGGTGAGCCGGCACCCAGTCTGACGCTGACAGCGACACCGATCACCGTCATCGTTGGCCAGTCCGCAACGCTCGAATGGGCTGCCACCAACGTCACCGCCTGCACGGCCAGCGGCAGTTGGAGTGGCGCCCGTGGTTTGACCGGCAGCGAGTCGTTGGGGATGCCAACCAGCAGGGGCTCGTACCATCTGGCCTGCTCGGGTCTTGGCGGAACCGCCCGCGCAACGGTCGTTGTCGATGTCTTTCCCGCACCCGAGCCACCAATCTATGTTGGGGCTGCGACGGGCGATGGGGCCACCACCGTCTCATGGGCTTCGCAAGCGGGAAGCTTCTACGCAGGGCAGCGGGTGAGCACGAACCTGTATGTGTCGACCAAGCCAGGTATCGACGTGCGCCACTTCACCGAATCTGCCCCCAACCAGGTTCGACGCGGCTTGGCCGAAATGGGGCCGGTGGTCTTTACGGGGTTCACGAACGGCGCACCGCTGTATGTGGTGGCCACTGACGTGGCGGGCGGCATTGAAGGTTCGCCCAGCGTCGAGATCACCGTCACGCCTCAGCCACCGCCCACTCTGGTGGAGCGGCTTGATGCGCTGAACGACACGGGCATGACCGCCTGCACCGATCTGACGATGGCCACCCTGGCGTGCCCGATCACCAACCTGCCCAATCAAGATGGCGACATAGGGCGCGACGCCGCTGTGTCGAAGGGCCAAGTGGTCAAGACGGGTTTTGGTCAGGCTGGCTTCGATTTCACCAAGCTCGGCGCTGACGGCGCCGCATTGGCTGCCAGTGCCACTGACTGGTCTTGCGTACGCGACAACGTGACGGGCCTGACCTGGGAAGTACCTGCCGCCACGGGCCTGACTTCGTATGAGAACGGCTACACCTGGTACCAGCCCGATCCTGCATTGAATGGTGGTTTTGCCGGCCTCCCCGAGGGCGCGGTTTGCAGTGGCAGCGACTGCAACACCGACGGCTTCATACGCGCACTGAACCAGGCCGGCCACTGTGGTTTCAAGGATTGGCGGCTACCCACACGACGCGAATTGTTCAGCCTCGCCGTTTTTTCGCAGCCGAAGTCCATAGATATCCAAGCCTTCCCCCTGCTGCCCTACACCGGCAGGGCGTACTTCTGGTCTTCCACTGTCTCTTCAGGGACGGCGGGGGTCGGAATCGGAGCTTGGGGCATGCTCGTCAACGAGCCGGTTCTTGAGATGTTTCCCAAGGGCGGCCTCCGGCTCGAACTGCTCATCGGCTACATCTTGGCAGTGCGCTGAACCCAGAGGTGAGGACATGTTCATGGCCCGAATTGATTCCGCCAGCAGATTTTTCCTCGTCCTGCTTGGCTGGTCGCTTGCAGCCAGTGCCCAGGCCCGATGCGCCAATGGAATGAACACGTCCATACCCGAAAGTACACCGACCACTGCCTTCACCGTCCGCACCGACGGCACGGTTCTGGCGAAAGCAACAGGTCTGATGTGGGCACGGTGCCCGGTCGGGCAGATCGTCTCCGCCAATGCCTGCAGCGGGACGCCAAAAGCCATGACATGGGCCGAAGCGATCCTCGTCGCCCACGCTTCGACTTTGGCGGGCTACACGGACTGGCGATTGCCAAACCCTAAAGAAGCGCTTTCGATCTTCGAGGACCGGTGTGATGCGCCATCGCTGAATGCCGATCTATTCCCCATCGATTACAGATTCGGGCTCTGGACATCCACCCCTGCGGCAAACCTTACGGGAGCGCATTACGCCGCTTGGGTCGTGGGGAGCGATGGCCGAGTGATCCTGGCGCCTGATTACCAGGAGGCTTCTGTTCTGCTGGTGCGCGACGCACGTTGAAGGTACGCGCCGCCTTCAAACACAGCCGTTAGGCCAGCGCTTTCGGTTTGGAAGGGTCATCTTCTAGCTCCGTGTGCACTACCTTCTTTTTCTGCCAGGAAGGCTTCCGCTAACCAAGTTGGTGGCGGTACCACATCAAACCACCGCGTCCCACACCAGCTTCAGGCCGGTGAGCAGCATGCCCAGGTGGAACAAGCGGTAGAACCACTGCATGTTGATGCGCCGCACCACCTTCAGGCCCAGCCAGACCCCCACGGGCGCGAACGGCGCCAGGGCCAGCGAGGTGCCCAGGTTGCGCAGATCGAACAGGCCCAGCCAGGCATAGGGGATCCACTTGGACGCGTTGATGACGGTGAACAGCACCGCCAGCGTAGCCGTGAAGGTGATGGGCTGCAGGCGCAGCGGCAGCAGGTAAAAGCTCACCGGCGGCCCGCCGGCATGGGCCACGAAGCTGGTGAAGCCGGCCGTGGTGCCCAGCAGATAGCCCAGCCAGCGCGGCGGCGGCGGCGCATCCACCTTGGGCGCAAACACCAGCCGTATGGCCAGGAACACCAGCGTGATCCCGCCCACCACGCCGGCCACCAGCTTGGCCGAGAGCAGGCCGAACAGCAGGGTGCCGATGACGGTGCCCGTGAGCCCTGCGGGGATGAGCAGCTTGAGCAAGGGCTTGTCAGCCTGCCGCGCCAGCGCCATGAAACCCATGCCGTCCATGATGGCCAGCAGCGGCAGCATGATGGCCGCAGCCTGCGGCACCGGAATCACCAGCGCCATCATGGGCACGACGATGGCGCCAAAGCCCGCGCCAAAACCGCTCTTGGAAATGCCCATCAAGACCACCGCGGGGATGGCCACGGCGTAGAAATGCCAGTCGGTGATCATGCGGCGACAATTCTCACCATGTTCCAGCCCTCACAGAACGACGTTCGCAGATTCTTCTGCGAGACCTTTGCCAAGCAGCGCACCGGCCAGCCGCTGTCCGCCATCGAGGTGCTGGCCGCAGCCTGGATGGACGAGCACCCCGAGTACCACGCCGATCTGGCGGATGTGGACGCCGCGCTGGCAGCCGTGTTCACCGTGGACGAGGGCCGCACCAACCCCTTCCTGCACCTGAGCATGCACCTCACCATCAGCGAGCAGGTGAGCATCGACCAGCCGCGCGGCATACGCCAGGCGGTGGAACTGCTGAGCGCCAGGCGCAATTCGCTCCACGAGGCCCAACACGAGGTGATGGACTGCCTGGGCGAGATGATCTGGGCCTCGCAGCGCAGCGGTCTGCCCCCTGACGGTCTGGCCTACCTGGACGCGGTGCGGCGCCGGGCCACGCGCTGAGGGCGGCTTGCGGCGCATAGTAGCCCGGCCGTGGTGACCGCATTGGCGTCATTCCCGCACCCTTGCTTCGTCATTCCCGCGCAGGCGGGAATCCATGTCCTTCGCTTCCGGCGAGCTTGCGCCAGGAGGCCAGCCGGCGCTGGCTCACCCCCGAGCCCTGCGCTACGCGCTCAGCGACTGCAAGCGCTTCTGGCTTTCGCCGCGCGTGCTGCGGCTGGGCCAAAGCTACCTGAACGCCGGCGGCCTGCCGCGTCTGGTGCTGCCCCTTTTTTTGCAGCGCCTGGTCATGGAATGCCAGGAGAACTTCAACGTCAGCGTGCTCGACGGGCCAGGCTCAAGTCCTTGGGGGTGCGGTGGCGGCCACCAGCATGGGGCCGGCTTTCGCCATGGCTTGCTCCCGGGCCTTGTCGTCTGCTGCCACCGAATCCCTGTACCTTCCGAGCAGGGCTTTGACGTGGTAGGCCTGCGCGTCCAGGTCGGCCAGCAGTGCTTCCAGGTCGTGCGTGCTTCTGCCGCCAAAGTCCTGCGAGAGAACTTCAAGTGCATGCTTCAGATCGTTCAGATCAGCACTGTCCGTGTCGAACTGAGCCCGCCAGTTCACCATCTCGCCCGACTTCAGAACACCGGCCGCCGCAGCTACGCGCGTGCGCGATCTGAACGCCAGGTTCAACTGGTCTTCCAGCCTCTTGTTGCCGTGGTTCAGGGCGTTGATGGCCTTGCGTATCTCCAGCCTGAGCTCCAGCGCCTTCAGTTCCAGGGATCGCCTGCTGGCCTTGTGGGCAACCCAGGCACTGCCCAGGCCCAGGACCGATCCGATGACCCCACCGACAGCGCCGGTGACGCTCATCAAATAAATCTCTGTCATGTCCGCTCCGCTCCTCAAGCACTCGTTCTGGCTGTCGTTGTGGGCCACGCCAGTGCGATGGGCGACGGCCAACAAATCAGCAAAGGAGGCCACGGAACAGGCCAAAACGCCATCCCATGAATGCAGGAGGGCGGTGGCCTAGCCGCCCACCGGATTCAGGCTGGCGCAGGGCATGGCCGCAAGAGTGGCGCAGAACTGGGTGGTTGTGGGAAGGCAGCAGCTCCTGGTCCCCGCGCCTGCGTCGTCATGCGCGTACTTCCGGCGTCAAACCTGCACCCCCCGTCGTCATTCCCGCGAAGGCGGGAATCCAGGGCGTGGCGGGCTGTCGACTCCCGCCTTCGCGGGAATGACAAGAAGAGCGGGAATGACGTGAAGAGCGGGAATGACGTGAAGAGCGGGAATGACGTGAAGAGCGGGAATGACGTGCGGGGAGTGCGAGCAGCGGCAATGCGCCTTGAACAGCTGCCCAGTAGAAGGCCGCAGTGCCTGGGGTGCCTGCTGGCCTTCGTCAAGGTGCCAGGGTGCCATCCATGGCCCGCAGCACGTCGTCGCTCAGGTCGCCAGCCAGTGCATCGAGGCGCAGCCGCTCCAGCACCAGGCCCACCCGCGTCTGGGCCAAGGCCAGCCGTGCGCGGGCATGGTCGCTTTCCGCGTTCATCAGGTCTTGGGTGGTGCGGTGGCCAACCTGCTGGCCCAGGCGGGTGGCTTCCAGCCTGGCCTCGCTGGCGGCCAGGCCTTGGGTCAGGGCGCGCAAACGCTCGCTGCCGATGCTGAGGTTGAGCCAGCTGGCGCGCACCTGTTGCTCCACTTCCTGGCGGGCCAGATCGGCCTCGGCAGCGGCTTTGTCGGCCAGCAGCAGGGCTTCCTCCTGCTTGGCGTTGCGGTAGCCGCCAGTCCACAGTGGCACCGTGAACTGCAGGCCCACAAAGCTGTTGCTGGCCGTGTTGCCGGCCGAGCCATAGGCGCCGCTGCCGCCCAGGTGCTCGCGCGAGGTTTGCGCCACCAGGTCCACCGAGGCCGAGGCGCGCGCGCTGAACTTGCCCACCTCCTGCCGGGCCACCTCGGTGGCGGCCTGGCGCAGGCGCAGGCCGGGGTTGCGGTCTTGTGCGCGCTGCAGCCAGGGCTCCAGCGGGCCCAGGGTGGTGGGGTCGGCAGGGCGCAGCGGCAGGCGCGCGCTCAGCGTGGCGGCTGGCAGGCCGGTGCTGGCCACCAGGCGGTCGCGCTTGACCTGCAAGTCGTTTTGCGCCAGCAGCACCTGGGCCTGGATCTCGGCCAAACGGGCCTGGGCTTCGTGGGTGTCGGTGACGGGCACGGCACCCAGGCGGAAGCGGTCTTGCACTTCGGTGCTGGCGCGCTGCACGGTGGCCAGTTGGCGCTGCAGCACGGCCTGTGTGTCCTGCGCCAGGGCCAGGTCGAAATAGCGTTGTGCGGTGCTAAGCAACAGGTTCTGGCGGGCCATCTGCCATTCGAGCTCGGCCACGCCCAGCGAGAGCTCGATCTGCCGCTGCTGGGCCCGCCGCTCCGGGTTGTACAGGGGCTGCGCGGCCGACAGCGTCCAGCGCGTGGCCGTGCCGCCCGTGACCGAGGTGCTGAAGCCCACGCCGCTGTTGGTGCCCAGCCCGGGCGCCGAAAACTGCGCGCCGGTGGCCTCGGTTTCACTGCTGCCCAGGCCCACGCCGGCGGCCAGCGCCACGCGCGGGCGCCACAGCGCGGCCGACTGCTCGCGCCGCGGCTGTGCGGAGGCCTGCGCAGCGCGTGCCACGGCGTAGTCGCGGTCGTTTCTCCAGGCCGCTTGCCAGACCTCGCCGAGGTCGGTGGCGAATGCGGACTGGGCCAGCACCATGGCCAAGCTGAAGGTGCCGAGGTGGCGGTTCAAATGCATGGCATCAGCCCTGGGCGCCCAGCTGGGCTTGCACCCAGCCGAGCAGATCGCGCGAGGACATGGCGCCCGATTGGCGGGCGATCTCGCGCCCACCCTGGTACAGGACCAGCGTGGGGATGCCACGGATGCCACTGGCGCCACTGGTGCGTGGGTTTTCGTCGGTGTCGAGCTTGGCAAAGCGCACACCCGGCAAAGCTTTGGCGGCGTTGGCAAACTGCGGCGCCATGGCCTTGCAGGGGCCACACCACTCGGCCCAGAAGTCCACCAGCACGGGTTGCTCGGTCTTGGCGATGTAGCCGCTGAAGTTCAGGTCGGTCAGCTCCACCGGATGGCTGGGTGTGAGCTCGGTACCGCAACTGCCGCACACGGCCTGGTGGGCCGGGTCGGCCAGCCGCTCGGGCGGCACGCGGTTGGTGGTGCCGCACTTGGGGCAGGCGATGTTCATGGGCAGGTCTCCTGGTGCAGGGCGGCGAAGCGCGAGGTTCAGCAGCCCGGCTTGATGCCGAACTTGCGCAGCAGGCTTTCCATCAGGCACCACTTGGTGAGCGCGCTTTGCAGCAGGTTGGCACCCACGAAGGCGGTGAAGGCCAGCCACCAGGTGTTTATGAAGATCGGGCTGCCGGGGGTGCCCAGGGCGAGCGACAGCAGGATGAAGGTGCCGGCGACGAGGCGCACGATTTGCCAAGAGGTCATGGTTCAAGCTCCGTGAGGGTTGGGGTGGGAAGCGATGGTGGCCGCATCATCGGCCGGGCCGGTGATGGCGTCCAGACGGTTTCTGTAGGCCACGTAGTACAGGATGGGAATGACCACCAGCGTGAGCACGGTGGAGACCGAGATGCCGAAGATCAGCGAGATGGCCAGGCCGTTGAAGATCGGGTCATCCAGGATGAAGAAGGCCCCCAGCATGGCGGCCAGGCCGGTGAGCACGATGGGCTGCGCCCGCGTGACGGCCGAGTGCACGATGGCGCGCTTGAAGGCCACGCCTTCGCGCACCTGCAGGTTGATGAAGTCGACCAGCAGGATGGAGTTGCGCACGATGATGCCGGCCAGCGCGATCATGCCGATCATGCTGGTGGCGGTGTACTGAGAGCCCAGCAGCGCGTGGCCCGGCATCACGCCGATGATGGTGAGGGGGATGGGCGCCATGATGATCAGCGGCGTGACATAGGAGCCGAACTGCGCCACCACCAGCAAATAGATCAGCACCAGGCCCACGGCATAGGCGGCGCCCATGTCGCGGAAGGTCTCGTAGGTGACCTGCCATTCGCCGTCCCACTTCAGTGCGTAATCGCGGTAGGGGTCTTCGGGCTGGTGGATGAAGTACTCCTGCAGAGTGCCGCCGCCCGGCGTGGCGATCTTGGCAATGTCACCGCGCATGCCGAACATGCCATAGAGCGGGCTGTCGAGCTTGCCGGCCATGTCGGCCACCACGAAGTTCACCGGCAGCAAATCCTTGTGGTAGCTGGGCTGCTCGCGCGTGGTGTCACTCACCGTCACCAGTTCGCGTATCGGCACCAGCTTGCCCTCGGCACTGCGCACACTCAACTGCAGCAGGGCGTTCAGGTCGCCCTGCCGCTCGGGCGGCAACTGCAGCACGGCGGCGGCGGGGTACTTGGTCTCGTCGTGCAGGTAGGCCGTGGCCTCGCCGGCCAGACCGGCGCGCAGTGTGGTGACGATGGCCTGCTGCGGCACGCCCAGCTGGGCGGCCTTGCGGCGGTCCACCAGCAGCAGGGTGCGCGGCGCGGCGGCAATGCTGCTGTCGTCCACGTCCACCACGCTGTCGGCCTGTTCGAACACCGCGCGCACGGCCTTGGCCACCTGCTGGCGGCCAGCGGCCTCGGGGCCATAGATCTCGGCCACGATGGGCGAGAGCACCGGCGGGCCGGGCGGCACTTCCACGATCTTCACGTTGGCACCAAAGCGCTTGCCTATGGCTTGCAACTCGGGCCGCACGCGCGTGGCGATGGCATGGCTCTGGGTGCTGCGCTGGTGCTTGTCCACCAGATTGACCTGCAGGTCGCCCACCTCGCCGCCGCTGCGCAGGTAGTACTGGCGCACCAGGCCATTGAAGTTGATGGGGGCGGCGGTGCCGGCATAGGCCTGGTAGTCGGTCACCTCAGGCACGGTAGCCAGGAACGCGCCCATCTCGTGCAGTGCGGCGGCGGTCTTCTCCAGCGGCGTGCCGGCGGGCATGTCGACGATGACCTGGAACTCCGACTTGTTGTCGAAGGGCAGCATCTTGAGCCGCACCAGGCCCACCACCGGCAGCGCCACCGAGAGGGCGATCAGCGCGGCAATGCCCAGGCCCAGCAGCTTGCGGTTGCGGCCGCCCTTGGCGTCGTCCAGCAAGGGGCGGAACAGCCGCTCGAACACCGGGCCCAGCTTGCCGGCCATGCCATGTCCGCCCGCGTGGGCGGCCTTGTCGTGCGCGGCACCTGCGGGCGGCGAGGCCTTCATCCACAGGCGCGAGAGCCAGGGCGTGACGATGAAGGCGATGGCCAGCGACAGCAGCATGCCCATGCTGGCGTTGATGGGGATGGGCGACATGTAGGGGCCCATCAGGCCACTCACGAAGGCCATGGGCAGCAGCGCGGCGATGACGGTGAGCGTGGCCAGGATGGTGGGGCCCCCCACTTCATCGACCGCACCGGGGATGATCTGCGCCAGCGAGCGCCCGGGGTGGTGCTGCTGGTGACGGTGGATGTTCTCCACCACCACGATGGCGTCGTCCACCAGGATGCCGATGGAGAAGATCAGCGCGAACAGCGACACGCGGTTGAGCGTGAAGCCCCAGGCCCAGGACGCGAACAGCGTGACCGTGAGCGTGAGGATGACCGCGCTGCCGACGATGGCGGCCTCGCGCTTGCCCAGTGCAATGAACACCAGCGCCACGACGGACGCGGTGGCGAACAGCAGCTTCTGGATCAGTTTTTGCGCCTTGTCGTTGGCGGTGCTGCCGTAGTTGCGGGTCTCGGCCACCTGCACGTCGGCCGGGATCACGGTGTTCTGCAGTTGCCCCACACGCCGCATCACGGCATTGGCCACGTCAATGGCGTTCTCGCCCGGCTTCTTGGTGACGGCGATGGTCACGGCGGGGTATTCGGCCGCCGGGCTGCTGGCGCTGGCGGCCGTGCCGTGCCAGACATAGCGGCTGGGCGGCATGGGGCCATCGCGCACCGTGGCCACGTCGCGCAAGAACACCGGCTTGCCGGCGCGCACGCCCACCACCAGGTCGGCCACCTCGCTGGCCTGGTGCAGGAAGGGGCCCGATTCAATGGCCACCGCGCGGTTGCCGCTGATGAGATCGCCCACCGGCAGGCCCAGGTTGGCCGACAGCAAGGCCTGGCGCAGGTCGGGCACGGTGATGCCCACGCTGGTCATGCGCTCGGGGGCCATTTCCACCATCACCGCGCGGCCTGGGCCGCCCAGGGTGGTGACCTCGCGGGTGCCGGCCACGCGCTTGAGATCGGATTCGACGCTGTGTGCCACGCGCTCCAGATCGAAGGCGCCGGTCTCGGTATTGGTGCTGTACAGCGTGAGGCTGACGATGGGCACGTCGTCGATGCCCTTGGGCTTGATGATGGGGGCCATCACGCCCAGGCCTCGGGGCAGCCAGTCGGCATTGGAGTTGACGGTGTCGTACAGGCGCACCAGAGCCTCGGTGCGCGGCACGCCCACCTTGTATTGCACCGTGATCACGGCCATGCCAGGGCGCGAGACCGAGGTGACGTGTTCCACCCCGGTGATCTGGGCCAGCACCTGCTCGGCCGGGCCGGTCACCATCTGCTCCACGTCCTTGGCGGCAGCGCCAGGGAAGGGGATCAGCACATTCGCCATCGTGACGTTGATCTGCGGCTCTTCCTCGCGCGGCGTCACGCCCACGGCAAAGATGCCCAGCAGCAACGCCACCAGGGCCAGCAACGGCGTGATCTGCGCGTGCTGGAAGAAGGCTGCGATGCGGCCCGACACGCCCATGGCGGCGGTTTGATGTGGCTTGTTCATGGGGGATCTCAGCGCACGCGGGCAGCTGCTTGGGGCTCGGTCACCACGCGCTCACCGGGCATCAGGCCGGTCAGCACCTCCACCTGGCCACCCTCGGCGCGGCCCAGTCGCACCTGGCGCAGCACCGGGTGTCCCTGGGCGTCCAGCACATACAGGCCGGTCATCTCGGCGCGCCGCACGATGGCTTGCGCCGGCACCGTCAGGCTGGCGCTGGCCGAGGCCACGTTCTTCAGCGGCAGCCACAGCCGCGCAAACATGCCCGGGGCCACACCGGCGGCGCCGGCCGGCAAATCAGCGCGCAACTGCACGGTGTGGGTGGCGGCGTCCACCGTGGGCAGGGTCTGCAAACGGCTGGGGGTGATCCATTGCTGGGTGGCGGGCAAACCCGGCACTTCGGCGCGCGGCAAGGGGCCGGCCTGCATCTGCGAGGCCACGGTCTGCGGCACGGCGGCGGTGATGCGCAGCGCGGCCGGGTCGTACAGCGTGACGAGGGGGCGGCCCGGCATGGCCATGTCGCCCAAGGTCACCGGCACCTCGGCCACCACGCCGGCAAAGGGCGCGCGCACCAGGTAGAAATCGCTCTGGGTGCGGGCCGCGCCGGCCTGGGCCAACTGGGCCGTCACCTGGGCTTGCGTGGCCTTGAATTCGGATTCGGCACGCTCCAGTGCGGCCTGGCTGATGTAGTTCTTCTGGTGGAGCTGCTTTTGGCGTTCATAGTCCTTGCTGGCCACGTCCAGCGAGGCGCGCGCGGCCTGCACCTGGGCCGTGCTGGCGGCGGCACTCTGGTCGGCAGCGCGGGCGTCGATGCGCAGCAGCAATTGGCCGGCCTTCACGCGGTCGCCCACCTTCACTTGCAGTTGCACCACGGCGCCGGGCACCTGGGCCGCCACCACCGTCTGGCGCACGGCTTCCACCACGCCATCGAAGGCCGACGAGGCCGTGCCGCTGGCGGCGACGGCCGTGGCGGTGGGCAGGTCGGCGGCGGCGGCGGCCCACTGTGCAGCACTCAGCGTCAGTGTGGCCGCTGCGGCGAGGTGGATGAGGCGAAAAGAAGTCATGTGGCGGGTCTTCCTGGCATGGGCCTGGGCAAGGCGGGTGCGGCAAATACCGCAGCAATGTTGAATATTATTTGCGCACATACGCAAATAGTCAAGTACCATGTTGCTCACGCAGAATGCAGAAAGGCGGTTTCGAGGCATGATGACCCGAACTCAACCAGCGGTGTGTCCCAGCATGCAAGGTCTACCCCCAGAGGCATTGGCCCAGGTTGCGGCCTACTTTCAAGTCTTGTCCGAGCCCACGCGCCTGCAGATCCTCAACCTGCTGCGCGAGGGCGAGCGCAGCGTGGGTGAGCTGGCGCAACTCTGCGGCTCCAGCTCGGCCAATGTGTCGCGGCACCTGGCCATGCTGCAACAGCACGGGCTGGTGGAGCGCGAAAGCCGGGGCAACAGCGTGTTCTACAAGATTGCCGACGAATCGGTCTATGAGTTGTGCGATGTGGTGTGCGGCAACATCGCCCGCCAGTTCGAACGCCTGGACCAGAGCCGCGCCGCGTTTGTGCTGCCCAAATCCAAAATCGCCAAGGCGCGCGCATCGCGCTGAACTCCTTTGGCGGCAGCTGGCGGCGCATTGCCGCCATTCCCGCACCCCTCCGTCGTCATTCCCGCGCAGGCGGGAATCCATGTCTTCACGTCGGTGGTGGGGCAGAGGCCGCCGGGTACCCGCCCGACTCCATCTCCCCCTCCGCCATGCCCTCAAGCCGGGCATGGCGCATTCCTCCTTGAGTTCCGTCGGGCGGGTACCCGACACCCTCTGCCTGAGACAGCGGTGGCGCGCCACCAGGTGGACCGCCACCGTCAGTGGTTGCAGGGCAGTGGTGGTGCCTTCGGGCGGAGGGCACATTCGCGTTTGGGTAGAGAGCTCCGAGGGCCAAGGCAGAACAAGAGAGCTCAGGTGCGACAGGGGGCACGGCGCTTGTCCGCGAGGAGTCCTTGGGCCGAAGGTACCGCCGCTGCACTGCCGCAGCCGACGCAAAGACATGGATTCCCGCCTACGCGGGAATGCCGAAATACGGCCGGCTGCAATGCGCCGGAAACGGCAAAATGCAGCTGCGCCTTTGGCGCTCAATCCCAGGCCCGCTCAAGCTGCAGGACTGCGCTGGTCCGGGCGCACCCGGGCGGCGAGCAGGCTCTCTGCGGTGTCGCCATCCACGGGCAGGCCGGCGTCGTTCACAAGCGGCAGATCGGCATCGTTCCAGCCGCGCACCCCTGTGCGCAGCGAGGCCACGTTCTCGAAGCCCATGTCCAGCATGACTTGGGCCGCCAGCAGCGAGCGATTGCCCGAGCGGCACACCACCACCACCTCACGCGCAACTCGGCCACCGGCCAGCACGGGCACGGTGTCGTCGAATTCCCATTCGCAGGCCTGCTCCAACACGCCACGTGGCACGTGCAGAGAGCCTGCGATGTGCGCGGCACCAAATTCGGCCGGCTCGCGGACGTCCAGCAGCAGCAACTCAGGCTGGGCTTGCAAGCGGGCTTGCAGATCCCAGGGCATCAGCTCGGGAACCCGCAGCCTTGCTTCTGCCAGCCAGTCGGCCAAACGCTTCATGTCGCCCAGCCGTTCCCGAGGCGCGTCAGAAGCGCGCGCTGTACATCAGTTGGAGGTTCAGCTGGCTGTGGGTGATGACCGGACCAGAGCCCGCGTTGACCTTCACCTCTGGTGCATAGGCCGCAGATGCATTGATCTCGCCGCCGCTGCTCAGCGCATAGCCGGCACCGAGCGTGTAGTGACTCTTCACGATGGCTGGGAACAGCGGGTTCACGTAGGCGTCGGGGATGGGGTTGTCGGCGACGTTGGCGCCGGCACGCAGTGTCCACTCGGGTGACAGGCGCTGCGAGGCGCCGATGTGCACTACGGTCTGGTCTTTCCAGTTCTGGGGCAAGGCAAAACTGACGTTGCCGCCCATGCCGGCGCTGTCGAAGCGCAGGCGGAAGTCCTTCATCACGCTGGACCAGCCGATGTGGCGCAGGTCAGCGGCCAGCAAGGTGTTGGCGCCGGCCTGCCAAGCGGCGCCGATGGTGATTTCGGACGGCATCTGGAAGTTTTGCACCGTGATGCGGCCGTTGTCCAGGAATGGCCCGGGCGCACTGATGCTCGCGCCGCTGGCCGAAGTCTTCATGTCGCCAATGTGCGTTTGCGAGTGGAGACTGGCACCCAGGTTGAGCGTGGGGCTGGCCTGGTACAGCACCCCCAGCTTGGCGGCAAAGCCAGTGCCGAGGGCGGCACCGGAGAAGCTGCTGTTGTCGGAGAAGTCAATGCGGGCCCAGGGCGCGCCACCCAGGGCAGGCAGGGCTGCCGCCAGGTTGCCGCCGGCCGAGGTGACCATGCCTCCCAGTTGGGCACCGCTGGCGGCCATGCGCATGTCCAGGCTGGACCAGACAAAGTCCAAGGTGGCGCCCACGGTGAGGCTGGGCGAGACGCGCCAGGCCACGGGTGCGATCAGACGGCCCACACCCAGCTCGGAGCGCACGGGTGCGCCCGAACCCATCGCCAAGAAGCTGTCCTGGCCGTATTCAGTACCCATGCCGCCCTGCGCGAACAAGGCCACGCCATAGGTGAGGGTGCCGTCGCTGCGGCCATAGCCGACAGCCGGCATCACATAGCTGGTGCCGCCCGATTTGGCCTTGCCGTAGGGGCCGCCGTCGCTGTTCACGTTGGGCCCCAACATGCCCACTGCCACGTCCAGGCGCGAGCCTGCACCCATCAGGCCCAGCGTGGCCGGGTTGTTGGTGACGGCGGCGATGCCGTTGTCGGTAGCGGTGGAGGCGCCACCCATGCCGGCGGCCACCGGGCCGTAGCCTTCCAGCAGCATGCCATTGGTGGCATGGGCCAGCGGCAGGGCGCCCAGTGTGATGGCCAAAACGGCGGCGAGAGACAAAGGAGTGCGGTGGTTCATGAAGAAGTCTCCAGTGGGTTGCAGACCATGCCTGCCAGTTTAGGACTCGGGATGCGGTTGCGACGGCTCAGAATTTGCGGTCCATCAGCACAGTGAATGGCCATAGGTATAGGCATGTCTAGTCAAGTCAGATCAGTCTTCGCGTTCGGCCTGCCAGATCGTGTACTTGAGCATGGCGACCGAGCCGGTGACGATGCCTGCCAGCGCCAGCGCCGAGCCCAACGCCAGCGTGGACAGGCCCGACATGCCCTGGCCGATGGTGCAGCCCAGCGCCGTGACGCCGCCAAAGCCCATCAGCACAGCGCCCAGCAGCTGGCTGCGCAGGTCGGCCACAGACGAAAAGCCTTCCCAGCGGAAGCTGCCCGTGGCCACCGCCACCACGGCCGAGCCCAGCAGCACGCCCAGCACGCTGGCGATGCCAAAGGTGGCGTGCAGCGACTGATCGGTCCAGAGCATCAGCAGTTCCAGCCCATAGGCTGTGGGGCCGACGAAGCTCATCGATTCGAGGGTGCGCGAATTGGTGCCCTGAAACACGGTTTCCAGGGTCTCGGGGTTCTCGCCGTAGCCCAGGTGGCCGGTGACATACCACCCCGCCGCCACCAGCAGGCCCAGCACCACGCCACCCACGATTTGCTGGGTGTTGCCACGAAAGCGTTTGTCTTTGAAGGCGAAGGCCAGCAGGGCCAGCACCACCACCGCCATCACCACCAGTTGCGCGGTGCGGGCGTCCAGGCCGGCCAGGCGCGACAGGGCGGTGCCCAGACTCTGGTCGGGCCAGCCGGCGGCATCCAGGCGGATGGCCACCGGGTCGAGCCAGGTGGCCCGCCACTGGCCGAACAAGCCCTTGAGCGTCATGTACGAGGCGATGCCCATGAACACCAGCACCACCAGCGAGCGCACGCTGCCGCCGCCCACGCGCACCAGATTTTTGTTGGCGCAGCCGCCGGCCATGGTCATGCCCACGCCGAACAGCAGGCCGCCCAGGCCCAGCGAGAGCCAGGGCAGCACCGGGCGTTGAACGCCGGCCTTGCTGATGTCGATCTGCCCGTTGAGGGCCAGGGCACCGGTGGCCACAATGGCCACCGCCACCGCCAGCACCCACATGCGTACACGGCCCCAATGGCCCATGTTGACGACATCGGCAATGGCGCCCATGGTGCAGAAATTGGTCTTGTTTGCCACCGCGCCAAAAATGAACGCGATGATGAACCCGCCCCAGACCACTTGGGCGGGGATGCTCAGGGCTGTGCCCATGGTGGCCTCCTGGTCCGCCGCAGGGGCGGAAAAGCGCGCTCAGTTCAGATGAACAGGCAGACGTCGGTCTCGCCAGCGAACTTCATGAACATGGCGGCGCCGCCGTACTCGACGCCGTCGATGAAGTCGGACTTGTCGAACTCGAACAGGTCCACCGTCATCTGGCAAGCGATGAACTTGACGTCCGCCTCCTGGCACAGATCGCGCAGCTCGGTCAGAGAGGCCACGCCCTTCTTCTTCATCTTGGCCTTCATCATCGAAGTGGCCATGGCTTGCATGCCAGGCAGCACCGAGACGATCACTGGCATGGGCACCGGCATGGGCATGGCCGGGTTGGCCAGCGGGCTGATGGCGATACCGCTCAGATCCTTGCGCAGCAACTGCAGGCCGTAGAAGGTGAAGAAGATCTGCACGTCCCAGCCCAGCGCCGCAGCGGTGGAAGCCAGGATCAGTGGCGGGTACGCCATGTCCAGCGCACCCTTGGTGGCGATGATCGCCATCTTTTTCGCAGCCATGTCAGGCCTTCTTCAGGAAGAAGACGTACTTGCCGCCCTCTTCGCCCTGCTCCAGCAGGGTGTTGCCGGTTTGCTCCGCAAAGGCGGCCATGTCGCAGACCGAGCCGGGGTCGGTGGCGATCACGCGCAGCACCTGGCCCGGGTTCATGTCGTTCAGCGACTTCTTGGTCTTGACGATGGGCAGCGGGCAGGCGAGGCCAGAGGCGTCGAACTCTTTGTCGAAATTCATGGTGCTTGTCTCCGAAAGTGGCGCTCAAGGGCGCCTTGTGGTGTGCTGCCATTAGCGTTGCAGGGGTGGCCGGGCGTCTATTCCCGCGATGGGTGATGGTTCATAGCCCATATGGGTAGTACGGGCATGAATTGCGGGGTGGTGGCGTGTCAAGCCCGCCGCTGGGCCTGAAAATAGCGCCCGGTCTGTACCTCCTGCGGAGATCGTCATGTTTTCATTCCTGCGCGCGCAGCCTGCCGCAGCCCCGTCCGATGCCGCCAGCCCTGAGTCTGGCGAGCCCGTCTTGTTCATCGATGTGCGCTCGGCTGGCGAGTTCGCCAGTGGTTACCTGGAGGGTGCGCTGAACGTGCCGCTGGACCAACTGCAGCAGCGCCTGCCGCAGTTGGTGCCCGACCTTGACCGCGAGCTGGTGCTGTACTGCGCCTCTGGTGCGCGCTCGGCCTTTGCTTGCGGTTTGCTGCAGCAACTCGGTTATCGGCGTGCCCGCAATGGTGGTGGCGTGAGCCTGCTGGCCATGACCACGCAGCGGCCGGTGCGCTACGCCTGAACCCGGCCATCAGGCCAGGCAGATTGCGGCGGGGGCGTCCAGCCTTTGGGCGATGGTCACTGCAGCGTCAGCGCCGTCGCCGTGTGCACGCTGGCCATGCAAAGCCAGCAGTTCATCGGCCAGGGCCGTGAAATGGCCCAGCCCGGCCGCCACGGCCTGCCGCAGTGCGGCGCCCGCATCACCCTGGTGCCAGGCGGCATAGGCGCGCTTGAGGCCTGGGAACAGCGCCTCGCGGTGGCCCTCGAAGCCCGCAAACCAGAATTGCATCCGTGTGGCCTGACCTTGGGCCAGCAGCGTGGGCAGCGTGGTGCCCAGGTCGGCCAGGTGATCGCGCACGGCACGTAACCGCAACTCGGCCCGGCGGTTGCTGGCCTGGGCCTGGCGCAACGCCGCCCAGGCCGGGCCCAGCCTGCGGCCCGCGCGCAGCTCGCCCATTTCGTGCAGCAACAGCACCTCGCTCAAATCGTCCAACAAGCGGGGCAGGGCGGCATTGAACTCGGCGTTGCCGTGCAGGCCCTGGGCCACGGCCAGGTGGTGGAACGGGCCGTCGGCGGCGCGCAGGCCGTGGGCCTCGAAGCGCTCCCACAGCCAGCGTGCCAGCGCGGCCTGGCGCAGCACGATGGTGGGCCTGCCTTGCGCGCTGTCCAGCATGGCCAGCGGAGAGCCCAGGCTGCGTGCCAGCTCACGCCCGCACACGAGGGTCTGCACCGTTTCGCCATCCACCGGCACGGCGCCATGGTGCAAGGTCTCGGCCAGGAAGAACACCGGTCGCTCCGGGCCCACCAGGCCAGCGCCATAGCTCAGGCCACAGGGTCGCAAGGCCGTGTTGACCGCTGCCACATCCCATGGGTTCAGCGGCCCATCGGGGCCGGGCAGATCGGCCAGCTGGCGGCCTTCCAGGGTGTCCCACAAGGTTTCGCGGTCCGCCAGCCAGCTGCCCACGGCAGAGCGCGGCATGTCGGCCCCAAAGGCCAGGCCATGCTCCCAGCGGTAGTACTCGCGCATCTGCAGCAGGTAGATGCACAGTGGCAGCTCACTGGCGTGCCGGCTGTCGGCAATGTGGCCGTTGGTTTGCACCGCCGTGCAAAGGGGCTGCAGCCAGGCGGGCGTCATGGCGTGTAGCGGCGCGGCCGCGGCTGCCACCGAACCACGCTGGCCACAATGTCTTGCCAGGGCAGGTCGGTGAGGCTGCCGTGGCGTTCATGGGCCAGCGTCACCAGCCTGTGCACATCGGCATGCGCCTCGCCCAGCGCGCCACACAGGCCAGCCAGCGCGCCGCAGTGCAGCCGCAGCGCCTGGGCGTGGGTGATGGGCAGCTCGGGCCGGGGCAATTTGAGGGCCAGTCGCGCCCGCTCGTGCATCAGCGCGGCCAGCGTGCTGCAGTTGGTGCGCGCCACGGGTGAGCTGCACTCCACCAACTCGCGTTCGGCCAGTGAACGACGCCTGGACAGCTCGCACACCGCACCGCGAGCCAGCAGTGCGCGGGCAAAGACGCAGGCGGTGTCGCTGTCACAGCACGCGCTCATGCCTGGCGCCTGTGGGCGTACCGTGGCTCAATCGTCGCCAGCGGGCTGAGGGTCGCGGATCTGGCACAGCAGGTCTTCGGCCAGCTGGGCCGACTCGGCGAACATCACCTTGATGCGGCCGGCGGTCTCGCCGCCGTTGGCGCGCAAGGTCTTGGCGTGGCTGGAAGCCTCGCGAAAGGCCTCAAATTCGGCCAGCTTCTCGATCTGGGCAAAGGGCTTCACGCGGAAGACGAAGTAGGGCATGGCGGGCTCTCGGAAGGGTTCAGACGTAGTGCCGCGTGAGCTTGCGCCGCCCCGGCACGGCGGCCTGGATGATGCGGCCGTGCACGACAGACAGATCGGGCAGCTTCTGGTCGGGCCAGGCGGGGTTGAGCGGGTGCAGCCACCAGTCGCTGCCGCGCTGTTGCAACTGGCGGAAGGTCCACTCGCCTTCAGCCTGGGCCAGCACGTAGCAACCGTGGTGCAGGGCGCCATCGGGCTCGATCAGGATGATCTCGCCCTCGCTGAACTCGGGCGCCATGCTGTGGCCGATGACGCGCAGGGCAAAGGCTTCGCTGCCGCTGCAGGCGGCGGCCTCCTCATCTTGGCCGCTGCTGCAGTTGCCTGCCTCGGCGCCAGGTGCCGCTGTTTCACATCCACACCCACTCATGCCACCACCTCCCCAAAAATCTGGCCCGCAGCCACACCAGCGGTGACCAATTCGTTGCGCACCGTGTTCACAAAGCCCTCGGGGCCGGCCAGGTAAAAGTCGCAGTCGATGTCGAACAGGTCGGCGCGGATGGCGCTCACCACCTGGTGCGCGCCGGCGTTCGCATCCGGGTCGTTGAACAGCGCGTACTCGAACAGGTCCAGCGCCTCGGACCAGGCGCGGCACTGGTTGGCCAAGAAGTGACCATCCTGGCGCGTGGCCAGCCAGAACAGCGACAGCGAGGGCGAGGCATCCAGCGAGAGTGCGTGCTCGATCAGGCTCTTGAGCGGCGCGAAGCCGGTGTCGCAGGCCACGAACACCAGCGGCCGCTGGCCGTCGGCCAGCACGAACTCGCCCACGGGGCCCCACAGGTTCACCGCGTCGCCCGCCTTCAGACCGCCAAACACCTGGCGCGCCAACGCGTTCTGCTCGTTTCGGGCGATGAAGAAGTGCAGGTTGCGGTCGTCGCAGGGGCAACTGGCGATGGGCAGGGTGTCACGCACGCCTTCGCCCAGCGGCAAACTCAGCGTGGCCGACTGGCCGGCCAGAAAGCGCAGGCGGTGGCTGCGCGGGGTTTGCAGATGCAGCAAGCGGGTGTCGGGCGCCAGCTCGCGCACCGCGCGCACCGTGGTGACGATGTGCTGCTGCGGGATGTCGGCCGGGCCATTGGCTTCCAGCGTCTCCATCGTCAGCTCGCTGCTGGCGGCGGTGTGGGCGCAGGCCAGCACATAGCCCTGAGACTTTTCGGTCTCGGAGAGCACGTAGTCGGTGTGCATGGTGCGGGCCACCATGCCGTCGATCACCCGCACCTTGCACATGCCGCAGCTGCCGTTGCCACAGCCGTAGTTGAGCTTGAGGCCCGCGCGCATGCCGGCTTGCAGCAGCGTGTCGCGCCCCTCCACGCTGAACTGGTGGCCGCTGGGCCGCAGCGTGACCTGGGCCGACACCATCTTGAGCACATCGTCCATGACGTCCAGCATGCCGACGGATTCAGTGGCCAATGCACGCGCCAGCCCGTCGTTCAGCTGGCGCAGCAGGGCGGCAAGCCGCGTGTCTTGGGCAGCACCGGCGGCCATTTCGTCGCGCAGCGCGATCACCAGCGCGTGGTAGCGCTGCAGCAGCCGCTGCACATCGGCCAGTTCCTGGCCCTGAGCGAACAAACGCTGGGCCAGCACCTCCTGGCTGGGCAGCAGGCGCTCGCGCAGCCGCTTGCCAAAGGCCTCGTCGCGGATGCGCACCACGCGCTCCAGCATGCCGGAGGATTCCAGGTCGGTCTGCGGGTAGAGCTGCAGCAGGGTCTCGGTGGAGACCATGCCATCGGCCAGCGGGATCTCGCCGGCACGCACGCGCTGCTGCAGCACGCCACGTGGCACGCCCACCAGTTGCGCGGCCCGCCAGACGGTGACCCACTGCGCCATCAGCGGCTCCCCGCTCCGCCATTCCCGCGCAGGCGGGAGTCCACATCCAGCCCGTCGTTCCCGCGCAGGCGGGAATCCAGTGTTGTTGCAGACCTGGATTCCCGCCTGCGCGGGAATGACGTATCCCCTGTGCGGAACTGACGATTCACCGCCATGCCAGCTCCGGCGCGTGGCTGCGGTCGCAGTAGCGGGCGCGGTACAGCAGCCGAGGCGAATCGGCGCTGTCCACGAAGCCGCTGCGGTCGTGCAGCACGTTGTGGGCCACGATGCCCATTCCGGCCCCCATGCGCACGCGCAGGATCTGCGGCAAGGGGCTCTCCAGCAGCTCGGCCAGGCAGGCCACGGCGGCGCGGGTGGCGGCGTCGTCTTTCCAGACGATGCTGCGGGTGCGGGCGGTGTAGCGCATGTGCAGCGCTCCGTCGCTGGCACTCACCGAAAACACCGGGCCGGTCTGCGCCGGCCGGGCCACGCCCTGCTCGTCGCAGCGCTCGGGGATGGTCATGGCATCCGGCGCCATCAGCGCAAGGATGTGCCGGGGCGAGGCGTCACGCAGAGCGATGTAGGCGATCTCGTGGTCCAGCAGCGCGTTCTCGCCGCCCTGGTCCGCCGGCCGCGCACAGTGCAGGATCATGCTGCGGATCTGCCGCTCGGCCGGGTGGTAGTAGCCGTCGGTGTGCCAGCGGATGGCGCGGTCGGTGTAGGGGATGAAATCGGCACGGGGCGCATCCGGCGTGGCGGCGCGGGCGACCGTGATGTTGGAGACCCCATCCTCGTCGGCCAGCCAGTTGGCGTCCAGTTGGGTGATGCCCAACTGAGCCCCGAGCTGCTGTACCAGGGCCTTGTCCTTGCAGCCTTCGGGCAACTGGTACAGCGCCATGTTGTGGGCCGAGAGGCGCGCCAGCAGCGCGTCGCGCTCGTCTTCCGAGATCGCAGCGGGGTTGCCCACGTGCACCAGCAATTGGTCTGCGCGTGTGGCGGCCACCGCCAGCTTGGCCTCGCGCCAACGCCGGTAGCTGCTGTCGCAGTCCAGCGTGAAAGGGCTGGTGGCCCGGCGCAGCAGGCCCGGAGAGATTGGGGCATTCATCAATCGGCTCCCACGCTGGAGTGGCGCATCTTGCGCGGCTCGGTGTTGTGCAGGTCGCGCAGGGTGCGTTGCACCAGGGCGACGGCCTCGGGTGCTTCGCTGGCCATCACCTGCTCGATCACCCAGCGCCTGTCCTTCTCGGGCAAGGTGGCTTCAAGCCGGTGGCCCAGGTAGCGCATGAAGGCGAAGCCGGGTGTGAATTCGGTGCGAGTCAACGACGGGCCGCTCCCGAGTTGACTCACCCCCTCGGGGGGCGGACGGCGCGAAGCGTTGGACTGGGGGTCGACAGGATTGGGGTCGCCGTCGAACTCGGCGTAGTGGCCGGCGAGCTCGTTGAAGAGGTCGATGAACTGGTCTTGGGCCGAGACGGCATCGGCCGGCCGCAGGCCCAGCAGATCCTCTTCATTGCCTTGCAAGGTGTCGGCCACGTGCTTCACCAAGGCGGTGGTGAACAGCACACGGGTTTCGGCGTCAAAGCGCTGGTGGGCCAGGCGGTCGGCCACCAGCACCAGGAACACCAGCACCTCGCGCACAAAGTCGAAATAGGCCGTGCCAGCCTCGATGTCGAACTGCGCGCCGCGCATGCGCTTGAGCATCTGGATGCTGACGCGCCAGATCACAAAGCCGGTGGCACCGGCCTGCTGCTCGGGCGTCTTGGGCGCACCGGGCTTGAACCAGTGCGTCTTCAGGCGCATCGCGGGCAGGGTGGACATCAATAGCCGCCTTTGCCCAGGGGCTGCGGCAGGCCGGCCACCTTGCAGCCCTGCTTGGCGGGACCCACCGGGAACAGGTCATACAAGCCCTTGCTGTCTATGCCTTCCATGACTTCGCCAATGCCCTTGAGCATGTTGCGGAAGTTGGGTGTGTGGCCGTGCTCGCGGTATTCATCGCGCAGGTAGTTCACCACCGCCCAGTGCTTGTCGGTGAGGGTGATGCCTTCGGCGGCGGCGATGACCTGCACCACTTCGTCGCTGTAGTCGGCTTCCAGCAGGTAGCCTTGGTCGTCGGTTTCCAGATCGTTGCCGTTGACGGTGTAGGGCATGGGGAGGGTCTCCTTTTCTTGAGGTTCAGGGAATGACTCAGCTGCCCACAGCGGCAGCTGATTTGTGAGGGATGAACAGGCCGCAGCCCCACAGGCGATGGGGACCCAGGCCTTGTTCCATCAGGTGCTGCGCATGACCCGGGGTGAGGCCGTCCAGCATCAGGCTGTAGCCCACCAGGGCACCAACCTCCGCACCATCGCTCGCGCCCGTGCTGTCGGCCAGCGCCTGCTGCCGGCCGCACATGCGCCGTCCGGCAATGCCCAGGTGCTGCAATTCGCCGTCCACGTCGTCCAGAAAGGCCAGCTCATCGGGGCGCGGTGCAGCCACCACATGGGCGTACAAGGTGCCGTAGGGCAGCAGCTCGCGCACCTGGGGTGGCCCCTGCACACGCAGGCTGTGACCACCGAGCGCCAGTGTGGCGCCGGCCAGGGCTTGAGCGTCGGCCACACGTTCGCGCGGCAGGCGCAGCACCAGTCGCGTGCGGTTCGAGAGCAGGGCTTCAGGGCCGGTGCCAGCCGACATGTTCAGGCGGTGCACGCCGGCCAGGGGTTCGTCCGCCAGCCAGGGCAGCACCTGCAGCAGCGCCAGGGCCAGCTCGCGCCGGTGGCTGCGGGGCAGGGTGCGGCCTTGCAGCGCAAAGGCCAGGTCCACCAGGCGCGAGAGGGGCAGCTTGTTCATGGCAGCGGCCAAACTCAGGCTGCGGGCTGGGCGCGGGCCCAGTCCACCAGGGTTTGTCCCCAGGCCTTGGCGGTCTGCGGGTCGATGTCGAAAACCGTGAAGCGGCTGCCCTCGCGGATGCGGGTTCGCAGCAGCGGCATGCCGCCGGCTTCGAACTCGATCTGTTGCAGCTCGATCTCCTGTTTTCCCAGGGGCGCTTGCCACCGGGCCAGGCTCGTCAATCGAGTCATTGTTGTTGCCTTGTTTTGTCTCCAGTGTGCATTGAGCCGCCATGGCCCCCCAGCGTCCATACCCGGCTAGGGTGAGCGCTGCATACCCCAAACGGGTAGGGGGCCTAGCTCTACCGAGTGATAGCGCGGCATCCAGGGCCACGCCTACATTCGCTCCCATACCAAACCCGGTGACGCACAGCCTCCTGCAGTGCATCCAACCGGGATCAACCACCGGAGACAACGCATGGCCAAGAAGCCACACGACACGCCGATGCTGGACGAACTGGAGAGCGGGCCCTGGCCCAGCTTCGTCACCGGGCTCAAACGCCTGGCCAAGGACAAGGACTACATGGTTGACCTGATGGGTCAGCTTGAAACGTCCTACCGCACCAAGAAGGGCTACTGGAAGGGCGGCACGGTGGGTGTGTTCGGCTATGGCGGCGGCGTGATCCCGCGCTTCACCGAGCTCAAGACGGACAAGGGTGAACCCGTATTCCCCGACGCTGCCGAGTTCCACACCTTGCGCATCCAGCCGCCACCCGGCATGCACTACGACACCGCCGTGCTGCGCAAGATGTGCGACATCTGGGAGAAGCACGGCTCGGGTCTGATCGCCTTCCACGGCCAGTCGGGCGACATCATGTTCCAGGGTGCCAAGACCGACAAGGTTCAGGACGCCTTCGACGAGCTGAACGAACTGGGCTTCGATCTGGGGGGTGCCGGCCCGGCCGTGCGCACCAGCATGAGCTGCGTGGGTGCGGCCCGCTGCGAGCAAAGCTGCTACGACGAGGCCAAGGCCCATCGCCAGGTGCTCAACACCTTCCTGGACGACATCCACCGTCCGGCACTGCCCTACAAGTTCAAGTTCAAGTTCAGCGGCTGCGCCAACGACTGCATGAACTCCATCCAGCGTTCGGACATGGCCGTCATCGGCACCTGGCGCGACAACATGCGCACCGACGAGGCCCTGGCCCGCAAGTGGTTCGACGGCCACGGCATGGACGAGCTGGTGAACAACGTGGTGGCGCGCTGCCCCACCAAGACCATCCTGCTCAAGCAGATCAAGGACGTGGCGACGGGCGACCGCATCTCCAGCGTCAAGGTCAGCGACACCCACGCCCTGGAAATCGACAACAGCAACTGCGTGCGCTGCATGCACTGCATCAACGTCATGACCGGCGCGCTCTCGAACGGCACCGACACCGGCGCCACCATCCTGATCGGCGGCAAGCGCACGCTCAAGATCGGTGACCTGATGGGCACCGTGGTGGTGCCCTTCATGCCGCTCAAGACCGATGAAGACTACGACGCGCTGGTGGAACTGGGCCAGAAGGTCATCGACTTCTTCGCCGAGAACGCACTGGAGCACGAGCGTACCGGCGAAATGATCGAGCGCATTGGCCTGGTCAACTTCCTCGAAGGCATCGGTGTGGACATTGACGCCAACATGGTCTCCACGCCGCGCACCACCCCCTACGTGCGCACCGACGGCTGGGACGACGAAGTGGCCCGCATCAACGACAAAAAAGCTGCTGCATAAGAAGGAGACAAGACCATGGCCATGCGTCAACCCATCGAGAGCGGCGTTCCGGACAACAAACCCTACCTGCACCCCACGTTGCTGAAGAACTACGGCAACTGGAAGTACCACGACCGGCCCCGGCCTGGCGTGCTGCACCACGTGTCGCACAGCGGCGACGAGGTGTGGAGCGTGCGCGCCGGCACCCAGCGTCAGATGGATGTGTACACCATCCGCAAGCTCTGCGACATCGCCGACACCTATGCCGAAGGGCATGTGCGCTTCACCATCCGCTCGAACATCGAGTTCATGGTCAGCGACCCCAACAAGGTGGCGCCGCTGATCTCGGCCCTGACCGAAAACGGCTTCCCTGTGGGCGGCACCGGCAACTCGGTGAGCATGATTGCGCACACCCAGGGCTGGCTGCACTGCGACATCCCCGGCACCGACGCCTCGGGCGCGGTGAAGGCCTTGATGGACGACCTGTACGAGGAATTCGTCCAGGAAGACATGCCCAACCGCGTGCACCTGTCCACCAGCTGCTGCGAGATCAACTGCGGTGGCCAGGCTGACATCGCCATCATCGTGCAGCACACCAAGCCGCCCAAGATCAACCACGATCTGGTGGCCAACGTCTGCGAGCGCCCGGCCGTGGTGGCCCGATGCCCTGTGGCCGCCATCCGCCCCGCGCTGGTGAACGGCAAGCCCTCGCTGGAAATCGACGAGAGCAAGTGCATGTGCTGCGGCGCCTGCTACCCACCGTGCCCGCCCATGCAGATCAACGACCCCGAGAACACCAAGCTCGCGATCTGGGTTGGCGGCAAGAACTCCAACGCCCGCGGCAAGCCCACCTTCATGAAGATGGTGATGTCGGGTATTCCGAACAACCCGCCGCGCTGGCCCGAGGTGTCGGCCGTGGTGAAGAAGATCCTGCAAACCTACAAGGAAGACGCCCGCTCGTGGGAGCGCGTTTCCGACTGGGTCGAGCGCATCGGCTGGCCGCGCTTCTTCGAGAAGTGCGATCTGCCCTTCACGAAATACCTGATCGACGACTGGCGCGGCTCACGGGCCAACCTGAACGCGTCCACCCACATCCGCTTCTGAACCAGAGCTTCTTGAGCAAGACATGAAAATCGGTTTGCTTGTCAGCGAAGGGCCCTACACCCACCAGGCCACGGACACGGCGTACAACTTCGCCGTGGCCGCGATTGCCAAGGGGCACGAGGTGCAGCGCGTCTTCTTCTACCACGACGGTGTCTACAACGCGACCAAGCTCACCGAGCCGCCGCAGGACGACCGCCACATCGTCAACCGCTGGTCGGCCCTGAAGGCCGACCACAACGTCGACCTGGTGGTGTGCGTGGCAGCCGCGCTGCGGCGTGGCATCAAGGACGAGGTGTTGGCCCCCGGCTTCCGCATCTCGGGCCTGGGCCAGCTGGTGGATTCGGGCATCAAGGCCGATCGCTTCGTCACCTTCGGAGACTGACATGGCTGCCAAGAAATTCATGTTCGTCAACCGCAAGGCCCCCTACGGCACGATCTACGCGCTGGAGAGCCTGGAAGTGGTGCTGATCACCGCCACCTTCGACCAGGACGTCAGCCTGGCCTTCATCGACGATGGCGTGTTTGAGTTGGTCAAGGGCCAGGACACCAAGGCCATCGGCATCAAGAATCACTCCAAGACCTACCGCGCCCTCGACGGCTACGACGTCGAGAAGCTGTTCGTCGAGCGCGAGTCCATGGAGGCTCGCGGCCTGACCGAAGACGACCTGCTGGTGGACGTGGAGGTGCTGAGCAGCGCCGAGATGGCCGACCTGATGGCCGATCAAGACGTGGTGCTGAGCTTCTAAGGCAGGAACAGACATGCTGCACATCGTCAACAAATCGCACACACAGACCACGTCGCTGCAAAGCTGCTTGCGCCTGGCCAAGGCTGGCCAAGCGCTGCTGCTGACCGAAGACGCGGTCTACGCCGCCACCACGGCTGCTGCGGCCACTTCCGGCATCGCCGCCGCCATGGCCACGCTCAAGGTCTACGCATTGCAACCCGACGTGGACGCACGTGGCATGGCCGGCAAGCTGGTCGAGGGCGTCACGCCCGTCGACTACGCCGGCTTTGTCGATCTGGTCACCGAGCATTCCAACAATCAATCCTGGCTTTGAGCCAGGGCATTCCACATCCCCACAGGAGACAAGCATGGGCATCGAAGTCAACGGCAACACCTACGAAACCGACGAAGAGGGCTACCTCGTCAACCTGGCCGAATGGAACGAAGACATTGGCAAGGTGCTGGCGCAGAGCGAAAACGTCGACATGACGGACGCGCACTGGGAAGTGGTGAACTTTCTGCGCGAGTACTACAACGAGTACCAGATCGCCCCTGCCGTGCGCGTGCTGACCAAGGCCATCGGCAAGCAGCTCGGCGCCGAGAAGGGCAACAGCAAGTACCTGTACGACCTGTTCCCCTACGGCCCGGCCAAGCAGGCCTGCAAGATCGCCGGCCTGCCCAAGCCCACGGGCTGCGTGTAACGAAACCACTTCATTCCCACGCTCTCTCGCCGTCATTCCCGCGAAGGCGGGAATCCACGAAGGCCAGGGAGCCTGGATTCCCGCCTGCGCGGGAATGAAGAATCTCCCGCCTGCGCGGGGTTGACGGTCTGCCTACGCCTCTACCAGCCACCATGCTGTCCATCACCTACGCCGCGCTGTTCTACCTCGCTACGGCCATCCTCGTGATTGGCGTGGTGCGCAAGATCGCCAGCTATGCCGGCACGCCCGCGCCGCTGCTGATCCCCACCACCCCGGCGCCCACCACCACCACCGGCGTGGTGCTGCGCATGGGCCGCGAGGTGGTGCTGTTCGAAAGCCTGTTCAAGTCCAGCAAATGGACCTGGATCTTCGGCTGGATGTTCCACGCCGCGCTGGCCCTGGCCCTGCTGCGCCATGGCCGCTACTTCCAGCAACCGGTGTGGACGCTCACCGCCCTGGTGCAGGCCTTTGGCACCTACGCCGGCTTTGCCATGGTGGCCGGGCTGGCGGGGCTGTGGGCGCGCCGTTTCCTGGTGGACCGGGTGCGCTACATCTCCACGCCGTCTGATCATCTGCACCTGGCGCTGCTGCTGGCCATAGGCATCTCGGGCCTTACCCTGCGCTTCGTGGCCCACACCGACATCGTCGCGGTCAAGGCCTTCATGCTGGGCCTGATGCGCTTCGAGGTGATGCCGCTGCCGGCCGACCCGCTGCTGCTGTTGCACCTCACGCTGGTGGCCGCGCTGATGATCATCTTCCCGATCAGCAAGCTGCTGCACGCCCCGGGCATCTTCTTCAGCCCCACGCGCAACCAGGCCGACACCTCGCGCGAGAAGCGCCACATCTCTGCCTGGGCCGCAGCCCTGGAAAAAAAGTAAAGAGCGGAAACAAAGAGCGCACACCATGGCCACCGCCAAATTCGAGACACCCAAGCTCAAGCCCTACCCGGTGATCCCGCTGATCGTCGAAGGGGCGATGGCGCACAGCAAGCCCTACATTGCCAACGCCACCATCCAGACCGCCATCGGCTTTCCGGGTGAGTTGACCGAGGGCTGGGAGCAGCGCCTGGTGGCCAAGATGGGCGACATGCTGGACAAGTACCGCAGCCTGCGTGTCTACATGGACGCCTGTGTGCACTGCGGCGCCTGCTCAGACAAGTGCCACTACTTTCTGGGCACGGCCGACCCCAAGAACATGCCGGTGGCCCGGCAAGATCTGATGCGCGCGGTCTACCGCCGCTACTTCACCTTCGCGGGCAAGCACTTTCCCAAGCTGGTGGGCGCGGTCGACATGACCAAGGACGTGCTGGACGAGTGGTGGAGCTACTACAACCAGTGCTCCGAGTGCCGCCGCTGCAGCGTCTTCTGCCCCTACGGCATCGACACCGCCGAGGTCACCATGGCCGCGCGCGAGATGATGGACTCGGTGGGCCTGGGCCAGAAGTACGCCAACGAGATCATTGGCAAGGTGCACCGCATCGGCAACAACCTGGGCATCCCCGAGCCGGCGTTGGCCGACACGCTGGCCGGCCTGGAGGAAGACACCAAGGAAGAAACCGGCCTGGACGTGCGCTTTCCGCTCGACGAGCCTGGTGCCGAGGTGCTGCTGGTCACGCCGTCGGCCGATTTCTTCTCCGAGCCGCATGTGGAAAGCCTGATTGGCTATGCCAAGGTCTTCCACGCCGCCGGCATCAAGTGGACGCTGTCGAGCAAGGCCAGCGAGGCCGGCAACTTCGGCATGTTCATCGGCAACTACGAGCAGATGCGCAACATCTCGCTGCGCGTCAAAGAGGCTGCCGAAGAACTGGGCGTCAAGCGCATCGTGGTGGGCGAGTGCGGCCATGCCTGGCGCGTGGCCTACAGCTTCTGGAACACGTTGATGGGCCCGCTCAAGGGCATGGACCCTCGCTACCCCGTGCCCCAGCACATCTGCGAGTTCACGTACGACCTGATTCAGCGCGGCGCCATCTCGTTCGACAAAGAGAAGAACGACGACAAGGTCATCACCTTCCACGATTCGTGCAATGTGGCCCGCGGCTCGCGCATGGGCAGCATGCCCGGCGGGCAGTTCGTGATCCCGCGCGAGATCATCAAGGCGGTGGCCAACAACTTCCACGACATGGCGCCCGGCACCATCCACGAAGCCACCTTCTGCTGCGGTGGTGGTGGCGGCTTGCTCACCGACGATTTGATGGAGCTGCGCGTCAAGGGCGCGCTGCCCCGCATGGAAGCCCTGAAGAACGTGGTGGACGACCACCAGGTGAACTTCATGGCCACCATTTGCGCGATCTGCAAGGCCCAGTTCAGCAAGGTGCTGCCGGCGTACGGCTTCAGCATGGGCATGGTGGGCGGCGTCCACCAACTGGTGAGCAAAGCCATTCGGTTGGGCGAACCCAAGTAATCACAACGAGGAGCAAGACACATGGCCCACATCGTCATCATGGGTGCCGGCATCGGCGGCATGCCTGCCGCGTACGAGATGCGCGACATGCTGGACAAGCAGCACAAGATCACGGTGGTCAGCGCGGTTGACTACTTCCAGTTCGTGCCGTCCAACCCCTGGGTGGCCGTGGGCTGGCGCACCCGCGACGAGGTGGTGCTGCAAGTGGCGCCGCTGCTGGAGAAGAAGGGCATTGCCTTCATCCCCAAGGCCGTGACCAAGATCGATGCCGAGGCCAGCAAGCTCGAACTCGCCGGCGGCGACACGTTGGCGTATGACTACCTGGTCATCACCACCGGCCCCAAGCTGAGCTTTGACGAGATCCCCGGGGCTGGCCCGCACAACGGCTTCACCGATTCGGTCTGCAGCGTCGACCATGCCCAAACCTTCTGGGGCAAATACCAGGAGTTCCTGAAGAACCCCGGCCCCATCGTGGTGGGTGCCATGCCGCTGGCCAGTTGTTTCGGCCCGGCCTACGAGTTCGCCTTCATCCTCGATGCCGACCTGCGCAAGCGCAAGCTGCGCAACAAGGTGCCCATCACCTTCGTCACCAGCGAGCCCTACATTGG
This sequence comes from Candidatus Ideonella esbjergensis, assembly GCA_016710065.1. Classification (GTDB taxonomy): domain Bacteria; phylum Pseudomonadota; class Gammaproteobacteria; order Burkholderiales; family Burkholderiaceae_C; genus Ideonella; species Ideonella esbjergensis. The sequence continues at coordinate 1,383,243 of JADJLP010000001.1, forward strand.
CCACCTGGGCCTGGGCGGCGTGGGCGACAGCAAGTCGATGATGGAATCGGAGATGCGTGGCCACGACATGAAGTGGATCACCAACGCCAAGACCACCAAGGTGGAAGAGGGCAAGATCTTCGTCACCCAGTTGGATGACCTGGGCCAGGTCTTCAAGGAGCACGAGGTGCCCTTCAAGCTGGCCATGATGCTGCCCGCCTTCAAGGGGGTGGACGCGGTGGCGGCGGTGCCCAACCTGTGCAACCCGCGCGGCTTTGTGCTGATCGACGAATACCAGCGCAGCAAGGCCTACAAGAACATCTTCAGTGCTGGCGTGTGCGTGGCCATTCCGCCGGTGGAAGTGACACCTGTGCCCACTGGTGCGCCCAAGACCGGCTACATGATCGAGACCATGATCTCGGCCATCGTGCACAACATTCAAGACGAGCTGAATGGCCGCACGCCCTGCACCAAGGCCACCTGGAACGCCATCTGCCTGGCCGACATGGGCGACACCGGCGCCGCCTTCGTGGCGCTGCCGCAGATCCCGCCGCGCAACGTGAACTGGTTCAAGAAGGGCAAATGGGTGCACCTGGCCAAGATCGCCTTCGAGAAGTACTTCATGCGCAAGCTCAAGACCGGCAATTCCGAGCCCATCTACGAAAAGTATGTGTTGAAGGCCATGGGCATCGTGCGCTTGACCAAGCACTGAGCGCCTGAGAGCCTCGCAGAGGCTCTGAGCCCCAACCCAAGAACCACCAGGAGACGCACGCGATGTCCTCACCCACTGACCAGGCCAGCCCCAAGCCGCTGAACTTTCGCCGCTACAAGGATGGCAACACCCAGCTGAAAAGCTGGCAAGACCAGATCTTCGACGCAGACCATTCGCACAAGTGCCCCACCTACATCCAGAGCACGCCTCCCTGCCAGGGCAGTTGCCCCTCGGGTGAAGACATCCGCGGCTACCTCAACATCGTGCGCGGCGTCGAGAAGCCGCCGGCCGGCATGCCCTGGCAGGAGTACGCCTGGCTCCGCCTGACCGAGGCCAACCCCCTTCCTTCGGTGATGGGCCGTGTCTGCCCGGCCCCTTGCGAATCGGGCTGCAACCGCAACCAGGTGGAAGACTTCGTCGGCATCAATTCGGTCGAGCACTTTCTGGGCGAGTGGGCCATCGAGCACAGGCTGGCCTTCCCCAAGCCAGAGCTGAGCAGTGGCAAGACCGTGGCCGTGATCGGCGGCGGCCCGGCCGGCCTGTCGGCCGCCTACCAGCTGGCCAAGAAGGGCCACGCCGTCACCATCTTCGACGAACGCGCCGAGCTGGGCGGCATGATGCGCTACGGCATCCCGGGCTTCCGCACGCCGCGCGAGGTGCTGGACGCCGAGATCGGCCGCATCATGGCCATGGGTGTCACCGCGCGCATGAACTGCCGCATCGGCACCGACATCACGCTCGACCAGATCAAGGCCGATTTCGACGCTGTCTTCTTGGGCATGGGTGCGCAGAGCGGCCGGCCGCTGCCGGTGGAAGGCGCCGAGGCCCCCAACTGCGTCACCGCCACGGCCTTCCTCAAGGCCTTCAACGACGGCCGTTTGCAGCACGTGGGCAAGCGCGTGCTGGTGGTGGGCGGTGGCGACACCTCCATCGACGTGGCCACCGTGGCTCGCCGCCTGGGCCACATCGACGCCATCCACGCCACCGACCGGCCCGAGCAGGCGCTGGTGGAAGTGACGGGCTATGCTGCCCACGACGCCGCGCTGCTCTCGCAGCGCCAGGGCGCGCATGTGACGCTGACCTCGATCTTCGCGATTGACAAGATGCAGGCCAGCAAGCACGAGGTGGAGCATGCACTTTCAGAGGGCATCACCATCCGTGGTGGCATGGCCCCGGTGGCCGTGCTGCGCGGCGCCGATGGCCGCGCCACCGGCCTCAAGCTGGCCCGCTGCGAGGCCAAGATCGTGGGCGGCAAGCTCGACGTGAAGATGATCGAAGGCACCGAGGAAATCATCGAGGCCGACCTGATCGTCTCGGCCATCGGCCAGGCGGTGGACTTCGCCGGCCTGGAAGTGCTGAACAACGGCAAGGGCGGCATCACCGCCGACAAGAACTACCAGGTTCAGGGTCAGGACGGCATGTTCGTGGGTGGCGACGTGGTGCGCCCGCACCTGCTCACCACGGCCATCGGCCATGGCAGCATCGCCGCCGACGGCATCGACCGCTTCCTGGGCGGCGAGGCGCTGGACAAGCGCCCCAAGGTGGACGTGCACAGCTTCGACCTGATGCGCAAGATGGTGGAAAAGGGCCTGAAGGTCACCACCATCGCCGAGCCCACGCGCGGCACCGACAAATCCACCGGCGCAGTGCACAACTTCGACAACCGTTCCGACCGCTACGTCATTCCGCACAAGGAGCTGTTCCTTGGCCACTTCAACTACACCGACCGCAACAAGCGCAACATCGTCAGCCTCACCGCCGACGAGGCGCTGAACAACTTTGAAGAGCGTCTGATCCCGTTGCTGGAGGCGCAAGCCCAAGCCGAGGCCAAGCGCTGCATGAGCTGCGGCCAGTGCTTCGAGTGCGACAACTGCGTGGTCTATTGCCCGCAAACGGCCGTGTTCAAGGTGCCCAAGGCCAAGGCCACCACCGGCCGCTATGTGGACACCGACTACGCCAAGTGCGTGGGCTGCCACATCTGCAAGGACGTGTGTCCTACGGGCTACATCCAGATGGGCCTCGGAGAGTAAGCCGTGCTGCGTGCCTGCCTGCTTGTACTCGCGCTGCTGCTGGCGCCCTTCATCAGCCTGGCGGCCGAGGGCTCGCGCACGCCCATGCCGGTGATCGAGAAGGCCACCGCAGGCACCACCTGCGTGGCCGACCCGGCCACCATGCGCCGCACGCACATGGATTTGCTCAAGCACCAGCGCAACGACACCGTGCGCGGCGGCGTGCGCACCGGTGCGTCCAGCCTCAAGGCCTGCATCAACTGCCACGCCAGCCAGCAGACGCACAGCGTGGTGCAGGCCGAGACCAATTTCTGCGTCAGCTGCCACAGCTACGCGGCGGTGCAGATCGACTGCTTCGAGTGCCACAGCAGCAAGCCTGCGGGCGCAGCGCATACGGCTGCTGCGCCGGCGGTTCAGACCGTGGGGGCGAAATGAGCGGCACACCCGGAACACCGAGTACCAAGGCCCTGGATACCAAGGCCCCGGAGGCCAACCCACGGCGCGGCTTCCTGAGCGTGGCCGCCGCTGGCCTGGGCGGCGTCTTCATCGCGCCCGGCATCCAGCTGATGACGGTGGCCCACGCCGCCACCCCCACCAACGCGCTCTCGGCTGGCGCCAACCCGCAAGTGCGATGGGGCATGCTGATCGACGCCGGCAAGTGCGTGGAGGGCTGCAGCGATTGCGTCAGTGCCTGCAACACCGAGAACGGCCTGAACCCCACGGTGAGCCCCACCAGCGCGCAGTGGATACGCAAGATCGAGATCAAGCAGATCAGCACCGGCCGCACCGCGTCGGCCCCGGTGATGTGCCAGCACTGCGCCGAGCCGCCCTGCGTGGACGTGTGCCCCACGGGCGCCTCGTTCAAGCGCGCCGACGGCATCGTGCTGGTTGACCGCCATTCCTGCATCGGCTGTCGCTATTGCATGATGGCCTGCCCCTACAAGGCTCGCTCGTTCGTGCACGAAGAGCTGAGCGAGCAGGTGGCCGATGTGCCGCGCGGCAAGGGCTGCGTGGAGAGTTGCACCCTGTGCGTGCACCGCCTCGACCAGGGCGACAAGACGACGGCCTGCGCCCAGGCTTGCAGCCACGGCGCCATCCTGTTCGGCGACCTGAACGACGCCAGCAGTGACATCGCCAGAAAAGTGCGCGAGATCCAGACCACGCAGTTGCGGGCAGATCTCAAGCTCGACCCCGGCGTTCGCTACCACGGACTCTGAACCATGCGCACCGATACCACCCAATTCTGGATGATGGCCGCGCTGGGCGCGGTGCTCACCGCCATCGGCCTGGCCGCCGCCCACTACATGGAGCTGCACGGTCACGTCGTCACCGGCATGAACAACCAGATCGTCTGGGGCCTGCCGCACGTGTTTGCCATTTTCATGGTGGTGGCCGCTTCGGGCGTGCTGAACGTCGCCTCCATCGGGTCGGTCTTCGGCCAGGGCGTGTACAAGCCGCGCGCGCCGCTCTCGGGCCTGCTCAGCATCGCCTTGCTGGCCGGTGGCCTGATGGTGCTGATGCTCGATCTGGGCCGGCCCGACCGCATCATCGTGGCCGCCACGCACTACAACTTCAAGTCGGTGTTTGCCTGGAACGTCATCCTCTACTCGGGCATGACGGGCATCATCGCCGTCTACCTCTGGACCATGTTCGAGCGCAAGCTCAACCCCTACTCCAAGGCCGCCGGCCTGGCCGCGCTGGTGTGGCGCTTCGTGCTCACCACTGGCACCGGCTCCATCTTTGCCTTCCTCACCGCTCGCCAGGCCTATGGCTCGGCGCTGCTGGCGCCGCTGTTCATCGTGCTCTCGTTCGGCTGGGGGCTGGCGGTGTTCCTGATCGTGCAGGCCACCATGTACAAGTGGACCGGCCTCACGCTTGATGACGCCATCCAGCGCCGCATGGCTCGATTGCTGGGCGTGTTCATCGCCGCCTCGCTGTACCTGGTGGCGGTCTACCACCTCACCAACCTGTACTTCGCCCGCCAGGGTGCGTTCGAGGCCTTCATCCTGCGCGACGGCGGCATCTACCCTCAACTGTTCTGGCTGGGTTATGTGCTGCTGGGCGCGCTGCTGCCGCTGGCCCTGCTGTTCCACCCCAAGAGTACCGGTGCGCGCTGGACCTTTGCCGCCTCGGTGCTGGTGGTGCTGGGCGCGTTCGCCTGGCTCTATGTGTTCATCATCGGTGGCCAGGCCTTCCCGTTGGAGATCTTCCCGGGCAGCGTGGTGAGCAGCAGTTTTGGCGACGGTGCCGTGGCGGCCTACAGCCCTTCGCTGCCCGAGTTGCTGCTGGGCATTGGCGGCCTGGGTGCGGCCTACCTCATCACCGTGGTGGGCATACGTGCGCTGGATTTCATGCCGCAAGACGACTTTGCGCTCGGCGCGAAGCATTGAGCCCTGACCTTCGCTGCGAGCGACGCCATGCACCGCCTGATGATCTCCGCCGCGCACAAGTCTTCGGGCAAGACCACGCTCAGCGTGGGCCTGGCGGCGGCACTGCGCGCCCAAGGCGCGGTGGTGCAAACCTTCAAGAAGGGGCCGGACTACATCGACCCCATGTGGCACACGCTGGCCAGTGGTCGCCACTGCATCAACCTTGACGGTCATCTGATGCACGCGGCCGAGATCGAGGCCGCTGTGTCGCGCCACGCGCAAGGCGCCTGCATCACCCTCGTCGAAGGCAACAAGGGCTTGTTTGACGGCGTCTCGCTCGACGGCAGCGACAGCAACGCCCAACTGGCCAAGCAACTGGGCCTGCCGGTGCTGCTGGTGATCGATGCACGCGGCATGACGCGCGGCATCGCGCCGCTGCTGCTGGGCTACCAGGCGTTTGACAAGGATGTGCGCATCGCCGGCGTGATCCTGAACCAGGTGGGCGGCCCGAGGCACGAGTCGAAGCTGCGCGCGGTCATTGCGCAGTACACCAACATCCCGGTGCTGGGCGCCGTGCACAAGGACGAGCGGCTCTCGCTCACCGAGCGCCACCTGGGTCTGATGCCGGCGTCGGAATTGCAAGACGCCCAGGCCCGCGTGCAGCGCATGGCCGAGGCCGTGGCGGCGCAGGTGGATTTGGACGCGGTGAGGGCACTGGCCGCATCAGCCCCGGCCTGGGCGCCACAGCATGCGGCTGAGCCCGCCGAGATCCACGTGCGGCCTATGGCCAGCACCGAAGCGCCGGTGCGCATCGCCGTGGCGCGGGACGCCGCCTTCGGCTTCTACTACCCCGACGATCTGGCTGCACTGGAGGCCGCAGGCGCCACGCTGCTGCCCTTCGACACGCTGAACGACGCGCAACTGCCGCCCGACATTGACGGCCTGTTCATCGGCGGCGGTTTCCCCGAGGCTTTTCTGCAGCCGCTGCAAGCCAATGCAGCGCTGCGCAGCGAGATTCGCTGCGCCATCGCTGCCGGCTTGCCCACCTACGCCGAGTGCGGCGGCCTGATGTACCTGGCTCGCAGCGTCCAGTGGCAGGGCCAAGCGGCCGAGATGGTGGGCGCCATTCCTGGCGACGTGGTGATGCACCCCAAGCCCGTGGGCCGCGGCTATGTGCGTCTGGCCGAAACCGGCCAGGGCCCGTGGCCCTTGCAGCCGCTGGCCGATGGCAGCCTGCACGATGGGCTGTGCGTGCGCCTGGGCCATGAGTTTCACCACTCCAGCCTGGACAACCTGCCAGCCGATACCCGCTTTGCCTACGCCGTGCAGCGTGGCCACGGCGTCACTGGCAAGTTTGACGGGGTTTGCGTGCACAACACGCTGGCCTCGTACAGCCATCTGCGTCACACCGGCGGCAACGGTTGGCCACAACGTTTCGTGCAATTCGTGCGGGGCGTGCGTCAAGCGCAGGGCCCGTGCCTGGCACCCGCTGCCTCGCGCAGCTTCCCCACAGCCTCTCATCAGGAGCTATTGCCATGTTCAGCTTGACAGCGGCTGCGGCCGACCAGATTCAACTCGCGGCGCGCCAGAGCGACGCCATGGCCCTGGCCTTGCGTGTGGCCGCCCGCCGAGAGTCCGACGGCAGCGTGGAATTCGGCATGGGCTTCGACGAGCCGCGCGAGGGCGACATGCCTCTGCAGATGCAGGGCGTCGACGTGCTGATCGGCGCACCCAGCCAACCCCTGCTGGCCAACATCTTGCTCGATTTCGTCGAAATCGAGCCGGGCGAATTCGGTTTCGTCTTCATGCCCCAGCCCGCCGATGCGCCGCGCGCCGGTGGCTGTGGCAGTGGAAAAAGCGCAGGCAAGACCGGCGGCGGCTGTGGCTCCTGCGGGGGTGGCTCATGCTGATGGCCACACGCATCCCCACGGGGCGTGTGCTGCTGGTGGGCGCCGGCCCCGGCGACGCCGATCTGCTGACGCTCAAGGCCGCACGCCTGCTGGCCCAGGCCGACGTGGTGGTGTACGACCACCTGGTGGGCCCGGACGTGCTGGCCCTGATAGGCCCGCAGGCCGAGCGCCTGTACGTGGGCAAGGAGCGCGCCCACCACAGCCTGCCGCAGGAAGACATCAACCAACTGCTGGTGCGCCTGGCCCGACAGGGCCGCGAGGTGGTGCGGCTCAAGGGCGGCGACCCGTTTGTGTTCGGCCGCGGCGGTGAAGAGCTGCAGGTGCTGGCCGAGGCCGGCGTGGCCTTTGAGGTGGTGCCCGGCATCACGGCGGCCTGTGGCGTGTCCAGCTACGCCGGCATCCCGCTAACGCACCGCGACTTCGCGCAGAGCTGCACCTTCGTCACCGGTCATTTGAAGGACGGCAGCTGCGATCTCGATTGGCCGGCGCTGGCCCGGCCGCGCCAGACCGTGGTGATCTACATGGGCCTCTCGGGCCTGCCCACCATTTGCGAACGCCTGACCGAGCACGGCCTGCCCGCCACCTGGCCAGCGGCCGTGGTGGCCCATGGCACGCTGGCCAAGCAGCAGGTGGTGTGCGCCACATTGGGCACGCTGGCCGAGGCCGTGGCGGCGGCTGGCCTGCAATCACCCTGCCTCACCATTGTGGGCGAGGTCGTCACGTTGCGTGACGAACTGGCTTGGTTCGAACAAGGCCAATGCGCCGCCGTGCCCGCCTGACCCTCACCCCTACGAAAGCCTGCACATGACCAAGACCCTCCTTGCCATCACCCTCGGTCTGGCAATGGCCAGCGGCGCCGCCAAGGCCGAGTCGGTGGCCATGTCCGCCGCCTGGGCGCAAGACATGTGCGCCGCCTGGAACGCCGACGCCACGCTGACCGACAAGCTGGTCGAATCGGGCTGGGTCAAGAACGACAGCGGCAAGGGCGGCAAGACCATGCAGATCTACCGCGACGATTGCCCCAAGAGCGAACGCATCGAGATGCAGATTGCGCTCAAGGACAACAAGGCCCAGTGCGTCTACGGCGGCGCTGCCCGCGGCACCGCGCTCAACAAGGGCAGCGACTACCTCATGTGGGCCACCACGCCGCACTGGCGCGACATGGGTGCGGGCGAACTCGGCCCCATGCGCGCCATGATGCTGGGCCGGCTGAACTTTGAAGGCCCGAAGATGGAGGCCATGGGCAACATGGGTCCGTTCGGCAACTTCCTGCTTCTGGTGGGCAAGGTGCCGGGTGACTGGGCTGCCTGCCCGGCTTGAGGCCGCGCACACGCATCGGCATAAGCATCGTTGAAATCGTTCGTTGGCGGGCCACCGGCCTTTGCCTAAGCTGCAAGGCCTCTGCATGACCCCTGCTGGAACGACACGATGCCCCTCTCAAAATCTTCCCTGCGCCGCCTGTTGGTGGGTGCCAGCCTGACCTGCCTGAGCCTGGTTCAGGCACCGGCCCTGGCCAAAGACATCACCCTGCTCAATGTCTCGTATGACCCCACCCGCGAGCTCTACCAGGATTTCAACAAGGCATTTGCGGCGCAGTGGAAGGCCAGAACCGGAGACACGCTGACCGTACGGCAATCGCACGGCGGCTCGGGCAAGCAGGCACGTTCAGTCATCGACGGCCTGGAGGCCGACGTGGTCACCCTGGCCCTGGCCTACGATGTGGATGAACTCGCCGACAAGGCCAAGCTCATCCCAGTCGACTGGCAAAAGCGCCTGACCCACAACAGCAGCCCCTACACCTCCACCATCGTGTTCCTGGTGCGCAAGGGCAACCCGAAAGCCATCAAGGACTGGGACGACCTCGCCAAGCCCGGCGTGAGCGTCATCACCCCCAACCCCAAGACCTCGGGCGGCGCCCGCTGGAACTACCTGGCCGCCTGGGGCTATGCGCTCAAGAAGGGTGGCAGCGACGCCAAGGCCAAGGACTTCGTCTCGGCCATCTACAAGAACGTGCCGGTGCTCGATTCGGGCGCGCGCGGCTCCACCACCACCTTTGTGGAGCGCGGCATCGGCGACGTGCTGATCTCGTGGGAGAACGAGGCCTTCCTGGCCGTGAAGGAACTGGGCCCCGAGAAGTTCGAGATCATCGTGCCCTCGGTCAGCATCCTGGCCGAGCCCCCGGTGACCGTGGTGGACAAGGTGGTGGACAAGCACGGCACCCGCGACGTGGCCAAGGCCTACCTGGAGTACCTGTATTCGCCCGAAGGCCAGAAGATCGCCGGCGACAACTACTACCGCCCCATCGATGCCAAGGTGGCCGCGCAGTTCAGCAAGCTCTTCCCCAAGGTCGCGCTGTTCACCATAGCCGAGGTCTTCGGCGGCTGGGCCAAGGCCCAGAAGACCCACTTCAGCGACGGCGGCACGTTTGACGCGATCTACCTGAAGAAGTGACGTCAGAGCCCCCAACCGGGGGGGCTCTTCGTTGCATTTCTCATAAGCACCCGCGTTTTGATTCGTTCCCCGAAGAAGGGTGCTTGCCTAGCATGGCGGCTCGCCTTTCCTTGACGTGCGCACCGCAGCCATGCGGACAGCACACCCGCCGCCGTGTTCCTCTCCAAGACCCTGCTCAAACGCCACACCGTGCTGCCCGGCTTCGACCTGGCGCTGGGTTTTGCCGTGCTCTACCTCAGCCTCATCGTGCTGGTGCCGCTCTCGGCGGTGTTCCTCAAGACCTTCACGCTCAGCTGGGAGGCCTTCGTGGCCGCCGTCACCGCCGACCGCGTGGTGGCCTCGTACCGGCTCACCTTCGGGGCCTCGTTCGCCGCCGCGCTGGTGAACGCGGTGTTCGGGCTGCTGGTGGCCTGGGTGCTGGTGCGCTACAGCTTCCCGTTCAAGCGCATCGTCGATGCGCTGGTGGACCTGCCCTTCGCGCTGCCCACGGCGGTGGCCGGCATTGCCCTCACGGCCCTTTACGCGCCCAACGGCTGGATTGGAGAGCGCCTGCCCTTCAAGGTGGCTTTCACGCCGCTGGGCGTGTTCGTGGCGCTGACCTTCATCGGCCTGCCTTTCGTGGTGCGCACGGTGCAGCCGATTCTGGAAGACCTGCAGAAAGAGCTGGAGGAAGCCGCGGCCACGCTGGGCGCCACTCGGCTGCAGACCTTCCGCCTGGTGATCCTGCCCACGCTGGCCCCGGCCCTGCTCACCGGCTTTGCGCTGGCCTTCGCGCGCGCGCTGGGCGAGTACGGATCGGTGATCTTCATTGCCGGCAACATGCCCATGGTGAGCGAGATCACGCCGCTGCTCATCATCACCAAGCTGGAGCAATACGACTACGCCGGCGCCACAGCGATTGCCACGGTGATGCTGGTGATGTCGTTCGCCTTGCTGCTGGCCATCAACCTGCTGCAGGCCTGGGCACGAAAGCGCCAGGGACGTTGAGATGAACTCCGCCACCTTGCCCTCGCCCGGCACCACCGCTGGCCCTGCGCGCTCGGCCCTGGCCGCTACCCAGGAGCCCGCCTGGGTGCGCTGGACGCTGATCGGCACCGCGCTCGCCTTCCTGTCGCTGTTCCTCTTCGTGCCGCTGATCGCCGTCTTCCACGAGGCCTTCAAGAAGGGCTGGGAGGTGTACCTGGCGGCCATCACCGAGCCCGACGCGGTTTCGGCCATCTGGCTCACCTTGACGGCGGCGGCGATCTCGGTGCCGCTGAATCTGGTGTTTGGCATCTCGGCAGCCTGGGCGATTGCCAAGTTCGATTTCCGCGGCAAGAACCTGTTGCTGACGCTGATCGACCTGCCGTTCTCGGTCAGCCCGGTGATCGCCGGCCTGATCTACGTGCTGGTCTTCGGCCTGCAGGGCTGGCTGGGCGAATGGCTGCGCGACCACGACCTCAAGGTCATCTTCGCGGTGCCCGGCATCGTGCTGGCCACAGTGTTCGTCACCTTCCCCTTCGTGGCGCGCGAGCTGATCCCGCTGATGCAGGCCCAGGGCCAGGAGCAGGAGGAAGCCGCCCGCGTTCTGGGCGCCTCGGGCTGGCAGATCTTCTGGCGTGTGACCCTGCCCAATGTGAAGTGGGCACTGCTGTACGGGGTGATTCTGTGCAACGCGCGGGCCATGGGTGAGTTCGGCGCGGTGTCGGTCGTCTCGGGCCACATCCGCGGCATGACCAACACGCTGCCGCTGCACATCGAGATCGTCTACAACGAATACCAGTTCGCCGCCGCCTTCGCGGTGGCCTCGCTGCTGGCCGGCCTGGCCCTGGTGACGCTGGTGCTGAAGTACGCCGTTGAACAACGCATGAAGCGAGACACCCATGTCGATTGAGATCCGCAAGCTCGTGAAGCACTACGGCACGCTGGCCGTGTGCAACCACCTCAACCTCAGCATCCCCTCGGGCGAGCTGGTGGCGCTGCTGGGCCCTTCGGGCTCGGGCAAGACCACGCTGCTGCGCATGATCGCGGGCCTGGAGCAGCCCGACGAAGGCGCGGTGCTGTTCCATGGTGAAGACGCCACCTTCTCCGACGTGCGCGATCGCAACGTGGGCTTCGTGTTCCAGCACTACGCGCTGTTCGGCCACATGAGCATCTTCGAGAACATCGCCTTCGGCCTGCGGGTGCGCCCGCGCGCCACGCGGCCCAGCGAGCCGGCGATCAAGGCCAAGGTGAACGAGCTGCTGGGGCTGGTGCAGCTCGACTGGCTGGCCGACCGCTTCCCGCACCAGCTCTCGGGCGGCCAGCGCCAGCGTGTGGCCCTGGCCCGCGCCCTGGCGGTGGAGCCCAAGGTGCTGCTGCTGGACGAACCATTCGGCGCGCTCGACGCCAAGGTGCGCAAGGAGCTGCGCCGCTGGCTGCGCCGCCTGCACGACGAAATGCACGTGACCAGCGTCTTCGTCACCCACGACCAGGAAGAGGCCATGGAAGTGGCCGACCGCATCGTGGTGATGAACGAGGGCCGCATCGAGCAGGTGGGCAGCCCGGACGATGTCTATGACAACCCGGCCACGCCCTTCGTGCTCAAGTTCCTGGGCGACGTGAACCTGTTCAAGAAGCCGGGCGGTGACGAAGGCGTGAGCTATGTGCGCCCGCACGAGCTGGACGTGCTGGCCCAGGCCGAGGCCGACACCTGGCCCGTCACCTTGGCCCAGGCGCTGACCGTGGGGCCCAACACCCGCATCGAGTTCAAGCGCGACGACGACGGCAGCTACGTGGACGTGGAGCTCAGCCGCGAGGCCTGGGCCGGCTTGCGCAGCCGGCTGGCGCTCAGCGCCGGTTCACGCGTGCATTTGAAGCCGCGCCGCACAACCCGCTTTGCCACCGGGGCGGTGGACCCGGCTGCGGCGATCTGACGGCGGAGTGCTACGGGAATGATGGCGATGCGCGGCCAGCCGTCTTGACGTCGGGCTCATCTGCGCAGTCTTACAGCGGCACTGGTGGCGTACCTGAAGGAGTGGCCTGCGCCTGCTGCACCGCATCGCGCGCCAGGTGTGGCGCGAACACGGTGATGAAGTCGTAGGCGAAGGCGCGCAGCAGCGCACCTCGGCGCACGCCCACGCTGGTGGTGTTGACCGCGAACAGATGCCGCGCGTCGATGGCGTGCAAGTGGGCGTCACGCGTCTCGTCATAGGCGATGGCGGCGATGATGCCCACGCCCAGGCCCAGTTCGACATAGGTCTTGATCACGTCGGCGTCCATGGCGGTGAGCACCACGGTGGGCTGCAGGCCGGCCTTGGCAAAGGCGTGGTCGATGCTGTCGCGGCCGGTGTAGCCGTTGTCGTAGGTGATCACCGGATGCTCGGCCAGGCGCGCCAGCGTGAGCTCGCCATCGAGCAGCGGGTGGCCGGGTGGCGCAATGACCGAGTGGGTCCAGCGGTAGCAGGGCAGGGCCACGATCTCGGGTTCGTCGGCCAGCGCCAGCGAGGCAATGCCCACGTCGGCCGAGCCGTTCAGCAGCATCTGCGCGATTTGCGCGGGCGAGCCCTGGTGCAGTTGCAACTGCACCTTGGGGTGTTGGGCCCGAAAGTCGCGCACCGCCGTCGGCATCGCATAGCGGGCCTGCGAGTGGGTGGCGGCGATGCTGAGCACGCCGGCGTCACCCACACGGAAGTCTTCACTCGCGCGCTGCAGGTTGTCGGCGTCCAGCAGCAGGCGCTCCACCCAGGGCAGCACGCGGGCGCCGGCCGGGGTGAGGCCGGTGAGGCGCTTGCCGGCGCGCACGAAGATCTCGACGCCCAATTCGTCCTCCAACTCGCGGATCTGGCGGCTGATGCCGGGCTGCGAGGTGTGCAGCGCGTTGGCCACTTCGGTGAGGTTGAAACCGCGGCGCTGGGCTTCGCGCACGGAGCGCAGTTGTTGAAAGTTCATGGCGCGCATTATCAAAAGCGCGCGACGCATATCCAAGGACAGAGATGGCGCATGCTTATGCGCGGCCGTCATATCGGCCGGCGTGGGCGCCGCACTCAGCGGTGGTCGTTGCCGGAGCGCGCCTCGACCGCGAATACCGCCGCCTCCACCCGCGAGCTCAGGTGCAGCTTGGACAGGATGTGGCGCACATGCAGCTTCACGGTGTCGTGGCTGATGTCGAGGGTGCGGGCGATGGCCTTGTTGCTTTCGCCGCGCGCCAGGTGCTCAAGAATCTGACGCTCGCGCTCGGTGAGGCTGCCCAGCAGACCCTGCCGGTCTTGCCCCTGGGCGCCGGGCTGCAGCAACTGCGCCAGCTTCAGCGTCATCTCGGGCGCCACCACCAGCTCGCCGCGAGCGGCGCGGGCAATGGCGCCCATGATCTGCTCGGGGTCCATGTCCTTGAGCAGATAGCCGCGCACACCGGCGCGCAAGGCGGCCGAGAGATCGGCCTCGGAATCGCTCATGGTGAGGAACAGCGCTGGCGTGGCAATGCCCTCGTTGCGCACCCGCCGCAGCAGCGAGAGGCCGTCGGTGCTGGGCATGCGCATGTCCAGCACCATCAGGTCGGGTTGGTGCTCCAGCAGCACGGGGATGAGTTCGTCGGGGTCGCTCAGTGCCGCCACCACGTTCATGTTGCCGCGTTGCTGCAGCAGATCGCGCAGGCCGCAACGGCACAGCGCATGGTCGTCTACCAGCACGACCTTGGTCTTGGCGGGTTCCTGGTTCAGGCTGCTCATGTCTTGGTTACCGCCTCGGGGGCCGGAAAGCGAAGCACCACCGCCGTGCCGCCGCCCGCACGGGGCAGCAGGCTCACCAGGCCGCCCAGGCGGCGGGCGCGCTCGCCCATGATGTTGATGCCGTGGTGCCCCGGCTCGCTGGGGTTGCTGCGCACACCAGCGCCATCATCCTCCACCCGCAGCTCGATGTGGGACGGGTCAACCCGGTGCAGTTGCACCCATGCCTGGGCGGCGCTGGCATGGCGGGCGATGTTGGTGAGCGCCTCGTTGACGATGTAGAGCACCTGCGTCTCGTGGGCGGGTGGCAGGGCCAGCGCAGGCATCTGGTTGTCCAGCGTGGCCTCGACGCCGCTGCGGCTGGCGAACTCGTCCACCCGGTTGCGCAGGCCCTGGGCCAGGCCCAGCGGGTCCAGCGGCGTGCGGAACTGGGTGATGATCTCGCGCAGGCTGCCATGGGCATGGCCCAGGGCGTCACGCAACTCACCCATGAAGCGGGCGGCGCGGGCGTCGTCGTGCTGGGCGATGGCCTGCTCCAGCAGGGGCATGCGCATGCGCAAAAAGGTGAGGTCTTGGGCCACGGCGTCGTGCACCTCGGCGGCCATCATCTGGCGCTCCTGCATCACCACGGCACGCAGGTTCTCGGCCTCCAGTCGGGCGTTGTCCAGCGCCAGGCCCAGCAAGTCGCCGATCGAGCGCAGCATGCCGCGCACCTTGGGCGAGGGGCCCTTGGCCTGGTCGAAGAACAGGTTGTAAACGCCCAGCACCCGGCCACGGTGGCCCAGTGGCACGGCCAACATGTGGTTGACGCCCAGTGGCGCCAGCAAGTGCTGGGTGTTGCCACCGCATTCGCTGAGCTGGGGCGACCAGGTGAGCTGGTCGGCATCCACCGCCTTGCCGCAACTGCCGCAGTGCCGCCCCACGGTGTGCTCGGCACAGCCCATCTGGGGTGGCAGCCCCACCTCGCTGACCAAGCGCAGCTGCTCGTCGTCGCAGAGCAGGCGCACGGCGCCGGCCCGGGCCTGGGCCAACTGGATGATGGGCTCCAGAAAACGGCGCAGCAGGGCGCGGATGTCGGCACCGGAAGACAGGTCGGCGGTGATCTCCGCCAGCAGTTCCGTGGCGGTGCTTGCAGGGCCAGGCACAGGGTCTTGCGTGACGATGTGGGGTGCCAGGGTTGAATTCATGTGGTTGCGGGTGGCGTGCAAACGCCAGGGCGGCGAGAGTCTGAGGCCAAGCCGCCGGCTGGGCGCCGGTATTTACCCCTATGGGTATGCAAGTTCAGCCGCATTTTGAGTCCTCTGCCAACGCCCCATGCTGAAGCTTGAGCAAGCTGATCTCGCACAGCATGCCACGGGCCTCACAACTGGCATTCAAACCGCACACGGCGGTGACCTGCTTGGGCGCGGCCAGACACATTGGTATTTCCCCTTGGTCTTGATGGATCAAGCCTGACAGATCACGCTGCGGAGCGCGCCATTGAACCATTGATACCAGTCAACACGCCTACCAGACTGCAAAGACCATGAGGGTCTGGATCCTCGGTTGCTCCGTCAACTCGACTGAGCGGTCAGCTCTCACCTCACCCGGCCCCTGCCTGTTCTCTCCCCGGCCTTGCATTGAGTTCTGCCATGGCGGCAGCGTAGCGAGTACGGGCTCGGGCTCGGGCTCGGTCGCGTTCCGCTGCGGGGGGCTGAACACAACGTCGCGCGAGCCAACTTGTTGAACCGCCCACTGCGGACCCGCACGGTGGGTGGCGTGGGGGGGCGCCGGTTAGAAACAGGCGCCTACCCGATTAGACGGCGGCTCTTCGGCCGGCGCTGCAGTATAGTGTGTACGTCTTTCAGAAAGTGTGCACACTATGCGAACCAACATCGTTATCGACGACAAGCTCATGGCTGACACCTTGCGAGCAACAGGCCTTCGTACAAAGCGTGAGGCGGTTGAGCTTGGACTGAGGACTTTGCTGCGCCTCAAGCAGCAGACCGAGATTCGGAAGTTACGCGGAAAGATTACCTGGGAAGGTGACCTGGATGCCATGAGGCGCGACAAGTGATTCTGGTGGATTCGAGTGTTTGGATCGACTACTTTCGAGGAAGACCCACGGCGCAGACTGATCTCCTTGAAGGGTTGCTCGATTCGCAGGAGCTTGCAATTGGCGACCTGATACTCACGGAGGTGCTTCAAGGGTGCAAGCTCGACAAGGAGTTCAATGAAGTTCGGCGGCTTTTGTCTCGCTTGGATCTTGTAGTTCTTGGGGGCGAAGACGTGATGATTGAAGCAGCGAAGAACTATAGAAAACTGCGAAATCTTGGTGTCACGGTTCGCGGCACTATCGACGTGGTGCTGGCTACTCGATGCATAGTCAGTGGCCACCAGTTGCTTCATAGCGACCGAGACTTCGATGCCTTCGAGAAGCATCTCGGATTGCGCTGCGTCGGGTCCGCCGTCTAACGTTCGACATAAGGGTCATACCAAGGGGTTAGAGCGCATGTGACGAGGCGAACATGTGTCGTACTAGTACATTGACACGTAAATAACGAAACATGAATACACTCTCGCTACCGCCAACCGGTGCAACGAGGTGTCGACATGCGTCAGACGGAACTGCACTTGACCGACGAGGATCGCTCGGTCATCGACGAGATTCGCAGCAAGGGTGTTCATTCTTCGAGGGAGGTGAACCGGGCGCATGTGTTGTCGTGCCTGGACCGAGGCCTCCCCGAGGCCCAGATCATGGCCGTGCTCGGAATGGGTCGCACAGCTGTTTGGCGCGCGCGTGCGGCGTATCTGCAAGGGGGCATCGAATTGGCGGTGTTCGACGTCGCACGCTCAGGCCGACCTCGCCAGTACGACACCGATGCCGAGGCGCGGGTGACGGCGCTGGCATGTTCAGCCCCGCCCGAGGGTCGGCAGCGCTGGACGATGGTCGAGCTCGAACGCGTTGCTCGCCAAGAGCCGGGGCTGGGCGGCGTGAGCCGGGAGACCGTGAGACGCATACTCAAAAAAACGATCTCAAACCCTGGCGCAAGCTGATGTGGTGCATCGGGGTGCTGAGCGAAGAGTATCGGCATCGCATGTACGCCTTGCTTGAGTTGTACGCGCGACCCTTGTCGGCGGCTGAACCTGTCATCTGTATCGACGAGAAGAGCTTGCAATTCATTGGCCACAGCCGTGAGCCGCTGCCCATGACCGAGAGCGCCCCCGCCAAGCACGACTACGAATACCGGCGCAACGGCACGACCAACCTGTTTGTGGCCGTCGAGCCCAAGGCTGGACAACGGATCGTCTCGGTCACCGAGCGCCGGGGCAAGATCGACTTCGTGGCCTTCGTCAGCGGGCTGCTCGCCGGGGCCTATGCCAAGGCGCGCCGTGTTCACTTGGTGGTGGACAATTTGAACACCCACTTCAGGAAGTGCTTTGACGACGTGCTGGGAGTACGCGCCGCGACGAAGCTCTTGCGGCGGGTCGAATTCCACTACACGCCCAAGCATGCGAGCTGGCTGAACATGGCGGAGATCGAGATCGGCATCCTCAGCCGCCAGTGCTTGGACAGGCGCATCGACAGCAGGGAACTTCTGCGCGGCGAGGTCGATGCCTGGCAGCAAGCCCGAAACGCACTGGAGCGAACCATCGAGTGGACGTTCACTCGACAGGATGCAGATCAGAAGCTGGGACGGCATTACGTTCCGAAACTTACATGTTGATGTACTAGATGCCTTCAGCGCTTCGACCTGCGCTTGTGCTTCTGCCAACATCGAATCGATACTGGGTTGCGAACCCTGGTCCGAGATGTAAACCGTTCGCCCACTTTGGCCGACCGAAACAGGACCGCGCCCCATCGTGAAGCCATCACCAGCGGCGAGCTGAACATCACCTGAGCGATCTGTTGGCCCAGCGTCGCCCATCATCCCTGTCAACGCAGCCAGGAGATCAGAAGAGCCCGCCGGCTGCGCATAAGGCCGGTTGTCCACGACCGTGTTGGCGTCCGGCTGAGTTCTTCCCGATCCACCCGAACTGCCGCCCGAGATCATCTGGTCTTTGATGCTTTCGCCGAGCGCATTGCCAAATGCAGTCGGCCGGCCACGGCTGCCCGCAGAGGTTGGCCAGGCCGGCATGGGTGCGTGTCTGAAGGGCGTGGACCGTGCCAGCATGCTATCGACGCGGGCTGCTCAGCCGCCCGGCGTCTGCCAGCGCAGCTTGCGGTAGATGGTGTTGCGGCTGATGCCCAGGCGCTTGGAGGCTTCCGAGATGTTGCCGCCGGCTTGGTCTACGGCGCGGCGAATGGCGTCGATCTCCATGTCCTGCAGCGATTGCTGGGCAGCCGCTGGCACGGGTTCGGCGCGCGGCAGCCCTGCCGTCTGCGCGGCGGCCTGTTCGGTGGTGGGGGCTGGCAGAGCCGGCGCAGTGGCCAGCGCAGGCGTGGGTACGGACATGGGCAAGGGCACGCCCAGCCGCGCATCGGTCTGGTTCAGAGTCTGGCGGGCGTCTTCAATGAAGTCGTCCGACAAATGATCGAGCGTGATCACCGATTCACCAGCCGCCATCACGGCCGCGGTGCGCAGCACGTTGAACAGCTGGCGCACATTGCCTGGCCACAGGTAGGCCTGGCACAGGCGCAGCACTTCGGGCGCCAGGGTGAGGCGGCGGCCCGGGCTTTGGCGATCAAGGATGCGTTGCACCAGGGCCATCAAGTCCGTTCGTTCGCGCAGCGCCGGCAGGCGCACGGCCAAGCCGTTGAGGCGGTAGTACAGGTCTTCACGGAACTGCTGTGCCGCAATCATGTCGCGCAGGTTGCGGTGCGTGGCGCAGATGATGGCCACATCCACCGCCACCGATTTGGTGCTGCCCAGTGGCGTCACGTGACGCTCTTGCAGCACGCGCAACAAATGCGCTTGCAGGCTCACCGGCATGTCGCCGATTTCGTCGAGGAACAGCGTGCCGCCACTGGCCTGCACGATCTTGCCCACCGAGCCCTTGCGGCGTGCGCCGGTGAAGGCACCCTCTTCGTAGCCGAAAAGCTCGGCCTCGATCAGGGTGTCGGGGATGGACGCGCAGTTCACCGCCACAAAGGGTTGGCGCGAACGCTCTGAATCCTGGTGGATGGCGCGGGCGAGCAGCTCTTTGCCGGTGCCGGTTTCACCCAGGATCAGGATGGGGATGTCGCGGTTCAGCACGCGGCGTATCTTGCCCACCAAGGTGTCCATCTGCGCATCGCCGGTCTGCAACTGGCGCAGGCCGGTGGTGTCGGCCGTGGCGCTGGCGTGGGCGCTGAAGGCCACCGAGGGGCCAGGCGCCGGGCGCACGGTGGCGTCCTCGGCGGTTGCTGAGTTGGTAGCGGGCGTGTTCTGCGCGGCCTCGGTCACGCTGGTCCAGACCGGCCAGTTGAAGCGGGCGTAGACGTGGAACTGGCGGCCGTTGGTCATTTCCACCGGCAAGGGCAGGGCCAGCGGCGAGCGGAAGCGGTCGACCAGCGTGCCCACCGAGGTGCCGAACAGCGAACCCAGCGAATGCATGCGCAATGCGGCGCCCGACAGGCCCAGTTGCTCCAGCGCACCCCGGTTGGAGCCCACGATCTTGCCGTCCGGCGCAACGGCCAGGATGCCTTCCATCAGCGTGCCGATGAACTCGACCCGGCTGTGGAAGTGCAGGCGCATGACGTTGCGGTAGTCGTCGGTCAGCCAGTGGTTCTCGATCATGCGCGCCGACATCTTCACCAGCGCCATGGTGTGCTGGTGGTAGCTGCGCTGCTCGCCCGAGACATCGAGCACGCCCAGGATGTTGCCGCGCGGGTCGAGGATGGGCGCCGCCGAACACGTGAGGAAGTGGTTGGCGTGCATGAAATGCTCGTCGGCATGCACGAGGGTGGGCACTTCGTCGATCAGGGCCGTGCCCACGGCGTTGGTGCCCTTGCTCGATTCCGACCAGTTCACGCCCGGCTGCAAGGCCACCTTGGAGGCCTTGGACAAAAAGTCGTCATCGCCAATGGAGTGCAGGATGGTGCCGGTGACGTCGGTGAGCACCACCATCGATTCGGTGTTGACGATCTGCTCGAACAGCATCTCCATCACCGGCGCGGCATGCGAATGCAGGCGCAGGTTGCGCTCGCGGGCGATGGTGAGATCGCTGCGGCCCAGCAGAGCGTGCTCGGGCCGCTCGATGCGCGAGATGCCCATGGCCAGGCAGCGCTCGTGCGAGTGCTCGATGGCAGAAGCGTGGGCAGGCGAAACGCCCGCAACACGCGCCGCCAGGCTGCGGCTCGCGGGCTCGGCCAGGCGCCGTGCGCGGCCGCCAGGGGCCGATGGGGGGAAGAAACCGCTCATGGGTGCTCGTCTCCAATCATCGGTGGCTGGCCAGGCCGCCACCTGTGGTGTGTTCTGTCATTGTTCTGAAATCTAACAGTCCCGCACAGTACGACTGTTCCAGACCCCGGTCAACGCAGTGTTTCGCGCCAATTCTGCGCAACCCACTAAGGGCTCACCCCGATGCGGGTGTCGCCAAAGTGCCATTTGGCCGCCGGCCCGGTCTGGTGGCACATCCCTTGCAGATTTGATGCCCGGCACCCCGCCCGGCGCACACCGCCCGCCACAACAAGTTTCACCATTTCGACCGGAGACAAGACCCATGTTCAGCCCCGCATCCCTGCTTGCGCCCTTGCGCCAGGCCGCCCGTCACGCCGCCATTCTGGCGAGCCTGGCCGCTGTCGCCGCAGCCGCCTACGCCCATGGCGATGTGACGCCCCAAGCCGTGGACACCCACGAGTTGCCGGCGTTGGGCGAGCCATGGCGCACCACCAACCCCTACCGCGGCAATGACATCGCCACGCGCATTGGCACCTCGGCCTTCAACCAGAACTGCGCCCGCTGCCACGGGCTGGAGGCCATCTCAGGGGGCATCGCGCCCGACCTGCGCCGGCTTGACAATGAATGCGCCAGCCTGAAGGACGAAAGGAAGAAGCAGATGTGCGTGAACGAGATGGACGAGTTCTACCTCACCACCATCCGCCACGGCCGCACCCGCAACGGCGCGGTGTACATGCCGCCGTTTGAAGGCATCTTCAACCAGGAGGCCATGTGGGCGATCAAGGCCTACCTCGAATCCCGCCGCGAGAAGCCGCTCTGATGGCCCGCCCCTTGCAATCAGGCCTCACGCGCCGGCAGTGTCTGAGTGGCCTGTCCGGCGCGGCCTTGGCCGCCACTGTGCCGGTCGCTGCCTGGGCCCAGTCGGCCTCATCGCCCACGCCCACGCTGGACAAACTGCGCCTGCGCGGCACCCTCAGCGTGGCCGTCTACAACGAGATGCCGCCCTTCCATGTGAAGGGCAAGGGCATTGATGTTGACCTGGCCGAGCAACTGGCCAAGGCCCTGGGCCTGAAGCTCTCGCTGCTGCCGTTCAATGCCGACGAGAACATGAACGACGATCTGCGCAACATGGTGTGGAAGGGCCACTACCTGGGCTTTGGCCCGGCCGATGTGATGTTGCATGTGCCAGTGGACCGGCCGCTGATGAACGAGAACCCCAAGGTCAAGATCTTCGCGCCCTACTACCGCGAACGCATCGTGGTGGCCCGCGATGCCAAGGCGTTCCCAAGCATGGATTCGATGGCCGCCTTCAAGGGCGGCAAGATCGCCGTGCCCGGCCAGACCCTGGCGGGCTGGCTGCTGATCGGGGCCGACAGCGGTGCCTACCGAGAGCAACTGCTCACGCAGTGGAAGGACGGCACCGAGGCTGCCCGCGCGCTGCAGCGCGGCGAGGTGATAGCGGCGGCCGGCAACGCATCAGAGTTGGAAAGCGTGCTGGCCGGTGACGAGCGCTTTGTCATCGAGCCATTGCCTGTGCCGCGCATGAAAGATGGCTGGGTGGTGGGCTGCGCCGTGAAGGCCGAGGCCACCGACCTGGCCCTGGCGGTGCAAGAGGCCATCAACACCATGGCCAAGTCTGGCGCAATGGCGGCGGCCTTCAGCCGTGGCAAGGTGAGCTGGCGCCAGCCTTGAACGCCCCGTCATTCCCGCACCCGTCTGTCATTCCCGCGAAGGCGGGAATCCATGGCTGTCGGCCCTTTGCTGGATTCCCGCCTTCGCGGGAATGACGAGACCCGCTTGCGCGGGAATGCCGGGGCGGCGGCTCACAGCTTTCGAGCGATGACGCTGCCTATCGAATAGCCGGCACCGAACGAGCAGATCACGCCCAGGTCGCCCGCCACCATGTCGCCATGGTGCTCGTGGAACGAGACGATGGAGCCGGCCGACGCGGTGTTGGCATAGGTGTCGAGGATCAGCGGCGCGATGTCGTCGCCCACCTCGCGGCCCACCAGTTTCTTCAGCACCAGTTGGTTCATGCCCAGATTGGCCTGGTGCAGCCAGTAGCGGCGCACTTGGGTGGGTTCGAAGTTCAGCGTCTTCAGGTGGTTCTCAATGTGGGCTGCTGCCATTGGCACCACTTCCTTGAACACCTTGCGGCCTTCTTGGCGGAAGGTCTTGTCGCGGGCGTTCGGGTCGGCATCCTCGCTGCGGTTCATGAAGCCGAAGTTGTTGCGGATGGCGTTGGAAAACTGCGTGGCCAGCTTGGTGCCCAGCACCTCCCACTGGTCGCTCGACGTGGCGGTGTCGGTGGCCTCGATGACGACGGCGGTGCAGACGTCGCCAAAGATGAAATGGCAATCGCGGTCGCGCCATTCCAGGTGGGCCGAGGTGATTTCTGGGTTCACCACCAGCGCGCACTTGGCGCTGCCGCTCTTGACGGCATTGACGGCCTGCTCGATGGCGAAGGTGGCCGAGGAGCAGGCCACGTTCATGTCGAAGCCGTAGCCGCCGGCACCGATGGCCTGCTGGATTTCGACCGCCATGGCGGGGTAGGCGCGCTGCATGTTGGCAGCGGCGCAGTACACGGCGTCCACGTCGGCGCCGGTCTTGCCGGCGGCGGCCAGGGCCTTTCGGGCGGCGTCGGCCGCGATCTCGGCCATCAGCGAGATCTGGTTGTCGGGGCGCTCTGCAAAGCGCGGGTACATGCGGGTAGGGTCCAGCACGCCGGCCTTGTCCAGCACGTAGCGCTGCCTGATGCCCGATGCCTTTTCGATGAATTCGACGCTGGATGGCGTCATCGCGGTGATCTCGCCAGCTGCGATAGCCGTGGCGTTCTTCTCGTTCTGCAACGCGGCGTAGGCGTTGAAGGCCTCGACCAACTCGGCGTTGGTGATGACGTGCGGCGGCTGGTACAGGCCGGTGCCGCTGATGACGACTCGGGTCATGGTGTGTGTCCAAAGAAAGCAGGCCGCCAGTGTAGGCAGCCTGCAGGGGTTTGGCGCACAGGGAAACCGAGCGCGTGTCATGGAACACCCGGCTGCGGGTTACCGCAACCACCCTCCGAGAGGGCACCCAGGCTGCTTGGGAGCGGCCCGGCGCTGGCCTGGGCTCGTCAGCGCTTGCGAGTGGGCTTGGCGGCCGGGGCCGGGGCCGCAGCGCCCTGGCTCAGTGCCTCGGTCATACCGATCAGCACGCCGCTGACCATGGCGGTGTAGCTCTCGGCCAGGGTCTGGGCGGCCTTCAGGCCAGTGGCACGGCCTTCGCGCAATGCCTGCTGCATCTGGCCGGTGAGTTGTTCCACGGTGGCGGTGGCCTGCGCGCCAGAGGCACTGCCGCCTTGCTGGAACTTTTCCATGACCTGGGTCCAGGGGCCGGTGAGGCCATCGCCGGCCGAGCCGGCGGCCTTCTTGACGGCCGAGAACAGCGTGTCCTCGAACTTCTCCAGGTCGGCGAGCGCCTTCTTGAAGTGCTTGTCCTTCAGGTCGGCGCCCTGGTCGGCCAGGCGCGAGAGCGCCATCTTGTTGGCTTCCACGGCCTTGAGCAGGGCGTCGTCCATGCCGGCCACAGCGGTGTCGAGCATCTTCTCCACGTCCAGCTTGGGTGTGAGGTTCTGTGCCGCGCCAGTGCTGGCCGCCTCGGTGACCGACTTGATCACGCTGCGGATGTTCTTCAGGCTCATCTCGCGGCCCTGCAAGGCCTTCAAGGTGGCCTCGGTCACGGCAGTCTTGAGTTGCGCGGTTTGCTTGGCGCTGGCGGTGGCGAATTGCTCGATGAGCGCGTCTTGGTCGATACCGGATTTCAGCATGCGGGTCTCCT
Organism: Candidatus Ideonella esbjergensis; assembly: GCA_016710065.1. GTDB lineage: Bacteria > Pseudomonadota > Gammaproteobacteria > Burkholderiales > Burkholderiaceae_C > Ideonella > Ideonella esbjergensis. The sequence continues at coordinate 1,407,473 of JADJLP010000001.1, forward strand.
GGGGTGGTGGGTGGTGTGACATGCCAATGTCAACGGGCAACCATACGCCCCGCTGACGGGTGCCGTCAAAGAGGGCAGCGGCTCGCGGCGCAAAGCCGCCAGCCATGGTGACCACATTGCCGTCACTCCCGCACCCTCGCCCCGTCATTCCCGCGAAGGCGGGAATCCATGTTTTCGGCACCTGTGCGAGGTCAGGACGGCGGGGCGCAAAAGCCTGGATTCCCGCCTTCGCGGGAATGACGGCGGGGGGGTGCGGGAATGACGGCAATGCACCGGGTTCGGACGCCTGATGCTCAACGACCGCCGCGACGTGGCCCACCGTTGCCGCCGCCGGCAGGGCGGCCGCCGCCGCCACCGGCTGGCCGGCCACTGCCTTGCCCCTGGGGCCGGCCACCACCGCCGCTGCCGCCACCGCCGCCACGGGCATCGTTGCGCGGTGCAGGGCTGCGGCCATCAGACGAGCGGCCACCGCCTGAGCCTTGCGGCCGGCCACCGCCAGTGCGGCCACCGCCGCCACCACCACCACCGCCCGGGCGCCCACCACGGCTGGGCGCGCCCACGCCGATGGTCATGCGACGGCCCAGCACGATGGGCTCGGCCTTTTCGTTGGCGGGCGGCTCGAAGCCTGGCACGGTCTCACGGGGGATGCTGCGCTTGATCAGCTTCTCGATCTCGCGCAGAAACGAGTCCTCGTCCACGCACACCAGCGAGATGGCCTCGCCCTGGGCACCGGCACGGCCGGTGCGGCCGATGCGGTGCACATAGTCTTCGGGCACGTTGGGCAGCTCGAAATTCACCACGTGGGGCAACTGGTCGATGTCGATGCCGCGTGCCGCGATGTCGGTGGCCACCAGCACTTGCAGGTCGCCGCTCTTGAACTCGGCCAGCGCCTTGGTGCGCGCCCCCTGGCTCTTGTTGCCGTGAATGGCCATGGCGCTGATCTCTTCCTTGTTCAGGAATTCGGCCAGGCGGTTGGCGCCGTGCTTCATGCGCGTGAACACCAGCACCTGGTGCCAGTTGCCTTCGCGGATCAGATGCGCCAGCAGATCTTTCTTGCGCTCGCGGCCCACCGGGTGCACTTTTTGCGAAATGGTCTCGGCGGTCTGGTTGCGGCGTGCCACTTCGATCAGCGCAGGCTGGTTCAGCAGCCGGTCGGCGAGCTGCTTGATTTCATCGCTGAAGGTGGCACTGAACAGCAGGCTTTGCTTGTGCTTGGGCAGGTAGGCGAGCACCTTCTTGATGTCATGGATGAAGCCCATGTCCAGCATGCGGTCGGCCTCGTCGAGCACGAAGATTTCCACGTGGCTCAGATCGAGCGAGCCCTGCTGGTGGTGGTCGAGCAGGCGGCCCGGTGTGGCCACCAGGATGTCCACGCCGCGGCGCAGTTTGTCGAGCTGCGGGCCCATGCCCACGCCGCCGAACATCACCATGCTGGTGAGGGGTACGTGCTTGCCGTAGACGCGCACGCTTTCTTCCACCTGGGCGGCCAGCTCGCGGGTGGGGGTGAGGATGAGTGCGCGGATGGCGATGCGGCCACGGGCGTCTTTCTTCTGGCCCGAGGCCAGCAGGCGGTGCAGCATGGGCAGCGTGAAGCCGGCCGTCTTGCCGGTGCCCGTTTGCGCGCCGGCCAACAGATCGCCGCCGTTCAGCACGGCCGGGATGGCCTGCAACTGAATGGGGGTGGGGATGGTGTAGCCCTGTTCGTGCACGGCACGCACAAGCGGTTCGGCCAGGCCGAGAGATTCAAATTTCATGGGGGCTCTGTTTCGAGCTGAGCGCCGGCCTTGTCGCCACGGGGTACCCCGGGGAACCAGCCAGGACCGGCTGTGGGTGGAGGCGACGCGCTTGAGAGGCGCAGGTCGCAGTCAGGTTTGACTTGCTTCCGCCGAGGCTGGAGCCTGCGGTGCTGGCGCGAGTTTAACAGTGGCCTGCTCGGCCTTGCTGGCTCGGGGGCATCGGCACTTCAGAAGCGGGGCAAAGGGCCGATAAAGGCTCAGGCATGTCGCCTGAATACCGCCTTGGTCTCACGGAACCCCTAGCCGATGCTCACGCTGCTGAAGAACGCGCTGGCCGAATGGCGGGCCGAACTGCGCGTCTACCACGCCCTGGATGCCAACTCGGCCGCGGCGCGGGCGCAGCACATCATGGGCATCACGCGCCTGACGCCGGCCATGGTGGCAGTCAACATGCTGGTGGGTGGCAGCCTGGTGTGGGTGCTGGCCGGGCAAGTCAACCGCATCGGCCTGATCACCTGGTTGCTGGTGCTGGCACTGGTCTGCACGCCGGTGCTGCTGTCGTGGTTCAGGCACCGCGGCCAGAGCGTGCGCAAGGTCTCGCCCAGGGCCATCCAGCGCGCGGTCATTCACGCCAGCTTGCTGGCGGCGGTGTGGTCGGCGGCCTTGCTGCTGTGGTTTGACGGGGTCGATACCCAGCGCCAACTGGTCATGGCGGTTGTCTCTGCGGGCATGCTGTCCACCGGCGCATTCGTGCTGTCCGCCATTCCCGTGGCGGGGCTGATGTGGATTGCGGTGCTGGGTTTGGCGCAACTGGTCACGCTGCTGCACTCGGGTGTTGCGATCTATGGCTACGCCGCCGGGCTGGTGGCCATGTACCTGGTGATCCAGGTGCTGGCGGTGCGCTGGTTCGCGCGCCAGGCCAATGTGCGCATTGCCACCGAGCGCGAGGCCGAGCGCCAGGGTCACATGGTGGCGCTGTTGCTGCGCGACTTTGAAGAGCATTCGGCCGATGTGCTGTGGGAAATCGACCGCGCCGGGCGCTTCACCCATGTGTCCAGCAAGCTGGCCAAGCTGCTGCACGAGTCTGACACCCAGGTGAGCGATGAGGGGCTGGTGGAGGTACTGCTGCGCCGCTGCCCCGGGGGCAAGATGGCCGAGGGAATCAAGACCTTGCGCGAGAAGCTGGCCGAGGACAAGCCCTTCCGCGATGTGTTGTTGTCGGTGCAGATGAGCGAAGGCCTGCGATGGTGGTCGGTCACCGCCAAGCCGCTGGTGGACGAAAAGAACCACACCATGGGCTGGCGTGGCGTGATCTCGGATGTCACTCAGCAGCGCCAGGCCCACCAGAGGCTCACCTACCAGGCCCACTTCGACGCGCTCACCGGCCTGGTCAACCGCGAGCAGTTGCGCAAGCGCCTGGCCCAGGCCGTGGACATGGGCAGCCGCTCAGAGAGGCGCACTGCACTGATGTGCCTGGACCTGGACAACTTCAAAGCCATCAACGATTCGCTGGGCCACTCGGTGGGCGACGGCGTGCTCAAGCTGGTGGCGCAGCGCCTGCATTCGGTGATGCGTCGTGCCGACCTGGTGGCCCGCCTGGGCGGCGATGAATTTGCTGTGCTGCTCGACGACGTGCGCAGCGACGAGGAGGTGCAGCATCTTGCGCAGCGCCTGTTGGGCGTGCTGAACGCCCCCGGCGAGGTGAACGGGCGCACGGTCTCGGTGGGTGCCAGCATGGGCATCGCCATGATCCCCGAGCACGGCACCAGCATCGACGAGGTGCTGGGCAACGCCGACTTGGCGCTGTACGCCGCCAAGGAGGCTGGGCGAGGCCGCTGCGAGACCTTTGCCGCCTGGCTGGGCGAGCGCAGCCGGCGCCAGATGTCCATCGAGCAGGAACTGCGCGTGGCACTCAGCCGCAGCGAGCTTTACCTGGAATGGCAGCCCATCGTCGATGCGCAGACCTGGAAGGTGCGTGGCGCCGAGGCGCTGCTGCGCTGGTGGCATCCCACGCTGGGCGCGATCTCGCCGGTGGAGTTCGTGCCGGTGGCCGAAAAGTCGGGCCTGATCGGCGAGATCGGCGCCTGGGTGCTGGGCGAGGCTTGCCGCACGGCGGTGCAGTCCATGCCAGGCCTGTGCATCTCGGTCAACGTGTCGCCGGTGCAGTTGATGCGGGTGGGCTTTCTTGACGACGTGGCCAAGGCGCTGAAGGATTCGGGCCTGGCGCCGCAGCGCGTGGAGATGGAGATCACCGAATCGGTGTTTCTGGACGACGCCAGCACCGCCCTGGTCAACCTGCACGGCCTGAAGAATCTGGGCGTGCGCATCGCGCTCGATGACTTTGGCACGGGCTACTCGGCCTTCCAGTACCTGCGCCGCTTTCCGTTCGACACACTCAAGATCGACCGTGCCTTCGTGCGCGAGCTGATGACCCACCACGACGCCCGTGTGATCGTGCGCACCATCGTGGCCCTGGCCAACACCCTGGGCATGACCACGGTGGCCGAGGGCGTGGAAGAGCCCGCTCAGCTGGAAGTGCTGCGCTTGGCCGGTTGCAGCGAGATCCAGGGTTACCTGGTGGCCCGCCCCATGGCCATCGAGCGCCTGCTGCCGTTGCTGGAGCACTGGGACGAGGACAACCGGCCCGAGCCGGGTGCAATGCCCGAAACCCAACACATGCCGCTGCTGGCCGAGCTGCCGATTCGCCGGCATTGAGCCTGGCGGGCCTGTCGCGGCGATAATCGCCCGCTGTTCCGCCGCCAGGCCCGCCCCGGTGGCGCCCGGATGCTGCCCGCTCGCAGCGCCGCACCCTCCCACACCGAACCCAGGCTAGCACCCAGATGGCTCAATACGTCTTTACCATGAACCGCGTCGGCAAGATCGTGCCGCCGAAGCGGCAGATCCTGAAGGACATCTCGTTGTCCTTCTTCCCCGGCGCCAAGATCGGCGTGCTGGGCTTGAACGGCTCGGGCAAGTCCACGCTGCTGAAGATCATGGCCGGCATCGACACCGAGATCGAGGGCGAGGCCGTGCCCATGCCGGGCCTGAAGATCGGATACCTGCCCCAGGAGCCCCAGCTCAACGCTGAGCAGACCGTGCGCGAGGCGGTGGAAGAGGGCATAGGTGGGGCCATCGCCGCGCAAAAGCGCCTGGACGAGGTCTACGCCGCCTACGGCGAGGCCGATGCCGACTTTGACGCCTTGGCCGCCGAGCAGGCCGAGCTTGAAGCCATCATCGCCGCCTCGGGTGGCGAGAACACCGACCACCTGCTCGACATCGCTGCCGACGCGCTGCGCCTGCCCCCCTGGGAGGCCAAGATCGGCCCCCTGTCGGGTGGTGAAAAGCGCCGCGTGGCCCTGTGCCGCCTGCTGCTCTCCAAGCCCGACATGCTGCTGCTGGACGAGCCCACCAACCACCTGGACGCCGAATCGGTGGACTGGCTGGAGCAGTTCCTCAAGCGCTTCAGCGGCACCGTGGTGGCCATCACCCACGACCGCTACTTCCTCGACAACGCGGCCGAGTGGATTCTTGAACTCGACCGCGGCGCTGGCCACCCCTACAAGGGCAACTACTCCGACTGGCTGGACGGCAAGGGCAAGCGCCTGGAAGCCGAACAGAAGAGCGAGGACGCCCGCGCCAAGGCCCTGAAGACCGAGCTGGAGTGGGTGCGCAAGAACGCCAAGGGCCGCCAGGCCAAGAGCAAGGCGCGCCTGGCCCGTTTCGAGGAGCTGAGCGACGTCGAATACCAGAAGCGCAACGAGACCAACGAAATCTTCATTCCCGTGGCCGAGCGCCTGGGCAACGAGGTGATCGAGTTCGTCAATGTCTCCAAGAGCTTTGGCGACCGCGTGCTGATCGACAACCTGAGCTTCAAGGTGCCCGCGGGCGCCATCGTCGGCATCATCGGCCCCAACGGCGCCGGCAAGTCGACCCTGTTCCGCATGATCCAGGGCGTCGAGCAACCCGATTCGGGCGAGGCCAAGATCGGCAAGACCGCGCAGCTGGCCTTCGTCGACCAGAGCCGCGACGGCCTGGCGGCCGACAAGACCGTGTGGCAGGACGTCTCGGGCGGCCTGGACAACATCGTGGTCGGCAAGTTCGTGATGCCCAGCCGGGCCTACCTGGGCCGCTTCAACTTCAAGGGCAACGACCAGCAAAAACTGGTGGGCCAGCTCTCGGGTGGTGAACGCGGCCGCCTGCACCTGGCCAAGACCCTGGCACAGGGCGGCAACGTGCTGATGCTGGACGAACCGTCGAACGACCTGGACGTGGAAACCTTGCGCGCGTTGGAAGACGCGCTGCTGGAGTTCGCCGGCTCGGCCATGATCATCAGCCACGACCGCTGGTTCCTGGACCGCATCTGCACCCACATCCTGGCCTGCGAGGGCGATTCGCAGTGGTTCTTCTACGACGGCAACTACCAGGAGTACGAGGCCGACAAGAAGAAGCGCCTGGGCGAGGAGGGCGCCCGCCCGCACCGCCTGCGCTTCAAGGCGCTCAAGTAAGGCGACTCTGGGGCCACCCACAAGGCAGCCTGCGGGCTGCCTTTTTTCTTGTGCGCCCGGCACGGGCGCACACTTGCGGGTGAAAGTCCCGCCGTAAGTTGATCACAGCGAGCGAAGCGAAGCGCAACTGCATGAGGGTGACCGAGTGTGGGAAGGAAGCGTGGAGCGAAGCTGCGAGCCGATGGACAAGAACCGGATAGAAGGCGCTGCCGAGCAGGGCGAGCGGGCAAGAAACCGTGAAGCTCTTGTGATCAAGGCGAGGCGGCGTAAATCCGGCGGTTGTGCAGCGAAGGAGTGCGTTCTTACCCGGGGAGATCTCGCCTTGTGCCTGAAAGGGCGACGGCCGATGCCGGAGCGAGAAGTCAGCAAAGGCCGTAGTAGTCCGAGTCGGGGGCCGATGAGGCAGGACCAAAAGGGCGAAGGGCTAAACGAGAGTGAGTGACCGAAGACATGGGGATGTCAAAGGCCATGCGTCAGATGCCGGAGGAATCCGGGCGGGCGGGGAAGCGCACGGTGAAGCCGGGCGCGAAGCTGCCAGCGACGAAGCCTGCGGCCCGCTCCATGAGCACCCGGGCACAGGGTCGGCAAGGCCCAAGGCAGGGGCAGGCACCCTGCTGGAAGCGGCGCTGACGAGAGAACCTGCAAAGGGCATGGAAGCGCGTCAAGGCCAACAAAGGCGCGGCCGGGGTGGACGGGCTCGACATCGAGCAGACGGCCGAACGGTTGCGCACGAGTTGGCTACAGGTGCGCCAAGCGCTGCTGGCGGGCACCTACCGGCCCCAGCCGGTGAGAAGGGTGATGCTTCCTAAGCCGGACGGGAGCCAGCGCGAGCTGGGCATCCCCACGGTGCTGGATCGGCTGATCCAGCAGGCACTGCTGCAGGTGCTGCAGCCCCTGATCGACCCCAGCTTCAGCGCACACAGCCATGGGTTCAGGCCTGGGCGGCGGGCGCACGACGCGGTCAAGGCTGCGCGGGCGTACGTGCAAACGGGCAAGCGTGTGGTGGTGGACGTGGACCTGGCGAAGTTCTTCGACCGGGTCAACCACGACATCTTGATCGACCGGCTGCGCAAGCGCATCGATGACGCTGGAGTGATCCGGCTGGTGCGGGCGTACCTGAACGCCGGGATCATGGACGGTGGGGTGGTGGTCGAGCGCGACATGGGCACGCCGCAAGGCGGCCGCTGGAGCCGCTGCTGGCCAACGTGCTGCTCGACGAAGTGGACAAGGCGCTGGAGGCGAGGGGCTACAGCTTCGCGCGCTACGCCGACGACTGCAACGTCTATGTGGGCAGTATGCAGGCCGGACAGCGGGTGATGGCCCTGCTCAGGCGGCTGTACGCTGGGCTCAAGCTTCAGATCAACGAAGCCAAGAGTTCGGTGGGCAGCGCCGTCGGGCGCAAGTTCCTGGGCTATGAGCTGTGGGTGGCCAAGGGGCGAGAAGTCAAATGCGCCGTGGCTCACAAGGCCGTGGACGGCTTCAAGGCCCGCATCCGGCAACTCACACGCCGCACGGGCGGGCGCAGCATGGCGCAAGTGGTGGACAAGCTCAGGTCCTATCTGCTGGGCTGGAAGGCGTACTTCGTGCTGGCGCAAACGCCAAAGATCTGGCGCGCGCTGGACGAATGGTTGCGTCACCGGCTGCGCGCGATCCAGCTCTACCAGTGGAGACGGCCCCGGACGATCTACCGCGCACTCAAGGCACTTGGTGCGGGGAGGTGGTTGCCAAACGGGTGGCGGCGAACAGCCGCTGCTGGTGGCGCAACAGTGACGGCTTGCTCAAGACCGTTCTGACCATCGCGTACTTCGACCGCCTGGGATTGCCCCGACTCTCCTGACCTCAAACTCTCGAACCGCCCGGTGCGGACCCGCACGCCGGGTGGTGTGGCAGGGGTGCCTCCTTTGATGGAGCCCCCTATGCCGATGGGTGTTCTGCATGCGGGGCAAGCCCCGATGCCGGTGCACCAGGGCAGGCTGCACAATGCTCTGGCGGGGTCTGAACGACCCTCAGGTTGCCGGTGCGAGCCGGCATTTTCACAATGGCTTCCTGGTTTGAATCTGTTTGCCCATGCCCATGCCTTTGCGTTTGCCTGCTTTGTCACTCCGTCCACTGGCCGCCCTGGGGTTGCTGAACTTGCTGGCCGCCTGTGCCACTGCGCCAGGCACGCAGCCGGCTGCAGTTCCGGCAGCGGTCGCTGTTGCGTCTTCTGGCGTTGCTGCGGGGGCCCCAATCGCGGGGCCTGTAGCGGCGGCGGCCAAGCCCAACGGTGCGGCCTCGGCGCCGACTGCCGCAGCCACGCCCGGCGGTCCGCCCCCATTCGCGACGGTCATCAAAGACGCCCGCAAGATCGAGGGCCTGCTCACACTGTGGCAGAAGGACGAAAAGGTCTGGATCGAGCTCAAGCCCCAAGACCTGGACCATGCCTATTTCCTCTCGCCCAAGCTGGCCAGCGGCATTGGTGAAAACATGCTGTTCGGGGGCCTGATGGTGGGCACCTGGCTGCCCTGGGGCCGGGCCCAGTTGATTGAATTTCACCGCGTGCACAACCAGGTGCAACTGCTGGCGCGCAACACCCAGTTCATGGCGGCGCCCAACAGCCCCGAAGCGCGTGCCGTGAAGTCGGCCTTCTCCGACAGCCTGCTGGGCAGCGCGGCGGTGGCCAGCCAGCCGCACCCCGACAGCAAGGCCGTGCTGATCGACGTCACGGGCTTGTTTGTCTCTGACCTGCTGGGCCTGGGCATGTCGCTGCAGCGCCAGTACCGGCAGAACTACAGCCTGGACGGCCGCAACTCGGTCATCACCAGCGTGCGCGCCAATCCGCAGGAGGTGGTGCTGGCGGTGCAAACCCACTTCGCCACGGCCAGTCTGGCGTTTCCGCAGCCAGGCTCGCCCCCGGGTGCGCCTCTGCCCACCCTGCCCAGCACCCTGCCAGATGCCCGCAGCCTGTTCATCCACCTGCACTACTCGATTGCCAAGCTGCCTGACCAGCCCATGGCGCCGCGCCTGGCCGACCCGCGCGTGGGCCACTTCAACACCGTGGTGCAAGACTTTGGCCGCGACGCGCGACGCACCCCCAAGCTGCGCTACGTGAACCGCTGGCGCCTGGAAAAGCAAGACCCGGCGGCCGAGATCTCGGAGCCCGTCAAGCCCATCACCTATTGGCTTGACCGCAACGTGCCACTGAAGTACCGGGACAGCATCAGCCGTGGTGTGCTGGAGTGGAACAAGGCCTTCGAGAAGATAGGCTTTCGCAATGCGGTGGTGGTGAAGGTGCAGCCCGATGACGCCAGCTTTGACACGCTCGATGCCAGTGTGGCCTCGATACGCTGGATGACCAATGCCAACCCGGCTTTCGGTGCCATCGGCCCCAGCCAGGTCGATCCGCGCAGCGGCGAAATCCTGGATGCCGACATCGGTGTCGAGAGCCTGTCCTCGCGCAACCTGCGCGCCACGCGTGCGCAACTGCTGATGCGCGATCAGGCGGCCTGGGCCGAACTGCTGCAGGCACCAGCGGCGGAGGGCAACAGCCACCAGGCCACCCATGGTGAAGCGGCTTGCCAGCACGCCGATGCGGCGGCTGAGCAACTGAGCTATGCGCTGGACGTGCTGGGCGCACGCGGCGAGGTCGACCCCGACAGCCCCGAGGCCGAGGCCTTTGTGCAGGCCTACATGTTCGATGTGACCATGCACGAGGTGGGCCACACCCTGGGCTTGCGGCACAACTTTCGTGGCTCCAGGGTGTACAGCGAGCAGCAGATTTCCGACCCGGCATTCACCCGCGACCACAGCCTGACGGGCTCGGTCATGGAGTACGCCCCCGTGAACCTGCCCAAGCCCGGTGAAGCGGGCGGAACGCCCTTCCAGAGCACGCTGGGCCCCTACGACTACTGGGCCATCGCCTACGCATACCAGCCCATGCCGGCAGGCAGCACCTCCGAGCAGGAGGCTGCCGAGCTGCAGCGCATGGCCGCGCGCAGCGCCGAGCCCGAACTTGCCTTTGGCACCGACGAAGACAACGCGTTGGGGCTGGACCCTGAGTCGCTGATGTTCGACCTGGGCAATGACCCGGTGGCGTTCGGCAAGAAGCGCCTGGAGATCATGCGCGACCTGATCCGCCACCAGGAGACCCGCGCGCTCAAGCCCACCGAAGACTACGCGGTGCTGCGCCGCGCGCTGGCTTTGGCGCTGCGCGATGCCGGGCGGGCCGCAGGCGTGCTCACGCGCCAGATCGGTGGGCTGCGCACGCTGCGCGACTTCCCAGGCTCGGGCCGCGACCCGCTGCAACCCGTGCCTGCGGCCGTGCAGCGCGAGGCCCTGACTGCGCTGGTGCAAGGCATTTTGGCGGCCGATGGCCTGCGCATCAGCCCAGCGCTGGCGCGCAGGTTGGGCCCCGATTTTCTGGAGCGCGGCGACGGCCATGACATGGCCAGCGACTATGCGATGGAGGCCATGGTGCTGGACCTGCAGCGCGCGCTGTTGACCCAGCTGATGAGTGACAGCCTGTCGGCACGTTTGCTGGACGCCGAGGCCAAGGCCGACCGGCCTGGCGAGGCCATGCCATTGTCCGAGGTGATAGAGCGCACCACGGCGGCAGTCTGGGGGGATGTGGGCCGTGCTGGCGACATTGCCGCTGCACGCCGCAACTTGCAACGTGAACACCTGAACCGCATGGCGAACCTGATCCTGAAGCCCGCGCCGACCACCCGTGCCGATGCCCGAGGCCTGGTGCGGGCCGAAGCGCGCAAGCTACTGGCCCGGCTGCAAGGGTCCGACCAGCGCTCCGGCCTGAGTGCCGAGGCCAAGGCCCACCTGGCCGACTCAGCCGAAAGCTTGCGGGCAGCGCTGGCTGCGCCACTGCAACGCGGCGGGGTCTGACGGACAGTTCTCGGCTGCTATGCAGCCAGTCATCTCTGCGGGAATGACGGGAGGCGAGGGTGCGGGAATGACGGCGGTGCGGTCACCATGGCCGGCTGCTTTGCGCCGCCCTTCATGCCTGGGCTTGTGGCTCGGTGTTGAAGAAGTCCACCGAGTTTGAAAGCCGGGCGGCCTGCTCGCGCAGGCTGCTGGCGGCGGCGGCGGTTTGCTCCACCAGGGCCGAGTTCTGCTGGGTGGCGGTGTCGATCTGGCCGAGCGCGGCATTGATCTGCGAGAAGCCGCTGGCTTGCTGGCCACTGGCGGTGGAGATGGCGGTCACCAGTGCCGTCACCTTGCTCACCTGGTCGACGATGGCCGCAATGGTTTTGCCGGCATGGTCCGCATGGCTGCCGCCGGCCTGAACCTGGGCCGCACTGTTGGCAATCAGGTCTTTGATCTCGTGGGCGGCGTCGGCGCTGCGCCGGGCCAGGTTGCGCACCTCGGCAGCCACCACGGCGAAGCCACGGCCTTGCTCGCCGGCGCGGGCGGCTTCTACAGCGGCGTTGAGCGCCAGGATGTTGGTCTGGAAGGCAATGCCGTCGATGACGCCGATGATGTCGGCAATGCGGTTGCTGGAGACCTGGATGTCGCCCATGGTGCCCACCAGCGTGCTCACCGCCACATGGCCTTCTTCGGCGATGCGCGAGGCCTCGGCCACCAGTTGGTCGGCCTGGCGGGCGGTGTCGGCGCTGCTGGCAACGGCCCCTGACATTTGCTCTACCGACGCGGCGGTTTCTTGCAGGTGCGAGGCTTGCGCCTCGGTGCGTGCCGACAGGTCCAGGTTGCCCTGGGCGATTTCGGCTGTGGCCTGGGCAATGGCGTGCGAGCCATCGCGCACGCCGCCAACGATGCGGCCCAGGTTGGTGCTCATCTCGTTCATGCTGCGCACCAAGTCCCCCAGTTCGTCCCGCCGCGCCGAGCTGACATGCTGGCTGAGATCGCCAGCCGCCACCCTGTTGGCCAGGCCCGTGCATTGCCGCACTGCGGAGATAAGGTTGCGAAAGATCACCGCACCCAACACGCCAGACAGTGCCAGCAGCACGGCGGCTGTGAGCGGCATGAGCCAGTAGCCGCGGCGAGTGGTGGCCTCAAAGTCGGCAATGGCGGTGTCGGCAAACTGGCCGCCGGCCGTGACCGTGGCATCCACCGCCGTCCTGTGGGCCAGATAGGCCATGTGGGCCTGGGCCAGGCCCTGCTCGGCGCCAGCGTTGTCGCCTGCGACCAGTGGCTGCAGCACGGCGGTCTGGCCCAGCTGCATGAATTTCAGCGCCTGGGCGTGCTGGGCGCCCAGCAGTTGCTGCTCCAACCCATAGGGCGGATGGCTGCGCCAGTACTGGGCACGCTCGGTGTAGTCGGAACGCAGCTTCTCAAAGCGCTGGCGGGCCTCGTGGGCGGGCAGCGAGCGCTCCACTGCCTGCGACAGCACCAGCCGCATCTCTATCAGGTACATGGGCGGCGGCAGGATGTCGGCCACCACGTCCTTGGCCACCAGGGCCTTGCGGGCGCTGTTGTCCAGCGAGCCAAAGCTGCTGAACGACAGGGCCAGGATGACCAGGGCGGCCAGAGCCGACGGAAGGGCCAGGCCCAGCAGGGTCCAGCGCAAGGAGCGTTGCATGAAGATTCCCCCCTGCCACGGCAGACAGCGCGGGTCTGCATGGCATGACATGACATGGATGGCGGCCCGACATTGCGGGACACCCTGGTCGTTCGGCCGGTACTGCCAGGTCGGGTGAGAAGGTGCCGGGTGTGCCCCCGGCCAGCCACTGCGCTAGGGTGGCAATTTGCGCGAGACGGGTGGGCGTTGGTGGGCTGAAAAGACGGGGCGAATGCCGCCTGTTCAGGCGCCAGGTCAAACCTGCATGTTCATCACATCGGTATAGGCCTGCACCATGCGGTTGCGCACGGTCAGTACGGCCTGAAAGCCGAGTTGCGATTTGTTCATCGCCACCATGGTTTGCTCCAGGCTCACAGTGGGGTTGTCGAGTTGCAGCTCGCGTTGCAGGCGCGAGGTTTCGTTCTGGGCCTCGCTCACCGATTTGAGCGCCTGTGCCATGGCGCCCTGAAAGCCGCCCTTTTCCACTGGCGCGGTGGCCTCGGCCGCACCGCCGCGCGCCAGGCGTGTGCCGTTCGGCGCCAGGCCGGCCTTGGCCACGGCCGAGGCGAAATCGAAGGGTTTGAGTTTCATGTCCATGAAAGCTCCTCCTGGAGAGGCGTCATGAGCAGGATGGTACGGAGCGGCCCGCACCACGATGGTGGGAACTGACTGGCGTTTCTCGGGCTTCTCGCGCCATGCTGGGCTGGGCGCTTGCCGAACAATCGAATCAACCCAAACACCCGGGGGCTCCATGCCGGAGCGCCCGAATGTCTGATCACCCCATGGACCAAGCCGTCGCACTCGCCACCCCACTCGCCGTCGCCGAGCAGCCCGTTGGCTTTGTTGCCAAAGTGGGCGCGCTGCCTGCGGCCACCAAGATGAAGTTGGGTATGGCCACCGCCGCATTGATGGCCACCTTGGTGGCCATGACGATGTGGGCCAGCCAGGGCGACTGGCGCGTGCTCTACGCCAACCTGCCCGAGAAAGACGCTGGCGCCATCGTGGCCCAGCTCTCGCAGATGAACGTGCCCTACCGCTTCACCGAAGGCGGCTCGGCGCTGATGGTGCCCGCCGACAAGCTGTACGACCTGAAGATGAAGCTGGCCGCCGCCGGCCTGCCCAAGGCCGCTGTCACCGGCAACGAGCTGCTTGACGGCGCCCGCTTTGGCCAGACCGACCGGCAAGAGCGCTCCAACATGCAGCGCGCGCTCGAAGGCGAACTGGTGCGCACCATCACCAAGCTCGACGGCGTGGAGGATGCCCGCGTGCACCTGGCCCTGCCGAACCAGAACGGTTTTTTCCGCGAGCAGCAAAAGCCCAGCGCCAGCGTCATGCTCACCCTGCACCCGGGCCGCACGCTGGACCGCGCCCAGTCGGCCGCCATCGTGCACCTGGTGTCCAGCAGCGTGCCCGAGCTCAACCCCAAGGCCGTGAGCGTGCTGGACCAGCGTGGCACCTTGCTCTCGGGCACCCAGGACGACAACGGCAAGACCCTGGACGAGCAGCAATTGCAGTACGTGCAGCAGATCGAGGCCAACTACCTCAAGCGGGTGCAAGACATTCTTGAGCCGGTGCTGGGCCGCGACAACTTGCGCGCCACCGTCACCGCCGAGGTCGATTTCACTCAGAGCGAATCCACCGCCGAGCAGTTCCGCCCCAACCAGGGCACCGAGCCGGCCGCCGTGCGCAGCCAGCAAAGTTCCGAGCAGACCTCGCCCAGCAGCACCACGCCCACCGGCGTGCCCGGTGCCGCCAGCAACCAGCCGCCGGTGCCGGCCACCGCGCCCATCAATGGCGCCTCGGCCCCACTGCAAACCGCGCAGGCCGGCGCTGTCGGCGGCGGTGCGCGCAAGGAAAACGTGGTGAATTACGAGGTCGACAAGACCGTGCGCGTGGTGCGCAACGCCACCGGCACCGTCAAGCGCCTGAACGCTGCCGTGGTGGTGAACCACCGCACGGCGGTGGATGCCAAGGGCAAGAGCAGCACCAAGCCGCTGCCACAAGAAGAGCTGGACAAGCTCACCGCGCTGGTGCAAGAGGCCGTGGGCTTCAGCAAGGAGCGCAACGACTCGGTCAAGGTCATCAACGCCCCCTTCGTGGTGGATGCCACGCCCAAGGCCGACGAGCCGCCGATCTGGAAGCAGCCCTGGCTGCTCGATCTGCTGCGCGCTGGCGCCGTGCCCGCCGCGCTGGCCCTGGTGGCCATGGCGCTGATCTTTGGCGTGGTCAAACCGGCCGTCACCCAGGCCCTGACCCCACCCCCCACGCCCGAGGAAGAGGCCAAGGCCCACCAACTCGACGCCGTGGTGGACGACGAGAACGCCCTGCCTGGGGTCGAGGGCCTGCCCGCCCTGGAGGCGCCCAAGGAGAACCTCAAGCTCGAAGCCGCCCGGCAGCTGGCCCGCAGCAACCCTGCGGCGGTGGCCAACATCATGCGCGACTGGGTCAACGGCGAAGCCGGTTGACGCAGCCCAGACACTGAGAGCCCTACCATGGCCAACGAAGACGACCGCATCGAGAACGCCGCGATTCTGCTGATGTCGCTGGGTGAAGAAGAGGCCGCGCAGGTTTTCAAGCACCTGGGTCCGAAAGAAGTGCAGAAGCTGGGCGAGACGATTGCCAAGATGAAGGTCATCCCGCGCGAGCGCGTGGAGTCGGTGCTCGACCAGTTCACGCACGAGGCGGCCGAGCAGCACATGCTGGTGCCCGACAACGACGAGTACGTGAAGAGCGTGCTGCGCAAGGCCCTGGGCGACGACAAGGCCAACATGCTGATCGACCGCATCATCCAGGGCAGCGATGTGAGTGGCATCGAGAGCCTGAAGTGGATGGACGCCGCTTCGGTGGCCGAACTGCTGCGCAACGAACACCCGCAGATCATCGCCGCCATCCTGGTGCATCTGGATTTCGACCAGGCATCTTCAGTGCTGAAGACCTTTGGTGAGCGCCAGCGCAACGAAGTGCTGATCCGCATCGCCACGCTCGACGGCATCCAGCCCACCGCGCTGAAGGACCTGAACGAGGTGCTGTCCAAGGTACTGGCCGGCGGCGACCGGCTGAAGAAGTCGTCGCTGGGCGGGGCCAAGGCGGCGGCCGAGATCATCAACATGATGGGCTCGTCGGTGGAGACCTCGGCGCTCGACTACATCCGCGAGGCCGACAACGACCTGGCCCAGAAGATCATGGACAACATGTTCACCTTCGAGGATCTGAACAAGCTCGACGACAAGGGCTTCCAGGCCGTGCTCAAGGAAGTGCAGAGCGAATCGCTGGTGCTGTCGCTCAAGGGCGCCACCGCCGAGCTGCGCGAGAAGGTGTTCAAGAACATGTCCAGCCGCGCTGCCGAGACGCTGCGCGAAGACCTGGAGTCTCGCGGCCCCGTGCGCGTCAGCGAGGTCGAGGCCGAGCAGAAGGAAATGCTGAAGATCGTTCGCCGCCTGGTGGACGAAGGCCAGATCGTGCTGGCCTCGGGAGCCGCTGATGACTTCGTCTAAGTCGACCGGCCCGCGCCCGGTGCCCCCGCCCAGCGGCGGCGGCGCCAAACCCGCCAGCAGCTACTCGCGCTTCATCCCGCGCGAAGAGCTGGCCGCCTTTGCCAGTTGGACCCCCGACGCCTTTGCCGGCGCCCTGAACCGCGAAGGCGGCTTCAACCCCTCGTCGGCCGCCCGCGCCGCTGCGGCCGACCGCCGCCAGAGCGCCGAGCGTCGCAACATGCCCGACACCCCGCCCGCACCGCCCCCCGAGCCCACCGCCGCCGAGTGGCAGGCCCGGGCCCAGGCCGCGCGCCAGCAGGGCTACCAGGAAGGCTATCGCGACGGCCTGGAAGCGCTGGAGGCCGCCAAGCGCCAGTACGCCGCGCAAGTCACCGCGCAGATGGCCCAGGTGGTGGCCGCCTTTGACGAACAAATACAGGGGCTGGAAGCCCGCATGGCCAGCGCCGTGATGGACACCGCGCTGCGCCTGGGCCACCAGGTGGTGCGTTCCGAGCTGACGTTGCGCCCCGAATGCGTGGCCCAGGTGGCGCAGGAGGCCGTGGGCGCGGTGATGCTCTCGGCCCGCCACTTGCGCCTGCGCATGAACCCGCAAGACCTGGCCCTGATCGAGCAAGGCGCCGGTGCCGCTCTGCGGGCCCGTGACGTGATCATGCAGGCCGATGCGGCCATCAGCGCCGGTGGCTGCGTGGTGGAGTCTGACCTGGGCCAGGTGGACGCGCGCATCGAGAGCCGCTGGGCCCAGGCCATGACGGTGTTCGGCGCCCACAAGCCCTGGCACGAGATGCCTGCGCCGGAACTGGCCGAGCCCGAGATGCCCGCCCCCGCGTTGCCCGAGGAGTGCGAATGATCCCGGCCACGAGGCGCGAGCAGCGCTGGGACCGCTTTCTGGCCGACCTGCGCCACTACGCGGCGGTGCCGCAGCCGCTGGAGATGGAAGGCTCGCTGGTGCGCGTCACCGGCCTGGTGCTGGAAGCTGCTGGCGTGCGTGCGCCCGTGGGCGCCGTGTGCTCGGTGGGCATGGCCGGTGCGCAGCCTGTGACCGCCGAGGTGGTGGGCTTCAACGGCGACCGCGCCTACCTGATGCCCACCGGTGAAGTGCATGGCCTGGCCAGTGGCGCCCGTGTGGTGCCCATGCCCATGCCGCACCAGCCGCCGCGCTTGGGCGTGGAAAACCACCCCTGGCGCCGCAGCGAAGACCGTGGCCTGCACTTGCCCATGGGCGACGGCCTGCTGGGCCGCGTGGTGGACGCGCACGGCCAACCCATGGACCGCGGCGGTCCGCTGCAAGCCGTGCAGAACGAACCCATGGTGCGCCGCCCCATCAACGCCATGGACCGCGACCCGATACGCCAGCCGCTCGACACCGGCGTGCGCGCCATCAACGCCCTGCTCACCGTGGGTCGGGGCCAGCGCCTGGGCCTGTTCGCCGGCACGGGGGTGGGCAAATCGGTGCTGATGGGCATGATGGCCCGCTACACCGAGGCCGACGTGATCGTGGTTGGGCTCATTGGCGAGCGCGGCCGCGAAGTGAAGGAATTCATCGAGGACATCCTGGGCGAAGACGGTCGCCACCGCGCCGTGGTGGTGGCCGCACCGGCCGATGCACCGCCGCTGGTGCGCATGCAAGGCGCGCACTACGCCACGGCCATCGCCGAGCACTTCCGCGACCGTGGCCAGCACGTGCTGTTGCTGATGGACTCGCTGACCCGCTATGCCATGGCGCAGCGCGAGATTGCGCTGGCCATCGGCGAACCACCCGCCACCAAGGGCTACCCGCCCAGCTGCTTTGCCAAGCTGCCGCAGCTGGTGGAGCGCTCGGGCAACGGCCTGCACGGCCTGGGTTCCATCACCGCCTTCTACACCGTGCTCACCGAGGGCGACGACCCGCAGGACCCGATTGCCGACGCGGCGCGCGGCATCCTCGACGGCCACATCGTGCTCTCGCGCGAGCTGGCCGAGAGCGGCCACTTCCCGGCCATCGACGTGGAGCGCTCCATCTCGCGCGTGATGACCGCCGTGGCCCCGCGCGAGCAACTGGAAAGCGCCCGCCGCGCCCGCCAGTGGCTGGCCAAGTTCAACAAGGCCCGCGACCTGATCCAGATCGGTGCCTACCAGCCCGGTGCCGACCCCGAGCTGGACGCCGCCGTGCGCGTGCAGCCCCAGCTCAGCGCGCTGCTGCAGCAAGACATGCACGACCAGGCCAAGCTGGCCGCCAGTTGCCAGCAACTGCTGGCGCTGGACCCGAACCGATGACCCGAACCGCTGACCCTCAAGACTGAGCGAACACCATGAACCGCATGAACATCCTCGTCACCCTGATGGAACGCGAAATCCAGCGCCGCGACGCTGCCGCCATCGAGCTGCGCGACGCACAGAACGCGGTGGAACAGGCGCGCCAGCAAGGCCAGGCCCTGCTGGGCTACCGCAGCGAGTACCGCCAGCGCTGGCAGGCCCAGTTCCAGCAGCGCGCCACCATGGACATCCTGCGCTGCTACCACGGCTTCATCGAGCGGCTCGACCAGGCCATCACTTCGCAGCAAGGCAGCACCGAAGCCGCCGAGCGCCGCGTGGTGGCTGCCCGCGAGCGCCTGCGCCAGCGCGAAACCCGCGTGGCCATGGTGCGCAAGCTGATGGAGCGGCGCCAGCAAGCGCAACTGCAGCAGCAGGAGCGGCGCGAGCAAAAGGCGTCCGACGAAACCGCGCAGCGCATGGCCTGGGCGGCACGCCAGGACCTGGTCACCGTTTGAGGCTCACCATGACCGCACCCGCCACCTTGCGCCCCAGCCAGGCCCACCCCAGCAGCACCGCCAGCGCCGCGCGCACAGCTGCCGGCCATGCCCAGCACACGGGCAGCGGCGGCTCGCACTCGATGTTTGCGCAACTGCTGCGCGGCCAGGCCGACGAGCCACCGCCAGTGGCGCAAGCCAGCGTCAACCCCGGCGGCCAGGGCAGCAGCACCGAACCCGATGCCGGCACGGCCAAGCCGGCCGAGCGCGACCGCGAACGCAAGCACGCCACAAGCGACGACACCGCCAGCGCGCCGGCTCAGCCAGTGGCGCCTCCAGACGCCGCTCCCAAGCTTGATGCGCCCAGCACCGCGTCGCTGTTGGGCACGGCCACCACCACCACGGCGGGCGCCATCACCGCGCCGTCTGAAGGCGATGCCGCCACGGCCGCCAACGACCCCATGGCCGCGCTGCGCGACGCCATGGGCCATGGCGCAGCCGCCCACCGCAAGCGCGGCCCGGCCGAAGACCGCAACACCAGCGAAGACGCCAGCCGCAGCACCGCACCGGCCGATGCCGCAGGCTTCTCCCGCGCGCTGGGTGAGGCCGCCGCCGAGCCCGCCACCACCGCCACCAAACCTGCCGCACAAGCCGAGGCCATCGCCCCGGCCGCCGACGGTGCCCTGCCAAGCCTGGGTGTGGTGACCGACCTGGCCGGCGCCCGCCACAACACCTCAGCGGCCCCGGCCGAAGCCACCCCCCACACCGCTCACGCCAGCCTGCCGACCAGCCCTGGCACCCCCGCCTTTGGCCCGGCCCTGGGTCTGCAGCTGAGCACCTGGTTGAAAGACGGCGTGCAACACGCCAGCCTGGCGCTGCACCCGCAAGACCTGGGCCCCATTGACATTCGCATCGCCGTGAAAGACGGCCAGACCCGCATCGACCTGACGGCCGACGTGGCCAGTACCCGCCAGGCCCTGGGCGAAGCCCTGCCGCAGCTCAGTGCCGCGCTGGGCGATGTGGGCCTGAGCCTGAGCGGCGGCAGCGTGGCCGACCCCTCGGCCCAGGGTCAGCGTGATGGCTCCAACGCCGAAGCCGGCCGCAGCGCCAGCCGCGCGGGCCTGCGCAACACCACTGTGGGAGATGCGGCAGCCGACCTGGCGAGCCGCGTCCCCGCCACGGCCCACCAGCACCGCGGCTTGCTCGATCTCTACGCTTGACTCCTACTGGCATGCCCGCCTGCGCGGGAACGACAAGGACGGCATGCATGGGTGATGTAGGCTCGCGCCATGCCCAGCTCGCAGCCCAAGCTCGCCCCACCCACCACCGTGAGCTTCTGGGAGGCCTTTCGCTTTTGGCTGCGGCTGGGATTCATCAGCTTTGGCGGGCCGGCCGGGCAGATCGCCATCATGCACACCGAGCTGGTGGAGCAAAAGCGCTGGATCAGCGAGAAGCGCTTTCTGCACGCGCTGAACTACTGCATGGTGCTGCCCGGCCCCGAGGCCCAGCAGCTCGCCACCTACATCGGTTGGCTGATGCACCGAAGCTGGGGTGGGGTGGTGGCCGGCGCGCTGTTCGTGCTGCCCTCGCTGTTCATCCTCATCGCCTTGTCGTGGGTCTACATCGCCTTTGGCAACGTGCCGCTGGTGGCGGGGCTGTTCTTCGGCATCAAGCCGGCCGTCACCGCCATCGTGGTGCAGGCGGCCCACCGCATCGGCTTGCGGGCTTTGAAAGACCCGGCGCTGTGGGGCATTGCCGCTGTGTCCTTCGTGGCCATCTTTGCGGCCAATGTGCCGTTCCCGGCCATCGTGCTGGCGGCGGGGCTGATCGGCTATGTGGGCGGCAAGCTGGCGCCACAACGATTCAAGACCGGTGGCGGGCATGGCAGGGCCGGCAAATCCTATGGTGCCGCGCTGATCGACGACGACACGCCCACACCCGCGCATGCGCGTTTCCGCTGGGGCCGGCTGGCCGCCATCGTGGTCGCGGGCGCTGTGCTGTGGGCGGCGCCCATGGCTGTGCTGGTGGGTTTGCAAGGCTGGGGTGGACCGCTGGCGCAGATGGCCTGGTTCTTCACCAAGGCCGCCTTGCTCACCTTTGGCGGCGCCTATGCCGTGTTGCCCTATGTGTACCAGGGCGCGGTGGGGCACTACGGCTGGGTCACGCCCACGCAGATGATCGACGGCCTGGCGCTGGGCGAAACCACGCCGGGGCCGCTGATCATGGTGGTGGCCTTTGTGGGCTTCATCGGGGGCTACCAGAGCCCGCCACTGCAAGCCTTGTTCGGGCCGGGTGGCCATTTCCTGGCTGGCGCAGTCGCGGCCAGCATCGTCACCTGGTTCACCTTCCTGCCCTCGTTCCTGTTCATCCTGGCCGGCGGGCCGCTGGTGGAGGCTACGCACGGCGACCTGAAGCTCACTGGCCCGCTCACCGCCATCACGGCCGCCGTGGTGGGGGTCATTCTTAACCTGGCGCTGTTCTTCGGCTATCAAGTGCTGTGGCCGAAGGGCTTTGACGGCCGGTTTGACGCGACTTCGGCAGCTATCGCGCTGGCAGCGGCGGTGGCGCTGTTTGGCTACAAGCGCGACGTCATCCACGTCATCATGGCTTGTGCCCTGGCAGGGTTGGCAATCCACCTGTGGATGGGTTGACGGGCGGTTCTCGGCGCTTCGCCGTCATTCCCGCGAAGGCGGGAATCCAGACGTTCGCGTTGATACGTGGGTGGCGGGCAGAGGCCTGGGCGGGCAGGCCGCGGCGCTCAAAAGTAGCGGTCGGCGCTGCGCACCGACTCCGCTGCAGCGCTCGGGCATGGCCGCTTGGCGCGCCGCGCCGCCGACTTGCGCTCGCCTGTCGCTCTTCGTTGCCTGGCCCGGCAGACGCGGCGAGCTTGTCAACGAAGCGGCGCTCACGCGCGCCGCCACAGGCCCTCTGCTCCTCGCCGCTGCTCATTCGCGCCGCAGCCCGCCCACCCAGCCCTTTGCAGGAACCGGCGGTGGCGTCGATATTTCTTGAATGCAAACACGGCCTGCGGAGCGACAGGTGCGCAAGCCGGGGCTGGCGATTTCTGTGGCGCTGAGGAGCACAGGGTTCGGGGCAGCGTGCGCAGCGCGCATCCACAACATGCTGGCCGCATCTTGTCTGAGCGAAACGAGCGCAGCGGAGAGCAGCGACGTCATGCGGGCCTGCCCCGAACCTGAGCACCACAAGGCAGGTCTGCCGAAGCAGACCGCCACAGCATGAGCCAGCACCGGCTTGCCGCCTGGCGCGGGCGCACAACACGTCAAAAGACATGGATTCCCGCCTTCGCGGGAATGACGGTGGTGGCGTGGAAATGGAGGGCGGCTATGCGCCGCAAGCGGCTACGCGTTCGACGTGGCCCGCACTTCCTCGATGGAGGTGATGCCCTGCAGCACTTTCTCCAGACCGTCCTGGCGCAAGGTGCGCAGCCCTTCGGACATGGCCTGATGCTGGATCACCTCGGCGCGAGAGCCGGTCTGGATGAGGTGCCGGATCGGCTTGGACACGGCGAGCAGTTCATGGATGCCGGCCCTGCCGCGCACGCCGGTGTGGTCGCATTTGTCGCAGCCGGGACTGCGGAAGCTCTGCAATTGCCCGTTCACGCCGTAGCGCTTGAGCCAGTCGGCCAGCACCGCGTCACGCGAGGGCGTCTGCGGGTGGCTGCCCCAGACATGCAGGTAGTCGTCCAGCAGCTCGTCGGTTCGCTCTGGCGTGGCAGGCGCGCTGGTGCGGCAATGCGGGCACAGCCGGCGTACCAGGCGCTGGGCCAGCACGGCCAGCAGCGAATCGGCGAAGTTGAATGGGTCCATGCCCATGTCCAGCAGGCGCGTGATGGTCTCGGCAGCGCTGTTGGTGTGCAACGTGGACAGCACCAGGTGGCCCGTGAGCGACGACTCCACCGCGATGTGCGCGGTTTCCTCGTCACGTATTTCACCCACCATGATCACGTCGGGGTCAGCGCGCAAGAAGGCCCGCAAGGCCTTGGCAAAGGTCCAGTCGATCTTGGGGTTCACCTGCACCTGGCGCAGGCCGGGCTGGGTGATTTCCACCGGGTCTTCGGCCGTCCAGATCTTGCGGTCGGGCTGGTTGATGTGGGCCAGCGCCGAATGCAGCGTGGTGGTCTTGCCCGAGCCTGTGGGGCCCACGCACAGCACCATGCCGTAGGGGCGGGCGATGGCGGCCTTGAGCGAGGCCAGGTTGTAGTCTGACATGCCCAGCGAATCGAGCGGGATGGGCTTGGCCGAGGCCAGGATGCGCAGCACCGCGTCTTCCAAGCCGTTGGCGGTGGGGATGGTGGCCACGCGCAGCTCGATGGGACAGCTGGGCACGAAACGCGCGAAGTTGATCTTGCCGTCCTGCGGCCGGCGACGCTCGGAGATGTCGAGGTCGCACATGATCTTGATGCGGGCGATCAGCGCGCTGCGGTAGGTGTACGGCAGGTCAAGGTAGGGCTTGAGCCGGCCGTCGCGGCGAAAGCGGATGCGCACCTTCTCCTTGCCGGGTTGAGCCTCGATGTGGATGTCGGACACGCCCTGCGAATGCGCCTCGTGGATCATGGTGTTGATCAGCCGCACCAGCGAGTTGTCGGACTGTTCGATGGGCGCGTCGTCGGTCTTGTCGCGGTCGCTGCCTGGGGTCAACTCCAGGTCGGCCAGCAGCTTGCTGGAGCCGCCCTCGTCCATGCTCAGGATGGCGGTGCTTTCGCCAAGGCTCACTGGCACGGCCTCCTCGAAGCCGTTCTTGCGGTACACGGCCTCGATGTGCGACGCCAGGTGCTCCTGCACGGCCAGCACGGGCACGATCTTGCACTGCGCCAGGAACTCCAGCTCGTCGATCACGTCGCGGCGCGACGGGTCTTCGATCGCCATCACCAGGCGGCCCGGCAGCTCTTGCAGCGGCAGCACGTTCAGGCGCTTGGCGGCGGCGATGGGCACGCGCTTGAGCGCCGCCAGCTCCACCGGAAAGGCCTCCACGTCCACCACCGGGTAGCCCATCTTGCGGGCCAGCGCGGTGCGCAACTCGTGGCGCTGCACGTGGCCGCGGCGCACCAGCAACTCACCCAGCGGCACGGTTTTTTCCTTGCGCTGCTCGGCCAGGGCGTCGTCCAGCTGGGTCTGGTTCACGTAGCCCAGAGCCATCAGGGCCTCGCCCACGCGCACCATGGGCATGCGCGATTGCGCCTCCAGCGCAGCGCTCATCTGCTCAGGGCTGATGACCTTGTGCTTGAGCAGCACGTCGCCGATGCGCTGGTCGCGCAGGCTCTTTTGTTCGTGCAGCGCGGCGTTGATCTGGGCCGGCGTGGCGGTGTCGTCGGCCAGCAGCAGCTCGCCCAGCGGCTTGCCGAGATCCACCTTCTGGAAGGCGGCACGCGGGCAGAACAGGCGTGACACCGCACCGTGCTCGTCCAGCGGCGGAAACAGGAACAGGCCGGCATCGGTCTCGACATGGCCCACGGTGCTGCCCATCAGCGGCGGGCCTTCGTTCAGCACCACGCGGTACTCGATGCTGGGGTGCAGGCCCAGCAGCGCGCCATTTGCGCCGCGCTGGGTTTTTGGCAACGGCAACAAGGGCCGGGTGAGCACCAGCTTGCGGAACTGCGACAGGCGCAGCGGCAGCGAGGTCTTGGAGGGCGGCACCTGCACCCGGGCCATGCCGAGGCCGGGGTCGAATCCGGTCAGCAGGGCGTGCATCAGCTTGCCGTTCAGGCCTTCGATGTCGCAAGGCTCGGGCTCGTTCCAGGGCACCAGTGTGGGGTAGACCGCGTAGGGCGGTGTGGGCCAGGCAAAGGGCACCGGCCCGTCGGAAACCACGAGTTCAGCCATGTCCTCGCGCGGGGCCAGGCTCAGCGGCGGCAGGTCTTTTTTCGGCATGACGGTGGTGGTGTTTGGCGGCGGCGTCCAGGCGCAGGAAAGGCAGCACGGGCCCCTGGCCAGATGCTAAGGTGGCAAGCCAGCCCCGAAGCGGCAAACAAGGCATGCTTCGGCCACCAATTGCCTGTCTGGATTGGCCCCTGATGAGCCCCGCCTCGCCCCTGCCCACCCCGGTGATCCTGCTGACTGGATTCGAGCCCTTTGGTGGCGACAGCCTGAACCCTTCGTGGGAGGTGGCACTGGCCTTGAACGGTGCGCTGGTGGCGGGTGCGCGGGTGGTGTCGGTTTGCCTGCCTTGCCGGTTTGGCGAATCGCTGGTGCTACTGCGGCAGGCCTTGCGTCAGCATCGGCCGGCCCTGGTACTGTGTCTGGGCCTGGCCGCCAACCGGGCCGAGTTGTCGCTGGAGCGCTTGGCCGTCAACGTGGACGACGCCCGCATCCCCGACAACGCTGGCCAGCAGCCCGTCGACCAGCCCGTGGTGGCCGGCGCCCCGGTGGCCTATTTCAGCCGCCTGCCCATCAAGGCCATCGTGCAGGGTTTGCAGGCACTGGGCTTGCCGGCGGGGGTGTCGCAGAGCGCGGGCACCTTTGTCTGCAACCACGTCTACTTCGGGTTGATGCATGCCTTGCGGCGGCGTGCCCAGGTGCGGGCGGGTTTCATGCACCTGCCATTGCTGCCGGAGATGCTGGCGGGACCGGCCGACGGTCGCTTTAGCCTGGCCCTGGCACAGCAGGTGGCCGGTGTTCGGCATGCGTTGGAACTGAGCCTGCGACTGGCAAACGACCTGCCGCTGTCGCAAGGCGCGCTGGCCTGAGCTACGGCTCTTGCCCCTGGTCGCGGTAAGCACGCCAGGGGCCCATGGCAGAGCGCATCAGGCCCACCTGGCCAACGAAGCGGGTGCAGGCCTTGCAGATCAGCAGATGAAAACGGAGCGCCAGCCGCTCGGTCACCGACAGGCGACGGTCCTCGCCCTGCAGCACCAGGGCAGTGGCTTCACGGCACTTGAGCATCATCTTCATGGTCGGGCGGTGGTGGGGGGCTGTAAAAACCAGGTGGCTTGCAGGCACTCGCGCAGCCGCAAGCGGGCGCGGTGCAGCAGCACCCACAGGTTGGTCGGGGAAATCGCCAGTTCCTTGCAGATCTCGTCGGTGTCCAGTTCCAGCCACTCGCGCATCATGAACACCCGGCCCTGTGTGGCGGGCAGTTTTTCCACGCAGGCGTCGAGTACGGCCAGGAATTGCTGCTGGCCCAGCAGGGCCTCGGGCTGGTCGCCCCAGTCGGCTGGCGCCTCGCGCCAATGGCCGCTGGCGTCGAACAGCAGGGCGTCCACGTCCTCACCGTCGTCACGGTCGAGCACCGTGGCCTCGCGCGAATGGCGGCGCAACTGGTCGATCAGCTTGTGCTTGAGGATGCCAACCAGCCAGGTCTTGAGAGCCGAGCCACCCTGAAAGGCCTGCGGGCGTTCCAGTGCGGCCAGCAACGTGTCGGACACGGCGTCTTCGGCCCAGGCGTCGTTGCGCAGCTGGCTGCGGGCGTAGCGCAGCAACTGGGGCCGCAGGGCTTCGACGGCGCGGGCGAAGTCGCCCTCAAGCAAACGCTGGGCCGCTCCCGAGTTTGCTTGACCCCCTGGGAGGGCCTGACGCGAAGCGGCAGGTCTGGGGGCATTCATGGTGCAGGTAAGGGCAAGCCGGGCATGGCGCGCAGTGTACGCAGTGCCGATGTCACAACCGTGCACTATTGCGCGTGAAGCTGCGCCTGCGATGGGCGACACTTCCGCACTCTCACCGCGACACGGGCAACGCCGCATCATGACCACTCGCCACATCGTTTCCTCTGCACTGGCTGCGGCCTTGGGCCTGGGCCTGGGTGCCGCCAAGGCCCACGGCGATGCCACGGGCAAGCAGAAGTGCTACGGCATTGCCAAGGCCTGCCAGAACGACTGTTCCAACCTGGCCGAGACCCACGATTGCGCCGGTGAAGCCCATGCCGACAACGACCCCGGCGAATGGCAGTACGTGGCCAAGGGCACCTGCAAGAAGCTGGGGGGCAAAACCGAAGCCCAGGCCAAGGCGCAATTGGCCAAGGCCGCCCGCAAGGGCTGATGCACCCGCACCAGCCCGCCGGCATTGGCCTGCGGCAGGCCCATGTGGCCGAACTGCTGGCCCGGCGCCCTGCGCTGGGCTTTGTGGAGGTGCACTCCGAGAACTACTTTGGCGCGGGTGGCGCCGCGCTGGCCACGCTGGATGCCGCACGCGCCCATTGGCCGGTGAGCCTGCACGGCGTGGGCCTGGGGCTGGGCTCGGCCTGCGGCCTCGACACTTGGCATCTGGACAAGCTGGCGGCGCTGGTGGCGCGGGTGGACCCGGTGCGCGTGTCCGACCATGCGGCGTTCTGCCGCGCGCCCCGCCACGCCGGCGGCCCAGTGCTGCACGGCGCCGACCTGCTGCCGGTGGCCTTCACCGAGGCCTCACTGGCCCTGATGGTGCGCCAGGTGATGCAGGTGCAGGACCGCCTGCGCCGGCCGCTGCTGGTGGAGAACATCTCGGCCTATGTGGCCTGGGCCGATGACACCCTGGCCGAACCGGACTACTTCAACGCGCTGTGTCGCCAGACCGGCTGTGGCCTGCTGCTGGACCTGAACAACCTGGTGGTGAACGCGCTCAACTGCGGCAGCGCCGACCCGGCGGCCGACGCCTGCCGCTGGGTGGACCAGATCGATGCGCACAGCGTGGGCGAGATTCACCTGGCCGGCTACAACGACAGTGGCGCGCTGGTCATTGACGACCACGGCTCGCAGGTGCGCGAGGGCGTCTGGCAGGTCTACCGCCACACACTGCGGCGCCTGGGCGCGCGGCCCACGCTCATCGAATGGGACACAGCCTTGCCCGTGCTGGACGCGCTGCTGGCCGAGGCCGCCAAGGCCGATGCGGTGGCCAGCAGCGTGGTGGCAGCGTGAGCGCCGTGGACAGCAACGCTGAAGCCTTGCGCCAACAGGCCCTGATCGACGCCGTGGCGGGCGCCCAGCCCATCGTGGTGGCTGGCTTGCGGCCCCTGCCCGGCCCCTCTGGCCAAGCCCCTGCCGACGCTGGCCTGCGGGCCTACCGCCGCAATGCCATGGCCACCGCCTGGCGTGCGCTGGCGGCCGCCTACCCCACGCTACAACAACTGCTGGGTGACGAGGCCATGAAAGCCCTGGCGCGCGACCTGTGGCACAGCCACCCCCCGGTGCGCGGCGATCTGGCCTGGTTTGGGGCCGAGCTTCCGCCGCACCTGGCAACGCTCGCTGACTATGCAGGAATGCCCTGGCTGGCCGACCTGGCCCGGCTGGACTGGGCCGTGCACCGGGCGGGCTTTGCAGGCGATGCCAAACCCGGCGTCGAAGACCTGGCCTTGCTGGGCGAGCACGACCCGCAGTGCCTGGGCATGGTGTGGGCCCCCGGCTGCACGTGGTTGTCAAGCGCCTGGCCGGTGGAGGCCCTGTGGCGGGCCCACCAAAGCAGCACCGACGAGGTTGAGCAGGCCCGGCTGTGGGCGGCGGCCAACGAGGCGCTGCGCTTGGGCCGGAGAGACTGCGTGTGGGTGCAGCGTCGCCGCTGGGAAGTGGTGGTGGCGCGAGAAGACGATGCCGCTGTTGCGGCCTTCAACTCCCATTTGTGGCGGGGCGCTACGCTGGGCGAGGCGCTGGAAACCGTGCTGGCCGCAGCGCAGGCCGATTTCTCGTTCGAGGACTGGCTGGTGCAGACGCTACAAGCCGGCCGCCTGGCGGCCGTGCGCCTTATTCCTGCGGCCTGAAGGCGATCACCATGCGCGGCTGCACGCGGCCGTCGGTGTCGCGCGGCAGCACGGCGGTGCGGTCGATGGCGCGCAGCACGGTCTCGTCCCAGGCCTTCACGCCGCTGGACTTGACCACCTTTCGGCCGATGATGCTGCCGTCTGCCGCCACGGTGACCTCCACCTCGGTGGTGGGGTTGCCTGGCACCTCGTCGGTGAGCACGATGTTGGGCTTGATGCGGGCCTTGATGCGCCCCGCATAGCCGGCCGAGGGGCCTGCGTCCTGCGCCGCCGTGCCACCCGGGCCACCGTTGCCGCTGAGCTGGGCATTGAGCCGCTGCATCTGCTGCTGGCGCAGCTTGTCGCGTTGGACCTCGGCGGCCTTTTCTTCCTTGGCCTCTTGCGCCGCTTGCTTGCGCTCGGCCTCGGCCCTGTCGCGCTTGGCCTGTTCCGCCTGTTCCTGCTTGCGCTTGGCTTGCCGCTCCTCCTCGGCTAGAGCCTGGCGCTTGAGCTCGGCCTTGCGCTCCTTGGCCTTTTCGATGGCGATCTGGGCGTCGCGCTGCTCGGTGGCAGGCGGCGGCGCCGGTGGCGTGGCCTGCGCGAGTGGCGGAGCTGGCGGCGGCGGTGCAGGTTCGGCTGGCTGTGGCGGTGCTGCCAACTGCGGCGTGGCGGCCCAGAGCTCGGCTTCCACGCCAGCATTGGTTTCTTCGCTGCGCCACTGCACACCCAGCGCCAGCGCCGTCACCAGCAGCGCATGGGCCACCAGCGAGGCGGCCAGCCCCACGCGCGGGTTGTCGCTGCTGGGCGGGCGCAGCAGATCCATCGACATCGGCCGAAAGATGGAGGAGGCCGAGGCACTCATCACCCGCCCTGCTTCACCGACAGGCCCACGCGCTGCACGCCGGCTCGCTGCAGGCTGTCCATCACCTTCACCACGCTCTCGTACTTCACCTGGCGGTCGGCCGAGATCACCACGGGCACGTCGGCGCTGCCGTTCTGGGCCTGCTTCACCCGCGCGGCGAGCTGGTTCAGTGCGATGCCCACGGGCTCGCCCTTGTCCACCTTGAGCTTGAGGCGCTCGTCGGTGCCCACCACGATCTCGATCACGCTTTGCGGACGCTGCCTGGCCTTGCCCACCGTGGGCAGGTCCACCACGCCGGTGGTGATCATGGGCGCGGCCACCATGAAGATGATCAGCAGCACCAGCATCACGTCGATGAAGGGCACCATGTTGATCTCGTTCATTGAGCGCCGGTGGCGGCCGCTGCCGCTGCGTGCCATCACGCCAGGCATGTTCGGCTCCTTGCGCGGCGCATCAACGCACCGGCGGCGCGCTGGGCGCGGCCACGTTGCGCTGCAGGATGTTGGAGAACTCCTCGGTGAAGCTCTCGAGCTGGATGGCGATGCGGTCGATGTCGCGCGCGAAGCGGTTGTAGCCGATGACCGCCGGGATGGCCGCGAACAGGCCGATGGCCGTGGCCACCAGGGCTTCAGCGATGCCGGGCGCCACGGTGGCCAGCGTCACCTGCTGCAGGTTTGAGAGGCCCACGAAGGCGTGCATGATCCCCCACACGGTGCCAAACAGGCCCACATAGGGGCTCACTGAGCCCACCGAGGCCAGGAAGCCCAGGTTGCCCTCGATGGTGTCGAGCTCGCGTTGCAGGCTGGCCTTCATGGCGCGGCGGGCGCCGTTGAGCTGCGCGTCGGTGTCGAGCCGGCGCTCGCGCAGCTTCAAAAACTCTCGCATGCCGCTGGCAAACAAGCGCTCCATGGGCGAGGTCTCGGGCCGGCTGCCGGCGGCCTGGTACAGGTCGCTGAGGTTCTTGCCCGACCAGAACTCCTGCTCGAACTGGTCGTTGCCATTGCGGACCTTGGCCAGTCCCGAGAGCTTGGAGAAGATCACGGTCCAGCTGGCCAGCGAGATGGCCAGCAGGCCGGCCACCACCAGTTGCACGACAAAGCTGGCGTGCATCACCAGCGAAACGATGGAAAGGTCCTGGTTCATTCGGGAATGGCTGTGGCCTGCGGGAGCAGGCGTTGGAGAACGGGGGTGGGAATGCGCTGTGGGCGGAAGGTTCCGTGGCCCACGCAGGCCACTTCTATCGTGCCTTCGCTGAGCAACTCGTGGCCGCGCCAGCATTGTTGCCTGAGCGTCAGCCGGGCCCGGCCGATCTCGGTGGGCTCCACGCTGACGCTGAGCAGGTCATCCAGCCGCGCGGGCTTGAGGTAGCGCACGCGGGTGTCGGTGACGATGAAGATGGCGCCGGTCTCGTCCACCAGGGCCTGCTGCGCCACGCCCGCCGCGCGCAGCCACTCGGTGCGGGCGCGCTCGAAGAACTTCAGGTAGTTGGCGTAGAACACCACGCCACCGGCGTCGGTGTCTTCCCAGTAGACGCGAACTGGGTGGGTGAAGGGGAGCGTGGGGTGCTGCATCCGGGCGTCAGCGTCGCAGTCAATGCCGAGATTTGGCATACACCGGGCCCCACACAGGGTGACCGGCCTCGGCCTTGCTGAGGGCGAATTGGGGGTCGGCATGTTTGGCGCTGCGGAAAGCGGCCTCGCATTCGCTGGCGCGTTCGGTGGTGCAGTAAATGAAGGCCAGGGTCTTGTGGGCGATGGCACGGTCACGCGGGCTGGCCAGCTTCAGATGCAGCGCCTCGCTCAGTGCCTTTTCGGCCTCGGGGTACTGGGCATCGTCGTACAGGCGCAGGCCACCCAACAGCGCGCGTTCGGCAGGGCGGTCCAACATCTCGGCCACGCCGGTGGCTGGTGGTGGCGACACGCAGGCGGCCAAGACGAGTGCCACCAAGCCGAGCAAGCTATGCAGCCCGTGGCGGGTGCGGGCGAGGGGAGCAGGTGTGTGGGTCATGGACCGAACCGGTGTTTGAGCTGCACGGGCCGCTCGGGGTCAACTTCCACGTGGCGCACCAGCGGCGGAAAGTCTTCGTTGCGGATCGTGATGGTGTGGCGGCCCGCCGAGAGCGTCAGGCTCGTCATGGGTGGCGCTGTGCCCAAGGCCACGCCGTCCACGTCCACCTGGCCCCAGGGTGACACGGCCAGCGTCACCTTGCCCGTGGCCACAGGCGCGACGACAGCAGGCTCCACGGTTTCGGTGCGTGGCTTGCGCTCACGCAGGTTGGGCTTGCCGCGGTTGTCCGCATGCTCTGCAGGCAGGCCAGGGCGCTCGGGCAAGGGGAGGGGGTCGGCCTTGGCGGCGGGCACCGGCGCGCTGGCGACCTCCTGTGGCGTATCGGGCAGGATGGGCGGCGTCGGCACACCCGAGGCGCCTTGCGGCCTGGCACTGGCCTGCGAGGCTGGCGGCGCTTCAGCCGCCACGCTGGCTTGGCTGAGCGTGCTCCACCAGGTTTGCACGCCGGCCACCGCACCGGCGGCCAGCAGGCCCAGGCCGGCCACCATCAGGCGGCGTTTGCGGGTTTGGGCGGGGCTCTCGCCCATGGCGACGGCCTCGGGCGATTCGAGCCACTGGCGCAAGTCCATGGCCATGTGGCGGGCCGAGGGGTAACGCTCGGCCGGTCGGCGGGCCATGGCGCGTGCGGCGATCATCGACAAGGCGTGTGGCACCTTGGGCAGGGTGCGCCGGGCCAGCGGCTGCGGCGCGTGCAGCACGCTTTTCTGGATGTCTTCGAGCGTGCTGCCGGTGTAGGGGCGTTCGCCGGTGAGCAGCTCGTACATCACCACGCCCAGTGAGTACACGTCGCAGCGGCGGTCCAGCGGGTGGCGTTGCAACTGTTCGGGCGAGAGGTAGTAGGGCGAGCCGGCCACCAGGTTGTTCACCGTGGGGCTGTCACGGTGGGCCACGCGGGCGATGCCGAAATCCAGCACCTTGGGTGTTTTGCGGCCCACCATGAAGATGTTGGCTGGCTTGATATCGCAATGCACCACGCCCTTGCTGTGCGCGTAGGAGAGCGCATCGGCCACGCGACGGATGATGCCGGCCACTTCCAGAAAGCTGGGCCGCCAACCGTCTTGCAGCAAATGGCGCAGGTCGCGGCCGTGCAGGGGCTCCATCGCGATGTAGATGCCCTGCTCCGAAGGTCCGGCATCGAACACGGTGACGATGTTCGGGTGCGAGAGCCGTGCCGCCGCGCGGGCCTCGTTGAGGATCAACTCGTCGGGTGCGTTCTCGCCACCTACCTCGGCCGAAGAGATGTGCAGGGTCTTGACCGCCACGGTGCGCGACAGCAGCGGATCCCAGGCGGCATACACCGTGCCCAGTCCACCTTCGCCGAGTACGCTCTTGAGCGCATAGCGCCCCACGTGACCGATGTTGGGGCCGAGTTGCGAATTGAGGTCGGCCGTGCCGGGCCGGGTGAGCCCGGCGGCGTCGTTGAGGCCCATGGGCGAGTCGTCGATGACAGTGGCCGCGAACAGGGTTTCGTTCGCTTTCTTCTTGCTTCGCTTGAAGGGGTTGGGCAGTTGCATGGCGGTCACGGGCTGGTGCGCCTGGGAGCAAGATCCGAAAGATAGTGCTTCAGGCGCCCGGCAGCCTCTTCAAGGTGTGACAGGTTGCTGGCGAACGACAGCCGCAGGTAGCGCTCGGCAGTGGCGGGGCCAAAGTCGCGTCCGGGCGTGAGTGCCACATGGGCCTCGCGCATCACGTCTATGCAGAAATCCCAGCTGTTGGTGCTGTAGCGGCTGCAATCGGCCCAGGCATAGAAGGCGCCGTCGGGCATCACCGGCACCGTGAGGCCCATGGCATCGAGGGCCGGCACGATGAAGTCGCGCCGCTGCCGAAAGGCCTCGCGCCGCTGCTCGTACTCGGCCAGCGAGCCGGGCTCGAAGCAGGCCAGTGCGGCATGCTGGGCGATGGTGGAGGCGCAGATGTAGAGGTTTTGCGCCAGCTTCTCCACCGGCGCCACCAGGGCCTCGGGTAGCACCAGCCAGCCCAGGCGCCAGCCGGTCATGCTGAAGTACTTGCTGAAGCTGTTGACCGAGATCACGTCATTGCCCAGCGCCAGCGCGCTGTGGGCAAATTGCGCGTCGTAGCTCAGGCCCAGGTAGATCTCGTCGACGATGCTCACGCCACCGCGTTCGCGCACGGCGGCCACGATGCGGCGCAGTTCTTCCGGCGCGATCGAGGTGCCTGTGGGGTTGGACGGCGAGGCCAGCACCACGCCACGGGTGTTGGGGCTCCAATGCGCGGCCACGCCCTCGGCATCGAGCTGAAATCGGGTCTGGGGCCCGGCCGGCAACAGCTTGGCCAGGGCGCCCGAGGCCGCCACGAAATGCCGGTTGCAGGGGTAGGACGGGTCGGGCATCAGCACCTCGTCGCCGGGCTCGAACAGCGCCAGGCAGGCAAGCTGCAGTGCGGCCGAGGCGCCTGCGGTGATGACGATGCGCTCGGGCGCGATTTGCAAGCCAAAGCGGCTGGCGTACCAGCTTGAAAGCGCCTGGCGCAATGCCGGCAGGCCGGTGGCTGCGGTGTACTGGCTGCGGCCCTGGCGGATGGCCACCTCGGCGGCGGCCTGCACGGCGGGCGGGGCGGTGAAATCGGGCTCACCGATGTTCAGGAAAATCATTGGCAGCCCGCCCTGGGCTGCGTCGCAGGCGGGGCTGCGCGCCAGCTCGGTGGCCGCCTTGGCGCACTCCAGCACATAGAACGGTTCGATGTGGTCCAGGCGGCCGGCGAGCTTCATCGCAACAGGCTCGGTGTGGGGCAGTTCAGCGGGCACGCGCCTTGCGCACCTCGTCCGGGCGAAGATCTGCGGCTGCCTTGTCGAGCACGCCGTTGACGTACTTGTGGCCGTCGGTACCGCCAAAACTCTTGGCCAGTTCAACGGCTTCGTTGATGGCCACCCGGTACGGCACGTCCATGCAATGCTTGAGCTCGTAGGTGCCGATCAGCAGCACGCCGTGTTCCACCGGCGAGAGCAGGGTGGTGTCGCGGTCCACATGGCGTTTGAGCACGGCGTCCAGATCGGCCGCTTCGCGGATGCAGCCGTGCAACAGGGCCTCGAAGTGGCGCTTGTCGCACTTCTCGAAACCCTCCTGCTCGTGCATGTGGGCGTCTATCACGCCCGCGTCAGCGGCCGACAGCAACCACTCGTACAGGCCTTGCAACGCGATCTCGCGCGAGCGGCGGCGCGCCGATTTGGGGGCGGGGCGCTTCTTGGCGGGAGCGGCCGCAGTGCTGGCCGTGCCAGCCGGCTTGGGGTTCAGGTCGCTCACAGCAGCTCACCCATCAGGTTGGCCATTTCCACGGCCACACGGGCGGCGTCGCGGCCCTTTTCTTCGGCGCGGGCTTCGGCCTGGGCCAGGTTCTCGACGGTGAGGATGGCGTTGGCGATGGGGAGCTGGTGGTCCAGCGAGACGCGTGTGACGCCGGCGCCGCTCTCGTTGGCCACCAGCTCGAAGTGGTAGGTCTCGCCGCGAATGATGCAGCCCAGCGCGATCAGCGCGTCGCAGTTCTCGCTGTCGGCCATGGCCTTCAGGGCCACTGGTACTTCGAGTGCGCCTGGCACGGTGACCTGCTGGATGTGCTTGTCGGCCACGCCCAGGGCCGCAAGCTCGGCCAGGCAGGCCTCGGCGAGACGGGTGGTGATGGCGTCGTTGAAGCGCGCCCTGACGATGCCAATGGACAGGCCATCGCCATCGAGCGAGCCGCTCTGGCCCTTGTCAGCGCCTTGCATGGGTGGGGGTTCCTTGAGAAATCATTCGGCGGCCATCAATCGGCAGAAACAAAGCCAGTCACTTCCAGCCCGAAGCCGGCCATGCTGGGCATGCGGCGCGGGCTGCCCAGCAGTTTCATGCGGCTCACGCCCACCTCGCGCAGGATCTGGGCCCCCACGCCATAGGTGCGCAAATCCACCGCCGGGCGCACCACAGGCACGCAGTCGCGGGGCAGCAGATGGCTGACCAAGGTATCGGCATCCTCGCGGCCGCAGTTGAGCAGCACGGCCACGCCGCGGCCCGCCTTTTGCAGCGCGGCCAGCGACGCCGGCAATGGCCAAGAATGGCTGTTGGCTCCGCTGTGGTCCAGCATGTCGAGCACCGAGAGCGGCTCGTGCACGCGCACCAGCACTTCGTCGCTGGGTTGCCATTGGCCATGCACCAGGGCCAGGTGCACACCGCCTGAGCGGTCGCGGAACACATGGGCGTTGAACGCGCCCTGCGCCGTTTGCAGCACGCGCTGGCCCACGCGGGCGACCAGCGATTCGTTGCGGCTGCGGTAGGTGATGAGGTCGGCGATGGTGCCGATCTTCAGCCCGTGTTCTTGCGCAAAGACTTCCAGGTCGGGCAGGCGGGCCATGCTGCCGTCGTCCTTCATGATCTCGCAGATCACGGCGGCGGGCGTCAGGCCGGCCATGGCCGACAGGTCGCATCCGGCCTCGGTATGGCCGGCGCGCATCAGCACACCGCCATCCTGCGCTTGCAGCGGAAAGATGTGGCCGGGTTGCACCAGGTCGGCCGCCTTGGCATCGCGGGCCACGGCGGCCTGCACGGTGCGGGAGCGGTCGGCCGCCGAGATGCCGGTGGTGACGCCGGTGGCGGCCTCGATGGACACAGTGAAGGCTGTGCCATGGACGGTGCCGTTGCGGCTGGCCATGGGCGGCAGTTGCAGGCGCTCGCAGCGCTCGCGGGTGAGTGTGAGGCAGATCAGGCCACGGCCAAAGCGGGCCATGAAGTTGATGGCTTCGGGTGTGACGTGCTCGGCCGCCAACACCAGATCGCCTTCGTTTTCGCGGTCTTCTTCATCCACCAGGATGACCATGCGGCCAGCGGCCAGCTCGGTGACGAGCTCTGGGACAGGGGAAATGGGCATCCCGCCATTGTAGGCGGCTGCCCCTTGAGCCATGGGGCGCAAGGCCTGGTGTGGTCAGCCGAGTGCGGGCCGCAGCAGCAAGCGCAGGTCTGGGCCGATGCGGTCGATGGCTTGGTAGCGCCAGCGCGAAGCCTCGGTCAGGGCGGCGTAGGCCCCCAGCGCTGCCAGGCCCTGGCCGGCGCCGACCAACAAAGGTGCCTGGTACAGCAGCAACTCGTCCACCACCCCGGCCCTCAGCCAGGCGGCGTTCAGTCGCTGGCCGGCTTCCAGGTGCAACTCGTTGATCTGGCGCCGGGCCAGGTCGGCCAGCACCGCAGCCAGATCCACACGGCCGCGTCCATCAGGCAGGGCGCACACCTCAGCCCCACGCGCTAGCAAGGTGGCCACCCGGGTGGCCTCGGGCTCGGCGGCGTAGAACAGCACCGGGGCATCGGCCACGTCGAACAGCCGGGCGGTGGCGGGAGTGTGCAGCCACGCATCCACCACGCAGCGCAGAGGTTGGCGCGGGGTGGGCACCAGCCGCACATCCAGCCGGGGGTTGTCAGCCAGCACCGTGCCCACGCCGGTCAGGCTGGCACCGGCCCGTTTGCGCCAGGCGTGTCCGTCGGTGCGGGCCGCTTCGCCGGTGATCCACTGGCTCTGGCCGTTCTCCAGTGCCGTGCGGCCGTCCAGCGAGGCCGCCAGCTTCATGCGCACCCAGGGCCGGCCGCGCTGCATGCGCGAGAAGAAACCAATGTTGAGCTCGCGCGAGGCCTCGGCCAGAGCGGCTTGGGCCCAGTCGACCTGGATGCCAGCCGCGCGCAGCCTGGCCGCCCCCTGGCCGTTGACGGCGGGGTTGGGGTCGCCCACGGCCACCACCACCCTGCCCAGGCCGGCCGCGATCAGCGCGTCGCAGCAAGGGGGCGTGCGGCCGTGGTGCGAGCAGGGTTCCAGCGTCACGTGGGCGGTGGCGCCACGCACATCGCGGCCGGCAGCCTGGGCACCCTGCAGGGCCATCACCTCGGCATGGGCCGAGCCGGCGGCCTGGGTGTGGCCCTCGCCCAGCAGGGTGTGGCCGTCCGCCGCCACGATGACGCAGCCCACGCGCGGATTGGGGTCAGAAAGACCCACTGCGCCTTCGGCCAAAGCCAGCGCACGCTGCATCCACATGGTTTCTGACTCGATTGGCGTCACCTTGGCATCACCCTGATGGGGGAGAAGCAGTGTAAAGGCCGCTTCCCCCACTGGAGGGACTGACGGGGATGGCGAGCCTGGGAAGAATTCAACCCATCAGCTCCAGCCACACCACTGCACCCAACCAGGAGACCCTCATGACCCCCAAGACCTTTCGCCGTTCGACTCTGGGCTTTACCCTGGTGGAAACCATGACAGCACTGGCCGTCAGCGGCATTCTGACGGCGGTGGGGGTGCCGCAGCTGTCGGGCTTGATGGGTGCCAAGGGGGTGGAGGGTTCAGTGTCCAGCCTGGCCACTGCGCTGCGCCTGGCCAAGTCGGAAGCCATGAAGCGCGGTGAGACTGTGTCGGTGTGCGCGATGGACCCGCAGGCGGATGCCCGGAATCTGGCGTGTGCGCCATCTGGCAAGGATTGGAGCGCCGGCTGGATCGTCTTCGTCGATCAAGGAACTCGCGGCCGGCTGGACGACAGCGATCTGGTGATCCAGACCCACCAGTCGACCAGCAGCACCACCAAAGTCACGGCCACTCTGCGTTACATCACCATGCAGCCCACCGGCATCTCGCTCACAGCGGCCTCGCACTTCGATTTTCTGCCCCAGGGCCAGGCTGACGCCTACGGTGCCCGGCGGGTGTGCATCAACAAGCCGGGGCGGCTTCGTCAACTCCCAGGCGTGATGGACTGCGCGGCCTGATCCGCCTGTCGGCCGCCTGGGGCCGCTGGTCCCGCCGGACCAACTGGGCCCGCCTAGGGTGGGCGATCATGCAGGCATGAAACCTGTGCCCCAGCATTCCCAGGTCAACGGCCAACTGCCATGGCAGTGGGGCTTCACCTTGACGGAGTTGATGGTTACCGTGGCCATCGCAGCCATCTTGGCAGCCTTGGCAGCGCCGGCCATGACCCAACTCCTGGCCGATCGCGCTGTTGACAGCCAGGCACAGGAACTCGCCACATCGCTGCGCCTGGCTCGCAGTGAGGCGATCAAACGAGGCTTGGAGGTGTCGGTTTGTGCCAGCACAAACACAGCCGATGCCAGCCCCACCTGTACCGGCGATACCCAATGGGCCAAGGGCTGGCTGGTTTTTTACGACTACAACGCGAATGGCAGCCTGGACGGTGATGACAAGGCGGTTCGCGTTCAGGCAGGGGGTGTCAAAGGGGTGAAGGATGTGGTGAGTGCCGCTGTCATCGTCACCTTCGCACGCAATGGCATCTTGCTGGTGCCGGCTGCTGCAGGGGCCTGCTTTCAGCTTCAGCCCAATGAAGCTGCAGGCAATGCGTACGACAACTCCCTTCGGGCGGTGCGGGTCAACAAACAGGGCCGCATCGAGACGGCCAAGGGTGTGGGGGCGACATGTCCATGAAACGAAGCTTGCGTGCTCAGCGGGGGGCATCGCTGATCGAGGTGCTGGTGTCCATCCTGATCGTGTCGGTGGGCATCGTCTCGCTGGCCGGGTTGCTGGCCAAGTCCACGCAACTTGCGAAGGCCAGTGAATTCAGGTCTGTTGCGGGCTTGCTGGCGGCGGACATGGCGGACCGTGTCAAGGCCAATA
The DNA here is from genome assembly GCA_016710065.1 of Candidatus Ideonella esbjergensis. Lineage (GTDB taxonomy): Bacteria > Pseudomonadota > Gammaproteobacteria > Burkholderiales > Burkholderiaceae_C > Ideonella > Ideonella esbjergensis. Next base: position 1,446,612 of record JADJLP010000001.1, read on the forward strand.
TTCCAGCGGTGACAGCTGGCACTTACGACACGACGCCCGCAGCGCTTCAGGCTGCCGCGCCGGGCAACGCCGCCACGGCCTGCATCAGTGCCGCCGCTGCCTGCACCTCAGCGCAGATGGCGGCCTACGATTTGGCCCAGTGGCAGCAGACCTTGTTCAACGGATTGCCCAATGGCACCGGCTACCTCCAATACGATGCTGTGGGCCAGGCGGTGGACTTGTGGCTCGCGTGGCTGGACCCCACGGCCTTGGCTGTGGGCAATGACGAAGAGTACAAGAACCTCACCAGCAATTGCCCAGCGGCTTTTCAGGCGCTGGATCCCCGGCCAAGTTGCATGTACTTCAGGGTGGGCCTGTGATGCGCAGCAAGATGTCGTGCCTTGACCTCCCGTTGGGTGGGCGGCTGCAGCGAGGCTTCTCGTTGGTCGAACTGATGGTGGCCCTGCTGGTGGGGATGATGGTGATCGCCGCACTGAGCGCCATATTTTTGGCAACGTCTGTGAGCGGTCGGCATGGCCAGGCCATGGCTCAGATGACGGAGGACGCCAGCACCGCCTTGACCATGTTGCGCAATCAGGTCAGCCAGGTGGGCTACAGCCGGCCCAAGGCGGCGCTGAATGCGGGCAGGTATGCGCCCGTGTATGCAGGCGCCAGTTTGCGGGGCTGCGAGAGTGGGTCTTTTTCCGATCTGAGCGTGGACATTGCGGCGCTGACCTGTACTGCAGGTGCTGCCAACAGCCCTGATGCCCTGGCGGTGGCTTACGAGGCCGACGCCCGCAACAGCGTCAGCACCGCAGGCGTGCCCCTGGATTGTTTGGGCAATTCGCTGGGGGTTGTCGGGGTGGCACCCGATGCCTATTACCTGGCCTACAACCGCTACTACCTGGCGACGCCGGCTGGTGCAGTGCACAAGTCGCTCTATTGCCGTGGGCCTGGCGCCAACACGCCGCAGGCCTTGGTTGAAAACATCGCAGACCTGCAAATTCGATACGGTGTAGCCAACCTGGCCGTGGCGCCGGTTCAAGTGGGTTTTTACGGCCGTCCCGGCGATGTGGGTGTTGATTTCTCGCAAGTGGTCTCGGTGCGCATCTGCGTGGTGGTGACCAGCACCAACAAGGTGATGGAGAAGGATCCGAACACCAATAACTGGCCCACCTACCGAAACTGTGAAGGCGCCGACACGCAGCCCGCTGACGGCTACATGTACCGCGCATTCACCTCAACCGTGGTGCTGCCGAACCGGCTGGGAGTGCTGTGATGATGAAGGCCAGGCGTCAACAAGCCAATACCTCCCGCGCACGCGAGCGGGGTGTGACCCTGATCATTGCGCTGATCATGCTGATCATCATCGGGCTTACATCGGCCTCGGTGATGCGCGCCACGCTCAACAGCGATCAACTCGCCAACAACACCCGAACGCAGACCCTGGCCCATCAGGCTGCTGACGTGGCACTGCGGTATTGCGAACGGCAGGTGACCATGGTCACGCCCGGCATTCCCATTCGTGCCGCGCAGACCCCGCCCGCGTGGGAAAGCTTTGCCAGTTGGTATGGCGGCGCCAAGGTGGCCAATGAAGTCACTGCCGCAGCCATTGGTTCGGCCATCAGTTCTTTCACGCCGAGCAAGTTGCCTGAATGCATCGCGGAAAGAAGCGATGAGGTTGCCGGCGCCATCACCATCATCGTCACGGCCCGCGGGTTCAGTCCCGACTACGCCGAATCTGGTACGGGCCGAACCACGGCTGGGTCGGTGGTGTGGCTGCAGTCCAAACTGAGACTCTGAAGAGATCGGGGAACAACATGAAAAGCTCACGCAAAGTGTCCGTCGGCTTGGGTTTGTGGGCCCTGGTTGCCGCCATGGTGGTGCAGGCCGAACCCACCCAGGTTCCGCTCACCAGCCGTGCCGCCGCACCGCCGCCGCCCAACGTGATGATGACGATAGACGACTCGGGCTCCATGCTGTCCGACGCCATGCCGGAAGGCAGCTTCGTTGTGAACAAGGTGACGGTGCCGGGCCTGATCACCGGAAAATGGATTGCGGGCTTTCCCAGCGACCCTCGCAAGGGAAACAATTATCAGGATGGCACCGCGACAGGTTTGAACTCGGGTGAAACCGTTTTTCAAAGGCAGTTTCGCTCGCCGCAGGTCAACTCCATCTGGTATGACCCGAAGACCACCTATTTGCCATGGATGGGCCCCAACGGTGTGCGCATGACAGCTTACCCGGCCAATATGGCGCCTTGGGATCCGGTGATAGCAACGACGACATACGACTTGACCAAGACGGTTTCTCCGAACATCACTTGGTGTACCGCAACCAACTCTTGCGCGGCCAGTGGAAAAACGTTCAACCCCGCCCAGTACTACATTCTGACCGATGGCGCAGACCCCACCAAGATGGATTCGTATACTAGGTATAATCTCAACGACACGACAGTTACCACATACCCCAAATCCGCCTCCAGAACAGATTGCGGTAGTGCGGCCGTGACCGTGTGTGCGCGCGACCAGGAGTTGCAGAACTTCTCGAACTGGTTCACTTATTACCGCATGCGTGAATCCTTGACCAAGGCTGCTGTTTCGGAAACCTTGTTTAATTTCACAGACAAGATTCGGGTTGGTTGGGGGCAAATTAACCCCTCCAATGCCAAGAAAACCAAGCTCACCGTCGTTCAGCAGGGAATTCAGCCTTTGGACAGCGCATGGCTCAAGTCGGTGTTGACGAATGTGCAAAATATTTCGTCGTATCCCAGCACGCCTCTGCGCACAGCCATGGATACCGTGGGGAAATATTTTTCAAAGGCACTGTCTGATGCAGATAACCCTTGGTTGACATCGCCTGGCGATACCCAAAGCTCTGATCATGAGACCAACTCTGGCGCGTTGTCATGCCGGAGGTCGGTGAATGTTCTGATGACCGACGGATATTACAACGACCGCTACTCTTCTGCAGGCGATCAGGATGGCGTTAATGGGCCGGACTATGCAAGCGACAATCCTGACGGCTACACCCCCACCGGTTATGTGGCCAGTCGCCCATTCAATGACGCCCCTAGCACTTACAAAGACACCTTGGCCGACGTGGCCACGAAGTACTACGTCAATGATTTGCAGAGCGGCATTGCCAACAAGGTGGCACCCGTGGATGGAGACATTGCGTTTTGGCAGCACCTGACGCAGTACACGGTCGGGCTGGGCGTGAAGGGCACCCTGGATTCATCCACGGCAGCCAAGAAGTTGGAGACGATTAAGGCGATCAAGGCGGGCAGCCAGAGTTGGCCAGATCCTTCGAAAGGGTCGCCCCAAAAAATTGACGATCTGTGGCACGCCGCCGTCAACACGGGTGGCGATTTTTATTCGGTTCGCAATGTGAGCGAATTGTCCACAGCACTGAACGACGCGTTTGGCCGCGCTGTGGGGGCCGAGGCCGCCGAAGCCGGTGTGGCGGTGTCGGCCAACGTGCTCTTGACCGCAGGTTTGAAGTTCGTGCCGAAGTACAAGGCAGGTTCGTGGAATGGCGACTTGGAAGCTTACTCGCTGGGCACTGACGGCGTGGCTGCCACCACGGCAACCTGGAAGGCGTCAACTGCGGGCAATGTGCCTGCTGCGGACAAGCGCCATCTGTACACTTGGAACAGCACTGGCAAGGTCGTTGAGAGCTTTGACTGGGCCAGCATGGCCACCTCGGGCAATGGCTTATTGGTGGGGTCTGAGATCCTGACCAACTACATCCGCGGAGACTCCACCAACGAGGGCGTGGGCAATGACTTCCGGTCGCGTGGCGGCAAGGTGCTGGGTGACTTCATCGACTCACCCCCGGTGTATGTGAAGGACCTGGTGGACCTGGGCTACGGTGCCGTTGACAAGAGCTACAGCAGCCATCTGGCATCGAAGCAGGGCCGCACCAAATCGGTGGTGTTCCTGGGCGGCAACGCCGGCATCTTGCACGCGTTCGATGGTGCCACTGGCGCCGAACTGTTTGGCTATTTGCCCCAGGCCGGGCTGGCGAACCTGAAGATCATCGCCGAGAAGGACTACGGCACCCCGGACAACTATCACCGCTATTTTGTGGACGGGCCGATGGTGGAGACCGACGCCTTCATTTCCACGCGCCGCAGCGCGACCGAGGCCTGGGCCAACCTGGTGGTGGGCAGCATGGGCTTTGGGGGCACCGGCTTTTTCGCTTTGCACGTGGACACTGCCGACCCCACCCTGCTGGACGACAAGACCGTGCTGTGGGAACTGTCGGCAGCCAACAGCTCCGACATTGGCTACGTGATGGGTGAAATCGCGGTCGGCAAGGTCAAGGGTGGAGGCTGGAAGGCGTTTGTGGGCAATGGCGTTGACAGCAGTTCCGGCAAGGCGGCCTTGTTGGTGGTGGACTTGTCCAAGGGCACGATCGACCAGACCCTGGTCGTTGACAGTGCTGGTGGCAATGGCCTGGTCGGCGTGACGCTGGTGAGAGACGCGACGACGGATGTGGTGGCAGCCTACGGCGGCGACCTCAAGGGCAACCTGTGGCGGTTTGATTTTGCCGGTGGTACCGGTGCCGTCGGCTTCAGTGGCAAGCCCTTGTTTAACGCACAGATTGCCGGCGTGGCACAGCCCATCACGGTGGCGCCTCAGGTGGTGAACAACACCTCAGGTGCCGGGAGGATCGTGATCTTTGGCACCGGCAAGTTGCTGGCAACCGCCGACGCCGACGATGCGAGCGTGCAGACCGTGTACGGCGTGCTGGACGCGACGCCGGACGGAGTCTCTTCGGTCACTCGGACCTCGCCCTTTGCGGCGGTGACGGATGGGCGCAGCAGCATGGCACCCCGGTACACGACCCAGACCGCCAAGGTCACCAATGGTGGCAAGTCGTACTTTGACGTGACGGGCGCCCCGGTCGATTGGACCACCCAGCTGGGCTGGTACATGGACCTGCCCTTCGCCGGGCAGCGGGTGGTTTACCCGGTGATGGTGTTGCTCAACGACTATGTGTTCATACAGTCCATGGTGCCTTCTGCTGCCGCCGCCACCTGCGAGACGAAGGTGGGGGCGGGCTACAACTACGCGCTGATTGCCCGCTCTGGAACCCAGCCTACCGCTCCGGTTTTTGACACCAACGGCGACAACAAGATTGATGACAGTGACGAGGTTGCGGCTGGCGTGAGCACCCGAGCTGACGGCGTAGACAAGGTGGTGGCAGATGCCAAAGTTGCCGATCTGTACTACGACGTCAACACCAGCGAGAGCAACAAGATGAAGCTGAAGTGTTTGACGTGCGGCATCGGGGGGGGGTCGATCAAAGAGCGGATATGGCGCCAGATCTTGAACCCGCCAACCCCCTGAGTTTGAGGAAACATGATGCCGAACATGCGCTTCAAAACAAGTTGTCTGGGCAGGTTGCCGGGCCTCCGCAAATCATCAGGAGGATTCACCCTGATCGAGCTGATGATCGTGGTGGCGATCATCGGCATCCTGGCGGCTGTGGCCTACCCGGCTTACACCGAGCAGATCAAGCGTGGGCGAAGGGCGGATGCGCAGACCTCTCTGCTGGAAGCGGCGCAGTATCTGCAGCGTTTCTATGCCGCGAAGAACACCTTTGAAGGAGCCGCCCTTCCTGACGGCTACACGAGCTCGCCCAAGACTGGGCCGCAGGTGTACGCGATAACGTTGACGGTCAACGACGACAACCGCTCGTACACCTTGTTGGCCACTTTGCAGTCTGGTTTCCCGGATTCGGCCTGTGGCAACTTTTCTCTCACCGACACCGGGCAGAAGATTGTGTCGGCGACCGGGGCGAAGGTGTCTGACTGCTGGCGCTGATCAAATCTCTTTGATCAGCCTGCTGAACTCGTCCACATCCTCAAAACTGCGGTACACCGAGGCAAAGCGTACATAGGCAACCTTGTCCAGCCGCTTGAGCTCGCGCATCACGAGTTCACCGATGCGGGTGGACGGCACCTCGCGCAGGCCACTGGCCAGCAGCTTGTCCTGGATGCGTTCGATGGCGGCATCCACCTGCTCTATGCTCACCTGGCGCTTGCGCAGCGCCAAGGTCATCGAAGCGCGCAGCTTGGCCGGGTCAAACTCCACCCGCGCCCCGCTGCGCTTGACGATGGCGGGCAGCGCAATTTCAGCGCGCTCGTAGGTGGTGAAGCGCTTCTCGCACTTGTGGCACTTGCGCCGACGGCGCACCACGTCACCCTCGTCAGACTCGCGAGTCTCAACGACCTGGGTTTCGTCGTGGCTGCAGTATGGACAGCGCATGGTTTGTGTGCGTTCTGCGCCTCAGGGCTCAGCGGTAGACCGGGAAGTCGCGGGTCAGCGCGGCCACCTTTTCGCGCACGCGGGCCAGGTTTGCTTCGTCGTGCGGGTTGTCCAGCACGTCGGCGATCAGGTGCGCGGTCTGGCGGGCCTGCTCTTCGGTGAAGCCGCGCGTGGTCATGGCGGGGGTACCCAGGCGGATGCCGCTGGTGACCATGGGCTTTTGCGGGTCGTTCGGAATGCCGTTCTTGTTGCAGGTCATGTGGGCTGCGCCCAGGATGGCCTCGGCTTCCTTGCCGGTCAGGCCCTTGGGGCGCAAGTCCACCAGCATCACATGGCTCTCGGTGCGGCCGCTCACGATGCGCAGGCCGCGCTCGGTGAGGGTCTTGGCCAGCACGTCGGCGTTCTTCACCACCTGTTGCTGGTAGGCCTTGAACTCGGGCTGCAGCGCTTCCTTGAAGGCCACGGCCTTGCCGGCGATGACATGCATCAGCGGGCCGCCCTGGATGCCCGGGAAGATGGCGCTGTTGATCTTCTTGGCAATCTCTTCGCCGCGCATCAGGATGATGCCGCCGCGCGGGCCGCGCAGGCTCTTGTGGGTGGTAGAGGTCACCACGTCGGCATGCGGCACCGGGTTGGGGTACACGCCCGCAGCCACCAGGCCGGCATAGTGGGCCATATCGACCATGAAGTAGGCGCCGATCTCCTTGGCGATCTTGGCGAAACGCTCGAAATCAATGCGCAGCGCATAGGCCGAGGCGCCGGCGATGATCAGCTTGGGCTTGTGCTCGCGGGCCTTGGCTTCCATGGCTTCGTAGTCAATGGCCTCGCTGGCGTCCAGCCCATAGCTCACCACCTTGAACCACTTGCCGCTCATGTTCAATGGCATGCCGTGGGTGAGGTGGCCGCCTTCGGCCAGGCTCATGCCCATGATGGTGTCGCCGGGTTGCAGCAAGCCGAAGAAAACCGCCTGGTTGGCCTGCGAGCCTGAATTGGGCTGCACGTTGGCGTATTCGGCGCCAAAGAGTTGCTTGACGCGGTCGATGGCGAGTTGCTCCACCACATCCACGTTCTCGCAGCCGCCGTAGTAGCGCTTGCCTGGGTAGCCTTCGGCGTACTTGTTGGTGAGCTGGCTGCCCTGCGCGGCCATCACGGCCGGGGAGGTGTAATTCTCGGAGGCGATGAGCTCGATGTGCTCTTCCTGGCGGAGGTTTTCGGCCTGGATGGCGGCAAAGATCTCGGGATCGACGTTGGCAATGGTCGATAGTTTGCGGTCGAACATGGGGCTTCCTTCAAGTCGGGGCGTATGGACCTGGCAGCTTCTCGCTGTGTGGTGCAGAAGAGCAGGGTGCCCAGGCGAACGGCTGAAAAGGGTGCTTGGCTGCACCCTCCGCGCTTCCCGGTGGTCATCCACCTCGTTGCGGCGCACCGATGTTGGCCATCGGCTGCACGCCCTATCGCCAGTCGCGCGAAGTTTCTAGTGTAGCGTCAGGTGCGCCGGCTCACTGTGCCAGGGCCACTTGGTCGTGCACGTTGCGCTCGGGTGTGGCCGGGGGCGGCAGGTCGCCAGTGCGGGCGGCCTCGGCACCAGAAGCGGCGGCGCCTGGTGCATGGCTGGGATTGGCCGCTGGGGTCGCCACAGCGGTGACCACATTGGGCGCCGTCACCGGCACCGCTTGCCCCGAAGCCACGCGCAACAGGTGTTGTTGTTCGGAGAGAACCTTGCTGGCGTAGCCGCCGTCGTCTTCCAGGTTGGCGGCGCCCACATAGAACTTCAGGCCGGCTTCGAGGCTGCCCGCGCGGGCAATGCATTCCTTGAGCACCAGCACACCCACGCGCACATTGGTGACCGGGTCGAAGGCGGCCAATTTGCCACCGAAGGGCTCGTACTTGTCGTTGTGGATGCGGGTCATCACCTGCATCAGGCCCTGGGCGCCCACGGGGCTCTGGGCAAAGGGGTTGAAGCTCGATTCGATGGCCATGATGGCCAGGATCAGCGTCGGGTCCAGGCCGGCGCGCTGGCCCACCTGCCAGCTTTCCTGCACCAGGCGGGCGATGGGTTCTTGAGCCACGTGGTAGCGCTTGGACAGCCACGAGGCCACGGCCGCTTGTTGGCGGCTCAGCAGGGCCGGGTCGGTGGCCAGGGCACGGGTGAGGCTGGCGCCGTCGGCATCACCCGCCAGGCTGGCGTAGCCCAGGTCGTCAGAGGCCAGGGCATGGCGCTCTTGCAGCCAGCCCAGGGCCTGGCGCTCAAAACTGTCGCGCAGGTCGGCCCTGCCGGCCGTGAACAACACGGCCGCCAGCACGGCCAGGCCCAGCAGGGCCAGCATGTTGTGGCTGACTTCCAGCAGGCCATGTCCAACATCGCGCAGGAACACTGCCGCTGAGCGGTGGGTGGCCCGGGCCATGCGCTGCCACCATTGGGGCTGAGTCATGACGGTCCTTTCTTCTGGCCACCATGCGGTGGCGATAATCGGTAGCTGTGTCTCCATGCAGTGCGTCTTGGCGCGCTGTCTCACAGCAAGGGCGGATGGGGTTTCTACTGCGTCGCGCTTCACCCCTTGGTGAGCGCGGGTAAACCCGTATCTCTGGCGTCGAGGCGGATTGTAGGGAGGCTTGAAATAGCCGGTCAAGCATAAGAAACAATTAATTGATAACTGTAAGAAATGAAATACCGCGATTTGCGAGACTTTGCTGCCGCGCTGGAGACGCTGGGGGAACTGCGCCGGGTCCCAGAGCCCGTGTCCATGCGGCTTGAGCTGACAGCGCTCGCCGACCGCATGCTGCAAGCCGGCGGGCCGGCGTTGTGGCTGGAGAACGCAGCCGGTTACGACATGCCGGTCTTGGCCAACCTCTTTGGCACACCCAAACGGGTGGCATTGGGCATGGGCGCGGCGGATGTGGGTGAACTGAGGGACGTGGGCCGGCTGCTGGCCGCCCTGAAGGAGCCTGACCCACCGAAGGGCTTGCGCGAAGCCGGCAAGCTCTGGGACATGGCCAAGGCGGTGTGGGACATGAAGCCCACGCGCGTGAGTTCGCCCGTTTGCCAGGAGGTGGTGGTGGACGGGCCCGACGTGGATCTGGCCAAGTTGCCGATTCAGCACTGCTGGCCGGGTGACGCGGCGCCCCTGATCACTTGGGGTCTGGTGGTGACGCGCGGGCCGCGCAACGTGCCGCAGCCGAGGTTGCGGCAGAACCTGGGCATCTACCGGCAACAGGTGATCAGTCGCAACGAGGTCATCATGCGGTGGTTGGCCCACCGGGGCGGCGCGCTGGATTTTCGTGATTTCGGGCGCGTCAACCCCGGTCAACCGTTTCCACTGGTGGTGGCACTGGGCGCCGACCCGGCCACCATGTTGGGTGCCGTCACACCGGTGCCAGACTCACTCAGTGAATACCAGTTTGCTGGCCTGCTGCGCGGCAGCCGCACCGAGGTGGCCGACAGCGGCGTGGGCGAGGGCGACCTGAAGTTGCAGGTGCCGGCCCGGGCCGAGATCGTGCTGGAGGGGCACATTCCGGTGGCCGAGGCTGGCTACAAGGGTGTCAGCGAGCACGGCACGCCGCTCAAGGAATTGGGTGGCTACCTGCACGCGCTGGAAGGCCCCTATGGCGACCACACCGGCTACTACAACGAGCAGGACTGGTTCCCGGTGTTCCGCATCACCCGCATCACTCATCGGCGCAATCCGATCTACCACACCACCCACACCGGCAAGCCGCCCGATGAGCCTGCGGTGCTGGGCGTCGCGCTGAACGAAGTCTTTGTGCCCATCCTGCAAAAGCAGTTTCCTGAGATCGTCGATTTCTACCTGCCGCCTGAGGGTTGCAGCTACCGCCTGGCGATCATCTCCATCCGCAAGAGCTATCCGGGCCACGCCAAGCGGCTGATGTTTGGGCTGTGGAGTTTCCTGCGCCAGTTCATGTACACCAAGTTCATTGTGGTGACCGACGAGGACGTGAATATCCGCGACTGGAAGGAAGTGATCTGGGCCATCACCACCCGCATGGATCCGGTGCGCGACACCACGCTGGTGGGCAGCACGCCCATCGACTACCTCGATTTCGCCTCGCCCACCAGTGGCCTGGGCGGCAAGATGGGCCTGGACGCCACCAACAAATGGCCGGGCGAAACGCAGCGCGAATGGGGCCGCACCATCCAGATGGACGCAGAGGTGGATGAGCGGATGAAAAAGTTGTTTGAAAAGCTGATGAAGTGATGCCGCGCACTTGCCATCCAGTGTGAATCGGCTTATTGTTCAGACGCCTCTTCACTGAGGTACACAACTGGGCGCACTACCTGCGCCCTCGGAGCCCCGGCCCGATTACCGCCGGATCTCCATTGGGTAGTGAAGCTGCCCACAAGCCCCTCCGGTTGGCAACAGCTTGAGGGGCTTCGTCATTGGGGCTCAGCCGTCGTTGGCTTGACCTCAGACCGGCCGGTGTTTGCGCGGCCTGGGCGCGTCGTCAGGGGGCCAGCCGCTCCCGCAACCACTGGCCGTCGGGCTGCAGGCGGTAACGCAGCCTGTCGTGCAAGCGCGAGGCTCTACCTTGCCAGAATTCCCAGCTGTCGGGCACAAGGCGAAAGCCGCCCCAGTGTGGCGGGCGGGACGGATGCAGGCCGTGTTGTGCTGCCGCCTTGGCGGCATTGGCCACCAGGATGGCGCGCGAGGCAATCACCTGGCTCTGCGGTGAGGCCCAGGCGCCCAGGCGCGAGTCGAGTGGGCGTGACCGGAAGTACTCGTCCGACTCGGCTTCGCTGACTTTCTCAACGCGGCCCTCGATGCGCACCACGCGTTCTAACTCCACCCAGTGGAACTGCAGTGCCGCAAACGGGTTGCCCGCCAGTTCCTGGCCCTTGCGGCTGTAGTAGTTGGTGTACCAGACGATACCGCGTGCATCGCAGCCCTTGATCAGCACCACGCGGGTGGAGGGCCGGCCTTCGCCACCCACAGTGGCCAGGGTCATGGCATTGGGTTCCGGCAGCTTGGCGGCAATGGCCTCATGCAGCCAGGTTTCGAATTGCAGAAGCGGCGCCGATGCTGCGGCAGCTTCCTCCAGCTCAGCACGCTCGTAGCTTTTGCGCAAGTCGGAAAGGTCCTTCATCGGACCAGTGTAAGGGCTTGGCCCTAAGTGAAGGCCCGACTGGAAGTGCGGGTGCATCGCCCTGATTCTTGATGTCAGTTCGCCGTGTGTCTGTGTTTGCAGAATCGACGGCCATCCACTGAACAAACATGAAAAGTCTTCCCGTCGTTGTTGTGCTTGGGGCTGGTCAGGGATCGCGCTACAAGGGCGCTCGCCACAAGCTGGCCGAAACCCTGGGGTCGCACAGCGTGCTTGCACGCACTGTGCGCAATGCCATTGCCAGCGGTCTGCCCGTGGTGGTGGTGACCACGCCTGCCTTTGGGGACGAGGCTGCTCGCTTGGTAGCTCGGCGCGACGTGGTGGTGCTGGGCCTGCAGAACGGCGGCGTGGCACCTGGCGGCATGGGTGACTCCATCGCCGCAGGCGTGGCGGCGCGGCCTTCGGCGCCGGGTTGGTTGCTGTTGCCGGCCGACATGCCACTGGTCAAGCCCGAGACGCTGCTGGCAGTGGCCGCGGCCCTGAACGAGCACGCTGCAGCCTACGCGCAGCACAAGGGCCGGCGCGGGCACCCGGTGGCGTTCGGGGCAGAACTGCTGTCAGAGCTGCTGAGGCTGACTGGCGAGGAAGGTGCTCGTCGCATACTGGCGCGCTACCCCGCTGTGGGCGTGGAGGTGCCAGACCCCGGCGTTCTGCTGGACATGGACACCGAGCAAGACTTGGTGGCCTTGCGGGCCAAGCTCTCAACCGAGGTCTGATTTCTGTCCGGCTCGGGCCGCTAGCCCGAGCCTGTGCATCACCCCAGGCTCAACTTGGTTTGACCATGTAACCAAGTTACCTGATAATTGGTCATTAGGTTACAGGCTTCATCTCCCATGAGTTCAGTGCACCCTACCCTTGCTGGTGTTACCCAGCGCATCCAGACGCGCAGCGCCGCCATGCGCAGCGCCTACCTGAAGCGGGTGCAGGCCTTGCGCAATCGCCCTCGGGGTGCCGATCGCATGGGTTGCGCGAACGTGGCGCACGCCTTCGCGGCGCTGCCCGGGGCCGACAAGTTCCGCGTCGTGGCCGAGAAGGCGCCCAACATCGGCATCGTCACCGCCTACAACGACATGCTCTCGGCGCACCAGCCGTATGAGGGCTACCCCGCGCTGATCCGTGAAACCGCGCTGAAACTTGGGGCCACCGCGCAGGTGGCCGGCGGCGTGCCCGCGATGTGCGACGGCGTCACGCAAGGCTATGCCGGCATGGAGCTGAGCTTGTTCTCGCGCGACACCATCGCCATGGGCACGGCCATCGCGCTCTCGCACGATGTGTTCGACGCGGTGCTGCTGCTGGGCATCTGCGACAAGATCGTGCCGGGCCTGCTGATCGGTGCCTTGCACTTCGGCCACCTGCCCTGCGTGTTCGTGCCAGCCGGCCCCATGGGCTCGGGCTTGTCGAACAGCGACAAGGCCAAGGTGCGCGAGCAGGCAGCACTGGGTCTGGTGGGTCGCGACGAACTGCTCAAGGCTGAGCAGGCGGCGTACCACAGCCCCGGCACCTGCACCTTCTACGGCACCGCCAACTCGAACCAGATGCTGCTCGAAGCCATGGGCCTGCACCTGCCGGGCGCGGCCTTCGTGCCGCCCAACACGCCGCTGCGCGAGGCCCTGACCCGCGAGGCCGTGCGTACCGTGCTGGGCCTGCGTAAGGGCCAGCGCGATTTGCCCATAGGCCAGTTGGTGGACGAGCGTTGCATCGTGAATGCCATGGTGGCCCTGCTGGCCACCGGCGGCTCCACCAACCACCTCATCCACTGGGTGGCGGTGGCGCGTGCGGCGGGCATCCTGATCGACTGGAGCGATTTCTCCGATCTCTCGGGCGTGGTGCCGTTGCTGGCCCGCGTCTACCCGAACGGCAGTGCCGACGTGAACCAGTTCCAGGCGGCCGGTGGCCCCGGCTTCGTGATCCGAGAACTGCTGGATGCCGGCTTGATGCACGAGCTTGACGCGGTCAACCCAGGCGGCCTGCGCGCCCAGACCACACAGCCGCACCTGGATGCGGGTTCATTGCACTTCGCGCCGCTGCCTGCGGCCAGCGGCGACGAAAGCGTGCTGCGTGGCGCCGCCGTGCCGTTCTCGGCCGGGGGGGGGCTCAAGCTGCTGGCGGGCAACCTGGGCCGCTCGGTGATCAAGATTTCGGCTGTGCCCGAAGACCGCCACATCATCGAAGCGCCCGCCGTGGTGTTCGATGGTCAGGAGGCCCTGCACACCGCCTTCAACGCCGGCGAGCTGGACCGCGATTTCATCGCCGTGGTGCGCTTCCAGGGCCCGCAGGCCAACGGCATGCCCGAACTGCACAAGCTCACTCCGCCGCTGGCCGTGCTGCAGGGCAAGGGCTACCGCGTGGCGCTGGTGACCGATGGCCGCATGAGCGGTGCATCCGGCAAGGTGCCCTCGGCCATCCATGTCAGCCCCGAGGCGCTGGCCGGTGGCCCGCTGGCCAAGGTGTGTACCGGCGATTTGATTCGCCTGGACGCCGAGGCCGGTACCTTGCAGGCCCTGGTGCCCGAAGCCGAATGGGCCGCCCGCCCGCTGGCCCAGCGCGACGACACCCTGGCCGCAGTGCATGCCCACGACCTGGGCCGCGAACTCTTTGCCGGCCTGCGTCGCAATGTGAACAGCGCCGAAGAAGGCGCCTGCACCTGGCTCTGATCGCTAGAAAGAACCCACGACATGAACATGCAAGAACTTGCCCAGCACGGCCCGGTGATACCGGTCATCGTGATCGACCGCCTGGAGGACGCCGTGCCCTTGGCCCGGGCCTTGGTGGCCGGTGGCGTGAAGGTGCTGGAGGTGACGCTGCGCACGCCGGTGGCCTTGCAGGCCATCGCGGCCATGGCGCAGGTGCCTGGTGCCATCGTGGGCGCCGGCACCATTCGCAGCGTAGCCGACGCGCGCGCGGCCAAGGCGGCCGGCGCGGTGTTTGGCGTGAGCCCGGGCTACACCGCCGAGGTGGGCGCGGCCTGCCGCGAGGTGGGCCTGCCGCTGCTGCCCGGTGTGGCCACGGCCAGCGAGGTCATGGCGGCGCAGGCCGATGGCTTGTCGTTCCTGAAGTTCTTTCCGGCCACTGCGGCCGGCGGCATCCCCATGCTCAAGGCGCTGGCCGGCCCGTTTCCCGATGTGGCGTTCTGCCCCACCGGTGGCATCAGCCTGGCCACGGCGCCCGACTTTCTGGGCCTGCCCAACGTGAAGGTCTGCGGTGGCTCCTGGCTCACGCCGGCCGACGCGGTGAAGGCGGGCGACTGGGCCCGCATCACCCAGTTGGCGCGCGAGGCCTCGGCGCTTCTGCGCTGAGGGTTCAGCCGCGCGCGGTGCCCTGGGCCACCAGGACGGCCATCGCGGCGGCTTCGTTGCCGTCTTGCTGGGCGAGGCCCGCCATCACGCCCTGCCGGTCGGCCTCGCTGCGGTTCTGGCTGACCTTCCATTTGGCGTCCAGCCGCGTCACCGTGATCTCTATGCCCACCACGGCGCGCAGCATGGCTTCGATGTAGTCGGCCGGCGCATCGGCCACCGACCATGGCCGGGCCTGGTTGGCCTCATGCTGCGCCGTCAGCCGCTCCAGCAGGGCTCGCACCCAATGGGCGTCCTGCACCGCGCGCAAGCGGCCGTGTGCCTGCACCACGGCGTAGTTCCAGGTGGGCACCACCTTGCCGTGCTCGGCCTTGCTGGGGTACCAGCCCGGTGACACATAGGTCTGCGGGCCCTGGAACGCCGCCAGCACCTCGGTGCCATCGGCCTGCTGCCACAGCGGGTTGGCGCGGGCTACGTGGCCCGTGAGCGTGCCGCCACCGCCCGAGGCATCCGGCTGCCACAGCATGGGGATGGCATCGGCCACCAGACCGCCTTGGGGATCGTGGTGCACCAGGGTGGCTAGCGGGTGCGCGCGCAACAAAGCGGCGATGGCCTGGGCATCGGTCTGGACGAAGTGTGTGGGCTGGTACATGGCCGTATCAGCCCGCGTCGGCCTTGGGTGCTGCTTGTGCCACCGCTTGCACGGCGGCAATGCCGGGCTGTACATCGTCGCCATAGGCCTCGCGCCAGCGCTTCATGATGGCTTCGCTGGCGTCCAGGCGCTGCTCGGGCAAGTCATCCTGGGCATGCCAGTTGGCGATACGGCTCTCCACCGCGAAATGCGACACCGGCTGGAAGGCGGCCGGGTCGTCCAGGCTGCCGATGGACAAGTCCATGCGCTCGGAGCCCAGGAACTCGAAGCTCAGCGGCGTGCCGCAATGGCTGCAAAAGCCTCGCTGCGCCAGCTTGGAGCTTTGGTAGTACGCCGGGGGCTCTGCCGTCCAGCGCACCTCGGCCTTGCGCAGGTTCAGGTAGCTGGCGCGGGTGTTGCCAAAGGCCAGCTGGCACATGCGGCAATGACAGTAGTAGCCCTCGCGATGGTCAGGCGTGGCCTCGTAGCGCACGCGACCACACAGGCAGCCGCCGGTGACTGGGGCCAGGGCAGGGGATGTGTTGGTCATTTCGGGCTCCTTTTGTTCACACTGGCACGGTGTAGTTCAGCGCCATGCGGCCGCCGTCCACGTGCACCACCTCGCCGGTCATGTAGCGCGCCGCGTCGCTGAGCAAGAAGGCCACCACGTCGGCCACTTCCTCGGGCTCGCCCAGGCGCTTCATGGGCGTGCGGCCAAGGATGCGCTGCCTGGCTTCGTCGCTGGTCAGCACCGCGCTGCGGGCGAGCTCGGTGGCGATGGTGCCGGGCGCCACCGCATTGACGCGGATGCCGTGGTCGGCCAGGGCCAGTGCCATGGCGCGGGTGAGCTGGTTGATGCCGCCCTTGCTGGCGTTGTAGCTGGCGATGCTGGCAATGGCCAGGCTGCCATTGACCGACGACATGTTGACGATGGCGCCCCCGCCGCCCTGGGCGACGATCTGCCGCGCCACCGCCTGGCCACACAGGAAGGCGCCCTTGAGGTTGACGGCGATCACCGCGTCCCAGTTGGCTTCGGTCACATCCAGAAAATCGGCAGCGCGAAAAATGCCGGCGTTGTTCACCAGCGCGTCCATGCGGCCCAGGGCGCTGACGGTGGCCTGCAGAGCCGTAGCCACATCGGCCTGCTGCGACACGTCGCAGCGACAGGCATGGACTGAATGGCCGGCGCCCCGCAGTTCGGCCGCCAGGCGCTGTGCACCGGCGTCATCCACATCCCATAGACTCACTTTCGCGCCATCCAGCACCAGACGGCGCGCACAGGCCGCCCCTATGCCCTGGGCGGCGCCGGTCACCACCACCACGCGGCCCTGCAGTCCGAACTGGACGCGGCCTGCCGGCGTGGCTGCAGCATTCATGGGCGTCAGCGCTTGTCGCGGTCCAGCCAGATGCCCAGGCCCTGGGCACTCAGTTCCACATCCAGCGCCAGGGTTTCGCTGATCTGCGCATCGCCGAGCAGGCAACCGTGCGCTTGCAGACTGCGCTGATAGATGCGGCGCAGGCCATCGCACAAGGCTTCATGCCGTTGTGGCGAGTCTTGCACGGCCAGGCCCATGGCCACCGTTTCGTCCAGCAGGGCCAGCATGGCCTTGCCCAGTTCGGCCACATGGCCCAACCGGCTGTAGTGGGTGAGGTAGACGCACTCAGGCTGCTTGGCCAGCAGGCGCTGCACCGAGGCACCCAAGGGCTCGGGCTCGAACTGAACCGGCGTGCTGGTGGGCACGATCCAGGCGCGGCCGGCCACGTCGAACTCCCGGTACGACAGGCCGAAGGTGTCACCGGTGAACCAGCCGCGGGTCACCGGGTCCCAGATGCAATGGTGGTGGCGCGCATGGCCGGGGGTGTCGATGACTTCCAGCATGCGCTGGCCCAGCGGCACCTGCATGCCGTCGGTGCTGGACACGACCCGCTCGGCGGGCACGCCCACCAGTTGGCCGTAGGAGCGGTCCATCTCAGCCTGGCCGTAGACGGCGAGCGCGCCCTGGTAGAGCGCGCTGGGGTCGATCATGTGGCGCGCGCCGCGTGGATGTACCAGCGCCTGGGCATTCGGCAGCACCTGCATCAGCGGGCCCACGCCGCCCGCGTGGTCCAGGTGAACGTGGGTGGGAATGACCCAGTCCACGTCGGCTGGCGTCAGGCCAGTGGCCTGCAAGGTGGCCAGCAGCCGGGGCAGGGCATGGCCGGTGCCGGTGTCGACAAAGGCCGCATGGCCGTTGTCGATCAGCAAATAGGCCGCGTCGAAGCGGGGCCGGTGAAAGCCCGTGTCGATGGCGATGATGCCGCCGCCGAGGTACTCGGCAAAGTCGGGAAGCTGCATGCAACGATTATTGCTGGCCCGCCAGGATGGCCCACATACGGCCCAGGTCGGCGGCGCCATCTGTGCCCTGCACGCTGCGCAGCACCTGCTGGGCCTTGGCCTTGTTCTTGCCGGTCTGCATCAAAGCGCGGCCCAGGCGCAACTTGGCATCTTCAGCGCGCTTCAGGCTGCCCTTGGAGATGCCTTGTTCGATCAGGGCCACGCCTTTCTCGGCCTGGCCCTGATTGGCCAGATTGGCGCCGAGCAGGATGAGCGCATTGCCGTCCTTGGCGGCAGTGGCTTCGGCGGTGTCTTTGGCCAGCGTGGCCTTCGCAGCCTCTTCCTGCTTCAAGGCCAGGTCGCGCAAGCGCTTGTGGCGATCAGACTCGGCGCCGGTGCCCAGCGCACCTGAGGCAAAACCCTTCTCTACGATCTGCCTGGCCTCGGAGGGTGAGCCGGCCTGCAGCGCGAGCTGGGCTAGTTCCATGTATTCCTCGGTTTTGTTCAGGTTGCCAGTGGCAAACTTCAGGCGCATCACGTCCAGTGCAAAGCGATCGGAAAAGCCGGGCTTGCGCGGCAGGCGGCCCAGCGCGGCCGACCAATATTCGCGTTTGCCGTAGTAGGCCAGCAGCTTTTCCAGGGTGGCGCTCTGGCCCGCAGCGTTGTTGGTTCGCTGCTGGGCGTCGGCCAGGCGCAGCAAGTCGCCTTCATCAGGGCGGCGGCCGGCTTGCTCGGCGCCACTCACCGCACCTGCGGCTTCGCGGGCGATGGCCGAGTAGTCGCCGCTGGCGCCTTGCAGGTAGGCGATCAGCTGTTTGAGCTGGGCACTGCCAGCCCCCAGCGACTGGGCCTTTTGCGCCCACTGCAGCGCCTTGCCGTTGTCGTGCAACTGCGAATAGGTGAAGGCCAGCGACTCGGCCATTTGCGCCTGCTCTGGGCCGGAGAGCTTGCCGGAGTTGAAGGCCGACTCAAATGAACGAGCGGCGGTGCCGTTGTCACCAGCGCGCTGGGCGGCCGAGCCGCGCATGCGGTCGATCATGAGTTGTTCGCTGGGGTTCTTGCCGCCCACGGAATCGGCCTCGTGGACCTTGGCCAGTGCCTCTTTGGCCTTGCCGGCGCGCAGCAGGTCACTGGCCTGTTGCAAAGGTTTGCCCACCTCGGGGCGCAGGCTTTGGGCTTGCACAGACAGCATGCAACCGGCGGTCAGGAGTGCGGCGGAGAGTACGCGCAGAGAAGTCATGGTGGTGTCTCTTGCAGGAAGGATGAACGGTTCAATTCAGCTTGCCAGAACGCGAAAGGGGATCGTGCCGATGACGGCCGATCCCCTCGCATGCCGGCAGGGGACGTCAGTTCATGAACTGCTCGTTGCCCACGATGCCGATCTTGGTGACGCCCAGGCGCTGGGCTTCCGCCATCACCATGGCGACATGCTTATAGGTCACAAGCTTGTTGGGGCGCAGGTGCACTTCGGGCTGGTCGGGTTGCTGCGCAATGCGGTACAGCTTGGCTTGCAACTCGGCCCGAGTGGGCACGATTTCGCCGTTCCAGCCTATGGTGCCGTCGAAGTCCACGTCGATGCGGACGATCTCGGGTGGCTTGGGCGGTGGGTTGTTCTGCGAGTTCACCGGCATGTTCATGCGCACGGCATGGGTCTGCGGCGGGATGGTGATGATGAACATGATCAGCAGCACGAGCATCACGTCGATCAACGGCGTGGTGTTCATCTCCACCATCATGTCGCCCTCGGAGCCTACATTCATTGACATGGTTGATTGCTCCTGGGCCTACAGCTTTTGCGGGTCGGTGACAAAGGCCACCTTTGCAATGCCGGCACGCTGGCAGGCCACGATCAAGCGGCCCACCGACTCATAGCGCACGTTCTCGTCGCCGCGAATGTGCACTTCGGGTTGCGGCTCTTTCACCGACTCCTTCTTCAGCGCGGTGACCAGCGCCTCCGAGTCGGGCATGAGCTTGGTGTTCCAGTACACGTCGCCGTCCTTGGTGACCGCCAGCAGGACGTTTTCCGGCTTGGTCACGGTGACGACGTTCTGCTCCTTGGGCAACTGCAGCTTGACGGACTGCGTGACCACCGGAACCGTTATCAGAAAGATGATCAGCAACACCAGCATCACATCCACCAGCGGGGTGGTGTTGATGCTGGAGTTCATCTGCTCTTCGCCGTCTTCGTCGGCGGAGCCTACGTTCATGGCCATGATGGGCCCCTTTTCACTTCTTGCCAGCCAGCAGCACGTTGTGCAGATCGCCGCTGAAGGCGTTGACCTTCTCCATCACGGTCTTGTTGCGGCGGATCAGCCAGTTGTAGCCCATCACGGCGGGCACGGCCACGGCCAGACCGAAGGCGGTCATGATCAGCGCTTCGCCCACTGGGCCGGCCACCTTTTCGATCGAGGCATTGCCTGACAGGCCGATGGCGGTCAGGGCGTGGTAGATGCCCCAGACGGTGCCGAACAGGCCCACGAACGGGGCGGTGGAACCCACTGTGGCCAGGAAGGCCAGGCCATCCTGCAGGCGGCTGGTGATGTTGCCCACGGCGCGCTGCACGCTCATGCTGATCCAAGTGTGCAGGTCGATGTTCTCAACCAGTGTGCCTTCATGGTGTTCCGAGGCATTGATGCCTTGCTCTGCCATGTAGCGGAATGCCGAGCCTTCTTCCAGGGTATCGATGCCCTTTTTGATCGATCCAGCTTCCCAAAAGCCTGCCGTGCCTCTGGCGCTCTTCAGGATTTTCTGTTGTTCAAACAGCTTGGTGAAGATGATGTACCAACTGCCCATGGACATGATCACCATGATGACTGCGGTACCTTTGGTGACCCAATCACCATCCCGCCACATGGCTTCCAAGCCATAGGGGTTGTCGACGGTTTCCTTCTTCACCTCAGGTGCCGGTACCGGTGCAGGCGCGGCGACCGGCGCCACATCAGCGGCCGGAGCGGACGATGCCTCGGGTGCCGAAGCCTGGGCCAGGGCGGGCTGGGCGGCGCCCAGGGTGCCCAGCAGGGCAATGGCGGCGGCCAGGAAGGGGGCGCGCACGAGTTTGAGCAAGGACATGGTTCCTCCGGGTACAAAAGTTTGGCCAGCGCTTAGGGTTTGTGTCCGTGCGCGCTGCGGGTCTACAAGGGGTAAGCGAAAAAGGTGCAAGTGGCTGATCCGCAAGGATCAGTCCAGCTTCCAGACGTATTCAACGCGGCCAGTCAACTTCTCGGGCCTGCCGTCCACCGTGCCAGGCGTGCCTTTGACGGCACGCACAGCGTCCAGCGTGGCCCGATCAAGCTGCTTGTGCTCACGTGAGGGGCCGCAGGACCTCTCAACGTGCGCGTCTTCGATGCTGCCGTTGGTCTCCATGGTGTACGCCACGGTGACCGTGCACTGGATTTCCGCACGCGCGGCGGCTGCGGTGTACTCAGGCTTGTTGCCGGCATTGAAGTTGATCTTGGGTGCAGTGCGTGCAGCCGGCGCGGGCGGGGCCGGTGGCGCAGGAGCGGCTGTGGGCGGTGCCGGGCTCAGGTTCACCGGTGCAGGCGGTGGCGCCACGGTGGTGGTGGTGATCGTTGGAGCGTTGGTGGGCTGGGGTGCCACCTGCACTTCCGGCGGCGGCACGAAGGAAGGCGGCGGCGGCAGGTTCTTGGGCGGTGGGGGCAGGTTCTCGGGCGGCGGAGGGGGAGGCGGTTTCACCTCTTCAATGATCTTGGTCTCGATAGGCCCCTTGATCACTTCCACGATGCGCTTTCCCAGGCCATTGACCAAGGCATAGCCCAAGACCACGTGCATCACTGCCACCACGATCAGCCCCACAGGGTGCTTACCAGGTCGGCGCTGTGCTTCAGCGAAATCCACTCGATTCCTCCAGTCGCCCACTGAGGACGCTGTCATCATGATGTTGTGACAACCCCAAGAGGCTCTCGCCCTCAGAGTTGCGGTTAACCACACTATAGCCATGCGCTTCTGCCTGTCATTACAGGCTTCACCCTAATGAAACTCACCTGTAACCGCTTGACAGCTGTACAGGATGCGGTCTGGTATTCGGGTTTGAATGCAATGGTATGCGAAAAAGACAACTTTTTGGTTGGAGTAGGGCACTGTCTTGGGCCGGTGTCAGCAGGACTGTGGTGAGCTAATGCGCCAGGATTACCTGAGGATCGGAAGCAATTTGGTGGCAAAGGCCGGGCTGATATCAGCGTCGGACGGGGGTGAAAGCGGCGATGTTGCAATCGATTGCTAAATGTTGACGAATTCCCGCTGCAGTGCAAAGACTCCAACAGCCGGCGGCGGGCTCACCGGGTCAACTTGGGCGCGACAGGAGTTACAGAAAGCGGCGATGACGGGGCCATGGCTTGGGCGCAGGCGGCCGCACTGGACCAGGCCCATTGAAAGTTATAGCCGCCCAACCAGCCGGTCACGTCCACAACCTCGCCGATGAAGTACAGGCCGGGGCAGAGCTTGCTCTCCAGGGTTTGCGAGCTGAGGTCGCGGGTGTCGACGCCGCCGGCCATCACTTCGGCCTTGTTCCAGCCCTCGGTACCGCTGGGCGTGAGCATCCAGTCCTGCAGGCTGGCGGCAAGTTGGCGCAGCGTGGCGTCGGGCACCTGTGGCATGGTTTGGCTGCCGTCGATGGCCAACATCTGCAGCCAGGCTTCAGCCAGGCGCTGGGTCAGCAAGGCGCCAAGCTCGTTGCCCAGCTGTCGCCGCGAGTTCTGCTTGGCCTGAAGCAACACGGCAACCAGATCAAGCTGGGGTAGCAGGTTGAGGTGGATGGCTTGGCCGGCGCGCCAGTGGCTGGAGATTTGCAACACCGCAGGGCCGCTGAGGCCTCGATGGGTGAAGAGCAGGTCCTCCAGGAACTCTGCGCGCTGGCCTTTGCGTGAGCCCTTGCCTTTGCCAGGGGACTCGGTGCTGATGGCCACGGGCATGGCAATGCCGGCCATGGGCACGAATGGCGCCCAGTCGGTCGGCGCAAAGCTGAGTGGCACCAGGGCTGCGCGCGGCGCCACGATGCGGTGACCCAGGCACTCGGCCAAGCGCAGTCCGAAATCGCTGGCGCCAATCTTGGGCACCGGCAGCCCGCCCGTGGCGATGACCACGTTGGCGCAGTTCACTTCGCCACGTTCGGTACGAACCGACCAGCCGCAGCCTTCGGCATTCGGGGATACATCGCTGACCCTGCAGGGTTGCCAGCGTGTGACCTGGCCGGCCTCGCACTCGGCCACCAGCATGCGAATGATTTGCTCCGCCGAGTCATCGCAAAAAAGCTGCCCCTTGTGCTTCTCGTGGAAGGCGATGCCGTGGCGCCGCACCAGCGCAATGAAATCGGCTGCGGTGTAGCGCGACAGCGCCGAGCGGCAAAAGTGCGGGTTGTCGGACAGGAAGTTGGCCGGGCCGGCCTCGCGGTTGGTGAAGTTGCAGCGGCCACCACCAGAGATGCGGATCTTTTCGGCCAGCTTGTTGGCGTGGTCGATTAGCAGAACCCTGAGGCCGCGCTGCCCCGCCTGGGCGGCGCAAAACAGGCCGGCCGCACCGGCGCCAATGATGGCGACGTCAAAGTGTGCGGTGGGTGCAGTGCTGCCCATCAGCCAGTCAACGCTTGGCCCGGGGCATGTAGCCGCCCATGTCTAGCAGCGCCAGTACGGACTGCCACTCCTCGGCGCTGACCGGTGTGATGGAGAGACGGTTGCCCGCTTGCAGTAAACGCATGTTGGCCAAGGCGGGCGTGGCGCGCATTTGCTTGAGCGTGAGCAAGCGCGTCTTGCGCACCAGCTTCACATCCACATTCAGCCAGCGCGGGGCATCAGCTTTGGACTTGGCATCGAAGTAGGGGCTAGCGGCGTCGAACTGCGTGGCATCGGGGTAGGCCGCGCTGGCCACTTCGGCCAGACCGGCCACACCGGGCTCGGCGCAGGACGAGTGGTAGAACAGCACGCCATCACCCATCCGCATCGCGTCGCGCATGAAGTTGCGGGCCTGGTAGTTGCGCACGCCCACCCAGGGCAGGGTCTGGCCAGGCGCAGCGGCCAGGTCGTCGATGCTGCACTCGGCGGGCTCGCTTTTCATCAGCCAAAGCTGGGGCGGGGATGCGGGCATGGCCGGGGCCGTGAATGGGTGGGGGAGAGAGAGGAAAGGTGTCCGCCGCGAACCGTGGGCCGCATTCCTGAACCCAGGGGATTCAGGTGGGCAAGGTCAGCAAGACTTCGGGTTCATCTGACGCGAGACGATCACACCCGTCGAGCAATGTTCCAAGCCCTGGCTCGCGAGAGCATCGGTTCAAGGAACTATAGAACCCACGCGAATGCGGCGGACGACTGCATTCTAGGCTCGCACCACTCGTTGTGGCTGTTTCCTGACCAGCATTTCCGGGTCTTTTTGCGCCTTGGCGCCGGTCGCAAATCAGAGCAGGCGGCCATCGTCGCCCAGGGTGGAATCCAGGCGTTCGATCAGCCATTCCAGCATGGCTTCGTCCTCAATGTGCTCGTCTGCGCTGGGTGTGTGTTTCGGTCTGGTGGCGGCCGCACCCTTGTCGGCCAGGCGGTAGGCCAGGTTCAGGGCCGCCAGCACGGCCATGCGCTCGCGTGCCTTGACCTTGCCGGCGTCTCGAATGGCGCTCATCTCCTGGTCCACCGTGGCCACGGCGGCCTGCAACTGCACTTCACCGCCTTCAGGGCAACCCAGCAGGTAGCTCTGGCCCAGGATGGTCACTTCCAACTGCTTCATTCAGTGGCCCCTTCGGATGGATGAGATGCGGGTTCAACGGGAATGCGTTCCAGCAAGGCGTCGATGCGCGCGCGTGCTGCGGCCAGTCGTGACTTGAGGCTGTCGCGCTCACTCTCGGTGGTGTGCAGTTGCTGTTCCAGCAAGGCATTGGTGCGCTGCAGTTCTTCGTGGCGCAGCACGAGGCGCTCGATGCGCTCGGCAAGATCCGGCAGTCGGGACATGGGCCGTGGAACCCTTTGTGGAATGGACAGCGGTGACAGACGAGAAGGCGGCGGGCCTCGCGGCTCATTGTAGGCGGGGTGGTGCGGCGCTGGCCTGCGGCGCGGGCGGGCGCATTTGGCGCAGTTCACGCGCCAGTTCGATCACCGCCATCGCGTAGTAGCTCGACCAGTTGTAGCGCGTCACCACGTAGAAGTTGCGTGTGCCCGCCACGTAGCTTGGGGCCTGAGCGCCATTCTGCAATTCCACCAGCGCCAGCGGGCCCTCGTGTGCGCGGGCCTGGTCGTCCAGCACGGCGCCAGCTTCGGTCAATTGCGTGGCGGAGAAGCTGGGCAGGATGTCGGCGGCCAGCAGCGAGGCGCGGGCCGTGGTCTCCACAGGCGGGGCCACGGGGTAGTGCGTTGGCATGCCGCGCTCCCAACCGAAACGGGCGAAGTAGTTGGCCACGCTGCCCACCACGTCGGCGCCGCTGTGGTCGAGGTCGATGCGGCCATCGCCATCGAAATCCACCGCGTACTTGCGGATGCTGCCTGGCATGAACTGCGGCAGGCCGATGGCGCCGGCGAACGAGCCCTTCACGCTCAACGGGTCGCGCTGTTCGGCCGCGCACCAAGCCAGGAAGGCCTGCAATTCGTCGCGGTAAAAGGGGGTGCGGTCAGAGCGGCCCTTGGGGAAATCGAAGGACAGCGTGGCCAGTGCGTCGATGACGCGGAAGTTGCCGGTGACCTTGCCATAAACGCTCTCGACACCGACGATGGCGGTGACGATGTCGGGCGGCACGCCCCAGCGGGCCTCGGCATCGTTCAGCGCCGCCTCATTGGCCTGCCAGAAGCGCAGGCCGTCTCGCACGCGCAGGGCGTCGATGAAGCGGGCCCGATAGGCCTGCCAGTTCTTGGCTGTGCCTGCGGGTGCTGGCATGACAAGTTTGGCCACGGCCGGCAGGTAGCGCGCTTGGCTCAGGTGCTGCAGGGCCCAGGCCTCGCTGATGCTTTCTGCTTCGGCCACTTGGTGGGCAAAGCGGGCTACGTCGTCACGCCGACCGTACACCACGACGTCGGGGGCGTCGTCGGTCACCACCGTGGCATGGCGCGCAGCACTGGGCTTCTTCGCGATGGCGGGTTGGCCGAGCAGACCGCCGAGGCAAACCAGGGGCAGGGCGAAGTGGCGCAGTGAGAGCATGAGAGAAGGGGAAGCAGGGGTTGGTCGATTATCGTGGTGGAACGCGCTGGCGCTGCAGTTGGGCGCAGTGGCGACGAAACTCGGCCCGCCATTGGCCCCAGGCTTCTCGTGGCTGATGCGTGACGTCCACGTGGGGCCGACCGTAGCGCTGACGCTCCAGATGCCGCAGCGATGCCGCCACAGCAACGCCCGCAGGGCCAAAGGCCAACTCGACCCGGCGGGCCAGGGCGTCCAGGCCCAAGTGGGGTGCGGCGCTGATGTCGAGCCTGGCCAGGTCGCGCGCGATGCCCTGCTGCAGCCGCTGCCAGGGCGTCTGGCGGCGGGCGTCCCAGGCCGCCCACAGCGCGCCCGCCAGCGCGGCCAGTGCCAGCAGGCCGCCCAGGGCTTGGGCCAGCGTGGTGGCATCCGCCGAAGGCAGGCCCAGGTTTTGCAGCAGTTTGAGTTGCTGTTGCCGGCCATAGCCCAGCACCCATTGGTTCCAGCGGTTGTCCAGGCCTTCGAACCAGGCTCGCAGCTTCAGGCGCATGCCGGGGCTCACGGCGTCGAAGGCGCCGGCCACCATGCCAGGTGCCGGGCGCAGCGCGCGGCTGCGGTCTATGCGCTCTGGCGCCACGGCGGCGGTGGGGTCGGCCCGCAGCCAGCCGCGGTCGGCCTGCCAGTACTCGGCCCAGGCATGGGCGTGGCTTTGCCGAACCACCAGGTAGCCGTCCACCATATCGGCGTCGCCACCCTGGTAGCCGGTGACGATGCGCGCCGGTACGCCCAAGGTGCGCATGACCACCACGTAGCTGGCGGCATAGTGTTCGCAAAAGCCAGCCCGGCGGTCCAGCCAGAACTCGTCCACGCTGTCGCCCAGGTAGGCTCCCGGTGCGAGCGTGTAGCGGAAACTGCTGCTGCGGATGTGGCGCAGCACCTCAGCCGAAAGCGCAC
Source organism: Candidatus Ideonella esbjergensis (assembly GCA_016710065.1). GTDB lineage: Bacteria > Pseudomonadota > Gammaproteobacteria > Burkholderiales > Burkholderiaceae_C > Ideonella > Ideonella esbjergensis. The sequence goes on from JADJLP010000001.1 coordinate 1,473,276, forward strand.
TGGCGCTCGCGCCCAGCACCGCAGGCCGCGCTTGCAGTGCGCGGGCCCAGGCGCGGGTGCGGGGGTGGGCGTCGGAGGGCAATTGGGTTAGTGCCCATTGCTCGGATGCCGTCAGGTCCAACCCGCGCTGGGCCTGCGGCCAGGCCTCGGCTTGCAGGCGAACGCGTTCGGCCAGCGGCTGGCGCAGCGTCCATTGCCCGCTGTCGTCAGGGCTGGCGCGCAGGCCGTTCAGCTCAGGCGTGGTGGTGGGGCGGGTGGGGGTGAGATCCAGCAGAGGCAGCCAGGCGATGCGCAGCGGCTCCAGCGTCATCTCGTAGCGCACCGAGGGGCCCGACAAGGCCATGAGCGGCGCCGTGCCCTGGGCGGTGCTGCGGGGTGCCGGCAGGGCCTGCCACTGCTGGCCGTCGTAGCGCTGCAGCACAGGGCCGCGGAAGTACAGCGCCTGCGGTGCCAGCGCGCCGCCCATCACCGTCAGTCGCAGCGCGATGCTGTCGTCCTGGGCCAGCTCGGCGATGTCGCCCAGCTTGAGGGTGTCCGACAGGCCCGTGCGCGCGGCGTCACTGGGCAGTGACCACAGCGGCGCCAGGCGTGGGAACAGCAGGAACAGCGCGATCATCACCGGCGTGCCCACCAACGCGGCGCGTGCGGCCAGCGTGCCGGCCTCGCGCAGGCGAGGGAATCCCGCGGGCATGTGGGCCAGCGTGAGGGCTGTGAGCCAGCCCCACACCGAGAGGCCCATGGCCAGCGCAGTGAGCAGCGATTGCGAATAGAGAAAGTTGGTGAGTACCAGGAAGAAACCCAGGAAGAACACCACCAGTGCGTCGCGCCGGGCGCGCAGCTCCAGCGTCTTGAGTGCCATCAGCAGCACCAGCAGGCTCACGCCGGCCTCCTTGCCCAGCAGAGTGTGCTGGGTGCGCCAGGTGAAGGCCACACCCACCACCAGCACGACCACGACGGCCAAGCGACCCGGCAGTGGCGTCTGGCGCAGTGCCAGGCGTGCACGCCAGGCCAGCACGGCCGCGCACAGCAGGCCGAACCAGGGTGACAGGCGCAGCAGGTGTGGCGCGATGGTCCAGGCGATCAGGGACAGCATGAACAGTGTGTCGCGGGTCTCGCGCGGCCATGTCGCCATGCGGGTGCGCCATGCGCTGGGCGCGGAGGTGGCGGGCGCGTTCATGCCAGCACCTTCAGGCCTGCCACAGCGCCAGGGTTTGCAACGCATGCTCGCGGTGAGCGTGGCCGCTGTCGGGTGGCAATTCGGTGCCGGGCAGGCGCAGCGCCCAGCGCACGCCCTGGGCCTCGGCCGCCAGCACCCAGGCCGTGAGGCGCGCCAGGCGCTGCTCCAGCGTTGGCCCAGGGGTAAGCGCCCAGTCCAGCCACAGCTGCTGCCGGGTGGATTCGCGGCTGTCTCGGCTCACCATTTCGCCACTGTGCGCCACTTTCTTCCACACCACCTGGCGCGGGCCGTCACTGCGGCGCCAGGGGCGCACACCGTCGAACTCGCCAGCAGGCGATTCCCGGCTGTGCTGCCCCGGGTCGCTCTGGGGTGACGCATGGGGCAGTGGCGGTGCCGGGCTCTCGGGCTGCGGATAGACCCAAACCCTGCCGGCCGGTCGCCACACCGACCAAGCACGGAAAAGGCCAAAAGGAAAGCGACTCTCCACTTGCAGTGCCGGCAATGCGTGGTGGCCGCGGTGGGAAAATTCGTGGCTCACCGTCACCACCGACTGCGCCCGCGCCGCGATCTCGGTCCAGGCGATGGTGGGTTGGACGTGGTCAGGCAACACCGAGAAGCCCAGGCCGTGGCGAGCCGCGCCAGCGTTGGTGGCCACCACTTCCAGCAGGGCGGCGCCGCCCACATGGCAGGCGGCGGTGGGCCGCAGGTGCAGGGTGAGGCCGCGCAGGCTGCCATGTGTCATGTGCATCGACGCCAAGGCGCTGCCAGCCAGCAGAAAGGTCAGTGCATAGCCCAGGTTGAGCTGGTAGTTGATCGAACCCAGCAGCAGGATCAGCAGCGTCACGCCAAAGGCCAGGCCGGCACGCGTTGGCACGATGTAGATGGTGCGTTGGCCCAGCGTCCACTGGTCCACCGGCTGCAGGCGCGCCAGCCACCAGTCGCGCACGCGCCGGCCCAGGTTCACGGCAGTGGCACGGCCTGAACCATGGCACGCACCTGTTCGCGCCGGCCACGCCCCGCACCGTGTACCGGCACCAGGCGGTGGGCAATGGCCTGCGGCAGCAGCGCTTGCAGGTCATCGGGTGTGACGAACTCGCGGCCGGCCAGCAGGGCACGGGCGCGCGCCAGGCGCAACACGCCAATGCCCGCGCGTGGTGAAAGCCCTTCCACAAACCAGCGGCCCGAGCGCGTGGCAGCGATCAGGGCTTGCAGATAGTCGAGCAGCGCGTCCGACACATGCACCGCGCGCACAGCGGCCATGGCCTCGGCCAGTTGCGCATTGGTCATCACCGGCCGCAGCGCAGCCATCAGGTCGCGCCGGTCGGCACCGTTGAGCAACCCGCGCTCGGCCTTGGCGTCGGGGTAGCCCAGGGTGATGCACATCAGAAAGCGGTCGAGCTGGCTCTCTGGCAGCGGGTAGGTGCCCAGTTGCTCGCTGGGGTTCTGGGTGGCGATCACGAAGAAGGGTTTGGGCAACGCGCGGGTTTCGCCGTCCACCGTCACCTGCTGCTCCTCCATGGCTTCGAGCAGAGCGCTCTGGGTCTTGGGGCCGGCACGGTTGATCTCGTCAGCCAGCAACACCTGGGCAAACACCGGGCCGGGGTGGAAGGTGAAACCCTCACGTTGGCGTTCGAACACGCTCACCCCCACCAAGTCGCTGGGCATCAGGTCGGCCGTGAACTGCACGCGCGAGAACTGCAGCCCCAAAGACACCGCCAGCGCATGCGCCAGCGTGGTCTTGCCCACGCCCGGAACGTCCTCGATGAGCAAGTGGCCGCCAGCCAACAAACAGGCCAGACTGTCAGCAATCTGAGTCTCTTTGCCGACGATGATCGTGCTAATCTGACTTCTCAGTTGAGAGAGTTGTGCCGACAGGTTTTCGCTCATGATGAAGGCACGATAGCTCAGTTTCCCGGACGACAACTTGTGGGGCGAGACAGCCCTGCATGCACAAAATGACCACGGCCTACTTCACTCACCCCGACTGCCGCGCCCACGACATGGGCGCCGGCCACCCCGAATGCCCGCAGCGACTTGACGCCATCGAAGACCGCCTGCTGGTCACCGGCCTCGACGTGGCGCTCACGCGCATGGACCCACCCCTGGCCGAGCACAGCGACCTGATGCTGGCCCACTCCGAAGGCTATCTGCTGGAGCTCTGCGAGTTCATGAAGCAGGCCGCCGAAACCGGCGAACACCGCGCGCTCGACCCCGACACCATGGTTTGCCCCGCCACCTGGCAAGCGGCCCTGCGTGCCGCTGGTGCGGCCGTGGCCGCCACCGATGCGGTGATCGACGGCAAGGCCGAGAACGCCTTTTGCGCCATCCGTCCGCCAGGCCACCATGCCACGCGGTCGCAGACCATGGGCTTCTGCTTCTTCAACAACGTGGCCATCGCCGCGCGCCATGCGCTGGATGTGCGCGGCTTGAAGCGCGTGGCCATCATCGACTTCGACGTGCACCACGGCAACGGCACCGAAGACATTGTCGCCAACGACGACCGCATCCTGATGGTGAGCTTCTTCCAGGACCAGCTCTACCCTTTCTCGGGTGGCGTGCCCATGGGCACCAACATGGTCAACCTGCCCATCCCGGCCTACACCCGCGGCGGCGAGATCCGCGAGCTGATCGAAGCCAACTGGATGCCACGGCTCGATGAATTCAAGCCCGAGATGATCTTCATCTCCGCCGGCTTCGATGCTCACCGTGAGGATGAGATGGGCCAACTCGGCCTGGTCGAGGCCGACTACGAGTGGATCACCCGGCGCCTGGTGGACGTGGCCCAGCGGCACGCCAAGCGCCGCATCGTCTCGTGCCTGGAAGGTGGCTACTCGCTCAGCGCCATGTCGCGCAGCGTGGCGGCACACCTGCGGGCTTTGGCTGACGTCTAGGAAGCGGGTAACAGGGCCGGCGTGACAATCACGCCATGAACGCTGCCCCTGCTTTCTCACTGAACGACTTCCTTGCGGCCCTGACCCACCCCAGCGCCCTGCTGGAAATCGCTGTGGCCCTGGCCTGCCTGGGCTTGGCCTGGATGGCCGTGCGTCTGCTGCGTGGCCCGGTACCGCCAGAGCGCTCCATCTGGTTCGGTCGGCGCATCGTGGACGGCGTGCTGTTTCCGGTGCTCGCTCTGAGCCTGGCTTTCGGGGCGCGGCGGCTGCTGCAAAGCCAACATGTGCCACTGGCTGCGTTCCATGTGGTCATACCGGCGCTGATGTCGTTCGCCGTCATACGCCTGATCGCGCGGGTGCTGCGCGTGGCCTTTCCGGCCTCACCGCTGGTCAAGGTGATCGAGCGCACCGTGTCCTGGTTGGCCTGGCTGGGCGTGCTGGGTTGGATCACCGGCGTGCTGCCCGACGTGCTAAACGAGCTGGACCAGATCCACTGGAAGATGGGCAGTGGCTCGGTGTCGGTGCGCAACCTGCTGGAAGGCTTTCTGTCGGCTGGTCTGGTGCTGATGCTGGTGCTGTGGGTGTCGGCCGCCATCGAGGCTCGCCTGCTCGCGGGTGCCGTGGGCGAGCAGCTCTCGTTGCGCAAGGTGCTGGCCAATGTGGTGCGCGCGGTGCTCACCTTCGTGGGCCTGATGCTCGCGCTCTCGGCCGTGGGCATCGACCTCACCGCGCTCAGCGTGCTGGGCGGTGCGGTGGGCGTGGGTCTGGGTTTCGGCCTGCAGAAGCTGGCGGCCAACTATGTGTCGGGTTTCGTGATCCTGGCCGAACGCTCGCTGCGCATCGGCGACATGGTGAAGGTGGACAACTTCGAGGGCCGCATCACCGACATTGCCACGCGCTACACCGTGATTCGCGCGCTCAACGGTCGCGAGGCCATCGTGCCCAACGAGATGCTGATCACCCAGCGGGTGGAGAACTCCTCGCTGGCCGACCCCAAGGTGATGGTGAGCACGGTGGTGCAGGTGGCTTACGGCAGCGACATGGACACGTTGATGCCGGCGCTGGCGGCCGAGGTGGCGCGCGTGCCGCGCGTGCTGGACACACCCGGCCCCGTGGTGCACCTCACCAGCTTCGCGGCCGATGGTCTGGAACTGACCGTCAATTTTTGGATCGTCGACCCCGAAAACGGTCTGGGCAGTGTGCGCTCGGACGTGAACCTGACGATCTTGCACCACCTGAACGCACAGCGCGTAGAGATTCCCTATCCGCAGCGCGTGCTGCATCAGGTGCAGGGCTGATCGGCTAGGCGGCCAGAGCCGCCAAGGTGGTGTGGGCCACTTGTGCGAAGTCTGGCTGCGCCGGCAGTACCGCGTGCACCGCGTAGGCCGGCTCTGCGGTGTCGCGGCGTACGGGTTCTGCCAGGCGCTGGCCCTGGGCTGAGCTGAGCACCGCCACCACCGGCGCCATCACCGTGCCGCCTCGCCGCAGCACCACGCCGGTTTCGCCCGACACCAGCTTGACGAAGCATCCCGGTGGGTAGACACCAAACTCCTTGATCAGCGCAGCCGTCATCTCGTGCTTGGGGTCCTGCCGGAACAGGGCGCGGCCGGCTTGATCCGCCGCCAGGGCGCGGCGGCCCTGGCGCGGGCTGAGCTTGGCCACGTAGATGTCGGCGCGGCGTATCAGTGCGGCCAGTTCGTTGGCGGTGCGCTGGCTGGGCGGGTAGTTGGCGCCTTCCAGTGCGTCATGGTGGGTGGCCACGGCGTCCAGCCAGTCGGGGTCGGTCACGCCGGCCAGCTCCAGCATGCGGGTGCTGAACCAGGGGTGGGCGTGCACGGCCTCGCGCTGCGCGGGGCTCATCGGGTCGGCTTGGGTGGCCAACTGGCCTTGCAACTCCAGCATGGAGATGTTCATGGTCAGCGCGGCCTTGAAGGCACGCTGGGTGTCGGTGTCGCTCCAGCCCAGGCGCTTTGCCACCAGCACCGAGGTGATGCCGGCGTGCAGCGCGTGTTCCATGCCGTAGCGGGCCATGGCGTTGGCGTCCTGGCGCAAGACCTGGAAGATGGCCAGGTCGGGGTCGCGCTCGATCAGCGCCATGGCCGGCACCGCAGCGGCGCCCAGGGCGGCCTGGAAGTGCTGGTCCGGGTTGCTGCGCAGCGTCTCGGTGATCTGCGTCATGCTCTCTTGCCACAGCGCCGGCAAGGCCTCGCGCGGGGCGATGGCGATGCGCTGCGACGGTGTCAGCAACTCCCTCACGTCCACCAGCGCGCCGCGGTCCATCAGGGATTCGAGCTGCGCGCGGTTCTCGATCACCTGGCCCTGAGCGAGCAGCAGGGTGCGGTCGGCGTTGCGCACGTTGAAGGGCAACGCCAGGCCGACGGCGACGCGGTGCTTGACGGTGGAGAGCTCGGTGTACGACATAGGGCTCGTTGCGTTGGTCTTGGCGGCGGGTGGCTGGGACAGGGCCATGACGGCCCTTGACTGTCTTCGGCCCTGCGGCCCGCAACTTGAGGTGAACGCCGTGTACGGGCGTGCACCAATGCCTGCGCACACGCCTCTGCCATACCCTTGCCGGCATGACACACGACGCTTGGGGCCGATTGCACGGCCAGTTCCGCTGGCAAGTGCCCGCGCGCTTCAACATCGCCCAGGTCTGCTGTGCCCGCTGGGCGGCCAGCCAGCCGCAGGCCGTGGCCCTGCGCGCCGAGCGCGAGGACGGCCGGGTCACGCTGCACCGCTTTGGTGAACTGCAGCAGGCCGCCAACCAACTCTCCAATGCTTTGAAGCGGCTGGGTGTGCAGCGCGGCGACCGCGTGGCCGTGGTGATGCCGCAGCGCTTCGAGACCGCTGTGGCCCACATGGCCATCTACCAGATGGGCGCGGTGGCCATGCCGTTGTCGCAACTGTTTGGCCCCGACGCGCTGGAGTACCGGTTCAACGACAGCGAAGCCTCGGTGGCCATCGCCGACGAATCGGCCATTGCCAACGTGCGCGCGGCACGGGCCAACAGCCCGGGCCTGACGACGGTGCTGGCGGTGGGTGAGGCCGTGGGGCAGGGGGATCTGGATTGGCCAGCCGCACTGCAGCGCGAGGACGCGCAGTTCACGGCGGTGAACACCCAGGCCGACGAGGCGGCGGTGTTGATCTACACCAGCGGCACCACCGGCCCGCCCAAGGGCGCGCTGATGCCGCACCGCGCGCTCGTCGGCAACCTCAGCGGCTTCGTCTGCAGCCAGAACCTGCTGCGCAGCGGCACGCGGCTACCCGCGAAGCGCCAGCTGGGCCCGGGCGGCGTGCCGGCCGACGCAGTGTTCTGGAGCCCCGCCGATTGGGCCTGGACTGGCGGCCTGATGGATGCGCTGCTGCCCAGCCTGTACTTCGCCATGCCCATCGTGGCCTTCCAGGGACGCTTCGGACCCGAGCGCGCCTTGGCACTGATGCAGCGCCACCGTGTCACCAACAGCTTTCTGTTCCCCACGGCGCTCAAGGCCATGATGAAGGCGGTGCCTGCGCCGCGCGAGCGCTACCGCTTGAAGCTGCGCGCGGTGATGAGCGCTGGCGAGGCGGTGGGCGATGCGGTCTTTCACTGGTGCCGTGACGCGCTGGGCGTGGTGGTGAACGAGATGTTCGGGCAGACCGAGATCAACTACATCGTGGGCAACTGCAGCCAGACCCTGGGCACCGACGGCCGCGCCGCACCCGATGGCAGCGCCGTGGGTTGGCCGGCGCGGCCCGGCAGCATGGGCCGCGCTTACCCCGGCCACCGCGTGGCAGTGGTGGACGACGAGGGCCACGAATGCCCACGCGGCAAGCCGGGCGACGTGGCCCTGCACCGGCTCGACGTGCACGGCCGGCCCGACCCGGTGTTTTTTTTGGGCTACTGGAAGAACGAGGATGCCACCCGGGTCAAGTACACCGGCGGCGTGGACGACTCGTGGTGCCGCACCGGCGATACGGCCGTGATGGACGCCGACGGCTACCTCTGGTACCAGGGACGCAGCGACGACGTGTTCAAGGCCGCAGGCTACCGCATTGGCCCCAGCGAGGTGGAGAACTGCCTGATAAAACACCCGGCCGTGGCCAATGCGGCGGTGGTGCCCAAGCCCGATCCCGAGCGAGGCGCGGTGGTGAAGGCCTATGTGGTGCTGGCCCCCGGGTTCGTGGGCGATGCCGCGCTGGTGGTGCAGCTTCAGCAGCACGTGCGCGGCAAGCTGGCGCCCTACGAGTACCCCAAGGAAATCGAATTCATCGCCGCCCTGCCCATGACCACCACCGGAAAGGTGCAGCGGCGGGTGCTGCGTTTGCAGGAAAAAGAACGGGTCAAGACCAGGCTTTAGGGACTCTGGCCGTTGTGGGAGCGAACCCGTTGTCGTTCAAGCTCGTGGTGGCGTAGGCCGTGTCTGAAATCACCGTGTTGACGAAGCCGGAGTCCGCTTCGCTGGCTTCGTACCGGGGCAGCGACTTCTGGCGCTCCAGTTCCGCCGCCAAGGCCTGGCTGTGATGCGCATGCGAGCGGTGGAGGTGGTCGATCTGGTCCAGATAGACCGCCAGCAAATGCCGAAGGTTGGCCTCGTGGGTCTGGTGCAGCGCCTCCATTTGCTGGGTCATCTGCTGGTGCAGCGAGGTCTCGGCATCGGCATGTTCGTGGTGCGCACGGTCCAGCCCGGCCTTGGCCGCGCGCAGTTGTGCCTCCAGGTCAAGCTTGTCGCGCACCAAGCGCTGCTGCAGGCGCTGAAACGACGCCTCACGCTGCTTTTGCAGCGCCTTGGCCGCAGGCAGTCGGGAGCCTGAGTTGGCGTCGACCCGGCAAGCTTGGCCCCGTTGACGCCAGCGTGGCCATGCCCAGCGCAGCCCCCAAGGCGCAGCCAATACGGCCAGCGCCAATACCGTGAGCCCAACAGGCCACATCGTTTCCATCGCGGTTTTCCTCCCTGAGGGATGCTCCAGTTGCGGCATCCCATGACATTGCCTGTCTTGGTCGCTGTTGTCAGCGACCGACCTCGCCCAACCCGAGGACTTGAAATATTTGTGTATTTTTTAACGACACACTATTCTTAGCGCAGCGCGATTGATTGACAAGAACAAATTAGTGACAGCGGGCGACTGTTGGGCGCCAGAGGCTGCGCAGTGATGGGTTGGCCGGCGCTTGGCCGGCCAGGCGAGGGAGGAACTGCACGATGGCACCACAAAAATCCAGGCCCCAGCCCCCGGAGGGAGGCCTGCGCCCGCTCGCCATCAAGCTGCTGGTGGCGGGCTTGCTGATGGCTTCGCTGCCTTGGGCCTTGGCCCAGGCAGCGGGCGTGAGCAGCGGCGGCCCGGTGCGGGCGGTGGCCAATCTGGGTTGGCTGCTGTCGGTGCTGGCCGGCCTGATCTATCTGGTGGGCGGAGGCTCAGGCCGGCGTGGCGGCCCGCAGCCAGGCGGTGAGCGCCACTCCACGCATCCCAGCGCTGGGGCCAGCCGGATCAGCACTCAGCCGCCGGCATCCCGGTTTTCACCCTCCAGCCGCATGTCTGGGATGGATTCCGAGCCCGACGCGCTCGGCGCGCCGCCCAGTGTGTGGGCTCCGGCGGTGTTCCGCGTGATCGAGTGGCGGCGCTTCGAAGTGGTGCTGGAGGCCTACTTTGCCCAGGCCGGCTTTGTCACAAGCTCGAAGTCGCATGGCCCGGACGGTGGTGTGGACATCTGGCTGTATTCCCGCCATGAACCCGGCGTGCCTGTGAGCCTGGTGCATGGCAAGCATTCGCATGGCAAGAAAGTGACCTCTGCCCAAGTTCGGGAGTTCATGAATGTGCTGGCCACCCACCAACTGCGACGGGGCTTGTTCGCCACCGCGTCCATGTTCACCCCCGACGGTGCCGACTACGCCCGCACCCACCATGTGCAGCCACTGGACCCCAAAGCCTTGGTGGAACTGATCGAGCAGCGCACGCCCGAGGAGCAGAAGGCCTTGCTGAGCCTGGCACTGCAGGGCGAATACTGGCGCCCCACCTGCTGGAAGTGCCAGATCAAGCTGGTGGAGCGTGACGACGCCAAAGACGGCAAGCGCTATTGGGGTTGCGCCAACGACCCCATCTGCAAGACCACCATGGGCATGCGCAGGCCACAGGCCCGCAGGTTGTGAGCGCGCGGACCGCCAGGCCGCTCTGAAGCGGCCTGAGCACCCTCCGAGAGGGAGGCTGCGGTACACCGCAGCCGGGTGACGCATATCAGCGCGCGCAATGGCCGCTCACCTCGGCCGCCACAAAGAATGGCAGGCTCAGCAGGCCCATGCCGCCACCGCTGAACTCGCCCTTGAGGCAATCGCCCTTGGCGCTTCGGGCCACGGCATCGGCCTGCCTTTCGGCCTTGGAGACGAAGGGCTGGTCGATGGCGCTGGCGGTGCGCTCGGCCCACAGCGGCGTGCGGCCGCTCTGGCGGATGGCCGTGCGGGTGGCGGTGGTGTCCATCAGCCGCTGGCGCGGGGCCGAAGCGGCGCTGGCCGGCGCTTCGGGCGCCGGCAGGTGGATGGCGGTGGTGACCGGGGCAGGGTCGGGCGCGGGGGCGGTGCTGGGCGCAGGCTTGGCCATGGCGGTGGGCCCAGGCTGCGCCGGTCGGGCTGGTGCGGGTTGCGGCGCGGCTGCCGGCTGGCTCTGAGGCTGCGCCCTGGCGGCGATGTTCAGCCACACCAGGGCTGGCTGTTGGGCTTGGGGTTGTGCGCCACGCACGTGAGGCAGCAATTCAAAGTGCCAACCCAGCAGCACGCCCACGTGGCCCAGCAGCACCAGGACCAGCAGGCCGGGCCGGCGCCGGGGCGCCCAGGCCGTTGGGCCCTGGTCATGGCGTGCGAACAGGCGTATCGGGCGCATCGGGCGAATCAGGCCGGAACTCCAGGATGTCTCCCGGCTGGCACTGCAGTGCGCGGCAGATGGCTTCGAGCGTGTCGAAGCGCACGCCGCGCACCTTGCCCGATTTCAGCAGCGAGATGTTCTGTTCGGTGATGCCCACGATCTCGGCCAGCTCGCGCGAGCGCATCTTGCGCTTGGCCAGCATCACGTCCAGGTTCACAACGATGGGCATGGTGTGCGCCAGCCGTTCAGACGAACTGCTCCACTTCCTCGGCGGCCCGTGCCGCCTCCACCATCACCCGGGCGATGGCCACGAACACCAGGCTGAGCAGCAGCAGCGCAAAGTCGTTGGAACTGAACGAGATCACCAGATGGCGGTGGCCGGGCGGGTTGTCGAGCGAGATGGCGACCGACATCAGCACCCGGGCCAGCGGCTGCACCAAGGCCAGGCCCACCAGCGCCCAGCTGAAGCGCCGCAAATGCGCGAGCGAGGCGGCACTGAACACGCGGCCGCGCCGGTACTCGCCAAACAGCCGCCACACCTGCCACAGCACGGCCAGGCTGGCCAGCACCGGGATCAGCATCACCGCCACCAGACGGGTGCGCACGGCGCCGGTGAGGTCGGTTTCCAGCAAATTCATCACGCTGCCCTCATTGGGCCCGCCCAGCAGCATGGCCACCCACCACAGCGGTGCAAAGGCCAGCAGCAGCGGCACGGCGGCCAGCAGGGCAGCACCAATTGCGGAGAGGGCCTGCACGCCATTGGAAAGACCGCGCAGACGCTGGGCCAGCAAGGCCTGTCGCGGTGTCAAGGGTTCGGGGCTTGTGTGGTGCATGAAATTACTGTAAAACAATAAACTATGAACGTCAAACAAACAATTCTCAGAGCGGTGGCCGTGGCTTCGGTGCTGGCCATGGTGGGGTGCACGCAGATCCCAGTGCGCTCGCTGTGGGCGCTGCGCAAGTTCGACATGGCGCAGATCGAGGGCGCACAACTGCGCGCCCTGGTGTACGTGCCCGAGGGCGCCGGCACGCTGCGCGACGCGCTCAAGGTGCCGCTGAAGATCGAGCGCGGCGGTACGTCGAGCGAGGTGCTTGAGGAAACCTTGGTGCTGCGGCCCAACCGAGCCGCATTGCCCGCTGCGGCGCCCAGCAACCCGAACTACAAGGGCCATTGGGTGGCACTGACACTGGACGCCCAGGAGCAGCAGAAGCTGGTTGGCCTGCGCCAGCGCTCCCAGGCCTGGCGCGCGGCCGACGGGCCCGATACCAAGCGCAAAGTGAGTGCCCAGGTCTCTGCCCAGTTCTGCAGCTTGAGCCCCGAGATGTCGTCGGCTGGCGACCTGACGCTCACCGTGTGGCTGCGCTGGAAACCCGAGCAGGAAGACCTGCTGCTGCTGGACGGCGCGAGGCTCAAGGACATCGACGACAAGGCCGCCGCCGAGAGGCTGCCGGCCTGCGCCTGACGCCGGCCCCGCGCTCAAGTCGCGTTCAGGCAGTCCGATAGCCGTGGCAAACCGCCTCTGCGCCGCAAGGGGCGGGTCCGCGTGTCTGTCCTGTCAGAACCAGGTTTCCCCTCCATGGCCATCCACCTGCCTGCAGCTTTGCCATCCTGTGCACACCCGGTGGGCAGGCTCGTGCGCGGGCCGGGCAGCCGACAGCGTGGCTTCACGTTGATCGAGCTGGTGATGGTTATCGTCATCGTGGCGGTGCCGGCCGCCGTCGCCATTCCGAAACTCATCGATCTGCGCTCAGATGCACGCATCGCCACGGTGCGCTCGCTCGACGGCGCGATACGCACCAACGCCGAGATCTGGCACATCTACTGCATCACCCGCCAGCCCTGCGGCAGCACGGCCGGCTTCTACCATCTCAGCTATGGCGGCAATACCTATCTGATCCAGAACGCCTACCCCGAGGCAGGCGACGTGGTGGGGGGCGACCAGATGGACAACATGCTCACCCTCCACAGCTTTGACGTCAGTCTGGTGAACAACCTGACCACCCGCTTCGCGGCGCAGGGCGCCCCCGACCCCTCAAGCTGCGCCGTGACCTACCAGCAGGCCGCAGCGCTGGGGCAGGCTCCGGTCATCACGATGTCGATCTCGGGGTGTTGAGGCAAACTGCTGGCCTTTGCCAACGCTTGCCAAGATGCCCATGCAACACGTCACCCTCGGCCGCTGCGACCTGAACGTCACCCCCATCTGCCTGGGCACCATGACCTTTGGCGAGCAGGTGGGCCAGGATGCGGCCCACGCCATCCTCGACCGCGCGCTGGCGCTGGGCATCAACTTCATCGACACGGCCGAGATGTACTCGGTGCCGCCCAAGCGCGAGACCTTTGGCGTCACCGAAACCATCCTGGGCCACTGGTTTGCCAAGCGGCCCGAGCTGAGGCGCCAGGTGGTGATGGCCACCAAGGTAGCCGGCCCCAGTCGCAACATGGACTGGATACGCGGCGGCGCTGCCGACCTCAAGCCCGAGCACATCGTGCAGGCCTGTGAAGACAGCTTGCGGCGCCTGCAGACCGACGTGATCGACCTCTACCAGATCCACTGGCCGAACCGCAACGCGCCGGCCTTTGGCGCCTTGTACTTCGACCCCAAGCGCGACGTGGAGCAGACCTCCATCGAGGCCCAGCTGCGCGCCATGGAGACGCTGGTCAAGGCTGGCAAGATCCGCCACGTCGGCCTCTCGAACGAAACGCCCTGGGGCCTGATGGCCTTTCTGCGCGAGGCCGAGCGCCACGGCTTGCCCCGCGTGGCCACCGTGCAGAACCCCTACGGCCTGGTGAACCGCGTGGCTGACAACGGGCTCGACGAGGTGCTGCACCGTGAGCAGGTGGGCCTGCTGGCCTACTCGCCGCTGGGCTTTGGCAGCCTCACCGGCAAGTACGACGACCTGGGCTTCAGCCCCGACCACCCCGAGCTGGGCCGCCTGGCCAAGTTCGCCTCGATGCGCGCGCAGCGCTGGGCCCGCGCAGAAGCTCTGGTGGCTGCCCGGCGCTACAACGCCCTGGCCCGCGCGCATGGCCTCACGCCCACGCAGCTGGCGCTGGCGTACTGCTACCGCAGCTGGCGCGTGGCCTCCACCATCATCGGCGTCACCAGTGTGGCGCAGCTCGACGAATGCGTGGCCGCCTGGGGCACCCAACTCTCGCCCGAGTTGCTCAAGGCCATCGACGCGATCCGCTGGGAAAACCGCGACCCGGCGCAATGAGCACTGGCAGATGGCCAAGAAAGACAAGCACGTCAGCGAAACGCCGGCCACGCAGTGGCTCAAGGCTCACAAGGTGAGCTACACCGAGCACGTCTGCGCCTACGTGGACCATGGCGGCACGGCCGAATCGGCCAGGCAACTGGGTTGGGACGAGCACGCCGTGGTCAAGACCCTGGTGATGCAGGACGAGAAGGCCGAACCACTGATCGTGCTGATGCACGGAGACAGGCAGGTCAGCACCAAGAACCTGGCCCGGGCCATAGGCGCGAAAAGATTGGAGCCCTGCAAGCCCGAGGTGGCGCAGCGCCACAGTGGCTACATGGTGGGTGGCACCTCGCCCTTTGGCACGCGCAAAGTCATGCCGGTGTATGTGGAGGCCACGGTGCTGGAACTCGCCGCCATCCTCATCAACGGCGGTCGGCGTGGCTACTTGGTGGGCATGGCGCCTGCGGTGCTCACCGAGGTGCTGGGTGCCAAGCCTGTGGCTTGCGCGATCTGAACCGCAGGTGAGCGGCCGCAACCCGATGTTGCGGCATGGGCTGATTGGTGTCGATCTGTAGTGGTGGCGGAACCGCTGGCGCGCGGGCCCACTCCACCAGGCTGAACCCGAACCGGAGCAGCCATGCCACAGACCAGCGACCCCCTGTTTCAACCCACGCCGTTGGCCACGGCCGCCGCGCGTGTGGCCGTGCCGGCACCCCGTTTGATTTCGCATCTGTATGACCTGGGCGACCAGGCCATGCGCTCGCGCCTGCTGGCCCGGCTGCTGCAACCCTTGGGCACCCTTGGCATGGCGGCCGTGGCGGCCGGGGCTTTTGCCTGCTTTGTACAGCGCCGCACGGCCGACGGCGTGATGGTGGCGCTGGACGATGTGTCGCGCTACTCCAGCGAGCAGATCCTGGAGCTGGCGCGCTTTGTGGAGCAGGTCGACCCCGAGGTCTTGCAAGGCGTGGCCCAGCGCGTGGCCAACACGCCCGTGGGACTGGCGGCGCTCAGCGCCTCTGCGGCCATGTTGCTGTGGGGGGCTTTGTACCGCACTGGCCCCATGCCCGGCCCGGTGCGGCGGCCCTGAGACCGGGGGCGATTGCGGCGGATCACCACGGCCGCAGCCAAAGCGGCGAAAATCCGCGCTCCCCCCGTCACCGTATCTGCCTGGAGTTTTCGATGATCGCTTTCCAAGTCAACGACATGACCTGCAACCACTGCGTGGGGTCCATCACCCAGGCGCTGATGAAGGTCGATCCGGCCGCCAACGTGCAGGTGAACCTGGCCCAGCACCAGGTGCTGGTGGAGCCGGGCATCGCCAGCGCAGCGCAGCTGACCGGTGCCATTGCCGATGCTGGCTTCACCCCCGTGAGCATCGAGGTGCCGGCCGGTCAGGCCGCGCCTGCCAAGTCGGGCTGCTGCGGCGCCTGCGGCGGCGGCCACTGAGAGCCAGCGGGCGCCACCCGCTTACACTCCACGCCCGGCGTAGTTAATGCGGGCGTTGCATGCAAAACCTCTCTTCCTTGCTGGCCGTTTTGGCGGCTTACCTGATCGGCTCCTTGTCCTTCGCGGTCATCGTCAGCCGTTTCATGGGTTTGTCCGACCCGCGCTCCTACGGCTCGGGCAACCCCGGCGCCACCAACGTGCTGCGCTCGGGCAACAAGAAGGCAGCCGCCCTCACGCTGCTGTTCGACGCGCTCAAGGGCTTGATCCCGGTGCTGGCCGCGCAGCAACTGCAAGCGCGCTTTGGCTGGGGCGAAACCACCATCGGCTTCGTGGGCCTGGCCGCGTTTCTGGGCCATCTCTGGCCGGTGTTCTTTCGCTTCCAGGGCGGCAAGGGCGTGGCCACCGCCATCGGCGTGCTGCTGGGCCTGGTGCCGGTGATGGCAGGCGCCACGCTGCTGGTGTGGGTGGCGGTGGCCTACCTCACGCGCTATTCGTCGCTGGCGGCCATCGTCGCGGCCATCTTTGTGCCCTTCGGGCAGTTGCTCACCTACGGGGCCTCACCAGCCGTGCTGGCCGTCGCGGTGATGAGCCTGCTGCTGGTCTGGCGGCATGACGGCAACATCCGCAAGCTGCTGGCCGGCACCGAAAGCAAGATCGGCCAGAAGGCCGCACCCGTGGCGCCGCCGCCCGCACCCGATGTGCATGCGCATGCCCACGCGCACAAGACTTCCCATCCTCAAAAGCATCAACGCAAAGGAAAACACTGATGGTTCAACCGAACGTTCAACGACACGAGATCGGCGCCCGCATGTCCGAGGCCGCCGTGCACAACGGCGTGGTCTACCTGGCCGGCCAGGTGGCGGGCGATGGTTCGCAAGACATCGCTGGCCAGACCCGCCAGGTGCTGGCGGCCATCGACAAGCTGCTGGCCCAGGCCGGCAGCGACAAGACCAAGATCTTGCGTGCGCAGATATTCCTGGCCGACATCAGCGAGTTCCCGGCCATGAACGCCGTGTGGGACACCTGGGTGGTGGCCGGCCACACGCCGCCGCGCGCCACTGTGCAGGCCGCGCTGGCCAAGCCGGAGTGGAAGGTGGAGATCGTCGTCACGGCGGCGGTTTGAGCCAGCACAGCAGACCATGACGCGCAAGCCTGCTGCCAAGCCACCCGTCCAGCGGCGCCTGGCCTGGCTGAGCGTGCCTTTGCTGGTGCTGCTGTTCTCCACTGGCTGGGCCGTGTGGTTGGTCTTGCGCGAGCCGGCATTGGGCGCCGAGGTGGCGCGCCTGGCCAGGCCGGGCGATGTGCGCATGCTGTCGTCACAGACTTGCATCTACTGCGACAGCGCCCGCCATTGGCTCACCACGCACCAGGTGGCCTTTGACGAATGCATGATCGAGACCGACGCCGCCTGCGCAGCGCAGTTCAACGCGCTGCTGGCGCCGGGCACGCCGGTGATGCTGGTACGCGGCCGACCTCAGGTGGGCTTCAGCCCGCAGCGCCTGCGCGAGGCGCTGGCCGAGGCTGGTGCCCCGGGGGGGTGATCACAAGCCCAGCTTGGCCGGGTCACCTCGGCCTTGCCGTACCAGCACCGGCTCTTCGTCGGTGAGATCGATGACAGTGGTGGGCTGCAAGGGGCAGGCTCCCGCATTCACGATGGCCTGCAACTGCTTCTCGAAGCGAGTGCGAATCTCGTCGGCGTCGTTCAGCGCATCGATCTCGCCCGGCGGAATGAAGGTGGTGGCCAGCAGCGGCTGGCCCACTTCGTCCAGCAGCGCCTGCAGCACCTTGTGCTCGGGCACGCGCAGGCCGATGGTGCGGCGCGAGGGGTGTGAGAGCCGGCGCGGCACTTCCTTGGTGGCTTCGAGGATGAAGGTGAAAGGCCCGGGTGTACCCAGCTTCATCAGCCGGTACTGGCGGTTGTCCACCTTGGCGTAGTTGGCCAGCTCGGATAGATCGCGGCAGAGCAGTGTGAGGTGGTGCTTGTCGTCCACCTGGCGGATGCGGCGCAGGCGCTCGGCAGCAGTCTTGTCGTCGAGCCGGCAGACCAGTGCGTAGCTGGAGTCGGTGGGCACCGCCGCCACGCCGCCCGTGAGCAGGATCTGAGCGGCTTGCTTGAGCAAACGGGCCTGCGGGTTCTCGGGGTGAACTTCAAAGTACTGGGACATGCCGCAATTGTCGCGCAGCCCAGGCCCTGGCTAACCTTCTCGGGCGCGGTAGAAGCAGGCCTCGTCGCTGCTGCGAAATTGCGCCGCCAGATCAGACCTGGCCAGCGCCGTCCAGAAGGGGTTGGCCAGGTCCACCACCATGAACTGCAGCGGCAGGTCGATGCGCTGGCGCAGCCAGCGCCACCAGGTGTGCGGGTCGGGCTGGCCCAAGACCTTGGAGCGCTCGATCACCAGCAGGTGCAGCACCCAGCCCGAGCACTGCGAATGCGTCTTGCGGAACATCCAGGCCCGCCCCACCGAAGGCTGCGATTGCAGCAGGGCCACGGCCGGGCGCAGCAGGCGCGGGCTCAGGCGCGAGGGGGCCAGCACCTGGTCGCCGCCGAACTCGTGCAACAAGTCCAGCGCCTTGGCGCCGGTTCTCTCCAGCTCCCGCAGGCGATGGCGGGCATGCTTGAGCGCCTCGTACAACTGGCGCTGCTCCAGCAGTTTTTCCAGTTGACGCCCGGCCTCCAGGCGCCAGCGAGGGTCAACATCGGGCGAGTACACATAGGGCCGGGTTTCGCCGTCCACCTGGGCCACGTCGATCAGCAGCTCGATGGCCTCGATCAAGTCGGCGGGCGCGTCGGGCTGGCGCGACACGGGCTGCACCGGCTGGCAGGTTTCGGCCAGGGCCTGGGCCAGCAGGCAGCCTGCCTCGGTGGAGACTTTGTGCCGCGCCAGTGCCTCGCGCAGCACCGGCACGGCGGCGGCGGCGCCCTTCACCTGCCAAGTGGCACGCGCCCACAGCAGATGCTCGGGCAGCGCCAGCGGATGCTCGGCGTCGGCCACAGCCAGCTCGTCCACCAGCAGGACGGTTTGCACATGCTCTCGGTGGCGGTGCAGCCAGTCCTCGTGCACGCGCTCGCGCCAGTGCAGGTCCAACTCGGTGATCAGGGTGTCCAGCGTGGTTGTGCCCAGCAGTTCGTCGGCCGCGCAGTGTTCGGGCGGCTCGGGCAGCTCGTGGGGTGCCTCGGCCAAATCGAGCCTGGCCTTGAGCGAGGCGTGGCTTTCACTGGGGCTGGGCACACGCGCCAGGGCCTCTCGCAACCAGCGCGGGGCGGCGGGGCCGCGCAGGCTCTCGCGCAGCAGCACGTACTGCGCGCGCAGCGGCTTGGCGCTGGGCAGGGCCTCGGTGCGGGCCTGGGCCCAGATGCCGGGCCAGAACTCTTCATCCAGAAAGCGCCGCATCACCTCCAGCGCCACCAGGCCACGGGCACTGGGCACAGTGCCCATCACGCGGTGGGCCAGCAGGTCGGCGTCCACCTCTTGCTGGCGCGCCACCACCATGGCGCGGGCGTTGAAGCGGGGAAAGTAGTAGCGGAAGAAGATGCGCGCACCGATGTCGGTGAAGGCCGGCGCAAAGCGCGACTGGGCCCGCGACTGGGCCAGCCGCCACCAACTGCGGCGGGTGCGGTAGATCCAGGCCTTGCGCTCGCGCCGGCCGGTGGCCAGGTGGCCAAACTCGTGCGCCACCTGGGCGGCAACCTGGGGCGTGCTCAGGCCCATCAGCACGGGCAGGCCCAGCACCAGGGTGTTGCGGTAGCGGCCCAGGATGCCCAGGCTCGGTGTTTGCACGATGCTCACACCCAGGCTGTCGTCCACCAGCACCTGGTCAAACTCGGGCGCCTGTATGCGCTTGCGCAGCACGCGGATCATCTCGAACAAACGGGGCGCTTCCTCGGGCGTGAGGGGCAGGCCTTGCGCGGTTTCGGTGGGCGGCCACAAGTTGGCCACCAAGGTCCACAGCAGGGCGGCAAAACCCACCAGCAGCAGGATGCGCCAGACCTGAAAGCGCACAAACACCAGGCCGTACAGCGACCACAGCAGCCCGGCGGCAGCCAGCAGCAGCATGGCCACCAGAAAGATCTGGCCGAATTCGGCCATCCAGGCCGTGTGCCGCAAAAAGCGCCCGGGCGCCTTGTGGCAGCGAATCTCGTGCTGCGCAATTTGACGCTTGAGGGCTTGGTCGATCACGTTGTGGCTGTGCAGACGGTGGAGGCGAGCAGCAGGCTACCACCAAGCCCCGCGCCGGTCAGTCCCCCAAACTGTCGATATGCACCGGCCCCAACCGCAGGGCAACCCCAGCGGCGGCCGCTGGCCGGGCTGGCCCGGCGCCGTCACGCCGGCAGCGCGGCGTGTGCGCCGGTGTGCTCAGCGGGCGGCAGGTGCTGCAGCCGATCTGCCCACAGGCTCCACAGCGGTGTGCACTTGCCAGGCAGATCGGGCAGCTCGCCCAGGGCGATGCGGCTTTCCTCGGGGGCATGGAAATCACTGCCACGCGAGGCCAGCAGGCCGAACTCGTCGGCCATGTTGGCGTACTTGGTCACTTCGTCGGGGAAGTGCGCGCCGCAGGTCACCTCCACGCCTTGCCCGCCGTGCGAGGCGAACTCGGTGAACAGCGCAAACTCTTCGGTGGGCGTGAAGCGGTAGCGCGCCGGGTGGGCAATGGCCGCCACGCCGCCGGCGCCGTGTATCCAATCCAGCGCCTGCCCCAGGCCGGCCCAGCGGTGCGGTACGAAGCCAGGCTTGCCTTCCTTGAGGTAGCGCGAGAACACCTCGTGCACCGTGGCGCAGTGGCCGTTCTCCACCAGAAAGCGCGCGAAGTGCGTGCGCGAGACCAGATCGGGATTGCCGGCATAAGCGCAGGCACCTTCGTAGGCGCCGGGGATGCCGGCCTTCGCCAAGCTGGCGCCCATGTCGCGGGCGCGTTGGTCGCGCCCAGCGCGCAGTGCGGCCAGGCCCTGCGCCAGCGCAGCGTTTTCAGGGTCGTAATCGAAGCCCAGAATGTGCACCGTCTCGCCGATGAAGGTGACCGAGATCTCCACCCCGGTCACGTACACCAGCCCCAGCGCCTCGGCCGCCGCGCGGGCCGGCGCCTGGCCGGCAATCTCGTCGTGGTCGGTGAGCGCCCAGACCAGCACCCCGTTGGCATGGGCCCGGCGGGCCAGCTCATCGGGGGGCAGGCTGCCATCCGAAAAGGTGGAATGGCAATGGAGGTCGGCGTTCAGTAGGTGCACTGCACCAATTGTAGGGAGCGACGTTCTCGGCGATGGGGTGCAGGGGCTTTGGTCAGTGGGGCCCGGTGGATTCCCGCCTTCGCGGGAATGACGAATTCCCCGTCATCCCCGCGAAGGCGGGAATCCACCTTCTGCAGGTCGCCAATTCACACCGCAAGTGCCGTCATCCCCGCGTAGGCGGGGATCCACCCCTGTCACCGCAGCCTCAAGCTCGCGCTCAGCCCAACCGCAACGCCTCGGTGCGCGCCACCAGCCAGGCCAGCGCATCGCCACTCACCAGCGGCGCCAGGCGCGAGCGCACCGTGGCGTGGTACTGGTTCAGCCATCCGATCTCGTCGGCACGCAGCAGCGAAACATCGATGCAACGCGTATCAATGGGGCACAGCGTGAGCGTCTCGAACTCCAGGAACTCGCCAAACTCGCTGGCCGCAGCCGGCACATTCAGCACCAGGTTCTCGATGCGCACGCCCCAGCGGCCGGGCCGGTACAGCCCCGGCTCGATCGAGGTGACCATGCCGGCCTCCATCGCCATGGTGGGCTCGGGTTGGGCCTTGCTGATGCTCTGCGGCCCCTCGTGCACGGCCAGGAAGTAGCCCACGCCGTGGCCGGTGCCGTGGCCGTAGTCCATGCTCTGGTCCCACAGCGGCGCACGGGCCAGGGCATCGAGCATGGGGCTGAGCGTGCCCTTGGGAAAGCGCGCGCGGCTTAGCGCCATCGTGCCCTTGAGCACCAGGGTGAAATCGCGCCGCTGCTCGGGCGTGATCTGGCCGATGGGCCAGACGCGGGTGATGTCGGTGGTGCCGCCCAGGTACTGGCCGCCGGAATCGATCAGCAGCAGGCCATCGCCCTCAATCACCGCGTGCAACTCGGGCAGCGCGCGGTAGTGCGGCATGGCGCCATTGGCATTGAAGGCGGCGATGGTGGAAAAGCTCAGGCCTGCAAAGCCCTTGCGCTTGGCGCGCTCGGCACTGAGCTTCTCATCCACCGTCAGCTCGGTGATGCGCTCGCCGCGCGCCATCGCCGCCTCGAACCAGGCGTAGAAGGTACACATGGCGGCGCCGTCCTCGGCCATGGCCTCGCGGATGAAGGCGGCCTCTTCGGCCGTCTTGCGGCTCTTGGCCAGCACGCTGGGGTTGATGGACTCCACCACCCGCACGTCATCGGCCACCACCTGGCGCAGACCCAAGGTGACGCGCTTGGGGTCCAACAGCAGCACGCTGCCCGCGGGCAGGGTGGCCAACGCGGCCGGGGCCTCGCGGTAATCGGCCAGGCGCACGCCGTCAGTGGCGAGTGTGGCGGCCAGCGCCGCGCTCACCTTGCCGGCGCCCACGAACAGCGTGGCATCGCTCTGGCCAATGAGCAGGTGCGCCAGGAACACGGGGTTGTACTCCACATCGGCACCGCGCAGGTTGGTGAGCCAGGCGATGTCGTCCACGGTGGAGACGAAGTGGTGCGTGGCCCCATGCGCGGCCATGCCCGCGCGCACGGCGACCAGCTTGGTCGCACGCGTCACGGCGGCCTGCGGTGCTGCATGCTCGTACAGCGGCGCGGCGGGCAGGCCGGCACGGCCCTCCCAGGCGGCGGCCAAGGGGTCTGCCTCGGTGCGCAGAGCAATGCCCTTCTCGTCGCACATGGCGCGCAAGGCCTTGGCCGCGGCCAGGCCCAGACACTGGCCATCCACGGCCAGTGTCTGGGCAGCGGCCACCTGGGCGGCGATCCAATCGAGGTGGTGCGTGGCACCCGCGTTGGAGATGCGCACCAGCGCTATCCCGCTGCCCAGCAGCTCGCGCTCGGCTTGCTCCCAGTAGCGCATGTCGGCAAACAGGGCCGCATCGGTGAGCGTGACCACCAGCGTGCCCATGGACCCGGTGAAGCCCGAGAACCACTCGCGCCCCTGCCAGTGGCCGGGCAGGTACTCGCTGAGGTGGGGGTCGCTGCTGGGCACCAGCACGGCGTGGGTGCCCTGCGCGTTCATGGTTTCGCGCAGTCGGGCAATGCGCAGGCGGGCGGGGGCGGTGCGGGTGTCCATGGTCAGGCTCCGGGTCTGGGCCCGGGGCCCGGGTGGGGCGCTGGGCGGGCTGAGAATCGCATGGATTCTAGTGATCGGGTGTACCCATGGCCTGTGATCCTCAGGCCTCTTGCGACCAAGGGGCTCCGTGACGGGTGTCCGTGCATTCCTCAGTTGCCGTATTCACGGTTCGGTCAACTCGACTCATCCCCTGCCGCAGATGACGCCGACCCTGGCCTGCCAAGTTCTGCGGCCAGTTCCACCCGCGAGCGCACGCCAAGCTTGCGGTAGATGGCCTGCACCTGGTTTGCCACGGTGCGTTCGGCACTGCCGCGTTGATGGGCGATGGCTGTGTAGGTCTCGCCTTGCAGCAGCAGCATCGCCACTGCGCGTTCGCCTTCGCTCAAGGCCTCAAGCTGCTTCGCCTGGGCCAAGGGGTAGGCACCAAGCGCCATGTTCTGGCCGTGCAGGTCCCATTCGGCCAATCGTGCGCGCAGGCCGGCCGGTGCAAAGAATGCGGCCAGTTCCGTGCGTGAGTTCAGGCCGAGCTTGCGCGTGGCCTCGCTCAGTGCGCCGCCCACGGCCGACGCCGACAGGCCGAGCAAGTACGCGATGTCCTTGGTGCTGCGCTTCATGCCGCAATACTCCGCCACCTGGCGCTCCCGGCGGGTCAGGCCGCGCGGGTCTGGTTGAGCGGGGTCGTTGCGCATGGCAACGACGAAGCGGCGTCCGTCGCTGTCGAAACGATCCACCAGTGACCAGCGGCCGGCCACCAGGCCCTCCCAGAGTTGCAGCGCGGCCTCGGTGTCGGCGCGGTGCTTGCGCGTGCGGGCGCGGTCGACGGCGCGCACCGCGTCGCGCAGCCGCTGCTGGGCGCTCGGGCTCTGTGCCGAACGTTCAGCGTGCTTCAGTTTGCCGTCGGGTACGAGAACGGCCTCGACCGCAGGCTCCTCGAGGGCGGCCTGCTCGATGCCCAGGCGCAAGCGCAGGCCGGCCGCAAGATGTGCCGCGACGCGCTTCCAGTGCCTGCGTTCGGTTTCGGCCATGCCCTGTGGGTGCGGCAGCGGCACGGCGAGCACGACCCCCCAGCCTGTGCCTGTGTGTGCAGTCATGCCCAGCGAATCCTGAAAGTTGTCAGGTGACTC
The DNA here is from genome assembly GCA_016710065.1 of Candidatus Ideonella esbjergensis. GTDB lineage: Bacteria > Pseudomonadota > Gammaproteobacteria > Burkholderiales > Burkholderiaceae_C > Ideonella > Ideonella esbjergensis. The sequence goes on from JADJLP010000001.1 coordinate 1,497,193, forward strand.
TTCGATGAAATAGCGCTCAAGTTCGGCGGGGCGCGACGGTGGCCGGCCTGTGGTGGAGGCGAACATGCTCTCGCTCAACGAGCCCGCAGGCAGCCCATGGCGGTAGACCAGGTTGATCGCCTCGGCCGGCGCGCTCGCCAAAAAGCCGCGCAACTGCTCGGCGGTCATATGCCCGTGAACAGCCACGTGTTCGAGCGCGAAGCGCGTGGCAGACACCCGAAAAAGCTGGGCGTTGACACCGGCGCCGCGATCCATCAGCGGCGTGGCGCGCACCAGCAACTGCTGCAGCCAGGCTTGCGGCGAGAGGCTCAGGTCGTAGCCGGCCTCAACCACGTTCATCCAGTCGTGCATGCAGTTCCTCCTGATCGGCTGGTGCCAACCCCCACGAATCGCAGCACCAGGCGGCAAAACTGACTATGGCCCGCCTACCCCAGCCTGACTAAGGTGGCCCCAGCGTAGCCCATGGAATCTGGAATCTGCCGCTGATTCTGCGCCGCGCATCGAATGACCTTACGGGGGTGACAACCATGAACCTGTTCTTGCTCCGTGTTCCCGGCACCCTGGCCTGGATGGCTGCCGTGACGCTGGCACTGGCTGCCTGCAATTCCGGGGGCGATGCCAGCCCGCCGCCCACCCAGGGGGCAACGATAGGCCCGGCGGGCGGCACCGTGACAGCGGCGGGTGCCCAGGTGGTGGTGCCGGCGGGTGCGCTGGCGCAGCAGGCGCCGATTGCCATCGAGGCCACGCGTGTCGGTGCGCCCACGATGCCTGCCGGGGTTCCCGAGTTTGGTGCCATGTTCGCGCTCACGCCGCACGGCACCAGCTTCGCGACGCCTGCCACCGTCACGCTGCCCTTCGACCCTGCGCTGGTGCCGGCGGGCACCCAGCCCCAGTTCTACAAGACCAACGCCGCGATGACCGCCTTCGAGGTGGTGGCCGGTGCCACCGTCAGTGGCGCGACCATGGTCGCGCCACTGAGCAGCTTCTCGTTTGTCATCGTCGGCGGTCTGCCGCCGTTGACCCGGCACACGCCGGTGCGCAATTGGCAGTTTGGTACCTACCTGGTCAACGGCACATTCACCGGCTACACCAGGCCTCAGGACACCAGCGGGGCCGACTTCACCGACAGCACCGAGTTCGGCCCCTTGCTGCGCGCTCAGCCGCGGCAGGCCCAGGGCGTGGTGGTCTTTGGCAACTTTGGCAATACCTACGGCGCGTACGCCGAGGCCCCCTCTGGAACGCTCAGGCTCAGCGATGAAGCGATTGGCAGCCAGGCCTGGGTGTGGCAATCCCAGAGCTTCACCAAGAACGCGGTCGATGCAAGCCTGACGTTCACCTTGTCCGCAGCACACTTCGTCACCTACGACGAGAACCCCCGCTTTGGCCTGAGTGACTCGTATGTCTGGTCATGGGGGCAGATGAGTGTTGATGCCTACACATCCACCACCACCCGCCCCTTTTACTCGGCGGCCTCCCAGGTCAGCCTCATCGGGGAGGCGAATGACTGGATGTTCGACGTGAAGGACATGCCGTACTCAACCCACCCGCTGCTGACCCGTGAAGACTTCCTGGACTTGTACGTCGTTGCCTACCAACCCACGGGCCGGTGCCCACGCGTGGAGGCGCTGCTCGCCCTCAGGGCCCCGATCACCTACCGCGTGGATCTGTCATCTGTGGGCGTAGGCCAGGAGTTCACCGTCTGGAGCGAAATCAAAGCTCAACCCTTGAATCGCAAGGGGAGCGGCTTTGCTTTGGACTGCGAAGGCAGCGGAGCGACGACCAACATTCGAGACCCACTTGGCATGGGCGGCATGACCATGGCCTTCAGTGGCCTCACACCCACCAACCGTCCCTTGCCGCTGCCGCCAGCGGCGATTCCCACCGTGGCGGCGTGCACCGGCCCCAACCTGCCAGAAGCCGGAAACATCCAGTTCGACTCCACCACATACACCATGCGCGATACCGCGCTGCAGGGAACCCAGTCGGTGCGCATCACGCGCACGGGCGGCAAGACGGGGGCCGCAAGCTTCAGGCTGTTCAGCCAGGATGGTGACGCCAAGGCAGGCACCGACTACGGCGCCGTTGACCGCACGGTGTTCTTCGCCGATGGCTACGACACCGCCCGAACGGAGACCATCAACGTCACCTTCCGCCCGGGCGCGCAGGGGGATCGCTTCTTCAACCTGTTCCTCGTACGCACGGGCGGCTGTGCGCCGGACGAACTGGGGGCGCAGCAAGCGGTAGTGGTGATCCGCGATTGAGCTGAGCAGGATCGGCGGCTCCTGCCGCCGATCAGGCAAGCCGACGCGCTCTTCAGTAGAAGCTGAGCGACGAAGGGACGCAGGTCAGATAGGACGAGTTGGCGTTGATCACGCCCATATAGTCAACATTCAGGCCCACCAGGGATGTGCCAGGGATCAGGTACGGTGCCTGGCTCACCGTGCTGGCGGTCGCACCGTAACCGATGACGAAGGACTGAGCCTGCATCACCGTGGCATACCAATAGCCCACCCATGCCCCATTCGCCAACTGGATGGCCTGGCCAGGCATCGTGCTGGCCACCGTTGATGTTCCCTGGCAGGGTACGTTGGCAGGCGTCCTGACCAGGAAGGTGTATTGCCCCGATACCGGGCCAGTGGGGTTGGCAGGTGAAATGCCGGAAGCCATGCCGGTTTGCACAAAGCTGTAGCTGCCGGGCTTCAGGTAGACGGTGATGTGGTAGCTGGTGGTGGGGTACCACGCGCCCACGAAGGACGACCTGGCGCCGACAGGCGTTGCCACACTGGCCATGGTGGGAACCACGGCACCCGCCGCATCGAATATGGTGATGCTGTCAATGCTTGTTCTGAAACTGGCGGTGGGAGCGCGGCAACCTGCCGGGCCGTGGGTGATGCACCTTCTGATGTCGTAGTTCTGTGGGGTCATGTAGACCTCGTACACACCTTCGAGATACGCCGTGACAACGGCGGTGTCACTGAAGGCCACCCCCGGCTGGCTGGTGACGAAGCTGGTGACGCTTGTGCCCAGCGGCGTATTCGGTATGGCGGCGAACGCCCCGGTGGACATCACGGCCAAAGCACAGCTGGCAAGTACTTTTCTCATGTGGGCTCCTCACTGGATTGATTTGATGGCGACACAGACACTCTCTGAAAGCGCTGTCAAATCAGTCTAGAAGGACGCCCGTGAGATCCATATTGGTACTGCCTTAAGGGGCGTTTGCCAATGGTGAGCAAGTGACCATGCGTGCAAGCAGACGTTGCATCAAGCGAGCGAATGCGACCAGACCTTGCGGTGCCGTCACATGCCGGGCAGGCTCACAGCTCCGTCCGCAACCGCCAAATCTCCGGAAACAGCACCGTGTCCAGCATCTTGCGCAGGTAGCCCACGCCGCTGGTGCCGCCGGTGCCGCGCTTGAAGCCGATCACACGTTCCACCGTCGTCACGTGGCGAAAGCGCCAGAGGCGGAAGGCGTCTTCCAGGTCGGTGAGTTCTTCGCCCAGCTGGTACAGGTCCCAGTGGTGCTCGGGGTCGCGGTAGACCTGCAGCCAGGCCTGCTCGACCCCGTCGTTGACAACATAAGGCTGGGTCCAGTCGCGCTCGGTGTGCGAGGTGGGCACGGCAATGCCGCGCCGCTGCAGCAGGCGCAGGGCTTCGTCGTACAGGCTGGGGGCCCGCCAGGCGGTGTCCACGATGGTCAGCAGGTCAGGCCGGTGTTCGTGGGGTTTGAGCATGGCGGGGTTCTTGTTGCCCAGGCTGAATTCGATGCAGCGGTACTGCCAGCTCTGGAAGCCGCTGCTCTGCGCCAGGTAGGGGCGTATGGCCGAGTACTCGGGCGGGGTCATGGTGGCCAGCACGTCCCAGGCGTGCACCAGCTGCTCCATGATCTTCGAGACCCGGGCCAGCATCTTGAAGGCCGGCTGCAGGCGGTCGGCGGCGACCGCGGTGGTGGCGGCGCGCAGCTCGTGCAGCATCAGCTTCATCCACAGCTCGCTGGTCTGGTGCTGGATGATGAACAGCATCTCGTTGTGGTCGGGCGAGCGGGTGCTGGGCGGTGAGGATGCTGTCGAGGTGCAGGTAGTCGCCGTAGCTCATGGACTTGGAGAAGTCGAGCTGGGCGCCTTCCTCGCGGACGATGGCTTCGCCTTGCGAGCTTGGAATGTGGGGGCAGGTCATGTCACCGCAGCCTTCTGGTTGAAACGCGCTTCGCGCCATTCGCCGGTGGTGAGCACTTCGCTCAGCGCCGTCACGGCATCGAACACATCCACGTACTGGGTGTAGAGCGGGGTGAAGCCGAAGCGCAGCAGGTCGGGCTCAGTGCTGCCATTGCCCGCACGGAAGTCGCCGATCACGCCACGGGCGATCAGGGCCTGCATCACGGCGTAGCCGCCTTCAGGGCAGGCCAGCGAGACCTGGCTGCCGCGCTGGGCGGGGTCTTCGGGCGTGGCCAGCGTGAGCGGGTGCGCACCCAGGCGCTCGCGCACCTGGGCGATGAACAGCGAGGTGAGTGCGAGCGATTTGGCGCGCAGTGCGGCCATGCCGCCCAGGGGCTCGGCCGCCAGCAGGGTGTCCACACCGCATTCCAACGCTGCCATGGCTATGACGGCGGGCGTGCCGCACAGGTAGCGGCTGATGCCGGCGGCGGGCTGGTAGGCGGTGTCGAAGCTGAAGGGGTTGGCGTGGCCGATCCATCCCGAGAGCGGTTGCCAGAAGCGCTCGGTGTGGCGGGGGTGTACCCACACAAAGGCCGGCGCGCCGGGGCCGCCGTTGAGGTACTTGTAGCCGCAGCCCACGGCAAAGTCAGCTTTCGCGCCACGCAGGTCCACGGGCACGGCGCCGGCCGTGTGGGCCAGGTCCCACACGGTGAGCGTGCCGGCGGCGTGGGCCTGGGCGGTGATGGCGGCCATATCGAACATGCGGCCGCTGCGGTAGTTCACCTGCGTGAGCATCAACACGGCCACGTCGCCCCGGGCCAGGCGCGGCGCGCCACCTCGTCGGCGCTGATCAGCTCCAGCGTGCAGCCGTGCTGCAGAACGGCGGTGAGAAGGACTCGGCGATGTGAAGGTCGGTGGGAAGTTGCTGCGCTCCGGACGATGATGACCTTACGGTTCGGGGCGTCGGCCTGCGCATGCGCAGGCGGCGACCAGCACCTTGTGGGGGTTGATGGTGGTGGCGGCCACCACCTCGCCTTCGCCCGCGCCGATCAGCCGGGCGATCTTGGCCCGCGCTGGGCTGGGCCATCCTGCCTGCTGTCTTCCAGCTGCGGATCAAGCCCTCGCCCCATTCCTGCTGCACCACCTGGGCCACGCGAGCGGCAGTGGACGCGGCAGCACGCCCCCAGTTGCCGTCCGTGGTTCACACCTTCGGGCGGGGGTGAAGAGGTTGCGCAGTTCGCGCAGCGGTCCTGCGCGTCCAGCGCGATGCAGATCAGAACGTGTGTTCATGGGTGTGTCTCCGTCATTTCTGTGTCACTCCGTCATTCCCGTTTCACCTCCGTCATTCCCGCGGAGGCGGATCAAGTATTCGGCGGTGGGTGGATTCCCGCCTTCGCGGGAATGACGAAGAGGGTGGCGGGAATGACGAAGAGGGTGGCGGGAATGACGAAGAAGGCGGCGGGAATGGCGATGGAGGCGTCGGGATTGACGGGGTTCGGGTGTGGTTCTCATGGGTCGTGGTCTTCAAGCTCGCGCAAGCCCCGCGCGAACGGGGAGGCACAGGCGCCTGCCAATTTGAGGGAGGGCGATGAGCTCGTAGTCGCCCTCGGATACTTCGTCCAGCACCAGGTTCTCCAGCACGCGCAGGTCGCGTTGACGCAGCTGCTGGTGGCTGTCAAAGTTTTGCTGTCAGCCGGGTCCACCGAGGGGTGTCAGGCCGATGAGCCGCACGCCCTGATCGGCCAACCAGGCCACGGTCTCGGGGGCGAAGGCGCTGAAGTCGGGTTCCACACCGTGTCGGCCTTTCGCAGCAGCGCACCAGCACACGGGGCGGCAGGTGGGCCGCAGCGTGCTGCAGGTGGTGGATGTGGATGAGCGGGCCGCAGCCGATGGCGTGGATCACGCGGCAGGGGCCCAGGTAGGTGTCCAGCGGCACCTGGGCGGCGTCGGGCGCGCCGTTGGCGTAGTGCAAGGGGGCGTCGGCGTGCGCGCCCACGTGGGGCGACATCGTCAACGCACTGAGGTTCACCGGGCAGCCGGGGCCGAGCGTGGCCGTCCAGCGCAGGGCATAGGGCTCGTCGCCGGGGAAGATGGGCGCCTGGGGCGAGACCAGGGGCGAGATGTCGTAAAGGCGTTTGCTCATGGTGCGGCTTGCTCAGAGCCGGCCGCCAGGTGCAGGCGCAATCGGCCCAGCAGCTCGTACAGCTGCTGCATCTGGGCGTGGTCGTAGCCCGAGAACATGGCCTTGAGCCAGGCCTCGTGCTCGGCGGCCATCACGCCAAATTCGCGCCGGCCCTTGGGCGTGAGCCGCACCAGCCACGAGCGGCCGTCGTCGGGGTCGCTCTTGCGTTCCACCAGGCCTTCTTCCACCAGCTGGTCGGTGAGGCCGGTGACGTTGCCGCCGGTCACCATCAGGTAGCGCGAGAGGGCGCTCATGCGCAGGCCGCCGGCATGGCGCTCCAGCTGCGCCAGGTAATCAAACCGGGCCAAGGTGGTGCCAAAGCGCTCGCGCAGCTTGGCGCGGATGGCCTGCTCCACCTGGTTGCTGGTGGAGAGCATGCGCAGCCAGACCTTCACGGCCAGGTGGTCATCCTGCCCGGCGCGACTTCCTGGCCGATGTGGGCGTCGGCCAGGCGGGGGTGGGGCGACGGGTGCGGGCTTGCGGGTGGTCATGGGGACAGCGTTGTTCCAGTCTCTGGGCCGTCATTCCCGCGGGCGAATCCACGGGCGCTGCAACAGCCTGGATGCCCGCCTGCGCGGGCATGACGGTGGCAAGGTCTGCGCCGCGCGGGGACTGACGGTGTTGTCGTCGTGCAGCCAGCGTACGCCGGCCAGGTGGGCATGGTGACGGGATTTGAACTACTTGACAACTAAGCTTTACAGCTAAACTAAATTCATCGCCCACGGTTTCCGCCATTGGAGTGCCCATGAAGATCGTCTGCATTGGTGGTGGCCGGCCGGCCTGTACTTTGCGCTGCTGATGAAGCAGCAAGACCCCAACCACGACATCACCGTGGTGAGCGCAACAAGGCGTATGACACCTTTGGCTGGGGTGTGGTGTTCTCCGACGCCACCATGGACGTGATGCGCCAGTGGGACGGCCCCACGGCCGACGAGATCCAGCTGGCCTTCAACCACTGGGACGACATCGAGCTGCTGTTCAAGGGCCGCACCATCCGCTCGGGCGGCCACGGCTTTGTGGGCATAGGCCGCAAGAAGCTGCTGAACATCCTGCAGTCGCGCTGCGAAAACCTGGGCGTGAAGCTGGTGTTCGAGACCGAGGTGGAGAGCGACACCGAGTACCCGGACGCCGACCTCATCATCGCCAGCGACGGCATCTTCTCCAAGATCCGCACCCAGTACCAGGAGGCGTTCAAGCCCAACATCATCGTGCGGCCCAACCGCTACATCTGGCTGGGCACGCGCAAGTTGTACGACGCGTTCACGTTTGATTTCCAGAAGACCGAGCACGGCTGGTTCCAGGCCCACATCTACAAGTTCGACGAGAACACCACCACCTTCATCGTCGAGTGCCCCGAACAGGTCTGGCTGGCCCACGGCCTGGACGGGGCCGACCAGCAGCAGTCCATAGCCTTCTGCGAGAAGCTCTTTGCCGGCACGCTGCAGGGCGAGAAGCTGATGACCAATGCGCGCCACCTGCGTGGCTCGGCCTGGCTGGCTTTTCAACAGGTGAAGTGCGAGCAATGGTCGCTCTTCAACGGCCAAACTGCTTACCCGCAGCCAGCGCATCAGCCACGAGAACCTGCGCCTGCGCGACGCCGGCTGAGCTCGAAGGACTTCGAACGCTGGTTCGGCGACAGGGCGGCGTGCCAGTGCCGCCGGCCGTTGCCGCCGAGTGCCGCCCATGTTCACGCCGCCACGTGCGCTCAGTCACCATTGAAGAACCGGGTGGTGGTTTCGCCGATGGCGCAGTACTCGGCTGTCGATGGCGTGGTGGGTGACTTCCACCTGGTGCACCTGGGCGGCCGCGCCCTGGGCGGCGCCGCGATGGTGGTGGCCGAGATGACCTGCCCCTCGGCTGACGCCCGCATCACCCCGGCTGCCCGGGCCTGCGGAACGATGCGCAGCAGCAGGCCTGGGCGCGCATCCTGGCTCACGTGCACCCAGACCAGCGACGCGCGCATCGGCATCCAGATCGGCCACGCGGGGCCCCAGGGCTCCACCAATGCGCCGTGGGACGACGCGGGGCCGATCAGCCGCTGCCGAACGGCAGCTGGCCGCTGCTGGCTGCCTCGGCCCAGCCCTATCTGCCGGACGGGCAAGTGCCGCGCGCCGATGGACCGCGCCGACATGGACCGCGTGAAGGCCGATTTCGTGGCCGCCACCCGCCGCGCGGCCGAAGCGGGCTTTGATTGGCTGGAGCTGCACTGCGCCCACGGCTATCTGCTCTCAGGTTCCGTTCGCCGCTCACCAACCGCCGCGCCGATGAGTTCGGCGGCGCACTGGCGAGACCGGCTGCGCTACCCGCTGGAGGTGTTCACCGAGTGCGCGCCGCCTGGCCGGCCGAGCGACCCATGAGCGTGCGCATCTCGGCGCACGACTGGGTGGAAGGCGGCATCACGCCGGACGACGCGGTGGAGATCGCCCGCGCCTTCAAAGGCGGCCGGGGCCGACATGATTGACTGCTCGTCGGGCCAGGTGAGCGCCGCGCAAAAGCTAATACGGCCGCATCTACCAGACCCCGTTTGCCGACCGCGTGCGCCAGGAGGGCGGGCGTGGCCACCACGCCGTGGGCGCGATCAGCGAGGCCGACCATGTGAACAGCATCATCGCGGCCAGCCGTGCCGACCTGTGCGCGATTGCCCACCCGCACCTGGCCAACCCGGCCTGGACGCTGACCGAGGCGACAAGTCGGCTACCAGGCCAGCCCTGGCCGCACCAGTACCAGAGCGCCAAGAGCCGGATGGAAGCCACTTCCAGCGCGAGGAGGCGCAAGCGTGCTGGCCCAGGCCTCGCCCAGGTGGCGGCGCAGAAGAAGAGTGCCAAGGCATGGTGGCTCTCTGGCGAGGCAAGCATGCGCTGGTGACGGGCGCCGCGCGCAGCTCATCGGCGCGGCCATCGCGCTGCGGCTGGCGGCCGAGGGGCGCCACGCTCACCTCTGCTGGGCCGAGACGCGCTGCGCCTGCAGACCTTGCTGGCCACGCTTCCGGGCAAGCGCCATGGCATCGCGGTGGCCGACGTGGCCGATGAAGCCCCAGGTGGCGGCTGCATTTGCCGGGGACGCAACTGGCGCGCGGCCCGGTGCTGGTGCTGGTGAACAACGCCGGCCGGGCCGGAGCTGCCGCCGCTGCACAAAACCTCCGAGCTGTGGCAACGCATGCTGGCGGTGAACCTCACCGGCACGTTCCTGTGCAACCGCGCGGCGCTGCCAGGCATGCTGCAGGCGGGCTGGGGTCGCGTCATCAACATCGCCAGCACGGCGGGCCAGCTGCGGCTACCGCCTGCGGCGGCGTACTCGGCGACCAAGCACGGCGTGCTGGGCCTTACCCGCTCGATGGCGCTGGAGGTGGCCAAGAAGGGCATCACCGTGAACGCCGTGTGCCCCGGTTACACCGAGACCGACATCCTGACGGAAAGCATTCCCACACGTCATGGCCAAGACCGGTCGCAGCGAAGCCGAGGCGCGCGCAGTTGCCGCCAGCAACCCCAGGGCCGCATCGTGCAGCCGCCGCCAGCGGGTGGCCGACGCCGTGGCCTGGCTGTGTGCCGACGCGGCGTCTGCCATGACCGGCCAGGCCCTCTCGGTCTCGGGCGGCGAAGTGATGTGAAGGAAGAGACCCATGACCTCATCAAGCAACATTGATCCCTCGCTGCTCGCCGGCAACCGCAAGCGGTTGGCGGGCTATGCCGCCAAGCATTTCCTGTGGGAGTGAAAGGCGCCGTGGCCACCATCACGCTGAACGGCCCGAGCGCAAGAACCCGCTGAGCTTTGATTCGTACACCGAGCTGCGCGACCTGCTGTTCAGCGAGTTGCGCTACGCCAGCGACATCCCACGCCGTGGTCATCACCGGCGCGGGCGACAACTTCTGCTCGGGTGGCGACGTGCACGAGATCATCGGCCCGCTGGTGCGGCTGGATGCGCCCGGGAGCTGCTGATGTTCACCCGCATGACCGGCGATCTGGTGAAGACCATGCGCGCCTGCCCGCAGCCCATCGTGGCGGCGGTGGACGGCGTATTGACCGGGGCCAGTGCCATCGTGGCCATGGCGTCTGACGGCTGCGGCTGGGCACGGCGCGCAACTAAAGACCGGAACCTTCTTGTTCAACCGTGTGGGCCTGGCCGGCTCCGACATGGGCGCCTGCGCCATCCTGCCGACGCCTCATTAGCCAGGGCCGGGCCAGCGAGCTGCTGCCACACCGGCCGTGCGCTGGGCGGCGAGGAGGGCGAGCGCTGGGGCTTCTACAACCGCGTGGTGGAGCCGACCGAGCTGCTGGGCGCCACGCGCAGGCATCTGGCACAAAACGCAATGCGAAGGCCCCACCTTTGCCAACCTGGCTCACCAAGACTTTCATGCTGCAGCAGGAATGGGCCATGACCATCGAGCAGGCCATCGAGGCCGAGGCCCAGGCAGGCGCTGTGCATACTCACGCAAGACTTCCGCCGCCTACGGGGCCTTTGTGGCCAAGCAGCGGCCGGTGTTTACAGGGCAACAAGGATGACCAACGACGACACCCCCATGTCGCCCCGGGCGTCATTCCCGAGAGGCTGGGAGATCCATGGGTGGCACCGGGTGGAGTCCACCTACGGAGAATGACGATCACCCCTGCTGTTGGAGCGGCCACCATGGCTGACACCCGCTACCTAGCCTGGCCCTTCTTCGACGCCAAACACGGTGAGCTTGCCCGCGCTTGACGCCTGGGCCGGCGCGAATGTGGTCGCCACCATGAGCACGATGTGGACGCCGAGGTGCCAGGCCCTGGTGCGCGCACTGGGCAGCGCCGGCTGGCTCAGGCACGCCGTGGGGGACGTGCCTACGGCGGCGGCCGACGCCATCGACACCCGCGCCATCACCTGATCCGCGAAACCCTGGCCCGCCACAGCGGCCTGGCCGATTTCGCGTTCGCGATGCAGGGCCCGGGTTCGGGGGGCCATCAGCCTGGCCGGCACGCCGGAGCAGAAAGCCGCCTATCACCGCGCGTGGCGGCCGGCGAAGCGATTGCCCGCGTTCGCGCTCTCCAGCCCGACGCCGGCTCCGACGTAACCGCGATGGCTTGCGCCGCGAAATTGGAAAGCGCGGCCGACAGCGACCACTATGTGCTGGACGGCGAGAAGACCCGGATCTCCGAACGGCGGCATCGCCGATTTCTACCGTGGTGTTCGCCCGCACCGGCGAGGCACCGGGGGCGCGCGGCATCAGTGCCTTCATCGTCGATGCGGGTACGCCCGGCTTAGGATCGCCGAGCGCATCCGGGTGATCGCACCGCACCCGCTGGCGCGCTTGAAGTTCACCGGCTGCCGCATACCCCGCCAGCCAGCGCGTGGGGCGGCGGGCGAGAACTTCCAAGGTGGCCACGCACGCTCGATGTGTTCCACGCCTCGGTGGCTGCGCCTCTCGCTGGGCTTTGCACGCCGCGCGATGGCGGCGAAGGCATCACCCGCTCCACCACGCGCAAGATGTTTGGCGGCGTGCTCGGAGACCATCAGCTCACCCAGACCAAGCTGGCACAGATGGCCACCACCATCGACTCGGCCGCCTTGCTCACCTACCGCGCCGCGTGGATGCGCGACCAGGGCCTTAAACGTGACGCGAGGCCGCGATGGCAAAAATGGTGGCCACCGAGGGCGCACGGCAGGTGATCGACGCGGCAGTGCAGCTGTGGGGCGGCCTGGGCGTGGTGAGCGGCCAGGCTGTGGAACCTGTACCGCGAGATCCGCGCGCTGCGCATCTACAGAAGGCGCCACCGAGGTGCAACAACTGATCATCGGGCGCGATCTGCTGCGCGAAGCGGCGTCCGCCACATCCTCCGCCTGACACGGGGTGCCGCACCCAGCTCTGCCCACATCGACACCTTTGCCCGCGACCGCTTGCCGCCGCCCGAGCAGCAGCCGGCCTTCATCTTTCACGCTGCCCGGCTTGCAGTTCCCGCCCCAACTGAACTGCGCCACCGAACTGCTGGACCGGCGCATCGCCGAATGACAGGGCGACCGGCTGTGCATCCAGGCCCCGGTGGTCTGCGCTGGACCTGTGCCGATCTGCAGGAGAAGGCCAGCCGCATCGCCAACGTAACGGTGCCAGGACGTGGAAGCAGTGCCCGGCAACCGCGTGCTGCTGCGCGGCGCCAATTCGCCCGATGCTTGCTGCGTGCTGGTTCGCCGTCGTCAAGGCGGGCGGCATCGCGGTGGGCAGCATGCCGCTGCTGCGCGCCAAGGAGCTGAAGGGCATCGTCGCCAAGGGCGAGGTGACTCACGCGCTGTGTGACGCGGCCTTGGCCGATGGACTCAGCCGACGCCGGCCGGGTGCCCAAGCTCACTCAGGTGCGCGCTTCGCTACTTCAACGACGCCGGACCCGGCGGCTTGGAAGCGACCATGGCGCTGAAGGAGCCACCAGTTGAACGTGGGACACCGCTGCCGACGACACCTGTCTGCTGGCCTTCACCTCGGGCACCACCGGCATCCCCAAGGCCACCATGCACTTCCACCGCGACGTGGCGGCCTGCGTGTGCTAGCCGCCGCATGCTGCGGCCCACGGAAAGCGACATCTTCATCGGCAGCCCGCCGCTGGCCTTCACTTTCGGGCTGGGTGGCCTGCTGCTGTTCCCCATGAGCGTGGGCGCATCCACCGTGCTGCTGGAAAGGCCGGCCCGCCGCGGCTGCTGGACGGCATCAAGGACTTCGACGCCACGGTTCTGTTCCGCACGCCCGCCTCGTACACTGCCCGCTGGCGGCGCGCGGCGTCGATTTGCCGCACACCGCTGCGCAAGTGCGTGTTAATCGGCGGGTGAGGCGCTGCCGGCCTCCACTCGCACGCTGTGGCGCGAGGCCACCGGCATCGAGCTGATCGACGGCATAGGCGCCCACCGAGCTGCTGCACATCTTCATCTCGGCTGACGAGGTCCTGCCCGTCCCGGCGCCACCGGCACCGTGGTGCCCGGCTACCGCGCCAAGATAGTCGATGACGACATGAACGGAGTGCCCGTGGGCACCGTGGGCAAGCTGGCGGTGCAAAGCCCCACCGGCTGCCGCTACCTGACCGACGAGCGCCAGAAGGCTATGTGCGTGACGGCTGGAACCTCACCGGCGACGCCTACCTGATGGACGACGACGGCTACTTCCACACCGGCCCGCACCGACGACATGATCATCTCGGCCGGCCACAACATCCGCCGCGCCCGAGGTGGAAGACGCGCTGATGGAGCCACCCGGCCTTGGACGAGGTGGGCGTGACAGGCGTGCCCGATGACGAGCGCGGCCAGATCGTCAAGGCCTTCGTGGTGTTGCGGCCAGGCCAATTGGCGAATGACGCGATGGTGCGGACGCACGCAGGACTACCGTGAAGCAGACCGTGGCGCCCTACAAGTACCCGCGGGCCGGTGGAGTTTGTGGAGAAGCTGCCACGCACCCAGACCGGCAAGCTGCAGCCCACAAGCTGCGTGAACCCTTTTGAACCCAGGAGACCCCATGACCAAAACCGTGCTGCAGCCCACCGCCTGGGCTGCCCCCAAGGAAACTATGCCAATGGCGTGGCTGCCAGCGGTGCGCTGGTGTTCGTGGCCGGGCAGATCGGCTGGAACGCGCAATGCCAGTTCGAGAGCGGCGACTTGGTGGCCCAGGTGCACCGGACCTGCAGAACATCAAGGCTTGTTGGCCGAGGCCGGCGCCGAGCCCCGGCCATATCTCTGCCGCATGACCTGGTACTTGACGGACCGGCGCAAGTACATCGCCCGCGGCCGCGAAATCGGCCAAGCCTACCACCGCGAAGTGCGCTGGGTCGTGAGTTCGGCATCGCGGTGACGGCGGTGCAGGTGGCCGGCCTGGTGGAAGAGCGGGCGAAGGTGGAGATCGAGGTCACGGCGGTGCTCGGCCTGACCGAGGGCGCGTGATCGCAGGTTGCTGACAGCGCTTGGCCAGCCGCTGATCCCGAACGCTGCCCGCGAAGGGCGAGGTAACAGGGAACTTGCCCAGCTATCCTCGCTCTGTTGCAAACCCCTTGCTTGCCAGCTTGCCCGCTGGTTTTGTCACCATGCGCCCGCTCCCTCGCGTTGCCGCCCTGTTCATCGTTGGCAGCCTGTCGCTCGCCGCCTTGGCCGCGCCCTTGGCCTTGCCGCAACCGTTGCGCCAGGCGGAGGGCATCAGCTAAGTACCGCCTGGCCGATGGGCTGCAGGTGCTGCTGATACCCGATGCGTCAAGCCCACGGTCACGGTCAACGTCACCTACCACGTGGGCAGCCGCATGGAGGGCTATGGTGAAGCCGGCATAGCGCACTTGCTTGAGCATCTGATGTTCCGGGACCACCAAGCTGCACTATGCCCAACGTAGGGGCCGAACTCTCAAGCGCGGCGTACGGGTTACGGCAGCACCAATTCGGACCGTTCCAACTACTACGGGACCTTTCCAGGCCGACCCGGCCCAGCTCTCGCCTGGGCTGAAGACCGGGGCCGACCGCATGACCGGCGCCAGGTGCTGCGCAAGGATTTGGACACCGAGATGACCGTGGTGCGCAACGAGATGGAGGCCGGTGAGGAACGACCCAGTCAACATCCTGATCGAGCGCACCCAGGCGGCGGCCTACCAATGGCACAGCTACGGCCGCAGCACCATCGGCGCGCGCGCCGACGTGGAGAACGTGGACATCCCCAGCCTGCGGGCCTTTTATCGCAAGTACTACCAGCCCGACAACGCCACGCTGCTGGTGGCCGGCGCCTTCGACCCAGTCAGGGTTCTGAAGGAAATCAGCACCGAGTTCGGCCGCCTCGCCAAGCCCACGCGCAAGCTGCCACCCACCTACACGCTGGAGCCGGTGCAAGAGGGCGAGCGCGAGGTCGTTGCGCCGCATCGGCGGCCAGCAGGCCGTGTTTGCCAGCTACCACATCCCGGCGCTGGCCCACCGCGATTACGCCGCTTTCGAGATAGTGGCCACGGCCCTGGCCGACACGCCGAGCGGTCGCTTGCACAAGCGACTGGTGGAAACCGGCAAGGCCACCCAGGTGTTTGGCTGGGCCTCGCGCAACGCCGAACCCGGCCTGCTGAGCATGGCGGCGGTGATGAAGAAGGAGGATTCGGTGGACGATGCCCAGCGCATCTTCATCAGCACCATCGAGGGCTTGATCCAGGAGCCAGTGACGGCCGAGGAGCTCAAGCGCGCGCAGCTGCAATGGGCCGTGACCTGGACAAAATCATGTCCGACCCGCAGACCCTGTGCGTCACCTTGTCTGAAGCCATCGCGGCAGGCGATTGGCGTTTGCTGTTCAGCCTGCGTGACCGGGTGCAGAGCATCACGCTCGACGAAGTGAACGCTGCTGTGAGCGGCTGGATGCCGCCCACCAACCGCAACCTGGGCCGCTTCTATGCCACCGAGGCGCCGCAGCGCACGCCGCTGGCCCAGCGCGTGGATGCCGAGAAGGCGCTGGCCGACTTCAAGCCCCAGGCGGCCGTGGCAGCTGGCGAGGTGTTTGACACCAGCACCGCCAACATCGACAAGCGCACCGAGCGCTACACCTTGCCCTCGGGCCTGAAGGTGGCGCTGCTAGCCAAGAAGTCGCGTGGCGAAACCGTGGAACTGGCGCTGAGACTGCATTTCGGTACTGTGCAGAGCCTCAAGGGCCAGCGCTCTGTGGCCAGTGCCGTGGGTTCGATGCTGCCCATGGGCACCAAGACCAAGACCCGGGCCCAGATCAGCGACGCCTTTGATGCCCTCAAGACCGAATGGCATGTGGGCGGCAATGCGCTGGCAGGCGCCGAGGCCGGCCTGAGCACCAAGCGCGCTCGGCTGGTGCCGGCGCTCACCCTGCTCAGCGAGGTGTTGCGCAGGCCCAGCTTTCCAGCCAGCGAGTTTGAGCAACTGATGCGGCAGAACATCAGCAACCTGGAGCGCTCGGCCGAAGAGCCGGACGCGGTGGCCGGCCAGGCGCTGGAGCATGCGCTGAGCGCGGTCTCCCGGTGGGTGACCCGCGCCGGGTGCCCACAGTGGATGAAGGGCTCAAGACCTTACGCGCACTCACGCTGGAGCAGGTGGCGGCCTTCCATGCCCTCGCATTGGGGAGCCGGGCACGCCGAGCTGGCCATCGTGGGCGATTTCGATCCGGCTCAGATCAAGCCCGTGATTGCCCGACTGCTGGGCGACTGGACATCGCCCCAGGCCTATGCCCGCGTGCCCCAACCTGCGCCGGCACTGAACGGCCAGCGCATGGTGGCAACGCTCAGAGACAAAGCCCAACGCCACGGCCATCGGTGTGTTGCCGCTCCAACTCAGCGACAACGACCCCGACTACGCCTCCCTGCAGGTGGGCGTGCACGTGCTGGGCGCCGGTGGCTTTGATTCGCGGCTGCTCACCCGGCTGCGCCAGAAGGATGGGCTCTCGTATGGCGCCGGTGCCCAACCTGGGGCCTCCGGCTTCGAGCCCTCCGCCAAGCTGAGCTTCTACGCCATCTTTGCCCCGGGAACCGGGCAAGGTGGAGCAGGGTTTCGCCGAAGAGATCCAACGCCTGGTCAGGGACGGCGTCACTGCCAGTGAGCTGGCCTCCGCCAAGAAGGCCATGCTGGCTGAGAAGCGACACCTGGCGCGCCAGCAGTTTCCGCCGTGGCTTCGGGCTGGCTGGGTCACCTGGCGCGCGACCGCAGCTTCCGCTGGAACGGTGATTTCGACACCCGCGTGCAGATGCTGACGCTGGAGCAGGTGAACGCGGCGATCCGCAAGTGGATAGCGCCGGCCAGCGTGAACTGGTCGCTGGCGGGAGAGTTCGACAAGCCGACCAAGGCTGACAAGCCGAACTGGGCACTCCCCGCCTTCGCCGGGATGACGGAAGGGGCGCGGGATGACGGAATGGCGAGGGAATGACGGGTGGGGTGCGCGCATGACGGCAATCTTGCCCGGGGTGCTTGCTCGTCAGTCCAGCGCCGGCAGCCCGTGCCTTGCGCGGGCACGGTTGCAGGCCTCATCCCCGGCCCAGCGGGGCCAGCATGCCGGATTCGCGGCGGGGCGCGGGCCGCCACTCGTAGATGCCGCAGTGGGCCTGGGTTCCCACGGTGCCCACCAGGGCCGCGCAGCGCGGACGGGCGTGGTCGGTGCCACGCATGCGGCAGCTGTGGTCGTTCACCCTCACGGCCAGGCCGTCAGGCACAACCCCGCCCTGGCTCGAGGTTCTTCACTGGCGAAGTCGACGCGAAAGCTGGCGCAGCGAAGGCGCCGCAGTGGGTGCAGGGGTTGCCGCTGTCGCTCACGCTGGCAAGGGCCGTTGAACTCAGAACGGTACGTAGTCGTCGTCCGCCTCGTCGCCAGACAGCGCAGCCCGCACCACGGTGACGGTGCAGTTGGATTGGGCCACCACCTGGGACGAGACACTGCCCAGGAAGCGCCGCAGCGCCGAGTTGCCGCGCGCACCATCACGATGTGGTCCACCTGGTTGCGGCGTGCGAAATCCACCAGCGCGGCGGCCGCGTCCGGGCGCCTCCAGCATGGAAGGTGAGCCGGCCGTCGTCCAGGTTGAGCGATTTGCTGATGGGCCGCGCCCAGTGCTTGGGGTTGACCAACTGCTTCACGTGCACGCTGTGGCCCGTCTTTGTCTACCAACTCGTCCGTACCGATGCGGGCGGTTTCATCACGCTCACGCAGGCCAGCCGGGCGCCTGGCTCAGTGTGCACGATTCGGCGCACGGTTTCGCGCAGTTTTCGAGCAGCGCCGAAGAGGCACTGTCCACGTCCACGGCGGCCATGATGATGGCGTTCTGGCTCATCAATTCGGTGTTGGTGACCGAGCGGTTCTCGGGCTCGCTGCCCATGGCAAAGAACCAGCGCTTGAAGCGCGTGAAGCCGCTGCTGCGGGTGAGCTTGTCAGCGCGCTTGGTGCGGCACCTGCAGCGGGGCTTGCAGCGCCAGCAAGAGCTGGGCCGCACTCTGCCAGCGGTTCTCGGGCTGCACTTCCAGGCGCGGGGGATGATCTCTTGCAGCCAGGGCGGGCAATCGGCTCGGATGGCACGCGGCGGCACCGGCTCCACAGCACAAACGCTTGCGCAGGCCGTTTACCGAGGTGGGGGCGCCGAAGGGCCGCTCGCCGGTAGTGAAGTGGTGAGCATCACGCCCAGCGCAAAGATGTCGCTGCGCGGGTCGTTGCGCACGAACTGCACCTGCTCGGGCGACATGTAGGGCCCAGTGCCCATGGGCAGGGTGAATTCTTCGTCCAGCAGATCGGGCAGATGCTCGTGGCGCGAGAGGCCAAAGTCGATCAGCACGGCCGTGCCGTCGGGGCGGAACAGGATGTTGCTGGGCTTGATGTCCAGAGTGCACCACGTGCTGGCGATGCAACTCGTGCAGGGCCACGGCCACGCGCGAGCCTATCTCCACCACCTCATCAAAGGCCAGCGGCGCTTCGTCCAGACGTGGCCGCAGCGTCTCGCCAGGATGTGCTCCATCACGATGTGCGGCTGGCGGGTGAAATCGCCCTTGGCCACGAACCTGGGCACGTGCACGCCACTGAGCGTGGGCATGATCATGCGTTCGACCTCGAAGCCGACGATGGTGGCCGGGTCTTCGCCCCCTTTGATGCGCGGCACCTTCGCGATCAGTGGCGTGGCCGTGGCGTCCACCACCGGCGCGCCGTCGTCGTGCACGCGGCTGACGCGCCACAGCGCAGCCATGCCGCCCTGATGCAAGCGTTCCTCCAGGCGGAAGTGGTCGATGACCTGGCCCACCTCCAGCACGCGGGGCCCGAATCGGGCAGGGCACCCAGGCCTGTGGTGCCGCTGTAGCTGGCGCTACTGTCCATGGGCCAGGCGCTCGGCCAGACGCTCGGGCAGGCCGGCCGCGCGGATCTTGGCGGCGGCGGTTTCAGCGTCGTACGGCACGCGGTAAAAAGGTCGGGGTCTGATCCACAAGATGGAACATGGCGTAGCAGGCCGCAGGGTTGCCGTCGCGCGGCTGGCCGGCCGAGCCCGGCACCACCAGCCACTGGCGGTGCGGCGGCAGCAGGATAGCCACGTCAGGTGTGGGCACGAAATCACCCGCCTTGCCGGTGCCCGAGAGGTGGAACAGCTTGGGCTCGTGCATATGGCCGCAGAAGGTGTAGTGGCAGGTGGTGGCGTGCAGGCTGCGCACGGCCTCAATGCGGCCCTGGATGTATTCCCACTCGGCCGGCGCGAAGGCGTTGGCGTGCACGAACAGCATGTCGCCTTCGGTGTGCGACATGGGCCGGCTGGTGAGGAAGCCCATCTGCGCCTCGGTGAGCTGCGAGCGGGTCCAGTCGACGACCTGGCGCGCTTCCGGGCCGCATGTTGGGCGAGGTGGCTTCGGACACGCCGGCGTCGTGGTTGCCGTTGACGGCAATGGCGCCGCGCTCCACAAAGGCCTGCACGGTGTCGATGACCCAGCCCGGGTCGGCGCCGTAGCCCACGTAATCGCCCAGGAAGGCATAGCGGTCGGCGCCATGCCCTTTGGCATGCTCCAGCACGGCCTCCACCGCTTCGCGGTTGGCGTGCAGATCGGTGATCAGCGCGAGTTTCATGGTTGTTCTCTTGTTGTCTCCTGCGGGCCACTGTGCGCCTGCGGCAAGCGGCTGGCTGATCGGTTTTGGTGCGACCTAGCCGATGCGCCCCAACAGAAGGTACTCCATCAGCGCCTTCTGAACGTGCATCCTGTTTTCAGCCTCGTCCCAGACCACGGATTGCGGCCCGTCGATCACTTCGGCCGCCACTTCCTCGCCGCGGTGCGCCGGCAGGCAGTGCATGAACAAGGCATCGGGCTGGGCCACGGCCATCATCTCGGCGTCCACACACCAGTCGGCAAAGGCCTTGATGCGGGCTTCGTTCTCGGCTTCAAAGCCCATGCTGGTCCAGACGTCGGTGGTGACCAGGTGGGCGCCGCGGCAGGCGTCGAGCGGGTTCTTGAAGACCTTGTAGCAAGCCGTGTTCTTGATGCCGGCGACGGCAGTGTCCACTTCGTAGCCGCTGGGCGTGCTGACGTGCACCGTGAAGCCCAGGATCTCGGCCGCCTGCAGCCAGGTGTTGGCCATGTTGTTGCCGTCGCCCACCCAGGCCACCACCTTGCCACGCAGGCTGGCCAGGTCGTAGCCACAGGCGCCCAGGGCGGCGCGGTGCTCCAGGTAGGTGAAGATGTCGGCCAGGATCTGGCAGGGGTGGTACTCGTTGGTGAGGCCATTGATGACCGGCACGCGCGAGTGCGCCGCGAAGCGCTCGATCTTGGTCTGCTCGTAGGTGCGGATCATCACGATGTCGACCATGCGGCTGATCACGCGGGCCGAATCGTCGATGGGCTCGGCGCGGCCCAGCTGGCTGCCATCGGTGGTCAGGTGCACCACCGAGCCGCCCATCTGGTACATGCCGGCCTCGAAGCTCACGCGGGTGCGGGTGCTGGCCTTCTCGAAGATCATGGCCAGCGTGCGGTCGGCCAGCGGCTGGTAGCGCTCGTAGTTTTTGAAGCGCTGCTTGATGATGCGGGCGCGCTCGAACAGGTAGGCGTATTCCTCGGCCCGCAAATCCTTGAACTGGAGATAGTGCTTCATGAGGCTGTGGCCCGGTTTCATGGCTGAGGTTCGGAGAGGAAGGTCTTGATCACCGGCACCAGCAGGCTGACGATCTCGTCGGCCTCGGTTTCAGTGAGGATCAGCGGCGGCACCAGGCGGATTACGCTGTCGGCCGTGACGCTGAGCAGCAGGCCGGCCTGCATGGCGCGGCTGAGGATGACGCCGCAGTGGCGGTCGAGCTCGATGCCCAGCATCAGGCCCAGGCCGCGCACTTCCTTCACGCCCCTCACGCCCATCAACTCGCGCTCCAGCGCGGCCTTCAGGTGGGCGCCCACACGGGCTGCGTTGCCCATGATGTCGTCGGCCAGCATGATGTCGAGGGTTTCGATGCCGGCGCGCATCGACAGCGGATTGCCGCCAAAGTGGTGCCGTGGTTGCCCGGACCCAGGATGGTCTTGGCCTTCTCGCCCACCACGATGGCGCCGATCGGCACCCCCGAGCCCAGGCCCTTGGCCAGCGGCATCACGTCGGGCTTGATATCGGCCCACTGGTGCGCAAACCACTGGCCGGTGCGGCCGATTCCGCACTGCACTTCGTCCAGCATCAGCAGCCAGCCCTGCTCGTCACAGATCTGGCGCACCTCGCGCAGGTAGTCCCAGCGCGCCGGGTTGATTCCGCCCTCGCCCTGGATGGTTTCCAGGAACACGGCCACCACGTTGGGGTTGCACTCGGCCACCTCGCGCACTGCGGCGGCGTCGTTGAAGGGCACGCGCACAAAGCCCTCCACCAGCGGGCCAAAGCCTTCCTGCACCTTGGGGTTGCCGGTGGCCGAGAGCGTGGCGATGGAACGGCCGTGGAAGGCCTTCTCGAAGACGATGATCTCGGGGCGAGATATGCCCTTGTCGTGGCCGTACTTGCGAGCGATCTTCAGTGCGCCCTCGTTGGCCTCCAGGCCGGTGGAGCAGAAGAACGCGGCCGACAGGCCTGAAAGCTCGCACAGCCGCGCGGCCAGGGCTTCCTGCAGCGGGTTCTCGTAGTAGTTCGAGCAGTGGATCAGCTTGGCGATCTGCTCTTGCAAGGCCGGCACCAGCTTGGGGTGGGCATGCCCCAAGGTGTTGACCGCAATGCCGCCCAGGCCGTCCAGGTAGCGTCGGCCTTCGGTGTCCCAGACGCGGCAGCCCTGGCCATGCGACAGCGCGATCGGCAGGCGGCCATAGGTGTTCATCACGTGGGGCATCGAGGCGGTCATCCACTCACTCCAATCAGGAAAAGGGAAAAGAAAAGGGCCGGCATTGACCTGTATGTCACGCACCAGCCCAGAGAAATTCTAAATCCTGCTGGTGATCAGCCGAAGTACACGACTGGACCACTTGGAGGCTCTCGCCATGTCTGCTGCAGCGCAACAAGCGCAGGGCACAATCCGTCTTCAGGCTCAGGCACCCATCTTGCGTGCCGGGCTGACAGCGTCGTGCCAGCCTGTGCAAGTACGCTGCACACTTCTTCCTGACCCCGCATCCATATCCGTGACCAAGCCGCGCGAAGTCTTCATCCAAGGGCTAACCAAAGAGGGCCGGGCGTTTCGCCCCAGCGACTGGGCCGAGCGTCTGGCCGGCGCCTTGTCCAGCTTTCGCCCGGGTGGCCCACGCCCAGGGCTGGCCGCGCACATCAGCTATTCACCCTACTGCGTGCCGCGGGTCATCAACGGCGTGAAGTGCGTGATCGTCAACGAAGCGCTGCGCGACCTGGAGCCCATGGCCTGGGATTTCGTGATGAGCTTTGCCCGCGACAACGAACTGCAAGTCACCGAGGCCTGCCTGCTGCCCGAGCGCGTAGGCAAGGTCTGAGTTGGTGCTCCCGGCTGCGGCGTACCGCAGCCATTTTCTCGGAGGGTGCTCAAGCCGCTTCAGAGCGGCCGTGCGCTGGCCTCCAACCAGAGATTTCCGAGCAGCACCAAGAAAAAAGCCCCGCACTGCGGGGCTTTTTGTCTGTCCACCTGGAAACTGATGTCAGGCGGCGAGCGCCTTGACCTTGGCCGACAAACGGCTCTTGTGGCGGGCAGCCTTGTTCTTGTGGAACAGACCCTTGTCGGCGATCGAGTCGATCACGCTTTGGGCCGCCTTGAAGGTGGCAGTTGCCAGGGTCTTGTCGCCAGCGGCGACAGCCTTGAGAACGTTCTTGATCGAGGTGCGGAACTTGGAACGCAGCGAAGAATTCGCGGCGTTCAGCTTGACGTCCTGGCGGGCGCGCTTGCGGCCCGAGGCCAGGCGCACGGTGCGCTTCTTGGCTTTGGAGGAGGTGGCCATGCTTCTTGGGGTTATCCAGGTGGGGTAAAGACTATCAAGTATAGCAGCCCCTGACCGGACTTGGCAAGGCGCGGTCGTGTGGCTTGGAGATGGCTTCCTATAATCGCCCTTCTTCACTCTCCCGCCTTGACGTCTGTAGCGCCCGGGCCCGCTGATGAACCTGCTCAAGGCCGCCTCGACCGTCTCCCTGTGGACCATGCTGTCACGCATCACGGGGTTGGTCAGCTACCAGCTGATCAACGCGGCCTTTGGCGCCAACGCCCAGACCGACGCCTACGTGGTGGCGTTTCGCATTCCCAACCTGTTGCGGCGTCTGTTTGGCGAAGGGGCATTCTCGGCCGCCTTCGTGCCCATCCTGGCGGCCACCCGAGCCAAGGAGGGTGACGAGATCACCCGCGCGCTGATCGACGCCGTGGCCACCGTGCTGTTCTGGGCGCTGTTCGTCACCTGTGTGCTGGGTGTGTTGGGTGCGCCGGTGCTGGTGTGGATGTTCGGCGCCGGCCTGAAGGAGCTGGACCTCGCCGTGGTGATGACGCGCTGGATGTTCCCCTACATCGGTTTCATGTCCCTGGTGGCCTTGTCGGCCGGCGTGCTCAACACCTGGAAGCGTTTTGCCGTGCCAGCCGCCACGCCGGTGTTGCTGAACCTGTCGGTCATCTCGGCCTCGCTGTTTCTGGCGCCCTGGCTCAGCCGCCACGGCATCCAGCCCATACATGCCCTGTCTGGCGGCGTGCTGTTGGGGGGCGCTCTGCAACTGGGCATCCAGGTGCCGGCACTGATCCGGGTGGGTTGCCTGCCGCGCATCGGCTTGACCCCGGCGCGGCTGAAACAAGCCTGGGCGCACGAGGGGGTGCACCGCGTGCTTCGCCAGATGGGCCCGGCACTGCTGGGTGTGTCGGTGGCCCAGGTCTCGCTGCTGATCAACAGCCAGATCGCATCGCACCTGGGCGAGGGCGCGGTCTCATGGATCTTCACTGCCGACCGGCTCATGGAACTGCCCACCGCCATCCTGGGCGTGGCCCTGGGCGTGGTGCTGATCCCGGGGCTGTCGGCGTTGCGGGTCAAAGGCGACGACGCGGGCTACTCGGCACAATTGGACTGGGGCCTGCGCCTGGCCGCCTTGCTGTCGCTGCCGTGTTCGGTGGCCCTCTTGGTGTTCGCCGAGCCCATCATCGCGGTGCTGTTCCACAACGGCAAGTTCAGCGCCGAGGCTGTGCACATGAGCGCCCTCGCGCTGCAGGGCTACGGTGTGGGCCTGGTGGGGCTGATCGGGGTGAAGGTGCTCGCACCGGGCTTCTACGCGAAGCAGGACATCCGCACCCCCGTGCGCATCGCGGTGATGGTGCTGGTGTGTACCCAGTTGATGAACCTGATGTTCGTGCCCTGGCTGCGGCACGCCGGCCTCACGCTGTCCATTGGCCTGGGCGCCATCGTCAACGCCGTCTGGCTGTTCCGGGGCTTGCGCGCCCAGGGACTGTACCGGCCTACTGCGGGCTGGATGGCCCTCTTGGCGCGTGTGCTGCTGGCCTGCGTGGTGATGGGCGGCTGGCTGGTGTGGATGACGGGCAAAATCGACTGGATTGCGATGTCGCCGCACAAGCTGGAGCGGGCTGGCCTGCTGGCCGGCGGCATTGTGGTGGCCTGCTTGCTGTACTTTGCCACGCTGCTGGTCACCGGCCTGAACCTGCGCCAGTTCGCCAGACGCGTCTGAAACCCGTGCGGTCACCACTACCTTTTCACCTTTTCGCGGGGCAGGGCGCCGGCCTACACTTCAGCCATGACCGTGCCGCTGCGCTTGGAGCCGCCCAGTCCACTGGACTATTTCACCTCGCTGGTGGCCGAGGATGATGGCTTTTCCACCCTGGAAGCCGCTATTGCCTTGGGCCAGGACGCCGACCGCGATCTCGACCCGCAAACGGTGCTGCTGGAGGTGGATGCCCTGGCCGCACGGCTGAAGCAGCGGCTGCCGGCAGACGCCAGCCCCACGCACCGGGTGCAGGTGCTGAATCGCTTCTTCTTTCGTGAGCTGGGCTTTGCCAGCAACGTCAACGATTTCCACCACCCCGACAACAGCTACCTGCACCGGGTGCTGGACTCGCGCCGTGGCATTCCCGTGACGCTGGCGGTTCTGTATGTGGAACTGGCCCAGCACATCGGCCTTCGAGCCGGTGGGGTGTCGTTTCCGGGGCATTTTCTGGTCAAGCTGCGCATGCCCTATGGCGAGGTGGTGATAGACCCGGTCAACGGCGAGTCGCTCTCGCGCGCCCGGCTGGACGAATGGCTGGAGCCCTTCCGTCGCGGCCAAGGCGCAGCGGGCGACGCCGAGACCCCATTGGGCTTGTTCCTGCAAACCGCTCTGCCACGCGAGATCATTGCCCGCATGCTGCGCAACCTCAAGCATGTGCACCGGCAGGCGGGCAACCTGATGGCTTTGCTGGCGGTGCAGGACAGGCTGGTGTGCCTGCTACCCCAAGCCTGGGAGGAGCGGCGCGATCGCGGTCTGGCCTTGGCCGAAGCTAACCAACCAGGTGCGGCGCTGGCCGATCTGGCTGCCTACCTGGAGCACTCGCCAGTGGCCGCCGATGCAGCGGCCCTGCGCCATCTCGTGAGTGAACTGCGCGACGCGCTACCGGGGCAGGCCCATTGATCGCGCGGTCCACCACCTACAATGAAGCGCAGTGACGCCCTGTTTTCCCGGGCGTTCGGCCGCCGCCCCAGGCTGGCCACGATGAACCGCAGCAGGCCGTGCCGGCCGCTGAGACCCAAGCACCGATGAACCTGACACCCGCCCAGCGCCAAACCGTGAGCTGGCTGCTGATTGCGGCGGCCCTGTTTGCGCTGCTGTGGTTGCTGGCGCCGGTGTTGGCGCCTTTCCTGGTGGCGGCCGTGCTGGCCTACGCCCTGCACCCGGCTGTGGAAGCCCTGGCCCGCCGCCTAGTGCCGCGCGCCCTGGCCGTGTCGCTGGTGGTGGTGCTGGCCGGCGTGGCCGCGTTGGCCTTGCTGTTGCTGATCGTGCCCATCCTGGCGCGCGAGCTGCCCATGTTGCGCGAGCAGATTCCGTTGGGCATCGAGCGCCTGGGCCGCTTTGTCTCGCCTTGGCTGGCGCAATTTGGCATGACCCAGCCGCTGGACATGGCCGGCCTCAAAACCATGCTGATGAAGGCTCTGAGCGGCAACCTGGAAGACTGGGCCACCACCTTGCTCAGTTCGGCCCGCATCGGCGGCAGCATTGTGCTCACCATCGTGGGCAATCTGGTGCTGGTGCCCCTGGTGTTGTTCTACCTGCTGCTCGATTGGCCCCAGTTCACACGGCGGCTGCATCTCCTGGTGCCGCCAAGGCTGCGCGAGCCGGTGGACGGCTTTCTGGGCGAGTGTGACGAACTGCTGGGCCAGTACTTGCGGGGCCAGTTGCTGGTGATGCTGAGCCTGTCACTCTGGTACACGGTGACGTTGGCCATCGCGGGGCTGGAGTTGGCCCTGCCCGTGGGCTTGTTCACCGGCCTATTGATCTTCATCCCCTATCTGGGTTTCGGCCTGGGGCTGCTGCTGGCCCTGCTGACAGCGCTGCTGCAGTTCAATGGCCTCTACGGCCTGGCCGTGGTGGCGGTGGTGTATGGCCTGGGGCAGGTGCTGGAGAGTTTCATCCTGACGCCACGCTTGGTGGGCGAGCGCATCGGCCTGAACCCTTTGGCGGTGATTTTTGCGTTGCTGGCTTTCGGGCAGCTGTTCGGTTTTGTGGGCGTGTTGGCCGCGCTGCCCTTGTCTGCCCTGGCGATGGTGGCAGCGCGGCGCGTGCTCAAACGCTACCTGGCCAGCGAGTTGTACCGCGGATGAAGCAGATCCCGCTGGCCATCGGGGTGGACACCGAGCCCGACTTCGAGCACTTCGTGGCAGGTGACAACGCAGCTGCGCTGCAGGCGCTGGGCCGCCTCAAGATACCTTCGCCGCCGGTCTACCTGCATGGCCCGGCGGGGTCGGGCAAGACGCATTTGCTGAGCGCGTTGGCGCGGCAGGTGCGCGCGCAGGGCGGGCGCTGCGGCTGGTTCAATGCTGATGATCCTCTGCCCTGGACCTTTGACGAAGGCTGGCAACTGGTGGTGATCGACGGCGCCGATCGGTTGGACGAATTGCACCAGCATGCGGCCTTCAGCTTGTTTGTGGACGCCGCCACCTTTGGTGTGCAAATGGCGTCGGCCGGCCGCGTGCCGCCGGTGGACCTGCCGGTGCGCGAAGACCTGCGCACCCGTTTTGGGTGGGGGCCTGTTTTTGCGCTGTGGCCGCTGGACGAGACCGGCACCCGCGCCGCGCTGCGCCGCGAGGCTGACCAGCGCGGCATCTTTCTCTCGGACGAGGTGATGGACTACTTGCTCACGCGCTTTTCGCGCGACATGGCGTCGCTGATGGTGCTGCTGCGCCGGCTCGACCGCTTCTCGCTCGCCGAGCGTCGCATGGTGACCGTGCCGTTGCTGAAGAAAATGGTGGCCGAAGAAGCTGAAGAACTGCCGGCCTCGGTCGCCGTGGGGCGTGCAGCATGAAACTTGCGCTGTTTGATCTGGACGGCACCTTGCTGCCCACCGACTCCGACCACTCCTTCGGCGAGTTCATGGTGGCCATAGGTTGGGCCGACGGCGAGCGCTGGCGCGCCCGCAACCAGCATTTCTTCGAGCAATACCAGGCCGGCACCCTGGTGTTGGCCGAGTACGTGGACTTCGCCACCTCGGTCTGGCGCGGCCGTCCGCCAGGCGAGGCCGAAGCGGCCCGCCAACGCTTCATGCGTGAAGTGATAGCTCCGCAAATCAAGCCTGCCGCACAGGCACTGGTGCAGGGGCACATCGCTGCGGGCGACATGGTGGCGGTAGTGACAGCCACCAACGAGTTCGTCACCCGACCCATCGCATCGGCCTTTGGCGTCGAGACGCTGCTGGCGGTGGAACTGGCGCGCGATGCGTCTGGCCAGGTCACCGGCCAGATCTACGGCGTGCCCACGTTCCGGGAAGGCAAGGTCACGCGTGTCGACGCGTGGCTGGCAGCGCAAGGCCGCACATTCCACGATTTCGACGACGTGCTGTTCTACAGCGACTCCACCAACGATCTGCCCCTGCTGGAACTGGTGCCCACCCCCGTGGCCACCAACCCCACACCTGCCCTGGCCGCCATTGCCGCCGAGCGGGGCTGGCGCACCCTCAACCTGTTTGACACACCATGATCCGTAAATTCATAGACAAGCTGATGGGCAAATCGCCCAGCGACAGCCAACCGGCCAAAACCAGCGGCATCCCGGTCGGCAAGCGCATGGAAGTGCCGGCCAGCGAGCACGGCATCGACCCGGCGCTGCTGGACGAGCGCGCGGTGCGTGTGGTCACCACCTTGCAAGATGCGGGCTACACCGCCTTCGTGGTCGGTGGCGCGGTGCGCGACCTGCTGGTGGGCCGACGCCCGAAAGACTTTGACGTGGCCACCAATGCCACGCCCGAGCAGGTGAAAGGCCTGTTCCGCCGCGCCTTCATCATCGGCCGGCGCTTTCGCATCGTTCACGTCATTCATGGCCGGGGCCGCGACCACGAAGTGATCGAGGTCTCCACCTTCCGCGCCTACATGGACAACGCCGCCGCCGAGGCGGTGGAAGGCAACGAGAAGACCGCCAAGGACGAGATTGCCAGCAAGAGCCATGTGGTGGATTCCAGTGGCCGCGTGCTGCGCGACAACGTCTGGGGCCCGCAGATCGAAGATGCCGCGCGCCGCGACTTCACCATCAACGCCATGTACTACGACCCGCGCTCGCAGACCGTGGTCGACTACCACCACGGCCTGAAGGACATGAAGGCGCAAACCCTGCGCATGATCGGCGACCCCGAAACCCGCTACCGCGAAGACCCGGTGCGCATCCTGCGCGTGGTGCGATTTGCGGCCAAGCTGGGCTTCAAGATCGAGCCCAAGACCCAAAAGCCCATCATGGCCATGTCCAAGCTGCTGGCCAATGTGCCCATCTCGCGCATGTTCGACGAGATGATCAAGCTGCTGCAGACCGGCCATGCGCTGGCCAGCCTGGCGCAGCTCAAGGCACAGGGCCTGGACCGCGGCGTGTTCCCGGTGCTCGACGCCGTGCTGAGCCAGACCGTGGCCGGCAGCCCGCGCGAGAAATTCGTCAACCTCGCACTGGCCGACACCGACCGCCGGGTGGGCGAAGGCAAGCCCGTGGCGCCCAGCTTCATGCTGGCCTGCATGCTGTGGCACGACGTGCTGGCCGGTTGGGAACAGCGCCGCGCCCTGGGCGAGCCGGCCATGCCGGCATTGCAGCAGGCTATCGACGCGGTGTTCGACTCCCGCATCGGCGACATCTCGGGCCGCGGCAAGCTGGCCACCGACATGCGCGAGATTTGGATGATGCAGCCGCGCTTCGAGCGCCGCAGCGGCAGCCAGGTGTGGTCGCTGATAGAGCAGCCGCGCTTCCGCGCCGGGTTCGATTTCCTGCGCCTGCGCGCCGACGTGGGCGAGGCCCCGAACGAACTGGCCGAGTGGTGGGAAGACTTCTCGCTGGGCGACGAGGCCGAGCGCGAGGCCCTGATCGAGGTCGCCCGCGAGGCGCACGCCAAGTCCGGCCACAAGCGTCAGCCGGCTGCCCCGCGCGCGCAGGGCGCCTCCCGGCCGGCCACCGCAGCCGCCGATGGCGATGAGGCTGACCTTCCCACTGCGGCGGACGCCCCGCGCAAGCGCCGCCGTCGTCGCCGTAAGCCAGCGGGGCAGGGTGGTGGTTCGGCGCCGTCCGGTGGTGCAGGCGAATGAGCCAGGCGGCGCCAGGTGCGGTGCGGGCCTACATAGGCCTGGGCGCCAACCTGGGCGATGCGCGCGGCAGCGTGCAGGCCGCTTGGCAGGTGCTGGGCGAATTGCCCGGCAGCGTGGCAGTGGCTTGCTCCAGCTTCTATCGCACGGCACCCGTGGATGCCACAGGCCCCGATTTCATCAACGCCGTGGCGGCGCTGGACACCACGCTCACGCCCTTGGCACTGCTGGCCGGGTTGCAGGCCATCGAGCTGCGCTTTGGCCGTGAGCGGCCTTACCGCAATGCCCCACGCACGCTGGACCTGGACCTGCTGACCCTGGGTGAGCAGGTGCTGGACACGCCTGTGCTGACCCTGCCTCACCCGCGCCTGCACCTGCGTGCTTTCACCCTCGTGCCCCTGGCCGAGCTTGCTCCAGCGCTGGTGCTGCCCGGATTGGGACGGGTGGATGCCTTGCTCGCAGGCGTTTCCGATCAGGCCATAGTGCGCCTGGACGTCTGAGCGGGCATGGGAATGAACGGCCTGTCGGCTCTGCCTGTGTCGGTGCAGACCTTTGGTTTGCTGCTGCTGTCGAACCTGTTCATGACCTTCGCTTGGTACGGCCACCTCAAGCACCAGGTGGGCAAGGCCTGGTACGTGGCGGCTCTGGTGAGCTGGGGTGTGGCACTGTTCGAGTACCTGCTGCAGGTGCCGGCCAACCGCATTGGCTACAGCGGCGGCTACAGCTTGGCCCAGCTCAAGATTGCCCAGGAGGTGATCACGTTGGGGCTGTTTGTGCCGTTTGCGGTGTACTACATGGGGCAACCGCTCAAGTGGGACTACTTGTGGGCAGGCTTGTGCCTGATGGGCGCGGTGTACTTCATCTTTCGCAATTGATGCGGCCCGGCCACGGGTGCTGGCAGCATCTCATTACAATGACGACATGACACTGTCGTGATGATGTTGTGACAGTCACGACCGGCGATCACGTACCCCAGCACCGCTGAGCCGTCCCCCGCTGACTCGCCCGAGACCCACCCCTGAGGAGAACCGAATGTTTTTCGGCAAGCTGTTGCCCAAGGATGGCAACTTCTTTGAGCTGTTCAACCAGCACGGCCAATTCATCGCAGAGGGCGCACGCTCCTTCATGTCGATGATCCAGTACTACAGCACGCCCGATCTGCGCGAGAAGTACGCCCGTGAGGTGGACACCGCCGAACACGCGGCCGACAAGATCACTGCCGAGGTCAACCGCCAGTTGCACCGCACCTTCATCACGCCCATTGATCGCGAGCAGATCCATGGCCTGATCAACGCCATGGACGACATCCTCGACCTGCTGCAAGACAGCAGCGAAGTGATGGCCCTCTACGACGTGCAGCACGTGACCGAAGACGTGCTGCGCCTGGGTGACATCTCGGTCAAGTGCTGCGAGCGTGTGCAGCATGCCGTGTCGCTGCTGCCCAAGCTGAACCAGCCCGAAGTGACCGAGGCTGCGCTCAAGACCTGCGAAGAAATCGACCGGCTCGAATCCGACGCCGACCGCGTGATGCGCAGTGCCATGTCGCGCCTGTTCCGCGAGGAGCAGGACACCCGCGAGCTGATCAAGCTCAAGGCGATCTACGAACACCTGGAATCGATCTCTGATCGCTGCGAGGACGTGGCGAACCTGATCGAGGGCATCGTCCTCGAAAATTCCTGATCTTTCAGAAGGCACAGATTAGCCATGGAAGCAGGTTCCATCGCGTTCTGGGTCGTGGCCACGCTGGTCGTCCTGGCGCTGCTGTTCGACTTCATGAACGGGTTCCACGACGCGGCGAATTCCATTGCCACCGTCGTGTCCACCGGGGTGCTCAAGCCCCAGCAGGCGGTGCTCTTTGCCGCCTTCTTCAACGTCGTGGCCATCTCCATCTTCCAGCTGAAGGTGGCCAGCATGATAGGCAAGGGCATCGTCGAGCCCGGGGTGGTCGACCATCACGTGGTGTTCGGTGCGCTCATAGGCGCCATTACCTGGAACGTCATCACCTGGTGGTATGGCATTCCCTCGTCCAGCTCGCACGCGCTGATCGGCGGCATCATGGGCGCGGTGATGGCCAAGGCCGGCGTGGGCAAGCTGGTGGGGGCGGGCATCCTGAAGACCGTGGTCTTCATCTTTGTCTCTCCCTTCATGGGCTATGTGCTGGGCTCGCTGATGATGGTGGGGGTGGCCTGGGTCTTCAGACGCACCTCGCCCATGCGGGTGGACCGATGGTTCCGGCGCATGCAACTGGTGTCGGCAGGCCTGTATTCGCTGGGCCACGGTGGCAATGATGCGCAAAAGACCATCGGCATCATCTGGATGTTGTTGGTGGCCTCGGGTTACATGGCTGCAGCCGACAAGGCGCCGCCCAACTGGGTGATTTGGAGCTGCTATACCGCCATCGGCCTGGGCACCATGTTTGGCGGCTGGCGCATCGTCAAGACCATGGGGCAACGGCTCACCAAGCTCAAACCGGTGGGCGGCTTCTGCGCCGAGACGGGCGGCGCCATCACCTTGTTCACGGCGACGGCATTGGGCATTCCTGTGTCCACAACCCATACCATCACCGGTGCCATCGTGGGCGTGGGCTCGGTGCGCAGCGCGGGCTCGGTGCGCTGGGGCCTGGCCAGCAACATCGTCTGGGCCTGGATCTTTACCATTCCGGCGGCGGCCTTCGTGGCTGGCATGTTCTACTGGCTCAGCATGAGCATGTTCTGAGCGGCCTTCGGCCTTCGCCGCACTAGGCGAAAGGGGCCTCGCGGCCCCTTTTTATGTCCGGCCGCGCCGGGCTCAGGTGGGCGACTGTGTGTCACCCACGCCCAGGGCTCGCTGCATCAGCACCACGTCCAGCCAGCGGCCGAACTTCCAGCCTGAGCTTTTGAGCAGGCCTGTGTGCTCAAAGCCCAAGCGGCGGTGCACGCCTACGGAGCCCAGGTTCTGGCTGTCACCGATCACGGCCAGCATTTGGCGGGCGCCCGCTGCTTCGCAGCGGCCAATCAACTCGGCCAGGAGCAAGCTGCCCACGCCCTGTCCTTGGGCCTCAGGGTGCAGATAGATCGAGTCCTCCAGACAGAAGCGGTAGGCCGGGCGGGGTCGGAAATGGTTGGCGTAGGCGTAGCCCAGCACCTGGTCGTCGCGCTCGGCCACCAGCCATGGCAGGCCCTTGCCCAGCACGTCGGCGCGCCGGGTCGTCATGTCGGCCTGGCTGGGCGGATCCAGCTCAAAGGTGCCGGTTCCGTGCAGCACGTTGTGGGCGTAAATGGCCGTGATGGCGGCCAGATCGGCGTCGTTGCTGAGGCGGATCAACAGGGGCATGGCGTGCAGGACAAGGGTGGGTGTGCCACAAGAGGCATTCGGCGCATATAATCTCATGTTTTCGGCCACGGTTGCCCAGCTTGGGTGGCGTATCTACGGGGCCGTCATTGGGCCGGTGGCGGGGCTTAGGCTCCAAATGTCACAGGCATTTGAGTTGTCCATCACGCTCGTGTCTCCGAGTTGTGGCAACTCACCAGCCAAGTTTTCAAGGAACGACAAATGGTCGTGATTCGCCTTTCCCGTGGTGGCTCCAAGAAGCGCCCTTTCTACAACATCGTTGTCGCCGACTCGCGTGAGCGTCGTGACGGTCGCTTCATCGAGCGCGTGGGTTTCTATAACCCGGTGGCTTCTGAAGGTGAAGAAGCCCTGCGCGTGGCGCAAGACCGCGTCACCTACTGGACCGGTGTGGGCGCGCAAGCCTCCAGCACTGTGCTGCGCCTGGTGGACCAGGCCAAGGCCAAGGCTGCGGCCTGAGCCCGCTGGCCACGGTTGCGTCTTCACAGTGAACAAGGCGTTGAACGCCGCGCTGCAAGACGCGACCTGGCCTGACGATGCGATCGAAGTCGGCCGCATCGTCGACGCCTGGGGCATCAAGGGTGGCATCAAGGTGCTGCCCTTTTCCTCCGACCCCCAGGCCCTCTTTTCGTCACGCCGCTGGTTCCTGAAACCACCGGAAGACACCCCCGGTCGCTCAGTGGTCAAGCCGGCAGGGCCCGGCAAGGCGGCGCCGCTGCCCACCCTGCTCAAGATCACCGATTGCCGTGAACAAGGCGATGTGGTGGTGGCCATGGCCCAGGATGTGCCCGACCGCAACACCGCCGAGACGCTCAAGGGCGCACGCGTGTTTGTCTCGCGCCAGAGCTTTCCCACCGCCGAGACCGACGAGTACTACTGGATCGACCTGATCGGTCTGGACGTGGTCAACCGCGAAGGCATTGCGCTGGGCCAGGTTAGCGACCTGCTCGACACCGGTGCGCACAGCGTGTTGCGCCTCAAGCGGCCGGGCGCTGCGCCCGACGCCAAGCCCGACGAGGCCGAACGCCTGATCCCCTTCGTGTCGGCCTTCATCGACAAGGTCGATCTCGCGGGGCGCACCATCACCGTCGACTGGGGTGAGGACTACTGAGTCCTGCTCCGGAGCCGCCAGCATGCGCTTCGACGTCATCACCCTGTTTCCCGAGCTGTTCGCGCCCTTCATGACCCAGGGCGTGACCCGCCGTGCCTTTGAATCAGGCCAGGTAGATGTGCAGTTCTGGCCCTTGCGCGACTTTGCGGAAGACAACTACCGTCGCGTGGACGACCGTCCCTACGGTGGCGGCCCGGGCATGGTGATGCTGGCCGAGCCGCTGGAGAAAGCCATCTCTGCGGCCCGGCAGGCGCGGGTGGCGAATGGCACCGTTGCAGGGCCGGTGATCCATTTCAGCCCCACGGGCCGTCGCATCGATCAAGCGCTGGTCCGTGAAATGGCGCATGGCCCAGGTGGGCTGCTGCTGTGTGGCCGCTATGAAGGCATGGACCAGCGACTGCTGGACAGCCATGTGGATCTGGAACTGAGCCTGGGCGATTTCGTGCTCTCGGGTGGCGAATTGCCGGCCCTGGCTTTGCTGGACGGCATCGCCCGCCTGCAAGAAGGCGTGCTGGCCGATGCCCGATCGCACGAGCAGGACAGTTTCGAGGACGGGCTGCTCGACTGTCCGCACTTCAGCCGCCCGGAGACCTGGACCCCACCTGGCGGTGAGCCGCTGTCGGTAGCGCCTGTGCTGCTGTCGGGCCACCATGCCGAAATTGCCCGCTGGCGGCGCGAGCAATCGCTGGCCCTCACGGCCCGCCGCCGGCCCGACCTGATTGCGGCGGCACGGGAGGCGGGGCGCCTGTCGAAGGCCGATGAGCGCTTTCTGGCCCAGCTTGCTATATAATCAAAGGCTTTTCGATCCTCTGCCGGTTACGTGGGCTGTCCACCGAGACGAGTTCACCACCCTTCAAACCAGCGTCGGCAAGATCTATTGGAGAAAACTGTGGACCTGATCCAGACCCTTGAGCAAGAAGAAATTGCTCGCCTGAACAAGACTATTCCGGCCTTCGCGCCCGGTGACACGGTCATCGTCAACGTGAACGTGGTGGAAGGCACGCGTAAGCGCGTGCAGGCCTACGAAGGCGTGGTGATTGCCAAGCGCAACCGCAGTCTGAATAGCAGCTTCATCGTGCGCAAGATCTCCAGCGGCGAAGGCGTGGAACGCACGTTCCAGTTGTACAGCCCGCTGATCGCGTCGATCGAAGTCAAGCGCCGTGGCGATGTGCGCCGCGCCAAGCTGTACTACCTGCGCCAGCGCTCGGGCAAGTCGGCACGCATCAAAGAAAAGCTTTCCTGACCTTGTCAGGAAGGCTTTCGACAAGCAGCACGCCAACTGCCGCGCAGTCAAAAGCTTCCCGATCAGTCAAGCCAAAGCCGCCTCCGGGCGGCTTTGTTGTTTGTGCGCCCAGCATGGGCGCAGTCTTGGAGGTGCAAGTCCTCCCGCGAACTGGCCACAGTGCGCGAAATAAAGCGCGATTGCGTGAGGGTGCGATCCCATAAGCCGGGCGGCGTGGGAGGGGCCCGATCGACGATGATGGGCCTCTATCCCGATCTGATTTAGGCTCACGCCATGTCCCGCCCCCTCATTCGCGACCCCCGGGCCTTTCCGGTGACTGGCACCGACGCCCATCTGCCGCCTGTGTCGGCCGAGCGCCTCTCGGCCGCCTGGCTGCGCGAGCGCATCGCCAGTGCCCACGAGCGTGGCGCTGCCATCGAAGGCGATGGTGGGCGGGCCGACTATTTTCCAGAACGTACACCTGCGGCGGCCTCGGTGCTGGTGCCACTGGTGCCAAGGGCTTCGGGCCTGCACGTGCTGCTCACTCGGCGCACGGCGCACCTGCGCGACCACGCCGGGCAGATCAGCTTTCCTGGTGGTAAGGCCGAGCCCGAGGATGCCAACGCCGTGGCCACGGCCTTGCGCGAGGCCTGCGAAGAGGTGGGCCTGGCACCAGAGCTGGTGGACGTGCTGGGCACGCTGCCCACCTACACCACGGTGACGCGCTTTGTGGTCACGCCCGTGGTGGGCCTGCTGCGTCCCGACTACACGCTGATCCTGGATGCCCACGAGGTGGCCGAAGCTTTCGAGGTGCCCCTGTCCTTCCTGATGACCCCGGCCAACCACCAGCGCCACGAGTTCGACATGGGCGGTGCCACGCGCCAGTTTCTGTCCATGCCCTGGGGGGCCGAACCGGGCAGCGGTGACGCGTACTTCATCTGGGGCGCCACGGCCGCCATGTTGCGCAATCTCTACCACCTGCTGAGCGAGTGAACAAGATTGCGCCGGTGCGGGCGGTGCGTCGGTATCATGGCCGGCGATGAGCTTCTTTGCTGTTCTCTTCGCGCTGCTGCTGGAGCAGATCAAACCCCTGCCGCGTGACAACTGGGTGCACGACACGCTGGCCGACTGGGTGGGCTGGACTGGGCGCAACTTCGATGCCGGTCGTCCGCACCATGCGCGAGTGGTGTGGATCGTCACCGTCATCGTGCCGGCGTTGCTGGCCTGGGCTGTGCACTTCGTGCTGGTCCACTACGTCAGTGTGCTGCTGGCGCTGGCCTTCGATGTGGCCGTCATCTACCTCACACTGGGTTTCCGCCAGTTCAGTCATTACTTCACCGACATCCGCGAGGCGCTTGAGCGTGGTGAGGAAGACCGGGCGCGCCAGTTGCTGGCCGAGTGGCGCCACCTCGACGCCAGCGAATTGCCTCGCACCGAGTTGCTGCGGCATGTGATCGAGCATTCGCTGTTGGCTGCGCACCGCCATGTGTTTGGCGTGTTCTTTTGCTACGTGGTGCTGGCCGCGCTGGGCCTGGGGCCGGCGGGGGCCATTCTCTATCGCATGGCCGAGTTCGCCAGCCGCTACTGGGCCTTCAAGAGCCGCACCCTGGGGGTGGTGATGAATGACCAGCTGGCCGATCTGTCGCGCAGAGCCTTCGGCCTGATCGACCGAGTGCCTGCACGACTCACGGCTTTTGGCTTTGCCGTGGTGGGCAACTTTGAAGAGGCCGTGGCTGGCTGGCGCCGCGACGCCTCGCTGTGGAAGCATGCGAACGAAGGCATCATCCTGGCCGCCGCCGCTGGCGCGGTGGGCGTGCAAATGGGCGGCGGCGCGGCACCGGGTGTCACGCCCGACCGCTCCAAGACCTT
The DNA here is from genome assembly GCA_016710065.1 of Candidatus Ideonella esbjergensis. GTDB lineage: Bacteria > Pseudomonadota > Gammaproteobacteria > Burkholderiales > Burkholderiaceae_C > Ideonella > Ideonella esbjergensis. The sequence continues at coordinate 1,534,612 of JADJLP010000001.1, forward strand.
TGCCAGCGGTGGCGAGGCAGAAGCGGCCGAGGCCACGGGCTCCACGCCCGGCCTGCCGCCTCAACTTGGCCACCTGGGCAGTGTAGTGGGCCTGGTGTGGCGCTCGGTGGTGTTGTGGATGCTGCTGCTGGCGCTGCTGAAGCTGGCCAATTTGCTGGGTTAAGCGGCAGGGCTCAACCTTTGCGTTGGCCCGCCTCCAGTTCATCCCACAGACCTTCGTAGAGGCGATAACGCGAGGAATTGATCTCACCCCGTTCCAAGGCCGCACGCACACCGCAGCCTGGTTCGTGCCGGTGGCTGCAGTTGTAGAAGCGGCAATCGCCCAGGTGGGCGTGCAGGTCGGGCATCAGGTCGGCCAGGCGTTGCGGCGTGATGTGCATCAGGCCGAACTCCTGAAAACCCGGTGAATCCAGCAACGCGGCACCGCTGCCGTTGGTGGCACGCGCCACGCTGTCCAGCCAGTACCAACTGGTGGTGGTGGTGGTGTGTTTACCCGAGTTGAGTGCTAGCGAAATCTCCTGTGTCTCGGCCAGTGCCTGCGGCACCATCAGGTTGATCAACGTGCTCTTGCCCATGCCGCTGGCGCCCAGCACCAACGTGGCCCGGCCCGCTAGGTGGGGTGTGAGCAACTCACGGGCGGCATCGGGCGCGGTCTTGAGGGCCGTTTCCAGCACGGGCAGCCCCATCGCCGTGTAAGGCCGCAGGCGCTCGCGGGCGGCTGTGGCGCAGGGCAGGTCGGTCTTGTTCAGCAACAGCAGGACCGGGATGCCTGCGTCCTCGGCGGCGATGAGCGCGCGCGTGAGCTGTGATTCGCTGAACACCGGTTCGCCCGCCAGCACCACCAGCAGCAAATCGATGTTGGCGGCGAAGGTCTTGAACCGCCATTCGTCCTGGCGCATCAGCACATTGCGGCGTGGCTCCAGGGCCTCGATCACGCCTTCGTCACCGGCGATCTGCCAGCGCACCTTGTCGCCCACAACGCACTGGCTCTTCTTGCCGCGTGGGTGGGCGATCAAACGCCGGCCCTCGGGCGTTTCGATCACCACATGGCGACCGTGGGCGCCCACCACCAGGGCCAGGTCCAGCGCTTGGTGCGCCGCCATCAGCGGGGCAGCGCCGCCAGCCGCTCGGAGGCAGGCGGGTGCGAGTAGTAGAAGCGCACGTACAGCGGGTCGGGGGTGAGGGTGGAGGCGTTGTCCTCGTACAGCTTGAGCAGGGCTGAGGACAAGTCGATACCGTTGGTTTGGGCGCAGGCATAGGCATCGGCCTCGAACTCGGCCTTGCGCGAACTGCGGGCGATCAGCGGTGCAATGAAGAACATGAAGGGCGGCGAGGCCATCATGAACAGCAGCAGGGCCAGGGCGTGATTCGGGGCGGTGCCCGACAGATGGGGTGTCACACCCAGCCCGAAGTAAAAGCCAGGCTGGTTGGCCAGCCAGCCCAGCAGCACCAGGCCCAGAAGGCTGAGCGCAAAGATCATCAGCATGCGGTGCAGCACATGCTTGTGGTGGAAGTGGCCCAGTTCATGGGCCAGCACAGCCTCCACCTCGGCGGGCAACAGGCGAGCCAGCAGAGTGTCGTAGAACACCACGCGCTTGGACTTGCCCAGCCCAGCGAAGTAGGCATTGCCATGGGCCGAGCGCAGGCTGCCATCCATCACGAAGAAGCCCTTGGCCTGGAAGCCGCAGCGTTGCATCAGGGCCTGCACCCGGCCCGTCAGCGAGGCGTCCTCCAGCGGCTTGAACTTGTTGAAGATGGGGGCGATGAGGGTGGGGTAGACCACCTGCATCAGCAGCATGAAGCCCGTCCAAAGCCCCCAGGCCCACAACCACCACCAGGGGCCCGTGGCGCCCATCACCCACAGCACAGCGGCCAGCAGCGGTGTGCCGATGACCAGACCCACCAGGGTGCCCTTGACCAAGTCCACCACGAACAGCCTGGGCGTCATGCGGTTGAAACCGAACTGCTGTTCGATGTGGAAGCTGCGGTACCACTCCAGCGGCAAATCCAGCAGCCCGCCGATGACGCTGAAAGCGCCGAACAGGGCCAACTGGTAGGCCAGATCGCCCCAGCCTGGCGCCACCAGGCCGTAGACCCAGGCGTTGAGCGCGTCCAGGCCGCCTAGCAAGGTCCAGCCCAGCAGCAGGGCGGTGCCCAGGGCCTCGCTGAGCAGGCCAAAGCGGGTCTTGGCCTGCGTGTAGTCGGCGGCGTGCTGGTGGGCTTCGGTGCTGATGGTGCTGGCAAAGGCGGCTGGCACGAAGGCCCGGTGCTGGTGCACGTGGCGCATCTGGCGCGTGGCCAGCCAGAACTTGACGGCCAGCGAGCCCACGAGGGCGAGGCAAAAGACCTGAGAAACGAGGCTGGCTTGAAGGCTCAAAGGCATAGTGGGTGAGTGTATGTTGTCGGACAATGCCAGCAGACATTTGACGAGGAAGCCCATGAGCGCAGCAGCACTGAGCAAGAACGACCAGAACCTGATCTGGATCGACCTGGAAATGACGGGCTTGAAGCCCGAATCCGACCGCATCATCGAGATCGCCGTGGTGGTGACTGACCCGCAACTCACGGTGCGCATCGAAGGCCCGGTGTTTGCCATCCACCAGACCGACGCCGTGCTGGACGGCATGGACAACTGGAACAAGGGCACGCATGGCAAGAGCGGGCTGATCGACCGGGTCAAGGCCTCGGAGACCAGCGAGGCCGATGCCGAGGCCCGCGTGATCGAGTTTCTCTCGGCCTATGTGCCGGCCGGCAAGAGCCCCATGTGCGGCAACAGCATCTGCCAGGACCGCCGTTTCCTGGCCAACTACATGCGCGGTCTGGAGGCATTCTTCCACTACCGCAACCTCGACGTGAGCACGCTGAAGGAACTGGCCCGGCGCTGGAAGCCATCGGCGATGGACGGCTTCAAGAAAGCCCAGGCACACACAGCGCTGGCCGACATCAACGAGTCTATCGACGAACTGGTGCACTACCGCACGCACTTGCTCAACGTCTGATGGCCGGCTCCCACCCCTTGCAGTCGCCAGTAAGGCGCGGGATATCATCCCAACTTCACTTGATGTGGCAGGAGATCACCCTTGAATACCGTTCCCTACACCCTCAAAACCCTCACCATGGCATTGGCCCTGGCCGGTGCAGCTCAGGCGGCCGACATCAAGATTGGCGTGGCTGAGGCCCTGTCGGGCGGTGCAGCCCAGTACGGCCAAAGCATCCGCAACGGCTTCCAACTGGCGGCCGATGAAATCAACGCCGCTGGTGGCGTGAACGGCAACCAACTGGCCCTGGTGATCGAGGACGAACAGGGCAAGAAGGAAGAGGCGATCAACGCCTTCAAGAAGTTGATCTTCCAGGACAAGGTGCTGATGCTGTTTGGCCCCACGCTGTCCAACTCGGCCCAGGCTGCCGACCCGATCGCCCAGGCCGCCAAGGTGGTGGTGTTTGGAACCTCCAACACGGCCGACGGCATCACCTCCATCGGCGACCGCGTGTTCCGCAACTCGGTCACCGAGGCCGATGTGCTGCCGGTCACCATTGCCACCGTGGTCAAGAAGGCCAGCCTGAAGAAGGTGGCGGTGCTGTACGGCAACGACGACGTCTTCACCAAGAGCGGCTACGACAACTTCAAGAAGGCGCTGGAAGCGCAGAAGGTCACGGTCACCACTACCGAGACCTTTGCCAAGGGCGACGTGGACTTCAAGGCCCAGCTCACCAAGATCAAGGCCACCAACCCCGACGCCATCGTGCTCTCGGCCCTGCTGGCCGAAGGCGCGCCCATCATGGTGCAGGCCCGTCAACTGGGCCTGACCATGCCCTTCATTGGCGGCAACGGCATGAATTCGGTCAAGGTGTTCGACCTGGCCAAGGGCGCGGCCGACGGCCTGTGGATAGGCAGCCCCTGGTCGATCGAGAACCAGGCCAAGGAAAACGCCGCCTTCATCGTGGCCTACACCCGCAAGTACAAGTCGGCGCCCGACCAGTTCGCCGCCCAGGCCTATGACGCGATGAACATCGCCACCGCTGCGCTCAAGAAAATCAAGCTCAGCGGCGACCTTGCCAAGGACCGCGACGCCCTGCACGCCGCGCTGCCCAGCGTGAAGTGGACCGGTGCCACCGGCGCCTTCGCCTTCCGCCGTGCCACTGACAAGGCCGGCAACCCGGCCGGCTACGACGCCCAGCAGACCGCCATCGTCAGCGTGACCAAGAACGGCCGCTACGCGATCGAGAAGTAAGCCGCAGCACGCGCCAGCCCCGGCCCGCGGCATCACTGCTGCGGGCCTTTGTCTTTTCACCCACACGCAACGTGACATTCCCCCGTGCTTGAACAGCAGCTTTTCAATGCGCTCTCGCTGGGCAGCGTCTATGCCCTGTTTGCGCTCGGCTTCACCCTGGTGTTCGGGGTGTTGGGCGTGGTCAACCTCTCGCATGGCGCAGTTTTCATGGTCGGTGCCTATGCCGCGCTGCAGGCCACCACGCATCTGGGCTTCGGCCTGTGGGCCGCGCTGGCCTTTGCCTTTGTGTTCTCGGGCTTGCTGGGCCTGCTGATCGACGTGCTGGTGCTGCGGCCGCTGCGCGCGCGCAATGCGCCGCACCTCATTCCCATGATCGCCACCATCGGGCTGGGCATCACGTTCAACAGCCTGGTGCAGGGCTTGTTCGGGCCTGAGAACCAGCGCTTCCCGGCCGAGGTGCTGCCGCAAGAGACGCTGCGCCTGATGGGGCTGCATGTGACCGCGCTGGAGCTGTCCATCATCGGCCTGGCCTTCGGCCTGATGACCGTACTGCTGCTGGTGATGCGCAAGACGCAGATGGGCCGCGCGCTTCGGGCCATTGCCGAGTCGCCCCGCGCGGCGGCGCTGCTGGGCATCAACGTGGGTGGGCTGTTCATGCTCACGTCGTTCATGGCGGCGGGGTTGGGCGGCATCGCGGGCGTGCTGATCGGCCTGTACTCGAACGCGCTGTTCCCGCTGATGGGCCAGCCCATCCTGCATAAGGGCATCGCGGTGATCATCCTGGGCGGCATGGGCGACATCCGTGGCGCCATGCTGGCGGGCCTGTTCCTGGGCTTTGCCGAGGTGCTGTCGGTGGCCTACATCGGCTCCACCATGCGTGACGCGGTGGCCTTCGGCCTGCTGTTCCTGGTCTTGCTGGTGCGACCCAAGGGCCTGTTCGGCAGCGTGAACGAGCGCAAGGTATGACGGTGCCGAGATGATGGAAAGCTTCGATTCCTTCTGGGCCATCTACAGCAACCTGGTGCTCACGCTGGGCACCAACAGCCTGCTGGCCCTGTCGATCTACCTCACGCTCTCGTGCGGCCTGCTGGCCATGGCCAATGCGGCCTTCATGGGCATCGGTGCCTACACGGCTGCGCTGCTCACCATGAACGCGGGCGTTCCGTTTGGCGTGGCGCTGGCGGGTGGCATGGCGGCCCCGGCGCTGGTGGCCTTCGTCATCGGCAAGCCCACGTTGCGGCTCTCGGGCGTGTATCTGGCCATGGCCACGCTGGCCTTTGGCGAGGTGGTGCGCATCTTCGTGCTCAATACCGAAGACATCACCGGCGGTGCGCTGGGCCTGAACGGCATCCCGCAGTCCACGCAGTGGTGGCATGTGCTGGCGTCCGTGGGCTTGAGCCTGCTGGTGCTGTGGCGCTTGCGTGTCTCCAAGGTGGGCCGGGCCTTCGAGGCCATCAAGCTTGATGAAACGGCTGCTGGCCTGATGGGCATCGATGTGAACGTGCACAAGATGCTGGCCTTCGTGCTGGGCGCGGCGTTGGCCGGGCTGGCTGGGGCGCTCAATGCCCACCTCACCTTCTTCATCGGCCCCAACGAGTATGGCTTCGACCGTGGCGTGGAGGTGCTGACCATGACCATCCTGGGCGGCATCAACGGCCTGATGGGTCCGATCTCGGGCGCGGTCATCCTCACCTTGCTGCCCGAACTGTTGCGCGGCCTGAAAGACTTCCGCCTGGTGGTGAACGGCCTGATCCTGGTGGGCATCGTGCTGTTCCTGCCCCGTGGGCTCTGGGACCCGGCGCAGTTGCGCCGCTGGTTTGTGTGGAAGTTGAGGAGGAAGGCCGCATGAGCTTGCTGAAACTCTCTTCGGTCTCGCGCCATTTCGGCGGCTTGAAGGTGCTGCAGGACGTGAGCTTCGAGGTGCCCCGTGGCGGCATCTTCGGCCTCATAGGCCCCAACGGCGCGGGCAAGACCACGGTGGTCAACCTGGTCACCGGCTTGTTGCCGCCCAGCTCGGGCGACATCGCCTTCCAGGGCCAGAGCCTGCTGGGCCGCACGCCGCACCAGATCACCACCGGCGGCATCGCACGCACCTTCCAGAACATCCGTGTGTTCAAGGACATGACCCTGCTGGAGAACGTGGTGGTGGGCATGCACGCTCGACTGGATTACGGCACGTTCGACTTGCTGTTCGGCACGCCGGGCTACCGCGCCGCCGAGCATCGCGCCCGCGAGCGCGCACTTGAACTGCTGAGCTGGATGCGGCTGGACCACAAGGCCAAGGACATTGCCGACAACCTCTCCTACGGCGAGCAGCGCAAGCTGGAGCTGGCTCGCGCGCTGGCCACCGAGCCCCAACTGCTGCTGCTGGACGAGCCCGTGGCCGGCATGAACAGCGCCGAGAAGACCGAGCTGATGGGCGAGATCCGCAACATCCAGGCGCGGGGCTACACCATCTTCATGATCGAACACGACATGCGTTTCGTGATGGGTCTGTGCGAGCAGATTGCAGTGCTGAACTTCGGCCGCATCATTGCCCAGGGTCGCTCCGAACATATCCAGAACGACCCGCAGGTGATCGAGGCCTACCTGGGCCGCGAAGATGACGAAGCGGGCACTGTGGCGGAGGCGCAATCGTGAGCGTGCCATTGTTGAAAGTGCAGGGCCTGGTGGTGAACTACGGCCATATCGAGGCCGTGCGCCAGATCGATGTGGAACTGCAGGCCGGCCAGATCACCACTTTGGTGGGTGCCAATGGCGCCGGCAAATCCACCACCTTGCTTGCACTCTCTGGGTTGATCGCCAAGGCCGGCGGCACGGTGCTGTTCGACGGCCAGGACATCACCAGCTGGCCGGCCCACCGCATCGTGGCCAGCGGCCTGGTGCAGGTGGCCGAAGGCCGCGCCACGCTGACCACGCTCACCGTGCGTGAGAACCTGGAGCTGGGCGCCTACACCCGCAAGGACGGCCACGCCGCGCGCCTGCACGACTTGGAGCGTGTGTACACGCTGTTCCCGCGCCTGAAGGAGCGCGAGGGCGGCCTGGCCGGCAACCTCTCGGGCGGCGAGCAGCAAATGCTGGCCATAGCCCGCGCGCTGATGGCCAAGCCGCGCGTGCTGCTGCTGGACGAGCCATCGATGGGCCTGGCGCCCATCATCGTGCAGGACATCTTCCGCACCTTGAAGCGCATCAACGCAGAAGGGTTGACCATCTTCCTGGTCGAGCAGAACGTGCGCCAAGCGCTGAAGATTGCAGACCACGCCTACGTGCTGGAAAACGGCCGCATCGTGCTGCAAGGCACCGGCGCCGAACTGCTGGGCGACCCGCAGGTGCAGCGGGCCTACATGGGTGGGTGAGGTGGCATGGGCCAGCGTAGCAGCTCTGCGAGCCGGGTGGCCACCCAGACCGCCTCGTCTTCGCGCAGGCCTGAGGCCGGGTTGGCCAGCCCCTTGCCCACGCGTGTGAGCACTTCGTCCTCGGCCAGGCCGTCGTCATGGTGCAAGGCCTGGGCCATGGGCATCACCTGGTTGGCCAGGTCTTCGCAGAACTCGTAGCGGGCGCGCACGGTGGCGGCGGGTTCCAGCAGGCGGTTTCGCAGGCCCTGGTAGAGCTTGAGAAAGCTCTCGGGCACGGGGGTGAGCTGGTCTTCCGACATGGTCAGTCGCCGGCCACGATGGCCGCCATGGCCTGACCCATCTCGGTGGTGCTGGCCGTGCCGCCCAGGTCGGGCGTGCGCGGTCCCGCACGCAGTACCTGCTCTATGGCCGCCAGGATGGCGTCGTGCGCGGCCTTGCCGGCGCCTTCGCCATGAGTGAGGTGGCTCAGCATCAACGCTGCCGACCAGACCATGGCCACCGGGTTGGCGATGTTCTTGCCAAAAATGTCGGGCGCAGAGCCATGCACCGGCTCGAACAGCGACGGGAAGTCGCGCTCGGGGTTCAGGTTGGCCGAGGGTGCCAGGCCGATGGTGCCGGTGCAGGCGGGGCCCAGGTCGCTGAGGATGTCGCCGAACAAATTGCTGGCCACTACCACATCAAAGCGCGTGGGCTGCAGCACAAAGCGCGCGCACAGGATGTCGATGTGCTGCTTGTCCACCGTGATGCCGGGGTAGTGCTTGGCCATGGCGTCGGCGCGGCCGTCCCACCAGGGCATGCTGATGGCGATGCCATTGCTCTTGGTGGCCACGGTGAGGTGCCTGCGGGCGCGCGACTGGGCCAGCTCGAAGGCGAACTTGAGTACGCGGTCGGTGCCGTGGCGGCTGAACACCGACTCTTGAATGACGATCTCGCGCGCGGTGCCTTCGTACAGGATGCCGCCGAGCTTGGTGTATTCGCCCTCGGTGTTCTCGCGCACCACGTAGAAGTCGATGTCACCAGCGTTGCGACCGGCCAGAGGGCAGGGCACGCCGTCGAACAAGCGCACCGGTCGCAGGTTGATGTACTGGTCGAACTCGCGGCGAAACTTCAGCAGCGAGCCCCACAGCGAGATGTGGTCTGGCACGGTGGCCGGCCAGCCCACGGCGCCGAAAAGGATGGCGTCCATGCCTTGTAGCTGTGCTTTCCAGTCGGGCGGCATCATCTCGCCGTGCTGCTGATACCAGTCGCAACTAGCCCACTTGATTGGGGTGAGCGCCAGCGCGATGCCAAAGCGCCGGGCAGCAGTTTGCAGCACGCGCAGGCCTTCGGGCATCACCTCCTTGCCGATGCCATCGCCGGGGATCACAGCGATGTGGTGGGTCTTCGCCATGCGGAGTCCTTTCAGAACAGGTTGCCGACGTTGAGCAGCGTGAGCAGGCCAAGGATGGCAAAGATCAGCGCGGCGATGCCGTGCACCAGCGTCATGTTCATCTTGCGCGCCACCGCGTCGCCCAGAAACACAGCGGGCACATTGGCCAGCATCATGCCGAAGGTGGTGCCGGCCACCACGGCCACCAGGTTGCTGTAACGCGCGGCCAAGGCCACCGTGGCGATCTGGGTCTTGTCGCCCATCTCGGCCAGAAAGAAGGCGATCACCGTGGTGCCGAACACGCCAAAGCGCTGCCAGCCACCTTCGGTGTCGTCGTCAATCTCGTCGGGCACCAGCATCCAGGCGGCCATGGCCAGAAAGGAGGCGCCGATGACCCAGCGCAGCACGTTGGGGCCCAGCATCTGGGCGATCCAGCCGCCCACCGCGCCGGCCAGCGCATGGTTGGCCAGCGTGGCCACCAGGATGCCGGCAATGATGGGCGCCGGCTTGCGAAACTTGGCGGCCAACAGCAGGGCCAGCAACTGGGTCTTGTCGCCCATTTCACCCAGGGCCACCAGGCCGGTCGAGACGAGAAATGCTTCCATGGAAGACGCGAGAGCCTAGAGGTTGTAGAGGTCGGTCAGTGGCTGTGGCAGGGCGTGCAGCTGGAGTCGTCATTCCCGCGAAGTCGCATCGTCATTCCCGCGCCGCATCGTCATCCCCGCGAAGGCGGGGATCCATCACCGGGCACTTGGATTCCCGCCTCCGCGGGAATGACGGCGAAGCGGCACGGGAACGACGGCGACACGAAGTGGGTATGACGCAGGCGCATTCTCTCAACGCCGCCCCCCGCGCCCTTGCCCACCACGCGCCTGCCACAGCGGGCGCTTGCCCTTGAGGTGGCGCTCGATGCCGTCGTTGAGCGTGTTGCGCAGCGCGACCACTTCGTCCAGATGGCCATAGATGCCAGGAAAGCGCAGGTCCAGCCACAGCCACAGCGTGCAGGCGCGCAGGGCTTGCTCCATGCGGTCGAGCCGGCTGTGAGCGTCCACCTCGTCCAGTACCTCGGGCCGGCCGGCCTGGCCGGTCTTGTCGTGCGAATGGGCCCAGTTCAGAAAGTGCTGCACCAACTGTTCGGTGCGTGAATCCACCGGCGCCTGGGCGTAGATGAAGCGCTCCTTCAGGCTCAGATTGCCGGCCGTCTCGTCGAGCTGGGCGGCGAGCTCCAGCATCTGCTCCAGCTCGGCCACCTCGAAGTGGGCGTTGTCCAGCGCGAGTTGATCCATGAACACGCTCAGCACCTCGTGCAGACGCTGCTTGCCCAGTCGCTGGGCGATGGTGCTCACATGCCACCAGTTGGGCGCCACCGGGGCCTTGAAGTGGCGCGGCGCGCGCGGGGTGCGCGGCAGCAGCTCTTTCAGCGTGCGAGCGGCGCCGGGCTCCGATTCGTGCAGCACGCCGGTAAAGCCTTCTTCATGGATGCCATAGCGGCCGGCGCGGCCGGCGATCTGGTGCACCTCGCTCTCGTTGAGCTGGCGGTCGCCCACGCCGTCGAACTTGGTCATGGTGGAGAACAGCACGCGGCGTATCGGCAGGTTCAGGCCCATGCCAATGGCGTCGGTGGCCACCAGGATGTGCGATTCGCCGGTGGCGAAGCGCTCGGCCTCGCGGCGTCGCACCTCGGGCGGCAGCGCGCCGTAGATCACCGACACCGGGTGGCCGTTGGCGGCGATCTGGTCGCGCAGCATCAGCACCTCGCGGCGGCTGAAGGCCACCACCGCGTCGCCCTTCTTCAGCGTGGGAATGGCCACCGGCCCAGGCAGAAGCTGCACATGCTGCTTGCGCTCGAACTGGCGCACCAGCACGCTCTCGCCGCACAGGCCCAGCAGGCTCTCGATGGCGGGTACCGCATAGCCCGAGCAGATGATGATGACCTCGCGCGCCGGCACGCCCACGATGGCCTGGGTCCAGGCCCAGCCGCGCGAGTTGTCGAAGATCATCTGCGCTTCGTCGATCACGGCCACGTCGATCACCTCGCGCGTGCCCACCATCTCGATGGTGGAGCTCACCACGCGCGCGCCTTCGGCCGGCACGTTCTCTTCTCCCGTGAGCAGGCTGCAGGGCACGCCGCGCGCCACCAAACGGTCGCGGCCTTCCAGCGCCAGCAGGCGCAGCGGGGCCAGGTAGGCACCGTCGATGGCGCCGGCGAGCTTCTCGAACGCGGCGTAGGTCTTGCCGCTGTTGGGCGGGCCCACGTAGAGCGTGACCTTGCGCTTGAGCTGACGCGCCAGAGCAAAAGTGTCGGGGTAGCCCTGGAAGGCCAGCTCGTGATTCAGGCTGCTGAGCGTCTGCTGCTCGCCCACATGGCGCTCCCAGCGGTCTTGCGCACGGGTGCAGGCGACCATCAGCTCAGGCAACGGTTGCGGGCGGGCCAGCTCGGCCTGCAAACGCGGCAGCAGCGAATCCATCGATTTGGCGTCGCACCACTCGCTGCGCTCGGCCAGCGCGTCCAGGTGCGCGGCCAGCTCGCTGGCGTGCGGGTAGGGCGCGGCCTTGCCCAGCGCGGCGCTGAGCGCAGCCTTGTCGCCATTGCGAAAGAAGGCCCACACCGGCTCGGCAGGGATGGGTAATTTGTAAGATACGGTGAGCGTCCCGCGCCAGGCTGGCGGGTTCACGGCCAGTGGTTGGCGCACCTGGCGCTCCCAGCCGTCGCCCTCGCGGGTGATGCCGGAGGTGTCGAGCTTGGCGCTTCGCTCCACCATCAGGCTGCGGGTTTCACGGCCTACGCCCACCTCGTCCAGGTGCAGCAAGGCCGCGTCGATCAGCGCGGGCGAGATCCAGCGGCTGGGCCGCTGGTGAGGCACGGCTTTTTGCAGCAGGATCAGGCCCAGGGTGTCGAGGTGGGTTTCAAAGCCCGGTGCATCCTCGGCGATGAAATCGGCCGGTTTCACCACCTGGGGCAGGTTGTAGGCCGCCTGGCGCACCCGCTCCAACTGCTCTGGCGTGATGTGGGCCGGCACGCGCTCGGCGTGGCGGGGGTTGGGCAGTCTGAGGGCGGCGGGTGGGGTGTTGGGCATCAGGAGCGAGGCTGCAAAGGTGCGTCATTGTCCTCGCTTCAACCGGCAAGGCCAGGCGCATCGCCGCAAGGCCAAACCCGGGCTCGCCTCCCCCACAATAGGGCCGGACCTCAACCCCTTTCACTGGAGCCCAATCTCTATGTCCCAAGCTTTGTCGTTTTCGCGTCGTTTGGCCGCAATCTGCCTGGCCGGCGTGTTTGTCTCTGGCGTGGCACTGGCCGCACCCGTGGACCCGGCCAAGGTGCCCGAGCCCAAGCGCAGCAAGCCCGGCCTGTACCTCGAAGCCGTGGACGTGCCTGCTTTCATCCAGGCCAACGGCGGCGCCGAGAAGGTACTGTTCCTGGATCTTCGCACCCGGGCCGAGGCCATGTTCGTGGGCATGGCCTCTCCGGTGGACGCGCTGGTGCCGCTGGTGGAGCTGCAGGAAATCATGAGCGAGTGGGATGCCAAGCGCAGCGCCTACAAGCTCGATCCGGTGCAGGATTTTGTGCCTGAAGTGGGCCGCCGCCTGCAGGCCAAGGGCCTGACCAAGGCCGACACCGTGGTGCTGATCTGCCGCTCTGGCGACCGCAGTGCGCGCGCCGCAACGCGCCTTGCTGAAGAAGGCTATGCCAAGGTGTACTCGGTGGTGGACGGCTTCGAGGGCGACATGTCGGCCGAAGGCCGTCGCAACGTCAACGGCTGGAAGAACGCCAGCCTGCCCTGGGGCTACAAGCTCGACAAGGCCAAGATGTACTTCGTGCGCTGAGCGCAGACCGCACTGCCCAAGCAGGGAGAGCCCATGCCCACCGACATCGAGATCGCGCAGGCGGCCACGCTGCAACCCATCAGCGCGATCGCCGCGCGGCTGGGCCTCCCGGAGGATGCCGTGGTGCCCTATGGCCGCACCAAGGCCAAGCTGGTGCTGGATGGGCTGGGTGGGCAGCCTGGCCGCCCGCCGGGCCAACTGGTGCTGGTGTCGGCGATCAGCCCCACGCCGGCTGGCGAGGGCAAGACCACCACCGTGGTGGGCCTGGGCGATGCGCTCAACCGCATCGGCAAGCGGGCCATCGTCTGCCTGCGCGAGCCCTCGCTGGGCCCGGTGTTCGGCATGAAGGGCGGCGCGGCCGGCGGTGGCCGCGCGCAGGTGGTGCCGATGGAAGACATCAACCTGCATTTCACCGGCGACTTTCATGCCATCGGCGCCGCCCACAACCTGCTGGCGGCGCTGATCGACAACCACATCCACCACGGCAACGCGTTGGGGCTGGACCTGCGCCGCATCACCTGGAAGCGGGTGGTGGACCTGAACGACCGCGCACTGCGCGACATCACCGTGGGCCTGGGCGGCCCGGCCAACGGGTACCCGCGAGAAGATGGCTTTGACATCGTGGTGGCGTCTGAGGTGATGGCCATCCTGTGCCTGGCCGAATCGCTGGCCGACCTGAAGCAGCGCCTGGGCGCCATCGTGGTGGGCTACACGCGTGATCGTCAGCCTGTGCGCGCCAGCGACCTGAAGGCGCACGGTGCCATGGCCGCGCTGCTGCGCGAGGCCATCCAGCCCAACCTGGTGCAGACGCTGGAGAACAACCCGGCGCTGATCCACGGCGGCCCGTTCGCCAACATCGCCCAGGGCTGCAACTCTGTGATCGCCACACGTGCCGGCCTGCAACTGGCCGACGTGGTGGTGACCGAGGCCGGCTTTGGCGCCGACCTGGGTGCCGAGAAGTTCATCGACATCAAATGCCGCATCTCTGGCCTGCGGCCCGACGCCGTGGTGCTGGTGGCCACGGTGCGCGCGCTCAAGTACCAGGGCGGCGTGGCGGTGGCCGATCTGGAGCACGAGAACCTGGCCGCGCTGCAGGCCGGCTTCGTCAACCTCGAACGCCATTTGCGCAACGTGCGCGAGGTCTTCGGCCTGCCCTGCGTGGTGGCCATCAACCACCGCAGCAGCGACACCGCCGACGAAATCGCTCAGCTGCAAGGCCAGGTGGCCGCCCTGGGCACCCAGGCAGTGGTGGCGCGCCACTGGGCCGAGGGCGGCGCCGGCGCTGTGGAACTGGCCCATGCGGTGACGGCCCTCCTGGCGCAACCCGCGGCGCCCATGCGCATGGCCTATGCCGATGCCGACCCGCTGTGGGAGAAGCTGCGCCAGGTGGCCATGAAGGTCTACGGCGCCGCCGATGCCACGGCCGACACCAAGGTGCGTGCACGCATTGAGGAGCTGCAGGCCGAGGGCCACGGCCACTTGCCGGTGTGCATCGCCAAGACGCCATACTCGTTCAGCAGCGACGCCAGCCTGCGCGGTGCGCCCAGCGGCCATCTGCTGCATGTGCGCGAGGTGCGTCTGGCGGCCGGTGCCGGTTTTGTGGTGATGGTCTGCGGCGACGTGATGACCATGCCTGGCCTGCCCAAAGTGCCCTCGGCCGAGCACATCGACGTGACCGACGGCGGGCGCATCACGGGCTTGTTTTAGCCGCAGACCGCCATGGCCGGCTACGCCTGCTTCGACACGCCCGTGGGCCCTTGTGGCCTGGCTTGGAACGACGCGGGTGAACTGCGGGGTGCGCAACTGCCCGAGGGCAACCTGGGCGCCACACTGGCGCGGTTGCGCAAGCGCTTTCCCGATCTGACCGAAGCCGAGCCACCCGAAACGGTGGCCCACACCTTGCGCCGCTGGCATGCCGTGCTGGCCGAGGGCACCAAGGACACGCTGGCCGACGTGGCCCTGAGCTACCAGGGTGTGCCGCCATTTCACCAGCGTGTGCTTGAGCTCACCCGCCGCATCCGGCCCGGCCAGACCCGCAGCTATGGCGAGCTGGCCCGCGAGCTGGGCGACCCCACGGCCGCCCGCGCCGTGGGCCAGGCGCTGGGCGCCAACCCCTTCGCACCCATCGTGCCCTGCCACCGCGTGATGGCGGCCGGTGGCCAGGCGGGTGGCTTCTCAGGTCCAGGTGGCCTGCAGGGCAAATTGCGGCTGCTGCAACTCGAAGGCGCGCCATTGGGAGCGCAATCGAGCCAGCAACCGGGCCTCTTCTGACCGAGCCATGTGCGGCCAGCAGCCCGGGGGTTCATCGCTCGCGAAAGGCCTCTCGCGCCTTCAGCAGCGGGCGCAGGATGAATTCCAGCACCGTGCGCTCACCCGTGTTGATTTCCACCGACGCCGTCATGCCCGGGATCACCGAGAGCGGCTCGCCATGCGCCATCAGGCCGTTGCTGTCGATGCTCACGCGGGCGCGGTAGTAGGTGTTGTCGGGGCCACCGCCGGGGCGGTCCACGTCGCCCAGCGCATCGGGGCTGATGCTTTCCACCTTGCCTCGCAGGCCGCCGTAGACGTTGAAGTCGTAGGCTGAAAGCTTGGTGGTGGCCATCTGGCCCACGTGCACAAAGCCGATGTCGGCCGGCTTCACCTTGGCTTCGATCAGCAAGCGCGTGCCCTTGGGCACGATCTCCAGGATGGGGGCGCCCGGGCTTACGATTCCACCCAAGGTGTTGATGCGGATGTTCTTCACCAGGCCGTCCACCGGCGAGGTGAGCAGGGTGCGGCGCACCACGTCGTCGCGCTCCACCTGTTGCTGGTCCAACTGGTTCAAATCGCTCTGGGCGCGCAGCAGCTCGGTGCTGGCCTCCTGGCGGAAGCGGTTCTGGCGCTCCAGTGATTGCTGGCGCATGTCGTTGATCTGGCGGCGCAGCCGCATCACCTCCACGTCCGACATCAGGCCTTGTGCCGACATGCGCACGGCCATGTCCAGCTCGTGCATCACCATGCCTATGCTTTGCTGGTTGGCCTGCACGGCCTCGTTCAGCAAGCGGCGGCGGGCGGCGTAGGCCTCGGTCTCGGCGCGCACGGTGCGCGGGTCCGACACCACCTCGGGCGGGAAGTTCAGCGGCTTGCCATCGGCCTCGGCGCGCAAGCGGGCGATGGTGCCCATCAGCGCCAGGCGGCGCGCCTTGCCTTCGTTCTGTTGGGCCTCGAAACGGGTCGGGTCCAGGCGCAGCAGCGGCTGGCCGGCAGTGACCTTGCCACCCTCGCGCACCAACATCTCGCGCAGGATGCCGCCTTCCAGACTGGCGATGATTTGCTCGTGGCCGTCGGGCACCACGCGCGCATCGGCGTGGGTGATCTGCTCGACCTTGGTGGTGGCGGCCCAGGCGATGATGGCGGCCACACCCAGCACCATCAGCCAGATGGCGCCGTGTACGGCGGGGCGGGCTTCGACATGCTGGGCCTCTCGCACGGCTTCGAGAAACAGCTCGTCGCCGGGCTTGAGAGCGATGTGGTGGGTGGCGCTGGCCTTGGCCCTGGCTGCAGCGGCGCTCTGGCGCCGCTCGCCCTTGCGGGTTTCCAGCAGCTTGGCTTGGTCGGGCGCCGCACCCGGTGTGCGGCTGGCCACATTGCCCCAGCGCGCCTCGGCCGTGCCTGCCACCACCACGTTGCCGCCGTTCAGTTTCGGCTCTACCTTCACCCATTGGCGCTTGCTGGCAACGCTCATGCGGGTACCCCGACCTTGCTGCGTGCAGGCGCTTTTGCAGCTTGCGGCGGCTGGCCCGACAGGGCGGCCAGCACCTGGGTCTTGGGGCCGTCGGCCATGATGCGGCCGTTGTCGACCACGATGATGCGGTTCACCACCTCCAGCACGGCAGGCCGGTGCGTCACCACCACCAGCGTGCGCTGGCCGGCGGCCGCGCCCAGGCGTTGCAGGAAGAGTTGTTCAGACTGCGCGTCCATGGAGCTGGTGGGTTCGTCCATCAGCAAGATGGGCGGCGAGGTGACCAGGCAACGCGCCAGGGCTACCAGCTGGCGCTGGCCACCCGAGAGCAGCGCGCCGCGCTCACCCACCGGCAAATCCCAACCCAATGGGTGGCTGGCCACCAGACGGTCCAGGCCGGTGAGCTGGGCAATGTGCTGCAGGCGGTGCGCGTCGGCCAGGGCGCGGCCCAGCAGCACGTTGTCGCGCAGCGTGCCACTGAACAGGCGCGGGTCTTGGGCGACGAAGCCGACCTGCTCGCGGTAGTCGGCGGGGTCGATCTGGCGCAGGTCAATGCCTTCCACCTCCACGCGGCCCTCGGTGGGCTGGTACAGCCCGGCCAGCAAGCGCAGGATGGTGGACTTGCCACTGCCGATGCGGCCCAGGATGGCCACGCGCTCGCCCGGCTGGATGACCAGGTTCACCTCGCTCAACACCTTGGGCGCCGGGTCGGTGCCGGTGGCGGGGTAGGCGAAGCAGGCGCCGCGCAGCGCCATGGCGCCACTGAGTTGCGGGCGGGTGACGTAGTTGCGGCTCTCGTCGCGCTCCAGCGGCAGGCGCATCAGGCTGTCGAGCGACACCATGGCCGCCTGCGCGCTCTGGTAGCGCGTGGCCAGGCTCACCACGCTGCCCAGCGGGGCGATGGCGCGGCCGGCGAACATCACCGAGCCGATCAGCGCACCGGCGGTGATGACGCCGTCGCGGATCAGGTACACGCCCACCACCAGCATGATCAGCGTCACCGCCTGCTGGGCGGTGGATGAGAGGTTGTTTGACCAGGCGCTGATGGAGCGGGCCTTCAGTGCCGAAGTGGCGGCCTGGGCGGTGGCGTCTTCGTAGCGCTTGAGGAAGCGGCCCTGCGCACCGCAGGTCTTCAGGTCTTCCATGCCGTCCACAGCTTCCACCAGCACGCCTTGCAGGTCGGTCTGGTATTTCAGGCCCGAGCGGGTGGCGCGCTTGAGCGAGCTCTGGATCGCGATCACGATGATGAGGATCACCGGGATGGTGAGCGTCAGCACCCAGCCCAGCGGGCCGCCGATGAAGAAGGTCATGGCCACGAACATCACGATGAAGGGGATGTCCGACAGGGTGGAGAGCGTGGCCGAGGCGAAGAAATCTCGCACCAGCTCGATCTGCGCCAGGTGGTGGGCGTAGGCGCCGGCCGAGACGGGGCGGTGCTCCATGCGCACGCCCAGCGACTGGCGAAACAGCAGCGAGCCAATGATCAGGTCGGCCTTGCGGCCCGAGACGTCGATGAGGTGGGCGCGCAGTTGCTTGGCGGCCAGGTCCAGCACCAGGGCCAGGGTGCCGGCACCGGCCAGCGTCCACAGCGTGACCATGGCCTGGTGGGGGATGACCTTGTCGAACACCACCGAGCTGATCATGCCGGTCACCAGCATCATCACGTTGCTCACCAGCGCGGCCAGCAGGGCCGAGCGGTAGTAGGGCATGAAGCGGCGCAGCGTGCCCCACAGCCAGTGGCCGCCATGGTGCAGCAGCTCGGGGTCGGCGTCGGGCGTGTTGGGCAGCAGCGGGGCGGCGGCCAACAGGTGGCCCAGGTATTCCTGGTTCAGCTCGCTCTGGGTGACCGTGCAGCTGGCGTTGCCGGCGGCGGGCAGGATGATCTCGTAGCTGCATTCGCCCAGGTTGGGCGTTTCCAGGCGCTTGGCGATCACGCAGGCGTCACCGTCGCGCAGCAACGCCACCACGGGGAACATCAGGGGGCTGATCTGGTCGAGCGCGCGGGTGAGGATGCTGGCGTGGTAGCCGGCCTGCTTGAGCGCACGCACGGCCTGTTCGGGTTGCAGATGGCCTTCCACCGGCAGGCCCGAGCGCAGCGAGGCGGGCGAGCGCTCGCGGCCGTGATGGGTGGTGAGCCACGCCAGTGACAGCAGCAGCGCATCCGTGTCGGGCGGGCCGGCCGGCGGCGGGGGCACGAGGCCTTCCACCGTGGGGCTGGCAACAGGGATCTGGGACACCGCGAATCCTTGGGTCTTCAGTTCGGTGTGCGTGCGGCCAGGGCCAGGCGGGCCAGTGCGTCTTCGAGGTCACGCACCAGGCGCGGCATGTCGAACAAGCGTGAGCTGTGTCCCTGCTCGGCCAGGTAGCGGCGGTACGAGGCCACGCGCTCAGGGCACTGGCCGAGCTGGATGGCGAGCTTCTCGTACTGCGGCAGCGTGTCGGTGATCAGGTCGGGCAGGCCCACGGCAGTGAGCAGGCTGCCGGCCATGCGCGAGATGTAGCTGCGGCCGGAGAGCGTGAGGATGGGCAGGCCCATCCACAGCGCATCGCTGGCGGTGGTGCCGGCGTTGTAGGGGAAGGTGTCGAGCATCAGGTCGGCCAGCTGGAAGCGGGCCAGGTAATCGGGCGGCGCCACGCGGGGCGCAAAGATGAGGCGCTCGCGCGTCACGCCGTTGGCCTCGGCCACGCGCAGCATGTTCTCGCGGCTCCATTCGTTGTCGGCCAGCAGCCACAGCACGCTGTTCGGCACCGCGTGCAACACGCGCATCCAGCTGGCAAACACGCTTTCGGTGAACTTGAAGTTGTTGTTGAACGAGGCGTATACGAAGGCGTTTTCGGGCAGCTTGTACTGGGCCCGCGTGGGCTTGGAACCGATCTCGCGCTGGCGGTCGCTCACCTGGTAGCAGTGCGGCACGTAGATCGGTTTCTCGGTGTGGAAGGGCAGCAGGGCCTCGGGCATCACGTAGCGGTCGGCCACGATCCAGTCCACCCCGGGCAGGGCGCAGGTGCCGGGAAAGCCCAGGTAGCTCACCTGCACAGGTGCGGGGCGCTGGGCCAGGATGTTGGGGCGCGCGCCATTGGTCAGGCCCTGCAGGTCGACCAGCACGTCGATCGACAGGCTGGTGATCAGCCGGGCGGCGGTGATGTCGTCCATGTGGGCGATGCGCACATGGTGGTCAAACGATTTGACGAGGCGTTCGCGCAGCGGGCTTCCGTCGTCGCGGCTCCAGCAGAAGGCGAAGGTCTCGAAGCGACTCTTGTCGTGCAGTTCGAACATCTCGGCGGTGAGCAGGCCCACGGCGTGCATGCACAGGTCGCCCGAGAGGTAGCCGATGCGGATCTTGCCGCTGCGCTGTGGGCCCAGCGTGTGCAGTGCGCGGGCCGGCGGCTTGGCCACCTTTTCGGCCACGAAGCGCTGCGCGGCCATCAACTGCAGGGCCGGGTCGTCGCTGGCGCTGAGCATGGCCAGCGCCGAGGTGCCCACCAGCAGGTTGTTCAGGGTCACCTGGCCCACGGGCTGGTACATCGGCCATTCGCACTGCTTCTGGCGGATGTGCACGTAGTGCTGCAGCACGTCGAACTGGTCGGGCTTGATCGTCAGGCTGTCGCGCATGAGCGCCTCGGCCACGTCGTAGCGGCGAATCTGCTCGTTCAGCCGCGCCATGTTGTTCAGCGCGTGCAGGCACAGCTCGCGCTGCTCCAGTCCACCGTCGCGGGTGTCGTTCACCACGGTTTGCCACTGCGCCAGCGCGGCGGCGTGCTCGCCCTTGCGCTCCAGGGCATGGCCCAGGTTCAGGCGGGCCTGGGGAAAGTGGGCGTGCAGGGTCAGGGCCAGCGTGTAGGCCGCTTCAGCCTCGGCATGGCGGCTCAGGGCGCCCAGGATGGTGCCGTGGTTGAAGGCCGCCACGTGCTTGAAGGGCGAATCGGTGTGCGCGATCCACTCGCCATACAGGTCGGCCGCAGCGTCGTTCTGGCCGGCGTTCTGCCAGGCCTGGGCCTGGTCCAGCAGCTCGTTCAGCGGCATCTGGCCCGAGCCGGCGCGGGTGAACGCGGCTTGCACCTCGGGCGCGCGCGGGGCGGCGGCAGGGGTGATGGCGGGGGTGGCGAGTGGGGTGGACGTGGTCATGGGCAGGCCGGTCGAACGGATACCCCCATGCTAGGAAATCTGGCCCCTGGCGAAGGCTGGAAATGGCCGGGATGGGCCGGGCTTCTCTGGCCTCGGCCTGAGGGCGTCATTCCTGCGAAGGCGGGAATCCATGTCTTGGCGGGTGTGGATTCCCGCCCCACTCCTTCGCGGGAATGACGATCGGGCGCGGGCCGACCGGGGGCACAGGCATGACGAGGCCGCCTCAGGCCTGCTCCGTAGAATGCCTGGATGGCCTTTGTTCACCTGCGCACCCACACCGAATTTTCCGTCGTTGACGGCACCCTGCGCATCGACGATGCGGCCGCCGCCGCCAAGGCTGACGGGCAGGTGGCGCTGGGCATTTCCGATCTGGCCAACCTGTTTGGCGCGGTCAAGTTCTACAAGGCCTGCCGGGGCAAGGGCGTCAAGCCGCTGATCGGTGCCGACGTATGGATGGAGCCCCTGCCCGACGCCGGTGACCCACAACAAGCCACCCGCCTGCTGCTACTGGTGCAGAACACCCAGGGCTACCTCAACCTGTGCGAGCTGCTGGCCCGGGCCTGGACCCGCAACGTGCAGCGCGCCCAGGCCTGGGTGACCTGGGCGTGGTTGCAAGAGCTGAACGCCGGCTTGATCGCGCTCTCCGGCGGCGAGTTTGGCGCCGTGGGCAGCGCGCTGATCGCCGGCGACAAGGCCCGCGCCCGCGAGGCCGCCCGCCACACCGCCAGCCTGTTCCCCAACCGCTTCTACCTGGAAGTGCAGCGCGCCGGCCTACCCCAGCACGAGGCCTTGGTGCGCGCCACTGTGCCGCTGGCGGCCGAGCTGAAACTGCCGGTGGTGGCCACGCACCCGGTGCAGTTCCTGGAGCCGGATGACTTTGAGGCCCACGAGGCGCGCGTCTGCGTGGCCGAGGGCGAGACGCTCACCAACCCCAAGCGCATCAAGCGCTTTGGCCGAGACCAGTACTTCAAGACCCAGGCCGAGATGGCCGCGCTGTTCGCCGACATCCCCTCGGCGATCGAAAACAGCGTCCGCATCGCCCAGCGCTGCAGCCTCAGCCTGGTGCTGGGCAAGCCGCAACTGCCCAACTTCCCCACGCCGCTGCTGGCCGATGGCACGCCCATGCCCATGGAGCAGTTCTTCCGCGAAGAAAGCCTCAGCGGCCTGGAGAGCCGGCTGGCCATGCTCTTCCCCGACCCGGCCAGGCGCGAGACCGAGCGCCCGCGCTACCTGGAACGGCTGGAGTTCGAGCTGAACACCATCATCAAGATGGGCTTCCCGGGCTACTTCCTGATCGTGTCCGACTTCATCAAGTGGGCCAAGGAAAACGGCTGCCCGGTGGGCCCGGGCCGGGGCTCGGGGGCAGGATCGCTGGTGGCCTATGCGCTGCTGATCACCGACCTCGACCCGCTGCAATACAACCTGCTGTTCGAGCGCTTTCTGAACCCCGAGCGCGTGTCGATGCCCGACTTCGACATCGACTTCTGCCAGGCCAACCGCGACCGGGTCATTGACTACGTCAAGGACAAATACGGCCGCCAGGCGGTGAGCCAGATCGCCACCTTCGGCACCATGGCCGCCAAGGCCGCACTGCGCGACATCGGCCGTGTGCTGGGCATGGGCTTTGGCCATGTGGACAGCATCGCCAAGCTCATCCCGGCGCCGCCTGGCAAGTCGGTGACGCTGGCACGCGTGCCCGAGAAACCCGACCCCGGCCTGATCTACGCCCGCCAGGAAGCGCCCGAGCTGGAACAGCGCGAGGCCGCCGAGGAAGAAGTGGCCGAGCTGCTGAGCCTGGCTATGCGCGTGGAAGGCATGGTGCGCAACATCGGCATGCACGCCGGTGGCGTGCTGATCGCGCCGGGCAAGATCACCGACTTCTGCCCGCTGTACCAACAGCCCGGCAGCGACAGCGCGGTGAGCCAGTACGACAAGGACGACGTTGAGGCCATCGGCCTGGTGAAGTTCGACTTTCTGGGCCTGGCCACGCTCACCATCCTGGAGCTGGCCAAAGACTTCATCGTTGCGCGCTACCCCGAGCAGAAGAGCTTCGCCTACGAGACCATCCCGCTCGACGACAAGGCCGTCTACAAGCTGTTCGCCGATGGCCTGACCGAAGCCGTGTTCCAGTTTGAAAGCCGTGGCATGCAGGGCATGTTGCGCGACGCCAAGCCCAGCCGGCTCGAAGACCTGATCGCACTGAACGCGCTGTACCGCCCGGGCCCGATGGACCTGATCCCCAGCTTCGTCGCGCGCAAGCACGGCAAGGAGAAAGTGGAATACCCGCACCCGCTGGTGGAAAAGGTGCTGGCCGAGACCTACGGGATCATGGTCTACCAGGAACAGGTGATGCAGACCGCCCAGGTGCTGGGCGGCTACAGCCTGGGCGGCGCCGACATGCTGCGCCGTGCCATGGGCAAGAAGAACGCCGAGGAGATGGCCAAGCACCGCGCCATCTTCCGCAAGGGCGCGGCCGAGAAGGACATCAGCGAGGAAAAGGCCGACGAGGTCTTCGACCTGATGGAGAAGTTCGCGGGCTACGGCTTCAACAAGTCGCACGCCGCCGCGTACTCATTGCTGGCGTACCACACCGGTTGGTTGAAGGTGCATTACACGGCCGAGTTCTTCGCGGCCAACATGACCAACGAACTGGGCGACACCGACAAGCTCAAGGTGCTGCTGGCCGACGCCACCAAGAACTTCAAGCTCACCTTCGAGCCACCCAATGTGAACAGCGGCGTCTACCGCTTCGAGCCCTTCCCGGGCGCTGAGGGGCGCAAGAAGATCCGCTACGGCCTGGGGGCGATCAAGGGCACGGGGCAGGGCGCCATTGAAGCCCTGGTGGCCGCGCGTGAAGCCGACGGGCCGTTCACCAGTTTGTTCAACTTCTGCGCGCGCGTGGACAAGGGCAAGTGCAACAAGCGCGTGGTGGAAGCCCTGATCAAGGCCGGTGCCTTCGACACGCTGTACCACGACCGCGCCCACATGCTGGCCAGCGTGGGCCTGGCTTTCGACTGGGCCGAAACCCAGCAGGCGAATGCCGATCAGGGTGGGCTGTTCGATTTCGACGACGGCGACTCGCATGGCTCGCACACGCAAGAGCCGCCGATGGTGCACGCCGCGCTGTGGAGCGTGCGCGAGAAGCTCAGTTTCGAGAAGACGGCGATCGGCTTCTACCTTTCGGGCCATCTGTTCGACCAGGACGAGACCGAGGTGCGGCGCTTCTGCAAGCGCCGCATCGCTGACCTGATCGATTCGCGCGAGCCGCAGTTGCTGTGCGGCATCGTCAGCGACTTGCGCGTCATCAACGGCCAGCGCGGCCGCGTGGCCATCTTCAAGGTGGACGACAAGAGTGAGCCCATCGAGGCCGTGGCCAACGAAGAGCTGCTGGACGCCAACAAGGATCTGCTGAAGGACGACGAGCTCATCATCGTGCAGGGCAAGGTGCAGCCCGACCGCTTCAGCGGCGGCCTGCGCCTGAACGTGGCCCAGGTGTGGAGCCTGGCTGCGGCGCGGGCGCGCTTTGGCCGCTACCTCTCGGTGCTGGTGAACGGTGGCATGCCGCCGGTGGCAGAACTGGTGAAGACCTACCCCGCGCACCGCGAGAGCACCGAACAGGGCGAGGTACTGCAAGGCCTGGCCGTGCGGCTGAGCCTGAAGCGCCCCACGGCCACCGCCGAGTTGGACCTGGGCGACGAGGGCCGCTTCTGGCCCTGCGACGAGGCCCTGGCGCGCTGGAAGACGCTGGCCCATGAAGGACAGGCGCGCATCGTCTACGAGGCCTGAGTGCTGCACCCGGCTGCCGGGTACGGCAGCCACCCGCCAAGCGGGTGCTCAGGCCGCTTTGGAGCGGTCGTGCGCTGGCCTGAGCGTGTCAGGAAACGGCGTTGTGAGGGCCGTAAATCTTGGTATCAGCAGGCCCTAGCGGCCAACCAATGGACCTGCAGCTGCGTTACCTTCTGGTCCCCACAAAAGACAAGGCAGTGGCGTGAACCCTGCCCCACCCCATGAATCATCCCATCTCTCTTTCCTCCGCCCTTGCGGCGCTCACCCTGGTGTTCAGCGCTGGCGCAGCCCAGGCCACTGACGTGGGCGTGTCCATCTCGGTCAATCAGCCTGGGATGTATGGCCGCATCGACATTGGCCAGTTTCCGCAGCCAGCGGTGATGGTGGCCCAGCCCGTCTGGGTGCAACGTGCGCCGGTATACGCCGGACCGCCGCCCGAGCCCATGTACCTGCGCGTGCCGCCCGGCCACCGCAAGAATTGGCGCCGCCACTGCGGGCGCTACAACGCCTGCGGCGCACCGGTGTACTTCGTGCGTGAAGACTGGTACCAGCACAACGTGATGCGCGGCGCGCGTCCCGGACCGGGCCTGCGTCAGCCGGGCTGGCAGGAAGAGCGTGGCATGCAAGACCGAGGTGATCGCGGTGACCGTGGCGGTCGCGGTGACCGAGGCCATGGTCATGGCAAGGGCCATGAAAAAGGCCAGCGCGACTGAGCCTGGCGCGACCCCACGGAAGGGCCCGGCCGTTCGCGCGCCGGGCCTTTTTCGTGTGTTTCTCCGTCATTTCCGCGCAGTGCCTGCCCGCCGCAACTGCGTGGGGCGGGAATCCATGTGTCCAAAGGCCTTTTTTGGCCTCGGGTCACCCCGCTATTGCATGGTCTGCGGCGCAAACCGCTGGATAGACTGGCCTTCACCATGCGCCACACCCCTGTCACAGGCCTGATCCTCACCGGCGGCGGCGCTCGCGCCGCCTACCAGGTGGGGGTGCTGTCGGCGATACAGCGCATCCGCGCCGAGGCCGGCCAGCGCGGGGGCAATCCATTCCCTGTCATTGCCGGCACCTCTGCCGGCGCACTCAACGCTGCGGCGTTGGCGGCCCGGGCCGACGATTTCGATGCGGCCGTGGCGCACCTGGTGTCCGTGTGGTCGCAGTTTCATGCCGACCAGGTTTACCGCGCCGACTCGCTGGGCGTGATCCGCACCGGCGCAGGCTGGCTGACCATGATGTCCATAGGCTGGATCATCGCCCGCTGGCGCAAGCTCAAGCCCCGCTCGCTGCTCGACAACTCACCGCTGGCCGGCTTGCTTGACAGCATGGTGCGGGTGGACCGCGTGCCCGCCATGATCGAAGCCGGCCACTTGCAGGCGCTGGCCGTGAGCACTTCCAGCTACAGCTCGGGTCTGCACGTTACTTTCTACGATTCGGTGCGCGATGCCACGCCCTGGGTGCGTTCGCAGCGCCGTGCCGTGCGTGACCGCATCGGTATCGGCCATCTGCTGGCATCGGCCGCCATCCCCTTCGTGTTCCCGGCCACGCAGTTGGCCGTCGATGGCCAGACCGAATGGTTCGGCGACGGTTCCATGCGCCAGGCCGCACCCATTTCGCCGGCCGTTCACCTGGGTGCCGAGCGGGTGCTGGTGGTGGGTGCCGGCCGCATGCACGAGCCGCCGGGCCGCCGCGTGGTGGACACCGGCTACCCCAACATGGCGCAGATTGCCGGCCATGCTCTGTCCAACATCTTTCTGGACGCACTGGCCGTGGACGTGGAGCGCCTGCAGCGCATCAACAGCACGCTCAAGCTGCTGACCCCCGAAGCCCTCAAGGCCACCAGTCTGCGCCCCATCGATGTGCTGGTGATCGCCCCCAGCCAGCGGCTGGACGATATCGCCGCGCGCCACCTGGGAGCTTTGCCAGCGCCGGTGCGCGCGTTGCTGCGCGGCGTGGGCGTGTCGGGCAAAGGCACCGATGCGCGTGGCGCTGCACTGGCAAGCTATCTGCTGTTCGAGGCCGACTACACGCGTGAGCTGATCGCCCTGGGCGTGGCCGACACGCTGGCGCGCCGCGAGGAGGTGATGCGGTTTTTTGGCTGGCAGGCAGCCGCAGACGCAAGGCCCTGCGACAGGCAGACAGCCCACCCGGTCATCACGGCCTGAGTGCAGACGCTGCCGACGCAGCCGGAGCTGCGGGCCAGGCCTGTTCTCCCACGCGCAGCCCCGCTGCCGAGAGCTTGCCAGCCCGAACCGGGCCTATGCCCTGCAGACGCGCCGTGAAGTCGGCCCAGTCGCGAAACGGGCGTTCGCGGCGTGCGGCCAGGATAGCGTCGGACAACTGGGGGCCCACGCCCTTGAGGGTTTCCAATTCGGCCTGGCTGGCGGTGTTGACGTCCATCTGGGCCCACGCACTGCTGCACAAGGCCACGAGCAAACCTGTGCACAGTCGCCCGCAGAGGATTCGTGCTCGCATGCCACTGGCCCCCTGGCTCAGGCCTTGGGCGGTGGTGTGGGCGTGCCCTGGCAAGGCCGGGTCAGCAGCCACATCTTGAGGTAGCGGTAGTAGGTGGTCTCGGCGTTGTGCAACGCCAGCACCAAACCCAGCCGCCCGTCCAGGAAGCCGCGCTTGATCACGTAGGTGCGCACAAAGGCCCAGAAACCATGCGACAGGGCCGAGCCCAGCCCGCCTTGCTTGCCTTTGCGCAGCAGATCCTTGGCCCGGCCGCTGGAATAGCGGTTCATCTTGTCGATGGCCGACTCCAGATCGGGAATGCTGTTGTGCAGCAGCAGGCCGGGCAGACGCGCCACCTGGCCTTGCACCGTCAGGTGCTCGTGCACCAGGTCGTCGGTGAAACGCGCCAGCGGCCGGCGCACCAGACGCAGACCGTGGTCGGGGTACCAGCCACTGGCCTTCATCCACTGACCGCAGAAGGCCGACATGCGCGTCAGCTCGTAGCCTGCGAGTTCGTTGTCGCTGGCGTGTTCTACGGCCGTCTGTATGGCTTGCGCCAGCTCGGCATCCACCCATTCGTCTGCATCCAGGCACAGCACCCAGGCCAGCGTGGCCGCATCTAGCGCGCGCTGCTTCTGCTTGCCGAAGCCGGGCCAGTCGGTGGTCACTATGACCCGCGCGCCCAAACTCGCTGCAAGGGCCTGAGTGCCGTCGGTGCTGCCCGAGTCGACCACCACGATCTCGCCGGCAAAGGCCACGGATTCAAGGCACTTCGCCAACTGGTGCGCTTCGTTGCGGGTGATGACGATCACCGACAGTGCACGGGCTTTGGCCTGCATGGCCTGAGGGGTGAAATCTTGCATCAGCGTATCGGCGCGGAGCCGCGCAGAGTCCGCACGGCCGTGTCCAGCACCTGAGCCATCTCTGGCCAATCGGGTCTGCGGCTGAGGATGGTGACGTTGGGACCCCATGGCGCCCATTGCTCCACCTTGGTCGGACCCAGCACGCTGATCATCGGTGCGCCCACGGCCGCAGCGATGTGGGCCGGGCCGGTGTCGTTGGCCACCACCAACCGGCTGCCAGCGAGCAGGGCAGCGTAGGCATCGAGCGGCAGGTTTTCTATGATGCGAGCCTGCGGGTACAGTGCGCGGGCCTCTTCGGTCTCACCCGGGCCAGGGCAGACCAGCAAGGGCAGGCCATGGTTGGCCAATTGCGCGACAAAGGCCGGAAAGCCTGGCCACTTCTTTGGCATCTTGTGCACCGTGCCGGCGGCGAAGGGGGCAATGCAGATGTAGCCGCCATCGCCCGCGTGCTCGCGTGCCACGGCCTGGCCTTGCGCGCGTGCCGCCTCGGCGATGGGCAGGTCCAGAGCACGGGGTACCGGCAGGTTCTGGCCCGTCATGCCGCAGGCCTGGGCCCAGAACGATTCCACCGCGTGCGGCCCAGTACCCACCTGCAAGCGCTTGGCCAACAGCAGGCCACGGCCATCGCGTGCGTAGCCCGCCACAAGCAAGTTCGCCAGCCGCAGTTCGGCCGCGCTGGAGAACGAATTGGGCATGGCCAGCGCCTCCACCCGGCCACGGCCTTGGCGCAGTGAAGCGTGCAGTGTCTTGAGCTGGGCCACGCGGCCTGGGAGAGTTTTCTCACGCACAGTCACCGGCCAGCCTGTGCCCGATAGCACGGTGGGTGCCCAGCCCTTGCCATAGAGGTGCAGCTCATAGCCGTTCGCCTCCAGCAATCGCAGGGCTGGCAGGCTCAGCACGACGTCGCCGATCCAGTTGCAAAGACGTACGACAAGGGGTTTGGACATGGCTGCGGCGGTGCCGTTGTTGAACGCCGGCGCCGGGCTGTTTGGCCGGGTGGCGTGAACGATAATTCGCGATTGTTTCGGTGGAATTGTGCCACCTGAGTTTTCTGCCCCCAGGAGCCCCAAGCATGAATGCAATCCCCCT
This sequence comes from Candidatus Ideonella esbjergensis, assembly GCA_016710065.1. GTDB lineage: Bacteria > Pseudomonadota > Gammaproteobacteria > Burkholderiales > Burkholderiaceae_C > Ideonella > Ideonella esbjergensis. The sequence goes on from JADJLP010000001.1 coordinate 1,563,421, forward strand.
CAAGGCGTCTGACGTCATTGCCCGCCACGACGCCTGTCTAGCCCGTGCCGACTGGCCGCAGAGCGACGCGGCGGTGCGCGAGGCGGGGGCCGAGCACGAGGTGGGCTATTGGTTCACCAGCAACCACCGCTTCAACAGCCAACTGTGGGCCGAAGAAGACCTGGCGCGCCGCACCCAGGTGAACGGCGATGAGATCGCCAAGAACAAGCGCGCCATCGACGGCTTCAACCAGGCCCGCAACGACGCCACCGAGCGCGTGGACGAACTGCTGCTCACGGCCCTGGGCCTGGTCGACCCGGCCAGCGCGCGCTCGGATGCGCCCGTTTCCACCGTGAAGCCCGGTGCCCGCCTGAACAGCGAGACCGCCGGCTCCATCATCGACCGCATGTCCATCATGGCCCTGAAGATCCATGCCATGACCGCGCAGACCCTTCGCCAGGATGTGGACGAGGCCCATCGCAGCGCCAGCCGCGTCAAACTGGGACGCTTGCAGCAGCAGCGTGGCGACCTGGGCGATTGCCTGGACCAGTTGCTCGCCGACAGCCTGGCAGGCCAGGCTTACTTCAAGGTTTACCGCCAGTTCAAGATGTACAACGACGCGCGCTTCAACCCAGCGCTTGTCGCCGAGCGCGCCAACGCCAAACGCTGAGCCCGCGCGATGCGGGTGTTGATCGTCAAGACCAGTTCCATGGGCGACGTCGTGCACGCGCTGCCCGCGCTCACCGACATGCAGCGCCACGTGCCTGGTCTGGTGGTGGACTGGCTGGTGGAGGCGCCGTTCGCGGCAATTCCCGCCTGGCACCCTGGTGTCTCAAGCGTGCTGCCGCTGGCTTGGCGCAAGTGGCGCAAGAAGCTGGGACGCAAGGCCACCTGGCAGGCCATGGGCGCCTTGCGTCACGCTCTGCGCGAGCAGCCGTATGACCTGGTGCTGGACCTGCAAGGCCTGCTCAAGAGCGTGCTGTGGGGCGGGCAGGCGCGCGGGCCGCTGGTGGGCTTTGATCGCAGCAGCATCCGCGAGCCGGCGGCCTCGATGTTCTATGCCCGCTCATACGAGGTCTCGCGGCAGATGCACGCCGTAGAGCGCTCACGCCGCCTGGCGGCCGCCGCCTTGGGCTATGCCCTGCCCGAGACGCCGCCCGATTTCGGTATTCAGCCCGGCACGCAGAATCCCAGTTGGCAAGCACCGGCTGCGATGGCCGGCCTGATCCCCTGTGCCAGCCGGCCCGAGAAGCTCTGGCCCGAAGAACACTGGATGGCTCTGGGCCAGCGGTTCATGGCCTTGGGCCTGACACCGCTGCTGCTCTGGGGCAACCCCGAGGAAGAAGCCCGTGCCAGGCGCATCGCCGACGGGTGCGGTGGCGTGGTGCCACCCTTCCTGAGCGTGCAGGAGACAGGGCAACTGCTGGCCCGCTGCCACGCCGTGGTGGGGTTGGATACCGGCTTCTCGCACCTCGCAGCCGCTTTCCATGTGCCCACGCTGGGCATCTATTGCGATCACGAACCCGGCCTGGCCGGCATCACCGGCTCGAACTGGGTGCGCAGCATCGGTGGCAAGGGCCGGCGGCCCAGCTTGGGCGAGGTGCAGGCGCTGGTGGAAGAGATGCTTGCTTCGGCCGTGGGCATGCCTGCGCTGGCCCATGCCAGCAGCTGACATGGTTGATCGCAAGAGCAGTCAATTGGCTTGGCCACAAAGGAGATCTGATGCATTCCAATGACCCTGAACGATGCACGACACCTGGCCAGGGGTTGGACATCGGTTGCGGCAGCAACAAGGGCGCCGGCTGTGTGGGGATGGACAGATTGCCATTCGACGGCGTCGACGTGGTTTTCGATTTCGACTCGGGTCAACCCTGGCCGTTTGCCGACAGCAGCTTCGACTTCATTCGGGCCATCCATGTCATCGAGCATGTCGCGAATCCTCTGCATTTCTTCGAAGAGGTCCATCGCACTGCGAAACCCGGATGCGAGGTGCATCTGGAAACCCCGCACTACTCGTCCAACAATTCCTGGGGCGACCCAACGCATGTCAGACACTATTCCGTCGACTTCCTCGACGTGGTGGCCAACGGCTTTCTCTCCTATCCCAAACCGAAATACAAGGTCTCCTTCAAGGAGATCCGTTTCAGCGGCTTGTTGTTCACCTGGCCTGGTTGGCTGATCTCCAGAATGAGTCGGCGCAAGTATGAAAAGTACTTCGCCTGGATCTTTCCCGCCAGTTCCATCACGGTCAAAGCGTCCGTACTCAAGTAGACCGGTCCACGGTCAGGACGTCAAAGCGCCAGCGAGGCATTTGGCGCGGGCGCCTGGGCCATGCGGAGCCTCAGATGTCTTCGATCTTGCGGGTGGGGAAGCTGTCCCAACCCAAGCAACCGGGGCACTGCCAGAAGTAGCGCTGGCCCTCAAAGCCGCAGGCCGCGCAACGATAGCGCTGCAAGGGCCTCGCGGCCTTGGCAACGGCAGCACGCACGGCGGTGGCGGCTGCTTCATCCCATTCGGTCACCGGTTTGGCCAGCACGGCTTGCGCGGCGCTCAAACTGGGTTGCTGCTGCAGATGGCCCAGCAGGGCGGGCGAGTGGGCCAGGTCGGTGTTGTCCAGCTTGGCCAGCGCACTGAGCAGTTCCAGGCCTGGCGCCTGCTCGTAGGCCTGATCCAGCGTGTGCCGCGCCGCGTCCACTTGGTCGCAGGCCTGTGCCGCAGTTGCAAACTCGTCAGCCACCAGATGGAAGGTCTCGGGCGACTTCAACCGCATCTCCGACCACAGGGCCAGCGCCTCGGCGGCATGGCCGGCTTGCAGTGCGCGCTGACCGGCCAGCAGCAACGGGCGCGGTGCATTGGGCGCCACCTGACGGGAACGTTGCAGCGCAGCCTCGGCGACTTCAGGCTGGCCGCGCGCGGTTGCTTCCAGCGCCATTTCGCAGCCATGGTGGGCAATGCGGTGGCCGAAGGCACCCATGCCGCTTTTTTCCAGCGCGGCAGCGGTGTCGGCGGCGGCCTGCCAATCGCGCGAGCGCTCGTACAGATCCAGCAAGGCCAGGCGGGCTTCGGAATCAAAGCGTGTGTCCACCAGGGCCTGGTAGGCCTGTTCGGCGCGGTCGAACAGGCCGGCCTTCATGAAGTCTTGCGCCAGGGCATGCTGGGCACGTTGGCGTTCGGCGGCGGGCAGGTCGGCCCGGTCCAGCAGGTGCTGGTGCACACGCACCGAGCGCTCGAACTCGCCGCGCCGGCGGAACAGGCTGCCCAGCGCAAAGTGCAGGTCGGTGGTGTCGGGGTCGTTCTGCACGGCCTCGATGAAGGCGTCGATGGCCTTGTCCTGCTGTTCGTTCAGCAGCAGGCTCAGGCCCTTGAAATAGGCGCGGGGCGATTCACGTTGCTCGCGCCTGAGCTGGCGTATGTCCAGACGAGAACCCAGCCAGCCCAGCGCAAAGGCAGCTGGCAGGCCGACCAGTAGCCATTGAAGGTCAAATTCCATCGATCAGCGGGGCCGTGGATTGGTCGGGCTGTGGTGTTACCACCGGCGCTGGGCTGGCCGCTGCGGCGGTGGCCTTGGCATGGCGCTGGGCCAGACGACGCTGAGCCCACCAACTGGGCATCATGGCGAACACGCCCACCGCGATGCCGGCCACGAAGGCACCGAGCACGATGATGACCATGCGCGTCGTCCAGGCATAGCCAAAGAACCAGTTCAGCGAAACCACTTGCTGGTTGTTCAGCGCGAAGGCGGCGAGCGAGAAGAAGAGGAGGGCCCGGAAGAGCCAGACGAAGAAGCGCATGGATGGCCTGTGTTTCAGCGGCATTCTAGGCAGTGCGCTGGGGAGAGTTGCGGCCTCTTTTGCCGTTTTCCACGGTACGGCGCGGACGCTTCGGGCTCAGGCTTTCTTCTCAAGGACAATGTCAATCTGCTTGCCCAGCGATAGGCACTCATCAACGGAACTGGGCCTGACCCCCAGTTCGGTCACGAGCAGGATGCTGTCAAAGGCCCTTTGGGTCCGCAACAGGAACGCCTCGGGGTCAACCTGCACCTTCGCCAGCAAATCCGGCGAAAACTCCATGGCCAGAGCCCTGGTGCGTTCCATGGCTTTTGTCGCGCCCTCCACCGCGAAGGGCTCGTAGCCTTCGACATCAATCTTCATCAGGTCGAAGGTTTGGTCGGCAGCGCCCGCATCCTCGAGAGCATCATCCAGACGCTTGACTTGGATCTGAATCTGGCTGGCTCCTTTCGACTCGACCATGGAGTGACGCCCGCGGTTGCTCTTCTTGTAGATGTTCAGCACGGCGGTGTCCGTCTTCGATCCCAAGGCCACGCGCTCGGCGGTGATGTTGAGCAAGCCATTGAGGGCAATGTTTTCGAGCAGCAGGCGGTGATTGTTGGGTTCGGGTTCGAACGACATCACCGACCCCTGCGGACCGGCAAGCTTCGAAAAAATGCAGGTGAAGTAGCCAATGTTGGCACCGATGTCGACGAAGTGGCGCGCTGTACCTGGCTTGGCGAAGCGTGCGCCGATCCATTCCGTCAGCACAGGCTCATGGGCGCCATGCTTGTAGATACCGCGACCCACCGCGTCGCGTTTGTGAATTCTGAAGTGAAGGCCGTGAGGTGCCTTCTTGACCAGCAACTCGCTCTGAAACGGGTTCAGGCATTCAGCGTGGTATTTGAGCGCGACCAGCGCTTGGCCAAAGTTCATAGTGATGGTCTCAAGGCCTGATCCCGCTCGACGGCTTGGATCGCAGACTGTGAATGAGAAAGGGCCTCCAGTGAGGCCCTTCGCGCTTGAATTTGCCAACTGCACATGGGGTCAGTCAGCCACTGGCAAGCTCGCGTCCACGCCTTCGCGCAGCGCCTTGCCCGGCTTGAAATGCGGCACCAGCTTCTCGGGGATGGTCACCTGTTCGCCGCTGCGGGGGTTGCGCCCCACGCGCGGCGGCCGGCGATTGATCGAGAAACTGCCAAAGCCCCGGATCTCGATGCGGTGGCCGCGCGCGAGCGCGTCGGACATCGCATCCAGGATCGTCTTCACCGCGAACTCGGTGTCACGCTGCGTCAGTTGTGACAAGCGCTCTGCGAGTTTGGCGACGAGGTCAGACCGGGTCATGGGGCTTCAGCGAGGTGGCCAGATCAGGGGTTGCCTTGGTCCAGCTTGGCGCGCAACAGGGCACCCAGGCTGGTCGTGCCGGCGTTTTCACGCTCGTTCGACTGCGACAGGCGCTGCATGGCTTCTTGCTGGTCGACGTTGTCCTTGGCCTTGATCGACAGCTGGATGTTGCGGGTCTTGCGATCCACGTTGACGATCATTACCGAGACTTCGTCGCCTTCCTTCAGCACGTTGCGCGCGTCTTCCACGCGGTCACGGCCGATTTCAGAGGCGCGCAGGTAGCCCATCACGTCGTCGGCCAGCTTGACCTCGGCACCACGCGGGTCCACGGTCTGGACCACGCCGTTGACCACGGCACCACGGTCGTTCAGGGTGGTGTAGGTGGCAAACGGGTCGCCATCGAGCTGCTTGATGCCCAGCGAGATGCGCTCACGCTCGACGTCAATGCCCAGCACCAGGGCTTCAACTTCCTGGCCCTTCTTGAAGTTGCGCACGGCAGCTTCGCCAGTCTCGTGCCACGACAGGTCGGACAGGTGCACCAGGCCGTCGATGCCGGCAGCCAGGCCCACGAACACGCCGAAGTCGGTGATCGACTTGATGGGGCCCTTGACCTTGTCGCCGCGCTTGACCGTGGCGCTGAACTCTTCCCAGGGGTTGGCCTTGCACTGCTTCATGCCCAGCGAGATGCGACGCTTGTCTTCGTCGATCTCCAGCACCATGACTTCAACTTCTTCGCCCAGGGTGACGATCTTGGAAGGTGCGACGTTCTTGTTGGTCCAGTCCATCTCGGAGACGTGCACCAGGCCTTCGATGCCGGGTTCGATCTCAACGAATGCACCGTAGTCGGCGATGTTGGTGATCTTGCCGAACAAACGGGTGCTGTTCGGGTAGCGGCGGGCCACGCCCATCCAGGGGTCGTCGCCCAGCTGCTTGATGCCCAGCGAAACGCGGTTCTTCTCGGCGTCGAACTTCAGGACCTTGGCTTGCAGCTCTTGGCCAACCGTCACCACTTCGCTCGGGTGACGGACACGGCGCCAGGCCATGTCGGTGATGTGCAGCAGGCCGTCGATGCCGCCCAAATCCACGAACGCACCGTATTCGGTGATGTTCTTGACCACGCCATTGACGATGGCGCCTTCGGACAGGGTTTCGAGCAGCTTGGCGCGTTCCTCGCCCATCGAAGCCTCGACGACAGCGCGGCGCGACAACACGACGTTGTTGCGCTTGCGGTCGAGCTTGATGACCTTGAAGTCCATGGTCTTGCCCTCGTAGGGGCTCATGTCCTTCACGGGGCGGGTGTCGAGCAGCGAACCGGGCAGGAAGGCGCGGATGCCATTGACCAGCACGGTCAGGCCGCCCTTGACCTTGCCGCTGACGGTGCCGATGACGAACTCACCGGACTCGAGAGCGGTTTCCAGCGACAGCCACGAGGCCAGGCGCTTGGCCTTGTCGCGCGACAGGATGGTGTCGCCGTAGCCGTTTTCAACGGCGTCGATGGCCACGGAGACGAAGTCGCCGACTTGCACTTCGATTTCGCCGGTGTCGTTCTTGAATTCCTCGATGGGCACATACGCTTCGGACTTCAGACCGGCGTTGACCACCACATGGCTGTGCTCGATGCGAACCACCTCGGCAGAGATGACTTCGCCCACGCGCATGTCGGCGCTCTTGAGCGATTCCTCAAAGAGAGCGGCAAAAGATTCTTGGGTCATTTGATTTCCTGAGCCGGCTTGAACAGCCGGCATTCGCTGCAGCCCTGGCGAGCTGCGGGGTTGAGGTTGTGAGATCACCACCCCCAGTCGATGCTTTGCGCATCTGCGGGGAGGGCGGTGGGCCCTTGTTCTTCATTGCGCCGCTTGCGCAGCACACCTCAGAACGGTCTGCTCTGCGCCCACCAATCCAGACACTTCAGCACCGATTCCTCGATGCCCATGTCGGAGTTGTCGAGCAACTTCGCATCCTGCGCTGGCCTGAGTGGTGCGACCGTGCGGTTTTGGTCCCGCTGGTCGCGCTGCTCCAAGTCGGCGCGAAGACTGTCGATATTAGCCGGATTTCCCTTTGAAATCAACTGCTTGTGCCGGCGCTCGGCGCGGTGCTGGGCACTGGCTGTGAGGTAGACCTTCATGTCGGCGCCGGGAAACACCACGGTGCCCATGTCGCGGCCGTCGGCCACCAGGCCAGGTGTGCGGCGAAAACTCAGTTGCAAAGCGTGCAGGGCCTGGCGCACCTGGGGGTGCACCGAGACCTGCGAGGCCATGCCGCCGGTTGATTCCAGCCGCAGCGGGTCGGTGATGTTGCGGTCGCTCAGGAACACCTCGTGGCCCACGAAACGCAGATCCAGCGTCGCGGCCATCGCGGCCAGGGCTGGTTCGTCGCTCAGCGGGATGCCGGCGTCTTGGGCGGCCAGGGCGGTGGCGCGGTATAGCGCACCCGAATCCAGCAGGTGGTAACCCAAGCGCGCTGCCAGTTCGGCCGCCAGCGTGCCCTTGCCAGAAGCGGTGGGGCCGTCCACGGTCAGCACCGGCACGGCGCCGTCCACCGGGGTGACACGCTCGAACAGCGCCTCGAAGTAATCGGGGAAGGTTTTGGCCACGCACTTGGGGTCTTCAATGCGAACCGGCACCGGCGGCTTGGCGCCAGCCAAGGGGTTGAAGGCAGCAAGCGACAAACACATGGCCATGCGGTGGTCGTCGTAGGTGTGGATGCTGGCGGGCTGCCAAGCGCGGAGCGGCTGCACCACGATGTGGTCGGGGCCTTCCTCCACGGTAGCGCCCAGCTTGCGCAGCTCGGTGGTCATGGCGGCGATGCGGTCGGTTTCCTTCACGCGCCAGCTGGCGATGTTGTTCAGGCGGGTCGGGCCGTCGGCAAACAGCGCCATCACCGCCAGGGTCATTGCGGCATCCGGGATGTGATTGCAGTCCATCGTGATGGCCTGTAGCGGCCAGGCGCCACGACGCACCTCCAGCCAGCCCGGGCCACCCGAGACCTGTGCGCCCATGGCCTGGGCCGCTTCCACGAAGCGGATGTCGCCCTGGATGGAGTCGAAACCCACGCCCTCGATGCGCACCGGCGCGTCCACGCCGGCGATGGCGCCCAGCGCGATGAAGTACGAGGCCGACGAGGCATCGCCTTCCACATGGATGCTGCCGGGCGACTGGTAGGCCGAGCCCTGCGGCAGCACGAAGCGCTGATAACCCTCGCGCTGCACCTGGATGCCGAAGCGCGCCAACAGACCCAGCGTGATGTCGATGTAGGGCTTGGAGATCAGCTCGCCCTGCACCTCGATGGTCACCGGCCCTTCGGCGGTGACCAGGGGCAGCGCCAGCAGCAGGGCGGTGAGGAATTGGCTGGAGACGTCGCCTCGCACCCGGATGGGCGTGCGGGTGTCCAGCGCGTGGCGGGCGCCATCGCCCAGGCGCAGCGGCGGGAAACCCGGGTTGCCCAGGTCGGCCACCGGGCAGCCCAGCTGGCGCAGCGCGTCGACCAGATCGCCGATGGGCCGCTCGTGCATGCGCGGCACGCCCGAGAGCTCGAACGAGCCGCCCTGTGTGGCGGCCAGCACCGCCAGCGCGGCAGTGAGCGGGCGCATGGCCGTGCCCGCATTGCCCAGGAAGAGCTGGGCCTGCTTCGTGGCCAGTTGCCCACCAAGGCCGGTGACATGCAGCACCGTGCCGTCGCGGCGCAGCGTGCAGCCCAGGGCTTGCAGGGCGGCCAGCATCACGCGCGTGTCGTCGGAATCGAGCAGATCGTGCACGGCCGTGGTGCCGGCGGCCAGGCCGGCCAGCAGCAGCACACGGTTGGAGATGCTCTTGGAGCCGGGCAAGCGCAGGGTGCCTGCGGCGCGCGTAAACGGGGGCAGGTCTAGAAAGGCGGTGGAATACATGGCGGCTCAGAACGCAGGCGGGCGGCAGTGCCGCGCCTGGATGAATCATTGGTGGCGGGTGAGGGCGCCCATGCGCCAGTGGCTGCGGGCCTGCGAGACACCGCGCACCAGGGCTTCCAGCGATTCGCCCTTGCAGTCGGCCAGCACCTGCTCCAGCACCTGCAAGGCACCGCGGAAGCGTTCGGATTGCTTGAGCACCTCCTCGCGGTTGGCGATCAGGATGTCGCGCCAGATGGCCGGGTCGCTCGCGGCAATGCGCGTGAAATCACGAAAACCGGGGCCGGCCAACGCCAGGAACTGCTCGCTCTCCTTCTGCTGCAGGATGCCAGTGAAGTAGGCAAAGGCCAGCAAATGCGGCAAATGGCTAACGGCGGCAAAGGCCGCGTCGTGGGCCTCGGGTGTCATGACGCGCACGTCTGAACCCATGGCAACCCAAACCAGGCGAGCCTTCTCAACCAGTTCCGGGTCAGTCTGGGTGATGGGCGTGAGGATGGTGAGCCTGTCCTTGAACAGCAGCGCGTCGGCATGCTGCACGCCCGACAACTCCTTGCCGGCGATGGGGTGGGCAGGCACGAACGCGCCCACCTTGTCTTTCAGCACCCGGCGGGCTGCGTCCACCACGTCGCGCTTGGTACTGCCCACGTCCATGAACAGCACGTTGGGCGCCACCAGGTGGCGGATGGCGCGCAGTGTGGAATCGGTGGCGGCCACTGGCACAGCCAGCAGCACGATATCGGCGCCCGAGACGGCCAGCAGGGCCGATTCGGCCACCTGGTCGATCACACCCATCTGCTTGGCTTTTTCGGTGGTGGACGGTGACTTGCTGTAGCCGATCACGCGCTCCACCAGTCCTGCCTGTTTCAGCGCCAGCGCAAACGAGCCGCCCATCAGGCCGCAACCGATCAATCCCAACTGTTTGAACATGGCGGCCATGGCTTGTACTTCTCAATGCACGTCGATGGGGTAGGTGCCCAGCACCTTGAAGAAGGCGCAGACCTCGCGCAACTCCTTCAGCGCTGTCTGCACCTGCGGCTCGTCAGGGTGGCCTTGCAGATCAATGTAGAAGTAATACTCCCACTGGCCCGAGCGGGCCGGGCGCGACTCGAAACGGCTCATCGATACACCGTGGCGCTTCAGCGGCACCAACAGATCATGCAGGGCACCGGGCCGGTTGGTGACTGAGAGGATGAGGCTGGTGCAGTCGTGGCCCGAGGCCTGGGGCTGTGGGTGGCGGTGCGGGTCCGTCACGATGACGAAGCGAGTGCGGTTGTGCGCGTCATCCTGAATCGCTGGCGTCACCACATGCAGGCCGTATTCGCTGGCGGCGCGTGCGCCCGCGATGCCAGCCAGTGTGGCGTCGGCGGCTGCCATGCGTGCACCCTCGGCATTGCTGGAAACTGGCCGGCGTTCGGCGTGTGGCAAATGCATGGACAGCCAGCCATGGCATTGCGCCAGCGCTTGCGGGTGCGCGCACACGGCCGCGATGCCTTCGAGCGAGTTGTCCTTGCGCAGCAGGTTCTGGCGCACGAACAGGCTGGTCTCGCCAATGATGAACAGCGGCGTGGTCAGGAAGATGTCCAGCGTGCGCGTGACCACGCCCTCATTGGAGTTCTCTACCGGCACCACCCCGAAATCGGCGGCGCCCGAGCTGGTCATGTGGAAGACCTCGTCCACGCTGGCGCATTGCACGCGCACGATGGACGAACCAAAGTAGCCCAGGGCAGCCTCTTCGCTGAAAGTGCCGGCGGGGCCCAGGTAGGCCACGCGGGTGGGTGTTTCCAGGGCGCGGCAGGCCGACATGATCTCGCGCCAGATGGGAGCCACGCTGTCGGTCCCCAGAGGCCCGGCATTGACGGCCTTGAGGCCGTCGATCACCTGGGCTTCGCGCTCGGGGCGGAACACGACCGATCCTTCATGCTTCTTCAACTCACCCACGGCCAGCGCCAGGCCGGCGCGGCGGTTCAGCAGCGCGAGCAGGTCGCGGTCGAGCGCGTCGATCTGGTGACGCAGCGCCAGCAACTCGGGCTGAATGCTGGGGGGGTTGGGAGTGTCAGCCATGGCGGCGGGCGAAGTCCTGCATGTAAGACACCAGCGCCTGCACACCGGCCAGCGGCATGGCGTTGTAGATCGAGGCGCGCATGCCGCCCACACTCTTGTGGCCCTTGAGCTGCAACAAGCCGGCCTCGCGGGCTTCGGCAAGGAAGGAGTCGTTCAGGGCCTCGTTGGTCAGGAAGAAGGGCACGTTCATTCGCGAGCGGGCGTTGGCCTGCACACGGTTGCTGTAGAAGCCGCCACTGTTGTCTAGGTAGCCATACAGCAGGCCAGCCTTTTCGATGGCGCGGCGCTCCATCTCGGCCACACCGCCTTCGCGCTTGAGCCACTGGAACACCAGACCGGCGATGTAGATGCCATAGGTGGGCGGCGTGTTGAACATCGAGCCGTTGTCGGCCACGGTCTTGTAGTTGAACGCCGAGGGGCAGATGTCCAGCGCGTGGCCCAGCAGGTCTTCGCGCACGAACACCAGCGTCACGCCGGCGGGGCCGATGTTCTTCTGCGCGCCGGCAAAGGCAAGACCCACGCGCGACCAATCAATCTGGCGCGACAAGATGTGCGAAGAGCAGTCAACCACCAGCGGGGCGCGGCTGCCCAGCGCGGCCAGATAGGGCAACTCGTGCATCTCGACGCCATGGATGGTCTCGTTCGAGCACACATGCACGTAGGCAGCGTCGGGGCGCAGCTGCCAGGTGGCGGGCGCCGGCATGTTGGTGTGGCCGCTGGACTCGTTGCTGGCAGCTGCCTGGGCATCGGCATAGCGCTTGGCTTCACCCAGAGATTTCTGGCTCCAGGCGCCAGTCACCACCACGTCTACCTTGCCGCCGCGAGAGAGGTTCATGGGCAGAAAGGCGTTTTCGCCCAGGCCGCCGCCCTGCATGAACAGAATGTGGAAGTTCGACGGCAGGGCCAGAAGTTCGCGCAGATCGCGCTCGGCCGCTTCGTAGATGGCGATGAACTCCTTGCCGCGATGGCTCATCTCCATCACGCCCATGCCTGAACCGTGCCAGTCCAGCATCTCGGCGGCCGCCTCGCGCAGCACGGATTCTGGCAACACGGCCGGCCCGGCCGAGAAGTTGTAGGGGCGTAGGCTCACGGCGCGGGGTTCACTTCTTCTTGGGCGCAGCGGCTGGCTTGGGTGCGGAAGCACTGGGCTCAGGCCGGTTGGTAGGGTTCTCTGCGGCAAATCGCCTTTGCAACTTCTGCTCCAGCGCGCGCAATTTCGGCTCCACGGCAGTACGCGTGTCTTCCACCAATTTCCCAGCAAGCGTGCTTTGCATCTCGGCGCCCAACTGCTGATACTTCTTGGCCGCAGAGGTGTCTAGCCAGGCCACCAACTGCTTCAGTTCGTCTTCGCTCAACTTGTCTTCCAGCATGGGTGCCAAAGTGGCAGGCCCCAGTTTCAGTGCGCTCGCACGCAATTGCGTTTCCAGATCGTCGTAGAACTTCTTGATGTCGGCCTGCACCTCCTTGCCAACGGCATCGCGCCTGTCGGCAGGCACGCTGCGCATGGTCTGCCCGGCCGTCTGCAGCACCTGTTGCGCTACCTGGCCTGCCAGGGCGCGACCGACGCCTTCGATCGACTCGCGCTGCATTTGCACCACCTTCTCGGCCAGCTCTTTCTTGGTCTGCGCTGTGGCCGCTGCAGGCGCAAGCAGGCTGGCTGCCAGTGCAAATACACAAAGCGCCGGGAACTTCAGGGAAGTGGTCATCAGGTGTTTTCCTCGGCACCGGGGGCGCCATCGTTGTCAGCATCGGTGCCGGAATCGTTGGCGTCGTTCTCGACGATGCGCTGCAAGCCGCTGAGCTTGGCGCCATCGTCGAGTGCAATCAAGGTCACGCCTTGCGTGGCCCGGCCCAATTCACGGATCTCGGACACTCGGGTGCGCACCAGCACACCCTTGTCGGTGATCAGCATGATCTCGTCGTTGGCGCGCACCAGCGTGGCGGCCACCACCTTGCCGTTGCGCTCGGTCTGTTGGATAGCGATCATGCCCTTGGTGCCACGGCCGTGGCGGGTGTACTCGACGATGGTGGTGCGTTTGCCGTAGCCGTTTTCGCTGGCCGTGAGCACGCTCTGTGTTTCGTCTTCGGCCACGAGCATGGCGATCACGGTCTGACCGTCTTCCAGCATCATGCCTCGCACTCCGCGCGCCTGACGGCCCAGCGGGCGAACATCGTCTTCGTCGAAGCGCACGGCCTTGCCGCCGTCGCTGAACAGCATCACGTCGTGCTTGCCGTCGGTGAGGGCGGCGCCGATCAGGTAGTCGCCCTCGTCGAGGTCGACCGCGATGATGCCGGCCTTGCGCGGGTTACTGAACTCATCCAGCGCCGTCTTCTTCACCGTGCCACGTGCGGTGCACATGAAGATGAAATGGTCGGCCGGGAACTGGCGGTTCTCACCGGTGAGCGGCAGCACCACGGTCACCTTTTCGCCGGCCTGCAGCGGGAACATGTTGACGATGGGCTTGCCGCGGCTGCCGCGGCCGCCCTGTGGCACTTCCCAGACCTTGAGCCAATAGACACGGCCGCGGTCAGAGAAGCACAGTATCCAGTCGTGCGTGTTGGCGATGAAGAGCTGGTCCACCCAGTCATCGTCCTTAGTGGTGGTGGCCTGCTTGCCGCGGCCGCCACGCTTTTGCGCGCGGTACTCGGCCAGCGGTTGGCTCTTCATGTAGCCGGTGTGGCTGAGCGTGACCACCATGTCGGTGGGCGTGATCAGGTCTTCGGTGCCCAGCTCCTGCACGTTGTGCTCGACCACCGAACGGCGCGCGCCGACCTTGGTCTGGCCGAACTCCTGCTTCACGGCGATCAACTCTTCGCTGATGATGAAGGTGACGCGTTCGGGCTTGGCCAGGATGTCGAGCAGGTCGGCGATCACCGACATCACGTCCTTGTACTCGCCAACGATCTTGTCCTGCTCCAGACCCGTCAGGCGCTGCAGACGCATCTGCAGGATCTCGCCGGCTTGGTCATCGGAAAGGCGGTACAGGCCATCTTCCTGCATGCCGTAATGGGCCGGCAGGCCTTCGGGGCGGTAGGCGGCGCGGCCGCCGGGGGTGTCGGCCTCGGCGCGCGAGAGCATGTCGCGCACCAGCGACGAATCCCAGCTCTTTTCCATCAAGGCGGCCTTGGCCACTGGCGGCGTCGGCGAGTTCTTGATCAGCTCAATGAAGTCGTCGATGTTGGCCAGCGCCACGGCCAGGCCCTCCAGCACATGGCCGCGCTCGCGGGCCCTGCGCAGCTCGTACACCGTGCGGCGGGTGACGACCTCGCGGCGGTGCTCCAGGAAGATTTCCAGCAACTGCTTGATGTTGCAAAGCTTGGGCTGGCCATCGATCAGCGCCACCATGTTGATGCCGAAGGTGTCCTGCAACTGGGTCTGCTTGTACAGATTGTTCAGGATCACTTCGGGCACTTCGCCACGCTTCAATTCGATGACGACCCGCATGCCGGACTTGTCCGACTCGTCCTGGATGTGGCTGATGCCGTCGATCTTCTTCTCGTGCACCAGTTCGGCAATGCGCTCGAGCAGCGTCTTCTTGTTGACTTGGTAGGGTAGCTCGTCAACGATGATGGACTGGCGTGCGCCACGGTCAATGTCTTCGAAGTGCACCTTGGCGCGCATCACCACCCGCCCGCGGCCCGTGCGGTAACCCTCGCGCACCCCGTTGACGCCGTAGATGATGCCGGCGGTCGGGAAATCAGGTGCCGGGATGATCTCCATCAGCTGCTCGATGGTCGCGTCGGAAGCCTTGAGCAGGTGCAGGCAGGCGTCCACAACCTCGTTCAGATTGTGCGGCGGGATGTTTGTGGCCATGCCCACCGCGATACCGGTGGCACCGTTCACCAGCAGATTGGGCAAACGGGCCGGCAGAACCAGAGGCTCTTTCTCTGAGCCATCGTAGTTAGGGCCGAAGTCCACTGTTTCCTTGTCGATGTCGGCCAACATCTCGTGGGCTATTTTCGACAAGCGGATCTCGGTGTAACGCATTGCGGCCGCGTTGTCGCCGTCCACCGAGCCGAAGTTGCCTTGGCCATCGACCAGCATGTGGCGCAGCGAGAAATCCTGCGCCATGCGCACGATGGTGTCGTACACCGCCGTGTCGCCGTGCGGGTGGTACTTGCCGATCACGTCGCCCACGATACGGGCCGACTTCTTGTAGGGCCGGTTCCAGTCGTTGTTCAGCTCGTGCATGGCGAACAGCACGCGCCGGTGCACCGGCTTCAATCCGTCCCGGGCATCAGGCAGGGCCCGGCCCACGATCACGCTCATCGCGTAATCAAGATATGAGCGCCGCATCTCCTCTTCGAGACTGATGGGCAAGGTTTCCTTGGCGAATTGGGTCATTTGCGGGTCGTACCGTCCCGATGAACGGGAACACGGCGTGGCCTGTGAGCGGCGGAAGCGACGATTCTAAAGGTGTGGGCTTGTGGCAGCGAAGCAACATGCCGTGCATCGCAGCGCGTGCGTGCCGCCAAAATGCAGTCGGTCGGACGCCCTATGGCACAATGAGTCGACGGTGGCGAATGCTCGCGACGACCGGGTGTTTGCCAGGTTATCTCGCTTCCGATTTGGACGTATCGCAGGCCCCTGCGGCTTTCCTTGAGAGGAGAATCATGAAGAAATTGAACAAGGTGGCAGTGCTTTTCGCAGCTGCCGCGCTTGCTGCTCCGATGTCTAGCGCGTTCGCCCAGGCGACTGTCGACAACTGGCGCAACGCCGATGGATCGCTCGTTTGGAAGAACGGCACCAACGAACTGTGCTGGCGTGACGCCAACTGGACTCCTGCAACGGCTGCTGCCGGTTGCGACGGTGCCATCAAGGCAGCTCCGGCACCTGCACCGGCTCCCGCTCCGGCACCTGCACCGGCTCCCGCGCCGAAGCCCGCAGCGCCTCCGGTCGCCGCGCCTGCTGCCCCGGCCGCACCTGCTGCCCCAGCCGCTCCGAAGAGCGAAAAGGTAACGTACGCAGCTGATGCCTTCTTTGACGTCAACAAGGCCGTGCTCAAGCCCGATGCCAAGGCCAAGCTGGACGATCTGGTCAGCAAGACCCAAGGCGTGAACCTGGAAGTCATCATCGCCGTCGGCCATACCGACAGCGACGGCTCCGATGGCGCCAACCAGACTCTGTCGGTGAAGCGTTCTGAGTCCGTGAAGGCCTACCTGGTCGGCAAGGGCGTTGAAAAGAACCGCATCTACACCGAAGGCAAGGGCGAGAAGCAGCCGGTCGCCGACAACAAGACCAAGGAAGGCAAGGCGAAGAATCGCCGCGTCGAAATCGAGGTCGTCGGTACCCGCAACAAGTAATCTCCGGTTCACCGGATTGCTTGCAAACCCCGCTTCGGCGGGGTTTTTCATTTGTGCGTCCCGTTCGTCGCTGAACCAGCTGGCTTGGGGCGGTTTACCATCGCGCCATGATCAACGCCGACCCCCAGGAACTGAGCAAATTCGGAGACCTCGCCCACCGTTGGTGGGATCCGGAGGGTGAATTCAAGCCGCTGCACCAGATCAATCCACTGCGTCTCGACTGGATCGCGCAGTACGTGACTGTGCCCGAGGCCAAGGTTCTGGATGTGGGGTGTGGCGGTGGGATCCTTGCCGAATCGATGGCCAGACGCGGCGCACAGGTGCTGGGGGTGGATCTGTCGGTCAAGCCCTTGAAGGTGGCTAGATTGCACGCGCTGGAGTCTGGCGTCACGGGCCTTGAATACCGCGAGGTGGCCGTGGAGGCGCTGGCTGAGGAACAAGCGGGTCAGTTCGATGCCGTGACTTGCATGGAGATGCTGGAGCATGTGCCTGACCCGGCCTCGGTGGTGCGCGCCTGCGCCAAGCTGGCACGCCCGGGTGGCCGTGTGTTTTTCTCCACGCTCAACCGCAACGCCAAGGCCTTTCTGCTGGCTATCGTGGGGGCCGAGCATGTGCTCAAGATGCTGCCCAAGGGCACCCACGAGTACGCACGCTTCTTGCGGCCCAGCGAGCTGGCGCGGTTCGCCCGTGAAGCCGGTTTGGAAGTTGATGCCTTCAAGGGCATGACGTTCAACCCCATCACCGGTCGCTACAGCCTGAACGCCGATACCGACGTGAACTACCTGATGGCATGTCGCAAGCCGGAGTGAAATGTGGCGGTGTGCAGGCGGTGCTATTCGACCTTGACGGCACGCTGATTGACAGCGCGCCGGACTTGGCCGGTGCCGCCAACCGCCTTCGGGCCACGCACGGTCTGGCTGACATGCCCTTCCAGCAGTTGCGGCCCCTGGTGGGCTCGGGCGCGCGGGGTATGGTGGGCGCTACCATGGGCGTGGGGCCTGACGACCCGCGCTTTATCGCCTTGCGCGACGAATTTCTGGCGATCTATGAGCAAGACATGCTGCTGCACACGCAGGTGTTTGCCGGCATGGTGCCGGTGCTGGCTCGGCTTGAGGCAATGAAGTTGCCCTGGGGCATCGTGACGAACAAGGCCGAGCGTTTTGCGCTTCCGGTCGTTGCCGGTTTAGCGCTGCATGACCGTGCCGCCGTGCTGGTCTGTGGCGACACCACCCCACATGCCAAGCCCCATCCCGGATCCTTGTTGGAGGCCGCTCGACGGATGGGCCTGCGGGCTTCTAACTGTGCCTACGTGGGCGATGACTTGCGCGACGTTCAGGCAGGCAAGGCCGCAGGCATGGCCA
Organism: Candidatus Ideonella esbjergensis; assembly: GCA_016710065.1. Lineage (GTDB taxonomy): Bacteria > Pseudomonadota > Gammaproteobacteria > Burkholderiales > Burkholderiaceae_C > Ideonella > Ideonella esbjergensis. Next base: position 1,581,117 of record JADJLP010000001.1, read on the forward strand.
CCTTGGCCGCTGCCTGGGGCTACCTCGGGCAAGGTGAGCGCATTGACGACTGGGGTGCGGATGCCGTGATCGATTTGCCCGCCGACCTCTTGAAGTGGTTGGATAGCGCCTAAACTATGAGCTTCTCGGGGCCGACCTGGTTTCGACGTGGGTTCGGAGTTGGAATAGGGCATGCCGAGCACCAGTTCGCTCGTAAAACCACTGGAAACAAAGTAACTGCGAACGATACTTCGTACGCCCTCGCCGCTTAAAACCGGTGAGCCTCTCAGCGGTTGGCCGATGGGCCGCGTCTGAAGCCGCAAGGCCCAAGGCAGAGAGGTCATTCACATTGGCTGGTTTTCAGGTGCGCCATTCACCCGAAAACGAGATTCAAGTGGCTGGCGAACCAGGCAGCGTGCTGCTGCGCGGCCTGGGGCGTGAGACTCAAATCAGCCAGCTAAACATGTAGATCTACCTGGCGAAGGCTTGCGGACGGGGGTTCAATTCCCCCCGGCTCCACCAGTCACAAGTTCGCAACAGTCCGCGAACGACCGAAAGGCCTTAAGTAATCAACGACTTAGGGCCTTTTCTTTGTCCGCAGTGGGCCGCCAACGGCCGCACAGAACCGGCAAAATTTGCAGTAACTTCTACAGTAACCGCACAATTGCAGTAACCGCACAGCGAAAGTTACTGCATGGCCAAGCACCTGATCCCGGGCGATACGACCCTCAAAGGCATCAAGCCGGGCGACGCCCGCAAGCGGCTGAGCGACGGCGACGGGCTTTACCTGCTGCTGTTCGTGAAGGGCGGTGCGCACGGCTGGCGCCTGGACTACGCCCACGGCGGCAAGCGCAAAACCCTGAGCCTGGGCACCTACCCCGATACATCCCTCAGCCTGGCCCGAAAGAAAGCCGACGAGGCCCGCAAGCTGCTGAGCGAGGGCACCGACCCCAGCGATGTGCGCAAGGCCGGCAAAGCGGCCATTGAGGCCAAGGTGGAGGCCGACAAACTCGCGGCCGAAGGCAAGCCCGGCCCCGGTACTTTTGAATTCGTGGCGCGCGACTGGCTGGCGACGGTGCATCAAGCCAAAGTGAGCCCGGCCCATGCTGAGCGCACTCAAGTGCGATTCGAGAAAGACGTGTTCCCGTGGTTGGGTCGGCGCCCCATTGGCGAGATCGACGCCCCCGAACTGCTGCAATGCCTGCGCCACATAGAAGCGCGCGGCGCCATTGAAACCGCGCACCGCGCCAAAGACGCCAGCGGGCAAGTCTTCCGATATGCAGTGGCTCAAGGCCTTTGCCAGCGCAACCCTGCGGCCGATCTGCGCGACGCCATGCGGCCGGTGGAAAGCCGGCACCTAGCGGCCATCGTTGACCCGGTGCAGGCCGGCGAACTGCTGCGCAATGCAATGGGCTATCAAGGCCAGCCGGTGACGCGCGCGGCGCTGCTGTTGTCTGCCCTGCTGCTGCTGCGGCCGGGTGAACTGCGCCACATGGAATGGGCCGAGGTGAATCTGGACGATGCCATCGTCACCATTCCCGGCGAGCGCATGAAGCGCAAGAAGCAAGACAAGGCAGACGGCCCCCCGCACCATGTGCCACTGGCCCCGCAAGCGGTGGCCATCCTGCGCGAACTGCAGCCACTGACGGGCCACGGCCGCTACGTCTTTCCGGCCATGACCACGGGCGAGCGCTGCATGAGCGAAAACACGGTGCGCAGTGCATTGCGGCGGCTGGGCTACGGCAACGACGATATGACAGCGCATGGCTTCCGCGCGATGGCACGCACGATGATGGCCGAGCGGCTGGGCATCGCGCCTGAAGTGATCGAGGCCCAACTGGCGCACGCCGTGCCTGACGCATTGGGCCGGGCCTACAACCGCACGCAGTACCTAGACCAGCGGCGTGTGATGACTCAGTGGGCCGACTATCTCGACCGACTCAGAAAAGGGGCTGACGTCTTGCCCTTCAAAGCCGCATAGAACAACCGTCTTCGCCGCGCCTAGGCTGATCCCTGAAAACCCGTTTCCCTGACGGGCTGGCGCGGCGATCCTTTCAGGGGTGCGCGAGGGGCGCAAGATGGCAAATCCACTGATAGCTGAAGACTTCTTTAAGGCTCCCAGCTATTACACAAAATGGCTGCTGCATGTCTTGCGCCAACATATTAGGAAGAATGCGCCGATGCAGACCCATAAGGAGTTCGATCGCTGCATAACTTCGATGCGCAAGAACATTGAACTTCGGCCTGAATCGTGGGAGCAGCGCTTCTTTCAGGCGCAGGACAATAACGGGGTTGACCCGGAATTTTCATACTACATTCTTCAGGGCTTGGTTGCGTGCGCCTTTTCAGTTGCGTCGGAAAGGGAGCAACATCTCCCCGAACCCAACCGCGCGTGGGAATATGCGGCGACTGCGATGTGGTGGGGCGGACTATTTGGCGGTGGCCAAGATAGGTTCGATCAAATGGAAGTGCGACGGAGAACGAACATCGAAAAGGCTGCTGCCGTGCGGCACGCGGAGACAAGGGCAATGCAGGCCGAAGCGAGAAAGTGGTATGAAAGTAGAAGATCAACGATGAGTAAAGACAAAGCGGCTGAAATGATGGCTGGCAAGATTTTTCCAGTTTCATTCCGAACTGTCCGAGGCTGGCTAAAGGACTCCACAAAGACTCGCGGCTAGCAGTCTGCGTGCAGACTGCCCCCTTTGCGTGCAAGCAGTGCGGCGAGCGCACAAACCGGCCTCCATTTCTTCTAAGTCTGGAAAATCATTGCGCCTTGTTCAATCAAGTCGAGGCGTAAATGTCCAAAGTCAATCAAGTTTGTTCGGCGCAATCTAGAACGTCTAGGCGGACTTCCGCGCAGCCCCTTCATGTCGCGGAAATTGCAGATGCTCTTCTTCGAATTCAAACCGTGCAGGATTTGGCTGGGTTGGGAAAGACCAGCCTGTACGCGCGAGTAAGAACGGGAGAACTTAAGGCCGTTCATCTCGGCAAGCGCTGCACTCGTTTCCGAGCCAGCGAAGTGCAGCGATTTCTTCAGGCCTTGGGCAAGGGGGTGGCGTGATGGTTCAGCCTATCAACCCCGACAAGCTGGCCATGCTCACCGAAGTGCGCCGACTATTTCCCGGCAACGATGGCCCGGCCCAAAGGCTCAGGGTGCGAGAGGTGCTTGAACGGGGCTATTCGCTCAGCACCTTTGAAGCCAGCCGCTACCTGGATGTTTACTGGTGCCCGGCCCGGGTCATGGAATTGCGCAAGGCCGGTCTGAACATCGTCACCCACTGGACTGTGGTGGAAACCGAGGCGGGCGAAAAACACCGCGTGGGCAATTACCTGTTGGTGCGGGAGGTGCGCAATGCGGCGTGATTCGCACCACCACCGGCGCCCACCAAAAAGAGCGGCCCCCGGCGCACAAGACGCACAAAGGGCCGAGGAAATATCGCACCGCCATTTTGCCCGCTCACAAGACAGCACGCCAGATGCCGCTCTGTGGGCAATAGACGAGGCCATGCAGGCCGGCAAGCGCGCGGGCCGGGCGCTGCTGTGCGGCAACGTGCTGGCCAGCCTAGCGGCGCTCAATGAGGCCATGCGGGCCATGAGTGCAGCGGGCGACTCTTTGCAGGGCTTGCTCAGATGACGCGCGGCCCCAGCAAACGGCCGAATGGCAAGAGCAGGGGCAACGGGTTTGGGGAGCGATTCGTGGGCATTCCGTTGTCCGTCTATGAGTCGCCCCCCTTCGCGGCACTGAACCCGTGGGCGCTGAAGCTGTTGATCGACGTCGCGGTGCAATACAACGGCCACAACAACGGGGACTTGTCTGCAGCCTGGAAGCTCATGGAGGCGCGCGGCTGGCACAGTGAAACCACGCTGAACAAGGCCAAGAAGGAATTGCTCGCAGCGGGCTACCTGGTGGAGATGCGCAAGGGTAGGCGCCCCAACGTCTGCACCTTGTTCGCATTGACGTGGCGCCCGTTGAACCCCAGCCCCAAGCACGACTTTGGCCCCAACGGGTTCACCATGCGGCCCTATGAAAAGCCGCTGCAAATGCGCGCGCGCGTGGGGGCATCGGAAAACACGGGCCTTACTCCACCGCGTGCAGATTCAGGGTGCGGATAGCTCCACCGCGTGGAGTAGGGGCCGGGTTGCTACTCCACCGCGTGGCGCTATGCGGGCCGGTTCAATGGTGGCACCTACTGCACCGCGTGGAGTCCTGTATAGATATTGCCATCTGGTGCAGGTTCTGAGGGCACCAAGGCATGGCCCCGATAAGGTGCCAGCACCACAAGAATCGGGCCGGGCACATGTTCGGCATTGTTCAGGTTCGCAGTTGATTTCGTTTTCTGTGGAGGGGTGAGCGATGGCGCGAGGGGGCATGAGATACGGGGCAGGCCGGCCGGGCCACAAAGCCAAAGATGCACAGTGCCTGAAAGTAGATGTGCGATGGTTCAAACGCGCGGGAATGTTGGCAGCGGAGTTCCCCCGCACTTGGGCATGGTCAGACCCTGACACGGGAGAGCGCACAGCATCAATTGGCGTTCGTGTGGCCCACGGCCAGGTTCACCTGGATTTCACTAGCGGCGGCGCGCCCATAGCCCAGCGGGTGGGGCTGGCGCGCACGGCGTGCCACAAGGGCGGCGCGCGCGACTGGTTTCTCTGCCCTTGCTGCGGGCGCAGGGTGGCTGTGCTGTTCTTCAGGTGGAAGCGCTTTGCCTGCCGTCATTGCAACCAAGTTGCCTACCGTTCGCAAAGTGAAGACGTTTGTGGCCGGGCGTGGCTCAGGCAAAGCCGCATCGAGGCCAAGCTGGGGCCGGACTGGCAACGACCCAAGCACATGCACCACGCGACCTATGAGCGGCTGTGGCAAGCGGTGGTTGACTGCGAGCAGCAGCGCGACGAGTGGATCGCGGGGATGGTGTCACGGCTGCTACCGGGGGGCATGAATAGTCTGGTCTGACCGGCCGGAACCCGAGCCCACCCTTTGCGCTTCACAAACCGCGACTTTTGAGCCACCCGCACATTGAACTGCACGCGCGCGTGGGCGCGACGGACCATGCAAACCAAGGCACCCAAGAAGCGAGGCCGCACCAGTGGCAGCAAAGGGGGGGGGGGGGGCGGGGGGGGGGGGGGGGGGGGGGGGGGGGGGGGGGGGGGGGGGGGGGAGGGAGGGGGGGGGGGAGGGGGGGGGGGGGAGGGGGGGGGGGGGGGGGGGGGGGGGGGGGCGGGGGCGATATGCAGTAACTTTTACAGTAACCGGCACCACGCTTTCGGGCAGTCTCTAGGCTCTATGCGGGTTGGCGGCAGAAGTTCAGGTGACCCCGGCCCACCAAACCCGGAATAGGCCGGACGGCTCACCCCGTCCGGCCTTTCTTTTTGTACCATTCGCCCCTCTTTCAGTCGTGTTGCACAGGAGCGCAAAGCATGGGTATGGATGTGGTGGACTACGAGATCAAGGGCTCGGAGATGCAGTTTGTCGAGGTTGAACTCGACCCCGGCGAGGCTGCGGTGGGTGAGGCTGGCAGCCTGATGTACATGGACGCTGGCATCACCATGGACACGGTCTTTGGCGATGGTTCATCCAAGCAGACGGGTGGGCTGTTTGGCAAGTTGCTTGGCGCGGGCAAGCGTTTGGTGACGGGGGAGTCGTTGTTCACCACGGTCTATACCAACCAGGCTTCATCGAAGCTGCGGGTGGCGTTTGCGGCGCCCTACCCGGGCAAGATCCTGCCGATGGATCTGCGTCAACTGGGCGGCACCTTGATCTGCCAGAAGGACGCCTTCCTGTGCGCAGCGCGGGGCGTGTCGCTGGGCATTCATTTCCAGCAGAAGCTTTCCGTGGGGTTCTTCGGTGGAGAAGGCTTTGTGATGCAGAAGCTCGAGGGCGAAGGTCTGGCCTTCGTTCATGCGGGCGGCACGGTGGTGAAGCGCGAGCTGCAGCCGGGTCAGACTTTGATGGTGGACACCGGGTGCCTGGTGGCCTATACGCCCAATGTGAGCTTCGAGATCCAGTACGTCGGCAAGATCAAGACGGCCTTGTTCGGGGGCGAGGGGCTGTTCTTTGCCAAGGTCACAGGCCCCGGCACCGTGTGGCTGCAGAGCCTGCCGTTCTCGCGACTGGCCAGTCGCGTGTTTGCTGCGGCCCCGCAGCGAGGGGGGGCGCGAGAGGAAGGCTCGGTCCTGGGCGGCTTTGGCGCGGGTGGCCTGCTGGGCTCCGTGTTGGGTGGCGACGACGAGTGAGCGGTGTTTTCGGCACAGCCACCGTGTCCGAACCCAGGTACTGTGGGGTGGTGACGTTGCCCACCTACACTGCCAAAACGGGCCTCCATCGAAGCCCGTTTGTTTTTCTGGACCTGTGCCGTGACCTTCCTGAATTTCCGACCGCTGCGACCCGCCTTGCTGGCCTTGTGCTTGTGCGCGGCCCCGCTCGGTGCGTTGGCGGCCCAAAGCGCCAACCCTGCGGCGGCCAAACCGTTGCGGCCGATCTTTGTGCTTAATTCGCAGGACGCCAACATCAGCGTGCTTGACCCCAACACCTACGCCGAGGTCAAGCGCATCGCGGTGGGCAAGGAGCCGCACCACCTTTACCTGACGCCAGATGAAAAATCGCTGCTGGTGGCCAATGCGGTGGGCGATACGCTGACCTTCATTGATCCTGTCACGGCGCAGGTGCAGCGCACTGTCACCGGTATCGTCGACCCCTACCAGTTGCGGTTTTCGCCCGACATGAAGTGGTTCGTGACGCTGGCCAACCGTTTGAACCATGTGGACATCTATCGCTGGCAGCCCGACAACGGCGCCGAGCCGCTGAAACTGGCCAAGCGCATTGCCACCGGCAAGACGCCCAGCCACCAGTGGATCGACAGCAAGAGCAGCGTGGTCTATGCCTCCATGCAGGACAGCGACGAATTGGTGGCGGTGGACCTGGCCACGCAAAGCATTCGCTGGCGTGTGCCCACCGGCAAGCTGCCGGCCGATGTTTACCTGACGGCCGATGACAAGACCTTGTTCGTCGGCTTGACGGGCGACGCCTTCGTGGAGGCCTACGACGTTTCCAATGGCCCCGCCAAACTGGTCAAGCGCATTGCCACGGGCGAGGGCGCACATGCGTTCCGTGCCAAGGGCGACAAGCGCCATATCTTTGTCAGCAACCGCGTGGCCAACACCATCAGCGTCATCGACACCCAGACCATGACCGTGGTCAGCGAATTGCCCGGTCCCGGGGGGCCAGATTGCATGGAGCTGATGTCTGACGGCAAGACCTTGCTGCTGTCCTCGCGCTGGGCCCGCAAGGTCACCTGGATCGACGTGGACAAGCGCCAGGTGTTGCGCCAGGTCGGCGTGGGCCGCTCGCCCCATGGCATCTACACGCTGGACCATGCGCCGCGCCAGTGACCTAGTTCGGCACAGCGTGCTGACGCTTGCTGTGGCGACAGCCGCAGCCCAGGCGGCCAGCTGCGACAAGCCGGTCTACCTCACGCTCGACACCGGCCACATGGGCGTGGCAACGTTGGTGGCCGATGTGCTCAAGCGCCAGCAAGTGCAGGCCACGTTCTTTCTGGCCAACGAGCGCACCAAGACCAACGGTGGCAGCCTGGACGACGAGTGGGCACCGTGGTGGAAGGCGCGCGCTGCCGAGGGGCACCTGTTTGCCAGCCACACCTACGACCATGTGTATTGGCGGGCCGACCGGCCGGGCGGCCACTTCGAGATGCGGCCCGCTGCCGGCGCCGATGCCGGCCGCACGCTGGACTGGACCGCAGCAGACTATTGCGGGGAGCTCAAGCGCAGTGCCACGCGGTTCAAGGCCATGACCGGTCAGAGCATGGCGCCGCTGTTTCGGGCGCCTGGCGGCAAGACATCACCTGCGCTGTTGGCAGCCGCCAAGTCTTGCGGCTATGCCCATGTGGGCTGGGCGCCGGCCGGCTTTCTGGGCGACGAATTGCCCAGCGACAGGTACCCCAACAAGCTGCTGCTGAAGAAGGCGCTGCGCGACATCCTGCCGGGCGACATCCTGATGGCGCACCTGGGCATCTGGTCGCGCCAAGACCCATGGGCGCCCGCCGTGCTGGAGCCGTTGCTTGAAGGGCTGAAGGTGCGTGGTCTTTGCTTTGCCACCTTGCGCGATCACCCCGCTTACAAGAGCAAGTTCAAGCCTGCAGGGGGCGGCAGCAAGTGAGTCCGCTGCAAGCCTTGGGGCAAGCCGCAGATGCGGCCATGGCGCTGTTCGGGCTGGCGCAGGAATGGCTGTTCGAGGGCCTGATCCAGCCGGCGATGTATGGGATGGGCCTGGCCTCGTTCTTGAGCGACGCCTACAACGCCACCGGCTGGTTGCTGGTGGGGCTGATGCAGATCGCGGTGCTGCTGCTGGTGATCTGCCCGCTGCAGCGCTGGCGGCCGGTGGAGCCATGGTCTGCAGACGCGGTACTGCGGCGCCAGGTGCGGGCCGATGTACGGGTGGACGTGGTCTACACCCTCATCCATCGCCTGGGGCTGTTCCGGGTGGCCATGTTCTTTGCCATCGATCCCATCTGGAACGCCGGCTTTGGCTGGCTGGCAGTGCAGGGTATGGATGGCTGGCATCTGGACCAGTGGATCGCACCGCTGTGGCCTGGCCTTAGCGACAGCGCGCTGGCAGGCTTCCTGGCCTACCTGGTGGTGTTTGACGCGCTGAACTACCTGCTGCACCGCGCCCAGCACCGGTTCAATTGGTGGTGGGCACTGCATGCAGTGCACCACAGCCAGCGCCACATGAGCATGTGGACAGACAGCCGCAACCATGTGCTCGACAGCATGATCGTCGACAGCCTCTTCGTCATCGCGGCACGTGTCATCGGCGTGGCACCGGGCCAGTTCGTGGCCCTGATCGCCTTGTCGCAACTGGTGGAGAACCTCGCACACGCCAACCTGCGGC
>JADJLP010000001.1:1595000-1835575 GCA_016710065.1 Candidatus Ideonella esbjergensis
ACGACATGTACTACTCGCTGTGATGCCCACGCATCGCTGAGTGCATCAATGAGCGAAAAAGGGGACGGCTTGCCGTCCCCTTTGTTTTTTGGCGCCGTCGCGTCAGCACCGTGCGGCATTGACGCGTTGAGATGCTTTGGTTCCGCAGCCCTGTGGTGCCCAGGCCTTTCAGGTGACAATGAAACCATGACCATGTTCTCGCTCCGATGCTTGGCTCCCTGGTTGGCGGTGGCTCTGGCCGTTGTCGCGCCGCAGGGGCAGGCCCAACCTGCAGGCTCGGTCTACTACATCTGCCCCGGCAACGTGTTCACCAATACGCTTTCCGCAAAGGAGGCCGAAACACGTGGCTGCAAGGCGCGCGAGGCCCAGCAGCCCACCACGGTGGCGGCGCCCAAGGCCCGCAACCCTGAGAAAGCCTCGGCGCCTGCGGCGCGCTCCAGCGAAGGGCGCGTGGAGGCGGGCGAGCAACGCTCGCGCGATTCGGATGCCCGCCGCATCCTAGAGGCCGAGTTGCAGCGCGAAGAGGCGGCCCTGGAGGCCATGAAACGCGACTACAACGGTGGCGAGCCCGAGCGCCGTGGCGATGAGCGCAACGCCCAGCGCTACCTGGACCGCATTGCCGAGATGAAGGCTGCCATCCTGCGCAAGGAAGCCGACATCGCGGCCATCAAGCGCGAACTGGGCAAGCTGCGTTCTTGAGCCTGAACTTGAGCGTGAAGCGCGCCCACCCCATGCCCGCACGCGAACTGCCGCCTCCCGACCCCAGCGCCTGGGATGCTTTCGACCAACTGGCCACCATGGTGGCCGTGGTCACGCCAGACGGGCAGTGCCTGTTTGTCAACGCTGTGCTGGAGTCGGTCATCGGCCTGTCGCGCCGCACCCTCAACACCCGCACGCTGTTCGAGTGGTTCCGCGAGCCAGCGGCCTTGATGGACGCCATTGCCGCCGTGGCGGGCAACGAGTTCTCCACCCGCCGCTTCGAGGGCTCGTTGCGCCGCGCCGTGGTGGGCCATGCCGAGCCGTTGCCCGTGCACGTCATCGTCAGCCAGACCGAGCACACCCACACGCGCCTGCTGGTGGAGATGATCGAGATCGAGCAGCAGACCCGGCTGGACCGCGAAGAACGCGCCATGGGCCAGGCCGAGGTCACCAAGGAACTGATCCGCAACCTCGCGCACGAGATCAAGAACCCGCTGGGGGGCATCCGTGGCGCGGCGCAGTTGCTGGCCATGGACCTGGCCTCGCCCGAGCTCATTGAATACACCCAGGTCATCATCCACGAGGCGGATCGCCTGCAAACCCTGGTGGATCGTTTGCTGGCGCCGCACCGCAAGCCACATGTGGTGGGTGACGTGAACATCCACGAGGTCTGCGAGCGCGTGCGATCCCTGGCTCTGGTGGAGCACTCACGCGGGCTCACAGTGGTGCGCGACTACGACGCCTCCATCCCCGAGTTTCGCGGCGACCGCGAGCAACTCATCCAGGCCTTGCTGAACATTGTGCACAACGCCTGCCAGGCCTTGAGCGAGCGCATCGAGCAAGGCGATGCCGAGATCATTCTTCGCACACGTGTGGGCCGACAGGTGACCATAGGCAAGCAGCGCTGGCGTCTGGCACTGGAATTGCATATCCAGGACAACGGACCGGGCGTCCCCGAGGCCCTGAGAGATCGCATCTTCTACCCATTGGTGTCAGGGCGGGAGGGTGGCTCAGGCCTAGGGCTCACACTGGCGCAAACTTTTGTGCAGCAACACCAGGGCACCATCGAATGTGACAGTGAGCCGGGGCGCACGGTCTTCAAGATCGTTGTTCCATTGCCTTGACTGACAGCGCGCTCTGCGCCCTTCACATGAAACCCATCTGGATCGTTGACGACGACCAATCCATCCGCTTCGTGCTGGAAAAAGCCCTGACGCGGGAGCAGTTGCCGGTGCGCAGCTTTGCCAACCCGCGCGAGGTGCTGGCCGCACTTGAGGACGACGAACCCCAGGTGCTGGTGAGCGACATCCGCATGCCTGGCGGCTCGGGGCTCGATCTGCTGGCCAAGGTGAAGGAGCGCCTGCCAGGCTTGCCCGTCATCATCATGACGGCCTACTCCGATCTGGACAGCGCGGTGTCTGCCTTTCAGGGTGGCGCCTTCGAGTACCTGCCCAAGCCATTTGATCTGCCCAAGGCGGTGGAGCTGATCCGCCGTGCCGTGGACGAGAGCCTGCGCGAAGAAGTGAACGACGAGCGCAATGCCCCCGCGCCCGAGATCCTGGGCCAGGCGCCGGCGATGCAGGACGTGTTCCGCGCAATCGGTCGGCTCTCGCAAAGCAATGTGACGGTGCTGATCACCGGTGAGTCGGGTTCGGGCAAGGAGTTGGTGGCGCATGCGCTGCACCGCCACAGCCCGCGAGGTGACACCGGCACCAAGGGCCCTTTCATCGCTATCAACACGGCAGCGATCCCCAAGGACCTGCTGGAATCCGAGTTGTTCGGCCACGAGCGCGGCGCTTTCACCGGTGCTCAAACCATGCGCCGCGGCCGCTTCGAGCAGGCCGATGGCGGCACGCTGTTCCTGGACGAGATTGGCGACATGCCGTTTGATTTGCAGACCCGCTTGCTGCGGGTGCTGTCGGATGGCCAGTTCTACCGGGTGGGTGGCCACCAGCCGCTCAAGGCCAATGTGCGGGTGATTGCCGCCACGCACCAGAACCTCGAACAGCGCGTGCGGGATGGCGCCTTCCGCGAAGACCTGTTCCACCGTCTGAATGTCATTCGCCTGCGCCTGCCGCCGCTGCGCGAGCGCGCCGAAGACATCCCCGCGCTGGCCAGGTTCTTTCTGCAGAAAAGCGCCAAGGACCTGGATGTGGAGCCCAAGCGCATCACCGACGACGCGCTGGAAAAGCTCATGGTCTTTGAGTTTCCGGGCAATGTGCGGCAACTGGAGAACGTCTGCCACTGGCTGACGGTGATGGCGCCTTCTCAGCTCATCGAGGCCAAAGACTTGCCGCCCGAATTGTTGGGCGGCTCGGTGCCTGCGGAGCCATCGGCCTTGCCGTCGCCGTCCGTGCACGCAGCCCCTCAAGCTGCGATGGCGGCCCCTGTTGCGCCCGCAGCACCCTTGGGCGACGACGCCTCCCAGGGCTGGTTGACGGGGCTGGAAGATGAAGCCAAGCGCCTGCTCGAGTCCGGCTCGCCCGAGGTTTGGGACGTGCTGACGCGTCAGTTCGAGGCCAAGCTGATACATGCAGCGCTCACGCTCACGCGCGGGCGTCGCATCGAGGCCGCGCAAAAGCTGGGCATAGGGCGCAACACCATCACACGCAAGATTCAAGAGTTGGGTCTCGACGACTGAAGCGCCCGTCATTGCCGCCCCAACCCCTTCGCGGGGATGACGATTCCTCAAGCAGCGATGTCGACCACCACTGGCGCGTGATCGCTGGGCCGCTCGTTCTTGCGCGGCAGCTTGTCGATCACGCAAGTCTGCACCTGCGAGCGCAAGGCCTCGCTTACCAGGATGTGGTCGATGCGCAACCCCTGGTTCTTGCGGAAAGCCAGGTTGCGGTATTCCCACCAACTCCAGCTCTTGAGCGGTTGCTCAAACAGTCGGAAGGCATCCACCAGCCCCAGCCCTTGCAGCGCCTGAAAGTGCGCGCGTTCTTCCTTGGTGCAGTGGATCTGGTCCATCCAGCCTATGGGGTCATACACATCGCGGTCGTCGGGGGCGATGTTGAAGTCGCCCATCAACACCAACTGCGGGTGTTGCGCCAATTCGGTGGCCAGCCACATGCGCAACGCGGTGAGCCAGCGCATCTTGTAGACGAACTTGTCGCTGCCTGGCGCCTGCCCGTTCGGAAAGTAGCCGCCCACCACGCGCACGCCCCGCACCGTGCCGGCGATCACACGGGCCTGGTCGTCGTCGAAGCCGGGGATGTTGCGCAGCGCATCGCTGGCCGGTGTGCGCGAGAGCAGGGCCACGCCGTTGTAGGTCTTCTGGCCATGGAACACCACCTGGTAGCCGGCGGCTTCGATTTCGGCGGCGGGGAACTTGTCGTCGGTGAGCTTGGTTTCCTGCAGCACCAGCGCGTCCACCGGGTTCTCGGCCAGCCAGGCTAGCAGTTGCGGCAGGCGCACCGCCAGCGAGTTCACATTCCAGGTGGCGAGTTTCAAGGCATTCCTCGGTTGCTGTGGCCATTTTATTGGCTGGCAGCGCGTGTGGGTGTGGTGCTCATCGGTGCGATCAGGCTGCCGGTCGGCTCCTGCGCATGGCCCTGTGTTGGCTAACGCACAGACGGGCCTGCCGGTGGGCGTGCACCCTGGATTCCGCCAGAGGATGTTCCTCCTGGTGTCAGGTTGGGGCGTGAATACGCTGCCTTCGTGAGCAAAGACTTGCATCAAGCCGCCGCGCGCATCGGCGGCGGTTGCGCTTCTGGCAGGGCGCCTTCGTTGCTTGCTGCGGGCCGGCCAGCGTCGGTGTTCGACGTGAAGCGCGTGGCCAACAGGCGGTCGAAGGCCGAGCCATCGCGACGCGTCAGGTTGGGCACAAAGCGGCCATAGACGCGGAACAGCATCTCGGTGGACGCATGGCCAAGCTGGCGAGCGATCCATTCGGGGGTTTCTCCAGCGGCCAGCCACAGGGTGGCTGCGGTATGGCGGGTCTGGTAGGGTCGGCGCAGCGTCAGCGACAGATGCCGCAGCAGGGGGTACCAGATGCGCTTGGTGAAGTTATTGGTGTCCAGCGGCTCGCCGGCGCGGTTGCAGAACACGTAGTCCATCTTGCCCGTGGCCTTGTGCTGTTCCTGCAGGGCGTCGTACACCACCTGGCTCATCTGGATGTCGCGTTGCGAGCTGTCGGTCTTGGTGTACTCCTCTTCGCCACCCACGATGGTCTCTCGCACGAGGATGAGGCGGCGCTCAAAGTCGATGTACTTCCACTTGAGGCCATGGATCTCGCCGGAACGCATGCCGGTGAAGAACCGCACCGTCATGTAGTGCCGGTAGTCAATGCGAACCGAGTTGATGATCAGGTGGACCTGCTCCAGATTGAACGGGTCGACGTCGGACTTGGGGATCTTCAGCGGACGCAGCTTGCCCATGGCCAGCGTGAACTCGTAGCGGTCTGCTGCTTCCTGCAGGATCTGGCGCAGGATCAGCATGATGGTGTTGATGCGGGCAGGGGACAGCTTGGTGCCCGGCCGGCGCCCACGCACGGAGGACAGGTGCGAGCGGAAGTCCAGGATCTGAGCGCGTGTCACAGAGCCGATGGCCAAGGTGCCGAAGCGTGGCAGCAGGTGCTGGTCGAGGATGCCTCGAACCGTGGTGATGTAGGTCTTGCGCCAGCCCACTTTGAACTCGCCGAACCACAGTTCGGCGAAGGTGCTGAACTGCGGTGAGTACTTTTGTGCCACCGTTGCTTCTGGACTCGCCTTGGCAGGTGCTTCCACTTGCGGGGGTGTGGGCGCAGTGACCTGCAGCAAACCGGCTTGCTGGAGCACGGCCAGAACATTGCCGGTGCCACTCAGCGCGGCGTCGACCTGGTCGGCGATGCGTTGCAGCTTGGCACGATTGGCTGCGTTGTCTTCAAGCTTCGTGTAGACGCGTTGCCGTTGGCCGGCCTCGCGGTAGTCGATCAGCAGGCGGCCGCGGTGTTGTCGAATGGATGCCATACCAAACCTCACTGAGCCATTGCAGTCAGAGCCGCAGACTGCGCGCCGCCTTCGAGCATCGTGCGCTCAACGGCTTCCCAGAGGTACAGGACTTTTCGGCGACCGAATGGGCGGACGTAGTGGATCCCCTCGAGTAGGACCGAGTCCTTGAGCATGTTGTTGATGACGTTGGGCTTGTACTTGATGCGTTCCGCAAGTTCGCGGGCCGTCAAATACGTGGCGTTGGGCTGCAGCATGGAAGTTCTCCTTCGTCCGGCGACGTGTTGGTCGAGAACTTCACTTTGCTTGTTGGATCGTTCAACCTAAGCTGGATTTCGGTCGAGTCAGAAAAATTTGGCTGACGCTTTGCGGGCAGGACGTGCGGCCTTAGCAATTGAGGCGATTGCTGCAAGGCCAAAATCAATGGGTCGCCACTGCTGCGGGTTGGGTGGGGCCCCGACTGATGGCGACCGATAGCGTTGATGAGTTGCCACAGGCTCGCGAATCGAGATCAAGACAGAGGCTGACCAACCACACCTGGTCAATGAGACAAGCTGAATTTTGCGGCAGGGGCTCCAGATTGCTGGCGTGTCGCAGGATGTGCTTTTCCGGTAGCAGTGCTGGCCGCAAGCAAAGCGATTTTCAGCAGCGCGGAAGTGGTGGTCCAAGAATTCGGGAACCGCCCAAGGGAGGGTCTCGTTAGTCGTTGGTGCTGGTCACATGACTCGAGGCAGTGACTGCGACCATGGTTCGCCGTGTTGTTTGCCGCGCCAAGCGGAGGCCGACACAGACCGCACGGAGTCCCACTCCATTTTTGATTCCAAAACGGGCGCGAGAACAGTGCGATGCCGATGGTGTTCTGGCGGCTCGGCTCACAGCCTCGTGGTAGCCCATTGCTCGTTCGCGATCAACAGTGCGAAGGTCGAGAACCGGTCGTGGGCTACAAATGGGCTACATGTAGCCCATTTGTAGCCCATGTAGCCCAAAAAGTTAGGGGCCGCTCACTGCGACTTGAAGCATTGCTTTGCATCTGGGTTAAAGCAACGGATTGCGTTTCGATTCTCCTCAGCCCCCGCGGGCAGGCCCGTTTGGCGACGATATGACGCCTCTGTTGAATGATCAGATTGCATATTGTCGATCTTGAAGGCTGCGACTTGCACTTTGTCTGGCCAGCGTACTGCGATATCCCAATGTCCTCTGTGCAGCGCAGGACTAAACCGCTCGCGCGGTAGGCGCTCCGGAGACGTTGGTGGTCGTTCGTTGGGCCCGTGATTCTGCGATGTTGGCGATCGAGGCAATTCCGCCTCGGTCACCGACAGGAGCAGGATCATGGACGTCTCCACCTCGACCCCATCTGCGGTCGTCTCCCCGTTGCGCCAACGCATGCTCGACGACATGCGCATGCGCCAGTTCGCCGAGCACACGCAGGAGGGCTACATCCGCGCCGTGCGCAAGCTCGCCACCTTCCTCGGCCGCTCACCGCACACCGCCACCGCTGAGGACCTGCGCGGCTTCCAGTTGCACCTGGTTGACACCGGCACCGGCCCGGTCACCATCAACGCCACCATCACCGGGCTGAAGTTCTTCTTCGATATCACGCTGTGCAGGCCCGAGCTCATGCTCAAGATGACGCATGTGGCCGTGCCGCGCAAGCTGCCGGTGATCCTGAGCCCCGAAGAGGTCGGCCGCCTGATCGCCGCCGCGCCCAACCTCAAGCACCAGGCCGCCATGTCGGTGGCCTACGGCGCGGGCCTGCGCGTGAGCGAGGTGGTTTCGCTCAAGGTCGGCGACATCGACGGTGAGCGCATGACCCTGCGCGTCGAACAAGGCAAGGGCCGCAAGGACCGCTACGCCCTGCTCAGCCCCGTACTGCTGGAGCGGCTGCGCGCCTGGTGGCGGCTGGGCCACGCCCAGGGCAAGATCCGCCACGGTGGTTGGTTGTTCCCGGGCCTGGACCCCACCGACCACGTGACCGCGCGCCAGCTCAACCGCGCCGTGCACCTGGCCGCGGCCACGGCCGGCATCGACAAGCGCATCACGCCGCACGGCCTGCGCCATGCCTTTGCCACCCATCTGCTGGAGCAGAAGGTCGATATCCGCGTCATCCAGGTGCTGCTCGGGCACAAGCGGCTGGACACCACAACCTTGTACGCCGCCGTGGCCACGGATCTGCTGCGCCGGGTGATCAGCCCGCTGGATCAGACCTCCGACAAGCCGGCGGCCGAACCTGCGCCTGAGCCCTCGCCCATGCCGGCAGCCCCGTAGCAGCCCGCCATCGTGCAGGCGCGACCCGCCCCGGAGGTCGCCGACATCTTCCGTGCTCACGGACCCGCCTGGCGTGAGGCCCAGCGCGGCCACCTGAGCCTGGCCCAACTCAAGGTGATGTCGGCCATCACCCAGTGCCGCACGGCGGCACTGGGGGGCCATGTGCTGCGCTGCGAGGGGTGCGGCCAAGACGAGGTCTCGTACAACTCCTGCCTTATGGAGAGTGTCCCGATACGGGGAGTGAAGCAGTCGATGTCCCGTCAGTTCCCGGGCACCGCACCGATTCGCCGCCCCATTAAGACTTCGTCCTGAGCATCGCAATGAGTCGGTCCGGCGGCCGGAACTTGCCCTTGCGCAGGTGGGGTGGAACGACGGCCTCGATGGCCTCGAGCTTTTGGCTGGGGTCGGCTCGAACGTAGATCTCGGTCGTGGCCAAGGTGCTGTGCCCCAGCCAGAGAGACCTTGCGAATGTCCTGCGTGGCCTGCAGCACGATCATTGCGCAGGTGTGCCTCAGGACATGTGGCGAGATCTGCTTGCCGCGCAGCGACGGGCAAGCCTGGCTCGCGGAATCGGCGTGGTGTTGCAGGACATACGCGACGCCCCAGCGACTGAGGGGCTCGCCACGCGCGTTGACGAACACCTCGGGCGTGGCAACCTCGCCGCGCACGGCCAACCAGGCCCGCAATGCAGAAGCAGTCGGCTTCCAAAGTGGTAAGGCTCGCTCTCGGCGGCCCTTGCCGAGCACGTGAATGCTCTTGCACTGCGCCGCGACATCGGACACGCACAACCCCGTCAGTTCGGACACCCGCAGCCCCGCACAGACTGCCAGATGCAGCATGGCCCGATCCCGAATCCCGTCGCGCCTGGCCGGATCCGGCGCATCGAGCAGGGCTTGGGTCTCCGTCTTGTCCAGATAGCCGACCAGCCGGGTGTCAGTCTTCTTGTATGGGATCGCAAGGATGCGTCGGATCTGCTCAAGCGCGGCGGGTTCGCGGTGCTGCACAAACGTGAAGAAAGACCGGATCGCCGCCAAGCGGATATTGCGCGTTTGTGCCGAGTTCCGGCGTACGGTCTCGAGCTGCTCGAGGAAGGCACCG
Organism: Candidatus Ideonella esbjergensis; assembly: GCA_016710065.1. Classification (GTDB taxonomy): domain Bacteria; phylum Pseudomonadota; class Gammaproteobacteria; order Burkholderiales; family Burkholderiaceae_C; genus Ideonella; species Ideonella esbjergensis. Next base: position 1,603,994 of record JADJLP010000001.1, read on the forward strand.
ATCAAGGGCGCATCCAGCTGCTCCAGTAGCAGTGCCGACGGCACGGTCCTGAGCCTGCGGGCCGCGAACTCGAACAGCGCCTGGAAGCTGTAGGCGTAAGAGTCGCAGGTGTGCGCACTGGCGTCACGGTGGCGGGCCAGGTGCTCGCGCAGAAATGCCTCAACATGTGGTGCCAGGGAACTCATGAGTGCCCCCCGTCCAGATAGGCCTCGCCGGCTGCGGCGATGTCGGTCAACAGCTCCGGCGTCGACTCTAGGTACCAGTAGGTCGAGTCGATGCTCACGTGGCCGAGATAGGTGGCCAGTGCCAGCATGTGCTGTCCGATCCGTTGACGGCCCGCAGGCGTTGACTGCAACGAACGCGAGGCAAACGTGTGCCTGAGCTCGTGCAGCCGCGGGCGATGCCCGCGCACTGTCGCCATGCTGGCAGACTGCGCGAGCCTGCCGAAGACCCGGTACACGGCCCAATACTCGAGTGGCTGATCGTTGTCGTCGGCGAACACAGGGTTCGTGTCGAGATGCGCGGTGCCTCGCTGCGCCAGGTACCGTCCGAGTCCCGCCGTTGCGGTCTCATGCAGCGGCACCAGCCGGGTCTTCTGGAACTTGGTCTTGCGAATCAGCAAGCCGTCGGGCGTCACGTCGCCGTAACGCAGGTGCAGGGCCTCGGAGATCCGCAGACCGGTTGCGGCGAGCAGGCTGATCAGCGTTGCATAGGTCTGCGCCCGCAGGTGCGCACCTTCATACAACTGCGTCGCTGCCAAGATGAGTCGGTCGATCTCTGCGACTGTGTAGATGCGAGGTACGCGGCGGGTCTTGCTGGAGCCGAAGTGGTTGGGCGGCGGCAGATCGTGTCGGGGTCTTCCAGGTGCACGTGCTGCGCAAACTGGCGAACGGTCTGGTAACGGGTATGCCGCTGAGCCGATGACGGCGCTCGACTGGCCCAGTCGATCACACTTGCCGTGCGGATGTACGCTTGCTGCCGGTCGACTGCGAACGCGGCAAAGCTGCCCAGCAGGTACTGAGCGTTGCTCAACACGAAGCCCGCACCGCGCCGCAAGGCGAGGTACTCGTTGATGGCGGCCATCATGGATGCACCCCGGCCATGGCTGGGCAACACTGCGAAGCAAGGCGACATCGACCTTGGCGTAGTAGGCGCTCATGTCCAGGCTGCGGTGTCGCAGGACCAAGCCGATCTGGTCGAGCGGGACGCCGCTGCGCAACATCTGCGTGGCAGCCGTATGGCGCAGCAGATGGGCGCCCTTGACCGCAGCCTTCACGCCGGCGCGCTGCAGGGCGCGGCTGACCGCCGATGACACGCCGTCGCCGTTGGCAAACGGGGTGGACGGTGCCAGGTTGCGCAGGAACACGTGATCCGAATCGCCGCCGGCGGGGCGGTGCGCGAGATAGGCGAGCAGCGCGTCCCCGACATCTTGGGGCAAGGGCAGTCCCACCTCGTAGCGGCCTTTACCCGTCACCCGCAAGATGCCGTTGCGCCAGTCGATGTCGTCCAAACGAAGTCGGGCGACGTCGCCCGCGCGCAGGCCCAGCCGCACCAACAGCAACACGATCGCACGGTCGCGCACTTGCCCTCGCGTCGTCCCATTGCACGCCGCGATGAGGCGAGCCAGTTCGTCTTGCGACAGGCAGCACGGCAGACGTGCCAACCGCCAACCGGCCACAGCGGGAACGGCCAGGGCAAGATCGTCACGCGACTCGCCAGCGAAGCTGAGGTAGCGCAGGAACGCGCGCAGCGAGGTGATGAGCTGCTGCGTTGTGCGAAGCCCGCACTTGGCAGCACGGCTGAGCAGGAAGGTCCGTACTGAGTGCGCATTCCACCCACCGACATCGGCGCCGAGTTCATCGATCAGTTCGCTGGCACCCCGGCAGTATTGCTTCAGCGTCGGGCCGCTGACCCCGCGGTGCACACTCAGCCATTCCCTGAAGGCGACCACCAGCGCTGGCTCTACGTGCTCTTCGTCGGCGACGATGGGGCCCTTGCAGACTCCGAGTCCAACCATGTGTCGGTAGAACAACTTCGCGCCGAAGCCTGCGTGGTACCCGGTTGCCCCGCCGTTCGATCGCGGACAGCGACAGCGAGCAAAGTGGCGGCCGAATGCCTCCAGCGTGCCGGCATCGACATCGGCCCAGGTGCCTGCCTTGAGATGGACGAAGCAGCCGAAATGCGCCGCAGCCCTCAGGTAGCGAACCGCGCTCGCGGGAGAGTAGCCATCGCGTCCGAGCGAATCCGCGAAGCTGTCGATATACGAAGCACCCGGGCCGGCACGTAAGCGACCAAGCGTCTTGGGGGCACAGAAGTAGCTGTCAAGCATCGAGATCTCCTGGTGTGGGTTGAGCCAAGAACGGCTCCATGACCTTACCCAGGTGGTCAAAGGAAATGGTGAGCTGCCTGCGTTCAGCCACGCTCTTCTCCCTGGCACTCGATGTCTTCGACTTGCTCGCACCCCCGTATCGGGACACTCTCCATAAGGCACGTTCTGGGGAGCTCCCCAGAACCTGCCGCAACCGGCACTGCCCGAAGTGCCAGAGCAGTGCAGCCAAGCGCTGGCTGGATGCGCGTCAGGCCGATCTGCTGCCGGTGGAGTACTACCACGTGGTGTTCACACTGCCGGCGCCCATCGCCGACATCGCGTACCAGAACAAGTCGGCGCTGTACGGCTTGCTGTTTGACACCGCGGCCGAGACGCTGCTGCGGATCGCAGCCGATCCCAAGCACCTGGGCGCCCACATCGGCGCCACGCTGGTGCTGCACACCTGGGGCTCGGCGCTGACCCATCACCCGCACGTGCATGGCATCGTGCCGGGTGGCGGGTTGGCGCCGGACGGCAAGCGTTGGATCGCCTGCCGGCCCGGCTTCTTCCTGCCGGTGCGTGTGCTCTCACGGCTGTTCAGGCGACGCTTCCTGGAGGAACTGCAGCGCTTGCACGACAGCGGCGCGCTCAGGTTCTTCGGCGAACACGCGGCGCTGGCCGAGCCGGCCGCCTTCAAGGACTGGCTGGCGCCGCTGCGCGAGTGCGAGTGGGTGGTCTATGCCAAGCGGCCATTCGCCGGGCCGCAGGCGGTGCTGGCCTACCTGTCGCGCTACACGCACCGCGTGGCCATCTCCAACAGCCGGCTGCTCGCCATGGACGAGCACAGCGTCACCTTCCGCTGGAAGGACTACCGCGCGAACAAGACTGGCAGGGGCAAGACGCGCCACAAGGCGATGACGCTGAGCCCGCAGGAGTTCATGCGCCGCTTCCTGCTGCATGTCCTGCCGGGCGGCTTCCACCGCATCCGGCACTACGGCCTGCTGGCCAACAGCAACCGGCGGGACAACCTGGAACTGGCGCGCGCGTTGTTGCACGCGACACCACCACCGTGCGTCGAGTCGGCCGACGATGCGTCGGCCGTGCCGGCCCCACCTTCGTGTGCGCACTGCGGCCACGCGATGGTGGTGCTGCAGGTCTTCTTGCGCGACAACTCGATTCGGGCACCGCCACAACCATGACCGCGCTCGAATATCGCCGATCAACCCGATGCTCACCATGGCGTCCGGTGGGCTGCTGCGCGCACTACTCGAACGCAGCCCCCGGATACTTCGCTGCCGGCCGTTGCGGCGGCGCGGTGGCGCGCCGCCAGCCATCCGCTCTGGTCAGCATGGCCTGTTCGGGACATAGCACGCACTCGAATCGCCGCACCAGCGCACACCAATCGCCATAGCCGCTGCGCTCAACGACCACTGTGGCCCTCGCCGCGGTTTCCTCCCTCGAGGCTTATGCAACACCTGCCCGGCAGGCAGCAAGGGTGCGCGACCGCCTGCGCGGGAGGGCAGGTGTCACACAAGCCTTAACTTGAGCGGGCACACACCAGACGTGCGGCGAATTCAGTGTGAAGGTCAAACTGTCGACCCCGCAAGCCAGATTGGGCACGGATGGGCACGCGTGCCCATCCGTGCCCAAGGCGAAAAAAGAAAAAGGGCTTAGCCGAAGCGCATTGCGAATGTTTCAAAGAAAAAATACGTTAACGCATTTAAAAAATCAACATATGACAAGAATATGAAGAAATGCACAAAAATTGCTAGGTGTCTAGGCGACAATGTGTTCGGGTTAAATTGTCTAGCGACCGCCTCAAACATCGGCCGCAATTGCCTGTCGCCAGCCAAAGATGTCTTCAAGTCACCCTGCGCAATCGAAGCTGCGACCCTCGCACGTTGAGTGGCAACGATCCTATGCCTTCGTTTCGACGATCCTGCCGGCCACGGCAGGGAGTTTCCGTGACGCGCTTAATCACAGTAGGTCCGCGTTCGAGTTGTTGGATCAATGGCTGCTGTATGGCTGTGTGGATGTCCTTCAACGCGGCGTACCGGTAGTGGATGCCAACCAGTCCGGTTCAAGCAAGCGTGAGTTCATCCTGGCCCCGCTGCTGACTGCTCCCATGGATGGTCAGCAACTCACCGGAGTGCCGTTCCTCAAAGCGCTGCTCTTGGTCGGCGAGGCCGAAGGGCGGGCAGAGCGACAGGTATTGACCACGCTGTCAGTTGGCGCACACAAGGCCCGCCGCCTCGGAAGCTGGCGGCAGATCATGCCCAGAGCACCCAGCGCCAACGGGTCCATAGCCGAAGTTCTGACGTTCTTTCGCGCTCACGCGCGTGAACTTCTTGCTTTGCCAGGGGAGCGAGCCGACTCTGAAACTGAATGGCTGATGGCGCTGGACCGTTGGTGTCAGCTCCTGCAGAAGACGCGACGGGCGATTCGTCGTCGGCCCGACGTGGCGGTGCCGGCAACGGAGTTGAGTTTTGTCGATGTCGACGATCTCCCGCCAACCACCATGGTCATCGACATCGACCATGGGGCAGATGAACCGGAACTCGCTGAAGGCGATGATGACGAGATAGAGCCCTTGCCCGGGGCGCAGAGTCCCGAGGCTCCTCCCAACAAGCCCCGCGCCCAGCCCAAATTCGAGGACGAACTTGAGTCGATAGAGGGGGGGGAGGCGCGCCGGACGCGAACCGGGTTCAGAAGTGCGCTGGAAAACCAGTTTCTTCCTTGGGCCAATCGCCAGTTGAACCCTGTCGATGCCGCCACCCTGATGCCCGAGATGCGGGCATCACTGGCCCAAGGTCAGACTGCCCGGGACAGTGTTGGGACACTCACTTTCGCTTTTGTGACGGGTCAACTGATCGAACAGGCACTGGAAGTCGGGCGTTCGCCGCAGCCCGATGGCTCATATCTGGACGGCCGTACGTATATGCGATACGTCGCACCTCAGGAGGGGGCTTGGGAGCCATCGACCCAGCAATCTCGATTCATGCGCCCTCGGGCCACCCATGTACCGCTGGCATTGCCGAAAGAGGTCGCTGACTGGTTGGACGAGAGGCTTCCGGCGGCGCCGGTGAGATCACTGCGCGAAGCGCTTCGCAAGTCGCCGGCATCGATTGTTTCTGCCATTCGCGATTGGTTGTCCGAGGTGCGCACGACGACCGGAGGGCAGCAAACATTGGGGCGGGTCAGTTGGTGGCTGCCTGCGGCGCTTTACAGGATGCGACCGGACCATGTGCCGCCCCATTTGCTGTGCGCCATCAACGATGGCTTGGCATGCCCCTCGGCTTACTACCGTGCATATGAAACACAGATGCTGAGTGAGTTGCACAGAGAGACACTGATTGAGGCAGGTTGGAGCATGCCGCCGGCCCCGGCCCCGGCCCCGGCAGTGGCAACAGGGCAAGGTTGCCGATGGGTTGGATCTCAGCTCAATCCTGAACCAGAAGCTGTCAAGCATCTGTGGGAACGTGTCACACGCCACTTTGCTGCACTGGTCGAAGATGCCAAGCTGCCGCTGTACAAGCGGCACAACGCGCGCGAGATTCATGAAGCGCTGTCTCAGATGTTCCAGACATTCCATCGCACGGTGAGTGACCCGATGGAGTCATTGGCCTACATAGATACCGACCAGAAGCGCATGGTGGTGGACGACAAGAGTCAAGGTGATGCGCGAGCGCACCGGTTGATCCCGCTCACCACATTGGCGGTGCGCCAGTGCCTGGAACAGATTGACCACGTGCGCCGCTTGAGTGTGGTGATCGCTACCGAGGCGCCGGAGACAGCCCAGCGCCTCGTGGCCATGATCGAGCATCCTGAGTGTCGTGTCGCACCGTTTAGGTTTCTGCTCAATGAGCGACTGGAAATTGTGCGGCTCACGCCCAAGGCGATCCTGCGAGAGATCGAGGGCATCTGGGACCTTCCCGTCAACCTCGGCCGTCACTTTGGATCCACATGGCTCTTGGAATTCGAGGGTGCTGACGGTCGACTTGCCAGCGATGAGTCACTTTGCAGTCTGCTGGGTCACCATGATCTGGGAACCCAAAACCTGTCTCTGCTGTCACCGCGCGACTTCGAGACCCTGTACGCACCGCTGATCCCTCGGATGGAGGCTTTCGTCGAGGCGCTCGGGTTGAGATCAATACCTTCGTTCTTGCCAGAAATCGCAGTCGACGCGCCAGTGCCCCGAAGTCGCAAACGTCACAGCGAAATGTCATTCGGTCACCGGCGCCGTGAACAGGCACGTGAGCGGCAAAGAGCCCACTTGCAGGGTGGCGCTGAGCAGTGGATTCAAGAACGTTTGGGCACGAAGTCCGCCAGCAAACTCACCCAAGACGATGTTGACGCACTGTTCGAGCGTGTTCGCAAGGCGACGCCGAATCGACGAAACTACTGGGCGAACGAGCGCTTCGAGGCCATGCGCGCAGCCATCGTGGACATCGTCGGACGCTTCGATGATCTGAAGTTGGAACTGCCGGCCATCGCATTGGCGATCAGAGACGTGAGCCACATTTGTGACATGGACGGGCTTGAGGCCGCGAAGTGGGTGGATGGACTGCGTCAGGCCCTGGCAGCAAATCACGTTGAATCGTTTCGTTCCTGGCGGACGGCAAAGTTTTCATCGTTCGTGATGGCCACGGACGTGGCGGTGTTGAGCCTCGTTGTTGATTCACTCATAGTCGACCCAGCGGTCTGGCAGGCTTGGCACAGTGGTCCTCGCGTCCTTGATCTTTTCGTCGACAACGATGAACAGGCCTGGGTCCGTATGCCGCTACCCGCCAAGAACTCAAGGCTGTATCCCGTGCGCCGCGACTTGGCGGAGCGCCTCGCCTGCATCAAGATCGACGCCTGGCAACAATTCGAGTTGGAATCTGTGGCGGAGTTGGCTCGGATCCTCATGGAGCGACGGTACGGTGGTCGCGATGGCTTGGACTTCTGGCAACTCCTGAGCAGGATTCAAGGCGCAAGCGCAGCCAGGATGCCAGGCATTGCACTGGGATATGCCGACGGCTCACATGGGAGCGTCTCCCCGGAACGCATGTGCCTCGAAAGAGCAGGGGGGTTGCCACCCACTGTGGAAGCTGTCACGGCATGGGAGGCCCAGCGTCCGCCTCCTGTTGAAGTCAAATCATCCCAGGCCGGCTCAGTGCTCAATTCCGCCAAGGAGCGCGGCAGTTTGACGAAAGTCGATGAGTTTCGGGAGCGCATGTCGCTGGCGCTGCGAACAATGGAGAGAACGCCTGCAGCGCAGCGCACGAAGACCCGGAACCAAGCAGGGAAGGGTAGGCCTGCGGACACTGCGAATGAACTGGCCGCTATCCAGCCCCAGACCAGAGCAGAGGAGCCTGGCGCGCAGCCCATCACCGATGTTGCACAGAACGATGTGAAAGAGAAGTCAGGCCGTGGTCCTGGGCCGGTCACTCGCTTCCAACAGGCCATCGAGTCGCAATGGTCTGACCTAGTGAACTCGCCACAGCTCCCGCCTGCATATGGCTTGGCGGCGCAGTGGGTGCACCACATGGCAGAGCACGGAAAGGCGAACGATGTCGACTACGCCCCAAAGACCATAAGGAACTATTGGTACTCGTGGGCACTTCGATTCATCGAGGAGTTCGGGCCAATGCATCCGCGGCAAGTGTCCTCAAGCGAATGTGAAGAGATCTACCTGCAGATCGTTGAGGACGCCGATGTCAAGAATCGCCAGCATCTGTACGCACCCATGAGGTCGTTTCATCGCTATCTGGTGCTGCATCATGGCGTCGCCGAGATCGATTGGAGTCAACTGAGTTCGGCAACGGGGCAGGGCTTGACGTACGTCGATGCGAATCTTGTTCATGAGCATGAGTATTTGGCAGCGCTCGATCTGTTGCGTGGGGACGAGGCGGTGTCCGAACGCGTCGGAACCCTGCAGGCAGCGGTGCTCATCCTGCTCTACCGTTTTGGCCTTCGCATTGCTGAGTGCTTGGGGCTCCAGGCCAAGGACGTGATCTTTGACCGTGAGCACAAGCGATGGCTCGTGCGTGTACGCGGCAACCAGTACCGCAGCCTCAAGACCCACAACGCGCGGCGAACTGTTGTTGGGCTGGAAGCGTTGACTGACACTGAGCACAACGTGCTCGAGGCGTGGGCCGCTCATGTTGAGACCTTTGCGCCCAGCAATGACATTCGTCCGCTCTTTGCTGCATCAGCAACTGGAGAACAACGAGGGCAGTTGTTTCCGCGACGGGTTGTCGCACTGCGCGTAGGTCAAGCCCTTCGTGCGGCCACAGGTGATCCATCGATCCGTGTCCACCATTGCAGACATGGTTACGCCACGAGGATGCTTCTTGCTGGGTTGGGACAGCTTGCTCGCTTGGCGACAGCCGAAGACCGTCGCGAAGTCCAGCAGGACCTCATGCTTAGGTTGCGTGAAGTGCTGACAGGGGAAAGTGATTCCACCCGCCGCCTCATCTGGGCCATTGCGGTTCAACTCGGTCACGGATCGCCGCTCACGACCCTTGAAACATATGCCCACGGCGGGCACCTGATCCTGCGCCAATGGTGCGCTGACTTCCTTTGGAGGACGGCCAGTGATGTCGATGCGGGCGAATGGACGGCCTGGTCGACAGGTACAACGCTACGGACCATGCAGCGAGATGCTCAACGCACGAAGCTGGCGACCGCAGTTGAGCGCGTCGTCCGCGCCCTTGGCCTGTGGTCGCACCTGGCGCGTTTGGGCGATGGGCCGCGTGCATCGACTGCCAAGTTGCTCCCTGCCCTGCGCTTGGTAGAGGGTTCGAATGGCCTGGTCAGTGCGGACGTGATCATCGACCATGCACGCCGTTTCGGACACGTTGATGGCCTTGCTGAACGTCTCTTCGTCAGTGAGCTGTGGGTCGAATCGGTACTGTTCGCGGCGCGTGAATTCGCATCCCGATATCGCACCCAGTTCACGCCGGTGGATCAATGGTGGATTGAGTCTAGCGAGGTGGACTATCCGGCCCACGAGACCGATGCGACCGAGGCAGCGCTAGAAGCCCTTCAGGCGGCGGATCCGAATGTGCTGGCAATGCAGTGCCAGGCTGTCGCACCTTACTTCGTGCCGTCTGCCCGCATGGTGGTGGTCGAATCCGAGCAGACACTTTTGAGTGCGGCCGCGTTGGCCAGGTCTTTGGTGGACGATTCGAAAGTCGTCCAATTGCTTGTGCCGGCCAAGCTGCCAAGGCGTTTGACGGAGGCCGAGAGGGAGCGGCGTGACAATCTGGTGCGCCGTCGTGCTGAGTTGCTGGGCAGACCTTACAAGCCCGCGAAGCCGCGCCTGTTGCACGAGCGGGGGATTGAATTTGAGGGGGCCGATCGACTCATCGCCCGCGCCGAGGAACTCGGACTGAGTTTGGCCAATCACGGAAGAACTGCGGGAGCGCGTGAAGACACCCATGATTGGCGACGTGCCGGAGCGCGGCTTGGGCTGCGTATTAAGGAGAATGGCTATGACCGGGTGCGGTCAGCCAAAGTGTTTTCGCGCGTGTTGGCCAGTGCAATTGTTGCGAGCACCGCAAAGGCGATTGCTGAAGCAGATCGGGGTCAAGCACAGGCCAAAGTCTGAAAACCGTCGTGGGCTTGGCCCAGCACTCATGACTCCGCCCAATCAGTTCATGGACTGGCAGCTTTCCCTTCCACCGAAGCGGCTTCAGTGCGAGGGCTGCTCGCTGTCGACGCGTGTGGTTGTGCGGTGGCTCAGCGTTGCCTGCGGCAAAGAGAGGTACCACTGGTCGTAGGCGCCGCGAGCCTAGGTAAGACACCCACCGACCTGCCACCGCGGCTACTTCCAGGAGGCTTCGGGATCCAAGTGCTGTGCCAACTCCATGGCGTCATGCAGCACCCGACCAACAACCAGCAGTTCGGGCTCAACGCGGTAGATCAAGAAATGGCGCGGTCGGCGGACTGCCCCTGCACTTGTACTTGTACTTGCGTGATCCCGACTCAATCGCAGGTGCCATGATCGGACGCCTGCACCAAGTTCTGGGCGCTCGATACTTCCCGGCCGGTCTGGTTGGGCAGCCACATCGCGAAGCCCCGCGACGATCAGGCTTTCGTAGCGCGTCCGCGCCGCTGCGCCGAATTGTTCCTGCGTCCAGACAAGGATGTCGACGACGTCAGCCTGAGCAGCGTCCGACAGGCGAATGCGGACCATCAACTCGCCGCTTTGGCCTGGCCTGCGGCACGACGACCCAATTGCCCGACGAAGTCCTCTAGCTGATCATCTGCGACATCGATGTACCGCCCCGCAGAGAGATCGGCCCAACCCTGGCGGGCTGCCTGCTTGAGGGCCTTGAGCTTGGCTTCCTCGATACGTTCTCTGTCTTCGATGAGACGCAGTCCGTCCCGCAACACCTCACTGGCGTTCTGGTAGCGCCCGGACTGCACAAGGCTATCGACCAGTTCGTGTTGATGCTCGCTCAGAACTACGTTTCGTGTCGGCATTTCGGCGGCTCCAAAGTGCAAGAGGACTCTCGCTAGACCAAGGCTGGCATATTATGCCAATGCTTTGCAGGGTCGGGGTCAGTTCTAGGCGGCGTCGGTTGAAAGACGACTTCGTGGCTCGGCGCGGCAGCCCCGCAATTTGTCGACCTAGGAGCACAACCGCTCCGGGTCGCTTTGGGAGCACAAGAGTTCCGAACCGGTACGGCTATGGTTCAGTGGGCGCCAGGATCGACCGCAGATCGTCAAGGCACTGTTGGAGATAGTCGAGCACAGATGTGTCATATGCAAAGGCGTCGGAACGCCCGACGATGCGCTCGATGTAGAAATCGTGAGGCGGCGTCACCTGGGATTGATCTGAAACGTAATCGCGGACCTCAAAAAGCACACCTCGACAACCCATGAGCATGTTGAGGAAGGTGCCAAGCGAACTGCTCGTGCTGAAGGAAGCTCGCTTTTGCTTCGTCACGCCGACCTCACGCGCCAAACATGTGGCAGGGCCGGTTCGGAAACCGACCTCGCCCTCAATGGTATGTGGATCACCGAGAGTGAAACTAGCAGCTGGGCGTTGCGGCGGAGGTGGCACGATCACCGGCGGATGCTGGTCTTGCTCTCCGGCGGCTTCGAAGCTGAATTTCAAGGGCTTGTTGCTGGGGCGGGCGTCCAGGGCCTCTAAGAAGTGTCGGATCATCGGAGAGATCAGCGCTGCCGAGCTTTCCGACTCTTCATGGTTCTCGCTGCATTGAGGCGCAGCCACTGCATGGTTTGGCAAGCTTGCACTTGGAGTGCTGGCATCGTCACCATTCGGCATCGACGAGCAAGGCACCATGCCGTACTCCGACGATTCAGTGCCGATGATGGCGGCTGTCTTGGATCGACTGTTGGCGCGCCATTCATCACGGATTGCAATGCAGACAGCCTTGGACTTGCTGGTGATGATTCGTGGGTCTTGATCCGGGGGCGTCACGATGCTCAAGACAATTTCGGCTCTGTTGAATTTCAAGTGGGTTGCCGGGCATGAGGGTTGATGGCCTGGAAGTCGAGCTTGCCGGCGATCAGGAAGATGACGGTCTTGATGGTGGACAGGCGAGTGAAGCCTCGGGCGCGGCGCTTGGCGGCCTGGAACAGGCCGTTGATGGCTTCGAGGAAGCCGTTGGTCTGGCGGGTCTGCGCCCAGGCGACGATGCCCTCAAGGTGGCGGCGCACGAGCGCGGCGACCTCCTTCATCGGTTCGACCTTGGAGCGCATGACGCAGGTGCACCAGTGTTGGAGCATGGCGCGCACGACATTGATCTGCTTGCGCTCGAGGATCTCGCGTAGTTGCTCCTTGTAAGCCCAAGCGCGGGCGGTGCGCACGGTCGTCAGCTTGGCGATCAGGGCATCGAGGTCGGCGGCGGCCTCGGGCCTCAGGCTGGAGCGATCCTTGAGCAGCGACCAGCGCATGCCCTTGAGGGACTTGTCGGTGCGCTGCTCGATGCGGCGCATCTTGTCCACGGCAGTGCTGGCATGCCAGACGACGTGGAATTTGTCGAAGGTGATGCGGGCGTTGGGCAGTTCCTCGCTCACGCCTTTGATGAACGCTGGGGACATGTCGATGCTCACCGAGGTGATCTGCTCGGGCTCGCAGCCATGGAGCTTGGAGATCGTCAGCCAGCGCCTTGATGGTCTTGGCGTCGCGCCCTTCGGTGACGAACAGCACCCGACGCTTGATCGCGTCAGCGGCCAGGGTGACGTAGTCGTGGCCGCGAGCACGCGATGTCTCGTCGATGGCCAATGCCTTGACCTCGCTGAAGTCGGCCAGGCCGAGTGCGATGTGCACATAGCGCTCGCAAAACCGCCATCACGCGGTGGGCCGACTCGCCCACGATGCGTGCCACGGCCGCGAACGGCATCTGCTGCGCCAGCATCAGGATCAGCGCCTCAAACAGCAGCGTGAAGCCCGACAGACGGCCAGCGAAGTCAGGCTCCACCAGGCGCACCGAGCCGTTGGGCAGCGTCACTCGCGGCGTGCGCACCTGCAGGTGGCACTCATGCTGGAAGAAGTTCAGGTGCCGGTAGGTCTTGGTCACGGTGTCATGCACCGGATGCGCACCTTCATGGCCCGAGATCGCGAAGCGACTGCCAGGCTTGAAGTCGACCAGCACCGTCAGCACCTTGCCCGCCTCGTTGAACTCCACCGCCGTCACCGACCACGGCGCAGCAATCCCCAACGCCGATTCAAACAGCTTGGCCGTCATCTCTGTCCTTCAATTCGGTGCTCAACATGACGCAAGACTACCCACTCGAAATTCAAGAGAGGCACAATTTCTCCTGCAGTGATGGCCACAACGACCGGCAGGGCAAGGGCTTTGACATTTGCTGCGTGGGCAATTCTGCTGCGGGCGGAGTGCAGCGCTAGGATGTACTTGGGAACTTCTTGTAGAACGGAATGGAGTTCGATTGCGTCGAGATCGGCTATCCGAAAATTGAGCGCCCCATCCACGCTCATGCGCATTGCGACCAGTACTGTGGAGTTGATTCCTCCAGCAGATGCTGCTGGCAATGTGTGAGGGTCAAAGACAGGCCCAGTTTGGCTGGGGTCGTCCGGCGGCAGGACAGCTTCTGTGGCGCCGCTAGTCACAGCATGCTTTGCTTTCGACTTCTGCTTCATGGTATTTCCTTCAACTCTGACTGTTGCGTTTGAGATGCCGTGGGTGGCGAGTTCTTGGGGCGACTTCGATGCACTCGATCCATTGCTCGCATCTTTTTCTGAAGCACGCTTGAAGTTGTTCCAGCAAAGCGCTGTCAAAAACCAATCCTGTAGAATCAAGACAATAAACAATGAACTCTCATTTGCGTCCCGGGAAACGACCCGTCAGAGGGAGTGATTCGCGCCATCTCAATGTTTCAGAACTGAATAGGCGCCGACTTCGCGCAGTGAAACTGCGCTTGTCAGGGGTCACTCTCAAGGAGACTGCGGAGCGCTGTTGTCTCTCCCGGACAACAGTCGTCGCCGCCTGCAAAGCCTATGAGGCTGGGGGAGAGCTGGCACTAACGGTGGAACGTCCTGGGAGGCCGCCCGGGTCTGGCCGACTGGTGACCCAGGAGCAGGCGCTTGAGATTCAAAGCCTCGTGCGGACTCACACTCCCGATGCACTTGGGCTTAAGGGCAGTCTCTGGGACCGGGAGTTGTTGGCGGCGTTAATTCAAGAGCGATATGGCGTAATGCCTTCCTTACGCGTGCTCTTGCGGCACATGGCCAGTTGGGGATTCAAGGCCGACAGCAAGCAACCAGGTCAGGTGCTCGACTTGGTAGGAGCGCATTACTTCTGGGAGCGCGATCTGCCCGATTTCCGCCGAGCGGCTCGACGCCTTGGGGCCATGGTCACTTGGCTCGAGGATGTGCCGCTTCCAGATATCTCAGCGCCTGAATGCGAGTCGAAAGGACGCTTGAATCGCTCCAAACGCTCTCATCGGATGAAGGGGCGAGGACAGCGAATGATCTACGTGACAACGGCGCGCGGAGACATTCGCTGGTTAGTCTTCGGCGGAGACTTGAGCACGAGGGTCATTGGTCAATTCCTGGAGAGACTGGTTACGGTGGGGCCTCGCCCTGCCTACGTCTTCTATGGCTATCGAAAGGCACATTTACGTCGATCGGCGGTGGCTCGAATGCACTCATTTGGAGCCCGGCTGACGGTGGAGATGGCGCCTGCAAGGCTGAGCATTGGCGAGGCCGCGAGGCGAGTAGGCAGGATCCTGACTTGAGTCGGGAAATGAGTTCGATGAACCTTTGCCAAAGTCTTTCAGTGGACCCTTCATTGGTCAACTTTGGCGTATAGCCTGACCAAGTCCCGATCACTTGTTGATTTCCACGGAATCAGAGGGGACGATGATGCGGTGCGACAGAGAAACAGACTGCACATCTACAAACGGCCTTGTTGCACCGGGGAAGGTGCGGACCCGGCGCGCGTCAAGGTAGTTGTCGCCTGAGTCACGCAGCTTTCTGCTGAGTATGGTGAGCGTTGGCAGCCGCGTTGACCACGGTGTCACGCTCTGGATTGAGGGTCACCACACCGACGTGCGACCAGTCGCGGGTGTTGCCGGACCAGCGTGCCGGGTGGCATTGCTGGGCGTGGGTGTACAGCGTGTGGCGAGCTGCGAGGATGGCCTGGTCTTGGCCATCATGGCGCTGCTGCGGGCTGACGTAGCCGATACCGCTGTGGCGGTGATCGACGTTGTACCAACGCACGAATTCAGCCGCCCAGGCGCGGGCCTCGTCCAGGCTCGCGAAGCCCTTGGTCGGGAACTCAGGCCGGTACTTGGCAGTGCGAAACAGCGACTCGGCGTAGGCGTTGTCATCGCTGACGCGGGGCCGCGAGTAAGACGGCTTGACGCCCAGCCACTGCAGCATCGCCAGCACCGTCGTGGCCTTGAGGGTGGAGCCGTTGTCGCCGTGGAGCACCGGCTTTGTGTCCATGGTGGCGATGCTCTCGGCCAGCGCCGTACGGCGCACCAGGTGCACGGCATGGTTGGCGTCGTCACTGTCATGCACCTCGGCACCCACGATCTTGCGGCTGTAGAGGTCCAGGATCAGGTACAGGTGGAACCAGCGCCCCATCACGTTGGCCGGCAGATAGGTCATGTCCCAGCACCAAACCTGCCCAGGGGCCGTGGCGATGTGGGTGGTGGGCGGCCTGGTCGCCTTGGGCGCCTTGGCGCGACCACGGCGGGTGTGCTGCCCGTGGGCCTTGAGCACGCGAGCCATGCTGGACTCGCTGCCCAGGTACACGCCTTCGTCGGCCAGCATGGGCACGATGCGCGCCGGCGGCACCGAGGCGAAGCGCGGCTCATTGGCCACGGCCAGTAGCGCAGCGCGCTCGGCCGGGCTCAGGGCATGGCTCGGCGTTGGGCGCACCGCCTGCGGCCTGCCATCGCCCGCCGTTAGGCCTTCTTGGGCCTTCCAGCGCTGCAAGGTGCGTACATCGATGCCGGCGATCTCGCAGGCCAATCGTGAGCGTCCAGCCGCCCCACATTGACCAGCCGGCTGGCGCGTGATCAGTCGGTGCGGGCGCCGCCGCCAGGCTGCCAGCGATGCGGCAGCAGCTCGTCGATGCGGCTGTTCGGGTGGGTGTGGATGCGCGCGAGCACGTCGCGCAGGTAGGCCCAGGGCTCAACGCGACACAGCTTGGCCGACTGCACCAGGCTCATCACCACGGCGGCGCGCTGGCCGGCGAGTTCGCTGCCCACGAACAGCCAGTTCTTCGCACCCAGTTTCCAGGGCTTGATCTGCTGCTCGATGAGGTTGTTGTCGATGGCCACCTCGCCGTTGTCCAGGTGGCGCGTCAGCGCTGGCCAGGCCTTGAGGCTGTAGTCGATGGCCTGGGCGGTCTTGGTGTTGTCCAGCACCAGGCCGCGCTGCAGTCCCAGCCACACCTGCAGCTCGTCCCACAACGGCCTGGTCAGGCGCTGGCGGGCCTCGCGGCGTTGCCCGGCATCCATCTCGGTCAAGCTGCCCTCTGCGTGGTAGATCCGCGCAAAGCGCTGTAAGGCCTCGGTGGCCACCTCACTGGCACTCGGGCCGCCACGGCTGATCTCATCGAACTTGCGCCGGGCATGCGCAGCGCACGCGGCGGCGTGGCGCTCGGGGAAGGCGCGCGCGTCGAGCACCGCGTTGTAGGCCGCGTACTGGTCGGTCAACAAGGTGCCGCGCCAGGCAGGCTCGGCGTACGGCGGCCCCTTGCCGCCCAGGAACGCCAGCGGGTGCTGCGCGCCTCGCCCGGTGCAGAACTCGTAGATCACGCCGGGCAGCGCATCGTGCCGCTGCGGGCGTAGGCCCACATGTAGGCCTGTTTGGTCTTGCCCGAGCCAGGGTCCAGCAGCGGCACTGGGGTCTCGTCGGCATGCAACACACCGGCACTGAGGATGAAGCGCTTGTGGGCGTCGTACAGCGGCTCCAGCGCGGCACCGCCGGCGCCGGCCCAAGTGGCCAGGGTCGAGCGCGGGGTGTGCACGCCCGAGCGGGCACTGATCTGCTCTTGCCGGTAGTACGGCAGGTGGTCGGCGAAGCGGCTGATCAGCGTGTGGGCCACCAGGCCACTGGCGGGAATGCCGCCTTCGACCACCTCGGGCTCGGCCGGCGCCTGCACCAGGCGTCCTTCCCCGTTCTTTTGGCAGCAGCGGCAGGCCCACTTGCCGTAGATGTGGCGGTGCGCAAAGAACTCGGCCGGCACGATGTCGAGCTTCTCGCTGACGTCCTCGCCCACGCGCTGCATGGGCTGGCCGCACTGCGGGTTGGGACAGGTGGTGTCCTCGGGCTCGTGGTGGTGCTCCACGCGGCGCAGGTGCTCGGGCAAGGCCTGGCGGCGCGGCTGACGCGGCGCCGCCTTGGGCTTGGCCGGCGCCTCGGGCATGCCCCTTTGCAGCTCGGCCAGTTTGGCCCGCAGACTGGCCTCGTCCTCGAACAGGGTCTCGGCGAACAGGGCGCGTTGCTGCGCGGTCATCGCCTCGGTCTTGGCTTCGAACTTCCAGCGCTTCAAGCGCGCGAGTTCGAAGTTGACCTTCTCCAGCTTGGCGTCGCGCCAGGCGATCTCTCGGTCGCGCCGGGCGATCTCGCCGTCGCGCTGGGTAATCTCCGTGTCGCGTCGGGTGATCTGCGCCTCGCGCTGCGCAATCTCGCTGGCCTGGGCCTGGAGCTGTTGCTGCAGTTGGGTGATCAGCGCAGCGGCCTCTGGGGGCCACTGGCTCAGGTCCACCGGGGGAGCGCTGCGCGTGCCAAGCATGCGGTGCATGTTGCCGCAGCCGGTACCGCGTGCCCATAGGCAGATGCGATGTCAACCGGGCCCGGCCACGCTTGGGTCAGCTGCGGGTGATGGTGCTGAGTTCACCCAGGCGCTGCCAGGGCAGGCCGAGCGCCAGGGCGTTGAACTGCTCTGCGCTGAGGGCCAACGCGGGTGCGGCAGTGCTCGCACGCTCGCTCCACACGAAGCGCCCGGCGTGCAGCCGCCGCGTGGCGCACCACACGCCGAAGCCGTCGTGCACCAGCAGCTTGATGCGGGTGGCCCGCGCGTTGGCGAACAGGTAGCCGTGGTGGGCCCGTGCCTGACCCAGGGTGTTGACCACCGTGCTGAGCAGCCGGTCGGCACCCGCGCGCATGTCCTGGGGCTGGGTGCACAGCCACAGCGCGTCGATGCGGATCATGAGCCCCCCTCAGCCAGCGGCCACGGCGTCGAGCAGCGCACCCAGCGCTGCCGAATACCGCCCAGCCGCGCCGGCCGGGCAACACAGCGTGAGTTGCAGTGCGCCGTGCTCAATGCGCAGGCGAAGCTCGCCACGCTGCGCCGGTGCGCCTTCGGCCTCGGCCGGCGCGGCCAAGGCAACAGGCACAAACTGCAGCTTGGGCAGCGCAACACCCTCGCCCGTCGCAGCCATTGGGCCCATGCGCTTGATTCCCTGACCGGCCAGCCACTTGTGAACCACATTCGGGTTCAGTCCTTGCCCGATAGCCACTGCCGCCACCGAGGCGCCCGGCCGCCGGCACTCGGCCAAGACCTGGGCCTTGAACGCCGCGCTGTGAACCCGATGCTTGCGGGCTGGAGATTTGGAGTCCATGGGTGTCCACTGAAATTTGAGTGGACACCATCGTCGCGGCGCCGGCGGCGATATCAAGGCGGGATGGCTAGACGCTCACGGCCAATCGCAGCCGCGCTCCTGCGGTGTGGGCCGTGCCGATGTCCTGAGCCAGGGTTTGGCGATCTTCGATGTCGATCATTCGTCCTCGCCCTTGTTGAAGATCGCCCCGACTTTCCTAAGAAACACCTGCCTCCACCGCCTGTAGCGCCTGTAGCGCGAACCCGAAGTGCGCAGCTCGTCGCTGCAGTTGCTTGACGACTCGCTCCCGGTAACGTTGCTCGTATTGATCGGCACCGGGATCCTCGTAGCGCATGCCGAAGCGCATGGCTCTGTAGAACAGGATGGCAATCTTGCGTGCCGTGGCAGTCAGCGCCTTGGCCTTGCCAATGCGCGCAGCCAATCGGCGGTAGAACGCGCCCAGTGCGGTGTCGGTGCGCCCGACAGCGGTAGCCACCAGGCGCAGCCGCGCTGCGATGCGGCTGTTGCTCTTGCGAGTGTGTGAGGAGAGCACTTTGCCGCCGCTGATCTTGCAGCCTGGCGACAGGGTCAACCACGACGTGAAGTGCTTCTCCGTGGGCCAGCGGCTGAGGTCCGTGCCGCACTCGGCGATCAGCGCCAATCCCACGCTGGGGCCAATTCCATGAATCTGGGTCAGGTCTATACCGGTGAGCTGGTACAGCAGGGGTCGAACATCAAAGTTCAGGGAGTTGGTCTGCTTGGTTCGGTTTCGCGGCTTGCCCAGCGGTTCTTCTGGTTTTGCCTTGTCGGCATTCAACAACTGCAACGTTCGCTCAATCTGAGCATCGCAGTCGGCAACCCGCTCCTGGTAGGAGTCGAACAGTGCCAGCGCTTGCGCCAGCGCGAAGACGTGCTCTGGCTGGTGTAGTTGCCGACCATGGCCGCACGAATTGTCTGGATGCTCTCGCGGCACCGAACGTCGCGCATGGCCGCCAACACATCGGGATCTCGCTCGCCTGCCACGATGGCACGAATGATCTTCAGGCCAGTCACCCCGCTGATGTCGCTGATGACGTGGTGCAGTTGAAGATTCATGTGGGTCAGCGCCTTCTGCATGTGCTGCATGTGTGCTGCTGCGTACTCGAGATGCCGGTCCCGGATCCGCATGTAGGCACGCAGGGCCGGTATATCGCGCGTTGGCCGGAAGCTCGCCCGCAGCAGGCCGCAGGCGTGCAGCCGTTGCAACCATTGAGCGTCGTTGACATCGCTCTTGCGGCCCGGCACGGACTTGCAGTCACGCGCATTGGCAAGAATGACCGTCAAGCCTCGGTCTTCCAGGATCTCGTACACCGGTATCCAGTACACGCCCGTCGATTCCATCGCCACGGTGGTGATGCCCAGCGAGACGAGCCAGTCGGCCATGCGTTCTATGTCGGCCGTGAAGCTCTGGAACGTCTGTACTGGATCGTCGCTCAGCTCCGGCGGCACGGCCGCGACTTGAATGCGTGAGCCGATGTCAATGCCGGCGGCTCTTGCGTTGACGACCGGCAGTCCGATCGATTTACCCTTCTTGGACATGACGAACCTCCTGTTGACGGTGAGCCAGGCAGGGGAGCGGTAGAAATCACTTTCCTAAACGGGGTCGCACGAAGCGCCACCACAGATGGGTCCGCAGATTCCCCATGGACCATGTTTTTTGACGGGGACGAAGGCCTCCAAAAAGCTGACGGTCACGGTCTGGCGCCGTTCAGTCTAGGCATCCCAGTGTTTCTTGCCATCGGGACGTGGCATCACCACGAGAGAGGTTTTTTGACAGCACCAGCAGGGCCGCCGTTTCTGCAAGCGCCCGGTCCTTGCGCAGCAGGTCGCGCTCAAGCTCTTTGATGCGCTTGCGGTCGGCACGCGTGGCCTGCGGGCTGGCGCGTGCGTCCTCAGGGTCGGCCAGCGCGCTGGTGCAGCTCGCTCGCCACTTGTCCAGCTCGGCCGGGTACACCCCATGCTCGCGGCACCAGGCGCTCTTGCCGGCCTCGTTCATGGCCGCCGTGGTGACCACAGCCTCAAACCTGGCGCATCCTCGCGCCAGCGCTCCAGGGTTCCCGCTCCAACGCCAACTTCTCGCGCCACCACGTCCAGCGCAGCGCTCTCTGGCGGCAGCAACCTCGCTACCGCCTTGTCTTTGAATGCTTGTCCGTATCGAGCCAAATCCGTCCTTCATCGCCGCCCCCGGGGTTGATCTATGGAGGCGACAACTATTCTGACGCGGGGGGGACCCAGATACGAACCGCTCAGCCGGGCTCCATTCAGTCCACGGGGTTGGGCGCGATTGCCCTCACGCAGGGTTAGTCGAGTTCACCGGCTGCCGGTCTGACCTGTCAGTGCATCTTCGAACGCATGTCTGGCTGGAAGAGAGTTGTTGGGGGAGTGGGTTGATCTGGGCGCAGCTCAGGCCGCGCAGAGCTGTGGCGCCGGTGCCGGTGCCGGTTGTTTGGCTGCGGGCTTGACGCTCACATGCTGAGGGTCGAAGCCTTGCTCACGGGTCATCACCGCCCACAGGATGCGGGCGTTCTTGTTGGCCATGGCCACGCAGGCCTTTTGCCAGCCCACACGCACGACCAGTTGAGCAAGCCAGCGCGATATCGGGTCATCTCGTTTGCCCGCACTCATCACCGCCGACTTGGCGCCCTGGATCAGCAGCGTGCGCAGGTAGTCATCGCCGCGCTTGGTGATGCGCCCCAGGCTGGCCTTGCCGCCGGTGGAGTTCTGCCGGGGCACGATCCCGAGCCAGGCTCCGAACTGAGCGCCGCTTGTGAACTGCTTGAAGTCACCCACGCTGGCCGTCACGGCCGAGGCACCGAGCTCACCGATGCCGATGACCTTGGCGGCACGCTTGGCCTCAGGGCTGGCGCGCACATGCTGGCCCACCTGCTGGTCACACCAGTGCAGGTGCTCGTCGAGTTCGCGCCAATGGTCGAAGGCACGCTGCACCACCAGGCGTGCGCGTGCGGGCATCTCGTTGCTGGCGTCCTCGATCACGTCGGCCAGCACGGCGCGCAGCCGCTTGGGGCTCTGGCCAAAGACCAGCCCATACTCGGCGAGCACGCCACGGATGCGGTTGATGCAGGCCGTGCGCTCTTCCTTGAGCCCCTCGCGCACCCGGTGCAGGCTCATCACGCCTTGCTGCTCGCAGGTCTTGATGGGCACGAAGCGCATGCTCGGGCGCGAGGCGGCCTCGCAGATCGCGGCCGCATCGGTCATGTCGTTCTTGCCGCCCTTGCCCTCCATGCGGTAAGGGCTGACGAAGTTGGCCGCGATCAGCCTCGCATCCAGGCCCATGGCCCGCAGCTTGCGCGCCCAGTGGTGCGCGCCCGAGCACGCCTCCATGGCCACCAGGCAGCCCGCCGGCAACGTGCCGCACCAGGGCAGGAATTGGTCGCGCTTGAGCGACCATAGCGGGCACTTTGTCTGACCCGGTAGGCAAGGGGCATTGACGCAGCAGCCACATTTCTAGGGATTCGCAGAGGTGTAGGCCAAGCGTATCTTTTTCAACTTTCAAACATCAGGAGAAAGACCATGGCCAGAAAGGCAGCAGCCAAGCCCGCCCCCAAGTCCAGCGCCAAGCGTGCCAAGGTGTCGCGCAAGACGGCCAATGGTTCCACCATTCCTCAACGTCTGTTTGCTCAGGTCTCGCCGCGTTCCATCGGCGGGCTGTCAATGTTCGAATACGACGGGCCTATCGACGGCGACATCGTCTCCAACTTCAGCTCCGAACAAGACACCATCATGCGGGCCGCACAGGCCCTGCAGGACGCTGGCTTCGAAATCCTGCAGATCTCGCCTTACACCATCAACGTGGCGGCACCAATCACCACCTTCGAGCGTGCATTCAAGAACAAGATCTCTGCGCACGAAGTCAGCACACGCAAGTCCGGCGGCGTCACCGAGAGCGCCACATTCTTCAGCGGTGATGACACCGCTCGTTTCGGCCTGCTGCCCACTCAGGGCACTTCATTTGAGAGCCTGATAGAAGGCGTGGCTATCGAGGAGCCGCGCTACTATTTCGCCACTAGTCCCTATGCCCCGCGCAGAGCCTATTGGCATCTCGAAGTGCCGCACGACGTTTCCCTCGGCACCAACGCAGACAAGGCCCATCGGGGCGGTATCACAGGCCGTGGCATACGCGTGGCCATGGTCGACAGCGGTCACTTCGCGCACCCGTTCTTCTCGGCCCGCGGCTACCGTGTGCAGGCAGTGACGCTAGCGCCCGGGGCAGTCAACGCTGCAGCCGATGAGAACGGCCATGGCACCGCAGAGTCGGCCAACATCTTTGCTGTGGCACCCGACGCCGAACTGTGGCCGGTGAAAATGAACTTTGCCAACTCGACTGGTGCGTTCAACGCGGCAGTGGCCCTGAACCCGCAGATCATCACCTGCAGTTGGGGATCCGACCTGCGCAGCGCCGGGCCACTGAGCCCGGCCAACCAGACGCTGGCAGTGGCCATTGCCGACGCTGTGGCGCGCGGCATCATCGTCATCTTTTCGGCTGGTAACGGCCACTTCGGTTTTCCAGGCCAGCACCCCGATGTCATCTCCGCTGGCGGGGCTTTCCTGGCCGCCGACGGCTCGCTGCGCGCCTCCGACTACGCCAGCGGTTTTGCCAGCCCCATCTACCCCGGGCGCAATGCGCCCGATCTTTGCGGCTTGGTGGGCATGCGACCGCGCGCGGCATACATCATGCTGCCACTGCAGCCCGCGTGCACTATCGACGCTGATTTGGCCGGCGGCGCCCACCCCAACGCCGACGAGACCGCCAACAACGATGGGTGGGCCGCCATCAGTGGCACCTCGGCCGCCGCGCCCCAATTGGCGGGCGCAGCCGCCCTGGTCAGACAGGCTTGCGCGAGACTGACACCGGCCGAAGTGCGTGACGTGCTCGTGCGTACGGCCGTGGACGTGACAAGCGGTGCCTGCAATCCGGCTTCATCGGGTGCGGCCGCAGCCGTTGGAGCCGATCTGGCCACTGGCGCTGGTCTGGTGGACGCCAACGCTGCTGTGCTGGTTGCCAAGGTGCGCTGTCTTGGGCCGATCCGGCCAATTCGGCCGATCCAACCCATCCAACCCATCCAACCCATACAACCCATACAACCCATACAGCCCATCCGCCCACCCGTGACTCCGATCCGGCCGCCCATCACGCCCGTGGTTCCGGTACGCCCGCCCATCCAACCGCCGGTGCTGCAACAGGCCAGCGCTCCGACTGATACAACCCCGGGCGAGTCGTCACTCTCATCCGAGGACGTGGCCGCACTGGAAGAGTTGGTCATCAAGGGCAAGTTCGACCCCATGGCCTGAGCCGGGTCGCCAGCCATGCGGGTGCTGCTGATCCACATGCCCTGGGGCGCGCTGGAGCGCCCTGCACTGGGCTTGGCGCTGCTGGATGCAGCGTTGCGGCGTGATGGTGTGGACAGCAGTGTCAGCTACCTCAATCTGCGTCTGGCCGACCGATTGGGCGCAGAGTTCTATGGCTGGGTGACGCATGAATTGCCGCACATCGCTTTCGCTGGCGACTGGCTGTTCACGCCTGCCCTGTACGGCCCCGACGAGGAGCGCGACGCACTCTATCTGCGCGAGGTACTGCGTGGGGAATGGCAATTGCCAGAGTCTTCCATCGAGCGGCTGCGCCAGGCCCGTGCGGCGGTGGAGCCCTTCATTGCCGAAGCCCTGGCCGCGCACGACTGGGCCACTTACGATCTGGTGGGTTTCACCTCCACCTTCGAACAGAACATCGCCGCGCTGGCTATGGCCACGCGCCTTAAAGCCTTGTACCCGGGTCTGCGCACCGTGTTCGGCGGTGCGAACTGGGAAGGCGCCATGGGCCAGGAGTACCACCGCTGCTTCGCCTGCGTCGACTACGTGTGCTCGGGCGAGTCCGACGTCAGCTTCCCTGCCCTGGTGGCCGCACTCAGCGGGCCGGCGGCGGGTTTGCAGCAACGGCTTGCCGGCATACCAGGCATCGTCTATCGCAAGGCGGGTGGTGTCAGCGTGGCCACCGGGCCAGCCGAAGTCGTGGAAGCCATGGATACGCTTGCGCTGCCGTCCTACGACGCCTACTTCGAGGCGCGACAACAGAGCAGTGCCGCGCAGGCGGTGTCGCCCGTGTTGCTGTTCGAGGCCTCGCGCGGCTGCTGGTGGGGCGCCAAATCACACTGCACCTTTTGCGGCCTCAACGGCCACAGCATGGGCTACCGAGCCAAGAGCAGCGCGCGCCTGCTGAGCGAGTTGCGACACCTGGTTGCGCATTGGCCTTGCCCCACCATTGAGGCCGTGGACAACATCCTCGACATGGGCTACTTTGATACCGTGTTGCCTGCCCTTGAGGCGCTGGACCTCCCTGGCCCGGTATTCTTCGAAGTCAAGGCCAACCTCAAGCGGCACCATGTGGCTGCGCTCAAGCGAGCCAAGGTCGGGCGCATCCAGCCCGGCATCGAGAGCCTCAATGATCACATCCTGCTGCTCATGCGAAAGGGCACCACCGCCATGCGCAACGTGCAGTTGCTGAAGTGGTGCCGCGAGTACGGCGTGGCGGTGGACTGGAATCTGCTCTACGGCTTTCCGGGTGAAACCGATCTAGACTACGACGGCGTGATCGAGTTGCTTCCCAAACTCAGCCACCTGCAAGCACCGGGCGCCTGCGGCTCGATTCGGCTCGACCGGTTTAGCCCCTACTTCCAAAACCCGGCGTCATTCGGATTGCAGCGGGTGGAGCCGCTGCCGGTGTACCGTTTCCTGTACCCGGTGACCGGCCTGCGCCTTGCGCAGGTCGCGTACTACTTCCACTTCAGCTACCGCAGCGACTGCCGCGCCAGCGCGCGTGCCATTGACGCCGTGCGGTTGGCAGACGCCCAGCGCCTGGCCGCCGACGCGGGCACCCTGCAAGCATTGCCTCGGCTGGACGGCGGCCTGCTGTTGCACGACTCGCGGCCAGTGGCGCAGGTGCGTGCGCTGCAACTGTCGGCCATTGAGCGAGCGATCCTCGTGCGCATCGATGAAGTTGCCTCGCTGCGGCAGGTGATGCAGGCCCTGCTAGTGGCATTCCCTGGTGAACGATTCGATAGCGACAACGTGCGCCACTTCCTTGACGAACTGGTGGCCCTGGGCATGGTGCTCAAACAGGAGGTCGGCGAGAGCGAACACTACCTCAGCCTGGCACTGATGCCGCAGCGCCTTCGCCCGGCGCTGGAGGCCCAGAGCAGGCGCCGCCTGCCGGCCGTGCTGCCGCTGACAAAGCTGGAGCCTGTGCATGCCTGAGCCGGTTGTTCACTCGGCGCAGGTGGTGTTGGCGGGCGCTGCGCCCGGCGAGCGCGTGCAGGATGCCTTCTTGGCGCTGGGCTTCACGGTTGGCCCGTGCGTTGGCAGAAGTTTTTCGATTGCGGCGGACGCCGCCAGATTCAGAGCCGTCTTCGGTGTCAGCCTGGTCACGCGCGGCGACGGCGGCGTGGCGGTGAACGGCGCCCCGCCAGCAGAGAGCGGGCTGCCGTTGCACGGGCTGCCGGGGTCCTTGCAGAGATCGGTGGCCACCGTGTTGTTCTCGGAGCCACCAACATTCGGCCCAGGCGCGCCTTGAGCCCCACCCTCATGGGCTGCTGTGCCACCTGTGACTTGGAGCGCGAGTGGCATCGCCTGGCGCACTCGCCACTGTTGCGCAAGGGAGGCGTAGCCATACTCGAAGGGCTGTTCGACACAACGACCACCCTAGGGCTATGGCGCGAAGCGTTGGACGGTCCGCGCCGCACGGATGAATATCCGGCGGGCGCAGACACCGAGCAGGTGCGTGGCGGCATGCCCGCTCGGCTCCTGATCTCGGTGGAGGGCGGGCCACTCCAGGACAACCTCTTCAGCCACCCAGAGTTGGCCGCGCTGCTGGCGCGAAGGGTTGGCAGCCCAGTGCGCCCCTGTGGCCAGCGCGCCACCTATTCGATCTACAACCGCGAAGGCGCGCACCTCGATGTGCACCGCGACGTGGCGGGGTGTGACCTGGCGCTCATCGCATGCCTCTATGACAGCGATTCTGGCGCCCAAGGTGGCGCCACCGATGTCTGGTTCGACGACGCGCTCACGTCGCTGGACACCCTGCGAAAGGGGCGTGGTGGCTCGCCCACCCGCGTGGCCCTACGGCCCGGGCAGGTCATGCTGCTGCATGGCGGTGTGCTGCCGCACCGCATACGGCCACTGGAAGCCGGCCGGTTACGTGTGGTGTCGCTGATGTGTTTCGAGCTCATCGGATGAGTGCCTGGACGGGGGATACGAAGTGGCCTGGAAATAGCAGCCGGTGGTCGGCGTTTCATGGCCATCGCGTGTTGCCTCCCTCGGCCTCGCGCCAAGTCATTCGCTGCCTGGCGCCACCTCGGTCGGCATGATGCCGAGGCGGGAGGCCGTGTCGCCCGTTTCGGCGCGCGGCAAAGACTGGCGGGGCAAAATTGCGCTGCTGACGCCGCTCAACGACCGGCGTCGGTCTTGCCCCTGCGCACACGGGCCTGGCGATGCGCTCGCCGCACGTCCGGCGGCTTGCCCCGCATCTCGGCCTCGATGGCGTACAGCCCGGCAATACGCCCCAACGCCTGCGCGGCCACCGAGTCCGCAGCCCGGCCGGTACTCTCGTACAAGTCCCATCAAGGCCTCCTGGAGTGACTTTATGTGGAGCTCCACATAGCGCATTATCTGGAGCAACGCTTTATCTGGAGTGATTGCGCCGACAGCCGGATTCGCTGTGGGTGGCGAGTTCTGCGGACTCAACATAAAGTTGGCGCAATCAGAGGGACTGCAAGTACGCGAGCAGGTCGGTGCCTTCGATGTTGCGCTCCAAGGAGTGTTTGAGCATTTTTGTCGTTCGGCGGGTAGTATGTCGTAGGGACGTCACAAATGACCAAGACTGTGCTGTTCGTTCACGGGACTGGCGTGCGCAAGGCGTCGTACGAAGTCACCGCTGCGCGCATCATGCAAGGCCTGCACGGAATCTCTCCATCCCTGAAGCTGGAGGCCTGCCTTTGGGGCGACCCTTACGGCGCCCGCCTGGGACAGGGCGGCGCCTCCATCCCCAAGTTCGCGCCGTTGGCAAGCGCCGCGCCCGACACCGAGCAGCAAAAGGCGCTCTGGGAACTACTGGCTCGCGACCCGCTGTTCGAGTTGCGCGAGTTGACGGCATCGAGTGGCGGGCTGGTTCCGCCTGTAGCCAGAGCAACGTTGCAGGCGCTGCCTGCGACTATGCAGGCGCTGTCGCAGGACGCTGCCTTACTGGCCCTCCTATCCAGGCACGCGCCAAGCTTGCCTTGGCAAGAAGCGGTGTCTGCAGTCGTGGGATCTGCTGCCCTCAGGGGCGCGCTGACTGCCGCCAAGGGCGTCGACACGCCGCTGCGCCTAGCGCTGGCCCGAGCGATGGTCGCCTCGTTGCAACAGGCACTGCTCGACAACAACGTGCCGCCGCTGCCGATTCCACTGCGCGACCGGTTGGTCAACGACTGTATCGACAAACTTGGTGGCCGGGACCTCGGCGGCTTCACCGACTGGGTCACAGGCAAGCTCTACGGCCTGGGTCTGCGCCTGGCGACCGCCAAGGCTAGGCGCGAGCGCGACGCCCTATTCAGCGCTGCATCGCCCACGGCGGGCGACGTGGTTATGTACCAGGCGCGCGGGGCACGGATCCGCGACTACATCGCCGAGCGCATTGCACTCTGCGGCGACGACGTGGTAGTGATCGCGCACAGCCTGGGTGGTATTGCCTGCGTGGATCTGCTGGTGGAAAGGGCTTTGCCCCAGGTCAAGCTGTTGGTCACGGTCGGTTCGCAGGCGCCTTTCCTGTACGAGATCGACGCGCTCAGCAGCTTGCCCTTCGGCAAGCCGCTGCCGGAGCACTTCCCGGCGCGCTGGGTGAACTTCTACGATTGCGACGACCTGCTGAGTTACGCCGCCTCTCGGGTGTTCGCCGGCCGTGCCACCGACCACGAGGTTCGCAGCGGCCAGCCGTTTCCGCTCTCGCACAGCGCCTACTGGGATACCGAAGTCCTGTGGAAGACGCTTGCCGTCCAGTTGAAGTGACGCAGCGATGAGCGTCGTGCTGCCGCCCGCCGACCAGGTGCGCGCCATCGTCGTAGGCATCGAGACCTATCCAGGGCTCGGCCGCAACTTCGACACGCCGGGTGCTGTGACTGGCGCGTTGGCTTTCGCGGAATGGCTGGTCGTCGACAGGAAAGTGGCACCTTCGGCCATCGAACTCTGGCTGTTGCGTAAGGATGGGTCGGACGAGGCCCAGGTCTGCAATGGGACCGCGCTGGCGGGCGCGGTATCGCGCAAGTTCGAGTGGGCAGCGTTCCGCCAGGCGATGGAGAGGCCTAGCAAGGCGTGCGCCGGTGGCGAGTTCCTAATGGTCTACTTTTGTGGTCATGGCGTGGTCAGTGGCCATCGGAACGACCAGTTCTTGGTGCTGCCCGAGGCCAGCGAGCGGCAGTTCCGCTGCTTCGACGTGCAGAACTGGCGCGAGCTGTTTAGAGGATCAGGGTGGGAGCAGTTCCAGCGCCAGCTGTGGGTCTTCGACGCCTGCCGCAACAGCTGGGGCGACGCGATGAAACCCGTGCCCGATGTTTGGCAGCCAGGCGTGGCGCAGGCGGTCAACCAGTGCGCGATGTTCGCCTGTGCCAGCGGCGGCACTGCAGCCATAGACACACAGTTAGGCCCCCTATTCACGCGGGAACTGCTCGCCACGCTGCGGGCCGATCCGGTGGTCGTGTCGGGCTGGCCCGACTTCGTCGCGGCGCTCAAAGACACTGCCTCGCGGCTGCGGGCCGGAGCCGTGGGCATACAGAGCCCGACGCTCTCGGTGGGCGAGGACTGGTATGGGGTGGCCATGGTGGCGCCCGGTCTGGCGGGTCGTCAGCTGCGCACCCTGTTGGGTGACATTGGCTGGACCTCTTCGAAGCTTCTGGACTACGCAAGGCAGGTACAGGCCCGGTCCGACGGAGTGGTCGTTCTGCCGGCCGACGTCGACCTCATAGTCCACCTCCTGGATGCGATGCCGCCGGTGCGTGGCTTGCCGCCGCTGATGGTCTTCGCTGACCACGTCGCGCGCGATGCATCCTCACCGGAGCTGCAGGCCTGGGTCGATGCCCGGCTCTCGCGCCAGCAACGCACGGAGTTGAACGCGCGCGTGCAAGAGATCGTCGAGGCGCGCCTTGCGCTTTGGTACCGGGACGATACGGCGCCCGCCACCATCGAGGCCGACCTGACGATGATCGACGCCACCGGCAGAGAGCACGGACGGCAGCGGGTGGAAGCCAAACCGGTAACGCCAGACACGATGGAGCAGACCGTCGGCCAGTGGCTAGAGGAGGTCCATAAGTGCTTAAAGAGGGAGACGGTGCTGGTCGTGGAGTTGTATCTGCCGCGCCCTATGCTCACATCGGGCACGCTCGACACAGCCTCCATTCCGCTCGCGGCCGGCGGCGAGTTGAGGTTCGGTGAAGACCATGTGGCGCTGCTGCGCTGTACCGATCGCTACAAGGGAGGTATCAAACGCCAGCGCTGGAACAGACGGGCACCAGCCATCCTCCTGCGGCTCGGACAGCAGGAGGCAGACCGCTTGCGATGGGCGTCCGCCGGCGATGTGGAGGACGAGATCAAGGACGCCTTTTTGTCCGAAGCCGTTGATGCGCCGGTCTGGCTGGGTTTCGACACGTTCAGCTGTAGCGACGCGCAACCGCTCGACAACGCTCTGTCGGTGGGCCTGCCTGCTGTCATCTGGCTCCGCGCCGACGACGACGCGACGATTGGCGCCTTTCAACCAAAATTGCGGCAGTTGCTCAACTCGCCGCTGGACAAATTGCCGGCCGCACTGCAAGCCTGGCGCGAACGTCAGCCGGCCGGATCGGGTCGGGCGGTGTCTGTGCTGCTGGACAACCCGGCGCACTTTCCCGCCATATGGAAACCATGGGCACAGCCCGGAGGATGAATCGAATGGCCGAGCCTGACCAAGCGCAAACACCCGCCTATTGGCGCTTCTACCGAGGTTCGCGCGTGCCGCACGACGGCGTGGCCTGGCTGCCGCCACCTCCGCGCTGGCGGCCTCGGCGCACGCCGGTGGATCCGGGCGCAGAAAGGCCCTGGCCCAACGACGCCGCGGACGACGCTGCGCTGCCCAAGTCCATGCGCGAAAAGGGCAAGGTATTCCACGCCAAAGGCCATGTGATAGATATGGTCAACGCGGCACTCTATCTGCGACGCCCGTTGCTTGTGACTGGTGCGCCCGGCAGCGGCAAGTCGTCACTGGTGGACGCGGTGGCCTACGAGTTGCGGCTGGGCGCGCCGCTGCGCTGGTCTGTGACGTCACGCAGCACGCTTCGAGATGCGCTGTACCGCTACGACGCGATCGGGCGACTGCAGCGCGACAAGGACGACGCCTCCGACGTCGGCAGCTACATCACACTGGGTGCGCTGGGCACGGCGCTGTTGCCGACCGCACGGCCACGCGCCCTGCTGATCGACGAAATCGACAAGAGCGACATCGACCTACCAAACGACCTGCTGAACGTCTTCGAAGAGGGCGTTTTCGAGATCTCCGAACTGATTCGGCTAGGCGCCGACAAGACGGTCGAAGTCCGCACCTCGGATCCGAATCAACCGAAGGCCAAGGTCCAAGGCGGCGTCGTCTCGGGCTGGGAGTTCCCGCTGATGATCCTGACCAGCAATGGAGAGCGGGAGTTTCCGGCGCCGTTCCTGCGGCGCTGCCTGCGCCTGCGCATGCCCAACCCGACCGGCACGCTGCCCGAAGACGACAACGCCGGGTGGCGAAGGTTGGACGCGATCGTCGAGTTGCACTTCAACGCGGCCGAACGGGCGAGCGCCGCCTCGGTCATCAACGACTTCAAGGCACTGGCGGGCCAACGCAAGGAGGTTGCGACCGACCAGCTGTTGAACGCCATCTACTTCGTGATGAGCTCGCAACTGGGGCCGGGCGATGCGCGCGGCGGTGTGTTGGCCGAACTGATGCGCGAGCTGTCGACTCCCGGCGCCTGAGAGAGGCCAGGCCGTGCCTATCGGTGAGCTGATCCAGGCGCTGCAGAAGAGCGGGCTCGAAGTCGATTTCGAGTTGCTGCGCGACCTGCTGTGGCTGGCACCTCAGATCAACCGCACGGTCGACGCCGTCTCAGAGCCTCCGCTGCAGCGCACGCAGGAGCCGCTCGCCAAGACGCTGCCGCAGCCCCCTGCGGAGGCGCCTCGGCTGCCCGAAGACACGGACGCGCGCGCGCCGGGGGCGGCGACCGAGGTCGACGGACCTTCGCTGTATGGGCGTGTCGGCGGCCGGGGTGGCGCGCTGGCCAGATCGGTACTGCTACGCGGGGCGCCTGCGTTGCCCGATGCGACGGCTATCGGCCGGGCATTGCGGCCGCTGTCGCGCCGGCGTGCCGGCCACCTGCTGGAGTTGGACGAGCGCGCGCCGGCCGAGTTCATCGCCGAGACAGGCGCCAAGGTACCGGTGTGGCAGCCGTCGCAGGAGCGCTGGTTCGACATCGTGCTGGCGGTCGAGGAGGTGCCATCGCTCGCAGCCTGGCGACCGCTGGTGGCCGAGTTCGAGCGGCTGCTGCAGCGGCAGGGCGGCTTCCGCGACCTGAAGTCGGTGCTCCTCAGGGTAGACGCAAAACAAGTGAAAACATTCGACCGCGATGGCAGGGAAGCGCCCGAGCGCGCGCTTCAGGAGCGAAGCGGCCGCCGCATCGTGTTGGTGGTGTCGGACTGCACTTCTACCGCCTGGCGCAGCGGGCAAATGGGCGCCTGGATGCAGCGAATTGCGCTGCGCTCCCCGCTGGCGGTGGTGCAACTGCTGCCTCAGTCACTGTGGCCGAACACGGCCATTGGCTTCGCGGACCTGCACGCGCGCTCGCCGCGGATGGGTGCGCCGGCCGCGCAACTGCAGCTACGTCTGCCGTCGTGGGCCGTCGACGAGCCCGGGATAGCGGTGCCGGTGCTGGCGTTGAACCCCGTCGCCGTGGGTGCGTGGGCGCGCATGATGACCGCCGCGGGACATGCGTGGGGCACGGCGGCATTGCTGCCGTTGCCCGGCGAAGACGTTGACGAAATGGACGGTGGACTCGGCGCGGGCGGCGGCGATGAGCCTTCGGCCGACCAACGCGCGGCCAGTTTCAGGGCCAGCGCCAAGCCCGATGCGCAGCGGCTGGCAGCCTACTTCTCGGTGGTCAGGCCCTTGACGCCGCCGGTGATGCGCGTGATCCAACGCGCGATGTCACCCGAGAGCGCTGCCGCCGCCCTGGCGCAGGTGTTCCTGGGCGGCCTGCTGCGGCCTGTCGTCGCCGCCGAGTCGTACTCCGCGATGGACGACATCGAGTACGACTTCTACCCTGGGCTGCGTGAGTTGCTCGCCGGCAGCCTGACGCGCGGCGACTTCGTCTCGGTGAACCTGGCGCTGCATGAATACCTGCAGCAGCAGACCGGTACCAGCTTCGACTTCTTCGCCCTACTCGAAGACCCTGGCGGCACCGAGCAGCTGCCAGAGGCGGCGTTACCGTTCGTGCAGGCATCTCGGGATTTCGCGCGGCGCTTTGGCGGGCGTGGCGGCCGAACGGCTGCGCAGGCGCCGGTCGAGAGCGGCCCGATGGGCACGCTCGTGATCAACCTGCAGGGCAAGCGGCTGACATTCCAGCACAGCAGCGCGCGAGGCGTATCGACGGTGCACCAAGACCTGCCCGACGAAGCAGCCGGTATCCTGGCGCGCGTGCTCGAGGGCGGTGGCGAAGCCGAGATGCAGCGGCTTGCTGACCTTGTGCTGCCGCGTGGCCTGCAGGACGGCAACGCCTTCACCGGCGGCCCGACGCTGCTCGAGCTGGTCGTCGACGAGGCCGCCACGCCCTATCCGTGGGAGGCCCTGATTCGCAGTGAACGGGAGGGCGAACCTCCGTTGGCTGTGGCGCGGGGCCTGACCCGACGCAGCGATCCAGCTTCGTTCGGTGAACTCGCGGCGGGCACTGCGCGCTCGCCCTCCGCTGTCGTCATCGGGGACCCGAGCAACGATCCCAGCTTTCCTGCGCTCGCAGGGGCGCGGGAGGAGGCGGAAAAAGTTTCCATGCTTTTGCGTGCCGTACCCAGTCTGGATGACGTCCGGACGCTGATCGCCGCTGGTGCCAAAGAGAACTTCGACCAACTCCTGTCGACCGAGCTGCGGGTGCTGCACGTCGCATCGCACTCGATGCGGAGGTCGCCGGAAGAACAAGACATGGGCAGACGTGTCGAGATCGTCCTGGGCAACGGCGTCGGGCTCGGGCTGCGCGAGTTTGCGGCGTTGAAGCGCGTTCCGGAGCTGATCTTTCTCGGGACGCAATACGCCGCCTCTATGGCGCCCGAATTGCTACGCATGGGTGCGCGAGCGGTGGTGGCACCGTTCGGCTCCGTCGACGACAAGCTCGCGAGCGAGTTCGCGGTGGCGTTCTTCCAATCGCTGGCGCAGGGGGCCAATCTCATCCAGGCGACGCGCAAGGCACGTGCGTATTGCTGGGAGACCGATACAACGAACGACATGTGGGGGCGGTTCCAGTGTTTTGGAGATCCGTTCTGGCGCCTGATCGATCGACAGGACGTCGCGGCAGTTTCGAATGTTGTTGAAGCGGCTGCGGCAACTGCGCCGGAGCAGCCCATTCCACCCGTCGAATCGAATACCGAATCCGTGGTCGAACCTGTCACCCAGGAACCGGACCCAGGGTCGGCTCCGATCAGGGGCTGGGTCCTCGTCGCCGGTACAGGCTCCTCACGCCTAAGTAACAAGCTGCTGCGTACCGCCGAAGCGCTGGGCGCCGCGCTGGCGCGCTCGGGCTACGGCCTGGTGACGGGCGGTTGGCCAGGAGTGGATGAAGCAGTCGCGCGCCGGTTCGCCGAAGAACTGAGACTCGCCCATCCCGACCTCGACGTCGACACCCGGCTGACCCATATCGTCGGCCGCGGCAAGAGGCCGGACTACGCCGGCTCGGTAGTCGAGATCGACAACAAGGATGCCGAGTACGACGAGTCAATCCGGCGAGCTAATTATGTCGTGCTCATCGGCGGCGTTGGCGGCACCTGGGAAGTCGCACTCCGCGCCGAAAGAGCAGGGCGTACCGTGCTGCCGCTCGCCGATACGGGCGGCGATGCCAGCCGGATCCACAAGCGGCTAAAAAGCGCCTGGGAAACAAGTGAGAAGCCGCCGAGAGAAAGTGTGAAGCCCAAGTTGACAGCGTCGGACCTGATCGCGCTGGCAAATCCGACACCGGAAGCCGTAGCGTCATTGATCAGTGTCTTGAACAGATTGACCCTAAGCGAACGGACAATCCCAGCAATCGAGGATGCAGACCTTGCGGCGGAGCTGCCCAAGAAGAAACCGAACAAGAAGAAACCGAAGCCCGCAGCCCAGTTCATCGACAGTCCCGCCGGCCTCCCGGACCCGTTTGTCACCGACTGGACCGACCACCCGCAACGCGGCGCACGTGCCGTGCCGTTCGCCGTGAGCGTTGGCCTGCATCGCTATCAGTACGGGGTGTATGGCCAGGCTTTGTCGATCACGATCGACGTCGATGGCGGGCCGATGCAGATCTCACGCTGCGACCGCGCCGCATTCAACGGCAACTTCGGCACGGCCGATGGCGTGCTGCTTGGCGACAGCCGGGCTGGGCTGATGCCCGTGCACCTGAGCTTCGACCCGCCGCTGCGGAGCGTCGGCGCGCACGTGTCTGCCATCGGGACGTTCGGGCGGCGCTACCGGGCTGTGCTCAACGTACGGTGCAGCGACGGCAGCAGCGCCATGTTCACGGTCGACGGTGTGCTCAGCCACCAACGCAACACCGCGCCGTTCGCGGGTGTGGTGGCGCCGGCTGGCGTCGGCATTGCGGAGATCTGGTTCGACGCGGTGCCGGCAGATAGCCGCGAGCCCTTCGCTAGCGTCGCCATCAACAACTTGATCTGGGAGCCGTGAATGGCGTTCTGTTCGGAGTGCGCTGAGCACGCTGGCCGGTCTGTTGCTGAGCGCGCCGGCGTGCGCCACGGAACCCGGCCTCCAGACAGGCCCCAGCTGTCTGGCAGCTCTGGAAAACTCTGAACGGCAGCTGAGGGTGGCGGAAGCCCAAGTTGGCCGCAGATGGGTGCGGTCATTGGCAGCTCAGCTCAATCCTTCGACACCCTCGCGGTCGTACTGCGGCTCCTGGGGTAGAGCAGCCAGCCCAGTACAGTTCGAACAAGCTCAAGGAGCTTAGGTCGGTGTCCAGAATTCCGGCAGCAGCCCACAGCTCTTGTGGCTAGCTCTTGGAAGTGGCGCGCTTTGCGGGTCCGGAGGTCGAGCGCCGGTCTTTCTCAGTCTTCGACAAGTCAACCTTGAGGTAAGCCTCTAGCCCGGATATTTCACCTACCCCCGTAGAAGCGAGGACGGCATTGCCCTTTGGATGCCCGTTGATCGAGGTGTCGAATCTTGATGAACGAGCGGGCAATGCCGAAACCAAACTGTACCGAAGAAGTGGACGTGGGGATGATCGAGTTCGCCCGCCTGGGCCGACGCGTGGTGGAGGGCCGCTTCGACGGCGGCAGCATGAGCAGCGACGCTGGCGTGCTGCTGCTCGGCGCCGTTGATCGCAAGCTCGGGCTGATGGACGCAGCCGCACGCTGCATCGCCGATCCGCGCAGCCCGCTGCTGATCAAGCACGGCGTGCGCAGCATGCTGCGCCAGCGCGTGTACGGTCTGGCGCTGGGCTGGGAGGACTTGAACGACCACGGCGCGCTGCGCCAGGACGTGGCGATGCAGACGGCCGTCGGCGTGGACTTGGAGATGGCCAGCGCACCCACGCTGTGCCGGCTGGAGAAGTGGGCCGACCGCGCCACGGCGTGGCGCTTGCACCAGGTGCTGGTCGATCAGTTCATCGCCAGCTTCAAGGTCGCCCCCGAGGAATTGGTGCTGGACTTCGACGCCACCGACAACCCGCTGCACGGCCAGCAGGAGGGCCGCTTCTTCCACGGCTACTACGACAGCTACCGCTACTTGCCGCTGTACGTGTTCTGCGGCCAGCAACTGCTGTGCGCCTACCTGCGCCCGAGCCGCATCGACGGCGCCAAGCACGCGGCGGCCATCCTCAAGCTGCTGGTGCGTCGGCTGCGTCAGGAATGGCCCAATGTTCGAATCATCTTCCGGGGCGACTCGGGCTTTGCCGCCAGCGCATCATCAACTGGTGCGAGCGCGCTGGCGTGCACTACATCGTCGGCCTGGCGCGCAACGCCCGGCTGGAAGCCCAGGTCGAGTACGCGCAACTGGCGATGCAGCAGCTCTACGAGCAGACCGGGCTCAAGCAACGCCTGGTGGGCGAGTTCAGCTACGCCGCACAGAGTTGGCCGCACGAGCGGCGCGTCATCACGCGTCTGGAGGGGGTGAGCTCGGCTGCAACCCGCGCTTCATCGTCACCAACCTCGACGGGGGTGCCCAAACGCTGTACGACGCGCTGTACTGCCAGCGCGGCGAGGCCGAGAACCGCATCAAGGAGGCGCAGGTCGGCTTGTTCGCCACGCGCACGAGTTGCCACGTGATGCGCTCGAACCAGTTGCGCATGCTGCTGGCAGCGCTGGGCTATGTGCTCATCGAGAGGCTGCGCGCACTGGCCTTGCAGGGCACAGCGCTGGCGTCGGCCCAGGTCGATACCCTGCGCATCAAGCTGCTCAAGGTCGCAGCGGTGATCACCCGCAACACCCGGCGCATCCGCCTGTACCTGGCCTCGCACTGGCCCAGCGCGGACATCTTCGCCCACGCCATGCGCCAACTGCGCTCACCCTGAACTTCATCCAGCGCCTGGCCCGCGCGATGACACAAAAATGGTACGCAACCTGCCGGGGTGGGGGCAATTGCCAGCCAATCAGCCCCACTGCACCTCGCGCGCCATCCAATGCCTTCGCGTGGCACTTATTGAGCGCTCCGATGGCTCGAAACCGGCGCTTCAGCCTGCACAGTGGTCGTTGCGTGAAATATGCGGGTTAGCCGTCACCTCGCGCTCCTTCGCAACTGTTTGCACCGTGATTCCAGCTACCCCCTCTATCAAGGCAACGATCTTGCTGAAAGAAGACCGAGCCTGCAACGAGGGCGTTGCACGCGACGACAAGCAGCATTGCGCCTACGAGCGCTGCACCAATGCGAACCGCTCGTGCACCAGGGCCGTTGCTTGCGAAGTGGTTCAGCACAACACCGAGCGAGTTGGCACTGGAGCCCGGCTTCGGACCGACCCAGTAGCGACTGTTGTCCTGGAACGGTTCCTCTATGGCGTACTGCTCACCATTCACCTCGAACTCGCAAAAGGCGCCATCTTCCGAAGCGAACAGCTTGTGGCTCTTGGTCAAACGCACACCGGGGATAGAGGCCGCAACTCGACAGGCCGCGCGCCGGCCCATGAGCGAGCTCACCTCGAACGCATGCACTGCGCCTTGGGCATTGCGGAGTTCGTGGACTCGCATGTTGTGACGGCTAACGTTTGAGCTGAGGCGCGAGCGCCGGTGTGGCGCTTGGCCCGCGAGACGGATGATAAGAACCACGGGCTCGCGGGCCAAGTGCCATGCCGGTGCGAGTCGGCTCCAGCGAAGGGTTAGGCGTCACTGATCCTCACCGTGAACGAGCGCTCACAGAGGGGCTTTCCTTCGTGCAGGATTCGAAGTGACCACTGCCCAGGAACCAGAAGTCTTGTCTCTCCGAACCAGTATGCGATCGTGGTTTCCCGAGAGCTCCACTCGCTCGTGAATCCGGTGACCAGTTCACCCTTTGTGTTTGGGATCGGCGGGTGAACGACTACGGCTTGGAGTTTCGCGTTCGGCCGAACTCCTGAGAGGGCGTACTCGAACCCAAAGCCTTGGCCAAGTTTGGCTTCAATCTCCTGCGTCTCTCGAACCAGCTTCAGTGGGAGAGACTGGCGTTCCCCAGTGGTTGATTCTGGTGCTGACCACTTCTTGGGTTCGGCAAGGCCAACATACTGGCCTGAGGCAACGATGTCGCACTTGGGTGCGCATGCCATGAGCGCCAGACAGGTTGACAGGACTAGTACGCGAGAGTGCCGCATCTGTCTCAAAGTTGACGCCTAACGTTCGAGGTGAGCCGCAAAGTGCAGCTTGCTGCACTTTGTCGGTTCGACCGAATACGAAGGGACTTCCCCAATCGCGCAACGGTGTCCAGGCACCAAGATTGAAGTGTTGGCAGTCAATCTAAAGCTTTGAAAGGAGAAGTCCCATGGCAGAGATTACACGAGCATTGATGGTCCGGGTAGGTGTGGACCTGGCCAAGCAGTCGATCCAAGTGCACGCGGTGGATGCGGCGGGTAGGCGGGTGTTTGCCAGGGCGCTCAAGCGCGACCAATTCCTGCCCTGGTGCGGCACGTTGCCGGCGGGCTGCCTGGTGGCCATGGAGGCGTGCTCGGGCGCGCACCACTGGGCGCGCAAGCTGCGGGCCATGGGCCTGGATGCGAGGCTGATCGCGGCCACCTTCGTCAGCCCTTACCGCATGGAGGGCAAGGGCGGCAAGAACGACATGACCGATGCGGCCGCGATCTGCGAGGCCGCCTCGCGCCCGAGCATGCGCTTCGTGCCCATCAAGACCTGCGAGCAGCAAGGCGTGATGAGCCTGCACCGGGTGCGCGAGGGGCTCAAGGAAGAGCGCACGGCCTGCATCAACCGCATCCGTGGCGTGCTCGCCGAGTATGGGCTGGTCTTTGGCCAGAGCCCCAAGCGGCTGCGCGCCGTGCTGGCCGACGTGATCGAGGACGCCAGCAACGAGATGCCCGCACGCGCACGCCTGGTGGTGCAGCGTGCCTTCGACCATTGGCGCGAACTCGACGAGCACCTGCACTGGTGTGACCAGCAGGTGGGCCAGCATGTGCGCGCCAGCCCTGAGGCCAAGCGTGCCGCCAAGGTCATCGGCATCGGTGAGCTCGGTGCCTCGGCCGTGACGGCCAGCGTGGGTGACTTCCAAGCAGTTCACAAGCGGCGCTCAGTTCGGAGCCTGGCTCGGGATCGTGCCCCGGCAGAACTCCACCGGCGGCAAGGCCAGCCTGGGGCGCATCACCAAGCGCGGCGATGACTACCTGCGCACGCCGCTGATCCAGGGCGCCAAGTCGGCGGTGATGAGCGCGGGCAAACGAGACGACCCGACCTCGCGCTGGCTGGCGCAACTCGTTGTTCGAGTCGGCTGGCAAAAGGCCTGCGTGGCCATGGCCAACAAGAACGCCCGCATCCTGTGGGCGGTGATGACCCGCGAGCAAGGCTTCGATCCGAACCATGTGAGCGTCAAGCCTGCAGCCAAACAAACAGCACCGGCGCCCGCGCCAGAGCCCTGCGCGGCGTGAGCTGCGCCCAGATCAAGCCACTCCCCCAACAACTCTCTTCCAGCCAGACATGCGTTCGAAGATGCATTGACAGGTCAGACCGGCAGCCGGCGAACTCGACTAACCCTGCGCGGAGGGCAATCGCGCCCAAACCCGTGGACTGAATGGAGCCCGGCTGAGCGGTTCGTATCTGGGTCCGCACCTTCCCCGGTGCAACAAGGCCGTTTGTAGATGTGCAGTCTGTTTCTCTGTCGCACCGCATCATCGTCCCCCTCATGTCTTCACCTGGCAGATCACCACCAACAGCCAAATTTCAAAATTCAGCTCTTGACCAAAGTGGAAGTCCTTGTAGAGGGGTTAGGTGCCTGCAGGAAGTGCATACGAGACTTTCGTGTCTTCTACGACAACATGGCCTGACTCCCGGAGGCTAGAAAGCAGGGCGTCAAGCTCGACCTCTGACAGAGACATTTGAAATACGGAGTTCATTGTGTTCTTCAGCGTTGCGACGCGTCGTGGCCTGGACGGGCCTCGCTTCTGAAGATCTGCAACCACTAGAGCAACTCTCTCCGGGAGTGGTTCCTGAACTGTTGATGTAGTCGATTGGGCTAGCGGGAGGGATGCTGACTTTGGACAGACAAACTGACTTCGCTGGTTCAAGACGGCCTGCAACTTCGCCTTTATCGACAGGTTCCCCAATGCTGCGTTGACGGTCTTGCAGCAGGCTACACAGTTATCGTCGTCCTTTGGTCCACCGTTGGAAGTGGCGACCAGATGCTCGACACTCGCCTCACCTTCGGGAATGGGCTCCCCGCAGAAGAAGCAACGGTTTCCTTGCAGGAAGAGTAGGCGTTCGAGTTGCTTCATTCAGGAACCTAACGTTCGAGGTGAGCCGCAAAGTGCAGCTTGCTGCACTTTGTCGGTTCGACCGAGGGGTTAGGCCTCAGTCTATTGGAGCCTGTGAAGGCTGGCATGAACTGGGTTTTCACTGCAGCAAAGGTAGAGCAGTCTGGTTCACTTCTAGCCAATCGACTACTGCAGACATGAGTTCGAAAACAGCGCCAGTTGTTGCCTCATGGTCTTCCGATGTGCCGCGATAGAGGGCTTTGATTCTTTCGAGACCCGCAACTACACCTTGGCAACTGGAAGTGCTCGGCTGCTTGTTGCTACAAAGATGACGTTGGATGATGCCCGCGAACTCGTCGACTTCTCGCGTTGACATCTTCTGATCCGACAGGGCATCTTGCAAGAGCAAGCTCGAATAGAGAGAGAGTTGATCTTGTGCGGACTGCAATCTTCCACCGGCCACTGCCGGTGCAGTCAGCTCTGCGAATCGTTCGAATGTGCTTTCCATAGACGCACCACCTGTTCGCGAAAGTTTCGAGTTGGTTGACCCTTGAGCCATTGAATGGCCTACCAGAGCTAAGAGGAAAGTCAAAAGGCTGGCGAGGCAGACACTTCTCTGAAAGTTGCGATGACATGAGTAGTGGGTCATGAGGCCTAATCGGGATAGGAGAAAGCCTCGCGGCCTTCCCCTCCCACACCACCGGACGTACGGGTCACGTATCCGGCGATTCGGGTTGTTGAATATGTGCTGGTCATGTGGGCCTCGCTGGCGCCAAACATGGTAGCCCCAAACGGTTGAGTAAGTGGCTGGCATGGCCAGCGATAGCGCCGGGGTTCGGCTGAGTCTCCACGGGCCGTGCGCGCTCTTGCTGACGTTCCAGGCTTCTCGCACTGACACGCCCCGCTTGCGCAGCTCGCGGTATCCGGCACTCCCCCACAGCTTCCATTGATAGCAGCGTAACCGTCGCCGCAACCACTTGTCCAGTTCGCGAAGAGGGCTCAGCACTTCGGCAATGCCGAAGTACGCTTTCCAGCCAAGCAGGCTTTCCCTCAGCTCTTCGACGATGCTGTGCAAGCGGTGGCCTCTTGTGCGGCGGCTCAACTCTCTGAGCTTGTCCTTGAGCTTGGCCATGGCCGTCTTGGCCACTTGCAAGCCCTTGGTCTTGCGGTTGAGCGTGAAGCCCAGGAACTTGCGGTTCCAGGGCCTGTCCACGGCGCTCTTTCGTGCATTCACTGTGAGCCTCAGTGACTCTTCGACAAAGCGCGTCACGCTGTCCATCACGCGCTGCCCGGCTCGCTGGGACGCCACCATGATCTGGCAGTCATCTGCGTACCTGGCAAAGCGCAGGCCGCGCCGCTCCAGGGTCCAGTCCAACTCATCCAACACCACGTTGGCCAGCACCGGCGAGAGCGGCCCGCCTTGCGGCACGCCTTGTTCTCGCGCTTCGATGCGCCCGTCCACCCAGACCCCGGCTTTGACGATGCGCCGTATCAGCTTGAGCAGCGCACCGTCAGGCACGTGCTTGGCCAATCGGCCGATCAGCCGGTCTTGGTTGACCCGGTCGAAGAAGCTCTCCAGGTCCAGGTCCACCACCCAGGCTTGGCCCGCCTTGACCAGCGTCTGCATCCGGCGCACCGCCTGGTGCGCCGAGCGCTGCGGCCTGAAGCCGTAGCTGTCGGGGTGGAAGTGCGGCTCCCATTGCTGGGTGACCACTTGGGCGATGGCTTGTTGTATGAATCGGTCCAGCACCGTGGGGATGCCCAACTGCCTCACGCGGCCATCTGGCTTGGGGATCTCGACCCGGCGCACCGGCTGCGGT
The DNA here is from genome assembly GCA_016710065.1 of Candidatus Ideonella esbjergensis. Lineage (GTDB taxonomy): Bacteria > Pseudomonadota > Gammaproteobacteria > Burkholderiales > Burkholderiaceae_C > Ideonella > Ideonella esbjergensis. Next base: position 1,646,359 of record JADJLP010000001.1, read on the forward strand.
CGGTACCGTCCCGCCAGGATGTCGGCCTTGATCTGCGGCCAGTGTTGCTTGAGGTGTTCAGGCAGGGCATCGACGCTCATGCCGTCTATGCCCGGCGCGCCTTTGTTCTGGCGTACCCGTTTGAGGGCGCGCTGCAGGTTCTCGCGTGCAAGCACGCGCTCCAACAACGCCCCACACATCGCTTGCGCACTCCGGGCTTGGTTGGCGGCGGGTCCATCCGTTTCGGATGCCATCCCGTCTCCCTGGGGCCCGGCGCTCAAGGCTCTTCCCGTTCGGGCCTTCGCTGGCAGCCCCGCCAACTACTATGCCCTCTGCTGACTTCTCTACGGCGCTCGGCGGCAGTTGCCCGCCACCCAGTCGCCGGCCTTGGCAGGCCCGCGACACCGCAGAGATCTCCCGTGGTAAGACACGAATCCTTCCTCGCATAGACGCCAGATTTACAAAATGCACCCATCCCAGCATTGCGCCTGGGTTTGCAGATGGAGGGCTTCGCGGTCACGTGCCCGCTCGCCCCGAATGCATCACGCCTCATATCCGGTTTCTGTTCGTCGCCCCGCGAGTTTCGCCTTGAGCTTCCTCCCCACCCCGCCTCGCGGCGACGCAGTTGCCCTTTGGCTAACCTTCGGCTCTGCTGATACCTGGTACCGGGACTTTCACCCAGCGGGATTCGTGCCATGCACGGCACACACGTTCGAGGTGAGGCGCAAATTGCAGCTTGCTGCAATTTGTCGCCTCGACTGAGGGGTTAGCGAAGTAATCGGCCCGACCCCGCCGCCAATCGTCCCGAAGAAACTCTGTGCGCTCCGGTTGTGGCAAGGTGGAATGCGGCGCCGCGGAAGACCGATTTGGCAATGGTGCGCACTGCCCGCGGGTTAGCGTGGTCCTGGGTGACGTCATCGACATTGGTGAATCGGCGTGGCAGTTCACAGCTGCCTCGACGATATCCCGTTTGAGAGAGTGAGCAAGACGACGTACCCGATGCGGCGCCACATTCCGCAACGGATGATGGAGGACACCTTGGCTCAACGCAACCGGACTTCCCCACCTCGCTCTGGCAAGACGCGCGCGGCGTTCAGCCTGACCCACCCCAATGCCGCCGGCATCGACATCGGCTCGGCTTCGCACTACGTGGCCGTGCCGCCAGACCGCGACGACGAGCCGGTGCGCGAGTTCCAGAGCTTCACCGCCGATCTGCACCGCCTGGCCGACTGGCTTGCGGCCTGCGGCGTGGACACCGTGGCCATGGAGTCCACGGGCGTGTACTGGATCGCGCTGTTCGAACTGCTCGACGCCCGTGGCTTCACGGTGCTGCTGGTCAATGCCCGGCATGTCAAGAACGTATCGGGCCGCAAGAGCGATGTGCTGGACTGCCAGTGGTTGCAGCAGTTGATGAGCTTCGGCCTGCTGCGCGGGGCCTTCCGGCCGGCCGACGAGGTCTGCGCGCTGCGCGCACTCTCGCGCCAGCGCGAGATGCTGCTGCGCAGCCAGTCGCGCCACGTGCAGCACATGCAAAAGGCGCTCACCCAGATGAACCTCCAACTGGCCAATGTGATCTCCGACATCGTCGGCGTCACCGGCCAGAAGATCCTGCGCGCCATCGTGGCGGGCGAGCGCGACGGGCTGACGCTGGCGGCCCTCAAGGACGCCCGCATCAAGGCCAGCGCCAATGAGATTGCCCAGAGTCTGCAGGGCTCCTGGCGCGCCGAGCACCTCTTCGCCCTCAAGCAAGCCTTGGCGCTGTTCGACTTCTACGCCACCCAAATGGCCGAGTGCGACGCCGCCATCGAGGCGCAGTTGCAGGTCCTGGCCGCCCATACCGGTGATCCTCAACCGGGCAAGAAGCGCAGCCGCGCGCGCAATGCGCCCAAGTTCGACCTGCGGGTCCAGCTGTTTCGCATGTGCGGCGTGGACCTGACGCGCATCGACGGCATTGACGTCACCACCGCGCTGGTCGTGGTCTCGGAGATCGGCGTGGACATGTCGCGCTTCCCCACCGTCAAGCACTTCACCTCCTGGCTGGGCCTGTGCCCCGGCACCAAGATCACCGGCGGTAAGCTGCTCAGTGGCAAGACCAAGCGGTGTGCCAACCGCGCGGCACAGGCCCTGCGGCTGGCCGCTGCCGCGCTGCGATCGAGCAAGTCGGCGTTGGGCGCGTACTTCCGGCGCATGTGCTCACACATGGATAAGCCCAAAGCGGTGACCGCTGCCGCCCACAAGCTCGCCCGGCTCATCTACACGCTGTTGACCAAGGGCGAGGAGTACACCGACCAGGGCCAGGACTATTTCGAGGAGCGCTACCGCGAGCGCGTCATCCGCCAGATCACCCAACGCGCCGCCAAGCTCGGACTTTCCGTCGTCCCCACCGCGCAAGCGGCCTGAAAAACTCATTGCCTATCAGTCACTTGGGAGGAGTTTCTTGAGAGGCGTCATGGCGTCAGGCTCAAGTAGGCGCCTTCAAAACTGCGTGTAGGTCGCGCCTTATCTGTTTGGACCTGTCGTGGAAGTACGCGGCCGCACCATCTGGAAATTGCGAATAGCTGAGACGACGAATCTCCTCCCATATGGGATGCTGGAATGCTGGCCGCTTCTGATACTTGAGGTTGTAGAGCGTCTCCCATTGAAGGAGGTGAGCTAGAAGGTCAACTGCTGCCTCGTCTGGGGCGTCCGGTTCCAAATACATCGACGAGTTTTGTAGGCAATCCACAATCGCTCTGTTGTGTTCGTGAAGCGCGTGCTCTACCTCGTGAGAAATGGCGTCATCTGCGCCGTAGTGGCTTGTCGAGAGGGCTCGAGTGGCACGAAGATGCATGGAGACAGGCAGGTACAGCTTGGTAAGTTGATCGGTTCTGAATGCCACGGTGCGTTTGGCGCCCTCAAACCGTTGCTCGAGACGACGGACATGGCGTTGCGCTGCAGCCGAGACGAGAGCCGCGACAATTGCGCTCACCGCGGCGATGATCGCGACAACAACTGCAAGGTCTCTAGGTAGTTCCATGGCGATGAAGCTCCTGAATGACGCCTAACGTTCGAGGTGAGGCGCAAATTGCAGCTTGCTGCAATTTGTCGCCTCGACTGAGGGGTTGGGCGTCTGCCGGATAGACGGCGCAGTGCATTTGTTGTACAGTAACGCGTACATACTTGGAGTGCTGCTATGGACGCAATTACCTACTCTGCTGCCCGCGCCAACTTGGCGACGACCATGGATCGTGTTTGCAATGACCACGAGGCGTTGATCATTACACGCAATGGCGAACAGTCGGTTGTGATGCTCTCCCTGGAGGACTTCCAAGCGTTGGAAGAGACCGCGTACCTGTTGAGGAACCCAGCGAACGCTAAGCGACTTCTTTCGGCGGTTGCTCAGTTGGCGGCTGGCAAGGGTGTGAAGCGGGAGCTTGCCAAGTGAAGTTGATTTTTGCGGATGAGGCATGGGATGACTACCTCTACTGGCAAAAGCAGGACCGCCGCATGGTTGACCGGATAAACAAGCTGATTCGCGAGACCCAACGTGAGCCATTTGAGGGCGTTGGAAAACCTGAGCCACTAAAGCACGCGCTGTCTGGCTTTTGGTCACGACGCATCACAGACGAACACCGCATGGTTTACAAGGTGGAGGATGGGGCCTTGTTGATAGCGCAACTCCGATACCACTACTGAGACGCCCAATCGGGATAGGAGAAAGCCTCGCGGCCTCCCCCTCCCACACCACCGGACGTACGGGTCACGTATCCGGCGATTCGGGTTGTTGAATATGTGCTGTGTTGGCGCCAACGCCAATTTGAGCCACATGCCGACGGGTGACTGAGCCAGGGATAACAATCTCTACGCCGCGTAGGCCTTGACTTCCGGCTTCGTCCAACCGGCTCACTGTGGAATCGGCGCTTGGCTCAAATCGGCGTCGGCGGCAACACCGAGGGCTGCGGGCTCAGAATCTCGGTGAGCGCGCCACAAGGCCAGCCGCCTCCGGGAAGTTCACGGTCGAGGTCGGTGAAACCGCTGGACAGCACGGGGTACAGGCGGGTGCCCATCTCGTCGCCGCGCCAGATGGCGGACTCCACCTCGGTGGGCAGCTCAGCACCGCGGCGACGAGCGGGCTGAGGGCGAGCGAAGGCCTGGACCGGCAAGCCCTCCTCACCGGCCCATGGCAGGACGGCGGCTGGCATGGCGGTTCCGTGAACTGGATGGGCATCCAGTATTGCACCAGTCGGCGGACTTGCCAAGTGGCTCGCAAAACCACAGGCCACCAGTTGCCGATGGCGCCGCTACAGTGCACTCGTCGGGGTCCACCCAGGCTCCGAGGGATATCCTGTACCTGTGGAAAGGTCTGCCCATGTGCTACTCGGCCAAGGTCAAGGCGGAATACAACGCCTTCGTGCGGCTCTACAACTCGCGCATCGACATCGAGGCCTTCTATGAGCTGTACTGGCGCAGAAAGAAGAAGCAGGGGCCGCTTCTGAAGATCCCGAAGGCGATGGACGCCTTGTTCGCGAATCCGCAGAGCGATCAGGAGCGCGAAATCAAGGTCTTGATCGACGAGTTCAACGCCGAACAGGCGAGCGCGTTTGAGCAGGAACTGTTCAAGCAGAGAAGGCGTCTGGCAGATGCCGAGCGAACGCTGCAGACCAAGACCACCAAGGCGGCCACCGAGAGCAAGCGCATCGCCTCCGACAAGATCGACTGGGGTCTGGGCAAGCTGGCGGACCTCAGGCGCACCGAGCCCAAGGACCGGGACTCACGCATCTTCCCTGGCCATTGCGCACCCGTGATGGTCTGGGAAGGCGGCGAGCGCGTGATCAAGCCCATGCGCTACCAATGCCGCCCCGAGGGCAAACCGGCGTTCTACGACACCAAGTACCCCGGCACCTACAACGCGCGCCGCGACAACCTGGAGGGTTTCTGGAAAGGCCAGTTCGGGCGCACGCATGGCGTGCTGATCGTCAACGCCTTCTACGAGAACGTGAACCGGCACAAGGCCGAGGGTCGCGAGCTTTCGCAAGGCGAGGAAGTGCAAAACATGGTGCTGGAGTTCAGGCCACGGCCCGAGCAGGACATGCTGGCGGCCTGCGTGTGGTCTCGGTGGAGTGGGCCGGATGGCGAGGAGCTGCTGTCCTTCGCAGCGATCACCGATGAACCGCCAGTGGAAGTGGCGGCCGCCGGCCATGACCGCTGCATCATCCCAATAAGGCCCGAGCAGGTCGATGCGTGGCTGAGGCCGGAGGACCGGCCCGTGGAGGACCTGTACGCGATCCTGGACGACCGCGAGCGGCCGTACTACGAGCACCGCATGGCGGCTTGAAGCCTGGGCTCCCTGCCAGCGGTGGCCGTAAATTGGGCGTGAGGCAGCGCTCTGCGCGGCTCTGACCGACCGTGTGATGAATCACCAGGGTTGGATCAGCGGTACCTTGCCGCGCCTCCTACGGCCTATAGACCCTGCACAGGCGCGGCCCTGTGCTCAAAGATCAAAGACGCTCACCGCCGCAACGGCTGCCGGGGTGACGGCGACAATCTTGCGAGTCGCGAAGTCCACGATGATGGGATGCTTGGCCACGTCGCAGGCCTCTTCGACCCAGCCGGCCTGGTTGCCCCCTTCCACCCTCATCGTGCTGGAGCCTGCAGCGGTCGGGGCAGCTTTGCGAAACGCGATCAGCAAATCGGTCGCCAAGGACAGACGATTGAAGGAATCGGTCAGGCCATTGGGCGCATTCTTGACGCAAAGAATGCGGGCATAGTGACGCCCCCTGGAACTTCCCAGCACATTGTTGAAGGCGTTGTCATAGACCATCTGGTTGATGACAAACGAGTACTGAGACAAGGCGGTGCCGGCCGCCGACGAAGAAATGTCGATCATGACGGTGCCCTCGCTCAGGCAGCCCACGCGCTTGTCCAACCAGGCGTCAGCCAGTGCCGTGGACGTGCATGCCGCCGGCTTGACGGTCTGGCTGGATCCTGAGGTTCCACCCGACCCGGCCGTGCCGCCGGTTTGACCATCCGCCGAGGGGTCGGCACCTCCACCCCCACCACACCCGGCCAGGATGAAGCCAGCAGCCAAACAGGCCGCAGCGCCATGCCGCCGGGTTGCAAACTTCTCGGGAAACAGATGCGGGTTGTTCAAGATAGGACCTCCATGGTGTTTGGTGAACGGACAGATTCGGTGCCCACCGGCGGGTGGGCAGGGCGTGTGAACAGCCTCAGGGATAGGCCTCCACCAGCGTCACCGTGGCGCCACTGGCCTTCAGCCCTTCGACGATGTCATTGATGGTGCGCGGAATGAACTTGCTCGAATCCCCCACCACCGTGCGCGCCAGCGTGGCCCCCAGCACGGCGGCGCTGAAGCCCCCCGAGGCCTTGCTGAAGGTGGTGTAGACATTGAGCCCATAGCCGCCCTGGTAAGGCATCAGGCAGGCGAAGAACGTGGTCGCCTCGCCATACTGGGCAAAGGAGCTGTCGCGCCCATTGGCGGTCAGGATCGCACCGTCGCAGGTGGGCACCTGGACGTTCTGGCCCCCGCTCATGGCCAGCGCCATCAGACCGGCATTGGCCTTGAACGGCGAAGCCAGTTGGAACCGGCCGGCCTTGGCCGGCAAGGGTGACGGTGGCAGCCCATGGCTGAGCTGCACACCGCTCATGTTCTTCTGCAGCGCCAGCTTGACCGCCTCGGCCGCCTTGGCCGGCGGGATGTCGCCCTTGACGTCGTAGATCGCATAGCCCTGGGCGGTCTCGCGGGTCGGCGTCGTGCTGCCGCAGCCGGCCAGGACCACAGACGCCAGAGCAGGAATGAGGATGAATGACTTGGACATGGAACCTCCTTGGGATGAACCAGAGACCCGATGTCCCGGGGCCTCTGATGTATGAATCAGTGTGTGTATGAATGAGTGTACTTTGGCCACAGTGCACGGGTGGCCACCTCTCCCCAGCGCGCCTTTGGCGACCGAATCCGCGAACTGCGCCTGGCCGTGGGCATGACGCAGGAGGACCTGGCCGAGCGCTGCGGGCTGTTCCGCACCTACATGAGCCGCATCGAGACCGGCAAGGCCAACCCGACGCTGACCATGATTCATGCGCTGGCCGACAGCCTGGGGGTGAGCGTGCCTGCGCTGTTCGGCATGACTGTCGAGGCCAAGCCGGCGGTGCGCGCACCCACCCGGCCATCACGAGGGCGGGTGTCGCGCTGAGGGCAGGGCGGCCGTTCATGCCGCCTCCTGCCACCGTGAAGCCCGGCGCTGTTTCAGGCACAGACCGGCTAAGAAACCCTGAACCATCGCGGCGACCTCGGGGCCCTCGGGCCATGAATCGATGCACCAGCAGGGAGCCAACCGGCAGACCAGGTCGTCACCCTGGCGATCAATCCATTGCACGAAGCTGCCCTTGCGATCCCCGATGCGCCAGGCATAGCCCTCAGGGTCTGCGGCATGGGCGCACAGCAAGCCCAGTTCAGCTTGGGCTTTCCGACCCCAGCCGGTGATCACCAGGTTGCAGGCGGAGCCATCCTCCTGCAAGCTGACCACCGCATGCCGACCAAGGCGCAGCCACAGATCCTCCAGCAGCCGCCAGACCTCGCATGGGCTCAGCGCCGCAGAGGGCGGGGTGCCCGGCAGGTCGTCACAGGCGGCCTGCACAGCCGTTGCTGCGCTGGTGGGCACCGTCGCCTCCTGGGCTGGGCCCTGCGGCGCGGCAGGCTGGCGCCTGGCGCCAGAGCGTCGCAGCGATCCAGACTCGCGAACCCGCGCCAGCGGCCAACGCTGGAAGCCAGCGAGGTACCCCTTCAAGTTGAAGTGGACAGGCTTCATGGCCGGCGCCTTCAGTGGGTGGCCGGGCGCACAAAGCCACCCAGCAACTGCAGATACGTCTGGGCATCAACCCCTCGGGTGCGGTGCAGCAGGGTCAGGCCGATCACGGCCAGGTCCAGCGCTCGCACCTCCAGGTAGCCCGCTTCGCGCGGGGCCGGTTCGCCCAGGTCGACGGTGATGGGGCTGATGCGCAGGCTGCGCACGGCACTGTCATCGACCAAGTGGTTGATCAGCTCCACCTGATCGGCAGGACCCACGTCTCGCCCTGGCGACGAGATCACGCCGCAGAGCGGTCCGCCGCCCATGACCAGGTCCTGGCCCTGCAGGTGGTCTTCAAGGCGCCGCTGGAACCGGATCTGCGCCAACTCGCTCAACCCAGCGTTGGGCTCGATCCAGACGGTGAACCCCAGGGTGTCGTTGTCCACATCAGACATGGCTCAGCTCCTGGGTCGCAGCGGCCGACCGGCCGGCAAACGGGCGCTGCTCGACGTGGACAAAGACCACCTCGGGCTGGGCGAGCAGCCACCCCATCACCATGCCTCGGTCGAAGGGACCGATGGCACCGCCATGGCGAACGATGGCGATGCGCTCGGGCGAGAGGGCCGCTGTCAGGCCTCTCGCCGAGAGATAGGTTTGCAGTCGCTGGTGCCACCGGGCCACCTGTGCGGCGGTGAAGCGACTGGACAAGGTCACGCGCAACCAGACCGTCTGGCTGTGCAGGGGGTGAGGGCAGGGGAGCGAGTTCGGATTCATTGAGGTTTCCTCTGAAGGCATCGGTGGCGGGCGTGGGTCGGCCCTGCCCTGGCTGGCGGGGCATACACGTTTCGTTGGGGTGAGCTCAGCCCGTGCGGCTCATGGAGCTGCACCAGAGCTGCACAGATCTGGGCGCTGAGTGATCAGCGGATCAGGCCGCCGCGCGCATCGGCGGCGGTTGCGCTTCAGGCGGGGCGCCTTCATTGCTTGCTGCGGGCCGGCCAGCGTCGGTGTTCGACGTGAAGCGCGTGGCCAGCAGGCGGTCGAAGGCCGAACCATCGCGCCGCGTCAGGTTGGGCACAAAGCGGCTATAGACGCGGAACAGCATCTCGGTGGACGCATGGCCAAGCTGGCGAGCGATCCATTCGGGGTTTCTCCAGCGGCCAGCCACAGGGTGGCTGCGGTATGGCGGGTCTGGTAGGGCCGGCGCAGCGTCAGCGACAGGTGACGCAGCAGGGGGTACCAGATGCGCTTGGTGAAGTTGTTGGTGTCCAGCGGCTCGCCAGCGCGGTTGCAGAACACGTAGTCCATCTTGCCCGTGGCCTTGTGCTGTTCCTGCAGGGCGTCGTACACCACCTGGCTCATCTGGATGTCGCGTTGCGAGCTGTCGGTCTTGGTGTACTCCTCTTCGCCACCCACGATGGTCTCTCGCACGAGGATGAGGCGGCGCTCAAAGTCGATGTACTTCCACTTGAGGCCGTGGATCTCGCCGGAACGCATGCCGGTGAAGAACCGCACCGTCATGTAGTGCCGGTAGTCAACGCGAACCGAGTTGATTATCAGGTGGACTTGCTCCAGATTGAACGGGTCGACATCGGACTTGGGGATCTTGAGCGGGCGCAGCTTGCCCATGGCCAGCGTGAATTCGTAGCGGTCTGCCGCTTCCTGCAATATCTGCCGCAAGATCAACATGATGGTGTTGATGCGGGCAGGGGACAGCTTGGTGCCCGGGCGGCGCCCACGCACGGAGGACAGGTGCGAGCGGAAGTCCAGGATCTGCGCGCGCGTCACCGAGCCGATGGCCAAGGTGCCGAAGCGTGGCAACAAGTGTTGGTCAAGGATGCCTCTCACAGTTGTGATGTAGGTCTTGCGCCAGCCGACTTTGAACTCGCCGAACCACAGGTCTGAAAAGCTAGCGAATGGTGGCGTTGTTGCGGCGACGATCTTGTTGGGTGGAGGCAAATGTTCAATTCGAGTCGGGCTCTCGTCTAGAGACGATGCCGCCCCCCTGATCAGTTCTGGGAAGTAGGATTCCAGTGAGAACGTGCCTTGCTTGAGTGCCACGTTCACCTGGCGCAACTTGGGCGCCAGTGCCTCGCGGCTATCGGGTGTGTCTGGCAGATCTGTCTGGGCCCGGAACCTCTTTCCTTGCCAACGAAAGTCAAAGAAGAGTGTGCCGGTATCAACGCGGGGGCGAAGGCTTGCCATGTGTCGCCTCACGCTGCCATAGGCATTGCAATGGTGTCACCCGCCCCTGCGGGCTGCATGTCCCGCTCAATGGCCTCCCAGATGAAGAGGATCTTGCGGCCACCAAAAGGGCGGAAGTAGTGGACGCCCTCAAGGAGGACGTTGTCCTTCAGCTGGTTGCGAATCGTCGCTGGCGTGTACCGGATCCGCTGCGACAACTCAACGGTGGTTAGATAAGTGCTTTCGCTCATGCTACTCTCGTGCCTCCAAGTGAACTCATGAAGTGGTTAATGCAACATATCTGCATCGCATGAGTTGCATAGTAGCACCATCAAGAACAAACGCAACATATTTGTTGCTTTCATCCAATGATTCGCTTTCGCCTCACCGAGCTCATCGCCGACGCACAGTTCAAGTCAGGTCGTCGAATCACGTTGAAAGAGATGTCCGAGGCCACCGGCATCAACCGGATGACGCTTTCGCGAATGAGCAATGTCCGCGGCTATGGCACGTCAACGGAGACAATCGACAAGCTGTGCAAGTACTTCAATTGCGAAGTGGGTGATGTCGCCCAGTACGTCGACGACGAGAGCGTCCAGGTCAGCGGCGAGAAACTTGCGAACGGGACCGCGTCCGATCCTGGTTCGAAGTTTGGGTCCGCAGGACGGAGGACTCCCTTGAAGCTGGGGATTCCAAGCGAAGGCGAGGGGAAAGCCACGCGCAAGGGCGGCTTGAAGCCCAAGGGAAAAGTCTGACTCGTTTCGTCCAACTTGTGCAACGGAGCTGGCTCGCCAATGGGCGTGATCGGCAGCTCGCATGGGCAAGCAAGATGGGCAAACCAAGTTGCAGCACGCCAATGATGCGCACGCTCGCGATAGCGATCCACTTAGCTGCCCGGTTTGGCTTTGGCTGACTGCGATGCAGCGGTTGCTGCCGGTCGCCTCCGCCCGCTGAACTCACGGTGTCAGCCAGGAAGCCGACATTCGACCTTCAACGACCGTGCCGAACCAGCGACCGGTTCCAAAGTAATGCAGACATCGCCCGGCACCTGCGCATTGCGCGCACTGCGAATGCCCGATGACCAGTGGCACTAAGGGGCGCTACCGACCCAGTGCCGTTGTCCAAACCTTTCATTGCCCTGCCGCATAGCGGTCACTGAACAGGGCAATTCCCAAAGGAGGCCTCTTTCGAAAGCTCACACATTTGGCACGAGTTCTACATCGTTGAGTCAATCCGCCTCTGAAGAGCCGCTCTTCCAAGCAAGCGGGATCCGCGCCCGACCATCCTTGCTCACATCCTGACGAAACCCTTAGAAGCGCGGCGGATGCGATGCCTGCCCCAACTCGCCTGCAGTCTGCTACCGGCATCTACGCTGACCGGTGATAGTTGTTTGCCAGACCGACATGGCCAGGTGCACAGTCCAGAACACTCGCCGTCGCACGTCTGGAAGTTCGGGAATCCGCCAGCCATGGCGGCAGGCACGAGCAGAAAGCCGGTTCACGCCCCTATCCTGTGATTCGCTCCAACTGGTACCCAACACCCCGAGAAGAGCGAATTCGAACCGGACCCGACTCAATCTTCTTTCTCAGGCGATGAACATAGACCTCGATCGTGTTTGTCGTGACCTCTTCGCCCCATCCGAACATGATCTCGGCCATGCGGTCCTTGCTCACAAAACGACCTCGACGGCTGATGAGGATCTCCAGCAAGGAGAGTTCCCGGCGGGACAATTGAACCTGTTGTCCCTCGATGAAGACGGTCCTTTCAGCCGTGTCGAACTTCAATGGGCCGTGTCGAATCAGGTTGCTTGCGCTGCCCATGGCGCGGCGAGTCCAGGCCCGAACGCGAGCGCGGATCTCCGAAAAGTCCACCGGCACGCCGACGCAGTCATCGCTGCCACGGTCCAGGGCTGCTGCGCGTTCTGCCGGATTCTCTGAAATCGCAAGAGACAAGATGGGCGTCTGTATTGCCTTGGCTCGAAGCCTGCCAATCATTGTCGGGCCCGGGGGTGCCCCAAGCCGAAGGTCCACAACCGCAAAGTCGAATGGTGACGACAGCAAAGCGCCCGCCGTCGCCTCTTCGGATGCGACTTGATCGCAGGCGTGGCCGTCGGCCCGCAATGCTTGCGCGAGTTCGACCGAAGAATCTTCGGCCCGAACAGCAATGAGTATTCGCATTGGGTAATAACGATGGGGCCGAGCGAGCGCCAAGCGTGCTACGGGCGCTCGTACTTCTCGCGCAACAGCTTCTTGTTGAGCTTGCCCACACTGGTCTTTTCGATGGCATCAACGAAAAGCACCGTGCTCGGCACGGCGTACTTAGAAATGGTGCCGGCCGCGGCGAACGCACTCAAATGATCCTGAATCGCCTTGGGGTCTGCGGCACATCCCGCCTTCAAGACGACCAAGGCCAAGGGGCGTTCGCCCCACTTCGCGTCCTTCACGCCGATGACAGCGGCTTCGCTGACCGCCTCGTGCCTTGAAATCAGGCTTTCCACTTCCAACGACGAAACCCATTCTCCGCCGGTCTTGATCACGTCCTTGATGCGGTCGGTCACCTGAACATAACCATCGCCATCGATCACACCGATGTCGTTGGTATGCAGATACCCACCGCCCCAGAGGTCCTCTGACGCTGCCTCGTTCTTGTAGTAGCCCTGGGTCAACCACGGCGCGCGAACAACGATCTCCCCGGGAGACCTTCCGTCGTGCGGTACGTCGCGCATTTCAGGATCCACGATGCGCAGGTCGACCAGGGGCACAGGCAAACCGGTCTTGGCTCTTGTGGCAAGTTCCCTGGCCGCGTCGCCCATCAACGATGTCTTGACCTGCGCCAGGGTCAATATCGGGCAGGTTTCGGACATGCCGTAGCCTGTGAAGACGTCGATGCCGCGCTGCACGGCAGCCTGCGCCAGCCCTTGAGGCAATGCCGAGCCGCCGATGATCACCTTCCAGCGCGACAGGTCCGTCGCAGGCGACACCGAACTGGACAGCAGCATGTGCAGGATGGTCGGCACGCAGTGCGAAAACGTGACCTTCTCCTGTTCAATGGTTCTCAGCAGGCTGTCTGGTACGTAGCGGCCCGGATACACTTGCTTCAGGCCCATGAGGGTCGCGATGTAGGGCATGCCCCAGGCGTGCACATGGAACATCGGGGTGATGGGCATGTACACATCGTCGCGGTGGATCCGGCCCTGGTGGGGTGCACTGGTCAGCGCCCCCATGGTGGCCAAACTGTGCAGCACCAGTTGCCTGTGGCTGAAGTACACGCCCTTGGGCGCACCGGTGGTTCCCGTGGTGTAAAAGGTCGTCGCCCGCGTGTTCTCGTCGAAGTCCGGGAACTCATGGTCCGGCGAGGCTGCCTCGAGCATGGCCTCGTACTCGGCCACGAACCCTGCGGGCAGATCTCGGGCGGCGTCGTCGTTCAACAGCACGAAGACCTTGGCGAACTCGAGCTGGTCCCGGATCGACTCGAGCACAGGAAGGAACTCGGCGTTGACCAGCAAGGCCTTCGCGCCGCAGTGGTTGAGGGTGTAGACGATCTGCTCCGGTGAAAGACGTACGTTCACCGTCATCAGCACGGCGCCGATCATCGGTATGGCGAAGTAGCTCTCCAGGTAGCGGTGGCTGTCCCAGTCCATGACGGCCACCGTGTCGCCGCGAGAAATGCCTATCGTGTCGAGGGCGCTGCCCAGCCGCCCGATGCGTTGGCGCAGTTCACGATAGGTGTATCGCTTCAACTCGCGGAAGACAATTTCCTGTGTTGGCGCCACGGCGAGCGGCGTGTGCAACAACTGCTTGATCAGCAGCGGGTAGGCGTACGCCGATGCCGTACGTTGGATCAGAGATTCGTCTTGCACTTCAAACTCCTTGTTTTGCCCTTGGGCCGACCGAAGGATGCGGCAGGCTGGTATGCGTCAAACGGCGCGCTCTTTGACGGATTGATCATCGAAGCGTTCAGCAGCAAAGCGGCGCGCTCATCGAAGGGCTGGAGCGAGCCTGGACCAGGATCGCTCCGCCGACGCAACATCCACAGGCAGGCTCGCAGCAAGGCCATGTCGACTTCGACCTACAGTGCCTTGACGAACTCGGGCACGGCGACAAACAGGTCCGCCTCAATCCCATAGTCGGCGACGCTGAAAATGGGGGCTTCGGGGTCCTTGTTAATGGCGACGATGACCTTGCTGTCCTTCATGCCGGCCAGGTGCTGGATCGCGCCCGAAATGCCGCAGGCGATGTAGAGCTGAGGGGCAACGATTTTTCCGGTTTGACCTACCTGCCAGTCATTGGGCGCATAGCCCGCATCCACCGCAGCGCGGCTCGCGCCCAAGGCGGCGCCCAGTTTGTCGGCCAATGGGGTCAGCACGTCGCTGAACTTGTCGCTCGAACCCATGGCGCGCCCGCCCGAGACGATGATCTTGGCCGCCGTCAGCTCAGGCCTGTCGCTCTTGGCGATCTCTCGCCCGATGAATTTGCTGCCCGACTCGATGGCGACGGCGGTCACGGTCCTGATCTCTGCCGAACCGCCTTCTGCCTGTGCGGGATCGAAGCCTGTGGTTCGTACCGTGATCACCTTGACCGCGTCCAGGCTCTGCACGGTGGCGATGGCATTGCCCGCATAAACCGGCCGCTCGAAGGTGTCGTGCGCGAGCACCTTGGTCACATCGCTGATCTGGGCCACATCCAGCGCTGCAGCCACACGCGGCGCGACGTTCTTGCCGTGGGACGTCGACGCGAAGAGGATGTGGCTGTACCCGTCGGCCACGGCCAGCACCTGGGCTGCGATGGCCTCTGCGAGCTGGTCTGCCAGCCCCTCGGTATCGGCAAGGATCACTTGGTTGACCCCCGAAATCCGGGCGGCGGCCTGGGCGGCGGCTTCGGCATGAGCCCCGGCGACCAGGACGTGGACGGCGCCCAGCGCTGCCGCCGCGGTCACCGTGTTCAGCGTGGCGGGACGGATGGACGTGTTGTCGTGTTCTGCGATGACAAGTGCGGTCATGTCTTTTCCTGGTGTTCGAATCCGGCGGTGCAGCGGCGGCCCCGACCTGACGCCCTACATCCCTGCATAGTTCGGCCCCCCGCCACCCTCTGGGGTGACCCAGACGATGTTCTGCGTCGGGTCCTTGATGTCGCAGGTCTTGCAGTGCACGCAGTTCTGGGCATTGATCACCAGCCGGTCCTTCCCGTCTTCGTGCACGAACTCGTACACGCCTGCTGGGCAATAGCGGCTTTCCGGCCCTGCAAACCGGGCCAGGTTCACGCGCACGGCCACGCCGGGGTCTTTGAGGGTCAGGTGCGCCGGTTGGTCTTCCTCGTGGTTGGTGTTCGACACGAACACCGACGACAGGCGGTCGAAGGTCAGGCTGCCATCGGGCTTCGGATACTCGATGCGCGCGCTCCGGGCTGCGGGTTGCAGCCGCGTGTGGTCGGCCACCTGGTTGTGCAAGGTCCAGGGCGGCACGGGTACGCCCAGCTTGGGCAGCAACCACTGCTCGACGCCCGTCATGAACGTGCCGGTCCAGAAGCCCTTCTTGAACCAGGGTTTGAAGTTCTTGCTGCGCCGCAATTCGTCCGCCAGCCAGCTGCCTTCAAACGCCTGGGGATAGGCCGACAACTCATCGCGCTGGCGCCCAAGCTCCATGGCATCGAAGGCCGCCGAAGCGGCAAGCGTGCCCGACTTGATGGCGGCATGGCTTCCCTTGATGCGCGCGGCATTCATGAATCCGGCCTCGCAACCCACCAGCGCACCACCGGGAAACACGAGCTTGGGAAGTGCGTTGATGCCCCCGTTGTTGATGGCGCGCGCGCCGTAGCCGATGCGCTTGCCGCCTTCGAGGATGCTGCGGACGCGCGGGTGGGTTTTCCAGCGCTGCATCTCCTCGAACGGGCTCAGCCAGGCATTGCGGTAGTCCAGGCCCACCACCATGCCCAGCGTGGCCCGGCCGCCCTCCAGGTGATAGAGGAAGCCGCCCCCGAAGCTGTCGCGGTCCATCGGCCAACCGGCCGTGTGGATCACCCGGCCCGGGTCGGCCTGTGCGGGGTCCAGTTCCCACAGCTCCTTGATGCCAATCGCGTAGCTGGGGACGTCGCGTCCGTCCGCGAGCCCGTAGCGCGCGATGACCTGCCGCCCCAAATGGCCTCGCGCGCCCTCGGCAAGAATCGTGTAGCGGCCATGCAGCGCCATGCCAAGCTGGAAGCCTGCGTGGGGTTCGCCATCTTTGCCTATGCCCATGTCGCCGGTGGCCACACCCGCGACGGCGCCTTGCTCGTCGTACAGCAATTCGGCGGCGGCAAAGCCAGGAAAGATCTCCACCCCCAAAGCGGCAGCCTGTTCCCCCAGCCACCGCGTGACCGCACCCAGGCTGACCACATAGTTGCCCTGGTTGTGCATGGACGCGGGCACCAGGGCATCGGGCGTGCGCCAAGCCCGGCTTTCCGAAAGGATCAGCACATCGTCGCCGGTGACCGCTTGGTTCAGCGGGGCACCGCGCTCCTTCCAGTCGGGAAACAACTCGGTCAGGGCCCGCGGGTCCATCACGGCGCCAGACAGGATGTGCGCGCCAGGCTCGGACCCCTTCTCCAGCACGACCACCGAGGTCTCCTTGCCGGAGTTCGCAGCCAATTGCTTCAACCGTATGGCGCAGGCTAGACCGGCTGGCCCACCGCCAACGATGACCACGTCATAGTCCATCGACTCGCGGGGACCGTACCGCTCCAGAATTTCGGTTCGCTGCATGGCTGCGTGGCTGAGCTAGGGGTTCAAAGCTGTGATCGCGTTGTCCGCTCAGATCACCTTGGCCTCGTTCTTCAGCTTGTCCACCAGCGCCGCCACGTCCGCCAACTTCACGCCGGCGCCGCGGCGAGGTGGCTCTTCGACCTTGAGCGTGCGGATGCGCGGCGTCACATCGACACCCAGGTCTGAGGGCTTCAGCGTCTGCAACGGCTTCTTCTTGGCCTTCATGATGTTGGGCAAGGTCACGTACCGCGGTTCGTTCAGGCGCAGGTCCGTGGTGATCACGGCCGGCATGTCCAATTGCAGAATCTCGAGACCCCCGTCCACCTCTCGCGTGACCGTGGCTTTGCCATCCACCACGTCGACCTTGCTGGCGAAGGTCGCTTGCGGCAGCCCGGCGAGTGCGGCGAGCATCTGTCCGGTCTGGTTGCAGTCGTCGTCGATGGCCTGCTTCCCAAGGATCACCAGGGAGGGCTTCTCCGTGTCTACCAAGGCTTTGAGCAACTTGGCCACGGCCAGGGGCTGCAGTTCCTCGGCACACTCGACAAGAATGGCTCGATCAGCACCCATCGCCATGGCGGTGCGCAGCGTCTCCTGGCATGGGGTGACCCCACAAGAGACGGCCACCACTTCGGTGGCGATGCCTTTCTCCTTCAGCCTGACGGCCTCTTCGACCGCAATCTCGTCGAAGGGGTTCATGCTGAGCTTGACGCCAGCCAGATCGACTCCGCTTCCGTCGGGCTTGACCCGCGGCTTGACGTTGTAGTCCAGCACGCGCTTGACCGCCACGAGGACCTTCATGCAGGGCTCCCGACAGCTTGGACAGCGGCCGCGACGGCCGCCTCGCGGCGGGCCGCGGACGTGGTCATGACCAGCGCCTCGCCCTCGATGACGACCTTGCCGGCAACGCGGCACACGGTGCTCAGCACGGCACGCGCCTTGGCTGGGTCCACCGACTGCACGGTCACGGTGGCATGCACCGTGTCGCCGGGCCGCACAGGCGCGCGGAACTTCAGCTGCTGACCCATGTAGATGGTGCCGGGGCCGGGCAATCGATTGGCGACCGCGGCCGAGATGACGCTGGCCGTGAGAAAGCCGTGCGCGATGCGGCCTCCGAATGCCGTCCCCGCGGCAAACTCCTCGTTCACATGCACCGCGTTGTTGTCGCCAGACACGCCGGCAAACAGGACGATGTCCGCCTCGGTGATGGTCTTGGAGAAGGTGGCGTGCATGCCGGGACGGAGGTCCTCGATGTCGTAGCCATTCAGCTCGTTCATGGTCTCGCCCTTTTTTGAATGGTCAGAACTGGTCCTGGTGCAAGCCCAGGGTGGACTCCGCGCCATGGGCGACGGCCTCGCACATGGCCGGGGCCTGCGAAAGCATGTGCCGCGCGAAGTGCAGGGCCGTGAGGCGCTTGGCCTGGAGAAAGTTCGCGTCGTCGACGTCGGCCCCGAGTTGAACCGTCGCGGCGTCGGCAGCACGGCACATCAGCCACCCGCCCGTCACGGTGCCCGCGAGCCAGAGGTAGGGCACCGCGCTGGCCGCAGCTTCACGGGCGTCGGAAGCCAGCAAACTGGCCGTCGCCTTGTTGAGTTCGTCCACGCCACGCTGCAGGGACTTTCCCAGGCTGGCCAGAACGGCGTCAGTCTGCCGTGCCAGCGCCGATGCGTCCCCGCTCATCTGCCCGATGAGGCCGTACATCACCGCGCCCTGATCCCTGGACAACTTGCGCCCAATCAAGTCGTTGGCCTGGATACCGGTCGTGCCTTCGTAGATCGTCGTGATCCGGGCGTCTCGCTGGTGCTGGGCTGCGCCAGTCTCCTCGATGAAACCCATGCCGCCATGAACCTGGACGCCCGTGGCAGTGACCAGCTGGGCACCTTCCGTGCACCAGCCCTTGACGACCGGGATCAGCAAGTCGACAAGCTGCTGCGCGTGGCGGCGCTGGTCAACATCGACATGCCCGTGCGCCCTGTCCATCTGCCCGGCCGTGAAGTAGGCCAGGGCGCGTTGCGCTTCGGTGCGCGCCTTCATGTCCATCAGCATGCGGCGCACATCCGGATGGCCGATGATGGTGGCATTGACCTCGCCTTCGCGCCCCAGGGTCTTGCCCTGCACGCGGTCCAATGCATAGGCACGCGCCTGCTGGTAGGCCCGCTCGGAGATGGCCACCCCCTCCAGGCCGACGTTCAGCCGGGCGTGGTTCATCATCGTGAACATGCAGGCCAGGCCATGGTTCTCCTCGCCCAGGAGCCAGCCCTTGGCGCCCGCACCCTCGCCGAAGCTCATCACCGCGGTGGCGCTGGCACGGATGCCCATCTTGTGCTCGATGGATGCGCACACCAGGTCATTGCGCTCGCCCAGGCTGCCGTCTTCCTTGACCAGAAACTTCGGCACCAGGAACAGCGAGAGTCCCTTGACCCCCGGCGGGGCGTCTGGCAGCCGGGCCAGCACGAGATGGACGATGTTCTCGGCCATGTCGTGTTCACCCCAGGTGATGAAGATCTTGGTACCGCTGATGCGATAGTGGTCCCCCTGCGGCACCGCCTTGGTCCGCAACGCGGCCAGGTCGGAGCCGGCCTGGGGTTCCGTGAGGTTCATGGTTCCGGTCCATCGACCCGCCACCATGGGTGGCAGGTAGCACTGCATCAAGGCCTGCGTGCCGTGGTGGGTGATGGCCTCGACTGCGCCCAGGGTGAGCATCTGGCACAGAGAAAACGCCATGTTGGAGGACTTCCACATCTCCAGCACCGCGGTGGACAGCAAGGTGGGCATGCCCTGCCCACCGAACTTCGTGTCTGCCGGCATGCCATGCCAGCCGGCTTCGCAGAAGCTGGCGTAGGCTTGCCTGAAGCCGTCGGCCGTGCCGACGTGGCCGGCGTCCCAGCGGTTGCCTTGTCGGTCGCCGGGTTGGTTCAAGGGCGCCAGAACGTCGGTGGCGAACTTGCCCGCCTCGCCCAGGATGGCGTCCACCAGATCGGGGTCCACTTCCTCGTGGCCGGGCTGCTGAAGCACGGCGTCGAGTCCGCCGATTTCCTTCATCACAAACAGCATCTCGCGCGTGGGTGCGGCGTAGCTCATGGTCGGGTCCTTGGGGGTGTGTCGGAGGTTTCCGGGTGGCTGTTCGCGCCTGCGTGGATCAGGAGGGGTCGATGTCAGTGCGGCCGCGCAGGGCCAGCAGTTCCCCAACCAGGCCGCGCCTGAAGGCCAGCACGCAGGCCACGAAGATCGACCCCATGATCACCGTCACCCAAGGCCCGACCTTGTCGGCCAGTTCGTTCTCCAGGGCCACGATCACCAGGGCACCGGCGGCCGGCCCGACCAGCGTGCCCAGCCCGCCCAGCAAGGTCATCAAGACCACTTCGCCGCTCATGTGCCAATGCACGTCGGTCAAGGAGGCAAGCTGGAAGACCAGCGCCTTGAGCGCGCCCGCCGTGCCCGCCAGCGCCGCGGACAGCACGAAGGCCAGGAGCTTGTAGCGGTTCACGTCGTAGCCCAGTGAGATGGCGCGCGGTTCGTTCTCCCGGATGGCCTTCAGAATCTGGCCGTAGGGCGAGTGCACGGTGCGTCGGATCAACCAAAAGCCCAGCGCGAAGACGGCCAGAACGAAGTAGTACATCGCGTGGTTGTCGCCGAGATCGATGAAACCCAGCAAGCGGCCGCGGGGGACACCCTGCAGACCGTCCTCGCCGCCGGTGAACGGCAGCTGCAGCGCCACGAAGAACACCAGTTGGGCGAGCGCCAGCGTGATCATCGTCAGGTAGATGCCCGAGCGACGGATGGAGAGCCAACCGAACAAGCCACCCAATGCCGCCGCCACGGCCGTACCGGCCAGGATGGCCAGTTCGGGGGTCAGCCCCACATGCTTTGCAAGCCCGGCACAGACATAGGCCGAGCCGCCGAAGAAGGCGGCATGGCCGAACGACAACAGCCCGGCGTAGCCCAGCAGCAGGTTGAAGGCGCATGCAAACAGCGCGAAACACAGCACCTTCATCAAGAAGGTGGGATAGATGACCCAAGGTGCCGCCAGCGCCAGCACGATGGCAATGCTCCAGCCTGCCACGTGATGTTGCGCAGGCGTGCGGATGCGATGGCTTGCTGCGGAGGGGGTTCCAGGGAGGTTCATCACGGTCCTTCGTTGGGGACTCAGGCCTGCTTGCCGAACAGGCCAGCCGGACGGAACAGCAGCACGACGATCATGATCACGAAGATCACCACGGCGGACGCCTCGGGGTAGACCACCTTGGTCAGGCCTTCGACCAAACCCAGGCACAGGCCGGTCACGATCGAACCCGCGATCGATCCCATGCCGCCGATCACCACCACGGCAAACACGACGATGATGAGGTTGGACCCCATCACCGGGTTCACCTGGATCACCGGTGCCGCCAGCACGCCGGCAAAGGCCGCGAGCGCCACCCCCACCCCGTAGGTGGCCGTGACCACCACGGGCACGTTGATGCCCAGGGCCTGGACCAGTTGAGGGCGTTCCGTTGCCGCACGCAGGGTGGCACCCAGCGGCGTGCGCTCGATCACATACCAGGTGGCCAGGCACACGGCCAGCGACGCCAGCACGACCCAGCCGCGGTACAGAGGCATGAACATGAAGCCCAGGTCCACGCCACCTTGCAATTCCTCCGGCGGGGCATATGACGACCCGGACACGCCGAAGTAGTAGCGGAACACGCCTTCGGCGACCAAGGCCAGGCCGAAGGTCAGCAGCAGCCCATACAGGTGATCGAGTTTGTACAGGTGCTTGAGCATCGTCCGCTCGATCAGCACGCCCAGAAAGCCCACCACCACCGGCGCCGCCACCAGCGCCGCCCAGTAACTCATGCCAAGGTGCTCAAGACCGAGCAGCGCCACGAAAGCACCGATCATGTAGAGCGCGCCATGCGAGAAGTTGATGATGTTCAGCAGCCCGAAGATGACCGCCAGGCCCAGGCTCAGGACGGCATAGAACGAGCCGTTGATCAGCCCGAGCAGCAGTTGGCCGAACAAGGCTTGCGAAGAGATGCCGAAGAGGGTCATGGGTTCGCTCCGTGGATGGGGCATGCCACCGCGCGGCCCGCCGAGTGCGGGCCACAGGGGGCTGTTGTCTGGCCTGGTGCGACTACTTCTTCGCCACCAGCGGGCACTTGCTCGCAGCCAGGGGCTGGAACGCCTCGGCCGCGGGGATCGTGGCGCGAACGTGGTAGTAATCCCAGGGCACGGTGGACTCGGCGGGCTTCTTCACCTGCAACAGGTACATGTCATGCACCATGCGGCCGTCCTCCCGGATGCTGCCGTTCTTGGCGAAGAAGTCGTTGACAGGCGTCTTCCTCATCTGGGCCATCACCTTGGCCGTGTCGTCCGTGCCCGCAGCCTTGACGGCCTTCAGGTAGTGCATCACCGCCGAGTACTGACCCGCCTGCACCATGGTGGGCATGCGCTTGTGCTGATCGAAGAAGCGCTTGGACCAGGCGCGCGTCTCGTCGTTGAGGTTCCAGTAGAAACCTTCGGTGAGGTACATGTTCTGCGTCACCTTCAGGCCCAGCGAGTGCACGTCGGTGATGAACATCAGCAGGCCCGCGAGCGACTGCTTGGGGGTGACGCCGAACTCGGCCGCCTGCTTGATCGAGTTGATGGTGTCGCCGCCGGCGTTGGCCAGGCCGATGATCTGCGCGCCGGAGCCCTGTGCCTTGAGCAGGAAGGACGAGAAGTCCGAACCGGGGAACGGGTGCCGCACCGCGCCCAGCACTTCGCCGCCGTTGGCCTTGACCACGGCCGAGGCGTCGGTCTCCAGCGAATGGCCGAAGGCGTAGTCCGCGGTCAGGAAGAACCACTTCTTGCCGCCGGTCTTGGTCACGGCCTTGGCGGTGCCATTGGCCACCGCATAGGTGTCATAGGTCCAGTGCACCGTGACGTCGTTGCAGTCTTCGTTCGTCACCCGGGTCGACGCGGCACCGGAGATCAGCGCGATGCGGTTCTTCTCCTTGGCGATCTTCTGCACCGCCAGGGCCACCGAGGTGGTGACCAGCTCGCTGGCCACGTCCACCTTCTCGCGCTCGAACCACTCGCGCGCCTTGTTGGCGGCAATGTCGCCCTTGTTCTGGTGGTCGGCCGAGACCATCTCCACCTTGAAGCTGGGCCGTTCCTTGGCGACGAAGTCATCGATGGCCATCTGCGTGGCCACCACCGTGCCCTTGCCGGAAACGTCGGAGTACACCCCCGACAGGTCGGTGAGCACGCCGATGCGAACCGCGTTGTCCGAGATCTGGGCTTGGGCAGGGTTCAGCAGGGCTGCAGTGGCTGCAGCGATGGCAAGGCACTTGAATTTCACGCGCGTCTCCATGAGGTTGTCGGTTGGGAATGGGTCAGGATCGATCGAGGAATGGCAAAGCGGCGAAGTCTGCTCAGACGCCCAGCAATTCGTGCAGCATCTCGGTCTTGGAGGCGAGTTCGTCTTTCTGGACCGTGGCGACGATGCGGCCATGCTCCAGGACGTAGTGGCGGTCGGCCAAGGGCGCTGCGAAGCGGAAGTTCTGTTCCACCAGCACGATGGTGTAGCCGCGCCCCTTGAGCAGCCGGATCACCTCGCCAAGCTTCTTGACGATCACAGGCGCCAGGCCTTCGGTGATTTCGTCCAGCAACAGCAGGCGAGCCCCAGTACGCAGGATGCGGGCCATGGCCAGCATCTGCTGCTCGCCGCCCGACAGGCGGGTGCCCGGGCTGGCGCGACGCTCGTACAGGTTGGGGAAGACCTCGTAGATTTCGTCGATCGTCATGCCTCCGGAGCGCACCACCGGCGGCAGCATGAGGTTCTCTTCTGTGCTCAGGCCCGAGAAGATGCCGCGTTCCTCGGGGCAGAAGCCCACACCCAGGCGCGTGACCCGATGCGGCGCCATGCCGATCAGCTCACGGCCGTTGAACATGATGGAGCCGCTGCGCCGCCCCACCAGGCCCATCATCGACTTCAAGGTCGTGGAGCGCCCCGAACCGTTGCGTCCAAGCAGGGTCACCAGTTCGCCCTCGGCCACGCGCAGGTCGATGCCATGCAGAACATGGGACTCGCCATAGAAGGCATGGAGGTCGGTGATGCGCAGCATCTCGTTGCCCTTGGGCGCAGACTGCTGCGTCCGGCAACGATGGCGAGGCAACCCTGTTCATGCTTCCACCCCCACGTAGGCTTCCAGCACGCGCGGGTCCTTGGACACCTCGCTGTAGGGGCCTTCGGCCAGGATCTGCCCACGCTGGAGCACCGTGATCCGGTCACACAACTTCTCCACGACGGACAGGTTGTGCTCCACCATGGCCACCGTTCGTTTGGCGGCCACGCGCTTGATGAGTTCGGCCACGCGGTCCACGTCTTCGTGGCCCATGCCCTGCGTGGGTTCGTCCAGCAGCATCAGCTCCGGGTCCAGCGCCAGCGTGGTGGCGATTTCCAGCGCACGCTTGCGCCCATAAGGCATTTCCACCGCCAGTGTGCGGGCGAAGCTGGTCAGGTCCACCTCTTCCAGCAACGCCATGGCTTCCGCATCAAGTTGCCGAAGACTGGACTCGCTGCGCCAGAAGTGGAAGGAGGTTCCCAATCGACGCTGCAGCCCCACGCGCACGTTTTCCAGCGCGGTCATGTGACCAAAGGTGGCCGAGATCTGGAATGAACGGATCACGCCGCGGCGCGCGATCTGAGCGGGCTCCTCGCGGGTGATGTCCACGCCGTCATAGACGATCTCGCCCCGTGTGGGCTGCAGGAACTTGGTCAGCAGGTTGAACACCGTGGTCTTGCCTGCGCCATTGGGGCCGATCAGGGCGTGGATCGTGCCGCGACGGATCTTCAGGTTCACGTCCTGAACGGCCGCGAAGCCCTTGAACTCCTTGGTCAGGCCCCGCGTCTCGAGGATGAATTCGCTCGCCATCGCCGGCCTCATTCGATGGCGCTGGCGGACTTGACCCGCTCGCGCAACTGGAACTTCTGGATCTTGCCGGTGCTGGTCTTGGGCAGTTCGCCGAAGATCACCCGCTTGGGCACCTTGAAGCGCGCCAGCTGCGTGCGGCAGAACTCGATGATTTCGGCCTCCTGGGCATCGGCCTGGGGCTTGAGCTCCACGAAGGCGCAGGGCACTTCGCCCCACTTGGCGTCGGGCAGCGCCACCACGGCCGCGGCCATCACGGCCGGATGCCGATGCAACACATCCTCGACCTCGATGGACGAGATGTTCTCCCCGCCGGAGATGATGATGTCCTTGCTGCGGTCCCGGATCTTGACGTAGCCGTCCGGGTGCATCACCGCCAGGTCGCCCGTGTGGAACCACCCTCCCGCAAAGGCCTCGGCCGTGGCGCTCGGGTTCTTCAGGTAGCCCTTCATCACGACGTTGCCGCGGAAGAAGATCTCGCCCATGGTTTCCCCGTCCGCAGGCACCGGCTTCAGGGTGTCAGGGTCCAGCACCGCGATGGCTTCCTGCATCGGGCCGGTGACCCCCTGCCGGCCGTTCAGGCGGGCGCGCTCCTCGCGCGGCAAGGTATCCCAATGTTCCTGCTTGGCGCAGACAGCCGCCGGGCCATAGACCTCGGTCAGCCCGTAGACGTGGGTCAGTTCGATGCCCGCGGCCTCGCAGCCTTCGATCACCGCGGGCGGCGGCGGCGCGCCGGCGATCAGGCCCTTCAAGGTGTGCCCGATGCCCTGGCGCAGTTCGGCCGGCGCGTTGATCAGCATCGAATAGACGATCGGCGCGCCGCACAGGTGCGTGATGCGGTGCTCGCGGACCAAGGGGAAGATCTGCGCGGGATCGACCCGGCGCAGGCAGACGCTGGTCCCCGCGTTCAACGCCAGGGTCCAAGGGAAGCACCAGCCGTTGCAGTGAAACATCGGCAGCGTCCAGAGGTAGACCGCATGCTGCGGCAGCTCCCAGCTGATGACGTTGCTGGCCGCATTCAGGTACGCGCCGCGGTGGTGCGTGACCACGCCCTTCGGATTGCCCGTGGTTCCGGAGGTGTAGTTCAGCGCGATGGCATCCCACTCGTCGCCTGGAAGCGCCCAGGCGAATTCCGGATCGCCGGATTCGACCAAGACCTCGTAGTCCAGTGTGCCCAGTCGCTTGCCTTAGGGCGCCGTCTCGTCCTCGACCTCGATCACCAAGGGACGACGCTCGCCCACGAGCGCCAGCGCCTTTCCACGATGGGGGCGAACTCGCGGTCGGTGAGCAGCACCTTGGCTTCGCCATGCTGCAACATGAAGGCAATCGCTTCGCCGTCCAGCCTGGTGTTCAGCGTGTTGAGCACCGCACCGGTCATGGGGATGGCGAAGTGGGCCTCGAACATCGCAGGGACGTTGGGCAACATCACGGCGACCGTGTCGCCAACCCCCACACCATGGCGGGTCAGCGCCGAGGCCAAGCGCTTGCATCGTTCATACGTTTGGGCCCAGGTTTGGCGGAGGTCGCCATACACAACGGCCACTCGATTGGGGTAGACGCCGGCCGACCGCTGCAGGTAGCTCAGCGGCGACAGCGGAACATGGTTCGCCGCATTCTTTTCCAGGCCCAGTGCGTAGGGATGGCTGTGCATTGCCCTTGTCTCCTCGTTGCCGCGCCCATGCACAACAAGTGCTAGGCGTCTGGGCAGGAGGATCAGCGCAGACCTTTTCAAGGCCTGCAGAGCAATGTGACGAATGTTTGCATCGATGCCTGCGCGGGCGCGACTCCTAGAATTGACCTGGCGAACTAAGGTGAAACCCCATTGCGGTGACGGCGATGTCCAATCCAAGTGAAGACCGCGACCCAACGCACCTGCGCCACCGCGTCATGCCACCCTGCAAGCCGCGCTCGATCTCATCGACCAGGGCTTCACGCTGATCGACCGCGACCTCAGGCTGGTGGCCTGGAATCGCACTTTCCTGGAACTGCTGGAGTTCCCCGACACACTGGCTTTCGTCGGCGCGCCCTTCGAGGGCTTCATCCGCTACAACGCCGAACGCGGGGAATACGGATCCGGGAACGTCGAGGAATTCGTCCGACGGCGCATCGAGGCAGCGCATACATTCGAGCCGCATTGCTTCGAACGGATCCGACCGGACGGGACGATCATCCAGATTCGCGGCGTTCCGGTTCCTGGCCACGGGTTTGTGACGATCTACTCGGACGTCACTTCACAGCGCAGAGGCGGAACTGGCGATCCAGGAGCATGCAGCCGACCTGGAAGCACAGGTTGCAGAACGCACGGCCGAACTTCAGCGCAGCAGTTCTCAGCTGCGCCTCATCACCGACTCGATGCCGGCGCTCATCGCCTACTTCGACGCCGACCGGCACTACCGCTACATCAATCGCGGCTACCACGAGTGGTTTGGGCTGGACCCGGCCCACCCCGAACGCATCAGCGCCAAGGCCTACCTGGGGGCCAGCACCTACGCTGGCATCAAGCACAACGTCTTTCGGGCGCTCGGCGGCCAGTCTGTCAGCTTCGAGTACGACGTGACCACCAAGATGGGCAAACCCCTGGTGGCTCGCACGACGCTGATCCCGGAGATCCGGCCGGACGGGAAGGTTGCCGGCTGCTTTGAGCTGACGTTCGACATTACCGAGCAGCTGCGGGCTCAGGCGATGCTAGTGCAGGCGCAGAAGATGGAGGCCCTGGGGCAACTGACCGGTGGGCTGGCGCATGACTTCAACAACATTCTGACGGTCGTCTTGGGAAATCTGGAAGCCCTGCGGCGCGAACGAAGCGACTCCGGCGATGTTGCCGAGTTCGTGGTGCCTGCGATCGAGGGCCGCCACCGCGGCGCCGAGTTGATCCAGCGCCTGCTGTCGTTTGCCAGAAAGCAGCCTTTGGTGGTGCGGGAGACCGAGACCGGCGCGGTGGTCGCCGAGGTCATGCGTCTGGTGCGGCGTTCCATCCCGGAGGATCGAAACCTGTCGGCCGACGAGCCTGACAGCCCAAGCTGGGCCCTCACCGACCCGCAATTGCTGCAAAGCAGCCTGTTGAACCTGATCCTGAACGCCCGGGACGCCACTTCGACGGGCGGTCACATCACCCTGCGCAGTGAGGTGCGTGAGTTGCGCCGAGGCCGCCGTGGCGCTGGACCTGGAAGTCGGCACGTACGTGACGGTTAGCGTTTGCGACGATGGGTGCGGCATGGATGAAGCCACCCTGGCCCGGGTCTTCGAGCCGTTCTTCACGACGAAGGATGTCGGTTCGGGCACCGGCCTGGGAATGGCCATGGTCTATGGCTTCGTCAAACAGTCCGGCGGGGGCATCGAGGTTCAGAGCAAGCCGGGCCTGGGGACCACCGTGACACTGTGGCTGCCCGCCTGCGACCCGCCTGAAGCGGGAGACCTGGCGGCGCGAGACTTCAATGAGACACGCTGCGAACCTCAGGGTTTGGCCCTGCTGGTGGAGGACGACCGCAATTGCGGCAGGTCGTGCGGCGGGACTTGCTTGCGCTGGGCTACTCGGTCCTGGAAGCCGAAAACGGCGGCGAGGCGCTGGCTATTCTTGATCGGACGCCTTCAATCGCCCTGGTCCTTACCGATATGGTGATGCCAGGCGGGATCGACAGGCGTGTGGTGGCCACGCATGCGCGGCAACATTGCCGCGTTCCCCGCGTGGCACTGATGAGCGGCTATGCGGCAGGCGATCCCAACGAAGAAGATATCCCTGTGCTGGGCAAGCCATTCACGCGCGATCAACTCGCGGCCTGGCTGCGCATAGAACCGGCGACAGGAATTCCGATTCATCGGCGTCGCCTTCGCCAGTCCAAGGGCTGGTGTTCGTCATCGAGGACGACCCGGCCGTCGCGCGACTGGTCACGAGTGCGCTGGAGGAGTTCGGGTTTGTGGCCGAGACCTTCCTTACCGCCACTCACGCGCTGCGGCGTTTGCCGGTTCGGCGGCCCGATCTCTGCATTGTCGACCTCGGCCTGCCCGACCTTGATGGGATTGAGTTGGTGCGGCAGATTGCGAGCACCTATTCCTGTGGCGTTTTGATCCTCACGGCCCGTGGCCACACGGTTGACCGGGTCATGGGGCTGGAGCTCGGTGGTGACGACTACATGGTCAAACCCTTCCGAGCCTCGCGAGCTGGTAGCCAGGGTTCGCAGTGTGCTGCGGCGCCGAGGCGTTGGCGCCACCGCCTCGGCGGGCCACAGCCGCAGAACGCCAGATTCGAAGAATGGGTGTTCGACTGCACTGCCAACACGCTACGCTCGGCCGAGGGTGGCGAACATGTACTTGGCCTCGCTGAAGCACAGTTCTGCGAGCGTTCATCGAACGGCCCAACCAGATCCTGACGAGGGAGCAACTCTTAGGACAACACGATCTATCCCCGCTGGACCGCAGCATTGACGTTCGGATTTCGCGCCTGCGCCGCAGACTGAGCCGACCCTCAGAATCCCAAGATCATCAAGACCGTCTATGGTGCCGGGTACATGTTCGCAGCGCGTGTCTCATGGTCCTGACGCGCGCGATTGATGACACTCCGGTTCCAGAAGTACGTTTGCAGCGAACCGCAAGTTGAGCGGCATCCGCAACCACAGTTGCATGCTGCGATGCCCTGCGAACTCAAGTTCATGGCGATGTCTGTAGCGCGAACCCGCCCAAGCACTGCCTTGAGGCCATGCGCCTTCAGCCGCTGTGTTCGAAGCCCGAGCGCATGCATGAACGTTCTTGCAGCGCGAGGGTGCCGCCGACGCCGCCTGCTTGGCCGCGTGCCATTCCGATTTCGGGTAGGCGATTGGCGGACCAGAAAGCTGACGGTCATTGGCGGCAGCTCCTGGCCGAGTGCCGGTACCGACGAGCGACAGCTACCTGGCAATCTGGTCGCCATCGGGCATTGAACTGTGCGCGACCGAAACACGAGCTTCGGCGCAGCCCGACGCCAGCCCCAGCCCCCAGCCCTGAAGCGCTACCGGCAACGGCTTGGGGCGCTAGGGTCGGTGAGTTCTTGTCGTACTCTCAGGGCGGTCCAGGCCTCTCCCGAGGCCCAATTTTTTCGCCTGCTTGCCACTTCTACCCGTGCACAACGGTTCGCAAGGACATAAGCTTCTTCTTCGGGGTAGGTTCGTCGGTACGCCGACTGCCCACAGCATCGCTCCGTGTTCCGTGCCCGCCGAAGGCGACGATCGCTGCGAAATCTAGTAGCATCCGCCGGTTGCGGGGAGGGACAAAAACAAGGAACAACGAGAGCCAAGTAATTTGGCCTTCGTTTGCACCTGGCGGCGACGAATGATGACTCCGCACGCAAATTTTCCGCTCATCCTGTTGGGCTAGGCATGGCAGCCGAACACTCAGAAGAAGATCGGCACCGAGCCCTCGCTGCCTTCATCGAATCGATGCTGGACCGGCACGGAGTGCCAGAGCGTCAGCGCATTCGCGCTCTCGAAGCAGCCATCGGCATCTCGTACACCCAGGTGCGCCGACGCATGATTGGCGAGGCCCCTTGGACCATCGACGAGATCAAGAAGCTCGCCAGCCACTTTCACGAGCCTCTGATCCCGATCATGTCGGCACTCGCCGACGCACCAGGAATCCCCGCCACGCTGCCATTCGGTGGTGCGGCCATGCCTTGCACGATCTGGCCCGTCGGCGAACCCCTACCCGGACGCATCGGACCCATGGTGGCCATGCACGATTCCACCACCGACCAATGGACCGTCGCACCAGCTGCCGAGGTCTCCGACAGTCCCAGCTACGAATTGGCGCGCCTGCTGTTCGAGCGCGCACCGCCCCGTCGGGTGGCCGTTCTCGACGATGATCGCGACTCGGCGCAGTCGATCGTGGATTTCCTCGGTGCCAAGGGCCTCGACGCCCAGCCCTTCAACTGCGCGATCGATCTGCTGGCCGCGATGGAGGGCCAACCATTCGACGGCTTCGTCGTCGACTGGCTGCTGGGTGACAACACCGCAAAAGACCTGCTCTCGAAGATCCGCGCACGCGTGCCATCTGGGCCCGTGGTGATCCTCACCGGACAGATCGCGACAGGCGCGGCGAGCGAGGATGAGCTCGTCATGGTGGGCGCGTCCTACCGGGCCTTGCTCTTCGAAAAGCCCACGCGCCCACTGTCGATCTTCAATGCCCTGCAAGTGGGCTTCACATCCTCGACGACGCCCGGCTGAACCGGCCTAAGGGCTTGAGGCGACGGCACCGGCCAGCAAGGCCAGCGCACTGCGGGCCCGCCTTGTCGATGCCCATCAGAGCTCCCGCGGACGATGAACTTTTTGGCGCAGTCCGCATATTCACAATCTGATACTGACGACATAGGCATTAACTAATTTACTTCCAGAGTCGTCTAGTCTGTTCATAGGGACTTGTAACGCCAATAATCATTGACACCTGACGCCAAGAATCGGTAATCTTTCGCTCAAGTCGCCACGGCAACGCCGTTTCGACTTGACGCTGGGTCCGCATACCGCCCCGCGTCGACCAGCCACACGGCAGACCGGGACATAGACCATGGACCATCCAACTTCTCTCTCGCAGGTTCAGCGAGCGAACCTGAACCTTCTCTTGCTCATGCGCGATGCCGCGATGCGGGACATGGGCGACGCGGTGTGCAGCTTCGGGCTCGCCCGCCAGGACTTCGCCGCCATCATGAGTCGCGCGCCGGACGAGTTGCTGAGCTTCGTGTGCGGCATCGGGGACCAGGCCCTGTTCCTGCCTCGAAGCGACCTGTCTTCCTTGCTCGCGCTCCCCCCTGGGATCGCCCCGGCCATCGCCTCGGCGCGCTCCGCCACCGCGCGGGCAACCCGAGTCGCCGACGCCTGAGTGCGTCACGGCGGTGACGCATGGGCAGCCCTTCGGCGTACAGCCTTCGCGCG
Organism: Candidatus Ideonella esbjergensis; assembly: GCA_016710065.1. GTDB lineage: Bacteria > Pseudomonadota > Gammaproteobacteria > Burkholderiales > Burkholderiaceae_C > Ideonella > Ideonella esbjergensis. The sequence goes on from JADJLP010000001.1 coordinate 1,677,823, forward strand.
CTGGAGACGGCGCGCGAGTGCGTGATCCTGGGGGCTCGACCGCGCACGATCGCCCACCTCACCGGCCTCACGCCGGGATACATCCTGCGAGCCGTCTACTGTGAGCGATACCCGGCCCCGATCGGACGACCGCAGTACTCGGAGGACTTCTTCTTCAAGACCACCAGGCGCCTGCAGGCCGAGGCCTGCTTCCTCGCCACCCACTACCGCCGCCTGACCAGTGAAGGCTTCATGCAGGCGGACGCGCTGATTGCCGCCTTCCGGCACCACCGCGCCACCCAGCCCGACTCCACCTTCGGCTTCGACCAGGCCTTCTTCCTGATCTCCAGGCTTGACGGAATCTGGGCCGCGACGAAGAGTGGCCTCTCTTTCGTCGAGTGCCTGAACTGCCGCAGCCCATACCTCGCACCCCATGGGATGGCCCAGCGTGACAGTTGCCCGGTGTGTCGAACCGACTGGCGGCTGAAGTCCCGTGCTCGAGCGCGTGTCCGCGCTTCCTCCCCGCCTGCGCCGCCAGTTGATCCGCCGAAGTCGAACCGGCCCAGGCAAGACGCGCCATGGCAACTGGACCTGGACATCGCGCACGTTCGGCTGGTCGGCCGGCTGCAGCAGTTGGGCGCTGGCGACAAGGTCCTTGCGGTGCTGGCAGAGGAGCCACGCGCCAAGCTTTTCCGCGCGCCGCGTGGGCGGCCCACCGTCACGAGCGCCTACCTCTCCCGACCGATGCCGCTGGCCACCTGGTCCGCGAAGACCGAGGTCACGCACAGAGTGCAGTACGCGGTCTTCGCGTCCCACTTCAGGCGGGTCGTCCGACTGGACCTTTCGCTCACCGAAGCCATGTGTGCGGCCTTCGAAACGACACGCCGAGCCTGCCGCGACTATCCCAAGCCTGTGAGCTTCGACCGGTGCTTCGAGGTCGCCGCATTGCTCGACGGAATCTGGGGAGTAACGGAGAAAAGGCTCGAACTCTTGCAATGCGCGTCCTGCAGCTCCCACTACCTGGTGAGCAAGGCCGATTCCCACCCGTCCGGCTGTCCCTTCTGCATGCTCATCCGGCGCCACCGGATCCTGCTGCCTGCGCTCGCCGCGTGACCTGAGCTACCGATCCGCGCGACGCGTCCACCGACGGCGCATTTCCGGGGGGAGCACGACCGGCCTTTCGAGTTGAAGCGCCTGCCCCTCTCGCCGGATGATCGTCGCCACTCATGACGTGGTGTGGACCATGGGCCTGCTCGATCTGTTTCAAATTCGCCAGCGGCATCGCGGCGGTCCACTGCCGCGGACCGAACCCGGCGGCCTCGCCGCCCCACTTTCAGGCGCGGGACACCCGTCGGTGGATCCCGGCATCGGCGCGTCAACGGTCGACGAGTTGATCGCGTCCGAAAGCGAATTCCTCCAGCGCTTCAAATACTGCTACGGCTGCGACGCCGAGACCTTCGACCGCGACATCGTCGCGCCGATCCGTCGCTACGCCTCATACGTCAACCTGCTTCCTGCGACAGCCGACAACTTCTTCTGCACGGCCGGCGGGCTCTTTCGGCTTGGCCTGGAGGTGGCCTTCTTCGCCCTACAAGGCACCGACGCACACATCGTGTCCGGTCGGGCCACCATCACCGTGCGCAAGGAACTCGAACCGCGCTGGCGACAGGCGACATTTCTCGCAGGCCTGTGCAGCGAACTGCATAGAACGCTCAGCCACGCCACGGTCACCGATGAGCAGGGCAACGAATGGCCCGCCTACCTGGTGCCCCTGACGGTTTGGCTCGAACGCCGCAAGGCGCGTCGCTTCTTCGTGCGCTGGATCGCCAATGCGCCGGATAGCCGCGGCCTGGGCCTGTTCGCACTCCCCCACATCGTGTCGCCGGAGGCGATGCAGCATCTCGCCGCGGCAAACAACGTCGTCGTGCCGCAGATGCTGGCCTCCATCACAGGCATCCCACTGCTTCACGAGCAGAGCATCCTGATCGAGCTTGTGAAACGGTCCGCGGCGCTGGTCATCGATCGTGACCTCGCGGCCAGTGCGCATCGATACGGCAGGCCGATCCTTGGCGCGCACATCGAGCGCTACCTGCTGGATGCGATGCGCCACCTCGTTGCGGCCCATCCAGCCTGGTCGCCCAACACCGAGCGCTCGCGGGTCTGGCTCGGCACTGAGGGGCTCTTCATCGTCTGGCCCAACGCTGCCGCCGAGATCCGCAAGGTGCTCGAAGACGACGAGCTTCGCGGCATTCCCAAGGCGCCGGAGACGATCGTCGAGATCCTCACCGCTGCCGGGGTGCTCATCGCACCGCCCGAAGGTCAGGCGTGCTGGAGCATCCTGCCCCCCGGGAGTTCGGCGGCGCTCGAAGCGATCCGCTTGGTCTCGCCCGACATCCTCCTGACGGGGCAGACGAGGCCTGTCGAGGCCCTCGCACAGCCGTTGTTGCGCGCGTGGCCACGCCCCATCCCGCCCGCCGGGCGCCACCAACGCCAATCACCCGGCATCGGCCGCCGGCTCCCCTGCGTTGGCGACGCCAATGGCGAGGGGCAGTCAGCCCGCGGGCCGCCACGGCGACGCCACGGTCGGCGCCTGAGGACGTCGCCGGGCAGGCTGAACCACCCATGCCGCCACCGGACGCGCAAGGCGCACTCGACTTCGAGCCGTCGCCCGCGCCGCCGAGAGGCGGCCGCCCCGCCGGAGCCCATCCCAGCACTACCCGCGCCGGTCGCCCAGCCGCGGCGATTCGCCCTGAAGGCACCGCTGCGCCTGGTCCCTCAGGTCCGCCAGGCACTTCAGGACGCGATCGCGACGATGAACGCCGACGCGAGAACGGCGATCGCGGTGACTGTCGCTTCGGGCGTCTTCGTACCGCTGTCGCACTTCAAAGCCAACAGCATCGACGTGAGCGTTGCTCTGCGCGCCCTGGTCGACGTGGACATGCTCGTTGGCACCAAGGACCGTCGGCCCAGGACCTACCAGCACGATATCGCCGGCCAGGAGCAGGCGGGCGTGATCGTGAAGCCAGCTCACATCGAGGGCCTCAACCCGACCGACTTCCAGACACCCACCTGAGGTGACGCCATGCTTGTCCGGCCCTATGAAATGCCGTGGCGGCCCGCCTACGAGGCCTGGGCTGCCGCGGCCTGGCTGCTCGGCCTTCTGTACTTCGTCTACATCACTGGCTCACGGGCGCTGTTCACACCGTTCGCGCTCACACTCTCGGCCTTCGCGATGCTGATGATGATCGTGCGCGCCCGTCAGGCAACGCGGGTCCTGACGGTGCGGGCCTCGCTGTCCGGACGGGCGATGCAGGTCATCACCACGCGACGCCTCGGCCAGCTGACGCCCGATCCGGGCATGGTGTTTCTCGGCTTCGGCTTCGAATGGCAGCCGCTGCACTCCCAGCGCCTCTACGAGTTGGCCAAGATCGACTACAAGGAGTACACGCTGCCGCCCTCGCTGCTCTCGCTGCTGGGCTACACCGTCGATCCGCAGCCCGATGCGGAGATCGGCATGCCCTTCATCCACGGCGTGGAACCCAAGGAACAGCCGCTGTACCGGCCGCTGCAGAACTTCGAAGGCGGCACCCTGCTGGTCGGCACCACCCAGGCCGGCAAGGGCGTCGCACTGGCCACTCTGCTGACCCAGGCCATCAAGCGCGGCGACGTCGTCGTGTTCATCGACCCCAAGAACAGCCGCCGGCTCAAGCGCGTCGTCCAGCGCGCGTGCGAGGACTACCGCCAGCCCGACACCTTCCTCGAATTTCACCCGGCCTTCCCGGAAGTCGGCGTCCGCCTCGACTTCACCTTCAACTGGCAGAAGCCCACCGAGATCGCGAGCCGCCTTCAATCGATCATGCCGGCCGACAAGGACGGGACCTTCAGTGCCTTCGGGTGGGACGCCGTCAACGTCGTGGTCCAGGGGCTGGTCAGCCTGGAGGACCGGCCCAACCTGGTCAAGCTCATCAAATACGTTGCGGGCGGCGTGGAGCCGGTGCTGGAGGCCTCCCTCACGCACTTCTTCGATCGCATCCTGCCGCGTGGATGGCGAGACTCGGTCGAGATGAGGAAACTCCTGCAGGAGGCGAGCCGAGGGCAGATCAGAAGGCCCTCCGAAGTCACCAGCCCCCAACTGATCGCCTACGTCACCTACTACGAGCAGCAGGTCCCGCAAAACCAGCATGAGCGTGTGATCGACGATCAGATCCGCGTCTTTCGCCACAACCGCGAGCACTACCAGAAGATCACCGCGAGCCTGCTGCCGATCCTGTCCATGCTCACTTCCGGCGACCTCGGAAAGAGCCTCTCGCCGGACCCATTCGACCTCGATGACACCCGGCCGATCATGAACTTCGAGAAGATCGAGCGCGGCCGCCATGTTCTGTACATGTGTCTGGACTCGCTGCCCGACCCGTCCGTGGCGTCCGCGATCGGCGCCCTGGCCCTGGCGGACATGGCCGCGCGGGCCGGCATGCGCTACAACCTGGACATCCAGGGCCGCATCACGCTGGTGGTCGACGAGGTCTCCAACGTCATCAACAAGCCCCTGATCGAGATCCTCAACAAGGGTGCCGAAGGCGGCATCCACTCAATCTGCGCGATGCAGACCCTGGCGGATCTGGCCAACCGCCTGGGCTCGGAGGATGCTGCCCGCATGGCGCTGGGCAACCTCAACAACCTCTTCGCCCTGCGCACAAAAGATCGCCCGACCCAGGACTTCGTGGTCGAGACCTTCGGCAAGACCGGCATCCACACCATGCGGGTCGGCCGCAACCTCGGCGCCGACACCCACCTGGGTGACTGGAGCAGCGGCCGCTCGGTCCAGATCACCGACGCGATGGAAGAGCGCATTCCGGCCGACATGCTTGGGAAGCTCCCCAACCTGCAGTACTTCGCCCAGGTGTCGGGCGGCCGGCTCATCAAAGGCCGCTTCCCGATCCTGAACCCCGACTTCGACCGCGCCGCTGCACGCAACACAGGGGCGCAGCCATGATCCGCATCGTCTGGATCGCCGCCCTGGGCTGCGTGCTCGCACTGGTGCTCTACATCCCCTCGGCGGTACCGCCGGATCGCCTGATGCAGACCGTCCGGGCCGAGCATGAACTCAACACGACGCTCTGGGGCAGTGCGGCCGCAGACCGGATCCTCGAGCGCATGCTGTCATTCCAGGCGAATGGCGTGAACGTCTCTTCTCCGCCACCCGAAACGGTGCAGGTAGCCGGCCCCGGAATCAACACCGCCATGGCCACCGAGTTCGGACAGATGAGCACGCGCCTGTTCTCATCGCCCTACTTCAAGTCCGTGGACGCCCTTTTCACATTGGCCACGCTGCGGGCCGCAACACTGCTGCATGTGCTGCCGCTGCTGCTGGTGTTCATGGGCGTGTGCGCCATCGACGGCTTCGCGGTGCGCAGCGTTCGGGCCCGCGAGTTCGCGGACCACAGCGCCGAGGTCTATACCGCGAGCGCCACGGCGGGCATCGCCCTGCTCTCGCTCGTGCTCGTCGCCCTGTTTCTGCCGTTCACCGTGAGTCCGCTGTACACGATCGGCGCGCTCCTGCTCATGCTCTTCATGCTGAGCCGCGCGATCGCGAATTACCACCTGATTCGCTGAATCGCGCATAGCGATCCGAACACAGCGGCCCGCCCTCGTGCGGGCCGCATCGTTTGCGCACATTGGGTGGCGAGAGGCGGATTCGACGGCCGAAAAGTCGGGGGACTTGGTGCCGCGTTTCGAGTTGAGCGACATCGATTTGCTTTCTACGCTGTCGACCAGAGGTTTCGCACGTCGTGGACCTCATCAGGGTCCTGCACATGCACACCGAAGTCGCTCATCAACGAGGTTCATCGATGCCGCACAACGTCGTCGCCGCACAGCCTCCGGCCATCTTGATGACACGCGTTTGGTTGCTCGAGCACGACTGGCTGCACAGCGTCTACGCGAGCAACGCCAACCAGTCGCCGACCTTCCGCTTTCCCGATCTGCTCTCGGCCTGCATCGAGCTGGTCCTTTCCAGCACTGAAAGTCTGGCCCGACTCCAGCTGTTTCTCGGGACCGAACTCGGAGCCCGCGATCCCAAAGCCCCGCGCCGCTCATGCCACGTCTGGCGCCGCCAGTTCGACGAGTTGCTTCGGGAGCACCGGGCTGCTTGGAACTCTCACCCGAATCCCAAGTTCGAGCTCGACGCGATCGCGACAGGCTGCGTTGCGGTCGTGCGTGCGGAGCACGACCCCGTTCAGCGGGTCCTGACCCAGGCGCGCCTCAACTGTGCGGCCCGCGCCGCGGCGGATGCGGATCAGCGGGGCTGAACCATGGGGCGCTCCCACACGCTCGAACTCGCGGTGGGCCTGATGGCCCTCCTCGTCCACGGCGTCGGGCATGCCTGCTGGGAGGACGCCGGGGCCCGCTACGGCGTCGCGCCGCAATTGCTCTACGCCGTGGCCCGAGCCGAGTCCGATCTCAACCCGGTGGCAGTGAACCTGACCCATCGTGCCCGCACGAAGAGCTACGACATCGGGCTCATGCAGATCAACAGCTCGCATCTGCCCACGCTGGCGCGCTTCGGCATCAGCGAGCGCGACCTCTACGAGCCCTGCACGAACATCATGGTCGGCGCCTGGCTGCTGGCCGAACAGTTCTCGCGCCTGGGCGTGAACTGGGACTCCGTCGGCGCCTACAACGCCGCCTGCACCCAGCTCAAGGACAACGCCTGCCGCGTAGCGCGATCAACCTACGCCTGGCGGGTGTACCGGCGCCTTCCGGGTCAAGGAGCCGGTCATCGCGCGCAGCCCCCTGCCCCACCGCGATCTGCCAGGGCGCCAGTCGCGGCGGCCGCCCAGGCCCCGCTCATTCTCTCTGCAAGGGTCACTCCATGAACCTGCGCCTCACCCGAATCGCTGTGGCGTGCGGCTTCGCCGTCGCGCTCGTGGCCGCCACCGCGTCGTGCTCCTTCCCGCCCCGCGCGCACGAGGCCCAGGCACAGGCACCGACAGCGCCGGTGCGCCCGGCGCCGCTACGCATCGTGCAGCTGAGCTTCGGCCAGAACGCCTACTTCGCCGCATGCGCGGAGCCGGCTTGCCCAGCGCTCACGCCCAAGACCCTTCCCGGGCCCGCAGCACTGCCGGTTGCTGCCACGGCCACTGACCTGTCCAGCCAGGGGCTCGCTGCCGCCGCGCCGATCGAGCCATCGCCTTCGGCCCCACCGCGCGCGGCAGCGGCGCCGGCGAGCGCACCGCGCGCCGATTCGGCGGACACGCACATCCTCCTGACCTTTCCGTTCGGGTCCGCTGCCCTCACGGCGGAGTCGCGGCAAACGCTTCGCCGATCGCTGCGCTTGGCGCGCGAGTCCGACCGCATCGTCATCTCCGGTCGCACTGACAGCGTCGGTCCCGACGAGGTCAACCAGCAGCTCGCGCTCGCCCGTGCCCTTGCGGTGCGCAACTTCATCCGCGACGCCGTGCCCGACCTGCCGAACGTGATTGCCATCGACGCGAAGGGGCGGTGCTGCTTCGTCGCGTCCAACGACGACGAGAGCGGCCGCAGCCGAAACCGCCGGGTCGAAGTCGTCTTCACGAGCATGGGAGTGATGTGATGGATCGACCCGTCGCACGACCCGCGCGCACCCCTCCCGCCGACCCTGCACTCGCAGCCGTTGACCCGGCCGCGGACGCATCGCCGGCCGCATCCCCGCAGCAAAGGCGCAAGCCCCGCCCTGGTTGGAAGGCAACCATCGTCCGGAGCGAGAGCTTTGCCGAGCTGCGGCGCATCCAGAAATCCACGAGGGATCCGGTCATCGACCTCAGCTATCTCGCCGACGCGTGCGTCGAGCTGGCACTCGAGCTCGGCGCCGAGCGAATCGTGCAACGGGCCATTGCCTCCTTCGGCAGCGTCCGCCCGACTCCCTGAACTCACCACCTTCTCTTGGAGAACGCAATGCATGCAACCGCCGCACCGACCCTGGCCCTCCCTTCGCGCAAGGTGATGCTGGGCATCGGCCTGTTCCTCACCTTCATCGCCGGCCTGATGGCCGTGGCCCCCAGCCACGCGCTGGACCTGGTGGCCTTCACCGGCATCGCCGGTCCGCTCACGGCCGCGTTGGCGCAGTTGGCCGCGTTGGCGCCGGGCGTCAAGGCGCTCGTCGGCTTCGTCGGCTTCGTGGTCGCCTTCATCAGCCTGGCCGCCCTGCGCAACTTCGGGCCCGTCCTGTTCTACCTGGGCATGGCGATCTTCGGCGCCGTCGGGCTGACCATCGCCGGCGCGATCCTGGGTGCGGTCATCTGAGCCGGTCGGCAGCACGACGGAGAAAGGGGAAGCGCCATGCAGTCGGACACCTACATCCCACGACGCCTGGACGACCAGTGGAAGCTCGGCTTCTGGGACGCCGACGTCGCCTTCCCCTTCGTCTTCTTTCTATTCCTCGGCTGGATGTCCGGCACCAAGTGGGGCTTCGTGCTCTGCGCCGGTGCCGGATTCTTCCTGAGCCGGTGGATCTCGCGCACCAAGGCCGACAAGCACCCGGCCTTCGCGATGCACTGGGCGTACTGGGCCTTGCCCACCAACCCCGCCACCGCCTTGCGTGCAACCCCGCCGTCGCACATCCGACGCATGGTCGGCTGAACCCCGCAGGACCGCGCCATGGACTTTGCCCAGCATCAGAACGACCTGCGCGCGCAGCGACGGGCCAATCGAGTCCTCAGCGCCATCGTCGGGGCGCTGTCGCTCACCGTGCTCCTGTGCCTCGTGGTGATCGTCAGCATCGTCGGCTCCGACCGGACGGTCATCGTGCCGCCCAACATCGACCGGACCTTCTGGGTCACCAGGGAGAAGGCCAGCCGCGAGTACCTCGAGGAGATGGCCAGCTATGTCGCTTGGCTGGTCCTGGACGTCACTCCGACGACCGTTGACTGGAAGAAGAACGCGTTGTTGAACTGGGTCGCGCCGGATCAGCACGCGGCCATGAAAACCAAGATGGACATCGAGGCCGAACGGCTGCGCAACAACAACGCCACGACCTTCTTCCTGGTGCAGCAACTCGCTGCCGACGAGACCAAGCAGTCCGTCGTCGTCACCGGCCGCCTTCGTCGGCAGATCAACGGCGCCGACGTCACCGATCCCGAAACGCGTTCGTACCTGGCGCAGTTCCAGTACGTCGGCGGGCGCGTCCACATCCAGTCGTTCAAGGAGATCCCGTATGCGCAACCTGGCCAGCAAGTTCGCGTCGGCGCTGCTGATCCCAACGGCGCTCCTGCTCGCTAGCGCGACGCCCGCGCTCGCACTCCAGGTCGTCGAAAGCAGTGACGGGGTCTCCGTCGAGGCCGTCCTGTCGATCAAGGAGGCCACCCGCATCCGCGTCGACGGCGCGCCGATCACGAACGTTTTCGGCAACATCTACTCGACCAACTGCGGCGCGGCGATCACCGCTGCCGCACCGCCGCAACCCGGTGCAGCGCCGGGGCCTGCCACGGGCACGGTGAATCCCGCGGGCGAGTTCGTTCTCGAGTGCGACGTCGACAAGGGCGAGATCTACGTGCGCCCTGTGGGGGGCCCTGGCAAGCCGGTGAACCTCTTCGTCTCGACGCAGCGCGCGACCTACACGCTGCTGCTGCGGCGGTCCGACACACCGGCCGACACGATCGTCATCCGTGACAAGACGGCCCGGCTGTCCCGCGCAGAGCCCGGCGGCACGGCCGCATCCGCCCGTACGCCGCAGCACGTGCGCGCCTTGAAGGGCATGTTGGTGGCCATGGCTGCGGACCGGGCACCCGCGGACATCCGGGTGGACGAGATGAACCGCCCGATCCAGCTCTGGCAGGAGGCGAAGTTCGCCTTGGTGCGCCTGTACGAGGGGCGCGGCCTGGTGGGCGAGCGCTACGTGCTCACCAACGTGTCAGGCCAGGACATGGTCCTCGCCGAGCAGGAGTTTGACCGTGAACGCAGCGGCGTGTTGGCCGTCTCGATCGAGAACCACAACCTGCGGCCCGGTGAGAGCACGTCCGTCTACGTCATCCGCCAGGGGAGCTGACCATGCCCAGCTTCGTCGACAAACTACGCGAGCGCTGGGCGGGCATTGCCGAGCGCATGTCGCCCCGCGCGCGTCAGTGGACGGTGGCCGCCTTGATCTCGGGCGGCGGGGTAGGCCTGCTGTGGGCCGTGTTCTCCGCGGGCTCGGGCGACAGTGCTCAGCGCGCCGCGGCCGCTGCGGCCCAGAGCGATGTGCGACCGACCAACGTCGATCTGATGGCGCCGGGCTCGCAGGTGAAGGACTCCGAGGTCTGGATCGGCAAGGCCGGCAAGGAACTCGAGAGCTACAAAGCCGAACGCGACGAGCAGCGCAAGGTCAACCGCGACCTCAACGACAAGCAGCAGGAACTGCTTCGCCGGCTCGCGGAGATGGAGGAGCGGCTCAAGTCACATCCGCTGGATGCGGCACGGGCAGCCTCCGCGTCCGGTGTCGCGGCCGTCCCCGCCAACCCGGCCCTGGTCAATCCGCCCGAATCGACGCTGCCTCGCGCGCCGGCGGCCCTGCCGCCAGCACCACCGCCGCCCGTGGCCTACCAGCGTGGCGCGATGCCGCCCGGGCCGCCCAACAACTCGTCGCCGAGTGGCATCGACGTCGCGGCAGCGCCGGCGCAGCCCCAGCTCATGCGCGTCACACTGGCCGCGCCAGTGCGCGCCAGCGACGCCGCCGAGGGCGGCGGCAAGAAGCGCGAGACGCTCGACAGCTTCCTGCCGATCAGCTTCACCAAGGGCCAACTGCTCGGCGGCCTGGACGCTCCCACCGGCGGACAGGCCCAGAGCAATCCGCACCCGGTGCTGATCCGCTTGTCGGACAACTCGGTCCTGCCCAACCGCTACCGGGCCGAGTACCGCGAGTGCTTCGTCATCGCCGCGGGCTACGGCGATATCAGCTCGGAGCGCGCCTACCTGCGCACCGAACTCCTGTCCTGCGTTCGGCCCAACGGCGATCCGCTGGAAGTGAAGATCCAGGGCTCGGTCTTCGGCGAAGACGGCAAGGTCGGCATGCGCGGCCGCCTGGTCACCAAACAGGGCCAGATGCTGGCCAACGCGCTGCTCGCCGGCGTGGTCAGCGGGATCGGCCAGGGCTTCTCGCAAGCCAACACGACCTACAGCACCTCGCCGCTGGGGTCGGTCGCGACGGCCTCGGGCGGCGACGCCTACCGCGCCGGCATCGGCTCGGGTGTCGGCAAGGCCCTGGACCGACTGGCGCAGTACTACATCAAGCTGGCCGAACAGACCTTTCCGATCATCGAAGTCGACGCCGGCCGGGAGATCGATGTCGTCCTGACCAAGGGCGTGCGCATCGAGGGCTCCGACGCCAGCACGGCGTCCAACGCCCCCACCTCGCTGCCTGGCCGCACGGACCCCGCCGAGCGCTACCTGAAGGTGACCACCGATGAAGAATGAACGCCTCCTGGCCGGCGCCATCCTGGCGCTGGCCGTGCAGTCCGCCGCGGCCGGCCCGTCGACCGACGAAGCCCGGCTGCTCGCCGCCCTCAAGCGCGCGTACCCGGCGACCACCTTCACGTCGATCGCGGCCAGCGAGGTCCCCGGGATCTACGAGGTGTGGATGGGGCCGAACGTGGCCTTCGTGTCGCCGAAGAACCCTCGGTACTTCATCATGGGCCGTCTGCTCGACGCGAAGACGGCCACCGACATCACCGGACCGAAACTCGCGCGGGCACAGGCCGCCCGCCCGGCCGTCGATACGGCCGACAGCACCGACCGGCCGATCGACATCGCGAAGCTGCCGCTGCAGGACGCCCTGAAGGTCGTGCACGGCAGCGGCGCGCGCACGCTCTACGCCTTCAGCGACCCCTCCTGCTCGTTCTGCCGGCGGCTCGAGCCGGAGCTGGCCAAGCTCCAGGACGTCACGGTCTACACGTTCCTGCTCCCCTTCCAGGGCCGGCAACTGCCGCAGGCGATCCTCTGCTCCACCGATCCAGCGAAGAGCTGGCAAGCGGTGATGCTCAACGCCGACACCAGCGGCCTGAACAGCCAGGCCAACTGCCCGACTGCACTCGACCGCAACCTCCAACTGGCGCGACAACTCGGCGTCAACGGCACGCCCACGATGTTCTACGCCGATGGCACGCGGACCACCGGCTACGTCCCCGGGACCGAGGTCGAGCGCCGCATCGCCGCGGCGGCTGCCGTCGGCTCACCCGTCGCGACCTCCAAGGCCATCACGCAGGAGAAGGCGCCATGAGCAGGTTCCTCATCGTGGTCGGCGGCGTGATCGTCCTCGCGGCCGTACTGCCGGGCTGCGCGATCACCGGCCTGGACGGCGAGTCCAAGTACGCATGCAAGGCCCCCGAGGGCGTGCGGTGCGACTCGGTGTCCGGCACCTACTACAACGCGCTGCAGAACAACCTGCCGTCGCAGCGCCGCTCCGCTGCGCCTCCCGTGGACACGTCTCCCCAGGGCGCTCCCGCGGGCAGCGCGCCTCGTGCCGCGCCGACGATGCTCAACGCCTCCACGCGCCCGGCCACGGGCGACGAAGGCGCCGCCTACGTGGCCGCGCCGCTGCGCGCCGCACCGCGCGTTCTCCGGCTCTGGATCAAGGCCTGGGAGGACGCCGATCGCGATCTCGTCGGCGAGAGCCTCGTTTACGTCCAGGTCGACAACGGCCGCTGGCTGGTCGACCACGTGCAGCGCCAGCAGCGCGAACCCTTCGTGCCGATCCGCGCGCCGCGGCCGCCGGCAGCCACCAAGTCAGCCGGCGCGGCGGCAGGCCCCAACGGCCCGTCCACCACGCCGACCGAGGACCCGCCCTCGCTCACGCAAGCCCTGCGCGCGCTGCAGAACCGCGCGCCCGCCGCCGACCAATGACCTGAGAGGGCACCTCCATGCTCGAGTCCCTACGCCTCAACCTCTTCGGCGACGCGTCGCCGGCGGGGTCCAGCGACAAGTCCGGTCCTGGCCTGTTCTCGTTCGGGCACAAGGACGAATCGCCCGCTGACCAGTTCGCCAGCTGGCTGCCCTACATCTCCTACCTCGACGAGGAGCAGCTGTTCGTCAACAAGGACGGCATGGGCTTCCTCCTGGAGGTCATGCCGCAGAGCGGCGCCGACGACCGCATGGTCGACGTGCTGGTGTCGCTCTACTCGAACTGCCCGCCCGACACCGGCATCCAGTTCCACCTCTTCGCCTCGCCCCACGTCTGCCCGCCGCTGCGCCGGTACGCCAACCTGCGCATGGAAGACCGCGACCAGATCCAGAAGGCCCAGACGTTCGGCCGGCCGGCGCGCAACGACAACCTCTACCGCAAGCTGGCTCGGCGCCGCTACGCGCACCTGTCCCACGGCGCACACCACAGCCTGACCCAGGGCTTCCACTACACGATCCGCGACTTCCGCCTGATGGTCAGCGTCTCGGTCAAGGCCGATCCCGCCAACCTGTCCGACCGCGAGCGCATCGTCGGCCTGCGCGACGGCATGGCGACCACGCTGCGCTCGGCGTCGTTGCCCAACCGCGTCTGCGACGCGGCCGACCTGATCAACTGGTGTTCGCTGTTCGTGAACCCGGATCGCATCGACGCGGCCACCGCGCCCGACCTGCACTACGACGACGGGCGTGAACTGCGCGACCAGATCGTCGACCACGACACGATCCAGGATGCGCGCTCCAACGGCCTTCACCTGTGGAAGGAAGGCGCGGGCGAAGGCCTGGACGTGCGCTTCTTCTCCATCAAGTCCTTCCCCGAACGCTTCGGCTTGTGGCAGATGGGTGCCCTGGTCGGCGACCTGATGCAACCGGCCCTGCAGTACAGCTCGCCCTTCCTGCTGACGATGGGGGTCTACATCCTGGACCCCAACTCGACCAAGACCGTGGTCACGGCCAACCACGTGCGGGCCACGCAGAACGCGGGCAGTAAGATGGCCGTGGTCATGCCCGACGTCGCCAAGAAGGCGCGCGACTGGTCGGCCGCTGCGGACGCGATCGACACCGGCGGCGCGCTGGTGAGCATGTACCACCAGCTCGGCCTGTTCTGCCACCCGACCAAGGTCGCGCAGACGCAGGAGACGGCCAAGTCCATCTGGCGCGCGCGCGGCTTCGAACTCAACGCCGACGTCTACAAGCACCGCCAGGCGCTGCTCGCGAGCCTGCCGATGACGCTGTCACCGGCCTTCCACGGCGACTTGCGCAAGATGAAGCGGGTCACCCGCAAGACGATGGCCAACGCCATCCACCTCGCGCCGGTCCTGGCCGAGTGGCGGGGCAGCAAGACGCCGACCCTGATGTTCGCCGGCCGCCGCGGCCAGCTGCTCACGCTCGACCTGTACGACAACGACGGCAACTACAACGCCGCCGTCATCGGCTCGCCGGGCTCGGGCAAGTCGGTCCTGCTCAACGAGCTGGCCTGGTCCTACCGGGCCATCGGCGCCAAGATCTGGATGCAGGACCTGGGGCGCTCCTTCGAGAAGCTCTGCCGCAAGGCGGAGGGCACCTTCATCGAGTTCAAGCCCGACGTCGAGATCTCGCTGAACCCTTTCCCTCTGGTGACGGACATCAACGAGGACATCGACATGCTGCTGCCGGCCATCGCGAAGATGGCCTCGATGAAGCAGCTTGACGAGGTCCAGATGAAGGCGATCTCGGCGATGTTGCTCAAGCTCTGGGCCAAGTACGGCCAGGAGCTGGACATGACGATCCTGCGCGACGCCTTCGTCCCCGGGACGATCGAGGAGCTGGGCATCAAGGACGACCAGCGCGTGCGCGACCTGGCCGTGATGCTCAACCCCTACGCCAAGGGCGGCCAGTACGCGCGCTTCTTCAGCGGCCGCAACACGATCGACTTCTCGAACGACTTCGTGGTCATCGAAAGCGAGGAGCTCAAGCGCAAGCCCGACCTGCAGGCGGTGGTCAACATCATCCTGTTCCACGCGATCACACGCGAGATGTACCTGACGCGCAACCGCAAGAAGGTCTGGTTCATCGACGAGCTCAAGCAGCAGCTGGGCGACTCGAGCGAGAACGACGTGGTGATGGCCGCGGCGATCGACGAGGCGGCGCGGCGCGCCCGCAAGTACGGCGGAAGCCTCGTGACGGCGACCCAGAACGGCGACGACTACTTCACTTCGGCGCAAATGGAGTCCGCGCTGAAGTGCTCGGACTGGACCTTCCTGCTGCGCCAGAAGCCCGAGTCGATCGAACTGCTCGCCCGCACGGGCCGCTTCTCGATGGACGAGCCGAAAAAGCGGCTGCTGAACTCGCTGCGCATGGAGCCCGGCGTGTTCTCCGAGTGCTACATCACCTCGCCCATTGGCGAGGGTGTCGCGCGCATCATCCTCGACCCCTTCTCGCACCTGCTCTTCAGCAACAAGCTGGACGACAACGCACCGCTGGATGCGCTCCTGCGGCAGGGACTGTCCATCGACGACGCCATCACCGAGCTGCTGCGCCGCCGGGGGCATGCGGTATGAGCTCGCTCGCCACCCACGCGCTGATCTCGGTGTTCGTGACCGCCGGGGCCCTGCTCGCCTATGACCGCCTGGTCGTGAAGCCCGCTCAGGTCATCGGCATCGTCGACATCGCCGAGGTCTACCGCGCCAAGGAGTCCGAGTTCGCTGCGCTGCTCAGCGCCAGCAGGACCGACGACGATCGCCAGCGCGCTCTCGCGCAGGCGCAGGCTTTCGGCGATCGCCTCGACCGCGCGCTGCGCGAGATCCCCGTCGAGTGCCGCTGCCTGGTGGTGGTCAAGTCCGCCGTGGCAGGGGGCTGGTCCAACGCCATCGACCTCACCGCCGCCCTCAAGGCGAAGGTCGGCGCCAAGTCGTAGCCGCCGCCATGACGAGCCAACGCGTTGGTCTGGGCCCTTGGCTGCTGCATGGCAGCCGTCTGATGCTGCACGACCTGCGGCGGCACCGGGTGGTGTTCGCGCTCGTCGCCGGCGTCTGGACGCTCGCGCTGATCCGCCTCTTCGCCCACCACGTCCCGGTCCTGCCGCTGCTGTTCAACTGGACGCCCAGCCTGCCCTACAAGGTCGCGTTCGTCGACTACCGATCGGGCGCGATCGTCCGCGGTGATCTGGTGGTCTATGCGTTCGAGGGGCCGGCCGGCCTGCAGGCCTATCCCGGGTTGCGCCACCAGGCGCTGTTCAAGCGGGTGGCGGGCGTCGCCGGCGATGTCGTGACGGTGCGGGGACGCGAGGTGTTCGTCAACGGCGTGCCGGTGGGCTTGGCCAAGACGCACACCTTCGACCGTCGCCCCCTCGAACCCATCGACCCGACGGTCATCCCCGCCGGCCACCTGTACATGCAGGGGACCAGCCCGGACAGCTTCGACTCCCGCTACAGCATGAGCGGGCTCGTGCGCGTGCAGGACGTCAAGTCGCGCGTCATCCCACTGCTGTGAGGGCCGCATGCAGCGAACACTCATCCTGTCGATGTTGTGCCTGGCGGGCACGGTGGCCGCCCAAGGCGAGCGCCTGGACCTGCAGGACGACGTGCCGATCGACACCTACCTCGCCTTGCTGGCCCAGGTGGCGCCGCCCGCGCGCGACGGCGCCGAGGCCTACATGGCGGCGTTTCGCAGCCGCTGCGGGCGTGCGCTGCGCACGATCGAGCTGCGCCGCGCCTTTGCGCAAGGCAACGGTGATCCGGTCCTGATGAACATGGTGCGCGCTTCCCACGAACGCGACACCGCCGCCCTGCAGCGCCTGGGCGCCTCCATCGCCTGCCCGAGCAAGTGACATGCGCGCCCACCTGTCTCCCTGGCTCTTCGCAGCAGCAACCTGCTGGGCGCTGGGCGCACAGGCAGCGAACCTGGGAACCATCGGGCCGACCTATCCGGTGGCCGAGAAGAACCTGCTCGACGTGATCATGGCGCGGCTGCGCGCCAAGGAGGCGAGCGGCGAGTTGAAGCGCCACGAGCAGGAGGCACGAGATCGTGCCGCCTACGCGGTCAACAACCCGCGGCCGGTCGACGGCCTGCGCAGAGCCCAGGCCGCGCGCACCTTCTACTTCGATCCGACCTTCACCCTGCAATCCAACGTCGTGGACAGCGCGGGCGCGGTCCTGTTTCCGGCGGGAACTCGCAAGAACCCGCTCGAAGTCGTCTCGCTGTCGAAGCACCTGCTGTTTTTCGACGCGCGCGACCCGCGCCAGGTGGCTCGTGCGCGGGAGCTCATCGAGCACTACCAGGGCAAGGTCAAGCCGATCCTCGTGGGCGGCAGCTACCTGGACCTGATGAAGCGCTGGAACAAGCCAGTGTTCTACGACCAGGACGGAACCCTCGTGCGCAAGTTCGGGATCGCGGCGGTCCCGGCAATCGTCTCGCAGGAGGGACAACGCCTTCGCATCGATGAGGTGCCCGTGCGATGAACATCGTCCACCGACTCTTCGCGGCGCTGTGCCTGCTGGCTGCGTCCTCGCTGGCAACCGCGGCAGGCATGGCGACCTGCACGGGCAAGTTCCCCAATCCGCTGACCGACATCTGCTGGTCGTGCCTGCTGCCCATCACCATCGGCAGCGCCACGATCGCCAACTTCGGTGGACAGGAGGACAACGGCGACAACCCGGGCAATCCGGTCTGCAGCTGCGGCGTGAATCCGACGATCGGCCTGTCGATCGGGTTCTGGGAGCCGGCGCGCCACGTCGAAGCCACCCGCAAGCCGTTCTGCCTGCCGTCACTCGGCGGCCTGAACCTGGACCCCGGCATCGCCGCGCCGGAAGCCGCGAGGTTCACGCGCCCGGAGGGTGACGGTGACGGAGGCTCCTTCTACCAGGCGCACTTCTACACCAACCCGGTCCTCTACTGGCTCGAGGTCGTGACCGACTTCCCCTGCCTGGAGCGGGGCAGCTTCGACCTCGCCTACCTCACCGAAGTCGATCCGCTGTGGAACGACGACGAGCTGACGCTGATCCTCAACCCGGACGCGGTGCTCTTCGCCAATCCGATCGCCATCGCCGCCTGTGCGGCCGACTGCGTCGCAGCCACCGTGGGCTTCGGGCTGAACACGCTGTTCTGGTGTGCGGGCTGTCAGGGCGGCCTCTACCCCATGGACGGCCATGTCCAGTACCACATGGGCGGCGTTCGCACCGCCGCGCTGCTGGCCCAGCGCCTCACCGCCAAGATGCACCGCGAACTCATCGCCTGGGGCTGGCACGGCTCGCGCGGGCTCTGCGGCCCCTACTTCGAGCCGATCATGGACAAGTCCTCCTACAAGACCAACCTCACCTACCCCATTCCGTCGACCGACAAGCTCGACGGCAAGTGCTGCCAGCCATTCGGCCGCACGACCGTGCTCTGGGGTGCGGGCAAGGAGTACCCGGTCCTGGGCGAGGACTTCGCCTTCATGCTCTTCCGCAAGAGGAACTGCTGTGTGGGCTACTGACCGCCTCGTGGCCCCCTTCGTTGCGTCGATCGCGGTCGCGCTGGTCGCGCTGCCTGCCGCCGTGGCTCAGGCCCAGG
Organism: Candidatus Ideonella esbjergensis; assembly: GCA_016710065.1. Classification (GTDB taxonomy): domain Bacteria; phylum Pseudomonadota; class Gammaproteobacteria; order Burkholderiales; family Burkholderiaceae_C; genus Ideonella; species Ideonella esbjergensis. Next base: position 1,696,234 of record JADJLP010000001.1, read on the forward strand.
GCCAGGCTCCGTCCGGCAAGAGCGCCGTGACCGAGGCCGACATCGCTCGCGCCACCCGCAGCCAGCCCACGATCACCGATAAGGACATCGAGGCGGCGCGGCGCAAGCACCGCATGCCCAGCGATGAAGAACTCGCCCGGGTGCCGGTTCCCTCGGCCCCACGCATCGACGCGCTGCCTCAGCCGCAGTCCCAAGGAAAGATCGACCTCGGCGCGATCGCCGGCGGCTTCGATGCCATGGGCGCTCCCGACCCCGCCAAGGCGGGCATGGCCGTGGGTCCGACGCTGCTGGTCTTCGTGAGCTTCTCGATGCCCGACCCGGCCCTGGAGCGCCTGGTCGATCAGGCCGCGCGCAGCGGGGCCACCGTGCTGTTGCGCGGTCTCGTGGACGACTCGCTGCAGAAGACCGTGGCCCGAGTCCAGCGGGTCATCGGCCAGCGCAAGGTCGGCTTCCAGATCGACCCGCAGGCGTTCGACCGCTTCACGATCACCGCCACGCCGTCATTCGTCCTCATCAAGGACCGGTCCGTTCCGACGCCCTGCGCCGCAGGCACCTGCTTCGCGGCGGACAGCTACGCGCTGGCCGCCGGCGACGTGAGCATCGACTACGCGCTGCGCTTCATCCAGAAGACAGCGCCGAAGTTCTCGCGCGAAGCGCAGGCCTTTCTCGCGAAGATGAAAGGGGGCTGAGCCGTGATGTTCAAGCGCCTGACCGTCTGGGTGATGACCCAGGCCCTGGTCCTCGTTCAGACCACCGCGATCGCGCAGACCTCTCACGACCAGGGCGTGGCCGCAGGTCGTGCCGCCAACACCACGATCCGGGGCATGGTGAACCAGCCGTCGGCGACGGGTGTCGTCCCCGGGTACACCACCACGCCACCGGAGGCCGCGCTGGCCGGACGCCCGGCACTCGGCCCCGAGGTCAGCGCGAAGCTCGCCGCCTGCGCGGCGACGCCCAACGACCCCAGCTGCCAGGCGTTGCGCACCGCCATCACCTCGGCGAACACCGCCCGCCCCGCGATCTCCCCCAGCGATCCGGCGGTCGCAGCCGCTTCGCGCATCGCCCGCAACCCCTCGCTCGATCTGGGCAGCCTGGCCTCGTACTACAGCGGCTGCACGACCACCGATGCCACCATCGCGACCCACACCGAGACCCGGTCCTGCGCCCGCTACGTGACCGCCGGCAGCTACAGCTGCTCGAACTCGCTCAACGTCGCCGTCGCCCGGTCGACCAGTTGCTCGCCCGGCGACTGGTTCGCGCAGGCAAGCGCAGGATCGACCGCCGTGGCCGCGCAGTGCCTGCCCGACCGGCCGGACTCGAGCCAGCACTTCAGGGTCACCAGCTCGGGCACGCCGCTGGCGTTCTTCGATGTCGACATGACGACACCGGTCATCACGCCCCAGCGGGTCGCGGTGATCGGCACGACCTACAACTGGCCCAGCTTCACGCCCTCGGAGCGAGGCGTCTACGTCGCAGACAAGTCGTGCACCGGCAGCACCTGCAGCCTGACCGCCATGATCGCCGACGACCCCGTCGAGTCCTGCACCGGCGGCTGGGACTCGATGACCTGCACGACCATCCATCCCTTCATCGACGTCTACGCCGCCTGCCCTGCAGGAACCCAGAGCGGCAACAACCTGCTGGTCACCACCTGCTCGTACGGCGGTGACGGCATGGAGTGCACCAGCTCGCCGCTCAGCACCACCACCTGCTACAGCCCCAGCGGGTCGGCCAGCGACATCCAGGCGAGCGACATCACCGGCACCTTCTCGTCCCCCTACTGGCGCGCGAGCTCGACCCGCGCGGTGGTGGGCTGGGCGCCGAACCCCGCGTACGGGCCGATCCCGCAGATGCGCCTCTCGTACACAAGGCCGGCGACCACGTTCACGGCTGCCGACACCTGGAACAACCAATGCCCCAGCCTCGCCGGCGACAGCCGGTGCTCGGTGGCCAGCGCGCCGGTGTGCGTCGACGGGCCCGCCACCAAGGTCATCGATGGTGTCTCCATCACCCGGGACTGCTGGCAGTACCAGAGCACGATGAGTTGCGGCGGCACCTACACCGCCGACCAGTGCACGCCCCTGATTGCCGCCGGCTGTACGCCGGTGTCATCGACCTGCTCCCGCACCAATCCGGTGACCGGTGTCTGCGAGGCGTACCAGGACCAGTACAGCTGCACCGTGCCGAACGAGACGGTGACGCAGGCCACCAACTGCCCTGCCAACGTCTTCTGCCTGGGAACCAGCTGCTTCAACACGGCCTACACCAACGACGCCGATTTCGCACGCACGATGTCGATGCTCGAAGCGGGGCGCGAGGCCGGGGTCTACCTCGACAGCGATCGCATGCAGGTGTTCAAGGGCGAAGCCAACAGCTGCCGCGACCGCCTCCTCACCAACTGCTGCAACTCCGATGCGTCCGGCCGCGGCATGACGAACCAGAGCGTCTTCGGCGCCGGCTCCCGCTTGGTCTACGACATCCTGATGAACTCCGAGAACCGGCAGTTCGTCTACCAGGGACTCAGCGCGCTGCTGACGGGCGCGGGCTTCAGCGGCTCCTTCACCAGCTACGGCGTCACGATCGCCGTGAACGGCACCGCGCTGCCCGCCGGGTCCACCGTCCTGTACTCCTCCAGCACGGTCGCTGGCGAGGGCTTCGTCGTCGCATTCGACCCATGGACGCTGGTGATCGCCGCGATCATCTACATCGTTCTCTCGCTGACCTCCTGCAACGAGAACGAGGCGGTCCTTGCCCTCAAGGAGGGCGCCGGCCTGTGTCACAGCATCGGCAGCTACTGCTCGTCCTGCATCCGGATCCTCGGCTCCTGCGTCTCCTGCATCGAGCACACGACCGGCAAGTGCTGCTTCAACTCGATGCTCGCCCGCATCGTCAACGAGCAGGGCCGCGGCCAGATCAGCAAGGGGTGGGGCGATGCGCGCAACCCTGACTGCTCGGGCTTCAGCATCGCGCAGCTTCAGTCGCTCGACTTCGCCCGCATGGACCTGAGCGAGTTCTACGCCTCGCTCGTCGCGAAGAGTCCCAACCTCTCGGCGATCCAGACCAACAACGGGGCCCGGGTGCCGAGCTGCTACTTCGGCCAGGGGAAGTGCTGAACCATGAAGCTCAAACGCCTTGCACCGCTCATCGCCTTGGCCGCTGCTTCGGTGGCCACCGCCCAGCTGGCCGACGGCGGCCGCGTGCCGGTCACCGACGTCCGCGTGCTGATGATCGCCGCGCTCGACTCGCCGACGGGGACCGCGCAAGGTGTCCTCACCAGCAAGGATGCCGAGAGCATCACCAAGCACTTCAAGGCGACCGGGCCGATCTTGATCGACGTCTCGACGGTCAAGCGCTACGCCCAGGCGGGATGCGCCCGTCTCAAGCTGTCCTTCGCCCAGGACGGCGTGCAGTTGCCCGGCCAGGCCGCGCCCCGTCGAAACACCGTCGACTTCGGCATCAACTACTGCCGCGACGGCCAGCCGCCCAAGTCACTCACGTGAGGAGCCGCCCGTGTCCACGACCCGTTGCCTCGCCGCGCTCGCAGCCATTCTTGGCCTCCTCCTGCCGGCGCTGTCGCACGCCCAGACGGACGCCGCGGTAGCGGCCTCGCCCGCGCAAAGCTCGGCCACCGCCAGGACCCTCTTCTGGGATGACTTTCGGCGTGGCTGGCACTTCTACGAGGAGCCGGAACCCGAGGCCCCTCCGTCGACGCCGGCGAAGCCCGCCGCGCCCAAACCGGAGGCCAAGCGCCGAGACGCGCGCGCGCCCGAGCTCATCGAGTTCGAACAGCTGCAGAAGCGCCTGGAGGAGTACCGCAACATCGCCATCATCCGACCGAGCGAAGACAACGTCCGGCGCTACATGCAGCTCGAGGCGCAGGTGGTGCGCCAGGCCAGCTACTTCTCCGATGTGGCCCAGCGTGTGGCCTGGGCGACGCCGGACCTGGACATGACGCTGCAAGGCCGGCCGGTGAACTCGCGCGCGATCGAGGTCTTCGATCGTGAGCAGGCCACCAGCCGCACCCAGTCGCTGACCGACCTGGCGCGCACGCACGTCCTGTTCTTCTTCTTCCGCTCGGACTGCCCCTACTGCCACGCCTTCTCGCCGACGCTGGAGGCCTTCAGCGCCCGCTTCGGCATCCAGATCGTCCCGATCAGCGTGGACGGCAAGGGCCTGCCGAGCTTCCCCACGTTCCGGCGCGACAACGGCATTGCACGCACGCTGCAGGTCACCCAGGTGCCGGCCATCTACCTGGCCGAGCCCTACACCGGAAAGATCGTGCCGATCGGCTTCGGCGTGCTGTCCGAGTCGCAGCTCATCGAGCGCATCACGACCGTCGCCGCCCCGGGCGCCGACGCCTACGCGCCGTCCATCACCCGGCGGGTCAACCTGCAGTAGGGAGGCGCCGATGTCCGCACGAATCCTGATCCGCAAGCTGGTCGCCGTCATCGTCGCGTCCGCCGTGGCACTTGCTGCGCCGCTGAGCTACGCAGGGGATCTCAACGCCGAAGTGAACACCATGTTCAACAACCTGGGCGCCATCGGCAACTACACCGCGCCCGGGGCATTCAAGGGCCAGACCTTCAACACCTACACCGGCGGCAACCTCTACCTGCGCTCGCCCAACAAGACCTACCAGCTCGCCGCGATTCAGTTCCCGACGGCCAAGGGCGGCTGCGGCGGCATCGACCTCTTCGGCGGCTCGTTCTCGCACATCTCTGCCAACGAGTTCCGCAACATGCTGCGGAACATCACCTCGGCCCTGCCCGGAATCGCGTTTCAGCTCGCGCTGGAGGCTGTCTCGCCGCTGCTCGGCGGGCTCACCAAGTGGGCCAAGGGCCTGGAGACCTGGATCAACAACGCGCGCATCAACTCCTGCGAAACCGCGACCGCGCTCGTGTCCTCCGCGGCCGAGGCGGTCGGCTACGACTCCCAGCGTGCCTGCGCGAAGCTGGCGATGCAGATGGGCATGGAGAGCGACATCGACGCCGCCATGCGCCGCTGCGCGTCGGACAGCCCCTCGATCCTCGGCTCCGCACGGTCAAGTGCCGACGCGAACATCGCCGCACAAGCGCCCTTTGTCGGCAACTTCACCTGGCGCGCGCTCAAGTCGATCGACACCCTCGACGATCCCGCCCGCGAACTCGTGATGAGCATCGTGGGTGCCGTGATCTTTCCGGCGGAGACAGCCAACCGCGATCCCGAGTACATCGGCCCGAGCATCACGACCGTGGCCCAGCTGCTGTACGGCCAATCCGACGCCGCCGGCGGCAACATCAACCTCCAACTGCTCCGCTGCAACAACTACACCGACTGCGACTCGGTGACGCGCGACAACACCTACGTGCACCAGCCGCTCACCAAGAAGGTGTCCGACATCATGCAGCTGATCTCGGACAACATCCGCACCCGCACGGCGATCCCAAACAACTCCGCGGCCGTCGGCTTCGTGAACAGCACCAGCATCCCTGTGTGGCGCATGCTGTCGATCGGCAACACCATCCCAGGCTCGGGCCTCGCCGACATGATGATCGGCAACTACCGGGAGGTCATCGCTGCCGACTACGCGTTCACGTTTCTCAACCAGTTCGCGAACGTCGCGATCTCGGCCCTCACCAAGCAGCATCGGCTGAACGAGAGGCAACGTAGCCTTGCACTTCAGCAGCGCGAAGATGTCCAGAGGTTCATGAGCCTGCTCCAGCAAGAGCAGGCCACCCTGTACCGCAAGGTCACCGCAGTCTCAACCGTGGCAACCGACATGGAACGCCTGGAGCGCAACCTGCGCTCGAGCATGTCGCTGCACGCACTGGACATGCTCGGCTACTCCAGCCGCAGAACCAAGTAGGCCCCGCGCAGGCGACCGAGGAACAGTCATGTGGGAAGTCTTCGCGTACCACAACAGCGAAGCGCTGGCAGGCATCTTCAACGCCATCGCCGCGATCATGGCCTCGGGCACCTACATGAGTGCCATCGCCGCCGTGGCCTTCTGCGGCTTCGCCGTTGCGATGGTGGCCTACATGTTCCAGCCCGAGAAGCTGGTCGGATGGCGCTGGCTCGTGTCCGTAGTGCTGATCTACGGCGTGCTCTTCGTCCCCCGCGTGACAGTCGCCGTGGTGGACAAGACCGGTGGCACCCCCAACCGCGTCATCGCGAACGTGCCGTTCGGCATGGCGGCGCTCGGTGGCTTGACGAGCACGATTGGCAACACCATCACCGAGCTCTTCGAGACGGCCTTCCAGACCCTGCCAGGGCCCGCCTCCCTGCCTGGGGAACTGTCCTACCAACAAAACGGCCTGATGTTCGGCAGCCGACTGATTCAGGAAACGCGAAGCATCTCGATCCCGGATCCCGGGGTCTTGAACGACATCATCAACTTCGCCAACAACTGCACCGCCTACGACATCGCGGACGGCACGATCGCCGCCGCCGCCTTCTCGACATCGGACAACCTGTGGGCGGCGATGGCTGCCACCAATCCGGCGAGGTTCACCGTGATCACCGCCGGTGCAGGCGTGACCACGACGACCTGCGACGCTGCGTACGCATCCATCTCGGGGCGCCTGCCCGCACAGGTCAACGCGTTGACGGCGCGCCTCGGGCAGAAGCTGAACCCCGACCTCCCCGCAGCGGCCGCGCAGGCGGCCGTCCTGAATCAGATTCCCCAGGCCTACATCCGATCCCAGATCGCGGGCGCAGCTGCTACCGCAGCTGATCTGATCCGCCAGAACGCCATCGTCAACGCGATCAACGACGCTGGCGAGATGGGCTGCCAGCGCATCAACGACCCTGCCTGCATGATGCTGGCCACCGGCCGCGCCCAATCCGTCGCGGCCCAGAACGCGTCTTGGATCAACGGCGCCAAGATCTCGTCGCAGGCGCTCCCAGTGGTGCGCAACGTGGCGGAGGCGATGTGCTACGCAGTCTTCCCCCTCGTCGTGCTTCTGCTGTTCGTGTCGAGCGGGCGGACCACGATCATGATCCTCTCCGGCTATGCGATAGCACTGGTCTCGATCCAGCTCTGGCCGCCGTTGTTCGCGATCCTCAACTACATGGCGACGCTGTATGGCCAAATCGACCAGGCTTCGGCTGCCGAGATCGGCGGAGGCGTGAAGGCACTCTCGCTGCAGACAGCGTCTCCCATCTATTCGAACTCGATCTCCTCACAGGCGGTCGTGTCGTACCTGATCATCGGCATCCCGATGCTCGCCTGGTCACTGGCCAACCGGATGGTCAACTTCGGCTCTGCCGTCATGGGTGGGCTGCAGGGCCTTCAGGCAGCCTCGATGTCCGGGAATGCATCTGCGGCCGCGGCCACGGGCAATACCAGCATGGGCAACGTCTCGATGGATCAGCGCACCATCAGCCCCTCAACCTCAAACCCATGGGTCAGTCGCCAGCAGGATCTGGACGGCAACTGGGTCACGACAACGGCCAGCGGCGCACAGGCCACCTCCTACCTGCGCAATGAGAGCGCTACGTCGCGCGTTGTGTCGTCACGCGTCACACAGTCGTCTGTCCAAGAGGCATCAAGGTCGGTCGAAGCAGCGCGAAGCGAGGCTGTCTCTGCTTCCAATGACCTATCTTCTGTGCTCGTGGACACCATGTCACGGGGCTCTAGCCGCTTCCGATCCACCGCCAGGAACGATGGCCAGACAACTAGCTCCAGCAGCGAACTCGGCGCTACAGCTGACCGTTTGCGTGTGACTAGCGAGGCCGTTGCGCGAACGACCGGCCTCAGCGCCCAACAGGTCGCGAACATCGCGTTCCAACTCTCTGGCGGCGTCGGTACCCCGGGCATAAGCCCCCTCAAGGCAAGTGCCGGCGGGAGCGCCGGCAAGACCTACACCAACACGCTGAATGACGCCGAGACAAAAGTGGCGAATGAACTCTCCGCCGATCAGCTTCGGGAGTTCAAGTCGTTCGCCGAACGAGCAACGCGTGACCAGTCACTTGTCCGTGCACTGGGAAGTGATCAGCGCGAAGGCACCGAACTCGCTTCACGCCTATCAACAGCCGTGAGTCGCGCGGAGACCGCCCAATCAACATTTGCTGACCGAACGACAGTTGCAGAGCGCCTATCGAAGGCATATGAGACCGGCGAGGTACTCTCGATCGATCTTGCCCAGCTGCCTGCGAACTCGGACTTCATCAATCGCTACAACCGCCTGGCGGCCGAGTATGGATCTGACAGCTTGGCGCTTCAGGCCGCCATGGCAAGCGAACTGGCGTCACGAGCGCTGCCGCCGACAAAGACGGGTTCCGGATCTGCGCTTCCAAGCGCGTTCGCCGACATTCGCGATCTCAGCCGCGCCAACAATGCCGATCCAATCTTCTCGAAGAGTCGAATCGGTGGTGCCGATTCCGCGAACGATCGGGCTGTTGGGACACGGATCGGTACTGCCGACCTGAAGGCACCGTTGCCAGGCGCACCGCTCGAACAAGTACGGGGGGAAGTCGAGAGGCGTCTCGGTGGCGCAAGCGATCGTCCAACACAGGCAGCGACCTTTGACGCGCGCAACGAGATCGTCCGCAATCCCGATGGAACGATCTCGACACGAAGGTCGCAGCTGGTCGGCAACACTCGGCAGTTGCGTGAGGATGCGGCGGCGCTAGCAGAGAATGCGAAGGCCCTGTTGGACGGTGGATCTGACTCGGCAGTACGCGCAGCCGCAGAGGCAAAGGTGCGGCAGGCCGGATCCGAGCGAGTTCAGGCGATAGAGGCAACGCGAGAGGTGCCCGCAATGCTTCCCAAGGGAGGCCGACGTCAATAGCCGCGCTGTGGGGCCCTGCCCCGTCTAGAAGCGGCCGTTCGCTCCTGGGCGCGGGTGGTTCTCCATGTCAAACACGTCGCCCGGATAGCGTTGGACGCCTAGCTCATCAGTGAAGGGGTCGGGTGACACCAAGTCCGGAGCCGCCACCTCGCCGCGTGGGCTTGCGACGATCGCCACGGCAGCCGCGATTCCGCCGAACATGAGCCCGACGAAGCTGACGACAAACGCACCGCGATCCGACACCGAGACAGCTGCCAAGCCACCCACGCAGCAGAACGCAAGCAACGCAACTTTGAGCCTGGACATCACCGCCTGCCTGGGTAGAAACAATCAGCCACATCGAGCGTGCAAGACCGAAGGATTGATTCATATACTGTCCTCAGCCCTCCGTCAAGGGAGTAGTCATGACCGCCTGTAAACCCATCGTGCTCAGCACCGCCGCAGCACTGACAACCGTGGTGATGACGACGTCATCGTTCGCGGTGTCGCTGCGTCCGAACAAGGCTACGGACGAGTCAGTCTGCGATCTCGCACACGACACGAACCTCTACCTCGGGTCTAAAGTCCTAGTCCCTTCCGTCGCCACGAAGAGGGACCAGGTCGATGCCTTTTTCCGGCTTGCCGCGTCCTTTGTCGCGAGCAAGTGCAGAAACGGGCAAGCTCTCATACTCCAGGGCGCAACCGCAAGCAGCGTCGATGTCCAGTCGTTAACCGAGGTCGCCAACTCCGCGTGTGCAGTAGCAGCCGTTGCCCGAACCGAAGTCAAGCTTCCGCTCGGCGATGTGACCCAGGCGGGCTTCGAGCTACGGTGCACGATCCTCAAGCACGACGAGCTTGTCGCAAGGCTCAATGAAATCGAGCGCGCCGATCCAATGGATGCGCTCAAGGCGCGACTGGCTGCAGCGGCACAGCAGGCTGATCGAGGTCCCTCGAGAACAGACTCCGGTTCCCAAGCCAAGAAGGACTGCGACAAGATGACCTTGTCGTCGATCCTTCAAGGCGGCTCCTGCAAATAGCGCTCGTGCGCCCAGGACGCGCTCCGCTCCAAATTGCAATTTCACCGGCGACTTTCGGGGGGGACTAGCACCCGCCTTTCGAGTGGAAGCCTCGGGCTCGTCGTTCTATCTTCTTGTCCTCGGCACTGGCCGTCCGGCAAGGAGAGCGCGATGTCCACCCCAACCCCCACCGAGCCCACGGTCCCGACCGCGCGGAACGGCGAGCCCACCACGTTCCCTTCGGTCGTGCTCGAGGTGCTCCGAGAGATGCGGGAGCAGCGCCAGTCCTTCGAGCGCTCGGCTGAACTGGCCGCCAAGGAACGAAAGGCCGAGCGCCGCTGGCGCAACCTGTTCCAGGCCATGTTCTTCGGCGCGCCGGTGCTGCTCGGTCTCTTGTACTTCCTGTTCTTCCTGAACTCCACCGGCTTTCGCTGGGGGCCGTTCGGGAACGTCGTGGGCGTCGTCCGCATCGAGGGCCCCATCGGCGCCACGGAGCGGGCCTCGGCCGAGAACATCATCCCGATCCTCGAGAAGGCTTTCGGCAATCCGAACGTGAAGGGCGTCGTGCTGCACATCGACAGCCCGGGCGGAGCGCCCGTCGAGGCCGAGCGCATCTCAACAGCCATCAACGGGCTCAAGGCAAAGCACCGGAAGGAAGTTGTCGCGGTGATCAACAACCTCGGTGCGAGCGCTGCCTACATGGTCGCGCTGAACGCGGACAAGATCATCGCCGCGAAGTACTCGTTCGTCGGATCGATCGGCGCAATCATGGCCCCGTGGCAGTTGGACAAGGCCATCGCCAAGGTCGACGTCGCGCAGCGGGTCTACGCCTCCGGCAAGCTCAAGGCCTTCCTCAACCCGTTCACCCCGGTCAGTCCCGAGGTCGACCGGAAGGCCCAGCAACTCGTCGATCAAATGGGGGGCTTCTTCCTGGCCGAGGTAAAGGCCCGCCGGGGCCAGGCCCTGAAGTCGGGTGTCGACTTCGGCACTGGTGAGGTCTGGCCAGGCCCCGAGGCCAAGGAACTGGGCCTTGTCGACGGCGTGGCCACGGTGGATGACTTCGTGGCCACGCACTGGGGCATGAAGACCTACGACTACGGGCCGAGCGCCGACTCGTCACCCTTCCTGACGCGCTCTCTGCAGGACGCCATAGCCGGCGCGGTCAGGCGCCTCGCGCTGAGCGGCCCCGCCGTCCAATAGGGCCGCCAGTTCGTCCGATCGTCAGTCCGACGAGTGGGGTCGTGTCGACAGGTCCCAGAGCGTCCCCTGCCACTTCGAGATCCTGCCCTCTGCCTCGCACTTCGGGCACTTCCACACAACGGCATCGTCCACGGCCCGCACCGCGGTGACCGGACCCTTCTTGCACTTGAAGCACGTCGGTGCCGCCAGCGAGGCATCCGATTTGTCAGTGGCGCGGGCGACGACATCTACGAGGAACTGGGCCATCGCGCGCGCAGCGCCCTTGATCGGCGCGATCGCGCCGGACCCATCGAGGAAATGTGTGAGGTCGGTGATGTACATCGAAGGCTCGGAAGTGCGCCAAGTCTAGCGAGCCAAGTGGTCGCTTTCCCTCTGCCTTGGCGCTCAAGGCCAGACCGGCCTTCGCGGTGTATGTGATTCGGGACCTGCCGTCTCCGCGCCGCCGTGCGGCCGCCAAGCGCCTGGCCGCTACTGCCGGTCTCCGAATGTGCTTTGGCAGACGGCACGATGCCCGCACTTGTCGCACGCCTTCCGGCGCGCCGCCGGCGATGGCGCATGGCCTTGGCCGCGCCTCAGCTCGAGCAGCCTGCGGCGCATCGCCAGGACCTCGTCCTCGTCGAACAGGTCCACGCGGATCGCCCGAGGTTGTCCCTGGCCATGCTGTTTGACCGCCACGTAGGCCACCGAGGAAACTCGCTCGCCGGTCTCCTCTTGCAGGACCAGGCGTTGCACCGAGAGCTCAATGGCATCCGAGGCGTGTGCTGCGAAGTAGCCGCGGGTTTTCAGTTCCACCAGGTGGAGTTCGCCGCCTTGGCGATACGCGCGGTCGAGCCTGGCCACCAGACCAAGGCGCTTGGACTCGAACCGCCTTTCAGCGAAGGCCAGCTCACCGTTGGCGATCTCGCGCGGCAACCAGCCCTCGTCAGGCCGATCCCCCTGACTCTTGAGCCAGCTGTATGCCGCTGCGAAGAGCAGCAGCCCCAGCAAGAGCAGCGCGCCTGCGCCGGCGTCGCTCATCGTGGAAGCCTTCGCGCTACCGCCCGTGCGGCCATCCGACCCGCCAGAACGAGGCCGAACCTCACGGCCGAGAGCAGCCGCGGATGGCGGCTCAGCAGGCCACACACCGCAGGCCCGAGGCGATAGTACGTCGCGATGAACCGCCGGCCTGGGGCAGTGCGGCGCAGGTAGAGATCCCGGAACGCCCGCAGCGCACTGGTCTCGGCGCACTCGCCCAGAGCCAGGGTCGCGACGAAGCACCGGCCCTTCCGCTCGCTCGCTCGCGCGATGGCCAAGCTGTCCTGGTAGAACTGGTCGTGCGCCGCGTTCCCCCGATCCTGCGCCACGAACTGCTCTGGCGATCGCTTCGCACCGTAGCGCCAGTCGAAGTGCGCCACGCGTTCACAGTAGCCGAGCTGCGCCAGCTCGCTGGCGCTCACCAGATCTCGATCAGTCCTTCTCATCCACTTCCCCGAACGCATCGGTCATCTCGGCGATGCTCTGGCCGGCGATGGCACCGTGGGGCTCCACCAGCGGTGCGGCGCCGAACTGCCCCAGCGGCCTCAGCGACATCGAGATTGGCGGCGCTGCGTTGCCCCTGCTGGAGGTAGCCGCGCCAACGAGGCGTCCCTGCTCGACCAGGAGACCGACGCTGGCCAAGGCAAGGAGCCGCTTCGCACGCCTTCGAGCAGCGGTCATCCCGAGGAGTTCGCGATGGAGCTCGGGGCACTCTTCCGCACTGATGGTCACCTGCATCACGATTTTCGGCTGGGCTCCCATGGCTGGCTACGCTCCGATCTGGGCCACCTCGGCGCGGGCCGGCGCCGTGGCGAGCAACTGTGGGTTCTCACGCACGTACTGCTCGCCCATGAGCTGGAAGCCCTTCACGTTCGCATAGAGGGGTTCGTCCACCTCGCTGATGGCGATCTCGGGGAACTTCCGCCGAATCGATGCGCGATACAGGTGCATCCCGCCACCCACCACCACGATGTGCTCCAGGTCGTCTGTCGCGCCCAACTTGCCATGGAGCATCGCGACGGCCTGGTCGGCGATCTTCTCGATCGTGTTGTCGAACTTCTTCAGGTCAACGCTCCGCTTGTAGGCGCGCAGGGGTTTGCGGCTCCTCAGTGCCCTGTCGATCGCCTCAAGGTTCAGGTAGCCCCTGCCAGTCTCGCTCGCGATCGCGGCGGCAATCTTGAGCAGTATGTCGTGCACCCCACGGTTGACCGAGTCGCTCATCTTGCCAACCACCTTGCTGTCCAGCGTCACCAGCCAGTCGAAGGTGCGCGAGCCGGCGTCGATGACCAAGGTTCTGCCATGCCGGAGCTTTGCGTTCGCCTGATCACCGAAGACGGCATACATGGCCCCCTGCGGCTGCGCCACGACCAACACCCGTTTGACCTCGACCGTGCGATTGCGGCCGACCTCGAATTTGCCCGTCATCGATTTCTGCAGTTCCGCCCTGCGGCGCATGTAGTCGACCACCGGCAGTCCGAGCACCAGCAGGTCGACCCTGTCGACCTTCATGAAGTGAAGGGCCCCCGCCGTGAACGCCCGGTACTCGGGGGTGCGAATGTAGTCGTCGTGATGGTTCCGGCCCACGAAGCCGTCGGCCGCAAGCGCAACGTCGGGCCCCACCTCGTACCACATGCCACCCACCGGCACGCAGACCGTCTTGCGCTTGCTGCCGAGTGCATCGTTCGAGTTGTCGTGCGCACTGTCATAGGCGATCGAGGCGAAGTGCGCGAATTCGACCCTTCCACCTTGCGCAGCCAGCACGTACTTGGTATTTCCGAAACCCACATCGATGGCTCTGACGATTGCTTCCATGGGCGGCGCTCTCCACGTTGCGTTGACCGATGGCGACAGCATCGCCAAGAGTCCGCGCGCCGCCAACCCGGAAAGGCCGGTCGTAACCCCCTCGTTTTCGCACCGCGCGAAGCGCCGCGCGTTCTCGAAGCGGCACTTGTGACGGACATGCACTGAGACAGCGCCGGCGCCGCGGCTTGGATGTCCCTGCTACATGGCGGCATTGGCGGCTCGGCACCGCGGTCTGGCCGTGGCTTTCGTCGTGGTTCGGTGGTGGACCATGGCCCTCGCGCTTGCCCTTGTTCAAGCCTTCGAGAGCTAGACGGGGAAGCAAGGAAGTCAAGGCCGAGAGGAGTTCGCTTTCGGCAAGGCCGGCGACACACTAACCACCACCAGAGCAGCCCCATTGTTCAAGCCCGACCGGTGTTGACAACCGGGCCTCGCCTGGGTTCAACTTCCTCCCGAGCCTGTGCTGCCTGCCACAGCTCTCAATGCAAGCAGGCCGGTGTTGCGGACTCCGAGAACCCGCCGTTCGCAGTCGTGACCTGCACTTCAAGCCCCGGCCCTTCGAGGCCCTGCCGCGCCAGTCGCGGTGCCCCTATCTCCCCATCTCGATCCGTCAATCGGATCTGCCTAAGTGGCCTTCGTTGGCGGCAACGCCGCGGCTGAGGCCATCCGCTTAGCAGCCGTCGTGCTGCAAGCGACAACACCGTTGCCAACGTCGTCAACCCCTTGAGGGTTCTCGGTCACCACTGCCCGTCTGAGGCGGTGCGACCGATTCCAGGCGTGGCCCCGTGCGCTCCGATGGCAGGAGTGCGTTTCAAGCGGCGAAAGACGGTACCCCACGAACTCCCAGAAACGCCTCGGCATGGACCGAGGTGCGCGCGTCGCATCCCTTGAGGTGTGAGCGTCATGTCGTTCACCGCCGTGGAAGCACGGCGGCGAGCTGCGGGGAACAGAGATTTTTTAACGCCTGCCTGGCCGCTCCGCGCGGCCGAACGCTTGAAACAACGCACCGCGCACGAAGGTCGGCGGTGCGGCCGTGCCCTTGACCTTCGACCTGCTCGCGCGACCCTGGACGCACGTGCGAGCTGGACTTTCGCGTCCGCACCCTTTGACACGGCTGAAGTGGCTCGCCGGCCGTCAACGGAGCAAGAGATGTCGTCGAAGAAACAGAAGGCCCCGCCGAAGAAGCTGGTCTATGCGCGGCGGTCGCCGGCGGGTGCGCCGAGGAACCCGCAGAACATCCTCGACACGGCGCCGCAGGGCACGCGCGACTGGAAGCGCGTGCTCCATTGCGTGCTCGTGATCCACAACCAGGAGCACTCCAAGCTCATCAAGACCGTCTCCCAGAAGACCATGCTCGACCGCGAGCGCTTCTACTTCAAGTTCTGGGACGACCTGCGCTTCAACACCACGTTCCGCGAGGCCGACCCGCGCATCCTCACGAACCGCCAGGTGCAGGCCGTCGCGCGGCTTTGGGCCGAGCGCAAGCTCTCGGTGGCCACGGTCCACAACTACCTGAGCTTCCTTCGCACCTATGCGGCCTGGATCGGCCGGCCGGGCATGGTTCGCGACGTCGCCACCTACTTCGGCGACGACTCGCACTACGTGCACCGCGACCGCACGGCCAACTTCGACCGCAGCTGGATCGCCCGCAGCGTCGAGGTCGAGGCCAAGATCGCCGAGGTCACGGCCTACGACCCGTGGGTCGGCATCCAGCTCGAGCTCTGCTACCACTTCGGCCTGCGCGCGAAGGAAGCCCGGCACTTTCGGCCGCACATGGCGGTGATCACCCGAGACGAGGCCAACCCGCGCGACGCCCAGCACTTCCCGGACTGCGAGCGGTTCCTGCGGGTGCGCTACGGCACCAAGGGCGGCCGCCCGCGCGACATCCCAGTGCAGACGCCCGAGCAGGAGGCCCTGCTGAAACGCGCCCTGCAGTCGGTGGCGCCGGGCCAGTACGTGGGCGCCCCCGGCCGCACCGCGACCCAGAACGCCAACCGCTTCTACAACGTCCTGCGGCGCTTCGGCATCACGAAGGCCGCCCTGGGCGTCACCGCCCACGGACTGCGCCACCAGCATGCCAACGACCGCTATGAGGAATTGACCGGCGAGCCCTCTCCGGTGCGCGGCGGTTCCGGTGATGGTGGCGAGGACGCCACCGCGCGCCTGGCCATCGCTTCCGAATTGGGCCACGGGCGCATCGCGATTTCGGATGCGTATTTAGGCAAGAGCCAGGCCCATGCACGCGCCACCGCGCCGGTAGCAGGCGACGAGGCCGTCGCGCCTCCGACTGCGTGACGGGGGCCGCCATGTTCAACGTTCGACATGTTCCCCACAGCGCGAGCCGGAAGCATTCGAGGTCAATGCCCTCGCGGCGCTTTGGCCGGCTCTCGATCACGCAATGGAAACTGGGCTTCGCCAACGTAGACTTGCGGCGTTACAGGAGAACGATTTGGCAAAGTCGTACGGCCAGTTGCAGGCCCAGATTCAGAAACTCCAGGCCGAGGCAGAGGCGCTCAAGGCAAAGGAGATCGAAGGCGTCATCGCCCGGATCCGCACGGCCATCGAGCACTACGGCATCACGCCCGACCAGTTGTTCGGCAAGGCCAAGAAGGCCTCGACTGGCCGGGCCGCGGCCAAGAAGGCGCCGGCGCGCAAGTCGGCCGCGAAGGGCAAGCCCGTGGCGATCAAGTACCGCGACGGCGACAACACCTGGACCGGCCGCGGCAACAAGCCGCGGTGGCTGGTCGCCCGGCTCGAAGAGGGCAAGCAGCTCGCGGACTTCGCCGTCAGCTGAGTCTGTCGGTGCCCCTGGCCGGGCACCCAGTCGATGGCGGGCTCTTCCGGCGCGGGGCTGCAGTCCCGTTGCACCAGCCGAGCAGGCTGAAGCTGGCCGCCAGCGGCTGGGCGCCGGCAAGGGGCATGGCGGCCCCTTGGGTCACGCCCACCGCGGCAGGTCGATGTCCTCCCACTCGCCCTCGGCCTGCAGCATCGGAAAGTGCCCTCGCGCCCGGCACTCGGCCAGCCGATGCAGTGCCCGCCGGAAGTCGCTGCGGCCACGCTCCAGGAACGGGCGCATCGCGCGGTAGACGGCGACGGTGTTCGGCCGGCCCTTCTCGCACGCGATGAAGGCCCACTCAGCTTCCTCGCCGGTGAGTTGGTAGACGCCCTCGCAGTACATCGCCGCGGACAGCGCGTAGCCGAGCCTGGCGCAGGAACGGCGGAAGCCTTCGAAGGTGACGTCCTCGGCGGACTTCACGTCGGCGAGCGTGCGGGCGTCGTGCCACCAGTCGATCTTGATCTTGCACTTGACTCCGGTGTCGGGGTCCAGCCAGACCAGCGCCACCTCGGCCTCGCCCTTGGCCAGCAGTTCGCGCGCCTTGCGGTGGGTCATCGCGTTGTCGATGATCCGCTCGATGGGCTCCTTCCAGGCCTCGGGGTACACGGTGCGCCCGGCCGCCTGCACCATGCATTCGGCGTAGCGTTGCTTGCCTTCCTTCCTGGCGCGGTTCACCTTCGGCATCGCGAAGAACCGCGACTCGAAGGTGTCGGGCTCCAGCAGCCGGCCGTGCAGAACCGAGCCGAACAGCAGCGCTTCGGTGGATTCCTCCGGATCGGTGATGCCGCTGAGGAAGTGCGCAGGGCTGATCAGCATGCGCTTGAGCTGGGTGGAGGAGACGGCGCTGCGGTCGCCGTGGTAGTCCTCGTTGCTCATGCCGCGCGTCACACCGAATGGGATGTCGGGAACCTCGCGGGCTGGCGTGGCCGGTGCTTGACAGGCCTCCGCCACCTCGGTGTCGTCATCGTGCAGGTCGCTGCTCATCGCGGTCTCCATTTCGCTGTTGCTACCTGATCACGATACGAAGAGGCCCTGCGTATTCAAGGTCGGCGGGTGCGATCCCGACGCAAGCGGAGCCATGGCACCCAAACCCTCTGATCCGCTGCATCCGGTGCCCTGCGACGGCGGCTGGTTTCGGTGAGGGCAAGGTGGTTCGTTTCGGTTGGACGAACCTCTTCCTCCCTTGCATAGTCACGAGGTCGCAGCCGCACAGCGGCGCTTGCTCGTCGATGCCCACTTCGAGGTCAGGAGACGGTCGGTGAACTCTCTGCTGGAGCGCCTGCGGCGCAAGCTTCGCGAGCTTGGCCGGCCCCTGAGCGAAGGCGCCTCCTCGGACGGCGAGCGTTACCCGTCTCGGGCAGACGCGGGTGGTGTTCCTCAGCGCCGCACCGAGATCGAGCCCATCCTCCCTCGTCAGGGACCGGGTCCAGCGGCAACTGACCAGGAAAGTCGTCTACCGGCGCAGCAGCCTCCGCCGCCAACGTCGACAAGGCTGAGGGCCGCCGTCCTCTCGAAGAAGCGCCCCCCTGGGCCACCGCGCCAGTCCGGCTCGATCTGGGGACGGACGTCCATTCTGGACGTGGGCTACGGTTCAACGGGTTACGGGCAGGCCGCGGAGCCGCCTCTGTCCGTGCTCCAAGTCGGTCCGGTGGCTCCCGACACCGGGCTGGCCCACGTAGCCTCACCATGGCCAACTTGGCCATCACCAACCTCAGGACAAGGCCACCCAACCACGATCGATCCCGTTCCCGAGCCAACGTGGTCGGCGGAAAT
Organism: Candidatus Ideonella esbjergensis; assembly: GCA_016710065.1. Lineage (GTDB taxonomy): Bacteria > Pseudomonadota > Gammaproteobacteria > Burkholderiales > Burkholderiaceae_C > Ideonella > Ideonella esbjergensis. The sequence goes on from JADJLP010000001.1 coordinate 1,714,623, forward strand.
GGCTCAGCCCCTGGCCATCTTTCAGGTGCCAGCCTTGCCTCTGATGGACGCCGCGGCGTCGTTCGATGGCACTCTCGCGCTCCATCCCAGTCTTGAAGCTCTGCGGCCCTCGCCGGCCACGCTGCAGCTTTGCCTGGACTTTGGAGATGGAAGGCCAACCCCGGACCACCGGTCAAGCGAGTAGGCCTCCGGCGCCCCTACGAACTAGGGTTTCACCCGACCGTCGACTGGTCGTCCGCCGGCTCACCCACTGCTTCGAGCCGATCCCCCACCCGGAGGCTTTCGCGCCCTTAGCATCATCGACGGTCGCAGCTCAAGCCAACGCCCGGGCGCCTCAGGACAGCGAGCCAGAGGAGCCGATCCTCGCGAGCCGTGCGCCCCGTGGCCGAGAATGGCTGCTCGTCCGGTTAATCTTGGTGCTCGGGAGGCACAAAAATGACAAGCGGCTACGTCTCGTCGGAGGGCGAGTTTGCTGGCGAGGTGGCGACACCGCCGACGGCGGCATGGGTCAGGTTCCTGCGGAGCTACGGTCCGACACCCAACAACTTGACGATGTTCGACGAGTACGTGTCGAACGCACTGGGTCGCGCAAAGGTCGCGCCGATCACGCTATCGACGCCGCTTCTGGAGAACATGGCCCGACACATTGAGTCCCAGGTGCCGGGCTCCCTCCTGATCGCGGGCACAGCTGGCGATGGGAAGACCTACCACTGCAGAGCGCTCTGGGCCCGTATCGGCGGCGACGCGAAGGTCTGGGCGACCAAGGGGAATGTCAAGGAGCTCCGACTGCAGGATGGTCGCCTAGCGGTCTTTATCAAGGACCTTTCAGAATTCAATGGCGAAGAGAGCGACATCCCACTAGAGCGCCTCGAAAGATCGGTGCTCGGAGGCGACGACTCCGAGCTTGTGGTCCTAGCCGCCAATCATGGTCAGCTACTCGATCGTCTTCGTGACCTGGGCAAACGCCAGGGGCGACCGCACCCGCTGCGAAAACCACTTCAAGAGCGGTTCTTGCAGGCAGGTCCAGCGCTTGAACGATTGGCGGTCTTCGACCTGAGCCGCACGACCAGTCGCAAGACGTTCGACGAAGTCGCGAGCGCAGTGGCGCGGCATCCTGAGTGGGAAAACTGCAGGCGATGTGCCCTGAACGCCGGGGGAAAGGTGTGCCCCATCAACGAGAACCGTCGACGCTTGCTCGGCGAATCAGACGACGGTCAGCTCGCGCGTCGGCTGGGCGATTTGGTCGAAATCGCCCGCCTCAACGGCCTCCATCTTCCGGTGCGAGACCTGTTGGCACTGTGCTCGAACATGGTTCTCGGCTACGCCGATGCAAAGCTGGCCAAAGAGAACCTGATGACATGCTCGGACGTTCCCAAGATCCAGGAGAACGGTCACCTTAGCAAGGCCAGCGTCTACGCCAACGCCTTCGGAGCGAACCTGCCAAGACGGAGGGCGTCCGACCGCCCGGTCTTCAAAGCGATGGCAAGCTTCGGCGTTGGCGAAGACCATCGGGCGATGGAGTGCGCGACCCCGCCGGAAGAGATCCAGCACCTCGCCTCTCCACAGTGCGTCGCGTCCCGGTGCGGCCACTGGTTCCTGGACCTGCGCCTGGGCGTGTAGCCCGGCCGCACCTCATCGCCGTGGCACTCACCCACCGACCCAGGTCCTCATGCAGTGGTGCCAGGCGCTGACCGCATCGGTCTGGTTGTCCACCACCAGTTCCAACCATTCCTGAAGCTCGGCCGAGGCCTCGTCGCTGGGCTCGTCGAACAGCTGCAGGTCGTAGGGCGCTTTCGGCAGTTCAAGCTGTGAGGCGTTCCGGCGCACCCAGGCATGCATCACGTCAATGCGCTTGTCCGCCGTTCGGCCGATCGGCACTTGGCGACGGGCCGCGAAGTCCCAGGCCATCGAGTCGACGCTGGCAATGCGTGGATGCAGTCGGAGCAGCTGCGCGACGACCTGATGGACGTGCTGCTGGGTGCAGACGCGTTATGGGAAGGCCCGCGCGAGAAGGCGGCTTCGGCGGGTGCTGGCAAGGCGGGCTAAGGGGAGGTGAGAAAGTCGCCCCCTGGGGGCGCCCATGCCTTGCCGGGGGGCGACCACCCTGCCCTACTAAGCAGAACAGCTACGCTGACGTAGAGCAACTGCGCATACGTAGCAAACGAAGGAGGGGGCGACTGCGCTGCCTCCCCTACGGAGGCCGTGCCTTGTTGCTGGCGATGGGCCATCAGCCGCACACTCTCGGCACGATGTCGAAAGCGATCACGATGAGCACCACCAAGTCAGCACCCAAGCCAAGCGCTTCGCCCACCGAAAAGGTTCTCGAGGCGAAGTGGGGCAAAACGCTGATCGCTGCCGGCTTCACCGCCCTGCCGGATGTGATCTTCCAGTACCAGAAAGCCCTCAAGCTCAAGCCGCTGGACGTGCTCGTCCTGCTGCACCTGGCCAGCTACTGGTGGAAGCCGAACGAGAACCCGTGGCCTGCAAAAGGCACGATCGCCGACGCCATTGATGTTGACCCCAGGACCGTGCAGCGCTCGATCGCCAAGATGGAAGCGCTGGGCTACGTCCAGCGCATCGAGCGCAAGGCGAAGGCAGGCGACAACCTGACCAATCAATACGATCTTCGTGGCTTGGTGAAAGCCGCTGCTACGTTTGCAGAACAGAAGATAGCGATCCGTGAGAAGCGCGCTGGGGAGGACAAGAGCAGGCGCGCAACCCCTGCAGCCTTCGCTCTCATCGAGGGGGGCAAGAAGATCTGAATTTAGCGGCGTAGCTCAATACGGATAGAGCACCAACGTCAAGCTACTCGCTGAGGGTAGCCGTCCATGGGGAGTAAGCACCATCATGGTACAGCGTTGACGATCCCGGTTCGAGTCCGGGCACCGTTCCATTTTTGCCTGCAACCCCCGTTTCAGCCGAAAGCTGGTACGGGGGGTTGATGGCTTCACTTGGCTGCATCAAGCCGCCGATGGATCAAGGACGCAAGCGACAAGAGGTCTTCGGCGTCCTCTTTGCTCATGGCCCAAAGGATTCGGGCTTCGTGTGCGCTGGGGTTCCTGAACATCCCGAACGCGCCCTTGATCAGGTTCGCGAAGCCGCTCTGCTCGCTGCGCTGGCTCTCGGTAGCGAGCGCGTTGATGGCCAGCAGGGGGGCCGAGCCGCATAGGGCCGCATCGACCAACCTCCCTCCATCTTCGGTGAGGCCGGTTTTCGTACGAAGCTTGTCGGCGATGCTCTTGCTGGCCTCAAGCACTGCGTGGAAGTAGTTGTCCGCGACCAGTTCTGCCCGGCAGAAGCGCAACACGTCGGCGTGGACGCCGCGTCGTACCAGGTCGGCGCGCAACTCATCGGCGCGCCGGGAAGCTTCTGGAAGAGTCTTGACGTGATCGGTGGCGACCAACTCGCCGGCGGCGTCGACGGCGAGTCCTGAGAAAGCCAAGGCGCGGTTGAGATTGGCGCGCATCGGCTCGAACCGTTCCGGCCGCTTTATATGACGCGCCGGCAGCATGGCATGGCGCATGAACTCCAGGATGGCCCGGCGGTTTTGTGCTCTGTTCTGCCGTTCTACGAAGGCGTTGTGCAGCCGCACCCATTTGGTCGCGGTCGGCGTCGGATCGATCATCTTGATCGAGGCCAGCAGGTGGCCGATTTCCGATCCTGTCAGTCCCTCTGACGTGTCTCCCAGGGCTGTCGCGATGGCCTCAAGCTCTCCTTGTGAAAACACCTGCTCTGCCATGGCGCCTCGTTCAATCGTGTCTGGCTACGGCCGCTGCTGGCCAGCGTAGCTAGGGAGGCGCTGATCAATGGCCAAGTTGAGCGGCCAACATCTGCCTGAAGCGCGACGCACGCCGAAGGAAGGCGAAATCGGGGCCGCGGCCAGCCTTCAGGCACTCGTTTTCGGCCCTTTTCGGGCCGTTCCGCCCGATCAAGACGAACCTCGGGCATGGAGGTCCATCAGTGATCGCTTGGCGATCACCAGATTGGCCAGCCCGAACAGCGCAAACAGTTGCCCCTGGTTCTTGGCCATCCCCTTGTAGCGAACCTTGCGGTGGCGGAACAAGTTCTTGACCACATGGAACGGGTGCTCGACCTTGGCGCGCACGCTGGCCTTCAACTGCTCGGCCTTCTCCAGCAGTCGCGCCCACTTCTTCGTCAGGTCCAGCGCCCGGCGCTTGCCCGGCTGCATGGCGATGAACCACGTCGGCCCCTGGGCTTCGGGCCGCTTGTCCGCGCCGCGGTAGCCGGCGTCACCGAAGGCCGACGTCTCCTGCCCGTGCAGCAGTGCGCCGGCCTGCGTCACATCGTTGACGTTGGCCGCTGTGCCGACGACCGTGTGCACCAGCCCGGACTCCGCGTCCACCCCGATGTGCGCCTTCATCCCGAAGTGCCATTGGTTGCCCTTCTTCGTCTGGTGCATGTCCGGGTCACGCTCGCCCTTGGCGTTCTTCGTCGAACTGGGCGCGGCGATGATGGTGGCGTCCACGATGGTGCCCGAGCGCATCAGCAACCCCTTCTCGGCAAGGTGCGCGTTGATCTCGTCGAACAGTGTCTTGGTCAGGTCGTTGGCCAGCAGCAGGCGCCGGAACTTCAGCAGCGTCGTGGCATCGGGCACCGATTCGCGCGACAGGTCGATGCCCACGAAGTCACGCATGGACTGGCTGTCGTACAGCGCATCTTCCAGCGCCTCGTCGGCCAGGCCGTACCACTGCTGCAGGCAGTACATGCGAAGCATCTTCGGTACGCCAATCGGCGGGCGGCCGACCCTTCCGCTGCTCGGGTAAGACGGCGCGATGGCCGCCTCCAGGCGCGACCACGGGACGATTCGCTCCATCTCGGCGAGGAACTGCTCGCGCCGCGTGCGCTTCTTCTTCAAGGCGTACTCGGCGCTGGCAAAGCTGCGTTGGCTCATGCCGCAATGCTGCCGTCACAGCGTCGACCGCGCATCGCGGTCAGCCCGGATAAATCAGCGTTTCCCTAGGCGATCAGCCCGTGGGTCGTTGCCCAAGTCACCCAGTCAACGGCTTCGCTGTGGACGATCTCCAAGGTGGCATCGATGCCCATCCGATCCGGAAAGAGGATCAGGTTGTCGCAGTTCCAGCGTGCACACGGCGCGATCAGCCCGTCACATCCGAGGAACTCGACGGCGGCTCCGATCTCCTGAGTGCGAGGCATGTTGACGCCGCCGTAGGCACTCTCTGGCACGCCGAGCGTTGCAAGGTCTGCTCTGACCAGCTTCAGCGTCCGGTGCGCCATGACGCGCAGCGTGTGCAGCATGACGGGCTTGGTCGGGCGCGGGCTCAGCTGGCCCCAATGAAACGAGATCTCGGCCAGCGCGCCTTCGCGCGCGAGGCTGGTGTAGAGCACCGCGGCGCCGTCACGCTGCATCCAACGGCCGCCGCTGTATGAGCTGGCCAGCGGGTCGAGGCTTTGCCGCGTACCTCGAAAGACCTCACCGTCGAAGGCCTCCTTCGGGAGCGCGTCTAACTGGTCCAACAGATCGGGGTCGTGGATCATCCTGGTGCACTCACCTCACAGATGGACACCGTCGAGCAGTTGGTTGACCGATGCCAAGACTTCGTCCACACGACCTTGCTGGATCAGCTCCGCCGGCACCTGATCGTCGAGCAGGCGCTGGCGCGCGAAGAGCCACAGTCGCGCGTCGTGCGGCTCGTAAATGTCGGCCAACTTGTCGATGACGAACTCCAGTTCAAGGAGCTGCTTCTCGGTGCTGGCGTGCGGCAGGGCCTTGCCCTTGTTCCATCGGGAGACGGTTTCGGGTCGCACGTTCAAGACGTTAGCTACGTCGGATGAGCGCATGGCGCCCTTGGTCTGGATGGCTTCCAGGCGGCGTGCAATAGCGTTGCTCATGGCATGCCTCTATGGGTGTGGGGATCTTTTCTGGGGAGAGAGGCGTATCAGCGCAAGCCGCCGCGAGCGACGCGCGTCACAGGATGACGTGCGAACGATGAGTCGCGGCGCTTCTTGGCATAAGGGCCGAGAGTGGTCCGCAAGTCGTTCAGCCGCTTGGCTTGTCTGCTGGCCTTCAGTGCCAGGTCCTCGGGCAGCGAAAGCTTAGCCGCGACCAGCGCAGCGTCGCTTGCCGGGCGCAGGTGTTCTTCTAGGAATTCGGTCGGCCGAATCGACTCGGGGATCTGCCCGAGGCCTGCTACCTGGTGCGTGCGCTGGTAGAGGAAGTGCCTCGCTGGTGCCTGCAGCATGTCGTCGACGCCTCGTCGGCAGCAGTTCGTGTCCCTGCACCCAAACGCAGAGCGTGCCCTGCCCCCTCCTGCCTCAAAAAAGCGCTCGACATCGACACGCGGCAGCATCAAATCGAGCATGGGCAGATAGATCCGCATCTTCGCGCCGAACACCTTCTTGCCCTCCTCCGGCACTTTGTGCCAGCTGGCCGTGTCGAAGCGCTCGCCCAGCGTCACGCCGTGCGATAGGCCGCCCACCGCGCCGAAAGCCAGCAGGGACAATCCCATCAGGCCTCCGGCATGGTCAGCAACAATAGGCAGCCCGAGAGCGTGAAAGTCCGACGCAGCATCACCGTAGCGAGTGATGGCGGTCGGTGAGCTGTCGGATCCGCAGCTTGAGATGTTCAGCCACAACCCATCGACCATGGCCCGGCGAAGCTGCTCCAGGACAGCAAGTCGCTTCGGGCCTGTCCGGAAGGCCTCATAGCTAAGTGCCAGCGAGTAGTGAAGCTGCACATGCCCACCGCCATGGCGCTCCAGCGCAGCGCGAAGCGCGTTGGCGGAGCCGATGTCGATCGCCAGCCAAGGGTCATCAGGTCCGGTGATCAGGTGGGTCGGCGTGATCACCTGGGTAAACCCATGTTGGATGGCGAACTTCGCAATGTCCTCGGCCATCTGCCTTTGCTGAAAGGCTGTCGCCAAGTCTTCCAAGGCATGGGGACGCTTCTTGGACCATGGGAGTCCGTCCATGCCCTTCGCATAGCCGCCTACCGTGGCCATCGCCTGTGTCTGCGGGTCCAGCACGGCATCGAGGCCACGCTCCAGCACCAGCGACAGCAGTTCCTTCTGCTGCCCGACACGCTTGGCCTCGAAGACGACGCCCGTGAACGCAGCCGATCCCGAGGTGATGAAGCTCTGGAGGTCCTTCTGATCCAGGCGTCCAGCTCGAACGTACAGCCCCAGTGGGTCGGGCGCCAGGCGGACAAGTCGAAGAGGAGAGGTGGACATGATGACCTCACGAAGCTTAGCCAGAGCAAAGTGTAGCGCTTTCCTATGCGCTATGGCAATACATATAAATTGACATTTTGATTGCGCCCCCGGCGTCCACTGCTGCCTCGGCGTCTTCGGCGGGCAGTGTCCCGCGCTCGGCCGCGCCTTCAAGGTCGCCGAGACGAACCGTGCTCAGCGTTCGCGCTCCTCACCGCGCAGCACTTTCGCCCACACAACCTTGCGCCCCTCCTCGGGACCCGCCTTGCGCGGCCGACCGGCCGAACCCCAGTGGCCGCCGGCGCTGCGTCCGATGGGGTCCCAGCCCGCGGCGTAGAGACTGGCCCCGCCTTCGCCTTCCGCCGTGTAGGTCACGAGGCGCCGATAGCCCATCGCGGAAGCCGCCTTGGCGATCGCGCCGAGCAGCTTGGTGCAGCCGTTGGTCACCGAGGGATCGACAGCCACCCGTCGAACCTCGGCCGTCAGGCCATCGTCCAGGTGTCGTGCCACCGGCCGCGCGCACACGGCCACACCATCCAGTTCCTGATCGGCGACACGGCGCAGGCCGACGGCGAACTTGTGTCCCGGGACCTTGCCCAGTCTTCGGTGCAGCCGCTCCACCACCAGGTTCGCCTCCCGAAGTCCGACCGGGACGACCTCGTGCTCGAAGCGCGGCCGGGGTGCGACCGCCCGCCTGATCGCAGCGACGGGGTAGAACTCCACGCTGCCCGGATGCCGCGCGAGTTCGACGCGCACATCGCCGCTCGGATGGATCCAGTTGACACGACGAGGCCCCACACCGTCGACGATCACGTCGTCGCGCAGCCGGCACAGGCCTTGAGGGTGGTCCAACAGAGGCGGGGTTTGGTCGATGGCATCGCGTGCGGCCACGGCGTCGCTGAATCGGGTGAACACCGTCGCCGGCAAATGCAGGCCCGCCGCGGCACCAGACATCGAGTTGCGAACCAGCCAGAACAGTCGCGACGAGATCGAAGCGATGTCCACCAGCGGTTCGGGAACGGCGCCGGCTCTCGGCGCCAGGGTGGTCGAGTTCATGTTTGCAGTCCTTCTTCGGTGTGCAGCGGCAAGTCGCTGGCCACTGCCTTCGCTCTGGCCACCGTCATCAGTTCGCGGTAGCGCACCAGCACTGCGTCCCGGTCGGTGCGATGCACCTGCAGGCCGACGGCCTGCGCGACATCGCGACGGACCCCGGCAATCAGTGCCGCTTCGCCCGGCGTGGGCAGGACCGTGGGCCAGCCCTTCACGAAGAGCAGGTGTTCCGGCAGCCTGGCCTCGGCGCTCATCCGCAGCTGGGCACGCTCCTTGGCCTCCTGCAGCCGCGCGCGAAGACCCGCATCGAGCAGGTCCGGAGCCACGTCGCCGAGCCAACGGTGGCTCTGGAACGAGAAGGTGCTTGTGGCTTCCAGCGCCACCATCTCGCGGTAGATAGCATGGTTGTCGGCGCAGTTGCTCGACGCCCGAAGGTCATGCTCCGAGCCGAGCACGCAGAACGCACACGAGACCCTCGTGCTGCCATAGAGCCGATAGGCCACATGGAGTTCGTCGCCCCGGATGCGCACGTAGTCGTTGACGTCCCCGCGCCGCCAGCCCAGGAGGGGGTTCCAGGTGTGGCCCGCGCCGCGTCTGCGCGTCGTGCGCTCGTCCTGCTTCCAGGCCGGCATGCGCGCCCTCTTCGTGCTCTCCTCGCGCCGGATGCCCACGGCGGAGACGACATCGCCCTCGGGAAAGCGCCGGCGCATCTCGCGGGCGATGACCTGGCTCTTGAGCTCGGCCGTGCAAAAGCGCTGCGCGGCGGTGCTCCACGGCAAGATCAGCTTTACACACTCGAGGTTCGCGTAGCGGGCGACGTTGGCGGCCCAGCGCGACAGCCACCGATCCATCATGTCGCCCGCGTTGCGGCGCACGACGACGAGTTCCACGCCGAGGCGATGCGCCAGCCGTTCGCAGACTGGCAGGCTGTCCCTCCAGTCCACGCGGCCGAGGTCGGCATGGATCAGGAAGCGCCGGCCCTGGTGTCCGATGTCGTCGAGGTGCGCGCACACCCGATAGGCCAGCGCCTGCGAGTCACGCCCTCCGCTCACGCCGACGAACACCGGTGCCCCTGCACCCAGGACATTCGCGACCTCGGCTGGCACCTCGATCGAGAACCGTTCGACGTCCGCCATCAAGCCGAACAGGTCCGGCGGGCTCGCCGCGACGGCTTCGTCGCTGCAGTGGATCCTGATGATGTTCACGCACTCAGGCTACGAGGCACCTCCTCGTGTTCAAGGGGCACAGCCCCCACGCCCCATGCCGGGGGCACGAGCCCGCAGACGTCGTCCGAGGTCCTCATCGCCGACTCCCGATCCACCGTCGGAGCGCTGCGGCCCGTGTCATCAGGCACATGCTGGACACATGAACCTGCGCCGGCTTCAAGACCTCGCGAGACCCCTACCCAGGGCCACAACCGAGTGGCAAACTTGCAGAGCTTCCTGCTGGCGATCGTCGCTGGTACAGCCTTCAATGAGAGCCGTCAACGGCTGGACTTGGAGTCCAAGGTGCCCTGCACCCTGGCGTTAGCGGTCGTGACCCGCACTTGAATCGACCGTCTTCGGACGGCCATGCCGTGCAAGCGGCGAATCCCGGCGCGCGCAAGCGGCCGAACCAGTCCGTGCTGGTTGGCGTCGATCCCGGTCGGCGCGCCTCCTTGTCGATGTGCACACGACACATCGGCCACGACGTCGGCTGCGCCAGCCGCGCAGGCTCCTTGCCTTCGTGCGTCGTCATCGCTTCGCGTGGCGCCGCGAAGTCCTCTCGTCATCCGGCCTGCTGGATGACCTCGGCTGGACACACCCGTGTGCCTGGCCCGAATCCCTGGGACGCAAGTCCTGAAGTGTGCGAAAGACCCATCGCTTCGGCGTGGGTCTCTTCGCCTGTCCATGGGCGCGCGATCGCGTCGCCTTCAACCCGAATGGGGAACGTTGCTTCTCCATCCGGGGGACGTGTCGTTCCCCTTTTGCATTTGTGCAAAGGAGAACGACCATGTCGAAGTCCACGGCTCACACCGTGTGCCGCCTCTGTGGCGGTAGTGGCCTGCCGCAACACCCCGTTGTGGTGGCCAGGAAGCCTCCGGCCCTGTGCACCACGTTCGTCCGCCCGTCGGCCGACGTGGTCGTCCCGATGCCCCAACCGCTGCCGCTGGCTGCGTGAGGAGCAGATGGACAAGCACCTGTGGCTGAGCCTGCTGCGTCTTGTCGACGAGGGCAGCGCTGAAGAGCTTCAGGCGAAGAAGGAAGAACTCCTTCAGAGCCTGGAGCGGCTGCGGATCACTCGCGGCCCTGTCCGCAGCGATGTCCTGCGGGTCGTGCGCCTGATCGACGAGGAACTCGTGTCCCGTCTTCATCTGGAGCAACGGCGCAAAGGACGTCGTTAGCGGAAGGTTCGAGGCGCCTCGCGAGGGCCTGCTTGTCGGGCCGATCGAACAGGATCGCCCACATGTAGGCCCGCTCGAGCGCTTCGCGCCCGCCATCGATGACTTCAAGAGTCTGGCCTGAACGATCCATCGTGATGGCTTCCTGTGAACACCGGCTTGCCGGCGAGTTCATGCTACCCCACGGGGACGCTTCGTCCCCTGCGGCCGGGTCGTCTCCGTGGACATCCAACGGAGCGAACCATGCATCAGCAATTGCCCAGCATCGGCCCCATCCACGGCCAGCTCGCCGCCCCGGTTCCACCGGATCGTCACGAGTTGGCCGAGGAGATGGCCTGGGTGCACCTGTACCGCGCCGTGCGCCAGCCTCCCGGCGCCGCGGAAGTGGTCAAGTACCTCAACAGCAACCCTGAAGCCAGGAGCCGCCACGAGGCGCTTTACCTGATCGCCTGCGAGACCTTGCATGCCAAGGCCCTGGCTGACGAACAGAGCGAGCGCACCGTGGCCGCGTTCCGCGCGATCTTCGTGACCGCGCCCATCAGCGTCCTGCAGCTGGCGACGGCCATCGTCGTCGCCATTCCCAGGATCTTCTCCGGCAGGTCCACCGCCGACCTGAAGGCCTCCAGGCCCAAGGCCGGCGCCTCGCGTGCCAAGGCACGCGTGGACGTGCTCGCGAAGCATCCGGAGGTCGCCGAGGTGATCACCGGGTTCGCCGCATCGCCGAGCACCGCGCCCGCGACGCCGGAAGCGCCGGCTGCCGCCGAGGCTCCCGCCTCACGCGGCGGCCAGGCAGCGTGACACCTCGCTGTCGATGAGCCACGCCAGGATCTCGAACTCCTTCGAGTCCTCTGCGTAGTAGGCCTTGCACTGCGCGACGTACAGCGCCAGGCCGTCGAGCGTTCGAACGCCATCCACCGGGAAACCGGTGATGCGTTCGAGCCGTTCGGCTTCCTTGCGGGTCAGCCTGATCGCGTTGCCCAACCTCAGCATCTTCGTCCTCTCGCGAACCAGCCTCCGTGTCTAGCACGCGAAGTGCCGCGGTCAAGGCTCTCGCGAAGGCACATCCCTAAGGACTGTCCATGACGATGAACGTCGAAGCCCTACAGACCATTGAACTCGACGCCACCCGCGCGCCTGCGCAGATGGTCGACCACTACATCCAGCTCGTGCGCAACAGCCGCATCGAGCAGGTGCCAACACGCCTGCGACTTCATCAACCCGAGCGGGGCGCCCTACCCCCGGTCGGGGTGGCGGCGCCTTTCTCGCACAACAAGAAAGGAAACGTCACATGGCAACTCGCAAGACGAAACATCCGCCCAAGGGCGAGCAGCGTCGCCGCCTGACCCTGTTCTTCAACAAGGACGCACGCAAGTCCGCGGCCGACGCGTTGAAGAAGGCGTCGTGGCTGCTCGCTGCAACCAATGCGTACCTTGGCTTGGCCAAGGAATCGGCGGCCTACCTGGCCGTTGTCATCGTCGGCTGGTTGGTCGCGCAGACCCTGGCCGTCGTCCTCCTCAGCCTCGAGGAGGAACAGGGCTCGCAAGAGCCTGAGGAGCAGGGACATGCAAGACCTCCTGGCATCGTTGGCAAGCGCGCTCAACAATGACCCCGTCCTGGCCACCTACGCGCTCGCGTGGGTGGTCCTCGACCTGTGGGGAGCTGCTGCCCTGGTCCTCGCGTATCGCAGCCGCCTGCATGAGCGGGCCGGCCAACTCGACCCGAGGCCGCATCGCCTGTTCCCTCACCGGTGACGCCGCCGTACGGCGCACCCCGACATGCCCTGCACGATCACCCGATCTGCAGGGCATCGTCGTTTCTGCAGACCCCTCACCGCCAGTTGCGGACGAAGGGCCGCACCCTCCAAACGATGCCATCCGCGCTGCTCGCCTCGGCCAGCAGCGTCCGGCAGGCGCCCAGCTTGACGAACCGGAGCTGGCTGTCGAACCGAAAGCCCATGAGCTGGAGCGCCTGTCTTGAGTAGCGCTTACGCTGCATGGCGTAGGCCGTCTGTGCGCGCCGCCGCCGTGGCCAATGATCCAGCTGCTGGCTCATCGCTTCTCGCTGCGCCTCACTGCACCGCTTCGCCGTCCCGCTTCATCCGGCGCCACTCCCAGGGCGGCACCGGTGTCGCGTCGGCCCATAGCCCGAGGCGGGCCTCGCGCGCATCGGCCTCGAGGCGGAGCAACTGCGGGTCCTTGCTGTACGCCCGATAGACCCAGGCCATGCCGCGCCGAACCTGTTCCTCGCTGACGTCCAGACCGTCCACCGTCATCGTGACGATGGGCCGCCCATTGCGGTCGACCTCGCGCCACTCGATGTGGACCTGCTTTTTCCAGACGAGCTGACGAAGCGACTGCTCGGCTCGCAGCCCCCAGGCCTGCCGATGCTCCGGCGCGTCGATCCTGGCCAGCCGCAACCGAAGCGACCGGCCTTCGACGACCGCCGTCGCGGTGTCGCCGTCCGACACCGCGGTGATCACGACGTCGGCCGCATGGCCGAGCCGGGCGGCCCGGGCTTCGGCATCGGCCGCGGCCTCGCCGGGCCCTTGCGCCCGGGCCGCCACCTGCAGCGCCGCACAGGCAAGCACCACGGCCACCGCTCTCGTCACCGACCCCTTTGCCCACACCTTCACCACTGCTCCCCTATTTCCGCCGGCGACTCTTGGCGCGTTCCACCCGCTGCAACTGCAGCCGCTGCCGCACCGCAGCCGTGTAGCACCATGCCACATCAAGCGTCTCGGTACTTCGGAGCCCCTTGGCCCGTAGTTCGATCACTCCGCCGACCACGGTGACGATGACCGCGCGCGGGCCCTTGTCTCGCACCACCGCGCTGGTTTCGCGCGTCACTGGCCGCAGCGACTTGGTCACCATGGCGCACCTGCGTTCGTCTCGGGGATTCTTGCGTTCAACATCGCGCTCTCCTTGCCTGTGGTCAGGATCGCATCGCGTGCTGCACCATGAAGCCCGGCCCGGCAGACGCCTTCCTCCGCAGATCCGCGGCGAGATACGCATCCGGCATGTCATCCGCATTGGCCTCCAGGTGCCCGGGGCAACACCGGCCCCGGGCTGCGATCTGTGCGAGCACCGGCAACAGCATCCGCAACGCACCGGAAAGTGGCCGGGCGTCGTGATCTGCGAGCCAGCCGCATCCTTCGACCGCCGGCAGGATCGAGCCACCCTGCCGCGCCCAACGCACGCACGTCACGCACTGCCCTTGCCGGGTCATCCTTCGACCCCCGCCCAGTCGCCGACGCCGACCATCTCGGCCCGCTGCAGCATCGCGCGCCCCATCGCGCCGGTCGCTGCGATGAACGCTTCGCGACTGCGAGGCCGCAAGCCACGTTCCGCGCCGTACAACGGTCGATGGGACATGCCGCTCCCATCACCCAGATCGCACACGAGATCGAATGCCCCCGATCCGTCCCAGCTCAACGATGAGCGTGTCGGCCAGCGCGATGCCGAACCCTCCGATCAGGTAGCGATGTGCGGCCGGCACCAGCCGGTCGATCGCGTTGGTCACGCTGGCACCCGGATTGCGCCCCCAGCGCTCCATGTCAACCAGCAGCAGCCTCGCCAGGCCGGCCCGCTCGAGTACACCGGCCACCGCCAGCACACCGTCCTGCTGTCGAACAGGGACCACGTTGGGGCTGGCGCAGAACAGGCGCAGGTGGCGGATCAGGGGCTTGCGACATCGGGGGTCCTTCCGGGTCTTCGATGGCCATGATCCGAGCGACCGCGGATACCTCAAGTGCTCATCGAGGTCGCAGGCGCCGATAGGTGAGCCATTCGTCGAACCCTGCGGACAACCGAATCGACTCCTTCGCGCGGGTCAGCGCGACGTACAGCAGATTCACATCCGCCTGTTCCACCTCTTCCGCCGTCAGCTCCTTGCCGTCCTCGAAGAACCGCATGAAGTCGTCGGCCAGCCAGACCTGATCGAACTCCAAGCCCTTGGCCTTGTGCGCCGTCGAGAAGAACACGCCGTCGAAGTCGCTCCAGGCCGCCCTGTCGAGCGCCACGTGCCGCGACTTGATCTGGTCCACCAGTGCCGGCACGCGCCCACCGTAGTCCTCGACCACGCGCACCAGGTGCCTAAGCTCAGGGTCGGCGGCATCATCTGCAAGTTGCTGCAGGTCCTCGAAGCTGCCGAAGCTGCGCAGGTACGGATCACGGACCTGCCCGCCGCTGCCCGCCCACAGGTAGTAGGCGTCGAGCAGCTTTTCCATTCGGTAGCCTTCGGGGCCTCCCACGAAGTGGTAGCGACGGTTGGTCGACAGGAACGAGATGGCTTCCTCGAACACGACCGCGTTCGTCCTGGCCAGCACCGCAAAGGAGCGCTGGGTGTCCACCGTCAGGCGCGTGGGCACCCGGCCGGCGCCGACGATGTGCAGGGCGTTGTCGAGCTTGAAGTGGTCCAGCAAAGCGTTGGCCATCTGCGCGAGACTCTCCCCGAAACGAAAGCTGCGCGTGAGCTGCAACCGGTGATCCGCTTCGTGGATCCTCAGGGCATTGGCCGACCCACGGAACGCGAAGATCTGCTGGGCCGAGTCGCCCACCAGCACCAGCCCACCGCACTGTCGCCGCACGATGTCGTAGGTGCACATGTTGAGGTCCTGGGCCTCGTCCACAGCGACCAGGTCCTGGCCCCGAAGCATCGGCTCTTCCATCTGGAAGAGCTTGAGATAGCCGTCATGGGGCAGCCGCAACTCGCCGCCATCGGGCCGGCACATCCGAGCCCAGGTCGCCCTGGCGATCTCGACGACGCTTCCCGGATCGGCCAGGCGCTCGGCGATGTCGGTCGGCACGTGCGAGGCATCGATCTGGCTGCTGAGAGAGCCGCACCAGTTCTGAATCGCCTGCAACGCAGCGGTGGCCACCAGCGGCCCGCAACGGAACGTCCGCGCCACCGAAGATGCATAGGTCTTGCCCACCCGCTGCGACGCCTCGCCTCCGAAGAGCTCGGCCGCCTTGCGCCATGCGATGGAGTGTGTGGTGCGACAGTTCACGTTCCGCGGCATGCGCGCCGCCGCTTCCAACTGGATCGACTTGTTGAAAGCGAGGTAGAGGATGCGGCTGCGCGGACGCGCGCTGGCGTACAGGCCGAGCGTCGTCGTCTTTGCCGCACCGGCTCCAGCCTCCACGACCAGCGACCCAGCATCGCTGGCGACGATGCGTTCCTGTTCCTCGGTCGGCTGCACAGGCGCTTCCCCTGCGCGCTACCAGGCGGTCCGCCTGTTCACGAACAGCGTCCGCATCCGGCCCTCGTCCGCCTGGGCCCAGGCACGGAACGACCACGCGCACACGGCAATGTTGGTGAGGTACATGCCAATGCTCCACCACAGGCCCACACGAGCGCTCAACCCGATCAGCACGATATTGGCAACGATCCAGGTCGCGAAGCCTGCCCGGCGCTTGCGCGCCACCTGGACTTGCCCCAGCAGCGTGAGGACCCAGCCGAGCACCTGAAGCGCGTTGACCAACTGACTTTCCACGATTGACCATCCCTTCCGTCGATTGCATGGGTTCATTCTTGGCCGTTGTTCGATGCCTTCAAGGGCAGGCCAGCGGGCCGAACGCCGGATGGCGGCACGGCCACCACGTCCTTGTCATGCTGCCGGGTTCGCTCAGTTCGCGCCAACGGAAAGGCAGCACGCAGCACCCCCGCTTTTCGGCCGGAACTCTTGGCGAACTACTCGGCCTGCAGGCCGCGGGGCTTCCGCCGCCGGATACCGAAGCGCTTCCACACCGCCGGGTTCACGTCGATGGGGCCCGAGCGCTTGGACAACAAGTTGACCAGGACCCCGTGGTGCCTGATCGGTCCCTGGAACAACTCGTAGAGCAACTGCGACGCCCACCGCACAGCCATGTCGTTGACGAACAGCCCCTGGGCCTGCAACGAGATTCGTACCGAACAGGACGGTGCGTCGTCCTCCTCGCGCTCTTCCAGCAACTGCGGGAACAGTTCAGTCACGCAGGGCAGCCGCTCCCACTCCTGTCGCTCGGGCAACGGATAGGGCTTGGGCTCACCCAGCACCACCTGCGCGCCGCTCTCGGTGTTTCCCAGGTCGAGCCAGTAGGTCGCGCGAGCCCCGCGTTGGAACAGGCGTCGATGCAGGTCGCGCCGCGCGCGCGCCGAGTCCACGCAGCTGATGACGATGCTCGGGCAGCTCCCCTGGTCGGAGACCAGCGACGTGTCGTAGTGACGCGGCACGGCGTCCCAGTCGAGGCCGAAGTACTGGTTCAGCCGGTTGATCGTCACCACCGCTTTGTGCAACCCCACATCGGCCGGGCTGTAGATCTGCCGGCCGACATTGGACTCGCTCACCTGATCGCCATCGAAGGCCGTGACGTGCAGACCGTAGGGGTGACCGAGCGCACGCATCGCAATGTCCAGTCGGGCCAGGCAATTGGCCATCTGCGCGCCGTTGCCGCCAACGCCCACCAGGTGGACCCAGACACGCTGGCTCAACAGGCTTCGCCCAATGCAGTGTTCCATGTCGCTTCTCGATCCTCTCCCGAAGATCATCGCGGACGAGGCCTCCCGCTCAACCCCTGCGCACCAAACCTTGACCCACCCGGCGCGGTGCGTGCCGAGCCAGTACAGCCGCCGCATAATGAGGCGCGCATTCGATCCGTCCTTGCTTGTCCTCCCTGGGCAAGGCCAGATGCGTCTTCGGCGCCTCGGCGTTCTGCGCCGGGGCGCCGCTTCTACGCCATGGCGCCTGCCGGCTCGGCGCTCCAAGGATGAGGAAGCTCCCTGAACAGGCCGTTCAATGCGAGCCGGAACTTCGCCGTGGGCCGCTCACGGTCGAGATTGCCGAATACACCGCAGACCCGCACGCCCTGGTCGTCCCGATCGTCTTCGTGCGACCAGAACGCGCCCAGCCGACCGTGTGAGTGAAGGTCGATCGCGACGAGCTCGTGATCGGCCAAGTCTTCGATGCGGTAGCGCACGTGACCGGGCCCGACCTCGATGGACACATGCATGGTGAGGCGCAAAGCGCCCACGCGCGCGTCGTAGATCAACGCGCCCGCCGCTTCGTTGGGCATGGCCTTGCGCGCGGCGGTGATGAACTGCTCCAGCAATCCCAAGGGGATCACCCCGAAGGCGAAGCGAATGGCCTCGGTTGCCACCCCGTACGGAAGGTGCATACCGACCTCCGCAACCCGTGTCGTGCAGTCGAGCCACGGAGTCTTCATCTGCACAAAGAGCCCATTGCGAGCCAGCAGCATGCGCTGCCCGCTCGCGTGCGCCGCCAGCGCGCCGAACTGAGGCATGGCGACCACCGGGCAACTGGCTCCAATGGCCGCGTCACGTGGGTCAGTCGTCATGCTTGGCATTGCGGGATTGAAGGGCCTCACCCAGGGTACGGCCGAGGTCGACCAGCGTCCGCTCCGGAAATTCGGCATGCTTGCCGTCGAGCATGTCTCTCCAGAACCTGTAGGCGCCACCTCGGTACCGAACAAGCTCGGCGTGCACGTTGGGGTGGGTGAACCAGCTTTCGAAGAAGGCGTTGGTCCACTCATCCAACTTCTCGGCCGAGGCCCGTTCAGGCAGGTCCACGTTGCCAACACACACCTGCCCGCTCTCCCAGACGTTGAAGTAAGGCGCGCGAAACAGCTTCGTGCTGTCGGTGGGCCGCGCCGTGCCCTTGATCGCCCAGACAAACCACTTGCGCGCCGTCGCCACGCTGAACACCAGCCCCGGATGGCTGACGACCTCGGACCGCTCCCCCGCGATGAGTTGGCCCTCGGGACATCTGAACCACACGCGGCGCCTCGACGGAGGCACCCACCATGCGATCGTGTCAGCGTCCTGGAAGATCAGCTTCTCAGGGATGAATCCGCCTTCGCGCCGCTTGGTCAACTTGCGGGCTAGACGCTGGACTGCGAATGCCGTCATCGGCCGTCCCGGCAGGATCGTCGCCCCACCGCCCGGAGCCGTCGCGATGTCATGGACCGTCGCGAACTGCCCCCCGCCCTTGCCTCCGTACACCAAGATCGCTCGACGCAGATGCATTTCAGCCGGTCCTTCCTCGGACACGTTGAACTTCACGTCTCGTTCATGTGCGTTCATCGAGTTCGTTCCTTTCACGATCACTTCACGGACCAGTCTCCCTCGCTGAGTTGCCAGATCAAGGTGTCGAGGCCATGCGTCGCACGGCACCACGACCGCATGTACTCGAACCAGCCGGTGAGTGCCTCGTGATCCTCGACACCGATCGGAACTTCGCCGCAGGTCTCGAAGTAGTCGCCGCTCTCGCTCACCATCTGCTCGTAGTCATCGAGCACGCGGCACGTGAGTTCGTCCTCACGGCCCCAGGCCAGGACGCCCGAGTAGCCAACGAAGCGTCCCTCCCGGAAAGCCCAGTCGTAGCCGGGCGGGTTCATCGCAAGCAGACCCAGCACGCTTTCGATCACACTGGCAATGCGACGGTCCGACGCGGACTCTGCGATCTGCAGCAATGTCCTCCGGCCGAGCAGCCTCGTTCGGCCTTCCAGCGCCCAGCACGGGAACGTGCTGTCGAACATGGCCCGGGTCACCATGCTGTCGCGCATCGACTTGCGCTCCTCGGCATCGTCGCCACAGGCTTCTTCCAGGGCCATTTCCTCGTCGCACTCGCCGTACCAGTAGACGTCGCTGGCGCACTCCATGACGACAGCGGGCGTGTAGATCGGCAGCGTGCGAAACGCATACCGCTCCAGAGCACGCAACACCGTCCGGCCGAGCCTGGGACGGTGACGTTCCAAGCACTCCAGCGCAGGCCCCACGCAGCGGACGCCGAAGGACTCGCCACCCCACTCGATCAGGCACGCTGGCCCGACCGCCTGGCTGGCGTCGTTCCCCGTCTCGCGCAGGTGCATCCCGAAGTACGGCCGGAGCATCCGCAACGCGCCGAGTTCTCGGCGAACCCAACCCTCCAGCACCGTCTGGCAGGTCTTGATGTGGTCGGGACCCGGCCGGGACGGCATCAAGGCTGCGTCGAAGGCGCCTGCGCGAATCAATGTTCGAGCCAGCAGCGCACCACGGCGCCGCGACGCCTGCGGCACCAAAGTGCAGGGAATCGATGGGTCGATGGAGGGCAACTGAAACATGGCTAGAACAGTGGCGGATAGAGCGTACCCCGTACCACCATGCGCTCCTGCCGCTCCCCGTGGGGCTGGCCCCGCACGTCTTCTGCGAACTGGTGGACGATGCTGCTCACGAGAACCAGTTTCGCCTCGCCCATCGCGGCTTCAAGGGCCCCGGCATCGCCCTGTCCGGGCTGCGCGAGGAACCGATCCAGCCGCGCGGCGTAGCACGCGACCGGATCGTCCTCAGCCCTTGGTGCCGACCGCGCGCTTGAACGCGATTTCCTGGACGCCACGGGTGACCTCACCGACCTGGGCCTCGGCCGTCAGCAGTTCCGGGTACTGCGCGGCGTAGACCTCCTTGACCTGTTCGACGCTGAGGCCGGGAATGTCCGGCAGCGTCATGCCGTTGTACTTGAAGCAACGGGCGAGAGCGGCAACGACGATGGACATGGTTGCCTCCCTTCACGCGCCGAAGAGATCCGGCACGCCCGGTCCCGCAGAGGGAGCCTCCGCCGTAGCCGGTGAGACCCCGTGCATCGCTGTGGGCGCACCGTCGGTGCCGTCCCCACCATGGTCGTCGTCTGCGTCGTCGTCACCTGCCGCTGCCTTGGGTGCTGCGGCCCGTTGCGTGGGCTTGGCGCCGGCCTTCGTCACGGCCTCGGCGCCCTTCTTGACCGACGCGGCCTTCGCAGCCTCGATGACTTCGTTGGTCGCGGCCACTTGTTCGTCCAGGCTGGCGCGATGGGTCGAGTAGCTGAGCACGGCCTGCGTGAAGCCTGCATCCAGTTCTTCGGGCGCGGCCGTCAGCTTGAGCGGCATCGCCAGTGCAGGAACATCCTTGCCGCCGTCTGAGTGCTTCGGCACGACCACCACCGTCATGAGGCCGCTGCCCTCGTCGGCTGAAAGCAGCAAGCTGAACGAACCTTTTGCTGCCAGCGGGAATAGCTCTTTGAACATCGCTTCAATCTCCTTGATCGAGAGGGATGACCCTCGGATCGATCCTATGGGTCACCCCTGGTTTGTCGAGGCTCACGCTGCGTGGGCGGGCTCAGCGACTTCTCGGCGCACGCCCGGCCCACCGGTGGCCGCGCTGGGCTCACCGGCTGCATCGGCGCGCTCGGCGTACCTGAACTTGCGCCGGGGGTAGCGCATGGCTTTGGGCACTGTGCCCTTGTAGGTGAAGCCCTCGACCGCCAGCAGCGCCTGGATGAATTCGCCTCGCTTGCCGGCCTTGGCCTTCGCGTAGCGCTCGCCCATCGCCTTCTTCAGGCCGACTTCCTCCGCCAGCGACTCAAGTTCGCTCACCGTCAGCAGTGCCAGGTAGTCTTCGTTGAGCGTGAAGTGCCGTGCCTCGTCAACTTCCAGGTAGTTCAGCAGCGTTTCGAGCCCTTCGGTGTCGACGCCATAGGCGGCCGACGCCGTGACCGCTTTGACAAGGGCCTCCAGCGCGCTTGCGTTCACCGCGTCTGCCTGCTCCAGCACCTTGCGCAGCGGCGTTTCGCCCAAGTTCGGCTTCTTGATGCCGGCCAGCTTGACCGCCACATCGGCATACCGATCCGCATGGATGGCTCGCGTCTCACGAGCCAACACCAGGGCCGTCAGTGCCCGGTGGTTGCGCTCACCCTGCACCATCAGCTGGTTAGCCACCGTCTTGCGCCAAAACTCGATGCGGTGCGCCACTACCTTGCCCGGCACCGTGTTGCGCGGCTTGGCGCTTTCGGGGGCCGAGGCCGCTGGCTCGGCACTCTTGGTCTTGCTGTCGCCAGACCCAGCCGCGTCCCTCGCCGACGAAGTCGGCTTGCTCGCCGCTCGCTCGGCCTTGCGCCGCGCGGCCACCTTGGTGCTGTTGCACGCGGCGTCGAAGCACAGCGACTCGGCGACCTCGCCGTAGTGACCCGGGATGGCCGACACGCTGCAGCCGAAGTTCGCGCAGCCCTTGCAGGCCTCCATCTGCTCCGTGCCCACACCAAGGGGGCCATCCGCCGCTACCGCGAGAGGCACGAAGCCATCTTCCGGCTTGACGAAACGGATCACCTGGAAGCGTTCGCGCAGCGGCTCGGCCCGGGCCTCCAGCGCCGCCATCGTGAGTTCGTCGTAGTGGGTCGGGTGCTGGCAGTAGCCCTCGCCGATGGATGCGTCGAACAGGGCCGCCTGCTGTGCCGAGTTGTGCGAACAGCCCAGGCACTGCGCCGTGTCGAAGATGGCCTCGGACAGGCGCTTGGCGTACTGGCCGAGTTGCTTCTTCAAGACCTCGACTGGCACCTTGTGCTGCAAGATGCCGGCCAGCACCTTCACCTGTCGATCCTGCGGCAGGCCGGCCAGCAGTTCCGCATGCCCGATGCTCATGTGCGGGTGGCGCTCGATGATGGCCCGCTGAACCTCCGTCGCGCAGTTAAGCAGCAGCAGCCGGTTGTCCAGTTCGCGCAGCCTCCAACCGAGCTGGTTAGCGGTCTTCTCCTTGTCGCCGGCGTTGAACCGCAGGAGGTCGGCGGCACCCTTGGCTTCCTCGATGGCGCTCGGGTTGTCGCGCCCCTTGTTCTCGATGATTCCGAGCGCCCGCGCCTCGGCATCGCTCAAGTCCTCGATGGTGACCGGCATGTCGTAGGTGTCGCCGTACTGCTCGCCTGCGACCATCCAGCGGCGATGGCCGTAGACAATCTCCCACACGCCGTCCCGGGTGGGATGCGGTCGCACCATGATCGGGCTCTTGATGCCACCGGCCGCCTTCACCTGCTCGCGCAGATCGGCGAGGGCCTTCGCGTCGTAGTGCTCCCGGTAGTTCTGGCCCGCCACGATCTGCCGCACCTGGAGGGTGGGCTGCACCGGCCGGTCCAGTGTCCTTGCGTCGTTCATTTCGACTCCTTCTGTCTGGATGCGCTTCCTTCAAAGCGTGAAGCCATGTTCCCGCGACATCAGCGTCCCTCAAGGGTTGCGTCCCGGGCCCGTCGCTCGCCCAGCCTGCACCTGTGGCCAGAAAGGCAGCCGCCGCCCGTGCGCTCATCGCGGCAGATGCCGCGATGAGCCCCGCCGCATGCCGGCAGCCCTTGCTCAGTTCCCTTCGATCCGCCTTCGATGCGGTCCGCGGCGGCTGGAGCCGCTCCTGGCGCAAGCATGTTTTTGCGCGCGGCCCGCGCTTCAAGGTCGAAACCCGCCCAATGAACATGCGCCGCGGAATTCGGGCCATTGCAGACAACTGGCTTGGTCGCCATACTGTCCACACCTTTTCCGGCCATCGGCCGGTCCTCATCAAGAGGAGGTACCCATCGCGCAAGCGGTGGCGTTAGCGGTCGTGACCCGCATGAGAATCCGTGCGCTGCTCTCCGCAGTGCCATCAACCCCGACAGGGCAGATACCTTGTTGGTTGGTGCCCTCTTCCAACGGAGCGCACCCTGGCATCCACCCAGGCCCTCCTTGTCGAGGCAACCTGGCTCTCTCACGGTGTGATTCGCCTCGTGCGGCTCAAGCGCCAAGGCGTCCGACGTCGCGGTGACCTCGCGGCCACGCGCCGCCGCTACACCTTCGAGGCCATATCGCTCGCATCCGCGCGCGCTCGTGGTGCACGCGCTGGACAAGCACACCCACGGCCGCATCAGCGGCATCGACTTCGGCATCGGCGCCCGCCGGGGCGAAGTCTGACCACATTCGCGGCAACGCCGCACTCAACCCTCAAGGGATCACTGTCCCTCGGGGGCCGGTGTTCCCTCTGCCATCAAAGAGGCCAACACCATGAATCTCACCCTCCTGGATCGCGGTCAACTCGAAGCGATCCTCCTGGACCCATCTCCGGCAGCGGCTCAGCCGCTCTTGTGTTCCGATAACGCCGTCGCGGACTACCTTCCGGCGCCCACCACGGCACGGAACGGGCGACTGCGGCATGTACTCGCTGCGGCGCACGAACTGCTCACGCGGATCGCTGCCGAAGCGATCAAGGGTCGCTCCCTGATCGACTCGCCCACGGTCATGAAGGACTTCCTGCGGGTGTACTTCGCCGGAGCCGAACGCGAGACCTTCGTCGTGGTCTTCCTCGACGCAAACCATCGCGTCATCGACGTGGAGGAGTTGTTCTCCGGCACGCTGACGCAGACCTCGGTCTATCCGCGGGAAGTGGTCAAGCGGGCGCTGCACTTCAACGCGGCGGCCGTGTGCCTGAGCCACGTGCACCCGTCATCGCAGACCGAGCCTAGCCGGGCCGACGAGTTCCTCACCAGCACGCTGCGCCAGGCGCTGTCGTTGATCGACGTGAGGATCATCGACCACATCATCGTCGCAGCCAACGGCAGCTCGTTGACCTCCATGGCCGAGCGGGGACTGCTGTGAACGAGCTGACCGACTGCGTTGGCGATCACTGGGTCCCCGCGTGCGGCGGCACCGAGCGGCCGACGAAGACGCGCACGGGCCGAACGCTGCTCTACATGTGGAACACCACCAAGGGCGAGCACGCGTACTACGACTGTGAGCGCGACATCTTCCTAACCGATGACGAGGCCCGCGCGGCGCTCGCCCTCGACTGAGTGTGCAGCCGGTCCCGCCGCACGCCCTACTCCTTCCACCCGGTGCGCCAACAAGGCGCACCCCTCTTGGAGCATCTTCATGCAATTCATCGAAATCGGCCCGGTTCCGGGCGAGGAGAACTGCGCCCAGGTGGGTAGTCCCGACTACACCGAGGCCTCGCTCCGCGAGTGCGAGGTCTTCCGCCGCATGCTGTATCGGCTGTTCCCGGTGCCCGAAGGGTTGCCGGTGGCCTACATCGGACGCACCCATCCACACGACTTCGGCAACTACCGCGAAGTCTCGATCCGGTACGACGACGCCAACGCCCAGGCCGTCGACTTCGCCTACGAGGTCGAAAGCTCGGCGCCGGCCGCGTGGGACACGATCGCTCGGTACGAGTTGGCCTGGTACGAGCGCAAGCAGGCATACGACCTGGCGGTGCGAGAGCACCGCCTGCAGCCCGAGGAGGTTCCGGCCCAGTTCGCCACCGCGACGCCGCCGGCCCTGGCGCCGAACGCCAGCTTCTCCGATCTGCTGGCGAGCAACCCACTGTGAGGCGTCCGCCTGCTGACCGCTGAGACAGCATTCCCACCATCCCTGAAAGGGCGCTCGCCGCACGCGGCAGCGCCCTTTTCACCTTCAAGGAGAACTTGATGAGTCCTCACTCCCCAACGCTCGATGAAGTCGGCCGGTTGGTCATCCACCTGCCCGACGACGCCACCTTCTACGGTGAAAGGTCTTACCTGCCGATTGCGGTCGATCTGGTGGACGGCTCGACGACACCCTCGTTGTTGCGCGCCGACCAACACGGCGTCCACTACATGGCCCAGTACGAGGTCTTCTCGGCCCTGTGCAGCGACCGCGCCCAACGAACTGTCGATCAGACGCTTCTGGTTGGCGGCACGCCGACGACGCCGGAGCGCTACCTCAGGCTGTGGCGGGACGCGATCACAACTTCGGTCTCCGCCGAGACCGCAGCAACTCTGCACGGCATCCGGGCTGTCGCCGTCCTCCAGGCACCGCTCGCGTCAGTGACCGGCGCGAAGTCCTCCTGGACAACTTGCCCCTTCGGATCCTTCACCTCCTTCCGAGCCAAGTACGGCGGACAGATGAGTCTGGCGAGCGACGGAACCTTCGCGCTCGAACTCGACCTGGCCAGGCCTGGCAGTGCACGCGACGCCTACTACGGGGCCTCGATGATGAGCTCCGTCCTGCGGAGCGAGCCAACCGCATGGCGTGCATCCATCGAGCTCCGCGTGACCGCTGGCCACCACGAACAAGTTCCGCTGTTCGCCGGCGCGGAGCTCTGACATGTCGTACCGAATCGAGTACCAATGGGCCAGCTGGAAGCTGTCAGCGAGCCCCGAGACAGGTGGTGTCGACCGGTTCGTCATCGCGATCGAGGGCGGCGACAACAACCTCCGAGATGCAGTGACGGGCAAGCGCGTTCGCAGCTGGGATGTCTGCATGCTCGGCAGCGCCGTGCAGGTTCTCCGGCAGGCCGTTTACTTCGCCGGAGCGTGCGAGGGGGGCTCCCTGAAGCCTGGCTCGCGGGACTGCTCACCGGAGGCCTACATCCGCCGCATTCGCCGCCTGATCGAAGAAGGCGCGCCGCCAGCTCGAGGCAACTGGTACCCGTCCATTCGAGTTGCCGAGGCGCACCCGCTGTCGACCTATGCCAAGCACTCCGGCCTTGCCATCGAGCGTGAGCAGCGCTACGGCGACTGGTTGACGCGGGTCTTGCTCACCGAAGGGCAACGCAACCTCGTCTTCGACATCGCCGACAGGTTCACAGACCTGCGTGGCTGGCAACTGGCAGCCGTGAGCGGTTTGCCTGCGAGCTGAATCCGAGATCCTTTCCCCTGGGCGACAGCTCAGGGGCTTCTCTAGAACCTCTTGTCACGCGGAGGCTCCAGAGAGGCCGTCAGCAGCGGCGCGGCCTCAAGCGCCCGCTTTGGGCTTGCGCTTCTTTCGTGGCACCGCCGCTTTCGGCGGTGGACGTTGGACACCGTGCTTGCGGTCTCGCCACTCGACCATCGCCCCCGAGTACGCCGTGCTTGGATCGACGAACCTGAATGGACCATCGAGCCGGGTTGCTTGTATCGCGTCCATCTGCGCTTCGTCGTAGGGCCAGAACGGTCCATCGGGGCCATGGACAAAGAAGTCGCCCTGCTTGGCGTCGCAATGCTTGCAGTGGTTCATCCAGTACAAAGCGCCAGCAGTACGACTGAAGTCGGGCCGGAAGCATGGGCCTGCGCTTGCCCTGATCGCCTCCGCAAGTTGCGCGGGCATCTCCACGATCTCCCGAAACATGCACTCGTCTTCGTCGATCGGGTACTCCCCTCCCTCCAGCGCGAACGGCGGCAGGCCCATCACCCCGAACATTGGGGTCGACTGCTTGCACGAGTAGCACGTCCCGTCTGCCTGCAGCAGGTACACGCCGGCGCAAGTGAGCGCAGCGGACCCCTCATCATCGTTTCCTTCGCTCTCAGCCATCGATTGCCGACCCCCTCATCGCACAAGCTTACCGCCGAGCAACGATCCTCACCGTGCGATGGCCCCGTTCGGCGTTCACTCCTTCGACCGTCAATGGACGGTGGCACCCATGGGGCGGCATTCGAACCCGAACTCTCGCTGCACGCGGTTCCAACCCGTCAGGCAGCCGACCAGCATCGCGCGCACCGCTATCGGCCCAACGCCCAGCGCGTCATTAAGCTCGCGGACCACGCGAGTCGCGGCTTCATAGTCGCCGAAGTCCATGCGGGTCGCCTGCACACCGAGTTCGCCCCGGACACAAACGAAGACATTCTGGCGCGTCGGAACTCCCGGGAGCACCACAAAGCAGCGCTCGGGCAAGTGGTCAGTCACACAACCTCCTCGGCAACCTGAGTTGCCATACCTTCCAAGTCGATGATGCGATCGGCCATGCCGGTGAGCTCCGGGGTCTGGCTCACGAAGAACTCGCAGGCGTATCCGCCGAGCCGCAGCACCTCGCGCTTCATGGCCATGAACATGCGTTTGTGCTCCGGATCCAAGGGACCGTCCGCCTCGTCGCTGAACAGCGTGCCAATCCTGCGGCCGGTGTTGCCGGACAAGTAGAGCGCGATTGCACGTGTCAGGCACTCGTTGATCCAGACGCGCTCGCCACCGCTGACAAGCTTCAGGCTCTTCGACTCGTTCCGAGATCCGTCATGCACGATGATGTCGAAGTCTTCGCGAAGCTCGCCCTTGCCGTTGGTGGACTGCGTGATGACCTGCAGCGTGAACCGCGGCCCGTAACTGGCCAGCAGCAGGTCGTTCGCCAGCGCCGACAACGTCGGCCCCGCATCGTCAATGTCCAGCGCGATCACACCGTCGTTGCTGAGGCACTTGGCGAGCAGCGCCCAGGCTGCCAGTTCATCCTCGACACGCTTGGCGGCTCGGTTTGCTACCCCTTCCTTGGCCACTATGTCTTCCAGTTGCTCGCCCAGTGCCCTCGCGCGCTCCGCGCGCTGCCGCGCTGTGGACTCGGTCGCCTCCGCGGCTGTGACGGCTTGCGTCGCGGCTTCGACCTCCTGCCGTGCCGTACTCAGCCCAGCGGCGTCCAGCGGCGCGGGCAGCAGGGCTGCCTGCTCGGCAGTCCGGATCATTGCCTCGTCACGCACTCGGGCAATGCGGCTAAGTTCGTCCTGGACTCGCGTCCGCGCCGCTGTGATGTCAGCCCGTTCGGCCCGATCATCCTCCGTCTCGGGAGCAGCCCGCTCGGGCAGCGTGGCCAGTTCAGTATTGAGCGCATAGATCGTCTGGCTCGATCGCGTCACTTCGTCTCGTCTGGCGCACAACAGTTCGATGTCGTGCAGACGCTTCTCTGCGGCCTCGAGCAACTGCTCGGCCAGGTTGCGCGACTGCGATTCGGCCGGCAACGCGCGAACCGCCGTCTCGGCCACGGCGATCTCCTGCAAGGCGACCCGCTTCTTCTCTGCCAGATCGGCGAGCGCCGCAGTGGCCGACGGGAGAAGTGCCTTCGCTTCCCGCGCGTCCCCGAGAAGCTGACACTGCCCCTGGATGTCCATGCCTGCACACGGCAGGTGGGAGGTCAGGCCGAAGCGCCGCTCCAGGTCGGCTTGTCGCAACGCGATCTGCCCAGCCTCGCGGTCGATCGCCTCGACGTCGCGCCGTCGTGCCAAAAGCGTCGCCTTCGCCTGCTCCAGCACGTCGACGCGTGTCTGCCGCCGGCCCACGATGGCCTGGCATCTGGCGACGACGCGCTGAGCAAAGCCCCGCCGCGCCACCGCGCGCTCGACGCACTTGCTCAATTGGGCCACCGAAGTCAGCGCCGCGATGTCCTTCACCAACTGCGCCCTCCTGCGATCGTGCGCCTGGCATCGCTCGGTGATCCGCTGCTGCAGGCTCGCTTCACGCTGCTGCAGCCGCGGCAACTCCTGGGACAGCCGCTGCGCGCACGCGTCATGTTCATCCTTCGCCCGCTTGACCTCCTCGGCGAGCGCTCGGCGCCGCGCCTCGGTCTCGGCTGCGCCGGCGTGCTCTGCGGTGACCTTGGCCAGCCTCTGGCGAGCGGTTTCCAAACCCGCGGCTGCCGAACTTCGTCGAGCCGCTGCCGCCAGAACGGCCTGTGACGCACCGTCGAGCTCGGCCAGGCTGCGCCGCACGCCGGCCGCGTCCTCCTGCGCACGCGCCAGCCCTTGCCGGACCACAGCCAGGCCAGCCTTGAGTTGCTTGACCACATCCGCGGCGAGCGCTCCTTGCTGCCGCACTTGCTCTAGCCCCAGCAGATCGGCCAGTAGCGTCTTGATTTCCGCGTTCTTGAATGCCGACAGCGGCCGCTTCCCCTGGGCGGAAAACACCGACGTGAAGAAGGTGTCGGCTGGGCACAGGATCTCCGCGACTGCTTTCTCGTAGGTCTCGACCTTTCCGTCCGACACGGTGCCGTCATGGAGCACCACTGGCGCCCAGCCGCGCCCGCTCTGCTCGAACAGGAAGGCCTCGGTCTTCTTCTTGCCGTTGACACGCAGCACAACCTGGCTCTTGTAGCGTTTGCCGCCATGCCGCCAGACCAGTTCCTTGGTGCTCTCGGGCAGGAAGACGTGGTCGTAGTACGAGAACGCACCGAGGCCATCCGCGCCGGACCGCGACGGCATCACCAGATAGGGGTGCAGGTTGTCCATCACCGTGGTCTTACCGCGCCCGTTGCTTCCCGAAATGGCCACAAGTTGCGCGTCGCCAACCAACGCCTCCAGGTCGAGTGTGAGAGTGTCCCGACCGAGGCCGCTACGGATCCCCTTGAAGCCAGTCAGCGTCAGCGTCAGCGGTTGGTAGCCATCGCGTGTGGGTTCGTTCGCCTTGTTCACTTGATCGTCCATCGTCCTTCTCCATGCACGGGCGCCCATCGACCCGCTCTCGAACCAGTCTCCCGCCGAGTTCGTTGGGATCAAGGTCAGTCGGCTTCAGAACAGCTCCATCGCCTCGGCATCGCGTAGCGCGCCAGATGCTCGCTCCTCACCGAACGTTTCCTCCGCCGACGGAACTGCCTCCTCCGGACCAGACCCCCTGCAAGGCTGCGTGCCCTCCTCGCCGGCCAGAATCGAAGCCGCGATCTGGGCGGGATCGCGATGAGCCAGGGTCTCCAGGCGTTCGATCAGCGGCCCGTCCATGCTTCCGGTGGCGCGAGCCCACACCCTCACCTTCTCCTGCAACGACGCGGCTCTCGAGATCCCCGCTGCCCTGCTGCGCACGACAGGGACGACTCGGCCTTCAAGCTGGACGTCGGCCGCATCGCCGAGCGCACGCTTGATGGCATCGCGGTCCACGCTGCCGCGTGCCTCTTCACCCACTTGCCACCGCACTCGGACGTGGGCGCCCGCGATGTCTACTTCACGAATCGCCGCCGCGATCTGGTCTGCATCCGGAAAGCCCTCGAACACCAGGTCCACCGTGCGTCGTGCCGGCGTCTCGACCAACCTAAAGCGCGCCACCGCCGCCTCTACTTCCCACTGCAGAAAGCCCTTCGCGTCGAGTTCGCCGTGGTGGAACCGACCGATCGAGCCGGCATAGGCGATCACGCGCCCGCTGTCTTCCCAGCTTTGGTGCTTGTGGATGTGCCCGAGCATGAAGGCCTGGACGCCTGCCGAGAACAGGCTCGTGGTGGTGAACTCGTGGTCGAAGCCGGCCATCGGCACGCCGTGCTCCGTCACGCAGCCGTTGACGGTGCCATGAGCAACGCCAATCGTCGGCACCTGCGCAGCGCGAGCAGCGCGGTTGATCGACCCGTAGCCGGCCAGCAGCGCCGCGAGCTCCTGACCGACGGCCTCCGCAGCCTCGGTCGCACCGACCGTCGCCGCCACGACCGCCTTGTTGACCGTCGGGACGCAGGTGAAGATCGCTCGCGCTCCGGGAGGTACCGCGTCGAAGCGCCAATCCTGCGAGGGCATCCATCGCCCCTCTTCCGTCAGTGCGACCTGGCCAATGCGGTCGGCCACGAACACGGGGTGTCGGCCGCCGAGCAGCGGAAAGATCGCCAACGTGCCGGGTGGCTCGTGCGAGAAGGTCCCCTGCAACATCAGCACCGGACAGTGATCGGCGAGGCGCCGAACCTCGCGAGCAAGGCGCTCCACCGCCGGACTGTGAACGTCGAGCGCATGGTCCGTCGCATCTCCGGAGACCACAGCTGCATCCACGCCGTGCCTGATCGCCTGGTCCACCGCGAACCCGAAGCATCGGCCCGACTCGTCGAGGTTCTTCCCGCTGAAGTGCAGGTCTGAGAACTGCGCCACCTTGATCATGAAAGTTCCTTCCTTCTTTCTTGCGTGAGCGTCTTGATCACCTGCCTTACAGCATCTGCCCGCAGCTGCTGGCTTCAAGCACCGTCGGACCTACGGGCGGTGGCGCCGTGCGCGGCGCCACCCGCGCTCAGGCCCAGACCTCGAGCTCGCCCTTCACCTTTTCGACGAAACCGGCACCGTCGTCCTGGAAGTGCGTGATGTCCTCCAGCGCCCGCTTGCGACCGCCGGCGGCCTTCTTCCAGCCCTGGCCCCAGCGCTTGGTGGCGTAGCGCTCGTAGGTCTCGGTATCGACGCCTAGCGCGGTGGCGGCATCGAACAGCCACGCCACCTCCTGGGACTCGGTGCCAGCGTCCGTCGCAGTCGCCCTCCCGGCCGGCCGGGCGTCGGCGTGCTTGGCCTCGGCGGCGCGTGCCGGCGCGGGTCGCGCCGATGGTGCGTGCCGTGCCGGCGCGCCGTCTCCCGAAGCTGCCCGTCCGCGCACGTCGGCTCGATCAACCTCTCGGGGTGGGCCCGAGACCTCGATCACGCCGTCTTCGCTGACCACCTGGACCGCGCTCGCCCCGCCACCTTGCCCCTGGAGCAGGTTGGCCGCATCCGCAGCACGAAGCTCGAGCGCGTCGAGATCCTCGTCATGGCGCAGCAGCGCGGTCGGGTCCACCGGCGCCTCGAGTTCGATCAACCACTGCGCGACACGGGTCGGACGGCCTTCCTCATCGATCCGCGAGACCTCCACCAGGCGCTTGCTGATGAAGAACGGCGTGCGCTGGCCATCGAGGAACCCGGAGATGCGGCCGCCGCGCATGAAGCCGATGGTCTGGAACTTCTCGATCGCCGCCTGCATGGCGTAGAAGCTGTTCGTTGGCAGTTCGAAGGCACTGATCGACTTGATGCCGGGAACGAAGAAGATGAACCGGCCCGACAGGTTGCACTTCTTGCCCTGGTACTCGGCGCAGCTTTCGGGATCGCAGAGCCCGTTGTTCTCGGCGCGCAGCGTCACCTTGCGGCCGCCGAAGATGCGCACCACGCGACGGCCCTCGCCGGGCGCCGGCGGCTGCTCGTAGGTCTTGCAGTACCGCGTCTGCCCGTCCTCGGAGTACTCGGACCAGAAGCGGCGCTCGCTCGACGTCCAGGTCACCAGCTCGTGCGGCATCACGTTCTGCCAGGCATCGGCAGGAAACACCACCGGGAAGCGATACAGACGCTGGACACCGTCTCCCCGGTCCTCGGCGTACAGGTCCATGATCTGGCGCGCAAGCTCGGGGTTCGGAAAGTCCTCGCCGCGCACGGTGAAGTACGGCACGTTCTTCGGGGTGAGCGGGTTCTTGAGGTCAGGCAGCGTCGCCGCCAGTTCGCGCTCGATGGCGTCGAACCCTTTGCCTTGCGCCACGCCGGCGTCGTAGATTTCGCGCGCCCGTCCGGACTCGGCCGCGCGCCGGGTCAGTACCTTGATGCCGGCACGGATGCGACCGCCCACCGGGATTCGTTGCGCCGAACGCCCGAGCAGCGTGGGGATCGCCACCGCGCCGCCCGCGCTCGGGACCAGGCTGCCGCCTTGTCCGTTCGCCTTGCTCTGTGCCATTGCGACCATTCAGCTCTCCTTCGCAAGTTGGTGAATGTGGAAGCTCATGCTCCCGCCGGCCTTGGCTTTTTCAAGCCCGCCGCGCTTGGCGCCACTGCGCGGGGCGCGCGACCACGCTCGATCACCACCTCGAAATCTGGCATGCCGCGCATGAGGAGCCCACCCCAGCGCTTGGTCACGATCCGCCTGTCCAGGATGGTCACTCGGCCTCGGTCATGGATCGTTCGCAGCAGTCTCCCCAGGCCTTGCTTCAGCCGCACCGCGGCCTCCGGCACTGTGATCTCGATGAATGGCGATCCACCACGCGACTCGACCCACTCGCGTCGCGCCTCTTCGAGCGGTGAGTCCGGCACCGAGAACGGGAGCTTGGCGATCACCACGTGGGTGCAGTACTCCCCTGGCAGGTCAACGCCTTCTGCGAACGAGCTCAGCCCGAACAGCACTGACCGATCGACTCGGTCGACGGCGGCACGGTGCCGCGCGAGCATCTC
Source organism: Candidatus Ideonella esbjergensis (assembly GCA_016710065.1). Classification (GTDB taxonomy): domain Bacteria; phylum Pseudomonadota; class Gammaproteobacteria; order Burkholderiales; family Burkholderiaceae_C; genus Ideonella; species Ideonella esbjergensis. Next base: position 1,747,654 of record JADJLP010000001.1, read on the forward strand.
GCCCTTGGGCATTGAGCCCTGGACCAAGGTGATCCGCCTCAGGTCCTCAGGCAACTGGGCGTAGACCTCCCGCATTTGCCGTGCAGACGTGAAGAGCACCAAAGTGCCCAGCGTCTCCACGAGGGCCGGCAGCCGGGCACTGACCTCCAGCGTGTGCTGCTCCGCGGAGGTCGGCTCCGTGCGCATTGCCGGCACCACGAGCCGCGCGTTGTTGCGGAAGTCGAAGGGGGACTCGACCCGCAGGAATGCGGGGCTGTCGAAGTAGCCAAGACCCGACTGGCGCAGGAACAGGTCGAAGGTGCCGCACGACGTCAGGGTGGCGGACATCACCACGGCGCCGCTGGCGCGGTTCCACAACAGCTTGCGCAGCTTGTCGCTGCCGCTGATCGGCGACGCGCAGACCAGGTAGTCGCCCGGCCGCCCGCCTTCATCATGGCGCTCGATCCAGCGCGCGATTGGCGGCGAGCCTTCGGGTTGCTCGGTCAGCATCAGCTGCCAGGTGTCCACCAGATTGTCCAGCCGGACCACGTAGAAGCCCAACACCGACAGCACCTGCGTGGCCAGCGCGCCCACGCTGGGCGCCTTCTCCAGAACATGCTCCCTGAGCGAAGCAAAGGTCTTCTGCAACTCTTCGCCAGCAGCCAGGACCTGCCCACCGGCCGACTTGCACCAGTCCGGCAACGGCCCGGACCTGAAGCGGCGCGCCCGCTTTTCCTCGAATCCGTTGGTGCCGTGAATTCGAGAATGAAGATCGCGCAGCGCCCGCTCCATGCGCTCAGCGCTGGCCCGACTGTCGCGAATCAGCTGTTCGTCCAGCCTCAAACCCAGTACGGCGTCACGCACCGCGTTGCACGCCCCCTCCAGCCATTCCATCGCCCCTCTCAGGGCGTGTCTCGCCGAGAAGTGCTCTACAGCCTTGGCGGCCAGGCTGTGGGCCTCGTCGAACACATAGATGGTTTCCTGGGGCGACGGCAAAACGCTTGCTCCGTCCATGTCGATCGCCGACAACACCAGATCGTGGTTGGCGATCACGAGGTCTGCCTCCTTGACCCTCTGCCGCGCGGCCTGGAACGGACAGCGTGCGAACTCCGGACACTTGGAGCCGGCGCACCCCTGGCGATCCGTGGTGATTCGCTCCCAAACCTCATCGACCACGGGCAGCGGCAGCTCGTCGCGATCCCCGCTCCAACGACCGGTGTCGAAGGTGACCAGCAACTCCCGCATCGCGGCCACCCGCCGGGGTGCGTCGACGGTACCCTCCGGAGCTCCCTCCCCCACCAGGTCGAGGCCTGCCTGTCCCGCGAGCTTGCCTTCGGCCTGCAGCTTGACAGTACAGGCGTAGCGGCGTCGGCCCTTGGCGACGGCAAAGGTGAAAGGGATCGGGAGCAAGCGCTGCAAGCTGGGCGCGTCCTTCTCCGCGTACTGGTGCTGAAGCGCCACCGTCGAACTGCTCACCACCAGGCGCTTGTTCCGGGACTTCGCCATCACCAGCGCCGGCACCAGCGCACCAAACGACTTGCCTGTACCGGTGCCGGCCTCGACGATCGCGAGGTGGTCGCCGTTGCCCGCCTGCTCGTCCTCGGCGCGGCACCGCGACAACGTGTTGGCCACGGCCGCGATCATCTCCATCTGCGGCCGGCGCGACCTGAAGCCCGGAATGCCTTCGCGCAGCGCCTCGACGCACTGGCGGATCAGTTGCTTCTCTTCATCGCGGACCATGCGGCCAGCCTACGGGCCGCACCTTCAGACTCAAGCATGTTCGCAGCAAGCTACTGCTGGCCGCTCAGCATCCGCAGGTGAGTCGCGTTGTGGGCATGCGATACGCCGGCCTGACGAACAGGTGGGACCCGCCTCTAGGGCAATCAACCCCGGAGCTCGTCTCGGCTATCCGACTTCAGGGATGCGCTGCCCTCGCGTCGGGTCGGACCCAGCACTCGGCGTCCGAGCGCCCGCACTCGGGGGCAGTGCCGGGAGCGCCTGGTCGGTCCGCCACACCCATGCGTCGCCGCCCGCGGCCAGAACCGCCTTCTCCTTCGCGCTCTGCTCCTTCGGGTCAAGGAAGGCGCTCATCACGTGCAACGGGAACGGCCCAGCCTCGGTGTCAAGCAGCAGTGCGTTCGGGAAACAGGCACCACTCTTGGCATCGAAGCGCAGCGGTTTCAAGAAGGCGCGGCCCTGCCGCTGCAGTTCCTCCACCAGCGGTAGTTCATGCAGGCCTTCGAGCGGTATCCACTGGTCTGACACCAGGGTCATCGAAAGCGAGTCCACCTGATAGAGGTGCTCGCGCTTGGCGTAGATCAGCGCGGCCATCACGACCATCGGCTTGCGCTCAAGATCAGCGTCACGGGCCTGCAGGGTGGCCGCATAGGCGCGCTCGGCGCGTTCCCAGGCCTTGTTCTCCATGTACAGCGGCACGTCCGGCATGTGCTTGATCAACAGCTTGCGCCCGTAGGCGCTTTGCTCAGCACCGTTGAACTGCCCGATGACGATCGCCATCTTGTAGGCCACGTCGTCACCAGGCGAAAGCAGCATGGCCAGCTTGCGCCGCCTTCGCTCACCGATCTCTTCCTTGTCGGCGACCCGGAAGGGCTCCGGCACGTACAGGCGCTTGTCCAAGGTCTCGCCCTTGAGTGTCACGCCGGCTGCCGCAAGCTCGAGGTACTTCTTGATCACGCCCTGGGAGCGCTTGCCCTCCATCGCCGGATACCAACGATTGAGACCGGCTCGATGGTAGAGAAAGTGCAGTACCGCCCGCAGACTCATGCGCTTGCGAGGCGCGTTCACGGCAGGCGGCTCGCCGTTGGGTTCGCCTCTCGGCAACGCCTTGCCGGATACCCGGGAGAACGGGAAGTCCGTCCGGATTTCCACATGGTCGGCGTTGTGCTCCACGATGGCCTCGCCGACGAGTTCACCCAGGCCCGATATTCCCGGCTCGGGCTCGAACGACTGGCACGTTGGATGGTGCATGTCTCCGGTGCCGGGCATGCGCTTGATGACGTACTCGCCATGCTTGGCGATGTACATCTCCACGCCGCCACGCACACACATGCAGCGCGGACGTTCCGATGTCTCGTACACCTTCGACAGCGCCTCTTGCAGCCCGGGGTCGGTCGCCAGCAGCGTGACGCCCCTGATGAAATACCTTGCCAAATCCATTGCGACCTCCTGGGCGTCTGGGGACAGCATCTGGCCTAGACGATCTCGTGAGAGATGACCTCGAGCGGCATGGGTGGTTGTCTGAGCAGCCGCCGCACTTGGCGTGGTGACCGCAATCCCAGCAGTTCCTGAAGCTGGGCTCTGTCGGCCCCCTGCCGATCCAGCGAAAGGGCCACTTGCCTACGGGCCTGCTGTGCCGTCATGCCCACCCATCCGGCACGCGCGAACGCAAGCCGCAGCGTCGCCTGCAGGTACTTGGAGGTGAGCCGCGAGTCGGTCCTGGAGCGACGTGTGATCAGGAACGGCCTGCCCGCTTCGGTCAGGAACAGGCGGCTGTTCGGATCGAGCCCCCGGAAGCGACCCGGCTCGCCGATACCCAGACGCCGACGGATGCGCTCTTCCAGGTAGATGTCGATGCTGGCCACTGCACGCGTCGAGTTGAAGAAAAGCGGCCGCTCGATGCCGCTTGCAGCCGCCTCCGCGCGCATGGTCGAGACTCGCTTGGCTTCTCCGTGTTCGTCCAGGTAGTCGCGCACCTCTAGAAGCGCGAGCTCCATGGTCTTGAGACCCGTGCACAGCAGCGTGTAGATCAACGCGATGTCTCGGTTTGCGCTGCGGCTGCATGCGCGCAGGCGGCTGGCACCGGCGGCGACTTCGTCGGCATCCAAGACGAAGTTGCAAGCCGGCGGCGGTGCCCGTTCATCGTGTGCGCGAGCCGCGGCCATGATGATCTCCCTCTCGCTGCGTATCGCCACCAGGCTGTCCAACCAGTCAACCCGGATCGGACACAGCGCACCAGCCTGCTGAAGCCGACGCAGCAGGCCCTTGATCCGACGCTCGACCGTCGAGCTCGCAACGCCCAGATCGGACGCCACTTCCCTGTAGCTCCGGCCACCTTCGACCACGCTGATGAGCAGGCTCAGTGATTCTTCGGGTAGGCGCCCCATGGACTGATCTCGACCGGTTGACGGAACGAACGACAACGCCACGATCGGTTGAGTTGCCGTGCTGCCGATCGTCCCGAACTTGCCGGCCACCTTCAACCGGAAAGGCGGCTCGAAGTCCCCCCGGAATTCGGCCGTCGCACGGGCTGGCGCGCCCAGCGAGCCGCCCCTGGGCGCCGGCGACCGAGTGACAGATGGGCACGCGCCATGCGACCCCCTTTCCGGCGTCGCATCGTTGATTCATACTGAGTGCGCTATCGGCATACCTGCCATTGCCGCTGTCACCAGCGTTCCGGCCTGGCCGGCGTTAGCGGTCGTGACCCGCACTTCAATCTGCCTGCGCCCGCAGGCCACCCGCATCCTTCGCCGGCAACTGCCGGCTCAGCAGACAACCCAGCGCCTGCCGCCCAGCGGTGGCGGCTTCGACGGGTTGTAGGCAGTTCTCCGCGGGGTCTCCCCGCACATCCCCAACCCGAGCTCGGGCGACACCCCGAGTCGGGTTCGCTCGTGCTCATGCGCTTGAAAGGAAAGCGACATGACCCACGATTCCCTCTCCTTCGCTTTGGCGCCCTGCCAGGCCAACGACGGCGACGCGCGCATCACGGCGAGCATCGTGCCCGCCGAGCAGCGCATGGACTTCCTTCCGAAGCACTTCGGTGCGCGCGCGATGATCAAGTTCGAGATGTCCGTGTACGACTGGATGGGCAGCCTCTGCCCGTCCTATCGCGGCGGATTCTGGAACTACGTCGAGTTGTCCAACGGCGGCGCGTTCATGTACCCGGCTGGCGTCGACGCGTTCGAGTTCACGGTCGATGGCAACGGCTTCCACGGCACCGTCAGTGCCGAGGTCGCGGGCATCATCGCCACCGCGTTCGCGCTGAACGGCATGCTCTGGCAAGGCTGGGACAGCCTGAACACGCAATACGAGCTGCTTCTGGAATTCATCGGCGACCACCCGGATGCGATGACCATCCGGCGTGCCCTGGACTAGGGGGCCGCCATGCTCACCCATCGTTGCAACAGGTTCGTCGTCCTTCTGACGGGCATGCGCCACTACACCACCGAACAGCTCCTGGCGGTGATGCACGAGCGGCGCTACCCGCCGCTGTTGCGGGTGGCCGCGCTGCGGTGGCTCATCCATTGGGCTCCGTTGGAAATCACCAAGGGCGCCCCCTATCTGCAGCGGCGGCGCTACGTGCGCCAGCACTACCACGTGTAGCCCGCCAACACCCGCGATTCGAAGGTCACGGCCAACCAGCCGTGGCCTTTCGCTCCTTCAAGGAGTCAGACCATGTACATCCGAACCCCGCGGATCGGCGCCGTTTGCTCGGCCGATCCGAACGACATCCACGCTCTCGCTGGCGACTTCGCCTACGAGCTGCGCCAGTTCATCAAGACCGACCGCGATGGCGAGCGGCGCCGCGCCTCGTTGGCGGCGATCGACGACTTCGAGGAGGCAGGCGACGACCCGGAGGCTCTTCAGGCCTTCGTCGACGGCGCGGGCCTCGAGGCCATCCAGGCGTATTGCCATCCGTTCATGAGCTTCTCGCTCTCACCGTCCGGCGACTACGGCTTCTGGCCGGACTTGGAGGGCCTGGAGTACGCGGCCCGATCGAAGGATGGCGTCATCAAGGTCAACGCGGGCGACGCCTGGCCGCCCCTGTGGACACCAACCGGCCGGGAGGTGCAGTTCGTCATCGAGGTCAACGATCACGGCAACGTGACGCTGTACAACCGCCGCAGACAGGAGGTCTGGAGCTGCGTCTAACGAAGTGTCCAGAGTGCTGATCTCGTCGAGGAACGGACTATCAGCGCATGCTATTGACGGTCCTAGAGCGCGTCCACGGTGTCCGCGGTTGGGAGTAACTACTGAGATACCCTACCCGCGGGCGCTGTCATCATCCGGTTCCATGAGCGACGTTTGAGCGCCGGAAGGGAGAGGGAGCATGATTTGGTTTAGCACCTGCGCGTCCATCGTGCCGCTGGGGGCCTGCAGCGATGTTTGAGTGGTTGCCCATCTCCAAAGCATCAGACTTCGAGCGCCTGGTCGACCTGCTCGATCCGACGGAATACGGACTTCAGGAAGTTGTTGACTGGCTCGCGCAGCACGCCAATGACACGGTCGCCGGCGTTCTCGTTGAGTTTCCGTACATCGACAAGGACTACCGAAGCACCTATTACCACTACTACGCAAAGAAGGGTCGTGCATACAGTTCGCTCAGCGCCCGGCTTCATTTCTTCCCCAAAGGCTGGAAGTTGAGCGTGAATCCTTTGACCCTGGGCCAGCCGGCTGAGGGATCAAATCCGATTGACGCCACCGTCTCACGTGACTATTTGGGGTTCATGACCCTGCGCCCTACTAGGATCAACACAATTGGTCGGACGGTTCTCCATCCGTCGGTCATACGCGATGCAGGCGGCTGGATCATTGGTCATCGCCACAAGGCTCACGTACTAGGTCATCGGGTGGATACCCGAGGATTCCCCTTCATGCAGCAGCACACTGATATTGCAGTCTGTGCGCACACTGCATGTTGGGCGATCCTCCGGCACTACAGCGAGCGATATTCGCTATACCGTGAGGTGTTGGTTCACGACGTGTCACGCCTTGGCAGGGAATTCGATCCAGGTGGGTTGTTGCCTTCTCTTGGCATTACAGCCCGAGAAGTGGAGCGGATCTTTGCTGCAGTAGGTACGTACCCGCTCTTGGTGATGCGGGGCAAGGACGACGTCTCCGCCGATACGAGGTACTACGACGAGTTGCTCGCTTACCTTGACTCCGGCTTCCCATTGTTCGGCGTTCAGAGCGAACGGGGGCACGCGATTGCTGTTGTCGGATACCGTGCGTCAGACTTGGTTCAGGGACAAGCCTCAGAGTACAGGGCCAGAGAGTGGGACTACGTGACGCACCTGTTGGTGGTTGACGACAACCATTACCCCTACATGCCGGTGCCTCGCGACAAGCAAACCGGCTCCCCATACGCCGTAAACGAAATCGACGGTTTCATCGTTCCGTTGCCGGAAAAGATGTTCCTCCCAGCAGTTGCCGCACATACCTGGGCAGCTGATTTCAAGGCGGCGCCATTGCCGGAGTTCGACGAACTCACCGTCGAGACTGATCTGGTGACAAGGTGCTTCGTGACAACCACGGCGTCTTGGCAGCGGTTTGTGCGCGAGCACGCTCTGAAGCTGGATGGCGAATTTGTGACCGCTGCGCTTGAGCTAACCATGCCCCAGTTCCTTTGGGTCATCGAGTACGCGACGCCGGCTCAGCGTTCGACCCAGCAGATTCAGGCACGCGTATTGCTGGATGCCACAGGCTGGTCCCTATGACCCCTTCCCGGCGTTCCTAGTTCACGATCGCAAGGGCGCTCTTTGGATTGATCGAGCGAACAAGGCACCAATGCAGTATCAACAGTTCGACAAACCCTCGCCACGTTGACCAAAATGGCCAACAACCTTCAGGAGTTCTGAAATGACGCAGAAGCCGAAGCTTGAGGAACTTGGTTCACCGTTGAAGCGGATCAAGAACCTGCGGGAGCTGGACCCAACGAAGGTGTCGGAGTTGGAGTCGCGCTTGAGGAGCACTTATGTTCGCCGCATGGGCGAGCAGGCAAGAGAGGCCCGCCTCCGCGCAGAGAAACTTCGCGACAAGATCCTGTACTGAAACCGCAGCTGCAGAATCGCTCAGGGGCCGTTCGGCCCCTCGTTGTTTCAGGCCAGCTTTGCGGCGCCAGTGACATTCATCCTGAAACGCAACATCTCCGCGCTGAGCTGATACGCGTCCTGAGCGATCGACCACTTCAGTCGCCGTGCAGCAATGCTTCTGGCTTGGTTAGAGGTCAGCATGAGAACTCCGCTCATCCACGCGGCCTCCGCCTCATTCCCCTTCTCCGTTTCAACCTCACAACCTGAACCGAGCGGCGGATGCTGGAGCAGAGCGTGCGCCAACCCATGGGCCATGTTTGACCTATGGCGCACAGTCGGGTGCTCCTCGTTGTAGATGATCGTGCGATGTGGCCCGTCGAACGTGGTTACCGCCGACGTCTTGTTATAGATCTCGATCACGTATGGATCGCTCCGAGTTACACCCGAGTGGATCAAGCACCGGGATAGCGGATAGAACGGTATCCGCAGATGCGAACACAGCTCATGCATATCGATGGGCTCATCATCGGCGAGTTGAAGCTCGCTCCGCAAACCAGCGACACAGCGTTCCGCATAGGCCTTGAAACCTCGGGGTAGCCTCATTTCTTGGGCTGCGCCTCGCTCGGCACATCCTTCAACGCGTTGTAGGCCGACTCGACGATGTGCTCAAGTTTCTGTCGAGCGTCATCGCTGAGCTGAGCATCCTGGCGGAACAGAAGGGCGACCCTTTCAAGGGTCTGTTCACTGTGTGTCGCCTGACGACAGGGGACGTAGTTGGCTGGATTGATTCCAGCCCACGCAGAGAGCGCCGCCAAGCTTGCTGCATCCGGCCTTCGTCCCTGTCCCATTCGCGTCAGGGTGGTCGGGCTCACACCGGTTTCGACGCCAACTTCCTTCCAGGTGACTTTCCTGGCGCGAACGGCGCGCTCGAGCGCGGAGTAGAAGCCAGCGGCATCGAACTCCTGCTTGTTAGACATCGACAGTTCTCCTTCGGGGTTGAGTAGTTGCGGTTGCTCATAAGCAATCACTTGACACTTGAGCAATCGGCGCGGTACAGTCGCCACACTGGTTGCTTTATAGCAACTAGCGGCCGACAGAGCAACCCCGCCTGTCATTCTCCAGCGACTGCCGGTGGCGGTCCAAAGCGCACGAGGTGATGCGAATGAGCGACTCAGTTCTGAAAAGAAGCCGCACGACGGCGGCAGCGAGCACGACGACGACAGGCACGGCCCGAAGCTCACGTTCGAGCACGTCGCGTCCGTCCAAGACGTCAAGTTCCGGGTTTCCTGGAACGAGACGCTGCAAGCGGCGTGGAACACGGCGTACGAAAAGTTAGGGGGAGGACAGCCGCGCGGACGACCGCCTGCAGACAGACGACGGCGTAGACATGATGCCGCTCCTTGGCAAGACGATGCGGCAGTTGTTCGACGACAAGCACACCAAGAGCCGCAAGTTCCAAATCGTCGGCCCGACAGGCGGCGCGCAATCGTGATTGCGCCGATGCCGGTGCAGGACATTCACGCTGGGAGGGAGGCCTTCCAGCGTGATCTGCAAGCCGTTCTGAAGGAGGGCACGCTAGCCGACCGGGGCTGGTTGAAGCCTGACGGCCTGACGCTGCTCGTGCCTATGCTCGTGGAGAACGCGGCTCAGGGTCAGGTTGACCTTTACCTGCTGAGGTTGATGTTCGACCACTACCCGAAGGGGCCGCCGAGCGCCCAGTTCATCAACCCTCTCACTATGAACTACAAGTTCCCGGACGACGTGCTCTGGGTGCCGAAGTGCGAGAACGCTCCCGACGTTCACTTCCATCCAAACTACAACAACTGCGTACAGCTCATCTGCTCGTCGACCACCCTGGAGTTCTACAGGGTGAACCACGACGTGAAGCCGGAGCACGTGTGGGACCCGCAGCGAATGAACTTCTTGACGACGCTGGCGGCAATCCGCCGCGGCCTGGCCTCACCGTACTACAAGGGACGCTGGACGCCATGAATGACGAAACAATGCTGTGGCGGACTCGCCCTCCTTCGTCGTATGCGCCCACGGGCAAAGTGTTGACGGTGCCGGCGCAAACGCTGGTGCGTACGGCCGCTGTCCTACGAGCGGCCGGCGCCGTCGAATCGGCTTGCCTCTGGCTCGGGTCGCTCGACGAGGCAGGGAATGGCCTTGTCAAGGCACTCGTCGTACCCATGCAGGTCAATCGACCCCGCAACTACTCTATGCCCGGCAGCGCCATGGCGGGAGTCGCCGAGTTCGCTCGCGCACAGTCATGGACGGTGGTCGGCGCCATTCACTCACACCCCGGAGTGGGCGTTGAGCATTCGACCTACGACGACGAGATGACGCCGAGCCGCCGCGCAGTATCCATCGTGATGCCGCGCTACGGCGAGTGGTCCGGCCCGTGGCCACGTGGCCTTGGTATTCACGCGTACTTCGAGAAGTACTGGCACCTGCTCTCGGATGAGCACGCGCGGCAGCGGGTGATCCTGACCGACGCCGTTGAAGTGCAGACCTTTAACCTACGGTGACTGCCTTGAAGAACGAACTTGACCAGTTGGCCGATCGGCACCTGCGTGCCGATCCCCAGGGGGTCCTTGCCGACCCGCTCGATGTGAGGTCGGGGGTCGTGCTGGTCCAAGTGAGCCCTGCGATGGCTGTCGCACGAGGAGTGCAGCACCTCTCGTGGATGCTCGTCAGTCTCCTTAGTCGCCAGTTCAAAGTCGTGAGGGAAATCGTCTTGGACGTGCCCGAGGTCGCGTTGTGCGCCGGCGTTGCGCCTTTTGGCGAAATGGCCACCCTTATAGAGACGCTCGAAGAGTGCGTGCGCCAGGTCAGCGGGCCGCATGTCACCGTCCGGCGAATTGGCGCTGGCTTGGTACCCGATGTGGCGCTCGTTGTCGGAGACGGCTCTCCGATAGCGCCGTGGCATTGGCGGCTCTACGCTGACGGCTGGCGGTACTTCGTGGGCCTCGACGGGGAGGCGCCCAAGGCGATTCCGAAGAGCGGGCTCTCCATCGGGCCGTATATGTGCGCAAGCTACGCTGCCGGCGAAGTCTTCAAGCTCCTGCGCGGCATGAAGCCCGGCAAAGGTGCGTTCATTCGAGCGCACTTCGCCTCAGCATGGACGATGTCTTGCGCGGAAACGTGGTCCGAACTATCCGATGGTCCTGAAATCGAGAGGTTCGATCCCTTCCGCACTTCTACTTCGCCGGCGCCGGCGCTGTTGCTCAGGCCGCAGCTCTTTGCCTGGGGAGTTCGGGCTTCACGGGCACTTGCACGGCAGTAGACAAAGACAACCTAGACCTCACCAACGACAACCGTTATGCGCTGTCCAGACGCGAAGACGATGGTGCCTCGAAGGTCCAACTCATGCAGGACTACCTGGATTCGCGCGGTTTCGCCTGCAAGGCCGTTCCCGAGTGGTGGCAAAGCTTTGCTGTCAGCGGCGGTCGGCACGCCCCTACCGACTCGGTCCGCGCGCTCGAGAAGGCCTATAACTTCCCCATCGTCTTGTCGTGCGTCGACAAGAACGGGCCGCGGCATGAGCTACAGAACGCACTTCCCCAACTCCTTATCGGCGCCAGCACCGATGGGCTAAGCGCGAAAGCGAGTATCTTCGACCTCGGCGCCGGTACGGCGTGCCTGAAGTGTCACAACCCCCTGCGTTCGCGCAACATCATCGTGCAGACGCGGATCGCGGAACTGCAGCGACTCAATGGCGAGGACCGCATCGACTTCGCCCGCGAACATAGCCTTAGCGAAGGTGACGTTGAGCTTTTGCTCAGTCCCGGTGGATGCGGGAAGCTGTCCGAGGCGGACATCGATCGGTTTGCCGCTGGGAACCCTGAAATGTCGGTTGGATTCGTTTCTACAGCCGCAGGCGTCCTCTTGGTCGCCGAATTCCTACGCTACTTGCAGCTGGGTGCGGCCGCAGCGACTTCGGGCGGAGCCACGACAGTTGCGACGTTCGCCCGAGCAAGGTTGCGGGCGCTTCACGTGGGCCGAGATCTGACCTGTGACTGCGAGCCCAATTCACGAACCCGCTGGCGTAGGAACTGGCAGGCGTCGTACCGCGGCTAGGCACCAACCAAGCACAGTCACGCAGGTGGTGGACTGTTGGTCCAACATGCCGCGGATGGAGCTTGCGCTCCCTGGGTCCCTTGGCGCTTCTCAGGAAGTGCTGGTTCCACTGCCACGGCAACGCTCTCAAGAACGTTGAGAGTTTGGCGCCGTCAGTGCCGCCGACAAACTGGGCCCACGAAGGATAGTTGTATGCGCAAGAGACCCGTGGCGCGCTGCCTAGCAGCCCAGCGTTGCGATGTGCGATGTGCGATGTGCGATGTGCGGTGTCGGCAGGCAACCGCACTACAGTAGGTTTGACAGCCATAGTCTGCGACCTTGTTGCGAAGGCATCCGACAGGACGTCGACACCCAGTTGGGGCAGAGTCAAACAGCGATGACATTGAATTGGTCGCATAGCGCATCGACCTGAGCAACTCTGAGCCTTTCCGACCGCTGCTTCTTCAGCCCGCTCCGCTCGAAGAGCGCGTAGGCGAAGCCCTTGTTCATCTGGCGGGACACGTACCGAATGCCCTGCCATCGCGGGTCGGCATCGTGGATGGCCTGCGCCCACGCCTGGCTCACCGAGTAGTCGGCCAGCGCGCTGATGTCGTTGTTCAGGCCCAGGGCCTTGAGGGCCGCGCCGGTCAGGTCCGCCAGGACCAGCGTCTTGCGGTGATCACACGCGAAGCGCACCACCGATCGCTCCGTCAGTTCGGCAGAGGGCACCTCGTAGGCGCCATCGACGAAGCGTCCCGATTCGTGGATCACGCTCTCCGCGAAGGCGACCTCGATCGAGCCTGCGGTATAGCAAGCACCGAACTCGCCGGCGCGACCTGGGTCCGGGTCATCGAATCGGTAGACGCCTGACGACCAGTACGGCTCGGTCGCCGGGTACCGGCTCAGCCGGACCAGCGAGGAAACCTCGACCCTGACGGGCCGAAGCAGATCCTCGAACGTCCCGGGCTCAGGCAGCCGCAGCGACACGCGCGGCTCCCCGCTCGCGCGCCCAGGCCGTGGCCAACCGTTCCACCTTGGACACCGCAACTCCTGCGTCCAGGGCGGCGCCGACGCCCTTCCCCCCCAAGGCCCCGTGCTCCCGCAACCAGAACGTCAGCTTCTCGCTGGCACCGAGGTCGCCGAGGGCGCGACACACGCTGGCCACGGCCTCACGGTCCAGCGCCAGAAAAGCTTGCGGGTAGTACAGCCGGTTGCCGATCTTCACCGCGAAGACCTCGCCCCGGTCTGCAGCGGGCGCCAAGGCCTGCCGTGTGAGCCCCCAGGCCTGAGCGAGTTGCTCACCGGGCACCACGAGACCGTCCTTGACCCATTGCACCCGCGCGGCCTCTCCGCGTGCGGTAGCACCGGCCAACCCACCGGAGGTCACGGACTGAGGCGGCGTCCCAGGGGGAGGCTTGGTGGAGTGCGCTGCGCGCGGTCGAACGCCACCGGCCTTCGGCGGCTGCAGCCCATGGCGGCTGACAACCGACCGAAGGCTACCCAGGTCCTCGCTGAGCCGGCCCACGGCAGCTTCAAGCTGCGCGATCCGGCGGAGGAGGACGGGCGTGCTGACATTGGTGCCCATGACTGGATTCTAGGCAAGAGGAGATAATAAAGCAAATGCGGAAATCGTAGCAAATGACCGCAGCGGCGGGACTGCGCGGGGGCGAGGCGCAGTCAGCGAGGGGGTTCGCTGCCTCCTTGCTTCGATTCCCTACATGCGGCGCGGACACCTTTGACCGGTTCATGCCCGATGAACATGCGCCGGCGCGGCGCGGTGTCTTTCCCTTCCTGCGCTCTTGTTCCATACTCGTTTCGCTTCTTGGCCACCGGCCACAGCCGCCCTTCGAGGCGTTCCGGCACTGCCGGCGTTAGCGGTCGTGACCCGCACGTAGATCCTCGCTGGGCCCTGCCCCGCCAAAGCCGCCTCTTTTGGCGGTGAGTCCCCTCCGGTGTCCGCCTGACAGGCGGTTGCACCGACCCCCAGATCCGTTCGCATCAGCCCGCTGCCCCTCAGCAGTTCGGCTGGTCGACGCTCGACCGCATGCCGCCTCACCGGCCGGCGGATCCCCTCCCACCGGGAGCTCACGCTCCCCAGGGGGGCGTGTGCTCTCTCCACATCCACGGAGAACACATGTCCCCATCCAGCCAGGGTGGCTACACCCTTTCGCTACCGGGCTTCGACACCGAAGCCCCTGCATACCCCGACCTGTTCGCTGAAGCTGCGGAGGCACCAGCCTCCACAGTCGAAGTCCAAGCGATCGAGGAAGTGCGGGTCTCCAAGGCATGGCATCCCGCCATGTACGCCGCGGCCCATACCGCGCAGTTGCTCGAGTGGCCGACATGGGACGACCAAGTCCTCGACCACATCGAAGGCCAGGCGACCAAGTTCGATGCCAACGTGAAGGCCATCAACGCGCTTCGCTCGATCGAGGGCGAAGCCAGGCAGGCGAGCGCCAGCGAACGTCGCGCACTGCTGCGCTACACCGGCTGGGGCGGCATCCCGGCGAGCTTCAACGACGAAGGCCGGGATCCAGCCTGGGTCGAGCGAGCCGGTCGCCTGCGCCAGTTGCTCTCGGCCGACGACCACGACTCGGCGCGGGCATCGGTCAACAACAGCCACTACACCGACCCCATCGTCATCCACTGGATCTGGGCAGCCTTGCGCCGCCTGGGTTTCCAGGGCGGCAACATCCTCGAACCGAGCGCCGGCGTCGGGCACTTCCTTGGCTGCATGCCGGCCGACATTGCCCAGCGCAGCCGCGTCACAGCGATCGAGCTGGACCGCATCTCTGGCCGCATCCTTCGCAGCCTCTACGGGGCCTGCGGGGTTGATGTGCGGATCGGTGGCTTCGAGGCCGCGACCTTGGCCGAAGGAACCTACGACCTCATCCTGTCCAATGTTCCCTTCGGCCGCTACGGCGTGATGGACAACCGCAACCGGCCTTACAGCCGAGCGAGCATCCACAACTGGTTCGTTGGCCGGGCGCTCGATGTGCTCCGCCCTGGCGGCCTGGTGTGCTTCATCACCTCGACCTACTTCCTGGACGAGAGCGATGCCGGCATGCGCGCACACGTGGCATCCGAGGCCGACCTGGTCACCGCGTTTCGACTGCCGTCGGGCACGTTCGAGCGCATCGCATCGACCAGCGTGCAGGCCGACCTGGTCGTGCTCAGAAAGCGCGCGCCGGGAGAGGCGGCAGCCCCAGCCGAGTGGCTCGACCTGGACTACGTTCCCAAACCGATGCTCCGAGAAGGCTGCCACGAGCAGTACCTGCGGATCAACCGTTGGTTCGTGCGCCATCCGCAGCACGTGCTGGGTCGGATCGATCGGGTCAGCAATGGCTTTCAGGCGGTGCCGACGGCCATGCTCGATGGAGACCTTGAATCCGCGCTGCTCAGCGCCCAGGCCTTGGTGCCCCATGGCGTGTACAGCGTGCAGCCCACTGCGCAGGCCAAAGTGCCGCGCGACATCGTGGCGGCACCCGCGGGCACCCGGCCGGGATCGCTCGTGGTCAGCGAAGGCCGAATCGGCATTGTGGAAGGCGATCACGTCGTGGACATGCACGACCGCTTCAACGCCACGGTTCGGCAACGGATCGCGGGCATGGTGGACATCCGAGATCGAGCCCGCGCGTTGCTCAGCGCACAGCTGGGCTCAACTACGGATCAGGCGCTGGTCGAACTGAGGCGACGCCTGAACCAGAGCTACGACCGGTTCGTGGGCAAACACGGCTTCCTGTCTTGCCGCGCGAACGCCCTCGCCTTCCGGCGAGACCCGGACTATCCGCTGCTCCTGTCCCTGGAGCACTACGACGAAGAGGAAGAAGTGGCTACCAAGGCCGCGATCTTCTCGAAGCGAACCGTCTCGCCAGTCCGAGAGGCCACGGTCGCCGAGCATCCTGACGAGGCACTCGCCCTGTCGATGCAGTGGAAGGGACGGGTCGATCCCGACTACATGGCCCGGCTCCTGCGGGCCACGCCCGAAGACGCCCTAGCGGACCTGTCTGCACGGGGCATGATCTATCTGAATCCCGAGGGCCGCCGGTACGAACCGGTCGATGAGTACCTCTCCGGCAACGTGAAGCGCAAGCTGACCGTGGCCCTTGCCGCCGGCGAAGCCTACCGGGCCAACGTGGCGGCACTGGAGAAGGTGATCCCCGAGGATCTGCCGCCCGGCGACATCGCGCTGCGACTGGGCGCGGTCTGGGTCCCTGCCGACGTGGTCGAGACCTTCATCAAGGAGGTGCTCGGCCTGCAGGACACCGCCGTACGCTACCTGGCAGTCGCCGGCACCTGGTCGGTGACCTTCAACGACTGGGCAGCCAAGCAGAGCGTTGCGTGCATCCAGGAGTACGGCACACGGCGCATGCACGCGATCGATCTGATCCAGCACGCGCTAAACGTGCAAACGCCCACGGTGCGCGATCCGCACCCCGAGAAGGACGGCGTCTACATCGTCAACAAGGAGGAGACGCTCGCAGCGCGGGAGAAGCTCGGCTTGATCCGGGACCGGTTCGCAGCGTGGGCCTACGAGGACGCTCCGCGGCGCGAGCGGCTGTGCAGGATCTACAACGACCTGTTCAACTGCATCCGGCAAAGAGAGTTCAATGGCTCGCATCTGAAGCTGCCTGGCTTCTCGCAATGCTTCGAGCTCCACGCGAGCCAACGCAACGCGATCTGGCGCGTCGTGCAGTCGGGCAACACCGGGCTGTTTCACGCGGTGGGTGCCGGCAAGACGGCCATCATGGTGGCCGCGAGCATGGAACTGCGCCGGCTGGGCCTGGCCAACAAGCCGGCCCACATCGTGCCGAATCACTGTCTCGAGCAGTACGCCGCCGAGCTGGTGCGGCTCTACCCCTCCGCCGCGGTGCTCATGGCGTCGAAGGAGGACCTTGCCGGCGACCGCCGGCGGGAGTTCGTGGCGCGTGTGGCCACCGGCGACTGGGATGCGATCGTGATGACGCACTCCACGTTCGAGCTGCTGCCCATGTCTGCTGGATTCACCGGCGACTTCATCAAGGACACCATCCGCGAAATCGAGATGGCTGTGCGGATGTGCAGCGCAGACAGCCGGTCCAACCGGATCGTCAAGCAGCTCGAGCGCATGAAGAAGACCTGGAAGATCCGGCTCGAACGCCTGGAGAACCAGGAGCGCAAGGACGACTTTCTCTGCTGGGAAGCACTGGGGGTCGATTGGCTTGCGTACGACGAGGCCCACTCGGCCAAGAATCTGTTTCGCCACACCAAGATGGCACGCATCGCAGGCCTGCCGCTGAGCAACTCGCAGCGCGCATTCGACCTGTACCTGAAGACGCGCCACACGATGAGCCTCTACCGAGGCGAACACCGTGGCGTCGTGTTGGCCACGGCAACCCCGGTGGCCAACAGCATGGCCGAGGTTCACACGTTCCAGCGCTTCCTGCAGCCCAGCACGCTGCGGTCGTTGGGGCTCGAGCAATTCGACGCCTGGGCCGCCACCTTCGGGGAGACGGTCACGGCGCTGGAGATTGCGCCTGACGGCAGCGGCTACCGCCTCAACACCCGGTTCGCGCGCTTCATCAACGTGCCCGACCTGATGACGGTGTTCTGCGACGTGTCGGACATCCGCACTCGCGACATGCTGAAGCTTCCGGTGCCGATCCTGAAGGGCGACAGGCCCAGAACGGTGACGTGCAAACCGAGCGAGCAGTTGCGTGCCTTCGTACGGTCGCTTGTGAAGCGCGCCGAGCGCCTGAAGACCGAGCGTGTGGACCCGCGCGAGGACAACATGCTCATGATCGCCAGCGAAGGCCGCCTGGCCGCGCTGGATATGCGGCTGATCAACAGCCGCCAAGCTGCCGACCCCAACGGGAAGGTGGCGCAGTGCGCCCGCGAAGTGCACAACATCTGGCAGGAGACCGCCAGCCTCAAGAGGGCACAGCTGGTCTTCTGTGACCTGTCCACTCCCAGGAGTGGCATGGCATTCAGCGTCTACCAGGCGCTGCGCGAGCAATTGATCGAGATGGGCTTACCGGCCGAGCAGATCGCTTTCATCCACGATGCCGAGACCGACTCGCAGAAGGCACGCCTGTTCCGCCAAGTGCGCGAGGGCAAGGTTCGTGTCCTGCTCGGTTCGACCCCGAAGATGGGCGTCGGCACGAACGTGCAGCGGCGCCTCGTGGCCCTGCACGAACTCGACTGCCCATGGCGTCCGTGTGACGTCGAGCAGCGCGAGGGCCGGATCCTTCGCCAGGGCAACGAATGCGCCGAGGTGGAGATCATCCGCTACGTCACCGAAGGTAGCTTCGACGCGTACAGCTGGCAGACGGTGCTCACCAAGGCCAAGTTCATCGCGCAGGTGATGAGCGGGGACAAGGGCATCCGGTCTGTCGAAGACGTCGAGCTCGCAACGCTGACCTACGCGGAAGTGAAGGCGCTTGCGTCGGGCAATCCGAAGATCATCGAGAAAGCCGGTGTCGACGCGGAGATCGCGAAGTACGCCTCGCTGCTGTCTGTGTGGCGCAACCAGCTCTACGCGAACGAATCTGAGGTGGCCAGCTTGCCGATGCGCATCGAGAGCAATGAGCGGCTGCTCGCAGCCCTTGAATCAGATGCCGAACGGGCGCATGCGGTTCTCGGATCGGACCTGATGGTCAACGTCCACGGACGCACCTACCGCGGTCGTGAAGAGATCGGCGAAGTGCTTCGTGCGACCGTGCGCAGCGCGAGGGCATCGATCTCGCGGTCTGCGCGGGACGAGGTCATCGGCACCGTAGGGGCCTTCGACCTGTGCGTGTTCATCGGACGCGCAGAGGACGAGGTGCATCTGTTCGTGAGGGGCGCGAGCTCACACGAATGCAGACCGTGCCAGACCGGACCGGCACTCCACGCCGCGTTGGTCGAGACGATCCGTGAGATTTCGCCGCACCGCGATGACTGCGCCCAGCGGCTCGCGAGTATGCGATCGAAGCTGGAAGGCCTCACTGCTGAACTGCGGCGGCCGTTCGAGCACGAGGACCGCCTGGCGGCTCTGATCGCGAGGCAGCGTGAGCTCGAAGCCGAGTTGGACCTCGGCAAGGACGAAGTCGGCAGCAATGCTGTGGAGGATGTCCCGGAGCAAATTGCCGCCTAGTCGCCAAGCGCCCTGCCCCACTGCACACGCAGTGGGGCTTTTTTTTCTCGAACCAGGTGCGGTGAGTTCTAGCCCACGTCTCGCTCGCTGCCGGCGTCGATGGACATGAGGTTCTCGAACTCAGCCAACGGCAGCGTCGCCCAGTCCTCGCCCAGTTCGCTCCTCGCGTAGTGCTGGATCACCATCACCTGAACCAGCGGCGACTGCCACTCACCGCGGGCGAGCCGCTTCATGATGCTGGGGCTGGGTGCCGTTGAAGCGTCGGCCTCGTCCCGCACGCGCCTGACCCATTCCAATTGCTCCTCTTGGTCCAGCTTGGCGAACTGGTCGCGGATCAGGCTGAAGCGCCGGTGCCGTTCAGCGTCCTCGACATCACGTCGTGAGGCGGGCACCGCAGGAGCGGTCTTGTTTTCCACCACGACAAGGGCCGTCCTCTCGGGACCGGCGCCCTGCCCTGCCGGCGCTTCCTCGCGCGCCTTGTTCGCGATGATCGTTCGAAGGTAAGCCCCTGCATTGCCGATACGCGGACGATCCGCACCGCTGAGAAATCGCTCGTAGCGTTCGAGCCCTTCGGTCACGGCGACCACGCCGTAGGCACGCTCGAGTTCCTCGATGACCGTATCGCGAATGCCCAGCTTGCCGCCTCTCAGGATGTTGGTCACGTCGGGCGGCATGGGCGCGATCCGCTCCGGGCGTCGCGCGCTCTTCTTGACGGCGAACTGGACGAACTCGACTTCTCGGCCGCGCCTGAACTCGATCAGATCTATCTCGATGTCGCCAAGGTCGTTGATCTCCTTGATGGCGGGCGTGACGAACTCGTTCTTGAACTTGCGCCAGGCGCGCACCTTGGAGGTCGGAGAGCTCCGCAACGACTCGGCCCACCATGACCAGTGCTGGCGACTCGTGACGCCCGCCGGGCTGTCTCGGTAGCGTGCACAGATTTCATAGAGCGCCACCGCGCAGTAGGTCGTGAGCTGGCGCAAGACCGCGAAGTCGACCTGGGCCCACCGTGAAGGGCTGACCAGCTCTTCACGGATGGATGGTGGGTAGTACCAGGTCACCCAGTTCTCACCCGCGCGCTTGTAGATGCGAACCTCGGCGAGCAAGTTGAAGATGCGCAGTTCGTCGGTGATCTGCGATGTCGAGGCGCCCTCCTCCTTGCCGTCGATGCCGAAGGTCAGCGGCAGCTGTTGCTCGGACTTCGACAGAGGCCTCCACTCGACTTTGGTCGACACCATCTGGTCGATGTACTTTTTCGCGTCGCTGGAGATGCTGTTGGTGGCACCGAAGCCTCGAAGGATGGAGTTCAACGGTGCAGCAAAACCACCGTCCATGCTTTCCGTACCGGCCGCGGCTTGCATCTGGGCAAGGTGCAACATCACCGAGTACGCTTTGCGTCCGGTCACTGTCAGTGAGCGGTTCGTCGGGACGATCGCCAGAGCGATGACGGATTTGTGCAGCATGCCCTGCACCACATCCATCTGCTTCACGATTGCTGCACCGCCCATACGTCCATTCTAGGGCGCGGACCCCGGTCAAGTGTCCGGGTTGACCAGAGTCTCTTGGACGCAACGTACTTTCTAGGCTTTTGCTCAGAACTGATGAGCGACAAGGCTCGTGGGGCCTGAAATCCCGGACGCATCGACCGCTCCCTGGGTCAGCTCGAGGTGTGTCTCCGGACCTCTCGTCGTGCCAGCCAGGGGCCTGAAATCCCGGACACTAAGTTATCCACAGGCTGAAGAGTTATCCCCAGGACTTCCGGGACGCAGCCCGATGGCTTCAGGGACACCTGTGGAGACTTGTCCGGACGGCAAGTGCCTAGAGCCCGGACGGGAAACTACCTAACCGATTGATTTTGAATGACTTTTCGGTCTGAGAAGTCTTGAACTATTGAACTTCTAAAACTGATCGACGACTGACCCTTTGAAGAAGCCATCAGAACGTCCTGAAATCCAGGTTCTCTGCCGTCTGCACGCCATCACTTGCACGACTAACGTGGAATCGACCAATGTCTTGAGAAAGGACTGTCTCACGTAGAATTGCGTCCATTGTCATAGCGCACTGCAAGGAACGCATGGATCCGACCACACCTGGGCCCTCGGCTACGCACCCGATCTCACTGAAGGCGATCACAGAGCAGGCAGAGCGCGCAACATCGATCGTGGCGCAGGCGCGTGGCGTGATGCTAGCGCCGGACTCGCGAAAGCTGCCGCCAACATTCTCTGCGACCCAGCTCATCGAGCGCTTGCAGATCGAGCGGTCGCAGTATGAGTACCGGGTGCGCAATCCAGGCGGACTTCCGACCGGTCGGCTGACCTCGACGGGTGCTCGACGCGAGTTCACGCTCTCGGAGATGCGGCAGTGGGCGCGCCACTACCGGTCAGCTCATCTGCGGCCCGAAGGCGGTGAGGCCATCACGATCTCAACAGCGCACTTCAAAGGCGGGAGTTCGAAGACAACAACGGCCACCACCCTTGCCCAGGGCCTGAGCATGCGTGGCCACAAGGTACTGGTCGTCGACGTGGACCCGCAAGGCAGCATGACCACGCTCTTCGGCTTCCTTCCGGACGCGGAGGTCGATGTGACCCAGACGCTGCTGCCGCTGCTCAGCGGCGACGAGCCCGACGTCAACTACGCGATCAGGCCGACCTACTGGGATGGTGTGGACCTGGTGCCCTCCTCCTCTCCCCTCTTCTCGGCCGAGTTCATTCTGCCGACACGGCAGCTCAAGGAAGCCTCGTTTCAGTTCTGGCGCACGCTCGATTTCGGCCTGGACCCGATTCGGTCCAAGTACGACGTGATCATTTGCGACACGCCGCCGTCGCTGTCGTTCCTCACGGTCAATGCGCTCATGGCCAGTGACGGCATCATCATGCCGCTGCCACCCAGCAATCTGGACTTTGCCTCGAGCGCGCAGTTTTGGGATCTGTTCAAGGACCTGGCAGACGACTTTGCCGGCCGCGGCGCCGGGAAGGACTTCGCTTTCATCAACATCCTGCTGTCGAAGGTGAAGTACGCGGCTCCCAAGGACAACACCGGGCAGTCCACGGCCATCATCCGGGAGTGGATCCAGGCAGCCTATGCCGAGCGGGTGCTGCCGGTGGAGATTCCCGACGTCGAGGCCGTTCGCACGGCCAGCAAGGAGTTCGGGACCGTCTACGACGCGAGTCGCGACAACGCTTCGACGCGCACGTTCAAGAGCGCCTTTGAGGCCTACGATCGTTTCGTGGACCTGATCGAGCAACAGATCGAGACGTTCTGGCAGCGCCAGGTGGGAGGTTGATGTGGCCACGCCGAAGAAGGGGCAAGGGATCGCCTTCAAGATCCCCGACCAAGCCGCGGAGCCGCCAGTGACCCCCGAAGCGCCGTCCACTGCCAAGCCTGGGAACCCGCGCACTGGTGTTGGGATGCTTTCCCGAATGATCTCCGGTGCGCAGGCCGACACTGAAGCCGTCACGAAGCTCAACGCGGAGATCGAAAAGCTCAAGTTGCAGGTGGGCGAGCAACTCATCGATCCTCGCCAGATTGCGTTGACACGGTGGGCTGACCGCCATCCGGACTCGTTCTCCAGCCAGGCCTTTCTCGAGCTGAAGCAGGAGATCGAGAGTGCCGGGGGCAACGTCCAGCCGATCAAGGTCAGACCGATCCGCGGTGCAGGCGCTGACCACGTCGACGGCCCGCGCTTCGAACTGGTCTACGGTTCCCGTCGGACTCGCGCGTGCCTCGAACTCGGCTTGCCGGTGCGGGCTGTGGTGGACGAGAACATCGACGACCAGTCGTTGTACGTCCAGATGCAGCGGGAGAACCGGGGCCGCGCGAATCTGTCGGCCTGGGAGCAGGGCGTCAGCTACCACAAGGCTCTGAACGAGGGCCTGTTTCCCAGTGCGCGGCGCCTCGCCGAACAGATTGGCCTGGACCACAGCAACGTGGCCAAGGCTCTTCGTGTTGCCGAACTCCCGCAGGAGATCGTTGGGGCGTTCCGCAGTCCGGTCGACATCCAGTTCCGATGGGCTGTCGCGCTGGACAAGGCCTACCAGCAGGATCCAGACGCGGTTCTGTCGGCGGCCCGCTTGCTCGCCGGACGGTCGCCGAAGCCCGCCGCCGCGGAGGTGTTTCGCAGCCTGACCGAGTCGGTCTCTGCAAAGGGCAAACCCAAGGCAAAGGACGCGACGCGCACCTTCGCGATTGCCGACGGCAAGAAGGGTGTGATACGTGCAGGGAAGGGCGGCGCGGTCACGGTTGAACTGCCTCGCGGCGTCCTGTCGCCGGCCCGCTGGGCGGCCTTCGAAACGGCCCTCCAGAAGCTGCTTTCCGAGCTACCGGAAGCACCTTGAAAAGCCTCCGTGGTACCGTACCACGGAGGCTGTGAACGCCTCGACGAGCTTCCTTTGAGAAGCCGCTGACGGCTTCGTGGATGGTCTCCAGGGCGTCGCCCGCGGTCTCTGTGGCTCCGTACCACTGGCGTCCGGAGACCATTTCCCGGGGCTACAAAACCGGGGTGTGGTTCCGTACCACACCCCCCCTGGGCAAGGCTATTTCGGTGGGGTCACCACGGTCGCCACACGGCGGCGCGGCACATCCGAGGTGGGCGGGTTCGCCGCTCGCTGCATCGCCCGCATTCCCCTGACCAGGTCTGCGGCGTCGGCCTTCACGTAGACCGACGTCACCCTGAGATCTGAGTGCCCCAGCAGGCTCTGCAGCACCTGGGGCTGCATCTGCTTCACAGCGCTGTTGGCGAAGGTGTGACGCAGCCAGTGGGTCGAGGCATTCAGAAAGTCAGCCGAACCGGGGGCGCCATCACGCGCTGCAGCGGCGACGGCCACGTCGCGAAAGAAGCGACGGAGCACCTTGTAGATCGCCGAGCGCTCCAGCGCGCCATACCGGTCAGCCTGAGATGGCTGCTGGTGGTCAATGAATGGCACGCCGAGCCGGTCCAAATCACGGCGAGGGGGAGGGCGCTTGAGGATCCCAACGAGAGGACGCCAGGCTTCCTGGTGCTCGCTGCGCAAGGCGTCCTGCAATGCCTGCCCCGCACCCACTGCGATGCCATCGTCGAGTCCTTGAGAGGTAGCCGACATGCGTTCGCCGGCAGCGGTGATGGGAAGGCTGTTGGGCGCCTGGACTCTCGCCACGCGTGCGTCGAACCCCAGACCCGCGGCGTCCATGTCCTGGTGGTGCTGTTCGAGCAGGGTCTTGATCTCATCGAAGACCATTACCGTCCGGAGCTTCCCGCCCTTGCCGATGACGTCCAGCAGCCAGGCCTCTTCGCCATCCACGAGCTCGCGCCGGAAGCCCCTCAAGCGGGTCGTGGCCAGCTCCGACAAGCGCAACCCGGTGGTGCTGCCGAGCTCCAGAAGTAGTTGCAGGCGCCGCCGCTCCGGAGTGTCCGGCTTTTCATGTAGCACCTCCATCGCGAAGGCCCACTGACGCTCGCTCAAGGACCGGCGAACGTCGATGCTCGGCTTCAGCAGACCCAGGGTGCGACCGAGATTCGCCATGGCGTTGGCTCGCAGGTACCCCTTCTCGTGCATGGCGGAAAACATGCTGCCCAGCACCGTGAACTCGTGGCGCTGGCTGTTCCGCCCCAACGGGCCCCGGAAGGGCCTCCAGGAGGCGTCCTCGCGCCTCACCTTGCGCTCCTGTACCCAATCGGCAGGCGGAGCCACCAGGAAGGCCTGGTAGGCCTGCAGATCGGGCTCCTGGAGCGAGGAAAGGGCCTTACGGCGCACGTGGATGCACCAGAGGTAGAAGCGCTCGGCGATACGGGTGTAGTCCCGTCGGGTCTGCCCCTGGTACCGGCTCAGCCACTGGCTGATCGCCTGAACATCCGTCTCGGCGCCCCAGACGTTGGTCTCATGGGACCGGAAGGCGCCCTGTCGACCCGACAGGGCATCGGGCAGGGCGCCGTCAACGATGGGGACTAGGGCGAACGGCTCCGCGTTGGTCACCCCACGACCCGCCAGGTCTCGCCGGCGAAGCAGGGCCAGGTCGGTCTCCGGCCGACGGGCCGACTCCTTGAAGGGTCGTCCGCCGGCTTCTGCAATGGGGGTCAACCAGTCGAGGAGACGCCGGGCCCGCACGACGCCCATCCGAGGCACACGGCGGTGCCACCGGAACCCGTAGATGTTGATGAAGTTGACCAAGTCACCAAGCGACTTAACGCCGACCTTGGCCAAGTCGCGCGGGATTCCGGAGCCCAGCCAGAAGCCGGCCTCGTCCTCAAGGCTGGCCTCACGCGAGATCACGCGCTCCAGCGTCGCAAGGGCCTCCACGACAGCCTTTCGTTGCGCCCCAGACAGGCGCGAGGTCGCGGCGATCGGCGACTCCTCGACGAGGCGGGCGTGGGTCGTGGCGGCCAGGGCGGGGGAGGGCAGGGCAGCGAAGTGTCCGGCTTTTCCTGCCCCGAACTGACCCCTTGCGGCCTCCGCTCCGAACTCCTCGCCGTACAGCTCGAGCCACTCCGCTTCCGTGTAGAAGTCCTCATCGATTCCGGCAGCACCGCAGTATTGGGAGCGCCACTCCTCAAGCGAAGGGGAGGGCGGGGGGCTGGGCGCCGGCCGTTGCATGCCTTCTGGGTCGATGTGTCCGGCTTTTCCTGCCCCCCGCTTGGTCCGTGCGACTGCGAAGTCGGGGAGGGCGCGCAAGGCCGGAAGCGCTACAGCCAGCTCGGCCTTGCATTCACGTGTCGCTCCCGCGCGCTCGATGGCGCCGACAACCAGGCGCAGCCGGCCGGCGAAGTGGCGACGATCGCTGGGTCCACCGGTGAATGACAGGTAGAGCCTCCAGGCGCGTTCGAGGTCGACTCCATCGAGCAGTGCGCGCAGGAAGGCGAAGTGGTGGCGGCCTAGCTCACCACAGCCTTCGCGCAGCAGACGGGTCTTCGCGCCCGGCGGGCGGCCGCGACGCCTCGGTGGCAAGCCGGTCTCGGCCGTGAGCTGGCCTGTGGCCGGTGCTACCTGTGAAGCCACCACCTCCGTAGGCATGAAAAAGGGGTCCCCCAAGAGCGGTACCCCCACTATAGAAGAATTTTCGCGATGTCCTGAGAAGTGTTCTTATCAGGACGTCATTTCGCGAAGGTATATCTGGCCTTCCGCGCGCCAGCATTCGCAGTGGGGCGGCATGGCGCTTAGCACCGCAGCGCCGCACGCAGCTGCGGATGCTCCAACCGCGCCATCGCAACCTCTTGAAGTCGGGCGAGGCAACAAGCCGGAAGTACTTGCCTATTGCGCGCCGGTCAAGCGCCCGATGGCGGCCGCCGCAAGAGCGCCAGACTGGTAGCCAACAGCAGCAGCGTGGCGCCACAAGCACGGTCGATCCGTAGGCGAGTCGACGCCGCGTCGAAGAACCGCGTGGCGCGCTCGCCTGCCACGGCGTAAGCGGCCATCGTGACCAGGTCCAGCGAGCCGAAGATCAGCGCCAGTACGGTGTATTGCGCGGCCTGAGGCTGTGCAGGATCGATGAACTGGGGCAGCAGTGCCGCGAAAAACAGATAGGCCTTGGGATTGGTCACGGCGACCAGAAAGCTACGCAGGAAGAGGGCGGAGGACGTTGGCCTGATGTCGAGCGCTGTAGCGGCTTGCACCGGCGACAGGGCGGTGCTTTTCTGCAGCAGCCGCACACCGAGGTAGGCCAAGTAAGCCACACCCACCCACTTGACGACGGCAAACGCCGATGCCGATGCTGTCAGCAGCGTACTCAACCCCGCCGTCGCGGCGGCCATCAGCAAAAGGTCCGAGACCACAGCACCTGCCATTCCGGGCAGCGCCGCCCGCAAGCCAAAACGCGAGCCGTTGCTGAGCGCGAGCAGGGTGGTCGGGCCCGGTGTGGCGATGCACAGCAGCGCGACACCGGCGAAAGCGAGCAGTGCGGCCGACGACACGGTCAGTCTCCGGACACGAAGTGGATCTGCGTGACACGGCCTTCCCAGAACGGCAGGGTCCGGCCACCAGCGGCGCGTGCGATGACGAAGCGCCGGGGCAGCATCATGCCTTCCACCGCCTCGTAGTCGTCGCGTGATGCGTGCTCGCCCGACCCGTGATACGACGTGCGCAAGTCGCCATCTTCCTCGGCGTCGAAACTCAGCAGGCGTCCGTCGCCGCCGAAGGTGGCGACCATGGACGCACTGTCGTCGCCCAGGGTCACGATAGCCCGCGCGCGGTTGGCGTCCATCACCTCCCAGCGCACGGCACCACCGGGTAACAACGCCATCGGGTAGAGCGGGCTTTCCAGCAACCAGCGCCGCAGCGAGATGCGGTTCAACGTGGGTGAGGCGGGTTCATCGACCACGGTGATGGCCGACAGCAGCTTGGCCTTCATCTCCATCTGCCCACCGGCGTAGGCGTCGTAGGCGCGCGCGGTCAGTGCTGGCACCCTAGGCAGCAGCGGCGTGGTCGCGGCAAACACCAGCGCCGGGGTGTGGACCGCGATCGTCTGCTCGGCGCGAGTGGGTGTGAAGGATTCGCTCCGGGGACGCCTGAATCGGCCCTCCATCTCGAGTTCCACGTGGCTTGCGTGCGGCGGCGGTGCGCCGCGGAACGTGAAAGCGAAGTAACGCTGCACGGGTGCGGGCAGGGCCGCAAGCGCCGTCGCCGACGCGGCGGTCGGTGCCGCTTGTCGTGCCTCCGCGACGACCCGCTCGCGATGTGCGGCAATGTCGGCTTCGGTGCGCGATGCCAGCCACGCCAGCAGCGCGCCGCCCGTGACGGCAAGTGCCGCCGCGACGATGGCGCTGCGGACAAGGAAGTTTCGGTTCTGCATGGTCGGCTCCTGGGCTGTGCACACGGGAGCCACTGTGCGGCGCGTCTCGATCAGGCGCCTTAACAAATGATCAGGGTGTGTCCGACAGGCGCCTCAGGCGCGACAGCGAGACATCGGTCAGGCCGAGGTACGTGGCCAGATGCACAAGGGGCACCCGCTCTGCCAACGCCGGGAATCGCTGGCAAAAGGCCTCGTAGCGGCGGCGGCCGTCCAGGGCGAGCAAGTCGTGCTCGCGCTGCAATTTGCCGGTGAGCAGGCGCTCCAGCAGTTCGCGCTGCAATGCCGGCCAGACACCGTGGCGCTGCAGCGCGTCACGGAACAGGGCCTCGTCACACCGCCAGACTCGCGAGGCTTCGATGCACGTGATGCCAAACAAGGAAGGCGCGTTCCACATGGCCGGCGTGATCGGGCAGACCAATGCGCCTTCGGCAAAGAAGTTCTTGTTGAACTCGCGGCCGTCACGGCGAACGAAGTGCATGCGAACCAGCCCGCGCTCGATCAGAAGTGCCCAGCGCCAGCGATCGCCCTGAGTCAGCAGCGGCGCCCCGCGCACCAGGTCGATGGAACTGAACATCGGTTCCAGGTCGGCAACTGGCGCAGTACTCACATCGGGTACCACTGACTTCAACGATCGGTGCAGCAGGGCAGCGTCCATGAGCGGATTGTCGGTGCCCAGTGCGGCTCAGAGCAGTCGCTGCTTCTCAGGGCCTTTGGCCTTTGCGGGACAGTCAAGCGTGGGAATCTAGTGCCCGCCGCGCCACCAGCGCCACGACCATCAAGTCAATCAGTTTCGTCACTCTCAGCGTCCAGCGCGGCTGGCCGGGAAGCGGCAGCATCTTCAGCGCCATAGACGCGTGAGTCAGATCGCAACAGGCAGCCTGTGGTACGGGTAGAACTCCGTGTCACGGGTCCAGCCCTTCTTGGCGTAGAGCGCCTGTCCAAACACGTTGTCATGCGCCACATTCAAGGAGATCCGTACCGCGCCTTGCGCCCACGCGTAGCGTTCGACTGCATCCAGCAGTCCGGACCCGACACCGGCCCTTCGGCCACTCGGATGAACGAAGACGTCGTTGAGCACGAAGACGCGCGCCAAGGCCGTTGACGACCAGCTCGGGTACAGGTGTGCGAACCCCATGGGCTCCGGCCCGGCGAAGGCGAGGAAAGCGATCGATTCCCCATGGTCGAAGCGAGCCCTCAGGAATTCGCGCGCGGCCGCAAGGTCACTTGGCCGGCCCTGGAACTCGCGGTACTGGTTGAAGAGGTCAGCGAGTGGGGCCAGGTCGGAAAAGCTTGCCTGACGGACGTTGAGTGTGTTCATGGGCAGCGCCAAAAGGCATTGAAGTGGCCGGTGGGTCGGATTTGCGTCCGGCAGCCCTCATTCTGTTGCCTTGCGACTTGCGCCGCGCGCCACGCTGTTTAGCAATCTCCGGCCGCCGGAGAGCCCAGAGAAGGGGTGGCCTTCCAGGGGGCGGCAGGATTCCGCAAAAACTCTTCATGTGCCGTAGGTGACCGGCGATCTCTCCCGAAGCTGGCTTGCGGGTGAACCCCGCGTTGCGCGCGCCGTCGTGGACGTCCGTCCGCCTCGGCTGCATTTATTTCATTGAAAGAAATAGATATTACATGATGTGTGGCGTATGCTTCGTAGATGTGGAACGTGCTCTTCCTCACCTTGCCGACGCAGCCCAGCGCCGTACGCCTGCGGATGTGGCGCGCGCTAAAGTCCCTCGGCTGCGGAGCCTTGCGCGACGGCGCATACGTCCTCCCAGTTGCGCATGCGGCGCTATTCGACCCCCTCGTGTCCGAAGTCCGCTCCCACGGCGGCCAAGCCAGCGTGCTCGAACTGTCGACGAGCGACGAGGCCCAGCGTGCCGAGGTGCTGGCACTCTTCGACCGTGCCGAGGCCTACAGCCAGTGGCGAGCGGAGGCGCAGTCGCTGGCCGCCGCGCTGCCGGCGCTTGAAGAGACCGAGGCCCGGCGGCGCTGGCGCAGCACGTCGGAGGCGCTGCAGAACCTTCGGCGCATCGACTACTACCCGGGTGCTGCGGCCGAGCAGGCGCAGGCCGAACTCGACATGCTGCGCCAAGCGCTCGATACGCGCTTCTCGCGCGGTGAGCCAGTGGCGCAGGCGCCGCACGGCATTCCACGCCTGGATCCGCGCAAGTTCCAGGGCAAGCGCTGGGCGACGCGGGCGCGCCCCTGGGTGGACCGCCTGGCCTGCGCCTGGCTGATCCGCCGCTTCATCGATCCCGAGGCGCGCTTCGTCTGGCTGGCCGATCCGGCAGGAGCGACCCCTGCGCCGCGCGGCGCACTGGGCTTCGACTACGACGGCGCGCGCTTCACGCACGTCGGCTCGCGCGTGAGCTTCGAGGTGTTGGCGGCCAGCTTCGGACTGGATGCGGACCCGCGGTTGCAGCGCATCGCACGTGCCGTGCATTTCCTCGACATCGGCGGCATTCCAGTGCCGGAAGCGGCCGGGCTGGAAGCCGTGCTGTCCGGCCTGCGCGAGGTCCACGCCGATGACGATCAACTAAACGGGGCTGCGGCGACCGTTTTCGACGCGCTGTACGCCGCACCTGGACAACCGACATGAGCGCTGCCATGACACCCATTGCCGAGGAGCCCGCGGCTCCTACGGCCGCACCGGCTGCGGTGAGCTTTGCCGAAGCCTTTCGCTTCTGGCTCAGGCTCGGCTTCATCAGCTTCGGCGGCCCCGCCGGGCAGATCGCGATCATGCACACCGAGCTGGTCGAGCGGCGGCGCTGGATCAGCGAGCAGCGCTTCCTGCACGCGCTGAACTACTGCATGCTGCTGCCAGGGCCGGAAGCGCAGCAGTTGGCCACCTACATCGGCTGGCTGATGCACCGCACCTGGGGCGGCATCGTGGCGGGTGCGCTGTTCGTGCTGCCTTCGCTCTTCATCCTGATCACGCTGAGCTGGATCTACCTGCGTTTCGGCGATGTGCCGCTGGTCGCCGGCATTTTCTACGGCCTGAAGCCTGCCGTGACCGCGCTCGTGCTGCACGCGGCGCATCGCATCGGTACGCGGGCCTTGAAGAACCGCTGGATGTGGGGCATTGCGGCGGCTTCGTTCATCGCGATCTTCGCCTTCGACACGCCGTTCCCGGCCATCGTCCTGGCGGCCGGCCTGATCGGGCACTTCGGAGCACGCCGCTGGCCGCAGGTGTTCGCCCTGGGCGGTGGACACGGCAGCGCCAAGGCCAGCTACGGACCGGCCCTGATCGACGACCACACGCCGACACCACCGCATGCGCGCTTCTCGCGCAGCCACCTGGCCAAGGTGCTGGCGGCCGGCCTGGGGCTGTGGCTGCTGGCCATGGCGGTGCTGGTCGCGACGAACGGCCTGCAGGGCACGCTGACGCAGATGGGCTGGTTCTTCACCAAGGCGGCGTTGCTCACCTTCGGTGGAGCCTACGCCGTGCTGCCCTACGTCTATCAGGGTGCGGTCGAGACCCACCAGTGGCTCAGCGGCCCGCAGATGATCGACGGCCTGGCGCTGGGCGAGACCACGCCCGGGCCGCTGATCATGGTGGTGGCCTTCGTCGGCTTTGTCGGCGGCTGGCTGAAACAGGTGCTGGGGCCCGATGCGCTGTTCCTCGGCGGCGCACTCGCTGCCACCGTGGTCACGTTCTTCACCTTCCTGCCGTCGTTCGTCTTCATCTTGGCCGGCGGACCGATGGTCGAGGCCACACACGGCAAGCTGGGCTTCACGGCGCCACTGTCTGCGATCACCGCTGCGGTGGTCGGCGTGATCCTGAACCTGGCGATGTTCTTCGCGTACCACGTGCTCTGGCCGCAGGGCTTCGGCGGGCGCTTCGATGGTCTCTCCTCTGTCATCACCGTCGCCGCCGCCGTGGCGCTTTTCCGATTCAAGGTCGGCGTCCTGCCGCTGCTCGGTGCCTGCGCAGGCGTCGGGCTGATCGCCACCTGGCTTGTTCCACTGCTTCGCTGAAGGAATCCCCATGGACGCACGTCTCCAAGACCTTCCGTTCGACCCGGCCGCCTTGAACCGCCTGTCGACCGGCTTGATCACGAGCCACTACCAGAACAACTACGGCGGAGCGGTCAAGCGGCTCAATGCGATCCGCGACCAGCTGTCGTCGACAGCGTTCGCGACCGCGCCAGGTTTCCAGCTCAATGGCCTCAAGCGCGAAGAACTGATCGCCACCAACTCGATGCTGCTGCACGAGCTGTACTTCGGCAGCCTGGGCGGCGACGGCGTGACGATGGAGCCCGCTGCGAAGCTGATGCTGGAAGCCAGCTTCGGCAGCGTCGAACGCTGGCGTGAAGAGTTCATCGCCATGGGCAAGGCCCTGGGCGGTGGCTCGGGCTGGGTGCTGCTGGTGTTCCAGCCGCGCGACGGCTCGCTGGTCAACCAGTGGGCTGCCGACCACACCCATGCGATCGCAGGTGGCGTGCCGATCCTGGCGCTGGACATGTACGAGCATGCGTACCACATGGACTTCGGCGCTGCGGCCGGTGCCTACGTCGACGCGTTCATGGGCAACATCAACTGGGCCACGGTCTATGCCCGCTACCAGCGGGCCGTGCACGCGGCGAGTGAGCCTCTCAGCGCAGGGCAGGAAGAGATTGCCGCTGCGATGCTGCTCGACGTTCGCCGCGCCGGCGTCTTCGCGAATGCGCCAACGATGCTGCCAGGCGCTCGCTGGTGCGACCCGGCAGCCGTGGCTCAGTGGGCCGCCGAACTGCCGGCCGACCGCGAGGTGGTCGTCTACTGCGTCTACGGCCACGAAGTCGGCCGCGCCACCGCGATGCGGCTGCGCGCCGCTGGCCTCAACGCCCGCTACCTGAGCGGAGGTCTCGATGGCTGGCAAGCTGCAAAGAAGCCGCTGGTGGACAAGTCCGGAAACCCCGCGCCATGAGCGCAGTACCAGCCCCCAGGATCGCGCTGCTCTACCCAGGCGACCGCGCGGCCCGCGACCGGTCTGATCCGGCGGGGAGCCGCTTTGCGGCGCTGTTCGAGGCCTTCGCTGCGGCCGGTCTGGCGGCCGAACCGGCGGTCTGGCATGACGATTTCGCCGACGAGGTGGCCGCCCAGTTGCGCCGGGTGCAGGCCGTGCTGGTGTGGTGCAACCCGATCGAGGACGGGCGCCGCCGCGACCGTCTGGATGCGGTGCTGCGCGAGGTGGCGCAGGCCGGAGTCTTCGTCAGCGCGCATCCCGAGGCCATCCAGCGTCTGGGCACCAAGGATGTGTTGTTCGAGACCCGGGACCTGCCGTTCGGCAGCGACGTTCACCGCCTCGACAGCCTGGCACAACTGACGTCGCAACTGCCGCTGCGACTGCAGCACGGTGCCCGCGTGCTCAAGCAGCACCGCGGCCACAGCGGCATCGGTGTGTGGCGCGTCGAGCGGTCGGGTGACTGTTTGCTGACCGTGCAGCATGCCCAGCGTGGCAGCGCGCCGCAGCGCATGGACATGCCAATGCTGCAGGCGACGCTGGCGCCGTACTTTGATGCTGCCGCCGGCAGCCACATGATCGATCAGGCCTGGCAGCCGCGGCTGGCGGAGGGGATGGTGCGGGCGTATCTGGTCGAGGACCGCGTCGCCGGCTTCGGCCACCAGGCCATCAACGCACTGCATCCCGACGCACCGATGCCCGGGCCGCGCCTGTATCACGACGCAGAGCTCGCGGGGTTTCAGACGCTGCGTCGGCAATTGGAATCGAGCTGGGTCACGCTGCTGCGCGAGCGCGTCGGCCTGCCACGCGACCGGCTGCCGCTGCTGTGGGACTGCGACTTCATGCTCGGCGAGCCGGCGGCCGATGGCACCGAGCGCTTTGTGCTGTGCGAGGTGAACGTCAGCAGCGTCTCGCCGTTTCCGCCATCTTGCATCGCTGCCCTGATCGAGGCCGCGAGCCGACGCGCAGGCGGAGTGAAGGGCGGTCGCGCGTGATGGCTCGCTGGTTCACGATGGCCATCCTGGTGCTGTTCACCTCCGTGGCTACGGCCGTGGAGGTCCGCTTCGAACCCATGGCCGAGAACGTGTACGCCCATGTTGGCGACATCGGCGCGCGCAGTGTTGCCAACGACGGGCTGAACGCCAACCTCGGCCTGGTGGTGACAGCGGCCGGTGCCGTGCTGATCGACAGCGGCGCCACCTGGCGCAGCGCGCGCGACATCCAGGCTGCGGCCCGGCGCGTGACCTCGCAGCCGATCCGCTGGGTGATCAACACCGGCGGCCAGGACCACCGCTGGCTCGGCAACGGCTACTTCCAGGCCCAGGGCGCCGAGCTCATTGCCCATGCGTCGGCTGTGGCCGACATGCGCTCGCGCGGTGGCGACCAGTTGGCGGCGCTGCGCAGCTTGCTGGGAGCGGCGGCAAACGACACGGTGCCGACACTGCCAACGCGCCTGCTCGAAGGCCCTGACACTCGGCTGACCCTGGGCGGCACGGTGTTCGAACTTCGTCACCGCGGTGGCGGCCACACACCGGGCGACATGGCGGTCTGGCTGCCGCAGGCGCAGGTGGCCTTTGCCGGTGACATCGTTTACGTGGACCGCTTGCTCGCCGTGCTTCCAGTCAGCAGCACCAAGGCATGGCTCGATGCCTTCGCGGCGCTGGAGCAACTTGCGCCGAAGCACATCGTGCCGGGCCATGGCCGCGTGACCGACATGGCCACGGCGCGTGCGCAGACCCGGGACTACCTGCAGGCTTTGCGCGTGCACATGAAGCGCGCCGTCGAGCAGGGCATCGACGTGAGCGACGCGGTGAAGTCGTTTCACGCAGTGCCGTTCTTGCACCTGTCGAATGCTGCTGAGTTGAACCCGGGGAATGCAAACCGAACCTATCTCGAAGTCGAGCGCGAGTGAGTTGCGGTGCCTGTCTGCGATGCATTGACCACAACACGGCCACTCCACCTGGGCCGTAGTCAAGGCTGAAGGACGCCCGCCAGTCGCGCCACCAGTGCCACGATCACCAGGCCAAGGACCAGCGCCAGTCCACGCCAGAACCTCACCGGATCGCGCTCGATCCAGGGTGCCTGTTGGTCGCGGAGATGCTGCGCGGCCGGATGTTGCAAGTCATGGACGAAAGCCGACAAGGCCTCGTGGCGCTTGTTCGGCTGCGGCTGCAGCGCTTGCCGCAGCACCGAGTCCAGCCAGGCCGGCAGTTCACGGCGCTGTGTGCGCACCGATTCGTAGCGCAGCTTGTGCAGGTCGCCTGGGCCACGCACTTGTGTCACCTGCAAGCCGTAGGGCAACTGGCCGGTGAGCATCTGGTACGTCAGGACGGCCAGTGAGAACAGGTCTGATCGCGACGTGCCACCGTCGCCGGTGAAGTACTCCGGCGCCGTGTACTGCAACGACCCGACGATGGTGCGAGCCTGCGGCGCGCCGGTGGCTTCGGCCAGGCCCGGCACATGCACCGCGCCGAAGTCGATGATCTTCACCGTGCCGGTGCGGTCGATCATGATGTTCTCTGGGCGCAGGTCCTGGTGCAGCATTTCCTTGCGGTGAAATGCCTGCAGTCCCTTGGCCACCTGCGCAACGAGCTGGCGCACGGTGTCCAGGTCGGGCCGCGGGTGGTCCACCATCCATTGCGCCAGCGTCTGCCCGTCGACGTACTCCATGGCCACGTACAGGTGCTGTCGCGGCCGATTGTTGGCGCAGGGCTTGAGCACATGCGCACTGTCCAGACGGCGCGCCACCCATTCTTCGAGCATTAAGCGGTCCAGGTAAGCCGCCTGCTCGCGCAGGTCGACCGACGGGGACTTCAGCACCACCTGCTGCCCGGTCTCGTCGTCGATGGCCAGGTGGATGTGGCTGCGTGCGCTGGCATGCAATTCGCGCACGATGGTGTAGCCGTCGAAGCGCATGCGCGGCTGAAGAGACGGTGGCAGCGCCAGCGTCGCCTGGTGGGCCAGCAGTTGTTCGGCCGGCTCGGCCGGCAATGCAGCCACCCGCGCCAGTTGCAAGGTCAGGTTGTCGGCGCTGCCGCGGTCCAAGGCCAACTGCACCAGGGACCGGGCTGCGGCGTCGAGGTCGGTGCCATGCGCCGCCAGCGCGGCGTGCACGGCGGCAGCGTCCAGGTGGTCGTACACGCCGTCGGTGGCCAGCAGGTAGATCTCGCCGGGATCGACCGCCCAGTGCTGGTAGTCGATCTCGAGTGCAGGGCTCATGCCCAGGGCCTGGCCGAGGTAGCTCTCGGTTTCCGACAGCCGCACCCGGTGGTCTTCGGTCAGCTGCTCCAGTGCCTGCGGGTGCAGCCTGTAGATGCGGGTGTCCCCCACGTGCAGCAGGTGCGCCTCGCGGCCCTTGAAGACCAGCGCGCTGAAGGTGCACACATGGCCGCGGTTCTTGTCGAAGCGGCCTTCGCCACGCTGGGTCTGGGCGTGCAGCCACGAGTTGGTGGCCTGCAACACGCGCTGCGCGGCGCGGCGCACGGGCCAGGTCTCGGACGTGAGGTAGTAGTCCTCCAGAAAACCGCGCACCGCGGCGGCGCTGGCCACCTGGCTGACCGGGCTGCTGCTGATGCCGTCGGCCAGCGCCAGCACCACACCTTTGGTGGCCAGCAAGGCATCCTTGGGCACCACCGCGCCGTGGAAGTCCTGGTTCAGCGGCTTGCGGCCCGCCTCGGAGTGTTGGCCGATGTCGATGCGCAGTGTTCCGGTCATTGCGCGGTCGTGCTGGGCTGGGTTCCTGAAGGCAGTTTCAGGCCAGGCGCTTGGGCGCCTTCTTGTAGTGGGTGGAGTACAACGTGGCGCCCACAAAGGTCAGGCCGCCCACCAGGTTGCCCAGCACCGTGGGAATCTCGTTCCACAGCATGTAGTCCATGAAGGTGAACTTGCCACCCAGCATCAGGCCCGACGGGAACAGGTACATGTTGACGATGCTGTGCTCGAAGCCCATGTAGAAGAACACCAGGATGGGCATCCACATGGCGATGACCTTGCCCGAGACGCTGGTGGACATCATGGCGGCGACCACGCCGGTGGAGACCATCCAGTTGCACATCACGGCACGGATGAACAGCGTGAGCATGCCAGCGGCGCCGTGGGCCGCATAGCCTACCGTGCGACCCTCGCCGATGTGACCGATCTTCTGACCCACCGCGTTGGGCGCTTCGGTGAAGCCGTTGGTGAAGATGATGGCCATGAACACCGCCACCGTCATTGCACCTGCGAAGTTGCCGAAGAACACGAGCGTCCAGTTGCGCATGACGCCTGCCCAGGTGGCGCCGGGGCGCTTGTCGAATACCGCCAGCGGGGCGAGCGTGAACACGCCGGTCAGCAGGTCGAATCCCAGCAGATAGAGGATGCAGAAGCCGACCGGAAACAGCAGCGCGCCAATCAGCGGATTGCCCGTCTGGACGGTGACGGTCACGGCAAATGCTGCGGCCAGCGCCAGGATGGCTCCGGCCATGTAGGCGCGGATCAAGGTGTCCTTGGTGGACATCAGCAGCTTGGACTCGCCGGCGTCGACCATCTTGGCGACAAATTCTGAGGGTGCTAGATAGGACATGTGGATTCCTGTGCGTGGATGGCGAAAGGTGAGCGATTTGTTGAAAGGGTCAGGCTGCAGCCATGGCCCGGGCTGCCAGTGCAGCGGCCTGACTGGCGGCGAGCACGCGGCCGATGACCAGCACCGCCGGACTGCCGATGCCTGCATGGGCCATGGCGCCTTGCAGCGTGCCCAACGTGGCCAGGGTGCTGCGCTCGCGCGCCGTGCTGGCGTGCTGCACGGCGGCGGCGGGCAGGCTGGCTGGCAGGTGGCGGCGCAAAGCCGACACGATCTCGGGCGCGCGCTGCACGCCCATGTAGACCACCAGGGTGATGCCGCTGGCCGCCACGGCGGCAATGGCGTCCCAGTCGGGCCCCTGGCTGCCGGGTTGCGGATGTCCTGTGACGAGCAGCACCCCTTGAGCGCCGGCCTGCCGGTCGGTCCAGCCGGTACCCAGTGCGTTGACGGCGGCCAGGCCCGAGGTGATGCCATTGACCACCTCCACCGGCACGCCGGCGGCGCGCAGCGCGGCCAGTTCTTCGCCGGCACGGCCGAAGACCAGCGGGTCGCCGCCCTTGAGCCGCACGACCCGTTCACCGGCCAGTGCCTCGCGTACCAGCAGCTTGCAGATGAAGTGCTGCGGCGTGGACGCGCAGCCGCCGCGCTTGCCCACGTGCACGATGCGCGGCGCCGTGGCAGCGGAGTCCAGAACGGCGGCCAGCAGTTGTTCGCCCACCAGGTCATCGACCAGGATCACGGTGGCGGCGCGCAGCACGCGCACGGCCTTCAGGGTCAGCAGCTCAGGGTCGCCCGGGCCGGCGCCTACCAGGTAGACGGTGGGTGCGGCATGGTGCGGCTGGGGCGTGGTCATGGGTGTGCTTCCAAGGTTTCACTTCAAGGCGCTGCGCTGCGCAGCGCCAGCAGGCACTGCATCTGCCGAGCGATCGGAGTCGGCAGCGGCAATGCGCCCGACAACATCGCCTGGATGGCGCAGGCGGTGGCGCCAGGGTCGATGGCCGTGGGCAGATCGGGCAGGCCGGCCAGAGGGCCACTCTGTGCTTCCGCAGACAGCGCGGTGTCCAGCTCGCCGTTCAGGTAGCACTTCAAGGCCGGCAGGCGCCGGGCGTCGGCCACGGGCTCGCCTTCGGTGCCACGCATCAGCAGCGCAGTAGCCCGGCTCTGCGCGAGGAACATGGCCAGGCTGGTGGCGTACTCGGGGTGGGTGTGGTTCACCACCCGCAACGCACCCGGCACCGGCAGCAGCAGCTTGGCCAGGGTGTGCCCCGAGTTGCGCACGCCCAGCGTGGCACGCAAGGCCAGCAGGTCGGCCATTGCGGGGTGCAGCGTGCGCAGCGGCATGAAGGCTGGCAGGCGTTGTGCCCAGCGGTCGGCCACATCGGCGGCGGTGTGCGCGGCGGGCATGCCCAGCGCGTCGAAGATCTGGGCGCTGGTGGTGCGGTGCGCGTCGTCGGTGATGCCGTGCACCAGCATCGGAACGCCTTTCTGGGCCAGCAACAAGGCCAGCAGCGGCGTCAGGTTGGGCAGCTTGCGGGCGCCGTTGTAGCTGGGCAGCACCACCACCGAACCGGCACCGAGGCCGGCGATCTGTGCAGACACCGCAGGCAGGCTGTCCTGCACGGCGGCCGTGAAGCCGAGCAACTCTTCGGCGCTCTCACCCTTGATGCGCATGGCCAGGGCGAAGCCGCCTTTCTCCAGATCGCTGAGCTGTCCGGCCAGCAGACGAGTCATCAGGTCCTGCGACTGCGTGCGGTTGAGCGAACGCGCACCGTCCTTTCCGCGGCCGATGACGCGCAGGTAGTCGGCCATGGGAACCGGGCTGTGCGTCATGTTGTGCAAGGTGTCGGTGCGGCGAACGGCGTGGCCTGGCGAGACTGCGTCCGTCCCTTAGGGTTGCCCGCGGCGTGCCGGCCCGGCCACGGGCAGCGGCAAGTCGGTGCCCAGCGTCGCCAGTTCGCGGCGGTCCAGGTGCACCTGGCCGCTCAACACCTGCACGGCAAAACGGGGTGTGCAGCCTTCGTCCGGTGCGGCGGCCACGCCATCGCACAAGCCGATGCTCCAGTTGTGCAGCGGGCAGGCCACGCGTTCGCCGAAGACGATGCCCTGGCTCAGCGGCCCGCCCTTGTGCGGGCAGCGGTCCAGCAGCGCAAACACCGCATCGGTGCCGGTGCGAAACAGCGCCACCGCTGCACCTTGGGAGCGCTCGACACGGCGCGATCCCAGCACAGGGATGTCGTCGATGTGGCAGATGGAAACCCAGGGGTCGGTGTTCTTGGTGTCGGTGGTCATGGCGTGGCGGTGGTGAGGTTTGTCGTGCGGGCTCGGCGTTTCAGGCGATCACTTTGATCGGCACGAACTGCCGGGTGTCCACCGCCGCCTTGTCGTGTTCGAACCAGGGGTCGGGTTCACCGTCCAGCGCGGCCTGCAGCTCGGCCCACAGGGTCTTGCGACCCGCTGCGTCGTCCAGGATGCGCTTCTTCACGTGGTCCAGGCCCACGCGGCCGACGTAGTGCACCGTGCGTTCCAGGTACCAGCCTTCCTTGCGGTACAGCTGCATGAAGGCGCCCGTGTACTCGAGCACCTCTTCGGCGGTCTTCAGCTTGGTGAAGAAGTGCGCCACCTCGGTCTTGATGCCGCCGTTGCCCGCGACATACATCTCCCAGCCGCTGTCCACACCGATGATGCCCACGTCCTTGATGCCGGCCTCGGCGCAGTTGCGCGGGCAGCCGCTGACCGCGAACTTCACCTTGTGCGGCGCGTACATGCGCCACATCGCACGCTCCAGGTCCTTGCCCATCTGCGTGCTGTCCTGCGTGCCCATGCGGCACCACTCGCTGCCCACGCAGGTCTTCACGGTGCGCAGCGCCTTGGCGTAGGCGTGGCCGCTGGGCATGCCGATGTCCTTCCAGACATTGACGAGGTCTTCCTTCTTCACGCCCAGCAGGTCGATGCGCTGGCCGCCGGTGACCTTGACGGTGGGGATCTTGTACTTGTCCACCGCGTCGGCGATACGGCGCAGTTCATCGGCCGTGGTCTCGCCGCCCCACATGCGTGGAATCACGCTGTAGGTGCCGTCTTTCTGGATGTTGGCGTGGCTGCGCTCGTTGATGTAGCGGCTTTGCGGGTCGTCCTTGGCTTCCTTGGGCCAGCTGCTGATCAGGTAGTAGTTCAGCGCCGGCCGGCAGCTGGCGCAGCCGTTGGGGGTGTGCCAGTTCAGCGTGGTGAACACCGCGTCCAGGCTGGTCAGGTGCTCGGCGAAGATGGCGTCGCGCACGTCCTGGTGGCTCAGTTCGGTGCAGCCGCACATCGCCTTCTTCTTGGGCGTGGCCGAGTAGTCACCGCCGGCGGTGAACATCAGCAGCTGTTCAACCAGCCCGGTGCAACTGCCGCAACTGGCGCTGGCCTTGGTGTGCTTGCGCACCTCTTCCAGCGTGAACAGGCCCTTGTCCTTGATGGCCTTGCAGATGCTGCCCTTGGTGACGCCGTTGCAGCCGCAGACCTCGTCGCTGTCGGCCATGGCGGCCGCCTTGTTGTGGCCCTGGTGGCCCACGTCGCCGATGTTGCTTTCGCCGTGCAGCAGCTTGGTGCGGATGTCTGCGATCTTGCGGCCCTCGCGCAGCAGCTTGAAGTACCAGCTGCCGTCCACCGTGTCGCCATACAGGCAGGCGCCCACCAGCTGGTCGTTCTGGATCACCAGCTTCTTGTAGACCCCGGCCTGCGGGTCGGACATCACGATCTGCTCGGTGCCTGCGCCGCCGCTGAAGTTGCCGGCCGAGAACAGGTCGATGCCGGTGACCTTCAACTTGGTGCTGGTCTGGCTGCCGGTGTAGCGGCCGATGCCGAATTCGGCCAGGTGCGTGGCGCAGACCTTGCCCTGCTCGAACAGCGGCGCCACCAGGCCGTAGGCGATGCCGCGGTGCGCCGCACATTCGCCCACCGCGTAGATGCGCGGGTCGGTCACCGTCTGCAGGGTGTCGGTGACGGTGATGCCGCGGTTGCACAGCAGGCCGGCGCGCTCGGCCAGCGCCGTGTTGGGGCGGATGCCGGCGGCCATCACCACCAGGTCGGCCGGGATCTCGCGGCCGTCCTTGAACTGCACCGCGCGCACGCGACCTGCCTCGTTGCCCAGCAAGGCAGCGGTGTGGGCGCCCATCTCGAAGTGCAGGCCGCGTTGCGCCAGCGACTGCTGCAGCATCTGGCCCGCGATGTCGTCGAGCTGCCGCTCCATCAGCGTGTCCACCGCGTGCACGACGGTCACCTGCATGCCACGCAGCATCAGGCCGTTGGCGGCTTCCAGGCCCAGCAGGCCACCGCCGATGACGACGGCGTGTTTG
Organism: Candidatus Ideonella esbjergensis; assembly: GCA_016710065.1. Taxonomy (GTDB): domain Bacteria; phylum Pseudomonadota; class Gammaproteobacteria; order Burkholderiales; family Burkholderiaceae_C; genus Ideonella; species Ideonella esbjergensis. The sequence goes on from JADJLP010000001.1 coordinate 1,789,160, forward strand.
TACTTCGTGGCCGTGTCGATCATCGTCTGCGTGTCGGCGATGTCGCGGTAGGCGATCACGCCGGCCAGGTCCTTGCCGGGCACCGGCAGGATGAAGGGTTCGATCCGGTGGCCACCAGCAGGCGGTCGTACGCCGCTTCGGTGCCGTCTTCGGCCACCACGCGCCGCTTGATGCGGTCGATGGTGGTCACCGTCTTGCCCAGGTGCAGCGTGATGCCGTGCTCGGCATACCAGGACAGCGGATTCAGGATGATCTGCTCGATCGTCTGTTCGCCCGCCAGCACCGGGCTCAGCAGGATGCGGTTGTAGTTGGGGTGGGGCTCGGCGCCGAAGACGGTGATGTCGTAGAGATCGGGCGCGATCTTCAGCAGCTCTTCGAGCGTGCGCACACCGGCCATGCCGTTGCCGACCATCACGAGCTTGAGTTTTTTCATGGTGCGCTGCGCCTGGGATGAAGGCCGATGTCGAGCCGCGACCCGGCGCCGGGCGTGGGCTGGACAACTGGCAAGGAATGGAAGAGGGTTCACCACCTGAACAGGCGGTGTCTGCGTGAGTCAGGCGCCTTGCACGGCGCTTCACGCGGGTGGCGCGTCGATGCGCCACATGAGGTCCGCAGCAAGAGTCGGGCCAGTCTTGGGCGCTGGCTGGGCATCGGGCATCTTCTCGTCCGATACAGTGCCCTGGTGTGCACCGAACCGCCCATCGAAAACTGGCTCGCTCTCGTGGCTGACGATGAGGCGGCCCTGGCACTTAAGGCTGCCCTGCAGGACGCCGCAACCGAGGTCCGACACCTCGGTATTGGCACTCAAATGGTGCGCTGCAGCACCTGGTGCGCACCACAGGCCATCATCTGGCACCTCAGGGCCTGCACTCGTCGGAATGCGGATCTCCAACTGGAAACGCCCGCGGCCTGGGATGTGCCCTTGCTGCTGGTCGGCCAGCCTGACGACCAGCCAACCGAAGCCCTGTCCTCGCGCCTGGCGGACAGCGGTGCGCACCACTGGTTGCCCGATGCGGACGCCGTGGCCCCGGCCGACTGGGTGCTGGCCCTGGCCTTTGCCCAGGCCGCGCACCGCAGGGAGCAGGCCCAACGGCAGCGCATTGCCAGCCTGCAGGACCAGTTGGCGGAGCAGCGCGTGGTCGCGCGCGCGAAGGGGCTGCTGATGGCCGCGCAGGGCATGACCGAGGACGACGCGTTTGCGTTCCTGCGCAGCGGTGCCATGCAGACCCGTCTGCCCATGGCCGACATGGCGCGCGCGGTGGTGGATGCGGCCATCTGGTCGGAGGCGGTGAACCGCGCAGGTCAACTGCGCTGGTTGTCGCAACGCTGCGTTGCGGCTGCGGCACAGAGGCTGGCCCGCATCGATCCGCCCGCGGCCCGCCGTGTACAGGCCGAAGCGCTGCGGCGGGCGCGAGACATCCTGGACGGCCTCGGTCGATTGCCTCTGCCCGAGGCCACCCGTCACACGCTGGACGAGACCGACAAGGCGTGGCTCACGTTGAAGTCAAGTCTTGACGAGCGGCTGGACCTGGGCAGCCTGAAGCGGGCCGATGAAACAGCCGAGTTCGCACTCGCGCAAGCCGAAGCGCTGGCCGGCAGCCTGCAGGCCGGCTCCAGCAGCCCGATCCTGCGGGTGGTCAACCTGTGCGGGCGTCAGCGCATGCGCGCACAGCGGCTGGTGAAGCTCGGTTTGCTGAACCAGCTGGGGGTGTCGGCGCCTGGCCGGTCTGATGCGGGCGGGTCTGCAGAAGCGGCGGCGCTGGTCTCGGTGTTTGCCAGCACCTTGTCGGAGTTGGCGGCGCTGCCGCTGGGTTCGGCCGACATTGCCACCGCGCACCAGGCTGCGGTCGAGCGTTGGGCTGACATGGTGCTGGCCTTGCAGACTGGCGAGATGGCGTCTCTGGTGCGCTGTGGCGAGGCTTTGCTGGTCAGCGTGGATGCATTGACGCATTGCTGGGAGCACAGTATTCAATTGCTGCTGGGCTGACAAGATCTGGGCGGATCCGACGTGACCGCCGCAGGGCGTCGATTGAAATGACCTGAAGCGGATTCGCCAACCCCCGCGAGACGGCCGCACTGCCAAGCCCCTGCTGGAAGCGACCACAGGACTGCGCGCAAGACCGGGCATGGCCACTCAGCCCTTGGTACCCACCCAGCCGCGGAACGAGAAAGCTGCATAGAACAGCTCCACGTCGACGAAGCCGGCGTCACGCAGCAGTTCTTCTTCCTCGCGCGGCGTCAGCAGTGGCAGGCGCTGGGTCATCAGCTTGCCGACGGCAGCTGTTTTCGCTGTATCAGAATTTCCATCGGCGCCGAAAGCAACCGATCGCGCCATCCACCGCTCGGCGTTTCCTTCGGGCGGCGCGTGATGGGCCACGACCAGGCGTGCGCCTGGTTGCATGCGGCGATGGATCTCCCGCAGCGTTCGCAGCCGTTCGCCGCGATCCAGGAAGTGCAACGTGAGCAGGCAGGTGGCGCCGTCGAAAGGCCCCGCGGGTGCCTGGTCGACGAGCCCCTGCACGAGGTGAATCCGCTGCGCGAAAGGCGCCGCGGCCTGGCGCGCCAGATCCAGCATCGCGGGTGACGGGTCCACGCCGGTGAACCGCCAGTCCCGCTGTGCCGTGGCCAGGGACGCGAGCTCCAGCCCGCCGCCGGCGCCAACGACGAGCACATGAGCTGCCGCCGGTGCTTGCTCGGCCAGCAGCAGCATGGCCATGCGATGGAGATCGGCGAGGCCGGGCACCTTGCGCGGGGTGTCCCTTGCGTAGGACGCGACTGCGGCCGGGTCCGTGAAGGGCGCGTGCTTGTCCTGCATGCCAAGGGCTCAGTGGTGGAAGACGAGCGAGGCGTGTACCGCAGTTCCCGCCAGCGCACCGTCTCCCACCGCCAGCGCCACGTTGCCCGTGGCTCGCGCGAGGTCGCCGCAGGCGAACACGCCCGGCACCGACGTTGCCTTCATTGCGTCAGTCCGGATGAAGGGCCCGAGCAGTCCTTCTTCGTGGTCGCAGCCCAGTTGCGCGGCCAGCGGCGAGGCGGGCTTGGTGAGACTCGTCGTGAACAGGCCGGCGAACGCCTCGCTTCGCCCGTCCGCCAGCACGACGCGAGCCTCGTCGACGATGCCCGCGATCGGCGTTGCATCCACCGTCACGCCGCGCGCGGCGAGCATCCGCCTCTCGTCCTCACCCAGCGACACCGCACCATTGAGGAAAAAGGTGACGCTGCCCCATTCGGGCAGGAGCTGAGCCTGATGCAAGGATGCGGGGCTCGTGGCGATCACGCCGATGCGGCCTTGCTGCAGCTCGTAGCCGTGGCAGTAGGGGCAGTGGAACACCGTGCGGCCCCAGCGGTCGGCCAGGCCGGGAATAGCAGGCAGGTCATCCGCCACGCCCATGGCAAGGATGATCCGACGTGCGTGATGCGAGGCGTTTCCGGCTTGGACCGCGAACGCATCCTGGATGCCCGAGACGGCGGTGACCGCGCCTTCGAACCACTGGACGGTGGGATACGCAGCGAGCTGCATGCGCGCATCGGCCACGATCGATTCTGGCGCCCGGCCATCCTGCGCCAGAAACCCGTGGGAGGTGGTGGCAAAGCGGTTGCGCCGCAAGCCACTGTCGAACACGGCAACACGCCGGCGAGCGCGTGCCAATTGCAGGGCGGCGGACATGCCTGCAAAACTGCCTCCCACGATGGCAACATCAAACGTCATGGGATACCTCCGCGAGTGAACGGCCGGTGGCTACAAGCCGCCGGTGGAAGTCGCGCGCAAGTGCGGCAAGGCTGACGGAGCCCAGTCGCGCGAGCAGCACGGCCTCCGCGTCCCGATAGGCCTGCTCCAGCGCGGCGTTGACCGCTTGCTCCACCAGGCAGCCGGGGCTTTCCTCCCGGTGACCCACGGCCAGCAATTCCGGGGCGCCCAAGGCTTCGTGGATGTCGCGCAGCGTGATGTGCTCAAGCGAACAGGACACGAGCCACCCGCCGCCGTGCCCCTTGGCGGAGGCCACGAAGCCGGCGTCGCGCAGGCCCGCCATCAGGCGGCGGATGACCACGGGGTTTGTCTGCATGGCTTGGGCGAGCCACTCCGACGTCGCGGGCCGGCCGAGCTCGGCCATGTGGAGCAGGCAGTGCAAGACGCCTGAAAGGCGGCTGTCTCTTTTCATGACACTATTGTAGTTGCATGAGTAACGGCACAGGGCCGAAGGACAAAGGAGCGGCGAAATGCCGGCAGGTAGCTTGCCTGCCTCTCGACAGCAGAAATCACGAACGGCGGCCGCCTTGGGCCGAAAACACCCCTGGACCTGTGGCGTTGGATTCCCGTGCGACTGTCGCCGCAGGTACGCCCGAGTGCCCTGCAACCCGCGCTCAGTTGCGAGGCGCCGCGCCGGGCCGGAGGCGCGCGCTGAAAGTTCTTCGGCGATACCGGACGCCTGATCGGCTGCGCAGACGCCGCTCACACCTGGTGGCCAGCAGACTGCGACCGGTACAGCGCCGCCACCAAATCGGACTGCGTGACCATGCCCGACAGGCGGCGTTCGCCATCCACCACCGGCACGTGGTGCAGGCCCTGGTCCGACAGGCGAGGCACCAATTCGACGACGGACTCCTGCTCGTTGGCGGTCTGTACCGGGCTGCTCATGATCTGGCCCACCACTTCCGCCTTGTCTGAGTAGTCACCCGGCGTAGGGGCTAGCAGATGACGGATTCGTTGCCCCAGGCTGCGGTGATCCTGCGGGTCGAGCCTGGCCTGCTTGAGGAAGTCGACCAGCGTCACCACGCCGATCACCCTGCGGGCCCGGTCCACCACCGGCAGGGCGCGGATGCGGTGCCGATGCAGCAGAGCCCAGGCCTCTTCGAGTGGCGTGGCGAACTCCACCGACACGATGTCGCGCGACATGATGTCCGCGCAGCGCACGCTGCCGAAGCGCCGCTGCCACGCCTGCATCTGGGCCTGGCGCAGCAGGGTTTCGAGCGCATCCCGATCAATGTCGACCAACTGGTTGAAGTCGCGCAGCGCGGCGTCAAGGTCCGCGGTGGTCAGACCCACGCGATCCTGTGGCGCGGGATCCGCAGTGCTGTGCCGGCTGCCGTGGACCACCGGCGCGTGCACGGGCGCAGGCCGTGTCAGCCGCCGCCAGGCCAGCGCCACGACCAGCAGCAAGGCCGAGTTGACCGCCACAGGCACCAGCGCGAAGCCGAACCCCAGGTCATGCACCGCGGCCTGGCCCAGCACGGCCGTGATGGCCACGGCGCCGCCGGGCGGGTGGACGCAGCGCAAGGGAAACATCAGGGCCAGCGCCAGGCCTGCTGCCAAAGCGGCGGCTGCGGGCGTGGGCCCCAGCCACCGGAACACCGCGACGCCCACGAGGGCTGACATCACGTTGCCCACCATCACCGGCCAGGGCTGGGCCAGAGGACTGCTCGGGACCGCGAACAGCAGCACCGCCGACGCGCCCATCGTCGCGGCCAGCCACGGCGAGGTCGCGCCCCACCCCCACCACGTGAGCGCGCCAGCCACCCACAGGCCGAGCATGGCGCCCAGCACATCGCGGGCGCGCTCGCGCGCATCCACGGTCTGGCGCTGCAGCCCCAGCCACAGCAGCCAACGGTTCCCCTCCAGAGCGTTCTTCATCGTTTGTCGGTTCCTTGAGCCTGTGCGGCGCATGACCCTGTCCCGATTGGTCAAGGGGCTGGGCCAAAGATCCTGGACGCCAGATGAGCATCATGGCGCACGCCACGGAGCAAGCACCCTGGACCAAACTGGTGCGGTTCGCCCAAGATGGACCGTCAGGCCCATAGCCTGTCGATGAACTCTCGTGCGATCTCCTGGGCTGTACCGAGGGCGGCCTCGAGCGTGGCGTCATCGGTGACGTACTCCACCACACGCGGCTGCAAATCGCCAGGTGAGCCGCGAATGACGATCACGAGGTGACTTCCAGGACTCGTGTCGATGCGTGTGACCTCAATTTCGAAGGCCGTTCCTCGATGGCAACCGTGAAACAGCCGACGTTGCCGGCCGCTGGAGGAAAGCGCGCATGCGTCCAGCGTCATGCCCCGGACTTTCGGAGACCTTGCCCGAGATCGAATGGCTGGACGGACACAGCTCAAGCCTTTGCCGCTGGCTCGGAAGAAGCGTTGTCCGGCAAGCTCGTGGGTGGTGGAGTCCGTGCGTCCATGCCGAAGTTCATCCAGTCCTCACCAAAGAGCTCGGCGGGATGCAGCGTCGCCACGCTGCCGTTACCGCAAACCAAGGCGTCCGTCGAGCAATACCGGTCGCAGCCCCAGCAGACGCGCTCGGGGTGGGCAGGATTCATCGGAAACCGCTTGCTCACCGCGCAGCCTCTGGCCGCTCTTGGACCAGCGACTTGTCGAATTGCGGGAACAGCACCCTGTTCTCCAGCTGGATGTGCGCCTTCAAGTCCTCGGCGAACTGCCTCGTCGCCGTGCAAAGCTGGACCCAGGTGCGGCAGGCATCGCCGGGCGGCGTCGCTTGATGAGTCAAGGCCATCAACTGCGCGAGCCTCTGAGCATGTTCCTCATGCTCGGACATCATGACGCAGATCGGGTGGGTCACGAACGAACTGCCGCCCCGCGCCAGCATCGGAAAGAGGATCGTCTCCTCCTTCTCCATGTGCGCCAGCAATTCGCTGTGCATCGACGTCAGCAGATCGGTCAAGCCCCGCGGCGTCTCGGCGTGGTCCGCGTGCACGGCCTCCACCTTGGCCGCAAGCTGAATCAGCTCGGGGAGCTGCTGACGATGGACCTCGTGGAAGCGCGTCAGGATGAACTCGATCAGCGCACCCGGCTCGGTGGGCACGGGTGACGCTTCGGCCTGCGGTTCCGTCTGGGGCTCCAAAGTGGCGGGCGCTGTGAATCGGTCCTCCACCCGGCTGATGTTCTGGTGATGGGCCTGCAGCATGTCCGTCAAGTCGGCGCGTGCCCGTGCGTCGTCGACCTGCGGAATCAGGGCCTGGAGCTTGCGGGTCACCCAGGCTTGGCCTCGGTTCAGAAACTTCAATCGCTCGTCCAGATCGGCGATGGCCATCGCCTTGCCATGGAACGCACCGGTCGCGCTGGAGGGCGTGGCCCCCAAGGATTTGATCGTGCGCATGAGCATGCTGCACCAGCGGACCTCGTCCTTGTGGATGTCGTCCGCCAGTGCCGCGAGCTCGGGGTCAGTGATCGACCGTCCCGTCTCCATCGCAACGCGGGCACCGGCACGCTCGGCCTCCAACAGTTCGTTGAGCGCGTCCAGCAAGGCCGTGCGGGCCGGGTCCGTGGTGGCTGATGCGGAGTCCGTTTCCGGCAGGGAGGCGGATGACTGCGGTGGGGTCGAATTCATGTGGTAGAGGTCGCGGGCGACGGTGGGTTGAATGTCGAAGGGGAGCCCGGAGATGAAGGCGTTGCGAAGAGCGGAAACAGTTCCTCGTCTTCTGCCCGGATGTGCAGTGCCAGCTGACAGGCCAGGTCGTCGAGGCCTCGAATCAGCTGATGGAGCGCCAGGTCCGTGCCGTGAGCTTCGGTCAGCGTGCAAAGGTGCGCGCGGAGAGCGTCCATGGCGTGCTCATGTGCGACATGTTCGCGATGCAAGTCCTCGATCAGCAGCCCGATCAACGTGTTGCCGCCTTGCTCCATCATCGGAAACAGCCGCATCTCCTCCTTGAACATGTGCTGTTCCAGCGCGTTGCCGATCGCGCGCAGTTCATCAACGAGGCCGTCGTCGATGCCGCGCGCCTCAACCGTCGCGGCCATGGCCAGTAGCTCGGGCAGTGCCCGGCGGTGGCCTTCATGGAACTGCGTTTGGATGCGGTCGATCAGGGCACTGACCTGCCGGGCGGTTTCAGGGGACATGGTCGGTGGAGGCAGCCTATTCCGGTTCAGTCTGGGCGAGGGCGCAAGCCGTTGACGTTGACCCAGGTCAAGTTCTGAACCAAAGGGCCCCGGCGTAGTTCTTCAGAACTATGTCCTGGCCGCGCGCCATCGTTCTTCTGCCGCGGTGCGCGTAGCCACCGTGCTGATGTTCACGAAGGCGGTGCCGGCGGACAGTCTCGTCAAACCCAAGACGAGTCCGCTCCATGGCCACCCACTCCATCCCCATCCCACGCCAGGCGTGGTCCGTGCTCATCGTCAGCACCATCGCCTTCACCGTGTGCTTCATGGTGTGGATGATGTTCGGCGTCATCGGCATTCCGCTGAAGAAGACGCTGGGACTGAACGCCACGGAGTTCGGTCTGTTGACTGCCACGCCGGTGCTCACCGGCTCGCTGATTCGCGTGCCCCTGGGCATCTGGACCGACCGATATGGTGGCCGCATCGTGATGACACTGCTGATGACGGCCACCGTGCCCGCCATCTGGCTGATGAGCTACGCCACCGCCTACTGGCACTTCCTGGTCATCGGCCTGTTTGTGGGGTTGGCGGGCGGCTCGTTCTCGGTTGGCACCCCGTATGTGGCGCGCTGGTTCCCCAAGGCACGTCAGGGCATGGCCATGGGGGTGTACGGTGCCGGCAACTCCGGCTCTGCCGTCAACAAGTTCGCCGCGCCCGTGCTGCTGGCCATCGGCGGCTGGACGCTGGTGCCGCAGGTGTATGCCGCGGTGATGCTGGGCACGGTCATCCTGTTCTGGTTGGGCAGCAGCAGCGACCCCAAGCACCTGGTGCCGTCGAACGTGAAGTTCACGGACCAGCTGAAGATGCTGAAGGACCCCAAGGTGCTGAAGTACTGCCAGTACTACAGCATCGTCTTCGGCGGCTACGTCGCGCTGGCGCTGTGGATGGTGCAGTACTACGTGGGCGAGTTCGGCCTGTCGATCCAGACCGCCGCGCTGCTGGCCGCCTGCTTCAGCCTGCCCGGCGGCGTGCTGCGCGCCGTCGGCGGCATCCTCTCTGACAAGTTCGGCGCACACCAGGTGACCTGGTGGGTGCTGTGGGTGAGCTGGGTGTGCCTGTTCCTGCTGAGTTACCCGCAGACCGACTTCACTGTGCTCACCGTGAACGGCCCGAAGACCTTTCACGTGGGCCTGAACGTGTATCTGTTCACCGCGCTGATGTTCATCCTGGGCATTGCCTGGGCTTTCGGCAAGGCCAGCGTCTTCAAGTACATCGGCGACGACTACCCCGGGAACATCGGCACCGTCAGCGGCATCGTCGGCCTGGCCGGCGGCTTGGGCGGCTTCGTGCTGCCGATCATGTTCGGCGCGCTGATGGACCTGACCGGCATCCGCTCCAGCGCCTTCATGTTGATGTACGGCGTTGTCTGGGTCTCGCTGATCTGGATGTACTGGACCGAGGTGCGCCGCACCGAAATGATGGGCCAGAACGCGCCCGTCTCGCCGCTGTCGCGCAGCTTCGCGCGCTGAAGGCACAAGGAGAACATGCAATGAGTGCCACGACGTCGGCGGGCTCCAAGGCCGCTTTGAACCCCTCCCCAGGCCCTGACATCACCGACTGGCGCCCGGAGGACGAGACCTTCTGGAACAGCACGGGCAAGAAGATCGCCTACCGAAACCTCTGGATCTCGGTGCCCGCGCTGCTGTGCGGCTTCGCGGTCTGGGGCATGTGGGGAATCATCACGGTGCAGATGCTCAACCTGGGCTTCCCCTTTACCCAGGCCGAGCTCTTCACGCTGACGGCGATCGCCGGCATCTCGGGCGCCACCATGCGCATCCCGGCCTCTTTCCTGATCCGCCTGGCCGGCGGGCGCAACACCATCTTTCTGACCACGGCCATGCTGCTGGCGCCGGCCATCGGCACCGGCGTCGTGCTGCAGCACAAGGACTGGCCGCTGTGGGCCTTCCAGCTGATGGCGCTGTGGTCGGGCGTGGGCGGCGGCAACTTCGCCAGCTCGATGTCCAACATCAGCACCTTCTTCCCGAAGCGGCTGCAGGGCACGGCACTCGGCCTGAACGCCGGCCTGGGCAACTTCGGCGTGACGACGATGCAGATCGTCATTCCGCTGGTGATGACGGTGGGCCTGTTCGGTGCCTTCGGCGGCGAGCCGATGACGCTGGCGAAGGACAGCGGCTGGATCTTCGGCAAGATCGCCGCAGGCACGCCCACCTGGATCCAGAACGCCGGCTTCGCTTGGGTGCTGTCGCTGGTACCCCTGAGCGTGCTGTGCTGGTGGGGCATGAACAACCTGAAGACGGTGTCGCCTGCCACAGGCAGCCCGATCGTGGCGTTCGCCAAGATCACCTACCTGTACACGCTGGCCTTCGTGCCCGCGGTCTTCATGCTCTACCTGTACCTGCCCAAGCCCACCGGCCTGGGGCTGCTGAGCATGTGGGTGGCCATCCCGCTGGACGTGCTGCTGGCCCTGGGCATGATGAAGCTGGCGGCCTTCGGTGAGATGAAGGAGGGCGTGAAGAAGCAGTTCGCGATCTTCGGCAACAAGCACACCTGGTCGCTGACCGCTCTGTACATCGTCACCTTCGGTTCCTTCATCGGCTTCTCGATGGCGTTGCCGCTGGCCATCACGGTGATCTTCGGCTTCCAGCACGTCCCGGATGCCAACGGCGTGATGCAGCACGCGCTGAAGAACCCAAACGCTCCCTCGGCACTGACCTACGCGTGGATCGGCCCCTTCGTCGGCGCCGCCGTGCGCCCGCTGGGGGGCTGGATCTCCGACAAGGTGGGCGGCTCCATCGTCACCCAGGTGATCTCGGTGGTGATGGCCATCGCCTCGGTTTGGGTGGGCTACGTGATGATGCAGGCCTACGGCTCTGCCACGCCCGAACAGTACTTCCCGATGTTCCTGGGGCTGTTCATGGTGCTGTTCTTCGCCAGCGGCATCGGCAACGGCAGCACCTTCCGCACCATCGGCGTCATCTTCGACCGCACCCAGGCCGGCCCCGTGCTGGGCTGGACCTCGGCCATCGCGGCCTACGGCGCCTTCATCGCGCCGGTGGTCATCGGCGCACAAATCAAGGCCGGCACGCCGCAATACGCGATGTATGGCTTTGCGATCTTCTATGCCGTCTGCCTGGTGCTGAACTGGTGGTTCTACCTGCGTGGCAATGCCTACGTGAAGAACCCCTGACGCCGGGCCACGCGAGCGAGCTCAGTCACCGTCCACACCATGACCGCCATGACGATCATCCAGGACTGGAACCCCGAGGACCGCGGTTTCTGGGACCGCTCCGGTCACGCGGTGGCTCGGCGCAACCTGTGGCTGTCGATTCCTGCCTTGGCGCTGGCCTTCGCGGTGTGGATGCTGTGGTCGGTGGTGGTGGTGCATCTGCCTGCCGCAGGCTTTCGCTACAGCACCAACCAGCTGTTCTGGCTGACCGCGCTGCCGGCCTTGTGCGGCGCCACCCTTCGCATCTTCTACGCGTTCGCGGTGCCGATGATTGGCGGCCGCCGCTTCACCACGCTGGCCACCGCCAGCCTGCTGCTTCCCGCCGTCGGCATCGGCCTGGCGGTGCAAGACCCGAATACGCCCTTCGAGTGGATGGTGGTGCTGGCGCTGCTGTGTGGCCTGGGCGGAGGCAACTTCGCCAGCTCGATGGCCAACATCAGCTTCTTCTTTCCCAGCAGCCGCCAGGGCACTGCGCTGGGCCTGAATGCCGGCCTGGGGCACCTGGGCGTGGCGCTGGTCCAGATGTTGGTGCCGCTGGCCATCAGCGCTGGGGTCTTCGGTGTGTTCGCCGGGCCCGCGCAGCCCACGGCACAGGGGCCGATGTGGCTGCAGAACGCCGGCTTCATCTGGGTGCCGCTGATCCTGGCCAGCACGGCGGCGGCCTGGTTCGGCATGGACGACCTGGCCGACAAGCACGCCGGCATGGCCGAGCAGGCCGTGATCTTCACGCGCAAACACAACTGGTTGATGTGCTGGCTGTACCTGGGCACGTTCGGGAGCTTCATCGGCTTCTCCGCCAGCTTGCCGATGCTGGCCCAGAGCCAGTTCCAACGGTCCGATGCACTGCATCTGGTGTGGCTGGGTCCGTTGATCGGCGCCGTGCTTCGTCCACTGGGGGGCTGGATGGCCGACCACTGGGGCGGTGCGCGCGTCACCTTCTGGATCTTCGTGACGATGGCGCTGGCGGCTGCAGCTGCGCTGTGGAGCCTTCCTGCGACAGACATGGCGGCCCAGTCCGGGCAGGGGGGGCACTTCCTCGGCTTCCTGGTGGCCTTCGGCGTGTTGTTCGCCGCTTCGGGCATCGGCAATGGCAGCACGTTCCGGATGATTTCGAGCCTGTTCGTGGCCGAGCGGGTGCGTCGTGCAGAAGGCCTGCCGTCGGCGCAGGCGCTTGCGGCCAAGGAAGGCGCGGTCGAAGCGGCTGCAGCCCTCGGCTTTGCCAGCGCCATCGGCGCCTACGGCGGCTTCTTCATTCCCAAGAGCGTGGGTTCCTCGCTGGCGATGACGGGCAGCGCATCGGCGGCGTTGGCGATGTTCATCGTGTTCTACCTCTCGTGCATCGCGCTGACCTGGTGGGCCTACAGCCGCCGCAACGCTCCCTATCCCTGCTGACATCCCCACGCGGACGACATCTTCCAAGGACGACAACATGAGCCACTTTCTGGACCGCCTCACCCACTTCTCGCTGCCCAAGGAGACCTTCTCGGGCGACCACGGCCTGACCACCGGTGAAGACCGCACCTGGGAAGATGCCTACCGCAACCGCTGGGCCCACGACAAGATCGTGCGCAGCACGCACGGTGTGAACTGCACCGGCAGCTGCAGCTGGAAGATCTACGTCAAGGGCGGCATCGTCACCTGGGAAACCCAGCAGACCGACTACCCGCGCACACGCTGGGACATGCCCAACCACGAGCCGCGCGGCTGCGCCCGCGGCGCCAGCTACAGCTGGTACCTGTACAGCGCCAACCGTGTGAAGTACCCGATGGTGCGGGGCCGCCTGCTGGAGCGCTGGCGCGCGGCGATGAAGACGGCGAAGACGCCTGTCGATGCCTGGGCCACCATCGTCGAGGACGACGCTGCCCGCCGCGACTACCAGAAGGTGCGTGGCATGGGCGGCTTTCGTGCGCAGCAGCTGGGACGAAGTCAACCAGATCATCGCGGCGTCCAACGTCTACACCATCAAGAAGCACGGCCCCGACCGCGTCATCGGTTTCAGCCCGATCCCGGCCATGAGCATGGTCAGCTACGCCGCCGGCAGCCGTTACCTCAGCCTGATCGGTGGCGTGTGCATGAGCTTCTACGACTGGTACTGCGACCTGCCGCCGGCCAGCCCGCAGGTGTGGGGCGAGCAGACCGACGTGCCCGAAAGCGCCGATTGGTACAACAGCACCTACATCATGGCCTGGGGCAGCAACGTGCCGCAGACCCGCACGCCAGACGCCCACTTCTTCACCGAGGTGCGCTACAAGGGCGCGAAGACGGTGGCCATCACGCCCGACTACAGCGAGGTGGCCAAGCTGGCGGACATCTGGCTGCACCCCAAGCAAGGCACCGATGCCGCTTTGGCGATGGCCATGGGGCACGTCGCGCTCAACGAGTTCTACTTCAAGCAGCGCAGCCCGTACTTCGACGACTACGCGCGCCGCTACACCGACCTGCCGCTGCTGGTGATGCTGAAGGAGCACACGCTCCCTAACGGCAGCAAGACCCTGGTGCCCGACCGCTACCTTCGCGCGTCGGACTTCAACGGCAAGCTCGGGCAGCAGAACAATCCCGAGTGGAAGACGGTGGCCTTCGACACGAACGGCCGCGCCGTGCTGCCCAACGGCAGCATCGGCTTCCGTTGGACACCTGAAGGTGGCGTCGACCAGGGCAAGTGGAACCTCGAGAGCAAGGAAGCGCGTCACGGCACCGACGTGAAGCTGAAGCTGTCGGTCATCGAGGATGGCGAGCAGGCCCATGAGGTGGTCGACATCGGCCTGCCGTACTTCGGCGGCGTGAGCACGCCCCACTTCAAGTCCAACGCCCAGAACGGCGAAGTCAACTTCGTCAAGGTGCCGGCGGTGCGTTTGCGCCTGGGCAAAGAGGGCGAGCACCGCGAAGCGTTGGTGGCCACGGTGTTCGACCTGCAGGTGGCGCAGTACGGCATCGACCGTGGGCTGGGCTCGGGTGCAAAGTCGTACGACGACGATGCCGCCTACACCCCGGCCTGGGCCGAGAGCATCACCGGCACGCCGCGTGACCAGATCATCACGGTGGCCCGCCAGTTCGCCGAGAACGCGCACAAGACACACGGCAAGAGCATGGTGATCATCGGCGCGGCGATGAACCACTGGTACCACGCCGACATGAACTACCGCGGCGTCATCAACCTCTTGATGATGTGCGGCTGCATCGGCCAGAGCGGTGGTGGCTGGGCGCACTACGTTGGCCAGGAGAAGCTGCGCCCGCAGACAGGCTGGACCGCGCTGGCCTTTGCGCTGGACTGGATTCGCCCGCCGCGCCAGATGAACAGCACCAGCTTCTTCTACGCCCACACCGACCAGTGGCGCTACGAGAAGCTGGGCATGGAAGAGATCGTGTCACCGCTGGCCGACAAGGCACTGTATGCCGGCAGCATGATCGACTACAACGTGCGCGCCGAACGCATGGGCTGGCTGCCCAGCGCACCGCAGCTCAAGACCAACCCGATGCAGGTGGTGAAGGACGCCACCGCGGCCGGCATGGACCCGAAGGACTATGTCGTCAAGGCGTTGAAGGACGGCACGGTGCAGATGAGCTGCGAAGACCCGGACGCGCCGCAGAACTGGCCGCGCGTGCTGTTCGTGTGGCGCAGCAACCTGCTGGGCTCGTCGGGCAAGGGCCACGAGTACTTCTGCAAGCACCTGCTGGGCACCGAGAACGGCATCCAGGGCAAGGACCTGGGCGCCGATGATGCGAAGCCGAGTGAGGTGAAGTGGCACAAGGATGCGCCTGTCGGCAAGCTCGACCTGGTGGTCACGCTGGACTTCCGCATGAGCACCACCTGCCTGTACAGCGACATCGTGCTGCCCACGGCCAGCTGGTACGAGAAGAACGACCTCAACACCAGCGACATGCACCCCTTCATCCATCCGCTGAGCGCGGCCGTGGACCCGGTGTGGCAAAGCCGCAGCGACTGGGAGATCTACAAGGGCTTTGCGAAGACCTTCAGCGAGGTCTGCGTCGGCCACCTGGGCGTCGAGAAAGAGGTGGTGCTGACGCCCATCATGCACGACACCGCCGGCGAACTGGCCCAGCCCTTCGAGGTGAAGGAATGGAAGAAGGGCCAGTGCGATCTGATCCCCGGCAAGACCGCGCCGCAGATCGCCGTGGTGGAGCGCGACTACCCGAACGTGTTCAAGCGCTTCACCGCCCTCGGCCCCCTGATGGACAAGCTGGGCAACGGCGGCAAGGGCATCGGCTGGAAGACCGGCACCGAGGTCGAGCAGCTCGGCCAGCTCAACGGCAAGACGCTGACCGAAGGCGTGACCAAGGGCATGCCGAAGATCGTGACCGACATCGATGCCTGCGAGGTCATCCTGCAGCTGGCACCCGAGACGAACGGCCACGTGGCGGTGAAGGCCTGGCAGGCGCTGGGCAAGCAGACTGGCCGCGACCACACGCACCTGGCGCTGTACCGCGAGGACGAGAAGATCCGCTACCGCGACGTGCAGGCGCAGCCGCGCAAGATCATCAGCAGCCCGACGTGGAGCGGCATCGAGAGCGAGACCGTTTCGTACAACGCCGGCTACACCAACGTGCACGAGATGATTCCCTGGCGCACGCTGACCGGCCGCCAGCAGTTCTACCTGGACCACCCGTGGGTGATCGCCTTCGGCGAGGGCTTCAGCAGCTACCGCCCGCCGGTGGACCTGAAGACGACCTCCGGCATCCACAACATCAAGCCGAACGGCAACAAGGAGATCCTGCTCAACTTCATCACGCCGCACCAGAAGTGGGGCATCCACAGCACCTACAGCGACAACCTGCTGATGCTGACGCTCAACCGCGGCGGCCCGGTGGTGTGGCTGAGCGAGGACGACGCCAAGCGCAGCGGCATCGAGGACAACGACTGGGTCGAGGTCTTCAACATCAACGGGGCCATCGCAGCGCGCGCGGTGGTGAGCCAGCGCGTCAACCCGGGCATGCTGCTGATGTACCACGCGCAGGAAAAGATCGTGAACACACCCGGGTCGCAGATCACCGGCGTGCGCGGCGGCATCCACAACAGCGTGACGCGCATCGTGCTGAAGCCCACCCACATGATCGGCGGCTACGCGCAGTTCAGCTACGGCTTCAACTACTACGGAACCATCGGCACCAACCGCGACGAGTTCGTCGTCGTGCGCAAGATGGCCAAGGTCGACTGGCTGGACACCCCCGCAGACGACCACCTCGCCGAGGCCTACCAGGGCCAGGGCGAGAACCCCTAAACCTGCCGATCAGCCTAGGAGCAAGAACATGAAAGTACGCGCACAGATCGGCATGGTGCTGAACCTGGACAAGTGCATCGGCTGCCACACCTGCAGCGTGACCTGCAAGAACGTGTGGACCAGCCGCCCCGGCGTGGAGTACGCGTGGTTCAACAATGTCGAGACCAAGCCGGGCATCGGTTACCCCAAGGAGTGGGAGAACCAGGACAAGTGGAACGGTGGCTGGGTTCGCAAGGCCAATGGGTCGATCGAACCGCGCCAGGGGGGTAAGTGGAAGCTCTTGATGAAGATCTTCGCCAACCCCAACCTGCCGCAGATCGACGACTACTACGAGCCCTTCACCTTCGACTACGACCACCTGCAGTCGGCGCCCGAGATGCAGCACGCGCCCACCGCGCGCCCACGCAGTCTGATCACGGGCAAGCGCATGGAGAAGATCGAGTGGGGCCCGAACTGGGAAGAGATCCTGGGCGGCGAGTTCTCGAAGCGCTCGAAGGACAAGAACTTCGACGACATCCAGAAGGACATCTACGGCCAGTTCGAGAACACCTTCATGATGTACCTGCCCAGGCTGTGCGAGCACTGCCTGAACCCGGCCTGCGTCGCGAGTTGCCCTTCGGGCAGCATCTACAAGCGCGAGGAAGACGGCATCGTCCTGATCGACCAGGACAAGTGCCGCGGCTGGCGCATGTGCGTCAGCGGCTGCCCCTACAAGAAGATCTACTACAACTGGAAGAGCGGCAAGGCCGAAAAGTGCATCTTCTGCTACCCGCGCATCGAGGCCGGGCAGCCCACGGTGTGCTCTGAGACCTGCGTCGGCCGCATCCGCTACCTGGGCGTGCTGCTGTACGACGCCGACCGCATTCAAGAAGCCGCCAGCGTCGTCAACGACAAGGACCTGTACCAGGCCCAGCTCGACATCTTCCTGGACCCGAACGACCCGAAGGTGATTGCGCAGGCACGGCTGGACGGCATTCCCGACAACTGGATGGACGCGGCGCGCAACAGCCCGGTCTACAAGATGGCCGTGGAGTGGAAGGTGGCCCTGCCGTTGCATCCCGAGTACCGCACGCTGCCGATGGTCTGGTACGTGCCGCCGCTGTCGCCGATCACGGCCGCGGCCAACGCCGGCCATGTCGGCACCAACGGCGAGATCCCGGACGTCAATCAGCTCCGCATCCCGGTCAAGTACCTGGCCAACCTGCTGACGGCGGGTGACACGGTGCCCGTGGTCGGGGCGCTGGAACGCATGCTGGCCATGCGCGCCTACCAGCGGGCCAAGCATGTGGACGGCACCGCCAACCACGCCGCCATTGAGCAGGTGAAGCTGAGCGTGAACCAGGTCGAGGAGATGTACCGGGTGATGGCCATCGCCAACTACGAAGACCGCTTCGTCATTCCGACCACACACCGCGAGTACGCCGAGAACGCCTTCAATGTGCGCGGGGGCTGCGGGTTCAGTTTCGGCAATGGGTGCAGCGAAGGGGTCAGTGAAACCAGCCTCTTCGGCAGCGAGAAGAAGCGCACCATTCCGATCAAGGCGGGGGTCTGACATGAGCTTCTTCCACACCACCCCGTCGGCCGCCACCAAGACGCTGCGCGTGCTGGCCCACCTGCTGAGCTACCCCGACGCAGAACTGCGCGCGCACCTGCCCGAGCTACAGGCGGCACTGCATGAGGAGGGCGCACTCAGCCCAGCCCGACTCGCGGAGCTGGACGCGCTCATCACACGGCTGTCACGCCGCAGCCCGCTGGAGGTGGAGGCCGACCACGTCGAGCTCTTCGATCGCGGGCGTGGTACTGCGCTGCACCTGTTCGAGCATGTGCACGGCGACAGCCGCGACCGGGGCCCCGCCATGGTGGACCTGTGTCAGACCTACGAAGCTGCCGGCCTGTTCCTTGCGCCGGGCGAACTGCCTGACCACTTGACGGTGGTGCTCCAGTACGCGTCGACGCAGCCGCCCGTGCAGACCCGGGCCTTCCTGGCAGAGATCGCGCACATCCTGCAGGTGATATTCAGCGCATTGCTGCGACGCGAGGCTGCCCACGCTTGCGTGCTGGCCGCGTTGCTCGATCTCGCGGGCGAGAAGGCTCAGGCCGTCACCGTGCCGCCCGAGCCCGAGCTGGACGAGACCTGGGCCGAACCCATGGCCTTCGATGGCTGTTCCACCCAGGGCCAGGCGCGGCCCGGGCAGCCGCAACCGATTCAGATCGTGCGCGCGCCCGTGAGTCACGCAACACGCGCCACCCCCCTCACGCCGGGAGCGTCCGCATGAACACCCTCCACAACTTCATCTTCAACGTCTATCCGTACATCTGCCTCGCCGTGTTCTTCATGGGCAGCCTGGCCCGCTTCGACCGCGACCAGTACACCTGGAAGAGCGACAGCTCGCAGCTGCTGCGCAAGGCGCAGCTGCGCTGGGGCAGCAACCTGTTCCACGGCGGCATCCTCTTTCTGTTCTTCGGCCACCTGTTCGGCCAGCTCACGCCGCACGGGCTGTACGAGATCTTCGTCACGGCCTCGCAGAAGCAGCTGATCGCGGTGGTGGCCGGCGGTGTGGCCGGTGGCTTGTGCTTCATCGGGCTGACCATGCTGCTGCACCGCCGCCTGTTCGACCCTCGCATCCGCCTGACCAGCCACCGCACCGACATCGCGATCCTCGTCATCCTGTGGGTTCAGCTTGTCATCGGCCTGTCGACCCTGCCGGCGTCGCTGCATCACGTGTCCGACCCGCAGACCATGCTGCGCCTGGCCGAGTACCTGCAGGGCATCGTGCTGATGCAGCCCAATGCAGCATTGGTGGCGGGCATCGAATGGCACTTCCAGGCGCACATGCTGCTGGGCATGACGATCTTCCTGCTGTTCCCTTTCAGCCGCCTGGTGCATGTGTGGAGCGGCTTCGGCACCCTGGCTTATCTGGTGCGCCCGTACCAGATGGTGCGTGCACGCCGGCTCAACGTGCCCGCCGGGCAGAGCCAGCCGCGGCGTGTCGGCTGATCACGGGTTCCCCCACTACTGAAGGCCCAGACCATGAACACCTCCGCTTCCGTGCTTCCCCAGGTCAATGGCGTCGTGCTGGCCTACCCCAACGAAGGGCTGACGACCGAAGCCCTGCGGCAGCGGGCCTGTGCCGAACTGCTGCGCCAGGCGGCCATTCAGGCCGGCCTGTTGGCGGCTGACGACCCGCTGCCCCTTGGCGGCGCCATGACCGAAGTCGCCAGCACCGCCATCGAAGCGCTGCTGGACCGCGAGCTGCACGTGCCCGAGCCGTCGGACGAAGCCCTTCGCCGACACCACGCGGCCCAGCGCGGCCGCTATGCCGTGGGTGAACGTGCACAGCTGCGCCACGTGTTGTTTGCCGTCACGCCGGGCGTGGATGTGAATGCCCTGCGCCAACGTGCCGAGGCCTGCCTGCTGGATGTGCGCTGCGCCTCGCCCGGTGGCGAAGACCGCTTCGCAATGGCGGCTGCTTCCACTTCCAACTGTCCCAGCGGTGCGGAGGGCGGCGCGCTGGGCTGGCTGACGGCCGACGCGTGTGCGCCGGAGTTCGCACGCGAGATCTTCGGCAAGCCCGAGGTCGGCGTGCTGCCGCGCCTGGTGCACAGCCGTTTCGGGCTGCACGTGGTGGAAGTGCTGGCGCGCGAACCTGGTCTGGACCCCGCGTTCGAGGCTGTGAAATCAGCCGTGGCGCAGGGGCTTCGACAGCAAGCCTTTGCCACGGCGCTGCGGCAGTATCTTCAACTTCTGGCGGGCTCGGCCACCGTGATGGGCGTCGACCTGGAAGCGGCCGAGTCGCCCTTGGTGCAGTAGCCCATCGCAGACCCGTCCCGCCATGCCCGACGAACTCCTGCAGCGCCTGCAGCGCTTCCAGACCGACGCATTCCCGCTGCACCGCTCGCACTTCAGGTTGCTGGTCGACGACGGCCAGCACCCGATGACGCTGTTCATCGGTTGCAGCGATTCACGCTTGGTGCCCTACCTGCTGACTGGCGCCGGTCCGGGCGAGTTGTTCCTGGTGCGCAACGTCGGTGCCTTCGTGCCACCGCACGACCAGAGCCAGGGTTTCCATGGCACGGCAGCAGCCATCGAGTTCGCCGTGCTCAACCTGTCGGTCAGACGCATCGTGGTGTGCGGTCACAGCCACTGCGGCGCGATCCGGGCCTTGTATGGCGATGTCTCACCGGCGGCCAAGCACCTGTCGCAGTGGTTGGAACTGGGTCGCGAAGCCGCCTTGCCCGTGGCCGAGCCCGGCCCCGATGTCCTGCGGCGAACCGAGCAACGCGCAGTGGTGCTGCAACTGGAGCGGCTGATGGACTACCCCATGGTGCGCGAGCGCGTGGAGGCTGGCACACTGGCCTTGCACGGCTGGCACTACGTGATCGAAGACGGCGAAGTCCATGTCTTCGACGTTCAGCGTGGCGGCTTCGTGCCTGCGGCACAGGCTGATAACGCGGGCACCGGGCCGTACGTGGCGCACAAACCCGAAGCGCTACAGGATGATGAGTCCACCCGCTTGTGAAAGGGGCGAAAGGGCGACCGTCCGGTCAGCCCAGCTGGACGGCCTCGCCCTGACGGTCGAACGGAATCATGCCGCTCAGATTGCCGGACTTCACCGCCTCCACCATGCGGGTGAGTGCGGCCTCCACCTGCGTCGAAGCGGGAGCCTGCCTTCCTTGGCCAGACATGGCCGCAGCGAAGACCAGGGCCCAGTCCTGACCCATGGACAAGGCTTCCGCCTGCAACGCGGCGAAGTCCTTCAAGTCGGCAGGGTCCTTGTCCACGCACATCAACGGTGCCAGCTCGCCGGACTCACCTGCTTCGAAGCGTGCCCGCTGTTCGGCCGTGGCGTCCGGCGGCAGGCTCGCTGTAGCAAACACCATCAAGAGACGCTGCGCGTCGGGTTGCTGCCGAGCGGCCGCCAGCAGGTCGTTGAAGTGGCTGATTTCCATGGCCCCGAGCTTAGTCGCTTCCACCCACATACCGATCACCATGCCTGAGTTGGCGGTCTGGTATTCGCCCCTCAAGTCGGCCCATATCGGTCTCGTGCTGGTCAGTGGGTGCCTGTTCGCATTGCGCGGTGCGCTGGTGCTGGCTGGGCAGAGCTGGGCGATGGCCAAGCCCTGGCGGATGCTCAGCTACGGCATCGACACCCTGTTGCTGGCTGCCGGTGTCACGCTCTGGGTTTTGCTGTCGCTGAACCCGGTGGCCAGCCCCTGGCTGGGGACCAAGCTGCTTTTGCTGGTGCTGTACATCGTGCTCGGCTCACTGGCGGTCAAGCGGGCGCGGGCACCGGCGGCGCGCCGCGCCAGCTACGCCGGGGCCTTGATGGTCTACATGTTCATGGCGTCAGTGGCGATTGCGCACCACCCGCTGGGGTTCTTGCAGCCATGGTGGACACATGCCGGCTGAAGGCACTTCAAGCCTCGACCTTGCTCGGTCTGTTTCCGGCCTCCAGTACAGTGCGCGCATGCCTCGGTCATGGAGCCTCTCCGCCAAGCTTGGCGCCATCGGGGGCGCCTTGTTGCTGATGGCGTTTGCCTCGATCGGGTTGACGCTATGGGTGACCTGGCAGCTGGAAGGCGGTGCGGCGGCTGTCAATGAGGCCGGCCGCATGCGCATGCAGACCTGGCGCATGGCCCAAACGCTGGCCCGCGCGGACGCGCAACAGATTGCAGGGCTGGCGGCGCAGTTCGACCAAAGCGTGAGCGTGCTGCGCACCGGCGATCCGGCACGTCCGCTGCTCGTTCCACACGACGCCCTGTCGCAGGAGGCCTTTGCCGCTGTACAGCGCGACTGGCTGGAACTCAAGGCAAGGTGGACCGCTTTGCCCGGACCGGGTGCCGAACTGTCAGGGCAGCAGGCCGATGCCTTTGTGGTCCGCATCGACACCTTCGTGTCGGCGATCGAGCACCACCTGTCCCGACTGACGGCCATCCTGAATGCCGTGCAGTTCGTGATGGTGGCACTGACCATCGGCAGTGCGATTGCCCTGCTGTATTCGGCCTGGCTGTTCATCTTCAACCCGCTGTCCCGGTTGCAGGCCGGGCTGGCCCGGGTGGAGGCGGGCGACCTGGGCGCGCGGGTCGACCCCGGCGCCAACGACGAATTCGGCGCGCTGGCGGCCGGCTTCAACCGCATGGCCGAAACCCTGCAGGGCCTGTACCAGAACCTCGAGTCCAAGGTGCAGGAAAAGACCGAGCATCTGGAAGCGCAGCGAGCGCGCCTGGCGGCGCTGTACGAGTCGGCTGCATTCGTGGCGCGTGCAGAATCTTTGGAAGCGCTCGCGCAGGGCATCGCCAGGCAGGTTCGTCAGGTGGCCCGTGCCGACGCCTCGGCCGTGCGCTGGTCGGACGAAGCCAACCGCAAGTACTTGCTGTTGGCGTCGGACTGCCTGCCGCAGGCGGTGGTCGACGAAGAACTGTGTATCCCCACCGGTGATTGCTTGTGCGGCCAGCCCCAAGGCGACGCCATGACACGCGTGATTCCGATCCAGCCGGACGGCCCCGCGTCGCGTCTTGGGCACTGCGCCCGAGAAGGCTTCCAGACCGTCATCAGCGTGCCCGTCAGGCTGCACGAGCGGATGGTTGGTGAGCTCAACCTGTTCTACCGCGAACCCAGGTCCTTGTCCGAAGATGACCGTGCCTTGCTGGAAACCATTGCCAGCCACCTGGCGGGTGCCATCGAAGGCCTGCGTGCCGCAGCCCTGCAACGCGAGACCGCCGTGGCCGAGGAACGCAGCTTCATCGCGCGTGAGCTGCACGACTCCATCGCCCAGAGTCTGGCCTTCCTGAAGATCCAGCTGGGCCTGCTGCGCAACGACATCAAGAGCACGGATGCCGCCCGCATCGACAGGACCCTGGGCGAACTCGACGCCGGCGTCCACGAAAGTCTCGGCGACGTGCGTGAACTGCTGGTGCACTTCCGCACCCGCACCAACACCGAAGACATCGCGCCCGCCTTGAAGACCACGCTGCAGAAGTTCGAGCACCAGACCGGCCTGGCCACCCATCTGGACATCGAAGGCGACGGCATGCCGCTGCCGGCCGACGTGCAGGTGCAGGTGTTGCACGTGGTGCAGGAGGCCCTGTCCAACGTGCGCAAGCATGCGCAGGCGCGCGAGGTGTGGGTGGAAGTGCAGCAGACGCCGCAGTGGCGCGTGGAGGTGCGCGACGACGGCTGTGGCTTCGACCCCGATGGCGCCGGCCCCGACGAGACCCATGTGGGGCTGCGCATCATGCGCGAGCGGGCGCACAACATCGGCGCGACGGTGGAGGTGGCCTCGGTGCCAGGCTCGGGCACTTGCGTGGTGCTGAAACTGCCCGAACGTCTGGGGCTGGCCGCATGATCGCCGCACAGCCCATTCGCGTGCTGGTGGTCGACGACCACACGCTGTTCCGCCGCGGGTTGATCTCGCTGCTGGCGGGCGACGCCCGCTTCCAGGTGGTGGCCGAGGCCGGCGACGCCAACGAGGCGCACCAGCGGGCCGCGCAAACCCAGCCCGACGTGATCCTGCTGGACAACCACATGCCTGGCGTCAACGGCGTCGACGCGCTTGCCGGGTTCAAGGCATCGGCGCCCCAAGCCCGGGTGCTGATGCTGACCGTCAGCGAGGACGAGCGAGACCTGGCGGCCGCTCTGCGCGGCGGCGCCCGCGGCTACCTGCTCAAGACGATGGACAGCGAGATGCTGGCCTCGGCCATCCAACGCACGATGGCAGGCGAATCGGTCGTCAGCCCCGAGATGACGAGCAAGCTGGTCAATGCCTTCCAGACGGGGCAGGGCACTGCCACACCACCGCCGCCGGCCGTCGACACCGACCCCATCCACAGCCTGTCGCCGCGTGAGCGCGAGATCCTGGCCCTGATCGCCAAGGGCGCCAGCAACAAGGAATTGGCGCGCGACCTGAACATCGCCGAAGCCACGGTGAAGATCCACGTGCAGCACATCCTGCGCAAGCTGAACCTCAGCTCGCGTGTGCAGGCGGCGGTGTACCTGGCAGGGCGGCAGGGGTGAACGCCGGAGACGAACTGCTGGACCTGCTCGCGCTGCGCTACTCGGTGGGGCCGAAGTACCTGACGCCGCCTGGGCCGAGCGCAGAGCAGTGGGCCCGCGCCGCGGACCTGGCCTTGCGTGCGCCCGACCATGGCGGTTTGCGGCCGTTCCGGTTTGTCGTGGTTGGTGACAGTCAGCGCGTTGCATTGGCCGGGTTGTTCGCAAGGGGCGCAGAGCAACGTGGGCAGACCGCCGAAGAAGTCGAGCGCGCCCGGGCGCGTGCCTTCAACGGCCCCGGGCTCGTTGCCCTGGTCGCCCGCGTGCGCGACGACGTGCCCGATGTCCCGCCGCACGAGCAGTGGCTGTGCGTCGGCGCGGCGCTGATGAACTTCATGAACGCCCTGCACCTGATGGGCTTTGGTGCCAAGGCGCTGAGCGGCGCTTCGGTGTCCGACCCGGCCGTGCAAGCGGCGTTCTGCGGGCCGGGAGAACGGCTTGCCAACTGGGTCATCGCGGGTCGTCCTGTCCGCGCAGCGCATCCGAAGGCTGGAGCCGAAGCATCAGCCGTCATCAGCGGCTGGCGGATGGATCAGGGCTGAAGCGCAATCGCTGCAGTCACCGTGACAACGCCACGCCGGCTGCGCATGGCCAAGCCAATGCGATCCAGTTCGACATTACTCAGCAAGCGGGTCGCCATGGGCAGCAACTCGGCTTCCTCGCGGGCAATGTGCTGCTCGTACAACCTGACGAAGCCCGGTATGTCGGCATCGGCCAGCGTTGAAGCGGCGCCCTCTGCGACTTGCAACAACTGCTGGCGCAATGAGGCCCATCGTTGTTCGAGCAGGCGGTGGTCAGTGCACAGCGACGCGGTCAGCTCGCGCAGGCACACCGCATCGGAGCCAGCCATGGACTCCAGCAGGGCGGGAAACAGGTCCTGCTCCTCGTCCTCGTGGTGGTGGCGCGCTGCTGTATCGAAGTAGCGCATGACAGCACTCGCGGCTTCTTGCGCTGGGCGGTCCGCGCCATGGGTCTGCAGGTGGGTGACCAGGCGCAGCAGGGTTTCGCACTGGTGCTGCACGCGCCCGTGGCAGGCGGCCAGCATTTCCAGCGGAACTTCGAAGCCGACAGCAGGGGCGCTGTGGCCGGGCAGGGTCAGGGCCATGGTGAGATTGCTCCTTTTGGCCTTCAGGCGCCGCGGCCCGGGCGTGTTGCGCGCCGCGGGGTCGGTGCGGCCACCACTGCAGGCAGCTTGCGGCCCACCTGCGATCGATTGGACCTAGCTGTTGTCGCTGGCGGGCCTTGCAGGCCTAGCGTCATGTCCGCCAGCGTGGCGCCGTCCAGCGCCTTGAAATAGCCCGCCAGCGCGTCGTCGAAGAGGTGCTTCAGCCGGCAACTGGGCGTCAGCGTGCAGGCGTTGGTGGTGGTGTCGAAACACTCCACCAGCCTGAAGTCGGTCTCGGTGGCGCGCACCACATCGCCGATGCGGATGGTCTCGGGCTCGGCCAGCAGCCGCAGGCCACCGCCGCGGCCCCGGGTGGTTTCGAGCAGTCCCTGGCGGGCCAGGTCGTTGACGACCTTCATCAGGTGGTTCTTCGACAGCCCGTGGTGCTCGGCCAGTTCGCCGATCGTCACCAGGCGGTCCCGGTGCGCCGCGCAGTACATCAGCACCCGCAGGGTGTAGTCGGTGTATTCGGACAGGCGCATGGCAATCCTTAAAGATGCACGCAGTGTATTGCTTTAAAGACGACGAGTCATTAACATGTACGCATGCTGCATCTTTTGTCCGACAGCCCAGATTGCAGGCCCCATGGTTGGTGCGCACGGTCATGACGAAGCCCATACCCGCCATCCCCCTGGTCGCCACGGGTGCCCCGCAGGGCGCCGCCGCGGCCACTTCGAGCGCGCAGTTCCCTTTGCCCGGCTGGCCGCTGTTTCGACTCGGATTCCGGCCGTTCTACCTGGGTGCCGCCGCGTTCGCCCTGTTCGCGGTGCCGTACTGGATCGCGGGCCTCCTGGGCTTGGTGGCACTGCCTTCGACGATGCCGCCGCTGCTGTGGCACGCCCACGAGATGCTCTACGGCTTTGCCGTGGCAGTGATCGTCGGCTTCCTGCTGACGGCCGGCAAGGCCTGGACGGGCCTGGCCACGCCGCGCGGCGCCACGCTGGCGGTGATGGCCGGGCTGTGGCTGGCAGCGCGGCTTTCAGCCGTGGGGGCGCCGTACGCGGTCTATGCCGTTCTGGACGTGGTGCTGCTGCCTTGGGTGGCCTTCGTGCTGATCCGGGTGCTGCTGAAAGCCGGCAACCGGCGCAACCTGCCGCTGGGCGCGATCCTGCTGCTGCTGGCGACAGCGAATGCCACCTTTCATGCTGCCGTTCTGGGTTGGCTGAACATCGATCCGCTGCGGGCGCTGCACGCCGGGTTGGCGCTGGTCGTGATGATCGAATGCGTGATCGCCGGGCGGGTGATTCCGGCGTTCACGATGTCGGCGCTGCCGGGTCGGCAGCTGAAAGTTCCAGCCTGGCTGGAGCGCAGCACGCTGGCGGCGACGGCGCTGTCGCTGGGGGCGTGGGTGCTGCTGCCGGCCAACCCGGTCACGGCGGCCGGGTTCGCCCTGGCAGCGCTGTTGCATGCCGCCAGGTTGTGGCACTGGCAGCCCTTGCGCACCCGTGCGCGCCCCATCCTGTGGGTGCTGCACGCGGCGTATGCCTGGTTGCCCGTCGGCTTCTTGCTGCTGGCCTGGGCGCAGGTGGGTGGCGTGGCCGCTTCTGCCGGTATTCACGCCCTGGCGGTGGGTGCCACGGCCGGGCTCATCGTCGGCATGGTCACCCGCACCGCGAGAGGTCACACCGGGCGCCCGCTGAAGGTGTCGCGTCTGGAGGTGGCCGCCTACCTGCTGGTGGCGGTCGCCGCTATCGCCCGTGTGCTGCTCCCCTTGGTCGCGCCGGCACACACGGCCGACGGGCTCGTGCTGGCTGCAGCCGCCTGGGCCGTGGCTTTCGCGCTCTACCTCTGGGTCTTCACGCCGTGGTTGCTGAGCAGTCGTCTCGACGGCAAGGACGGCTGAACGTTCCTGTTCCCTCATCGCACCCCCACCGCGCATGTCGCGCGGCCAGGTGCGCACTTCACTCCTGAAAGGTTCCCATGACTGCAACCCTGATTCAACCCACCTTTGAGCTGGACCTGCGCACCATTGCGCCGCGTGAGCGCCACCCGCTGATCTTCGGTCGCTTCGATGCCCTGGCCACCGGCCAGGCACTGCAACTCGTGAACGACCACAACCCGCAGCCGCTGCGCTATCAGTTCGATGACCGCGCTCTGGGTCAGTTCGAATGGGCCACGCTGGAAGCCGGCCCGTCGGTCTGGCGCATCCAGATCACCCGCATCGCTGACGCCGCCGTGCCTTCGGCGGGCGCCAAGGGCGATTCCTGCTGCTCAGGCGGCGCCTGTTGCGGTTGACATTCCGCTCGCGCAGCGATGACCTTCGTCGTCACCGAGGCCTGCATCCGGTGCAAGTACACCGATTGCGTGGACGTGTGTCCGGTCGACGCATTTCGCGAAGGTCCGAACTTCCTCGTCATCGACCCGGACGAATGCATCGACTGCGCGGTCTGCGTTCCCGAATGCCCGGTGAATGCCATCTATGCCGAAGAAGACGTGCCCACCGGCCAGCAGCACTTCACGCCGCTGAACGCCGAGCTGTCGCGCGAATGGAAGCCGATCACGAAAACCAAGCTCTCGCTGCCGGATGCCGAAGCCTGGAGCAAGATCGAACACAAGCTGGGCGAGCTGAAGCGATGAAAGCCCTGATGCGATGTGACCGCTCGTCGGCCGGTGCGCCCTGAGCATGGCAAGTACCCGGAAGGTCATCCCCATCGCGCCGGTATCGGGGGCGAGCGACGACGGCGAGCAGTTCGTCTCGATGTACCAGAAGCAGGCGACGATCTACCCGCGTGCAGTGAAGGGTTGGTTCGCCACCTGGCGTTGGGTCTTCGTCTGGCTCACGCAGCTGCTGTTCTACGGTGTCCCCTGGTTGCAATGGGGCGGACGCCAGGCCGTGCTGTTCGATCTGGAGGCGCAACGCTTCTACATCTTCGGCCTGCTGCTCTATCCACAGGACCTGATCTTTCTGGCCGCGCTGCTGGTGCTGTCGGCGCTGGCCTTGTTCTTCTTCACCGCCGTGGCCGGCCGGCTGTGGTGCGGCTACACCTGCCCGCAGACGGTCTACACCGAGATCTTCATGTGGGCCGAACGCCAGATCGAGGGCGACCGCATCGCGCGCATGCGGCTGGACCAGGCGCCCTGGGGCGTGAACAAGATCCTGCGCAAGGGCGCCAAGCAGGGGGTGTGGCTGGCCATCGCGCTGATCACCGGCTTCAGCTTCGTCGGCTACTTCACGCCGATCCGGGAACTGGCCGCCGCCGCCGTGGCCCTGGACATGTCGGCGTGGAACGCCTTCTGGGTGCTGTTCTACGGCGCCGCCACCTACGGCAATGCGGGCTTCCTGCGAGAGCAGATGTGCAAGTACATGTGCCCCTACGCACGCTTCCAGAGCGCCCTGATCGACAAGGACTCCCTGGTCATCGCCTACGACGCCGGTCGCGGCGATCCGCGCGGCTCACGCTCGAAGAAGACGAACGCCGCCGCGCAGGGACTGGGCGACTGCATCGACTGCACCTTGTGCGTGCAGGTGTGCCCCACGGGTATCGACATCCGCAACGGGCTGCAGAACGAGTGCATCGGCTGCGCTGCGTGCATCGACGTCTGCGACGACGTGATGGACAAGATGGGCTACGCCAAGGGGCTGATCCGCTACTCCACCGAAAACGGTGTCGTGAATGGCTGGACGCGGCTGCAGATGTTCAAGCGTGCGCTGCGGCCGCGTGTTCTGGTCTACGGGGCCGTGCTATCTGCGGCCAGCATCGCGTTCGCGGCCAGCGTGGCGATGCGCAGCCCGTTCAAGTTCGACGTGGTCAAGGACCGTGGCGCTTTGGCACGTGTAGTTGAGGAGGGGGCCGTCGAGAACGTCTACCGGATCCAGATCATGAATCGCACGGAGGCTCCGCAGACCTACCGGGTTGCCGCCTCCGGGATCGATGGTTTGGAGGTCGTGGCAATGCCGGCCAGCGCCGGCCCGGCTGCCGTGGCATCGATGTCGGTGAGCCTGCGCCTGCCCTTCGCCGTGGCACAAGGGCTCGCAGGCCGGTCGGTGCCTGTGGTGTTCGAGGTCACGGGCGTTGAGCCCAACGCAGGTAGCGGCGCAGACACACGGGCCATCCAGTTCGAGAAGTCGACGTTCTTCATCCCCCGCTGAACAGCTGGGTGCCGAACGCCACCTTGTGCCGGCCAGGCGGTCAGATGCGCTGCCGGAGCGCTCGATGTGCGATTGCTGCAATCCCCGTCCAAAGCAACAAGCGCAGCACCATCGCGCCGACGGTGCGCGCCTCGTACGCGCCACCGCTCGATGCATGCACGCCGAAGGCGGCGAACACCAGGCCGGTCGCGACGGCGATGAAGACGGCCAGTGGCACCGACCAGCGCTGCCGCTTCCACAGTCCCAGACCGCAGACCACGTAGGCGAACCCGGCGACGAAGTTGAACCAGAGCACAAAGGGCACGATGGCCCCGGCAGCCAGGCGCGCCGCTTCGCCACCGAACAGTGTGCGACCGCCGGACAGGACCGTCAGCAAACCGAAGAGCACAGCGACCACTGCCAGTGACTTCACCAGCCAATCCGCCTTGGATGTGCTCACGTTCTTGCTCCTGGTCGACGGCTGCTGAAACGGGGCTGGTTCGAGTCAGAGGCTCAAGCCTTGCCCCGCCTCTTCTACGGTCCGGCCGTCGCGGATGTGATAGATCCGCTTGAAGGTCGGGATGATCTTCTCGTCGTGGGTCACCACGATGATGGCCGTGTGGTACTGCGTGGCCATCTGGTTGAGGATGCGCACGACGGCCAGGGCCCGTTCGCTGTCCAGCGGCGCCGTGGGTTCGTCGGCCAGGATCACCGGCGGCCGGTTCGCCAGGGCGCGCGCGATCGACACGCGCTGCTGTTCACCGCCCGACAGCTCGGACGGCTGCGCCGTGGCGCGATGCCCCACGTCCAGTGCGGTCAGCAGCTCGAGCGCCCGCGCGCGCGCCTCGCCGTTGGGGCGCCCGGCCAGCATCGGCAGCAAGGCGACGTTGTCGGTGACATCGAGGAAGGGGATCAGGTAAGGCGCCTGGAACACGAAGCCGATGCTGTCGCGGCGCAGCGCGCGCAGGTCGGCGATCTTCCAGCCATCGTCGTAGATGGTCTGCCCGCCGAGGATCATTCGCCCCGCGGTTGGCTCGATGACCGCGCCCAGGCACTTGAGCAGGGTGCTCTTGCCTGAGCCCGAGGGGCCGATCAGGCCCACCACCTCGCCGGGCGCCACGACCATGTTGACGTCCTTCAGCGCGTCGACCGCCGTGTCGCCTTCGCCGTAACGCTTGCGCAGGCCTTCGATGCGGATGCCGGCTTCGCTCATGTCGTGGGCCTTCTCGGGTGCCTTCATGGGGTCTGTCAACCGCCGATGGCCGCGGCCGGGTCGACCGCCAACGCCGCGCGGATCGCCAGCGTGCTGGCCAGCGCGCAGATCACCATCACTGCGAGAAATCCGAGCAACGCGTCGTTCACTTCCAGCAGCACGTACTTCGGGAAGATCGGCGCCCAGAAGGTGGCCGCCACCTTGCCGACGATGAAGCCGATCAGCCCCAGCCCTAGCGCCTGCTGAAGGATCATCCCGGCGATCGTGCGGTTGCGTGTGCCGATGAGCTTGAGCACCGCGATCTCGCGGATCTTGCCCAGCGTCATCGTGTAGATGATGAAGGCCACGATGGCCGCGCTGACGATGGCCAGGATCACCAGGAACATGCCGATCTGTTTCGCCGACGTGGCGATCAGCTTGGCCACCAGGATCTCTTCCATCTGCGCGCGGGTGTAGGCCTCCAGGTGCTTCCAGCGGCGCACGGTCCCAGCCACGGTGTCGGCCGACAAGCCGGCATCCATGCCGGGCTGTACTTGCACGAGGATGGCGTTCACGTTGCGGTTGTTCGCCTGCGAGGCCTGGATGGCCTCCAGCAGCCCTGGCACGCCCGGTCGGTTCAGGCTCGGGTTGGACGCGGTGCGGGCGCGCTCGTTGACGATGGCGTCGTTGTCCTTCAGGAACTGCGCTTCCTGTGCGTCCTTCAGCGGGATGAAGACCATCGGGTCGCCGCCGGACGAGACCATCCGTCGCGTCAAGCCGACCACGGTGTAGCCGTGGCGGCGGATGCGGATGCGTTCGCCCAGGGCAAAGCCCGTGCGAACGTCGGCCACTGCTTCGTAGTGGCTGCGGGTGACGTGCCGGCCCGCCACCAGGTAGCCTGGTTCGCCCGGTTGCCCGGGCTCGAAGCCGACCACCATGGCGCGCACGTCGTCGTTGTCGCTGCTGGGCGCAGCATCACCCGCCGATGCGCGACGTACCTGCATCGTCAGGTAGGTGACGTTGGCAGCGCGTGCCACCCCGGGCAGCCCGAGCACGCTGCGCACCGTGTCGTCGCGCAGGCTGGACGATTCCGCGTACGGGCCCTGGGTGCCTTGCTGGACCACCCAGAGATCGGCACCGCTGTTGTTCAGCAGTGCGCGCGCGTCGTCGACCATGCCGCGGTAGACGCCGGCCATGGTCAGCGTCACGCCGATCAACAGGCCCAGGCCCATGCCGGTCAGCACGAACTTGCCCCACGAATGCAGGATGTCGCGGCCGGCCAGGCTGATCACGGCTGTTGCCCCGCCAGCGTCTCGACCACCGTGATGCGGCTGCGCGCGCCGATGTCCTTTTCGCTGTACACGATGACCGTCGTGCCGGGTTTGACGCCCTCGAGGATCTGCACCTGGCCCTCCAGGCTGGTCAGGCCAGTGCGCACCGGCGCGAAGCGCAGGTCGCCGCCGTCGAGCGTCCATACGCCGATCTGCGCCTGCAGCCGCCTGATGGCCGCATTGGGCAGCAGCACGGCGTTGGCGGTCGGCGGCAGGGACAGCGTCACCTCGGCCAGTTCGCCCACCGACAGGTCGCTGGGTGCCTGGTCGAAGCTGACCTGGGCCACGCGCTCTTCAGTCACGCTGTCGCTGATGGTTTCGACGCGCGCGACCTTTCCGGCGACGGCGCGCCCGGGGTTCGAACGCAGCACCACCTGTGCCGGCAGACCCGCCGTCAGCCCGGCCGAGCGGGCCTGGTCCAGCCGCACCTTGACCCACAGGGACGACGGCTGGATCACCCGCAGCACGGCCTGCCCGGCCACCACGGTCGACCCGGGTTCGGCATCGCGGCTGATCACCACGCCGTCGGCAGGGGCCAGCAGGCGCACGTTGGCGCGCTGCTGGCGCAGTCCAGCCCGCTCGGCCGCCAGGCGCTGTTGATCCTGTCGGGCCGCAGCCACGTTGGCAGTGGCCGCGGTGACAACCGCGTCGGCCGACGCCTGCTCCTGCAACCGGGCCTCGACGGCATTGGCGCTGATGAAGTTCTGTTGGCCCAACTCGACCGTGCGACGCGCGTTGACGGCCGCCAGCGCCTGGCGTGCCAGGGCGTCACGGCGCTGGGCATCCGCGCCAGCCATGGCGCTGCCGGCACGCGCCACTGCGGCGTCGAGCGCCGCCGTGCGCTCGTCCAGGTCGACCGGATCCATCTCGGCCAGCAACTGGCCCGCCTTGACGAGGCTGCCGACGTCCACGGTCACGGTGCGCACACGGCCGGCCGCCGTCGGACCGATCAGGTAGCTGCGCCTTGCCTCGACCGTGCCGATGCCGAACAGAGCAGGCGTGAGCCGGCCTTCGGCTGCTTGCACGACCGTGACGCGCGTCGGCGCCAGCGGCCCTGACCGAATGACCACGAATGCCAACGCGGCCAGCAGCAGGACACCCAGGAGCCCAAGGACGACTCGGCGGATGCCGATGGAGGAGAGTTTCATGAGGCTTCCCCGAGGCTGCGCCTGTAAAGGGCGTAGAGGGCATCCGACTGCTGGCGCATCGCAGCCGTGCGCCCAGTCAGCATCGATTGCATGACCAGTCCCTGGATCAGGCCGATGAAACTCGTCGCAGCGGCTTCGGCGTCCAGTTCGGGGCTGACCAGCTTGCCCTGGATCGACAGATTCAACTGACCGACGAGCAGCTTGCGGTAACCCTGGAGCACGGCGCGTACCTCGCTCTTGGCCGCGGAGTCGGCAGGTTGCTGGAGCTCATGGAAGATGAACCGGGGCACGCCCGGGTGGGCGATGACGAACTCGACATGCGTGCGGAACATCGCAGACAACGCGTCCAGGGGCGTGACCGCGTCGTCCACGGCGGTCTGCAGCGTTTGCAGCAGGGTCTCGCGCACCCAGCGCATGGCCGCGAGCCAGATGGCGTCCTTGGTGGGAAAGTGCTTGAAGACGGCACCCTGCGTGACGCCGATGGCCGCTGCGATGTCGCTGGTGGTGATCAAGGCCGGGCTCGACTCGCGCGCCAGGCGCAGCGCCGCAGCCACGATCTCTGCCTGGCGTTCTTCGGTGGAGAGCCGGATCTGCATGAGGGGGTCCCGAGCGTCGTTAGTAAGTCATTGAATACTTACCACTATACGACTATGCGGCATCTGCTACATGGGTCCCGCCTTCGGGGAGGTGCCGGGCGCACTAGCGTGGATCGGCACCGCCATCGGCGTCGTCGGCTACTTCAGCGTCGCCGTGGCCGATGCCCTGGTCATCGAGGCCATGCGCACGCTTTCCGCAGCCGAGGTGGTGGCCGACACCAATGCGTACATCGTGCTGGCGACCGCCATGTCGCTGGTCGTGTTTCGCCAGCGCACGCGGTGGCAGAAGCGGGCCGTGGCGGCCGGCGTGGTGTTTGCGGGGCTGGCCTGCATCGGGGTGGGGCGGGGTTCGTCGAGGCCGACGCAGCCTTGGGCCCTGGTCAGGTCTCGTGCTGCCCCTGGTCCGCCTTGCGCCAGTCTCGCGGCGCCACACCGTAGCGCTGCTTGAAGGCTTTGGACAGCGCCGTGGCGCTGCCGTACCCCACCGCGTCGGCCACGGCCTTGAGCAATCCGCCCGCACGCAGTTCGGACATGGCCAGGGTCAGTCGCCAGTCGGCGAGGTAGCCCGCTGGCGTGGCGCCGGTGGCCTGCTTGAAGGTCACGGCAAACGCCGTGCGCGACATGCCGGCCTGCACCGCCATGCGCTCCAGCGGCCACGCCTCGGCGGGCGCCGCGTGCAGCGCGACGAGCAGCCTGGCCAGACGGGGATCAGCCAGCCCTGTGATGAGGCCGCTGCCGACGCCGCTCGCGCCCGGGTGGTCGATCAGCCAGCGCAGCAGTTGGATCAGCACGACCTCGAACAAGCGGTCGGCCAGCAGTCGCGAGCCGCAGCGCACGCGGTCGGTCTCGGCGAACAGCAGGTCGAGCGCGGGCTGCAGGCCATCGACCTGATCCAGCGGGACGAGCACCAGAGCTGGCAGCGCCACCACCAGCGGGTTGTGCTCGGCACCATCGAAGTCGAGTGTGGCGCACGTGAAATCCGATCCGTCGCGCGGCGGGTTATGGAAGGTGTGCGCCACCGGCCGGGGGTAGAGCATCAGCGTCGGCTCGTTCACGACGACACGGCGTTTCAGGCCTTTGACATGGCCGTGCGTCACCACCAACTCGCCGCGGCGCAGCACATGCAGGAAGGCGCGGCCCGGCTTCGCGTCGAAGACGGTCGTGCCGCACAGGGCGCCGGCATGGAACAGGTGGGCCCGCACGCGGAAACGATCCAGCAGACCGGAAAGTCGATCAATGGCGAGGGCCGGGGTCGCTGCCTCCGTTCTGAACGATGGATGGTGTTTTGAGTACTTCACAGCATCCATGGTACAGATGATGGGGACACACTGGGGACGTTGCGCAATCACATCCGGGTCGGCAGACCCGTTCCAACCCAAGACACCAGGAGTTGTTCATGACGATGCTGAAACTGCTGCTTGCCGCCACCACGCTCGGTGTGGTGGCGGATGCCGGCGCGGCAGCGCCGCAAGGCCGTGCACCCGGCTACGCGCTGGGCCAGTCGACACTGGCCCGTGCGCCGTACTCGATGGCCGACCTGGCGGCGCTGCAGAAGTCGATGCTGTTCGGCGCCGACGACGTGGCAGCGCTGCGCCAGAGCCGGGCCATCCTCGCCGACCAGACCGAGGCCATCCTCGATGTCTGGTACGGCTTCGTGGCCTCGACGCCCGAGCTGGTGGTGTTCTTCGGCGACACGCGCAGCGGCCAGCCGGACGGCGCCTACCTGGCCGCCGTCCGCAAGCGTTTTGCGCTGTGGATCCTGGACACCGCCGACGCGAAGTACGACCAGGCCTGGCTGGACTGGCAGTACGAGATCGGCCTGCGCCACAACCGGGTCAAGAAGAACAAGACCGACGGTGCTCATGGCCCCGCACAAGTGGACTTTCGCTATCTGCCCGCGCTGACCATCCCCATCACCACGACGCTGAAGCCTTTCCTCGCCAAGAAAGGGGCCTCAGCGGCGGACGTCGAGAAGATGCACGCGGCGTGGGTGAAGGCTGTGCTGTTGCAGGCCATCCTGTGGAGCCACCCCTACATCAAGGACGGGGAGTTCTGATGCCGTCGCCTGCAACGCCGGGTCGTGCGGGCACCCCATCGCCACCCGGGCAGGCAACCAGCCTGCCAGGGTGGCAGGCCTCGCACTGGTTCAACACCCCGAGGCCCATCGAACTGAAGGACCTGCGAGGGCGCGTCGTGCTGGTCCATGCGTTCCAGATGCTGTGCCCGGCGTGTGTGTCGCACGGCCTACCCCAGGCGCTGCGTGTGCATGAGGCGTTTCAGGGCGAGGCAGTGACGGTCATCGGGCTGCACACGGTGTTCGAGCATCACGAGGTGATGGGGTCACAGGCCTTGCAGGCCTTCATCCAGGAATACCGGTTGCCATTCCCGATAGGCATCGACCAAGCCGCCGAGGCGGGGCCGCTGCCTGTCACCATGGCGCAGTGGGGCCTGAATGGCACGCCCAGTGTCGTGCTGTTCGATCGGCAGGGCCGCGCGCGACTGCACCGCTTTGGGGTTGTCGACGACCTGGTGCTGGGCGCAGCGATCGGGCAGTTGCTGGCGGAAAGAACACCGGTCGCTGCGTCGGTGTCCCTAGATCGCGTCGGAACTGGCACAGCACGGCCAGCGTGCGACGACGAGGGTTGTGTTTCGCGATAGCACCAACCTTCGATCGCTGGTGATGGATCGCAAGATCGGAAATCGGTGCTCACGATCGATGATCGACGCAGCGCCCGGCATCTTGCCGACAACCGACGCCACCGGCGGCCCTGCCATCGACTGCCCTCCGCGCAACTGTAGGCTCGTGGCATGAAGATGCCTGGACTCGACCAACGGACAGCTGAAGGTCTTGGGCGATGCGCCCGCGCTTGTTACGGCTGGAGGGTCGGCACCCTCGAAGAAGGTGAAGCGCAAATCGTGCCGCTGCGGCGCGCCACGTCACGCAGTGGTGCCTGAGCCGCGGGCGACTAGAGCCCGCGCTTGGCTCGCATCAGAATGGTCGCGACTTCGTTGGACGCCAGGGCGAACTGCGATCCCGATCCAATGAGCCTTTCGGCCTCCGCATAGTGCCCGCCGTTGATCTGCTTGGCGACCGAGCCGGCGGTTCGATGAAACTCTGCATGCTTCTTCATCAGTTCGACGAACGACGGCCGCGAACCCCACTGCGCGCCGCCAGGGCCATGAATCCACTTGCCGAGCGGGCACTGGTCATCGCGGCAGATGGTGTCGCTGTCCAACTTGTCGCGGTCTGAAATCGCCTTGCGGAGCCTAACCTTCCACTGGCGGTGCGCCTCGATGGCCTTGTCGAAGTCGAAATCAGTGACCGGGCGAGAGGCTTCCGTCAGGGCGAGCTCGTCCGGTATCTTGAAACGGGCCACTTCGTCGGCCAACGTGTGGGCCTGCTCCTTCATGGCGGAGGCCGCCGCGGCGGTCTGCTCCACCATGGCTGCATTCTGTTGGGTCATGCGGTCGAGTTCCTGAACGGCTTGCCCGATCTGCCCGACACCCAAGCTCTGCTCGCGAGCGCCCGTGGCCACTTCCCCGAGCAGCCGGTCCACACGTTGAGATGAAGAAACGATCTCCTCGATGGTCGACCCTGCGCCGCGCACGACCGTCGTTCCAGCCTCGACCTGTTCGAGACTGCTCGCAATCAGGCCCTTGATTTCACGTGCGGCCTGCGCGCTCCTCTGAGCCAGTACCCGTACCTCGCTGGCGACCACCGCGAACCCGCGGCCCTGATCTCCGGCACGTGCAGCCTCCACGGCTGCATTGAGCGCCAGAATGTTGGTCTGGAAGGCAATACTGTCGATGGTGGCGGTGATCTCGCCGATCTTCGAGGACGAAGCGCGGATCCCTTCCATCGTCCTCACCACGTCGCCCATCACACGCCCGCCGTCGGACGCAGTCTGGGCGTTGTGACGCGCCACCCGCGACGCCTCCTGCGTGCTCTCGGCGGTGCTCTTTACCGTCGAGGCGATCTCCTCCATCGAGGCAGCCGACTGTTCTAGGTTCGCCGCCGCCTGCTCCGTGCGTGCGGACAGGTCCAGTGCACCCGAGGCAATCTCGCTACTTGAATGGACGATCTCGTCACTGGAGCGGCGCACGCGCAAGACCATGCCTCGCAGTGAGTCCTGCATGTCCCGGAGTTCGAGCATCAGCTGGGCCGCCTCGTCGCCTCCCCAGGGAGAGGGCGAGGTAGTTAGATCGCCCTGGGTCATGGCGCGCAAGTGGCGTCGGGTCTCGCGCAGGCCACCTTCCATCACCCGGTAGAAGCACAGGAATAGATAAGCCGCGAAGAGCAGCGACGCAACCACGATGCCGGCAGTCCATTCGGCCTTCTTCAGGGCCGCATCATGCAGGTCACCGGTGTACACGCCGGAGCCGACGATCCAGCCCCAGGGTTCGAAGCCAATCACGTACGACACCTTGTCCACAGGGCGGTCGCTACCGGGTTTGGGCCATTGATATGCCACGAAGCCCTTGCCACTCTCGCGCACCTTGATGACGAAGGCTTTGAACAGCGCCAGTCCGTTCGGATCCTTGACGTCGCCCACGTCCTTGCCGTTCAGCTCCGGCTTGATGGGATGCATGAGCACCCGAGGCTGCATGTCGTTGACCCAGAAATACTCGCTCTTGTCGTAGCGCAATTCTGAGAGCGCCTGCAGCGCCATTTGCTGCGCCTGGTCGCGGGGCAGTTCCCCGCTGGCCTCCTTGGCCTGCGCCCACCGGATCAAGCCATGGGCGACTTCGACGTGCTGTCGGGTCGCCTCCATGCGAGCCTCCAGCAGGTGGTTGTACTCCGACACCTGCTGCCACCCCAGTACACCCAGGAAAGGTGCCGTGAATGCCAGAGAAATGATCAGTGCTTTGGCCGAAAAG
This sequence comes from Candidatus Ideonella esbjergensis, assembly GCA_016710065.1. Taxonomy (GTDB): domain Bacteria; phylum Pseudomonadota; class Gammaproteobacteria; order Burkholderiales; family Burkholderiaceae_C; genus Ideonella; species Ideonella esbjergensis. Next base: position 1,827,900 of record JADJLP010000001.1, read on the forward strand.
CGCAGCCGACGGAACAGTCGCACCCCCGGCGCCCAGACACCATGGTGAGCAAAGAAGCCGTCAGAGTTGCCGCGGTCCTTGTCGTTTCGCGTGGACACGGGACGGCTGGACGACAAGACTGCTGACATTTTGGGATTGATCCGGCTGTTGATGGTCGGGAAGTCAACGGCGCAAGGGTGCTGCGCTGACCGCGGCCTCCTATTGCCGCGTACTCGCTCAATATCGGCAGCACCGAGTTGGTGCTTGAGCGGAATCACGCGCAGGTCAGATGCATCGTGCCCAAGGTCTCCGGCACAACCGTGACCGGTGGGACTCTCGATGGCGCAAGGACTTGGAGTGCCAATGGCCGCGGCACTGGATCGCAGGGCCACTTCCCGGCTGAGCGTCACCGGTCGATAGAGCCTCCGATCGACCACTGTGGCAGGCTGTAACCACTCGCCAACGCGAGCATGAGCCGGCATCCGCTGGCCATCCTGCGACCGGTGCTGGCGAAGCAGGGGTGGTGCACGGCGGCCGAGCTGCACGACTTGCCCGACGGCCGGCTGGCGCGGGCCTGCGGCATCGTCACGGTGCGGCAGCAGCCGGAGACCGCCAAGGGCGTGATGTTCGTGTCCCTGGAGGACGAGACCGGGAGCGTGCAGGTGATCGTGTGGCCGAAGGTCAAGGCGCGGCTGAGGGGGCCGCTGCTGCGGTCACGGCTGCTGGCGGTGAAAGGGGCTTGGCAGCGGGATCGGGAGGTGCGCAACCTCATCGCGGCGCATGTCGAGGATCTCACCGGGATGCTGGGGTCGTTGGCGATGAGCAGCCGGGACTTTCACTAGGCACTGCAAATCTTCACTGCTCGGTCGATCACAACAAGACCGGATCTCGTCCGAATTGCTGCGGCGAGGCGGTCGCCACTTCGCAGGCTGCCTATGCGTCGGTGGCTGCGGCAGCCAGTCGTTCCAGACGGCGATTCAGTCCCGCGCCGTACCAGTTGGTCAGTCGGCCGACGATCAGAAAGACCATCGGTCTTGACGCCGCGAAGGCGATCTCGCGCCAGTGCTGAAGGTCGACGCCAGATGGAAAGGGATCATCTTCAGGATGCGTGTGCCACTCGCCCACATAGTCCATGGTCTCGCCACTCTGCTCCCAGCGGCGAGTCGCTACTCGTTGATGATCGGTGGCGTGTCGAAAGAAGCCGAACCTGCGCTGCACATCGCGCTTGGTTGGCACCGTGACGTCGGCGACGTGGGTGTGATGACCCCGCCGATATCCCAGAAGAATCCCGCCAGCTTCGGGTGCGGACATGCCCAGTTGCCTGAAGGTGGCAAGACGCTGCAGAACCTGTGGCTCGATGAGCAACAGGGCGCCGCTAGGTCCGAACGGCAGCGAGCGCAGCATCGGTGGATCCGCAGGCCGGGCATGCCGGTAGACGCTTCACGTCCTGGTCCTTGACGGCGTACACATTGGCGTTCGACGTCGATCTCGTACGGAATCTCGGGCTCGCGCGACCGGTCTCGAGCCAGCCCACCACGACCTCGAGGCACAGAGCGGCAGCAGACATCGGGGCGCTGACGGCATAGGGCGTGGAGCCGGCACACCCCAACTGCCTGCGTTTGGGTTGGTCCTTCAGCACCGGATACCGTTCCTCGCGATAGTTCTTGTGGTCGGCCTGAACCAGGCACCTGAAGCATCCAAGTTCTCGTCCCTGTGCCCAGAACGTCTGGACGCACTCACCATTTCCGCGGATGCGAACGTGGAGCACCGGTACCTTCGTGCCGCGATCTAAGCGCATGGCGTTGATCATCTCGCTGACCGCCTCTTCACCTGTGGCATCAATTACTAGGTCGGCATCAAAGAGGTCTGCGAGATCTCGCGCGTTACGTGCCCGTGCGCGCACTGCTGAGAACGGGAACTGCCGCTGCAGTTCGTCGGCAAGTGCTTCGGCCTTGAGTCTGAATAGCGAGGGGTAGCCCAGTACGTGCCGCCCCAGGTTCTCCGGGTTCATGTGTTCTGGATCAACGAGGTCCAGCCGCCCTTTGCCCGTGCCGGCGCCCAACCTGATCAGGCCGGGCGCTACATGCGATCCGATGGCTCCGCATCCGAGGACGGCGATGCGCTTGTCCTTGAGGTCAGTGAACGTCAGATTCCGGCTGTGAACGAAGTCTGGACCGAACTCCGTGATCGCCAGGCGGCTGATCCGGCGCGTGCCGCCGCGCGTGTGCAGGAACTGCTTGTAGAGCTTCGGCTTTTTTCAGGGCGCCTAGCCGATGGATCGGATCGAGCTCGAAACCAAACCCCAGCCATCCCAGCGGCGTATGGACCGCGAACGTCGCGAGGGTGAACCTCAGGTACTGAGTTTCTCGTTCGAGCACGAGTTGGACCTTCTGAGCCAGGCCCCGGTCCCATGCCTGCAGCCATCCGAACAGCTCTTGACGGTGGCGGGCATCGTCGCCGGCACCGCGGGCAACACGTCAGTCTTGAAAGTCCAGCATGGGCACCGGGTTTCAGTCGGCGGTTTCGCCCCAGCGCCGTGGCCAGCGCGGCGACCTCCGCACTGCTGTCCGAGATGATGGCCTGCGGGGCTCCGTCGATCGTCACGAACCAATAGTTCGAAGACTTAGTCGCTTGGTCGACAGTGCCGATCAGCACGGAATAGACTGCACTCGAGTCGCCATGCGACCAATGCTGCAGGAACTCGTCCTGAATGTCGTCGTGTCTGTAGTCAGGGTCGTGGCGGATGCGCTCCAGGACTTGCTGGGCTTGGTCGAGGCACTGAGCAAGCGATTCGGCCGGGTCGTACCGATCCAACACGACTGCTCCGGGGGCGAAGTAGCAAAGGCCGCCGCCCGGAAAGACGTGTGGTGAGAGCGGCGGCAGAACGTCGAGGTGGTCGAGCACCTTGATCGTCGGATAGGTCAGGAAGTCCCAGTCTGAGATGGCGATCCTGATCTTGATGGCGCCGCCCTTGCAGGCTAACTCACCATCGAACGATCGGACGCCGCCGCGGTGACCGCTGGGCTTGAAGCCGCGAGCCCGCAGCAGCCGGAGCGCCTCGCCGAGACTCGTTGCCGGTACGTCCGGCATTCCGGGTCAGCCCGCGCTGGTCGACTTCACCACCGGGCGGGCAACGCGCTCGGCACCGACCAGACGGACAGCATCTTCACCGCCGTCTGGTTCTACGAGATCGGGACGGTACGGCACACGCTCGCCCAGCTGCCTGCGGACAAGCTCAATGGCGTCTCCGGCAAGGTAGGAGGCCTTGAAGCGGGCAGCGCGGAGTTGGTCAGCGAGCGTCTCTGCGAGCGAGGATGCCGCCTGCCGGCCCGCCGCGTCCAGGCGCTTGTTGAAGTCCTCTGCCCCGTCGGCGATCGCCTGCTCGCGGACCTCGCCCTTGAGCGCCGTGGCCAGCACGCGCGCGGCCCTTTCAAGCGCAAGGTCGTCACGGCCACGCTGCGGCTCGAAGGACTGCGCGACGGCGATCATGATGCACACCGACGTGGGCCCGTCACCGGCCTTCCAGTGCCTGTCGCGCCAGGCCTTGAGGTAGCGGCACACACGGCGCAGTTGCTCGGTGTGCTCCGTCACGCGGTCGAGGAACCACCGCGACACCTCCTCGGGGTCGGAAGCCTTCCACTCCCCGGCACGGGTGGCCATCATGATGTCCACCATGTGCTCCCACTGCTGCTGCGGCAGGTCGGCGTCCGCGAAGTTCTCGACCAGCGCCTCTCGGGCACTGTCCACGACGATGCCCGACAGAGCGCCCTTTCGACGATCTGAACGATTGGTCCTCGGGCGCCGCATACAGCGGGATGTCGATGTGCGCCCAGGCTGCTATCTGGACCCGGATGCACGTGTCCTTCCCGCTGTAGAGCTGCCAGCCCTTCTCCTTGCAGAGGTCGCGCAGCAGGCTTTCGACCAGTTGGAAGTACAGCTTGGCCATCGCGCGGGGCGGACCGTTGTCTTCCCATACCGACACGGGCAGGTACACACCGAAATCCCAGTCCATTTCCTGCGGCGGGTGCCAAGCCGGTTGGACGCAGGTCCTGTACGACCATGAGCCCTGCGTGCGGAAGCGCGGCGTCACGGCTTTGCTCATGCCCAGCACACGGATCGTGGCCTCGCGAATTCGCGGCCGGAGGTGATCGCGGATGTCGTTCTTCGCGTCGAACAGGATCTGGCGCTGGTCCCTGGTGGGCTCGATGCGATTGACGAAGACGTCCTCTTCGGCGGTGGCGAACAGCAGGCGGGTGAGTTTGAGCATGGGCTACGGCCTTGATTGCGCGTTCTCGCCGTAGAAGAAGACCGGCTTGGACGGCGAGTGCTCCAAGAAGGCTCGGAATGCGGGCTTGCTGATGCAGACTTTCGATTGCTGCGTGGCGGCGCCCAGCAGGACTTCCCGGGCGTTTTCATCCGCAACGTCGAGGCCGACGGCGCGGGCACGTTCATCGTGAAGCTCGTCATCGACATGCAGATAGCGCTCGCCAAGCCGGTGGCCGAGCATCAGGTCGGCCAGCACCTCTTGTGCCGAGATCGACAGCCCGAACAGCCGGCGCGACATCTTGATCGGTGACCAGCCACCCCAATCGTGGACACCGCCATCGCGATTGCGACGAGGGTCTACGGTGAAGCGCGACGACATGGTGCCCACCGCCAGCAGGCGCACGTTGTCGTTGTCCTGGTTGAAGAACTTGTGGGCCTCGTGAAGCCCAAGTGCGCCCGGGGCGTTTGCGTACAGACCACCGTCGACGTACTGGCTGTTGTTGAAGGCGTGCCGCGGAAAGTAGGCCGGGGCGGCGCTCGTGGCCAGCGCGACGTCCACGATCCGGTGCGTGTGGTCGCGCTTGAAATCGATGTGGTGAGGCGTCTTGAAGACGACAGGCTCGCCGGTCGAGTAGTTCAGGCTGGGGATGATCACGGGATGCTTGCATGCCCCGAGTAACCGGTCGCCGAACAACTTCGAGTCTGAGAGCAGGCCCGATAGTGGTGCCGGCGAGTACGGTGCCCGCACCATCCCGAGCAAGGACCAGCGCTTCTTGAAGATCTCCTCTCCGTGGCCGACGAACAGATCGACGATGTTCTGGGCCGGGATTTCCAGTGCCAATGCCAGGGCGAGGATGCCGCCGATCGACGTGCCTGTGATCAAGTCGAAGCGCGACGCGATCGGGGCGCCGATGTCGCGCTCGACGTCGGCGATCACCTTGGCCGTGTACAGCCCACGGAATCCTCCGCCCGATAAGGCGAGGACCTGGAACGGCTTGGGCACGGCGGAAGGCATGCGTTGCTGGTGGTGGTGGAGCCCTGGGAGCTAGCACTCTAGACGCGAGAGTGCTAGACGACACTATATCTGGGGGAAAACGTGCGTCAAAACACTACGGGTAGTGCAGTATATGTGCGCAAGCTGGACGAATATCCAGTCTTTCACGCGCGCCGGCCGATGAACCGCTGAACCTGGAGCGCTTCGTGGCCGACGGTGTCCCCATGGCGCGGTCTGCGCCTGCGAACTGGGGCGACCAGGATGGTGGGCGCTTGAGTGCGACCAAATCGGGCTAACGAGTTGACATAACTAATATCGTCGCTCATTTGGATTTGCACCCGGAGAGGCGCAAATCGAGGCGTAGCGGTCCGGATTCGAACCCCGTGGCGCCTGAATCTAGCCCTTGGCGGCCGCCGCCAGTGCGCCTCGCGCCTTGGAGCGCTCCAGCGGCTTGCGCTCGGGCACCCGGGTCGTCTTGCGCTCGACCGAGTAGCGCCAGCCCGGCAAGGCCTGCGCGACCTCGGGCACCTGCGCCGGCGTCACCTCCAGCAGCATCGTGCCGGCCAGCGACTTGACCACCGTCGCGCCGCGCGAGCGCGCAGTCTTCTTGGCCGCCGTCAGGACCTTGGCGTCCTGGGCATCGCTGTTGAAGAAGACGTAGCGGCTCATGGTGCCCGGATTATCGGGCCAAGCCCTTGCCTTGCATACCTGCGGGCAAATGGATGTCCTCGGCCGCCTGCAGGGCCATTTTCACGATCTCGGCCGACCTGGCGGCGCCGCGCGGCAGGTCCTTCACGGCGGGGCTCGCGGCGAGCCGGCGCGCCAGCACGCCGGTGGCGATCGGCGTGGCCATGGAGGTGCCCGACATCACCCCCCAGCGGCTGGAGAAGATGGTGGAAACCACCCCCACTCCAGGCGCCGTCAGCGCCACCTTGGCGCCGCGGTTGGAGAAGCTGGCCAGGAAGCTCTCCTGTCCGCCCAGCGCCTTGCCTCGCGAGGCGCTCAGCGTCCAGTCCAGGTAGGTGCCGGCCGGCCAACTACCGATGAGGCCGATCGCCGAAACGGCCACTGCCTGCGTGTAGCGCGCCGGGTAGTCCACCTGCCCCTTGCCGTCGTTGCCTGTGGCCGCGATGCAGACGCAGCCCCGGGCCCAGGCGAACTCGACCGCGTCGCGGATGCCGTCGTCGGCCATGCTGTCGCCGATGCTCAGGTTGACGAGGTCGCAGCCCTGGTTGGCCGCATCCTTGATCGCCGCAGCGATCGCGAAGCTCGACGCGTAGGGGTCGCCCGACTCGAAGATCCGGTAGGCATGCAGCTCGACCGCGCTGGCCTCGCCGCGGCGCCAGCCCGCCGCTGCCGAGGCAATCACCCCCGCCACGTGCGACCCGTGCCCGTCCTCGTCCCGGAACCGCCGCCCCGACTCGGCGGCGGTAGTGTTCAGTCCGCGTTTGACCTTGAGCGCACTGTGCGGCCCCACCCCGGTGTCGACCACCGCGACCCGAACGGTCTTGCCTGAACCCGCCGCCGGCTTGCCCTAGACCGTGCCGCGCCCGTCGGCGACCGTCAGGTCGATGGGTACCACGGCGATCTCGACGCCGCCGGGCACAACAAGCACCTCGGCCAGGCGCATCGGCCAACCCGAATGCAGTGGGTCGACGTAGATCGCATCCACGCGCTTCGTCTTGTCGCTGAGCACAAAGCTCGACTTGCCGTACCGGTTCGTCGTGCCTTCGACGCCGATGCCCTTGTCCTCGTCGGTCATCACGGTGACCAGCGCATCCGGCAGGCCGCCGCTGGCCGCCGTCGAGCACCACGGTCACCGACCAGGTCACGGTGTGACCGGCACGCAGCCGCGGCTTCTTGAGCGCGGCGCTCTGGGTGGACCACGGCCTGGCCGGCCTCTCCAGGCTGTACCACTGCTCCTCCAGCACCTTCGCACCCTGCGGTGCCTGCGCCTTCAAGCGATCCAGCGTGACGTGATCCTGAAGCTCCAACAGCAACGCCCCGTCGGCCGGCGAACGGCTGACCACCTTGACCGGTGCACCATAAGAAACCGTTGGTGTTGCCGCTCGCGCAGCACGCGAAGCTGCGGCCGGATGGGCCTTCTTGGCTACTGCAGCCTTGGCAGGCGGGCGCGGGCCGGGTGCATCAGGCGCATCGTCTGCAGCGAGGTCGGCGCGACCGCTGGTGTCGAGGGCCGCGGGATGACGATGAATCGCTTGGGGCGTTGCGGCAGTTTCATGGTCATTCCTCCTCCTGGGTTGCTCTTGTAGGTGGCCGGGCGACAGCGCACGTCAAGAAGTGTCGACCATGATGGCGCGGAATCGCCGACGGCGGCCAACACATGGCCGACACACAGCGAGCGTGTCGAACGCGCCGCTGCGCAAACGGCCTTTTCCGCGACGGCCGCGACAGGGCACGATCGAACAGTGCCATC
>JADJLP010000002.1 GCA_016710065.1 Candidatus Ideonella esbjergensis
CCTGATCAAGTACCAGCGTTCCAACCAGAACACCAACATCCACCAACGCGCCATCGTGCGCCGCGGCGACAAGGTGGCCTCGGGCGACGTGGTGGCCGACGGTGCCTCCACCGACCTTGGCGAGCTGGCACTGGGCCAGAACATGCTGGTCGCGTTCATGCCCTGGAACGGCTACAACTTCGAAGACTCGATCCTGATCTCCGAACGCGTGGTGGCCGAAGACCGCTACACCTCGATCCACATCGAGGAACTGGTGGTGATGGCCCGCGACACCAAGCTGGGTTCCGAAGAAATCACCCGCGACATCCCGAACCTCTCCGAGCAGCAACTGGCCCGCCTGGACGAATCGGGCATCGTCTACATCGGCGCCGAAGTGACGCCGGGCGATGTGCTGGTGGGCAAGGTCACGCCCAAGGGCGAGACCACGCTGACGCCGGAAGAAAAGCTGCTGCGCGCCATCTTCGGCGAGAAGGCCTCCGACGTGAAGGACACGTCGCTGCGTGTCGACCAGGGTACCAATGGCACCGTAATCGACGTGCAGGTCTTCACCCGTGAAGGCATCGTGCGCGACAAGCGCGCCCAGCAGATCATCGACGACGAACTCAAGCGCTTCCGCCTCGACCTGAACGACCAGCTCCGCATCGTGGAAGCTGACGCGTTCGACCGTATCGAGAAGCTGCTGGTGGGTCGCGTGGCCAACGGCGGCCCGCAGAAGCTGGCCAAGGGCACCAAGCTTGACAAGGCCTACCTGGCCTCGATCGACAAGTACCACTGGTTCGACGTGCGCCCGGCCGAAGACGACGTGGCCAACCAGCTCGAATCCATCAAGAACTCGCTGGAGCAGACCCGCCACAGCTTCGACCTGATGTTCGAGGAAAAGCGCAAGAAGCTCACCCAGGGCGACGAGCTGCCGGCTGGCGTGCTGAAGATGGTCAAGGTCTACCTGGCCGTCAAGCGCCGCTTGCAGCCTGGCGACAAGATGGCCGGCCGGCACGGCAACAAGGGCGTCGTGTCCAAGATCACCCCGATCGAAGACATGCCCTACATGGCCGACGGCACCCCTGCCGACATCGTGCTGAACCCGCTGGGCGTGCCTTCGCGCATGAACGTGGGCCAGGTGCTGGAAGTGCACCTGGGTTGGGCCGGCAAGGGCATAGGCCAGCGCATCGGCGACATGCTGCAGCAACACACGGCCGTGGCCGAGCTGCGCAAGTTCTTCGACGAGCTGTACAACAAGTCGGGTGGCAAGACCGAGCGCATCGAGGAGTTCTCGGACACCGAGATCATCGAGATGGCGCGCGAGCTGACCAAAGGCGTGCCGTTCGCCACGCCGGTCTTCGACGGCGCCAAGGAAGAAGAAATCCGCGGCATGCTCCAGCTGGCCTACCCGGACGACATCGCTAAGCGCAAGGGCCTGACCGACACCCGCACGCAAGCCTGGCTGCACGATGGCCGCACCGGCGATCAATTCGAGCGCCCGACCACGGTGGGCTACATGCACGTGCTGAAGCTGCACCACCTGGTGGACGACAAGATGCACGCCCGCTCCACCGGCCCGTACAGCTTGGTCACCCAGCAGCCGCTGGGTGGCAAGGCCCAGTTCGGTGGCCAGCGCTTCGGCGAAATGGAAGTGTGGGCGCTGGAAGCCTACGGTGCTGCCTACGTGTTGCAGGAGATGCTGACCGTGAAGTCCGACGACGTGAATGGCCGTACCAAGGTTTACGAAAACATCGTCAAGGGCGAACACGCGATCGAAGCCGGCATGCCGGAATCGTTCAACGTGCTGGTCAAGGAAATTCGGTCTCTCGGTATCGACATGGAGCTGGAAAAGAACTGATGCCAGCAAACCGGCCGGGTGCAAGCGCTCGGCCGGCTGCGATCCCATCAGTCTCATCTGCCCCTATCGATCTGATTACTAAGGAGAAGCCATGAAAGGCTTGCTGGACCTTTTCAAGCAATTCACCCCCGACGAGCACTTCGACGCGATCAAGATCGGGCTCGCAAGCCCCGAGAAGATCCGCTCGTGGTCATTCGGCGAGGTGAAGAAGCCCGAGACCATCAACTACCGCACGTTCAAGCCCGAACGTGACGGCCTGTTTTGCGCCAAGATTTTTGGCCCCATCAAGGACTACGAGTGCCTGTGCGGCAAGTACAAGCGACTGAAACACCGTGGTGTCATTTGCGAGAAGTGCGGCGTTGAAGTCACCCAGACCAAGGTGCGTCGCGACCGCATGGGTCACATCGACCTGGCCGCGCCTTGTGCCCACATCTGGTTTTTGAAGTCGCTGCCGTCTCGTCTGGGCCTGGTGCTTGACATGACGCTGCGCGACATCGAACGTGTGCTGTACTTCGAAGCCTATGTCGTGGTCGACCCCGGCATGACGCCGCTGAAGAAGTTCTCGATCATGACCGAGGACGACTACGAGGCCAAGCGCGTCGAGTTTGGCGACGAGTTCGTCGCGCTGATGGGCGCCGAGGGCATCCAGAAGCTGCTGGCCGAGATGGACCTCGACGTCGAGATCGATCGCCTGCGCAACGACATGACAGGCTCCGAGCTCAAGGTCAAGAAGAACTCCAAGCGCCTCAAGGTGATGGAAGCCTTCAAGAAGTCGGGCATCCGCCCGAACTGGATGGTGATGGACGTGCTGCCGGTGCTGCCGCCGGACCTGCGTCCGCTGGTGCCGCTGGACGGCGGCCGCTTTGCCACCTCCGACCTGAACGACCTGTACCGCCGCGTCATCAACCGCAACAACCGCCTGGCGCGTCTGTTGGAGTTGAAGGCCCCCGAGATCATTGTGCGCAACGAAAAGCGCATGCTGCAAGAAGCCGTGGACAGCCTGCTGGACAATGGCCGCCGCGGCAAGGCCATGACGGGCGCTAACAAGCGCGCCCTCAAGTCGCTGGCCGACATGATCAAGGGCAAGAGCGGCCGCTTCCGCCAGAACTTGCTGGGTAAGCGCGTCGACTACTCGGGCCGTTCGGTCATCACCGTGGGCCCGACGCTCAAGCTGCACCAGTGCGGCCTGCCCAAGCTGATGGCGCTGGAATTGTTCAAGCCCTTCATATTCTCGCGCCTAGAGGCCATGGGCATCGCCACCACCATCAAGGCGGCGAAGAAGGAAGTGGAAGCTGGCACGCCGGTGGTGTGGGACATCCTTGAAGAAGTCATCAAGGAACACCCGGTCATGCTGAACCGTGCGCCAACGCTGCACCGCCTGGGCATCCAGGCGTTCGAGCCGGTGCTGATCGAAGGCAAGGCCATTCAGCTGCACCCGCTGGTCTGCGCGGCCTTCAACGCCGACTTTGACGGTGACCAGATGGCCGTGCACGTGCCGCTGTCCATCGAAGCGCAGATGGAAGCCCGCACGCTGATGCTGGCCTCCAACAACGTGCTGTTTCCCGCCTCGGGCGAGCCGTCCATCGTTCCTTCGCAAGACGTGGTGCTGGGCCTGTACTACGCCACCCGGGAGCGCATCAACGCCAAGGGCGAGGGCATGATCTTCTCCGACACCATTGAGCTCCAGCGCGCGCTGGACAACGGTGCGGTCGAGATCACTGCCAAGATCGCCGTGCGTCTGGTGGAGTGGACCAAGGACGCCGACGGCGTGTTCCAACCTGAAACCAAGCTGGTGGACACCACGGTCGGTCGCGGTCTGTTGTCCGAGATCCTGCCCAAGGGCCTGGCCTTCTCGAACATCAACAAGGCGCTGAAGAAGAAAGAGATCTCCCGTCTGATCAACACCTCGTTCCGCAAGTGCGGTCTGAAGGAAACGGTGGTGTTTGCCGACAAGCTGCTGCAATCGGGTTTCCGCCTGGCCACGCGCGCCGGCATCTCCATCGCCATCGATGACATGCTGGTGCCGCCGCAAAAGCCGGGCCTGATCGAGCGTGCCGAGAAGGAAGTCAAAGAGATCGAGCAGCAGTACGTCTCGGGTCTGGTGACGGCCGGTGAGCGCTACAACAAGGTGGTGGACATCTGGGGCAAGACCGGCGACGAAGTGGGCAAGGTCATGATGGCCCAGCTTTCCAAGCAGAAGGTCATCGACCGCCACGGCAAGGAAGTGGACCAGGAGTCGTTCAACTCCATCTACATGATGGCTGACTCGGGAGCCCGCGGCTCTGCAGCGCAGATTCGCCAGCTGGCTGGTATGCGCGGCCTGATGGCCAAGCCTGACGGCTCCATCATCGAAACCCCCATCACGGCGAACTTCCGTGAAGGCCTGAACGTGCTGCAGTACTTCATCTCCACCCACGGTGCTCGCAAGGGCCTGGCGGACACGGCACTGAAGACCGCGAACTCGGGCTACCTGACGCGCCGTCTGGTGGATGTAACGCAAGACCTGGTGGTGGTGGAAGACGATTGCGGCACCGAGCACGGTTTCGCCATGCGCGCTTTGGTGGAAGGCGGCGAAGTGATCGAGTCGCTGCGCGACCGCATCCTGGGCCGCGTGACCGCCGTGGAAGTGACCAACCCCGAAACCCAGGAACTGTTGCTGACGGCCGGCACCATGCTGGACGAAGACAACATGGAAGTGTTGGAAGCGGCCGGCGTGGACGAGGTCAAGGTGCGCACGCCGCTGACCTGCGCGACCCGGTTTGGCCTGTGCGCCAAGTGCTACGGCCGCGATCTGGGCCGGGGCGGCCAGGTGAACGTGGGTGAAGCGGTGGGCGTGATCGCAGCGCAGTCGATCGGCGAGCCGGGCACACAGTTGACGATGCGCACCTTCCACATCGGCGGCGCTGCCTCGCGTGCGGCGGTGGCCTCGAGCGTGGACGCCAAGTCCGATGGCTTCATCGGCTTCAACCCAACGATGCGCTACGTGACCAACGGCAAGGGCGAGTTGGTGGTGATTTCGCGCTCCGGCGAGATCGTCATCTCCGACCAGCATGGCCGGGAGCGCGAGCGTCACAAGGTGCCGTACGGCGCGATCCTGAACATCAAGGCCGACCAGCAGCTCAAGGCTGGCACTGTGCTGGCCAACTGGGATCCGCTGACCCGCCCCATCATCACGGAGTTCGCCGGCAAGGCGCGTTTCGAGAACGTGGAAGAGGGTGTGACGGTGGCCAAGCAGTTGGACGAGGTCACTGGTCTGTCCACCCTGGTGGTGATCGACCCGAAGCGCCGTGGCGCTGCCAAGGTGGTGCGCCCGCAGGTCAAACTGCTAGACGCTGCCGGCCAGGAAGTGAAGATCCCTGGCACCGACCATTCGGTGACCATTGGCTTCCAAGTCGGCTCGCTGGTGCAGATCCGCGACGGGCAAGACCTGGCGCCGGGCGAGGTGCTGGCGCGCATCCCGGTGGAAGGCCAGAAGACGCGAGACATCACGGGCGGTTTGCCGCGCGTGGCCGAGCTGTTCGAAGCCCGCTCACCCAAGGACGTGGGCACGCTGGCCGAAATCACCGGCACGATCTCGTTCGGCAAGGAGACCAAAGGCAAGGTTCGCCTGGAAATCACCGATCCCGAAGGCGGCAAGCACGAAGAGCTGGTGCCCAAGGAAAAGAACATCCTGGTGCACGAAGGCCAGGTGGTCAACAAGGGCGAATTGGTGGTGGACGGCGCGGCCGACCCGCAAGACATCCTGCGCTTGTTGGGTGTCGAGGAGCTGGCCCGCTACATCGTCGACGAAGTGCAGGACGTGTACCGCTTGCAAGGCGTGAAGATCAACGACAAGCACATCGAGGTGATTGTTCGCCAGATGCTGCGCCGCGTACAGATCACCAACTCGGGCGATTCGCACTACATCGTGGGTGAACAGGTGGAACGCTCCGAGCTGTTCAACACCAACGAGCGCCTGCAAGGCGAAGGCAAGCTGCCGGCCACCTATGCCGACGTGCTGCTGGGCATCACCAAGGCCTCGCTGTCCACCGACTCCTTCATCTCGGCGGCCTCCTTCCAGGAAACCACTCGCGTGCTCACCGAGGCTGCCATCATGGGCAAGCGCGACGAGCTGCGTGGCCTGAAGGAAAACGTCATCGTCGGTCGCCTGATCCCTGCCGGCACCGGCATGGCCTTCCACCAGGCCCGCAAGGCCAAGGAGGAGATGGACGACACCGAGCGCCGTGCCATCGCCCTGCAAGAGGCCGAAGAACTAGCTTCGGCCCAGCTGGCCACTCTCGAAGCCCAGTCGGGCCACGAGCCGGCGGCCGAGTGATGAGACCACCGCCCTGACGAGGGCGGCTCAGACCCGAAAAGGGGCAACCGAGAGGTGGCCCTTTTTTGTTCAGGCCAGCGCCGAGAGCGGGACCCAGTCGCACGGGGCCAGGATGTTCACGCCGTGGGCTGCCTGCGCACGCCGCTTCAGCTTCAGCACGGCCCGGTCACGGCTCACCAGCCAGGCGACGCGGTGTGCCACGGCGAAGTCGATGAACTTCTGGTCATCGGGGTCGCTACAGCGCAGGGGGTTGGCCAAGGTGGGGGCGGGCGCGGTCAGCACTCGGCTGCGGGCGTCGAAGGCTTCCAGCAAAGCCGGGGTCGCCAGGCCCTGGCCGGCCGGCAGGCGGCCGCGCGCCAGCACATGCGCCAGTTCGTCGCGCATGGCCGCGCCAGCCACCCAATGCCAATGACCCGCTTGCCGCCAAGCCTCCCAGTGCAAGGTGACCGGGTCGCTGAAATACAACCAGTCCAGCACCGCCTGGGTGTCCAGCACAGCCAAATGGGCCTCTAGCTGAGAGTGGGTGCCAACAATGAAGGGATTCATGGAGGAGGATGGGGGTGGCGAGGGGGCTACAGGTCGCTCTTTCTGCCATGCAGCTTGCGCCCGGGGAAACCCGTGAATATAATCATCGGCTTTTCGGCAGATTTTGCCGTGTTGTCTGCTGCGCGCGAAACCGCCCAGACCTATGCGAATCAAGCATAGGATTTGGCCACGTCAACCGCCCACAACACCCCAACGCAGCATCCGAGCTGCCGGAAATTTTCAACGTAACTTCAAACGGGAACAAGTTACCCATGCCAACCATCAATCAGCTCGTGCGCCAAGGCCGTCAGGTCGAGGTCACGAAGTCCAAGTCGCCTGCGATGCAAAACTGCCCGCAGCGCCGCGGTGTTTGCACACGCGTCTACACCACGACCCCCAAGAAGCCGAACTCGGCTCTGCGGAAGGTTGCCAAGGTTCGCCTGACCAACGGTTTCGAGATCATCTCGTACATCGGCGGTGAAGGTCACAACCTGCAAGAGCACAGTGTGGTGCTCGTGCGCGGCGGCCGGGTCAAGGACTTGCCAGGCGTGCGCTACCACATCGTGCGCGGCTCGCTTGACCTGCAAGGTGTCAAGGACCGCAAGCAATCGCGTTCGAAGTACGGCGCCAAGCGCCCGAAGAAGGCCTAAGGCCACCAAGTTTGTGCTGGCCGCAAGGCTGGCAAAGGTTTCGACATCAAAGTTTGTCGAGTAAGTGGGTGACCCAATGTCTGTGGTCCCCAAGGCCAAGGCGAAAGCCGGCAGCCAACTGAAGCAAAAGGAAGAGTGAAATGCCACGTCGTCGCGAAGTACCCAAGCGCGAGATCCTGCCCGACCCGAAGTTCGGTTCTGTGGATCTGTCGAAGTTCATGAACGTTGTCATGGAATCCGGCAAGAAGGCCGTTGCCGAGCGCATCATCTACGGTGCCCTGGAGCAGGTCGAGAAGAAGGCCCAGAAGGATCCCCTGGAGGTCTTCATGGTCGCGCTGAACAATGTGAAGCCGATGGTCGAAGTGAAGTCACGCCGCGTTGGCGGTGCGAACTACCAAGTTCCCGTGGAAGTTCGCCCCGTGCGCCGCATGGCCTTGGCAATGCGCTGGCTGAAGGAATCGGCCCGCAAGCGTGGTGAGAAGTCGATGGCTGCTCGCCTGGCCAATGAACTGCTGGAGGCCTCGGAAGGCCGTGGCGGCGCGATGAAGAAGCGCGACGAAGTCCACCGCATGGCTGAAGCCAACAAGGCCTTCTCGCACTTCCGCTTCTGATCTACCGCATCCCCGGCCGCTCAGGGTTCCTACTGATCCCGGGCGGCCCTTCGTATTTGGAGTGAACCATGGCTCGCAAGACCCCCATCGAGCGCTACCGCAACATCGGTATCTCGGCGCACATCGACGCTGGCAAGACCACGACGACCGAGCGCATCCTTTTCTACACCGGTGTGAACCACAAGATCGGTGAAGTGCACGACGGCGCCGCCACCATGGACTGGATGGAGCAGGAGCAGGAGCGTGGCATCACGATCACCTCTGCGGCCACCACCTGCTTCTGGAAGGGCATGGATTTGGCCCGCCCTGAGCACCGCATCAACATCATCGACACCCCCGGACACGTGGACTTCACCATCGAGGTGGAGCGCTCCATGCGAGTGCTGGACGGTGCCTGCATGGTGTACTGCGCCGTGGGTGGCGTGCAGCCGCAGTCGGAAACCGTCTGGCGCCAGGCCAACAAGTACCACGTGCCGCGTCTGGCCTTCGTGAACAAGATGGACCGCACGGGTGCGAACTTCTACAAGGTCGTTGACCAGATGAAGACGCGTCTGAAGGCCAATCCTGTGCCCATCGTGATTCCCATCGGTGCTGAAGAGAACTTCAAGGGCGTGGTCGACCTCATCAAGATGAAGGCCATCTTCTGGGACGAAGCTTCCCAGGGCATGAAGTTCAGCTACGAAGAGATCCCTGCGGACCTGGTTGAACTGGCGACCGAGTGGCGCGAGAAGATGGTGGAGGCCGCGGCCGAAGCCAACGAAGAGCTGATGAACAAGTACCTCGAGACGGGCGACCTGAGCGAGGAAGAGATCATGCTCGCCATTCGCGCCCGTACCATCGCTGCTGAAATCCAGCCGATGTTCTGCGGCACCGCCTTCAAGAACAAGGGCGTGCAGCGCATGCTGGACGGCGTGCTCGACTTCATGCCCTCGCCTGCTGACATCCCGCCGGTGCCTGGCACCGACGACGACGATCAGCCGGTGGTGCGTCATCGCACCGACGAGGAGAAGTTCTCGGCGCTGGCGTTCAAGCTGATGACCGACCCGTTCGTGGGTCAGCTCACCTTTGTGCGCGTGTATTCGGGTGTGCTGCAATCGGGCGCGTCGGTGTTCAACCCGATCCGCGGCAAGAAAGAGCGCATCGGCCGGATCCTGCAGATGCACGCCAACCAGCGTGAAGAAATCAAAGAAATTCTGGCCGGCGACATTGCCGCCTGCGTGGGCCTGAAGGAAGTGACCACGGGCGAAACCCTGTGCGACCCCGACCACATCATCACGCTCGAGAAGATGATCTTCCCGGAGCCGGTGATCTCGCAGGCTGTCGAGCCCAAGACCAAGGCCGACCAGGAAAAGATGGGCATCGCGCTGGGCCGTCTGGCTGCCGAAGACCCCTCCTTCCGCGTGCGCACCGACGAAGAATCGGGCCAGACCATCATTTCCGGCATGGGCGAGCTGCACCTGGAAATCATCGTCGACCGCATGAAGCGCGAATTCGGCGTGGAAGCCAATGTGGGCAAGCCCCAAGTGGCCTACCGCGAAACCATTCGCAAGGCGGTTTCCGATGTCGAAGGCAAGTTCGTGCGCCAGTCGGGCGGCAAGGGTCAGTACGGCCACGTCGTGCTGAAGGTCGAGCCGCAAGAGCCGGGCAAGGGCTTCGAGTTCGTCGACGCCATCAAGGGCGGCGTGGTGCCGCGCGAGTTCATCCCTGCGGTGGAAAAGGGCCTGATCGACACGCTGCCGAACGGCGTGCTGGCCGGCTTCCCGGTGGTGGACGTGAAGGTCACGCTGACCTTCGGTTCGTACCACGAAGTGGACTCGAACGAAAACGCGTTCAAGATGGCCGCCTCCATGGGCTTCAAGGACGGCATGCGCAAGGCATCGCCAGTCATCCTGGAGCCGATGATGGCCGTGGAAGTCGAGACGCCTGAAGACTATGCCGGTTCGGTGATGGGCGACCTGTCCAGCCGCCGCGGCATGGTGCAGGGCATGGACGACATGGTCGGTGGCGGCAAGCTGATCAAGGCCGAAGTGCCTTTGTCGGAAATGTTCGGCTACTCGACCACGCTGCGCTCGATGTCGCAAGGCCGTGCCACGTACACCATGGAGTTCAAGCACTACAGCGAAGCTCCGAAGAACGTGGCCGACGCGATCATCACCGCACGCGCCAAGTAAGCACACCTCGTTTGGTCTTCGGCGCCACGTACCCCGTGGTTGGCCTGCTGCCCGTGGCAGGCCAGTGCTGGAAACCTTAAACCCACACGGGCATTGTTCTTTCCTGACGGAGAATTTGAAATGGCAAAAGGCAAGTTTGAGCGTACGAAGCCGCACGTGAACGTGGGGACGATTGGACACGTGGACCATGGCAAGACGACGCTGACGGCGGCGATCACGACGATTCTGTCGGCCAAGTTCGGTGGCGAGGCCAAGGCCTACGACCAGATCGACGCAGCGCCGGAAGAAAAGGCCCGCGGCATCACGATCAACACCGCGCACGTCGAATACGAAACCGCCAACCGCCACTACGCGCACGTTGACTGCCCCGGGCACGCCGACTATGTGAAGAACATGATCACGGGTGCCGCGCAGATGGACGGCGCCATCCTGGTGTGCTCGGCCGCTGACGGCCCCATGCCCCAGACCCGCGAGCACATCCTGCTGGCCCGCCAGGTGGGCGTGCCTTACATCATCGTGTTCCTGAACAAGTGCGACATGGTCGATGACGCCGAACTGCTCGAACTCGTCGAAATGGAAGTTCGCGAACTCCTCGACAAGTACGACTTCCCCTGGTGACGCCACCCCCATCGTGCACGGCAGCGCCAAGCTGGCCCTCGAAGGCGACAAGGGCGAACTGGGTGAGCAAGCCATCTTCAAGCTGGCCGACGCCCTGGACACCTACATCCCCACGCCCGAGCGCGCGGTGGACGGCGCCTTCCTGATGCCTGTGGAAGACGTGTTCTCGATCTCGGGTCGCGGCACCGTGGTGACCGGCCGTATCGAGCGCGGCATCATCAAGGTTGGCGAAGAAATCGAAATCGTCGGCATCAAGGCCACGCAAAAGACCACCTGCACCGGCGTGGAAATGTTCCGCAAGCTGCTCGACCAAGGTCAAGCCGGCGACAACGTGGGCATCCTGCTGCGCGGCACCAAACGTGAAGACGTCGAGCGCGGCCAAGTGCTGTGCAAGCCGGGCAGCGTCAAGCCGCACACTCACTTCACGGCCGAGATCTACGTGCTGAGCAAGGAAGAAGGCGGCCGCCACACGCCGTTCTTCAACAACTACCGTCCCCAGTTCTACTTCCGCACGACGGACGTGACCGGTGCGGTGGAGCTGCCGGCGGACAAGGAAATGGTCATGCCTGGCGACAACGTCAGCATCACCGTCAAGCTGATCGCCCCGATCGCGATGGAAGAAGGTCTGCGCTTCGCCATCCGTGAAGGTGGCCGCACCGTCGGTGCCGGCGTCGTCGCCAAGATCATCGCGTAAGGAACGGACATGTCTGCAAAGCAAAAGATCCGTATCCGCCTCAAGGCGTTCGACTACAAGCTGATCGACCAGTCGGCGCTCGAAATTGTTGACACCGCCAAGCGCACCGGAGCGATCGTCCGTGGCCCCGTGCCGCTGCCGACCCGCATGCAGCGTTTTGACATCCTGCGCTCGCCGCACGTCAACAAGACCTCGCGCGACCAGTTCGAAATCCGCACCCACCAGCGTCTGATGGACATCGTCGACCCGACCGACAAGACGGTTGACGCCCTGATGAAGCTGGACCTGCCCGCAGGCGTGGACGTGGAGATCAAGCTGCAGTGAGCCTGAGCAGCCCCCAGGCAGGCCCCTTGCGGGTTTGTCCGGGGCTGGTTATACTCGCAAGCTTTTGCGCCAACACGGCCTTGTGGCTGCGTTGGCGTTAGCTGTCAGTGCTTGCAGAAGCGTGGGCAGCAAATCAGTCGGCCCGGCCAATCGATGTCGGGTCTGTGAAAACCCAGCTCCTTCAGTGGAGCGGAGAAAACCATGAGTCTGAGCAACCGTCTCGGTTTGCTGGGCCGCAAGGTGGGCATGATGCGCGTGTTCACGGACGATGGCGATGCCATCCCCGTGACCGTGCTGGATGTGTCCAACAACCGCGTGGCTCAAGTCAAGACCGTCGAGAACGATGGCTACAGCGCCCTTCAAGTGGCGTTCGGTTCGCGCAAGGCATCGCGCGTGACCAAGCCGGAAGCTGGCCACCTCGCGAAAGCGGGCGTTGAAGCCGGTGAAATCCTCAAAGAATTCCGTGTCGAAGCCGCTGTGGCGACCGAATACAAGCCGGGCGCCACTGTGCCCGTGACCTTGTTCGCCGTCGGCCAGAAGGTGGACGTGCAAGGCACCTCCATCGGCAAGGGCTTCGCGGGCACCATCAAGCGCCACAACTTCAGCTCGCAGCGCGCGTCGCACGGCAACAGCCGTTCGCACAACGTGCCGGGCTCGATCTCGATGGCGCAAGACCCGGGCCGCGTGTTCCCGGGCAAGAAGATGACCGGCCACATGGGCGACGAAACCGTCACCACCCAGAACCTCGACATCGTTCGCATCGATGAAGCCCGCCAGCTGCTGCTGGTGCGTGGCGCCGTGCCGGGCTCGAAGAACGGCCACGTGGTCGTGCGGCCCGCCGTCAAGGTCAAGGTCAAGAAGGGAGCCAACTGATGCAACTCGAGCTCCTGAACGAACAAGGCCAAGCCACCTCCAAGGTGGACGCTCCTGACACCGTGTTTGCCCGTGACTACAACGAAGCCCTGGTGCACCAGATCGTTGTGGCCTACCAGGCCAACGCGCGTCAAGGCACCCGTGCCCAGAAGAACCGCGAAGCGGTTCACCACTCGACCAAGAAGCCGTTCCGCCAAAAGGGCACCGGCCGCGCTCGTGCGGGTATGACTTCGTCGCCGCTGTGGCGTGGGGGTGGTCGCACCTTCCCGAACAGCCCTGACGAGAACTTCTCGCACAAGGTCAACAAGAAGATGTACCGCGCCGGCATGGCCGCCATCCTCAGCCAACTGGCCCGTGACGGTCGACTGGCCGTGGTGGACTCGCTGACCGTGGACTCGCCCAAGACCAAGCAATTGGCCGCCAAGTTCAAGGCCATGGGCCTGAGCTCAGTGATGGTGATCGCCGACGCTGTCGACGACAACATGATCCTGGCTTCGCGCAATCTGCCCAACGTGCTCGTCGTCGAGCCGCGTTACGCCGATCCGCTGTCACTGGTCTTCTACAAGAAGGTGCTGGTGACCAAGGCCGCGATCGAGCAGCTCAAGGAGATGTTCGCATGAGCGCCAAATTCAACGAGAACCGTCTTGCCCAGATCCTTCTGGCCCCGGTGATCTCCGAAAAGGCCACCTCGGTTGCTGAAAAGCACAACCAGGTGATGTTCAAGGTCTTGCGCGACGCCACCAAGCCTGAGATCAAGGCCGCCGTTGAGCTGATGTTCAAGGTCGAGGTTGACGCCGTGAACGTGGTCCAGGTCAAGGGCAAGGTCAAGCGTTCGGGCCGCACCATCGGCCGTCGCGACCACGTCAAGAAGGCCTATGTCTCGCTCAAGGCCGGACAAGAGCTGAACTTCACCGGGGAGGCCGCGTAAATCATGGCAGTCGTCAAAGTCAAGCCAACCTCCGCCGGCCGCCGTGCCGTCGTGAAGGTGGTGCACAAGCACCTGCACAAGGGCGCCCCGGAAGCTTCGCTGCTGGAACCCCAGAAGCAGAACTCTGGCCGCAACAACAACGGTCACATCACGATTCGCCACAAGGGCGGTGGTCACAAGCACCACTACCGCGTGGTCGACTTCAAGCGGAACAAGGATGCCATCCCCGCGAAGGTCGAGCGCATCGAGTACGACCCCAACCGCACCGCGCACATCGCGCTGGTCTGCTACGCCGATGGCGAGCGCCGCTACATCATCGCTCCGCGCGGTCTGGAAGTGGGCGCCACCATCCTGAGCGGCGCCGAGGCGCCGATCAAGGCTGGCAACACCCTGCCGATCCGCAACATCCCCGTGGGCTCGATCATCCACTGCGTCGAGATGATGCCGGGCAAGGGGGCGCAAATCGCCCGTTCGGCCGGCACCTCGGTGACGCTGATGGCGCGTGAAGGTACCTACTCGCAGGTTCGCCTGCGTTCGGGTGAAGTGCGCAAGATCCACATCGACTGCCGCGCCACCATCGGTGAAGTGAGCAATGAAGAGCACAGCCTGCGCCAGTACGGCAAGGCTGGCGCCATCCGCTGGAAGGGCATCCGCCCGACCGTGCGCGGTACCGCCATGAACCCGGTCGACCACCCGCACGGTGGTGGCGAGGGTCGCACGGGCGAAGGCCAGGCTCCGGTGTCGCCGTGGAACACCCTGACCAAGGGCTACCGCACTCGCAACAACAAGCGCACGCAGACGTTCATCGTCTCGCGTCGCAAGAAGTAAGGGCTGGACCATGGCACGTTCACTCAAGAAGGGTCCCTTCGTGGACCACCACCTTCTGGCCAAGGCTGACAAGGCCGTGACCACGAAGGACAAGAAGCCGATCAAGACCTGGTCGCGCCGTTCCACCATCCTGCCCGACTTCATTGGCCTGACCATTGCCGTTCACAACGGCAAGCAGCATGTGCCGGTGTATGTGACCGACCAGATGGTCGGCCACAAGCTGGGCGAGTTCGCGCTGACCCGTACGTTCAAGGGCCACCCCGCGGACAAGAAGGCCAAGAAATAAGGAACACGACGATGGAAACCAAAGCAATCGTTCGTGGCGTGCGCCTTTCGGCCGACAAGGGTCGCCTGGTGGCTGACCTGGTTCGCGGCAAGAAGGTGGACCAAGCGCTGAACATCCTGACCTTCACGCAAAAGAAGGCCGCCGGCATCGTCAAGAAGGCGCTTGAGAGCGCCATCGCCAACGCTGAGCACAACGACGGCGCTGATATTGACGAACTGAAGATCACGTCGATCTATGTGGAGCAAGGCACCACGCTGAAGCGTTTCTCGGCCCGAGCCAAGGGTCGTGGCAACCGCATCAGCAAGGGCACCTGCCACATCTACGTGACCGTCGGGAACTGAGGAAGACCATGGGACAAAAAATCCATCCGACCGGCTTCCGCCTGCCCGTCACCCGTGCCTGGGCGTCGCGCTGGTACGCCAACAGTAAGAACTTCGCCACGATGCTGGCCGAAGACCTTGATGTGCGCGAGTACCTCAAGGCCAAGCTGAAGAGCGCCGCTGTGTCGCGCATCCTGATCGAGCGCCCTGCCAAGAACGCCCGCATCACGATCTACTCCGCCCGTCCGGGCGTGGTAATCGGCAAGAAGGGTGAAGACATTGAAGCGCTGAAGGCCGAACTGACCAAGCGTCTGGGCGTGCCGGTGGCCGTGAACATCGAGGAAGTGCGCAAGCCCGAAATCGATGCTCAACTGATCGCCGACTCGATCACCCAGCAGTTGGAAAAGCGCATCATGTTCCGCCGTGCCATGAAGCGCGCGATGCAGAACGCAATGCGCTTGGGCGCCCAGGGCATCAAGATCATGTCGTCTGGTCGTCTCAACGGCATCGAAATCGCTCGCTGCGAGTGGTACCGCGAAGGCCGCGTGCCCTTGCACACTCTGAAGGCCGACATCGACTATGGCTTCTCCGAAGCCAAGACGACCTACGGCGTGATCGGCGTGAAGGTGTGGGTCTACCGTGGCGACCGCTTGGCCAATGGCGACGCACCGGTGATCAACACCCCGGCCGGCGCCGAAGATGACCGCCGTCCGCGCCGCAACGCCCGTCCGGGCGAGCGTCCCGCTGGCCGTGGCCGTCCGGGCGAGCGTCCCGCTGGGGATCGTGGCGCTGCGCGCCCGGGCCCGGCTGACGCTGCTGGAGCCGCTGCACCTGCAGGCGCCGCTCCGTCCGCCGTCAAGCGCGTGCGCAAGGTCGCTGCTGCTCCGGCTGGCGGCGAAGGCAAAGGAGAATAAGCATGCTGCAACCAGCACGTCGCAAATACCGCAAGGAACAGAAAGGCCGTAACACCGGCGTCGCCACCCGTGGCGCAGCTGTGTCGTTCGGTGATTTCGGTTTGAAGGCGACCGAGCGTGGCCGTCTGACGGCCCGCCAGATCGAAGCCGCTCGTCGCGCGATCTCGCGCCACATCAAGCGCGGCGGCCGCATCTTCATCCGCATCTTCCCGGACAAGCCCATCTCGCAAAAGCCTGCTGAAGTCCGCATGGGCAACGGCAAGGGCAACCCCGAGTACTACGTGGCTGAAATCCAGCCTGGCAAGGTGCTCTACGAGATCAACGGCGTTCCCGAAGCGCTCGCTCGCGAAGCGTTCACGCTGGCCGCTGCCAAGCTGCCCCTGCGGTGCACCTTCGTGGCCCGCCAAATCGGCGCCTGAGGAAGGAAAGCACCATGAAAGCATCTGAACTGCGAGCCAAGGACGTGGCCGCGCTGGAAAAGGAAGTCTCCGACCTCCTGAAGGCGCACTTCGGCCTGCGCATGCAAAAGGGCACCCAGCAACTGGGCAACACCGCCACGCTGGGCAACACCCGCCGTGACATTGCACGCGCCAAGACCATCCTGGCCGAGAAGAAGAAGGGAGCCGCGAAATGACGCAAGCTCAAGAAGCAGCAATCACCAACACCCGGACGCTGGTCGGCCGCGTGGTCAGCGACAAGCGCTCCAAGACCGTCACGGTTCTGGTCGAACGTCGCGTCAAGCACGAGCTCTACGGCAAGATCGTGGCCCGCTCGCGCAAGTACCATGCCCACGACGAAAAGGGCGAGTTCCACATGGGTGACATGGTGGAAATCGCCGAGACCCGTCCGGTGTCCAAGACCAAGAACTGGGTTGTAACCCGTCTGGTCGAGAAGGCCCGTCTGGTCTGATGGGTTGAGCGCCAGTTGCTGCATGGGGTCTTGATCCTGTGCGCCGACATGAAGGCCGGAACGCTGGAATACTGGCGGCCGGCCTTTTTCATGCCCGCGCGAACCCACCCACTCTCACGGAGAAAGAACATGCTCAAAATCGGAGACAAGCTGCCCGCAGGCAGCCTGCTGGAATTCATCGAAGTTGAAGGCAATGGCTGCAGTCTGGGCCCGAACAGCTTTGACATTGCCCAGGCTACGGCTGGCAAGAAGATCGCCATCTTCGCGCTGCCCGGCGCATTCACCCCCACCTGCTCGGCCCAGCATGTGCCGGGCTATGTGGCCCAGGCCGACGCCTTGCGTGCCGCCGGCGTAGATGAGATCTGGTGTGTGTCGGTGAATGACGCCTTCGTGATGGGTGCCTGGGGCCGCGCTCAGAACACACAAGGCAAGGTGCGGATGATGGCCGACGGCTCGGCCGCCTTTGCCAACGCCACCGGCCTGGTGCTGGACCTGACCGCCAAGGGCATGGGCGTGCGCTCGCAGCGCTATTCCATGCTGGTGGTGGACGGCGTGGTGAAGACGCTCAATATCGAGGCCCCGGGCAAGTTCGAGGTCAGCGGCGCCGAAACCATACTCGCCCAGGCCCGCGCAACCTGACGCACTGCACAAAAAACTTTTGCTAAGGCCGTTGACTTCGGTTGCCGGCCTGATGCATAATCAAAAGCTTCGCCGGTCAGCGGTGAGCGTTCTATCGGTAAACCCAGGCTTTTGGCCCCGCGTCAAAGCACTCAGCCGGGTTTGGCAACACCGAGACCAACGACAGTGCTGGCGGGTTTCAGCCCAACCGGCTGGGGTGACTGCAAGGTTGCTTCAGCAAGACGGGCCCAATACTGACCGTTGAGGTGGTGCCATAGGGGCGCTGCACTTCGGGAGCAAGTTGGGGATACAGACAATGATTCAAATGCAATCGCGGCTTGACGTCGCGGACAACACGGGCGCCAAGTCCGTCATGTGCATCAAGGTGCTGGGCGGCTCCAGGCGTCGCTACGCCGGTATCGGCGACATCATCAAGGTGAGCATCAAGGAAGCCGCTCCGCGTGGTCGCGTCAAAAAAGGCGAGGTCTACAGTGCAGTGGTTGTGCGCACCGCCAAGGGTGTGCGCCGCCAAGACGGCTCGCTGGTCAAGTTCGACGGCAATGCTGCTGTGCTGCTCAATGCCAAGTTGGAGCCCATCGGCACCCGTATCTTCGGCCCCGTGACGCGCGAGCTTCGCACCGAGCGCTTCATGAAGATCGTGTCGCTGGCGCCCGAGGTGCTCTGAAGCACCCGCCCCGAGTAAAGGAAACGCGATGAACAAGATTCGCAAAGGCGACCACGTCGTAGTGCTCACGGGCCGCGACAAGGGCAAGCGTGGCACGGTTTCGCTGCGTGTTGACGAAGACCACATCGTGGTCGAAGGCGTCAACATGGTGAAGAAGCACGTCAAGCCGAACCCCATGAAGGGCACGACTGGCGGCGTGGTCGACAAGACCATGCCCATCCACCAGTCCAACGTGGCCATCTGGAACGCAGCCGCCGGCAAGGGCGACCGCGTGGGCATCAAGACTCTCACCGATGGCAAGCGCGTTCGCGTTTACAAGTCCAGCGGTGAAGAGATCAAGGCTTAAGGCGGGGAACCGAGCATGAGTCAAAAGCAACAAGCCGCGGTCGTCGCACGACTGCAGGCCTATTACCAGGCGAAGGTCGTTCCCGACATGGTGGCCAAGTTTGGCTACAAGTCGTCGATGGAAGTGCCGCGTCTGACCAAGATCACCCTGAACATGGGTGTCAGCGAAGCCGTTGCCGACAAGAAGGTCATGGACCACGCCGTGGGCGACCTGACCAAGATCGCCGGCCAGAAGCCTGTGGTCACCAAGTCAAAGAAGGCGATCGCCGGCTTCAAGATCCGCGACGGCGTGCCCATCGGCTGCATGGTCACCCTGCGTGGCGCCCGCATGTTTGAATTCCTGGACCGCTTCGTCACCGTGGCCCTGCCGCGTGTGCGTGACTTCCGTGGTATCTCCGGCCGCTCGTTCGACGGCCGTGGCAACTACAACATCGGCGTCAAGGAACAGATCATCTTCCCGGAAATCGAGTACGACAAGATCGACGCGATCCGCGGCATGAACATTTCCTTCACGACCACGGCGAAGACCGACGACGAGTGCAAGGCACTGCTCGCCGCGTTCCGCTTCCCGTTCAAGAACTGAGGTGACTCGTGGCTAAACTTTCCCTCATTCAGCGCGAAGAAAAGCGTGCGAAGCTGGTGGCCAAGTACGCGAAGAAGTACGCGGAACTCAAGGCCATCATCGACAACGCCAAGAAGTCGGATGACGAGCGTTATGCGGCGCGCCTGGAACTGCAGAAGTTCCCGCGCAATGCCTACCCCACCCGTCAGCGCAACCGTTGCGAACTCACCGGCCGTCCGCGTGGCACGTTCCGCAAGTTTGGTCTGGCCCGCAGCAAGATCCGCGATCTCGCCTTCAAGGGTGACATCCCTGGCGTGATCAAAGCCAGCTGGTAATCAAGGCGAACAGGAGATAACACCATGAGCATGAGTGATCCCATCGCCGACATGCTGACCCGCATCCGCAATGCGCAGGCAGTTGAGAAGTCCACGGTTTCCATGCCGGCTTCGAAGCTGAAAGTGGCCATTGCCCAGGTGCTGAAGGACGAGGGCTATATCGATGCCTTCGCCATCAAGGGTGACAGCGGCAAGAACGAACTCGAAATCGCGTTGAAGTACTACGCTGGCCGCCCGGTCATCGAGCGCATCGAACGTGTCAGCCGTCCCGGCCTGCGGATCTACCGCGGCCGTGACGCCATTCCCCAGGTCATGAACGGCCTGGGTGTCGCCATCGTCACCACCCCCAAGGGTGTGATGACGGATCGCAAAGCGCGCGCAGTCGGTGTCGGCGGCGAAGTGCTCTGCTACGTGGCCTAACGGGAAGGAGCAAGGCAATGTCCCGCGTTGGAAAAATGCCGATCGCCGTCCCCAAGGGTGTGGACGTTTCGATCACTGAAGACCAGATCACCGTCAAGGGCGCCAATGGCACCCTGGTGCGTCAGGCCAATACGCTTGTCACGATCAAGAGTGATGCCGGCGTGCTGCAAGTCGCCCCTGCAAATGAGTCGGTGGAAGCCGATGCCATGAGCGGAACGATGCGCGCGCTGCTGAACAACATGATCAACGGCGTCAGCAAAGGCTTCGAAAAGAAGCTCACCCTGGTTGGTGTGGGCTTTCGTGCCCAGGCCCAAGGCCAGAAGCTGAACCTGCAGATCGGTTTCTCGCATCCGGTCGTCAAGGACATGCCTGCGGGCGTCTCCGTGGCCACCGCGACGCCGACGGAAATCCTGATCAAGGGCGCCGATCGTCAAGTGGTGGGTCAGATTGCCGCCGAAGTGCGCGCCATCCGGCCGCCCGAGCCCTACAAGGGCAAGGGCATCCGCTACGCCGATGAGCGCGTGGTCCTCAAAGAGACCAAGAAGAAATAAGGAGCCGCACCATGCTGAACAAGAAAGAACAGCGTCTGCGTCGTGCGCGTCAAACGCGCGAACGCATTGCCAAGCAAGGCGTTGCACGTCTGACCGTCTTCCGCTCCAACCTGCACATCTACGCCAGCGTCATCTCCGAATGCGGCACCAAGGTGGTGGCCTCGGCCTCCACCGCCGAAAAGGCTTTGCGCGAGCAACTGGGCGGCAACGGTGGCAATGCCGCCGCCGCCGCCCTGGTGGGCAAGCGTGTCGCCGAGGCCGCCAAGGCCGCTGGTGTCGACAAGGTGGCTTTCGACCGCGCAGGTTTCGCGTACCACGGCCGCATCAAAGCGCTGGCCGAGGCGGCTCGCGAAGCCGGTCTGCAGTTCTGATCGCCAGGCACAAGGAATAACGAAATGGCAAAGTTTCAACCTCGCGCCCAGACCGAAGGCAACGAAGACGGCCTGAAGGAAAAGATGATCGCGGTCAACCGCGTCACCAAGGTCGTCAAGGGTGGTCGCACCCTGAGCTTCGCAGCGCTGACCGTGGTCGGTGACGGTGATGGCCGTGTCGGCATGGGCAAGGGCAAGGCCAAGGAAGTGCCGGTGTCGGTGCAAAAGGCCATGGACTCGGCTCGCCGCGGCATGATCAAGGTGGCGTTGAAGAACGGCACGATCTACCACAAGGTCGAAGGCGAACACGGCGCTGCTCGCGTGCTGATGATGCCCGCACCGGCTGGTACCGGCATCATTGCCGGTGGCCCGATGCGTGCAGTGTTTGAGGTGCTGGGCATCACCGACATCGTCGCCAAGAGCCACGGCACCTCGAACGCTTACAACATGGTGCGTGCCACGCTGGACGCCCTGAAGCGTTCGACCACCCCGGCCGAAGTTGCTGCCAAGCGCGGCAAGTCGGTTGAAGACATCTTCAACTGATCAGGCCCAGGAGAACTACGATGACTGAAGCCAAGAAGACCCTGACGGTCAAGCTGGTCAAGAGCCCCATCGGCTGCAAGCAGTCGCACCGCGACACCGTGCGCGGTCTGGGTCTGCGCCGCATGAACAGCCAGTCCGTGCTGGAGGACACTCCTTCGGTGCGCGGCATGATCAACAAGATTGCCTACCTGGTCCAGGTGCTCTGAGCGCCTGAACCCTGAAGGATTAGCACCATGCAACTCAATACCATTTCGCCCGCCGAAGGCTCCAAGAAGAACCGTCGTCGCGTGGGTCGCGGCATCGGCTCTGGCCTGGGCAAGACGGCGGGCCGTGGCCACAAGGGCCAGAAATCGCGTGCCGGCGGCTACCACAAGGTGGGCTTCGAAGGCGGTCAGATGCCTTTGCAGCGTCGCCTGCCCAAGCGTGGTTTCAAGTCGGCCCTGCTCAAGTTCAACGCCGAAGTCACCCTGGGTGAACTGCAGGTGCTGGGTGCCGACGAGGTGGATCTGCTGACGCTCAAGCAAGCCGGCCTGGTGGCCCAGCGCATCAAGAACGTCAAGATCATCAAGTCTGGCGAACTGAGCAAGAAGGTCTCGCTCAAGGGCATTGGTGCCACCGCTGGTGCCAAGGCTGCGATCGAAGCCGCTGGCGGCGTGCTGGCCTAAGGCCTCAGGTAGACAAGGAAACCCACGCTCGTGGCAACCGCACCCAATCAGCTGGCCAAGACAGGCAAGTTCGGCGACCTGCGTCGCCGGCTGACCTTTCTGCTGCTCGCTCTGGTGGTCTATCGCATCGGTGCGCACATTCCTGTGCCGGGCATCAACCCGGACCAGCTGAAGGCGCTGTTCGAAGGCCAGCAAGGTGGCATCCTGAGCATGTTCAACATGTTCTCGGGTGGTGCGATGGCCCGCTTCGCCGTTTTCGCGCTGGGCATCACACCCTACATTTCAGCGTCGATCATCATGCAGCTCATGGGCTATGTGATCCCCACGCTGGAAGCGCTGAAGAAAGAAGGCGAGTCGGGCCGTCGCAAGATCACGCAATACACGCGCTACGGCACGCTGTTGCTGGCAATTTTCCAGTCGCTGGGCATTGCCTTGGCTCTGGAGGGTTCGGCCGGCTTGGTGATCAACCCCGGCATGGGCTTCCGTATGACTGCGGTGGCCAGCTTGGTGGCGGGCACGATGTTCCTGATGTGGCTGGGTGAGCAGATCACCGAGCGCGGTCTGGGCAACGGTATCTCTATCCTGATCTTCGGCGGTATCGCTGCGGGCTTACCCGCTGCCATCGGCGGTCTGATTGAACTGGTTCGCACTGGTGCGATGAGCCCCTTCGTGAGCCTGATCATCATGGCGCTGGTGGTGGGTGTCACTTTTGCTGTGGTATTCGTGGAGCGAGGGCAGCGCAAGATTCTTGTTAACTATGCCAAGCGCCAGGTGGGTAACAAGGTCTATGGTGGCCAGTCGTCACACCTGCCGCTGAAGCTGAACATGTCGGGCGTGATCCCGCCAATCTTCGCGTCGTCCATCATCCTGCTGCCGGCCACCGTGGTGGGCTGGTTCGCCACCGGTGAAGGCATGCGCTGGCTCAAAGACATCTCGGGTGCCCTGTCGCCGGGCCAGCCAATCTACGTGATGCTTTACGCCGCGATGATCGTGTTTTTCTGCTTCTTCTACACGGCCCTGGTGTTCAACAGCCGCGAGACTGCAGACAACCTGAAGAAGAGCGGCGCGTTCATTCCTGGTATCCGTCCGGGTGATCAAACGGCCAAGCACATTGACAAGATCCTCGCCCGCCTGACCTTGGCCGGCGCGATCTACATCACGCTGGTCTGCCTGCTGCCCGAGTTCCTGGTTTTGAAGTACAACGTGCCGTTCTATTTTGGCGGCACCAGCCTGTTGATCATCGTGGTCGTCACGATGGACTTCTGGGCGCAAGTTCAGTCTTATGTGATGAGTCAGCAGTATGAGTCTCTGCTGAAGAAGGCGAATTTCAAGGCCGGCTGATCAAAACAGTCGGTGGCTAAGCATAGAAATGGCGAAAGACGACGTCATCCAAATGCAGGGAGAGATTCAAGAGAACCTCCCCAATGCCACGTTCCGGGTCAAACTCGAAAACGGGCATGTGGTTCTCGGACACATCTCAGGCAAGATGCGCATGCACTACATACGCATCCTTCCCGGCGACAAGGTGACGGTGGAATTGACGCCATATGATTTGAGTCGGGCGCGGATCGTTTTCCGGGCAAAGTAAAAGTGGTGAACGCGCGGGTGAACGCGCGCCCCAAAGCGTTGAATAGGTCAAGGAGAAGACGATGAAAGTCTCTGCATCGGTCAAGAAAATGTGCCGCAACTGCAAGATCATCCGCCGCAACGGTGTGGTGCGTGTGATCTGCACCGACCCCCGCCACAAGCAGCGGCAGGGTTGAGCGGGTACACGCTTAAGAGCGAATCGAAGGAAGCACAATGGCACGTATTGCTGGTATCAACATTCCGCCGCAAAAGCACGCGGAAATTGGCCTGACCTACATCTACGGCATCGGCCGTACGACGGCGCAGAAGATCTGCGAGGCGGTCGGCATCCCCTTCTCCAAGAAGATCAAGGATCTGACCGACGGCGACCTGGAAAAGATCCGGGAAGAAGTGGGCAAGCTGACGATCGAAGGCGATCTGCGTCGCGAAACCTCGATCAACATCAAGCGTCTGATGGACCTGGGTTGCTATCGCGGCTTCCGCCATCGCCGTGGCCTGCCGATGCGCGGCCAGCGCACCCGCACCAACGCCCGCACCCGCAAGGGCCCGCGCAAGGGCGCCGCTGCGCTGAAGAAATAAGCCAGCCGTTTCACGTCAAGAGTACAAAACATGGCCAAGTCACCCGCCAATACCGCCGCCCGGCGTGTCAGCAAGAAGATCCGCAAGAACATTGCGGACGGCATTGCACACGTCCACGCGTCGTTCAACAACACCATCATCACCATCACCGATCGTCAGGGCGGCGCGCTGTCCTGGGCTTCGTCGGGTGGTCAGGGTTTCAAGGGTTCGCGCAAGTCGACCCCGTTTGCCGCCCAGGTTGCCGCTGAAGTGGCTGGCCGTGCTGCCCAAGAGCAAGGCATCAAGAACCTGGACGTGCGGATCAAGGGCCCGGGCCCTGGCCGTGAGTCGTCGGTGCGTGCCCTGGCTTCGCTGGGCATCCGCATCAACTCGATCTCGGACATCACCCCGATCCCGCACAACGGCTGCCGCCCGCAAAAGCGTCGCCGTATCTGATCGGTACGGGGCGCATTAGCCCTGCTACAATCGAGAGTTTCCCCAAGCCGGCGATGGTGCAGTCCATCAGCCGGCCATTTTGACTCCAAGCCCACCGTCTGAGCGTTTTTAAAGTACTCGCCAGACTCGCGCACAACCCGCTGCCCCCGGGCACGGATGCAAAGCGTCAGATCATCTCCAAGGAAAGCAACGTGGCACGTTACCTCGGCCCCAAGGCCAAACTTTCTCGCCGTGAAGGCACCGACCTTTTCCTGAAGAGCGCCCGCCGCGCCATCAGCGACAAGGCCAAGTTCGAATCCAAGCCTGGCCAACACGGCCGCACCTCGGGTTCGCGCACCTCCGACTTCGGTCTGCAGCTGCGTGAAAAGCAGAAGGTCAAGCGCATGTACGGCATTCTGGAGCGTCAGTTCCGCCGCTACTTCGCAGAAGCCGACCGCCGCAAGGGCAGCACCGGTGCCAACCTGCTGTCGCTGCTGGAATCGCGCCTCGACAACGTCGTCTATCGCATGGGCTTTGGCTCGACCCGCGCGGAAGCCCGCCAGCTGGTGTCGCACAAAGCGCTGACCGTGAACGGCGTGGTCGTGAACATCCCGTCCTACCAGGTGCAAGCCGGTGACTTGATCGCGATGCGCGAAAAGTCGAAGAAGCAGCTGCGCGTGGTTGACGCGCTGAAGCTGGCTGAATCGATCGGCCTGCCCGACTGGGTGAGCGTTGACGCCACCAAGCTTGAAGGAACCTTCAAGAAGGTTCCGGACCGCGACCAGTTCGGCGCCGAGATCAACGAATCGCTGATCGTCGAGTTGTACTCGCGTTGATGAGATTCAGGTTCGGGTCGCCTGAGGGCGCCCGGGCCGCCGCCGCTGCGGTATGCCGGACCTGCAGCGCGAGAGATGTTTCCGGCGTGGTCCGTCAGCCTTATCGGTGTAACGAGCCGAGGGTATTGAGAGGAACAGGACTTACATGCAAACCAATCTGCTGAAACCCAAAGCCATCGTTGCGGAACCCCTGGGCGGTCACCGCGCCAAGGTCACGCTGGAGCCGTTCGAGCGTGGCTACGGCCACACGCTGGGCAACGCCCTGCGCCGCGTTCTGCTGTCGTCGATGGTGGGCTATGCACCGACCGAAGTCACCATCGCTGGCGTACTGCACGAGTACTCCACCATCGACGGCGTGGCCGAAGATGTGGTGCACATCATGCTGAACCTCAAGGGCGTGGTCTTCCGTCTGCACAACCGCGACGAAGTCACCCTGGTGCTGCGCAAGGAGGGCGAAGGCCCTGTCACCGCGGCCGACATCCAGACCCCCCACGACGTGGAAGTGGTCAACCCCGAGCACGTCATCGCCAACCTGGCGCATGGCGGCAAGCTCGACATGCAGATCAAGGTTGAAAAGGGCCGCGGCTATGTGCCGGGCAACCTGCGTCGCTTTGGCGATGAGCCCACCAAGTCGATCGGCCGCATCGTGCTCGACGCCTCGTTCTCGCCGGTTCGCCGCGTGAGCTATGCCGTTGAGAACGCCCGTGTCGAACAGCGCACCGACCTCGACAAGCTGGTCATGGAAATCGAAACCAACGGCGCCATCTCGCCCGAGGAAGCCATCCGTGCCTCGGCCAAGATCCTGGTGGAACAGCTGGCCGTGTTCGCCCAGCTCGACGCTGGTGATGTTATCGGTGGTGGCGAATCCGCCGCGCGTCCTGGCAAGGTCTTCGACCCCATCCTGCTGCGCCCCGTGGACGAGCTCGAACTCACCGTGCGTTCGGCCAACTGCCTGAAGGCCGAGAACATCTACTACATCGGCGACCTGATCCAGCGCACCGAAACCGAGCTGCTCAAGACGCCGAACCTGGGCCGCAAGTCCCTCAACGAAATCAAGGAAGTGCTGGCCTCGCGTGGCCTGACCCTGGGTGCCCGTCTGGAAGACTGGCCGCCCCAAGGTCTGGACAAGCGCTGAGTCCTGCGCTGATCTGAACGCCCGGCGCTTGCAGTGCCGGGCACCAACCACAGCCACGATAGGCTGGAGTGCACACCCTGGTACCTGACACGGCCAGGGTTCAATAACGAAAGGAAAGCACCATGCGTCACCGTCACGGTCTCCGCAAACTCAACCGCACCAGCGAGCATCGCCAAGCCATGCTGCGCAACATGTGCGTCTCGCTGCTCAACCACGAAGCGATCAAGACCACGGTCCCCAAGGCCAAGGAACTGCGCCGCGTCGTCGAGCCGCTGATCACCCTGGCCAAGGAAGCCACCGTCGCCAATCGTCGCCTGGCCTTCGCCCGCCTGCGTGACCGCGATGTGGTCACCAAGCTGTTCAACGAACTGGGCCCGCGCTACGCCGCGCGTCCGGGCGGCTACACCCGCATCCTTAAGATGGGCTTCCGCGTGGGCGACAACGCCCCCATGGCCTTCGTGGAGCTGGTGGATCGCCCTGAAGTGGCCGCCGAAGCTGCTCCGACCGCTGAATAAGGCGCCACGCCTTCTGGCTGCACCTTGGTGCGCGCTACCCCCAAGGCCAGCATTTGCTGGCCTTTTTCATGGTGCGCCAGACACGGGCGCACTCCTGCCCAGATGCCCCGCGCTGGAACTGACCAGGCGCTTCCGGGTCACAATCTGACCATGATGCTGATGTCCACCAGGTTTCTGAGCGCCGTCTGGCGAGGCTTGTTTGCGCTGTTGATGCTGGGGATGCCTCTCGCACATGCCGCCGACTTCATGGAGCCCGAGAAGGCCTTCGTGGTCTCGGCCGAAGCCCTGGCGCCAAATGCGGTGGAGGTGCGCTTTGCCATTGCCGACGGCTATTACCTGTACCGCGACAAGTTCAAGATCGTCACCACCACCGGCACACTGGGCGAGGCGCAGTTCCCGAAGGGCAAGGTCAAGTACGACGAAACCTTCCAGAAAGACGTCGAGACCTTTCGCGGTGACATGCGCATCCGCGTGCCGCTCACCACGTCCCCGGCCGACGGCCATGTGCAGCTGGATGTGACCTCGCAGGGCTGTGCCGATGCCGGTCTGTGCTATCCACCCATGACCCAGCAGGTGAGCGTGCGCCTTCCCGCCGCCGGCGGGGCGCCAGATCAAAGCACCAACTCAGCTGCGGCGGCCCCCAAAGCTGTCCTCACCGACAGCAGCGCAGTCGAGCGCGTGCTGCGTGGCGGCTCGTGGTGGACCGCCATCGGCGCCTTTTTCGTGATGGGCCTGCTGCTGTCGTTCACGCCCTGCGTGCTGCCCATGCTGCCCATCCTCTCGTCCATCATCGCGGGTGGCGGCGAGGTCTCGCGCCGGCGTGGCCTGTTGCTGGCCGTGGCCTATTCACTGGGCATGGCCATGGTCTACACCGCCTTGGGCGTGGCGGCGGGGCTGGCGGGTGAAGGCCTGGCGGCCGCCATGCAGAAGCCCTGGGTGCTGAGCAGCTTTGCGCTGTTGCTGGCGGCGTTCTCGCTCTCGATGTTCGACGTGTACGAGTTGCGCCTGCCGCACGCTTTGTCCAACCACCTGCACGGGGCGTCCAGCCAATTGCCTGGCGGCAAGTTCATCGGCGTGTTCCTGATGGGCGGGCTGTCGGCGCTGATCGTCAGCCCCTGCATCACTGCGCCGCTGGCCGGCGCGCTGGTCTTCCTCAGCCAGACCCGTGATGTGAGCTTGGGTGGTTCTGCGCTGTTTGCGATGGCCATGGGCATGAGCGTGCCGTTGCTGGCGCTGGGCGCTTCAGCCGGTGCCTGGCTGCCCAAGTCGGGCGGCTGGATGAACGTGGTCAAGCACTTCTTCGGCTTGCTGCTGCTGGCCGTGGCCATGTGGGTGGTGCAACCGGTGCTGCCGGCCTGGGCGGTGCTGTCGGGCTGGGGCGCGCTGCTTCTGGTCACCGGCTTCATGCTGCGGCCCTTTGATGCCAACCCCCACAGTGCTGCGCCGCGCGTGTGGCTGCAACGCGCCGCTGGCGTGGCGGCCCTGGCGTTGGGCGTGATGCAGCTGGCCGGCGCTGCTGCAGGCGCGCGCGATCCGCTGCAACCGCTGGCGCCGTTGGCGAGCGGCGCAGGCCCGGCAGCCCATGCGTCGGCGCTGCCCTTCATGCCTGTGCGCAGTGTGGCCGAACTGGACGCCGTGCTGGCCAGCGCCACCGGCCCGGTGATGCTGGACTTCTATGCCGACTGGTGCGTGTCGTGCAAGGAGATGGAGCGCTTCACCTTCCAGGATGCCGCCGTGCGCGAGCGCCTGGGCCGTGCCACCCTGCTCAAGGCCGACGTGACAGCCAACTCGGCCGACGACAAGGCCCTTCTGCAGCGCTTTGGCCTCTTCGGCCCGCCGGGCACGTTGTTCTTCGACGTCAAGGGCCAGGAGCTGACCAAGCTGCGCGTGGTGGGCTTTGTAGCCGCGCGCGAATTCGAGCAAACGCTGCAAGCAGCAGGCCTGTGAACGCGGCGGCGGGAGCCGCTGCCAACGGGGCCCGACCCGTGCCCGACATCACTTTGGTCGTGTGCGCCGGATTACCTAAGTCACGCTGAGCTGGGCCGCTCGCTGTTTATTCTTCGTCGTATCGACAGGAGTGAACCGTGACACCTGAACACGCGCGCGCCCAGACTCGGGCTCCGGCACCGGCCACACGCCGCCTGGCACTGACCCGCCGGGTGGTTTCCGTGCTGCTGGTGGGCGGGTTGGCCGCTTGCTCCACGCTCTCCAACATCTCGCCTTTCAAACCATCGGCCGCCAGCCTGGCCGCCACCATCCAAGCGGCCGCCGATCTGAACCCCAGCGTTTCGCAGCGCCCCTCGCCACTGCGCGTGCGGGTCTACGAGCTGAAATCGGCCACCGCCTTCAACCAAGCCGATTTCATGTCGCTCTATCAGGGCGACCAGGCCGCGCTGGGGGCCGATCTGGTCTCGCGCGAGGAGCTGATGCTGCAGCCCGGCGAAAGCCGCCCGTTGAACAAGGCCCTGGCTCCCGACACCCGCTTCCTGGGCATCGTGGCCGTCTACCGCGACCTGGAGCGCGCCACCTGGCGCACCACGGTGGCCATCAAGCCGGGCACCCAGCACAAGCTCGACATCCGCGCCGAGCGCCTGGCCGTGACGGTCAAGCCGCGCCCCTGAGCACACCCCACCACACGGCACACGATGACCTTGAGCCACCGCGTCATTTGGTCGCAGGGCATGTACCTGCAGCCTCACCACTTCCAGCAGGAAGGCCGCTATGTCGATCGCCTGATTGACGCCCGCGTGCGTGCCGGCCAGCCCTGTGCCTGGGGCTTCGACGAACTGGTGCTGGACGAGGCTCAGCTTGCCATGGGCCGGTTGGCCATCGTGCGGGCTCGCGGCGTGATGCCCGATGGCACGCCGCTGTCCATCCCCGACATCGACGCCGCCCCTCCCCCGCTCAACGTGGCCGCCGACCACCAGAACGAAGTGGTCTACCTGGCCGTGCCGCTGGCCCGTGCCGGTGTGACCGAGGTCGACTTTGGCGATGGCCAGGCCGACGGCGCCTGCCGCTACAGCGTGGTGGACGCCGCCCTGCGCGACCACGCCAACGCAGCCGATGACCCCGAGCCCATCCAGCTGGGTGCGCCGCAATGGCAACTGCTGCGCCAGCGCGACGCCACTGACGCGCTGGCACTGCTGGGCGTGGCGCGCGTCATCGAGCGCCGCCCCGACGGCCAGCTGATGCTGGACCGCAGCTACCTGGCGCCGCAAACCCGCATCGAGGCCACCGGCCAGCTCTCGGCCACGGCCTCGCTGTTGCACGGTCTGGTGCAGCAGCGCGCCCAGACCCTGGCCTCGCAGATGGGCCAACTCGGCAATGGCGTCTCGGAAGTGGCCGATTTCATGATGCTGCAGTTGCTCAACCGCAGCGAGCCGGTGCTGCGCCAGTTTGCCGGTGGGCCCAGCGTGCATCCCTGGTTCTTCTACCTCGCGCTGCTGCAACTGGCTGGCGAGATGTCCACTTTCTCGGGCGCCGGCCGCCTGCCGCGCGAATACCCGGCGTACGACCACAGCGACCTGCAGAACGTGTTCTCGGCCGTGGTGCTCGACCTGCGCGATTTCCTCTCCGCCGTGGTGCAGCGCCATGCCGAGCAGATCGAGCTGGTGGACCGCAGCCACGGCGTGCGCACAGCCGTGGTGGCCGACGTCGAATTGCTGCGCAGCGCCGGCTTTGTGCTGGCCGTGCGTGCGCAACTGCCCGTGGAGCAATTGCGCACGCGCTTCGTGGCCCAGACCAAGCTGGGCCCGGTAGACCGCATCAAGGATCTGGTGAACCTGCAACTGCCCGGCATCGCGCTGCGCAGCCTGCCGGTGGCGCCGCGCCAGCTGCCGTACCACGCGGGCAGCCTGTACTTCGACATCGAGCGCCAGGGCGAACTGTGGAAGCAACTGGAGCGCAGCGGCAGCCTGGCCATGCACGTGGCGGGGGATTTCCCGGGCCTGGAGCTTGAACTCTGGGCTGTGCGCCAAGCCTGAAAGCCAGAAGCACCATGGCCGCTGCCGACGCCCCCAACGACCCGTTTGCCGCCTTCGACGGTCAGCGCACCTTCATCCGTCCCAACCCGGGCGGCTGGACACCGCAGGCCACCGAACCCTCGCGACCCGAAACCCTGGTGGGCAGTGCCGATGCGCCACCGCCCGACAACGGCCTGAATCCGCTGCTGGCCATTGCCAACCGGCTGATGCTGCTGGCGCCGCAATTGCGCCAGACCCGTCACGTGGCCGACGTAGCCAGCCTGCGTGCCACCTTGGCCCAAGGCATACGCGATTTCGCCAGTGCAGCACAAGAGGCCAGCATCGCCCCCGAGCGCGTGATGGCCGCCCGCTATGTGATGTGCACCCAGCTCGACGAGGCCGCCGCAGAAACTCCCTGGGGCGGCCAGGGCGTGTGGGGCCGCCACAGCCTGCTGGCCGAATTCCACAACGAGGCCTTTGGCGGCGAGAAGGTTTTCCAGCTCATGGCCCGCCTGGCCGAAAAGCCCGACCAGAACCTCGATCTGCTGGAGCTGATCTACGCCGCCATGGCCTTGGGCTTTGAAGGCCGCTACCGCGTCATCGACAACGGCCGCGCCCAGCTCGAAGCAGTGCGCGCCCGCCTGGCGCAGATCATCCGCCAGCAACGCGGCGCCTACCCCGCGCCGTTGGCACAGCACTGGGAGGGGCACCCGGCACCGCAGGCCAAGGCCTTGTCGTGGTTGCCGCTGGCCGTGTTTGGCATGGCCTGCCTGGCGGTGCTGGGCATGGCCTACGCGTTCTTTGCCAAATCGCTGGCCGACCATGCCGACCCGGTGTTCGCGCAGATTCAGCGCCTGCAGATGCCGCCGCCCGTCGCGGCCGTGCCCCAGCCAGCACCGCAGCCACGTCTGGCGGTGTTCCTGCAGCCCGACATCCGCGCCGGCCTGGTGGCGGTGCGCGATGAAGTGGACCGCAGCGTCATCACACTGCGCGGCGACGGCCTGTTCGCACGTGGCAGCGCCGCGTTGCTGAGCGAGCGCGAAGACTTGATGCGCCGCGTGGCCGAAGCCCTGGTGCGCGTGGGTGGAGAGGTGATCATCACCGGCCACACCGACAACACACCCATGCGCACCGCGCGCTTCCCGTCCAACTGGCACCTCTCGGAGGAACGTGCCCGCACCGTGCGCGACCTGATGGTGGCTGCCGGCGTGCCAGTTGAGCGCGTGCGCGCCGAAGGCCGGGCCGAAGGCGAGCCGGTGGCCGCCAACGACAGCGAAGCCAACCGCGCCACGAACCGCCGCGTGGAGATCACGCTGATGGCCGCCCGCCCCGACGTGGCCGTGCGCAAGGCTGCCCCCACAGCCAACTTCGCCGCGCCTGCGGCATCGAACTGAGCCCGATGCCATGTTGAACAAGTTGCTGGGCCTCCTCTTCAACCGCTGGACGCTGCTGGCGGTGTTGCTGTTGTTGGTGTTGTTGGTGGTGTGGCTGATCGGCCCGCTGGTGGCCGTGGGCGAGTGGCGCCCGCTCGACAGCGAGCGCTCGCGCTGGATCCTCACCGCCCTCATCCTGCTCGCCACCGCCGGTGTGGTGGGCTGGCGCATGTGGAGCGCGCGCAAGGGCAATGCCCAGGTGGTGGCGCAGCTTGCGGCCGCGCCCACCGGCCCGGCCGCTGCGGCCGAGAGCGCCGACATGGCAGCCGTGCGCCAACGCTTTGAAGGCGCGCTCAAGGTGCTGCGCAACGCGCGCTTCTCCGCAGCCGGCGCAGAAGGCGGTGCCAAGGGCTGGTTCAAGAAGTTGAACGAGCGCATGTCGGGCAAGTTCCTCTACGAACTGCCCTGGTACCTGATCATCGGCGCGCCTGGCACTGGCAAGACCACCGCACTGCAGAACGCTGGCCTGCGTTTTCCGCTCTCCGAGCACATGGGCGATCAGGCCGTGCGCGGCGTGGGTGGTACGCGCGACTGCGACTGGTGGTTCACCGACAGCGCGGTGCTGATCGACACCGCCGGCCGCTTCACCACACAAGACAGCGACCGCGAGAACGACAAGTCCACCTGGGGCAGCTTCCTGGCGCTGCTCAAGAAATCGCGCCCGCGCCAGCCGCTCAACGGCGTGCTGGTCACCGTCAGCGCGCCCGACCTGCTGCTCAAGAGCCCGGCCGACAAGTTGCGCCACGCCCAGGCCGTGCGCACCCGCGTGCAAGAGTTGCACGAGCAACTGGGCATCCGTTTGCCCATCTATTTGCTGGTCACCAAGTGCGACCTGATCGCCGGCTTCACCGACAGCTTCTCTTCGCTCGACAAAGCCCAGCGCGCCATGCCCTGGGGCTTCACCTTCGGTCTGGGCGCCTCGGCCTTCCAGAAGGAATTGCAGACCGAGTTCGACGCGCTGCTGGCGCGGCTCAACGCCGGCCTGGTGGATGGCCTGCAGGGCGAGGCCGACCCGCCGCGCCGCAACCGCATGTACGGTTTTCCCAACCAGTTCGCCGGCCTGAAGGCGCCGTTGCTGGAGCTGGTGCACCAGGTGTTCGCGCCCTCGCCGTTTGAAGCCGACCCGATGCTGCGCGGCGTGTACTTCGTGAGCGGCACACAAGAGGGCACGCCCATCGACCGCGTGCTGGGCTCGGTGGCGCGCCGCTACCAGTTGGAGCAATCGGTGCTGCCGCCGCTGCGCTCCAGTGGCCGCAGCTACTTCCTCGAACGCCTGCTGAGCGAAGTCGTGTTCGCCGAGCACGGCCTGGCCGGCACGCGCCGTGGCTGGGAGCGCCAGCGCAACGTGATGGCGCTGGCTGGCTATGTGGCCATGGGGCTGGTCACCGTGGGCCTCACCGGCGCCTGGTGGATGAGCTGGCGCAACAACCGCAGCTACATCGAGGGCGTGCAGGCCAAGGTGCAGGCCGTGGCCAAGCAGGTGCAGGAGACACCCAACCGCGCCAACTCCGATCTGCTGCCGTTGATGCCGGCGCTCGAAGCCACGCTGGGCTTGGCACAGGCCGGTGATGCCAATGGCGGGCTCAGCGTGCCATGGAGCATGGGCTTTGGCCTGTACCAGGGCAAGAAGCTCGATGGCGCGGCCCGCACCGCCTATGAGCACATGCTGCGCGACGCTGTGCTGCCGCGCCTGGCGTTGCGCTTTGAAGAGCAGCTGCGCAGCGATGGCCAGGCCGACTCACAGTACGAGGCGCTGAAGGCCTACCTGATGATG
Organism: Candidatus Ideonella esbjergensis; assembly: GCA_016710065.1. Classification (GTDB taxonomy): domain Bacteria; phylum Pseudomonadota; class Gammaproteobacteria; order Burkholderiales; family Burkholderiaceae_C; genus Ideonella; species Ideonella esbjergensis. The sequence continues at coordinate 34,134 of JADJLP010000002.1, forward strand.
TACGACCTGCCGCACTTTGATGCGGCCTCGCTCAAGGCACAGGTGGAGAGCGACTGGAACAACCGCTTCACGCGCGGTCTGGAGCCCGAACAACGCGAGGCGCTGAGCCGCCACTTGGACGCGCTGCTGGCCCAGGGCCCGGTGGTGTCGCCGCTCGCGAAAGACCAGGGCCTGATCGACGCCACGCGCAATGCGCTCACCGCCGTGCCGCTGCCGCAGCGCGTCTACACCCGCTTGCGCCAGCAGGGCCTGGGCGACGGCTACCCCGAGTTCACCGTGGTCAAGGCTGGTGGCGGCAATGCCCCGCTGGTGTTCCAGCGTGTCAGCGGCCAGCCGCTCACGCGCGGCGTGCCAGGCCTGTTCACCTACAAGGGCTATTACGAAGGCTTCCAGACGGTGGTCAGCGAGGCCGCCAAGCAGTTGGCTGACGAACAGACCTGGGTGCTGGGCATCCCCGCCACCGAGGCCAAGGGCGTGCAGGCCGCGTTCGCGTCCGACAAGCTGGTGAACGATGTGCGGCGCCTGTACCTCACCGACTACCGCGATACCTGGAAGGCCTTCATCGCCGACGTGCGCATGATCCCGCTGGCCAGTATCTCGCAGGCCGTGGAGCGCACGCGCTTCCTGGCCGCGCCCGATTCGCCTCTGGTGCCGCTGATGCGGGGCATCTCGCGCGAAACCACGCTGCTGGGCAGCCAGGGCGCGGTGGAGCGCGTCTCGCAGCAGGCGCGTGGCACGGTGGAGGCGGTGAAGGACAAGGTGCTGGGCACGCTGGGCGCCAAGACCACCCAGGGCACGCCGGGCGATCGCATCGAGAGCATCGTCGACGACGAGTTCGCCGGCCTGCGCCGATTGGTGACCGCGCCCGAGGGTGGCAAGGCGCCCATCGAGGGCGTGGTGGCGCGGCTGGGTGAGCTGCAGGTGCTGCTCACCGCGGCCGAATCGGCGCTCAAGGGCGGTGCCGCGCCCGCGCCGTCGCCGCTGCCCAACCAGATCAAGGCCGAGGCCGCCAACGCGCCCGAGCCGATTCGCTCCATGCTTGACACGCTGGGCACGTCCAGCTCGCGTGTGGCGTCGATGCAGTTGCGCGAGAGCCTCTCGCGCGAGGTGCGCTCGCAGGTGGGCGAGTTCTGCCACCAGGCCATAGCCGGGCGCTACCCGTTCGATGCCAGCTCCTCGCGCGAGGTGACGCCGGCCGACTTCGCCACGCTGTTCGGCCCGGGCGGCAAGTTCGATCAGATGCAGCAGAAGCTCGCGCCCTACATCGACACCAGCACCCGGCCCTGGAGCTTCCGCTCGGTGGAAGGCACGCCACTGGGCGCGGACGTGGGCACGCTGCCGCAATTCCAGCGCGCCCAGGTCATCCGCGAGACCTTCTTCGCGGCCGGTGCCGGCCCCTCCACGTCGCTGGTCTTCAAGCCGCTTGAGATGGACAGCGCACTGCGCGAATTCACGCTCGATGTGGATGGCCAGATCGTGCGCTACGACCACGGCCCGCAGATCCCGCAGCCGGTGCGCTGGCCCGGCCCGCGCGGCTCGAACGTGGTGCGCATGATGGTGCAGCCATCAGGCAGCACCGGCCTGGTGAACGACGGGCCCTGGGCGCTGTTCCGCATGTTCGAGCGGGTCAACCTCACGCCCGGCTCGGCGCCCGAGAAGTTCCGCGCCACCTTCGACGTGGACGGCCGCAAGGTGGTGTTTGACGTCACCGCCGGCAGCGTGCGCAACCCCTTCCGCCTGCCCGAGCTGCGCGGATTCTCCTGCCCCAACGGTCTGTAGTTTCAAGGACCCCGCCATGGCCGCCGACGACGTTCCCGGTTGGTTCGGCAAGTTGTCGATGCTGGGCGATTTCGCCTCACGTCGCCTTGCGCCCGAGTGGGTGCGCGGTTGCGACGTGTGGCTCAGCGCCTGCGTGCGCGAAAGCCGACAGAGCCTGGGTGACGAATGGATGCGGGTCTACCTCTCGGCACCCGTGTGGCGCTTTGCCTGGGCGCCGGGCGTGGTGGATGCGCAGTGGTGGTTTGGCGCGCTGATGCCCAGTTGCGACAGCGTGGGCCGCTACTTTCCATTGCTGATCGCTCAGGCCCGTGCCGACGCGCCCACCGACCGCATCGCACTCGATCACCTGGACCTGTGGTGGGCCCACGTGGCCCGCGCCGGCCTGGCCACCTTGGCCGACGGCGCCACCTTGGAGGGCTTTGAAGAGGCGTTGGCGCACGCACCGCCCTGGCCGTCGCCGCGCCGCGCCCACTACACCCGCCCCATGCCCGAGGCCGGCAGAGAGCGCCTGGCCGTGGCCGCCAACGCGTCGCTCGCTGACGTGGCGGGCAGCCTGGCCGCCAACCATTGGCTGCAACGCCTGGCCAACACCGGCCTGTGGTGGCCCATGGCCGCACCCGGTGCGCCGGGCAGTTGCACCTTCACGCCCGGCATGCCGCCGGCTGCGGCCTACGCGCAGATGTTGCGCGGACAGTGGTGAACTGAAGTCGGGCGCCAGCGCATCACCTACGTCCTTCCCGCAAGGCGCTGCGACCCGCAAAGAAGAACGGCCCGGACAGACCGGGCCGTTCTGTCGAGACATCTCAGCAGCTCACGGGCCGGTGTTCATGCCCAGCGCATGCGGCAGTGCCAGCGACATTGCGGGCCAGTAGGTGACGATGCCCAGGAACACCAACATCGTCAGCAGCCACGGCCACACCGCCACGGTCAGTTCGGTGATGCCCATCTTGGTGATGCCCGAGGCCACGTAGAGGTTCAGGCCCACGGGCGGGTGGCACATGCCCACTTCCATGTTCACCACGATCAGGATGCCGAAGTGCACCGGGTCGATGCCCAGCTTGACGGCCACCGGAAACAGGATGGGCGCCATGATCAGCACGATGGACGAGGGCTCCATGAAGTTGCCGGCCACCAGCAGCAGGATGTTGCAGACCAGCAGGAAACTGATCGGGCCCAGGCCCTGCGCCACCAGCCAGTCGGCCAGGTGCTGCGGGATCTGCTGGTCGGCCAGCACGAAGCTGAACAGCACCGCGTTGGTGATGATGTACAGCAGCATCGCGCTCATGTTGGCCGAGTTCAGCAGCACGCGTGGCACGTCTTTCAGCCCCAGGTCTTTGTAGACAAAGACGGCGATGAAGAAGGCATACACCGCGCTCATGGCGGCGGCCTCGGTGGGCGTGAACAGGCCGGAGTAGATGCCGCCCATCACGATCACGATCAGCATCAGGCCCCAGAAGGACTCGCGCAAGGTTTGAAAGCGCCGGGCCCAGCTTGCTTTTTCCAGGCGAGGGTAGTTGAACTTGCGTGCCCGCCACCAGGTGGTGGCTCCCAGGAACACCGCCAGGCCGATGCCCGGCACCACGCCGGCCATGAACAGCGCACCCAGCGAGGTGTTGGTGGAGACCGAATACATCACCATCACGATGGACGGCGGGATCAGGATGCCCAGTGCGCCCGAGGTGGTGATGACGCCGGCCCCGAATTTGGTGGGGAAACCCGCCTTCACCATGGCCGGCAGCAGGATGGAGCCGATGGCCACGACGGTGGCCGGCGACGACCCTGACACGGCCGCAAAGAGTGCGCAGGCCACCACGCCCGCCAGGCCCAGGCCGCCATAGAAATGGCCCACCATGGATGAGGCGAAGTTGATCATGCGTTTCGCCACCCCGCCGTGGGTGAGGAAGTTGCCGGCCAGAATGAAGAACGGGATCGCCATGATCTCGAACTTCTCGATGCCGGTGAACAGCTTGAGCGCCACCGATTGCACGGGCACGTCGGTGAAACCGAAGATGAAGCTGAGCACGGTCAGGCCCAGCGCGATCGAGATGGGCATGCCGGTGAGCATCAGCAGCACCAGCAGGCCAAAGATGATGAGGCCGTTCATGGCTTGCTGCCTCCAGCGGTGGGGGTCAGGGGGGCTTCGGTGACTTCGTCCAGGCCGTCCACATGCCCGTGGTCATGGTGGGGCAGGTCGCCGGTTTTGTGGAAGTGCCAGGCCACTTGCAGGAAGCGGAAGCACATCAGCGAGGAGCCCAGCGGGATGGCCATGTAGATGATCCAGGTGGGCCACTCCAGGTCGGGGGTGGTGGGGCCTTCGGTCAGGCCTTCCATGTTCATGCCTAAGGCGTTGGACAAGACGTATTGCAGGCCGTTGTGCAACACGAAGTTCAGGCCCAGCACGGCGATGGTGCCGGTGAACAACGCGCCCGCCATCAGGCCGAACAGCACGAACTTGGCACGACGCGCCTCGGGCATGCGGTTGATGACCACGTCCACACCCACGTGGATGCCGGTGCGCACACCGTAGGCGGCACCGAACTTGGCCATCCACACGAACATGTAGATGGTGGCTTCCTGGGCCCAGGACACGTCCTTGGACAGCATCCAGTCCTGAACACCGGGAATGGCCCAGCCTGACAGGTAGCGGTGCAGCACCGCCATGAAGATGATGAGGGTGGCCCCGGCCATCAAGGCCGTGATGATCCATTCCTCGAGGTGATCGAGCCACTTCATGGGGCCCCTCCTTCCAGGTTGCACGGTGCGCAAACACCAGGCCTGGGCACCGCGCGGGCGGCACCCAGGGCTTCAAGCGCGCGGCTCAGCTCAGAGCTTGGCCGGGTCGAAGTCGGTTTCCTTGTAGATCTGCTGGATGGTTTCGGCGCCAATGCGCGATTCCATCTGCTTGTGCACTGGCACCAGGGCCTTCTTCAGCGCCAGACGCTCGGCGGCGGTGGGGGTGTAGATCTCGGTCTTGCCGGTGGCCTTGACCTTGGCCAGCGCCTCGTCGTTCAGTGCTCGGGCGCTGTCGTTGGCCACCTTGGTGGCTTCGGCCATGGCGGCGTCCAGCTGGCCGCGCACGTCGGCGGGCAGGCCGTCCCAGAACTTCTTGTTCACCACCACCGCGTAGCCCAGGTAGCCGTGGTCTGAAACGGTGATGTGCTTTTGCACCTCGTGCATCTTCTGCGTGTAGAGGTTGGAGTGCGGGTTCTCGGTGCCGTCCACCACGCCGGTCTGCAGCGCCTGGTACACCTCGGAGAAGGCCATCACCTGGGGCACCACACCCAGTGCGCGCATCTGGGCATCCAGCACCTTGGACGACTGGATGCGCATTTTCAGGCCCTTGAAGTCTTCGGGCTTGTGCATGGGCCTGTTGGACGAGAACGACTTGAAGCCGTTGTCCCAGTAAGCCAGGCCAGTGATGCCCTTGGGCTCCAGCTTGGCCAGCAGGCTCTTGCCCAGGGCGCCCTGGGTCACCTTGTGCAGCTCAGGGTAGTTGTCAAAGATGTAGGGCAGGTCAAAAACCTCGAACTCCTTCACGCCCAGTGGCGCGAACTTGCTCAGCGAGGGCGCCAGCATCTGCACCGAGCCCAGTTGCAGGGCCTCCATCTCTTCCTTGTCCTTGTAGAGCTGGCTGTTGGGGAAGACCTCCACCTTGACCTTGCCCTTGGTCAGCTCGCCAGCCCGCTTGGCAAAGAATTCGGCGGCCTTGCCCTTGGGCGTGTCGGCGGCCACCACATGGCTGAACTTGATGACGATGGGCGACTGGGCGTAGGCCACGGGGGCCAGGGTGGCGGCCACGGCGGCGGCCAGCAGGATGCGACGGGTGCTGAACATGGTTTGTCTCCTGAGGTCAAGCGCCGGGCGAAGTGCCGACGTTGGCGGCGATTCTGAGTGCACAAGACGGCCCTTGGCTAGTTGTGGAGAACCACATGGTGAGTCCGGGTTGGAGCGGGGTGGGTGGCGCCTTAGACTGGCCGCCATGGAGCCTGTGCGCCGACCGCGAATGCTGCGCCCCCTGGCGTCGCCACCACCGCCGCGGCGCCTGGCGGCGCTGTGGTGGGCCTCGCCCTTCCTGCTGGCGCTGGCCTTTGTGCTGGCGGTGGCCGGCTGGCTGCAGTGGAGCGAGGTGCAGGAGCGTGACGACGAGCGGCGCACGCTGATCTCGGACGCTCTGACGCTGCAAAGCCGCATTGGCGACTGGGTGGCCACCGAGCAGTTGGCCGTCGACACCCTGGCCCAGCGCCTGGTGCCCGGCGCCCGCGGCGACGACCTGTTGCGCCAGGCGGCGGTGACCGAAGGTCTGCGGCGGCTGTGGATCAGCGTCACCGTGCTGGACGAGGCCAACCGCATCCGCCTGCAGCTGCCAGAGCAGCAGCCGCAACTGGGCGCGGCCAGCGCCGGCGGCGGGGCTGAGGGCGCGGGCATCAGCGCCCACCTGTCGGCGCCCCTGCCGGGACAGGGCCCGCATGCCCAACGGGCCGGCCGGGTGATCGTGCGCTTCGACCCGGCGGCGCTGCTGCGCCAGACCGTGCCCTGGTGGTTGGCCCACAAGTACACCGTGCGGCTGGTGGATGGCTTCGACCAGGTCATCGCCACGGCGGGCGACGCGCCAGCCGGCCGAGGCCATGCCAGCCACCGCGTCAGCATCGACCCGTTGATGGTCGACACCTTCCTGGAATTGACCGTGCGTGATGCGCGCAAGCCCTGGTGGAAGACCTTGCCGCTGGTGCTGATGGCGGTGTTTCTCAGCCTCACCGGTGCCGCCACCTGGATGCTGCGGCGCCAGATGCGGGTGGTGGCCCGGGCCGAGCTGGCCTGGCGCACCGAAACCGCCTGGCGCCGTGCCATCGAGGATTCGCTCACCGTGGGCCTGCGCGGCCGCGACGCCGAAGGCCGGCTGGTGCATGTGAACCGGGCCTTCTGCGATCTGGTGGGTTTTGCGCCCGAGCAGTTGCTTGGCCGTTTGCCACCCATGCCCTACTGGCCACCCGACCAACTGGAGGAAAGCATGTCGCGCCACTTGCGCAACATGGCCGGGCAGGCCCCGCGCGAGGGTTACGAAACCCGCTTTGTGCGCGCCGACGGTCGCCACGTGGACGTGATGCTGATGGAGGCCCCGCTGGTGGACGCCGAGGGTCAGCACGTGGGCTGGATGGCCTCAGTGGTGGACATCACCGAGCGCAAGCGGCTCGAAGAACGCGAGCGCCGTCAGACCGAGGCCATGGCGCACCAGGCGCGGCTCACCACTTTGGGCGAGGTGGCCTCGGCGCTGGCCCACCAGCTGAACCAACCGCTCACGGCCATCGCCGGCTACAACGCCGGCGTGTTGCGCATGCTCGAGCGCAGCGGCGCCGCCGAACCCGTGGTGCTGCAGGCGGTGCGGCGCTTGGGCGACCAGGCGGCCGAGGCCGGGCGCATCGTGCAGCGCATCCGCGAATTCCTCACCCGCCGCGCGCCGCAGCGCGAGGCCTGCGATCTGGCCCTGGTGCTCAAGCGCGCGGTAGACCTGCTCAGGCGCGACCTGCAACGCCATCACGTCAAGCTGCATTTCAAGCTGGCGCCTGAATTGCCCTTCGTGAGCGCCGACCCGGTGTTGATCGAGCAGGTGGTCATCAACCTGGTGCGCAACGCCATGGATGAGATGGCCGCCAGCGGCGCCCATCAGGGCCAGATCACGCTCACCGCCGTGCCGGTGGGCGAGCGCTTTGTGCGCGTGGACGTGGACGACGACGGCCCCGGCTTGCGTGGGCGCGGCATCGAACAGCTGACTGCGCCCTTCTATTCCACCAAGAGCGATGGCATGGGCATGGGCCTGGCCATCTGCCGCTCGGTGATCGAGGCCCACCACGGCGGCATGGACGCCACCGCCAGCCCGCTGGGCGGCGCGCGCTTCTCGTTCACCTTGCCGCAGCACACCGCGCAGGACGACGCTGCCGCCACGCTGGACCAGACCGACGCCGAAACCGACACCGAACCTGACACCACCGCAGGACCCTCACCATGAGCCCACCACCAGACCACCAACCCGCCCTGGCCGTGCACCTGGTGGACGACGAGGCCCCGGTGCGCGACGCGCTGTCCTTCCTGTTCATGTCGCACGGTCTGGTCTCGCGGGCTTTCGAGAGCGGGCCGGCCTTCTTGCAGGCGGTGGACCTGGGCCATGTGCGCGGCTGCATCCTGCTTGATGTGCGCATGGAACCCATGTCGGGCCTGCAGGTGCATGGCGAGCTCAAGGCGCGCGGCCTGCGCTGGCCGGTGATCTTCCTCACCGGCCATGGCGACATCCCCATGGCCGTGGACGCGTTGCACAACGGCGCCTTCGATTTCATCGAGAAGCCCTTCTCCGACACCGCGTTGGTGGAGCGCGTGAAGCGCGCGCTGGACGTGGCCGGCGCCCAACTGGCCAGCCGCGCCGCAGGCGACGAGCGCGAGGCCCGCATGGCCAGCCTCACCGAGCGCGAGCGCGAGGTGATGCACCGCGTGGCCGCCGGCAAGCTCAACAAGGTGATTGCCGACGAACTCAACATCTCGGTGCGCACGGTGGAAGTGCACCGCGCCCGCGTGTTCGCCAAGCTGGGCGTGCGCTCGGCCGCCGAGGTGGCGACCCTGCTGGCGCAAGGCGGGTGATGGCGGCGGCCTCATCGTCATTCCCGCGGAGGCGGGAATCCAGGCTGCTTGGCCCGTATGGATTCCCGCCTGCGCGGGAATGACAAGTCAGCGCCCCGAGAGCAAACCCGGTCGCGTGTCGTCATCCCCGGGGCGGGTGACCTCGCCGGGGTCACCCATCCACACGCCGATGGCGCTGAAGTTGTCCTGCCGCGGGCGGGCAAATGCCTCCACGCGCTCGCGCATCAGGCTCAGCCAGTGCTCGGGGTTCAGCGCCTTGCCCAGGCTGTCCACCAGCACCTCGTGGCTCAGGCCTTCCCACCAACCGTCTGAGCAGAGCAAGAAGGCATCACCCTCGTTCAACTCCACCGGCCGCACGACGGTGTGGGGCTCGATCTCGCCCTCCATGCCCATGGCGGCCAGCAGCTGGTTCTTCTGCGGGTGGTTCCTGGCCTGCTCGGGGGTGATGAGGCCGGCCTGCAGCATGCGCGCCACCACGCTGTCGTCGGCGGTGATCACGTCGACGCGGTTGTGCCGGAAGCGGTACAGCCGCGAATCGCCCACATGGGTCCACAGCGCGTGCGAAACATCGGGGTCGATCCAGAGCACCACCAGCGTGGTGTGCATGCGCGCATCCCACTCGGCGCTGTTCTGGTGGTGCAGCAGCTCGGAATGCGCCAGCTGCACCATCTGCGAGAGGTTGGCCGGCGAGAAGGCCACGGCGTCGTCGCGCAACGAGCGCTCCACGCAGGCCACCGCGCGCTGTGCCGCCTCGGCACCGCGCTTGTGGCCGCCCGCGCCATCGGCCAGCACGGCGTAGTGGCCGTTGCGGGCCACGCCATGCAGCACGGCGTCTTCGTTGTAGCTGCGGGCACCCTGGCCACTGAAGCTGGCCATCCGGATCTGGGTCATGGTTTGGAGGCTTCCTGCTTGAGCCTTTCCACTTGCTGTTCGTATGCGGCGAGAAAGGCCTTGCCGAACAGATTATGGAAGTCTTCTTGCGCTTCCTCCCTGATCGCACCGTGCTGTTGCATGTACATGTCCCACAGCTTGGCCTTGCGGTGGCCGGGCAGCACGCTGTCGAACATGCCGCCGCCCACCAGTTTGGATTCGAGCGCCTGCGGGGCAAAGCGGTCGAGCATGCCCTCCACGGCCGCGCGCATGCCGGCCACGGTGCCGATGGAATGGCCCACCAAGTCGTGCATGGCGTCTTGCATGGCAGCCGGGCCGGTGAGAAAGCCGCGCATGGGCGGCTGGATCATCTGCTCCAGCCCGGCCTTGGCGTCGGGCGAGAACTTCAGCGGGTTGTTGTTGGCCTGCTGGATCACGGTAACGCCGGCGCGCAGCTCGTGCTTGGTGCTGGCGCGCACGGCAATGAGCTGCAGCGTGCCCTCCACCGCGCGGCGCAGGATCAGGCCCATCTCGCGCATGCGCTGGTCCATGGGACCGTCGGGCAGGCTGGGGGTGATGCCGGCCCCTTCGCAGAAGGCCCACCACATGGCCGCCGCATCGCCGCTGGTGGCGGTGGTGGATGCCTGGGGCCGGGCGGGCGGGGCCACGAACTGCGGCGCTGGTGGTGGCGCTGGTGCCGGCCCGCCAGGCAGCTTGAAAGCGTCGTGCAGTGCCGAGAGGTTGTCGGCTTGGGGCAGGCCTGGCGCCGGCGCCGCCATGGGCGCGCCGAACATGGCCAGCGGATCGATGGAAGGGCCGGCGCTGGCCGCGGGCGCGGCGGGGCTCATGAAACCGGCCAGCGGATCGGCCTGGCCGGACGGGCAGGCGCCCAGGCCGAACATGGCGTCTATCGACGGCGCGGCACTGGCCGAGGGCATCAGGTCGGCGAAGGGGTCGATCTGGGCCCTGGGCGGCAGCGCGGGCGTTGATGGCGCGGCGAAGGGGTCGAAGTCGTCGGGCAGTTGCGCTACGGCGGGCGGCGGTGGCGACAGCGCCACCGATTTGGCGTGCACGCCCGATGGCGGCGGCAACAGATCGGCGAAGGGGTCGGCCGAGGGGGGGGCACGCGTGGCGTGTGCGGGTGCTGGCGGCGGTGCGGGTGTGCCCAGCAGGTCGGCGAACGGATCGTTCGAGGTGGGTGCCTTGGCGAACATGGGCGCAGGTGCCGGTGCCCGCGAAGGTGATGGCCCCCAGGGCGCGGGGGCGGGGCTGCCCAGCAGGTCGGCAAAGGGGTCACTGGCAGGAGTGGGAGCAGCGGGTCGGGCCACTGGCGTGCCCAACAGATCGGCAAAGGGGTCTGCGGGGGCGGGCGACGCCGGAGCAGGCTGCGGAGCCACCGGTGCCGGCGAGCCCAGCAGATCGGCAAATGGGTCGCTGGTGGCCGGCCGCGGGTTGGGCCGCTCGTGGGCCACGGGCGCGGCATTCAGCATGGCCTTGAGCAGGTAGCCACCGATGCGGATCTGTTCGTCCTGGCCCAGCACGGCAGTTTCGCCCGGGCCTACGGCGCGTGTGCCCACCACGATGGGGTTGGCCGCACCGACGTTGCGGATGATGTAGCTGGCCCCTTGCAAGGCTACCTCGGCCTGCTGGCGCGACACGTGGCGCTGCGGGTCGGGCAGAGCCATGGTGTTGTGGTCGGCCCGGCCTATGGTGCCGCCGCGCGCGTCAAAGCTGGCGGTGATGGGCTGCGACAAGGGCTGCTCGTTGAGCGAAACGGCCACCAGGGTGAGGCTCATGGGTGTGTGCTGCGCGCAGGGGTTGGGCGGCCGGGCCGCCAGAAGGGCCACGTGATGGTCGGCCGGGGGCGATGCAACTTCAACACACCAAAGTCACTCGCGTTTCAGGCGTGCCAGTGCAGCCAGGCCGACACCGCGCCAAAGATCAGTGCCAGCAAGGCCCAGGTGCGCGCCGCGCCTTGCATCCGGCCACCCCGCAGCGCGCGCCACGCCGCAGCCAAGCCGAAGCCCAACGACAGCAGCGGGAACAACCAGACCGGGTCCATGGCGTGTGGCAAGGGGTGGCGACAAACCATGCTCTGCGCAGCCACGGCGCTTGAACAGCGTCCAAAGTCACACACGCGCTGTGTGCTGGGGCTGTCCCCCCAATCGTGGGTGGCGCTGGCTTGCATGTCGCGAGACAATCGCCCGCAGTGAAACAGCGTCTTTGCAGGCAAATGATGACCACTCTCGTGCGAATCCGATCCATAGGCTTGGTGTTGGCCGCCCTGCTGGTGGTGGGCTGCAATTCCATGCCCAACATGTCCATGCCCAACATCCCTGGCTTTGGCAAGAAGCCGCCGCCCCCAGCGGCACCGGCCTCAGAGCCTGCCGCCGCGCCTGCCCCGGTGGAAGAACCCACCCCGGCGCCGGCCGTGCACCGCACTGAATCTGAAATCAAGCAGTTGCTCGAAGCCATCCGCAATGCCCTGGACCAGGGCCAGGAGGAAAGCGCCCAGGAAGAGTTGCAAAAGATCCTGGCCTCTGACGCATCCAACAAGGTCGCGCTGGGCTTCATGCGGCAGATCAAGGACGACCCCGCCACGCTCTACGGCCGCGAGTCTTTTCCGTACAAAGTCAGCCAGGGCGACACACTGGCCTCCATCGCGCAGCGCTACATGAATGACCGCGACCAGTTTTATGGCCTGGCGCGCTACAACGGCATCAAGGTGCCGCGCCAGTTGCAGCTGGGGCAGGCCATCCGCGTGCCAGGCAAGGCGCGCCCCCCGGTGAAGACACCGAGCGAAGTCAGATCCGAGAGGCCGCCCGAGCCCGTGGTGGTCACACCGCCGTCAGCGCCGGTGGTGGCCACGCCCGCACCCGACACCGCCGCCGAAGCGGCCAAGGCCGAACGCGAGAAGAAGACAGCGGTAGACCGCAGCACCAAGGCCGCGCGTGCGGCCATGGCCCGCCAGGACGTGTGCGGCGCCATCGCCAACTGGGACGCCGTGCTCAAGGTGGACCCCAACAACCTCACCGCTCAGCTGGAGCGGCAGAAGGCGCTGGAGCTGAAGAAGAAGCTGCCCGCCGCGAAGTGCTGAGCGCGCGGGGCGGCTAGCGCCGGGTTGGCGCCGCCGAGGCCGCCGCCGGCGCGGCAGCCGCCAGCTTCAGCGCCTTGAGCTTGGCCGCCGCGGCGCGGTGGCCGGGCAGCAACTGCAGGCAAGCCTCCAGTGCGCGGATGGCGCCAGCGCGGTCCTTGGCGGCGAGCTTGTCAGACTGCTGCACATACAGGTTGGCCAGCAGGTTGCGGGCGGTGGTGTCGGCACGCGGCCCGCTGCTCAGGGGTTTGAGCAGGGCGATGGCGCTGTCCACATCGCCTTGCGATGCCAGCATGCTGGCATGCTCCAGGTCGTTGCTGTCCAGCTCGCCATTGCCGCCGCGTGCGGTGGCCGGGCGCTTGGCGGCCGGCGCAGGGGCCGCCATGGCCTTGCTGCCCTGGGCATTGCCGCGCCGGCCACGGCTGCGCTCCAGCTCGCGCAGGGCGTCGGCGATGGCGGTGTCGTTGGGGGTGGCGGCCAGGGCTTCCAGGTAGGCGCGGGTGGCGGCGTCGGCCTCACCGCGCTGCTGCGCCTGGCGGGCCCGCGCCACGGCGGCGGCGGCGGCGCTGGCGGCCTGGGCCTGGGCCTGGGCCTGCAGAGACCTGGCCTCGGCGTCGTCGGGTTTGAGCGCCAGCACGATGTCCCATTCCCACTGCGCGTCGGCCCAGCGGCCCTGGGCGGCGGCCACCTGGGCGGCCTGGCGGTGCTGGCGCTCAAAGGCTTGCAAGGGCGAGTCGGGCGAAATCCGGGACACCAGGTTCTGCACCAGGGCCCTGGCCTTGGCGGTGGGCGAGGCGGGCTCGGCGCCATCGGGTGCGGGTGTGCTGGCGCAGCCGGCCAGCACCAGGCTGGCGGCGGCGCCCAGCCAGAGGCGGTGCATGCGCGGGTGAATGTGCGGGCGCATGAGCGGGTGCACTGGCTGGCTCATGGCTTCGCGGCCGAGCGCCGCCCCTGCAGACGCGCCTTGAAATCGTCCAGCTCGTGGTCGCCAAAGATCATCACCCGCTTGAGCAAGAACGGCGCGGTGTAGAAGGCGTTGGCACCGGGGTTCACGGTCACGCCCAGCTCGTAGCCGTTGCGCTGCATGGCGTCGAGCACGGCCTCGTTGGCGTCGCCATAGGGGTAGGCAAAGTGCCGCACCTTCACGCCGGCGGTGCCCAGGTTCTTCTCCACCACGCTGCGCGGCTGCTTCAGCTCCACATCCAGGTTCTGGCGGTACAGCGTGTCGCCTTCGTCGGCACGTCGCTCGGTGAGGTTGCGGTGCGACTTGGAGTGGGCCTGGATGTCCATCGTGCCGGCGCGCCACATCTCGTCCATCTGCGGCCAGGTGAGCGCATCGCGGGAGCCGATGAAATCGGTGTAGACGAACATCGTGGCCGCAAAGCCCAGCCGCTTGAGCGCCGGGTAGGCGTAGCGGTACACCGACTCGTAGCCATCGTCGAAGGTGATGGCCACCGAGCGTTGTGGCAGCGCCTGGGCGCCAGCCAGAAAGCTGCGCACATCCGCCAGGCGCACCACGTGGTAATCGTTGGCTGCCAGCCATTCAAGCTGGGCCTCGAACTTGGCGGGCGACACCACCATCTTCGAGTTGCCCGGCCCCACGCGGTGGTAGCAGAGGATGGTGATGGTTTGCGCACCCTCGGGGGTGACACCCAGCGGGTTGGGCGCCACCAACGGCACCACCAGCGGGCTGCCGGGTACGGGCTGGCGCAGGTCGCGGTTGGCCTCGCTGATCTGCCAGGCCTTGTCGGCCGAGCCCAGCCATTGCGCGGCAATGCCTTGCAGCGTGTCGCCCTCGCGCGGCACATACACCAGCACCCGCGGGCTGCGGCCGGCCACCACGCCCAGCGCGGTGGGCTCTGCCTTGGGCGGCGCACTGGGCTCGGGTGCAGGCGGCGCGGGCTGGGGCGTGGTGCAGGCCACCAGCAACGCGGCCAAGGCCAGCGCCAGGAGGCGGCCGCAACGGCGCGGCGAGAGCAACAGGATCACGGCAGGCGGAGGCATGGGCCGCAGCCGTCAGGCCTTGGGGGGCGTGACGGGGGCCGGAGTGGCGATGCCGATCTGTGTCACGCCTTCCACTCCGCCCTCGCGCTGCTGCAACGCTTGCGCCATGGCGTCGAAATCAGCAAACAACTGGCCGAATTCGTCCTTGCGCTGCTCGGCAATGCGGTGGCTGAAGCGGCCCTTGGCGATCTCGGCCATCGAGTCGCTCAGCAAGCGTATGGGCTTGGCAAACCAGTCGGCAAGAAAGTACATGGCCACAGCCACCGCCAGCACCGTCACCAGGGCCAGGATCACCATCAGCGTGATCGAGAGCTGTGCCACCTGCGTGAGCGGCTTCTCGGGGATGCCCAGCGCCACACGGCCCACCACGGTCTCCTGGAAGGTGACTGGCGCCTCGAAGCCCAGCACCGATTCGTTGTTGGCCTGGTAGCGCACGGCGGCGGTGCCACCGGCGAGCTTGCCCAGGCTTTCTGTGCCGGCGGACTTGTAGGGCTGGCCCACCAGCGTGCCCACGCTGGCCGCGCGCACCACGCCCTTGGGGTCGATGACGACGATGCGCTCGAAGTTGCCCGTCTTCATCATCTCCTGCACCGCCACGTCCACCACGTCCCAGTCTTCCGACAAGGCCGCCGCAGCGTTCTGGCGTGCGATGAAGCGTGCCAGCGAGGCGCCGTAGTCGGTGGCCTGGCCCATCAGTGCCTCGTACTGGCGCTGCGTGATGAGGGTGGCCGAAATGCCCATCACCACGGCGATGATGGCCGCCATGGACAGGGCCCACTTGATGCGCAGCGGCATGATGCGCGGCTTGGCCTTCTCGCGCGCGGTTTCGTCAATGTCGGCCAACACCTTCTGCAAGGCCTCGGCCAGCTCCTGGCCCGACTGGTAGCGCTGGCCCGGCGTCTTGGCCAGGCAGCGGTCGACGATGCGGCGCAGCGCGGCTGGCGCTTCCGGCCGCAACTGCGTGAGCGGCGTGGCCGTGTCGTTGGCAATCTTGGTGGCAATGGCCACCAGGCTGTCGCCACGGAAAGGCCGCTCGCCGGCGATCATCTGGTACAGCACGATGCCGGCCGAGAACAGGTCGGAGCGGCCGTCGAGCTTGTCGCCCCGCGTTTGCTCGGGGCTCATGTACTGCGGCGTGCCCAGCACCGCGCCCACCTGGGTGCGCTGGTTGCCACCGCCGTCGTCGATGTGGGCGATGCCGAAGTCGGTCACCTTCACCGTGCGGCCATCCTTCAGCACCATGATGTTGCCGGGCTTGATGTCGCGGTGCACGATGCCGCGGCCATGCGCGTAGTCGAGCGCGCGGGCCAGCTGGATGCCGATGCGCACGGCATCGCGGATGGGCAACTGCTTCTCCTTGTCCAGTACATCGGCCAGCGGCAGGCCGTCGATCAGCTCCATGGCCATGTAGGGCCGGCCCTCGATCTCGCCCACGTCGTGCACCACCACCACATTCGGGTGTGAGAGGCCGCCGGCCGCACGCGCCTCGGCCAGAAAGCGGGAGTGGCACTCTTCGTCCTCGGCCAGCGAGGCGTGCAGGAACTTGATGGCCACATGGCGGTTGATCGACGGGTCGTGCGCCAGGTACACCGTGGCCATGCCACCGCGCCCCAGCCGCGACTGCACCAGGTAGCGGCCCACCTGCCGCACCGGGGCATCCTTGCCGCCGCCTGCGGCCTTGGCGGCCGTGCCGGACAGCGTTTGCCCAGGCAGTGCGCCGGTGGGCGAGGTGCCGGGGGCCGAAGTGTGCGGCGCACCCGTGCCACCCAAGCCATGCCTCAGGTCGTGCGCGGCGGTTTCAGGAAAGGCCGAGGCCAGGAAATCGCGGCTGGGCGGACGCACCCGCGTGGCGTCCTGGTCATCGTTCTCGGTCTGGCGGTTCAGCGGCGGCGGCGGCGCGGCCGGTGCCGGCGCAGCAGGCCGTGCCGCATGCCCCGTGGTGTGCACACCACCCGGCCCCACCACGCGTGTGCTGTCGTCGTCGATGTCGCGCGGGTCGAAGATGGGCGCGTCCTTGGCTGGCGCCTTGGTGGGCGGCAACACGCGCGTGGCGTCGTCCTCGAACGGGGAGGGGGCGGGTGCGGGCGGGGTGGGCGGCATGTTGGCGGCGGGCAGCTGGGGGTTCAAAGGAACGCCCCGGGTGCCCATGGTTGCCCGGCGCGGGCTTGGCGGCAATGTCCGAAGGTCACGACGAGACCGGCCCGGGCACACGGTTTCCGTGAGCCACTGGGGTCAGTGGATGGGGGGCGGCGCTGAAATGGCGCGCCCGGCCATGGCGGCCCGTGCGGCGGCGTCCCAGCGCGCCTCCAGGTCCAACTGCACCAACACCTCGCGCGAAACCTGGCCATCCAGCCGCAAGCCCTGGCACCACCGGGTGCCCCTGGCCCATTCGTCAGCGTGCCGCTCCATTGCAGCGCGCGCCTTCTGCACATCAGGCAGCCACACATCGGGCGCCATCTCGCGCTCGAAATCATCAGCATCGTCGGCCACGGGCAACTGCCGACGGTCGCCGCAGACATCCTGCCCGGTGATGCGCGTGAAGGCCTCGCGCGCGGCCGCCGCCAACACCACATCGTCCTCGGCCATCCAGCGCAGCAGCGCATTCAGCGCCGACGGGTGGCCAAAGCGCGCCAGCAGACCGCAGCGCAGGCGCACGTCTGTCAACGCGAGGGCGGCCTTTTGCAGCAGCGGTGCGTCGTCCGCGCTGCCCAGCACGGCCAGCCAGTGCAACGCGGGCAGATCGCTGGCGGCGGCGCTCTTGCGCAGCAAGGGCAGCGCCGCTGCCTGGCCCGCCCAGGCCACCGCGCACCAGGCGCTGTGCCGCACGGCCGGCGACGCATGTGCAAGGCCGGCCTTGAAGGGCCGCACCGGCGCGGCCTTGGGTGCCGCCACGTCCACCAACAGTGCCGCGCGCCAGGCCAGCTCGCACACGGCGGGGTCGTCATCCTCCAGCAGCTTGGCCAGGCGCGGTGAGGCCGCATCGAGCAGGCGCTGGTTGGCCAGCACCACCGCAGCAGCCACTGCGGCGGTGGGCTTGGCCTTTTCCAGCGCCGAGCGCATCTCGTCGGTGAACAGCGCCGGTGGCGCGAGCCCCAGCGCATCGCGCAGGCCCGCGAGCGTGGCACCGCGAGCGCGAGAAAACTCCACAACCACGGCATGCGTGCTCTTGGCTTCGGCCAGGCGCAACAACACAAAGGCGGCGGCAAACGCCTCGTCGCGGTCTTCGGCGGACAGTTGCGGCTGCAACTGCGTGGTGAGTGATTCTGGTGGGGCGATCAGTGCGCCTTGCAAGTGCGCTTCCAGGCGTTCGTTCAGCTCGCCAAACTCGCGCAGGCTGTGCAGCCGCGAACCCAGCGCCTCGCGCCGCTGACCGGCGATGAACGCCAGGTCATCCAGGTGGGCCTGCAGCAGGCTGGGGATGTAGCGCGCGCGGGCGAGGGCCATGGGGTTGACGGACGGTCAGTTGATGGAGACGGTGCCGGCGCGGATGCGCTTGGTGCCCTTGGCGCGCACGGTGACGTCTTCGCCTTTGATCAGCACCTTGCCGTCGGCGCGAAGGTCGATGGAGGCATCTCCGCACTTGAGTGAGAGTGATTTGGTGGCTTCGAACGTAACATGGGCTTGGGCTTGTTGTGACGTGTAGCGGCCGATCCGGCCGAGGACAACAGGCCGCTCTGATCCGGCCGCATACGTCAGCAGCACGCGGTCACCCGGTGCCAGCAGCGGGATCGCGCCGGCGCCAGAATGCAGGACATCGCAGTTAAACAACCGGTCGCCAATTGTCACAAGCAGGCTGCCATCGGGCCGCAGTTCCAGCAAGGTAGCCTGTACTGCGGATGCCGCAAGCCCAAAAAAGTCCAGGACCGCAGTGTCGGAATCTGGTGTGCCTAGGTTCTCTCGCACCATGTCAAGCATGACGACTCCTTCAATTGGCTTTGGATAGAGGCATCAGGCACGATGAAAGCGCATGGCGACCAAGCCTAGGGGTCGCAGCCGAGCCAGCAATTTATCGCTTATCAGCAATTCTCCGACGCTCTCGGCCAGGCGGAAAAGATCCAGCCCTTGTGATCGCGCAGTGTCTATCTTCAGCTCCGAAAAAAACACGGTAGTCAAACCTGTACCGGTAGGGTCCATGTACCCGGACCGTCCCATGTCGGCGCAGGCCACGAGTCCGATGATGTTCACTGCGAAGTAGCCCGAAATGGTTTCACCTCGATCTAGATTGCGAAGCACGGCTGGATACGCCTCGAAGTTGTGCACGCCGGCATCACGCAAGGCCTTGCAGAGCTTGGCTGAAAAGACCGGAATGGCCGAGTCGAAGAAGTCGGGTAGTACCGACGAACCATCTTGTCTCAGGTCGAACGCAATGGGGTTCATGGGTTCCATTGCGAGCCGTGCTCCCGAGTACCACGGTCCGGCAGGCTGGATGTCAGGCATTCCGGCGATGACGAAGCTGTCGATGCGATCAACTTCCTGTTCCAGTACGTAGTAGTCCATAGCGGTCCTGAGCTTGCTTAGGTGGGCGTACTAGCGTTCAGACGATCCGTCAGTCTCATCGCCCACTTGGAAATGAAGTACCTCCACCGTCGTGGATCGCCCACCACGTAGGCTCGCATCTGCTTGGATAGAACGTCTAGATGGCGGTTCAGCTTGAAGGGCGGCACATACGGCGGTTCCTTTGGAGGTGTCGCCTTGCCCATTGGGCAACCATCGGCATAGTGCTGCATGAAGACGGTGAGTGTGTTCAGATGCTTGATGCCACGCTGTACATAGCTACGCTCGGCGCGGTCCTTCGCAGGTACGGCGCCGTCGTGCTCGCCGAGATGGAACTGACGCTGCGCCTTCAACATAACTACCTGCGCAATGGCATCTTGCTCGTCATCGGTCATGTTGGTCCACAGCTTCTTAGTGTTGACACCCATCGCCGTCAACTCTGATCTGAACATGCTGAGGAACTCCGGGAACGCTGCGGCGAAGGACGCCATCTCGTCCAATTCCTTGTTTGTATATGTGCCCGGCGCAACCTCTCGTTTTAACGCAGTCTTGAGCTTGATCGCCGTCTTGAACTGCGCTGGCGTCGACGGCAGCCAGATACCGTTGGCTGCTGAGTTGATGTCATAGCCGGTTTCACAGGGCTGGAGCTTGCCATCGTGCCGGCCCTGCTTGCAAAGGAAAGATTGGATAACCTTCTGTTCACCTAGGATCTCATTCCCGCAAATTAGGTGGTGCGCCTGCAGCGTGTATTTGCCGTGAACCCCACCCGTCTTCGCGACCATGTCCAAAAAATGGTGCACCTCACTGTCGTCAGGCTTGCCGGTGGCATTCAAATTGCGGCCCAGCGTTTGACTGTCGTTTGCGTCGGAAACTTTCGAATCTGGTGAGGAGTAGGTCTTCTTGTACTCACAGAACGGGCAACGATCCTTGTCGTGGGGCAAGAGCGCAACCCAGACTTTCTCTAGAAGTTCAGGCATTCGCTCCTCCTTCAATAGTCTGGGTCGGTAGCTTCAAGGAAATGGCGGGAGCGTGCGAGGGCATCACCCGCAAATATTCTTCTTGTTGTGCCACAACGGATCCCCCATGCGGCACACGTTCTTGCCTTCGAGCATCACGTTGAACGAGTACATCAGGTATTCGCACTCCTGCTTGAAGGTGCTGCTGAGCATGCCGCCGATGGTGCCGGGTTCGTCGCCAGCACTCATCATGTATTTGGCGCCTTTCACCATCACCATGTTGCCGTCGGCTTCCACCTTGGTCGTGCCCTGCGAGGTGTCGCTGGCTTTGCCGATGTTCGGGTAGGGGATGGGCACGAAGGGCGCTGGTGGTGCCGGCGTCTTGCAGACGTCGGGGAAGACCATGCTCATGCCGCCGCTGCCCTTGTGGGCGAAGCCGGTGATGTTGTGGACGGTGCATCCCATGGGGTTGGGCTCCTGGTGTCAGTGCGCGCTGGCGAGCAGCGAGGCTGCCCGGTCGCCGTGGTCGGACGAGGCGTACACCAGGCAGGGCGAATGCCGGTAGCCGTGGCGCACGCCGTGTGCGGCCAGCGCGGCCAGCGCCGGGCCATGGGCCGAGCCCAGGTCGCCGAAGCATTCGGCCGGGTGTTCCATCTGGTGTTCGGGTTCGAAGGCGCCCGCTTGGCGCAGCCGCGCCACGCCAAACTCGCGCGCCCAGTAGCGCTCGCCGTTGAAGCTGCAGTACACGCTGGCGATGGGTTGCGGTGGTGGCGCTTCGGCCAGCAGCGCAGCAAACGCCGCAGCCAGTCCTTCGCCCAGGTAACTCTCGTCTGAGTAAACATGCCCCGCTTCGTGGCCATGGGCGGCGCCGAGCACGCTCGCCAGCGGCTGCAGGCCATGCGCCTGTGCGGTGGCGGCGCGCGCGAGCAGCAAGAAGGCCGCGCCTTCGGCCGGGCTGAAGCCGTCGCTGTTGATCTCGTTGCGGATGCGGCCCTGCAGATCCAGCGTGCCCAGCACATACAGATCCACCAGGCAGTCGACGCCGCCCACCAGCACGAAATCACTGTCGCCGCGCTGCAGCCGGGCGCAGGCCTCGCGCAGGGCCATCAGGCCGGCGGCGCGGCCACGGGCGGCGGCCACGCTGCGCTTCAGGTCCAGGGCGTCGGGCCACTGCTGGTTCAGGTGCTCAAGAAAGGCGCGCGGGTTGAGGGGCAGCGTGGTGTGCTGCTCGGGCAGGCCCAGCAGCAAAGGGATGCAGCCGACTTGCTTGCCCTGCAGCGGCGCGAGGGCTTCTTCCAGTGCCACGTGGGCCAGACGCAGCATGCGGGCCTCGCGGTACTGCAGCGGCAGGCTGGCCAGTGGCGCGGCCAGCTCGGGCAGGCCGTCGTCCGGCACGGTGCCCACGATGAAGGGCTGGAAGCGGCGGTCCATCCAGTCGATCTCGTGCAGGCGGGCCACACGGGCGCGCGCTGCGGCTGCCGTTTCGGCCAGGCTCAGGCCGATGGGCGAGACGAGGCCCGCGCTGGCGATGACGATGTCGTTGGCCGCCATGGTTTCAGGCCGCACCGGCATAGGCCGGCGGCATGCTGCCCAGGCCGCGCAAGGGGCGCGCGGGCGAGCCGTCTTGCTCGAACACGCTGCTGCGCACGGCGATCTGCTTGAGCTTCAGCAGCTTCTTGTCCACCGCCAGCGCGCAGCGCCACAGCATTTGAAAGCGCCCCGCATCGGGCTCGAACAGCAGGGTCTCCAGCTTGGGTGTTTGGGGCAGCTGGGCGCCATCGAAGTCGAATTCCACCTCCAGGCCACAAGGGGGCAACTCGAAGCCTATGGGCTCGCCAAGCGAGAAGCCGGCCAGGCGCACCGGCTCGTTGCCTTGCAAGAAACCCGGCACGATGAGCTCGGGCGGCGCGACGTGAAAGTAGCGGGTGTCAAAGTCTTGGGGCAGGTAGGGTGCGCGGCCTTTGATCCAGGCCGCGTCGTAGGTGCCGGCAAAGCTGCGGCGTGGCTGCCAGGTGGGGGCGATGGGCGCAAAGCAGGCGGGAGGTGGGCGGTCGTGCGGGTCGGCCAGCAGTGCCGCCGGGTCTTCCAGGTTGGGCAGGGGCTGGTCTTCGGTGGGCGATTCGCGGCGTGCCACCAGCCCACGGCCCACCGGGTTGCGCGGCTCGTGGTCTGGCACCTGGTCGCCCTGGGGCGCCGCCACGCCACCGAAAGCCAGCTCCCAGCGCAGCGGCATGCGCTCCCAGGGCTGGGGCGAAGAAGGCTTCCACGAGCCCAGCGATTTCTGCCAACGCCGGTCGCCGAACACGCGCACCGTGCGCGTGACGGGCCCCACGCTCACGCTCACGTCGGCCACGCGCGTGCCTAGGCGCGGCGCGATGGCGCGGCCCACCAGCAGCACGTCGGTGCCGGGTTTGAGCAGGGCAAATTCGCCGGCGGCGCGCAGGCTGGTGCCAACCGGGTCGCCCCAGAACACATCGGTGGCCAGCAGCGGCTGCTGCGGCTTGGCCAGCACCGGCCCCTTCACGCCGATGCTGAAGGTGGCCTTTACCACCGCATAGGCCGTCTCCACACCGGCCGGGTCGGAAAACACCGACAACGAGGCCATGAACGGCGTGTGGTTGACAACTTGCAGCATGGCGTGGTGGCTCGGCGTGGTGGCTCAGTTCTGCGCGATCTTGGAGCCCTTGAGCACCATGTCGCCCGAGGCCTTGATGCCGATCTTGCCGCTGCCGGTGATGGTGATGTCCTTGCCCTTGATCTGGATGGTTCCGTCCTTCTTCAGGGTGAGGCTGGCGTCACCGGTCTTGAGGGTGATCTCGTCGGCTGCTTCCAGGTAAAACTTCTTTCCCACCTGCAGCTTGTCATCCTTGCCGATGGTGGTTTCCCGACCTTCACCCACCGAGCGCTTCTCGTTCTTGGCGACCGTCGTTTCCAGATTGCCACCGGCTTCGATGGTGCGATTGGCCCCCACGCTGGTCGACTGGTTGGCGCCCACGCTCACACTTTGGTTGGCACCGATGCTGACCGACTGGGCGGCTCCGATCGCCACCTCTTGCGCAGCGCCAATGGTGATGGTTTCGTTGGCGCCCACCGAGTGGGTGCGTTGCGCGACCACGGTTTTGGTTTCGCTCGTGCCCACACTGACGCTGCGGTTCGAGCCCACGCTGATCGACTCGTTGCTGCCCACCGTTTCGCTGCGGTTCACACCGATGGAGATCGTCTCGTTGTTGTCCACCGTCTCGGTGCGGTCATGGTGGACGGTGATGGTCTCGTCGTTGTCCACCGTCTCGGTGCGGTCGTGCTTGACGTGGGTGGTTTCGTCGTGGTCTATGGTCTTGCTGCGGTCGTGGCCCACCCAATGGGTCTCGTCGTTCTCAACCTCGATGTCCTGGTTCTTCTCGGCATGCAGCCAGAGCTGCTCGCTGCCTTTCTTGTCCTCAAAGCGCAGCGCGTTGGCGTTGCCGTAGGCGCCGCCCTTGCTGCTGCGGGTGAGCACACCACTCTGCGTGGCGTTGGCCGGCAGCTCCCAGGGCGGCATCTGCTCGGCGTTGTAGACGCGGCCGGTGATCAGCGGCTGGTCGGGGTCGCCTTCGAGGAAATCAACCACCACCTCCTGGCCGATGCGCGGGATCTGGATGAAGCCAAAGCTCTTGCCCGCCCAGGGTGAGGACACACGCACCCAGCACGAGCTCTTCTCGCTCTTGGGGCCGTAGCGGTCCCAGTGGAACTGCACCTTCACGCGGCTGTACTTGTCGGTGAAGATTTCTTCGCCCGAGGGGCCGCACACCACGGCGGTTTGCGGGCCCTGCACGAAGGGCTTGGGCGTGCGGCGCGGCGGGCGGTATTGCTGCGCAGAGGGCATGGCCGAGAACTCGCAACTGACGCCATGACCACCGTCCGATTCGGCGGTGGCCTGGTGGGCCCGGATTTGCGTGGACGTGATGAGCAGCTCGGCGTTCTGGTCTTCGCGCGGGTGGCGCGTCATCTTCAGCAGGTGGCCGGTGGATATCGCCAGGCTGTTGCTGCTGCCATGCAACTGCTCGAAGCTGGCCTGGATGGCGTCGAGCCGGTTGCCGGCCCACTGCTTGCCATCGGGGGCCTTGGTGTAGTCGCCCTGGTAGTCGAAACGCTCCAGGTCGGCATGGTCGTGTGAGCGCGTGTGCTTCATGTCCACCAACAGGCTGGTGGAGGGGCGCTCGAAGTCGTAGCTGGCGGCGGCGGTTTGCCCGGTCTGGATCTCGCGCGCGAAATGCCAGGCGTTGATGCAGGCCGTGTCGGGTGGCGCGCCCGCGCCATGCGTGTAGAAGGGCAGGCTCTCGCAGCCGGGCACGGCGTCGTGCGCACTTTGGGAATCCACCAGCACCAGTTTGTGTGCACCGTCTGTGTGCTGGAAGTACCAGTAGATGCCCTCATGCTCCAGCAAGCGCGCGACGAACTGGTAGTCGCTCTCGCGGTACTGCACACAGTAGTTCCAGGTGCGGTAGCTGCGAAACAGGTGGAACTCGAAGTCGGCCACGCCATGATCCTCAAACACCTTCTTCACGATGTCGGGTACCGACAGGTCCTGGAAGACGCGGCAATCCGACGTGCGCGTGAGGAACCACAGCCAGGGCCGCACCGTGGCCTGGTAGCCGTGGTAGCGGCCGCGATGCGCGCCAATGCCGAACCGGGTGACATAGCCGTGGAAGTAGCGCTTGTGCTCGTTACCCACCTGCACCGTCACCGTCACGGGCTTGCCCAGCAGGTCTTCGGATTTCAGGTCGGACTTGGGACTGAGCAGGCCCAGCCGCATCTCGCCCAGCGTGCTCAGGCCGGCGGTGTCGGTCATGGACTCGAACAGCAGGTCGGCCCCCGGCAAGGGGCTGGCGAGCGTGATGGGGTGTTGGGACATGGGTGTGCGGTGTCTGCAGGCGCTCAGACTAGGTGCTGCACCGGTGCGCGGCTAGCGACGAAAGTCACCCCAGGCGCGGGCCCGGGACAGGGCGCGGCGAAGGGCGCGGCGAGGTGGGTGTGGACGAGGGGCCGGCGGCCGCATGCCGGTGGTCCAGCACATTGGCATCCAGCCAGGCGGCGGCCTGGCCTGCGTTGTGAAAGCCGCCAGCCTGCACGATGTGGCCGAACACCAGCGCGGCCACGGTGCAGCGCAGGTCTTGCAATGAGTTGCCGGTGTACAGGTCGCGGTACTGCCAGCCGTCGTCCATGTGCCAGGTGGGCAGCCACGCGTGTGCCCAGGGTTCCAGCGTGGTGGCATTCCAGCCTTCGGTGTTGAGTGCGATGTCGAGTGCGATGTAGTCGAGCTGGCCCGTGGGGGTCATGGGCTGGTGCACCACGATGCGCCGGAAGGCCGCAGCGTGCTGCATGCCGCGTGCCAACTGGGTGCTGTGCGCCGCGTCGTCCAGCGGGTCGGGGAACAGCTCATGGCCGATGGCGGCGGCGTATTCCAGGTCTGACACTCCGTCCAGCGCCCAGGCCACGTAACTGAAGAAGTGGCCCGTCTGTGGGTTGGACAGCAAGGGGTCCACCAACTCGGCACGAAAGCCCTGGCTGTCGGTGCCGGCGATGAAGCCGCTGAAGTACATCGGGCTGCCCGGAAAGTTGTGCGTGGCCTCGGCAATCGCCGCAGTCACTTCCGCCGTGCCATGGGCCCCGAATTGCCGGTAGAGCCAGGCCAGCTGCTGGATGCCGGTGCGGGCGTCGGGCGGCGTGCTGGCCAGGCGAACCAGCTCGGCGCGCTCGGCGTGGCTCAAGCTCACACCGCCTCCGCCTGCGGCTTGCGGGCCACCACCAGCCAGCCCAGCACGCTGCAGCCGGCCTCCATGCGCAGCGAGACCTCGCTCACATCCACGGCGGCCAGGCCAGAGGCCTGCAGGCTGGCCAGCACATGGGCGCGGGTGTGGGCGTAGCGGCCGTTGGCGTTGAGGCGAAGTTCGGGGCCGGGCTCGGTCTCGGGCAAGGCCTCCACCGTGTAGCTCAGCCAGCCGCCCGGGCGCAGCGCGCAGGCCGCGCCGGCCATGGCGGCATGCAGGTCGCCGAAGTAGCACAGCGTGTCGGCTGAGAGCACTACGTCAAAGCGCTCGGGCTGGGTGACCAAGTAGTGCACCAGCTCGGCCTTGTGCAGCACGTCATACAGGCCGCGCTGCTTGGCTTGCAGCAGCATGCCGGCGGAAAGGTCGCAACCGGCCAGGTGGCGCGCCCAGGGCCGCACATGCTGGCCCACCAGGCCGGTGCCGCAGCCCAGGTCGGCGATGTCCAGTGTGGCGGTGGGCTCGCCCAGGTGCGCTTGCATTGCGCCGGCCACCAACTCGGGGGCGCGGTAGTGCAGCTTCTCCAGCTTGGCGTCGAACGAGGCGGCAAAGGCGTCGAACACCACTTCCACATAGGCGTCGCTGGCGCGCGCGGGCGCCTGCTCGCCCAGGCAGGCGGCCAACTGGTGTTGCACCACGGGGTTGTCGGGCTCTTCGGCCAGCCACTCGCGGTAGAGCTCGGCGGCCCTGTCGCGATCACCCAGCAGCAGCAGCGCGCGTATCACCTGGTCGCGGGCCTGCAGATGGCGCGGCCACAACGCCACGGCGCGGCTGTTGGCAATCAGGCCATCGTGCACGCGGCCCTGGGCCATCAAGGTCAGCGAGAGGCCGTACCAGGCGTCGCCCGACTCGGGCTGCAGCGCCAACGCACGCCGGCAACTGGCCTCGGCATCGGCCATGCGCGATTGCTGGCGGTACACGGTGGCCAGGTTGATCAGGGCCTTCACGGCGGCCGGGTTCTGCTCGCCCGCCACGGCAATGCCTTGCTCGTAGGCGGTGCTGGCTTCGTCCACCCGGCCTGCGGTGAGCAGCACGTTGCCCAGGTTGTTCCAGGCGCCCGCATTGTTGGGCAGGGTGGCCAGCGACTGGCGTATCAGCGCCACGCTTTCGTCCACCCGGCCCTGGGTGTGGTGCAGCACGCCCAGAAAGTGCTGGGCGTTGGGCTCGGCCGGCCACTGCTGCAGGATGGCGTTGAGCAGGGGCTCGGCGGCTTCGATGTCTTCGCTGCGCAGGGCCTCGATCGCACGGCCCAGCTGCTCGGCCAGCGAGGGGGCGCGTTGGCGGGTGGTGGTGGGCGGGCGTGGGCGCATGGTGGTGGCGGAAGACATGGTGGCCTCAGTCGAACTGGTAGCTGAACTGGCCGTAGTCCACGCCCACCTGCACACCGGTGATGGGCCGGCCTTCGAGCATGCGCTGCAGGAAGGCGCGCGACACATCGGGCAGCATGGTGTTGGTGAGGATGGCGTCGATCATGCGGCCGCCCGATTCGCTCTCGGTGCAGCGCGAGACCACCAGCTGCACCACCTCGTCGGCCACCTGGAAGGGCACCTTGTAGCGTTGCTCCACGCGCTTGCGGATGCGGCCCAGCTGCAGCTGCACGATGCGGCCCAGCATCTCGTCGCTCAGCGGGTAGTAGGGGATGGTGACCAGCCGGCCCAGCAGGGCGGGCGGGAAGATCTTGAGCAGCGGCTCGCGCAGCGCCTTGGCCATGCCCTCAGGGTCGGGCATCAGCTCAGGGTCTTTGCAGAGGTTGGTGATGAGCTCGGTGCCGGCGTTGGTGGTGAGCAGGATGAGGGTGTTCTTGAAGTCGATGAAGCGGCCTTCGCCGTCTTCCATGAAGCCTTTGTCAAACACCTGGAAGAACATCTCGTGCACGTCGGGGTGGGCCTTTTCCACCTCGTCGAGCAGCACCACCGAGTAGGGCTTGCGGCGCACCGCCTCGGTCATCACGCCGCCTTCGCCATAGCCCACATAGCCGGGGGGCGCGCCCTTGAGCGTGGAGACGGTGTGGGCCTCCTGGTACTCGCTCATGTTGATGGTGATGAGGTTGTGCTCGCCGCCGTACAGCGCCTCGGCCAGGGCCAATGCGGTCTCGGTCTTGCCCACGCCCGAGGTGCCGGCCAGCATGAACACGCCGATGGGCTTTTGCGGGTTGTCCAGCCCGGCCCGCGAGGTCTGGATGCGCTTGGCGATCATCTCCATCGCGTGGTCCTGGCCGATCACGCGGCTGCCCAGCTGGGCCGGCAGGTTCAGGATGGTCTCGATCTCGTTCGCCGCCATGCGGCCCACCGGGATGCCGGTCCACTCGGCCACCACGCTGGCGATGGCCTGGAAATCCACCGTGGGCAGGATCAGCGGGCGCTCGCCCTGCAGGGCCGCCAGTTCGTCCTGCACGGTCTTGAGCTCGGCCAGCAGGGCGTTGCGGTCTTCGGCGCTGAGCACCGCAGAGGGGGCGGCGGCTTCGGCGGCGGGGGCCTCGGCGGGCGTTGCAGCGGGCGCTGCGGCGGCCGCCTGGTTGGCACTCTGCTCCAGTGCGCTGCCCGTGCCCTCCACCGGTGCCGCACCGGCACGCAGCTTGGCGCGCAGGGCCAGCAAGCGGTCCACCAGCGCACGCTCGGCGGCCCAGCGGGTTTGCAGTTCATCGAGACGCTTGTGCTCGGCGGCGAGGGCTTCTCGCACCGAGGCCTCGCGCTCGGCGGTGTCGATGCCGATGGCCGCCTCGCGGCCGATGATGGCCTGCTCGGTTTCCAGTGATTCGATGCGGCGCTGGCTGTCGTCCACCTCGGCGGGCGTGGCGTGCAGGCTGATGGCCACGCGGGCGCAGGCGGTGTCGAGCAGGCTCACCGACTTGTCGGGCAACTGGCGCGCCGGGATGTAGCGGTGGCTGAGCTTCACCGCAGCCTCCAGCGCTTCATCCAGGATCTGCACCTTGTGGTGCTGCTCCATGGTGCTGGCTACGCCGCGCATCATCAGGATGGCCTTGGGCTCGGTCGGCTCATCGACCGTGATGGACTGGAAGCGCCGGGTGAGGGCCGGGTCTTTCTCGATGTGCTTCTTGTACTCGGCGAAGGTGGTGGCGCCGATGGTGCGCAGCTGGCCGCGCGCCAATGCCGGCTTGAGCAGGTTGGCGGCATCGCCCGTGCCAGCCGCACCGCCTGCGCCCACCAACGTGTGGGTTTCGTCGATGAACAGGATGATGGGCTTCTCGCTGGCCTGCACCTCGTCGATCACCGAGCGCAGCCGCTGCTCGAACTCGCCCTTCATGCTGGCACCGGCCTGCAGCAGGCCCACGTCGAGCACGCGCAGCACCACGTCCTTGAGCGAAGGCGGCACGTCGCCGCGCACGATGCGCTGGGCAAAACCCTCCACCACGGCGGTCTTGCCCACGCCGGCCTCGCCGACCAGGATGGGGTTGTTCTGGCGCCGGCGCATGAGGATGTCCACCACCTGGCGGATCTCTTCGTCGCGGCCGACGATCGGGTCCATCTTGCCGCCGCGGGCCTGGGCGGTGAGGTCGGTGGTGAAGCGCTGCAGCGCCTCTTGCTTGCCCATGGCGGCCGGGGCAATGGCGTCGCTGGCTTCACCAGGTGCAGCGCCACTCTCGCTGGCGCTGCTTTGCGCCTCGGGCGAATCGGCCAGGAGGGTGTGGAACTTGGCGCACAGATCGTCCACCGGCACGCGCTCGAATTCACGCGAGACACCGGCCAGCGCACCGCGCAGCGAGGCGGTCTTGAGCAGGCCCACCAGCAGGTGCCCGGTGCGCACCTGGCGCTCACCGAACATCAGCGAGGCATAGACCCAGCCGCGTTCGACCGCGCTGTCCACAAAGCTGGAGATGTCGTTGATCGATGCGGCGCCGCGCGGCAGCCGGTCGAGCGCGTTGGTGAGGGCGGTGGCCAGCGCGGCGGTGTCGAGCTCGTAGTGCTTGACGATGCGGGCCAGGTCGCTGTCGGGCGCGTTGAGGATCTGCTGCAGCCAGTGCTGCAGCTCCACGAAGGGGTTGCCGCGCAGCTTGCAGAACACGGTGGCGCCCTCCATGGCCTTGTAGGCGATGGGTGAGAGCTTGCCGAACGAGGCGGTGCGTGAGATGTCGGCCATGGGGTGTCTCCCTCTGAGGTGTCAGGTGCGGCGCAGCAGGAACGAGGTTTCGGGGCGGATGCGCAGCGCCTGGGGTTCGGCGGCGGCCTTGGTGGCGGTGTTGGCGGCGGCGGCAGGCCGGCGGCCCAGCCAGGTGCTCACGCCCAGACGCACGCCCTGACCACCAACGCCATCAACGCGGCCCGCACGGCCCAGTTGCGGCGCAGGCTTGGCATCGGCGCGGAGCGTGAGTTGCAGCTCCCAGCGCATCTCCACCCCCACCAGCACGCTCATCCAGTCCTTCAGCTCGCGCCAGGCGCTGCCGCCGGGCAGGAAGGCATCGTGCTGCGCACGGGTGAGCGGGCCCAGGCAGAGGCGAAAGCGGTACTGCCGGTCCCACACGCGGGTGCCGGCGTTGGCGCTGCGGCCCAGCTCGGCGCGTGGCGCAAGCGCGCGCTCGGCGCGGTTGCGCGCAAAGCCCAGGCGCGAGTGGTCTTGCTGGTCCATGCTGAGCCAGTGGCCCACATGCGGCACCACCTGCACCGGTACCCTGAAATGCTGGCGCAGCACCTTGCACAGGCGCTCAGGGTGCTGGCTGCGCTGCGAGATCAGGCCGGCCTGGTGGGCCAGCGTGGTGGCGCCCAGGCTGCCCGCTTGCCCGGGCAGGCCGGTGGCCGAGCCCAGCCAGGCCAGGTAGCGGTCGGCCTGCGGGCGGTCGCGGTGCACCGCGGGCTGGCCCTGCGCCCAGGCGCGGTAGAACAGGCTCAGCAAGCGGTGGTGGAACAGATCGAGAAAGTGCGCGGCCGCCGGGTCGCCGTGGTGGTGCAGGCGCTCGCGCACGTACTCGGTGAAGTGCAGCGGCATGGGGCCGTGCGGGCCCATCAGGCCAAAGAAGCGCACCAGCAGCCGGTGCGTGCCGTCGGCCTTGGCCTGCAGAGCAGCGAGCGAGGCCGGGGCGAAGTCGAGTTCGGGCGCCTGGCCCAGCCGCAGTGCCTCCTGCAGGGGCCGCAGCGCCTCGCCGGTGCGCGGCTGCTGCGGGCGCAGCGTGTCGATGCGGCGGATCAGCGCGAAGAAGTCATGGGCCCAGGGCTCGTCATGCACCGCTTGCAGCAGCTGGCCCAGGGCCTGTTCGCGCCAGGCGGCGTCGCCGGCCAACGCGGCCGGCACGGGGGCGTTGGCGCGGCTCACAGCATGGGCCTCAGGCCGATGCGCGGCGGCCAGCGCATCACCTGGCCGCGCTGCGCGCTCACCAGCGTGAGCTGGGTGAAGCTGTTGATGGCAGCCTGGCGGGCCAGCAGGGTCTCGATCACGCTGGCCAGCAGGAAGGCGCTGGCGCCCTGGAAGGACTGCTCGTCCACTTCGAGCTCCAGCTCCACGCCATTGCCAAAGCTGAGCGGCCCCTTGAACGGCAGCCGCCGCACCACGGGCCTGGCCTTGAGTGAGCGCAGCCCTTCGGCCTGGTGGGCCCAGGCCACGTCGTTGGGCGGGCCGTGCAGCGTGAGCAGCTCGCGCAGCGCGGCGGCATTGGCCAAGGGGTCATCGCCCAGCGCGATCTGGTTGCGGGTGACCTGCGCCACCAGCTGCCAGCCGGCCCGGCCCGCAGGCTGGCGCGATACGGGTCGCGTGGGCCCGCGCATGCAGTACACGGCCGAGACCGGGCCGGGTGTGTCCAGCCGCCAGGCCTTGGCGCCGCCGCCCGCGCCTTGCGGCAGCAGCACCGGCAGATCGCGGTTGGTGACCCAGGCGTTGAGTGAGAGCTGGCGCAGCGATTCGCGGTAGGGCCCATGGCTGCCATCGGACAGCGAGATGAAGACCTCTTCACCCAGGTACGAGGGCACGCGCGAACCATGCTGGCGCTGCTTGTCGGTGGGCCGGCGCGGCTCACGGCGGAAGGTGTAGCAACTGCCCGAGGCACCCCCCTCGTGCGTGCTGCTGTAGAGCGGCTGAAAGGCCACGGTGCCCTCAGGCCCGGCGCTGTGGCCCTGAACCTCGACCAGGCTGTGCACCTCGTAGTCCATCGGCCGGGTGCGGTCGGGCACGGCGTGGTATTCCCAGGTGCCGGGGCTGAGCATCACGCGGTCCAGCCGCTTGCGAAACAGGTTGATGGCGGGTGTGCAGTGCAGTGCCAGGCTGCCAGCGTCCACCAGAGGCTCCAGGCCGGCGTCGGCACGGCCAAACAGCAGCACCAACTCCACCTCGGGCCCGCTCACGCTTGCCAGGCGCGCCGCCAGGTCGGTGACTTCGAAGAACAGCAAACGCTGCGGCATCGCGGCCAGTTCTTGCAGCAGCCGGTTGCCCGAAAAGCTGCGCTGGCTCTCGGGCAGCAGTGCCTGGCCGTGCTCGGAGCCCAGGGGCTGCACGCTCTCGGCGTCCCGCCAGCGCCCGGCGATGTCAGTGGCCGAGCCATCGGACACATAGCTGCCCAGCACCGTGCCCAGCAGCAACTCGTGCAGGCGGAAGGCCACGTCATCGGGCGCGCTGAGATAGAAGGCCAGCCGGTCCAGGCGCAACTGCGACAGGTTGAGCCCGCCGCCGGCCCGCAGCTTGATGCGCAGGCCGCCGCGCGTGGCGCGCGCTGGCGGCAGGCGGTTGAGGCTCAGGTCGGGCGCGCTGCTGAAGTACTGCACCGCAGCGATCTCCAGCGGCCACAGCGTCACCTCGTGCGCGGTGCTGAACTCGCACAGCGTGTCCTGTCCGCGCGGCAGCGTGGAGTGCACGGCGCTGCCGCGCGGCACCACATAGCCCTGGGCCAGGTTGGGGTCGGCGGTGTCCACGGCCAGGCGCGCCACCATCATCGAGGGCACCGGCGCCAGGAAGTTGGGGTAGATGGATTCCAGCAGCTGTGCAATCAGCCGTGGCTGCTCGGCGTCGAGCTTGAGCCGAACGCGCGCGGCCAGGAAGGCAAAGCCTTCGAGCAGGCGCTCGACATAGGGGTCGGCCACCTCCACGCTGTCCAGTGCCAGGCGTGCGGCGATCTTGGGGTGCTCGCGCGCGAACTCGCCGCCCATCTCCTTCAGGTGGGCCAGCTCGTCCTGGTAGAGGCGGGTGAAATGCGGGTCCATCGTGGGTTTGGGCTCAGGCGGGGCGGATGGTGGTGGCCGCCGCACCGTCGCGCACCTCCACCTGGCCGGCTTCCAGATCGAGCCGGGTGCGCAGCAGGATTTCCAGCGGCACGGGCTGGGCCCACATGTGGCCGCGGATCTCGAACTCGATCAGGTTGTGGGTGTCGAGCACGCTGCCGGCCTCGAGCGCCGTCACCACCAATGTCTCGGGCAGGATGCGTGGCTCAAAGCGGCGTATGGCCTGTGCGATGGTGCGCTCCAGCTCGTGCACATCCAGGCGCGAGACGCGCTGGCCGGCCAGCGGCGGCAGGCCGAAGTTCAGCACGCTGGCGGCGATGTCGGGGTGCTCCTCCACCCACGAGGGCTGGTTCTGCGTGGCGTTGAACAGCCAGCCCAGGTCGCGCAGCACGGCCTGGCGCAGCTGCTGCTTGTTCATCACCCGTCGGGTTTCCGATTCGCTGGTTTCGTGGGGCGCTTCGTCGGTCAGGCGGTCGAGCAGTGCCGGCTGAAGGCGATCACTCATCGGGCCCCCAAGACGCTGCGCGTCGCCCCCCCGAGGGGGAGCGAGCACCTTCGGAACGGCCGTGCGGTGGACATGTGATCCCCCCAGACGCTGCGCGTCGCCCCCCCAGGGGGAGCGAGCACCTTCGGAGCGGCCGTGCGGTGCTCACGCCACGCCCTGGCCACTCGGTGGCGGGTCCAGTGTGATCTGCCGCACTTCCAGCAGGCCCAGCTCCGTCGCGTCGGTGGCCAGCACGCGCTGGCCCAGGCCGCGGTATTGATCCGCCGCCAACGGTAGCCAATCGGTCTTGCGCGACATCTGCAGCGCCGCATCGGCCACCTCGGTGCTGCCGGCGTAGCGCACCGGCAGCAGGGCCACGGTGTCGCCGCCGCTGGTGAAGGTGAGGTGGGCGGGGGCCCACACCAGGTCGCGCAGATCGGCCACCGGCTCAATGTTGATCTGCGAAAGGTGCATGAAGGGCAGCCAGCCGTAGCGGCCGTTGATCACCACCTCCAGCACCGGGCCCAGGCGCGAATCGGCGTCGGCGATCCATTCGAAACGCTGGTCGTTGATCTGGCCTGCGCTGGTAGGCGCTTCTTCAAGCGCCAGCGCGCGTTCGGCGGCCGCCTGCTCGGGGTGGCCCTGGGCGTCGAACAGCAGGGCCTGGGCGAGGCGCGCCACCCAGTGGGCCGGCGGGCCGAACACATGCGGCGTTGCACGGCCGGCAAACACGGCCTCGCGAACGGTCTCGCATTGCACGGCGGGCAAGTAGGTGTTGGTCATGGCCAGCGTGCCGGCGTCCATGTCGCCACAGACCTTGAGCTGGTCCAGCGCACGCTGCCACTGGCCCAGCAGGGCCAGCAGCTGGAACAAGAAGATGCGCAGTTTCACATCGCCGGCGTTGCCGCGCACCTGCTTTTGCAGCGCGGCCAGCGCGGCGGCGGGGTCGCCGGCGGCCAGGAGCTCTTGGGGTGTGGTGCTCATGGTCAGGCCGGCAGGATTTCGTCCATGAACATGGAGCTGCCCGAGCGCAGACCGGTGGACTTTTGCGGCTTGTATTCCACCTCCACCTTGTTGAAGGCGATGGCCACCGTCTCGTGCGTGCCGCCCGTTTCATCGCCCACGTGTTGCACCGAGGTGATGCGTGCCCCCGCGAGCTTGATGATGAAGTAGTCGTCCTGCTGCCCCCCGGCGCGGCGCAGGGTGAGCTTGGCTTCCTTGACCTCGTCGTTGGTGGCCAGTGCCGACATCAGCGCCGTGGTGGCGGCGTCCACCCGCTTGTGGATGGTGAGCGCGGTGTACGAGCGACGGCCTGTGGCCTGGGTGCTGCCCACGGCCGAGGCGGCGGTCAGGCCCCAGTTCCAGCCGACGACCGCGATGTCGTCGGTGTGCCCTTCCGACACCACCTCGCCTTTGATCTTGCCAGCGCGCTTGGTTTGCACGTGCAGGTAGGCGTCGGCCTCGGAGCCGATGTCGAGTTCTCTCATTGCGACAGCCATGGCGACCCTCTATGGAACAGACGTCGTGTCGCTGGCGCGAACACCCGCCACGGGCGAGTGCGCAATGCACCCGGCCGTGGGCTCTTTCCAGCGCGGGGCGTGGTCAGGTGATCTTGGTGGTCTTGACGTTCCAGCCGAACTTCACTTCGCCGCCCACGCCGCCCTTTTCGTCCTGCGGCTTGTAGGCGAACTCGATTTCGGCGTAGCTCATGCTGACGTCCTCGACGATGCCACCGTCCTGGTCGGCCGAGGGTTTGACGCTGGTGATGAAGACCTCTTTCATCGTCACCTTGAGGAAGTCTTTCTGGCCTTCGCCCGACTTGCTGGCGCTGACCGTGGCTTCCTTGAAGTGCATGCCCTGGGCGCACTTCTTGGCCAGTACCGGCGAGGCTTTGTCATAGACGTGCTGGAAGCTCAGCACGCCAGGCTGAGCCTTGCCCTTGCCGCTGCCGCCGCCCTGCACGGCACTGGCGTTTTCCACGCTCCAGTCCCAGCTCAGAACTTCGATTTCGCCCTTGTGGTCGACGTGGGTGGCTTCGCCCTCCACGCCGTCGAATTTGATGTGGGTGTCTATGGCCATGGTGTCTTGCTCCTGAAAGGGGATGGGGGGTGATAACGACCGAAGGGATTACTGCTTTTGTGAAGGCAGCTTGGAAACCAGCCGCAAGGACACCGTCAGCCCTTCGAGCTGATAGTGCGGCCGCAAGAAGAACTTGGAGGTGTAGTAGCCGGGGTTGCCGGGAATCTCTTCCACCACCACTTCCGCCGCTGCCAGCGGCTTCTGCGCCTTGACCACGTCAGACGAATTGGCGGGGTCGCCGTCGACGTAGTTCATGATCCAGTTGTTCAGGTATTGCTCCATCGCGCCGCGTTCCTTGAACGAGCCAATCTTGTCGCGCACGATGCACTTGAGGTAGTGCGCAAAGCGGCAGCAGGCGAACAGGTAAGGCAGGCGGGCGGCCAGGTTGGCGTTGGCCGAGGCATCCGGGTCGTCGTACTCGGCCGGCTTTTGCAGCGATTGGGCACCGATGAAGGCGGCGAAATCGCTGTTCTTGCGGTGCACCACCGGCATGAAGCCGTTCTTGGCCAACTCGGCCTCGCGCCGGTCGCTGATGGCGATCTCGGTGGGGCACTTCATGTCCACGCCGCCGTCGTCGGTGGGAAAGGTGTGGGCCGGCAGGCCTTCCACTGCGCCACCACTTTCCACACCGCGGATGCTGGTGCCCCAGCCGTAGAGCTTGTACGAGCGGTTGATGTTCACCGCCATGGCGTAGGCCGCGTTGGCCCAGGTGTACTTGGCGTGGTCGCCGCCTTCGGTGACTTCTTCAAAGTCAAAGGCCTCGACCGGGTTGGTCTTGGCGCCATAGGGCAGGCGCGAGAGAAAGCGCGGCATGGCCAAGCCGATGTAGCGCGCGTCTTCGGATTCGCGCAGCGAGCGCCAGCCGGCGTACTCGGGCGTGGTGAAGATCTTGGTCAGGTCGCGCGGGTTGGCCAGCTCCTGCCAGGAGCTCATCTGCATCAGCGTGGGGCCGGCAGCCGAAATGAAGGGCGCGTGCGCGGCGGCAGCGATCTTGCCCATCTCGCCCAGCAGTTCCACATCGGGCGGGGTGTGGTCGAAGTAGTAGTCGCCCACCAGGCTGCCAAAGGGGTGACCGCCGAACTGGTCGTATTCCTCGGTGTAGACCTTGCGGAAGATGGGGCTCTGGTCCCAGGCCGTGCCCTTGTAGCGCTTGAGGGTCTTGCCCAGGTCGTTCTTGGAGATGTTGAGCACCTTGATCTTCAACATCTCGTCGGTCTCGGTGTTGTTGACCAGGTAGTGCAGGCCGCGCCAGGCGCTTTCCAGCTGCTGAAAATCAGCGTGATGCAGGATGGTGTTGACCTGTTCCGAGAGCTTGCGATCCAGCTCGGCGATCATCGATTCGATCGACACGATCACATCCGAGCCGATAAGGTTGGTGCTGGCAAGCGCTTGCTGCGCCAGCGTTTGCACCGCCTGCTCGACGGCCGATTTGGCCTCGTCGCTCTTGGGTTTGAACTCCTTGTTCAGCAGGCCGGCAAGTTCGTTGCCTTCGAAGGTCACGCCTTGCAGCGTGCCAGCGGATTGGGTGGTGGCATCAACCATGGTGAGGCTCTCTCAGGTGGGCTTTGGATGGGGCGCTCAAAGGGCGGGGGCCGTGAGGCTCACTGTCCGCCTTCGGGCTTGGCCTTGGCGGCGGCGAGCGACTTGAGCAGGGCTTCGTCTTTCACCACCTTGGCAATCAGTTCCTCGGCGCCGGTCTTGCCGTCCATGTAGGTGAGCAGGTTGGCGAGCTGCTGGCGCGCTTCGAGCAATTGCTTCAGGCCATCCACCTTGGCGGCCACAGCGGCGGGCGAGAAATCGTCCATGCTGTCGAAGGTGATGTCGACAGCGATGTTGCCCTCGCCGGTGAGCTGGTTGGGCACCTGGAAGGCCACGCGCGGCTTCATGGATTTCATGCGGGCGTCGAAGTTGTCGACGTCGATCTCCAGGAACTTGCGGTCGGCCACCGGCGCCAGCGCCTCGGCGGGCTTGCCCGAGAGGTCGGACATCACACCCATCACGAAGGGCAGTTGCACCTTCTTCTCGGCACCGTAGAGCTCGACGTCGTATTCGATCTGCACGCGCGGCGCGCGGTTGCGGGCGATGAATTTTTGGCTGCTTTGGGCCATGGTGGCGTGCTCCTGTGGGTGGGTCAGTTGGAGGTGTCGGTGCCGGCCAGGCGCTCGACTTGAACCAGGCCATCCGGGGCCAGGTCGCGGATGATGTCCAGGAAGCTCTTGTCCATCAGCCTCTGGGCGCGGCGGATCAGCAAGGGCGCAGGGTTGCTGGGTTCGTTCTGCTCTATCCAGCCGCAGATGCGCTCAAGCTCGCGCACGGCGTCAGAGCGGCTGCGGATGGCACCGGTGGCCACGCCGCCGGAGTTGGGGGTGGCGCCGTTGCCGCTGTCGCCGCCTTCGCCGTCGGCCGGCTCGCCGGTGTCGGTGCTGGGGGCGCCGCCCAGGCGGGCCACCGCGTCTTTCAGCATCGCCAGCAGCTTGATCAGCGGGGAGAGGTCGGGCGCGGCGGCGGCGCCCACGCGCTCATCCAGCAAGTCGGAGATCAGCGCGGCCGTGGCGTGGGCTGTGGCGGCCTGCTCGGCCAAGCCCACGTGGTCGCGAAGCAGGGCCGCCAGCGCTTCCAGCACGCCGGCTTCTGTGGGGGTGGTTTCGTCGCTGCCGGCGTCGGCCTTGCCCAGGCCCAGCTCCAGGTGCCGCAGGGTGAGGCTGCCGCGCACCGGGGCGATGCTGGCGGCGCGCAGATCGGCCAGCGCGGCGTCGCTGGCGGTGAAGGGCGCCAGCGCGTTCAGGCGCATCGTGGGGTCGTTGTTGTCGCTGCTGTCGAGCTGTGGGTGCACGCTGTCCCACAGCTGGCTCATCAGGCCATGCACCAGTTGCAGGCCTTGCGTGAAGCCGCCCAGGCCGTCCATGCGGGCGCCACAGCGGGCCAGCCACAGGGCCACGCGCAGGTCGCGGGTGCGGGCCGACAGGGCCATGGCGTGCTCGCGCACGGCCATCCAGTCGGCAGGCTCGGCGGGGTAGACCTTGTCGCCGTATTGCCGCTCTGGCTTGCCGGCGCCGGCCTGCTCCAGCTCGGCGAACTCGGGGTCGTAGACGAGATCGGGGCCGCAGGGCTGGTCTTCGTCCAGCGGGGCGAGCAGCGATTCAAGATCAAGAGGGGGCAGCGGCATGCAGGGCTTTCGACCATTCAGGGTCTTGCTGTGTTGAGTCGGACTCTAGGAGCCGGCGCCCGCGCTTCACAGTGGTCGAAAGTCATCTTTGCCCCCTAACCACGCGCCATGAACAAGGGATGGCCAGTGCATCACTCGCCCAAGGCCTCGCGCAGCGCGTCGAACAAGCGGCGCGGCTGCACCGGCTTGAACAGCACCGGGTCGTTGCCGCCCAGTACCTGCGGGTCTTGCCCATGCGCGGTGTCGCCGGTGACCAGGATGGCCGGGATGTCGCGCCCGCACAGGCGCCGCACATTGGCAATCACCTCCACGCCATCAGGGCCTCCGCCCAGGTGCAGATCGCTCAGCACCAGGTCCACCCGGCCTTCGAGCGCGGTCACCGCCTGCTCGGCCTGCTGGGCGTTGGCGGCGGTCATGGCCTGAAAGCCCCATTCCTGCAGCAGCATCAGCAGCCCTTCGCGGATAGCCTCCTCATCGTCCACGACCAGGATGGTCTGGGTGGTGAGCCACACCATGGGCTGGGTGTCGTGGGCCGACAAGGTCTCGTCGATGCCGGGCAGCCCCCCTGCGGGAACGCCGATGCGAAACACCGTGCCCTTGCCCACGACCGAGGCCACCTCCAAGCGGTGCCCCAGCAGCGCCGCCAGGCGCTTGACGATGGCCAGGCCCATGCCCAGGCCGTGGGCGCGGTCGCGCTCGCCACGACCCACCTGGTAGAACTCGCCAAAGATGCGTGGCAGCTCGGCCGGGGCAATGCCGGGGCCGGTGTCCCAGACCTCGACGTTCACGCCGCCTGCATGGTTGCGCGCCACCACGGCAATGCCGCCATGCGCGGTGTACTTGATGGCGTTCTGGATCAGGTTGCCGACGATGCGCTCCAGCAACTGCGGGTCGCTGGAGACCGTCTTGCCGGCCGGCGTGAAGCGCAGGCCCAGGCCGGCAAACTCGGCCTGGCCCGCGTACTGCATGTGCAGGCGGCGGAACATGTCGCGCACCGCAAAGGTCTCCAGCTTGGGCGAGAGCGCGCCTGCATCGAGCTTGGAGATGTCGAGCATGGCATTGAACGAGCGCTCCAGCCCGTCCACCGCGCGCACCAGGTTGCGCGCCAGCGGCTCGTCGGCCGAGTGGGCCAGCCGCCGCTGCAGTGACACCGCGAACAGCCCCAGCGCATGCACGGGCTGGCGCAGGTCGTGGCTGGCATTGGCCAGGAAGCGGCTCTTGTCCTGGTCGGTGCGCATGGCTGCATCGCGCGCTTGCTCCAGGTGGGCAATGCGGTCGGTCTGCTGCAAGTTGGCCAGCGTCAGCCGTCGCCACTGGCGGCGTTGCACCAGGGCAGCCAGTGCGGCTGCGGCGGCGATGGCGCCGCCGGCCCACGCCCAGTCCGGGGCCAGCGAGGGTGCCGTGCCCACCAGCAAGGGCACCGCCGACAGCATGGCGGAGGGCCACACCAGGCGTGCACACAGCACCGCACCGGCCAGGCCGGCGGCCATGGCCAGCGCCATCACCCAGGGTTCCGTGCTCCACCAGGCCAGCGCTGTCAGCGTGCCGGCCAGCGCGCCGCACAGCGCCAGCAGCGGCCCTGCGCTCAGCCAGGCTGCGGTAGCGAGGCGGTCTGCCAGCTCATGTGTGGCATCCGGGGCCATCGCGTGTGGGCCTGTGGCCGCAGCGTGGGGCTGGCCCTCCACCACCACATGGCGAGCGCGCGGGCCGGGCTGTGGCAGCGGCGTGCTCGCACCGTGCAAGGTGCACCTCCTTCAAGTGATGGGCCATGCCAAGTTCACCGCGCAGCGCCCAGGCCTGCAGGGCAGCCGGCAGGGAGGGTGGGCTAGTGAAACAGGCTGATCAGGTGCGAGCGCGAGCGCACGTCCAGCGCCAGCAACAGCGAGGACACGTAGTTCTTCACCGTGCCCAGCGAGAGGTGCGTGGAGCTGCTGATCTCCTGGTTGGTGCAACCCGAGAGCACCAGTTCCAGGATCTCAAGATGCCGAGGCCCCAGTTCGGCCACGCGGTCGTACATGATGGACGAGGAGGTGCGCGGAAACAGGTTGGCGTTGGCGGCGGCCATGCCACTGCCGCCCGGCATCAGCAAGGCGATCAGCGTTTCCTGCAATTTGGAGGTGAGGGCGCCCTTGCACACATAACCCAGCGCACCCATGGCGCGGGCCTGGCGCACCACGAACTCATCCTGGGTGCCACTGAATACCGCCACGCGGGCCTCTGGGTGCGCCTGCAAGAACAGGCGAAGGCCCTGCAGGCCCCGGCAATCGGCCAGGTTCAGGTCGAGCAGTACGGCATCGATGTCGTCCTCTTCGCCATAGACGCGCACCGCGTCTTCCAGCGTTTCCGACTCGCACCACGAGATGGGGATGCCCATCAGCTCGGGGTACGAGGTCTTCACGCCGATGCGCACCAGTTCATGGTCATCGACGAGCAGCACTTTGCGGGTAGCGGTCATGGCGTCCATCACTTCAAGGTCCAGCGTGGCGCCCCAAGCACGGGCGATTCAAAAATCGTACGTCTGGGCCTTGGGGGCCGCACCACGCGATCTAGGGGGCTGTCACCTGAATGGGGTCCCTAGTTCGTGGGCACGCCGCAGTTGTGCATTGCTAGACATGCGCTCGCACCCCATCCGCCGTATCCGTGCTATAGTGCTAGCTTCAGTCGCGAGGTGGAGCAGTCTGGTAGCTCGTTGGGCTCATAACCCAAAGGTCGCAGGTTCAAATCCTGCCCTCGCAACCAAGGAATATTCGGTCCTGACAAGGACTTAGCAAAGCCCGCCAAGTGCGGGCTTTGTCGCGTCTGGGCTTCCGTGCCCATCCTGTGCCCATTTCGTGCCCACGCCGTGCCCAGCGGTTCTCGCTGCATGCTCGAAGCGACCATTGGGCTCTGTGCCCTGACCATGACCATTGGGTCCAATTCGACCGTTGGGTGCCAGACCCAAGGGTCAGTCCGGGCGCCGCGACCATTGGGTCAAAAACGCGACCATTGGGCGAGCTCACCAAAGGTCGGAGCAATCCACGACCATTGGGTGGGTGCCCAGCCTTTCGGGGTGCGGCGTGTTTTCGTGGGCACAGAAATTTGTGCCCAAAGTT
Source organism: Candidatus Ideonella esbjergensis (assembly GCA_016710065.1). GTDB lineage: Bacteria > Pseudomonadota > Gammaproteobacteria > Burkholderiales > Burkholderiaceae_C > Ideonella > Ideonella esbjergensis. Next base: position 75,740 of record JADJLP010000002.1, read on the forward strand.
GAGCCGACGCTCGACCCTTGGGCGTCCAGGGCGAAGAGCCCTTCAGAGTGGTGCGAGCGATCACGGTCCATACCGCCGGAGCTTGGTCGGCGGCTCCAGACTGATTTCCGCCGCTCGGGTTTAGCGGGCGAATGACAGCACCCGCCGATACCTGCAGCTCGGCATTGGATCAGGCGAATGACTGCCGTATCAGGACGCAGGCCTTCACGCGATGCCCGTTGGTTGGCGGGGCTCAGTCAAAATGGGGATCGTTGATGGGTTCTGGAGCTAGACCAGTGCGGGCTCGACGGCCCGCCGATCAAAGGTTGTCCGCCGCATTGGCGCACAGCCGGGATCCACATGGCCATCGGCCCACGAACGAACACCTCATAGAGTTCCAGGGAGGAACGCATGGGTACCAAGCCGCCACCGCCCCCCGCTCCGTTGACTGCCTTCCAACGGGCGCAAAAGCGCCTTGGCGAGGTGGCATCCAGCGTTGCATCCGAAATGCAGTCCCGGGCCGAAACCGTGGCGAAGGAGGCCGGTCGCGGACTCAAGGCCGCGGACAAGAATTGGGGGATTTCCGAGTCCGCCACAAGACTCGGCGCCCAAGTGGCGGACCAGGCGCGCGAGCTGGACGCCCGGCACGGCGTCACCAAGGTGGTCGGAGAGCTTGGCAAGCAGGCCGGAGAGGCCCTGCGCTCAACGGCGGAGGCTGTGACAGCGGCAGCGGACAGCGCCGGAGTCACCCGTGCGCTGGACGAGTACGCCGTGACGCCCGGACGCAAACTCGCCGAAGCCGTGTCTTCAAGCCAGGCCTACAAGAGTGCGCTGACCCTGGGGGAGGAAGCCTACGGCGCGGTCCGTGGCAATGCCAGGGCCCTTGTTCATCCTAGCCTTCCAACCTTCGACCAGGACACGCTCCTGAAGGAGACCGGCGAGGAACTGGTCTACATCGCGGCCTGTCTGATGCAGATCAGTGCGGCCGAGTCGCACGCCTTGGGCTCCCAGTTTGGTCGAGCTGTATTCGCCAAGGCCAGTGGTGCTGCGGCAGTGGCCGGAACCTTGTCCCTGGTGGCCGCCTTCGGCACGTCGGGAACGGGCACGGCCATCGCTGCCTTGCACGGCGCGGCGCTGTCCAGCGCGTCTCTGGCCTGGGTCGGCGGGCTGGTCGGTGGCGGCATGGCGGCGGGTGCCGTCCTGACCGGTGGGGTCGGCCTGGTTGCCGGCCTGGGCGCCTACAAGATGCTGGCCTCCGAGCGCAGGCCGTTCGAAGCGCTGAGTGCAACGGAACAGTCGATCGTCCAATCATGCTGGGCGCTCGCCACCTTGTGCGGCGAGTACAGAGCCCAACCTGCCGCCCTGGACCTCCCTGCGGTCATCCAACTTCTGGACAAGGCACTGCGTCCGTTGTTTGAGCGGGTCTCGTCCAACCTCGAGACGCTGTGCGCCGCGCTGGACGCCAAGAACGCATTGGCACTGCGCCAACACGCCATGCCGGACTTCAAGTCCGTGGTGCTGGAGCGCTGGATTCTTTACGTCAGCTGGCTGCACTCGGACGCGGGCCAGGCCTGGCTGTTGCTCGCCAAAGACCCTCAAGGTGAGGCGCCGGACACCAGGCAGCTCGCCGTGTCCGAAGGCGAGCCCGCTGCTGCGCGTGCCGTTCCGATCAGCGCGCAACTGGATGCGCGGGCCAAGTACGCGATTGGCGGTGTGTTCGCGGCGCTGCTGTCGCGCGAACCTCTCGACGACAGTGTGGAGTCTCAGCTGGTGGTGGAAGCCATGCAGCGGTCCGTGAATGCGCTCCATGACGCGACACCGGCCCAACTGGGAGACTACCTGCGTGGACTGAGCGAGGTTCAGCAGAGAGGGTTTGCATCTGGGGTCAAAGGCATCTACCACGAGCTCTACTTTGCCCACGACTACAACGATGCTCATGCGGACACCTTTGCGCGGCTGCATGAGCAGACCAACCATCCAGGGTCGGACTTGGAGATCGTGGATGCCCAAACCGGTGAAGTGTTGCAGGAGCGCCAACTCAAGGCGGTCGCCTCGAGCTCGCATGTCACCGAGCACCTCGACCGGTACCCGGACATCGACGTGCGGGTGACGGATGAAGTTGCCGCCAGATTTGATGATGAGCGGGTGGTCGCCAGCGGGTTCGACAACGATTCGCTGCGCAGCGATGTTGATCAGGCCAGCCAGACTCTCCAAGATCACACGGTCTTGAATCGTGCGGAGCATTCAGCTTTGGTCGCTGCAGGTATCGGTACCGTAGAGGAGATCGTCGAGATGATGCGTGGGCAGCGCCAGTTCCCGGATGCCGTCCGACGCGCAGCGAGCAAGGCGGGAATAGCAGCGGCGGCGACCGCTATGGCTGCATTCCTGTTTGGATAGACAGCCAAAGACAAATGATCGGATTCCGGTTCACAGACTGAGCGCAGACCCTCACGGTTGGGGACCAAGTGACCGCTCTCGGTCGAAAAGGTCGTGCGCGCTCTTCTGGTTTGATGACGCTCGCTGTATCGCGTCGCGCGAATACAGTCATATAGTCGCCCCAGTGGGAACCGTGGGCATTCCAAGCGCATCGCTGATGCCGGTACCGAAAGAGCGTCATGATGGAGCCTTGTCGCGAAGTACATTTCGCCACGTCATCGCGCGCGCCCTTCTGCAAGAATTTTTCAACAGGAACAAGTTTTGGAATCGGTCCTTCGCGACTCAATCTGGCGGTCGCTACTCCAATCTGATCAGGAGCAGCGTTATTGGCACCGCAAGGCATGCCAGTACGTCAAGTGGGACTTTCGTAGCAAGGTTTTCCTCGCGCTGATTACGTCGTCAACCGTCGCAAGCTGGAGTCTTTGGAACGACCACCCGCTGCTTTGGAAGTCGCTCACTGTTGTCGCGTCTCTAGTTTCGATCGTCCTTCCGTTTCTTTCGCTGAACGACAAAGTGCTAGGCATGACGGAGGTACACGGCAAGTGGCTTCAACTGATGCATGAGTACGAGGAGCTTTGGCGCGACCAAGCGCTGCTGGAGGACGGTGCTGCTCGAGCCAGAGTCTCAAGTGCGAAGAAGATTGAGAGCGAACTGTCGAGCAAGGCGATTGGCCTGCCGGCTCAAGACCGCAAGCTCGGCGCGACCACCTATCATGAGGTGATCGCAGAAAGGACTATGTGAATGGCAACTCGTCCTCCACCCACGCCCCCAGCTCCGCCGCCCGGTCGCCAAGAGCGAGGGCATGTTCCCAAGCCCGGGTCGTGGCCACCCCCACCGCCCCCACCGCCCCCTCGTACGTCTAGGTAGAGCTGTGGACGCGGGCCGCGTGTCCGCAACTCGCGGCTCATTGATGGCCGCGAGTGCCATCAACAAGAGTCGGCGCGGATACATCAGGATTGAATCAGGTCATTCGGGCCGGTGTACTCGAACGAGATCTGGTCTGCAGCACCATTCGACGTCGCCACCGTGAGGCCTAGGGCGTTCTGACTGAATGGATAACGAACTCTGCCCAACTCTCGGTAGTCGCTGCTGTAGATGACGCCGGCCTTCGGTCCGGAGCCGGCGATGCGCAGAGGCATCCCGGGCGGCATCGGTACGCCGCCCTTCCATTGAACCGGCCCGGCGTACTCCGTCGTCGTCCACGGCTGTACGTTGCCTGCTCCATGCGGCGCTGTGAACTCCCTCCAAAGTTCGTGCGAGTTTTCTGTCGGCCATGTGGGAATGACGCTCCAAGCCCGCACGGAATCTGAGGCAAGCCAAGCACGTAGGCCCTTGGCGTCGTCGAAATTTGCGCCTGTCGAGAGCACCGCGCTGATGGCGCCGAGCCTCGACGCGAAGCCGGACTTGATCAGCACAGCAGCCGGGATGGACAGCGTTCCCGTCTCGACTGCAGCAACAGCGCTGCCGCTACCCAGATTCGGCAGAAGATCGATGTCAAGACCGAATGGATCCCCAACTGGCGCGTGAGCCTGCGCGCGAACCCTCACGGCTTCCATCGCCCAAGGCAAGTTGTAGGCGAACGCATGCTCGATGAGGGATATCGCATCGTCTGCGTCGTCTTCCCCCAGTTCGTGAACTGGAGCTCCTCTCAGCCACTGATCCAGAAGTTTTCGCCAATCTGGCGGCAACGACTTCGGCGTGAACGGGGAGATTTCGAAGGCAATCTCGGCGAAAGCGATGATCGCCGTGACAGCTTCATCGACTTCACCGCCGTCTACAGACGTATCCGCCTTGAGCAACAAGAACTCAAGCTCATCGGCCTTCTTATCCAGCATTCTGCCCGTCTCAAGCCCGACGCCGGCGAGGAAATAGCCGCGCCGTTGCACCGCTGTCGAACTGGCCCAGATCAGCTTCGCTCTGGCCTTCAAGCCAGAAAGCAGCGCCCTTTGATCACCTTCACTCCGCCGCGCGAGCCGGCGCGTGAGCAGTGATGACGTCAACACCTCATCAATCTTTGACTCGAGCTCTTCATCAGCAACCTGCGCGTCACCAAGCAAGCTGAAGACGGCTGTATCCAAGCTGGTTAGATGTCGCGGCCAGTCTTCAACCGCGGCCTCTGCCAACCTTTTCCGCTCCCCAGGCACCGCCGCAAAGCTCCAAGCACCCTGACCTGCCACATATGCCAGCAAGGCATCGACGTCCCTGGTCCCGATCTTCCTGGCCATGCGATCCAGTAGCCAGTAAAGCAATCGGAAGATGCCGCTCTCCATCTCGCGTTGTCTGTCGCCACGGATTAGACCCTTCCAGGCATCTCGCCGCTTCTCGTGCTCGTCGAACATTGGATAGAGCACCAAACCTTCGATGTCGACATACGCGCGGCCAGCCCGACCGACGACATTTCTGAACTCGGACTCATCGATCGCCTCACCATGCCTGGAATGCCCGTGAAAAATGAGGCTAGTTGCCGCCAAGTTCAGCCCCTGGGCGAGGGTCGGTGACGACACCGTGAGTTTCAGAACACCCTCCCTGAGCAAGTGCTCCACTTCCTTGCGGAACTGGGTGGGTAACTCGCCATGGTGGACCGCCACCCCCATGCGGAGGCATTTCAAGATATCGTGATCCGGGCCGAACCACTCAGCACCGACGGCCAATGCGGACGCGATAGCGTCGGACGGAGGCGTCATGATCGGCGGAAGCAGGCCCCCTTGGCTTAGCTTGATGATGCGTTTGGCGAACGGCATGACCGACACTCGAATCGGACAGAACACCAGCACTGACTGACCATCTTCAATCAGACGCCACGCCGTGAAGATGCACAGGTCGGTCTGCGAGCCGGGAACGATCGCCGCGTTTGCACGATGGGACGTCCTCTTCCCGACGACAAACTTGGGAATGAACGGATGCTCGTCCCCGACTACCACGTTCAGCTGCGCGACTTTGATCTCTGAGTTCCAGTCAACCTCACCGAATCGAAGGCGGGTCGGGCGCCAACCGTTCTTGATGAGTCCATCGGGCCGGTCGGCGGTGAGCCAAGCGGTGAAGTCAGCGAGTTGGTCACCATCAGGAAGAATGGCCGAGAGGCAGACGATTCGTCGGGAAGCCGCGTCAGGCCTCCGAAGCAGCCTCTGAATCTGCGCTTCATAGCGCACCTCCCGTTCACCGAGCCCGATCATGTGGCCTTCGTCGAGGACCACCAAACCCACGTCGTCCAAGAGCGTCGGGTCGCTCCGAAGGGCGAAATCGAGCTTTTCCGGCGTCGATACTACGATGTCGCGAGACTTGAGCGTGTCGACATCGCTGCTGCTGGCACCGATGCTGCCATAGAGGCTTGAGACGCTTTTGCCGAGCGCGCCAAACGTACGACGCAGTGACACCTCTGTTTGCGCAGACAGTGCACGCAACGGCGTGACGAAAACGACTCGCTTGCCAGCTGCCAGGCACGCGAGGATGCACAGCTCTGCGATGCGCGTTTTACCCGCGCTTGTAGGCAGTGACAGTACAAGATTGGCGTCGTACTCCAGCACACGCTTCGCCGCTTCAATTTGGGACGGCCAGAGCTCAACTTCCGACCGACCCCGGCGCAGTAGCGAGGTGATGAACAGTTTGCGCAGAGATGCCCAATCGCCGATTGCTGCACCGTCGGGGCCGGACATCGGGAGGATCGCGTGAAAACTGCTGGACCAGAGGCTGTCAACGATGTAAAGAGCCAAGCGATGCACCCACCACTGGCCGACGAAGTTCATATCCCCCGCAACGGACAACCCCTGTCTGAGACGCACCTGTGCTTCGCCGATGAGATGCTGTTCGCCCCGCTCCAGAGCGAGCAGCGTCTGAGACATCGCCGACATGAAGTTGCCCTCTAAGCCAAGCAAGAGGGCTTCAGCCACACCTTCGCCGTCTTCCGTGGCAGCTTCCTGGCCTTCTACTTCGAACAAGGATTCCAGAGCAGCCATGACCTTGTCGTCGGAACCGGCGCCCGACTCGAACCAACCAGCGACAGTACGGTTCACACCAGCAAGGTCCCGAAGCACCAGTTGCGCGAGACATCGCTCGACAACCGACAGGTTGGCCCGTTCGAAGTCAGCCCTCAGGAGTGAGTACGCGCGCGCAGAGAACCGACCCAGGTGGTAAGCGCTTCCAGCGACAAGACGGTGGAAATCTCGCGCCTCGTCCAACTGCCCTCGCGCGACGACGGCCTCGATGGACTCAGCTGCAACTTCGAAGGCTTGTCGCGCAGTCTCGAAGTCGCCGCCCAGATCCAGATACCGCAAACCGTGGAGTAGCAGCGAGTAGCCGAACGAGAGTAGGTCCTCCGACAGGAGCGGGCTGAAATCCGGCGCATCGATCGGCAACTGGCCCGCGCGCCAAATCATGCCGCGCGCCTGTCCCCTCGCCAACAGCTGTTGACGGTAACCCGCCTCGACCGCTTCACGGATGTTGGAGCGCAACTCCTCCTGCGTGGATGCCATCAGGTCCCTACGGCCGTGAATACGGCTTTGATGAAACTCTGATGCTCAGTGACCCGCAGCCCAACATAGTGCTGGGTCGCGCCTCCGGTGTAACCACTCAAGTTGGATTGCAACAGCGTGGTCGTGTCGTTGCCCGTGAAGGCGAATAGCATGTGCGTGACATCGCCGGGCTTTAGCGACTTCTTCAACTGAGCGTCATCGATTGCGGCCCGCAAGGGCTTATCAGCAGGGTCCAACAGCCGGTCAGCGACGAAACCCATTGAGTGGGGCGACGGAAGCTCGCCATAGCCGGACAGCGCCTCTCGAGCCTTCGCGACGGTGGCGGCAGGCATAGTTGCATTGCTCTTGGACTCCGCCTTGAGCACAGTGAGCTTGCCGGTCACGGGGTTCAAGTTAAAGCCCAACATGTCGTCGCCCCGCATCGACATGTTTCTGTGGTCTTTGAACTGAAGACGTTTGATGCCCAGTTTGAACGGCGTCTTCTCACGGACGAAAGCAGTGCACAACACCTCGCCGAGATCGCCGGACTTGAGCTGCGCGCTCTCCGGCAGCCTGTTCTGGATCAACTCCGCAACTTCGTGCCTCTGCAAGCGAGTGAACATCTCGGCCAGCCGGCTCGGTGGCAAGAAGTGTTCGGGAATCACATCTGCGACGATGGCGACCGCCGCATCAAACTTCGATGCATCTGCGGTCAGCATCGTGTGGCTATGCGGCGCAGTGCACCCAACTACGACCTCAGTGCACCATTCGGCAAATCGCGTCATGCAATAGAACTTTCAACTGTGGAATGCCCTCGAACATGAGCGGAAAACAATCCCGATCTCAGCGCGGACGGCCTGTGACGGCGGGGCTCCTGCTGTCGCGTGCTGGGGGAGATGCTCAGGGAACTGATGGTAGCTTGCCAGATTTCCGGGTGTCCGGACTCAGCTTCCCAGGTTGGATGCAATGCATATCAGAAAGCAGCCCAGCGCGAACGTCAGCTCCTGGCGTGGACTACCATTTCGCTGTCGAGGACGACAGCAGCCATTCGCCGAACGGTGAGCGGCCTGGCTCCGAACTCGGCATGCGAAATTCCATATTTGCCGACCCCCAACTTGTCTGAGCACATGCCATTGCAAGAACCGCCTCCGCTGCGCGACGACGTTGCGGCGGTGCTCCAAAGCGCCCAACAACTGGTGACCTGGATCGCCGAGCGGCAGGACGGTCTTGAGATCAAGACTGACAACGCTACCCGAGTTCCCGGTGTCCTATTCGACCTTTGTCTTGAGCACCACGTCGGCATCGTTCAACTCGTGACAAGCCGGATCAACGGCTCCGCGTTCGCGCTCATCCGGTCGCAGTTCGAATCGCTGGTCCGAGGGCTGTGGCTGCATCTGAGCGCCACCGCCGACGAGGTTCAGGAGTTTGTGGAAAAGGATTGGCTCCCGCTGAAATTTGGCGAAATGCTTGATGTGATCGAGCAGCATGCGGACTTTGGCGACAAGGTTCTATATCAATACAAGATCGAAGGCTGGAAGGCCATGAACGGCTACACCCATGGTGGAATGCACCAGATCGCCAGGCGGGTGAAGACTGTGAGCATCGAGCCGAACTACCAGCCTGAAGAGATCATCGAGTCTCTTAAAGCGTCGGGTCTCTTCGCCCTGTTGGCCCTCTTGCAGATCGGTCGTTTGGCGAATAGTGAGAAGGTGATCGCTGAGGTGGACGAACGGCTCAGCGGTCAGCATTTTCGTGATCAATTCGGGAGATCAGCGGCAGTTCCGGGGTGAGATCACCAATTTGAACCGTCGAGCAGCAGGCAGTCCCGGCGGGAGTACAAAGTGAGCGGCGTCCAGACTTCTTGACGGACTGCTTCACCCCTGACAGCGATCCTCCCGGCTGACACGTCGCCAAGCGAGGCGATGACGGCTTCATGGCTCCGAGTGTGAAGCCGGCTACCCTACAACGACGACAAGGAGAGGACATGAATAAGCTGAAGGTCCAGCTGGAGCACTGCTATGGAATCCGCAAACTGGACGTTGTGCTGGACTTCGGTGGCAATGCTGCCATCGCCATCTACGCGCCCAACGGATCGATGAAGAGTTCGCTGGCCAGCACCTTCCAGGACATCGCCGACGGCGAAGCATCTCGGGACCGGATTTTCCCGAACCGCGCCACCGTGCGTGTGGTCCAGGATGAGAACAGTGCCAACATTGTCGCCGCCAATGTGCTGGTGCTCAGGCCTTTTGAGGAGGTTGCCAGCAAGGGAGACGCCACTGCGACCCTCCTGGTGAATGCCGCACTACGGCAGGAATATGAAGCGTTGCACGCGGACGTCAATGCTGCGCGGGCAGCCCTGATAACCGCAGTCAAGGCCACCGCAAAAGCCAAAAGACCGATCGAGCGCGAGGTCTTATCGGCGTTTGCACCTGCCGGCCGGGATTTCGATGCGACGCTCGCCAGCTTGAAAGAGGAACTAGCCAAGGACTGGGAGCCTGTCTTCAAAGACGTGTCGTACGACGTCTTGAACGACGAGCGGGTCGTCGCGTTCTTGGCACAAGGTGATTTCCGCACGGCTATCAATGACTACACGAGGAAGTACAACGAGTTGCTCGCGGCTTCGAAGTACTTCAAGAAAGGCGGATTCAACTACTACGCGGCCACCAACGTGGCCAAGGAGCTGAAGGCCAGCGGCTTTTTCAAGGCAAAGCATTCCGTGAGCCTCAACGGCGAAGACAGAAGGGAGATTAACTCTGAGGCCGAGCTCCAAGCCCTTGTTGATGCGGAGCGCGCCAAGATTTCTGAGGACGCCGCGCTGCGCCGAAAGTATGAGGAGCTCGAGAAGCAGATCCAGAAAAATGCGCAGCTCCGCGAGTTCGAGTCGTACCTGCAAGGGCATGAAGACCTGCTGCCGGAGCTCGCCGACCCGGCTGCCTTCAACAAGAAGCTCTGGATGTCGTACCTCAAGGCAAACCACGCTCTGTACATGGACCTGATCAACAAGGTCGAGCAGGCTGCCGTGCGATCAGCCGAGATCGAGGCGCAGGCTGGCCAGGAACACACGCAATGGCAAGACGTCATTGACATGTTCAATAGCCGCTTCATCGTCCCCTTCCATCTTGAAGTGGCCAACAAGATTCAGGTGGTCATAGGCAAGGAAACGGCACCGCGCCTGGGCTTCGTGTTCAAGGATGGCGACGACCATGCGCCAGTCGAGCGGGATGCCCTGCTGCAGACACTCAGCACTGGCGAGAAGAGGGCGTTCCACGTCCTGAATATGCTGTTCGATATTGAGGTGCGTCGTGCGGCTGGTCAGCAGACACTTCTGGTCGTCGACGACATCGCGGACTCCTTCGACTACAAGAACAAGTACGCCATCGTTCAGTACCTCTCCGACTTGGCCGAGGATCAGCATTTCAAGATGCTCATCCTGACCCACAACTTCGATTTCTACCGAACCATCGAGAGCCGCCGCCTCGTTCAGCGGAAGAACTGCTTCATGGTGTCAAAGACGATTGCCGGCGTCACGCTCGAGGCGGCTCAGGGCGTGCGCAACGTCTTTATCAATGCTTGGAAGCCAGCGTTCTTCATTGACGACCGCAAGAAGATCTGCTGCGTGCCCTTCATGCGCAACCTCATCGAGTACACGAAGGGCGAAGCCGACCCCGATTACCTGCTCCTCACTTCGTTGCTCCACTGGAAAGTCGGCACGGAGCAGATTACTGTGGCGGATCTTGATGGCATCTATACCAGGCTGTTTGGTGCCGCCGGACAGTCGGGCAACCCTGCGGCACGCGTCGTTGATCTTCTTGCCGCAGAGGTCACTTCCTGTCTGCAGGCACCAGACGGCATCAACTTTGAGAACAAGGTCGTGTTGGCGATCTCCACCCGCCTGCAGGCTGAACGGTTCATGGCCGCCAAGATCAACGACGCGGTCTGGTTGGCCGGCATTTCCGCCAATCAGACCCCCGCGCTCCTCAAGCGCTACCGAGCCGACTTCCCTGCGGAGGTCGCCAACGTTGGCGTCATCCAGCGCGTCCTGCTCATGACGCCGGAGAACATCCATCTGAACTCGTTCATGTACGAACCGATCTTGGACATGTCCGATCAGCACCTACGCCGCCTTCACGCGGCAGTCGTTGCCCTGAACTAGCAGCGGCACGCGACATTCACGTGGAGGCAAGCTCGTTCAAGCGTTGATGACTGCAACGGGTCAGCGGTCATCGTCGACGGCATGTGGACCGGTGAGCCAATGACGGCTTCCGGTCCTGAAGCGTGAGCTGGGCTCCACGTTGCGGAAGACGCCACGCTGCATAGCGGTTCGTCGAGGCAGGCCGAGTCTTCGAGCGGAAGGGACTGGGACTACGCAGAGAAACAGCTGTGGCCGAGCCGTCAGTGCTCAGCTCTGGAACCCAACTCGTGATCGACCCGAATGCCGTGGCCTACCTGCAAATATGAGCGGCGGTCGTTTACTGCGATTCGTTAGCTGGCACGTGCTCGAACAACTCACCCACGCTGACATTGAATAGCTCGCACAACTTATCGATGGCCTCGAGCTCGATTCGAGCAGCTGTCTCATCGTAGAGAAGCGTGATCGTGTTGCGATGCAGGCCGGTCACACGAGCCACATCGACGATTTTCAGCTTGCGCTCCCCCATCAGGCGGGATAGGTGGCACTTGATCAAGTCGTTCTCTAAATAAAAAAGTCATTCAGAACGACAAAAAACTCTTGCAAACGTCTTTCTGCGCGCTAAGATGTCATTCAGAACGACAAAAAGCCAATCGGAATGGAAATTTGTCGTCCTCATTGTCTCAACTTTGGCGAGGAGAGTGAAGTGACGGAAACCACCTATCTGACAACCGACGAACTGTCGGCGCGCATCAAGTACGACGTGCGAACCATTCGGGAACGACTGAAGGACAGTGTGCTTCTGGAAGGGAAGCACTATGTGAGGCCGTTTGGCGGTCGCAAGATCTTGTTTGTTTGGGAAGCCATAGAACAAGACATGCGCGCCTTGAGCGGCGTCGATCGGGTTGCAATCCCTCTGGCCAACGGGGGTGTTCTCCATGGGTAGTATCCGCGCCAGGAAGGACAACGGACTGTTGTTCTTCGACTTTCGGATCCGTGGTCAGCGCTGTCGCGAACAAACGCTGCTCGCTGACAATCCGGCCAATCGAAAGCGCATGGAAAAAGTCCTTGCCAAGATCGAGTCCGAGATCGAGAGCGGCACATTCGACTATGCAGCCACCTTTCCGAACGGCAAGCTGGCCTGCAGTCAAGCTGGCTCGAACGCTTCGGAGTCCGTTGTATCCACGTTCCCAGTCGCTGCGGTGGCGGTAGAGGCGGCGGTTGCCGCCGCTCCTGGGACGCCCACCTTCCGCACCTTCGTCACCACCTGGCTCTCTGAGCACAAAGTGGAATGGCGCCGCTCACACATCAAGGTGCTGGAGTCGACGCTGGAGGGCCACCTGCAGCCCTATTTCGGCGACAAGGCCGTCGGCACCATCACCAAGTCCGACGTGCTGACCTTCCGGTCCAAGCTCGCCGACAAGCCCGGCCGCATCGGAGACAAGCTCAGCGCCAAGCGCGTCAACAACGTCATGGCCGTGCTGAGGCAGATCCTTGACGATGCTGCAGACCGCCACAACTTCGTGACGCCCTGCGCCAAGGTGAAGCCACTCAAGGTCCGCAAGAGCGATGTTCAGCCGTTCTCGCTTGACCAGGTGCAGAACCTGCTGGTTGTGGTGCGCGCGGACTGGCGCGACTACTTCACCATCCGCTTCTTCACCGGCGTGCGCACCGGCGAAGCGCATGGCCTCAAGTGGAAGTACGTCGACTTCGAGCGCCGGATCATCCTGATCCGCGAGACCTTTGTGCTGGGCGAGGACGAGTACACCAAGACCGACAGCTCGCAGCGCGACATCCAGATGTCGCAGCCCGTGTTCGACGCCTTGAAGCGCCAGCAAGAGGCCACTGGCAAGCTCAGCGAATACGTCTTCTGCAACCGCGAAGGCCACCCGATCGACAACAAGAACTTCAGCGACCGGGTCTGGTATCCGCTGCTGCGGCACCTTGGTCTGGCAAAGCGTCGTCCCTACCAGATGCGGCACACAGCCGCGACGCTGTGGCTGGCATCAGGCGAGGCGCCCGAATGGGTGGCACGCCAGCTCGGGCACGCCAGCACCCAGATGCTGTTCTCTGTCTACAGCCGCTTCGTCCCGAACATGACCCGCCAGGACGGATCGGCCATCGACCGCCTGCTGGCCACGCGCTTCGCCACCGGCGACGCGGGCAGCGGCGCGCAGCCGCCGCCCCGGGATGCCGGCAAGACCGCAGCCAACGAGCCGCACGGCCCCGACGCCCAGGCTCCGCCGACCTGGTTCGCCAAACGGGCCTGATGCCCTGACCCGCTGACCCCGGTCAGCCACCCAATGCACTTTCGTGAATGCCCCGGCAGCCAGGGCAGGGCCGAACTCCGCCCTGAGTTGCCCGACAGGAGATCCCTGTGTCCAAGACGCCCGCACCCGTTTCCACCGGTCCCATCGTGCCGCACTGTGCTCAAGGCCCGCCCGTCGGCTGCTGAACCCGCTTAGTTCCGTCCCCTCATTCGGCAAATTGGCATGGCCGGCGCATCACGCGCGGCCCTGCTGGGCGAACTCACGCCCGTTACAGGCACAGCCCACACCACTGGAGTTCACATGCAACTGCTCTCTGATCCATCTTCCCTGCCGGCACCGGCGTCAGTCCACGCAACGGCTCCCCTGCGCTCCCCCATCTTGTGGCTGCAGATCACGCTGTCCGGCCGCTTCAGTGCCGAACAGGTTCGGCACTGGCACCAGCGCCTGCACGCCCACCTCGGCCTGCTGGGCCTGGTGGCCGCCATTTCCCCACAGCGCATCGCCATCCGGCGCATGGGCGGGGCCGTGAGCCCCTTCGACCGCGGCATGGTGATCGGCTGGCTCATCGCCCAGCCCGAAGTCGTGCTCGTGCGCATCGACCGCCATGCCGCCGGTCACAACGGCGCCGGTCACCACGCCACCCAACTGACCCAGGAGGTGAACCATGGCTGACACCACTGAAACCTTCCAGGGCTTCACGCTCTGGGTGACCCCGCGCCCCGGCCTCACGGAAACCGAACAGGCCGCGTACCTGCGCCGCCTGGAGGACTACATCCATGGCCAGGACATCTTCATGCGCGGCGACCACCTGCGTGGCGTGCTCTGGTCGCCCGAACGCAGCATGACCGCAGAAGACCAGGTCACCCTGATCAATTGGCTGATCGACGACCCGGCGGTAAGCATGTTCAGCCTGAGCCTGCTGAACGACACCGTGGACGACTACGCCCTGCGCGAGGAGGGCTACCTGGACGTCCAGCCCTGGGACCTGGGCCTGATCGGCCTGACCGTGGTCTACCGCATGGGCCGCGTCGATGCAAAGACCTACCTGCAGATCCTGGGCGGCTTCGTGCGCCCGGCTCCCCACTGAAAGGACTCCCATGAAACCCTTCCACACCATGGCCCCATCCGGCGCGTCCGCGGTGGCGGGCGCCCTGCGCCGGACCGAGGGCATCGCCGTCTGGCGTGGCTGCCCGCCCAACAGGGCAGGGCGGGTGCGCCTGCCGGGCAGCTGGCACCAGCCGGCAACACAACCAGCAGAGCCTAAGGCTCAAACCTCGGCGGCGATCGAGCCGCGCGAAGTCTCGCCACAGGACGTCTGGTGGCGGCTGGAGGATCTGTGGCTGCGCCTGGCCCGGCACTGCACTGTGCGGGTGGAGCAGGACGGCGACAACCACAGCCTCGTGGTCGGGGGCTTTCGCCACGCCCAAGGGGGCGAGTTCGACGAGTTGCGCTCGGCCGTGTTCGACGACGCCAGCTACCACTGGAACCTGGGGGGCGAACACGGCGCCTTGGTGGCGCTCATAGCCTACCGGGGCGACGACCTGTTCTTCATGCTGACCCCGACCGCCAGAATGGCGACCTGGCCCGACGGCACCGAAGTGGCAGCCATGGTCCAGGGCTTCCTGTCCAGCCTGCGGTTGAGGCAGAGCGCAACATGGTGGGCCGCAGCGTGAGCCGGGCCCAGACGTTCAGCGCGACACCCGGCCCCGGGAGGAGCGGACCGGTGCGCGCACCGGCGCACGGGCTGGCGCCTTGGCTTCGACCGGCAAGGCGAACAGGTCGGTCACCGAAACCCCCAGGCTGTCGGCCAGCGCATGAATCATGGTGAGCGTCGGGTTGGCCTTGCCGGTCTCGATGCGGCTCATGTAGGTGCGGAACAGCCCGCAGCGCTCGGCCAGGTCCTCTTGCGTCATGCCCACGGCCAGGCGCAGTTCGCGGATTCGGTCGCCAAAGGCGCGCTGGGGAGAGGTGGCCACCAGCGCACTGTGGCCAAAGTACACTCATTCATACACACACTGATTCATACATCAGAGGCCCCGGGACATCGGGTCTCTGGTTCATCCGAAGGAGGCTCCATGTCCAAGTCATTCATCCTCATTTCTGCTCTGGCGTCTGTGGTTCTGACCGGTTGCGGCAGCACGACGCCGACCCGCGAGACCGCCCAGGGCTATGCGATCTACGACGTCAAGGGCGACCTCCCGCCGGCCAAGGCGGCCGAGGCGGTCAAGCTGGCGCTGCAGAAGAACATGAGCGGTGTGCAGCTCAGCCATGGGCTGCCACCGTCACCCTTGCCGGCCAAGGCCGGCCGGTTCCAACTGGCCTCGCCGTTCAAGGCCAATGCCGGCCTGATGGCGCTGGCCATGAGCGGGGGCCAGAACGTCCAGGTGCCGACCTGCGAGGGTGCGATCCTGACCGCCAATGGGCGCGACAGCTCCTTTGCCCAGTACGGCGAGGCGACCACGTTCTTCGCCTGCCTGATGCCTTACCAGGGCGGCTATGGGCTCAATGTCTACACCACCTTCAGCAAGGCCTCGGGGGGCTTCAGCGCCGCCGTGCTGGGGGCCACGCTGGCGCGCACGGTGGTGGGGGATTCGAGCAAGTTCATTCCGCGCACCATCAATGACATGGTTGAAGGGCTGAAGGCCGGAGGAGCCACGGTGACGCTGGTGGAGGCCTATCCCTGAGACGGGGCGGCGGGTCGGTGGGCTGGGCCTGGCTCGGCGCCACTGGCCCGGCTTGAGCGGCAAGACCTTGGGGGGAACTCGAAGTGAGAGAGTTTGACATCCGCGCTCAGGGACGGCGCTGGAGCGCCGAGGAGATGTGGCGCCACGACGAGCTGCCCGGACGCCTGGACTTGATTCGCGGTCAGCTTTGTCTGGACGAGGCTCAGCGGCTGTTGCTGCTGGGCGCGCTGCTGGAGCATGTGGGTACCTCGCGTGCCGTGCACTTGGGCCCGCTCGAAGCCTGGGTGAGCGCGATCGAGGAGCGCAAGGAGGATGAGGCCTGGGAGAAGATGCCCGCCGTGGGCGCGGAGCAGTTCTGGAAGGCCTCGGCGTGGCGGATGCCGTTCAAGAAGCTCTTGGCGATGAAGCAAGACCTTCGATTGTTCCGCCAGGCAAGGGGGCGCGCCATGGTCAAACGCCGGCCACGCGAACGCTCGCCTTGAACGATTGATCCTGTCGCCCTGCCAAGTCGCAAGCACAGCGCACACGCCGGCGGGCACCAAGTCGGTCTATTTACCAAGTACCAAGGAGGACTTATCTTGAACGAACTGCATTTGCTTCCGAAGAATCTGGCATCCACTCGGCTTGGAACGGCTGCCTGCCTGGCCGCCGTCCTGATATTGGCCGGGTGTGGTGGTGGCGGAGGTGCCGACCCCGCGACCGGTGGCCAGACCGATGGCACAGCAGGATCGGGTGGAACCTCAGGTTCCGGCCAGGCCGCCCAGCCGGCGGCATGCACGTCGACGGCTCTGGCTGATGTCTGGCTGGACAAGCGCGTGGGCTGTCTGAGCGAGGGTGCTGTCATGATCGACATCTCTTCATCGGCGACCGGCACCACGTTGTCTCAGTACTCGTTCGTCATCAACCAGATGGTCTATGACAACGCCTTCAACAACGTGCTGGGAAGCTCCAAAGGTCGTCACTACGCCCGCATTCTTTGCGTCAAGAATGCGCCCAATGGCCTGACCGATTCCTTCAACCGTCTGTCCTTGGCGACCGATTTGCTGATCGCGTTTCGCAAAGCAGCCCCGACCGCTGCAGGCTCCAGCACGATGAGGGTGGAAGGTGGCAACCAGGCCGGCTGGGTCGAAGAAGCCTGCGATGTGGCCAAGCATCCCATCATCGTGGACTTCGCCACCCGCAAGATCGTCGCTGTCACCCCGGCAGCAATTGCGGCGGTCAGCATCTTTGACCTTTGAGGCGCCCGAAATGCCGCCGACCTCGTTGCGGTGCTTGTACATCGCGCGGTCGTACTCCCAGGGCTCGATGCGAGTCCTTGGTGTCGGCACGACGGGGATGAAGCCCAGGGCGAGCGAGAGCTGGTCTGTCTTGTTGTCTTCGCAGGCACGATCCACGACCAATTGCGGCTGCCGATTCGGGGGCGTCCAGGCGGCTTAGCAGCGCACGGCTGTTGCTGCCGATGCCGGAGTGTGCCGCGGTGCCGACCTTCGACTGCGCCACGTGAACGGCCTTGGCGCCCGACAGACATGCGGGTTAGAGGGCGGCCAGTGTGGTTCACGGGGGCACCGGCAGAAGTCCCCAAAGTGGCTCACTCCGGCATCCGCGCCATCACCCAATGTCCGCCAGCTTGCACAGACCTCAGTCGATCTTGTCGGTGACGATGCGCTTGCTTTCGGTGGCCGCCTTGGCGATCTTGGTCTGCAGTGGTCGCTCGGCATCTGCCAGATGACCCGCGCTCTGCTTGAACAGTTCCTGCTCAAACGTGGTCGGCCGAGTTGGCAGCCGACGCTTCATTGAGCCAGCGGTTCCGAGGCTCACGATGCAAGCAGCCTGCTCGTCGGAAGCCGATCCCATCAGTCTGGTCATTCGGGCGGATGCCAAGGCCTCGCCGCTGGTCAACCCCGCGCCAACCTTCAGAGCTGCGACGCCCAACATCAGATTCTGCAGGGCGGCGCCCAGCGAGACCCATTTGTCCATCTCTGGGAAGCCCGCCTCGCCATTGGAGTGCCGCACCACGGCCATCATCAGGAGCAGAGCGCGGGGCGCCTTTTCCCGTGCCCAGGCATCTGTTGCATGCCTGTAGGCGGCTGGTCAATGGCCAGTACTGAGTTGTCCAGGACGTGGACGACCATCAGCACGGTCGACGCGACCAGCGCACCGCAAGCCCCGGTCATCAGTCCAGCGCCATGGCATGGCGCGGCCTATGCGGACAGGAAGCGGCGCTCAAACTCATCTGGGGCCAGCGCCTCAGCGAAACAATATCCCTGGGCAAAGTCGCAACCCATGCCTCTGAGCAGATCACGCTGATCGGCGCCTTCAACCCCCTCCGCGACCACCTTCAGGCCGAGCTTGTGGGCCATCACCACGATGGCCTCGCACATGGCGAAGTCGCTGCTGTCCACGGCCAGATTGCAGACAAACGATTTGTCGATCTTGAGATAGTTGATGTCCAGGTGCCGCAGGTAGGACATGGCCGAGTACCCGGTTCCGAAGTCGTCAATGGCCACTTCGACACCTGCGGCACGCAGCGCCCGAAGCTCCTCGACCACCCTGGGCGACTGGTCTAGCAGCACGCCTTCGGTGATCTCCAGCACCAGCGCGTCACCCATGAGCCGGGCGTCTTCCAGCATACTGCGCCACGGCAGCTGGCGGGCGCCAGACTGAAGTTGCACTGGCGAGAGGTTCACGCTCACCTGGAAGCTCGGGTCGCAGTGGGCCCGCCAGCGCTGGGCTTGCCGGGTAGCCTGAGCCAGCACCCAAAGTCCTATGTCGTGTATCAGCCCGGACTCTTCGGCCAGGCCGATGAACTCCGACGGACCCACCGGGCCGCGCGTGGGATGCGTCCAGCGCAGGAGCGCCTCGGCCTTGTGAATGCCGCCGCTGCACAGATCCACAATGGGTTGGTAGTGAAGCTCGAACTGGTTCAGCGCCAGGGCTCCACGCAAATCGCTCATCAAGTGCAGGCGGTGCTGAGCGGCATCCTGCATGGCGCGAGTGAAATAGCTGAAGCGGTTGCGGCCCGCCCCCTTCGAGACATACATGGCCTGGTCGGCGTTCTTCAGCAGCTCATCCTGGGTGACCGCGTCGTCGGGGTAGATGGTGATGCCTATGCTCACCGACACGAAGGCCTGCTGAGCGCCCAGCATGAAGGGCTGGGCGAGTGCCACCAGGATGTCGTTGGCAATGCGGTCCACGCCGCCGGTGTCGGTCTGGTCCGACAAGATGACCGTGAACTCGTCACCGCCAACCCGGGCCACCGTGTCGGATTCGCGCATGCAGGCCGCGATTCGACGCGCCGCCTCGGCCAGCAGCACGTCGCCCTCGTTGTGACCCAGCACGTCATTGATCTCCTTGAAGTGGTCCAGGTCAAGGAACATCAGCGCTAGCTTGAGCCCACCACGGTGCGCCTTCTTCAGTTCCTGGGCCAGCCTGTCCAGGAACATGCGTCGATTCGGCAGGCCGGTGAGGGCGTCGAAGTTGGCTTGGGTCCAGACCAGCTCTTCGGAGCGCTTCTTCTCGGTGATGTCAGAGAACAGCGCAACGCGCCGGTGCACGCTGCCGTCGTCCAGGTAGAGCGTGTTGATCGTCAGCCATTCAGCGAACAGCTCGCCGTTCTTGCGCCGGTTCCAGACTTCGCCCTGCCACTTCCCCGTGGCATGGATCCGCTCCCACATGCTGCGGTAGAAATCCTGGTTCTGTTGACCGGACGCCAGCAGCTTCGGGTCCTTGCCCGCCACCTCCTCGAACGAGTAGCCGGTCATGTTGGTGAAGGCGGGGTTGACGGCAACGATGCGGTTGCCGGCATCGCACAGCAGCAGCGCCTCGCTGCTGTTGGCCAGCACCATGGCAGAGACCTGCAGGTTTTCGCGTATCTCCCGCTCCGCAGTCACCTCACGGGCCGCGCCGACCACCCCGATGATCTCGCCACGTTCACTGACCAGGGGCGCCTTTCGGGTGTCGAAGTAGCGCAGCTGACCTTGGACATTGCCAGACTCCTCAAACCGCGAAGCCAGGCCCCGCTGCAGCGTGAGGTCGTCACTGTCCTGGCTCCCTTCGCCATAGGTGAACCAATGGGGGTCGTCGGCGTGGCGGGTCTGCTCGCGCAGGTAGAAGTAACGGTCGGTCTTGCCCACCGGCTCGTCGGTGTCGCTGGCCATCAGGAGCTGCTCGCACATGGCCTTGTTGGCGAACAGGAAGTTCCGGTTCAGGCCCTTGGCCCAGATCAGGTCGGGCACGTTGTCGGCCACCATCCTGAGCAGCGTGTACAACGATTGGGCGCGCTGCTCGCTTTCGCGCACGGCCCCTTCCGAGCGCTTGCGATCCGTGATGTCCACGATGGCGCCGATCAGGCCCGAGACCTGCCCGGCCTCATCCAGGAAGCAAGCCTTGTGGAAGACCACGTCGTGAACGGCGCCCGTGGCGTCCTCGACTTCTGATTCGTACACCTCGAAGCCACCGCGCTGCATGAGATGCATGTCGCGCTCACGCTCTGCCTTCGATGGGTCGTCATGACCGCAGGCCTGGACGCTCTCGCCCCCCGGCACCAAGCGTTGGCGCCCCATGAACTGCTCGTAGGCAAGGTTGGCCCCCAGATCGCGGCCGCGCCTGTCCCGGTAGAAGATCGGAATGGGAATGGCCGCCATCAAAGCCGTCTGAAACCGGTTGCCCTCCTCAAGACGGCGGTTCAGATCCTTGATGGTGGTGACATTGGTTGAAATGCCGCAAAGTGCATAGATGCTGCCGTCATCCTTGCGCAGCGGCAGCTTGGTGGACAGGTAGGCGATGTTCTGCCCGGTCTGCCGAAGCTGGTTCTGCTCTTCGGTGCAGAGCTTCTCGCCAGTATCGAAGACCAGCCGGTCATTCGCCTGGATCGCCTGGGCCGTCTGCCTGTCGAAGAACTGGGCGTCGGTTTGCCCGATGACGGCCTGCGGGCTGGTCTGCCACAACTCACAGGTGGCGCGATTGGCGAACAGATAGCGGCCTTCGGCGTCCTTGAGGTAGATGCAGGCGTCCACGTTGTCCAGGATGGCCCGCAGCTTCTGCTCGCTGTCGGCCAGCGCACTTTGCGACCTGGCCTGCTCGGTCACATCCCTGAAGCACCAGATGCGGCCGTACTGCCCGGTTTCCGCCAGGGTCCGGGTGTAGCGGTCAAAGACGCGGCCGTCCTTGAATTGCAGCCTGTCCCTGGCCTCGGCGTCGCTGCCATACAGGCGCCGGACCTGATCCATGAAGGCATCCTGATCGCACAACTGCCCCAGCACATGCCCCAGCAACAACTCGTCGCGCCCGGTGGCGGCCAGTTCGGTGGGCACGCGCCAAAGCTCCAGAAACCTTTCATTGACAGACAGCACCTGGCCATCGGTGCCAATGATCAGGATGCCCTCGTCGGTGGAGGCCAGCGTTGCCCGCAACAGGGCTTCGCTGTTCCTCAGCGCCGATTCGGCGCGCTTGCGCTGGTCGATGCTGATGGTGCCGCCCACGGCCAGCAGGGGCTGGCCCTTGGGGCTGCGGGCCTTCACCTGCGCGCGGGTGTGCAACCAGCCCCAGTCGCCACTTGCCTGGCGCATCCTGTAGTCGAGATCAAAGCCCGTCGACTCGGGCAACAGTGCCGCCTCCAAGCAAGCCGTGAACGGCGCATGGTCTTCAGGGTGCATCTGCGCCATCCAGTCACGGATACCCATGGGCGTGGCTGGTTCGGCCATGCCCAACCATTCGAGTTTCGAGTGGTCGAACTGGAAGCTCCCGCTGGTCAGGTCCAGTTCCCAGTACAGCATCCGGGCCGATTCAATGGCTTCGCCCAGATAGGACCTGGTCCGCTCGATCTCGAATTGCAGGCTGTGGCGATAAGACTCGGCGATTCGACGCCGCCATGCCCCAACCAGGGAGGTCGCCGGCAAGACGATGATCAAGCTCGACAGCGTGCTGATGGCCAGCACATTCGGGCCGACCTGCCCCAGCCAGACCAGTGTCACCAGGGTCACCACCACGTTGCTGAGCGCGACAACCAACAGCGCGATCACCAGGTTCCCGCGCCCACCATCGAGCTGCATCAAGGTTCGCAGGGCCGCCAGGTACTTCATGTGCGAGTGCCTTTGATGTCTTGACGACACCAAGTGGTGTGATCCTCACCTGCTGGCTTCGGTCGACTGGTGCCTCGCAGCGGCGCCGACTCTCTTGCGGGAAACGGTACCCGATATGAGGCCGGTGGGGCTCGGCTCTCGCGGTCACCAAATTGACATGCCTCAATCAAGACCGCCTTCCATGAGTTTGGCCTTGCCCGCTCGATGAACGATGGTGACCCGCCGATGCGGGCTGGTGCAGCGCGCGCCGCCATCGGCACTGACGTGCTGTGGCGCAAACGTCGCGTCGTACTCACAGCTCTGCCATCGAACGCGGCCGGCATCTGGCCTCGGTTCAAACCGGATAGGCAAAGGAAGCCATAGAGCGTGAGAGTTTTCTACGGCTCCCGATGGTTGGCATGCACTTGGTTTTTTCTGAAGCATGAGCTCATCGTGAGCATCCCAACGAAGCGCGGGGAGGTCTGTTCGAAGACGTGCCGCTTGCCGACCAAGCGCATGTGCACACGGCGTAGCAGGCGCGCATGACAGCAAAGTGGCACCCGCGCCAATGCAATGGATGTGCCTTCCGAACTCAGGGAGCACATTGCCGAGGTGGTCGGCAAGGTCGGGCACGTGCTGTCGGGCAGCCAGGAGCCCGCGAAGCTCCACGAGAGCCTGAAGGCGCGCTTCAAGGCCACGCCCTATCCGGAGGTCTTCAGGTCGCAGGAGCGACGGCGCCACGCGCGGGCACGACAGAAGGAGGCCGGCGTGAACTCGCAAGCCATCGACCCGAGGATGATCGAAGCCCTGGAGGGTGCCAGCAGTTTGCAGCTCTACCAGCTCAAGGCCATCATGCGAAGGCATGCTGGCCGATCCGCGCCGAAGCCTGTCTGTGCGCACCCAACTGCATTTGGGTCAGACCGTGCGCTTCGTCGACTTCCGCGACGGTCAGATGCGCAGCGGCAAGATCATCGCCTTCAGGGACACCCAGGCCTTCGTGCTTGAACAGGGCACGAAGCGAACCTGGAAGATCCCCTGCCTGTTGCTGCCGATGCCGGAGTGCGCCGCCGTGCCGACCTTCGACTGCGCCACGTGAACGGCCTTGGCGCCCAACAGACATGCGGGTTAGAGGGCGGCCAGTGTGGTTCACGGGGGCACCGGCAGAAGTCCCCAAAGTGGCTCACTCCGGCATCGGCGCCATCACCGAGTCGACATAACTATTGGTTGTGCATTAAAGCCGTTCGCACGCTTTGTGAGTCCAGCCTGAAATGGAGCCAGAAGCAGGAGTGTGTGTTCGCATACAAACTTCATTTGCTACCCTGCACGGTGTGGAAACCAAGCCAAGACATGCCCAGCTGTCCTGGGCAGGACGACGAATGTGCGGCTTGCGTTTTACTGTTGATTGCGTACCATGACAACAGTTGTCCGCGCTGCGGATGCCTCAAAACCGGAATGCCATGCCAGCAGTCGACCACCACACCCCGGACGAGCCACTGGCCACCTACCAGGCGTTGAACTTGTGGGGTGACCAGGTGACGCACTGCACGCCGCGCGACACCCTGCAGGAAGCGCAGTCCGACGCCGACCAAGTGCCCGGTGCGGATGCCCAGGTGATGCGCCTGCGCCCATCTCACCGGGTTGCTGCCAGCCGTGATGCTGGCCAGTCTTGACGCTTCAACTGAAAAGAAAAGGCGAAAGCATGTCGGAGACCATCGACCACGGAACCCTCTCGCGGCTTGTGCAGGCCGGAGCGGTCAGGGGCGCCCACATCGTGGGCCAGAGCGGTGGCTGGGCCGTGTTGGTCAAGTACGGCACCACAGAGCGGCCGCTGGCCGCGCAGCGCAGCCGACAAGTGCGGCTGTTCCGCAGGTTCGAGACGCTGGTCTCCTACTTGAAAGGGATAGGCATCGCGCGCTTCGATGTGGACGCGGCGAACTACGACATGGCCGCCGCCACGGCAGCCCGCAGGCCCGACCGAGCAGAGGCCCTGAAACATGCCCACGAGGCAGCGGCCTATGACATCTGGTTCCGTGGCCAGGTACAGGCCAGCATCGACGACCCGCGACCGAGCGTGCCCGATGACGAGGCTCGCGCCATGTTTGCCGCGCGCAAGGCTGCCCGGCGAGCGAGCCTTCGGTGACGCGGCTTGCCTGGCGGCCGATGGCTCTCGCCGACCGTCAAGCCATCATGGATTACATCGCCGAAGACAACCTGGCCGCCGCGCTCGAACTGGACGATCACTTCGAGGCCCAGGCCGAGCAGGCGCGGCAGCGCCCTACCCTGTACCGCCCCGGCCGCATGAGAGGCACGCGGGAAATTGTTGTGCGACCGAACTACGTCATGGTCTACCGCGTTGAGGGCGAGGGCGAGGACGAAGACGAAACGGTGACTGTGCTGCGTGTGCTGCATGCCACCCGGCAATGGCCACCGATCAATGAAGACGACACACCATGAGTGCCATGGAGTCCGGCATTTTCTTGGCAAGGCGGTAGATGCGGCACGCGGTGGTTGATCGGTTTGCGGTCTCGCGTTCGTAGCCTACAGCCGGTATGCCTCCACGTATCGCACCGCCCATGCAACCCATCATCTGCGACGCCTGCCGCCAGCCTACCGTCGCCCACGATGTCGTGAACTACGGGTCTATGGAGGGTGGCTACCGGCAGCTCTGCGGCCGGTGTTTCAACGAGGCCGCCGCCAACCGCCTCGGGCTGCAGGGTTTCGAGCACGTCGGCTTCGAACCTGTCTGCATGATCGATGCTCGTGGTATCGAACACGAGTTCCAGTTTCGCACCCGGCTGTTCGGGCCCGGCGTGGCGATCGATGCCTTCGAGTTGCGCGATGGCAGCCCGGCCGGGTATGAGTTTCAGGTGATCGGGAAGCCAGACGGCGACCCCCTGGAGTTGCTAGCCCGCATATTTCACGCAACGACCACTGGTTGAGCTGAAGGGTCATTCGCGAGCCGCAGGAGCGCTCAATAAGTGCCACGCGAAGGCATTGGATGGCGCGCGAGGTGCAGTGGGGCTGATTGGCTGGCAATTGCCCCCACCCCGGCTTGGGTTGCGGACCATTTTTGTGTCGTCGCGCGGGCCAGGCGCTGGATGAAGTTCAGGGTGAGCGCAGTTGGCGCATGGCGTGGGCGAAGATGTCCGCGCTGGGCCAGTGCGAGGCCAGGTACAGGCGGATGCGCCGGGTGTTGCGGGTGATCACCGCTGCGACCTTGAGCAGCTTGATGCGCAGGGTGTCGACCTGGGCCGACGCCAGCGCCGTGCCTTGCAAGGCCAGTGCGCGCAGCCTCTCGATGAGCACATAGCCCAGCGCTGCCAGCAGCATGCGCAACTGGTTCGAGCGCATCACGTGGCAACTCGTGCGCGTGGCGAACAAGCCGACCTGCGCCTCCTTGATGCGGTTCTCGGCTTCGCCGCGCTGGCAGTACAGCGCGTCGTACAGCGTTTGGGCACCCCCGTCGAGGTTGGTGACGATGAAGCGCGGGTTGCAGCCGAGCTCGCCCCACTCCAGCCGCGTGATGACGCGCCGCTCGTGCGGCCAACTCTGTGCGGCGTAGCTGAACTCGCCCACCAGGCGTTGTTTGTGCCCGGTCTGCTCGTAGAGCTGCTGCATCGCCAGCTGCGCGTACTCGACCTGGGCTTCCAGCCGGGCGTTGCGCGCCAGGCCGACGATGTAGTGCACGCCAGCGCGCTCGCACCAGTTGATGATGCGCTGGCGGCAAAGCCCGAGTCGCCCCGGAAGATGATTCGAACATTGGGCCATTCCTGACGCAGCCGACGCACCAGCAGCTTGAGGATGGCCGCCGCGTGCTTGGCGCCGTCGATGCGGCTCGGGCGCAGGTAGGCGCACAGCAGTTGCTGGCCGCAGAACACGTACAGCGGCAAGTAGCAGTAGCTGTCGTAGTAGCCGTGGAAGAAGCGGCCCTCCTGCTGGCCGTGCAGCGGGTTGTCGGTGGCGTCGAAGTCCAGCACCAATTCCTCGGGGGCGACCTTGAAGCTGGCGATGAACTGATCGACCAGCACCTGGTGCAAGCGCCACGCCGTGGCGCGGTCGGCCCACTTCTCCAGCCGGCACAGCGTGGGTGCGCTGGCCATCTCCAAGTCCACGCCGACGGCCGTCTGCATCGCCACGTCCTGGCGCAGCGCGCCGTGGTCGTTCAAGTCCTCCCAGCCCAGCGCCAGACCGTACACGCGCTGGCGCAGCATGCTGCGCACGCCGTGCTTGATCAGCAGCGGGCTGCGCGGGTCGGCGATGCAGCGTGCGGCTGCGTCCATCAGCCCGAGCTTGCGATCAACGGCGCCGAGCAGCAGCACGCCAGCGTCGCTGCTCATGCTGCCGCCGTCGAAGCGGCCCTCCACCACGCGTCGGCCCAGGCGGGCGAACTCGATCATCCCCACGTCCACTTCTTCGGTACAGTTTGGTTTCGGCATTGCCCGCTCGTTCATCAAGATTCGACACCTCGATCAACGGGCATCCAAAGGGCAATGCCGTCCTCGCTTCTACGGGGGTAGGTGAAATATCCGGGCTAGGCCGGCTCATTGGCAAGATGCGCCGAGCTTTGGCACTCACCCATCTCGAGGACACTGACCTCGGGGCCCAAGTGAACGACCGCCTGATCCTACGCGGCACCGTCGACAGCGATCCCGACGAGGACCATGGTGCGCCGATGGTCGTCATCGATGGTCGCGAGATCTCTTGGGACGAACTCGGCCGCATGGTGGCGACCTTCGAGGGCTGGCAGTTCAAATTGGAGTTTCGCGACCGCAGCGATGAGGTCTGACCCGTCAGGCCAGACGCATCTGCATGCCTATTGACATCAGGGCCAGCGGCGCCAGCATGTCGCCGAAGCGTTTGAATGTCGATTCCACCCAAGCCGGGTACGAAGCCGATCAATGTCTCAGCGGCGCGAAGCTCGTCGGCTGGGCGTCGACCCTTGGGCCGCTTTGTGCGCTTGGCGCAGATCCATGCATCGAGCCGTAACCGGCGCATGATCGTGTTTCCTTTGACCAACGTCATGAACAAACGCTTGCATCTCAACTAAAGCGTCGACCTTGCCGTTCGATCACATGCGGGCAAACTTCACACATGGCCCCTAATTGTTGGGGTATCAACAACGGGTTGAGGTACGAATGCTGCCTTTTTTCAAGCGCACGGAGGCGGGTCGCGCAGAGGTCGCAGCGAAAGCTGCTGGCCTGTCCAGATCTGCCCGGAACCTGCTCCTGGTGATCGCACCAGCCTCACTCGGCTGATCGAGGAGGGGCTGCAACTGCGTCTTCGAACCAAGACGGGCCATGCCGTGCGGGTCCGGCGACAGCTGCCTGTTTTCAAAGGCCGTGGTGGACTGGTGGCCAGCGTGGACGCTAGCAGCAACAAAGCCATGCTGGCGGCGCTGGACGATGACGCCTGATGTCAATGTGCTGGTTGCCGCGTCGCGCAGCGATCACCCGCACCATGCCGTTGCGCGCGCATGGCTTGAGGGGGCTTTGGCGGCGGTACCGACCGGTGGATCTTTCACCTTGATGCCTATGGAGGTCGCCAGTGCTCTGCGGTTGGTGACCAGTCCCAAGATCTTCATACAGCCCACGCCCATCACACATGCAGTTGACTTCATCGACGCCATACTGAACATGCCAGGGGTGCGGTTTGCGCCGCTGGGGCCTGAGTGGCAGAGGCTCAGGCAACTCTGCCTCGACAAGCAACTAGGCGGCAACGACCTGCCGGATGCCTGGCTGGCGGCCGCAGTGGAGCAACTCGGCGGGCACCTCGTCAGTTTCGACCGTGATTTCAAGAAGCTGTTGGGGCGATCTCGATTCACGCTCCTCGAGGCCTGAGGTTGTCCATGATGTCGGCGGTAGGTCGACCGACAAGTGCCCTTGGGATCGCGTGGCGTCGATCGGCGCGAAGGTTGCCCAATGGTCGCCGCTTACAGGCGGGCCGCAAGTGGGCGCAATGGCCATTTGGCGGAGGGGTGTGACAGGCCGGCGGGTGGCATTTCATGGAATGCAGAGGCCTTGTCACATCACGTGCCGCCGAAAGTGCTCTGTTTTCAAGGACTTAGCTCTTATGGACACTATCCGTGCCAAGTGAGCTGCACCACATCTGCTGTGGGGTCCATCAAAAGGAGTGTGCTCATAACCTGCCGTGTCCAGCGGTTCTCGCTGCATGCTCGAAGCGACCATTGGGCTCTGTGCCCACGCTCGATTTCGGCGGCCTATCTCGTGACCATTGGGTCGTTGTCTCTGACCTCAGCAAGTGCTCAACTTGATGATGTAATGCAATTGCGCTACATTGGCCGTCATGAAGACCGCCACCATTCCTGCAGTCCGAGTCGAGCCTGAGTTCCGTGCGGAACTTGAAGCCATGCTGGGTGACGGCGAAAGCCTCAGCCAGTTTGTGGAAGGCGCCTTGCGGGCGACGGTGGCCAGGCGTCGAGCGCAGACGGAATTTGTCAGCCGCGGCCTTGCCTCGATAGCCGAGACAAAGGCGAAGGGCAACGGTATCCCGGCCGACGTTGTGATCGCCAAACTGGAGGCCAGGTTGGCGGCGGCGCTGGCGGCTAACCCGCATATTTCACGCAACGACCACTGGTTGAGCTGAAGGGTCATTCGCGAGCCGCAGGAGCGCTCAATAAGTGCCACGCGAAGGCATTGGATGGCGCGCGAGGTGCAGTGGGGCTGATTGGCTGGCAATTGCCCCCACCCCGGCTTGGGTTGCGGGCCATTTTTGTGTCGTCGCGCGGGCCAGGCGCTGGATGAAGTTCAGGGTGAGCGCAGTTGGCGCATGGCGTGGGCGAAGATGTCCGCGCTGGGCCAGTGCGAGGCCAGGTACAGGCGGATGCGCCGGGTGTTGCGGGTGATCACCGCTGCGACCTTGAGCAGCTTGATGCGCAGGGTGTCGACCTGGGCCGACGCCAGCGCCGTGCCTTGCAAGGCCAGTGCGCGCAGCCTCTCGATGAGCACATAGCCCAGCGCTGCCAGCAGCATGCGCAACTGGTTCGAGCGCATCACGTGGCAACTCGTGCGCGTGGCGAACAAGCCGACCTGCGCCTCCTTGATGCGGTTCTCGGCTTCGCCGCGCTGGCAGTACAGCGCGTCGTACAGCGTTTGGGCACCCCCGTCGAGGTTGGTGACGATGAAGCGCGGGTTGCAGCCGAGCTCGCCCCACTCCAGCCGCGTGATGACGCGCCGCTCGTGCGGCCAACTCTGTGCGGCGTAGCTGAACTCGCCCACCAGGCGTTGTTTGTGCCCGGTCTGCTCGTAGAGCTGCTGCATCGCCAGCTGCGCGTACTCGACCTGGGCTTCCAGCCGGGCGTTGCGCGCCAGGCCGACGATGTAGTGCACGCCAGCGCGCTCGCACCAGTTGATGATGCGCTGGCGGCAAAAGCCCGAGTCGCCCCGGAAGATGATTCGAACATTGGGCCATTCCTGACGCAGCCGACGCACCAGCAGCTTGAGGATGGCCGCCGCGTGCTTGGCGCCGTCGATGCGGCTCGGGCGCAGGTAGGCGCACAGCAGTTGCTGGCCGCAGAACACGTACAGCGGCAAGTAGCAGTAGCTGTCGTAGTAGCCGTGGAAGAAGCGGCCCTCCTGCTGGCCGTGCAGCGGGTTGTCGGTGGCGTCGAAGTCCAGCACCAATTCCTCGGGGGCGACCTTGAAGCTGGCGATGAACTGATCGACCAGCACCTGGTGCAAGCGCCACGCCGTGGCGCGGTCGGCCCACTTCTCCAGCCGGCACAGCGTGGGTGCGCTGGCCATCTCCAAGTCCACGCCGACGGCCGTCTGCATCGCCACGTCCTGGCGCAGCGCGCCGTGGTCGTTCAAGTCCTCCCAGCCCAGCGCCAGACCGTACACGCGCTGGCGCAGCATGCTGCGCACGCCGTGCTTGATCAGCAGCGGGCTGCGCGGGTCGGCGATGCAGCGTGCGGCTGCGTCCATCAGCCCGAGCTTGCGATCAACGGCGCCGAGCAGCAGCACGCCAGCGTCGCTGCTCATGCTGCCGCCGTCGAAGCGGCCCTCCACCACGCGTCGGCCCAGGCGGGCGAACTCGATCATCCCCACGTCCACTTCTTCGGTACAGTTTGGTTTCGGCATTGCCCGCTCGTTCATCAAGATTCGACACCTCGATCAACGGGCATCCAAAGGGCAATGCCGTCCTCGCTTCTACGGGGGTAGGTGAAATATCCGGGCTAAGGTGGACGTCGGCGGCACGCGCAGGTAATGGCCTTCGCGGTCGAGTTCTCGGTTGGGGCCGAGCAAGATTTGGAGCGCCTGTTTGATTTCGTTCTCCAGCGCGAATTGGAATCCGACGGGGGCGACCTGACCCTGCCAGGCCGCGCCATTCAGGCCATACGGGACGCCACCCATTTGCTGCGGGTCGCTCCATTCACCTGCAGGAAGGTTGGCCAAAGCGCATTCGTGAGAGAACTGGTCATCAGCTTTGGCAAGAGCGGGTACGTAGCGCTGTTCGAGATCGTCAACGACAGCAAGGTCATCATCGGTGCGGTGCGACACCAGCTCGAAGACGATTTTCATTGAAGCGCCCTCTGTACCTGGACGCGCTCGCCCCAGCACTGACCACGTCATCGCGCCATTCAGTCAGCGTGGCTGGCGAAGCTCTACCCCAAGGCCAAACTGGCCACCGTCGGGTGAACTGATCGGCGTCGGCGGCAACATTCCACCGCTTCTCTCGTCTGCCTGTGATCAGCGCGCAGGCACACCCGCGCGCCAGGCCGGCCACGCGCCGGTGATGGCCTGCACCAGGGGCAGGCCGGCGCGGTAGAGGTTCTCCAACGAGATGTCGAAGCCACCCTGCGCGGCATAACCCAGCAGGTTGTCCGCGCTCGACTGGCCGGGGTAGGGCCGGTCGAAGTCGGCGCCAGCGCGCAGCACGGCCACCCTCTTCACATCCACACGCCCGGCCGCCGCACCGCGCTTGAGCGCTTCGTAGGTGGCGTTGTCCTCCTGCTGGGTGGTGCAGTACTGGCCATTGCCGTCGGTGAGGATGCGCGTCCACTCGCTGGCGCGCTCGCTCAGCCGTGTGCCCGAGAACCAGGTGTCGCCGGCCATCGTGTCGCATTGGAGCACCGAGGGCGGCTGGTTGGCCGGGGCAGACGGAAAGTGGGCTCTGGCCGCCTGGGCTTCGGCACCATCTCTCAGCGGCACGTGGCGCGACAAGGTCAGGGCCTTTTGCAGCAAGGCCTCGTCGAGTTGGAAGACTTCGGTGCGGTAGTCCAGCGGCGGCTTCTCGCCAGGGTGCTTGGTGTTGATGCCCAGCAACCCGCTCGCCCAGGTCGCGGGAATCTCGCGTGCATCAATTTCCCACTGGATGCCGTAATCCACCAGGTAGCGGGCCCAGGCCACTGAACCCAGAGTGCCCAGCTCAGGGTTGATGCCGGCAATGCCCGCCACCAGAAAGTAGCTGTGGCGCAAATCGAAGGCCGGCGAGAAGGCCAACGCCATGGTGGACGCTGCGGCATTGGTGTGGCCCATGCCCGTGGTCATCACGCACACCTTCTGACGGTTGCACTGCACTGCCGGGTAGTCGGGCGACAGGCCCGGCAGCTTGGTGGCTTGCCAGGGCCCCAGACGCTCCAGCCACAGCTTGGCCTCGGGCGCGAACATGGCGATGATCACCACCCTGGGCGCGATGGCCGCACTGGCGGCAAGGCAGAACAGACTCAGGGCTGTGGCGGCAAGCATCTTCTTCATCACAGTGGGCTCGGTGGTGGGTGGTGGGTGGTGGTGGCCGCATCATCGCGGCTGGCGTGCCACTCCGCAATCCAATCCCGCACCGTTGCAGGCGATGCCATGATGTTCACGCCTGTGTCATGGCGGCCGCCTAGGCTGGGCCGCTTTTGATGTTCGCACTTGTCATGAGCTTGCCCGCCCCCCGCCCCTCGCCCGCATGGTTGCTTTGCCTGGCTGCCATCGTTCTCGCCGGTTGCGCCGCCGCACCGCTGTCAACCCCGGTTGGGCAGCCCTTGAGCCTGCGCGTGATCGCCTTCAACGATTTCCACGGACACCTTGAGGCTGACGGCAAGCAGCTCAGCCTGGCTGACCCCGCCCACCCTGGATTGCGCTTGCGCGTACCGGTGGGCGGCGCTGAAGCCCTGGCCGGTACCGTGGCGGCGCTGCGGGCTGGCGCCAGACACAGCGTGCTCATTTCATCGGGCGATCTGTTGGGCGCTGCACCGCTGGTGTCCACGCTCTTCAGGCACGAGTCCACCATCGAGGTGATGAACCAGATGGGCCTGGACCTGGGCATTCCGGGCAACCACGAGTTCGATGCCGGCGAGGCCGAACTGCAGCGCCTGCTGGCCGGCGGTTGCGCCGCCACACGGGCCGATTCACCTGCGCAGTCGTGCGTACAGCACAGCTACTCCGGCGCGCGTTTCCCGCTCATCGCGGCCAACATCAGCCGCCGGCACGGCGCGCCGCTGTTCGCGCCCAGCTGGGTGCGGCAGGTGGGCCCGGTGCAGGTGGGTTTCATCGGTGCCGTCACGCGCACCACGCCCAGCATCGTGCTGCCCTCGGGCATCACCGGCCTGGCCTTTGGCGACGAGGCCGAGGCCATCAACCGCGCTGCCGCCGAGTTGCAGGCGCGGGGCGTGCAGGCCCTGGTGGCCGTGGTGCACGAAGGCGGTGAGCTGGCCCAGGCTGGCGCCGACTGGAATGACGAGCGCTGCCCCGGCTGGCAAGGTGCGCTGGCCGAGATCGAGCGCCGCATCACGCCGGCGGTGGACGTGATCCTCAGCGCCCACACCCACCAGGGCTACCGCTGCAAGCTGGGCGAGCGCGTCGTGATGCAGGCCACGTCCTATGGGCGCGGCGTGTCGGTGGTGGATCTGCCCATCAACCCGCACACCGGCCGCGTGGACCGCAGCGCTATCCAGAGCCGCAACCTGCCGGTGCTGAACGCACGCACCGATGTTGCCATGCGCGAGCTCCTGGCCGCTGCCGAGCCGGCACCGTACGCGCAGGCGCTGCGCAAGGCACGCCCCGATGCCGGTGTGGCGAGCACGGTGGCCGGCTACACCGCCTTGGCCGCGCCGCGCGCCAACCAGGAGGTGGGGCGCCTGGGTGGCAGCTTCGACCGCAGTGGCCGCACCGACAGCGCAGCCGGCCGCTTGATTGCCGACGCCCAGCTGGCCGCCACCCGCGCACCCGAAAATGGTGGCGCCCAGCTGGCGCTGATGAATGCTGGCGGCATCCGCGCCGATCTGCTGTGCCGCACCACCGCTCCCTGCCCGGTGAGCTTTGGTGATGTGTTCACGGCCCAGCCATTTGGCAATGGCCTGGTGGTGATGACGCTCAGCGGCGCCGACCTGCGCGAGTTTCTGGAGTCACAGCAGCCTGCGGGCCGCGAGCGGCCCAGCCTGCTGGCGCCTTCGGACGGGCTGAGCTACCGCTGGCTGGCTGGCGCTGCGCCAGGCCAGCATGTGCAAGACCTGCGGCTGCATGGCAAGCCGGTGCAGCCCGACGAGCGCTTGCGTGTCACCGTCAACAGCTTCCTCGCCGAGGGCGGCGATGGTTTCAGCTTGCTCAAGCGCTACGGCGAGCGCGTGGCCGGGCCGCAAGACATTGACGCCCTGCTGGCGCATGTGCGCGGCAACCCGGCACCGTCGCCCGTCGCACGCATCAGCTGGGCCGATTGAGACCCGCGTGTGACGCCGTCATGACAGCCATGGCGAGTGCACAACAGCGCGGGCGTCGTCACAGCACTTACACACTGCAAAGCCAACATCGTCGTTGATCTTCGGTCGCCCGACCTGAACCAACGACATGCTGCACTTCGACGACATTCCCACGCGCAAGGCGCGCATCGAGATCATCCCGATGATCGACGTGATGATGTTCCTGCTGATCTTCTTCGTGCTGATCAGCCTGAACGTCATTCCTGCCTTCGGACTGAAGACCTCGCTGCCAGGCAGCACCACGGCACAGCGGGCCGTGAGCACCACCAAGCCCGTCGTCATCACGCTGCTGGACGACGGCCGCGTGGCGCTGGACGGCCAGCCCGTGGCGGCTTCGGAGCTGCCGGGCCGGCTGCGCACCGTGCACCAGGCCGACCTGAAGCGCCGCGTGGTGGTGAACGCCGACCAGACAGCCAAGTGGCAGGCTGTGGTGGAAGTGATGGACTTGCTGCGCGCGCAGGGCATCGAGAGCGTCACCTTCTCGGCGCGAAAAAGCTGACATGCATGCCTGGCTCTATCGTCAGCGCGATCCGGTGGCGCTGTCCTCCAGCTTCGCGTTGCTGATCGGCGCGGTGCTGCTTTGGAAGCTCTCGCCGGGCTTGAGCGAGGCGCTGGAAACACCCGCCTCAGAAACCGTGGTTCGCTTGGATGACGCCCTGCCCGAGCCGCCACCGCCGCCACTTCCGACGCCTGTGGCCAAGCCGCTGCCCCCGGTGCAGGTGCCCGTGCCGCAGGCGCAAGCCACGCAGGCGCCCACACCGCAGGTGCGTTTGACGCCAGTGTCAGAGCCCTCCCACGCGGATGCCGCGCCGGCGGTGCCCACGCCACCACCGGCACCGCCCCCCTTGCCCACCGCGCCGGTGGCCGCCGCAGCGCTGCCTGCCCCGGTGACGCCGCCCGCGGACAACGCCGCGCAAGCCCGGCAGGCCAGCGCGCAGTACGTGAGTCAGTTGCGGGCCTACCTGAACAGCATCAAGCGCTACCCCAACAGCCGCGAGGCACGCCAGTTGCGCCCCACCGGTGTCGTCAAGACCTGGCTGTACCTGGACCGCAGCGGCCAGGTGCTGGACGCCGGCATCGACACATCGTCCGGCACTGCGCTGCTCGACACCGAGGCGTTGCGCACCTTGCGCAACGGCCACTACCCCGCATATTTCACGCAACGACCACTGGTTGAGCTGAAGGGTCATTCGCGAGCCGCAGGAGCGCTCAATAAGTGCCACGCGAAGGCATTGGATGGCGCGCGAGGTGCAGTGGGGCTGATTGGCTGGCAATTGCCCCCACCCCGGCTTGGGTTGCGGACCATTTTTGTGTCGTCGCGCGGGCCAGGCGCTGGATGAAGTTCAGGGTGAGCGCAGTTGGCGCATGGCGTGGGCGAAGATGTCCGCGCTGGGCCAGTGCGAGGCCAGGTACAGGCGGATGCGCCGGGTGTTGCGGGTGATCACCGCTGCGACCTTGAGCAGCTTGATGCGCAGGGTGTCGACCTGGGCCGACGCCAGCGCTGTGCCCTGCAAGGCCAGTGCGCGCAGCCTCTCGATGAGCACATAGCCCAGCGCGGCCAGCAGCATGCGCAACTGGTTCGAGCGCATCACGTGGCAACTCGTGCGCGTGGCGAACAAGCCGACCTGCGCCTCCTTGATGCGGTTCTCGGCTTCGCCGCGCTGGCAGTACAGCGCGTCGTACAGCGTTTGGGCACCCCCGTCGAGGTTGGTGACGATGAAGCGCGGGTTGCAGCCGAGCTCGCCCCACTCCAGCCGCGTGATGACGCGCCGCTCGTGCGGCCAACTCTGTGCGGCGTAGCTGAACTCGCCCACCAGGCGTTGTTTGTGCCCGGTCTGCTCGTAGAGCTGCTGCATCGCCAGCTGCGCGTACTCGACCTGGGCTTCCAGCCGGGCGTTGCGCGCCAGGCCGACGATGTAGTGCACGCCAGCGCGCTCGCACCAGTTGATGATGCGCTGGCGGCAAAGCCCGAGTCGCCTCGGAAGATGATTCGAACATTGGGCCATTCCTGACGCAACCGACGCACCAGCAGCTTGAGGATGGCCGCCGCGTGCTTGGCACCGTCGATGCGGCTCGGGCGCAGGTAGGCGCACAGCAGTTGCTGGCCGCAGAACACGTACAGCGGCAAGTAGCAGTAGCTGTCGTAGTAGCCGTGGAAGAAGCGGCCCTCCTGCTGGCCGTGCAGCGGGTTGTCGGTGGCGTCGAAGTCCAGCACCAATTCCTCGGGGGCGACCTTGAAGCTGGCGATGAACTGATCGACCAGCACCTGGTGCAAGCGCCACGCCGTGGCGCGGTCGGCCCACTTCTCCAGCCGGCACAGCGTGGGTGCGCTGGCCATCTCCAAGTCCACGCCGACGGCCGTCTGCATCGCCACGTCCTGGCGCAGCGCGCCGTGGTCGTTCAAGTCCTCCCAGCCCAGCGCCAGACCGTACACGCGCTGGCGCAGCATGCTGCGCACGCCGTGCTTGATCAGCAGCGGGCTGCGCGGATCGGCGATGCAGCGTGCGGCTGCGTCCATCAGCCCGAGCTTGCGATCAACGGCGCCGAGCAGCAGCACGCCAGCGTCGCTGCTCATGCTGCCGCCGTCGAAGCGGCCCTCCACCACGCGTCGGCCCAGGCGGGCGAACTCGATCATCCCCACGTCCACTTCTTCGGTACAGTTTGGATTCGGCATTGCCCGCTCGTTCATCAAGATTCGATACCTCGATCAACGGGCATCCAAAGGGCAATGCCGTCCTCGCTTCTACGGGGGTAGGTGAAATATCCGGGCTACCCCGCCTTTCCCGCCGATGCCTTTGCCGGCGAGGCCAGTCACCGCTTTGTGGTGCCTCTGGAATACCTGGTGGACGGCGGTTGAACGCTGCCCTCATCCGCTCTTTGCACGCTCACCCACTTGAACAAGGACACCCCATGAAGACCTTCCACCCGCACGCCATCGCACTGGCCCTCATGGCGCTCACCAGCGTCGCCCAGGCCCAGCAGAGCACCACCATCGACAAGATCACCGTCACCGGCGAAGGCGACAAGCTGGGCGCCGGCCTGATGGTGGACGAGGACGCACCCAAGGCCCGCAGCACCGTCACCAAGGCCGTGATCGACAAGCAGCGCCCCGGCAGCAACCCCTACCAGGCGCTGACCTACCTGCCGGGCGTGAACGCCAACAGCCAGGACGCCACCGGCCTGTTCGGCGGCAACCTGCGCGTGCGCGGTTTCAACAGCGACCAGATGGGCTTTACCATCAACGGCGCGCCGGTCAACGACTCGGGCAACTTCGCCGTTTACCCCATGGAGTACACCGACAGCGAAAACCTGTGCGAGATGTTCATCACCCAGGGCGCCACCGACACCGAGGCCCCGCACGTGGGCGCTTCGGGCGGCAACGTGGGCATGAACACCTGCGCCCCCAAGGACAAGATGGGCGGCCGCGTGGCCGTCAGCCTGGGCCAGCTCAACTTCCACCGCTTCTTCCTGCGCGGCGACACCGGCAAGCTGGGTGATTTCAAGGGCTTTTTGTCGTACTCCAACAGCCAGGTTGACAAGTGGAAGGGCAGCGGCAAAGCCGACCGCAACCACATCGACGCGGGCGCCGAATACAAGCTGGGCAACACCACGTTCAATGCCAGCCTGCTCTACAACCGCGCGGTCAACAACAACATCGGCAGCATGAACCCGGGCACCCTGGCCAACCTGGGCTACTACGCCGACTTCGCGGCCACGCCGCCGCAACACGCCACCCCGTGGCCGGCACCGCCGACAAGGACACCAACCCCAGCACCGCCTACTTCGGCTACGCGCTCAACCCCTTCGAGAACTACCTGCTCACCGGCGGCGCCCATGTGCAGATCAACCCGCAAGTGCGCGTGGATGTGGAGCCCTACTTCTGGTACGGCTACGGCACCGGCGGCGTGCAGCAGACCACGCTGGCCGAGAGCAGCGGCGGCACCCGCCTGAAGGGCGGCATTGCCGACATCAACGGCGACGGCGACACGCTGGACACCGTCATCGTCTACCGCGGCAGCGTGACCAAGACGAACCGCCCAGGCGTCACCGCCAAGTTGAGCTACACGCTGGACAAGCACCGCGTGCTGGCCGGCCTGTGGTTCGAGCGCGCCGACCACCAGCAGACCGCCCCGGCCACCCGTGTGGACAACGCCGGCGCCATTGGCGACCTGTGGCTCAAGGACGGCAGCAAGCTCATCAAGTACGCCGATGGCTCGCCCTACCAGAACCGCGACGTCAAGACCATCTCCACCGGGTCAAGCGCCTTCGTGCAGGACACCATCAGCCTGTTGAACGACAAGCTGATCGTGGTGCCCAGCCTGAGCTACCGCGAGATCCAGCGCGACTTCACCAACCACCCGTCGGGCCTGGGGGCGGCCAACGCCAACGCCGTCAACGGCAGCAGCGGTGCCTACTACGAAGTGCACAAGACCTATTCCGAAGTGCTGCCCGGCCTGAGCGCCAGCTTCCAGGTCACGCCCGAGCTGCAGGCCTTTGCCGGCCTGGCCAAGAACTTCAAGGCACCCGGCAACTTCGAGTACTACAACCTGGGCAACGGCGTGAGCTTTGCCAACGGCGTGGGCACCCCGGGTTCGCTGGCGCCACTGACGGTGAAGCAGGAAACCTCCACCAACCTCGACCTGGGCCTGCGCTACAGGAACAGCGTGCTCAAGGGCTCGGTCACCGCCTACTTCGTCGACTTCAAGGACCGCATCGCCCGCAGCTTCAACCCCCGACACCCTGGTCAGCCACGACTGGAACGTGGGCAGTACCACCACCCAGGGCCTGGAGGTGGAAGTGGGCACGGTGCCGGTGGCGGGCTTCAGCGCCTACGCCTCGGCCAGCTACACCAAGAGCACCATGGACGGCGATCTGGCCCGCACCGCCACCACGGTCTACGCCACCAAGGGCAAGCAGATGCCCGACACCCCCAAGGGCATGGCCGCACTGGGCCTGCAGTACGCCAGCGGCCCCTTCATGGTCAACCTGAACGGCAAGTACACCAGCGGCCGCTTCCTCACCCTGGTGAACGACCTGCGCATCGCTGGCTACACCACGCTGGACGCCAACCTGGCCTACCAGTTGCCCAACTTCGGCCTGTTCAAGAACCCGCTGGTGCGCCTGAACGTGAGCAACCTGTCTGACCACCGCTACCTGCTGGCCAACTCGGGCAGCGGCTCCAGCATGGCCTTCGACGCCACCGGCAACCCGTCGGTCTATCTGGGTGCACCGCGCTTTGCCAGCATCACGCTGCAAAGCGATTTCTGAAGCCAGGGGCCCCGAGCATGAACTTCACGCTGATTCACGATGCCGTGCTGCTGGCCATGGCAGGAGTGCTGGCGGTGGCCCTGGCGGTCATCATCGAGCGCCTGATCTACTTCGGCTTCGTGGGCCGGGCCTACACCCGGCTGGTGGCTGCTTTGGCCCAGCCTGGGCCGCAAGCCTTCACCCAAGCCCTGGCCGCCGCGCGCAGCGGCCCGCACGTGGACATGCTCACGGGCGTGCACGGCCTGAAGGAAGACGACTCGGCCGAGCGCGTGGACCTGAAGATCCAGGCCCTGTACCTGGCGCAGCAGGCCGGCCTGCGGCGCTGGCTGTGGATCGTGGACACCGCCATCACGCTGTCGCCGCTGTTGGGCTTGCTGGGCACCATCCTGGGCATCATCGACACCTTCAGCGCGCTGGCCGCGCAGGGCGTGTCGGACCCGCAGGCGGTGAGCCGCGGCATAGGCACGGCGCTGATGGCCACGGCCGCCGGCATAGGCGTGGCGGTGTTCTGCCTGGTGTTCAACAACTTCTTCAACGAGCGCGTGGAACGGGTGAATGAACAGCTCAAGGTGCTGGCACTCGAACATTCAGGCCAGGCGGCCTGGGCGCGCGGGCGACTGGGTGACTGGGTGTTGCGCATGAGTCTCTCGCGGTCTAAACTGTATAAACCGTTTATACAGAAATGGAGATCGTCATGGTCACTGCCCGCAAGGCCGCCGCAAAGCCGGCCGCCACGTCCGCTGTCAAGAAGGCACCCGTGAGGAAGCCTGCCGCCAACAAGGTGCCAGCAAGGAAGGCACCGGCCAAGCCTGCCGCAATGCCCAAGCCGCCAGTGCCAGAGGTGGCCAAGCCCGCCAAGCTCAAGCTGGTGCGCGATGGCTTCACCATTCCGGCGGCCGAATACGCGGCGCTGGGCGAGCTCAAACAGCGTGCACTGGCCGCTGGCCACCCGGCGAAGAAGAGCGAGTTGCTGCGTGCCGGCATCAAGCTGCTGGCGGTTTTGACCGACAAGGCCCTGCTGGCCGCGCTGGCCAATGTGCCGGCCGTCAAGACCGGCCGCCCCGGCAAAAAGTAAGCCGGCCTTGTCAGTGGGTGGTGAGGTGTTCGGCGTCTGCCGCACCGCCCATCCAGCCTGTGGCGCGGCGACGGTAGACCTTGCCGTGTTCCAGCGCAGCGGCATCCACCTGCTGGGCGGTGCCCAGCAGGGGCGTGCTGTGCAATTCGTTCACGATCACGTCCAACGGCGCCTTCTCGGGTGAGACATCGCTGTGCATGTCCTCGCCGTGCTCCAGCCAATAGTTGTAGACCGTCACGGTCTTGTGGTGATGCTGCGGCATGGGCACTCCTGGGTCAGTCGATGAAGGCGCACCCCAGTTTGTAAACCAAGGCTGTCGAAACACTGACGCCGACCCGCGCGATCTTCCGTACCAAATTGACGCAGCGCAGAACCCCAGCATCACATCAGTAGACCTCGGGCACAAACATGTTGGCGGGCACCGGCAGGCGGGTGTAGTCCTCGCGGCGCTCGCGCTCCGGCAGGGCTATGGGGTCGTGGGCCACTTCGTTGTAGGGGATCTGCTTGAGCAGGTGGTCGATGCAGTTCAGGCGTGCCTTTTTCTTGTTGTCGGCCTCCACGATCCACCACGGCGCCTCGGGCAGGTGGGTGCGCTCCAGCATCACCTCCTTGGCCTTGGTGTACTCCTCCCAGCGGCGGCGCGATTCCAGGTCCATGGGGCTCAGCTTCCACTGCTTGAGCGGGTCGTGGATGCGGCCCAGGAAGCGCAAGCGCTGCTCGTCGTCCGAGATCGAGAACCAGTACTTGATGAGCTGTATGCCCGAGCGCACCAGCATGCGCTCGAACTCGGGCGTGGAGCGAAAGAACTCCTCGTACTGGTCGTCGCTGCAAAAGCCCATGACCCGTTCCACGCCGGCGCGGTTGTACCAGCTGCGGTCGAACAGCACGATCTCGCCGCCCGCCGGCAGGTGCGTGGCGTAGCGTTGAAAGTACCACTGGGTGCGCTCGCGGTCGTTGGGCGCGGGCAGCGCGGCCACGCGGCACACACGCGGGTTCAGGCGCTGGGTGATGCGCTTGATGACGCCACCCTTGCCGGCCGCGTCGCGGCCCTCGAACACGATCACCACCTTGTGCTTGGTGGCCACCACCCAGTCTTGCAGCTTCACCAGCTCGGCCTGCAAGCGGAACAGCTCGCGGAAGTAGCTGCGGCGCTCGGCCGAGAGCAGGGCCGGGTCGCCGGCCTCCAGGCCCAGGGCCTCGACAGGGCGGTCCTCGACCTCCAGCTCCAGCTCTTCGTCCAGGTCGTCGCGCAGGTCGTTGTGGATGCGGCGAACCAGGTCTTCGTCGTAGGGTGTATTCATGGGAAATCTCTGTTGATTCAGAAAATGTGGCGTAGCGCCACGTCGTCATTCCCGCCCGCCCGTCATTCCCGCCTGCGCGGGAATGACGAGAAGGGGGCGCTCAGACACGCTCATTGCACCAGCGGAACGCCAGCCAGCCCGCCACCACAGTGAACACCACGATGATGGCCGCGATGATCAGGAAGCCGTGCGGGTGCTCGGCCAACGGGATGCCGCCCACGTTCATGCCCAACATGCCGGCGATGATGTTGATGGGCAGCGCCAGCACGGTGACCACGGTCAGCGTGAAGACGCTGCGGTTGGTTTGCTCGCCGATCTGCGCGGCCATTTCTTCCTGCAGCAGCTTGATGCGCTCCTGCAGCGCCAGCATGTCGCGCAGCACCAGCGAGAACTCCTCGGTGGACTGGCGCAGCTCGTCCAGGTCGTCGGCGCTCACCCAGGGCGGCGGCGCCTTGAGCAATCGAAACAACGCTCCTGGCTCCGGCGCCAGCAGGCGTTGCAGCCGGACCAGCACGCGGCGCAGTTGGCTCAGGCTGCCACGCTTGCTGTGCAGCCTGCCGCCCAGCAAGGTGTCCTCGATGCCGTCCACCTGGGCTGTGGCCTCGCGCACGATGCGCACCAGCACGTCGCCCTGGTCGCGCATCAGATGGTTCAGCAGCGCCACCGAGGACGCGAACTTCGCGCCCCCCAGCACATCCTGGCGCAGCCGGTCGATGGAGCGCAGCGGGTGGCGGCGCGCGCTTACCACCACGCGCTCGGTGACGCAGGCCCACAGCGTGGCAATCTCGGACGGGTCGAACGAGAACTCGAAGGCCACATCGTTGACCACCGCAATCAGGGTGTCAGAGGCGTCTTCGATGCGCGTCGAGCGCGAGCCCTGCTGCAGCGCCTCGAAGAACTCGGGAGGCAAGACCAGGTGCTCACGCAGCCAGCGATCCGCCGCCACATTGCTGAGGTTGAAGTGCAGCCACAGAAAGCCTGGCCGGCTCGCAGTGCCAGCCAGCCAGGCACGGGCCTCGTCCAGCGTCAGCGCGCGCCCGGCGCTGTCCGGCTCGAACGCAAAGCCGCAGATCAGGCCGTTCTGGTCAGAGCCGTAGGTCGCGAAGCTGTGGTTCAACGCGGCACACCGGCGGTCTGCACTGCCGCCCGCCCGGCACGAACTTGGAAAGGGCGCGGGGGCGGAGTCATGCACAGAGTCTCCCGTGGGTCCGTGACACAACCGTGACAGGGGTTGGCCGACGTGACTTGAACCGGTCACGCAACGGCCACAAGGCCATCACCGTGTCCGGCGATGCTGGCGGGCTTCACCCACAACAACCCGAGGAATCGTCCATGTTTCGCAAATCCCTGCTGGCCAGCGCTGCCGTGCTGAGCCTGTCCACCCTGGTGCTCACGGCCTGCGGTGGCGGCGACAGCGGCCAGCCCTACCTCACGCTGGACGGCAAGCAGCCGACCGTGGTGGCCCACCGTGGCGCTTCGGGCTACCTGCCTGAGGAAACCTTGGAGGCCTACCAGAAGGCCATCGATCTGGGTGCCGACGTGGTGGAGCCTGACCTGATCTCCACCAAGGACGGCGTGCTCATCGCCCGCCACGACCCCAACCTGGCCTACAGCACCGACGTGGCCAGCCACCCCGAATTCGCCAGCCGCAAGCGCGTGGACTGGCTGGTGGATGGCGAGAAGCAGACCGGCTGGTTCGCCCACGACTTCACGCTGGCCGAGATCAAGACCCTGGGCGGTGTCAGCACAGACGCCGAGCGCCCGCAAATCTACAACGGCCTGTACAAGGTCATCACCTTCCAGGAGCTGATCGACCTGGTCAAGGCCCAGAGCAAGGCCAGCGGCCGCAGCATCGCCGTCTACCCCGAGACCAAGAACCCCACCTACCACCGCAACCTGGGCCTGCCGCTGGAGGACAAGCTGATTGCACTCATCAACAGCGCCGGCTGGAACAGCAAGGACGCACCCATCTACGTGCAGAGCTTTGAGCCCGAAAGCCTCAAGCGCCTGAAGGCCGCCGGCCTGAAGACCAAGCTGATCCAGCTGATCGACGCCGACGACTACGACCTCAAGGCTGGCACGCTCACCTATGCCGCGCCCTATGACCGCCCCTACGACTGGACCCAGGCCGGTGACACGCGCCTGTTCAGCGCCATGGTCACGCCGGCCGGTCTGGCCGAAATCAAGACCTATGCCGACGGCATCGGCCCCTGGAAGCCCTACATCGTGCCGGTGAAGGGCCAGCTTGATGCCAATGGCAATCTGGTGGATCGCAACGGTGACGGCAAGACCAACCTGAACGATGCCAGCACGCAAACGCCCACCACCTTGATTGCCGACGCGTACAAGGTTGGCCTGTTCGTGCACGCCTACACCTTCCGCAACGAGCCGCGTCGCCTGGCCTACGACTACAAGGGCGACCCCAAGGCCGAGTACCTGC
Source organism: Candidatus Ideonella esbjergensis (assembly GCA_016710065.1). Taxonomy (GTDB): domain Bacteria; phylum Pseudomonadota; class Gammaproteobacteria; order Burkholderiales; family Burkholderiaceae_C; genus Ideonella; species Ideonella esbjergensis. The sequence continues at coordinate 119,527 of JADJLP010000002.1, forward strand.
AGTTCTACCGGCTGGGCCTGGACGGCCTGTTCTCGGACTTCAGCGACACGGCCGTCGCCGCGCGCGAGGCGTACGCCAGGGAACTGGGCCGCTGATAAGGTGTTGCGTTCAAAAGTCAAGGAGTGGTGGACTGGGTTTTGTGTCGCAGATCGGCGCTTCGCCGTCATTCCCGCGAAGGCGGGAATCCAGGCGTTCGCGTTGATACGTGGGTGGTTGGCAAAGGTCTGGGCGGGCAGGCCGCGGCGCTCAAAAGTAGCGGTCGGCTTCGCCGACTGCGCTGCGGTGCTCGGGCATGTGGCGCGCCGCATAACCCTAAATCCGGCACTTACCCCGACGCTTGAAGGCCAACTGGGGTTCTGAACGGCCCGAGAGACGGGGCGATCTTGTCGCTCACATAGCGCAGCAGGATTGCCCACGGGTCAGCTGCACGTAACTGCTCCGCAGCTGCCTTGACGTGCTGCAAGGCCGCGTGGATGTTGGCGATCAGCGGTTTGAGCAGGTTGGCCTTGCCGTGCATCGGGGTCAGATACAGCGTTGTCTGCCCGCCGCTGTGCGCTGCCCGCCCCACGGCCGCCAGCAGCAGCGGTCGGCTCGTGATGGCCTCCATCCTGGCCGTTGGGTTGGCGGTGCGGCAGTACCAGCTCCACCAGTTGTAGGCCAGCGCGCAAGCTCGCGCCGTGGTCTGGCAGCGGTTGATGTCCTGCGTGGTGAAGCCGCTCAGACCCCACTGGTTCTTCAACTCGTCAAACCCGTTCTCACAGTCGGCCCGGTCACGGTAGAGCTGGCCGATGGCCTCGATGGGGTACTTCGCATCGGTGACCATCACCGCGTACTCCCACAGTCGGTCGCCCTCGTGCACGCTCGGGCCGACCAGGTCCAGCTTGAGCTGCTTGCCGTGCACACGCCGCTCGCGTGCGATGCCACCCTTGATGCGCTGGCGCACGATGACCACCCGGCGCTTCTTGCTCCAGCCATGCAGTTGCAGCCAGTCCTCCACCATCTGGCAGCCTTGGTTGTCGGGCCGGCTCCAGTCTTGTCGTGCGAACTGCATCGCCACCAGGCGCTGCACGTTGGCCGTCTGGCGCAGACGCAGCAAGTAAGGCTGGGCTCGGCTCTCCAACTCCAGCAGGATGCCCTCGTTGCCGTAGCCAGAATCGCCTCGCACGAGGGCCGGGCGCTTGTCGCCCAGCTCGTCGAGCAGCCGCCCGAGCGCGGCCTTGGCGTGCACGCTGGTGTGCTGCTTGCCCGAGCTGACCAAGACATCGAGCACCAGGCGCAGGTTACCCACCCAGAACGTGTGCAGCACATGGCTGGGCCGGCCCGGCTTGCCCGGGTTGTAGCCCAGCTCGGCGCCCTCTTGGCGGCCGTACAGCGGCTTGATGCTGGCGTCGATGTCGAGCACCCAGGGCTTGTCCAGTGCCTCGCGCACCGAGTGCATCAGCGCCGGTCGCATCCAGGCCGTGCTGCTGGCTTCGTCGATGCGCTCGAGCGCGCGGCGCAGCGCGTCCTCGCTGACCACCTTGTTCATGCCCAGCGCCTGCGCGGCCACCGCGTCCCCGCGCAGCGCGGTGATGTGGGCATAGCGCCGGTGCCCGGCCAGCAGCCCCAGCATCAGCGTGCCCAGCACATCGCGCTTGTCTGGCGCGTTGCCGCTGCTGTAGGCCAGCGGGCACGCCGACACCCAGCGCTCGAACACCCCGGTGGCGGCCAGAAACTCAGCGAAGTACACAAGTTGACCGTGCGGCGTGGCCGCCGCACCGCTGTCCCAGCGCACATGCATGCGCCCGCCCAGCGTGTCCACCACCTCGGGCTGCGAGGCCTGTCCATCGCCCTGCACCAGGGCCCCTTGTCGCTTGCGTCTTGATTCACCCATCGGGTGAGTCTGCCAAATCAACGCAACACCGCGCCAGTGCTGGATTTCCTCAGTGTCTGCGAAGGTGAACTGCCGTTTCTAGGATAACTCGCTACTCTCGCATTCGCTCGTTGCGCTCGGACAGACGCGGCGAGCCAGTGGGTTGATCGCGCTGTCGCGCGGGTGAGTCAAGCGCGCGCGCGCGCCGCCACATGCTCTGCGCGCCTCGCCGCTCCTCATTCGCGCCGCAGCCTGCCCGCCCAGCCCTTTGCTGATGCTGTGGTGGTGTCTTGGCTTGCTCCGAATGCAAACACGGGTTGTTGAGCACCGGCTTGCCGCCTGGCGCGGCCACACCCAACGTCAAGAGTCAGGCGAGCTGATCGCAGATCTCAACGACAGCAACGCGCCGTCAACAGCCGCCGGGCGGCGCGGTGCTCCTATGTTCTTGAACGCAAAAGCGTATGAGCCGGTGCGTCTCCCCGAGGGGGCTGCTGCGCCGGACCCTTTGGGCCGGGAGCGTTCAGCGCAACAGGTTCTTGCTGGCCCCCACCAGGCCCGGCATGCCGGGCTGGCCCACGGGGCGGGTCGCGGGCTGGGGTGCGGCGGGCCGGGTGGCCGGCGCGGTGGTGCGCAGCGGCAACTGCGCCGTGCTGGCGCGGTCGATGATCTCCAGCCGGCCGTCGTGGTGCTCCACCAGCGCGGTCAGGCTCTCCACCCAATCGCCATCGTTGCAATACAGGATGCCGTCGATGTCGCGGATCTCGGCATGGTGGATGTGGCCGCACACCACGCCCTGCACACCGCGCCGCTTGGCCTCGTGCGCCACCGCGCCCTCGAAGTCGCTGATGTAGCTCACCGCGCGCTTCACGCGCGCCTTCAGGTAGCGCGACAGGCTCCAGTACGGCAAGCCCAGGCGCGCGCGCAAGGCATTGAAGCGCCGGTTCACCTTCAGGATGAACTCATAGGCCACGTCGCCCACATGCGCCAGCCATTTGGCGCATTGAATGACGCCGTCGAACAGATCACCGTGGGTCACCCACAGGCGGCGGCCGTCCAGCAGCACGTGGATGTGCTCTTCCACCACGTCCACGCCACCAAAGTTGTGCGCCGCGTACTTGCGCGCGAACTCGTCGTGGTTGCCCGGCACCAGGATCACCCGCGTGCCATTGCGCGCCTTGCGCAGGATCTTCTGCACCACGTCGTTGTGGCTTTGCGGCCAGTACCAGCTGCGCCGCAGCTGCCAGCCGTCGATGATGTCGCCCACCAGGTACAGCGTGTCGCACTCCAGGTCGCGCAGAAAGCCCAGCAGCGCCTCGGCCTGGCAGCCGGGCGTGCCCAGGTGCAGATCCGAGATCCACGCGGTGCGTACCCTGATCGTCTGGGGAGCGGCGTTGGCATGGTCCATGGCGCTGGGTTGGGCTGGCTGTGACGCCATGCATGGTGGTGGGCGCAAATGACGCGCTTGTGAAGCTGTGGCGACCCGGTCACACCCACCGCTCAGGCCACCACCCCACGGGTCAGTGCCGCTGTCACGCGCTGGTCACGGGCTTGGCCGACATTGGCCCGGCCCGCCTGCACTGCCGCATACGGCGGGCCTGCACCCACTCCAACCTTGCCGAGGACTCGACATGACACTCCGACCGACTTTGCTGGCCGCCAGCCTGGCCATGGCCATGGGCGCCGCCCAAGCCTCCGACCACGACACGGGCACACGCTCGTGCTTTGCCGAATTCACGCCCATGACCGGCGACGTGGGCGCGGGCACGCTGCCCGAGTCGGCGCCTTACCGCATGGCCTCGCCGCGCATCAGCCAGGTGAGCATCGTGGCGCGCGACCCGTCGCAGGCCAAGCGCTTCGACAGCGGCAACTACGACATGCACACCGCCAACGAAACCGGCCCCGACGCCGGCCGCTACCTGTTCACGGTCTACGAGACCAACCAGGCCGGCATCCAGCGCACCGACCTGCGCACCATGCAGACCACCACCATCTGGGCCAGCCCTGCCACCGCACCGGCCGCCAACAGCCACGTGGCTTTTGATGCCTCGCGCTGGACGCCTTGGGGCAGCTTCCTGACCGCCGAGGAAAACTGGAGCGACCCCGGCCAGACCCCCAGCATCTACGGACGCCTGTTCGAGGTGACCAACCCCTTGGCCGCGCCCGCCCAGATACGCATGGTCCACCGCGACATCATTCCGCGCGTCTCGCACGAAGGCCTGGCCTTCGACAAGAACAAGAACCTCTACTTCATCGACGAGCGCAACGGCAGCCACATCTTCAAGTACGTGCCCGCCAACCCCTATGCCACGACGGGTGACCAGTACTTCGCCGCCGGGCAGACCTTTGTGCTGCGGGTGGGCGATGGCAGCGTGACCGAAGCCACCGGCGATGCCACCTGGGTGCCGCTGACCAACTTCAACGGCGCCCCCTTGCCCGGTGCGGTGGTGGTGACCGATGCCAACGGTGTGCGTGGTCTGGACGGCCGCGCCACGCCCAAGCTGGCCGCCTTCAAGGGCACCGCCTTCGACCGCCCGGAGGACCTGGAAATCAAGACCTTGGGCGAGCATGGGCGCCAGCTGCTCTTCGTGGCCACCACCACCAACCACAAGGTGTTTGCGATTGACCTGGCCCGCAACAAGGTGAGCCTGTTCGCCAGCCGCAACACGCCCGACCTGGCCACCGGCCTGCCGGTGGGCAACACCTTTGCCAACCCCGACAACCTGGCCATCGACGCGGACGGCAACATCTACATCGTTGAAGACCAGCCCGGCGGCGTGGAAGACATCTGGCTCACGGTGGACAAGGACAACGACGGTGTCGCCGAAGGGGTGGCCAAGTGGGCCAGCCTCTCGACCGTTGGCGCCGAAAGCACCGGCCTGTACTTCGACCGCCAGCGCCCCGACCTGGCCTATGTGAACGTGCAGCACCCCGACAGCGGCGTGGACCGCACCATCATGTTCCTGGCGCCCAGAAACTGTCGCAAGCCGCGCTGATGAGCAGCCGTGGCAGGCCACCGACGTCATGGCCATGTCACGGCGAATTCACCTTCGCGTCACGCTCAGCTTTCACGATGGCGGACATGAACACACCCGCCCCCACCGTCACGTCGGCCATCGTTGTAGAGCGCGCCCTGCCGCCCAGGACCGCTGCACCAGCTCCCCGGCTGGTGGCCACCTGGGCGCGCGACGAAGCCGAAGTGCGCGCCGCCCAGCGGCTGCGCTACCAGGTGTTTGCCGAAGAGATGGGTGCCAGCCTGAGCCCGCCGCCGGGCACCGCGCCGGGCCTGGACGTGGACGCCTTTGACGCGCATTGCGAGCACCTGCTGGTGCGCACCTGCGAAACCGCCGATGCGCCGGCCCAGGTGGTGGGCACCTACCGCGTGCTCACCCCCGACGCCGCGCGCCGCATGGGTGGCCTGTACAGCGACACCGAGTTCGACCTGAGCCCGCTGAACCCGCTGCGCCCGCAGATGGCCGAACTCGGCCGCAGCTGCACCGCGCCGCAGTGGCGCTCGGGCGCCGTCATCCTGATGCTGTGGTCCAGCCTGGCCGAGTTCATGCACCGCAACCACCTGGACCTGATGGTGGGCTGTGCCAGCGTGCCCATGGGCGACGGTGGCCACGCGGCGGCCAGCCTGTGGGAGCAACTGCGCCACAGCCACCTGGCCGCACCTGAGCAACAGGTGAGCCCGCGCCTGGCCCTGCCGGTGGACGAGCTGCGCGGCGATCTGGTGGTGGAGCCGCCGCCGCTGATCAAGGGCTACCTCAAGTGCGGCGCCAAGCTGCTGGGCGCGCCGGCCTGGGACCCGGACTTCGGCTGCGCCGATTTGCCGATGATGCTCAGGCTGTCGGATCTGCCGGATTCATACCGCCGCCGCTTTCTGGCGGGCTGAGCGGCACGAGGTTCAAGCACTCCAGCGCTGCGCTGCGCCTTGAACCGGCTGTTGTTCGCCGCCATGCCGGGGTGACCGTCGGCCCCATCACCGCGCGTCACACAAAGACCGTATCCTGTCCTGCACACCCTCTTGTGCGGTATCGACTGGAACGCATTGAACAGCCCGGCCCCACTGACGCCCATGAACCAGCACGCGGATGGCGCCGCCGGCACGCTGACCGGCTGGTGGCGGCGCCTGCGGACGCCGCAGCGCCGCATCAACCTGGCCCTGCAGGGCGGCGGCGCGCACGGCGCGTTCACCTGGGGCGTGCTGGACGCGTTGTTGCAAGACCCGCGCGTCCAGTTCGAGGGGCTCAGCGGCAGCAGCGCTGGTGCCATGAATGCCGTCGCGCTGGCCAACGGCTGGTTGAGCGGCGGCCGCGAAGGTGCCCGGCAGGGCCTGGCGGATTTCTGGGCCGGCGTGGGTCAGCAGATGCCCATGGCCATGGTGACCCAGGGCGAAGGCGATGCCTTCAGCCTGTCACCCGCGAGCAAGCTGCTGGCGAACTGGGCTTCGTACTTCTCGCCAGCGCAGATCAACCCGTTTGACCTGAACCCGCTGCGCGACCTGATCGTGCAGCAGATCGACTTCGAGCGGTTGCGCGCAGGCTCGTCGTTCAAGCTGTTCATCGGTGCCACCCAGGCCAACACCGGCAAGCTGCGGGTGTTTCGGGAGGCCGAGCTGACGGCCGAGATGCTGTTGGCGTCGGCCTGTCTGCCCAAGATCCACCACCCCGTGGACATCGCCGGTGAGCCGTACTGGGACGGTGGTTACTCGGCCAACCCTGCCGTCTTTCCCTTGTTCTGCGACTGCGACGCCAGCGATGTGCTGCTGGTGCTGCTGAGTCCGCTGCAACACCAGGCCACGCCGCGCACGGCCGATGAGATCGACGCCCGCATCGCCGAGCTGTCGTTCAGCGCTCACTTCATGCGCGAGATGCGGATGTTCGCCAGTGCATCTGCCTACGCCGAGCCCAGCTTTCTGACGCGAGGCCGCCTGGAGCGCCGCCTGCAGCAAATGCGCTTTCACATGATCGATTCGAGCCAACTCACCAGCCTGCAGCGCACCGAAACCAAGCTTCTGGCCCATGCGCCATTTCTGGCGCTGCTGTGTGAACAAGGCCAGGCTCGCGGCAAGGCCTGGCTGGCCGAGCATGTGGGCAGCATAGGTCAGCGATCGACGGTGGACATTCAGAGAATGTTCGCTTGAGCGATCGGTTGTGCCGTGACCGCTACGCTGGCTTGGCGCCTGCCAGTGCCCGCACGGCCCTGAACGTGCCAAGCTCGCGCGCCAGCCCGAAGCAGGTGTAGACCGCCAGGGCCGTTGCAGGTGTGGCATGGGGCCGGTCCAGCAGGAGCAGGGCCACCGATGCCAAGCCGTTGCACCACAGCAGGATGATGGATGCTTTGCCATGGACGCTGGACCACAGTTCCTTGCGAACGGCTGACCAGGTCTGCGCGACCCGAAAAGCGTCTGGGAAAGCATGCAAGGCATGGGATTGCAGCGCACCAGCGATGAGCCCGGCCGCGAACGCGCCCAGCAACAGCCCGAGTCGCTGCTGGGCGGAGGTGACCAACAAAATCCCCAGGACTGTTCCGTAGAGCAAGATCAGTTGGATGTTGGTGCGAATGGTGAGACTTGAATGCATGTGGGTTCACCCGCTTGTGTTCATTAGTTCCAGGAGTCCGACATCCATGCGCCAACCCTTTCAGCCACCCAGCAGCCATCATCGAGCGGCAGGTCGTGACCTGCATGGGGGTGGATGGCCAGCGCAGTGTGCCAATGCTGGGCCAAGCGCTGCGAGCAACGGGTGTCCACCAACCCGTCATGCTGGCTGGTGAGCAGCAGCAGGGGTACCTTCGGGCGCTGTGATGGCGCGGCGTAGCCTGCGGCGGCCCAAAGCTGGCGCAGGGCGTTGGCGGCCGATACAGGGTGGGTCTCGCGCAGCCCCTGCCATTGGGCCAGCAGGGCCTGGGCTGGGGCGGTGCCGGCAGCATGGCGACGGCTGGTCAGCCGCAGCACGATTTCTTCACAGCGCAAGGGTTGGCGCCACTGCAACATCAACCGCAGCAGCCAGGGCCAGTTGCCGGGCCGCATGCGCCAGTGCAGCGGGCTGATGCCGCGCAGGCTGGTGTTGATCAGCACGCCAGCGGCAATCTCGTCAGGAAAGCGGCTGGCCCAGTCCACGGCCACCATGCCGCCCAGCGACATGGCCAACAGGTGGTAGGGCGGCGCAATGCCCTGCGCGCGCAGCGCTGTGCGGCAGGATTCGGCCATGTCAGGCACCCGCAGCGGGCTGGCCTGCCCGTACAGCGCACCGTTGCCGGGTAGGTCCAGCGCAATCACCTGGGCGTCGCCCAACTGCGCCTGCAACAGCGCGGGGAAGCCACCCCAGTGGTCACTTTCGCGCGTGAGGCCGCGCATCAATATCCACGTCTTCATGTTCTGCCATACCAGCGCGCCAGCGCCAGATCGTGGTGGCGCTGGCGGTGCACGCCTTCGGGCCGCCAGCGTTGGTGGCTGGCCGCAGCGCGGGTGACCAGGTCGAGCCAGCCCAGGTGGCGGCGCAGCACGCGTTGCTGGCGATGCTCGATCAGCGGGTTGAAGATGCCGTGGCGCGAGAACAGCTGGCGCGGGTTCTTCTTGATCCACATCCACGAGCCCATCTCCAGCGTGAGCGGCAGGAACACGTTCGAGCTGTCGTGCGCCGTGGCCTGCAGGTAGAGGTGGTCCCACAGGTCACCGTGGGCGAGGTACTGCCGGCTTTGCGGCTCGATCACGTAGCGGTGGTGCAGCAGGCTCTGGTCGGTGAGTTCGCCCAGCGCATGCAGTTCGGGCAGATGGGCGATCGGGAGGGCGGTGTGCGCGAACGGAAACCAGATGCGGTCGATGAGGCCGAAGCCCGAATGGCAGTCCACGGCAATGCTGAAAGGGCGGCCCAGCAGCTCGCGATGAACCACGTCGCACAAGGCCTGGCTCTCCACTTGCATGGGCGCCCCCTCGGGTCCGCGGTACCAGGGCAGGTTGGCACTCGCGCGGTGGCCACCCAGCAGGAAGGGGGCACCGTGCTGCGCATCCACCGGTGCGTTGCGCATGAGGTCGACGCCTTGCGGGTTGGCGCGGGTGCCCAGCGCCAGGCCACCGGGGTTCAGCAGTGGCACGAACAGCAGGCGCACCGTGTCCAGCATCCTGTGCAGACTGTCGTCCCAGCGCAGCCGCATCACCAGGCTGCGCAGGTAGGCAATGACCACCTCGGCGCCGATGCGCTCCAGCCCATGCACGCCGCCGATGTAGGCCACGGCCGGCAGTGTCGCGTCGCCGCGGCCCAGGCTGTAGGCGTGCACTGGCCACTGGCGCGGCCCATGCGCTACCGTGCACAACAGTTGCCGGGTCATCAGCGGCCCGGCCTGCTCGGCCAGGGCCTGCAGTTCCAGCAGTTCTGGCAGCTCAGCGTGGGCCACGGCGTGGGCACAGAAGCAGGTGGTGCATCAGCACAGCATACGGGGTCGGCTTGCCATGAAACCGTCACACAAGCGCGCTAGCCTGACCCTCTCGCTGTCATCGCGTTGCGCCTGCAGACCATGCCCACATCCCTGGTACGCCGCTGGATCACCCACCCCACACTTGCCTTGGGAGGCAGCCTGTTGTGGGGTGTGGTGGAGTTGCTGGCGCTGGCGCGCTCGCGCGTCGCGGCCAAGGTGCTGGCACGCTGATTCAGCCTGATTTCGAAGACGTCGAAGAGGTGGCGCGCTCGTCAGCGCAGCAGCTGAAATCGGCGCATAGCGGCCGGCCGTATTTCGTCATTCCCGCGCAGGCGGGAATCCAGGTTTTCGCGCTCACACATCCGTGGCGGGGCAGAGGCCGCCGGGTACCCGACACCCTCTGCCTGAGACAGCGGTGGCGCGCCACCAGTTGGGCCGTCACCGGCAGTGGTTGCAGGGCAGTGGTGGTGCCTTCGGGCGGAGGGCACATTCGCGTTTGGGTAGAGAGCTCCGAGGGCCAAGGCGGAACAAGAGAGCTCAGGTGCAACAGGGGGCACGGCGCTTGTCCGCGAGGAGTCCGTAGGCCGAAGGTACCGCCGCTGCGCTGCCGCAGCCGAGGCAAAGACATGGATTCCCGCCTGCGCGGGAATGACGAAATACGGCCGGCTGCAATGCGCCGTGAACGGTAGTCAGGCCTCGCAGCGTCTTGATGCTCTTTTATGCAGGGCATTTTGGCCCGCACGGGCCGGGTTGAGCGGCTGGAGCGGCCGGTAGGGCCGCTCCATGCATCAGCCTCCGATGGGCAATTGCCTGGCGATGGCCACGCCGCCCATGGCCGGGTCGCTCAGCGAGGGGCCACCCGTTTCCAGGCGGCCGGCAAAGCGGCGCGTGTAGCCCTGCAGGCGGTGCACCTTGACGGTGAAGTCATACCAGTTGGCGCTGCTTTGCAGTGAGCGCGTGAGCCTGAAGCTGCTGTTCGCCACCACGCTTTGCACCGTGCCGGCCGTGGCGTTGAAGTAGGCGTTGGGCTGCAGTGTGAACACACAGGGGCCCTTGCCGGTGTTGACCAGGTTGATCACCAGTTCGCGGTTTGCCGCGTCGTAGCTGATCTCCACGTCGGGGTTGGCGCTGTCATCGCCGGCCACCAGCGCGGCATTGCCGGTGAAGTGACGGTGGAAGCCGTTCGGCCCAAGCACCCACAGGTCGTAGGTGCCGCTGGCGCCGGGTTGCCATTGGTCCTTCAGGCGCTTGCCGGCTTCCACCGTGTACCGGCGCGGCAGTTGGTCGAGGTGCAGGCGGTCGTACACATGGAAGACGGCGCCGGCGCGTCCGGTGTTGCTGAACACCAGCTCCACGGTCGGCCCCGATTGGCGGGCCGCGTGTTGGCGCACCTTGCTGGTCACCTTCAGCTCATAGGGCAAGGCGCGCGATGGGCGCACGCCCGTGGCCTGTTGCGGCAGGGTGAGCGCCAGCGGGTCGGGCGGCGTGGTGCGCTGGGGCAGTGCACGGGCCCGGTTGGCCAGGGCCACGGTGCTGGGCAACGATTGGAAGAAGTCGTCATCGCTGGCATGGCCGAAGTTGAAGGCGCTGGTCAGATCGCCACACACCGCACGACGCCAGGCGCTGATGTTGGGCTCCATCACGCCAAAGCGTTGCTCCAGGAAGCGGATCACCGAGGTGTGGTCGGTGACTTGGGAGTTGACCCAGCCACCCTTGCTCCAGGGCGAGATGACGTACATGGGCACCCGCGGGCCCAGGCCGTAGGCACGGTGCAGCAGCGCCTGCTCGGCGGGGTCGTCGAAGTAGCCGGGGTAGGGCAGCAGGTGCTCGTGGTACTCGCCCGTGGTGTCCACGGTCGAGTCGCCAGCTTTGACCGCACCGACCATGCCAGGGCCACCGCTGATGTACGACGGCGCTGCAGGCGGGGGCACGTGGTCGAAGAAGCCGTCGTTCTCGTCGAAGTTGATGAACAGCACCGTCTTGGCCCAGACCTCGGGGTTGGCGGTGAGCGCGTCCAGCACACGGGCGGTGTAGTCGGCGCCTTGCGCGGGGCTGGAGGGGCCGGGGTGCTCAGAGCCCTCGGCCGTGGCCACCACCCAGCTCACCTGGGGCAGCTTGCCGGTCAGCACGTCCTGCTTGAGCAGGTCCAGGTCGCGTGTGCTCACGCCACGTTCGCGCAGGGCCTGCGAGTAGCCGGGCTTCTGGAACCAGGCGGCGCGGAAATTCTGGAATCCGGCCAACGAGTTGTCGGTGAAGTTGTCGGCCATGTTCTCGTACACCTGCCACGAGATACCTGCTTTCTGCAGGCGCTCGGGGTAGGTGGTCCAGCTGTAGCCGCCATCGCCGTAGTCGGCATCGAACCAGTCGTAGTCGTTGTAGGTGGACGGGCCATTGCCCTTGCGCAGCGGGTCATTGGTGCCGGTCCACAGGAACAGGCGGTTGGTGTTGGTGCCGCCCTGGAACGAGCAGTGGTAGGCGTCGCACAGTGTGAAGGCCTCGGCCAGCGCGAACTGGAAGGGCATATCGGCACGCGCGAAGTAGCCCATCGAGTGGTTGCGCTTGGCGGCAGGCCAGTTGTTCATCAGGCCGTTGTTCCACGCGTCTTGGGCGTTGGTCCACGAGTGCGGTGTGCCTTCCACCCGCATCACGTCGAAGTTCTGCCGCGTGTTGAGGCGAAACGGTGCAATGGCCGGCACCGCACTGCCCGGCGTGGCATTGGGTTGCACCCACACGGTCTGGCCAGCGATGGCGGGGGCATTGGGTACCGGGATGGGAAAGCGGTCACCAAAGCCCCGCACGCCGGCCAGCGTGCCGAAGTAGTGGTCGAACGAACGGTTCTCCTGGGTCAGGATGACGACGTGTTGCACATCTTGCAGGGTGCCGGTCTTGCGGTGGGCTTCGATGGCCAATGCGCGCTGGATGGCGGGTGGGAAGCTGCTGAGCGCCAAGGTGGCGCCCCCTGCGGTCGCGGCGTTGCGCAGAAAGCTGCGGCGGTTGGAATCGGTCATGGTGGTCCTCGGTCTGGGTTCGTGGAGCCTGGTGTGGCGGTGCGGGTGTCCGTACTGCTGCGACGAGCGGCAAGCCACGGTGCATGGCATGGCTGGTTGCAGAGCGCAAATCTAGGCATCGCGCGTGACAACAGCGCGTCCGAACCATGACGTGGGGGGGCAGCTCCGCGGGAATGACGCAATGCGCCAGAACCGGCCGGCGAGCGCTGCGGCGACTCTGTGTTTTCGGACGCGAGGTTGCGTCAGCGCGCGGCCACAACCCGCACCGTGTCGCTGGATTGCCCGAGGATAGGCACCAGGCGGCCATCGGTGGTGCGGAAAGTGGACAGCAGCGCCACGATGCGGGCCTGGGTGACCGTGGGCAGCGGCGCAAAGCCCGTGCCAGCCACCGCACGGTCGCCCAGCAGGAATGATCGGTAGAAGAAGTTCAGCGTTCGGCCGGCGCGGCCCACATCCTGCGGCGAGCGCGGCACCACCACATAGGTGGCGGTGACGATAGGCCAGGCGTTCACGCCGTCGGTGTCGAGCATGGACGTGGGTGCCAGCGAGTTGCGGAACAGAGCCACGGCCTGGATGGCGGCGCGATAGGACTCCAGGCTGGGCGCCACCCACTCACCACGCTGGTTGCGAAGTTGAACCCCGTTCAGGTTCTCGCGGGCCAGGTAGTCGGACGAGATGTAGCTGATCGCGCCGGGCGTGTTCTTCACTGCGTCCGCCAGCTTGCTCGAACCGTCTGCCGGCGTGACCTGGCCGGGCCATTTGGGCAGGTTTGCCGGGCCCGTGATGGTGGCTGCCGCTGTGGGGGTCACCTGCTTGAGGTAGGCGAGAAACACCTCGGTGGTGCCCGAGCCGTCGGCCCGCACCACGCGCCGTATGCGCAGATCGGGCAGGGTGAGGCCAGGGTTGAGGGCCGCGATGGCCTTGTCGTTCCAGCGCGCAATCTGGCCGGCGAAGATGGCCGTCAGCACACTGCCATCCAGCCGCGGTTTCTGGGGTGCCACGCCGGGCAGGTTGACCACCGGCACCACACCGCCCACCAGGGTTGGAAACTGGAACAACTGTTTCTTTTTCAGATCGTCTTCTGCCATGGGTACGTCGGTGGCACCAAAGTCCACCGCGCCGGCAGCGATCTGCTTGACCCCGAAAGACGAGCCTCGTGGTGCATAGCTCACCTTGGTGCCGGTGTCGTGTGCGTAGCGCTCGGCCCACTGTTGGTAGACCTTGGCCGGGAAGGTGGCGCCCGTGCCAGAGACTTCGGGCTCGCCTGCAAAGGCAGGTGCACACACCGCAGCCACAGCGATCAGGGTCCAAAGGCGCCAGATTGGGGGACAGGTCTTGAACATGCGTGCTCCACGCGGTACGGCAAAGCGGCGGAGTCTAAGAGGCTTTCATGACAAGTCGGTTCTGTCACGTAACCATCAACATTGCGTCACACAGGGCTCTGATGATGCACACGGCACAAGGAGAGCCCCGTGAGCATCACCCAACCCGAACCAGCCATCAACGTGCGTGGTCTGCACAAGCACTTTGCGGACAAGCCGGCCCTGTGCGACGTGTCGCTGCGTGTGCAGCGTGGAGAAATGGTGGCCTTGCTGGGGGCTTCGGGCTCCGGAAAATCCACCCTGCTGCGCCATCTGAGCGGCCTGCACAAGGCCGATGCCCACACGGAGTCCTACGTCGAGGTGCACGGCCGTGTGGTGCAAGCCGGCGGCAAGCTGGCGCCCGACCTGCGCCGCACCCGAGCCCATGTGGCCATGATCTTTCAGCAGTTCAACCTGGTGGACCGCCTGCCGGTGATGACCAATGTGCTGGCCGGGGCCCTGCACCGCATGCCACTTTGGCGCGGCTTGCTGAGGCGCTTTCCCAGCCACGAGCTGGCGCGGGCCTTGACTGCATTGGGGCGTGTGGGCATGGACACTTGTGCATGGCAACGCGCCTCCACGCTCTCAGGCGGGCAGCAGCAGCGGGCGGCCATCTCGCGCGCCCTGGTGCAGGGAGCCGAGGTCATCCTGGCCGATGAGCCGATAGCCTCGCTGGACCCCGAATCCTCCCGCCGCGTGATGGGCCTGCTGGCCGAGTTGAACCGCGAGCTGGGCGTGACCGTGCTGGTCTCGCTGCACCAGGTGGATTTCGCTTTCGCGTTTTGCCCACGAACCATCGCGCTGCGCCAGGGCCGCGTGGTGTACGACGGCCCCACCGAGCTGCTCACCGCCGACCGCCTGCATGAGCTGTACGGCACCCAACTGGCCGAGCTGCAAGGCGCGCCGCGCACGCCGGCACCCACACCCGTTGCCTTGCACAAGCCGCCCACGCTGCAAGTGGCCTGAGCCACCGCCCATTCCCTTCCTTCCCACACCGGAGCAACCCATGAACCGTCGCACCCTGTTCGCCTACACGGCCCTGCTGGCCACCACCGCCGCACTGTGGAGCCCGCCCGTGCTGGCCCAAAGCCGGGAGCTGAACTTCGGCTTCATCTCCACCGAATCATCGGCCAACCTCAAGAGCGCCTGGCAGCCGCTGCTGGAAGACCTGCAGAAATCCACCGGCATCAAGGTGACGGCCTTCTTCGCGCCCGACTACGCCGGCGTGATCGAGGCCATGCGCTTCAACAAGGTGCAAGTGGCCTGGATGGGCAACAAGTCGGCCATGGAAGCGGTGGACCGCGCCCAGGGCGAAGTGTTTGCCAAGGTCACCCAGGCCGACGGCAACCAAGGCTATTGGGGCCTGATGATCGTGCACAAGGACAGCCCCTACCGCACGCTCGACGACGTGCTCAAGGCCCGCGCCAACCTGAACCTGGGCTTTGGTGACCCCAACTCCACCAGCGGTTCGCTGGTGCCGGGCTACTACGCCTTCGCGCAGAACAAGGTGGACCCGACGCGCGATTTCAAGCGCATGGTGCGGGCCAATCACGAAACCAACATCCTGGCCGTGGCCAACAAGCAGTTGGACGTGGCCACGGTTTCCAGCGATGGCGTCGACCGCATGAAGATGAAGATGCCCGAGAAGGCCGCCGAGCTGCGCGAAGTGTGGCGCTCGCCGCTGATCTCCAGCGACCCCATGGTGTGGCGCAAGGACCTGGACGCCGACAGCAAGGCCAAGCTGGCCGAGTTCTTTGCCGGCTATGGCCGCGATGCGCGCGAGAAGGACATCCCCAAGACCCTGACCCTGGCCGGCTTCGTCAAGTCGGACAACCGCCAACTGCTGCCGATTCGCCAGCTGGAGTTGGCCAAGGAGCGCAACAAGGTGGAAGGCGATGCCAACCTGGCCGCCGATGAAAAGGCCAGGAAGCTGCAAGACCTGGACAAGCGTTTGGACGACCTCGGCCGCCAAGTGGCTGCGGCCAAGTGAGCTCGACCAGGCGCTGAACCCGCATGAACACGCTTGCTGCCGTACCGCCCGCGCCCGAGGCACCTGCCGCACCGCGCACCTCGTGGGCTACGCTCGCCAGCTGGGGTCTGCTGCTGGCCTTGCTGGCCGGCAGTTGGCGTGGCGCAGACATGCGGCCAGCCGACTTGTGGCGCGACGGCGGCAACATGGCGCAGTTCGCCAGCGGCTTCTTCCCGCCCGATTTCCACGACTGGCGTCAGTACCTGGACGAGATGGTGGTGACGCTGCAGATTGCGCTGTGGGGCACGGCCCTGGCCATCGTGGGGGCCGTGCCGCTCTCGTTGCTGGCCGCCAGCAACGTGGCGCCCTGGTGGGTGAACCAGCCGGTGCGCCGGGTGCTGGACGCTTGCCGCTCGATCAACGAGATGGTGTTCGCGCTGATCTTCGTGGTGGCCGTGGGACTGGGCCCGTTTGCCGGCGTGCTGGCCCTGTGGGTGCACACCACCGGCGTGCTGGCCAAGCTGTTCTCGGAAGCCGTGGAAGCCATCGACCCGCAGCCCGTGGAAGGCATACGCGCCACCGGCGCGCACCCGCTGGCCGAGGTGGTGTACGGCGTGATCCCGCAGGTGATGCCGCTGTGGATCTCGTACGCGCTCTACCGCTTCGAGTCGAACGTGCGCTCGGCTTCGGTGGTGGGCATGGTGGGTGCGGGCGGCATCGGCATGGTGCTGTGGGAGGTGATACGCGGCTTCCAGTACCGGCAGACATGCGCTGTGCTGCTGATGCTGGTGGTGAGCGTCACGCTGATCGACATCGTTTCCGCCCAGTTGCGCAAGCGGCTCATCTGAGGCCCTTCGTCGTTTTCGGGAGAGACCCATGGATTGCATAGAACGCATCGAAGCCTTGTTCGCTCGCCACGGCAACGCACTTTACGAGGGCGCACGCGCCGAGCCGGTGACGGCCCTGGCCCATGCGCTGCAATGTGCCCAGCTGGCCGAGTGGGCCGAGGCCTCCACCTCGCTGGTGGCGGCGGCCTTCCTGCACGACATCGGCCACTTCATCGACACCGCGGGCCGCAGCGACGGGCAGGACGACACGCACGAGCTGCGCGCGCTGCCGCTGCTGCGCGAGGCCTTTGGCGCGGCCGTGGCCGAGCCAGTGCGGCTGCATGTGGCGGCCAAGCGCTACCTGGTGACGGTCTCGCCCAACTATGCAGCCCAGCTCTCGCCCGCCCCGGTGCACTCGTTGATGCTGCAAGGCGGGCCCATGTCGGCGGTGGAACGCGAGCTGTTCGACGACCAGCCCTACGCTTCTCAAGCATTGGCGCTGCGCCGCTGGGACGACCTGGCCAAGGAGCCGGGCAAGGCCACGCCTTCGCTGCAGTACTACCTGGGCCTGCTGGAGCAGTTGCGCCAGCCGGCGCCCGCCGACACCCGCAGACGGATTGGCGCGGTGGACGCGGCCTGATAAGGCATTCAAGAACACCGGAGCAGAGCGGCGCTCGGCGTCTGATTGCGCAGATCTGCCATTCCCGCATTGGTGCTCGTCATGCCCGCTCACTGGACCTCGTCATTCCTGCGGAGCCGGCCCCAGCGAAGGCGGGGGCGGGAATCCATGTCTTTGCCTCGGCTGCGGCAGCGCAGCGGCGGTACCTTCGGCCTACGGACTCCTCGCGGCCAACCGCCCGTGCCCATCAAGACGCCCGGGCTCTCTTATTCGGTCGTGCACCCGCAGCGTCCGCCCACACGCGAATGTGCCCTCCGCCCGAAGGCACCACCACTGCCCTGCAAGCACTGGCGGTGGCGGTCAAACTGGTGGCGCGCCACTGCCGGTTCCAGGCGGAGGGTGTCGGGTGACCGCGTGACGAAGGTAGAGGAGGAGTGTTACGTGCCCTTGTGGGCACGTAACGCGGGGGACACGCAGTCACGCGGTTACCCGGCGACCTCTGCCCGCCACCAACCTGAAGGCCTGGATTCCCGCCCCCCGCCTTCGCGGGGGCAGGCTCTGCGGGAATGACGGCGAAGGGGTGCGGGAATGACGGCTATGCGCCGAGAACGGCATTGGAAGACCTACCGGGCTTTGTGCTGATGAATACAGCGCACCGCCGATTCCCAAGATGCAACTTCAAGGCATCACTTCAAAAACCAGGAACTGGTTGCGGTCGGTCAGTGAATCGGCCAGCGGCAGGTTGTCGTCGGCCACCACCACCAGCGAGCGGTGGCCGTTGGCCAGCGTGGGCCCGAAGGTGAGGCCCTCCAGGTTGGCGACGCCGCCCAGCTGCGCCTTGAGGGTCTCGAAATCCTGCACCAGGCGCTTGCTCACCGCGGTGTAGGTGGCACCGGCCAGGGCCGCCGTGTTCAGCACATTGGTGGCGCTACGCAGGTCGATCTCGTACAGCCGCACCTGGTTGCCCACCACGCCCACTGAGAAGCTGCGCTCCAGCACCAGGAAGCGGGTCTCCGACAGCGCCAGGATCTCGGTGGCGCCGTTGACGGTGAAGCTACCGGCGGGCACCGGCTCGGCCTGCACCTTGTCGAGCGGGTAGGCGTACTGCGCGCTGGCGATGCCCGTGGCGCGGTCGAACACGGTGATGCGCGAAACCGAGCCGGCGGTGGTGCTGGGCGGCGCCGCGTCCTGGAACAACGCCCCTTCCATGATCACCACCGTCTGGGCCTTGGTGGGCGTGAGCGTGATGCCCTCGAACACGGCGTTGCTGCGCGGGCCCGCGTCGCTCGCCGACATCTTGAACATCGCCGGCAGCGTGTACTCGCGCACATGGCCGCCATCGGCGCGGATCTCGCGGATGAAGGGGTCGATGACGCGCGCCGGCGTGGCGGTGAGAGAGCGGTCGCCCTCGCTCACCCACAGCAGGTTGCCGCTGGCGGTGTCCAGTCGCAGCGATTCAGGGTCGGCCACCAGCGCTGAAGGAACTTTGGGATACACCGTGCCATCGGGCTGCTTCATGGCGAAGGTGGAGAGGAAATTCACCGCCGTGAAGCCATTGGCGTCGAAGCTCAGGTTGGCGGTGTACATGCGCGGGTCGTTGGCCGAATCGGTGCTGGTGCGGTCGTCCGAGATCAGCACGTAGCGTTTGTTGGCCGCGTCGTAGTCGATGCCCGACAGACCACCCACCACCGTGCCGTTGAAGTCCATGCGGCGGGCCAGCACCTGCTGGCCGATGAGGCGCAGTGATGACACCGTGGTGTCGCCGTTGCTGTCACTGCCGCCACAGCCTGCCAGGGCCAACAGGCTGGCCGTGGCCAGGGCGGAGAGTGCGGTTCCGAAGTTCATGGGGGCTCCCGTTAAACCCATGAAGTTAGGCGTTAGAGATGACCTGGGCGTGAAGCTTTTGCGTCGGGAGCAGCCGCCGGCCTGTGCATCGCCCTTGTTCTGGCGCAGCGTCTAGCTGGCCAAGTGCCGGAGGGACACGATCATTTGCCGGGGCTGCGTGCCATAAGGCTCGAAGCCGTGGTGGCGGTAGAAAGCCTCGGCGGCATCGTCCTTGGCGTCCACCACGAGGGCGAACACGGCCACCTCTGAGCGTGCGGCCCGCAGGGCGGCGTCGGCCAGCAGCGCGCCGCCCAGCTTGCGGCCCTGAAAGGTCTGGTCCACCGCCAGTCGGCCCACTCGGGCTACCGGCACCGAGGGGTAGCGGGGCAGGCGCTTGGCCAGCGCTTCAGGCAAGTCGGTGAGCGGCACGCCACCTGCGGCCAAGGTGTAGTAACCAGCCACTCGGCCGGTGCTGGCCTCCACGGCCACAAAACATGCGCTGGCGCGGCGCCGAACGTCTTGGCTGACCTGGCGGGCAAAGTAGGCGTCCAGCACCGTCACACCACATGAAAAGCCTTCGCGGGCATGGTTGGCTGCCAGTAACTCCAGCCGAAAGGGTGCTGTCACTTGGCGTTGGCGATCAGGCGCTTTCTGGCCTAGCGCGCGCTGCATGGCTGGCACCAGCGGTGGCGGATTGAGCAGCAGATTGGCAAAGCGATGCTGGTCTTCCACCGAGAGGCGGATGAGTTGCGCGTCAGCGATGGTTTGGTGGGCGTCTTTCAGGGCGGCGGCCACCAAGAAGTCGCTGACGCTGCGGCCTTGCAGTTCTGCCGCGCGGCGAACCACGGCCAGAGAATCGGGCGCGATACGCGCTTCAACGCGGGAGGTGCGAACGGTGACGGGACTGGGCATGGCGATCCTTGGCGGTGCTGTAAATGTACGGGCTTAAACCGTACATTGTCAAACCGGGATGCTCACCCACCGGCCGCAAACGCCCGCTGGTATTTGACGAATCCCCGCTTGGTGTCGCCCTGGAACCCCGCCCGTTCAAAGCCGCGGGGGTGACGGCGGTTGCGGGGGTGGCGACTGAGCGGGGGGGGGGGGACGGGAAGGAGGAAGCCCTCACACCACCCGGCGGCCGGCAACCACCACCTCGCGCACCACGGGCACGTCACCCACGGCACGCACGCGCACCAGGTCGGCCCGCTGGCCGATGGCCAGTTCGCCGCGGTCGGCCAGGCCGCAGGCCAGTGCCGGCCGGCGGGCGACCACGGCCAGGGCTTCGGGCAGGCTGAAGCCGGCATCCCGGGTGAGCAGCCACGCCGCCAGCAGCAGGCTGGAGGGCACGTAGTCGGACGAGAGCGCGTCCAGCAGGCCGGCCTTGGCCAGGTCCAGCGCCGCCACGTTGCCCGAGTGCGAGCCGCCACGCACCACGTTGGGCGCGCCGGCCACGGTGCACAGGCCCAGCGCGTGCGCGTGCCGTGCCGCCGCCAGCGAGGTGGGGAATTCGCTCATGCCGGCGCCCAGCGCCTGGGCCTCGTCCACGTGCTCTACCGTGGTGTCGTCGTGCGTGGCCAGGGCCACGGCGTGGGTGCGGGCAAAGTCGGCAAACCAGGCGCGGTTGGGCTGGGCGTGCTCGGCCTGGCGCTGCGGGGCGATGCGCACTTCCTCGTCAAAGCGCGCGTCGCTCCAGCCCTTCTTGCCGGTGTAGTAAACGCGGGCATGTTCGATCTGGGTCCACTGGCGCTGGCCGGGGGTGTGGTCCATCAGCGAGATCAACCGCAGCCGGCGGTGATGGGCAAAGGGCGCGAAGAGTTCGCGCGCGTTGGGTGCGGGCAGCTCGCAGCGCACATGAATGTGGTGGTCGGCACGCAGCACACCGGCGGCCTCCAGGCGGTCCAGCACCTCCAGCAGCGCGCTCTGGTCGCGCGAGCGAAAGCCTTCGCCATACGGGTCGCCCACGCCGATGGCGTCGAGCACGGTGGTGATGCCGGCCGAGGCGATCTCGGCGTCGTGCGCCTGTACGGCGCCCTGCATGGGAAAGCTCACCTTGGGGCGCGGCATCACGTGGCGTTCGAGGTTGTCGGTGTGTACCTCCACCAGGCCGGGCAGCAGCCAATCGCCATCCAGGTCGGTGGCGCCCAGCGCGCTGGTGTTGCCATGGCTGAGGTCGGTGATGCGGCCGCCCTGCACGCGCAGTGTGCCGTGCAGCACCTCGTGGCCCAGCACCAGGCGGGCGTTGGTGTAGAGCTGCTCGGTCATGCGGGGCTTTCGATGGGGGACGGGGCCAGGTCGATGCAGCGGGTGGCCACGGCGTCGCGCACTTCCTCGTCGTGGAAGATGCCCACCATGGCCGCACCCCGGGCCTTGGCCTCGGTGATGAGCTGCACCACCACCTGGCGGTTGGCGGCGTCCAGCGAGGCGGTGGGTTCGTCCAGCAGCAGCAGGCGCGCCGGCTGCACAAAGCCGCGGGCGATGTTGACGCGCTGCTGCTCGCCGCCCGAGAAGGTGGCCGGCGGCAGCTCCCACAGAGCGCGAGGCAGGTTCAGGCGAGTGAAGAGCTGGGCCACGCGCTCGCGGGCGCTGTCCAGGGCCTGCTGCCAGGCGGCGTCGTCGGCGTCGCCGGCCTGCAGGCTGGCGTCGGCCTGCAGCAGGCGTTCGGCCACCACGTCCAGCGCCGGCACGCGCGGCACGGCGCGCAGGAACTGGCTCACATAGGCCAGCTCGCGCCGGCGCAGGTCCAGCACTTCGTGGGCCGAGGCCTGGGCCATGTCCAGCACCTCGTGGGCCGCGTGGCCACCCTGCACCAGGATGCGGCCGCTGTCCACGCCGTAGCTGCCATACAGGCATTTCATCAGCGTGGACTTGCCCTGGCCCGAGGGGCCCACCAAGGCCACGCATTCGCCGGCGTGCACGTCCAGCGAAACGTCTTGCAGCACCGGCAGCTGGAGGCCGCCGCGCAGGTGCAGTGTGAAGTGCTTGCTGACGCGCTGCACGCTCAGCACCGGTGTCACCGGATGTCCGTTCATGACCCTCATGGCGCCACCACCGACGAAACCAGCAACTGCGTGTAGGCGTGCTGTGGGTCGTCCAGCACGCGGTCGGTGAGGCCTTGCTCCACGACGCGCCCGCCCTGCATCACCAGGGTGCGGTGGGCCAGCAGCCGGGCCACGCCCAGGTCGTGGGTGACCACCACGGCCGAGAGGTGCATGCGCGCTACCAGCAGGCGGATCAGGTCCAGCAGCTTGGCCTGCACCGACGCGTCCAGCCCCGAGGTGGGCTCGTCCATCAGCACCAGGCGCGGCCGGGTGACCAGGTTGCGCGCGATCTGCAGGCGCTGGCGCATGCCGCCCGAGTAGGCGCGCGGCAGGTCGTCCACGCGCGCCACGTCCAGCTCAACGCGCGCCATCCAGTCGAGCGCGCTGGCGCGCAGGCGGCCGTAGTGGCGCTCGCCTTGGCCCATCAACCGCTCGCCAATGTTGGCGCCGGCGCTCACGCCCATGCGCAGGCCGTCGGCCGGGTTCTGCTCCACAAAGCCCCATTCGGTGCGGGCCAGCAGGCGGCGCTGGCGTTCGCTGAGTGTGGCCACGTCCAGCCACTCGCCATCGGCGTTCTGGTAGCGGATGGAACCTGCGGTGGGGATGAGGCGGCCGGCCAGGCAGTTGAGCAGGGTGCTCTTGCCCGAGCCCGATTCGCCCACGATGGCCACCACCTCGCCGGGGGCCACGCTGAGGCTGGCGCCTTGCACGGCATAGCGGCCGTCGTGAACGGTGCTGAAGCGATGCGACAGGCCGCTGACCTGCAGCAGGCATGACGGGGCCGTGTGGGGGCATGTCATGCGGCAGAGCCCTTTGCAGCTTGGGCCTGGCACCAGTCGGTGTCCGAGCAAGTCCACAGCGTGTCACCACTGTCCTGCACCACCTCGTCCAGGTAGCTGCTGGTGCAGCCGCACAGTTCGCAGCTGTGGCCGTGGGCCAGCACCTCAAAGGGGTGGTCTTCGAAGTCCAGGCTCACCACGTCGGTGTAGGGCGGCACGGCGTACAAACGCTTCTCGCGGCCGGCGCCAAACAGCTGCAGGGCGGGCATGCGGTGCATCTTGGGGTTGTCGAAGGCCGGGATGGGCGAGGGCGACATCACGTAGCGGCCGTTCACCCGCACCGGGTAGTCGTAGGCGGTTTCCACACGGCCCCAGTGGGCAATGTCTTCGTAGAGCTTCACGTTCATCAGGCCGTATTCCTCGGCGGCGTGCAGGGCCAGGGTTTCGGCACGGCGTGCCTCCAACCGGTACAGCGGCTCGGGCTGCGGCACCTGGTAGACCAGCACCTGGCCCTCGTGCAGCGGCTGCTCTGGGATGCGGTGGCGGGTCTGGATCAGCGTGGCCTGGGCCGTGTGCGTGGTGGTGGCCACACCGGCGGTGCAGGCGAAGAACTCGCGGATGTTGACGGCGTTGGTGGTGTCGTCCGAGCCCTGGTCGATGACCTTGAGCACATCAGCCTCGCCGATCACGGCCGCCGTCACCTGGATGCCGCCGGTGCCCCAGCCGTAGGCCAGCGGCATCTCGCGCGAGCCGAAGGGCACCTGGTGGCCGGGGATGGCCACGGCCTTGAGCAGGGCGCGGCGGATCATGCGCTTGGTGCGCTCGTCCAGGTAGGCGAAGTTGTAGCCCTCGGCCGGACCGGCCGACCCCACGACGTCGGCGGTGCTGTTCATGCGTCTTCCTCCTGCGCGGCGGCGCGGGCCTGGCCCTCGGCGCGCAGCTGGCGTATGACCTGCAGCTCGGATTCGAAGGTCACGTAGTGCGGCAGCTTCAGGTGCTGTACAAAGCCCGAGGCCTCCACGCTGTCGCCCTGCGGCAGCACAAACTCCTGCTCCTGCGCGGGGCTCTGCGGCAGCTCGCCGAACTCGTCACCGCGCAGTGCGCGGTCGACCAGCGACATGGCCATGGCCTTGCGTTCGCCATGGCCCATCACCAGGCCGTAGCCGCGCGTGAACTGCGGCGGCAGCTCGGCACTGCCCACGAACTGGTTCAGCATCTGGCATTCGGTCAAGTCGACCTCGCCGACCTCGATGGCGAAGTCCAGCTCGTCAGGCACGAGGCTTACGGCCACGCTGCCAAAGCGGATGTCGCCGCCGAAGGGGTGGGTGTGGCCGTAGCCGCGCTGTGTGGCATAGCCCATGCCCAGCACCCAGCCCTCGTCGGCGCGGGCCAGCATCTGCAGGCGGCCACTGCGCGGCAGCGGGTAGCGCGGCGGGTCGCGGGTGATGTCCACCGGCTCGGGGTCGCCCGCACTGGGCTGCGCCGGCTCCACCAGGCCTTCGGTGATCAGGCCCTGCAGCGCATGCGGAACTGCGCCATCGCCGGGCTCGACACTGCGGCGCGCGGGGCGAACCGCATCCAGGTTGGGCTCAGCGACATCAGGGTGCAACAGGCCGAAGTCCAGCAGGCGCTGCGTGTAGTCATAGGTGGGGCCCAAGACCTGGCCACCGGGCAGGTCCTTGAAGATGGCCGATACGCGGCGCCGGGCCCGCATGTGGCCGGTGTCCAGTGGCTCGCTGTTGGCCAGGCGCGGCAAGGTGGTGCGGTAGGCGCGCAGCAAAAAGGCCGCTTCAATCGGGTCGCCCTGCGCCTGCACCAGCGCCAGCGCCGCCAGCTCGGGGTCGTAGAGCGAGGCCTCGGCCATCACGCGGCCCACCAGCAAACCCATCTGCTCGCGCACCTGGGCTACTTCCAGGCGCGGCACATCCAGGTCACCGCGGCGGGCCTGGCTCAGCAGATCGCGCGAGGCCGCAATCGCCGCTTCGCCCCCCTTGACTGCGATGTACATGTCAGTACCGCCCGGCCGCCCGAAGGTGCTGACGCGCCCCACGGGGGCCGCGAACGAAGTGAGCTTGGGGTCGTTTCATTTCAGGCCTCCAGGGTCAGGTGGGTGGACCTGGGGATGGCGGCCAGGCGCGGGCCGCAACACAGCACCAGGTCAATGCCGCGCGGCAGGGCGCGCTGCTGGCCCTGACGCCAACGCCAGAAATCGGGTGCCAGGCCTTGCACCGCCAACGACTGCACGTGCTGGATGCCGGGTCCGCGCAGTTGCAGCAGCGCCGCGCCGCTCAGGGGCTGCTGCTCGTCCAGGCCGGCCACCTCGATCAGCAGCGTGGCGCCAAGCTGCGGCGCCTCGTCGCTGCCCTGGGCCAGTGCGGCCCACAGCCCGGAGTGCAGATCGGCCGCGCGCGTCGCCACGATGGGGGCTGCGCTGGCATCGGTCAGCGCGGCGCCGCAGTGAAAGCGAAAGTACGCCGCTGCCGCTGCGCTGTTGAGCGGCGAGTGCAGGTGCAGTGGGGCCTCGGGGTCGAGCAGGGTCAGCAGCGACACCGTCATCGCCAGGCCAAACGGGTGCGCGGGGTGTTGCGAAGCCGGTGGCTGCACGCCCTCTTGCGCCACACCCCGCAGGGCCATGATGCGGCCCGGCGCGGCCATGGCCGACAGCAGTGTTCTGAACGCCTGCTGCGTTCCCTGCACCGGGTGTGCCAGGCCCTGACCCAGGCTGGCCAGCATGATGTTCATGCAGCCGCCTCCGCTTGCAAGGTGTAGAACTGCACGCGGCTGGCCGCAGTGCGTGCCTGGGCCTCAGCACGCTCGCAAGCCAAGGCGGCGGCCAGCGGCGCCACCACATCGGCCATCAGGCGCGCGCGCCAATGGGGTTGCTGCAGCAGCGCATCGAGCCGGGCGATCCAGCCCACGCGTTCCATGTCGCGGCCCAGCACATAGCCCACGCCCACGGTGGCGCGGCCGCTGGCGTCCTGGTGGCGCAGCACGCAGCGGCTGACGGTGGCTTCGCCCAGGTTGAAGCGCTCGCCGTGTTGCGCCACGCGTGCCCTCAGCATCACCAGCCCCACCTCGGGGGCGCGCAGGGTGTCGAAGGGCAGGGCCATCAGCTCGCCCATGCGCTCGGCCAGCAGGGTGCGCGGCGCGTGGGCCAGCACACCCAGCCAATGCTGCCTTGCGGCTTGCGGGTCATTGGCGGGGTGGGCTTCGGTCATGGGTTTGTCATGGCAGCGACTCTAAGATGAGGCCCAGTATCGCGATGCTCAGTGACAGTTTCTTGAAGTGACCCCTTGACCTCTCCACCCGCCACCGAGCCGCGCTACGCGGTCTACTGGACGCCTGAAACGAACCACCCTTTGTGGCGGGTCGGCTGCGCCTGGCTGGGGCGAGACCCCGGTGCTGCCGGGCCGGCTGCCGCACCCGCCAGGGTGCATGTGGGAGAACCCTGGCGCTACGGATTTCATGCCACGCTGAAGGCGCCGATGCGCTTGGTGGCTGGCGCCAGCCGCAATGAGTTCCTGGCTTCAGTGGAGCGCCTGGCCCGGCGTGGCCACGAATTCCAGATGCCGCCGCTCCGGGTGGATTGGCTGGATCGCTTCATCGCCATCCGGCCTCTGCAGCCACTGGCCGAGCGTGCGCCGCTGCAGCAACTGGCCAACGCCTGCGTGGCCGAGCTGGACCACTACCGCGCGCCACCCAGCGATGAAGAATTGGCCCGGCGGTTGAGCGCACCGCTGGACGAGTTGGGGCAGGATTTGCTGCTGCGCTGGGGCTATCCCCATGTGCTGCAGCGCTGGCGCTTTCACATCACGCTGAGCGACCGGTTTGCCGACCCGCGCAGCGGCGAGGCGCAGGCCATGTTCAGGCAAGCACAGGCCTGGTTTGCCCCCGCGCTGGCGGCTCCCTTGGCCACCGAGTCGCTCTGCGTCTTTGAGCAGGCCGGCACCGACCAGGCCTTTCGCTTGCTGCACCGTTTTGGCGTGGGCGATTGAGGCCGAAAAAAAGGGCCACCGAAGTGGCCCGAACGTCTCTCTGACAAGAGGCGCCGCACACTCGCGTGGGCAGCACACGGCGAAACTTCAGAAGTTGTGCTTGAGGCCGAAGTCGTAGCCGGTGGCCTTGTTGGCGGCGGGCATGGCCGGGCGGCCTTCGCGAACCAGATCGGCGTACACGCTGGTGCGCTTGGACAGGGGGTACACGTAGCCAATGGCGGTGCGCTTGTCGAGCACGATGGCGGTGTCCTTGTTCTTCAGCTGGCCCAGGCTGAGGCGCAGCTCGCCACCGGCGATGGGGGCGGTGGCCGAGAGCAGGTACGACTGGCGTTTTTTGGCCAGGCCGTCCTTGCCAGTGCCGTAGAAGGCGCCGAGCTTGACCATGCCGAAGTTGTAGCTGGCGTTCAGCGTGGTCCAGATGTCGTCGGCATCGCCCGGGTTCTCGTAGCCCAGGCCCAGAGTCAGCGGGCCGGCGCCGTAGGCCACGCCCAGGCTCAAGGTTCGTTTCTCGGCGGTGCCGGCGGCCGGGGCATTTTTGCCGGCTTCGCCCAGCTGTGCGGCGAAGGTCAGGCCAGAGGCGGCGATGCGGTAGTTCAGGGTATTGCTGTAGCGGGTGGCGCCTATGCCGCCGTTCATGATGGTGCCATTGGCCACCACGGTGTCGGTGCCCCAGGGGTCACCGGGGCTCTGGCTGTAGGTGTAGGCGGGGTTCTCGTCACGGCCCATCCAGAAGCGGCCAAAACTACCCTCCAGACCGACAAGGGCCTTGCCGTCCCAGAAGCGGGTGGCGGCAGAGAGCGAACCATCGGCAGGGTTGAGACGGTGCTCAATCTGGAACACGGCCTTCAGGCCGCCACCCAGGTCGTCGGTGCCGCGAAAGCCCAGTCGGTTGCCCGAGCCGGTGCGGATCTCCTTGTTGGCGACCTTGTCGGCCTGCTGGGTCAGGGCCAGGTCCAGACGGCCATAGACGGTGACCGAGGACTGGGCCAGCGCGCCGCCGGCCAGGGTGGCCACGGCAAGGGCGATGGCGCCGGTGTGCAAGAGTTTCATGGGGTGCATTCCTGTAGGGTTGAATCGTGGCGAAGCGAACTGCTCGCAGTCTAGGAAGCGCCTGTTGATGCTTTGATGACAGTGGCGGCGGCACCACGGCCTATGGCCTGCACCTCCAGCCCGAAATGGCGGGCCAGGGCGGGCTCATACAGGTTGCGTCCGTCGAACACGCGGCGGTCGCGCAGCGCGCGGGACATCGCCTCGAAGTCGGGCGCGCGGAACTCCTTCCACTCGGTCACCACCACCAGGGCGTCGGCGCCTTCCAGTGCGTCCATGGCCGAGCGGGCGAACCGCACACCCTGGTTCAGCACGGCGGCGCCCAGGTCTTCGGTGAGTGCGGCGATGGCGGTCTGCGTGGCCACCGGGTCGTAAGCCTGCACGCGTGCGCCACGGCGCAGCAGTTCGGCGATCAGCACCCGGCTGGGGGCGCCACGCATGTCATCGGTCTCAGGCTTGAACGCCAGGCCCCACAAGGCGAAGCTGCGGCCGTTCAAGTCTTCGCCATAGGTGGCCACGATCTTTCGCGCCAGCACCTGCTTCTGTTCGGCGTTCACAGCTTCCACCGCCGCCAGGAGGCGGCCGGGCAGGCCCACGCTGGCGGCGCTGTGGGCCAGGGCCTGGATGTCCTTGGGGAAGCAGCTGCCGCCATAGCCGGCGCCCGCGTACAGGAAGTGGGTGCCGATGCGCGGGTCCGAGCCTATGCCGCCACGCACCGCCTCGATGTCGGCGCCCAGGGCCTCGGCCAGCGCGGCCATCTCGTTCATGAAGCTGATGCGCGTGGCCAGCATGGCGTTGGCGGCGTACTTGGTCAGCTCGGCGCTGCGCAAGCTCATCACCAGCAGGCGGTCGCGGTTGCGCACAAAGGGCGCGTAGAGCGAGCGCAGCAGCATCTCGGCGCGCTCGTCGCCATCGGCCAGGCCCACCACCACGCGGTCGGGGCGGGCAAAGTCCTGCACGGCCGCGCCTTCCTTCAGGAACTCGGGGTTGGACACCACCGAGAAGTCGAGCACCATGCCGCGCTCGGCCAGTTCGGCGGCGATGAGCGCCCGCACCTGATCGGCCGTGCCCACGGGCACCGTGCTCTTGTCGATGATGACCTTGTAGTCGGTCATGCGCCGACCGATTTCCTTCGCGGCCGCCAGCACGTGCTGCAGATCGGCCGAGCCGTCCTCGGCCGGTGGTGTGGGCAGTGCGATGAAGACCAAGGTGGCGTGGGCCACGGCGCGGTCCAGGTCGGTGGTGAACTCGAGCCGGCCGGCGCTGGCATTGCGTTGCACCACTTCGAGCAGGCCGGGCTCGTGCAGCGTGAGTCGACCCTGCTGAAGTTCGTTCACCTTGTGCGGGTCCACGTCCAGGCACAGCACGTGGTTGCCCATGTCCGAAAGGCAGGCGCCACTGACCAGGCCGACATAGCCGGCGCCAAAAACGGTGATCTTCATGGGGTTCCTTTGAGGAGGGATGGTTGGGATTGGGGGAGATGCATGAGGGGCTGGCCGGCCTTGATCCGGGTGCCCGTGGCCAGGCCCGGTGCCAGCGTGAAGCCGGCCGGTGCAAAAACGATGACGGTGGAACCGTGCTGAAACCAGCCCAGCTCCTGGCCCTTGGCCACCTCGGCGTTGCAGGGCAGCTCGTGCGGGCCGGGGTAGCGGCCGTGCAGCAGCAGGTCCAGAAAGTGCAGCCGCAGGCTGGCCACCAGCACGGCCGCCAC
Organism: Candidatus Ideonella esbjergensis; assembly: GCA_016710065.1. Lineage (GTDB taxonomy): Bacteria > Pseudomonadota > Gammaproteobacteria > Burkholderiales > Burkholderiaceae_C > Ideonella > Ideonella esbjergensis. Next base: position 148,973 of record JADJLP010000002.1, read on the forward strand.
CGGCACCAGGGCGATGGGGTGGCCGCTCTCGCTGAGCGTGGCGTGCAAGGCGGCGCGCTCGTTCTTGCAGAACAGCCGCGCCACCCGCTTCAACGCAATCGGGTTGACGTTCCAGGTGTCGCCCGCGATGTGGGTGACGTGCCGCAGCACCGCGTTGTGCGGTGCATGAAAGCGGTGGTACATGGCCGAGGTGAGCCGCAGCGTGACAAAGCAGCCATCGCGAAACGGCTCGGCCATGGCGGCGTGGCCGAACAGCTCCTCCACGCGGTACGGGTAGCCCTTGGCCTGCCACACGTCCAGCCCCTGCATGGGCCCGCAGGCACCGACGATGCCGTCGCAGGGGCTGGCCAGCACCTGAGGGTTGCCATCAAACGGGCGCGCGCCGGCCTTCAGTTCCCGCGTGAAGCACTCGTGCAGGCTGGCGTAGCGCTGCGGCTTGGCTTCGCTCAGGTCCAGCTCGGTGAACAAACGCCAAATGGCGATGGAGAGTTTGCAGACCCACGGGTGTCGGATCTGGCTGAACCAGCCCATGAAACGGGTGGCGGCGATGCGCGGGATGCGGTTGGTGAGCAGGAAGTTCAGGTCTTCCTGCTGCAGCAGGCGGTCGCGCCAGGTGCGGGGGTTCATCAGCTTGTCAACTCCATCGGGTACATGTGCGGCACCGCTTCTTTTCTCGGGACTTCATGGAAACCTCGTTCACCACCACGCTGCTGGCCGCCGCCGCCCTGGCGGCCCTGTTGCCGGCGGCCGCGCGCCGCCTGGCGCTTTCGCGCGCCAAGCACCCCTCGCTCACTGGGCACTCGCGCATGGCCAAGCGCGTGGCCGCGCTCGTGCCGGGCTATGCCTACAGCGAGGAGAAGTTCTTCAATTCGGATGGCGCTCCGCCAACCGAGGTGGCCAAGCGCCGTGCTGGCCTGCAGCGCTTGGCAGCCAACTTCATGGCACGCTGCCCCGCTTCGCTGGCGCTGACCGCGCAACTGCGCGAGGGCATCTCGGATCTGAAGTTCACCGGCGCCTACCGCGTGCCCTACCAGTACAGCCCGTTCTTGCGCCAGCAGCTGCAGGTGGGTGCGGTGCTGCAGCGCAGCGACGGCGTGATGCTCACCGACCTGGACGGCAACCGCTACTACGACCTGGCCGGTTCCTACGGTGTGAACGTGTTTGGCTACGACGTCTACAAGCGTTGCATCGCCGAGGGCGCGCGCCTGGTGGAGGAACTGGGCCCGGTGCTGGGCAACTACCACCCCTGCGTGCTGCGCAATGTGCAGCGGCTGCAGCGCCTGTCGGGGCTGGACGAGGTGTCGTTCCACATGTCGGGCACCGAGGCGGTGATGCAGGCCGTGCGCCTGGCCCGATACCACACGGGCAAGAAGCACCTGGTGCGCTTCTGCGGCGCCTACCACGGCTGGTGGGAGGACGTGCAGCCGGGGCCCGGCAACCCGCTGCCGCCGCGCGAGACCTACACGCTGCGCGACATGAGCGAGCGCAGCCTGACTGTGCTGCAGCACCGCAAGGACATTGCCTGCGTGCTGGTGAACCCGCTGCAGGCCCTGCACCCCAACAGCGGTGCGCCGGGCGATTCGTCGCTGGTGGACAGCTCGCGGCGCGCCGGCTACGACCGGGCGGTCTACACCGCCTGGTTGAAGCAACTGCGCCAGGTGTGTACCGAGCGCGGCATCGTGTTGATCTTCGACGAGGTTTTCCTGGGCTTTCGGCTGGCACCGGGTGGTGCACAGGAATACTTTGGCGTGCAGGCCGATATGGTCACCTACGGCAAGACGCTGGGCGGCGGCCTGCCGGTAGGCGTGGTGTGCGGCAAGCGCGCGCTGATGCAGCGCTACCGCGAAGACCGCCCGGCCGACATCTGCTTCGCCCGCGGCACCTTCAACGCTCACCCCTACGTGATGGGCGCGATGGACGCCTTTCTGAACTACCTGGAAACCGACGAGGCGCACGCACGCTACGCCGACCTGGACGGCGTGCAAGGCCGCCGCGCCGCCGCGTTGAACCAGCGCCTGGAGGCTGCCGGCCTGCCGGTGAGCGTGGCCAACATGTCCAGCGTGTGGACGGTGACCTACACCCAGGCCTCGCGCTACAACTGGATGCTGCAGTACTACCTGCGCGAACATGGCCTGGCCTTGAGTTGGGTGGGCACGGGCCGATTCATCTTCAGCCTGAACTACAGCGAACAGGACTTCACCGAGGTGGCCCGCCGCTTCGAGGCCGCAGCGCGAGAAATGAAACAGGACGGCTGGTGGTGGAACGACGAGGGGCAGAGCAACAGGTCCATACGGCGTGGCCTGCTGAAGGAGATGCTGCTGCCCTCGCGGCGCTGAAGCCAAGCCTGCGCCCCGGCTCAGCCGTGGCGAGGGGATCACCGGAAGTGCGCCATCGGCTCAGCCGTGGCGCACGTGCACCATCGGGTCGACCCGCTCGCCGCGCAGCAGGTGCAGCGGGGCGCGGTGGTACAGCGCGATGTCGTGGAAGGGGTCGGTGAGGATCTTGGTCATCCAGACCAGGCCCGGCATCACGCCCTTGAGGAAAAACAGGTGCACGGTGCGAAACAGCAAGCCGGCCACGCCCAGCACCAGCCAAGCCCAACCCACCTGATGCCAAAAGCCCGAGGCGCTTTGCGCTGGCTCCACCAGGCCGAGCAGGCTGGGGCTGAGCCACAGCAGCAGCGGCGCGGCAGCCCACAGCGAGAGCAGCACCACCTTGCGGCGCAGGTTGTAGCCCACCTTGATGGCTTCCTTGTGCTCGTTGGTGGCCTGGTTCACTTCGTCGAAACCCAGCGGCTCGAAGAAGAAGTGGCCCGACTGGCGGGTGACCATCGAGACTCCCCAGCCCACCAGCGCCGCCACGGCCGGGTCGATGAACAGCAGGCCGTAGGCGACGACAAAGCTGATGGCACTGACCAGGTGCAGCGTCTGGTTCACACGGCTCTGGTGGTAGTAGCGGTGGTCATCCCAGCGTTGCGTGGCGAGCTGACCCAAGAAGTCTTTGAACATCGTGGCGATCCTGGTGGGTTGAAAGTGTCCGGATGGTGACCAGCGTTTGTGAAACCGCCATGACGCCCAAACGTCAGCCTTGACACGCAACTGCCGCACCGCTGTCATCGGGCCGTTGCAATGCAGGGGGACGATGCGCGGCCATGCACACGCCCGACGAAATTGCCATCGAGGTGGAGGAATTCCCGCCGCAACGCCGCTCGCTGCGCGTGGCCGTGGTGACCGAGACCTACCCGCCCGAAGTGAACGGCGTGGCCCGCACCATCGCCTGTGTGGTGGAGGGCTTGCGCGCGCGCAACCACGAGGTGCAGCTCATACGCCCCAGCCAGACCAAGGGCGAGGCGGCCGGCAGCGATGTGCGTTTTCACGAGGTGCTGATGCGCGGCCTGCCGATACCGCGCTACCCGCATCTGCGCATGGGGCTGGCTTCAAAGAAGACGCTGGTGAGCCTGTGGTCGCAGCGCCGGCCCGACGTGGTGCACATTGCCACCGAGGGGCCCATGGGCTGGACGGCGCTGCAGGCGGCGCGGCAACTCAAGCTGCCGGTGTGCTCTGACTTTCGCACCAACTTTCATGCCTACAGCAAGCACTACGGCATAGGCTGGCTGCACAAGCCCATCATGGCCTACCTGCGCAAGTTCCATAACCAGACCTTGTGCACCATGACGCCCGACGAGGGTTTGCGCCGCAATCTCTGCGACTACGGCTTTCGCAACGTGGCCGTGGTGGCCCGTGGCGTGGACACCGAACTCTTCAACCCCGGCAAGCGCAGTGAACCCTTGCGCGCCGGCTGGGGCGTGGCGCCGGGCGATCTGGTGGTGCTGCACGTGGGCCGGCTTGCCGCCGAAAAGAACCTGGCCACCTTGATGCAGGCCTTTGCCGCCATCCGCCAGGTGCAGCCGCGCGCCAGGCTGGTGCTGGTGGGCGACGGGCCTGCGCGCAAGGATTTGCAGCAGCAGTGCCCCGACGCCATCTTTGCCGGCATGCGCCATGGCGGCGATCTGGCCGCGCACTATGCCAGCGGTGACCTGTTCGTGTTCCCCAGCATGACCGAGACCTTTGGCAACGTCACACCCGAGGCCATGGCCAGCGGCCTGCCGGTGCTGGCCTATGACTACGCCGCTGCCAGTCAACTCGTCAAGCACCAACAGAACGGCGTGCTGGCGTCCTTTGGCAATGCGCCCGAGTTCCTGCGCCTGGCAGCCGAGGTGGTGCAGGACCGTGCGGGCTTGCAGGCCATGGGTATGCAGGGTCGCGAGACCGCCATGGGCCTGGGATGGGATCGCATCATTGGCGTGATCGAGGTGATCTACCAGGCCATGAGCATGGGCCGGCCCATGCCCGAGGGCCTGGTGCTGGTGACGCCGCAGGGCATGCGGGTCGTCTGAAATGGCGCACCCGGCTGCGGGCTACCGCAGCCACCCTCCGCGAGGGTGCTCAGGCCGCTTCGGAGCGGCCGTTCGCTGGCCTGAGGTGGTGCACCCGGCTGCGGGCTACCGCAGCCACCCTCCGCGAGGGTGCTCAGGCCGCTTCGGAGCGGCCGTGCGCTGGCCTGAGGTGGCGCACCCGGCTGCGGGCTACCGCAACCACCCTCCGAGAGGGTGCTCAGGCCGCTTCGGAGCGGCCGTGCGCTGGCCTGAGGCGCCGGTGTCATTCAGCTCGGGTTCATCTCGACAGGTCACACTGTCGCCCTGGCCAACGAGGTCAGTCATTACCCAAGGACGATACCCATGCGCACTGCACAAGCCCTGCTGGGCACCACACTGGCATGCGCGAGCTTGCTGCTCGCCGCTTGCCAACCCCCGCCGCCGCAGGGCAACACGGCCTCGGCCAACCCGGCCGTGGCCAGCAATCCGACCGATGCCGACGTGACCGAGAACGTCAAGGCCGCGCTGTTGAAGGATGACGCCCTCAAAGGCGCCGTCATCAACGTCGAAACCCACAAGGGCGACGTCAAGCTGGCCGGGGTGCTGGACAGCCCCGAGAAGATCGAGCGGGCACTGACCGCAGCGCGCAGCGCCAACGGCGCCCACAGCGTCAACAACCAGCTCACCGTGGGGCAATAGCCGCCGGCTTGCGGCGCATCAAGCCGCAGCCCGGGCGTGCAGCAGCCCGCGCTTGAAGATCAGCAGCGCCGCCATGGCGGTGGCGATGACCAGGCCAAAGCCTGTCATCAACGGCACGATCGGTGCATTCAGCGCCAGCAGGCCGGCATAGCTGGCCAGCATCACCAGGATGCTGAGGTTCTCGTTGTAGCCCTGCACCGCGATCGAGCGGCCGGCCGTGAGCAGCTGGTGACCACGGTGCTGCAGCAGCGCGTTCATGGGCACCACCAGAATGCCGCCCACCAGGCCCACCAGCACCAGCAGTGGCAGCGCCAGCCACAGGCTGTGGGTGATGGCCACGGTGGAAATCAGCAAACCCAGCACCACGCCGGCGGGCAACACCCGCTTGGCCTGGTGCAGGGGCACCAAGCGGCCTGCCAGCGCGGCGCCGGCCACCACGCCCAGCGCCACCACGCCTTGCAGGTAGGCGGCCTGGGCCAGCGGCAGGCCCAGCGTGTCGTGGGCCCAGCCCAGCACGGTGAACTGAAGCGTTGCACCCACGCCCCAGAACAAGGTGGTGACGGCCAGCGAGAGGCCGCCGTCGGCATCGCGCCAGAGCGTGCGATTGCTGTGCACGAAGTTGCGCAACAAAGCCACCGGATGCACGGCCGCCTGCGGGTAGCGCGCGCGGCTGTCGGGCACGCCCCATTGCAACAAGCCAGATGCTGCGTAGACGCACAACAGCACCAGCAGCGAGAGTGTCAGGTTGGATGACAGCGGCACGCCCCAGGCGGCGGCCAGGGCCTGGCAGCCGGCGGCCATCGCGGTGTGGCGCAGCGCGTCGCTCACCAGGCCACCACCCAGCACGGTGCCCAGCAGTACCGCGCAAACCACCGAGACCTCGATCCAGCTGTTGGCCGCCACCAGCTTGGTGGGGCCCACCAGTTCGGTCACCAGGCCGTACTTGGCCGGTGCGTAGCCGGCCGCGCCCAGGCCCACGATGGCGAAGGCCAGCACCGGGTGACCGTGCATGAACAGCGCCACCACGCCCAAGGTCTTGGTGGCGTTCATGGCCGTCATCAATCGGCCCTTGGGAACGGCATCGGCCAGTGGCCCCACGGCCGGCGCCAGCAGCACATAGGCAATGGTCAGCGCGAACTTGAGCAGCGGCGCCCACCACCCTGCCATGCCCTGCTCCTGCAGCAGGGCGATGGTGACGATGAGCAGCGCGTTGTCGGCCAGCGCCGACAGAAACTGGGCTGCGATCAGCCAGTGAAAGCCGGCCGGCACCGCTCAGCGCACGATCACGGGCTGCACCGAGAAGACACGCGGGCTGGCCGGGTCCACGCTCACGCGTACCCAATGCACCGCGGGGCTGCCAAAGGTCTGCAGGCGCGTGAAGTTGGTCAGCAGCCTGTTGGGGCTGTGCAGCGGCATGTCGAGCTTGAAGAAATGGGTGTCGCCATGCACCAACAGCACCTGGCCGCTGAATTTCTGGGTCTCGGCCTCCAACGCGCTCATGAACTGGCGGTAGCCGGCCACGGCAGCCGCCTGGCTTTCGTCCACCTCTTCAGTCTCGGGCAGGTCAAAGCCGGGGTCGGCCTGGAACACCACCACCACGCCGATCAACTGCTGTTGACGGGCCCGGTCGAAGGACTCGCGCAGCCAGCGGATGTTGGCGGCGTCACGGGCGGCGAACTCGTCGTTGTCGGCATCGCAGTGGGCCTGCTTGCGCGCGCTCTTCCTGCTGCACTCGGCGGCTGAGAGCACCAGGTTGTTGTTGCTGCCGGGGGCATTCAGCGTCACGAACATCACACCCTGCTGCACGAAGCGCTGGTTCTCCACATAGGCAACGCCCGGCTTGCCTTGGCGCTCGGTGGCCAGGCGCGTCTTGCCCAGGCTGCCGGGCTCGGCAAACATGCGCTTGCGCAGCATGGCCAGGCGCTCCAGGTTGTCGAAGCCGCCGTTGTTCAGGCGGTGGCAGTCGGTCCACTCGTTGTCACCGGGCACATAGACCACCGGGCGCTCCAGGGCCCCAAACATGGCCAGGGCATCGTCAAAGGTCTTGTCGTCGCAACGCGAGCTGCCGTCCTTGATGTCGCCGTCGTAGATCGAGAAGGCAATGTCCGAGGCGTTGAGGCTGGCCAGCAGGGCCGGGATCCGGGGTGCGTCATTGGCCTTGGCATAGGGCATGTCGCCCCACAGGCCGAAGCTGAACCTGCCCGCAGCGGCAGCACCCGGCGCGCTCGCGCAGCCTGCCACCCAGATCACCGCCACCACGGCGGCTGCGCAATGCAATACCCGGTTCATGAATGCATCCTTGTTCGTGATGAGAGCCACACCGGCTCCGGGTTCGAAGCCGAACTTGCGGACGCTACTGCCGCCATGTGTCGGCCGCGTGAAAGCTGGTAGCCGAGGTGGTCGTTGCAGGCCGGCCACGCCGAGGGATCGTCGCATCCCTGTCGCCTCGGCTGGGCAGCATGGCATTCGCAGCGTTCATTCGCTCACGCCTGAAATCTCCACCATCCACCGAGGACTCCACTTGAAACTCAACCCCACTTTGCTCGCCCTGGCCGTGCTGGGCACGCTGGCCGGCGCCGCTGCCGCGCAATCCACGGTCACCGTCTACGGCAAGCTCGACGCCGGTGTCGGCAAGGCCATCGGCACCAAGGACAAGACGGTGCTGGACGGTGCCGGCAGCCGCCTGGGCTTCCGCGGTACCGAAGCCCTGGGCGACGGTCTGAAGGCCCAGTTCGCCATCGAGCACCGCTTCGACCCGCAAACCGGCGCCGCCAACAAGGCCGCCACGTTCTGGCAAGGCTTCTCCACCGTGGGCCTGTCCGGCAGTTTCGGCAGCCTCAACCTTGGCCGCCAGTACACGGCCTCGTACTCGCTGATCCAGAACCAGATCGACCCCTGGGGCGGTGAAACCGTGGCCCAGCTGCGCGACATCGCCATGAAGGTGGGCGGCCTCTACGCCACCCGCGTGGCCAGCTCGGTCCGCTACGACTACAGCGCCAATGGCCTCAGCTTCGGTGCCTCGGTGGCGGGCTCGAACGAGAACGGCAAGGCCGAGAAGCCCTGGTCGCTGGGCCTGGCCTATGCGGCGGGCCCGCTCTACGTCGGCGCTGGCTATGAGGTCACTGGCGACCACGTTGCCGCCAAGGCCAATGTGTTGAGCCTCGGTGGCCGCTACAACTTCGGCGTGGCCGAACTGGCCCTGGCCTACTCGCTGGGCAAGGACAAGGCCAACGCCAAGTACCCCGGCGGGCTGGTGGGCCTGACCGCCCCGCTGGGTGCCGGTGACCTGAAGCTGGGCTTCGCCGTTCACCGCAGGGACGCCGCCGGCGTCACCACCACCGTCAACAGCAAGCTGGGTGTGGGCTACCACTACAAGCTGTCCAAGCGCACCAAGATCTACATGGACTATGGCCACGACAGCAAGGTCAAGACCGAGGCCTCAGGTTACGACCTGGGCGTGCAGCACAATTTCTGAGTCGTGTCGTCAGGTCGTCCGGCCTGACCCCGTTTGCTGACAGAGAGAAGGCCGCTATCAGAGCGGCTTTCTGCGTTGTGGGCTGTTGCCGTCGACGCCGATTTGAGCCACATGCCGACGGGTGAATGAGCCAGGGAAAACAATCTCTATGCCGCGTAGGCCCTGAATTCCTGCTTCGTCCAACTGGCTCACTGTGGAGTCGGGGGCAACACTCGGGCGAACTGACGACCCTGCCAGGAGGCACTTACCGCCGAAGCGGCAAGAACAAGGTGCGCGGCGAGTCCGGCAAGACGATGAAGCCGTGATGTGAATAGAACGCCACGGCAGCCTCGTCCTTGGCATCCACCATCAACGCGAAAGCGGCGACTTCTGCACGGCCGGCACGCTCAAGGGCATCGGCCAACAGCGCGCCGCCAAGACCTTGCCCCTGGAAGGCCTGGTCAACGGCAAGGCGGCCCATACGGACCACGGGCACGCTCGGATAGCGCGGCAACTTCTTGCGGGTGCTGGAAGGAAGATCGGTTAGCAGCAGGCCCGCCGCAGCCAAGGTGTAGTACCCGGCGATTCGCCGCTCATCTGCCAGGGCCACAAAACGGGCCGTCACCCGGCGGCGAATATCCTGGGTGACTTGCTCGCGCAGGTAGCGGTTCAGCGGCTCCGAATGGCTGTCGAACGCACCACGGTCATGCGCGGAACCGAGCGGCGCGAGCCGGAACGGCGCGCCGCTCATTCCGAGCGCAAGAGCTTGCGCCGGCGGGCGAACGCGCGTTTCAGGGCCGGGACCTGCGGCGGTGGCGACAGCAAGGCCTGTGCGAAGCACTCCTGATCGGCCAGCGACAGGCGCACGACCTCCGCTTGCTCGATGGCGCGCTGCGCCGCATCCTGCACGGCCGCCACGACAAAGTCGGTCATGGTGCGGCCCTGAAGCTCGGCGGCGCGCTTGAGCATGGAATGCAGGTCGGTGCTGATTCGGGCTTCGAGACGGGCGGTAGAGATGGCTGCGGGCATGACATTGGCCTCCTGTCCATTCATACGGCGAATTGCCGTACAACACAACGGCGACCCATGGCGTGGCAATGCACCGAACTTAACCCCCATCACCCCTTGTACGCACAGCGGGGATGAGGCTTGAGTGGGCTCAGCAGCGCATGGCCCTCGAGTGCATCGTGCGCCTGCCCCGGCGTTCAGCGCGTCCAGCCCGGCAACAGTCATCAAGGCTTTTTTGGAGGCTAGGGCGTGCTGAGGCGTGGTGATGTCGGGTTGGTCCGCCAAAGCGGTGCTTGTCACGCCCTTTCACTACAGAATTCTGTATAGTTGTGTTATGAAAACCACACTCGATCTGAACGACCAGTTGCTTGCGGATGCCAAGGCCTTGGCTGCACAGCAACGCACCAGCCTTACTCGGCTGATCGAGGAGGGGTTGCAACTGCGTCTTCGAACCAAGACGGGCCCTGCCGTTCGGGTCCATCGGCGGCTGCCTGTTTTCAAGGGTCGTGGGGGTCTGGTAGCCGGCGTGGACGCCAGCAGCAACAAAGCCATGCTGGCGGCGCTGGACGATGACGCCTGATGTCAACGTGCTGGTCGCCTCGTCGCGCAGCGATCACCCGCACCACGCCGTCGCGCGCGCCTGGCTGGAAGGTTCTTTGGCGGCTGTGCCGACCGGTGGAACTTTCACCTTGATGCCCATGGTGGTGGCCAGCGTTCTGCGGTTGGTGACCAGCCCCAAGATCTTTGTACGGCCCACGCCCATCGCCGATGCCGTTGACTTCATCGACGCCATACTGAACATGCCAGGGGTGCGGTTTGCGCCGCTGGGGCCTGAGTGGCAGAGGCTCAGGCAGCTCTGCCTCGACAAGCAACTTGGCGGCAACGACCTGCCGGATGCCTGGCTGGCGGCCGCAGTGGAGCAACTCGGCGAGCACCTCGTCAGTTTTGACCGTGATTTCAAAAAGCTGCTGGGCCGATCTCGATTCACACTCCTTGAGGCCTGAGGTTGTCCAAGATGTCGACGATAGGCTGGGCGGCAGGTCGGCCGACAAAGGCCCTGGTTTAGGTGGCGTCGATCGTCGCGAAGTTTGCCGAATGGTCGCCGTTCACAGGCTAGCCGCAAATGGGTGCAATGGTCATTTGGTGGAGGCGTGTGACAGGCTGGAGTGTGCATTTCATGGAATGCCGAAGCCATGTCACACCACATGCCGCCGAAAGTGGTCTGTTTTCAAGGACTTGGCTTGTTTGGGCACTTCCTGTGCCAAGTGAGCCGCACCCGGTCTTTTGTGGGCACCCATCAAAATTAGAGGGCGCATAGCCCAGCTTGTACTGGAGCTCAGAGTTTCGGACCGCAAGTGCGGCTCAGGCGGGCGCCTTCTTGCGGCTCGCGCGCCGCGCGGGCGCTGCATCGGCCCCGCGCTGTAACCGGTAGGCAAACTGGGCCCGGGTCAGCGTCAGGCTGCGGGCGGCCCTGGCCACGTTGCCGTTTGCGGCGGCCAGAGCGTCCTGCAACAAGCGCCGCTCCAGGTCGGCCAGCGACAAGGCCTCCTGCCCTAGTTCCTTGCACAGCAGATTGGAGAGGTGCGCAGGGTCCTTGTCCACCGGCGTGGTGAGCGTGCCGTGGGCGCCGATGGCCAGAAGGGCTTCGTCCGAGAGCTGCTCGCGGCGAAACATGTGGGCCACGTCGATGGCCATGCCTTCATCGGCCAGGATCACGCCGCGCTCGATCAGGTTCTGCAGCTCGCGGATGTTGCCCGGAAAGGCGTACTGCAGCATGGCCCGCACCGCACGCTGCGTGAAGCCGCTGGACAAGCGGCCATGGCGCTCGCATTCGCGGCGCAGGAAGTGGTTCATCAGCAGTGGCACGTCGTCGCGGCGCTCGCGCAGGGGCGGCAAATGGATGGGGAAGACGTTGAGCCGGTAGTACAGGTCTTCGCGGAAGCGTCCGGCCTGCACCTCGGCCTGCAGGTCCACATTGGTGGCGGCCACCAGCCGCACGTCCACCTTGAGCGTGCGGGTGCCGCCCACGCGCTCCAGCTCGCCTTCTTGCAGCACCCGCAGCAGCTTGCCCTGGCTGACCAGGCTGAGGGTGCCGATCTCGTCCAGGAACAAGGTGCCACCATGCGCGCGCTCGAAGCGCCCGGGCCGCGAGGTGGTGGCGCCGGTGAAGGCGCCGCGCTCCACGCCGAACAGCTCCGACTCGATCAGCGTCTCGGGTATGGCCGCGCAGTTGACGGCCACAAAGGCCTGCTCGGCACGGCTGCTGATGCGGTGCAGCCGGCGTGCGAAGGCCTCCTTGCCCACGCCTGATTCGCCGGTGAACAGCACGGTGGAGCGGGTGCGCGCCACACGGGCCAGCTGGTGGCAGGCCGAGTTGAAGGCCGACGACGCGCCCACGATCTCGTGCGGGTCGGTGCTGGCAGCCTCGGCCAGGTGGGGTGCGGGCGCCGCCTCGGCCACCGGTGGGTGGGGCACAGCATCCGTCAGGCTGCGGAAATCGCGTGCCTGCAGGTAGCGCAGGTCTTCGCTCACATCGCCCCAGGCGGCGGCGTGGCGGCCTATCACCCGGCACACCGTTGCGCCCATGGCGCGGCACTCCACTTCGCGAAAGACCACCAGCTGCCCGAACAGGCTCGTGACGTAGCCCGTGGCATAGCCCACCTGGCTCCAGCAGGCCGGCTCGGTGCCCAGGCCATAGGCTGCGATGTGCTCGTCGTCCTCGCTGGAATGCTCCCAGAGGAACTCGCCTTCATAGGTGCCACGGTCGATGTCGAAATCGAAGGCCAGGGGCGTGACCTTGACCATGCCTTCCAGCGCATGCAGCCGCGTGCCGGCCATGAACACGGTGGCCGCGTCGGCGCCTGGCCAGCGCTCGCGCACCAGCTGCGCATCGCGCGCGCCCGAAACATAGCCCGCGCGGGTGAGCAGGCCGCGGGCGCGGTCTTGGCCCAGCGTGTCGATCAGTTCGCGCCGCAAATGGCCCACGGCCGAGCTGTGCAGCAACAGCATGCGCTGGTCGTTGAGCCAGATGCGGCCGTCGCCGGGCGAGAAGAACAGCGACTCGGTCAGGTCGGCCAGCGTGGGTTGCTGATCCTCCTTGTAGTGGTTGCTGTCGCCGCGACGCAGCATGGCGCCGGTTTGCCGTGCCACCTCGGCCAGGGAAATGCGGTGGGGTTTGCTCATGCGGTGGCTTTATGAATTCAGCAACTTCAGCTTGCGAGGGGCCCGATTTTGTTTTCAAAACATAAATAACTCAGCCCCTGGCAAACCCTGGGTGCGGCCCCGCAGCAGCGCATTGGGGAAAGTCTGGAGGCCGGGCGGTTTTCACCTCTGAAGACCGACGTGGCCAGGCCCCTCGGCGCAGGCCCTGCAGGCGCCTCAGGGCGGCCTGCGGCACATCGGTTGCGAAGTGCAGGCCATCCACCGGCAAGCGCCGGCCCGAACCCACCACAGGAGAGACAAAGCCCATGACTGCAAACGCCCCCCCGAGTTTCCTGGACACCCCCCGCTGGCAAGGCCGCGTCTATGGCGCCGGCTGGGTTGCCGCACAGGGCGGCACGCATGACGTGATCGAGCCTGCCACCGGCCAGGCCATGCACACCGTGGGCTTGGCCAACGCCGCCGACATGGCCGCCGCCTGCACCCGCGCCGCCGCCGCACAGGCCGCCTGGGCCGCCATGGCGCCCCGCGAGCGCGCCGCCATCCTGCGCAAGGCCGGCGATCTGTTCATGCAGCATTACGACGAACTCGCGCTGGTCATCGCCCGCGAAACCGGCGGCATCATCCCCAAGGCCCAACATGAGGTGCGCGAAGCCAGCACCCTGTGCCACCTGGCCGCCGGCTCGGTGCTGGCGCCCCAGGGCGTGACCCTGCCCACCACCCCGGGCCGCTTGAACTACGCCCGGCGCGTGCCGCACGGCGTGGTGGGCGTGATCTCGCCGTTCAACTTCCCGCTCATCCTGTCGCTGCGTGCCGTGGCCCCGGCCCTGGCCGCCGGCAACGCCGTGGTGCTGAAACCCGACCCGCAAACCGCTGCGGCCGGTGGCGTGATCATCGCCCGCGTGTTGGAAGAAGCCGGCGTGCCGGCGGGCGTGTTCCAGATGCTGCCCGGTGGCCCCGGGGCCGGCGAAGCGCTGGTGACCGCGCCCGAAGTGAAGATGATCCAGTTCACCGGCTCCACCGCCGTGGGCCAGCGCATCGGTGAGCTCTGCGGCAAGCACCTGAAGAAGGTCTCGCTGGAGCTGGGCGGCAAGAGCGCGCTGATCGTGCTGGAAGACGCCGACCTGGACCGCGCCGCCAGCAACGTGGCCTGGGGCGCCTGGCTGCACCAGGGCCAGATCTGCATGGCCTCGGGCCGCGTGCTGGTGCACGAGAAAGTGGCTGCGGGCCTGATCGAGCGCCTGGTCGGCAAGGCCACCCACATGCCGGTGGGCGACCCCGCCAGCGGCCAGGTGGCCTTAGGGCCGATGATCAACGCCAAGCAGGTGGCCCGCGCCCTGGCCATCGTGCAGGACTCGGTCAAGGCGGGCGCCAAGCTCGAAGCCGGCGGCACCGCCGAGGGCCTGTTCTTCAAGCCCACCGTGCTCTCGGGCCTGAAGGCCGGCATGCGCGCCTTTGACGAAGAGGTCTTCGGCCCGGTGGTGAACATCAGCACCTTCAGCAGCGACGACGAAGCCGTGGCCCTGGCCAACCAGACCGAATACGGCCTGGCCGCCGCCGTGATCTCGCCCAACGTGGGCCGCGCCATGGCCCTGGGCGAGCGCCTGAAGACCGGCATGTTGCACATCAACGACCAGACCGTGAACGACGAGTGCACCAACCCCTTTGGCGGCGTGGGCTGCTCGGGCAATGGCGGCCGCGTCGGCGGCCCGGCCGACCTGGACGAATACAGCCAGTGGCAGTGGGTGACCGTCAAGGCCGAGGCGCCGCAGTACCCGTTCTGAGCGTCCCTTCGTCATCCCTCGCGCTCGTCATACCCGCACTGCGCTCGTCAGCCCACACCTCGCTCGTCATTCCCGCGAAGGCGGGAATCCACCACCACCACTGCCACCAACCCCATGGATTCCCGCCTTCGCGGGAATGACGGTGGCCCCAAAGGAACCCAACTTGAACTTCCAAGGCAAGACCATCGTCATCACCGGCTCCAGCTCGGGCATAGGCGCCGAAACTGCGCGCCTGCTGCGTTTGAAGGGCGCGAAGGTGATCGGCGTGGACCGCAACGACCCCATGGTCACGCTGGACGGCTTCGTCAAGGCCGACCTGTCGGAGCAGTCCACCATCGACGCCGCCATCAAACAATTGCCGGCGCGCTTCGACGCGCTGTGCAACATCGCCGGCGTGCCCGGCACCGCGCCGGTGGACCTGGTGGGCCGCGTCAACTACCTGGGCCTGCGCCACCTGTGCCAGCGCGCGCTCGATCACCTGCCCGAGGGCGGCGCCATCGTCAACATCGCCTCCATCCTGGGCGCCGAATGGCCACAACGCTTGGACCTGCACAAGGCCCTGGGCGAGACCCCCAGCTTCGAGGCCGGCCTGGCCTGGCTGGCCAAACACCCGGTGCCGCAAGACACCTGCTACCAGTACTTCAAGGAGGCGCTGATCGTCTGGACGGTGACCCAGTCGCAGAAGTGGTTCCTGCAAAAGGGCGTGCGCATGAACTGCGTCGCACCGGGCCCGGTGTTCACGCCCATCCTGGGCGACTTCGTGCAGATGCTGGGCCAGGAGCGGGTGGAGAAAGACGCCTACCGCATGAAGCGCCCGGCCCTGGCCGACGAGATCGCGCCGGTGGTGGCCTTCTTGTGCTCGGACGCCTCGCGCTGGGTCAGCGGCATCAACCTGCCGGTGGACGGTGGGCTGGCGTCCACCTACCTCTGACGCCATGCGATCACATTCCTAACAATAAAACACCGGAGACACCATGAAGCACGTTTTGAGCAAGACATTCGCGGCCGCGCTGCTGGCCTTGGCTGGCACGGCGGCACAAGCCGACATCACCCTGGGCGTGAACCTCTCGCTCACCGGTCCGCTGTCCTCGCTGGGCTTGCCCATCAAGGCCTCGCTGGACCTGTGGCCCGAGCGCATTGCGGGCGAGAAGATCAAGCTCATCGTGCTCGACGATGGCTCCGACACCTCCGGCGCGGTGAAGAACACGCGCCGCTTCATCACCGAGAACAAGGTCGATGCGCTGCTGGGCTCTTCGGGCGTGCCGGCCGTGCTGGCGATGGCGCCGGTGGCGGCCGAAGCGCACACGGTGCAACTGGCCTTTGCGCCGGCACCACGCCCCGGCGGCAAGGACGACTGGACCTTCCCGCTGCCGCAGCCGGTGTCGCTGATGTCAGACAGTGTGGCCAAGCGCATGCTGGCCGACAAGGTGCGCAAGGTGGCCTTCCTGGGCTGGAACGAAGGCTATGGCGAAATGTGGCTGCAGGCCTTCAGCGCCTCGGCCAAGAAGGCCGGGCTGGAGGTGGTGGCCACCGAGCGCTTTGCACCGCCCGACACCGCCATCACCGCTCAAGCCTTGAAGGTCATCGCCGCCAAGCCCGACGCAGTGCTGATCGTCGGCGCCGGCTCGGCCGCCGCGATGCCGCAGATCAACCTGCGTGAGCGCGGCTGGAGCGGCCCCATCTACCAGACCCATGGCGCGGCCTCGCCCGACCTGGTGCGCGTGGGAGGCAAGGCCATGAACGGCGCCATCCTGCCGGCCGGCCCGGTGCTGGTGGCCGAGCAACTGGCGGCCAGCAACCCCATCAAGCCGGTGGCGGTGGCCTATGTGAACGCCTTTGAGAAGACCCACGGCGCCAACTCGCGCACCCAGTTTGGCGCCCATGCCAACGACGCGTTGCTGGTGCTGCAACGCATCGTGCCGCTGGCGCTGAAGAAGGCCAAGCCGGGCACGGCTGAATTTCGCCAGGCGCTGCGCGACGCGCTGGAGCGCGAGAAGGACATCGTCATCTCGCACGGCGTGCTCAATTTCACGCCGGCCGACCACATCGGTTTCGATGAGCGCGGCGTCGTGATGCTGAAGATCGAAGGCGGGCAGTTCGTGCTGCAGCGCTGAGACGAAAAGACGCCTGGCCGCCGAGCCCGGCCCCATCCACCCGAGGAGACAACCCATGAAACATCGCCAGACCTTGCTGGCGGTGGCAGCCGCGCTCGCGCTGCCCGCCGCCCACGCCTTCGACATCGAACTGCCCGATTCCGACGCCAAGCTGCGCCTGGACCTGACGCCCAAGTACAGCACCGCCTCTCGCTTGAAGAACCCGTCCACCGCGCTCACCCGCATGGACGTGGCCGTGGACCCCGGCACCATCAACGAAGACGACGGCGACCACAACTTCAAGAAGGGCCAGATCTCGAACCGCTACGACCTGCTGGCCGAGCTGGACCTGACGGCCAAGAACTACGGCGCCCGCATCAGCGGCACCGCCTGGCGCGACGCGGTCTATCTGCGCAAGAACAGCTACGGCGGCACGCCCATCTATGCCGGCGGCAACCCCATAGGCGCCACCTACCCGCTGGCCAACAACGCCTACGCAACGCAGGCGCCCAACGACTTTCTCAAGGCCACGCGCGACCAGCACGGCCAGGGCAGCGAGATCCTCGACGCCTTCGTCTACGCCAAGGGCGACATCGGTGACATGAAGGGCACCGTGCGCCTGGGCAAGCACACGCTGCAATGGGGCGAGAGCCTGTTCTTCGGCCAGAACGGCATTGCCAATGCCCAAGGGCCGGTGGACATCGCCAAGATCGTCTCGGTGCCGGGCTGGCAGTTCAAGGAAGTGCTGCTGCCGGTGGAGCAGGTCTCGGCCTCGCTGCAGGTGGCCGAAGGCGTGTCACTGGGGGCTTACTACCAAATCAAGTGGCGCCCCAGCCGCATCCCTGGCGTGGGCAGCTTCTTCTCCAACCAGGACTACGTGGGCACCGGCATCGTCAACTTCGGCAACGACGCCAACGGCGCGCCCATCCTGCTGGCCTACGACCCCAACAAGGACCTCAAGCCCAAGAACTCGGGCCAGGGCGGCCTGCAAGTGCGCTGGAGCCCCACCGGCAGCGACTACGAGTTCGGCTTCTACGCCGCCCAGTACCACGACAAGACGCCCGCCGTGCCGGTGTTCGACTTCGTGAACGGCAACGTGCACCTGGCCTATGCCAGCGACATCCGCACCTACGGCGCCAGCGTCACCTCGTCCGTCGGCCAGCTGAACTGGGCGGTGGAGGGCTCGATCCGCGACAACGCGCCGCTCAACAGCGACCCAGCGGTGCTGGGCCTGGGCCCCATCCTCAGCTGCGACACCGGCAGCGCTACGCCTTGCTACGCGGTGGGCCGCACCGGGCATCTGCAGGTCTCGGGCATCTACGTGCTGCAGCCCGGCGCGCTGTGGCAGGGTGGCGCGCTCTTGGGTGAGCTGGCCTACAACCGCACGCTGTCGGTGAGCAAGGACATCTTCGCCATCGGCCCCGGCGGCAGCAGCGCAGGCCTGGGCGGCAAGGACCCGCACACCACCAAGGGCGCGTTCGCGCTGCGCCTGCTCTTTGAGCCGCAGTACTTCCAGGTGCTGCCGGGGCTGGACCTGTCGGTGCCGGTGGGCGTGGGCTACAACTTTGGCGGCCGCTCCTCGGCCATCGCCAACTTTGCCGGCGGCGCCTCGGACGCGGGCGACTTCAGCATCGGCCTGAGGGCCAAGTACCAGAGCGCCTGGAATGTGGCCCTGGTCTACAGCGACTTCTTCGGCACCGCCAAGACCTTCACCGAAACCCTGGTGCCCGGCACCGGCTCGCCGCGCCAGCTCACTTTCGGCCAGACGCTGAAAGACCGCGCCAATGTGTCCTTGAGCGTGTCGCGCACCTTCTGACGAACCTTCTGAATCAAGCAGACCCCACACCATGCATCACAAGCACATCCTGGCCGCGCTGATCGCCGGCTTTTTTCTGGCCCCGCTCACCCAGGCGGCCGTGTCGGCCGACGAAGCCGCCAAGCTCAAGACCACGCTCACGCCACTGGGCGCCGAGAAGGCCGCCAACAAGGACGGCAGCATCCCCACCTGGAGCGGCGGCCTGACCAAGGCCCCCGCCGGCTACAAGAGCGGCGACCCGCGCCCCGACCTGTTCCCCGGCGAGAAGCCGCTGCTGACCATCGACGCCAAGAACATGGCCCAGCACGAGGCCCGCCTGACCGACGGTGTGAAGGCGCTGATGAAGAAATACCCCGGCTTCCACATCGACGTCTACCCCAGCCACCGCACCGCCGCCGCACCGCAATGGGTGTACGACAACACCGCCAAGAACGCCACCCGTGCCAAGCTGGTGGATGGTGGCCACGGCACCGAGAACGCCTATGGCGGCACGCCCTTCCCCTTGCCCAAGGACGGCTACGAGGTGTTCCAGAACCACCGCCTGGCCTGGGTGGGCAGCTACGTCCAGACGCCGGTGCGCGTGTGGGTGGTCACAGCCGACGGCAAGCGCGCCATGGCCTCGGGCGGCACGCAGAGCTTTCGCAAGCAGTATTACGACCCCGAAGGCAGCCTGGAAAAGTTCGACGGCTATGCCGGGCTGGGCAAGTTCGCGGTCAGCGAGCCCGGCTCCAAGGCGGGCGAAGCCATCCTGGCCCACGACGCACTCAACGCCAGCAACCCACGCGGTCTGTGGCAATACCTGGTGGGTCAGCGCCGCGTGCGCAAGGCCCCTTCGGTGGCCTACGACACGCCCGATTCGGTGACCTCGGGCATTGGCCTGTTCGACGAAGCCTTCAACCTCTTCGGCCCCATCGACAAGCACGAGCTGAAGCTGGTGGGCAAGAAAGAGATCTACATCCCCTACAACAACAACAAGGCTGCGGCGGCCCCGGTGGCCGAGCTGGTGACGCCGAACACGCTCAACCCCAACCAAGTACGTTGGGAGCTGCACCGCGTGTGGGAAGTGGAGGCCACGCTGGCGGCCGGCAAGCGCCACGTGGTGCCCAAGCGCAAGTACTACATCGACGAAGACAGCTGGCAGATCGCGCTGTTCGACGGCTGGGATGCCAAGGGCGAGCTCTGGCGCACCAACTACACGCTGTTCCTCACCGCCCCTGACATTCCGGCCGTGGTGGGCAACATGATGTGGGGCGGCTACGACCTGCAGACCGGCGCCTACTACCTGAACATGGCGTCGAACGAGCTCAAGACCCAGTACAAGCCGGTGGCGCCCATCCCGCGTTCGTTCTTCAGCCCTGAAGAACTGGCCAACGAAGGGGCGCGCTGATGGCGGCCGTCGCCAAGACCCGCCGCAGCGGGGCCATGCTGCTGCGGTGCGCCCTGCTGGGCAGCTTGGCGGCGGCACCTGTCTGCGGGGCGGCCGCTGAAGCCTCCACAAACGCCTCCACCAACGCCTCCACCAACGCAGCGGCCCCCGGCACACCCCGGGTGCTGCGCGAGCCCGCCCTGCAAAGCCCCAAGGCCCTGGCCGCCGCCACGCTGGCCGTGGCCCGCGCGGGCAGCCGCCTGGTGGCGGTGGGCGAGCGCGGCACCGTGCTGCTCTCGGACGACGCCGGTGAGCACTGGCGCCAGGCCCAAACCGTGCCCGTGCAGGTGACCTTGACGGCGGTGCGCTTCATCAACGAGCGCACCGGCTGGGCGGTGGGCCACCTGGGCGTGATCCTGCGCAGCGACGACGCCGGCCAGACCTGGGCCCTGCAACTTGACGGCCAGCGAGCCGCCGCTGCGGTGGCCATTGCAGCCCGCGATCTCAACGATGAACGCGCCCAGCGCAACGCCCAGCGCTTTGCCGAGGAAGGCCCCGACAAGCCCTTCTTCGACCTGGACTTTGCCGACGCGCAGCACGGCCTGGCCGTGGGGGCCTACAACCTGGCCTTTGCCACCGCCGACGGCGGCAAGACCTGGCAGCCCGCGCTGCAACGCCTGCCCAACCCCAAGAGCCTGCACCTGTACGGCGTGCGCTATGTGGGTGGCAAGGTCTACGTGGTGGGCGAACAGGGCCTGCTGCTCAAGTCAGACGACGGCGGTGCCAGCTTCAATGCCCTGGCCTCGCCCTACAAGGGCAGCTTCTTCGGCCTGCTGGCGGCGCGCTCGGGTGCGCTGATCGCCTATGGCCTGCGCGGCAGCGCGGTGCGCAGCACCGACCAGGGCGAACACTGGGAAGCGCTGGCCACCGGCCTGCCCATGAGCATCAGCGCCGGCGCCGATCTGGGCCCCGCCGGTCTGGCCTTGCTGAGCCAAACTGGCGACCTGATGGTCAGCCACGACGATGGCGCGAGCTTCCAAAAGATCGCGCCCAGCGGTGGCCCGCTGCCTGCGGCCGGCCTGGCCCTGGCCGACGACCACCACCTGGTCTACGCCAGCCTGCGCGGCATGCGACGCCAGGCCCTGCCGTGAGCGGCCTGGGCCATCCCCACGAACCACGAAACACCATGCACGCCGACTCTCCCCTGGACCACCAGCCCGTGGTGGCCCGCCTCGAAGACTTCGACACCCGCTCGGGCTCACGCATCGAGCGCGCCTTCTTCAACCACCGGCCCTGGGTGATGGCGCTCTGCCTGCTCATCACCGTGCTGCTGGGCTGGCAGGCCCTGGGCCTGCGCCTGAACGCCAGCTTCGAGAAGACCATCCCCACGCAGCACCCCTACATCGCCAACTACCTGGCCAACAAGGGCAACCTGGCCGGCCAGGGCAATGCCCTGCGCATCGTGGTGGAGACCACCGGCGCGTCCATTTTTGACAAGGCCTATCTAGCCACGCTGCAACAGCTCAACGACGAAATTTTCCTGCTGCCGGGCGTGGACCGGCCCTTCATGAAGTCGCTGTGGACCAGCAACACCCGCTGGGTGGCGGTGACCGAGGAGGGCCTGGACGGCAACACCGTGATGGGCGACGCCTACGACGGCTCGCCCGCCGCGCTGGCCGAGGTGCGCGCCAACGTGGAGCGCTCGGGCGAGATCGGCCAGTTGGTGGCGGGCGACTTCAAGTCCAGCATCGTCTTCGTGCCGCTGCTGGACAAGAACCCCAAGACCGGCGAGGCGCTGGACTACGGCGAGCTCTCGCGCAAAATCGAAGCCTTGCGTGACAAATACCAATCGGACACCGTGCGCATCCACGTGGTGGGCTTTGCCAAGGTGGTGGGCGACCTCATCGAGGGCCTGCAGCAGGTGCTGGTGTTCTTTGGCCTGGCGCTGCTGATCTGCGCCGCCGTGCTCTACGGCTACACCCGCTGCGCCCGCAGCACCGCGCTGGTGGTGGCCTGCTCGCTCATCGCCGTGGTCTGGCAGTTTGGCCTGCTGGCGCTGCTGCACTACGAGCTGGACCCGTATTCGGTGCTGGTGCCCTTTCTGGTGTTCGCCATCGGCATGAGCCACGGCGCGCAGAAGATGAACGGCATCATGCAGGACATAGGCCGGGGCACCCACAAGGTGGTGGCCGCGCGCTACACCTTCCGCCGCCTGATCGTGGCCGGGGCCACGGCGCTGTTGTGTGATGCGGTGGGCTTTGCGGTGCTAGCCATCATCCAGATCCAGGTCATTCAAGACCTGGCCGTGATCGCCAGCATCGGCGTGGCGGTGCTGATCTTCACCAACCTGGTGCTGCTGCCCATCCTGCTGAGCTATGTGGGCGTGGGTGCTCAGGCCGCGCGGCGCAGCCTGCGGCTGGAGGACCTCAATGACCATGATGAGCTGACCCGCTCGGGCACCCTGGTGCAACGCCGCACCTGGCTGTGGGTCTTTCTCGACCGGTTCACGCAGCGCGGCCCGGCCCTGGCCACCATCGCCGTGAGCCTGCTGCTGGCCGCCGGCGGCTACGCCATCAGCCTGAAGCTGCAGATCGGCGACCTGGACCCGGGCGCCCCCGAGCTGCGCGCCGACTCGCGCTACAACCGCGACAACGCCTACCTGGCACAGCACTACGCCGCCAGCAGCGACATCCTGACGGTGATGGTGAGCACCCCCGAAGACCAGTGCACCCAGTACGACACCCTGGCCCAGGTCGACCGCCTGGCCTGGCAGCTGGAACAGTTGCCGGGGGTGGAGTCCACCAACTCCATGGCCGCGCTCTCGAAGCTGGCCATGGTGGGCTACAACGAGGGCAACCTGAAGTGGTTCGAGCTGTTCCCCAATGCCAGCGCGCTGGGCGGGGTGCAGACCCGCGCACCGCGTGAGCTGTTCAACCAGGGCTGCTCGTTCTTGTCGCTGTACGTGTACCTGAAGGACCACAAGGCCGAGACGCTGGACCGAGTCGTGGCTGAAGTCGAAGGCTTCATCAACGCCAACCCGAGCCAGGACGTGAAGTTCATGCTGGCCGCCGGCAGTGCCGGCATCGACGCGGCCACCAACATCGTGGTCAAGCAGGCCATGCACGAGATGCTGCTGTGGGTCTATGGCGCCGTGCTGCTGCTGTGCTGGTTCACCTTCCGCTCCTGGCGGGCGGTGTTGTGCGCGGTGCTGCCGCTGGTGCTCACCTCCATCCTGTGCGAGGCCCTGATGGTGCTGCTGGGCATGGGCGTGAAAGTGGCCACGCTGCCGGTGATTGCGCTGGGCGTGGGCATCGGCGTGGACTACGCGCTGTACGTGCTGAGCGTGATGCTGGCGCAGTTGCGCGCGGGCGAGAGCCTCTCGGCGGCCTACCTGCACGCGCTGCAGTTCACCGGCCGGGTGGTGATGCTCACCGGCATCACCCTGGCCCTGGCCGTTGGCACCTGGGCCTTTTCGCCCATCAAGTTCCAGGCCGACATGGGCATCTTGCTGGCGTTCATGTTCGTCTGGAACATGGTGGGGGCGCTGGTGCTGTTGCCCGCACTTGCACACTTTCTCCTTTCTCCTTCGCAGCAAGCTGCGGATAAGCCTGCAGCCGCTGCTTTGGCTGCGTGACCCAAGATGGGAACCCTTTGTATGAATGATCAGTATGTGAGCGTGAATGGCCTGAAGGTCCGGTACCGAGACTCTGGTGGCCACGGCCCTGCCGTGTTGTTGCTGCACGGCGTGGGTGGCTCGCTGGAACTGTGGTCAGGCCAATTCGCCCCGGCCAACGCCGACCTGCGCCTCATCGCCGTGGACTTGCCAGGGCACGGGCTGTCGGATTTCAACGTGCGGCCGGACTCACCGGGAAGCTTTGCGGCACTGCTGTGGCGGGTTCTCGACGCGTTGAAGCTGGACTGCGTGCATTTGGTGGGCAATTCTCTGGGGGCCGCGATCTGTCTGCAGATGCATTCAATTCAGCCTGCGCGCGTGCTCAGCTTGCTGTTGGCTGCGGCCGCCGCCCTGGGACGCGAAACACCCATGCCGTTCAGGTTGATGACGCTGCCAGGTCTGGGCGAGTTGATGGCGCGACCTGGTGAAGCGGCCATCCGGCAGCAGATCCAGGCGATCTTTGGTCCGGAATTTGGGGTGACGGCCGAAGCCCGGAGCCTCATACGCCGAAACGTGATGCGTCCCGGGGCCCAGCGTGCCTTCCTGGGCTGCATCAGGCAGATGACGACTTTGGGGGGGCAGCGCGGTGAGTTGATCGAACAAGCGCAGGCCTCACTGGCGGCCAGTCACGTCCCCACGCTCTTGATTCACGGCCGTGAGGATGCCGTCATCCCCCTGAAGCACTCTGAGCGAACCCGCCGACGGCTCGCGAACGTCAATCTGATCGTCATTGACCATTGCGGACATACACCGCAGTTTGAGAAGCCAGGGGTCTTCAATGACCATTTGAACGCGCTGGTCCACCATGGGTTTTCCGTTGCATGGAATTGCTCATAACCGTCACTCTACTGTGACGCTCTTGGCCAAATTTCTGGGCTTGTCCACATCCGTTCCCCGCGCGCACGCCGTGTGATAAGCCAGCAACTGCAGCGGCACCACATGAAGAATCGGTGAGAGCGCGCCGTAGTGCTCGGGCATGCGGATGACGTGCAGGCCTTCGCCGCTGGTGATGCGTGAGTCGGCGTCGGCGAAGACGAAGAGCTCACCACCGCGCGCGCGCACTTCCTGCAGGTTGCTCTTGAGCTTTTCCAGCAACGCGTCGTTGGGGGCGATGGTGACCACCGGCATCTCGGAAGTCACCAGCGCCAGCGGGCCGTGCTTGAGTTCACCGGCAGGGTAGGCCTCGGCGTGGATGTAGCTGATTTCCTTGAGCTTCAAGGCGCCTTCAAGTGCAATCGGGTAGTGCAGGCCGCGGCCCAGGAAGAGGGCGTTTTCCTTGCGGGCAAAGGCCTCGGCCCAGGCTACGATCTGCGGCTCCAGGGCCAGCACGGCTTGCAGGGCCACGGGCAAATGGCGCATGGCTTTGAGGTGCTCGGCTTCTTCGGCCTCGCTCAGGTGGCCGCGCACTTGCGCCAGCGCCAGCGTGAGCAGGAACAGCCCGGCCAGTTGGGTGGTGAAGGCCTTGGTGCTGGCCACGCCCACTTCCACGCCGGCACGGGTGATGTAGGCCAGCTCGCATTCGCGCACCATGGCGCTGGTGGCCACGTTGCAGATGGTGAGCGTGTGCGGCATGCCCAGCGAGCGCGCGTGCTTGAGCGCGGCCAGCGTGTCGGCAGTTTCGCCGCTCTGGCTGATGGTGACGACGAGCGTGCGCGGGTCGGGCACGCTGTCGCGGTAGCGGTACTCGCTGGCGATCTCCACGTTGGTGGGGATCTTGGCGATGCTCTCCAGCCAGTACTTGGCGGTGGAACCCGAGTAGTAGCTGGTGCCGCAGGCCAGGATGAGCACGCGGTCGATCTCTTTGAACACACTGTAGGCTCCATCGCCAAACAGCTCGGGGGTGATGCCTTCCACGCCTTCGAGCGTGTCGGCGATGGCGCGCGGCTGCTCGAAGATTTCTTTCTGCATGTAGTGGCGGTAAGGGCCCAGTTCGGCCGCGCCGCTGTGGGCGCGCACGGTCTTCACCTCGCGCTGCACGGGCTTGAAACTGCCGTCGGCCTGGCGGTTCACGATCCAGTGCTTGCCCAGTTGCAGGTCCACCACGTCGCCTTCTTCCAGGTAGACGATGCGGTCGGTCACGCCGGCCAGGGCCATGGCGTCGCTGGCCAGGTAGGTGGCGTTGCCAGACCCTTCGCCGCCCACGCCGAGGATCAGCGGTGAGCCCAGCCGGGCGCCCACCACTCGGTGAGGCTCGTCGCGGCAAAACACGGCGATGGCGTAGGCGCCCTGCAGGCGCAGCACGGCTTGTTGCACGGTCTCGAACAGATCGCCGTTGTAGAGCTGGTGCACCAGGTGGGCGATGACCTCGGTGTCGGTCTGGCTCTCGAACACATACCCCTTGGCTTTGAGCTCGTCGCGCAGCGCTTCGTGGTTCTCGATGATGCCGTTGTGCACCAGGGCGATGACGCCACTGCGGCCCTCGGTGCCAGGGCCCTTGCTGAAGTGCGGGTGCGCGTTGTGCACGGCCGGTGCGCCGTGCGTGGCCCAGCGGGTGTGGGCGATGCCGGAGCCGCTGGCGATACCGTCAGCGTCGATGTGGGTTTGCAGCTCGGCCACGCGCGCGGTGGAGCGGGTGCGGCGCAACTCGCCGCCCTGGTGCACGGCCACGCCGCAGCTGTCATAGCCGCGGTACTCCAGCCGCTGCAGGCCCTGGACCAGGATGGGGACGATGTTGCTCGCGCTGACCGCGCCGACGATGCCGCACATGGGGTTTCGCTTTCTGGAGGGGGCCCCGCACCGGGGCAATGGCCGGCATCCTAGGTCAGCAGCATCGATAGATGCTTGCAATATTGGTATAGATATGGAATATTCAGCCACATCAACCGATATTTGGCAGAAAATTCCTTCGTGAGTGAATCTTTGGAAGTTAATGTCGATTTGGATGCGGTGGACTGGCGCCTGCTTGATCTGCTGCAAGCCGATGCCAGCCTGACCAACCAGGCCCTGGCCGAGGCCGCGCACGTGTCTCCGGCCACCGCCTTGCGGCGCGTGAAGCGCCTGCGCGACGTGGGCGTCATCGAGCGCACCACCGTGCTGCTGGCGCCGGCCTTTGCCGGGCGCGGCCTGCAGGCGCTGTGCGAGGTCACGCTGGATCGCCAGGGGGCCGAGCTGCTGGACGTCTTCGAGGCGCGTGCCGTGGCCGAGCCCGCCGTGCAGCAATGCTGGCGCGTCTCACCGGGCCCCGATTTCGTGCTCGTGGTGTGGGCCGCCGACATGCCGGCCTTTCACGCGCTGACGCAAACGCTGTTCACGCAGGACGCCAACGTGCGCAATGTGAAGAGCTTCTTCGCGGTCAAGCGTGCCAAGTTCGCGCCTCAGGTGCCGGCGCCCTGAAGGGCGCGGGGGCCTCAGCGGGCCGCCACGCAGCGGTTGCGGCCAGCGGCCTTGGCCTGGTACAGCGCCACGTCGGCACGGGCCAGCAACTCTGTGCTGCCTTCGCCGGGCAGGGCCTGGGCCAGGCCGGCGCTGAAGGTGTAGCTGAAGTCGGGTGCGTCGCGCAGCGGTCTCGACTCGACCACCACCGTGTGCAAGCGCGATACCACCTCCTGGGCGGCGGCCAGGCTGAGCTCGTTGAACACCACCAGAAACTCCTCGCCGCCGTAGCGCCCGCAGGTGTCGGTGCGGCGCAGGCCAGCTTGCAGCAGGTGCGAGAAGTCGCGCAGCACCTGATCGCCGGCAGCATGGCCCAGCGTGTCGTTGATGCGCTTGAAGTGATCGAGGTCGATCAATGCCACGCAGGGCTTGTGCGGGCTGTTGGCCAAGGCGGTGGCCAGCTGCTGCAGCACCGAAGCCCGGTTGGCAATGCCGGTGAGCGGGTCCACCTGGCTGGCGCGCAAGGCCAGGTCGCGGGCGATGCGCAGCTCGCGGTGCTCGCGGCCCAGATCGCTGATGTCCAGGCCTATGCACAGGATCCAGCCGCGGGCGTCCACCGTCTGGGTCAACAGGATCCAGCGGCCGTCGCACAGGTCGGCTTCGAACTGGCGATAGGGCTGCTTGCCCCGGCGCGAGGCGGTGGAGACCAGCCAGTGCTCGATGTCCGGTGTATGGATGGCCGGGCCCACCTGGCGCTCGAAGCTCTGGCGCATCAGGGCCGACCAGGTCACGCCCAGCTCGGGGCCCATGCCCATCATCTCGCGGTAGGCGGCGTTGGCCCAGCGCAGACGGTCATCGTTGTCGTACACCGCCACCATGCCGCCGTGGCGCGCTAGTGCGGGTGACACCAGGGCGGCCACGTCGTCGGGGATGGCTTCGACGGCAATCATCCCGGCATCATCGGCGCTCGCGGCAGGTACTTGAGCCGGGCACTCCAGAGGGCAGAGCGGCCCTCAGCGCCGCAGCAGCGCCAGGCCCTTGAGGTACTCGCCCTCGGGGAAGTAGAGCGTGGTGGGGTGGTCGCTGGCCGCTTCCAGGCGCTGCAGCAGGTAGGCATCCACCCCGGCGTCCATGCCGGCGCCGGCCACGATCTTGTGGAACAGGTCGGCGCTGATGCCGCCCGAGCAGCTGAAGGTCAGCAACAGGCCGCCCGGGTTCAGCAGCATCAGGCCCAGGCGGTTGATGTCCTTGTAGGCGCGGCTGGCGCGGTCGGCGCTGGCGGCATTGGGGGCGAATTTGGGCGGGTCGAGCACGATGGCGTCAAAGCGCCGGCCCTCGGCCAGCATCTGGCGCAGCGTGCCGTTCACGTCGGCGTCGAGCACGCTGTGGCGCGCGGGCTCGAAGCCGTTCAGCGCCACATGGGCGCTGGCGTGGGCCAGGGCCGGGCCCGATGAATCCACGCTCACCACCTCGGTGGCGCCACCGGCCAGTGCGGCCACGCTGAAGCCACCGGTGTAGCTGTAGCAGTTCAGCACGCTCTTGGCCCCGAACTGTTTCACCAGGCGGGCGAAGAGAGCGCGGTTCTCGCGCTGGTCCAGGTAGTAGCCGGTCTTGTGGCCCTCGGCCACATCCACGGTGAGGCGGATGCCGTGCTCGTGGAGGGTGGCGGTGGTGCTGCCATCGCCGCGCAGCCAGCCGGTGCTGGGCGGCAGTCCCTCCTGCTCGCGGGCGTGGGTGTCCGAGCGCTCGTACAAACGCGTGCAGCCAGTGGTGGAAAGCAGCGCGTCGGCGATGGCCTGCTTCCAGCGCTCGGTGCCGGCGAAGAGAAACTGCGCTGAGAGGATGTCGTCGTAGCGGTCCACGATCAGGCCGGGCAGTCCGTCGGTCTCGCCATGAACGAGCCGCACGCCGTTGGTGTCCAGGCCCAGCCGTGTGCGCATGGCCACGGCGGCCTGCACGCGACGGGCGAAGAAGGCGGCATCGATGCGCTCGGCCACGTCAAAGCTCCAGGCCCGAACCCGGATCTGCGATTCGGGGCTGTAGGCGCCCCAGGCCAGGAAGCGGCCGTCGTGGGCCTCCACGCGCACCGTCTCGCCCGCGTCGGCCTTGCCCTTCTCGACGCTGCCGGCAAACACCCAGGGGTGATGGCGCAGCAATGAGCGTTCTTTTCCTTCGCGCAGGCGGATGGCTTTCATGGCCAGGATTGTCGCTGCGCGGGCGCCGGCCCAACCCGCCGATGAAGTCGGACTACGGACGCACCACGCGCAGCGCTTGCGGCCGCACGCTCACCTGCAGGTCGCGGGCCGCAGGAACCGGCTCGCCGTCCAGCGCCAGTGGCAGCGGAGCGTCCGCCTCGATGCGCAACTGCCGGTAGCGCTGCATGCGGATGCGCGGATGGTGCAGGTGCAGGCCGCTGAGCAGCAGTGGCATCGTCAGCAGGGCGCCCAGGCGGCTGAAGCGCCCGGCCAGCACCAGGTCCAGCTCGCCATCGTCAATGCGCGCGCCCGGTGCCACCGGCATGCCGCTGGCATAGCTGGCCGTGTTCAGCGACGAGGCGAACAGTTGCTCGGCCGCTGGCAGCTGCACGCCATCCACCGTCACCCGCAGGCGCTGACGCTGCAGCCTTGCCAACGTGGCCAACGTGGCCATCAGATAGCGCGGCATGCCGCGCAGCCAGCGCGGTGCCTGGTGCGCCCGCGCGCCCACCGCAGCGTCAAAACCCACGCACAGGCTGGAGGCAAAGCACTGCGCGGGGCCGCCGTCGGCCTGCAGCACGCCGATGTCCATGGCCTGTGCTGGCGCATGCAGCGCTGGCCCGATGGCGCCACGCCAGCCAGCGCGATGCTGGCCCAGCGCCCGCGCCAGGTCGTTGCCGGTGCCGCAGGGCAGCAGGGCCAGCTCATGGCCGCCGGCCAGCAGCGCGGGTAGCAGTCGCTGCAGCGTGCCATCGCCACCTGCCAGCAGCACCCGGCTGCCAGGCGGCAGTGCGGCGATGCCGGCCAGGGCGTCTTCAACACTGGCAGGCAGCGCCAGCGGCGGCAAGCTGGGGTCGGCCTCGCGCAGCGCGGCCTGCAATGCCGGCGCCAGCCGCGCACCACGGCCACCGGCGGCCTGAGGGTTCAGCAGGCACAGACGCTGGTTGTTCATGCGCCGAATTGTCGCTGGCGGCCTGCCGCCGCCTATCGGGTCAACCGCGCTGGCGCTTGAGCAGCAGCAGGTAGAAGCCCACACCCGCCAGCAGCATGGCCAGCGCGAACAGCGGGGTGCCCAGGTCGGCCAGGCGGTGCTTGGCGTCGAGCCAGAACCAGGCCGGCACGGCTTCGGTGCCGGCCTGGTTTTCGAAGCCGTCCACCAGTGGCACCAGGGCGGCGGCAAAGTTGAAGAACAGCTCGCGCACGCCATCCAGCAACCAGGTCTGGTCGTAGGCCTTGTCCAGCACCATGCCGCCCGCACCCACCAGGCCGATGAGGGCAGGTGCGCCCCAGCGCTTGAGCCAGGCCGAGGCCGCCATCAGCGGCAGCAGCAGGGCCGACGCCCACAGGCTGGCCAGTACGCCACCCAGCACCACCCGCGGCAGGCCGGCCGCGAACATGCTGAGCAGGTAGTGCATGTCCAGCGCCTGCCAGCCGTAGCCCCGCACCACCATCAGCACTGAAGCCAGCAGCCCGGTGACACCGGACACGCAGGTCACGGCCAGCGGCATCAGCAGAAGGTGGGCCACCAGCGTGACCGCAATGGCCGTGGCATCACCCACGGGCAACGAGCGCCACAGCTCGACGCTGCGGTCTTGCGCGTCGCGGCGGGCCAGCCCTGCCGCTTGCAGCGCCACCACCAGCCAGGCCTGCGCGCCCGCCCCAATGGCGAACACGCCCAGGGTCATCACGGCCACCAGATGGCTGGGTGTGTTGCCCAGCGTCACCTCGCCATAGGGTAGCAACAGCAGTAGCAGCCCGGCCAGCGGCAGCGCCGCCAGCGCCAGCCAGCCAATGCGGTGTTGCATCCACTCGCGCAGCAGGAGGGTCTTGAAGACTTGCATGGTCGGGCTCCTTCAGCGGGCAACGGGGTTGATCTCGGGGGCCCGGGTGAGCGCCACGAACAAGTCCACCAGGCTGGGCCGCAGCCGCTGGCCCAGGGCCTCCACCTCGGGCGGCGGCGTGCCCTCGAACAGCGCCGCCGAGCGGCCTTGCGCGCGGTAGCGCAGCAGCGGGTGGGCGGCGGCCACGGCCTCGTTGGCCGCAGCGTCGTGGCTGAGCGCCACGTAGCGCTGGTCCAGCTGATCCAGCGGGATGTTCAGCACCAGCTGGCCCTCGTTGAGCATCAGCACGTCGGACAGCAGCGACTCCACTTCTTCCACCTGGTGGGTGGAGATCAGCACGCTGCGCTGGCCGTCGCACCACTCGTCGATCAGCATCTCGTAGAAGGCCTTGCGCGAGAGCACGTCCAGGCCCAGCGTGGGCTCGTCCAGCACCAGCAGCCTGGCGTCGATGGCGGCCACCAGGGCCAGGTGCACCTGCACCACCATGCCTTTCGAGAGGCTCTTGACCTTGTCGGTCAGCGCCACGCTGGTGCGCTTGAGCAGCGCCCGGGCCCGCTCGGGGGAGAAGTTGGGATGCAGGCCGGTCATCAGCGTGATCAGCTCCTGCACGCGGGCCCAGCGCGGCAATATCGCCACGTCGGGGATGTAGCTCAGGCTTTGCAGCAGTTGCTCGCGCTGGCGCTGCGGCTGCAGGCCCAGCACGCTCAGTTCGCCCTGGTGCGCGGCCAGGCCCACCAGGGCCTTCATCAGCGTGGTCTTGCCGGCACCGTTGTGGCCCAGCAGGCCCACCACGCGGCCGGGGGCAATCTGGAAGCTCACGTCGTTCAGGGCCAGCTTGCGGCCGTAGCGCAGGGTGAGGCCTCGGGCCTCGACCAGCGGAGCGTGGGTTGCGGTGGTGTTCATGTCAGGCTTCCCATTCGAGTTGTTCGGCGCGCAGGCCCAGCCGGCGCAGGCGTTGGCGCAGCTGCGGCCACTCGTTGTCCAGAAAGCGTTGGCGCTCCAGCGTCAGCAGATGCTGGCGGGCGCCGGGCCGCACGAACAGGCCCAGGCCGCGGCGCATCTCCAGCAGGCCGTCGTCGCTCAGGGCCTGCAGGGCGCGGCCCACGGTGATGGGGTTGATGAGAAAGCGCTGCGCCAGCACCCGCACCGAGGGCATGGCGTCGCCCTCGGGCGGGTCACCGTCCAGCAGGCTGCTGGTCAGGCGGTCGGCCAGTTGCCGGTAGATGGGAGAGCGGTCGTGCCACGGCGTCATGGTGGGGCCCTGGTGTGTTGCTGATGTAGAACACTGTAGAACCCCACCCGGCGTGGCACCAGCGTGATGCGACCAGTTGCAGCATTGGCCGATGAACTGCAGCACCGAGCCGTCGGCCCCGCGCTCTCGCCGTCATTCCCGCGAAGGCGGGAATCCAGGCTGCTCCACTTGGCGCGTCATTGCAGCATCTGCTCGCGCCAGCGCATGGCGTTGTAGATGCGGGTGCGGGCGCTGGGGTGGTCGAAGAACACGAACTCCTCGATGGGGCCTGGGTCGGCCTTGCGGTACTCCACCAGCTTCAGCAGCACCTCGGCTTCGCCCATCGGCTCGCGGGCCAGGTTCAGGCCCCACAGGTCGGCCTCCACCTCATTCGTGCGGATGATGGTGTTGGTGATGGGCGTTGCAGCGAACATGTAGACCGAAAACACCGCCGTGAGCAGCGGCAGCGTGCCCACATCACCCACACCCGCCACGCGCCAGCGCTGGCCCCAGCGTGCGAGCAGGCCACGCATGGCCCAGTCCGAGAACAGGAAGCCGGCCGCGATGACCAGCCCAAACTGCAGCAGCATCTTGGGGATGTGGTTGAGCGCGTAGTGGCCGATCTCGTGTGCCATCACGGCGCGGATCTCGGACTCGCTGGAGCGGCGCAGCAGGTTGTCGTTCAGGCGCACCGCTGCGGTGCCGAACAAGCCGCTGACGTTGGCGCTCACCCGCGTGGTCTGGCGCGAGGCGTCGAACACATAGACGTTGTCGGCCGGAACGCCGTTGGCCTGGGCCATGGCAATCACCTCGCGCTTGATGGCGCCATCCTCCACCGGCTTGTAGGTGTTGAACAGCGGGTCGATGTAGACCGGGGCCAGCACCAGGGCCACGCACATCAGGGCTCCCATGGCCACAGTGCCCCACAGCCACCAGCGCTCGCCGGCGCGGCGTATCACCGCGTACAGCAGCGCCACCACCAGCGCGGTCATCACCACCGAGATGGCCAGCATCACCAATTGCTCGCAAAACCAGGCGCCAAAGTTCTGGGTGGCCATGCCGTAGTTGTGCTCGCGCATGAAGCCCTGGTAGATGGTGAGCGGCAGCGAAAGCGCCCAGCCGGCAAAAGCGAAGAAGCCGCCGTACACGCCGTCGGCCAGGGCCAGTCGCTTGACCTTGTGGCGCGCCCAGTCGCGCACGGCGGTGGAGGGCCGGCCCCACAGCAGCACGGCTGAAACGGCCAGGCCGAGCAGGAAGTTCCACAGCTGCAGCCAGTAGCCGCCTTCGAAATAGGCGTTGGACCTGGCCTGCACATCGGCTGGTAGCCGGTCCAGCCAGGCCTGGGTGGCGGCGTGGGCTTCGCGCGGCAGCGCGGCACGCCAAGCGTCGTCCACCGGACGGATCTGGAAGGCGGAGCGGGTACCGGCCGGGGCGGACGCAGCGGGTTCCGGGGCCGCAGGCGTGGTTGCCTGGGCCAAAGCTGGCAGGGCGCAGGCGGCGCACAGCAGCGCGGCAATACCGGCGTGGCGCAAGGCGTGAGCGATGGTCAAGGGTTCCTCCTGCTTTGTCGGGCTCAAGGCCGGCCCAGTGTCACCGCAAGTGCAAGCTTGCGGGCCGTCGTCCAGCGACCGATGAATGGCCGCCTTCCGCAGCCAGTCCGCGCCTATTTGCGCTTGGCCCGCGGGTGCGCTGCGTCGTACACCTTGGCCAGGTGCTGGAAATCCAGCTGCGTGTAGACCTGCGTGGTGCTGATGTTGGCATGGCCCAGCAGCTCCTGCACGGCGCGCAGATCGCCACTGGACTGCAGCAAATGCGAGGCAAAGCTGTGCCGCAGCATGTGCGGGTGCACCGAGGTGGGCAGGCCGGCCTCCAGCGCCTGGGCCTTGAGGCGGCTGCGCACCTGGCTGTCGGTCAGGCGCGTGCCACGCTGGCTCACGAACAACGCGGGCTCGCTGGCATGGGCCATGGCGTTGCGGTGCGGCAGCCAGTCGGCCAGGGCCTGCAGCGCATGCGAGCCCACTGGCACGCTGCGGCGTTTGCGGCCCTTGCCCAGCACATGCACCATGGCGTCGTCGGCGTCCACCCAGCCGGCGGCCGTGCTGCTGGCCTGCGCGTCCAGGCCCACCAGCTCGCTCACGCGCAGGCCGCAGCCGTAGAGCAGCTCGGTGATGGCATGGTCGCGCGCCTGCAGCGCCGGGTTGCCATGCTCGCTCTCAAACTGGGCCAGGGCCACGGCGTGGTCCACGGCCAGCGCCTTGGGCAGCGGTTTGGCGGCCTTGGGGGCGCGCACGCCTTCCACCGGGTTTTGCAGCACGCCGCCCTCACGACCCCACCAGCGGAAGAAACCGCGCCAGGCCGAGAGCTGCAGCGCCAGGCTGCGTGGCCCCAGGCCCTGGCCGTGCAACTGCGCGACCATGCTGCGGATGTGGTGCGGCTGGGTGCGGGCGAGCTCGGCGCCCTGCTCGGCGATGCCGGCCACCAACCTTGTGAGGGCATCGGTGTAGAGAGCCAGTGTGCGGTCGGCCACGCGGCGCGCCACGCGCAAATGGGTGAGGTAGCGCGGCATGGGCTCGGGCAGCGCGGCCGCAGCGCTCGGCAGCACCGGGCGGGCTGCGTCTGCGCCGTGGGCCATGGCGGGCCTCAGGCCGGCGTGCGGGCCGGCAGCAGGCGGGCCAGCGCCGCGCTGGCGATGTCGCCCACCTGGTCGAGAAACTCGGTGCCCATATCAGCCTGGTAGCGCAGTGCGTCGGGCGAGCCCAGCACCAGCAGGCCAAAGCAGGCGGTGGCCTCGGGGCTGCGGCGCAGCGGCACCATGGCCAGCGATTGCACCGGCGCCGACGACAGCCACTTGGCGGCCTCAAACCCCGCGTTCAATCCGCAATAGGGCACGGTGAGGCTGGAGGCGAAGGCCTTGACGTCATCACTGACGGGCGCCAACCAGGGCTGCTCGTCACCCGCTACGTCCCACACGCGCAATGCCACCTGGGGGATCATGAACTGGTTCTTCAGACCATCCACCACCTTTTCGTACAGCGCTTCGGTACTGTTGGCGCGCAGCACGGCGCAGGTCCACAGGTGCATGCGGCGGGCGATGCCATCGTTGTCGTTGCCGGCCCGCACCATGTCCATGAAGCGCCGCTCCAGCCCCTTGATGCGCTCGCGCAGCATGTCCACCTGGCGCTCCTGCAGCGAAACGGCACGCGTGCCGTGCGGGCTGGTGAGCTGCACCGAGGCCAGCAGCGTGGCATGGCGATCGAAGAAGCCCGGGGTGTTGGCCAGGTAGCCGGCGATGTCGTCTTCGGTGATGCCTTGCACCCCAGCGGTCTTGTTGATACTGCTCACAGCGAAATCTCTCCTTCAAAGACAGTGACGGCGGGGCCGGTGAGGAATACATCGGCGCCGGGGCCGGCCCACTCCACGGTGAGCAGGCCGCCGTGGGTTTCCACGTTCACTTTGGGGCCCAGCCAGCCCAGTCGGATGCCGGCCACCACGGCCGCGCAAGCACCCGTGCCGCAGGCCAGGGTTTCGCCGGCGTCGCGCTCGTACACGCGCAACGCGATGGCCGAGTGGCTTTGCACCTGCATGAAACCGGCGTTCACCTTGCGCGGAAAGCGCACATGCGATTCCACCAGCGGGCCCAGCTCGGCCACAGGGGTCTGGTTCAGGTTGTCCACGCGCATCACGGCGTGTGGGTTGCCCATCGACACCAGCGCCACGTCCACCGTGGGGCCGTTCGGCAAGGCCAGGGGCCAGATCTCGTAGCCGTTCATGGTGCGTGGCTGCAGGCCCTCGTGCTTGAAGGGCAGGTCGGCCGGCACAAAGCGAGGCTGACTCATGTTGACGGTGACACGGCCATCGCCCTGCAGGCGCAGCTCTAGCAGGTTGTTGACGGTTTCCACGCGCACCACGTCTTTGTCTGACAGGCCGTGGTCGCGCACGTAGCGCACGAAGCAACGCGCACCGTTGCCGCAGTGCTCCACTTCGGCACCGCTGGCGCCGTTGAAGATGCGGTAGCGAAAGTCCACATCGGGCCGCGTGGCTTTTTCCACCACGAGGATCTGGTCGGCGCCAACGCCAAAGCGGCGGTCGCCCAGGCGTTGCAGCTGGGCCGTGCTCAGGGCCAGCGGTGCCTTGGTGGCGTCAATGACAACGAAGTCGTTGCCGGCGCCGTGCATCTTGGTGAACTTCAATTCCATGGGCGGATTATCGGGTGCTCAGGTGTACAGAGAGGGCTCGCCGGGCGGGCGGGTCTTGAAACGCCTGTGCACCCACAGGTATTGGGCCGGGTTGCGGCGGATCTCGGTCTCGATCCAGGCGTTGATGCGGCGCGTGTCGGCCAGCTCGTCGCCGGTTGGAAAATCGGCCCAAGGCTCCAGATAGCGGATGCGGTAGCCCTGGCCTCCGGGCAGGATATCGGCCACCACGGGCTGCACCGTCATCTTCAGCGTAGCGGCCATGCGGGCCGGCGCCAGCAAGGTGGCTGCGGGCACGCCAAAGAACGGCACGAAGGCGGCGTCGCGCGAACCAAAATCCATGTCCGGCAAATTTATGAAACCTGCGCCGCGCTTGATGGCGCGCACCAGCGGCAGCGCGGTTTCGCTGCGGGCAAAGGCCTCGCCGCCGCCGTGGCGCAAGCGGCCTTGGCGCATCGCGGCGTCGAACACCGGGTTGCTCTGGCGCTGGTAGATGGTGCCTATCCAGCGCTTCTGGAACAGCGTGGTGGCGGCCCCCGCCACGTCCAGCGCCACGAAGTGCGGCGTGAGCCACATCACCGCGCCGGGGTGGCGCTCGGCAAAGCCCACATCGCCTTCAATGCGGATCAGCCGCTTGAGCCGCTCGGGCGGTGCGTACCAAATCACCGCGCGCTCCAGAATGCTGCGGGTGAGCCACTGGAAGTGCTGGCGCAGCAGCGCCTCGCGCGCCTGGTCGTCCAGCTCTGGCAGGCACAGCTGCAGGTTGCGGCGCGCCACGCGGCGGCGCGAACCCGCCAGCGCATACAGCAGTAGGCCCAGGCCACGACCCAGGGCGGCCAGCACGCCCAGCGGGAGGCCGTGGATCAGCCACAGCAGGCCGAGCATGGCCCGCGCACCGAGCTGCGCCAAGGGGCTGTTGGAGCGGCTCATGGTGCAGCCCCTTTGGCGCTGCGCACCTTCCCCCCAAGGGGGAGTTCGCCCTTCGGGCGGCCGTGCGGGCTCATTGCGCGCCCTCGGCGCTCTGGCCACGCGGCTGCTTGTAGCGGTGGTAGCCCCACAGGTACTGCGCGGGGTTCTGGTTGATCACGCGCTCCATGGCGCGGTTGATCACGCTGGCGGCGGCCACCTGTGCGGCATTCTTGGCGGCCTCGCTCTGGTCCATTGCGTCGGGCAGGGCCTCGTCCAGCGCGTGCACATGCACCACGAAGCCGGCGCTGCCGCCCAGGCGCTCGCACCACAGCAGCACCGGCACGGCGCCGGTTTGCTGCACCATGCGCGTGGCCAGGGTCATGGTGTAGGCCGGCTGGCCAAAGAACGGTGCCCACACGCCCTGGCCCTCGGGCGGCACCTGGTCGGGCAGCAGACCCACGATCTCGCCGCGCTTCAAGGCCCGCAGCATCTGCCGCACGCCGGCGAGCGAGGCCGGCGCCGTGGCCAGGCCGGGGCGGTGGCGCGAGGTCTCTTCCATTTCGCGCAGAAAGGCCTGGCGGGCCGGGCGGTACAACGCGGTGAGTGGCTGGTTGGCGCCAAAGCGCTCGACGATGGCGCGCGCCGCCATCTCGAAGCTGCCCAGGTGGGGCGTGAGCAGCAGCGTGCCCTTGCCCTGGGCCATGGCCGCCTCGATGACCTCGGCGCCCTCCCAGCGCACCAGGTGCGAGATGGTTTGCTCCGGGGGCATCAGCCACAGCCAGGGCACCTCGGCCACCATGCGGCCGGCCTCGGCCACCGAGCGGCGGCGTGCGGCAGCGCTGACCCCGGCCAGGTCAGCATTGGTGCGCAGGCGGTGGCGGTAGCTGGCTGACAGAGCCCAGGTGAGCCAACCCAGGGCCGAGCCCACGGCGTGCAAAAGACCCAGGGGCCAGCGCGAGATCCAGCGCAACAAGAACATCATGCTTCGGATAAAATTGGCGGCATCGCCGAGTTAACAGGACAACTTGCGGGGCGATGCGGGTCTGATCTTCAGATCACGCCAGGCCGGGTTCTTCAAGAATCGGGTCTGTACAAATGCCGCTAAAGCGTTCGCCGCTCACCCAGGTTGCAGAGTCGGACGACGCCACCCAGTCACCGGCAACCAGATTGAGCATTCATGGCGAACGATTATCTCTTCACCTCCGAGTCCGTCTCCGAGGGCCACCCCGACAAAGTCGCAGACCAGATCTCCGACGCCATTCTTGACGCGATCTTCGCGCAAGACCCGCGCAGCCGCGTGGCCGCCGAAACCCTGACCAACACCGGCTTGGTCGTGCTGGCCGGCGAGATCACCACCAACGCGCATGTGGACTACATCCAGGTGGCGCGCGACACCATCAAGCGCATCGGCTACGACAACACCGAGTACGGCATCGACTACAAGGGGCTGCGCGGTGCTGGTGGCCTACGACACGCAGAGCAACGACATCGCCCAGGGCGTGGACCACGCCAGCGACGACCACCTCAACATCGGCGCCGGCGACCAGGGCCTGATGTTCGGCTACGCCTGCGACGAAACCCCCGAGCTGATGCCCGCGCCCATCTACTACGCCCACCGGCTGATGGAACGCCAGGCCCAGTTGCGCAAGGACGGCCGCCTGCCCTTCCTGCGCCCCGACGCCAAGAGCCAGGTCACCATGCGCTACGTCGACGGCAAGCCCCACAGCATCGACACCGTGGTGCTCTCCACCCAGCACAGCCCCGACCAGAGCGAGACCTCCACCAAGATGAAGGCCAGCTTCACCGAAGCCATCATCGAAGAAATCATCAAGCCGGTGCTGCCCAAGGAGTGGCTCAAAGAAACCAAGTACCTGATCAACCCCACCGGTCGCTTCGTCATCGGCGGCCCGCAAGGCGACTGCGGCCTGACCGGCCGCAAGATCATCGTCGACACCTACGGTGGCGCCTGTCCGCACGGCGGCGGCGCCTTCAGCGGCAAGGACCCCAGCAAGGTCGACCGCTCAGCCGCCTACGCCGCCCGCTACGTGGCCAAGAACATCGTGGCCGCCGGCCTGGCCAAGCAATGCCAGATCCAGGTCGCCTACGCCATTGGCGTGGCCCGGCCCATGAACGTGACCGTCTACACCGAAGGCACGGGCGTGGTCAGCGACGAGAAGCTGGCGGCGCTGGTGCAAGAGCACTTCGACCTGCGGCCCAAGGGCATCATCCAGATGCTGGACCTGCTGCGCCCGATCTACGAGAAGACGGCAGCCTACGGCCACTTCGGCCGTGAAGAGCCCGAGTTCAGCTGGGAGCGCACGGACAAAGCCCAGGCGCTGCGGGCTGCAGCCGGGCTGTAAGGCCACCCCAAACGCCACCGCCCCGTTTTCGGCACAAGCTGTGAACCCGGCCTGCCAGCGCCGGGGCGCGACGGCCGTAGCGAGCAGCACAGGCCATCTCCGAATCGCGGCACGACCCCGCCCAACTTGACCCGAATCAACTCCCAACCGGGATCAACCCCAGGGCCGCCCCAAAACGGCCCTGGTCTTGCTAGTCTCTGCACCGCGCCGCACTGAGCAGGCTTAATCAAACCAACGGAGACGACATGCACGCCAGATTTTCTTTCAGCTTTTGGGGGGCCGTCGCAGGCCTGTGGATGGCCGCGCTGGCCGGCCCGGCATGGTCCCAGGACATGGCCGGCGGCAATGAAACCGCGCGCCGGGCGTTGCATGTGTGCGCCGTCTGCCACGGCGAAGGTGGCCGCAGCAAGTCGCCCGACACGCCCTCGCTGGCTGGCCAGCCAGCGCTCTACACCCAGCGCCAGCTGAAGGATTTCCGCAGCCAGCAGCGTTCCGAGGCCGACAACGCCGCCTACATGTGGGGCGTCTCAGCCCTGCTGGACGACGACACCATCCAGGCCCTGGCCAACCACTACGCCGAACAAACCCCGCACGCCGGCTTCACCAAGGCCAAGCCGGCCGTGCTGCGCGCAGGCAAGGACATCTTCGAGAACGGCCTGCCGGCCAAGGGTGTGCGCGCTTGCGCTGCATGCCATGGCAACCAGGCCGAAGGGGCCGAGGGCTTCCCGCGCCTGGCCGGCCAGCACGCGGCCTACATTGAGCGCCAGCTCAAGGTCTTTGGCACCCGCCTGCGCCCGCACGGGGTGCTGATGAAGGCCGAGACGGCCAACATCACGCCCAAGCAAATGAAAGCCGTGGCGGCCTACCTGCAATCGATGTGAGCCGCGCTGAGCGCGCATTTGTCATTCCCGCGTTGGCCCCTCGTCATTCCCGCGCAGGCGGGAATCCACGGCCTTCGCAAGGCTAGCTCCCCGCCTTCGCGGAGATGACGGTCCCCGAGGATGTGGGCGGCTCAGCGCGGTTTGCGGGCCTCGTCACCGGT
Source organism: Candidatus Ideonella esbjergensis (assembly GCA_016710065.1). GTDB lineage: Bacteria > Pseudomonadota > Gammaproteobacteria > Burkholderiales > Burkholderiaceae_C > Ideonella > Ideonella esbjergensis. Next base: position 189,483 of record JADJLP010000002.1, read on the forward strand.
GGGGGCTGGTCGTCGCTCGCGTGAAGGCGGACGGCGGTCACCCTGCGGCGGCCGCGGGCCCTCGCGGCGGGCCTGATCAGGCCCTGGACGGCGCGCCTCGTATTCCTTCTTCTCGCCTCGGGCGATCTCCAGCAGGCCGTCCAACTCTTCGTCGGCTACACCCTTGAGGGCGCAGAAGTTGGCGCGCGTGAGCGTGGTGGCCTCGAAGTCGCGCAGCAGGTGCGCACGGTTCAGCCACTGCGCTTCCTCCAGTGCCCGGCGTTCTTCGTGCACGGCGCGGCGGCGCTTGAGTTCCTCGCCCGCCAACTGGCGGTGCTCGTCACTGAGTTCACCGGCCGGTTGGCCGTCCAGATCGAAACGGCTCTTGGCCTTGCTCAGTGCCACCAGGTAACTGGTGCTACCGGTATGGCGGTGCAAAAAGATCGACAAGGCCTTCTTGCTGAACACGCCCTGGGCGCGCTCTTGAATGTCGGCCTGGATACGTAGCTTGATGGGCTTGGGCGAGTCGCCGAACAGCGCCGGGAAGCGGGCCTTGAGCTCGCGCGCGCATTCGGCCGGGCTCAGGTCACGGGGGCCGGGGGCGGCGGTCGTCGAGGTCAGCGGCTCAGCGGTAGACACTGCACCTTCAAGCGTGGGCACAGGCTCAGGCACCGGCTCGGGCAGGGCATTGGAGGGTTCAGTCATCGGCATCGCGTTCGGGCACCACAGTCATCAGAAAAGAAGAAGGGCGGCACCCTGGCCGCCCCCGCTATTGTCGTACAGCCACCTCAGGCCAGCGCCAGGCCGCTCCGAAGCGGCCTGAGCGCCCGCATGGCGGGTGGCTGCCGTACCCGGCAGCCGGTTGCACCATTCAGTCCAGATCGGACCAGTTCACCACCTTGGTGGTTTCATAGCCGCCATCGCCGTTGGCGTCGATGTAGATCTGCGCCTGTGTGGCGTTCAGCGCCTCGATCTTGATCGACGAGTTGTTGGCGCCAGTGACCTGCAGCATGCCCTGATAGGGGTAGTTGTCCGCCCAGCGGATGAGCAGCGGCGCCAGGGTGCTGAGCTGCACCGATTGGCCCGGGAAATCGCTGCTGCTGAAACCGCCCGACAAGCTTTCGGTGACCACGCTGCCACTGTCGACATAGCTCATCGAAACCGCCTGGACGCCGAAGCTGCGAGCGACGCCGCCTGAGGTGGCACTGAGGCTCAGGCTGGGGCTGGTGACCGCAACGTTGGCCAAGCCTTCCAGGCTGGCACTGACGCTGCCGTCGATGGAGGCTGCCGTGCCGGTGCTGGTGTCACTGCTGCGGAAGTTGGCGAAGCTGAGCGTGAACGACAGGTGGGTGGCGTCGGTGAAGCCGGTCAATTGCAGCGAGAAAGAGCCATTCGTCATGCCGCCAGCGCCATCGCTGCAGTTGTTGGCCGTGAGCGAGACCGATTCGCCCGCGCGGTTGAGCTGGTCGTCGGCGTTGCTGTCGTTGAAGCTCACGGTGAGCGAGCCGCCACCGGTGCACGACACACTGTTGCTAAAGGAGGCCTTGCGTTGCGCACCCAGAGCCGAGACCGCCATGGCGTGGGCGCGGCGCACCTGGCTGATGGTGGCCTGCTGGCCGGTCGGGACGCCCAGATTGGCGCCGATGTCGCCAATGACCCCCATCAAGCCTGCAGACTGCAGGCCGGCGCGCGCGACGTTGTTGGCATTGTCTGCGGTGATGGCGAGCGGACCGCTGGCGCTGGGGCCGCCGTCTCCGCCACCACCGCAGGCCGTCAAAGCGGCCAGCGCCGCAGCACTGAGCGTGTACCGAATCAATTCCCTGGCTTTCATGCCGTCCTCCTTTGTGTAGTGAGGAGGCCATTCTGCACTTGCGCCGCTGCGTTCAAGCACTGCGCGGCTTCACTTTCGAGGCCGCCAGCTTGGCCTGCCGGCGCGCCACCTCCACGTCGGCGTCGTGCACCAGGGCCACGCCCATGCGGCGCTTGACGAAGCTTTCTGGCTTGCCAAACAGGCGCACTTCGCTGTTGGGCACGCGCAGGGCTTCGTCCACACCGTCGAAGACGATGCCCTTGGCTTCAGTGCCACCATAGATCACGGCGCTGGCGCCCGGGCTCTTGAGCGCGGTGCTCACCGGCAGGCCCAGGATGGCGCGGGCGTGCAGCTCGAACTCGTTCTGCCACTGCGTGATCATGGTGACCATGCCGGTGTCGTGCGGGCGCGGGCTGACTTCGCTGAACCACACCTTGTCGCCCTTCACAAACAACTCCACGCCGAACAGGCCCAGGCCGCCCAGGTCGTTGGTGACCTCTTCGGCGATGTTGCGGGCCAGTTCCAGCGCGTCCGGGCTCATCGGGTGCGGCTGCCAGCTCTCGACATAGTCGCCGCTCACCTGCACGTGGCCTATGGGCTCGCAGAACTGCGTCTGCACATTGCCGCGTGCGTCCATGGCGCGCACGGTGAGCAGGGTGATCTCGTAGTCGAAATCGATGAAGCCTTCGACGATGATGCGGCCGTGGCTGACTCGGCCACCGGCCATGGCGACCTCCCAGGCCTTGCGCACATCGGCGGGGCTGTCGATCTTGCTCTGGCCCTTGCCCGAGCTGCTCATCACGGGCTTGACGATGCAGGGGTAGCCGATGCCCGGGCGGCGAACGCCGCCTTCTTCCGATCCGTCGATGGCGGCCTGCAGTTCCTCCAGCGAATCGCAGAACTTGTAGGGGCTGGTGGGCAGGCGCAGGGTTTCGGCGGCCAGGCGGCGTATGCCCTCGCGGTCCATGGTGAGGCGGGCGGCGCGGGCGGTAGGGATGACGCGCACCAGGCCTTCGGCTTCGAGCTTTTGCAGCTCGGCGGTGGCGATGGCCTCGATCTCGGGCACCACCAGCATGGGCTTTTCGGCCTCGATCAGCGCGCGCAGCGCCGCCGGGTCGCTCATCTGGATGGTGCGGGCGTGGTGGGCCACCTGCTGGCCGGGGGCGTTGTCGTAGCGGTCCACGGCGATGGTCTCCACGCCCAGGCGCTGCAGCGCGATCAGCACCTCCTTGCCCAGCTCGCCGGAGCCGAGCAGCATCACACGGGTGGCGGAGGGCGAGAGGGGGGTGCCGAGGGTGGTCATGGGGTGCAGCCAGGGTGGTTGGGGGGAAGGGCCGCATTATCCCCAGCCGGGTCGCGCCGGACTTGACCTAAGGCCCTGCCGACAGCAGCCCACCAGCGCGCAGACGGGCCCCCAGGGCCTGCAGGGCGCGATGCGCCGGGTGGCGCTGCAGAAAGCTCTCGCTGAAGGCCGGCGGCACCTGGTGCTCGGCCAGCCATTGCAGGTCGGCCAGGCCTCTGGCGGTGGTGTTTCGGGCCGCCTGTTCCTGGCCTTGCTGCAGTTGCCGGCGGGCCCACAGCAGCGCAGTCCAAGGGGACGTGGCCAAGGGCGGCGGCGTGGCGTGCGGGGGCGGGCACAGCGGGGCCGATGTGGCCAGGGCTTGCAGGGGCTCGGCCAGCAGTTGCAGGCCGGCCTGGGTCAGGCGCTGCAGCAGGGCAACGACATGGCCGGGGGGCCAGGGTGGTGGCTCGTGCAGGGTGGCCCACAGCGCCCACTCTGCGGCCAGGGCCAGGTCGCCAGTGGCCAGGGCCTCGGCGGGCCAGTCCAGCGGGCCGGGCTGGCCGGTGGTGAGGGCCGCTTGCACGCGCAGCAGGCCCAGTTGCAGGCGCTCGCGCTGGCGCAGCTTTAGTGCTGCGGCCTGCTCAGTCGAAGGCATCTGCTGCAGTGCCAGGTCGGCGCGGCCCAGGCTGAGGTACAGACCGGCCAGAGTGCGCTGCGCGCTGGGGAACTGGCCTTGCGGGGCCAGGCGCAGCTCGAACTCCTGGCCCACGGCCAGCGCCTCGTCAAAGTGGCCGGCCCAGCGCAAGGTGTCCACCAGGTTGCGCAAGATAACCAGCAGGTCCATGGGCGCGATGGAGGTGTGGGTGGCGGCCTCGCGGGCCCGGCGCGCGTCGGCCAAGGCCGGCTCCACCTGGCCCTGGCGCAGCCACTGCAGAGCCTGGGCCGAGCACAGCACCGTCCAGGTGGCCTGGTCGTTGTGCTGGGCCAGCAGCGGCAGGGTGCGCTCCACTTCGCGCTGCGCCAGCCGGGGCTGGCCGCGCAAGCCCAGCACCATGGCTTTGGTGGCGGCCAGGGCGGTGGCCAGGCGCTCGTTGCCCGCCTCGCGTTGCAGGCGCTCACCCACGGCCAGGTGCTGCAGGGCTTCGTCGAAATCGCCATCGGCGGTGGCACGGTTGGCGCTGGCGAAGCGGCACTCCGCCTCCAGGCGGGTGTCGCCCAGCGCGATGGCGTCGGCCAGCATGCTGCCCACCTCGCTCAGGCCGGCGTCCACGTCGCCCTGTGCGGCCCGCAGCACCGCGCGCACAAACTGCAGGCGCAGGGCCTGGGCGTCGGTGCGGGCCAGTGGTTCCAACTGGCGCAGGCACTCGGCGGTTTGTGCGGCGGTGCCGATCTCGCTCATGGCCTCGGCGTTGTCGAACCAGTGCGCAAAGGCCTGGTCGGGCAAGCCCTGGGCCAGCGTGATCTGCGCGGCCTGGGCGTGGAAATCGAAGGTCTCTTCGGCGCGGGCTGCGTGCCAGGCCAGCATGGCGGCGTTCAGCAGATGCGGCACGGCGGCAGCGTCGCGCCCGGCCGCACGCCAGTGGGCGGCCAGGCGGCCGGGCTCGTGCAGGCGGGGCTCGAGCCAGGTGGCCACGCGCTCGTGCAGCACCTTGGCGATGGCCGTGGGCAGCTGCGCCTGGGCCACCTCCGCGAACACGTCGTGGCTGGCGCCCTGGGGGCCGAACATGCCGCGCTGTTCCAGTTGGCCCCAGGCTTCGGCCAGCGCCAGGGCGTGGCGGCCGGTGACAGATTCGGCCAGCTCCACACCAAAATCCTGCCCCGCCACGGCGGCCACCTGCAGCAGGTGGCGCGCGTCGGCCGGCAGCTGGGCCAGGCGCTCGGCCACCAGCTCGCGCACCTGGCGCGGCACGGCCAGGTGCTGCGGCTGCAGCGGCAACTGGTTGTGCGCCATGTGGCGCAGCGATTCCAGCAGGTGCAGTGGGTTCCCGCCCACGCGGCGCAGCAGGGCCTGGGCCAAAGTGGCGCTGTCTGCGGCGTCGGCGGACTGGCCTTGCGCGACGAGGTCGTCCAGCAAAGGGCTGAGCAGGCAGGTGATGGCCGCTTCGTCCAGCGGCGGCAGGGTCACGGTTTGCACATCGCCCAGGCGCTGCAGGGCCTGCAGGCGCCGCTCGCCGTGCGGCCCGGCGTGCAGGCGTGCGGCCAGGCCCAGCCGCAGCGGGCTGGTGCTGGCGTCGGCCAGCCAGGGTGTGAGCAGGGCCACGCTGGCTTCGTCGGCAAACTGCCAGTCGTCCAGCAGCAGGGCCAGGCCGCTGGCGCCGGCGTCGGCAAGCCAGGTGTGCAGAGGCGGCGCCAGCGAGCGCGGCAGCTGGCGTTGGGGTGTCTGGCCGGCGCCGAGTTGCAACTGCAGGCCTTGCTGCAGCGCCTGGCTGGCGGGCGTGTCGCGCAGGGCGGGCAGAGCGCCATTCACCTGTTCCACCAGCCGTGCCATCAGTGCGAGGGGCACGGCCTCGTCACCAGGCCGGGCCCGCACCAACTGGGCGCCGGGCCAGTGCACGGCCAGGTGTTCGAGCAAGCGCGTCTTGCCCTGGCCGGGCTCGCCCAGCAAAGCGAAGTGCAGATGGCTTTGCCAGGCTTGTTGCAACTGCGCCAGTGCCTGGTCGCGGCCCAGCACTTGGGGAGGGCGCCGCAGCGACACGGGCATGGCTTTCGGCTGGCCGAAGCCCAAGCCCGCGCTCTGGGCGGCTTCGATGGCCTGCAGCAGGCTCAGCGTCTCGGCCGAGGGCCGGGCCCCGACCTCGTTCTTCAGCACCTGCTCGCAGGCATCGAAGGCCAGCAGCGCAGCCGCACGGTCGCCGCCCAGGTAGTGCAGGCGCATGACGCGGCGATGGGCAGCTTCCGAGAGTGGCGCCAGCCGCAGCAGGGCCTGGGCGGGGGGCAGGGCGGCCTCAAACTGGCCGGCCTGCTCGCGTTGGTCGGCCTCGGTTTGCAGGGCTTGCAGGTGGGCAGCGCGGCGTTGCTCACGCTGGTGCAGCAGCCAGGCGGCGTAGTCGCCGCCCAGGTCCAGGGTGACGTCGGCCAGCAGGGTGTGGGCCTGGGCCAGGTCATGGACCACGCCGGGCGCCAATTGCAAGGTGTGCTGGCCGCAGACCAGGTCGGCGCCGAGTTGCTTGCGCAGCTGGAACAGGCGCTGGCGCAGCGTGTTGCGTGCCGCTTCGGGCAGGCTCTCTGGCCACAACAGGGCGACCAGCTGGGCCCGCGGCGTAGGCCCTTCCAGCGCCAGCCAGGCCAGCAGGGCGGCGTCGCGCGGGCCCAGGGGCACGGCCAGACCATCGGCCCTCAGGGCCAGAGCGACGGTGCTGAGCTGCAATTGCATGCCAACCAGTATCTATCTCTGTCGCCAGGCCGGCAGCCCGCACCGGTTTGGCAGGGGTTCAGGGGCGCATCACCACCACCGGCTGGCTGGCCGAAGAGGCACCCGTGCCCAGGGCCCCGTAGCTGCCATCGCCCCAGGCCTGCACGCGGCCGGCAATGTCGATCAACAGGCCGTGCTGGTCGCCCAGCGAGAGCTGCGCAAAGCCGCCACCAGTGGTGAGCTGGGTGGGCGAGGCCTTGATGCTGCCGTTGTGCCAGCCCCAGACCCACACATTGCCGTTCACCAGCGCCGCAGCATTGACCTGCCCAACGCTGAACTGCCCGACGCTGACGGCGCCGCCCACATAGTCCAGAGTGGTGCGGGTATTGGTGGTTCCGTTGCCCAACTGGCCCTCGACGTTGCGGCCCAGGCCCTGCACCGCGCCGCCGCTCCAGCGCACCAGCGTGAAGTCGCGGCCCATCTCGATCTTGTTGACATGGTTGCCATTGGGGCCGAAGGTGGCGGTCACATCCAGCGCAGCGACCGCCGTACCTGCCCGCGTCTCGGCGGCGCCCGCACCCAGCGAGTTGTTGCGCTGGGCGCCCCAGGCAAACACGCGGCCGTCAGAGTAGGACACCAGCAGCCCGCCTTCGGCATTGGCCGCCGCGTCGGGCATGGCCATGGCCACCACCGTGCCGCTGGGCAGGCCAGGCACGGCTTTGGCCACGCCGCCATTGGGCGTCAGGCCCGCTCCCGTGGCCCCGCCAAAGTTATACGTGCTCATCAGGCCCACCATCTGCACCGGGCTGCCATCGCAGGGCGCCATGGCCAGGGCCGCGTTGCCGGCGGCAATCTGGCAGATGCCGGTGATGGGCGGCGGGTCGGCCCAGTCGCCGCCATCCAGCACTTTGACGGGCAGGTTGCGGGTGGTGGTGGTCTGGTCGCCGAGTTGTCCCACCTCGTTGCGGCCCCAGGCCGAGACCGTGCCGTCGGTGTGCAGGGCGTAGGCGTTGCCGGTCTCGCTCACCACCACGACACTCTGCACGTTAAAGAGCCCCTGCACCCGCACCGGTGCGCTGGCCCAGGGGCTGCTGGCCTTGTAGCCGCCGGTGGTGGGGTCCACCAGGTAGCCCCAGGCCCAGACGTCGCCCAGGGTGTCCACCGCGTAGGAGCTGCCGAAGCCGGCCGTCACAGCCGTGGCCACGAGCGGGGTGGCGGCGGCTGTCACCGTGACTGTGGCATCGCTGCTGATGACCAGGCCCGCACCGTTGAAGACGATGACACCGTAGCTGGCCCCGCTGTCGTCCACGTTCAAGGCCGGGGTGGTGTAGCTGGCACCGGTGGAGCCCGCTATGGCCAGGTGGTTGCGTGTCCACTGGTAGCGCAAACTGCCGCCCGTGGCTGCCACACTGAAGCTGGCGGTGTTGCCGGCGGTGACGCTGGCCGACACCGGCTGGGTGCTGATGGCGGGTGCGCCCACCACGGTCAGCGAGGCGGCGGTGCTGGTGAGGCTGCCCAACGCATTGCTGACGGTGACGCTGTAGCTGGCGGCGTCGTTGCTGCTCACGCCGTTCAGTTGCAGCACGGCGTCGGTGGCGCTGGGCATGGCCGTGCCGTCCTTCAGCCACTGGTAGGTCAAGGGCCCGGTGCCCGAGGCGGCCACGGCAAAGGTGGCGATGCCACCGGGCAACTGCACCTGGGCCGAGGGCTGGGTGCTGATGCTCACGGCGGTGGGCGCGGCTTCGGCCAGCACGGTGAGCTGGGCGGCGGCGCTGGTGGCGCTGCCGGCGCTGTTGCTCACCACCACGCTGTAGCTGCTGCCGTTGTCGCCAGCGGCGGCGGTGAAGCTGTGGAAGGCGGCGGTGGCGCCAGCCACGGGCTGGCCATTCTTCAGCCACTGGTAGCCCAGCGGGCCGGTGCCGGCGGCGCCGACGGCGAAGGTGACGGTGTTGCCACTGCCCACCTGCACGGCAGCGGGGGCGGTGACCACACTGGGGGCCACCGCAGGCGCCACGCCCGCGCTGACCTGCAGCGTGGCGTCGGCACTGATGACCGTGCCCACCGCATTGCTGACCTGCACTGAGTAAACACTGGCGTCGCTGTTGCCTACACCGCTCAGCTTGAGCAGCGGCGCGTTGGCACCACTGATGGGCTGGCCGTTGCGGCGCCACTGGTAACTCAGCGCCTCGGTGCCGCGCGCCACCACGGCGAACACCGCTTCGCTGCCGGCCACCACGCTGATCGAGGCGGGTTGGGTGAGCAGGCTGGGGGCCACGTCCTGATCGCTCACCGACACGGTCACCGGCACGCTGGCCACCTCGCCGGCCAGGTTGCTGGCCACAGCCCGCAGTTGCAGGCCGTTGTCGGCCGGGACCAGCGCGGCGGTGCTGTAGTTGGCACTGGTGGCACCGGTGCCGCTGGCCACATCGGCCCAGGCGGCCGACGAGTTGGCGGGCCGGCTCTGCCAGCGCAGCGTGGGCGCGGGCGTGCCGGCCACCTGCACGCTGAGGCTGGCCGTCTGCCCCGTGCGCACCAGCACCGCGCGCGGCTGCTGCACAAAGCTGGCGGCGGCCACGCCTTGAATGACAGGCAGGCGCGCGGCGAGGCCGTCGGTGCAGGTCTCTGCCACGCTGGCCTGGCGCGGCACTGTGCACAGCCGGGCACGGAACAGCGCGTTGTGGTCGGCGTTGACCACGCTGGGCAAGGTGAGGGTGTCGGCGGTGTCGCTCACCGGAACAAGGCTGGTGCGCACGCGGGTCCAACTGGCACCCTCATTGTTCGAGCGCCACCATTCGATGCGCTGTTCGCCCACCGGCGTGGGCCAGGCGCTGGTGGCAAAGCTGGCCGAGGCGCCGGCCGCCACCGTCACGTCGGCAGGGTGGGTGATGAAGCCCTGGGGCAGGTAGTCCACCTTGTACTGCACGGTGTTCCAGACCCAGCCCTTGTCATCGAGGAGGTCGGTGTTGAAGAAGGTGTCGTGCACCAATTCATAGCCCGGCGCGACCTTCCAGGTGCCGATGAGGTTGCCGCCACCCATGTCCACCGGCGTGCTGCAACTGGCCCAGGCGTTGAACGACACCGCCACCGTGGGCGTGGCGCCGGTGTTGTTGGCGGCGCGCAGCGCTTCAAACACGCTGCGCTGGTAGGGCGCGTTGGCCATGTTCAGGTCAAAGGCGAAGTCCAGCGTGGGGTAGCTGTGGCCGTTGACCGTGGTGGTTCCGCTGGTGGCCGTGGTTTGGGCAAAGGCAGGCTCCTGGGCATAGCCCGTGCCCAGGGTGCCGCCGTTGGTATCCTCGGCGCGTGCCGATTTGGGAAACCTGGCCTGGCCGTTCAGGCTGATGCTGGCGCAGCTCGCCGGCAGCCCGACGATGTGGGCGGCGTAGTGCAGGTTCTGCGTGCGGGTGGTGATCTCGCCGTACAGACGCCGGTGCTGGTTGTTGGGGAAGGTGGTGCTGGGAATGGTGAAGGTCTCGGGCCCGACACCATCGAAGCTGGCGGCGATGTCGATCAGGAAGGGCGCTGGTGGTGCATTGAGTGTGGCCAGGGGCATCTGCACCAGGCGCACCACCTTGTAGAACGAGAAGCCGTCTATGGCCACCACGGCCGCGCCGCCTTCCACCTTGTCCACGGGCATCAGCTCCCAGTGGCCCTGGCCGGGCTCGGTGCGCAGCACCGCCAGGCTGCCCGGGCCGGTGGCGGTGGCAGCGTTCAGCGGTATGCGCAACTCCACCGGCTCGGCAAAGCGGGTGCCATGCGGGGTGAGCGCATAGGTGGGGCTGAGGTCCACCGACTGCGACGGGTCGGCTGCCACGCCCAGCAGCGCGGTGTTCATGCCGGTGGTGTCCTTGGCCACATGCAGGGTCAGCGTTTCGCTGAGCGCACCCGCCGGCACGCTCAACTTCACGCCGTCGGCGTGTGCCAGCTGCCCACCACTGCTGCCCACCGTGGCGGTGTCGGTGGGCTCGTTGGCCGCAGGCGGCGGTGGGGTGTCGCCGCCGCCGCAGCCCGTCAGGCTGAGCGCCAGGGCCAACAGCAACACGCTGGCGAACACCGAGACCAACAGGCCCGCGGCAGACTGAAATCTGGAATACATGCGCCCTCTCCTCGCGGTCGACTCTGACCGCCTGGTGAGCTTTGTAGGGCGCCCGGCGTTATGCCGGCGTTAGGCCCCGCGCGCCGGCATGTAATGCGGTGGTAACCCGTATCGCACCGGCCTGCGGATAATCGCCGCATTCCAGAGCGCCCAGCCCGGGCGCCACATGACCCACGCCGGAGACTCCCCCATGCCTCGTGCCACCAAGATCGTTGCCACCCTTGGCCCTGCGTCCAGCGACGCCGATGTGCTGGAGCGTTTGCTGCGGGCCGGCGTGGACGTGGTGCGGCTGAACTTCAGCCACGGCAAGGCGCAGGACCACATCGACCGCGCGGCCCTGGTGCGCGAATGCGCTGCCCGCGTTGGCAAGCCGGTGGCGCTGATGGCCGACCTGCAGGGCCCGAAGATCCGTGTGGGCAAGTTTGCCGACGGCAAGGTGATGCTGGTGAACGGCGAACGCTTTGTGCTCGACGCCGCCCGCACCGAGCTGGGCGACATTGGCGGCGTGGGCCTGGACTACAAGGAGCTGCCGCGCGACGTGAAGCCCGGCGACACCCTGCTGCTGAACGATGGCCTGATCGTGCTGACCGTGGAAGCGGTGCGTGGCGAGCAGGTGCACACCCTCGTCAAGATCGGTGGCGAGCTCAGCAACAACAAGGGCATCAACAAGCAGGGCGGTGGCCTGACGGCACCGGCGCTGACCGCCAAGGACATGGAAGACATCAAGACCGCGATGAGCTTTCAGTGCGACTACCTGGCCGTGAGTTTCCCGAAGAACGCCACCGACATGGAGATGGCCCGCCAACTGGCCAACGTGGCCGGTGAGCCCTACCGCCACAAGCCCTGCATGATCGCCAAGATCGAGCGCAGCGAGGCCATCCCGCACTTGGAGGCCATCCTCAAGGCCAGCGATGGCATCATGGTGGCGCGCGGTGATCTGGCGGTGGAAGTGGGCAACGCAACCGTGCCGGCGCTGCAGAAGAAGATGATCCGCATGGCGCGCGAGATGGACAAGATCGCCATCACCGCCACGCAGATGATGGAGTCGATGATCGTCAACCCTGTGCCCACCCGCGCCGAGGTGAGCGACGTGGCCAATGCCGTGCTGGACGGCACCGACGCAGTGATGCTCAGCGCTGAGACGGCTGCCGGCAAGTACCCGGTGGAAACCGTGGAGCAGATGGCGCTGATCGCGCTGGAGGCCGAACGCGCCGAGGACGTGCGCCTGGATGCCAACTTCAGCGACCGCATCTTTGCCCGCATCGACCAGTCCATCGCCATGGGGGCGCTGTTCACCGCCCACCACCTGGGCTGCAAGGCCATCATCGCGCTGACAGAATCGGGCTCCACCGCGCTGTGGATGAGCCGGCACAACATCCACGTGCCCATCTTTGGCCTCACCACCCAGCGCGCGTCCGAATCGCGCATGGCGCTGTACCGCAATGTGCGCCCGCTGCTGATGCCCAAGCTGACCGACCGCGACCAGGCCCTGGCCGAGGCCGAGCGCCTGCTGGTGGCGCGCGGCGTGCTGCGCCCCGGCGACAACTACGCCATCACCTGCGGCGAACCCATGGGCTACCCCGGCGGCACCAACATGCTCAAGGTCTGCCACGTGGCTTGATGTCATGGGGCACCCGGTGGCGGAATACCGCTACCGGGTGTACCTCGCGGTTTCCCGGACCTAGAATCGAACGAGTTACGGCACGGTTACCAAGACCGGCGCCCGCAGGTTCCATCCACTTACCTCGGAGACTCTCATGGCCCTCGTTTCCATGCGCCAACTGCTGGACCACGCCGCCGAAAACGGCTACGGTATCCCGGCCTTCAACGTCAACAACCTGGAGCAGGTGCAGGCCGTGATGGCCGCTGCCGACGAGGTGGGCGCCCCGGTGATCCTGCAGGCCAGTGCCGGTGCCCGCAAGTACGCCGGCGAGAGCTTCATCAAGCATTTGATCCAGGCCGCCACCGAAGCCTTCCCCCACATCCCGCTGGTGATGCACCAGGACCACGGCACCAGCCCCAAGATCTGCGAAGGCGCCATCGACCTGGGCTTCGGCTCGGTGATGATGGACGGCTCGCTGATGGAAGACGGCAAGACGCCGTCGAGCTTCGACTACAACGTCGAGGTGACGCGCAAGGTGGTGGACATGGCGCACAGGACCGGCGTCACCGTGGAAGGTGAACTGGGCTGCCTGGGCAACCTCGAAACCGGCGACGCGGGTGAAGAGGACGGCATCGGCGCCGAGGGCAAGCTCGACCACAGCCAGATGCTGACCGACCCCGAAGAGGCCGCCACCTTCGTCAAAGCCACGCAACTCGACGCCTTGGCCATCGCCATCGGCACCAGCCACGGCGCCTACAAGTTCAGCCGCAAGCCCACGGGCGACATCCTGGCCATCAGCCGCGTCAAGGAAATTCACCAGCGCATCCCCAACACCCACCTGGTGATGCACGGCTCGTCGTCGGTGCCGCAGGACCTGCTGGCCATCATCAACCAGTACGGCGGCAAGATGAAGGAGACCTACGGCGTGCCGGTGGAAGAGATCCAGGAAGCCATCAAGCACGGCGTGCGCAAGATCAACATCGACACCGACATCCGCCTGGCCATGACCGGCGCGGTGCGCAAGTTCCTGGCCGAGAACCCCGACAAGTTCGACGCCCGCGAATGGCTCAAGCCCGCCCGCGAAGCCGCCAAGGCGGTGTGCAAGCAGCGCTACCTGGAGTTCGGCTGCGAAGGCCAGGCCGGCAAGATCAAGGGCGTGAACCTGGTGGACATGGCGGCCCGCTACGCCGCCGGCTCGCTGGCGCAAAAGGTGCTGTGATGGGCCGACCCTCCGACGAGGGGGCCTTTACAATTCGCGGCTGTTCACCCTGGACTCGCCATGGACGCCGCGCTGCTCAACAGTTCCCTGCATTCCCTGCCCCTGATGGCCCGCGGCAAGGTCCGCGACAACTACGCCGTCGGCACCGACCGCATCCTGATGATCGCGTCCGACCGGCTCTCGGCCTTCGACGTGGTGATGGGCGAGCCCATCCCCGGCAAGGGCGAGTTGCTCACCCGAATGGCGCTGTTCTGGTTTGCCCGCCTGGGCCACGTGGTGCCCAACCACCTCACCGGCGAGGCCCCCGAGAGCGTGGTGGCGGCCGATGAGTTGCCCCAGGTGCGCGGCCGCGCCATGCTGGTCAAGCGCCTCAAGCCGCTGCCGGTGGAAGCCGTGGTGCGCGGCTACCTGGCCGGCTCGGGCTGGAAGGAGTACCAGGAGAGCCAGTCGGTCTGCGGCGAGCAGTTGCCCGCAGGCTTGAAGAACGCTTCCAAGCTGCCGCAGCCCATCTTCACCCCGGCCACCAAGGCCGAGATGGGCGAGCACGACGAGAACATCTCGTTCGAGCAGATGGCCCAGCAGATCGGCCGCCCTCTCGCTGAGAAGGTGCGCGCCGTGTCGATACACCTCTACGAAGAGGCCGCCGCCTTTGCCCTGACCAAGGGCATCATCATCGCCGACACCAAGTTCGAGTTCGGCCTGGACGAGCAGGGCACGCTGACGCTGATGGACGAGGTGCTCACCCCCGATTCCTCACGCTACTGGCCCGTGGAGGGCTACCGCGAAGGCGCCAACCCGGCCAGTTATGACAAGCAGTTCGTGCGCGATTGGCTGGAGCAGGCCCTGGTGAACGGCGCGCCCTGGAGCAAGACCGCGCCGGCCCCGCGCCTGCCCGACGAGGTGATCACGCGAACCGCAGAGAAGTACCGCGAAGCGCTGACTCGACTGACCAGCTGACCCAGCGTAGAGGCCATGTCCACACGTCTGGTTGAGCGCCTGGAAAGGGAGATTGCGCAAGCCGAAGATCCCATGGAGCGCGAGTGTCTGAAGGCTCAGCATGCGGCCGTGATTGCCCGGCTGGGGATGCTGGATCAAGCCAAGTTCACGCTCGCCGGCTTACGCACCCAGAGTCGTCGTCACGGCCAGCCTCGCTTGCAGGCTTGGGTGCATTTCGTCGATGGCTCCATCCACTATTTCAGCGCCGCCCATTCGGCACGGTCGTTGCGTGGTTTTCAGGAAGCCAGGGACGCCGCCCTCAAGTGCGGTGACACGCGCTTGCAGGCCTTGGCATGTGCCTGGCTGGCCGCCGCCAAGATGCAATATGGCCGAGATGCCGCCCTGCTGGAGGTGCTGGGAGAAGCTTTCCGGCTGGCGGCCCCAGACGACCACGCCACCCTGTCTCGGGCCTGGCTAGTGCTGGCCAACATGGCCGACTATGGTGATCGGTTTGAAGAGTCGATGCGTTGCTACGACCGTGTGCGCGCGCACGCGGTGGCCGATGGCGATTCAACGGCCGTCTCGTTGATGATGTACAACCGCGCCAATTCCCTGATCAGCCACCACGTGCGACGCGAACTGTTTGGCACCGCCACCGCCACCGCCGTGGAGCGGGTGCTGGCCGAGATCGAATCCACCGCCAACCTGGATTGGGGCTTGGGCAACACCGCGCTGGCGTCCTTCGCACAGGTGGTTCGCGCTGAGGCGCTGACGGTGGTTGGCCGATGGGCCGAAGCTATTGCGCTGATCAACCAGTATCTGGACCGCCACGTGAAGGAAACCAGCCCGGCCTCGGGTGCTCGTTTCCTGGCCCACCGCGCTTGGTGCCATGCGAGCTTGCAGCACAACAGCCAGGCCCAGGCCGACGCCGAGGCCACCCGCATCTGCCTGCCCAAGGTGACCGACGCAGACGACCTGGCGGTGGCGCACCAGCGCCTGGCCAATACGTTCAAGCGGCTGGGTCAGCCAGAGCGTGCACAAACCCATGAGGAGGCTGCAGCCGTCGCCCTTCAAGCGCTGTCCGCCGAGCAGGCGGGGCTGGGTATCCTGCTGAACCAATTCAAACAAACCATGAAGGAGTTGGGTCATCCATGGCTTCCCGTTTGATCGAGCGCTTGGACGGCGCCATTGCGCGGGAAGGCAGCCCCTACCCGCGCGAGTGCCTGAAGGCCGAGCGGGTGGCTGCGCTGGCACGCCAGGGCCTGCTCGACGAGGCGCGCTTGGCGCTGAAGGGCCTGCAGACCCAGAATCGCCGCTACCGCAAGCCGCTGCTGCAAGGCTGGGTGCATTACGTGGACGGCCTGATCGACCATTTCGACTCCATGTCGCGGGGTGCACGCGACAAGTTCGCCAGTGCCCGCGCGCAGGCGGCGTTGGCGGGCAACCAGCGCCTGCAGGGGCTGAGCTCGGCGTGGATCGCGAACTGCGACTTCAATCTGCGCCGCTACGACGACATGCACGACGCCCTGCTGCTGGCCTTGGGCTGCGCCAACGCCGATGACCATGGCACGCTGGCCCGCGCCATGCTGGTGAGGGCCGATGCATCGCGCTACGCGGGGCTGGACGATGCGCTCGTGACCCCCCTCTACACCAAGGTGCACCAGCACTGCGTGGCCGATGGCGACACGGCCATGATCTCGGCCTTGCTGCACAACCGCGCGCTGTTGCAGACCACGCTGCTGGTGCTGGACGAGGTGTTTGGCGCGCCCCGCCAGGAAGAGCAACTGCGCACACTCAAGGAGCTGGAATCCACTGGCAACCTGGACCGCGGGCTGGGCAACGACGCCTTGAACTTCAAGGTGCCCTTGCTCAGGGCCGAGTTGTGCGTGACGCTGCAGCGCTGGGGCGAAGCGGTGGAACTCTTCAATGCCCATGTGGACCAGCTCGGCACACAGTACGCCAAGCGCCTGACGGCCACCTACCAGGCCCACCGGGCCTGGAGCCTGTGGCAGCTCGGTGCCCACCACAAGGCGCTGGACGACGCCGAGCAGGCCGCCAGCATGATCCGCCAGGACGCAGACTTTGACGACCAAGCCATCGCTCACGGGCGGCTGGCCATGGTGTTCGACGCCGCCGGGGCGGATGACCGCGGGCGCACCCACCGCCGCCTGGCGCAGACGGCGCTGGCGAGCTTCCGTGAGGATCAGGCCAGGCTGGTGCTGGCCTTGCAGAAGGTCAGTGCCAGCTTGGGCGGTTGAGCCCGCAGGGGGTCAGAACAGCACCATGCTGAGCTTGCGGCGGTACTGGTCCAGCACCGGGTCACTGGCGGGCACGGCGGCCTTGCCGGTGAGTTCCAGCGTGCCCTTGCTTTCGCCTGCCACAGGCTTGGGTGCCGGCTTGGTCATCAGCTCCAGGATGGCCACATAGGTCTTGCGGGCCAGATCCTGGTTCCAGGCCTTGTCGCGCATCAGGATCTCCAGCAGCTCGTCCATGGCAGCGGTGAAGTCGCCAGCCGCCAGTAGGCACTGGGCGATTTCGAAACGGGCCTCGAAATCGCGCTTGTTGGCGGCGACAGCAGCCGCCAAGCTTGGTGCTGAGCGGGCACCCGGCGCCGCTTCGGCGGCCTTGAGCCAGTGCTCGATGGCGGCAAAGCGCGCGTCCTGCATCACCTTGATCGACACCGGCCCAAAGGCAGCACGGGCCTGGGCCACGCAGGCGGGTTCCATGGATGCGCGTTGCAGCAGCAGCTTGAGGTAGTCCAGCCGCGCCACGTCGTTGTCCGGGGCCATGGCCACGGCTTCCTGCAGTTTGGCCAGCGCGGCGTCGGGGTCGCCGCCCGCCGCCAGCAGGTCTTCGGCTTCGGCCACTTCGGCCTCGGCCTCCAGCTCGTTGGTCGAGGGCACGTGCTTGTCGAGGAATTCGCGGATCTGCGCCTCAGGGATGGCGCCCACAAACCCGTCCACCGGCTGGCCCTGCGAGAACATCACGCAGAACGGGATGGAGCGCACGCCAAAGGCCTGGCTGAGCTGGCCGGCAATTTCTTGCTGCTCGTCGCTGTTGAGCTTGGCCAGGGCGAAGCGGCCGGAGTAGGCCACCTCCAGCTTTTCCAGGACAGGCCCCAACGACTTGCAAGGCCCGCACCAGGGCGCCCAGATGTCGAGCAACACCGGCTGGCGCATGCTGGCCGCGATCAGGTCGGTTTCGAAATTCTGCAGGGTGATGTCGATCATGGTGCTGATGGAGTGTGCTGGGGCGCAAAGGCCCAGTGTGAACCCCCGTGAAGTGGGGGTGAAGCGGCGCGAAACAAGCGCAGCCTAAAATCGCGGTTTTGATTTTCCGGAGTCCGTGGCCTTGAACAATGCCTCGCCCGTGGTCGGCATCGTCATGGGGTCGTCCAGTGATTGGGACACCATGAAGGCGGCGGCTCTGATTCTCGCCGAGTTCGGCATCGCGCACGAGGCCCGCGTGGTCTCGGCCCACCGCATGCCCGACGACATGTTTGCCTACGCCGAAGCGGCCCAGCCGCGCGGCCTGCAGGCCATCATTGCCGGGGCCGGCGGAGCGGCCCATTTGCCGGGCATGCTGGCGGCCAAGACCGTGGTGCCGGTGCTGGGCGTGCCGGTGGCAAGCCGCCACTTGCAGGGCGTGGATTCGCTGCACTCCATCGTGCAGATGCCCAAAGGCATACCGGTGGCCACCTTCGCCATCGGCAACGCCGGCGCCGCCAACGCCGCCCTGTTTGCCGTGGCCATGCTGGCCAACCGCGACGATGCGCTGCGCGCCAAGCTGTTGGCCTTCCGTGCCGCGCAGACCGAGGTGGCCCGCGCAATGACCCAGGACCTGACATGAGCGAGGCTCGCAAGACCGCCCTGCCGGGTGTGGAACGAGCCATCCTGCCCGGCGCCACGCTGGGGGTGATGGGCGGCGGCCAGCTGGGCCGCATGTTCGTGCATGCCGCGCAGAGCCTGGGCTACCGCACAGCGGTGCTGGACCCCGATGCCGCCAGCCCGGCCGGTCTGGTGTCGCACCACCATATCCACGCCGACTACCTGGACGCCGATGGCCTGGGGCGCCTGGTCACCTTGGCCGATGCCATCACCACCGAATTCGAGAACGTGCCCGCCGCAGCCCTGCAAATCTTGGCTGATCAACGCCCGGTAGCACCTGCTGCCGCAGCCGTGGCCATCTGCCAGGACCGCGCCGAAGAGAAAGCCCACTTTGGCCACGCCGGCGTGCCGTGTGCTCCCTGCGCCGTGATCCGCAGCGAGGCCGATCTGGCGGGTGTGGCCGACGCCTTGCTGCCCGGCATCCTCAAGACCGCGCGCCTGGGCTACGACGGCAAGGGCCAGGCTGGCGTGGCAACACGTGCCGAGTTGGCCGCCGCTTGGTTGGGCATGAAACACGTTCCCTGCGTGATGGAGAAACGCCTGCCACTGGAACTGGAACTCAGCGTCATCGTGGCCCGGCGTGCCGATGGCCAGGCGGTGAACTTCCCGGTGCAGCAGAACCTGCACCGCGACGGCATCCTCGCTGTCACCCAGGTGCCGGCGCCCGATGTGAGCGTTGAACTGGCCCAGCAGGCCATCACCCGCGCCCACGCCATCGCCACCGAGCTGGGCTATGTGGGCGTGCTGTGCGTGGAGTTCTTCGTGGTGCGCGACGCCGCCGGCGCGCTGGCCCTGGTGGCCAACGAGATGGCGCCGCGCCCGCACAACTCGGGCCACTACACCATCGACGCCTGCGACCAGTCGCAGTTCGAGCTGCAGGTGCGCACCATGGCCGGTCTGCCGCTGACCACGCCGCGCCTGCATTCACCCGCCGTGATGCTCAACCTGCTGGGCGACCTGTGGTTCGACGGCAGTGTGGAACGCACCCCGGCCTGGGAGGAATTGCTGAAGTTGCCCGGGGTGCACCTGCACTTGTACGGCAAGACCAGCGCCCGGCCCGGCCGCAAGATGGGCCACCTGAACGTCACCGGCACCAATGCCGCCAGCGTGCGTGCCACAGCGCTGCAAGCCTGCGCGCTGCTGGGCTTGGCACCGTACTGAACACCTGATGAGCATTCGCCCCGGTTCCGACCCGGCCGCGTTGCAGGCCGCCGCAGCGGCCTTGGCGGCGGGCCAACTCGTGGCCTTGCCCACCGAGACCGTCTACGGCCTGGGGGCGCGAGCTGACGACGATGCCGCCGTGGCCCGCATCTTTGCCGCCAAGGGTCGGCCGGCCGACCACCCGCTGATCGTGCACGTGACCGGTATCGCCGCCGCCCAGCACTTTGTGGCGCAGTGGCCCGAGCGGGCACAACGCCTGGCGGCGGCCTTCTGGCCCGGGCCACTCACCGTCATCGTGCCGCGTGCGCCGGGCGTGGCCACGGCCTCGGCGGGTGGCCAGGCCACGGTGGGCCTGCGCTGCCCTTCGCACCCGGTGGCGCATGCGCTGCTGCAAGCCGCCGAGCAACTGGGCGTGCCCGGCGTGGCGGCCCCCAGCGCCAACCGCTTCGGCCGGGTCAGCCCCACCACGGCTGCCCATGTGGCCGGTGAGTTTGACGAAGACTTGCTGGTACTGGATGGCGGCGACTGCGAAGTGGGCATTGAATCCGCCATCGTCGATTGCAGCCGCGACCGCGCGGTGCTGCTGCGCCCCGGTGCCCTGACCCGCGCCGCGCTGGAGGCCGCGCTGGGCGAGCCGCTGGCCGAGCGGGATGCCGAGGCCCCCAAGGCCTCGGGCACGCTGGACGCCCATTACGCGCCCCGCGCCGTGGTGCGGCTGATGTCCGCCGAGGCCTTGCGCGCCGCCCTGGCCGTGCTGCCCCCGGCTGCGGCGGAAGGCGCCCCCCCGGTGGCGGTATATTCCCGCAGCTTGACGCCGTCCGACGCTTGCTTGCCATATCTGCGACAGCCTGCGGACGCCGGTGCGGCGG
Source organism: Candidatus Ideonella esbjergensis (assembly GCA_016710065.1). Taxonomy (GTDB): domain Bacteria; phylum Pseudomonadota; class Gammaproteobacteria; order Burkholderiales; family Burkholderiaceae_C; genus Ideonella; species Ideonella esbjergensis. The sequence continues at coordinate 209,674 of JADJLP010000002.1, forward strand.
CACACGATCTGTTTGCCGCCTTGCGCGGCCTGGACGCCACTGGGGTGCCGTTGATCTGGGTTGAAAACCCGCCCAGCGGCCCTGAATGGGAGGGTGTGCGCGACCGACTGAAACGCGCTGCAGCGGCCTGAACCGAACCCGCACGGAACCCGCGACCCCACCCCCGCATCCGACACCGAGATTTCCACTGGAGCTTGCATGACCCCCACTTCCCTGGCCATTCGCACCCTGCGCGGACTGGCTCTCGCCGCCTGCTGCGCCGGCCTGCTCAACGCTTGCGGGGGCAGCACCTCGCAGGTCAGCCGGTTCATGCCAGAGCGCGTCCTGGCCTTTGGCGACGAGCTCAATTTCCTCACCTCCGACGGCCACAAGTACAGCGTCAACGCGCTCAAGACCGACAAGACCCTGGACTGCGATGCCTCGCCTGTGTGGGTGCAGTACATGGTCCTCAAGCTGTATGGCACGGTCTTCGGCGAGTGTTCAGGCGCGGGCAATATCGGCGCCTTCAACCTGGCGGTGGTGGGCTCGCGGGTGGACGATCTCACCACCCAGATCAACAGCTACGTTTCGGGTTCGGGCTTCCAATCCTCCGACCTGGTGACCGTGCTGGTGGGCATGCACGACGTGATGGACCTGTACCGTCTATACGATGGCACCAACAAGGCCGCCCTGATGGCCGCTGCGCAGATCAAGGGTGAGCAACTCGGCGACGCCACACTGCAAATCGTGGGCACTGGCGCGCGGGTGGTCATCAGCACCATCCCCGACATGGGCCTCACGCCCTACGCCCTGCAGCAAAAGGCCGACGTCGGTGACGACCGCCCAGATGTGCTGACCGCCATGACCGATGCCTTCAACAAGGGCATGCGGCTGAAGTTCATCAACCTGGACGGCAGCCAGCTGGGCCTGCTGATGGCCGACGACCTCAGCCGCGGTGCCGCAGCCCAACCTGGCGCCTACGGCTTGACCAATGCCACCCAGGCCGCCTGCACTGCGGCCCTGCCCAACTGCACCACCGACACCGTGGTTGACGCGGCGGCCAACGCCAGCAACGGCTACCTTTGGGCCGATGAGTTGCACCCTGGTGCCACCTTCCACACCCAACTGGGCATGCAGGCGGTAGGCCGGGTGAGCAGCCTGCCGTTCTGACCCTGCTGGAGTGTTGAGGCGGTAACGCTGACAGGGTTTGTCCGCAGCGTTGCGGGCAACCCGCCTCGTATAGTTTTTCAGTCGAATCGAACGGTCGTTCGATTTTTGTGATTCACGAGGTACACATGAAGAATTTCAGACTGGGCTGGCTCGCCGCTGCGGCGGCTGCGGCGGTGCTGGCCGCCTGCGGTGGCGGTGGCGATGGCGACCAAACCCCGCGCGTCAAGTACGGCAAGCTGGTGTCGTTTGGCGACAGCCTGAGTGACGTGGGCAGCTACAAGGTGGGCGTGGTGGCCCAGCTGGGTGGCGGCAAGTACAACATCAACGGCGCCACGGGGCTGAACTGGACCGAATTGCTGGCCGCGCAAGCGGGTGTGGCAGCGCCCTGCGCCGCGCAGACCGGCTTGAATTCCGTCGCGCAACTGGGCGGTGCGGTACCTGTGGTGAACCACACCGGCTGCTATGGCTACGCCCAGGGCGGCGCCCGAGTGACCAACCCCATTGGCCCGGCCAATGCCGCCTTGCTGGCGCTGGGCGATACCTCTGCAGCCCTGGGTCAACTCACGGTGCCCATCGTCACGCAGATCGCCAACCACCTGACTGCCAGCGGCGGCAGCTTTGCCGCCGACGACCTGGTGACGGTGATGGCCGGCGGCAACGACATCTTCATGAATCTGGCTGCCGTGCAGGGAGGGGCCACGCCAGACATGGCGGTGGCCGCCATGGCCACGGCGGCGGGTGAACTCGCCGGCTACGTCAAAACCGAGATTCTCGCCAAGGGCGCCAAGCACGTGGTGGTGGTGAACCTGCCCGATGTCAGCACTACGCCCTACGGCATCAGCCTGGGGGCGCAGACCCAAGGCCTGATCCTGGCCATGGTGAATGCCTTCAACACGCGCCTGAGCACTGATCTGGCGGGCCAGGACGTCGTCTATGTGGATGCCTACACCGTCGGGCAAGACCAGACCCAACACCCCGACCAGTACGGCCTGACCAACGTGACCACGCCTGCTTGCAACCTGGCCACGATGACCCTGCCCACGTCGCTGACCTGCAATGCCAGCACGCTGATCACCGGGCAGACCATCGACACCCACTACGAGTATGCCGACAGCGTGCACCCCACGCCCTACGGCTACAAGTTGCTGGCGCAACTCGTCACCGACAACCTGCTGAAGAAGGGCTGGCTGTGAGGCCGCTGCACCCCATGAAGGACACGCACACCATGAAGCCCTCCCAGAAGCACCTCGTCGTGGTCGCTGCTGCGCTGCTGGCGCTGACGGCTGGCGCGGCCAACGCCCAATCCGCCGGCAGCCTCCAGGTCAAGATCGGGGTCAACCAGATCAGCCCGCAGGTCGAGAGTGGCAATCTCTCGGCGCCCAGCCAGCCCAACACCAAGATTGACGTCAAGTCGGCCACCTCGGCCATCCTGACCGCCAACTACATGCTCACTGACCACCTGTCGGTTGAAGGCTACGTGGGCCTGCCGTACAAGCACGAGATCGTCGGCGACGGCACCATCGCCGGTGTTGGCAAGATCGGCACGGTCAAACAGGTTTCGCCCACGGTGTTTGCGCAGTACCGCTTTCTTGAGACCAAATCCCAGGTGCGGCCCTATGTAGGCCTGGGCCTGACCTACGCCAAGTTCTTTGGCGAAGAGGGTTCGGGCACGCTGACCGCGCTCACCAACCCCGGTGGCACGCCTACGCGCCACAAGGTGGATGCGGCCTGGGGCCTGTCACCCCAGATCGGCACCACGCTGCTGATCAACGACAAGTGGTTCGTGGACGCATCAGTGATCAAGACCTTCCTCAAGACCACCACGCATTTGTCCACTGGCCAGTCCATCACCACCAAGCTGGACCCGCTGGCGTTCAACTTGTCGATCGGCTACCGCTACTGAAAAGCCGTGCCCTATTTCTGTGGTGCGTCCCGGATGGCCCATTGCACCAAGGCGTCCAGCGCGGGCCGCCCGGCGTTGGCGTTGGGGTGGTTCAGCACCGCCACCAGCACGTAGCGCTTGCCGCTGTTGGACAGCACATAGCCGGCCACGGCGGCCACGTCGCGCAGCGAGCCGGTCTTCAGGTGCGCACGACCCGGCTCGGTCTTGGATCGCTTGAGCGTGCCATCCAGGCCGCTCACCGGCAGCGAGCTCATCAGCTCCGACATCACCGGGCTGCCCCAGGCGTTTTGCAGCAACCGCGCCAGCAGTTGCGCGCTCACGCGGGTCTCGCGCGAGAGGCCCGAGCCGTTGTCGATCACCGTTTCCTTGGCCGCCGCGTCGCCGTAACGCTCCCGCACCCAGCGTCTGAGCGCATCGCGGGCGTCTTCGGGCCGGGTAGGGCCTGTGCCTGCCCCACGCACGGCGGCCGGCAGGCTCAGAAAGAGCTGCTCGGCCATCACGTTGTTGCTGTACTTGTTGATGTCGCGCACCACCTCGGCCAGCGCGGGCGAGGGGTTGTCGAAGGCCAGGCGCGCACCGGCCGGCACGGCGCCGTCGCGCACCTTGCCACCGAGCTTGCCGCCCATCTCGCGCCACAGCTGCTCGATCAGGCGGGCGTTGTAGCCGCGCGCATCGGCAAAGGCCACAGGCCACACCTTCTCACCGCAGGCCGCAGGAAAGGCGCCGCCGAAGTGCACACGTGTCACTTCGCCCACCTGGCCCTTGAGCGCACCGCGCCAGTCGTCGCAGGGGCCGCTGCTGAGCGGCACGGTGGCATCCACCGCCACGCCAGCCAACGCCGGCTCGGCTGACACCGTGGCCAGGCCGCGCGCCGCATCGGGTGTGAAGGTGTAGATCACCGATTTCAGGTTCAGCAGCAGCGCATCGGGCCGCACGTTGTAGGGGCGGGTGGCGTCGCCATCGAATTCGCCGGGCGCCACCTCGGGCACCTGGAAGGCGCTGCGGTCGAGCAGGACGTCGCCGCGGATCTCCTTCACGCCCATCTGCTGCAGGCGGCGCAGCATCAGCCAGAGGCGCTCCACCACCAGCTTGGGGTCGCCACTGCCGCGCACGGCCACCGAGCCGTCCAGCACGCCACCTTGCAGCGTGCCGCTGAGGTAGATAGGTGTGTTCCAGGTCCAGGCCGGGCCCAGCAGGTCCAGCGCGGCATAGGTGGTGAACAGCTTGAAGACCGAGGCCGGGTTGACCGGCTCGGTCTCGTTCCAGGCCAGCTTGCGCTGGCCGGTGCCGGCCTCCTGCACCACGGCTGCCAGCGCACTGCCCGGCAGCTTGGCGCGGCGCAGCGCGGCGTCCACCTCGGGCGGCAGTGGCTCGGCCAGGGCGGGCGCCAGCAGCAGCAGACTCAGCCAGCCCGCCCACACTGAGCGATGGAAAAGGGGGGCTGGTGGGCGCGGCACACAGGCGAACATGGGGGGCAATGGCATGGTGGAAATGATCGCACGGCTACACTGAAGGCATGCTCTGCCGCCCCGCCACAACGCCTGCATTCGCCGCCTTTGCCCTGCGCAAGTTGGCGGTTTGTGGGCACTCGCCCACGCCGGGCAGGGGCCGGGCATGAGGCTGCTGGCGCTGGACACTGCCACCGAGCGCATGGCGGTGGCCCTGGCCGATGGCGAAGCCGAACTGCTGCTCAACGCTGAAGGCGGTGCCGCCGCGTCGGCCACGCTGCTGCCGGCCGTGCTGGCGCAACTGGCCGAGCGTCAGATGCAACCCGCCGATCTGCAGGCCATCGCCTTCGGCTGCGGCCCCGGCGCCTTCACCGGTCTGCGCACGGCGGTGTCGGTGGCACAGGGCCTGGCCTTCGGCATCGGTTGCCCGGTGCTGGCGATCTGCAGTCTGCTGATCGTGGCCGAAGACGCCCGCCAGCAGGCCGGTGTGCCCCCAGGTGAACCCTTTGCCATTTGGGTGGCCATGGACGCGCGCATGGACGAGGTCTACGCCGCTGCCTATCGGTTTGACGGCGAGCAGTGGCACGAGACATCGGCCCCTGCGCTCTACGACCTGCCCACGCTGCAAGCGGTGTGGCAGGGCCAGCCGCCCGTCAAGGTTGCCGGCAGCGCCATCACCGCATTTGCCGAACGCCTGCCGCTTGGCGCCGCGCAGCCGTGGCCCCAGGTGGCCAACCGCGCGGCCGCCTTGCTGCGCCTGGCCCGTTGGGCCTGGGCTCATGGCCCGCACTTGCCGGCCGACCAGGCCTTGCCCCTGTACCTGCGCGACAAGGTGGCCCTCACCACGGCCGAGCGTGAGGCCGCGCGCCATGCGGCCGCCAGCCTGCCATGAGCGCGCAACTGCAACCCGGCGTTCCGGCTGGCACGGCCACGGTGATGCGTGCGATGGCGGTGGCCGACCTTGACACCGTGCTGGCCATCGAGAACCAGGCCTATGCCTTTCCCTGGACACGTGGCAACTTCACCGATTCCCTGGCCGCTGGCTACCGGGCGCAGATGCTGGTGCCTGCCGCCTCCCGCCGTGGCGATCTGGTCGCGCGGCCCTGCCTGGGTTACTACGTGGCCATGCCGGGCTTTGAAGAAATGCATTTGCTCAACATCACGGTGCGCTCCGACCACCAGGGCCAGGGCCTGGCGCGGCAGATGTTGGCCGAGCTCGCCAGCAGCAGCCTGGACCAGGGCCGGAACACGCTGTGGCTGGAGGTGCGCCCCAGCAACGAGCGCGCGCAGCGGTTGTACCGGCAATGGGGTTTTCTCACCGTCGGCATGCGCCGTGGCTATTACCCGCACGACCATGGCCGGCGCGAGGACGCCATCGTGATGCGCCTGAACCTGCCGCGCAGCCAGGAGGCCGCGCATGGGCTGGACTGACCGGCAGCAGCGCATGCTGGGCGCCATGGGGCTGCGCCTGTGGGCGCCAGCGCCAGCGGCAGAACCTGCTGGGGCCCCATCTGCCGAGGCGGTGTTGGCTGATGTGGTGCACGTGTCCCCTGTGGTGGCGCCCGCATTGGCACCCGCCCCTGCTGCACCGCACCGCTCCGCCGCCCGGCCTACCGCACCCGTGGGTGCTGCACAGGCCGTGGCTGCAGCACTTCCGCAGCGGCCCAATGCGCCGGAGGGCGAGCGCGAAGCCGCCATCGCCGCCATGGACTGGCCGGCCTTGCGCGAGGCCGTGGCCGCCTGCCAGGCCTGCGCGCTGTGCCAGGGCCGCACGCAAACCGTGTTCGGCGTGGGGCATATACAAGCGCACTGGATGATCGTGGGCGAGGCGCCGGGCGAGAACGAAGACCTGCAGGGCGAGCCCTTTGTGGGCGCTGCCGGACAACTGCTGGACGCGATGCTGCGCGCCTTGAAGCTCTCACGGCTAGAGGGCTCGTCGGCAGCACAGGTCTACATCGCCAATACGCTCAAGTGCCGCCCGCCGCGCAACCGCAACCCGCAGCCCGACGAGCTGGCGCAGTGCGAGCCTTACCTCAAGCGCCAGATCGCCCTGGTGCAGCCCAAGGTCATTCTGGCCATGGGCAAGTTCGCGATCCAGCAGTTGCTGGGCACCGACGAGGCCGTGGGCCGGCTGCGCGGCCGCGTGCACCAGTACCAGGGTGTGCCCGTGGTGGTGACCTACCACCCGGCCTACCTCCTGCGCCAACTGAGCGAAAAGGCCAAGGCCTGGGACGACCTGAAGCTGGCTCAGCGGGTGTACGAGAAGGCTATTTCTTGATCTTGGCCGGGCGGGTCCAGCCGGCGATGCTGACCTGCTTGGCGCGGGCCACGGTGAGTGCACCGGCCGGCGTGGTCTTGGAAACTGTGGAGCCACCGCCAATGGTGCCGCCGGCACCGATGGTGACCGGCGCGATCAGCACACAGTTCGAGCCCACATGCACATCGGCCTCGATGACCGTGCGGTGCTTGTTGGCGCCGTCGTAGTTGGCGGTGATGCTGCCGGCGCCGAAATTCACCCGCTCGCCCACGGTGGCGTCGCCCAGGTAGGCCAGGTGGTTGGCCTTGGCGCCGTCGGCCAGGGTGGAGTTCTTCACCTCCACGAAGTTGCCGATGTGCACCTCGCGGCCCAGCGTGGCGCCGGGGCGCAAGCGGGCGAAGGGGCCGATCAGCGAGCCGGGGCCCACGCGCACACCTTCCTTGTCGCCGTCGATGTGGGTGAAGGGGTGGATCTGCGCGCCGTCGCCAATCACGGCGTTGCGCACCACGCAGTTGGCGCCCACGCGCACGCCCTCGCCCAGCGTCACCGTGCCTTCAAAGACGCAGTTCACGTCGATGTCCACGTCAGCACCGCAGGCCAGCGTGCCGCGCAGGTCGAAGCGGGCCGGGTCGGCCAGGCGCACGCCGGTTTCCATCAGCGCGTCGGCCTGGCGGCGCTGCAAACGGCGCTCCAGGTCGGCCAGTTGCACGGGGCTGTTCACGCCCAGCACCTCGGTTTCGTCCACGGCGCTGGCGGTCACCACCGGCACGCCCTCGGCCACGGCCATGGCCACGATGTCGGTGAGGTAGTACTCGCGCTGCGCGTTCTCGTTCTTCAGTGCTGCCACCCAGCGCTTCAACGCCTCGGTGGGGGCGGCCATCATGCCGGTGTAGACCTCGCGGATCTGGCGCTGGGCCTCGGTGGCGTCCTTGTGCTCAACGATGGCCTGCACCGATTCCCCATCGCGGACGATGCGGCCATAGCCCGTGGCGTCGGCCAGCGTGACGGTGAGCAGGGCCAGGCGCTCGCCGCCACAGGCATGGGCCAGTGCGCGGGCGGTGGCGGGGGCAATCAGCGGCACATCGCCGTTCAGGATCAGCGTGGTGCCGGGCTCGCTGCCCAGCGCTGGCACAGCCTGCTGCACGGCGTGGCCAGTGCCCAGTTGCGGCTCCTGCCGCACGCAGCTGGCGCCATCGGCGGCCACGGCGGCTTCCACCAGTGGGGCACCATGACCCGTGATCACCACGGTGCGGTCGGGTGAGAGCTGCGCAGCGCTGTCCATCACATGGCGCAGCAGCGGCCGGCCGGCCAGCTTGTGCAGCACCTTGGGCAGGTTCGAGCGCATGCGGGTGCCCTTGCCCGCAGCCATGATCACGATGTTGAGCGCCATAGGTGTGTCTCAGGTCAGATGCGCGCCTGTTGGCGCGGAACCTGGAATTATCCCCGGCGCACCGAGGGACGAATCACCAACCGCTGCCATTCCCGCGTCGTTGGGCATCCAGCATAGGCGCGGACTGGTGGATCCCCGCCTGCGCGGGGATGGCAAGGAGCGTGACGCCAGCGGCCATTGGTTCAAGGAGCCACGGCCACGTCATGCGGCTCGGGCTTGGCGGCGGGGAAGTCTGTCATCGCCGCCATGAACATGGCCGCGATCACCACCTTGCCGCCGGGCGAAATGCCGTCAGTGCGGGCCCGGGCCTCGTACAGCGGCTGGCTGTTGCTGCGGTCGCGGATCAGCACGGCGACTTCGCGGGCGTAGGTGGTCGACTCGTAGCGCGTCGTCCAGCCCCAACCCGGGCCGCCCCAGTGCGGCCAGTTCCAGCGGCTGAAGCCAACGCCCAGCCACATGGGGTCGTCCCACGGCGAGCGGGCCTGGCGCGAAACCCGGGCGCCAAGCTGCACCAACACGTCGGGCTGGCCACCGGCGGCCACCGGCTTGAACCCGGCCGCCTGCAGCGCGGCCTGGGCGGCGGCCTCCACCTCCAGCATGTCGGCCGACTGGGCCTGCTGCGAGGGCAGGCGCTCAATGGCGAAGCTGCCTGCCGAGCGGCCCGACGGCCAGGCGCCATAGGTGCTGACCTCGCTGGTGACGGTGTTCATTGCGGCACAACCGGCCAGCAGGGCCAGGCCAAGTGCTGCTGCAGCGCTGGAAAGGATGTTCAGGCGGGCCATGGTGTCACCTCAATCAGGTTGGGTTCCGTGCAGGTCAGATTCTCGCGCCCGGGCAGAAGTTCATTCCCAGGCCAGCTTCACCGTCTGCATGGCGGGGGCTGCGCTCACGTCACCGCAATCGGGGCCATCCTCGTCAAAGGCCTTGTCGCCCAGGGGATCTGCCTGGCCCGTGGCGCGCACGTTGGCGAAATCGTGCAACTGGCGGTCCATCATGTGCGAGAGCGTGATGTTGCCCATGGCGCTGAACATGTTCTCGATGCGGCCAGGGTACTGCTTGTCCCACTCGCGGATCATCTTCTTGGTCAACACGCGCTGCAAGTTCTCCTGGTTGCCGCACAGGCTGCACGGGATGATGGGGAAAGCGCGGTGCACGGCCCACTTCTCCAGGTCGGTCTCGGCCACATAGGCCAGCGGGCGGATGACCACGAACTCGCCGTTGTCGCTCACCAGCTTGGGCGGCATGCCCTTCATGCGGCTGCCGAAGAACATGTTCATCAGCAAGGTCACCACCATGTCGTCGCGGTGGTGACCCAGTGCGATCTTGGTGGCGCCCAGCTCGCGCGCCACGCGGTACAGGATGCCCCGGCGCAGCCGCGAGCACAGGCTGCACATGGTCTTGCCCTCGGGGATGTGGCTCTTGACGATGCTGTAGGTGTCCTGCGTCTCGATGTGAAAGTCTACCCCCAGGCCCTTGAGGTAAGCAGGCAGGATATGGTCTGGAAAGCCGGGCTGCTTCTGGTCGAGGTTGACGGCGACGATGCTGAAGTGGATGGGCGCGCGCTTTTGCAGGCTCAGCAGGATGTCGAGCATGGCGTAGCTGTCCTTGCCGCCCGACAGGCAGACCATCACCTTGTCGCCATCCTCGATCATGTTGAAGTCGCCAATCGCCTGGCCCACCTGGCGGTGCAGGCGCTTGCTGAGCTTGTTGGCCTCAAAGGCGGCTTTCTTCGTCTTCCTGGCTGCTTCGTCCGCCACATTCAGTGCCGGCAACTCAGTGGTGGTGCTGGCGTTCATGCCTTGCTCTCCTTCAGGCCGAACACTTCCACGCCCACGGCGTCGCAGTCCGGATAGACATCGGGTTTCTCGGTGGACACGCGGGCCGCGCGCACCTTGGGGTGGGCCAGCATCAGCGCCAGCACGTCGTCGCACAGTGTTTCTTGCAGGTGGATGTGGCCCAGGCTCACGCGCTCGGCAATGCTGCGGCGCATGAAGTCGTAGTCCAGCACCTCGTGCAGTTCGTCGGCCTGCGGCGTGGACAGGCCCAGCGGCACGAACAGCTCCACGTTGATCAGCACGCGCTGCTCGCCCTGCTTCTCGAACTCGTGCACACCGATGTTGATGTTGACCTCGTAGTCACGCAGGAACAGGCGGCGGCAATCGCGCAGCGCGGGGTGGAGCAGGGTGGTCATGGGCGGTCGGCGTGCGTGCGGAGGTCAGGCGGAACCAGGGGTGAGGAACATCACATCGCGCGCTTGCGCACTGAGGTGCTGGCCCCCATCCACCAGCAAGGTGGTGCCGGTGATGGCGGGGGATTCGATCAGGAAGCGCACCGCGCGGGCGATGTCTTCGGGCGTGGACGAGCGTTGCAGCGGCGTGAGCCGGTGGGCGGCTGCGAACTCGCCCTCGGTCATCGGCCCCGAGGGCAAGGTGACGCCCGGCGCCACGCCCGCCACACGCACGGCGGGTGCCAGCGCCTGGGCCAGCAGCACCGTGGCCTCGCGCAGCGCCGATTTGCTCAGTGTGTAGCTGAAGTAGTCGGGATTGGGGTTCCACAGTTTCTGGTCCAGCAGGTTCACCACGCAGCCTGCGCCACCGCGCGTGGCCACGTGGGCCGCCAGCGCCTGGGCCAGTAGCACGGGGGCGGCGGTGTTCACGCGCCAGTGCAGGTCCATCGCGGCGGACGCGGCGGTGGCGGCATCGTCGTACTGGAAGACCGAGGCGTTGTTCACCACAGCGTCCACCCGCCCCAGCGCGGCGGCCACCTCGGGCAGCAGAGCGCGGCAGGCGGCTTCATCCGACAGGTCGGCCACAAACACCTGGGCCTGGGCGCCCAGCGCGCGAGCCAGGGCTCCGGTCTCTTGGGCCGCGTCCAGGTCGTGCCGGGTATGAATGGCCAGGTCAAAGCCGTGGCCAGCCAATTCCAGCGCAATCACCCTGCCGATGCGCAGCGCCGCACCGGTGACCAGGGCCACAGGGCGAACGGATGCGGCGTTTGACGAGGGAGAAAGGGGCATGACAGGCCTGAAACCTACAATCGCGGCCCATGCAGTCGAGCCAACATGACAGTGTATCGGGGCCCCTGGCGCAGCAGATCCACGCGGCCATTGCCGAGGCTGGTGGCTGGCTCTCGTTCAGCCGCTACATGGCCCTGGCGCTGTACAGCCCCGGCCTGGGTTACTACGCCAACGCCAGCCGCAAGTTCGGCTGGATGCCCGAGAGCGGCAGCGACTTCGTCACCGCGCCCGAGTTGTCACCCTTGTTCGGCCGCACGCTGGCGGTGCAGGTGGCCCAGGCGCTGCTGGCCAGCGGCACCGACGAGCTGTTCGAGTTCGGCGCCGGTTCGGGCGCGCTGGCCGAGCAACTGCTGCAGGCGCTGGACGACGTCGGCCAACCGGTGCGCCGCTACACCATCATCGACCTCTCGGGCACGCTGAAGGCGCGCCAGGCCGAGCGGCTGGCGCGCTTTGGCGAGCGAGTGCACTGGGCCCATGCATGGCCGGAATCGATGCAGGGCGTGGTGGTGGGCAACGAGGTGCTGGACGCGATGCCCGTGCAGCTGCTGCACTTTGACGGCGAGCGTTGGCACGAGCGCGGCGTGGCCAGCCACACCGACGCGCTGGGGCAAACGGGCTTTGTCTATGCCGACCGCGACACGGTGTTGAAGCCGCCGGTGGACACGCCTTTCATTTCCGGCACGGTCACCGAGGTGCACATCCAGGCCGAGGCCTTCATCCGCACGCTGGCGGCGCATCTCCAGCGCGGCGCGGCCTTCTTCATCGACTATGGCTTCCCCGAGGCCGAGTACTACCACCGCCAGCGCCATGGCGGCACGCTGATGTGCCACCGCGCCCACCTGTCCGACGCCGACCCGCTGGTGCTGGTGGGCGAGAAGGACATCACCGCCCACGTGAACTTCACCGGCATTGCCCTTGCCGGGCAGGACGCCGGGCTGGACGTGGCGGGCTACACCAGCCAGGGCCGCTTTCTGCTCAACTGCGGCATCACCGATCTGATGCAGGCGGCCGACCTGCGCGAGCGCGCCATGGCCCAGAAGCTGTTGAACGAGCACGAGATGGGCGAGCTTTTCAAGGTGCTTGCCTTCGCCACGGCGGGCCTGGATTTCGTGCCTTTGGGCTTCGTGGCGGGAGATCGCATGCACAGGCTTTGAGTGGCGGGTTGCGGGGATGACCGAGATGCGCCTCCAACGGTCGCCCAGTACCGCACCGTTCACATCGGCCCGGCGTCGTCCCGATCTGGCTCGGTATCGCGCACGCGGATGCCGTACTTCTTCATCAGCGCCTGGAAGTTGGCGCGCTGCATGCCGGTTTCCTCGGCGCTGCGGGTCACGTTCGAGTGGTTGCGCCTGAGCGTTTCCTGGATGAACAGCTTCTCGACCTCTTCCACCGACTTTTCGCGCACCTGCTTCTTGATGCGCTTGAGGTCGTCGCTGGTGCGGGGCACTTCCAGGTCAAGCCTGGGGTCGGCGCCCACCAAGTCGGCCAGATGGGCCTGGCGGATGACGTCGTCCGAGGCCAGGATCGTCGCGCGCTGCAGGGTGTTTTCCAGTTCGCGCACATTGCCCGGCCAGTCGTGGTGCATCAGCAGGCTCATTGCACCTTCTGATATCTGCGGCACGGGCCGCCCCAGCTCCTGGCTGAACTGCTGGAGGAAGTGCAAGGCCAGGGCGGGGATGTCTTGGCGGCGCTCGCGCAGCGGCGGGCTGTGGATGGGGAAGACGTTGACGCGGTAATACAGGTCTTCGCGGAAGCTGTGCTCCGTCACCATGGCCTTCAGATCCATGTTGGTGGCGGCCACGATGCGCACGTCCACCTTCTGATCGGTGCTGCTGCCCACGGGGCGGAACTCGCGCTCCTGGATCACCCGCAACAGCTTGGCCTGCAAAGGCAATGGCAGGTTGCCCAGCTCGTCGATGAACAGGGTGCCGCGGTGCGCGGCCTCGAACACGCCGCGCTTGTTCGTCACCGCGCCGGTGAAGGCGCCCTTGACGTGGCCGAACAGCTCGCTCTCCAGCAAATGCTCACTCAGCGTGTTGCAGTCCACTGCCACGAAGGCCTGTGCGGAGCGCAGGCTGTTGTGGTGCACGGCGCGGGCGATCATTTCCTTGCCGGTGCCACTCTCGCCGGTGATCAGCACCGTGGAGTTGGTGGGGGCGCACTTGGCGATCAGCTGGTACACCTTCTGCATCGCTGCGCTGGCGCCCACAATGCTGTCGAAGCGGTACTTGGTGCTCACCTCGTGCTTGAGCTGGCGGTTCTGGGCCAACAGGCGCTGCCGCTCAAGTGCGCGATCAACCACGTGTCGCAGCTCGTCCGGGTCGAAGGGCTTGGAGAGGTAGTCAAATGCCCCCAGCTTCATCGATTTGACGGCGGTCTGGATCTGCGACAGGCCGGTGACCATGATCACATCGGTGTCGGGGTGCCGCTCCTTGACGTGCTGCAGCACTTCCAGGCCGTCGATCTTGGGCATCATGACGTCGAGAATGATGATGTTGTAGTCGTGCTCGTCTACCCGGCGCAGGGCTTCCCAGCCGTCGCACGCGGCGTCGATTTCGAAGCCGCCATCGGCCAGGATGCGTTGGCAGCTGCGCACCACGATCTCTTCATCGTCGACGATCAAAACTCTCGTGGTCATGGGGTGGACTCCGGGGCTGCCCCCGCATCGTCGCCAAACGGCGAGGCCAGCGGCAGCACGATGCGGAAGGTGGTGCCGATGCCCTCGGTGCTGTCCACCGCGATGTCGCCACCATGCGATTTGACGATACCGTAGCTCACCGACAAACCCAAGCCCGTGCCCTTGCCCACCTCCTTGGAGGTGAAGAAGGGGTCGAAGATGCGCTGCAGATGGGCCGGCGGAATGCCGCAGCCGCTGTCGGCGATGACGATCTCCACGCGATCTGTCGTCGTGGCCTCCGGCTTGCCGAGGGCGGACACGAGCCGGCTCTCGACCTGGATGCGCCCCTGGCCCGTGATGGCCTGCTGGGCATTGACCAGCACATTCAGGACGACCTGCTTGATCAGGTTGGCGTCGCCCCACACCGGCGGCAGCTCGGGCGCCAGCGCCAGGGTGATGGCGATGTTCTGCAGCGTGGCCGGGCGGTCCACGAAGCGCACGGTTTCGGTGATCACCTGGTTGAGGTCGAAGAACTCCTTGACCGGCGTCTTCTCGCGGGCAAAGTCCAGCAGCCTGCGGATGATGCTGGCGCAGCGCTTGGTCTCGCGTATCACCAGATCCAGGTCTTCGGCATCGGGGCTGCCGTCGGGCATCTTCTTGCGCAGCAGCGAGGTGAAGGTGAGGACGCCCGTGAGCGGGTTGTTCAGCTCGTGGGCAATGCCCGAGGCCAGCAGGCCTACCGAGGCCAGCTTCTGCCCCTGGGCGGCCTCGGCCTCTTTCACCAGCAACGCCTGGGTGCGCTCCTGCACCTTGGTCTCCAGGGTTTGCACCAGCTCTTTTTCGGCGGCAGCCGAGACCTTCAGCGCCTGGCCCATGTGGTTGAAGGCGGCCGCCACGCGGCCCAGCTCGTCGTCGTTGCGCACCGGCACGGCGTGGTTCAGGTCGCCGCCGCTGATCTTCTTGGCGGCTGTTTCCAGATCGCGCAGCGGCCGGTAGATTTGTCGGCCCAGCAGCAAGGCGGTGGCCACCGAGACCACCGCGATCAGGGCCAGGCCTACGCCCATCATCGCGACGGTGTGCCTGTGCTTGATCAAACCAACCTCGTCCAGCGAGTAGGCCACGTCCACCACCCCCAGCACCTTCTGGCTGGCGGGGTGCTCGTGGCATGAGGCCGACGCGCAAGTGGGCTCGTTGCGGATCGCATGCATGGTGGTCAGCGAGCGGTGCCCGCTGGCCGAGGTGACGATGCGCCAACGCTTGTCGTCTGGGATTCTGTCGAGTGGCTGGCTGCTCTGGTGGCAGCTCACGCAGGGCTCATCCTGCTGCTCGACCGAATAGCCCACTTCGGCGGCCTTGCTGGAGTGGATGATGGTGCCGTCGCTGTTGATCACCCGCACGCGCTCAATGCCATGCTGTTGGCTGATGTCGTCGATGATTTTCTCGGCGATGTCGCGCTTGTTGATCAGCATCGCGTAGCGCGTGCTCTTGACGATCACTTCGGCCAGTTGCACCGCCTGCTGCGACACGGCGTCCTGCAGATGCCGCTGCTCGTGGTGCACGATCAGCAGGGTCGAAGGCACGATGGCCAACGAGAAGGTCAGGATCAGGTAGACGCTGACCCGGGTGCGGAGACTTTTCAAGCGCATGGCCTGCCTCGGTGGGCGGCCGCCTGGCCTACAGGGACAGGATCCACTGCACCAGGTTCTTGACTTCCTTGGCGTCCTTGGTGTCGATCACCTTGTGCTCTTCCTCGCTGCCATCCGCGAGCTTGACCTTGGTGGCGCTGGTGATGGCCTTGCTCAGCTTGTCTTCGGCATCGGCCTTGCCGGCATGCTTGGCGGCGATCTTCTTGTACGAGGGCCCCTTCTTGTCCTTGTCTATGGCGTGGCACTTGGTGCAGTCGTTGCGTTTGGCCAGGGCCTTGGCGGCGGCCTCGTCAAAGGCCAGCGCGCCGCTGGACAGAAAGAGCGCCGACAGTGCCAGGCCGGCACCGATCAGGGGGAGGCGAGCGTGTGTCATGGGGACTTGCTCCTGTGCTGAAGAACCTTCGGAAGAACCTAGGGAAAACCATAGTCTTCGCACAGACTTGCGTATTGGCCTGGGTCAAGCGACGCGCACCCAGCGGCCGGCGCGGACAATCACCCCATGCCTTCGCCGAGCGCCTCATCCCGTCTGCACCTCTACCTCGACCTGATCCGCTGGAACCGCCCTGCCGGCTGGCTGCTGTTGCTGTGGCCCTCAATGACGGCGCTGTGGCTGGCCGACGATGGCTTTCCGGGCTGGCACCTGGTCATCGTGTTCGCGCTGGGCACCATCCTGATGCGCAGCGCCGGCTGCTGCGTGAACGATGTGGCCGACCGCGAGTTCGACCGGCATGTGAAGCGCACTGCGCAGCGCCCGGTGACCCGTGGTGCGGTGAGCGTGAAAGAGGCCCTGGCCCTGGGCGCAGTGCTGGCGCTGGCGGCTTTTGGCCTGGTGCTCACCACCAACCCACCCACCATCCTGCTGAGTGTTGCCGCGCTGGCCGTGGCGGTGCTGTACCCCTATGCCAAGCGTGTGGTGGCCATGCCGCAGGCGGTGCTGGGCGTGGCCTTCAGTTTCGGCATTCCCATGGCTTTCGCAGCGGTGAACGGCGGGCAGGAATGGAGTTTGGCGGCCGTGAACGCCGCCGTGCCCGCGCACGCCTGGTGGCTGCTGCTGGCCAACCTGTTTTGGGTGCTGGCCTACGACACCGAGTACGCCATGGTGGACCGCGACGACGACCTGAAGATCGGTATCAAGACCTCGGCCATCACGCTGGGCCGTTTTGACGTGGCGGCGGTGATGGCCTTCTATGTCATCTACCTGGCGGCCTGGGGTGGCATTGCGCTGAGGCTGGGCCTGTCGCGCTGGTCGCTGCTGGGCATCGCGGCGGCTGCGGCGCAGGCGCTGTGGCACTACACGCTGATCCGCCAGCGCAGCCGCGAGAGCTGCTTCAAGGCCTTTCGCCTGAACCACTGGGTGGGCTTTGCGGTGTTTGCGGGCACGGTGCTGACATCTCGCTGAAGCGCAGCACGCGGCGCAACGCAGCCCGTCATGGCGATCACTTCGCCGCCACTCCCGCACCCTTGGGTGGGGAGCAGCCACGTGCAGCGCGCCTGGCAGGTCAGCGGTGCTTGAGCGCCGCCTTGTCGGCCACCGCCAGCGCCGTCATGTTCACCACGCGGCGCATGGTGGAAGACGGCGTGAGGATGTGCACCGGCGCCGCCGCACCCAGCAGGATGGGGCCCACGGTCACGTTGTGGCCGCCGGTCACCTTCAGCACGTTGAACAGGATGTTGGCGGCGTCGATGTTGGGCAGCACCAGCAGGTTGGCGGTACCGTTGAGCGTGGTTTCGGGCAGCACTGCGCGGCGGATCGATTCGGTCAGCGCGGCGTCGCCATGCATCTCGCCATCGCACTCGATGTGCGGGGCGCGCTGCACAAACAAATCGCGCGCCGCGCGCATGCGCTTGGCGCTGGCCCGGTTTGACGAGCCGTACATCGAGTGGCTCAGGAAGGCCACCTTGGGCGGCGTGCCAAAGCGCTGCACCTCTTCGGCCGCCATCAGCGCGATCTCGGCCAGTTCAATGGCACTGGGTTCTTCGTTCACGAAGGTGTCGGCGATGAACAGCGTGTGCTGGTCCAGCATCAGCGCGTTCATGGTGGCCATCACGCCGCTGCCAGGCCGCGCGCCGATCACGTTCTTCACATGCTCGTAGTGCGCGTCAAAACGGCCCACCAGGCCGCACAGCATGGCGTCTGCGTCGCCGCGTTGCAGCAGCATCGCGGCGATCAGCGTGTTGGATCGGTGCAGCGCCGACTTGGCGGTTTCGGGTGACACACCATCGCGCGCCATCAGCTGCCGGTAGCCTTCCCAGCAGGCGCGGTAGCGCGGGTCGTCCTCGGGGTTCACCAACTCAAAGTCCACGCCCGCCTGGATGCGCAGGCCCGCGCGCTCGATGCGCATGGCAATCACCGCCGGGCGGCCCACCAGGATGGGCTTGGCCAGGCCTTCGTCGATCACCACCTGCACCGCACGCAGCACGCGCTCGTCCTCGCCCTCGGCGTAGATCACGCGGGCCGGTTGCGCCTTGGCGGCCACAAACACCGGGCGCATCAGCATGCCGGTTTGGGTGACGAAGCGGCTCAGCGTCTGGCGGTAGGCGTCAAAGTCGGTGATGGGCCGGGTGGCCACGCCACTTTCGGCGGCGGCCTTGGCCACGGCCGGGGCGATGCGCATGATCAGCCGCGCATCGAAGGGCGTGGGGATCAGGTACTCGGGCCCGAACTTCAGCTCCTTGCCGGCGTAGGCGGCAGCCACTTCGTCGCTGGCCTCGGCCTTGGCCAGCGCAGCAATCTCGCGCACGCAGGCCACCTTCATCGCTTCGGTGATGGTGGTGGCGCCGCAATCGAGCGCACCGCGGAAGATGTACGGGAAGCACAGCACGTTGTTGACCTGGTTCGGGTAGTCCGAGCGGCCGGTGGCCATGATGCAGTCGGGCCGCGCGGCCTTGGCCAGCTCGGGGCGGATCTCGGGCTCGGGGTTGGCCAGCGCCAGGATGATGGGCTGGGTGCCCATGGTCTTCACCATCTCGCCGCTCAGCACGCCAGCGGTGGAGCAGCCCAGGAACACGTCGGCGCCCTTGATCACGTCGGCCAGCGTGGTGCCCTCGGTCTTCTGGCAGTAGCGCAGCTTCGATTCATCGAGCTTGCCGTCCTTGAAGTCCTGCCGGCCTTCGCGGATCACGCCCTTGGAATCGCAGACGTAGATGTTGGCCGGCTTCACGCCCAGGCTCACCATCAAATCCAGGCAGGCGATGGCTGCGGCACCAGCGCCGGAGACGGCCAGCTTCACCTCGGCGATGTTCTTGCCCACCAACTCCAGGCCGTTCAGCAGCGCGGCGCTGGAGATGATGGCGGTGCCGTGCTGGTCGTCGTGGAAGACCGGTATGGCCAGGCGCTCGCGCAGCTTCTTCTCGATGTAGAAGCACTCGGGCGCCTTGATGTCTTCGAGGTTGATGCCGCCCAGCGTGGGTTCGAGCGCGGCGATGATCTCCACCAGCTTGTCCGGGTCGTGCTCGGCCAGCTCGATGTCGAACACGTCGATGCCGGCGAACTTCTTGAACAAGCAGCCCTTGCCCTCCATCACCGGCTTGCCGGCCAAGGGGCCGATGTCGCCCAGGCCCAGCACGGCGGTGCCGTTGGTGACCACGCCCACCAGGTTGCCGCGCGAGGTGTACTCGGCCGCCAGCGACGGGTCTTTCTCGATCGCCAGGCAGGCATAGGCCACGCCGGGCGAGTAGGCCAGGCTCAGGTCGCGCTGGTTCGAGAGCGGCTTGGTGGCGTTGACCGAAATCTTGCCGCGCGTGGGGGCGCGGTGGTACTCCAGCGCGGCCTCGCGCAGGGCTTGTTCGGCGGCGGACAGTTCGGGTTGGGTCATGGTTGAAATTCTCCTCAGAGGGGGTGAATTTAGTCCTGGGCACCCGAATCGGGAACGGGAATGCCCGGTACATGCGGAATTTGCATGGCCCGATGCGGGGCCGCTTCCAACCAAGGGCAAGTGGTGTTTCCTACAATCGCCCGATGAACGCACCCTCACTCGCCTACACCCGTGGCGCGGCCCTGGCCGCGATCCTGGCCCAACGCATCGCCATCATTGATGGCGCGATGGGCACCATGATCCAGCGCTACAAGCTGGGCGAGGCCGACTTTCGCAATGCTGCGTTGCAGGCCCACCCCAAGGACCTCAAGGGCAACAACGACCTGCTGGTGTTGACCCGGCCCGACGTGATCCGCGAGATCCACGCGCAGTACCTGACGGCCGGGGCCGACTTGATCGAAACCAACACCTTCGGCGCCACCTCGGTGGCGCAAGAGGACTACGGCCTGGCCCATCTGGCACGCGAGATGAACGTGGCCGCCGCCCGCATCGCCCGCGAGGCCGCCGACCAGTTCAGCAGCGCCGACAAGCCCCGCTTCGTGGCCGGTGCCCTGGGCCCCACGCCGCGCACCGCCAGCATCAGCCCCGATGTGAACGACCCCGGCGCGCGCAACACCAGCTTTGACCAGCTGAAGGACGCCTACAAGGAGCAGGCTGCGGGTTTGCTGGAAGGCGGCGTGGACCTGTTCCTGGTCGAAACCATCTTCGACACGCTCAATGCCAAGGCCGCCATCTTTGCGCTTGACGAACTGATGGAAGAGACCGGCGAGCGCCTGCCGGTGATCGTCTCGGGCACCGTTACCGACGCTTCGGGCCGCATCCTCTCGGGCCAGACCGTGGGCGCCTTCTGGCACTCGGTGCGTCACGCGCGGCCGCTGGCCATCGGCCTGAACTGCGCCCTGGGTGCGGCGCTGATGCGCCCCTACATCGAGGAACTGGGCCGCATCGCGGGCGACACCTACATCAGCTGCTACCCCAACGCCGGCCTGCCCAACCCCATGAGCGACACCGGCTTCGACGAGACCCCCGAGGTCACCGGTGCGTTGATGGAAGACTTTGCCAAGGCCGGCTTTTTGAACATCGTGGGCGGCTGCTGCGGCACCACGCCCGACCACATCGCGGCCATCGCGCGGCGTGTGGGCGCCTACCGGCCGCGTGGCCGGCACGATCCGCTGTTCAGCGGCTTGCAGCCGCGCGAGGCGGCGCTGGCTTGACCGGCTTGGACGTGGGGGCAGGCGGGGGCGGCAGCTTGTCGTCGTCCACCTGGCGCACAGGCGCCTGGCCGGGTGACAGCACCAACTCGGTGGCGGCGTTGGTGCCAGCCAGCACCGAGATGCGCCACGCCGCCACGCCCTGAGCCAGCAAATGGCTGCGCACCGCCGCTTCGCGTCCGGTGGCGCCTGAGGGCACCGTCACCACCACCTTGGCGTTGGGCTTGCGGCCCAGGCTTTGTGCTACGCGGTCCAGCACCGCCTTCAGGGCTGGCTTGGGCGCGGCCGCGCCGGCCGCAAACGAGTGCGCCCCGGGCACGCTCAGGCGCACCAGGCCCTGGTCGTCCAGGGCCACGCTCACGGGGGTGCTGCCAAACCAATCGTTCAGCCAGCGCGCTTCGGGCGCCAGCTCGGGCGGTGGGGGCGGCGGTGCGGGGGGCGTGGCCGGCGGGGGCGCCTGCGGGGCGGCCGCCGGTGGGTGGGGGGCCGGTGCAGCCGGTTTGGTGGTGGCCTGCGGGCGGGGTGGTGGTGGCGTGGAGCAGCCGGCGAGGCTTGCGGCCAGCGCCAACACTGCCAGGCGGCGGATCAGAGGGGGGGACATGCGGTTCATGGCGAGGTGCTGGGATGCGGTGGCGCGGCGCCCTGGCGCCAGGTGGGGTCAGGCCTTGCTGCCATCGCCCATGATCTGACGCCGCGCGGCACCGTCCATCACCTTTTGCAACTGGCTTTGCAGGGCGTCAATCTCGCCCTCCATGGCCGAGAGCAGCTGGTGGTAGACGCGCTGCTGGCGCGTGGCGTCGCGCAGCCGCTGGGTCATGCGGTACAGGATGGCCACCAGCAGCTTGGACGCCACGGCCGGCTCGTCGTTCATCAGCCTGCGCAGCGCGTTGCGCGACAGCACGGCACCCAGCAGCGGCGTGGTGGCAGTGCAGGTGGCTGTGCGTGGGCCGCCATCGAGCAGGGCCATTTCGCCAATCAAATGGCCCGGGCCCAGCACCGACATCACCACCGGCTCGGCCCGGTCGGCCACGACGTTTTCCACCGTCACCTCGCCGTCCAGGATGACCAGCATGTCGCTCACGTTGTCCTGCTCGCCCTCGCGCAGCAGCATGCCGCCCTCGGGGCAGTTCAACAAACGCATGTAGGTGACGATGCACTTGGCGTCGGAGGCCGACAACTCGGACAGGGCTGTGGGCTGGCGCATCAGTCGCACGGCGGCGGCCACCAGATCCGGGCGGTCCAGTAACGATCCTAGGCTGGCGGGCGGCGCGGTGGACATCGGGGCGGGGTTGGGCGCGAGAAAGCCGTCACGATAACCGCAGAACGGGCTCTGTTTGCGGGCTGAAAACCATGACTTGCCGTTAAAGTCGGCGCAATTGGATACATCTGGCAACCCAGCGTTGTTTCTGTTTCTCGGGAGAAACCCCATGGCGCCCCACGCCGCCAACCCGCATCGCACTGCCTGGCTGGCCCACTTTCGGCTGGGCCTGTGGCTGGGCTTGTGTGCGCTGCTGGGCGCCTGCGCGGCCCCCAAGTACACGGTGGACGACGGCCGCAAGTTGGACGAAGCCCTGCTGGGCCGCCTCAGCGCCTATGGCCAGGGCGAGCAGGCTCTGCGGCCGGCCATCGCCCGCACCGCCGCGCTGAACGACCCCGAGTGCGACAAGCAGTGGGAGCTGCCCTTTGCCGTGGCGTCCAGCCAGGGCTACGGCGACAACGACCGCGTGGCCTGGGTGCGTGCACTGGGCGTGGACGAGCGCCTGACCGTGGTGGCCGCCGCGCCGGGCTCGCCGGTGCGCAAGGGCCAGCGCATCGTGGACATTGGCGGCACGCACGACAACGACGCCGAGTCCATGTCCAGCGAATTGCAGTCGCGCCGCGACGCTGGCAGACCTTTCAAGATCGCCACCGCCGACGGCGCCAAGCTGGAAGTGCACCCCTTCGAGGTCTGCCGCGGCTACGCCCGTCTGGCACCACCCAACGCCGCTGAAACCCAGGACTACCACTGGCTGCTCAGCGTGCACCCGCTGGAGGTGGCCCAGGTGCCGCTGACCGAGGACGAAGCCATCTGGGTGGTGCTGTGGACCCAGGGCTTGTCAGAGGAGGGCGGCGCCCGCATGAAGACCTACCACTACGGTACCAAGGTGGTGGGCACGCTGTACAACCTGTTCACCATCGCCACCGGCCTCAAGGGCGTGGCCCTGGCCGCCGACGTGGCCATGAAGACGGCGCAGAACCTGGCCACCACGGCCGCCACCGATTTGCTGCGCCAGCAGATCATCGACCAGGGCAAGGCGCTGGCAGCGCAGAAACTGCGCGAGGGCCTGACCGACAGCGTGCGCCTGATGGCCCAGCAACAGGCTGTGACGGCGCTGCAAGTGGCCGCCAAGAACCGCGCTTCGCTCTCGGGCGTGGCGCGCATCGGCGCCACCGTGTTCGACCGGGCCGACCAGTGGGCCTTCGAGCGTGCCGCCAAGATCAGCGCCAACCCGCTGGCGGGCTTCAGCCTGCACCAGAAGCTGGTCGAGCGCGGCCTGGCCATGAACGCCTTTGTGTACGACGGCGAGCGCCTGGAAAGCCTCACCAAGCTGGCCGAGGCCCAGGGTCAGGGCGCCGCCGTGGTGGCCGCACTGGGCGGGCTCAAGCCCTCGATGTTGACCTTCGAGCTGAGCGGCATGCCGCTGGCCTCGGCTTCGCGGGCCTTCAGCTGGGAGGACGCCACAGACACCGCCAACCCCTTCGCCAATGGCCTGATCGAAGGCGCCATGGACATCCCGCTGGAAACCAAGGCCCGCCGTTGAAGGCGTGCCCACTTGAACACCCCCATGCCACTGCTTGCCCCGCGTGCCCTTGCCCTGCTGGCCCTGGTACTGGCCGTGGCCATGCCCATGGTTCCAGCGCGCGCCCAGGCGCCATCCGCCGAGCCCGTGGTGCCGGCGGCTTCGGCAATGGCGCCCGCCGCGAGCGCACCAGACCCAGCTGCCGTCGCAGCCAGCGCCTCCGAGCCGGCTGCTGCCGCCAGTGCACCCACCCTGCCGCCGCCCGTGGTGCTGGACTGCACCGCCGCCACCAACCAGGCCAACACGGCCGACCTGAAGGCGGTGACCGCCCAGGCCCAGAAGGCCGGCCTGAAGCAACTGGCCGACCTGTTCGACGACAGCGCCGACAAATGGCAAAGGACCGTTGACGCTTGCCAGGGCCGGGCCCGCGAGCGCGCCCTGCGCAACCTGGCCGACGCCAAGAAAGTGCGCGCCGGCATCACCGATCTGCAAGGCTCGGGCGAGCAATGCGAGGGCACGCAAAAAAACGCCTCGGCGCTGCAGGACCTGGCCCGCCAGGCCATGTCCGAGCGCCGCTGGCCCGACGCCACGGTGCTGTTTCGCAAGGCTGAAGACATGTGGGATCTGGCCTCCGAGCGCTGCACCGGCGCGCCGCAACAGCAGGCCACCCAAAAGCGCGACCAAAGCGCGGTGGACGCCCACAACGCCGAGTTCTGCGCGCCGCCGTTCGACCGGGCGCGTGAGTTCAACCAGAAGTTCCGCGCCGCCATCATGGGCCTGTCGGCGGCGGAAAAGCAGCAGCAATCGCAGATGGCCGAAACGCTGTGGCGCGAGGCGGTGAAGCAGTGCAAGGGCGCGGCCTTGGACCTGGCCCGCAACAACGCGCAGAACCTGGCCAACGAGCGCGGCACGCCCTGGGTGGCCAGCTTGCCGCCAGGGGTGACGGCGGCGCCGGCGCCGGTCAAGGCAGCCGCCAAAACCGCCGCCGCCCCAACGGGCGGGGTGGCTGCGGCGGCCACGGCCACCGCAGCGGCCAGTCTGGCCAGTGTGGCGGCAGTGGCCCCCAAGCCCGTTGTGCCAGCCCCCGCACCGGCGTTGCCCGCCGGCCTGCCGCCTGTCGAGACCGCACCCGCACCCGCACCCGCTGCAGCGCCCGAGTTCAAGCAGATTGACGTGACCCTGGCCGGCAACACGCGCTTCATCGGCCTGTTCCAGCAAGACCCGGCCACGCGCCGCTACTCGGGCAACGGCAGCATCAGCTGGGCCAATGGCGACGTGTACGAGGGTGATGTGCTGCAGGGCCTGCGCCACGGACAAGGCGAATTCCGCTGGCCCAGCGGCCAACGCTACAAAGGCCCCTGGGTGCAGGACAAGGCCGAGGGCAAGGGCACGCTGCGCTTCGCCAACGGCAACCTCTATGAAGGCATGGTGGAAGACGGCGTGCCGCAGGGCAAGGGCGTGATGATCTACGCCGGGGGCGAGATTTTTGAAGGCCAGTTTGTGGGCGGTGTGCCCGATGGCCGTGGCGTGTACAACTGGCCCAATGGCCAACGCTACGAGGGCCCCTGGGTGAAGGGCTTGGCCACGGGCAAGGGCAAGCTGCGGTTTGCCAATGGCAATGTGTACGAAGGCCCGGTGGCCGAAGGCAGCCCGCATGGCGACGGTGTGCTCAAGTTCGCCAACGGCGACCAGTACCAGGGCCATTTCGACAAGGGCCTGCTCGACGGCCAGGGCCGTTTCACCTGGAAGGGCGGCGACAGCTACTCGGGTGCCTGGAAGGCTGGCCTGAAGGAAGGCCAGGGCGTGATGCAGTGGGCCAATGGCGACCGCTGGGAAGGCATTTACAAGGCAGACGCGCAGACGGCCGAGGGGCAGTTGATACGCAAGGCAAAGTAGCCGCGCCCTCACCGTCATCCCCGCGCAGGCGGGGTGCGGGAATTCACCAGCGGCACCAACAGCCTGGATTCCCGCCTTCGCGGGAATGACGAAGGTGGGATTCGGGAATGACGAAGGTGGGGTGCGGGAATGACGGGCAGGCCTTGGCCTAAAATCGCCGCCTCCAAGGAGCGTTGCAGCAGCGCCGGGCCCCTCGCCCGCGCCGTCAGGCTTGGTGGCCCGCGAGATCGTCCGCAACCACGCTCACCCGCCCCGGGGGTGAGTCCGTTCGCGCAGAGCGTCTCGCCACGTCGGGCCACCTGAAGTTGACCCTGCACGCACCATGAACGCCACCACTGCCACCGTCACCACCCGCGCGCTCCCCGCCATGCGCCTTGCCGGCCTGGAGCCCGTCACGCTCGATGCGGGCGCGCTGTTTGTCAACATCGGCGAGCGCACCAATGTCACCGGCTCGCGCGTGTTCGCCAAGATGATCCTGGCCGGCGAGTTCGAGAAGGCCTTGGCCGTGGCGCGCCAGCAGGTAGAGAACGGCGCCCAGGTCATCGACATCAACATGGACGAGGCCATGCTGGACAGCCAGGCCGCGATGGTGCGGTTCCTGAACTTGATCGCCGGCGAGCCCGAGATCGCGCGCGTGCCCATCATGGTGGACTCCAGCAAATGGAGCGTCATCGAGGCCGGCCTGAAATGCCTGCAGGGCAAGGGCATCGTCAATTCCATTTCCCTCAAGGAGGGCGCCGACGAGTTCAAACGCCAGGCCACCCTGGTGCGCCGCTACGGCGCGGCCGCCGTGGTGATGGCCTTCGACGAAGCCGGCCAGGCCGACACCTACCAACGCAAGATTGATATCTGCGCGCGGGCCTACCGCATCCTGGTGAGCGAGGTGGGCTTCCCGGCCGAAGACATCATCTTCGACCCCAACATCTTCGCCATCGCCACCGGCATCGAAGAGCACGACAACTACGCGGTCGATTTCATCGAGGCCACGCGCTGGATCAAGGCCAACTTGCCGGGCGCCAAGGTGTCGGGCGGTGTCAGCAACGTGAGCTTCAGCTTCCGCGGCAACGAGCCGGTGCGCGAGGCCATCCACACCGTGTTCCTGTACCACGCCATCCAGGCGGGCATGGACATGGGCATCGTCAATGCCGGCATGGTGGGCGTGTACGACGACCTGGAGCCGGTGCTGCGCGAGCGCGTGGAAGATGTGGTGTTGAACAGGAAGCCGGCCTACAAGGCCGGCGAGTCGCCGCTTTCAGCCGGCGAGCGCCTGATCGAGATCGCCGAAAGCGCCAAGGGCGCCGCCAAGGACGATTCCCAGCGTCTGGCCTGGCGCAACGCCGGCGTGAACGAGCGCCTGAGCCATGCGCTGGTGCATGGCATCACCGACTTCATCGCCGAAGACACCGAAGAAGCCTGGCAAGCCATTGCCGCCACCGGTGGCCGCCCGCTGCACGTCATTGAAGGCCCGTTGATGGCCGGCATGAACGTGGTGGGCGATCTGTTCGGCGCCGGCAAGATGTTCCTGCCCCAGGTGGTCAAGAGCGCGCGCGTGATGAAGGCCGCCGTGGCCCAGCTGCTGCCCTACATCGAAGCCGAGAAACTCGCGCTGGTGCAGGCCGGTGGCGAGGCCAAGCCCAAGGGCAAGATCGTCATCGCCACCGTCAAGGGCGACGTGCACGACATCGGCAAGAACATCGTCACTGTGGTCTTGCAGTGCAACAACTTCGAGGTCGTGAACATGGGCGTGATGGTGCCCTGCCAGGATATTTTGGAGCGCGCCCGCGCCGAGGGCGCCGACATCATTGGCCTCTCGGGCCTCATCACGCCCAGCCTGGAAGAAATGCAGCACGTGGCGGCAGAGATGCAGCGCGATGCCTACTTCCGCGAGCGCAAGACACCGCTGCTGATCGGCGGTGCCACCACCAGCCGCGTGCACACCGCCGTCAAGATCTCGCCGCATTACGAGGGCCCCATCGTCTACGTGCCCGATGCCTCGCGCGCCGTGGGCGTGTGCTCCGATCTGCTGAGCGACGAGCGCTCGGCCCAGGCCGTGGCCGACCTGAACGCCGACTACGCCCAGGTGCGCCAGCTGCACGCCAACAAGAAGCAGACGCCGTTGGTGCCACTGGCCACCGCCCGCGCCAACAAGGCGGTGGTGGATTGGTCCACCGCGCCCGCGAAACCCAAGTTCATCGGTCGCCGCGAGTTCAAGCAGTACGACCTGGCCGATTTGGCCACCTGCATCGACTGGTCCCCGTTCTTCCAGACCTGGGACCTGGCCGGGGCCTACCCCGCCATCCTGAACGACGCCGTGGTGGGTGACGCCGCGCGCAAGGTGTTTGCCGACGGCCAGGCCATGCTGAAGAAGATCATCGACGGCCGCTGGCTGCAGGCCAATGGCGCCCTTGCGCTGTACCCGGCCAACACCGTGGACGACGACGTGATCGAGGTCTATGCCGACGAGACCCGCACCGAGGTGCTGCTGCGCTGGGCGCCGCTGCGCATGCAGAGCGAGCGCCCGGTGGTGGACGGCGTGAAGCGGCCGAACCGCTCGCTGGCGGATTTCATCGCGCCCAAAGCGTCGAAGCCCGACTACATCGGCCTGTTCGCTGTCACCGCCGGCCTGGGCGCCGAGAAGAAGGCCAAGCAGTTTGAAGACGCGGGCGACGACTACTCGGCCATCCTGCTCAAGGCCCTGGCCGACCGCTTGGCCGAAGCCTTTGCCGAGCGCTTGCACCAGCGCGTGCGCACCGACCTGTGGGGCTACGCGGCCGGTGAATCACTGAGCAGCGAAGACCTGGTCGCTGAAAAGTACCAGGGCATCCGCCCGGCGCCCGGCTACCCCGCCTGCCCCGAGCACGGTGTGAAGGCCGACATGTTCCGTGTGCTGAACGCCGAGGGCGTGGGCATGGGCCTGACCGAGAGCATGGCCATGACGCCGGCCGCCAGCGTCAGCGGCTTCTACCTGGCGCACCCGCAGGCGGCCTACTTCAATGTGGGGCGGGTCGATGACGACCAGGTCGCGGCCTGGGCCGAAGCCGTGGGCGTGGATGAAGCCACGGCGCGCCGGCGCCTGAGTGCGTCGCTGGGTTGAGCTTGGGTGCGAGTCGTGGATCCCGCCTTCGCGGGATTGACGGGATAGATGTCGTCATCCCCGCGCAGGCGGGGATCCACGACTTGCACCGATGCCTTGTGGATTCCCGCCTATGCGGGAATGACGGGAGGCTCCGCGGGAATGACGGGATAGATGTCGTCATCCCCGCGCAGGCGGGGATCCACGACTTGCACCGATGCCTTGTGGATTCCCGCCTACGCGGGAATGACGGGAGGCTCCGCGGGAATGACGGGGACGTTGTTGTCATCCCCGCGCAGGCGGGGATCCACGGGCCGCACCCTCCGCCACAAAGTGCGGGTTCTCGAAACCCGGCTTGCCATAGCCCAGCGGCTGGCCGTCATCCAGGCGGCTCACCATGCCGCCCGCTGCGCGCAGCACAGCGTCGCCAGCAGCAATGTCCCATTCCATGGTGCGGCCGAAGCGCGGGTACAGGTCGGCCTCGCCGGCGGCGACCAGGCACAGCTTGAGCGACGAGCCGGCGTTGGTGCGGGCCGCCACGCGGCGGCCGGCCAGAAAGGCGTCGAGCGCGGTCTCGTCGCCATGCGAGCGGCTGGCCACCACGGTCAGGCCCTCGGGCGGCACGGTGCGGCAGTGGATGGGGCGGTGCCCAGCGGCGTCGTCCAGCCACGCCCCCAGCCCCAAAGCGCCCGTGAACAGCCGCCCCACGGCCGGCGCGTAGACCAGGCCCAGCACCGGCACGCCGCCATCAATCAAGGCGATGTTGACCGTGAACTCGCCGTTGCGGCTGATGAACTCCTTGGTGCCATCCAGCGGGTCCACCAAAAAGAAGCGGTCGCTCACATGCGGAATATCACCTGCCGCCACGGCCTCTTCGGCCACCACCGGCACCTCAGGCGCCAGCCTGCGCAGCCCGGCCAGGATCAGCGCCTCGGCCTTCTGGTCGGCCTCGGTCACGGGCGAGGCATCGTCCTTGCGGGCCACAGCAAAGTCGCTGGCGTACACCGCCATCACCACCTCGCCGGCCTCGCGCATCAGCGGGGTGAGTGCGTCCAACCATTGGTGGGCAAGGGTTCTATCGAATGAGCTCATGACTTTTCCAGCTAGAAATCCAGCGATCAGGGTGGGGTCAGCATGCCAGAATTTCCCCCTCAAACATTTATTGTCTGAACTTCTGTGCTTGCGCCCGCCACCGACCTTGCCCTGCTGAACGCCCGCCGCCGGCGCGCGGTGCAGCTGCGCGTGGACGGCCTCAGCCTCAGCCAGATCCAGCTGGAAACCGGCCTCTCGGTGCCCACCATCATCAAGGCCTACCAGGCCTTCGAGACCGGCGGCTGGGCCGCGATTGACGTGGGCGCACGCGGCCGGCCCAAGGGCGATGGGCGCTTGCTGGCACCCGAGCAAGAAGCCGATCTGCGCCGCCTGGCGCTGCAAGGCCCGCCCGAGGCGGCCGGCTTGCCCGCCGGCTTGTGGGACGCCGCCGCACTGCAAAGCCTGGCACTGAGCCGTCACGGTGTGGTGCTGGAAGCCCGGGCCGTGTCACGCCTGCTGGAGCGCTGGGGCCTGGCGCTGCAGCCGCTGCCCGATGCGGCGGCGCGCTCGGCGGCCGCCAGCGCCTGGGCCGTGGCCGATTGGCCTGACCTGCTGCTGCAGGCCCGCCAGCGCAAGGCCAAACTGCTGTGGTGTGGCGCACTGCCGCACCCCGATCTGCCCGTCACCGCCGGCCTGCTGCTGGCCCTGAGCCCACGCGGCAGCCTGCAATGGCTGCCGGTGGCCAAGCTGGCCTCGGCCGATGCGCACATTGATTTCATGGCGCGGCTGCTGCACGGCAACGCACACCACTGGCTGCTGGCCCTGCACGGGCCCGACCTCCGCCGCGCCCCCGCCATCACCGCCTGGCTGGCCGCACAAGCCCGCATCGCACTGCAGCCCTGCCCGGTGGCGCTGCAGCGGCGCGGCACGGCCGAGCCGGTTGCCGCATCCGCCGCATTCACCGTGGCTGCGCCTCGCTCAGCACCCCAGCTGGCCGCCGCAGCCCACCCCGTTTTGACCCTGAAAACCACGAGCCCCACCATGAGCCTCACCCACCTGCAGCGCCTGGAAGCCGAGAGCATCCACATCATGCGAGAAGTCATCGCCGAGGCCGACAACCCGGTGATGCTGTACTCCATCGGCAAGGATTCAGCGGTCATGCTGCACCTGGCCAAGAAGGCCTTCTACCCCTCGCCGCCGCCGTTTCCGCTGCTGCACGTGGACACCACCTGGAAGTTTCGCGCCATGTACGAGCTGCGCGACCGCATGGCCAAGGAAGTGGGCATGGACCTGCTGGTGCACCACAACCCCGAGGCACAAGAGCTGGGCATCAACCCCTTCACCCACGGCTCGCAGATCCACACCGACATGTGGAAGACGCAAGGCCTGAAGCAGGCGCTGGACAAATACAACTTCGACGCCGCCTTTGGGGGCGCGCGCCGCGACGAAGAAAAAAGCCGCGCCAAGGAGCGCATCTTCAGCTTCCGCTCGGCGCAGCACCGCTGGGACCCCAAGAACCAGCGCCCCGAACTCTGGCGCCTGTACAACGGCCGCAAGATGAAAGGCGAGTCGATCCGCGTGTTCCCGATCTCGAACTGGACCGAGCTCGACATCTGGCAATACATCGCGCTGGAAAACATCCCCATCGTGCCGCTGTACTTCGCCGCCGAACGCCCGGTGGTGGACCGCGATGGCACCCTGATCATGGTGGACGACGAGCGCTTTCCGCTGCGTGAGGGCGAGGTGCCGATGATGAAGAAGGTGCGCTTTCGCACCCTGGGCTGCTACCCGCTCTCGGGCGCGGTGGAATCGCAGGCTGAAACGCTCAACGACGTGATCCAGGAAATGCTGCTCACCAAGACCAGCGAACGGCAAGGCCGCATGATCGACCACGACGCTGCGGCCTCGATGGAGAAGAAGAAGCAAGAGGGGTATTTCTGATGGCACACGTTTCCGACCTCATCGCCAGCGACATCCAGCAATACCTCAAGCTGCACGAGAAGAAGAGCCTGCTGCGCTTCATCACCTGCGGCTCGGTGGACGACGGCAAATCCACCGTCATCGGCCGGCTGCTGTACGAATCGAAGATGCTGTTCGAAGACCAGCTCGCGGCCATCGAGAACGACTCGAAGAAATGGGGCACCCAGGGCGGCGACATCGATTTCGCGCTGCTGGTGGACGGCCTGGCCGCCGAGCGCGAGCAGGGCATCACCATCGACGTGGCCTACCGCTACTTCTCCACCGACCGGCGCAAGTTCATCGTGGCCGACACGCCCGGTCACGAGCAGTACACCCGCAACATGATCACCGGCGCCTCCACCGCCGACGTGGCGGTGATCTTGATCGACGCGCGCAAGGGCGTGCTCACGCAAACCCGCCGCCACAGCTACCTGGTGAGCCTCATCGGCATCCGCAAGGTGGTGCTGGCCATCAACAAGATGGACCTGGTGGACTACTCGCAAGAGGTGTTCAACCGCATCAACGACGAGTACCGCGCCTTCGCCAAGCAGATCGGCCTGAATGACATCACCAGCATCCCGCTCTCGGGCCTGAAGGGCGACAACATGCTGGTGGCCAGCGAGCACACGCCCTGGTACCACGGCACCACGCTGATGGGCTTTCTCGAAACCTGCGAGATCGACGAAACGCGGCTGCAGAAAGAGCCCTTCCGCCTGCCCGTGCAATGGGTGAACCGGCCCAACCTCGATTTCCGCGGCTTCGCGGGCGTGGTCACCAGCGGCAGCATCAAGCCGGGTGACCGCATCCGCGCCCAGCCCAGCGGCAAAGAGAGCACCGTGGCGCGCATCGTCACCCTCGGTGGCGACCTGCCCGAGGCCGTGGCCGGCCAGAGCATCACGCTCACGCTGGCCGACGAAATCGACATCTCGCGTGGCGACGTCATCTCCACCGCCACCAGCCCCGCTGAGGTTGCCGACCAGTTCGAGGCCACCCTGGTGTGGATGACCGACGAGCCCATGATCCCCGGTCGGCCCTATCTGCTGAAGATCGGTGCGCAAACCGTGAGCGCCACCATCACCGAGCCCAAGTACAAGGTGAACGTGAACACCCTGGAGCACCTGGCCGCCAAGAAGCTAGCCCTGAACGAGATCGGCGTGGTGAACCTGGCGCTCGACCGCGCCATCGCATTTGATGCCTACACCGCCAACCGCGACACCGGCGGCTTCATCCTCATCAACCGCCTGACCAACAACACCGTGGGGGCCGGCATGCTGCATTTCGCCTTGCGTCGGGCCCACAACATCCACAAGCAGGCGGTGGACGTGAACAAGGCCGCCCGCGCGGCGGCACTGGGCCAGAAGCCTGC
The DNA here is from genome assembly GCA_016710065.1 of Candidatus Ideonella esbjergensis. Classification (GTDB taxonomy): domain Bacteria; phylum Pseudomonadota; class Gammaproteobacteria; order Burkholderiales; family Burkholderiaceae_C; genus Ideonella; species Ideonella esbjergensis. The sequence goes on from JADJLP010000002.1 coordinate 242,232, forward strand.
GGTGCTGTGGTTCACCGGCCTCTCAGGGGCTGGCAAGTCAACAATAGCCAACATCGTGGAGAAAAAGCTCCACGCCATGGGCCGGCACACGTATTTGCTGGATGGCGACAACGTGCGCCACGGCCTGAACAAAGACCTGGGCTTCACTGAAGTGGACCGGGTGGAGAACATCCGCCGCGTCTCTGAAGTGGCGCATTTGATGGCCGACGCCGGCCTGATCGTGCTCACCGCCTTCATCTCGCCGTTCCGCTCGGAGCGCGCCATGGCCCGCAGCCTGTTCCCCGAGGGCGAGTTCATCGAGGTCTATGTGGACACACCGCTCGCCGTGGCCGAAGACCGCGACGTGAAGGGCTTGTACAAGAAGGCGCGGCGCGGCGAGATTGCCAACTTCACCGGCATCTCCAGCCCGTATGAGGCGCCCGAGAACCCCGAGATCCGTGTCAACACCACCGCAGCCAGTGCCGACGAGGCGGCCGAGCAGGTGGTGGCGCACATCCGGGCGCTGGGCTTGATCGGGTGAGGCAGCTTAAGTCCCGTAACACAACAGCCATCAAGAAAACCGGGGAGTCATGAACTAAGTCGCTATCTGGGGCTGATCCCCCTAGTTTGTCCGTTGTTTGTCGCGTTTTGGAGTCGATCGGTGCCAACTTGCACCACTAGCATCAGGCCATGAGTGCAGCAGACTCTCATCAAATCATGGCGCATTTGGCTTCACTGAAAACCGAGTTGGGCTATGCGGGGCCAGAGCGCCGGGGCGGTGCCAACGCAGGCCTGGTGCAACTGTTGTCCTGCGTCCTGGATGAAATCGACTACGGGCTGATCCTCCTCGGGGCCGACGGCCAGGTGGTGCACGCCAACCATGGCGCCGCTACCGAACTGCAGACCGAGTCGTCGGGTCTGCAAGTGGTGGCCAAACGCCTGCAGTGCCGCGAACCCACCGAGCAAGCTGCGCTGGATGGCGCCCTGGAGGCCGCGCAGAAACATGGGCGGCGCAGCATGTTGCAGCTGCGGCTGGGCGGCTCCTCGGCCTTGTCCATCGTGCCCTTGCCCACAGCGCTCACGCGCAACACCGAGGGCCACGCCGTGCTGGTCACCATGCAGCGCAGCCGCATTGTTGAATCCCTCACCGTCAGCGCCTATGGCCGGGCCCACGGCCTGTCGCGGCGCGAAGAACAGGTGCTGGGCCTGATGTGCGACGGCCTGCGCGCTGCCGACATCGCCGCCCACCTGCAGGTCTCGCAGGCCACTGTGCGCAGCCATGTGCACAACCTCAAGGCCAAGACCGGCACCAGCTCGGTGTTGGAGCTGGTGAAACAGGTGGCCGTGTTGCCGCCCATGGTGGCCACACTGAACCGCTCACGCGGTGGCACCCTCCGGTGACGGCCACATGTCACGGCACAAATTGACGATCTGGTAGAGCAACTTGGTCACCGGTGAATGTGGGGCGGTCAGCGCCGCTACATTCACTAACAAGCCCAGACCATACCGGGCGCGGCAGATTGAGACAACCGCATGGCCGCACTACTCACAGATTGCAGGGCTCTCCCATGTCTCGTCACTCGTTCACTCGGGGCTGCAGCAGTCCACGCGACTGCCTGCGCCGCAACCCCTTGGGGGCGCTGCTTGTCGCGGCAGCGCTGATAGCCGCCAGCACAGCCAGCAACGCTGCGGTGCTGAGGCCGGTGGAGAGCTGCAGCTGGGACAAGCCGGGCTCAGACGCGCTGGTGAACATGATCCCGCCCACGGTCGAGAACTTCGCCGACATTCCGCGCGAAACCCGCCAACGGCTGAGCGCCCGCATGAACCGCAGGGCCTTCGACGACTTCATCACCATCCGCCGCGACTCCATCTCTGGCAAGTACCGCTACGCGGCGCAGATCAACCAGATGCAGTTCGGCAACGGCACCATCTGCAAGAACGTCAAGCGCAACGGCTGGGCGCCCACCCACCTCACGCGGGCGCTGGTCTATTGCGAGGACAACTACTGCGTCATGGTGCCCACCGAGTTGCGCAACGTGGCGCTGGTGAAGCGCCTGACCGAAACCCGCATGGCCGAAGCCGTGCCCGCTGACGAACCCGATCTGCTCGAAGGCCTGCCGCCCACCGCCGCAGGCCCCGCAGGTGGCACCGCGCAGGCTGCGGCGGCCGAACCCTTTGGTGCTGGCGGCGCGGCCCCCACCACGTTCGAGCAAGTGGCCACCGCCCCGGCTGACATGCCTGGCCTGGTGCCCAGCACATTGGGCGCACCTGTGTTTGGCAGCACAGGCTCGGGCGGTGACAGTGGTGCCGGTGGTGGTGCCACAGGCGGGGGTGGCGCGGGCGACGCAGGTGGCGGCACCGGTGGCGGAGGTGGTAGCACCACCCTGCCTCCCGTCACGGCCATACCCGAGCCCGGCATGCTGGCCCTGTGGGGCGTCGGCCTGGCCACGATGTGGGCCGCGCGGCGGCGTCGCACGCGCTAGTCATTCCCGCGCGCCCGTCATTCCCGCTTCCCGTCATTCCCGCGTAGGCGGGAATCCATGTCTTGTGGCCGCCCGTGGATTCCCGCCTTCGCGGGAATGACAAAGGGGGCTGCGGGAATGACGAAAAGGGGACGGGAATGACGACAGGCCTTACTGGAACGAAACCTGCCCCATGCAGGTGAGCGTGGTGGTGTTGTAGCCGGTCACCACCGTGCTGATCGCCGATGCCACCGTGCGTTCCTCGCGTGCCGCGCTGCAGCCCAGGTCAACGCCGCGCGTGAACTTGTAGCGCAGGCCCAGGCTGTACAGCCGCGTGGTGGCCGAGCCAGCGGTGGGCAGGTTGTTCACCGTCAGGCTGTCGTAGCGGTTCTCGGCCTGCTGCAGGCCGCTGAGCACGCTGATCTTTGCGGTGGCGTCCCAGGTCACGTTCAGGTCGGCCGACGTGTTCAGTGACTGGCTCAACACCCCAGGTGCTGCCACCGTGGATTCACCCGGCACCACGGCCGTGTTGGCGCTGCTGTCGCGGCGCAGCCCGGCCGCCAGCTTCACCTTGCCTGGCGGCGTCCAGGTCCAGCGCAGGGCGCCGTTCCAGTAGCTGCGATCGGCTTGCAGCAGGTGGTCTTCAACGCTGTAGCCCAGCGTCAGGTCCAGGTTGCTCGCACCGCTGATCTGCCAGTTGGTGCCCAAGCCCAGCGTGTTGATGCTGAAGTTGTCGGCCCCCGCCGTGCCGTACTGTGGAAACTCGCCCTCGGTCTTGCGCGCCAGCGCGGTGAACGACAGATCGGTGCTGGCCTGGTGGCGCACGCCAACGTCGGCCGCCCACTGGTTCACCTCGTTGGCGGCGAAATCGGTGGCCGAGTAGCTGCGGTCCACCACATCCACGCCACCCAGCAGCGTCCAGCGCGCCACCCCGCCCAGTTGGATGCGGCTGAAGCCATGGTGGGTGGTTTCTATGTTTTTGCCCAGATAGAGCGTGGCGCCACCTATGCCGTACTGGTAAAGGCGCGAGGCTGAATCAACCCCGATGGCGCCCGACAGGTTGTTCACCGTGCTCCAGTCAAACTCGGCCCCCACCTGATGGCCCACGTGGTTCAGGTCGGTCTTGTTCTTGTAGTAGCCCGCGTCCACACCCGCAAAAGCCTTGGCGCGCTGGCGGCCAAAGGCCTGGTCAAACGTGCCGCGCAGCGTGGTGTTGGACAGCCAGTCGGCCGTCTCGCTGCCCGCTGGCGCCCTGAAGATGTTGCTCTGGTGGCTCACCGTCTCGCCCACCGTGACGCCAAACGGCGCCAACTGGGCCTGTGCTGCAGCACAGGCCAAACCCAGCGCCATGGCCGCGCAGCGCGGCGAAAAGAGTTGTTTGTTCATTGCCGTCTTCCTCATTTGTTCAGAACCCCAGCTGCCCTGGCTTGCCGCCAAGGTCAGTAAGCCTTGCGATCAAACACCATCAGCTTGGCGGTGCGCGCAATGATGAGCAGATCCAACCCCAAAGACCAGTTGCGCAGGTACTCCAGATCGTATTCAACGCGCCTGGCCATCTTGTCGAGCGTATCGGTTTCTCCGCGCAAGCCGTTCACCTGAGCCCAGCCCGTGATACCCGGTTTGACCTTGTGCCGCGCCATGTAGGCCTTCACGATCTTGCGGTACTGCTCGTTGTGGGCCAGCGCATGCGGCCGTGGCCCCACGATGCTCATGCGCCCCTGCAGCACATTCACAAACTGCGGCAGCTCGTCGAGCGAGGTCTTGCGGATGAAAGCCCCAAACGGCGTGATGCGCGGGTCGTCCCGCGTGGCCTGTTGCACCACCGGCCCGTTATCTTGCGTCGTCATCGACCGAAATTTATAGACCTCGATCACCTCTCCGTCGAGCCCCGTGCGCCGCTGCTTGAATATCACTGGCCCGGGCGAGCTCAGCTTCACACCCAGCGCCACCAGCAGCAGCACCGGCGCAATGCCCACCAGAATCAGGCACGACAGCACCACATCGCTCACACGCTTGACGAAACCGTTGATACCGTCGAACGGTGTCACCAGCAAGCCCACCACCGGGATGCCGCCCATGTCGGTCAACCGGCCCTGGATGATGCTCACCCCGAACACATCGGGCACAAAGTGCAGCGACGCCGTGGTGTTCTGCAGCATGGCCATCAGGTTCAGGATGCGCGGCTGCGACGTGAGCGGCAGCGTGACAAACACGTCCTTCACGCCATGCGCCTCGATGAACCCGGGCAACTCTGCCAGCGGCCCCAGCACCTGCATGTGCTCGGGCAGCGACAAACGGCTCTTGTCCCGGTCTTCAAAGAAGCCCAGAAAATCGTGCCCGAAGGCGCGCCGCTCGTTCAGCATGTCGCCCACCCGCACGCCCATCTGGTTGGCGCCAATGATCACGGCTGGCCGGCGCAGCTCGGGCAGCGTGGCACGCCAGCGCAGCAGCCGTGTGCCTGCAAAGGTGCAGGCCCATTGCAGCAGCGGCGTGGCCAGCGCCCAGGCCATCAGCATGCGCTGGTCAAACTCGCGCAGCCCGCGGCTGGCATAGCCCACCAGGGCCAGCACGAACAGCACCCCCAGCCACGACAGGGCAATGTCGATGCCCACACCCACGCCCGTCTTGCCAAAGCGGTTGATGCCCGGAAACATCAGCACCAGCAGCAAGATGACCAAGGCCGTGGACGGGCCGTCGAAATCGGCCCCGTACACCGTGTGGCACACCACCAGCATCAGCGCCGCCACACCGGGCTCCAGAAACGCCGCCACCACGGTGGGCACCGAGGGCGGTGCGCTCAGAAACTCCTTGCGTGCCGAGCGCTCGTCAAACATGCGGGTCTGCCATGGGTATGGGGTTGCGGTACAGGCCGAAACGGTCTTTCAGCATCCACCACACAAACTTCGAGTTGCGCACATAGCGGCCCAGGTAGCGCCCAGGCTCGGTGGCCACCCGGTGCGCCCACTCCAGCCCCACGCGGCGCAGCCACTCGGGGGCGCGGCGCACCTCGCCGGCCTCGTAGTCAATCGTGGCGCCTATGCCCATCCACACCCGCACCTGCGGCAAGCGGCTGCGCACCGAGGCAATCCAGATCTCTTGCTTGGGTGCCCCCAGCCCCACCATCACCACCGTGGCCCGCGATGCCTCAACCATGCGCACCACCGCGTCCACCTCGGCCGGGTCGTTCACAAAATTCATCGAGGGGCCATGCGCCCCCACCACCAGGGCACGCCCCGCCGCCTGGTTGATGCGCTGCATGGCGCGCTGCGCCACACCGGGCTTGGCGCCCAGCAAGAAGATGCTGGTGTTTGGGTTGTGGCGCTGGTGCTGGCAGAACGCGGGCACCAGATCGGCCCCGGTGATGCGGTGGCGCACCGGCCGGCCCAGCAAGCGCAGGCCCAGGCGCACGTAATGGCTGTCCACGGTGATCACGCTGGCCGCGCGGTAGGCCCGCAAGAACGCCGCGTTGTGCTGCAGGTGGTAGAGGTGGTCGGGGTTCACCGTGTACACCACGCCGCCCGCCTGCTCCAGATGGGCCAGCAACTCGGCCATGGGCAGGTCGTCAGCCCACACATTCAGCAACGGCCAGCGGGGCCACTTCAACGGGCGGTCATTCATACCGCCCTGCCATCAAAGTGCTGGCCGCGCCACGGAGCCTCAACTTCAGACACTTCATAGGTGGCAAAGCGCGTCCCAATTCTCACAACTGTGTACATGGCCCAACACTCGGGCTGAGCGCGCATTCTGACATGTGCCCCCCGCTGCCCTGGGCCTGTTGCAAGGCCCTGTGGCGGTACAAATCGACACCCGGCCCGGAAATGAAAAAGCCCTTCGAGAAGAGCTTGCTCACAGGGGCGTTGGCCGCTTCAGCGGTCGCGCTGCACCAAGGCCGCCGCGGCAAGCAGGCCAGGGAAGTAGATGAAGGAGTTGAGCATGGCGTCCGCCACGCTGGCCAACGCCACCAGGGCCAGCACCAGCTTCACCCGTTGGCCTGTGCCCTTCTCGGTGCCAGGCCCGTGGCCGGCCAGCACGCGCAGCGGCGCGGCCATCCAGGCGGCCAGCATCAGCGCCAGGCCCAGCAGCCCAAACTGCCCGGCCACCAGCATGTGCAGGCCCCAGGGCCGGGTTTGCTTGGGGCGCCACCAATCCCACTGGCCCATGCCAACGATGGGCGACTGCTTCACCAGCGGCATCACCTTCAGGTCTTGCGACACGCGCCAGAACAACGAACCGCGGCCCACAGCCCGCAAGCCGCTGATCATCGTTTGCCCCAGCGCCGTGTTGCGGCCCACATGCTCGATGGCGCCAGGTTTGGCCACCACGACGGCGCCCGCCAGCACCGCCACGGCCAGCCCGCCAACGATCCAGCGCCGCAGCGACACCCGCTGCGCCAGCTCAAACACCGCCCAGCACGCCAGCGCCAGCATCAAGGCGCCCACCGATTGCGCCTGCACGGCAATCAGGCAGGCCAGCACCACCGCGTAGAGCGGCAACCACCCGGCTGTGGCCTGGCTGCGGGCCATGCGCCACCAGGCCAGTGCGGCAAAAGCACCCAGGCTCACCCAGATGCCGTACTGGTTGCCGTGCTCAAACAGCCCCATGGGCCGGTAGCCCACATAGCGGTCGGTGCCATCCAGGCGAAAGGGGTGCGGCCCCCACAGCCAGCTGTGCACCTGGCCCAGCCCCAGGCCTTCCACCAGCATCAATGGCAGGCAGGCTACCGTGGCCCAAACCATGCCGTGCAGCATCAGCGCCCTGTCGTCGGGCGAGGCCAGGTGCACGCGGCCCAAACACCAGGTGCCCCCCCAAACGGCAAACAGGTACAGCGCCGACAACAACGGCGCCGGGTTGGCGGCCTGCCCCGCGGGGGCCAGGTCAACCCACAAGGGTGATGCACACCACAGCGCCATCACCAGATCGTGCCAGCCCCAGCGCACCTGGCGCCACGCCGGCGCCGCAACAAGCATGGACGCCGCCACGTTGGCCACCGGAATCAGCCAGACCTTGTTCCACAGCATGTCCGAGGGAACGGCATTGCCGGTGAGCCAGTAGGGAAAGGCCGCCTCGGCGGCACCGCTGGGGTAGACGCCCACCGGCAGCAACAGCCAGCCGGCCAGGTAGCTCAGCAGCAGGGCGGCCGCCGGCTTCATGAACCGATAGGCCAGGCCGGTGCCCACCAGGTACACCAGACAAAGCCCCGCCACTATCATCAACAACGGGGCAGGCATGGGCCGGCTCTTATCTCGGTGGTCGCTTTTCAGGCGGGGTTTTCTTGGGTATCGATGCCACTCAAATCAGCGGCGCAACGGCGTTCGCGATTGTATCGGCCGCCTGTTGGGGCGCCGCTCGCCGAAGGCCGCAACAGCCCTGCGCGCGCGTCTGGACAGTGCTGGCCGTGTTGCTCATGGTGCTGGCCGCCGACGTGGTGTGGGGCGGGCGACACCAGGTGCACAACCTGGTGGGCCAGTGGCTGCAGCAAACCGGCCAGTACGCCCAACGGCAGACACTGCAGGCCGCTTTGCTGGGTGCTGGTTTGCTGGTGTTGGGCCTGGCCCTGTGGGGCACCCTGGTTGCCACCAAGGGCTGCGCCCCGCCGGTGCGGTGGGCGGCCCTGTGTGCCTTGGGCTTGCTGGCGGTGTTTGGCGTGGAAATGGTGTCGCTGCACGGCATAGACGCCGTCATGTACCGGCAGCTCGGGCCACTCAAAGTGATTGGCTGGCTGTGGCTGCTGTGGGCCTTGCCCTTGGGGTGGATGGCTTGGCGGCGGTGACGGGCTTGCCTGGCGCTCAGCAGCATCAGCTGGGTGGACAACTTGAGTCCAGTTCGGCAGACGACAATCGGCCATAAACCATCGAGAGAGAACCCCATGAAGATCACCGTCATAGGCACCGGCTACGTGGGCTTGGTCACCGGGGCCTGCTTGGCCGAAATGGGCAACCACGTGGTCTGCCTTGATCTGGACCCAGTCAAGATCGCCGTGCTGCAGGGTGGTGGCATCCCCATCCACGAACCGGGTTTGCTCGAAATCGTGAAGCGCAACGCCAGTGCTGGCAGGCTGCAGTTCACCACCGACATCGCGCACTCTGTGGGCCATGGCACCTTGCAATTCATTGCCGTGGGCACACCACCCGATGAAGACGGCTCAGCCGACCTGACCTACGTGCTGGCGGCGGCCCGCAACATTGGCCGGCTGATGACCGACTACAAGGTGGTGATCGACAAGAGCACAGTGCCCGTGGGCACGGCCGACAGGGTCAAGGCCGCTATCAAAGAAGAGCTGGCCAGCCGGGACATGACACTGGATTTCTCTGTGGTGTCCAACCCCGAGTTTCTGAAAGAAGGCGCCGCCGTGGCCGACTTCACCCGGCCCGACCGCATCGTGGTGGGTGCCGAGGACGAACGAGCCTCGTTGATGATGCGGGCGCTCTACTCACCGTTTGTGCGCAACCGCGACCGCCTGCTGGTGATGGACGTGCGCAGCGCCGAATTCACCAAGTACGCCGCCAATGCCATGCTGGCCACGCGCATCAGCTTCATGAATGAACTTTCGCGCCTTGCAGAACGGCTGGGAGCAGACATCGAGCACGTGCGTGTGGGCATAGGCAGCGATCCGCGCATAGGCACCCACTTTTTGTATGCCGGCGCCGGCTTTGGGGGTAGCTGCTTCCCCAAGGACGTGAAGGCGCTGGCCCACATGTCGGCCGAAGCTGGCGTGCCCAGCCTGATGATGGCGGCGGTGGAGTCGGTCAACGAAGCCCAGAAGCAAATCCTGGCGCACAAGGTGGTGCAGGCCTACGGCGAATCCTTGCAAGGCAAGACCTTTGCCGTTTGGGGCCTGTCTTTCAAGCCGAACACCGACGACATGCGCGAAGCACCCAGCCGAGTGCTGATTGCCGAACTGGTGCGTCGTGGCGGCATGGTGCGAGCCTACGACCCCGTGGCCCTCAGCGAGGCGCAGCGCGCGCTGGTGCTGGACTTGGGCCCTGCCGCGCTGAGCGCCCAAGTGTGCTTTTGCGAGAGCTCCATGTCCGCCCTAGATGGGGCACACGCGCTGTGCATCGTCACCGAGTGGAAGGAGTTCAGAACCCCAGACTTCAGCGAGATTGCCGGCAAGCTCGCGGACAAACGCGTGTTTGACGGGCGCAACCTCTATGAGCCGGAACTGATGCAGAGCTTTGGGTTGGAGTACCAGTCAATCGGTCGCGGTTGACTGGGAGTCGGGTCATTGCCGCGAGTTCAAGGCTTCGTCGTAGATCTGCTCTAGGGCAAGACCAGCTGCCTGCATGTCATACATCTGACGCATGAGGGTTCTTCCCGCGTCGCCCCATTTGGTTGCCAGCGACCTGTCGTTGTAGATCATTTCCATGGCTACCCCAATGCCCGCCACCATCTTCTCGTGTACCTCTGCCAGCGCATTTAGATGGGATTGACCCGACAGGAACAGGCCCTCCCAGCGCTCACTCTCCCCTACCGGCACATCAATCAAATAGCCGGTTTCGTCGTGGTGAACGAATTCAGGAAAGGCGGCCACGCGTGCCCCGATCATTGGTTTGCCCGCCATGGCTGCCTCGATAGGTAGCCAGCCCAGACTCTCGTCCAACGATGCATACAAACACACGTCGTGGGACAGCAGCAAGCGATATACCTCGGCAAATGGCACGGGCGGCATCATCGTCACCCAGTCTAAAGAGGCTGCGCGCTTGCGCCATTCGTCGCGAGAAGGCAGGCCATCGCGAAACGCATAGCAGCGCGATTCGAAATCCCCAACCAGGGTGAGCCGCACATCCATTCCGCGCGCTCGTAGCCGCTCAAAGGCTTCAATGGCGTACATGCCACCCTTTCGAAACAACTGGGTTCCAATCACGATCGCAGTGAGTGGCCCTTCAGTCTGCCCCTCAGCTTGGCTGGGCCGTGAGTAGCCACTGGCAAACGGATCCCACACACCACCGCGGAACACTTCAAGCTTTTCTCCAAGATGCTCATAACCATGCTTGGCAAACACTCGCAGCGCGTGCCGCTTAGCGAAGTCGCTTAGGGCGAGTAATTTTCGGCACCGTTTGCTCGACATTCTGTCCAGACCAAACCGAATGGCGCGCTCACCTACCTCACCCAGGTAGCGGGGAATCTCCAACTCGAAGGACATGATGAAGTCCTTGTTCAACGGCACTGCATTCCAGGTGTGCAGCAACGGAACGCGCCAATCCAACACGACGGGTGTGAACTCGAAGAAGGTCGATGAACGGTCCAGCTTGGACAGCGGTAAGGCAGGCAACGTGACATGAGCGTAGCGGGGCGTGGATAGGCCATACACAACACGGCTTGAGCCATAACATGGAGCTACCACTCCTATGGGTGTCCTTCCGGCAGGAAGGGCATCCCATGGGCGCAGAAGAATGGGTTTTGGTGCGGCAGATTTTATGTGCATTGGACTATTTTATAGAATGGCGCCTAATTTCGATGCCTCAGTACAAAAATACTCAGCAACTGCAAATTGAAAAGGTGATTGTCACAACCTCTGAGTTCCCCTACGAGTTGCCTTTTAATGTTTTTTCTTGAGGTGACTTGTTTCCTAGTAGCAGAGCTGTTAAATATCTTCTGACCGGTCTATCATAGAATTTCTCAAGAAAAGTGCATATTATAAGCATGCATACCACAAAGGCAATTCCGATCTCTGGGGTGTATTCTTCTGGCTTTATGTTGAAGTATATAAATATCCGCCAAAGTAAATATAGTATTGGCTCGTGAATTGCATAAACTGGGTAGGAAATTGCGCTGAGTAGAAGGAATAGCTTCTGTTTCGGAGGCTCAATTCTTGCGCCGATGGCTATGGTTGCAGGGAATACCAATATAACCATCAAAAATTCAATGTATGGGCCCGACAAGTTGACTGAAAATAGTATTGGAATGAGCAGCAAAGGTAAAAGCCATGCGAGTCCTGTTTCCGTGCACTTGCCGTCGTAGTTTTTGGCTATGAGAACACCGAAGAAGAATGAGAAAGAAACTCTTGGAAAGCCCCAAAAAAAATTGCTCCAAGATGTCCCTCCATACCCTTGTCCCATTGTGCAATAGAAGGCCAAAAGTCCACCTGAAAGAACTATTATACCGATAAGCAGGCGCTTGTTTAGCTGCCGCCAGTATGCGGCATAGATAAGATTTATAAAGCACTCGAAGAATAGCGACCAGCCGGGCTTATTGAGCGGAATCAGATCGGCAGTTAAATTCCAAGTTGGGGACGGAAGCATAAGTAGTCCGCTAATAGCAGCCAACGCGAGCCCGCCAGATGAAAGGTGGCCTTTCCCAAGAACCAAAGCTGCTGCGCCGGATATTATTCCAACCCCAACGCCGACGACGAACAATGGGTAGAGTCTGATATATCTCAGTTTCATGAACTGAGAGACGGTCATCCCACTATCTAGTCTATTTTCGTACACGTGGCAAATCACAAAGCCGCTCAATGCGAAAAATAGGTCAACTGCAAGCCATGCCCGAGGTGTTGGCACAGGTTGCATCCAGATACTTGCATGCCCAAGTATCACTGCTATGGCAGCCACGCCACGCATTGCATCCAACGTATAGAAGTGTCTAGTCATAAGGGCTGCAACTGGATTGCATGGTGGGAATTGGCGCGATGGTGACGAGGCAACAGAGAACTGTTCCTCTTAGTCTCGCGGTTGACATATGCAGTAAAAAAATCAGTCGCACGGAGAGAACTATGAAAATAGAACACGCCTAACCGTTCTTTGGAACTGGAAGGCCCTATCCTTTTGCTCTACGCACGCCTTCCAACCACTCCGAGAAAAAAGTCCTAAACCTTCTATCAGGCCCGATTAGTGCGGCAGAGAATATTGTGCTTGCTGCCGCAAGTATGAGTGTCTGGGTGACTTGGTCGTGCTGACTTATTGCCCTTGTTGCCTGTGCGGTGAAGTATACTGGGTAATGTATTATGTACAATGGATATGATATTTCACCTAGGGCGATGCATACTCTCCTAACCCTTGGGGTAAGTTTCGCGGAAGACGCGAACGATATGGTCAACGGAATGATGGTTAAGCTGCTTATAAATCCAACCTTCCCTTTGTCAATTAAAAACCCCAGGAAAGTTAGTGCTGTGAGAGTGACTACCATGCCTGAGGATGTCGTCCTTCTATAGATTCCTGTTTGATAAATTAGGCATCCTGCAAAGAACTCGGCAATCGCTCTTGGGAAGCCCAGTGAAAAGTGACCAGTGGCCCAGCCCGGGTTTGTACGACCCGTGGCAAGTGTTCCGACCAAGAAGGCCACAGCGGCAGCGCAGACCAAGATAATACCTGAAGGCGATCCCCATTTCCTAATATGCCAGAAGAATATTATATTCACGAATACTTCAAAAAATAGGGACCAGGATGGATCATTCAAAGGGAATATCGGCCCACCGTTTAGGTATGGAATAAAAGAGAGCGCCAGAATAAATCTTGAAAATATTCCGCTGGCATCCAAATTAAGTGATTGGCCACTTCTGAGTGCTAGTATGGCGGCGGCGGTTCCAATCGCTAGTCCAATAAAATATAGCGGAGCAAGCCTCAATATTCTTGCTGCGATGAACTGTGCCAAACTCATTCCGTTCGATATGCTACCCCAGTAACTATGTGATATAACAAAGCCGGAAAGTATAAAAAATAAATCAACTGCGACCCAGGCTCCTGGGAACCAATGTAGATCGTTATGAAGGGTGAAGTGATAGAACATGACTGCGACCGCTGCTAAACCACGGAGGCCGTCGAGTAGATAGAATCGTCCAGAATGATCGGTCACAACTGCCCTCGGTTAAGGCTAATATGGCAGTGCAAGTAGCTCAGCCAATAAAACTCGACTGGAACTCCTTGCAAGATGGCCGTTATCACTATAAATAGGATATCCGTTGATATAGACGGCGCACCTTCCAGACTGACAAAGAGCATGGGATGGCGATATCCTGGCGGCGATGAGGGATTGATTGTCTAGCAGTGCGTCAAACAAGAACCCGTAGCGCTGCCGATACTCACTCAGCGTCCACTCCAGCGGCTCACTGGGCTTGCCTGACAACGCTTCTCTGGCCATGGCCTCGGGTACGCTGGCCCGAGCGCCAGGCACGGGCTCCCAGATCACCACCCGCTTGCCGAATTTGTTGAGCTGTTCAAGTGTCTTCTTGAACTGTGATGAGAAATGCGCTAACGATGCAGCGGGTGTTGTTGTCTCTTCGGGCGATGGGCCCAGGATGCCTTCTGCGGCCTGCAACCAAGTCGACGCCAGCAGCACGTTCTTGATCTCCGGAGCGTTGGCCAAAAAGGCCAAGGCTGTGTCGTTGAAGGCCGCGCAGGCGCCGCGGTCACCGATCACGTGTGTGGCCACCACCGGCGGGCAACCGTGCCTGAAATAGAAGTAGCCCGTTTCGCCTCTGCGGCGCAGCCACTCGTCAAACACGCCGTGTGCGGCCCAGGCGTGGGAGTCGCCGTAGATCAGCCAAGTGGCGCGCTGGCTACCGCCTACACCCAGCTGGCACACAGGTTCAAGATTCACAGTCCGGTTGGGGCTGTACGCGCACTCCGTGAGCGGGGGAGGACGGTCGTTCGCGGCGTTGTCCAGTTGAACGACGTGCGCCGGATAGCGTGAAGGCAGCCCGCCCGTGTGCTGTGAAGCCATCAGCAAGGGCAGAGTTGCCGCCAAGCTGGCCGCATAGGCCAGCAGCAACTGTCGGTTGCCACGCAGCCACCGGGCCTGCCGAATGGGTTGCTCAACCCAGTGATAGATCGCCGAGGCCAGCAACAGCGAAATCAGAAACATGGCCCAGTGCGCGCCCAGGGTGTAAGAGGAGCCAAGCTCCAGCCCGGCAAACACGTGCAGCGGCCAGTGCACCAGATAGGCCGGGTAAGAGATGCGCCCCACGTACACCACTGGACTGGCCGACAGGGTGCGGCCCACCCAGCCCTGGCCACCGCCACAGGCATAGAGCAGCGCTGCAGCGCCCGCCACAGGCAGGATCCCGAACCAGCCCGGCACACCGATGCCAGGATGGTGTAACCACAGTGCGGCGCCTATGGCGAGCAGGCCCAGCAGGCCCAGGGTGTCCGCGCTCTTTCCATGTTGCCATGGGCCACCAGGGGCCAGGCTCAGCAACGCACCTGCCAGCAGTTGCCATGCACGTGCGGGCAAGAGATAGAAGACCGCATTGGGCTTGGCATGCACCAGCAGCACATTCAGGCCAAATGACACCACCAGCCCAAGCAGCAAGATGGGCAAGAGCCAGGCGCGGGCCCACCTGTGCACGGCCATCAGGGCCAGGGGATACAACAGATAAAACTGCTCCTCCACCGCCAACGACCATGTGTGCAGCAAGGCGGCACGGTCCACACCAAGCCCAAAGTAGCCAATGTGCTGCCAGTAATAGAAGTTGGCGCCGTACCACTGTGTGGCCACCAACTGTCGAATGAGCTCCGCAAAGTCGTTTGGCAACAGGCGCCACCACGCGTACACCAGGCAGGCCAAAAGTGTCGCCAGCAAGGCAGGGGCCAGCCGCCTGGCGCGGTGGACGTAGAACATGGCCAGGCTGAAGGGCGCACGCTCTATGGCGCGCAGAAGCAGGCCGGTGATGAGGTATCCGGAGATGACAAAGAAGATGTCTACTCCGATGAAACCTGCCTCGCCCATTCCCGGCAGTAGCTTGAAATGGAAGGCCAGCACCAGCACAACGGCGACGGCCCGCAATCCGTCAATGTCAGCCCTGTATGGTGCTGCCGCTGGGGTGGTGTCGGGGGGTGTCATGCGCTGCTGCATGCCTGCCGGGCGGCTAACGCCTGCCGGCTTCAGTGAACAGGGCCTGCAGTTTGCGGGCTTCGGTCATGGCCTCATGTCGCTCTTGCACTCGCTGGCGAGCCGCCAGACCCATGGCGCCGAGCTGGCTGGCATCCGCCTGCAAGCAGCTCCGCATGGCTGCGGCCAGGTCTGCCAGACTCCCGGGGGGCACCAGCCAGCCGTCTATGCCTTCGCGCACAAGCTCGGGCACGCCTGCAATTCGGGTGGTAACCACCGGCCGCCCCACAGCCATGGCTTCCATGATCACCACCGGCAAGCCCTCGGCAAAGCTGGGCAGCACCAGGGCCCTGGAAGCGAGCAACTCGGCGCGCACGGTGGCACTGTCGATCCAGCCGGTGATCCTCACCCGGTCTTGCAAGTCGTGTTCGCGTATGGCCTGCTCAATGGCTTCGCGCATCTCACCGTCGCCAGCCAGCACCAACTCAAATGCCAGGCCCTCGGCGGCCAACTGGGCGGCCGCCTCTATGAGCAGCAGTTGTCCCTTCTGAGCGCACAAGCGGCCGATGTTGATCAGGCGCGGCGCCGTGCAAGGGGTCAGCGCCTCCACCTGGGCGAAGAACTGCAACTCCAGGGCGCAGTGCACCACCTTTACTTTGTGCCACTCGCCAGCGGGCAGCCAACGCCACAGTTGGCTGCGGCCATAGCTGCTGATGGCCACCACAAACTCGGCATGCCGTACCTTGCGGGCCAGGTGTAGAAAGCGGGGCTTGTCGAACTCCTCGGGCCCGTGCACGGTGAAGCTGTATCGGGGCCCACCCAGCAAGTGGGCCAGCATCACCACCTCGGTGGAGTTGGTGCCGAAATGCGCATGCACATGGGTGATCTCGCTGGCCTGCAGCCAGCGCAGCAAGGTGCACGCCTCCACCAGATACATCAGGTGGTAGGGCAAGGGCCTTTCAGCCTGGCGCGAGACGTCCCAGGTGCAACGCAGGGCACGCCACAGGGCGGCGGGCCGGCTCAGGGCCACGCCAAAGGCCGTCAGCAGCAGGCGCGGCAGGCCTTGCCGCAGCACATGCCGGGTGCGGGTGCGGTCGAGCAAGTCTTCGTCACCCTTCACGTCGGCGTCCCAGCCGCGCAGTGCAAAGCGCTCCACCGGCAAGCCCAGCTTCTCCAGCGCAGCGATCTCACGGCGGATGAAGGTGTGGCTGACCTTGGGGTACTGGTTGACGAAGTAGGCCAGCTTCATGCCACAGCCCCGTTGCGGCGCCCTACGGCATTGGCGGCATCAATCTCGGCTGTGGCGCGGGCCTTGCCCACCACCAACGAGCGCCACTGGTAATGGTGCAGGTACTGGCGAAACGCCGCGTCGCCATAGCGGGGTGCCCCCCGCCACGCGCTCTTGAGCCAGCCCCACATCATGGCCAGGCTGCCCAGTACATATGGCTTCTGATTCATGCGGGAAAGGGCGCTGGCAGCCATGTACAACGCGCCTGTGCCCATGAAGTACTGGCCATAGCCATGGCGCATGCGGCCCACGTACACGCTTTGCTGGCTAGAGCCCATGGGCCGCAGGTGCACAAAACGCAAGTCGGGCTCATTCCAGCTGCGGGCTATCCAGCCTTTGCGCCGGCACTCGTGGCAATCAATGCCATCCCACATCACCTCGCGCACAAAGCCGCCGATCTCTTGGAAGGCCTGGGTTCGGTAGAACTTGGTCATGCCCAGCGACGTCTCGTCGCCATGGCGCTCGTCATGCAAGCCACCGGCCTGTTCAATGTAGGCCTTGCCACTGCAAGTGGCCAAGCGGGGCTCGGCATGCATGCGCTCGATCAGGATCTGAAAGTAGCGCAATGGCAGGCGCAGATCCAGATCCAGTTTGCAGATGAACTCGAAGTCGCTCGGGTTGATGGCGTTGTAGCCCGTGTAGAAGGCGTCGATCACGCCAGGGCCAACGGCACGGTGGCCGCGGTCGGCTCGGGTGACGATGCGAATCCAGTCATGGCGCGCAGCGTACTCAGCCAAGATGGCGGGGGTCGCGTCCGTGGAGCCATCGTCCACGATCACCCACAGCGTGGGCGTGACGCTCTGCGCAATCACCGTATCCAGTGTTTCCCGCATGTAGTCCGCTTCATTGCGGCAAGGCGAGATCAGCGCATAGGTGGCGTGGAAGGGACTGCTCATTTGTACTCAATCAAGGTGCTGGTGGCGCCGCGCAAGCGCCTGGACCAAAACATCAACACACCGGCAGCTTCCGGGAACCTGCCCGCCACCAGAAAGAAGGCCCGGCTCCACACGGCATTCGCCTCTTTGGCTGCAGGCTCGGGCCGCAGCCCCAGTCGCAGCACCTGCAGGGGGTAGAGCAACAGCAGCCACCCTCCTAGCTGCCCCACCAAGGTCAGCAGGGCCGCTGTGCACGGCAGCGCCAGGCCCCACAGCAGCGCGCGGCGTCGTGCCTTCACACCATGCCGCTCAGGTGGGGCGCCGTGCAGCAAGGCACCCTCGGCAAATGCGTGCCCGGCGCGCATGGTGCGCCGCCACCATTGCATCCAGTGGGTCATGGCGGCGTCGTGCCAGGCCATGTCTTGCCTCAGGCGCAGCACTTGCCATCCGGCTGCGCGCAGGCGTACGCAGAGCTCGGGCTCCTCGCCGGCAATCAAGCTGTCTCGGTACCCGTTCACGGCGCGCAGGGCTTCAACACGCACCAAGGCGTCACCGCCACAAGACTGCACAAGGCCAGCAGGCGCGTTCCACTCCACCTCGCACTGCAAGTTGAACACCGATGCGTTGGGAAAGCGCTCGCGGCGGCGGCCGCACACTACGGCCACCTGTTGCGCTGCATCCATTGCCAACATGGCCTCATCCACCCAGCCGGGCATGAGCTCGCAGTCGCCGTCCACAAAATGCACACGGGTGGTTTCGGGCGCTATGGCCAGCAGACGCCGCCAACCGCTGTTGCGGGCCCATGCGGCCGTGAACGGGCGGCGCATGTCAAGCTCCACCACGTCAGCGCCCATTTGCCGGGCCAGTGCGGCTGAACCATCAGTGGAGCCCGAGTCCACATAGACCACGGCCACAGCGGCTTTGACGACCGCGACCAGGCAGCACCGCAGTCTCTCACCTTCGTTGCGGCCGATGATGACGAAGCCCAGCATCGTTAGAGACTCGCGAGCTTGGGTTCCTGCAGCCGGGCAAGTGGCAGCGCCACGGTCCAGATCAGCAGGGGTTGGATGATGGAGATGGGTGACACCGTGAAGACCATGGCCATGATGGCGACCGTGAGTGCGAGCCACACCGGCGCCTCCTTGCCCAGGATCTGGGCCTGGCCCTGGTGCTGTTTCGCCCCCATCCATAGGGTGACGCCAAACGGAACGAGAAACAGCACCAGCCCAACCAAACCGACATTCAGGGTGACCACCAGATAGGTGTTGACGAAATCGATGATGCCCTCACCTTGTTTGAGATACGCAAGCTGTTGGAAGACGTCACCAACGCCCCACCAAGGACTTTGCTTGATCAGTGCCAGCGAAGCGTCCAGCAACTCTTTGCGGTAGAGGATGTTGAAGGCTTCATTTCCAGTGCTGCCAAAGGCCCCGATGAAGAACTGGGTGACCACTTCACCCATGCCCTGGGCCCAGGCGACGCCGAGGGTCAGGGCCAAGCCAAGGGCCAGCAGCAAATACTGCCTGCCGTTTAGGGCGCGAAGCGCGGCCCAGCTAATCACCATCGCGAATGCGGAAAGCCAGGCCGCACGTCCAAAGGTGAGTGCCAAGCCACACGCGAGCACCAAACCCACGAGGTCGTACTTTACTGATCGGATGGTTGGCCGCAAAACAGCCCAAATGCCGCCAGCAAACAGCAACAAGACAGCCAAGGGAAGGGCGCCAACGAACGCAGCCTGAGCTCGTAGCCAATCGCCTCGACTCTGGCTGAGCGAGGTTTGCCAAGACACGTTGTACAGATACTGCAGCGGCGAGTAAAACTGGTGATGGGTCAAGCCCTCCATCACGCCAACCACTGCCTGGAATGACGCACCAAGCAAGAAGAAGGACAGCATGCGGGTGCGCACCACACTATCAACTGTGGCGCGAGACAGCACGTAGTAGGGCAACAGCGAATCCAGTACTGTTTCTATGGTCGTTCGGACGACCACTGTCACCGTCGGGTCGGTCTGGCGGCCCAATGACAACAAGGCAAAGAGCAGAACTGCCGCGTCACTCAGGCGAAGCCAGGCTGGAATGGCTTGGGTTCTGGGGGCATTCCATAGCCGAAGCGTCAACGGCAAAAGCAATGTGAGTGCCAGGAGGCGGGGTGGTGTCAACCTAAGCAGGTACATGCCTTGGCCCGGCAAGTCCAAAGGCAGGCTGATAGGAGGGCACAAGACGATGAGCAAAGCATATGCATAGAGAGCGCCTTGCCCTTCAGCCTGCATGCTGCGGGACAGCCACAGTGACCAGGCAGCCAAAATCATGCAGAACACTCCAGCCGTCAGCGACAAACAACTGATGAGGGCGGTAACAACCACCGCCCGCCATCCGTGTCGCAAGTCGGCAGGCGACAAGACTTGTTTGAGGCCTGGGCCAATCACTACGTAGGCCAGCGCGACGACAGCCAGCAATCCCGCAGCAAGTTTTGCGGCCCAAACGATGTTCATAGGGGTGCCTGTTTTGGGGCTAGTGAATGTGGGGTTTGCTCAAATCGCACGGAGCAAGCGGCGCTTCATCGCAGAGAGCCGGTCACGAATCCGCCGCAGATACCAATCATTCAGACACTGCCCTAGCAAGCCCTCAGTCGAGAGCCCATGGGCCCGAAACAAGCCAAAGAGTTGACGGTGATAGGCGAATGGCACCTCATTGGCGGCGAAGTGCATCATGCAAGGCTCCACCACCTCTCCGGTTGTCGCGCTTACAAACCGACATTCACCCCGCACTGCATTCATGCGAACAGTGCCCGGAGACCCCGACAGGTGTCGTGAAAAAAAGTTTGCCCACGGCGCTGGAGGGATGTCCATGGCCGTCATCACATAGTCAATGACGTCTTCATCAGCAAACGGGATGTCGCCAATCAGTTGTTTGTGTTGGCGCGTCACATCACGTGCCATGTCAAACACAGGTTGGCAAGCCGGCTTGCGGAAGTAGGCGTGGCCAGCCCCGTCAATCACGGTCAGGGCCGGCTTGCCAAGACGTTGCATGACGGCGATTCGATCCATGCCAAACGAACTGGTACGCACCACCGTATTCAACCGGCACATGGGCTCGGTCATCAACTCCCCACAGGCCATGTAGGGGTGGCTTCGCCAAGCCTGGATCAGCGGCCAAACGGGTTTGAAGACCAGCACGTCCGAATCAAAGAACACCGTTTCCACGAACGGTGAGTAGCGATCCATGTGAATCTTGTGCTCAAAGCCCCGCAGGCTGGGGTCTTCGTCCACCACCACGTCAAAGTGTCGCGCCACCAGTGGGCGAGCCTTGGGTGAGCAGGCCACCGCGAGCGGCACGCCGGGGTTGCTGGCGCGCAATGACAGAGCCAAGCCTATGGCCTTGCGAAAGTCACCAGGGGTGGCCATGGTGAGGATGCCGAAACCGGCTTCTGTGGCGCTCATGATTTCACCTTGCGGAGATGCGCGCGGGCGGGCACCCCCACTGCGATGTGGTCATCGGGAATGTCAGTGATCACCACGGCGTTGGCACCTACCAGAACCCGGTGGCCCACCTTGATACCGCCCAGCAGCTTGGCGCCAGCACCGATGTCGACGTCATCCCCAATGACTGGGGCCACGGGGTGCTCTGTGTGACTCAGCCCCACCACCACACCGTTGCGCACCCGGCAACGCGCGCCAAACTTGGCATAGCCACTGATGACGATGCCGCCGAAATGGTCGATCACAAACCCTGGGCCCACCTCTGCCTCGCACGGCAATTCAATGCCGGTGAGGATTTGCACCACTTTGAACAGCAGGTGATAGATGAGGGAAAACAGCTTGCGCAAAGGCGCGGGCCGCACCGTGTAGCGCCACCGGCCATAGCGGTACACCACCATGGCCCAGAAGCCCTGGGCACCCAAGCGGCGGCCATGGGCATTGAAGTCGGCGCGGATGTGCTCGAACATGGCGGTCAGCGTGTGGGCTTGGTACCCAACTTGGTTTGAAGCAGCAGCCTTGCCACAGCCTGCAGCCGTTTGGCCTGGTAAGCCACTGGGCCAAGGCCCTGGCCTTTGAGCAAGGCTTTGAGCATCAGCACCATATCGGCCACCCCTTCAAAGGCCAGGTGGGCCAGCAAGCCCAGCACGCCGTGGTTCTTGCGGAAATAGAGCAGTGCGCTCTCCAGTTGCAACACCTCAACCTGCCGCCCGCTCTTTGAGATCGGGCCGTCCTTGCGTGCACTTTCGCCACCTAAGTGCACCACCTGGGTGAAAGGAAAGTACACCACGCGCCAGCCCGCTTGCTTGGCCGCGCGACAGTGGTCCACCTCCTCGAAATAGAGAAAGTAGCGAGGGTCGAACAGGCCAACCTGGTCTATCACTTCTTTTCGCACCAGGTAATAGCAGCCCGGAACCCAGTCGCAGTCACGCACCTGGTCATGGGGCCAATCCATGTTGTCCACCAAGCGGCCAGGTAGCCATCGGCTCAGCCCTGTGCGGCTGAGAAACTGATTCCAAGGGGTTGGGAAATAGCGGCAGCAGGGTTGCAGGTCACCATCGCGGCCCACCAACCGCACACCCAAGATGCCGCAGTTGGGGTTGCTGGCCATGTAGGCCAGAGGCAGACGGAGCCCGTCGGGCTCTATAAAGGCGTCGGTGTTCAGCAGCAGCACAAACGGGGTTTGCGCATGGGCCAGTGCGAGGTTGTTGGCTCGGCCAAAACCAAGGTTCGCCCCCGAACGAATCAGGGTCACATCCGGTGCGGCTTGGGCCAAATGCGCGGCCGACCCATCGCGCGAGGCGTTGTCCACCACCACCACCGTGCCACCGCCTATCGGCAGCAGCGCCAAGCGCAATGCAGCCAAACAGGGGTCCAGAAGTTCCCGCGTGTTGTAGCTGACCAGCAGTGTGGTGATGAGTGGCGGTACGCCTGTTTGTGTCATGCCATTCACAGCCCACCTGCCGTGGTGGAAGCTGCGCATTTTGCCTCACCCCCTGTGGCAGACAGGTGGAAATAGTGGTCACAATGCCTCCTTCTGCGCATGCGGCCCACGGGAGGAGACCTCGCTTGCCCTCATCTGAGGTGACCTCTTTTGCGCAAGAGCCGCTGCATACCCAGAAGTGGGCCATGCAGGGGGCCTTTGTGCAGGCCTGGAACTGGCAATGAGTCACCCGCAAGCGTCACCAACCCCCGCAAAACCGACAGGCCTTCAGGCGAGGGTGATTCGCGCTGGCTCGTGGGTGTTGGTGGGGCATGTTGGTGGGCAGGCCCTGCGCCTGGGGTCGAATTTGATCCTGACGCGGCTGCTGGCGCCGGAGGCCTTTGGTTTGATGGCCATGGTTTATATGCTGATGGTGGGGCTGACACTGTTCAGTGACCTGGGCATATACCGCAGTGTTGTGCAAAGTCCCCGCGGAAATGATGGGGCCTTTCTCGATACGGCATGGACATTGCAAGTGCTTCGTGGCGCTGGCTTGGGGCTCGTCACGCTGCTGGCTGCTGTTGGGTTTGCGACGGCGGGGCAGGTGGGCTGGGTACAACCACAGACCGCCTATGGGGACCCACTGCTGCCCTGGGTGATTGCGGCCTTCGCATTGGTGGCGCTCTTGCAGGGCTTGGAAAGCATACGCGTAGGGTTGGCCAAGCGCACGATGCAGATGCAGGCTCTCACCCGAATAGACCTTTTCAGCCAGTTTCTGGCGACCCTGGTCATGGTGATACTGGCCTGGCTATTCCACTCAGTTTGGGCGCTGGTGATCGGCGCCCTGGTGGCTGCCGCTGCTCGCAGCTCGATGGGATATCTCTGGTTGGAGGGCCCACGGGCACGCTGGCGCATTGAGCCAGCCGCTCTGGCTGAACTCATAAGTAGCGGCAAGTGGGTGTTTCTGTCGTCCATTCTGGGGTTCTTGGCGGTGAATGGCGACCGGTTGATCTTGGGGGGGCTCATCGATGCCAAGGTGTTTGGCTTATATGCCATTGCCTTCTTGCTCGTGAACGCGCTTCAGGTGGTGTCTAGCACGCTTTGCAACAACGTTGCCTATCCCGCATTCAGCGAGATATTCCGTGATCGACCGACCGAGATGCCTCGGGTCATCGAGAAGTTTCAGTGGGCCTATGACGGCTTGGCGGTAACCGCTGCGGCGTTGATGGTTACGGGGGGGCCAGCAATCATCAAAGTGCTATATGACCACCGATATCTAGGTGCAGGTTGGATGATGTCGGTGCTCGCCCTGGGGGCAATAGGTCTTCGGGTGCAACTCATTGAACAGTGCTACCAGGCCGTAAACAAGCCGCAGTACACCACTCTGGCCAACCTTGCTCGGTTGGGCGGCTTGGTACTTGGCGTGCTGTTGGGGTATCGATTCTGGGGTCTCGAAGGTGCCGTGGCGGGAATAGCGTTGAGTCAGTTCGCAACATGGCCGCAGGCCCTTTGGTTTCGGTGGCGATACGGTGCTCTGCGTTGGCGGATCGATGCCATGCTGCTGCCTGCGCTGGTTGGCGGCGCTCTACTTGGTTGGGCGTTGACTGCATTGGTAGACCGTTTGTGGGCATGAGCCGTATCGCCTCAACTAGGCTGGGCCAAGCAGCCCGGGGCCTATCTCCCAATCAACTTTTCGCGCCCATCGGAGAGACTCTTGGGACACCTTACAGCAAAAGGCGCGTGCCTTGACAGCCGTACAAGTTGCCCCTGGCCACCGGCAGGCGTTGGATGGATTGCGAGCTCTCGCGATTCTGGCGGTCATGCTGGTTCATGCTGGTAGCCCAGGTTTTCACTCAGGCTGGGTCGGCGTGGATTTGTTCTTCGTGCTCAGCGGTTTCCTGATCACCACTTTGTTGATGGACGAAGTTGCCCGCTCCGGTGCGGTCAATTGGCCGTTCTTCATGGCACGCAGAGCCCTGCGACTGACGCCGGCCTATGCGATTTATGCCGGTTTTGTCACTGGTGCTCTGTGGTTGTGGCCCGGTAGCGTGCATGAGACGGCCAGTGGATGGAGCATCGGCGAGTTCACTGCGGCCTTGTGGACCTACACCATCAACTTTGTTCCAAAGGGGGGGGTGTGGAACGGACAAGGCTTGACTGTTCATCTTTGGTCATTGGCCGTCGAGCAACAGTACTACCTGGTCTGGCCACTGTTGGTGCTGTTGTTGCATCGCCGTCTTGCGTGGCTGCTGGGGTTGGCTGCTCTCTTAGGCCTTGTTTTCTTGATTGCGAGCGTGCTCTGGCCTTCCGGCATGGCCAAGAGTGCGATGCTCTGCACCCGTGGCTTCAGCTTGGTGTTGGCTTCTGCTGTAGCCATTGCCGCACATCGGGCGCCAGAGCGGTTTGCCGCATTCGGAGTGGCCAGATTTGTCAGTCTCCTTGGCGGGCTGGCGTTGTTGGCCATGTTCGCCCTGCCCTACCTTCTGGGCTGGAGTGAAGAAATGGTACGCGACCGGCTGCTGCCACTGGTGGTGCCAGCCTTTGCGGTCTGGGTGGTGAGACTGTGGTATCTACCCAGCCAGTCGTGGATATGTCGCACACTGCAGCGGCGCGTGTTGGTGTACGTAGGGCAAGTTTCATATGGCATCTACCTCTATCACGAGGCCATTCGGATCGGGGTCTGGGTAGTCGCCAAGCCATTGATGGAAAGTTGGCCACCGGCTCTAGGCTATGGGGTGCGGTTGGTGGTCTATTTGGGCTTGAGCGTGGCGCTGGCTGGGTTGAGCTTCAAGTGGATTGAAAAGCCGTGCCAGAACCTGAGTCGCCACTTTCGCGCTCCTCGAAAGCAAGCGCCCAAGAGCGCGCCCGAAGAACCTTTGCACAGATCATGATCAGGCACACCGAAAGTCGACTGAAGGTGTAGACGCTTTGCGTCGCCGCGTCAATGCAATGGGATCTTGTTTCACTTCGCTGTCATTGACGGCATGGACGTTTGCCTCCTTACGCCATGGCACCAAGATAGTTGGGCCATACACCGGGGGTGGCTTTACGCTGGCGCAGAGCGGCGATGTGGCGTGGCGGGACTCCAAGCTCTTGAACTAAGCAGGCTGATATGTTCGACAAAACTTCGCTTCCCGTCGCGGTGCTGCTGCTTTCGTTGGGCACCCAGTCATTTGCTTCAGAGTCCTGGTTCACGAGTGTTGGTGAGTCAAGCGGGCTGCCCGTGGTGGAAGTCGGGGGAAGCCTCGCAGTCAGTTCGTCTTTGGTCTTCTGGGGGGGCAATTGGCGGTGGGCCGGCATGCAGCCAACCACGCGGATCACGGGACCTGGGCAGTACGAGACTACAGGCACCAGTGCTCTGTTGGGCTTGAACCTGAACAGTCGGATCAGTCGCGCCTCGAACACGGCCTGGGCCTCTGACGTGACCCTTAGAGCCGATGCCACTAAGTCCAATGTGAGTGGTGGGGGCATGTTGTTCCGTTTCGACCTAGCCAACTGGGCCGGCGAGATGGGTGAGCCCCAGTTGCTGCCGGGCAACCAGGGTTGGCGTTGGGGGCGTGAAGGCGGCCCTCAGGTTGAGATGAGGGTGGAGCCCGCCCTGGCGGCGGTGTACTTCGAGCGGGGCAGCCCTACCGAAGTGCGAGCCTTTTCTACAAGGATGAAGTGCCAGCCGGCGAGCGGCACTACAAAGTCAGCTGGCAATTCAAGGGCGGCATTGCGCTGCGAGCTTCGTTGCCAGAGCGCTTGGGCGGGCCGCCACCGGATGAGTGGCCACAGGACACGCTCAATCCGCGCAGCGTGGGTGTGGACCTGAGTTTTTTGAACCGTGACGACAAGCCGGCAGGGCGGCGCGGCCCAGTGAAGGCCCAGGGCGATTCGCTGGTGTTTGCTGATGGCACACCCGCCCGCTTCTGGGGCACAAACATCACGGCCTATGCTTTGTTCACCACCCCGAAGGAGTCGGTGCGCGAGCAGGCCAAGCGCATTGCCGCCCTGGGCTACAACCTGGTCAGGCTTCACCACCACGATTCAGCTTGGGTGGGCACCAACATCTTTGGCAACTACAAGGCGCTGAGCAATACACAGGTGCTGGACGCTGCGGCGCTGGAGCGCCTGGACTGGTGGGTGAAGTGTCTGAAGGACGAGGGCATTTATCTCTGGCTTGATTTGCACGTGGGGCGCGCGGTCAAGGCCGGCGACAACATCACCGACTTTGACGAGATGCGGCGCAGTAAGGACACGGCGGAGTTGAAGGGGTTCAACTACGTCAATGCCTCGGTGCAATCGGCCATGAAGCGCTTCAACGAGGCCTACCTGAGCCACAAGAATGTCTTTACCGGGGTGGCCAACAAGGACGAACCCGCCGTGGTGGCCTTGTTGATCACCAACGAGAACGACCTGACCCATCACTTTGGCAACGCCCTGTTGCCCGACAAGGGCGTGCCGCTGCACAACAAACTCTACACCGCAGCGGCCGATGAGTTTGCGCGGGCCACAGGTTTGCCACGCGACCGTGTGTGGCGCAGCTGGGAGCACGGGCCCTCAAAGCTGTTTCTGAACGAGCTGGAGCGGCGCTTTGATGTGGACATGCTGAGCCATCTGCGCCAGCAGGGGGCCAAGGCGCTTGCAGTCACCACCAGCACCTGGGGCAACAACCCGCTGAGTTCCTTGCCCGCTCTCACGGCAGGGGACATGGTGGATGTACATGCCTACAGCCCCTACGGCACGCTTGAGAAGAACCCCCTGTTCGGCCCCAACTTCGTACATTGGCTGGGGGCCGCTCAGGTGGTGGGCTACCCCATGACGGTGACCGAGTGGAACGCTGAGCCGTTTCCGCTGCCCGACAGGCACGCCCTGCCTTTGTATGTGGCGGCCACCGCCGCCCACCAAGGCTGGGATGCATTGATGCACTACGCCTACACCCAACAGCCGCCCGACACCAACGGCCCTTCGAACTGGCATGCCTTCAACGACCCTTCCTTGCTGGCGATGATGCCTGCGGCAGCCTTGCTCTACCGCGAGCGGCATGTCAGCGAAGCCACCAGGACCTATGTGTTCGACCCCGGTGCTGCGGTGTTTTTCGGGCAGGCAATTTCGCCTGCCAATTCGGCCGCGCTCAGAACCGCCATGGAGAAGGGCAGGTTGCAGATTGCAATGCCCTCGACCAAGGAGCTGCCATGGCTGCAACGCAAGGCGTTGCCAGCGGGCGCGGTGGTGCTGACTGACCCTTCAGCGTCGCTGTTGCCCAGGGACGCCACCGAGGCCCAGAGCGACACCGGCCAACTCTCGCGCAACTGGGCACAAGGCGTCTTTACCATCAACACGCCGCGCACGCGTGCCGCGATGGGCTGGATTGGGGACAAGAGCATCGTGCTACCCGATGTGGAGCTGAAGCTGATGACGCGCAATGCATCTGTGGCGGTGCAAAGCCTGGACGCGAAGCCCGTGGGTGATTCGGCCAGCCTGCTGATCTCGTTGGGTACACGCTCGCAGCCCCGAGGAGGCAACAAGACGCCCTTTCAGGTGGAGCCTGCCAACGGGCAGATACTGGTTCGTGCACCCAGAGGCCTCAAGTGCCTGCGCGTTGATCGAGGTGACCGGCTTGTCGACCATCCGTGCGTCTATGACGGCAGCAAGTACCGAATCAATCTGGATGGCAAGGCGCCTCTGACTTGGATCTATTTGCGCACAGCAGATTAGGCCTTGGTACTTGTCATGCACCCGTCCTCTGCCCGGCCCACTCCCTCACTCGTCCTGCCCATCCAGTACCTGCGCGGCGTCGCGGCCATGATGGTGGTATGGCATCACGCCAAGGAGCAGATACCCGCAGTTGATCAGTTGCTGCCGTGGAATTTCGGCCCTTTGGGGGTGGACCTCTTCTTTGTCATCAGTGGATTCATCATGCGGCTCACGACGGTGAGTGGCAATGTGACCTGCGGACAGTTCTTGGCGCGGCGCGCCATTCGGGTTGTGCCCCTGTATTGGCTGTTGACCATTGCGATGGTGGGCGCATGGCTGGTGGCCCCTGCGGTGTTTCGAACGCTGAAGGTCACACCAGAGACTTTCCTTCAAAGCCTTTTGTTCATCCCCCATTTCTCGAACGCTTTTCCAGGTTTTGCGTGGCCTTTGTTGGTGCCTGGCTGGACGCTGAACTTCGAGATGTTTTTCTACGTCGTCTTCGGGTTGTCGCTGCTGTTTCCCAAGCGCTGGCAGGTCATGTTTGTGGCGGGTGTGCTGTTGGTGCTGGTGCTGGCTGGGCAGTGGCTTGGCCCGTTCAGTTCGGCAGCGTTTCTAACCTACACCAGCCCGCTGCTGATCGAGTTTGCGGGTGGAGTCTTGATCGCCGAAATCTGGATGCGGGACGCGATATCGCCCAAAGCCTGGGTGTCGATCGCGATGACAGTTGGCGGCGGTGCTGCGCTGTTGATGTGCGGACTGTTTCCGTTGCCAACGTACGTTCAGATTTCCGGCGCCTGCCTTGTTGTGGCCGGGGTTTTGAGTAAGAACTTGAAGTTCGGAAACTCGAAGGAAATGCTGTTGCTGGGCGACTCGTCCTACTCGCTTTACCTGACGCACATATTTGCTCTTGGAGCCTTGCGTTTGGCGATGAGCGCGCTGGCAGCAATCCCAGCTGCATTCAGCACACCAAGTGCTCTCTTGTACATGGCGTTGGCCTTGATTTGGTGTGGCTTTGTTGGGGTCGTGGCGTATCGCCACTTGGAAAAGCCGCTCCTGGCTTTCGGGCAGAAGTTGGCCCGCCGCCCCAGTGCTTCAAACAGCCCGCCTTAGTTTTGGGTGCCTGGACTCTTGAGGGGTCGAAGTTCAGCTCAAGCCGACGAGCTGGCGGCGGGCGGGCGGTGTCATGGCGCTGACAAGTTCGGCGATGAACTGGTCTTGAGCTCGAAACCCAACCTCGGCGTCGCGGTCGAAAGACGACACGCGGAACAGCAACCCATCAACGATCTCGCCGCGCAGGCCGTGGCGTATCTCGGCTTTCTTGCGGTCCCAGCCGCCCAGGCTTTGCTGGTCGCCAATGATGGTCCAGTAGGTCACGGGCTCGAAGCGGGTGCGGCCAAACTCGGTGAGCAGGCGCCGCACCTTGAGCTCGCCCTGCGCGAGCAGGATGTAGTCGGCCCGGTTGCCCTTGAGCTGAAAGCCTTGTGCGGGGTAGCAGACCTCGGGGTAGTGCATTTGCACGCTGTTGTCGGATTGGTCGTCGCCATAGGCCACCGAGACCATGATGCGTTTGCCGCGCGCGTTCACGTAGCTGCGCTCCAGCAGCTGGCTGTAGAGCCGCTTGAGCATGGCTTCGGTCTGCGGGTTCACCACGCCGGCGGCGCCTGAGGGGTCCACACGCCAGTCGCCAAATTGCAGGGGCACCAGATCGGCCAGTTTGAAGGGGCCGCGCAGCTCGGCCATGCGGCGCGTGGGCACCAGGGCCTGCCCCAGGCCGGCGGCAGCGGCCATCAGGGCGGCGGCCAGCGCGGCGCGGCGGGTGACGCGGGGGGCGGCGCTGGGGGCCGCACTGGGGGTTTCAGGCATGGCGGCCAGGCCCTGTGGTGCGGGCCACCAGCCAGCGCAGGCCGCTGTCGGTGGCCATGATGAACAGCAGCGCCGTCAAGAACAGCACGATGCCGGCAAAGCCGTGCAGAAAGCCTTGGCCGGCGGCGTCGCCCCAGTGGTAGGTGATGAGCGAGAGCGCGATGACGCGCACCACATTGGCCACGAACGAGATGGGCACGATGAGGATGGCCAGCACCACGTTGCGCAGCAGTGACGAGTGGCGCACCACGTTGAGGTAGAGCAGGCCCATGGCTTCGAGCGAAAACAGGGTGTGCAGGCCGGCGCAGGCGTCGGCCACCAGCAGCTGGTAGGGGCCGATCTGCAGCACCACGCCCGTGCGGGCAATGGGGTAGCCGGCGCTGTACAGCAGGTCAGCCGCCACGCTGGATACGGCGAGCTTGAGGGGCTGGGTGACCACATCCACCAGGGTGGAGGGCAGCGGCACCAGAAACAGCATGAAGAACAGCGGAAACCACACGGCGGCGAGCTGCTTGCGGCCGCGCAGCAGCAGCAGCAGGGCGGGCAGCAGCAGCACGGCCGAGAGGGCTTGCGCGCTCAGGATGCGCTGCGAGCGGCCAAACACGTAGATCAGCAGGGCCAGCGCCAGCAGCAGCCAGCCGGCCAGGGGCTTGGGGGTGTCTACGCCGGTGTCGTTCACCTGGGGCCAGGCGCGCCAGATGAGCCAGAGGCTGAGCGCCAGCACGATGGGGCCATGGCCTTGTTCTTCAGTGGCCCAGATGGTGGTGAACAGGCCGTGCAGCGTGGGTGCGTACAGCGCCAGCAGGCCCAGGGCGGCCAGCCACCATGGCAGGTAGCGAGGTTGGTGCCACGCTCGCAGGGCCTGCATGTGGGGCCTGCGGGCTCTCAGAGTTCGTTCATCACCACGCCGGCCAGGCGCACTTGCCCGGCCTGCAGTGAATCGACCAGCTCGTGCAGTTTGCTCACCTTGTTGGCGTCTTTGCGGGTCACCACCAGGGCCGAGCCGCAGCGCGAGGCCACCACCACGCCGTCGCTGCCAAAGACGGCGGCGGGGGTGTCGATGATGACGTGGTCGAACTTGTGGGCCACCTCGCGCAGCATGGCGCCGAAGGCGGGGCCTTCCAGCAGCTCCAGCGGGTTGGGGGGCTGTACTCCCACGGGCATGACATAGAGGTGGCGTATGCCAGGGGCGGGTTTCATCACGTCTTTGCCGCCGCGGCCCGAGAGCGCGCCCGACAGGCCGTTGGTGTTGTCCACGCCAAACACCTGGTGCAGGCGGGCGCCGCGCAGGTCGGCGTCCACCACCAGTACCTTGCCGCCCAGCTGGGCCAGGGCCACGGCCAGGTTGGCGCAGAAGTAGGTTTTGCCGTCGTTGCTGTCGGGGCTCACCACGGCCAGGGGGCGGCGCCTTTTTTCGCCATCCACTTGCGTGCGCATGAGGATTTGGCTGCGCACGGCGCGAAAGGCTTCGGCCTGGTGGCCAAAGGGTTGGTTGAGCACCACCAGTTCGGGGGTGGCTTTGCGGTGGTCTTCGTCGCCGTAGGCGTAGCGGAACTGGTGCGAGAGGGCCTGCAGCACGTCTTCGCTGGTGGCCAGGCCCAGGGCGATGGCGGCCTCACCAAAGCGCAGGTTGTGTTCTTGCTGGTGGCGGCTGATTTTCTCGATGTCGCTGGGCGTGAGCTGCAGGTTGTCGCGAAAGAGCTCGCCCAGCGAGCGCGAGCGGCGGCCGGCGCCAGAGAACGTGGAGTCGCTGTTGGTGGAATCGGGGGGCAGGTTGAACTGGCTGCTCATGCTTGACCTTTGTCGGGGGCCGGTAGGCGGCGGCCAGAGATGACGCGCTCTTGGGTGAGGGCCATCTGGCCTTTGAGCCGGCGGTTCATGGCGGGGGTGGGCATGATGCCGATGACGGGCAGGCCCAGCGCCATGATGGCGTCACCCGGGGTGCGCACGCGCTTGTCGAGTTGCTCTATGCCCAGGGCTGCGGCCAGGCCCATGCCCAGGGCCGCAGCCAGGCCCATCACCAGGTTGGCCAGCACCTTGGGCGACGAGGGCTCAGAGGGTGGCGTGGCCTGGCTGATGACGGTGGCGTTGCTCTGGCGGTTCTGGCTTTCGAGGTTGGTTTGGCTGTAGCGGTTGAACACCAGGTCGTAGGCGCGCTGGGCGTTGTCCACGTCGCGGGCCAGCACCGAGCCTTCGTCGCGCAGTTGCTTGAGCTGCAGCACCTTGTTGCGCTGGGCGTCAAGGCTGGCGCGCACTTCGCCTTCGCGGGCCCGGCCCACGTTGGCGTTGACGGTGACGCTGCCGGTGACGTTGCGGGTTTCAGCGGCCAGCCTTTGCCTGAGCTCGGTCACCCGGGCGCGGGCTTCTTGCACCTGGGGGTGGTTGTTGCCGTAGCGGGCACCCAGCTCTTGCAGCCGGCCTTCGGCGGTGGCGAGCTCGGCCTTGACGCTGTTGACGGCGCCACTGGCCAGCACCTCGGACATCTGGTTGGGGTTGCCGCCCACCTGCTGCTGGCGGGTGGAGGTGTCCATGCGCTGCGATTGCACGGTCACCAGCTCTTGGGTGAGCATGTTGAGGCGGTTCATTTCCACGTCCAGGCGGTCGTCGGTGCCGATGATGCCTTTCTCGCGCTGGAAGGCCGAGAGCTTGGCCTGGGCTTTTTCCAGGGTGTCGCGGGCTTCCTTGGCCTGGTCGTTGAAGAAGCCGCTGTACTGCTTGGCGGGGTCCACGCGCAGCTCGATGGAGGTTTCGAGGTAGGCCTGCAGGTAGGCATTGGCCACGGTGGCGGCAAAGCGCGGGTCGCGTCCGCGGTAGCTGATGTTGATGACGTTGGCGCCGGGGCGGGCCACGCCTACGTCCAGGCCGCCCTGTATCACGGCGGTGAGCCAGTCTTGGATGGCACCGCTCTTGCCGCTGGCTTTCCACTGGGCCTGCAGGTCGGCCATTTCACCGAGCTTGAGGTTCTGGATGACGCGCTGGGCCACGCGGTCGCTGTGCATGACCTCGAGCTGGGTGTTGATCATGGCCGGCGAGGTCATGCCGCCATAGAGCATGGAGCTGACGGGGTCGGG
The DNA here is from genome assembly GCA_016710065.1 of Candidatus Ideonella esbjergensis. Lineage (GTDB taxonomy): Bacteria > Pseudomonadota > Gammaproteobacteria > Burkholderiales > Burkholderiaceae_C > Ideonella > Ideonella esbjergensis. The sequence continues at coordinate 275,112 of JADJLP010000002.1, forward strand.
GCGGCCTTCAATGACCAGGGTGGCCGTGGCGGTGTAGGTGCGGGGGGCCAGTGCCACATAGGCAATGGCGCCGCTCAGAACCAGCAGAAAGACGATGAGGGCGGGTATCCACCGCGCCCGCAATACGGCCAGGAAGTGGGCAAGGTTCATGAGGGTGGGCGGCTGGGTAAGGCTGGGGGCGGTTAGAACAGGCTCTCGCGGACGTACATCACGTCGCCGTCCTTGAGGGTGTCGTCCATGGCGGGTTCGATGGTCTGCACCGTGCCATCGGCAGCGCGGCGAACGATCTTGAGGCCTTTGAGTGTGCCGCGCTGGGTAACGCCACCGCCAGCGGCCACCGCCTGCTGCACGGTGAGGCCGCGCTCCAACCGCATCATGCCGGGGCGTTGCACTTCGCCGTGCACGTAGATCTGCGGGGCCCGGTCGACCCAGATGGAGTCGCCCGGGGCCAGCACGATGTCTTCGGCGCGGCCACCGGCGGTGAAGATCTTGGGCAGGTTCACTTCCTGGCGGAAGGGCTTGCCGGCGCGTTCACCCACGATGACCACGGTGTCCGAGCCCGAGCCCGAGGCGATGCCACCGGCCTGGGCCAGGATTTCGGTGAGGCGGATGCCGGCCAGATCGAGCGAGTAGCGGCCGGGTTTGCCCACCTGGCCCAGCACGTTGACCTGGTTGGCACGCACCAGCACCACGGCAATCATCACCTGCGGGTTCTTGACCAATTCGCCTTTGCGCAGGGCGTCGGCGAGGTGGGTTTCGGCGGCGCTCACGGTCATGCCGCCCAGGGTCACTTGGCCCAGCAAGGGGTAGCTGATGGCGCCGTTTTCGCTGATGCGGGTTTCAAGGCTCAGGTCGGGGCTTTGGTAGACGGTGATGCGTATCACGTCACCCGGGCCGATGCGGTACAGGTCGGGCGCGGCCTGGCCCAGCGTGGAAAACACCAGCGCGCCCAGTGCGAGCAGCAGCTTGTAGAGAGATTTCATTTGACCCCCAGACCCTTCTTGGCCGTTTCGGCATCCAATTGCGCACCCGTTGCGGGCAGGTTGACTTGCACGCCCGAGGCGGCGCTGGCGGCCGGCAGGCTGACCTTGACGCCGTCGGGGGCTGTTTTGGGCAGGCTCACCGACACGCCAGAGGCGCCGGGCAATTGCACCTTCAGGTCGGCGTCCAGCGTGGTGACGCGGGCCGGGGCCGAGGCGGCCAGATCGGCGTACTTGCCCAGGTATTCGATCTTGGCCGCCGAGCGCAGCGCGGCCACGTTGGCCTCAACGGCCTTGCGACGGGTGTCGTTGCCCAGAAACTGGAAGATGGCGGCCTTGGCGCGCTCGAAATCAACCGATTCTTCCTGGCTGGCGGTGACGATGCTCACGTGGGCCACGTCGCCCTCCTGGGCGTACAGGCCACGGCCCATGGGCAGCTTGGCCAGGGTCTTGAGCAGCGCCAGGGGCACTTGCTCGGCGGCGCGGGCGAGGGTTTGCTCTTTGTATTCGATGTGCTCGGCCTTGAGCCAGGCCAGGATCTCGGGGGATGGTTTGCCGGCCTCGACCAGGGCCTTGAGCGCGCCGGCCTTTTCAGGCGGTACCTTGGCCGTGATCTCAAGGAAGGCGTACACGCGGCGGTGGGCGAAGAGATCGGGGTTGTCGTCGTAGTACTTGCGCACGGCCGCGTCGGTGGGGGCGGGCACGCCCTGCGCCACCTGCTCTACATAGGCGCGGGCCAGCACGTCGTGGCGTGCGGCGTCAAGGGCCTGGACGATGCGGGGGTCGCGGTCGAGCTTGAGCTGCTCGGCTTTTTGCAGCACCAGTTCCTGGTCAACCAGGCGCTCCAGCATGCGGCGCCCCGCAGCTTCCATTTGCTCGGGCTTGAGCCCGCGCTCTTGCTGCAAGCGGAAATTGATCTGGTGCACCGTGACTTCGGTGTCATTCACCCGCACGGCGGCTTGGGTGGCGGCATCGGCCTTTTTGCCGCCGCAGGCCGACAGGCTCAGCACCAGGGTGAAGAGGCCGCAGCCTAGGGCCCATCGGCTGAGCGAATGATTTGTGCGAGAAAGCATGACTCGACCGTTCTTTGTGTTCAACAAACGGGTGACCCATTTCGCAGGTCATCCCTGACCGCAGTCGATGTTTGCAATCGCTGGCGTCCCACGGGTACTACTTGATGTAGGCAAGCCGGCGAATTCTATACGTCGCGTGCCCAGTCAAAACCCCTTCTTTCGTGGCATTGCTGACGTCTTGGCGCACTTCATTTCGGGTCAGACAGCGCTGCGGCGATACTTCACACCGTTTCAAAGCGCGGCCCTGCATTGGGATCTGGAAAATCATGAATGTGCAGCAAACAGCTATAGCCGGCGTGCTGGTGTTTGAGCCCAAGGTGTTTGGGGACGCACGCGGCTTCTTCATGGAGAGTTTTAACCGGCGGGTGTTCGATGACGCTGTAGGACCGGGCCTGGATTTCGTGCAAGACAACCACTCGCGCTCAGCCAAGGGCGTGCTGCGCGGCTTGCACTTTCAAAAGGCACCGCACGCCCAGGGCAAGCTGGTGCGCTGCACGGCAGGTGCGGTGTTTGACGTGGCGGTGGACATCCGCCCCGGCAGCGCCACCTTCGGTCGCTGGGTGGGCGTGGAGCTGAGCGCCGACAACCACAAGCAGCTGTGGATCCCGCCGGGCCTGGCGCATGGCTTCCTGGTGCTGAGCGACACGGCCGATTTCTTGTACAAGACCACCGACTATTACGCCCCGCCAATGGAAGGCGCCGTGCGCTGGGACGACCCCGACCTGGCGATCGTCTGGCCCAGCCTGGGCCAGGGCATGGCGCCCTTGCTCTCAACCAAAGACGCCACCGCGCCGCTGTTGCGCGATTTGCAGTAACCCGTCATTCCCGCATCCTCCCTCGTCATTCCCGCGAAGGCGGGAATCCATGAATTTCAGCAATACTGATTCCCGCCCCCACTTCCCGTCATTCCCGCGCAGGCGGGAATCCATGAATTCCAGCAAACCTGGATCCCCGCCTACGCGGGGATGACTACAGCCCCATGAGCAACACCCCCACCCCCATCCTTCCCGTCATCATGGCCGGCGGCAGCGGCACGCGGCTGTGGCCGCTTTCGCGCGCCGGGTTCCCAAAGCAGTTCCTGGTGCTCTCGGGCGACAACAGCCTGTTCCAGCAGGCCGCACAGCGCCTGGCCGCACTGGCCGCGCCCGACATCAGCGTGGCGCCGTTGCTGGTGGTGGGCAATGCCGACCATCGCTTTCTCACGCTTGAGCAATTGCGCGAGCTGCACCAGGAGCCCTCGGCCGTGCTGCTGGAGCCCAGCGGCCGCAATACCGCACCGGCCCTCACGCTGGCCGCCCTGCAAGCCACCGAGCACGGACTAGACCCGGTGCTGGTGGTGACCCCGGCCGACCAGACTGTGGCCGATGGCCCGGCTTTCACCGCCGCACTGCAGGCCGCCGCGCGCAAGGCCGCCACGGGCGCCATCGTGATTCTGGGCATCACGCCCGACAAGCCCGAGACGGGCTATGGCTACATCCGCAGCGAGGCGGCCGCCGATGGCATGGCCACCGTGGCCCAGTTTGTGGAAAAACCCGACCTGGCAACCGCGCAGAAGTACCTGGCCGCCGGTGGCTACACCTGGAACAGCGGCATGTTTGTGCTGCGCGCGTCGGTGTGGCTCAAAGCCTTGGGGCAGTTCCGCCCCGATGTGCTGGCCGCCACGCGCAAGGCCTGGGACGCGCGCCAGACCGACGGCCACTTTGTGCGCCCGGGCAAGGCCGAGTTTGAGCAGGTGCCATCTGAATCGGTGGACTACGCGGTGATGGAGCGCTGCCCCGGCAGTGCGTTCGACATCCGCATGGTGCCGCTGGACGCCGGCTGGAACGACCTGGGTGCCTGGGACGCCGTGTGGGCCGCTGGCGCCAAGGACGAGGCCGGCAACGCCAGCACCGGCGACGTTCTGCTGCACGACACCCGCAACACGCTGGTGCATGCGGCCAGCCGGCTGGTGAGCACGGTGGGCGTGGACGACCTGATCATCGTGGAGACGGCGGATGCCGTGCTGGTGGCCGACCGCGCCCGCAGCCAGGACGTGAAGCACATCGTCAACCGTCTGCATGCCGACGGCCGCGGCGAGCAGCTGCTGCACCGCAAGGTGCACCGCCCCTGGGGTTGGTACGACAGCATCGACATGGGGCCGCGGTTTCAGGTGAAGCGCATCATGGTCAAGCCGGGTGCTTCACTCAGTTTGCAGATGCACCACCACCGCGCCGAACATTGGATCGTGGTGAGCGGCACGGCCGAGATCACCAACGGCGACAAGACGCTGCTGCTGACCGAGAACCAGAGCACCTACATCCCCCTGGGCCAAACCCACCGCCTGGCCAACCCCGGCAAGGTCGACCTGGAGATCGTGGAAGTGCAGTCGGGCAGCTATTTGGGCGAAGACGACATCGTGCGGTTTGAGGATACCTACGGGCGCACGGGTTAGTTCTCGTCATCCCCGCGAAGGCGGGGATCCATGCATTGCTGACTTCGTGGATTCCCGCCTACGCGGGAATGACGGAATTGATCATCCCCGCGCCCCCTCGTCATCCCCGCGAAGGCGGGGATCCATGCCTTTCCGACGGCGCATCCTCCCCCACCACCTCGCCCCACAAATCCACCCACTCCGGGTTGCGCTCTTCAATGAGCCGGATCTTCCAATCCCGGTTCCACTTCTTCAGCTGCTTCTCGCGCGTGATGGCCGCGTCCATGCTGGCGTGCAGCTCGCAATGCACCAGCCGGTGCACGCCATACCGCTGCGTGAAGCCTTCCACCATGTCATTGCGGTGCTGCCAAAGGCGCTGTATGAGGTTGGAAGTAACGCCTATGTAAAGCGTACCGTTGCGCTGGCTGGCCAGGATGTAGATGGCGGGTTGGCGTTCAGGCATGTGTTGCCTCGTCGTCATCCCCGCGCAGGCGGGGATCCATGCATTGCAAACCCCATGGATTCCCGCCTACGCGGGAATGACGGGGAGGGCGCGGGAATGACGGTCAAAAAGCCTTCTCTTCCAACACCCGCTTCAGATACTGCCCATACCCATTCTTCAACATCGGCGCCGCGAGCTTCTCCAGCTGCGCGGCATCTATCCACCCCGCGCGATACGCGATTTCCTCAGGGCAGGCCACCTTCAGGCCTTGGCGCTTTTCGAGCGTGGCGATGAACTGGCTGGCGTCCAGCAGGCTGTCGTGGGTGCCGGTGTCGAGCCAGGCGTAGCCGCGGCCCATGATCTCCACCTCCAGCTGGTTCTGCTTCAGGTAGGTTTCGTTGACGGTGGTGATCTCCAGCTCGCCGCGCGCGCTGGGCTTGATGGATGAAGCGATGTCGCACACCTGCTCGTCGTAGAAGTACAGGCCGGTGACGGCGTAGTTGCTCTTGGGTGCCTTGGGCTTTTCTTCGATGCTCAGCGCGTGCTTGGCGGCGTTGAATTCGACTACGCCATAACGTTCAGGGTCAGTGACGTGGTAGGCGAACACGCTGGCGCCAGCGGAGCGCGCATTCGCCCGGTTCAGCATGGTTTGCAGGTCGTGGCCGTAGAAGATGTTGTCGCCCAGCACCAGGGCGCTGGGGTTGCCGCCCACAAAGTTGCGGCCGAGGATGAAGGCCTGCGCCAGGCCATCTGGGCTGGGCTGCACGCAGTACTGCAGGTTCAGGCCCCAGGCCGAGCCGTCGCCCAGCAGATGCTGAAAGCGCGGCGTGTCTTGCGGCGTGCTGATGACCAGGATGTCGCGCATGCCGGCCAGCATCATCACCGAGAGCGGGTAATAGATCATGGGCTTGTCGTACACCGGCAGCAGCTGCTTGCTCATGGCCAGCGTGGCCGGGTGCAGGCGCGTGCCCGAGCCGCCGGCCAGGATGATGCCTTTGCGTTGTGGGGTGCTCATGGGGGCCTTTCAGGTTGCGGTTTGGGAGTGATTTTGGCGCTGGCTTGTCATTCCCGCGCTTCTGTTCGTCGTCCCGCTCTCCTGTTCGTCATTCCCGCCTTCGCGGGAATGACGGGGAGCGGGAATGACGGGGAGCGGGAATGACGGGGAGCACATCTCACCCCTGTGCCAGCGCCCGGCGGTACTGGATGGCCTCGGCCACGTGGGTCACGGCCACGGTGTCGGTGCCGGCCAGGTCGGCAATGGTGCGGGCCAGCTTCATCACCCGGTGCAGGCTGCGGCCCGACCAGCCCAGGCGCGTGGCGGCGTGCTGCAAGAAGGTGGTGGCTGCTGGTTCTATGGCGCACCAGGCTTCGAGCTGGGCTGAATTCAGCGCGGCGTTGCTGGCGCCGGCCTGGCGGCCCAGTTGCCGCGCGCGAGCCACTTGCACCCGCGCCGCCACCGCAACGCTGGGCTCGCCATCGGCGGCGGCCAGCAGCTCGGCCGGGCTGATGGCGGGCACTTCCACCTGCATGTCGATGCGGTCGAGCAGCGGGCCCGAGAGCCGGCCCTGGTAGCGGGCCACCCCATCCGGCGTGCAGCGGCAGCTTTTGCCGGTGGCGGCAAAGGCGCCCAGAAACCCGCAAGGGCAGGGGTTCATGGCGGCCACCAATTGAAAGCGGGCCGGAAACTGCGCCTGCCGCGCGGCGCGCGAGATGGTGATCTGGCCGGTTTCCAGCGGCTCGCGCAGGGCCTCGAGCGCGGCCCTTTGAAACTCGGGCAGTTCATCGAGGAAGAGGATGCCGCCATGGGCCAGCGAGATTTCGCCAGGCCGGGGTGGCGAGCCCCCACCCACCAAGGCCACCGGGCTGGCGCTGTGATGGGGCGACCTGACCGGGCGCACGCCGTACTGGGCCGGATCGAACCCGCCCACCGAGAGGCCCAGCAGCGCGGCGCTGGACAGGGCCTCGTCGTCGGTCATGGCCGGCAGCAGCCCGGCCAGGCGCTGTGCCAGCATGGATTTGCCGGTGCCGGGCGGGCCCACCAGCAGCAGGCTGTGGCCACCGGCGGCGGCGATCTCCAACGCGCGCTTGGCGGCCGATTGGCCCTTCACGTCGCGCAGATCGGGCCGGGGGCCACTGGGCTGCACTGGCACGGGCAGGGCGCGGGGCAGGGCCTCGGCCCCACCTTCAGCCCCTTGTGGCAGCAGGCTTTGCACCACCTGGCTCAGGTGGGTGGCGGCGCGCACGTCCACGCCTTCCACGCGTGCGGCCTCGGCGGCGCTTGCAGCGGGCAGGATGAGGGTGCGCACATCGGCCGCATCGCGCGCGGCCAGCGCCAGTGCCAGCGCGCCACGCACCGGGCGCAACTCGCCGGCCAGAGAAAGCTCACCGGCCAGCTCCACCTTGGCCAGGCGTTGAGCGTCCACCAGGCCCTGCGCAGCCAGGATGCCGATGGCGATGGGCAGGTCGAAGCGGCCGGATTCCTTGGGCAGATCGGCGGGCGCCAGGTTGACCGTGACGCGCTTGTTGTGCGGGAAGGCATAACCGCTTTGCGCGAGCGCGGCGCGCACCCGCTCGCGCGCTTCCTTCACCTCGGTGTCGGCCAGGCCCACCAGGGTGAAGCTGGGCAGGCCGTTGGCCAGATGCACTTCCACCTGCACCTCGGGCGCGCGCAGGCCGTCGAGTGCTCGGCTGGTGACGACGGCCAATGACATGCTTGTTTTCTCCCTGACCCGGCGTTGGCGCTGGTTGCTGTGGGTTTGATTGTGCCGCCAGGTGTGGGTGGGCCATTGGGGTGCGCAGCGGCGATGCGCGCACCGATGTGGTGCCATTTGTGGTGCGTGCACGGGTGTGAGGCGTCTGCGGCCGGATTCACGCCATTCCAGCGCCTCTTGCTGTCGTGCCCTCATCTCTTCTCGTCATTGCCCCTCCTTGTCATTCCCGCGCCCCTCCTTGTCATTCCCGCGAAGGCGGGAATCCAGTGTGACGCCGGGGACGCCAGTGGATTCCCGCCTTCGCGGGAATGACGACACAGAGTAGCGGGCATGGCGGCGGTGACGCCGGTGCGGCCAGACATGGCACGGAAGCTGCAAAAAGGGTGTCCAGACCTGTTCCTACCCACCATTCCATCTATCCACGGAGTTCATCGCATGATCAAGAAGACCCTCATTTCGTTCGCCGCCACCACCGTGCTGGCTGCCGCTCCCACCCTCGGCTTTGCCGAAGAGGCTGCGCCTGCTGCCAGCCCGCTGTCGTTCAATGTGGGTCTGGTCACCGATTACCGCTATCGCGGCATTTCGCAATCGCGCCTGCAACCGGCCCTGCAAGGCGGTGCCGACTACGCGTTTGCCAGCGGCTCTTACGTGGGCACCTGGCTGTCCACCATCAAGTGGATCAAGGACACCCCCACCGCTGGCAGCACGCCCGTGGAATGGGACATCTATGGCGGCCACAAGGGTGAACTCACCAAGGGTCTGGCCTATGACGTGGGTGGCCTGTACTACGCTTACCTGAACAACAAGTACTCGAACGTGGGCGCCAACGCCGACACCTTCGAAATCTACGGTGCACTGACCTACGGCACCGTCACCGCCAAGTACTCGCACTCGGTGACCAACCTGTTCGGCAACATCGACAGCAAGAACAGCGGCTACTTCGAGGCAGCAGCCACCTTCGATCTGGGTGGTGGCTGGACCGTGGCACCGCACATTGGCTACCAGGACGTGAAGGGCCCGGCCGCGACCGACGCCACCTACACCGATTACTCGCTGACCGTTGCCAAGGATTTTGGCGGTGGTCTGACGGGCACCTTGGCTGTGGTGGGCACCGACGCCAAGGAATCCTTCTACACGCTGGCCAACAAGTTCAACGGCAAGAACGGCGTTGTGGCTGGCCTGAAGTACGGCTTCTGATCACTCGGAACAACAAAGGAAACAACCATGAAGATGGTGACCGCAATCGTCAAGCCGTTCAAGCTTGATGAAGTCCGTGAAGCCCTGAGCGCCATCGGCGTGCAAGGCATCACGGTGACCGAAGTCAAGGGCTTCGGCCGTCAGAAGGGCCACACCGAGCTGTACCGCGGCGCGGAGTACGTGGTGGACTTTCTGCCCAAAGTGAAGGTGGAAGCGGCGATTGACGACGCGCTCGTCGACCGCGTGATCGAGGCCATCGAAGGTTCGGCCCGCACCGGCAAGATCGGTGACGGCAAGATCTTCGTTTCGGACCTGGAACAAGTGGTGCGCATCCGCACCGGCGAAACCGGCAAGGACGCTCTCTGAGCGCACCTTTGTAGTCACCAGGAACCCACACACATCATGAAAAAGCTGATCGCTTCCCTGGCTCTGGGCTTGGCCGCCCTGGGCTTTGCGGGCGCGTCTTTCGCGCAAGACGCTGCCTCCGCCCCCGCCGCTGCGGCCTCCATGGCCGAAGCCCCCGCCGCTGCCGCCAGCGCAGATGCCCCCGCTGCTGCCACAGCACCTGCAGAAGCGGCCTCCGCCGCCGCTGCCCCTGCCCCCGTGCCCAACAAGGGCGACACCGCCTGGATGATGGTCTCGACCCTGCTGGTCATCCTGATGACCGTGCCGGGCCTGGCCCTGTTCTACGGTGGCCTGGTGCGCAGCAAGAACATGCTGAGCGTGCTGATGCAGGTGATGGTCACCTTCTCGATGATCGTCGTGCTGTGGGCCATCTACGGCTACAGCTTGGCGTTCACCGAGGGCAATGCCTTCATCGGTGGCTTCGACCGCTTGTTCATGAAGGGCGTCTGGGACAACGCTGCAGGCACCTTCGCGAATGCGGCCACCTTCAGCAAGGGTGTCTACATCCCCGAGATCGTGTTCGCGGCCTTCCAGGCCACGTTCGCGGGCATCACCTGCACGCTGATCGTGGGCTCGTTCGCTGAGCGCATCAAGTTCTCTGCCGTGCTGGCCTTCTGCGCGCTGTGGTTCACCTTCAGCTACGCGCCTATCGCCCACATGGTCTGGTTCTGGATGGGCCCGGACGCCTACTCGGGCAAGGAAGTGGTTGACGCCATGAACGGCAAGGCCGGCTACATCTGGCAGATGGGTGCGCTGGACTTTGCTGGCGGTACCGTGGTGCACATCAACGCCGCTGTGGCGGGCCTGGTGGGTGCATTCATGATCGGCAAGCGCATCGGCTATGGCAAGGAATCGATGGCCCCGCACAGCCTGACGCTCACGATGGTCGGTTCCGCCCTGCTGTGGGTGGGCTGGTTCGGCTTCAACGCCGGCTCGGCACTCGAAGCCAACGGTTTCGCCGCCCTGGCCTTCATCAACACCTTCGTGGCCACGGCCGCTGCGGTGCTGTCGTGGTCGGCCGGTGAGGCGCTGCACAAGGGCAAGGCCTCGATGCTGGGCGCTGCGTCTGGTGCGGTGGCTGGCCTGGTGGCCATCACCCCGGCAGCGGGCAACGTGGGCATCGGCGGTGCGCTGATCATCGGCCTGATCGCCGGCTTCGCTTGCCTGTGGGGTGTGACCGGCCTGAAGAAGATGCTGGGCGCGGACGACACGCTGGACGTGTTTGGCGTGCACGGCGTGGGCGGCATCCTGGGTGCGCTGCTGACCGGTGTGTTCAATTCGCCCAACCTGGGTGGCCCGAGCGCTGTGGCCGACTGGGTGACCGTGGGCATGATCGCCCCTGACGCCTACACCATCGCAGGCCAGGTGTGGATCCAGGCCAAGGCCGTGCTGATCACCATCGTGTGGTCGGGAGTGGTCTCGCTGGCGGCCTACAAGCTGGTGGACATGCTGATCGGTCTGCGCGTGCCGGAAGAAGAGGAACGCGAAGGTCTGGACATCACGTCGCACGGGGAAACTGCGTACAACAAGTGATGTTCTCAGGAGCGGGGGTGAGGGCCCCTGCTTCTTGCAACGCAATTCGAGCGAGTTAGGGCCGTCCCAGGGGACGGCCTTTTTTTGTCTTCGTCATTCCCGCTTCACTTCCACGTCATTCCCGCGCAGGCGGGAATCCAGGCTGTTGGTGCTGCCGGTGGATCCCCGCCTGCGCGGGGATGACGGGGCGTTGACGATCAGCGCCTTTCGGGTTGCGCTTTCGCCGCGCACCAGAGCACTCACACCTGCGCCTCGCCATGCGGTTTGCCGCGCCGGTGGATGATCTTGTGCAGCCGACTATCATCTCCAATCGACGGCCAGCCTTGGCGATCAGGCAAGTTGCAGTCGCGCAATGCGGTTTGGCCTGCCAGTGTCGATGGCGCCCTCAGGATTGGGGCCAGGCAGAAAGTAGTTTGAGGTATGCCCCGCATCCGGGCATTCAGCGACAGAGAGCATTGACTTGAAGAATCGGAGTCGCCCCAACCGGTCCACAGTCAAAGTCTTGGACGAGGCAGACAGGGCCCTTGCTGCTCGACTGACTGAATTGGTCGATCAGGCGCAACAGCTCCTGGATGCGCATGACAACGAGCGTGGACAGGCGGTTGTAGCGCAGGCGCGATCTTTGGACCCAAACAGTTCGCTCCAACACCCTGCGAACGTGTTCGTCCAGACACAAGCCGCGCTCTTGGCGCTGCGACGTGGCGACAGAATCGAGTCTGCGCGGCTTGCCTGGTCTGCTCTGGCCCTGGCCAATGACCTGGCCCAGCCTCAGCTTCAGGCCCATGCGCATCTGGCCGTAACCCGGGTCTCCTTGGCGATAGGGGACTTGAACGATGCATTGTCCGAGCTCGAACAGGGATGGGCCCATGTCAAAGGCGGACTCGACCTGTCGTTGCGGTTCTGGTATCAGACCAATTTTGGAATTGCCCTGAGTGACCTCGACCATGACGATGAGGCGGTCGAGTGGTTCAGGCAGGCTGCCACGACGGCCCAGGAGCTGGGCGCGGCCACTCTCATCGGGCTGAGTGCAGCCAACCTGAGCGCCCCTTGGGTTGACATTGCCGGCCGTGCCTACGCCAGAGGTGATAGAGATGCGGCAATGCAGGCTTGGCAAGCCGCGCTGGACGCGACCAGCATTGCTCTTCCTTTGATCCAGCAGCGCAACGTCAAGGCATGGACCATCACGGCGGTCATGAACCGCAGTACAGCGCTCGGTGGACTCGGGCGCACAGACGAGGCCCTGGCAGGCCTGGCGTTGGCGTTCGAACTCGCGACAGAAAGCGGCAACCTGGATGCCCTGGCCAAAGTGCACTTCAACCGGGCACAGATCAGCCATCGCGCTGGCAATGTAGCGACCGCTCTTGCGGAACTGAAGCTTGCGATTGATGTCGGAGAGGCGGGTCAATCGCTGACCACCCGGATCACCATTTTCGAGCTTGCCACTGTCGTTGCAGAGCAGTCGGGTGACTGTGTGCAAGCGCTGGCGTATTCCCGTCGGCACCATGTCCTGTACGTGGAGGCGGCCACGGACCGAGCCATCCTGCGTTCGAAGTTGCTGGCGGTGCGGATGGAAACCGACCGCGCCCAGGCCGAGGCTGTCGCCGAGCGCGAGAGCAGGCTCTCGTTGTCCAAGAGCTATCGAGCGCTCGAGGTGAAGGCCAAGAGCCTGCAGCACGAAGCCACCCACGACGCGCTGACGGGGCTCTTCAATCGGCGTGAGCTCATTCGCTACCTGAGCGCTTCCCATGCCGACGCGGCCTCGAGTGACAGGCGTCTGTACCTGGCGATGCTGGACGTCGATCACTTCAAGTCCATCAATGACCAGCATTCACATCTGGTTGGTGATCGCGTATTGAGACAAATCGGGTCATTGCTCAATATCGCCAGTCGAGACCGCGACTTCGCCGCTCGCTTTGGTGGCGAAGAATTCATTGTGGTGATGGGGGACGTCAGGCCTCAGCAGGCCACCCTGGTCGCTGAGCGCCTTCGGCAGGCCATACAGGACTTTGACTGGACAGTCGTGGCCCCTGGCTTGCAGGTGACGGCAAGCCTCGGGGTTTGCGACATTGCGAGCTTGCCTGACCCGGTGAGCGGATTGGCCGAAGTGGACAAGCTGCTTTACGCGGCAAAGGCACAAGGCCGGAACCGGGTCGTTTGCGACATTGCTGCCGGGTAGTCACATGCTGAAGGCCCCCGGCGTTGCCGGGGGATGGTTGCTACTCAGCCGCGAATCGCCCGGTTGTGCTCACAAAGCTGACAGGCATGAAGATGCCACTGCCGGCATATTGAAGTGTGATCGCATCGAATTGACCGCCCGCCAGCGAGCCTGCGACGCCGACCGTGGTTCGGGCAATGGCGGATGTATAGAGCTGCGCCCCCATGGCGGCGGCGGCCAGACTGCTGCCGTCGGATGACATGGCCACCGAGGCCCAACTGCGACTGCTCTCGTGGGCGACCCAGGTGAAGCCGGCATCGTTGGACGTGTAGAGCCGGCCATTGGTGTCTGCCGCCAGGAGCTTGTTGCCGTCAGCGGACGAGGTCACGGACACCCAGTCGCGAGCGCTTTCGTGCGCAAGCCAGGTTGCGCCAGAGTCGGCAGAGGTGTAGATCTGCCCGCCGATCTCGGCGGCCACGAGCTTGATGCCATCGGACGATGAGGCCGTGGCGCCCCACCAGCGAATGCTCTCTTGCGCGGTCCAGGTGGTCCCCGAGTCTTGCGAGGTATAGAGCCACCCGTAGCCATCGGCGGCCAAGAGCCGGCTGCCGTCGGCCGACGAGGCGACCGACATCCACGAGCGCGTGCTGTCGCGCGGTGTCCAAGTGCCCCCAGAGTCGGTGGAGGTGTAGAGCTGCCCAGACACAACGGCGGCGACAAGCTTGGTGCCATCGGCCGACGACGCAACCGCCATCCACGAGCGATTGCTGTCGCGGGCGGTCCACGATGCACCGGCGTTTGAAGACGTATAGATCTGCCCCCCAAAGGCGGCTGCGACGAGGTTGTTGCCATCGGCCGAGGAAGCGACGGCATACCAGTTACGGTTGCTCTCTCGTGCAATCCACGTGGCGCCACGGTCCGTGGAGGTGTAGATCTGGCCAGCGTAGACGGCCGCCACGAGCTTGCCGCCGTCAGCCGACGACGCAATGGTTTGCCAGTTGTGAACGGTCTCGCGAGAGGTCCAACTGGATCCGGCCATCATGCCGGGCAGCCCCTTGATCACGATCGATTGACCAGCGTTCTGGGAAATCTTCCAACCGCCGGCGCCCACGCCGCTGACTTGCACCAAATCTCCTACTGCAGGGGCGGTGGGCAAATTGACGACGACCTGAGCCGGGTTGTTCGCAAGGTAGCCCGTATTGACGACGGCTTGCACGCTTGTGGTGGTGACATCAACCCAGGTGATCCCGGCGCCGGGTGCGCCGTTGCAGTTGTAGGACGTGCTGGTGACTTCGGTGGCGTCGAGTACAGCGTTGATGTTGGTGTCTATCCCGGCAGTGACCTTGCTCCCGCCGTAGGTGCAGTTGGCACCCGCCGATTCCGGCACGATGGCCAAAAGGCTGTTCAAGCCATTGGTGCCATTGGTGCCGTTGGAACCGTTCGTGCCATTGGTGCCATTGGTGCCATTGGTACCGTTGGCGCCATTCGTACCGTTGGCGCCGCCGCAAACGTAGCTTGTAGACACGACTTCCAAGGCGTCGAGAGCGCCATTGCGGTTCGTGTCCATTCCCGCAGTGATCATGGTGCCGCCGTTCGCGCAATTCGATCCCGCCGATTCGGCGGTGAGTTTCACGAGCGTGGAAAGGCCGTCACTGCCTGCGAGCCCTGTGGCACCTGTTGAGCCGGTTGCGCCTGTTGGGCCTGTTGGGCCTGTTGGGCCTGTTGGGCCTGTTGGGCCGGCCGGACCTGCGGGGCCGGTGGCACCTGTCGCACCGGTTGCCCCCGTGTTCCCCGCTGGCCCAGCCGGCCCTGTCGCGCCTGTTGCACCGGATGCTCCGTCAACACCGGCGGCGCCAGTTGCTCCGTTGCAGACAAACTGAATGCTGCTGACTTCGCTTGCGTCAAGCGCACCATTGGCGTTCGCGTCAGGGCCCGCGCCTATCCTGCTGCCACCCGCCGCGCAATTGCTGCCCGCCACCTCCGTGGTGACCGCGACCAGCGTGCTCAGTCCATCGGTCCCGTCTGACCCCGCACCGCCACACCCTACCAGGGCAAGTGCCACGAGGGTGCCGATGGTTAGCCTCATCGGAAGGCCACCCACGGTTTGGGAGGGTTGAGTCGACGGCCTTGGCCTCGACAGATGAGATTCTTCGTGCATAGCGGTCTCCTTGCCCAGTACGACGCTGCCCGTACAACTCCGGATCCCGCAAGCATGACCTGGCTCGTGTCGGAATTCGGGCCGCGAATGCGCAGTGTTCAAGCTTGCTGGAACGTCTGATCTGCAGAAGAAACCCCGGGTTGAGGGAGTTGTAACGGTGGCCTGCAGACGCCTGACGCTAGGCCGAGTCACCAGTGGGTCAATCATTTTCGACTCGTGTGACATGGGCGGTTTGAGCCCATTTTGCGTGCGTCATGCTAAGTTCGCGCTCAATCTCAATCATTCTTGAAGTGACACGCCCCAATATTTTCCAGTCAAATTCACTTGATGGCGCCGCGCGATGAATATCCCTGAGGCAATAAACCAGCTTGACGGTGGATTGACACAGTAACTTTGCATAGTCTAACTCGCCCTTTTGCATCGCCAACAATATCGCGTCACCACCAATTTCAAGGGTTTCAAGGTACCCCGAAACATCTTTGATCAAGATCTTCTCCGTGACAGTTGATGTGGCGGCATTTGTACCAGTAGCCGCAGCTGCCGATTCGGATGATTTGCTGGGTTATTGCCCGCCAAATAGAATATAAAAAATTATTAAACTTGACGCATGAGTGAGTGAAACAGGCCGTCATTTGATGCACTGGATGCTGCGCCCACGAAACATTCAACTACACATCAAAATATATTAAATGTTGCTAGAGTGAAATTTGCTGGCACACTATTTCACGAATGGCCGTAAAGCCGTGGCCAAAGAATGCCAGGAAACCTGGGCGAGTGGGCAATTTTATTAACTTTTAATCTAAATGGGCTGGTCCGTCGCGATGCTCACTTTGCTCTCATTCAGCAGGATTTGGCAGGCCAGGCCTGACTGAGCATGTGCGCCGCCATGACTTCCCCCCATCCGCCGGTCACGCTTGTAGACAACGTGCTGGCCGCTGAGGTCACCAAGCACAAGATCTTGCTCATTCACGAGCCCGGACCGACGCGTGATGCGCTCATTGCGAGCATGCAGCGGCGATTTGATGTGCGCGTTGCCGGAGATGCGGTCGACGGTTGGCAGGCGGTTCTCATTGACCCATCGATCAAGGCGATTGTGGCCAGCGTGCCCATGCTGGAAATCGATGGTTACGGGCTGCTCCAACGCATTCGTCGCTCCAAGGTTTCGCGCGTGTCCGGTGCGCCCGTGGTCATCGTGACCAGTGGATCGGACCACTCGATTGGTCAACTTGCCACTTCCTTTGGGGCATCGGGATTCAGGCGGTTCTCTGATCTCGACGGATTGCGCGACCAAGTGCAGGCCTTGATCGAACCAACGCCAAATGTGCGCCCCACCACACCGGCCAAGGCCGTGGTCGGCCCAGCCAAGCATCTGGCCGTCGTTCCGACGGTCACCAATGTCCTGCCTCTGGACACCCAGCCAACCCCATCGAAGGAAATCACCATGTCCCGCCTTGAGAGTCTGAACAAAGTGCTCAAAACGCTGCAGGGTTCGTCACCCGGCGTCGAGGCCAGCGCGCTGATCTCGTCAGACGGGCTGATGATTGCCAGTGCACTGGCCAAGGAGATGGACGAAACGCGCGTGGCCGCGATGACGGCCACGCTGCTCAACCTGGGCACACGGGCCGCCACCGAGCTGCGCCGCGGCGAGGTGTCAGAAGTGATCGTGCGGGGCGACCAGGGTTATGCGGTGATGCTCAGTGCCGGACGCGGCGCGCTGCTGCTGGTGCTGGCCACCGAAGCCACGCCGCTGGGCCTGATCTTTTCGACATGCGCGAGGCGGTCAAGGGCATCAAGACCGTCCTGTGACCGGGGTGCCCAAGCCCAACCTGGAGACCCTGCATGCCCAACACCATCCTGTATGACGATGGCACGCACCGCAATGTGCTGCTCGAAGATTTCGATGCGGGCGGCTTTGCCGTCCAGTCCAACCAGCACGTGATCGTGCACGGCAGCGAGGGCATGATCCTCGACCCGGGTGGGCACAAGATCTACTCGCGCGTGCTGTCGGCCACCTTCGCCACCCTGGGCAACGCCAAGTTGCGCCACCTCTTTCTCTCGCACCAGGACCCGGACATCGTGGCCGCCGTCAACGGCTGGCTGATGACCACCGACGCCGACGCCCATTTGTCGGAAATCTGGACCCGGTTCGTGGCGCACTTTGGCCTGGACCATCTGGTGGAGCACCGGCTCAAGCCCATCCCGGACGCCGGCAAGATGCTGGAGCTGGGCGGCGTGCAAATGCCCGTGGTGCCGGCGCACTTTCTGCACAGCGAGGGCAACTTTCAGCTCTACGACCCGGTCTCCAAGATTCTGTACACGGGTGACCTGGGCACCTCGCTGGGCACCGACTATGTCAAGGTGACTGACTTCGGCCAGCACCTGCGCCACATGGAAGGCTTTCACCGCCGCTACATGGCGTCCAACCGGGTCATGCAGGCCTGGGCCAACATGGTGCGCTCGCTGGACATCGAGATCATTGCCCCGCAACACGGGGCCTACTTCCAGGGCAAGGAGATGGTGGACCGCTTCATCCGGTGGTGCTCAAGCCTGGAGTGCGGCGTTGACCTGATCCTGCCTAGCTTCAAGGTGCCCACCGCTTGACCACTGAGCCGGCATGAGCACTTCGGGAGCCTCGGTCGAAATGGACCGGCTGATGTCGTACCCCGTCTACGGCGAGGGCGCGCCGCCAGCGTTGGGGGTGACCTTGGCTGCCTGTGGCCTGTTGATGGCTGTCGGAGCAACCTGGATCGGCCAGTCCGAAATGCGCGGGCCTGGGCCGACCCCCTCTGTCCCCCAAGTCGTTGTGCCGGCGGCGGCGGCTTCACCGTCGGCAGCAGCACTGGCGGGCTCTCCAATTACCCCCAGGCCTGTCGAGGCTCTGTGCCCTCCGCCGGTGGCGCTGCATTTCGAGCTGGCAAAGGCTCGGCCAGATGCCGGGACCATGCTTCCGAGTCTGGCTGGCCTTGCCGAATGGGCTCGCCTGCACCCTAGCGCCAGGCTGGCTGTCGAAGGCCATGCCGACCTTGCCGGTCAAGACCAGTCCAATTTGGTCTTGAGTTACCGGAGGGCGAAGGCGGTCGCTTCGCTGCTTCAGGACATCGGTGTGCCACCGCAGCAAATTCACATCACTGCGGCTGGCAGCCACGCGCCCGTTGATGTGCGACCAGGTGAAGCCGCCGCCAACAGGCGGGCCACCGTGCAGGTCAGCGATCCCGACAATTGCATAACAGCCACCAGGTGAGTGAATGATTTTGTTGACCAGTCTGCTGGCCGTGGGTGCCGTTCTGGCCTTGGCGAGCGCCGGCTACCTGTATGGCGCTCGCAAAGGCGCCACAGCGCGCGCGAACTTGCGGCAGCTCAACCGAGCCTTCGCGAAGGAAATTGCCCTGCTGCGTGACCACGCAGCATCCCCCAAAGAGGCCGAGCACGGCCTGCGCGCAACGCTGGAAGACATTCTGGCGCCCCTCGTGCACCGCGAGCGTCTGTCCTACGAGATGTCCACCCTGCAGACGGGCGGCGGCCAACAACGCAACCTTGCGGCTGTGTTGAATCAGATGGCCGAGAAAGGCAACTTCAGTTCCGTGCTGCTGAGCGATGCCCAGGGTTGGCGCATTGCGGCCAGCGGTGGCACGCAAGATCCGGAGCGCCTGGGCGCCACGGCCTCCTTGCTGCTGCTGATGTCTGATCGAATTGCCAGAGATGGTTCGCCTTCGCCCCTGTCTCTCATGTTGTACGACACAGCCAATCGAACGACCCTGTGTCGAGTCTTTCAGGTCGACAGCCACCGCATGACCCTGACCGTTGTTGCCGATGGCTCCGACCTGACTCCGGCGGCGCTGGATCCGGTCCTGGCAAAGCTCAATGCGATGCTGCTGAGCAGGGATCTCGCAAGCCCGGAGACCTGATCTCATCACTCTGGATCTGAAGCCGGAGCGTTGTCCGGTTCTTCACGGTTGCCATAGGCAATAAAGGACTATTTAGAAAGATATCCCTAGTGTAGTGTTCTACTATTAATGCAACTTATTTGGACGCAGTTGCTCCAATGCTCTACTACCGACAGAGTTGGAGCCAGAGCGTGCGAATTGCCCCTGCGATCGAGTTGAGTCAGGAAGAGGAAGCCGAGTTGGTCAGGCTTGCCCAATCCAAGTTGAGCAGTGTTCGATTGGTCGAACGGGTTCGCATCGTCTTGCTGGCTGCACAGGGCTTGCAGAATCTGCAGATCGCCCAGGAGTTGGGCATTGACCGGATCACGGCGGGGCGCTGGCGGCAACGCTACATCGAGTCGGGTCTGACGGGCATCGAACGCGACTTGCCCGCGGCGGGCCGCCGGTGAGGGTGGACGTTGCGAAGTTGGTGGAGTTGACCACCCAGACCCAGCCCGAGGCGGCCACGCACTGGAGCACACGCAAGATGGCTGCGGTGCTCGAGGTCAGCCCCAGCACGGTGATGCGCCACTGGCAGGCCAATGGTCTGAAGCCGCACATCGTGCGAGGCTTCAAGGTCTCGCGTGATCCGAAGTTTGTCGAGAAGCTCGAAGACATCGTGGGCCTGTACATGTCGCCACCCGAGCACGCCTTGGTGCTGTGCTGTGACGAGAAGAGCCAGGTTCAGGCGCTGGACCGCACACAGCCGGGCTTGCCGCTGAAGAAAGGGCGTGCGCAAACGATGACGCACGACTACAAGCGCCATGGCACGACCACGCTGTTCGCGGCACTCAACGTGCTCGACGGCCAAGTGATCGGCCAGTGCCAGCAGCGCCATACCCATGCCGAGTGGCTCAAGTTCCTGCGCAAGATCGACCGCGAGACGCCCAAGGACAAGACGCTGCACCTGATTGCCGACAACTACGCCACGCACAAGCATCCGGCGGTGCAGGCGTGGCTGGCCAAGCATCCGCGGTTCAACATGCACTTCACGCCGACATCGGCCTCGTGGCTGAACATGGTGGAGCGCTTCTTCCGTGACATCACCACCGAGCGGCTTCGCCGAGGCGTGTTCACCAGCGTGGCCGAGTTGGAGGCCGCGATCAACGAGTACGTTGCCCATCACAACACCAAGCCCAAGCCGTTCATCTGGACCAAGAGCGCTCGCGACATCCTGCAGAAGGTCATTCGCGCCAACTCGCGGTTAAGTAGCAAACAGAACGAAACACTGCACTAGATTCGGAGAACCTGAGCACCGCATTGCCTACAGCACTCGACGGGCGGCACAGGACCGGTATCAAAGAGGTCGTTGTTGGGTCCATATAACAAAAACTGGAGAACTGCCGTTGGGGCAGTCGCTGAGCGCAGCAGGCATGCCGTGAACCGATTGAGGTGTTTGCGTTGTCGCGGCTCTGAGGGTCAGTGAACGTGGCACAAAGAGCCCCTCTTTGTCTCCTGCTCGATAGCGCGTGGATTGAGCTCGAACGCAAGGTCACATCCTCGGCCGCAGATGCTGTGCAGCCTGCCTTGGTCGCATGGATGATGCGGTTCGGTTGTTTGACACATGCTGACCTTAACGAGCGAGGTGGTCGCGGCGGCGTTGGATTTGTCGGCCAGGAAGAAGGCGCACAGGTCAACTTCCTGGAGATCAGAGGCGCATCGGCAGACACAGTTCGTCAGGTCACAATCAGGCGTGGTGGGGTCAGCGTGTTCGAGATGACGTCCCTGTCGGATCGCGCTGGACGCCTGACAACTGCCGGCGAGTTTCTGCAAGCCATGTCGATCTCAAGTGGGCTACATGGACTGTATGTAGACGTGCGGCAGTGTTTGTTGACGACTTCAAGTCTTGAGGTTGAAGTCACCGTGATGGTCGGGCGCCACTTCGTGGCCGAACGGGTTGGCATACGCGCCTCGGTGCAAACAGCAACTGAGCGCTCGCATCCATGAAAAGCCCGCAAATGAGGTACGGCGCGCCCATCCGCGACACAGATGGGCGCTTCACCTACTCTTCGCGCGACCGCCAACGCAACACGTCACAACAGGCACTGCGAGGTACCTCGCAATAACGGCGGGGGAAAGGCACAGTGAAGACGCGTTCGCCAGGAAAGTTCAGGGCTGTCTTCGACAAGGCCAAGACATGGAGGTGCGGACTCATGACCACAAGTTCGCGCATGGAGGCCCGACTCGCTGGCCCAAGCTGCTCGGCACCTCGCAGCACCAGAAACGTCTTGCGCCGACGCAATCTGCTGACGATGTCAATGAATCGGCCTGCGCTGGATCTCGATGTCGCCAGCAGCTTGGTGACACCATGGCGTTCCAGCGAGTGCGGCATTGCTTCCGCATCAATCTCCAACACAGCGGCGCCCAAGCGCTGTGAGAGTCGCAGCCCTGCCCGGCGTGCCAACTCCCGCTGTTGGCCTTCGTCGGGGTCGACAAATGTGAGCAGGCGATGCCGCTGCATCAACGAGGCCAACAGCTCCTCTGGAGCCTCCAAGCCATCGTTGGCAGCATGGGAGTTGTCGGGGTCGTCGGCTGGCTTGACCAGACTCTCGAGTGGTGGATTGGCTGCATCGCTGTGCAGCGAATGAGCAACATGAGGGGAAACGCGCACATAGGGCGTGAAACGATAGCCACGGCGAGACACCGTCACGATGGACTGGCGTCCCAGAACCTTGCGCAGCGTCCAGATTTGCACCTGCAGGTTGTTGGGTTCCACCGCCGTACCGGCCCAAACCAGCTCGTACAACTCGTCCTTGCTGAGCACCTCGTCCGGGCGTCCGACAAACACGCTGAGCAGGTCAAACGCCCGCCCCCCGATCGGCACCACCACACCATCCACCAGCAGTTCGCGGGTCTCGGGACGCAACTCGCATCGACCGAAATGAAAGCGTGCTGTCACACTGCGAACATCCCTCAACTGCATAACTACTTTCAACAGAGTGACCGCCAATTCACTTCATGATGCCAAGGCCCATGTTCAGAGGCAAGTGAATGACAAACATTAAATGACTTTTAATGTTTTCGTCGGTGAAATGCGGATGTGGATTTACGCGTCTGTGTCATGTCGCAGCCTCGCCATCTGAGCCGTTGCCGCCTGGGCAATTGCGAACGATAAGAATTCCTTTCAAGCTTTGCGAACTCGATGCCCATGAGCCCACAGCACACGACGCCATCAACCTGGCAAGACTCTCTTTTGGTGGCCAATGAGGCCACACGCCAACGTGTGGCCGCGGCGGTCAACCACAGCGCAGAGAGGCTCGCCGAGTTGTTCTACGCGGAACTGCTCTCTGACGCCGAAGCCAGCAAGCTCCTTGACCACGCCATCGTCAACACCCGCCTTCGGGCCTCGATGGCGTCTTGGTTGCGGCATCTGTTTTCCACCTCCACGCCGCACGAAGAGCGGATCGGTGCCCAGCAGCGCACCGGTGAGATACATGCGCGAATTGGCGTGCCCATGCACCTGGTGTCTCAAGGCGCAAGAATCATCAAGCGAACGATCTCCCATGAGCTCGTGGCGGGCGACATGCCGCGCGACAAGCTCGCGGAGGCCATCCAATACGTTTACGAGTTGATGGATCTGGCCATCGACACCATGAATGCGGCCTATGCGGCCAATGCCAGTCGCCTCACCCGATCCGAAGAGTCCTACCGCTTGTTCTTCATGAGTCAGAACATGAAGGCCGAACGCGAGCGACAGAAGTCGGACTTGCTGGAATGGGCCCAGCAGATCTTCGTCAAGCACTATTGGGACGTGCAGGACTCGCCTGAAGGACTCCTGACCCAGGAGTTTGGCAGCACCCAGTTTGGTCTTTGGCTGCATCACAAGGCAGCGATGATCTTCGACGGTGCGCCTGAGATAGCACTCATCTTGCAAAGTGCGGAGACCATCGAACGCGAGTTGCTCCCGAGATTGGGCCATGCCCGGGCAAGCAGGGAGGACGCACGTGCTGTTGTTGCAGCCATCACCGAACACGTCGACAGAATCAAGACATTGCTTGCCAATATGTTCGACCGCTACGTGGCCAACGAGGACGGGCGCGATGGCGTCACGCGGTTGCTCAATCGCAGGTACTTCCCATCCGTGGCCAGGCGCGAGATTGCTTTGGCGCAGCAGCACCATTCCACCTTCGCTGTGATGATTGTGGACATCGACCACTTTGCCGTGGTGCGGGAAAGCCTGGGCGCAGATGTCACCGATCTCTTGCTTTCACAGGTGGCGGAGGCCTTGCAAGACAAGGTTCGCGCGGGCGACTTTCTGTTCAGGGTGGGGGATGACCAGTTTCTGGTGTTGCTGGTCGAGGCGCACCATTCCAACGTCATGAAAATTGCGGAAAGTCTCCGCAGGTGCGTGGAAGCGCTGCGGTTGCAAGGGTCTGGGTCGACTGCCACTTCGATGACCGTGAGCATCGGGGTCTGTCTTTTCGACGGTCATCCAGACTACCAACACCTTCTGGACAAATCCAATGAGGCCTTGGTCGAAGCCAAGGCACAAGGTCGCAACCGGTGCGTGTTGGCGGAAAGCTGAAACCGCCGTTGCATCGGTCTCATGAGCAACTGGTGGCCGAGATCGCGCTGTTCAAGAGCCAGTTCGGCGACACGCTGACCGAGGAAGTGGCCGGCCACATTGCCACCTTCCTGCACGACTGGTTCATCAACGCGCTGAAGCCTGTAAGCCGCCGCCAACCAGCATCACGATCTTCTCTGACACCGCACTGCCCCCTTGCCGGAGCTGGATCTTTACCTGTATCGGCAAGCTGAGTGCGGCATCCTTGTTGATTGGGGGTGGCTGACGCCGACCTGTGCAAGACCAAGCCCACCGTCTCGGTGCTGCTGACGGGCTTGGCGGACGTGCCCTCCACCCGGCTGATCGCGCTCAAGAGCGGCGTGCTGGTTTACGGCACCGCCAACGGCAAGCTGATGCGGCTGGACGTGGCCGGCCGGCGGGCCGTGCTGGTGCCGACCTGCGGACCGGCAACGCCGCATCGTCGGCCGTGCGCGGCTACCTGGCCGAAGCCAAGGACAACTTGCTGGCCGTCGTGGTTTACGACCGCGACGCAGCCGGCAACAACACTGCCCGCCGACTGGTGCGCGTGGATGTCAGCACCGGCGTGCAGGTCGAACGTGACGTGAGCAAGCTGATCAGCGAAAACGAGCCCTATCCCGGCGTGATGCGGCTGAACTGATGGCGGTCGCCAACGCTGTTGGGCTTGGGCGGGCTTGTGACAGCCTGCCCCCGAGCCTGTTCGCTGGACTTGCCACGCCGGATGGTTTGGCTTGCGCAGCATGGGCATCTTCCTGGCGTAGTGGGCGATCGAAGGCAAGCCGGCGTACTTGTTTGCAGTGATGCCGCACAGAAAGGGGGTACCGACGCAAGGCATCGCAGCACGGTGTTGGTGAATGCGTCGCGCTAACTGGTGCAACCGGAACTGGGCTCAGATGGTGCCGAGCGCTATCGCCGTCATGAGGCCAAGGCGCGGGTCAATGTCCGTGGCATGGATTCTGCTCACGCTCTGTTGTGGAAAGTGATGAGGGGCACGCAGGAGCGCAAGTGGCTCGCTTGTCTCGGGGGTCACTCAACCATGTTGCAGAAGGCTGTGAATACGGGGAGCACTCGAGCACTGGATACTGACTGGCATATTGACGGGCATATTGACGGGCATGCTGACCGATCGCGGGCTCTTGTGCGTCTTCTCCTGTGAAGTCCGCCCCTCTTGGTACTCACTCAGTGCCGCGTCACTTCCCCGTCATTCCCGCGCAGGCGGGAATCCAGGCTGTTGGTGCTGCCGGTGGATCCCCGCCTGCGCGGGGATGACGGGGCGGCGGGGATGACGACGGCCCGCCCCTTGGAAATCCGCGCCCCGGCCCTATCTGCCTAGAATCAACCGCACTCGGCTCCAGGCAACAACAACATGGTTCCCCACCTCGTCACCGCGCTCACCGGCCCCATCAACGAGCTGGAGCAGCGTGTGCTGGAATCCATGCCTGCCATCGAGCGTTGGTTTCGGCTCGAATGGATGGAGCACACGCCGCCGTTCTACACCTCGGTCGACATCCGCAACGCCGGCTTCAAGCTGGCACCGGTGGACACCAATCTGTTCCCGGCCGGCTTCAACAACCTCACGCCCGAGATGCTGCCGCTGGCGGTGCAGGCGGCCATGGCGGCCATCGAGAAGATCTGCCCCGAGGCCAAGAACCTGCTGCTGATCCCCGAGAAGCACACCCGCAACATGTTCTACCTGATGAACGTGCAGCGGCTGGTGCAGATCTTTGGCCACGCCGGCCTGAACGTGCGCCTGGGCACGCTCGATGAAACCATCAAGGCGCCCAGTACGCTGGAGCTGCCCGATGGCAGCACGCTGACGCTGGAGCCCTTGCTGCGCAGCAAGCGCCGCCTGGGGCTGAAGAACTTCGACCCTTGCACCATCCTGCTCAACAACGATCTCTCGGCCGGCGTGCCCAAGGTGCTTGAGAATCTGCACGAGCAGTACCTGCTGCCGCCGCTGCATGCGGGCTGGGCCCTGCGCCGCAAGACCCACCACTTCAAGGCCTACGAGGAAGTGGCCAAGAAGTTTGCCAAGCTGCTGGGCATGGACCCCTGGCTGATCAACCCCATGTACGCGCACTGTGGCGAGGTGAACTGGGCCGAGGGCACCGGCATAGCCTGCGTGCAGACCCAGGTGGACGCGCTGCTCACCAAGATCCGCCGCAAGCACAAGGAGTACGGCATCAACGAGAAGCCCTTCGTGGTGGTGAAGGCCAACAACGGCACCTATGGCATGGGCGTGATGACGGTGCGCGACGCCAAGGAACTGGACGAAGTGAACCGCCGCACCCGCAACAAGATGGCGGTGGTGAAGGACGGCCAGGAGGTGACCGAGGTGATCATCCAGGAGGGCGTGCACACCTTTGAGCGTGTGAACGAGGCCGTGGCCGAGCCGGTGGTGTACATGATCGACCGCTACGTGGTGGGCGGCTTCTACCGGGTGCACGCTGACCGCGGCATCGACGAGAACCTCAACGCCCCCGGCGCCAGCTTTGTGCCGTTGGCCTTTGCCGAGAGCCACCACCTGCCCAAGGTGGGTGCCAAGCCGGGTGCCAGCGCCCCGAACCGCTTCTACATGTACGGGGTGATAGGCCGGCTGGCCATGCTGGCGGCCGCTTACGAGCTGGAAGCCACCGACCCGAACGCCGAAGTCTACGAATAACGCCCTTGCGTGTCGTCCCGGCGCGACGCCGCAGGGCTCGCCGCCGCTGAACTCGCGGCGCACAATAGGCGCTTCGCCTTGATGTAGCACTGCCCTTGAGCGCCTCTTCCCACGACAGCCGGTCTCTGCCGGCGCTTGCTGCCCTCACACTTGCCGCATTGGGCGTTGTTTATGGCGACATTGGCACCAGCCCGCTCTATGCGCTGAAAGAAGTCTTTCACGCCGGGCATGTGCCAGCCACCCAAGACAACATCCTGGGCGTGCTGAGCCTGGTGTTCTGGACGATGACCATCATCGTCTCGCTCAAGTACGTGATGCTGATCCTGCGCGCCGACAACAACGGCGAGGGCGGCCTGATCGCCATGCTGGCGCTGGCCACCACGGCCGTGAAGGAAAAGCCCGTGCTGCGCCGCACGCTGATGGTGGTGGGCCTGTTTGGCACCGCCATCTTCTATGGCGATGGCGTCATCACGCCGGCCATCTCGGTGCTCTCGGCGGTGGAGGGCCTGGAAGTGGCCCAGCCTGGGCTGCATGCCTTTGTCATCCCCATCACGCTGGTGGTGCTCACCGGCCTGTTTGCGGTGCAGCGCTTTGGCACCGGCGGTATCGGCAAGTTCTTCGGGCCCATCACGCTGGTGTGGTTCATTGTGCTGGTGGCGCTGGGCATCCCGCACATCGTCAAAAACCCGGCGGTGCTGGTGGCTTTGAACCCCTACCACGCCGCACTGTTCTTCTACCACCAGCCCACGGTGGCCTTCATCGCGCTGGGCGCGGTGGTGCTGTGCGTCACCGGCGGCGAAGCGCTCTACGCTGACATGGGCCACTTCGGCAAGCGGCCCATCCGCATCGCCTGGTACGCCTTTGTGATGCCGGCCCTGGTGGTGAACTACTTTGGCCAGGGCGCCATGCTGCTCCACGAACCCGAGGCGGTGGCCAATCCCTTTTTCCACATGGCGCCCGACTGGGCCCAGCTGCCGCTGGTGTTTCTGGCCACGGCGGCCACTGTGATCGCGTCGCAGGCCCTGATCTCGGCCGCCTTCTCGGTCACCAAGCAGGCCATCCAACTGGGCATCTTGCCGCGCATGGCCATCAAGCACACGTCGATCACCGACACCGGCCAGATCTACGTGCCCTTCGTGAACTGGGGCCTGTACGTCTTCATCGTGCTGGCGGTGGCGCTGTTCAAGAGCTCGTCCAACCTGGCCTCGGCCTATGGCATCGCGGTGACGCTGGACATGACCATCACCACGGTGATGACCTTCTACGTCATCCGCTACGGCTGGAAGTACCCGCTGGCGCTGTGCCTGGCGGCCACCGGCTTCTTCTTCGTCATCGACCTCACCTTCTTCCTGTCCAACACCCTCAAGCTGGTGGCGGGCGGCTGGTTCCCGCTGGTGCTGGGCATCGGCATGTTCATCCTGATGCTCACCTGGAAGCAGGGCCGGCGCATCATGCGCGACCGCGTGCGCAACGAGGCCATCGACCTGAGCAGCTTCCTCGAAGCGGTGTTTGTGAGCCCACCGGTGCGGGTGAGCGGTACGGCGGTGTTTCTGGTGGCCGACGAAGACCTGACGCCCAACGCGCTGATGCACAACCTCAAGCACAACAAGGTGCTGCACGAGCACAACCTGTTTGTCACCGTGAAGCACCACGAGGTGCCCTGGGTGGGCTTTGACAAGCGCGTGTCGATGAAGGCGCTGGGCCACGATTGCTGGCAGGTGGCGCTGCACTTCGGCTTCAAGAACGACCCCGACGTGCCCGAAGCGCTCAAGCTGCTCGAAGGTCGTGGCGTGCCGCTGGACGACATGGACACCAGCTACTTCCTGAGCCGCGACACAGTCATCCCCACCTTCGGCGACGGCATGGCCATGTGGCGCGAGAAGCTCTTCGCCAGCATGCACCGCAACGCCGCCGACATGGCCGATTTCCTGAACCTGCCGTCCAACCGCATCGTCGAGCTGGGCGCCAAGGTCGAGATCTGAGCGCCCTCAAAGACATTTCCCTCTCCGCCGTCGTTGCCGGCTTCGTGGCCGTGCTGGTGGGCTTCACCAGCTCCGTGGCCATAGTCTTTGCCACCGCGCAGGCCCTGGGCGCCACCGAGGCCCAGACCGCCAGCTGGGTTTGGGCGCTGGGCCTGGGCATGGGCGTCACCAGCCTGGGCCTGTCGCTGTGGTACCGGCAGCCGGTGCTCACCGCCTGGTCCACGCCGGGCGCGGCACTGATCGCTGCCACGCACGGCATCGCCATGCCCGAGGCCATTGGCGCCTTCATGCTGTGCGCGGTGCTGATCACGCTGGCGGGCTACAGCGGCGCCTTTGAGCGGGTGATGAACCAACTGCCCATGGCCGTGGCGGCAGCCTTGCTGGCCGGTGTGCTGACGCGCTTTGCGCTCAACGCCGCGCTGGCCGGTGGCCGTGCACCTGTGCTGGTGGGTGCCATGACGCTGGCCTTTCTGGCCGGCCGGCGCTGGTGGCCACGCTATGCCGTGCCGGGCGTGCTGCTGGCCGGCATGGCCGTGGCGGCGGCGCTGGGCCTGCTGCACCTGGGCGGCGTGCATTGGGCCTGGGCCGCGCCCGTGTGGACGGCCCCACAATTCAGCTGGGCCGCCACCATCGGCCTGGCGCTGCCGCTGTTCGTGGTCACCATGGCCTCGCAAAACCTGCCCGGCGTGGCCGCCCAGCGCGCCTCGGGTTACGACACGCCGGTGTCGCCCGTGGTGGGTGCCACCGGCCTGGCCAGCCTGCTGCTGGCGCCGCTGGGCGGCTACGCGCTGAACCTGGCCGCCATCACCGCCGCCATCTGTATGGGCCGCGAGGCGCATGAAGACCCGCGCCGCCGCTACATGGCGGCGGTGGCCGCAGGCGTGTTCTACATCGCCCTGGGCCTGGCCGGCGGCGGCGTGGTGGGCTTGTTGGCAGCCTTTCCGCGCGAGCTGGTGGACGCCGTGGCCGGCCTGGCGCTGCTGGGCACCATCGCCGCCAGCCTGGCCGCAGCGCTGAAGGACGAAGCACACCGGGACGCCGCCCTGCTCACCTTTGTGGTCACGCTTTCGGGCCTGAGCCTGCTGGGCATAGGCGCGGCCTTCTGGGGCGTGGTGGCTGGCGCGCTGGCGCTGGCCTTTCAGCGCCGTTGAGCGCCGGCACCCCATCGCCACGCCGAAGCCACCCCGCCACCTCCCCGTCATTCCCGCGAAGGCGGGAATCCAGGCTGTTCACCACCTCAATCCAGCGTCTGCCGGTAGCGCGCCAGCGCCACGGCCCCCGCCACCGCGATGAAGGCCAGCATGGGCCACAGCTCAGGCAGCAACTGCGCCAGCCCGTTGCCCTTGAGCAGGATGCCGCGCACGATGCGCAGAAAGTGCGTGAGCGGCAGCACCTCGCCCAAGCGCTGCGCCCAGATGGGCATGCCACGGAACGGGAACATGAAGCCCGAGAGCAGCATGCTGGGCAGGAAGAAGAAGAACGTGGCCTGCAGCGCCTGCAACTGGTTCTTGGCCAGCGTGGAGAAGGTGAAGCCCACGCACAAATTGGCCAGCATGAACACGCCGATCATCGACATCAGCAGCCCGAAGCTGCCGGCCATCGGCACCTCGAACAGCGCCCGCGCCGCCAGCAGGATCACCCCCAGCTGGATGTAGCCGATCAGCACATAGGGCGCGATCTTGCCCAGCATCACCTCGATGGGGCGCACGGGGGTGGCCAGCAGGTTCTCCATGGTGCCGCGCTCGCGCTCGCGGGTCATGGCCAGGCCGGTGAGCATCACCATGGTCATGGTCAGGATGGTGCCGATCAGCCCCGGCACGATGTTGTAGCGCGACAGCCCCTCGGGGTTGTAGCGGCGGTGGATGCGCAGCTCGAACGGCGCGGCGGTGGGCTGCAAGCGCTGCAAGGGCCCGGTGAGGTCATTGCGCAGCGCGGTGGGTGCCAGCTGGCCCAGCGCGGCGATTGCGTTGCCAGCGGCGGAAGGGTCGGTGGCGTCCACGCTCACCAGCAGCGCCGGCTTTTCCCCTCGCACCACGCGCTGGGAGAAATCGGGCGGTATCACCACCAGGAACTGCACCTCACCATCGGCCACCAGCGCTTCACCCTGGCCCTCGCTCACACCCTGGTGCACGATGCGGAAGTAGCCGGTGTTCTGCATCGCCGCCAGCAGGCTGCGCGACATGGGGCCTGTGTCGGTGCTGACGACGGCCGTGGGCAGGCCCTTGGGGTCAGTGTTGATGGCGTAGCCGAACAGCACCAGTTGCAGCACCGGCACGCCCACCGCCATCGCGAAGGTGGGCCGGTCGCGCAGCATCTGCTGGAACTCCTTGATGAAGATGGCCAGCGTGCGGGCCAGACTGAAGCGGGTGCTCATGTCGTTCTTGACGCGATGGCCTTCAGGCGTAGTTGTCCTGGGCCTGGCCCACCAGACGCACAAACGCGTCTTCGAGATCGGTGGCCCCGGCCGTGGCCACGATCTCGGCGGCTGTGCCCTGCGCCAGCACGTGGCCATAGGCGATGTAGACCA
Source organism: Candidatus Ideonella esbjergensis (assembly GCA_016710065.1). Taxonomy (GTDB): domain Bacteria; phylum Pseudomonadota; class Gammaproteobacteria; order Burkholderiales; family Burkholderiaceae_C; genus Ideonella; species Ideonella esbjergensis. Next base: position 305,813 of record JADJLP010000002.1, read on the forward strand.
GCTCGTCGCAGCGCTCGGCCTCGTCCATGTAGTGGGTGGAGACCAGCACGGTGATGCCTTCGTTGGCCAGGTGGCGGATCTGCTCCCAGAACTCGCGCCGCGCCTTGGGATCCACACCGGCGGTGGGCTCGTCCAACAGCAGCAAGCGCGGCTGGTGCAGCAAACAGGCGGCCAGTGCCAAACGTTGCTTCCAGCCACCCGAGAGCGCGCCGGCGAGTTGATGTTGCCGCGTGGCCAGGCCCAGGCGCTCCAGCGCTTCGTCCACGCGGGCTCGGCGCTGCGGCAGCTCGAACAAGCGGGCCACGAAATCGAGGTTCTGGCGGATGGAAAGGTCGTCGTAGAGGCCGAACTTCTGCGTCATGTAGCCCACCTGGCGCTTGATGGCGGCGGCCTCGCGACGCATGTCCAGGCCCAGGCAGCGGCCCTCGCCAGCGTCGGGTGTGAGCAGGCCGCAGAGCATGCGGATGGTGGTGGTCTTGCCACTGCCGTTGGGGCCCAGAAAGCCGCAGATGCGTCCGGCCTGCAGTTGGATGCTGATGCTGTCAACCACGGGGCGGCCGGCGTAGCGCTTGGTCAGGCCGGTGACGTCGATGGCCCACGGTGCGGCAGTCGGGTTCATGGCTGGCGCACCACATCAATGGGCTGGCCCGGCTGCAGGCGCAGCGCATCGGCCGGCGCGGGCAGGGCCTCCACCATGAACACCAGTTTGGCGCGCTGCGCGTTGGAATAGATCACTGGCGGCGTGTACTCGGCCTGGGTGGCGATGCGGCTGATGCGAGCCGCGATGGGCGCACCGCAGCCGTCGCAGCGGATGCTCACCGCCTGGCCCGGCGCCAGCGCGCCACGCTCGGCTTCGGGCACGTAGAAGCGCGCCTTGCGGCCGGCCGGCGGCAGCAGCGAGAGCACGGGCTGGCCGGCTGGCACGTATTCACCCACGCGGAAGTAGGTGTCGGCCACCAGCGCATCGGCCGGCGCCTTTTGCGCGGTCTGGGCTTCGCGCCACTGCAGCTGGGCCAGGGCTTGCGTGGCGGCGTTGGTGTTGGCGCGAGCGGCTGCCTGCTCGTCGGGGCGTGCGGGCAACTCGGCCACGCGCAGCGCAGCTTCGAGTTCGGTCACCCTGGCGCGGGCCTGGGTGACTGCCGTTGTGGCGTCGTCCAACCGCGAGCGTGAGATGAACTCTTGCGCTACCAACTGCTGCTGGCGTTTGAGCTCGGCCTCGGCGCGCTCGGCCTGGGCCCGGGCCTGCTGCAACTGCGCGCGGGTCACCGCCAGCTCGTCGCTGCGCCGGCCTTTGGTGGTGTTGGCGGCCTGCGCGGTGGCAGCGGCCAGCTGTGCATCGCCTTGTGCGCGCGCAACCTTGGCCGAGACGTCGTCCAGCTGGAACACAGGCGCACCGCGCAGCACCGTCTGCCCGGCCTGCACCTTGAGTTCACCTAGCGTGCCGGCCACCGGCGCGGCCACATAGACATACTCGCCCTCCACATAGCCGGCCCAGCCTGTGGGGCGGCTGTCACCACAGGCCGCCAGGCCACAGCCTGCCCATGCCACCCACGACAGCCATGCCACCCGACCCGGGAGGGTGGCGTTCCGGTTCGCCGTCATGGGGCGGTGTGCGTTTGTAGCCATGGTTCATGTTCGGCCATAGGGCAGGCATTGACAAGGTCGCGCGCCGTCATGCCCCGCGGCCGCTCCGTCATTCCCGCCTGCGCGGGGATGACAGCTGCGGTTGAGCGCGTTACCGTCAATTACGCTGCCGTGATTCAACCGTGGCCATGCCGCAGGCGTTGCCTGTTTCACGCCATGAACACCAGGGATGGGAGATGCCAGCGATGCACACAGAGACCTTAACCGCTGTTGCGGGTCGCAGCCCAGCCCAGGACCCGCAGCCCACGCCACCCAATGCGCACCAGGCCCCGGCCACAGCGGCCTTGGCCCTGGGCTCGGCGGCGGCGCTGACCGCCTGCGGCGGCGCGGGTGGCGACGCACCACCACCTCCCCCGCCGCCTGTGGCGATCACCGACTCCCAGGCGGCGCGCTTCCTGGCCCAGGCCAGCCTGGGCGCCACCCGCGAGCAGATCGCCCGGGTGCGAGACCTGGGCTACGCCGGCTGGCTCGACGAACAGATGGCCCTGCCACTGCAGCCCACGCGCTGGGACTGGCTGGTGGCCAAGGGCTACGCCGACATTGCCAACCGCAACAGCCAGGCCGGCTTCGACTCCTGCGCCTGGCGCAAGCTGCTCACCGGCCCCGACACCCTGCGCCAGCGCTTCACCTTGGCCCTCTCCGAGATCATCGTGGTGTCCATCGAAGGCCTGGTCAACGGCGGTGGCTGGAAGGCCTTCAGCGCCGCCGCCTGGCTGGACATGCTGGAAGCCAACGCCTTTGGCAGCCTGCGCACGCTGCTGCAAAAGGCGAGCACGAGCACGTCCATGGGCGCCTACCTCACCTTCCGTGGCAACGCCAAGGCCAATGCCGCTACCGGCACGCTGCCGGATGAAAACTACGCCCGCGAGCTGATGCAGCTCTTCACCATCGGCCTGGTGCAACTGAACCCCGACGGCACACCCCAGTTGCTGAACGGCGCCCAGCAGGAAACCTATGGGCAGGACGACATCTCGGGCCTGGCCCGCGTATTCACCGGCTGGGATCTGGACCTGGCCGGCGGCAACACCCAGACGCCCGACTTTCACCGCCGCCCCATGGCCCAGGTGGCCAGCCGCTACGAAACCGGCGAGAAGAAATTTCTGGGCCTGACCATCGCGGCCGGCACCGACGCCAACAACGCACTCACCCAGGCGCTGGACCACCTCTACGCCCACGCCAACGTGGCGCCTTTCTGGTCGCGCCAGCTCATCCAGCGGCTGGTCACCAGCAACCCCAGCCCCGCCTACGTGCAGCGCGTGGCCGCCGTGTTTGCCAACGACGGCACGGGCCAGCGCGGCAACCTGGGCGCCGTGCTCAAGGCCATCCTGCTCGACACCGAGGCTCGCGGCGACGCGGCCTTGCAAAGCACCACCGCAGGCAAGTTGCGCGAGCCGCTGCTGCGCTTCACGGCCTGGGCACGCGCCTGTGGCGTGAGCTCGGCCAGCGACGCCTGGGCCCTGGGTGACACCACCGACCCGGCCACCCGGCTGGGCCAGGCGCCGCTGCGCTCACCCACCGTGTTCAACTTCTTCCGCCCAGGCTACGTGCCACCGAACAGCGGTATCGCCACGGCGCAGCTGGTGGCGCCCGAGTTTCAGATCACCAATGAGTCGTCGGTGGCCGGCTACGTGAACTACCTGCAGCGCGCCGTGGCCGGCACGCTGGGCGACCTGCTGCCTGACTACGCCGCCCTGCAGCCGCTGGCCGACGACGCCGCGGCCTTGGTCGCCGAGCTGAACACCGTGCTCGCCGCCGGCCAGCTCAGCGCGGCCACCGCCGGCAGCATGACCACGGCCCTGGCCACCATGACCGCCGGCACCACCGGCGCGCGCACCGCGCGCATCCAGGCCGCGCTGGTGCTGGTGCTGGCCGCGCCCGAGTTTTTGGTGCTCAAGTGATGACGAAACGGATCCCCACCATGACAACCCGCCACACCACCGACCCTTCACGCAGGGCCTTCCTGCAGCGCGGCGCCGCGCTCTCCATGGCTGGCGCCGCTGCGCCCTGGGCGCTGAACCTGGCCGCCATGGGTGAGGCCGCCGCCACCACCGCCAGCGACTACAAAGCCCTGGTCTGCGTGTTCCTCTACGGCGGCAACGATTACGGCAACACGCTCATCCCCACCGACGCCACGCACTACCCGCTCTACGACGCGCAGCGGCCTGCGCTGGCCTACAAGCTCCCTGCCTTGGCCGGCACCACGCTGAACGCGCTGAACACGCCGGTGGATCGCGATGGCGTGCCCTACCAGTACGCGCTGGCGCCCGAGCTGGGCCTGCTGATGCCGCTGTGGCAGGCCGGCCAGCTGGCCACGGTGCTGAACGTAGGCACCCTGGTGCAGCCCACCACCAAGACCCAGTACCTGGCCAGATCGGTGCCGCTGCCGCCCAAGCTGTTCTCGCACAACGACCAGCAGTCGGTGTGGCAGGCCAGCTCGCCCGAGGGCGCCACTTCGGGCTGGGGCGGGCGCATGGGTGATCTGTTCGAGGCCGGAAATGGCAACGCCACCTTCACCTGCGTGAACGTCTCGGGCAATGCGGTGTTCATGTCGGGCCGCTCGGCCGTGCAGTACCAGGTGTCCACCAGTGGCTCGGTGGCGCTGAAGGCGGTGAAGCAGCCGCTGTTCGGCTCCACGGCCTGCTCGGATGCACTCAAGGCGCTGATCACGGCGCCGCGTGCCCATGTGCTGGAGGCCGAGCACACGCGGGTGGCCGACCGCTCGCTCAAGGCGGATGCCAGCCTCAGCGCTGCGCTGGCAGGCGCACCGGCGATCACCACGCCCTTCACCGCCGGCAACAAGCTGGCCGACCAGCTCAAGATGGTGGCGCGCATGATCTCGTGCGCCGACGCGCTCACCGTCAAGCGCCAGGTGTTCTTTGTCTCGCTGGGCGGCTTCGACACCCACGACGGCCTGCTCACCCAGCACCCCGCGCTGCTCACCGACGTGGCGGCGGCGCTGAGCGAATTCCAGGCCGCCCTCACCGAACTGGGCGTGGCCCCGCAGGTGAGCACCTTCACGGCATCTGACTTCGGCCGTTCGCTGGCCGGCAACAACGACGGCTCCGACCACGGCTGGGGCAGCATGCACTTCGTGCTGGGCGGGGCGGTGCACGGCCAGCGCCACTACGGCAGCGCGCCGGTCATCGCCAACAACGGGCCCGACGACGTGGGCCAGGGCCGCCTGTTGCCCACCACCTCGGTGGACCAGTACGCCGCCACGCTGGGCCGCTGGTTTGGCCTCAGCGACGCGCAACTGCTGGAGGTGCTGCCCCACTTGAGCCACTACAACGCCAGCGCGCGCACGCTGGGCTTTGTGTGATGCCCTGATAAACTCCGCCGCCTTCAGCGCCGATTTGTTCCAGATTGCGGGCGCTATAGAAATCCCGCTAAACGCGACACCTCCTCACCCGGTGGCCGCATTCTTCAGCGGCACCGGGTTTATTTTTTTTTTTTGGAGTTGAGGTCGTCATGGCATCGGTAGGATTGGTCAACCCGCAGCGCATGCACTTTGCCGAGCCACTGGCCTTGCAAAGCGGCGCCCGCCTGCGCGACTACACCCTGGTCTACGAGACCTACGGCGCGCTCAACGCCGACAAGAGCAACGCCGTGCTGGTGTGCCACGCGCTCAACGCCTCGCACCACGTGGCGGGCGAATACGAGGGGCAAGACAAGAGCGAAGGCTGGTGGGACAACCTGGTGGGCCCGGGCAAGCCGCTGGACACCGAGCGCTTCTTCGTCATCGGCATCAACAACCCCGGCTCGTGCTTCGGCTCCACCGGACCCATGGATGTGAACCCCGACACCGGCAAGGCCTACGGCGCCGATTTTCCGGTGGTGACGGTGGAAGACTGGGTGGACGCGCAAGCCCGCCTGATCGCGCAACTGGGCATCACCCAGCTCGCTGCCGTGCTGGGCGGATCTTTGGGCGGCATGCAGGCCCTGGCCTGGACGCTGCGCCACCCCGAGCGGCTGCGCCACTGCGTGGCCGTGGCCACCGCGCCCAATCTCTCCACGCAGAACATCGCCTTCAACGAGGTGGCGCGCCGCGCCATCGTCACCGACCCCGAGTTCCATGGCGGCCACTTCTACGAGCACGGCGTGATCCCGCGGCGCGGCCTGCGCGTGGCGCGCATGATCGGCCACATCACCTACCTCAGCGACGATTCGATGGAGGCCAAGTTCGGCCGCGAGCTGCGGGCCACCGGCCTGAACTACAGCACGCAGGAGATCGAGTTCCAGATCGAGAGCTACCTGCGTCACCAGGGCGAAAAGTTCAGCGAATACTTCGACGCCAACACCTACCTGCTCATCACCCGCGCGCTGGATTACTTTGACCCGGCGCGGGCCTTTGGTGGCGATCTTTCGCGGGCCTTTGCGGTGGCCAAGGACAAGAAGTTCCTGCTGGTGAGCTTCACCACCGATTGGCGTTTCTCGCCAGCGCGCTCGCGTGAGCTGGTGAAGGCGTTGGTGGACAACCAGGTGGACGTGAGCTATGCCGAGATCGCCGCGCCGCATGGGCACGATGCCTTCCTGCTCGAAGACACGCGCTACCACGGTGTGATGCGCGCCTACTTCGACCGCATCGCCCACGAAACCCCAGGTGCTTGAGATGACAGAGCACAAGAACCTCGAAACCATCGCCAGCCTGGTGCCCGAAGGGTCGCGCGTGCTCGACCTGGGCTGCGGCACCGGCGAGCTGCTTGCCTACCTGCAAAAGCACCGTGGCTGCAGCGGCTATGGCGTGGAGCTGGACGACGCCAACCTGCTGGCCTGCGCGCGGCGCGGCGTGAACGTGATCCAGTTCAACCTCGAAGAAGGCCTGCAACTCTTCCAGGACCAGAGCTTCGACGTGGTGCTGCAGTTCGAGACCCTGCAGCACCTGCGCAATGCCGAGCTGATGCTGCGCGAGACGGCGCGCGTGGGCCGCATCGGCATCGTCAGCTTCCCCAACTTCGCCCACTGGCCGAACCGCCTGGCCGTGCTGCGCGGGCGCATGCCCGTCACCAAGGCGCTGCCCTACGAGTGGTACGACACGCCCAACATCCGCGTCGGCACGTACGCCGACTTCGAGGTGCTGGCCGGCAAGAACGGCCTGAGCGTCATCGACAGCTTTGGCCTGCAAGCCGGCGAGGTGGTGCGCCAGTGGCCCAACCTGATGGCCAGCGTGGCGCTGTTCAAGTTCGAGCGGCGGTAGATGGGGCACCCGGCTGCGGGGTACCGCAGCCACCCGCCGGGCGGGTTGCGCAGGCCGCTTGGGAGCGGCCCGGCGCTGGCCTGCGTGGGGCACCCGGCAGCGGCGTCGTCAGTACGGCACTTCCACCACCTGGTCTTTCCAGCGCAGCCTGGCCGATTTGGGGCCGATGTGTTCGAGCACCAGGCCGGGCTGCACGGTCTCGCCTTCGCGCAGCACCTGGTCGTTGATCACCAGCACCCGGTTTTCGGGTGTTTCGGCGTACATCACGCCACCCACTTTCAGCGCCGGCACGGTGGCCGCTGGGGGTTGGGCAGGGCGGGGCGCAGGGGTGGGGGTGGCTGCGGTGGTGGCTGTGGTGGTTGTGGTGGCTGTGGTGGTGGGGGCCACCGAGCTGGCCATCGGGGCTGCGGCTTTGGCGGGGGCCGTGCGTGCCAAGGGCGGCGGTGCCACCCGGGGCACGGGCACCTCGGCCCGCGCCACCGGGGCTGGCGCTGGGGTGGCGGGAGCGACCGGCGGAGACACGGCCACTTCGGGGCGCGGCGCGGGCATCTCCGGCGGTGCGGGCGTCTGCGGCGAAGGTGGCGCCTCGGCGCGCAGCAGCAGCCAGGCCAACAGCCCGGCCAGCAGCAGGGCGGTGGCCACGGCCGCGATGCGCAGCCAGGGGGTGTCTTCCACATGGGCCTCAGGCGTGGCCCTGGCGCTCAGCGAGCGGGCATGCAGATCGGGCAGTTGTCCGCGCTCGCGCTCGCGTTCGGCATCGGCGCGGCGAAGGGCATCAAGGATGAAGGACATGCGCGGGCCTACTTTGCAAGGGTGGGCATGGGGGCGGTTGAGCGCGCGGAGAGGCGCGGTTCGTCCACCCCCATGGTGCGGTTGAGCTGCATCAGCGTGGAGGGCCCGGCCAGCCCGTCGGGCATCAGGCTCCGGGCGTTCTGGAAGGCCACCACCTGCGCCGTCAACGCGGCGTCCAGCCGGGCGGTGCCCGCAGGTGGCGGGGCCACGCCGCGCCACTGGGCCAGTGCGGTGGCCAACCAGTCCACACCCTTGCCCCCGCTGCCGGGTTGCAGCAGTTCGGCATGGCCTTCGGGCGCGCGCCAGAAGGTGGCGAACTCACCCTGCCAGGCCTCGGTGAGTGCGTTCAGGGTCACGCTGCGGCGCACGCCGCCCATGCGCAACGTGGCCTGGGTGGCACTGAGGTCTTCCAGCACGGCGTAGCTCTGGGGGCCTGGGCCGATGCGCAGCGTGACGATGCCGGGCCGGTCCAGCAACTGCACCTTGGCGGCGCTCAGGTGCCCCCGGTAGCAATGGACTTGCGCGGCACGCACGGCCGCCTGGCACGGGTCGCCCGTCAAGGCCGGCAGGTGCCAGGCATCGGCCAGCTGGCGCCAGGCGTTGGGCTCGTCGCGGATGGGGTGGGGCCAGGCGTCCAGGTGCAAGACCTGGTCGAGCGGGACGGGGGGGTTGGCCGCGGCCGGCGCCGACGTGGCGGGCGCCGGGGCGGCGGCAGGCTCCGAGCCCGGAGCCGACCCAGCGGTTGCCGCAAGCGCCAGGCCGGGCGGTACCGAGTCTGCAACCACAGCCGGCATGGGTTGACCGCGCGGCACCCACAGGTAGGTCACACCCGCACCCATGAGGGCGCCCGCCAGCGCCAGCGCCGCGATGAGCCCCCGGTGCCCCTCGTGGCTGGCGTCGCCATGATCGTCGCCAAACACTTCCTCGGCCGCCTGTGACACCAGCGCGGCACCCACGCGTGCCTGCCCGTTGGCATAGCCGCCCAGCAAGGCTCGGTCACACAGCAGGTTGATGCGGCGCGGGACGCCACGCGTGATGCGGTGGATGCTCGCCAGCGCCTGGGCATCAAAGGGCGAGGCCCCGGCCAGGCCGGCCACGAACAGCCGGTGCGCGATGTACTGCGCGGTCTCGGTGGGCGACAAGGCGCCCAGGTGAAAGCGCGCAATCACGCGCTGCGCCAGTTGCTCCAGCTCGGGCCGGGCCAGCATCTCGCGCAGCTCGGGCTGGCCGATCAGGATGATCTGCAGCAGCTTGCGCTCGTTGGTTTCCAGGTTGGTCAGCAGGCGCAATTGCTCCAGCACCTCGGCCGAGAGGTTCTGCGCCTCGTCAATGATGAGCACGCTGTTGCGCCCGCTGCCGTGCTGGGCCAGCAGGTAGGCGTTGAGCGGGTCGAGATAGTCCTTCACGCTGGTGGCCGACGCGTTCACCACCACGCCAAACTCGTCGCACACGGTCTTCAGCAGCTCGGGCACGCTGAGCTTGGGGTTGAAGATGTAGGCCACATTGCACTGGGCGGGCACCTGCTCCAGAAAGCAGCGGCACACCGTGGTCTTGCCGGCACCGATTTCGCCCGAGAGCAGCACGAAGCCGCCGCCGCCCTTCAGGCCATACAGCAGGTGGGCCAGCGCCTCCCGGTGCCGATCGCTCATGTAGAGGTAATGCGGATCGGGCGCGATCGAGAAGGGCGCCTGCTTGAGGCCGTAGAACGACAGGTACATGGGCTGCGAGGATACCGCCCCTACCCCCTGTCATTCCCGCGCAGGCGGGAATCCACGGGCGCCACGGAAACTGCTGGATTCCCGCCTGCGCGGGAATGACAACAGGGCGGGAACTACGAGCGCACGGGCAGGCTCCGCGCGGGAATGACGGGGCCACCCCCTGCCAGCCGCACCGCCAGAGCCGAGAGCGCCGCATAGGCCTGGGCCAAGGTCGGGTCGCACGCGGCCATGGCGGCGCCCTGGGCCTGCACCACCGCCACGTCGCCGCGTGCGGCCGGGCCGGTGAGGGCGCCCAGCGGCCCCAAAGCCTGCAGGTTGGCAGCGGCGCGCTGCACGAAGCCGTTGGCCAGCGCGTGCACCCATTCAGGCGGCACGCCCGTGCCCTGCCACAGCTCGGCGGCCACCGCCTGCAGCACGGGCAAGAAGTTGCTGGCGAACACCGCAGCGCCGTGGTACAGCGGCTTGTCGGCGGCCAGCAGCGTGAAACACCGGCCGCCGATGGCTGTGTAGGCGGCCTGGGCTTGGGCCATGGCGGGCGCATCACCTTCCAGTGCGCACACCGTGCCAGCGAATTGACGCTGGGCCAGTGCCACGTCGGCAAAGCTCAGCGCCGGGTGGGTGCTGGCGAGTGCCCACCCGCGTGCTTGCAACGGGGCCATTTCAGCAGCGCTGAGAAAGCCGCTGCAATGCCAGGCCGTGCCGTGCGGTAGCCCGGGCACAGCGGCCAGCGCGCCGGCCACGCTGGCGATCTGGGTGTCGGGCACGGCCAGCAGCCACACCTCTGCGGCGGGCATGGCGGCGAGTTCGGTCACCACCTGGCCTTGGCTCAGCGCGTCCACCAAAGCGTGTGCGGCCTGCGCGCTGCGGCTCAGCACCGCTTGCAAGCGGAACACACCCTGCGCGACCCAGAGCTGTGCCAGCGTGCAGCCCACGCGGCCGGCGCCAATGACATTGAGCGTGGGGGTGGCCGTGCCCATGCCCATGCTCAGTGCGCGTGCCGGCGTGGCAACCGCGCTTGCTCGGTCTCGCTCAGCACCCGCAGGTGCAGCTCGCCATCCACCTGGGCCAGGCCGTGCAGGTCGATGGACTTCTGCGTCTGCAGCAGCCGCGTGAGGTAGGCCACGATGGCCGGCTCTATCACCTGGCCCGGCACCAGCACCGGGATGCCCGGCGGGTAGGGCACGATCTGGTCGCAGCAGACGCGGCCGTTCAGCGCCGCATTCGGTTGGCCATGGGCGTCCACCAGCGGCAGGCGCACGCCGGCTTCGTAGAAGGCATCGCGTGGCAAACAGGCCAGCGCCGAGAAGCGCGGCGCCTCGGGCATGCGGGCGTAGGTCAGCGGCGTGCGGCGGTCCTTGGCCAGGCGCAGCATGGCGTCGAACAGCCGGCTCACCTTGGAGCGCGTGGTGGCGATGGTGAGCAGCAGCGTGAGCGTGTTGTGGGTGTTCTTCTCGACCTGGATGTTGTAGCGGTTGATCAGCTCGTCGCGCAGCTCATCGGCACTCCAGCCGCTGGCCGAGATGTCGATGGTGAGCTTGGTCGGGTCGAGGCGGATGCCGTCGGCTTTCGCCTCGTCGCTCAGCAAATCGTCCAGTGCCAGCACACGGAAAGCGCCGGTGGCGTTGATCTTCTCGCGCAGCTCGGCGGCAAACTTCAGCGAGCGGTCGAGCAGCCGGTAGCCCTCCATCACCGCCTGCTTGCGCGCCACGTCCAGGCTGGCGATCAGCTGGTACTGCGGGCTGGTGCTGGCATGCATGTTGAAGTTCTCGCGGAACAGATGCTCGTCGAAGGCCGGGTCGTTCACGTGGATCATGCTGGCCTGCGAAAAGGCCGAGAGCACCTTGTGCGTGCTCTGGGTGGCGTAGTCGGCCCCGCACTCCAGCGCGGTGGGGCGCAGCTCGGGGTGGAAGCGCGCGTGGCCGTACCAGGCCTCGTCGACGATCACCTTGATGTGGGCCGCATGGGCCATGGCGATGATGGGCGCCAGGTCGTAGCGCAGGCCGTCGTAGGTGCAACTGGTGAGGATCAGCACCTTGGCGTCGGGGTTGGCCGTGATCGCCGCGGCCAGTGTGGCCTTGGGCACCGGGCCGAACAGGCCGTACTGGCGGTTCACCGATGAGTCGAGGTACACCGGCTGCGCGCCCGAGAGGATGACGCCGTGGTGCACGCTCTTGTGGCAGTTGCGGTCGAGCAGCAGCTTGTCGCCCGGGGCCAGCAGGGTCTGGAAGATGACCTTGTTCGAGGTGCTGGTGCCGTTGGTGGCGAAGTAGGTTTTGCGCGCACCAAAGGCCTTGGCCGCGAGCCGCTGGCTGGCGGCGATCACGCCGGTGGGGTGCAGCAATGAATCGAGCATGGGCACGCTCACCGAGAGGTCGGCACGCAGCATTTCCTCGCCCACGAAGTCGTGGAAATCGCCCACCCAGGGGCTGTTCTTGAAGGCGTCGCCGCCGGCATGGCCGGGCGTGTGCCAGCTGTCCTTGGCCTGGGCCACGTAGTCGCGCAGCGCGTCGTAGAAGGGCGTGTCGGCCTTCTCGGCCACCTCGGCGGCGAGGATGCGGAACCAGCCGGCGTGGTCTTGCTCGTCGCGAAAGAAATAGCCGTCCACCGCGTCGCTGGCGAGCTGCTCCACCAGCAGCTTGTCGGCGTCGTCCTCCAGCAGCATGTAGAGCGAAAGCTCGGGCCGCGCGGCAATGAGCTGCTGGGCCAGGGCCACGGCGGCGTGGCGGCTGGCGGCGCTGGCCGTGGAGGGGCCGTGGTCCACCAGCACCACCTGCACGTCGGCCTGTAGTTGCGGTTGTGGTTGTGGCACCAGCGCCGCCTGCAGCGCCGAGCCATCGCACTCACAGGGCAAGGCCACCAGGCCGTGGGGGTTGTCGCGCTTGGCAGCGGCCTGGTTCAGGCCATCGCTGAGTTGCTGTCGCCACGCCGGGTCGGCGCTGACGATCAGCACATGGGTTGCCGGATTCATGAAAGGGCTCTCCTGGGTTCTTGTGATGGCAGTGTAGGCAGGTATCGGCGCATAGCGGCCGGCCGTATTTCGTCATTCCCGCGCAGGCGGGAATCCAGGTTTTCGCGCTCACACATCCGTGGCGGGGCAGAGGCCGCCGGGTACCCGACACCCTCTGCCTGAGACAGCGGTGGCGCGCCACCAGTTGGGCCGTCACCGGCAGTGGTTGCAGGGCAGTGGTGGTGCCTTCGGGCGGAGGGCACATTCGCGTTTGGGTAGAGAGCTCCGAGGGCCAAGGCGGAACAAGAGAGCTCAGGTGCAACAGGGGGGCACGGCGCTTGTCCGCGAGGAGTCCGTAGGCCGAAGGTACCGCCGCTGCGCTGCCGCAGCCGAGGCAAAGACATGGATTCCCGCCTGCGCGGGAATGACGAAATACGGCCGGCTGCAATGCGCCGCGAGCAGTCACACGTCAAGGATGCGCTGCAATCACCTCGGCCACCGCCGCCGTGAGCCGCGTGGCATAGGCGATGTGCAGGAACTCGTTCGGCCCGTGGGCGTTGCTCTTGGGGCCCAGCACACCGCACACCATCATCTGCGCTTTGGGGAAGCCCTCTTGCAGCAAATTCATCAGCGGGATGGTGCCGCCCTGGCCGATGAAGCCCAGCGGTGCGCCGTAGTGGTTTCTTGACGCCTGGTCCATCGCACCCTCCAGCCACGGCGCCAGCGCCGGCGCGTTCCAGCCCGTGGCGCCCCACTGGCCCACGCGGCCGTCGGGCTCGAAGGTGACCTTGGCGTTGTAGGGCGCGTTGTCCTCCAGCAAGGCCCTCAGCTGCACGGCGGCTTCGTGGCCCGCCACCAGCGGTGGCAGGCGCAGGCTGAGCTTGAAGGCGGTGCAGGGGCGCAGCACATTGCCGGCGTTGGCCATGGCGGGCATGCCGTCCACGCCGGTCACCGACAGCGTGGGCCGCCAGGTGCGGTTCAGCAGCGTTTCCACCGGGTCGGCCGTGGTGGGCAGCGTCAGACCACCGTCGGCGCCGCAGGCCCAGGGGTAGTTGCTGTGCAATGCCTTGCCGAGAATGCGGGCCGTCGCCTCGGCCTGGGCACGGCGCTCGGCCGGTACCTCACAGTGGAAGACCTCGGGCAGCAGGTGGCCGGTCTTGGCGTCTTCCAGGCGGTCCAGCAGCATGCGCATGATGCGAAAGCTCGACGGCACCACGCCGCTGCCTTCGCCCGAGTGGATGCCCTCGGTCAGCACCTCCACCTTCAGCGAGCCGGTGATGTTGCCGCGCAGGTTGGTGGTGAGCCAGAGCTGGTCGTAGTTGCCAGCGCCCGAATCCAGGCACACCACCAGGCTCACGTCGCCCAGGCGGTCTTTCAAGGCGTCCAGGTAGACCGGCAGGTCGAACGAGCCGGATTCCTCGCAGGTTTCGATCAGGCCGACGATGCGCGGGTGCGCCTGGCCCTGGGCCTTGAGCGCCTCGATGGCGCTGACGGCCGCGTAGACGGCATAGCCGTCGTCGGCGCCGCCACGGCCGTAGAGCTTGCCGTTCTCCAGCTTGGGCGTCCACGGCCCCAGGTCAGAGCGCCAGCCGCTGAACTCGGGCTGCTTGTCCAGGTGACCGTACATCAGGACTGTGCCGGTGCTGTTGGCCTTGGTGGCAGCCACCTCGAAAAAGATGATGGGCGTGCGGCCCTCCAGCCGTATCACTTCGAGCTTCAGGCCCGGCAGCTTGCGGCCCTCCACCCAGGCGGCGGCGTCACGCACCACCTTGTCGATCAGGCCATGGGCTTGCCAGTCGGCGTCGAACATCGGGCTCTTGGCGGGCACCGCGATGTAGTCCACCAACTGGGGCACGATGCGTTCGGCCCAGGCTTGGTCCACGAAGCGGCCCAGTTGGGTCGTGTCCAGCGGCGGGAGTTTTTCAGGGGCGTTCATAGTGAGAACATCCTCACAACAGTGTTGGGGGCCGATTTTGCGCCGGATCAAGCCCCGCGTATGCTGCCATCATGGTGACAGGGCAAGGCTTTGGAGACAGCATGAAGAACGATGATGAGGGTGGCTGGTCGCGTCGCAAGTACCTGAGCCGCAGTGGCGTGCCCTTGCTGGCGGGAGGCTTGTTGCCCTGGTGGCCGAACCTGGCCGCAGCCCAGGCCACACCGGGCGTCACGGCCACGCAGATCCTGATGGGTCAGACGATTTCGCTGGAAAGCGGCCGCAACGACTACGGCGTGGCGGTGCGCCACGGTGTGGAGGCCGCCACGCAGCAGATCAACGCGGCGGGCGGTGTGCTGGGCAGGCAACTGGTGTTCAAGGTCATGGACGACCTGGGCAAGGGCGCCACGGCCGAGGCCAATGCGCGGCAACTGGTGGCCGATGGGGTGTTTCTGCTGTTTGGCACTGTCGAGGGCGGGCCCTGCACGGCGGTGATGAAGGCGGCCGTGGACACCGGCGTTCCCTTCTTTGGCCCCATGGCCGGCCCGCCCATCTTGCGCCGCCCGCACCAGCCCCTGGTGTTTCCCGTGAGGTCCGAGCACCGCGAAGAGTTCCGCACACTGCTGGGCCATGCCAAGAGCCTGGGCATGGAGCGTGCGGCCTTTCTGCAGGCCGATTCGGAGGTGGGTCGCCTGCACCTGGGCAATGTGCAGCGCATCACCAAGGAACTGGGCATGCCCGAGGCGCTGCCCTTTGTCATAGGCAGCGAGGTCACCGACACGCAGATCGACGAATTCGTGCTCAAGATGCGCGAGCGCCGCATCCAGGTGATGTTCAACCATGGCGGCATTGCGGTGTACGAGCGGCTCATACGCCGCGCCCGTGCGACGGGGCTGAACACGGTGTTCCAGGGGGTCAATTCGGCCTCGGCCCAACTGGCGGCCCACCTGGGCCCCTTGGCCCACGGCATGGTGTTCACCCAGGTGGTGCCCAGCCCCTGGGAGCGCAAGACGGCGCTCACCCGCCAGTACCAGCAGGCCTTTGGCGCGGCCTTTTCGGGCCAGCCGTTTTCCTACGGCAGCCTGGAGGGCTACACGACGACGCTGGTGCTGGCTGAAGCCCTCAAGCGCGCCGGCCGTGCCTTGACCCGCCCGGCCCTGCTCAATGCCTTGAGCGATGCAAAGTTCGACATCGCCGGCTACAAGGTGAGCTACCGCAAAGGTGAACACGTGGGCTCCACCTTCGTGGACACCGCCATCGTCACGCGCGACGGCACGTTCCGCCACTAGAGAGATGGGGCTCCCGGCTGCGGGTTACCGCAGCCACCCTCCGAGAGGGTGCGCAGGCCGCTTGGGGGCGGCCCGGCGCTGGCCTGTGGTGGGGTGCACCGGTTACAGCGTTGCGTCCAGCCACTGCGTTAGCGCCGCCAGCACCTGGATCTTCTCCGGCTCGTTGAAGATCTCGTGCGCCAGCCCCGGCCACTCACGCGCGCTCAGCACGGCGGTGGGCGCCGAGGCGGCGAACGCCGCACTGCCGCGCGGCGCCACGCAGCGGTCGGAGCCGGCCCACATCAGCAGCGTGGGCACGGCCCAGCGCTGCGCTGCGGCCAGCACCTCGGCGCCAGTGTCGGCGATGAAGCGGGCCAGCCGTCCGCTGATGCGGTCGTGCACCAGTGGGTCGGCCCCATAGGCCTGCACCACGGCTGGGTCGCGCGAGATCCATTCGGGACGCAGGCCGTTGTGCACCGCCAGGTTGGGTGCCAGTGCCGGCACCACCGCCAGCAGCAGCTTTTGCACGGCGTTCAGCCCGGGGTCCAGCGCGGGCGATGACAGCACCAGCGCGTCCAACGGCCGGCTCCAGGCGGCGGGCGAGGCGGCCAGAGACTCGGCCGCGAAGCGCGCAGCCACCAGGCCACCCAGGCTGTGGCCCAGCAGCACCAGCGGGCCGGGTTGCTCGGCGCGGGCGCTGTCCAGCACCAGGGCCAGGTCGGCCAGCAGGCTGTCGGGGGCAGCGATGCCACCGCGCGGGCCGGCTGATTGGCCGTGGCCGCGCTGGTCGCAGGCCAGCACCCGCCAACCGGCGGCGTTCAGTGCGGCGGCCACGTGCGTGTAGCGGCCTGCATGTTCGCCCAGGCCATGCACCAGCACCACGGTGCCGCGTGGGGTGGCGGGGCCGGGCCAGCAGTGCAGATGCAGGGCCAAGCTGTCGGAGGTTTGCAGGATGGGGTTCATGCGCCAGTCTAGGTTGCGGCAGGCTGGAAAGCCGTTCGGGCTGTCCCGCAGGTGAACGTTGGTGGCGCCCTTTGGCGTTAGCCTTCAAGCTTTGGCGCCAGGCCTGAGGCGCCGCACTGCGAGGAGACACCGCATGACCGCCACGCCCTACTTTCTGCTTGAAACCGACACCACCACCGGCATCAGCCGCCTCACGCTCGCCCGCCCCGAGCGCATGAACACCCTGGACCCCGGCTTTTTCCCGGCCGTGCGCGACGCCGTGCGCGCACTGGACGACGCCGGCCAAACGCGCGTGCTGGTGCTCTCATCCACCGGCAAGCATTTCTCGGCCGGCATGGCGCTGGACGTGTTTGCCGGCGGCCTGGGCCTGCTCGACACCTCGGACGCCCGCAAGCGCCTGGCCTTCCAGGCCGGGCTGCGGCGGCTGATGGACTGCTTCACGGCCATCGATGAAGCCAGGTTCCCGGTGCTGTGCGCGGTGCAGGGCGGCTGCATCGGTGGCGCGCTGGATCTGGCGGCGGCCTGCGACATCCGCGTCTGCACGGCCGACGCCTTCTTCACTGTGCAAGAGATCACCATCGGCATGGCGGCCGACCTGGGTTCGCTGCAGCGTCTGCCCAAGATCGTGCCGCAAGGCGTGGCCCGGCAGATGGCCTACACCGGTGAGCGCCTGGACGCCCAGCGGGCCCTGGCTTGCGGCCTGGTGAACGCCGTGCTGCCCGATGCCGCCGCGCTGGACGCGCACGTGATGGCGCTGGCGCGCGAGATTGCCAGCAAGAGCCCGCTGGCGGTGGCCGGCAGCAAGCTGGCGCTGAACTTCGCCCGCGACCATGGCACGGCCGACGCACTGGCCCAGATGACGCTGCTGCAAAGCGCCATCTTCGACATCGCCGAAATGGAGCGCGCCATCGTGGCGTGGAAGGCAAAGGCACCGGGCGCATTTGAGCCCTTGGCACCGCAGGCTTGAGCCCGTTCAGGGCACACTGGCGGCCTGACATCACCGCACGCACCCATGAAACTCCTCTTCGTTGCCGATCCGCTGGACAGCTTCAAGACGCACAAGGACACCACCTTCGCGATGATGCGCGAGGCGGCGCGCCGTGGCCGCCACATCTTTGCCTGCGGCCCGCAAGACCTGCACTGGTTGCGCGGCGGCCCGGTGAAGGCGCGGGTGGTGCAACTGGCGCTCACCGGCCGCGCAGGCCCGAACGTGCACGACTGGTACACGGAACTGGGCCGCAGCGTGGCCTCGCTGGCTTCGTTTGACGCGGTGATCATGCGCAAGGACCCGCCCTTCGACAGCGAGTATTTCTACGCCACCCACCTGCTGGAGCGGGCCGAAAGCCACGGTGCCAAGGTCTTCAACTCGCCGCGCGCGTTGCGCGACCACCCCGAGAAACTCTCCATCCTGGAGTTTCCCGAGCACATCCCGCCCACCTTGGTGACGCGCAGCGCGGATGACGTGCGCGCCTTCCATGCCGAGCACCGCGACATCATCCTCAAGCCGCTTGACGGCATGGGCGGCGCCGGCATCTTCCGCGTGGGCAACGACGGCATGAACCTGGGCAGCATCATCGAAACCTTGAACCGCGACGGCGCCCAGACGCTGATGGTGCAGCGCTACGTGCCCGAGATCGCCGATGGTGACAAGCGCGTGCTGGTGATCGGTGGCGTGCCCGTACCCTATTGCCTGGCGCGCATCCCGCAGAACGGCGAGGTGCGCGGCAACCTGGCGGCCGGCGGCAAGGGCGAGGTGCGCGAGTTGAGCGAGCGCGACCGCGAGATCGCCAATGCCGTGGGCCCGGTGTTGGCCGCGCGCGGCCTGCTGCTGATCGGCCTGGACGTGATCGGCAACTACCTCACCGAGATCAACGTCACCAGCCCCACCTGCTTCCAGGAGATCACCGCCCAGGGCGGCTACGACGTGCCCAAGCGCTTCATGGACGCCATGGAAATGGCCATCGCGACACACTGAGCGAGCGGCTGTTCGCGGCGCTTCGCCGTCATTCCCGCGAAGGCGGGAATCCAGACGTTCGCGTTGATACGTGGGTGGTTGGCAAAGGTCTGGGCGGGCAGGCCGCGGCGCTCAAAGTAGCGGTCGGCTTCGCCGACTGCGCTGCGGTGCTCGGGCATGTGGCGCGCCGCACAACTCGCTACTCTCGCATTCGCTCGTTGCGCTCGGACAGACGCGGCGAGCCAGTGGGTTGATCGCGCTGTCGCGCGGGTGAGTCAAGCGCGCTCGCGCGCGCCGCCACATACCCTGCGCGCCTCGCCGCTCCTCATTCGCGCCGCAGCCTGCCCGCCCAGCCCTTTGCTGATGCTGTGGTGGTGTCTTGGCTTGCTCCGAATGCAACCACGGGTTGTTGAGCGACAGGCGACAAGCCGGGGCTGGCGATTTCTGGGGCGCTGAAGCGCGCAGCGTTCGGGGGTGAGCCCGGACACAAACAGTCCGGTGGACTGTTTGTGCCTGGCGAACGCCAGACGCCGCTGGCGGCTGGCGGCGTGCGCAGCACGCTTTCACAACATGCTTGCCGCATCTTGTCTGAGCGAAACGAGCGCAGCGAGAGCAGCGAGTTATGCGGCACGCCCCGAACGTGAGCACTGCAAGGCAGTCGGCGAAGCCGACCGCCACAGCATGAGCCAGCACCGGCTTGCCGCCTGGCGCGGCCACACCCAACGTCAAGAGTCAGGCGAGCTGATCGCAGATCTCAACGACAGCAACGCGCCGCAAGCAGCCCGGCTGTCAGAGCCTGACTGGCCCCTCGGCGTCGCCACTCGCCGCCTCGCGCGCTTGCTGCAGGCGGGTGCGGTCCACGTAGGTGTCGGCGCGGGCGAGTTGGTCGCGGATCATGGCGTTGTTCTGGCCCATCACGTCGATGGCCTTGGCGCGGAAGGTGTCCATCGCGTCCATGGCCTGGAAGGTCTGGTTGAACATCTCCTGGATCTTCTCGATGCCCAGCATGGGGTTCTGTGCGAACTGCGTGGTCTGGTCCACGTGCTGGTTCAGCGCGCGGCCGGTTTCGCTGATGAGGTTGCCGATGGTGGCGTTGACGCCCGAGAGCATCTCCATCACCTTGATCTGGTTGCCGGTGGCGCGGGCCACTGTTTGCGCCACGGCCAGCGCGCTCATGCCGGTGGTGGCCACGCGGGTGCAGCCGTTGATCATCTCGCGGCCGGTCTTCTTCAGCACGTCGAGCGCCAGGTAGCCGTTCACGCACACGGCCTGCTGGGTCTGGATGTCCTGCAGGTTCTGGCGGGCGTAGAACAGCACCTCCTGGCGCAGGGCCTGGGCGCGTTGCGGGTCGGTGGCCTCCAGCGACTGCACCTTCTCGGCCAGGCGCGTGTCCAGCGTGGTGGCAAAGCGTGCCGCTGCGGCGAGTTGCGTCATGGCCTCCCAGAGCTTGCCGCGCGTGGCCTCGATGTCGACCACGTCCTTCTGCATGTCGTCGCGGGCGGCGTAGAGCTGGCCCATCGAGGTCTTGAGCTGCTCCGACGCGCTCTGGTACTTGCGGAAATACGCTTCGAGCTTGTTGCCGAAGGGGATCAGGCCCAGCAGCTTGCGCGGCTGCAACAGATCGCCGTCCTTGCCGGGGTTGAGCTCGTCGAGCTGGCCGCGGATCTCGTTGATGGCCTTGTAGGCCAGGCTGTTCTCCACGCCGTCGAAGTTGCGCTGCATGAAGCGGCCCTGCATCAGGCTCGATGCGGTGCTGATCTCTTCCTTGCCCAGTGCAAAGGCGCTGTCAAGCCGGGCCTTGAAGGCGTCGGAGTGCAGGTCTTCGCTGGCCAGCGCGGTGATGAAGCGCAGCACCTGGTCGTCGACCTTTTGCTGCAGCTCGGGGTTCAGGGGCACAGCTTCACGCGCGGCCTCGGCCGGCACGGGGGCCAGCACCTCGGGGGGCTGCAACTGGAAGCTGGCGGTGGTGGCGACGGTGGTGGGGTTGGAGGCTGTCATGGCTTGACTTGCGAGGCTGAGGGCAGGTTGAGGGCCGGGGCATCGAGCCCCTGCGGGCCGAACTTCTCGTTCAGGAACTTGGAGTGCACCAGGAATGCGTGGGCGTCCTGCGAGGCCAGGTCGTCACCCAGCTCACGCACCTTGGCTTCGAGTTCGGCGAGGGTGTGCTTGAAGGTGTCCTGTGCGGTCTTGCCGTTCTCCAGCACCCGCGTGGTGGCAAAACCGGCGGGGATGGAGAGGTAGGTGTTGAGCGCCTCGGGCAAATAGCTGATGGCGATGTGGCGGGCGTGAAAGCTGTCCTGCAGCGAGAGCTGGCCCTTGGAGCGCTCCCATTGCTGCAGCAGGCCATCAAGCGCCTGGCACAGCTCCAGCACGCGGGCCTGCAGGCTGGCCGGGATGCGGTTCTCGGGGTTGAACTGGGTGAGCCGGCGCACGCCGTCGAGCGCGCGGGTCATGGCCTCGCGGGCATCGCCCTCGTCCTTGAACTCCAGCGCCTCCCAGGCCGGCGCGCTCCAGGCCGGAAAGCCCAGCCACAACCCGCCCAGTACAAAGCCGGTGAGCCAGCCCACGGCTGCCACCGGCAGGCCCAGGCCACCGAGAAGTCCCAAGGCCTTGAGCACCAGCACGAGGCTGGCCAGGCCCAGGCCGCACCAGTTGGCGGGGGAGGTGAGGAGGCGAGACAGCTTGTCCATCACTGTGGATGTGTCATTGATAAGCGCGGATGTCCTTGAACACGCTGTACAACGGTGTCTTGCGGGCATCGAACACGCGCCCGCCGGTGAGCTGGGCCAGTTCCTTCAGCTCCTTTTCGTTGGCTTCGCCGAACAACACCCAGAACACCGGGATGCCGCGCACGTCTTCGGGCAACTCCTGGTAGTCGCGCTTGAAGGCTTCCAGGCTGCGACCCTGGTTGTTTTCGCCGTCGGTGAAGGCCACCACCGAGTACTGGTAGTTGGGGTGCTTCTTGCGCTCGTCGAGCATGCGCTCCAGCGAGCGGTACACCGAGTCGTACAGGGCGGTGCCGCCCGTCATCTTCAGCTGGTCGGCCGCGTCGCGCACCTCGGCCAGCACCTGCTGCTTGGCGTCGCTGTCCTGCTGCTCCTGCACGCCCTTGGCCTGGGTGCCGCTCTCGGGCACTTCGAAGGCGATGAGGCGGTAGGGCGAATCGGAGAACAGCTGCAGCCACAGCTTCTCGCGGTTGGTGAGGCGGGCAATGCGGCCGGTGAGCGAGGCGTCGGCGCCGGCGATGTACTGGATGGCCTGCACCAGTTGCCCGCGCCGGCCACCGCCCTGCATGCTGCCGCTGGTGTCGAGCACGAAGGTGGAGGCGATGGGCGTGCGGAACTCGTTCAGGTAGGCCGCGATCAGGCCGTCGGCCAGCGCGCGGTCGGGCGAGAAAGGCAGCTCCACCTGCAGGCCCTGCTTGGGCAGCAGGTCTTGCACCTGGGCGGCCACCTCGGGCTTGATGGGGCGGCGCAGCGTCTGGCGTGCCAGCCAGGTCTGGGCGGCTTCGCCCTTGAGGTAGTCCACCACCTTCAGGTAATCATCTCGGCGCGGCTCGTTCAGCAGCATCAGCGGGTAGTCGGCCGTGCTCACGCCTTCATACGGGTAGATCAGCACCAGCTTCTCGCGCAGCTTGCCGCTGGCGTTCAGGCTCAGCAGCCAGCTCTCGTAGTTGATGAAGGCGTTGACCTTGCTGCCCTGTTGCAGGATGAACTGCTCGGACAGGTAGGTGGAGTTGTCGCCAGGCAGCTTGTAGCCCTTGAGGAAATCGGCGATCGCGCTGCGGTCCACGTCGGCGGCAGCCAGCGCCTCCGATTTGCCGGCGGCTGCGGCCACCACACCCATCAGCGCCATGAAGCCCTGGTTGGATGTGGCGGGGTTCGAGAGCGCGTACTTCAGCTTGCCGGCCTTGGCTGCGTCGGCGATGTCCTTCCACGTGAGCTTCAAGCCGGGCTGGTCCCAGCCGTGCTTCTTGGCATCCGATTCGCTCACGCCCACGGCGATGGGCGAAAGCATGATCTTTTCCTGCAGCTTCACTTTGGACTGGCCAGCCGGGCTGCTGAGCAAATACTTGGCGTTGGCAAACCAGGCGGCGTCGGCCTTGGCCTCGCCGTTCAGCACGGCCTCGGTGCTCTCCATGGTGCCGCCAAACCTGAACTTGAGCGGCACGCCGGTGGCCTTCTGCACCATCTCTTCCAGCCCCTGCACGTCCTTCAGGTCGGAGGTGGCCAGCACGGTGAAGGCCTCTTCTGCGGCTTGCGCTGGCGCCGCCTGCCCCTGTACGGGCGCGGCCTCTTGCTTGCCGCAGGCCGCCAACAAGGCCAATGCGGCCACGGTCAGCCACCGCTTCATGTCACAGACGTTCATTGCGTCATCTCCCTGGAAACCACGTCAATCATCTCGGCCATGATGTCGTACGAAGGCGGGTCCACCACCTGCGTGAGCCTGGCCTCCACGGCCAGGCCGGTGGGCTTCACCGTGGCCATGAAACGCTCGGTGTCGGCGATGCGAAAACCGTACTCCACGCCGACGCTCTGCAGCTGCGCGTCGCCGGCCAGCGCCTCGCCCAGCTTCTTGGCGTTCTCGTTCAGGCTCACGAACACCACCTTGTTGACGATGGTGGGCTGCGGGTACATCAGCACCATGTCGGGGCCCACGCCTTGTTTTGCAATGGCGTAGCTCACCAACTGGTTTTCGTAAATGAAGGCCATGGGCGTCTTGCCCATGCCGATGGCCACGTAGTCGTCAAAGTTGCCGTTGACGTAGTTCTCCTGGTAGCCCTGGCGCTTGAAGAGTTCGGCCAGCTTCAGGGCCACCTTCTGGGCCTGGGGCTTGTCGGTGACCACGTCGCCGGTCAGCGCCTGGCTGGTGAGGGCCAGGTACATGGCGCCCGAGTTGCTGCGCCGCAGATCGGTGGTGCTGACCAGCACGCTGCGCGACACGTCGTAGCCCGCCGCGCCCTGCAAATCCTTCCAGCGTTTCTTGGCCAGCATGGTGTCGGTGAGCTTGGCCATGTCCACGCCAAACACCTTGGGCGAGAGCGGCTTGGCCAGACCGTTGGCTACCAGAATCTTGGCCACCGGCTCCCACGAGGCGATCACCATCGGCGTGAAGAAGGGCGATACCTGGGCGGCGGAAAAATTGGCCTTGCGGGCGGCATCGGCCACCTGGTTGGCGGCCACCACGCCCGAGGGAAAGAAGAAATCGGGCGCCTCGCCCGGCACCACCTTGGCCGCCATGTCGCGGCTGCCCACGCGGGCCACGCTCACCGGCAGGTGCAGCTCGGCCAGGCGCTTTTGCACGCGCGGGTCCTTGAAGTACGGCTCCACATCGAGGGCGATCAGGCCCTTGAGCACCACGGTGTTGGCTTGGGTGATCGCCTCCGCCTGGGCGGCCTTCTGCTGGGTCTGGTCGTGCAGGGCGAAGTACAGGGCACCACCAAAGGCGCTGGCCAGCAGCACGGTGATGACGCCCCGCTTCGCGGCGGACATCGGCATGGCAAGGGTCCTTCTCAGGCTCAGGGTCGCGGCAGTGTAGCCGGCAGGTCAAGCATCTGGCGGAGGCTCCACCCGGTCAACACGGCTGATCAGGTGTCATGGGTTGCAAGGTGGTCCGACAAGACCTTCAAGTAGGCCTGCGCCTTTGGCGGATCGTCCCAATAGTCGGCCACACAGCGCCCACCACTGCGCTTGCCGATCACATAGGCAAACGCGATCAGCGACCGCTCAGGCGGTATCTGGATGAAGCGCTTGCGAAAGAACATCCAGCAATGTTCTGCTTCGAGAAAGTGCTGCTCCAAAACGTCCTTGGGATCGCCGCTGTAGAGCCCCCGAAGATCGTGCATTGCACGCTGCTGAGCGCTATCGCGTGCTTCGCCGAGGGTTCTCATCCGCTTGGTCCCTGAGTTCACAACAGGCCCCCAAGGGCAGGAAACTCCCGCAGCGCCTTGGCCGTGACTTGCGCCAGCAAGGCATCTTCTGGCACGGGCCAGGGCGGCAGGTAGGGGGCCAGGCCGGTTTCCATCAGCGGGTGGTCCAGGCTGCTGGGGTTGGTCAGGCCCAGGTCTTCGCGCAGACGGTAGACCATGTGCACCTCCAGCGGCCAGCCCATGTAAGGGTCCAGGCCGAAATCAACATCCTTGCTGGCCTTGTGGCTTGCGCTGTACATGCATTCGTGGGTATGCCTATCGCACACCGCCAGCAGCACGTCCACCAGGGCTACTGGGTCTGGGTGGCGCCAGCAGGCCAGCAGGGCGTCGTAGGCCGGCGCAGGGTAAGGGTGCTCGGGCAGCTTGGCAGGCAAAGGCTGCCCGGCCCAATCGGCCAGCAACTTCACGGTGAACCAGGCAAAGCAGCGGCGATAGGGTTCGCGGCTGCGCTCGTTGGGGTTGGCGTCGCTGAAAACACCCAGCGGCAGCATCTCAAGCGTGGCCAGTAGCAAGGCCAGTGCTTGGTTCAACCAGCCGACCGCCACAAGTCCACCGATTGACAAACTGGTGTCCTCAAATCCTAAGGTACGGATCAGATCGCGCCCCTGTGCAAGCCATTCCCGATCCCTGGCCCGCAAGAGTTGCAACGACCTCGCGCGGTACTGAACTCCGCGCCCGCACAGGCTCTGCAATGGATGTCCCGCACCCAGCGACCCATATGTACCCTCCCGCAGCAAGCGCACTCCAACAAGATTGAGATCGCCAAAGGGCGGGCGGGTATCGACCTTGTCCACGTACTGAACCAAGCCTTCTACGCACCCGTTGTCAAACTCTTTAACGTCGGGCCGATCCGGCGGATAAATGACCCTCTTTTCAAGCTCCCTAAGCAGAAACTTTGGGTGCCATCGCTTGTGCACGCCCATTCTCAACAGCATGACTTCACCCATGGGCTTGGAGCTCGGATTGGACTGCGCGGTCGACGTCATGGAGGTTCGGGGCTCGTGATTCGTTGTTTGCTCAATGTCGCTTCAAGGTGGCCGGCAAGTACACCTCGCAGAACTCGCTCGGCATGCGTTGCGCACGGCCGTTGCTGAGGGCGATGCAGACCAGATCCCAGTGGCCGCGCATCAGCGTGGCCCGGTCGCTCAGCCGTATCAGCTGAAAGCCACGCTGCATGGTGAGCTTGCCGTCCGTGGCCAGCAGCCAGGTGCCCAGCATCAGTTCTTCGTCCAGGGTTGAGGGCAGCAGGTAGTGGTACTCACCCCGGCGTATGGCCATGGCGCGGTCCAGGCGCTGGTAGTCGGCCAGGCCCAGGCCCAGGGCCTCGGAATGCGCCCAGGCTATGCGCTCGCACCACTGCACGTAGACAGCGTTGTTGGTGTGGTTCAGGCCGTCGATGTCTGGCGGCTGTGGCGACACGGCGAGCGTGAACGGGTTGGGGTGGTCCCAGGGCATGCGGCCGATCTTATCCAAGGCCCCTTGCGTGCTGGCAGCGCAAACTGAGCCAAACTCGCACCCCGTATGCAGAAGATTTCCATCCGCCCCGTCTGGACCATCCAGGGCCCTGAAGGCCAGCAAGTGCCGCCGCGTTTGCTGGAGTTGCTGGCCCATGTGCAGGCCCAGGGCAGCCTGCTGGCGGCCTGCCAGCAGATGGGCATGTCGTACCGCCATGCGTGGGACCTGGTGCGCCAGGGCGAGGCGCATTTCAAGACCACGCTGCTGCACATGGAGCGCGGCAAGGGTTCCACGCTCTCGGGCCTGGGCGAAAAACTGGTGTGGGCGGATCACCGCATCGCTGCGCGCCTGAAGCCGGTGCTGGATTCGCTGGCCTCGGAGCTGGCCACCGAGATCGGCCGTGTGGTGTCGGCCGAGCCCGTCGTGATGCGTGTGCATGCCAGCCACGGCTTTGCCATCGAGAAACTGGTGGAGGGGCTCACGCACCAAGGCCTGGCCATCGAGCGCCGCTATGGCAGCAGCACCGAGGCGGCGGCCGCGCTGCGCGACCATGCCTGCGACGCCGCCGGCTTTCACATCCCCACGGGCCCGCTGCAGGCCAGCGCGCTGGCGCACTACGCGCGCTGGCTCGACGCCCCCGACCTGATGGTGGTGGACGTGGCCACGCGCCGCCAGGGCCTGATGGTGGCGCCCGGCAACCCCAAGAAGATCTACGACGTGGCCGACCTGGCCCGGCCCGAGGTGCGCTTCATCAACCGCCAAGCCGGCTCGGGCACGCGCTTCTTGCTCGAAGGCCTGCTGGCCGCGCGCGGCGTGGCCACGCAGGACGTGCATGGTTTTGAGCAGGGCGAGTTCACCCACGCGGCCGTGGCCGCCTATGTGGCCAGCGACATGGCCGATGCCGGCTTTGGGTTGGAGACGCCGGCGCGGCATTTCAAACTTGATTTCCTGCCACTGGCCAGTGAGCGCTACTTTCTGATGTGCTCCGCCGCCACCCTGGCCGAAGCGCCCATGCAGTCTGCCTTGGCCCTGCTGCGCAGCGCCGCTTTCCGAGACGAGGTGAATGCGCTGCCGGGCTACAACGCGGCCGACGCGGGCCGCGTGGCCCCGCTGGCCCAGGCTTTTGCCGAGTGAGCAACGGGGCGCGGGCGCACACACATGGAAGACGTGGATGCGGTGGTGATAGGCGCTGGCGTGGTGGGCCTGGCCTGCGCGCGGGCGCTGGCAATGGCGGGCCGCGAGGTGCTGATCCTGGAGCGCGAGAACGCCTTTGGCACCGCCACCAGCGCACGCAACAGCGAGGTCATCCACGCCGGCCTCTACTACCCCACGGGCTCGCTGCGCGCCAGCTTGTGCGTGCGGGGCCGGCAACTGCTTTACGCGTTCTGCGGCAGTCACCAGGTGCAGCACCGCCGCTGCGGCAAGCTGGTGGTGGCCTGCACTGATGAAGAACTGCCGCGCCTGCAGGCCGTGCAAGCCCAGGCGCTGGCCAATGGCGTGACGGACCTGCAATGTCTGGGCCAGGCCGAAGCGCAGGCGCTGGAGCCGGCATTGGCCTGCCGCGCGGCGCTGCTGTCGCCCTCCACCGGCATCATCGACAGCCATGGCCTGATGCTGGCGCTGCTGGGTGAGGCCGAGGCCCATGGTGCGGTGCTGGCGGTGTGCTCGCCGGTGCATGGCGGGCGGGTGACGCCGCAGGGCACCGAGCTCGACGTGGGGGCAGACACCACCACCACGCTGCGTGCCCGCACGGTCGTCAACGCCGCAGGCCTGCAAGCCTGCCAGGTGGCCGCCGCACTGCAGGGCCTGGACCGCGCCCACGTGCCCACGCCGCACTACGCCCAGGGTGCGTATTTCACGCTCAGCGGCAAGGCGCCGTTCTCGCATCTGGTGTACCCGGTGCCGGGCGAAAGCAGCCACCTGGGCGTGCACCTGACGCTCGATCTGGGTGGCCAGGCGCGCTTTGGCCCCAGCTTTCGCTGGGTGGATGAAGTGGACTACCGCGTGCAGCCCGAGGATGGTGAGGGCTTCGACGCTGCCGTGCGCCACTACTGGCCGGCACTGCCCGAGGGCGCGCTGCAACCGGGCTATGCCGGTGTGCGGCCCAAGATCAGCGGCCCGGGTGAGCCGGCGCTTGATTTCCGCATCGATGGGCCGGCGCGGCATAGCGTGCCCGGGCTGGTGAACCTGTTTGGCATTGAATCGCCGGGCCTCACGGCCTCGTTGGCGATTGCAGAGGAAGTGCTGCGCCAGGCCTGAGCGGCCCGTTCAGTGCAGCACCAGCAGCGGCAGCTTGCTGCGCGCCAGCACGTTCTTGGTGTGCGAGCCGAACAGCAACTCGCCAAAGGCGCCCCGGCCGTGGGTGATCATCACCACCAGGTCGCACTTCTGGTCGGTGGCGGCCTGGATGATGGCCTGGTCGATGCTGTCGGTGCGCACGAAGTGGCTGTGGAACTTCACCCCCGCATCTTTGGCGCGGGCACCAAAGTGCTGCAGCAGTTTCTTGGCGTGCGTGGCGGCCGCCACATCGGCGGCTTCCAGATCGCGGGCCAGGGCCGCAGCTGAGTGCCCCGAGCCAGTGGCCTGGGCATCGGGCTCGACCACGAAACCGGTGATGGCGGCACCCAGCTTGGCGGCCAAGGCGATGCTGGACGTGATGGCGCGCTCGGAGAGTTCGCTGCCGTCAATGGGCACGAGCAGGTGCTGGAACATGGTGAATGGCTCCTTTATGGCCACTCTACGTCCGGGCTCGGCACCCGGCTTGAGCACCGTCAAGCGGTGCCAAGCGCGGCGATCAGTTGGACGCTGCGGAGGCCGGGGTGGCGGCTGATGCGGCAGGTGCGGCCAGCGGGGCCGACGCAGCGGCGTGGTCGGCAGCGGGCGCCTCGATGTTGTGCTTCTCGCCGCTGATGTCGATGTCGCCACCCTTGGAAATGAAGTACAGGGCCACGGCGGCGAAGAGGATGAAGCCGATGATGAGCTTGAGCATGGGGGGCTTTCAAAAGGGAAAGCGGCCGGGGAGGCCGCTTGGGGGGATGGTGCAGTGAAGACAGTGGATGAAGGCGGGCCAAACGGCCCACATTCATCCATGTCGAAGGCCCTTGCATGGGCCTTCGCACTGAGACCGGGCAAGAGTCCGCAGGGACTCTTGCTTTTCCGGTCTCAGTCCTTCGCGTAGATGTCCACGTCCTTGGTTTCCTTGACGAACAGCATGCCGACCACGAAGGTCATGGTGGCGATGATGATCGGGTACCACAGGCCGTTGTACATGTTGCCGGTCTGCGCCACGATGGCCAGCGCGGTGGCAGGCAGCAGGCCGCCGAACCAGCCGTTGCCGATGTGGTACGGCAGGCTCATCGAGGTGTAGCGGATGCGGGTGGGGAACATTTCCACCAGCATGGCGGCGATCGGGCCGTAGACCATGGTCACGTAGATCACCAGCAGCGTCAGGATGGCCACGATCTTGACCTTGTCGATCTTCGCCGGGTCAGCCTTCTCGGGGTAGCCCGCAGCCTTCAGCGCGGCGCCCAGGGCGGCCTTCATGCCGGCGTCCTTGGCCTTGAGCGTGGCGGCCTTGGCGTCCTTGTCAAAACCGGCCAGCGCGTCCACGGCCTTCTTGACGTCCTCTTCCTTGGCGTCCGGCTTGGCCTTGATGTCTTCCACCTTCTTGGCGGCAGCAGCCTTGGCGGCAGCGATGTCTTCTTCGCTCACCTTGGTGCCATCGTAGCTGGTGACCACGGTCTCGCCCACCTTGATGCTGGCGGCGGTGCCGGCGGGGGCCACTTCGTTGTCATAGCTCACCGAACGGGCCGACAGCGCCTGCTTGGCGATGTCGCACGAGCTGGTGAACTTGACGGTGCCGGTCGGGTTGAACTGGAACGAGCACTCGTTCGGGTTCGACACCACCACCACCTTGTTCGAGGCCTGGGCCTTGGCCAGATCTGGGTTGGCGGCTTCGGTCAGGGCCTTGAACAGAGGGAAGTAGGTGAGCGCCGCGATCAGGCAGCCGGCCATGATGATGGGCTTGCGGCCGATCTTGTCGGACAGGGCGCCGAACACGATGAAGAACGGCGTGCCGATCACCAGCGAGGCGGCGATCAGCAGGTTGGCCGTGGTGCCGTCCACCTTCAGCGCGCCCGTGAGGAAGAACAGCGCGTAGAACTGGCCCGTGTACCAGACCACGGCCTGGCCGGCGGTCAGGCCGATCAGCGCCAGGATCACGATCTTCAGGTTCTTCCACTGGCCGAAGGATTCGGTCAGCGGTGCCTTGGAGGTCTTGCCCTCTTCCTTCATCTTCTTGAAGGCGGGCGATTCGTTCATGCTCAGGCGAATCCACACGCTGATGGCCAGCAGGAAGATCGAGACCAGGAACGGAATGCGCCAGCCCCAGTCGGCAAATTCCTTCTCGCCGATCGAGGTGCGCACACCCAGAATCACCACCAGCGACAGGAACAGGCCCACCGTGGCGGTGGTCTGGATCCACGAGGTGTAGGAGCCACGCCGGCCCGCAGGCGCGTGCTCGGCCACGTAGGTGGCCGCGCCACCGTACTCGCCGCCCAGCGCCAGGCCTTGCAGCATGCGCAGGCCGATCAGGATGACCGGGGCGGCAATGCCGATGGAGGCGTAGTTGGGCAGCACGCCGACGATGAAGGTCGACAGGCCCATGATCAGGATGGTGACCAGGAAGGTGTACTTGCGGCCAATCATGTCGCCCAGGCGGCCAAACACCAGTGCGCCGAAGGGCCGCACGATGAAGCCAGCGGCAAAAGCCAGCAGCGAGAAGATCGTGCGCGAGGCCGGGTCGAGCGCTGAGAAAAACTGGTTACCGATGATCACGGCCAAGGTGCCGTAAAGGTAAAAGTCGTACCACTC
This sequence comes from Candidatus Ideonella esbjergensis, assembly GCA_016710065.1. Taxonomy (GTDB): domain Bacteria; phylum Pseudomonadota; class Gammaproteobacteria; order Burkholderiales; family Burkholderiaceae_C; genus Ideonella; species Ideonella esbjergensis. The sequence continues at coordinate 336,482 of JADJLP010000002.1, forward strand.
GAACACCGTGCCCAGCGAAGAGGCAAAGATCACCTTCTTCTCTTCGCTGGTCATCGGCGCATTTGCTGCCGCAGTTGCCATGTGTGTGTCTCCTGTTGTCTGTCCGTCGCCACCCCAACTTCGGCGCAGCGTGGGCGCACTGTGGTGAGCCGGCCTGACCGTGGTCTGACGGCAAACTGAACGAAAACTGACGAATTGGGTGGCAACCCTGGGTTTTTATTCCGCATTGCGGAATTTCGGCTTCACACCGGGAAAACACCTGACAGAAGCTGATCGCCCTAAGGTGTCCTTAACCTGCCTTGGCCAGCAGGTCTTGGCGCAGCATGGGCAGCGCGTCCAGGCCCCAATAGAGCCGGCCGCCGGCCTCGAAACTGGGCACGCCAAACAGGCCTTGGGCAATGGCAGCGTCGGTCAGGGCCCTGAGCTCGGCCTTGACGTCGTCGGCCTTCGGATCGCGCACCGGCTGCAGTTCGGCCGTGAGGGCGGCCAGGCGGTCGGGCTCGTTGGGGTCAGCGCCCTGGCCGCGCCAGGCGTGGCGCATCACGGCTTCCACCACCCGGCGGTTGGGCATGCGGCCAGCCGCATCGCAGGCCAGGGTCAGGCGCAGCAGTGGCAGGGGGTTGAAGGGGTGTGGCGTGGGCAACTGCAGCGGCACGCCGGCCTGGCGGGCCAGCCAATCGATCTGGCGGTAGGTCCACTCGCGCTTGGCGGGGATTTCCACCGGCCCCTTGTGGCCCCAGGCCTTGAGCAGCCCCGCGAACAGCACCGGCCGGTACACCACATGGTGGCTGATGCCGGCCAGCGCCTCGGGCAGTTGCTCGAAGGCCAGGTAGGCATAGGGCGAGACCACGTCGAAGTGAAAGATGACGCATTGCATGGGCGGCCTCGGGTGGCGGTGAGTGAAGGGGTCAGTTCTTGCGCGCAGCCTGCGCATGCCGTTCGGGCAGCACGCGCCAGACCTCGCGGCGCTGCGCGTCGCTCATGCCCGACCAGGCGGCAATCTCGTCCAGGCTGCGGCGGCAGCCTTCGCACCAGCCGTTGGCGGTGTTGATGCGGCACACACCGTTGCAGGGCGAGGGCACCTGGCCGGGGCCTGTGGGCTGTGAGGCGGCACTCATGCCGGGTGCTGCACCACGTCCACCACCGGCGCACCGGTGAGCCGCGCCAGATCGGCCGGGCTGAGGCGGAACACGCCATTGGGGTGGCCGGCGGCGGCCCAGATCACGTCAAAGCGCTGCAAATCCTGGTCGATCAAGGTGACCGGCTGGCTGGCATGGCCCACGGGCGAAACACCGCCGATCGAGAAACCCGTCTGGCGCTTGACGAACTCGGCGTCGGCCCGGCCGATAGGCCCCACCTGGGCCGCCACCTTCTTCTCGTCCACGCGGCGGTCACCCGAGGTCACCACCAGCACCGCAGCATCATCGGAGCGGCGTCGAAAGACCACGCTCTTGGCGATCTGGCCCACCTGCACGCCCAGCGCGTCGGCGGCCTCTTGCGCGGTGCGCGCAGGCACGCTCAGCCACTGCGGCGCGTGCGCGTGGCCCAGGCTTTGCAGCAACTCGGTCACCATCGCAAAGGCTTGATGGGGAGCATCTGGCGGGGTGGGGTGGTTGGCAGCTTGGGGCAAGGCTTCGGTCATGGTGGCGGCTGAACGGGAGGACGAGGCGAATTGTCGCCGCGCACTCGCGCTTGCCAGAAGTTGCCTGCACGCGCACACTCGACGGCACCGCTGCCTGGCTCGCTGCCCGGCAGCGGTTTTGTTTTCACGACCCGCTGCAGTCCATGAGCGAGCCTTCTCTGCAAGGGAACCCCGCCCATGCCAGGTTATCTGGTGAAGCACGAACAGATCAGTGTGGCCGGTGTGGCCGACCTGACCATACGCTCGCTGCTCGACAAGCAGCAGTTTGCCGACCCCCAAGGCCTGGCGGCGGCGGCGGGCATTTCGTCCGCGCACTGGCCGCTGTTCGGGTTGCTGTGGCCCTCGGGCATGCACTTGGCCGTGGCCATTGCCCGGCGCCCGGTGCGCCAGCAAGAACGCGTTCTTGAGGTCGGCTGCGGCCTGGCCCTGGCCAGCCTGGTGGGCCACCGTCGCGGCGCGCAGATGACGGCCAGCGACGTCCACCCGCTGGCCCAGGCCTTCCTGGTTGAGAACCTGCTTTTGAACGGCCTGCCACCCATGCCCTTTCTGAGCGGTGGCTGGGCCGACGCCAGGGACGCGCACTTGCCGCCTGCTCGCCCCTTCGAGCTCATCATGGGCTCGGACGTGCTGTACGAGCGGGACGAGGCCGGCGTGCTGCCGCATTTCATCGCCCGCCATGCCAGCGCCGCAGGCGAGGTGCTGATCATTGACCCCAGCCGTGGCAACCGCAGCCCTTTTCACCGCCGCATGGCCGGGCTGGGCTATGCGCTGACCGAAACGATGATCAAGGACCCGCTGGGCCCCGGCGGCCCCTACAGTGGGCGCATGCTGCACTACCGCCGCCACTGATGCGGCGGCATTGATCGTGCTTACACCCACCGCATCCACGCTTCTGCAACGCCTTGCCTCCATGGTCCGCATCCAGTTCAGCATCCAACTCGCCTACGACGTGGCCCCGCCCGGGGCCGATTTCATCTTCAACCTGCACTGCGCCCACACCCGGCACCAGACCCTGCTCACCGAGCAGTTGCAGCTCAACCAAGCGGTGGCCAGCACCTTGTTCGTCGACCCGGCCACCGCCAACCGCTACCTGCGGCTTTCAGCGCTGGCTGGCCCGCTGACGCTGAACTACAGCGCCAGCGTAGATCTGCACCACCACAGTGCGCCGGCCGAGCAGGTGCCCGAAATCCCTGTGGCGCAGTTGCCGCCCCAGGTGCTGGGCTACATCTACCCCAGCCGCTATTGCCAGTCGGACCGGCTGGGCACGCTGGCCATGGCCGAGTTCGGCGCGCTGCGCCAGGGCTACGGCCGCGTGTTGGCCATCCAGGATTGGGTGCGCCGTCAGGTGACTTTCAAGTCCAACACATCCACCTCGGCCACCTCGGCCGTGGACACGCTGGTGGACCGGCGCGGCGTGTGCCGGGACTTTGCCCATTTGATGATTGCGCTGTGCCGGGCCTTGAACATCCCGGCCCGTTTCACCACCGGCCTCGACTACGGTGCCGACCCCATCCTGGGCCCGCCAGACTTTCATGCCTATGTCGAGGTCTACCTGGGCCACCGCTGGTACCTGTTCGACCCCTCGGGCACGGCCATCCCCATGGGTTTCGTGCGCATGGGCACCGGTCGCGACGCCGCCGACGTGTCCTTCGCCACCATCTTCGGCGGTGTGCAGTCGTTGCCGCCCCTGATCCAGGTGAACGCGGTGGACGACGGCTCGGGCCAGTTCATGCTGCCGCAGCACACGGCGCTGGCGCTGTCCACTGACCCGGGGCCCTGAGCGGCTGGTTGCGGCGGCATAGCAGCCGGCCATGGTGACCGCATTGCCGTCATTCCCGCCTCAGCCGTCATTCCCGCGAAGGCGGGAATCCAGGTTTTTCGACCTGTCGTGCGGCCCCGGCTGGCCGCCTGGCGCGGGTGCAGCGGAAACCAAAGACATGGATTCCCGTTTTCACGGGAATGACGAATCCATCCTTTGCGACCGGCAGCCTTGCGCCGTCGGCGGCCATGCAGACCATTTGTGGCAGCAATGCCTCATCAGAGCGTCACCGTGCCGCTCACACAAGCCGCCACGTCGCCACCGATCCAGATGGTGTCGTCCTCGCGCTCCACATGCACCCGTCCATAGCGGCGCAGTGCGGCGCCTTGCGAGGCCACGTAATGGTCGGCGCTCTGGCCGCTGGCGATCAGCCACTGCGCCAGGCTGGCGTTGAGGCTGCCGGTGACCGGGTCTTCGTAGCCAAAGCCCTCGCCAATCAACGCACGCACCTCGAACTGCGCTTCATAGCCGGCGGCGTGCGCACCCACCACGCCCAGCTTCAGGCCCTTGAGGGTGGTGTAGTCGGGCTGCAGGGCCAGCACGGCTTCGGCGCTGGCCAGCCGGATGGCGCACCAGCCTGGGCCGTTGTCCACCCACTGGTGGGTCTGGATGGCCTCAGGCGTGATGTGCAGCGCGCGGCAGATCTGCGCGATCACCGCAGGCTCCAACGGGCCGGTGCGCGTGCAGGGCGGTGCGGCAAAAGCCAGGCGCTGGCCACTCTGCCGCACGCGGATCAGGCCGGCGGCGCATTGCTGCACCACCACGCCGGGCTTCTTCGCCAGGCCACCGGCGGCCAGCCAGGCGCGGCAGCTGCCCAGCGTGGGGTGGCCGGCAAAGGGCAGCTCGCGCTGGGGCGTGAAGATGCGCACCTGGTAGTCGGCGCCAGAGTCGGTGGGGTTGAGCAAAAAGGTGGTTTCGCTCAGGTTGGTCCAGCGCGCGAAGGCGGCCATTTCGGCGTCGCTGAGGCCGTCGGCGTCGTGCACCACGGCCAGCGGGTTGCCCAGCAGCGGCGTGGCGGTGAAGACGTCGAGCTGGGTGAAGCGGCGGATCATGCTCATGGGATGTGGACTCCTTCTCAGGCCAGCGCCGGGCCGCTTCCAAGCGGCCTGAGCGCCCTCTCGGAGGGCGGTTGCGGTACCCCGCAACCGGGTGCCCCGGTTCAGGGGGTGGCTTCAACCAGGTCTTCGTTCAGGTGCTTGCGCAGCACCGCGCCCAGCGCCGCCACGGCAGTGCGGATCTCGGCGGGCGAGAGCGTGACGAACGAGAGCCGCACGCTGCGCACATCGGGCTGGTGGGCGTAGAAGGCCTCGCCCGGCACATAGGCCACGCCGGCTTCCACCGCCTTGGGCAGCAGCGCCATGGCGTGGCAGCCGGCCGGCAGACGCACCCAGAAGAACATGCCGCCCTGCGGTTGCTGCCATTCGCAGCCAGCCGGCAGGTACTCGGTGAGCGCGGCGGCCATCGCGTCGCGCTGCGCCTTGTAGCGCGTGCGGATGGTGGGCACGTGCTGATCCAGGAAGCCATTCTTGATGACCTCATACACCACGCGCTGGTTGAAGCCCGGCGTGTGCAAATCGGCCGCCTGCTTGGCCTGCAGGAACTTGGGGCACAGCTCGGGCGGGGCCACCAGGTAGCCCAGGCGCAGGCCCGGCGCCAGCACCTTGCTGAACGAGCCCAGGTACACCGTACCCTCGGGCCACAGGCTGGCCATGGAAGGCGGCGGAGCTTCGTCAAACCACAGCTCGCCATAGGGGTTGTCTTCCACCAGCGGCAGGTGTGTGGCCTGCGCGGCAGCCACCAGGGCCTGGCGGCGCGCGGCGGGGATCACGCGGCCGGTGGGGTTCTGGAAGTTGGGCAGCACGTAGAAGAAGCGCGTGCCGGGTGCGTCGTGGGCCAGGCGCCGCACGGCATCGTGCAAGGGGCCATCGGCGTCACCGGCCACGTCGGCAAAAAGAGGCTCGTAAGGGCTGAAGGCTTGCAGCGCGCCCAGGTAGGTGGGGCTTTCCACGGCCACCGGCGCTCCGGCGTCCACCAGCACCTTGCCCACCAGGTCCAGGCCCTGTTGTGAGCCGGTGGTGATCAGCACCTGGCTGGCCTGCACCTGCTGGCCCTGGGCCTGCAATGCGGCGGCCACCCATTCGCGCAGCGGGCCAAAGCCTTCGCTGGCGGCGTATTGCAGCGCCTCCTTGGGGGTGTCGCGCAGCACGGTGGCGGTGGCCTCGCGCATGGCTTCGATGGGGAAGCTCTCGGGCGAGGGCAGGCCGCCGGCCAGCGAGAGCACGCCCGGCTGCTCGGTGACCTTGAGGATCTCGCGGATGATGGACGGGTTCATGCGCGCCGCGCGCTGCGCCAGTTTCCAGGGAGTCTTGTTCAGGGTCATGGGGTCTCCAGCATCCAGTGCACCGCGGCTGCGGCATGCAGGGCGGTGCTGTCAAACAAGGGCACAGGCCATCCGGGGGCCTGCGGGTTGATCAGCAATGAAATCTCGGTGCAGCCGAGGATGACGCTGTCGCAGCCGGCGGCGGCCAGGCTGGCGATGATGCGCCCAAAGGCGGCGCGTGACGAGGGTGCCACCACGCCCCGGCACAGCTCGTCAAAGATGATGCGGTGCACTTCGGCGCGGTCGGCTGCGGCGGGGGCGGTGGTGTCTATGCCATGGTGCAGGCGCAAATGGTCGGCGAGGAACGCGTCTTCCATCGTGAAGCGCGTGCCCAGCAGGCCGGCGCGGCGGTGGCCGGCCACCTTCAGCGCTGCGCCCGTGGCATCACCGATGTGCAGCAGCGGCAGGCCGTTGCCGCGCGTCACACCCTCGGCCACCTTGTGCATAGTGTTGGTGGCGATCAGCAGGCCCTCGGCGCCCGCCGCGCGCAGGCCGGCGCCAGCATGGCCCAGCAGCGCGCCGGCTTCGGCCCAGCGGCCATCGCGCTGCAGCGCAGCCACCTCGGCGAAGTCCACGCTGTGCAGCAGCAGCTTGGCACTGTGCAGGCCGCCCAGGCGCGCGGCCACGCCTTGGTTGATCAGCCGGTAGTACACCAGGGTGGACTCCCAGCTCATGCCACCCAGGATGCCCAGGGTCTTCATGCCTTCATCTCCTGGTGCGAACGCACCGGCATGCGCTTGCCCAGCATCACCACCGCCATCACGGCCAGCGAGAAGGCCAGCGTGCTGGGTTTCAGCGCCTCGCCCAGCACCGGCACGGCCAGCAGCAGCGCCAGAAAAGGTTGGATCAACTGCACCTGGCTCACGCGCAGCGCGCCGCCCAGGGCCAGGCCGCGGTACCAGGCGAAGAAGCCCAGCCACATCGAGAACACCGTGACGTAGGCGAACGCGCCCCAGGCCGCCGGCCGCACCGGCGCGGTGGGCCATTGCAGCAGCGCCAGCGGCAGCGTGAGCGGCAGGCTCAGCACCAGCACCCAGGAGATGACATGCTCGGCCCGCCATTGCGCGGCCAAGCGGGCACCGGCCACATAGCCGGCCGAGGCGCTGAACACCGCCAGCAGCAACCAGCCATCGGCCCGCACCAACGCGCCGCCACCTTCCATCGCGGCAAAGGCCAGTACCAGGCCGCAACCCAGCACCGCGCAGACCCAGAAGCCCGTGGACGCGCGCTGTCGCAGCGTCAGGGCCGCGAAGGCGGCGGTGGCCAAGGGCAGCACCCCGGTGACCACGGCGGCGTGCATCGAAGGAACCTCGCGCAACGCCAGCGCCAGCCCCAGCGGAAAGCCCACCACCGTGCCCAGCGCGCTCAGGCCCAGCAACAGCAGGTGCCTGCGCTCGGGCCATGGCGCGTGCGTGAGCCACAGGTAGCCCACGCTCAACAGGCCGGCGCCCGCCGCACGGCCGGCGGTGACGAAGAAGGGTGGCAGCTGCGGTGCCTCCAGCGGCCCCACGGCCAAGCGCGTCATCGGCAGCGTCATGGCGAAGATCAGCACACCCAGCGCGCCCAGCCACAGGCCGCGCGTCTGCTCCTGCGGTGTGGGGGTGATGGGGCGAGGCTGCGTCGTCATCTGGACAGTCTAGCCATGCAGCCGGTACAGTAGCAATACAGTCTGGCGTGTCACCACAGGCATCTGTATTGGTGGTGGCGCAGGCACAGTTGACCTGGTTTTTCTGGATCCCTCCATGGCTGCCCGCGAACTCGACCCCTTTGCACCGAATGCCGCCGCCCCGTCCGCACCGCTGGCGCGCACGGCCGGCCTCACGCTCACCGAGCAGCTGGCAGGCCACTTTGCCGAGCGCATACGCCAGCGCCTGCTCTCGCCCGGCGCGCGCCTGCCCTCGGTGCGCGACTGCGCCCAGCGCCATGGCGTGAGCCCGCATACCGTGGTGGCGGCGTACGACCAATTGCTGGCCCAGGGGCTGGTGGAGGCGCGCCGACAGCGTGGCTTTTTCGTGCGCGAATCGCGCACCGCGCACCGGCCCACGGCACGCCCGGCCGCAGCGCCGCAGCACCAGCCGCCGGTGGACGCCACCGCGCTGATCCGCGGCATGTTCCAGGGCGGCAGCGACAAACCCGCGCCCGGGCTGGGCACGCTGCCGGCCGATTGGCTGGACTTGCCGCTGCTGGCCAGCGCGCTGCGCCGCGTGCTGGCCCAGGGCGACCCGCGCATCGCGCTGGCCTATGGCCACCCGGCCGGCGACCAGCGCCTGCGCGAGGCCCTGGCCGTGAAGCTGGCCGACTACGGCGTGCGTGCCACCGCCAGCCAGATCATCACTGCCGGCGGTGCCACGCAGGCGCTCGACATCCTCTCGCGCACGCTGCTGGCCCCCGGTGACGCGGTGCTGGTGGACGAGCCCGCCTGGGCCGTGGAGTATGCCCGCCTCACCCGCCTGGGCGTGCGCCTGCTGCCGGTGCCGCGCGGCGCCGACGGGCCTGACCTGGACGTGATGCGCACGCTGATCCGCGAGCACAAGCCGCGCATGTACGTGACGGTGCCGGTGCTGCACAACCCCACCGGGCATTCGCTCAGCCTGGCCTCGGCGCACGAGGTGCTCAAGCTCGCCGAGGCGAATGATTTCTGGCTGGTGGAAGACGACACCTACTCGCACCTCGCGCCGGCCCATTTGCCACGCATGGCCGCGCTGGACGGGCTCCGGCGCACGCTCTATGTCTCGGGCTTCTCCAAGATCCTCACGCCCAGCTGGCGCGTGGGCTACATGGCCGTGCCGCCAGCGCTGTTCGAGCGGCTGGTGGACACCAAGCTCGTGGCCACGCTCAGCACGCCCGCCGTGCTGGAGCAGGCCGTGGCGCTGTGCCTGGAGCAGGGCAGCCTGCGCCGCCATGCCGAGCGCGTGGTGACGCGACTGGACGCCGCCCGCCACCGTGCGGTGCAGCTGGCGCAGCAGCATGGCTGCCGCTTCGTGACGCCACCGCAAGGCCTGTTCGGCTGGCTGGACGTGGGCGTGGACACCGAACAGCTGGCCCTGCTGATGCACGACGACGGCTGGCTGCTGGCGCCGGGCCATCTTTTTCACGCCACGCGCCGGCCCGGCTCGCTGATGCGCATCAACTTCGCCAGCACGCAGGACGCGGCGTTCTGGAAGGCGCTGGACAAGGCGCGCAAGCGTGTGTGAACCTGCGCCCGTGACGCCACACCACCCGCCCACCATCACCCGACGCGACTTTCTGAACGGCGTGGCCCTGGCCGTGGGCGGCACCAGCGTTGCCCATGCCACCTCCAGCACCACAGACCCCGACCCTGCCCTGCGCACCGGCCTGCAAGGCCAGACCGACGCGGTCAACGCCGCGGCCCATGCCTGGCGCGACAAGCCTGCCGCGTTGCGCACCGCCGCCGCCTTGCAAGACCCCGAGGTGCAAGACCTGGTGGTGGTGGGCGCTGGCCTGAGCGGCTTGGCCGGGGCGCACTGGTTTCGCCAGCACGCCGGCCGGCCGGTGCGCATGCTGTTGCTCGACGCGCTGGACGACGTGGGCGGCCATGCCCGCCGCAACGAGTTCATCTCGCGCTCGGGCCAGCGGCTGGTGGGCTATGGCGGCTCGCAGTCGCTGGATTCGCCTTCGCTGTTTTCACCTGCCGTCAAGGGCTTGCTGAGTGACCTGGGCCTGGACCTGCAACGCTTCGGCACCGAGTTCTTCGACCGGGGTTGGGCCGAGCGCCACGGCCTGGTGAACAGCGCGCTGTATTTCGGCCTCGAGGCCTGGGGCGAAGAGCGCATGGTGCTGCGCCAGGCTGGTGAGGCGACCGCGCAGTGGCTGCCGCCCACGCCGCTCTCGGCGCGTGCCCAGGCCGATGTGCTGCGGCTGTTCGACAAGGCCCCGGCGCGGCACCCGCTGCAAGCCCTGCGCACGGTGGCAGCCCGCCGGGCTGTGCTGGCCCGCACGCTCTACAGCGAGTACCTGGCCCGCCATTGGCGCGTGGACCCGCAGGTCATCCGCTACCTGCAGGCCAACACCCAGGGTTACTTCGGCGTGGGCACCGACGCCACCACCGCGCTCGACGCCTGGGCGGCCGGCCTGCCCGGCTTCGAGGGCGTGAACTTGGGCGTAGCGGTGGACGCGCGCATGTCACCCAGCGGCCGGCAGCTGCACCTCAGCAAGGACGACTACCTCTACCACTTCCCCGACGGCAATGCCGGCGTGGCGCGGGCGCTGATCCGCTCGCTGATGCCCGCCGCGCTGCCGGGCGATGGCATGGCCAGCCTGGCCGACGCCGCACTGAACCGCGCCGCGCTCGACGCACCCGAAAGCCCCGTGCGGCTGCGCCTGCAAGCCACCGTGGTGGGCCTGCGCCACCTGGGGCCGCCCGGGCGCGCCGAACTGGTGGAGCTGCGCTATGTGGACGCCGATGGCCAGTTGCGCGCGGTGCGGGCCAAACAGGTGCTGCTGGCCTGCTGGCACCGCGTGATCGCCCGGCTCACCGACGAGCTGCCCGCCAAGCAAGTGCAAGCACTGAACGACCAGGTGAAGGTGCCGCTGATCTACGGCACGGTGCTGCTGAGCAACTGGCGTGCTTTCAAGCAAGCGGGCATCAGCGGCTTCAACCCGGTGGCTGGTTTCTGGGGCGATGTGTCCTTGGATTTTCCGGTCAGCATGGGCGGCGTTCGCTTTGCGCAGCACCCGGACGAGCCCGTGCTGCTGCACGTGGCCAAGGTGGTGGTGCCGGGCAACGGCGCGCCCGCGCGCCAGCAGGCCGCGCAGGGTCGGGCGCTGCTGCAGAACTGGTCGTTCGGGTACCTGGAAGGGCATCTGCGCCAGACGCTGCAAGGCGCGCTGGGTGGCTTCGGCTTCGACCACGCGCAGGACATCGAAGCCATCACGCTGAACCGCTGGGCGCACGGCTACGCCTACGAATACATGCGGCCCTGGGATCGCTACTGGCCCCAAGGCCCGCTGCCCTGCGAGACCGCGCGACGAGGCTGGGGCCTTGTGGCCATTGCCAACAGCGACGCTGGCGCCTATGCCTACGCCCACAGTGCCATTGACCAGGCGGCGCGCGCGGTGCAAGAACTGCTGCCCCAGGCCAGGCTGCAGCGATGGCACCCGTGGCCTGGGCCAGACCTGACGGCCTGAGGCTCGGCTGACGCAGGGCAGCGGGATGGCGGCCATGCGCCCGATGCAGCCCTCAACCCAGCTGATCGAAGGCCTGGGCCAGGTTGGCCACGCTGCGCTCCACGTTGTGCAACTTGTCCAAGCCGAACAGGCCCAGGCGGAAGCTGCGGAAATCGGCCGGCTCATCGCATTGCAAGGGCACACCCGCCGCCGTTTGCAGACCCAATGCGGCGAATTTGCTGGCGTTGTGCATACCCACGTCGTCGGTGTAGCTCACCACCACGCCCGGCGCCTTGAAACCTTCGGCCGCCACGCTTTTGATGCCGCGCGCCTCCAGCATGGCACGCACTGCGCGGCCCAGGGCCCACTGCTCGTCTTTCAGCTTGGCAAAGCCGTAAGCCTGCATCTCGGCCATCACGTCGCGCAGGCGCATGAGAGCGCCGGTGGGCATGGTGGTGTGGTACGCGTGGCCACCATTTTCAAAGGCTTCCATGATCTGCAGCCACTTCTTCAGGTCGCAGGCAAAGCTGCTGCTCGTGGTGCTGGCCAGGTGGTGGTGGGCGCGCTCGCTCAGCATCACTAGTGCGCAGCCGGGTTCGGCGCTCCAGCCCTTTTGCGGCGCGCTCACCAGCACGTCCACACCGGTGGCCTGCATGTCCACCCAGATGGTGCCCGAGGCAATGCAATCGAGCACGAACAGGCCACCCACCGCATGCACCGCGTCGCCCACGGCCTTGAGGTAGTCGTCGGGCAGGATCATGCCGCTCGCGGTTTCCACATGCGGTGCAAACACCAGCGCCGGCTTGAGAGTGGCGATGGCGTCCAGCACCTCGCCGATGGGCGCCGGTGCGTAGGCGGCCTGGTGGCCGGGTTGTGCCGGCCGAGCCTTGAGCACATGCTGCTCGGAGGGGATGCCGCCCATGTCGAAGATCTGCGTCCAGCGGTAGCTGAACCAGCCGTTGCGCAGCACCAGGCAGCGCTGGCCGGTGGCGAACTGGCGTGCCACCGCCTCCATGCCGAATGTGCCGCTGCCCGGCACTACCACGGCAGCCTTGGCATTGAAGACCTGCTTGAGCGTGGCCGAGATCTCGCGCATCACGCCCTGAAACTTCTTCGACATGTGGTTGAGCGCCCGGTCGGTGTAGACCACCGAGTACTCCAACAGGCCATCGGGGTCGATTTCGGGCAGCAATCCGGGCATCTGGTAACTCCACAGGGTGAGGGCGGTGCAACCACTGTGCGCACCGTCAAGGGGCGACCAGCTTAGCACCGCCGCATGCCCTGCGGGGCGTGGGGCCAGAGTACAGTGGTTGCTCACCGCAATGAGCAGGAGAAGACCATGCTGATCATGCTGCCCGTCGATGGCACCGAACTGTCCCTGGACGCCGCGCGCCATTTGATCAACCTGGTGCGCCGCGGCCTCTCGGCCCGCGTGCTGCTGGCCAATGTGCAGGACGCACCGCACCTGTACGAAGTGGTGCTGGCGCCCGACCCCGAAACCCTGGACGCCGCGGCCGACGGCGCTGGCCAGCATGCCTTGCAGGCGGCTGGCGAGTTGCTGAGCGAGAACGGCATCACCTGGACCTCGGACATCGGGCATGGCGACCCGGCCCGCGTGTTGCTGGACCTGGCCGACCGCCACGGCTGCGAGGCCATCGTGATGGGCAGCGGCCGGCCTGGCATTCTCAGCAACGCCCGCCTGGGCTCGGTGGCGCAGGCGGTGGTGCAGCACGCGACCATCCCTGTCACCATCGTGCGCCACGCTGAACCCGAAGCCGAGCTCGACGAGGACGCCGGTACCAGCGCCCCATGACCGCGGCGGCATGGCACCCGGTGGCGGCATCGCATGAACTGCGGGCCGGCGAGAACATCGTGGCCAGTTTCCTGCAGGGCGCCGAGCTGGCGTTGTGGCGCACCCCTGAAGGCGCACCCCAGGCCTGGGACAACCGCTGCCCACACCGCAGCGTGCGCTTCACGCTGGGCCAGGTGGTGGGCGACCGGCTCTCCTGCGCCTACCACGGCTGGCAGTTTCAGGCCGGCAGCGGAGCCTGCGCCGGCATCCCCGCCCACCCCCACCTGAGCCCGCCGCGTCATGTGTGTGTGAAGACCTGGCGCGTGGCCGAGGCTGCCGGCATGATCTGGGTGAACCCTGTGGCGGACAGTACCGATGCGGCACCGGTTGATGCCGTGCCCGCCGGCTGGCACTTTTGCCGCACGCTCACGATCAACGTACCGCTGGCCTCATTGCCCGGCGCGCTGCAGGCGCTGGGCTGGCAGACGCAGGGCCCGGTCTGGGGCCATGCAGGCTTGCAAGCCCGCGCACTGCCACTGGACGCACAGGCCGGCATGGGCATGCTGCATGTGTGGACCGCCGCAGCGCCCGCTTCGGCCGAGATGGCCGCACTGCACGCCGCGTTGCGCCAGCTGCGCGCCAGCGCCGAGGAGATGGCGTGATGACCTTCACCAGCACCGACCCCAACATGCTGAACGACTGGCTCACGGTGGGGCCCGTGCCCTCGCTGCAGGGTTGCAGCCAAGCCGCGCCGCGCACCACGCGCTTGCTGGGCGCCACCGTGGCGCTGTGGGCCGACGCCAGCGGCACACCACAAGCTCGTTTGGGGGATGCCAGCGGCGCCGCTTTGCGGGTCGAGGCGCACTACGGCTACCTCTGGGTCTGCCCCAGCGGCCAGCCCGTGCGACCCCTGTTCACGCTGCCGGAGTACGCCGAGCCGGCACGCCGCCTGGTGGACTGCGCCGGCTTTGGCGTGGCCGTTTCGCCGCTGCGCATCGTCGAGAATTTTCTCGACATGGCGCACTTTCCCTACGTGCACACGAACTACTTCGGCACCACCGCCGACACCGAGGTGGCCGAGTACCGCGTGAACATCGATGACAACACAGGCGAGATCTGGGCCAACGAGTGCCGCTTTCCGCAGCCCAAGGCTTCGGCCGCCGCCAGTGGTGGCGTGATGGCGGCCTACCGCTACCGCGTGATGCAGCCCTGCACGGCCATGCTCTACAAGACCTGCGTGCACCGCGCGGATGAACTGGACGGCATCTGTCTGTTCGTGCAGCCTGTGGACGACGAGCACGCCATTGGCCACGTGCTGCTGCTGTACTTTGAAGATGAGCTCAGCGACGCCGAGATGATCTCTTTCCAGCACATGATCTTTGCGCAGGACAAGCCCATCCTCGAGAACCACGTCATCAAGCGCCTACCGCTGGACATGAAGCTCGAAACCCCCACGCGGGCGGATGCCATGTCGGTCACCTACCGGCGCTGGCTGAAGAACCGGGGCCAGACCTTTGGCGTGCTGCCGCCTGCAGAGAGCTCGCGACCATGATCACGCTCTACGACTACGAACTCTCGGGCAACTGCTACAAGGTGCGGCAGCTCGCGGCTTGGCTGGGGCTGCCGCTGCAGCGCGTGCCCGTCAACCTGCACCCGGGGCGGCAGCACAAGTCGGCCGAGTTCCTGGCCATCAACCCGCTGGGCCAGGTGCCGGTGATCGTGGACGATGGCTTGGTGCTGCGCGACTCGCAGGCCATCCTGGTCTACCTCGCCAGCCGCCATGACGGTGATGGCCGCTGGTACCCGGCCGATGCACAGGCCCGCGGCCAGATCGCGCAGTGGCTGGCCGTGGCCGAAGACCTGAACCGCACCGCCTCGGCGGCGCGCACGCACGACACGCTGGGTGACACGCGCATCGCTGTGGAGGCCGCGCGGGCCGGCGCCCGTGCTGCCTTCCGCACGCTGGACGATCACCTCGCCGAACGTGCCAGTGCGGGCGCGCATTGGCTGGTGGGTCGCGCGCCCAGCATCGCTGACATCGCCTGCTTTCCGTACGTGGCCTTGGCACAGGACGGTGGGCTCTCGCTTGACGCCTACCCGGCCCTGCGCCACTGGATCTGGCGTTTTTGCCACCTGCCCGGCTTCATCGGCATGGGCGGTATCAGGGTGCCCGACCCTACCCAGGTGCCACTGGTGGTTCCGGTCGCCTTGGGCTGAGGCACCGCAAGGCCCGGTCCGAATGCGCCCCGCACCGCCCCGTCTGCATCAAGGCTACCGCGCCTGGGGCATACTCGGCAGCCTGGCAGGGCCTGGGGGACACCACAGATGCTGAAGTGGCTGATCGCATGGGCTGATCGCGTGGCGGCCAAGCTGTTGAACGACTCGTCCATGCGCTTGTTCAGCGCCCAACCCATTGCGCCCAACTACCTCACCGTGGTCGTGCTGATGGCTGTGGCCCTGGCCCTGCGTCTGGCCATGGCGCCGGTACAGGCCGGCTTGCAGTACGTCACCTTCTTTCCCGCCATCACGCTGGCGGCTTTCCTGGGTGGCATGCGTGCGGGCCTGGTGGCCACCGCCATTGGCATGACGCTGGCCACGGTGATCTTCACACCGCCCTACTACTCGTTGTCGTGGGCGGTGGTGCACAAGAGCCTGTGGTCCAACCTGGTCTTCCTGGTGGACGGCTGCATCGTCTCGCTGGTGATCGACGCCATGCACCGCTACCGGCGCCGCTACCAGGCCGAACTGGTCGGGGCGCAGCGGGCGTCCACACAACTGGCTGAGCTGAACCAGCAGTTGCGCATCGCCGCCGTGGCCTTCGAATCGATCGAGGCCATCATGATTGCAGACGCCGAGGCCCGCATCGTGCAGGTCAACAGCGCCTTCGAGCGCTACTCTGGCTACACGGCCGCCGAGGTGGTGGGCCAGAACCCCCGCATGCTCGCGTCGGGCCGGCATGACAGGGCCTTCTACCAGGCCATGTGGGACACGCTGCTGGACACCGGCACCTGGAGCGGCGAAATCTGGGACCGTCACAAGAGCGGCCACATCTACCCCAAGCAGATGACCATCACCGCCATCCGCAACGAGGCTGGCGACACCACCCACTACGTCAGCATCTTCACCGACATCACCGAGCGCAAGCGCGCCGAAGAGGCCATACACAACCTGGCCTTCTACGACCCGCTCACCGGCCTGCCCAACCGGCGCCTGCTGGCCGACCGCATGGGCACCGCCTTGGCCACGGCCGTGCGCGAGCGGCATTGGGGCGCCGTGCTGTGCCTGGACATGGACCGCTTCAAGCTCCTCAACGACAGCCTCGGCCATCACCATGGCGACCTGTTCCTGATCGCCATCGCCCAGCGCCTGCGTGGCCTGGTGCGTAAGACCGACACGGTGGCCCGCCTGGGTGGCGACGAGTTCGTGCTGCTGGTGTCCAACATCAGCGGCGATGCCGGGGAGGCCTCGGTGAAGGTGGCCCACCTAGCTGACAAGGTGCGTGAAGCGCTGGCCCAGCCCTACCAGCTGGACCACTACACGCACCACAGCACGGCCAGCATCGGTGTGTGCCTGTATGGCGGCCCCGATGTTCAGGTGGACGAGTTGCTGCAGCGGGCCGACAAGGCCATGTACGAATCCAAGGAGTCCGGCCGCAACCGGGTGCGTTTTTTCGATCCACAGTTGCAGGCTGCCGTGCGTGCCCATGAGGTGCTGGAGGCGGAGCTGCGCCAGGCAATCGCGGCGCAGCAGTTCAGTTTGTTCTACCAGCTCAAGGTGAATGCCCAGGGGCAGCCCCTGGCCGCCGAAGCCATGGTGCGGTGGCATCACCCTACCCGGGGGCTCTTGCTACCCGAGCATTTCATGCACGTGGCCGAGGGCAGCCCCATGCTGCCACTCATCGGCCAGTGGGCGCTCGACACGGCCTGCCAGCAGTTGGCGGCGTGGCAGGGCCACCCGCAAGCAGCGGGCCTGGCGCTAGCGGTGAACATCCACCCGCAGCAGTTCGCACAGCCCGATTTCATGGAACTGTTGAGCGACATGCTCAGGGCGCATGGCGCACCGCCGGGCAAGTTGCGCCTGAACCTGGTGGAGGCGGCCGTGCTCACCGACGTGGAGGGCAGCCTGCGCAGGATGCGCGAGTTGCGCGAAACCATGGGCGTGCATCTGGTGCTCGACCACTTTGGTACCGGCTACTCGTCGCTGTCGGCGCTGCAGCGCCTGCCACTGGACAAGGTGAAGATCGACGCCAGCCTGGTGGCGCGTGTGCTGGACGACCCCGAGAGCGCGGCCATGATCCGGGTGCTGGTGGGTGTGGCCAGGCAGTTCCACCTGCAGGTGCTGGCCAACGGGGTGGACAGCGCGGCCCAGTTCCAGGTGCTGGTGGAGGCCGGGTGCGATGCCTTTCAGGGCAGCCTGTTTGGCCCGCCGCTGGCTGTCGACGCCTTCAACCTCATGCTGGCGCATGGCCGCCATAAGGCTGCAGGCTTGTCCGCCATCACGCCCGCAGGCTGACGCGGCGGCCTGCGGGCGCGCTCAGATTTCTCGCCGCACCTGCATGATGGCCGACACGGTCTGGTTGGACGCCTCGGTGAAGCGGCTGCCACTGCCCAGCAGACTCTCGGCGCGCGCGTAGTCGTCCGCGTTGATGCTGTCGGCCACCTCGCCGGCGGCCCGGTGGAACTCGGCGTGCTGGTCCACCAATTGCACAAAGCTCGGCCGCTGGTGCCAAGGGCTGGATTCGGCGCCATGCAACCACTTGCCCAGCGCACAGCAGTTGTCGCGCTTGAGCGTGGCGGCGTCCAGGTGTTCCTTGGCTGCGATGGCGCGGCGCAGGGTCACCTTCCAGGCGCGGTGTGCGTCCACGGCCTTGTCGAAGTCGAAATCGGCATGGTGGGCCAGCCCATGGCTGGCGGCGCCCTGTTCCAGGCCTTCCGGCAACTTGAACTGGGCCACGCGCGTGGACAATTCCTCGGCGCGCACGCGCAGGTCTTCGCAGGCGGCGGCCGTCTGCTCCACCAGGGCGGCATTGCTCTGGGTCGAGCGGTCGAGTTCTTGGGCGGTCTGCCCCACCAGTTGCACGCCTGCGGACTGCTCCCTGGCGCCGTTGGCGATCTCGCCGATCAGCTGGCCCACGCGGCCGGTGTCGGCCACCACGCGGTCGATGGTTTCGCGCGCTCGCCCCACCACGCCGGAGCCGCCTTGCACCTGTTCAACGCTGGTCTGGATCAGGGCCTTGATTTCGCGCGAGGCGTTGCTGGAGCGCTGGGCCAACGAACGCACCTCAGCCGCCACCACCGCAAAGCCGCGGCCGGCCTCACCGGCACGGGCCGCTTCCACGGCGGCATTGAGCGCCAGGATGTTGGTCTGGAAGGCGATGCCGTCGATGGTGCCGATGATGTCGCCGATGCGGGCGGAGGAGCCGCCAATGGCTTCCATGGTGCGCACCACGTCGCCCATCACCTGCCCACCTTCATTGGCCACCTGGGCATTGGTGGCTGCGAGCCTGGAGGCCTGTTCGGCCGTGTCGGAAGTGCGGTGCACCGTGCCCGATATCTCTTCCATCGACGAGGCCAGTTGCTGCAGGTTGGCGGCAGTCTTCTCGGTGCGCGAGGACAGATCCGACACGCCGGCGGCGATCTCGCTGCTGCCGTGCAGGATGGTCTCGCTGGCCACGCGCACGTCACGCACGATGTTCACCAGCGATTCACGCATCGCGGCCAGCGCGGCCATCACGCCCGATTGGCCTGGCACCATGGTGGTGAGGTCACCCTGGGCCAGGCGCAGGATGATGGCCTGCACATCTTCGGGTTCGCCGCCAATCTCGCGAGCCAGTGTTTGCTTGGCGAGCCAGGCCAGGCCGGTGGACGCCGCCGTCGCCAGGCCGGCCAGCACCAGGGCCAGCACCAGGGTTTGCTGGGCGGCTTGCTGGTTGGCATGGCGCGCGGCTTCCGAGGCCTGGCGCGCCTGGGTCAACTGTTCGACCAGTTCGGCCTTGAGGGCGCGCCAGGCCGGGGTTTCCTCGGCCACCAGTTTTTGCGCGGCTGCGGCCGCATCGGTCTTGACCAGGCCGGTCACCGTGGCCTGGGACGCATGGTGCTTCTCGCGCAGTTTCTGGATCGCGTTCAGGTTGGCATGGAAGTCGCTGCCATCAGACGCCGACCGGGCCGACGCCAGGGCGTCGGCAAAGGCCTTGTCTGCATCCTTGAGGTTGGCGTAGGCCTTGCCGTTGCCTGGGTCGAGCACGATGTTGCGGATGGCCTGGCCGGTTTGCAGGCCTTGGGCATACATGTCAGACAGGCTTTGCGCCAGCAACTGGTCCTTGGCAAGGTAGTGCTCGAAGCTGGCGCTGCTCTGGCGCATGCCCCACAGGCCCACGGCCACGGCCGTGCCGAACAGCACGGCCGGCACGACCGTGAAGATGATCATTTTTGTGTTGAAGCGCATGGCCAGACCTCTTCTGTCTTCTGGGAAGAACCCCTCCGAGTATCTGGATAGGCCGGGCCGGCCAGGGTTGGAAAAGGCCCGGGATTCGGGGCCAGATCCGTCACCGGCTCAGTGCCATTCGGCCAACTGGGCCCGCAGCAAGGCGGCATCGGCCTCGGGCAAGCGTGCGCCATGGGCCTGGTTGCGCCATGCCAGCCAGACCTGGCCGTCGGGCTGCAACCACAACCGTCCGCCGTCGCGGCCCGGCCACTGCACGGTGGGCGGGCCCTCGGGCAGCACCGCCGCCGGCCGCCACAGACCGGCGCTGGCCAACTGCAAACGCCCCAACCACAGGTCTTGTGCAGGGCCATGCACCCCCTGGGCCTGTGCGGTTTGCCAGCGCGCTCTGTCAACCGTGTGCAGGGCTGCGAGCAGGGAGTCCACGGGGCTCAGCGGCTGGTTGGCGTTGGCGGCAGCCTGATCAAGCACCGGCGGGGCCTTCATCATCTTGCGAGGTGCGGCCAGACCGGCGGGTGCCGCAACAGGTGCCGGTGGCGCCGCAGCGGCCAGTGGTGCATCGAGCCCCGTGACAGCGACTGGCGCAGGGGCGGCAGGGGCCGGGGCTGGCGCAGCGGCGGGGGTTGGCTTGGCGGCGGCCGCGATTCCCGCGGCCGGAGCCTGAGACTCGGCCACCTCGGCGGCCGCAACGACTGACGGCGGCGCGACCTCGCGTGCCCGCGCCGACGCCCGGACTTCAGCTTGTGCCTTGGCCTGGGCTGCCACGGCCGGGCGGCGCGATGCACTGGCTTCCTTCATGGCCAGGGTGTCGGTGGCGGCGGTCTTGGGTGCTTCGGGGCGTGGCGCGGGCACTGGGGCCTCGGCGGGCCCAGGGCTGGCCGGTGTGGTGGCCGCAGGCACGGCCAATACAGGGCCGTGTTCGGGTGCCACGGTGGGCCAGTCCCACTGGTCCAACCCCCACAGCCCCACCACCAGCAAGGCCATGAAGGCGCCGGAATAGCCCAGTCTGGCGGGTTGCATCAGCGGCGCCAGCCAGCGTTGCCACCAGGGGCTTTGAGCAGGCTGGGGTTGGCGCACGGCCGCACGGGCGGCGGTGAGGATGGTGTCGCGCACGGCCGCGGGCACGGCCACGTCGTGGTCGGGGGCGTGGCGCAGGGCCTGTTGCAGCCAGGGGTCTTGCTCGACACTCATGGAGCCTCCAGTGGCGCGAGGTAGGCGCCCATGCAGGTGCGCAGCTTGCTCATGGCGTAGCGCAGCCGGGTCTTGGCGGTCTCGAAACCCACGTCCAGCGCGCGGGCCACTTCGTCCAGCGGCAGGCCGTCGTCGTGGTGCAGCAGAAAGGCGCTGCGCTGTGGCAGCGGCAGTTGCTCCAGGCAGCCCAGCAGGCGCTCGCCGGCGTGGCGCCAGAAGAGCTTGTCGCTGCCGTCCACGGCCGTGGCACCGGGGGCTGGCCAGAGCTGCCAGGCCGCGCTGTCGGCGTCGGGCTGCCAGGGTTCACCTCCGCCGGCATCGTCGTCGTCATCACGGTGGATGGACACCTCGCGGCCGCTGCGGCGCAGCACGTCCACCGCCCGGTGGTGGGCCAGCGTGAACAGCCAGGTGCGAAAGCTCGCCCCCTGCGGCGCCCAGCGCTCACGGGCATGCACCACGCGCAGCCAGGTGTCCTGGAACACCTCGTCGGCATGGCTGGCCAGGCTGGCGCCCAACACCCGCCGCACATAGCGGTACAGCGCGGCCTGGTGGCGCTCATAGAGGCGCTCGAACGCGGTGGCGTTGCCTGCGGCGTAGCCGGCCATCAGGGCATCGTCTTCGGACGGGTCGGGCGCTGGCATCTGAGGGGCAGGTCGGGTTTGGATGGGGGTTATACGTGGCCCACGGACTGACGGGGTGACGATCGCCTGAAAAAGGTCCTGCGCGCCATTTCACCCCATCGCGCACCTGGCGCCGTATCAGAGGCATGACCCCTCAACCCACGGAGCCCCACATGCCCTCACCGTTCAAGCACCCCAGTTGGCCAGGCTTGCTGCTGGCCCTGGCCGCCGCCCTGCCGTGGTCGGCCCATGCCGGCCCGCGCGCCACCCTGCAAGCCTATGCCAGCGAAGAACAGTTCAACGCCGCGCTGGCACGCTGGCAGGAGCGGGCCAAGGCCTTGCAGCAGGAGCGCCGGCGGGCGTCCGACATGAGCCTGCAGGCGGCGCCGTCCGGCAACATGGCCTACCCCTCGTCGGCACCGCCGGCCCTGGCGCCCACCCCGGCCAAGATGGCCAAGGCGGCGGCCGAGTCATCGGCCAAGGCCGGGCCCGCCGCCGACAGCATCACCAACGTGCAAACCGCCGGCGTGGACGAAGGCGGCATCGTCAAGCGCGCGGGCGACCACCTCGTCATTCTGCGGCGCGGCCGTTTGTTCACCGTGCGCGTGGGCGGCGACAGCCTGGCCCCGGTGGCGGCGGTGGACGCCTTTGGCCCCGGCGTGGACCCGCAAGGCGCCTGGTACGACGAACTGCTGGTCTCGGGCAGCACCGTGGTGGTGGTGGGCTACAGCTATGCGCGGGGTGGCACCGAGATTGGGCTGTTCGACCTGCAGCGTGACGGCCGCCTGCATTACCGCAGCACCTGGCACCTGCGCAGCTTTGACTACTACTCGTCGCGCAACTACGCCAGCCGCCTGGTGGGCAGCAAGCTTATCTTCTACACACCCTCACAACTGCAGCCCTGGGGCCGCATCACGCCGCAAGGCCTGCCCGGCTTGCGCCGCTGGCAGGGCCAGGCCACGCCGAATGAGTTCGAGCGCATCCTCCCCGCCACGCGCATCTACCGTGTGGACGACGAGTTCGAGCCCACCGAGCCGCTGACCCTGCACACCGTCACCAGCTGCGACCTGGCCGCCCGCGAGATGCGCTGCGAAGCCACCGCCGCGCTGGGCCCGGCCGGCCGTGTCTTCTATGTGTCCAACGGCTCGGTCTACGTGTGGACGAACACCTTGCCCCACTGGCGCAGTGCCGCCCTGCGCCCGGTGCCAGACCGCCCGCGCGCCCGCTCGGCCGTGTTTCGCCTGCCACTGGACGGCTCGGCCCCCAGCGCGCTCAAGACCGCGGGCGTGCCCATCGACCAGATGTCGTTCTTGGAGGACGACAGCGGCCACCTCAACGTGCTGCTGCGCGAGAACGGCGCCGGCGAAGGCATGTGGGGCAGCGAGCACAGCCGCGGTGGCATGGCCCTGTTGCGCGTGCCCTTGGATGCGCTGGGCGACGGCCAGCAGGCGGCCGAGCGCCAGCACTACCTGCCGTTGCCAGAGGTGCCTGCCGGCCCGGTGCAGAACCGCTACGTGAGCGACTGGCTGCTGTGGGGCAGCGGCCAGCAAGCCTGGGCGCTGCGCTACGGCGAAGCCAGTGCCGCGCCGCAGACGCTCAGCCCCGGCCACGCCATCGAGCGCATCGAGGCCCTGGGCGCGCACGCCGTGCTGGTGGGCAACCGGGGCAGCGACCTGCACATGAGCGCGGTGCGCCTGAGCGGCGCCCAGGCCGAGCCGGCCGGCCACCATGTTCAAAGCGGCGCACGCCAGGGCGAAACCCGCAGCCACGGCTTCTTCTACCGCCCCATGGGCGACGAGGACGGCCTGCTCGGATTGCCCATTCTGCAAGGTGGAGGCTTCGGCGGTCGCGGTGCGCAAGGATCGGCCTCGGTGATGTTCCTGCGCACGCACGAGCTTGATTTCCAATCGTTGGGCGACTTGCAGGCCCGGCCCGAAAGCGCCATGAACGATGGCTGCCGCGCCAGTTGCATGGACTGGTACGGCAATGCCCGCCCCATCTTCATCGGCGAGCGCATGTTCGCGCTGATGGGCTACGAACTGGTGGAAGGCCGGCTGGAGCGAGGTGGCTGGATCGGCGTGAGGCGCGAGCGGCTGAACGAGCGGCGCCGCATCAACTTCGGTGCCATCGCCTCGCGCGGCTGGGAGGACCGTTGAGGCCGCAGGCCCAAGACTGATCGCTTCCGTCATTCCCGCGCAGGCGGGAATCCAGTGTTTGGATGCTGCCCATGGATTCCCGCCGGCGCGGGAATGACGGGCGGGGTAGGCTACGAACCCCGGACCAACCCAGGAGCGCCCATGAAGCTGCCCATTGTGCTGAGCCTGGCTGCGGCGCTGAGCGCCTGTCAAACCATGCCCGTCCCCACCGACCCCAGCACCGCCCAGGCCCAGGTGGAGGCCGCCGAGCGCGCCTTTGCCAAGAGCATGGCCGACCGCGACCACGCCGCCTTCAGTCGCTTTCTGGCCGACGAAGCCGTGTTCTTCACCACCACCCCGCCGCTGCGCGGCAAGGCCCAGGTGGCGGCCCACTGGGCGCGCTTCTTCACGGCGCCGCAAGCACCGTTCTCGTGGCAGCCCGACGAGGTGGAGGTGCTGGCGTCCGGCACGCTGGCCCACAGCTCGGGCCCGGTGCGCGACGCCAGCGGCCAACTCGTCGCGCGCTTCCATTCGGTCTGGCGACAAGAGGCGCCCGGGGTGTGGCGCATCGTGTTTGACCGGGGCGAGACGGTGCAGGCGACCCGCCCGAACTGACCCGAAGGGCCTCTGAAAGAAGGGGCTTGCACGCTGGTGTCTACGTGTATTACAGTAGCAATACACATGAACGACACCGCGCTTTTCACCATCGCCACCGGCTCGGCCGAGCCCATCTACCGCCAGCTCATCGAGCAGGTGCGGCGGCGCATTGCCGCCGGTCTGCTGCAGCCGGGCGACGAGATGCCCTCGGTGCGCGAGCTCGCCCAGGCCCTGGCGGTGAACCCGATGACGGTCTCCAAGGCCTTCGGCCTGTTGGAGGCTGAGGGCGTACTGGAGCGCCGGCGCGGTCTCGCGATGGTGGTGGCTGCGCAGGCCCAGTCCTCGGCCAGCGTGGCCGACCGTAGCGAGTTGCTGCGCCCCACGCTGGAACGCGCCGCTGCCGAAGCGCACCAGCTGCAGTTGCCCGCCACACGTGCGCTGGCGATGTTCAAGACCATCCTGCAAGAGACACAGCAAAACACCAAGGAGGCATGAGATGAACTTGCAAACCACACAAAACAGCGCACAAGCCGCGGCGCACCACACCACACCGGCCACCGTGGCCATCCACAACCTCTCGCTGGCCTACGGTGCCCAGCCGGTGCTGCAGAACCTGAGCTGGCAGCTGCCGCCGGGCCAGGTGGTGGGGCTGCTGGGCCGCAACGGCGCCGGCAAGACCACGCTGATCGAGAGCCTGCTGGGTCTGCGCGAGCCGGCCCAGGGCGAGGTGCAGCTCTTCGGCCAGCCCCTGGCCGCGCTGGGCGATGCCGAGCGCGCGCGCATCGGCTACGTGCCGCAGCAGAGCAACCTGTTCGAGTGGATGACGCCAGCCCAACTGCTGGCCTACTTCAAGGCCTTCTACCCGCGCTGGAACGACGCCAAGGTCGAGTCACTGTTGACGCGCTGGGGCATCAACCACCACCAGCCCATCGGCAAGCTCTCGGGCGGCCAGCAGCAGCGGCTGTCCATCATCCGCGCGCTGGGCCATGAGCCTGACCTGCTGGTGCTGGACGAGCCCGTGGCCAGCCTGGACCCGGCTGGCCGACGCGATTTTTTGCAGGAGCTGGTGGCCCAGGTGATCGACCGCGGCACCACGGTGGTGTTCTCCACCCACATCCTGTCCGACCTGGAGCGCGTGGCCTTCAACGTCGCCTTCCTGGCCGCTGGGCGCATCGTGTTGCAGGCGCCGCTGGACGAGCTGATGGACGGCGCGCGCAGCATCACGGGCCCCTCGCTGGTGGTGCGCCAACAGGTGCAAGCCCAAGGCTGGCAGGTGCTGGGTGAGACGCCGCTGGGTCATGGCCACACCCGCTTGCTGGCGCGGCGTGAGGGCGAGGCGGCGACCTGGCCTGGCACCGAGGTCACGGCCGTGAGCCTGGAAGACCTGTTCATGGGGCTCACGCAATGAGCGCGGTGCATGCGTCGGGCGATGGGCTGCTGCCCTGGCGGCCCATGCGTGTGGTGCTGCTCTCGGCCTGGCAAGCACGGCGCAACCAGGGCTCGCTGTGGCCTTGGGCTTTGATCGGCGTGTTGATGGTGATGGCGATCGGTCTGGTGGTCTGGTTCGAACCCGGAGAGCAAGCCTGGGCGCTCGGCTTGGTATTGGCCGGTGCGGTCGGCGCGACAGCCTTGCTCGGTGTCTGGATGCTGCTGGCCTACAACGTGCTGGCACAGAACCACCCGCAGCTGGCGCCCACCGTGCCAGGGCATGTGCGTGCCTTGAGGTTTGTTCTGATCCTGGGTGTGGCGGTGCTGGCTGGCTTGGCCGCTGCGGTCACCGCACTGATGGGTGGTCCTGTGGCAGGCTTGTCCTGCACAGTGGCCGGAGTCTGCACCGTATTCGTGTGTGGCATACGCTGGCCCCGGCTGTGGATAGGCGTGGCCATCGTGGGATGGACGGCCACGCTTTGGGTGCCGAGCGACGGAGCGAAGTGGCTCGGCGCCGGGCTGCGGTCCCTGCCATGGCCTGTGCTGGTGGGCGCGGTGGCCCTGGCCGTGGCCTGGGCTTTGCGCGCAGTGGTGATGCAAGGTGGTGAACGGCATGCCAATCACCACAACCGGCAACTCAGACTCGCAGCGACGATGAAGGGCACACCGCCGATGGTGGGTGAGCAAGCGTTTGGCGCCGGGGGCTGGGGCTGGACCCTGGCTTGGGGGCAGCGCGTGTATGCCCGGTGGCTGATGCGCTTGGTGGGCCAACGTCATCGCCGTGCGGTCGATTTGCTGGCGCTGGGCCAAGGCCCACAACTGCACTGGACAGGTGTGGTCACTGGCGCGATGGGTGGTTGGGCTTTTGCCGCCATGTTGCTGATGTCCATCGTCCTGTTCCCTCAGTGGGACGGTGGGCAAGGCTTTGCAGGAGGTCTGGCCATTGGCTTGGCATTTGCGAGCTACACCGTGGTGATGCAGACACCCGCTTTGATGTGGGCGCGCCGGCGCGAACAGGTCTTGCTACGCCTTTTGCCCGGCGCACCGCAGGGGCCGGCACTGAACCGTTGGCTGGCCCTGCACCTGAGCAGGCTGCACCTGCTGGCCATGGCGCTGCAATGGTTCACGGTATGGGGCCTCAGCAGGCTGGTGATGCCGGCTCAACGTTGGGTCTGGCCGCAGCACATGGCCGAGGCGATGCTGGTGCTCGGCCCGCTGGCCATGTTGTTCATGTGGCGCGATTGGTCCCGGTTGAAGGCGCCGGGGGGTGGCGCACAGGTGCTGATGGCAGTGGGCGCAGTGGCCTTGGCGGGCTTAGGCTTCGTGTGGTTTGCCTGGTTTGGCTATGGCATTGGAACTCTGGCAGGGCTGGTGCTGGCCCTTGGCCTGCCTCTGGGGGCTTGGCGCTGGCGGGCTCTTCAGCGTGCGCCCGCGGCCTGGCCCGCCGGCCGCCGCTGATCAGGCCGGCTGCCTGGGCCGCCGGAG
Source organism: Candidatus Ideonella esbjergensis (assembly GCA_016710065.1). Lineage (GTDB taxonomy): Bacteria > Pseudomonadota > Gammaproteobacteria > Burkholderiales > Burkholderiaceae_C > Ideonella > Ideonella esbjergensis. The sequence continues at coordinate 363,139 of JADJLP010000002.1, forward strand.
CAGCGCCACCACCGCCGGCACGATGAACAGCGACAACAGCGGCGCCGTCACCATGCCGCCAAGCATGGGCGCGGCGATGCGGCTCATCACCTCCGAGCCCGTGCCGCTGCCCCAGACGATGGGCACCAGGCCGGCCAGGATCACGGCCACCGTCATGGCCTTGGGCCGCACGCGCAGCACGGCGCCGTGCTCGATGGCCTCGTCCACCAAGGCGGTGCTGAGTGCTGCGCCGCCAGCCAGGCTGTCCTGCAGGGCGTGCTTCAAATACAGCAGCATCACCACGCCAAACTCGGCCGCCACCCCGGCGAGTGCGATGAAGCCCACACCCGTGGCCACGCTGAGGTGGTAGCCCAGCAGGTACAGGAACCACACGCCGCCAGTGAGCGCGAAGGGCAGGGTGGCCATGATCAGCAGGGCCTCGTCCAGCCGGTTGAAGGTGAGGAACAGCAGCACGAAGATGATCATCAGCGTGGCCGGCACCACGTACATCAGTCGCGCATTGGCGCGCTCCAGGTACTCGAACTGGCCTGACAGGGCCACGCTCATGCCCGGTTCGAGCTGCACCTGCTGGGCGATGGCGCTGCGGAGGTCGTGTGCCACCGAGGCCATGTCGCGGCCGCGCACATCCACGTAGACCCAGCCCGAGGGGCGGGCGTTCTCTGTGCGCAGCATCGGCGGGCCGTCGGTGATCACCACCTGGGCAACGGTGCCCAGCGTGATCTGCTGGCCCATGGGCGTGAGGATGGGCAGTTGAGTGAGACGCTCGGGCGTGTCGCGCCATTCGCGCGGGTAGCGCAGGTTGATGGGAAAGCGCGCCAGCCCCTCCACCGTCTCGCCCACGTTGTCGCCACCGATGGCGCCCGCGACGATCTCCTGAACCTCGGCGATGTTCAGGCCATAGCGTGCGGCCGCCGAGCGGTCGATGTTGACGTCCACATAGCGCCCGCCGGTGAGGCGCTCGGCCAGCGCCGACGACACGCCCGGCACGCCCTTGGCCACCTGCTCGATGGCGGCGGCCACGCGGTCGATCTGGGTCAGGTCGCTGCCCGCCACCTTCACGCCGATGGGGCTCTTGATGCCGGTGGCCAGCATGTCGATGCGGTTGCGGATGGGCGGCACCCAGATGTTGGACAGGCCCGGCACCTTCACCGCCTGGTCCAGCGCCTCCACGATCTTCTCGGGCGTCATGCCGGGCCGCCATTCGCTCTGGGGTTTGAGCTGGATGGTGGTCTCGAACATCTCGATCGGCGCGGGGTCGGTGGCTGTCTCGGCGCGGCCGGCCTTGCCGAACACACGCGCCACCTCGGGCACGGTCTTGATCATGCGGTTGGTGAGCTGCAGCAGCTCGGCGGCCTTCTGCGTGGAGAGGCCGGGCAGGGCCGAGGGCATGTAGAGCAGATCGCCCTCGTCCAGCGGCGGCAGAAATTCACCGCCCAGTCGCATCAGCGGCCAGGCCGTGGTGGCCAGCAGCATGGCGGCGATGGCCAGCGTGGCCTTGGGCCACACCAGCACCCAGCGCAGGGCCGGGCGGTAGATGGCGATCAGCGCGCGGGTGATGGGGTTCTTCTGTTCATCCGGAATGCGCCCGCGTATCCACAGGCCCATCAGCACCGGCACCAGTGTGACGGAGAGGCCGGCGGCCACCGCCATCGCATAGGTCTTGGTGTAGGCCAGCGGGCCGAACATGCGGCCCTCCTGCGCCTCCAGCGTGAACACCGGGATGAAGCTGAGCGTGATGATCAGCAGCGAGAAGAACAGCGCCGGGCCCACCTCGACGGCGGCATCGGTCATCACCTGCCAGCGTTCTTCGCCTTCGAGTTCACGCCCAGGGTTCGCGTGCTGCCAGGCCTCGATCTTCTTGTGCGCGTTCTCGATCATCACCACCGCCGCGTCCACCATCGCGCCGATGGCAATCGCAATGCCGCCCAGCGACATGATGTTGGCGTTGATGCCCTGGTAGCGCATGATCAAAAAGGCCGTGAGCACGCCCAGCGGCAGCGCGATGATGGCCACCAGGGCCGAGCGCAGATGCCACAGGAAGATGGCGCACACCACGGCCACGACGATGAACTCTTCGATGAGCTTGTGCGAGAGGTTGGTGATGGCGCGTTCGATCAAGGCGCTGCGGTCGTAGGTGGTGACGATCTCCACGCCCTTGGGCAGGCTCTTCTGCAGCTCGGCCAGCTTGGTCTTCACCGCGGTGATGGTGTCCTGCGCGTTCTTGCCCGAGCGCAGCACCACCACGCCGCCGGCCACTTCGCCTTCGCCGTCGAGCTCGGCAATGCCGCGCCGCATCTCGGGGCCCACCTGCACCGTCGCCACGTCGCCCACGCTCACCGGCACGCCATTGCGGCTCGCCAGCGGGATCGCGCGAAAGTCCGCCAGCGTCTTCAGGTAGCCGCTGGCGCGCACCATGTACTCGGCCTCGGCCAGCTCCAGCACCGAGCCGCCGGTTTCCTGGTTGCCGGCCATCAACGCGTCGCGCACCTGGGCGTAGGTGACGCCGAACGATGCCATCTTGGCCGGGTCCAGCACCACCTGGTATTGCTTGACCATGCCGCCCACGCTGGCCACTTCCGCCACGTTGGGCAGGGTCTTCAGCTCGTATTTCAAGAACCAGTCCTGCAGTGCGCGCAACTGCGAGAGGTCGTTCTTGCCGGTTCTGTCCACCAGTGCGTACTGGTAGATCCAACCCACGCCGGTGGCGTCCGGCCCCAGCGAGGTCTTGGCGCCCGCCGGCAACCTGCCCTGCACCTGGTTCAAATACTCCAGCACGCGCGAGCGCGCCCAGTACATGTCGGTGCCGTCGTCGAACAGCACATAGACAAAGCTGTCGCCAAAGAACGAATAGCCGCGCACCGTCTTGGCCCCGGGCACCGAGAGCATGGTGGTGGCCAGCGGGTAGGTGACCTGGTTCTCCACGATCTGCGGCGCCTGGCCGGGCAGGCTGGTGCGGATGATGACCTGCACGTCGGAAAGATCGGGCAGGGCGTCCACGGCGGTGCTGCGCAGGCTGATGGCACCCCAGGCGCCCAGCATCAGCGTGGCCAGCAGCACCAGCAGCCGGTTCATCACCGACCAGCGGATCAGGGCGGCGATCATTTGGCGGCTCCGGCAACGTCATTCCCGCGCAGGCGGGAATCCAGTGTTGGCGCTGACGGGTGGATCCCCGCCTGCGCGGGGATGACGGGCGCTGCGGAGTGGTCGTGCTTTTGCTTCTCAGACCCCTGCGGCGCCGGGACCAGCGGGCTGATCTGCGTGATGACCCAGTCGTCACCCTGCTTGATGAAGCTGAAGCTGAGCTGCTGACCGACCTTCAGACCCTTCGCCAATTCGGGCTTGGCCAGCTTGAAGGGCATGGTCATGCCAGGCCACTTCAGCGCGGGCACTGGCTCGTGCTCCAGCGTCACGTCGTCGGTGCCGATCTCGGTCACCACGCCGCGCGCCTGGTAGCTGGCCGGCGCGGCGGGCGCAGCGCTGGACGCGGCCGGCGAGCGCGCCATCACGCCTTGCAAACTCGCCTCGGAGTCGATCAGGAACTGGCCCGAGGCCACCACCTGCTGGCCCACCGCGAGGCCCGAGCGGATGACGATCCACTCGTCCACCTGTTCGCCCACCTGCACCTCCACCGGTCGGTACTGGCCTGTGCCCTCCACCACATAGACCAGGGCGCGCTTGCCGGTGCGGATGACGGCCTCGGCCGGCAACACCAGGGCCTCGCGCGGCGCGCCTTGCATACTCACCTGTGCAAACAAACCGGCCTTGAGCCTGCCCTGGGTGTTGGGCAGCTCAATGCGCACCCGCAGCGTGCGGCTGTCCTTGTTGGCCTCGGGCAGCACGGCGGCCACGCGGCCATTCACCACCTGCCCCGGCAGCGACGGAAAGCGCGCCTGCACCGCCTGCCCCGGCTGGATGCTGGCGGCCTGCGCCTCGGGCAAGGCGGCTTCCAGCCACACGGTGCCCAGGCCGTTGATGCGGGCCAGGGTCATGCCTGGCGCCACCATCATGCCGGCGCGCACCATCAGCTCGGCGATCAGGCCGCCCGTGGGCGCGGTGATGGTTTGCAGCGCCATGGATTGGCCGCTTTTCTCCACTTGCGCCACCATCGCGTGCGGCATGCCCAGCAGCACCAGGCGTTGTTTCGCGGCCTGCGTCAGCGCGGCATCGCCGGTGGCCTTCACGGCCAGGTATTCCTGCTGCGCGCCCAGCCACTCGGGGTTCAGCACGTCCACCAGCGGCGCGCCAGCGGCGATCACGTCGCCCGGCGCGCGGGCGTAGACACGCTCCACGAAGCCTGATGTGCGGGCTTGCACGATGGCCACGTCGCGCTCGTTCAGGCCCACCGTGCCCACCGCCTCTACGGCGGCGCCCAGGCTGCGCTTTTCCACGGTGGCCAATCGCGTGCCCAGGGCCTGGCTGGCGCGGGTGTCCACCTTCAATGCCGGTGCGTCACCGGCAACGGGCTCGCCTTCGTCGGCATAGCGCGGCACCAGTTGCATGTCCATGAAGGGCGACTTGCCGGGTTGGTCGAATTTCTGGCCTGGCACCATGGGGTCGTACCAATAGAGCACCTTGCGCTCCGTCGTGGTCGTGGCGGGCTTGGCGGTGTCGGCGCTGGTGTGCCAGTGCGAGGCTCCCCAGCCCAGCGCGCCACCCAGGGCCAGCAGGACGACGGCGGCGATGATGGTTTTCGTGTTGTTCATGGTGTTCACTCCGCAATCAAGGTGGTTAGGCGCACGTTCAGGGCCGCGATCTGCGCGTCCAACTCGGTGAGCCGCAAATGGGTTTCCACAGCTTCGCGGCGCGCGGCCAGCACGCTGGCCAGATCGCTGCGGCCAGCTTCGTAGCCGCTGAGCGTGAGCTTCACGCGCTCGGCGGCCAGCGGCTCGCCCAGGCGGGCCAGGCGTTCGCGCTGGGCTTGCAGGGCCTGCCACTCGGCCAGCCAGCCGTCAAGCTCTTCCTGGTGCATGCGAACGGTGTTCTGGCGCTCGGTTTCCACGCGTGCAGCGTCGAGGCGCTTGGCGTCGGCAATGGGCTTCTGGCGCCGCTCCTTCTGCCATGGCAGGTCCATGCTGATCTGGAACGACACCATGTCGCCGTACTGCGGGCCGCGGCGCTGGTAGGCCACTTCCCAGGCCCAGTCGCCGCGCTGCTCGGCGTCCATCTCGCGGGCCTCGGCGTCGGCCATGGCCCGCATGGCGGTGTAGGGGGCCAGTTCGGCGTGGCGGTGGATGGCGGCACGGGCTTCGTCGGCCTTCAGCGTCACCACGGGCGGCTCGCCAGTCAGCGGCTCGGTCGCGCGCTCGCCCACCCAGCGCCGCAGCGTAGCGCGGGCTTTGGCCACGTCGCGCTCGGCTTCGTCGCGGCGGTCGGCCAGGGCCAGGGCCTCCTGGCGCGCCATCAGCTTGTCGGCCGGCATGGCCTTGCCGCTGGCGATGTGCGCGTCCAGCGTGTTCAGCAGCAGTTGGCTCTCGCGCTCCAGCTCGCTCAACTGCGCCAGCTTGCGTTCGGCAAAGTGCACCCCCAGCCAGGCCAGCTGGGCGTCGCGCTGGATGCCCAAACGGGTGACGACCAGCATGGCCTGCTCGCGCGCGGCCTTGGCCTCGGCGCCAGCGGCGCGGGCCTCGCGCTTGGCGGCGTTGGGCATGTCCTGCATCAGCGCGATGCGCTGCATGCTCATGCCGTCGGCCACAGCGCTGTAGCGACCCATGCCGGCGATGGGCAGGTTCTCCACGCCCACGGCCAGGCGCGGGTCGGGCAGGGTGGCCGCAGCCGTGCGCGCGGTTTGTGCGCTGTCCACGGCGAGTTGCTGGTTGTGCAGCGCGGGCGCCTGGGCCAGGGCCACGGCAGCGGTGTCGTCAAAGTTCAGCGCGGCCTGGGCGGGCAGCGTGGCGGCAAGCAGGGCGCTCAGCAGCGCGCCAGCGCGGGCGGCCGCGCGCAGCGGAAAAGGGTGGAGAAGCATGGCAAATCCTCGAACATCAACAGGGAGCAGACACACAGGTCGCCAGCGGCTTCACAGCCGGGCGATCAGGTGCAGCCTGTCAATGCCGCAGGACTTGCAGTGCGATGTAGAGGGGCGGAAAGCCCGGGGGCGGCGCGCCCGGCTGCGCGGCTGGCGCCGAGGGGGCGGGCTGGCCGGGCAGCAGGTTGGCCGGCGCCCAGTCGAGCACGGTGAACAGCACCGGCGTGGTGCCGGCGTTCAGGTTGGGCGAGGCGCTGGGGGTCTGCGAGCCTTCCTCGCAGTGCGCCTTGCACAAGGGCGCTTGCCCGCTGTCCATGGGGGCGTCACTTGGCATGCCCGCCATCTGGCCGTCACAGCCTTCCATCTCGGCCATGGCTGTGGCGCCGGCGGTGTCGCCACGGCCCTCCATCGGGCACACATAGGCCGCCGTGGCCAGCTGCATGAACAGCAGCGAGCCCATCAGCAGGCTGGCAAGCCAGCGCAGGGGACGGCGGGGAAGGCGCATGGGCCGAAGTCTAGCGGCTCAAGGGCCACAAGCCTTGACCAGGGACATTCTTCGGCCTCACCCTGGCGCCGCAGGGGCCAGGCCGCTGCTACGTGACAATCGCGAGGTTCAGCCCCAACTCCATGCGCACAAGCCGAAAAATCCTGCTGCTCGCCGCGTTCTCGTTCGTGATGGCCGTGATCGGGGCGGGCGAGGTGTTGTGCCGCCCGGCGCGGCGGCCCATTGGCGAGGCACCGCCCGACCTGCAGGTCCGCAACCTGCGCCTGCCGTATGGCCAGGGCGAAACCCTCTCAGCCTGGATGCTGCGGGGCCAGCCTGGCCGGGGTGCCGTGCTGCTGTTGCACGGCGTGCGCGCCGACCGGCGCGAGATGCTGGGCCGGGCCCGCTTTCTCAACCAGCTTGGCTACGCCGTGCTGCTGCCAGATTTGCCAGCGCATGGCGAAAGCAGTGGCGAGTACATCACCTACGGATTGCGTGAGGCCGAAGGCGTGCGTGCGGCCTTGGGCTGGCTGCGGCGCGAATTGCCGGACGAAAAGCTGGGCGTGATCGGGGTGTCGTTGGGGGCGGCGGCGTTCGTGCTGGCCCAGGCTAGGCCGGCACCGAGCGCGGTGGTGCTGGAGTCCATGTTCCCCAGCATCAACGAGGCGGTGACCAACAGGCTCGGGCTTTACCTGGGCGCGCCCGGCACGGTGCTGGCGCCGCTGCTGCTGTGGCAGCTGCCTTTGCGCGTGTCCATCTCGCCCAGCCAGTTGCAGCCCATTTCCGAGATGGCCACCATGCACTCGCCGCTGCTGATCGCCGCCGGCATGGCCGACCAGCACACCCCGGTGGCCGAGACGCAGCGCATCTTTGACGCAGCCGCAGCCCCCAAGGACCTGTGGCTGCTGCCAGGCGCCGCCCATGTTGACCTGCATGCCTTTGCGCCGCGCGAATACGAGGCCCGCATCGCCACATTCCTGGCCCGCCACCTGCACGCCCAAGCCCCCATTTGATGATTGCCTGCACATGACACCCACCTCTCTCGCCCGCCGTATCGCTATGGCCGCCCTGCTGGGCGCCTGCATCTGCCTGCCCCTGGCCGCCAAGACCCCCGGAGAGGTGGAGGTGGGCCAGCTGCTGCGCGAGGCCCAGATGCAGGGCCTGAACGGCCCTTCGGCCAGGCTGCTGTCGTTCAAGGGCCGGCCGCTGGTCATCAATGTGTGGGCCAGCTGGTGCGGGCCCTGCCGGCAGGAGATGGCTTCGCTGGAGCGCCTGGCCTGGTGGGACGAGGCCGGCCGCTTCACCATCATCGGCATCTCCACCGACGACTATGTGGACAAGGCCAAGGCGGCGCTGAACCCCGACAAGACCACCATCCGCCACTTCATTGACAAGCAACTGGAGTTGGAGAACATGCTGGGCGCCAACCGCCTGCCGCTGACGCTGCTGGTGGACGCCAATGGCAAGGTGCTGGACAAGATCGTGGGCGCGCGCGAGTGGGACAGCCCCGAGTCGCTGGCGCTGATCCGCAAGACCTTCTGGCCGGGCAAGGCCAAGGGCCGTTGATCCGCATCGGAGGGCGTCGCCATGTGCCGCAACATCAAGACCCTGTTCAACTTCGAGCCACCGGCCACCGAGCTGGAGATCCGCGACGCCTCGCTGCAGTTCGTGCGCAAGCTCAGCGGCTTTGCGGTGCCGTCCAAGGCCAACGAAGCCGCCTTCGAGCGCGCCGTGGCCGAGGTGGCAGCCAGCACCCGCACGCTGCTGGCCTCGCTTCAATCCACCGCCCAGCCGCGCGACCGCGAGGTGGAGGCGGCCAAGGCCAGGGCCCGCAACGCGGTGCGATTTGGAGGTCAGCCATGAACAACCACATGCACGAAACCACCGGCGGCTGCGATTGCCGGCAGGTTCGCTACCGGCTCACGTCCAAGCCCCTGTTCGTGAACTGCTGCCACTGCCGCTGGTGCCAGCGCGAGAGTGGCTCGGCCTTTGCCCTCAACGCGATGATCGAGTCTGACCGCGTGCAATTGCTGGCCGGCCAGCCCGAGATGGTGATGACGCCATCGGCCAGCGGGCAGGGGCAAACCATCGCGCGCTGCCCCAGCTGCAGGCTGGCGCTGTGGAGCCACTATGCCGGCGCCGGCCCGCTGCTGAGCTTTGTGCGCGTGGGCACGCTCGATGAGCCCGAAGCACTGCCGCCCGACATCCACATCTTCACCACCAGCAAGCAGCCCTGGGTGCTGCTGCCGCCGGGCACGCCAGCCGTGCCCGAGTATTACGACCGCGAGGCCCACTGGCCGGCCGAGAGCCTGGCCCGGCGTGCGCTGATCGCCCCGCAGATCGCGGCCTACCAGGCCACGCTCAAGAAAGCCTGAATGAATTTGCACCTGTTGCTGCTGGCCTTGTGCCAGGGCCTGTTCCTGACCAACAACGTCACCCTGGTGGCCATCAACGGCCTGGTGGGACTGAGCCTGGCGCCCAACGCCTGGATGGCGACGCTGCCGGTGGCCGCCTATGTGGGCGGCGGCGCGCTGGCCGCGCCGCTGGTGGCGCGGCACCAGCGCGCCTGGGGCCGCAAGCGCACCTTCCAGCTCGGCCTGGTGGTGGCCATGCTGGCGGCGGGCGTGTGCGCCTGGGCCGCCAGCCATCACAATTTCTGGCTGCTCACGGCGTCCACCTTGCTGGCTGGCTACTACAGCGCCAACGCCTCGCTTTACCGCTTTGCCGCCACCGAGCTGGTGGCGCCGGGCCTGAAGGAAAAGGCCATCTCCTGGGTGCTGGCCGGTGGCATCCTGGGCGGCATCATCGGCCCCAACCTGGCCAGCGCCACCCGCGATGCGCTGCCAGCGCCCTTTGCCGGCGCCTACCTGGCGCTGGTGGGCGTGGCGCTGTTGTCGCTGGCGGTGCTGAGCTTCATCCCCTTTCCGCCGCTGAATGCGCCTGGCAGCGCGCCCGCGCAGGGCCGGCCGCTGTGCGAGATCGCGCGCCAGCCCAAGTTCATCGTGGCCGTGGCCGCCTGTGCGCTGGGCTACGGCGTGATGAGCCTGCTGATGTCGGCCACGCCCATCGCCATGGCGCAGTGCTCGCACCCCTTCTCTGCGGCGGCCCTGGTGCTGGAGTGGCATGTGCTGGGTATGTACGTGCCCAGCTTTTTCACCGGCACGCTGATCAAACGCTTTGGCACCTTGCCGGTGATGGTGCTGGGGCTGCTGCTCAACATCGTCTGCGTGGTGATTGCGCTCAACGGGGTGGACCTGATGCACTTCCTGGGCGCGCTGATCACGCTGGGCGTGGGCTGGAACTTCTTGTTCATCGGCGGCACCACGCTGGCCACTGAGGCCTACCGGCCCGAGGAGCGCACCACGGCCCAGGCGGCGGTGGACTTCAGCGTCTACGCCACCATGACGCTCACCGCCTTTGGCTCGGGCGCCCTGGTGACCACCGGCGGCTGGCAGGCCATGAACTGGGGCAGCTTGGTGCCGCTCGGCTTGCTGGGCGCAGCCCTGGTGTGGCTGGCCGTGCAGCAGCGCCAGGCGGCGCTCGCAACCCCCGCCTGAAACCCGCCTGATGCCAGCCCCGCGCGGGGCACGACAATACGGCCCTCATGTCACCCCTGCTCCTCACCCTTGCCGCGTTCGCGTCCACCCTGGCCGGTGGCCTGCTGGCGCTGAAGTTCAAAGACGATCTGCACTATGTGCTGGGTTTCACCGCCGGGGTGCTGCTGGGGGTGGTGAGCTTCGAGGTGCTGCCCGAGATCTTCGAGCTGGCCCGCGAACACCAGTTTGACGCCGACGGTGCCATGGTGGCTCTGGTGGTGGGCTTCATCCTGTTCCACAGCCTGGAGAAATTCCTGCTGGTGCACCCGGCGCACGAGCAGGGCTACAAGGCGCACCACCATCCGCATGCGGGCATGGCCTCGGCGGCGGCGCTGATCGGCCACAGCTTCATGGACGGCGTGGGCATAGGCCTGGGCTTCCAGGTGTCCACGCCGGTGGGCATCACGGTGGCACTGGCGGTGATCGCGCACGACTTCTCCGACGGCCTGAACACCGTGAGCCTCATGCTCAGGCACCACAACACCACGCGCAAGGCCGTGCTGATGCTGGTGCTGGATGCGCTGGCCCCGGTGCTGGGCGCGGCCGCCACCCTGGTGCTGCAGGTGCCGCCCTACTGGTTGATGGTGTACCTGGGCTTTTTTGCCGGCTTCCTGCTCTACATCGGCGTGGCCGACATCCTGCCCGAGGCGCATTCGGGCGCCAGGCCCTCCACCTCCATCAAGCTGATAGCCCTGACCTGCCTGGGCGCGGCGCTGGTTTACGTGGCACTGGGCCACGCCCACTGAAGGCTGCGCCTCAAGCCGCGACGGCAGCTCGCGCTTCGCGCATGAAGCGGCCGCAGGCCTCGGCTGACATGGGCCGACCGGTGAAATAGCCCTGCACGGTGTCGCAGTGCAGGCCGCGCAGGTATTCCATCTGCGCGGTGTTCTCTACGCCCTCGGCCACCACGGCCAAGCCCAGGCTGTGGGCCAGTTGGATGGCGGCGGCGCTGATGGCCGCGTCGTTGGGGTCGTGCTCGATGTCCATCACGAAGGAGCGGTCGAGCTTGAGGCAGCTCAGCGGCAACTGCTTCAGGTAAGCCAGCGACGAATAGCCGGTGCCGAAGTCGTCGATGGCCAGCGCCACGCCCAGGCCACGCAGCTGGCGCAGCAGCACACCGGTGCGAACCGGGTCGCGCATGGCCACGCTCTCGGTGATCTCCAGCTCCAGCGCGTCACCGGGCAGGCCCAGGCGCTGCAGGCCGCTCGCCACCTCGTTCACGAAAGCGTCGCCGCGCATCTGGTGGGCCGACATGTTCACGGCCACGCGCAGCTCGCCGAAACCGCTGGCACGCCACTGGGCCACCTGGCCCAGCGCCTGGTTCAGCACCCAGCTGCCGATGGCCTCGATCTGGCCGGTCTCTTCGGCCACGGGGATGAACTTGAGCGGCGGGATCAGGCCCCGCTCGGGGTGCTCCCAGCGCGCCAGCGCCTCCACGGCCACCACCCGGCCGCTGGCCACATCCACCTGGGGCTGGTAGTGCAGGAACAGCTCGCCGCGCTCGATGGCGCCGCGCAGGCCCACCTCCAGCGCCAGGCGCTCGGCGGTGGCCTGGTTCATGGCGGCGGTGAAGAACTGGTAGTTGTCGCGGCCGGCCGCCTTGGCGTGGTACATGGCCGCGTCGGCGTTCTTCATCAGTGTGTCGGCGTCGTCGCCGTCGCCAGGGAAGATGCCGATGCCGATGCTGGGCGTGGAATGCAGCTCGTGGCCGTCCACCAGGTAGGGCCGGCTCAGATCGGTCTTGACCTTGCCCGCCACCGAGGCGGCGGCACGCGCGCCCTCGCGCCCCAAACCGGTGAGCACCAGCACAAACTCGTCGCCACCCAGGCGGGCAATGATGTCGCTGTCGCGCACGATGCCTTTCAGGCGCTGGGCCACTTCGACCAACATCCTGTCGCCTATGTGGTGGCCCAGCGTGTCGTTGATGTTCTTGAAACGGTCCATGTCGATGAACAGCATGGCCAGCTCGCCGCCCTCGCGCCGGGCACTGGCCATGGCCTGTTCCAGCCGGCCTTGCAGGTGCACCCGATTGGGCAGCTTGGTGAGGGTGTCATGGTGGGCCAAGTGCAGGATGCGCTCTTCGGCCTCCTTCAGCTCGGTCATGTCCACGAAACTGCCGATGTGGTGGGTGACCTTGCCCTGGGCATCGCGGGCCACGGCGATCGACATCCACTTGGGGTACTCGGTGCCGTTCTTGGCGCGGTCCCACAGCTCGCCGCGCCACAGGCCGTGGCTGTTGATCTCGGCCCACATGGCCGCGTACTGCTCGGGCGTGGTGCGGCCCGAGGCCAGCAGCTTGGGGTTGCGGCCTATCACTTGATCCGGGCTGTAGCCGGTTTGCCGCGAGAAGGCCGGGTTGACAGCGATGATGCGATTGGCATGGTCGGTGAGCACGATGGCCTCGCCGCTGTGCTCGAACACCTTGGCCAGCAGGTCGATGCGCTGACGTGCTTCGCGGTTCTGGGCCAGCGCCCGCAGCAGCAGCCAACTGCCCAGGCTGTAGAGCAGCAGGGCACAGCCGCAGAAGGCGATCACGGCCTTCACCTCGCGGTACCAGTCGGCCAGGTAGTCGTCCTCGGCCACACCAATCACCAGGAACAGCGGAACGTCCTTGATGCGCTGCGCGGTGTAGGTGCGCGCCACGCTGTCCGGGGTGTGGCTGGAGAAATAGGTGTGGCTGGTCCAGCCCGGCGTTTCGGCGGCAAGTTGCAGCTCGGCCGTGACGTGGCGGCCGCCCACGGCGCCTGCAGCACCCTGCAAGGGCGGGTAGCGGGTGACCAGGCTCAGCTGGCCGTCCCTCAGCACCACGGTGCCATGGTGGCCCACATCCACCCCTGAGATCAATTGCTGGAAGAAGTCCAAGGGCACCGCGGCCGTGACCACGCCGGCGAAGTCCCCACCGGCGTCCACATACCGCCGGCTGAACGACATGACCCATTGGCCGGTGATGCGGCTCTGCAGCGGCGCACTGATGACCAGGCCAGCGATCGGCTGGTCGCGCTGGGTGATGAACCACGGGCGGTCTGCCACGTTCACGGGGCGCCTGGGGTCCACGTTGGGGCCCATGAAGACGCGCCCCTGGGCATCCACCACCCGGATGCCATCCAGCTCGGGCCGGTCCGAGATCTGCGAGCGCAGGAACGCTTCGGCCACCGGCGTTCTCAGCTGGCCATCGGCCAGGTTCTGCTCCAGGTGGTGCACCACGGCACCAACGGCCACGTCGATCTTTTCGATGTTGGCGTACAGGCTGCGCTCCGTGGCGGAGGCCAGGTTCTGGGTCAGCAATTGGGCGCGCAGCCGGTACTGGCCATGGCTTTGCCAGAGCCCGAAGCCGCCCAGCGCCGCAAACAGCAGCACCGTGGCCAGGCCACCCGACAACACCATGGCGCGCATGCCGGCCATCGAGACCTGCCTCGGGGCGGTGGGGTGGTGGGGGGGCGAAAACGGCATGGGAGAGGGCACAAGTCGTAGGGATTATCGTCAGGGCAGACCCAGACTGAAGACCGGCAGGCAAGGGTGAGCCCTGGGATGATCAGGATGCTTGTCGATACCGCGCCAGAGCGGATAACCTTGCGCACGATTTCACGAACGCTTTGAAAGGCACCCATGTCCTCAGGCAAGATCCTTGTCGCCCAGGGCGGCGGCCCCACCGCCGTCATCAACCAGTCGCTCGTGGGCGTGGTGCTCGAAGCGCGGCGCTTTCGCGGCATCAACCGCGTGTATGGCGCCCGCCACGGCGTGCGCGGCATCGTCAACGAAGACTTTGTCGATCTCACCCAAGAGACCAGCCACAACCTCGAGCTGGTGGCCAGCACCCCCGCTGCGGCTCTGGGCAGCACCCGCGACAAGCCCGACCTGGCCTACTGCCACGAGATGTTCGAGGTGCTCAAGGCGCACCAGATCGAGCACTTCTTCAACATCGGCGGCAACGATTCGTCCGACACCATCCGCATCGTGGCCGAGGAGGCCGCCAAGGCCGGCTACCCGCTGCGCTGCATCCACATCCCCAAGACCATCGACAACGACCTGGTGCTCAACGACCACACGCCGGGCTTTCCCAGCGCGGCGCGCTTCGTGGCCCAGGCCTTTGCCGGCGCCAACCTCGACAACGCGGCGCTGCCAGGTGTCTACGTGGGTGTGGTGATGGGCCGGCACGCGGGCTTTCTCACGGCGGCCAGCGCGCTGGGCAAGAAGTTTCCCGACGACGGCCCCCACCTCATCTACGTGCCCGAGCGGGTGTTCGAGATCGACCGTTTTCTTTCCGACGTGAAGGCGGTGTACGAGCGTTATGGCCGCTGCGTGATTGCGGTGAGCGAGGGCATCCACGATGCGCAGGGCCTGCCCATCCTGGCCAAGTTGGCCAAGGATCTGGAGCGCGACGCCCACGGCAACGTGCAGCTCAGCGGCAGCGGCGCGCTGGCCGATTTGCTCTGCGAAGAGATCAAGGCCAAGCTCAAGATCAAGCGCGTGCGTGGCGACACCTTCGGCTACCTGCAGCGCAGCTTCGTGGGCTGCGTCAGCGACGTGGACCAGCGCGAGGCCAGAGAGGTGGGCGAAAAGGCCGTGCAGTTCGCCATGTGGGGCCAGACCAGCGGCTCGGTGGCCATCAAGCGCACCGGCTTCTACTCGGTGGACTACGAACTGCTGCCGCTCGAAGCCGTGGCCGGCAAGACGCGGACGATGGAAGACGAGTTCATCAGCGCCAGCGGCACCGACGTGACCGACGCCTTCCGCATGTATTTGCGCCCGCTGCTAGGCTCGTCCATGCCCGACGCCTACCGGCTGCGGCCCAACGCGGTGCCCAAGGTGCTGCGGCCTTGAACGCCTTACCGGCGGGGTCTGTGGGCGCCGGGTCTCAGTACCCGGGGTCGATCAGCCCCAGCCGGCTGGCCTCGAACACGGCCTCATTCTTGGAGTGCACGGCCAGCTTGCCATAGACATTGCGGATGTGTGTGGCCACGGTGGAGCGGGCCACGCCCTCCAGCTCGGCAATTTCGGCGTAGCCAAAGCCCTGGGCAATGCGGGTGAGCACCACCACCTCCTTGGCCGAGAGCTTCACGGCGTCTATGCCTTCAGCGTTGGCTTTGGGGGCGACGTGGTGCATGGTGTTGAGCACCAAGCGCGCAATGACAGGCGTGATGGGTGAGCCGCCACGAGCCAGTTCGTGGATGCGCTCGGTCACCTCGGAGCCCAGGCTGTCCTTGAGCAGATAGCCCTTGGCGCCGGCCTTGAGACTGCGGATGACATGCGCCTCGTCCTCGTACATGCTGATCACCATCACCTGGCAGCGTGGATGCGTGTCGGCGCAGTACGTGATGACGGCCAGCCCAGGCAGATCGGGTAGGCCCAGATCGCACAACAGCACATCGGGCGCCTGGCCTTCCAGCCACTTCAGGGCGTCGCGGCCGTTGTCGAACTCGGCCACCACCTGCAGGCTGGCGTCGGCTGCGATGGCCCGCACCAAACGGCGCCGGGCAGCGGGTTCGTCTTCAACGATGGCGATGCGCAAAGGCGTGTGCATGGGGGCGATGCTAAGGCTAGGTAGGTGCGCTGGCTCTACCCAGAAATGGGGAGGAATGAGGGTGGCCGCGGCCGATGAACCCCGCTGAACCCCGCTAGCATGGTTTGACCAAGGTGCTCAGACGCGGAAGGGGAATGACATGGCGACCGGAAATGACGACGCTCCCGAGGTGGTCGATCTGGCCCACGGCGACTTGCTGCTGCCCAGGCCGCCCGATGTGCGGGCCATCACCAGCCCGACCGAGGCCTTGAAAGACGGATGGGATCATTCCCTCAGTGATGCGGAATTCATCGAAAGAGACAGCCTGGGTCACGTCAACCTGGTGCACTACTGGCCACTCCTGCTGCGTTACCTGCGGCGGGTGGCTGGCGACGAGGTAGGCAAGCCCAACACCATTGAAGGCTTGATCGCAAGGGTTTGGGCTGATCTTGGCAAGGATTTCAGTTTCAACGACCTGAAGCACGCCATTCTGGCCAAGCAGTATGTGGGGCATTGCGCCATCGTTGACTTGAAGACCGATCCAGAAAGGCCTTGGGTCATTGAAAGCTCGCACACCCACGGCGGCATGCGATGCACATACTTTGATGAATGGGTGACAGAGCGTCGCAGATCAGGCGCCGGTGTGTGGCTCTACAGACTGAACCAGGACACGATAGAAGCCGACGACTTTGACTCAGGTTGTGATTGCTTCGTGGAGCAGGCCCATCGCTTTCGCATGCAGGGCGTGCGCTATGCCATCTTTGACAGCAAGACCTCCGGTGCCAAGTTCAGTCTGAAGAAGAACGATGTCCAGGCACCTGGCAACCCGACCTACCTTTATTGTTCAGAACTGATTCTGGAATGCGCCAGGGTGGCGTTTGGGCGCGACCTGCGCGAACAGGTGGTAGGGCCTCCGGCGGCCAGTCAACCCGACTTCAACATGTTCACGCCCAAGGATCTCAGCGCGAGCAAATACGTCAGATTCATCGATGGGCCAGCAGGCAAGGGGCCGTACTTCAGAAAAACAATCTCAGGCGATCACCAATTTCTTGTTCATGGCAGGTAGAAGTCGAGAAACTTGTTGGTGAATTTCTTGTGGGGATCCATCTGAGCACGGAGATCGATCGCGCTCTGAACATGGCCTTCCCCAAAGGCTCTCTTGAATTGCTCCGGCGTGGCAAAACGCCCATAGCATGGGTAGAAGCTGCCCCCGAACCCGTACGCAAGGTCGATGAGGTCTCTCATGACCCCTGTCAGTTTGTTCCCGTCCTCCTCAAAGCGCCGCGCCAGTGCCAGTGGCGCGCTGAAGTTGATGACCACACTGCACCGTGTGCCTTCTCGGGCATAGCTGAGCAGGGTGGTGGTGTCAGCCTGCAGTGCCCGGGCCGTGCAGGTGAGCAGTTTCAATGTCTTGTCGTTCTGGGCCGCCTCAATGAGGGCCTTCGCGCCTTGGATGAACGACTGCAGGTGCGTCGGCGGCACAAAATACTCCTGCATCAAATCGACCCAGGTTTCGCTGCCAACGAGGTAGGGCGGGGATTGCGTAAATCGCACTGGTGATCGCATCGCGTTGAGCTGACGCATGGGGCCTTGAGACGCCAGCCGAATCTGAGCCACCAGGCCGGCCCACCGAGCGCCGATTGCTGAGGGCGTGAGCTGGCGGTACCGGTGGTAGATGGCCGACAGCATGTCGTCGTCCAGCAATCCCTCGTCCGACAAATCATCGTCATACATGGGGTGCAGACGCTTGACCCGGTCATGGGGATCGGGAACATCGTCGTCCAGCTTCACGCTTTCAACCGAAACGGCCTTGGTCAACAGATCGTCACCTTCGCCGCAACTGAGCCAGGCGTAGTGATGCAGCACAGCGGTCTGGTGCGGTTCGTCCATGAACTCTTTCACCCGACGGCAGTAGTTCTTGATGGGTATGGGCTTGGAGTATTCCAAATCCAGGATGCATTCCGGCTTGAGTTTCAGGGTGGCACTCAAGATCAACCCACCAGCCCCGTAGCCCCCCAAGATCATGGCCATCAGCGGTGACCCGTGTGGGTCTCGCACCAAGTCCTCGGGGGTGCCGTCGGCCTTCAACACCTTCAGCGACAACACCGATTCGGACAGGGGGCCGTGACGAGGATCTCGGCCATGGCAGTTGACGGCCAGGCTCCCGCCTATCGAAAAGTACGGTGATGACTGATGGGTCACCGGCGCCAGATGGCGGTTGCCGGTGACCTTGCCGTACTGGTGCAACTTGCGATGCAAGCGGTCCCAGGTGGCGCCCGCATCCACAACCACGTGGGGCTCTGAGTAGCGAGCGTCACCGTTGATTGCGACGCCCTGCAACAGGTCAAGATCCACTGCGACGGCGTCATCTCGCAAAGACTGTCCACCTTGGCTATGGCGTTGGCCATGGGCCGTGATGGTCCTGTCACCCTTGACCAGTTCCGCCAGACGCGCCACCGACGCAATGACTTTCGGCAGGGTCATTGGGGATGTTTCTAAATGTCCGTTGTCGGTAACGTCAACGGATTCTTGCAGTAAGCCCCTGATATCAGTTGCCATGACGACCGTCTCCTGACCCGGTGATGCTGGCAAACCTTATCACCACAAACCAAATCTGTGCTCGTTCGTTTTGGCGAGGAGCATGGCTTTTGCTGGTATGGCCGCTGCTGTTGTTGGCGGGATGTCAACCGCAGGCCGATCAGTCTCTGGTGTTGCGCGACGCGGTGATGCGGCCTGTTGGCGCCGAGGGTGAGAGCAGCATGGGCAAGCCGGTCAAGCTGCCCCATGGCTGGAATGACAGTGGCTTGTCCGGACACTACCGCTACGAGCTGGCGTTTGAGTCGCCGGCCTCGGGGTTCAGTGCCGATTGGGGCTTGTATTTGCCCAGAGCGGGCAACCGATTCCAGGTCAGCCTGAATGGCAACGAACTCGCACCTGCTTTTGGCCAGGCTGACGATCTGGGCGTGGACTATGCCCAGAAGCCGCATTACCTGGAGATGCCCAGGCGCCTTTTGCGCGACGGCGTGAACAATCTGGACATCACCGTTCACGGCGAGAAGGCGCGCTATGCCGGCCTGTCGTACGCCGTGGTGGGGCCGGCGAGCAGCGTGCGCAGCGTGTTTGGATGGCGAGAGACCATGCAGACGCGAGGCTCTTTCTCGGTGGTGGTGACTTCGTTGCTGTTCGCCTTGGCGGCCATTCCGCTGGCCTGGCGGCTGCGGGATCGTGCCACCTTGCTGTTCCTTTTGGCTTGCCTGTTCTGCGCATTGCGCACCACCTATGCCGTGGTGGACCGGCCGCCGCTGCCCTATGCTTGGTGGGCGCTGGTCATCGACAGCGCCTACAGCGGCTACATCCTGTGCCTGTGCGCCTTCTGCGCCGAGTTGGCCCAGTTGCGCCCACAGCCCATCCGCGCCCTGATGCTGGCTCTGGTGGTGCTGTCGCTGGTGGCCGTGCCCTGGTACGCGTTTGGGCACGAGATCAAGGCCCGGCAGTTCTGGCTGCAGGGCATGGTGGCCTTCTCTGTGTTGCTGTTTGCGTTGGTGCTTCGGCAGTGGCTGGTTTTCCGCACCCGCGAGGCGGCGGTGCTGGCCATGGCCGGCGGGGGCGCCGTGGCCATGGCCTTGCATGATCACTACCAGGTGTTCTACGCGCACGAGGGCTACGCGGCCTTCGCGCTGGCACGCTATTCGCTGTTGCTGTTCTTGGCCGCCATGGGCTGGTTGGTTCTGGAGCGCCTGAGCAGCAAAGAGGCTGCGCTGGCCGAGGCCCGCGGGCGCATGTTGGCCGAGTTGGCGGGCCATCGGAAACGTCTTGACGAGTCTTTCGACGCCAAGCAGGCCCAGGCCGCATTGACCGTCCAAGAGCGCGAGCGTGAACGCATCCTGGGTGATATTCACGACGGCATGGGCTTGCAACTGCAGGCGCTGCTGGCGCAAGTGGAAGCAGGCGACGTGCCCCGCCACGATCTGGCCTTGGAGGTGCGCACCGCCATTGAGCAGATGCGCATGCTGGTGAGCAATGCCGAGCAGTTCGATGGTGACTTGTTGATGTTGTTCGGGCAGATACGTCACCAACTGGAGCGCCGGCTCAAACATTGCGGCATTCGCCTGGTCTGGCGTTGCAACGTCGATCCGGCCGTTCAGTCATTGAGCGGCGCGCACTGCATTGCTCTGCAGCGCCTGGTGTTTGAGCTGACCACCAACGTCATGCGGCATGCCAATGCCCGCACCATGACGATCCATGTGGAGGCCGATCCGGCGAAGCCCGACACCCTGATGCTGCGCCTGGAAGATGATGGTGTGGGCTTTGACCCTTCACTGGCTTCTCATGGCAGTGGCTTGCGGTCCATTGCGCACCGGGTCGCTGAGTTGGGTGGGGAGGGTGAGTTCGAGCCGAAGCGCGAGCGCGGGATGCGCTTTCAGTTGCGCTTGCCGCTGTCGCCCAGGCCGCTTGAAGCGCCGGTGAAAGTAGCCTAGCGCTCTCGATCTCCTTGCGGACCGAGGTGTCTTCTTGGTCAACGCGAACCCTCGTTTTTATTGATGAAGACGGCCCACGCGGTGGTGCCTATCCTGACCTCGCGTCGTTTCTTCAGCAACCGTGGCCCAAGGCTGCTGGCGACTTGCCTTTGAGGCGGATGTCCATCCTCAAAGCTTGTGTGAATCAATGATCGGAGGTTTGGTATGAATGCCCTTCAATGCAGAACGCCTTGGCCGCGCACGCTGGCGCCCATCGTGGTCACGGTGGTGCTCTTGACGGCTTGTGGCGGCACGAGTGACAGCAGTCCGCCCGTCACACAGACCACCACCGTCACCCTCACCGGCGTGGTGGCCACCGGCCTGGCCGTGTCTGGCGCCACGGTGAATGCCAAGTGCGCCACCGGCACCGGCACGGCCACCAGTGCCAGTGACGGCAGCTACGCCAGCACCCTCAGCGCCGGCGCCAAGCTGCCCTGCGCACTGGAGGTGACGCTGGCCGATGGCAGCAAGCTGCACTCGGTGACGGCCGATGCGGGCACGTCCACCACCTCGGGCAATGACACGGCGACGTCGGTCAAGGCCCATGTCACGCCGGCCACCGAACTGATCGTGACAGCGCTGGCCGGTGGCGACTCTGCCGCCTTCTTCAGCGGGTTTGATGCCACCGCAGCCACCAAGGTGACCGACGCCACCGTCGCAGCGGCCAACACGGCTGCAGTGGAATTGCTGAAGAAAGGCGGCGTGGATCTGAGTGGCGCCGGTAACCTGCTGAACGCCCCGCTCACAGCAAGCGCAGGCGGCACCACCGGCAACCCCTACGACCAGGCACTGGACGCCTTGGCCGCCAAGCTGACCGCCACCGGCAGCACGCTGGCCGACTTGAGGCAGGCCATCGAGGTGACCCCCATCCCCGGGTTGCCGGCGCCCGCACCCAAAGCCGTGGCTTCGCTGCCAGGTGATTTGCTGCTGCTGGATGGGGCCACCAACTGCAAGGCCCTGCGCAGCACCACCTACCGCATCGTCATTCCCCATTACGGCGGTGACCTGGGCTCGCAAACCACGCAGCTCAGCATTGACGCCAAGACGCTGAAGGTCACCAACCTGAGCAGCGGTGTGGTGGACACGTGGCAGCCCAATGGCGACTGCCGGTTCATCGCCAACGCCGGCACCAGCGCACCGGTGGATGTGGTGGTGACGCCGGCCGGTTTGCTGGTGGGCCGGCCCTACTTTGAAACCGAAGCCCAGTACCGCCTGGCGGTGGGCTTTCCAGAGCAGGCGCACACGCTGGCCGAGCTGGCTGGCGACTGGAACGGCTTGGGGCGCGAGATGCTGTCGGGCACCGGCATTGCCGACGCCACCTACACCGGTTTCACGGGCGACTTCAGCGTCAGCAGTGCGGGCGCAGTCTTGGCTGCCAACTTCTGCGTGGGCACGCTCACCACGTGCAGCCCGCAAACCGACGCCATGGCCTTCAGCCTGAACGCTACGGTGACCCCCTCCACGGGCGGTTTTGACATGAGCAACGCTGGCAATTCGACGCGCCGCGCCTATGCCTACCGCGCCGGTGGCGGCGAGCTGCTGGTGCTGGCGTATGGCCCGGCCGGCAGCTTCAACCTCTGGACGCGCAAGACCGATGGCAGCTTGCCAGCTGCCGGCTCGTCCGTGGCGAACTGGGGCTTGCCCAGCAACACCAATGGCGTGGCCGGTACGCTGGCTGACGCGGCCTTCACCAACAACGCGGGCAGTGGCAACAGCTACACCCGGCTCAGCTTGATTGATGGCCATACCGAGACCTTGCAGATCAACACCCCGCGCAGCGGCTACCTCTTCCGCGCGCAAGACACAGCCACCAGCAACGCGAACGCGCCGGTGACGGTGAACGAATTCACCGCGCTCGGCTTGCGCGGCATGGGCCTGGCGGCACTGTGGATTCCGGCGCAAGGCACGGGTGGCGGCGTTTACCTGTCGCCCAACAAGCCCACCGATACCGGCAACGCCGCCGTGGCGCACGAACTGCTGGGCAAGTCTTATGCGCCCACCTGCGCTGCGCTGCGCAGTGGCTCCTACCGCGTGGTGCGCTTGCACAACGGCAGCGCCGAAGTGTTCACCAGCAGCCTGAATGCCGCCACCCTGACCTTCAACGCTGCAGCCAGCCCCAACTGGACGGCCAGCCCCACCGAGGCCTGCCGCTTCAGCAACCCCTCGGGCACCGTGGACGCGGTGGTCTCGCAAGCCGGCGTCTTTGTCAACCGCATCACCGATAGCACCACGGGCACGCGCTACCTGGCGATTGGATTCCCTGAGCAGACCCACACACTGGCCGATTTGCAAGGTGACTGGAATGTCACTGGCCTGGCGCGCAACAGCACGGCCAACGGCTACAACGGCATCACGGCCACGGCGAGCATCGATGCCACTGGCGTGGGAACCGCCACCACCTGGTGCGAGAACGAAGCCACCCGAAGCGTGGCCGGCGCCGACTGTCAGGCCGTCGCCACGGCCTTGCCCACGTACGCCATCAATGCCGCTGGCGGGTTCGACGTGTCGAGTGGGGGGCAGCTCTTCCTTTACACCTCGGCCACTGGCAAGATGGTGATGAAGGCGAACCAGGATGGCAGCGTCCAGATCGGAACACCGGTGCAGACGCTCTCGGCCACGGTGGGGCGCATCAACAAGCAGTGGGATGTTTCAGTGAACAACGTGATGGACGCCAACGCAGAGATCGGCCTGTCCAGCTTCACCAACAAGGCCTATGACGCCGACACTGGCACGCTCACCCGCACCAGCAATGACGACGGCCATGAACAGGTGGTGATGCAGAACAACCCGCGCGCCGGCTTCAGCCACCGTGCGCCCATCGTGGACGCGCCCACCACCAACCCGGTGGGCACGGTGCAGGTGCGAGAGTTCACTGCGCTGAATCTGCGCGAGGCTGCTGGTATCACCGCACAGTGGCGGCCGCAACTGATGGCCGACCAGGTGGCCACCAATGCGCGGGGCCGTCTGCAGATCTCGGTTCAAGTGCCCTGAGGCGCTGATTGATGCGCTGAAATGCATCGCCCGCAAGGGCCCGGAACGCGCAGGCGCTCCGGGCCTTTTTGCGTGGCGGGGAATAATCAGCCGCCCTCCCGCGTTTACCCTGCATGCAAGCCCCACCCGCCTTCTGCCAGCAACTGCTGGACGCCCTGCCCAGGGTGCGGCGTTATGCGCGCTCGCTGAGCTACGACGCCAGCCACGCCGACGATCTGGTGCAGAGCGTGATGGAGCGCGCACTGAGCCACTGGCACCAGTTTGACCAGCAGCGCAATGTGCTGGTGTGGCTGCTGTCCATCGCCCACAACGCCCATCTCGACCACCTGCGCCGCGACCACCGGTTGAGCCTGCTGGAGCCCGAGCACCTGAGCGATCTGCAGGATGCGAACGCCAGCCATGGCGCGAGCGACCCTGGACTGCGCATGGATTTGCTGGCGGCGCTGGAGCGCCTCACGGCCGAGCACCGCGAAGTGCTGCTGCTGGTGGGCGTGGAGCAGCTCAGCTATGCCGAATGTGCCCAGGTGCTGCAGGTGCCCACCGGCACCGTGATGTCGCGCCTCTCGCGGGCCCGCACGGCCATGCGAGCCGCGCTCGACGGCCAACCCAAGGCCGGCGCCCACGCCAACCCTGCTCTGCGAAGGGTGGTTTGACCATGAACACTCTGAATACCCGCCCCGACGATGACCTGCTGAGTGCCTGGCTGGACGGCGAACTCGACACCGAAGCCCTGGCCCAGGTGCAGGCCTGGTTGCAAGACCACCCTGAAGACGCCGCCCGTGTGCGGGCTTGGGCCGCCGACCGCGACGCCCTGCGTGTGCGCATGGACGCCAGCCTGGCGCTGCCCCTGCCACAGCCCTGGGTGGACCGGCTCAGCACGGCCGCGTCGGCACCCGCAGCCAACGAACCCCATTGGTGGCGCCGGGCCCTGGTGGCTGGCTTGATGCTGGCCAGTGGCCTGGGCGGGGCCTGGGTGCAGCGCCACAGCGCCGCCGACGCCGCGCCCCTGGTGGCCACGGCCGCACCGAGCAGTGTTGAGCCCTGGGTGCAGCGCGCGGTGGCTGCCCATGCGGTGTATGTGCCCGAGCAGCGCCATGCGGTGGAGGTGTCGGTGCAACAGGGCGACGCCGCCCAGCGCCAGCAGCAAGAGCAGCACCTGGGCCAGTGGTTGAGCAAGCGGCTGGCCATGCCTGTCACCTTGTTCAACCTGCGCTCTCAGGGCTTCGAGCTGGTGGGTGGCCGCCTGTTGCCCGACACCGCCGGCCCCGGCGCCCAGCTGATGTACCAGCGCCAGGACGGCGAGCGGGTCACCGTCTACGTGCTGCGGCACGAGGCGCCGCCCAAGGCCGCCAACGCACCCGATGTGCGCATCGAGACGGTGGCGGGGCTGGAGGCCATGGTCTGGTACGAGGCCGGTGCCGGCTGCGCGCTGGTGGGCAGCCTGTCCCGGGCGCAGATGAGCAAACTGGCCGATGTGATGTACGCCCAGGCCGAGGCCGCCACCGAAGGCCAGCCTGTGAGGTAGTGAAGCCGAAGGCCCCTGCGCGACAATGCCCGCATGGCCCTGGGCGAATTCGAGCTGATCGACCGTTACTTCCGCCGCCCGGTGCGGCGCGCTGCGCTGGGCGTGGGCGACGACTGCGCGCTGCTGCAGCCGCGCGCCGGCATGCAACTGGCCGTCTCCACCGATTTGCTGGTGGAAGGCCGCCACTTTCTCTCCACCGTGGCCCCGGCCCGGCTCGGCCACAAGGCGCTGGCCGTGAACCTGAGCGATCTGGCCGCCTGCGGCGCCGAGCCGCTGGCCTTCACGCTCGCGCTGTCCATGCCCGCCGTGCGCGAGGACTTTCTGGCGCCGTTTGCCCAAGGCTTGCTGGCACTGGCCGATGCCAACGGCATCGAGCTGGTGGGTGGCGACACCACGGCCGGCCCGCTCAGCATCGCCATCACCGTGTTCGGCGAGGTGCCGCCCGGCCAGGCCCTGTTGCGCAGCGGCGCCCGTGTGGGCGACGAGCTGTGGCTCAGCGGCACGCTGGGCGATGCGCGGCTGGCGCTGGAAGCCTTTCGGGGCCAGGTGCAACTGTCCGGCGAAGGCTTCGAGCAGGCCCGCCGTGCCATGGAGCTGCCGCAGCCCCGCGTGGCCCTGGGGCTGGCGTTGCGCGGTATCGCCAGCGCGGCCATCGACCTCAGCGACGGCTTGCTGGGCGACCTGGGCCATGTGCTGCGACGCTCGGGCTGCGGCGCCACGCTGTATTTCGACGCACTGCCGCGCAGTGCGCTGTTGGCCGCGCAACCCCTGGCCTTGCAGCGCACCTGCCTGCTCACTGGTGGTGACGACTACGAGCTGCTGCTGGCCGCCCCCGCCGCCCGCCACGACCACATGCTGGCCGCCGCCAACCAAACCGGTGTGGCACTCACCTGCGTGGGCCGCGTGGAAGACGCCGCGCAAGGTCTGCGCGTGCTGGACGCATCAGGCCAGGCCCTGAACCTGCAAGGCCTGGCGGCTTTCGACCATTTCAGGTGACCCTGCCCATGCCCACCGAACCCCAGCCCAATGACGTGAGCGATGCCAAGGTGCTGCGTGAAGTGGCCACTGCCGCCATGCCCGATGACCCCGTCAGCGCCGACCCCGCGTTTGCGCCCCAACCCGAAGCGCTGCGGCCAGCCGGCCCGCGCCGAGCCAGCGTGGCACTGATGTTCAGCTCGCCGCTGCACATGCTGTCGCTGGGCTTCGGCAGCGGCCTGTCGCCGGTGGCGCCCGGCACCATGGGCACGCTGTGGGCCTGGGCCAGCTTTGCCGTGGCGAGCCACTGGCTGGGCGAAGCGCAATGGGCCTGGGTGCTGGCCGCCGGAGTGCCCATCGGTTGGTGGGCCTGCACCCGCACCGCCCAGGCCATGGCCACGGCCGACCCGAGTGCAGTGGTGTGGGACGAGATCCTGGCCTTCTGGGCCATCCTGTGGCTGGTGTTGCCGGGTGGCTTCGGTTTGCAGTTGGCCGCCTTCGCGCTGTTCCGCTATTTCGACGCCGCCAAGCCCGGCCCGGTGGGCTGGGCCGACCAGCTGTTCAAGTGCCCACCGGGCCAGACGCCTGGCTGGGCCCAGGGCTTTGGCATCTTGTTCGATGACCTGGTGGCGGCGCTGTGCACGCTGATGGTGTTGGCGCTGTGGCGGGTTTGGTGAGGGCCGGTGGGGTGATGCCGCTGCTGAACGACCTTGACGCACTGGCCTCTCACCTAGGCCCTCTGGGCGATGCGCTGCGTGCGCGCGGCTGGCGCCTGGCCACGGCCGAGAGCTGCACTGGCGGCCTGATCGCCGCACTGTGCACCAGCGTGGCGGGCTCCAGCGACTGGTTTGACCGTGGCTTCGTCACCTACAGCAATGCCGCCAAGTCCGACCAGCTGGGCGTGCCGGCGGCGCTCATCGCAAGCCATGGCGCTGTCAGCGAGCCCGTGGCCCTGGCCATGGTGCAGGGTGCCCTGCAGCACAGCCAGGCCCAGTTGGCGGTGGCTGTGACGGGGGTGGCCGGGCCGGGCGGAGGCACACCCGACAAGCCCGTGGGCATGGTGTGGTTGGCCTGGGGTGTTCAGGTGCCTGGCCAGGCGCCGCGTTGCCAGGCTCTGCGCCTGCAACTGGCGGGCGACCGTACGGCGGTGCGCTCGCAAACTGTGCAGCGCGCTGTTGCGGCCTTGCTCTTGGCAGCGAGCTAGAGAACGCTATCTCACCACTTTGGGCGACGGGTCCAGCGGCATCAGCGCGAAATCGGCATCGCCCTCGGTGGCGCCCAGGGTGGTGGGCAGGCTGTGCGAGCCCCATTGCGACGAAGGCCAGGCCGGCTCGGGCATGGCGGGCTCGGGGTGGGCGAACAAGTAGCCCTGCTGCAGCACGCAGCCCAGCCTGGCCAGGGCATCGCGCTGGGCCTCGGTTTCCACGCCCTCGGCCACGATGTCGATGGCCAGGCTGTTGGCCAGGCCCACCACGCCCGCCACCATGGCCTGAGCGGCGGGGTCGTCGGCCAGCTTCAGCAGAAAGCTGGGGTCGAGCTTGATCATGGCCGGCTGCAATTCACCCAGGCGGGCCAGCGAGATCGGGCCGGTGCCGAAATCGTCGATCACCAGTTTCACGCCCAGCTTGCGCATGGCCTGCACGCGTTCGCGCGTGTTCTCGGCGTCGTCCATCAGCGCACCCTCGCTCAGCTCCACGGCCAGGTCGGCACCGTTGATGTGGTGGCGCTCCAGGGCGTTCTTCAGGTCGCTGGCCCAGTCGGCGTGACGGAACTGCGAGGTGGACACGTTGACCGACACCGGCCCGGTGCGAAAACCCATCTGTCGCCACTCGGCCACCTGGGCGCAGGCCAGCTCCAGCGTGGTGCGGCCCAGGGCCTGCAACTGGCCGCTTTCTTCGGCCCGCACGATGAAGCGGGCGGGGGTGAGCACGCCTTGCTGCGGGTGCTGCCAGCGCATCAGCGCCTCGGCGCCCACGGCGCGGCCGGTGGAGATGTTGATGACGGGCTGGTAGTAGAGCTGGATCTGGTGGTTGTCCAGCGCGCTCAGCAACTCGCCGTCGCCGCCAGCGGCCACGCGCTCGTCGTCGACCAGCGAGGGCTGGAACACCGCGTAGCGGCCGCGCCCCATGGTCTTGGCACGGTACATGGCCTGGTCGGCGTGCTGCAGCAGGGTGTCGAAATCGTCGCCATCGCGCGGAAAGCGTGCCACGCCCATGCTGGCCGACATCTCGCCGGTGCTGCGTCCGGCACCCAGTTGCACCGGCAGCTCGGCGGCCTGCAGCAGCCGCATGGCGGTTTGGCCGATGGCATCGAAATCGCCCACGTCGGGCAGCAGGGCGATGAACTCGTCGCCACCCAGCCGGCCGAGCACGTCCGAGCTGCGCAGGGCCTCGCGCATGCGCTGGCTGATGCACAGCAGCATCTCGTCGCCAGCGGGTTGGCCGTACTTGTCGTTCAGCTCCTTGAAGCGGTCCAGGTCGATGTACAGCAGCGCCATGGCCCGGCCGCTGCGCCGGGCCTGGGCGGCGGCGCGCTCGAACATCACGCCGAACAGCCGCCGGTTGGGCAGACTGGTGAGTTCGTCGTACATGGCCATGCGGTGCATTTCGCGGTCGCGCGAGTCCAGATCGCTCAGCAGGCCGGCCACACGCGTCTGCGCCACCAGCAGGTGCTGCTGCAATTGCGCCAGCGCCGGCAAGGGCATGGCCGGCGGCGCCAACGACTGGGCCAGTTGCGGCGCAGCGCCCTCGGCCAGCACCAGGGCCTGTTGCTGCAACTGCTGCAGCGGCCGCCACCACCACGCCCACCAAGCCGCCACCGCCACAGCCACCAGCGCCAGCGCCTGCAGGCCCAGGGTCTTCCACAGCCGGCCCAGGCCTGCGGCACCCAGGCCCAGCCACTCGGGCGGCTGCCACAGCAGCACCGCGCAGGGCAACAGCAGGGCGATCAGCCCGGCCGCCCACCACAGCAGGCGCACATGGGTCTGGCCGGACTGCCAGTGTCTTGGGGTGATGCGGCGTGGGGCTCCCTGCAGGGGAGCCTGGGGTCGTGACATGCGAGCTTCCTCCACTGAGAAGTGGTTGGGGGCCTGTCGGGCCATTCTGTACCGGTTACTGCGTCGGCACGCCAGTGTTGGCGTGTGCTGATTTGGGGGGTGACGGTGCGCGCTCAAGGCAACAAGGCC
This sequence comes from Candidatus Ideonella esbjergensis, assembly GCA_016710065.1. Lineage (GTDB taxonomy): Bacteria > Pseudomonadota > Gammaproteobacteria > Burkholderiales > Burkholderiaceae_C > Ideonella > Ideonella esbjergensis. The sequence goes on from JADJLP010000002.1 coordinate 391,873, forward strand.
AGCGGCACGCGGACAGCGGCCTGGCGGCGCCCGCCGCTGGCGCTGGCGTTGGCCAGCACGTCCAGCGACATCAGCATCAGCCGGCGCAGGCCGTCCCAGGCGTCGCCAGGCCAGTCGGGGTGGCGCAGGCCCTTGATCAGGCCGTCGCAGGTGCTGGCGGCGGCCACCAGGCCGGCCAGCGCGCTGGCGTCCAGCCCCGGCAGCAATCGCTCGAACAAGCGCTCCTTGTCGCCCCACACCCGCGCTTCGCGCAGCGCCATCGGCAGGGGCTTGCCGCCGTCCATGGCGTCGCGGGCGCGCTTGAGGGCGCGGATGTCCTCGGCCAGCGTCCAGTGCACCAGCACCGGAGCCTCGCCCTCGGCCTTCAGGCCGTCAAGCATGCGCAGCGCGCGCGCCGCCTGGCCGGCGAGCACAGCGCTGCCGAGCTGGAACACGTCGTAGCGGGCCACGTCCAGCACAGCCTCCTGAATTTGCTCGAAGCTCAGCTCGCCGGCCGGGTGCAGCAGGGCCAGCTTCTGCAGCTCCTGGTGCGCGGCCAGCAAATTGCCCTCCACACGGTCGGCAAAGAAGGCCAGCGCCTGTTGGCCGGCCTCGCCGGGCTGCACGCGCTGGCCTTGTGCCTGCAAGCGCTTGGCGATCCATTGCGGCAGTTGGTGGCGCTCCACCGGGTCGACCCTCACGGTGATGCCGGCGCCGTCCAGCGCACCAAACCAGGCGCTTTGCTGTTGCTGGCGGTCCAGCCGCGGCAGGTGGACGATGGTCAGCAGGCCCTCGCCCTTGCCTTGCGCAAGTGGCTCGCAATACTGCTGCAGCGCCACCGAGCCTTCTTTGCCGGGCTTGCCCGAAGGGATGCGGATCTCGATCAGCTGCTTGTCGCAGAACAGGCCCATGGACTGCGCCGCACCCAGCACGCCGCTCCAGTCGAAATGCGCGCCACTGACGGTGAACACCTGGCGGTCGCTGTAGCCGTCGGCACGGGCCGCCGCACGCAGCTGGTCGGCTGCCTCCTGCGCCAGCAGCGGCTCGTCACCGTGGATGGTGTAAATGGGTTTGAGCCCACCGCGCGAGAGGTGCTGGGTGATCTGGTCAGAGCGAACTTGCATGGTGGCGTTAGCGGTAGATCAGCGCGGCAAATCAGCGCGGAAAACGGCGGCCCACGGCCGCCAGGCGCTGCAGCAACTGCTCGGCGATGTCGTTGTGCATCTCGCGCACCAGCGTGGCTTCTTCCTCTTCCTTGCCCAGGGCTGAGGCTTCGGAGTAGCTCAGGTCACGCATCTGTTCGAGCTCGGCACCTTCGCTCAGAAGCTTGCCGTCGGGCTCGGTGATGCGAAAGCGCAACGTGGCGCGCAAGCGGAACTCACGCACCTGGCCGGCGGCGGTGGAGGCCACCACGGTCTTGGTGAAGCGGTCGTCCAGCGCTTGCACCACCACCTCGGCGTCGCGGGCGCTATCCACCACGCGCGCGCTGGGCGGCAGGTTGCGGCGCATGGCCTCGGCCATGTGCGAACGCCGGGCAAAGCCGGCCAGCGCGATGCGGCTGTAGGGCAAATCAGATGGCTGACGCAGGCGAAAGCCACAGGCCTGCAGGCCCGCCGCCACGCCCGCCAGGGCCAGCAGCTTGCGGCGTGACGTGACCACGCTGGGGCGGCGGGTCAGGGTCATCAGACCACGATGTTGACCAGGCGGCCCGGCACCACCACCACCTTCTTCGCCGGCTTGCCTTCGGCAAACCTGGCGAAGTCGGGGCTGGCCAGCGCGGCGGCCTCTATGGCGGCCTTGTCGGCAGCGGCCGGTACCTTGATGGCGCCGCGCAGCTTGCCGTTGACCTGCAGCATCAGTTCGATCTCGTCCTGCACCAGCGCGGTGTCATCCACCGCCGGCCAGGGCGCGTCCAGCAGGTCGCCCAGTTGCGCGGCGTAGCCCAGCTCGGCCCACAGCGCGTGGGTGATGTGCGGTGCCGCTGGGTACAGCGCACGCAGCAACACGCTCAGGCCTTCACGCAGCGCGGCGGCGTCGGCCGGCGTATCGGCCAGCTCGGCGGCCTCCAGTGCGTTGAGCAGCTTCATCGCGCCCGAGACCACGGTGTTGAACTGCAGGCGGTCGTAGTCGTGGCCAATCTGGCGCAGCAGGGTGTGCACCTCGCGACGCAGGTCGCGCGCGGCCGGGCTCAAGCCGCTCATGTCGGTGCCGGCCGCCCCCAGGCGTGCAGCGTGCCTGGCGCCAAAGGCCCACAGGCGGCGCAGGTAGCGGTAGCTGCCTTCGGCGCCGCTGTCAGACCAGGCCGCGCTCTGGTCCGGTGGGCCGGCGAACATGGTGAACAGGCGCGCCGTGTCGGCGCCGAACTTGGCAATGATGTCGCGCGGTTCGACCACGTTGTTCTTCGACTTCGACATCTTTTCGATGCCGCCCAGGCGCACGGGCATACCGTCTTCGGCGGCCAGTGCGCCCACCGGGTGGCCCTTGTCGTCGAACTGCACCGTCACCTCGCTGGGATAGAACCAGCGCTTCTTGCCCGTCTCATCCTCGCGGTAGTACGACTCGTTGAGCAGCATGCCCTGCGTGAACAGGCGCGTGAAGGGTTCGCCAAAGCGCAGCAGACCCAGGTCGCGCATGGCCTTGGTCCAGAACCGCGCGTACAGCAGGTGCAGCACTGCGTGCTCGATGCCGCCGATGTACTGGTCCATGGGCATCCAGTAGTCGTTGCGAGCATCCACCATGCCGCCTTCGGCGTCAGGGCAGCAATAGCGCATGTAGTACCAGGCCGAGTCCACGAAGGTGTCCATGGTGTCGGTCTCGCGACGCGCCGGCTTGCCGCAGCAGGGGCAGGGCACGTTCAGAAAGGCCTCGCACTGGTTCAACGGGTTGCCCGAGCCGTCGGGGATCAGGTCTTCCGGCAGCACCACCGGCAGGTCCTTCTCGGGCACCGGCACCGCACCACAGCTCTCGCAGTGGATGATGGGAATGGGCGTGCCCCAGTAGCGCTGGCGGCTGATGCCCCAGTCGCGCAGGCGCCAAGTCGTCTTGGTCTCGCCCAGGCCCTGGGCCGCCAGCAAGTCGGCCACCTTGGCAACCGCCGCCTTGTGCGACAGACCGTTGAGCACACCGGAGTTCACGCAGACCGAGCGTTGCTTGTCACCGTACCAGTCAGCCCAGGCTTGATCGCTGAAGGTCTCGCCCTCGATGCTCACCACCTGGCGTATCGGGATGCTGTACTTCAGCGCAAACGCGAAGTCGCGCTCGTCATGCGCGGGCACACCCATCACCGCGCCATCGCCGTAGCCCATCAGCACATAGTTGCCGACCCAAACCTCCACCTCGGCGCCGGTCAGCGGATGCGTCACCGTCAACCCGGTGCGCACGCCCTTCTTCACCTGCGTGGCCAGTTCGGCCTCGGTGGTGCCGCCCTGGGCGCATTCGGCGATGAAGGCGGCCACTTCGGGCTGGCTGGAGGCCGCGTGTGCGGCCAGCGGATGCTCTGCAGCCACGGCGCAGAAGGTGACGCCCATGATCGTGTCGGCGCGTGTGGTGAACACGAACAGCTTGCCGTCCTGGATCAACTGGCCATCGGCACTGGCGATCTGGTGCCCGAAGGCGAAGCGCACTCCCTCGCTCTTGCCGATCCAGTGCTCCTGCATCAGCCGCACGCGCTCGGGCCAGCCATGCAGGTAATCGGGCTGAGAGGGGTCAGCCACGTTGGCCAGCAGCTCGTCGGCGTACTGGGTGATGGCCAGGTAATAGCCGGGGATTTCGCGCTTTTCAACCAGCGCGCCCGAGCGCCAGCCGCGGCCATCCACCACCTGCTCGTTGGCCAGCACGGTGTTGTCGATGGGGTCCCAGTTCACCATCTGGGTCTTGCGGTAGGCGATGCCTTTTTCGAGCATCTTCAGGAAGAACCACTGGTTCCACTTGTAGTAGCTCACATCGCAGGTGGCGACCTCGCGCGACCAGTCAAACGCAAGGCCCAGCGGCGCAAACTGCGCCTTCATGTCGGCGATGTTCTCGCGCGTCCAGGCGGCCGGGGCGATCTTCTTGTCGATCGCGGCGTTCTCGGCCGGCAGGCCAAAGGCGTCCCAGCCCATGGGCATCAGCACGTTCATGCCCTTCATCCGCAACTGCCGGGTGAGCATGTCGTTGATGGTGTAGTTGCGCACATGGCCCATGTGCAGCTTGCCCGAGGGGTAGGGCAGCATGGAGCAGGCGTAGAACTTGGGCTTGCTCGCGTCTTCGGTGACGCGGTAGGCATCGGCGGCTTGCCAGTGGGCCTGGGCGGCGCGCTCGACTTCGGTGGGGGCGTATTTCTCGTTCATCGGCCAATTGTAGGAGGCGCCCTTGTCGAGGACGGCTTCCACGCCGATCAGGGCGCCTGGCAGTCTTTCGCCAGCGCTCGCGTCTGGGACCGCCAGTAGGAATCCCATGCCGCCAGGCCCTGCAGGCGCCGCTCCAGTTGTCCGTTGCAGACAAAGTCAAAAGTGGGGGTCAGTATGGGCACAGGCAACGCCGACATCTGCTCCCGCAAGGTGGCTGCGTCGTCCGGCCAGCGATAGTCTGTCTGCGGGCTGGCCAGCAATGGCTTGTGCACCGACACCCATTGAACCAGCGCCGGCCCGGCGAGCGCTTCAAATTCAGGGCGGCGGTCGCCATGGAGCCACACCTTGCAGGGGCCGCAATCATCAGCGTGCCAGACCACCACGCGCCGCTGAGCCGTGGTGTCGGCCAGCGCATTCGGCGACAGACTCAGCGCAGCTGCTCCGAGACTCAGCGCGATGCCGTACCTAGAACCCAGGGAAAGAGGCATCGAACTTTTCCTTCACAGCATCGCCGACACGGATCTGGGGCAAGGAGGGCACCAACTTGCGAGCCTGTTCTTCGGCGCTCACTTGCGACAGCGTGCGGCGCCATACCGCTTCCAGTGAATCGGCAGCCGGGCCGGTCTCGCTGGCCTGCAACGCGGAGACCAGCGCGCGGACAAACCAGGTGTGTTGTTCGCGGGTCGAGCATCCGAAGGACGTTCGATGGCCGGCAGCAGCGGTCATCACAATCAAGTGGTCTTGACCCAGACGCGGCACCGCAGAGCCAGAAAAACAAGCGGACAAGACGATCAAGGTGGGCTGCGGTGCCAGGCTTTCGGCCCAATCCGAGACCTTGGCGTACTCGAGCAGGCGAGGGCTGGCGTAGCGTGCAGCCTGCTCCACTTCCATCAGGCCGGGATGGCCGTGCGAATCCAGGAAGATCACATAGCGGTCGTTTGGCCGACGCGAGGCCGCCAGTGCCTCGAACACATCCTCCAAATGCTCGATGGTGGCCAGGGGCAGGCGCCGCTCGCCCTGGAACACGCGCACGTTGGACAGCAGCACAGATCGGTAGGCGTCGCCGAACTGGCGGTGCAGGGCCTGATCCATCAAATGCAGGTCGTTGTCAAAGACATCTTCCCGTCCGTTCAACGCTGCGCCAATGAAGATCACACGTCGTGACAAAGCTTCGCTGTTTGGTTCCTCGGTCAGCGCTTGCAACTGCCTGGCCAGGGCCGTGGCACCACTGCCCTGCTCGCTGCCCAGCAGACCCGGGGGACGTGGTGGCGCTGCGCATGCCACCAGCAGGCAAGCCAACAGTGCCAGGCATGCCAAACCGAGCCCGCGCTGTGGTGCAGGTCGGTGCCGTCTGTCGTCCGCTGCGGTCACCGCTGGCCGCTGCCTTGGGATGAAGTGACGAAGCCGATGCGCGTGAGACCGGCCTCCTGCATCACGCCGATCAGCTCGGCCACCTTGCCGTAGGGCACGCGCTCGTCGGCACGCAGTTGCACCTCGACGGCCGGGTTGTCCTGCGCCGCAGACCTGGCGCGGTCACGCAGCTCGCTGGTGCTGCTGCGCTGGTCGGCCACGAAGAGTTGGCCGGTGGCGTCGAGCGACACGGCAAACACGCGCGGTGCGTCGCTGGGCGAGGCGCCCTCGGCCTTGGGCAGTTCAAGCCGCAGCCGGCTGGCCATCAGCGGTGCAGTGATCATGAAGATCACCAGCAGCACCAGCATCACGTCGATCAGCGGCGTCATGTTGATCTCGCTCATCGGCTGTGCCGGCCGGTTGCGTTCCAGGCGACCGAAGGCCATGTCAGTCCCGCGTGGCGTGGGCCAGCGCCATGTCGCGCAAATCGTGGGCAAAGCCTTCGAGCTCGGCCTCGCAGGCGCCGATCCACTTGCCGTAGACGTTGTAGGCCAGCACGGCCGGGATGGCCACGGCCAGGCCGGCCGCGGTCATCACCAGGGCCTCGCCCACCGGGCCGGCCACCTTCTCGATGGTCATGGCGCTGGACGTGGCCATGCCCAGCAGCGCGTGGTAGATGCCCCAGACCGTGCCGAACAGGCCAATGAAGGGGGCCGTGGCACCCACCGAAGCCAGAAAGACCTGGCCGAACTGCAGATGGCGCAAGGCGCGGTGCAGGGCGTCGCGCAGGCGGCGGGTGACCTGCGATTCGGCCGTGCCGTGGCTCTCCAGCGTGTTCGCGGCGGGCTGGGCGAAGGCGGCTTCCAGCATGGGGGTCAGCAGGCCTTCCCGATCACTCGTGGCCACGCGATCCTGCCCGGCTTGCAGCGCAGGCGCATCCCAGAAGATGGCCACTCCGCGCGTCATGTCGCCCGTGGCGCGGTGCAGCACCCAGGCTTTCCAGAGGATGACCACCCAGGCGCCGATGGACATGGCCAGCAGCAGAGCGGTGACGCTGCGGCCTATCAGGTCACTTTGCGCCCAGAAATCTCCAAGCCCGTCCATCAGTCTGCCAGGCCCAGCACGTCGTTCATGTTGTACAGGCCGCTGGCGCGGTTGCGCAGGAAGCGCGCGGCGCGCAGGCTGCCCTGGGCGTAGATGGCGCGGCTGGAGCTCTTGTGCTTGATCTCGATGCGCTCGCCGGCGCCGGCAAACAGCACCGTGTGGTCGCCCACCACGTCTCCGCCGCGGATGGTGGCAAAGCCGATGGTGCTAGGGTCGCGCTCGCCGGTCACGCCTTCGCGGCCATAGACCGCGCAGTCCTTGAGGTTGCGGCCCAGAGCGGTGGCCACCGTCTCACCCATGGCCAGCGCGGTGCCGCTGGGCGCGTCCACCTTGTGGCGGTGGTGGGCTTCGATGATCTCGATGTCGTAGCCCTCGTTGAGTGCGCGGGCGGCCATGTCGAGCAGCTTCATCACCACGGTCACGCCGACGCTCATGTTGGGCGCCATGAAGACCGCAGTCTCTTGAGCGCCGGCGCTGATCTCGGCCTTCTGGGCCTCGGTGAAGCCGGTGGTGCCGATGACCAGCTTCACGCCTTTGGCCCGGCAGACAGCCAGGTGGGCGAGGGTGCCTTCGGGGCGGGTGAAGTCGATCAGTACCTCGGCGTTGGCCAGGCCCTGGGCGATGTCGGACACGATGGTGACACCGCTGGCCTGGCCCAGCCAGGCGGTGGCGTCCTGCCCCAGGGCGGGGCTGCCGGGCACGTCCAGCGCGCCGGCCAGCACGCAATCGGCGGCGGCCTCCACGGCTTCGATCAGCATGCGGCCCATGCGGCCGCTGGCACCAGCGATGGCAATGCGCACGAGGGCAGCACTCATGGTGTCTCCAACGGCGGGTAGGTGCGCGCTGGGCCCTTGGGGGCTGCAGCGGCCACGGCCTGTTCACGTGCGGCAGGCACCGGCAGGGCTGCGCGCTCCGCAGGGGTCAGTTCCAGTTTGCGCTCCACCTCGCTGGGCTTCTTGCGGCTGATGGAGGTGACGAAATCGCGCTCGGTGGGTAGCTCAGGGGCGTCCACGCTCTTGACCGTGTCACCGCTGAAGTTGATCACCACGGAACGCTGCTGAGGCTCGGTGCCTTGGCGGCGTATCAGGAAGACATAGTCCCAGCGTTCGGCGTGGAAGGGGTCGGCCAGCAGCGGCGCGCCCAGCACCTGGCGCACCTGGTCGCGAGTCAGTCCGGGTTTGACCACGGCCATCTGTTCCTTGGTGACCACGTTGCCCTGCACCACCTCGACGCGGTAGGGCGTGACGATGTGGCCGAGCTTTTCGGCCACCGAGCCCGACATGGATGAGCAGGCGCTCAGCGCCCCCAAGGCACTGGCCACGAACAAAGCCAGCGGCAGGCGACGAACCAGGTTCTTGAAATGCATGGGTTGCAACATCCGGCAGCGGCCGAGAGGCCAGGAGGCCACAGAACCTGGCGCTGCGTGGGGCAAGCTCAGGGTGGCTATGATGCGGCGATTCTAGCGGCCCCTCTCACCCCCCGCCGGGGCCAGGAAACAGCATGAACCGTGTTGATGAACTCAAGAGCAGCGGCCTGAAGGCCACCTTGCCGCGCATTCGGATTCTGGAAATCTTCCAGAAGACGCAGCAGCGCCACATGACGGCCGAGGACGTTTTCAAGGCATTGTTGACCGATGGCACCGACATCGGCCTGGCCACGGTCTACCGGGCGCTGATGCAGTTCGAGCAGGCCGGCATACTCTCGCGCAGCCATTTCGAGTCGGGCAAGTCTGTGTTCGAGCTGAACGAGGGCCAGCACCATGACCATCTGGTGTGTCTGACCTGTGGTCGGGTGGAAGAGTTCTTCGACCCCGAGATCGAGGTTCGCCAACGGGCGGTAGCGCAGGCCAAGGGCTTCGAACTGCAAGACCACGCGCTGTCGCTTTACGCGGTGTGCAGCAAGGCCGATTGCGAGTACCGCCCGGCGACGCACGGGAGCGTCAGGGCTCCCGGTTCGACTCCATCGCCGACTGGTGGCGGGCAATGAATTCCTGGTAGGTGTCGATGCCGCGCAACTGCAGGATGGTGTTGCGCACGGCGGCCTCCACCAGCACGGCCAGGTTGCGGCCGGCGTCCACCGCGATCACGACCTTGAGCACTGGGATGCCCAGGATTTCCTCGTACAGCGGCTCGTAGGGCAGGCGCTCGAACTCGCGGTCCATCGTTTCCTTGCGCACCAGGTGCACGATGAGCTTCAAGCGCATCTTGCGGCGCACGGCGGTCTCGCCAAAGATGGCCTTGATGTCGAGCAGGCCGATGCCGCGCACTTCCAGCAGGTTCAGCAACAGGTCGGGGCAGCGGCCTTCGAGCGTGGCTTGCGAGACGCGGTACAGGTCCACCGCGTCATCGGCCACCAGGCCGTGGCCGCGTGAGATCAGCTCCAGCCCCAACTCGCTCTTGCCCAGTCCCGATTCGCCGGTGAGCAGCACCCCCATGCCCAGGATGTCCATGAACACGCCATGCCGGGTGGTGCGCTCGGCCATCAACTGGCTGAGGTAGGAGCGCACCGTGTCGATCACATGGCCCGCTGAATGCGAGGTGGTGAACAGCGGGATCTCGGCGCGGTCGCACATGGCCACCAGGCGATCTGGCGCGCGCTGCTCGTCAGCAACGATGATCACCGGCGGCTCCAGCGTGACGATGCGCTGGATGCGACGTTCCAGCGCGTCGGCCGGTGCGTCGCCCAGGTACGCCACTTCGCGCTTGCCCACGATTTGCACCTGGTAGGGGTGGATGTAGTTGAGGTAGCCCACCAGATCGGCGGCCGAGCGAGCATCGCGCACGGCGGCTTCGTCAAAGCGGCGCTCGGGGTGGGCGTGGCCGGCAATCCACTCCCACTTCAGGGAGGGCTGGTGCTCTTCGAACAGCGCCTCGGCGCTGATGGAAATGGGTTTCACGCCGCGTGGCTCGTGGGCTTTACGCCACCGACTTCAGCGGTTCCCAGCCGGCGATGAGCTTGTGCACCGCTTCGGCCTCGGGCTCGGCCTTGAGCTTTTCGCGCAGGTCACGGTCAGACAGCAACTCGGCGATCTCGGACAGGATTTCCAGGTGACGCTGGGTGGCTGCCTCGGGCACCAGCAGGAAGATCAGCAGGCTCACCGGCTCGTCGTCCGGGGCATCGAAGGGGATGGACTGCTGCACGCGCACCACGGCGGCCAGCGGGTTCTTCAGGCCTTTGACCCGGCCATGCGGCACGGCCACCCCATGGCCCAGGCCGGTGGAGCCCAGGCGCTCTCGGGCGAACAGGTTGTCGGTCACGGTGGCGCGGGCGATGGCGTGCTGGTTTTCAAACAGCATGCCAGCGTGCTCGAACACGCGCTTTTTGCTGGTGGCGTCCACTCCCACCAGCACATTGGCGGTGGGCAGGATGGCGGCAAGGCGGTTCATGGGCGACTCTTTCGACAACAGGTCACGGTGGGCGGTGAAAGCGCGGCCTGAAGGCCCACGATCCAAGGCTACGAATTATAGAAATCGGCTTTCTATGGTGTAACTTGAACGCGCTTTCAGGGGGCAGGGTTGACCCTCAATGCTGCGTTGCAGCAACATCGTGGCTCAGCTGGCTCCAAAAAACAAGGCGGCCCGCAAAGGGCCGCCCCAAAAAGTCACGGAACCGAAACCCAGTCAGGGTGCTGCAAGCTCCTGACGTTTGGTGGATTCGTGGTTGTGGTCTTGCAGCTTGTCTTTGTAGCGGCAGACCTGGCGATCAAGTTTGTCCATCAGTTGGTCGATGGCGGCGTAAAGGTCTTCGTGCGACTGCTCGACGAAGATGTCCTTGCCCTTGACGTGGAGGGTGACCTCCGCCTTCTGTCGTCGTTCCTTTTCCTTGTTCTTCTCTACCGTCAGCAGGACGTTGACATCAACGACCTGGTCAAAGTGGCGCGTGATCCTTTCCAGCTTGGTCAGCACGTATTCGCGGAGTGCCGTGGTTACTTCAAGGTGGTGTCCGCTGATCGTCAGATTCATCGAGAAATCCTTTCTGGAAGGGTTGTCGCGGAGCAGGCTCTTTGTCTGCTGACCGGAGGGGTCCCATGCCGCCTCCGTCGAAGCCAGTGTGCCTCCCTGTACCCGCTTTGACAAGAACGGTGAAAGCCTGATATGCCGTGTAGACTCAGTCAATTGATGGTGCTTAAACCAAGCCCTCGCTGGGAAGCGAGCGCGCCTGAAGGCCCTCAATTCCGTGAGCTTCTTGCCGATAGCTGTTGCCTCCCATTCCTGCGTCAGCGATGCACCATAATCGCGCCAACGCAGCTTTTGGAAAGCACGACTTGGACACACCACAGCCTTGGTGACCGTCCGCTCCAGCGTCTCGGGCCGGCCCTGTCAGGGCCCCCGGGTACCGGTTTTGGGGTTGGATGGTCAAGCTCCACACCCACCCCGAACCCGGGTGTGCGCCCGCGCAGCGCCACCCTCAAGCCGGAAGACCCATGCTGAACGTTTTCACGCTGGAAAAGGGCCGCCTGAGCGGCCGCCTGCTGCAAGAAGAGATCGACTCCGCCGCTGACCTGGCCCAGGTGCAACCCGTGTGGGTGGACATGGAGGCGCCCACGCGGGAGGAAATCGGCTGGATCGCCGAGCGCTTCGGCCTGCAGATTCCCGACAACATCGTCGACGACGACCTGGAAGAGTCGGCCCGTTTCTACGAGGAAGACAACGGCGAGTTGCACATCCGCTCGGACTTCCTGATCGACGACGACATCACGCCGCGCAACGTGCGCGTGGCCTTCATCCTGTTCAACAACGTCCTGTTTTCGGTGCACGCTGAAGACTTGCCGGTGTTCCGCTTGCTGCGCCTGCGCGCGCGCCGCATCCCGGCCCTGATCGAGGACGCCAAGGACGTGCTGCTCAAGCTCTACGACGCCGACGCCGAGTACTCGGCCGACGCGCTGGAGAGCATCTACGACAGCCTGGAAAAAGTCAGCGCCCGCGTGCTCAAGCAGGACGTGGACGACCGTGCCGCTGGCGAAGCTCTGGCCGCCATCGCCAAGGAAGAAGACCTGAACGGCCGCATCCGCCGCAACGTGATGGACACCCGCCGGGCGGTGAGCTTCATGATGCGCAGCCGCATGCTCAATGCCGAGCAGTTCGAGGAATCGCGCCAGATCCTGCGCGACATCGATTCACTCGACAGCCACACTGCCTTCCTGTTCGACAAGATCAACTTCCTGATGGATGCCACGGTGGGCTTCATCAATATCAATCAGAACAAGATCATCAAGATCTTCTCGGTGGCCTCGGTGGCGCTGCTGCCGCCCACGCTGATCGCCAGCATCTACGGCATGAACTTCCAGCACATGCCCGAACTGAACCACACCTGGGGTTACCCGTTTGCCCTGGCCTTGATGCTGGCTTCGGTTGCCGCTCCGCTGATCTATTTCCGCCGCAAAGGCTGGATGCGCTAGTGGCAAGGGGGGGGGGGGCCTCACGGCGGCGGGGGGGTGCCGGGGCGGGGGCCACCGCCCCAGCCCGGGGGGGCCCGGCGCGGGGGCGGGCGCGGGGGGGGGGGGGGGGGGGGGGGGGGGGGGGGGGGGGGGGGGGGGGGGGGGGGGGGGGGGGGGGGGGGGGGGGGGGGGGGGGGGGGGGGGGGGGGCGGGGGGGGCGGCGGAGGCGGGGGGGCGGGGGGGGGGGGGGGGGGCGGGGGGGGGGGGCGGCGGCGGGGGGGGGGGGGGGGGGGGGGGGGGGGGGGGGGGGGGGGGGGGGGCGGGGGGGGGGGGGGGGGGGGGGGGGGGGGGGGGGGGCGGGGGGGGGGCGGGGGGGGGGCGGGGGGGGGGGGGGGGGGGCGGCGCGGGGGCGGGGGGGGGGGGGGGGGGGCGGGGGGGGGGGGGGGGGGGGGGGGGGGGGGGCGGGGGGGGGGGGGGGGGGGGGGGGGGGGGGGGGGGAGGGGCGGGGGGCCGGGGGGGGGGGGGCGCCGGGGGGGGGGCGGGGGGGGGGGGGGGGGGGGGGCCAGGGGCCGGGGGGGGCGGGGGGGGGCGGGGGGGCGGCGGGGGGGGGGCGGGGGGGGGGGGGGGGCCGGCTCTGGCCCCGGGGCCGGGGGGGGGGGGGCGGCGGGGGGGGGGCGCGGGGGGGGGGGGGGGGGAGGGCGGGGGGGAGAACCACGCGGGCGGGGGCGGGGGGGGGGGGCGGGGAGGGGGGGGACAAAACGCGAAAGGGGGGGGGGGTCGCCCAACTCGCGGTTAAGTAGCAAACAGAACGAAACACTGCACTAGCGCTCGAAACGCGGGGTTTTCGGCACTCTGGCACATCCTCCGAACGGATCATGTGCGCGACGTCTGTGTTTGGTTACATGCTTGGACATGGTTTTCACCGTGATCTCATGGGGTGCCTGCAGGGCGCCACAGCACAGACGATATACAGGCATGACCGGGCCCTCCGCTGAAGTCAAGACTTGTCTCAAGGGGACGCGCGCCAGTCTGCTGGCCTGGTGGCGCATTGGTGCGGTGGCAACCCTGCTGGTGGCTGCTCCCACTTGGGCGCAGTTTGCGCATGTGCCCATGCCACTGGTGGCCGGTGCGCCGCGCACCTCCGATGCCCAAACCGACCAGGCCTACCGGCGGGAGGCCGCGCTGCGCATTTACGAATCGTTTCCCATGCACATCTACCGCGGCAAGATGCCCGCCCTCACCTACGCCATCGCTATCACCGAGACCGATGTCAGGGCCGATGGCCAGGTGTTGGAGGTGCGGCTGGTGCGTGAGCCGGCCTCGGCCAAGGAAGTGGGGCCCTGGGTGGTGGCCATGGTCCGGCGGGTGGGCCAGTTTCCGCCTTTGGCCAAGCTGGCGCAGGTGACCTATACCGAGACCTGGCTGGTGGACAAATCGGGCAAGTTTCAGCTGCACTCGCTGACCGAAGGCCAGCGCGGCGAGTGAGCCTGGCGACCGGTGGGGGGGGGGGAGAAGAAAGCCGCGCAGCGCCCGAGAGCGAAGCTTGAGGGAGGGAGGAGGAGAAATGCTCCCGGATTGCGGCCAGAGGGTCTGACTGGCTGCGCGGCTCCAAGAAGACGGCCCCGGGCATCGCAACCCGGAACCGGGGTGGGCGCCGAAGCGCCACAACCCAACCCACACCGGCTCTGAGTGGGCCGCGTGGTCGCAAGTTCCACAGCGCGAACGACTTTTTTGAAGATCAGCCAGCGGCTGCCTTGGCCTTGATGGCCGCGATCTGGGCGTCCTGCTCGGCTTTGCGCGCCCCGCTCACCTGCTGGGCGCTGGGGCGCTCGCCCACCAGTTTGATGTATGGCTTCCAGTCCACCCCGCCAGCGGCCAGCAGGTCTTCGCCCAGCACGGCCTTGCTGGCCATGGCCACCAGGGGCAGGCTCACGAAGGCTGCACAGTCGGCGGTGCTGAAGTGCTCGCCCGCCACCCAGGGGCTGAACCGGGCCAGGCGCTTGAAGCCGGCCACGTTCTTGGTCAGCAGCTTGCGCACGCGCTGCTGCGTGCCCTCGCTCACCGTGCCGCCAAAGAAGGCCTGCGGGTACAACTCGCGCACCACCAACTCCAGATGCAGCTCGATGAAGGTGGTGAGCTCGTGCACTTTGGCGCGGCCCCAGGGGTCGCTCGGCAGCAGGGGCGGCTGCGGATGGGTGGCCTCGATATATTGCACGATCACTTCGCTCTCGCACAGCGTGCCTTGCGGGGTGCGGATAAAAGGCACCTTGCCCAGCGGCGAGGCGTCCAGCACCACCTCGTCCTTCAGACCAGTGAGTACCCGCTCCTCGGCGAATGGGATGCCTTTTTCAAGCAGCACCATCTTGACCTTGTTGTAGTAGTTGGATAGCGCGAAGCCGCACAGGGTGATCATGGTTTGTCTCCAAGTTTGAATCTCTGCAGTCTAGCCAGCTGCTGCGCCGCCGGCTGGCGCGCTGGCGACAATGCCGGCGAACCTCAACATGTGGAGGTTCAGGCCGATGCAGTTGGAGGCCATTCGTTTTCTCGACCGCCTCACCGGCTCATGCACGCCAGCCCACTCGTCGAACCCCACGACCAGATCGACCACACCACCCTGCGTGCGCGGGTGTTTGGCGAGCGCATGCACCAGTACATGACGCGCGAGCGCATGACTGCGGCCTCTGGCCCCCTGGCCTCGGCCTACCAGGCACTGTTGCTGTGGGGCCATGTCGAGCCGACCCGGCTGTTGGTCTGGTGGCTGGCGGTGTTCCTGGTGGACATGAGCACGGTGCTGCACACCACGCGCTACCTCCGGCGCGTGCCCGATCTGGCCGGCCAGGGGCGGTGGCTGGACCGGCAGGTGGCCTTGCAGGCCTTGGCGGGCCTGGCGTGGGGCGGCTCGGTGGCGTTGATGTACCGCGATGGCCAACTGCATCTGGTGCCCGACTCGGCCCTGGTGTTGGTGACAGTGAACTCGATCGCCGTGATCGGCATGCTGCCGTTTCGCAAGGCCGTGCTGGCCTGGACCTCGGCCGTCTGGGTGCTGCCCATGGTCTTCCTGCTGGCTGACCCGACCCCACACCACCTCACGTTGGCGCTGGGCGTGTTGGTGTTGATGCTGTCGCTCAATTTCTACCTCTGGACCGCTTCCAGGCATCTGGTGGAGGGCATAGAGAAGCGTTTCGAGGCCGATGCTCTCGCCCATGCCTTGCGCAATGCCGCTGAGCGCATCCAGGTGCTGGCCACGCGGGACGAACTGACAGGGGCCTACAACCGTCGCCAGGGCATGAAGCTGCTGAACGAGTGGCAAGCCCTGCCCTCGTCGCGGCGCACTGACCCTGCGGACGCCTGCCTGGGGCTGCTGCTGGTGGATGTGGACCACTTTGAGCTGGTCAACGACAGCCTGGGCCACCCGGCCGGTGACCTGGTGCTGCGGGCCGTAGCCGAGCGGCTGCAGCAGCAATTGCGCGATGGCGACGCGCTGGCCCGGATAGGCGGGGAAGAGTTCATGGTGCTGTTGCCGGCAGTTCCACGCGCTACCTTGCTGCCGCTGGCCGACCGGCTGAGAGTAGCGGTGGCTGCCGAGCCCATCATGGCCGGTGGGCAGGCGCTGACGGTGCACATCTCTGTGGGGGTCGTGGCTATGCAGGCGGGTGACTCACCGGCCTGGGCGCTGGCCCAGGCTGACGCGGCCCTCTACCGCTCCAAGCACCTGGGCCGCAACCGTGTGACGCTGGCCGATCGGCAGGGACCGCCCGAGGCCAGCGCGTCGGCTATGACCGCCGGCTGACGCCCCAGATGCCCAGGGCCACGGCGCCCAGGGCCAGCAAGAGTCGGGCGGTGAGTGGCTCGTGCAGCAGCAGCGCACCAGCCAGCAGGCCGAACACCGGCGTGAGCAGGGTGAAGGCCGAGATCTTCGTGGCTGGGTAGTGGCGCACCAACCAGAACCACAGCAGATAGCTGGCGAAGGTGACGATGACGGTCTGGAAGGCCAACGAGGCCCAGGCCAGGCCGCTGGCCTGGGCGGGCCAGTGTTCGCCCAGCAGCAGCCCACCCCCGCCCAACAGCGCGCCGGAGATCAGCAACTGGTACATCAGCGTCTGCTCGGGTGCGGCGCTGGAGAGCTTGCTGGCGCGGATGGTGAGGGTGGTGCCGGCCCACAGCACGGCGGCCACGGCTCCCAGCGCATCGCCCAGCCATTGCCGCTCACCAGCGGCCGGGGCCGAAAAGCCCTCGGCAAAGGCCCAGGCCACGCCACCAAAGGCCGCGGCCAGCCCCAGCCACTGCACGCCGCGCAGGCGTTCGGTCGGTGAGATCAGGGGCATCAGCAGGGCCACGATGATGGGCGCCAGGTAAATGAACACCACCATGCGCGAGGCGGTGGTGAACTGCAGTCCCCAAAAGATGCAGCCGAACTCGGCGGCAAACAGCGTGCCGGCCAGCAGACCGCCCCGCAGCGTGCCATTGCCGGGATGGAGCGGGATGCGCTTGTGGCCCGCCCACCAGGCCAGCAACACGGCGGCGCCGCCAGAGCGGGCGGCGGCTTGCAGCAGCGGCGGCATCTCAGCCAGCGCCACCTTGGCGGCCGACTGGTTCAGTCCCCACAGGGCCGCGCAGGCCACCAGGCACAGCACGGCGAACAGATCAAGGTGGGTGCGGCGTTCGGTCATCGTGGGTCGGGCTTTGAGGCGGGGGTGGTGGCGCGGCCACGCAGGCGCATCAAGGCATCGCACAGCACGAAGCACAGCAGGCCCATCACGGCGCCGCTCACGTGGGCCAGCGGGGCCAGCGAAAAATCCATGCCGGCCACCGCCTGGGCGGCGCCACGCCAGGGCAATTCCAACAACAGCTTGGCCACCATGCCCAGGGCTAGCAAGCCGCCGATGCGGCGCGAGCCCGCAGACCTGCTCTGCAGCAGTCGGCAGGCCACGATGGCCACGCCGGCATGCAGCACGCCCGAGAGGCCGGCGTAGTGCAGCAACGCAGGTTGCATCAGCAGGCCCAACTGGGTCAGCGGCCAGGCCAGGGCCCAGGCCAGGGTGTCGGCGGGCCGCATGGCGGCCCGCCAGCCCAGCGCTGCCATCAACACGGTGCCCAGCAGGTTCATGTGCAGGTGCTGGGGACTCCAGTGCAGCAACGCGGCGCTCCAGTCGCGCCAGGGTTCCTGCCAGGCCAAGTTGGGCTGCCAATCCCAGAGGGTGGTCTCGGCGCCGCTCAGCGCCAGGCTGCCGGCCGCCAACAGCCCTGCCAGAGTCAGCCAGGCCAGGCCGGGCTTCAGCCATCCTCGGCGGCGGCTCACGCGCCAAACACCGTTTTCCACAGGGTCTGTATGGCCGCGCGCTCGGTGGCCAGCAAATCCGGATCGAACTGGGTGGGCTTCTCGTCCAGGCGTGCCCGGTGCTGGGCGCGGCGCAGCTCGCGGTAGGCGCTGGCGGCGGCGGTGCCCACGCCGGGCGGCAGCAGGCCTTCTTCCTCGGCGCGCAGCAACAGGGCAATATTGCCCTTGTTGTCCAGCAGGCGCGGGTGGCTGGCGCCGAAGCTAAGCACCAGGTACTGCACCGCGAACTCGGCGTCCATCATGCCGCCATCGCTGTGCTTCACATCGTACAGGCCGGGTTTCACAGGGCGGGCGGCGCGCACCTTGTCGCGCATGCTGTGCACCTCGGCCTTCAGGGCCTCGGGCTCGCGCTCGGCGGCCATCACCGTGCGGCGCGTGGCTTCGAAGCGCTCGGCCAAGGCGGCTGGGCCGCTGGCGCAGCGGGCCCGGGTGATGGCCTGGTGCTCCCAGGTCCAGGCGGCGTTGTTGCCGCGGCCGCGCTGGTACTTCTCGAACGAGTTGATCGAGGTGACCAGCAGGCCCGAGTTGCCATTGGGGCGCAGCGCGGTGTCGATGTCGAACAGCTCGCCCGCCGCAGTGCGCAGCGTGAGCCAGGCGATGAGCTTGCGCACGAAGGCGGCGTATACCTCCTGCGCGCGGTCGGGGTCGGGTTCGTCGGCGTCGTCGTAGAGAAACACGACATCCAGGTCACTGCCGTAGCCCAGCTCCAGCCCGCCCAGCTTGCCGTAGGCAATGATGGCGAACTGCGGTGTCTCGCGGTGGCGTTGCTTCAGGTGTTGCCAGGCCCAGCGCACGCAGCAATCCAGCACCGCATCGGCCAGCGACGACAGATCGTCGGCCACCTGCTCCACCGTGATGCGCTGCTCCACGTCGCGCACCAGGGTGCGGAAAACCTCGGCATGGTGAGCGCGCCGCAGGGTGTCGAGCACCAGGCCTTCGTCGGCCTCGCCCGAGCGAACCCAGGCGGCGTGGCGCTCTTCCAGGTCGGCGACGAAGCTGGCGCGGTCGAAGCGGTCGGCGATCTGGCGCTCGTCGGCCAGCTCGTCGATCACGCCAGGGTGGCGCATCAGGAACTGCATCGGCCAGCGCGCCAGGCCCAGCAGTCGCAGCAGGCGCTTTTGCACCTCGGGCCGCTCCACCAGCAGCGAGAGGTAGCTCTCGCGGCGCAGCAGGGGTTCGAGCCAATCCACAAAACGCAGCGCAGCGTCCATCGAGCAATGCTCATCGGCCACGCACTGCGCGGCGCGCAGCACCAGTTTGCCCAGGCGCAGCTTGCTTTCGTCGCGCATGGTCTGCACCTTGGCGCCTTGCGCAAACGGGCGCACGCGCTCGGCCAGTTCGGCGGGCAGCTTTTCGAGCAGCAGCTCGCTGTCCAGCGGCAGCGGGCCCTGGCCACAGGCCTTGCAGCCGCCCTTGGCATTGGCGGCCGGGGCCTGACCGTCGTGCAGCAGGGCGTCGAACTCGGTGGCCACCAGCTCGCGCACGGCGCCCAGCTTGTCGAGCAGCTCGCAGGCGTCTGCATTGCAGGCCAGGCGCAGGCTGGCGGCGATCCAGCCCAGGTCGGCGTCGGCGGTGGGCAGCAAATGGGTCTGCGCGTCGTCCAGGTACTGGATGCGGTGCTCCACCTGGCGCAAAAAGACATAGGCTTCGCCCAGGGCCTGGGCGGTCTCGGCCTTCATCAGACCGCCGGCGGCAAGCTTTTCCAGTGCGCTGAGCGTGGAGCGGGTGCGGATTTCGGGAAAGTGCCCACCGCGCGCCACCTGCAGCAGTTGCACGATGAACTCGATCTCGCGAATGCCGCCGCGCGAGAGCTTGACGTCGTTGGCGCGCTCGGGCCTGCCGGCGGCGCGGCGCTGGGCCTCTTCGCGGATCTTGCGGTGCAGCTGGCGCAGGCCCTCGAACACGCTGTAATCAAGGTAGCGGCGGTAAACAAAGGGCGTGACCAGCGAGCGCAGTTGCAACGCCCGGCCCGAGACCACGCTCTCTCGCGGCGCCACCACGCGGCTCTTGAGCCAGGCAAAGCGCTCCCACTCCCTGCCCTGCACCAGGAAGTACTCCTCCAGCATGCCTAGGCTCACCACCGGCGGGCCCGAGTTGCCGTTGGGGCGCAAGGCCAGATCGACCCGGAACACGAAGCCGTCGTCGGTGACATCGCCAATCAGCGCGTAGAGCCGCTTGGCCACCAGGCTGAAGTATTCGTGGGCGCTCACCGGCTGCGGGCCATGGGTGTCACCGTCGTCCTCGTAGACGTAGATCAGGTCGATGTCGGACGAGACGTTGAGCTCGCGGGCACCGAGCTTGCCCATGCCCACGATCCAGAAATCAATCACCTGGCCCTGTGCGTTCAACGGCGGGCCGTGCTTCTCGTCGGCCTCGCTGCGGGCGCGGGCAAGGGCCAGCTCCAGCGTGGCCTCGGCCAGCGCGGTCATGGCGTGGGTGATGTCCTGCAGCGGCGCGGCTTGCTCCACGTCCAGCACGGCTAGGCGCTCCAGCACCAGTTGGCGGGCCACGCGCAGCGCCGAGGGCAAGGAGCGCCCGGCGGCTTGCAGCCGCTGCACCAGGGCGGCAATGGCGGCCACGTCGGGCACGCCACTGGGCAGGCTGGGCAGATCGGCTTCGTAGCGACGACGTATGCGCTGCACGAAACGGCTGTGGTCGGCCCTGGCGGTCAAAGCTGCGGAGTCGGTGGAGGAGAAACCCATCGGTGTGTCTGTGGTGTCAGGTGCACCACTGCTTGCTGCGTGTTGCCCACGGTAGCCTACGGCCAATGTGGAGGTCGATCCCGTGAAGAGGATTCTGCCGTACCCCGGTGGGCTGTGCTGGGTGGGGCTCGGCAACCTTGATGGCAGCACCCCCAAAGGCGCGAGGCGGGGCTGGACGTCGGTTGCGGGCAACACCCAGGGCCCTTGCCGGGCAACGAACGGGTACGTTGGCATATGCTGGCCGCATGAAGATCGCCGCCTTGCAAATGGTGTCCACGCCCGACGTGAACCGCAACCTGGCTACCGCCGCCAGGCTCATTGCCCAGGCCTCCACCGCTGGCGCCAGGCTGGTGGCCTTGCCCGAGTACTTTTGCCTGATGGGCCAGCGCGATGACGACAAGCTTGCCATCGCCGAGGCCGATGGTGACGGTCCCATCCAGCGCTTTCTGGCCGGTGCCGCCAAGCAGCACGGCTTGTGGCTGGTGGGCGGCACGTTGCCCATCCGCGCCAGCACACCAGGCAAGGTGCGCAATGCCTGCTGCGTGTGGGGCCCCGATGGGCAACGAGTGGCGCGCTACGACAAGATCCATTTGTTCGCCTTCAACAATGGCCGCGAGGCCTACGACGAAGGCCGGGTGCTCGAAGCCGGCGACACGCCGGTGGCCTTCGCGGCCGATGGCTTGCGGGTGGGGCTGTCGGTCTGCTACGACCTGCGCTTTCCCGAGCTCTATCGCCGCCTGATGCAGCCGCCCTGTGATGTGCTGGTGGTGCCGGCAGCCTTCACCCACACCACCGGCCAGGCGCATTGGGAGTTGCTGCTGCGCGCGCGGGCTGTGGAGAACCAATGCGTGGTGCTGGCCAGCGCCCAAGGTGGCCTGCACGAGAACGGCCGCCGTACCTTTGGTCACAGCATGGTCATCGACCCTTGGGGTGCGGTGTTGGCCAGCCAGGTGGACGGCGAGGGCATGGCGATGGCCGAAGTGGACCTGACGCGCCGCGACGCAGTGCGCGCGCAGCTCCCCGCGCTGGCGCATCGCAGGCTGTAGCGGCTGGCACTACTGCGGTGCAGACCAACACCATGTGTTGCCAGCCGAACGTAAACACACACATCTGCTGGGCTTTAAGCCGCACAGTGCGCCAAACCGCACGCCGCTGCATCACAATCGCCACAGCCCCTTACCAAAAGGGGCATGAAGGCGCCCCACGAGGTGCCGATGGTGAGTTGCCGAAATACCAGTTGTTGGGGAACACGACATGAAGAAGTTCATCGTTGCAGTCTGCCTGTTGGGGGCCGCTGTCACAGCCGTCCATGCCGAGCGCAAAGCGCTGGTGGCCCTGGAGCCCACGGCCCGCAAGGACGGCTTGCTGGTATCGCGCGTGGGGCTGGAATCGAATGTGGGCAAGTTGCTGGGCCAGAAGGTTTCGGTCACCAGCACCGACGACCTGACCGATGCGATGCGGGCCACCCGCACCGGCGACTACGACATCTTCATTGCCCCAGCGCAGGTGGCGGCCTCGGCCATCAACCACGGCTACGAGCTGGTAGGGTCCACCGATGACGTGGATCACTACGTGCTGGTCGGGCGCAGTGGCCTGGTCTCGGTGGCCGATATCCGCAAAGGCCGCATCTACCTGCCCCAGCAGGACTCGATCTACACCTACCTGGCACGCGGCCTGCTGACCTCGGCCGGCCTGTCGTTCAAGGACTTGAACAAGGTGGAGTTCGCGCAGTACCCGCAAGCCGGCCTGACTGCGCTGACCATGAAGATGACCGACGCCACCGTGATACGCAGTGACGAATGGGAGCGTTGGCAGAAGGAGAACCCCGGCCAGGCCAAGGCGCTGGCCACCTCAGGCACCGTGCCTGGGGGCTTGTCGGTGGTGATCAAGAAAAGCCTGCCCGAGGACGAGCGCGAGAAGCTCACCAAATGGTTCACAACCTCGTCGCGCACGGCCGGGCTCAAGACCTGCGGTCCGCACGCCGACCTCAAGGACTACAAGAAAGTGGCCGAGCTGGGCACCTTCACCCCCGTCAAGCTGCCCGGTGCCACGGTGGTGACGGCGGCGGAAGTGATGCAATTGCAGAGCACTGGCGCGGTGGTGGTGGACACGCGCAGCGAGAAGGAATACAAGGCCAAGCACATTCCAGGCGCGGTCTTTGTGCCCTACCACGAGAAGAGTCTGAAGGACGTGGCCTACGACGGCGCGCTGGACGATTTCAGCGGCCTAAAAAACTTGAAGCCGCAGACACCGACGATCTTCCACTGCAACGGCGCCGAATGCTGGAAGAGCTACAAGGCCAGCCGCGCCGCCATGGCAGCCGGCTTTGCCAAGGTCTATTGGTACCGCGGTGGCATGCCCGACTGGGAAGGTGCTGGTCAGAAGCTGGCGAGCAACTGAGCTTGTCCGTTCAGGCGGCGGCCCATGTGCGCCTGAGCGGCTGAACCTGCAGGCCATGGCGCGCGAGCGCAGAGTCGAATTCGGGGCCAGCCAGCACCGCATACTCCACCGCACGCGCGGCCAGGATGCCGTCAGACAAACCAGGCAGCGCCGCTGCGGGGTGCACCATCAGCAGGTCGAGGTCGCCGGCACGCGCCAGCCAGGCGTTGATCAGCCGAACGAAACTGCTGCTGCCGCCCTCGAAGCGGCGAACGCCCAGCAGGTGCTCGTTCTGCCTCAAGCCTGCCGCTGCGGCCAGGCGCGAGAGTGGGGCACATCCCAGACTCTGGATGATCCACGGCTTGAGCCGCTCGGGGCCCGGCAGCGGGCCGCTGGTGTCACCAGTGGGGGCTGCCGCCGGGCTGGCACAACGGCGCAGCCACGGCCGGCGTGCGCTGCCTGCGGGCCAGCGCCGCTGCACCTCGGCCATCAGCAGCTCACGCACCACGGGCAACTGGTGCACATGTTGGTGACCGTCGATGAAATCAGGCATGGCACCCAGGCGCTGCTCGTAGGTGTCGAGTTGGCGGGCGATGTCGGCGGTCAGTGCGGTGCGCACCGGTGTGGTATTCAGCGCGCCCAGGTGGCTGCCTAGCAGCAGGCTGTTCAGCGGCCGGTGCCAGCGCGTGCCAGGCAGGGCCTCACTGAGGTTCAGGTGCAGGCCCAGTTCAAGGTTATCGTGCGGGTTGCTCGCAAGCCAGGCTGCCACGTCGGCCATGGCCTCGCCATCCACCATGCAACTCCATGACGACACCCTGCCTGCCAACGCCAATGCCTGCGCCGCCTGATTCACGCCGGCGTGCAAGCCCAGGTCGTCGATGCACACCGCCAGTGGGCGCAGCGTGGGGGGTGCTTCAGGCGAGGACATTGTTGCGGGCATGGGGCCGGAGTATGCCGCCTTGAAGCGCCAGCTGTTCTGGTTCCTGGTGGTGGGCGCTGCTGCTGCGGCCACCCACCTGGGCGTGGTGATGGTGCTGGTGGAAACCACCGGCATGGTCCCGCTGCTGGCCAATGTGCTGGGCTGGGTGGTGGCCTTCGGGGTCTCGTTCGGCGGGCATTACCGGCTTACATTCTCCGGCAGCGGCGCAGCGCTGGGACCGGCCTCGCGGCGCTTTGGGCTTATCAGCTTCTCGGGCTTGCTGATCAACCAGGCGGCCTACGCGCTGGCCCTGCGCCTGTCCAGCCAAAACTACGCGGTCTTGCTGGCGGCGGTGCTGGTGGGCGTGGCGGTGCTGACCTATGTGTTCAGCCGCTGGTGGGCGTTTGCAGGCCGGCGCACGACCGCTCCGAAACGGCCTGCTGCCCGCTAGGCGGCGGCAGCGGTACGCCGCTGCCGCGTGCCCCGTTCATCCACACAGCTTCGCACGCGAATGGGCCTCGCGCAGATCCACCTTGAACAGGTCCAGGTAGGGCGTGCTGGCAATGGGCGTGTAGCCTTCCAACTCGGGCAAACGCGTGCGTTCGTTGGTCACCACCCAGGTGATCGAGCTGCGGCACAGCGCAGCGCGGAACAGGGTTTTGTCAATCAGCACCTGCGGCGCCAGTGCCGGGTTGAACTCACCGGCGTCGTAGAGCTCCTTGGCCCAGTTGTCGCTCTTGGTGGCCACGTCCTTGCGCCAGTCGCTCACCACCGGGATGGGGTCGGGTTCTTGCAGCAACAATGGCAGGTCAAACACATAACGGCCCACGTTCAGCACGGGCTCTCCGGGCTGGCGCTGGGCCTTGAGCACGGCGACGATGGGCTCGGCCGTCTTCTTGTCGGCGACTGAAACGCCCACGATGGCGGCCACACACAGCACGGCTGCCCCGGCCACCAGGGCCTGGAAGCGGGCCGGCCGCAACCGGGCACGCCAAGTGACGGCCAGCAGCGCGGCCAGCGGCGGCACGGCCGGCAGCACATAGCCCACCAACTTGGACTTGGGGATGGAGAAAAAGACCACGATCACCGCCGCCCACACCACCATCAGCAGCGACAGCCGCAAATGCCGCGAGCCCAGGGCCTCGGGCCGGCGCGCGGACCACCACAGGCCCAGCGACCAGGGCAGCGTGAGCACCAGGATGGCCGGCACATAGGCCCAGAAAGGCTGCACGTTGTTGAAGCCACCCTGCGAGAAACGTTGAAAGTGCTGGTAGACGAAGAAGTAGTGAAGGAAATCGGGGAAGCGCTGCTGCATCGCCAAAAACCACGGCGCAGCCACAGCCAGCATCAGCAGCGGGCCTGGCCACCACAGCATGCGAAAGATAGTGCTGGGCCGCCAACTCAGCAGCAGCCACAGGCCCAGCACCGCCACCGGCAGCACGATGCCGATCAGCCCCTTGGCCAGCACGCCCAGGCCTGCAAAGGCCCAGCACAGCAGCAGGCTGCGGTGGTGCGGCTCGCGGTTTTGCATGGCACAGATGGCGTCAGCACCGGCCGCCACGGTGGCGGTGATGCAGCCGGCCACCAGCATGTCCAGGTTGGCGTACTGCGCACCGGCGAAAATGAAGGGCATGCTGCCCAACACCAGCACGGCATCGCGGCCGGTGGTTTCGTCGGCACGGCGGCGCAGCAGCAGGTAGAGCGCGGCGCCCATCAGCGTGGCCCCCAGCAGCGGCGCCACGCGGGCACTCAAGTGGCCCACGCCAAACAGTTGCAGCGAGATGGCCGTGATCCAGTAGAACAGCGGCGGCTTGTGGAAGTACGGCAGGCCGTCTAGCGTGGGCACCAGCCAATCGCCACTGCGCACCATCTCCCAGGCTACGCCCACATAGCGGCCTTCATCCGGCAACGAGAGCGGCCGCAGCCACGAGGTGAAGGTCAGCCAAGCAAAGAGGGCCAGCACGACGCGCACGGGCGTCCAGCGGAAGGGGAAGCTCATTCGGGGGCGTTGGAAGGGTCGTCGCCCAAACGGCGGCGGACCAGGTAGACAGGCCGCGCCTTGACCTCGTCGAAGACGCGGGCCAGGTACTCGCCCAGGATGCCCACCGACAGCAGCTGCACGCCGGCAAACAGCAGCAACAGCACGACGATGGTGGTCCAGCCCGAGACGTCGGCGCCGTAGATCAGGTAGTCCACCGTCAGGAAGGCGCCGTAGGCGAACGCGAGGAAGGCAATCAGTGCGCCACTGATGCTCAGCACCCGCAGCGGCCAGGTGGTGAAGGCGGTGAGGCCGCTCAGCGCCAGGCCGGCCAGCTTCATTGGGCGGAAGCTGGTCTGGCCGTGGGCGCGCTCGTCGGGGCTGTAGGGCAGGGCCTCGGTGCGAAAGCCGACCCAGGCGTACAGGCCCTTCATCACCCGGGTGCGCTCTGGCAGCGACTTGATGGCGTCCACCACGGCACGGTCCATGAGACGAAAATCGCCCGCGTTGTCGGGAATCTTCACCGGCGAGCCCAGATTGATCAGGCTGTAGAAGGCGTTGGCGCCAGCGCGCTTGAGCAGGCCTTCGTCCTCGCGGTGTTCGCGTGCGGCGTAAACCACATCGGCGCCGCGCTGCCAGCGCAGGGTCATCTCGCTCACGTAGCGCAGCGGGTGCTGCAGGTCGGCGTCCATCAGCACCACAGCCTTGCCGCTGGCGGCGTCCAGGCCGGCGGTGAGGGCGGCTTCCTTGCCAAAATTGCGCGACAGCAGCAGCGCGCGAAAGCCAGGCTTGGCGCTCCATTCGGTCAGCACGGCGGCGGTGTCGTCGCGGCTGCCGTCGTCGACCATCAGCACCTCCCAGCGCGGGTAGCCGGCATTCAGGAAGGCTTCGAGCTGGGGCAGCATCAGGCGCAGGTTGGCGGCCTCGTTGTAGCAGGGCAGTACGCAGCTCAGAAAAGGCGGCTGCTCGCGGCCGGGCGCCAGGGCAGACGCCTGGGGTGCCGTGGCCAACGGGGTGTGGGTGCTCGTGGACATCGCTGCGGATTATCCCCGCCCCTGGCCGCCCCTGCCGGGCCGCCAGAATGGGGCATCTCCGGCCTTGACACCTGTCAGCCCGCTGCAGGCGTAGCCCAGCAGAATGGCTTGCAACACCAGGCTGGCGCCACCGCGCCGCGAAGAAAGGTCTGCCCTTGCCCAACGCTTTCAATTTCAGCGCCTCGCCCTTCGATTGCCTGGGCAATGACGAGCGCCAACTGGTGCGCGATCACTTGGACATCGCCTACTTTCGCGAGGGCGACGTGGTGCTTGAGCCGGGCACGCCGCCCACGCATCTGTTCGTCATCATCAAGGGCTTTGTGCAGCAGTTCGACGGCGACGAGCATGTCACCACCTTCGGGCCCGAGGATGTGTTCGATGGCCGCTCCCTGGTGGCCGGCAAGGTTTCCAGCCGCTTCAAAGCCACCGAGGAGGTGCTGGCCTACCAGTTGGCCCGCCAGGCGGTGGCCGAGCTGATCTCCACCAACGCCACCTTCGGTGCACTGCTGTTCGCCGATCTGTCCAAGAAGCTCTCGGCGCTGTCCGAGCGCGGCAGCCAACACGAGATGCAGTCGCTGTCGATGGCGCGCGTGGCCCAGGCCGTGGTGCGCCACGCCCAGACCGTGGACGCCAGCACCGACATCGTCTCGGTGGTGCGCATCTTCACCGCCGATCGCACCGACCACGTGCTGGTGCGCGACACCGCCTGCCAGCCACCGCGCCTGGGCATCTTCACCACCACCGGTTTGCAGCGCGCCATCTTGCACGGCAAGGCGCTGGACCAACTTGCCGTGGGCGAACTGGCCACCTTCAAGCTGGTGAGCGTGAGCCCCGACGATTACCTGTTCGACGCCCTGGCCACGATGATCCGCTTCAAGGTGCGGCGCGTGGTGGTGGCCCAAAAGGATGAGGCCGGTGGCGAAGAGGCCGGCGCCGAGCGTGTGCTGGGCACGCTCGATCAGCTGGACCTGCTGAGCTTCCTCTCCAACCATTCCACACTGATCACACGCCAGATACTGGAGGCCAACGATCTGGCCGGGCTGAAGAACGCGGCCGGCCAGATCAATGGACTGATCACGCTGCTGTACCGCGGCGGCACCAAGGTGAGCCTGATTGCCCGCCTGGTGCAAGAGGTGAACGCACGTCTGTTCGAGCGCGCCTGGCAGCTGATTGCGCCACCAGAGCTGGTGGCCAACTCCTGCCTGTTCGTGATGGGCAGCGAGGGCCGGGGCGAGCAACTGCTCAAGACCGACCAGGACAACGGCCTCATCTTGCGCGACGGCTACACCCCGCCGACCGACCTGGACCAGATTTGCCAGCACTTTTCGGATGCATTGGCCGAGTTCGGCTACCCCGAGTGCCCGGGCCGCATCATGGTGAGCAACCCCGAGTGGCGGCACAGCATGTTGGAGTTTGGCCAGACGGTGCGGCGCTGGCTGGTGCTACCCACACCCGAGACCCTGATGGCGCTGGCCATCTTCATCGACTCGCACGCCGTGTGTGGTGATGCGACGATGCTGGAGGAAGTACGCGGCGAGGTCTTCAAGCTGGTGACCGACAACGACGCGCTGCTGGCCCGTTTCGCAGCCGCCATCAACGCCTTCGACCAGGACAGTGGCTGGTGGAACCGGCTGCTTTCGCTGAACGACGACGACAAGCTGCTTGATCTGAAAAAGGCGGGCACCTTCCCGTTGGTGCACGGCGTGCGCAGCCTGGCGCTGGCGCACCGCATCACCGAAACCGGCACGGTGGCGCGCCTGCAGGCCCTGGCCGCCGACCACCGCCTGCCGGCCGATCTGGTCACCGACCTGGTGGACAGCCTGCACTTCTTCATGGGTCTCAAGCTCAAGACCGGGCTGGAGGCGCTGGAGACAGGCAAGTCTTCCGCCGGCATTGCGGTGGACAAGCTCAGCAGCCTGGACCGCGATTTGCTCAAGGACACGCTGGGCGTGGTGAAGCGTTTTCGCAACGTGCTGTTCCAGCGCTTCCGGCTGGACATGGTCTGAGGCTCGCGATGGCAACCAAGAGCAAGGCTTTGCCGCAGCCGCCCACGATCTGGTCGGCGCCCTGGCATCAACTCAAGCGCGAGTGGATGCTCTACCACCTGGGCGACCAGCGCCTGCGCTTCCTCTACGACAAGGCGCCCGTGGATGAATGGGTGTCGGTGGACTGTGAAACCACCGGCCTGAACCCCAGCAAGGACGACATCATTTCCATCGGCGCCGTGCGCATCGTGGGCAACCGCGTGCTCACCAGCGAGAAGCTGCAATTGCTGGTCAAGCCCACCCAGGCCATCTCGGCCGAGGCGGTGAAGGTGCATGGCCTGCGCGAGCAGGACGTGGCGGGTGGCCTGGACATAGACGAGGCCATGCGTCAGTTGCTCACCTTCATAGGCCCGCGGCCGCTGGTGGGCTACTACCTGGAGTTCGATGTGGCGCTGATCAACCGCGCGATCTTCCCCATGCTGGGGGTGGCGCTACCGCAGCCCAAGGTGGAAATCTCGGCCATGTACTACGACTGGAAGCAGCGCAACCTGCCGCCCTACCAGCACGGTGCCAGCATCGACCTGCGCCTGGCCACCATGATGAGCGACCTGGCCTTGCCCACCCGCCACGCCCACGACGCGGTGAACGACGCCATCATGGCGGCGCTGGCCTTCATCAAGCTGAAGGTGCTGTTGGAAAACGGGGCCTGACACCGGCCGGCTGGTTCAGCGCCGGGGCTGGGTGCCCAGGTAGCGCTTGCGCCAGAAGAAGAGGCCCAGGCCCAATCCCACGGTTGCCATCAGCCCCACCGCGATGAAGAAGCCGCCCTGCTGGTGCAGCAAGGGAATCCACTCGAAGTTCATGCCGAAGATGCCGGTGATGAGGTTCAGCGGCAGGAAGATGGCGGTGAGCACGGTGAGCGTGCGCATGATGTCGTTGGTGCGCTGGCCCAGGGCCGAGTAGTGCATCTGCACGGCGGCCTCGGCCGATTGCTCCAGCCGCCGCACGTGGCTCAGCACGCGCTCGATGTGTTCCAGTACGTCGCGCGAGCGCACCCGCAGCAGGTCGCGCTCGCGCCGGGCTTCGCCATGGCCTTCCAGCGGCCACTCTTCCAGCGCGTCTATCCATTCCTGGATGGCACTGCGCTGGTCCTCGCAAGTGTCCTCCAGCAGGTGCAGGGCCTCGCGCGAAGTGAGGATCACTTGCCAATCATGGAAGCGGTTGCGCGCAGCCAGCAATTCGGCCTGCAGCGTGCCGAAATGGCGGGTGAGCAGCCGGCGCAGCTCCAGATAGCTGTCCACCATGTTGTTCACCATGCGCAGCATCAGCTCGGCCGGGCTGGCGGGCAAGCGGGCCGAGCCGCGGATGTCGGACTCCTTGGCATGCTGGGCCAGGCGCTGCGCAAAGTACTCGCGCACCAGGCAATCGGCTGGGTGCACGGTGATGAGAACGCGGTCGAACACGGCAAAGCCCACCGGGCTGGTGTCGATGGACGACAAGGCCTTGTGCGCGGAAGCCAGCGTGTAGGGCTCATCCTCAGGCTGCGCCTCCTTGCTGCCCACACCGGCGGCGAGACGGCGGAACACCAGCAGGTCGTACCACGAGGTGTCGTCGAAATGCGAAGGCAGCTGCGGGTTCAGCAGGTCGCTGATGTGCAAGTCCACCAGGCCGGCACCGGTCCAGTGCTGCAAGCAGGTTTGCAATGCACCCACCTGCGTCTCGAACTGGCGCCGCGCACTGCCCACCCAGATGAAGCCGGTGGGAGGTAGTTCGTGCGGCAGGGCGGCCAACTCCTCGAAGCTCTCGGCCGTGATGTGGAAGATGCGCATCAGGCCTGGGGTCGGTCCTGTTTGAGCAAGCGGGCCGCGGCTAGCGCGAAATAGGTGAGCACGCCGTCGGCTCCGGCGCGCTTGAAGCCCAGCAGGGCTTCCATCATCACTGCGTCGTGATTGAGCCAGCCGTTCTGCGCGGCGGCCTTGATCATGGCGTACTCACCGCTCACCTGGTAGGCAAAGGTGGGCATGCGGAATTCGTCCTTCACGCGGCGCACGATGTCCAGGTAGGGCATGCCGGGTTTCACCATCACCATGTCAGCGCCTTCGGCGATGTCCAGCGCCACTTCGCGCAGGGCTTCATCGCTGTTGCCGGGGTCCATCTGGTAGGTCTTCTTGTCGCTCTTGCCCAGGTTGGCGGCCGAACCGACGGCGTCCCGAAAGGGGCCGTAGAAGGCGCTGGCGTACTTGGCGCTGTAGGCCATGATGCGCGTGTGGATCAGCCCTTGCGCTTCAAGTGCTTGGCGGATCGCGCCGATGCGGCCGTCCATCATGTCGCTGGGCGCGACGATGTCCACGCCGGCCTCGGCCTGCACCAGGGCCTGGGCCCGCAGCACGGAAACGGTTTCATCGTTGATGATGTAGCCGTTGGCGTCGAGCAGGCCGTCCTGGCCGTGGCTGGTGAAGGGGTCTAGCGCCACATCGGTGAGGATGCCCAGTTCGGGGAACCGGCTTTTCAGCGCCCGCACCGCGCGTGGCACCAGGCCTTCGGGGTTGGTGGCCTCACGGCCGTCAGGGGTTTTCAGCGCCGGGTCGATGACCGGGAACAGCGCCATCACCGGCACGCCCAGCTTCACGCATTCCTCGGCCTTGGCGTACAGGCCGTCCACCGACATGCGTTGCACGCCGGGCATGCTGGCGACGTCCTCCACGCGGCCCGTGCCATCGAGCACGAACACCGGCAGGATGAGATCGGCCGGCGTGAGCGTGTGTTCGCGCACCATGGCGCGGCTGAAGGCATCGCGGCGCAAGCGGCGCGGGCGGGTTGCGGGGAAGGCGGGATGGGTCATGCGCAAATCCTGTTGGCCGAACGCGGCCAGGTTGTCATATTTTTCACTTGTTGAACCGGGTTTTGTGTCCGATCCTGAGGACACCCCTATGGTACAGACCGCATAGCCGGTGTTAAAGTTCGTGTCGAGCGTGGCCCGCAAGGGTTGTGCTCCCTGCTTTTCCTCCCTGAGCAGGTGCCTTCACGTGATGACAGCGTCAAGGCTTTTCAGCCCCGGCCGCATGGCCGGGGCTCTTTCTTTTCTGCCGTCCATAATGCTTTGCCATGAGCAGTGCATTCCTCTGGGTCAAGGCCTTTCACATCGTCTTCGTGGCGAGTTGGTTTGCAGGTCTTTTCTACCTGCCCCGTATTTTTGTGAACTTGGCCATGGTGCCATCCGACAGTCACGCCGAGCGCGAACGCCTGCTGCTGATGGCGCGCAAGCTGTTCCGATTTGGCACCATCTTGATGGTGCCCGCCGTGGTGCTGGGCTTGCTGCTGTGGCTTTACTACGGGATCGGTCGCGGGCCGGGCAGTGGCTGGATGCATGCCAAGCTCGCGCTGGTGCTGGGTGTGGTGGCTTACCACTTCTATTGCCGCACGCTGATGCTGGCCTTCGAGCAGATGGCCAACCGGCGCAGCCACCGCTGGTTTCGTGTGTTCAATGAGGTGACGGTGTTGTTGTTCATCGCCATCGTGCTGCTGGTGGTGGTCAAGCCCTTCTGACCGCAACGGCGCAGCCCCAAACACCATGGCCCGGTTGTCCACGCGCCATCGCAGTTCTGCCACGGGGCTGGCCCTGGTCTTTGCTGCGCTGATCGTCTATGCCAGCCTCTACCCCTTCACGGGCTGGCACTGGCCAGCAGGCTCCACGGCGCAGGAGGTGCTCAGCCTGCCCATGCCCAAGTGGCGCATCGCCTTCGACATGGGGGCCAACTTCAGCGGCTACATGCCGCTGGGCTTCCTGATCTATGTGGCGGGCGTGCGCAGTGGCTGGCCAGCAGGCGCGGCCTGGTGGTTGGCGGTGCTGCTGCCCTGTGCCCTCTCGTACGGCATGGAGGTGACCCAGCAGTTTCTGCCCGGACGCTACCCCTCGCTGCTGGACTGGCTGCTGAACAGCGGCGGTGGCCTGGCCGGCGCGGTGCTGGGGGTGCTGGTGCAGGCGCTGTCGCTGATCGACCATTGGCAGGCTGCGCGAGACCGCTGGTTCATTAGCCGCAGCGCTGGCGCGCTGACGCTGCTGCTGCTGTGGCCGGTGGGGCTGTTGTTTCCTTCGCCCATGCCATTGGGGCTGGGCCTGGGCTGGGAGCGCATACAAGACCCGCTGATCGGACTGCTGCTTGATGTGCCATGGGCCCAGGGTCTGTTGGAGGCCGTGAGCGATGTGCCTTTGCCCACAGGGCAGCCTGTGGCCATGGTGGAAGCCGCCGGCGTGATGTTGGGCGTGCTCGCTCCCTGCTTGCTGGCCTATTCGGTGATGTGGCCGGGCTGGCGTCGGCTGGTGATGGCCACTGCGGCGGCGGCGGCGGGCCTGGCGGCAGCCACGCTGTCGGCTGCATTGAACTTCGGGCCCGCCCACGCGCTGGCCTGGATCACGCCTGAAGTGATGCCCGCCATTGCTGTGGCCCTGGTGCTGTGTGTGCCGCTGGTGCTGGCCGGGCAACGCCTGAGCGCCGCCTTGGCTGTGACCTGTCTCTCGGCCCTGATCGTACTTGTGCTGCAGGCACCAGCCGACCCGTATTTCGCCGAGAGCCTGCAGGCTTGGCAACAGGGTGAGTTCATCCATTTCTACGGGCTGGCCCAGTGGATAGGTTGGCTCTGGCCTTTCGCAGCGCTGTTCTGGCTGACCGGGCACCTCGCGCGCAAGGCCTGAACCAGGTGGCCCCGCAGGCCACTGCCTACAATTCGGCCATGAGCTATTACCAGCACCATGTGTTCTTCTGCCTGAACCAGCGCGACAACGGCGATGCCTGCTGCGCGGCGCAGGGCGCCCAGGCCGCGTTTGACCACTGCAAGCAGGCGGTGAAGGCGGCGGGCCTGGCAGGGCCGGGTGGTGTGCGCGTGAACAAGGCGGGCTGTCTGGACCGCTGTGCTGGCGGTCCGGTGGCCGTGGTCTATCCCGAAGCCATCTGGTACACCTTTGTCGACAACTCCGACCTGGACGAGATCGTCGAGTCACACCTGAAGAACGGCCGGCCGGTGCAGCGCCTGATGCTGGCACCGGACGTGGGCCGCTGAACCTTGCGGCGCATTCCGCGTCTGACCTCGCCATGAATTCCAACACCCGCCGAGCCCAGGTGGCAGGCCCCGCCGGCGTGCTGCGCGTGGCCATTGACGAGCCTGCCGCTGGCGTCGCGCCCGTGGGCGTGGCCGTGGTCTGTCACCCGCACCCGCAGCACGGGGGAACCATGGACAACAAGGTGGCGCAGACGCTGGCCCGTGCCTTCGTGCAACTGGGCTACCGGGCGGTGCGCTTCAATTTCCGCGGTGTGGGTGGCTCTGAGGGCGTGTGGGACGAAGGCCAGGGCGAGATTGACGACGCGCTGGCCGTCATCGCCGCGCTGCGCGAGCCCGCACTGCCGCTGGTGCTGGCGGGTTTCTCGTTTGGTGCCTACGTCACCTCACAAGCCGCCGCGCGATTGCCCGAGGATGCCAAGGCCCAGCGCCTGGTGCTGGTCGGCCCGGCCACGGTCAACTTCACCGTGGCCCCCGTGCCGGCCGGCACCCTGGTGATTCATGGCGAGGCCGACGAGGTCGTGCCCCTGGGCGCCACCTTCGACTGGGCCCGCCCACAGGCCTTGCCTGTGGTGGTGGTGCCAGGCGTGGGCCATTTCTTCCACGGGCAACTGCCCTTGCTCAAGTCCATCGTGGTGGGCGCCTGGCAGCTTTGACGCTGCGGCCCTCGCGAGTTTCCTCTCCTGTCTCAAAGCATCTTCATGACCCGACTCCGCACCCTGCTGGCCGCCACGGCCTTGTTTCTTTCCGTGTGCCTGCCCGTGGCCGCCCAGGTGCCGCAGCCACCTGAGATCGCCGCGCGCGGCTACCTCTTGGTTGATATGACGGCCCGCCAGGTGCTGGCCGAGCGCAATGCCGACGCGCAGGCTGAGCCTGCCTCGCTCACCAAGCTGATGACCGCCTATCTCGTGTTCACGGCCCTCAAGGACAAGAAGATCGCACTGGACCAGAAACTGGCGGTGAGCGAACGCGCCTGGGCCGAGCGCAGAGGCGGCGGCTCGCTGATGTTCATCGACCCCAAGATGACACCCACGGTGGACGAACTGCTCAAGGGCCTGATCGTGCAATCGGGCAACGACGCCGCCGTGGCCCTGGCCGAGGGCGTGGCTGGCAGCGTCGAGCGCTTTGTCGAGATGATGAATGCGCAGGCACAGGCTTGGGGCCTGAAGAGCACCAGCTTCAAAAACGTGGCTGGCCTCACCGTGGCGGGCCACCACAGCACCGCACGCGAACTGGCCGAGATTGCCCAGCACCTGATCCGCGAGTACCCCGAGCGCTACGCCACCTATTACTCGATGAAGGAATACACCTTCAACAACATCCGCCAGCCCAACCGCAACTTGCTGCTGGGCCGCGACCCCACGGTGGACGGCATGAAGACCGGCTTCACCGACGCTGCCGGCTACTGCCTGATCGCGTCGGCACAACGCGACTTCCCCAATGGCAAGCGCCGCCTGCTGTCAGTGGTGATGGGCGCCGAATCGATGCAGGGTCGTGCCAACGAGAGCCAGAAGCTGCTGAACTGGGGCTACACCAGCTACGACGCCGTGCGTTTGTTCGAAGCCGGCAAGCCGGTGACCACGGTGCCAGTCTGGAAGGGCACCCGCAACACCGTGGCCCTGGGCGGCGACGGCGCGCTGTTCGTTGCAGTGCCCAAGGGCGAGGGCGAGCACCTGAAGACTAGCATCGAGCGCACCGACCCGCTGGTGGCCCCGCTGGCCAAGGGTCAGCGCGTGGCCACGCTGAAGGTGTCCACCGCCGGCGGTGCCCCCGTGGCCGCCGTGCCTCTGATGGTGCAGGAGGGCGTGCCGCAGGCCGGCATCTTTGGTCGCGCCTGGGATGCCATTCGCCTCTGGATCAAGTAACCTGAGCTACCGAACCGAGAGGATCTGCCATGACCACGCTGCCCGACACCCTGTGTGACCTGAACGGCGAACTGCAGCCGTTGAACCAGGCTAAGGTTTCGGTGTTGGACCGAGGTTTTCTGTTCGGCGACGGCGTGTACGAGGCCATGCCGGTGTATGGGCGCAAGCTGTTCCGTTTCGACGACCACATGGCTCGCCTGGCGCGCAACCTCGACAAGTTGCGCATTGTCTTCAAGGTCGACCGCGAAGATTTGCTGGCGCGGGCGCGCCGCGTCATCGCGGCTCACCCCAGCGAAGACCAGGTGCTGTACCTGCAGATCACCCGCGGCGTGGCGGTGCGCGACCACGTGATGCCCACGGGCCTCACACCCACCGTGTTCCTGATGAGCAACGCCCTCAAGCCGGTGCCCGCCGAGATGCGCCACCACGGTGCCGCCTGCGTCAGCGCGCGCGACCTGCGTTGGGAGCGCGGCGACATCAAGAGCACCTCGCTGCTGGGCAATGTGCTGGCGCGGCAGGTTTCGGCCGATGTGGGCGCGGTGGAAACCATCCTGTTTCGCGACGGTGCACATGGCGGCCCCTGGCTGACCGAAGGCTCCACCTGCAATGCCTGGATCGTGCACGAAGGGGCGCTGCTGGGCCCGGTGATGAACGAGCATGTGCTCGAAGGCGTGCGGGTGAACCTGCTGCGCGAGCTGTGCGAGGAAGAAGGCATCGCCTACAACCTACGCCCCATCAGCGAAGCCGATGTGCGTGCGGCCGATGAAATTTTGCTCAGCTCCACCGGCAAAGAGGTGCTGGCCGTCACCAAACTTGACGGTGAGCCGGTGGGCCACGGCGCCTTGCGGGGCAAGCCCGGCCCGGTCTATGGCCGCCTTTTCGAGGCCTACCAGCGCGCAAAGCGCGGCCAGTGCACCTGAACGCCATGAGTGTCATTCCACCCGAGCAATCGCTGATCGAATACCCCAGCGCCTTCCCCATCAAGGTGTTGGGCGCCCATGTGGATGGCTTTGTGCACGCGCTGGTGCAGATCGCGCAGCAGTTCGACCCCACGTTTGACGCCGCCACCGTGGAGTTGCGCCCCAGCAAGGCCGGCAACTACCTGGGCGTCACACTCACCATCACGGCCACCAGCCGCGAACAGCTCGACGAGCTCTACCGCACCTTGTCCACCCACCCCAT
Organism: Candidatus Ideonella esbjergensis; assembly: GCA_016710065.1. GTDB lineage: Bacteria > Pseudomonadota > Gammaproteobacteria > Burkholderiales > Burkholderiaceae_C > Ideonella > Ideonella esbjergensis. The sequence goes on from JADJLP010000002.1 coordinate 428,448, forward strand.
GGTCAAGGTGGTGCTGTGAACGGCCAATCGGCCGGCTGAGGCAGGCGTGATGCTGCTGCGCGAATTGGGCCGGCGTCCCTACGCCGAAACCTTCGAGGCCATGCAGGCCTTCTCCTCCAGCCGTGGCGACGAAACGCCGGACGAACTCTGGTTGGTGGAGCACCCGCCGGTCTTCACCCAGGGCGTGGCAGGCAAGGCCGAGCATGTGCTGCTGCCGGGCGACATTCCCGTGGTGCAGAGCAACCGCGGCGGGCAGGTGACCTACCACGGCCCCGGGCAGGTGGTGGCCTACCCGCTCGTCAACCTCAAGCGCCTGGGCATCTACGTCAAGGAATACGTGTTTCGCATCGAGGCCGCCGTCATTCAGACACTCGAGCGGTTTGGCGTGATCGGCTTCCGTGTGGCGGGTGCACCGGGCATCTACGTCAACCTGGCCGATCCGCTCAACAGCGGTTTGCCAGCCGGCCCGCGACAAGACCCCTTTGTCGGCCTGGGCAAGGTGGCGGCCCTGGGCATCAAGGTGAGCAACCACTGCACCTACCACGGTGTGTCGCTGAACGTGGCCATGGATCTGGCCCCCTATGAGCGCATCAACCCCTGCGGGTACGCGGGGTTGCGCACGGTGGACCTCGCTACACTGGGCGCCCCCACCGAGCCGGCCGCTGTGGCCACCGTGCTGGCCGAGCGCCTGATGGCCCATTTGGGCACCCCCGCAGACCCCTGAACCGCAGCCGAGCCAGAGCATGTCGAACGACAACAGCAACACCACCCGCGACGCCAAGACCGGTGCCGATTACGACGCCACCGCCAAGCAAAAGGCCCAGGCCAAGACCGCGCGCATCCCCATCAAGGTGGTGCAGGCCGAGACGCTGAAGAAGCCCGAGTGGATCCGCGTGAAGGCGGGCTCGCCCACCACGCGCTTCTACGAAATCAAGAGCATCCTGCGTGAGCACAAGCTGCACACGGTGTGCGAAGAAGCCTCGTGCCCCAACATCGGCGAATGCTTCGGCCAGGGCACGGCCACCTTCATGATCATGGGTGACAAGTGCACCCGCCGCTGCCCCTTCTGCGATGTGGGCCACGGTCGCCCCGACCCGCTCAACCCAGATGAGCCCGCCAACATGGGCAAGACCATCGCAGCGCTCAAGCTCAAGTACGTGGTGATCACCAGTGTCGACCGTGACGACCTCCGCGACGGTGGCGCCGGCCACTACGTGGAGTGCATCAAGCAGGTGCGCGAGCAATCGCCGGGCACCCGCATCGAGGTGCTGGTTCCCGATTTCCGTGGCCGCGACGACAAGGCGCTGGAGATCCTGAAGGCCGCGCCGCCCGACGTGATGAACCACAACCTCGAAACCGTGCCGCGCCTTTACAAGCAGGCCCGCCCGGGTGCCGACTACGCCTTCAGCCTGAACCTGCTGAAGAAGTTCAAGGCCCTGCACCCCGATGTGCCCACCAAGAGCGGCCTGATGGTGGGCTTGGGCGAGACGGATGAAGAAATTCTGGACGTGATGCGCGACATGCGCGCCCACGGTATCGACATGCTCACCATCGGCCAGTACCTGGCACCCTCGGGCCACCATCTGCCGGTGGTGCGCTACGTGCACCCGGACACGTTCAAGATGTTCGAGGCCAAGGCGAGAGAAATGGGCTTTAGCCATGCCGCCGTGGGCGCGATGGTGCGCAGTTCGTACCACGCTGATCAGCAAGCGGCCCAGGCTGGCGTGGCTGTCAGCGCCGCCAGACAATCCTAAGGCTGTTTCGGAGGCGCTGATCGTCGCCTCCGCTCGTCACTGGGGGGAGTCGCGCACTCGCGATTTCGGCCCAAGGATTTGGCGGCGTACAACTGTGTGTCGGCACGGGCCAGCAAAGTGTCGAAACCGTCGGCCTGTTCAGCCTGGGCTATGCCGATGCTGATGGTGACGGTCAGGCCTGGTTGCAAGTCCGACCAAGGCGCTGCTTCTATCGCCTGACGCACGCGCTCGGTCACCGCTGTCGCTTCAACGAGACTCGTGCCGGGAAGAAGAATGACAAATTCCTCGCCGCCGAAGCGCGCCACCACATCTCCTGGCCGCAACCCGGCATGAAGCAAGGCCCCAATTCGGCGCAACACTTCATCACCGACCAGGTGCGACCAGCTGTCGTTGATTCGCTTGAAGTGGTCAAGGTCGGCAATGGCGCAGGAAAAGTGAGCTGAAGGGTCGGCCAGCAGCGATGCCAAAGCCTGCTCCAGCGCCCGGCGGTTCGGCAGGCCGGTCAGCGCGTCGGCGTTGGCCTCATGCGTCAGGATCGTGTTGCGTTGCTCCAATCGATCAGCACGCAGACGCTCCAATTCTGCTGATTGCCTGGCCCTGTCCAGAGCCATTCGTGCGTTCAGCAGCAGAGCACGGCGCTCTGTGGCGTTGTCCCGCTGTTGCAGCGTGTAGGTGTGCATTTCACGGAACGTGGCCAAGGCACTGCGGTGGTCTGAACTGGCTTCCTGAGCCGACACCAGTTCCTGCAAGAGGCGCAGACGCTTGTTGCCCTGAACCGCGTCTCCCAGGCGCTGCTTGGCCAGAACCAGATTGGCCACAGCCAAGGTGGTTTGATCCTTCAGGCGCAGCCATCGGCACATGGCAATCTGGAAATCGAGTTCGATGATGGGTGAGCTCGTTTCAACCAAATGTTCTTGAACCCAGGTCAGGGTCTGGGAGGCGGCCACCGCATCGCCAGCCAAAACCTGGGCCTGGGCCAAGATCAAGCGGGCGACAACACCTATCTGCAGGTTCTTCTGCGAATCTGCCTGCAGGACAGCCTTCCCGGCGCGGGTGGCCGCGGCCGCAGCAACTTCAACAGACTGTGGCGCCTGGGCCTGAGCGAGGTGCTCAGCCCGGGCAAGGGTGACCTCAGCCAGATTCATGTTTGTGATGCTGGCCAAACCGTGGTTGCCAACACTCAGGCACAGCGAATGCGCCTCCTGCAGCAACTCCTCAGCTTTCTCGTCAAAAGAACTCAAGCAGATGAAGGCGTGGGCCAGGTTGTTCAGCGTGGCTGCCACGCCCGAGATGTCCCCCTGCGCCCTCCGGATGGACAGGGCGGTTTCGAGCAATTCAATGGCGGTCGCGTACTCGCCCACGTTGGTGTGCAATACGCCCAACCCCTTCAAGATGCGACCTTCCCAAGCCTGGTCGTCAAGTTGGTTCGCCAATTGCTTCGCGCTTTCCATCATTTCCAGGCTGGCGCTGAACTCGCTCACGAGGTTGTGGGCGAAGCCGGTGAAATAGCGGAGCTTCATTTCGGCGTCAGGCCTGTCCTGCGCTGCGGCGATACCAATGGCCTCTGCGGCGAGGCGCAAACACCTTGCGGGGTTGGGGCTGCTGATGGCCTCGAACAGGACGACACAGGCATCAATGTCCTCGATCACGGATGACTGAGGGGAGAGGCTTGGATCGACTGCAGCGCAGGGGGTCTGGCTTTGCATGGTGGATGAGGCAGACGGTGCGATCAACGCGACGTCCTGTTGAAATATCGGCCCAGGGTCCTCAAACTTGGTTAAGGCAACGCTGAATAAGCGCCGGCAATTGATCATCCAGTAGGAAGGAGTCAGGCCGAGGCCGATTTCGGCCGGGATCGGGGCGCTTGCAAGCGACTTTGGTGCTGATTGCGCTGGTTTTGCGACCCCATCGGGGCTCGCCGCGAGCCTTTGGCCCGCTGGCTGCGCCTTATGGGCGCAGCTGTGCACACAGTACCCCTCGCGCCAAGTAGATGTTGGCCAGGCCCAGGGTAACGAACGAGCGCGTGGCGTTCTTGGCCAGACCTCGGTAGCGCACCTTCGCAAAGCCCCACAGCTTCTTGACCACCGCGAAGACGTGCTCGACGCGAGCTCGAATCTTGGACTTGTTGTGGTTCTTCGAGCGTTCGACCTCGTCGATCTCGCCGCCCCTGCGCACGCGCTGGTTGGTGAAGTCCTTGGCCTTGGGGGCCTTCGACTCGATCAGCGCCTTCTGGCTGGCGTAGGCGCTGTCGCCGTACACCCGCCGTTCTCTGCCGTGCAGCAGATCTGGCAGCGGGTGCTTGTCATGCACGTTGGCAGCCGTCACCACGGCGCTGTGCGCCAGCCCGGTGCGGCTGTCCACGCCGATGTGCATCTTCATGCCGAAGTACCACTGCTGGCCTTTGCGCGTCTGGTGCATCTCGGGGTCGCGCTGCTTGTCGGCGTTCTTGGTCGAACTGGGCGCGCCGATGATGGTGGCGTCCACGATGGTGCCCGTACCCAGCTTCAGGCCCTGGGCCTGCAAGACCTCGCCCACCTTGGCAAACAGAGCCTCACCCAGCTTGTGGGTCTCCAGCAGGCGGCGGAACTTCAGCAGCGTGGTGCCGTCCGGCACACGTTCACGCCCAAGATCGATGCCCACGAAGCGCCGCAGTGCCGTGCTGTCGAGCAGCGCCTCCTCGCAGGCCTGGTCGGCCAGGTTGAACCAATGCTGCACGAAGTACATGCGCAGCATGCGCTCGAGCCCGATGGGTGGGCGTCCGTTGCCAGCCTTGGGGTAATGCGGTTCGATGACCGAGCACAGCTCCCGCCATGGCACGATCTGCTCCATCGTCGCCAGAAACGTGTCACGCTTGGTCGGCTTGCGGTACTGCTCGAATCCCTCGCCTCGATCGGCCGCCACTGCGAGTGTTTGCTGCTTCATCGTCACCTGCCTGTCTCTGGTGCCACACCACATGCAAGCACCACGCCACCATTGAGCTTATTCAGCGTTGCCTTAATGTGAGCGCCTGCTACTGTTTGTGGGTTTCCCGGCAACCGCGATATTGTGGACGACCTGTTGTTCGGGAGAAGATGGAGAACGAACTTTGGAAGGAGCAGGGCATGCGACGCAGGGAATTGACAGCGATGGTGTCTGGCTTGCTGTGGCTGGGCGGGTGGCAGGAATCGGCCCAGGCCGGTTTCCTGAGCCAGGCCGATGCCTCGGCCGGTGTGCGAGCCGCGCTGGAGCGGGGCGCGGTGGCGGCGGTGGGGCTGCTGGGCAAGCAGGACGGCTTTCTGGGCAACCCCAAGGTGCGCATCCCGCTGCCGGGCTTTCTCAACGACGCGGCCAAGGTGCTGAAATTCACCGGCCAGCAAAAGCGCGTGGACGAACTCACCAAGGCCATGAACCGCGCCGCCGAGGCGGCGGTGCCCGAAGCCCGCGACATGCTGGTGAACGCCGCCAAGACCATCTCGGTGCAGGATGCGCTGAAGATCGTGCGCGGTGGCGACACCTCGGTGACCGACTACTTTGCCGGCCGCACACGCAGCCCGCTCACCACCAAGTTCCTGCCCATCGTCACTGAGGCCACGGCCAAGGTGTCGTTGGCCGAAAAATACAACGCTGTGGCCGCCAAGGCCACCGGCCTGGGGCTGGTGAAAAAGGAAGACGCCAACATCCAGAACTACGTCACCCGCAAGGCGCTGGACGGCCTGTACGTGATGATTGGGGAGGAAGAAAAGAAGATCCGCCAGGATCCGGTGGGCACCGGTAGCGATCTGCTGCGCAAGGTCTTCGGCTGAAGACCTTGCTGGCTCGCATTCACATTGCGCGCGACAGCTCGTAGAACAGCGCCGAGGGCAGCGACGCCATCACCGAATCGCGGCCCACCAGGGCGTGCTTGCGGCCGTGATCACCGGTGAGTTCGAAGGCGGTGCCTTCTTCGGACACCTCGATCAGCACCAGGCCTGGCAGATCGTTCTGCAGGTCGCTGCAGAGGCGGTCGAAGCGCTGCACAGCCAGGGCCGATTCATACACGATGGCGTGGGGTACGGCTTCTTGACAGAAGACCTCGGCTTCCTCGACCGAGTTGACGAAATCCACCAGTAGGCCCATGTGGCGCGTGCACTCGCGGATGTCGGTCTTGAGATCGCGCCGGTTGGCCACCACCAGCACGTGGCTGCCGGCCAGGGGCTTGGAGTCCTCCGAGACGCCGAAGCCTTGGTCCACCTCTACGGCAGAGACACCTTCAAGTTGCTGATCGCTCACGGTGCGAGGGAACTCGATCGCCAGCATGGCGCGTTCGCTTTCGTCCTGTCGCTCCACCATGAGATCGAGCGTTCGCGCGAGCTGTTGCACCAGCCGCCAGGCCAGTGTGTCGAGTGCGGATGATGCATCGTCTTCTGCGGCCAGCACATCGCCGGGCAGGGCGCTGCTGACGTGGTGGTGAGGGAAGCGGCAGATCAGGCGGGCGTTAGCAGGCCAGGACCGAATCTCTATTCGGTACTCCACGGACTGCCTGGCGTGCTCCAGCGACCAGTCCAGCACAGCCTGCAACAGTGCGTGCAACAAGGTGGCATCGCTGATCACCTCAGCGGGGCGCATCGATTGATGCACTTCCAGGCCGTGGACCGAAGCCTCACGGCCTCGCTGCAGCAGCAGGTCGCGCATCATCTGCGTCAAGCTGACTTGCTCTGGCGACTGGCGGATGCGGCCTGAGGCATAACGGGCCAATTGCTGGCCGATCATGCCGGCGCGCCGTGCATGTTCTATCTCGACGCGCAAGGCGCGCAGGCTCTCGCGGTCGATGCGCCCGGTGGTGGTGAGCGTGTTCACTCGTTCCAGCGCGCGCGTCAGTGATTGACCGACGTCGCTGCCAATTTGCCCAATCAGCTCATGCCAGTGCGCATCGCCCTCTTGCGTGGTCGAGGTGGCAGCAAGGGGAACGGGGGCATTCATGGCAAGCGGCGAAGTTTCAATCATCTGCGATGGGCCAAGAGCAGATGGTTGCGTTGGCCGATCAGCCATGTTGGCATAGATCAAGCCAAGCAAATCACGGTCGCGATCAATGAGCTTGCCTTTGAGGAATACGTCGTCATTTCCGGGGCTGCGCGCCCACACCCGAGAGCCGGACTCCCCCAGTACGTGGGGGGTGTCGGAGTCAAGGACTGAACTGTTGGCGGAGTCATGCAAAAAGCGGGTTGGCAGTGAAATGCGGCGGACGGTGAATAATCGCCTTCTTGGGTAGCCTTCGCCGCCCATGAATGGCAAGCTTCAACACATGCCCGGTTTATTGATCATGGCTCATGCGCCATTGGCTTCTGCATTGCGCGATGTGGCAGCGCATGTCTTTCCAGACTGCCTGGCGACGTTGGATGTGCTCGATGTGCCTCCAGATTGGGACGCCGAGCAGACCGAGACGGCTGCGCGCCAGCATTTGTCGGGACTGGCACATCAACAGACCTTGATCCTGACAGATGTGTTTGGTGCCACGCCTTGCAATGTGGCCCACCGCATGGCCGACGGTGTGAACATTCGGGTGGTTGCCGGCGTGAATGTGCCCATGCTGTGGCGCGCGCTGTGCTACGCCAAGGAGCCGTTGGACGCCCTGGTGGCGCGTGCGGTGGCTGGTGGCACCCAGGGTGTCGTACAGATGACTGTGCAGAGGCCCCAGAATCAGTCCAACAACCCGACCTCACATGATCAAGAACACGCTCACCATCAGCAATAAGCTCGGCCTGCATGCCCGTGCTTCGGCCAAACTGACCAAGCTGGCAGGCAGCTTCAAGGCCGAGGTGTTCATGAGCCGCAATGGCCGTCGGGTGAATGCCAAGAGCATCATGGGGGTGATGATGCTGGCCGCCGGATTGGGCTCCGAGGTGGAGGTGGAAGTGGAAGGTGCCGACGAACAACAAGCCATGGAAGCCATCGTCGCGCTGGTCAACGACAAGTTCGGCGAGGGCCAGTGAGGTGGTTTTCGACCTTCGTGGGGCGTGTCAATGCTGAGTTGCGGGGCGCCAGAAGCCACGCCAGTGCCACCAGCGCCGGGCGGCCGCAGCTGTGCGAAAGATGTCCGTCAACTCGAGCAAGGGCAGCGTTGGCGTCGGTAGTTCTCGCATGGCGTCTCCTGTAGGTCCTTGCCGCATAGTCATCCCAGTGCATGACGGCGGCGTGAAGCCCGTGTGAAGCCTGTGTGACCAGTGGTTTCAGGCATGGTCAGCTGGCCCTGCGCTGCTACAGTGAACCGATGAGTATTCAGATGTTTGGCCTGCCGGTGTCGCGCGGTGTGGCCATCGGCCGGGCTGTGCTGGTGGCGTCCAGCCGCGTCGATGTGGCGCACTACTTCATCGACCCCGGTCAGGCCGAGGCTGAGATCGGTCGATTGCGCCGGGCGCGCGATGAGGTGGCGGCCGAATTGGTGGCGCTGAAGGAAGACGTCCCCGAAGAAGCGCACGCAGAACTGGTCGCCTTGCTGGACGTGCACCTGATGATGCTGCACGACGAAACATTGGCCGAGGCGACCAAGCAGTGGATCGAGGAGCGCCACTACAACGCCGAGTGGGCCATGTCGGCCCAACTTGAGGTGCTGGCCAGACAATTCGACGAGATGGAGGACGATTACCTCCGTGAGCGCAAGGCCGACCTGGAACAGGTGGTGGAGCGAGTTCTAAAAGCCATGACGCGGTCAGCGCGCGGTGCGGGGGGTGGCGAGGTCGTTCCCTCGGCACGTGATTTCGCCGGCGAGGATCCGCTGGTGCTGGTGGCCAACGATATTGCGCCGGCCGACATGCTGCAGTTCAAGCGCAGTGTCTTCACGGGCTTCGTTACCGATGTGGGGGGGCGCACATCCCACACCGCCATCGTGGCCCGCGGCCTGGATATCCCTGCAGTTGTTGGCGCCCGGGAAGCCAGCCGACTGGTGCGACAGGACGATTGGCTGGTGATCGATGGTGACGAGGGCGTGCTGATCGTCAACCCATCACCCATTGTGTTGGAAGAGTACCGATTCCGCCAACGACAGGCCGAGTTGGAGCGTGCGCGCCTCGATAGATTGCGAAACAAACCGTCGGTGACACTGGATGGGCAGCGGGTGGATTTGCTCGCCAACATTGAATTGCCAGTTGATGCCGCAGCAGCCATAGCCGCTGGTGCAGTTGGTGTGGGGTTATTTCGCAGTGAGTTCCTGTTCATGAACCGGGGCGGGCGCCTGCCCGACGAGGAAGAGCAGTTCGAGGCATACCGCGATGTCGTTACGGCACTGGGGGGGTTGCCGGTCACCATTCGCACGGTCGACATTGGTGCCGACAAACCGCTCGATCGCCTCACGGCCCATGAGCAGCGGCACGAGCACATGCTCAACCCCGCCTTGGGTCTGAGGGCTATCCGGTGGAGCCTCTCCGAGCCTGATATGTTTGCCGAGCAATTGCGCGCCATCCTGCGCGCCAGCGCCTACGGCAAGGTGCGTATCCTGATTCCCATGGTGGCGCACCATGCAGAGATCCTGCAAATCAGACAGGCGCTGGATGCTGCAAAAGCGCAGCTCACTCGCGGGGGGCAGCCGTTCACCGATGTTGACTTGGGCGCCATGATTGAGATCCCGGCGGCCGCATTGATGATGCCCAGCTTGCTGCGTCACTTTGACTTTGTGTCCATCGGCACCAACGACCTGATTCAGTACACGCTGGCGATTGATCGCGCCGATGAGGCTGTGGCGCACCTGTATGACCCATGGCACCCAGCAGTACTGCAGTTGGTTTCCCAAACCATCGCGCATGCCAATGCCATGGGCAAGGGCGTGAGTGTTTGTGGGGAGATGGCCGGAGACCCCGCCTTCACAGAGTTGCTGCTGGCCATGGGCCTCCGCAGCTTCTCCATGCATCCGGCGCAGGTGGCCTCAATCAAGCAGCGTGTGCTGCGGGCCGACACTCGTTCGCTACAGAGCGCCCTGCTCAGGGTGCTGGCGGCGGACTCCCCCCAGGAGGCCTGCCGAACGCAGATGGGCGCACGGTAGGTGTCAACAAATCTTCGCAGGGCTTGCGAGCGATGGAAAAGAGCTGCTATAGTCATAGGCTTAGCTGATCGCAGGGCAGCAACCGGGAGAAACAGGTTGCCGCAGCGAAAAGCGAAGAAAAAAGAGCAAGGCTCTTGACGGCGCTGAAAAAGCAAGTCATAATCCGATCTCTTTGCTGCTGACAACAAATCAGCAAGTGAGCGGCCTAATTGCTGCAAGCTCTTTAACAAGTAACAGCCGATAAGCGTGGGTGTTTGAAGGCGAGTGACAGTGTCGCAAGACACAGGGTCGCAAGACTTTAAATGCTCATGGAAGTGAAGTTCACTTCAATTCTTTGAGCGAAATTCAAGATCGAACTGAAGAGTTTGATCCTGGCTCAGATTGAACGCTGGCGGCATGCCTTACACATGCAAGTCGAACGGTAACGCGGGGCAACCTGGCGACGAGTGGCGAACGGGTGAGTAATACATCGGAACGTGCCCAGTAATGGGGGATAGCCCGGCGAAAGCCGGATTAATACCGCATACGACCTAAGGGTGAAAGAGGGGGATCGCAAGACCTCTCGTTATTGGAGCGGCCGATGGCAGATTAGCTAGTTGGTGGGGTAAAAGCCTACCAAGGCGACGATCTGTAGCTGGTCTGAGAGGACGACCAGCCACACTGGGACTGAGACACGGCCCAGACTCCTACGGGAGGCAGCAGTGGGGAATTTTGGACAATGGACGCAAGTCTGATCCAGCAATGCCGCGTGCGGGAAGAAGGCCTTCGGGTTGTAAACCGCTTTTGTCAGGGAAGAAATCTTCTGGGTTAATACCTCGGGAGGATGACGGTACCTGAAGAATAAGCACCGGCTAACTACGTGCCAGCAGCCGCGGTAATACGTAGGGTGCGAGCGTTAATCGGAATTACTGGGCGTAAAGCGTGCGCAGGCGGTTATGCAAGACAGATGTGAAATCCCCGGGCTCAACCTGGGAACTGCATTTGTGACTGCATAGCTTGAGTGCGGCAGAGGGGGATGGAATTCCGCGTGTAGCAGTGAAATGCGTAGATATGCGGAGGAACACCGATGGCGAAGGCAATCCCCTGGGCCTGCACTGACGCTCATGCACGAAAGCGTGGGGAGCAAACAGGATTAGATACCCTGGTAGTCCACGCCCTAAACGATGTCAACTGGTTGTTGGGAAGGTTCCTTCTCAGTAACGAAGCTAACGCGTGAAGTTGACCGCCTGGGGAGTACGGCCGCAAGGTTGAAACTCAAAGGAATTGACGGGGACCCGCACAAGCGGTGGATGATGTGGTTTAATTCGATGCAACGCGAAAAACCTTACCTACCCTTGACATGTCTGAAATCCTGTAGAGATATGGGAGTGCTCGAAAGAGAATCAGAACACAGGTGCTGCATGGCCGTCGTCAGCTCGTGTCGTGAGATGTTGGGTTAAGTCCCGCAACGAGCGCAACCCTTGTCATTAGTTGCTACGAAAGGGCACTCTAATGAGACTGCCGGTGACAAACCGGAGGAAGGTGGGGATGACGTCAGGTCCTCATGGCCCTTATGGGTAGGGCTACACACGTCATACAATGGCCGGTACAGAGGGCTGCCAACCCGCGAGGGGGAGCCAATCCCAGAAAACCGGTCGTAGTCCGGATCGCAGTCTGCAACTCGACTGCGTGAAGTCGGAATCGCTAGTAATCGCGGATCAGCTTGCCGCGGTGAATACGTTCCCGGGTCTTGTACACACCGCCCGTCACACCATGGGAGCGGGTTCTGCCAGAAGTAGTTAGCCTAACCGCAAGGGGGGCGATTACCACGGCAGGGTTCGTGACTGGGGTGAAGTCGTAACAAGGTAGCCGTATCGGAAGGTGCGGCTGGATCACCTCCTTTCTGGAAAATTCACTCAAATTCTTGCACCCACACTTATCGGCTGTGAAACACAACAGTATTAACTGGTGAATGTGTGAGCTTGGAATAGCGTCGAGATGGCCTCATGAGTACATCAAGAGCAGCCTAGCTGACGCGAAAGACGCCAGGCTCCGCATGAAGAATGCGTGGGTCTGTAGCTCAGTCGGTTAGAGCACCGTCTTGATAAGGCGGGGGTCGTTGGTTCGAATCCAACCAGACCCACCAACTCATTCGAATCCGAATGGGGGATTAGCTCAGCTGGGAGAGCACCTGCTTTGCAAGCAGGGGGTCGTCGGTTCGATCCCGTCATCCTCCACCAATTCCAGTTAATGCGCTGATCGATGCAAACGAAAGGCTCCGGCGACGAGAAGTGCCAGGAGCTTTTGGTTTGTCTTCGGAAGAAGGCTGTGTTCTTTAACAATTCAAGAGTCGAATCTATGTTGTCGACGGAAAGTGCCGAGGGGGTAAAGGCCCGAAGTACAACGTGCCGTCGGCAACTCAATGATTGCGTCAACGAACTTCAACCTGTGAATAACGAGTTTGAAGAATACGGCATAACGTGAATACTCAAAAGTCCATCATCTCAGCGTTGATGATGGATACCAGTCCTTGATCGACGTCTTAAAGCATTGGACGTCAAAGTTATAGGGTCAAGTGACTAAGTGCATGTGGTGGATGCCTTGGCGATTACAGGCGACGAAGGACGTGATAGCCTGCGATAAGCTTCGGGGAGCTGGCAAATAAGCTTTGATCCGGAGATTTCCGAATGGGGAAACCCACCCTTAGGGGTATCGCATGATGAATACATAGTCATGCGAGGCGAACCGGGTGAACTGAAACATCTCAGTAGCTCGAGGAAAAGACATCAACCGAGATTCCGAAAGTAGTGGCGAGCGAAATCGGAACAGCCTTGTACTCTTTAGCATTCTTCTTATCAGAACGGAATGGAAAGTCCGGCCATAGCGGGTGATAGCCCCGTATGAGAAAAGTCGAGTGTGGAACTAGGTGTACGACAAGTAGGGCGGGACACGTGAAATCCTGTCTGAATATGGGGGACCATCCTCCAAGGCTAAATACTCGTAATCGACCGATAGTGAACAAGTACCGTGAGGGAAAGGCGAAAAGAACCCCGGGAGGGGAGTGAAATAGATCCTGAAACCGCATGCATACAAAAAGTAGGAGCCCTTCGGGGGTGACTGCGTACCTTTTGTATAATGGGTCAGCGACTTACATTCAGTGGCAAGCTTAACCGAATAGGGAAGGCGAAGGGAAACCGAGTCCGAATAGGGCGTCTAGTCGCTGGGTGTAGACCCGAAACCAGGTGATCTATCCATGGCCAGGATGAAGGTGCGGTAACACGCACTGGAGGTCCGAACCGACTAGTGTTGCAAAACTAGCGGATGAGCTGTGGATAGGGGTGAAAGGCTAAACAAACCTGGAGATAGCTGGTTCTCTCCGAAAACTATTTAGGTAGTGCCTCAAGTATTACCATCGGGGGTAGAGCACTGTTATGGCTAGGGGGTCATGGCGACTTACCAAACCATTGCAAACTCCGAATACCGATGAGTACAGCTTGGGAGACAGAGCACCGGGTGCTAACGTCCGGACTCAAGAGGGAAACAACCCAGACCGCCAGCTAAGGTCCCCAAAATTGGCTAAGTGGGAAACGAAGTGGGAAGGCTAAAACAGTCAGGATGTTGGCTTAGAAGCAGCCACCATTTAAAGAAAGCGTAATAGCTCACTGATCGAGTCGTCCTGCGCGGAAGATGTAACGGGGCTAAGCCAGTTACCGAAGCTGCGGATTCACAGTTTACTGTGAGTGGTAGGAGAGCGTTCTGTACGCCTGTGAAGGTGGATCGTGAGGTCTGCTGGAGGTATCAGAAGTGCGAATGCTGACATGAGTAGCGTTAAAGGGGGTGAAAAGCCCCTCGCCGTAAGCGCAAGGTTTCCTACGCAACGTTCATCGGCGTAGGGTGAGTCGGCCCCTAAGGCGAGGCAGAGATGCGTAGCTGATGGGAAACAGGTCAATATTCCTGTACCGATCTATAGTGCGATGTGGGGACGGAGAAGGTTAGCTCAGCCGGGTGTTGGATGTCCCGGTTCAAGCATGTAGGCGTGCCCTCTAGGCAAATCCGGAGGGCTTAGCTGAGGTGTGATAACGAGTCTGCTTGCAGACGAAGTGAGTGATACCCTGCTTCCAGGAAAAGCCACTAAGCTTCAGCTATAGACGACCGTACCGCAAACCGACACTGGTGCGCGAGATGAGTATTCTAAGGCGCTTGAGAGAACTCTGGAGAAGGAACTCGGCAAATTGACACCGTAACTTCGGAAGAAGGTGTGCCTTTAGTAGGTGATCCATTTACTTGGTGAGCCCAATGAGGCCGCAGAGAATCGGTGGCTGCGACTGTTTATTAAAAACACAGCACTCTGCAAAGACGAAAGTCGACGTATAGGGTGTGACGCCTGCCCGGTGCTGGAAGATTAAATGATGGGGTGCAAGCTCTTGATTGAAGTCCCAGTAAACGGCGGCCGTAACTATAACGGTCCTAAGGTAGCGAAATTCCTTGTCGGGTAAGTTCCGACCTGCACGAATGGCGTAACGATGGCCACACTGTCTCCTCCAGAGACTCAGCGAAGTTGAAATGTTTGTGATGATGCAATCTCCCCGCGGAAAGACGGAAAGACCCCATGAACCTTTACTGTAGCTTTACATTGGACTTTGAACAGATCTGTGTAGGATAGGTGGGAGGCTTTGAAGCGGTGCCGCTAGGTGTCGTGGAGCCAACGTTGAAATACCACCCTGGTGTGTTTGAGGTTCTAACCTTGTCCCGTTATCCGGGATGGGGACAGTGTATGGTGGGCAGTTTGACTGGGGCGGTCTCCTCCCAAAGTGTAACGGAGGAGTTCGAAGGTACGCTAGCCACGGTCGGAAATCGTGGTGATAGTGCATTGGCATAAGCGTGCTTGACTGCGAGACTGACAAGTCGAGCAGGTACGAAAGTAGGACAAAGTGATCCGGTGGTTCTGTATGGAAGGGCCATCGCTCAACGGATAAAAGGTACTCTGGGGATAACAGGCTGATACCGCCCAAGAGTTCATATCGACGGCGGTGTTTGGCACCTCGATGTCGGCTCATCTCATCCTGGGGCTGTAGCCGGTCCCAAGGGTATGGCTGTTCGCCATTTAAAGAGGTACGTGAGCTGGGTTTAAAACGTCGTGAGACAGTTTGGTCCCTATCTTCCGTGGGCGCTGCAAGATTGAGAGAGCCTGCTCCTAGTACGAGAGGACCGGAGTGGACGCACCGCTGGTGTATCGGTTGTCATGCCAATGGCATTGCCGAGTAGCTAAGTGCGGAAGAGATAACCGCTGAAAGCATCTAAGCGGGAAACTCGTCTCAAGATGAGTCTTGCCGGGGCCTTGAGCCCCCTGAAGGGTCGTTCGAGACCAGGACGTTGATAGGCTGGGTGTGGAAGCGCAGTAATGCGTTAAGCTAACCAGTACTAATTGCCCGTGAGGCTTGACCCTATAACTTTGACGTCACACGTCAAAGTAAACTGGTTGAGTATTTAAGTTATACCGTATTCAAAGTTCGGTTAACGCAATCATTTAGATTCGACTCTGGAATTGGCTTGGTAGCCTCAAAATCTACCAGGCAACAAGTTAAGCCTGATGACCATAGCGAGTTGGTCCCACTCCTTCCCATCCCGAACAGGACAGTGAAACGACTCAGCGCCGATGATAGTGCGGATTCCCGTGTGAAAGTAGGACATCGTCAGGCTAATATCCGAGTAAAACGCCCGGCTTTGTCGGGCGTTTTTATCTCTGAACGATGGGTTCGTGCTATGATTCCATCCTTCAGCGTTAAGCTGGATAGATCGAGAGATCAGCTCTTTAACAAGTAACAGCCGATAAGCGTGGGTGTTTGAAGGCGAGTGACAGTGTCGCAAGACACAGGGTCGCAAGACTTTAAATGCTCATGGAAGTGAAGTTCACTTCAATTCTTTGAGCGAAATTCAAGATCGAACTGAAGAGTTTGATCCTGGCTCAGATTGAACGCTGGCGGCATGCCTTACACATGCAAGTCGAACGGTAACGCGGGGCAACCTGGCGACGAGTGGCGAACGGGTGAGTAATACATCGGAACGTGCCCAGTAATGGGGGATAGCCCGGCGAAAGCCGGATTAATACCGCATACGACCTAAGGGTGAAAGAGGGGGATCGCAAGACCTCTCGTTATTGGAGCGGCCGATGGCAGATTAGCTAGTTGGTGGGGTAAAAGCCTACCAAGGCGACGATCTGTAGCTGGTCTGAGAGGACGACCAGCCACACTGGGACTGAGACACGGCCCAGACTCCTACGGGAGGCAGCAGTGGGGAATTTTGGACAATGGACGCAAGTCTGATCCAGCAATGCCGCGTGCGGGAAGAAGGCCTTCGGGTTGTAAACCGCTTTTGTCAGGGAAGAAATCTTCTGGGTTAATACCTCGGGAGGATGACGGTACCTGAAGAATAAGCACCGGCTAACTACGTGCCAGCAGCCGCGGTAATACGTAGGGTGCGAGCGTTAATCGGAATTACTGGGCGTAAAGCGTGCGCAGGCGGTTATGCAAGACAGATGTGAAATCCCCGGGCTCAACCTGGGAACTGCATTTGTGACTGCATAGCTTGAGTGCGGCAGAGGGGGATGGAATTCCGCGTGTAGCAGTGAAATGCGTAGATATGCGGAGGAACACCGATGGCGAAGGCAATCCCCTGGGCCTGCACTGACGCTCATGCACGAAAGCGTGGGGAGCAAACAGGATTAGATACCCTGGTAGTCCACGCCCTAAACGATGTCAACTGGTTGTTGGGAAGGTTCCTTCTCAGTAACGAAGCTAACGCGTGAAGTTGACCGCCTGGGGAGTACGGCCGCAAGGTTGAAACTCAAAGGAATTGACGGGGACCCGCACAAGCGGTGGATGATGTGGTTTAATTCGATGCAACGCGAAAAACCTTACCTACCCTTGACATGTCTGAAATCCTGTAGAGATATGGGAGTGCTCGAAAGAGAATCAGAACACAGGTGCTGCATGGCCGTCGTCAGCTCGTGTCGTGAGATGTTGGGTTAAGTCCCGCAACGAGCGCAACCCTTGTCATTAGTTGCTACGAAAGGGCACTCTAATGAGACTGCCGGTGACAAACCGGAGGAAGGTGGGGATGACGTCAGGTCCTCATGGCCCTTATGGGTAGGGCTACACACGTCATACAATGGCCGGTACAGAGGGCTGCCAACCCGCGAGGGGGAGCCAATCCCAGAAAACCGGTCGTAGTCCGGATCGCAGTCTGCAACTCGACTGCGTGAAGTCGGAATCGCTAGTAATCGCGGATCAGCTTGCCGCGGTGAATACGTTCCCGGGTCTTGTACACACCGCCCGTCACACCATGGGAGCGGGTTCTGCCAGAAGTAGTTAGCCTAACCGCAAGGGGGGGCGATTACCACGGCAGGGTTCGTGACTGGGGTGAAGTCGTAACAAGGTAGCCGTATCGGAAGGTGCGGCTGGATCACCTCCTTTCTGGAAAATTCACTCAAATTCTTGCACCCACACTTATCGGCTGTGAAACACAACAGTATTAACTGGTGAATGTGTGAGCTTGGAATAGCGTCGAGATGGCCTCATGAGTACATCAAGAGCAGCCTAGCTGACGCGAAAGACGCCAGGCTCCGCATGAAGAATGCGTGGGTCTGTAGCTCAGTCGGTTAGAGCACCGTCTTGATAAGGCGGGGGTCGTTGGTTCGAATCCAACCAGACCCACCAACTCATTCGAATCCGAATGGGGGATTAGCTCAGCTGGGAGAGCACCTGCTTTGCAAGCAGGGGGTCGTCGGTTCGATCCCGTCATCCTCCACCAATTCCAGTTAATGCGCTGATCGATGCAAACGAAAGGCTCCGGCGACGAGAAGTGCCAGGAGCTTTTGGTTTGTCTTCGGAAGAAGGCTGTGTTCTTTAACAATTCAAGAGTCGAATCTATGTTGTCGACGGAAAGTGCCGAGGGGGTAAAGGCCCGAAGTACAACGTGCCGTCGGCAACTCAATGATTGCGTCAACGAACTTCAACTTGTGAATAACGAGTTTGAAGAATACGGCATAACGTGAATACTCAAAAGTCCATCATCTCAGCGTTGATGATGGATACCAGTCCTTGATCGACGTCTTAAAGCATTGGACGTCAAAGTTATAGGGTCAAGTGACTAAGTGCATGTGGTGGATGCCTTGGCGATTACAGGCGACGAAGGACGTGATAGCCTGCGATAAGCTTCGGGGAGCTGGCAAATAAGCTTTGATCCGGAGATTTCCGAATGGGGAAACCCACCCTTAGGGGTATCGCATGATGAATACATAGTCATGCGAGGCGAACCGGGTGAACTGAAACATCTCAGTAGCTCGAGGAAAAGACATCAACCGAGATTCCGAAAGTAGTGGCGAGCGAAATCGGAACAGCCTTGTACTCTTTAGCATTCTTCTTATCAGAACGGAATGGAAAGTCCGGCCATAGCGGGTGATAGCCCCGTATGAGAAAAGTCGAGTGTGGAACTAGGTGTACGACAAGTAGGGCGGGACACGTGAAATCCTGTCTGAATATGGGGGGACCATCCTCCAAGGCTAAATACTCGTAATCGACCGATAGTGAACAAGTACCGTGAGGGAAAGGCGAAAAGAACCCCGGGAGGGGAGTGAAATAGATCCTGAAACCGCATGCATACAAAAAGTAGGAGCCCTTCGGGGTGACTGCGTACCTTTTGTATAATGGGTCAGCGACTTACATTCAGTGGCAAGCTTAACCGAATAGGGAAGGCGAAGGGAAACCGAGTCCGAATAGGGCGTCTAGTCGCTGGGTGTAGACCCGAAACCAGGTGATCTATCCATGGCCAGGATGAAGGTGCGGTAACACGCACTGGAGGTCCGAACCGACTAGTGTTGCAAAACTAGCGGATGAGCTGTGGATAGGGGTGAAAGGCTAAACAAACCTGGAGATAGCTGGTTCTCTCCGAAAACTATTTAGGTAGTGCCTCAAGTATTACCATCGGGGGTAGAGCACTGTTATGGCTAGGGGGTCATGGCGACTTACCAAACCATTGCAAACTCCGAATACCGATGAGTACAGCTTGGGAGACAGAGCACCGGGTGCTAACGTCCGGACTCAAGAGGGAAACAACCCAGACCGCCAGCTAAGGTCCCCAAAATTGGCTAAGTGGGAAACGAAGTGGGAAGGCTAAAACAGTCAGGATGTTGGCTTAGAAGCAGCCACCATTTAAAGAAAGCGTAATAGCTCACTGATCGAGTCGTCCTGCGCGGAAGATGTAACGGGGCTAAGCCAGTTACCGAAGCTGCGGATTCACAGTTTACTGTGAGTGGTAGGAGAGCGTTCTGTACGCCTGTGAAGGTGGATCGTGAGGTCTGCTGGAGGTATCAGAAGTGCGAATGCTGACATGAGTAGCGTTAAAGGGGGTGAAAAGCCCCCTCGCCGTAAGCGCAAGGTTTCCTACGCAACGTTCATCGGCGTAGGGTGAGTCGGCCCCTAAGGCGAGGCAGAGATGCGTAGCTGATGGGAAACAGGTCAATATTCCTGTACCGATCTATAGTGCGATGTGGGGACGGAGAAGGTTAGCTCAGCCGGGTGTTGGATGTCCCGGTTCAAGCATGTAGGCGTGCCCTCTAGGCAAATCCGGAGGGCTTAGCTGAGGTGTGATAACGAGTCTGCTTGCAGACGAAGTGAGTGATACCCTGCTTCCAGGAAAAGCCACTAAGCTTCAGCTATAGACGACCGTACCGCAAACCGACACTGGTGCGCGAGATGAGTATTCTAAGGCGCTTGAGAGAACTCTGGAGAAGGAACTCGGCAAATTGACACCGTAACTTCGGAAGAAGGTGTGCCTTTAGTAGGTGATCCATTTACTTGGTGAGCCCAATGAGGCCGCAGAGAATCGGTGGCTGCGACTGTTTATTAAAAACACAGCACTCTGCAAAGACGAAAGTCGACGTATAGGGTGTGACGCCTGCCCGGTGCTGGAAGATTAAATGATGGGGTGCAAGCTCTTGATTGAAGTCCCAGTAAACGGCGGCCGTAACTATAACGGTCCTAAGGTAGCGAAATTCCTTGTCGGGTAAGTTCCGACCTGCACGAATGGCGTAACGATGGCCACACTGTCTCCTCCAGAGACTCAGCGAAGTTGAAATGTTTGTGATGATGCAATCTCCCCGCGGAAAGACGGAAAGACCCCATGAACCTTTACTGTAGCTTTACATTGGACTTTGAACAGATCTGTGTAGGATAGGTGGGAGGCTTTGAAGCGGTGCCGCTAGGTGTCGTGGAGCCAACGTTGAAATACCACCCTGGTGTGTTTGAGGTTCTAACCTTGTCCCGTTATCCGGGATGGGGACAGTGTATGGTGGGCAGTTTGACTGGGGCGGTCTCCTCCCAAAGTGTAACGGAGGAGTTCGAAGGTACGCTAGCCACGGTCGGAAATCGTGGTGATAGTGCATTGGCATAAGCGTGCTTGACTGCGAGACTGACAAGTCGAGCAGGTACGAAAGTAGGACAAAGTGATCCGGTGGTTCTGTATGGAAGGGCCATCGCTCAACGGATAAAAGGTACTCTGGGGATAACAGGCTGATACCGCCCAAGAGTTCATATCGACGGCGGTGTTTGGCACCTCGATGTCGGCTCATCTCATCCTGGGGCTGTAGCCGGTCCCAAGGGTATGGCTGTTCGCCATTTAAAGAGGTACGTGAGCTGGGTTTAAAACGTCGTGAGACAGTTTGGTCCCTATCTTCCGTGGGCGCTGCAAGATTGAGAGAGCCTGCTCCTAGTACGAGAGGACCGGAGTGGACGCACCGCTGGTGTATCGGTTGTCATGCCAATGGCATTGCCGAGTAGCTAAGTGCGGAAGAGATAACCGCTGAAAGCATCTAAGCGGGAAACTCGTCTCAAGATGAGTCTTGCCGGGGCCTTGAGCCCCCCTGAAGGGTCGTTCGAGACCAGGACGTTGATAGGCTGGGTGTGGAAGCGCAGTAATGCGTTAAGCTAACCAGTACTAATTGCCCGTGAGGCTTGACCCTATAACTTTGACGTCACACGTCAAAGTAAACTGGTTGAGTATTTAAGTTATACCGTATTCAAAGTTCGGTTAACGCAATCATTTAGATTCGACTCTGGAATTGGCTTGGTAGCCTCAAAATCTACCAGGCAACAAGTTAAGCCTGATGACCATAGCGAGTTGGTCCCACTCCTTCCCATCCCGAACAGGACAGTGAAACGACTCAGCGCCGATGATAGTGCGGATTCCCGTGTGAAAGTAGGACATCGTCAGGCTAATATCCGAAGGCCCGATTGTTAACGCAGTCGGGCCTTTCCTATTTTGCCCAAACGTTCTTCTCAGCGACCAAGATCGGCCGCAAGGCCTAATTTCCCTTGGTGGGAAGAAATGAGGCCATCGTCAATCAGACTGTCGATCAGTTCGGCGGCCCAGGCCCCAGCCAGATCTGCCTTGTCTGAAAGTTTGGCCATGGCGAGAAAGATGGGGGTTCTCGCCAGCCAAGATTCAAGTTCAAGGCGATTTCCGACTTGGTGCTCCATCATGTGGAACATCAGCAAGGCCCGAGCGGCATGGCGAACATGACGTTGTGGGTCTTGCTGAAAGACATGCAGCCGCTTGCGACTCGACTCAACAGCCGCCTGCACATCCTTAAAAACACCGCCATGTCCCGGAATGACCAGACTTGGCGCCAGCTGTTCTATGAGATCCAGCGTCGCCGAGGTGGGTTTGAACCCGTCCTCGCCGCCAAGCTCGGGGAAGATGATGGCAAGCCGATCCTCCCACAATGCATCGCCAGCGATCAGAACGCGGGTTTGAGGTTCGAACAACAGAATCGCGTCCGGATCGTGGCCGGGAGCAGCATGGACCTGCCAAGTGGCTGGGCCGAGCGCGAGCTCATCACCTGCGTTCAGGGCTCCGTCCACTCGAAATCGCTCGCATAGCTGTCCCGTGCGCCGGTAGCTCAGCTTAGCCTGATCCCACTCTTTGGCCGCATCTGCAGACATGGCTGGTACCCAGACTTGCACCGTGGGGTCTCGGTTCTGCAGGGCTCGGTTACCGCCGCAGTGGTCAGAGTGCAGGTGGGTGTTGACGATACGCCGTACGGGTTCGCCCGAAAGTGCGTGGTCTATCAACGCCAGGGATATGGCCGAATGGCGAGAGTAGCCCGTGTCCACCACAGTTGATGGGGCTTGATCCGTCGCGGGGAAAATCACGTGGTTGGCCGACAGCCAATCGCGCTGCAGCACCGTGAGGCCCAGTTCGGCCAACTCGATGTGGCGAATCCGTGGGTGTTCAACCGTCATGCGGGCGAGCCTGATCGCAGTTCGCGGCGCAGGATCTTGCCGACGTTCGATTTGGGCAATTCGTCTCTGAACTCAATGTACTTGGGCCGTTTGTAAGCCGTGAAGTTTTCATTGCAGTAGCGCGTGACGTCGTCCTCGTCAAGGGTGACGTCCTTCTTCACAATGTAGAGCTTTACGGCCTCCCCGGAGCGGGCATCGGGCACACCAACGGCGGCTGATTCCAGTACGCCAGGTAGCAGATTGATGACCTGCTCGATCTCGGTGGGGTAGACGTTGAAGCCGGACACCAGAATCATGTCCTTCTTGCGGTCAACGATGCGCACGTAGCCGCGCTCATCCATGATGCCCACGTCACCACTCTTGAAGAAGCCGTCCGGGCTCATGACTTTGGCCGTCTCGTCGTCGCGTTGCCAATAGCCCACCATCACCTGGGGGCCCCGTATGCAGATCTCGCCGGCTTGGCCGGACGGCAGATCGCGCCCCTCATCGTCGCGGATCACAATCTCGGTGGACGGTATGGGCAAGCCTATGGTGGCGGTGAACTCCTGAAGGTCCAGCCGGTTGCTGGTGGCCACGGGCGAAGTCTCCGAAAGCCCGTAGCCTTCCACCACGGGGCAGCCCGTGATCTTCAACCACTTCTCGGCGGTTGCCTGTTGCACCGCCATGCCGCCGCCATTCGAGACGACCAACTCAGAGAAATCCAGGCGCGCGAACTCAGGCTCGTTGGCCAAGGCGTTGAACAGTGTGTTCACTGCCGGGAACATGTTGATCTTGTGCTCCCCTAGCGTGCGGATCAGCCCGGGAATGTCGCGGGGATTGGGAATGAGCAGGTTCAGCATGCCCAGGCGGGCGCCCATCATGTAGCAGATGGTCAGCGCGAAGATGTGATACAGCGGCAGCGCGCAAACCACGGTTAGTTGCTTGTTGCCCACTTTGTCGAGCATGGGCTTGAACCAGGCCTCGGTTTGCAGGATGTTGGCCACCACGTTGCGGTGGCTGAGCGTGGCACCCTTCGAGACACCGGTGGTGCCCCCTGTGTACTGCAGAAAGGCCACATCGACAGGCGTCAGCTTCACCGGTTTGAGCGAGAGCCGGGTGCCTTCAGCCAGCGCCATGTTGAAGCGGGTGACGGTGCGGCCACGATCAAGGGGAAGCCTGAACTCGGGCACCATCTTCTTGAGGTGGCGGACGGCAAAGTTGATGAACTGGCCCTTCCAGAAGCCCAGCCGATCACCCATGGCGCAAAGCACCACGTGCTGAACATCGGTGCTGTCGATAACCACTTCAAGCGTGTGCGCGAAATTCTCGAGGACGATGATGGCTTTGGCACCAGAGTCCTTGAGTTGATGCTCAAGCTCGCGTGCGGTGTACAGAGGGTTCACATTCACCACCACACAACCAGCGCGCAGGATGGCTGCGATGGCTACCATGTATTGAGGCAAGTTGGGCATCATCACGGCAACCCGCTCGCCCTTGACCAAGCCCTTGGCCTGCAACCAGGCGCCCAAGGCCGACGACAACTCGTCAACGGCGCCAAAGCTGATGCTGGCGCCCATGCACTCGGCAGCGCCGCGGCTGGCGTGCATGCGCCAAGCCACCTCAAGCAACTCGACCAAGGAGGAATAGCTCGACACATCCACCTCGGAGGGAACGCCGGGTGGGTAATGGTTGATCCAAGGCTTGAGCACGGCGGGGGCAGTCAATGGCAAGGCAGCGTTCACGGTGATGACCATCGTTCAGTACAAGCCCACATCCTGCGTGCGGCGTGGTGTCGCGCGCTACGGTAATTGTCCTATCGGATCACCGACATTGAGCACACTGGCTGTCGCCGCTGCGACAGCGTCTGGAGCAAAGAACCGTCGGATTGCTGCCTGCTCGCGGCTCCGCACCTCATCGAGGAAAGGCCCTGCCCCCTTCATTGCAGCAAAGGTGTCAAAGCCACGCTCCAGAAATGCTTGCAAGGCGGCCAAACCAGCTGCGCGCGCGGGGCCGCGCATCATGCGCAAGCTCTGGCGCAGCAGGCGGTTGCGTGTGAAATGATCGAGGCGGCGCCCCAGTGTCAGCACCAGTTCCAGTTGGTGCTGGCGCTCCTCGGGGTTCGCCGTGGCTTGCCATGCGCGCAGGTATTCGACCCGGCCCCAGGCTGCGTCCGGCAGGAGGCTGGCCATGCGGCTATCGAGTTGTTCAGACAGTGCGTGCAACTCCCCCAGCGCATCAACGGTCTGCACGATCTCCTGTGGAAACATGCGGGTGATGGCGGGCACGATGCGCGCGAACTGCGCGTCACGGTCGGCAAAGTCGCTGGGGCCGTACAAGTCGTCGAGGAAAAACTGCGCGGCAGCGCCATACCGCGTGTGGGCCAGCATGTCGCCATGGGTACGCGCAAAGCGGGCCTGCTGGTAGGCCTTGAGCTGCTGCACCCGGCGACCCAGAGCGGCATCACTGCGCCGGGCATTGCGCTCTGCGGCCACTGCACCGAGGTGAGCAAGGATGGTGGTGGCGCTGGCAGTCATGGCTTGAGGGTACCGCTGCGGTCCGTGCTGTGTACAGCCAGCGCTAGTGGCAACGCTCTAGGAGCGCGAACCGCTTCGGTGCAACACTGTGCCACCATGAAACGACGCAGGCTTCTACAACTTGGGCTGGGCGCCACTGCATTGCTGGCACTGGCCGGTGTCGGCGTCTCTGCTTGGCGGCCTGGCTGGCGCGACGGTGCGCTGAGCGCGCCCGCGCGCGAGATTTTTGTCGCCGTGGCGCGGGCAGTGCTGGAAGGCTGCTTGCCCGCCGACGCGGCTGTGCAGCGTGTGGCCTTGCTAGCGCACCTGCAAAGGCTGGACACCTCGATCGCTGGCCTGGCGCCCGCCACGCGTGGGGAACTGTCGGATCTGTTGGCGGTGCTGGGCACCGCTGCGGGGCGTCGCGCCATGACGGGCCTGGGTACCGCCTGGGCCGAAGCCAGCGCGGCCGAGGTGCAGCAGGCGCTGAGCAGCATGCGCACGTCCAGTAGCGTCACGCGGCAGCAGGTCTACCACGCCTTGCGCGACCTGACCAACGCAGCCTGGTTTGCCGACGCTGGCAGTTGGGACCTGCTGGGCTACCCCGGCCCGCAAACCGTCTGAACACCAAGGCCACACCATGACCGCGAACAACTTGGCCGCGACGGCTGCAGACCGTCAGTCGCTGCCCGACCCTATCCGCGCTGGCTTGGCGCGTGGCTGGAAGGTGATGGGCGGGCCGCATGCCGCACTGCCGGCGGCGCTGAGCTGTGACGTGGCCATCGTCGGCAGCGGCGCTGGTGCTGGCGTGACGGCGGAGTTGCTGACCCGCGCCGGCCTGGACGTGGTGATCGTGGAAGAAGGCCCGCTCAAGAGCAGCGCCGACTTCCGCCAGATGGAGGCCGAGGCGTACCCATCGCTGTACCAGGAGAGTGCCGGTCGCAAGACGGCCGACAAGGCCATCACCATCCTGCAAGGCCGCTGCGTGGGCGGCTCCACCACCATCAACTGGACCAGTTCCTTCCGCACGCCCGGTGACACCCTGGCTTGGTGGCGTGACCACTTCGCCCTGGCCGACATGTCGGTGGCCGAGATGGCGCCGTGGTTCGAGCAGGCCGAGCAGCGCCTCAACATCGGCGAGTGGCTCACATCGCCGAACCAGAACAACGAGTTGCTGCGTCTGGGGGCGCAGCGCCTGGGCATCTCTGCGTCCGGCATCCGCCGCAACGTCAAGGGTTGCTGGAACCTAGGCTCCTGCGGCATGGGGTGCCCCACCAACGCCAAGCAGTCGATGCTGGTCACCACCTTGCCTGTGGCCCTGGATGCGGGCGCGCGCCTGCTGGTACAGACCCGGGTGCTGAGCCTGGATGTGCAAGGCGGTCGCGTGCAAGCGCTGGAATGCGCGGCCATGGGGGCCGATGGCCAGCCCGCCAGAATTGTCACCCGCATCACCGCCAAGCATGTGGTGGTGGCCGGAGGCGCCATCAACTCACCGGCTGTGCTGATGCGATCCAACGTCATCGATCCGCACGAGCGCCTGGGGCGGCGCACCTTCCTGCACCCCACGGTGCTGTCGGCCGCCGTGATGCCACAAGCAGTGAACGGATGGCAAGGCGCGCCACAGTCGCTCTACTCCGATCACTTCCTGCACACCCTGCCGCTGGACGGCCCCATGGGCTACAAGCTGGAGGTGCCGCCCATCCACCCGCTGATCTACTCCACCACCGTGCCCGGCCACGGCCTGGAGCAGACCGAGTTGCTCAGGCAGATGCCCAACAGCCACACCATCCTGGCCTTGCTGCGCGATGGCTTCCATGCCGAGTCGGCCGGTGGCCGCGTGCACCTGCGCAGCGACGGCACGCCCGAGCTCGATTACCCGCTCACGCCCTTCGTGATGGACGGTGCGCGGCGTGCCTTGCTGAGCATGGCCGAGATGCAGTTTGCGGCTGGCGCGCAGTACGTGGTGCCGGTGCACGAGTCTGCCCGCAAGGCCGCCAGTTGGGCCGAGGCCAAAGTCATGATCGAGGCCCTGCCCATGCAGCCACTGCTGACCCGGGTGGTGTCCGCCCATGTGATGGGCGGCTGCGGCATGGCCGGCCAGGAGCCACTGGGCGTTGTGCGGCCCGACGGCGTGCACTGGCAGATCGACAACCTCTCGGTGCACGACGGCTCGCTCTTTCCCACCAGCATCGGCGCCAACCCGCAGCTCTCGGTCTACGGCCTGGTGAACCGCCTTGCCACCGGCCTGGCCCAGCGCCTGACAGGCAAGACCGTGCGCCTGGAGGTGGCATGAGTGCACCCGTGAGCCTGGCCCGCATGCAGCAACTGACCACGGGCATCTGGTTGCTGGGCCTGCTGAGCTGGGTGGGTTGGTGGACGGCGCACGGGCAGATGGCCGTGGCCAGCGTGGGCGCGCTGGCATGGATCACCGGTCACGCCTTGTGGCTGGGCATCACTTTCCTGATGGCCTGGGCGGTGGGGCGCCACGATCCCGCACCCAAGGCCACCGCCGGCCAGCGGCTGGCAGCGTGGTGGAGCGAGGTTCGTTGCGCTCCGCGCGTGTTCTTTTGGCGCCAACCCTTTCGCGCAAACGCGTTCCCAGACGCCTTGCCGGCCGAGGCCCAGGGCCGCATTGGCCTGCTGCTGGTGCACGGCTTTGTGTGCAACCGCGGGCTGTGGAACCCCTGGCTGCGCCGGTTCACCATGCAAGGCGTGCCCGTGTCAGCCGTGAGCCTGGAACCGGTGTTCGGCTCGATAGAAGACTATGTCGCACAGGTGGAAGCGGCGGTACTGCGGCTGGAACTTGCCACCGGTGAAAAGCCACTGCTGGTAGGCCACAGCATGGGTGGCCTGGCGATCCGGGCCTGGATGCGAGCACACAACGGTGTCGCACGGGTGCGCGGCGTGGTGACGGTGGGCACGCCGCACCACGGCACCTGGCTGGGGCAATGGTCGTTCAGCGCCAACGGGCAGCAGATGCGCCTGGGCAGCGATTGGCTGGCGCAACTGGCGGCCAGCGAAACGGCCTCAAGTCGCCGCCTTTTCCTTTGCTGCTACAGCCACTGCGACAACATCGTCTTTCCCGCGTCCAGCGCCTGCCTGACCGGGGCCCAGGTCTGCCATGTGCCCGCCACGGCGCACATCGACCTGATTCATCATCCCCGTGTCATGGCGGAAGTGCTGGCCTGCCTCGACCGGCGTCAAGCCGGTCTTAATGCTTGTGCGCCCGTGCCGGCCTGAGCGCGGGCAGGAGCGCCTGCCGCCGACCCGCAGGGGCAGTGCCGAGATGGCTGCCAGTGCGGTGGAAAACAGTGTTGCGGTGTGGTAGCGCAGGCGGGTGAGCATCAGAGGACGGGTGGATACCGCGCAGTGGCGTGGTGATGCCCACCAGTGTCAGCACAGACGATTGCAGACACCATCCCCGAGAAGAGGGAGGCCAACGCGATGGCCCCATGCCGCCTGCACATTCATTGATCCAGGTCCAAGAGCAGGGACTCGGTAGGGCCCACGCCCATGGTGAGCAATTGCGCAATGTCGCGCACATCGTCGGGCACGGCTGGGTTGTCCCAACCCTTGGCGGTGTGGCGAGCCAGGCGTATGGCCAGCAGAACGTTGCGCACTTGCGAGGCTTCCTCGTGCCGGTCGTCGGTGATGTTCACCAGCAGTTCGGGCAGGCGCCAGAGTTGCATCAGCGCGTGCTGGATGTCGGACAAGGGCGTGCCCAACAGCACCTTTTGCAGCGAGACGCTGCGCAAGGTTGGGTTCTCGCTCTGGTAGCGCTGTATCTCCAAAGCCAATGGCGGGGCGTACAGCCACAACAGCATCTCGGCGAAGTCGTGCAGCAGCGCCGCCTCGTGGATCACCGGTGCGTCGTGGTCGGAACGGTGAACCGCAAAGCTCAGAGCAAATCTGGCAGCACGGTGGGCCCGGTGTATCACCGCCTGCAAACCTTCCAGCGCCTCGGGCTGGCCGTCCAGATGCTGCTCGATGGTGGGTTGCTCGCCGAACGCCTTGAAAAACGGGGTGATGCCCATCAGCACCAAGGCCTGGTTCACGGTCTCCACGTCGGTGGTGTGGTGGCCGCGATAGTCGCGCGCGATGTAGGCCATCAGTTTGAGCGTGGCCAGCGGATCGGCAGCGATCACCTCGTTGAGCATGCGTGCGTCAACCTCGTTCTCGATGCTGCGCAGTTCCTCCAGCGCATTGGCCGTCACGGCCAGCACGGGAATCTCGGCCAGTTGGAAGTAGCGCACCCAGCCCGCCAGATTGGAGGGATACCGGCGGTTGGTGCTGTTGGAAAAGTACTCGTTCATCGGCTGCTGCGCGGCGCCAAAAGGCGCAAAGGCTTGTTCGTGATATCGGCGCCAGCCTGCAGTACTTGAGGTGTGCAGGCCGGCGCCACGTGCGATCACAAGCGTCGCACGTCGATCTGGCCGACGTACTCGCCGTCCACGTACAAGGCGCCTTCGGGGGCGCCGGCCTCGGCGTGAAACTCCAACTGAGGCAAGGTCATGGGCACGTAGGCGGGCCGAGACGCATGGGCAGGATGGGCCAGGCGGTGGGCGGTGAGGCGCAAGGCCGCGCCGCTGCGGCGCAGCCAACGCGCCAACCAGCGCCGCAAGGGGGTGACCGGGGGCGGTGCGGCTTGCCAGGCGCCGGTCTCAGGGGTCATGAAAGCAGGGCGGTGCATGGGAATCATCTCCAGTTCAGGCACCAGCCCACGCTTGTCGGCGGTGTGGTGCCCGCAGGCTGTTCAGGGAGGGCTGTGCAAGGCGGCGGTGGCCAGCTCGCGCCGCAGCGCCCGGCGGGAAGCCTGGCGCTGCGACTTGGTGGTGGCGGCGTGGCTGCCTGCCTTGCGGGCACGGGCGGCGGCCACCAGCGGGTTGCGGGGGCGAAGGGGGCGGATGGTGAACTTCATGGCAAGACTCCTGGTGGGGCAGACAAAGCGCGGCGCATGGCACCACGCACTTCAGAAAAAGGCAGGCCGGAAAAGCAAACGGCCCGGAGGGGTGAACCTGCCGGGCCGTGGGTTGCGAAACGCAACTGACGCAGGTGATGCTCAGTCGGTTCGGCGCGCGGCCTTCAGGGTCACGGAGGACAGTAGCTCAATCACCCCACATGCCAGTGCGGCGCGAGCAGGGGTGTGCAGATTCAGATTCATCAACAGTCCTGGTGGGGTGGATCGGCCGGGGCCGGGTGGCGCCGGGGTGGGGTACAGGCCTGAGCCTGCTGGGTCATCATTGAGGCGCAATGATAAACAAATGATTATCTTGCGCAAGTCTTTTTTATCAGGTTGAACCCTGATGCGGCGCTTGCGCAGCGCACCCGCATTCTCAGCGCTTCTTCTTCAGCGGTGCAATGCCGGCTTGCGTGGCCAGCCACAGGGCGTGGGCCTCGTCGGGCGTGGGCGCGGCAACGGGCTTGGGGCTGGCCACGGGTGTGGTGGTGCGGCCAGGGGCTGGCGCGGCCGTAGGCGTTGCGTTGGGCGGCGGCACCAGCACCTCGCCCAGCAGATCCAGCAGCCGTGTGCGGGCGCGTTGCGGGTGGCGGCGATAATAGGTGAGCACCAGGCCCACGATGAAACGCTCGTCTTCGTCGCGCGGCATGGGCTCATTGCTGGGCTCCGTGCTGGCGGAGGCGCTTGGCACGGGTGTGCCATGCTGCTGGTCCATCCACAGTGGCGGCTTGTTGCAGCACTGCTCGAACTGCCTGGCCAGCCGTTCGCCAATCTGGCGCGAGCGGCCCTTGATCTGGCTCCAGTAGCTGGGCTGGATCTGTAGCCTTTCGGCAAAGCGCCTTTCCAAGCCACGCAAGGTGGCTGCATCGGCATGCTTGACCGTGCTGCGCACGAATTCGTCGAACAAAAGCAGGGCGTTGTCGAGGCGAATGGAGGCTGAATCACGGGGCAACTGCATGCCCGAATGATAAAGCCGCATTGCCCTTTCCAAGCCGGCGCAGCGGGCTATGCTGCGAGGCATCTCACTGTGGAGCACGCACCATGAAGACCACCTTTGGCGCATTCGGCTGGCTGGCTGCCTTGTGGCTGGCTGGCACACCCTGTGCCATGGCTGCGGAGCGCGCCCTGGACAAGCAGGTGGTGGTCACGGCCACGCCCGAGCAGGTCTGGGCCGCCTGGACCACGCACGAAGGAATCACCAGCTTCTTCGCGCCGGATGCAGAGATAGACGCCCGCGTGGGTGGCGCCTTCCACATCCACATCGACCCGCTGGCGGCACCAGGCAGCCGTGGTGCCGACGACATGCGCTACATGGCCTTGCAAGAGCCGCGCATGCTGAGCTTCGACTGGAACGCGCCACCCAGCCTGCCCCAGGCGCGCCAGCAGCGCACCTTCGTTGTGCTTCGCTTCGAGCCTGTCTCGGCCACTGAAACGCGGGTCAGCCTGCACCACACCGGCTGGGGCGATGGCGGAGAGTGGGACAAGACCTTTCAGTATTTCGACAAGGCCTGGGGCGTGG
This sequence comes from Candidatus Ideonella esbjergensis, assembly GCA_016710065.1. GTDB lineage: Bacteria > Pseudomonadota > Gammaproteobacteria > Burkholderiales > Burkholderiaceae_C > Ideonella > Ideonella esbjergensis. The sequence goes on from JADJLP010000002.1 coordinate 459,438, forward strand.
TGCTGAACAACCTGCAGACCCGCTTCGAGAAGGGCCCCAAGGACTGGACCGACTGGCTGGCCCAATTGCGCCAGTGGCACGAGGCGGAAAAGAAGGCCGAAACGAAAAAGGCCACCGGGCAATGAGCGCGGCGGCCTGGGTGGGCAGGACGGATTTCAATCGTCCTTCAACTGGTGCCCGCTGGTGAGCTGGTTCTGCACATTGGGCGGCACCGGCTCGTAGTGCGACAGGGTCAGCGAGAACCTGCCTTGGCCGCTGGTGAGCGCGTTGAGCCGCGTCTGGTAGCCCGTCAGTTCGGCCAGCGGGGCCTTGGCTTTCACCAGCATCAGGCCGGCCAGTTGCGCGTCGGTGCCGGCCACCTGGGCGCGGCGTGAGGCCAGATCACCGGTGATGTCGCCGGTGGCGGCTTCTGGGGCGCTGATCTCCACATCCACGATGGGCTCCAGCACGATGGGCTTGGCCTCCAGGATGGCGGCGATCACGGCCTTGCGAGCGGCGGTGACGAAGGCGATTTCCTTCGAATCCACCGTGTGGTACTTGCCGTCGTGCACGGTCACCTGCACGTCCACCACCGGGTAGCCGGCAATCACACCGGCCGTCAGCGCCTCGCGCACACCCTTTTCCACCGCCGGCATGAACTGGCCGGGGATGGTGCCGCCCTTCACGGCGTCCACGAACTCGAAGCCCGCGCCCCGCTCGCGCGGCGCCACGCGCAAATGCACCTCGCCAAACTGGCCGGCGCCGCCGCTCTGCTTCTTGTGGCGGTACTGGCCCTCGGCCTTGGCGGTGATGGTTTCGCGGTAGGCCACCTTGGGCGGGCGCGTGTTGACCTCGAAGCGGTGCACCTCGCGCAAGCGGTCGAGCAGGATGCGCAGGTGCAGATCGCCCAGCCCGTTGATGATGGTCTCGTTGGTGCTGGGCACGTGCTCCACCTTCAGGCAGGGGTCTTCGTCCACCAGCTTTTGCAGGATTTCCCACATGCGCTGCTCGTCGCCATGGCGCTTGGGTTCGATGGCCAGGCCGTGCACAGGCACCGGAAAGTCGAGCGGGGCGAGGTGGATGTGGTCGTCCTCGGCGGCGTCGTGCAGCACGGCGTCGAAGTGCAGTGCGTCCACCTTGGCCACGGCGCAGATGTCGCCGGGCACGGCGCGGTCGATCTCGACATGGTCCTTGCCCTGCAGCATGAAAAGATGGCCCACCTTGAAGGGTTTGCGGCCATCGCCCACGTAGAGCAGGCTGTCCTTGGTGACGGTGCCCTGGTGCACGCGCATCACGCCCATCTTGCCCACGTAGGGGTCGACCGTGACCTTGAAGACCTGGGCCAGCACATGCAGGTCGGGGTCGGGGGTGGCGTGCATGGGCTGTGCGGCCACGCCTTCGCCGCGTAGAAAATCGGGCGGGTTGCCTTCGGTGGGGTCGGGCAGCAGACGCACGATCACGTCCAGCAGCTCCTTGATGCCGGCGCCAGAGCGGGCCGAGACGAAGCAGACCGGGATCAGATGGCCTTGCCGCAGCGCTTCTTCCAGCGGCGCGTGCAATTCAGAAGCGTCGATGTCGCCGTCGTTGAGATAGCGCTCGACGAAGTCGCCGTCCACCTCCACCACCTGCTCCACCAGGGCGCGGTGCGCGTCGGCCACCGACGAGAAATCGGCTGAGCCCTCCTTGCTGTAGAAGCAGTCCACCACGCGTGCGCCGCCGGCCGAGGGCAGGTTCAGCGGCAGGCATTCCTTGCCAAAGGCGGCCTGGATCTGGGCCAGCAGGCCCGGCAGGTCGATGCCCGGGGCGTCGATCTTGTTGACGATGATGATGCGGTCCAGGTGCCGGGCGGCGGCCTGCTGCATCATGCGCACCGCCATGGGCTCGATGCCGGTGGCGGCGTTGATGACGATGGCTGCGGTCTCCACCGCTTCGAGCGCCGGCAGCGACTGGCCGATGAAATCGGCCGCTCCGGGGGTGTCGATCAGGTGGATGCGGGTGTCGGTGTGCATCAGGTGCATCACCGCCGAATTCAGCGAGTGTTGCAGCTTGCGCTCCAGCGAGTCGAAATCGCTGACCGTGCTGCCTCGCTCCAGGCTGCCGGGGGCGCCGATGATGCCGGCCTTCACCAGCAGGGCCTCGGCCAGAGAAGTCTTGCCGGCCGCCGCCGGGCCTACCAGGGCGAGCGTGCGGATGGCGTGGATGGCGGCTGCGGCCGTGCCTGCAGGGGCGGCCGCAGCCGGGAATGGGCTTGACATGGTGGCTCTCCTCATCGGCCCGTCGTGGCGCGAAGGCGCCACAGTGGGGCGGGCCGTCTATGAAGTTCAGCCTACGCCTGGGCTGTGGGTGGCGCAAGCGCGTTGCCACCAAGCTTGATGCAGGTCACAGCACCCTGATTTGGCCCCGGCCTTCGGCCTTGGCCTGGTACATGGCCTGGTCGGCCTGCTGCAGCCAGTCTTCCAGGTTGGTTGGCACAGCGCGCCAGACGGCCAGGCCACTGCTGGAATTCAGTGCAAAGCCAAGTTGGTTCAGCGCGGCCTGCCGCAAGGCGGTGCGCAAGCGGGCATCGAAGGCGCGGCCCTCCTCTGCGCCAGCGTGGCGCAGCAGTACGCAGAACTCCTCGCCGCCGTGGCGGGCCACCAGGTCGCCACCGCGACGCTGGGCCTGCAACACCTCGGCCACCAGTTTCAGGGCCTGGTCACCGCGGACATGGCCATGTTCGTCGTTGATGCGCTTGAAGCTGTCAAGGTCGATCAGCAGCAAGGCCATGGCCTGCGGGTGGCGCTCGGTGGCGGCCATGGCCTCGCGGGTGCCTTCGGCAAACGCGCGACGGTTGAGCAGGCCCGTGAGCGAGTCGGTGCTGGCCAGTTGGTTCAACTCGCGTTCGGCCTCTTCGCGCCAGGCCACCAGCAGGGCCAGTGTGCCCAGCGGCACGGCCAGGCTGTGGATGAGCGCGCCGGCCAGATTCACCGGGTGCGGCGCCCCAAAGTAAGGGTAGGCCTCGGTGTAGAAGGCCCCCAGCACGCCGCGCCACAGCGTGACCACCGCCAAGGCCGCCATGCACAGGCCAAGCAGCGTGCGCCAGCGCCGGCTGGTCTGCGGCGAGGGCCAGGCCAGGGCCAGGCACAGCAGCAGCATTTGCGAGCCGATCAGCACATTGGCCCAGCCCACACGCAGCGCATAGCTGGGGAAGGCGATGGCATAGCCCAGCGGGGTCAACACAGCCAGCGCGTGCATCAGGCTTTGGCCGGGCCTGGCGCCCATCCAGCCGCGCAGGGCATGCCATTGGCACACCAGCCCGGCCGACACCAGGGCCATGCCCAGCGTGGCAAACCAGCGTTGCATGAACAGGCCTGAAACCAGGATGGAGGCCCAGCCCAAGGTCTGGGCAATCACCGTGCCCTGCCCAAAGCGTGCCGCTGTGCTGATACGGCTGCCCATGATCAGCGGCGCCGCCACGCTGGAGGCCACCAGGATGCACATGGTGCCCACCTGCAGGGTGGTGATGTCCAACTGAATCAAAACTGCAATTCCTGGATGGCTTTGGCACCAGTGTCGGCGAACGCCCGGGCATCGGCCTTGCTGGCCGTCATTTCATGAGGTCACTGGAAAGCCACCTCGGCAAAGCCGCGCAGCTTGCGGCTGTGGAGTTGCCCCACGCCGGCTTCTCGCAACAGCTCCAGCGCCCGTATGCCTATGCGCAAGTGCTGGTCCACCCGCTCGCGGTAGAAGTGGTTGGCCATGCCAGGCAGCTTGATCTCGCCGTGCAGCGGCTTGTCGCTCACGCACAGCAGGGTGCCGTAGGGCACGCGGAAGCGAAAGCCGTTGGCGGCGATGGTGGCGCTTTCCATGTCGAGCGCGATGGCGCGGCTCTGGCTGAAGCGGCGCTCGGGGCCCGGGTGCGGCAGCAGCTCCCAGTTGCGGTTGTCGGTGCTGGCCACGGTGCCGGTGCGCATGATCTTCTTCAGCTCGTAGCCGCTGAGCTGGGTGACCTCGGCCACGGCCCGCTCCAGCGCCTGCTGCACCTCGGCCAGCGGCGGGATGGGCACCCACAGTGGCAGCTCTTCGTCGAGCACATGGTCTTCGCGCACATAGCCGTGGGCCAGCACGTAGTCGCCCAGCTGCTGTGAGTTGCGCAGGCCGGCGCAGTGGCCCAGCATGATCCACGCATGCGGGCGCAGCACGGCGATATGGTCTGTGATGTTCTTGGCGTTCGAGGGGCCCACGCCAATGTTCACCATGGTGATGCCGCCGCTGCCCTCCCGCACCAGGTGGTAGGCCGGCATCTGCGGCACGCGCGGCGGTGCGACTCCGCTGGCCTGGGCGGCCGAACCGGCGCGTGGTGTGACGACATTGCCGGGCTCGACAAAGGCGCTGTAGTCGCTGCCCTCGTGCTGCATCAGCTGGTGGCCCAGGGCAATGAACTCGTCGATGTAGAACTGGTAGTTGGTGAACAGTACGAAGTTCTGGAAGTGCTCGGGCGCCGTGCCGGTGTAGTGGCGCAGGCGGTGCAGCGAGTAGTCGACGCGCGGGGCCGTGAACAGCGCCAGCGGGGCCGGCTCGCGCGGGGATGGCTCGAACGTGCCATTCGCGATACCGTCGTCCATGGCCGCCAGGTCTGGCAGGTCGAAGTGGTCGCGCAAGCGCATGCGCTGCTCGGCGTTCAGCGTGCCTTCCACGTGCTCGGCCTCGGCCAGGCAGAAATGCACGGGGATGGGCTGGTGGCCCAGGCCGATCTCCAGCGACACACCGTGGTTGCGCAGCAGCAGCTCGAACTGGGCCCGGTAGTAGGCGGCGAACAGATCGGGCCGGGTGAGCGTGGTCTCGAACACGCCGGGACCGGCCACGAAGCCGAAGCTCAATCGCGTGTCGGCGCGGGCCACGGTGTCGGTCTGCACGCGCACGCTGGGGTACCAGCCGCGCACACGTCGCTCGGGCACGTTGCCGGCCACATACGCTTGCAGATGCTGGCGCAGGTGGGCGACCTGGGATTGGTACAGATTCAACACCCGGGCCAAGGCGGCGTCGGCGTTGTCGAAGGACTGGCGCGGAACAAAAGGGGCTTCGATCATGGGCCGATTGTGGCGGCACGTTGCGGCACACCCATGGCCTGGGTTTTCGCGCGGTCTTGCCGAAGGGCTGGACTGCGCCCCGCCTACACTTTCGCCTGCCATGACGCCCCTGCCAACTTTTCTTCGGTTCCTTTTTTGTTTGGCCCCGGCGCTGACCGTGGCCGCACTGTCATCCCCCGCCCGAGCGCTGCCTGCTGTTGCGACTGTGGCCAGTCACACAGCTGCGTCGGCTCCCGCAGGGAAAACCCAAGCCAAGGGTCATGCCCCCGCCACCCGCGTGGTGGCCAAGCCAGCGCCCAAAACCATGCCGAAGGCGGCGGCCAAAACGGCACCCAGGGTGGCCACCAAGCCGGTGCCGCCCAAGCTGCCGCCTGGCGCGCTGTCCGACCTGCCCAGTTGGTGTCGCAGCATCACCGAGCATCTCAGTGGCTTGAGCGCGCAGCGTTGCCAGTCCGCCGGGCTGCAGGCGGGTGATGGCCGGTCGGTGCGCGGTGTGCCGCTGTGGCATCGCGATGTGACGCCCAACGGCCAGCCGCGTGTGCGGGTGCTGGTGCTGGGCGGCATCCATGGCGACGAGATGGCCTCGGTGAACGTGGTGTTCGACTGGATGGAGCGCTCGATCAAGACCACGCAAGACCGGATCCAGTGGCGCATGGTGCCGCTGGTGAACCCCGACGGCTTGATGAACAAGCCCTCCACGCGTGTCAATGCTCGCGGGGTCGACTTGAACCGCAATTTCCCGACGCCAGATTGGGCACGTGCGGCCACCAGCTACTGGGTGAGCCGCACCGGCAAAGACCCGCGCCGTTTTCCCGGCCACCGCGCCATGTCCGAGCCCGAAACCCAGTGGGTGCAGAAGCAGGTGGACCAATTCAAGCCGCACCTGATCGTGTCGGTGCACGCGCCCTATGGCGTGCTGGACTTTGACGGCCCGCCGCCGCCGCCAAACAAGGTGGGCAGTCTGCATCTGGACCAGGTCGGTATTTACCCGGGCTCACTGGGCAACTACGGGGGTGTGGTGCGCCGAGTGCCGGTAGTGACGCTGGAGCTGCGCAACGCTGCCAAGGTGGCGCCCACCGAAGTGGCCGCGATGTGGGCCGATCTGCTGGGCTGGATAGACCGGCGCATGGAGACGATCGCCCAGGCCAAGCCGTTAGCCCCAACCGGGCCTTGAGCAATCGCTACACCTCCTCGTCGGAGGGGTCCGGCGCATTGCCGCCATAGCCGAAGCTCGGCCTCGTCATTCCTGCGGAGCCTGCCTTCAACCTGAGGGTGATTTGACCGCCGCGGCATCAGGCCGCCACGGGCCTCGCTGGCCAGCTCGGGCGCCGTGGCGCGCAGTACAGCGTGGTGCGGGCGCCTCTTCTGGCGTGATCATGAACAGCTTGATCACGCCCTGCAGCGGCCAGGGCACGCTGCGCCACAGGTCAGTGACCACCACGCCGGGGTGCAACGCGTAGGTGGTGACACCGGTGCCGGCCGGACGGTGGCCCAATTCGGTCGTGAACAGCACTTTGGCCAGCTTTGTTGATCAGCAGATTCAGCGGCAAGCCGCACGCCAGGAAAGCCTGGGCGCATTGCCGCACCGAGGCCAGGCCGCCCAGGTCCAGTGGCAGCAACTCCACCTGGCCGCCGGGGCTGGCGGCGCGTATGTCGGCCAGCGCAGCGCGCCGGCCTCATGGGCAAGCTTGCGTGCCGTCGGCGCGGCGCTGCGAGGTGCTGTGGCCCGAGGCCGGGAAGGGCAGCAGTGCGCCTATCAGCGGGCGGCTTGCATCGGGCAGCGCGTCTCGGCCCAGCGTGCCCAGCAGGCCGCCGCCGTTTTTCAGGAAGCAGAAGTTCTCGAACGGCACCGACACCGGCGAGCGCGGCCGGCCGAAGCGGGTGTTCTCGGGGTAGATGTACTCGGACACCGGCGCCGTGTACTGGCCCGAGTCCAGCCCACCGGCCACCTTGGTGCTGTTGTGGCCTTCGATGCGGATGCGCACGTCGCGTGTAACGGGCAGAAAGTTGGCCTTGGCCGGCAGCGTGATGCGGATGCGGCCGATCTGCCCCACCGGGCTGGGGGTGAGCGTGGTCAGGCGGCGCTCGGTCTCGGCGCTGCCGGCCACGTCCACCAGAAACACGTCCACGCGCCGCGAGGGGTCGGTGCTGAAGCCCACCATCCGAAAGCGCGAGGTCTCCTCCTGGGCGATGCCGGGGTAGGGCTCACCCAATGCGCCCATCAGCGCTTCTTCGATGAACACATAGGCCGGGTTGGCGCCGGGCGAGGTGTAGATGCCGGCCATGGCGTGCACCGCGTGCGCGGCCATGAAGAAGCTGCCACTGCCAGGCGAGTCCTCGGTCATCATGCCGGCGAAGTTGATGTAGTCGCCCACCTGCAAGGGTGCGGGCTTGGCCGGGTTGCAGCCGGGCAGGGCCGGCGCGGTGGGCTCGGCCGAGATGGCGCCGCAGGTGTAGCGGCCGGTGTTGGGCGCAGGCGCGCGGTTGCCGGCGGGGCAATCGGGGTCGGCGGCTGAGCGCGGCAGGCACATGGGAAAGCCGGTGTCGGCCGCCACCGGCGCATTGCCGGGGTCGCTGGCAAAGCGTTCGTCCATCGCCGCGCCGCCGGTCTTGCTGGCGTTGGTCTTGCCGTAGCGGCCGGCGGGGTCGTTGATGCGCACCCGCGTCATCGCGGCGCTGGGCACGGGGCCGGTGTCGGCGCCCACCAGCATCTCGCCCTTGGCCAGGTCGATGGCGCGGATGAAACCGGCCCCCTCGTTCAGGTCCTGCTGGGTGATGTTGACCCAGCCGGCCACATACTGCCCTGCCACGATGTTGCCGATCACCTGCGCTTCGAAGGCGATGGGTGGGCGCGGCAGGTCGGCCAGCGCCAGGCCGCTGCTGGGCTGCGGTGCCGCCAGGGCCGGCGCGATGCCAGGGTGCGGGCCGCGGAACAGATCGTTCACCGTGAGGTACTGGCCCGGCATCTTGATCAGCAGGTTGGCGGGCAGCACCACGCTGATGCCGTTCACCCGCATGCTGCCGGCCGACAGCGGGTCGGCCGGGTTGGCCAGCGCCAGTTCCTGCAAGTAGCCCAGCATCGAGAACGACGGTGTGGGCGTTTGCGCAGCGGCCGGGCCGCCGCCCAGCACGGCCAGCAAGCCGAGGAGCGGCCCAGCCAGCCGGCGGGCATGGCGGCCCAGGTGGCTGCGCAAAGAAGTGTCAATGGGCATGCGCTGCATGGTGGTTCTCCGTCCAAAGGTAGGTCACGTCGAAGCCGTGGCGACGGCTGGGCGTGAACGTCAGCGCCAGGCCTGGCGCGGGCTCGAAACGATGCAGGCTGTGCAGGGCCTGCTGAAAGCGGCGGCGGTCCAGCGGCCGGCCGCTGCGGGCCAGGGCTTCTTCAAAGACGCTGGCCGCCGCATCGGCCAGCACCGCCCACAGGCTGTCTGCGCCCGCCGCACCCGTAGCCCAGGCGGGCATGGGCAGGGCCACCACTTCAATGCCGGCACCGGCCTGGGTCGCAGGTGCCGGGCCGGACACGGCCGCCAGCGTGCCCAGGCACTGCGGGCGGGCCGCCGCGCGCAGCTGGGCCAGCAGCGGCCCGCCCAGCGTGGCCACCAGGGCGTGTGCGGGCCAGGCGCGCAGGGCCGCAGCCATCTCGTCGGCGTTGGCCACCGCCTGGGCGTGCACGGTGCGGCCATCCTGCGGCAAGTGGCCCAAGGTCTGCGCCCAGGCCGCGCCAGGTGGGTGCAACACCAGCATCGGCCGGCCCGCGCCACATTGGCGTGCCAACTCAGCCGCCAGCAGTTGCACCTGGCCCGACACGCTGGGCAGCAGATAGGTCAGTTGCGGCAGCGGTGAATCGGCCAGGGGCATGCCCAGCGTGGCCACCAGGGCCAGGTCTTGCGCCGCCAGTGCGCTGCGCAAGTGCTCGTCGGGGTCGGCCAGCAGGCTGCCCACCACGGCGAAGGGTTGCTGTGCCCCTTCGCCCAGCAGCGCCAGGGTGGCGCGCGAGGCGCCGGCAGCGTCGGGGCCGCCATCCAGCACCTGCAGTTCGATGCGCCGGCCGAAGATGCCGCCACGCGCATTGGTGGCGGCAAAGTGGGCTTGCAGCGTGTCGCGCACGCGCTGGCCTGCGGCAGCCTGCGGGCCGGTGAGGGGCAGCACCGTGGCCACCTGCACCTGCGAGGGGCTCACCCCGGGCACGGGGTCGGCCTCGGTGCCCAGCACCTGCAGGTAGGCCAGCAGTGCCTGCTGCTCGCGCGCGCCGAGCGCGAACTGCGGCATCGGCGGCTGCAAGGGCTGGGCGTTGCGGCCGATACCGGCCGTGATGGCTTGCAGCACTTCAGTGCCGCTGCCATAGCCGGCCTGGCGCGCGCTGGCTTGGCGCAGGGCCTGCCAATGTATGGCGGGCGCCACCACGCCACCCTCGCGTTGCCCCTCGCCGCGCGGGCCGTGGCATTGGTGGCAGGCGGTGCTTGCCGTGGTGCCTGTTGCGGTTCCATTCGGCAGGGCCACGCCGGCCAGCTGAGGTGCGGCCTCAAAGGGGCGCAACCCCTGGTACAGCTGACGGCCCTCGCGCAGAAGCGCCTCGTCGGGCTCGGTGCCCCAGGCGGTGGCCGGGCTGGCGCACAACACGGCCATCGGGGCACAGGCCAGCGCCACGGCGACGGCCCACAGGGATGATGGGTTGCGGTTCATTGCCGCAGCGCCTCGAACAGATCGCCGTTGAGCTGCGGCGGGTTCAGCGCCGAGGTGCGCGTCCAGCGGCCGCGCACCGGGTCGCCCAGCCACAGCAGCACGGGGTGGGCGTCGGGGCGGGTGGGCACATCAAAGGCGGTGAGCGCGCGCTGCACCTCGCGCGGCGCACCGCTCAGCAGCAGCCAGCCCTGCGCCTCGCCCAGCGGCAGGCCAAAGCGCTGGCCATAGGCGCGCAACTGGCTGGGGCCGTCGTTGAGCGGGTCCACGCTGATGCTCAGCATCAGCAGCTCGCGCAGCGCGGGCCGCGTCTTCCATTGCTGGCAGCAGGCCATCAGCAAGGCCGTCTGCGGCGGGCACACGGTGGCGCAGCCGGTGTAGAAAAAGCTCACCGCCACAGGGCGTGGTGCCTGCAGCAGATCGGCCAGATGGCGGGTGCGGCCGTCGTGGTCCACCAGGCGGGCCTCGCCCACGGCTGGCGTGGCCAGCCAGCTCAGGGCCCGCGCCGCCGCAGGCCAGGCCAGCGGCGCGCTGCCGCAAAGCAGTTGGGCCAGGGCGTGGCGGCGGCTGGTCATGGCTGGCGCTCCGTGGCGGCGGCCGCCACGGGTTGGGCGGCGGTCAGGGTGGCGCTCACGGTGCCGTTGTTGGCGGCGTTACTGGTGGCGCTGTTGGCGGAAGGTGCAGGCCCTTCAGCCGGCGGCCAGGCCAGGCGGCCCAGGCGACCGTGCTCGTAGCGGATGTTCAGCGCGCTGTCCTGCACCATCCATTCAAACTGTCCGGGCTGCAAGCCCTTGAGCCGCGCGATGTGGCGGCCCTGGCCCAGGCTTTGCACCGGCGCGCGCAGCTGCTGGGTGCCGCGCACCTGCACCGCCAGCACCTGCGCCTCCAGGGCGTCCACCGGCTGGCCGGTGGCATCGCGCAACTCGAAGGCCAGCACCGCCTCGCCGGGTTCACCCTGGCGCAAGGAAAGTAAGCGGGGCACCGGTGCCATGGCCACTCCCGGCAGCGCAGCCACGCCCTGGGCCTCCACCACAAAGCAGGCGGTGACGGCCGGACGCAGGTTGCGCACCACCAGGTCGTAGCGGCCGCCCTGCTCCACCCGCACCGCAGCCTCGAACTGGCCCGGCGCGCGCTCGGCCAGGCTGGTGTCCAGCACGCGCAGCGCGCGGGCCTGGCGGCGGTAGTTGCTGAAGCTGCCGACCGGCACCATCATGCCCTCGGCATAGCGGTAGATGCTGGCATCGCCGGGGTTGGCCACCAGCATGCCGTTGCCCTCAGGCGCGGGGGCAAACACGCCCGCCACGTTGATGGCCTGCGGCGCCTCGGCCGGGCTGGCGCGGCCCATGGGCACGGCCACCGCCTGCAGCCGCCCCTCGCGCGCCTGGGCCAGGTTGATCACCTGCACCTTGGCCGTGGTCTGGCCGCGCACGTAGGCAAATTCGCGCGAGAACGCCAGCTGGTCGGGCTGGCCCGGCGAGGCCAGCTCGGCCACCACGCGGCCGGTGGCCAGGTCCAGCAGGCTCACCGTGTCGGTGCGGCCGTTCAGCACCAGGGCGCGGCGGCCGTTGTCGAACAAGCCCAGCACCAGCGCGCCGTGGGCCAGTGCGATGCGGGCCGTGGTTGTGGTGTGTGGTTGTGGTTGTGGTTGCGGTGGCCGCCTGGCCCGCCACGGCTGCCTGCGGGTCGATGAGCCGCAGCTCGCCGGCATTGGCCGAGAGCACGGCCAGGCGCTGGGCAGCCGCGCTCCAGGCCAGGTCCACCGGCGTGCGGCCTACGGGCACGTCGGCCACGCGCCGCAATGTGGCGCGGTCCACCAGGCTCACGCTGTCGCTGCCGGCATTGCCCACGAACAGCCAGGGCGAGCCCTCCGCCGCCACCAGCGTGTGCAAGCCCTGGCCCACGGCCACGCGGGCCATGCTGCGGCCCGTGCTGGCGTCCAGCGCCAGCACCTCGGCAGCGCCGTCCAGACCCACCCACACGCGCTGGCCGGCTTCGTCCAGCACCAGCCGCGTGGGCAGGCTGCCCGCGCCGGTGGCCTCGGTGTGCAGCAGCGTGCGCCTGGCCACGTCCACCACCGCCACGGCGTGCAGCTCGCGCAGGCTGACGAACAGGCGCTGCGTGGCCGGGGCGTAGACCCAGTCGTGCCCCTGGCCCGGCAACTGAACGATGGATTCGAGCTTGCTGTTCTGCAGGCCCACATGCGGGTTGATGAAGGCCAGCGTGTGGTCGTGGTTGAGCGTGACCAGGCGGTAGCTGTTGAGGTCCACCGTGGCGCGTGCACTCAGCGAGCCCGACATCAGCGCGGCCGCCTTGGTATCGCAGGCGGTCTCGCTGCCCACTTGCTCGGAGTGGCGCCGCAGCAACCAGGCGGCCGGCCGTGCACCGCCGAGCGCGCGGCCGCTGGCGCTGTCGGCCAGCTGGATCTGGGCTTGAGCTGCGCCGTCGCTGAGCGTGTCAAAGCGCAGGCTCACCGTTACGCCGCCCTGGTCCAGGGTCTGCACCTCGGCCGCGCCTGCCCATGCCGCCATGGGCAGCCCGCTGCACAGCAGCAGCCAGGCCAGGGTGTTGAGCGCGCGCCGCAGCCAGGGCACCTCAGAGCTCCCACAGCAGGTTGTTGATGGCCACGCTGGCGAAGTGCACCTGGTTGTCGGTGTGCACGGCGTCGAACCAGATGTCGGTGATGCCCACGCCCGCCGGGGCGATCGCGCCGGCGAAAGGCGCTGCGCCGCGCTGGCGGCTCAGCACACCGTCGGCCGTGAACTTGGCGCTGCTGCCATCACTGCACAGCACGTCCAGCAGGGCCTGGTACTTGCGCCCCACCGAGCCGCTGGCCGAGACATGCGCGCCCACACCACTCAGCGGCGGGTTGAAGCTCAGGTGCACCGGCATCAAGCCGGCCTGGCTGTCACCCTGCAGCACGCCGTCGCCGGTGGCGAAGTTGCCGTCGAAATCGGTCTTGGCGCAGCGCGAGATCTGCATCGGGCCGCCGTCGATGGCGATGGTGATGGCCAGCGCGGTGCCGCTCACGTCGTAGAGGTAGGTCTGCAAACCCATGGTCACAGCGCGTGGCACGTTGAGCGGGCCTTTTTGCGGGTGATCGGTCCAGTCGGTGGCATAGGGGTCGGCAAACTGATCAGGGCTGCTGGCAAAGGTGATGTTGGCCATGGCGTTCTCCTGGAAGGGGCGGGCTCAAGGTGTGGTGGCACGTGGCGTGACGCGCATCAGGCCCCAGAGGCCACCGTCGTAGACGAAGCTGGCCTGGCTGCGCCACAGGTAGTCCATGGGCAGCTCAGCGCGGCCGCCGGCATGCACCAGCAGGTTGGCCGCCATGTGCGGGCCCACGCCGTTGTAGCTGCCTTGCACGGTCCAAGCGTCTTGCATGGCGTGGCCGTGGCTGCTGCGCAGCGTGGTGGAACCGACGTTCCACGGCGCCGGGTCCCAGTCGTGCCCGTGCAGGGTGAAGGCCTGCTGGCGCGTGTGGCCGCCCGGGTGCACCACGCGCAGCCGCACCTCGCTGCCGGCGCGAGCCACGAACAGCGGGGTCTCGGGGTCGCAGGCGTGGCGGCCGGGCTGGGCCAGCAAGTCCACACCGGCCTGGCAGCGCAGCAGTTTGGAGGCCTTGGCAAAGCCCTGGCTGGCCAGTAGCGCGTCGGCCTGGGCGGGCGCCATGGGCGCGGCCGTGGCGTCGTTGTGCTGCACCTTGGAGCTGTGCACGCCGGCGTAGTCAAACTCGTTGCGCTCTTCGAACTCGATGGACGGGTCGCCACCGCGCCGGCCCCACAGCGGTTCGCTGCGGTAGTTCACGGCCTTGATGCCGTAGTCGTCGGGCTCTTCAGCGCCCTTCAGGTTGGGCACACGGTCACCCTTGATCTTGGCGTCCACGGCGTCTTGCAGCACCAACACGAAATCACGGTACAGCGGCTTGCCGGCTCGGCACAGGGTGGCGCTGGTGTCGGTGGCGCGGTCGGCGGCGCGCTCGTCGGCATGGGCCGAGGCACAGACCTCGCTGCCGGCCGGGCCGATCACCAGCGCGCCGATGGCGCCATGCGCCGGGTGCTTGATGACATCGCCAAAGCTGGTGAGCGGCAGCGCGCCGAACTCGATGGGGGCGGGGCGCTGTTCGCCATTGGCCTGGAGCTGGTAGTCACCGGCATACCACATCATCGTGGCCGAGGTGCAGTGCTCGGGGGGCTCGCCCTCGCCCTCGCCCAAGCCACAGGCCGGCACCAGGTTGGCCAGCGGCGCGCCACGGGGCGCGGCCGTGGCAGGCCCGGTGGCGCCCAGGGGTGTGGGCCGGCGGCCGGTGGTGGGCTGGGTGGCGGCCTCTTGCTGCGTGGCTTGAGCGGCCCGCTGCAGCTCCAGGCTGTTGATGCCGAAGTTGGCGCCGTCGGATTTGAGGCTGTAGCGCGCCACCATGGGCGCCGACAGGCCCACGGTCTGCGACATGCGCTGCTGGTTGTAGTTGTAGCCGTCCAGGATCATGGACATGAAGTTGTCGCTGTAGTGCTCGGTGCGCTCTTCGCCGGCCTCCACCATCACGCCATCCACCGGTTCCGGGAGCAGGTGGTTGCGCAGTTGCACGGCCATGCAGGCGCCGGCCGGGGCGCGCAGCACCAGCGGTTCGAGTTGGCGCCGGCCTTGCTTGAAGTCGTCTTGCAGTTGCGCCAGCACCTGGCGGTTTTTCAGCAGGCTGAAGTTGCGCGGCTCGGCGGCGCCGGGCAGGCGGTTGTTGCGCACAAAGACGATGGCGTTGGGGTCGTCAAGGCCCAGGCGCTGGTTGTAGGCCACGCCGCGCTGGCCGCTCGCGGCACCGCAGGTGGCGGTGAGCTCGCAGGCGCGCACGGCGCTGATGTCGAAGAACAGGCGCTTGCGGTAGGGCTCGTCGGCACTGCACACCTGGCGGGCGCGATCCAGCGTGGCCGGTTCGGCGGGCAGGGGCACCGGCGTGCCGGGCAGGTTGTTCAGCCGCGCCACGCCGGACTGGGTGCTGATGCCTTCGCCCGGGTTGCGGCCATAGCTGCGCACCAGGCCCCACATGCCGTCCCAGAACTGGTCGATGGACGAGCCGGCGTACAGCGTGTCCAGTCGCGGCGTGGCCTCGGGGCTCACGGTGATGTCCATCTCGAAGTGCTCAGAGATGCCCAGCGGCTGGGCGTTGGTGTAGCCCGAGCGTGGGTTGTCGGGCTCCTTCAGCCACTTCATGCCGGTCATGGTGAAGACGTGCTGGGCCTCTTGCGCGCCCTGGATCAGGCGCACGTACAGCGGGTCGCCCTCGTAGGCGGGCAGGATGGGCGTGGCCGGGTCGCCCATCACGCGCCAGGGCTCTTGCCGCTGCATGCGGCAGGGGCCGGGCAGCTCGCTGGCGGGGTAGAGCGCACAGTTGAAGTCCTTGCGCCATTGCTCCACGCTGGCCAGGGCCTCGTTCACGCGCGGGCCCAGCGGCGTGGCGGCCAGCACCTCGCGCGAAGTGGGCGAGAGCAGCGCGCCATAGTCTTGCGTGGCCAGGCTGCGGTCGCGGCTGGCGTGGGCCAGGCTGCTGAAGGCGTTGGCCATGTCACCGGTGCACAGCAGGTCGTTGGCGGCGCAAGGCGTTTGCTGGTAGCTGAAGCCGCCGAGCAGCGGGTCTGACGTGCGGTCGGTGACGCGCAGCGGCAGCGGCTCGTTGCGGTAGTTGATGAGCTGGGTGCCCGGGTCTTCGGACGAGATCGCCAGCGGCTTGGGCCGGTTGATGGCCACCTGCCGGTGGCCAAAGCGCAGGGCCGAGAGGTCGCGCTCCTCGGGGTTAATGGGCTCGAGAGCGGTGTTGTAGAGCACGGCAAAGTCGGCAAAAGCCACGGTGTATTCGCGCCGGGTTTGCTTGGCGGTTTGTTCGCCGGCCGCGCACTGGGCCTTGGCGGCCGGGTCCAGCGGATTTGAGTTCTTGCGCGAGCCGCCCAGTGGCGTGCCGGCCACGCACAGCGGCGAGACGATGTTGGCGCGCGTGGCCGTGGGGCCGCCGTCGTCGCGCAGCTTGAGCGGCGTACGCACCTCGCTGGGCCCAGTGGCGGCCACGGGGCTGCGGGCGCTGCATTCGCCGTCAAACTCCGCCGCCAGGTTGGCCCCGCCTATGACCTTGGCGCGCTCGGCGCGGCGCTCGGCCGCGTCGCTGCTGCAAAGGCGCGACCAGTTCAGCTCGTTGGCGTCCAGCGCCAGCCACACCGAGTTGCTGGGCTCGATCACCAACCCGGCGTACAGGCCGTGCTGCTGGTGCGAGCTGGGGCCGAAGTGGTCATGCGTGAAGACGGTGCGCAGCGTGTAGTCCTTGCCGGTCTTGGGGTCGAGGACGGGGTCGGCATACCAGCGCTGCACGGTGCGCTGCGCGCCACAGTAGGGGTGCTTGGTGGCCAGCTCGTGCAGTGGCAGCGTGTGGGCGTTGGGCGGACACTGGCCCTGGGCCTTGAGCGCCTCGCAGCGTGCATCACCGGCCGCGCAAGGGGCCTCGAACAAGGGGTGGGTCTGCATGCTCAGCGGCGTTGCGCCGCGCCTGGCGGCGGCCACGTTAAAGGCGTGCACGCGCTCGCGCACTTCGTCGGGCGAGAAGGTGCCGTCTTCGTAGTTCCAGCCATTGCCCGAGCCGTCGGAGGAGGTGACGTCGAACTTCACCAGGTGGATGTGCTGGCCGATGGTGTCGGTGGGGGTGTAGATCTGGAAGTCGTCCAGCGCCAGCGCGTTGGGCACGAAGTTGCTGTGCTTGAAGTTGATGCAGTCGCCCGAGTTGGCGCGGAAGAACAGCGGCTCGGGCAGGCGATCGCGCGTGTTGGGGTTGATGATGTCCTGGATGTCCTGCTCCAGCGCCAGGATGCGCGCCTGCGGGTCGAACCAGCCGTGGCGGTTGACCGTGAGCTCGGTCTGGATCACGCCCACCTTGTAGTCGCGCCGGGGCGCCAGGCTGGCGGCCGGGCAGGGGTCGGCAAAGGGCGCGCCGGCCACAGGCTCGCGGCCGTTCACCATGAAGTGCGCGGCCCCGCTGGGCGCCGGTTGGCCAGCCACCGGCGCGGCCCAGTCGGTCTGGTAGGCCTTGGCCTCCTGCGTCCATTCGCCGTGCTGCGGCGTGGCGGCGCTGGGCTGGAAGCCCGGCGCCTGCAGGCGGCCGGCGTGGAAGGCCATGGCCTGGCGTTCGGCCGGCTCGCCGCGCGGGTCGAGCAGCTGGATGCCGCCGATCTCGCGCCACTCCTCGGCCAGTGCAGTGAGTGCCTCGGGGTTTTGTTTGTAGACACGCCGCGCGTTGAGCTGGGCCGTGAGCGAGCCCTTGGCCAGCGCGGCTTCCACCACGTCCTGGTTGGCCAGCGCGCGTTCGGTGAGGTTGCCTTGGCCCTCCCAGCCGGTGAGCACATGGCGCTGCAGGCCGCCGTCCACGAAGCGGCCGGGGGTCACTTCCTCAAAGTCCAGCGGCGGCTGCGGCGGGCGGTGGCCGGCCTGGCCCGCCACGTAGAACGGGTAGCCGGCAAAGGACTCGTTGGGCATCAGCGCCAGCGCCGAACCGGGCAGCGGCACGATGGCTGGGTTCTCGGTGCCGCCAGCCACTTCGGCGTCGGGCAGCTTGCGCGCGGCGCTGCCGTCCTCGAAGGCATCGTGCACGCGCCACAGCTCCCACATGCCTTGTGCGAAGTGCGGGTAGAGGTGGCAGTGGAAGATGGAATCGCCGGGCGAGAGGTTGCGGTTGCCCGAACCGCCAAACTCAATCTCGTAGCTGAAGGTGGCCCCGGGCGAGATGGTTTGTGAGTCGAGGTAGGTCGATCCTGGCGCGCTGGCATCCATCACCCACTGGTGCGCATGCAGGTGAAAGACGTGCGTTTCCTTGGGGCCGGCGTGGATGTTGCGAAAGCGCACCGGGTCACTGAGATACGAGTGGTGCACGTTGGACGGGTCGTCCGGGTACATCGCGCCCACGGGCTGCTTGCCATCGGCGCCCCAGCGCAGCACCAGGGCCGGGTCGCCATTGGCCCAGGAGCTGAGAAAGAACTCTTCGGCGCGGCACTCGGGGCAATCCTTCACCGGGCCGGTGCGGCGGTTGC
The DNA here is from genome assembly GCA_016710065.1 of Candidatus Ideonella esbjergensis. Taxonomy (GTDB): domain Bacteria; phylum Pseudomonadota; class Gammaproteobacteria; order Burkholderiales; family Burkholderiaceae_C; genus Ideonella; species Ideonella esbjergensis. Next base: position 477,220 of record JADJLP010000002.1, read on the forward strand.
GCGCCACCACCATGGCGCCCATGCCGCCGACACCGTAGTTGATGCCCATGCCGTCCTTGATGTAGTGCAGCGGGTTGTCGGGGTCTTCCAACTCGGCAAAGGCCTGCACGGCCTTGACCTCGTCGTGCATGATCACCGTGAACTCGCGGTAGGCATGGCCGCAGCTGTTGCCGAACGCGTAGTCCTTGCAATGGCGGCTGGCCGAGGTGGTGTCGTTGCGGTCGGGTGCGGCACCGGTGAGCACCACGATGGCGTTGAGATCGGTGTGCACGATCTCGTTGCCGTCCAGCATGGCCAGGATGGGCGTGCCGCGCAGCGGGCCGGCGTTGTAGCGGGCGCCGTCGTAGTCGAGCTGGCTGTAGGGGTGGGCGCCGGCGGCAGCCGGGCGTGCGGCGGCGCGCAGGTCGGCATGGCTGAGCTGCGAGCGGTACCACTTGGCGCCGCGCGGCTGCACGTTCACGGCGCCGAACAGTCCGGCCCCGAGCTGGCCGCCATCGCCCTCGCCGCCCACGGTGGCGCCGGTGGAATAGGCGAAGTAGGTGCCTTCGCGGAAGGCGCGCATGCGGTAGAGCGCGCTCTGGCCCGGGTAGACCTGGCCGGCCTGTTGCTCCAGCTTGCCGCGCAAAGGCTGTGGCGTGGCCGGGTTGACGGTGGCCAGGTTCAGTCCCACGTTGTCGCCGTCGGTGCCGCACACCCATTGGCGCGTGGCGGTGGAAAGCGGGCACTGCGCGGCGGGCACCGGCAGCACGTCCAGACCGTTCACATGGAAGGCGGCGGCGCGGGTGTGGGGCAGGTGGTTGCTGATGGCCTGCGGCATCACCAGATCGCGCCCGGTGGCGCTGCCGCTGCTGCGGTTGTAGACCGTGCCGGGGGCGCTCTCAACGTGGGCCGGCACGGCGCCACCGTATTCCTCGGGGCCGCTGTGGCGCTCGTCCGGCACGCCGCGCATCAACAGGTTGTGCAAGCGCACCTCCAGGCAATCGCCTTCGTTGGCGCGCAGCACCATGGGGCGCGGGCGCTTGTCGTCGCGCAGCTTCACGTGGCCGGGTGCCTGGGCCAGGTTGGCGTCCACCACCGGTGTGCCGTCGGCGATCTCGGGGTGCCCATGAAAGACCACGTCGCGCCGCAGCGCGAAGAGCATGCCGGCCGGATTGAACGCGCCGTAGCGGTTCAGCACCATGGCCTGCTCCAGCGCCACCACCTCGGCGCGCAAGGTGCGCTCGCAACTGGCGGGGGCCGCCCATGCCGGTATGCAAATCGCCAGCAAGCCGAAGACGCCCCACCGTCGCGCAGCCTTGACCGTGTGCTTGGACACCATGGCATCACCTCCCCTGCATCCGGGCTGAGAAAAATCAGCCCATGACCCTAGAACGTTGCCAATGCCCTGAACCGGACGCCATCGGCGTGCGAACAGTACTGCGGGCGAGGTGGGGTATGCATCCCTAACAGGCGTGCGTTTCTCCCGCTCTCCCCCTAACTTGGGCCTTGCCATGACGATAGTGAGGGCAATGTGGCGGCGCGGGTGGTGCGGTCGTCAGTTCAAAGGCCAAGGACGCTGCTCGGTGCTTGACGGCCGGTCTCGGCGCTTCGCCGTCATTCCCGCGAAGGCGGGAATCCGGACGTTCGCGTTGATACGTGGGTGGCGGGCAGAGGCCGTCGGGCACCCGCCCGACTCCATCTCCCCCCTGCGCCATGCCCTTACTCAGGGCATGGCGCATTCCTCCTTGAGTTCCGTCGGGCGGATACCCGACACCCTCTGCCTGAGGCGGCGGTGGTGCACCACCAGTTTGACCGCCACCGTCAGGGGTTGCAGGGCAGTGGTGGTGCCTTCGGGCGGAGGGCACATTCGCGTTTGGGTAGAGAGCTCCGAGGGCCAAGGCGGGACAAGAGAGCTCAGGTGCGACAGGGGGCACGGCGCTTGTCCGCGAGGAGTCCGTAGGCCGAAGGTACCGCCGCTGCCCTGCCGCAGCCGAAGCAAAGACATGGATTCCCGCCTGCGCGGGAATGACGAAATACGGCCGGCTGCAATGCGCCGAGAACGCCCGTCAAGTGCCACAGGGTCGGCGTGCCTTTGGACGCAGCGTCCTGCGTGTCCTCAGGATTGCAAAGCCGCGAAGCCTGAGGACTGATAGTCGGTGGGCTCAGGCTCGTGGGCATTGATACGGTTGCGCGCCTGTATCCAATGCAGCGCCACATCGGGCTCGATGGGGCGGCAGTAGCGGTAGCCCTGCACCATGTCGCAGCCATGGGCGCGCAGGAAGCGCGCCTGCTCGTCGTTTTCAACGCCTTCCGCAATCGTGCTCAGGTGCAGCGCGCGTGCCATCTGGATGATGGCCTGCACGATGGCGCGGTCGTCGGCGTCGGTGCCGATGTCGCGCACGAAGCTCTGGTCGATCTTCAGCGTGTGGATGGGGAAGCGCTTGAGGTAGTTCAGCGATGAGTAGCCGGTGCCGAAGTCGTCGATCGACAGGCGCACGCCAAGCGCGTGCAGGCGCTCCATCATGGCCATCGCGGCTGTCGGGTTGCCGGTGGCCACGCTTTCGGTGAGTTCCAGGTCAAGGCAGGCAGGCGGCAGGCCTGATTCGTCCAAGATGGCCTTCACCCGCTCGGGCAGCTTGGGGTCGCGGAATTGCACGGCCGAGAGGTTCACGGCCACCACCAGGGGCGGCAGGCCGGCGTCCATCCAGGCGCGCATCTGGCGCACGGCGGTGCGCATCACCCATTCGCCAATCACCAGGATCTGGCCGTTGTTCTCGGCCAGCGGGATGAATTCGCCCGGCGAAACCATGCCCAGCTCGGGGTGGCGCCAGCGCACCAGGGCTTCCACGCCGATCACGTCGCCGGTGTCCACGGCGATCTGCGGCTGGTAGTGCAGCAGCATTTCGTTGCGCTCGGTCGCACGGCGCATCGCGGCCTCGAGTTGCAAATGGCGCACCGAGCGTTGCTGCATGCCTTCGGTGAAGAAACTGTAGTGGCCGGGGCCTTCCTGCTTGGCGCGGTACATGGCGGTGTCAGCGCAGCGCACCAGGGTTTCCACATCCTGGCCGTCGGCGGGGAAGACCGCAATGCCTATGGAAACGGTCAGGCTCAGCTCGTGCCCCATCACCATGCAGGGCAGGGCCACGCGCTCCAGCAGCTTGGTGGCCACGCCGGCGGCGCCGACGGCATCGGCGCCTGGCAGCAGCACGGCGAATTCGTCGCCGCCCATGCGGGCCACGGTGTCGCGGTCGCGCAGGCCCTCGCGCAAACGCTGGGCCATTTCCATCAGCACCGCATCGCCAGCCGGGTGGCTGAAGTTGTCGTTGATGTCGCGGAAGCGGTTCAGGTCCATGAACAGCAGCGCGAAGGGTTCGGTGGTGCGGGCCGAGGCCAGGATGGCAGATTGCACCTGCTCGCTCAGCATGTTGCGGTTGGGAAGGTTGGTGAGCGCGTCGTAGTGCGCTTGCCGCTGCATCTTCTGCTCCGCTTCCTTGGCGCGGGTGATGTCGTTGAGGATGCCTATCAGGTGAGAGGCCCGGCCATCGGCGTCAAAGCGGCGGCTCATCGACACCCATGCGGTGTAGGCCTGGCCGTTCTTGCGCACATTGCGCAGCTCACCCTGCCAGTGGCCGTTGCGCAGCAGGCTGTGGCGTATCTTGCGGTGCAGCTTGGGGTCTTCCAGCGAGGTGGTGAGCATGGCCGGGTAGTGGCCCTGCACCTCGTCGGCATCAAAGCCGGTGATGTCGGTGAAGGCCTTGTTCACCGACATGATCACGCCGCGCCGGTCGGTGATCATGATGCCCTCGCGCGCCTGCTCGAACACGGCAGCGGCCAGAGTGAGTTTTTCTTCTGCCGTGCGGCGTGTGGTGACGTCGCGGGCTTCGAGCAGCAGGAACTGGTTGTTGCCCTCGTTCTGGCCATTCACCGGGCGCAGCGAGAGATCGGCCACGCGCGCGTCACCGCCCACGCGCAACACGCGCACCTCCAACTGCGCTGTATTGCCACCTGCGGCTGTTGCCACGGCCTGTTGCAGGCGAGCCACCTGCAGTTTGCTGCCGGACCAAGCCTGCAAATGCCAAAGCGGCAGCTCGCTTTCGGCGGTGTAGTCGTCGCCCATCCAGTCACGTGCGGCGCGGTTCATGCGCAGCACCCGACCATCCAACGCCAGCAGGCCGATGAGCTGCTGGCTGTGGTCCAGCATGGCGCGGCTGAGGCGGTCGACATCCTGCTGGCGGCGCCCGCGTAACTGCGACAGCACCAGCAGGGCCAGGATGACCATCAGCGTGATCCCCAGCATGGCCGTGTCCCAGGCCACCAGGGCTTCGGCATTGCCGGCCCAGGCGGGCAATGTCCACCCCAGGCCAGCCAGCACCCCGGCCGCGCGGCGCGGTACCGCACGGCGCCTGCAGGCGGCAAGTACCGGGCCAATGGGCGGGAAGAGGGCAGGGGTGAACATGCAGGGGTCAGACGAACCAGACCTTGCCACTGTGGCCCCAACCACCTGGGTGCGATGGCCCGATGCGGCGGGCAAAAGCCGGCTTGTTTCGGCTACAGGCCGGGCGGGTGGGGGCCGGGCCGATAAAATCAGTCTCATCCCATCACCTCCACACCGGGTCGCGGCCGCTGGCCACGCCCCGTCGCCCCATGTCCGGCAGCACCCTTGGCGAACTCTTTCGCGTCACCAACTTCGGCGAAAGCCATGGCCCGGCCATAGGCTGCGTGATCGACGGCTGCCCGCCCGGCATGGCGCTGAGCGAAGCCGACATCCAGCCCGATCTGGACAAGCGCCGCCCTGGCACCAGCCGCCATGTCACCCAGCGCAACGAGCCCGACGTGGTGGAGATTCTCTCCGGCGTCTACCAAGGGAAGACCACCGGCACGCCCATCTGCCTGCTGATCCGCAACACCGACCAGCGCAGCAAAGACTACGGCAACATCGCCGAGAGCTTCCGCCCCGGCCATGCCGACTACACCTACTGGCACAAATACGGCATCCGCGACCCGCGCGGTGGTGGCCGTAGCTCGGCCCGCATGACGGCACCGATGGTGGGTGCCGGTGCGGTGGCCCGCAAGTGGCTGGGCGAGGCGTACGGCGTGTGCATCCGCGGCTGCCTCACGGCCATTGGCGAGCGCGAGATCGCGCGCGACGACTGGGCCCAGGTGGGCAGCAACCCCTTCTTTGCCGCCACCGCCCAGGGCATCGCCGAACTGGAGGCGTACATGGATGCCTTGCGCAAATCGGGCGATTCGGTGGGCGCGCGGCTGTATGTGGAAGCCTCGGGCGTGCCCGTGGGCCTGGGTGCGCCGCTGTTCGACAAGCTCGACGCCGACATCGCCAAGGCCATGATGGGCATCAACGCCGTCAAGGGGATTGAGATTGGCGCCGGCTTCGGCTGCGTGGCCCAACGTGGCAGCGAGCATGGCGACGAGCTCACGCCCGAGGGCTTTGCCAGCAACCATGCCGGTGGCATCCTGGGCGGCATCGCCACCGGGCAGGACGTGGCCGTCAGCCTGGCCATCAAGCCCACCAGTTCCATCCGCCTGCCGCGCCGCTCCATCGATCTGGCGGGCGCGCCCACCATGGTGGAAACGCATGGCCGCCACGACCCCTGCGTGGGCATACGCGCCACGCCCATCGCCGAGGCCATGCTGGCGCTGGTGTTGATGGACCATGCGCTGCGCCACCGTGCTCAGTGCGGCGACGTGCGCGTGCTCACGCCGGACATTGCCCGCCAGCCTTCGCGCTGAAGCCGGGCCGCCGGGCGGCCTGCTGCTGCAGCCAGGCGGCAATGTCGGCGAGGTTGATCACCTCGTCGGCGGCCCCCAGTTTGATGGCCTCGCGTGGCATGCCAAACACCACGCAGCTGGCTTCGTCCTGCGCTGCGGTGATGGCGCCAGCCTCGTGCATCTCGCGCAGGCCGCGGGCGCCGTCGTCGCCCATGCCGGTCATGATGACGCCGATGGCATTGCGCCCGGCCTGCAGGGCCACCGACTTGAACAACACGTCCACCGAGGGGCGATGGTGGTTGATCAGCGGCCCGTCCACCACCTCGGCCACGTACTGTGCGCCGTTGCGCTTGAGGCGCATGTGCTTGCCGCCCGGCGCGATCAGCACCCGGCCATTGATCAGCCGGTCGCCGTTCTTGGCTTCCAGCACTTCCACCTCGCACAAATTGTTCAGGCGCGCGGCCAGCGAGGCCGTGAACTTCTCGGGCATGTGCTGCACGATCAGGATGCCGGGCACGCTGCGCGGCAGCGCCTTGAGCACCACCTCGATGGACTGCACGCCGCCGGTGGACACGCCGATGGCGATCACCCGGTCGGTGGTTTCGGCCATGGCGCCCGGCGGCGTGGGCGGCGGCGGTGCCAGAGGCCGCGCCGCACCAGAGCTGGCGCTGGCGCGCGGCGCCAGGGCGCGCAGGTTGGCGCGCGAGGCCGCCTTGACGGTTTCCACCAGGCCGTTGGAGCTGTCTTCCAGAAAGCTCTTCAAACCCATGCGCGGTTTGGTGACAAAAGCCACCGCGCCAGCCGCCAGCGCCTGCATGGTGGTCTCGCAGCCGGCCTCGGTGAGCGTGGAGCACATCACCACCGGCGTGGGCCGCTCGGCCATCACCTTGCGCAGGAAGGTGATGCCATCCATGCGCGGCATCTCCACGTCCAGCACGATCACGTCGGGCTGCAGCGATTCGAGCTTGGGCCAGGCAAACAAGGGGTCGGAGGCCGTTCCAACCACCTCGATGCCGCCATGCGTGAGCAGCTCCGACAGGTGGGTTCGTACCACGGCCGAGTCGTCGACGATGAGGGCCTTGATCTTGCTCATGGGTACTCCTGTTGGGTTCAGTGCGAGCCGCCACGCCGCACTTCCACTGCACCTGTGGCCAGCGTGATCGTGACGGTGCGCGGCACGTGGTCGCCCACGTCCACGCCGTCAAGTTGAAACCCGTGGACGTCGATTAACCGCCAGCCCTGTTCGATGTTGCGTTCGCCCACGTTCAGCTTCACCCCGGCCTGGTCGGGCATGGTGTCGGCGCCGCCATAGAGATGGGCCACGTAGTCCTTGGGGTGGGTCTTCAGCTCCTTGAGGCGCTGCACCAGCAGCTCGATGGCCTCGGCGCCATAGCGGCCGTCCAGCGTGCCGTCAAAGGGGGCGCGCCGGTCGGGCAGCAGGTAGTGGCACATGCCACCCCAGCGCTTTTGCGGGTGCCACAGCGTCACGGCCACGCACGAGCCCAGCAGTGTGCGCACCTGCGCGGCCCGGCCGCCGAAGTACCACTGCCCAGGCATCAGGAACAGGTTCTGCCCTTGCGCGGCCACCAGGCCACCACGGCCCGGGGGGTCAGTGGCGCGCATAGACGGCGGTGCGCACCGTGCGCAAACCGTGCGCCAGGTGGCTGAGGGATTCGGCGTGCCCGGTGAACAGATAGCCGTCGGGCTTGAGCAGCGGGACCACGCGCTGCACGATGGCTTCCTTGCCGGGCGGGTCGAAATAGATCAGCACATTGCGCAGGAAGATCACGTCGAAGCTGCCCAGCTTGGGCAAGGGTTCGGTGAGGTTGGCTGGCTCGAAGCGCACGTTGGCACGCAGCGCCTTCGCCACCAGCAGGCTGCCCTCGTACTCGCCCGAGCCACGCAGGCAATGGCGCTTCATGTACTCGCGCGGCATGTGGCGGGCGCGGTCCATGGGGTAGATGGCGCGCCGGGCCGTGTCCACCATGGCGGTGGACAGATCGGTGCCCACCACCTCCCAGCCGCTGGGGCCTAGCTTCTCGGCCAGCAGCATGGCGATGCTGTAGGCCTCTTCGCCAGACGAACTGGCCGCGCTCCAGACCCGGAAGGGCTCGGCGCGGCTGTGCTCGGCCAGCAGCGTGGCCAGGAACTCGAAGTGCTGCGGCTCGCGGAAGAAATAGGTCTCGTTGGTGGTGAGCTTGTCCACCACGCGCACGATCTCGGCCGGGTCGCGCTGGCGCAGCAGGTCTTCCACATAGGCCTGTACCGAGCCCAGGCCGCGGTCTTGCGCCAGGCGGTTGAGCCGGCCCTCCACAAGCGGGCGCTTGGCCTCGGAGAGCTTGATGCCGGAGATGCTGTGGAACAGGTCCACCACGGCGGCGAAGGATTCGGGCTTGAGGTTCATCGAGAGGGCCCGCGCACGGGCGGCTCCAGGTGGGTCAATGTTGGATGGCGTTGGCGATGAGCTGGGCCAACTCCTCGCTGTCGAGCGCACGGGGCAGGTTCAGTACCGACACCATGGTTTCGCGCGACCGCGCGATGCCTTCTATGAATTGCGGGGCGATGGCGGTGCCCAGGGCCGGCGGGTCTTCCAGCACGTCGCCTTCGGTTTCCAGCACCTCGTGCACGGCGTCCACCATCAGACCCAGCACCTGGGGCGCCTGGCCGGGGTCTTCGGGCGCGTGCACCTCCACCACCACGATGCAGGTGCGCCGCGCCAACACGGCGGGCGGCAGGCCAAAGCGTGCGGCCAGGTCGATCACCGGCACCACGGCGCCGCGCAGGTTCATCACGCCGCGCACGAAATCGGGCATCAGGGGCAGGGCGGTGGTGGGGCTGAGTTCCAGGATCTCGCGCACCGAATCGATGGGCACAGCGTAGACGCCGCTGCCCAGCGCAAAACGCAGGTACTGCTGCTGGCTCACGGGCGGCGCGCCGTCAGGCCGGGCGGCTGCTTGGGCATTCAGGTGATGGTGCATGGGGGTTACCTCAGAACGGCGCGAAAGCGGCCTCGTCGGCATCCGCCTCCTGGCGGGACGCGCGGGCCACGCCGATGCGGCTTGCAGGCTTGTGTGCCGGTCCGGCGCGCGGCGGGCTGGCGGGGCGGCGCGCTGGCGCCTCCTGGGCGTCGTCGATGAGCTGGAAGCGGCTCATCAGGTCTTCAAGTTGGGTGGCCTGGGCCGACAGCTCTTCGGCGGTGGCCGAGAGTTCCTCAGAGGCCGAGGCATTCTGCTGGGTGGACTGGCTCAGGTGGTCCATGGCGCTGGAAATCTGCGTCACCCCGCCCGACTGCTCGCCCGACGCGGCGGCGATCTCCTGCACCAGCTCGGAGGTCTTGTTGATGGCCGGCACCATGCTGCTCAGCAAGACGCCGGCCGATTCGGCCTGGCCCACCGACTGGCGGGCCAACTCGCCAATTTCCGCCGCCGCCACCTGGCTGCGTTCGGCCAGCTTGCGCACCTCGGCGGCCACCACGGCAAAGCCCTTGCCATGCTCGCCGGCACGGGCGGCCTCGATGGCGGCGTTCAGCGCCAGCAGATTGGTCTGGTAGGCGATGTCGTCGACGATGGAAATCTTGCTCGCGATGGTCTTCATCGCGGCCACGGTCAGCGTCACCGCCTCGCCGCCCTTGAAGGCTTCTTTCGAGGCCTTCACGGCCATGCTGTCGGTGAGGGTGGCGTTGTCCGCGTTCTGCTTCACCGACGAGGCCATCTCCTGCAGCGAGGCGGTGGTCTGCTCCACGCTGGCCGCCTGCTCGGAGGCCGCCATCGACAGCGCCTGCGAAGTGGCCGAGACCTGGTTCGCCGCTGCGGTGAGGTGCGAGGCCGCGCTGCGTACCTCTACGATGGTGCCGCTCACGCTCTCTACCAGGCCGTTGAAGCGCTCGCCGATCTCGCGGTAGAAGCCGGTCTTGTCGTCCAGGCCCACGCGCAGCGTGAAATCGCCGTCCATGGCCATGGCGGCCAGCTGGCCAATCTCGGCCTCGGCGGCCAGTTGCTCGGTCAGGTCGTGCCACTGGCCCACGGTGCCCAGTTGCTCGCCAGCGGGGTTCAGGATGGGTGTGGTCGTCACGTCATAGGTGCGGCCACCGAGCTGCAGGCGAGTTGTGACTTGCTGGCGCAGGTTGCGCAGGCGGGCCAGGGCCTCGTCGGGTTTGGCATAGAACACGCCCACCGATTCGCCAATGATCTTGTCCGGGTCGAAGCGGCCCAGCGTGGCCCGGAAGGCCTCCACATCGCGGTGCAGGATGCGATTCAGCGCCTGGTTCACATAAATCATCGTGCCTTGGGCGTCGGCGATGCGCACCGGCATGGCCGCCACGTCCAGCGCCTGCAGCACGCGCTGGGATTCCTCGGCGACGCGCTTGGTGTCGGCGAATTCAAAGCCCAGGCGGATCTGCACGCGCTTGAGCGCCATCATCAGTTGGGCCATTTCGTCGTGGCCGCTGGCGTCCACCACGCCGTCGAACCTGGCCTCGCCAAAGTGCTCGAAGTGGCTCTCGGCACGGCCCAGGCCGCGCACCAGGCGCTGGGCCATCAGAAGCAGGCTCACGACCATCAGGCCGCTGCAGGTGGCAGCGGCCACCCAGCCTGCGGTGGCTTGCGTGGCGCCGGCCCAGCCGGCCAAGCCCGCGCCCGCCAGCCCCAGGCTGGCCGCCAGAGCGAACTTGCCGCGCAGGCCCAGGCGGTCCAGCGCCGTTGCGGCAGCACGCCGGGCACCGGCCAAGCCGGTGCGCACAGCCTGGCCTTCGTGCACCTTCAGGCCCTGGGCCTCGCCGCTGCGCATGCGCCGGTACAGGTCCTCGGCCGCTTGTACCTGCTCGCGGCTGGGCCGGGTGCGTACCGACATGTAGCCCACCACCTGGCTGCCTTCGCGCACTGGCGTTGCATTGGCCATCACCCAATAGAAGTCGCCGTTCTTGCGGCGGTTCTTCACCAGGCCCGACCAGGCCCTGCCTGTGGCCAGCGTGCGCCACAGGTCCTCAAACGCCTCGGCGGGCATGTCGGGGTGGCGAACCAGATTGTGCGGCTGGCCGATCAGCTCGGCCTCGGTGAAACCGCTGGCGTCCAGGAAATCGCGGTTCACATAGGTGATGCGCCCCTTCAGGTCGGTGCGTGACACGATGGTGTCGCCGTCCTTGAGCAGGTACTCGGTCTGGGTGACGGGCAGATTGGTTCTCATGGCGGGCCTGCTTTGGAGATGGGAAGCATCGGGGTCAGAACGGGGCGAAAGCACCTTCAGCCACTACGTCGTCCAACGTTTCCACCTGGCGCGCGCGGCCTGCGGCGGCCCTGGGCTTGGCCGCCTGGCGCGGCGCGCTGGCACGCTGCGGGCGGGCGCCGGCCTGTGCGCCGCGTGCAACCGGTGCGTCCTGGGCCACCTGGAAGAAGGCCATCAGCTCTTGCAACTGCGTGGCCTGGGCCGACAACTCTTCGGCGGTGGCGGAGAGTTCCTCTGCTGCCGAGGCGTTCTGCTGCGTTGAGGTGTTCAGGTGGTTCATGGCAGCGGTGATCTGGTTGACCCCGCCGGCCTGCTCGCCGGACGCAGCGGCGATCTCCTGCACCAGTTCCGAGGTCTTGTTGATCGAGGGCACCATTTCCGAGAGCAGGCCACCGGCCTTTTCGGCCAGGCTGACCGAGGTGCTGGCCAGCTCGCCGATCTCCTGCGCCGCCACCTGGCTGCGTTCGGCCAGCTTGCGCACCTCGGCGGCCACCACGGCAAAGCCCTTGCCGTGCTCGCCGGCACGCGCGGCCTCGATGGCAGCGTTCAATGCCAGCAAATTGGTCTGATAGGCGATGTCGTCGATGATGGAAATCTTGGTGGCGATGGACTTCATGGCCGCCGCGGTGCGGCTGACGGCCTCGCCGCCCTCCGTGGCCTCGGCGGCGGCCTTGGCCGCCATGCCGTCGGTGACCACGGCGTTCTCGGAGTTCTGCTTCACCGAGGAGGCCATCTCCTGCAGCGAGGCGGTGGTTTCCTCCAGGCTGGCCGCCTGCTCGGAAGCGGCCTGCGACAGCGACTGCGAGGTGGACGAGACCTGGGACGAGGCCGAGGTCAGATGATCGGCCGCAGCGCGCACTTCCACGATGGTCTTGCTCATGGTGTCGAGCAGGCCATTGAACATGCCACCCAGTGCGGCGAAGAAGGGCTCCTTGCCGGCGGTTTCCAGGCGGGTGGCAAAGTTGCCTTCGGTGGCGCCTTGCACCACCTGAGCAATCTCGGCCTCGGCGGCCACCTCGGCGGTGCGGTCCAGCCACTCCACCACGGTGCCGATGCGCTGACTGCCGGCGTCGAAGATGGGGTTGGAAGTGAGGGCGAAGGTCAGGCCTGCCACCTTGATCTGCACCTTGTGCTCACCCTTCAGGTTGCCCAGCACATTGCGCTGGTGCGAGGGGTTGCGGTGGAAGTTGTCGAAGCTCTGGCCCAGCACCTTGCTGGCGTCGAAGCCGGGCAGCGACTTGCGCAGATCGGTTTCGCGCAGGCGCAGCATCTGAGACACCGAGTTGTTCAGGTAGATGATGTTCGAGTCGGCGTCGGCAATCATCACGTTGGTGGAGCAGGTGTCCAAAGCCTGTTTGACGCGCAATGATTCGGCCGCCACTAGGGCGTCCCTGGCATTGCGTTCGCGCAGGCCGGTCTGCATCAGCTTCAGGGCCTGCATCAGGCGCACGGCCTCGGCTCGCCCATGGGGCGCGTTGATGGGGTAGTCCAGCTGGCCATCGCCCACCGCCTGCGCGGCGCGCACGGCCTCGGCAATCGGGCGGGTGACGGTGGGCACCACCAGCAGCGTCACCGCCAGCGCCAGCAGGGCCACGGCGGCCACCGATGCGGACAGCACCAGGCGCTGCCGAATCTGGCTGGCCAGGCGCTCGTTCAGCGTTTTGCTCAACGCGTCATGCAGGTGCGCGACACGTTGGTACTGGCTGGCAATGGCGGGGTTGGATTGGCGCACGAAGTCGGCGGGCGCCTGCGTCAGCGCGGCCCCGGCTTGCAGCAGAGCGCTGGCCGATTTGAGTAGGGCGTCGGTGTCGCGCTGGCTGGCGCTGCTGGCGCTGTCCAACCCGGGCTTCAGGTCGGGCGAGGCGGCCACGACCTTCTCCAGTTGGGTGTCCATGTGGCGCCGTGCCAGGTCCGCCATGGTCAGCGCGCCGCTCAGTCCCGTGCGGGTTTCCTGGCCCAGCTCATGCTTGGCCAGGGCCTCCACGGCCAGCGCGCGGGTGAGTTCGAGGTGGTCGATCAACCCCATCGCGTCCACCACCACGGCGGCCTGCAGGAAGTAGCCATCGGCTTCCGGGTCCAGCGTCAGGCCGTAGTGGTCGGCCATGTGCTCGAGCATGTCGCGGGTGTCCTGCAGCATCTGGTTGTGGCCTTGCAGTGACGCGGCGGTATTGCGCGTGCCGGCGGCCTCGCTGGCGGCCAGGTCCTTCCAGTGCTTGCCCACGCTGCTCCAATGGTCGCGCACCTCGGTGTCGTTTGTGGCGTCCACCTCGGCTTGCAGGGCCGGCCAGAGCTTGCTGATCTCGGCCTGGCTGCTGGCGGCCAGCTTCACGCCTTCATCCGCGCCGGCGATCGACAGCGCCATGGCGGTGCGGTGCTGCTGCATCGCCTGGATCATGGCCGTGGCCTGGCGCACCGGGGCGATGCCGCTGGCCTCCAGGCGGGTGGCGTCTATCTGCTGCGTCTCTGCCCTGACCAGCAGGGTCAATGGCACGCTGCACATCAGGGCGCCGAGTGCACCCAGCAGCAGAAATTTCTGCCACAGCATCATGCTGTTCAAGAGGTTCTTCATGCCGGTTCTCCAGAAAGGGTCAGGGTCGAGACAGAGGGGGTGGGGCGGTGCTCCCCGGCCAATCGGGTGGCGTTGGTTCGGGTGATGGCGCTGGCCACCAGGGCCGGCACGTCCAGCACCAGGGCCACTTCGCCAGAGCCCAGGATGGTGGATCCGGCCACCGCGCGCAGGTGGCGGAAGATGCCCGACAGCGGCTTGAGCACGGTCTGGTGCTCGCCCATCAGGCGGTCGACGATCAGTCCCACGCGGCGCGGGCCATCGCGCACGATGATCAGGCTGCGGCGCGCATCTGCTGGGGCGGCGGTGTGGCGGTAGAAACGACCTACGTCCAGCCAGGGCAGCACCTCGCCGCGCAGGTCGAAGTAGCCGGCCACGGTGCCTGGCTTGTCCAGGCACTCCTGCGGCAGGTCGATGCACTCGGAGACGATGTCCAGCGGCAGCACGTAACAAACGCCGCCCACCTGGGTGAGGAAGCCGTCGATCATGGCCAGCGTCAGCGGCAGGCGGATCTGCATGGTGGTGCCGCGGCCGGGTTCGCTGAAGACGCGGATCTGGCCGCGCAGCGATTCAATGTTGCGTTTCACCACATCCATGCCCACGCCGCGGCCCGAGACATTGGTGACCTGCTCGGCGGTGGAAAAGCCTGGCAGGAAGATGAGCTGGTAGACCTCGTCGTCGCTCAGGTCGGCATGCGGCTGGATCAGCCCGCGCTCGAGCGCCTTGGCCAGGATCTTGTCGCGCGGCAGGCCGCGGCCGTCGTCGCCAACCTCAATCACGATGGCACCGGCCTCGTGGTAGGCGTTGAGCGCCAGGTGGCCGGTGACGGGCTTGCCCGCGGCCAGCCTGCCCTCGGAGGTTTCCAGGCCGTGGTCCATGCTGTTGCGCACCAGGTGCATCAGCGGGTCGGCGATGACTTCGACCATGGACTTGTCCAGCTCGGTGTCGCCACCGGTGATGACCAGGTCCACGTCCTTGCCGAGCTGCTTGCCCAGGTCGCGCACCACGCGCTGGAAGCGGCTGAAGGTGTCGCCCACCGGCACCATGCGCAGGCCCAGGGCGCCGTCGCGGGCTTCCTCCACCAGGCCCTCGATGCGCTGGGCGGCTTCGAGGAAGGCGGGCGAGGCTTCGGTCTGCGCCACCAGTTGGGCGCCCGAGCTGGCGATGACCAGCTCGCCGATCAGGTCGATGAGCTGGTCGAGCTTGTCGGCGCGCACGCGGATGAAGCGGGTGTCGTCGGCGTTGCGGCGCTGGGCCGGGGCGGCTGCGGCCTTGGGGGCTGGCGCAGCGGGCGCGGGGGCCGCCGCCGCAGGGGCAGCGGCTTCGGTTTCCGGCAGCAGGTCGGGGTCGGGCTCGGCCGCGTCGGCTTCCAGCGACCAGCCCATGCCGGCCCACAGGCCCGCGAGCGATTGGGCGGCTGAGGCGTCGGTGTTGGTGCGGCGTTGCAGCAGCGCCTGGCGCCGCTCCAGCGCTGCGTCGGGCGCCAGCACGGCGATGTCGCAGTCGTCGGCGCAGAACTCGAACACCTGCTCGATCTCGGCCTGCGTGGCCGCGCTCTCGAAGCGGATCTCGAAGCCCAGGTGGCAGTGCTCGGGGTCGAGCGCGTCCAGCAACGGCACAGCCTCGGCAAGGGTATGGATGGCGTTCACCTGGCCCAGCGAGGCCAGGTAGCGGATGAAGGCCAGCGGATCGAGGCCGTTGCGCAGCGCGTCGCCGCCAAAGCGCAGCGAGATGTGCCAGGCGCCGGCCATGGCGGGCGCAGTCGTGGCTGCTGCGGTGGCCAGGGCTGGGGCCGCAGCAGTGGCTGCCGGCGCACTGGTGGCGGCGCGCAGCTCGGCACCAAGGGTTTCGCTGGTCTGTGCCACGGCAGGGTCGCTCGCGCCGGTGCGCACTTCGTCCAGCAGGGCTTCCATCTGGTCGCGGCTGCGCAGCAGCAGCTGGGTCAGGTGCTCGTCCACCACCAGGGTGCCCGAGCGCAGGTGCTCGAGCAGGGTTTCGGCTTCATGGGTGAAGTGCACCACGGCGTCGAAGCCGAACAGGCCCGCCGTGCCCTTGATGGTGTGCGCGGCGCGGAAGGCGGCATTGAGGTTTTCCTCGTCGCGTGGGTTCTCCTCCATCACCAGCAGCGATTGCTCGAACTGGCGCAGCATGTCGCTGGCTTCGTCGAGAAAGCCGGCCCGGGCCACCGCCAGGATTTCTTCGTCGTCGTGGTTCATGCAGTGGCTCCGGCGGACGCGCCCAGCAGGTCTTGCAGGCCCAGCGAGGCCAGGGCCTGGCGCACGCTCTCAGCGGGCTGGGCGATGTGCAGCGCGCCGCCCCGGGCCGCCAGGCTGCGGCGCAGCGAGAGCAGAAGTTGCACGCCAGCGCTGTCGCAGCTCTCCACGCCCGCCAGGTTCAGGGTCAGGTCGCCCGTGCTGTTCGACAGCGCCTCGCGCAGTTGCTCGCGCAGGGCGGCGGCGTCCACGATGCTGAGATCGCCGGCCAGGGTCAGGGTGGTTGGGGCGTTCATGGTGCTGGGCGCCAAGCGGTCAGACGCACAAACGGCCCACGGCGTCCACCAGCTGCGAGGGCTGGAAGGGCTTGGTGATCCAGGCCCGGGCGCCGGCGGCGCGGCCTTCGGCCTTTTTCGATTCCTGCGACTCAGTGGTCAGCATGATCACCGGCGTGAACTTGTATTGCGCCAGCGTCTTCATGTGGCGCAGGAAGCTCAGGCCATCCATCTGCGGCATGTTCACGTCGCAGACGATCAGGTTGAGCTTCTGGCCATTGAGTTTGGCCACGGCGTCCTTGCCGTCGCAGGCCTCCACCACGGTGTAGCCGGCCTTTTGCAGGGCCAGTTTCACCACGGTGCGAAAGCTGCCGGAATCGTCCACCACCATGACGGTCTTGCTCATTGCGATCACTCCTTCAGTACTTCAGAAAAATTCCACCTCGGTGGCCTGTTCCACCTTCACCGTGGCATGGTGGCTGGCACGCATGTCCTCCATGGTGTAAGTGGCCTCCAGCCGCTCCAGCCAGCGCTGGGCCGAGACCGCAGCGTCGTCGTCGCCGCCTTCCAGCCACTGCTGCATGCGGGCCATGTCGTCGGTCACCGAGACCAGCATCTGGCTTTGCCTGTCCTGCGATTGCAGGTTCACTAGGATCTGCTCCACCTCGCGCTGCACCAGACTGCCGGCGTCCTGCAGCGAGCGCTGCGAGCGCGACACCTGCTGGATGCCCAGAAGCAGGCCGCGCAGCACGGCGCGGGCGTTTTGCTCGGCCTGCAGCATCAGTTCGTCCGGGGTGGTGTCCTGCATGGTGCCGCTGCGGCGCAGCGCCAGTACCCGCTCTTGCATGCGGGCCACGTGCTTGCCCAGCGCAATCCCGGCCTGGCGCGATTGGTCGGCCAGATGGCGTACCTCCTGGGCCACCACCGCAAAGCCGTTGCCGCCGCCCTGGCCGCCCACACCCGAAGCGCGCTGCGCCTCCACCGAGGCGTTCAGGGCCAGCAAATGCGTGGCCCGGCTGATGGTCTGCACTTCTTTGCTCAGGCCCACCATCTCGGTCAGCGTGTCTGAGAGCGACATGACGCCGGCCAGCATCTCGTCCTTCAGGCTGGCGATGCGCTGTGCGCTGGAGAGCAGGGTGTCGAGCTCGGCGCGGTGGGTGTCCAGCAATTCGTCGATGGAGCTGCTGTCCAGCCGCGGCGCTTGCAGGCCGCCGCGCAGGGCATCGTCCAGCTGACCGGAGATGGCGGCAAAGGCCTCCACCAGGGCCGAGCTGCTTTGCTCGGAGTGCAGGCGTGCGCCATCCACGTTGCGGCGCCACACGGGCACGATCTGGCGCGTCAGGCCGCTGGCCTGGGTGGTGGGTGCCGGCCTGGCCGGCCCTGACCCTGAGGCCGCCGGCTGGGCGCCACGCGCCAGCCAGGGTGATGCCAACAGGCAGGCCAGCGCCACGCCGGCGATGGCCCAGGTGCCGGCGGCGGCCAGGGCCGCACCGGTGGCCACGGCGGCGGCCAATGCCAGGCCCGGCCCCCAGCGCCGCAGCGCAGGCCAGGCGCCAGAGGGGCACGGGCCGGTCTGGGATGTGGCGCCGGGCTCGCGGGTCGCGGAGGAAACGGACATGCAACGGGGCTCCGTGTCTTGGATGTGGCCCCCAGGGTGCATGGCATGGCCATGCCGCACCGGGGGGAGCGCTGTCTGGTTTTTCGGCCAATGCCAGGCAGTGTGTAGGGCCGTGGAGGCCGGCAATGCGGCGATCAGGTGCCCAAAGCTCCCGCTCTTCGGTCCTTGGGCCTGGCTGGGTGCCCCTAGCATCCTGATCCATCTGGCCCACCGTGCCCCTGGTGCGTGTGGCAGCGATCAGCCCTGACAGGACCCGCAGTTCATGCTTCAACGTGCCAAATCCTGGCTCCGGAACCGCCGCAACCCAGGCAAGCCTTGGCGTGGGCTGATGAAGTACCACGGCATCTGGGGCCCTGGCGTTCGCCTGCTGCAGAACCAGCGCTTTCGCAACAAGGCCTTGCTGACGGTGATCTGCCTGATCCTGCCCATGGGCTACCTGATCACGCAGGAGGGCTGGCGCCACCGCCACGCGATGGCCGACGCCCGCACCGCCCAGGTGGCGATGAACCTGTACCGCTTGGTCAGTGCCGAAATGGAGGCGGTCGGCGAGCTGGGCCTGGCGCTGCACGAGAGCGTGCAGTTCGACGCGGTCCCCGGCGCGCTGGAGAACTTTGCGCAGGCTGAAGAGCGCGCCTATGCCGCCTTGCATGCCGCAGCCGCCGATGCCACGGAGCTGACAACCGGCGTGCAGCGCCAGATGCTGGTGGCCAGCCGCGCGCGCGCAGAGGCGCTGAAGCCGCCCAAGGCCGACCAGGCCCAGAGGCCCGAGGGACAGCAGCACCGCCTGGAGGCCCTGGCGGGTCTGGAGCGCCAGTTCAACACCTTGCGCCTGGACGTGCTGCACGAGCTGGACACCGCCGTGACCGACGACGAGGTGGTGGACTCCCTGATGGCCGGCGGCCTGGAGCGCCTGCCCGCCCTGCTCAGTGAATTACGCCAGGCCAACCAGGCCGGCGCCCGCGTCTATGTGGCCCATGGCCGGCACGAGTTCAGCCTGCGGTTGATGGAATCCTCGGTGGCCATGCAGCTGATGACCGACGCTGCGATCCGGGATTTTCAGCATGCGATGGCCCTGGGTGCCGTGGACGCCGACCTGGCGCGCCAGACCTTGTCGGAGATCAGCGACTTTGCGGCCCTCACGCGCCGCATGGCCCAGGCGTCCATCACCTCGCCGGGCGAGCAGGACGTGATCGCCGCCACCGGGCTGGACCAGACGGCCTACCGCGGCCGGGCCGCCAAGGTGGAGACAACGGCCGAGGCCTTGCTGGGCCTGGTGCTGCAGGCCACCGACGTGAGCCTGGCAGAGCATGACGCGCGGCTGCGCGCCGAGATGATGAGATCGGTGGGCATCACCCTGGCAGGCACCCTGTTGATGGCCTACCTGCTGGTGTGCCTGACCAAGGTGGTGGGCGGCGGCCTGAAGGAGCTGTGTGCCCGCGTGGACGCGCTGGCCCAGGGCGACCTGAGCGAGAAGCCCGTGGCCCGTGGTACCGACGAGGTGGGCAGCGCCATGACGGCGCTGGCGCAGTCCATACGCCGCATGAACTCGCTGTTCGAGGCCGTGACCCAGGGCGTGGCGGCTGTTTCGCACGCATCGCGCGAGGTGGCTGTGGGCAATGCCGGTTTGAGCGGGCGCACCGGCGACATCCGGCGCTCCATCGGCGACGCCGGTGAATGCGCCCGCTCGTCGATGGAAGCCATGAACCGCTGCGGCGACGAAGTGGAACGCATCGCCGAGCACATGCGCGACGTGCGCGTGGACGCCCAGCGCAGCCGCAAGGCCATGGGCGAGCTGCAAACCCGCATGCAAGGACTGCAGACCAAGAGCCGCGAGATCGGGCGGGTGGTGATGCTGGTGGAGTCGGTGGCGCACCAGACCCGGCTGCTCTCGCTCAACGCCTCGGTGGAAGCCGCCCGCGCGGGCGCGGCTGGCAAGGGCTTTGCCGTGGTGGCCCAGGAGGTGCGCGATCTGGCCCGGCGCAGCGAGGCGGCGGCGCGCAAGATTGCCGAGATCGTGCAGGCCTCTGTGACCGACATCCAGGAAGGCGGCATGCTCACCCAGCGCGTGGGCGAGAGCGTGCGCCTGACCGACGAGCGCGTGGCCGAGGTCAGCGCCATCATGGGCGACATCGTGCGCCTCACCCACACCGGCCGCGACCAGTCGCAGGAGGTGGTGGGCATCACCCGCAGCGTGGAGGAATCGGCCGGCGGCAACGCCCGCATGGTCGACCAACTGGCCCATGCCTCGGCCGATCTGCGCGAGCACGGCGACAACCTGAAGCGCTCCATGCAGCACTTCGTCTTTGGCTGAGAACCCCATGAGCCTGTTCACCCCCGCGCTGAAGCTTGGCGTGCGCGCCATGCGGAACCTGTCGTTCCGAGCCAAGATCGGCGGCTTTGTGGTGGCGCTGCTGTTGCCACTGTGGGGCGTGATGGCCCTGCAGATGGCCGGCCTGCAAACCCGCACGACCGAGCTGGAGCGCCGGCTGCACGGTGCCTGGCTGGTGACGGCGCTGCAAAACCTGGTTGATACCCCCAAAGATGCCCGCGACCCCGCGCCGCTGGCCAATGTGGACGCCTTGCTCAAGCCGGCGGCCCAGGCCGACCTGCAGCCCCTGTGGCAAACCGTGCGCGAGCGGCGCCTGACCGTGCCTGTGGCCGGTGCCAGCGGTGCCACGGCGGCCGAAGCCGGCGCCGATGCCGATGCCGAGCGCGCGGCCCTGCGGCAGCTGGCCTGGCGGGCGGCCGAATCCACCGGCCTGCTCTACGACGCCCAGCCCGAGGACGCCTTGCGGGCCGGCCTGGTGGCCGAGGCCCTTCCGGGCCTGGCCGACGCGATGGGGCAGCTCCGGCTGCGCGCCACCGAATTGCTGGGCGCGGGCAACAGCTCGGCCTATGACCGTGCCGTGATGCGCACGCGGGCCATGGAGATTCGCATGCGGGTGCGGCTGCTGGCCGGGCGCATCGAAGCCCTGAAGCGGGCCGGCGCCGGCATGCCCGCCGCCTGGAGCGACACCCACAAGCACGCCGAGGCCCTGGCCCGCGAGCTGGAGCAGGCGTTCTGGGAAGTCGCTCCGCCCGGGGCCCTGGGCCAAGTGAGCGCGGCCGCCAGCGCCGCCACGCTGGCGGTGCAGGGGCTGCAGCTCACCTTGCAGGAAGAACTCACGCAATCCCTGCAGGCCCGGCTGGACCAGGCTCGCCGCGGCCGATTGGCCCTGGCCGCCCTGGCCCTGTTGCTGAGCGGCCTGGCCGCGATCACTTGGTACCTGGCTGACCACAGCGTGATGGGCTCGATGCGGGTGCTGATGCGCCAGCTCGACCAGATCGCCCAGGGCAACCTGATGGCGCGGTTCCGGGTGCAAGGGCGCGACGACCTGGCGCGCATAGGCGCGCAGGTGGAGCGCATCGGCGACCGCATGTCGCAGCTGGTGGCCGAGATTCGCACCAGCGCCGTGCGTGTGGGGGCGGCTGGCCAGGCCGTGGCCGATCAAGGCCTGGCCCTGGCCCAGCGCACCGAGACCCAGGCCGGCACGCTGAACCAGTCGGTCAAGCAGGTGGAGCGGCTCAGCGCCGGCGTGGCGCAAACAGCCTGCGGCCTGGGGCAGCTCGATGAGCTCGCCAGCCGCCTGCTGGTGGCCGGCGAAGACGGGCGTGGCACGGTCAGTCTGGCGGCGGCGGGCATGGCCGATCTGCAGGCCTCGGCCCGCCGGGTGGCCGAGATCAACGACGTGATCGACGACATCGCCTTCCAGACCAATCTAGTGGCGCTCAACGCCTCGGTCGAGGCGGCGCGGGCCGGCGAACGTGGGCGTGGCTTCTCGGTGGTGGCGGCTGAAATTCGCCAACTGGCGCTGCGCTGCGGCGAGGCGGCCGGCGAGGTGCGCGACCTGATCGAGCACACCAACGACCAGGTGGACACCCAGGCCGCGCAGATGGCCCAGGTGCAGCAGGTCATCAACGCCATGCACGGTGGGGTGGAAACCATGGTTGCACAGCTGCAGGTCATCGGCGAATCGAGCCGCCTGCAGAGCACCGGCCTGCAGCAGGTGACGGCCGAGGTGCTGGCCCTGCAGGGCCTGACCCGCGAGAACGCGCAGACGGTGGCCAGCACCGAGGCTGCTTCGCGGGCGGTGGTGGCGCAATCGGCCGCGCTGCAGAGCTCGGTCTCGGCCATCACGCTGCGGCAGGGATCGGCCGACGAGGCCCAGGCCCTGGTGCTGCGGGCCCGCCAGCGCGTGAGCGAGGTGGGCTGGGCGCGGGCGGTGGGCGAGTTCAACACGCCGGACGGCCCCTATGTGGACCGCGACATGTACCTTTTTGCGGTGGACCGTGACGACCGCTACTTGGCCATGGGCGCCGACCCCTCACGCACCGGCCAGCGCGTGCAGGATGTACGCGGCATGAGCGTGCAGGTGGCCGAGGGCCTGCTGGCCGATGCGCGCGCTGCGGCTGCCAGCGGCGGCGGCTGGGTGGAATACGACTACCCTGGCACCACGCCAGACGAGGTGATGCGCAAGAGCGCCTGGGTGGTGGACCTGGGCGACGGCGCCTTCATGGGCTGCGGCGTCATCCGCCAGAGTGCCGCCCGGCCTGCCGAGGCGGCGGCCAGCCCGCCATCGCACGACGAGCCCGCCTACGCCTGAGCTGCGGGGCCTGCGCTTCGTCGGCACCGGCTGCATTTCATCCCGCGCCCGCGCCGCTTCATCGCCCCTGTTTCAGCAGGGCCTGGGCTGCCCCTACACTGCCATCGCTTCACGAGAGCGACACAACACGAAAGAGGCAGGTGGCGGGTATGCAGAGGCGATGGATGTTTGGTGGCGCGGCCTTGCTGGCCCTGGTGGCGGGTGGTGCCTTTTGGGCGGTGAGCCAGAAGGCCCCGGCCAAGGCCCATGAGTCCAAGGACGGCAAGGACGCCGCCGAGGCGGTCCTGCAGTTCAGCCCCGGCGAGGTGGCCCGCGCCCAGATGCGGGTGCTGCCACGGGTGGTGGAGCTCTCAGGCCCGTTGGTGGCCCCCAACACCGCCGTGGTGCGGGCCAAGGCCTCGGGCACGCTGGTGACGCTGAACGTGGTGGAAGGCAGCCGGGTGCGCAAGGGTGAGGCCCTGGGTACGCTGGATCTGGCCGACCTCAACGCCCGCCTGGCCGAACGCCAAGCCATGGCCGAATCGGCCCGCGCCCAGCTGGCCCAGGCCGACCGCGCCCACCAGTCCAACCTGCACCTGGCCGAGCAGCAGTTCATCTCCCCCGTGGCGCTGGAAACCTCCAAGGCCGCGCTGGGCAGCGCCAAGGCGCAACTGAACGCTGCGCAGGCCCAGGTGGACACGGTGCGCGTCGCCCTGCGCGAGGCGGCACTGATGGCGCCCATAGGCGGCATCGTGGCCAAGCGCCAGGCACTGCCGGGCGAAAAGGTCTCGGCCGAGCAACCCGTCGTCACCCTGGTGGACCTGACCAAGCTGGAGCTCGCCGCCACCGTAGGCACCCAGGAAGTGGGGCACCTGCGCCCCGGCCTGCCCGTGCAGGTGATGGTGGAGGGCGACGCCAAGCCGGTGGCGGGCCGCATCGCCCGCATCGCCCCGGCGGTGGAGGCGGGCAGCCGCGCCATCGGCGTGACAGTGGAGTTGGCCAACCCGAATGAGCGCCTGCGCGCCGGCCAGTTTGCGATGGCGCGGGTGAACCTGCCAGAAACCCCGCCCAGCCTGACGGTGCCCAGCACCGCTGTGGGCTCGGCCTCGGGCCAGGACTATGTCTGGACGCTGGAACAGGGCAAGCTGCTGCGCCGCAGCATCACCACCGGCCGGCGCGATGCCACCAACGGTGTGACCGAGGTGCTGCAGGGCATCGCGGCCGACACCCTGGTGCTGGCCGCCAGCTTCGACAACCTGCGCGAAGGCCGGGCGGCCTCGGTGGGTGACAAGCCTGCTGCGGCCGGTGCGGCGTCGGCCCCGGCTTCTGCTGCCGTCGCCTCGCGCTGAGTCGTACACATCCGTTCGCCGAAAGGGCCACCGCCATGTGGATGACACGCGTCGCGATCAACAACCCCGTCTTTGCCACCATGGTCATGGTGGCGCTGTGCGTGCTCGGGCTGTTCTCCTACGCCCGCCTGGGCGTGGAGCAAATGCCCGATGTCACCCCGCCCATGGTGTTCGTGGGGGTGAACTACCCCGGCGCCTCGCCGCCGGCAGTGGAAACCGAGATCACCAAGCCGCTGGAATCGGCCATCAACAGCATTGCCGGGGTGAAGAAGATCGTCTCGAACAGCTTCGAGGGCCGCAGCGAGAGCTACATCCAGTTCAATCTGGACGCCGACATGAACCGCGCCGTGCAGGACGTGCGCGACAAGGTAGCCCAGGTGCAGTCGGGCTTTCCGCGCGATGCCAAGCCGCCCTTCATCAACCGTTTTGACAACGAGAACTCGCAACCCGTGGTGATGCTGGCCCTGCTGGCCAAGGAGCGCAGCGCGCGCGAGCTTTCGCTGATCGCCGACCAGACCGTGCGCCCGCGCCTGGAGCGCGTGGAGGGCGTGGCCCAGGTGCAGATGTGGGGATTGGTGGTGCGCCAGGTGCGCATCGACCTGGACCCGCAGCGCCTGCGCGCCAACGGCCTCACGCCGGCCGACGTCTCGGCCGCACTGCAGCGCGCCAACAGCGACCAGCCGGTGGGCCTGCTCAGCAACGGCAAGGCCGACGCCATCGTGCGGGTCGAGGGCCGGGTGCGCAACCCCAAGGAGTTCGCCAGCATCGTGGTGAGCCAGAACGCCAACGGCGCTGTGACCCTGGGCGACCTGGGCACCCTGGTGGAGCGCGAGCAGGAGCCGCAGACGATGTCGCGCATCAACGGCGTGCCGGCCATCACCTTCAACATGATGCGCCAGCAGGACGCCAACATCGTCAAGACCGGGGATGCGGTGAAGGTCGCCTTTGAAGAACTCAAACCGCTGCTGCCGCCGGGTGTGGAGTTGCGCCTGATCTATGCCAGCAGCGACTGGGTCAAGAGCTCGCTCGATGGCGTCAAGCGCACGCTGTTCGAGGGCGCGGCGCTCACCATCCTCATCGTCTTTTTGTTCCTCCACAGTTGGCGCTCCACCGTCATCACCGGGCTCACCTTGCCCATCGCGGTCATCACCACCTTCATGGCGGTGCACGCCTTTGGCTTCACGCTGAACTTCATGACCATGATGGCGCTCAGCCTGTGCATAGGCCTGCTGATTGACGACGCCATCGTGGTGCGCGAGAACATCGTGCGGCATCTGGCCATGGGCAAGGACCACCACACCGCCGCCCGCGACGGCACCGACGAGATTGGCCTGGCGGTGATGGCCACCACCTTCGCCATCTGCGCAGTGTTTGTGCCCGTGGCCTTCATGAAGGGCATCGTCGGCAAGTTCTTCTACCCCTTTGGCATCACGGTGACGGTGGCGGTTCTGGTGAGCCTGTTCGTGAGCTTCACGCTCGACCCCATGCTCTCGGCCATCTGGCCCGACCCGCCCGAAAACAAGATGCGAAAGCTGCCGGTCATCAAGCAGCTGATCGGCATAGTGGACGGCTCCATGGACCTGCTGCACCGCGTGTACGAGCGGCTCATTCACTGGGCCTTCAGCAATCGCCGCTGGCGCACGTGGCTGCCGGCCTACGGTCGCCCTTTCGATGCCCAGGGCCAGCGCGACAAGACCCAGCCCAGGCGCTGGCGCTGGTCCACGATCTCGCCACGCGGCATCGTGCTGTTCGTGGCCGTCCTCGCCTTCGTGGGTGCGCTGATGTTGGCCCCGCTGATCGGCGCCGAGACCGTGCCTGAAACCGACCAGGGCTTCACCCAAATCAACGTGACCCTGCCGGTGGGCACCAGCCTGCAGCGCGGCGACGAGAAGATGCAGCAGGTCGAGGCCATCATCCGCCGCTTCCCCGAGGTGGAGAACATGAGCACCAACATCGGCAACGAGCAGGGCCGCAACCACGCCACCGT
The DNA here is from genome assembly GCA_016710065.1 of Candidatus Ideonella esbjergensis. Lineage (GTDB taxonomy): Bacteria > Pseudomonadota > Gammaproteobacteria > Burkholderiales > Burkholderiaceae_C > Ideonella > Ideonella esbjergensis. The sequence continues at coordinate 502,776 of JADJLP010000002.1, forward strand.
GGGCCTGAACCTGGTGCCCAGCAAGCAGCGCCAGCGCAGCCAGAAGCAGATCGAGGACGCCATCCGCGACGCCCTGAAGGCTGTGCCCGGCATCGACATCGCCGTCGGCTGGAACCGCCCGATCTATGTGGCTGTGTTGGGGCCGGACCCGGTGGTGCTGGACCAGATCGCCACCTCGCTCAGCGCCAAGATCGGCCAGATCAAGGGCATCACCGATCTGGACAACTCGGTCAAGCCCGGCGTGCCGGCCTTTGCGGTGCGGCTCAAGCCCGATGCGGCGCGCGAGCTGGGCCTGTCAACCACCCAGTTGGCCAACGCCCTGCGCGCCTATGTGAACGGCGACGTGGCCACCTACTGGACCACGCCCGACGGCCAACAGGTAGAGGTGCAGATCCGCCTGGCCCAAAGCTCGCGCGAGGACGTGAGCCAGTTGCGCCTGCTGCCGGTGGCCTATGCCAAGGACGGCACGCCCATTGCGCTGGAACGCGTGGCCACCATCGAACCGGTGGTGAACCCGCTGCTCATCAAGCGCCAGGATCTGCAGCGCCGCCAAGGCATCTACGCCGGCGTGGACAGCAAGTCGGGCCGGGCCGTGGGCGATGTGAGTGGCGACGTGCAGAAGCTGGTCAAGGCCACCACGTTGCCGCCGGGCTACACCTTCGATGTGGGCGGGCAGAGCAAGGAGCAGGCGGAAATCTTCGGCGCCATCGCAGCGGCGCTGGGCCTGGCGGTGATCTTCATCTACATCGTGCTGGCCAGCCAGTTCGGCAGCTTCATCCAGCCGCTGGCCATCATGGCCTCGCTGCCCATGTCGCTGATCGGGGTGATGCTGGCGCTGCTGATCTTCCGCTCCACCATCAACATCTTCTCGCTGATCGGCCTGATCATGCTGATGGGTCTGGTGACCAAGAACGCCATCCTGCTGGTGGACTTTGCCAACCATGCGATGAAGGCCGGCGCCACCGTGGCCGAGGCGGTGCTGCAGGCCGGCATGATCCGCATGCGCCCCATCATCATGACCACCTCGGCCATGGTCTTCGGCATGCTGCCGCTGGCCCTGGCGCTGGACGAAGGCGGCGAGCTGCAAGCGCCCATGGGCCGCGCCATCATCGGCGGCGTCATCACCTCCACCTTGCTCACGCTGGTGGTGGTGCCTGTGATCTACAGCTATCTGGTGCGCAAGAAGCCGGCGGTGTGAACGGCCGCAGTCTGCTTGCGGCGGCGCAAGGCGGCCCGCCTTGGCGATGCGCCGTGAAAGGTCAACCCGGCCGAGATTGCGCCGCCGAGCCCTGCGGCAGCGCCGCCACCAACTCGGTGAGCAGCCTTGCCGCGTGGCGCATCAGCGGCGTGGGCCGCTTGTGGGCTGAGCGCGCCAGGCACAGCACGCTGGTGAGCGTGGGTTCGGTCAGCGGCCGCACCGAGAGCTCGTCGGCCCGGCCCGAGGCCGCCACGGCAGTGGCGGTGAGCACCGCGTGGCCGTAGCCCGCGCACACCAGGTCGATGATGGCGGCGATGCTCGACACCTCCCAGGCGATGTCCAGTGTCAGCCCGGCCAGCGTGGCTTGGGCGTCGAGCAGGCGGCGGATGACGTGCATGCGCTCGGGCAGCACCAGGCTGTAGCGGTGCAGCTCGCGCAGGGGCAGGGCGCCGCGCGCTTTCTCGCCGGCGCGCTGCACCAGGCACAGCGGTTCATCAAGCACAGGCTGTATCTCCAGCCCGGCCTGCGGCTCGGGGTTGTAGAGCAGGCCCAGGTCGACCCGGCCGGTGGCGATCCACTCGGCGATGTGGGTGGTGAGCCCCTCCACGATGGCCAGCTTGCCCTGCGGCAACTGGCGGCGGAAGGCGTCGATCAGCGGCAGCGTGAGCTGGCGGCCCATGCTGGGCGGCAGCGCGATGGTGATGTGGCCCACCGGCTCGTCGCGGGTGGCCGTCATGTCGGCGCGGGCCTGGGCCACCTGCTGCAGGATGCCCAGGCTGTGCTCGAACAAGCGCTGGCCGGCCTCGGTGAGGGTGACGCCACGGCCGTTGCGCAGCAGCAGGGTCTCGCGCAACTCGATCTCCAGCGCGCGCACCTGGCGGCTCAACGCGGGCTGGGCGATGTCCAGCACCACGGCCGCCTTGCTGAAGCTGCCCAGCTCGGCCACGCTGACGAAGTATTCGAGCTGCTTGAGGTTCATGGGCTGGCCATCATAGGTCCGGGCTTTGGCGGTGCTGGCCATTGATAGTTAAGGCATTGCTTATTTGATGAATCAAAAACACTGACTTCACCTTATTGATCTGCGCTCCTACGATGCGCTCCATCGAAGCCCCAACACCGCTCGCACAGGAGACATCTCATGGACCAGTCCAGCCGCTACGCCGATCTCAGCCTCCGGGAAGAGGAACTTATCAAAGGGGGCGGGCACATCCTGGTGGCCTACAAGATGAAGCCCAAGGCCGGTCATGGCTATCTTGAAGCCGCCGCTCACTTCGCGGCCGAGTCTTCCACCGGCACCAATGTGGAGGTGAGCACGACGGACGAGTTCACCAAGGGCGTGGACGCGCTGGTGTACTACATCGATGAGGCCAGCGAGGACATGCGCATCGCCTACCCGCTGGACCTGTTTGATCGCAACATCACCGATGGCCGGATGATGATCGTCAGCTTTCTGACCTTGGTGATCGGCAACAACCAGGGCATGGGTGACATCGCGCACGCCAAGATCCACGATTTCTACATGCCGCCGCGCGCCATCCAGCTGTTCGACGGCCCGAGCAAGGACATCTCCGACCTCTGGCGCGTGCTGGGCCGGCCGGTGGTCAACGGCGGCTACATCGCCGGCACCATCATCAAGCCCAAGCTGGGCCTGCGCCCCGAGCCCTTTGCGGCTGCGGCCTACCAGTTCTGGCTGGGCGGCGACTTCATCAAGAACGACGAGCCGCAAGGCAACCAGGTTTTTGCGCCGATGAAGAAGACCATCCCGCTGGTGGCCGACGCCATGAAGCGCGCGATGGACGAAACCGGTGAGGCCAAGATCTTCTCGGCCAACATCACCGCCGACGACCACCACGAGATGATCGCCCGTGGCGAGTACATCCTGGAGCAGTTCGGACCGGATGCCGACAAGGTGGCCTTCCTGGTGGACGGCTTCGTGGGCGGCCCCGGCATGATCACCACCGCCCGCCGGCACTTTGCCAACCAGTACCTGCACTACCACCGTGCCGGCCACGGCATGGTCACCAGCCCCAGCGCCAAGCGCGGCTACACGGCCTATGTGCTGGCCAAGATGAGCCGCCTGCAAGGCGCCAGCGGCATCCATGTGGGCACCATGGGCTACGGCAAGATGGAAGGCGAGAAGGACGACCGCGGCATCGCCTACATCATCGAGCGCGACAGCTACACCGGCCCGGTCTACCACCAGGAGTGGTACGGCATGAAGCCCACCACGCCCATCATCTCGGGCGGGATGAACGCGCTGCGCCTGCCGGGCTTCTTCGAGAACCTGGGCCACGGCAACGTCATCAACACCGCCGGTGGCGGCTCTTACGGCCACATCGATTCGCCGGCTGCTGGCGCCAAGAGCCTGCGCCAGGCCTACGACTGCTGGAAGGCCAAGGCCGACCCGATCGAATGGGCCAAGGAGCACCGCGAGTTTGCTCGTGCGTTCGACAGCTTCCCCAAGGATGCCGATGCGATCTTCCCCGGCTGGCGCGACAAGCTGGCGGGCGTGCACCGCTGACCTGCAACCGTCACTCCCGCCTCGCCGCCATCCCCGCTTCGCCGTCATTCCCGCGCAGGCGGGAATCCAGCATTGCGGCCCAGGTGGATCCCCGCCTTCGCGGGGATGACGAACTGGTTTCGCGGGGATGACGAGCCGCCTTCGCGGGGATGACAACCAAACAAAGCGGAGCCCACACCATGCCCGACACCCTCGCCGCCTGGCGCATTGCCGAAGAGCCTCACTACCAGCCGCAGGCCGACGAGGTGGCGCTGTTCCAAGCCGCCTACGCCGCCCGCCTGCCGGTGATGGTGAAGGGCCCCACCGGCTGCGGCAAGAGCCGCTTCGTGGAGTACATGGCCTGGAAGCTGGGCCGGCCGCTGGTGACCGTGGCCTGCAACGAGGACATGAGCGCGGCCGACCTGGTGGGCCGTTTTCTGTTGGAGCCGACCGGCACCCGCTGGCAGGACGGCCCGCTCACGCTGGCCGCACGCCATGGCGCCATCTGCTACCTCGATGAAGTGGTGGAGGCGCGGCAGGACACCACCGTGGTCATCCACGCCCTCACCGACCACCGCCGCCAGCTGCCCATCGACAAGAAGGGCGAGTTGCTGCGCGCTCACCCCGATTTTCAGCTGGTCATCTCCTACAACCCTGGCTACCAGAGCTTGATGAAAGACCTCAAGCCCAGCACCCGCCAGCGCTTCACGGCCTTCGACTTCGACTACCCCGAGCCAGGCCTGGAAGCCCAGGTGCTGGTGCGCGAAACAGGCCTGGCGGCCGAGCTGGCGGCGCAGCTCATCCAGGTGGCCCAGGCCGCGCGCAGGCTCAAGGGCCATGGCCTGGCCGAGGGCATCTCCACGCGGCTGATGGTCAACGCCGGCGCGCTGATCCGCGAGGGCGTGGCGCCGCAGCAGGCTTGCCGCATGGCCATGGTGCGGCCCATCACCGACGACGCCGACATCCGCGAATCGCTGGACCACGCCATTTCTGCAGTTCTGGCCTGAGAGCCTGAGAGTCTGGCGCTGGCCATGCTTTCACCCGCGCGCGCTACCCCCGAGCCGCGCCACCCTGCGCTGCGGGCACGGCTGGGCAGCCGCTTTGCCGAGGTGGACGCGGTGTTCGACGACTGCGTGGACCGCGCGCTGCCCCTGCTCAGCCCGCAAGGCCTGGCCGAGTGGCTGGATCTGGCCGGCTGGCTGGGCCGCTTGGGCCGTGGCCCCGAGCCTTTGCTGACCTGCTTGGAAGCCTGGCCCGAGGTGGTGCGAACCGTGGGCGAAGGCGCGCTGGCGTCGGTGCGCGAAGCACTGGAAGCGATGCAGAAATCGCCCAACGGCCGCGCCATCGCGCCATTGCTGCAAAGCCTGCCGGCCGTGGCGCGCCGCCTGCCGTCCACCGAGGCACTGGGCCGCTACCTGCAACTGGTGCTGCTGCTGATGCGCCGCACCAGCATCTCCATCCACGGCCACCACGCCACCGAACCCAGCCCCAGCCTGCCGGCGTTTCTGGCCCAGGCACCACGCCTCGTGGCCCTGGTGCCGCTGGAGGGCCTGGCGCGCTGGATGGACACCGGCATCCGCCTGCATGGCGCCCACCCTGAGCGACAGCAGGCCTACTTTCAGGGCGCTTCCGACGACAGCCGCGCCGTGCTGCAACGCGAGCGCCACGGCACCCTGCTGATGGACGTGGAGCGGCCTTTGCAGCTCACGCTGCGCAGCCTGTGGCGGCAAGAGGCCCACCTGGTGCCCTATCCGGTGGACGAGGCCCACGCCCAGGTGCTGCCCCACATGGAGGCCGATGGCGAGCACGGCGGCCTGCGCCTGCCCGAGGTGCTGGACGCGCTGCAGGGCCAGAGCGCGCTGGCCCGCTACCGCGCCATGCTGTCCCACCTGGCGGCGCACCGCGAGTTCAGCCAGCCGCTGGTGGCCGACAACTGGAGCCCGCTGCAGCGCATGGCGGTGGAATGCTTTGAAGACGCGCGTGTGGACGGCTTGCTGCTGCGCCGCTACCCCGGCCTGACGCCGGTGTTCAAGGCGCTGCACCCACAACCCCAGGAAGGCGGCGTCAACCTGGCCCAGCGCAACGGCCTGCGCCAGCGCCTCACCCTGCTCTCGCGCGCGCTGGTGTTTGCCGACGAGCCCTGTGCCGACGCCCAGCGCGCGCTGTACCGCGCACGCTTCCAGACCGAGCTGGCCGGCGCCGCCACCAGCAGCACCCGCGCCATGGCCGCGCTGGCGCTGGACTGGGCGGCCCAAACCCGCGTGGCCAGCGACCAGTTCGCCGACGTGGCTTTTGAAGACACCCACATCGATTGGCGCGACGACAACCGCCACCTGTGGATCTACATCGAGGCCGGCGACGAAGAGAGCAGCTTCGACCAGCGGCGCGAAGCCGACCACGCCGAAGATGCTGGCCTGCCGCCCCGCCTCTACCCCGAGTGGGACGCCGCCGCCCAGCAGCTGCGCCCCGACTGGGCCAGCGTCTACGACACCCTGCAGCCCCCCGGCCAGGCCAGTGACATCACCGCCCTGATGCAGCGCCATCAGGGCACGGCGCGCCACCTCAAGCGCCTGCTGGACGCCCTCAAGCCGCAGGACCGCAGCCGCTTGCGCCAGCAAGAAGAAGGCAGCGAGCTCGACCTGGACGCCGCCGTGCGCGCAGTGTGCGACGTGCGCGCCGGGCTCACGCCTGATACCCGCGTGCAGATGAGCACCCGCAGCAATGGCCGCAGCATGGCCGTGCTGCTGCTGCTGGATTTGTCGCACTCGGTGAACGACCCCGTGCCCGGCAGCCCGGGCGAGACCGTGCTCTCGCTCAGCCGCGCCGCCGTGGCCCTGCTGGCCTGGGCCATCAGCCAGTTGGGAGACCAATTGGCCATTGCCGGTTTTCATTCCAACACTCGCCACGAGGTGCGCTACTGGCACATCAAAGGCTTTGGCGAAGCCTGGGCCGACGACGCGCCGCAGGCGCGCCTGGCTGGGGTGCAGGGTGCCTGCTCCACCCGCATGGGCGCGGCGCTGCGCCATGCCGGCCATCTGCTCAGCGGCCGCCAGGCCGACCAGCGCCTGCTGCTGGTGCTGACCGACGGCCAGCCTGCCGACGTGGACGTGGCCGACCCCGAGTACTTGATTGCCGACGCCGCCCATGCCGTGCGCGGCCTGGCCGCACAAGGCTTGCACACCCACTGCGTGAGCCTGGACCCGCAGGCCGACAGCTATGTGGCGCGCATCTTCGGCAAGCGGCATTCGGTGATCGACCGCATTGACCAATTGCCGCAGCGTCTGCCGGAGCTGTTCGTGGCCCTGACGAAGTAGCCCGTGCCGGCGCTGGGCCAGGGCAGACACCCTTTCGGCGCCGTCCTGGTGGCCGACATCGAGGCCGAGGTGGCCGCGTTGCACCAGAAGTTCTGGCACCAGGAAGACGGCGGCACCATGTTCTCGTCGGGATTGCCCGAGCGCTGAGCAGGGCCGGCCGCGCGGGCGGCCAGACAACAGGCTGGCGCGGGCCCGGCTTTTCGCGCTTTTGCTTTCCAGCGCTTGGCCGATAAACGGCATCAGGGCCAAACCATCTGGAAGGACGCATTGCCATGCGGTCGAATTTGCCGGTCACCGGGCATGAGCACGCCATTGCTGCGGACCGCACGCTGGTGTCCGTCACCGACCTGAAGGGGCGCATCACCTATTGCAACCCGGCGTTCGTGATGGCCAGTGGCTATCCACCCGAGGAATTGTTGGGTCAGCCGCACAACATCATTCGGCACCCGGACATGCCGGCGGAGGGCTTTCGCGATCTGTGGGCCACGGTCGAAGCGGGTCTGCCCTGGACGGGGCTGGTGAAGAACCGCCGCAAGAACGGGGACCACTACTGGGTGCGGGCTCATGCCACGCCGCTGTACAACAACGGCGTCATCGTGGGCTACCTCTCGGTGCGCACGGTGCCTGAGCGAGCCGAGGTGGAGGCCGCCGAGGCGCTGTACGCCAGCATGCGCGAGGAAGTGGCGTCTGGCCGGCCGAAGACCGGCCTGCAGCAAGGCCGGTTGTTGCGGCTGGGCCGCTGGGCCGGCCTGGCCCGGCAGCTGCGCCCAGGCCTGCGCGGCCAAGTGGCGGCCCTGCTGCTGCTGGCCACAGGCACCAGTGCTGCCTTGGCCTTGTGGCAACCGTGGGCGGGGGCGGTGGGCGCCTTGGGCGCGGCGGCACTGGCGGCCTGGGGGGTGATGCAGCTCACGGTGCGGCCGGTGCAAAGCCTGGTGGCCTGTGTGAACCAACTGGCCGCCGGTGACCTGGTGGCGGCGCTGCCCAGCGGTGCCAGTGGCCCGGCCGGCGCCTTGCAGCGCGCACTGGCGCAGCTCTCGGTGAACCTGCGCGCCATGGCCGGCGACACCCGCACCGAGGTCGAGAACCTGCGTGGCGCGATCCAGGAAATTGCCGCCGGCAACCTCGACCTGTCGTCTCGCACCGAGGCTCAGGCCAGCAGCCTGGAGCAGACGGCCGCCTCGATGGAGCAGATCAGCGGCACGGCGCGCCAAAGCGCGGCGTCGGCCAGCCAGGGCGAGCAGATGTCGCGCGACATGGCGCAGGCCGCCCAGCGCAGCGAAGAGGCTGTGCAGCGTGTGGGGCAGGCCATGCAGGCCATCGACGCCTCGTCGCGCAAGGTCGGCGAGATCCTGCATGTGATCGAGGGCGTGGCCTTTCAGACCAACATCCTGGCGCTCAATGCAGCGGTGGAAGCCGCACGCGCAGGCGACGCCGGCCGCGGCTTTGCGGTGGTGGCGGCCGAGGTGCGCACGCTGGCCAAACGCACGGCCGACGCGGCACGCGAGATCAAGCAGCTCATCAACGAATCGTCCGAACGCGTGGCTGTGGGCAACCACGAGACCCAGGCCGCCGCCGAGCGCATGCGCCACGCGGTGCAGTCGGTGCAGCACGTCACGGCCGTGTTGAGCGAGATCGCCACTGCGGCGAGCGAGCAGCAGATGGGCGTGAGCCAGGTCAGCGAGGCCGTGACCCACATGGACAGCATCACGCAGCAGAACGCGGCCATGGTGGAAGAACTGGCCGCTTCGGCCGGTTCGCTGGGCGAGCAGGCGCAGCGCGTCAACGACGCCATGCGCTTGCTGCGCGTGCGCGCCGACGACAAGACCCTGGCCGAAGTGGACGCCGTGGCGCTGCGGCGCGAGGCCAAGGCGGGCACATCTGCTGCCCCTGGCGAGGCCTTCGACTTCTCACAGGCCATCGCCGCCCACGCCAAGTGGAAGATCACGCTGCGCAACGCGGCCCAGAGCGGCGAGCCGCTGGACGCCGACAAGATCCGCCGTGACGACTGCTGCCCGCTGGGCCAGTGGCTGCACGGCGCGGGCGCCGGCCAGTGGGGCCACAGACCCGCGTTCAGCGAGCTGCTGGGCTGCCACAAGAGCTTCCACCAGGCGGCCGGCAAGGTGGCCGAGGTGGTGAATGCCGGGAAGGGCCAGCAGGCCATCGCCATGCTGTCGGGCAACTCGCCCTTTGCCCAGGCCACGGCGGCGGTGCTGGCAGCCATCCAGGTGTTGAGGGCTGAGGCCGCGTCCCAGAGCCCGCGCAAGGCGGCGTCGCTGGCGCCGACCGCGACAGTCGCGGCGACCGCCAACCCGCGCTCGCCGGCGGTGCGCCCGCCCAGCCGCCCGACGGCCAGCCCGCCCGCAGCGGTGGCCAGCGCTGCGGGCCATGACGACGACTGGACCAGCTTCTGAGTGCGGTGCCCGCCCGGGCGGGCGTCAGCTGGTGGGTTTGGCGGGCTGCTGCATCCACGGCCGGTCGTGCTCGGCCAGGTAGGTTTCGCCCTCTTCGAGGATGAAGTAGCGAAAGGCCTCGGCGGCGGGCGAGAGGATGCGCGACTGCAGGTGCACCACGTTCCAGGTGCGTATCACCGGCGTGTTCTCCACATGCACCAGCACCATCTCGCCGGCACGCAGCTCCAGGCCGATGGTATGCAGCGACAGAAAGCTCAGGCCCATGCCGGCGATCACCGCCTGCTTGATGGTCTCGTTGCTGGGCATCTCCATCGCGATGCGGGCCTCCACGCGGTGGTCCTGAAAGAAGCGGTCCATCAGCGCGCGCGTGCCTGAAGCAGCCTCGCGCACGATCAGCGGGTAGTTGGCCAGCGCGCTCACCGGCGGGTGGCCTGAACGCGTGATGGGGTGGCCCGGCGGTGCCACAAACACATGGGGGTGCGCAGCGAAGGGCTCGGCGCGTGTGGCCATCTCGCGTGGCGGGCGGCCCATGATGGCCAGGTCCACCTCGCCGTTGTTCATCATGGTCACCAGCTGCTCCCGGTTGGTGCTCACCTGCAGTTTCACCTCCACGCCCGGGTGCTCCTGGCGAAAGCGGGTGAGCAAGCGCGGCACGAAGTACTTGGCGGTGCTGACCATGCCCACGGTGAGCAAGCCGGTTTCCAGCTTGCGAAAGCGGCTCATTGCGTCGTCGGCGTCCTTCAGCGTGGCCAGCAGCCGCTTGGCATAGACCAGAAAGTACTCGCCCGCCGTGGTCAGCGCCACCTTGCGGCCCTGGCGGTCGAACAGCGGCAGCTCGATGGCCGATTCCAGCTCCTTTACCTGCATGGTCACCGCTGGCGGCGTCAGGTGCAGGGCCTCGGCGGCGCGCACAAAGCTCAGGTTGCGGGCCACCTCCACAAAGACGCGGAGCTGGCGGAAGGTGACGGTCTTCATGGCGGCTTCAGTTAAGAGAAGTTGAATCAAAAGCCAAACATTGATGAATTTACCTTAAACGAGCGTCTGCCTACATTGCGTCACCGGGCTGTCACAGCCTCCTCCCTTTGATCGGTGGCGTCCATGAACTTCCGCATCGCTCCCAGCATCCTTTCGGCCGACTTTGCCCGCCTGGGCGAAGAGGTGCGCAGCGTCATCGCCGCCGGGGCCGACTGGATTCACTTTGACGTGATGGACAACCATTACGTGCCCAACCTCACCATCGGCCCGGGCGTGGCCCAAGCCATCAAGCCGCATTGCGTGCGCCCCGACGGCACCCCCGTGCCGCTGGACGTGCACCTGATGGTGCAACCGGTGGACGCGCTGGCGCTGGAGTTTGCCAAGGCCGGCGCCGACATCATCACCTTCCACCCCGACGCATCCACCCACGTGGACCGCACGCTGCAGCTCATTCAGGGCGCGGGCTGCCAGGCCGGCCTGGTGTTCAACCCAGCCATGCCCATCGACGTGCTGGAGTGGACGATCGACAAAGTGGATGTGGTGCTGCTGATGAGCGTCAACCCCGGCTTTGGCGGCCAGAGCTTCATCGACAGCACGCTGCGCAAGGCCGAGCAGGTGCGCAAACTGATAGCCCAATCCGGCCGTGACATCCGGCTGGAGATCGACGGCGGCATCAAGGTGGACAACATCCGCCGCGTGGCCGACGCCGGCGCCGACACCTTCGTGGCCGGCAGCGCCATCTTTGGCAAGCCCGACTACGCCGCCGTCATCGCCGCCATGCGCGCTGAACTGGAAGCGCGCCGCTGAACTGCACACCGCAGAGCACACGCGCCGCCAACACACCACAACATAGCCGGAGACCTCGCCATGCCCTTGTCCAACCGCTCCACACTGACCCAGTACCTGATCGAGGAACGCCGCCGCTTCCCCGAAGCCAGCGGCGCGCTGAACGCGCTCATCCTGGATGTGGCCCTGGCCTGCAAGGCCATTGCCCGCGCGGTGGCCTTTGGCGAACTGGCCGAATCGCTGGGCGACATGCCCAGCGAGTTGCCCACCGGCGGCGACGTGAATGTGCAAGGCGAGGTGCAGAAGAAGCTTGATGTGCTCAGCAACGAGGTCTTCATCCGTCGCAACGAATGGTCGGGCCTGCTGGCCGGCATGGCGTCTGAAGAGATGGAAGCGCCGTACCAGATCCCCAAGGCCTACCCGCGCGGCAGCTATCTGCTGGTGTTCGACCCGCTTGATGGCTCATCCAATATCGACGTCAACGTCTCGGTGGGTTCGATCTTCTCCATCCTGCGCGCGCCCGACGAAGCCATCGCCAGCGGCCGCGATCTGGTGGAGGCCGATTTCCTGCAACCCGGCACCGCCCAGGTGGCCGCCGGCTATGCGCTCTACGGCCCCACCACCATGTTCATGCTCAGCGTGGGCAATGGCGTGGCCGGCTTCACGCTCAACCCCAACCTGGGCGAGTTCATGCTGACGCACGCCAACCTCAAGGTGCCGGCCGACACCAAGGAGTTCGCCATCAATGCCTCGAACGCGCGCTTCTGGGAGCCGCCGGTCAAGCGCTATGTGGACGAGTGCCTGGCGGGGGCCACCGGCCCGCGCGACAAGGACTTCAACATGCGCTGGATCGCCAGCATGGTGGCCGAGGCCCACCGCATCCTGATGCGCGGTGGCGTCTTCATGTACCCGCGCGACACCAAGGACGCCAGCAAACCCGGCCGCCTGCGCCTGCTGTACGAGGCCAACCCGATTGGCTTTTTGATGGAGCAGGCCGGGGGCCGGGCCTCCACCGGTCGCCAGCCCATTCTGGGCGTGCAGCCCAGCTCGCTGCACCAGCGCGTGGGCCTGGTGTTTGGCTCCAAGAACGAGGTTGAGCGCATCGAGCGCTACCACCACGAGCCGCCGCCCGCCGACATCTCGAACCCGCTGTTCGCCACGCGCGGTCTCTTCAGGGACTGATCGCGCCGCCGCCACGAATTCAAAAGTAACCGGAGACCTCACCATGTCCGTCAAGCATCCCATCATCGCCATCACCGGCTCCTCAGGCGCCGGCACTACATCGGTCACACGCACCTTCGAGAACATCTTTCGCCGCGAGAACGTCACCTCGGCCGTCATCGAGGGTGACAGTTTTCACCGCTACGACCGCAAGGAGATGAAGCTCAAGCAGGCCGAGGCCGAGAAGCGCGGTGACCAGCACTTCAGCCACTTTGGTGCCGACAACAACCTGTTCAGCGAGTTGGAGCAGCTCTTTCGCGCCTATGGCGAAACGGGCACCGGCAAGCGCCGCAAGTACCTGCACGACACGGTGGAGGCCGCGCCCTACAAGCAAGAGCCCGGCACCTTCACGCCCTGGGAAGACGTGCCCGCCGGCACCGACCTGCTGTTCTACGAAGGCCTGCACGGCGCGGTGGTGACGCCCGAGGTCAACATCGCCAAGCACCCCGATCTGCTGATCGGCGTGGTGCCGGTCATCAACCTGGAGTGGATACAAAAGCTCTACCGCGACAAGAAGCAGCGCGGCTACTCGGCCGAGGCGGTGACCGACACGATATTGCGCCGCATGCCCGACTACGTGAACTACATCTGCCCGCAGTTTGCCCACACGCACGTGAACTTCCAGCGCGTACCCTGCGTGGACACCAGCAACCCCTTCATCGCACGCGACATCCCCAGCCCGGATGAGAGCATCTGCGTGATCCGCTTTGCCAACCCCAAGGGCATTGATTTCCCCTACCTGCTCAACATGATCGGCGACAGCTTCATGTCGCGCGCCAACACCATCGTGGTACCCGGCGGCAAGATGGACCTGGCCATGCAGCTGATCTTCACGCCCTTCATCTGGCGAATGATGGAGCGCCGCCAACGCGCAGGAGCGATCTGACATGGCCAGCAATTCCACCGACGCCGTCATCCGCCCCGACAACGGCAAGAGCAATGTGCTGGCCAATGCGCTGCGTGCGCTGGCCATGGACGCTGTGCAGCAGGCCAACTCCGGCCACCCCGGCGCGCCCATGGGCATGGCCGAGATGGCCGTGGCGCTGTGGACGCGCCACCTCAAGCACAACCCCGCCAACCCGCAGTGGTGGGACCGCGACCGCTTTGTGCTGAGCAACGGCCATGCGTCCATGCTGTTGTACTCGCTGCTCAACCTCACGGGCTATGCGCTGCCCATGGACGAGTTGAAGCGCTTCCGCCAGCGCGGCAGCCTCACGCCCGGCCACCCGGAGGTGGACCACACGCCCGGCGTTGAGACCACCACCGGCCCGCTGGGCCAGGGCCTCACCAACGCCGTGGGCATGGCGCTGGCCGAGAAGCTGATGGGCGACGAGTTCAACCGCCCCGGCCACACCGTGGTGGATCACCGCACCTGGGTCTTCCTGGGCGATGGCTGCTTGATGGAAGGTGTGAGCCAGGAGGCGATTTCGCTGGCCGGCGTGTGGCGCTTGGGCAAGCTCACCGCGCTGTACGACGACAACGGCATCAGCATCGACGGTGCCGTCACCTCCTGGTTTGCCGACAACACCGCCCAGCGCTTCGCCGCCAGCGGCTGGAACGTGGTGGGCCCGGTGGATGGGCACGACGTGGACGCCATTGACGCCGCCATCACCCAGGCCAAAGCCAGCACCGACCAACCCACACTGGTGATCTGCCGCACCACCATCGGCAAGGGCTCGCCGGCGCGCGCCGGCACGGCCAAGGCCCATGGCGAGCCACTGGGCAAGGACGAGATCGCCGCCACCCGCGCCGCACTGGGTTGGAGCGCTGCACCGTTCGAGCTGCCGGCCGACGTGGCCGCGGCCTGGAACGCCAAGGGCAAGGGCGCCGACATGGAAGGCGCCTGGCGCAGCGAGTGGGCCGCCTACCGCAAGCTGCATGCGGCAGACGCGGTGGAGCTTGAGCGCCGCATGGGCGGCCAGCTGCCCGCCGGCTTTGAGACCGCGCTGCTGACCACACTGGCCGAGGTGCAGCAAAAGGCCGAGACGGTGGCATCCCGCAAGGCCTCGCAAAAAGCCATTGCCATTCTGGCGCCGCAACTGCCCGAACTGCTGGGCGGCTCGGCCGACCTCACCGGCTCCAACCTCACCGACTGGCCGGGTTGCGGTGCAGTGCGTGGCGGCGAGAAGGGTGGCCGCCACATCAACTACGGCGTGCGCGAATTCGGCATGGCGGCGATCATGAACGGCATCGCGCTGCACGGCGGGTTCATCCCCTTCGGCGGCACTTTCATGACCTTCAGCGACTACTCGCGCAACGCCATCCGCATGGCCGCGCTGATGAAGCGCCGCGTCATCCACGTCTTCACCCACGACAGCATCGGCCTGGGCGAGGACGGCCCCACCCACCAGCCGGTGGAGCACGCCGCCTCGCTGCGCCTCATCCCCGACCTGGATGTGTGGCGCCCTTGCGATGAAGCCGAAACCCTCACCGCCTGGGGCAGCGCGGTCATGAACGCGCACGGCCCCAGCGCGCTGCTGCTGTCGCGCCAGAACCTGCCGGCCCAGGCCCGCTCGCCCGAGCAGACGGCGGCCATCTGGCGCGGCGGCTATGTGCTGTCGGATCGGCCGCAGGCCAAGGCCGTGATCATCGCCACGGGTTCGGAAGTGGGCCTGGCCATGCAGGCCCAGGCGCTGCTGGACGCGCAGGGCGTTGCGGTGCGCGTGGTCTCCATGCCCAGCACCAGCGTGTTCGACCGGCAAGACGCCACCTACCGCCAGGGCGTGCTGCTCTCGGGCCTGCCCTGCGTGGCGGTGGAGGCTGGCAGCACCAAGCTCTGGGGCGCCTATGGCTGCACGGCCGTGCTGGGCATAGACCGCTTCGGTGAATCGGCACCCGGCCCCGAGCTGATGAAGGCGTTCGGCTTCACGCCCGAGAACCTGGCACAGATCGTGGCCACCGAGGCCAAGGGTTTTGCGGGTGAAGGAGAGCGGCAGTTCCCGCGCTCCTCCAACTGAGGCCCACGCCATGCGCTACTCCGTGATCTCCTTCGACCTTGACGGCACGCTGGTGGACACCGCCAGCGAGATCGCCGAGGCTGCCAACCGCACCCTGGCCGATTTCGGCCTTCCGCGCCAGGAGGTGGCGCTGATCACGGGCTTCATCGGCGCCGGCACGCGCCAGATGATGATGCAGACGCTGGCCCATGTGATGCTGCAGCAGCCCGCGCTGGCCGACCGTCTGGACGTGGACCAGGTGCTGGCCCGGCTGGACGTGCACTACGGTGCCACCGCCGGCCTGCACGCCCAGGCCTACCCCGGCTGCATGCAAGCGCTGGGCAGCCTGCGCAACGCCGGCGTGAAGCTGGCCTGTCTGACCAACAAGGAGCACCGCTACGCCATCAAGGTCTTGCAGGCCACCAAGCTGTTCGGCCTGTTCGACTACGTGGTCGGTGGCGATTCGCTGGCCCACCGTAAGCCACACCCGCAAACCCTGCGGCATGTGCTCAACGTGCTGGGCGGCGAGGCCCGCCGTGCCGCGCACCTGGGCGATTCACGCACCGACGTGGAAACCGCCCGCGCCGCAGGTGTGGACGCCTGGGCCGTGCCCTGGGGCTACAACGCTGGCGAGCCCATAGCCGCGTGCAATCCACATCGCATCTTCAACAGCCTGCCCGAGGTAGCCGAGTTCGTGCTGGAAGCCAACGCCGAACGCTGCCCTGCACCGCACCGCTGAGCGGCTTCATGGTCATTCCCGCGCAGGCGGGAATCCACCCGCCGGCACCACACCCCCATTCGCAACCCCTACCCCACCCACATCATGACCATCAAGATAGGCATCAACGGATTCGGCCGCATCGGCCGCATGGTTTTCCGCGCTGCGGTGCAGAACTTCAAGGACGTCGAAGTCGTCGGCATCAACGACCTGCTCGAGCCCGACTACCTGGCCTACATGCTCAAGTACGACAGCGTGCACGGCCGTTTCAAGGGTGAAGTCTCGGTGGACGGCAGCAACCTGATCGTCAACGGCAAGAAGATCCGCCTGACCGCCGTCAAAGACCCGGCCGAGCTGGCCTGGGGCGACATCGGCGCCGACATCATCATCGAGTCCACCGGCCTGTTCCTGACCAAGGAAGCCGGTGAGAAGCACCTGGCCGCCGGTGCCAAGAAAGTCATCTTCTCGGCCCCCAGCAAGGACGACACGCCGATGTTCGTCTACGGCGTCAACGACAAGACCTACGCCGGCCAGGCCATCATCTCCAACGCCTCGTGCACCACTAACTGCCTGGCCCCGGTGGCCAAGGTGCTGAATGACAACTTCGGCATCAAACGCGGCCTGATGACCACCGTGCACGCCGCCACGGCGACGCAGAAGACCGTGGACGGCCCCAGCAACAAAGACTGGCGCGGCGGCCGCGGCATCCTGGAAAACATCATCCCCAGCAGCACCGGTGCCGCCAAGGCCGTGGGCGTGGTCATCCCCGAGCTCAACAAGAAGATCACCGGCATGGCCTTCCGCGTGCCCACCTCTGACGTGAGCGTGGTGGACCTGACGGTTGAGCTGGTCAAGGAAGCCAGCTATGCCGACATCTGCGCGGCGATGAAGGCCGCCAGCGAGGGCGCCATGAAGGGTGTGCTGGGCTACACCGAAGACAAGGTGGTGGCCACCGACTTCCGAGGCGAGCCCTGCACCAGCGTGTTCGACGCCGACGCCGGCATTGCACTGGACAAGACCTTCGTGAAGGTGGTGAGCTGGTACGACAACGAGTGGGGCTACTCGAACAAGTGCCTGGAGATGGCGCGCGTGATCGGCGCCCACGGCCGCTGAACAGGAGCACCGCCATGAACGTGATCCGCTTTACTGACCTCGTTGCCCAAGGCAAAGCCAAAGGCCAGCGCGTCTTCATCCGTGCCGACCTGAACGTGCCGCAGGACGACGCCGGGAACATCACCGAAGACACGCGCATCCGCGCCTCGGTGCCCTGCATCCAGATGGCGCTGGACGCAGGCGCCGCCGTGATGGTCACCAGCCACCTGGGCCGCCCGACCGAGGGTGAGTTCAAGCCTGCCGATTCGCTGGCCCCAGTGGCCCAGCGCCTGGGCGAGTTGCTGGGCCGCGAGGTGCCGCTGGTGAGCAACTGGGTTGACGGCGTGGCTGTGAAGCCCGGCCAGGTCGTGCTGCTGGAAAACTGCCGGGTCAACAAAGGCGAGAAAAAGAACAACGAAGAGCTGGCCAAGAAGATGGCCGCGCTGTGCGACATCTTCGTGCACGACGCCTTCGGCACCGCCCACCGTGCCGAGGCTTCCACCTACGGCATCGCCCAGTTCGCAAGACAAGCCTGCGCCGGCCCGCTGCTGGCGGCAGAGATCGACGCCATCACCAAGGCCCTGGCAACGCCCAGGCGGCCACTGGTGGCTATCGTCGCGGGCAGCAAGGTCAGCACCAAGCTGACGATCCTCAAGGCGCTGTCCGAAAAGGTCGACGGCCTGATCGTCGGCGGCGGCATCGCCAACACCTTCATGCTGGCTGCCGGCCTGAAGATCGGCAAGAGCCTGGCCGAGCCCGACCTCATCGGCGAAGCCAAGGCCGTCATCGAAGCCATGAAGGCCCGTGGCGCGGCCGTGCCCATTCCCGAAGACGTGGTCTGCGCCAAGGAATTCAAGGCCGACGCCGTGGCGACGGTGAAGGCGGCGTCAGACGTGGCCGACGACGACCTCATCCTCGACATCGGCCCCCAGACTGCGGCCAAGCTGGCGGCGCAACTCAAGGCCGCCGGCACCATCGTCTGGAACGGCCCGGTGGGCGTGTTCGAGTTCGCGGCGTTCGAAGGCGGCACCAGGACAATAGCCCAGGCGATTGCCGAAAGCAGCGCCTTCAGCATCGCCGGTGGTGGCGACACGCTGGCGGCCATCGCCAAGTACGGCATCGAAAAGCAGGTGGGCTACATCTCCACCGGCGGCGGCGCCTTCCTCGAAGTGCTGGAGGGCAAGACGCTGCCGGCGTTCGAGATCCTCAGCCGCAGAGCGGCATGAAGCACCCGGTTGCGGGGTACCGCAACCACCCTCCGCGAGGGTGCGCAGGCCGCTTGGGAG
Source organism: Candidatus Ideonella esbjergensis (assembly GCA_016710065.1). Taxonomy (GTDB): domain Bacteria; phylum Pseudomonadota; class Gammaproteobacteria; order Burkholderiales; family Burkholderiaceae_C; genus Ideonella; species Ideonella esbjergensis. The sequence continues at coordinate 521,213 of JADJLP010000002.1, forward strand.
CGGCCCGGCGCTGGCCTGCGGTGGCCTGACCCATTTCTACAAAGGAGACTTCCCATGGCCCTCATTTCCCTGCGTCAGATGCTGGACCACGCCGCTGAAAACAGCTACGGCGTGCCGGCCTTCAACGTCAACAACCTGGAGCAGATCCACGCCATCATGCAGGCCGCCCAGGCCACCGACAGCCCGGTGATCCTGCAGGCCAGCGCCGGTGCGCGCAAGTACGCGGGCGAGGCCTATCTGCGCCACATGGTGCTGGCCGCCATCGAGACGCATCCCGACATCCCCGTCTGCCTGCACCAGGACCACGGCGCCTCGGCGGCGGTGTGCACCCAGGCCATCCAGTCGGGCTTTTCCAGCGTGATGATGGACGGCTCGCTGATGGAAGACGCCAAGACCCCGTCCAGCTACGACTACAACGTGAATGTCACGGCGGCGGTGTGCAAGATGGCGCACGCGGTGGGTGTGAGTGTGGAGGGCGAACTGGGCTGCCTGGGATCGCTGGAAACCGGCGATGCGGGTGAGGAGGACGGCGTGGGTGCGGTGGGCAAGCTGACCCACGACCAGATGCTGACCGACCCGGCCGAGGCCAAGGATTTTGTGGCCAAGACCGGCGTGGACGCGCTGGCCATCGCCATCGGCACCAGCCACGGCGCCTACAAGTTCACCCGCCCGCCCACCGGCGAGGTGCTGGCCATCGCCCGCATCGCGCAGATCAACGCCGCCATCCCCAACACCCACCTGGTGATGCACGGCTCCAGCAGCGTGCCGCAGGAGTGGCTGGCCATCATCCGCCAGTACGGCGGCGACCTGAAGGAGACCTACGGCGTGCCGGTGGAAGAGATCGTGCGCGGCATCGCCAGCGGCGTGCGCAAGGTCAACATCGACACCGACATCCGTTTGGCCATGACCGGCGCGATGCGGCAACTGTTTGCCACCCAGCCGGCCGAGTTCGACCCGCGCAAAGCCCTGGCCGCCGCCACCAAGGCTGCGGCCGGCATCTGCAAGGCGCGTTTCGAGGCCTTTGGCTGTGCGGGCCAGGCCAGCAAGATGAAGCCCGTGTCGCTGGACGCGATGGTCAAGCGTTACGCCTGACGTTGATGTTGAAGGCGCTGCTGTGGGACGTGGACGGCACGCTGGCCGAAACCGAGCGTGACGGCCACCGCGTGGCCTTCAACCTGGCCTTTGCCGAGGCGGGGCTGAACTGGGGCTGGACCGAGCAACACTATGCCGAGCTGTTGCACGTCACCGGTGGGCGTGAGCGCATCCTGGCCTACATGGTCACGCGGCCCGATGCGCCAGCCAGCCAGCAACACAAGCATGCGCTGGCGCGGCAGCTGCATTTGCGCAAGAACCAGCACTACGCCGCGCTGGTGGCCGAAGGACGCATCCTGGCCCGGCCTGGCGTGGTGGCGCTGATCCGCGAGGCGGCGGCGGCCGGCCTGGTGCAGGCCATCGTCACCACCACCAGCCGCAGCAACGTGCAGGCCTTGCTGCCCACACTGCTGGGGCCGCATTGGGCGGCCTGCTTCTCGGCCGTGCTCTGCGGTGAAGATACCGAGCGCAAGAAGCCCGACCCCGAGGTTTACACCCTGGCCTTGCAGCGCCTGGGCCTGGCTCCGCACGAGGCGCTGGCCATCGAGGACTCAACGCCGGGTGCCAAGGCCGCCCATGCAGCCGGCTTGCCGCTGGTACTGCGACCCAGCGTCTACTTTCCTGCGCAGGCGGTGCCCGCAGGTTTGGCCGCCGTGCTGTGCACAGCCGAAGATCACTTTGACCTGGCGCAGCTGCGCGAGTGGCATGGTCGCCGGGCGCACGCCGCCGGGTGGGCCGGCGTTCAACGCGGCGTGTAGATCGGGGCAGGGCGGCCGTCGGACATGGGCGCAGGCGCAGGTGCAGGCGCAGCAGACGGTGCGGCCACGGGTGGCGCTGCGCTGCGCACGGGTGCGTTCACCGTGGCATGCGTGACCCGGGCGTGGTAACCGTCGCTGATCACCACCACCGGGTCACCCGGCTGAAAGTACTCGTTGCCCTGGCCCTGGACGATCATGCGGCGGTCACCGTTGCGCAGCTGAAGGGTCAGTTCCACGGCGGCCCGTCGATTGGCGCTGCGCTCAACCTCGTTGCCCACCACGGCCCCGGCCACGGCACCCAGGATGCTGCCGATGAAGCTGTCGCGGTAGCCCCCCAGCGTGGAACCCGCCATGCTGCCAATCATGCTGCCCGTCATGGCCCCGGCACCCGAGGTGCCGGCCTCCACCGTCACTGGCCGCACCGACAGCACGGTGGCCTCCTGAACGGTGTTCAAACGGCGGGTCTCCCGGTAGTTCACCGCACTGGGGTCCATCACGACACAGCCAGACAAGCCAGCGATGAGTGCGGGAACAACGAAGAGGGTGGTGCGGTTCATGTCGGTACCTTGTGGCTGAACGAGGCAAAAGCCGGCCAACGCGGGTAGACGGCTGGCCTGGCTGGCATTGTGGACCGGCGGTGTTGCTGGAAGTTCCGGCCCATGGGCAAGCAACGTCGCATGCTCCAGGGCGGTGCACAGCGGGTTGCTCAAGCGTGCAGGCGGCTGCTCCTGGGCACGCTGGCCAGCAGAAACTCCATTTGGTCGGCCACGATGCGCCGGCCGCGCAGGATCATGTCCTCGTGCAGGCTGGGCACGTACGGCAAGTACATCAGGCTCATATGGGCCTCCTTGGGCATGCGGTTGCCCTTGTGGCCGTTGCAGCCGCGGCAGGCGGTGATGCAGTTCATCCAACTGTCCTGCCCGCCGCGCGAGACCGGCACGATGTGCTCGCGCGTGAGTTCCTCGAACGGGTACCAGTGGCCGCAATAGGCGCAGAGGTGGCGGTCGCGCGTGAACAGCTTGGGGTTGGTGATGGCCGGCGAGCTGCGCCATGCCCGGCTGGGCACGCAGCCCCGCACGGCGACGATGGGGTGAAGCTCGATGCGCGACTGCAGCCCGGTGCTGCGCTGCACGCCGCCGCGCATCACATGGAAGGCATCGCCCAGCGTCCAGGCTACGCCGTCGCAGGCGTAGAGGATGGCGGCCTCCTTGGCCGTCATCCACGCCTGCGGGCGTCCAGAGACATCCAGTTGCAGCACATCCATGACCATGGTCCGGCGCACTCCTTCAAGGTGGAGCATAGCCTGCTTGCGTGACAGCTCTTGAGAAACAGAACGCGCTGCATCATTCAACCCCGTCATTCCCGCCTTCGCTGGAATGACGGGAGGGGCGCTGGGGTGCGCTCAAGGCGAGGCCGGTTCACCCGAAAAGCCAAACAGGGCTGCCACATTTCTTCAGGCAGCCTTGGTGCTGCTAGGCCGGCCACCCTAAAAAAGCCCGTGAAATTCACGCCCGCTGCCCGGGCTTTTCTGCAAAATAGCACGACCGTTCGTTCTTGAATCTACCCACCATCTCAACCGACGCCAACCCGTGCCCACCACCGCCGCCGTCCCGCGACGCCCCCTGAGCCGAGGCCTGCAAAAAGGCCAGCAGACCCGCGCCACCATCCTGGATGCCGCGCTGGGCCTGGCCTCGCACGTGGGACTGGAGGGCCTGTCCATCGGCGCTCTGGCCGAGGTGACGGGCATGAGCAAGTCGGGCGTGTTCGCCCACTTCGGCTCGCGCGAGGAATTGCAGATCTCGGTGGTGCGCGAGTACCACAGCCGCTTCGAGGAAGAGGTGTTCTTCCCCGCCATCCGCCAGCCGCGCGGCCTGCCGCGCTTGGGGGCCTTGTTCGAGAACTGGATCAAGCGCGTCTCGCTGGAGCTCGACTCCGGCTGCATCTACATCAGTGGCGCGGTGGAGTTTGATGACCGGCCCGGCCCGGTGCGTGACGCCCTGGCGGGCATGGTCAAGGCCTGGCAGCTGGCCCTGGAGCGCGCCATCCGCATGGCTGTGGACCAAGGCCACTTGCGGCCCGACTGCGACCCAGCCCAGATGCTTTTCGAGCTGCACGGCCTGATCCTGGCGCTGCACCACGACGCCCGCTTTCTACGCAACCCCGGCGCGGTGGAACGCGCCCGCCGGGGTTTTTTTCGCACGGTGACGGACTACGCCGCCCCCGGTGCGCCCATGGCCGCGCTGGCCACCGCCGTCGCAATTCGCGACTGACCCGCGACCGAGCCCCATTCACCCCGCCCCAGGAGACCGTCATGGCTCAATACAACCCACCCCTCCGCGATCTGCAATTCGTGCTGCACGAGTTGCTCGATGTCTGCGGCGAGTTCAAGCAGATCCCCGCCTTCGCCGAGGTGGACGCCGACACCGTCAACGCCGTGCTCGAAGAAGGGGGCAAGTTCGCCAAGGAAGTGATCTTCCCGCTCAACATCACCGGCGATGCCGAGGGCTGCACGCTGGACAAGGCCACCCATGAGGTGACGCCGCCCAAGGGCTTCAAGGAAGCCTATGCCCAGTACGTGGAAGGCGGCTGGCCAGCGCTGAGCTGCAACCCCGAATACGGCGGCCAGGGCCTGCCGCACACGGTGAACCAGTGCTTCTACGAGATGCTCAACAGCGCCAACCAGTCGTGGACCATGTACCCGGGCCTCTCGCATGGCGCCTATGAAGCACTGGAAGCCCATGGCACGCCCGAGCAAAAGGCGCTCTACCTGCCCAAGCTGGTGAGCGGCGAATGGACTGGCACCATGTGCCTGACCGAGCCGCACTGCGGCACCGACCTGGGCCTGCTGCGCACCAAGGCCGAGCCCTTGCCCGACGGCAGCTACAAGATCACCGGCCAGAAGATCTTCATCTCGGCCGGTGAGCACAACCTGGCCGCCAACATCGTGCACCTGGTGCTGGCCCGCTTGCCTGATGCGCCGGCCGGCTCCAAAGGCATCTCGCTGTTTGTGGTGCCCAAGTTCCTGGCCCATGCCGACGGCAGACTGGGCGAGCGCAACGCCATCCACTGCGGCGCGCTGGAACACAAGATGGGCATCCACGGCAACTCCACGGCGCAGATGATCCTGGACGGCGCGGTGGGCACCCTGGTGGGCGAGCCGCACAAGGGCCTGAACGCCATGTTCGTGATGATGAACGCCGCCCGCCTGGGCGTGGGCAACCAGAGCCTGGGCCTGACCGAAGTGGCCTACCAAAACGCCGTGGCCTACGCGAAAGACCGCTTGCAGATGCGCGCTCTCTCGGGCCCTAAGGCGCCCGAGAAGGCGGCCGACCCCATCATCGTGCACCCCGATGTGCGCAAGATGCTGCTCACCGCCCGCGCCTTCGCCGAAGGCGGCCGCGCCCTGGCGGTGTACACCGTGCTGCAGCTCGACAAGGAGTTGCACCACCCGGATGAAGACGTGCGCAAGGAAGCGTCTGACGAGCTGGCCCTGCTCACGCCCATCATCAAGGCCTTCATCACCGACAACGGCTGGCTCGCCACCTCGCACTGCATGCAGGTGTATGGCGGACACGGCTTCATCCACGAGTGGGGCATGGAGCAGTACGTGCGCGACGCGCGCATCAACATGATCTACGAAGGCACCAACACCATCCAGTCGCTGGACCTGCTGGGCCGCAAGGTGTTGGGTGACAACGGCAAGAAGCTCAAGGCTTTCGGCAAGAAGATTGCCGAGTTCGTGGAAGAACAAGGCGTGCGCGAGGACATGCAGGAGTTCATCAACCCGCTGGCCGACCTGGGCGACAAGGTGACCAAGCTCACCACCGAGATCGGCATGAAGGCCTTTGCCAATGCCGACGAGGTGGGCGCAGCGGCCGTGGACTATCTGCGCGTGGTGGGCCACCTCACCTACGCCTACCTGTTTGCCCGCATGGCCAAGATCGCGCTGGACAAGCAGGGCAGCGGTGATACCTTCTACACCGCCAAGCTGCACACGGCGCGCTTCTACTTTGCCAAGCTGTTGCCCGAGACGGCCAGCTTGATCCGCAGTTGCCGCGCTGGCTTGTCGCCGCTGATGGCGATGGACGAAGCGCTGTTCTGATTCGCTACCCCTCAGGCGCCGCAGAGCGCCCTTTCCCCAACCTCTCAGGAGACACACCATGAAGAAGCTGTTCGCTGCCCTGTCGTTCGTGCTGGCCAGTGGCGCCGCCCTCGCCCAAGCCACACCCGTGGGTCTGTGGAAGACCATCGACGACGATGGCAAGACCGAGAAATCGCTGGTGCGCATCAGCGAAGCGGGCGGGGTGTACAGCGGCAAGATCGAGAAGATCTTCGACCCCGCCAAGCAAAACTCGGTCTGCGATAAGTGCAGCGATGAGCGCAAGGACAAACCCGTGCTGGGCATGACCATCCTGCGCAACCTGCGCGAAGGCGACGACAAGGGCGTCTGGGAAGGCGGTGAGGTGCTGGACCCGAACAACGGCAAGACCTACCGCACGCGGCTCAAACCCGTGGACGGCGGCAAAAGGATGGAGATGCGTGGCTACATCGGCCCCTTCTATCGGACCCAGGTTTGGGTTCGCGTCGAATAAGTTTTCTCTAGAACCTGGAGCATTCCATGAGTCGATTCCAAGTCCGCAAGGTGGCCGTGTTGGGCGCCGGCGTGATGGGCGCGCAGATCGCCGCCCACCTGGTCAACGTCAACGTGCCGGTGGTGCTGTTCGACCTGCCCGCCAAAGACGGCCCGAAGAGCGGCATTGCGCTCAAGGCCATCGAGAACCTGAAGAAGCTCAAGCCCGCCCCGTTGGGCGTGCCCGAGCTGGCCGCGCGCATCCAGCCGGCCAACTACGAGGAGCACCTGGAGTTGCTCAAAGGCTGCGACCTCATCATCGAGGCCATCGCCGAGCGCATGGACTGGAAGCTCGACCTTTACAACAAGATCGCGCCCTTCATCGCGCCGGGCGCCATCGTGGCCTCCAACACCTCGGGCCTGAGCATCACCAAGCTCAGCGAGGCGCTGCCCGAAAGCATCAAGCCGCGCTTCTGCGGCATCCATTTCTTCAACCCACCGCGCTACATGTATTTGGTGGAGTTGATCAACACCCCCACCACCGAGCCGGCCGTGCTCGACCAGCTCGAAGCCTTTGTCACCAGCAGCGTGGGCAAGGGCGTGGTGCGCGCCAAGGACACGCCCAACTTCGTGGCCAACCGCGTGGGCATCGCCGGCATGCTGGCCACCATCCACGAGGCCGAGAAGTACGGCCTCAGCTACGACGTGGTGGACGACCTGACCGGCAAGAAGATGGGCCGGGCCAGCTCGGGCACCTTCCGCACCGCCGACGTGGTGGGCCTGGACACCATGGCCCACGTCATCAAGACCCTGCAAGACAATTTGCAGGCGGATCCATTCTTCCCCAGCTACACGACGCCCAAAGTGCTGGCCGCGCTGATCGAGAAGGGCGCGCTGGGCCAGAAGGTGGGCGCGGGCTTCTACAAGAAGGTGGGCAAGGACATCCTGCGGCTCGACCCGGCCAAGGCGGATTACGTGCCGGGCGGCGCCAAGGCCGACCCCATCGTCGACCGCATGCTCAAGAAGCCGGCCGCCGAGCGCCTGAAGCTGCTGCGCGAGTCCACCAACCCGCAGGCCCAGTTCCTGTGGGCCATCCTGCGCGACTCGTTCCACTACGTGGCCGTGCACCTGGCCGACATCGCCGAGAGCGCCCGCGAGGTCGACTTCGCGATGCGCTGGGGCTTCGGCATGAAGCAGGGCCCGTTCGAGCTCTGGCAGGACGCCGACTGGCAACAGGTGGCCACCTGGGTGAAGGAGGACATAGCCGCCGGCAAGGCGCTGTGCAACGCACCGCTGCCCGCCTGGGTGTTTGACGGCCGCACCGGCGTGCACACGCCCGAGGGTTCGTGGTCGGCCGCGAGCAGCACCTACGTGCCGCGCTCGACCCTGCCGGTGTACCAGCGCCAGCACTTCCCCGAGAGCCTGGTGGGTGGCGGCGCGGTGGACCCGCTCAAGAGCGGCACCGAACTGTTCAAGAACGACGAAGTGCGCGTGTGGACGCTGGACGGTGAGGTGGTCATTGCCAGCATCACCGCCAAGCTGCACCTCATCAGCCCCACGGTCACCGAGGGCCTGCTGAAGGCACTGGAGATTGCCGAGGCTGGCTACCAGGGCCTCGTGGTGTGGTCGCCCGACGACGTGTTCTCGGCCGGCGCCAACCTTGAAGCGCTGATGCCCGTGTTCATGAAGCTGGGTGCCAAGGGCATCGCCCCCGAAGAGAAGAAGCTGCAGGACATGATGCTGCGCTACCGCTACGCCGGCGTGCCCACCATTGCCGCGATGCGCGGCATCGCCCTGGGCGGCGGCTGTGAGCTGGCCGTGCACTGCAGCCAACGCGTGGCGGCCATGGAAACCTATGTGGGCCTGGTGGAAGTGGGTGTGGGCCTGGTACCCGGCGGTGGTGGCCTGACCTACATTGCCCGCCGCGCCGCCGAGAAGGGCGCGGCCGTGCCCAGCGTGGACCTGCTGAACTTCCTGAAGGATGGCTTCCAGGCGGCGGCCATGGCCCAGGTGGGCACCAGTGCGATCGAATCGCGCAAGCTGGGCTACCTGCAAGACAGCGACATCGTCGTGCCCAATAAGGACGAACTGCTGTTCGTCGCCATCGCCCAAGCCAAGGCACTGGCCGTTGCTGGCTACCGCGCGCCGGCCAAGACCCTGTTCCCGGTGGCGGGCCGCAACGCCAAGGCCACCATCCAGGCCAGCCTGGTGGGCATGCGTGATGGCGGCTTCATCAGCGCCCACGATTTCCACATCGCCAGCCTGATCGCCGACGTGGTCACCGGTGGCGACGTGGACGCCGGCACCCTGGTGAGCGAGGACTATTTGATGGCGCTGGAGCGCAAGCACTTCTGCGGCCTGCTGGAGCACCCCAAGACGCAAGAGCGAATCATGGGCATGCTCTCCACCGGCAAGCCCGTGAGAAATTGACCCACCCCCGTAGCGGCTGACGCCGCTCCCCCTCAAGGGGGCGCCGCCAGCGGCCCGGCAAAGCCAGTTCCGCGGCGTCCGCTGGGTAACTGAAACAACGTCTGCCCCCTTCCCATGAGGCGACAGACAAGGAGAGTGAGATGAGCAAGCAAGTGCAAGACGCCTACATCGTTGCCGCCGCGCGGACCCCCATCGGCCGCTCGGGCCGGGGCTATTTCCGCAACACCCGGTCGGATGACCTGCTGATCCGCGCGCTGCAAGCGGCGCTGGGCCAGGTGCCCACGCTGGACCCTGCGGCCATTGAAGACGCCATCGTCGGCTGCAGCTTTCCCGAAGGCGAGCAGGGCATGAACATGGCCCGTATCGCGGTGGCGCTGGCCGGGCTGCCCCACTCGGTGGGCGGTGTCACCGTCAACCGCTTCTGCGCGTCGGGTCTCACGGCCATCCAGATGGCCGCCGACCGCATCCGCGTGGGCGAGGCCGAGGTGATGATCGCCGGCGGTGCCGAATCCATGAGCCTGGTGCCCATGGGCGGCAACAAGCCTTCGTTCAACCCGGCCGTGTTTGCCAAGGATGAGAACGTGGGCATCGCCTACGGCATGGGCCTGACCGCTGAGAAGGTGGCCAACCAGTGGAAGGTGAGCCGCGAAGACCAGGACGCCTTCGCCCTGCAATCACACCAGCGCGCCATGAAGGCCCAGGCCGCCAGCGAGTTCAGTGACGAGATCTGCGCTGTGGACGTGGTGGAACGCACGCCCAACCTGGAAACCGGCGAGGTGGTGAACAAGGTGCGCACCGTGAGCCTGGACGAAGGCCCGCGCCCCGACACCAGTCTGGAAGGCCTGGCCAAGCTCAAGCCCGTGTTCGCCGCCAAGGGCAGCGTGACGGCCGGCAACAGCTCGCAGACCAGCGACGGCGCGGGCGCGCTGATCCTGGCCAGCGGCGACGCCGTGAAGCGCTTCGGCCTGACGCCGCTGGCGCGCTTCGTGAGCTTTGCCAGCCGCGGCGTGAAGCCCGAGATCATGGGCATCGGCCCGATCGAGGCCATCCCCGCCGCGCTGCGCTACGCCGGCCTGTCCAAGGACGCGATCGACTGGATCGAGCTGAACGAGGCCTTCGCCGCGCAGTCGCTGGCGGTGGTGCGTGATTTGGGTCTGGACCCGGCCAAGGTCAACCCCATGGGCGGCGCCATCGCGCTGGGGCATCCGCTGGGCGCCACCGGGGCCATTCGCGCGGCCACCACCATCCATGCGATGCGCCGGCACAATCTGAAGTACGGCATGGTCACCATGTGCGTGGGTACAGGCCAGGGCGCCGCCGGCATCTTCGAACGTGTCTAGAAATGGGGCACCCGGCAACTGGGTACAGTTGCCACCCTCCGCGAGGGTGCTCGGGCCGCTTGGGAGCGGCCCGGCGCTGGCCCGAGCGTGCCTCGATCAACATCGGGCGGCCGCATGGCCGCCCTTTTCGTTTGAACTGACAGGAGACAGCATGTCCATCAAGACCGCCACGCTGAACGGCGTCGCCACCATCGAGATCGCCCGCCCCGAGAAGAAGAACGCGCTGACCCGGGCCATGTATCAGGCGATGGCCGATGCGCTCATAGCGGCAGCCGCCGATCCGGCCGTGCGCGCCGTGCTGATCACCGGCCAGCCCGGCATCTTCACCTCGGGCAACGACATCGAAGACTTCGTCAGCCGCCCGCCGCACGAAGAGAACTCGCCGGTGTTCCAGTTCATGAAGGCGCTGCTGGGCTGCGACAAGCCGGTCATCGCCGCCGTCACCGGCGCGGCCATCGGCATCGGCACCACGATGCTGCTGCACTGCGACTTCGTCTACGTCAGCGACGAGGCCCGTTTGGCCATGCCCTTCGTGAGCCTGGGCCTGGTGCCTGAGTTCGCGTCCAGCCTGATCGTGCCGCGCCTGATGGGGCAGGCCAAAGCGGCCGAGAAGCTGCTGCTGGGTGACCCCTTCACGGGTGCCGACGCGGTGGAGTGCGGCATCGCCAACGCGGTGCTGCCCGCCGGTGAGGTGGTGAACCACGCCCGCCGCGTGGCCGAGCGCTTCAACCTGCTCGCGCCGGCCGCCGTGCGCGAGAGCAAGCGGCTGATGAAGGCGCCGCTGCGCGAACAGGTGCTGGCCACCCTCGCGACCGAGGGCAAGCTGTTTGGCGAGCGCCTGCGCAGCCCCGAGGCCCAAGAGGCCTTCCAGGCCTTCTTCCAGAAGCGTGCGCCTGACTTCTCCAAGTTCAACTGACACCCGGTTGCGGCACCGATGCTGCTGAAGCTGGCCTTGGGGCCACTGTTGATCTGGCAGGGCCGGCAGGTGCGCCGTGTGGCGATGAAGCTGCCCGAGGCCGCCGGGCCACGGCAAGGTGTGGCCGGCGAGGGTGCACCGCAGTTGCGCCTGTTGGTGGTGGGCGATTCATCCGCCGCCGGGGTGGGCGTGGCAGATCAACAGCAGGCGCTGGCCGCGCCTTTGGCGGGCGCGCTGAGCAAACACCTGGGCGTGGCCGTGGGTTGGCAACTGCTGGCCACCACGGGGCACACGGCGGCCGACGCCGTGCGGGCCTTGCAAGACGCCACCTCGTTGCAGGCCGCCGATGTGATGGTGACCGCACTGGGCGTGAACGACGCCGTGGCCCAGGTGCGCCCCGCCACGTTTCTGAGGCAACTCGATGCCTTGCACACGCTGGCGCGGCAACGTGCCGGCGTGCGCTACACGCTGCACAGCGGCCTGCCGCCAGTGAGCGAATTTCCGCTGCTGCCGCAGCCTTTGCGCGCCATGCTGGGCCGCGACGCGCAGCGTCTGGATATGGCGCTGTCGCGCCACCTGGAGGGCCGGCCGGACCAAGCCTGCGCACCGCTGCCCGTGCCGCCATTGGGCGCCAACGTGGCCGACTGGATTGCCGTGGATGGCTTTCATCCCGGCCCATTGGCCTATCGCGCCTGGGCCGAGGCGCTGGCCGCACGGCTGGCGCTGCACCTTCAGGTCAGCGCGTCAGCCAGGTGACAGGGCGGAGAACGGCGCGGTGCCGCTGAGAACAGTGCCTTGCGCCACAGCTATCGAAACTGCTCAGGGTCGATGCCGTGGCGGTGCAGCTTGTCGTACAGCGTTTTCTTGGGCGTGCCCAACTGCTGCATCACGTCCTGCATGCGGCCCTGATGGCGGCGCAGCGCATGCTCGATCAGGGTCTTCTCCACCATCTCCATCTGCTGTGCGAGTGACAGTGGCGTCAGTGCTGCTTCCGGCCCCACCGCATCGGCAGCACCGGCGGCCAGCACAAAGCGGTCAGCGGTGTTGCGGATCTCGCGCACATTGCCCGGCCAGTCGTGGGCCAGCAGCTCGCGCATCAGCCCGGGCGTGCGCTCGGGCACCGGCAGGCCGTAGCGCTGGCCGGCCTGGGCCAAAAAGTGTTCGAACAGCAACGGGATGTCCTCGCGCCGCTCGCGCAGCGGCGGCAGCTTGAGCACCGCCACGTTGAGCCGGTAGTACAGGTCGCTGCGGAACTGGCCCTGCTCGCCCAGGGCCAGCAGATCGCTCTTGGTGGCGGCCACCACGCGCAGATTCACGGGCGTCTCTTCGTTCGAGCCCAGGCGCTCCACCTTGCGCTCCTGCAGGATGCGCAGCAGCTTGATCTGCATGGCCATGGGCATCGACTCGATCTCGTCCAGCAGCAGCGTGCCGCCATTGGCGTGTTCGATCTTGCCGATGCGGCGCTTGGCCGCCGAGGTGAAGGCGCCGGGCTCGTGGCCGAAGAGCTCGCTCTCGAACAGCGTCTCCGGCAGGCCGCCGCAGTTGATGGCCACGAAGTGCCGGTCGCGGCGGTTGCTGTGGTCGTGCAGGCAGCGCGCCACCAGCTCTTTGCCGGTGCCGGTTTCGCCCTCGATCATCACGTCGGCCGAGGTGGCGGCCAGGCGCAGGATCATGCGCCGCACCTCTTGCATCGCGGCGGATTGGCCCAGCAGCACGGCCTCGATGCCGCTGCGCTGCGCCAGCTGTTCGCGCAAATCATCCAGCGCCACGCGCAGCACGCGCTTGTCGAGCGCGCGGATGGCGGCTTCCACAAAGCGTTCGGGCGCGAAGGGCTTCTCGATGAAGTCGTAGGCGCCCGAACGCATGGCCCGCACCGCCATCGCAATGTCGCCATGCGCTGTCACCACCACCACCGGGATGCCGGCGTCGATGGCACCCACGCGCTCCAGCAGCGTCAGCCCGTCCATGCCCGGCAGGCGCACGTCGGTGATGACGATCACCGGCGCACCGGCGCTGATGTGGGGCAGGGCCAGCTCGGCTGTTCCAAAGGCCTGCACGTCCAGGCCTGAGAGCTCCAGCGTCTGCACCAGGCTGGCCCGCACCGGGGGGTCGTCCTCGATGAAGAGAACCTTGAAACCTTCAAACATGGTGTTCCTCGGTGGCGCTGGCGTCGGTGGTGGCATCGGCCAAATCGAACGTGAAGCACATGCCGGGCGTGAGCCGCTCGGCACGCAAGGTGCCACCCAGCTCACGCACGATTTTGGATGAGATCACCAGCCCCAGCCCCAGGCCCTGGCCGGCCGCCTTGGTGGTGAAGAAGGGCTCGAACAAGCGCTGCATCTGGGCTTCGCCCATGCCGGCGCCGGTGTCGTCCACGGCAATGCGAACGCGCTCACCCACGCGCTGGGCGTGGAGGCGCAGACGGCGCTCGGGCGCGTCGGCCATGGCGTCGATGGCGTTGCCGGCCAGGTTCAGCAGCACCTGCTCCAGGCGGGTGGTGTCGCCGCGGGCCTGCAGGTCGTCGGGCACGTCCACCTGCACCTCGATGTGCGGGCTTTGCAGGCGGTGGTCCAGCATCAGCAGCACGTTGCGCACCGCGTCGGCCAGGGTCACGGGGTGCAGCGTCAGGCTGTCCTTGCGGGTGAAGGACTTGAGCTGGTTGACGATGCGGCCCATGCGCTCGGCCATCTCGTCGATGTTGCGCAGGTTGCTGGCCACGTCCAGCGTGCGGCCGCCATCCAGCAGGCGGATGGCGTTGCGCGAGAGTGCGCGCAGGGCGGTGAGCGGCTGGTTGATCTCGTGCGAGATGCCGGCCGACATCTGGCCCAGCACGGCCAGTTTGCCGGCCTGCATCAGCTCGCCCTCGGCCTGCACGCGCTGGGCGATCTGGCTGGTGAGTTCTTCATTGGTGCTGCGCAGCTGGCGCGTGCGCTCGTGCACCTGCAGCTCCAGCTGGTCGTGCGCCTGCTGCAGCGCGTTGCGGGCCTGAAAGAGCTGGCGCAGCGCGCGGCGCCGGTGCATGGCGTAGAGCATCAGCACGCCCAGCAGTGCACCCCCGGCGCCGCCGCCCCAGGCCGCGTTGCGCGCCTGGCGCCGCACCAGCGTCGGGTCGGACAAGGCCATCAGCCGCGCGGCCAGCGGCACGATGGGGCGCTCCTGCGCCAGCAGCGATGCGGCGGGCTGGTCCTCTTGCCCGGGCACGCGCACCAGGGCCACGCCGGGCTCGATCTTGCGCTCGCGGTCAAGGTGCAGCGGCGCCAGCGACGCGGCGGCGTAGCGGTGGCTGCTGTGCCGGGGCGCGGCGTCGCCCACGGTGCGGTACTTCCAGGCCGCCACCGACGACATCACCACCACCTCGTTCTCGTCCACCAGCAGCAGCCGCTCGCTCTGGGTGCGCAGGCCCAGGTCGATCCAGGTGGCCTCCAGCGGCGCCAGGTTCACCTTCACCACGATCTGGCCCAGCGCGCGCTCGTCACGCTGCACCGGCTGGGTGAAGTAGTAGTCGGTGCTGCCATCGGATTCATTGGCGGCAAAGAAGTCGGCCGCGCCGTCCTTCAGGGCATTGGCAATGCCGGGCGCCCCGCCACCACTGCCGCGCTGAGGGCTGCTGGTGGCCAACTGCTCACCGCTGGGCGAGGCCACCACGATGAGGTTGGCGCCAGCGCGCACCCCCACGCGGGCCAGGGTGCGGCCGGCGCGCTCGCGCAGGGCTGCGTCGGCGGGGGCGGCCAGCAAGGCCTGCACGTCGGGCTCGGACGCGATCAGGCTGGGCAGGTAGGCAAAGCGGGCCAGTTCGGCTTCCAGCGTGGCGGCGTAGAGCTCCAGCCGCTCGTTGGCCACGGCGGCCAGCTGCGAGAGCCCCGCCCGCTCACTCAGCCGGTAGCCCAGCAGTGCGCCCACCAGCACCGGGCACAGCGCCAGCAGGCCGATGAGGGCAGGGCGCCACCAGCGCTGAGGGCCGGGCGTGTGGAGGGACGAATCGAACGGCATGGGAGGGCGTAGTGTGCCCAATGCTGGGGCCCAACAGCAGGGTGCCGCACGCAATTTGCCCCGGCGCGACAGCCAGGCCGGGTGGGGTGGTGTGGAAGCCCGCACTGGGGCCGCCAAGGGCGGTGTGGCTTTCCGCCCTGGGCTTGCACACGCCCCGTGCATGGCTGCACCGGGGCCGGGCGCGATCGGGGCCCTTGCCTGCCAAAGCGTCGGGGCTTTCCCTGAGCATTTCTGGTGCGCAGCCGGGTTGGCACAACGCGTGCAATGCAGCTGAGGTTTCTAGACAGAGGCGGCGTGCCGCCCAACGAGGTCAGTCCATGGATATCTTTGTTCAACAGATCATCAACGGTCTGGTGCTGGGGAGCATGTATGCGCTCGTGGCGCTGGGCTACACGATGGTGTACGGCATCATCTCGCTGATCAACTTCGCGCACGGCGAGATCCTGATGGTGGGGGCGATGGTGTCGTGGACGGTGGTCACGGCGCTGGCGGGTTCGGGCATCCCCGGCTGGGGCCTGCTGCTGATCTCGCTGGTGTGCGCCATCGTGGTCTGCTCGGCGTTGAACTTCGCGGTCGAGAAGATCGCCTACCGGCCGCTGCGCAACGCGCCGCGCCTGGCGCCGCTGATCACGGCCATGGGCATGAGCCTGCTGCTGCAGACCCTGGCCATGATCATCTGGAAGCCCAACCCCAAGAGCTACCCACCGCTGCTGCCCACGGAAGTGCTGTTCCTGTGGGAAGAAGGCCCCGTCATCACCATCGCCCAGATACTGATACTCGCCACCACCGTGATGGTGCTGGCTGCGCTGCTGTGGCTGGTCAACAAGACCAAACTCGGCCGCGCCATGCGCGCCACCGCCGAGAACCCCCGGGTGGCCGCGCTCATGGGCGTCAAACCCGACTTCGTCATCTCCATGACCTTCGTGATCGGCGCCACCCTGGCCGCCATCGCCGGCATCATGTGGGCGCTGAACTACGGCACCGTGCAGCACTCCATGGGCTTTTTGCCCGGGTTGAAGGCCTTCACTGCCGCCGTGTTCGGTGGCATCGGCAACCTCACCGGCGCCATGGTCGGCGGTGTCTTGCTGGGCCTGATCGAAGCCATCGGCGCCGGCTACCTGGGAGATCTGACCGGCGGCGTCTTCGGCAGCCAGTACGTCGAAATCTTCGCCTTCCTCGTCCTCATCCTCGTGCTCACCCTGCGCCCCTCGGGCCTGATGGGCGAGCGTGTGGCCGACAGAGCTTGAGGAGAGACACACCATGCAAGACCTGACCAAACCCCAAAAGCTCATCCTCTTCCTGGTGGCCGGCGCGCTGCTGCTGGCCCTGCCGCACTTTGCCGCGCAATTCGGTCAAAGCTGGGTGCGCATCATGGCCGCCGCCCTGCTCTACGTCATGCTCGCCCTGGGCCTGAACATCGTGGTCGGCTACGCCGGCCTGCTCGACCTGGGGTATGTGGCCTTCTACGCCACCGGCGCCTACATGTTCGCGCTGCTCGCCAGCCCCACCTCACCGACAACTTCGAGTGGATCAAGGCCGCCTTCCCCAACGGCCTGCACACCCCCCATCTGGCTGGTCATCCCGCTTGCGGCCCTCACCGCAGGCCTGGCCGGCGTCATCCTTAGCGCCCCCACCCTCAAACTCAGAGGCGACTACCTGGCCATCGTCACGCTGGGTTTTGGGGAAATCATCCGGGTCTTCATGAACAACCTCGAATACCCCATCAACATCACCAACGGCCCGCGCGGCATCGGCCAGATCGACGCCATGAGCATAGGCCCGCTGGACTTTGGCGTGAAGCACGAATGGCTGGGGTTGGAGTTCACCGGCCTGACGCTCTACTACTACCTCTTCCTCACCCTGGTCATCTTCTCCGTCATCATCTGCACACGGCTGGCCGACTCGCGCATCGGTCGGGCCTGGATGGCCATCCGCGAAGACGAGATCGCCGCCAAGGCCATGGGCCTGAACACCCGCAACTTGAAGCTCTTGGCCTTCGGCATGGGCGCCACCTTCGGCGGCGTCTCGGGCGCCATGTTTGCCGCCTTCCAGCAATTCGTCAGCCCCGAAAGCTTCACCCTGATGGAGTCGGTGATGATCGTCGCCATGGTGGTGCTGGGCGGGCTGGGCCACATCCCCGGCGTCATCCTGGGCGCCTTGCTGCTGGCGGCGCTGCCCGAAGTCTTGAGACAAGTGGCCGGCCCGCTGCAGCAACTCACCGACGGCCGGCTCGACGCTGCCATCCTGCGCCAGTTGCTGATCGCTCTGGCCATGATCGTCATCATGCTGCTCAGACCGCGCGGCCTGTGGCCCAGCCCCGAGCACGGCAAGGCCGCGCCGCACGCCGTGAAGTGAGGAGCGCAGCCATGGCAACCGTATTCAAAGTTCAAGGCGCCTCCAAGCGATTTGGGGGCCTGCAAGCGCTGACCGACGTCAGCATCAGCATCCACGAAGGCCAGGTCTACGGGCTGATCGGCCCCAACGGCGCCGGCAAGACGACGTTCTTCAACGTCATCACCGGGCTGTACACGCCCGACGGCGGCAGCTACGAGCTGGGCGGCCAGCCCTACACCCCCACCACCGTGCACGAGGTGGCCAAGGCCGGCATTGCGCGCACCTTCCAGAACATCCGGCTGTTTGCCGAGATGACGGCGCTGGAGAACGTCATGGTGGGCCGGCATGTGCGCAGCCAGTCGGGCTTGATGGGCGCCATCTTGCGCACCAGCGCCTTCAAGGCCGAAGAAGCTGCCATCAGAAAGCGCGCGCAAGAGCTGCTCGACTACGTGGGCATCGGCAAGTTCGCCGAATACAAGGCCCGCACCCTGAGCTACGGCGACCAGCGCAGGCTCGAAATCGCAAGAGCCCTGGCCACCGACCCCAAGCTCATCGCCCTGGACGAGCCGGCGGCCGGCATGAACGCCACCGAGAAGATGGTGCTGCGCGAGCTGATCGACCGCATCCGCAAGGACGGCCGCACCATCTTGCTGATCGAGCACGACGTGAAGCTGGTGATGGGCCTGTGCGACCGCGTGACGGTGCTGGACTACGGCAAGCAGATCGCCGAAGGCACGCCCGCCGAGGTGCAACGCAACGACAAGGTGATCGAGGCCTACCTGGGCGCCGGTCACAAGGCACATTGAGATGAACCACATGACTGCACCCACCCTGCTCAAGGTGACCGGCCTGAAGGTGGCCTACGGCGGCATCCAAGCCGTCAAGGGCGTGAGCTTCGAAGTCCAGCAAGGCGAGCTGGTGAGCCTGATCGGCGCCAACGGCGCAGGCAAGACCACCACCCTCAAAGCCGTCACCGGCATCCAGCCCATCGCCCAGGGCAGCGTCGAATTCATGGGCAAGCCCATCAAAGGCCAGGGCGCCTGGGATCTGGCCCGCCAGGGTCTGGTGATGATCCCCGAAGGCCGGGGCACCTTCACGCGCATGACCATCACCGAGAACCTGCAGATGGGCGCCTATTGCCGCGACGACGAAGCCGAGATCGAGGCCGACATGGACAAGGTCTTCGACATCTTCCCGCGCCTGAAGGAGCGAGCGCAGCAGCTGGCCGGCACCATGAGCGGCGGCGAGCAGCAGATGCTGGCCATGGGCCGCGCGCTGATGGCCCGGCCCAAGGTGCTGCTGCTCGACGAGCCCAGCATGGGCCTCAGCCCCATCATGGTCGACAAGATCTTCGAGGTGGTGGAGACCATCCACAAGCAGGGCACCACCATGCTGCTGGTGGAACAGAACGCCAGCCGCGCGCTGGCCCTGGCCAACCGGGGCTATGTGATGGAGTCGGGCGAGGTCACCATGAGCGGCGACGCCAAGGCCTTGCTCGATGACCCCAAGGTGCGTGCGGCTTACTTGGGTGAGTGAGGGCCGCTGTATTCCCCTCGGCCATGCGGTGCGTTGTGGGCTCTGGCCTGCAACTTGCAATTCAGGCCGGCACCCCAACCCGGGCCCCTCAAAGCACTGTGAGATGCACCCGCCCGAGTGCATCGCGCCCCACCGGGCAGCACAGTTCTTACCACTGATCCATTGGAGAGCGCTTAGATGAAGTTCCAACTCAAGCTGACGGCTGTGGCCGCCCTGATGTGCGCCACCGGCGTGGCCCTGGCCGACGACATGGTCGTCAAGATCGGTCACGTGGGCCCGACCAGCGGCGGCATTGCCCACCTGGGCAAGGACAACGAAAACGGCGCCCGCATGGCCATCGACGATCTGAACGCCAAGGGCGTGATGATCGGCGGCAAGAAGGCCAAGTTTGAGCTGCTGGCCGAAGACGACGCAGGCGACCCCAAGCAAGGCACCGCTGCCGCGCAAAAGCTGGTCGACGCCAAGGTCAACGGCGTGGTGGGTCACCTGAACTCGGGCACCTCCATTCCCGCCTCCAAGGTCTACAGCGATGCGGGCATCCCGCAGGTCTCGCCCTCGGCCACCAACCCCAAGTTCACCCGCCAGGGCTTCAAGACCACCTTCCGCGTGGTGGCCGATGACGTGCACCTGGGCGGCACCCTGGGCCGCTACGCCGTCAACCAACTCAAGGGCAAGACCATCGCCGTCATCGATGACCGCACGGCCTACGGCCAAGGCGTGGCCGACGAATTCGAGAAGGCCGTCAAGGGCGCAGGCAAGAAAGTAGCCAAGCGCGAATTCACCAACGACAAGGCGACCGACTTCACCGCCATCCTGACCAGCATCAAGGCGGTCAAGCCCGACGTCGTCTTCTACGGCGGGATGGACGCCGTGGCCGGCCCGATGATCCGGCAGATGAAGCAGCTGGGCATCAAGGCCAAGTTCATGGGCGGCGACGGCATCTGCTCGGGCGAGCTGCCCAAGCTGGCCGCCGGCGCGATGGGCGACGGCCAAGTGGTGTGCGCCGAAGCCGGTGGCGTCGAAGGCGCCCAGAAGGTGGGCATGGAGAAGTTCAGGGCCGACTTCAAGAAGAAGTTCAACGCCGACGTGCAGATCTACGCCCCCTACGTGTACGACGCCACCATGGTGATCGCCGACGCCATGCAAAAGGCCGGCTCGGCCGACCCGGCCAAGTACCTGCCGGTGCTGGCCAAGACCAGCGGCTACAAGGGCGTGACGGGCACCATCTCGTTCGACGAGAAGGGTGACGTCAAGAACGGCGCGCTCACGCTGTTCACCTACAAGGGCGAGAAGCGCGAGCAGATCGCTGTGGTGCGCTGAGCAAACTTCTTCTCGATGCACCCCAGGCCGCCTTCGGGCGGCCTTTTTTTGATCACGACGGCTTGCGGCGCAAAGCCGTCATACCCGCAGCCCTCCGCCGTCATTCCCGCGGAGCCTGCCCCCGCGAAGGCGGGGGGCGGGAATCCAGACTTTCGGCACCTGCACGAGATCAAGCCGGCGCGGCGCATTGCTTCGCTCGTGTCCCCCTGCCTCGGCCCTGGCGGGCCTCGCCATTCCGCCTTTACCTCGCTGCGCAACACGCCCCACCGTCCTGATCGGACCGCTGCCTTGGCTGTTTCAGCGTTGAAGACAAAGGCGCTGGTTGGCAGAGGGTGTCGGGTACCCGCCCGACGGAACTCAAGGAGGAATGCGCCATGCCCGGCTTGAGGGCATGGCGGAGGGGGAGATGGAGTCGGGCGGGTACTCGTCGACCTCTGCCCGCCACCGACTTTCGGACGACTGCAATGCGCCTTGAGCGGGTGATCCTGCGCTGGCTTGATGGAGCGCCTGCAGGGCTCAGGGCGTCAGCGTCAGCGTGCTCACCGTTTGCCTCGCCACATCGGCCTCGGCCAGGTTCTCCATGCGGTAGCGGCCCTGCATGTAGCCGGTGGCCTGGTCGTCGTAGTGCTTGTCGCCCCACACGCCGCTCTGGCCGACCGGGTTCACACCCAGGGCCTGTTCGGGCTGGGCGAAGTCGATGATGCGGCGGGTGGATGGCCCGTAGGTCACCGCCCACGGCGCCGGGCCCAGCGGTTGCGACATGTTGTTGGGGATCTCGCGCCCGCCCGGTGCCGCGAACGGCCCCACGTTGAACAGCAGGTTCAGCGGCTTCTGCTGGCCCAGTGGGTGGGCGTGGGTGACGGTGTGGGTGCGGGCCCAGGTCCACAGCGTGGTGTCGCTGCCGATGGTGCTGCGCAGGTGCTGCAGCGCGGCGGCCCAGGCGGCCTTGACGATGTCGTCGCGTTTTTCCACCCGGTCGGGCGTGTTTCTGCGGTCCCACCAGGGCGAGCC
The DNA here is from genome assembly GCA_016710065.1 of Candidatus Ideonella esbjergensis. Classification (GTDB taxonomy): domain Bacteria; phylum Pseudomonadota; class Gammaproteobacteria; order Burkholderiales; family Burkholderiaceae_C; genus Ideonella; species Ideonella esbjergensis. The sequence continues at coordinate 542,510 of JADJLP010000002.1, forward strand.
GGGGTCGGCCAGCAGGCGGGGCAGGGCGGTGTCGAGCGTGCGGGTGCGGCGCAGTGCGTCAAAGCCCTTGTCACCCAACTCGTCAGCCATGGCCAGCTCGGACAGGTTGTAGAGCAACTGGTTGTAGAGCGTGGGCGCGATCAGTCCCACGTCGTGCTTGCCGTCCCACTTCAGCAGCAGCTCCAGCAGCTTCTTCTCTTTGGGGTCCTGCACGGCCTGCTGCAGCGTGGGCAGCAGTGGCGTGAGGGTGCGTTGCGGGTAGCCCGTGCCGGTGTCGAGCTGCAGTGGCCGGGTGTTGTCGGCGGTCCACTTCACGCCGGGCTCGTGCAGGCGCTGGCTGATGCGCGCGCCGCGGTCCCAGAGGTTGTAGTAGCCGGGCACGGGGTCGGTGCCGGGCGGCTGGAAGTTGGCCGAAACGATGATGCCGTCGGCCGGGTTCTCTTGCTGAGGGTTGCGCGCAAAGGGCACGTAGCCCAGCTTGTCGGCCTCGCCGGTAGCGCCATCGAGGATGAAGCTGGGGTTCACGCCCGGCGGGCGCAGCGGCAGCCTGGCGGCGGCCCACCAGGCGATGTCACCGGCTGCGTTGGCCCACACCACGTTCAGCCCCGGGGCATGGATGCCCTCGGCCGCCGAACGGGCCTGTGCCAGCGTGCTGGCCCGGTTGAGGCGGAAGAAGGCGTCGAGTACCGGGTTCTCGGTCTCCAGGTAGGCCCACCACATGGCGATGGGGCGGGTGGGGGCGCCGTCGCCCAGGGCCTCGTTGACGATGGGGCCGTGTGGTGACCGCTGCAGCTGCAGCGTCACCGGCGCAGCACCCTTGACCTGGATGGTTTCCTCGCGCGTGGTCAGCGGCAGCCATTGGCCCTTGACCTTCACCTGGCCGGGGTGGTCGGCGTCGGTGGTCTCGGCGACGAGGTCGATGTCGTCGTTCTGGAACATCGTGAGGCTCCAGCCGAACTGCGCGCTGTGGCCGATCAGCGCCGCCGGGTTCAGCGCCTGAAAGTGGCCGTAGAGCTCGAAGCCCGGCGCGCTCAGGTGGGCCTCGTACCAGACTGCCGGCGTGGCAAAGCCGATATGCGGGTCGCCCGCCAGCAGCGGCTTGCCGCTGGCGGTGTGGGCGCCCGACAGCACCCAGGCGTTGCTGCCCTCCATCTGCGCCACGCCGCTCAGTGCCACCGCGTCGTGGCTCAGGGCCGAGAGCTGCTGCAGGCCGGCCCAGTCGGCCTGGGCCAGCTTCAGGCCCTCAGTCACGGCGCCCTGCGGGTGCCATTCGAGGTCGAAGGTCTTGAGGTAGTTGGGCCCCAGCTGGTCGCGGATCTGCGTCATCACCGGCTCGGTCTTGAACGCGGCGGCGAAGCTGTAGGCCAGGTAGCCGGCCACGCTGATGGTGTCGGCGGCGGTGAAGGGCCGCTTGGGGATGCCCAGCAGCGCGAACTCGGTCGGCACCGGGTGCGTGTCCTGGAACTGGTTGATGCCCGCCAGGTAGGCCTGCAAGGCGCGGGTGCTGGCGAGCGCGGGGTCGAGCTTCGGGCCCACCTCGTCGCCCCGGGCGCGCAGGCCCAGGGTGCGAAACAGCCGGTCGGTGGGCAGCAGCTTGGGGCCCAGCACCTCGGCCAGTTCGCCGCGCGACAGGCGCCGCAGCATCTCCATCTGGAACAGCCGGTCCTGCGCGTGCACATAGCCCAGCGCACGGTAGAGGTCGGCCTCGTTGCCTGCTTGGATGTGGGGCACGCCCACGCGGTCGTAGCGCACCGTCACCGGTGCGGTGAGGCCTGCCAGGGCCAGCGTGCCCTGGCGCTGCGGCAGGCGCTGGCGCACAAACCAGTTGCCGGCCAGCAGGCCCAGCAACAGCACGGCCACCAGGCCCAAGGCGCCCCACTTCAACACAGGCTTCAACTTCATTTCGCGGTGTCTTTCGGTTCGGGGAACAGTTGCTGCCAGCCCTTCAGGCCCAGCGCTTCCAGGGTTTCGATGTTGCGCTCGTAGATGGCCTCGGCCTCGGGGAAGGCGGCCACCGCGCGGTCGATGCTGGCCTCGCGGATCAAATGCAGCGTGGGCCAGGGCGAGCGGTTGGTGTAGTTGGTGATGTCGTCCAGCTCGGTGCCAGCGAACTGGAACTGCGGGTGGAAGCTGGCGATCTGCAGCTCGCCGTCGAGTTCCAGTTGCTGCAGGGCGCGGTCGGCCACATCCAGGAAGTCGTTGAAGTCCAGAAAATCGGACAGGACCTGGGGGTGCACCAGCAGCGTGGTGTCGGTCACTTCGGGGTCCACATCGGCCAGGTGTTGCAGCTCGACCACCAGCAGGGCCAGCAGCGCCTCGGGTTCGGTGGCCTCGCTCACCACCACGCGCACCTGGCCCTTCACGCGCACGCTCTTGGCAAAGGGGCACAGGTTCAGGCCGATCACGGCCTTGTCCAGCCAGGCCAGGGTGTCGGCCTCGACTTGTTCGGGGGTGGGGGCAGCGTTCATGGGGCGATTGTCGGTGGCCAATCCGCCCGGTTGAGGGTGAACTTGCGGGCGTGCACACCCCAGGTGGCGCCGCTGCGCAGGGCCAGGGTGAAGGCGGGGCCGTCGACGATCCAGCTGCCGGCCAGGGTGGTGATGCCGTGGGCAAACAGCACGTCGGGCAGGCCGCCCGCGCCAGGGCCGATCAGGGCCACTTGCCTGGCCTGGGTGCAATGGGCCAGCACCTCGGGCAGCGTGTGGTTCAGCAGCGCGGTGGAGGTGCACAGCACCTTGTCGCAGTGGCGCAGCGCGGCCGGGTCCAGCGTCACCTCAAAGCCCGGGTGGGTGCCGGCCAGCTCGGCCTTCAGCTCCAGCACCGTCAGTCGCGCGCCGTGGGCGGTCACCTGCTTCACCAGCGGCGGGAAAAAGCCCACCATGCCGATGTGCTCGCCCGCCTGCGGGTTGAGGCCGGCGATGGAGTCGGTGGCGGCGGGTGGAACAAAGCCGCTCCGGTTGAGCACATGGCGGCTCAGCGCGTTCACCGCCGCAAAGCCCAGCGTGCGGGTGCTGCCCAGGCCATCCACCCAGGCCTGCGCCACGTCCAGCGCGTTGGCGCCCACCAGTCCTGGGGCGCCAGCCCGGCTCAATTCGGCCAGGGCGTTGTCCAGCAGCACATAGCTCAGGCCCAGGCTGCCGTCGTCCAGCTCCAGCGCGCCGAACTCGCCGTCCTTGCTGCCGTTCCAGGGCGTGGGCGGCAGGTGCAAGGCGCGCACGCGCGGCACGGTGCCATGGCCCAGGGCGGTGGCCAGGTGGTGAAGGACGGCGGCGGCGAGCGTCGGCATGGGCCGCCATCATGCCGCAGGCTGGCGGGGTGTCCGGCCAGATCTGGCACCATCTCGCCCCCGTGGAGACCCTGGTGTGCGCCGGGTCTTGAAACCGGCCCCGGCCGCCCCCACCTGAACGCCTCGCGCCCACGCGGCGCCCACATTCCTTTCCATCAGAACCAGCACCATGAGCAAGCAGACCCATTCCTTCCAGGCCGAAGTCAAGCAGATCCTGCACCTCGTCACCCACTCGCTGTACTCGAACAAGGAGATCTTCCTGCGCGAGCTGGTCTCCAACGCCTCCGACGCCTGCGACAAGCTGCGCTTCGAGGCGCTGGACAACGCGGGCCTGTTCGAGGACGCCCCCAACCTGGAAGTGCGGGTGCTGTTCGACGCCGAGGCCAAGACCATCACCATCCGCGACAACGGCATCGGCATGAGCGCTGAAGAGGCCGCCAGCCACCTGGGCACCATCGCCAAGAGCGGCACGCGCGAATTCATGGCCACGTTGGAAGGTGAGCAGAAGAAAGACGCCAACCTGATCGGCCAGTTCGGCGTGGGCTTCTACTCGGGCTTCATCGTGGCCGACCGCATGGTGGTGGAGACCCGCCGCGCCGGCCTGGGCGCCGACCAGGGCGTGCGCTGGACCAGCGAGGGCACGGGAGAGTACGAGCTGGAGACCATCACCAAGGCCACGCGCGGCACCGACGTCATCCTGCACCTGCGCGACGAGGACAGCGAGTTCCTCTCGTCCTGGAAGCTGAAATCCATCATCAGCAAGTACAGCGACCACATCTCGCTGCCCATCCTGATGAACAAGGAAACCTGGGATGCTGAAGCCAGCAAGCAGGTCAAGACCGAAGAGTGGGAGACCATCAACAAGGCAGCGGCCTTGTGGGCCCGCAGCAAGAGCGACATCACCGACACCGAGTACCGGGAGTTCTACAAGCAACTCAGCTACGACAGCCAGCCGCCGCTGGCCTACACGCACAACCGCGTGGAAGGCCGCAGCGAATACACCCAGCTGCTGTACGTGCCGGCCAAGGCGCCCTTTGACATGTGGAACCGCGACAAGCGCGGCGGCGTGAAGCTGTACGTGAAGCGTGTCTTCATCATGGACGACGCCGAGGCGCTGATGCCCACCTATTTGCGCTTCGTGAAGGGCGTGATCGACTCGGCCGATCTGCCGTTGAACGTCAGCCGCGAGCTGCTGCAGGAAAGCCGCGACGTGAAGGCCATCCGCGAGGGCTCCACCAAGCGCGTGCTGGGCATGCTCGAATCGCTGGCCAACAGCGACAGTGCCGACGACAAGGCCAAGTACCAGAGCTTCTGGAACGAGTTTGGCTCGGTGCTGAAGGAAGGCATCGGCGAGGACTTTGCCAACCAGGAGCGCCTGGCCAAGCTGCTGCGCTTCGCCTCCACCCAGGCCGACGAAGGCGTGAGCCTGGCCGACTATGTGGCCCGCATGAAGGAAGGCCAGGAGGTGATCTATGTCATCACCGCGGACACCCTGGCCGCCGCCAAGAACAGCCCGCAGCTGGAAATCTTCCGCAAGAAGGGCCTGGAGGTGCTGCTGCTCACCGACCGCGTGGACGAGTGGTTGCTCTCGCACCTGCATGAATTTGAAGGCAAGGGCCTGCAAAGCGTGGCCAAGGGCGCCGTCGATCTGGGCAGCCTGCAGGACGAGGCCGAGAAGAAGCAGGCCGAGGAAGCCGCCGAGGCCTTCAAGCCGGTGCTGGAGCGTTTGAAGGAAGCGCTCAAGGACCGCGCCAAGGACGTGCGCGTCACCACCCGCCTGGTCGATTCACCCGCCTGCGTGGTGGTGGACGAGGGTGACATGAGTGGCCACCTGGCACGCCTGCTCAAGCAGGCCGGACAGGCTGCGCCGGTGTCTCAGCCCATCCTGGAAGTGAACCCCGAGCACGCGCTGGTGAAGAAGCTGGCCGACGATCCGCGCTTTGACGACCTGGCGCAGATCCTGTTCGACCAGGCCCTGCTGGCCGAGGGCGGCCACCTGGAAGATCCGGCGGCCTATGTGAAGCGGGTGACGGCGCTGCTGAGCGCCTGAGCACGAAACGCAGGCCCGCTCCGTTCAGCGGTCCTGCATGCGCTGGATCTGCTCGCGCAGCTCGGTGGTCTGCTGCTGCCAGTAGTTGGGGCTGCCGAACCATGGGAAGGCCACTGGAAAGGCCGGGTCGCTCCAGCGCTCGGCCAGCCAGGCGCTGTGGTGCAGCATGCGCAGCGTGCGCAGCGGCTCGATCAGCAGCAGCTCGCGGTCGTCGAAGTCCTTGAAGTCGCGGTAGCCGTCGAGCAGGTGGTGCAGCGAGGCGTCCACCGCGCCACGCTCGCCCGGCAGCAGCATCCACAAATCCTGGATGGCCGGGCCGGTGCAACAGTCGTCGAAGTCGACGAAGTTGGGGCCGGCGAACTCGCCCTCCTCGCGCCACAGCACATTGCCGGGGTGACAGTCGCCGTGCAGCCTCAAGCTGCGCAGGCCGTCGTGCCGCGCAAAGGCGGCCTCGATCTCGTCCAGTGCCTGGGCGCTGGCACCGAGCCACGCCCCTTCGGATTCAGGCCGCACGAAGCCGGCCTCGATCAGGCGCTGGCGCGGCGCGCGCCCAAAGGTTTCCACATCCAGCCAGCGCCGATGTGCAAACTGGCCACGCGCGCCCACGGCGTGCATGCGACCGATCAACCGGCCCAGCCAGGCCTGGGTTTCGGGGTGTTCCAGTTCCGGGGCGCGGCCCACGCGGCGCTCGCACACTGCAAAGCGAAAGCGCTCGCCGGTGGGCGAGGCGAAATGACCCAGGGTGTCGCCCGCAGCTGCCGCGTCCAGCACGGCAGGCGCCAGACCGAAAGGCGACACCACAGGCAGGTCACTTGCGGCCAGCTCGGCCGAGAAGGCGTGCTCTTCCAGAATCTGCGCATCGCTCCAGCGCGCCGGGCGGTAGAACTTGGCCACCACCACGCGGCCACCTTCCAGGTGGGCCTGGTAGACACGGTTTTCGTAGGAGTTGAGTTGCAGCAGGCGGCCGTCCGGCTCCAGGCCCGCCAAATAGAGGGCGTCCAGCATGGTGTCTGGGCCCAACGTGGCATAGGGCGCCACAGGGGAATCGTTGTCGGGCATGGGGTGATGGTACGTCGACCGCCGGCTGCGCTACGCAGGCCCACGCCGGGCCAGTCCACGTTTGGCTTCAGCCCGGGTGCGCCATCTACTCGATGGTGCTGCGGCCGGCCTTCGCCATGCCCACGCGAACTTCGTGGAATAGGTCAAACAACTGGTCCACCCGGTGGGCGCCGTGCTTGAACCGGTAGTCGAGTTCGGCGGCCTGGCCTTCCACCAGTTCCTCCAGGTGCGAGCCCACGCTCTCGGGCGGAAGCTTCAGGCGTGCCTCCGATTCGCTGCCGTCGCGCACCACGGTGGCGCCGGCCTTGCGGGCGATCTTGAGCATCGCGGTGTTCTCGCTCAGCGCGTGGATGATCATGATCTCCACGTAGCGGTTGCGGGCGTGCAACACCGCATGGTCGAACAAACGGCTGCCATAGCCTCGGCCACGGGCCTTGGGGCTCACCGACACACCGAACTCGCACAAATGGCGCTCGTTCGGGTGGTCGGGCAGATAGGCCAAGTGGGCCATGGCGATCAGTTCGAGCTTGCGGTTGAAGACGCCGAAGATCTCGTCACGACGGAAGTCCAACAGGTCCACATAGCGCCCGATCTGGGCATCGCTGGCGGCGTAACCAAAGCGCAGGTAGCGGTCGTGCGGCTCCAGCCCCAGCAGATGCGTCAGTACGCGGTGGCGGTGGCGCTCGGACAGCGAGCGTATCGGCACCCAGCGAAATGCTGCCTCCTTGGCCGCGACGCGATGCGGCTGGGGCGCCGTAGGCGGGTGCGAGTGTTGCGTGTCGGGGGTGGACTCAGGCATGCGGTGCTCCGAGAACTAAGGGATTACCCTGAATATACACAAGCCATCTGGAGAGCAGTCTCCAGAAGCCCCGCCAATTGCGGGCAGATTTGGCGCTCGGCAAAGAAATGGATCTGCGCTATACTTGAAGGCTTTCCCGTCATCGGCGGGGAGAACGGGCATGAGCGGCAGGTTTCACCAGTCGCCTGTGTGCCAAGGCATCTGAGAGGCCGCCGGCTGGGCACACGCCAGTGTAGCCAGCCACCCCAAGCGGCGCCGAAGTTGCCTGTCAAGCCGTTCAAACAGCCGTGTTTTCTATCTATGCGAGACCTCTCATGAAGACCTTCAGCGCCAAGCCGGCCGAAGTGAAGCACGAGTGGCTTGTGCTTGATGCCACCGATAAGGTGCTCGGACGTGTCGCCAGCGAAGTGGCACTCCGTTTGCGCGGCAAGCACAAGGCCATTTACACGCCTCACGTCGACACCGGTGACTTCATCATCGTTCTGAACGCCGACAAGCTCCGCGTCACTGGCAACAAGGCCAATGACAAGGTGTACTACCGTCACTCGGGCTACCCGGGCGGTATCTACGGCACCAAGTTCAAGGACATGCAAGCCAAGCATCCGGGCCGCGCCCTGGAAAAGGCCGTCAAGGGCATGCTGCCCAAGGGCCCGCTGGGTTACGCCATGATCAAGAAGCTGAAGGTGTATGCCGGTGGTGAACACCCTCATGCCGCCCAGCAGCCCAAAGTGCTCGAAATTGCAGCGCTGGAAACCTAAGGAGCGGTGATGATCGGAAATTACAACTACGGTACTGGCCGTCGCAAATCGTCAGTGGCGCGGGTCTTCATCAAGAAGGGCACCGGCAAGATCCTCGTCAATGGTCGCGAGATCACCGAGTACTTCGGCCGCCAGACCTCCATCATGATCTGCAAGCAGCCCCTGCTGCTGACCGGCAATGGTGAGTCCTTCGACGTCAAGGTGAACGTGCACGGTGGCGGTGAATCCGGCCAAGCCGGTGCCGTGCGCCACGGCATCACCCGCGCGCTGATCGACTACGACGCAGCCCTGAAGCCTGAATTGAGCCACGCTGGCTTCGTTACACGCGATGCGCGTGAAGTCGAGCGTAAGAAGGTTGGCTTGCACGGCGCTCGCCGCAGGAAGCAGTTCAGCAAGCGCTGATCGACGCATTGCGTCACGGACCCAGGGTTCCGGCCCCGGGTTACAAGGAAGGCCGCTCTTACGCGGCCTTTCGCGTCTGTGGCGCTTTGTGGTGCACACTGGTCTGCCCATGCGCTGGAAACTCCTACGCCGTCGCCTCTCCATCACCGCACCCCGCATGACGGTGCGCAGCCATTTGCCCTGGCCGCTGCGTTGGGCCGTGGCGGCGGTGGTGCTGGGCTTCTCCGCCGCCATCGGTTTGTGGGCCTTCGAGTTCGGCAAGAGCATTGCTGGCCTTGACCGGGACGCCAAGGAAGAGCTGGTGCAGCTGCGCGACGAAGTGAAACAGTTGCGCGATGAGCGTGAGAAGGCGCAGTCCATCGCCAACACAGCCGAGAGCCTGCTGAAGACTGAGAAGGTGGCGCAGGACCGGCTGGCCGCTCAACTGCGTCAGGTCGAAGCCGAGAACATGTCGCTCAAGGCCGACCTGGGCTTCTTCGAGCGTTTGCTGCCGGCCGCCGGTGCCCAGGCCGAGGGTCCGCAGATCCGTGGCTTCCAGGTGGAACAGGAAGTGCCTGGGCGCCTGCGCTATCAATTGTTGGTGATGCTGGGTGGTCGGGGTGTCGCACCTTATGCAGGCAAGTACGACGTGACCCTGGTGGGCACGCTGGAGGGCAAGCCGTGGACGCTGGCCATGCCGGGCGGTGCCCAGGCCTTGCAGGTGAAGCAGTACACCCGGGTAGAAGGCCGTGTCGACCACCCCCCGCAGGCCGTGGTAAAAACCGTTCAGGTTCGCTTGACCGACAACAATGGCGCCGTTCGCACCACGCAATCGGCACGAATGTAAGCACACGCCCTCGTTGGGGCATGCCGCCGCCGCAAGGTGGCGCACAGCACAGGAGCATAACCATGTGGTTCAACCGCAAAAAACAACCCCCGATTCGCAGCCTGATTGGCGAGGGTACCGCCGTGCATGGTGAATTGCGTTTCACCGAAGGCCTGCGCGTGGACGGCGAGGTGCATGGCGATGTGATGGCGGCCGGTGACGGCCCCAGCTTGCTGGTGATCAGCGAGAAAGCCCGCATCCATGGCAAGGTGATCGCTGGGCATGTGATCATCAACGGCGAGGTGGTGGGCCCGGTGCGTTCCACAGAACTGCTGGAACTGCAACCCAAGGCCCGCATCGTCGGTGACGTGAACTACGAGTCCCTGGAAATGCACCAGGGCGCCACCATCGACGGTGAGCTCAAGTACCGCACCAGCGCTGAAGAAAAACCGACCCTGAAACTCGCTGCGTCCAACGAAGTCTGACCTTCAACCCCTGCGCCGGACCGCACACACAACTTCTCCCGATCAAGGATCGCCTGCCATGAATGCCGTTGCTGAAACTCTCGCCCCCGCCGTCTCCACCGAGATCCCGGCCCCCATCGTCTTCACCGACAGTGCCGCCGCCAAGGTGGCCGATCTGGTGGCCGAAGAAGGCAACCCCGACCTGAAGCTGCGCGTGTTCGTGCAAGGCGGCGGCTGCTCGGGTTTCCAGTATGGGTTCACCTTCGATGAGGTTGTGAACGAAGACGACACCCAAATGAGCAAGAACGGCGTGACGCTGCTGATCGACGCCATGAGCCTGCAGTACCTGATGGGCGCCGAGATTGACTACAAGGAAGACCTGCAGGGCGCGCAGTTCGTGATCAAGAACCCGAACGCCACCACCACCTGCGGCTGCGGTTCAAGCTTCTCGGCCTGATCTGCTTCCCGCCACGACGTGACCAAGCCGCCTCAGGGCGGCTTGCTTGTTTCTGGCGACGTCGCTGGTTTCAGTCAGTGGGCAGGGTAGAGCGCGCCCAGCACGCGCGGGCCCTCGGCGCCAGTGACGGCGGGCAGGTTGCCCGCATGACGCTGCACAAACGCAAGGGCCAGCCAAGCGAAGGCAGCGGCTTCCACCTGCATTGGTGGCAGACCGGCAGATGCCGTGCTGGTCAGGGTCACGCCAGGCAGCTGCGCGGCCAGGCGACGCATCAGGTCGCGATTCAGGGCGCCACCCCCGCACACCAGTACTTCGCCCACTTCGGCCCCGTGGCGCAGCAAGGCTTGGGCGGCGGTGGTGGCGGTGAACTCGGCCAGGGTGCTCTGCACGTCCTGGGCTGCCATGCCCGGATGCTCCGCCAGCTTGGCCGCCAGCCAATCGGGGTTGAACAGGTCGCGGCCTGTGCTTTTGGGTGGCGCAGCGCGCAAGAAGGGTTCATCCAGCATGTGTGCCAGCAGTGCTGCCTTCACGATTCCGCCGGCAGCCCACCGTCCATCGGCATCGAAAGGCTGGCGCTGGTGCACGGACACCCAATGGTCAAGCAAGGCATTGCCGGGCCCGCAGTCGAATCCGCGCACCTGGACGGTTTGGGGGCCATCGGTTGCCGGCAACAGCGTGAGGTTGCCGATGCCGCCAAGGTTCAGGATGGCGCGTGCCCGCGCCGGATGCCCGAACACCATGGCATGGAAGGCGGGCACCAGCGGGGCACCTTGACCACCCGCCGCCACGTCGCGGCTTCGGAAATCGGCCACCACGTCAATGCCGGCCAGTTCTGCCAACAGCGCGGGCTGGTTGACTTGCAGGGTGTAGCCGGTGGCGTCGAAATCACCTGGGCGGTGGCGAACCGTCTGCCCGTGTGAGCCTATGGCCCGTACCTCGGCGGCGCTCACACCACCATGCACCAGCAGATCGGCCACCACCATGGCCTGCAGGCGGGCCAGGGCGTTGCCGGCCAGGGCGGCGCGGTGCAATTCATCCACACCGCTGTTGTTGAGCGCCAGGAACTCGCATTGCAGTTCGCTGGGCATGGCATGGTGCACATGGGCCAGCACGGCCAAGCCCTCGCGAGCATCGAAGCGGGCCAGCACACCATCCACGCCGTCGAGCGAGGTGCCGGACATCAGCCCTATGGTCAGCATGCTGGCTCAGCGAAACCCGGCTGCAGAGATCACTCCACGCGGCCGGGTTGGCCAGTGAGCGTCTCGGCCAGGTCCAACTCGGACTTCATCTGCAGCGCCACCTGGGCAAAGCGTGGGCGCTGCAGAGTGTCCAGCGTAAGGGTTTCAGAGGCCTTTGCGATGGCCAATGGGTCGGCGTGTTGGCCGTGAACCCGGAACTCGAAGTGCAGGTGCGGCCCGGTTGCCCAGCCCGTGGCGCCAACCGCGCCCAGGCGCTGCGCTTGCTCAATGTGCTGACCCACGCGCACATCCACCCGGCTGAGGTGAGCGTAGACGGTCTTGCGGTCGCCGCTGTGCTGCACTTCGACCACGTTGCCGTAGCCATTCTGGCGGCCGGCAAAGCTCACCACACCTGCACCAACGCAGCGCACAGCGGTGCCCGTGGGGGCGCCGTAGTCCACACCCAGGTGAGCCCTCCACTTTTGCTGGATGGGGTGGAAGCGCATCGCGAAACCCGAGGTGACGCGCGAGAACTCCATCGGGCTGGCCAGGAACGAGCGCTGCTTGCTTTGGCCGTTGAAATCGAAGTAGCCGCCCCGGCCCTCGCCAAACCAGACGGCCTGGTGCGCCTTGCCGTTATTGACGAACTCGGCCGCCAGCACGCGGCCTGTGCCCTGGGACCAGTTGATGGGCTCGCCATCGGCAGTGAGGGCTTCGTAGACCACGCTGAAGCTGTCGCCCTTGCGCAGTTCGCGGTGGAAATCGATCTCGGTCGAGAACATCTCGGCCATCTGCACAGCGATGGCGTCGGGGATGCCGGCGTCGTCGGTGGCGGCAAAGAGCGAAGACCGGATGCTGCCGCTGGCCAGGCGCGGCGTGGCCAGCAGTGGGGCACTTTCGAGCAGACTGTGCCAGCTGCCGTCGGCATCGCGGCGGAGCGTGAGCCGATTGAACTGCTTGGGCGCGGCGGTGGTGGCCGGCAGGTCGGACGGGTAGCGCGCCACCAACTGCTGCAGCACGCCGCGCTCGTTCAGCGTGGCACTCACCAACTTGCCGGTGCGGCCGTCCACCACACGTCGGGCCACTTCGTCTCGGCGCAGCCAGTCGGCGGCGGAGGGGTCGGACACGCCTAGCCGACGCAACAAGGCATCTGCTGTGTCGCTGGGGCGTGTTGTGGTGCTGCGCGACAGCGCCATCGGGTGCACGGCCAGGGCCTCTAGCTGCCCTTGAAGTGCCGTGGGTGTGACGGTTTCGGTGATCAGGCGATGCGGGAGCTCAGCGGCATCGGGCGCCAGGGGTGCAATGCCAAAGGCCGCCACACCAAAACCGGCCAGGCTGACCAGCAGCGAAGTGGACAGCATGCGGCGATGCGCCAGCACGAACTCACGCGCATCGGCCGCAGAACGGGACAGCCAGGCTGCCAAGGTGGACTCCAACGAAGTCAAAGCTCATCGTCGGACGCTGTGGCGCCCTGTGTTGGGGTGGCGGGAAACGCCACAGACGGGGTGCGTCTTGTGGCCAGACCGCTGCAGCGATGGCCCCTTAGAATCGGGTACCGGCCTGCAGGGCCAACAATTGCGAAATAGTGGCGCTTTTGCCGCTTTTTCCGAACCGCCAGTATACCTTTGGGGTCCCGTTGGCAGCCCCTTTTCACAGTCTGTTGCACCATGTCTGAATTGCTTCCAGCCGCCGACAAAACCCCTTCATTGAGCGACAAGGTGCGCCAAGCCCTTGCCGTGAGCCAGCGCGGCTGCGCCGAACTGCTGCCGCAGGCCGACTGGGTGAAGAAGCTGCAGCGTTGGGAAGCCACCGGCACGCCATTGCGCATCAAGCTGGGGCTGGACCCGACCGCGCCCGACATCCACATCGGCCACACGGTGGTGCTGAACAAGATGCGCCAGTTGCAGGATCTGGGGCACACGGTGATCTTCCTAATCGGCGACTTCACCTCGATGATCGGCGACCCGTCGGGCCGCAACGGCACCCGGCCGCCACTCACGCGCGAGCAGATCGAGGCCAATGCCAAGACTTACTACGCCCAGGCCAGCCTGGTGCTCGACCCGGCCAAGACCGAGATCCGCTACAACAGCGAGTGGAGCGACCCGCTGGGCGCGCGCGGCATGATCGAGCTGGCCGCCAAGTACACCGTGGCTCGCATGCTGGAGCGCGACGACTTCACCAAGCGCTTCCAGAGCAACACGCCCATCTCGGTGCACGAGTTGCTGTACCCGCTGATGCAGGGCTACGACTCCGTGGCCTTGAAGAGCGACCTGGAACTCGGCGGCACCGACCAGAAGTTCAACCTGCTGGTGGGGCGTGCGCTGCAGGCTGAATACGGCCAGGAGCCGCAATGCATCCTGACCATGCCGTTGCTCGAAGGCCTGGACGGTGTCGAGAAGATGTCCAAGTCCAAGAACAACTACGTGGGCATCACCGAGCCGGCAAACACCATGTTCGCCAAGGTACTGTCGATTAGCGACGTGCAGATGTGGAAGTGGTACACGCTGCTGAGCTTCCGCAGCGAAGCCGAGATCGCCCGCCTCATGGCTGAGGTGGACGGCGGGCGCAACCCCAAGGAAGCCAAGGTGTTGCTGGCCAAGGAGATCACCGCGCGCTTCCACAGCGCAGCGGCCGCCGATGCCGCCGAGGTCGACTTCAACAACCGCGCCAAGGGTGGCATCCCCGATGACATCCCCGCGCTCACGCTGACCGGCGCCCCCATGGGCATCGCCACCTTGCTCAAGGCTGCCAACCTGGTGCCCAGCACCAGCGAAGGCATGCGCATGGTGGACCAGGGCGGCGTGCGCATCGACGGCACGGTGATCAGCGACAAGGCTCTGAAAGTGCCCGCAGGGACCTGCGTGGTGCAGGTGGGCAAGCGCAAGTTTGCGCGCGTGACCCTGGCTTGATGGTGGACGATCTTGAAGGAACACTGATGACGATGACACGCACGATCACGATGTTGGCCCTTGCGGGCACCCTGTTTGCCGGTGCCGCGCAAGCGCAGTCCAGCGCGGCGGCCTCGGCTGCGGCCAAAGAGCCGGGCGCCGAGGTGACGGCCAGCGGCCTGGTGTTCCGTTCGCTCAAGGAGGGCAATGGTGGCAGCCCGCAGGCCAGCGACACCGTGCGCGTGCATTACAAGGGCACGCTGCCCGACGGCAAGGAGTTCGACAGCTCCTACAGCCGTGGCCAGCCGGCCGAGTTTCCACTGAACCGTGTCATCCCCTGCTGGACTGAAGGCCTGCAGAAGATGAAGACCGGCGGCAAGGCCAAGCTCACCTGCCCGCCCGAAATTGCCTACGGCTCGCGTGGCGCCTCAGGCGTCATTCCACCCAATGCCACCTTACATTTCGAGGTGGAACTGCTGGGTATTTCCAAACGCTGACCAGAGCCTGCACTCAAGGCGCTTCGATCTCGCGCAGAGTTAGCTCCGCCACTGTCAGCCACTGCGGTTCGTGGCTGCGAGCGCGCAGCACGGCGCGCCGAGCCGCTTCGCGAGCGCCCATGCGGTCGCCCAGTTGCAAACGCGTGGCGGCCAGGTTGTTCCATGCTGCAGCGCTGTCGCTGCGTTGAGCCACCTGTTCGAAGCGCCGCGCCGCTTCCAATGGCTGGCCTGCCGCCAGCCAGGCATTGCCTTCACCCATGGCCAGCGTGATGTTGGCCGGCCAGCGCTGGCTTGCGGCGCGCCAGGCCAGCGCGGCCTGTGAAGCGGACACCGCACGGTCCAGCCCCAGCAGGGCGCGCACCATCGCCGCTTCGTCCACTTCGGCCGGCATTTGCCCCAAGGTCAGGGCCACGAAGGCCCAGTGCCCGCTGCGGCCCCAGGTGTTTTCGAAGGTGATCAGGCTCCAGCGCACATGGGCCTGGTGGCCTGAATGCAACCACACCTCGCCGCGGCTCAGGTCGTAGCCCACCAGCACCGCATAGTGCCAGCGCGGCCACCATGTGAGGCCCAGGTTCAGCAGCACGCCTACCGGCCGGCCTGCCGCCACCTCGGTGAAGGCGGCGCTGAGTTTGGGTGGCAGTTCCACGGCCAGCACGCCGTGGCGCCTGGCGCCGGCCAGCATCTCGGTCTGCAGCGTGCCTTGGCGGCCCGGCAGGTAGACCTCGTGGGTGAGCGTGGCCAGGTCGGTGGGCACACCGGCCGCGGCCAGCAGGCTGGCCAGCACGGCGGGGCCGCACAGGTCGTCACCCGGCTGGTCCACGAAGGGCAGGCCGGGGTGATTGGCACGGTGTGGCAGACCAGCCGGTGGCGCGGCACGCAGGGCGGACTGCTGCGGGGGCGTCCACGCGGCGCAGCCCGCCAGTGATCCCACCACGGGGCCCGAAGCGCAGGCCAGCGCCCCCAGCCTCAGCAGGGCCTGGCGGCGTGCCGGCCAGTTCAAGCTCAGCGGATCGAGCGGGTGAACGGATAGATCTTGGTGAAGCCCAGGATGTCGGTGACCAGCAGCAGCACGAAGATGAAGACGATAGTGCCCAGCACATCGCTCGCGCCAGCCGGGGCGGCGTCGATCTGTTGCGCCATGGCCTGGGCTTCGGCGTCGCTCAGCGCGCCCACGCGGGCACGCGCCTGGTCCAGGTTCACGCCGCGCTGTTGCAGGGCGCTGACCACGTCGTTGCGTTGCAGCGTTTGCGCCAGCACGTTGCGCGCATCTTCGGCCGGGCGCAGCGCCACGCCAGCGTCCGCAGCCACCGCTTCAGTGCTGATGGTGGCGGCTTGCGTGGTTTGCACCAGGCCAGCAAAGTTCAGGGCGCCCACGAGGGCCAGGGTGATGGTGCGGTTCCAACGATTCATGTGATGTTCTCCAAAATGGGCCGGGGCCCGTTGATGCGAGCGGGATCGTAGCCACTGCCAGGGCCCACACCGCCAAAGGGAGAGCCGACAAGGTTTCCAATCGTAGGATGTGTTGCGCACGCGCGGCGACAATGCAGGAAATGAAACGGCCCCGAGCTCACTTCGTTCGCTGCCCCCGAGGGGCGCGTCAGCACCTTCGGGCGGCCGGGCGGTGCTGACATGCATGTCTCAGGCTATCTGAAGGTGTCGGTGGCGGTGGCGCTGGCCACCATCGTGCTCAAGACCAGCGCCTGGTGGCTCACCGATTCAGTCAGCCTGTTGTCGGATGCGCTGGAATCGCTGGTGAACCTGGCGGGCGCCATGTTCGCGCTGGCCATGGTCACCATTGCCGCCCAGCCGCCCGACGAAGACCACCCTTACGGGCACCACAAGGCCGAATACTTTTCCAGTGGCTTCGAGGGTGTGCTCATCCTGGCTGCCGCGCTGGGCATCATCGTGGCAGCGGTGATGCGCTGGTTGCAGCCACATGCGCTGGAATCGCTGGGGCTGGGCCTGGTGCTGTCGGTCATCAGTTCGGCCATGAACGGCGTACTGGCCACGGCCATGCTGAAGAAGGCACGCGAGCACCAGTCGATGGCGCTGGAGGCCGATGCGCGCCACTTGTTCACCGATGTGTGGACGTCGGTGGGCGTGATCATTGGCTTGGTGGGCGTGCAACTCACCGGCTGGCTGTGGCTGGATCCGCTGGCCGCCATCGGTGTGGCCATCAACATCATCCGCGAGGGCTGGTCTTTGGTGCGGCGCTCGGCCGATGGCCTGATGGACAGCGCACTGGAGGACGTGCACCGCCAGGCCATTCATCAGGTGCTGCAGGGCTTTGCAGACCGCATCCGCTTCGACCACCTGGTGACCCGCCGTGCCGGTGCGCGCCGTTTTGCCGACTTGCACATGCACATGCCGGCCGACTGGACCTTGCAGCGCGCCGCGACCGTGCGCGAAGACGTGGAACAGGCCCTGATGCGTGCGGTGCCCGGCCTGCGGGCCAGCATCCAGATGCTGCCCATGGACGTGGAAGCCCACTTTGGCGACGAGAAGGACCTGGAATGATCGCGCTGCTGCAGCGGGTGCGCGGAGCCCGAGTGGAGGTGGCCGGCGCCACCATCGGACAGATTGCGGCCGGCCTGCTGGTGCTGGTGTGCGCCGAGCCATGCGACACCTCGGCCCAAGCCAGCAAACTGGTGGACAAGTTGCTGAAGCTGCGCATCTTCAGCGACGAGGCCGGCAAGATGAACCGTAGCGTGCAGGACCTGGACGGTGCCGGCTCGCCGGGCGGCCTGCTGATCGTCTCGCAGTTCACCCTCGCGGCCGACACCGCCAGCGGCAACCGCCCCGGTTTCAGCGGCGCCGCACCGGCAACGCTGGGCCAGGCCTTGTACGACGAGGTGGTGGCGCTGGCGCGCGCCCGTCACCCTGTGGTGGCCACCGGAGAGTTCGGTGCCGACATGCAGGTGCACCTGGTGAACAACGGCCCGGTCACCATCCCCTTGCGCATTGTTTGAAAGCAGCCTCCATGAGCACACCCGCCATCCAGACCTTCGAGCAACCAGTCATGCCGCCCGTGGTGGATCACCCGCGGGTGGAGCGCCGCGAGGTGGGTGCGCCCGAGCGCCACTCCTGGACGCTGTACGAGAGCGCAACCGACGGCATCAGCGCCGGCATCTGGCACTGCGAGCCGGGGCGCTGGCGCATCGAGTTCGGCCCACGTGAGCACGAGTACTTTTTCGTGGTGCAGGGGCGGGCGCGACTGCACAGCGTGGACGGCACGGTGACCGAGCTGGGGCCGGGCCAGGCGGCGGTGATTCCGGCCGGGTTCCGAGGTTCGTTCGAAGTGCTGGAGCGCGTGCGCAAACACTTCGTGGTGGTGGAGCGCTGAGTTGCCGACCTACTGGTAAGACCTGGCGTCCTCGATCACCTTGCCGTCGTTGGGCAGGCTGCCAGGGGCCACCACCAGCACCTCGCCTCGCAGCTTGGTGACGTCGCGCACGGTGTCGGCCACTGCCGTGGCCAAGCCCTTGGCGGCACCGCTGGTTTCCAGCTTCAGCGTCATGCGGTCGTTGGCCATTTCACCTTCCACCACCAGGCGGGCGCGCGTGATCTCGGGGTGGCGCTTCACCACGGCGGCGACCTGACCAGGGTGTACAAACATGCCGCGTACCTTCACCGTCTGGTCAGCGCGGCCCATCCAGCCCTTGATGCGGGCATTGGTGCGGCCGGTGGGGCAGGTGCCGGGCAACACGGCGGACAGGTCGCCGGTGCCAAAGCGCACCAGCGGGTAATCGGGGTTCAGCGTGGTGACCACCAGCTCGCCCACCTCGCCTTCGGGCACTGGATCACCCGTACCAGGCCGCACGATTTCCACGATCACGCCTTCATCGATCACCAGGCCTTCGCGGGCCGAGGTTTCGTAGGCGATCAGGCCCAGGTCGGCCGTGGCATAGCACTGGTAGGCGGCGATGCCGTGCTGGGTGAACCAGTCGCGCAGCGAGGGCGGGCAGGCCTCGCCCGACACCAGCGCCTTGGTGATGCTGGGGATGGGGCTGGCCACCGGCCCACCGGCCTCGGCGGCTTTTTCCACCATGATCTTCAGAAAGCTGGGCGTGCCGATATAGCCATGCGGCTGCAACTCGGCCACGGCCTGCAGCTGTAGCTCGGTGTTGCCCACGCCACCAGCGAAGGTGGTGCAGCCCAGCGCGTGGGCCCCCGTTTCCATCATCGAGCCGGCCGGGGTGAGGTGGTAGCTGAAGCTGCAATGCGCCAGGTCGCCAGCGCGGAAGCCGGCGGCGTGGATGGCGCGTGCCATGCGCCAGTAGTCGGCCGCATGGCCTTCGGGTTCGTAGATGGGGCCGGGGCTCTGGAAGACCCGGCGCGCGCCTTGTGCCGTGCGCAGACCGCGCCAGCCGATGGCCGAGAAGCCGCCGAAGGGGTCGCGGTTGGTGGAATCTGCACGCGAGGCCTGCTGGCGTTCCAGCAGCTCGTGCTTGCGGGTCACCGGCAACTTGGCCAGAGCTGCGCGTGACGTGATGGTGCTGGCATCCACGCCCCTCAGCACCTCGGCCAAGGCAGCAGTGCCGCGCTGTGCCTGCGCCACGGCGCCGGGCAGGGCGGCCATCAGGGCGGCCTCACGCTGGGCAGCATCGCGTTTTTCCAGCGCGTCGTAGAAATCAGTCATCGCGGTCGCTCCACTGCGTCAGTTTTCTCTTCAGGTCGGTCACGAAAGCGCGCACCTGGGCGGCGTCCTTCAGCGTCAGTTCCTGCCACTCGGGCGTGCGTGCGGGCTTCTTCACCACGGCCACACGCAACACCGCGCCATCGTCGCTCAACGCCGCGCGGGCCAGTACCTGGGCCTTGCGCTCGAAGCGGCCTTCGCGTTCGGTGAGGCCGGCCTCGCGCAACTCACGCCTAAGGCGTTGCAGCGCCTCGTCCGCCTTGAACGGCGGCGGGGCGAAACCCCATTCCTCGCTCATGTTGTTTGGCGCTCCTTATGCCAGCCAACGCTTGCGGCGCTTGTAGCTCTTCACGTCCTTGAAGCTCTTGCGGTCACCGCCGCCCATGCCCAGGTAGAACTCCTTCACGTCCTCGTTCTCGCGCAAATCCTTGGCGGCGCCGTCCATCACGATGCGGCCGTTCTCCAGGATGTAGCCGTAGTCGGCGTAGCGCAGCGCGATGTTGGTGTTCTGCTCGGCCAGCAGAAAGGTGACACGCTCTTTCGTGTTCAGGTCCTTCACGATCTCGAACACTTCTTCAACGATCTGTGGTGCCAGGCCCATGCTGGGTTCGTCCAGCAGCACCATCTTGGGGTTGGCCATCAGCGCGCGGCCGATGGCACACATCTGCTGCTCGCCACCCGAGGTGTAGGCGGCCTGGCTGGTGCGGCGGGTCTTGAGGCGCGGAAAGTAGTTGTAGACCTTCTCCAGCGTCTGGGCCACGGCGGCCTTGCCGTCCTGCCGGGTGTAGGCCCCGGTCATCAGGTTGTCTTCGATGCTGAGGTGAGCAAAGCAGTGCCGACCTTCCATCACCTGAATCACGCCGCGGTCCACCATGTCGGCCGGGCTGAGCTTCTCGATGCGCTCGCCGCGCAACTCGATGCTGCCCTTGGTGACCTCGCCGCGCTCGCCGGCCAGCAGGTTGCTCACCGCGCGCAGCGTGGTGGTCTTGCCCGCGCCATTGCCACCCAACAGCGCCACCACCTGGCCCTCAGGCACCTGCAGCGACACGCCCTTCAACACCAGGATGACGTGGTTGTAGATGACCTCGATGCCGTTGACGTTCAGAAGGATGTTCGGTGCGCTCATGTGCTTCGCCTTTGTCTCATTCAAGGGCCGCACGCGGCGCTTGAATGAGGGCCCCTTTTCGCGCGGGGCCCCCAGGGGTTCAAACGATCAGGACTGGCAGTCGGCAGGCGTTCTGCGCGTCAGCTTCTTCTCTCCGGCGTACTTCTCGGCCGAGGCCCTGACCATGGGCTTGATGATCTGTTCATCGGCCTGGATCCAGTCGGACGCCCAGACGAACTTGGCACCGTCCCAGGTGTGCACGCGCGCCCAGTTGGCACCCAGGTGATCGGCGCAACTGGTGGAGATGGGCCGCATCACACCCTTGAAGCCCAGTGCGTCGAGCTTGGCCTGGGTGAGGTTGAGGTTCTCGTAACCCCAGCGCGCCTGCTCGCCGCTCAGAACCTTGCCCTTGCCGAAACGTTCTTGTGCCGCGCGCACGCCTTCGGTGGCCAGCATCGCGCCCATGACCCCGCGCATGTAGAGCACGCTGCCGACTTCTTCCTTGGGTCCGCTGCCCTGGCCCTTGGTGTGCACCTTGTCAAGAATGTCCTTGACCACGGACGACTGCGTCTCGGCACCATGCTGCATCATCACTGCGCTGTAGCCCTTGGCGGCAGCGCCCACATCCTTCAGGTCTGGCTCGGCGCCTGACCACCAGGTGCCGAACATCTTCTCGCGCGGATAGCCCGTGGCAACGGCTTCCTTGATCGCGGTGGGGGTCATCACACCCCAGGTCTGCATCACCACGAAGTCGGGCTTCTGTTGGCGCACCTGCAGCCAGATGGCCTTCTGCTCCACGCCCGGAGCCGGCACCGGCAGCAGCAGCAACTCGAAGCCATGCATCTTTGAGCGTTCGGTCACGATGGGCAGCAGCTCTTTGCCGAAGGCGCTGTCGTGATAGACGACGGCAATCTTCTTCCCCTTGAGCTTGTCCCAGCCGCCTTGGGTCTTGGCGATGTGCTGCAGTACCGCGTCGCCGGCAACCCAGTAGTGGCCCACGAGCGGGAAGTTCCATTTGAAGGTACTGCCATCGGCGGTGTCGCTGCGGCCGTAGCCCGAGGTGATCATGGGGATCTTGTCACCCGGAACCTTGTCGGTCAGCGCGAAGGTGATGCCGGTGGACAAGGGCTGGAACACCGTGGCACCACCATTCTTGCCCTTCAGGCGCTCGTAGCACTCAACGCCGCGCGCCGTGTCGTAGGCCGTCTCGCATTCCTCAACCAGCGTCATGACGCCGTTGATGCCGCCGCGCGCGTTGACCAGCTTCATGTAGTCGTTGTGGCCGTTGGCCCAGGGCGTGGCGTTCGGTGCGACCGGGCCGGTGCGGCCCGACAGCACGGGGAAGAACTGCTGCTTGGCCTGTGCCATGGCAGCGCTGGAGAGCAGCAGGCCCCCGGCACTGGTGGTGGCCATGGCGATGGCCAGGGTGATGGAACGGATTTGCATTTGTCTACCTCCGGAAGGGGTGAAAAGAGCACTCGTCAGTGCGGGGGAACTTGATGTCATTGCATCAATGCGGGAAGGGCCACAGGCGAAGCTTCTCCTTGCCGATGGACCACAGGCGTGCGAGACCGTGCGGTTCGACGATCAGGAAGAAGACGATCAAGCCGCCGAAGATCATCAACTCGGAATGCGAGATCAACTCGGTGCTGATCGTGATGCCGAAGACAGCCCCCAACGCCGGCAGCGCCTGGTTCAGGAAGATCGGCAGCACGACGATGAAGGCGGCACCAAAGAAGCTGCCCATGACCGACCCCAGGCCGCCGATGATGACCATGAAAAGCAGCTGGAAGGAGCGGTCGATGTTGAAGGCGGCGGGTTCCCAGGAACCCAGGTGCACGAAGCCCCACAGCGCGCCGGCCACGCCGACGAAGAACGAACTGACGGCGAAGGCAGAGAGCTTGGCGTTGACCGGCCGGATGCCGATCACCGAGGCTGCCACGTCCATGTCGCGCATGGCCATCCACTCGCGTCCGATGTGGCCGCGCACCAGGTTCTTGGCCAGCAGCGCGAACACCAGCACAAAGCCCAGGCAGAAGTAGTACTTGCCCAGCGGCCCGTCGATCCTGATGCCGAACAGTGACAGGTCGGCCACGCTGACGGTACCGGAGGTCGAGTCGTTGGTGAACCACTTGATGCGCAGGAAAGCCCAGTCGAAGAAGAACTGCGCGGCCAGCGTGGCGACCGCCAGGTACAGGCCCTTGATGCGCAGCGACGGGATGCCGAACAGTACGCCGGCCACGGTGGAGCACAGGCCGCCCAACAGGATGGCGACGATCACTGGCATGCCTTCGACACGCACGAAGAAGTTGTAGGCCGCATAGGCGCCCACCGCCATGAAGGCGCCGGTTCCCAGCGAGATCTGCCCGCAGTAGCCGACCAGGATGTTGAGGCCCATGGCCGCCAGCGCCATGATCAGGAACGGGATCAGGATGGCGCGGTACATGTACTCGTCGGCCACCAGCGGCACACCGACCAGGGCCACCGCCAGCAGCAGCGCGATGCCCCAACGGTCCTGCGCGATCGGGAAGATCTGCTGATCCGCTGGGTAGTTGGTCTTGAACTGGCCGTTTTCGCGATAGAGCATGTTTTTCTCCTGCCTGTGCTCAGACGCGGTCAATGATCTTTTCGCCGAACAGCCCTTGGGGCCGCACGAGGAGGACGAACAGCACCAGTACGTAGCCGAACCAAATCTCGATGCCACCGCCCAGCATGGGGCCGATGAACACCTCGGACAGCTTCTCGCCTACGCCGATGATCAGGCCGCCGATGATGGCGCCGGGCACCGAGGTGAGACCACCCAAGATCACCACGGGAAGTGCTTTCAGGGCCACCAGTGACAGCGAGAACTGCACGCCCAGCTTGCTGCCCCAGATGACGCCGGCCACCAGGGCGACGAAGCCCGCGACACTCCAGACGATGACCCAGATGCGACCCAGCGGGATGCCGATGGATTGCGCCGCCTGGTGGTCGTCGGCCACGGCGCGCAGCGCCCGGCCGGTGGAGGTGTACTGAAAGAACAGCGACAGCGCAACCACCAGGGCGGCAGCTATCACCGCAGCATAGAGATCCTCCTTGTTCACCAGCAGGCCACCCTCAAACACCTGCTCGAACAGGAACATCGGATCCTTGGGCAGGCCGATGTCGATCTTGTAGATCTCGCTGCCAAACAGTGTCTGGCCGAAACCGTCGAGAAAGTAGGCGATGCCCAGTGTGGCCATCAACAGGGTGATGCCTTCCTGGTTGACAAGCTTGCCGAGCACCAGGCGCTGAATCACCCAGGCGACGGCGACCATCACCGCCAGCGCAGCGACGAAGGCAATCAGATTGCCCAGCACCTTGCTGTCGTTGCCGAGCACGGCCGGCAGCCACTCGGAGAAGCGGGCCATGGCCAACGCGGCGAACAACACCATCGCGCCCTGCGCGAAATTGAAGACCCCGCTGGCTTTGAAGATCAGCACAAAGCCGAGTGCGACCAGTGAATAGAGCATGCCCGACATCAGGCCGCCGATGAGGGTTTCGAGAAACGGTCCCATGTCTTGTCCTCAGTGGCTCGTACCAAGGTACGCGCTGATCACGTCTTCGTTGCTGCGCACTTGTTCCGGCGTGCCGTCACCGATCTTCTTGCCGTAGTCCAGCACCACCACGCGGTCGGAGATGTCCATCACCACGCCCATGTCGTGCTCGATCAGCACGATGGTGGAGCCGAACTCGTCGTTCACGTCGAGGATGAAGCGGCACATGTCCTGCTTCTCCTCCACGTTCATGCCGGCCATGGGTTCATCGAGCAGCAGCACCTGCGGCTCCATGGCCAGGGCGCGGCCCAGGTCCACCCGCTTTTGCAGGCCATAGGGCAAACGGCCCACGGGCGTCTTGCGGAAGGCCTGGATTTCGAGAAAGTCGATGATGTGCTCGACGAACTCTCGGTGCAGTGTTTCCTCGCGCTCTGCTGCGCCCCAGCGTATGGCCTGCTGGAAGATGTTGGTGCGCATCTTCAGGTTGCGGCCGGTCATGATGTTGTCGATCACGCTCATGCCCTTGAATAAAGCCAGGTTCTGGAAGGTGCGGGCCACGCCCATCTCGGCCACCTGGC
This sequence comes from Candidatus Ideonella esbjergensis, assembly GCA_016710065.1. GTDB lineage: Bacteria > Pseudomonadota > Gammaproteobacteria > Burkholderiales > Burkholderiaceae_C > Ideonella > Ideonella esbjergensis. The sequence goes on from JADJLP010000002.1 coordinate 566,987, forward strand.
GCGAGTTCATGTGCTTGAAGGTCTGGCCCCGGAAGGTGATCTGGCCTTCCTGCGGCGTGTAGACGCCGTTGATGCAGTTGAGCATGCTGCTCTTGCCGGCGCCGTTGGGGCCGATGATGGCGCGCACCTCGTGCTCGCGCACGTCGAAGCTGATGTCGGTGAGCGCCTTCACGCCACCAAAGCGCAGGCTGATGTTTTGCACGTCAAGGATGACGTCGCCGATGTCTTTTCCGTCTGCCATGCTCATGCAGCCTTCTTGGTGTGCGCCGGGTAGGTCTTGGCGTCAGCGATCTTCAAGGTGGCCGACACGCTGCCACTGCGCCCGTCCTCGAACTTCACTGCGGTCTCGATGAACTGCTCGCTCAAGCCGCCATACATCGCATCCACCAGCACGCTGTACTTGTCGTTGATGAAGCCACGCTTGACCTTGCGGGTGCGGGTCATTTCGCCGTCGTCGGCATCGAGCTCTTTGTGCAGCACCAGGAAGCGGTGGATCTGCGTGCCGGCCAGCAACAGGTCGCGCGCCAGGTCGGCGTTCACCTGCTCCACGCAGCCCTTGAGCATCTCGTACACCTCGGGCTTTTGCGCCAGGTCGGTGTAGCCGGCATAGGGCAGGTTGCGGCGCTCGGCCCAGTTGCCCACAGCTTCCACGTCAATGTTGATGAAGGCGCAGACCTTCTCGCGTTTGTCGCCAAAGGCCACGGCCTCTTTGATGAAGGGGAAGAACTTGAGCTTGTTCTCCACGTACTTGGGCGCGAACATGGCGCCGTCGTTGGCGCCACCCATCAGCCGGCCCACGTCCTTCACGCGGTCGATGATCTTCAGATGGCCCGCAGCATCGATGAAGCCGGCGTCGCTGGTGTGGTACCAGCCATCGGCGGTGAGCACCTCGGCCGTGGCTTCGGGGTTCTTGAAGTATTCCTTGAGCAGGCCGGGCGACTTCACCAGCACCTCGCCGCTGTCGCTGAGCTTGATCTCCACGCCATCACAGGGCACGCCCACGGTGTCGGCATGGGCCTCGTGGTCGGGTTGCAGGCACACAAACACGGCGGTCTCGGTCGAGCCGTAGAGCTGCTTGAGGTTGATGCCGATGGAGCGGTAGAAGGTGAACAGATCGGGGCCAATGGCCTCGCCCGCCGTGTAGGCCACGCGCACGCGGCTGAAACCCAGTGTGTTGCGCAGCGGGCCGTAGATGGTCAGGTTGCCGATGGCGTAGTGCAGCCTGTCGATGATGCCCACGGGCTTGCCGTCGATCAGGTCGGGCCCCACGCGCTTGGCCAGCCGCATGAAGTGGTGGAACAGGCCGCGCTTGAAGGCGCCGGCGTCTTCCATGCGGATCATCACCGTGGTCAGCAGGCCTTCAAAGATGCGCGGCGGGGCGAAGTAGTAGGTGGGCCCGATTTCCTTCAGGTCGATGGTGACCGTGGCCGACGATTCGGGGCAGTTGACGATGTAGCCGCAGGCCAGCCACTGCGCGTAGCTGAAGATGTTCTGGCCCACCCAGGCCGGCGGCATGTAGGCCAGCACCTCTTCGGTGTTGGTGAGCTTGTCGAACTTCTGGCCGGCGGCCGCGCGGTCCAGCAGCGAGAAATGGGTGTGCACCACGCCCTTGGGGTTGCCGGTGGTGCCCGAGGTGAAGAACATCGCCGCCACGTCATGTGGTTGGGTTCGGGCCACTTCGGCCTCAAAGAAACCAGGATACTGGGTCACCCAGGCATCGCCGGCCTGGCACAGGGCTTCGAGCGAGCTCAGGCCGGGCTCTTCGTACTTGCGCAGGCCGCGCGGGTCGTCGAACCAGATGTGGGCCAGCTGCGGGCACTGCTCGCGCACCTCCAGCATCTTGTCCACCTGCTCCTGGTTTTCCACCACCGCAAAGGCGACCTCGGCGAAGTTGATGGGGTAGACGAATTCGGCGGCCACAGCGTCCTGGTACAGGGGCACGGGCACGGCGCCCAGGGCCTGGGCGGCCAGCATGGCGGCAGAGAGGCGAGGGCGGTTGTCGCCCACCACGATCACGTGCTGGCCGCGCTGCATACCTGCGGCGGCAAAGCCGCCCGCCAGGCGCTTGACCAGCACGGCCAATTGGCCCCAGGTGGTGGTTTGCCAGATGCCGTACTCCTTCTCGCGCAAGGCGGCGGCCTCGGGCCGCTTGGCAGCGTGGTCCAGCAACAAGCGCACAAAGGTGGTCAGCACGGAATCGGTCTCCAGCGATGCCACCGGCCCAAAACCCTGGGCGCAGGCGGCGTCATTCAATGCAGCGGATGCTAGGCGTTAGTTTGACGTCAAGTTGTCCGTTGGACGACAATTTACGGGTCAGACCCGAGCGGACTTACCCGGCCCGGGCTAAGCGCTTTTCATGATCCACCTCAACACGCCCAAGCCACTGCGCGAGCGCGCTCGCAAACCAAGCCGCGACGAGCTGGCGGGCATCCCTTGGCTGGCGGTGTTGGAGCCTGCTGACCGCACCCGCGCCGAGGCAGCCATCGTCATCGCCACCGCCGAGCCGGGTGACTTCATCTGCCGCATCGGCCGGCCCGCCACCTTCTGGTTCGGCGTGGTGGAAGGGCTGCTGAAGATGAGCAACGACGCCGCCCAAGGCCCGCTCATCACTTTCACCGGCGTGCCTCCGGGCGCCTGGTTTGGCGAGGGCACCCTGCTCAAGCGTGAGCCCTACCGCTACAACATCGAAGCACTTCGCCAGAGCGCCGTGGCCGGCCTGCCGGTGGAAAGTTTCCACGCGCTGCTGAACCAGAGCATCCCGTTCAACCGCTTCGTGCTGAACCAGCTCAACGAGCGCCTGGGCCAGTTCATCGCCGCGCGCGAGACCGACCGGCTCACCCACCCCGACGCCCGGGTGGCGCGCAATCTGGCTGCGCTGTTCCACCCCGTGCTCTACCCCGGCGTGGGCCATTTGCTGCGCATCACTCAGCAGGAACTGGGCTACCTGGTAGGCCTCTCGCGCCAGCGCGTGAACGAGGCACTGAAAGCGCTGCAGGCAGCGGGGCTGATCCGCATCGAGTACGGCGGTTTGAGGGTGCTGGATCTGCAGGGACTGCGCCGCCACGCGCCCGGCTGATTCATGTCACTGGGCTTTCAAAGTGAGTATGGGTCAGCGACGCTTGGCGGCCGGTCTCGGCGCATAGCCGGCCGCAATGGTGTTTCCGTCATTCCCGCGAAGGCGGGAATCCATGTCTTTGGTGGTCGGCGCGCTCGCGACTGGCGGCCAGCCGGTGCTGGCTCATGCTGTGGCGGTCAACGAGCCGTATTTGCATTCCTCGAAGACGCCACCGCAGCCCTTTGCCGCACATCGGGCCGAACTGCCAAGGCCATGGATTCCCGCCTTCGCGGGAATGACGATGCAGGGGTGCGGGAATGACGGAAACACCATGGCTGCAGGCGGTTTGCGCCGAGAGCGGTGAGCCCGCAGAAGCCCCTTGAGGACCAGAGTACAGCCTGCCTCAGCTGCTGCCGCGCACCACCACCTCGAAGCCCAGGTCCACGCTGGGCGTGGCCACCGGTTCGGCGCGCATCAGCGCCAGCAGCATGCGCGCGGCCGCTGTGCCAATTTCGGCGCGCGGCGTGCGCACCGTGGTGAGTGGCGGCAGCATCTGGTCGGAGCCGGTCAGGTCGTTGAAGCCGGCGATGGCCACGCGCTCGGGCACCTTCACGCCCAGGCGCAACGCGGCCAGCAGGGCACCCTGGGCCAGGTCGTCGTTGCAGAAGAAGATGGCGTCGATGGGTGGCTCCTGGCCAATGATCTGCTCGAACATCAGCCCGCCCACCGCCAGCGATGACGCGGCCGGGTTCAGCCACTCCAGCCGCGCGTCGTGCAGGCCGTGCGCGGCCATCTCGGTGCGCCAGCCGTCCAGCCGCTGCAAGGTGCGCGGGTCCAGCTGCGCGGCGGCAAAGGCGATGCGGCGGCGGCCGCTGCTGATCAGGTGTTTCGTCAGCGCACGCGCGGCAGCGGATTGAGACAGGCCCACCGAGTAGACGCCGGGGCTGGCCGAGGTCTCCATCAAATGCACGCAGGGCACGCCGCTGCGGGCGATGAGCTCGCGCGTCGCCTCGTTGCGGTCCAGCCCAGTCACCAGCAGGCCGGCGGGGCGGTGCTGCAACTGCTCGCGCAGCAGTTGCTCTTCTTCGGCCGGGTCGTAGTGGGTGATGCCGATCAGCGTCTGGTAGCCGGCCGGGCGCAGGCTGCGCTGCACGGCTTCGAGCAGGTCCACGAACAGCGCGTTCGACAGCATCGGTATCAGCACCGCCACGTGCGAGCCATGGCGCGAGGCCAGCGCGCGGGCCGCCGGGTCGGGCACATAGCCCAGCTTTTGCGCGGCCTCTTTCACACGCTCGGTCAGCGCCGGGTCCACCGCGCGCTCGCCACGCAGGGCACGTGAGACGGTGATGGGGCTCACCCCGGCCAGGTTGGCCACGTCCTGCAGCGTGATGCGGCCGGTGGCCCGTTTGCGCAAGGGTTGTTTGCTCATGATCCTAGGGTTTCTACTGAATTCAAAGGGCGCGATGAGGAATAGGATAGCGCTATCCCAATCAGAAGGCCAGTGATTTCAAGCCGGGTCAGACCTCTCCAATGAGGCTGAAAGCCAGTGGAAACCGCAGCGCGAATCGTTCGGGACATTTTTCGATCAACTTGGACAGCGCTATCTTAACGATGAATGCCTCGATGGTGATCATGGGTGTGGCCGGTTGCGGCAAGTCCAGCCTGGGGGCCGCTGTGGCTGCGGCCGAAGGCCTGCTGCTGATCGAGGGTGACGACCACCACAGCGACGCCAGCCGCGCCAAGATGAGCCAGGGCATTGCCCTCACCGACGCCGACCGCGAAGGCTGGCTGGCGCGCCTGGCCACCGAGCTGCAAAGCCACCCTGGCGGCCAGGTGCTGACCTGCTCGGCTCTGCGCCGCCGCTATCGCGATGTGCTGCGCGCGGCGGTGCCCGGGCTGCGCTTTGTGTTCCTCGACATCACCCGAGACGAAGCCACTGCCCGCGTGGCCGCGCGTGCCTCGCACTTCTTCTCCACCAGCCTGGTGGACAGCCAGTTCGCCACGCTCGAATCACCCGTGGGCGAGGCCGGCGTGCTGCGCGTGGACGCCACCGCCCCCTTGCCCCAACTGCAAGCCCAGGTCTCGGCCTGGCTGCACACCCAGGAGACTGCATGAGCCACGACACCCATACCGAGCCCGACTGCGGCCGGCTCATCCATTTCACCGAGAGCCTGATGGCCACCTGTCTGGGTGTGATGGCCGTGGCCGTGTTCATCAACGTGGTGCTGCGCTATGGTTTTGGCAGCGGCGTGGCGGCGAGCGAAGAGCTCTCGCGCCTGCTCTTCGTGTGGCTGGTGTTCATTGGCGCCACCGCCGCCTACCCGGCGGGCGAGCACATGGCTTTCACCAGCCTGGTGGGCCTGCTGCAAGACAAGCCTGCCTTGTTCAGGGCCATGAGCCTGTTCATCCGCTTGCTGGTGCTGCTGGCCTGCGCGCTGCTGGGCTGGGGCGCCTGGCAGCAGGTGGTGGTGGGCATGGACAGCCACTCTGTGGTGCTGGGCTACCCGGCCGCGCTGCTGCCGCTGCCGGCCATGCTGTGCGCCATCGCCATCGGTGTGATGGCCTTGATGGAAATCATTCAGCGCAAGCCGCTGTGCCTGGGCCACGGCGCCGAAGTGGAATGAACGAGAGCAGCCACCATGTCCCCTGAAGCCCTCGCCTTCATCGTCTTCTCCGCTGGCATGCTGCTGCTCATGGGCATAGGCATGAACATGGCCCTGGCCCTGGTGCTCACCGGCGCCGGCATGGCCTTGGTGCTCGATTTCTGGGACACGCAACTGCTGGCCCAGAACCTCGTGGCCGGGGTCGACAGCTTTCCGCTGCTGGCCGTGCCCTTCTTCATCCTGGCCGGCGAGCTGATGAACTCGGGCGGCATCAGCCGCCGCATCATCGACATGGCGCAGGCCTGGGTGGGCCACATCCGTGGTGGCCTGGGCTACGTGGCCATTGGTGCCGCGGTGCTGATGGCCAGCATGAGCGGCTCGGCGCTGGCGGATACCGCCGCGCTGGCCACCATCCTGCTGCCCATGATGCGCCAGCAGGGCTACCCCATGCACACCTCGGCGGGCTTGCTGGCCTCGGGCGGCATCATCGCGCCCATCATTCCGCCGTCGATGCCGTTCGTGATCTACGGGGTCACCACCAACACTTCGATCTCAGCACTGTTCGTCTCGGGCATCGTGCCGGGCTTGATCATGGGTGTGGGCCTGATCGTGGCCTGGAAGTGGGTACTGCGCCGCACCGAGCTGCCCGAAGGCCAGCCGCTGCCAATGGCGCATCGCCTGCAAGCCACGGTGAAGGCCTTCTGGGCGCTGCTGATGCCCATCATCATCATCGGCGGCATGAAGAGCGGCGTGTTCACGCCCACCGAGGCGGCCGTGGTGGCGGCGTTCTACGCGTTGGTCGTGGCCCTTTTCGTGCACCGCGAAATGAAGCTGCCCGAGATCCGTGGCGTGCTGGTGCGGGCGGCCAAGACCACGGCCATCGTGATGTTCCTGTGCGCCGGCGCCCAGGTGGCCAGCTACATGATCACGCTGGCCGACCTGCCCAGCGTGCTCACCAACTGGCTCGGCCCCTTGGTGCACAACCCGCGCACGCTGATGGCGGTGATGATGGTCGTGCTGGTGCTCATCGGCACCGCTCTCGATCTCACCCCCACCATCCTGATCTTCGCGCCAGTGATGCTGCCCATTGCCACCAAGGCCGGCATTGACCCCGTGTACTTCGGCCTGATGTTCGTGCTCAACGGCGCCATCGGCCTCATCACCCCGCCAGTGGGCACCGTGCTCAATGTGGTGGCAGGGGTGGGCCGCATGTCACTGCAGCAAGTGATTCGGGGCGTGAACCCTTTCCTGTTCGTCTACGTCGTGATCCTGACCATGTTCGTTCTCTTCCCTCAGATCGTCATCGCTCCCGTAGCCTGGATGCGCTGAGCCTTCACCCCTTCGCCTGATCCCTTCACCCAACCGGAGACTTCCATGAACCTCTTCCGTCGCTCGCTGATCGCCGCTGCTGCCACTGCCGTGCTGGCCTCACCCTTCGCCGCCCAGGCCCAAGACTTCAAGCCGCGCATGATCCGCTTCGGCTACGGCCTGAACGAGCAGAGCAACCAGGGCCGCGCAGTAAAGCTCTTCGCTGACGCCGTAGAAAAAGCCAGTGGCGGCAAGATGAAGGTGCGCGCCATCGGCGCCGCCGCGCTGGGCCCGGACACGCAGATGCAGCAAGCCCTGATCGGTGGCGCGCAGGAAATGATGGTGGGCTCCACCGCCACGCTGGTGGGCATCAGCAAGGAAATGGCGCTCTGGGACACGCCCTTTTTGTTTAACAACGCCAAGGAAGCCGACACCATCCTCGACGGCCCCATCGGCCAGAAGGTGATGGCCAAGCTGAACGAGAAGGGCCTGGTGGGCCTGGTGTACTGGGAGAACGGCTTCCGCAACCTCACCAACAGCAAGCGCGCCGTGAACAAGCTCGAAGACCTGGACGGCGTGAAGCTGCGCGTGATGCAGAACAACGTCTACCTCGACAGCTTCAAGACCCTGGGCGCCAACGCTGTGCCGCTGCCGTTCAGCGAGCTGTTTAGCGCGCTGGAAACCAAGACCGTGGACGGGCAAGAGAACCCGTACAACACCATACTCTCCAGCAAGTTCTACGAGGTGCAGAAGTACCTCAGCATCACCAACCACGTCTACAGCCCGTGGATCGTCACCGTGAGCAAGAAGTGGTGGGACGGCCTGACCGCCGCCGAGCAGAAGGTGCTGATGGACGCTGCCAGGCTCAGCCGCGATTTTGAGCGCAAGGACACGCGCGAAGAAGCCGGCCGCGCCCTGGGCGACCTGAAGGCCAAGGGCATGCTGATCAACGAAGTGCCGGTGGCTGAGGTGAACCGCATGCGCGACAAGCTCACGCGCGTGAATGCCAGCATCGGCGCCAACGTGGGCATGGAACTGTGGACCGAAACCCAGACAGCATTGGTCAAGCTGCGCGGCGCGAAGTGACACTCGTCACTCCCGCGAAGGCGGTCACTTCCTGCACGCGCCGGGGGTGACCCTTTCGCCGTCGTCGCACTCGGTGATCACCGGCGCCACCGCAGCCGTGGGTTTGGTTCCCTTTGGCGTTGCTGCCTTGGTATAGACGATCTTCTTGCTGCCCAGATCGCAACTGCCCACCACGCTGCCGGGGCCAGGTGCGGGGGCACTGGCCGCCACCACGCTGAGGCTGAAGTTGCTCACGCCGGTGGCGCGTATGCGGGCATCAATGCTGCTGCGCAACTCGTCGCAGTCTATGGCCAGGGCGGGTGCCGACACTGCGCCCAGCGTGGTCAGCAGCAGGGCTCTGCCCATCAGGTGTTTGGTTGTCATGTGTTGCTCACCCCCGAAGCCACATGGCCCGAGGGCACGTGCGGCGCGGCATTTTCAATGTGACCCGTCTGGTCGTCGAAGAAGAAGTCGGGCTCGAACTCGCGCAGGAATTCGCCCTTGGGCAAGCCGCCCAGGAACATGGCCTCGTCCACATCCACCTCCCAGCCCATCAGTGTGCGGATAGCGCGCTCGTGCGCGGGCGCGCTGCGCGCGGTGACCAAGGCCGTGCGCAAGCGCATGCCCGAGGCGCCGGGGCCCGCTTGGCGCAATTGCTTGAGCGCATCGAGCAGCGGCTTGAAGGGGCCGGGCGGCAGCGGCGTGGCGGCCTTGTCCACCTCGTGGCGCTGAAAGGCTGGCAGGCCGCCTTGCTGGTACACGCGCTCGGCCTCGTCGGAGAACAGCACCGCGTCGCCGTCAAAGGCGATGCGCACTTCGTTCGGGTGCGCATCAGACGCGCGCGCCGAGTGCGGAAACACCCTGGCCGCCGGCACGCCAGCCGCCAGCGCCGAGCGCACATCGGGCTCGTTGGCCGAGAGGAACAGGTGCGCTCGCAGCGGCCGCAGGTAGCGCCAGGGGCTCTCGCCACGGCTGAACACGCCGCGCTCTATGGGCAGGCCGTAGTGCTTGGCCGAGCGGAACACGCGCATGCCCGAGACCGGGTCGTTGCGGGAGAGGATCACCACCTCCACCAGCGCCCGCTCTGGCGTGTTGAACGCCAGCAGCTTTTGCACCAGCGAGAAGGCCACACCGGGGCGGGCGGGCTCGTCCAGCCGGGCGAGCTGCAGTTGCATGTAGGCGCGGTCGTCGCGGCCTTCGAAGACACGGTTCTCTTCCTCGAAGTCGAACAGCGCGCGCGAGGAAATGGCCACCACCAGGCGGTTGTCGAGTGAAGCAGGCATGGGGCCGATGATAGCCAGCGGTCGGCCATCGACCCCGTCGGCCGCAAGGGCGTCAGGGTGTCAGGGTGTCAGCACCTGCCCCACGCGCAGCAGGTTGCCGTCCAGATCCACCAGTGCAAACTCGCGCAGCCCCCAAGGCTTGTCTTGCGGGGTGTCCATGCGGGGAATGCCGTGGCTGGGCAATGGGCTGGCCGCAAAGGCGCGGTGGATGCTGTCCACTTCTTGCACGCGCAGGTAGCAACCCGCAGACGACTCGGCTGGCACCAGGCCGGGGTGCGCAAAGAAATGGATCTCCACCGCGCCGCGCCGCAAGATGGCGTAGGCGGGGTCCAGCGCGTGCGCCCCACCTTCAAAGCCCAGGCGCTGGTAGAACGCCACCGTTGCGCTGATGGAGCGGCTGGGCAGGATGGGAATGGCAAGGTCTGGGATGGGCTGACCCATGGGGTTCACTCCTGAGGCCAGGGTGCTGGCGGCAGGCCCGCGCCGGTTGGCGTCATGGCCGCCAGGATTCTGTCCAATTGGGCCTCCCACAGCCAGCGCATGGACAAGGCGGTGTCGGGCTTGGCACACCACTCCAGGGGCACGCACAGGCACTGCAGCACCGAGAGTTGCCAGTCGGCCACCGCCATCTCCCAACGGTAGGAGGGCTGGTTCAGGGCTGTGTGCCAGGCGCGCAGCACCTCCCATTGCCAGGCGCTGCGGCTCTCAGTGGGCCACCAGACCGCGACCAGGTAAGCCAGGTCGGCTACTGCCAAGCCGTAGGTCAGCGACCAGTCGAAGGGCTGCCGGTCGATGAAACAGATGGGCCCTTGCGCCGCGCGCGGGCACAGGATGTTGGTGGGGTTCAGGTCGCCGTGCAGCAAGGACATGCCGGCGGGGTCCGACCAGCGCTGGTGCATCTGCCGGGCCAGGCGCCCAAACGCATCGGTCAGGTCGTGCCCCGTCAACCCATGCAGCACGGTCAGGCCGGGCTGCGCCTCGGCCAGGTAGCGGTCCACCACGCTGGGCTCTGGCGCCGCCTGCGTCTGCCAATGGTGCGCGTGCAACCGGCCCAGCAGGGTGGCCACTTCCAGGCCATAGGCCAGGGTGGGCTTCAGGTCGCGCGCGTCGGTGTGTGTGGCCGAGAGGTCTTCCAGCAGCAGGTGGTAGCCCACACCGGGTTCGAAGCAACCCTGGTAGCAGCGCGGCAGCGGGGCATCAGCAAGGCCCACGTAGTCGCGCGTGTAGTAGTGCAGCTCAGACGGGCCAAAGGTGTCGCCCAGGCACAGCTTGAGGCGCAGCGCCCGCCGCTCACCGCTGGCCAAGGTGGCCGCGATGGGCCAGTGCTGCGACCAGTTGGCTTGCTCGTGCTGCAGCGAGAACGAGGCCACGGGCTCACCCAGGGCGACGGACAGCCAATCGGTGGTGATGTCGGCGGCGCCGGTGACAACGTGCCTGTGTGAGGCGCGCAAGGGGTGCTTCGCGCTCACTTCGTGGCTTCCACCGCAAGCTCGTCCTGCGCTTGCTTGACTGCGCGTTCCACCTCTTCCCGGAATCGCCAATGGTTGTCGGGCACTTGCCACCGCTTGGAGTGGATCGATCTGCCCACCGGGCTTGAGTAAAAGGCAGCGAGCGCGTCGAGTTCTTCTGTGCTGTAGATCGACATCAGGATCTCGACATGGGTCTGCATGATCCGTGCTTGATCAAGGCGCTTCCGAACTTCTTCGGCCACACGCCTGCGCTCACGCACCGGCACATTGCGCACGAAATAGGGCAGCATCTCGTCGATGACGTCCGTCAGCGGCACTGACTTTGCATACTTGATTGCGACGGCCTGATGGGCAGCAGGGTCGGCGAACGCAGGATGGCAAGCCAGCAAAGGAAGTGCCGAAATCAACAAAAGCGTTTTCCATGCAGGCACTCTGCCGCCAACGCCGCTGGCGCGGAGAAAAGTCAGACGCTTGCTCATGAGATGTGGTCAGGCATCAGTTCAACCTTCGTCGAGTTCAGGATTGAAATCTTCGGCCAGCGCGAACTCGCCGCGGTGGAACGCCGCGATGACCGCATGCGCTTCGGCCTCGCGGGCCGCTGGCACGCGCACGCGGGCGCCACCCACCGCCACCGTCAACAGCGAATGCATTTGCACCGTGTGGGTGTCGCCCGCATCGGCCGGGATGCCGGCCGCGTGCAGGCACGCGCACAGCAGGTGCGCCTCGGTGGGCGTGAGGTACTTGGCGACGATGGTCATGTCGCCTGCGTAGGCGGGATCCGTCGCGGTGCTGTGACCAGGCGGGATATCGCTCATTGCAACTTCACCGCATGATCGGGATGAAGATGGGAATGGTCACCTTGCCATCGCTGGCGCCGCCGACGTTCTCGATCTTCACCCCGCCGGACAAGGATTGGGTCAGGGGGACGGACGCCAGCGCTGCAAACGAGGTTCGGATGACAGGCAAATCACGCTCTGACTGATCTGACAGCGAAACTGCCGAGCCAGTCACCGCGCGCATCAGCCGGGTTGTTTCGCGGAAGTGAAAGTTGCCCAGGTAGATGGCCTCACGTGGCTTGATTTCGAATTCGATTCCAGTGGGCGCCGTAGACCAAACGTTTGCCGCACCCTGGCTGATCTGCCAAGATTTGACGACGTAGGCGCCAGCAGGCAATTCAATGGCAAACGGCGATCCCTTCTTGCGCAGCCCATGATGCGGCTCTTCGCCCTTGAATGCCAGAGTGAAGCTCAAGGTTTGCGAACTGCCGTGCTCGATGAGAAAGCTCTTGCCGCTGGCCTTGCTTTCTACATGCAGCCGATAAGCCGCATACCCTCCTTCATAGGTGATGCTGCCTGCAGCAACCCCGGTTGAAGCAGACTTCTCCAGCGAGAAATCCTTGGATATGTTGGGCGTGGCGCATGCGCCAAGAAGCAACGAGATGGCGAGCAGAGCGGGTCTGAAATTCATGGCTGTGGGGGCATCTGGAGCGACGTGATGTAACCGAGGCGGTGCCACATTGCCGCTGAGTCCGGGCGCATGCCTGCAGGAGGCATAGCCGTCCAGGTAAGCGGTGAGTGACCAGCCATTCTCCAGGGCGCATGGCCATGCGGGCCAGAGGGAAAACCACCTGCCAGGTGGCTGGCAGGCCGCACGCCGTCTGCCCTCACTGCCCCGCCGGCGGTTGCCACAGCTCCACCTTGTTGCCCTCGGGGTCGATCACCCACCCAAACTTGCCGTACTCGGAATCGTCGGTTTTCTTCAGCACGTTGCAGCCCTCGTCCCGCAGCTCCTGCAGCAACGCGGCCAGGTCATGCACGCGGTAGTTCACCATGAAGAGCGCGGTGCCGGGCGCAAAGGGCTGGCCCTCGGCCGCCGCCACGGACCAGATCGTCATGCCCTTCATCGGTTGGCCCTCGGCGTCGGCCCAAGCGAAAGCGGTGCCGCCCCAGGCTTGCACATCGATGCCCAGGTGCCGCTGGTACCAGGCGCACAGCGCCTTCGGGTCTTGGGCCGTGAGGAAGATGCCGCCGATGCCTGTGACTCTGCGCATGCTGGTCTCCTTTGCGGTGGAAGGGGCCATGCGGGGCGCACCTCAGGCGCCGCGCTTGCCCGCTTTGGCCAGATTCTCTTGCACACACTCCTGCATGCGGGCGCGGGCCACGGCGCCGATGAGTTCCAGCGGCATCGGCGCCGAGAGCGGGAACTGCAAATTCCCCTTGGGCCCGGCGTAGGGCGCCACCTGCTTGCGCACGGCCGCGTTGCGCACCGGCGGGTACAGGCCGATGTGCTTCTTGAAGGCCGCGTAGTACACCACCACGCCGTGGTGGAACACGGCGGGCATGCTGTAGCTGATGCGCTCTTGCCCATCCGGCACCTCGGCGAGGATGGCCTGGCGCACTTGGCGCAGCACGGCTTGCACGGCGGCGGGGTGTGCGGAGAAGTCGGCCTCGATGGCCTCGGGTGCGGCGGCTGGTTGCACTGTGGTCATGTCAGGTTCAACCGGCCGGGGGCTGCGTGGATTCACCATCGTAGTAGTCCACACCAGACTCGGCCCTGAACATCTTGCGCACGCCCGAGTTGGGGCCGGTCTCCGCAAAGGCACCGATCTTGTCCGAATCGGGGTACTCGCAAATCTCCACCGGCTGCAGGTTCGAGAGCGAGAGGTAGCGCATGGTCGTGCGGCCGGTGTTGATGATCTGGTGCGCCACTTCGGCACCGCCGGTGGGGCAGGCCACCACATCGTGCTTGCGCAAGGGGTAGCGCTGGTCGCCGAAACGCAATTCCCCCTCGCCTTCGAGGATCAGGAACATTTCTTCTTCGGCGCGGTGGGAATGGAACGGGCACTGGGCCTTGCCGGGTGGCAGCTCGGTCAGGTTGTAGCCCAGCTGCCGCGCGCCAATGGCGGCGCTGAACCTGGCGCGGCGGGAGGTGTAGAAGCCGTTGTCCTCCACGTCGTCAAACGCCAGCTCGTCCAGGTTCACGAAGGGTTTGTGCATCCTGACCTCCTGATTTGACACAACGGCGCCTCAACCTGCCAACGCCACATCGGCGATGGGCATAAGACGGCGCTCCTTTGCTGAACCACCTGAACCAACCACTAGGCCGCGCTGTCGGCCTCACTCATGCGCTTGAGCAGGGCCGGCGCCCTTGGCCAGGCCTCGTTCATGTACGACGCCCACTCGTCAGGCGCGTCCAGTTCAACCAGCAGCTTCGTGCCATCGCCAACGCTGATGAACGAGTAGTTCTCATGCATGGGCGCCCAGGCGCGAACGGCCTCGCTCGTCGTGTCCTCAACGCCGTGGGACTTGACACCCAGGTGCCGGATAGAGATGAACTCGCCTTCCCGGTTCTGGGCGATCTCTGCAACCATGCCATCTCCGGAAGGGGGAGAGAGGAACCAGATCTTCGCGCCCTGTCCCCACGAGCCTTCAAAGTACGTGCCTTCCGCGAAAGCACAGGCCCAGCGTTTGTAGCTCTCCGGGCCGATCATCAGCCGCCATACCGTAGGCACTGGCGCGTGGATCGTGGCGGAAAACTCAAGGTGTTTCACAGTGGACATTCAGGGCTCCAAGAGTGCGGGCTGGGCTCACCAAAACTTCCACCAGGGTTTGCGCGCCTGTGCAAGCCGGGGCGCCGCACCGGGCGGCTCGAACCTGAGCATCCGTATGTGCTCGGCCTCCAGCAAGGCAGGGTCCACATAGCCTTCCAGCTGAAACCCAAAAAACTCGCGCAGCGCGGCCTCGCCCAGCTCCAGCGGGTGGAAGGGCAGCGGGTAATCGTCCGGTTCGTCCTCGGGGTCGACGGCGGGGTGGGCGCCTTCCCAGTAGGGCGCTTCGACGGCCATGCGCGGGCCGATGTCTTCCAGCACGCCGTCGTCTGGTGCCATGCTGAGCGAGCGGCGCAGGACGCCGTCCTCCCAGACCGCGTAGGCGAACCAGTCGACTACGCTGTGCATGGCATGCACCACTGTCTTGCCCCGCGCTGCGATGTACTTCGGGGGCAGCCGCGAAGGCTTGTCGAGCGCCACCTCGGCGGTGGCCACGATGCGCAGCCCCGGCCAGCAGCCCGCCACCACGGTGCGGTCGCGCACGTAGGTGTAGCTCAGGTCAGCGCCCTGCGGCGGGCCGAACGTGAGCGTCTAGCCATCCCACCTTGATATCGCCGCTGACGCCGCGACGATGGTGTCCACTCAAATTTCAGTGGACACCCATGGACTCCAAATCTCCAGCCCGCAAGCATCGGGTTCACAGCGCGGCGTTCAAGGCCCAGGTCTTGGCCGAGTGTCGGCGGCCGGGCGCCTCGGTGGCGGCAGTGGCTATCGGGCACGGACTGAACCCGAACGTGGTTCACAAGTGGCTGGCCAGTCAGGGGATCAAGCGCATGGGCCCGCTGACTGCGACGGGCGAGGGTGTTGCGCTGCCCAAGCTGCAGTTTGTGCCTGTTGCCTTGGCCGCGCCGGCCGAGGCCGAAGGCGCACCGGCGCAGCGTGGCGAGCTTCGCCTGCGCATTGAGCACGGCGCACTGCAACTCACGCTGTGTTGCCCGGCCGACGCGGCTGGGCGGTATTCGGCAGCGCTGGGTGCGCTGCTCGACGCCGTGGCCGCTGGCTGAGGGGGGCTCATGATCCGCATCGACGCGCTGTGGCTGTGCACCCAGCCCCAGGACATGCGCGCGGGTGCCGACCGGCTGCTCAGCACGGTGGTCAACACCCTGGGTCAGGCACAGGCCCACCACGGCTACCTGTTCGCCAACGCGCGGGCCACCCGCCTCAAGCTGCTGGTGCACGACGGCTTCGGCGTGTGGTGCGCCACGCGGCGGCTGCACGCCGGGCGCTTCGTGTGGAGCGAGCGTGCGAGCACTGCCGCACCCGCGTTGGCCCTCAGCGCAGAGCAGTTCAACGCCCTGGCGCTCGGCCTGCCCTGGCAGCGCCTGGGTGAACTCAGCACCATCACCCGCAGCTGACCCAAGCGTGGCCGGGCCCGGTTGACATCGCATCTGCCTATGGGCACGCGGTACCGGCTGCGGCAACATGCACCGCATGCTTGGCACGCGCAGCGCTCCCCCGGTGGACCTGAGCCAGTGGCCCCCAGAGGCCGCTGCGCTGATCACCCAACTGCAGCAACAGCTCCAGGCCCAGGCCAGCGAGATTGCGCAGCGCGAGGCGCAGATCACCCGACGCGACACGGAGATTACCCAGCGCGACAGCGAGATCGCCCGGCGCGACCGAGAGATCGCCTGGCGCGACGCCAAGCTGGAGAAGGTCAACTTCGAACTCGCGCGCTTGAAGCGCTGGAAGTTCGAGGCCAAGACCGAGGCGATGACCGCGCAGCAACGCGCCCTGTTCGCCGAGACCCTGTTCGAGGACGAGGCCAGCCTGCGGGCCAAGCTGGCCGAGCTGCAAAAGGGCATGCCCGAGGCGCAGACCAAGCCCAAGGCGGCGCCGCGTCAGCCGCGCCGCCAGGCACTGCCCGAGCACCTGCGCCGCGTGGAGCACCACCACGAGCCCGAGGACACCACCTGTCCCAACCCGCAGTGTGGTCAGCCCATGCAGCGCGTGGGCGAGGATGTCAGCGAGAAGCACGCCAAAAGTGCCGGCCGAGTTCTTTGCGCACCGCCACATCTACGGCAAGTGGGCCTGCCGCTGCTGCCAAAAGAACGGGGAAGGACGCCTGGTGCAGGCGCCGGCCGAGCCCGAGGTGGTTGAAGGCGGCATTCCCGCCAGCGGCCTGGTGGCCCACACGCTGATCAGCCGCTTTGCCGACCACCTGCCGTACTACCGGCAAGAGCAGATCAATGCCCGCTCGGGCGTGCACACCCCGCGCTCGACCCTGGCCACTTGGGCCGGCGCCGGCGGTGCCGCGCTGGAGCCGCTGTACGACGCCCACAAGCGCTTCATCCTCAGTGCCGGTGTGTTGCATGCCGACGAGACCCCAGTGCCGCTGCTGGACCCTGGCTCGGGCAAGACCAAACAGGCCTACATGTGGGCCTACGCCCGCAGCCGGCACGATCCGCTGCCCGGCGTGATCTACGAGTTCTGCACCGGGCGAGGCGCGCAGCACCCGCTGGCGTTCCTGGGCGGCAAGGGGCCGCCGTACGCCGAGCCTGCCTGGCGCGGCACCTTGTTGACCGACCAGTACGCGGCCTACAACGCGGTGCTCGACGCGCGCGCCTTCCCCGAGCGCCACGCCGCCGCGTGCGCAGCGCATGCCCGGCGCAAGTTCGATGAGCTCAGCCGTGGCGGCCCGAGTGCCAGTGCGGTGGCCACCGAGGCCTTGCAGCGCTTTGCGCGGATCTACCACGCCGAGGGCAGCTTCACCGAGATGGATGCCGGGCAACGCCGCGAGGCCCGCCAGCGCCTGACCAGGCCGTTGTGGGATGAACTGCAGGTGTGGCTGCGACTGCAGCGCGGCCTGGTGCTGGACAACACCAAGACCGCCCAGGCCATCGACTACAGCCTCAAGGCCTGGCCAGCGCTGACGCGCCACCTGGACAACGGCGAGGTGGCCATCGACAACAACCTCATCGAGCAGCAGATCAAGCCCTGGAAACTGGGTGCGAAGAACTGGCTGTTCGTGGGCAGCGAACTCGCCGGCCAGCGCGCCGCCGTGGTGATGAGCCTGGTGCAGTCGGCCAAGCTGTGTCGCGTTGAGCCCTGGGCCTACTTGCGCGATGTACTTGCGCGCATCCACACCCACCCGAACCGTAATAGTCCGACGAACACCGTTGCCGGAGCCGATGGTCAGACGTCAACAAGATGCCGAAGCAACTCGAAGGCGACGCGCCACTTCTGGCCGTCACAGTCGAGCGTGGCGGTGTGTTGATTGATACGCACGATCAGGCCAACGCGGTGCTGCAGGTTCTTGTCGACGAAGGTGACCCGGTTGCCGACGCGGAAGTCAGCTCGGGCGGCGACCTCCGGTGGCGGCGTAGGCCGGTTGGGCGCGGCAGGCTCTGGCTTTTGGCCCCCATCAGGAGGCTGAGATGTTGGCCCGGTGAGGATCGCCGCGTAGTGCACCTTGAAGGGCTTGGCGTAGGCCGCATCGTGGACGGCCACGTGGTCCCCGTGCATGCCGACGACGCGAGCTGACCGCAACTTCCCATCGGCCCAGCTCAGATACTGGACCTGCTGGCCCGTGTGCAGTTGAGCACGCGCCTGGACGATGCGGCGTGGGTCGGCCAACAGTTGTTCGATGACCCAGCTGAGCTGGTACAGCTCATCGCTGCTCGCCATCGGCAAGTCTTCGATCAGTTTGATGCGCATGGGCGCATTCTGCCCACGCCTGCTGCGGGCCTGATGGGTCTTCAGGCCGCCAGCGGCAGGTCCTGCGTTGTGTCTTCGTGCGCCCACCTCGCGGCGACCACCCAGGGCAGCAACTCGTCGATGCGGTTGATCGGATGATCGGCGATGCGCTCCAGGACGTGACGCAGGTAGCGTTGCGGGTTGATCGCGTTGAGCTTGCAGGTTCCGAGCAACGTGTACATCACCGCCGCCGTGTGGCCACCCGCGTCCGAGCCGACGTGCAGGTAATTCTTGCGCCCGATGGCGACGCCGCGCAGTGCACGCTCAGCGGCGTTGTTGTGGGCGTCGATGCGCCCGTCATCGACGAAGTTCGTCAGCGCTGTCCAGTGGCCCAAGGCATAGCCGATCGCCAAGGCCATCGGCGACTTCGCCGACACCTGCGCCAAGGCCTGGGTCATCCAGGACTTCAACTCCTCAACACGGGCATTGACCGCGTCTGGCGCGTTCGTCGTCGTCGCAGCGGCGAGCGGCCATTGATCTGAGCCTCGATCCTGAAGAGCTCACCGATGCGCACCAGGGCCTGATGCGCCAGTGTGCCGGGCAGGCGTTGCTGCCTGACATGGATATCCCAGAACTTGCGTCGGGCGTGACTCCAGCAACCGGCCTCGATGATCCGGCCGTCCGTGTAGAGCTTGTCGTAGCCACTGAATGCATCGGCCTGCAGGGTGCCGCAGAAGTTCTGCAGATGCCGCCGCGCATGCTCGCCCTTGCGGTCCGGCGAGTATTGGAACCAGACGGCCGGCGACGCCGGGTCACCGCTGGGCCGGTCATCACGGACATAAACCCACAGCCGGGCGGTGTGCGCCTTGGCACCCTGGCCGCCCAGCGCGCGGATCGGCGTGTCGTCACCGTGGACCTTGCCGGCCTGGAGCACGTAGCGGCCAACGGCCTCGGCCAATGGCGTCAGCATCGCGCCGCAGTTGCCCATCATGTCGGTGATGGTCGAGCGGCTCAGCTCGACGCCGTCGCGGCCGTAGATCTGGCACAGGCGGTACAGCGGCACATGGTCGGCGAATTTGCTCACCGCGATGTGGGTGAGCAGGCCGGCGCCGGCCATGCACCGGTCCATCGGCCGGGTCGGCGCCAGCGCCTGTGTGATCGTGTGGCAGCCCGCACAGGCCAGCTTCGGGCGCACGTGGCGCACCACGTGGAAGGTGCCTGGCTCGTAGTCGAGTACCTCAGAGACGTCCTGGCCGATCTCTCGCAGGGCTGCACCACAGGCCGTGCAGCCGCATCCACCCAGCGGGGTGTGAACGACGGTGCGCCGGGGCAGGTGCTCAGGCAACTCGCGCAGCCCAGGCCTGGTCTTGGGCTCACGCTTCTTGCGCTCGGCATCGAGCGAGGTCACGTTGGACTTCAATCCGTCATCCGTGCCCGCGTCAGCAGACGGTGTCACCGCAGCCTGGGCCGCTTGGCCACCGACGAGGTCGAGTTGCGCGTGTTCGAGCTTCTCGCTGGAGCGGCCGTACTTCATGCGCCGCAGGTAGGCCAGTTCGACCTTCATCTTGTCGATGGTCAGTTGCGCGATCTTCAAGGCCTCGTGCGAGCGCTGGACTTCACCGCGCAATGCGGTGTTGCTGGCCACGAGGTCTGCGAACGTCATGGCCAGGACTTTGCCTGTCGTGCTCAGCCCTCGCAACGGAGTTGTCCCGTCAACCACTTGCCTGGCCGACTACACCGCCAGGCGTGGTTGCCACGTGCGTTCGGGGTGGCGCCAGTCGATGCCTTCGAGCAGCATCGAGAGCTGCGCCGTGCTCAGCGTCACGCTGCCGCTGTCGGCCTGCGGCCAGACGAAGCGGCCTCGCTCAAGACGCTTGGTCAACAGGCACATGCCGTCGCCATCGCTCCACAGCAACTTCACCAGGTCGCCCCTGCGCCCCCGGAAGGCGAAGACGTGACCGCTGAAGGGGTCGGCCGTCAGCGCCATCTGCACCTTCGCCGCCAGTGAGTCGATGCCGCAGCGCATGTCGGTCACGCCGGCAGCAAGCCAGACCCGGGTTCCCGCGCGCGGGCCGATCATTGGCTTTGGCGCAGCGCGCGCAAGACGCTGCCCAGCATCGCCTCGTCCACGGCGCCACGCAGCCGCAACTGCGCGCCAGCGATCTCAAGCTCGATGACGCAGGTGCGGGTGCCACGGCTGGCGCCATCACCGATCGCAGGCAGGTGCGGCTGCGGCGCTGGCAACCGGTCCGGTTGCCCAATGACGCAGACCGGCACCAGACTCGTGGACGGTGCTGCGCCGAAGACCTTCGCTCTGACATGCTCGCGCCGCCACTTGAACAGCAGGTTGGCATTGACGCCGCCCTCCATCGCGATGGCCGCCACCGACGCACCGGGCACCAGGCTCCTCGCGATCAAGCCTTCCTTGAAGCCTTGTTCATGGGTGCGCCGTACCCGCTTTGCGCGTCTTGGGTGATCCTTCATGGTGTGCACCATCTCCGTTGGTGCACACCATCAAGCGGGTGGGCACTTCATCAGCTCAGATGGTGCCGGCCCGCCAAACCGGGCGCAAGGATGGTGCTGGTCGGACTATTACCCCGAACCACCGCATCGACGAGTTGCTGCCGCATCGCTGGCAGCCTGGCGGCGGCGCCCTCACCGACTGATCACGCGCCTGGCCGCAGGTCAATGTGGGGCGGCTGGACGCTCACGGCCGAACACCGCACCGGGGAACAGCGCTGCCACCAGGCGCGCGGTGGCGTCTTCGTCCAGCGCAGGGCGGGCCGACAGGATCTGCCGTGCATCGCCCTCCACCTGCGCCAGCAGACAAGTCTTGGCACCCATGGGCTTCCTCCGTGAGGCTGCAATCTAACGCAAGCGCCTTGGCGCGTCAGCCGCTTTTCAACGCCGCCGCCTGGGCCATGAGCTGTTCCAGCACTGGCAGGTGGATGTCGGAGAGCCTGGCCACATACAGACAGCCTTTGCCTCGCTTGTGCTTCCCAAGCTTGGAGAGCATGGCCGGGTCGGCGGCAACGCCATAGATGGAAATGTCGCCCTTGCGCGAGGAGAAGCCCACCGCGCAGATCTCACCCACCTTGCCACCGGCCAGGGGGTAGCGGTGCAGGCCGCAGCCCACGATGGCCGTGCCCCACATGACGGCCGGCTGCCGGTTGGCCCTGACCATCAGCTGCACCAGCGCCTCGCAGTCGGCCCGGCGGGCGTCATCGGCGATGGCCGCGATGTAGCTTTCCACGGCCATCGCTGTGGGCTTGGTTTTTGCGTCTGCCATGTGAGCCCCCTTTGCGACGTTCTGATCAAGCGGCAGGCTTGACGCCCAGCCGTTCCATGGCCACCTGCGACGGGCGAAAGCCCAGCTTCTCATAGAAGCCGCCCACGCCCTCGCGCCCGGCCCACGCCGCTGCCGCGTTGCGGCTCGGCCACCACCACCATCGAGATGTAGCCGTTGGTGAGGCCGTCGGTCAGCGCCCGGATGAAGCCGATCACTTCGCCGTCCTGCACGGCCACCAGCGCCCGCTGTGAGCGGGCCACCAACTCGGCGAACTCATCAGCGTTCGAGACCTTGCGGTCCCAGCCGGCGGCCACCAGCAGCCGGCGGGCGGCCTCGACCTCGTTGGGGAGGATGGGGCGGATCTGCATCAGGTGCGGGTGGCTTTGCCAATCAGAATGAACGACGACATCAATCACCTGGAAGAAGTTTCTTGAGAGGCAACACGGTTCCTGCCCGTAAGCCATGCGCCAAGAATGACCCCAGCTGGAGCCGCCAATGACCACAACGTCATCGGGACCAGAAGCGCCCCGGATGGAAGGCCGGCCAGGCTTGGATACTGAGAGAAAGCGGTTGCCACGATGGCGACAACCACGAGAGACGCGGCCAACCAGCGTGATATGCCTCTTGCAAGAAGGACAGCAATTGCGCCACCGGCAGCGAAGCTGGCAAAGCGAACGGCAGTTTCATAGCGCCACCGAGACCCCTCTACAAACTGATAGACCACGGCGCCTTGTGACGAGAGAAGCTCAAGCATGCTCAGCGGATGAATGTTCTCAATCAGCGTCTGCGTGCCAAGCGCAACAAGCAGCGACGCAATGGCTGCAAGCCATAGGGAGCTGGCCGAGAACGGCTTGGGGTTCATGTGTTGCCTGGAGGTGTTAGGCATGACCGCGATGGCCTCTTGAGAGGTAGTAGGAGACGACGAGTGCGAACAAATTGATCCCGACGGCCAGCGGGCCGGGGGTCAAGAAATTCAGCGTGAAGGCGCTGCCGAGCCAGGTACTTCCGCCAATGTGGAACGATGGATGCAGCTGTAGCCAAGCAGTGACGAACCCGCCAGTTGAGAACGAGTACGAGAGCAGTGGGGAGACGAAGGCGGGCACTTGAACTGCCCAAAGTACTTGGTTGAGGCGTACCCAACCGTACTTTCGTTGTATTGCGCGGACGCCGCAGTAGCCACTGAACAGGTACATAGCGGCTATGGCGGCGAGGATGAGAACCCCGAGGATGCCGCCCCTTATCTGTGAGGCTCCGACCGCTGTGGCCACCAGTCCCCATGCCGCGCCTCCGATGCCGAGTACCCCGAGAACAGTAGGGAAGTACTTCGGAAATATGAGTGCCGCCTCCTGTTCCGCTGTGAGGCGAGACTCTAGAAACCCGACATTCGGCCTGAGAAACTCAGCGCCGCAGGCCTCGCACTTTGTGGCATTCGGAACAGTACTTGCGGTACAGGATGGGCAGTAGGGCATGTTGCGTCATGCCCGCTCGACGGGGTTGGGCCTCATGTTGTTTGGGGCGGAGTTGGAAGCAAAAGGAAGGCCCTTGAGTGTGATGGCGGTAGCTACTAGACCCCACGAGACGACCCATAGGTACCCGCTGTGCGTGCTTGCCAGCAAGTGGCCAAGATACTTGTTGAAGAGTACCCACTCAGAGCCACCCGAGAAAGCGCCAAACAAATAGTGGCCGGCGACCAGTGCGCCAAACGGCAGCAGGGCCGCGAGGGCAAAGGCGCCCACAAAGACTACGGCCACCAGTACGCGCCGGCCTAGGCTGCCAGCACGACGAAGGGCGCGAATGCCGAGAACGAGCAGTGCCCAAGCTGTGGTGCTGGCGTAGAGCGCCGCAAGCCAAAGGTGCGCGGACGTTGGGCCGTACGGCGTACTCCAAAGAGACGTGATGCCAGGCACAAGTAGAAGCACCGCCGCAAGAAGCACTAGAACCTCGGGTGCAAAGCGGCGCCAGTTCATGAGGCGGACACCAGCAGAAGCATTCAATGAACTGCTACGCTCGACCGAGCAAAGCAGTGTTGCGACGACCAGTTGACTCTGGGCAGAACTCCGGCAACTCGTGCGTTCTTGTGCGCGCGACACCTCTTTGCGGAACCAACTGTTCGAGTGCGGCGCTGTAGCGGTGCACGAGGGCTTCGAGTTCAGACTTGTCGTAGCTTCCTGCCGAAAGGGCATGGAGCTTCACAGCGTACGCTTGGGTACGGAACTCGGTAAACACCGTGACGCTATCGCCTCCAACCTTGCCGCCAAAGCACTGATCGGCGTTCTTGACTCCCATTCCCCATTCAGAACAAGGCAGAAGGCCAGCAGAAAGCGAAGTTTCTTGGACCACTTGTCGAACCTGAACCTCGTTCCCAACTGGCACGGCAAGTTCAATGGTGGCCCAACCTTGGCAACCACACAAGACAAGCGCAACAGCAGCAACGAGGTGCCTGGTCATGAAGATCCCTAACGTTCGAGGTGAGATGACAAATTGCGGCCTGCTGCAACTTGTCAGCTCGACTGGTTAGACATCACTGTTTGCACTGCGCGGGCGCATTTCTCGGCGGGTTGGGTCTGTCTCAAGGACCGATTCATGAAGCCCCGCAATTTGGTCCTTTGTAGGGTTCCCTTCTTCATCTGTGCGGAAGAGGGCCCAATCGATATGCTCAAGACCATCAATAGGATAGGCGCGTCCATCTAGAAGGTATGCGATGCGGAACAGCATTCCCGCTTGGAGGCATCTGCTCAGTTCAGTGATGTCATCTCGTGTGATGCCTGCGGCCAGGATCTTCTGAAGCGATTGGCCGAGTCCTGCATATGGTTCGTCTGGATTCGTCGCAGAACGTGAAATGGGTTCGTCTATCCACTTTGTATCTCCTTCTTGCGCCACACTGTCCCATGCCTGTTTGAGGAACATGTAGCGGGCAAGCTGTGAGGATGGGTCTTCCGGCACGTGCTGGACCCAGTCTTCTGGGGCGCGCGCACCAAGACTACGAAACAGAGCGGCAAGTGCTTCTTTGGAGGCGGGGAGTGTCGGCATGGTTGCCTTTGTGATGCCTAACGTGTAGATGGAACGATGCTGCAGGTCAGCTCGACAAGGGGCCTCGTTGTTGAGTCCACGGCGTTATTTGGAATTGGACGTAATTCTCGATGTACGTACTTCACCGGAAGTTGCGTCCTCTATCCACACCGATGAACCTGTCGAGCCAAGTTCGCCGTTGACCACATAGGAGGCTCGGTTCTTAACGTCGATCTCGACTGTTCCCTGAACTAGGTGCGTCGAATTCAGCATTGAAATGATCGGCATCGCATACACGGTTTGGCAGCGAATAGTTAATTTGTGCAATCCCTGATCGATAGTGCGATCAAGGATGCGCAGAACAAGCAAATTGCCCTTGCCTCGGCCAGCTTCAAGCGATGCATCGACAGAGTTCGGGACAGACTTCCCATCGACCTCCAGCAGAACACAGAAGTTGGCTCTATTTCCATCGAGGGCGAAAACGCGGTCCTTGATGACACCGCCAGGCAATTGATAGATCAGGTTCTGGACAATGGGTGGCTTTGGAGGCGTAGCAACGCATCCTGCTAGCGATGCGACAACAAACGCAGTAGCCAACCAGACACTTTTCATTCGTGATGCTCCTAGGTCTGAAGAGGGATGATTTGGACAGCACGAGGCGGCCGCCAACTCTGGACGCATATGACCAAGTTTGCAAATAACTTGCCAATTGGTGTGTCCACATCTGGATATTCTCTTCAGCCACCTGCAGCATGCGGACAGGGGTAAACCCAGAGCCAGTTGGGTGCTGGTGGCCATTCGGGAGGGCGCTCTGGGCAGTGCCCTCCGCTGCTACTTCACCCAGGTATTGAGCTGGATGATCGGCAGCAGCACCGCCAGCACGATCAGCATCACCACCACGCCCATGGCCACGATGAGCAGCGGCTCCAGCAGCGTGGCCACGGCCATGGCGCGGCGTTGCACTTCGCCGCCCAGCTGGCGCGCGGCGCGCTCGAGCATCAGCGGCAGCTGGCCGGTCTGCTCGCCCAGGCGGCTGAACATGGCCAGCAGGCCGGGGAAGCGTTTCTTGGCGGCCAGGGCGCTGGCCAGCGGGGCGCCTTCGCGCACCTGCACCAGGGCGTCCATGGCGTCGGCGCGCATGGCGCGGTTGCCCAGGGTTTCGGCCGCCGCTTGCAGGGCTTTCAGGATGGGCACGCCGGCGCTGGCCAGCATGGCCAGGGTGCCGGCAAAGCGGGCAGCGTTGTAGCCGCGTGCCAGCCGGCCGATGAGAGGCACGCCCAGCAGGCCGGCGTCAAAGCGCTGGCGAAAGGCCTCGTTCTTCAGCGCCACGCTCAGTGCGGTGCCGCCCGCGATGGCCGCCAGCACCACCAGCCAGCCCCAGTTGCGCACAAAGCTGCTGATGCCCAGCATGGCCACCGTCAGCCCCGGCAGCGCGCGCTTGCCGTTGGCGAACACGCTGGCCACCTGGGGCACCACGTAGGTGACGAGAAAGGTGACGATGACGATGGCGATGAGCGAGACGATGGCCGGATAGGCCATGGCGCCGATGAGCTTGGCGCGCAGCTCCTGGCGCTCTTCCAGGTCGTCGGCCAGGCGCTCCAGCACCGGGCCCAGGGCGCCGCTCTGCTCGCCGGCAGCCACCACGGCGCGGTAGACGTCGTCAAAGTCCTTGGGGCACGAGAGCAGGGCGCGGGCAAAGGGGCTGCCGGCGTTCACCTCGCTTTTCAGGTGGGCGATCAGCTCGCGCTGCTGGGCTTCCTCGGCCTCTTCGGCCAGCGCGGTCAGGGCGCGTTCCAGCGGCAGGCCGGCGCCCACCAGACCGGCGAGCTGGCGGGTCCACACCGTCAGGCCGCTGGCGTTGAAGACGCGGCGCTTGAAGCGCACCTGGCCGCCCACGCCGGTGTCGGTGCTGCCCACGGCCGCCACGTTCAATGGCACCAGGTTTTGCGTGCGCAGTGCGCTGCGGGCGGCCTTGGCGTTGTCGGCCTCGATCAGGCCGGTGGCGGTTTTGCCGTCTGCAGAGAGGGCTTCGTATTTGTAGGCGGGCATCGCGGCTTTGCGGCAGATCAGTCACGCGAGACGCGGACCACTTCTTCCATCGAGGTCACACCGCTGCGCACCAGGCGCTCGCCATCGTCGCGCATGGCGCGCAGGCCGCGCTGGTGGGCGGCGGCCACGATCTGGCCTTCGCTGGCGCGGCCGTGGATCAGGCCTTGCACGGCCTCGTCCACCACCATCAGTTCGTACACGCCGGTGCGGCCCTTGTAGCCGGTCATGCTGCACTCGGGGCAGCCCACGGGCACCCAGCGCGGTTGGCCGTCCACCGGCTCGCCAGGCTTCTTGCAGTGCGGGCAGAGCTTGCGCACCAGGCGTTGCGCCAGCACGCCCAGCAGGCTGCTGCTGAGCAGAAAGGGCTCCACGCCCATGTCGATCAGCCGCGCCACGGTGGAGGGCGCGTCATTCGTGTGCACCGTGGCCAGCACCAGGTGGCCGGTGAGGCTGGCCTGGATGGCGATCTGCGCGGTCTCGAAGTCGCGGATCTCGCCGATCATGATCACGTCCGGGTCTTGCCGCAGGATGGCGCGCAGGGCCTTGGCAAACGTCAGGTCGATCTTGGGGTTCACCTGGGTCTGGCCGATGCCGGGCAGCTCGTACTCCACCGGGTCTTCCACCGTCAGGATGTTGGTGGTGGCGGTTTCCAGCCGGCCCAGTGACGCGTAGAGCGTGGTGGTCTTGCC
The DNA here is from genome assembly GCA_016710065.1 of Candidatus Ideonella esbjergensis. GTDB lineage: Bacteria > Pseudomonadota > Gammaproteobacteria > Burkholderiales > Burkholderiaceae_C > Ideonella > Ideonella esbjergensis. The sequence continues at coordinate 594,046 of JADJLP010000002.1, forward strand.
CGAACCGGTGGGGCCGGTCACCAGCACGATGCCGTGCGGCTGGTGCACCAGGGCGTCAAACGCGCTCAGCACCTCGCCGTCCATGCCCAGGCCTTCGAGCGTGAACTTGCTCTCGCTCTTGTCCAGCAATCGCAGCACGGCGCGCTCGCCGTAGCTGCTGGGCAAAGTGGAGACGCGCACGTCAATCGCCTTGCCGCCGATGCGCAGCGAGATGCGGCCGTCCTGCGGCAAACGTTTTTCGGCGATGTCGAGCTCGGCCATGATCTTCAAGCGGCTGATGAGCGCGGCGTGCAGGGCCTTGTTGGGCTGCACCACCTCGCGCAGCGTGCCGTCGACGCGGAAGCGCACGCTCGATGAGCGCTCGTAGGGCTCGATGTGGATGTCGCTGGCGCCATCTTTCGCGGCCTGCGTGAGCAGGGCGTTGAGCATGCGGATGATGGGCGCGTCGTCGGCGGCTTCCAGCAAATCTTCTACCGCCGGCAGCTCTTGCATCATGCGCGAGAGATCGACCGCGCTTTCCACCTCGCCCACCACGGCGGCGGCGCTGGCCTCGCCGCCGGCGTAGGCGGCCGAGAGGCGCTGGGCCAGCGCGGGCGCGGCCTCGGTCTCGAAGCGGTCGACGTTGTACAGCCGCAATACTTCGGTGAGCGCGCTGCGAGGCGTGCTCTCGGCCAGGCGCAGCACCAGGTGCTGGCCGTCGTCTTCGAGCAGCAGGGTGTTGGCCTTGGCAAAGGCGTAGGGCAGGGGGTGGCGCTGGCCCATGGCTTACCTGGCGGGGCTGGGCTGTAGGGGCGAAGCCGGCGGCCGCTCGGGCAGCTTGGGTGCATCCACCGGCAGCAGCAGGGTGGGCTCAGGCTGCACCTGCTGCTGCGAGGAGCGGATGGACTCGTAGCGGTCCAGCATCAGCTTGTCGGAGGTGTTCTGGTCTCGAATCACCACCGGCCGCAGGAAGATCATCAGGTTGGATTTGACCCGCGTGCGCTTCTCGCTGCGGAACAAATTGCCCAGCACTGGCAGGCTGGCGAGGCCAGGCACGCGGTCTTCGGCGTCGCCGTATTCGTCCTTGAGCAAACCGCCCAGCACGATCATCGAGCCGTCGTCCACCACCACGCTGGTTTCGATGGCGCTCTTGTCGGTGGTGGGGCCCTGAGCGCGGGTTTCGGAGCCAGGCTGCACCGACGAGTTCTCCTGGTAGATGTTCATGCGCACGGCGCCGCCTTCACCCACCTGGCTTCTGATGCGCAAGGTCAGGCCCACGTCTTTGCGTTCTATGGTCTGGAACGGGTTGGTGGCGCCGGTGCCCGTGCCGGTGTTGGTGAAGGTGCCGGTGACGAAGGGCACGTTCGAGCCGACCACGATCTTGGCCTCTTCGTTGTCGAGTGCGATCAGCGTGGGGGTGGACAGCACGTTGGCGCCGCCATTGGTTTCCAGAAAATGGGCCACGGCGCCCAGGGTGTAGACGCTGCCGATTTTCTTGGCCACGCCAATGTTGAGCCCGCCCAAGATGGAGTTGACAAGGCCCGCCGCACCGGTGACGCCCTGCACGGTGCCGGCCGTCAGCCCCAGGATGTTGTTGCCACCCACGGAGGAGTTGGTGCCTGCGCCCACCAGGCTGCTGTCGCCCTTGTTGCCAAACAGGTTCTGCCACTGGATGCCAAACTGGGCCAGCTTCTCGACGTTGACCTTGACGATCAGCGACTCCACGTAAATCTGCGCGCGGCGCGTGTCGAGCTGGTCTATCACCTGGCGCAGTTGGCGGTATACCGGTTCGGGTGCCGAGATGATCAGCGAGTTGGTGGACGGGTCGGCCTGGATCTGCCCGCCGGTGGAGGGCCGCGCCGATTGCGCCACCGGCGTGGTGGCCGCCGCGCTGCCCGCGCCCGTGGCGCTGTTGCTGTTGCCGGTGGTGTTGCCCGCCATGCCGCTGGCGGCTGCGCCAAAAGACGAAACACCGCCACCTGCGCTGGCACTCGCCCCACCCGTGCTGCTGGCGCTGGCCAGCACCGCGCGCAGCACCTCGGCCAGCTTCACGGCGTCGGAGTTCTTCAGGTACACCACGTGGATGCTGCCGGCCGGGCCACCGTCGGCGCTGGGTTTGTCGAGCTTCTCGATCAGTGATTTGGCGGTGCTCATGCGGGCCGGGTTGGCGGCCCGCACGATCAGCGAGTTGCTGCGCGGCTCCACGAGGATGGACGTGCTGCCACCCGCCACGGCAGGGGCGCCCGGCACGGCGGCCGCGCCCGAGCCGTCGGTGAGCTTTTGCACGAGGGGCGCCAGGTCAGACGCCAGCGCATGCTGCAGTGACACCACCTCTACCTCCGAGGCGGCCGGCTGGTCGAGCGCGGCAATGATCTTGCCCAGGCGCTGCAGGTTGTCGGCGTAGTCGGTGATGACCAGGGTGTTGTTGCCCGGGTTGGCGTTGATGGTGTTGTTGGCGCTGATCAGCGGGCGCAGCACGGCCACCAGGTTGTTGGGGTTCTCGTGGTTGAGGCGAAAGATCTGCGTGAGCACCTGGTCACCACGTGCCGTGGGCGCGCCCACCTGCACCGTGCCGGTCTGCAGCTTGGCCTCGGCCTCGGGCACCACCTTGAGCATGCCGGCGGTTTCCACCACGGTGAAGCCCAGGCCGCGCAGCGCCGCCAGATAGCTGCGCCAGGCCTCTTGCGGCGGCAGGGCGCGCTCGCTGGTGATGGTGACGGTGCCCTTCACGCGTGGGTCCACCACGATCTCGCGGTCCAGCGCGGCGGCCATGGCACGCGAGACCATCTCTACCTCGGCGTTGACGAAGTTCAGCGTCACCGGCGCCTTGGCTTTGCTGATGGGCATGGGGGGCTCGGCACGCGGCGCGGCCTGGGCCAAGGTGCCCAAGCTGAGGCTCAGGGTCAGCGCAATGGCCGTGGCCAGTTGGCTGCGGGAGGGGGCGGTGGCGTGCAATGTCATGGTCACCCGATCGAAATGCGGGACAGCGCGCCTTCGCGCCGCCCGATGATGTTCAGCAAATTGTTCAACGCGGCCTCGAAGCCTGGCGCGGCCTGGGCTTCACCCCGCAGGTGCAGGCCCTGGGGGTCGATCTGGCCGCTGCCAGAGAGCTGCAGCGCGCCTTCCAGTGTGGCCAGGCTCAGTTGCACAGGCCCCAGGCCCTGCGGGCCACTGAATCTGATGCGGTAGCTGCCCAGCGGCGCCACCGTGGCGATGCGCGACGAGGCCTGCAGCAGGTCGAGCGTGGCCTGGCCTTGCATCTGCCAGCCCTGGCCGGCCGAGTGCAGCGTGAGCGCCTGGGTGCTGAGCTGCAGCTCGCCGCCCGGGCGCAAGGTGTTCAGCGGCGCGCCCAGGCCTTCCAGCCAGCCGGCGGGCCAGCGGCCCACCACGCCACTGGCACTGCCACCGTCATCCGGCAGCACGGCCAGTTGCTGCTGCTTCCAGCCCGGCCGCCATTCCAGTTGCAGCGTGCCGCTCAGCATGCCGGCTTGTGTGAGCTTGAGCCGCAGGCCGCCCCAGAACGGCGCCACGCGCCAGTGCAGGCGGCTGGGCAGCACCATGGCGTCGCGCATGCCAACACCTGCGGCCAGTACCGTGAGGGCGCTGCCCTGCCACAGCGTGCCCTGGGCTTCGGCCAAGATCAGTCGGCCGTGGGTGGCACTTTGCACCGCACGTGCCAGCCAGGTGGCCGGCGGCCAGACCAGCACCGCCAGCAGGCTGCCGCTGAGCAGGCCCAGGGCCCACCAGCGCTTGCCGGCTGCTCGGGGCTGGTTCAACGCGCGCAGGCGCGGGCTGCGCAAGGGCGTGACGGCAAGACGCGGGCGACGCAGCATGGGCGTTATCCGGCCGAGGCGGGCAGGCTCAGCACCACCATGCCGTCCAGGCCATTGGCGTTGCGCCGCAGCTGCAAATCCACCGGGCGGGCGCGGGCGCCGCTGCGCACCTCGCTCAGCCAGGCCTGCAGTTGCTCGGGCGTGATGCCGGTGACGGTGAGCGTGGCGCGTTCGCCCAGCAGGCTGAGCTTGGCCTTGGCGCCAAGGCGGTCGGTGGCGGCCTTGAGGGCCTGCAGCGATTGCTCGGCGCTTACGGGGCTCTGGCCCTTGAGCTCGCGGGCATCGCTGGCCAGGCGCTGCATGTGCAGCGCCTGGGTTTCCAGCGCCTGGCGTTGCGTGGGCACTTGCTGCCAGGTGCGCCAGGCGGGCTGCAGGGCCGCGAACCACAGCAGCAGCACGGCCAGGGCCAGGGTGGCCCAGGACAGGCCTTGCTGCTCGCGCGGCGTGAGGCTGGCCCAGCGCTGGCGCAGGGCCGTGGTGGCGACTTGGGTGATGGCGTTCATTGGGCCGGCCCTCGGTTGCTGAAGACGGGCTGCGGGGGGGCATCGGTGGGTATGGCCGGGCCGGCCTGCGGGGGCAGGGCCTGCGGCACGGCGGCCCCAGGCACGGGCACCACCGGCGGCGTCGCCTGAGCGCTTGGCTGTGGTGCAGTGGGTGCCGCAGGTGCCGGGCGGGTGGGTGCGGCGGCGGCCACCCGCGGTGCGGCGCCTGGCGCCAGCCGGCTCAGCACCAGCAGGCCGGGTTGCGATTCGGCGGCCAGGCCCAGCGGGCGCAGGCGCTCTTGAAAGCCGCTGACCTCGGCCGGGCTCCAGCCGGGGCTGCCCAGCGTGAGCCGGCCGGGCTCGAACTTGATGGAATCGGCCGGCCCGCGCGAGGGCGGCCAGGCGGTGTTGGCGGCGCTCAGCATGGGCTCCAGATCGGCATCGCCGGGCTGGCCGGCGGCGCTGCGCAGCAGGTCCACTTCCTTCTGCATCTGCACCGGCGGGTCGATGACGGCGCGCACCTGCGGAAAGGTGGTTTGCAGCAGGCTGGTCATGGCCGTCTTTTGCGCGGCCAGCGCGTGGCGCTGCTGCCAGGCCCAGACGTTCACGCCCAGCAGTTGCACGCCTAGCACGGCCAGCAGACCCCAGCGCACCGGGCGCCAGGCGGGCTCTTGCAGAAAGCGGCGCCAGGCCTCGCGCGCCACGCGGCTGCTGCGGCGCTGCGGGGCCAGGTCGAACTGGCGCAGGTTCCAGGGCGCCCTGGCGGCGGCCAGCAGGAACTCGCCGTGAGAGACCGCAGCCACGGTGTCGCCGGCCAGCTGGGCGGCATCGGTGGCGCAATCGGGGCTGGTGCTCCAGAGCACCGGCAGGTCGGCCGCTTGCCGTGCCAGCAGGCCGCGCGCACCGCCACCGGCCAGTGGCAGGCAGAGCGGGCCGCTTTCGTCGCGCCAGGCCAGTTGCGGGCCGCGGCCGTCGCCGGGGTTGAAGACATGCGCCGCCACGCCCTCGCCCGGGCCCCAGGCGGGCACCAGCCGGTCCACAGCATGGCCGGCGGTTTTTAGCAATTCGATCTGGGCTTTCAGGCGCGCCTTGCCGATAGCCGCCACCCAGGCGGGCTCGCCGGCCTTCCAGCCCGGGCTGGTGGCCAGGTGCAGGTCGGCATCGTCGTCGAGCAGAGCTTCCTCCAGCAGGCCGGCCAGCGCAGCGCGCAAACGGGCCGCCGGCGCCTTGGGCGCGGTGACGCGGTGCCAGGCCACGTCAGCCGGGGCGAGCACCGCAACGGTGGTTTGTGCGCGGGGCAGATCGGCCGGTGCACACAGGCCTTGCCGCGTGGCGTGCACGCCGTCGGTGCTCAGCACGTAGGCCCATTCAGCTGCCTCGGCGGTTGCCAAACGGGGCTCGGACGCCTGGGCCGACAAGCGGGGCTGCGCGGGCAATTGGACGATCAGGGTGGACATGGGGGTCAGGCGGGCGTCGGGGCCATCAGCGGGGGCTGGCGCTGGCTGCTGCTGCGGGGCGGGGTGTGAAGTTCACGCCCTATTGTGGCGCGGCGCAGGCGGCGGCCAGCCAGCGGCAGCGCAAGGTGTTCAATCACGCGGCAGGGTCTCGCGGCGCAGCACGCTGACCTCGGAATTCTGGCGCCGCACCAGGGCGAGTTCGCGCAGCACATAGGCGTCGTAGCGCATCTCGCCCAGGATCTCGAAATGCTGGGTGGCCACGCTCAGCAGGCGCGGGTCGGTCTGCAGGGTTTCGGGCATCAGTTTCTTGGCCGCGTCCAGCGTGGCAAAGCCGCCCAGCAGCCGGGCCTTGAGCAGGCGCTCGGCGGTGGCGCGGTCCAGCCCGGGGATGGTGGCCATCAGCACCTCGGGCGGCGCGGTGTTGAGGTTCACCTGCGAGGTGCCGGGCAGCACGGTGACGTAGGGCGTGAGGCGGGCCAGCGTGTCGGCGTCCAGACCCAGCCAGGCCAGTTGACTGGTGCGCTGAGGGGTGAGCAGCGGGTTGGCCGAGTCTGCAGCCTGGGCATCTTCCGCATTGGCGCCGCGCAGGCCCTGGGCGATGCGCGTGGCCGTGTCACTGGGCAGACCCAGCGTTTCGCACAAGCGCTGCAGCACAGCGAGGTGCAGGCTGGCATCGTCGGGGTTGGACTGCACCAGGTTGCGCAGGTTGTAGCGGGCCTGGGCATCGGTGATCTGGCCCGAGAGCACGGCTTCGAGCGGGTTGTCGGTGGTGTTGTTGCGGTCGGCGGCCAGGAAGTCGGACAGCTTCACGTCCTTGAGCGGCGTGGCCCAGACCTCGTCCAGCGAATCGATGTTGCGGTGCTTGGTGTCGTTGCCGTCGGTGCGCAGGATCAGCCGTGCCCAGTCCACCGCGCCTTGCACCAGCCAGCTGGCCTGGGTGCGGGCGCGCTCGGCGGCCTCCACCTCCACCGCCTGCCACTGCTGCCAGACCATGCCGGCGGCCAGCGTGGCCACCAGGGTGACGATGAGCATGGCCAGCAGCAGGGCCGCGCCGCGTTGGGGATGGCGGATGCGGTTCATGGGCGCAGCATCAGGTCGCGCGTGAGCACGCCGGATGCCAGGGTGAGTTGCAGGCGCACGCCTTTGGGCAGAGCTTCGGCGGCCAGCTCGGGCACCACCACCACCGCTGCGGCCGATGCGCCGCCCGATGCTGCCTTGGCCGCCAGCGCGGCATTGGCGGCGGCCGCCGCCGCAGCCGATTCGGCCGCGTCGCCAGTGGACTGGGCGTTCGACCAGGTGTTGTCGTTGGCGCGGAAGTAATAGACCTGCAGGTCGCTCACTCCATCGAGCATGGCCAGCGCCTCGCCGCTGATGGCCGACCATTGCAGACCGCGCATCCAGGCGTTGCTCAGATCTTGCACCCGCGTGACCGGTGGCGAGGCCCAGCGCCAGAGCTGGTCGCCTTGGCGCGTCCAGACCACGTACTGCAGGCCACCCGGTGCGCGGCGCGTGAGCCGCAGCGCGGCGCCGTCGAAGGCCAGTGCCGGCACGGCCGCGCTGTCCTGGACCTGGTTCAGGTCCTGCTCCCACTGCGCCAGCACCGTGCCCAGCCGCAGCACGGCCTCGGCGGCGGCCTTGCTGCCATCGCGGGTGCGCACCAGCGCGTCCACGCCGCGCCAGGCCAGACCGGCCAGCACGGCCATGATGAACAGCGCCACCAGCACCTCCACCAAGGTGAACCCGTGCTGATCGGAGCGGCCCGCGCCCGCCCGGCCGCCCGAAGGGCGCGGAGCCCCCTTGGGGGGTAGCGAACGGAGTGAGCTTGGGGGTGTCATCAATACCTCGGCATGATGACGGCCAACTGCACCAGCGGCGTCAGGTCGGCCGTGGTGACGGCCAGCTCGACGATGCGGAAGTTGGGGTTGAACGAGGCCCGCACGTTTTGAATCAAGCGGTAGCTGTGGCCCAGCTGGGTGCATTCGGCGTTGCTCTCGCCCACATCGGGAAACAGCTTGGCCAGGCGCATGTTGATCAGCCGGTTCTCGGCGCACCACTGGGCCTGGGTGACGTCGGACAGGCGCTGTGCATTGTTCAGCAAGGCACCGCCAGCGCGGCTGCCTGCGGCCAAGGCCACGGCCACGATGGCCACGGCCACCAGCACCTCCACCAGGCTGAAGCCGCGCGCTGTTCGGCGTGTGCAGGCCTGCTTCATGGCGTGGGTGCCCGGGCGCCGCTCTCCAGCACCGCGAACGGCGCCAGGCCATCGGTGGCCAACACCAGTTGCCGGTCGGCCAGGCGCAGCCGCACGCGCTGTGCGCCGATCACCGGCTCGGGTCCCAGCCGCAGCAGTGGCGCGCCCAGCACTTCGGCCTGGGTGCGCTCGTCCAACCAGGCGCCGGGCATGGCTGCCTCGGGCGGCAGGCCGGTGAACTCGAAGCCCTTGCCCAGCGCCTGCGAGGGTTGCCAGCGCACCTCCTGGCCAGTGGCGCGCGAGCGCGCACGGGCTCCTTCGAACAGCGCGCTCAGGCGCATGGCTTCTTCGTCCAGGCGGTTGGCGTTGCCATCGCGCAGGGCCACGCTGACCATGCCCACCACCACGGCCAGCAAGGCCACCACGATCATCAGCTCCAGCAGCGTGAAGCCGCTGGCGCGGTGGAGCCCAGCCGGGAACGGGGCCGACCCAGCCAGCGCCTGGGGGCTGGCTCTACTGCCAGGAGCCAATGTCGGCGTCCTTGCCCTCGCCACCGGGCTGGCCGTCGGCGCCGTAGCTGAACACATCGATTTCACCCTTCACGCCGGGGTTGGCGTACAGGTAGGGGCGGCCCCAGGGGTCGGCGGGCAGCTTCTCGACGTAGAGCTTCCAGTTTGGCGGGATGGGGCCGGCCGTGGGTTTGGCGCGCAACGCTTCCAGCCCCTGCTCGGCCGTGGGGTAGCGCTGGTTGTCGAGCTTGTAGAGCTTCAGGGCCTGCATCAGGCTGCCGATGTCGGAGCGCGCAGCGGTGACGCGGGCGTCGTCGGCACGGTCCAGCACATTGGGCACGATCAACGCGGCCAGCACGCCGATGATCACCAGCACCACCATCAGTTCGATCAGCGTGAAGCCCGCTTGCAGGCCCTGGCGGATGCGCCGTGCAAAGGGAGTGTGAACAGGGCAGGTGGTCATGGGAAACAGGGCAGCGTGGCCGGGGATGGCTGCATGATAATCGCCGCATGCAGACCCGATTGTTAACGTTTGGTGTATGGGCCCTGGTGGCCGCCAGCGCCTTGTTCTGGGGCCTGCGCCTGTTCGTCACGCCCACGGCCTTGCCTGCGCAGGCACGCCTGCCGGCACAGCGTGTGGCCATGGGGGGCGACCTGCAGCGCGTGCTGGGCATCACGGCCCAGGCCGCCGCGCCGGCCGCCAGCCCAGGTGCCGAGCGCTTTCATCTGCTGGGTGTGGTGTGGCCGCGTGGGGCTGAGGTGTCGCCCCAGGGTGTGGCCCTGATCGCGGTGGGCGACCAGCCGGCCCGTGCTTGGCGAACCGGCTCTGCGGTGGACGGCGAGACGGTGCTGCTCTCGGTCTCGCAGCGTGGCGTGCAACTGGGCCCGCGCGGTGGCCCGGCCACCACCACACTGAGCTTGCCCGACCCCGACCGCGCCGGCACTGGCGGCGCGGCCATGCTGCCGGGCCATGTGCCGGTGGTGCGCCCGCTGGGCATGAACGGCATGATCAACCCCATGCGGCCTCAGCAAGTGGCGCCCGAGATGCCACCGATGCAACCGGGGCAGATCATCAACCCCGGCGCCACCGCCACGCGCGAAGACGAAAACTGAGCCGGATTTGAATTCCTGGACTTCCGCCTGCGCGGGAGTGACGGTGGTGGGGCTGCGCGGTGACGGTGGCGCTGAGGTCTGCCCTGGAATCCGGCCCTCAGTCGCCGCAGTGCCCTGGCGGTGGCGGGATCAAATCCCAACCATAGGGGCCATCACGCAACTGTGTGCTGCCGCTTTGCTGCGGGCAGTGCCAGACCAGGCGCAGCGCCGCACCATCGGTGCGCCAGCTCTTGAACTCGAAGCCCATGCCAGGGTCGGGATCAAAGCTGTACTGCATGCGCCACTGCGGCCCCACGCGACCCCACAACGCCAGCTGCCCAACCTGGCCGGGCCGGGCCGCTACGGCCACCGCCAGCATGCGGCCATCGGGCGACGGCCAGGGCGGCGCGTTGAGCTTCACCGTGGTGGCCATGCCCGGCCCCACGGGTTGAAACCGCGCAGCGCCCCCCGCGCCCCACTGCATCACCAGATGCAACTCGGTGCCCGCCAGCGGGCCCAGATAGCGGTAGGCTGCGGCGCCGTTGGCGTCGTCGTCCCAGCGCATCGGCAGGCTGCCTGGCCCCAGCGTGAGCCAGAGCACGTGGCCATCGCGCCTCGCCTGGGTGGCGTGGGCCTTCAGTGCGCGCGCCTCCAGGCCAGCGGCGCATTTCGGTAAAGCATTGGCGCCACAGCCTTTGAGCAACGGGTGCTCCGGCCCATCGCTGCCGGCGGCCAGCACGGGCCAGGCACATGTGCTGGCCGCCAGCCAGGCGAGCAACTGGCTCGTGCGGATGTGCGGGCGCATGCGGCGGGTCATCAAGCCACGGGGTTCTTGAACAAGCTCTGGTGCTGATCGCGCAGCAGGTTCTTCTGCACCTTGCCCATGGCGTTGCGCGGCAGCTCGCCCACCACAAAGACCTGCTTGGGCACCTTGAAGTTGGCGATCTGCGACTTGAGCGCGGCGGCCACGGCCGCACTGTCCAGCGTGGCGCCCACGCGCGGCACCAGCACCGCCACCACCGCCTCGCCGAAATCGGGGTGAGGCACCCCGATCACCGCGCTCTCGGCCACGCCTGGCATGTCGTTGACGTAGCCCTCGATCTCGGCCGGGTAGACGTTGTAGCCACCGGTGATGATCAGGTCCTTGCTGCGGCCCACGATGGTGACGTAGCCGGCTGCGTCGATCTTGCCCACGTCACCGGTCTTGAACCAGCCATCGGCAGTGAACTCTTCCTTCGTCTTCTCGGGCATGCGCCAGTAGCCGCTGAAAACATTCGTCCCGCGCACCTGGATGTTGCCGATCTCGCCGGCCGGCAGCGGCTGGCCCTGGTCGTCGTGCACGCGCACGCCCACGCCGGGCAGGGCAAAGCCCACCGTTCCACCGCGCCGCTCGCCGTCACTGGCGTGGCAGGGGTTGGAGGTGAGCATCACCGTCTCACTCATGCCATAGCGCTCCAGGATGGTGTGGCCGGTGCGCTGCTGCCATTCGGTGTAGGTGTCGAGCAGCAAGGGCGCCGAACCGCTGATGAACAAGCGCATGTTCTTGCAGGCCGCGTGGTTCAGCCCCGCCTCGCCCAGCATACGCACATAGAGCGTGGGCACGCCCATGAACACCGTGGCCTCGGGCAAGCGGGCCAGCACGGCTTTGGGGTCGAACTTGCTGAACCAGAGCATGGGGCTGCCGTTCAGCAGCGCCCCATGCGAGGCCACGAACAAGCCGTGCACGTGGAAGATGGGCAGGGCGTGGATCAGTACATCGCCCGGCTGCCAGCCCCAGTAGGCCTTGAGCGTCTGCGCATTGCTGAGCAAGTTGCCGTGCGAGAGCATGGCGCCCTTGCTGCGGCCGGTGGTACCGCTGGTGTAGAGGATGGCGGCCAGGTCGCCGGCCCGCTTCATGGCAGGCGTGTGGGCATCGCCATGGTAGGCGGCGCGCTCCAGCAGCGTGCCGCTGCGGTCGTCGCCCAGCGTATAGACATGGGCGGTGCCGGCCTGGAAGGCAATGCGGCTGACCCAGATGAAATTTTTGGGCGAGCACACCACCACGGCTGGCTCGGCATTGCCCACGAAGTACGCGATCTCGCTGGCTTGGTAGGCGGTGTTGAGCGGCAGAAACACATGGCCGGCGCGCAGTACCGCCAGGTACAGCACCAGCGCTTCCACGCTTTTCTCCACCTGCACGGCCACGCGGCTCTCGGGCGGCAAATCCAACGAACCCAGCAGGTTGGCGATGCGGGCCGAGGCGCGGTCCAGGTCGCGCCAGGTGTAGTGGCTGTGCGTGTCGGGGCCGTCGGCGGGCTGGATGGCCAGGCTGTCGAGATTGGCTGGGAAGGCAGCGCGCAGCGCGCTGTAGAGGTTGGCGTTCATGCGGGTCAGCTGCAAGGGGTTCAGGTCCGGGCGGGCGGAAAGCTGGCTGGCCGCTTCTCGTTGAAAGCGGTCAGGCCCTCGCGGTGTTCGTCTGAGGGTGCGTAAGCGTAGTGCGGTTCGCGCTGCTCGCGGCCGCTGTTTCCCCCACGTGCAAACTGCCGCAGGGCCTGCTTGTTCAGCCGCATGGCCTGGGGCGAGAGGGCGGCCATGCGCTCGGCGCAGTGCTGCGCCTCCTGCAGCAGCAGGGCATCGGGCACCACCCGGGTGACCAGGCCGCGCTGCAGGGCGTCGTGCGCTGTGAGCACCCGGGCCTCCAGCAGCAGTTCTCGCAGCGTGGTTTCGCCCACCACGCGGGCCACGATTTCGATCTCGGCCGGCGCCATTGGGAAACCCAGCTTGGCGATGGGCACGCCAAATCGGCTGCTCTCGCCGCACAGACGGATATCGCAGCAGGCGGCGATCTCCAGCCCGCCGCCCACGCAGGCGCCGGCTATCTGCGCCACCAGCGGCACATCGCAGGCCAACATGGCCCACAGCGCCGGGCCCACCACCTCTTCGTGGAAATGGGCCAGCGAGGCGGCGTCGAAACGGAAGTGCGGAAACTCCTCGATGTCGCCGCCGGCCACGAAGCTCTGGCCCTCGCCCTGCACCACGATCACGCGCGGCGCGCAGGCCGGTGCGATGGCCTCGAACCCGGCGCGCAGCTCGCGCCACATGGTGGTGTCCAGGGCATTGAGTTTGCCGGGGTTGGCGATGACGACACGCGCGATGCCGTGGGCATCGGCGGGTTGGAAGTGGATGTGGCCGCTCATGCGGCGATTTTGAGCCTGAAACGACACGGGCCGCACAAGGCGGCCCGTGGTCGGGGGATGACGAGGTGGCGCCGGGACGACGACGCGTTCAGTGGTTGCGCCAGCGGCCGCCTTCCTGACGCCAATGGCCATTGCCATGCGGCACCCATCGGTGCGGCTCCCATTGGTAGCCATGGCGGTGGCGGTCCCAATGGCCGCCGTTCCACACATAGCGGCCACCCATCCAGCCCCAGAAGCCGGCAATCCAGAGGGCGTCGGCGAAGGGTCGCACAGGAATCACCTCCTGGTAGACCGGCGGCGGGGCCGAGGGCGCCACCACATAGCCATCGCCAGGGGCCGGGCTGTAGACCGGCGGCGGCATTTGCTGCCCGGGGGCGGGAGCGTACACCACGCCACCGCGCGAGGGGTAAGGGGCCACCACGCAGGCCGACAACAGGGCGGCAGAGGCGGTGAGCAGGGTCAAGACAGCAGGGCGGACGATCATGGCGTTCCTCATCGGGGCCGGCAAACAGGGGCCGACGCCGCACCTTAACCCTTGGCGTGGCGGTTTGGATGACAGGCCACCTGCGGGTTTACCGAAATTTGCAGAAATCTGACCGTGGTGCAAAGGCCTGCCGGCCGCGCACAGTGCGGGCCCGTGCCAACATACCGGGTTCCACCCCGCTCCAGCCCCCTCCATGTCCGGCCTCATCCACATCCGCGGCGCCCGCCAGCACAACCTGAAGAACCTGGACCTGGACATCCGCACCGGCGAGATGACCGTCGTCACCGGCCCCAGCGGTTCGGGCAAGAGCAGCCTGGTGTTCGACACGCTGTACGCCGAAGGCCAGCGCCGGTACGTGGAAACCTTCTCGGCCTACGCCCGGCAGTTTCTCGACCGCATGGACCGCCCGGCCGTGGACAAGGTGGACGGCGTGCCACCGGCCATCGCCATCGACCAGACCAACCCGGTGCGCACCAGCCGCTCCACCGTGGGCACGATGACCGAGCTGAACGACCACCTCAAGCTCCTGTTTGCCCGCGCCGCCCAGCTGTTCGACAAGCAGACCGCGCTACCGGTGCGGCACGACACGCCCGAGACCATCTACGCCGACCTGGAACCAAGAGCGAAACAGAACGGCGACCCGCGCCTGGTGCTGACCTTCCCGGTCGAATTGCCCGCCAACACCAGCGCCGAGCAGCTGGAGCAATGGTTGCAGGCCAGCGGCTTTGCCCGGGTGCAGGCCGAGCGCACTGTGGACGACAAGAAGCAGCTCGACGTGGTGGCCGACCGTTTCCGCTTCAGCAACGCCGAGCGCGTGCGGGTGATGGAAGCCATCGAGCTGGCTTTGAAGCGTGGCTCGGGAAGGCTCACTGTCTATGCGCTGAAAGAGGAAGGAGAGCCCGAGCTGTGGCGCTACTCCACCGGTCTGCACTGCCCCGAGAGCGACCTGCGCTACGGCGACCCGCAGCCGGCGCTGTTCAGCTTCAACTCGGCCTATGGCGCCTGCGAAACCTGCCGCGGCTTCGGTCGGGTCATCGGCGTGGACTTTGGCCTGGTGATCCCGGACGCGCGCAAGACCCTGCGCAACGGCGTCATCAAGCCCATGCAGACGCCCGCGTGGAAGGACTGCCAGGACGATTTACTGAAGTACGCCGGGGACGCCGGCATCCCGCGCGACACCGCCTGGAGCCAACTCACGCCCGAGCAGCACAAATGGGTGCTGGAAGGCTCGCCCAGCTGGAGCGGCAACTGGAACAAGCAGTGGTACGGCGTGCGCCGGTTCTTCGAGTACCTGGAGAGCAAGGCCTACAAGATGCACATCCGCGTGCTCTTGTCCAAGTACCGCAGCTACACGCCCTGTGGGGCTTGCGGCGGTGCGCGGCTGAAGTTGGAAGCGCTGCTGTGGCGCATCGGATCCAAGGCCAATGCCGATGCGGTGCAGCCGCCCGCCAAGCGCATCCTGCCCGTGGGAGCCGCGTGGAGCCGTGAGCAACTCGAAGCCCTGCCGGGCCTCAGCCTGCACGACCTGATGTTCCTGCCGATCGACCGGCTGCGCATCTTCTTCGATACGCTGAGCCTGCCCGACGCGCTGCGCGACGAGGCGCTCAAGCTGCTGCTCGATGAGGTGCGCACCCGCATCAAGTATCTGTGCGACGTGGGCCTGGGCTACCTCACGCTCGATCGGCAAAGCCGCACGCTAAGCGGCGGCGAGGTGCAGCGCATCAACCTCACCACGGCCCTGGGCACCTCGCTGGTGAACACCATGTTTGTGCTGGACGAGCCCAGCATCGGCCTGCACCCGCGCGACATGAACCGCATCGTGCAGGCCATGCACCGCCTGCGCGACGCCGGCAACACCCTGGTGGTGGTGGAGCACGACCCGGCCGTGATGCTGGCCGCTGACCGCCTGATCGACATGGGTCCCGGCCCCGGCGAGAAGGGCGGCCAGATCGTCTTCGACGGCTCGCCCAGTGAAGCCCGCCACGCCGACACCCTCACCGGCGCCTACCTGGGCGCGCGCAAGAGCGTGGGCATGGGCTTCAAGCGCTTTGTGGATGCGAGCACGCCCAAGCTCATCCTCGAAGGCGCGCGCCACAACAACCTCAAAGACATCAGCGTGGAGTTCCCGCTGCAGCGCCTGACGGTGGTGACCGGCGTCTCCGGCTCGGGCAAGAGCACCCTGGTGCAGGACGTGCTGGTGCCGGCGCTGTTCCGCCACTTCGGCCATGCCACCGAAACCCCAGGCGAGTACAGCCAACTGCTGGGCATGGACCACCTGGCCGACGCGGTCTTTGTGGACCAGAGCCCCATCGGCAAAACTGCGCGCTCCAACCCCGCCAGCTACGTGGGCGCGTTCGACGAGATCCGCAAGCTCTTTGCCGTGGCCCCCTTGGCGCAAGAGCGCAACTACACGCCCGGTATGTTCAGCTTCAATGCGGGCGATGGCCGCTGCCCCACCTGCGGCGGCTCGGGCTTCGAGCATGTGGAGATGCAGTTTCTCTCGGATGTGTACCTGCGCTGCCCCGATTGCGATGGCCGCCGCTACCGCAACGAAATCCTGGATGTGAAGATAGCTCGCGGAGACCGGCATCTGAGCATCGCCGACACGCTGGAGCTGACGGTGAGCGAAGCGGTGAAGCTCTTCGCCGCTGACCGCGAGGTGATTCGCACGCTGCAGCCCATCGTCGACGTGGGGTTGGACTACGTGCGCCTGGGCCAGCCCGTGCCCACGCTCAGCGGCGGCGAGGCCCAGCGCCTGAAGCTGGCCGGCCACCTGGCCGAAACCGCCAGCGCCCCGCGCCAGGCCGTGGCGAAGAAAGGCACGCTGTTCATCTTTGACGAGCCCACCACTGGCCTGCACTTCGACGACATCGCCAAGCTCATGCGCGCGCTGCGCAAGCTGCTGGATGCCGGCAGCTCGCTGCTGGTGATCGAGCACAACCTCGACGTCATCCGCGCCGCCGATTGGTTGATCGACCTGGGCCCCGAAGGCGGCGACGCCGGCGGCGCCGTGGTGGCCACCGGCACGCCCGAAGACCTGCGCCGCCACCCGACCTCGCACACCGGCATCGCGCTGGCCGAATACGACGGTGCCTTGGGCGTGAGCGAGAAGATGGGTGGCGAACTGATCCACGAAGGCGCCTACCTGGGCAGCCTGCTGGCGCCGCGTGCGCGCACGGGGAACGAAGCCGAAGACGCCATCCAGATCGTCAACGCTCGCGAGCACAACCTCAAGTCGCTGAACGTAGCCATCCCGCGCGGCAAGTTCAGCGTGGTCACCGGCGTCTCGGGCTCGGGCAAGAGCACGCTGGCGTTTGACATCCTGTTCAACGAAGGCCAGCGCCGCTACCTGGAAAGCCTCAACGCCTACGCCCGCAGCATCGTGCAGCCAGCAGGCCGGCCCGAGGTGGACGCGGTCTGGGGCATACCGCCCACCGTGGCCATCGAGCAGCGCCTCTCGCGCGGTGGCCGCAAGAGCACGGTGGCCACCACCACCGAGGTCTGGCACTTCCTGCGCCTGCTGTGGGTCAAGCTGGGCCTGCAGCACTGTGTGAAGGACGGCGCGCCGGTGATGCCGCAAAGCGCCGAGAGCATTGCCGCCCAACTGCTGCGCGACCACAAGGGCCAGCACGTGGGCCTGCTGGCGCCGCTGGTGGTGAACCGCAAGGGCGTGTACACCGACCTGGCCAAGTGGGCCAAGGCCAAGGGCCACACGCACCTGCGCGTGGACGGCGAGTTCCTGAAGGTGGACCCGTGGCCGCGGCTGGACCGCTTCAAG
Organism: Candidatus Ideonella esbjergensis; assembly: GCA_016710065.1. Lineage (GTDB taxonomy): Bacteria > Pseudomonadota > Gammaproteobacteria > Burkholderiales > Burkholderiaceae_C > Ideonella > Ideonella esbjergensis. The sequence continues at coordinate 611,027 of JADJLP010000002.1, forward strand.
GAGCACACCCTCGAATTGCCGGTGGGCGACCTCATCGTCAAGCCCGAGAACGAGGCCGAGCTGCGCGCCCTGCTGGCCCAGGCGCTGGACGTGGGCAAGGGCGTGATGCACCTGCTGGCGCCGCTGGACGGCCTGGCCGGCCTGATGGACGCCGGTGCCAGCACGGCCCACGTGGGCTCGGTGAAGGTGTTCTCCACCAAGCGCGCCTGCCCGCAATGCGGCACCAGCTACCCCGAGCTGGACCCGCGCATGTTCAGCTACAACAGCAAGCACGGCTGGTGCACCACCTGTGTGGGCACGGGCCTGGCGCTGACGCGCGAACAACGCAAGGCCTTTGACGATTCGGTGCAGGACGACGACAACAAGGGCCGCGAGCAGAGCTTCCCCAGCGAGGAGCCCGAGGTCGAAGGCGTGGCCGGCGAACCCTGCCCCGATTGCCACGGCGCCCGGCTGAACCCAGCCTCGCGCGCCGTCACTTTCACGGGCTTGCCCATCCACAGTGTGGCCGAATGGAGTGTGAAAGACGCCAAGGCCTGGGTGGACGGGCTTGAGCTGGTCGGCCGTGAAGCCGGCATCGCCCGCGACGTGGTGACCGAGATCCTGAACCGCCTGGCCTTCCTTCAAGAGGTGGGCCTGGGCTACCTCACGCTCGACCGCGCCGCGCCCACGCTCAGCGGCGGCGAGGCGCAGCGCATCCGCCTGGCCGCCCAGCTCGGCAGCAACCTGCAGGGCGTTTGCTACGTGCTGGACGAGCCGACGATCGGCCTGCACCCGCACGACAACGGCATCCTGCTGAACGCGCTGAAGAGCCTCAGCGACAAGGGCAACACACTGGTGGTGGTGGAGCACGACGAAGACACCATCCGCCGCGCCGACCACATCATCGACATCGGCCCCGGCGCCGGCAAGCGCGGTGGCCGGCTGGTGGCGCAAGGCTCGGCGGCCGACTTGGCAGCGGTTCCTGCGTCGCTCACCGGCCAGTTTCTGGCGCACCCACTCAAGCACCCGCTGCACCCACGCCGCGCGCTCAGCGCCACCGCACCCACGCTGCAATTGCGCGGCGCCAGCATGCACAACCTGCAGCAGGTGGATGTGGACGTGCCGCTCTCGCGCCTGGTGGCCGTCACCGGTGTTTCGGGCTCCGGCAAAAGCACCTTGGCGCGCGACGTGCTGCTGGCCAACGTGGCCGCCCTGGTGGCCGCCAAGGGCCGCAAACCGGACGAAGCCGCCGCGTCATCCGTGGTGCTCACCGGTTGCGCGTCGCTCAGCGGCTGGGGCGGTGTGGACCGCGTGCTGGAGGTGGACCAAACCCCCATCGGCAAAACCCCTCGCTCGTGCCCCGCCACCTACATCGGCTTCTGGGACGCTATCCGCAAGCTCTTCACCGAAACGCTCGAAGCCAAAGCGCGCGGCTACGCGGCGGCGCGCTTCAGCTTCAACACTGGCCAAGGCCGCTGCCCCGGCTGCGAAGGCCAAGGCATGCGCACCATCGCCATGAGCTTCTTGCCCGACGTGAAGGTGCCCTGCGATGTGTGCCACGGCCAACGCTTCAATGCCGAAACCCTGGCCGTGAGCTGGCGCGGCAAGAGCATCGGCGACGTGCTGGCCATGGAGGTGGACGAGGCCGTGGAGTTCTTTGCCAGCATGCCCAGCATCGCCCACCCGCTGCAGCTGCTGAAAGACGTGGGGCTGGGCTACCTCACACTGGGCCAGCCCAGCCCCACGCTCAGCGGCGGCGAGGCCCAGCGCATCAAGCTGGTCACCGAGCTGAGCAAGGTGAGGGATGACGTGGCACGGCGCGGCCAGAAGGCACCGCACACCCTCTACGTGCTGGACGAACCCACCGTGGGCCTGCACATGGCCGACGTGGAAAAGCTGATCCACGTGCTGCACCGCCTGGTGGACGGCGGCCACAGCGTGGTGGTGATCGAGCACGATCTGGACGTGATCGCCGAGGCCGATTGGGTGATTGACCTGGGGCCCGATGGCGGCACGGCGGGTGGGCGCGTGGTGTGTGCCGGCACGCCCGAAGATGTGGTGCGCGCCGGCACCCACACCGGCCATGCCCTGAAACCCGTGCTGGCACGTTGAACCCACAAGGAGAGAGAAGGCCATGGACAATAGCCTCTACCTGCGCAACCACATCCGCACCGTGCCCGACTGGCCCGAGCCCGGCATCCAGTTCCGCGACATCACGCCGCTGCTGCAAGACCCCAAGGTCTTCCGCGTGCTGATCGACAGCTTCGTGCACCGCTACATGGACCCGGCCCTGCGCCCCACGGTGGTGGCCGGGCTGGACGCGCGCGGCTTCATCATCGGTTCGGTGCTGGCCTACGAGCTGGGCCTGGGCTTCGTGCCCATCCGCAAGAAGGGCAAGCTGCCCTTCACCACGGTGGCCGAGACCTACGAGCTGGAATACGGCAGCGCCACGGTGGAGCTGCACACCGACGCGGTGAAGCCCGGCGACCGGGTGCTGCTGATCGACGACCTGATCGCCACCGGCGGCACCATGATGGCCGGCAAGAAGCTGCTGGAGAAGCTGGGCGCCACGGTGACCGAAGGCGCGGCCATCGTCGACCTGCCCGAGCTGGGTGGCTCAGCCCGGCTGCGCGACGCGGGGTTGAAGTTGTTCACGCTGGTGGCGTTTGAGGGGCTTTGAGTTGCGCAGAGCGGGGCACGATATCCTGCGCGAATCCCATGGCAGGCGAGGTCTTGCGCCCAGGCCTCGCCGCCATGCCTAGACGTTGGAGCCCGCCATGAATCAACCATTGCCCTTGCTGCGTCAAGCCGGCTTGCTGTTGCTGGGCTGCGGCATCTTGTTTGCCGGCAAGCTGGGTGAGGCCTGGCCCTATGTGGTGGCGACCGGTGTTGCGATGGTGGCGCTGCACACCGCCGCCATGGTTTGGCGCTTGCTGCGCTGAACTCGCGAAGCGGATCAGCCCAGAATCTGCCACATCCGTTCTGCGAGCCTGCGGAATTCAGCCGACAGGATGGTGCCGTTGGCGCAACGTGCCCAGAACACCCGCGCCAGCGGCCGCGCCGCGCTCTGCATGGCCATCGCATCGGGCTCGAAGGCACCCAGGCCGAAATCGCCACCGTACACATCAGGCCGCCAGCGCATGGGCAGCATGTCGTAGACCGGCGCCAAGCGGCCCCGGCCTGCGGCCACGTCGGCAGTCTCCACCCACAGGCTCAGGTTGCCGAAGTGCATGTCGGTGTTGCCTATGAGCTGGCCGAAGTGCAGCAGCGCCTGGGCCTGGGCTGGGGTTTCGGCGGGCACGCGGCGCTGGCGCGCCAACGCCGTGCAGGTGGCGGCCCAGTGCTGGCGCGGGCCGCCCACGAAGGCGGTGTGAAAGGCGTCCAGCGCCACCACGTGGCGGCGGCCGCTGGGGCCCACGCGGTCAAAGCGTTGCGAGACCAGGTAGCTGCGGCTGGCGGTGTGCACCAGGCGCGACGGCGCCACCGCCACACCGTGTTCTGCCAGCACGCACAGGGCCAGATGCTCGGCCACCAGCAGATCGTGCCAGCGTTCGCCAAAGGGTGTACCGCGTGGCGGCGAGAACTTCACCAGCACCGCTTGGCCGAGGTTGTCGCATGCCAGGAACTTGGCCTGTTCGCCACCGGCAGATGAGCCTGCGGGCAAGGTGGCTGCCGCTGCCATGGCCAGCGCGTCCAGGTTGGCATCGTTGGCCAGCACAGGCAAGGGCAGGGCGGGCGTTTGTGGCTGGCCCAGTTGCACGGCGCCTGGGCTGTCCGGCAGCAGGGTGGCAGCAAACAAGACCTGCTCCAGCGACCACAGCTCAGGGTTGGATGCAAAGCCCTGCGGCGCCAGTTGCTGCGCCAGGGCTCGGCCCAGGAAGCCCGAGGGGCGCAGCGGGGTGAGAAACCAGGGCAGGCCGTCGAACAGGGCACTGATGCCTTCGGCCCGCACGTGAACCTTGCCACCTGGCACCGCAGTGATCTCACCCCAGGCCTCGATGCGGCCATCGGCATGCACCCAGTGCAGGGCTTGGCGGGCCGGCAGGCCCAGCAGGGGTTGCGGCAGGGCGTAGACCGTGGCCTTGCCTTGGCCCAGCACCACCACCTCGGTGGCGAGTTCGCGCAGCAAGCGCGACAAGGTGGGCTGGCTCTTGCCCAGGCGCTGCGCCAGTTCGGCTGCGGTTTGCGGCGAGCGGGTTTGCAGGGCGCTCAGCAGATGGGTGGCGTCAGGGGTCTTTGGGGTGTGCATGGTGAATCGATTCAAGGCCGTGCCATGAAGGCAACCAACTCACGAAATGTCAGGTTGATACGCCAATGAATCAAAGCATATGTCGTCACATCATGAATAGCAAATGAATAGAAAACAGTGACTATTCCAGGCCCGCCGCCCGCCGCAGCCTCACCACAATCCGGTTCAGGCCCACGGGCGTCAGGCCCAGGTGACGGGCCAGGTCTTTTTGGGCAATGCGGCGCTCCAGATCAGGGTGGGCGGCGCGAAAGGCCAGGTAACGTGGCTCGGGGGTCAAGGTGAGCAGCTCGCGTTCGCGTTGCTCTTTGCGCGCGGCAAAGGCCAGGGTCAGTTGGTGCAGGGCGCGCGACCAGGCCAGGTGGGCCTGGGCCAATTCAGCCATCAGCCTGTAGTCCACCTGCTCCACCACCGTGGGCTCCAGTGTGGTTGCCTGGAAAGTGGTTTTGCCCTGCGGTTGCAGCGCGGCAATGCTGGCAAAAAAGCCGCCTTCATGCACGAAGGACTTGATCCACTCGTTGCCGTCTGCACCCAGGTAGCCCAGCTTCAGCAGGCCCAGGCGCACGCCGTACACACAGGGGTGCGCCACGTCCTGCATGAACACCGTTTCTCCGGGGCGAAAGCGGCGCTCTCGGATGGCGCTGGCCACTTGGTCCCAGTGCGGCAGTGGCCCGCCTGCAGCGCCTTCCAGCAAGGCTTGCAGCACGTGCTTGGCGGCGGTGGTGGTGGGGCGATTAACCTGGGTTGATGACGGCATGGCGGGGCCTTCCTAAAGTCCGCCGCATGTATACCAAACCACAGCGCGACGCGCGACCCGGCGGCCACCAGAGCGCACCTCTGCCGCGCACCTTGGTCACCGGGGCCACCTCTGGCATAGGGTATGCGCTGGCCGTGCAGTTGGCACAGGCCGGTGTGCCTGTGGTGGCCCTGGGTCGCAGCCAGGACCGGCTGCAGGCTCTGCAGCAGCGCTTCCCTCAGATAGCCACCGTGGCTTGCGACCTGGCCGATGTGGCGGCCTTGCCGTCCCTGGCGCGGCAATGGGTAGAGCAGTTTCCTGATCTGGCCGTGGTCATTCACAACGCTGGCGTGCAAGACAACCTGCGCATGGACGAGGTGGGCTACATCGCTGCGCAGGTGCGCGTGGAGGTGGACATCAACCTGGTGGCGCCCATGGTGCTCACGCAGGCGCTGCTGGCGCATTTGCAGGCCCGGCCGGGCGCCACCATCGTCAACATCACCTCAGGCTTGGCGTTTGCGCCCAAGCGCACGTCGGCGGTGTACTGCGCTACTAAGGCGGGCTTGCATTTGTTCAGCCAGGCCCTGAGGTTGCAACTCAAGGGCAGCGGCGTTCGAGTGGTTGAGGCGGTGATGCCCCTGGTGGACACGCCGATGACCCAGGGCCGCGGCAAGGGAAAGCTCTCCGCCGAGCAGGCTGCGCGGCAGGTGATCGAGGGCTTGCTGGGGCAACAAGACACCATCTGGGTGGGCAAGGCCCGTGCGTTGCCGTGGCTGCTGCGGCTTGCCCCCGGTGTGCTGGCCCTGGCGATGGCCCGCATGTGATGAAGCACTTTGTTCAAGTTGTTCAACGGCGCCCACAAGGAGATTGCGCATGACCCGTGTGTTCATGGTGTTGGCTGTGTGCCTTGCCTGCGCTTCGGCACTGGCACAGGCGAGCCCTGCAGGTGTCTGGAAGACCATCGACGACAAGAGCGGTGCGCCCAAGTCAGAGGTGCGCATCATCGAAAGCAATGGCCTGATCACGGCCAGGATTGAGAAGGTGTATCGCGCCAACTTCAAGAGCGACGAAAGATGCCTGGCTTGCAAGGACGATCGCAAGGACCAGCTGCTGATTGGGCTGGAGATACTGCGTGGGCTGAAGAAGGCCGAGGACGAAGGGGGGTGGGAGGGAGGCACTGTCCTGGACCCCATGACCGGCACGGTCTACAAGGCCAGGATCACCCTGATCGACGGTGGCGCCCGACTGGAGATGCGGGGCTTTGTCGGCTTCTCTCTGCTGGGGCGCACCCAGACGTGGGTGCGGATCCAATGACGCATGGCACTTGAGCGGCCATCTCAGGCCTTGGCCATGCTGCGCTGCGGGCTGGACCAGCGCTTCCACCAACGCCAGCCCAGCAGCACACCGACGATGGCCGCGTACACCGCCACCTCGCCAAAGTTGTTCTTGCCTGCGCGCATCCAGAAGAAGTGCAGCAAGGCGATGGGGCCGATGGCGTAGGTGAGCTTGTGCAGGTCTTTCCAGGCCTGGCCGCCCAGCTTGCGCACGGCGGCGTTGAACGAGGTGGCGGCCAGCGGCATCAGTGCCAGCCAGGCGGCGGTGCCCACCAGGATGAAGGGGCGCTTGGCGATGTCTTTCAGGATGGCCGCCACGTCCAGCCCCTGGTCAAACACGGCATAGGCCAGCCAATGCAGGGTGCCGTAGATGAAGACCGTGACGCCGATGTTGCGGCGCAGGCGCACGAGGCCGCTCCAGCCGGTGATCTGGCGCAGCGGGGTCAGGGCGAGGGTGAGGCACAGCGCGCGCAGCGTCCAGTCGCCCAGGCTGCGTATGAGCGCTTCGGCAGGGTTGGCACCCAGCAGGTTGTTGGCAGCGGCGTAGCCCAGCCACAGCGCGGGCAGGGCCAGCAAGAGCCACAGGACCGGTTTGGCTGCAGGGTGCAGCAGCAGTTTGTTCATGGGGTGTTGCGAGAAACAGCCTGGATTCCCGCCTGCGCGGGAATGACGAGAGGGGGCGGGGGTGACGAGAAATGTTCAGTAGAACTTCTTCAGGTCCATGCCGGCGTAGAGCTGGCCCACCTGGGCTTCGTAGCCGTTGAACATCTGCGTGGGTCGCTTGGGGGTGAAGAGGCCGCCTTCGCCGATGCGCCGCTCGGTGGCCTGGCTCCAGCGCGGGTGGTCGACCTTGGGGTTCACGTTGGAATAGAAACCGTACTCTTGGGCGTTGGCCTTTTCCCAGCTGCTGGCGGGTTGCTTCTCGACGAAGCGGATCTTGACGATGCTCTTGGCGCTCTTGAAGCCGTACTTCCAGGGCACCACCAGGCGCACCGGGGCGCCGTTCTGGTTCGGCAGCACCTCGCCGTACAGGCCAAAGGCCAGCAGCGTGAGCGGGTGCATGGCTTCGTCGATGCGCAGGCCTTCCACGTAGGGCCAATCGAGCACGCCCGAGCGCAGGCCAGGCATCTGGGCCTTGTCGGCCAGGGTCACGAACTGCACGTACTTGGCGTTGCCGGTGGGTTCCGCGCGCCTGATGAGATCGGCGAGCGAATAACCCACCCAGGGGATGACCATGGACCAGCCCTCCACGCAGCGCATGCGGTAGATGCGCTCCTCCATGGGGCTGAGCCTGAGCAGGTCGTCGATGCCATAGGTGCCGGGCCTTTTCACCTCGCCTTCCACCTGCACCGTCCAGGGCCGGGTCTTGAGCGTGTGGGCGGTTCGGGCCGGGTCGGCCTTGTCGGTGCCGAACTCGTAGTAGTTGTTGTACTGGCTCACGTCGTCGTAGGGCGTGGGCTTGTCCATCACGTTGGCGCCGGCCACCGCGCTGCGCGCACCTGGCAGCTTGGCCAGCTTGCCGGGGCCGGCGGTTTGGGCCAGGGCTTCGCGGCCGGCCCAGGTGGCCAGGCCAGTGCCCAGCAAGGCACTGCGCAGCAGCCATTCGCGACGTGCGAGAAAGACTTCGCGCGGGGTGATGTCGGACGCTGTGGGATGGTTGAAGCCGTGATCGGGGCGCATGGACTGCCTTCGTTGTTGCCTGAGCGTCAGTCGACGCACGAAGGCGAACCTTACGCGAGTTGCCGGCAATCGATGCGGGCGGCCTCGATTTTCCGTGCCCGTGGCAGGGCGAGCAACATCCCCGTCATTCCAGCAACCCCTCCGTCATTCCCGCCTTCGCGGGAATGACGGGTGCCGCGTCAGCGGGCCCTGTCGGGATCGTTGGCAACCAGTTCGTTCAGGTCGCCATCGCCAAACAAGCGCAGCGAGTTGCTGTTGCGGCGCTCGCGGAAGCTCTTGCGCGAGAACAGCTTCACCTGGGCCTCGGCGGGCAGGTCGGTGATGTTGACCACGTTCTTGCTGATCAGGGTGTCGATCACGTCTTCCAGCACGCGCACGAAATCGGCATCCAGCCGCGCGAACGCGTCGCGACCGACGAAGGCCTGCACCTCCGGATGCTCGTCGGGCAGGAATTCCGGGGCGGCATCGTTCGCCTGGCGGTGCAGGCTGGCGATGGCACCGGTGGTGTCGCGTTGAACGTAGGGCATGGGCGCCATGATGCGGCGCCCGCCATCTGGGCCATGCCGAGAACAGGGGCCGAATCGCCTGGGTTTTCAGCGTTGCGGCGATCAGCAGGCGAAAAAAAGCCGGTCAGCGACCGGCTTTCGGGGGTGCGGAGCACTGCGTCGCTCAGCGCAGGCCGGCCACGTAGTCGGCCACGGCCTTGATTTCGGTGTCGCTGAGCTTGGCGGCGATGGCCGTCATCTGGGCGCTGTTGGCTCGTTCGCCGCTGCGGAAGGCGGTGAGCTGGACCACCGCGTACTCGGCGTGCTGGCCGGCCAGGCGCGGATACTGGGCCGGGATGCCGGCGCCGTTCGGGCTGTGGCAGCCGGCGCAGGCGGGCACCATCTTCTCGGCGATGCCGCCGCGGTAGATCTTCTCGCCCAAGGCCACGGTGTCCTTTCCCTTGGCTTCGCCGGGCTGAGCAGTGAGGCTGGCGTAGTAGGCGGTCACGTGCTTGATGTCTTCGTCCTGCACCGTCATGGCCATGCCGCTCATCACGGCGTTCTTGCGCTTGCCGGCCTTGAATTCGGTGAGTTGCTTGGCGAGGTACTCGGCGTGTTGGCCCTGCAGTATGGGGTTGGCGGGCAGGCCACGCGAACCGTCGTTGGTGTGGCAGGCGCCGCACACGCCGGCGGAAATGGCCTTGCCCTTGGCCAGGTCGACCGGGGCCGGCTTGGCGGCAGCTTCATTGGCGAACACGGGTGCCGCCAGCAGGGCAGCAAACACGGCGGTGATGGCGATCGCGACGGGGTGCTTCATTTCGAAGATGCCTGGGAGTTGGGGGTGTTCAGGTGGCCTTGCTGCAAAACGCAAGCGGGACCAAAGCTGCGGATTTTACAATGCTCCATGACCCAAGCCCATCGAACCCGCCCTGCGCCCGCTGCCAGGGCCCCCGCGCCCGCCCTTTCCGAGAGCGCGCGCACGGCGTTGGCCTGGGCCCACACCGCACGTTTTCTGACCACGGCGGCGCAACTGGTGCACCTGCCCGAGGGCGACATGCCCGAGATCGCTTTCGTGGGCCGCAGCAATGCCGGCAAGTCCACGGCCATCAACACGCTGGCCCAGCGACGGCAACTGGCCTTTGCCTCAAAGACCCCCGGCCGCACCCAGCACATCAACTTGTTTGCGCTGGGCCCCAAGGACGCGCCCGACGCCTACCTGGCCGACCTGCCCGGATACGGCTATGCCTCGGTGGAGCGCGGCGCCAAGCTGCGCTGGCAGAAGGTGATGGCCGACTACCTGGAGGTGCGGCGCAACCTGCACGGCGTGGTGCTGATGGTGGACAGCCGCCTGGGCTTCACGCCGCTCGATCTGCGACTGCTGGAGTTCATCACCCCGCGCATCAGCAACGGCGCGGTGAAGTTGCTGGTGCTGCTGACCAAGGCCGACAAGCTCAACAAGCGCGAGCAGCAAGAGTCGCTGGCGGCGGTGCAGCAGGTGCTGGGTGAGGTGGCGACCGAGGCGTCTGACGTGGGCATCCTGTTGTTCTCGGGCCCCAAGCAAGTGGGCCTGGGCGATCTGGCCGAAACCCTCTACACCTGGATGCACTCTCCGCAGGTCGATCCGCTTGTGACGCCACCAGAGGCAGCCTGAGTCCCTCCCCGTCGTTCCCACCTTCGGGGGAATGACGGACTCAAGGCCGGCCTATGAACAGCGCCAGGCCGGTCTCGCCCTTGGGCGCCCATGTGAGGCCCAAAAACATCGGCCCGATGCCGGTGTCGGCCCCCAGGTAGAGGCTGGCGCCGGTGCGCAGGCCGCTCAGGCTCATCTGCCGCCGGTCGGCCCAGCCGTTGCCGGCCTCCAGCGTGGCGCCCACGAAGAAGCCGCGCGCAAACACCGGCGTGTCGGCCAGGCGCTGGTACCAGCCCAACCGGGCCAGGGCCACGGCGTTGCCCGCCACCTGGCCCAGGCGATAGCCCGAGAGCTGCTGGAAGCCGCCCAGTTCGTACTGGCCGGCCAGCGCGCTGTTGCGTGCGTCTGAGGCCTTGATCTGCCCGTAAAGGCTGAAGCTGTGCGGGCCACGGCTCACCACGCCCAAGCCCTCGGCCTCCAGGCGAAACAGGTTCTGGCTGCTGGCCTCCACGTGGCGGCCGTATTGCAGCTCGCCCACCAGGCGGTAGCCGCGCTGGGGGAAGTTGGCAAAGTCCAGCTGGTCCACCACCACCCTGGCGCGGGCAGCGGTTTCGCGCCAGGTATCACCCTGGGTGGTGCCGGTGTAGCTGGCGGCGAACAGCAGTGGTGTGGTTCGGCCGCCAGCGTTGACCAGGCCATAGCGCACCTCGCCCAGGTTGCCCCAGGGCTGGCCCAGGTCCAGTCCAAAGCGGCCGTCGGACTGGCGCACCTGGCCCACCTCGGCGCCGGCATCGCTCTGGAACAGCGATTGCACATGGCGTGATGCGCTGGCGTGGCCCGAGACAAACCAGTCGTCCCACAGGCCCAGGTTCCAGTTGAGTGGATGGTAGAGCTCGGTGTAAAAGCCCGGCACCTCACCGATCTGCACGCGGTTGCGCCACTCGGTGCCGCTGGCGGTGAGCCAATGCCGGTTCAGGCTGAGCTTGACGTTGAAGGCGCTGCGGCCGCTGAAATCGGTGGACAGGTCCAGCCCGGCGCGCAGGTAGTTCGGGCCCCAGGGCTTGTCCTCCAGGTCGAACAGCAGCATGGCGCCGTTGTCGCCGTCGATCACGTGGTAGTCGGTGCGCACGTAGTCGCCGCTGGCGGCCAGGGTACGGGCATCGCGGGCCGCCTTGGTGGCGTCGAAGGGCTCGCCCACGCGCGACTGCAATTGCGACTCGAAGCGCTTGGGGTTGGTGAACGACGTGCCCTCGAAGGCCAGGGCCTGGATGGTTTGCGGGGTGGCGGCCTGCGGCCGGTGGGCCTCGCGCCAGCCCGCGTACTGGGCCTCGGGCAGGGCAAAGGCGGCCAGCCGTGCGGCGAAAGCATGGGCGCCGTCCTCGCCCAGCGCAATCAGCTCGGGTGTCTTGCCGAAGTCACCCGAGGTTAGCCGGCCGAGATTGGGCGCGATCAGTATGTCGGTCGGCTTGAGCGTGGCCAGGCTGCGCCTGACGTTCTGCTCGGTCAGGATGTTGATCATCTGGGCCGTGAGGCCTATGGCCGAGTTCAGCGTTTCGCGCGGTGCCAGCGGCGTGCCGATGTTGACCACGATGACCACGTCGGCCCCCATGGCCCGCGCCACGTCGATCGGCACGTTGTTCACCAGGCCACCATCGCCCAGCACGCGGCCATCGCGCTCGGTGCTGGGGAACACGCCAGGCACGCTCATGCTCGAGCGCAGGGCCATGGCCAGATCGCCATGGTCGATCACCACCATGTCGCCGCTCTCCATGTCGGTGGCGATGGCGCGAAACGGTATCGGCAGGTCGTCGAAACGTTCCACCTGCCGCACTGGCAAGGTGAAGTACCGCAGCATCGATTCCAGGCCGCGGCTGGACACGGCGCCCTGCGGCGCATGGAACTCACCGTTGCGGTAACCCAGCTCGATGGCGCTGGCGATCTCGAAGTCTTCTTCCTTGCGGCGCTGCGAGAGCTGCTGGCGGCTCACGCGGGTGGCGAAGAGCTTGTCCCAATCCACCTTCAGCAGCTCGTGTTCGATCTGGCCCGCGCTCATGCCGCTGGCATACAGGCCGCCAATGATGGCGCCCATCGAGGTGCCGGCAATCACGTCCACCGGGATGCGTTCGCGCTCCAGCACCTTGAGCACGCCCACGTGGGTGAGGCCGCGTGCGCCGCCACCTGAGAGCACCAGGCCGATGCGGGGGCGCTTTGGCCCAGGTTCGGCCTGTGGTACCGGGTCTGCGGCCCAGGCGGTGCCACTCAGGAATACCGGGATGACAACGAGGAGTGCCAGCAGGCCTTGCTGTGCTGCTTGATGAATGACTCGGCCCATACCGGCATTTTGCTTGACGCACTTGGGGCCACCGAAAGACGGCCGTTGCGCAAGGCACCGCTGGGCCTCAGCGGGCCGCTTGCTGGCGCGATTCGGTGTGCCCTTGCGCGGCGTCCTCGCGTGGGGATTCGTCGTCGGTGAGCAAGTTCATCCGCACGCTGTCGGGGGCCTTGGCCACATCGCGCGCATCGACCCTGCCCACAAACTTCCAGCCGGCCGGCAGTTTGACAAATACATAGCCTGTGGGCGGGTCCAGATAGACCGTGTAGTCAGCGACCATCCTCCCTACGGGCTGGCTCTGAGACAACGCAGGCGAGGCGACGACGAGGGCGAACACAGACGCGGCGAGCAGGGGGCGAAAGAAGTGGGCCATGACGATCCTTGTGGGTGAGGGGTTTCAGGTGAGCAGACACGACTGCCCGGCTGCATGGGGCCGCTATGCCGCCACCGACAGAGCCGTGCGCTGGCCCAGCAGGAGGCGCAAGCGGGGCAGGGCGGCCTCGGCGGCCCGGCGGCCCAGGTCGAGCAGGTAGGGCATGGCCTCGGTGTCGAACAGGCCCACGCGGCGCTCCAGGGCCGGCACCATCAGCACCAGGCGGTGGGGGTCCGCGTTGGCCAATTGCGCGTCCAGCAGGTTGTTGGACAGCGCTGCGGTGACGCGCGTTGCCAGGCGCGAGGCCGAGCTGGCGCGCTGCGGGAACGGCACCCTGAAGCCCAGCGCCAGCACCACGTGGCTGGGCTCGGCGGCGGCCACAGGCAGCGGCTGCGAGAGGCTGCCGTCCACCAGCAGGCGCTCGCCCCAAGGCTGCGGTGCAAACAGAAACGGCAGGGCCACGCTGGCGCGCAAGGCCTCCACCACACTGCCACTGCGCAGCGCCACGCCTTCGCCGCTGAGCGCGTCGGTGGCTTGGACGTGCATGGGTGTGGCAAGTTGCTCGAGCCGGCTGTCACCAAAGGCCTGGCGCAAGCGCTCACGGATCAGCCGGTCGTCGCGCATGGCAAAGTCGTCACCAAAGCGCATCAGGCCGGGCAAGGCCAGTTCCAGTAGTGCGCGGTGGCGCCGGCGGCTGGTGATCTCGCGCGACCACAGCTGTGTGGCCTGGCGGATAGCCTCGGGTGCCCGGCAGCCCATGGCCAGCAGCGCGCCAAAGACGGCGCCAGCGCTGCAGCCGGCCACTGCGGCGGGATGCAGGCCCTCGCGTTGCAAGACCTCGGCCACGCCCAGGCCCGCCACGCTCTTGACGCCACCGCTGCCCAGCACCAGGGTGAAGGGGCGATTGATGGGGAGTGTCATGGTGGCACCGGCTCAATGCAGGGGACTGTCTGGCAGGCCGACATGCACTCCGAACACGCGCCTGAGCAGAGCGTCTGCCACTCGGCTCGCCAGGCCTTCTGGCGGCGTTGCTGGGGCGGCGTGCAGGTCGCGCTCCACCCAGACCAACTGCGGGTCATGCCGATGTGCGCTGCAATGAAAGTGGCAGCGCTGCATCAAACCCAGCATGGCCGGGTTGTCGTGCCACACCTCGCCGCACAGGCGTGTTGCGCCCTGCAGGTTCGCCACTTCAGCCAGGGCCTGCATCAAGCGCTGGCCAATGCCGTGCTGCTGCCAGCGGTCGGCCACGGCAATGGCAAATTCAGCCTGGCGCGTTCCGACGCTGCAAGCCAGGCGGCCCTCGGCCACGGGCTCTTCCAGATGACCCGTGCGGCGTGTGACCAGGTAGGCAGCGTCGTGTTCGAAGTTGAGCGCGCACATCTCAGCCAGGCGCGCGCCTGAAACCGTGCCCATCGAGATCAGAAAGCGGTGAAAACGCGAGCGCGAACCCAAGCCCTGGTTCAGCAAGTGGCCCAGCAAAGGCGCATCGGCCGGGCGCAGCGGTCGCAGCAGGCAATGGCCGCCCTGAGTGTCTTGCCAGCGCTGGTGCCAGTCGCCCGCCAGGGGCGAGGCCAAGCCTGCGGCAGGCCACGTGCCGGGTGTACCCAGGCCATGAAGGAATGACATGTTGCGAGCCCCCTTGTGGTGGTGAGGCGCCGAATAAGTCGGTGCCCTGCCACAGGGGATTCGCAAACGCCGGTCTGCACACGACAGACCCTGACCAATGAAACTAGGGGGCAGGCTCGATCAGGTCGGACTCAGTGCGCCCTGCAGCAGCAGGCGCGCCTTCTCCCACCGGCGCTGCACGGTGCGTTCGGACACCCCGGTCATCGCAGCGATGTCGGCGAAGGTGAAGCCGCTGAAGAACTTCAGGTCCACCACATGGGCCAGGGCCGGTTCATGCTGGGCCAACTCGTCCAGCGCATCGCTGAGCGTGGTCAGCCCCTCGGGCCCGGCACATTGCTCGGCCGCCAGGGTGTCGAAGCTGGTGATGTCGAGCCCGCCGCCCCGCTTGGCGGCCGTGCGCGCGCGCACGTGGTCGATCACCAGGCCGCGCATGGCGCGCGCGGCGTAGGCGAGGAAGTGCTGCTCGTTGGTGAACGCCAGGCCATGTCGCTGACTGATGGCGAGGTAGGCTTCGTGCAGCAAGGTGGTGGTGCCCAGTGTGGCCACGGAGCCATAACGGCCCGCCTCACGTCGCGCCATGCGTCGCAATGCGTCGTAGAGCACTGCAAAGAGTTCGCTGCGCCCGGCCGTGTCGCCGGCTTCGGCGCGTTGCACCAGTTGCTGGAGTTCGGGTTCGACTTGGGCTGGAAGGTCTGACACGTCCCGCTCCATTGAAATCAGGAGCAGGCAGTTTAGAGCGAGCGCATCAATGCCTGGCTCCGCTGCCATCGGCAGCCAGGGCTTTCAGGTGGCGTCAAGGCTGAGGCTTGGCGGCGGCCTTCACAACCCCGGTGCGAACGGTGGTGACATAGCGCACCGGCAGCTTGCACAGCGCATCGCTTCGACCCTTGACTTGAGAGCCATCCTGGAGGGTGTAGAGCCCCTTGATACGCAGCCACAAGGTCCATTCGGCAGGCGCTGCCGCGCTGGCCGGCTTGGTCCCAGCTGCCGCCGCCGACTTGCCTGCGGCTCTGCCGCTGTTGCTGCCGATGGGGCCTGTGTCGGTGACACGCCAATCGGGAGGGGCGGCCAGGTCAACGCTGCCAAACCAACTGGCATGGCGCGTGTCTGACTGATAGGCCGCCGACAAGGAGGTGACGCGCAGACTCTCGTCCGGCTGGTAGCCGGGGGCGCCAACGGGCTCTTTGAACACGCCGACATCGGCCTGGATGACCCGCACCGATTTGGCTGCGGCGGGCACCAGCTTTTCCAGGTTCAGAACGTCGTAGTTGAGGTGGGCCACCACGCCGCTACCGGCCTGGATGGACTGCACCACGCTCACTCCGCCATAGGCCAGTGGCACCGGCAGAGGTGCCAGCAGCGACGTCATGCCGATGCGGCCGCAACAGGCGCCTTCCTCATCGCGATCGCTCGTCACCTCGACGGACACCTGGCAAGCTGCCAGAGCCTGCTGGGGGTTCAGGACCGAGCCCGGCGCAGTCGTGATGGCGCCCGGCCGCGCAAGCTGCGCGTTGGCCCACAGTGGGGCCGCAGCCAACAGGCCTGCGACCAGCAGGTGGGTGGCTCGAAAGTTCAAGGCACAACTGTTGTGCATGGTGAATCTCCTCCAGAAATGTTGCCCACGTGGCGCAGAACGAAATCCTCGCGCTGCTCTATGGATCGATTTTCAAGGTTCAAACATGACAGACACGCCTTCAAAGAGGCATGCACCGCTCACAACACCACCGGCAGCGTGGGCCAATCGCTGGCAGCCATGCCACGAACCAGCAGCCGGGCCAGTTCAGGCGCACCGTCTTGCCAACCCAATGCAGCGTCCAGTTGCCGGGCCAACTCGGCCGCTGATGGGTGGCCGGCGGCACCTGCAGCGGAGGGGTCGGCTAAGGCCAGGTAGGCTGCCGCCACCAAGGTGTGGGGGTGCGCAGGGCCCAGGCTGGCCTGCAGAGCAGCGTGGGCCTGGGCCCAGGTGGCCCGCGCGAGTGCCAGCTGACCCTGACGAGCCTGGCTCACGCCCATCAGAATGTCGTTGATGGCCACCGCGTCATTGCGGGCGTCTGAAAGGGCCACCAGATGCTGCCGGGTCAGGGTCAGCGCAGCATGGGCCTGGGCCTGGCGCCCCAGGCGAAGCAAGGCTTCGGCGTGGAGGCGCCGATAGGTTTCGTAGCTGACTGCGTTGACCAGGCCGGCGGCACTGAGCTCGGCCAAAGCGGCACCCAGCACGGGCTCGGCCTTGGCGGCATGACCCTCGTACATGTCGATTCGGGCCGCTAGCACGCGCGCAAACAGCGCCCACAGGGCGTCGGCGGGCACTTGCTGGTTCAGCTGAGCCAGTGTCTGGTGGGCCACCTGAAACTGGCCGGACCGAATTTGTGCCGTCGCAAGCTGGGCCAGATTCTCGATCACCAGATCATGGTCGGGGGGCAGGCGCTTTTCAAGCAAGGGCTGGATCGCCGCCAACTGCCTTTGCGCCGCCTGAGGATGGCCCAGCGAAGCCTCCACCATGGCCAGCCGCTGCCGCATGTTCAGCACATCAATGGTGGCCTTTTCGCCCCGCTGAAGATGCCAGTTCAGGGCCTGCTGAAAATGAATGCCGGCGTTGGCGAAGCGGTAGGCGTTGAAGGCCAAGTCGCCAGTTTCGTTTTCCAGGGTCGCCAGCAGCGCGAGGTCGGGGTGAGACTCGGCCAACAAACCCTTGCGTGCATCCGAGAGCGCCTGTTCGGCACGTGCCGCTTGTCCGGTTCGAAGGTCAAGCATGCCGTGCAGCAAGGCGCTGCGGGCTGCCATGTCCAAGGGGCCAACGGGCGCACGGGGCAGGCCCACATCGAGTTGTGCGAGGGCTGCGCTGGCTTCGGGGAACTGGTTCAGTTTGATGGCCAGATCGGCCTGATGCCAGAGCGCCTGCAGCCAGGATTCGGTCTGCCCAGAGGCAGCTGCCGTTTGCGCTTCAGATTCATAGATCTTTCGAGCCTCGGGGAAGGCGCCGATGTCGTCGTAGAGGGTCGCCATGCGCAGCAGCGCTTGGCGGCGGGATTCGGGGTCAAACTGCTTGTCGGCAGATAGATAGTTCTGACTGCGCGTCAGCAGCTCGCGAGCATTGAAGCTGCGGTTTTCGGCCCAAGCCGGGTTCATGCCGACGAACAGGCTTTGCAGCAAACCATCCACCGACTGCGCGCGCGTGGCGGCAAGCTGGGCCTGCTGTCGCTGCTGCAGGGCTTGTACGCCCACCGCCATCAACAGCGCGCCTGACAGACTTGCCACCAGCAGCGGTGTGCGGTGACGTCGGGCAAATTTGTCCGAAAGGTAGTGCCAACTTGGCCGAAGCGCTTGTACAGGCAGGTGTTGTTGATGGTGCTGAATGTCTTGCAGAAAACTGTCTGCACTGGGGTAACGCTGCCCTGGGTCGAGGTGCATGGCCTTTGCCAGAATCACGTCCAGGTCGCCCTGCAAGGCCTTGCGCAGCGATGTGGCGCTGATCTGGCGCGAGGTCAATGCCGCCGATTCAAAATGGCGGTTGGAGGCCGGTGTCAGATCACCTTCCAAGGTGCGCCGCAACGCCGTGACGGCGTTCTCGCCGGGCCGCAAAAAGGGGTGACTGCCAGTCAGCAGCACAAATAGCAGAACGCCCAGTGCATACACATCGCTGGCCGGGGTCACTGGAGCATCCTGCACCTGCTCGGGTGCGGCATAGCCTGGTGACAAAAGGCCCGCCATGGGCTGAGTCAGTTGGGCCGTTTCGGCGGAGTCGTCCTCAAGCAGGCGGGCGATACCGAAATCGAGGAGCTTGACTTGCCCGCCATCCGTGACCATCACATTCGATGGTTTGATGTCGCGGTGCACCACCAATTGATGGTGGGCATGCACCACGGCACCTGCCAAATCGACAAAGAGCGCCAAGCGAGCGTCGAGCGTCAGGCGATGTTCATCGGCATATACGTCGATGCGCTGGCCCCGCACCCGCTCCAGCACCAAATAGGCCTGACCAGCTGGCGAGACCCCCGCATCAAGCAGCTTGGCAATGTGAGGGTGGTCGAGCCGCGCCAGGATCTGCCCTTCGCGCCGAAAGCGGTCCGCCATCGTGGGGCTGGCGAGGCCACGGTTGAGCAGCTTGAGGGCTACGTGGCCCTCGTAGCGGCCGTCATTGCGCCGGCCCAGCCAGACCGAGCCCATGCCACCTTCCCCCAGCAATTCAACCAGCGTGTAGGCGCCCAACTGCTGGCCGGCCAGCGGTACGCTGAACAAGCCAGGCGCTGCACTGTTGAGCAGAAACTGCTGCCGCTGGGCTTGCGCGTGCTTGTTCAGCAGGGTTTCGAGCGCGCCCGCCAATTCGGGTTGGCTTTGCCTGAGCCCGGCGAGCAGGCTCGCGCGGGTGGCGGCATCGGCGTCCAGTGCCTCGTCCAACAAGGGCTCCAGGGTCTGCCAGTGCGGTGGGATCATGCAGCGAACTCTGTTGGTCGCCCCTGGTTTTTGCAAGCGCCTTGCGGTGCTGCGGTCAGCAGGGCACATCCTCAAGCTAGGGGGCTGTCGGGCTAGGAGGTGGTTTAGCGAATGTCCTGAGGGGCAGGGCGCATGACAACGCCGGCGAGATCAACAACACCCCGTACAGAAACATCATGCCTGAAAGGCTGGCATGAGCGCACGGCGGCGTGCAAACAAGAAGGCCCGCACACCTTGCAGTGTGCGGGCCTTGAAGGCTTGGCAGCAAGCGCGCTGGGCGCCTGCAGACAGGGGCCGTCTTACATGCCCATGTCGCCCATGCCACCCATGCCACCCATGCCACCAGGCATGCCGCCGCCGGCTTCGTCCTTCGGAGCCTCGGCCACCATGCACTCGGTGGTGAGCATCAGCGAAGCGACCGAAGCGGCGTTCTGCAGCGCGGTGCGGGTCACCTTGGTCGGGTCCAGGATGCCCATTTCGATCATGTCGCCATAGGTGTCGTTGGCGGCATTGAAGCCGTAGTTGCCCTTGCCAGCCAGGATGGCGTTGACCACCACGCTGGGCTCGCCACCGGCGTTGGCCACGATCTCGCGCAGCGGGGCTTCGATGGCCTTCAAGACCAGCTTGATGCCGGCTTCTTGGTCGGCGTTGTCGCCCTTGATGGCGCCAGCAGCCTGGCGTGCGCGCAGCAGGGCCACGCCACCACCGGCCACGATGCCTTCTTCCACGGCAGCGCGGGTGGCGTGAAGGGCGTCTTCGACGCGGGCCTTCTTTTCCTTCATCTCGACTTCGGTGGCGGCGCCAACCTTGATGACGGCCACGCCGCCAGCCAACTTGGCCACGCGCTCTTGCAGCTTTTCGCGGTCGTAGTCGGAGGTGGCTTCTTCGATCTGCACGCGGATTTGCTTGACGCGGGCTTCGATGTCGCCAGCGGCACCGGCGCCGTCGATCAGGGTGGTGTTCTCCTTGCCCACTTCGACGCGCTTGGCTTGGCCCAGATCGGCCAGGGTGACCTTCTCCAGGGTCAGGCCGACTTCTTCGGCAATGACCTTGCCGCCGGTCAGGATAGCGATGTCTTCCAGCATGGCCTTGCGGCGGTCGCCGAAGCCAGGGGCCTTGACAGCCACGACCTTCAGGATGCCGCGGATGGTGTTCACCACCAAGGTGGCCAGGGCTTCGCCCTCGACTTCTTCAGCAATGATCAGCAGCGGACGACCAGCCTTCGCGACGGCTTCCAGCGTGGGCAGCAGATCGCGGATGTTGCTGATCTTCTTGTCGAACAGCAGCACGAAGGGGTTGTCCAGCAACGCGGCTTGCTTTTCCGGGTTGTTGATGAAGTAGGGCGACAGGTAGCCGCGATCGAACTGCATGCCTTCGACGACATCGAGTTCGCTGTCCAGGCTCTTGCCGTCTTCGACGGTGATCACGCCTTCCTTGCCGACCTTGTCCATCGCGTTGGCGATGATGGTGCCGATGGTTTCATCGCTGTTGGCCGAGATCGAGCCGACTTGAGCGATTTCTTTCGAGGTGGTGGTGGCCTTGGAGGCCTTCTTCAGCTCGGCGACCAGCGAGGCCACAGCCTTGTCGATGCCGCGCTTCAGGTCCATCGGGTTCATGCCGGCGGCCACGTACTTCATGCCTTCGCGCACGATGGCCTGGGCCAGCACGGTGGCGGTGGTAGTGCCGTCGCCAGCGATGTCAGAGGTTTTGGAAGCCACTTCCTTGACCATCTGGGCGCCCATGTTCTGAAGCTTGTCCTTCAGTTCGATTTCCTTGGCCACGGACACGCCGTCCTTGGTCACGGTGGGGGCGCCGAACGAGCGCTCGAGCACCACGTTGCGACCCTTGGGGCCCAGGGTGACCTTGACCGCATTGGCCAGGATGTTCACGCCTTCGACCATGCGGTGACGGGCGTCTGCGCCAAAGATGACGTCTTTTGCTGCCATGTTGGATTCTCCGGATTCAGTTGTTCAGTGGGTTTGCGAGGGAAGAGCCGAAGGGCTTACTTCTCAACAACAGCAAACAGGTCTTCTTCGCGCATCACCAGCAGTTCGTCGCCGTCGACCTTGACGGTCTGGCCCGAGTACTTGCCGAACAGCACGCGGTCACCGACCTTGACGCTCATCGGGGCCAGTTCGCCCTTGTCATTGCGCTTGCCGGCACCCACGGCCAGCACTTCGCCCTGGTCGGGCTTTTCAGCGGCGTTGTCGGGAATGACGATGCCAGAGGCGGTCTTGGTTTCGTTTTCCAGACGCTTGACGATCACGCGATCGTGCAACGGACGAAGTTTCATTGCATCTCCTTGGAGCATTGACTGTGAGACTGAGACACAAGTGCCAGATAAGTTGGCACTTATTCACATCGGGCTTGAGCGGGGACCGGAAGGCTCGCCCAGGGTTGTTAGCACTCATGTTGATCGAGTGCTAGCAATCATTATAGGGCCGTGTCTTGAGCTTTCAAGACCTGGCGGTTTGGGCCGCGCCAGTGAGGGCAGCTGTCAGGACGATGTGTCGTCCTGGTTTTCGGTGCTGGGTGGCGCTTCGACGCGGTACGACTCTTGTGCCCAGGCACCCAGGTCCACGCCCTTGCAGCGGGCGCTGCAGAACGGGCGGTAGGGATTGAGCTGGGTGTAGAGCGTGGGCTCGCCGCATCCGGGGCAGCGCACCTCGATGGGCTTGGCGGGCGTGGAGGCTCCCATCACACAGCCCGGATGATCAGGTGCACAGCGCCAGATCGAAGTTCACATCGGCCGTGTGCGACTTCAAGCGGCCCTCGGTGTCGGCCTTCATCATTCGCACCGACACCATCAGGCGGTGGCCGGTGATCTCGGGTACCAGTTCCAGCCCGGCCTCCATGCGCAGGCGCAGCAATTGGTAGGTGCGGCCTTGCGGCAGGCTCTGCTGGTACTGTCCGCCCAGAGCCGCCACTTTGTGTGGCACGCCGCTGTCGCGCAGCAGGCGCAGCAGCACGTTCAGGGCTTCGGCCAGCGGCACCAGGGTCTCTATCCAGCGCGACAAGTCAGCCCGCCGCCGCCCGGGCGACAGTTGTTGCCAGGCGTAGTAGGCCGGCAGGTCAAATTCACACGTGCCGCCGGGGATGCCAATGCGGCTGCGGATGCTGGTAAGCCACTCGTTGTTGGCCAGCGTGTGGCCGGCCTTGCCATTGAGTTGGTTGAGCCCGGCATGGGCGTGGGAGATGCGGCCAATGACCTCGTCCAGTGCGCCCTCGGAAATGTTGGGGTTGCCTCGGTAGCTGAGCAACTGCGCCTTGTGCCGATCAAGCTCCTTGAACAGATCGGATTTCAGATCCGCGCGGGCAGCCACTTCGACGATCTCGAAAATAGTGACCAGGGCAAAGTGATGATCCAACGCGTCATCCCGACCAGCCAACGTGTCCAGGCGCCCGAACAGATGTTCGAGGCGCAGCATGGTGCGTATGCTTTCATTGAGCGGGTATTCGTAGAGGACCAAGGCGGCGTTCCGAGCAGGTCAGCGAAGTGTGGCCGGATTGTTCCACAGCGGCAGGCTCGCCTCGCCCACGGTGGCATGCCAATCGCGCCAAAGTTGGACTGTGGCCGCCTCGAGACCGGCCAGCGTGGTGTCCTGGTCGTTCACGATCACTGCATCTGCCAATGCGCGCCGTTGGGTGCGTGTGGCCTGCTGGGCGATCACGTCGCGCACCTGCGCTTCGGGCCAATCACTGCGCGCCATCACGCGCGCCACCTGGGTGGCTTCGTCGCAGTCCACCACCAGCACGCGCTGCACCTGCTGGCGCCAGCGGCCCGATTCGGTCAGCAGGGGCACATCAAACACCACGCTTTGGCCGGGTTGGGCCTGCGCCGCCGCGAAGCGTGTCTGCACACCGATCATCGGGTGCAAGATGGCCTCCAGTCGCTGGCGTGCGGAGGCATCGGCGAACACCAGTTCGCGCATGCGCTGGCGGTCGAGCGCGCCGGTGGCGTCGATCATTTGCTCGCCAAAAGCGGATGCCAGCTTGGGCAGTGCTGCCCCACCCGTGGCCGTCAGGCTGCGCGAGATGGCATCGGTGTCAACCACGTGGGCGCCCAGCCCAGCGAGCAGCCTGGCCACCGTGCTCTTGCCGCTTCCTATGCCGCCGGTGAGGCCGACGCGCAGCGCGGCAGGCCCGCTCACTGCCCTATCCAGCCCAGTACGCGCGAGGTGCCAGCCAGAATGACCACCACGCCGCCGCCCGCCAGGAAGGGGCCGAAGGGCACATAGCGGCCTTCACGCAACCCGCCTGTGAACTTGAGGGCGATGCCCACCACGGCGCCGATCACCGACGACATCAGCACGATGGGCAGGATGGCTTGCCAGCCCAGCCAGGCGCCCAGGGCGGCCAGCAGCTTGAAATCCCCATATCCCATACCCTCTTTGCCGGTGGCCAGCTTGAACAGCCAGTAGATGGACCACAGCGTGAGGTAGCCTACAGCGGCACCGGCGACCGAGGTGGCCAGCGGCAAGGTCCAGCCTAGTGCCGCCGCGATCAGCCCGGCCCACAGCAGCGGCAAGGTGAGTGAATCGGGCAGCAGGGTGGTGTCCCAGTCGATGGCGGTGAGCGCCACCAGCGCTGCGAACACCCCACACCACAGCAGTGCCACGGGCTGGCTGCCAAAGTGCCATGCTGAGCCTGCGAACAGCACGGAGGTCAGTACTTCAAGCAGCGGGTAGCGCAGTGAAATGGGGGCACGGCAGGCCGAACACTTGCCCCTCAGCCACAGCCAACTCAAGACTGGGATGTTTTCAAACCACCGAATGCTGTGGCCGCAGCTGGGGCAGGTGGAGTTCGGCTTGGACAGTGTCAGTGGACCCAAGCCATCCAGGTGGCCATTCAGTTCGGCGGCAACTGCCGCGTACTGTTTGGGGGCCGGTTGACCAAAGGAGCGTTGCCAGGATTCGCCGTCCGCCAACTGCTGGCTCACATCGCGCCACCATTGCCGCTCCATCATGCGCGGCAGGCGGTGCACCACCACGTTCAGAAAGCTGCCAACCATCAGACCCAACAGGCCCAGGACCGCAGGAGAAAACCACCAGCTCTTTGGTGCCAGATCGAACAATGACATCAAGACTTACACCACCTGGCCGAGCTTGAAGATGGGCAGGTACATGGCGACCACGATGCCGCCGATGAGGGTGCCAAGGAAGACGATGATGATGGGTTCAAGCAGGCTGGAAAGCCCCTTGACCATCTCGTCCACTTCTTCTTCGTAGAACTCGGCCGCTTTGGATAGCATGTCGTCCAGCGCCCCCGACTCTTCACCGATGGCGGCCATCTGCAAAACCAGGTTGGGGAACACACCGGTGGTGGTCATGGACGCGGTCAAGGCCGAGCCAGCGGCCACATCGCGTTGGATTTGTTCGGTGGCGCGGGCGTAGATGATGTTGCCAGCAGTGCCGCCAACCGAATCAAGCGCCTCCACCAGTGGCACACCGGCAGAGAACATGGTGGACAGGGTGCGCGTCCAGCGCGCGATCACGGCCTTGCGCATCAGTTCGCCAAAAATGGGCAGGCGCAGCAAAAACCGGTCCATGAAGAATTGCATCTTCTCTGAGCGCTTCCAGGTTCTGAAGAACATATAGCCGCCGCCGAAGATCACGCCGAAGATCAACCACCAATACTGGAGGAACTTGTCGCTCAGCCAAATCACGGCCAGCGTTGGGGCGGGCAACTCGGCACCAAAAGACTTGAATACGTCCTTGAACGACGGGATCACGAAGATCATGATCACGGTCACCACCACAAAGGCCACCACCAACACCGCGATCGGATAGGTCAACGCCGACTTGACCTTCTGCTTGATGGCCAAGGTTTTCTCCTGGTACATCGCAAGCCGGGTCAGCAGTTCTTCCAGAATACCGCCAGCCTCGCCCGCCTCAACCAGATTGCAATAAAGCGCGTCGAAGTACTGGGGGTGACGTCGGAAGGCGGCCGACAAACTGGTGCCGGTTTCAACGTCAGACCGTATGTCGAGCAGCAACTTGGTCAGCCGGGGGTTGGGGCTGCCACGGCCCACAATGTCGAAGGCCTGGATCAGCGGGACGCCTGCCTTCATCATGGTGGCCAACTGGCGTGTGAACGTGGCCACGTCGCGCAACCCGATGGACTTGCCGCCAGTGGTGCGGCGTTTCTTCACCTTGGTGACCAGAACACCTTGGCGACGCAGATTGGCGCTGACGGCGGCCTCGCCCCCCGCACGCAATTCGCCGCGCACGAGTTTCCCGGAGCGGTCCTTGCCTTCCCACTCGTAGATGAATTCCTGAACCTTGCTTGCTGCCGCTGCAGTTGCCATTGAGCCTCCGGCCACTCACGCGTTATTCGAATGCTTTATTCCGGCCATGAGTGCCGGAGTGTGTCTAGACGTTGGTGGAGGCCAGGACCTCTTCCAACGAAGTGACACCCAACTTGACCTTCACCAAACCCGATATGCGCAAGTCTCGCACCCCTTCGCGCCTGGCCTGGGTGGCCAGATCGGTGGACGAACCCTGGTTGAGGATCAGGCGCTGAATCTCGTCGGAAATGGGCATGGCTTGGTACACACCCAACCGCCCTTTGTAGCCGTTGTTGCAAGAGGAGCAGCCCACCGCTTTGTAAGGGCGCCAACCCCCTTCCAGATCGCTGTCCGTGAACCCGGCCTTGAGCATGGCCTCGCGAGGGTACTCAACCGGGGTCTTGCAGTTTTCGCACAGGCGCCGCACCAGGCGCTGCGCCGTGATCAGCAGCACGCTGGCAGCGATGTTGAAGGGGGCCACCCCCATGTTCAGCAAGCGGGTCAAGGTGGACGGTGCGTCGTTGGTGTGCAGAGTGGATAGCACCAGGTGGCCGGTCTGTGCGGCCTTGATGGCGATGTCCGCCGTTTCCAGGTCGCGGATTTCGCCCACCATGATGATGTCCGGGTCTTGCCGCAGAAAGGACTTGAGGGCGGATGCAAAGGTGAGCCCCGCCTTGTCGTTGACGTTGACCTGATTGATGCCTGGCAGGTTGATTTCGGCCGGGTCTTCAACAGTGGAGATGTTCACACCGGGCTGGTTCAGCAGGTTCAGGCAGGTGTAGAGCGACACGGTCTTGCCGCTGCCAGTGGGGCCGGTCACCAGCACCATGCCATAGGGCCGCTGCACGGCGTGCAGCAGCCGCTGCTTTTCCTCAAGTTCATAGCCCAGCGCTTCAATGCCCAGCTTGGCACTGGACGAGTCGAGGATACGGATCACGATCTTTTCGCCGAACAGCGTGGGCAGCGTGCTGACCCGGAAGTCGATAGACTTGCTGCCGAAGCGCAGCTTCATGCGGCCGTCCTGCGGCACTCGCTTCTCGGCAATGTCAAGGCGAGAGATGACCTTGATGCGCGAAGCCAGCTTGTCTTTGATGGCAATCGGCGGCTGCGTGATTTCGCGCAACTCACCATCCACCCGAAAACGCACGCGGTAATTGAACTCGTAGGGTTCAAAGTGCAGATCGGATGCGCGCAGGTTGATCGCGTCCACCAGCATCTTTTGAAGAAAGCGCACCACAGGGGCGTCTTCAACCTCGGACGCTACGTCGGGCGCGCCCTGCTGTTGTTGTGGGTCCTCTTCGGTGACGTCAAACTCAAAGTCAGACGCCACGAGCGTGTCGAGGGCTTGTGCCGCGCTGGTGGTTTGCTTGTCGACCAGTTTGCTGAGCTTGTCGTACTCCACCAGGACCCATTCGGGCGCCAATTGGGTGGCGAACTTGATGCGCTCGCCAGCCTCCTGGTCGGTGGGGTCGGCGCAGGCCAGAAACAGCCGGCTGCCACGGCGTCCCAGTGGCAAGACCTTGTACTGGCTGATCAGCCTACCGTCGATGAGGTTCTGCGGAACCTTCTGCAGATCCACCGAATCGAGATCCAGCAACGGCACCGACAAAGCCGAGGACAAGGAATGCGCAAGGACTGACGGCGACAGCGTGCCTGCGGCAATCAGGCTCTCAATGAAACTGATGCGCTTTTCTCGCGCGCTCGCCACCAACTCTTCGGCCACCCGCGCACTGAGTTTGCCGCCATGAACCAACACGCGCGCGACACCCGTCAGGGCGTGGGATGGGGCTTCGGAAAGAGTGTCCACTGGCAAAGGATGTGATCGCAGTCAGATTCCGTGAGGGCCTGCCAAACGCGTTGGCACCGACATGACCTTGAAATCAGGTTCATGCCGAAGTGTGGATGGTAAGCGGAGTTGGCGCAGCATCATCGCCGATGCGTCTCCTGCTGTAAACGACGCGCAACGCGTCACGCAACAAGCTTGCGCAGGGGGCCGGCAATTGCCAGGTCAAGCCACTCGCTACCCGGTGAGGTGAGCGGGGCGCCATCTGCCCAGCGAGTTGACGCTGGGCCAAACTGCCAATGGCTGAACAACAGACCAGCCAATCTGGTCGGGGTGAGAGGATTCGAACCTCCGGCCTCTACGTCCCGAACGTAGCGCTCTACCAGGCTAAGCTACACCCCGATTCGCGAACAGGTTGTTGCCAGCAGCTCAGAACGAGCGCTCAACCGATCGAGCCGATAATTCTAGCAGCAAATCCTTGGCGCTCGATGGGGGCAGCTTCTCGATGCTGGCGCGTGCAGCATCGGCTTCTCCGCGGGCCGCTTCGCGTGTAGCCTCAATGCCACCAGTTCGCCGGACGATGCCGACGATATCGGCCAATCGGTCGATCTCGCCGTGCTCTATGGCGTCCCGGATCAGGGTGCGCTCTTCCTCGGTGCCGTGGCTCATGGCGAACAACAAGGGCAAGGTGGGCTTGCCTTCGCGCAGGTCGTCGCCCACGTTCTTGCCCAGGGCCTCGGTATTGCCTTCGTAGTCGAGCAGGTCGTCCACCAGTTGAAAGGCGGTGCCCAGGGCGCGGCCATAGTCCGCGCAGGCGTCTTCCACCTCCTTGGGGGCGTCGGCGATGACAGCACCCAGGCGGGCACTGGCCTCGAACAGCTTGGCAGTCTTGTAGCGAATGACACGGAGGTAGTCTGTCACCGAGATGTCGGGGTCGTGCATGTTCATCAACTGCAACACCTCGCCCTCGGCGATCACGTTGGTGGCGTCGGCAAGCACGTCCAGCACCCGCATGCGGTCAACCGACACCATCATCTGGAAGGCCCGCGAATACAGGAAATCGCCCACCAGCACACTGGCGGCATTGCCGAACATGGCGTTGGCGGTTTCTCGGCCACGGCGCAACGACGACTCGTCTACCACGTCGTCGTGCAGCAGGGTGGCCGTGTGGATGAACTCCACGACGGCTGCCAGCTCGTATTTTTGCGGCCCCTCGAATCCCAGCGCCGAAGCAAACAGCAGCACCAGTCGAGGGCGGATGCGCTTGCCCCCTGCACCAATGATGTAGTGCGAGATCTGCTCAATCAACGCCACGTCCGACGACAGTTTGGCTCGGATCACCGCGTCGACCTGACTCATATCCTGGGCCATCGGGTCGCGATCTGGGACGGATTCGGCGGACGGCTGTTGAAGTGTAGACGGGGGCACGGTTCAGCCTTCAGAGCGACAAAGCTTTTGATTATAGGAATCACGCGGCAAATTGCGGGCCGGCCCGTCGCAGGGGCGCTGGATTTCGGAGGCCACAGGTCGGCCCACGTGCTAGAATTCCAAGCTTCGTCCCGGAATGGTCCGGGCGGGCCTGCTCGTGAGCAGGGCGTACCCCAGGATCCGGCTCTGGCCGGCACCCAGCAGGGATCGCCACACTGGGCGGGATTTTTAGCAAAGGGCTTATATGTACGCGGTCATAAAAACCGGTGGCAAGCAATACAAGGTTGCAGCCGGCGAAAAGATCAAGATAGAACAGATAGCTGCGGACGTTGGCCAGGAAATCGTGATTGATCAGGTGCTTGCTGTCGGCAACGGCGCAGACCTGAAGGTCGGGACTCCCCTGGTGAGCGGTGCCAGCGTGAAGGCCATCGTCGTGGCGCAAGGTCGTCATGACAAGGTCCGCATCTTCAAGATGCGTCGTCGCAAGCACTACCAAAAGCATGGCGGTCATCGCCAGCATTACACCGAGCTGGAAATCAGTTCGGTCAACGGCTGAAGCCACAGCATTCCAAGGAGTTCTGAACCATGGCACAGAAAAAAGGCGGCGGTTCCACACGGAACGGCCGCGACTCTCAACCGAAGATGCTGGGCGTCAAGGCGTTCGGCGGCCAACTGATCTCGGCTGGTTCCATCATCGTTCGTCAGCGCGGCACCAAGTTCCACGCCGGCAGCAATGTCGGCATGGGCCGTGACCACACGCTGTTCGCGCTGGTTGATGGCACCGTCTCGTTCAAGATCAAGGGCGAGCTGAACCGTCACACCATCAACGTGACACCGGTCTGAGGCAACTCGGGCCCATGCAAAGCCCCGGCTCGCCGGGGCTTTTTTCCTTGTAGGCTGCGGCCTCGCCACCCAACCCCCATCCACCATGAAATTCGTTGACGAAGCGACCATCGACATTGCCGCCGGCAATGGCGGCGCCGGCTGCGCGAGCTTTCGCCGCGAGAAATTCATCCCCTTTGGCGGGCCCGACGGTGGCAATGGCGGCAAGGGCGGCAGCGTCTATGCCGTGGCCGATCGCAACCTCAACACGCTGATCGACTATCGCTATGCGCGGCGTCACGAGGCTCGCAACGGCGAAGCCGGGCGGGGTGCGGATTGCTTTGGTGCGGCGGCGGATGACGTCATCTTGCGCATGCCGGTGGGCACCATCATCACCGACACCGACACCGGTCGCGTGATGGCCGAACTGATCGAGCCCGATGTGCCGGTGCTGCTGGCCAAGGGCGGCGATGGCGGCTTCGGCAATCTGCACTACAAGACTTCCACCAACCGGGCACCCAGGCAGCACACGCCGGGTTGGCCGGGCGAGCGCTTCAACCTGAAGCTTGAACTGCGCGTGCTGGCCGATGTGGGGCTGCTGGGCATGCCCAACGCCGGCAAGTCCACGCTGATCGCGGCGGTCTCAAACGCTCGGCCCAAGATCGCCGACTACCCGTTCACCACCTTGCACCCCAACCTGGGCGTGGTGCGTGTGGGCCCCGAGAAGAGCTTTGTGATCGCCGACATCCCCGGCCTGATCGAGGGCGCTTCCGAAGGGGCTGGCCTTGGCCACCTGTTCTTGCGCCACTTGCAGCGCACACGCTTGCTGTTGCATGTGGTGGACATGGCGCCCTTTGACGAATCGGTCGATCCGGTGGCTCAGGCCAAGGCCATCGTCGAGGAATTGCGCAAGTACGACGAGGAAGGGCCGAAGCGGCCGCGCCGGCGCGTTCAGTCTGCGGCGAAGGATGACGATGGCGAGGATTGGGAAGAGGACATCGCCGAACCCGAGGCTGAAATGGATGCCGAACCCGAGCCGACGCCGCTGCCGCACCATGGCGTGCCATTGATGGCCAAGCCCCGTTGGCTGGTGCTCAACAAGCTCGACATGGTGCCCGAGGCCGAACGTGCGGCGCGGGTCAAGGACTTCGTCAAACGGTTCAAGTGGAAGGGTCCGGTGTTCCAGATCTCTGCGTTGGCTCGCGAGGGCATGCCGCCACTGATCCACGCCATCTGGGACGAGGTGGCCAAGGGCCAGCAGCCGGTTGCTGAGGCGCCCGACCCGCGCTTCGTTCAGCCGGATGAGGGCGCTGTGCCGCAGGCCAAGCGCACCCGCAAGGTCACGGCCGGTGTGCGTACCGGTGGCAGTCTGACCAAGCCGGGCCCCAAGGGCCGGGGCAAGACTGAAAAGGTCATCCCGGCGCCCGAGCGCGATCCTCGTTTTGACCACCAAGAAGACGAGTGATGCCCCGATGAGCGACGCCCTGAAGAACGCCCGCCGCATTGTCGTCAAGGTCGGCTCCAGTCTGGTCACCAACGAAGGCAAGGGCGTCGATGCCCAGGCCATCGGCAACTGGTGCCGGCAACTCGCCGCGCTGGCCCACCAGGGCCGCGAGGTGGTGATGGTCTCCAGCGGTGCCATCGCCGAAGGCATGAAGCGGCTGGGTTGGTCCACCCGGCCCAAGGAGCTGAATGAATTGCAGGCCGCCGCAGCAGTGGGCCAGATGGGCCTGGTGCAGATGTACGAGCGGCAACTGAGCGAGCACGGCATGGGAAGTGCCCAAGTGCTGCTCACCCACGCCGACCTAGCTGACCGCGAACGCTACCTGAACGCCCGCTCCACGTTGTTGACGCTGCTGGGGCTCAAGGTGATTCCGGTCATCAACGAGAACGACACCGTCGTCAACGACGAGATCAAGTTCGGCGACAACGACACCCTGGGCGCCCTGGTGGCCAACCTGATTGAGGCCGATGCCCTGGTCATCCTCACCGACCAGCGTGGGCTGTACTCAGCAGACCCACGCACCAATCCCGACGCGCGCTTCATCGACGTTGCCGAGGCCGGCAAACCCGAACTCGAGTTGATGGCTGGCGGCGCTGGTTCGCGCGTGGGCACGGGCGGCATGCTCACCAAGATCCTTGCAGCCAAGCGCGCCGCGGGCAGTGGTGCCAGCACCGTCATCGCATGGGGGCGCGAGCCTGATGTGCTGATCCGCCTGGCGGCCGGTGAGGCCATCGGTACTGCGTTGTTGGCCGGTACCGCCAAGCTGGCCGCACGTAAGCAGTGGATGGCCGATCACCTGCAGATGCGCGGTGGCGTCAAGGTGGACGACGGCGCTGTGAACAAGCTTCGCGACGAAGGCAAGAGCCTGTTGCCGATCGGTGTGATCGAGGTGGTAGGCGAGTTCAACCGCGGTGATGTGATCGCGGTGCGCAACACGGCAGGCCTGGAAATTGCCCGTGGGCTGGCGAACTACTCCAGTGCCGAGGCCCGGTTGATCGCGCGCAAACCCTCGTCGCAGATCGAGGGCCTGCTGGGCGGGTACGCCAACGAGCCCGAGTTGATCCACCGGGACAACCTGGTGCTCGCGTAGCGAACAACAGGTTGTTGCGAAGACTCACGTCGACGCAGTCAAGGTGAAAGCGTTTCGCACTGGGTCGAAGTCACAACTACGACTAGGCTCTACAGCTTAAAGCGCCGTCCCCGGTCCCGGATCTGCATCTTGTGCTGTTCTCTCGGCCAGTTCATCCAGCGTCATCTCGCCACCACCCTCGGGCATATGCCCGCCCTGCACATGCGGACGCATGCCACTGCGCAGATAGCGGTTGTGGAAGTTGGTCTTGGGCATGTAGCGCGCAAGCTCGGTGAGCGCCATCTGGTAGACGTCGCGCTTGAACTCGATCACCACGTCCAGCGGCACCCAGTACTCGTTCCAGCGCCATGCGTCGAACTCGGGATGGTCGGTGGCTCGCAGGTTCATGTCGCTGTCGCGGCCCATCAGGCGCAGAAGAAACCAGATCTGCTTCTGGCCCTTGTAGTGGCCTCGCGCATCCTTGCGGATGAAATGGTCGGGCACGTTGTAGCGCAGCCAGTCGCGGGTGCGCGCCAGAATCTGCACATGCTCTGGGTGCAGGCCCACTTCTTCATGCAACTCGCGGAACATCGCCTGCTCGGGCGACTCGCCATACTTGATGCCCCCTTGCGGGAACTGCCAGGAGTGGGTGCGCAGCCGTTTGCCCCAAAAAACCTGGTTACGGGCGTTGAGCAGGATGATGCCGACGTTGGGCCTGTAGCCCTCTCGGTCGAGCATAATCAAACCCCAAATTTTGAACTGAAATCAATATAGCACCGGCAGCGCCGAGGGCCCAGTCCCTGCTTTCCCGAACACGCGCTGCGGGGGCCCTGACCGATGCCATGAAAGCCTCTAACTTCTTCATCTCTACGCTCAAGGAAGCGCCTGCCGACGCCGAGGTGGTCAGCCACAAGCTGATGATGCGCGCTGGCATGATCAAGCGGCTCGGCGCCGGCATCTACAACTACATGCCGATGGGCTTGCGGGTGATCCGCAAGGTCGAGGCCATCATCCGCGAGGAGATGAACCGCGCCGGCGCTGTCGAGTTGCTGATGCCTGTGGTGCAGCCGGCCGAGCTGTGGCAGGAGACCGGCCGCTTCGAGAAGATGGGCCCCGAATTGATGCGGGTGAAAGACCGCCACGAGCGCGACTTCATCATCCAACCCACCAGCGAAGAGGTGGTGACCGACATCGCACGCCAGGAGCTGCGCAGCTACAAGCAACTGCCCAAGAATTTCTATCACATACAGACCAAGTTTCGCGACGAACGTCGGCCCCGCTTCGGCATCATGCGCGGGCGCGAGTTCACGATGAAGGACGCGTATTCGTTTGACCGCGATGTGGAGTCCGGCAAGCGCAGCTACCAGCTGATGTACGACGCCTATTGTCGAATTCTTGACCGTATGCAGTTGAAGTACCGTGCGGTTTCAGCTGATTCAGGCGCCATCGGTGGCGATGTCTCGCAGGAGTTTCAGGTCATCGCCGACACCGGTGAAGATGCCATCATCTACTGCCCTACCAGTGACTACGCGGCCAACATCGAGAAGGCTGAAGCCGTTGCTCTGACGCCTACGCGCCGCGCGGCCGCGCAGGCAATGCAGAAGACGCCCACGCCGGGCAAGAGCACCTGTGCCGATGTGGCGCAATTGCTGGGCCTGCCGCTGTCGCAAACAGTGAAATCGCTGGTATTGGCCACGGACGAGTTCAATGACGACGGTGAACTGGTCAAGAGTACCGTCTGGCTGTTGCTGGTGCGGGGCGACCACGACCTGAACGAGGTGAAGGCCGGCAAGGTGGAGGGCCTGAAGACTGGCTTCCGCTTCGCCACCGTGGCCGAGATCGAAGATCACTTCGGCTGCAAGCCTGGTTACCTGGGCCCCATCGGCTTGATCAAGCCCGTGAAAGTGGTGGCCGACCGCACCGTGGCCCACATGGCCGACTTTGTCTGTGGCGCGAACCAGGCTGATTTCCACATCACCGGTGTGAACTGGGGCCGTGACCTGCCCGAGCCAGATGTGGTGGCCGACATCCGCAACGTCGTGGCGGGCGACCCTTCCCCCGACGGCCAGGGCGTATTGGCCATTGAGCGCGGCATTGAAGTAGGTCACGTGTTTCTGCTGGGCACCAAGTACAGCGAGCCGATGAAAGCCACGTTCCTCGACGAGACCGGCAAGCCGCAGTTCCTGGTCATGGGCTGCTACGGCATTGGTGTCACCCGCATCCTGGGTGCGGCCATCGAGCAGAGCCACGACGAGCGCGGCATCGTCTGGCCCAACGCCATCGCGCCGTTCGCCGTGGTGCTGTGCCCTATCGGCTACGACCGCTCGGCCGATGTGAAGGCCGCAGCCGACGCACTGCACGACGAGTTGCAGGCGGCGGGCATCGATGTGCTGCTGGACGACCGTGGCGAGCGCCCCGGAGCGATGTTTGCCGACTGGGAACTGATAGGTGTGCCGCAGCGCGTGGTCATCTCCGAGCGGGGCCTCAAGGAAGGCCAGCTCGAAGTGCAAGGCCGCCGCGAGACCGAAGCCAGCAAGGTGGCCATGGCCAACGTTGCCGCGCATCTGAAGGCGCGGCTCGCCGCATGAAGGGTGACACGGCGGCCATGATGAGCCGCCGCACCTGCTTGGGGTGGGGCGTGGCCACGCAGCTGGCACCCTGGCCCGGTCCGGCTTGGGCCGGCGGACAGGCTGAAGAACCCTTGGCCGATGCGGTGCGCACGGCCCTGTCGGCCGCCATCTCCAACCCGGCACCGCCCAAACCCGCTTTCACCAACATCGAAGAGCGCCTGGCCTATCTGCGTTGGCAGGGGACCATGAGCGAGCAGCTCAAGCGCCGCAAATCAGAACTGCAAACGCGCCTGGAGTTTCTTGACACCATTTGGTACGAGAGCAAGCGTGCCGGCCTGGAACCCGCCCTGGTGCTGGGCCTGGTGCAGGTGGAAAGCGGCTTTCGCAAGTACGCCATCAGCGTGGTGGGCGCGCGCGGCTACATGCAGGTGATGCCCTTCTGGGCGCGGCTGATTGGCGATGGCGATGCGGCCAAGCTTTTCCACATGCAAACCAACCTGCGCTTTGGCTGCGTCATCCTGCGCCATTACCTGGAGCGCGAGAAGGGCGACATGTTCCTGGCGCTGGGCCGCTACAACGGCAGCCGTGGCAAGCCCGAGTACCCGAATGCCGTGTTTGCGGCGCGCAAGCAGTGGCTGATCGCCTGATCACAGCCCCTGCCAGCGTTGCGGCGCGGAGGAAGAAACGCCGAGCATTTCGATGACACGCTCCACCGTGTCGGCCACCATCTCGTCAATGCTTTGGGGCTGGTGGTAGAAGGCCGGCAGTGGCGGGAAGATGACGCCACCCATCTCGGTCACGGCCGTCATGTTGCGCAGGTGGGCCAGATTGAAGGGCGTTTCGCGCACCATCAGCACCAGGCGGCGGCGCTCCTTCAGCGTCACGTCGGCCGCGCGGGTGAGCAGGTTGTCGCCAAAGCCGTGGGCAATGGCCGCCAGGCTCTTCATCGAGCAGGGCGCCACCACCATGGCATGCGCGGGGTGGCTGCCGCTGGCAATGCAGGCCCCCACGTCGGCTATGGCGTGGTGTTCGTCGGCCAGCGCTTCCAGTGCGCTGCGGTCCAACCCCAGCTCATGGTGG
This sequence comes from Candidatus Ideonella esbjergensis, assembly GCA_016710065.1. Classification (GTDB taxonomy): domain Bacteria; phylum Pseudomonadota; class Gammaproteobacteria; order Burkholderiales; family Burkholderiaceae_C; genus Ideonella; species Ideonella esbjergensis. Next base: position 646,421 of record JADJLP010000002.1, read on the forward strand.
GCATTGAGCACGCCGGCGGGTGTGACCACCAGATGTGTGTACGCGCCCAACTCGCGCAGGCGCCTGAGCAGGCCCACGCCATAGCAGGCCCCCGATGCGCCGGTGATGCCGACGATGATGACGGGGCGCACCGCAGCGGCTGTCTGCGGCATGTGGCTCAGGCGCCCAGCGCCTGTTGCAGCTCGCCGGCCTGGTACATCTCCATCATGATGTCCGAGCCACCTACGAACTCGCCGTTGATGTAGAGCTGCGGGATCGTGGGCCAGTTGGCATAGTCCTTGATGCCCTGGCGTATGCCTTCGTCTTCCAGCACGTTCACGGTGGTCAGGTCGCTGACGCCGCAGGCCTTGAGCACCTGCACGGCGCGGCCGGAAAAGCCGCATTGCGGAAACTGGGCGGTGCCCTTCATGAACAGGACCACCTTGTGGCCCTTGACGATTTCATCGATGCGTTGCTGCACGTCGCTCATGGCTGCTGACTCTCGGTAGTGGTGCAAAACGCGATTGTCGTGCAAGCCGGGCACGCGCACAGGCCATGGGGGTATCAAACTGGATACGGAATCAGCGTCAGTCGGGCCAGCGGCCGCCGGTGCAGCGTTCTTGCTGGCCCAGGTCGCGCCGCGTGGCCACTTGCTCAAAGCTAGCGGCCTGCAGCAAGGCGCGCACGGCGGCTGCCTGGTCCCAGCCGTGCTCCAGCAGCAGCCAGGCGCCAGGCAACAGGTGAGCAGCCGCATCGGCCACGATGCGGCGGATGGCGTCCAGGCCGTCAGGGCCAGATGCCAGCGCCTGCAAGGGCTCGTGGCTCAGCGCCGCCAGATGCGGGTCGCCCTCGGCGATATAGGGCGGGTTGCTCAGTGCCAGGGCGAAGCGCTGGCCGGCCACGGCTTGCCACCAGTCGCTGGGCCGGAATTCCACCGCCAGGTTCAGCGCCCGCGAATTGGCCTGGGCCTGGGCCAGCGCCTCGGAACTGGCGTCCAGCGCCAGCATGTGGGCCGAGGGCCAACGGTGCTTCACGGCCAGTGCGATGGCGCCGCTGCCGGTGCCCAGGTCGATCACCTTCGGCACGGCCTGCGCCGCCAGATCGGCGGCCAGCAGTTCCAGCGCCCAGTCAACCAGGGTTTCCGTGTCGGGGCGGGGCACCAGAACGGCGGGGCTCACGTGCAGTTTCAGGCCGTGGAAATCACGCTCGCCCACCAGGTAGGCAAAGGGCTCGCCAGCCACGCGGCGCTGAACCAGGCCCTGCCACACGCCCACCATATCGGCAGGCAAGCTTTGATCTTCATGGGTCAGCATCCAGGTGCGGCCCTGCCCAAGCACATGCCCAAGCAGCCATTGGGCGTCCAGCCGGTCCAGCCCGAGCGAGGCGGCCTCTGCCAGGGCTTGAGCCACGGTGAGGCGGTTCATTGCCCGGTCTCCAGCGCTGCCAGTTGCTGCTGCGCCCGGGCCGCCCGCAAGGCCGCAATCACCTCAGACAAATCACCTTCGAGGATGTGGGCAAGTTTGTAAAGCGTGAGGTTGATGCGGTGGTCGGTCAGCCGGCCCTGCGGGAAGTTGTAGGTGCGGATGCGGTCGGAGCGATCGCCCGAGCCCACCAGGGCCTTGCGCGTGGCGGCCTCCTTGGCCTGGCGTTCGCTGCGTTCGCGGTCTTGCAGGCGGGCCTGCAGCACGGCCAGGGCCTTGGCCTTGTTGCGGTGCTGCGAGCGGTCGTCTTGGCACTCGGCCACCAGTCCGGTGGGGATGTGGGTGACGCGGATGGCGCTGTCGGTCTTGTTGATGTGCTGGCCGCCGGCACCGCTGGCGCGGAAGGTGTCGATGCGCAGGTCGGCCGGGTTCAGTGTGACCTCGGCCGCCTCATCCGGCTCGGGCATCACCGCCACCGTGCAGGCGCTGGTGTGGATGCGGCCCTGGGCCTCGGTTTCGGGCACGCGCTGCACGCGGTGGCCGCCGGATTCGAACTTCATCTGCTCGTACGCGCGCGGGCCTTCAAAGCGCAGCACCAACTCCTTGTAGCCGCCCAGGTCGGAGGCGTTCTCGCTCATCACCTCTGTCTTCCAGCCCTGGCGCTCGGCGAAGCGCAAGTACATGCGGGCCAGATCGGCCGCGAAAAGGGCAGATTCCTCGCCACCGGTGCCGGCACGGATTTCAACGAAGGCATTGCGCTCGTCGTCCGGGTCGCGCGGCAGCAGGGCGGTTTGCAGTTGCGTGCCCAGCGTCTCGATACCAGCCTGGGCGCAGGCGATTTCCTCGCGCGCCATCTCGGCCATCTCAGCGTCGTCCAGCAGGGCCTGGGCATCGGCCAGGTTGGCCTCGTGCTGCTCGTAGCGCGTGAACAGCCCCACCACCTCGGCGGCGTCAGACTGCTCGCGCGATAGCTTGCGGTAGCGCTGCATGTCGGCGGTGACCTGCGGGTCGGCCAGGTTGGCGTCCAACTCGGCCAGGCGCATGGCAAGGCGTTGCAGTTGTTGCCGGAGCGAGTCTTTCATGGGGCGGGGCTGTAGGCGAAGAACAGGCGCCGCAAGGGGCGCATGGCGAACGGTCGGCTGGCAGCCAATGCGCCAGCGAACAAGCGTCGTCGCTACAGGCCGCCGTTGCCGGACTCTTCGCCGGCCGGGTTGCGCGAGGTCTGGCGCAGGAACAGGCGCGAGACCACCTCGGCCATCTGGTGGCGCTGCTCGCCTTCGCTGGAGTGCAACTCGGCCAGCGCGCCGTGCAGCATCTTCTGCGTCAGGCCACGGCTCAGCGCTTCGAGCACCGAGTCGACATCGCTGCCCTTGGCCAGCAGCTTGCGGGCGCGTGCGATCTCGCCAGCACGCCAGTCATCGGCCTGGCGGTTCAGGGCTTGGATCAGCGGCACGCTGGCGCGCTGATCCAGCCAATGCGAAAAGCTCTGCACGCCGGCGTCGATGATGGCCTCAGCCTGCTCCACGGCGGCCAGGCGTTTCTCGCCGGCGGTGCGGGTGAGCTCGGTGAGGTCGTCCACCGTGTAGAGGTAGACGTCGGAGAGCTGCGACACCTCGGGTTCGATGTCGCGCGGCACGGCCAGATCTACCATGAACATGGGGCGGCGGCGGCGGGCCTTGAGGGCGCGCTCCACGGCACCCAGGCCGATGATGGGCAGCGAACTGGCGGTGCAGGAGATGATGGCGTCGAACTCGTGCAGCCGGCTGGGCAAATCGGCCAGGCGCATGGCCTGGGCGCCGAAGCGGTTGGCCAGCTTCTCGCCACGCTCGAGCGTGCGGTTGGCCACGGCCATCAGCTTGGGTTCTTTGGCGGCGAAGTGCGTGGCCACCAGCTCGATCATCTCGCCCGCGCCCACAAACAGCACATTGCACTGGCGCAGGTCTTCGAACAGCTGGCTGGCCAGGCGCACGGTGGCGGCGGCCATGCTGATGGAGTGGGTGCCGATCTCGGTGGAGGTGCGAACCTCCTTGGCCACCGAAAACGAGCGCTGGAACAACTGGTGCAGCGTGGTGCCCAGGGTGCCGGCTTCGTCGGCGCCGCGCACGGCCTGCTTCATCTGGCCCAGGATCTGCGGCTCGCCCAGCACCATGGAATCGAGACCCGAGGCCACGCGGAAGGCATGGCGTGCGGCTTCGTGGTTCTCCAGCACGTAGGTGTGGTCCAGCAGTTTGTCGCCGCTCACGCCACCATGGGCGGCCAGCCAATCGATGGCCGGACGCACCATCTCGCGGCTGCGCAGCGGGTCGGTGGCCACGTAGAGCTCGGTGCGGTTGCAGGTGGAAAGGATGGCGGCCTCGGGCATGGCGCGCATCAGTTGGTCGCGCAGGCCGCGCAGGGCTGGAGGCAACTGATCGGGCGCGAACGCAAACCGCCCGCGCAAATCCAGCGGGGCGGTGTTGTGGTTCAGACCGAGCGCAAAGACACTCATGGGGCAATTATAAAATTGAGGCCTAGGCCGCAGGCCGGAAGATCGTGTGCGCTTGTACGTCCAGCTTGATGGATGTCAAGCCAGGGTCTTTCTCCGGACGGCCTCACCATCTTGAACTGGACCATCCGCATGGGGCCGTTGGACGCACTGCTGCACATTCTGAACTTCGTCGCGCCGGCCCTGGGCGTGGGGCTTTTTGCCTCCCTGCTGGCCAAGCTGCTGTGGCGCAAGGAGTTGCGCGCAGCGTCGCTCAAGACCTTGGTGGTGTGGACGGCGGCGGTGGGCATGTTGGTGTTGGCGGCGGGTTTGGTGGCCTTCGGCCGCGACGGCCGCATGGCGACCTATGGCTTGCTGGTGTTGTCGACCACGCTGGTGCTGTGGTGGAAGGGCTTTGTCAGACCGCAACGCTGAGGGCTTTCTCGCTGGTCAGTACTTCGGCCCGCAGTGAATGCGGGTTGGCGCTGGTGATGGTCACGTCCACCAGTTGCCCGATCAGCCGCGCCGAGCCCGCGAAGTTGACGATGCGGTTGCACTCGGTGCGGCCCATCAGCTCATCGGCGTTCTTGCGTGAAGGGCCTTCCACCAGAATGCGCTGCAGCGTGCCCACGCGGGCGGCGCTGATGGCGCGCACGTTGTCTTCCAACCTGGCCTGCAGCACCTGCAGGCGCTTCAGCTTGACGTCGGCCGGCGTGTCATCGGCCAGCGAGGCGGCCGGTGTGCCGGGTCGGGCGCTGAAGATGAAGCTGAACGAGGCGTCGAAGCCCACGTCATCAATCAGCTTCATGCTCTTGGCGTGGTCTTCGTCGGTCTCGCCGGGGAAGCCGACGATGAAATCGGTGGACAGGCTGATCTCGGGCCGCACCGCGCGCAGGCGGCGAATGAGGCTCTTGTATTCGACGGCCGTGTAGCCGCGCTTCATGGCCGAGAGGATACGGTCGCTGCCATGCTGCACCGGCAGGTGCACGTGGTTCACCAGTTGCGGCACCTTGGCGTAAGCGTCGACCAGGCGCTGGCTGAACTCGTTGGGGTGGCTGGTGGTGTAGCGGATGCGCGCTATGCCGGGGATCTCGGCCACGTACTCGATCAGCAGGGCAAAGTCGGCGATCTCGCCGTCTCCCGCCAAACCGCGGCCCATCTTGCCTCTGTAGGCATTGACGTTCTGCCCCAGCAGCGTCACCTCCTTCACGCCCTGGTCGGCCAGGCCGGCGATCTCGGTCAGCACGTCCTCGAACGGGCGCGAGACCTCTTCGCCGCGGGTGTAGGGCACCACGCAGTAGGTGCAGTACTTGGAGCAGCCTTCCATGATGGAGACGAAGGCCGAGGCGCCGTCCTTGCGGGCGGGCGGCAAATGGTCGAACTTCTCGATCTCGGGGAAGCTGATGTCCACCTGCGAGCGCTTCTGGCGCTGCTGCTGGGCGATCATCTGCGGCAAGCGATGCAGGGTCTGCGGGCCGAACACCAAATCCACATAGGGCGCGCGCTCGATGATGGCGGCGCCCTCCTGGCTGGCCACGCAGCCGCCCACGCCGATGAGCACACCCTTGTCCTTCAGGTGCTTGACGCGGCCCAGGTCCGAGAACACCTTCTCGGCCGCCTTCTCGCGGATCGAGCAGGTGTTGAACAGCACCAGGTCGGCCTGCTCCACGTCGTCGGTAGGCTCGTAGCCCTCGGCAGCACGCAGCACATCGGCCATCTTGTCCGAGTCGTATTCGTTCATCTGGCACCCGAAGGTGCGGATGAAGACCTTCTTGATGACGGGCACGTTGCTGCCGCTCATGGCTTGGTCCAGCCTTGGCCGTCGAAGGTCCAGCTGCGGGCTTCTTCCAGCGTCTTTGGCCAGGGCTTTACGGCGGCCTCTTCGTCACGCAGCAGCCACAGGTCGTGCAGTTGGCCGTTCATGTCCAGCGTGTAGTTCACCACCCATTTCTGGCCCGCCAGGGCGCCGCTCATCTGCAGCATGTTGTTTTGGCCGCGTATGCGGGTGCCAGGCGACAGGCGCGCGGCCTGGCTGTTCAGCGTGACCTGGGGGGGCTGGCCAAATTCGACCTCGCCACGCAGCGCGAAGCGGGGGAAGTTGCGGATGGCTTGAGCCTGGGCCAGCGAGGCGCCTGCCAGCAGGGCAGCGCCGACAACGAGTGCGGCGCGGCGGGGGATGAAGGCACAGCAGTTCATGGTGTGTATCCAGGGGCTGTGAAACAAAACGGCCCCAGACGAGATCGCCTGGGGCCGGGTGTTCTGGTGGCGCTTCAGGGATTCGAACCCCGGACCTGCGGATTATGATTCCGTCGCTCTAACCGGCTGAGCTAAAGCGCCTTGAGCCAAAAATTATAACCAGAAATTCTGGATGGCTTGAAAACCGCCTGGTCAGATTGCGGCAGGGTTCTCCAGCAGCAACGCGATACCTTGGCCGCCGCCGATACAGGCCGAAGCCACTGCGTAGCGCTGGCCTGCGTGCTGCAACTGGCGCGCAGCGGTGATGGCCAGGCGTACGCCCGAGGCGGCCAGTGGGTGCCCCAACGCAATGGCGCCGCCGTTCACGTTCAGCTTGGCCGGGTCCAGCGCCAGCTCGCGCTGCACGGCCAGCGTCTGGGCGCCCTGGGCTTCGTTCACTTCCACAAAGGCGATGTCGGTCAGCGTCAGCCCTACGCGCTGCAACAGCAAACGGATGGCCGGGGCCGGGCCTATACCCATGGTTTCTGGCGGTACGCCCACCACGGCGGTGGCCAGCACGCGGGCCAGCGGCGCGCGGCCCCAGTCGCGCGCCAGGGCACCACCCGCAAGCAATGCGGCGGCGGCACCATCGGTCAGGCCCGAGCTGTTGCCGCCGGTCTGCACACCGTCGGGGTAGATGGCGCGCAGCTTGGCCAGTACCTCGGGTGGTGAGAGGCGCGGGTGGGTGTCGCGGTCGGCCACGGCGTGCTTGGCGGCCAGGCGAATGCCGCGCGACTTGTAGCCGGCCAGCTCGAACTTCTCGCTTACCACGGGCACGATCTCGCCCGCGAGAAAGCCGCTCTCCTGGGCCGCCACGGCGCGGGCGAAGGACTGCGAGGCGAAGGCGTCCACCTCTTCGCGTGTGATGCCGTACTGCGTGGCCAGGTTCTCGGCGGTCTGGATCATGGTGATGCCAGCGGCCGGGTCGTACAGCATCTCCCACAGATGGTCCTTGAAACCCAGCGGTGCACCGAGCTTGAAGCCTTGGCGATGGTCGAAGGCCATGATGGGGTTGCGGGACATCGATTCCGTTCCCACCACCAGGGCCAGGCTGGCCGTACCATGGCTGAGCTGCTCGCCAGCCTGGCGGAACAGCTCGAAGCCTGTGCCGCAGATGCGCTGCACCATCAGCGCCGGCACGTGCTGCGGCACGCCGGCATACAGGCCGATGTGGCGCGGCAGGAAGAACTGGTCGAAGTCGCCCGGCGCCATGCTGCCGGTCAGCACCGAGTCGACCTGGGCGGGGGCGATGCCGCTGCGGGCCAGCACCTCGCGAGCCACCTTGATGCCCAGGTCGGTGGGCGAGACGTCGGCCAGGGCGCCGCAGTAGTCCACCAGCGGTGTGCGCAGGCCGTCCAGCAGCCACACGTCGTTGAAAGCGTTGAAGTGACCTTGCGAGGGGCTCATCGTCGTCTCCATGGGTTCAGTGCGGCATGGTCACGACGTGGTGGTCCACCGTCTCGGCGTACAGGGTGGCCACGTCGACGGCGCGGCGGCTCAGCACTGCACGCTGGTTGATGTAGCCCTTGTCGGTGATTTCGCCCGCGTCGGCATTGGGCGGCTCGGTCATCAGCAGCACGCGGCCCGGGCATTGGGATGAACCACCACCGCGCTTGAGTTCCAACAGGGCCTGCTGCACCTTGTCGTGCAGCGCGGCCCTCTCCATGGCCTGGCCGGCCGGGCTCAGGAAGACCAGCGCGCCGATCTCGTCGCGGTCGTGGCCGGTGATGACGGCATCGGTCACCAGCGGCGCCAGGGCCGACACCAGCTTCACGCGCAGCGTGCCCACAGACACCCAGGTGCCGGTGGTGAGCTTGAAGTCCTCGGCCACGCGGCCGTTGAACATCACGCCCTTCTCGGGGTGGGCCGGGTCCACCAGGAAGCCGGCATCACCAATCTTGTAGTAGCCCTCTTCGTCGAAGGCCTCGGCACTGAGCTTGGGCTGGCCTCGGTAGCCGGGGAAGATGTTCACGCCGCGCACACGCAGTTCCAGCTTCTCGCCGTTGGGGATGAACTTGAGCTCGGTGCCCGGCAGTGGCAGGCCGATGCAGCCCGCGCCTTCGAGCATCCAGTGCGCGCTGGTGACGGCCGGTGCCGTCTCGGTGGAGCCCCAGGAGGTGGTGAGCCACAGCGGCTCTTCGCGCACCTTGGCGGCAATGCCCTGCAGGCGATGCCAGCTGGCCTGGGGCAGGGCTGCTCCCGCGTAGAAGACCGCGCGCAAGGGGCTCAGCACTTTCCTGGCGAAGTCGGGATCGGACTCGAAGAAGCCCATCAGCATGTCCAGCCCGCGCGGTACGTTGAAGTGGATATTGGGGCTGCACTCCTTGAGGTTGCGCACCGTCTTCTCGATGGCGCCGGGCACAGGGCGGCCATCGTCGATGTAGAGCGTGCCGCCATGACACAGCACCATGTTCAGGTTGTGGTTGCCGCCGAAGGTGTGGCTCCAGGGCAGCCAGTCCAGCAGCACCGGCTTCTCGCGCTTCAAGAAACGCCAGGTCTGCGAAATCATCTGCTGGTTGGCGCACAGCATGCGGTGGGTGTTGACGGCCACCTTGGGGTGACCGGTGGAGCCGCTGGTGAGCAGGAACTTGGCCGTGTCGTCGGAGTGCAGTTCGGCAAAGGCCTTCATCACGCCCGGGCCTTCCACCATGCTGGCCAGCATCTCGTAGCTGAAGGCGCCGGGCACCTCGCCCGCACCCTGGCCCAGCACCACCACGCCCTGCAGCGCGCCGCTGGTCTGCATGGCGCGGATGGCCGGGCCGTAGACCTTGGCGTCCGAGGCGTAGACCAGGGCCGGATCCAGCATCTGCACGATCTCGCGGATCTTCATGTAGTCCTGGCTCAGGCGGCAGTAGGCGCTGCTGACGGTGCACACCGGGCGGCCGATGTGCATGCAGGCCAGCATCAGCACCAAGTGGTCGATGGCGTTGTCCGACAGCACCACCACTGGCTTGGCCGGCGGCAGGTGCAGGCCCAGCAGGCCCTGGGCCACGGCGCCCACGGCAGCACGGGTCTGCGCCCAGGTGAAACGGCGCCATTCGCCCTGGGTGTCCCGTTCGGCAAAGGCCAGCGCTTCGGGCGTCTCCTTGGCCCAGCGCTCCAGCCAGTCGCCGATGCATCGCACGTACGGGCCTAGGGCCTGGGGCGAGCGCAGCACAAAGCTGCCATCGGTGAATTCGAGCTTCTCGGCCCGGGGTGGGGCGAGGTTGTCGGGGTCATCAACGAAGGTCGCCATGGCTTGTCTCCTGCGGGTTTGTGAGCCCCCGGTGTACTGCCGTTTTCTGATCTAGCGCAAAGTCGGGGGTGAGCGATAGGCATGATACTGCATCTACTGATTGCGTCAAAGCACTAAAGTGCACTATTCTTCGGCGCATCCGGCCCCAACCACCATCAGGAGACACCATGAGCCATGCCGACGACAGCACCCTGGTCGAAGACCGTGAAGCGATCGACAACGACAAGTTCGTTGAAGTCAATTACGACGACCGCATCCCCAACAACGTCGATCTGTCCTCCGACCGGCAATTGCAGCGCGCGTTGGAGAGCTGGCAGCCGAACTACGTGGACTGGTGGAAGGAGATGGGCCCCGAGGGCTACCAGAACGCAGACGTCTACCTGCGCACGGCGGTGGGCGTGGACCCGGCCGGCTGGGCCAAGTTCGGCTACGTGAAGATGCCCGACTACCGTTGGGGCATCCTGCTGGCACCCAGGGTGGAAGGCCGCACCATCCCCCACGGCAAGCACAAGGGCGAGCCGGCGTGGCAGGAGGTGCCGGGCGAGTACCGCTCGTTGCTCAAGCGTTTGATCGTGGTGCAGGGCGACACCGAGCCGGCCTCGGTGGAGCAGCAGCGCTGGCTCGGTGCCACCGCGCCCAGCCTCTACGACATGCGCAACCTGTTCCAGGTGAACGTCGAAGAAGGCCGCCACCTCTGGGCCATGGTCTACCTGCTGGTGAAGTACTTCGGCAAGGACGGCCGCGAAGAGGCACAGGCCCTGCTGGAGCGACGTAGCGGCCACCAGGACAACCCGCGCATCCTGGGCGCATTCAACGAGAAGACGCCCGACTGGCTGAGCTTCTTCATGTTCACCTACTTCACCGACCGCGACGGCAAGATGCAGTTGGCCGCGCTGGCCGAGAGCGGCTTTGACCCGCTGAGCCGCAGCTGCCGCTTCATGCTCACCGAAGAGGCCCACCACCTCTTCGTGGGCGAGACCGGCGTGGGCCGCACCGTGGAGGCCACCTGCGCCGCCATGAACAAGGCCGGCATCACCGACCCGTATGACGTCGAGCGCATCCGCGCCCTGGGCGTGGTGGACCTGCCGCTGCTGCAGCGCAAGGCCAACTTCCACATGAGTGTGACGCGCGACCTGTTCGGCTCGGAGATCTCCTCCAACGGCGCCGACGCCTTCAACACGGGCCTGAAGGGCCGCTTCAACGAAGCCAAGCTCGAAGGCGACGACCACCAGTTGCAGGACGCCAGCTACAAGGTGCAGCGCGTCGTGGACGGCCAGTTGGTCTGGGAAGATGTACCAGCCCTGCGGGCCATCAACAGCCGTTTGCTGGACGACTACATCGCCGACTGCCAGGGCGGCATCGACCGCTGGAACAAAGCGATCGAGAAGGCAGGCATCAACTTCAAGATCACCCAGCCGCACAAGGCCTTCAACCGCCGCATTGGCGAGTTCGCCGGCCACCACGTCAGCCCGGCCGGTGAGGTGCTGAGCGCCGAAGCCTTTGCCGCCCGGAAGGGCGACTGGCTGCCCAACGACGCCGATATGGCCTTCATCCACTCGTTGATGAAGGCCCAACACGCGCCCGGCCAGTACGCCAGCTGGATCGCCCCTCCCCGGATGGGTATCAACCAGCAGCCCGTCGACTACGAGTACGTAAAGATCGACTGAGCCTGAAGATGCACCGCTGCCGAAAAGCCCGAATTGACGGGTGTTTTCGGCCGCATGTATCGAAGATAAAGGTTTCACTGACCAACTGTTTCCAAACCCGCAATTCAACGCACTTCGTTTCAGCGAACTGACTTGATCGGTCGAGACAATGACCGAAAGAAGAAGCACTGGGCGGAACGTTGTTGGAAGGATCTGGAAATGTTTGGTTTTTTTGGTGAAGAGAGAACCGGCCTTTGGGGCCTGCGCAAGCCGCAAGGGGCGGGCAGGGCAACGCCCCGCAACCCGCGCCTGGCGCACCTGATGGATGAGTTCGAGTACGCCCTGAACGGCTTGGAAACGCCCGAATCGATGCGCCTGCGCGCCCGCATCCTGTGTGCCAAGAGCAAGGCCGATCTCTGGTACCTGCGCGCCGATGTGTTCGACATGATTGCGCGCGCCATGGGCCAGCAAGAGGCTCAGACCCGTCTGGAGAGCCTCAACGAGTTGTTCGAATCGTCCGGCCCCCGCACCGGCCCGATTCCCCTTTGAAACCGTTTGGGGCCTGCGGGCCCCGCATCCGCACGGTGTTCAACCGAGTGCGTCGTTCACCTGCTCATTGAACTCGGCCAGGCTCACGGCTGCATTCACCTCGCGCGGAAGCGCGTCGCGTACCGAGAACACACCCAGGATCTTGCCGGTTTCGGCCACCACCGGCAGGTGGCGGAAACCGCGCTCAATCATGATCAGCACTGCGTCGGCCACCCGCATGTCGGGCGGCACGCAGCGCGGGCCGTGGGTCATCACCGCCGACACCGGCGTCTTGGCCGGGTCCAGCCCCTTGGCCAGCACGCGCGTCATCAAATCGCGCTCGGTCAGGATGCCCAGCAGCGTGCTGGAGGTGTCGATGATCAGCACACTGCCGCAGCCCGCGCGGGTCATCACGCAGGCTGCCTCGTGCACCGTGGCGTTCGGCCCCAGGCTGATCACGTGGCGCTGCGACATCGATTGGAATAGCGTGCGTTCGGGCATGGTGACTGGTCTCCAGGGCGCAAGGGTGACGAAGGGGTTGGCGCTCAGCGCAGCGAGGCGTTGATCTTCTGCAAGGCCGTGCTGCCAGGGCACAGCTGGGCGGCCTTCATGGTGTTCAGCGGGGGTTCGCAGGTGTTGAGTGCCATGTGCAGTTCGGTGGCCAGTGGGTCCATGTAGAGCAGACCTGTCACCACCTCGCCACGCGCCGCCTGCTGCTGCATGTAGCTCATCGCGGCGTAGCGGTCGGACGGGTCGTAGTCGGCGTGCAGCTTGCGCAAACGCAGCACCGAACCATCGTGCTGGGGCACGTCCACCACGCTGCCAGGCGCGTACTGGGTGGTGATCTCCTGGCCCGGCGTGATGAAGTCGATGCGGCTCACCGCCTCGTTGTGCTGGCGCACATAGTCGTAACTCTTGGTGCTGCCGCCGTGGTTGTTGAACGTGACGCAGGGGCTGATCACGTCGATGAAGGCCGCACCGCCATGCGCCATGGCGCCCTTGATCAGCGGCACCAGTTGTTCCTTGTCGCCCGAGAAGCTGCGGGCCACGTAGGTGGCACCCAGTTGCAGCGCGATGCCCACCAGGTCCACCGGGCTGTCGGAATTGACCACGCCCTTCTTGCTCTTGGAGCCGCGGTCGGCGGTGGCCGAGAACTGGCCCTTGGTGAGGCCGTAGACGCCGTTGTTCTCGACGATGTAGGCCATGCGCACGCCACGCCGCATGGCGTTGGCGAACTGGCCCAGGCCGATGGAGGCCGAGTCACCGTCGCCCGAGACGCCCAGGTAGAGCAGGTCGCGGTTCGCCAGGTAGGCGCCGGTGAGGGCCGAGGGCATGCGGCCGTGCACGGTGTTGAAGCCGTGCGAGGCGCCCAGGAAGTAGTCGGGCGTCTTGGAGCTGCAACCAATGCCGCTGAGCTTGGCCACGCGGTGGGGCTCGATGTCGAGCTCCCAGCAGGCCTGGATGATGGCCGCCGAGATGCTGTCGTGGCCGCAGCCAGCGCACAGCGTGGAGACCCGGCCTTCGTAGTCGCGCCGCGTGTAGCCGACCTTGTTGACGTGCAGGCTGGGGTGGTGCAGCTTGGGTTTGGCGATGTAGGTCATGCGGCCTCCTTGACCTGGTGAACGACGCGCTTGCGGATCTCGCCGGCGATGAAGCGGGCGGTGATGGGCGTGCCGTCGTAGTGCAGCACGCGCTGCAGGCGCGCCGGGTCGATGTCGAGCTCGTTGACGATCATCGAGTGCATCTGGGCGTCGCGGTTCTGTTCCACCACGAACACCTTGTCGTGCGCAGCGATGAAATCGGGCACCGATTGCGGGAACGGAAAGGCTTGCAGCCGCAACGCGTCGAGGTGGATGCCCTCGGCCTCCAGCACGTCCAGCGCCTCGCGCATGGCCGGCGTGGTGGAGCCGAAGTAGATGACGCCCACCTTGGTGGCCTGGGCGGCCTTGCGCAGGATGGGCTGGGGCACCAGCGTGGCGGCGGTGGCAAATTTCTTGAGCAGCCGCTCCATGTTGTAGATGTAGTCGGGCCCACGCTCCGAGTACATCGCATATGGGTTGCGCGTGGTGCCACGGGTGAAGAAGGCGCCCTTGCTGGGGTGGGTGCCCGGCAGCGTGCGCCAGGGGATGCCGTCGCCGTCCACGTCCTTGTAGCGGCCGAAATCCTTGCCGGCTTCCAACTCGGCAGCGCTCATCACCTTGCCGCGGTCGTAGGCCTGGGAGTCGTCCCACTCAAAGGGCTTGCACAGTCGCTGGTTCATGCCAATGTCCAGGTCGGTCATCACGAAGATGGGCGTCTGCAACCGATCGGCCAAATCGAGTGCCGCAGCGGAGTGGGTGAAGCACTCGTGCGGGTCCTGCGGGAACAGCAGCACGTGCTTGGTGTCGCCGTGCGAGGCGTAGGCGCAACTGATGAGGTCAGACTGTTGTGTGCGTGTGGGCATGCCGGTGGAAGGCCCGCCGCGCTGCACGTTGACGATGGTGACTGGGATTTCGGCAAAGTAGGCCAGGCCGATGAACTCGGTCATCAGCGAGATGCCAGGGCCTGAGGTGGCGGTGAAGGCGCGGGCGCCGTTCCAGCCCGCGCCCACCACCATGCCGATGGAGGCCAGTTCGTCCTCGGCCTGCACGATGGCGAACTTGTTCTGGCCTGTGGCCTCGTCCACACGGAACTTCTCGCAGTATTTCTGGAAGGCCTCGGGGATGGAGGTGGACGGCGTGATGGGGTACCAGGCCGCCACTGTGGCGCCGCCATACACCAGGCCCAGCGCGGCGGCGGAATTGCCATCGGTGAAGATCTGGTCGCCCACGTTGTCGGCGCGCTGCACGCGTATGCCCAGCGGTGCTTCCATGTGCGCCTTCACGTAGTCGCGGCCCAGGTGCAGGGCCTTGACGTTCGACTCCAGCAGCCGCTCCTTGCCCTTGTACTGCTCGGCGAACAGCTTCTCGAACACCTCGGCGTCCACATCCAGCAGCACGCTGAGCGCACCCACGTAGATGATGTTCTTGAACAGCTGGCGCTGGCGGGGCTCGGTGTAGGCCTCGTTGGTGATGGCGGTGAGCGGCACGCCTATGGTTTGCACGTCGGCGCGGAATTTGTTGGCCGGCATGGGCCGCGTGCTGTCGTAGAACAGATAGCCACCGGGCTCGATCTCGGCGATGTCGCCGTCCCAGGTCTGCGGGTTCATGGCCACCATCATGTCCACGCCGCCGCGGCGGCCGTGGTAGCCCTTCTCGCACACGCGGGCCTCGTACCAGGTGGGCATGCCCTGGATGTTGCTGGGGAAGATGTTGCGCGGGCTCACGGGCACACCCATGCGCATCACCGCCTTGGCAAACAGCTCGTTGGCAGAAGCCGAACCCGAGCCATTGACGTTGGCGAACTTGATGACGAAATCGTTGACGGCTTCGATGCGCTTCATGCGGCCTCCGTGTGTGTTTGGGCGCTGCTCTTGCGCATGGCGCTGTCGCGGCAGCGCGGCCCAGCCTGGGTGGTGTTCAACAGGAATTTCTGCATGTCCCACGCGCCCGTGGGGCAGCGCTCGGCGCACAGGCCGCAATGCAGGCAGACGTCTTCGTCCTTGACCATGATGCGCTGGGTCTTGAGCTCGCTCGACACATACAGCGCCTGGCTCAGGTTGCGCGCTGGCGCCTTCAGGCGGGTGCGCAACTCGCTCTCCTCGCCGTTGGCTGTGAAACTGATGCTGTCCATGGGACAGATGTCGACGCAGGCATCGCATTCGATGCAGGTGTCGCGGTTGAACACCGTCTGCACGTCGCAGTTCAGGCAGCGGCTGCTTTCCTTGAAGGCGGTGGCAGCGTCAAAGCCCAGCTCCACCTCGATCTTGATGCTGGCCAGTGCCACCTCGGCGGCGGCCCAGGGCACCTTGTAGCGGGCGTCGCCGGTGGGGTCGTTGCGGTAGCTCCACTCGTGGATGCCCATCTTCTGCGAGGCCAGGTTGGCCTGTGCGGCCGGGCGCACATTCACGTTCTCGCCATGCAGCAGGCGGTCGATGGACACGGCCGCTTCATGGCCGTGGGCCACGGCAGTGATGATGTTCTTGGGGCCAAAGGCCGCGTCGCCACCGAAAAACACGTTCTTCACGGTGGACTGGAAGCTCTGCTCGTTGAGCACCGGCAGACCCCATTTGTCGAACTGGATGCCGCAATCGCGCTCTATCCACGGGAAGGCGTTCTCCTGGCCCACCGCCACCAGCACGGTGTCGCAGGGCACGATCACATCGGGCGCGCCGGTGGGCACCAGGCTGCGCTTGCCCTTGTCGTCGTACACCGCCTTGACGATCTCGAAGCTCATGCCGGTGAGTTGCCCGCCCTGGTGCAGATAGGCCTTGGGCACATGGAAGTTGAAGATGGGGATGCCTTCGTGCTGGGCGTCTTCCTTCTCCCAGGGCGAGGCCTTCATCTCCTCGAAGCCGCTGCGCACGATGACCTTCACGTCCTCGCCGCCCAGGCGCTTGGCCGAGCGGCAGCAGTCCATGGCGGTGTTGCCACCACCCAGCACGATCACCCGCTTGCCCACGCTGGTGACGTGGCCAAACGAGACCGAGGCCAGCCAATCAATGCCCAGGTGGATGTTGGCGGAGGCCTCGTGCCGGCCGGGCAACTCCAGGTCGCGGCCGCGGGGTGCGCCGCAACCCACGAAGATGGCGTCGTAGCCCTGGCCCATCAGTGCCTTCATCGACTCGATGCGCTGGCCGTTCTTGAACTCCACGCCCAGCCTGAAGACATAGCCGGTTTCTTCGTCGATCACCGACTCGGGCAGCCGGAAGCGCGGGATCTGCGAGCGGATGAAGCCGCCGGCCTTGGCTTCGCCGTCGAACACGGTGACGCTGTAGCCCTGCAAGGCCAGGTCGCGCGCCACGGTGAGCGAGGCCGGGCCGGCCCCCACGCAGGCCACCCGCTTGCCGTTGGCGGCGGCGGCGGTGGGCATGTTCAGCGTGGTCTTGTTGTCGGCCGCCACGCGCTTGAGCCGGCAGATGGCCACCGGCTCGGGCTTGGCGCCGTTGTTCTCCTCCACCCGGCCTCGCCGGCAGGCGGGCTCGCAGGGCCGGTCACAGGTGCGGCCCAGCACGCCGGGAAAGACGTTGGACACCCAATTGACCATGTAGGCGTCGCTGTAACGACCCTGGCCGATCAGGCGTATGTATTCGGGGACGGGGGTGTGGGCCGGGCAGGCCCATTGACAGTCGACAACCTGGTGAAAGTAGGTTGCGCCGGCGGTGTTTGCGAGTTGCAAGGCTTGCCTCCTAAGCCCGCGCGGGCGGGGTGTGCGAAGCCAGGAAAGCTTCGATGCGCAGGCGAGCGGCCAGTCTAGACCCGAGGCCGGGCTTTGGGGCTAGGGCCGTTGCTTAGGTTGGGGGCTGGCTGGCCCGTTTTTGAGCAAAGTCAAGAAACCAGTCCACCGCGCTTGCATTGGCCATGGCGTCGCGATTGAGCACTTTTTCGGGCGATTCGCCCAGCAACAGCTTCTTCACCGGCAACTCCATCTTCTTGCCCGAGAGCGTGCGCGGGATGGCCGGGACCTGCAGGATCTCGCTGGGCACGTGGCGGGGCGAAAGGGCGGTGCGTATCGAGGCCCGCAGCCGCTGCACCAGGGCCTCGCTCAGCACCTGGCCGTCGCGCAGCACCACAAACAAGGGCATGTAGCTCTCGCGGCCCAGGTACTCCAGATCGACCACCAGGCTGTCTAGCACCTCGGTCTCGGCTTCCACCGCGCGGTAGAGCTCGGCCGTGCCCATGCGGATGCCGTGGCGGTTGATGGTGGCGTCGGAGCGGCCGTAGATGATGGCGCCGGTGGCACCGCTCTCGGGGTGGGGCACCAGGCGCAGCCAGTCGCCATGGCGCCAGACGCCGGGGTACATGTCGAAATAGCTCTCGTGCAAGCGCCGGCCACTGGGGTCGCCCCAGAAATACAGCGGCATCGAGGGCATGGGCGCGGTGCACACCAGTTCGCCCACCTCGTCGGTCAGCGGTAGGCCCTGGCCGTTGGCATCCGGTTCACTCCAGGCCTCCACGGCCGCACCCAGGCAGCGGCATTGCATTTCGCCGGCCACGGTGGGTAGCAAGGGGGAGCCGCCAATGAAGGCGCCGGCAAAGTCGGTGCCACCCGAGATGCAGGTGATGTAGATGTCCTGGCCAGCCACCTTGGGCAGCTCGCGCCAGATCCACCCGTAGCATTCGAGCGCCAGCGGCGAGCCGGTGGCGCCAACGGCTCGCAGCGCGTGCAGATCGGCCACCTGCTGCGGGCGCACCTCGGCCTTGAGGCAGCTGGCGTAAAAGGCCGCACCGGCGCCGACGAAAGTGCAGCCTGCCAGGGCGGCAAAGCGCCACAGCGTGGTCCAGTCGGGCGCCTTGGCATCGCCGCTGGGCGAGCCATCGAACAAGCACACGGTGGCGCCGGCCAGCAGGCCGCCCACCTGGGCGTTCCACATGATCCAGCCGGTGCTGCTGTACCAGTGGAAGCGGTCGCCGCTGATGGCTGCGGGGCCAATGTTGTTGTGCAGGCCGCCCATCTTGAGCATTTCCAGCATCACGCCACCGTGGCCGTGCACGATGGGCTTGGGCAGGCCGGTGGTGCCGCTGGAGTACACCACCCAGAGCGGGTGGTCGAACTGCAGCCATTGCGGCACGGCCTTGGCCGGCCCGGCCAGCAGATAGGACCAGGTGTGCAAGGCCACCTTGGTGCCGGCGGGCAACTGCACCGGCTCGCCCAGCACCGGCACCTCCACCACGTGCTGCAGCGTGGGCAGGGCGGCCACCAGGCCGCGCACAACAGAGCGGCGGTCGTGCGCCATGCCGCCAAAGCGGTAGCCGTCGGCGGTGAACAGCAGCTTGGGTTCGATCTGGCGGAAGCGATCGAGCACGGCCACCGGCCCCATGTCGGGCGAACACACCGACCAGATCGCCCCCACGCTGGCCGTGGCCAGGAAGGCGACGATGGTTTCAGGCCGGTTGGGCAGATATGCCACCACGCGGTCGCCCGCGCCCACGCCCAGGGCTTGCAGCGAGGCGGCCAGCGTGCCCACCTGGCGATTCAGCTCGGGCCAGCTCAGTTCGTGCACCAGGCCGGCAGTCAGGCTGGCTTCGTCGGCCCAGGCGATGGCCGGGTGGCCGGCGGCATGCGCCGCATCGGCGTGACGCAGCACCTGGCGGGCGTAGTTCAGTTGCGCACCGGGGAACCACTGCGCACCGGGCATGCCGCGCTCGGCCAAGGCAGCGCTGTACAGCGTGGGCGATTCAATGTCGAAGAACTCCCACACCGCGCGCCAGAAGGCGTCAAGGTCGGTCACCGACCACTGCCACAGCGCGTCATAGGTGGCAAAGCGCAGGCCCCAGTGTTCCAGCAGCCAGCGCTGGAAGGTGGCCATGCGGGCTTCGGGCACTGCTGTGGCTTGCGTCATGGTGTTGTCTCCACATCCACCCGGTGCCACCACTCCTGCCAGAACTCGTGGCGGCGGTAGCCCTTCACGTGGGGCTGCATCAGGTCGGTGATGATGGTGCTGAAGCGCGGCTTGTAGGGCATCCACACGGCAGCGATGCGGTTGGCCTGCAGGAACAGCGCATCACGCTCGGCGCCGTCGGGAAGGCGGCTGATCTGCTGGTACAGCGCGTCGAACTCGGGCCGTTTGAAGCGCGCCATGTTCTGGCCGCCGATCTGGGTGCTGTCGAAACGCTGGAACTGGCCGATGCTGTCGGGCGAGGCCGATTGCAGGCCGACGTGCCAGACGCTGAACTGCCCCGCCCGGGCGGCGCGCAACAGCTCGGGCCACTTGCCCACCTTGAACTGCACCTTGAGCCCCAGCGTTTGCATGTCGCGCTGAACCTGCTCGGCGATCTGGCGGTCGCGCTGGTCGTCGGCGATGGACCAGGGCAGCACCAGCGGGCTGCCGTCGGGCCGCTCGCGCCAGCCGTCGCCGTCCACGTCCTGGTAGCCGTACAGGTCGAGCAGGGCGCGGGCGCGGTTGGGGTTGTACTCGCCCATGGCGCTGCGGAAGGCGGGGTCGTGGGCGCGGGTGCCCGGCGCGACGGTGGCATGGGCCAGCCTGGCCTGGCCACGGTGCACCAGGCGGATCTCGCGTTCCACGTCCAGCGCCAGGCCAATGGCGCGGCGCAGGGCCACCTTGTCGGGCGTGTAGCCGCCCACCAGCGGGTCGTCCATGTTGAAGAAGGTGGTGTACACGTCGGCGCGCGGGCCGCGCGAAAGGGTGACACCGCGCTTGGCCAGGAAGGGCGCAAGCTTGCCGCCCGGCGCGGCCAGGTTGATGAACTCGGGCGGCACCCACTCCAGCACGTCGAGCTCGCCGTTCAGGAAGGCCAGCCAGCGCGGCTGGGCCTGCTCGATGACGGCCACCTCCACCTTGTCCACCATGGGCAGGCGCCGGCCCTTGAAGCGCGCCAGCAGCGCCTGGCCTTCGGCATCGCCCGCAGCCGGCTCCCCGTCATAGAGCCGTTCGCGGTACTGCGGGTTGCGCACCAGCACGATCTTCGAGGCTCGCTTCCACGATTGGAGCTTGAACGGGCCGGTGCCCACCGGGTGTTCGCCCACGCTGGCGCCGTAGTATTCGGCCACCTCGCGGGCAAAGCCACCGAACAGGTCGCTGGCGGCCAGGAATTCGATGAAACGCGGGCGCGGCTCGCGCAGCGTGATCTGCAGCGTGGTGCGGCCCAGCGCGCGCAGGCCTTCGATGGGGGCGTCGTAGTCGAACGGCTGCTTGCCGGCGATGGCGCGCTGGCGCGCCTCGGCCAGGCCGACGAAGCCGAAGCTCTCCACATAGCTCCATTGCGGGCTCTTGAGCCTGGGGTCGGCGGTGCGCGAGATGGCGTACACGTAGTCCTGTGCCACCAGCTCGCGTGGCTTGCCGCCAAAGGCCGGGTCGTCGGCAAAGAAGATGCCGGGGCGCACCTGCAGGGTCCAGACGCGCCAGTCGCCGGAGTGTTCGGGCAGGGCGGTGGCGGTGAGCGGCACGATTCTGGCGGGCTTGGCCAGAGGGTCGTATTCGTAGAGCGCCTCGAAGATATGCGGCGTGACGGTGCGCGAGTACAGGTCGTTGATCTGGCTGGGGTCGAAGCTGGTCTCGGCGGTGCGAAAGGCCACCCGCAGCACCTTCTCGGGCGCGGCCGCGGCACTGGTGCACAGGGCGGCCAGGCCCAGCGCCAGGGCGGCCAGGCGGCGCAGGCTGGCCAGCAGGGTGGGGCGCAGGGAGGGCTTCATCGGGTGGTGCGGCGGGTTTGCCGGGCGAGATCGATGTCCATGTAGCGCCAGTTCTCGCGCATGAAGGGGTGGCGCTGGTAGCCCAGCACCCAGGGGTGCAGCAGGTCGGTCCACATGCGGTGGCCGGTGACCTTCTCGGGCATGTAGGCCACGGCAAGGCGCTTCATCTGGGCCATCAGTGCCTGGCGTTCCGGGCCATCGGGCAACACCGCCTGGCGCCGGAACAGCGCGTTGTACGCGGGCAGGTCGAAGCGCGGGTGGTTGCCCTGGCCCTTGCTGGGGCCATAGAGCAGGTCGAGCATGTAGCTGGCGTCGGGGGTGACGGCGCTCCAGGCGACGCCCCACATCATCAACTTGCCGGCGCGCGAGGCCTTGATCTGCTCGGGCCACTTGGCAATCACGAACTTGTGGCGCAGGCCCAGGCTCTGGAAGGTGCGGCGCCACAGATCCTGCCCGGCGCGCGAGACCTGGTCGGGCTGGGAGGCGTACTCGAGTGTCAATGGCGAGCCGTCGGGCAGGTCGCGAAAACCGTCACCGTCCCGGTCCACATAGCCGTACAGGTCGAGCAGGGCCTTGGCGCGCGGCAGGCTGTGCTCGCTCATCTCGCTGCGAAAGCTGGCGTCATAGCCGCCCACGGCCGGTGGCAGCAGCGACTGGGCCGGCGTCATCTGCCCCTTGCGCACCAGGGTGATCTCGGCCTGCACGTCGTAGGCCAGGCTGATGGCACGGCGCAGGGCCACCTTGTCGGCGCTGTAGCCGCCCACCACCGGGTGTTCCATCGCGAAGTAGTGGTAGGCAATGTCGGGGCCGGGGATGCTCGACAGCTGCACCCCGCGCCGGGCCAGGTCGCCCCGCAGCTTGCCGCCGGGCATGACCGTGGGCGCGAACTCGGGCGGCAGCCGGTCCAGGTAGTCGTGCTCGCCGCCGAGGAAGGCCAGCAGGCGTGGCTGGGCCTCCTCGACGATGGAGATCTCCACCCGGTCGATCATGGGCAGCCGCCGGCCGGCCATCTGGCGGGCGAGCGTCTCGCGCGGGGCGTCGCCCGGCGTGGCCTGCTCGGCGTAGCGCTGCTCGCGAAAGCCGGGGTTGCGCTCCAGCGTGATACGCGACGAGCGCTTCCAGGCCGTCAGCCGGAACGGCCCGGTGCCCACTGGATGCTCCATGATCTTGTCGCCATAGGCCTCGATCACCTCGCGTGCCACCGCACCCAGCAAGCCGCTGTCGGCCAGCACGTAGGCAAAGCGTGGCCCGGGGGCCGCCAGGCGGAACTGCAAGGTGTAGCGGTCCAGCGCCCGCACACCCTCGACCGGGGTGTCGTAGGGAAAGGGGGTCTTGTCCTTCAGGGCCTGGCGGCGCAGCTCCGACAGGCCCAGCAGGCCGGCGTTCTCCAGCTGCGACAGCACGGGGCTCTTGAGGGCCGGGTCGTAGAGCCGCTTGACGCTGTAGACATAGTCTTCGGCCACCAGCTCACGCGGCTTGCCGCCAAAGGCCGGGTCGTCCGCGAAGTGGATGCCGGGGTGCAGCCGCACGGTCCAGGTGCGGAAATCGTCCGAGGCCTCGGGAAGGGACTCGGCGGTCTGCGGCACCAGGCGTGCCGGGCGGGCCAGATAGCTGTAGGTCAGCGGGGCCTCGAAGATGTTGGCCAGCACGGTGCGCGAATACAGGTCGGACACCTGGGCCGGGTCGAAGCCGGTCTCGGCGATGGGAAAGGCGTAGCGCAGCACCTTGGGCGAAGTGGCCTCGGCCAGGGCTGGCAAGGGCAGGCCAGTGAGCAGGGCCGCCAAGAGGGCGGCGAGTGTGCGGGTCAACATCGGGGCATGGGGCTGTGGGCCAGCGCATTGTGCAGGGCTGCATCGCGAGCACAGGGCGGGGGCAACCCGGTGGGGTCGGCGCCCGCCGCGCTACTACACTGCCTCGTCATTCCCTCGACTCTGCCGTCATTCCCGCGAAGGCGGGAATCAATGTCTTGGCGGGCGGTGGATTCCCGCCTG
The DNA here is from genome assembly GCA_016710065.1 of Candidatus Ideonella esbjergensis. GTDB lineage: Bacteria > Pseudomonadota > Gammaproteobacteria > Burkholderiales > Burkholderiaceae_C > Ideonella > Ideonella esbjergensis. Next base: position 669,151 of record JADJLP010000002.1, read on the forward strand.
CGCGGGAATGACGGGGCCATTGCGCGGGAATGACGGGAAACGCGCGGGAATGACGGAATTCCATGCGGGCAGGCGTTTTGTTTTTGTGAGGAGCGCATGGCGGCTTACCTGATACGGCGACTCTGGCAGATGCTGCCGACCCTGGCGGGTGTGGTGTTGCTGGTGTTCGTGCTCTTCAAGTTCTTCGGCGACGACCCGGCCACCATCCTGGGCGGGCTCAATGCCACGCCCGAGCAGATCGAGGCCATCCGCGAGCAACTGGGCCTGAATGAGCCCTGGTGGGTGCAGCTGTGGATCTTCGTCAAGCAGATCGCCACCTTCAATTGGGGTCGCAGCTGGGCCACCAGCGAGGCGGTGAGCAACCTGTTTGCCACGCGCTTGCCGGCCACGCTGACGGTGATGCTGCCCATCCTGCTGCTGGATGCGCTGCTGGCCGTGCCCATCGCGCTGGGTGTGGCGCGGGTGCGGGGCTCGCTCACCGACCGGGCACTGATGGTGGCCACCACGGTGGCGCTGTCCATCTCCTTCCTGGTCTACATCATCGTCGGCCAGTACGTCTTCGGCTTTCAGCTCGGTTGGTTCCCGGTGCAGGGCTGGAGCGATTCCACCCTCACCAACCTCACCACCTACGTGCCGCTGCCGGCGCTGCTGGCGGTGATGGTGGGCGTGGCGCCACAAACCCGGCTGTACCGCAGCTTCTTCCTCGACGAGCTGGGGCAGGACTATGTGCGTACCGCCCGCGCCAAGGGCCTGGGCGAGGGGCGGGTGATGTGGCATGTGCTGCGCAATGCCCTCATCCCCATCCTCACCAACGTCGGCCTGGCGCTGCCCGGCGTGTTCGTCGGCTCCTTCCTGATCGAGGTGTTCTTCAGCATCCCGGGCCTGGGCCGCGAGGTGCTGCTGGCGGTGAACCGGGCCGACTACCCCGTCATCCAGGCCACGGCCGTTTACCTGGCCGTGCTGACCATGCTGATCAACCTCGCGGTGGACCTGCTCTACAAGCTGGTGGACCCCAGAGTGGTTCTGAAATGAGCGTCGCCCTCCAATCAGACAGCGTTTGGCGAGCCGCCTGGCTGCGCTTTCAGACCAACGGCGTGGGCCTGGTGTGCCTGGGCCTGGTGGCGGCCTTCCTGCTGCTGATCGCGCTGGCCGCCACGGGCCTGGTGGCCGGGGGCTGGCAGCGCGAGGTGGGCGTGCCCAACGCCCCGCCGGTGTGGCTGGGCCCGCGCCCGGCCGAGGACACCGGCCCGGTCGATGCGCCCAAAGGCCCGCCCGTGGACCTGAGCGACATCGACCCGCTGGCCCCGCGCTACGCCGAGTGGGCCGAGCGCGCCAAGGCCTACCAGACCACGGCCGAGGTGCGCGCTGAAACGCTGCCGCTGGGCGGCGACCGCCTGGGCCGCGACGTGCTGGCCAAGGCCGTCAAGGGCACCGAAGTGTCGGTGTTCGTGGGCGTGCTGGCGGCCGTGGTGGCCACGCTGCTGGGCACCGTGCTGGGGGCTTTGTCGGGCTACTTTGGTGGCCGCATTGGCGACGCGCTGGAGTGGCTCTACAACGTCTTCACCGCCATCCCGTCCATCCTGCTCATCTTCGCCTTCGCTGCGGTGTTCGGCCGCGGCATCGCCACGGTGGTGGTGATCCTGGGCCTGGTGGGCTGGACCGATCTGTACCGACAGGTGCGGGCCGAGTTCATGAAGCACCGCAGCCGCGAATACGTGCGCGCCGCCGAGGCCATCGGCGCCAGCCATGCGGCGCGCATGTTCCGCCACATCCTGCCCAACGTCAGCCACGTCATCCTGGTGCGCATGAGCCTGCTGGTGGTGGGCTTCATCAAGAGCGAGGTCATCCTCAGCTACCTGGGCCTGGGCGTGCCGGTGGACCAAGTGAGCTGGGGCACCATGCTGGCCGAGGCCCAGAGCGAGCTGATCCTGGGCTACTGGTGGCAACTGGTGGCGGCCACGGCCTTCATGGCGGTGTTCGTCACCGCCTTCTCCCTGCTGGCCGACGCCTGGCGCGACGCGCTGGACCCCAAGCTGAGGGGTCTCGAATGACCGAGTCTTTGTTGAGTGTGCGCGACCTGCGGGTGAGCTTTCGCACGGGCACATCCAAGGGCGTGGTGCAGCGCACCGAGGCCGCGGGCCGGGGCGGTGTGGGCGTGAGCTTTGACGTGCCCGCCAACACCACCGTGGCGCTGGTGGGTGAATCGGGCTCGGGCAAGAGCGTCACCGCCATGTCCATCGTCAACCTGTTGCCCGACAACGCCGAACGCAGCGGCCAGGTGCTGTGGCGCGGCCGCGATCTGCTCCAGGCCACGCCGGCCGAGTTGCGGGCGCTGCGCGGCAGCGAGATTGGCTGCGTGTTCCAGGACCCGATGTCCTCGTTGAACCCGGTGATGAGCATCGGCGCGCAGATCGTGGAATCGCTGCACGTGCACATGGGCATGCGCGGCCGTGCCGCGCGGGCCTGGGCCGAGCAACTGCTGCACGAGGTGGGCCTGCCCGAGCCCAAGCGCAGGCTCAAGTCCTATCCGCACGAGCTTTCGGGTGGCCAGCAGCAGCGCGTGATGATCGCCATGGCCCTGGCCTGCGAGCCCAAGCTGCTGATCGCCGACGAGCCCACCACCGCGTTGGACGTGACCATCCAGCGCCAGATCATGGATTTGCTGGCTGGCCTGAAGCAGCGCATGGGCCTCTCGCTGCTGTTCATCAGCCACGACCTGGCCCTGGTGGGCGAGATTGCCGATGAGGTGGTGGTGATGCGCCATGGCACGGTGCGCGAGCGCGGGGCTGTGGCGCAGATCTTCTGCGCCCCGCAAGATGCCTACACCCGCGCGCTGCTGGCCTGCCGGCCGGGGCTGGACCACAACGCGGCGCGGCTGATGGTGATCGACGACCACATCGATGGCCGCGTGCACATCGCGGCGGCCACGCCCAAAGACCCCGCCGCGCCGGTGGTGCTGGAAGTGAAGGCCCTGGCCAAGAGCTTCTGGCTGCGCCAGGGTCTGTTCGGCCAGCGCGAATTCCAGGCCGTGAAGAACGTGAACTTCCAACTGCGCCGCGGTCACACGCTGGGCGTGGTGGGTGAGTCGGGCTCGGGCAAAACCACCATGGGCCTGACCCTGCTGCGCTTGCTGGAGCCCACTGCGGGCGAGGTCATGTTCGATGACCAGAACCTGCTCACGCTCAGCGACGACCTGCGGCAGACCATGCGCCGGCGCATCCAGATCGTGTTCCAGAACCCCTATGCGTCGCTGAACCCGCGCTTCACCGTGGGCCAGACCCTGGTGGAGCCCATGCGCATCCACGCCATCGGCGCCGACGATGCCGAGCGCGAGGCCCGCGCCGGGGCGCTGCTGGCGCGGGTGGGCCTGGACGACTCGGCCATGGCCAAGTACCCGCACGAGTTTTCGGGTGGCCAGCGCCAGCGCGTGGCCATCGCCCGCTGCCTCACGCTCAGCCCCGAGGTGCTGGTGCTGGACGAGGCGGTGAGTGCACTCGACGTGTCGGTGCAAGCACAGGTGCTGAATCTGCTGAAGGATCTGCAAGATGAACTGGGCCTGGCCTACATCTTCATCAGCCACGACCTGGCGGTGGTGCGCTTCATCGCCGACGAGGTGATGGTGATGAAGAACGGCGAGGTGGTGGAACAGGCCAGCGCTGAGCAGATCATGTTGGCGCCGCAGCAGGACTACACGCGCCGGTTGATCAGCGCGGTGCCCAAGGGCTGGCAGCCGGAACCCGTGGATTGAACAGCGGCTTACCGCGCAAAGCCGTCATCCCCGCCACCGACCGTCATTCCCGCGCAGGCGGGAATCCATGTCTTCACCTCTGTGGCGGGCAGAGGGCGTCGGGCAACCGCATGACTGCGTGTCCCCCTGCTTCGAGCCCTCGCCGGGCGCGAAGCATTCCGCCTTTACCTCCGTCAGGCGGTCCCCCGACGCCCTCTGCCAACCAGCGTCTTTGTCTTCCCCGCTGAAACAGCCACGGCTGCATCAAGATCAGGTCGGTGGGACACGAGCTAAGCAATGCGCCCCACTGTTGGCTGGGCTGAAACGAAAAAGCCCGCCAGGTGGCGGGCTTTGAGGCACAGGCGCCTTGCGGCGCCTGGAGGGTGATCAGTGACCCGATGCGCCCGAGGCACCCAGGCCGGTTTCCGAGCGCACTTGCTGGGCCGCAAAGGCCTCGCGCTCCTTGGCGGCTTGCGGGCTCTTGTCCAAGACGGAGAACAGCCACACACCGACGAAGCCGATGGTCATGCTGAACAGGGCAGGCGAGCTGTAGGGGAACCAGGCCGAGCCCTTGGGGTTGCCCAGGGTGGCTTCCCACACGGCCGGCGACACGACGGTGAGGACCACCGACGAGATCAGGCCCAGGAAGCCGCCAATCACGGCGCCCTTGGTGGTGCAGTCTTTCCACAGCACGCTCATGAACAGCACCGGGAAGTTGGCCGAAGCCGCGATCGCGAAGGCCAGGGCCACCATGAAGGCGATGTTCTGCTTCTCGAACAGGATGCCCAGGCCCATCGCCAGAATGGCCAGACCCACGGTGGTGATGCGCGACACCTTCAGCTCCGAAGCACTGTCGGCCTTGCCGTCCTTGATGATCGTGGCGTACAGATCGTGAGAGACGGCCGAGGCGCCCGACAGCGTCAGGCCAGCCACCACCGCCAGGATGGTGGCGAAAGCCACCGCCGAGATGAAGCCGAAGAAGACGTTGCCGCCCACCGACTTGGCCACCAGCACGGCGGCCATGTTGGCGCCGCCGGCCTTGATCGTGCCCTTGGCCACATCGGCCATCTCGGGGTTGGTCAACACAAGGGTGATGGCGCCAAAACCGATGATGAAGATCAGCACGTAGAAGTAGCCGATCCATGTGGTCGCCCAGAACACGCTCTTGCGGGCTTCCTTGGCGCTGGGCACCGTGAAGAAGCGCATCAGGATGTGGGGCAGACCGGCGGTGCCGAACATCAGCGCCATGCCGAAGCTGATGGCCGAGATCGGGTCCTTGATGAAACCGCCAGGGCCCATCAGCGACAAGCCCACCTTGTCCGGGTTGATGGCTTGGGCCTTGGTCAGCGCGGCAGCGGCGCTGGCGGCGGCTTCAGGTGACGAGGCGGCTGCACTCGCGGCCGTGGCGGCAGCGATGGCGGCGGTCTTGCCGCTCAGTGCAATGGCGGTCTTGACAGCCACGCCCTGGGCGAACAGCGCTTCCGGCGAGAAGCCGAATTGCGACAGCACCATGATGGCCATGAAGGTCACGCCGGCCAGCAGCATGACGGCCTTGATGATCTGCACCCAGGTGGTGGCAGTCATGCCGCCGAACAGCACGTAGACCATCATCAGCACGCCGACGATGACCACGGCGACGTTGTAGTCGAGGCCAAACAGCAGCTTGATCAGCGAGCCGGCACCCACCATCTGGGCGATCAGGTAGAAGGCCACCACCACCAGCGTGCCCGAGGCCGCGAAGGCGCGGATCGGACCCTGCTTGAAGCGGTAACCGGCCACGTCGGCAAAGGTGAACTTGCCCAGGTTGCGCAGGCGCTCGGCCATCAGGAAGGTGATGACCGGCCAGCCCACCAGGAAGCCGATGGAGTAGATCAGGCCGTCGTAGCCGCTGGTCATGACCGCGGCCGAGATGCCCAGGAAGGAAGCGGCCGACATGTAGTCGCCAGCGATGGCCAGGCCATTCTGGAAGCCGGTGATGCCGCCACCGGCGGTGTAGAAGTCAGCGGCCGAGCGCGTCTTGGCGGCGGCCCACTTGGTGATCCACAACGTGGCGACCACGAAGGCACCGAACATGCTGATGGCTGTCCAGTTGGTTTCTTGCTTGACGGTCTGGCCGAGGTCGCCACCGGCGGCCCAAGCAGCACCGGCCAAGCCGGTCAGCGCCAGCAGCGCGAGGAATTGTTTGGTCAGGCGGCTCATTTGGCGGCATCCTCGAGGATTTGCTTGGTCAGGGCGTCGAATTCGCTGTTGGCGCGACGCACGTACAGGCCGGTGATCACGATCGTGAAGACGATCACGCCCATGCCGATGGGAATGCCCAGCGTGGTCACGCCGGCGCCGATGGGCTGAGCGAGGAAGGGCTTGTTGAAGGCGATGAGTGCGATGTAGCCGTAGTAAACGACCATCATCGCCAGCGCCAGCCACCAGCCAAACGCACCGCGCTTGTCTTTGAGCTCCTGGTACTTGGGGTTGGCCTGGATCTTGGCCACCACGGGATCAATCATGTGTCTCGCTCCTTCAATGGGGAAAGGGGTTGACCCGGCGGGCAGGTCAATGCGGAGCGGAGTGTGGGAGGCATGCCTGACCGCTTGCTGACCTGTTTTGACACGGTGCACAAAGCATTTCTGACTCGAAACGGACAAACCAATGCTGCAACGCAGCAATGATGGTGCTTGGGGTGGGCCTGGGCTTGGCTATCATCCGCCGCCCTTCTCCCTCGTAAACACCGCATGTCATCACCCCCCGCCGCCCCCGCCACGCTGAACTCAGCGCAGATGGAGGCAGTGCATTACCTGGGGGGGCCTTGCCTGGTGTTGGCCGGGGCGGGATCAGGGAAAACACGGGTCATCACACACAAGATAGCGCGGCTGCTGCAGGCCGGTTTGTCGCCCAAGCGCATCGCCGCCATCACCTTCACCAACAAGGCGGCGCTGGAAATGCGCGAACGGGCCAAGAGCCTGGTGGGCCCCAAGGCCGCCAAGGACCTGGCCATCAGCACCTTTCACAGCCTGGGCGTGCGCATGCTGCGTGAGGACGGCGACAAGCTGGGCCTGAAGGCCAAGTTCAGCATCCTCGATTCCGACGACGTGATGGGCGTGATCCGCGATGCCGGCGCCTGCACCGACAACAAGCTGGCCCGCCACTGGCAATGGACCATCAGCCTGTGGAAGAACATGGGCCTGAACAGCGACGGCGCGCTCGCGGCGGCCCAGGACGACGACGAGCGCGTGGCCGCCAAGGTGATGAAGCTCTACGAAGAGCGGCTGGTGGCCTACCAGGCGGTGGACTTTGACGACCTGATCAGCCTGCCGCTGAAACTGCTGACCACCCACGAGGAAGCCCGCGCCAAATGGCAGAACCAGTTCGGCCACGTGCTGGTGGACGAGTACCAGGACACCAACGTGGTTCAGTACGAGTTGCTCAAGGCCCTGGTGAGCCACCCTGATGAGCACCGGCGCGGCCTGTTCACGGCGGTGGGCGACGACGACCAGAGCATCTACGGCTGGCGCGGCGCCACCATCGAGAACCTCAAGCGCCTGCCGGAAGAATTCCCCACGCTCAAGGTGATTGCGCTGGAGCAGAACTACCGCTCCACGGGCGCCATCCTGCGCGCGGCCAACATGGTGATCGCCGGCAACCCCAAGATCTACGAGAAAAAGCTCTGGAGCGACCTGGGCGATGGCGAGCCGGTGCGCGTGGTGGAGGCCGACACCGAAGAGCACGAGGCCGAGCGTGCGGTGGCGCGCATCCAGGCGCTGCGGGCGCAGGATGCGCGCATCAACTACAGCGATTTCGCGGTGCTCTACCGCACCAACTTCCAGGCCAAGCCCTTTGAGCAGAAGCTGCGCGCCGCCGGCATCCCCTACAAGGTCTCGGGCGGGCAAAGCTTTTTTGATCGCGCCGAGATCAAGGACCTTTGTGCCTGGTTCCGCCTCTGGGTGAACCAGGACGACGACCCGGCCTTTCTGCGCGCTGTGACCACGCCCAAGCGCGGCATCGGCCACACCACGTTGGGTGCGTTGGGCGAGTTCTCGGCCCAATGGAAGACCAGCATGTTCGAGGCGCTGTTCGCGCAGAGCCTGAAGGCGGCGCTACCGGCCAAGGCGATCGATTCGCTGCACGAGTTTGGCCGCTACGTGAACGACCTGGAATACAAGGCCCGCCACACCGTGGGCCAGGAAGACGCCAAGACTTTCCTGATTGCCTGGCTGCACGAGATCGACTACGAGAAGCACCTCTATGACAGCGAGGATTCGGAGAAGGTAGCGGCCTCACGCTGGACCAATGTGCTTGATTTTGTGGACTGGGTGGCCAAGCGCTGCGGTGGCGAGATCACCCAGGACGGCGGCAGCACCTACGAGAGCGCGCGCCAGAGCGTGCTCGATGTGGCCCAGACCATCAGCGTCATCCTGAGCCTGGCCGAGCGTGGCGATGACCAGGACCAGGTCACGCTCACCACGCTGCACGCCAGCAAGGGCCTGGAGTGGCCGCACGTGGTGCTGGCCGGTGTGAACGAGGGCATCTTGCCGTTCAAGAGCGAGGCTGAAGACATGACGGCGGAGCGGCTGGAAGAAGAGCGCCGGCTGATGTACGTGGGCATCACCCGCGCCCAGAAGAGCCTGGTGGTGAGCACGCTGCGGCGGCGCAAGAAGGGCCGCGAGACGGTGACCGGCATCCCCAGCCGCTTCATTCTGGAAATGAAGCTGAGCGAGGCCGGTGGCGGCGAAGACCCCAGGGAAAAGCTCAAGCGCCTGCGGGCCGAGCTGTCCGCCAAGGCCAGCGCCAAGGCGGCCAGCCCCGACTGAGGGCCGGCGCCGAACTGGCTGCTTTACGGGGCCTTATCGACGCTTGGGTGGGCTGGCAAAAGCCAAGAATCTGCAAACCACAACCGCTGGTCAGACGTGCACGCATACGTCTGCCAGCGAACGCTGTCGCAAGAATGGAAGCAGACCACCATGGCACCCAGACACGCATCGAATCCAGCAGCCCCGCGCGCCGGGCTGATCGGCGACTTCTTTTCGTACCACGGCTGGCTGGCGCCAGGGGTGCGCTTGTTCCGCGACCTGGGCTTTCCGGCCAAGGCCTTGTGCATTTCCATGGCCTTCGTGGCTCCGCTGCTGATGGTGCTGTCCTACCTCTGGCAGGCCAGCTCGGCCCAGGTGGGCGCGGCGCGCATGGAGCGCCAAGGGGTGGTGGCCATCGGTGCAGCCGTGGGCGTGGTGCAGGCGGCGCAGGAGCGCGCCTTGGTGGTGGCCAAGCCCGCTGCCGCGCAGACGGCCGAGCTGCCAGCTGTGCAAGACAAGGTGCGCACGGCTGTGGACAAATTGCAGGCCAGTTACAAGCGCGTCAGCACTGAGGCCTGGTCGCACAGCGAAAAGACCCGCCTCGCCCTGCTGGGCCTGCACCAGGCGCTGATGCAAACGCCGCTGGCGGCCACGCCCGATGAGTCACTCAAGGCGCACCACGAGTTCATTGACGCCACCCTGGCGCTGGTGCGCGACATTGCCGACGACTCCGGCCTGGCGCTGGACCCCGACCTCGACACGTACCACATGATGAACATGTCGATGCTGCGCGGGCCCATGCAGTACGCCAACACCGCCAAGCTGCGCACGCAGGGCTATCTGGCCCTGAACACGCAAATGAACCCTGAGCGCCACGACACCATCATTCGTCTTTCCGCTGTGCAGGTCTTTCTGGACGCCGACGTTGAGGCTTCTTTCCAGCAGGGGGTGGCCCAGTTCCCAGAGGTGGGCAAGCTGTTCGACATGAAGGGCACCGATGTCGCTTCCGACGCCTTTTCGCAGGCCATGAAGAAGCAGGTCTCAGGTGAGCACGTTGAAGGCGACGCGGCGGCACTCTTGGCACTTGGCAATGCGGCCGTGGACAAGCAGATCGACCTGACCCTGAAGGTGATGGCCAGGCTCGACCAGCAACTGCAGGCCCGCATCGACCGCCTGAACCAGACCCTGACCACCCAGGTGGTGGTGTGCGCGGCCTTCGTGCTGCTGGCCGGCTATCTGCTGCTGGCGTTCTACAAGGTGATGTCGGGTGGCATGAACGAGGTGTCGCGCTGCCTGAAGGAGATCACCGGGGGTAACCTGGTCACCGTGCCCCACCCCTGGGGCAACGACGAATCGGCCAAGCTGATGATCACGCTGGGCGAGATGCAGAACAGCCTGCGGCGCATCGTGCAGGTGGTGCTGGACAGCGCGGCCAATGTGCAGACGGCCAGCAGCGAGATCGCCTCGGCCTCGATGGACCTCTCGCACCGCACCGAGGAATCGGCGGCCAACCTGCAAAGAACCGCGTCCAGCATGGACCAGATCGCGTCGGTGACGCGGCTGTCCACCGAATCGGTGGATGCCGCCACCCACAGCGTGCAGGACAACGCCAAGGCGGCAGAGCGGGGCGGCCAGGCCATTGCCGAGGTGGTGCAGACCATGGACCACATCCGCGGCTCGTCGAGCAAGATCGGCGAGATCATCGGCGTGATCGATGGCATTGCCTTCCAGACCAACATCCTGGCGCTGAATGCGGCGGTGGAAGCGGCGCGGGCCGGCGAGCATGGCCGCGGCTTCGCGGTGGTGGCCTCCGAGGTGCGGGCGCTGGCGGGCCGCTCGGCCACTGCGGCGCGCGAGATCAAGGCCTTGATTTCCGCCAGCATCGAGCAGGTGGAAAACGGCGCCTCGGTGGTGGGCCGGGCGGGCGACATCATGCACACCGTGGTGGGCAACGCCGGGCGCATCGCACAGTTGATGGCGGACGTGGCACAGGGCACACGCCGGCAAGACCAGAGCGTGGGCGAGGTGGGGCACACCATGCGTGATCTGGACCAGTCCACACAGCAGAATGCCGCGCTGGTGGAGCAGACCGCCGCCGCAGCCGGCTCGCTGGCCGATCAGGCGCGCGTGCTGAGTCGCGAGGTCAGCTTCTTCAAGATCACCTGACCCGCGCGGGCCGACGCCAAGAACCTCCGTGCGTGGCGATCACGCCGCAGGCCACGCAGTGGCCGTGCTGAGGGCGATGACCTGGCCGTCTGGGCGCTGCAGTTGCACGGTCAAGGCCGGGCCGGGCAGGGGCAACCGGGTCAAAGGCCGGAGCCGCAAGACCTGTGCGGCCTGATCGGGCATGCCGCGCACGGTGACGGTGGTCAGGCTCACACCACAGGCCGGCAATCCATCGCTGGGGTGCGCGCCCTGCCACTGGATCAACGTGGGCACGGCGCCACAATCCAGCAACCGGCCATCATCAGGCACCACGATCTGCCATTGCAGCGTGCCCTTGGGTGTTTCCCGGCTGGCCTTGAGGATGGGGCCGGGTTGGTAGCGGCAGTTGATGAGACCCCAGCGGTGCATGTCCACCATGGCCGAGCGGGCGACATAGCCCACCAGCTGCGGGCCGGCGTCGCGCACACGGGCCTGTTGCGCGGGGTCGTCCATGTTGAACCAACGGGACCGGCCCGGGGGCGGCGCATCCGGGTCGATGGCGATGATCTCCAAATATGTCTTGGGGTAGGCCGCTGAGGCGACGAGCAGCAACAGGTTGTGCGTGCCCATCGATGGATGCTTGCCGCCCGCCACAGGTGATGCGCCCAGGGCGGTCTGGCACCAGGAAGAGCCCTGGGCCAGGGTGTGGGCCACAACGACCAGATGGTCTATCTCGGTGTGCTGCATAGGGGCATGGTAGTGCCGGTCGGAGGAGGCGCGCCGGTTTGCCCGCTGGCGCTGAAGGCTGACCAATGTCAACATCGGGGCCGACGCACAGGCATAGATTGAGCCCCAAGAACAAAGCGGGCTCAGCGGCCAAAAGCACAGACCAGCCCAAGACCAGAGGATGACCCGCCCATGACACCGCCACTCCCGCATACCGCCGAGGCCACACTGGGCGGTTGCGAGCCAGTGCTGCCCCGCACACACACCATTCCGCACTACCTTGAGCAGGCCTACTGGTGGGCCTATGTGCACCCCCGGGCCGTGCACATCTTCGAGCGTGAATGGCTGGTCAACAGCATCCTGTTCGGCAACTACAGCCATCTGCGCGACACGGCCCTGGCCGAGCTGGGCAGCACCGTCACCGGTCACACCCTGCAGGTGGCCTGCGTCTACGGCAACCTCACGATGAAGCTGCGCGAGCGCCTGGCGCCCGACGCCAAGCTGGACGTGGTCGACATCCTGCCCATCCAGCTGAAGAACCTGGCCGCCAAGATGCCGGCCGACGAGCGAGTGGCCATGATCCAGAGCGATTCATCGGCCCTGCCCATGGCAGACGCCTCGGTGGACAAGGTGCTGCTGTTCTTCCTGCTGCATGAGCAACCCGAGGCGGTGCGCCGCGGCACGCTGGCCGAGGCCATGCGGGTGTGCAAGCCGGGTGGCCGGGTTGTCATCGTCGATTACCACAAGCCCAAGCTCTGGCACCCCATGCGCTTGCTCATGCGCTTGGTGTTCAGCCGCCTGGAACCCTTCGCCATGGACTTGTGGCGCAACGAGCTGAGCGCCTTCTTCCCCGAAGGCATCAGGCTCGCCGCGAAGAAGAAGAGCACCTTTTTCGGCGGCCTGTACCAGATGCTGGTGATCGAGCGCTGAGCACACTGCCCAACACCCGTCCCAGCGCGCGAAATCAACCAACAAGAACGGAGTAAAGCGCATGAACATCGTGCAAACCGATGTGGTGATCGTTGGAGCGGGGGGCGCGGGTTTGCGCGCCGCCATCGCCGTGGCCGAGGCCAACCCGCTGCTGCGCATCGCGCTGGTGTCCAAGGTCTACCCCATGCGCAGCCACACCGTGGCGGCCGAGGGTGGTGCGGCGGCCGTCACGCAGGCACATGACAGCCTGGAAGCCCACTTCCACGACACCGTGGCAGGTGGCGACTGGCTCTGCGAACAAGACGTGGTGGAAGGTTTTGTGGCTTCAGCCCACGAAGAGATGGTGCAGATGGAGCACTGGGGCTGTCCCTGGAGCCGTCGCCCCGACGGCCACGTGAACGTGCGCGCCTTTGGTGGCATGAAGATCGAGCGCACCTGGTTTGCCGCCGACAAGACCGGCTTCCACATGCTGCACACGCTGTTCCAGACGTCGATGAAGTACCCGTCGATCCAGCGTTTCGACGAGCACTTCTGTGTGGACCTGCTGGTGGATGAGGGCCGCGCCCAGGGCGCTGTCACGATCAACATCGCCACCGGCGAGTTCACGCAGATCCGCTCCGGTGCGGTCATCATCGCCACCGGCGGTGCGGGCCGCGTGTTCCGCGAGAACACCAATGGCGGCATCGTCACCGGCGACGGCATGGCCCTGGCCTACCGCCACGGCGTGCCGCTGCGCGACATGGAGTTCGTGCAATACCACCCCACCTGCATGCCCGGCACCGGCCTGCTGTTCACCGAAGCCTGCCGCGGCGAAGGCGGTTTCTTGCTGAACAAAGATGGCTATCGCTACCTGCAAGACTACGGCCTGGGCCCGGCCACGCCCGAGCCCCGCAACAAGGCCATGGAATTGGGCCCGCGCGACCGGCTCAGCCAGGCCTACTGGCACGAGAAACAGAAGGGCCGCACCGTGAGCAGCCAATGGGGCGAGGTGGTGCACCTGGATCTGCGCCACCTGGGTGAAGCCAAACTGCGCGAGCGTCTGCCGCAAATTTACGAGCTGGCCGTGGAGTATCTGGGCGTGGACCCGGCCAAGGCGCCCATCCCCGTGCTGCCCGCCGTGCACTACACCATGGGCGGCATCACCGCCGACGGCAACACCGCAGCGCCGCTGCCCGGCCTGTACTCGGTGGGCGAATGCTCCAGCGTGGGCATCCACGGCGCCAACCGGCTGGGCTCGAATTCACTCACCGAACTGCTGGTCTTCGGCAAGGCGGCGGGCCAGCAGGCGGCGGCCTTTGCGCGCCAGGTGGGCCCATCCAACACCAACCGCCTGACCGACCTGGCCGACAAGGCCCAGGCCGACGCGCTTGCCATCCGCGAGCGCAAGGGCGGCACTGAACGCATCGCCACCATCCGCAAGGAAATGGCCAAGACCATGGAAGACGGCTGCGGCATCTACCGCACCGCCGAAACCATGCAGTCCACCTGCGTGAAGCTGGCCGAATTGAAGGAGCGCTACAAGCAGGTGCAGGTGGACGACCACTCGCAGGCCTGGAACACCGAATGGCTGCTGGGCATCGAGCTGGGCTATTTGATCGACGTGGCCCAGGCCATGGCCCACTCCGCTTTGCTGCGCAAGGAATCGCGTGGCTCGCACCAGCGTCTCGATGGGTTTGAAGCGCGTGACGACGTGAACTTCCTGCGCCACAGCCTGGCCTACTACACGGGTGATGGCCCGCCACGCATAGCCTACGGCCCGGTGAAGATCACCAGCTCGCAGCCCGGCACACGGGCCTATGGCGCGGCCGGCGAAGCGGCCGACGCCGAACGCAAAGCCAAGGAGGGCGTGTGATGAGCGCTCCCACCAACACTGTGACCAAGACCATCCAGATCGAGGTGCTGCGCTACCGCCCCGAGCAGGACAGCGAACCCGTCTGGCAAAGCTACACCGTGCCCTACACCGACGACATGTCGGTGCTGCAAGGTCTGCAGCAGATCAAGGACGACCAGGACGGTACGCTGAGCTTCCGCTGGTCGTGCCGCATGGCCATTTGCGGCAGCTGCGGCATGATGGTCAACGGCAAGCCCAAGCTCTCGTGTCAGACCTTCTTGCGCGACCTGCTGCCCGGCCCGGTGCGCATCGAGGCGCTGGCCCACTTCGCCATCGAGCGCGACCTGATCGTCGGTGTCGACAAGTTCGTCGACAAGCTGCAGAGCGTCAAGCCCTGGATCATCCCCAAGGAAAAGCGCGAACTCAGCCAGGGCGAATACATCCAGACGCCCGCGCAGCTGGAGAAGATCGAGCAGTTCAGCTCCTGCATCAACTGCATGCTCTGCTACGCCGCCTGCCCGCAGTACGGCATTGACGACAACTTCGTCGGCCCCGGGGCGCTGGCCCTGCTGCACCGCTACAACGCCGATTCGCGCGACGGCGGCATGGACGAGCGCATGCCATTGCTGCGCGCCGCCGAAGGCGTGTGGAGCTGCACGGCGGTGGGCTACTGTTCCGAGGTCTGCCCCAAGGGTGTGGACCCGGCCAACGCGGTGAACCAGAACAAGGTCAACGCCGCGAAAGACTACTTCCTGGGCTGGTTGAAGCCCAAGGCCAAGAACGGAGGCCAGGCATGAACACGCAGGTCAAATCACGCGGGCCCTACAAGAGGTCTATGACGGGCTGGTGGAAGCGCGACCCCTTCTTCATGAAGTACATGGTGCGCGAAATGTCGGCGCTGGCCGTGGCCGGCTATGCCGTCGTGCTGATGTTCGGTGTGTTGCGGCTCTCGCAGGGCGAGACGGCCTGGAACGGCTGGCTGGCGGCGATGAAGTCGCCGTTGTCCATCCTGCTGCACCTGGCCTTTCTGCTGGGCATGGTGGTGCACGCCAAGAGCTGGTTCGAGATCATGCCCAAGACCATGCCCGCCATGCACTCGGGCGGGCAGCGCGTGCCGGGCAGCACGATCACACGCACCGGTTGGGCGGTCACGGTCGTGGCCTCCCTCGTCACCTGGGCCCTGGCCGCAGGCTGGCTCCTCTGAACTGCATGGTGGCAATCATGAACCGCATCACCCCCTCCAACGCCCCCATCTTCTGGTTGCTGTTCGGCGCCGGCGGCGTGCTCTCGGCCCTGTTCGGTAGCGCGCTGGTGTTCATCACCGGCGTCGCCGGACCGCTGGGCATAGGCTTGTCGGCCGACGCGCTGTCCTACCAGCGCGTGCTGGGCTTTGCGCAGAACTTCATCGGCAAGGGTTTTCTGCTGGCCTGCATCGCCTTCTTTGCCTGGCATGCTGCGCACCGGCTGCTGTGCACGGTGCACGATTTCGGCATCCACAAGACGGTGTTCGTGAAGAGCATCTTCTACGGCTGCGCGATGGTGATCACGCTGGTGGCCGCCAGCAGTCTGCTATCCGTCGGGTTCTGACGGACGCGTCGAGCAGCAGTTCTCGGCGCATAGCAGCCCGTCATGGCGATTGCTTAGCTGTCATTTCCGCACCCCTGCCTCGTCATTCCCGCGAAGGCGGGAATCCAGGCTTCGCGCTCACACGCCGGTGCGTGCAGAGGTCACCAGGCAACCGAGCTCAGTCCCCCGCCCCCGAGCCTGCCGGCTCGCGGGCTCCTCCTACTTGCGTCATTCGGTCACCCGACACCCTCTGCCAACCAGCTTCTTAGTCTTCAGCGCTGAAACAGCCACAGCAGCGACAAGATCAGGACGGTGGGGTGTGTTGCGCAGGTAAAGGCGCCATGGCGAGGCCCGCGAGGACCAAGGCCTGGGACTGAGCACCAGGCACGAGCGAAGCAATGCGCTGTTCGAGTTCACTGCACTCGATTGCCCAAGTGATCGAATGCAAGGCAGTATCAACGCGCCGAGCCGCCGGGGGCGAGCTGCCACTGCTGTGCCTGCGCCTGGTATTGCAGCAACTGGGCCTGCATGGCGGATGGTGGCTGGTTCAACAAGCCTGCGGCCTGCAAGGCTGCGGCGTGTTGGTGCAGCACCTGCTGCAACCAGTCCAGCCGCTGCAGTGTGCGGGGGTCACAACTCTGGCCGTGCAAGTCGTCGAGCACATCGGTCAGGTGCGCCACCCAGCCTTCGCACCGATAGGCCGTGGCCGGGTCGCAGGCCAAAGCCGTGCCTGCCTTTGAACGCCAGTCCTGCAGGGTTTGCAGCGGCTTCGCCTGGGCGCCGCGTTGCGCAAGCTGGGCGTGCAGCAGCTGCATGGCTGCCAGCCCCAGCGCCTGGAACTGGGTGAATTGGGCCACTGCCGCTGCCAGGCCCCATGTGGTCTCGGTGTCCAGCAGCGCCGCAAAAACACAGCGCGCGCCCAGGCGCTCCACCAAGTGGTGCTGGGGGCAGCTCAAGCCATCGCCCGCGCTGTTGAATTGCGTCAGTGGGTCAAAGCGGTACTGGTAGCCGAAGTCGAACAGCCAGACTTGCTGGCCGTCGTCGAGCAGGTTGCCCGGGCTCCAGTCCCATTCGAAGTGACCGGCCAGGTGCAGGTGCACGCCGGTGTTGAACAACTGGCGCAGCACGCGCGCATCAGACAAGTCGGGTGGGCCGCCGTCCACCCATGGCGTGACCAGCAGCCGGTGCCGCAGCGAGCCATAGTGCGCGTGCAGGATGCCGGGCAGGGCCGCGCCCGCATCGCGCGCTGTGGCCAGCTCCTGGTGGCGCAGCAGTTCGTTGACGAAGGCGGTTTCGCCGTCGAGGTTGCGCACGCGGCTTTCGGTGCGCGCCACCTTCACCGCCAGGTGCTGGCCATGCAGCCGCAGCTCGTACACATCGCCTGTGAGGCCGCTCGCCACATGGCGGTGCACGCCGGTCGAACTGGGCGTGAGTGCCGCCAGCGCTTCGGGCGGGCAAGGCAGGCGGCTGGCATCGCCGATGCTGAGCTCGCATCCGCTGGCCAGCCAGGCCAGTGCGGCTTGCTGGCGCTGTTCGTCCAGTGTGGGCATGCCGCTGGCCACGCGCCGGCCGCGCCTACTGCACCCGCTTGTAGACGGTGTAGCCGTCCTTGGGGTCCACGTTGGGTGCCAGTAGCAGCACGCCGTGGGGCGGCAGGTTCACTTCCATCAGGCTGGCCAGCATGGTGGGCACGGGGCCTCCGGGGTGCAGCAGGTTGTGGAAGGGCGCGTAGTTCATCATCTTCGAGTTGGCCACCATCACCGTCTCGTTCACGGCCTCGCTGCCAGGGTTCACCAGCACCATCACGGTGTCGGCGGCGCGGTCGGTGGTGCGCTCGAAGGCGATCAGCTTCTCGCTGCTGATGGCGCGGTAGTTGCCCACGCGCAGCGCGCGGTGCTGCTGGCGCAAGGCGATGAGTTGACGGGTCCATTTCAGCTCGGGGTTGGCGTCGGTGACCAGATCCCAGCGCATCGGGGCGCGCATGCCGGGGTCGCCGGCGCCGGTCATGCCCAGCTCGCTGCCGTAGTACAGGTTGGGCGCGCCGGGCAGCGTGAACTGCAGCACCTGGGCCAGGTGCCGCTGCGCAGGGTTGGGCAGGCTGCTGGCCAGGCGGTCGGTGTCGTGGTTGTCGAGCATCAGCCAGCTCTTGAGCAGGTTCTCGACGCCGGCATCGGCCACCACCCGCGTGATCATGGCCGAGGCTGCCGCCGGCGCCAGGCGCTGTGAGGCGCTGCGCAGGATGATCTCGCGCAGCGTGAAGTTCATGACCCCGTCCACCGAGGGGAACCACTCCTGCGGGTAGTTCCAGAGCTCACCCACCACCAGCGAGCCGGGCTTCTCGTCGTGTGCGGCTTCGGTGATGGCCTGCAGCGGCCGAAAGCCGATGTCGTGCGCCACGTCGAGCCGCCAGCCGTCGATGCCGTCGCGCAAATAGCTGCGCACGGCCGAATCCTTGCCCGCATACACGTACTGCTGCACGGCCGGCAGGTCGAGGTTGATCTCTGGCAGGTTCTTGGCGTTGGCCCAGACGCGCACGCCGGTGCTCATCTTCTTGTCGAAGTAGAACCAGTCGCGGTAGCTGGTGCCCCCGGCCGCTTCGCGTCCGCCCCCCGAGGGGGCGCGCTCCGGGCTTGGGGCGGCCCGGCGCCCTGCGCGCTCTGCTTCGAACTCCGCCTCTGCCGCTTTGAATATGGGTGAATTGCGCCCCATGTGGTTGAACACGCCGTCGAGCACCAGCTTCATCTGGCGCTGGTGCACGTTCTTGGCCAGCGCCCGCAGGTCGTCGCGCGTGCCGTACTCGGGCGAGATCTGCAGGTAATCCAGCGCGTCGTACTTGTGGTTGGTGTAGGCCAGCTGGATGGGGTTGAGGTACAGCACATCCGCGCCCAGCTGCTGCACGTAATCGAGCTTTCCACTGAGGCTCGCCAGGTCGCCACCCCAGAAGTCGATCTCGTGGCTCCACACGTTGGCACTGGCCACGAACTGCCCGTTCTTGGGTGTCTCGTCCCAGCGCCGCAAGGTCTTGGGGGCCGGGTAGAGCGCGCGCTTGGCGTCCAGGTTGGCGCTGGGCGCGAAGCGGTCCACCAACACCTGGTAGACGATGGCGCCATTGCGCCAGTCCTTCTCGCGGGCCTCGAACGTGCCGGCGAGCGCTTGGTCGAATCGGTTGGCAAAGTTTGGGCGGGTGGGCATGGGCGTTTGTGCGGCGGTGGACAGCGACACGGCCGCGAGCGCGAGGGCGCCGGCCAGCCTGGAAGTGGACTGCATCATCCTTTGACACCGCCTGAGGTGAGGCCGGAAACGATCCAGCGTTGTGCGGTGAGGAACACCAGCGTGATGGGCACGCCCGAGAGCACGGCCGCGGCGGCGAAATCGCCCCACAGGTAGCGCTGCTCGGCCAGGTAGTACTTGGAGCCGACGGCGAGGGTGAGCTGCGGCACGTCGCGCAGCAACACCGAGGCCACGGGGTATTCGATGATGGTGCCGATGAAGGCCAGCACAAACACCACCATCAGGATGGGCACGGCCATGGGCAGCAGCACCAGACGGAAGGCCTGCCACGAGGTGGCGCCGTCCACCTTGGCGCATTCCTCGATCTCGGCCGGCACGGTGTCGAAGTAGCCCTTGATGGTCCAGATGTGCATGCCCGTGCCGCCCAGGTAGGCCACGATCAGGCCGGCGTGGGTTTCCACGCCCAGCCAGGGCAGCACGCGGCCGATGCCATCAAAGATCGCGTAGATGGCCACCAGCGCCACGGCCACCGGGAACATCTGCAGCAGCAGCATGCTGTTCAGGATGCCGGTCTTGAAGCGGAACTTGAGTCGCGCAAAACCGTAGGCGGCCGTGGTGGACAGGGCCACGATCATGAAGGCCGAGATGAAGGCGATCTTGATCGAGTTCCACAGCCACAGCAGGACAGGGAAGGGCGGTTGCACCACGGTGCCGTCGGCCTGGGTGACGGCGATGCCCAGTGCCAGCTTCCAATGGTCGAAGGTGATCTCGGTGGGGATCAGCGAGCCGGTGGCGAAGTTGCCCGGCCGCAGCGAGATGCTGATGATGGCCAGCAGCGGGAACAGCGTGACGATGAGCAGCGCGATCAGGCTGGCGTGCGTGGCCAGGATGCGCCAGCGTTGGCTCTTGCCGGTGACGATGGGCATGGCTGTTTACCTCTTCCCTTCGTTCTTCTGAGTGAGCTTCAGGTTGGCCAGCGAGAGGATGGCCACCATGAAGAAGATCACCGTGGAGATGGCGGCGGCCAGGCCGAAGTTGGCGCCGGCGTCGGTGAAGGCGATGCGGTAGGTGTAGCTGACCAGGATGTCGTTGGTGCCGGCCGGCAGCTTGGTGTTGAGGTAATCGGGCCGGCCGTCGGTGAGCAGGCTGATCAGCACGAAGTTGTTGAAGTTGAACGCGAAGGCGCTGATGAGCAGCGGCGTGAGCGGCTTGGCGATCAGCGGCGCGGTGATCTTGAAGAAGTTGGTGAGCGGCTTGGCGCCGGCGATGGCCGAGGCTTCATACAAGTCCGAAGGAATCGCCTTGATCAGGCCGGTGCACAGCACCAGGAAGTACGGGTAGCCCATCCAGCAGTTGACGATGAGCAGCATCACCTTGGCCAGGAACGGGTCGGCAAACCAGGCCGGCTTGACGCCGAACACCGAGTTCAGCAGCGCGTTGATCTCGCCGAAGTTCTGGTTGAACAGGCCCTTGAAGACCAGGATGGAGATGAAGCCCGGCACCGCGTAGGGCAGGAAAAGCAGCGTGCGATAGAGCGTGCGGTATTTCAGCGCCTCCCAGTTCAGCACCACGGCCAGCGTCATGCCAATGCCGGCCGAGAACAGCACGGTGAGGCCGGCGAAGACCACCGTCCACACAAAGATGGCGCCGAAGGGGCCGCGCATGTCCGGGTCGCCAAACAGGCGCTGGTAGTTGGCCCAGGCGATGCCGACGGTGAAGCCGGGTTGCAGGCGCTCACCCGCTGCGCTCTCGAAATAGCCGGTGTCGTGGTTGGGTGTGTAGACGGTGCCGGTGGCAGTTTGCTTCAGCGCACCGCCGGGCTGCTCTTGCCACTGCGGCGTGAACGGGCCGAACTCGCGCAGGCCGGCGTAGAGCAGTTGCGTGCCGTTCGGCAATGCCAGCTTCAGGCCCTGCAGGCCGGCGCGGCGAGCAATCACCTCGCGCATTGGCAGGGCGGGTGAGATCGCCTGGTCGGCAGGCAGCGGCGCCATCGCGACGGGCGCGGTTTCAGTCAGGCTCAGCGGCGGCGAGATGTAGGCGGTGGCCTCGGCCGCGCCTTCGCCGGGGCGCAGCACCAGCCGCACGGCGTTGCCTTCGGCGTGCAGCGTGTAGCCCATGGTCTGAGCCTCCACCACTTCGGCCTGGTCCAGCAGGTAGGCCTTGGCGCGGGCTTCGCTGAGCAGGTTGTTCGACGAGTAGTTGGTGAAGCCGATCTGCACCGTGTAGAGCAGCGGGAAGGCGATGAACACCACCATCGCGATCACGCCGGGGAACAGGTAGCGCCAGGCCAGCGAGGTGGACACCGTGTACACGTACAGCGCAGCAACGCCCAGGGCCAGCACCAGCACGGCCCACACGGGGTTGCCGGCCTGCACCATGCCGCCCACCAGCCACAGCAGGGCCAGCGCCACCGCCGCTGCGACGGCCCAACCGGTTGGCTGAAGCTTGTTCATCGGGTCTGCATCCGGGCTGCGGCGCCGTTGAGCGCGTCGGTGGGGCTTTGGCGGCCCTGGCTGATGGCCTCGAGCGCGGCGTCCATGGCTGGCCAGAAGCGGCCGGTCTCGGGGATGTTGGGCAGCGGCTCGCCGGCGCGGGCATTGGCCATGGTGGCGGCGATGTTGGCATCGGCCGACAGCTCGGCGAAGTAGGCCTTGTTGGCGGGCGTGCCCAGCGGCACATCGGCCGAGACCCGCTTCAGGCTCTCCACCTTGAGCAGGTGCTGCTCAATGAATTCACGGGCGATGTCCTTGTTCTTGCTGGGGGCCGAGATCATGCAGCCCAGCACGCCCACGAAGGGCTTGCTGGGGTGGCCGGCCACGGCGGCCGGGATGGGGGCCACGCCGAAGTCGATCTTGGCCTTCTTGGCGTTGTCCCAGGCCCAGGGGCCGGTGAGCATCATCGCCACCTCGCCACGCGCGAAGCCGGCTTCCATCTCGGCGTAGCGCGCACCGCGGGGCATGTGGCCGTTGTTGATCAGCTGGGCCAGCTTCTCGGCGCCCTGGATGGCGCCGGGCGAGTTCACGCCCACCTGGGCCGGGTCGAGCTCGCCCGCGGGCGTGCGGCCGAACACATAGCCGCCGGCCCCGGCCAGCATGGGCCAGGTGAAGAAGGTTTTGTTGTAGTCCCAGAGGATGGCGTGCTTGCCCTGGGCCTGCAGGGCCTTGTCGATGGCCATCACCTCGTCAAAGGTGGCGGGCGGGGTCTTCACCAGCGCGCGGTTGTAGACCAGGCCGATGGCCTCGATGGCCAGCGGGTAGCCCCAGGTCTTGCCCTTGTAGCCAAAGGCCTTCCAGGCCGATTCGTCGATCTCGTCCTTGAGCTTGCGGCCCGGGTGGATGGGCACGATGAGGCCAGAGCGGGCCCACTCGCCCACGCGGTCGTGCGGCCAGCAGAAGATGTCGGGGCCTTTGCCGGCGCCGGCTGCGGCCTGGAACTTGTCGGGCGCGCCCTCGGGGTGCTGCACCACCACGTTCACGCCGGTCTCGCGCCCAAAGGCGTCGCCCACCTGCTGCAAGCCGTTGTAGCCCTTGTCGCCGTTGATCCAGACCAGCAGCTTGGGGGCGGTAGCTTGCGCGGCGGCCGCGCCGACCAAACAGGTGGCGGCCAGCGCCGCGGCCACGCGCAGGCGAGTTGACAAACTCAACATGAAGAAGCGATCAGGCGGCTTGCCGCACGTCGCGGCCGGCGTAGCGGGCAAAGGCCAGGCCGTCGGCATTGAACAAATAGCAGGCGGCCGGGGCCACGGCCAAGGTCAGCGCCTCGCCACTCTTGATGCGCAGCTGGCCGTCGAGCTCACTGGTGAGCGTGATGTCGGTGCCGGG
The DNA here is from genome assembly GCA_016710065.1 of Candidatus Ideonella esbjergensis. Lineage (GTDB taxonomy): Bacteria > Pseudomonadota > Gammaproteobacteria > Burkholderiales > Burkholderiaceae_C > Ideonella > Ideonella esbjergensis. The sequence continues at coordinate 691,912 of JADJLP010000002.1, forward strand.
CAGGCTGCTGTAGGCGAAGGTGGCGCTGCCGAGCTGCTCCACAAAGGTCACGTTGGCGGCGATGCGGTTCACTGGGGCGTCGTCCGACACCACGGCCTTGAAGTGTTCGGGCCGGATGCCCAGCGTCACCGCATCACCCGCCTTGGCGTTGGCGGCGTTCACTTCGCAGCGCAGCTGCTCGCCGCTGGCCAGTTTGACTGTGGCCTGTGCGGCGTTGGCGGCCACGATGGTGGCGGGGATGAAGTTCATCGCCGGCGAACCAATGAAGCCGGCCACGAACAGGTTGTCGGGGTGCTCGTAGAGCTCCAGCGGCGAGCCCACCTGCTCGATCTTGCCGGCCGAGAGCACGACGATGCGGTCGGCCAGGGTCATGGCCTCCACCTGGTCGTGGGTCACGTAGATCATCGTGGTCTTCAGGTCTTCGTGCAGCTTGGCAAACTCGTAGCGCATGCGCACGCGCAGGGCGGTGTCGAGGTTGGAGAGCGGCTCGTCGAACAAGAAGACCTCGGGCTTGCGCACGATGGCCCGGCCGATGGCCACACGCTGGCGCTGGCCGCCGGAGAGATCCTTGGGCTTGCGGCTGAGCAAATGGTCGATGTTCAGGATCTTGGCGGCCTGGTGCACCAGACGGTCAATCTCGTCCTTGGGAATCTTGGCGAGCTTCAGGCCGAAGGCCATGTTCTCGTACAGGTCCATGTGCGGGTACAGCGCGTAGCTCTGGAACACCATGGCCACGCCGCGCTCGGCCGGCGGCACGTCGTTCACCACCTTGCCGCCGATGCTGAGTTCGCCACCGGTGATGTCCTCCAGCCCGGCGATGCTGCGCAGCAGGGTGCTCTTGCCGCAACCCGAGGGGCCGACAAAGACCATGAACTCGCCATCACGCACGTGCAGGTCGATGTCTTTCAACACCACGGCCTCGCCGTAAGCCTTCTGCACCTTCACGAGTCGCACGTCTGCCATCTTGCTTTCCTCCGGGGCTTTGCGCACCAAATGTAGACAATATACAGCCCTGATCGGTGCGCTGGCATGGGGTGTGACCCGGGTCTGATCAAAGGTTCGCCTATGAAAAACAACGAAACGAGGAACAATCGAGTTTCAGAAATGTAGTGAAACTACACAAACTGCGATCGTTCCGTGATACTCCGCTCCATCGCCGCAGGCCCCACCCAGGGCCGTTCAAGTCGGCCTTTGCAGGAGCCTCACGGCCATGACCCAACCCGTCACCCGCAACCCCGCCAAGCCCACCGTCGCTGCCGCCCCCCGGGCCGCCAGCGCCTCCAGCGTCATCACCAAGGAATTCCGCCAGATCAGCCAGCGTGCGCTGGCCCAGCGCAGCGACGCCGACAGCGCCGACGCCTGCCTGCACGCTGTGGCCCTGGCCAGCCGCACCCTGCTGGCCGACCGCTGGGCGGCCACCCAGCAGGCCGATGCCAAAAGAAAGTCCGGCCGCCGCGTGCACTACCTCTCGATGGAGTTCCTGATGGGCCGCGCCCTGGGCAATGCCCTGGCCGCGCTGGGCATGCAGGGCGAGGCGCAGGCTTCGCTGCCCGCCAGCGCGCCGGCCCTGGGCGAGGTGCTGGAGGCCGAGCCCGATGCCGCGCTGGGCAACGGCGGCCTGGGCCGCCTGGCGGCTTGCTTCCTGGATTCGTTCGCCACGCTGGGCCTGCCCTCGTTCGGCTACGGCCTGCGCTACCGCCACGGCATGTTCGCGCAGCACATCCAGGAGGGCCGCCAGGTGGAGCAGCCCGACGAATGGCTGCGCCATGGCAGCGCCTGGGAGCTGCCCCGCGCCGAGCTGCGCTACCGCGTGGGTTTTGGCGGCGCGGTGCGCATGGAGGGTGGCCAGCCGCGCTGGGTGCCGGCCGAGGGCGTGGAAGCCCAGGCGGTGGACTTTGTGGTGCCCGGCCACGGGACAGAGCGGGTCTCCACGCTGCGCCAGTGGCAGGCCCAGGCGCTGCGCCCCATCGACTTCGTCACCTTCTGCCGGGGCGAGCATGTGCACGCCGGCCAGCACCTGCACCAGGCCGAGGCGCTGAACTGGGTGCTGTACCCCGACGACAGCACGCCCGCCGGCCGCGAGCTGCGGCTGCGCCAGGAATACCTGCTGGTCAGCGCCTCGCTGCAGGACATGCTGGCCCGCCACCTGCGCGAAACCGGCGACATGCACAGCTTTGGCCGCTTGAATGCCGTGCACCTGAACGACACCCACCCCGCGCTGGCTCCGGCCGAGCTGATGCGCCTGCTGCTGGACGAGCACGGCCTGGGCTGGGACGAAGCCTGGAAGATCACCCACCAGGCGGTGAGCTACACCAACCACACGCTGATGCCCGAAGCGCTGGAGTGCTGGGGCGTGGGCCTGTTCGAGGCCCTGCTGCCGCGCCACCTGGACATCGCCTACGAGATCAACCGCCGCTTCCTCGACGAGGTGCGCGCGCGCTTCCCCGGCGACGAGGCCATGGCCGCGCGCGTCTCGCTGATCGACGAGGGCATCGGCCAGCACGGCCACGCCGGCGAGCGCCGGGTGCGCATGGCAGCCCTGGCCATCGTGGCCTCGCACAAGGTCAACGGCGTGTCGGCGCTGCACTCGCAGCTGATGGTGGACACCATCTTTGCCGACTACGCCGCGCTGTGGCCCGAGCGCTTCATCAACGTCACCAACGGCGTCACGCCGCGCCGCTGGCTGGAGCAGGCCAACCCGGGTCTCTCCAACCTGCTGGACAAGACCATCGGTGATGGCTGGCGTGCCGACCTCACCCTGCTGGGCAAGCTGGCGCCCAAGGCCGCGCTAAAGCGCCTGGGTGCGGAGTTCAGCAAGGTCAAGCTGGCCAACAAGCAGGTGCTGGCCGAGCACATCCGCCGTGAACTGGGCATCAATGTCGACCCGACCAGCCTGTTCGACGTGCAGATCAAGCGCATCCACGAGTACAAGCGCCAACTGCTCAACGTGCTGCACGTGGTGGCCCGCTACCAGGCCATCGTCGCCAACCCGCAGGCCCACTGGACGCCGCGCACGGTGATCTTTGCCGGCAAGGCGGCCTCGGCCTACCGCGCGGCCAAGCAGGTCATCCAGTTGATCCACGACGTGGCCCGGGTGGTCAACAGCGACCCGCGCGTGGGCGAGCGCCTGAAGGTGGTCTTCCTGCCCAACTACAGCGTGAGCCTGGCCGAGATCATCCTGCCGGCGGCCGACCTGAGCGAGCAGATCTCCACCGCCGGCACCGAGGCCTCGGGCACCGGCAACATGAAGTTCGCGCTCAACGGCGCGCTCACCATCGGCACCTGGGACGGCGCCAACATCGAGATGGCGCAAGGGATGGGCGAGCACAACATGTTCGTCTTCGGCCTGCGCACCGAAGAGGTGGCCCAGATCAAGGCCTTGGGCTATGACCCGCGCTGGTACGTGGAAGAAAACCGCCAGCTGCAGCAGGTGCTGGACGCGATCACGCACGGCCACTTCTCGCATGGTGAACCCGACCGTTACCGCAGCCTGGTGCAGCCCTTGCTGCAGCACGACCCCTACATGCTGATGGCTGATTTCGCCGCCTATGTGCGCACCCAGGCCGAGGTGGACGCGCTGTACGAACAGCCGGCGGCATGGACCGAGCGCGCCATCCGCAACGTGGCCGGCATGGGCCGCTTCAGCACTGACCGTACCATCGGCGAGTACGTGCAGAAAGTGTGGGCCGCACCGGCCCGTGCCAAATGATCTGCGCGGCGCGATGCTGAAAGGCTTTCATCGTGTTGAACGATGCTGATCTGAGGGCTCTGCTCGAAGCCCGTCACACTGACCCGTTCGCTGTTCTGGGCATGCACGGGGATGCTGACGGCCAGCTCTGGGTGCGCGCCCTGCTGCCGGGCGCCGTCGCCGTGGCGGTGCTGGAAACCAAGACCGGCCGCCGCCTGGCGGCGCTGGCCCAGCGCGACGAGGCTGGCTTCTTCGAGGGCACCATCCCGCGCCGCAAGAACCACTTCGACTACCGCCTGAAGGTGGACTGGGCCCATGGTGACAGCACCGTGCTGGCCGACCCCTATGCCATCGCCCCGCTGCTGGGCGACCAGGATCTGCACTACTTTGGTGAAGGCACGCACCTGCGCCCCTTCGAGATGCTGGGCGCGCACCCGCTCACGCTGGGCGAGGGCGAGCACGCGCTGCAGGGTGTGCGCTTTGCCGTCTGGGCCCCCAACGCCCGGCGCGTCAGCGTGGTGGGCGACTTCAACACCTGGGACGGCCGGCGCCACCCCATGCGCTCGCGCGGCAACTCGGGCGTGTGGGAGATCTTCATCCCGCTGGCGGCGGTGGGTGACCGCTACAAGTTCGAGCTGATCGGTCCGGGCGGCCAGCTGTTGCCCGCCAAGGCCGACCCGTATGCGCGCGCCGCCGAATTCCGCCCCGGCACCGCCAGCGTGGTGGCGCCCATGCCGGCCAAGCAGACCCGCCCGCCCGAGCGCAGCAACCCCGACACCCGCAACCAGCCCATCAGCATCTACGAGCTGCACCCGGGTTCGTGGCGCCGCCACCCCGACGGCAGCTTCCACAGCTGGGACGACTTGGCCGGCGCGCTGCCGGCCTACGTGGCCGAACAGGGCTTCACCCACGTCGAGTTGATGCCCATCAGCGAGCACCCCTTCGACGGCTCCTGGGGCTACCAGACGCTGGGCATGTACGCGCCCAGCAGCCGCTTCGGCCCGCCCGAGGCCTTTGGCCGCTTCGTGGACGCTTGCCATGCCCACGGCGTGCAGGTGATCCTGGACTGGGTGCCGGCGCACTTCCCCAGCGACGCCCACGGCCTGGCTCAGTTCGACGGCACCGCGCTGTACGAATACGCCGACCCGAAGGAAGGCTTCCACCGCGACTGGAACACGCTGATCTACAACTTCGCGCGCCACGAGGTGCGCAACTTCCTGGTTGGCAGCGCGCTGTACTGGGTGGAGCGGTTTGGCGTGGATGGCCTGCGCGTGGACGCTGTGGCCAGCATGCTGTACCGCGACTACAGCCGCAACGCCGACGAGTGGATCCCCAATGTCAATGGCGGCCGCGAGAACCTTGAAGCCATCGCCTTCCTGAAGCGCACGAACGAAGTGCTGGGTGCCGATGCGCCGGGCGCGCTGATGATGGCCGAAGAATCCACCGCCTTCCCGGGCGTGTCGGCGCCCACCTTCATGGGCGGCCTGGGCTTTCACTACAAGTGGAACATGGGCTGGATGCACGACACGCTGGAGTACATGGCCGAAGACCCGGTGCACCGCCGCTGGCACCACGACAAGATGACATTTGGCATGGTCTACGCCTACAGCGAGCACTTTGTGCTGCCGCTCTCGCACGACGAGGTGGTGCACGGCAAGGGCTCGCTGTGGGGAAAGATGCCCGGCGACGACTGGCAGAAGTTTGCCAACCTGCGCGCCTACTACGGCTTCATGTGGGGCCACCCCGGCAAGAAGCTGCTGTTCATGGGCCAGGAGTTCGCCCAACCCACCGAGTGGAACCACGACAGCGAGCTGCCCTGGTACCTGCTGGGTCAGGGCCAGCATGCCGGCACGCTGGCTTGGGTGCGCGACCTGAACCGCTTCTACCTCAGCCACCCGGCGCTGTACCAGCGCGATTGCGAGCCCAGCGGCTTCGAGTGGATCAGTGCCAGCGACGCCGAGACCTCGGTGTTCTCGTGGGTGCGGCGCGGCAGCGAGGGCGTGCCGGTGCTGGTGGTGAGCAACATGACCCCGGTGCCGCGCATGGGCTACCGCCTGGGCATACCCGAGGGATTTGGCGGCTGGCGCGAGGCGCTCAACAGCGACGCGGCGGTGTATGGCGGCAGCAACCTGGGCAACGGGGGCAGCACGCTGGCGGTGCAGGGCGAGGGCGCGCACGGGCGCGGGCAATCCATTGTTCTCACGCTGCCGCCACTGGCCACGCTGTTTCTGGTGGCGGTCTGATCCAATCGGGGCTGTTGTCACCAGGCCTGCACATGCCCCACAGCCTCCCACCCCTCATCCTGCGCGGCCGCCCCGAACCCATGGGCGCGCTGGCGCGCGACGGCGGCGTCAACTTCGCCGTGTTTTCGCAGCACGCCGAGAAGATCGAGCTTTGTGTGTTCGACGCCAGCGGGGTGCGCGAGCTCAAGCGCTACACGCTGCATGGTCCCACCGACCAGACCTTCCATGGCTTCCTGCCGGACGTGGGGCCGGGCCTGGTGTACGGCCTGCGTGCCCACGGCCGCTACCAGCCCCAGGCGGGCCACCGCTTCAACCCCAACAAGCTGCTGCTCGACCCCTGCGCCCGCGAGATCGTCGGCGCCTTCCGCTGGACCGGCGTGCACCACGGCTACGCACAGGGCCATCCGGACGGCCTGCGCTCGTTCGACACGCGCGACAACGCGCTGCACGCGCTCAAGGCGCGGGTGCCTGAGGCGGCCGTTCCTGCGCCCGACTCTGCGCCGCGCCTGCCCACCGCCGACCTGGCTTTGTACGAAGTGCATGTCAAAGCCTTCAGCCAGTTGCACCCCCAGATTCCGCCCGAGCTGCGCGGCAGCTACGCGGGCCTGGCCCACCCGGCCGCCATCGCCCACTTCAAGGCCCTGGGCGTCACCACGCTGTCGCTGCTGCCGGTGCACTACCACCTCGATGAACCCTCGCTGGTGGACCGCGGCCTGGTCAACGCCTGGGGCTACAACACGCTGGGCTTTTTCGCGGCCGACCCCTGCCTGGCGCGGCCGGCCCACCGCGACGACCCGGCGGCCGTGAACGCCGAGTTCCGCCAGATGGTGCAAGACCTGCACGCCGCCGGCCTGGAGGTGGTGCTGGACGTGGTGTTCAACCACACACCCGAGGGCAGCGAGGCCGGCAGCACGCTGAGCTTTCGCGGTCTGGACAACGCTGCCTGGTACATGCTGCGGCAAGACGACGCCAGCCACTGCGAGAACATCAGCGGCTGCGGCAACACGCTCAATGTGTCGCACCCCAAGGTCACGCAGTTCGTGCTCGACTCCTTGCGCTACTGGGTGCAGGTGATGGGCGTGGACGGCTTCCGCTTTGATCTGGCGCCGGTGCTGGGCCGCGGCCGCCACGGCTTTGACCCGAACGCGGCCTTCTTCACCGCGCTGCGTCAGGACCCGGTGCTGGCGCGCGTGCACCTCATCGCCGAGCCCTGGGACGCGGGCTTTGATGGTTATCAGGTGGGTCGCTTTCCCGGCCGCTTCCTGGAGTGGAACGACAAGTTCCGCGACACGGTGCGCCGCTACTGGCTCTACCGTGGCGTGCAGCGCGGCGAACTGGCGCGCCGCTTCACTGGCAGCAGCGATCTGTTCCACCACGGCCAGCGCCGGCCCAGCGCGTCGGTGAACTTCATCGCCGTGCACGACGGCTTCACTCTGGCCGACGTGGTGAGCTACAGCGCCAAGCACAACGAGGCCAATGGCGAGGGCAACCGCGACGGCCGCGACGGCGAGCCCTGCGCCAACTTCGGCGTCGAAGGCCCCACCAGCGACCCCGCCACCCTGGCCCTGCGCGGCCGCGTGCAGCGCGCCATGCTGGCCACGCTGCTGCTGGCCCAGGGCACACCCATGCTGGGCGGCGGCGACGAGATAGCCCGCAGCCAGGGAGGCAACAACAACGCCTACTGCGCCAATGGTGCCAAGCCCCTGGGCTGGTTCGATTGGCCCAACGCCGACCTGGGCCTGGCACGGTTTGTGGGTGAGGTGCTGGCGCTGCGGCGGGCCGAGCCTTCGCTGCGCCACGACCGCTGGTTCCAGAGCCACCCGGCCGCGCCCGGCGAGCGCAGCCTGGTGTGGCTCACCCCTGCCGGGCGCGAAATGCAGGTGAGCGACTGGCACGACGAACACAGCCACGCCTTCGCCTGCAAGATCCTGCCCGGCGAGGCCGATGACGAGCACCCGTCTGCCGGCGGCAGCGCGAGGCTGCTGCTGGCCTTCAACCCCGACATCCTGCCCACCCGCTTCACGCTGCCGCCCTGTGGTGAGGGCGAGTGGCAGTTGTCGCTCGACAGCAGCGGCCAACTGCAGCCCGGCCATGCCGTGCCCGCCAACCAGACCTTGCTCGTGCCCGACCACGCCCTGGTGGTGCTGCGCCATGTGGTGGCTTGAGAACTGCACCTTTCCCCGTCATTCCCGCGCAGGCGGGAATCCAGAACCTGCCGGAAGCCATGGATCCCCGCCCCCCGCCTACGCGGGGGCAGGCTCCGCGGGGATGACGGCAGCGCGCGCGAAGAACGAACCACGACAACAATCACTCTGAAGAGACACACCCATGCAACTGCCCAACCGCTCCTCCGGCGTGCTGCTGCACATCACCTCACTGCCCGGCCCGCATGGCATTGGCGATTTCGGCCCCGCCGCTTACCACTTTGTGGATTGGCTGCAGTCGGCCGGCCAGCACCTCTGGCAGTGGTTGCCCACCACGCCCATCGGCCCCGGCAACTCGCCGTACCAAAGCGTGTCGGCCTTTGCTGGCAGCCCGCTGATGGTGGCGCTGGAGCCGCTGGTGAAAAAGGGCTGGCTCACGCTGCCTGCGCTGCCCGCCTTCAACGACCACGCCGTGGATTTCGGCCAGGTGGTGCCCTGGCGGGGTGAGCGTTTGCGTGAAGCCGAAGCGGGCTTCCGAGCCCAGGCCACACCCGCCGAGCGCGAGGCATTTGCCGCCTGGCAAAAGGCCCAGGCCAGTTGGCTGGACGACTACACCCTGTTCATGGCACTGGAAACCGCACACCAGGGCCAGTGCTGGTGGCAGTGGCCCGTGCCGCTGCGCACGCGCAATGCCAGGGCCTTGGCCGCAGCGCGCACCGAGCACGCCGCCGAGATCGTCTACTGGGCCTTTGTGCAGTGGTGCTTCGACACGCAGGCCGCCGAGCTCAAGGCCTATGCCAACGCCAAGGGCGTGGCGCTGATGGGCGACCTGCCCATCTTCATCGCCCACCACAGCGCCGACTGCTGGGCCCGCCCCGACCTGTACTTCCTGGACGACGAGAGCCAGCCCAGCGTGGTGGCCGGCGTGCCGCCCGACATCTTCAGCGTGGACGGCCAGCGCTGGGGCAACCCGCTGTACCGCTGGGACCGCATGGCCCAGGAGAAATTTGCCTGGTGGACGGCGCGCATCCGCCGCGCCATGGACCAGGCCGACGTGTTCCGCATCGACCACTTCCGCGGCTTCGCCAGCTACTACGAGATCCCCGCCAGTTGCCCCACGGCGGTGGAAGGCACCTGGGTGCCGGGCCCCGGCATCGCGCTGTTCCAGGCCATTGAGAAGGCGCTGGGCCAGTTGCCCATCATTGCCGAGGACCTGGGCCTGGTCACGCCCGACGTGGTGGCGCTGCTGCTGGCCAGCGGTTTTCCGCGCATGAAGATCGTGCAGTTCGCCTTTGGCGGCGACGGCACGCACGAGTTTCTGCCGCACAACTACGACCCCAACACCGTGGTCTACACCGGCACCCACGACAACGACACCGTGCACGGTTGGTGGGCCAACGGCGCTACGCCACGCGAACGTGAATACGCCTGCAGCTACCTGGCCTGCGGCGCGCACGACATCCACTGGGGCATGATCCGCGCCGCCGCCAATTCGGTGAGCCGGTTTGCCGTGTTCCCGCTGCAGGATGTGCTGGGCCTGGGGCCCGAGCACCGCATGAACTTGCCCGGCAGCCTGGGCGGCAGCAACTGGGCCTGGCGCTACACCTGGGACATGGTGGGTGCTGAACCTGCGCGGGTGCTGGGGCTGATCACCGCCGCATCAGGGCGTGGCCCCTTGGAGCTGCTGCACTTGCCCGCGACCTGATATGACTTTGCGGGCAGAGGCACCCATGCGCTGCCGTGCCTGCTTTCAGTAGCCGAGGGGCGGGGCCTGAAAAGTGCCAGAGGCATCTGAAGCTGCTGCCCTTGCCGACAGCGGGGCCTGGCCATGCCGTGCATTGGCACGGCTGGCCTCGGAGGCTCGCGCAGAAAGTAGCATGCCTGTGATGCGCATGCCTTTGCCTTTGCACCCCACCGGCGCCACCGCCGCCTTGTTGGCGGCGCTGCTGTTCGGCGCCGGCACGCCGTTGGCCAAGGCGCTGTTGCACAGCGTCAGCCCCTGGCTGCTGGCGGCCTTGCTCTACCTGGGCTCTGGCCTGGGCCTGTGGCTCTACCGCCGTGCGGTGAGGGCACCCGCCGTGCGCTTGCCCCGTGCCGAGCGGCGCTGGTTTGTCGCCGCCGTGCTGAGCGGTGGGGTGACGGGGCCGGTGTTGCTGATGTTCGGGCTCACGCGCATGCCGGCTTCGGGGGCCTCACTGCTGCTCAATGCCGAGGCGGTGTTCACCGCGCTGCTGGCCTGGTTCGTGTTCCACGAGCCGGTGGACCGCCGCATCGCCTTGGGCATGGCGGCCATTGCCGCCGGCGCCGTGGTGCTGAGCTGGCCGGGCGAGGCCCGCTTTGCCGATCTGGGGCCGGCGCTGGCGGTGCTGGGCGCTTGCGCGGCCTGGGGCCTGGACAACAACCTCACGCGCAAGGTGGCGCTTGCGGATGCCAGCTGGATCGCCTGCGTCAAAGGCCTGGTGGCCGGCAGCGTCAACCTGGTGCTGGCCTTGGCGCTGGGCGCGCAATGGCCTGCCTGGCCCGCAGTGGCCGGGGCGCTGGCTGTGGGGCTGGCCGCCTATGGCGTGAGCCTGGCGCTGTTCGTGGTAGGCCTTCGCCAGCTGGGTACGGCCCGCGCGGGGGCCTATTTCTCGGTGGCGCCGTTCTTTGGTGCGCTGGTGGCCTTGGCCTGGGGTGAGCCGCTCACGCCTGGCCTGCTGGCCGGCGGCGGCCTGATGGCCCTGGGCGTGTGGCTGCACCTGACCGAGCACCATGCGCACGAACACGCCCACGCGGTCCTGGCCCATGCCCACGCCCATGTGCACGACGCGCACCACCAGCATGTCCACGCCGCTGATCCAGCGCCGGGCGTGCGGCACAGCCACTGGCACAGCCATGAGCCCCTGGTGCACCAGCACCCCCATTTCCCGGACGCGCACCACCACCACCGGCACTGACGGTGATGGCCGTAAGGCGCCAGAGTCTCCGAAAACCTCCCGCTTATTGCGGCTTCGGCCAGGGGGGTGGCTCTCAATAATGGCTTGAACACGGATATCAGCTGCCGCCCCTTCGGGTGGCCGCCGCACCGACGCCAGCAAGGAGATCCCCATGTCCGCAGCCGCAGCCGCCACCCCCGCCGCTGAAGCCCCGCCCCCCAAGGGCAAGAAGAAGATGATCATCATCATTGCCGCCGTGGCCGTGCTGCTGGCGGGCGGTGGCGGTGCCTTCTTCATGATGAAGAAGAAGGCCGCCGACGAGGCCGCCGCCGCTGAAGAGGGCGATGGCACCTCCCAGGTTGAGAAGAAGCCCAAGAAAGACAAGAAGGACGACAAGCACGCGCTGCCCATCTTTGTGCCGCTCGACCCCTTCGTCGTCAACCTGGCCGACCGCGACGTGGACCGGTTTGCCCAGATCGGCATCACCTTGCAGACCGAGGACGCCCACGCCGGCGACACCATCAAGGCCTATCTGCCGGCGATCCGCAACAACATCCTTCTGCTGCTCTCGCGCAAGACCTCGCAAGACCTGGCTGGCGCCGACGGCAAGGAGCGCCTGGCCGCTCAGGTGCTGCGCGTGTCCGTGCAGCCCATGGGCATCGAGCTGGAAGACGAGGAAGCTGCGGCCGCCGAGGACGCCCACGCCGCCCCGGTGAAGAAAGGCAAGGGCAAGGCCAAGCAGTTCGACACCATCGACGACTCACCCATCAAGGCCGTGCAGTTCTCCAGCTTCATCATCCAATGAGCGACGTGATCGCGGTGCCAGCGCCCTCGACGGTCTCACCATGAACCAGCAAATCCTCTCCCAAGACGAAGTCGATGCACTGCTGCAAGGCATCACCGGCGAGAGTCAGAAGCTAGAGCAGGAAGATGCGCCCTCCGGCGGCATCCGCGACTACGACCTGGCCAACCAGGAGCGCATCGTTCGCGGTCGCATGCCGACCATGGAGATCATCTGCGAGCGCTTTGCCCGCAACATCCGCGTGGGCCTGTTCAACCTGATCCGCAAGAGCCCCGAGATTTCGATTGGTGGCATCAAGGTGCAGAAGTACAGCGCCTTCTTGCGCGAGATCGTGGTGCCCACCAACTTCAACATCGTGCAGGTGCGGCCGCTGCGCGGCACCGGCCTGATCGTCTGCGACCCGGCCATCGTGTTCTCGGTCATCGACGCCCTGTTCGGCGGTGCTGGCAAGTTCCACACCCGCATCGAGGGGCGCGATTTCTCGGCCACCGAACAGCGCGTCATCGAGCGCCTGGTGGGCGTCATCATTGCCGAGTACCACAAGGCCTGGGCCGGCATCTACCCGCTGGAGCTGGACTACCAGCGCAGCGAGATGCAGCCGCAGTTCGCCAACATCGCCACGCCCAGCGAGATCGTGGTGGCCACCAGCTTCACGCTGGAGATCGGCGAGACCTCGGGCTCGGTGCACTTCTGCATTCCCTATTCCACGCTGGAGCCCATTCGCGACGTGCTGTATTCGTCGATCCAGGGCGATTCGGTGGAGCCCGACCACCGCTGGGTCAACCTGCTCAAGCAGCAGATTCAGAGCGCCGAGGTGGACCTGGTGGCCGAACTGGGCACGGCACCGGCCACCGTGGAGCAACTGCTGGCATTGAAGCCAGGCGATTTCGTGGAGCTGGACCTGGAGCAACTGATCCAGGCCAAGGTGGACGGGGTGCCGGTGTTTGACTGCCACTACGGCACCTCGGATGGCAAGTACGCCATCAAGATCGATCGCATGTTGACCGGCTCGAACCAGGGCTGGCTTGGAGAAAAAAATGTCAGCTGAAGACGTCAAGGGCCAAGACGACATGGCCGACGCCTGGGCCGCGGCCCTGGCCGAATCCTCGGGTGGCAGCACCAGCGGCAATGAAGTGGCCAGCGAGGTGGCACAGCCTGCCGAGCAGGTGGCGCCCGCCGCCTTCACCAACTTCGCGCCCACCAGTGGCGGTGGCGGTGCCGGCAACGACATCAACATGATCCTGGACATCCCGGTGCAGCTCACCGTGGAGCTGGGCCGCACCCGCATCCCGATCAAGAACATCCTGCAACTCGCGCAGGGTTCGGTGGTGGAGCTTGATGCACTGGCCGGCGAACCCATGGATGTGCTGGTGAACGGCTTTCTGATCGCCCAGGGCGAGGTGGTGGTGGTGAACGACAAGTTCGGCATCCGCCTCACCGACATCGTCACGCCCAGCGAGCGCATGCGCCGCCTGAGCCGCGTGTAGAGGTTTGCCCATGAGCACATCCGCCCTGATGCCGCTGCTGGCCTTTGCCGCCGTGGTGCTGATGATTCCTGCAGCGCTGTGGCTGATGCGCCGTGCCGGCCTGGGCGGCGCGGCACCTGGCAACCTGCTGCGCGTGGTGTCCAGCCTGTCGCTCTCACCCTCGCAAAAGATCGTGATCGTGGCGCTGACGCCGGGCACGGCGGGCCAGTGGCTGGTGCTGGGCGTCACAGGTGAGAACATCAACATGCTGACCGCGCTGGACGCCCCCGCAGGCGTGCCGCTGGCCATCAGCGAACCGCACGCGCCCTCGGTGGCGCAGCTGATCGAGCGTTTCCGCCAAGGCAAGGTGGGGGGCGGCCATGACTGAAGCCGCAAGCCGCCGCGCGGCCCTGCGCTGCGTGGCCGGCCTGGCCCTGCTGCTGCCGCTCGCGGGCTGGGCCCAAGTGGCGGCGCCGGCAGTGGCACCTGCGGGCCCGGTGCTGCCGCTGCTGATAGGGCAGGGTGCGGGTGGCAACAGCTACTCGGTGCCCATGCAGACCCTGCTGTTCTTCACCGCGCTGAGCTTTCTGCCAGCGGTGCTGTTGATGATGACGGGCTTCACCCGCATCGTCATCGTGCTCTCGCTGTTGCGCCAGGCGCTGGGCACGCAGGCCGCGCCACCCAACCAGGTCATCATCGGCCTCTCCCTGTTCATGACCTTCTTCGTGATGTCGCCCACGTTCGACAAGGTCTACGACAACGCCTGGGCGCCTTATGCCGCCAACCAGATTGCCTTTGACGAAGCCTTGAAGCGCGGCGAGGTGCCGATGCGCGAGTTCATGCTCAAGCAGACCCGCCAGTCGGACGTGGAACTGTTTGCCAAGCTGGCCAAGCTCGACAAGAACATCAAAGGCGAGAACGTGCCCATCAAGGTGCTGGTGCCGGCCTTCGTCACCAGCGAGTTGAAGAGCGCCTTCCAGATCGGCTTCCTGATCTTCATCCCCTTCCTGATCATCGACATGATCGTGGCCAGCGTCCTGATGTCGCTGGGCATGATGATGCTGTCGCCAGTGCTGGTGGCGCTGCCCTTCAAGCTGATGCTGTTTGTGCTGGCCGATGGCTGGAACCTGCTGCTGGGCTCGCTGGCAGCGAGCTTTGCGACCTAGACTGAAACCTCATGGATTCCACCCAAGTCTTTTCCATAGGCCAGCATGGCCTGCTGATGCTGCTCACCGTGGCGGCGCCGCTGCTGCTGGTGGTGTTGGTGGTGGGCGTGCTGGTGAGCATCTTCCAGGCCGCCACCCAGATCAACGAGGCCACGCTGAGCTTCGTGCCCAAGCTGCTCGCGGCGGTGGCCGTGATGGCCGTGGCCGGGCCCTGGATGATGACCACGCTGGTGGACTATTTGCGCAGCATGCTGATGTCCATCGCCACGGCCACAGGATGATCTCGTTCAGCGAAGCGCAGATCCTCGGCTGGGTCACGCCCGTGCTGTGGCCCTTTTTGCGCGTGCTGGCGCTGTTCCAGGTGATGCCGGTGATGGGCCAGCGCACCGTGCCCGTGCGGGTGCGCGTGGGCTTGTCGTTCCTGATCGCCTTCTCGGCCATGGGCGTCTCGCCCGAGGTCAAACCCGTGCCGCTCGATTCGGCGCTGGCGATGATGCTGGTGGTGCAGCAGGTGCTGATTGGCGTGACCCTGGGCTTTTCCGTGCGTCTGGTGTTTGCCGCAGTGGAACTCGCCGGTGAAATCGCCGGCCTGCAGATGGGGATGAACTTCGCAGGCTTCTTTGACCCCGTCTCGGCCAGCCAGGCCACGGCCACCAGCCGCTTCTTCGGCACGCTGATCGCATTCCTGTTCGTGGTCATCAACGGTCATCTCAGCGTCATCGAGGCGGTGATGCAAAGCCTGGTGGTGTTCCCTGTCGGCCCCGAGCCGTTCGCCTTTTTGAAGGCCATGGCGCCTCAGGCCTGGGGTGCCGAGGTGTTTCGCATGGGGCTGTGGATTGCCACACCGCTGATCGCCATCCTGCTGATCGTCAACCTGGTGCTGGGTGTGATCTCGCGTGTGGCGCCGCAGACCCACATCTTCTCGTTGGGTTTTCCCATCACCATGGGTGTGGGCCTGCTGGGCATGATGTTCATGCTGCCGCTGATGGAGTCGCCCTTCGTGGTGGCGCTGCAGCGCACGCTGGCGCTGTTTCATTGACGGGACGGTTCAGCCCACCTGCGCTTCGGCGGTTCGCACCTGGTTGCGTCCGCCGGCCTTGGCGGCGTAGAGCGCGGCGTCGGCCAGGCGTATGGCGACGTCCACCGCCAGCCCGGGTGGCCAGGTGGCCAGGCCGATGGACGCCGTCACCCTCACACCGGCCGGCCAGTGGGCGGGCTGCAGGGCCTGCAGCACCTCGCGCATGCGCTCGGCCACGCTCAGGGCGTCGGCGGCCTGGGTTTGGGGCAGCAGCACGATGAACTCTTCGCCGCCCCAGCGCGCCAGCACGTCGGCACCGCGCAGCACGGTCTGGATGGCGCTGGCACAGGCCATGAGCACCTCGTCGCCGGCGGCATGGCCATGGGTGTCGTTGATGGACTTGAACTTGTCGAGGTCCAGCATCAACAGGCAGGCCGCGTGGCCATGGCGCTGCATGGCCGAGGCCTCCACGTTGGTGCGGTCCAGAAACGCGCGCCGGTTCAGCGCCTGGGTCAAGGGGTCGTGTGTGGCCAGCGCCAGCGCCTGGCCCAAGGCCTGGGTCAGCTGGCTGTTGGCCAGGCCCAGTTCGCCACTCAGGCTCTGGCTGTGCAGGTTGGCCACCACGCCGGCCCGGGTCTGGCGGTGCAACTGGCGGCCATAGAGGTAGAGCACCACCAACAGGAAACCCAGCGACACCATCACCAGCAGGGCGTCGCGTGTATGGCCTTCGGTGGCGACCCGCAGGAACACCTGGCCCCACAGGCCGGCATTGAAGGCCAGCATGCCTTGCCACAGGTAGGAGGTGGTGATGAGCGTGAGCGGCGCGCTGACCAGCAGCATCATGATGGTCAGCTCGTCGCGCAGGGTCCACTGGCCCATCGGGCCGATGGCCCAGGCCAGCAGACCCCAGGCGGCGCCGCCGGTGGCCAGGCCCCACACCAGGCGGCGGTCGAGCCGTTCGGCCAGTGCCTGCACCGCCCCGATGCGCGCGATGCGGCGGGTGACCCACAACTGGTGCAGCAGCACCACAAAGCGCAGGCCGGCCGAAATCGCCACCCAGCGCAGCGTGGGCTCGCCCCAGTGCACCACCAGCATGAAGCACAGGCCCACCAGCACGGCATGGATGCCGGCCAATTCGCGGTCGGCGGTGTGCAGCAGGCATTGCACGGCCACGTCTTCGGCGCTGACCCCGGAGGGCAGCGGGCCGGCGCACGACGGCCTGGCCCGTGCGGCTTCAGCCGGCGCTGCGGGGGGCATGGGGAACTGTGGGGACTGCACGGGCGCGGATCATGCCGGGTCATCGGCCAGCAGGGGCCAGGGTTGAGCGGGTGGTTGGACGTGTCGCAAACAGCGGCCAACTTTTAGTTGGTCCAGCCTTCGTGTGGCTGACAATGCCCAGCAGCTGTTCACATCTTGCGACAAGCCTGGGGCCCTGCCATGAACGCCGATATCGGCGCCACGGTGTTGATCATCGACGATGCGCCCGACAACCTGCTGGTGCTCAGCGGGCTGTTGCGGCCCCATTACCGGGTGCTGGCGGCCACCTCGGGCGAGGTGGGTTTGCGCGTGGCGCTGGGCGACCCGCGCCCCGACCTGATCCTGCTGGACGTGATGATGCCGGGCATGGACGGCCACACGGTGCTGGCCCGCCTGCGCGAAACCCCCTGGACGCACGACATTCCCGTGGTGTTCCTGACCGCGCAGGGCGATGCGGCCGACGAAGAGCGCGGCCTCACCCTGGGCGCTTGCGACTACATCGTCAAGCCCGTCAAGCCGGCGGTGGTGCTGGCCCGGGTGCGCACCCAGCTCCAGGCCAAGCAGGCGCGCGACTGGCTGCGCGACCAGAACGCCGCGCTGGAGGCCGAGGTGGTGCGCCGCATGACCGAGAACAGCCTGACCCAGCGCGTCAGCGTGCGCGCGCTGGCCCACCTGGCCGAGGCGCGCGACCCCGAAACCGGCAACCGCATCTTGCGCACCCAAAGCCATGTCAAGCGTCTGGCCCAGGCGCTGCGCGGCCACCGGCGGTTTGGCGTGCTGGCCAGCGACCGCTATGTGGAGTTGCTGACCATGTCGGCGCCGCTGCACGACATCGGCAAGGTGGCCATCCCCGACACCATCCTGCTCAAACCCGGCCCCCTCACGCCCGACGAATGGCGGGTGATGAAAACCCATGCCAAGGCCGGCAGCGACGCCATCGAGCGCGCCGAGCGCGACATCGAGTCGCCGGTGGCGTTTCTGGCGGTGGCCAAGGAGATTGCCCACTGGCACCACGAGAAGTGGGACGGCAGCGGCTACCCCGACGGCCTGGCAGGCGGGCGCATCCCGGTGTCGGCACGGCTGATGGCCCTGGCCGACGTGTTTGACGCCCTGATCTCGAAGCGGGTTTACAAAGACGCGGTGCCGGCGGCGCAGGCGCGGCGCATCATCTCTGCGGGCAGCGGCCAGCATTTCGACCCCGACGTGGTAGAGGCCTTTCTGGCGGTGTTCGACGACTTTGTGGCCATGGCCCGGCGGTACAGCGATGAGCCCTGAAGCACCCCTGCAGCGCGATTTCTGGCACCAGCGCGGCATGCCCTCGGTGCTCAGCCTTGCCGTGGGCATTGCGCTGATCGCCGGTTGCCTGCTGGTGGCCTGGCTGGGCTATCTGCGCGACCAGGCCCTGGCCACGGCCCAGCAAGAGAGCGAGTCGCTGGCCCGCATCGTCGAGGAGCAGTCCACCCGCACATTGCAGGCCGTGGACCAACGCCTGCAACTGGCCGAGGAAGAGCTGGGCCGGCTGCAGGCCGTTGGCCGCCCCACCGAGGTGGCCGTGCAGTTGCTGCTGCAGCATCAACTGCAGCACCTGCCGTTTCTGAAAGCCATGTGGGTGCTGGACACCGACGGGCGCATGGTGCACAGCTCGGAGTCCGGCAACCTGGGCACCAGCCTGGCCGACCGCGATTACTTTCAGGTCTACCGCAGCCGCTCGGAAGCCGGCTTCTACCTCTCGGCGCCGCTGCGCAGCCGGGTGGTGAAGGGCTGGGTGACCCAGGCCGCGCGGCCGCTGCGCGGCCCCCAGGGGGCTTGGCAGGGGGTGATCGTGGCGGCCATGGACCCGCTGTACTTTGACCGCTTGTGGGGCACTGCCGACGTGGGCGAGGGCGGCCACACCGCCCTGGTGCGCAGCGACGGCATGCTGATGATGCGCAGCCCCTTCGACGACGCCTTGATGGCCCAGCAGCTGAACAACCCCCAACTGCTCGGCGCCTTGGCATCGGTCCAGCCCATGGGCAGCTTCCAGCAGCTCAGCCCCGATGATGGGCGGATGCGTGTGGTGGCCTACCGCAGCCTGTCGATCCAGCCCGAGCTGGCCGTGGCGGTGAGCCAGACGCATGACCACCTGCTGGCCGGCTGGCGCAAGCTGGCCTGGCTGGCGGTGGCCATCTGGGCGCTGGGCTCGGTGGTGGTGGCGGTGCTGTCGGTCAAACTCGCCCGGGCCTGGCAGCAGACGGCCTTGGCGCAGGGCCACGCCGAGGCGCTGGCGCAGCGCCTGACCCTGGCCACCGACGCCGGCGCGATCGGCGTGTGGGATTGGGACCTGCCCGGCCAGCAACGCCTGGCCACGCCCATCTGCTTCAGCATGCTGGGCGACGACCCCGCCAAGACCCACGACAGCAGCAGCGCCTGGCATGCGCGCCTGCACCCGGACGACCTGCCGCGCGTGGCCCTGCTGACCGAGCATGTGCAGGCGGGCCGCATGGCCACGCTGGACTGGGAAGCCCGTGCCCGCCACGCCGACGGCTCGTGGCACTGGCTGCACGTGGTGGGCAACGTCACCCAGCGCGATGCGCAGGGCCGCGCCACGCGCCTGATGGGGGTGCAGATCGACATCACCGAGCGCAGGACGGCCGACGAGGCCTTGCGCCAGAGCGAGGCCACACTCAGGGCCACCTTCGAGGCCATGCCCGACCTGATGTTCGAGGTGGACCTGGACGGCCGCTACCACGCCTGCCACGCGCTGCAGCAAAGTTTGCTGGCCGCGCCGGCGCAGCAACTGTTGGGCCGCCGCGTGGCCGAGGTGCTGCCGCCCGAGGCCGCCACCACCGTGCTGGCAGCGCTGCACGAAGCGCACCACACCGGCCAATCGCATGGCAGCGAGATCAGCCTGCCGCTGGAGGAAGGCACGACCTGGTTCGAGCTCTCGGTGGCGCGCAAGGCCATGCCGGCAGGCCAGCCGCCGCATTTCATCGTGCTCTCGCGCGACATCAGCAAGCGCCGCCATGCCGAAGAGGGGCTGCGCCGCCTGAACCGCACACTGCGCGTGCTCAGCACCTGCAACCTGGTGCTGGTGAAGACCCAGGAGGAGCACAGCTACCTGGCCCAGGTCTGCAAGGCCATGGTGGACGACGGCGGCTACCTGATGGCCTGGATAGGGCAGGCCGAGGACGACGTGGCCAAGACCGTGCGCCCCGTGGCCCAGGCCGGCGACCGCGACGGCTACCTGAAGGTGGCGCGGATCTCCTGGGACGGGGCCCAAGCCGTGGGCCAGGGCCCCACGGGTGTGGCCATACGCACAGGGCTCACCCAGATCAACCACGATTACCTCGGCAACCCCAAGATGGCGCCCTGGCGCGAGGCCGCCATGCGTCGGGGCTACCAGTCCAGCGTCTCGCTGCCGCTGCTGGGTGCGCAGCGGGTGCTGGGCGCGCTGACCCTGTACGCCGCCGAACCCGACGCCTTCCATGCGCAAGAGGTGGGCACGCTGGAAGAACTGGCCCGCAACGTGGCCTATGGCCTTGAGTCCTTGCGGGCGCGCAGCCAGCGCGACCTGGCCGAGGGCGCCAACCGGGCCAAGAGCGCCTTTCTGGCCAACATGAGCCACGAGATACGCACACCGATGAACGCCATCATCGGCCTCAACTACCTGTTGCGGCAATCCGGCGTCACGCCCGAGCAGTCGGCCCGGCTGGACAAGATCGACAACGCCAGCCGCCACCTGCTGTCCATCATCAACGATGTGCTGGATCTGTCCAAGATCGAGGCCGGCCGGGTGCAGCTTGAAGACGCCACCTTCCACCTCTCGGCGGTGCTGGACAACGTGCAGTCCATCATCGCCGAATCGGCGCGAGACAAGGGTCTGACCGTGGAGGTGGACACCGACGCCGTGCCCATGTGGCTGCGTGGCGACCCGACCCGGCTGCGCCAGGCCCTGCTCAACTACGCCGGCAACGCCGTCAAGTTCACCGAGCGCGGCCACATCGCGCTGCGGGCCAAGCTGCTGCAAGACCAGGGCGACGATCTGCTGGTGCGCTTCTCGGTGGAAGACACCGGCATCGGCGTGGCGCCCGACCAGATCGCGCGTCTGTTCAAGGCCTTCGAGCAGGCCGACAGCTCCACCACGCGCAAGTACGGCGGCACCGGCCTGGGCCTGGCCATCACCGAGCGGCTGGCGCGCCTGATGGGTGGCGAGGCCGGTGCCGAGAGCGTGCTGGGGCAGGGCAGCAGCTTCTGGTTCACTGCCCGGCTGCAGCGCGGGCGGGACATGACCCTGGGCGGGAACGGCGCGGCCTCTGCCGAGGCCGTGCAGACCGAGCTGGTGCAGCGCCATGGCAGCGCACGCATCCTGGTGGCCGAGGACAACGAGGTGAACCGCGACGTGGTGGTGGCCATGCTCAACATCTTGGGCATGCGCGTGGACACCGCCGAGGACGGCCTGCAGGCGCTGGAACAGGCCAAGACGCAGATGTACGACCTGGTGCTGATGGACATGCAGATGCCCCGCATGGACGGCCTGGAAGCCACGCGGGCCATCCGGGCCCTGCCGGGCTGGACCCTGGCCCCCATCGTGGCGCTGACGGCCAACGCCTTCGAGGAAGACCGGCGCGTCTGCCTGGCGGCCGGCATGAATGATTTCATTGCCAAGCCCATGGAGGGCCCTACGCTGTACGCCACCTTGCTGAAGTGGCTCACCTACGCCACGGCCCGGCGGCCCATGCACACACCGATGCCGGCCCCGCTGCCACGCCCGGCCGAGCACGACCCGGTGTGGCCCCCCGCCACCGCACAACCGCCCCGGCCTGCAGGCCTTGCGGCCCCGGCCTTGCGTGTGGAACCCCCTCTGCCCGGGCCCACCCGGCAGGTGGCCGTGTTGCACCAGCTCGACCGTCTGCTCGCCAGCAACGACACCGCAGCCCTGGCGCTGCTGGACGAACAGGCCGAGCCCATCCGCGCAGCGTTGGGGCCAGCCTTCGACGCGTTGTCGCGGCACGTCGACAACTTCGACTTCGACCAGGCCCGCCAAACCCTCAAGGTGTTCCTCCGGGCGGGTTGACGGGTTGGTGGCAGCGCCCGGCGCGTTGCCGTCATTCCCGTGCCCTTGCCTCGTCATTCCCGCACCTTGAACCTCATTCCCGCACCCTCTACGTCATTCCCGCGAAGGCGGGAATCCAGGCTGTTGCCCAGCGCGCCGCCTCACGCCCAACTCGCCCTGACCGGCCCCCAAAGCCGCAATCAAGCCGCTGATGCGCTGGCTTATTTCCCTCAGCTGCTGCGCTCGGGCGGGCACGATGTCGGCTGACCATGGCCGATTCCGCCCAAGACCGCAACATCCCCGCGTCAGAGCGGAAGAAGCGCCGTGCCCGCGAGGACGGACAGATCCCGCGCTCGCGCGACCTGGGCCACTTTGCCGCCCTGGCTGTGGCCGGCTCGGTGCTGATGGCCGTGGCCGGGCCGCTGGCCAACTGGCTGCGCCAATTGCTGGCCAGCGCACTGCGCTTTGACCACGCGGCCGTGGCCAACCCCGAGCGCATGGGCGAGCAGCTCTGGGCCCTGGGTCTGAAGGGCCTGCTGGTGATCGTGCCCATGGGCCTGCTGGTGGCGGCCGTGGCCACGGCCGCAGCCGTGGTGGCTGGCGGCTGGAACCTGAGCTTCAAGGCCGTGCGGCCCGATTTCAGCCGCTCCAACCCCATCAGCGGCATTGCCCGCCTATTCAA
This sequence comes from Candidatus Ideonella esbjergensis, assembly GCA_016710065.1. GTDB lineage: Bacteria > Pseudomonadota > Gammaproteobacteria > Burkholderiales > Burkholderiaceae_C > Ideonella > Ideonella esbjergensis. The sequence continues at coordinate 714,325 of JADJLP010000002.1, forward strand.
CAAGCAGCACCTCATCGACCTGCTGAAGATGAGCACCCTGGCCCTGCTGGTGGGTGTGGTGGGCTACTACTTTCTCAAAGCCCAGTTCCAGGGCTTGGCCAGCCTGCTGATGGTGCCGCTGCCCCAGGCTGTGGCCCAGCTGGGTGCCACCGTGGCCCAGTGCTTCGGCCTCATTCTGCTGGTGCTGGGCGCCTGGGCCCTGGTGGACGTGCCCTTGCAGCGCCACCTGTGGGCCGGCCGCTTGAAGATGACCCGCGAAGAGGCCAAGCAAGAGCACAAGGACGCCGAGGGCAACATGGAGGTGAAGGGCAAGATCAAGGCCCGCATGCGCGAGATGAGCCGCAAACGCATGCTCGGCGCCGTACCCGCCGCCGACCTGGTGGTGATGAACCCCACCCACTACGCCGTGGCCCTGAAGTACGACGAAGCCCGCATGGGCGCGCCGCGCGTGGTGGCCAAGGGCAAGGATCTGCTGGCCCTGCGCATCCGCGACATCGCCCGCGACGCCAAGGTGCCGGTGCTGCAGGCCCCGCCGCTGGCGCGTGCTCTGTACACCCACGTGGAACTGGACCAGGAAGTGCCCGCCGCACTCTTCGCCGCCGTAGCCCAGGTGCTGGCTTGGGTGTACCAGCTGCGTCGCACGCCCGACATGGCGCTGGTTGCGCCCGAGGTGCAGGTGCCGCCGGAGCTGGACCCGCAGCACAAGCGGCAGTGACGGTCATTCCCGCACCACCGCCGTCATTCCCGCGCAGGCGGGAATCCATGTCTTTCACTGCGCGAGCGCCCGCTCCAGGCGGCCAGCCGGCGCTGGCTCATGCTGTGGCTGGCGGCGCCGCGCACCGACTCCCTTGCAGTGCTTCGCGCTCGGGGCGGGCAGCACAACTTCGCTGCTCTCGCTGCGCGCGTTTCACTCAAACTTGCTTTCCGGAAAGAGAAGACATCAACCCCGGCATTCCCCTGCTATTCACGGGCTTGCAGCCCTCAAGTTCCAAGGATCATCGTGGCATACCCCCTTTGTCGGGAGACTGACCATGATTCGATCGCTCTGGATATCCAAGACCGGGATGGAAGCCCAGCAAACCCAGCTGGACCACATCTCCAACAACCTCGCCAACGCCGCCACCAACGGCTACAAGCGCTCGCACGCGGTCTTTGAGGATCTGATCTACCAAAACCTGCGCCAGAGCGGTGCCGCCAGCTCCGAGCAAACCCAACTGCCCACCGGCTTGCAAGTGGGCCTGGGCACGCGCGCGGTGGCCTCGGCGCGCGACTTTGGCCAGGGCAGTTTGCAGCAAACCAGCAACCCGCTGGACGTGGCCATCAGCGGCCAGGGCTTCTTGCAGGTGACCATGCCCGATGGCACCACCGGCTACTCGCGCGACGGCTCGCTCAAGCTCGACTCGCAGGGCCAGATCGTCAACAACAGCGGCTACGTGGTGCAGCCCGGCATCACCATCCCGGCCAATGCGCAGAGCATCACCATCGCAGCCAACGGCACGGTGAGCGTGATGCTGCCGGCCCAGGCCGCGCCGCAAACGCTGGGGCAACTGCAACTGGCCAGCTTCGTGAACCCGGGCGGCCTGGACCCGCGTGGCCAGAACCTCTACACCGAGACCGCATCTTCTGGCACGCCCAGCGCGGGCGCGCCGGGCGCCAATGGCCTGGGCACGCTGCAGCAGAACTTCCTCGAAGGCTCCAACGTGAACATGGTGGAAGAGCTGGTGTCCATGATCCAGACCCAACGCAGCTACGAGCTGAACTCGAAGGCCATCTCCACCTCCGACCAGATGCTGCAGAAACTGGGGCAACTGTGATGCGCACCCTGCTGTTGGCGCTCACCCTGGCATGCAGCGTGCTGGCCGGCTGCAGCAGCCTGTACTCGGTGCCCAGGGTCGATTTCGCCACTGCCACCGCGCCGGCCATGCCGGCCAGCGGCCCCACGCCCATCCCGGCCTTGGTGCCCGTGCCGCAGCAGACGCTGGCCGCCGCGCAGGGCAACGGCGCCATCTTCCAGCCCGCCGCCTACCGGCCGCTGTTCGAGGACTACCGGGCCCGCATGGTGGGCGACACGCTCACCGTCAACATCGTCGAGAACGTCAGCGCCTCGCAGTCGGCCGACAGCACCCTGGACAAGACCGGCAAGGTCGAGACCTCGATGAGCGCATTGGCCGGCCTGGCGCCCACCGCGCTGGGCAAGCTGGGCGTTACCGGCAGCAGCACCAATGCCTTCGAAGGCAAGGGCAAGACCGCCAGCACCAACCAGTTCAGCGGCACCATCACCGCGCTGGTGGTGGGCGTGCTGCCCAACGGCGGCCTGCTGATCGCTGGCGAGAAGCAGGTGGGTGTGAACCACCGCGTGGACGTGCTGAAGTTCACCGGCCAGGTCGACCCGCGTTCCATCCAGCCCGGCAACGTGGTGCAGAGCGGCCACATCGCCAACGTGCGCATAGAAAACCGGGGCCGTGGCGTGCTGGACGATGCCCAGGGCATCGGCTGGCTCAGCCGCTTCTTCCTGAACATCCTGCCGATCTGAGCCTGCCCAGAATGACCCACAGCCCCACTGACAACCGGGTGCCCGCCATGCCATCCCCCGCCTTCACCGACCGACTGTTGCGCGCCGCCATGACCGTGGCGGCCCTGGTGGCCAGCGCCGCCCTGTGGTGGCCCTGGCCCGCCGAGGCCGCGCCGCGCATCAAGGAAGTGGCGATGGTGCAGGGCGTGCGCGCCAACCAGTTGATGGGCTATGGCCTGGTGATTGGTCTCGATGGCACGGGCGACCAGACGACGCAGGCGCCGTTCACCTCGCAGAGCTTGAACTCGATGCTGCAGCAGATGGGCATCACCGTGCCCGCCGGCACCACCATGCAGCTCAAGAACGTGGCGGCGGTGCTGGTGACGGCACAGCTGCCGGCCTTTGCCCAGCCGGGCCAGCAAATCGACGTCAGCGTCGCCTCCATCGGCAACGCCAAGAGCCTGCGCGGTGGCTCGCTGGTCACCACGCCGCTCAAGGGCGCCGACGGCCAGATCTATGCCATGGCCCAGGGCGGCCTGATCGTGGGCGGCGCGGGGGCTTCGGCCGGTGGCGCCAAGGTGCAGATCAACCACCTCAGCGGTGGCCGCATCCCTCAAGGTGCAACGGTGGAGCGCGCCGTGCCCACGCCGCTGGCCCAGGGCGAGACCATCCAGCTCGACCTCAGCTCGGCCGATTTCGCCACCGCGCGCGCCGTGGCCCAGGCCATCAACGCCGCCAAGGGCGCCGGCACCGCGCAGGCGCTGGACGGCCGCGTGGTGAAGGTGAAGGCGCCGCAGAACATCGACGAGCGCGTGAGCTTTCTGGCCGATGTGGAAAACCTGCCGCTGGAGCTGGCCATGCCGGCCGCCAAGGTGGTGCTGAACCCGCGCACCGGCTCCATCGTGCTGAACCAGGCCGTGGCCATCTCGCCCTGCGCGGTGGCGCATGGCAGCCTGTCAGTCACCATCAGCTCCACGCCGGTCATCAGCCAGCCCGGGCCGTTTTCCAGTGGCACCACCCAGGTGGCCGAGAAGGCCGACATCGCCATCAGCCAGCAGGGCGGCAGCATCATCACGCTGCCCGGCACGGCCCAACTGGCCGACGTGGTGAAGGCACTCAACTCGCTGGGCGCCACGCCGCAAGACCTGCTGGCCATCCTGCAGGCCATGAAGTCCGCCGGTGCGCTCAACGCCGACATCGAAGTGATCTGAGGCCCACCACCATGGCTGCCATCCCCACCACCCCGTCCTCCAGCACCGGCTTTGGCGACGCCAATGCCGTGGCCTCGCTGCGCCACAAGGCCGCCACCGACCCCAAGGGCGCTGTGCGCGAGGCGGCCAAGCAGTTCGAGTCGCTGTTCATGCAGCAGCTGCTCAAGACCATGCGCGAGAACTCGACCAGCGAAGACCCGTTCGGCAACGAGGGCAGCAAGCTGGGCACCGAATTGCTGGATGCGCAGTGGTCCACCAAGATGGCCGGCCAGCCGGGCAGCCTGTCGGACATCATCGCCAAGCAGCTCGAACGCAACATGGGCCTGACCCCCGGCCCCATCCCCAAGACCGACGGTGCCAACGCCCCCGTGGTCGACCCCAGGGCCGAGCCCAGGAAGATAGGCATCCCGCAGCAGGCGGCGGCCGACTTTGTGCAACGCAACCAGGCTGCAGCCAAGGCGGCCGAGGCGGCCACCGGCATCCCGGCCGAGTTCATGGTCTCGCAGGCCGCACTGGAAACCGGCTGGGGCAAAAAAGAGATCCGCAACGCCGACGGCAGCTCGGCGCACAACCTCTTTGGCATCAAGGCCGGTGCCAGCTGGAAGGGCGCCACCACTGACGTGGTCACCACCGAGTACAGCCACGGCGTGGCGCGCAAGGTGGTGCAGAAATTCCGCTCCTACGCCAGCGCGGCCGAGTCGTTTGCCGACTACGCCAAGCTGATGAAAGACAGCCCGCGCTACGCCGGCGTGGTGAACGCCGGTGCCGACGCCAAGGGCTTTGCCAAGGGCCTGCAGAAGGCCGGCTACGCCACCGACCCGGCCTATGCCGACAAGCTCTCGCGTGTCATCAACACCACGTTGCGCCTGCAGCGCAGCGTGACGACGTGAGGCCCCGCCGCCTCGCGCGCACAGGAACCACGCCATGTCCACCTCCGGCTTGATGTCGATAGGCCTGCGGGCCATGCTGGCCAACAGCTCGGCCCTGCAGGTCACGGGCCACAACATTGCCAATGCCAACACGGCGGGCTACTCGCGCCAGGAGACGGTGCTGGAAACGGCCACGGGCCAGTACAGCGGCGCCGGCTTCTTCGGCAAGGGCTCGAACGTGGTGGACGTGCGGCGGGCCAACGACCGCTTTCTCAGCATGCAGTCGCAGGCCGCCAGGGCCTTGTCGGCCATGGACGAGACCCGCTCGGGTCAGTTGCAGCAGCTGCAGGAGGTGTTCCCTGGCGGCGAGGGCGGCCTGGGATCGGCCATGGGCTCATTCCTGAACACCATGGTCGACCTGTCCAACTCGCCCGCCGACGGCTCGGCCCGGCAAGTGGTGCTGGCGCGGGCCTCGGACGTGGCCGCGCGGTTCTCCAACGCAGCGGCGCGGCTGGATGTGCTGCAGGCCGGCGTCAAGGCCGACCTGCAGGCCACGGCCGAGACGGTCAACAGCATGGCCGGCCGCATTGCCGATCTGAACCAGCAGATCGCCGCCGTCTCGGGCTACGACCAGAAACCCAACGACCTGCTGGACCAACGCGACAACCTGCTGAGCGAGATGAGCAAGCTGGTCCAGATCACCACCTTGCAGGCCAGCGACGGCACCGTGGGCGTGTTCATCGCCGGTGGCCAGCGCCTCGTGCTGGGCACCGAGGCCTCCAAGCTGCAGGTGGTGCAGGATGGCAGCGACCCCAACCGGTCGGCCCTGGTCGTCAACACCGACGGCCAGTTGCTGCCACTCGACAGCGCCATGCTCACCGGTGGCTCCATCGCCGGCCTGGTGCGCTTCCAGAACAGCGATCTGGTGGCCGCCCGCAACCAGCTGGGTCAGATGGCCACCGCTTTTGCCTACGCCATCAACGATGCCCAGGCCCGCGGCCTCGACCTCGGCGACCCGCCCGGTGCGGGCTCAGACCTGTTCGCCGTCGGTGCGCCCCGGGCCTTGCCGTCCACCCACAATGCCCGCGACGCCAGCGGCGAGTACCTGGCCACGGTGTCGCTGCAGATCACCGATGCCAGCCTGCTGCAGGCCAGCGACTACAGCCTGGCACTCGACCCCACCGGCATGTCCAAGTTTCTGCTCACCCGCCTGAGCGACGGCCTGGTGCGCGGCGTGAACGACGGCGACAGCGTGGACGGCTTCCAGATCACCTCTGGCGGTGCGGGCCTGCAGAACGGCGACAGCTTCCTGCTGCAAGCGGTGGCCGGCGCTGCCACGGGCATGAAACGAGTGCTTGACGACCCCAGTGGCATTGCGGCCGCCTCGCCGGTGATGGCCACCACCAGCAGCGCCAACAAGGGCACGGCCAGCGTAGCTTCGCTGGCGGTCACCAGCCCGGCCATTGACCCCGGCCTCACGGCCAACATCAGCTTCACATCGGCCACCGGCAACTACGACTGGACGCTCACCGACGCCATCTCCGGCACCGTGATGAGCAGTGGCAGCAGCACCTGGGTGGCGGGCCAGCCGATTGTGCTCAACAGCTTCGAGCTGCAGCTCAGCGGCGTGCCGGCCAGTGGCGACCAGCTCACCGTGGGCAAGACCCGCTACCCCGCCACCAGCAACGGCAATGCGCTGCAGATGGCTGCGCTGCGCGATGCGCGTTTCGTGGGCCGCAGCGTGCAGGGCGACGGCAGCATAGGCCCGGGTGCCACTGTCACCGACGCCTATGCCAACGTCATGGCCGACATCGGCGTGCGGGTGCAGAGCGCCAAGATGAGCGCCGACATTTCCGGCACCGCCTCGGCCCAGGCCGACGCATCGCTGGCCTCGCGCACCGGTGTCAACCTCGACGAGGAAGCCGCCCGGCTGATCCAGTTCCAGCAAAGCTACCAGGCCGCAGCCAAGGTGCTGCAAGTCGCGCAGACCGTGTTCGACACCCTGCTCGAACTGGGCCGCTGAAGCCACGGCCCTGAACCCACAGACCTGATCGGAGCGCAGCATGTTTCGCATTTCCACCTCCAACGCCTACGCAGCGGCCATCGACAACCTGCAGCGTCGCCAGAAAGAGATGAGCGAAGCGCAGCAGCAGCTCACCAGCGGCAAGCGCGTGCTGCAGGCCAGCGACGACCCCACCGCAGCCGCGCGCGGCGAACGCGCCCGGGCCCTGATGCAACGCCAGGCCGCCACCCAGCGCGCGGTGGACGCCAGCAAGAACTCGATGACGCTGACCGAATCGGCGCTGGGTGACGCGGGCGAACTGGTGCAGCAGGCCCGCACCCTGATCGTGCAGGCCGGCAACGCCAGCTACACCGACAAGGAACGCCAGGATCTGGCCAACCAGCTGGCCCAGATTCGCGGCCAGCTGGTTGGCGTGGCCAACCGCAACGACGGTGCCGGGGGCTACGTGTTCTCGGGCCAGGGCGTGGGCCAACCGCCCTTCATCGACCGCCCCGGGGGCGTGCAATACACCGGCACAGGCGGGCAGATGCAGGTGGCCTCGGACGAACCGCTGCCGCTCACGCTCGACGGCCAGAAGACCTGGCTCTCGGCCCAGAGCGGCAACGGTGTGTTCAAGACCAGCAATGCCAACAGCCAGACCGCGTGGATCGACGCCGGGCGTGTCACCGACCCCAGCCTGCTCACCGATTCGACCTACGAGATCCAGTTCTCGGTCAGCGGCGGCAACACCACCTATTCCATCTTGAAGGACGGCGCCGCCACAGCCGTGGTGGATGCGCCTTTCCAGAGCGGCAAGGCCATCGAGATCGACGGCATGGCGGTCAGCATCTCGGGCAAGCCGGCCCAGGGCGACAGCTTCAGTACCGAGCCGTCGCAGCCGAACCTGTCGATCTTTGACGCCCTGGACACGGTCATCACCGACCTGAAGAAAACCGCGCGCAGCAACTCGCAGATCACCCAAACCGTGCAGACAGCGTTGCGCGATATGGACGCCACCTCCAATGCCCTGCAATCGGCGCGTAGCATGGCGGGTGAAACCCTGAACCGGATCGACGGCGTGGCCTCGCGGGTGGCTGACCTGCAGTTGTTTGCCGAAACCACGCGTTCCAACGCCGAAGATCTGGACATGGTGCAGGCCATCTCCGAGTTCCAGAACCAACAAACCGGATACCAGGCCGCGATGCAGACCTATGCGAGCGTGCAGAAAATGTCGCTCTTCCAATACATCAATGGCTGACCAAACATGAATGATGGCGTGCTGGACCACTTGATCCTGGGTTACGGGGCCGTCTTCGACGCCAAGCGCAAACCCGGCATCACGCGCCTCACGCTGCACCCCACGGCGTTTGCCGGGCAGCCGGACCTGCCAGGCCTGCAGGACGTGCTGTTGGAGCACTGGCAGACCAGCCACGGGCCTTTGGCGCTCAACCTCACCAGTGAATCCTGGCTGCGTGCCTTGCTGCGGCACCTGACCGAGCAAGGCCCTGTGCCGCAGTGGCAGGTGGAGGTGCCGGCCTTTGTGCTCAGCGACGCCGCCCTGGCCAGCGAGGTGGTGGAGCTGGCCACGCGCGGCCAGCCCTTTGTGCTCAAGGGCCGGCCGCTGTCGCCGCTGTCACCCACGCTGATGCGCAGCTTCCAGTGCGCCATCATCGAGATCGACGAAGACCGCCGGGTCCCTGGTGCCGCCCCGGCCGGCGCACCAGCCCGTACGCTGCCCTTTGTGCAGGCTGGCGCCCAGACCGGGGCCGACGCCGCCGCCGCCTTTGGCCGTGGCGCCGTGGGCGTGCTGGGCTGGCCGCTGGGCGACCCGCCCGAGGCCGGCCACCGTGGCAAGAACCTGCCCGCCGGCGTGCGGGTGGTGATGGACCTGATGCAGCGCCTGGACCGCGAAGAGCCTGTGGGCCAGCTCGAAGCCGTGCTGCGGCGCGATCCGGCCCTGGGCTACCGGCTGATGCGCTACATCAACTCGCCTGGGTTTGGCCTGTCGGTGGAGGTGAACTCCTTCTCGCACGCCATCATGATCCTGGGCTACACCCGGCTCAAGCGCTGGCTGGCCCTGCTGATGACCGGGGCCATCGACAACCCCGACATGCGCCCGCTGATGTTCCTGGCGGTGCGCCGCGGCCTGCTGATGGAAGAACTGGCCCGCGGCCTGGCCGACGAGGCCTTGCGCAACGAAGCCTTCATCTGCGGCGTGTTCTCGCTGCTCGACCGCATGCTGGGTCAGTCGTTTGAGGAGTTGCTGCGCAGCGTGCCGGTGCCCGAACGCGTGGCCCACGCGCTGGCCGATCAGACCGGCGAGCTGGCACCCAGCCTGGCGCTGGCGGTGACCATCGAGAGCGGCTTGCCGCTCGACATCCAACAAGCCGACGAGGCCATGATGCTCTCGCCCGGCGAGGCCAACCGGGCCGCGCTGGTGGCGCTGGCCGCATCGCGCCAGCTGCAGACCGACTGACACGACGCTGCGCCCAAGCGCTCAGCCGCACTCGGCGGCCGGTGTTGGCGCACAGCAGCCAGTCATTTCCGCACTGCCATCGTCGTTCCCGCAAAGGCGGGAACCCCTGTCTACACGTCTGTGGCGGGTACCCGGCAAACTTTGCCTGGGCAGCGCTTTGTCTTCAACGCTGAAACAGCCACGGCCTGATCTCGCGCAGGAGTCGAATACCTGGTTCCCGCCTTCGCGGGAATGACGATAGAGGTGCCTGGGGGACTGCTGTGCGGCGCCCGCAGGCCGCTCAGCCCAGCGCCTGATCGAAGTCCGCTATCAGGTCGGCCAGGTCTTCCAGGCCCACCGAGACACGGATCAGGCCGTCGGCGATGCGCATGCGTGCGCGCACCTCGGGCCCTGCCTCCCAGAAGATGGTGGGCGCCACGGGGATCACCAGGGTGCGGGTGTCGCCCAGACCAGTGGCTTTCACCGCCAGTTGCAGCCTGTTCAGCACGGTGTTGAGCTGGCTGGTGTCGCGCAGCTCAAAGGCCATCAGCCAGGTGCCGGCTTTGAACAGCTTGCTCGCCCGCGCGTGCTGCGGGTGGCTGGGCAGCATGGCGTAGTGCACCGCCGCCACGGCAGGGTGGGCTTGCAGGTGCTGGGCCAGGGCCAGCGCGGTCTGGCTGGCGCGGTCCACGCGCAAGGGCAGGGTCTCGGCGCCGCTCGCGATGGCGTGGGCGTGCTCGCTGCTGAGCGCGCCGCCCATGTCGCGCAGGCCCTTCTTGCGGATCTGGGCCAGGCCCCAGGTCTTGGCGTCGCCGCTGCGGTAGTTGGCGGCGATGTTGGGGTAGGTGGTCCAGTCGTACAAGCCCGTGTCGGTCACCGCGCCACCCAGGGCCGAGCCCTGGCCTGCGATGGACTTGGTGAGCGAGTTGACGATCATTGAAGCCCCTACCACGCGCGGCTGGAACAGCCACGGCGAGGTGACGGTGTTGTCCACCACGTAGACCAGGCCACGCTCGCGGCAGAGCGCACCGATGGCTTCCAGGTCGGGGATCTGCGTGCCGGGGTTGGCGACAGTCTCCACGAACACCATGCGGGTGTTGGGGCGCAGTGCGGCGGCCACTTCGCTCACCGAGCAGGTGTCCACCTTGCTTACCTCGACGGCAAAATTCTCCAGCGTGCCCAGGATGCTGTTGGTGTTGCCGAACACGTAGCGGCTGCTGACGATATGGTCGCCGGCCTTCAGCAGCGTGAAGAAGATGGCACTGATCGCCGCCATGCCGGTGGCAAAGCACACCGTGCCAACACCGCCTTCCATGCGGGTGATGCGCGATTCGAGCGCGGCCGTGGTGGGCGTGCCCTGGCGGGCGTAGTTGTAGCCACCCTTGAACGTGCCCTGGAACACGCCGATCAGGTCTTCCACCTTGTCGAAGCCGTATTGCACCGAGGTGTGGATGGGCTTGCGCAGGCCGCCGTGCTCCACGCCAAAGTGTCGGTCGGCGTGCACTTGCTCGGTGGCGAATCCGGGGCGGCGAGGGGTGTTGCTCATGGTGTTCTTTGCAAAGTGCGGAGCCTGCGGGCCAAGGCCGCGATTCTAGGAGGGCGCTCACTTCCTCGCGGTTGCGGATAACCTTGGCAGATGATCTCGCCTTCTTCTGTCACCGGCGCAGGCCTAGCCACCGTCAAGGTGCTGAGCCTGATTCCGCCGATGACGCAGCTCAACACGCCCTACCCGTCCACCGCCTACCTCACGGGCTTTCTGCGCTCCCGCGGCATTGCGGCCGTGCAGGAAGACCTGGCCCTGGCCCTGGTGCTGGAACTGCTCTCGCCCACGGGCTTGCAGCAGGTGCAGGCCGTGGCCGCTGGCCTGTTCAAGCCCTCGGCCCAGGTGGCGAACTTTCTGGATCAGTTCCCGCGCTACCTGGCCACCATCGCCCAGGTCATCGCCTTCCTGCAGGGGCGCGACAGCACGCTGGCGCACCGCATCAACACCCGCCAGTACCTGCCCGAGGGCGCGCGCTTCGCCACGCTCGACGCCTATGCCGACGACGGCAGCGGCGACCCGCTGGGCTGGGCCTTTGGCGCGCTGGGCCTGCAGGACCGCGCCCGCCACCTGGCCACGCTGTACCTGAATGACCTGGCCGATGTGCTGAAGGACGCCATCGACCCTCGCTTCGAGTTCGTGCGCTACGCCGAACAACTGGCCACCAGCCAGCCCACGTTCGAGCCGCTGGCCCAGGCCTTGGCGGCGCCACCCAACCTGATGGACACGACGCTGGTGGCACTCACCCGCGAGGCCATCGCGCGCCACCAACCCACGCTGGTGCTGCTCTCGGTGCCCTTTCCGGGTGCGGTCTATGCGGCGCTGCGCATCGCGGCCGCCGTCAAGGCGGTGGACCCCACCATCACCGTGGCCATGGGCGGCGGCTTCGTCAACACCGAGCTGCGCGGCCTCAGCGACCCGCGTGTGTTCGAGCACGTGGATGTGATCACGCTGGACGCTGGCGAGCGCCCGCTGCTGGCCCTGGTGGAGCATCTGCAAGGTCTGCGCGCGCGCGCCCGGCTGGTGCGCAGCATGATTTGTGAGGACGGAGCGGTAAAGACCCTCCAGTTCCCCGAGCCCGACATCCCGTTTGATGAAACCGGCACGCCCACCTGGGATGGCTTGCCGCTGGACCGCTACCTCTCGCTGCTGGACATGCTCAACCCCATGAACCGGCTGTGGAGCGACGGGCGCTGGAACAAGCTCACCGTGGCCCAGGGCTGCTACTGGAAGAAGTGCAGCTTCTGCGACGTGAGCCTGGACTACATCTCGCAGTACGAGGCCGCCTCGGCCAGCGTGCTGGTGGACCGCATCGAGGCCATCGTCAAGGAAACCGGCCAGACCGGCTTTCATTTCGTCGACGAAGCCGCGCCGCCCAAGGCCCTGAAGGCGGCGGCGCACGAGCTGATCGCGCGCCAGGTGAACATCTCGTGGTGGGGCAACATCCGCTTCGAGAAGACCTTCACGCCCGCGCTGTGCGAGTTGCTGGCCCAGAGCGGCTGCATCGCCATCTCGGGCGGGCTGGAGGTGGCGTCCGACCGGCTGCTCAAACTGATGAACAAGGGCGTGTCGGTGGAGCAGGTGGCGCGCGTCACCAAGGCCTTTGCCGACGCCGGCGTGCTGGTGCATGCCTACCTGATGTACGGCTTCCCCACGCAGACGGTGCAGGACACGGTGGACGCATTGGAATACGTACGGCAACTGTTCGAGAACGGCTGCATCCACAGCGGATTCTTTCATCGCTTTGCCTGCACCGTGCATTCGCCGGTGGGGCTGAAGCCGCAAGACTTCGGCATCACGCTGCTGCCGCTGCCGCCGGTGAGCTTTGCGCAGAACGACGTGGGCTTCATCGACCCCACGGGATGCGACCACGACGCGCTGGGCCAAGGCTTGAAGAAGGCCATCTACAACTACATGCATGGCATAGGCACGGATGAAGATGTGCGCGCCTGGTTCAGCCATCTGCGCGGCAAGGTGCCCAAGCCCACGGTGAACCGGCACTGCATTGCCAAGGCGCTGGCCCAGGCCTCGGCGGCGGCATAGCACGAAGGCGAAAGCCTTGTGTCGTGCGCCTGACTTGAAAATGACTTCCAATGGCAGCCTGAAAAGAACCCGTGGAGACGACCTTGCCCTTTTTGAACACCGCGCTGCAAAGCCTCACGCCAGAGCGCCTGGCCGGCATGCGCCGCGGCATTGAAAAAGAGAGCCTGCGCGCCACGCTGGATGGCAAGCTGGTGCACACGCCGCACCCGACTGCGCTGGGCTCGGCGCTCACCCACCCGGCCATCACAACTGATTTTTCCGAATCGCAGATCGAGATCGTCACTGGCGTGCACGCCAAGGCCGAGGACTGCATCGCCCAGCTCGAAGAACTGCACCAGGTGGTGTACCGCGGCATCGCTGACGAGAGGCTGTGGGTGTCGAGCATGCCCTGCCACTTACCCAAGGACCACGACATCCCGCTAGGCCAGTACGGCACGTCGAACATCGGCCGCGCCAAGACCGTGTACCGCATGGGTTTGTCGCACCGCTATGGCCGGCGCATGCAGACCATCTCGGGCATCCACTACAACTGGTCGCTGCCGGGCCTGAGCAACGACGAGTACTTTGCTCTGATTCGCAATTTCCGTCGCCATTCCTTTTTGCTGCTGCTGTTGTTCGGCGCCTCGCCGGCCGTGGGCGAGTGCTTTGTGGTCGGCCATGAGCACGAGCTGCTGCCGCTGGGCGAGCACACGCTGCACATGCCGCACGGCACCTCGCTGCGTATGGGCCGGCTGGGCTACCAGAGCGATGCCCAGGCCTCGCTGGCGGTCAGCTACAACGGCCTGGAAGGCTATGGCGCCTCGCTGCAAGACGCGCTCACCCGCGCCTGGCGGCCGTACGAGGCAGTGGGCATCCAGGGCCCTGATGGTGAGTACCAGCAGCTCAGCACCACGCTGCTGCAGATCGAGAACGAGTTCTACGGCACCATCCGGCCCAAGCGCACCATCATCTCGGGCGAGCGCCCGCTGCACGCGCTGCGCCAGCGCGGCGTGGAGTACGTGGAGGTGCGCTGCATGGACCTGGATCCTTTCGAGGCCGTAGGCATCAACGCCTCCACCGCGCGCTTCCTCGATGTGTTCCTGCTGCACTGTTTGCTCAGCCCCAGCCCGGCCGACACGCCCGCCGAGATCGCCGCGCTGGGCCGCAACCAACACCGCACGGCGGCACATGGCCGCCAGCCCGGTCTGACACTGGAGCGCGGCGGCCGCGACGTTGCCCTGGTGGACTGGGCAGCCGAGTTGCTGGAGGCCTGCGGGCCCATCGCCCGTCGGCTGGATCAGCACCATGGCGGCCAGGCCCACCAGCAGGCGCTGGCGGCAGCGCGGCAATCCCTGGTGGACACGGCCTTGCTGCCGTCGGCCCGCGTGCTGCAAGCCATGCGGGCCGATCACGCGGGTGCCTTCGTGCCCTTTGTGCAGGCCCGATCCGAACTGGCACGCCAGGCCGCGCTGGCCAGGCCACTGTCTGCCGAGGCGCAGGCGCGTTGGGCCGAGGTGGCGGCCAACTCCCTGGCTGAGCAGGCCCGGATTGAGGCCGCCCAGACCTTGTCGTTCGAGGACTTCCGGCGCGATTACGTGTCCCCGCAACGCCTGGGTTGAGTCGTCGATGAGGGCTGGCTGGCCGCCCCAGATTAGGGCGCCAACCCCAAAATAAGCCCTGTTTTGGGATCTGCATCATGCCTAGGGTTATTACCTAGCGAGTAAACTGCATTCAAGGGATAACCCTGATCAGACCGCCCGCCGGGCCAAACGCCCGAACGGAGCGCCTGATGACCGCGCCACCCACCGGTGGCCATTGAATGCACCATCATGAACATCTTCACTGCCCTCCAAAGCGCCACGCGCGCCGCCTTCGCTCGCGCCCATACGCCCAGCAACAGCTCTGACGAGCGTTACCTCTCTGAAGCCCAGGACATGACCGACCTGGAAAACCGCATGCGTGAGCTGGACGAGCGCCGCAGCCCGATCTACGCCAACAGCTACCTGGCCATGTACCCGGCCGGCAGCGGTCGCTGACAGGTCTGCACGCGACGGCTTTGCGCCTTCGCAGCGCCGCTTCGGCGGGCACATGAAACAATCCGGTGGCCTTCCCAACTTGGCCAGCCCTCAGGGCATGGCCCCGGAACCACCGCCATGAACATCTCCCGCTTGCTTGCCGCGCTGCTGCTCGGCGTCTCCGCCCTTGTCATCGCAGGCCCCGCTGCGGCCGAGGCCCCCACCAAGGGTGAGGTGCTGGAGGTGCGTGATGTGGACATGTACACCTATTTGCGCCTCAAGACCGCCCAGGGCGAAACCTGGGCCGCCGTTGAGAAGGCGCCGGTCAAGGTGGGCGCTCAGGTCAGCATCAACAACCCCATGGTGATGCGGAACTTCGAGAGCAAGTCTCTCAAGAAGACTTTCGACAAGATCGTGTTTGGCTCACTGGTCGACCCCAGCCAAACCGCCGCAGCCAAGGGCGCCAGTCCTCACGCTGGCATGGGTGCCGTGGCCACCGTGACGCCCGCCGTGGCCAAGCTCAGCAAGGCCGCTGGCGCCGACGCACGCACGGTAGCCGAGGTGCTGGACGGTGCGGCCAAGCTCAAGGACAAGGGCGTCACCCTGCACGCCCAGGTGGTGAAGGCCAGCCTGGGCATCATGGGCAAGAACTGGTTCCACGTGCAGGATGGCTCGGGCATGGCTGGCGCCAACGACATCCTGGTCACGTCGCAAGACAAGGCCGCCGTGGGCGATGTGCTCACCATCAAGGGCACGGTGCGCACGGGCGTGTCGCTGGGCTCGGGCTACGACTACGCGGTGATGGTGGAAAACGCCTCGCTGCGCAAGTGAGGCTGGCCGGCATGCCTGCGAAGGCGTGTCTCGACGTGCCCGCACACCTTGCCCGGTCATTCCCGCGCAGGCGGGAATCCATGAGGACAGAGCAGCCTGGATTCCCGCATGCGCGGGAATGACCGGGAGGCGCTGGCGCGACGGGGCTTGTTCAGCCCTTCTTGGCCACCAGCGTCAGGATGTCGTAGCTGGCCACCAGCTCGCCGAGCTGGTTGGTCACTTCCACGTCCCAGGCCACCACGCCCTGGCCAATGCCTTTCGCATCGGTCTTCATGCGGTCGATCTTGCGCTTGGCCGTCAGGCGCGCCTGGATGGTGTCGCCAATCGCCACCGGCTTCACGAAGCGCAGGGTGTCGAGCCCGTAGTTGGCCAGCACCGGGCCCGGCGCCGGGCTGACGAACAGGCCTGCCGCCGCCGAGAGCACGAAGTAGCCGTGCGCGATGCGCTGGCCAAACTGCGTGTCCTTCGCCGCGATCTCGTCGAAGTGCATGTAGAAGTAGTCGCCCGAGATGCCGCCGAAATTGACGATGTCGGCCTCGCTCACCGTGCGGCGGTGCGTGAGCAGGCTCTCGCCGATTTGCAACTCTTCGAAGTGGCGGCGGAAGGGGTGCACCTCGGTCTCGATGCGCGCCGCGCCGCGCACGTATTCACCGGTCACGGCCGCCAGCATGGTGGGTGAGCCCTGCACCGCAGCGCGCTGCAAATAGTGCTTCACCGCTCGCATGCCGCCCAGCTCTTCACCACCGCCGGCGCGGCCGGGGCCGCCGTGCTTGAGCAGCGGCAGTGGGCTGCCATGGCCGGTGGATTCGGGCGCGGCTTCGCGGTCCAGCACCAGCAGGCGGCCGTGGTACGCGGCGGCCACCGGGATGGCCTTGGCGGCGATGGCCGGCGTCTTGGTGACGAGCGAGCCCACCAGGCTGCCCTGGCCGCGCGCGGCGAGTGCCAGCGCTTCGTCGATGCCGTCGTAGGCCATCAGCGTGCTCACCGGGCCGAAGGCCTCCAGGTTGTGCACATCGTTGTTGTCCAGCGGCTTGCGCGAGAGCAGCAGCGTGGGCGAGAAGAAAGCGCCCTCGGCCGTGCCGGCGCCCTGCGGCGCAAAGCCGTCCTTGGCGCTGAACACGGCTTCGGTGCCTTGCAGCAGCTGGGCCACGCGCTCGCCCACGTCGGTGAGCTGATCGTGCGAGGCCAGAGCGCCCATCCTCACGCCCTCCACCGACGGGTCACCCACCACCACCTTGGCCAGCCGTGCGCGCAGCGCGCTGGCCACGGCGTCGATGTGCTGGCGCGGCACGATGGCGCGGCGGATGGCGGTGCACTTCTGGCCGGCCTTCACCGTCATCTCGCGCGCCACCTCCTTGACGAAGAGGTCAAACTCTTCATCGTCGGGCGTCACGTCGGGCGCCAGGATGGCGCAGTTGAGCGAATCGGCCTCGGCGTTGAAGGGGATGCTGTGCGCCACGATGTTGGGGTGCACGCGCAGCTTGGCGGCCGTGTCGGCCGAGCCGGTGAAGGTGACCACGTCGCGGCCATCCAACCGGCCCAGCAGATCGCCGGTGGAGCCGATCACCAGTTGCAGCGCACCGGCGGGCAGGATGCCGCTCTCGGCTATCAGCCGCATGGCCGCTTCGGTGAGGTAGCTGGTGGCGCTGGCGGGCTTGCCGATGCAGGGCATGCCGGCCAGGAAGCTGGGTGCGAACTTCTCCAGCAGGCCCCAGATGGGGAAGTTGAAGGCGTTGATGTGCACCGCGATGCCGCCACGCGGCACCAGGATGTGGGTGCCGGCGAAGCGGCCGGACTTGCCCAGGTTGAGTACCGGGCCCTCGTGCCAGACATTGCCCGAGGGCAGTTCGTTGCTGCCGGCGCTGGCGTAGGCGAACAAGGTGCCCGTGCCGCCTTCGATGTCGATCCAGCTGTCGGCGCGCGTGGCGCCGGTGTGGGCCGAGACGGCGTAGAGCTGTTCCTTGCGCTCGTTCAGGTACTTGGCCAGGGCCTTGAGGCGCGCGGCGCGCTGCTGGAAGTCCAGCGCCATCAAGCCCGGCAGGCCCACCGTGCGGGCGTGGTGCACGGCCTCGGCGAAGTCGATGGACTCGGCATGGGTGCGATAGACCGGCTGGCCGCTCACGGCGCTGCGCAGCGTGGTGGCGCCTTGGGTGCCCAGCCAACGGCCGGCGATGAAGCTTTGCAGGACAGGAGTGTTCATGCGAGGTCCAATGCAGTGTGAACAGACGGGGCTCAGTTCAGCGCCGGGCCGCCCCAAGCGAACTGAGCACCCTCTCGGAGGGTGGCGCCGGTATCCCGGCGCCGGGTGTCGTCGTTTACCGGTCGTCGAAACTGAGGATCACGCGCTCGCTCAGCGGATGCGCCTGGCAGCACAGCACGTAGCCGGCGGCCACTTCGTTCTTGTCCAGCGCGAAGTTGCGCTCCATGCGCACCTGGCCTTCCAACAGCTTGGCACGGCAGGTGCCGCACACACCCGAGGTGCAGCTGAAAGGCACTTCCAGGCCGGCGGCACTGGCAGCATCGAGGATGCTGGGCTGGTCCTTGCGGAAGGTGATGTCGCGCGACACGCCGTCGCGGATCAGCGTGATGCGCGCGCCATCGGCGTCGCCCGGCAAAGGCTGGTGAACCACCGCATCGGCGGTGGCATCGCCACCTGGCGCCACGCCAAAGCGTTCGATGTGGATGCGGTCCTCGGGCACGCCGGCGGCGGTGAGCGCGGCCTCGGCCTCGTCGTTCACCTGGAACGGGCCGCAGACGAACACGTGGGCGATGCCGGCGGCCGGCACCAGGGCCTGCAGGAATTCACCGATCTTGTCGCGGTTCATCAGTCCGTGGTTGATGGCGGCATCGGTGTGCTCATCCGAGAACACGTGGTGCAGCACCAGCCGCGTCATGTACCTGTTCTTCAGGTCCTCGATCTCCTCCTTGAACATCGTGGACTGCAGCGCCCGGTTGCCGTAGATGAGGGTGAAGCGACTGTGGGGCTCGCGCGCCAGCACCGTCTTCATGATGGACAGGATGGGCGTGATGCCGCTGCCGCCGGCAATGCCCACGAAGTGGCGGTTGGCGTCGGGCTGGATGGGCACGAAGAAGCGGCCCTGCGGCGCCATCACCTGCAGCGTGTCGCCCACCTTCAGGCTGGCGTTGATCCAGTTCGAGAACACGCCCCCCCTTACCTTGCGCACGCCCACGCGCAACTCGCCGTCATCGACGCCAGCGCAGATGGAGTACGAGCGACGCAGGTCTTGCCCGTCCACCGTGTGGCGCAGCGTGAGGTACTGACCCTGGGTGAAGCCAAAGGTTTCGCGCAGCTCGGGCGGCACGGCAAAGCTCACCACCACCGCTTCGCTGGTGTCGGGCTCGATGCTGCGCACGGTCAGAGGATGAAAAAGAACGCTCATGGAGGGGTTCCGATCAGATCGGTTTGAAGTGTTCGAAAGGCTCGCGGCAGGCCATACAGCGGTACAGCGCCTTGCAGGGCGTGGAGCCAAAGGCCGAGAGCCGCTCGGTGTTCGTGCTGCCGCATTGCGGGCAGGCGATGGCGGACGAAGCCAGGCCCGCTGGCCGGCGAGCAATGAAGCGCACCGGGGCGCCCACGTTCGGGTCGGTGGGGCCGGGCGGGGCGATGCCGTAGGCCAGCAGCTTGGTGCGGCCTTCGGCACTGATCCAGTCGGTCGTCCAGGCCGGCTGGCGCTGCAGGGTGGCGCGGGCCGGGCCGAGGCCGGCAGCGCTCAGTGCATCGAGCACGCTCTGGGTGATGACCTCGGTGGCTGGGCAGCCGGAGTAGGTGGGCGTGAGCACCACGTGCAGACCAGCGTCTTCCACCAAGACCTCGCGCACGATGCCCAGCTCGCACACCGAGATGGCGGGCACCTCGGGGTCGGGCACGCCTTGCAGCACTTGCCAGGCCTGGGCGACGCGCGGGTCGGCAGTGGCGGAAGACAGGTTCACCAGACACCGCCGGGAAATGCACGCTGCAGGTACTGCATCTCGGTCAGGATGCGGCCCATGTGCTCGCTGTGCACACCGCGCTTGCCGGTGCTGCGGTATTGGCCCAGCTTGGGGGGGGGCAGCTTGGCGACCGCGAACAGTGCGGCCATGTCGGCGTCAAAGCCGGCGCGCAGTTCGGAGGCGGCCGGGCCCAGTTTGGCGGCAGCGGCGGCGGTGTCCACGGCGTCGTCCTCGAACAGCTCGGGCACATAGCGCCACAGGTCCTTCACTGCGGTGGCCATGCGGCTGGCCGATTCGGCCGTGCCGTCGCCCAGGCGCACCACCCAGTCGGCGGCGTGCTGCTGGTGGTAGCGCGCTTCCTTCACGGCCTTGCCGGCAATCGCGGCCAGCTCGGCGTCGCTGGAGTCGGCCAGCCGCTCCCACATGGCCCTCAGCCAGGTGGCCACCACGGTGTTGCGCAGCACGGTGAAGGCGAAGTCACCCTTCGGCAATTCCACCAGCGTGGGGTTGAGGTAGTCGCGCTCGTCGCGCAGGAAGGCCAACTGGTCCTCGTCCAGCGCTTCGCCGGTGTCGGCCGCGCTGAGCTGGCCGGCGCGGGTGAGCACGGCGCGGGCCTGGCCGATCAGGTCTTGCGCCATGTTGGTCAGCGCCATGTCTTCTTCAAGGATGGGCGCGTGGCCGCACCACTCCGAGAGGCGCTGGGCCAGGATCAGACAGGTGTCGCCCAGGCGCAGCAGGTACTGCACCTCGGGCTTCGTGGAAACGGTGATGGAAGCAACTTGGCTCATTGCTGGCTCACATGTGGTCCACGGACTTGGGCAGCTTGTAGAAGGTGGGGTGGCGGTACACCTTGTCTTCCATCGGGTCGAAGTAGGCGCCCTTCTCGCCGGGGTCGCTGGCCACGATCTGGTCCGAGCGCACCACCCACACGCTGGTGCCTTCCTGGCGCCGGGTGTAGACGTCGCGGGCCATCTGCACGGCCATTTGCGGATCGGGTGCGTGCAGGCTGCCGCAGTGCTTGTGGTCCAGGCCAGCCTTGCTGCGCACGAAGACTTCCCACAGCGGCCACTCGGCCGCAGGGCCGACCTTGGCAATGTCCTTGTTGGTATCGGTCATGTCGTTGGTTCCTTGGTTGGCGGCCTCAGGCAGCCTGCTGTTCGGTGTGTTGCTTGGCGGCATAGGCCAGGGCGGCGTCGCGCACCCAGGCGCCGTCGTCCCAGGCCTTCACGCGCATGGCCAGGCGCTCGCTGTTGCACGGGCCGTCGCCGCCCACCACGCGCCAGAACTCGTCCCAGGCTATGGTGCCGAAGTCGAAATGCTGACGCTCCTCGTTCCACTTCAGGTCGGGGTCGGGCAGGGTCACCCCCAGCACCTGGGCCTGTTGCACGGTGGCGTCCACGAACTTCTGGCGCAGGTCGTCGTTGCTGATGCGCTTGATGCCCCAGCGCATGCTTTGCTCGCTGTGGGTGCTGTCGGCGTCGTGCGGGCCGAACATCATCAGGCACGGCCACCACCAGCGGTTCACCGCGTCCTGCACCATGGCCTTCTGCGCGGCCGTGCCGTTCTGCATCATCACCAGCAGGCTGTCGTAGCCCTGGCGCTGGTGAAAGCTCTCTTCGCGGCAGACGCGGATCATGGCCCGGGCATACGGCGCGTACGAGCAGCGGCAGATGGGCACCTGGTTCATGATGGCCGCGCCATCCACCAGCCATCCGATGGTGCCGATGTCGGCCCAGGTGAGGGTGGGGTAGTTGAAGATCGAGCTGTACTTGGCCTTGCCGGTGTGCAGGGCGTCCAGCAGTTGGTCGCGGCTGCTGCCCAGTGTCTCGGCGGCGGCGTAGAGGTAAAGGCCGTGGCCGCCTTCATCTTGAATCTTGGCCAGCAGGATGGCCTTGCGCTTCAAGGTGGGTGCGCGCGTCACCCAGTTGCCCTCGGGCAGCATGCCCACGATCTCGCTGTGGGCGTGCTGGCTGATCTGGCGCAGCAGCGTCTTGCGGTAGTCGTCGGGCATCCAGTCCTTGGCCTCGATGAAGTCGCCCCCGTCGATGCGGGCGTCGAAGCGCTCCTGGCGTTGCAAGTCTTCGGCGCTGCGCAGGGCGGGCTGGGCGGAGGCGGGCGATGCGTCGCCATCCTTGCCCATGGTGTCCATGGACTGGGTGTACATGCGGTGTCCTTTGCTTTCATTAACCGACCGGTCGGTCAATGTATATCGCCGCCTCTTTTGACGCAAGTCATAAGAGGCCGTGGAAACCCTGTGGCAATTCCTGGCTCAGGCGCTAAGCAAAGCGTTCAGGGCATCCACCACCTCGGCCCAGTCGGCGTCGTCGGCAATCTGCTCGCGCAGGAACTGGGCCTGGCTGCTGCTCCACAGCGTGGCGTCGGCCAGTGCGGTGCCCAGCGGCAAGGGGCCTTGGCCATCAATGAAACGTGCGATCGCGGCCGGCTCGTCGGGTAGGCCCAACTGACGGAACAGCTCGGCAAGGGAGTGGTAGTGGGCGTTCATGGCGGTGGCCTCCGGCGGGTCTGGGGCGGTGGCACAGCTTGGCACCAACGATCTGCCCCTGCTGGGCTCAGGCATACCCGCTGGGCAGGGCGGGCCCGCGTCGCTACCATGCGCCCATGTCGAACTTTGTCTTCCAGGGCGTCGTGGGTGACCACCTCGCGCGCAGCGTGCGAGGCATCCCGTGCTCGCCGCCTGCCGTGCCGGATCACCTTCGCTGATCCCGGTGCCCTGCGTGGGTGCCGGGTGTTCATCCGTCACCGTTCATTGCAGGAGCCCACAACATGGCTGATCTGTTTGACAACCCCATGGGCCTTATGGGGTTTGAGTTCGTCGAGTTCGCATCCCCCACCCCTGGCCTGCTCGAACCGCTGTTCGAGAAGATGGGCTTCACGCTGGTGGCACGCCACCGCTCCAAGCACGTGCTGCTCTACCGCCAGGGCGAGATCAACTTCATCATCAACAACGAGCCCAAGAGCTTCGCCGGCTATTTCGCGGCCGAGCACGGCCCTTCGGCCTGCGGCATGGCGTTTCGCGTGAAGGACTCGCACCGGGCCTACGCCCGCGCGCTGGAGCTGGGCGCCCAGCCCATCGAGATCCCCACCGGGCCGATGGAGCTGCGCCTGCCGGCCATCAAGGGCATAGGCGGTGCGCCGCTCTACCTGATCGACCGCTTTGATGCCGGCCCCCATGCCCCCCAAGGGGGTGACCCGGCTTCGGGCGGCCGTGCGCCGGGTCGGGACGGCATGAGCATCTACGACATCGACTTCGAGTTCATCGACGGTGTCAGCCGCCGGCCCGTGGGTCATGGCCTCAAGCTCATCGACCACCTGACGCACAACGTCTACCGCGGCCGCATGCATTTCTGGAGCGCCTTCTACGAGAAGCTGTTCAACTTCCGCGAGATCCGCTACTTCGATATCCAGGGCGAGTACACCGGCCTGACCAGCAAGGCCATGACGGCGCCCGACGGCAAGATCCGCATCCCGCTGAACGAGGAAGCCAGCAAGGGCACGGGCCAGATCGAAGAGTTTCTGATGCAGTTCAACGGCGAAGGCATCCAGCACGTGGCACTGCTGACCGACGACCTGCTCACCACCATCGACCAACTGGCCATGGCCGGCATCCCGCTGATGACGGCGCCGGGCGAAACCTACTACGAGATGCTGGGCGAGCGCCTGCCCGGCCACGGCGAGAGTGTGAGCGAGCTGCAGACCCGCGGCATCCTGCTCGACGGCAGCACCCAGGGTGGCGCGCCCCGGCTGCTGCTGCAGATCTTCTCGCAAACCCTGCTGGGCCCGGTGTTCTTCGAGTTCATCCAGCGCAAGGGCGACGACGGCTTTGGCGAGGGCAACTTCAAGGCCCTGTTCGAGTCGATGGAGCGCGACCAGCTGCGGCGCGGGGTGATAGCGGCTGATTGATCCTGGCGCATTGCCGTCATTCCCGCGAAGGCGGGAATCCATGGGTTCGCGCTCACGCGTTGGTGGCGGGCAGAGGTCGCCGGGTAACCGCGTGACTGCGTGTCCCCCTCGTTACGTGCCCTCGGTGGGCACGTAACCCTCCTCCTTTACCTCCGTCACGCGGTCACCCGACACCCTTTGCCTGAAACGACGGTGGCGCACCACCAGGCGGACCGCCACCGTCAGTGGTTGCAGGGCAGTGGTGGTGCCTTCGGGCGGAGGGCACATTCGCGTGTGGGTTGACAGCGTCGAGGACCAAGGCGGAACAAGAGCGCTCAGGCGGACCTGAGGGCACGGCGCTTGTCCGCGAGGAGCCCGTAGGCCGAACGTACCGCCGCTGCACTGCCGCAGCCGACGCAAAGACATGGATTCCCGCCTACGCGGGAATGACGAAATACGGCCGGCCGCTATGCGCCGCGAGCAGACCGGCGCTCAGTTCAGGGCGCCGCGGCCACCAAGCCACCCAGGCTGAACAGCAAGGGCGCACCCGCCCCCGGCACCAGCGTGGTCAGGTTCACGCGGTCCCCGCGCAGTTTGGCGGTGAAGCTGGCGCCGTTGTCGGTGCTGGTCAATACGGCGCCCGACATGCCCACCGCCTGCACCTTGCCGTCGGCCAGCTGGGCCACGGCGGTGAGCGATTGCTGGGTGCCGCTGGGCACCTCCTGCCAGTGCTGGCCCTGGTCGGTGCTGCGGTAGATGTGGCCGCGCAGGCCCACCAGCAGCAGGCTGCCGTCCTTCAGCGCCTGGCCGGCCCAGAACGAGCCCTTGTTCTCGGTCTGCACCAGCGCCCAGCTGCGGCCGTTGTCGGCAGAGCGGAACACGCCGCCGCTCTCCGCCGCCGCGAACAGCAAGCCCTGCGGCGCGGCAAACAAGGCCATCAGGTGGCGCTCGCCGTCGTCGCGGTCGTCCACCAGGTGGCGCTCCTTCCAGGTCTTGCCGCCGTCGTCGGTTTCCAGCGCCAGGCCGAACTGGCCCACGGCCAGACCGTGTTGGGCGTTCTCGAACCACACGGCCATCAGCGCGCGCTCCTTGCCCAGCTCCTCGTGCAGCACGGCCCAAGTCTCGCCGCCGTCGCTGGTGCCCAGCAAAGTGCCGTCGTGGCCGGCCGCCCAGCCGTGCTGGGCGTCGATGAAATACACACTGGTCAGCACACTGCGCGTGGGTACCGTCCTGGCCTGGCGAAAGGCCTTGCCGTCGTCGCTGAGCAGCACACCGCCGTAGTCGCCCACGGCCACGATGCGGTTGCCCGCGCGCGTGGCGGCGATGACCGGCAGCTTCTCGGCCTGCACGAAGTGGGGTGCGCTGCGCAGCTGGTTGGTGGGGGTGGCCGTGTCCGCGGCCGCCATCACCAGGCCGGCAGCCGCCAAGGCCAGCGCGGCCAGGCTCCAACGGGCACGCAGGGGAAAGGTCTTCAACATGGTCGTGTCCATCAGTGGCCAATGGCCGGTGCCTTCACCGGGCCCTTGCGCGGGAACAGCGAATCAAGCATCACCGCAAAGGCCGGCAGCACCGTGATGGCCATCACCATGTTCACCATGAACATGAAGGTCAGCAGGATGCCCATCTCGGCCTGGAACTTCAGGTCCGAGAAGCTCCAGGTGGCCACGCCCACCGAGAGGGTGATGGCGGTGAAGATGGTGGCAATGCCCACCTCGCGCAGCGAGCCGCGCAGTGCCTCCTTGATGGCTTCGCCCTTGGAGAGATGGATCAGCAGGCGGTTGTAGATGTAGAAGGCGTAGTCCACCCCGATGCCCGTCGCCAGCACCATCACCGGCAGCGTGGCCACGGTGAGGCCGATGTCCAGCGTCTTCATGAACCAGTAGCCCAGGAAGGTGGCCAGCGTCAGCGGCACGCAGCAGGCCAGCATGGCGCGCCAGTCGCGGTAGGCCAGCAGCACCAGCACGATGATGGCCGCGTACACGTACAGCATCATGGGCAACTCGCGCGCTTCCACTTCCTCGTTCGTGGCAGCCAGCACGCCGTTGTTGCCAGACGCCAGCAGCAACTTCACGCCCAGCGGCTCGGCCGGAAAGCGGGTGCGGAAATCCTTCACCGCCGCAATGGCCGGCTTGATCGTGGTGGCCTTCTGGTCGGCCAGGAAGATGCTGGCCGCCATCATGGTGCACGAGCGGTTGAACAGGCCCCCGGCTTCGGGTAGGTAGCCCACCGCCACCTGCAGCGCCTTGCTGTCGCGCGGCAGCGCGGTCATCTTGGGGTTGCCCTCGTTCAGACCGGCGTTGGCGAACTTGGCCAGGCTGGACAGCGACGACACCGAGAGCACGCCCGGCACCTGCGACATGTGCTGGCTGAACTGGTCGATGTGGTTCAGGATGGCAAAGCTGTTGCACGAATCGGCCGGCGTCTCGAACACAACGGTGAGCACGTCCATGCCCAGATCAAAGCGGCTGACGATGGCCTTCACGTCCTGGTTGTAGCGCGACTCGGGCCGAAGCTCGGGCGCGCCGGGTTGCAGCGCGCCGATGTGCCGGCCATGGCTCTGCCACACCGACACACCCAGCAGCACGGTTGCCACAGCCAGCACCCAGCGGGTGTGTTCGATGTCGGCAATGAAGCCCAGCCGCTCGATCACCTCGCCGCGCTTGGCCTGTATGCCTTCCAGCCGCAGCGCATAGGCCTGCGAGAAGCTGAAGAACGAGGCCACCAGAGGCAGCATGATGAGGTTGGTGACGATTTTGTAGCCCACGCCGATGGAGGCAGTGATGCCCAGCTCGCGGATCATGGGAATGGGGATCATCACCAGCGTGACGAAGCCCACGAAGGCCGTCACCAGGGCCAGCGTGCCGGGGATGAAGAGGCTGGAAAAGCTCTCCTTGGCTGCGCCCATGGAATCGGCGCCGCCCGCCACCGCCTTGGAAATGGCATTGATCTGCTGCACGCCGTGCGACACGCCGATGGCAAACACCAGAAAGGGCACCAGCACCCCCAGCGGGTCGAGCCCGTAGCCCAGGATCTTGAGGGTGCCAAACTGCCACACCACCGAGGTCATGGAACAGATGATGGGCAGAAAGGTCAACTTCCAGGAGCGGCAGTACCAGTAGACCGCGCCGATGGTGAGCAAGGTGGCCAGCGCGAAGAACACCATCACGCTGCGGGCGCCGTCGGCGATGTCGCCGATGCGCTTGGCGAAGCCGATGATCTCGATCTCCAGGTCAGGTGTCTGCAGCTTGCTGCGGATGTCGGTTTCCAGCTTCTTGGCCAGGTCGAGGTAGTCGAGCTGAAGGTGGGAGGTGGGGTCCTCCTCCAGCAAGTCGGCCACCACCATCGCGGCGGTGTTGTCGTTGGCCACCAGGTTGCCCATGTAGCCGCCGCGCACCACGCGGTCGCGGATGCGGGTGATCTGCTCGGTGTTCAACGCATCGGGCGTGACCGTGCCGCCGATCACGTCCTCGGCGCTCAGGCCTTCTTCGGTCAGTTCATAGACGCGGGTGTTGGGCGTCCACAGGCTTTGCACCGAGCGACGGTCGACCCCCGGCAGAAACAGCACCGCCTCGGTCACCTGGTGCAGCTTCTTCAGCGCTTCGGGCGTCCAGATCTCGCCCTTGGTGGAGCGCACCACCACCATCACGCGGTTCGCGCCAAACAGCTCGGTGCGGTACTTGAAGAAAGTGTCGGTGTACTCGTGTCCCACCGGCAACTGCTTGTCGAAGCCGGCCGACATGTGCAGCTGGCTGGCCAGCCCCGCCATGCCCAGCGTGAACAGCACCAGCAGCGCCAGCACCGCCTTGCGGTGGCGGAAGAAGAAGTTCTCGAGGGTCTGGACGAAGCCGGCGATGCTGGGCATGGGGTGCTTGGAAGACTCAGAAGATCATCTGGAAGCTGGCGCCCAGCACGTCGCGGTCGCGCATCAGGTTGAGGTTGCCGCCGCCAAAGAAGTTGGTGTAGTTCACGCCCACCTTGTAGCGGTTGTGCAGGTCGAAGTTCAGGCCCAGCGCCAGTGCCTTGCGGCCCTCCACGAACGGGATGGTGTTGGGGCTGGTGCCCTTGACGTCGTGGTAGAAGTCCATGATGGGCGCGACCGTCCAGCCCGACTGGAAGATGTTGGCGTAGGTCAGCCCCAGCTCCAGCACATAGCCCCACGAGGTCTTGGAGGGCAGCTCGTAGTTGTTGAGCAAATACGGCACGTTGCCCGACAGGTCCAGACCGGGGTAATGCGTCACCGCCATCTCGGCCATCACATAGCCTTCGGCAGCACCCAGGGCCCGTGTGGCTTCGGATGGCAGGAAGCGGAAGCCCGTGACATGGGCCTGCCACTTTTGCTCATCCTTGTAGCCGTTCATGGTGTACGAGGTGGCGGAGCCGAAGTTGGCGTTGCCGAAGTAGCTGTAGGGGCCGGCAAAGGGCACGGTCGGGTCGATGCCCACACTGTCACGTGGCCGGTACGACACCTCGGCGCCCACGGCCCACTCACCGGCCTTGGTGTTCATCGACAGGCCGAACAACTCCTTGTCTTCGCCGTACTGCTCCACCGCGCTGATGTTGATGACGTTGGCTGTGGCCTGGTCGTAGCGGAAACCCACGAAGGGCAGCTTGTCGTGGTAGCGGATGTAGTAGCCGGCAAATTCGGTGTCGCCCTCCTTGGGCTTGAAGCGCAGGTTCAGGCCGAACTGGCCCTGGTTGCCGGGCTCTTGCTTGATCACGGGGATCACGCCCGGGCCTTCGTTGGCCATGGAGAGTGAGGCCAGGGTGCGGCCGCGGGTGGGGTCGAAGTCACCGATGTCGCCCGTGTTCAGGCCCAGCACGCTCGACGGGATGAAGGCACCGCGCTTGCCGCCCTTGCCCAAAAAGTCGGCCCCCGACCAGTAGGTTCCCGCCGGGTCGAGGATGAAGCTGTTCCACTTGAACTGGTAATAGGCTTCCATGGACACGCCGGGCACGATGCCGGTCGCCACCGAGAGCATGGGCGCCGGCACAAAGATTTCTTTCAGCTGTGTGCCGGGGATGTGGATCTTGCGAATGTCGAGCGCGTTGACCGAGTTGACCCCGCCCAGGATGAAGATGTCCTCGCCCCAGTTGATGACCTGGTTGCCGAACTTGAACTTGGCGGTGTTGTCCCCCAGCTTCACTTCCTTCGAGACCCACAGGTCCAGCAGCGTGACGTTCTGCTGCATGGCTTTCTTGGCCTCGTCGTCCAGCGGCGTGCGGCGCGTGTCGTTGGCCTTGAAGTCACTGGACCAGGTGAAGCGGCCCAGCGCGGCCCAGCTGCCCTCTTGCTTGAGGAACAGCTCGTGCGTGCCCTTCACCACGGCCGCAAAGATGTCGCCCTTGCGGTAGTTGAGGTCACCGTCGTCCACATTGGTGTAGTTGAAGTCGGGGTTGGCGCTGCCGCCATTGCCCGCGCCATTCACCAGTGTGCCCAGCAGGCCGGTGGTGGGCACGCTGCCACCCGAGTCATTGCCGATGATGGACTTGTCGGGCGAGCTCATGCGCCGTTGCGCGCCGAACGACAGCGTGGTGTCAAAGCTGCCGGTGACGCCGTTTTCCAGCTCGAACTTGCCGGCATGTGCCTGCAACGAGAGGCTGGCCGCCACGGCGGCGGCGGCCAGGGCCAGGGTGTGGCGCACGAATTGGGGCTGTGTCATAGGTACTCCTGAAGCGTTTTGAACGGGCAAGGACGGGCGTGGCGTGGCTCAGCGCTCGCCGGCACGGCGCAGCTCGTCAGACTCGAAGCGCTTGGGGTCGATGCGGCCTTCTTCGCCAGCCAGCCAGTCGGTGGGCTTGCTCTCTTGTGTGGCGTTCTCGGCCAGGTAGCGGTTCACCGTCAAATCCCAGGACATGAACTCCTGGCTCACGCAGGCGCCCAGCTCCACGGCCGGGTAGATGGAGGCCTCCATCACGCGCCACAGCTTGCCCTGGGCGTCGTACTGGTCGGCGGCCATCAGCATCCAGGTGTCTTCGTCGAGGTAGAAGGTGCGGGTGGCAAACATGTGGCGCATGCCCTGCTTCACCTTGGCTTCCACCTTCCACACGCGGTGCAACTCATAGCGCATCAGGTCGCGGTTCGGGTACAGGCCCTGGTACACCTCGCTGAGCTTGCGCTTGGCCACGAACTTGAAGCTGTTGTAGGGGATGTAGAGCTCCTGCTTGCCCACCAGCTTCCAGTCATACCGGTCCAACGAGCCGGCGAACATGGGGTACTGGTCGGCGGTTTCCAGGTTCTCGTAGCCGGGGATGGGGTTGTCGTAGTCAAAAGCCGGCAGCCGGCGCACGCGGCGCTGGCCGGGAAAGTACATCCAGGCGTCGGAGGTGCGGTTGCCCAGGAAGTAGTGCGCCAGGATGACCTCGCCCACACGCGACGCAGGGGCTGCTGCCACGTTGAGGATCTTCATTTGCACACCGCCCACGTCCTCGGGCGATTTGGCCTTGGTGGACGAGAACGGCATCCAGGTCATCTGGTCCTGCGCCAGGCCGTAAAAGCTGCCATCGGGGTTGATGAAGTTGGTCTGGTAGTGCTCGATACGGCCTTCGCCCTGCCAGCGCAGGCGGTGGTTCCACACGGCTTCAGCGCCGTTTTGCGGGATGGGAAAGCCAAAGCCGCCACCCACGGCGGTGACCAGGTTGTCCTTGCCATCGGTGCTGAGCTTGGCCAGCGTGGCGTTCTGCGCGGTGCGCTGGTTCACCTCGTCCGGGTAGCCGCAGCTGCGGTGCGAGGGGTACACGTCCATGCGGTAGCCCTTGCGGGTCTTCAGCAGCTCGATCTGGCCGGCGCTGAGCTGGGCCTTGTACTTGTCGACGTTGCCCGCGTCGATGCTGAACAGCGGCTTTTCGGCGGCAAACGGGTCCACCCGCGCGTCGCTGAGCTTGCGCTTGCCGCGCGGCGTGCCGCCCTTCCACTCAGGGATGCTGCCGTCCTTGTTGCCGGCACGCTCGGCCCCCGCAGGGGTGAGCTCTTTGCCCAGCTTGGCGGCCTCGGCGGCCGACACGGCTGCCGCCGCTGGCAGCGCGAGGCAGGCCAGCGCCATGGCGCCAAGGGTGAATCGCAGGGTGTGGGTTTTGTTCATGGTGAGCTCCATCTCGCAGTGGTTCTATCGGTCAGTCCAGCTTGAAACCTTGTGCGCGCAGCTTTTCGACAACCAGCTGGCGCGTGTGGGGGGCGTCGTTCAGGGGCACGGCGCGCAGGCGCGTGACCTCGTCGGTGGTGTAGGGCACGAAATCGGCCGGAACTTCGTTGCGACTGATGGCATACAACATCCAGTTCAGCATCGCTGCGGTGTCGGCATCGCCCAGCGACGATTGGGAGGTGCCAGGCACCTGCACCAGGAAGGCGCGGCCCTCGGGCAGGCGCAGAAAGTGGCCGACCTGGCCACTCATGCGCGGGATGCCGCTGTCCGGGCGGCCGTCGCCATTGGGTTGGTGGCAGCCAGAGCAGTGCAGCAGGTAGTTGGTGCGGTTGCGTGCATCGCTGTTGGCGGCCAGCGCCGACGCACCCAGCGCACCGAGCATCAGCCCCCATATCCATCCGAGTGCACGGCGCCGCATCGCTCACTCTCCCGTCTGCGCCAGCAGGCGGCTGCGCTGGGCGCGGTGCTCGCTGGGCTTGACACTGCGCGCACGTGCCGCAGCGAAGTCCTCGGCGCTGGGAACGGCCGTGCTGGCGTTGAACTGGGCCAGCACATAGGCCATCACGGCCATCAGATCGGCATCGGGCAGCGCAGCAAAGGGCGGCATGATGCCGTTGTAGGGCTCGCCCCGCGCGGTGATGGGGCCGGTCATGCCCGACACCAGCGTCTGCGCCAGCCAGGCCCGGCCCTCGGGCAGCGCCGCGCGCCTGGCCAGCGTGCCGGTGAGCGGCGGCGCAATGCCGGGCGCACCCTCGCCGCTGGCCTGGTGACAGGCCTGGCAAGTGGCGGTAAACAGCTCGGCGCCCGTGGCAGCGTGCGCAACCAGGTGTGGCAGCACCAGCGCCAACAGGCAGCAGGTGAACGCGGACGGCAGCTTCAAGGCGTCGGTCCTGTCAGTCGCCGATGCCCACGATGGCGGCCACCGTGCAGTGGTAGGTGTTGGAGCTGTTGGCCATGCACCAGTTGATGTCGTTGTGCACGCCCATGCGGTAGCCGGGGCGCTCGCGCTCGTTGCTGTTGCAGCCGCAGCGGTTGCAGGTGGTGGCACCGCAGCAGTCGTTGTAGCTGATGAGGTAGTCCTTGCCGTCGAACGGGTTGTGGCAGGTGCCCACCCAGGTCACCTTCGACACCTCGGTGCCCGGCGGGCAGGCCGAGATGGTGCCGCCGCAGCAGGTGCACAGGAAGCCGTCGAGCGCGCAGTAGCGCCAGTACTCGCAGGCGGTGTCGTCGTTGCGCTTGTCGGGCGCCTTGCCACCCTTGGGCTCGGCCGCCTGGGCCCGGCCAATGCGGTCGAAGGGCAGCACCGGCAGCGCAAAGGCGGTGCCCACCACCAGCTTGCCCACGCGGGTGATGGCGCTGCGGCGCGAGGTGTTGTGGGCCACACCGCGGCTGCGGCGCTCGAAGAATCTGTCGAACCAGTTCATGTCGGCTCCTTGTGTGCGCTTCAGGCGCGCTGGTCCACGCGCTGGTCAAGGTACTGCTGCACCGAGGCCACACCCAGTTCCTTGGCCTCAAACAGGCTCTCGATCTGTTCACGCGAGTTCACCAGGCCCTTGCCGCGCACCTTGCCGTCCTCGCCGATCAGCACGGCATAGGGCAGGCGGCCCACCTTGAAGGCCATGCCCAGCTCCTGCGACAGCACATAGGGGTGGTCGGTGAGGCCGGCCTTGCGCTGGAAATCCACGTGTTCGGGGCGGTCGCCGTCGCTGGCGAACACCAGTTCCAGCCAGCGCGATTCGGTCTGGCTGATGGACTTGAGGATGGGCAGCAGCTTCTTGCACACCGGGCAGGTGGGCGAGAGGAAGAACAGCAACTGGCTGCGGCCCGTGGTGGTCTGGCCCACGGCCACCGTGGGGCCTTGCAGCGTGGCCAGCTCGAAGGCCGGCGAGGCCTCGCCCACCTTGGGGCCCTGGTCGAGCATCAGCGCACCCATGGGGGCCACGCGCTCGTAGAGGATGCCGATCTGGCGGGTGAGGGCGAACACCACCACCACCAGGGCCAGCACGATGACCCAGAGAACGGCGTTGGAAATGAGCAGGGCGTCAGTCATGTCAGGACCTCTTGATGGCTAGCAGGCGGGGATGATTCACAAGGAGTTGGCCGGCGGCCACGTACAGGCCCAGCAGGGCCAGCGTGGCGCCAGCCACGCTGAGGTAGTCAACCCACACCAAGGTGCGCTCGGCATGGGTCGATGTGGCAATGACCAGGGCCGCCAGCAGCAGCGCGTTGCGCACCACCAGGGCCCAACTGAGCTGTTGCTCGCCGCTGTGGCCCGAGAGGCCGGCGCAGCCGCAGTCGATGTGGGTGCGGCCGCGCAGCAGGTTGATGGCGACGGCACCGGTGACCAGCAGCAGCAGCGCGCCGGCAGCGAGCAGGGTGAGCGGGGCGACGGGGGCCAGCAACACGGCCAGGCCGGCGGCAAGCTCCCACAGCGCCAGGCCCACGGCGGCAGGCGCCACCAGGCCTTCGGGCAACAACTGGTAGTTCTCGAGGTTGGCGCGGAACAGGCCCAGGTCGCGCAGCTTGGACCAGGCCCCCACCAGCAGCAGCACAGACAGCGCTGCGCCCAGGGCGTGCGAAACCACCGCGTCGGTGAGCAGGTTGATGGCGTTCATGGGATGGCGCCTTTCATTGCGAATCCATCTGCGTGCCGAACTCGCTGAACGGCGTGCTCTGGCGCAGCTTCTTGGGCTTGGGGCCAGCGTCATACGCGGTGATCACCCCGGTTTCGGTGGCGAGCGCATACAGCTTGGGAGCATCGCCCCGGCTGGTGGTGAGCACGGTGGACCTTTCGCCAGGAAGCTTCGCCACGCGCTTCTTGCTGGCCAGGTCGAACACCCAAATTTCCTTGGCCGGCTCCTTGTGGCTGCCTTCCTTGCCCTTGGGGTGCATGGCCACGTACAGGCGGCCGCTGGCCAACTGCAGGCTCAGCGGCTGGTAGCCGCCCGGGCGCCAGCCCGCCTTGGCGTCAGCGGCGCTCACCAGTGACCAGGGCTCGGCCGCTTGCGCGGCCTCGCCCGCCACATTCACCACTTGCACCTTGCCGTGGTACGAGGCGAAGGTGTAGTTGTCGCCGTCCTGGTCGGCGGCGACGAACAGCGCGTCGGCGTCGGCATCGAAGAACTTGGCGCTCTTGGTGCGCTGCACCGGCATGCCGCTGTCGTCCAGCGTGATGGTGAGCATGGTGCCGTCGCCGCACAGCGTGGCGAAGCGGTTGGGCACGCTGTGCGCCGGGTAGATCATCCAGCAGCCGGGGTCTGGATCTCGGCCACGAACTTCTCGGCCTTGCGGTCGACCACGGTGATGGACTGCGCCGGCGTGGCGTTCTGCAGCATCACGAAGCGGCCATCCGACGAACTGCGCACCGAACCCCGGTAGGGCATGGACTGGGCGTGCTTGTTGGGCACGCTGATCTCGGCCTTGAGCTTGAGCGTGGCGGCGTCGTACACGTCGAGCTCGCCAATGCGCTCACCGCGGTTCAGCTTGGTCACGTAGGCGGTGGAGACCAGGATCTCGGAGCGGTCTGGCGAGAGCGTGGCGTGGCCCGTCATGCCCAGCGCCACATGGCCCTGCACCTTGAGACTCTCGCCGTCGATGATCATCAGCTTGCCGTCGACAAAGTGCGAGATCACCATGTCCGACAGGTAGAGCCGGTGCGGCGTGGCCGGCGCCAGCGGTGCCACGGTGACCGTGTCCAGCGGCAGTTCGGCCCGCGCCGCCACGGCGCCCAGGGCGGTGGCCAACGCGGTGGCCACCAACACTGCGGTCTTGTTCCATTGCTTTGTGATCGTCACGCCATACCTCCTGGATCAACGTCCGGCACCCTGGAACCTTGCGTTCCGGGCTTGACGAGACTCTAGGGATGCGCTTGCCGCAGCGTTATCCGAAAACAGAAAACTCGCGGGTTTGCACGTGCATCAGGCTGGTGCTGCCGAGCGCACCATGAGTGCAGCACTCGGCCGCATGCTGGTGCGCCCGGCGGGGCCTGTGCAGCCTGGCGCCCTGTAGGGGTAGGCCCGAAGGTTGCAAGTGCTGCTTTGTCGGCACTATCCGGTTCCGGAAAAAACCAGCCATGTCCAGCCCCCACGCACTGCCAACGCCCGACGAGGTTTTCATCTCGCACGTGCGCCTGCGCGACGTGGACGACCAGGCCCTGAGCCTGTCGGGCTGGGAGCAGGAGTACCACCAGCTCAGCCCCGGCAGCTACGAAGGCTCGGTGAGCTGGTGCTCGATGAAGGGCATCGAGTTCTTTGTCGAGTCGTCCAACAAGCAGCTGCACCAGGCCGGCAGCATTCCTGCGGGCAAGGTGGCCATGGCGCTGCCGCTGGCCTGCGAAGGCCAGGGCTGGATCAGCGGCCAGCCCGTGGGCGCCGACACCATGGTCGTGCTCACCGACCAGCGCCCGCTGGATTTCCGCACCCCCAGCAGTTTGAGCGTGGCCGCCATCGTGGTGGCCATGGAAGACCTGCTGCGCTTCGCCGGCGTGTTCGAGTGCGAGGCGGCCGTGGCGGCCGCCATCGCCCAGGGCGCCTTCACGCTGCCAGGCCTGATGGCCGGCCACCTGCGCGATTGCCTGGCCTCGGTGGCGCGCTCGGTGTCGGGCGAGAAGCTGGCGCTGAACCACGGCAATGCGCTGGCCGCCTTCCGCAAC
Source organism: Candidatus Ideonella esbjergensis (assembly GCA_016710065.1). GTDB lineage: Bacteria > Pseudomonadota > Gammaproteobacteria > Burkholderiales > Burkholderiaceae_C > Ideonella > Ideonella esbjergensis. The sequence continues at coordinate 749,423 of JADJLP010000002.1, forward strand.
AACCTGCTCTCGGGCTTTGTCAACGCATTGGGCGGCTCCACCACCGCGCCCCAGGCGCCGGCCCGCAGCGCCGGCCAGCACCGCCGCACCGTGGAGCGCGCGGTGCAGTACATGCGCAGCCACGCGAGTGAGCCCATCGGCGTGGTCGACATCTGCCAGGCCGTGGGCGTGCACAGCCGCGTGCTGCAGTACTGCTTCAACGAGGTCTTTGGCGTCACGCCGGTGGCCTATCTGCGTTGCCTGCGCCTGCACCAGGTGCGCCGCGAGATCAAGGAATCGCCCCACGAGTCGCTGGGCGACATCGCCGCCCGCTGGGGCATCTGGCACCTGGGCCGCTTCGCCTCCGACTATCGCCAGCTGTTTGGCGAGCTGCCTTCGGCCACCGCACGCAACGCCGGTGCGCAGCCCCTGGGCGGGCTGCACAGCGGCGTGCGCCTGGCCAGCTGATCACCCCAGCAAGGCGCTGCGGCGCTGGGTGTAGCCGCACACCTGCTCGTAGGCATGCCCCATCTGCAGCACCGCCAGGTCGGCCTGCGCCGGGCCCAGGATCTGCAAGCCCATGGGCAGGCCGCCCTCGCTGAAACCCGCCGGCACGTTGAGCGTGGGCACGCCGGCCAGGGTGGCGGGCACCACCACCTCCATCCAGCGGTGGTAGGTGTCCATGGCCTTTCCGCCCACTTCCTTGGGCCAGGGCAGCTGGGCGTCGAACGGGAACACCTGCGCCGAGGGCAGCACCACGAAGTCGTACTTGCGGAACAGCGCATCGAGCGCCTGGTACCAGGCCGAGCGGTCGGCTGAAGCACGGTAGACCTCGGCAGCGGTGAGCTTCAAGCCGTTCTCGATCTCCCACACCGCCTCGGGCTTCATCTGCGCGCGCAGCTTGGGGTCGGCATACAGGCCGCCGGCAATGCCAGCAATCAGAAAACCGCGCAGCGTCAACCAGGTCTGCCAGAGCTTGGCTGGCGAGTACTCGGGCTGCACCGCGTCCACCGTGCAACCCAGGGTCTCGAAGTTCTTCAGCGCCTTCTGGCACAGCGCCAGCACGCCGGGCTCGGTGGGCAGGTAGCCGTTGAAATCGCCCAGCCAGGCGATGCGCGCGCCCTTGAAGTCGCGCTTGAGCGGCTGCGCGAACATGGCCGGGTCTTGGGCGATGCTGAGCGGCACGCGGCGGTCAAAGCCGGCCTGGGTGGACAGCAGCATCGCCAGATCCTGCACGCTGCGGCCCATGGCGCCCTCGTAGCCCAGTTGCTGGAAGAAGACCTCGCCGGTGGGGCCATAGGGGACGCGGCCAAACGAGGGCCGGAAGCCGAACACGTTGTTCCAGGCGCCGGGGTTGCGCAGCGAGCCCATCATGTCGCTGCCGTCGGCCACCGGCAGCATGCGCAGCGCCAGCGACACAGCCGCACCGCCGCTGCTGCCGCCGGCAGAACGGGTCTGGTCGAACGCGTTCAGCGTGGTGCCGAACACGTTGTTGTAGGTGTGCGAGCCCAGGCCGAACTCGGGCGTGTTGGTCTTGCCGATCAGGATGGCCCCGGCCTTGCGCACCCGCTCGACGATGATGGCGTCGGTCTTGGGCACGTAGTTTTTCAGGATGGGCGAGCCCTGCGTGGTGGTGATGCCCACCGTGTTGGCCAGGTCTTTCGGGGCCTGCGGAAAGCCGTGCATCCAGCCCATGCGCTGGCCGGCGGCCAGCTGCGCGTCGCGCTCGGTGGCCTGCTTGAGCAGGCCCTCGGCGTCCTGCAGCGAGACGATGGCGTTCACCTTGGGGTTCAGCCGGCCGATCTGCGCCAGGTAGGCTTGCATCACCTCCTTGCACGAGACCTTCTTGCTGCCAATCGCGTTGGACAGCTCGATGGCCGACCACTCCACTATCTCGCTGGGGCCGCCCGTGGCCGCCAGCGCGGCGCCAGTGGTGCCCAGGGCCGCGGCGGTGGCCACCGAGGTTTGCAGGAACCGGCGGCGGTCGGCGTCGGGTGTGGCGTGAGGCATGTGCGGGCTCCTGAGGCTGCGTGAAGGTTGACGCAGGTTAGGGGCCCATCGCCGGCGGGCGTTATCCGAAATGCGAAACGCCCGCGCCGGCCGAGGGTCTGCCCTTACTTCTTCAGGCTGATGACCTGCGGCTGCGTGACGGCCTTGAGGCCGTCGATGCCGAACTCCAGCCCCCAGCCCGAGCCCTTGGCGCCGCCGAACGGCACCATGGGGTGGATGGTGCCGTGCTGGTTGATCCACACCGTGCCGGCCTGGATGCGCGTGGCCACGGCCTTGGCGGCATCCAGGTTGGTGGACCACACCGAGGCGCCCAGGCCCACATCGAGCCGGTTAGCACTGGCGATGGCGTCCTCCACATCGCGGTACTTGATGATGGGCAGCACCGGGCCGAACTGCTCCTCGTCCACCAGCGGGTTGCCGTCGGCAATGTCGGTTACCAGCGTGAGCGGGTAGAAGTTGCCCGGGCCCGCAGGCGCCTGGCCACCGCAGACGATGGTGGCCCCACCGGCCTTGGCCGCCTCCACCAGACCCACCACCTTGTCGAACTGCATGCGGTTCTGGATCGGGCCCATCACCACACCCTCGTCCATGCCGTTGCCCATGGGCATGGCCTCGGCCAGGCCCTTCAGCTCGGCCACCACGGCGTCGTGCAGGCTCTCGTGCACGTACAGGCGCTTGGCGCAGGCGCAGGTTTGGCCCATGTTCAGGAAGGCGCCCCAGAACAAGCCCATGGCCATGGCCTTGGGGTCGGCGTCGGGCATGACGATGGCGGCGTCGTTGCCGCCCAGCTCCAGCGTGGTGGGCGTGAGGTTGCGCGCCGCAGCCGCGGCAATGCGCGCGCCGGTGGGGCCCGAGCCGGTGAACATCACCTTGTCGATGGCCGGGTTCTCCACCAGCCAGGCGCCCACTTCGCCGGGGCCGCTGACGCTGTTCAGCACGCCCGGCGGCAGCAGCTCGGCAATGATGCGCACCATCTCGAGCGTGCCGATGCTGGTGTACTCGGAGGGTTTGATGACCACGCAGTTGCCCGCGCGGATGGACGGGATGATCTGCCAGATGGCGATCAGCAGCGGCCAGTTCCACGGCGCGATGGCGGCGATCACGCCCAGCGGCTTGCGGTGCATCTCGTCGCGGCGGGTCTCGTCCTCGAACACAACTTCAGAAGGCAGGTCCAGGCTGGCCGTGACCTGGCTCCACACCTCGCAACCCCAGAGCTCGAAGCGCGCGCCGGGCACCTGGTCGGGGCCCACGCCGCCCAGCGGCTTGCCCTGCTCGCGTGTGACCCACTCGGCCAGGTAGGGCGCATTGGCCTTGATGGCCTCGGCCACCTGCATCACCAGCGCCTTGCGCTCGGCATCGGGCTTGGCGGCCCAGCCCGGCTGTGCGGCTTTGGCCGCGGCCACCGCAGCGGCCACCTGCTCGGCGCTGCTGTGCGGCACCAGGCCGATGGTTTCGCCGGTGGCAGGGTTCTTGGACTCGAACGTGCGCGCAGCGCCCTCGGCGCGGCCGTTGACGGTGTTGGTGTAGGTCTTCATGCAAGCTCCTCTGTGCGGTGGGGCCACGCGCGAATGGCGCGCGTGGGGACCGGGGGATGCTAGGAAGACGTACTGCGGGGCGGTATCCGAAAAGCGTAATTTCGGAGTGGAAGAACCCTTATGAAAGGCGATGCCGTTGGGCGGGTGTCAATCCATGAAGTTGGAGCGAGACCCTGAAGCAGCCAATCTCTGGTGCCCCCCTGCCGGCCATTGAGCAACATTGGTGCAAGGCCACATAGCTGTCGTTCAGAGCCTTGAAGACCCGCGGCACTAGGGTGCGAGCTAACGACGTCGACCTGCAGGAATGAAGCCATCTGAAGTTACGCTCTCGGAGATGAAAAACGCAATGCGCTCAGAAGTGGCAGTCTTTGCCGACTTGGCGGCACTTTGCCGGCGACCTGGCTATATCCATGCCATCGCGCATCTGTGCTTCCGGGACAACGTCATACTCTGCGCGGGCGAGATGAAGGAGGCCGACATGAGGAAGATGTTCTCTCCCTCAAGGCTCATCCGAACAGAGATCAATACCTTGCTCGGCCTGATGATCAAGGTAGACATCGATTGGTCCGTTCCCCCGCCAACGACGACGCAAGACTACATTGACAACACCGAGCAACTCTTGGAAGAGTTGCACCACTGCCTGTCTGGGGAGTTCTTCACTGGTCTTACCAAAGAAGGCGTGGAAAGTGGTGCGTTCAATCCGTTTGCCAGAGGCGAGGTTTTGAGAGAGCCCATCTTCTACAGCGGTGAATCGGCTTACAACTTTCAGTACCTCGATCTAGCCGCTCGAAAGTACGCGGCCGACGCACCATGGCTCAGTGCGAACCGCGGATTCACGATTGACCAAGCCTCGCGCGTTGCCAAGGCTGTTGCCGACGTCCATGCAGCGCGCTTCGACGAAATTCGCGAGCGCATGCGAAGGCAACATCCAGACGACTGGACCATGCTTCCTTTATTCGCGTTCAGTAGTGATGAGATTCTTGCGAAGGCGAACCTGAGTGGCGACATAGTGGAACGAGTTCTTGAAGCATTTGAACTCTCCTCCACCGAACGCAATGTTGGGTTCAATGCGCTGCACGATTTCAACGCAATCACAGCTGCGCCTCTAATTCGCATGCCGAGCGGCGAGCTTCTGTCGTTGCAGTCCTACTCGCTCGCCGAAGCCATCTACGACGCTCCGTTTTACTGGATGGCTCAGGACAAGACCTATTCGCCAGCGCTCGCCAAGAACCGAGGCGACTTCACGGAGAACTTCGTCGCCGAGCGCCTCCGTCTAGTCTTTGGGCCTGACCAAGTTCATTCGAGTATTGATGTCTTTGAAACCAAATCAACCAAGGTATCAGACATAGACGTGCTTGTCGTTTGGGGCGATCGGATCGTCGTCGTACAAGCCAAATCAAAGCGCCTGAGGTTAGAGGCACGTAAGGGGAACGATCAGATCATCCGCGACGACTTCCAAAAGGCAGTGCAAGCCGCCTACGATCAAGGCGCCGCATGCGCCAAGTGCCTTCTGGACAAGCGCCACCGGCTCGTGGCGCTTGATGGTCGCGAGGTCGCAGTGCCTCAGGAAATCAAGGAGATCTACCTCTTCTGTGTCGTCAGCGATCACTACCCAGCCTTGAGCTTTCAGGCTAGGCAGTTCTTGAAGACCCAAAGCATCGATCGGACACAAGCCCCTCTGGTGATGGACATATTCACCGTTGATGCCATGACGGAGATGCTGCAGAGCCCTCTGCAGTTTCTTAGCTATGTGCACCGTCGGGCCAACTACGCCGAACAACTGATGGCTTCCGGCGAACTGACGATCTTGGGCTACCACCTTACGAAGAATCTCTGGGTTGACGCCGACGTTGGCCTTATGCAGCTCGATGATGACTTCTCTGCAGGGCTCGACATCGCCATGGCGGTTCGACGTGCCGGCATCAATGGGCCCGCCACGCCGAACGGCGTTCTGACTCGCTTCGGAAAGACAACGGTCGGCCGTGTGGTCACCGAGATTGAGGCGCGAGCGGATCCCGCCACAATCGATTTGGGATTCCTGCTCCTTGCAATGAGCGAACAGGCCGTGACTGAAATAAGCAAAGTCATCGACCGGCTAGCGGCCCGCACACGTGCAGATGGCAAGGTGCATGACGCCACCTTCGCCTTCAAAGACGGCTGCGGCATCACTTTCCATTGCACCGACGAGTCGCCACACATAGCCGGACCGCGCCTAAAGTCCTACTGCGAACTCCGAAAGTACAAGGAGCGGGCCAAAGAGTGGTTTGGCCTCTGCATGACTTCCAGGGGACCGGATGTGAGGTTCGGGGTGTCCCTCACGTACCCTTGGAGCCAAGATGAGAGCATGGATCAGAAGACTCGGGACATGCAGGCCCCGCTGCCTATTGATCAGGTGCTTGACACGGTGCTGAAGGGACGGGCGCGAGATAGGAAGATCGGCCGGAACGACCCCTGCCCATGCGGCAGCACGCGAAAGTACAAAAAGTGTTGCCTTGTCTCCAGGCATAGCTAGTGTTCCATCGGCCGCAGGTGGAGCGTGCCGTCGCGGCAAGTCACCGATGGACTGACCCCAGAGTCCGTTTCGTGGAGTGGCGACAAGCCGTCTTGGGTCGATAGCAATCCATCGACCATCAGAGTTGGATTGCCGAAAGTCGGCATACACACTCGACGGGGCATGCCGTTTGAGCCAATCGCGCCGCTCATCACGATGGCCGAGCCCGCGCTGATAGAGGTCAGTGCCGCAACGTCACCGCGCTGCTCCCCCTCTGCCTCCGCAACGTCTCCGACGGCAACTCCCCAAACAACCGCTTGTAATCCGCACTGAAGTGGCTGAAGTGCCAGAAGCCCCAGCGGGCGGCCACGTCCAGCACGGTGGCGTGGAGGCTGGCCAGGTCGCGGCGCACGCCGTTCAGGCGCACGGCCTTGATGTAGGTGGCGGGGTTCTGGCCCAGCACGTCCTTGAAGCAGTACAGCAGCTTGCGCGGGCTCACGCCCAGGCGGGCGCAGACTTCGATCAGCGTGGGTGGCACTTCGGTGGGGGCCAGCATCAGCTCGCAGGCGCGGTCCACCAGTTGCTTGCGGCTGTGGCCGCGCTGCGGTTCGGTGGCGGGCCCGGCACTTGAGAGGGCCTGCACCGCATGCCACAGCAGTTCGTCGCGCAGGTGGCGCTGCACGCCCGGTGCCTGCAGGGCCTCGGGCTGGCGCTGGGCCAGCGCCAGGGCGGCTTGCAGCAGCGCTCGCAATGCCACCAGCGTGGGGGCCGGGGCCATCACGGCCTGCAGGGTCTGGCCGTGCAGCAGGGTGCCCAGGTCGGGCCGGCCGGCGGCGGCGTTGTGCAGCAGGCTGGTATCCACCACCATGCCGGCCAGCGTGCAGTGCGGCGGGGTGCACAGGTCCAGCTCCTGGCCTTGCACGGCGATGAGCGTGTCGTGCGCCACGCTGCGGCCGTTCACGTGCAGGCTGCCCTCGCCCGCCAGCATGGTGCCCATGCTGAAGCTGCCCGGCGGCAGGTGGCCACGCTGGCGCACGCGGCGCGTGGTGGTCTCCTGAAAGATCTGCAGCCCTTCACAGCGGATGTCGGTGAAGCGGCCTTCAAAGCGGCCGCAGTCGAGCTGGTCGTAGCGCAGGTCCCAGTCGAGCAGCTCGTCGGTGTGGGCCTCGATGTGGGTGGAGGTGCTGTGGCGCACCTGCAGCGCCGGCATGGCCTGCAGGTTCACTTGGCCGCCTCTTCGGGTGCCAGTGTGCGCATCAGCTGCACGCGCAGCGCGCCCAGCTGCTGGTACAGCTGCTGCGCCTCGCCGCTGCCAAAGCCGGCAAACAGCTCCACCAGCCAGCGCTCGTGCTCTTCGGCCATGGCGGCAAAGGCGCTGCGGCCGGTGGTGGTGAGCCTCACGATCCAGGCCCGGCGGTCGGTGGGGCTGCCTTCGCGCGCCACCATGCCTTCGCGCTCCAGCTCGTCGGTCAGGCCGGTGACGTTGCCGCCGGTCACCATCAAATGGCGCGACAAATCCTTCATGCGCAGGCCATCGGGCTGGCGGTAGAGCTGGGCCATGTAGTCGAAGCGCGAGAGCGAGATGCCAAAGCGCTGGCGCAGCCGGCGGCGGATCTCGCTCTCGATCTGCGTGCTGCAGGCCAGCAGGCGCAGCCAGAGCTTGAGCGTGGCGTGGTCGTGGTGCACCACGCGCGCCTCCAGGCCCAGCTGGTCGGCCTCGCTCAGCAGGGCACGGCTGGTGTCGGCCTTCATGGCGCCAGCCTGTCCTGGTGCTTGCCGCCCAGGCCCAGGTAGGCCTGCACCACGCGCGGGTCGCGGGCCAGGTCTTGCGCGGGGCCGCTCAGGCTCACCTGGCCGTTCTCCAGCACATAGGCCTCGTCGGCCACCTGCAGCGCGGCACGGGCGTTCTGCTCCACCAGCAGGATGGACACGCCACGCTCGCGCAGCGCGGTGATGATGCGGAAGATCTCGCGCACGATCAGCGGCGCCAGGCCCAGGCTGGGTTCGTCCAGCATCAGCAGGCGCGGCTTGGCCATCAGCGCGCGGCCCACCGCCAGCATCTGGCGCTCGCCGCCCGAGAGCGTGCCGGCCTGCTGGCCTTCGCGCTCTTTCAGCCGTGGGAACAGGCCGTACACATCGGCCAGCGTGGCGTCCAGGTCGCGCGCACCGCGGCGCCAGCGGTCGAAGCCGCCCAGGCGCAGGTTGTCCTGAACGCTCATCTCGGCAAACAGCTCACGCTTTTCGGGCACCAGGGTCATGCCGGCGGCCACCATCTGCTCCACCTTGGGCGAGCGCCGCGCCACGCCGTCAAACACCACTTCGCCGCTGGAACGCAGTTGGCCCATGGCGGCCGAGAGCAGCGTGGTCTTGCCCGCGCCGTTGGGGCCGATGACGGTGACGATCTGACCTTCGCCCACACTGAGGTTCAGGCCAGTGATGGCCTCGACCTTGCCGTAGGCCACGGCGAGGTTGCGGATTTCAAGGACGTTGCTGCTCGCCATCACGCCACCAGTCATGCCACACCCCCCAGATAGGCTTCCAGCACAGCCGGGTTGGCCTGCACCTGCTCGGGCAGGCCGTCGGCGATCTTGCGGCCAAAGTCCATCACCACCACCCGGTCCACCAGGCCCATCACGAAGTCCATGTCGTGCTCCACCAGCAGCACCGCCATGCCCTCGCCGCGCAGCTTGCGCAGCAGGGCGGCCAGGGCCTCCTTCTCCAGATGGCGCAGGCCGGCGGCGGGTTCGTCCAGCAGCAGCACGCAGGGGTCGGCGGCCAGGGCACGGGCGATCTCCACGATGCGCTGCTGGCCCAGCGCCAGCGAGCCGGCCGGCTCGTGCAGCCAGGGGCCCAGGCCCACGCGCTCCACCTGGCGCGCGGCTTCGGCCAGCAGTCGTGACTCCTCAGTGCGGTCCAGCCGCCAGGCGGCGGGGAAGACACCGCGGTGGCCGCGCAAATGCGCGCCAATGGCCACGTTCTCCAGCACGCTCATGCGCGGCAGCAGGCGCACATGCTGGAAGGTGCGCGAGAGGCCCAGCCGCGCCACGTCGCGCGACTCCATGCCGGTGACGTTGCGGCCCCGCAGCCACACCTCGCCCGCGGTGGGTGTGTCCACGCCCGAGAGCTGGTTGAACATGGTGCTCTTGCCGGCGCCGTTGGGGCCGATGAGGGCCAGGATCTCGCCGGCGTGCAGCGTCAGGCTCATGGCGTCGTTGGCCACCAGGCCGCCAAAGCGACGCGTCACCTCGCGCGCTTCCAGCACCGGCTCGCCCTGCGGTGGCATGGCTTGGCGCGGCAGCGGCTCGGCGTCCACGCTCACCGTCTTGCGGCGTGCGCGCACCGGCACCAGGCGCGAAAGCAGGCCCCAGAAGCCGTCGTTCGAGTGCTGCAGGATGAGGATCAGCAACGCGCCGAACACGATCACCTCGTAGTTGCCGGCCCGACCCACCAGGGCGGGCAGCAGGTCTTGCAGCCACTGCTTGAGCACGGTGATGAGCCCGGCGCCCACCAGCGCACCCCAGACCTGCGAGGCGCCACCCACCACGGCCATGAACAAATACTCGATGCCCATGTGCAGGCCGAAGGGCGAGGGGTTCACAAAGCGCTGCAGGTGCGCATAGAGCCAGCCCGCCGCGCAAGCCTGCAGGGCGGCCAGCACGAAGATCACCATGCGTGAGCGGGCGGTGTTGACGCCCATGGCCTCGGCCATCACCACGCCGCCCTTGAGCGCGCGGATGGCGCGTCCCTCGCGCGAATCGAGCAGGTTCTGCGTGGTGAGCGCGCCCACCAGCACAAAGGCCCAGATCAGCGCGTACATCTGCTCGGCGCGGGCCAGCTCGATGCCAAACACCGACACCACCGGAATACCGGCCATGCCGGTCTGGCCGCCCAGGCTTTCGAGCGTGCCGAACATGAAGTAGATGCTGATGCCCCAGGCGATGGTGCCCAGCGGCAGGTAATGCCCCGAGAGCTTGAGCGTGAGCGCGCCCAGCACCCAGGCCACGGCGCCGGTGAACAGCAGGCCCACGGCCAGCGCCAGCCAGGGCGAGTGGGTGAGCCACAGCAGCCCTTCGGGCAGCGCCACCGTGCCGGTGCTGAGTGCCGCCGTGGTGTAGGCGCCCAGGCCCACAAAGGCCGCCTGGCCAAAGCTGGTGAGCCCACCTACGCCGGTGAGCAGCACCAGGCCCATCGCCACCAGGCTGGAGAGACCGATGTAGTTCAGCAGCGTGATGTAGAACGGCGGCAGCCACAGCGGCCCCGAGGCCAGCAGCAGCACAAAGGCGACCAGCAGCACCGTGGGGGAGACGGCGGACTTCTTCTCACCGCCGCTCATTCCTCTTCCTCCACATGGTGCTGGCGCAGCGAGCGCCACAGCAGCACCGGGATGATGAGCGTGAACACGATGACCTCTTTGTAGGTGCTGGCCCAGAAGGCCGAGAAGGCCTCGATCAGGCCCACCAGCAGCGCACCGCCGGCGGCGACCGGGTAGCTCACCAGGCCGCCGATGATGGAGCCCACGAAGCCCTTGAGACTGATGAGAAAGCCCGAGTCGTAGTACAGCGTGGTGATGGGCGCGATGAGCACGCCCGACATCACGCCGATGAGCGCGGCCAGCGCAAACGTGGCCTTGCCGGCAAACACCGGCGAGATGCCCATCAGCCGTGCGCCGGTGCGGTTCATGGCCGCGGCGCGCAGCGCCTTGCCGTAGAGCGTGCGCTCGAACAGCGCGAACAGTGCCACGATCAGCAGCGCCGACACCGCCAGCACCCACAGCGTCTGGCTCTTCAGGCGGATCACACCCAGCTCGAAGATGGTTTCGGAAAACGGCGTGGTGCGCGCGCCGTCGGGCCCGAACACCAGCAGGCCCACGCCCACGGTGGACACATGCAGCGCGATGGACGCGATCAGCAGCACCAGCGCGGGCTTGTCGGCGATGGGTTGGAAGACGATGCGGTAGAACAGCGGCCCCATGGGCACCAGCAGCGCCAGTGTGAGCACGATCTGCAGCACCTGGCCCAGCTCGGCCAGCGGCAGGCTGTGCAGCAGCCCCGCCAGCACCAGCGGGTAGGCCAATTGCGCCAGCAGCGCCAGCCATTCGCGGCGCGTGGGCCGCTGCCGCTCGCGCCAGAAGTCGACCGCGTCCATCGCCGCTGCGGCCCAGCACAGGCCCAGCAACACCCACACCACCTTGCTGGGCTGGCCCGCCTGCAAGCCGGCCAGGGTGAGCGCCCCAAAGGCGACGAACTCGCCCTGCGGGATCAGCAACACCCGGGTGACCGTGAAGACGAGCAGGATGGACAGGGCCAGCAGCGCGTAGACCGCGCCGTTGGTGACCCCGTCCTGCCCCAGCAGAGCGGCGATCTGGAGGTTCATTACTTCAGCAGCGCCCAGTTGCCGTTCTTCACCACGATGAGTTCGCGGCCGCGTTGGTCAAAACCGCTGTGGTCGGCCGGGCTCATGCTGTACACGCCCTGGGTGCCCACCAGCTCGTGGGTGGCTTCCAGTGCGTCGCGCAGCGCGGCACGGAACTCCTTGGTGCCGGGCTTGGCCTTCTTGGCCGCCAGCGGGATGGCCTGCTGCAGCAGCAGGCCGGCGTCGTACACGTTGGCGCCGAAAGTGGCGGGCTTGCTGCCGTTGAGCTTCTCGTAAGCCGCGATGTAGTCCAGGGCCAGCTTCTTTGAGGGGTTGCTGTCGGCGATCTCGGGCAGCACCAGCATCAGGCTGGCGGCCAGGATGGTGCCCTCCACCTTCTTGCCACCCAGCTGCAAAAAGGCCTGCAGCGCGGCGCCGTGGGTCTGGTAGACCTGGCCCTTGTAGCCCTGGTCCACCAGCGTGGCCTGGGGCAGCACGGTGGGACCGCCGGCCGCGGCCACCAGCACCGCATCGGGGCTGGCCGAGAGCAGCTTCAGGCTTTGCGCGGTGACCGAGGTGTCGGAGCGCAGGTACTTCTCGCTGGCGACGATCTTGATGTTGTTCTTGGCGGCCAGGTCGTTGATGACGCGGGTCCAGTTCTCGCCGTAGGGGTCGTTCAGCGCGATCAGGCCCAGGGTCTTGACCTTGGCCTTGACCATGTGCTCCACCAGGGCCTTGGCGATGATGTCGTCGTTCTGCGTGGTCTTGAAGACCCACTTCTTCTGCTCGTTCATGGGCAGCACCACGGCGGCGGTGCCCACCGGGGCCAGCATGGGCACGCCGGCTTCGGCCATGAACTGGATGACGCCCATGGCGTTGGGCGAGCCGGTGGGGCCGATCAGCGCGTCGATGTTCTGCTCGCTGAGCATCTTCTTCAGCTCGGTCACGGTTTGCGTGGGGTCGCTGGCGTCGTCGCGGGCGATGTACTCCACCGTCAGGCCACCGATCTTGGTGGGCAGCAGCGGCACCGTGTTCTTCTGCGGGATGCCCACCAGCGAGGTGGGGCCGGTGGACGAGGAGATGACGCCGATCTTCACTTGCGCGAAGGCCGGGGCCAGGGCGGCGGTGAGCAGCGAGAGGGCGAGGATGCGCTTGATCTGCATGGGGTTGACTCCGAGTCAGGGGTGGTGGGGAAAGAGAAGCAAGAACGGTGCGAAGAAGAACGGACTACAGCGTGAGGCTGCCCACGCTGCTGCCACCGCAGACATAGAGCACCTGGCCGGTGACGAAGCTGTTGGCCGGATCTGCAAAGAAGGCCACGGCGCGAGCCACGTCGCCCACCTCGCCCACGCGCTTCACTGGGATGGCGTTGGCGACCGCGCGCTCCTTCTCGCTGCCGGCGGGGATGACGTCGTGGAACATGTCGGTGCGGATGGGGCCGGGGGCCACCACGTTCACTGTGATGCCTTCGGGTGCCAGCTCCAGCGCCCAGGTGCGGGCCATGCCCAGCATGCCGGCCTTGGTGGCCGAATAGGCGGTGCGCGTGGCCAGGCCCAGCGCGGCACGCGACGACAGCAGCACCACGCGCCCAAAGCGCCGCTGGCGCATGGCCGGCAGGGCGGCCTGCAGCAGCGTGATCGCGCAGCCCAGGTGCAGGTTGACCAGCTCGTCCACGGTTTCCAACTGCACATCGGCCAACAGGGCGGGGCGGATCACGCCGGCGTTGTGCACCAGCGTGGTCACGTCACCGCGCTTGGCCAATTCGGCGGCCACTTGCGCGGTGGCGGCGCGGTCGCTCAGGTCGACCTCGATGTGGGTGAGGCGCGGGTGCTGGTCTTCGCCACAGTGACGGGCCAGCGAGATCACCTCGTGGCCGCGTTCCAGCAGGTCGGCCACGATGGCGCGGCCGATGCCGGCGCTGCCACCGGTGACCACGGCAACGCCGCGTTGCGTCAGATCGCTCATGCCGCGTGCTCCACCAGCGCCAGCACCCGCAGGGGGCTGCCACTGCCATGCTCGATCTTCAGCGGCGGCGTGATCAGCACCGCGCCGGTGGGCGGCAGCTTGTCGAGGTTGGTCAGGCACTGCAGGCCGTAGCGGCCGGCGCCGTGCATGTAGTAGTGGCAGGGGTAGGGCGGGCGCAGGTGGTAGCCCTGGCCGGCGTCGGTGCCGATGGCCTCGGAGCCGAAGCCCAACACATTGCGCTGCTCCACCAGAAACTGAACCGCCTCGCTGCTGGGGCCGGGCGTGTGCTGGCCGGTCTCGTCGAAGTTCTGGTAGGCCTCGGGGTCGCTGCGCTGTGACCAGTCGGTGCGCATCAGCACCCAGGCGCCCGCTGGAATGCGGCCGTGCGCGGCCTCGAAGGTCTCGATGTCGGCCACGGTGAGCAAATAGTCGGGGTCGGCGGCCGAGGCGGCAGCGCAGTCGATCACGCAGGCCGGCGCCACCAGGTGCTGAACCGGAATGGTGTCCACCGCGTTGTTCGGCAGGTCGCGGCCCGAGATCCAGTGGATGGGCGCGTCGAAGTGGGTGCCGGTGTGCTCGCCGCAGGAGAAGTTGTTCCAGTACCAGCCGGGGCCGCGCTCGTCGTAGCGCGAGACCTCCTCGATGCGGAACGGCCAGCACTGGCCCATCTCGGGCGGCAGCGCGATCTGCGGAAATTCAGGCGTGAGCGTCTGCGTGAGGTCGATGACCTCGATGCGGCGGTTGGCCAAGGCCGCAGCAAAGGCAGCGAGCACGGAGGTGGTGTTTGTGGTCATGCGAATTCCGGGTGCGAGGATGCTGTCATTCCCGCGTCGGCGGGAATCCAGCGTTCAACGTCAGTGGCGAGGCAGAGGTCGCCGGGTACCCGCCCGACTCCATCTCCCCCTGCTTCGCACCCTTGGCAGGGTGCGAAGCATTCCTCCTTAAGTTCCGTCGGGCGGGTACCCGACACCCTCTGCCCAGAACCGGCGGTGGTGCGCACCCTGCGGGAATGCAAACATCGTTGCTTGAGCGCCAGGCGGGCAGCCGGGGCTGGCGATTTCTGGGGCGCTGAAGCGCGCAGGGCTTGGGGCGGCGTGCGCAGCACGCTTCCAAAACAAACTCGCAACGCTTTGTCTGAGCGGAACGAGCGAAGCGAGAGCAGCGAGTTGCGTGCGCGCCCCGAGACCGAGCACTGGAGGGGAGTCGGCGGAGCCGACCGCCACAGCATGAGCCAGCCCCGGCTGCCCGCCTGGCGCGGTCGCACCAAAACTTGAGAGGACGCCATAGGGAGAACCACAGCCCCTCAGCTCCCACCGGCCGCGAGTTCGCGTTCCAGCACCTTGGGGTTCTCGCGCCAGCGCTCCAGCCACTCCTGGGCCACGTCGCCGGGGTAGATGTCTTCCACACCGTCGCGCAGCGCCTTCACGATGGCCGAAGCCAGCGCCTCGGGGCTCACCTTGGGCGGCGGCATGTTCTGGTTCCACTCGTCGTCGAGGGGGCCGGGGAAGGCATTGATCACACGGATGCCGGCCGGCCGCATTTCGGCGCGCAGGCATTGCGAGAGCGACAGCGCTGCGGCCTTGGACGCCGAGAAGGTGCCATGCGCCGGGAAGTTGGCCAGCGCGTAGATGGACAGCACATTCACCCAGGCCGTGGCGGCGGCCGGGCCATCGGCGGCGCGGCCCTTGAGCGCGGGGCCGAAGGCCTGGGCCAGGCGCAGCAGGCCGAAGTAGTTGATGTCCATCTCGGCGCGCGCCACCTCGGTGCCGCGCCGGCTGGCGATGCCATGGGTGCGGTGCACCTCGGCGTTGTTGATGACGATGTCGACCTTGCCGCCGATCTCGCCGGCCAGTTCGTCCACCGAGCGCGGGTTGCTCAGATCCAGCGGCACCAGGCTCACCTGCGGCAGCGCGGTCAGCGCCTCGATGCCGCCAGTCTTCTTCCAGGGCTCGGCCTGGCCCACCCAGACGATGTCGGCGCCGGCTTTCACCAGCGCGCGCACCAGGGCCTGGCCCACGGCGGTCTTGCCATCGGTGACCAGCACCTTGCGGAACTTGGGGTCGCTGGTCATCTCGCGCAGCATCTTGTCGTCGGCCATGTGTTGGCTCCCGTTCGGGGGGAAAGCAATGAGTACGGCCGCACCGGTGCGGTCCAGGCGGGCGCCCACCTTCACGCGCACGGGTGGGTCGGTGGGGTTCAGCGGCGCCTGCAGTTCGCCATGCAGATGCACCATCAGCGAGGCGCCCGCGTCCAGCTTCACCAGGCCCAGGCGCCAGGGCAGCTTCTCGCGGAAGTAGAGGTCGTTGCTGTGGTGCAGCGTGGTCTGGGCCAGCAGCTCGCCTTCGCCGCTCTGGGCGCGCCATTTCAAGGCGGCGGACACGCAGCGTTGGCAGGCCTCGCGCGGCGGGTACTGCACGGCGCCGCAGTCGTCGCACACCTGCAGCTCGAAGCGACCTTCTGCCGCCGCTGCGGTGAGCCCCAGCGCCACACGGCTGCGGCCGGCCGGCGGCTGGTTGGCCTGCGGCGTGCGCAGGACCGGGTTCTTCTTCTTGGGGCGGGTGAACTCGGCGGTCATGTGGACCTCCCCAGGATGACGGCGCCCGTGCACAGGCAGCGGTCGTAGGCCACCATGCCGAAGCCGCAGACCAGGCCCAGCTTGGCCTTGGGAACGGCGCGTTCGCCGGCGGCGCCGGTGAGCTGGCGGATGGCTTCGGTCATGCCGAGGAAGCCACCGGCCGCACCGGCCTGGCCGGCCGAGAGCTGGCCGCCGCTGGTGTTGTTGGGAAAGTCGCCATCGTGCGTGAGCGTGTGGCTGCGCACGAAGGCGGGGCCCTCGCCCTTCTCGCAAAAGCCCAGGTCTTCGAACTGCATCATCGCGATGACGGGGTAGTCGTCGTAGGTCTGGATGAAGTCGATCGCCTCGGGGCCCACATCGGCCTGGGCGTAGAGATCGGCGCGGTCCACGCGCCAGCCGCCGCGCTCCATCACCGGGTCGTCGGCGTAGGCGTTGTGGCGCTCGATGGCGCCGCGCAGCAGCGCGTGGGGCAGGCCCAGTTCGCGCGCCTTTTCCTCGCGCATCACCAGAAAGGCTTCGCCGCCGGCGCAGGGCATCACGCAATCAAACAGGTGGATGGGCTCGGAGATGGGCCGCGCGGCCAGGTATTCCTCCAGGCTCAGCGGCTTGCGCAGCAGGGCATGGGGGTTCTTCATGGCGTTGGCGCGCTGGGCCACGGCGATGCGGCCGAAATCGGCCCGCGTGGCGCCAAAGCGCCGCATGTAGTGGGCGGTGATGAAGGCGAACACCGAGTTGGGCCCGCCCGCGCCGTAGGGGTAGCTGGCGTCGCGCGCGAAGTGGCTGAAAGCGCCCAGCATCTGGCGGAACGAATCCACGTGGTTGGTGTCGCCGGCCACGCAGGCCACGATCTCGGCATCGCCGGCCTGCACCGCCCGCGCCGCACGCCGCAGCGCCATCACGCCAGATGCTCCGCCGGTGGGGATGTGGTCGAGCCAACGCGGCGACAGGCCCAGGTGCTGGGTGACGCCCACGGCGGTGTCGGGGCCGAGCGAGAAACTGCTGACGGTGAGGCCGTCGATCTGTTCCTTGGCCAGGCCGCTCTCGCGCAGCAGGCCCTGCACCGCCTGGCCGATGAACCAGTGCGCGCCCTTGGTGGAGTAGCGCTCGTAGGGCACGGTGATGGGCACCGCCACCGCCACGCCGTCGTAGGAGGCTCTGCGTGTGTTGTTCATGGGGCCCCCTTGGCGCAATGCGCCGTCCCCCATGGGGGAGCGAGCAACTTCGGAGCGGCCGTGCGTTGCTCATGCGGCCTGCCGTTTCTTCAGCGCGTTGGTGTCCACACACAGGCCTTGTTCCAGCAGCGACAGCGCCAGGGTGCGCAGCTCGCCGCGTTGCACCTTTTGCGAGGTGGTGAGCGGCAATGCTGCCACGAAGCCCACGTAGCCTGGGGCCTTGTAGTAGGCCAGGCGGCCCAGGCACCACTGCACCAGCTCGGTGGCCAGAGTGGCCTTGTCGGCGTCGCCTTGCAGCGCTGGCTCGGTGACGATGCAGGCCAGCACCTCGTCGCCACGCACCGCATCGGGCACGGCGGCCACGGCGGCGGCCTTGACCCGCGGGTGCTGCAGGAGCACGCTTTCCACCTCCACGGCCGAGATGTTCTCGCCGCTGCGGCGGATGACGTTCTTGCGCCGGTCGATGAAGTGCAGCTGGCCATCGGGGCCGCGCCGCACGATGTCGCCGGTGTGGAACCAGCCGCCGGACCAGGCCTCGGCGGTGGCGGCTTCGTCCTTCAAGTAACGGCTGAAGAAGCCGAAGCGCGGGTCGGCGCCGGCATGGCGCACCAGCAGTTCACCGGGCTCGTCCACGCCCGCGTCGCTGCCGTCGTCAGCCAGCAGGCGCAGTTCGATCTCGGCACCTTCGCGCCCAAAGCAACTGCTGCCGACCCCGCGCGGTTCGTGGTTGGCGATCACCACGGCGCCGGCGCCGGTCTCGGTCATGGCCCAGGCTTCGAGCAGCGGGAATCCGAAGCGTTCTTCAAACGGCATGTGCAGACGGCGGTCGATGCCCGCACCGAAGCCGAAGCGCACCTGCGGCAGACGGTCGTGCTCGCTGCCCGGGGCCTTCATCAGCATGGCGGGCATCACGCCCAGGTAGTGCACCACGGTGGCCTGAGAGCGGCGCACGCTGTCCCACCAGGTGGCGGGGTGGAAGCGGTCGAGCACGGTGAGGCAGCCGCCGGTGAGCACCATGGCCAGCGTGGAATAGGCCATGGCGTTCATGTGCACCAGGGGCAGCGGGGTGAGCATGCGCTCTTGCCCCGCCCGCAAGGTGGCGAGGCCGCCGATCGTGGCGTACCAGTGGCCCGAATGCAGGAAGTAGCGGTTGCTCAGCACGCAGCCCTTGGGGCGGCCGGTGGTGCCCGAGGTGTAAAGCAGCGCGCATTCGCTGCTCACGTCGGGCGTGCGGCCGGTCTCGGGCGGGGCGAAGGGCGCAGGCGGCGGCGTGTCGCCATCGGCCATCACGGCCATCGGACGGTTGGCCGCCTGGGCCGCTGCGCGCAGGCTCGCATGCCGCTCGGGCAGGGCCACGGCCAGCGCGATCTCGGAATGCTGAACCAGGTATTCCAGCTCGGCCGAACGCAGGTCGGCGTTGATGGGCACCACCGAGGCGCCCAGGCCGTTCAGCGCAAACCAGTGCAGGAAGAAGGCGGGGCGGTTCTCCAGCAGCAGGCCCACACGGTGGCCGTGGCCGTAGCCGGCGGCGGCGTACTGCGCACGCAGGGCTTGCACCTGGGCCTCGAAGGCGGCGTAGCGGTGCTCGCCCGAGGGCACGCTGTAGATGCCGGCGGTTTCAGGCAGCACACACAGGAAGGGCAGCTCGCCCCACTGCGCGGCGGCCTGTGTGAACGCCTGGGCCACGGTGACAGGTTGATTCGACAAGCTCGGTCCCATCTCACATGAAGAGGTTGATGTTGCCGAAGGCGGCGTCGCTGTTCACCAGGTCCACGCGCTTGAGCTCGATCTTCAGCGCGTCGCCCTCGGCGCGCAGCGTGTGCGTGGCCCAGCCGGCGTAGAGGGTCTGCACGTCCAGACGCGTCTCCACGTAGTGGAAGGCGGTGCGCACCACGTAGCGGCCGGCCGCCGCGTCGGCCGATTCGATGGTGGGCTGCTGCAGCAGGTGGTGGCAGCGGCTGCGGGGCTGCTGCGAGAAGGTGCGCGCGCCGCTCAGGCGCTGGATGCGCACGCCCAGCAGCAGCTTGTCTTCGTACAGCAGCGAGGTCTGCAGCTTGGCATCGGTCTGGCCGGGCAGCAGCGGCATCCAGTAGTAGCCGTCGTCGGCGAACAAGGCCAGCCAGTCGTCGAAGCGTTGCTCGTCGAGCACGCGGGCTTCGGCGTAGACGAAATCGGTGAGTTGCTTGTCGGTGAAGGTGGCCATCTTCAAGCTCCTTGGGTCGTCGACGCGGTCATCGACGCGGTCATGTACTGCGACCAGGCGCGGAACTGGTTGCGCATCTGCCATTCGTTGGTGCCGTTGGTCACCACGTTCGCCTGGCCCTTTTCAGCCGGATCGTAGAGCCGGGCCACGTTCACCCAGTCGCTGCCTTGCGAGTGCAGGCCCTCTTGGGCGCGCTCGTACATTTCGAGGTCGTCGTGGCCCACCACCGAGGTGGGGGCGTTGACCAGCCGGTTGTACATGCAGGTGCGCTCCAGCAGAAGGTCGGGTGCGCCCACGAGGCGGAAGGTCCAGCTCTCCACCAGGGTACGGTCGGCGGCGATGGGCTTGAACAGCCGCAGCGTCTGGATCGGGCCCTTGACCATGATGTTGGGGAAGTACACGGTGTTGTGGCGCACATCGCCCAGGATGGCGTTGGCGCGCTCTTCGCCATAGGCGGCCACCATCTGCTCCTTGTAGCCGGGCACGGCCGAGTAGTCGGCGTGGATGGAGTCGGCCACGCCGGTGTGGCCATGGCCGTTGTCCCACACGCGGATGCCCATCTTCTCGAAGAATTCGTAGGGGCTCATGAACGGCGCGAACAGCTCCACCGCCATGGGCTTGGGCGTGCCGGGCGGGGCCTCGTTCCAGACCTTCACGGCGGTGCCGGCGGAAGACTCGTGCGCCACCATGGGGTGACAGGTGTCGGTCTGGTTGTCCTGCAGCATCTTCCAGTTGCAGTGGTGCATGTAGCGCAACATGCCGCCGGCCACCTCCAGCTTGCCCTCGGGCGAGCGGTCCACCATGTTGTCGATGGTGGAGAGCGACTGGCCGAAGTACTCCTCGAAGCCCACGCCCTCGGCGTTCAGGCGGCAGAAGACGAAATCGCGGTAGACCTTCATGGCGCCCACGCAGGCCAGGCCCTGGGCGGCCTCGGTGTCTTCCAGGCCGGTGCCTTCGTAGCCCTTCTTGAGCGGGATGGACATCAGCGTGCCATCGAGCTTGAAGGTCCAGGCGTGGTAGGGGCAGCGGAAGAACTTGCCGGTGTTGCCGCAGCCTTCGCCCGCCACCTTCACGCCCTTGTGCGGGCAGCGGTTGTAGAGCACCTTGATGCTGCCGTCGGTGTGCCGCACCATCACCACCGGCTGGGTGCCCACGGTGGTGGTGTAGTAGTCGCCCGCCTTGGGGATCTGGCTGCCGTGGCCCACGAAGACCCAGGTGTTGGAGAACAAATGCTCCATCTCCAGCTCGAACAGGCCCTGGTCGATGTAGAGGTCCTTGTGCACCTCGGTGTCGCGCACCAGCGCGGCCACGCGCTCGGGGTTGCCACGGTAGTCGGTTCGGTTCAGGCTCATCGTTGCTCCTTCAAACCTTCTAGAGGTCCAACACCAGACGCTGCCCTTTGCAGCGCGAGACGCAGGTCTGGATCACGTTGCCCGCGTCTTTTTCGCGCTGGGTGAGCACGAAGTCGCGGTGGTCGATCACGCCTTCCAGCACCGGCACGGCACACACGCCGCACTCGCCACGCTGGCAGTCGAACATGGGGTCGCAGCCGGCCTCGATCAGCGCCGACAGCAGGGTCTGGCCGGCCGCCACGGTGATCTGGCGGCCGCTCTGAGCCAGCACCACCTCGTAGGGCTGCACGCCGGTGTCGGCGGCGGGTGCGGCGAACAGCTCGAAGTGCACGCGCTCGCGCGGCCAGCCGAGTGCTTCGCTGCGCGAGAGCACCGCGTCCAGCATCACCTGCGGGCCACACACGTACAGCACCTCGTCGGGCGTGCAGCGTGCCAGCAGCGCGTCCACGTCCAGCGGGGCGCCGGCCTCGTCGTCCAGGTGCAGGGCCAGCGTGCTGCCCAGGCGCTCCTGCAACTCGGGCAACAAGGCCATCTGTTCGCGACTGCGCCCGGCGTAGTGCAAACGCACCGGCAGGTGCTGGCGCAAACGCTGCGCGGCCATGCTGGCCAGCGGCGTGACGCCGATGCCGCCGGCCACCAGCACGGCGGTGCCGGCGTGCGTGCCCAGCGGAAAGTCGTTCTTGGGCGGACGCACCGTGAGCGTGGCCCCCACCGCCAGCCCGTGCATCCAGCGCGAGCCACCACGGCCCGTGTCTTCGCGGCGGATGGCGATCACGTACTCGCTCGGCGCTTCGGTGGCCGAGGTGTCGGCCGCCAGGTCGATCAGCGAGTAGTGGCGCCAGTCGGTGGCACCGCTGGGCAAGCTCACCTGCAGCTGGATGTGCGCGCCCGCCTGCCAGCCCGGCAGCGCGGCGCCATCGGCCGCGCGTAGCCGCAGCTGACGCACCAGCGGCGTCAGCATCTCGGCGCTGGCCACGGTGAGGGTGAGGGGCGTGGTGGTCATAGGGCGTAGCGTGCGAGGATGAGTTGCAGTTGCCGGCCTTCTTCGTCGGCCAGCGCGGCTTCGCGCAGTTCGCGCAGCGTGGCGGCAGGCATGGTGGCGCCGGCACGCGCCAGCGCCGAAATCAGCGTTTCGTACAGGTGCAGGCCGCGTTCGAAGGTGTCGCCATAGCCGCGCACCAGGCGCTGGCATTCGATCAGTTCCACCGCCAGCTGCGGGTCGCGCGCGGCGGTGGCCTGCACCTGGGTCAGCCAGGCCTCGATGCGGGCGTTCTCCAGCGCGTAGCGCAGGCTGCTGCGGCGCCAGCGCTTCAGGCCCGCCACTGCGCTGAGCATCAAGTAGCCGCTCAGTTGGCTGGTGCGCACCACACGGCCGTGCTGGGTGAAGCGGGCCACCATGCGGCGCGGCCAGCCGGCGCCCAGCAGCCAGCGGCCCAGGCAGGCGGGCAGGGTCTCGGCGATTTCCTGCAGGCGCGGGTGCATGTACTCGTGGATGGCCAGCGGCTGCTTGGCCTCGGCCTTCACTTCACTGCGCACACGCTCGAAACGGCTGCCACGGGTCTTGAGGTCGGCCACACGCACCGTGTCTTCGTACGACATCCACAGCGCCAGGTGGCGGGCCAGCGCGGTCAGCACCTGCGGGTCGCTGCCGCCAGGGGCGTTGCGCAGCGCATCGAGGCGGTCCAGGTAGAGCGCGGCGTAGGCCGGGTCCTGGTAGTCCACCAGGCGGCGCAGGCCGGCCAGCAGCAGGGGCTGCGTGGCCTCGGGGTAGGTGGCCCAGCGGGCCAGCAGCGGCGCAATGGCGGGGTGGTTGGAGCTGGGTGGGGGCGCGGTCGGCGCAGCGGCGGCCTCGACGGGGGCGTCACCCGCCTGCACCTGCGCAAAGGCATCGCCAAAGGCGCGCAGGCTGGCCTTCACGCCCACGCCGCCACGGGTGATGGTGGCCTCGAACTGTTCGCGGCTGAAGGGCAGCGCGCCGGTGCCGGCCAGGGCACCGAACAGCACCGCGCTGATGACACTGCCGGCGCGCTCGGCCGCCTCGGCCATGTCGAAGCGAACGAAGCGCTGCGCCGCGCCCAGGGCATGGGCGACCAACTCGGTGCTGTCCACACGGCCGTCTGCCGGTGCCGACTTCTCGGCGATGGAATACACCCGGTGCGTGGAGGCCACCAGAGTCGTGCGCTCGGGCGTCACCAGCCCGCGTTGCACGGCGCGACCGGCTTCCATCAGCTCCGAGGCCAGCACGATGTCCACATCGCCGGGCAGAGGCATGAGGGCGAACACCGGCGCGGCACCGTCGGCTTCAGCTTGTGCCTGCGGGAACAGCTCGACGTAGTAGATGGTGGCGCCCGTGCGCTGCGCCACACCGGGCACCGAGGTGGTTTGCGCCAGGTAGCCGTTGTGCTCGCCGAGATCGACGATCCAGTCGGCCAGCACGCCGCCGCCTTCGCCGCCCATGGCGAGTATGGCGATCTTGATCGGTGTGGCGCTTGTCATGGCATTCATCTCAGAAAGCCAGCACCGCACGGCGGCGGGCGGCGGCGGCTTGCAGGCGGCCGATGACGGCGTTGCGCAGAGCCTGCGTGAAGCGGTCCCAGCCGCTGGGGTTGCTGACGATCTGCGCCTTGTAGAACGAGGGGCACAGCACGGCGGCGTGCGAGACATCGCCACAGTGGCCACAGCCCACGCAGCTGTCCATCACGGCGGTGATGGGCTCGGTGCGCAGCGGGTCGGGGTTGTCCTTGATGGTGAGCGAGGGGCAGCCCGAGATGCGAATGCAGGAGTGGTCGCCGGTGCAGGTGTCGGGGTCCACGCCAAAGCGCTCGCGCACCACGCGCTCGCCACGCGCCTGGGCGGCGCGGACCAGCGGCTTCTCGCGGCGCTGGCGGTTGAGCATGCACTCGGACTGCGCAATCAGCACCTTGGGGCCCTTTTCGGGCGTGGTCAGCGCTTCCTTCATCGCGTCGCGCATCGCCGCCACGTCATAGGTGCGGGTGACGGTGCGCACCCAGTTCACGCCCACGCCGCGCACCGCCTGCGCGATGGCATGGCCGGTGCTGCGCGTGGGGTTGAGCGCCACCGAGGAGGGGATGTCCTGCCCGCCGGTGGCCGAGGTGTAGCTGTTGTCGACGATCAGCGTGAGGTTGTCGCTGCGGTTGAAGACCGCGTGCGCGATGCCGCTGGTCAGGCCGTTGTGCCAGAAGCCGCCGTCGCCCATCACCGAAATGGCGCGCTTAGCCGCCGGGGTGTTCAGCGCCGAGGCACCCGCCGTGCCCAGGCCATAGCCCATGGTGGTGTTGCCGATGTGGAACGGCGGCAGGATGGAGAACAGGTGGCAGCCGATGTCGGCGCTGACATGGTGCTGGCCCAGCTCGCGCTGCACCAGCGTCATGGCACTGAAGATGGGGCGCTCGGGGCAGCCGGTGCAAAAGCCTGGCGGGCGCGGTTGCACGCTCTCATTCAAGGGCCGCAGCGGCTGGATGGGCGGGCGCGGGCGCGCCAGCTGGGCGGGGGCCGTGGGCGCGAGGTGGCCGTAGCGCTGCAGAAACGCGCGCGTGCCTTTCAGCAGCGCGGCGGCGGTGTATTCGCCGGCCACCGGCAGCACATCCTTGCCGTGCAGCGCGGTGAGCGAGCCGGCCTGGCGCAGCGTGGTGGCGATGCTTTGCTCCAGGAAGTTGGGCTGGCCTTCCTCCACCAGCAGCACCGCGCGCTTGCCGGCGGAAAAGCGCAGCACCTCGGCGTCCACCACCGGGTAGGCCACGTTCATCACGTAAAGCGGCAGTTGGCCGCGGCCGTACACATCGGCCAGGCCCAGGCGCTCGAGCGCGCGCACCAGGGTGTTGTAGCAACCGCCCTGCACGATGATGCCCACATCGCTGGGCGCATCGGCGTTGAACCACTCGTTCAGGCCCTGTTCTTCGATGTACTTCAGCGCGGCGGGCCAGCGGCTGTTCACCTTCTCCTGCTCGTGCAGGAAGCTGGCCGGCGGCAGCACGATGCGGCTCACGTCGCGCTGGGGGTGCTCCAGCGCGTCCTTCAGGGTGAAGGCGCCGCGGCGGTTGTCGCTGGCGGTGAAGTGGCCGTGCACATGGCAGCTGCGCACGCGCATCTGCAGCATCACCGGCGTGCGACTGGCCTCGGAAAGCTCGAAGCCCTGCTTCACCATCTTCACGATCGAGGGCAGGTTGGGGCGCGGGTCCAGCAGCCAGATCTGCGACTTCATGGCGAACGCATGGCTGCGCTCTTGCATGATGGACGAGCCCTCGCCGTAGTCCTCGCCCACGATCACCATGGCGCCGCCGGTGACGCCGCCCGAGGCCAGGTTGGCCAGCGCGTCGGACGCCACGTTGGTGCCCACCGTGGCCTTGAAGGTGACGGCGCCGCGCAGCGGGTAGTTGACCGAAGCGGCCAGCGTGGCGGCGGCGGTGGCCTCGCTGGCGCTGTTCTCGAAGCGCACGCCGTGCTCCGGAGAGGATGTCCTGCGCGTCGGCCAGCACGTCCATCAGGTGCGAGATGGGCGCACCCTGGTAGCCGGCCACGTAGGCCACGCCCGATTCGAGCAGCGCCTTGGTCACGGCGAGGATGCCCTCGCCACGGAAGGTTTCGCCGGCGCCCAGACGCAGCTTTTCAACCTCCGTTGCGAACGAACGCTCAGCCATGGTGCTCCTTGATCCAAGCCGGTGCGGGTGTGCACTGGGGCGGACTATATTTAGGGGTCAATATATGCAAAATCATGTATTACCCTCATGAGCAGCTTGCGTGCCAGACGTAACATGGCCCCCCAATGAGCACCCAGCCCGCCTTCGTTGACGACTATCTGGCCGCGCTGCTGGCCCAGGCCAGCCAGCTGATCTCGGCCGAGTTCCACGAGGTGGTGCGGGCCCACGGCATCAGCGTTCCTGAGTGGCGCGTGCTGGCCTCATTGGCGGGTGGCGAGGCCATCAGCATTGGCCAACTGGCCGGCATCGCCGTGACCAAGCAACCCACGCTGACCCGACAGATCGATCGCATGGCCGCCAAGGGTCAGGTGGAACGCCTGCCCAACGGCGACGGCGACCGCCGCGTGACCCTGGTGCGCATCACCCCCACTGGCGCCGCGATGGTGGCCAAGCTGATCGACCTGGCCCGCGAACACGAACGCCGCGTGCTGGAGCCCTTCGGTCTCAAGCGTGCCGAGGCGCTGAAAAACACGCTGCGTCGCATCATCGAGCTGCACCAGCGGCCCGACAACGCTGCTTGAGGCGGGCGATCAGAGCGGCGGCAAAGCAGCCGTCCCTGGGCGCGTCTGAGTTGACCCGCACGCTGTGGCCAAAGCCTGCACGCACCCAACCGGCCGGGTTGAACTCGACGAACTGCCAGCCCAGCTGCCAGGTGCGCTTGTTTCACCCGCCGTTGGAGCCGTCAGCCCTGCGGGCCTTGCCCAGCCGGGGTATCAGTGCAAGCCTGTTGATGCGACCTGCTTCAATCTGGCGGGAAAATTCGTCAGAGTACGGCGAGTGCCCTCGCGCACGGTGACAGAAGCGGAATCCACGCGCGTCATCGCTGGATCGCTTCGACCTCCGGCATTCAGCAACACAACCGGACCAGACAGTGCCACGTCGGGACGCCCATCCCCATTCAGGTCGGCCACAACCATGCCGAACAAGTTGAAAGTGCCAGGCTCTCCTCCACGGAAGGTCTTGGGGGCAGTGAAACTGCCATCGGCGTTCTGCCACTGCACCGCGACGAACGGTGCATAACCGTCCATGCCGATGACGAGGTCCTTCAGCCCGTCGCCATCCAAATCCGCCACCTGCAATTTGGACACCCCAACAACGTTCGGAATCACAACCGGCGTTGCCAAACTGCCATTTGCCTGCTGCCGAAACAGGGTCACCCCGGAGGAGCCTGTCAACAGATCCATGCGCCCATCCCCGTCGACATCCGCGATGACCACCGGGCCAAAAACCCCTGACGTGTATTGCGGTGTGCCGAAGCTGCCGTCCTGCTGCTGGTAGCTGATGCCCAACCCACGTTGAACATCACCCTGCCCGCTCGTGACCACCAAGTCCGACCTGCCGTCACCGTTAAGGTCGCCGATCGCAATGTCACCTCGGCCGTTGTTGAACAGGGGGTAAAGAACCTCAGGTGCCCAATTGCCGTTGGGTTGCTGCCTCCAGACCGAGACCAACTCAGAGCCCCAGGCTGCGGCAACCACATCGAGCAATCCGTCGCCGTCAAGATCGGCTACCTTGAACATGTTGAGGCCGGGGATCGACTGCAAATGTAACGAGCGGCTGAACAAACCATCCAGCCCCTGGTAGGCGACCTCCACACCATAGCCCCCGCGCGTGCTGACGATGTCGACCCGGCCGTCCCCGTCCATGTCCGCCAATAGCAACAACCCGGCGGTGGGGCTATTCTCGCGAGCGGGTGTGTCCACCGCGTAAGGCAGTTCGAACCGGCCTGTGCTGTTTTGCAGGTAGACGTTGAACGCCGAGACCCACGGAGCGCCGCCGTCCTGAATGGTCACCAAATCAACGCGGCCGTCGCTGTTGATGTCGCCATAGGCCAGACCCCGCCCGGCAGCACCTGTGAGCTTCATGGGTGCCGACAACTGGCCTTGAACGGTGTAGAACTGCGTGGCCACCGTCGTGTTGCCGACCGCGTTGCCCAGCATGTCATTCACAGACGGTGTCAGTTCAACAAAGTAGACGTTGCCTGCCGCCAGGGATTGCTGGGGCACGACCAAAATTGTCTGTGGGTCAGGCATGGACACCGTCACGGGGTAGGTGTTCATGATTCCATCGCGCAGGACGACGTTGGTCGAGTTCACCATTGCGGGGTTCAATGGCTCGCTGAATTGCAATCGAACCGTGGTGTTGAGTGGAACATCGACTGCACCCGCCGCTGGCTGCGCCCGCAGCACCGCGGGTGCACTGTGGTCCACATGGATCACCCATTCCTGCTGTGCTTGGGCGTTGCCCAACAGGTCGACTCCGACGGTGCTCAATCGCACCGTGGAGTTACCTTCCGGTAAACCACCTGAGATATAGGCTGCCAATTCAGTGGCGGTGCCGTTTTGGGTCAGGGTGAAAGGCAAGGCTTGTCCATCCGGTCCCATCAGGCTGAGGCCCCCATTGCGTAAGGTTTCGATGTCCATCGACTGGTCGAAGCTGAACTGCATTTGGTACAAGCCCTGCACTGTCACTCCAGCCGCAGGCACCGACCTGCTCAACAAGGGTGCGCGCGCACTCGACTTGCGTCCGCCGACTGCGTAGTCGGCCAACTCGCGAGAACTGACCTGCCGCTGACCACCCCCCTCTGTGACCGTGCTCTGCCGAATCAACCCCAGGTTGGGGGCATACCATTCGTCAATGGTGGTCAGTGTGCGCGAGGTGGTGCCATTGGCCGAACTGGTGGCCGTGAGGGTCACCACGGTTTGCACATGCGCGCTGTCAGCGAAGGTTCCAATGCCAACACTGGCCGTCTCGATTCCCTGCACGGTGACCACCGACTTGATGGACATGGCGTCCGGCAAACCATCGCCGTCCAGATCGTAACCCTTGGCCAGCGACTTGTCAACCTGAACGTGGCTTTGTCCTACCGTGACAGGCAGTTGCATGGTCACCACGGCGCCAATCTGCACACTCACCGAGTCGGCCGAGTCTGGCAGCTCTGTCAGCGCCACCCCACTCTTGACGTAGGCCGTCTCGGTGCTGATTTCATAGAGCAAGTCTTTCTCAACAACCACCATGGCCATTTGACCCGCCACGTTTCGCTGCTCACTCACCCGTACCAATTGCAGATTGCCAACTTCATCGCGGTAGACCCAGCGGTCCCCAACACTCAGCGGTTGCTACGGCAAGATGCTAGTACATCAACATGTAAGGTTCGGAACGTAATGCCGTCCCAGCTTCTGATCTGCATCCTGTCGAGTGAACGTCCACTCGATGGTTCGCTCCAGTGCGTTTCGGGCTTGCTGCCAGGCATCGACCTCGCCGCGCAGAAGTTCCCTGCTGTCGATGCGCCTGTCCAAGCACTGGCGGCTGAGGATGCCGATCTCGATCTCCGCCATGTTCAGCCAGCTCGCATGCTTGGGCGTGTAGTGGAATTCGACCCGCCGCAAGAGCTTCGTCGCGGCGCGTACTCCAGCACGTCGTCAAAGCACTTCCTGAAGTGGGTGTTCAAATTGTCCACCACCAAGTGAACACGGCGCGCCTTGGCATAGGCCCCGGTGAGCAGCCCGCTGACGAAGGCCACGAAGTCGATCTTGCCCCGGCGCTCGGTGACCGAGACGATCCGTTGTCCAGCCTTGGGCTCGACGGCCACAAACAGGTTGGTCGTGCCGTTGCGCCGGTATTCGTAGTCGTGCTTGGCGGGGGCGCTCTCGGTCATGGGCAGCGGCTCACGGCTGTGGCCAATGAATTGCAAGCTCTTCTCGTCGATACAGATGACAGGTTCAGCCGCCGACAAGGGTCGCGCGTACAACTCAAGCAAGGCGTACATGCGATGCCGATACTCTTCGCTCAGCACCCCGATGCACCACATCAGCTTGCGCCAGGGTTTGAGATCGTTTTTTTGAGTATGCGTCTCACGGTCTCCCGGCTCACGCCGCCCAGCCCCGGCTCTTGGCGAGCAACGCGTTCGAGCTCGACCATCGTCCAGCGCTGCCGACCCTCGGGTGGGGCTGAACATGCCAGCGCCGTCACCCGCGCCTCGGCATCGGTGTCGTACTGGCGAGGTCGGCCTGAGCGTGCGACGTCGAACACCGCCAATTCGATGCCCCCTTGCAGATACGCCGCACGCGCGCGCCAAACAGCTGTGCGACCCATTCCGAGCACGGCCATGATCTGGGCCTCGGGGAGGCCTCGGTCCAGGCACGACAACACATGCGCCCGGTTCACCTCCCTCGAAGAATGAACACCCTTGCTGCGAATCTCGTCGATGACCGAGCGATCCTCGTCGGTCAAGTGCAGTTCCGTCTGACGCATGTCGACACCTCGTTGCACCGGTTGGCGGTAGCGAGAGTGTATTCATGTTTCGTTATTTACGTGTCAATGTACTAGCAGCCGGTCAATGCGCTCTTTCTACGCACGAACCCCAGCGTCTTTGCAGGCACAGCTTTCCTTAAGTTCCGTCGGGCGGATACCCGACACCCTTGCCTGAGACGGCGGTGGCGTGCCACCAGATGGATCGCCACCGTCATTGGTTGCAGGGCAGTGGTGGTGCCTTCGGACAGAGGGCACATTCGGTGTGGGTTGACAGCCTTGAAGGCCAAGGCGGAACAAGAGAGCTCCGGCGCAACCGGGGGCACGGTGCTTGTCCGCGAGGAGCCCGTTGGCCGAAGGCACCGCCGCTGACATGCTGCACCCGAAGCACAACAACGACCGGCGCGCAAGCACCGCCTCCTGTCCCCGGAGGTTCCTTTCAGGGTTTCCTCGGGCCCCTTTTGACTTGCGACAAATCCCCCGTCTAATTACATTACCGACCGGTCGGTTAATGAATAAACAGGAGACACCACATGGCCAAGCACGAACACCTGGCAGCCACGATGGCACTGCCCCCCGTGACCCCGCAACCCAATGTGTACCCGCTGAGCTGGCAGGCCCACACCAAGAAGCTCGAAGACATCTGGGACGCCGCCCAGCGCGAGAGCTGGGACCCGAAGAAGCTCTGCTGGGACACCTTCGACGCCAGCAAATACAGCTGGGAAGAGCGCGAGGCCATCGCCTACTGGTGGACCATCCTCTCGGTGTTCGATGCCTCTGCGCCGCCGGTGTTTGCCGCCGCCTTCATCAAGACCTACGAGGCGCATGAGGAAGACCCGGTGCGCCGCTGCTTCTTCAGCGTGACGCGCGACGAGCAGAACCACGAGCAGATCTGCGGCCTGGCCATCACCAAGCTGCTGGAGCACCCGGACCCCATCACCTACGTGCCCAAGACCGAGATCGGCCGCAAGGCGCAGCGCAACGCGCATTGGCTGTACTACAACGGCGGGCGCTACTGGACGGGCTACAAGAACGCCGTGCCCAAGTACAGCCTGGCGGTTCTGTTCAGCTCCTTCCTGATGGGCGAGATCGCCGCTGCCACCATCTTCCACCAGATGGCCGCCAAGTGCACCGAGCCGGTGTTCAAGGAGGCCTTCCGCAACATCGGCCGCGACGAGGGCCGCCACATGGCCATCTGCATGTCGCTGATGGAGCGCGACTACCCGAAGATGGATTTGTCGGACAAGCAGCTCATCACCAAGCAGGTGCGGGCCGGCTTCCTGTTCCTCTCGGGTGTGCTGTTCGAGCCGCCGGAGGACTTCTGGGACATCCCCGCAGACTTCGTGGACTTCCAGCGCGAGATCGAAACCGTGGCGCGCAACGCCGGCTTCTACGTGCCCGAGTACGAGGCCAAGAAGGAGAACTGGAAAAACGCCATGCTCAACCTCAAGGGCGTGCTCGACAAGTACGGCATCCCTTTCCCGGCGATTCCCGAAGTGGGCATCTCGGGCGAGGAGATCCGCGAAGTCGACATGGTCGACATCATCCCGGTGTTCTAAGCGCGTCCCATGAGCCTCATTCGACTCCATTCATCGGGCCGCACGGTGGAGTGCGCTTCCGGCGACACCGTGCTCGAAGCCCTGGAGAAGGCCGGCTACGCGCTGCCCAACAACTGCCGGGCGGGCGCCTGTGGCGAGTGCAAGATCAAGGTGCTCGCTGGCCATTTCGACCAGGGCTTCGTGCTCGACATGGCGCTCAGCCAGGACGAGCGCAAGCAGGGCTTCGGCCTGATGTGCATGGCCAAGCCGCTCTCAGATGAGCTGGTGATCGAATGGGGCTCGGACGACGCCAAGCCCAAGCTGTTCCCGCCGCGCGAGCACCTGCCCTATGTGGTGACCGACCGCATCACACGCACGCCGCGCATCGTCGAGCTGCGGCTGCGTCCGCTGGGCAACCCCATGCGCTATTGGCCGGGTCAGTATGTGCAGCTGGGTGATGCATCGGCGGGTGTGCCGCTGCGCAGCTACTCGCTGGCCAGCGCGCCGCGCGAGGACGGTGAGTTGGTGCTGCAGATCGCGCACCAGAAAGACGGCTTCACCAGCCGCTGGGCCCACGAGCGCTTGCAGACGGGCGATCTGGTGCAGCTCAGCGGCCCCTATGGCACCTTCATTGGCGACCCCTCGGTGGACACGCCTGTGCTGTGCCTGGCTGCGGGCTCGGGCCTGGCGCCCATCCTCGCGCTGTCCGAGGCGGCCTTGAAGCGCGGCTACAAGCAAGCGGTGACGCTGATGTTCTCGGGCCGGGAAAAGGCCGATCTCTACGACGCCGGCCTGATGGCCTGGTGGCAGGCCAAGCACCGCAGCTTCAAGTACCTGCCCACGCTCACGCAAGCGGCCGGACCGGATTGGACGGGCTTGCGCGGCCGCATCCCGGCGCTGCTGCCCACGGTGTCCAAGGATCTTTCAGGCCACAGCGTGTTTGTGGCCGGCAGCCCATCGTTCGTGGACGACTGCGTGGCGGCCGCGAAGGCCCTGGGCGCCAAGCCCGAGCTCATCCACACCGAAGGCTATTTCGCACAGAGCGTGGCGCAGCGCTGATCGCCAGGCGAGCGGGTATTGCCTCAGCTCGCCACCGGCTTGCGTCGGGCCGGCATGCGCACCATGGCTTCACGGGCGCGCAGCTGGCCGCAGCCGCCTTCCACGTCTTGCCCGGCCGATTGCCTCAGTTTGGTGAGGATGCCGCGTTGGTGCAGGTGGCGCGCAATGGCGGCGGCGCGCTCGGCGTTGGGCCGCTGGAACGGCAGCTCGGGCACACGGTTGTACGGGATCATGTTCAGCACCATGTACTTTCCAGTGAGCAGTCGAACGATGCCGTCCAGTTCGTCCTGGCCGTCGTTCACGCCTTCCATCAGCGTCCATTGCACCTGCACTGGGTAGCCGGTGCTGCGGCCATAGTGTTCGGCCAGTTCAACAAGTTCGTCGGGGGTGATGCGCGGTGCGCGCGGCAGCAGTTGCTCGCGCAGCGCTGCCTTGGTGGTGTGCAGCGAGAGCGCCAGCGCAGGCTTCACCCGCTGCAAGGGCAGTTGCTCGAACACGCGCAGATCGCCCACGGTGGAGAACACCAGGTTCTTATGGCCGATGTCGCCCAGCGTGCCCAGCAGGTCGATGGCTGCCAGAACGTTGTCGAGGTTGTGCGAGGGCTCGCCCATGCCCATGAACACCACCTTCTTCACAGCCCGCAGCGTGCGGGCCAGGGCCACCTGGGCCACCATCTCGCCGCTCGTCACCTGCCGCACCAGGCCGCCGGTGCCCGTCATGCAGAACTGGCAGCCCACCGCGCAGCCCACCTGGCTGGAGATGCACAGCCCGTCGCGCGGCAGCAGCACGGCCTCCACCGTCTGACCGTCTTGCAGGCCTAGCAGCAGCCGCGCCGAGCCGTCTTCACCAGGATGTTGCGAGCGCAACTGCACCAGCGCGGCCAGCTCGGCGCTGAGTGCGGGCAGGGCCAGGCGCAGCGCCTTGGGCATGAAGTCTTCGAGCCGCCGCTTGCCGCTGTCTTGCGGCTGCGCCTGGGCCCACAGGCGCAGCACGCGGTCTTCCACCTTGGGCTGGGCGCCCAGGGTACGCAGGTGTTGGCGGAGGTCTTCAATCCGCATCGCTGCAGCCCAGGTAGGCGCGGATGTCGGTGATCTTGCCGCTGGTGTCAAAGCGCAGCACGTCCACCACCCGCAGCTCGGTCTGGCCGTCCACCACGATGCGCAGTTCGCCGGCCACGCCATCACCCCGGGCGTAGGTGGCCAGCGTCTCGATCTCGATGATCTCGGCGGCTGCGAAATTCTTGGCCGTCTCGGCCAACACGGCAGCGCGACCTGCCACGGCCTTGTTCCAGTCGCACAAGCGCACGTCGCTGGACAGCATGGACTCTATCGCCGGCAGATCCTTGCGTGCATAGGCTTGCAGGTAGGCTTGGAATGCATCGGAGCAAGTCATCGTCTGGCTCAGCCCACCTTGTTCAGCGTGCTCCGGTACCGCCCCGCATTGGCCATGTAGTGCTCCGCGCTGCGTTGCAGGCCGGCGATCTGCTCGGGGCTGAGCGCGCGCTTGACCACCGCCGGGCTGCCCACGATCAGCGAGCCGTCGGGGAACTCTTTGCCTTCGGTTACCAGCGCACCGGCGCCCACCAGGCAGTGCTTGCCGATCTTGGCGCCATTCAGCACCACCGCACCGATGCCGATCAGCGAGCCATCGCCGATGCTGCAGCCGTGCAGCACCACATGGTGGCCCACGGTGACGTGCTCGCCAATGGTGAGCGGCACGCCGGCATCCGAGTGCAGCACGCTGGCGTCCTGGATGTTGCTGCCACGGCCGATGCGGATGGGTTCGGGCTGGTCGCCGCGCAGCACGGCACCAAACCAGATGCTGCAGTCGGCACCCAGCTCGACGCGGCCGATGACCTGGGCCGATTCGGCCACCCAGGCTGAGTCGTCCACCTGCGGGGCAATGCCGTCAATTTCGTACAAGGCCATGGTGTGTTGCTTTCGTGAAAGGTCAGGGGGTGGACGCGGCTGCGCTGGGTGCAGAAGCAGGCTCGGGCGCCGCCTCGGCCGGCGCCTCGATGTCGATGCGCGGCACAAAGCCGCCTTCAGTGAACTCTGTGTAGCGCCAGTCGCCATCCACGCCCACAACGCCATCGGGCGGCAGGTTGGTTTGCACGGGCACGCCCCTGAGCGATTGGCCCATCACGCTGATCCACACCGGCAGCGCCAGGCCGCCGCCACTCTCGCGGCTGCCCAGACTGCGGGGGGTGTCATAGCCTATCCACACCACGGCCACCACGCTGGGCTGGAAGCCGGCGAACCAGGCGTCTACCGCGTCATTCGTGGTGCCTGTCTTGCCGTACAGGTCGGGGCGCTTGAGGGTGGCCTGGGCGCGCGCGGCGGTGCCGCTGCGGGTCACCTCTTGCAGCAGGGCGCGGGTGATGAAGACATTGCGTGCGGGCACCACGCGCTGCCCGTCGGCAGCGCTGGCAGCCATGGCCGGCACCATGGCGTAGGCGGGCCTGGCGGCGGGCGCGGAAGCGGCGTCGTCGGCCAACACACCCGAGGCGGCTGCATCAACGGGGGCGGCTGCAACGGCCATGGGCGCGTCGGCCAGCGGCGCGGGCGCGGGCGCCTCGAACAACACCGTGCCCTTGGCATCGGTGATGCGCTCAATCACGCGCGGCGAGACCTTGAACCCGCCGTTGGCCAGCACCGAATAGGCCGAGGCCATTTGCAGCGGCGTGACGCTGCCGGCGCCCAGCGCCAGCGTGAGGTTGTCGGGCTGCTTGTCGACGTCAAAGCCGTAGCGGCCGGCCCATTGCCGCGCGTCCGGCGTGCCCATGTGTTGCACCAGGCGCACGCTGACCAGGTTCTTGGATTTGGCCAGCGCCTGGCGCAGCGTGAGCGGGCCGTCGAACTTGCCGTCCGAGTTTTGCGGGCTCCAGTCACCGATGGTGAGCGGCGCGTCGTTGATCAGCGTGGCCGGCATCACGCCATGCTCCAGCGCGGCCGAGTACAGAAAAGGCTTGAAGCTGGAGCCCGGCTGGCGCCAGGCCTGGGTCACGTGGTTGAAGGGCTGGCGTGTGAAATCGAAGCCGCCCACCATGGCGCGCACTCGGCCGGTGCCGGGGTCCATCGAGACAAAGGCGCCCTCGGCTTCAGGCCACTGGGCGATGGCCCAGGCCTTGTCGCCGCGCATCACCCGCACGATGGCACCACGCGTGATGCGCAGCTCGCTGGCGGCCTTGGGCGAAAGTGCGGGCAAGGCCCAGCGCAGGCCTTCGCCGCTGAGGTGCACGCTCTCGCCGTTTGTCAAGCGCGCCACCACCTCCTTGGCGCTGGCGCTCAGCACCACGGCCAAGCGCAGATCCTCGTCGTCGCGGTAGTCTTTCAGGGCCTGGGCAATGGCGGTGTCGTCGTCATCGTCTGGCAGGTCCACGGTGTCCTCGGGCCCGCGCCAGGCCTGCTTGCGTTCGTGGTCCATCAGGCCCTTGCGCAGTGCCACCCAGGCGGCCTGCTGTTCAGCGGCAATCAGCGAGGTCACCACCTTCACGCCCTGGGTGTAGGCCAGCTCGCCCAGGCGCTCCACTACGGCTTTTCGGGCCATCTCGGCCACGTACTCGGCATGCACCTCCACCTGCGATTGCGAGCGGATCAGCAGCTTCTCGGTTTTGGCGTTGTTGTATTCGTCCTCGGTGATCACACCGGTGTCCCGCATGCGGCCCAGCACATGCTGCTGGCGCCTGGTGGCCTTGGCGAGGTTGGTGATGGGGTTGGCGCCCGAAGGGTTCTGCGGCAGGCCGGCCAGCACCGCGAACTCGGCAGTGGAGAGTTGGTCCAGCGGCTTGCCGAAATACGTTTTGGCAGCGGCGCCAAAGCCGTAGGCGCGCTGGCCCAGGTAGATCTGGTTCATGTACAGCTCAAGGATCTGGTCCTTGCTGAGCTGCTGCTCGATCTTCAGCGCCAGCGCAGCTTCCTTGAGCTTGCGCTCCACCGTGCGGCGTGACGAGAGAAAGAAGTTGCGTGCCACCTGCTGGGTGATGGTGGACGCACCCTGCCTGCGCCCGCCGGTGAGGTTGGAAAGCACCGCGCGGGCCACGCCCCGGTAGTCAATGCCGCTGTGCTCGCGAAAGCGGGTGTCTTCCACGGCCAGCAGGGCGTCCTGCATGCGCTTCGGGATCTGCGCCAGCGGCATATAGATGCGGCGCTCGGAGCCGAACTGGGCAATTTCCACACCGTCGCGTGTGAGCACCTGCAAAGGTTGCTTGGGCCGGTAATCGGTGACGGCATCGAGCGGCGGCAGCTGCGGGTAGATCACCGCCACCGACACCGCCACCACCAGGGCCGCCAGCACCGCCAACACCACCAGCACCAGCAGCAAGGAGGTGATCACAAAGCCGCAGCTGCGCGGTGTGTAGGCGGTGGTGCGCTGCAGCGCAAATCGGAACATCCAGTTCATAGGGGCCCTCAACGTGGGGCCGATTATCGGCAGGTACGGGAGGGAAAAGTCCCGTGTTTCCAACGCTTTAAGCCCGGGCCTGTGCACTAGCATGCGGCCTCGGTCTGCTCCGACGAAGGGTTCCCCATGCCAGCCTGGCTCATTGCGCTGAACCGCTTGTTCCCCATCCGCTACATGACGCTGGTGGCGCTGGGCGTCACGGCGCTGCTGGGCGCCTTTGTGTGGATATCCACCGGCCAAGGCCAAGGCGCCACCGTGCTGGGCCTGGCGGGGGTGATGCTGGGGCTGCGCGACCTGCGCCAGACGCGCCACGCCATCCTGCGCAACTACCCGGTCATTGGCCATCTGCGCTTTTTGCTGGAATTCGTGCGGCCCGAACTGCGCCAGTACTTCATCGAGAGCGACAACGAGGCCGCGCCCTTCTCGCGCCAGCAGCGCTCACTGGTCTACCAGCGCGCCAAGGGTGAGCCCGACAAGCGGCCGTTTGGCACCCAGCTCGATGTGCACCGCGAGGGCTATGAGTGGATCAACCATTCGCTCGCGCCCACCACCCTGGCCTCGGATGACTTTCGCACCACCATTGGCGCTGGCCGCGCCCAACCCTACAGCGCCAGCGTGTTCAACATCTCGGCCATGAGCTTTGGTGCGCTCAGCGCCAACGCGGTGCTGGCGCTCAACAGCGGTGCCAAGCAGGGCGGCTTCATGCACGATACCGGCGAGGGCTCGATCAGCCAGCACCACCGCGTGCACGGCGGCGATCTGGTCTGGGAGATCGGCTCGGGCTACTTTGGCTGCCGCACCGATGACGGCTTGTTCAGCGAAGAGCGCTTTGTGGCCAATGCCACCGCGCCGCAGGTCAAGCTCATCGAGATCAAGCTCTCGCAGGGCGCCAAGCCCGGCCACGGCGGCGTGCTGCCGGGCCCCAAGGTCACGGCCGAGATCGCGGTGGCGCGGGGCGTGAAGGCGGGTGAGGATTGCATCTCACCAGCCGCCCACAGCGCCTTCGGCACGCCGCTGGAACTGCTGCAGTTCGTGGACCGTCTGCGCACACTCTCGGGCGGCAAGCCCACCGGCTTCAAGCTGTGTATCGGCCACCCCTGGGAGTGGTTTGCGATCTGCAAGGCCATGCTGGAAAGCGGTATCACGCCCGACTTCATCGTGGTGGACGGTGGCGAGGGCGGTACTGGCGCCGCACCGCTGGAGTTCACCGACCACGTGGGCACGCCGCTGCAAGACGGCCTGCTGCTGGTGCACAACACGCTGGTGGGCTTGGGCTTGCGCGCGCGCATCAAGCTGGGCGCCTCGGGCAAGATCGTCAGCGCCTTCGACATCGCCCGCGCCATGGCGCTGGGGGCCGACTGGTGCAACTCGGCGCGCGGCTTCATGTTTGCGCTGGGCTGCATCCAGGCCCAGCATTGCCACACCGGCGAGTGCCCCACAGGCGTGACCACGCAAGACCCGCACCGCCAGCAAGCCCTGGTGGTGCCCGTCAAGTCCACCCGGGTGATGCAGTACCACCACAGCACGCTGCATGCGCTGAAAGAACTGGTGCAGGCCGCCGGTTTGCAGCACCCGGGTGACATCACGCCCGCCCACATCGTGCGGCGCGTGGAGGGCGACCAGGTGCGCTTGTTGTCCAACCAATTGGTGTTTCTCAAGCCCGACGAACTGCTGCCGGCCGTGCGTGGCGAAGCGGCGTGGCCGCACAAGGTCTACGAGCTCTACTGGCCGTTGGCACAAGCGGCAAGCTTTGCACCGCTCCGTGCCAGCCGAGAGGCGCTGTCGACCTGATCGGTGAGGGGTGGTGAGGGGTGGTGAGGAACTGGTGACGGCGCATTGCAGTCGTCCGAAAATCGGTGGCGGGCAGAGGTCGCCGGGTACCCACCCGACTCCATCTCCCCTGTCTCACGCCCTCAGCCGGGCGTGAGCCATTCCTCCTTGAGTTCCGTCGGGCGGATACCCGACACCCTCTGCCAACCAGCGCCTTTGTCTTCAACGCTGAAGCAGCCAAGGCAGCGGCCCGATCAGGACGGTGGGGCGTGTTGCGCAGCGAGGTAAAGGCGGAATGGCGAGGCCCGCCAGGGCCGAGGCAGGGGGACACGAGCGAAGCAATGCGCCGCGCCGTCCTGATCTCGTGCAGGTGCCGAAAGCCTGGATTCCCGCCCCCCGCCTTCGCGGGGGCAGGCTCCGCGGGAATGACGGCGGAGGGCTGCGGGTATGACGGCTATGCGCCGGCTGGCGCCATTCCCGGGGGGGGGGGGCGGGGGGGGGGGGGGGGGGGCGGGGGGGGGGGGGGGGGGGGGGGGGGGGGGGGGGGGGGGGGGGGGGGGGGGGGGGGGGGGGGGGGGGGGGGGGGGGGGGGGGGGGGGGGGGGGGGGGGGGGGGGGGGGGGTTAGCCCTGCGGCACGGTGTCGACAAAGCTCTGGCGCGACACCAGTTTGTCGTGCAGTCGCAGCAGGTTGGGGTGGGGCGTGCGCCAGTCGATCTCGGGGAAGCGGAAATCGAGGTAGCTCAGGGCCACCACAGCCGAGATGTCGGCCAGGCTCATGTGGATGCCCACGCAAAAGGGCTTGTCGCCCAAGCCCAGGCTCATGGCGCGCAAGGCGGATTGCACACGCACCATCTGCCGGTCTATCCAGGCTTGGCTGCGCTGCTCGGCAGTGCGGCCCGTCCACACCTGCTCCATGCGGGCGCTGATGCTGGCATCGAGCATGCCGTCGGCCAGGGCTTCCCAGGTGCGCACCTCCACGCGCTCGCGACCGCTGGGCGGAATGAGCTTGCCAACCGGTGAAAGCGTGTCGACGTACTCGACGATCACGCGCGAATCGAACACCGCTTCGGCACCTTCCATCACCAGGCAAGGCACCTTGCCCAATGGGTTGGACGCGAGAATGTTGTCGTTGCCCCAGACGTCTTCGAGCACGAACTGGTAGTCAAGCTTTTTCTCGGCCAGCACAACGCGGACTTTGCGAACGTAGGGGCTGGTGAGTGATCCAATCAGTTTCATGCGTGTCTTTTTTCGAGGGGGTGTCCCTTTCGATTGATTCTATCGAAGCATGTCCGGACGCGACGCCACAACCCCAAGCTTGAAGCCCGTAAAATGAGGCTTGCAGCACGCCATCAACGGCGTTCACACGCCAAACTTCTGGCATGCACACATCTTGTGCACCGCGCAGCCGCCCCTCTCTTCACCTGAATCAGCACGCCGATGACGCTCCCCACCATCACGGCCCTGTCCCCATTGGACGGCCGCTACGCCGCCAAGGTTGCCGCCTTGCGCCCCTTGCTCTCGGAATTCGGCCTGATGCACCGCCGCGTGCAGGTGGAGGTCGAGTGGTTCATCGCCCTCTCAGACGCTGGCCTGGAAGGCTTTGCGCCGCTGTCCGAGGCCTCGCGTGGCCTGCTGCGTGGCCTGATCGTGCTCTTCTCCGAAGCCGACGCGCGTGCTATCAAGGACATCGAGAAGACCACCAACCACGACGTCAAGGCCGTGGAGTACTGGCTCAAGTCGCGTTTCGAGACCCAGCCTGAATTGAAGGCGGCCTCCGAGTTTGTGCACTTCGCCTGCACCAGCGAAGACATCAACAACACCAGCCACGCGCTGATGCTCAAGGCTGCGCGTACCGATGTGATGTTGCCCGCGCTGGACCGCATCATCACCAAGCTGGTGGGCATGGCAAAGGCTTTCGCCAGCGTGCCCATGATGTCGCGCACACATGGCCAGACCGCCAGCCCCACCACGGTGGGCAAGGAGATCGCCAACGTGGTGGCGCGCCTGCAGCATGCCCGCGAGCGCATCGCCGAGGTCAAGCTGCTGGCCAAGATGAACGGTGCCGTGGGCAACTACAACGCCCACTCCATCGCCTACCCCGACACCGATTGGGAAGCCTTCTCGCGCAAGGTGGTCGAGCAGCACCTGGGCCTGGCCTTCAACCCCTACACCATCCAGATCGAGCCGCACGACTACATGGCCGAGCTGTTCGACGCCTACACCCGCGCCAACACCATCCTGATCGATTTCTCGCGCGACGTGTGGGGCTACATCTCGCTGGGCTACTTCAAACAGAAGCTCAAGGACGGCGAGGTGGGTTCATCGGCCATGCCGCACAAGGTCAACCCCATCGACTTCGAGAACGCCGAAGGCAACTTCGGTCTGGCCAGCGCCTTGCTGATGCACCTGAGCCAAAAGCTGCCCATCAGCCGCTGGCAGCGCGACCTGACCGATTCCACCGTGCTGCGCAACATGGGCGTGGCGCTGGGCTACGCGCTGCTGGGCTACGACTCGCTGGCCCGTGGCCTGGACAAGCTGGAGCTGAACGCCGCCGCGCTGGCCGCCGACCTGGACGAAGCCTGGGAAGTGCTGGCCGAGGCCGTGCAAACGGTGATGCGCCGCCATGCGCTGCCGCAGCCCTACGAACAGCTCAAGGCCTTCACCCGCGGCAAGCCCATGACGCGCGAGCTGATGCAGGGCTTCATCGCCAACCTGGCGCTGCCGCAGGCCGAAAAAGACCGCCTGCTGGCCATGACGCCTGCGGGCTACACCGGCCAGGCCGCCGCACTGGCTGCACGCATCGCATGAGCTTCCGCCGCCTTCTTGAGCAGGCCACGGCCCGTGCCGATTCCATGCTGTGTGTGGGCCTGGACCCGGAGCCTGCGCGGTTTCCGGGCGCCATGCGCGGCGACCCGGCCCGCATCTTTGATTTCTGCGCCCGCATCGTCGACGCCACCAAGGACCTGGTGTGCGCCTTCAAGCCGCAGATCGCCTACTTTGCCGCCCACCGCGCCGAAGGCCAGCTCGAAGAGTTGATGGCCTACATCCGGCGCACGGCGCCAGATGTGCCGGTGATCCTGGACGCCAAGCGCGGCGACATTGGTTCCACCGCCGAGCAGTACGCCCGCGAGGCCTTTGTGCGCTACCAGGCCGACGCGGTCACGCTCTCGCCCTTCATGGGCTTCGACTCCATCGAGCCCTACCTGCCTTACGACGGCAAGGGCCTGATCCTGCTGTGCCGCACCTCCAACCCCGGCGGCAGCGACCTTCAGTTCCAGACGCTGGCCAATGGCGACAAACTCTACGAGCACGTCGCCAAATTGGCCGCCGGCCCCTGGAACCGCGACGGCCGCCTGGGCCTGGTGGTGGGCGCCACCTTTCCGGCCGAGCTGGCGCGGGTGCGCGAACT
This sequence comes from Candidatus Ideonella esbjergensis, assembly GCA_016710065.1. GTDB lineage: Bacteria > Pseudomonadota > Gammaproteobacteria > Burkholderiales > Burkholderiaceae_C > Ideonella > Ideonella esbjergensis. Next base: position 791,204 of record JADJLP010000002.1, read on the forward strand.
GGCACCTACTTTGCCGCTGCTGATCCCCGGCGTAGGCGCCCAGGGGGGCGACGCCGCCGCCACGGTGGCCGCGGCCTGGCGGCCCGACGGCCCCATCGTTGTCAACTCCTCGCGTGCCGTGCTGTATGCCGGCAGTGGCGACGACTTTGCTGCCCAGGCTCGCTCGGTGGCCGATGCCACCCGGCGTGAATTGGCCGGCGCTCGCCGCCCAGGCTGAGGTGGCAGTGGATTGAGCCTGCACATGGTTTCCACCCCAAATGGCGATAGGCGGCGCGTGCGTTTGGGGTGACACTGCGCGCTGTCGTCCGACCTGAACCTGCCGTGCCGCTGCCAGAGTCCGCCCCACCGCCCGTCGCGTTTCGTGGCATGCCCCTGCTGGCTGTGGCACTGGGCTGCAGTACGTTGGTGCTCATCAGCCTGGCCGGCGCCGAGCTGCCACAGCAGTGGCGGGTGCTGGCCAGCCTGGCTGCCCTTGGCGCAGCCGCCTGGGGCGTGGCGAGCGCCTTGCGGCGCTGGACAGCCCAGCGCCACCTGCGTCATGCCCAGTTCCAGCGCGACGTGGCCAATGTGCTGGCGCTGACCTCACAGACCTGCTATGAGCTGGACGCCAACGGCACGGTGTTGCGCCGTTATGCCGACGGCCACGAGGAACAGGCCAGGGTGCAGGCCGAGGCCGGCAAACTGTTCTGGGAGCTGCCGGGGCTGACCATGGCGTCTGCCGACCTGGCGCGCCTGCAAAAAGGCATGCGCCACACCGAAGTGCGTGTGGACCTGCCGGTGCAGCGCTTGATGGCCGATGGCAGCACACGGTACTTTCTGCTCAGCACCGCGCCCCGCTCGCAAGGCGAGCATCCCGAGCCCGGCCACTGGGCCTTGCTGCGCGATGTGACCGAAGAGCGAAAGGCGCGCAACGCCCTGATACGCACCGAATCCCGGTTTCGCGATCTGTTTCGCCGCATTCCCACGCCGCTGGTGGTGCACCGCGACGGCATCGTGGTGGATGCCAACCCGGTGGCCGTGTCGCAGTTCGGCTTCACCGATCTGGCCAGCATGGTGGGGCAGGACATCTTGCAGGTCTATGAAGAGGGCGAGTCGCGCGAGCGCGCCCGCAAGCGTCTGCGCGAGCTGGACGGCCTGGCGCCAGGCCAAGCCCTGACACCGGCCGAATACCGCCTGGTGCCCGGCCCGGGCCGGCTGATGACAATGCAGTCGCTCAGCGTCACGGTCGACTCCATCGACGGGCAAGGCGAGACCCTGGTCATCTACATCGACAACACCGAGCGCCGGCAGGCCGAGGATGCGCTGCAGCGCTCCGAGGCCCTGCTGAGCCATCTCGTGGCCAACAGCCCCGACGTGATCACCCTCACCGAACTGGGCACCGGGCGCTATGCCATGGTCAACCCCACGTTCTCGCGGGTCACGGGCTATGCCATCCACGAGGTCATTGGCAAGACCAGTGCCGAGTTGCGCATCTGGGCCAATCTGGCCGAGCGGGCTGCTATCACGGCGGCACTGGCCCGCTCGGAAACCGTGCAGAACATTCCGGCCACGTTCACCGTGCGCGATGGCCGGCGCGTGCAGATGCTGGTGTCGGCGGCGCGCTTCAGCATGGACGGGCGCGACTACGTGATCATCAACGCGCGTGACGTCACCGCCGTGGAGCAGGCCCGGCTGGAACGCGAAGCCATCCTTGAGAACGTGCCCGTGGGCATTGCGCTCACCCGCGACCAACACTTCCTCATGGCCAACCCAAGGTTGGAGCAGATGCTGGGCTGGCCTGCTGGCCAACTGATGGGCCGGCACATCTCCGAGGTGTGGCCCAGCACAGCCGATTACGACGCCGCGTTCGAAACCTACCGCCCGCCACTTGTGCGCGGCGAACCCATCGAATTCGAGCGCACCCTGCAACGCCGCGATGGCCGCCGGTTTCTCTGCCGCCTGCAGGCCAAGGCGGTGGACACCCACGACCCCGGCCACGGCAGCGCCATCTGGATGGCCGAAGACGTCACCGACCGCCGCAACGCCGAACAGGCGCTGGCCAAGGCGCGCGACGATGCCGAGGCCGCTAGCCTGGCCAAGAGCGCCTTTCTGGCCAACACCAGCCACGAGATCCGCACGCCGCTCAATGCCCTGCTGGGGCTGGCCCGCATGGCGCGCCAGCCCACGCTGGACGAGAGCCGCCGCCGCCAGTACATCGAGCAGATCAGCGAGAGCGCAGAAACCCTCTCCGGCATCCTCACCGACATCCTGGACCTGTCCAAGATCGAGGCCGGCAAGATGCACCTGGACGATGTCATCTTCAGCCTGCGCGACTTGCTGAGCTCGCTGCGCCAGGCCTACGGCGCGCTGGCCGACACCAAGGGCCTGACGCTGACCATCGAGTTCGACGAGGACCTGCCCGACCTGGTGCAGGGCGACCCGGTGCGGGTGCGGCAGATTCTCAGCAACTTTCTCAACAACGCGCTGAAGTTCACCGACGACGGCCAGGTGCGGCAGGCGGCGCGGGTGATGCGCCCCGGGCTGATCCGCTTTGAAGTGATCGATACCGGCCCGGGCATAGACGAAGCCATCCAGCAGCGCCTGTTTAGCCCCTTCATGCAGGCCGACAGCTCGGTCACCCGCTCGTTTGGGGGCACCGGGCTGGGCCTGTCGATCTGCCGCGAGCTGGCCGAACTGATGCACGGCCATGTAGGCGTGGTCAGCCTGTCCGGACACGGCAGCTGCTTCTTTGCCGAGTTGCCGTTGCCCACGGCCGAGTTTGCCGACATGAACGCCGTCGTCACCAGCGGTGGCATGGACGCCATCTCGGGCGCCCATGTGCTGATGGTGGAAGACAATGCCGTCAACATGATGATAGGCGTGGCCATGCTGGAGCAATGGGGTGCGGTGGTGGCCCAGGCAGCCGACGGCCATGAAGCCATTGCCGCTGTGCTGGCGGCCCACGCCAAGGGCCATCCGTTCGACGTGGTGCTGATGGATGTGCAGATGCCCGGCATGAGCGGCCACGAGGCCACTCGGCAGTTGCGCCAGCGCTTTGGCCCGCAAGAGCTGCCCATCATTGCGCTCACGGCGGCGGCCCTGGTGTCTGAGCGCAACGAGGCCCTGACCGCCGGCATGAACGACTTCCTCACCAAGCCCATCGATTCTCAGCGCCTGCGCGTGACTCTGGCCAAGATCCTGCAAACGGGCGAAGACAACGACTGACCGGTGTGCCCCAAGCGCGAGCGCTTGCGCACTGAACCGGTGCCCGGGCTTGCGCCGGCCCCAGAAACCGACACTTTTGCGCCACACCCTGGGCCAGGCGGGACACCGAGATCGGCATCCAGTCTGGCGATGTGGGTATGATTTCTGCTTGCCTTTTGGTATTGCCTGGCCCGTGTGGCCAGCCCGCTTCCGAACAACAACCCCCAACCCGGAGTCCCCATGTCGAATCGCGTCCGTCTCTCCCGTTTCCCCGTGGCCCAGGTGCTGGCCGGGGCCGCACTGTCGGCCATCGCTGCAGGCGTCCAGGCCCAGTCCAGCGTCCAAGCCTATGGCCTGATCGATGTCTCGGCCGGCCAGTTCCAGGACGCAGGCGGCACCAAGGACAAGTCCGTGGCCAGCGGCAAGATGAGCACCAGCTACTTCGGCTTCAAGGGCACCGAAGACCTGGGTAGCGGCCTGAAGGCCAACTTCGCCATCGAGAGCTTCCTGCGCGCCGACAGTGGCTCGGCCGGTCGCTTCAATGGCGACGCCTTCTGGGCCCGCAATGCCTACGTCGGTCTGGCCGGCAATTTCGGCTCGCTCAACTTGGGGCGCAACACCACCTCGTTGTTCGTCTCCACGCTGATCTTCAACGCCTTCGGCGATTCCTTTGGCCACTCGCCCAGCATCCGCCACTACTTCACCAGCGGCACCGTCACGGGTGATACCGGCTGGAACCAGTCCCTCTCCTACACCACGCCCAACATGGGTGGCTTGACGGCGCAATTGCAGGTGGCTGGCAACGATGGCACCCTCCATGGCCGCAAGACCGGTGGCAATGTGCTGTATTTCAGCGGCGCCTTCGCTGGTACCGTGGCCTACCAGAAGGTCAAGGCGGGCACCGCCAACGGCACCACCACCTCGCAAGTGGGTGCTTCGTACGACCTGGGTGCCGCCAAGCTGTACGGCCAGTACGGCAAGGTCAAGAACGACACCTCCGGAATGGGCTACAAGCTGGCCGAGCTGGGCGTGGCCGTTCCGGTGGGTGCTGGCAAGCTGCTGGCCGAGTTCGGCCAATTGAAGCCCGACACCGGCGCCAAGCGCACCACCATCACTGCCGGCTATGACTACACGCTGTCCAAGCGCACGGATGTCTACGCGGTGGCGATGAGCGACAAGAAGACCAGTGTCACCACAGGCAGCACCTACGCCGTGGGTGTGCGCCACAAGTTCTGAACCCGGATCAGTGACAGGCCCTGCGGCCTGTCACCCGGGTTCAGTGCTGAGCCGCATATTTGCGGCGAAGACATGCCACCAAGCCCTGGATGGGCGAGCGATTGCACGGCCGCTCACTGCCCCTTGAACAGGCCCTGGAACTGGCGCGAGACCGGCAGCGTGTCACTTCGTCCGCGCAAGGTCAGGTGCATCACGCCTTCGTCCACGCGCACGGCGGCGGCGATGTGCAGCTGGTTCACGATGACCGAGCGGTGCACTTGGCAGAAGGCACGCTCGTCGAGTTGGGCCAGCAGTTCCTTCAGTGGCGTGCGTATCAGCGCCTCGCCACTCAGGCCGTCGGCGCTGTAGACCACCCGCGTGTAGCGGGCGTCGGCCTCGAAATACACCACCTCTTCCACGCGGATCAGCCGCACCTCCTTGCCCACGGCCGCCTGGATCACCTCCAGCCGAGCCGCCGGCCGCATCTGTCCCGCCAGCTGCGCCAGCAGGTCCTGCAGGCCGGCTGGCGCCGCAGCCGCCGGGGCCGCCAGGCGCTGGCGCAAGCGCCGCACGGCCTGCTGCAGGCGCTCGGGCTCCACCGGCTTCATCACATAGTCCACCGCGCCCGCGTCAAAGGCTGCCATGGCATGGTCGCCATAGGCCGTGACGAACACCACCGGCGTGCGCCCGTCGATGCGCCGCGCCACGTCGATGCCCGTCAGCCCGGGCATGCGGATGTCGAGAAAGCACAGGTCGGGTTCGTGCTCCAGCCAGGCGTCCCAGGCGTCCACGCCATTGGCCGCCAGGGCCACGATGCGCAGCTCAGGCCAGGCTTGCTGCAGTGCGGCTACCAGGGCGGCGCGCGGGGCTTCCTCGTCGTCGGCCACCAGGGCCGTGGGGTGGTGTGGGCTCATGGGGGGGCTGTGTCGGGCGAGGTCTGTGGGCCGCTGATGCGCAACTCGGCCACCGTGCCGGGCCCGGCGTCGCGCAAATCAAGCTTGGCGTTCGGGCCGTGGCGATGGTGCAGGCGCTCGCGCGCATTGGCCAGCCCCACGCCGGTCTGCCAGCCGGGCGCCAGGCCGGGGCCGGTGTCGGCCACGCTCAGCCACCAGCCATGGGTGTCGGCGCCTGCCGCGATGTGCACCGCCACATCGTGCAGCGCGGCTTCCACGCCATGCTCCACGGCGTTCTCCACCAGCGTGAGCAGCAGGCCCGGTGGCAGCGGCTGGGCCAGGGCCGCTTCGCTGGCCTGCACGTCGAAGGACAGGCGCGGGCCCTGGCGGCTTTGCATGATGGCCAGATAGTGCCGGGCCAGTTGCAACTCGTCGGCCAGCGGTACCTCGTCGCGCGCCATCAGCTCGGTGGCGCCGCGCAGGAAGGCGGTGAGGTTGCGCAGCAGTGGTGCAGCACGCGCGTCGCCGCCGTCCACCCAGTGCTGCAGCGAGGCCAGGGTGTTGAACAGGAAGTGCGGCTGTATCTGCGCCTGCAGCAGCTTCAGCCGGGCTTCGGCCACCTGGCGGGCCAGCGCGTCGCGCTGTTGCTCCAGGCGCAACTGGGCCAGTTCGCGCTGCATCAGCACGCGACGCTGCTGGGCCACGGCCCACATCGACACCGACAGCACCACAATGGCCAGCACCCCCACGCCCAGCAGCGGCACGGCCTGGCTGGCAGCACGCTGCAGGGCCGCCGTCAGGCTGTCTGTGTCATAGCGGCCGTGCAGCACCGTGCTGCCGGTCAGAAAGCCCAGCAGCGCCCCGGCGTAGGCACCCAGTACCACCCAGACCACGTTGCGCAGCACACGGCCCAGCGTGTAGCGCTCAGGCCGCAGCCAGGCAGCCAGCAGGCCGAACAGCATGCCGAACCAGACGATGAGGCTGCAGAGCAACGCCGCCACCCAAGGGAAGCCAGCACCCACCAGGCCCAGAGTGCTGCCCAGCGTGGCGCACACCAGGCCGATGAGTACGCCCACGCCGGCCTCGCCATAGAGGTGCTGGTCGATGCGCATGGCCTCGGCTCGCAAGCCAGGTTCCATGCGGTCGTAATAGGGCTGGGCCTTGGTGAAGTACCAGCGCTGCAAGGCGTTGCGGGCGGCGGGCGGGTTCATGCGGGCAGTGTAGGCAGTGGGGCTGGGCCTTCAGGCCGGGCTGCGGTGAACGGCCAGTCGGGGCGCATGAAGGGCTGCCTGGCAGGGTGAATGGGAGGGGCCGAGCTTCAGCCCGCCGGCACGCCGTCCACGAACACCTTGAGCTCGCCCGGCGCAAAGGCCGCCCAGGCCTCGTCAGCCGTCAGCGGCTCGGTGGCGATGATGGCCACGCGGTCTTCCGGCGTGGTGTGGCGGGCAAAGTTCACCTGCAGGTCTTCGTCGCGCAGCGCGGCGCTGCGGAAGGGGTGCTGGCGCAGCAGCCAGTGCAGCTTGGTCGAGCCATGCGCCCACAGCGCCTGGCCGTTCGAGAGCAGCATGTTGAACGTGCCGTGGCGGTGCAACTGGGGCAGCAGCTCGCGCAGCGTGCAGCTCAGCTCGGCCACCGCCGGCACACCGGCATGGGCCTTGGCCAGCTCCTGCATCAGCCAGCAGAAGGCGTGCTCGCTGTCGGTGTCGCCCACCGGCCGAAAGCTGCCGTGCAGGCGTGGACGAAAGTCCTTCAGGTCGCCGTTGTGCGCAAACACCCAGGTGCGGCCCCACAGCTCCCGCGCGAAGGGGTGGGTGTTCTCCGGCGCAACCTGGCCTTGCGTGGCCTTGCGGATGTGGGCGATGACGTTGTTGCTGTGGATGGGCCAGGTTTTCACCAGTTCGGCCACCGGGCTCACGCGTGCGCTTTGGGCGTCCACGAACAGCCGCGCCCCACGGCCCTCGAAAAAGCCGATGCCGAAACCGTCCTTGTGCTCGTCGGCACGCGTGGCCAAGCCGGTGAAGCTGAACATCACATCGGTGGGCGTGTTGGCGTTCATGCCTAGCAACTGGCACATGGCAGATCCTTGCGGGCTGGGGCGGTGGATTGTAGGCAGCGGGCACTGGCGCAGCCCGCATTCGCTTGAGGGCGATCAAGACAAGGCCTGGGTCATCGCGCGACCATGGGCCACGTCAGGAGACCATCATGACCGCCGCACTGAGCCCAACGCAAATCCAGCTGCTGGAAGCCGAACTCAAGAACCGTCAGCAGCAACTCGACGGACAGGTGGCTGATCACCAGCAGGGCCGCAGCCGGGTGGAACATGCCCGCGAGGTGCTGGAGCAGGATGGCGACGACGGCCCGCAACGCGACGCCGACCGCGAGGTGGATCTGGCGCGCTCAGACCGCGAGATGGCCGAGTTGGGCCGGGTCAGCCAGGCGCTGCAGCGCATCCACCATGCCGACTACGGCCTGTGCCGCGATTGCGGCGAGCACATCCCCTTCGAGCGCCTGATGCTGGAGCCCTGGGCCCAGCGCTGCGTGGCCTGTGCCTCGCAAGCCGAAGGCCAGTACCAGCCCCGCCTCAAACTTTGACGCTCAGCCCGCAGGGCCCTGCAGCGCCAGCACCGCATCGGCCAGTTGCTGGGCTTCGTCCTGGCACAGCCGCAGGCGGCGCAACACCCAGGGGTTGAGGTCTGCGCCCTGCTCGGGCCAATCCAGCGCGCTGGCCTCGGCCAGGGCGGCCTGCAGCGGCAGGCCCTGGCCCAGCACGGCAAGCGCGGCGGCCTGGGTGCAGGCCTTGGCAGTGGCTTGCAGCGCGGGCTGGCATTGCGCAGCATCCAGCACATCGGCGCGCCGTGCCAGGGTTTGCTGCAGCGTACCCAGCAGGGCCATCCAGCGGTAGCCGCTGGTCAGCAGGGCCTCCAGCCGGGTTTCGGGCACGCGCACCTGCAGTGGCTCCACCGCGTTGCGCTGCGCAGCCGCAGCCAGCGCGCCCAGCACCTGGTAGGCCTGCTGGCGGCTCAGTCGCTGGGCCAGTTGCTGCTCGGGCGTGGGGGCCCAGCGCAACACGTTGCCGGCGTGGCGGTTCAGCACGGTCGCGAGTTGCCTGCTCAACCGGGTGAGGCCGCGCCGCTCCCACGAGGGCAGCACGAAGCAGAAGGCCCAGGCCAGCCCTGCGCCCAGCACGGTGTCGGCCAGGCGCTCGCCCACGGCGGGGCCGCTGCCGGGCATCAACAGCAGCGGCTGCAGCAAAGCCATCAGCGTGGCGGCGGTGGCGGCCACGCGGTAGCGCACGTTCACATAGGCGTGGGCTATGCCCACCGCCAGCAGGAACACCAGCGGCAACACTCCCTGCAGGGCAGGGCGGGCCAGCAGCAGCACCAGCAGGCAGCCGATGACCGTGCCGATCACGCGCTCGTTGCGGCGCGACAGCGTTTGCTCCAGGTTGCCGCGCAGCACTACGGCGACGCTCAGCACCAGCCAGTGCGGGTGCGAGGCCCAGGGCAGGGCCAGGCCCAGCAGCCAGGCCGTGCTCATGGCCAGCATGCCGCGCAGGGCGTGGCGCATCACCGGGGATTGCAGGCTCAAGTGCGGCCTGAGCGCGGCCAGCGGCCAGCCCTCGGGTGAGACAAAGAGCTGCAGCTGCTCGCGGGTCCAGGGGCTGGGTGGGTCGGGGGCCTGGCGCGAAACGCCAGGTTTGGGGGTACTGAGAAGGCGCTCGGCCATGGCCACCACGTCGTCCAGCACATGGCCCAGGCGGCCCTGCATGGCGTCCACCAGGGTCTGGCGCGGGTCGTCTGCGGCACAGGGCACGGCGGCCAGGCGCGCAGCCAACTCGGTGCGCCAGTGCTCGGGTGAGAGGGGCGGCACGGGTGCCCCCAGGGTCACACTGTTGGCCAGGTCGTCCAGCGCCTGGGCCAGTGGCTCGTAGCTGCGGGCCAGCGCGCCACGCCAGGCGCGGCTGGTGGCATCGTCGCCAAGCAGGCCCAGGTCGAGCCGGCTGCCCAACAGCAGGTCGCGCAGGTCGATGAGCTTGAGCACCAGGGCGATCTGGGTACGGCTGTGCGGCGAGAAGCGCGCCGCGAAGACCTGGTCGCGCGCCGCCTGCAGGGCCTCGGCCAGCTGCGCGTCGTCACGTATCGAGGCGCGTATGCCGGCCTCTTCCTCGCTCACCGTGCCGGCCACGCGGGCCGCGCGCGAACGCAGCCGCACGGCCACGGCGCGCATGGCGGTGGCCACGGCCAGCTCCCGGTAGCGGCGCCGCAGTGCCCACGAGGTGGCCAGCGCCCAGCTGCCATACAGCAGCGCGCCCAGCAGCACCCAGCCGGCGTGCTGCCAGGCATCAAGCGGGGAGGCCGGTGCGTCGCTGGCCATCGCGAACACCATGGCCAGCGTGCCGGCGAACGACAACGGCCCGGCGCGCGGCCCCCAGGCCATGGCCATGAGCGTGACGAAGGCGACGGCGGCAATCAGCAGCGTCATCCACACTGGCGAGTGCCGCAGCAGGCCCACACCCAGCGTGACGCCCGCCACCAGCAGCCCTGCCGGCCACACGCGGCGCCAGGTGCGGTGGGGCGGGTTGGGCACGTCGGGCAGGCTGCCGCACACGGCGCCGCCTACAGCCACCATGCCGGCGGGCGCGCCGAACAGCGCGGTGACCAGCAGCTGCACCGCAGCCACGCCCAGCGCCACCACCAGGCCGTTCAGGCGCGCGGCACCCAGCCGCGAGGGCCAATGCAAGGGTGAGCGCGGGGCCACGGCAGCGAGGGCCTTCAGCCGCGCGCGCCGAGCTGTTCCCAGCTTTCCAGCAGCGCCATCAACTCGTCGTCGATGGCCGCGTGGCGGCTGGTCACTTCCTGGATGCGTCCAGCGCCCTGGGTGTACAGCTCGGTACCGGCCAGCAGCGCGGCCAGCGTAGCCTGCTCGGCCTCCAGTGCGCTGATGCGGCCAGGCAACTCATCCAGCAGGCGCTGCTCCTTGTAGCTGAGCTTGGTCTTGGGCTTGGCCGGTGTGGCGGCCGTCACCGGTGCCGGGGCGGGCGCCGCAGCCGCTGCCTTGTTGGCTGCGGCCGCGATCTGCCTGGCGCGGGCGCGCTGCAGCAACCAGTCTTCAATGCCGCCCTCGTACTCGCGCCACAGGCCAGGGCTGTCGTCGCCCTCCCAGGCGATGACGCTGGTGACCACGTTGTCCACAAAACGCCGGTCGTGGCTGACCAGAAAGACGGTGCCGGGGTAGTCCTGCAGCAGCTCTTCCAGCAGTTCCAGCGTCTCGATGTCGAGGTCGTTGGTGGGCTCGTCCATCACCAGCACGTTGGCCGGCCGGGCGAACAGGCGCGCCAGCAGCAGCCGGTTGCGCTCGCCACCCGAGAGGCTCTTGACGGGCGAGTTGGCGCGCGCCGGGGAGAACAAAAAGTCGCCCAGGTAGCTCATCACATGCTTGCGCTGGTTGCCGATCTCGATCCACTCGCTGCCGGGGCTGATGGTGTCGGCCAGCGTGGCCTCGGGGTTCAGCACCTCGCGCATCTGGTCGAAGTAGGCAATGGTCTGGTTGGTGCCGGTGCGGATCGTGCCGCTGTCGGGCTGCAGCTGGCCCAGGATCATCTTCAGCAGCGTGGTCTTGCCCGCGCCGTTGGGGCCCACCAGGCCGATCTTGTCGCCTCTCAATATGGTGGTGCTGAAGTTCGCCACCAGCGGGCCGGTGCCGGGGTAGGCCTTGCTCACGCCGTCCAACTCGGCCACCAGCTTGCCCGAGTTGCTGCCGCGGTCGATCTCCAGCCGCACCTTGCCCAGCTGGTCGCGCCGCGCCGCGCGGTCTGAGCGCAGTTGCTGCAGCCGCTGCACGCGGGCCACGCTGCGGGTGCGGCGGGCTTCCACGCCCTTGCGTATCCACACCTCTTCTTGCGCCAGCAGCTTGTCGAAGCGGGCGTTGGCCAGGGCCTCGTTCTCCAGCTCGCGCTGCTTCAGGCCTTCGAAGGCGGTGAAGTTGCCGGGGTAGCCGCGCAGCTGGCCGCGGTCCAGCTCAAGAATGCGGGTGGCCACCACGTCCAGGAAGGCACGGTCGTGGGTGATGAGCAGCAGGGCGCCCTTGAAGTTCACCAGCAGCTCGCCCAGCCAGTCGATGGCGTCCAGGTCGAGGTGGTTGGTGGGCTCGTCCAGCAGCAGCACGTCGGGGTTGGCCACCAGGGCCTGGGCCAGGGCCACGCGCTTCTTGGTGCCGCCCGAGAGCGAATCAACCTGGGCCTCGGCGTTCAGATGCAGGCGCTGCAAGGTCTCGTCCACGCGGCGCTCCCACATCCAGCCGTCCAGGGCTTCGAGGCGGGTCTGCACATGGTCCAGGTCGTCGGCCGGGTCGTGGCGCTCGAAGCGCTCGCGCAGCTCCTTCACCTCGGCCAGGCCCTCGCTCACGGCCTCGAACACCGTGGCGCCGGCCTTGAACGAGGGCTCCTGCGGCACGTAGTAGCGCTGGATGCCGCCCTGCACCTGCAACTCGCCGTCGTCGGGCTTATCCAGCCCAGCCAGGATCTTCAGCAACGAGCTCTTGCCGGTGCCGTTGCGCCCAATGAGCGCCACGCGCTCGCCGGGTTCGAGTGAAAAGTCTGCGCCGTCCAACAAGGCCACGTGGCCAAAAGCGAGGTGTGCGTTCGTGAGGGTGATCAATGCCATATGCGGCGAATTGTCCCCTGTAGAGGCACAGGGCGCAGAACGCGATGGTTTGACAGCGGTTTCATGGCAGCATTGCCAGAAAGAACCAGATTCAAGAAACCGATGGAGGCAGGCGTGAACAATCCTCTCAGAGTGGGCTACAGGGCGGTGCCGCGCGCACCCATGATTTTGGCGCTGGCGCTGCTGATACTGGCCCTGGCGGCTAGCGCGTGGTGGATCAGCGAGGCGCTGATGCTGCGGCAAACCCTGAGCGAGGGCCGCACCGTGGCCGACATGGCCGAGAGCGTGGGCCGATGGGCCTCCAAGTATGGCGGCGTGCACGTGCGCACCCAGGGCGCTGATTCGCGCCTGCCCGGCAGCTTTCTCACGCGTTCGGTGTATGCCGGCAGTGAGCGCGATGGCGCTGTGCTGCAAGGCACGCTGGCGAACGCTGGCGAGGGCAGTGAGCGCCAGGCCATGCAACGCATCGAGGCCTACCACTGGAAGAACCCTGCCCTGATTCAGCGCGAGGTGGCGGACGCTCTGGCCGAAGGCGGCTTGAGGGCCCGCTACCGCATGACGGCCCGCACCGTGCTCAACCCCAACAACGCGCCCAATGCCTTCGAGACCGAGGCGCTGGACGTCCTGCAGGCCCAGCCCGGCCTCACCGAGTACTGGCGGGTGCGCGGCACACAACTGCTGTATGCGCGAGCGGTGCTGGCGCAAAAAAGCTGCCTTGGCTGTCATGCTTCGGCCGAGGCAGCGCCGGAGTTCCTGCGCAGCAACCCCCAGTTCAACGGCGGCGGTGGCTTTGGCTATGTGGAGGGCCGGCCAGCCGGCCTGATCAGCGTGGCCTTGCCCATGCAGCCGGCCTGGCGGGCCATGTCTGTGGACATGCCCCTGCGGGTGTGGCTGGCTGTGGGGGTGGCAGGCTTGGCCACCCTGGTGCTGCTGTGGGGGCTGGTGCGGCGCCAGTTGGTGCTGAAGCCGGTGCCGGTGCCGCCATCGGCATCGCAGTTCTCCTCCGACAGCCGGCTGTTCGATTCCAGGCTGCCCCGAAACAGCCGCTTCCAGGATTCCAGATTGTCCGATTCCCGGTTGCCGAATTCCCGGTCGCCGCGCAGCAGCCTGCCGCCGGATTCGCGTTTGCGCTGAAGCCGGGGGCGGTGCCGGCTCAGCGGTACAGCCGTGGGTCGCTGGCGTCGGTGGGGTTGCGCAGCACGCGCTGCAGGGCATCGCTCATGGGCAACTGCAGGTTCACGCCCTTGGGCGGGATGGGTGAAAGAAACCACCGGCGGTACAGCGCCTCGATCTCGCCGCTGCGGTACAGCCCGGTGATCACGCCGTCCACCAGTTGCTTGAAGGCTGGGTCGCCGGGTTTCATCGCGATGGCATACGGCTCGGCGGTGAGGGCTTCGTCGGCAATGCGGTAGTCATGCGCGTTGGGCGCGGTGGCCAGCAGGCTCTTGAGCAGCACGTCGTCCATCGCATAGGCGGCGGCGCGGCCGGTGCCCACCATGCGGAAGGATTCGATGTCGTCCTGGCCGGCCAGGATCTTCATGTCGAGCCGGCGTGCCAGGTTGGCCGCGTGCAGGTACTGCATGCTGGTGGTGGCCAGCGTGGAGACCACGGTCTTGCCGCGCAGGTCTTCCAGCGTGTTCACAGGTGCCGAGGCCTTGGAGAGCAACCGGCTGGCCGCCACAAAGGTGGTGACCGAGAAGGCCACGCTCTTGCCGCGCTCGGGCGTGTTGGTTGTGACGCCGCACTCCAGGTCGACCGTGCCATTGCTCACCAGCGGCATGCGCGTGGCCGAGCCCACCACCATGCTGCGCACCTCCAGGTCTGGCAGGTCCAGGCGCTGGCGCACCGCGTTCACCACGCGGTGGCAGATGTCCATGGAATAGCCAATGGGGTGGCGCTTGTCGTCGAGGTACGAGAACGGTGCCGAAGCCGCGCGGTAGCCCAGCGTGATGACGCCAGCGTCGCGGATCTTGCGCAGGGTGGGGGAATCAGTGTTGCTGGGCAGGGGCGGCGCGGCAACGACAGAGGCGGCGATGCACAGGCTCAACAGCGTGAAGGCCCCAATCAGTCGTTTTGAAGGCATGTCGTTCGGTGTGCAAAGAGTGCCTCTATTCTCGTGCTTCGCGAACGCACCTCCGGCGCCGGTCAGGCCAGCAGGCGATGCTCAGCTGTTGGCCTGGCTGCGGAACCAAACCTGTCGCCCCACACCTGCGCCGCAAAGTCTTCGCCCGACAACGCCTCGCCCAGCAAGTAGCCTTGCAGCAGGTCGCAGTCGATGTCGTGCAAGAACTGCAGCTGGGCCCGCGTTTCCACGCCTTCGGCGGTGACCATCAAACCCAGGCTGTGGGCCAGGCGCACCGTGGCGCGGCAGATGGCGGCGTCGTTGGCGTCGTGCTCCAGGTCCATCACGAAAGAGCGGTCGAGCTTGATGGCGGCCAGTGGCAGGCGTTTGAGGTAGGCCAGCGAGGAGTAGCCGGTGCCGAAATCGTCGATGGCCAGGCGCACGCCGGCGCTGCGCAGCCGCGTCAATGGCGGGATGCTGCGCTCGGGGTCCCGCATGGCCGTGCTTTCGGTGATCTCCAGTTCCAGCGCGTCGCCGGGCAGGCCAGCCAGCACCAGTGCTTCCAGCACGGTGTCCACAAAGTCGTCGGCATACAGTTGCACGGCCGAGACGTTCACCGCCACGCGAAAGCGCGCGTCGCGTGTGTGCCGCCAGACCGCACATTGCGCCAGGGCCTGGGTGAGCACCCAGTGGCCGATCTGCGAGATGAGCCCGTTGTCTTCGGCGATGGGGATGAAGGTGGAGGGCGCCACCAGGCCCAGCGTTGGGTGGTGCCACCGCAGCAGGGCCTCGGCGGCCACGATGGCGCCAGTGTCCACCCGTACCTGGGGCTGGTAGTGCACCGCCATCTGGCCGGCCTCGACGGCGTTGTGCAGCGCCAGGTCAACGGCCAGGTGTGCCGATGCGGCGTGGTTCATCTGCGGCTCGAAGAACTCGAAGCGGTTGCGGCCGCACGATTTCGCGTGGTACATGGCCATGTCGGCGCTGCGCATCAGGGCCGTGCTGTCGTCACCGTCGAGCGGGAAGCGGCTCAGGCCGATGCTGGCGGTGGTGTGCAGCTCAATGCCGCGCACCTGGTAGGGCGCGCACAGGGCCAGTCGCACTTTCTCGGCCACGCTGCCGGCCTCGTCGGCGGTGCCGCCCTTGAGGCCGGTGAGGGCCAGCACAAACTCGTCACCTCCGATGCGGGCCACGATGTCGCTGGCGCGGGTGAGGCTGCGCAGGCGCCGCGCCACTTCGATGAGGAGCAGATCGCCAATCTGGTGGCCCAGCGTGTCGTTGATGTGCTTGAAGCGGTCCAGGTCGATGAACATCACCGCCACGCCCGAGCGATCGCGGCGGGCGAAGGCCAGCGCCAGCGAGAGCCGCTCTTGCAGGCTGGCGCGGTTGGGCAGGTGGGTCAGGGGGTCGTGGTGAGCCATGTGCAGGATGCGCTTTTCGGCCCGCCGCAACTCAGAGGTCTCGATGGCCGAGATGACGATGTAGCTGCCCTTGCCCTGGTCGTCGCGCACCACCACGAGGGACAGCCAGACGGGGCGCATCCGGCCCGTGCAGGTCTTGATCCAGAGGTCGCCCTTCCACTGCCCGTTGCGCAGCAATTGCCGGCGCACCATGCGCAGTTGGCTGGCGGGCGTGCGGTCGGCCACCATCACACGCACGTCGTGCCCGGTGAGGGCCGCGCCGCTGTACTCGGTGAGGCGCTCGAAGGCCGAGTTGGCCTCGGTGACCCGACCCTTGATGTTGATGACGACGATGGCCTCCGCCGCGCGCTGGAACACCTCGGCCAGCATGCGGGTTCGGCGCTCGGCACGCAGCTTTCCGCGCTGGGCGCGCCGCGACACGGCCAGCGCCCACAGGTAGAGCAGCAACAGCGCGGCGCCCAGGCCACCGTAGGCGGCCATGTCGCGGCGCCAGGCCTGCAGGTAGTGGTCGCGCGACAGGGCCACGATGACCACACCTTGCACGCTGTTCACGCGCGCAAAACCCACGGTTCGGACGGTGCCGTCGATGCTGTCGGTGGCGAAATGGCCCCGGCTGGCCCCGGCGCTCAGCAGCCGGCGGAGTTCGGCCGACACATCGGCCGTGCCCGGTTGGGCCGACGAGCCCGGAGCTGCGGCCGGCCAGCGGGCCACCAGCCGCATGCCCGCATCGCGGATGACCACCGCGCCG
Source organism: Candidatus Ideonella esbjergensis (assembly GCA_016710065.1). GTDB lineage: Bacteria > Pseudomonadota > Gammaproteobacteria > Burkholderiales > Burkholderiaceae_C > Ideonella > Ideonella esbjergensis. Next base: position 807,388 of record JADJLP010000002.1, read on the forward strand.
CCCGGGCCGGGGTCGATGGCCATCAGCTGCCGCTGGATGGTGTCGATGGGCACGGCGGCGGTGACGACACCGGCAAATCGGCCGTCGGGGTGGTGTATGCGCCGGCTCAGCGAAACGATGGCCAGGCCCTGGGTCTTGGACACCAGGGGCTCGCTCATGTACAGCCCAGCCGAAGCCTGGTCGCGCTGGTGCTTGAACCACTGCCGGTCAGAGAAATCGTAGGCAACGCCGTCCTCCAGTCCCGGCCCGAGCCGGCCCCGGCCGGTCTCGTCCACCAGGCGTATGCCGTCAAGCTCGGGGTGCTCGGCTGCCACCGCCTGCAAGTGTTTGCGGGTGTCCTGAAAGTCCAGATCGCCCTTGGCCAACTGGCCTTCGACATAGGCCACCATCGAGGCGATGGCCACATCGAAGTGGCCCATTTGCGAGCCGTAGGCGTCTCCGACGGCAATCGCCAGGTTTTGTGCCTCGTGCTGGGCGGTCTGCTCAGCCGCCCGCCGGCTCTGCAGCATCGCGAGCGCGGCAGCGGCCATAAAGAGCACGATGGGCAAGGTGGCGGTCAGCGCGGCCACCGAGCGCCCATGCCACGCAGAGCGCCAGGGCCAGGTCTTGCCCAAGCCATGGGTGTCTGCGCCAAGAGTCCATCGCATGTTCGGGTTCCACGGTTTGACCGCGCTGGGCGGCAGGCTGGGCGCCCGTGCCTGATCAGGTCAGCGCCTGCGGGGTGCACATCCGCGAATCACCCGTGAAGTATTTGGCAAACGCTTTGCGGCGGGCTTGTCGCGCGTCAAGGGCGGGCGCCCACAGGTACTGTGTTTCGGGGGGGTGTCAGCCGCGCTTGGCCAGCAGCGCCCTGGCCACCCGCGAGCCGCTGGGCTGGCCCAGGCTGGCGCGGATGAACTGGCCGGCGTCTATCAAGGCATCCAGATCGATGCCGGTGCCGATGCCCAGCCCGTGCAGCAGGTAGACCACGTCCTCGGTGGCCACGTTGCCGGTGGCGCCCTTGGCATAGGGGCAGCCGCCCAGGCCAGAGACGCTGGTGTCAAAGGTGTGGATGCCCATTTGCAGGCTGGCGTAGACGTTGGCCAGCGCCATGCCATAGGTGTCGTGGAAATGGCCGCTCACCTCGGCCAGCGGGTAGTGCTGAAGCGCGGCCGCCAGCGCGCGCTGCACCTTCAGCGGCGTGCCCACGCCGATGGTGTCGGCCACGCCCACGTGCTGCACGCCGATCTCGGCCATCAGCCGAGCCACCAGCGCCACGCGCTCGGGGGCGATCTCGCCTTCATATGGGCAGCCCACCGCGCAGGAGATGGCGCCGCGCACCTTGATGCCCGCCGCGCGTGCGGCGCTCACCACCGGCTCGAAGCGGGCGATGGATTCGGCGATGGAGCAGTTGATGTTCTTCTGGCTGAAGGCCTCGCTGGCGGCGCCGAACACCACGATCTCGTCGGGCCGCGTGGTGGCCGCCGCCTCGTAGCCCTTGAGGTTGGGCGTGAGCACCGAGTAGCGCACGCCGGATTGGCGGGCGATGCCGGCCATCACTTCGGCGTTGTCGGCCATCTGCGGCACCCACTTGGGGCTGACGAAGCTGGTGACCTCGATCTCCTTCAGTCCGGCGGCCTGCAGGCGGTGCACCAGCGCTATCTTGTCGGCGGCTGGCACGGCCTGCTTCTCGTTCTGCAAGCCGTCGCGCGGGCCTACATCCACCAGGGTGACATGGCTGGGAAACTGGCTGGTGTTCATGGCATCAAACCTCGGCCAGCTTCAGCAGTTCGGAACCTTCGGCCACCTGGTCGCCAACGGCGAACAGCAGCTCGGCCACCACGCCGTCGCGCGGAGCCGAGAGGGTGTGCTCCATCTTCATGGCTTCCATCACCGCCAGCGGCTGGCCGGCCTTCACCGTGTCGCCAGCCTTGGCCATGAAGGCGATGACCTTGCCGGGCATGGGCGCGGTCAGGCGCCCGGCCGCACCCGCACCGGCACCGGCGTGGGCGATGGGGTCGTATTCCTGCAGTTCCAGGGTGCCCGCGTCGGCAAACACGGCCGCGCGCTCGCCGTGCAGGTAGACCGACAGCGTGTGGCGCGCGCCGCCCAGGCTGACGTCGTACCGGTCGCCGCCCAGCGCGCGGGTGGCCAGCACGCCTTGGGCTTCGCCGTCCACGGTCAGCCGGGTGGCACCGTCGTGCAGGCGTTCCAGCGTGGCCACGTGCGGGGTCTTGCCCACTTCCAGGTCAAAGCGGCGGCGGGCGGTGCCGTGGATGCGCCAGCCATTTCGCTTGCTCCAGGGATCTTGCCCCTCCAGGGCCACCTCGGCGGCGATGGCCTGGGCCACCACGCCGGCGGCGGCCAGCGGCAGCGGCAGGCCGGGCTGCTCCAGCACGTTGGCGCGCTCGCGCTCGATCAGCGCGGTGTCCAGGTCGGCACCGCTGAACGAGGCGCTGGCGGCCACGCGGCGCAGGAAGGCCACGTTGGTTGCCAGGCCGACGATGTGGGTGCCCTGCAGCGCCGCGTCCAGCCGCGCCAGCGCCTGGGCGCGGTCCTCGCCCCAGACGATGAGCTTGGCGATCATCGAGTCGTAGTGCGGGCTGATGGCGTCGCCCTCGACCACGCCGGTGTCCACGCGCACGGGGGCGGGGTCGTGGAAGCGTTCACCGTCGGCATTGCGGATGAAGGCCACGTGCGCCGGCCAGCGCAGCACGTGCAGGCTGCCGGTGGCGGGAAGGAAGCCCGCGTCGGGGTTCTCGGCGCAGATGCGGGCCTCGACGGCGTGGCCGTGGATCTTCAGCTCGTCTTGCTTGGCCGGCAGCGGTTGGCCGCTGGCCACCAGCAGTTGCCAGGCCACCAGGTCGTGGCCAGTGATGGCTTCGGTCACCGGGTGCTCCACCTGCAAGCGGGTGTTCATCTCCATGAAGTAGAAACGGATGTCGCCATCGGCGGTGGGCTCGGCGATGAACTCCACCGTGCCGGCGCCCACATAGCCCACGGCCTTGGCGGCCGCCACGGCGGCAGCGCCCATCTCGGCGCGGCGCACGGCGCTCATGCCGGGGGCGGGGGCTTCTTCCAGCACCTTCTGGTGGCGGCGCTGCACCGAGCAGTCGCGCTCGAACAGGTAGACGCAGTTCCCCTGCGCATCGCCAAACACCTGGATCTCGATGTGGCGCGGGCGGGTGACGTAGCGCTCCACCAGCACGTGGTCGTCGCCAAAGCTGGCCTTGGCCTCGCGCTGGCAGCTCGCCAGCGAGGCGGCAAAGTCTTCGGCGCGATCCACTTTGCGCATGCCGCGGCCGCCACCGCCGGCACTGGCCTTGATCAGCACGGGGTAGCCGATGCGGTCGGCCTCACGGGCCAGCAGGGCGGGGTCGTTGTCACGGCCGTGGTAACCGGGCACCAGGGGCACGCCGGCCTGTTCCATCAAGGTCTTGGCGGCCGCCTTGCTGCCCATGGCGGCGATGGCATCCGCCGGCGGGCCGATGAAGACCAGGCCTTGGTCGGCGCAGGCGCGGGCGAAATCCTCGTTCTCGCTCAGGAAGCCGTAGCCGGGGTGGATGGCCTGGGCACCCGTCGCCTTGGCGGCGGCCAGGATGCGCTGCCACTGCAGGTAGCTGTCTTTCGCGGCATTGCCGCCGATGTGCACGGCTTCGTCGCAGGCGCGCACGTGCTGGGCGTTGGCGTCGGCGTCGGAGTAGACGGCCACGGTGCGCACGCCCAGGCTGCGGGCGGTGCGGGCGACGCGGCAGGCGATTTCGCCCCGATTGGCAATGAGGATCTTCTTGAACATGGGGCCCGCCGCCGCGCGCGCGCGGCCCCGCGCCCGGCCGGGCGCTGCGCGCGCGCGGGGCGCGCGCGCACCCGCGCGCGCGCCCGCGCCGCGGCGGGGGGGGCGCCGCGCGTCCCGCCCGGGTCCCCCCTGCGCCACGGCCCCGGCCTGCGGGGGCGGGGGGGCGGGGCGCGGGGGGGCGGGGGGGGCGGCGGGGGGGGAGCGGGAGGGCGGGGCGCCGGGCGGGCGGGGGGGGCGGGCAGGCCGCGGCGGGCGGCGGCCCGGCGCGGCGGGAGCCCTTGGCCGGCCGGGGCGCCCCGGCGGGGCCGGCCGCGGGGCCGGGGGGGGGGGGGGGGGGAGGCGGCCGGTTGGGGCCCAGGACCCCCCGGCCCCCCCCCGGGGGCCGGGGGGCCTCGGGCGCGCCGGCCGGGCGGGGCACGGCGGGGCCCGGGCCCCGCGCGGCCGCCGCGCGGGCCCGGCGCCCGCGCTGCCCCCGCGGGCGGGCCGCCGGGGCACCTGCCTCGGGGGGCGGGGGGGGGGGGGGCCCGCGGGGGGCCGGGGCGGGCCGGCCCACTTCCGGTGGGGGGGGGCGGCGGGGCGCGGCGGGGGGGCCCCGCCCCGCCGGGGGGCGCGGGGGGAAGCCGCCGGCCCGGGGCGGCCCGGGGGCGCAGGGGGGGGGGCGGCGCGGGGCCGGGCCGCCGGCCCGGGGGGGGGGGGGCCGGGGGCCCGGGCCGGGGCTGCGGGGGGGGGCCCGGGCCGGGGGGGGCGGGCGCCGCGGGGGGCCCGGGGGGGCCGGGCCGCCACCCGGGGGGCCCCCCCCCCCGCCGGGGCGGGCCGGCGCGGGCGGGGCGCCCCGCCGCCGGGCCCCGGGGCTGGGGGGGGGGCGCGGCCGCGGGGCCGGGGCGCCGCGGCCCAGCCTGCCGGCCCCCCCGGGGCCCGCCCCCCGGCCCCGCCGCCGCCGGCCCCCGCGCGCCCGGGGCCGCCGGGCCCGGGGGGCGGGGGGGGGGGGGGGGGCGGGGGCGGGCTTCGGGCGGGGCACGGGGTGCCGGCGGGCCGCCGGGGCCGGGCCGGGGGGGCGGGGGAGGGGGCGGCCCCCCGGGGGAGGCGGCGGCGGCGGGGCCGGCCGGGGGGGACGCGGGCGCCGCCCGCCCCGGGGCCGGGGGGCGCGGCCGGCGCCGGCGCCCGGGCTGGGCCCCCCGCCCCGGGGCGTCGGGCGGCGGCCCGTCGGGTTTGCCGGGCGCTTCTCGCCGGCGCGGGGGGGGTCCCCGGCCGGAGGGGCCCGGCCCCGCCCGGCAGCGGGGGCCCGGGCCCGGGGGGCCCGGGCGCGGCACCCCGCGGGGGGGGGCCCCGCGGGGCCGGGGGGGGCCCCGGGGGGCGGGGGGGTTCTGCGGGGGGGGAAGTTGGTCCGGGGGGGGGGAGCCAGTCTCCTGGGGGGGGGGCCCGCGCCCCCCTGGGGGGCGGACCGCGGCCCCGGGGGCGAGGGCGCCCCGGGGGGGCGGGGGGGCGGGGGCCGGGCGGGGCTGGGGCGGGGGCGCGGGGAGCGGGGGGGCGGCCGGGGGGGGGGGGGGGGGGGGTGGGGGGGGGGGGTGGTCCTGGGGGGGGGGTGTCTCTTGCAACTTGCGCAGCATCCCGCGCACGAACTTGAACAGCACCACGGTGAGCACCACCATCAGCACCAGCACCACGGTGAGCACGATGAAGAAGGTGGCTGGGTGGTTGAACGAGAGCCACAGCATGCCCGGCACGGCGGCGTCGCCCAGCAGCGAGAGGGCAATGTTCGAGAACGGCTCGGGCGAGGTGTTCACGGCCGCGCGGGTGGTGGTCTTGGCCACGTGCGACGTGGCGGCCAGCGTGCCGCCCATCAGCGCGGCGATGGTCTGCCACGAGCCGGCGTCGGCGCCCATCACGCCGGCGGCCAGCGCGGCACCGGCGGGGATGCGGATGAAGGTATGCACCGTGTCCCACAGTGAATCCACCAGCGGAATCTTGTCGGCCAGAAACTCCACCAGCAGCATCACGCCGGCCACGCCCATCACAGCCGGGTGCTGCAGCACCTGCAGGCCGGCTGGCAGCGGCACCCAGCCCATGAAGCCGGCCAGGCCGGTGAGGAAGACCACGGCGTACAGGCGCAGCCCGCTGGCCCAGCCCAGCGCAGCCGCCATCGCGACGAGCTGGGTGGTGTCGAGGTGGGCGGTGGCGGCACCCACGGCCTGGCCCACGGCGGGGGCGAGTTGCGGCAGGTTCATGTCCATGCGGGCGGCCTCTTTTGCAGGAAGGAGGAGACGCCGTCCTTGCCTTCGGCGCTGCTGCGCACGTCGGCAATGCGGCAGGCCGAGTCTTCACGCAGCGCGGCAGTGATGGGTTGACCGCCAAAGTCCTTCACCAGCCGCTTGCTGGCCCGCACGGCCTGCGGGCCGTTGGCGGCGATGGTGGCCACCAGGGCGTCCACGCGCTCGTCGAGCTGCTCGGGCGCGCACAACTCGTGCACCAGGCCCAGGCGATGGGCCTCGGCGGCGCTGAAGCGCTCGGCGGTGACGAAGTAGCGGCGCGAGGCCTGGGTGCCCAGCGCGCGCAGCACATAGGGGCTGATGGTGGCGGGCAGCAGGCCGAGCTTGGCCTCGCTGAGGCAGAAGTGCACCGTGTCGGCGGCCACCAGCACGTCGCACACCGAGGCCAGGCCCACGCCACCGGCATAGCAGTCGCCCTGCACGCGGCCGATGACGGGCACTGGGCACTGCTCGATGGCCCAGAGCATGTCGGCCAGCGCCTGCGCGTCCTGCCGGTTCTGCTCCCAGTCGTAGTCGGCCATGGCCCGCATCCAGTTCAGGTCGGCGCCGGCGCAGAAGGCCTTGCCATGGGCGCCCAACACCACCACGCGCAGGTCGGGCTCGGCGGCCAGCGCGGCGAAGGTAGCGGCCAGCTCGGCGATCACCTGGCTGTTGAAGGCGTTGCGCACGTCGGGGCGGTTCAGATAGACGCGGGCCACGGGGCCGGCGCGCTGGATGTCGAGAAACTCGGCCATGGTGTTCATTGCTCCCATCACGTCCCCATCATTCCTTGTTCCAGACCACGTGGTCGTCCAAGGCGTAGAGCTTGCAGGCCACGCCGCGTCCATGCTCGGCGCAGCGGGCGAGGGCGGCTTCCATGGCGTCGGCCATGTTGGCGCGCCAGGCCCAGGCACCGCCCGGGCCGATGGCGAAGGCCTTGGGCGGCTCTGCGGCCAGGTACTTGGCGTAGGCCTCTCGGCCGCCGGCGCCCACATGGGGCAGCGCGGCGGCATCGGCCAGCGCCGCAAAAACGGTGGCGGCGGGCACCGGGGCCTTGTGTTCGAGCAGGGCGATATCGCCGGTGTTGTCGAAGGGCAGGCCCAGCGCGCGCACGAAGCGCTCCACCTCGGGCAGCCAGATGGGCACGCCGGCACGGCTGCCGAACAGGTCGTGGGCGTCGCGGCCGAAATTGCCAAAGGCCACCACGCGGGCGTGCCCACCCGACTCGTTGTAGCGCTGCACCATGGCCTGCCACACCGGCGGGCTCCAGTAGCTGTCGTTGTCGCCGTAGAAGAACAGCGCAGGCAGGGTCGTGGCATGGCCGTAGCGGCCAAAGGCCTCGGCCAATTCATGCTCCCAGCCCTGGCAGTTGTCGAGCTTGAGACCGCCGGCAAAGTTCACCAGGCCGCGCACGCCGGGCAGTTGCAAGGTGCCGGCTGCCAGGGTGGTGAGCCCGCCGTGCGACTGGCCAAAGACCAGCACCCGCTGCGGGTCGAGCTCGGGCCGTGCCGCGAAGAACTGCAGCGCGGCCTTCACGTCCTCGGCCTGGGCCAGGCCGTTGCTGGTGACGTTGCAACCGCCGGCCACGTACACACCCGTGCTCTTGGAAAAGCCCTGGCGCATGGGCACCACCACCGCGTAGCCACGCTGCACCAGCTCGCGCGTGGCGGCGAGGTAGCGGGCGCGGCCCTGGAAGCGCGGGTCGCCCGAGGCTTTGCCGTGGTTGATGATGACCCAGGGAAAAGGCCCGTCGCCGGCCGGGCGGAAGTAGGTGGTCTCCAACTGCTGGCTGAACAGGCCGGGCTTGGGCACCATCACGATTTCTTCACGCAGGCTGGCGGCCAGGTCTTGCGCCAGGGCGCAGGCGCCGGCCAGCAAGCCCAGGGCGGCCGCCACGATGGGCCGGGTGAGGCGAAAGCTCATGGCTCGCCCTCCAGCGGCTCGCGCCTGTAGGCGCCAATGGCCTCGGCGGTACGCCAGTCGGGCGGGGTCTCCACCATGCCCCAGTACTCGGTGATGCGGCGGATGCGGCCGGCGTCAATCTGGAAGCGCGAGTTGGCCTGGAAGCGCATGGGCGGGTGCACCACCTCGACGATGCTGTGCACGTCGCCGTTCTTCAACTCGTCCACCGAAACCACATGGATCGTCCAGCCTTCTGGGTAGATGCGCTGCACCTGGATGGCCGCATCGGCATCGTCGAAATGCTCACCCGAGCTCGGCCAGTGCATGCTGGCGTCGTCGTGCAGCAGGGCACGGGCCGCAGCCCAGTCGCGCGACTGGAAATGCGCCCACAAGGCCCGCACGATGCCCACGCCGTCCATGGCCGCCATCACATCCGGAACACGCCGAACTTGGCGTCGGGGATGGGCGCGTTCAGGCTGGCCGACAGGCCCAAGGCCAGCACGCGGCGGGTGTCGGCCGGGTCGATCACGCCGTCATCCCACAGCCGGGCGCTGGCGTAGTACGGGTGGCCCTGCACTTCGTACTGCTTGAGCACCGGGGCCTTGAAGGCGGCTTCTTCTTCCGCGCTCCATTGGCCGCCCTTGGCCTCGATGCCATCGCGCTTGACGGTGGCCAGCACGCTGGCCGCCTGCTCGCCGCCCATCACCGAGATGCGCGCGTTCGGCCACATCCACAGGAAGCGCGGGCTGTACGCGCGACCGCACATGCCGTAGTTGCCGGCGCCAAAGCTGCCGCCGATGATGACGGTGAACTTGGGCACCTGCGCGCAGGCCACGGCGGTGACCATCTTGGCGCCCGCGCGGGCAATGCCCTCGTTCTCGTACTTGCGGCCCACCATGAAGCCGGTGATGTTCTGCAGGAACACCAGCGGAATCTTGCGCTGGCAGCACAGCTCGATGAAGTGCGCGCCCTTGTTGGCGCTCTCGGCAAAGAGGATGCCGTTGTTGGCCACGATGCCCACCGGCATGCCCTCGATGTGGGCGAAGCCGCAGACCAGGGTGCTGCCGTAGCGCGACTTGAATTCGTCGAACTCGCTGCCATCCACCACGCGGGCGATGATCTCGCGCACGTCAAACGGCTTGCGGGTGTCGGTGGGGATCACGGCCAGCAGTTCGGCCGGGTCGTACTGGGGCGGCCGCGGGTCGCGCAGCGCCATCTGCACGTCCTTGCGGCGGTTCAGGTTGGCCACGGCCTGGCGGGCCAGGGCCAGGGCGTGCATGTCGTTGTCGGCCAGGTGGTCGGCCACGCCCGAGAGGCGGGTGTGCACGTCGCCACCGCCCAAATCCTCGGCGCTCACTACCTCGCCGGTGGCGGCCTTCACCAGCGGCGGGCCGCCCAGGAAGATGGTGCCCTGGTTTTTGACGATGATGGTCTCGTCGCTCATGGCCGGCACATAGGCGCCGCCTGCCGTGCACGAGCCCATCACCACGGCGATCTGCGCGATGCCTTGGGCCGACATGTTGGCCTGGTTGTAGAAGATGCGGCCGAAGTGCTCGCGGTCGGGAAAGACGTCGTCCTGGTTGGGCAGGTTGGCACCACCCGAATCCACCAGGTAGATGCAGGGCAGGTTGTTCTGCGCGGCAATCTCCTGCGCGCGCAGGTGCTTCTTCACCGAGAGCGGGTAGTAAGTGCCGCCTTTGACCGTGGCGTCGTTGCACACGATCAGGCACTCCACACCGGCCACGCGGCCGATGCCGGCGACGATGCCGGCGCAGGGCGCGGAATCAGTGCCGTCCTTCTCGGGGTACATGCCCAGCGCGGCGAGCGGGGCGATCTCCAGGAAGGGGGTGTCGGGGTCGAGCAGCATCTCCACGCGGTCGCGTGGCAGCAGCTTGCCGCGCGCCAGGTGTTTGGCACGGGCCGCCTCGCCGCCACCCTCGCTGATCTTGGCGAGCTTGGCGTTCAGGTCGTCCACCAGGGCGCGCATGGCCGCGGCGTTGGCCTTGGCCTCTTCGGTGCGCGGGTTGAGTTGGGTTTGCAGTTGGGTCATGCTGTCTTGGCTTCCGTCAGGCCGAGCTCGCCCTTCATGGCGTCGCGGATCTTGTACTTCTGGATCTTGCCGGTCACCGTCATCGGGAACTCGGTCACGAAGCGGATGTAGCGCGGCACCTTGTAGTGGGCGATCTGGCCCTTGCAGAACTCGCGCAGTTCGTCGTCGGTGGCTTGCTGGCCGGGCTTGAGCACCACCCAGGCACAGAGCTCTTCGCCGTACTTCAGGTCGGGCACGCCCACCACCTGCACGTCCTGCACCTTGGGGTGGCGGAACAGGAACTCTTCGATCTCGCGCGGGTAGATGTTCTCGCCACCGCGGATCACCATGTCCTTGATGCGGCCGACGATGTTCACGTAGCCTTGGGCGTCCATGGTGGCCAGGTCGCCGGTGTGCATCCAGCCTTCGGCATCGATGGCCTCGGCCGTCTTGGCAGGGTCTTCCCAGTAGCCCAGCATCACCGAGTAGCCCTGGGTGCAGAGCTCGCCGCGCTGGCCGGGTGCCACGGTGGCACCACTCTCGGGGTCGACGATCTTCACCGCCAGGTGCGGCTGCACCTGGCCCACCGAGGCCACGCGCTTGTCGAGTGGCGTGGTGGTGGAGCTCTGGCAACTCACCGGGCTGGTCTCGGTCATGCCGTAGGCGATGGTGACCTCGCCCATGTGCATCTCGCTGACCACGCGCTGCATCACAGCGATGGGGCAGGGCGAGCCGGCCATGATGCCGGTGCGCAGCGTGGAGAGGTCGAACTCCTTGAAGCGTGGGTGATCGAGCTCGGCAATGAACATCGTGGGCACGCCGTGCAGGCCGGTGCAGCGCTCGGCCTGCACGGTTTGCAGCACGGCAAGCGGGTCGAAGGCGTCGGCCGGGTAGACGATGGTGCTGCCGTGCGTGAGGCAGGCCAGGTTGCCCAGCACCATGCCGAAGCAGTGGTACAGCGGCACGGGGATGCACAGGCGGTCGGCAGGCGTGAGCTTCATGCACTCGCCGATGAAGAAGCCGTTGTTCAGGATGTTGCGGTGGGTCAGCGTGGCACCCTTGGGAAAGCCTGTGGTGCCGCTGGTGAACTGGATGTTGATGGGCTGGTCGGGCTCGAGCGTGAGGGCGATGCCGCTCACGCGCGGGTCGCTGCCCTTGCCGCTGGCCAGCACCTCGCTGAAGCGCAGCATGCCGGGTTCTTCGGCGCCGTGGCCGGCCACATCAATCCAGACCACGCTGCGCAGATGCGGCAGGCGTTCGGACTTCAGCTCGCGCGGCTGGGCGGTGTTCAGCTCGGGCGCCAGCTCGCGCAGCATGCCCAGGTAGTTGCTGGTCTTGAACTGCGCCATGCTCACCAGGGCCTTGCAGCCGACCTTGTTCAGCGCGTACTCCAGCTCCGAGGTGCGGTAGGCCGGGTTGATGTTGACCAGCACCAGGCCCACCTTGGCGGTGGCCAACTGCATCAGCACCCATTCCACGTTGTTGTGGCTCCAGATGCCGATGCGGTCGCCCGGCTGCAGGCCCAGGTCCAGCAGCGCGCTGGCCAGCTGATTGGCCTGGTCACGCAGCCGCGCGTAGCTGAGGCGCTGACCCTGGTGCACGCTCACCAGTGCTTCGCGCTCGGGCTGGCGCGCGGCCATGGTGTCGAAGAAGGCACCGAGGGTCTGCTCGATCAGCGGCACCTCGGTGGTGCCGCGGTCCAGGCTCTGGGTCAGGGTCATGGGCTTGTCTCCTCGCACCAGTCTTAGAAAAAGCGGGGCGTCTGTGGTTCAGCAAGTCTCGGCAAAGAGCTCGCGGCCGATCAGCATGCGCCGAATCTCCGAGGTGCCCGCACCGATCTCGTACAGCTTGGCATCGCGCCACAGCCGGCCGGTGGGGTACTCGTTGGTGTAGCCCACGCCGCCCAGTGCCTGAATGGCTTCGCCGGCCATCCAGGTGGCCTTCTCGGCGGTGTAGAGGATGACGCCGGCGGCGTCCTTGCGCAGGGTGCGCGCATGGTCGCCACGGTCTGCGGCCTGGCCCACGGCGTAGGCATAGGCGCGGCAGGCCTGGAAGGTGGCGTACATGTCGGCCAGCTTGCCCTGCATGAGCTGGAACTCGCCGATGCTCTGGCCGAACTGCTTGCGTTCGTGCACGAAGGGCACCACCACGTCCATGCACGCGGCCATGATGCCGGTGGGGCCGCCCGAAAGCACGATGCGTTCGTAGTCGAGCCCGCTCATCAGCACCTTGGCTCCCATGCCCTCGCCGCCCAGCACGTTTTCTTCCGGCACCTCGCAGTTGTCGAAGAACAGCGGGAAGGTGTTGGAGCCGCGCATGCCCAGCTTGTCCAGGTGCTGGCCATGGCTGAAGCCCTTGAACCCCTTCTCGATGATGAAGGCCGTCATGCCGCGCGCGCCCATGGCGGGCTCGGTCTTGGCATAGACCACCAGGGTGTCGGCGTCGCCGCCGTTGGTGATCCACATCTTGCTGCCGTTCAGCACATAGCGGTCGCCCTTCTTCTCGGCCTTGAGCTTCATGCTCACCACGTCGGAGCCGGCGCCTGGCTCGCTCATGGCCAGCGCACCCACCTGGGTGCCGGCGATCAGGCCGGGCAGGTACTTCTTCTTCTGCGCCTCGCTGCCATTGCGGTTGATCTGGTTCACGCACAGGTTGGAGTGCGCGCCGTAGGACAGGCCCACCGAGGCGCTGGCGCGGCTGATTTCTTCCATGGCCACCATGTGGGCCAGGTAGCCCATGTGGGTGCCGCCGTACTCCTCGGCGACGGTCAGGCCCATCACGCCCAGGTCGCCCAGCTTCTTCCACATGTCGGCCGGGAACTCGTTCTCGCGGTCCACGTCGGCGGCGCGCGGGGCGATCTCGTGCTGGGCGAAGTCGCGCACGGCATCACGCAGCGCGGCGATGTCCTCGCCCAGGGGGAAGTTGAAGGTGGATTCGAACATTGCCTGTCTCCTGGATGCTGGCAAGATTGAGCCAGACTCAATACAAACCCTGATACGGCGCCACTGCCGGCGCCGTCCATCAGCCTCGAATCGGAATCTAGCAGCACGCCGCTTGCCAGGCAAGCGGTAATTGAGTAATACTCAATAAATGCCCACCAGGACCGCCACACCTCCGCTTGCGCGCCGCCCGGCCGCCAGCGCCAAGAGCGAGCAGCGCATACGCGACATCCTGCGCGTGGGTCGCGAGGTTTTTGCCGAGAAGGGCTTCGAGCGCGCCACCACCACCGAGATCGCGCAGCGCCTGGGCATTTCCGAGGCCACTGTGTTTACTTACTTCCGTGGCAAGCGCGAGCTGTGCGTGCGGGTCATCGGTGATTGGTACGACGAGATCATCGCCACCATGGAAGCCGGCCTGCCGCGCGAGCAGCCGGTGCGGGCCCAGCTGGATTTCTTCATCCACACCCACATGCGCTTGTTCCTGATCCAGGGCACGGGCCTGTGCGCGCTGGTGCTGTCTGAAGGCCGCAGCAAGGGCCAGGCGCTGGGCGAGAGCTTTCTGCCGTTTCAGCGCCGCTACACCGCACCGCTGATGGACCTGCTGGCGCGCGGCCAGGCCAATGGCGAGGTGCGCGCCGACATGCCCTTGCGCGTGCTGCGGCCCATGGTGCTGGGCCCCATGGAGCACATCCTGTGGGAGGCGGTGGCGCAGGCGGGCAAGGCCATCGATATCGGCGCGACGGCCACGGCGCTCAGCGCCATGTTGTGGTCGGCCATTGCGGCGCCCGACGCCGAACTGGCGGTGTTGCGCCAGTTGCGCGCCGATGTGTCGCAGGCCTTGGCCCAGGCCGGCAAGCGCTGAGTCGCACAGCCCAGACCGCCCACGGCCTGGTCCCGTGCCCACGCTTTGCACTGGCCTCGCTCAAGTTTCGGCCGGGTGGGTCGACATGCTGTCATGGCCCCCTTCCTCGCCTCGCGCCGCCGTGCCCGCCAGCCATGAGCCCCTGGCGCCGCCGCATTCGCTATTGGCTGGGGTCGCTCAAGCTGCGTATCACCGTGGCCGCCGTGGCGGCGCTGGTGCTGGGCATAGGTCTGATCACGCTGTTGCTGGTGCGGCAGGCAGAGCACCACATCCTGCTGGATGACAACGAGCGCGAGTTGACCGAGACCGTGCGTACCGCAAGTGTGCTGTCGCGCCGAGTGGTGGACCTGCAGAAGGCGTTGCAGGTCACGGCCCTGCAACTGGATGCCGCCGTGCTGGCCGATGAGGGCCGCCTGGCGGCCTTCATGCAGAGCCAGCCGGCGCTGCGCGGGCACTTCGCCAGTCTGTTCGTGGCGCGCACCGACGGCCGCATCGCGCTGCTGAGCGACGATGCCGGGGTGCGAGACCCCCGGGTCAGCCTCGCCGATCGGGCCTATTTTCAGCGCACTGTGCGCGAGGCCCGGTCCATCGTGTCAGAGCCGGTGCCCAGTCGGGTTTCGGCCGAACCCGTGGTGGTGCTCGCCCAGCCTGTGATGAAGGGCAATGAGGTGGTGGGCGTCCTGGCTGGCGTGTTGCGTCTGGCCAGCCGCGATCTGCTGGTCGACATGGTGGACGCCGGTGACACGACCGAAGACAAGGTGGGTGTGCTGATGGTGGTGACCGACGCAAGCGGCCACATCATTGCCCACCCTGACCGCAGCCGGTTGATGCAGCCGTTGTCCACCGAGCCACGCTTGTTCCAGGCCTACACGCAGTGGGTGGCGGCGGGCTCGGCGATCGAGCCTGGCGGCTTGCGGCTGAGCCAGGCCGGCGAGGTGGTGAGCCTGGCCGGCGTGGCTGCGGCCGATTGGCTGGTCTGGCGCGCCCTGCCTGAAACCGAGCTGCTGGCGCCCTTGCGCACCGCGCGGGCCCAGGCCCTGGGCTGGGCGGCAGGCTTGATCGTGCTGCTCTCGGCCCTGCTGCTGTTCTGGCTCACCGTGCTGCTGCGGCCGCTGCGCCAGCTGGAGGACCGCGCCCAGCATCTGTTCGATGGCCAGCACGATGAGCATGAAGGCTGGCCGGTGGCCAGCGGCGAGATCGGTCGGCTGGGCCGCGTGCTGCGCCATGTGGGTGCCGAGCGCGCGCACCTGGAGGCCTTCAACCACGAGGTGCTGCAAAAGCTGGGCTCGGTGATGAGCGCCGCGCCGGTGGGCATTGCCTTCACGCGCAACCAGCGGTTCGAGTTGGTCAGTGCCGAGCTGTGCCGCTTGCTGGGCCGGCGCGAGGACGAGTTGCTGGGCCAGCAGGCCCAACTCATCTTTGCCTCGAACGAGGACTACATGGCTCTGGGCCCGTTGGTGAACGATGCCTTCGGGGCAGCCCAGGCCTACGTGGGCGAGTGGCCCATGCTGCGGGCCAATGGCAGCCGTTTCTGGGGCCAGTTGCGCGGCCGGCCGGTGGACCCCGCCGCGCCAGAGGCCGGCACCATCTGGACCATCAGCGACGTGACCGACCAGGTGGCTGCCCGCGACCGGCTGGAGTGGTCGGCCACGCACGACCCGTTGACCGGTGCCGCCAACCGCAAGGCCCTGGACCTGCGTCTGGCGCGGCTGTTCGACAGCCTGCCTGGGTCATTGCCGGCCGAACTGGTGGTGATCGACCTGGACCACTTCAAGCCCATCAACGATTCGGGTGGCCATGCGGCGGGCGATGCGATGCTCAAGGCCGTCGCGCAGGCCATCGGCCATTGCGTGCGCGCAGGCGATCTGGTGGTGCGCACCGGTGGCGACGAGTTCGCGCTGCTGCTCGAGCAATGCACGCACGACGCCGCGCTGCGGGTGGCCGAGTCGGTCCGGGCGGCCATCAGCGGCATCGTGTTGCCTTGGGGGCAGCGCAGCTACAGCGTGGGCGCCAGCATAGGTGTGGCCTCGCTGCAGGCCGACACGCCCGGCCCGCAAGGCTGGCTGGCCGAGGCCGATGCCGCCTGCTACGCCGTCAAGGCAGCAGGCCGGGGGGCGGTGAGCGGTGGGGGCCCACGCAGCCTGCGCGCGGTCTGAACCAGCGGTCTCAAAGATCGCGCAGGGCCGTGGCGATGTGTTGCTCGAACTGCGGCCGGTTGCCAGCCTGGTTGGCCAGCAGCAGGGCGAGCTTGACGAGAAAGAGTTCGCTCTTGCCGGGGCCTGCAGCGTCAATGCCTTCGGCCAGCGCGTCGTAGGCCAGTTCCAGGTCGGCGGTGCTCAAGGCAGTGTGGGTGGTCATGGTGTGGGCTCCGGGGTTCATTGCGCCAGCGCGCATTGCAGGGCGCGGTTCAGGCGGTCGGCGCTGAGGTTGATCCAGCGCGCACACACATGCTGGTCGGGCCGCACCAGGTAGCAGGTGCCGGCCTGGCGCACGCCATAGCGCGTGGCCAAGCGGCCGGCGAGGTCGTGCAGACACAGGTCGGCACCTTCGGCCTCGGTGGCGGCCGTGCGCAGGGCCACCACTTGCACGGGCACGCCCTTGGCGCGCCAGGCGGCGGCGGTGGCCACCAACTCGGCGGGCACCGCGCCGGCGTCGGCAAAGTGCATCAGCCAGAAGGCCGGGCCGAAGTGGTCGAGCAGATGGTCGTTCGGCGCCAACTTCACGTTGGGCAGCGCCGCGCCATTGGCCGGGCCGGCGCAGAACAGCCCGTTGTCGTCGTCGGCGCTGTTGAGTGCCGAGTGGGCGTAGTCGTGTGGCCGTGACGTGCGCCAGTGGAACAGCGGGCCCACGAAAGGCTGGCTCAGCGACAGGCTTAGCACTGCGTCGCGCAACAGGCGGAAGCCCCGTGTGGGGGGCGTCATGAATCGGGTGCTTTTGCCGGCCTCGTCGATGATCTCGCGCGCCGCTTCCACACGCTCCTGGCTGTAGCTCGTCAGCAAGCTGCGGCCGGCCAGGCCCTTGACCACGAAAGCCAGCTTCCAGCCCATGTCGTGGCCGTCCTGCCAGCCTGTGTTGGCGCCGCGCACGCCGAAGATGGGCAGCATGTGGCCCGCGTCACCCGCGAAGGCGATGCGGCCGTGTACGTAGTCGGGGAGCGTCATGGCGCGGGCCGAGTACACCGAGCACCAGTCCATCTCCCACGGCACGCCGGCATGGCCCACCATCGCCAGTTGGGCGTTGATGCGGGCCTTGAGCGATTCGGGGGCGAGTGCCTGCTCAGGTGTTTCGCCAGCCGGCAACTGGTAGTCCACCCGCCAGATGCCGTGCGGCTCGCGGTGCATCAGCACGGTGTTGCCGGGGTTCCACTCGGGGTCGAAGTAGGCCAGGCGCTCTGTGGGCAGCGGCAGATCCACGCGGATGTCGGCGATCACGAAGCGGCCTTCGTACGAGGCCCCTTCCATGCGCAGGTCCAGCATCTGGCGGATGCCAGAGCGCGCGCCGTCGCAGGCCACCAGCCAGCCGGCCTTTTGCACGTAGGGGCCGGTTGGGGTGTTGACTTCGATTTCCACGCCGCCACTGTCGGACTCACTTTCCAATTTCGCGTCGTTGCGCAGCACGGCCGTCACCTTCTGGCCCCAGCGCAACTCCACCAGCGGCTGCTTGGCAATCTGGTCCAGCAGCGCCTCTTCCATGTACTGCTGCTGCAGGTTGATCATGGGGTAGAAGCGGTCGTTCTCGTCGTACGGCGCTTCCATGCGGAACACGCGCTGGCCCCGGTAGTGCGAATTGCCAAAGCGCCAGGGCAGGCCCTGTGCGGTGATGGCTTTGTCGGCGCCCACCTGCTGCAAGATCTCCATCGAGCGGCGCGTGAAGACGATGGCGCGGCTGCCCTCCGAGACCTGCTGCTGTGCCTCCAGCAGCACGCACTTCACGCCGTAGCGCGCCAAATCCAGCGCCAGTGCCATGCCGATGGGGCCGGCACCGGCAATCACCACCGGCGCGGCGGGCACCTCTCCCGCAGGTGGCCGCCAGGCAGGGTGCACCTGGTACTGGTAGTAGATGGAGCGCCGGGGCTGGGTGTCGGGCTGGTGTGGCTCCAGCGCGGGGTGGGCGGTGGCGTTCATGAGGCTCCTCGTGAGGTCAAAGTGGCCGGGGTAATTTGGTTGCGCACGCAACAATTCTTGCGCCTGACGCTGCGCTGGATCAACAGGGCTAACGATAGTTGTGAGCGCAACGTTTGATCCATATCGTTGCGTCTGCAACCAAAACGCGGCTGCACCCCTGCGCTGCACACACCCCGCCCCCTGCGCCTGCCTGGCGCCTTGCTGGAGACAAAGATGACATTCCGCCTGCATACCCTGGCCGCCCTGTTCGCCACGCTGCCGCTCGCCCTGGGCGCCGTGCAGGCGCAGGAAGTGACGATCAAGTTCTCACACTTCCTGGCCCCCAACTCCAACTTCCACAAGAACGTGGCCGAGCCCTGGTGCGCCGCCATTGCCAAGGATTCGGGCGGCAAGCTCAAGTGCCAGCTCTACCCCGCACTGCAACTCGGCGGCACGCCGCCGCAACTGGCCGACCAGGTGAAGAATGGCGTGGCGGACGTGGTCTGGACCTCGCCCAGCTACTCCACTGGCCGCTTCCCGCGCACCGAGGCGCTGGAGCTGCCGTTCTCGCTGCCGCCAGGCGGCCTCGATGGCTCCAAGGCCATGTGGGAGTACTACCAGAAGCACGGCCAGGAAGACTTCAAGGACTTCAAGGTGCTGGCCATCTTCAGCGCCTCGAACGTGGTGATGAGCACCGCCAGCAAGCCCATCCTCACGGTGGACGGCTTCAAGGGCGTGAAGCTGCGCAGCCCCTCGCGCTTTGCCGCGCTGTTCCTCACGGCCCTGGGTGGCACGCCGGTGAACATGCCCATCGCGCAGGTGACCGAAGGTATCTCCAAGGGCGTGATCGACGGCGCCATGGCACCGTGGGAAGTGCTGCCGGCGACCAAGATCGACGAAGTCACCAAGTACCACATGGAAGGCGCCGCCAACCAGCCTGGCTTCACGCAGACGCCCATGGCCATCCTGATGAACAAGGCCAAGTACGAGAGCCTCTCGCCGGAGTTGAAGGCCGCCATCGACAAGAACAGTGGCCTCAAGCTGGTGGAACTCACCGGCAGCGTCTGGGACAGCGGCAACGTTGACGCCCGCAAGAAGATGAGCGCCCAGGGCAACAAGGTGCTGGTGATCAAGCCCGAGGACTACAACGGCATGAAGAAGGCCGCCGCCAGCGTCGAAGCCGACTGGATCAAGCAGGCCGACGGCAAGGGCCTGGACGGCAAGAAGCTGGCGGCCGAGGTGCACGCCATCGGCGCCAAGTACATGCCCAAGTGACGGCATCCGCGAAGGGACCACCGCCACCTAGTGACCCCGTCAGGCCAGGCCTTGGGGCAGGCTCCTCCCGGGAATGACGGCGGGCGAGGGCATGGCCAGCGTTGAAATATCCAGGAGACCGCTCATGTTCACCCGATTGAATGGCCTGGCGGCCGCAGCCGCCCTGGCTGCGCTGTGCGTTGCACCGGCCCAGGCTCAGACCACCACGCTGAAGTTCTCGCACTTCCTGCCCTCCACGGGCAACTTCCAGAAGCACATCGCCGAGCCTTGGTGCGCGGCCATCGAGAAAGACAGCGGCGGCAAGCTCAAGTGCCAGATCTATCCTTCGCTGCAGCTGGGTGGCACGCCTGCGCAGATCCCTGACCAGGTGAAGAACGGCGTGGCCGACATCGCCTGGACCTCGCCCAGCTTTGCCACCGGCCGCTTTCCGCGAACCGAGGCCCTCGAATTGCCGTTCTCGCTGCCCCCGGGCGGCCTGTCTGGCTCCAAGGCCATGTGGGAGTACTACCTCAAGTACGCGCAGGACGACTACAAGGACTTCAAGGTGCTGGCCGTCTTCAGCGCCAGCAACGTGGTCATCAGTACCGCCAACAAGCCGGTGCTCACGGTGGATGGCTTCAAGGGCCTGAAGCTGCGCAGCCCCTCGCGCTTTGCTGCGCTGCTCATCACCGCGCTGGGTGGCACGCCGGTGAACCTGCCGGTGGCGGCCATCACCGAATCGATCAGCAAGGGCGTGATCGACGGCGCCATGGCGCCCTGGGAGATCCTGCCCACCACCAAGGTGGACGAGGTCACCAGGTACCACATGGAAGGCCTGGCCAACCAGCCCGGCTTCACGCAGACCCCCATGGCCATCCTGATGAACAAGGCCAAGTACGACAGCCTTGCGCCTGAGCTGAAGGCCGCCATCGACAAGAACAGCGGCGCCGCTCTCTCGAACCTGGCCGGCAGCGTGTGGGACCAGGGCAACGACGCAGCCCGCACCAAGATGACGGCGCAAGGCAACAAGGTGCTGGTGATCAAGCCTAAGGACTACGCGGCCATGAAGAAGGCTGGTGCCGGCGTGGAGGCCGACTGGATCAAGCAGGCTGAGGCCAAAGGGCTGGACGGCAAGAAGTTGGCGGCCGAAGTGCACGCCATTGGCAACAAGTATTTGAGCAAGTGAGAACCCAGCATGGCTGAATTGATGCCCGACGACACCCCGCACGCGCCCACCCCGGCGGGCGGCGTGCTGGGTGCCCTGAACCAGGTGGTGACCTGGTGGGGTCTGGCGGGGGGCTGGACCTTCTGCGCCATCGTGGCCATGTCCATCGTCTCCATCGTGGGGCGCAAGCTGTTTGATGCACCCATCCAGGGCGACATGGAGCTGCTGATGATGGGCGCGGCCGTGGGCTCGGCGGCCTTTTTGCCGCTGTGCGAACTGCACGACAACCACATCAAGGTCGATGCGCTCACCACCTGGATGAGCGCGCGCGGTCGTGCCGCACTCGATGTGCTGGCCCACAGCCTGCTGCTGGTGGTGGCCGTGCTGCTGGTGTGGCGCACCGCGCTCTACACCGTGGAGGCGCACGAGAACATGGAAGTCTCTACCTTGCTGCTGGTGCCGCTGTGGATACCGGTGATGTTGCTGGTGCCCAGCTTCGTGCTGCTGGGCCTGAGCGCACTGCACCGCCTGGTCGTGTCGTTGAAGTTGGCCCTTGGAGTCTCAGCATGAGCGGCATGGCAATCGGCTTGTGGATCTTTGCCGGCCTGCTGGCGCTGCTGGCGCTGCGCATCCATGTGGGCGTGGGCATGTTCATCGGTGGCTCGGCGGCGTTTCTGGCGATGAACGGGGGCGACCCGAACGCGCTGCTGTTCACGCTCAACCACCTCGCGTATGCGCGGCTGTCCAACTACGACCTGGCGGTGATTCCGCTGTTCATGCTGATGGGCCAGTTTGCCACGCATGGTGGCCTGAGCAAATCGCTGTTCCGCTGTGCAGCGGCCTTTCTGGGCCACTGGCGCGGTGGCCTGGCCATGGCGGCCACGGGGGCCTGTGCCGGCTTTGGTGCAATCTGCGGCTCGTCACTGGCCACAGCGGCCACGATGGCCCAGGTGGCCCTGCCCGAGCTGCGTGCGCACGGCTATTCGGGCCGCCTGGCCACCGGCACGCTGGCGGCAGCCGGCACGCTGGGCATCATGATTCCGCCTTCGGTGCCGCTGGTGATCTACGCGGTGCTCACGCAAGAGTCGATCGGCAAGCTGTTTGTGGCGGCGGTGATTCCCGGCCTGATCGCGATGTTCGGCTACATGATCGTTATCCGCATCATCGTCACGCTCAACCCCAACGCCGGTCCGGCCGGCGAGAAGGCCAGCTGGACCCAACGCCTGGCCGCCCTGGTGGCTGTGTTGCCCGTGGTGGGTGTGTTCGTGGTGGTGATCGTGGGCATCTACGGCGGCTGGGCCAACCCCACCGAGGCGGCGTCCATCGGTGCCGCGGCCTGCGGCGCGCTGGCCATCATCACCGGCGGCATGCGCTGGCCCGGCATCAAGGCCAGCCTGATCGGTACCGCCCATGCCACCGCCATGATCTTCCTGGTCCTGCTGGGCGCTGACCTGCTCAATTCTGGTTTGGCGGTGACGCAGTTGCCCACCGAACTGGCCGAGTGGGTGAAGCACAGCGGCATGCCGCCGCTGGCGGTGCTGTTGGCCATCCTGGTGGTGTACGTGCTGCTGGGCTGCGTGATGGACTCGCTGGCCATGATCCTGCTCACCATCCCCATCTTCTACCCCATGGTGATGGGGCTGGACTACTGGGGCCTGTCGCTGGCCGACAAGTCGGTGTGGTTCGGCATCCTGGCGCTGATGGTGGTGGAGATCGGCCTGGTGCACCCGCCCGTGGGCATGAATTTGTTCATCATCCAGAAGCTGGCCAAGGACGTGCCCTACATGGAAACCGCCAAGGGCGTGATGCCCTTCCTCGCGTCCGACTTCATCCGCATCGGCTTCCTGGTGATGTTCCCGGTCATCTCGCTGTGGCTGGTGCACTCGATGTGATGTGAGCACCATGGCCAACGGCACCCGCTTCAACCGCACCTACGGCAACTTGCCCACGCTGGACAAGTTCCTCACCTACCGCTTGCACATGCTGCACAAGCTGAGCGACCGGGCCAGCCACGAGCTGTACACGCAGGAATGCGGGCTGAGCCTGGGGGAGGCCCGCTGCCTGGCGGCGGTGGGCTCGTTCGATGCGCTCTCGGTGAACCGCCTGGCCTTTGAGGCCAACCTCGACAAGGCCCAGGCCAGCCGCGCGGCGCAGTCGCTGGTGGATCAGGGCCTGCTCAGCAAGAGCGCCAGCGAGGCTGACGCCCGCGCAGTGGAACTCAAGCTCACCGCTGTGGGCCGCAAGCGCTGGACCCAGGTGATGGACGCCATCAACCGGCGCAACCACGAGATCTTCGGCTGCTTGTCGCTGCAAGAGCGCACACTGCTGGGCGAGTTCTTCGACCGGCTCATCGCCCACGCCAACGCCGGGCCTAGCGGCAACGAGTAGTTCAGACCAGCGGCGTGCTCATCCACAAGGCTTCGGCCGTGGCGCACACGATGGACAGGCCCGCCAGCACCAGGGTCACCCGGTTGGCCCTGGCCCGCTGACGTGCCACTTGCCTGGTGGCCACCGCGCCGCGCCGGGGCGGAGGCTCACTGAAGCGCAGTTGGCGGGTGGGGTGCAAGGGGCGCGGGGTGCAAAGGTTGCGTGGCATGGTTTTCCTCCTGAAGACACCGCGCGGCGACCCGGCGGTGGTGGCAAGATGCCGACCCAGCGGTTGGCTTGCCTGTGCGGCCATTCCACCGCATCGCCACCCATCTGTGGATACCTCAACCGGGGGACACACAACACTCCAAGCTAGGGATAGCGCCCGATGAGCAGCCCCAAGAAAGCCCCGCCCCGCAAGAGCAGCCGCACCGACAGCGCCACGGGTGTGGTGACGCTGGACAGGGTGGCCCAACTGGCGGGCGTGTCGGCCAGCACCGTCTCGCGCATCCTCAATGGCACGGCCAAGGTCACCGACGACAAGCGCGCGGCGGTGGATGCCGCCATCGCCGAACTGGGCTTTGTGCCCAACCCCATGGCGCGTGGCCTGGCGGGCGGGCGCACGCTGAGCATCGGCGTGGTCACCCAGGCGATAGACAGCCCGTTCTACGGGGGCTCGCTGCGCGGCATCGAAGACGAGCTGGACCGTGCCGGTTACAGCCCGCTGTTTGTCAGCGGCCACTGGAACGCGGCCGAAGAAGCGCGCTGCATTGCGATGCTGCAGGCCCGCCGCGTGGACGGCATCATCGTGCTCACCGGGCGCATGAGTGACAACGCGCTGCGCACCTGCGCCAAGCGCATGCCCCTGGTGGTGACGGGCCGCACGCTCAAGGCCAAGAACCTAGTGGCATTGAACTTCAACAACACCGAGGCCGCGCGCCTGGCCACCCAGCATTTGATCGACCTGGGCCACCGCCGCATTGCCTTCATCGCGGGCGATGCCGTGCACCCGGATGCCATGGAGCGCCAAGCCGGCTACCGTGCCGCGCTGCAGGCTGCAGGCATCGCCTTCAACCCGGAGTTGGTGGTGCCCGGCCTGTTCACCGAGGAAAGCGGCCTCACGGCGGTGAACCGCCTGCTCGACAGCCGTCACCGCTTCACGGCCATCTTTGCCTCGAACGACCAGATGGCGCTTGGCGCCAGCCTGGCCCTGCATCGCCGCGGTCTGCGCGTGCCCCAGGATGTGTCCGTGGTCGGTTTCGACGACTTGCCGGTGGCCCGCTTTGTGGTGCCGCCGCTCACCACGGTGCAAAACCCCGCGTATGAGATGGGTCAGTTGGCTGCTGGCGTGATGCTGCAAATGCTGCGCGGCGAGAAGCCCCAGGCCGAGGTGCCGCTGCCCAACGTGATGGTGCGCGAATCCACCGGACGCTGCCCGCGTACCTGAGCCCGCAGGCGCGGCCCTGGCGCGCCGGGTTTTCACCGATGTTGTGGTGCGGGTGATTCCCGAAGAATCTGAAAGCGCTTTCATGGTTCTTCTATGATTGCGTGAATTTTCTTAGCAAAGCTCCAGCACAGCAGATGTCTCACAGGCAGCTTTCATTGAAAGCGTTTTCAGTGACCAGCAGTGCGTGCCCGCCCCCCTCATTCATGAACCACTCTGAACTGAACGTGCTCTCCACGACCTTGCCCATCGATCCCCAGCCTGGCCCCGTGGGGGGCTTTGTGGTGGAGGGCGATGAGACCTGGTACCGCATCGACGGCTACGACCGCCGGCCGCCGTTTTTCATGACCCTGGCCGGCGACAGCGACTTGTGGGCCTTCATCTCCAGCGCGGGCTCCCTCACGGCGGGCCGGCAGGACGAAGACGGCGCCTTCTTCCCCTACGAAACGGTGGACAAAATCCACCACCGCTGGGAGCACACCGGCCCGCGCACCTGGGTCTGGGTCGAAGGCCCGCACGGTGCCGAGCTGTGGGACCCTTTTGCGCCGCACAGCCAGGCGAGCCAGGCCCAGCGCTCGGTGTGGAAGAACCTCTCCGGAACGCGCATTCGCTTTCGCGAGTTGCACCCGCAGGATCAGCTGGCTTTCCAGTACGAGTGGTTCACGGCGGCCAACCTGGGCCTGGTGCGCTCAGCCAGTCTGCAGTGGCTGGGCGAGCCTGGCGCAGCGCCCACAGTGAAGGTGCTGGACGGCCTGCTCAACCTGCTGCCGCCCAACGTGGGCGTGAAGACCTCGGCCACCATGAGCAGCCTGACCGACGCCTACAAGTGGAACGAATCCGCCGCCGGTGGCCGCCTGGGCCTGTTCACGCTGTATGCGCAGATCTGGGATCGCGCCGAACCCAAGGAGTCGTTCGAGGCCCTGGTGGCCTGGCATGCGGGCGCACCGGCGGGCACACGCACGCTGCTGTCGGCGCATCAGGTGGGGGCGTTCTGCCGGGGCGGCCAGGTTGAGGCCGAAACTTTGACGCGCGGGCGGCGCGGCGCCTTCCTGGTGAACTTCGAGGCCCAGCTCGGTGCCGACGCACTGACCTGGCACCAGGTGGTGGACGGCCCGAAATCGCAGGTGCAGGCATTTGAGTTGGCGCGGCGATTGACGGTGGGCGCGGGCACCGTGGCCGAGATAGAGCAGGCCCGCCGCGACAACACGGCGGGCCTGGACCAATTGCTCGCGCGCGCCGACGGTTTTCAACACTCGGGCGATGTGATGGCGGCGGCCCACCACCGGGCCAACGTGCTGTTCAACATCATGCGCGGCGGTGTGTTCGTCAACGGCACACAACTGGAGCGCAACGACTTGCTGGCCTTCGCCCAACTGCGCCACCATCGCCTGGGCGCAGCGCTGGCTGAGGCGGCCGCTCACTGGCCCGAGCACATCGAGCGCAGCGCCGCCTTGCTGGCCGCGCGACAGGCCGGTGGTGCCCAGGCCGAGCGCCTGGTGCTCGAGTACCTGCCGCTCACCTTCAGCCGCCGGCATGGCGACCCGAGCCGGCCCTGGAACAAGTTTGCGATCAAGGTGCGTGACGCAGCGGGCAAGCAGGTCGTCAACTACCAGGGCAACTGGCGCGACATCTTTCAAAACTGGGAAGCCCTGGCCACCAGCGAGCCGGCCTACCTGGGCTCGATGATCACGGCCTTCCTGGGCGCCATGTCGCCGGACGGCTACAACCCCTACCGCGTGGGCCGTGAGGGCATCGACTGGGAGGTGATCGAGTCCGACAACCCCTGGAGCCACATCGGCTACTGGGGCGACCACCAAGTCATCTACCTGCTCAGGCTGATGGAGGCCGCGCAGGCCCACGAGCCTGGCCTGTTGCCCGGCCTGTGGGACGAGGCGCTGTTCAGCTTTGCCGACATCCCCTACCGACTCAAGCCGCACGCCCAGCAGGTCGAGCACCCCAAGCACACCATCGATTTCGACCAGGCCGCGCACGAGCGCGCCCTGGCCCGCCGCGCCCAATTCGGCGCCGATGGCCTGCTGGTGTGTGATGCGTCCGGCGAACCCGTGCTGGCCACCCTGGGCGAAAAGCTGGGCACCATTCTGCTGGCCAAGGCCGGCTCCTTGCTGCCCGGCGGCGGCCTGTGGCTGCACACCCAGCGCCCGGAATGGAACGACGCCAACAACGCCCTGGTGGGCCACGGCCTGTCGGTCGTCAGCCTGGCCCAGCTGCGGCGCTTCCTGGTGTTCTTGCTGACGCTGCCCGGCGCCGAGCGTGGCTTTACCCTTTCGCGCCCCACGCTGGTGGCCTTGCAGCATTTGAATGCCCATGTGCAGGCCACGCCGCTCAGCGTGGTGGACGACGCTGCGGCGCGGCGCGCCTTCCTCGACACCACCGGCGCCCTGCTTGACGTGTGGCGTGCGGCGGGCTACCAGGGCGCCGCCGCCCGCACCCTGGTGCGCGCGCCCGAAGGCCTGCTCACCGGCCTGGCGCGCGGCCTGCTGCCCTTGGTGGACGCGACGCTGCGCCGCTGCCAGCGCGACGACGGCCTGTACGACAGCTACAACCTGGTGGCCTTTGCACCCGGCCGTGCCGAGGTGGCCCGGCTCTACCCCATGCTGGAAGGGCAGGTGGCCCTGCTGTCATGCGGCCTGCTCACGCTGGCCGAATCGGCGGCCTTGCTGCAGGCGCTTTTTGCCAGCCCGCTGTACACCGCAGACCGCCAATCCTTCCTGCTCTACCCCGACCGCGCGCTCACCGGCTTTCTGGAGCGAAACCGCCTCGACCCGGCCGCGCTGGGCCTGCCCATCGTGCAGCGCCTGCTGGCTGCTGGGCGCCACGACCTGTTGCAGCAGCAAAGCGATGGCACGGTGCGATTTGCGCCCGGCCTGTCGAACCGGGGCGATCTCGAGGCCGCTGGCGCTGACCTGGGCGGCGACATCGTGCCCCTGGCCGAGGCCTACGAGCGCGTGCTCAAACACCACGAATTCACCGGCCGCTCGGGCACCATGTTCGGCTACGAAGGCCTGGGCTGCATCTATTGGCACATGGTGGCCAAGCTGCTGCTGGCGGTGCAGGAGCGCGTGTTCGACGCGCTCGACCAAGGCGCCCCCGAGCTGGCCGCGCTGGCGCAGTACTACCGCCGCGTGCGCGACGGCCTGGGCTACCGCAAGACGGCCGCCGCCTACGGAGCCTTCCCGGCCGATCCGTACAGCCACACACCGGGCGAGGGTGGGGCGCAGCAGCCCGGCATGACGGGGCAGGTGAAGGAAGAGATCCTCACCCGCTGGGGTGAGCTGGGCCTGCGCATGCGCGAGGGCTGGCTGCATGTGCAGCCGGTGCTGCTGGACTCTGGCGAGGTGCCCGAAGGCGGCGCGCTGCGTTTCACCCGTGCTGGCGTGCCCTTCAGCTACCGGCGCGGTGCAACCACGCAGGTGCGCGTGCAGCGCGACGGGGTGTGGGAGGCGTGCCCGCAGGCGCGCTTCCGCCCCGAGAGCGTGACGGCTGTGGAGGTTGAGGTGAAAGTGGAAGTCTGCTGCTGAGCCCGGATGGCGCTCAGGGGCTCAGGCCCGCAGACGCCGGCAAGACTCGCGCCGCAGCAGTTGCGGCTCGGGCATCTTCACCGTGGGCGGCTGGCCGGCCAGCAGTTGCAGCATGGCCTCGGCCGCCAGCTTGCCCAACTCGTAGTTGGGTTGGTGCACGGTGGTGAGCGGCGGCAGCGCGAACTGCGAGGTGGGCATGTCGTCGAAGCCCACCAGCGAGACGTCATCAGGAATGCGCAGCGAGCGCTTGTACAAGCCCAGCGCCGCACCCACGGCCATCTGGTCGTTCGCGGCAAAGATCGCGGTGAACTGCTTGCGGCTGGCCAGCAAGGCCTCCACCGCCAGCATGCCGCTGACCTCGTGGTACGCCCCGGGCACCACCAGCGCCGGGTCGAACTTCAGGTCGGCTTCTTTCAGCGCGGCACGGTAGCCGCGCAGGCGCTCGGTGGCGTCGGGGTGTTCGTCTTCGCCTGAAATGAAAGCGATGCGCTTGTGGCCCAGATCGATCAGGTGCTGGGTGGCCAGGCGCGCACCCTCGAAGTTGTTGAAGTTCAGCGTGTACAGGCCCGGTGCTTCGAGCGTGCGGCCGGTGGCCACCACCGGCAGCTTGCGGGCACAGGCCTTGAGCGCGGCGTCAGAGAGGCGGCCGGTGAGCACGATGATGCCGTCCACCCGGCGCGCGCGCAGCATGTTGATGCAGCGCGCCTCGGTGGCGGCATGC
The DNA here is from genome assembly GCA_016710065.1 of Candidatus Ideonella esbjergensis. Lineage (GTDB taxonomy): Bacteria > Pseudomonadota > Gammaproteobacteria > Burkholderiales > Burkholderiaceae_C > Ideonella > Ideonella esbjergensis. The sequence continues at coordinate 835,734 of JADJLP010000002.1, forward strand.
CAGTGGCCGCTGACAAAAACCGAGTGGTAGCCGGCCGGGTCCAGCGTTTCTTCAATGCCACGCAGCGCGGCGCCGTAGAACGGGCTGTCGATAGACTGCGTGACCACGCCCACGCTCATAGTGCGCCCGCCCGCCAGGCCGCGGGCCATGGGGTTGGGCACAAAGCCCAGCTCGGCAATGGCGGCGTCCACGGCGGCGCGCTTGGCGTCGCGCACGCCGGCCGTGCCATTGAGGATGCGTGAGACCGTGCTCAGCGACACGCCCGCCGCCTTGGCCACCATCTCGATGGTGACCTGGCCGTCATCGGTCATTTGCAGTAGCTTGCGCTGAGGGGGGGAGGGGGTCTTCTTCATTCGGGGGTGAGCACCGCTGGGCAATGCGGCCCCGAGTGTAAAGGCAGGCCGAGCGCCGGCTCAGAGGCCTTCCTGCAGCACACGTTTGGGTTGACGGTCCACGGTGTAGAGGCCCCAGTGCTTCTCTGGCTCCAGCGGATCGGGCGAGCCCTTCCAGGGTTCGTCAAAGGCCTCGAACACGAAGCACAGGATGCCCTCGGCGTCGGTCCAGCCCAGCAGGTCGCGCAGGTATATGGCCTGCCAGGCCTGCGAGGTGTGCGGCGGCGGGATGCCGCGCCCGTTCGAGTGCGTGGCCCAGCCGGCTTCGGTGATGACGATGGGCTTGCCCGGGTGACAGCGGCGCACCTGCGCGTAGTTGGCCTGAGAATGGGCCAGGGCCTCGTGCACCGGCTTGTGCTCCCACACCGGGTAGGTGTGCAGCGAGATGAAGTCCAGCTCGGCCGCCAGCTCGTGCAGCGTGCGCAGCCAGGGCACGTAGCTTTCGCAGAAGGTCACCGGCTGGGCCACGCTGCGTTTGACGCGGCGCACATGCAGGGTCATGCGTGGCACAGGCACCAGGTGGTCGGTCCAGTCCACCGTGGCCTCGTTGCCCACGGCCACCGAGAAGACGATGTCGGAGTACTCGTTGGCCAGGGCGATCAGCCGGCCCACCTCGGCCTCGTTCTCGGCCGTGTTGGCCGCGAGTTGCTCGGGGCTGTACAGGCCGCCCCAGGGGCAGCCGGGGTTGCTGGCCTCGGCACCCAGGTAGGCGCCCAGCATCACCTGAAAGCGCAGGCCCTCGGCTCGGATGAGTTGCAGCACCCGCAACGCGTGCGTGCTGCAGTCGTACAGGCGCAGCAGGGGCCAGTGGCCCTGCAGCATCAGCAGGTCTTCGTGGATCTGGTCCAGCGAGGGGTAGTGGTGCTGGTCGGGGCTTTGTCCTTCGCGGTAGCCCGAGTAGCAAATGGCGCGGCCGGTGGGGAGTTTCAACATCAGGCTCGGAATCAACTCAGGTGAATTTGGGTGCGCCGTGCTTGTCCCACAGGCCCCAGCAGGCGCCCACGTCGCCCTCGGCGCCCACCTTCCAGGCCTCGTCAAAGGCCGAGAAGTAGAAGACCTCCACGCCGTCGCGTTCGGCCCAGGCCTGGGTGTCGATGAAGTAGCGCATCGCCCCCTCGGTGGACGGCTGGGCACCATGGAAGGCGCTGCCCTGGTCGGGCCAGCCGGTCTCGCTGATGATCACGCGCTTGCCTTGGGCCACGGCCTGGGTGCGGGCCATCATGCTTTGCATGTAGGCCAGTGCCTGCTCGCGCGGGCAACCTTCCCAGAACGGGTAGCAGTTGGTCAGGATCACGTCGCATGCGGCGGTGATGCGCGGGTGCTTCTCGAACAGGTAGTACGCGTCCACATAGCCCACTTGCACGCCGGGCAAGGCCTGCTTGACACGTTCGATCTGCGCCAGCAAATCGTCTTCGCCCAGGTCTTCGCGAAGCAGCACCTCGTTGCCCACGGCCACCAGGTCGGCATGGCCGGCGCGGGCCACGGCGATCAGGCCCTCGATCTCGCGCTCATTGATGGCGGGGTCGGTGCCCAGCCAGGCGCCCACCAGGGTCTTGAGGCCCAGCTCATGCGCGATGCGCGGGGTTTGCTCATGGCCTTCGGTGCACGAGAAGCTGCGCACCCAGCGCGTGTGGGGGCGGACGATTTCCAGCCGCTGGCGGATCTGCTCGGCGCTCACCCGCGTGCCGGGCGCCTGGCCCTCGAGGTAGGGGCTGAAGCACAGGCCGTGCACGCCGGCCTGCAAGTGCGCGCGCATTTGCCGGGCCAGCGCCTCTTGCTCGGCCGGATGCATGGCAGGCTGCGGCATGACGGCACTGCCGGCATAGGCGGGGGCTTTGGCAGCCGCGTGGGCGTTGGGCTGGCCGCCTGCATGGGCGCTCGGCCATGCGGGCTGCGCCGGTGCCGACGGCGCAGCGCGGGCGGCCGCAGGCGCGGCGGCTGAGTTGGCCGTCAAGGTGGCCGCGATCGCTGTCTCAGCCACAGGCGTGGCGGCATGAGCAGAGGCGGTGCTTGGCGCCGTGGCGGGCGCGGCTGCGGCAGGGTTGGCGGCGGGGGCCGCAACTGCGGTGGGTTCGTTGGCGGTGGCAGCTTCGCCCCCGCGCCGCAGGGCCAGCTCGCGGCCCATGGTCTCCACCACGTCTTCGTCCAGCTCATAGAACCACAGGGCGGCCACGGCACACACGGCGCCCACGGCAGGGATCAGACTCATCATCTTGACGATGCCGTCGATGGTCTGCGCGCTCTGGGCGGCATTGGCCTGGTAGCCGTAGAAGCTCAGCAACCAACCGGCGCCGGCGCCGCCCACGGCCCAACCCAGCTTTTGCGCGAACGATGCGGCCGAGAAAACCAGGCCAGTGGCGCGGCGGCCGTTTCTCCACTCGGCGTAGTCGGCGGTGTCGGCGTACATGGCCCAGACCAGCGGCGCGGTAGGGGCAGCGCACAGGTTGATGAGGGTGTTGGCGCTCCAGACAAAGGCCAGGTTGTCGGGCGGCACGAAGTAGAACAGTGCGGTGAGCGCTGCGGTGACCGACATGCTGGCCATGTAGAACCTGCGCTTGCCAAAGCGCTTGGACAGCATGGGCGTGAGCATCACGCCGACGATGAAGGCCACCGCGCCGGTGGTCATCACCGGGCCGAACCAACCCTTGCCATTCGGCACCACGTTCTCGAAGTAGAAGATGGTGACGGTGCCGCGGATGTTGTTGAAGGTGAGCGCCGCAATGCCCACCGCGCACAGCACCACCCAGGGCTTGTTGGCCAGCAGGTCGCGCACGTCATTGGCCAGCGTGGTCTTTTGCGTGGCTTCGGGGTGCACACGCTCGCGCGTCATCGCAAAGCAGGCCCAGTAGAAGATCACGGCGATCACCGAATAGATGATCATGGTCATCTGCCAGCCGCGCGGCGAGGTGTCGCTGCCGCCAAAGTAGGTGGCCATGGGCATGGCGGTGTTGACGATCACGAACACCGGCAACAGCGCCATCACGAAGCGGTAGCCCGAGGCACTGGTGCGCTGCTTGGAGTCGGGCGTGAGCACGCCCAGCAGGGCCGAGTAGGGAATGTTGATGGCCGAGTAGGCCACCATCATCAGCGACAGCGTCACGTAGGCGTACGCCACCTTGGACGTGCCCTGCAGGTCGGGCACGGTGAAGGTGGCCACGGCGGTGAGTGCCATGGGAATGGCCATCCACAGCAGGTACGGGCGAAAGAAGCCCCAGCGAGTGCGGGTGCGGTCGGCGATGGCGCCGATCACCGGGTCCACCACCGCGTCGCCCATGCGGGTGACCAACAGCATGGTGCCCATGGTGGCGGCGCTGAGCAGGAAGACGTCGGTGTAGTACTTGGCGATGAAGATCGAGAACATCTGCCAGAACATGTTCGAGGCCAGATCGCCAAAGCCGTAGCCCAGCTTCTCGGTCACCGAGAGCTTGTGTGTGTCTTGGGTCATGGGTCGCCCTTTGCTTGGGTCAGCGCTTTTTCTGCCAGGGGAAGCGGCCCTTGCCGCGGGGCTTGGCTTCGCCGTAGCCCCCCACCTTGTCGTACACCCGCACGTAGTCCACCACCAGCTCGGCGGGGAAGTGCGTGGCCTCGTTCGGCGCACCGGGGAAGTTGCCGCCCACCGCCACGTTCATCACCAGGTAGAACGGCTGGTCGAAGGGGGCCGGCCAGGGGTTGAGGTCGGCCGCGCGCTCGGCCTCCAGCCCCAGGCCGTCTTTCGTCTTGCTGCAACTCCACCAGAACGACTGCGTGTTGGTGTGCACGTCATCGACGTAGTAGCGGATCTCGCCAGGCTCCCACTCCACCGCGTACACATGCCAGTCGGCCACCGTGCTGCCACCGAGCAGGTCATGCACATGGGTCACCAGCGAGCGCGCCGGAAAACCCGAGCCGAAGTGGATGCTGTTCAGCACCTGGTGCGGCTTCTCGCCCACGATCTCCATCACGTCGATCTCGCCCGAGGCCGCCCAGCCGCCATAGCGGTCGTCCTGCGGCAGCATCCACAGGGCTGGCCACAGGCCCTTGCCCCAGGGCACCTTGGCGCGGAACTCGAAGCGCCCGTAGAGCTTGTTGAACAGCGGCGTGCCGTCGCGTTGCCTGGTCTTGAGTCGCGCCGAGGTGTAGCCGCAGCCATGCAGCGGCGCCTTGACCGCGCGGATCGTCAGCAGGCTGTTGGCGACGGTGACGTTCTCGGGCTCGTGGGTGTAGTACTGCAGCTCCTCGTTGCCCCAGCCCGGCACCCAGGCGTGGTGGCGGTAGTCGTAGAAGCCATTGCCGAGGTCGAAGTCCCACTTCGTGGGGTCCACGGCATGGCCCTCGAACTCGTCACGCCAGACCAGCCGCCAGCCTTTTCGGCCTGCTTTGGGGGCTGCGCTCACGGCAGGCTCACTTGGTCCAGTAGATGGCGTCGATCAGCAGCTTGGTGGTGCTGCCCGCTGCATTGCCCGTGAAGGCGTAGCGGTCAGCCAGCACGAAGCGGCCAGTGATCAGGCTCAGGTCGAGCTTGGGGTTCTGGGCCACGAAGTCCTTGATCGGAATCACCACCTCATGCCAGGCGCCGTCGTTGACGTAGCCGTGGCTGCCGCTGGCGATCTGCAGGTAGGACTCGGCAGCCACGCGGTCTTGCGTGTCGCTGATCAGGCCGATCTCGATCTTGCCGGCGTAGGTGGTCTTGACGCTCAGGTGCAAATTGCCATTGGCGAAGTTGGAGAGGTTGCTCGTCACCCCGGCCCGCGACTGGTACAGCATGCCCCAGCCCCAGGTTTCAGGGCGCGGGTCGACCTCATAGGACGTGGGTCCATCACCCGGAGCGAAGTCGGTGGACGCCTGCCAGAAGGTCTTGACGAAGGGGTCGAAAACGAGCCCGGTTTCGCGCGCTTCCGAGCTGGTGGTCGTGTCCGCGAAGACCACATAGCGGTCTTGCGTGACAGCGGCGTTGACCACCGGTGGGTCGAAATAGACGGCGTCGGCATCGGTGAGCGCAGCGGTGGCCGGCTCGGTGGTGTCGCCCGCGGGCACCCACTGCGAAGTCGGGTAGAGGTCTTTCACCACGTAGCGGGCCTGGCGTTTCACGTTGAACAGGCCCCATTTGTCGTCGCCCTGCTTCCAGGGCTCATCAAAGGCTTCGAAGTAGATGACCGCCTTGGGGCCAGCGCCGGTGCGGCCCTCGGCCGCCCAGATGGCCAGGCGGTCGAAATACATCTTCTGGTTCACGGGGTGGGCGCGGAACTTGAGCGTGCCCAGGTTCACCGCATTCCAGCCGGTTTCACCGATGGTGATGGGCAGGTCGCTGCGGCCCATGCGGTCGAGGTGGTCGCGCGCCTGCTGGTACTGGTGGCGGGCTTCGGCGATGGCGGCGTCCATCATCGCGGCGGCACGCTGGGCGGCGGGGATGTTGCGCTGCTGCCAGTCCCACAGGCCGGGCGCAAAGACGCTGTCGAGCTCGGGGTAGGTGTGCAGCGAGGCGAAGTCGATCTGGTCGGTCACCAGCGAGTCGCCCGCGCCGGCCCAGTAGGCATAGTTGTCGTCGGTGGTGATGGGCTGGGTGATCTGGCCGCGCAGCGTCTGGAGGTAGCCCGCCATCTGCGCTGGGCTGATCTTGTTGAACGACCAGCTCACCATGTTCTCGTTGCCAACGCTGACGGCGAGCACGATGTCTTTGTAGGCATTGGCCAGGGCGGCGGCGCGTGACAACTGAGCCTGGTTGAAGCCGTCGTTGCCGCTTTGCAGATAAACGCCCAGCTGCACCTTCATGTCGAGGCCGTACTTGCTGATGACCTGCAGCGTGCCCTTGCCGACCTTGTCGTCGCTGTCGAACACGCGGATCAAGCCAAAGCCTGCCGTGACCAGCAAGTCCAGGTCTTGCTTGATGTTGGCCTCGGGGATCTGCTCGGCTGCCAGGCCCGCCTCATTGGCGGCCGTGCGGTAGGGCGAGTAGGCCACGGCCTTGCGCTTGGTGAACTCAGCGCTCAGCGGGCGAACGCTGCCATTGTGGGCATCGGGCGTACTGCCGCCGCCGCCACAAGAGGCGAGCACGGCCAGGCAGAGGCTGGCCAACAGGGCGCGCAGGCCCAGCTTGCCGAATCGGATGTTGTTCATGGTGTGTGCCTCGAACTTGTGCATGTCAGAACACGTAAAGCGCGCCGGCGCCGAACCAGTTGCCTTGCGTGGAGACGCGTGAGTCCACATTCGTGAAGGCCGAATTGCCGGGCATCGACATCGGTGCCAGCCCCTTGCGGCCGTAATGCACCATGCCGGCCATGCCATAGACCTGCAGGCCCTCGGTGATGGTGTAGGACAGGCCCACCGTGTTCACCAGCGCGTCATTGCTCTGGCCGCGCTCGCTGGGGTTCTTGGTGCTGGCGCGGCCCAAGTAGGCCATTCCGGTGTGGGCGGTCCAGGGGCCGGTCTTGTAGCGCAGGCCCGCCATGGCGTCGATCGACACGGCAGCGTAGCCGGGGTTGCTCACGCGCAGCGTGGTGCCGTCAGCTTGCGGGAAATCCAGCGCGCCACCCCAGTCCACATTGAAGGGGTTGTTCCATTGGTCAGCCGGTGGCCCGGCGGTGGTGATCACCGCGTGCGCGCCACTCCAGCGGTTGCGGCGCAGACCCGCCGACACCTCGATGCGTGAGTTCACCGAATAGCGGCCCATCACCATGGCGATGCTCTGGCCCGAGGGGCCGAGCTTGGGGTCATCGATGGCGAACGGGGTCAGGCCGGTGAAGGGGCCGTGGCTCCAGGCTTGCGGGTTGCCGTTGTGGGCGTCCTGGTAGAAGGCATCGACCACCAGATCGCCCCGGTGGTATTGCGCATAGAACTCCCAGAAGCGCGGCTTGTGCTGCTTGAAATTGGTGTTGCCCTGGTCGTAGGTGGCTTCGAGCACCAGGTCGCCCTCGAAGGCGTCGATGATGCGCGAGGTATAGCGGGCGGCGCTGGTCATCAGGCCATAGCCGGCGCCCGACGAGGCCCACACATCGGCCACGCCGATGTTGGTGCCGTAGGGGTAGTCGGCCACGGCCCAGGCGCGGGTGGTCATGGCACCCACGCGCAGGCTGCCCCAATCTTCATGGCTGATGGCAATGTTCTTGTCGTACCAGAAGCCGGGGATGTCTTCCTTGCCGTCGCGCCAGCGTTTGCTTGCCAGGCCCGAAAGCTTGAAGCCGCGACCCAGGTCGAAGTTGGCAGCCAGCCAGGGCTCGAACAGCACCACGTGCGTGGTGCCGGCGCCGTAGTGCTCACCCGAGGCGACCTGGTCGGCCCAGGCGAACTGCTTGTTGGCGTCGGCCACCACCTGGCAGTTGGGGCAGGTGGGGGTGACGCGCAACACCTCGGCCTTGGCAAAGCCCGTGAGGGTGAAGGGGCCATAGTCCAGCGCGTGGCTGGCGCCGCTGAAGGCCAGGCCCACGGCGATGGCCAGCGCGCGCAGCCGGGCAGGACCAGACGAGGGGGCGGTGGCCGGCGCCTGCCGGGCCCGTGACGCGTGTGCGGTGGTGTCGGTTTGCATGGTGTGGCGCCCGTCGGGCGAGCTGATGAAGGGGTGGTGCGGAGCCGCAAAAAGCCAGTGAAAACTGAAAGCGCTTTCAGAATGTAGATGATCAGGCCAACCCCGGTCAACACACTGGAGACGGTGTTTTCCCCAGTGTGGGCATGGATCAAACAGCTTGCAAATTGAGGGTAAACCTGAGGGTGCAAACTGAAAGCGCTTTCAATATGATCTGCCTGTCCCGGCCTTCCGGCCTGCGAGGAATTGACCATGACTTCCCTTCATGCCATCGGTGTTGCGCTCATGCTCGGTCTGGGTGTGGCCACCGCAGCCCCCGCGCAAGCGGTGAAGGCCGGTGCGGGCAGCTACTTCCTCGCCCCAAAAGGTGGTGACCCCGCCATGCCTGCTGCGCCCTTGCGCACGCCGGAGATGCTGCAGCGCGCAGCGCCCACCAACCAGTGGTACTCGACACTGATCTTCAATGCCAAGCCCGAAGTGATCTTCGTGCAGCCACTGAGCGTCAAGGCCACGCCGGCCGGCCTGGAGTTGGCGCTGCCCGGCAAAGAGGTGCGGCCCACCGAGCGGCGCGACGTGGAGATCCACTACCCGCACACCGACCCGCTGGTGGTGTCGCCAGCCGCTTTCGCCCCCGGCCCCGCACGCCTGGCCAAGCAGAGCGACTGGGCGATCGACATCGCCATGGCCCAGGGTGCCGACCAGTTCACCGCCACCGCGGCCCACGGCAGCCCCTATGTGAGCTTTGCGATCTCGCGTGGCGATGCCCGCGTGCGCCTGCCCTTTGCAGGTGCGCGCATCGGCGTGGCCGACTCGCGCGTGCTGGCGCTGAACCTCAAGGGCAAGACCTACGCGGTGTTCGGCCCCGCGGGAGTGGCCTGGGAGCAGGTTGGCCCCAGCGAATGGACGGCCCGTCTGCCTGCGGGCAAGGGCTACCTCTCGGCCGCGGCGCTGCCTGACGCCAAGGCCGAAACCCTGGCGCTCTTCACGCGCCACGCCTATGCCTTCATCCAGGACACGCGCGTGAGCTGGCAATACCAGCCCGAGCGCAGCCAGGTGGAATCCACTTTCACCGTCAGCACCCGCGCCATGGAAGGGCCCGACAACGGCCCGCTGCTGGGTCTGTACCCGCACCAGTGGTTCAACAACGCCTCGGTGCAGCCGCAACTGGGTGGCACCTATGACACCGTGCGCGGCCCGATCCGCCTGCTGGCCGCAGCGCAGTTCAAGACCCAGCGCGCCTACAACGGCTTCGTGCCCTATTGGCCCGGCCTGAAAGACGCGCCCCGCCAGGGCGAGTTGACCGAAGTGATCGACAAAGACCTGCGCGAAGCGCGCCGCATGATGCTGCAAGAGGGCGACGACGCCTACTGGCAGGGCAAGGGTCTGCAGCGCACGCTGATGCTGCTCGACGTGGTGGAGCAGCAAGGCGACCTCAAGTCCCGCGACAAGCTGCTGGAGATGATGAAGAAGCGCGTCGAGGAGTGGTTCTCGGGCGAGAGCCGCAAGACCTACTTCGCCTACGACAAGTCGCTGGGCGCGGTGGCCAGCTATCCCGAGAACGCCTTCTTCACCGTACGCCAGATCAACGACCACCACTTCACCTACGGCTACTGGATCCGCGTGATGGCTGAGCTCGCACTGCGCGACCCGGCCTGGGCTTCGCAGCAGCAATGGGGTGGCATGGTGGACCTGCTGGTGGCCGACATTGCCACCACCGAGCGCGGCCGGGTCGACTTCCCCTTCCTGCGCAATTTCGACGCGTACGAGGGCCACTCCTGGGCCTCGGGCATCGACCTGGGCGATTTGGGCAACAACCAGGAGTCGTCGTCCGAGGCCATCAACGCCTGGGCCGGGCTCATCCTCTGGGGTGAGGTGACCGGCAATGCCGCGCTGCGCGACCTGGGCGTGTTCCTTTACGCCACCGAGGCCGACGCCATCGACCACTACTGGTTCGACGTGCACCGCCTGGTCTTCCCGCCCGAGTACAAGAACGCCGAGGTCAGCCAGGTGTTTGGGGGTGCCTACAAGCACAACACCTGGTGGACCGACGAGCCGCGCCAGATCAAGGGCATCAACCTGCTGCCCATCACCAGCGCCTCGCTCTACCTGGGCCGCAGCCCGGCCTATGTGCAGCGCAACCTGGACACCCTGCCGGGCGAGACGGCGATCTACGAGGCCCGCAACGCCAAGCCCAGGAACCCACCGCCGGCCGATGTGTGGCAAGACATCTTTGCCAAGTACCAGGCCCTGGCCGACCCCGCCAAGGCGCTGGCGAAGTGGAACCGCTGGGGCAGCTTTGAGCTGGGTGATTCGCGCACCCACGGCTTGCACTGGATGCTGAGCCTGCAAGCCATGGGCCTGCCCGATTTTGAAACCACCGCCAACACGCCGTTGTTCAGCGTGTTCAAGCGCGCCGACGGCCGCAAGACCTACCTCGCATTCAACGCCAGCAAGACCCCGCTCACGGTGCGCTTCAGCGACGGCCACACCCTGCTCGTGCCCCCTGGCACCCTGGGCCAGGGCCAATGAAGCACGCACCCACACCTCACACCCTTCTCACAGGACGAACCACCATGACCGCTCTGCATCAACCGCTCCGCCTCTCTGCCTTGTCGCTGGCGATGGCCGCCCTGCTCACCGCCTGCGGTGGTGGTGACGCACTGCCGCCCGGCTCGGCCACCGTGGTGCCCGCCGCATCGGGCGCCGACACCGTGGCCCCGGTGTTGAGCATCAGCAGCAGCGCTGCCGGCGGCGTGGCCACTGGCGACGTGACCTTCACCTTCACCTTCAACGAAAGCGTGGGCGCCAGCTTCACGGCCGACGACATCGTCGTCACCGGCGGCACCAAGGGCACGTTCTTCCTCAAGGACACCAGCACCGCCACCTTGGTGGTGACCCCGGCGCCGAACGCCACCGGCAGCATCGAAGTTTCCATCCCTGCCCTGGCCTACAAGGACGCCACAGGCAATGCCAACACGGCCAGCGCGAGCGCCACCCAGGCCTACAACACCAAGCCGCCGGTCTCGGGTGCCACGGGCACCTGCACGGCCGCGCCGTGCGTCGGCTTTGAAGCCAACGGCATGGCCATGGTGGCGTTTGGTGGCCTCGCCGCCAGCGTGGTGGCCGACCCTGGCGACGCGGGCAACAAGGTCGTCAAGCTGGTCAAGGCGGTGGGCAACGAGGTGTGGGCCGGTGCCACCATCGACCCCAGCGGCACGGGCGCGTCCACCGTGCCGGCCTTTGGTTTTGCCACCAGCAAGATGGTGACATTGCGCATGTACTCGCCCAAGCCGGGCGAAGTCATCATGCTCAAGGTCGAAAGCGCCGCTGATGGCGCCGTGTTGATGGAGGCCCAGGCCACCACCACCCTCACCGGTGACTGGGAGACGCTGACCTTCAATTTCGCCGCCCCCACCAACGGCAGCTACAACGCCGCCAAGACCTACGACCGTGTGAGCGTGTTCCCGCACTTCGGTACCCAGGTGACGGCCGACACCACCTACTACGTGGACGAGCTCAAGTACACCGCCGCGCCGGCCACCGGGGGCGGCGGTGCAGGCGCCGGCACCACACTGATCAGCTTCGACGAGGCCACCGCGCCCAAGCTGACCGACTTCGGCACCAATGGCGCCGGCGCGGCCATCGTCACCGATCCGGCGGGCGGCACCAACAAGGTGCTCAAGGTCTTCAAGTACGCCAACCCGGCGCCGGGCTCCGAGCAATGGGCCGGCACCACCGTCTCGACAGGCGCCAACGATTCCATCGCCGCCATTCCGTTCTCGGCCACCGCCAAGACCATGACCGTGCGCGTCTACAGCCCGGCCGCTGGCGTGCGGGTGCGCCTGAAGGTGGAGAACGCAAGCAACGGCGGCATCACCTGCGAGACCGATGCCGTCACCACCAAGTCTGGCGCCTGGGAGACGCTGACCTTCGACTTCGCCAGCCCTGCCAAGAACCCGCCGGTGACAGGCGGCCCCACCGCTGCGCTGGACCTGGCCCAGACCTACAACAAGGTCTCGATCTTCATGGACTTCGGCTTGGGCAACGGCGGCTCGGGCCCGCTGCCGGCCGACCGCACCTACTACGCTGACGACATTGCGTTCGTGGCGGGGGCAGCGACCGGCGGCGGCGGCGGCAGCACCCCAGCGCCGTTGATCTACGCCAGCGACTTCCGCAGCGCCGGCGCGGCCGCGGTGACGGCCGAAGGCGGCGATGCTGGCAACTACATCGACGGCGCGGCCACCCAGGTCTACACCTGGGGCGGCGTGGCCTCGCTGCTGGATGTGCCAGCACCCGCCACGCCCAGCTACTACTTCGGCTGGGGCCTGAAAAACCCCACCCAGGCCGGCTACCTGGGTGGCTTTGTGAAGGCGCCAGGCAATGGCACGGCAGCGGTTTCCAGCTACAGCAACCTCAATCTCACGGTCTGGGGCAACGACGAACTGGTCAACACCCACCCGCACTTCACGGTCATCCTCAAGGGCCCGGCCGTGTCGGGTTGCGCTGCCGAACTGAAGGGCGATGTGGCGGTAGCGGCCGCCGGCGTGCAGACCTACAACCTGCCGCTCAGCGGCTTCACCCTGCAAACTGCCTGCGCCTATGCCTCAGCGGCGGCCGCGCTGGCCGGTGGCGTGAACGAAGTGCATGTACAAGTGCTGCCACCGAACATCCAGTACACGACGTTCGACGGCGGCGGTGCCGCAGGGGCCACCTACCCGAACGGACTGAACCTGGGGCCGATCAAGTTCAATTGAGTGGGTTGAGCTTGGGCCTCGCTGCCTGACATGTGCGCAGGCCAGGGGCCCAAGCCCTTTTTCCCCGCCGGGTCACCTTGTCAGGTGGCCCGCTCGCCCTTGGGCGCGCCCGGATTGACAGCCCCTGCCGGCTCCCCTATGCTTTTGTGAAAGCGCTTTCACGCTTGTCGCAAACCAGGCCGGCTCCCCGGCCCCTTCCGGAGAGCTGATGATTCACACGCCCCCGTGGCGCCCCACGCGACGCACCGTGCTGGCCGCGGGCCTGCTGGCAGCGTCCGCCGTGCGAGCCGCCCCCGCCCGTGTGCTCACCGTGGCCGCCTTTCCGCTGATCGACAAGATCGTCGAAGCCGCCATGCCGCAGTGGCGCCAGCTGCACCCCGACGTGGAACTGAAGGTGCTGAGCCGGCCCTATGCCGACCACCACACGGCCATGACCACGGCCCTGTCGACGGCGGTCTACCTGCCCGACGTGATGGCACTCGAGCAAAGCTACGTGGGCCGCTTTGCCCAGGGCACCGGGCTGGACAACCTGGCCGCCGCGCCCTACGACATCGCCCGCCACCGTGCGCGCTACGCGCCCTTCGCCTACGACATGGCCACGACCCGCAGCGGCGCCGTGGTGGCAGCACCGGCCGACATCGGCCCCGGCACGCTGCTGTACCGCACCGACGTGCTGGCCAAGGCAGGGGTCACGCCTGAAGACCTCACCCGCTCGTGGGACAGCTATGTCGAAGCCGGCATCAAGATCAAGCGCAACACCGGCGCCTTCCTGATCGGCAATGTGCAATCGGCCAAGAACATCCTCATGCGCGCCGGTGCCAAGCCTGGTGAGGGCCTGTACTTCGACGCCGAATCGCGCGTGCTGGTGACCTCGCCACGCTTCGTGCGCGCCTTCGAGGTGGCGCGCAAGCTGCGGCAGAGCGGGCTCGATGCACGCGTGGCCGAGTGGACCAACGACTGGGCCGAAGGCTTCAAGCGCGGCACCCTGGCCACCGAAATGAGCGGTGCCTGGCTGGTGGGCCAACTCAACAACTGGGTGGCGCCCGCCACCAAGGGCCTGTGGCGCGCCTCGCAATTGCCAGAGGGCGCCTATGCCGTCTATGGTGGTGCCTTCTATGGCATCCCGCGCCACTCGGCCCCCGAGAACAAGGCCCTGGCCTGGGACTTCATCCAACTCATGACGCTGAACCGCGAGCGCCAGTTCGCCGCCTTCAAGTCGCAGGACTCGTTTCCGGCGCTGGTCGAGTGCTACGACGACCCGTTCTTTGAAGGACCCTTGCCCTTCCTGGGTGGGCAGAAAGCGCGCCTGATCTGGCGCGAGGCCGCGCTGCGCATCAAGGCCATGCCGGTGCACAAGCAGCACACCTTCGCCGACGAGGTCATGACAGCCGAGCTCGACCATGTGCTCGACCGCGGCAAGGACATCGCCACGGCGCTGGGCGATGCCGAGCGGCTCATTGCCCGCCGGGCTTTCCGTTGAGAGGCGCCACACCATGAAATGGCCCGAAGCCCTGCGCCTCTCACCCCGCTGGGCGCCCTACGTCTTCATCAGCCCGTTCTTCGTGCTGTTCGGCGTGTTCGGCGTGTTCCCGCTGCTGTTTTCGCTCTACCTGGCCTTCCAGTCGTGGGAGCCCACCAGCGGCATCGCGGCCATGCAGTTCGTGGGCTTCGACAACTTCGTCTTCGCGTTCGGCGACGAATGGTTCTGGAAATCGCTGAAGAACACGCTGTGGCTGGCCGTGGCCACCGGCGTGCCGCAGCACCTGGTGGCCATCCCGCTGGCGGTCTTCATCCACACCAGCTTCAAGAAGCTGCGCGATGGCATGGTGGGGGCCTACTTCCTGCCCTACATCACCTCCACGGTGGCCATTGCCATCATGTTCAGCTCGCTGTTCTCGCGCGACTACGGCCTGGTCAATTCGGCGCTGGGCCTGGTGGGCGTGCCGCCGATCGATTGGCTCAACCGCCCCGAGTGGCTCAAGCCGGCGGTGGGGCTGATCATCTTCTGGCGTTACCTGGGCTTCAACGTGGTGCTCTACCTGGCCGCGCTGCAGACCATCCCCAAGGATTTGTACGAGGCCGCCACCATGGACGGCGCCGGCCGGCTGCAGCAGTTTTTCCACATCACGCTGCCCTCGCTCAAACCCATGATCTATTTCGGCGTGATGCTCAGCGTGATCGGCGGGCTGCAGATCTTCGAGGAGCCCTTCATCCTCACCAATGGCAAGGGCGGCGCCGACCAGGCGGCCATGACCTCGGCCGTCTACCTCTACCGCATGGCGTTTGACTTCAACGATTTCGGTGGCTCCAGCGCCATGAGCTGGATCCTGTTTGCCGTGGTGGCCCTGCTCACCTGGCTCACCAACCGGGCCTTCGCCCCGAAGAAGAGGGCCGCCTGATGAGCCGGGACAAGGCCACCCTGTGGAGCGCCTACCTGCTGGTGGGCGTGGGCGCGCTGGTGATGCTGGCGCCGTTCTACTTCATGTTCGTGTTCGCCACGCACACCCGCACCGAGATCTTCAGCCAGCCGCTGCCGGTGTTCTTCAGTGACGCCTTCTGGGGCAATGTGCAGATACTGATGTCGCGCCTGCCGTTCTGGAAGAACGTGGGCTGGAGCCTGTACGTGGCGCTGGCCTCCACCGCGCTCACGCTGTTCTTCTGCTCCATGGGCGGCTATGCCTTTGCGATGTTCGAGTTCAAGTACAAGAACGCGCTGTTCGGCTTCGTGATGGCCACCATGCTGCTGCCCAGCTTCATGAGCATGATCCCCAGCTTCATGATCATGAACGTGCTGGGCTGGATCGACCAGCACCGCGCGCTCTACATCCCGGGTGCGGCCAGTGCCTTCGGCATCTTCCTGATGCGCCAGTTCGCGTCCACGGCCGTGCCCAAGGACTTGATCGAGGCCGCCCGCATGGACGGCTGTGGCGAGTTCGACGTCTACTGGCGCATCGTGCTGCCGCTGCTCAAGCCGGCGCTGGGCACGCTGGGGCTGATCACCTTCATCAGCAGCTGGAACAACTTCATCGGCCCGCTGATCGTCATGCGCAGCGCCGACAACTTCACCCTGCCGCTGGCCCTGCGCAGCATCCAGAACCCCGAGAACACCGAGTGGGGCGCGCTGATG
The DNA here is from genome assembly GCA_016710065.1 of Candidatus Ideonella esbjergensis. Classification (GTDB taxonomy): domain Bacteria; phylum Pseudomonadota; class Gammaproteobacteria; order Burkholderiales; family Burkholderiaceae_C; genus Ideonella; species Ideonella esbjergensis. Next base: position 851,502 of record JADJLP010000002.1, read on the forward strand.
GCCGGCTCGGCCATTGCCACGCTGCCGCTGCTCGTGCTGTTCATCATCTTCTCGCGCCAACTCATCGCAGGCCTCACGGCCGGTGCGGTGAAGTGAACACGGCGCACCGAAACCATTTCCGCAATATCCGCATGAGCTTGAACCCCAACGCCCTGGCTAGCCCCGACCTGGCCGCACACTTTCCGCCCGACTTCACCTGGGGCGTGGCCACCAGCGCATTCCAGATCGAAGGTGCCGCCTTTGAGGACGGCAAGGGCGAGTCCATCTGGGACCGTTTCTGTCGCCAGCCAGGCGCAATCGCGGATGCCAGCAATGGTGACGTCGCCTGCGACCATGTGCACCGCCTGGAGAGCGACCTCGACCTCATCGCCTCTTTGGGCGTGTGCACCTACCGCTTCTCGGTCTCGTGGCCACGCGTGCAGCCGCTGGGCTCGGGCGCCTGGAACGAGAAGGGCCTGGCCTTCTACGACCGCCTGGTGGACGGCCTGCTGGCACGTGGTGTGCGCGCCAACCTCACGCTCAACCACTGGGACCTGCCGCAGGCCCTGCAAGACCGTGGCGGCTGGGCCGCGCGCGACACCGTGGCCCGCTTTGTCGACTATGCGCAAGGCATCCAGCGCCGCCTGGGCGACAGGCTCTCGGCCATCACCACCCACAACGAGCCCTGGGTCATCGCGGTGTTGGGACATGAGCAAGGCGGTTTCGCGCCCGGCATCAAGAGCCGCGCCACGGCCATGCAGGTGGTGCACCACCTGCTGCTGAGCCATGGCCTGGCATTGCAAGCCCTGCGTGCCGACGGCGCCAAGGCCGATCTGGGCATCGTGCTCAACCTCTCACCCACCTACCCGGCCAGCGACAAGCCCGAAGACGTCGCGCAGGCCCACCTGGACGATGGTCGCTCGTCGCGCTGGTTCCTCGACCCGCTGTTCCGTGGCGAGTACCCGGCCGATGTGCTGGCCCACCTGGGCGCCGATGCACCGGTGGTGCAAGCCGGGGACATGGCCCACATCGCCACGCGCATGGATTTCCTGGGCATCAACAACTACTCGCGCCACATCGCCCAGGCCTCGGGCCCGTTCGATGTGAAGACCAGCGGCCTGCCGCTCACCGAGATGGGCTGGGAGGTCTATCCGCAGGGCCTGACCGATCTGCTGCTTCGCCTGCACCGTGACTACCCTTTGCCGCCCACCTACATCACCGAGAACGGTGGCGCGTTTCCCGACGTTGTCACCGATGGCCAGGTGCACGACGCCGACCGCACCCGCTACCTGCAAACACACATCGCCGCCGTGGCCGAGGCCATGCGGCAAGGCGTGCCCATGGCCGGCTACATGGTGTGGAGCCTGATGGACAACTTCGAATGGTCGTCAGGCTACGCCAAGCGCTTTGGCATCGTGCATGTGGACTACACCACGCAGGCCCGCACGCTCAAAGTCAGCGCGCACTGGTACCGCGGCTTCTTGCAGGCCTGGCGCGCAGCAAAGGGGGCATGACATGGGACAAGTGAGCCTGCGCGGCATCCGCAAGAGCTACGAGAACACACACGTCATCCAGGGCATTGACCTGGAGGTGAGAGACGGCGAGTTCATGGTCTTCGTCGGCCCCTCGGGCTGCGGCAAGTCCACCATGCTGCGCATGATCGCGGGGTTGGAGAGCATCACCGCCGGCGAACTGCAGATCGACGGCGTGCGCGCCAATGACCTGCGCCCGGCCGACCGCGGCGCCGCCATGGTGTTCCAGAGCTACGCGCTCTATCCGCACATGACCGTGGCCGAGAACATGGGCTTCGCGCTGAAGATGGCCGGTGTGGCGAAGGCCCAGCGCGACGAGCAGGTGGGCCGCGCCGCCGAGGTGCTGCGCATCACCGAACTGCTGCAGCGTTTGCCCAAGGAGCTCTCGGGCGGCCAGCGCCAGCGCGTGGCGATTGGCCGGGCCATCGTGCGCAAGCCCAAGGTCTTCCTGTTCGATGAGCCGCTCAGCAACCTCGACGCCGCACTTCGCGTGAACATGCGCATCGAGCTTTCGCGCCTGCACAAGGAGCTGGGCACGACGATGATCTACGTCACCCACGACCAGGTGGAGGCCATGACCATGGGCGACCGCATTGCGGTGTTCAACAAAGGCATCGTCGAGCAGCTGGGTGCGCCGATGGACTTGTACAACCGGCCGGCCAACGAGTTCGTGGCCGGCTTCATCGGCGCGCCGCGCATCAACCTCATCGCCAGGCCTGAGGCTGCAGCACCGGCACCGCACCGCCTGCTGTGGGAGGCGCTCACCGCCAAGGCCCCGGCCGGCGTGCAACGCGCCGGCCTGCGCGCCGAGCACCTGCAACTGGGTCCGGCCGGCCAGGCGATACCCGCGCAGGTGGTGTTGGCCGAGCACCTGGGCGACGTGAGCATCCTGCACCTGCGCGTGGACGGTCTGGAAGAGCTGCTGAACGCCAAGGTGGGCACGGCCGCCAATCACATCATGGCCGGCGACCGCGTGGGCCTGCAGCCCGACACCGACTGGGCCCTGGCTTTTGACGCCAACGGCCGTTTGCTGAACTGAGATCACCATGAAGAACACCAAGCGCCTGCCCCTCGTCACGGGCCTGCTGGCCACGGCCAGCCTGCTGGCCGCTGCGGAACCTCAAGCGACCCTGGTGGCGCGACGCCGGCCACGCCCGCCTCCACGCCCACGGCTGGCTCGACGCTGGTGATGCCCGCCAACTACGCGCTGGTGTGGTCCGACGAGTTCAGCACCAACGGCCTGCCCGACCCCAGCAAGTGGGACGAGGACACCTCGGCCAACAAGACCGGCTGGTACAACCACGAGCTGCAGTACTACTCGCGCCAGCGGCCCGAGAACGCGGTGGTGCAGGACGGTACTCTGCGCATCACCGCGCGCAAGGAAAGCCTCAGCAGCGCGGCCGACTGGGGCGGCCAGGCCTATTCGTCGTCGCGCATGCTCACGCGCGGCAAGGCCGACTGGACCTATGGCTACTTCGAGATCCGCGCCAAGCTGCCCTGCGGCAAGGGCACCTGGCCGGCCATCTGGATGCTGGGCAGCAAGGGCCAGTGGCCGGCGGATGGCGAGCTTGACATCATGGAGCAGGTGGGCAGCAACCCCAGCCGCGTGTTCAGCACCGTGCACCGCAGCGCGGGCTTTGGCGGCAATGGCAGCGGCTCAGACTTTCAGGTGCCCGATGCCTGCACCGCCTTCCACACCTACCAGATGCTGTGGACGGCCGAGGCCGTGAAGTTCGGCATGGACGGCCAGCTGAACCACACCTACGCCAACCCCAAGACCGGCTACGACGCCTGGCCCTTCGACAACCCGCAATACCTTCTGCTCAACATCGCCATCGGCGGTGATCTGGGCGGGCCGGTGGACGACAGCATCTTCCCGGTGACCATGGAAGTGGACCATGTGAGGGTCTGGCAGGCTCGCTGACACTGCCTTGCCTTGCGGCCGTCGGGGACGGCGAAACGGCTCAGTCTCGTCCTGGCCTGCGCAGGCTGTCAGATCTGCACCCGCGTCCCCAGTTCCACCACGCAGTTGTCCGGCAGCCTGAAGAACGCTGCCACATTGCCGGCGTTGTGGCTCATGCTGGCGAACAGCTTCTCGCGCCAGTGGGCCATGCCGCCGCCAGGGGTGGGCACCACGGTTTCGCGGCTCAGGAAGTAGCTGGTCTCGAAGGTGGGAATGCTCAGGCCCAGGGCTTCGCAGCGCTTGAGGGCCTTGGGCACGTCGGGTGTTTCCATGAAGCCGAAATCGAGCTGCACGCGCCAGAAATCGTGGCCCAGTGCTTCCACCTGCGCCCGCTCGGCATCGGGTACCCAGGGCACTTCTCGGAAGTGCACGGTGAGCACCACGTTGCGTTCGTGCAGCACCTGGTTGTGCTTGAGGTTGTGCAGCAGCGCCTGGGGAACGGTGCTGGGGTCGGCCACGGCGTAAACGGCCACGCGCGCGGCGCGCGACATCTCGGCGGGGTTCAGTTGGGCGATGAAGGGCTGCAGGCTCAGGCCTTCGCCCTGGATGCTTTGCAGCATCAGCGTGCGGCCGCGCCGCCAAGTGCTCATCACCGCAAACAAGGCCAGGCCCATGGCCAGCGGGAACCATCCGCCGTCGAAGAACTTCATCGCGCAGCCGGCCACCAGCAGGGCGTCCAGGGTCAGGAAGAACGCGGTGGCCGAGCCGGCCAAGGCGGTGGGCAGGCGCCAGCCGTCGCGCACCACGAAGAAGGTGAGCACGGTGGTGATCATCATGGTCAGGGTCACAGCAATGCCATAGGCCCCCGCCAGCGCGGCCGAGCTGCCAAAGGCCAGCACGGCCACCAGCACACCAGCCAGCAGCAGCCAGTTCACGGCAGGCATGTAGATCTGGCCAGACTCTTGCGACGAGGTGTGGCGGATGGTCATGCGCGGCAGAAAGCCCAGCTGTATGGCCTGGCGGGTCATGGAATAGGCCCCCGAGATCACGGCCTGCGAAGCGATGATGGCGGCCATGGTGGCCAGGGCCAGCGCGGGCCAGATCAGCGCGCTGGGGAACAGGTGGAAGAAGGGGTTGGCGATGGCTTCAGGCTCGGCCATCAGCAGCGCGCCCTGGCCCAGGTAGTTCAGCGTCAGCGCGGGCAACACGAGGCCGGTCCAGGCCATCTGGATGGGCAGCTTGCCGAAGTGACCCATGTCGGCATAGAGCGCCTCGGTGCCGGTGATGGCCAGCACGATGGCACCGATGACCAGCAGCAGGCCCGGGCCGCGCGCGGCCAGAAACTCAAACGCCCGCAGCGGGTTGAGCGCGGCCAGGATGGCCGGGTGCTGGGCGATGTGCAGGGCGCCGCTCACCGCCAGCACCGCGAACCACAGCACGATGACCGGCCCGAACACCCGGCCAACCACGGCAGTGCCAAACCGCTGCACCAGGAACAGGCCCACCAGGATGGCCACCGAGATGGGCACCACAAAGGGTTTGAGGGCCGGCGTGGCGATCTCCAGGCCCTCCATGGCGCCGATCACCGAGATGGCTGGCGTGATGATGCTGTCGCCATAGAACAGCGTGGCGCCAAACACGCCCAGCAGCAGCAGCGCGCCGCGCAGGCGCGGCCGGTTGGAAACGGCTTGCGCAGCCAGTGCAGTCAAGGCCAGGCCACCACCTTCGCCACGGTTGTCGGCGCGCAAGATCAGCAGCACGTATTTCAGTGTCACCACCAGCATCAGCGCCCAGAATATGCACGACATGGCACCGATCAGGTTGGCGGCGTTGAGCGCCACGCCGGTTGCCGGCGAGAAGATCTCCTTGACGGTGTAGAGCGGGCTGGTGCCGATGTCGCCATACACCACGCCGATGGCGGCCAGGGTGAGGGCAGACAAGCTCTGGCGGGTGGGGGAGGGTGCGGTCATGTTGGCAGCAATGCGGTGGCGATGAGCCGCATGGTGGCCTGGCCGGAATCAGGAAAGCATAAGGGCGGGCTTCACAGTTCCGCCGGTTGATTCAGCCGCTTCTGCCGCTTCAGCCGGCGTGGCGGTAGGTGCTGTCGCCGTGCGGCGCGGCGGCGAACTCGGGCAAGGCCTCGGCCTGGGCGCAGAACGCCACCAGCGCCGGGTGCGCCACCTCGGGCACCACGCCTGGCAGCGTCTGCTGGGTGAATTCCCAGGCCACTGCCGTGCTGACGCCGGCCTGTGTGATGGCGCCGCTCGTGGCGGCCAGGGGCTGGCGTGCCAACTCGGCTTCGAGTGCGCCAAAGGCCGCCAACAACTGGCCGGTGACCCGGTCCACCCAGGGTTGGTGCTGCTTTTCGGCCGGCCGCAGGCCGCGTTCGTAGACGTTCTGCACGGCCTTCTCGCAGGCGGCCAGCGCCAGGCCGATGAGGCGCAGCTCGTGCCGCAGCGCCGGCACGTACTCGGGCACCAGGCTGCGCGGCCGCGCCAGGGCCTGGGCGTAGTCGAGGATCAGTGTGGAATCCATCAGCACCGTGCCCTCGTCGCACACCAGCGTGGGCGCCTTCACCACCGGGTTGGTCTGGCGGAATTCGTCAAAGCCGCGGAACACTGACAGCGACTGGTGCTCGAAGCGCAGCCCCAGCAGTTGCAACGAGATGGCCACGCGCCGCACATAGGGCGAATCCAACATGCCGATGAGTTTCATGAAGATGCCTTGTTTCGTTTCTGGGTGGCGCGCGCCTGCATTTGCGCCAGGCTGCATTTCACCAGCTTGCGCACCAGGGCGGCGGGCAAGGGTTCGTCGAGGGCACCTTCAGTGTTTTGGCGTGCAGAGGTTGCCGGGTGACCGACTGACTCCATGTCCCCCTGTGCCGCACCCTTGCCAGGGCGCGCCCATTCCTCCTTTACTTGCGTCAGTCGGTCACCCGACACCCTCTGCCGGGACACGTCAGTGGCACTCCACCAGGCGGACCGCCACCGACGGTGGTTGCAGTGCAGTGCTGGTGCCTTCGGGCAGAGGGCACATTCGCGGTTCGCTGGTCAGTGCGAGGGCACGGGCCGCTCCGAGAGACCTGGCCGTGCAGGTGCACTGGCTGTGGTCCGCGAGGAGTCCGTAGCCCGGAGGCGCCGCCGCTGCGCTGCTGCAGCCGACTCACCGCGCGGGGGTCTGCAATGCGCCGCAGGAGCGGCTGCCGAGCGCAACGAAACCTTGTGCTTTCGACCGCAACTCACCGTCGCGTCAGCCGTCGGCCTCCACCAGCCGGTAGCCCACGCCGGGCTCGGTGAGCAGCAGCCGCGGCTCGGATGGCTCGGCCTCCAACTTGGCCCGCAACTGGCCCATGTACAGCCTCAGGTAGTGGGTGTGGGTGATGAACTCAGGCCCCCACACATCGGCCAGCAACTGGCGGTGCGTCACCACCTGGCCGGCACTGCGCACCAACCGGGCCAGCAGGCCGAACTCGGTGGGCGTGAGGTGCACGGCCTGGCCGTCGCGCAGCACGCGCTGGGCCGTCAGGTCCACCTGCAGGCCGCCTTGGGCGTACTGGGTTACCGCTGCGCGCACGGTAGTGCCACGGTGGCGCAGGGCCACGCGCATGCGGGCCAGCAACTCGCCCACGCTGAAGGGCTTGACCAGGTAGTCGTCGGCACCGGCATCCAGCAAATGGATCTTCAGGCCATCGGCCTGGCGGGCCGAGATCACCAGCACCGGCAGGGCGTGGCGTTGGCGCAGGCTGGCCAGCAGGGTTTCGCCGTCGCCATCGGGCAGGCCCAAGTCGAGGATCACCAGATCCACGGCTGGCGCGCTGGGCGAGAGGGCATCGCGGTGCGCGTGCTGCAGCAGGGCCATGCCTTCCGAGAGGCTGGCGGCGGTGAGCACCTGGTAGCCTTCCACCGTCAGCGCGCCTTGCAGCGTGCGGCGCAGCTCGCGGTCGTCTTCCACCAGCAGCACGCGCAGGGTCATGGGGCATCCGGAACAGCGCTGGGCCGAGTTGGCGCATCGGTGGGTTCGGCTTGGGGCGGCGGAGGGGGGGCAGGGCGCAGCGGCAGCGAGCATTCAAAGCTGCTGCCGCCATGGCCGCGCGGGCGCAGGCGCAGCTCGCCACCGTGGGCGCGGGCAATGGCGCGGCACACGGCCAGGCCCACACCGGCGCCGCGCCGCGAAGGGGCATCGATGGCGGCCACGGGCGCCTCGGTGGGGGTGGGGGGGGTGGCGGTGGCCATGCTGCCGGCACCCCGGTGAAAGACGTCAAAGACCCGCTCGCGCCAGGCCGGTGCCACGCCGGGGCCACGGTCGCGCACGGCCAGCAGCACTTGGGCGCCAACGCGGCGTGCGAGGATTTCCACCGGCGCTTCGTCGGGGCTGTACTTGAGCGCGTTGTCCACCAGGTTGTCCAGCATCTGGCTCAGCAGCAGGCCGTCGCACCACAGCAGCGGCAGCTCGGGTTCCAGCCGGGCGCGCACACGGCGGGCGGGGTCGCGGCGGCGCACGCGGCGCAGCACGGCGCCCACAATTTCTTCGGCCGATTCCCAGTCGCAGCGCAGGGCCACGCCGGGGGCGTCCAGGCGCGCGAGCTGCAGGGTGTTGTCGGTCAGGCGGCTGAGCTGCTCGGTTTCTTCCACGATGCTGTGGGCTAGGCGGGCGCGTTGCTCGGCGCTGAGCTTGTCGGCTTGCGAGGCCAGTGACGATGCGGCCCCCATGATGGTGGCCAGCGGCGTGCGGTAGTCGTGCGAGATGGCGGCCAGCAGGGCGTTGCGCACGCCCTGCGTCTGGGCCTGCTCGCGGGCACGGGCCTCTTCCCGCACTGAGTGCAGGCGCTGCAGGGCCAGGCCCATCTGGTCGCACAGGGCTTGGGCATGGGCGCGCACTTCGGCATCGCCACGTTGCACGATCTGGCCGTGCAGCACGGCAGCGCCCAGGCAGATGCCACGGCCGCGCATGGGCACATACCACTCGGGCAATTCCTGGTGCCGGCCGGTGCCCGGGCCCATGGCCTGGGCTTGGCGCAGGCAGTGCCACAGGCCGGCCAGTTGCTCGGCGTCGGGCTCGCCCAGCGTGAGCAGGTGTTGGTCTGATGTGTCCTGGGGGCCGTCACGCAGCATCAGCGTGGCCACCGCGCCGCCGGCCAGGGCGGCCAGGGCTTCGTGCAGGGCGCCAGCGTGGGCCAGGGGGTCGGCCGCGTCACGCAAGCGGTCACCCCACAGCCGCAACTGCTCGGCCTGGCTGGCCAGGCGGCGGGCCCGGCTGGCCTGCTGCTGGCGCGCGGCCAGCAATGCGGCGACGATCCAGTTCAGCAGTAGCATGGCCCCGAGCAAGATGGCGTGCTGGCCCAGGTCCACGTGGAAGGTGCCGCGTGGTGGCACAAAGTGCCAGTTGAAGGCCAGCACGGCCACGGTGCTGAGGGCCAGCGAGGCCAGCACCGGCAGCCACAGCGTGGCGATGGCCGAGCTGAGCACCAGCAGCATGGCGAGGTTGGACAAATCCATGCGGCCGTCCAAACCTTGCAACAAGCCCCAGCCCAACACCCACACCAGCATGCCGGGCCAGGCCTGCCTCAGGGCTTCAGGCAGGTCTTGCGGCGCGGCGTTGTCGGGCTTCATGGGGGCGAGCCTAGGGCTGAGCACATCAGGAAAGCATCAGGATCGCCCGCTTCGAATCGCTTTGCAGCGCCCCAGGCGCGCGGCGCTCAGCGCACAGGGCGGTTGGGCGAGCGCGGGGCCGGGCCGCCACGGGTGCGGGCCGACCAGAGCTTGAAGGCATTGGGCGTGAGCTCGCGCTTGAGCAACTGCACCACCTGCCCCGGGCCCAGGCCATGGGCCATCAGCACGGCGGTGAAGGGCGGGCGGTCGTCCCAGGCGAGCGCGATCACTTGCTTGATTTGCTCGGGGGTCATGCGGGGTGGGGTTTTGGCCATGGCTTGATTGTCGACGATGCGAGTCGGTAGGGGCATGCCGCTGCGAGAATCGGCCCATGACCGATGCCCCCGCTCCCGCACCTGCGCCCGCCCAACCTCGCAACCCGCTGCACGGCGTGACGCTGGAGGCCATGGTGAACGCGCTGGTGGCGGCCTATGGCTGGCAGGGCCTGGCCGAGCGGCATCCGGTGCGCTGCTTCATGAGCGAGCCCAGCGTGGCGTCCAGCCTCAAGTTCTTGCGCAAGACGCCTTGGGCGCGCGAGAAGCTGGAAAGCCTCTACCTGTTCATGCTGCGCGAGGCAGGCCGAACCGCACGCGCCGAGACGGCCAGGCCCGCGCAGCCGCTTGCGCGCTCCGGCACCAGGGCGCGATAGCTTGCATCGCCTGGCAGGGTTACCGGCAGGGCGCCGACGACGGGATAGGTGCCAATTTCTTCGAGATGCACGTGATCCGAACCACCATCGTGATCGACGACAGGTTGACGTCCTGCGGAGAATCCGATCGCTGATAGATTGCATGTGACGTCCAGCGTTTGAAGTAAGGGGCTAGGCACTGCCCTCATTGACCACGAACTCATGAAACTCTGGAAGCTCAGGGGGCACGACTTCCCTGCAGGATGAGAATGGAAGACGTTCGAATGCGCCCCGCCAGAATGCTTGGGCCTTCAAGTCGTCCCGGAAGACTGCAACGAGCCAAGGTTGCGCCGAGCGAAGAATGACTTGCTCGACAACCGCAGTGGCCACGCCTCGTCTGCGATATCTCGGCAAAACGAAGAGGTCTGCGAACTCGGTGATTGGCTTGCCTTCTATCTCTGCGGAGAGAAGGATCAAGAAGCCTGCAATCGCGCCATCGCATTGCACGAGATAGGCGCTGCTTCCGTCCTCCGAACGCAGAACCTTGGAGAAAACTTCATCTGGTGTTTCAAATCGTCCTGCGCTGTCGACGTCCAGTTGCTCTCTCTCTGAGGAGTCGAACTGGTAGTACTGCCACAGGTTTGCAAGCAGACCTGCTTGGGCTGCTTGCATTCTGGATAGATCAATGTTCATGAGGGGGCCTTGGTCGCGGCGCCTAACTTTCGAGGTGAACCGACAAAGTGGTGTGCGTCCACAAGCTCACTGTTCGTCTTCCTGTCGGAGGGGTGAGCGAGACCACTCGAAGAACCTCAAGAGTTCCGAGGCTGCTTGGTCGTACTCATGACGGTAGTGGTGTTGATGGGGAAAGTCGATGCTGGGCACCCCAGGCGAAAAGCCCATCGACACCAACTCGGATACGAATCTCTCGCGAGGGCCGTACGCGAACAATTGGTTGTGCCGATCCCAAACGACAGTGGCACGTTCTGAGGGCGAATAGGCCCAAATGTCATATCGCGAATCAGAAGACAGGAATACCCCGAACTGTTCCATGAAGGTTTGAAATCTTGCGACGGAAAGTTCTGGGCTCTGGTACCGGCCTGGCTCTGCCTCCCCACGGGGAGTGTGAAGTACATACAGCAAGAAATATGGAGGCTCAAGAACTCGGACGAGGCGTTCGAAGGCGGCTGTGTCTCCGCTGGGAGAACCCGCTATGACTCTTTGTACTTGGTCACCTTGCGAGCCCACGGAGAAGACGGGAGGGTGCGAGTGCTCTCTCCATTCACCATCGACAAGATGAGACAACTTGTACATCTGGGGGCTAACGAGTTGTGGCCATCAGCACCTGACGCCAGGGGTTTGGCGCATGCGCCCATGAACAGGAGGACGTTCACTTGACGCAACCTGCGCTGCTCATTTTGCTGACGATCTGCCGCAGCCTCACTGCGGGTAAACCAAGCCATCGGCAGCGATGGGTGGTGTAGCGCCCGGCGTCACACCGAGTACGCACCCGTTCAACCCCGCCGGCAAGCCCCATGCACCACCTCAGCTTCGCCCTCGGCGAGAACACCGAGGGCGTCACCACGCTGACCTTGGCGGGGTCGGCAGCTTTCGTGGATACCGTCCTCGCGCGCTTTGGCGAGGCAACTTCCTGACCACAGGGGGACGACACTGGACCGGGTCAGCGCGGGCGCTGATAGCCCCCTGCCACCCAGGCCTCGGCGTTGCGTCGATCGAGCTTGAAGTTGGGCGGTGCCGCCACGCTGGCCAGTTCGTCGCCGTGTTCATCGAAGGCGCTGAGCTGCGCGCTGGGGTTGTCTTCGTCGGGCGTGATGGCCAGCTTCACGGTGATGCGCTGCTCGCCCACCGTCACGGTGATCTCCTTGTTCAGCGTGGCCTGCACATGCTGCTCGTGGCGGCGTATCACTTCGCTGGCGGTTTTCACCAGGGTGTTGAAGGCGTTGGTGTCCAGCGGCTTGGGGTTCTTCTTGTCGCGGCCCATGGTCCAGGGGCCCACCAGGGCGGGCTCGTCGTGGCCTTGCTTGTACATGGCCACGGCCCAGCCGTCGTCGTCCTCGTTCTTCATCACCTGGGCGGTCCAGCCGTTGTCGCGCCACAGGCGGGCTTCGTGCACGGGCAGGGTGGTGTCGTCCGGGCTCATAGAAAGCGTTCCAGCAGCTTCTTCGAGTGCTTGTCCATGGTCAGCAGGTCGCGCACCAAGAACACCACGCCGTGGCCGCTGGTGATCAGCAGGCTGGCACGGTTGCCGGGCAAGCGGCGGATGTCTTCCTCGCCCTTGAGCACCAGCTGGGTGGGGCCGCGGTCGGTTTCCAGATCCCAGGTGCTGGGCGTGGAGTAGGTGGAGACGTGCAGCAGCTTGTGGATGACGGGCACGAACTCGCGGCTGGCCAGTTCGTCGTTCACCAGGGCGCGCTCGTGAGGGGGCAGTTGATCGAGCTGGTCGATCCAGGCCAGCTCCTTGCCTTCGGTGCTGACGATGGAAATGCCTGCGCTGGGCGCGGCGATGGGAAAGGCACGCACCGGCACCACACCCTCGTGCAGCGTGCCGTCAGCGGCGGTGTAGTCGAGCCGGCCCAGCGGGTTGCGGGCCAGGCGAAAGCCGTTGGCGGTGGATGTGTTGCTCATGCTGTGGCCTGGTTTCAGACGCCGCCGGCGGTGTGCGCCGAGGGCTGGGGCAGTTGGCTGGCGAGCAACACGTTGTCGCGATCGGAGTTGCCATCGTCCTCGGCTTCGGCCTTGCGGGCCTGGGCTTCGTAGAGCCGCCAGTAGGCGCCTTGCTGGGCCATCAGCGCGTCGTGCGGGCCCACTTCCACCACCTCGCCGCGGTCCATCACCACCAGACGGTCGGCCTTGCGCAGCGTGGACAGGCGGTGGGCAATGGCGATGGTGGTGCGGCCCTGCACCAGGTTGTCCAGCGCCTTCTGGATTTCTTTCTCGGTCTCGGTGTCCACCGCCGAGGTGGCCTCGTCCATGATCAGGATCTTGGGGTCGATCAGCAGCGCTCGGGCGATGCTGATGCGCTGGCGCTCGCCACCCGAGAGGCCCTGGCCGCGCTCGCCCACCAGCGAGTCGTAGCCCTGCGGCAGGCGCAGGATGAAGTCGTGCGCGTGCGCGGCGCGGGCGGCGGCCACGATCTGCTCGCGGGTGGCGCCGGGGCGGCCGTAGGCGATGTTCTCGGCGATGGTGCCGAAGAACAAGAAGGGCTCTTGCAGCACCAGGCCGATGTGGCTGCGGAAATCGGCGACCGCCATGCGGCGCAGGTCGATGCCATCGGCCTTGATGGAGCCGTCGGTCACGTCGTAGAAGCGGCAGATCAGGTTCACCAGCGTGCTCTTGCCCGAGCCGCTGTGGCCCACCAGGCCGATCATCTCGCCGGGCCTGATTTCCAGGTTCAGGCCGTGGATGACCGAGCGGTTGCCGTAGCGGAAGGCAATGTTCTCCAGCGTCAGCCCGCCCGAGAGGCTGCCGGGCACGATCTTCACAGGGTCGGCGGGCTCGGGCACGTTGGAGACCTGGTCGAGGATGTCGAAGATGCGCTTGGCGCCGGCGGCGGCCTTTTGCGTGACCGAGACGATGCGGCTCATCGAATCGAGCCGGCCATAGAAGCGGCCCATATAGGCCAGGAAGGCCGTGAGCACACCGACGGTGATGCTGCCTTTGCTGATCTGCCAGATGCCAAAGCCCCACACCACCAGCAGGCCGATGTCGGTGAGCAGCGAGACGGTGGGGGTGAACAAACTCCAGGTCTTGTTCAGCCTGTCGTTGACCGCGAGGTTGTCCTGGTTGGCCTCGCGAAAGCGCCTGGCCTCGCGCTGCTCTTGCGCAAAGGCCTTGACCACGCGGATGCCGGGGATGGTGTCGGACAGCACGTTGGTGACCTCGCCCCAGACCCGGTCGATCTTCTCGAAGCCGGTGCGCAGCTTGTCGCGCACGAGGTGGATCATCCAGGCGATGAAGGGCAGCGGCACCAGGGTGACCAGGGCCAGCATGGGGTTGGCCGAGAACAGGATGGTGGTGATCATGCCCAGCATGATCACGTCGGTGGCGAAGTCCAGCGCGTGCAGCGAGAGAAAGACCGAGATGCGGTCGGTCTCGCTGCCGATGCGGGCCATCAGGTCGCCGGTGCGCTTGGCGCCAAAGTAGTCGAGCGACAGGCCCAGCAAGTGCTCGAAGGCGGTGGTGCGCAGATCGGCCGCGATGCGCTCCGAGACGATGGCCAGCAGCCAGGTGCGCCACCAGCCCAGGCCCCAGGCCAGCAGGGCCGAGCCCAGCAGGCCCGAGAGCAGCCAGGCCACGTGCGCCGGGTCGATGGCCTGACCGTTCTGGAACGGGATCAGCACGTCGTCCATCAGCGGAATGGTGAGGTAGGGCGGCACCAGCGTGGCGGCGGTGCTGGCCAGCATCAGCGCAAAGCCCAGTGCCAGCTTGCCCTGGTAGGGTTTGGCAAAGCGCCACAAGCGCAGCAGCACCCAGGTGCTGGGGGGGGTGTTCAGCTCGCGGGTGCAGACCTCGCACTCGTCGCTGTCATCGGGCAGCGGGTTGCGGCACGAGGGGCAGCGCGTGCCGTCGTCTTCCACCGCCACGCCGGTGCGGCGGGTTTCCATCTGCTGCTCGAAGCGCTTGGCCAGGCGCAGGGCCTGCACGTTCGCGGCCAGGGTGAAGCGCCAGCGGGCCAGGCGCCTTTCGGTGCCCAGCAATTCCAGCGTGCCCACACCGGCGTGGTCGAAGTGGCGCATGGCCTGCACATCGGCCAGCGCAAAGCTTTGCCAGTATTCGGCACCGGCCTGCCGCCACAGCAAGCGGCGGTTGGTGAGCAAGAGTTGTCCCTGGGCGTAGTTCAGCTGCTCGTCAAGGTCAACCACCAGGCTGGCCAGCACGTTTTCCCCCAGGTTCAGTGGTGCAGTGGCCTGTTCCGTCGTGTCGTTTTGCATTGCGTGTGGGGTGGGTGCTGGGCACTTGAAGGCGCGATTTTCCGTCAAACCCGTGTTTGCCCCTGTCACAAGCTGGCCGATGGGGCTGCCGGGCCACTGATTCCGAGCGCAAAATTGCACCCACGTCGCACCCGCGTGACATCCTCCCAGCCCATACCCCCGCCCATGACCGTCCGGAAAAACGACATCCAGCTCCAACGCATCACCTACCTGCGCGGCCCCAACATCTGGACCTACCGCCCGGTCATGGAAGTCTGGCTGGGGCTGGGCGAACTCGAAGACTGCCCTTCCAACCAGATGCCCGGCTTCATCGAACGCCTGGTGGCCCTGCTGCCGGCCGTGGCCGAACACCACTGCGGCGTGGGCGAGAAGGGTGGTTTCATGCAGCGCCTGCAAGAAGGCACCTGGGCCGGCCACATCCTGGAGCACTGTGTGATCGAGCTGCTGAATCTGGCGGGCATGCCCACGGGCTTCGGGCAGACACGCTCGGTGTCGCAGCGCGGTGTCTATCGCATGGTGTTCAGAGCCCGCAACGAACAGGTGGGCCGCGTGGCCCTGGCCCAGGGCCATGCCCTGCTGATGGCCGCCATCAACAACGATGCCTTTGATGTGGATGCCGCCGTGAACGCGGTGCGCGAGGCCATCGACGACTGCTATCTGGGGCCGTCCACAGCCTGCATCGTCTCGGCCGCCACCGACCGACGCATCCCGCACATCCGTTTGAACGACGGCAACCTGGTGCAACTGGGCTACGGTGCCCGCCAACGCCGCATCTGGACGGCCGAGACCGACCTCACCTGCGCCATTGCCGAGAACATCGCCAGCGACAAGGACCTGACCAAGACCCTGTTGCAGGCCTGTGGCGTGCCGGTGCCCGAGGGCGTGGTGGTGGCCAGCGCCGACGAGGCCTGGGCAGCCGCGCAAGACTTTGACGCGCCGGTGGTGGTGAAGCCCAGCGACGGCAACCACGGCCGTGGCGTGACGCTCGACCTGACGCAAGAGGCCGATGTGCGCGCCGCCTTCGATCTGGCCAACCGCCATGGCAGCGAAGTGCTGGTGGAGCGCTACATCCGCGGCAACGAGCACCGCATGCTGGTGGTGGGCGGCAAGGTGGTGGCTGCCGCACGTGGCGAGAGCGCCTGGGTGGTGGGTGATGGCAAGGGCACGGTGGTGCAGCTGGTGGACAGCCAGATCAACACCGATCCGCGCCGTGGCACCACCGAGGCCCACCCGCTCAACCGCCTGAACGCCGACAGCGACGGCGCCGTGATCCTCGACCTGCAGCGCCAGGGCCTGACACCGCAATCGGTGCCGACCGTGGGCCAGCGCGTGCTGGTGCAGCGCAACGGCAATGTGTCGATTGACTGCACCGACGACGTGCACCCCGAGGTGGCCTACCAGGTGAGCCTGGCCGCGCGCAGCGTGGGCCTGGACATCGCCGGCATCGACCTGGTCTGCGAGGACATTTCGCGGCCCTTGCAGGAGCAGGGTGGTGCCGTGGTGGAGGTGAACGCCGGCCCCGGCCTGCTGATGCACCTCAAGCCCGCGGTGGGCCAGCCGCGCCCGGTGGGCCAGGCCATCGTCGAGCACCTGTTCCCCGAGAGCGAAGCGGGCCCGCGCCCAGGTCGCATCCCCATTGTGGGCGTAGCCGGCACTCGACACACAGCGCTGATCGCCCGCGCCGTGGCCTGGCTGATCCACCTCAGCGGCAAGCCCACCGCGCTGGCCTGCCGCGACGGCCTGTTCTTGGGCAGCCGCCGCACCGAGCGCGCCGGCAAGCAGTTCTGGGACGCCAGCCACCGCCTGCTGATGAACCGCGAGGCCCAGGCCGCCGTGTTCGAGAACGGCCCGTCGCTCATCCTCGATGACGGCTTGCCCTACGACCGCTGCCACGTGGGCCTGGTGACCGACCTTGACGGCTGGGCCGACCTGGCCCGCCACGACGTGCACGAACCCGCACAGATGTTCAAGGTGTTGCGCACCCAGGTGGACGTGGTGCTGAGCGATGGCGTGGCCGTTCTGAACGCGGCCGATTCACGCATCGTCGAGATGGCCGAGCTGTGCGATGGCGAGGTGGTGCTCTACGCCGCCGACCCTGCCAACCCGGCGCTGGCCGCCCATGTGGCCACTGGCGGCCGCGCCGTCACGCTGCGCCACGGCCACCCGGTGCTGATGGCGCCCAGCGGCGAGCAGGTGGGCATGGACCTGGTGGGCCTGATGGCCCGGCGCGGCCATGCCGGCGATGCCGAGTGGCTCGAAGCCCTGCTGGCGGCTGTGGCCACGGCGTGGGCCTTCGGCATCACGCACGAACTGATTGCCGCCGGCATCGAGACTTTCGAGATCAAGCCGCTGGCCTGAGCTCAACGCGAACTACAAAACCCACCCACGTTTGGACGTCGGAAAAAGCAGCACCATGGACATTTCCCGCATCCGCGCCCTTCGTGGCCCCAACCTCTGGTCGCGCCACACCGCCATGGAGGCCATCTTGGCCTGCACCGAGGCCGAGCGCGCCCTCACCACATTGCCGGGTTTCGAAACCCGTCTGCGTTCGCTGTTCCCCGGTCTGGGCGCCTTCCGCAAGGCCCAAGACCAGGTCTCGCTGGCCCATGTGCTGGAAGCCGCCACGCTGGCCCTGCAGACCCAGGCCGGCTGTCCGGTGACCTTCAGCCGCACCACGCAGACCGTAGAGGCCGGCACCTACCAGGTGGTGGTGGAGTACTCGGAAGAAGATGTGGGCCGCAAGGCCCTGAAGGCGGCGGTGCGCCTGGTCGAGGCTGCGCTGGCGCCCGATGGCCAGTTCGACGCCGCCGCCACCGTGGCCGAGCTGCGCGAGCTCGATGAAGACATCCGCCTGGGCCCGTCTACCGGCGCCATCGTCAACGCCGCCGTGGCGCGTGGCATCCCTTTCCGACGCCTGACCAGCGGCTCGCTGGTGCAGTTCGGCTGGGGTTCCAAGCAGCGCCGCATCTGGGCCGCCGAGGTCGATTCGACCAGCGCTGTCTCCGAGTCGATCGCGCAAGACAAGGACCTGTGCAAGACCCTGCTCAGCGCCGCTGGCGTGCCGGTGCCGCGCGGCCGTCCGGTGGCCAGCGTGGACGAGGCCTGGGACGTGGCCGAGGAGATCGGCCTGCCCGTGGTGCTCAAACCGCAAGACGGCAACCAGGGCAAGGGCGTGACGGTGAACATCACCACCCGCGAAGGCCTGGAGGCGGCCTACAAGGCGGCCGAAGAAATCGGCACCGTGATGGTGGAGAAATTCCTGCCCGGCAGCGATTTCCGCCTGCTGGTGGTGGGCAACCGACTGATCGCGGCCGCCCGCCGCGACCCGCCGCATGTGAACGGCGACGGCCAACTCACCGTGCGCCAACTGGTGGAGCAGGTCAACGCCGACCCGCGCCGTGGTGACGGCCATGCCACCTCGCTCACCAAGATCAAGTTCGACGACATAGCCGTGCAGCGCCTGGAGATGCAGGGCCTGACGCCCGAGAGCATCCCGCCCAAGGGCCAGCGCGTCATCCTGCGCAACAACGCCAATCTCTCCACCGGTGGCACCGCCACCGACGTGACCGACGACGTGCACCCCGAGGTGGCGGCGCGCGCCGTGGCGGCGGCGCAGATGATCGGGCTGGACATCTGCGGTGTGGACGCGGTGTGCGAGAACGTCATCCGTCCGCTCGAAGAGCAGAGTGGCGGCATGGTGGAAGTGAACGCCGCACCCGGCC
Source organism: Candidatus Ideonella esbjergensis (assembly GCA_016710065.1). Classification (GTDB taxonomy): domain Bacteria; phylum Pseudomonadota; class Gammaproteobacteria; order Burkholderiales; family Burkholderiaceae_C; genus Ideonella; species Ideonella esbjergensis. The sequence continues at coordinate 869,863 of JADJLP010000002.1, forward strand.
TGCGCATGCACCTCAGCCCCTCGTTCGGCAAGGGCCGCGCGGTAGGTGAAGCCATCATCAACCACCTCTACCCGGCGGGTGAAGACGGCCGCATCCCGGTGGTGGCCGTCACCGGCACCAATGGCAAGACGACGACCACGCGCATGATCGCGCACCTGTTCGCGGCCAGCGGCCTGCGCACCGGCATGACCAACACCGACGGCGTGCACGTGAACGGCCGCCAGACCGATTCGGGCGATTGCTCTGGCCCCAAGAGCGCGCGCAATGTGCTGATGAACCCCGACGTTGACGCAGCCGTGTTCGAGACCGCGCGCGGTGGCGTGCTGCGCGAAGGCCTGGGCTTCGACCGCTGCCAGGTGGCCGTGGTGACCAACATGGGTGCGGGCGACCACCTGGGTCTGAACTTCATCACCACGGTGGAAGACCTGGCGGTGTTGAAGCGCGTGATCGTGCAGAACGTGGCGCCCAGCGGCTATGCCGTGCTCAACGCCACCGACCCCAACGTGGTCAGCATGGCGCCGGTGTGTCCGGGTGGCATCATCTATTTCGCGGCCGACCGGCACCACCCGGTGCTTGCCACGCACCGGGCCCAGGGCCAGCGCTGTGTGTTCGTGGACGACGGCCACATCGTGGCCAGCGAGGGCAACTGGCGCGAGAGCGTGAGCCTGCTCGACATCCCCATCACGCGTGGCGGCAGCATTGGCTTTCAGGTGGAAAACGCGATGGCCAGCATTGCCGCAGCCTGGGGCGCTGGCCTGCACTGGGACGCCATCCGCTCCGGCATGGCCAGCTTCCTGAACGACACCGGCAATGCACCCGGCCGCTTCAACGTGATGGACTACAAGGGCGCCACCCTGATCGCCGACTACGGCCACAACCCCGACGCCATGCGCGCCCTGGTGCAGGCCGTGGAAGCCATGCCGGCCAAGCGCCGCTCCGTGGTGATCAGCGGTGCCGGTGACCGTCGCGACGAGGACATCCGCGAGCAGACGCAGATCCTCGGCCAGGCCTTCGACGACGTGATCCTGTTCCAGGACGCCTGCCAGCGCGGCCGCGAGGACGGCGAGGTGCTGGCCTTGCTGCGCCAGGGCCTGGCGGATGCGCCACGCACCCGCTTCGTGGACGAGATCCGTGGCGAGTTCATCGCCATCGATGCCGCACTGAACCGCCTGCAACCGGGCGACCTGTGCCTGGTGTTGGTGGATCAGGTGGAAGAGGCGCTGGCCCATCTGGCCAGGCGGGTGGCTGAGCCGCAGGCCTGATTCGGCGCTGCGCTTGCGCAGTCAGAACGTTGGCGGCACTTGGCGGCCTGCTCTCGGCGCATTGTTGCCGGCCGCAACGGTGACTCCGTCATTCCCGCGGAGCCTGCCCCCGCGAAGGCGGGGGGCGGGAATCCATGTCTTTGGCTTCCGCTGTGCCAGCGCCAGGCGGCCAGCCAGGGCCGCACGACAGGTCGAGAAACCTGGATTCCCGCCTTCGCGGGAATGACAAGGCGAGGGTGCGGGAATGACGGCAATGTGGTCACCATGGCGGGCTGCTATGCGCCGAAACTGGCAACCAACCTCTTCCAAGTGTCATTCTTTCCATGCAGGCCTCTCGTGGCGAACATCAACGTGGAACCAATGAGGCCAGCGGTTGCGCCTTGAATCGCCGCCACACCGCCAGGCGCAGGCTGCGCTGGTCGGTGGAGGCGATGCCGCGCGAGCGCAGGGCCAGCTTGAGCGCCAGCCAGAAGCTCACGCCCAGGTTCAATGCGCCCGTCACCGCAATGCCAGCCACGCACCACCAGAACGCACTGGTGAGCAGCACGCCCCAGCCCAGCGTGCCCACGGCCGCCGCGAGCTGGCCGGTGGACAGCGTGACGTGGCGCGCCTCCAGCGGCAGTCCCATGAAGGCCAGCACCGGGGGGAGCAGGCCCAGCATCAGGCCCAGCGACACATTGGCGGCCACGCCCGAGATGTTGTGGCGCCACCAGTGCGCCCAGTGCGCGGCGCGGGCCACGCCCACACGCTGCATCAGGCCCAGGTGGTGTGTGAGAGCACTCTCCAACCGGTGGTAGACGAACCAGTTCTCGGCCCAACCGGCGATCAGGCTGCTGGCGAACAGCAGCACGCCGGTGAAGGCCGCGAACAAGGCCGTGGGGCCCAGCAGGGTGAGCGAGTCCAGCACGTGCTGCGCGTCGTGCGCGTTCACCAGCGGCTTGCCCCACATCCACCAGGCCAGGCCTTGCAGCGCCAGCACCACCGGCACCACCACCGCGAGGTTGCCAAAGATGCCGGCGATCTGCGAGCGCACCAGGTGCAGCACCTCATCAGCGAAGGCCTCGGCACTGCCGCTGCGGCGCAGGTCTTTGAGCCGCTCGGCCATGGCGGGGGCGGTCATGGCGGGCTGCTTGGTGGCCAGGGTCCAGTGCGCCCACTGGATCAGCAGAAAGCTCGCGGCATAGGCCAGCCCGGTGCCCAGGCCGCCCCAGAACGGCGCCAGCCCCAGCGAGAGGATGCCGAACTTGGCGAAGGTGGTGAGCCCCACCACGCCGCCGCCGCCGGCCGCGCGCCGCAGCATCTGGCGGTATTCGGCGCTGTTGCGGGTGATGTAGGCCTCGCCCGCGTCGGCGTGCCGCTCGGCCACCTTGCGGGCCAGCATCGAGTAGTGCTGGGCCAGCAGGGCGCGCAGGCTGCGGCGCTGGCGGCCCAGCGCCACCAGGTCGGCCAGCAGGGACCGCAGTTCGTGCTCGGGGGTGGGCGAGAGCAGCACATCGAGCAAGGCCTCCAGACGTGTGATGCGGCCCTGCAACTGCTCCAGCGCGAACACGATGTGTACCGAGATGCCGTGCTCGTCCAGGTGCGCGCTCACGCTGTCGGCTGCCGTGCGGCAGCACTGCAGCACGGCACGCAAGTAGGCGGCTTGTTGCAGTGCGGCGGTGGTGTCGTTGCTGCGCAAGCTGTCAGCCAGCGCCTCGCCGCTGCGCGCCAGTTGCGTGAAGGGTTGCTCGGCCAGCAGCTCGGGGCTCATGCGCTGGCGCAGCAGGGGCGTGAAGCCTTCGGCCCGCACCGCGCTCACCAGCCAGGTCATGGCCTGCAACAGGGGTTCGCTCCAGTCGCCGCTGCGCGCTTCGGCCAGCAGGGTCGAGAGCCGCGTCAAGGTGTCGCTGTCGATGGTGCGCAGCCATTGCTCGTCGTGCTCGCCGGTGAACAGCAGCTGGAACAACTCGGCCAGGTCGTCGGTGTCGGGCGAGACGGGCAGGCAGCGCATGCGCACGCGTGCCGCCACCTCGCCCCACAGGTCACGCCGCGAGGTGAAGCCGTGGTCGGCAAACAAGGTGGCCAGATCGGTTTCGCGCCAGAAGCGCGCCAGCAGCGCCACCACCTGCTCGCGCGGCCCGGGGTTGCGCTCCAGCACGTTGAGCAGGTGCTTGAGGCGCAGCACGGGCAGCGGGGTGTCGGTAGCGTTGCTGCCGGCCTCGCCATGGCGCAGCCATTGCAGCAGGCGCACCAGCCACAGATGGCGTTCGGGGCGCGGTGCGCGGGCATCGGCCATGCTCAGCAAGGCCGTCAGGTCCCAAGGGGCTTGGGGCATGGGCGGAGCTCCCGGTGGTGCAGCCGCGCAGCGCGCGAGCGGCGATGGAAAGAAAAAGGCCGGCGATGCCGGCCCCTCTTTCAGATGCGCCTCAATGCGCCAGGTTCAAGCCCGGGCCGCGAGTGGATACGGTGACAGGCGTATCCAAATGCAGAGCGTGGATCAGACTGCCGGCGTGCGTATGAGGTGGTCGAAAGCGCTCAGCGCGGCCTTGGAACCCTCGCCGGCGGCGATGATGATCTGCTTGTAAGGCACGGTGGTGACATCGCCGGCCGCGAACACGCCGGGCACATTGGTGTGGCACTTGGCGTCGACGATGATCTCGCCAAACTTGCTCAGCTCCACCGCCCCGTTCTTGAGGAAATCGGTGTTGGGCACAAGGCCGATCTGCACGAACACCCCCGCCAGTTCAACCAGGTGCTCGGCGCTGGTGGCGCGGTCCTTGTAGCGCAGGCCGTTCACCTTCTGGCCGTCGCCAGTGATCGCTGTGGTTTGCGCATTGGTGTGGATGCTGACGTTGGGCAAGCTTTTGAGCTTGTTCACCAGCACCGCGTCGGCCTTGAGCTGGTCGAGGAATTCGATCAGTGTGACGTGCTGCACCACGCCGGCCAGGTCGATCGCGGCCTCCACGCCCGAGTTGCCGCCGCCGATCACGGCCACCTTCTTGCCCTTGAACAACGGGCCGTCGCAGTGCGGGCAATAGGCCACGCCTTTGGTTCGGTACTCGGCCTCGCCGGGCACGTTCACATTGCGCCAGCGTGCGCCGGTGCTGAGGATCACGGTGCGGGCCTTCAGCTCGGCGCCGTTGTCCAGCGTGACGGTGGCCAGGCCGCCGAGTTGCGCTGCCGCGCTGAGCGTGGCCACGCGCTGGCCGTTCATGATGTCGACGTCGTAGGCGCGCACATGGGCTTCGAGCGCGGCAGCGAACTTGGGGCCTTCGGTTTCCTGCACCGAGATGAAGTTCTCGATGCCCAGCGTGTCCAGCGTCTGGCCGCCAAAGCGCTCGGCCACTATGCCGGTGCGTATGCCCTTGCGTGCGGCGTACACGGCCGCAGCGGCGCCAGCGGGGCCACCGCCCACGATCAGCACGTCGAACGGTGCCTTGGCGCTGAGCTTGGCGGCATCGCGCTGGGCGGCACCGGTGTCGATCTTGGCCAGGATCTCGCTGATCTCCATGCGGCCCGAGCCAAAGGGCTGGCCGTTTAGCGTCACATAGGGCACGGCCATGATCTGGCGCTCTTCCACCTCGGCCTGGAACAGGCCACCGTCGATGGCGGTGTGCTTGATTCGCGGGTTCAGCACCGCCATCAGGTTGAAGGCCTGCACCACGTCCGGGCAGTTGTGGCAGGTCAGGCTCATCCAGGTCTCGAAGACGAAGTCGCCATCAAGGTTCTTGATCTGCTCGATCACCTCGGCATCCACCTTGGGCGGGTGGCCGCCGGCCTGCAGCAGGGCCAGGATCAGCGAGGTGAACTCGTGGCCCATGGGGATGGCGGCAAAGCGCACGCCCATGTCGGTGCCCACGCGGCGGATCTGGAAGGCCGGGCGGCGCGCGTCGCTGCCGTCCAGGCGCAGCGTGATCAGCGGCGAGAGCGGGGCGATCTCCTGCAGCAACTCGCCGATGTCCTGCGCGCCCGGGCTGTCGTCCAGCGAGGCCACCAATTCGATGGGCTGCTGCAAGCGCTCCAGGTAGGAGCGGAGTTGGGCAGTGGTGTTGGCGTCGAGCATGGTGTGCGTCCTTGCGTGGGCTGTTTGGGGCGAAGTCGTTCCGACCTCGTTGAAAACAGCCGGCAGGAACCTGCTCGGCGCGCTTTCAACGAGGCCCGGGTGGGGCCTGGGTGGCCAGCCCTCGCGGGCTGGCCAATGCCTGCGGCATCAGAGGTCAGATCTTGCCGACGAGGTCGATCGACGGCGCCAGGGTCTTGGCGCCTTCCTTCCACTTGGCCGGGCAGACCTGGCCAGGGTGCGAGGCGGTGTACTGGGCGGCCTTGAGCTTGCGCAGGGTTTCCGACACGTCGCGGGCGATTTCGTTGGAATGCACTTCCATGGTCTTGATCACGCCATCGGGGTTGATCACGAAGGTGCCGCGCAGGGCCAGGCCTTCTTCGGGGATGTGCACGCCAAAGGCGTTGGTCAGCGCGTGGGTGGGGTCGCCTACCAGCGGGAACTTGGCCTTGCCCACGGCCGGCGAGGTCTCGTGCCAGACCTTGTGCGAGAAGTGGGTGTCGGTGGTGACGATGTAGACCTCGGTGCCGGCGGCCTGGAAGGCGGCGTAGTTGTCGGCGGCGTCCTCGATCTCGGTCGGGCAGTTGAACGTGAAGGCTGCCGGCATGAAGATCAGCACCGACCACTTGCCCTTCAGGCTGGCGTCGGTGACTTCGATGAACTTGCCGTTGTGGAAGGCCTGGGCCTTGAAAGGCTGGACGGGGGTGTTGATCAGGGACATGGTGTTTCCTCTATCGGTTGATGAATCAGGGGCATCGCTTTGGTGAGCGGGCGAAGCGAATCTTATGGCCGCTCGGCTATGTTGTGGATTGATTGATCGAATGTTGTTGATAGTGATAGGCTATTCTGACCGTGCCACACTGCCACCCATGAACCCTGCCATCGCGCCCACCGCCGAGCCCACAGAACAGCCCGGCAGCGCCTGCCCGCGCTGTGGCGATGGCTTTCACTGCGGCGCCCAGGACGCCGGCCCCTGCGCCTGCACTGGCTTGAAGCTTTCGGCAGCCCTGCAGCAGGACTTGCGCTTGCGCTACCAGGGCTGCCTGTGCCTGGCCTGCCTGCGCCACCTGTCCGAACCGAACACCTGACCATGCAATTCACCGAACGCGAAGCCGAAACCGAGCACAACCCCATTTCTGCCGACAAGCGGGCCCAGGCCGCATCGCGCAGTACCTGGGTGAGTGTGGCGGTGAACCTGGTGCTCACCGTCGCCCAGATCGTGGCCGGCGTGCTCACGCGCTCGCAGGGCCTGGTGGCCGACGGCATTCACTCGCTGTCCGACCTGGTGGCCGATTTCGTGGTGCTGCTGGCCAACCGACAGAGCCAGAAGGACGCCGACGAAGACCACCCCTATGGCCACCAGCGCTTCGAGACAGCCGCCTCTCTGGCCCTGGGCGCGCTGCTTCTGGCGGTGGGGGTGGGCATGCTGTGGTCGGCCTTCGTCAAGCTGCAAAGCCCGGCCACGATCCCTGAGGTGCACAGCATGGCGCTGTGGGTGGCGGCTGCGGCGCTGCTGGCCAAGGAGGGCCTGTTCCGCTACATGTTGGCGGTGGCCAAGCGGGTCAAGTCCAGCATGCTGGTGGCCAATGCCTGGCATGCGCGGTCTGACGCAGCGTCGTCGCTGGTGGTGGGGGTGGGCATCATCGGCAACCTGGCCGGCTACCCCATCCTCGACCCCATCGCTGCGCTGATCGTGGGCCTGATGGTGCTGCGCATGGGTTGGAGCTTCGGCTGGGACGCGCTGCACGACCTGATGGACCGGGCGGTGGACGAGGTGGAAGTGACCGCCATCCGCCAGACCCTGGCCGACACCCCCGGCGTGAGCGGCGTGCACGACGTGCGCACCCGCAAGATGGGCGACATGATCGTGGTGGACGCGCACATCGAGGTGGACGCCAGGCTGACCGTGGAGCAGGGCCATGACATCGCGGTGGCTGCGCGCTTTCGGGTGATGCGGCACCACCGCGTGCTCAACCTGATGACCCACGTGGACCCGTGGATGCGGCCCGATCTGGATCATGCCGCCAAGCCCACCGCATTGCCGGCCGAGGCCAAGCCGGCGTTGTGAAAAGGCATTCATTCCCACGCGACAAAGCGCAGTCACCTGGGGAGATCTGCTTGCGGCGCAAATCTGCCGGCCATGGTGACCACATTGCCGTCACCCCCGCCCCCTTGCCTCGGCCCTCACGGGCTCGCCATTCCTGCTTACCTCGCTGCGCAACACGCCCCATCGTCCTGATCTCGTCACTGCTGTGGCTGTTTCAGCGCTGAAGACAAAGACGCTGGTTGGCAGAGGGTGTTGGGTCGCCGAATGACTCAGGTAGGAGGAGCCTGCGACTCACCAAGTTCGCAGGCATGGAGTCAGTCGGTTAACCGGCGACCTCTGCGCGCACCGATGTGTGAGCGCGAAACCTGGATTCCCGCCTTCGCAGGATGGACGACGAGTGCTCAGGAATGACGGACTGCGATGAGCGGCGGATTCAATCGGTCAACGCAAGCGGCCTCCCTACAATCCAGCGATGCCCTTTCAAGATCACTCAGACGACGCACCCCCACCGCCCGATGCCAGCGGGCTGCTGCGTGGCCTGAACCCCGAGCAACTCGCAGCCGTCACGCTGCCACCCGAGGCCGCGCTGATCCTGGCCGGTGCGGGCTCTGGCAAAACCCGGGTGCTCACCACCCGCATCGCCTGGTTGCTGCAGACCGGCCAGGTCTCGCCCGGTGGCGTGCTGGCCGTCACCTTCACCAACAAGGCAGCCAAGGAGATGCTAACCCGCCTCTCGGCCATGCTGCCGGTGAACGTGCGCGGCATGTGGATAGGCACCTTCCATGGCCTGTGCAACCGCTTCTTGCGGGCGCACTGGAAGCAGGCCGGCCTGCCGCAGAGTTTTCAAATTTTGGACAGCGGCGACACGCTCAGCGCGGTCAAGCGCGTCATCAAGGGCATGAACCTCGATGAAGAGCGCTTTGTGCCCAAGCAGGTCAACTGGTTCATCGCCGGCAGCAAGGAAGACGGCCTGCGGCCCAAGGACGTGGAGATCCGCGACGGCCAGACCCAGAAGCTGGTGGAGATCTACCAGGCCTACGAAGACCAGTGCGCGCGCGAAGGCGTGGTGGACTTTGCCGAGCTGATGCTGCGCACTTACGAGCTGATGCGCGACGACGCGCTGCTGCGCGAGCACTACCGCCGGCGCTTTCGCCACATCCTCGTCGATGAGTTCCAGGACACCAACCGCCTTCAATACGCCTGGCTGAAGATGTTTGCCGGGCCCGATTGCTCGGTGCTGGCGGTGGGTGACGACGACCAGAGCATCTACGCCTTTCGCGGTGCCCAGGTGGGCAACATGGCCGATTTCGAGCGCGAGTTCCGCGTCAAGAAGGTCATCAAGCTCGAGCGCAACTACCGCAGCTACGGCAACATCCTCGATGCCGCCAACGAGCTGATCGCCCACAACAGCCGCCGCCTGGGCAAGACGCTCAGCACCGAGGCCGGCCCAGGCGAACCGGTGCGCGTGCAGGAAAGTGCCAGCGATTTCAACGAGGCCCAGTGGCTGCTGGAGGAAACCCAACAGCTGCACCGTGGCGGCATGGCTCGCAAGGAGATCGCCTACCTCTACCGCAGCAATGCGCAGTCGCGGGTCATCGAGTCTGCGCTGTTCAATGCCGGCATCCCCTACCGCGTGTATGGCGGCCTGCGCTTTTTCGAGCGGGCCGAGGTGAAGCACGCGCTGGCCTACCTGCGCCTGATCGAGAACTGCAACGACGACACCAGCTACCTGCGCGTGGTGAACTTTCCCACCCGTGGCATCGGTGCCCGCACGCTGGAGCAATTGCAGGACGCCGCACGCCAGACCGGCCGCAGCCTGTGGCAAAGCGTGGGGGCGGTGGGCGGCAAAGGGGGGGCCAACCTGATCGCCTTCAACGCGCTGGTCGATTCCATGCGCAACGAGACGCATGGCCTGACGCTGCGCGAGATCATCGAGCACATGCTGCAGCGCTCGGGCCTGATCGACTTCTACCGCACCGAGAAGGAAGGTGCCGACCGCATCGAGAACCTGGAAGAACTGGTCAATGCGGCCGAGGCCTTTGTGACGCAAGAGGGCTTTGGCAAGGACGCCGTGGCCCTGCCGGTGGATGAGCATGGCCCCGGCGAGATCGCGGCCGGCTTGCCCAACGCGGTGGCCAAGGTGGACCTGACGCCCGACGCCGAAACCGGCGAGATCATGAGCCCGCTGGCAGCCTTCCTCACCCATGCGGCGCTGGAGGCGGGCGACAACCAGGCCCAGGCCGGACAGGACGCGGTGCAGCTGATGACCGTGCACTCGGCCAAAGGCCTGGAGTTCGATGCGGTGTTCATCACCGGCCTGGAAGAAGGCCTGTTTCCGCACGAGAACTCGCTGTCGGACGCCGATGGCTTGGAAGAAGAGCGCCGCCTGATGTACGTGGCCATCACCCGCGCCCGCCAGCGCCTGTATCTCAGCTTTAGCCAGACCCGCATGCTGCACGGCCAGACGCGCTACAACGTCAAGAGCCGGTTCTTTGATGAACTGCCCGAGACCGCGCTGAAGTGGCTTACGCCGCGCAACCAGGGCTTTGGCTCGGGCTTCGAGCGCAGCTACCAGCAGGCCTGGCAGCGGGGCTCGGGCATGGGATCGGTAGTGGGGGCGGGCCGCAACAGCGGCTGGCAACCGCCTTCGGCCCCCATGCCCAAGGCCATGGTGGAAAGCGCCGCCAAGGCCGCCGGCCACGGCTGGCGTGTGGGGCAGGGCGTGTTCCACACCAAGTTCGGCGAGGGCGTGATCGTGACGCTCGAAGGCTCGGGTGACGATGCCCGAGCCCAGGTGAACTTCGGCCGCCACGGCCCCAAGTGGTTGGCGCTGACTGTGGCCAAGCTCACCGCGGTGGATTGATCTGATCCCGTCATTTCCGCGCCTTCCTTGTCATTCCCGCGAAGGCGGGAATCCACAAGCTGCACATGGATGCCCGCTTTCGCGGGCATGAGGGCAAAGATGACTGGGGCTGGCGACGCGCTCGCGAGAGCAGGCTCTACGCGGGAATGACGACCGCATCGTCCTGGACAAAGCTGTCGGCAAAGCAGTAGTACAGCGAGGCGTAGAAGGCCGTGGTGAAGAACAGGGCCAGCGGCATCAGCAGCAGGAAGCTCAGCGCACCCAGGCCCAGCATGGCCATCAGGAAGGCAGCGAGCATGCCTGCGCCACCCATCGCCACAAACCAGCCGAGGCCGTAGAGCAAGAAGGCCCCCTTGGCACGCCAGACGGCCAGGGTGCTGGAGAACAAGGCTTGTGCCGGACCCTGCCTGCCCCACACCACCAGGGCCGGTGCATGCCAGAAGGGCACGCTCAACAGCGCGGTGAACAGCACGCGGGCGAAGGCGCCAGCGCGCACGCCCGGGGCATCCATCAGGGCCTGTATTTCCTCCGACTTGGCCTGCCCACCGGCCATGGCGGCCAACAGATCGTCGAACTGCCCGCCGTCGATCAGGTTGCACAGCGCCAACACCACCAAGGTGGCCACCGCGTACAGCCCGCACACCACCAGCAGATCGCGGCGCTGCTTGACCTCGGCGCCACGCCACGGCGCCAGGTAGACGGCAGCGTTCACGGCCACGCCCTGCTGGCTGCCCGAGGCGGACATCACGTAGGCCAGGCTCAGCAGCGGCACCGCCATCAGCATCAAGGGCCCACCGATGAATGGCAGCACCGACACCACGGTGATGGCCAGCATGAACAGCGCGAACAGGCTGGCATAGCCCATGGGCTGGCGCAGGCACTCGGCAAAGCCCTGGCGGACCCAGCGGGTGCCGGCGGTGGCGGGAACGTGTTGGAGTTTCAGGCCCATGGGGTGGTGTCAGGCATCAGGGTGCCAGGGTTGGGCGATGCACTGGCGCAGCACGCGCTCGAAGTGGGCCGGGTCTTTGGGGGTGAGCAGGCTGGCATCGCGCGGTGCGTGCCAGTCGGCCAGGCGAGAGAGCCAGAAGCGCAGTGCCGCAGCGCGGCGCAGGCCCGGCAGCAGGCGCAGTTCGTCGCCGGTGCACTTGCGTTCAGCCTGGTATGCGCTGAGCAGGGCCTGGGCGCGCTCGGTCACCAGGGCACCAGTCTCGAGATCGATGCACCAGTCGTTCAGCACCACGGCCAGGTCGTAGCCCAAGCTGTCGACGCCGGCGAAATAGAAATCGAACACGCCGGAGAGCCGCTCGCGGCCTGGCAGGCCATCGAACATGGCGTTGTCACGGAACAGGTCGGCGTGCACCGCGCCCTGCGGCAGGCGGACGTGGCTGGGTGAGGCGGCCAGGTGGCGCTGGAAGGCCATCTCGTCGTCCAGCAATCGGGTTGCGGCCCCGGCGAGCAAGGGGCGCACGGTGGGTGCCGTGGCCTCGCGCCAGGGCAGGCCGCGCAAGTTGGGTTGCCGCAGCGGGAAATCGGCCACCGCCAGGTGCATGCGCGCCAACGTGGCGCCGAGTTGGGCGCAGTGGTGCAGGTCGGGCGCGTCGATGCCGTGGCCGCTCAGGCGGCTCACCAGCGCGGCGGGCTTGCCGGCCACTTGCAGTACCAGATCACCCTGCGCGTTGGCATGGGGCTCTGGCACTGGCAGCCCGTGACGGGCCAGGTGGCGCATCAACTGCAGGTAGAAGGGCAGTTGCGCGGCGCTCAGCCGCTCGAACAGCGTCAGGACGAACTCGCCCTCGGTGGCACTGACGAAGTAGTTGGTGTTTTCGATGCCGCTGCCGATTGGGGTCAGCGACTGCAGATCGCCCAGCCCCAGTTCTTGCAGCAAGGCTGCGGCTTGGGCAGGAGAAACTTCGGTGTAAACCGCCATGTATGTCGGGGGGCAAACGGGCTGCAGGCAGCCGGGCTCTAAAAGCCGATGGTGAACAACACCCGCTTGCCGGCCTTGGGGTCCTGCGCGGGGTCGCGGCCGGGCTCGGGCGGCACGATCTCGTAGGCGCCCAGGCCTTTGATCTTGGGCTGCACCGTCAGGCGCCGGGTCTGGCCACGCACGCGCGTTTCTTCAATGCGCACGGCGTCGTCTTCGGTCACTTCCTTGAGCACCTGGGGCTCGGCGCGCCCACCGGGCGTCACGGCGGTGGTGGCCGGCGCCTCCCCGGGGGTATCGGTGGCCAGGCACTGCGCAGGGATGCACAGGCAGGCGAGGGCGGCGACGGCAAGACGGAACATGCCCGCATTGTAGGCAGTGCCATGTGGGGCCGTCGCCCGGGAGAGAATCGGCCCCATGAGCACCATGCCCCCTTTTGACGCCGCCAACCCGCAACCGACGCTGCTGCTGGTGGACGGCTCCAGCTACCTGTACCGCGCCTACCACGCCATGCCCGATTTGCGCGGCCCGGGTGGTGTGCCCACCGGCGCCATCCACGGCATGGTGGCGATGATGAAGTGGCTGCGCGACCGTGTGGGTGCCGGCCACGCCGCCTGCGTGTTCGACGCCAAGGGCCCCACCTTCCGCGACGAGTGGTACCCCGAGTACAAGGCCCAGCGCGCGCCCATGCCGGATGATTTGCGGGCGCAGATTGCTCCCATCCACGAGGTGGTGCGGCTGATGGGCTGGCCGGTGCTGGAGGTACCCGGCATCGAGGCCGACGACGCCATAGGCACGCTGGCCCGCGTGGGCGCGGCGGCCGGCCACAAGGTGGTCATCTCCACCGGCGACAAGGACCTGGCCCAGTTGGTGACCGACCAGGTGTCGCTGATCAACACCATGGCCAAGCCGCCCGAGGTGCTGGACGTGGCCGGCGTGGTGGCCAAGTTTGGCGTGCCACCCGACCGCATCATTGATTACCTGACCCTGGTGGGCGACGTGGTGGACAACGTGCCCGGCGTTGAGAAAGTGGGACCCAAGACCGCGGTGAAGCTGATTGCCGAACACGGCTCGCTCGATGGCGTGGTGGCCGCAGCCGACCAGATCAAGGGCGCCGTGGGCGAGAACCTGCGCAAGGCGCTGGGCTGGCTGCCTATGGGCCGCAAGCTGATCACGGTGGTGACCGATTGCGACCTGGCCGCCCATGTGCCCGGCTGGCCCGAGGTGGAAGCGCTGGCACTGAAGGAAGTGGATCAGGCCGGCCTGCTCGACTTCTACAACCGCTATGGTTTCAAGACCTGGAAGCGCGAGATCGAGACCAACCTGGGCGTGGCGGGTGACGAAGTGACATCGCCCATTGCCAAGGCCGTTCCAGCCACCGGTGCTGCCGAAGACGTGTACGCGTTGCCGCCAGCGCCACAAGACCGCCAGTACGACACCGTCTTCACGATGGCCGAGCTTGACGCCTGGCTGCCGCGCCTGCAGTCCGCGTCGCTGGTGGGCCTGGACACCGAAACCGATTCGCTGGACCCGATGCGCGCGCGCATCGTGGGCATCTCGTTCGCCGTCGAGCCCGGCAAGGCGGCCTATGTGCCCGTGGCCCACGACTACCCCGGCACACCCGACCAGTTGCCGCTGGACGCCGTGCTGGCGAAGTTGAAGCCCTGGCTGGAAGACGCTAACGCCGCCAAGCTGGGCCAGAACATCAAGTACGACCTGCATGTGTTTGCCAACCACGGCATCGCCGTGAAGGGCTACCGCCACGACACCATGCTGGAAAGCTATGTGCTCGAAGCCCACCGCACGCATGGCCTGGAAGCCCTGGCCGAGCGCCACCTGGGCCGCAAGGGCCTGAGCTACGAGGATTTGTGTGGCAAGGGCGCCTCACAGATTTCGTTTTCGCAGGTCGATATTGAGCGTGCCAGCACCTACAGCGGCGAGGACAGCGAGATGTGTCTGCAACTGCACCAGACCCTGCTGCCGCGCCTGCAAGCGGCCGAGGGCCTGCGGCGGGTCTATGAAGACATCGAGATGCCGGTGACCGAACTGCTGCTGCGCATCGAGCGCCACGGTGTGCTGATTGACGGCGCCAAGCTGGCGGCGCAAAGCCAGCAGTTGGCCGAGCGCATGGTGGCGCTGGAAGCCGAGGCCTACGCCATCGCCGGCCAGCCCTTCAACCTCGGCAGCCCCAAGCAGATCGGCGAGATCTTGTTCAACAAGCTGGGCCTGCCGGTGAAGAAGAAGACCGCCAGTGGCGCGCCGTCCACCGACGAAGAGGTGCTGCAGGAACTGGCCGCCGACTACCCGCTGCCCGCCAAACTATTGGAGCACCGCAGCCTGGCCAAGCTCAAGGGCACCTACACCGACAAACTGCCGCTGATGGTGAACCCGGCCACCGGCCGCGTGCACACCAACTACGCGCAGGCCGTGGCGGTGACGGGGCGCCTCAGCAGCAACGACCCCAACCTGCAGAACATCCCCATCCGCACCGCCGAGGGCCGGCGTGTGCGCGAGGCTTTCATCGCGCCGCCCGGCTACCACATCGTCAGCGCCGACTACTCGCAGATCGAACTGCGCATCATGGCCCACATCAGCGGCGACACCAATCTCACCAAGGCCTTCGCGCAGGGTATGGACGTGCACAAGGCCACCGCCAGCGAGGTGTTCGGCATCGCGCCCGAAACGGTGACGAGCGAGCAGCGCCGCTACGCCAAGACCATCAACTTCGGCCTCATCTACGGCATGGGGGCCTTTGGTCTGGCGCAGAGTCTGGGCATAGACCAGACGGCAGCCAAGAACTACATAGCCCGCTACTTCGAGCGCTTTGCCGGTGTGCGCCAGTACATGGAGGCCACCAAGGCTTCAGCGAAGGAAAAGGGCTATGTGGAAACGCTGTTCGGCCGCCGCATCTACCTGCCAGAGATCAACGGCGGAAACGGCCCGCGCAAGGCCGGTGCCGAGCGCCAGGCCATCAACGCGCCCATGCAGGGCACGGCGGCCGACCTGATCAAGCTGGCCATGATCGCGGTGCAAAAGGCGCTGGACGACGAGCAGCGTGCCGCCCGTGTGGTGATGCAGGTGCACGACGAACTGGTGTTCGAGGTGCCCGAGGCCGAGTTGCCGTGGGTGAAGGAGGCGGTACCGCGCCTGATGGCCGGCGTGGCGCAGTGGAGCGTGCCGCTACTGGCCGAGGTGGGTGTGGGCGCGAACTGGGACGAGGCGCACTGAGGGGTGGCTGACGGCAACGTAGTCACCATGGCCGGCTGCTCGGGGGCCGGCCTTTTCTCCTGAACGCAGCGGCGCCTGAGGGCTCAGCGGCTACCCTTGGGGCCGCTCTTGCGACCGGGGTGGCCGACATTGGTCATGGTGGTGGTGTGCGGCGGCAGGCCTGTGTGCTGTGTCAGTACCCGGCCCTTGCTGGGCTGGGCCGATCGCGGCGCCGCCTTGGCAGATACCGCCTGCGTGGAATTGCTTCGCCGCGGCGCCTGGTAGCCGGCCTCGGTGCTGGGCTGCCAACTGGGAATGAGATGGTGCTTGCCGTTGCCGATCAGGTCGGCGCGCCCCATGTCCTTCAAGGCCTCGCGCAGCAGCGGCCAGTTCTTGGGGTCGTGGTAGCGCAAAAAAGCCTTGTGCAAACGGCGCCGTCGTTCGCCCTTCACGACATCCACTTTCTCGCCCTTGCGGCCGTCTTTGAGGGTGTGGCGGCTGATGCCCTTGAGCGGGTTCAAGCCCGAGTGGTACATGGCCGTGGCGGTGGCCATCGGTGAGGGGTAGAAGGTCTGCACCTGGTCGGCGCGGAAGCCGTTGTGCTTCAACCAGACGGCCAGGTTCATCATGTCCTCGTCGCTGGTACCCGGGTGGGCAGCGATGAAGTAGGGCACCAGGAACTGCTGCTTGCCGGCCTCGGCGCTGTACTGGTCGAACATGGCCTTGAAGCGGTCATAGGTGGCGATGCCGGGCTTCATCATCTTGCTCAGCGGCCCGCCTTCGGTGTGCTCGGGTGCGATCTTCAGGTAGCCGCCCACGTGGTGGCTGACCAGTTCCTTCACGTACTCCGGCGAGAGCACGGCCAGGTCGTAGCGCAGGCCCGAGCCGATCAGGATCTTCTTGATGCCCTTGAGGCCGCGGGCGCGGCGGTACATGTGCACCAGCGGGGCGTGGTCGGTGTGCAGGTTGGGGCAGATCCCCGGGTAGACACAGCTGGGCTTGCGGCAGGCGGCCTCGATCTCGGCGCTCTTGCAGCCCAGGCGGTACATGTTGGCCGTGGGGCCGCCCAGGTCGGAGATGACGCCTGTGAAGCCCTTGACCTTGTCGCGGATCTCTTCGATCTCGCGGATCACCGAGTCTTCAGACCGGCTCTGGATGATGCGGCCCTCGTGCTCGGTGATCGAGCAGAACGTGCAGCCACCAAAGCAGCCGCGCATGATGTTGACGCTGAAGCGGATCATTTCCCACGCCGGGATCTTGGTCTCGCCATCGTGGCCGCCCTTGGCGTCGGCATATGACGGGTGGGGTGCGCGGGCATAGGGCAGGTCGAAGACCTGGTCCATCTCGTTCGTGAAGAGCGGAATGGGCGGTGGGTTGATCCACACGTCGCGGGCGATGTGGCCTTCGCCGTGGCGCTGCACCAGGGCGCGCGCGTTGCCGGGGTTGGTCTCCAGGTGCAGCACGCGGCTGGCGTGGGCGTAGAGCACCGGGTCGCTCTTCACCAGCTCGTAGGCCGGCAGGCGGATGACGGTGCGCTCGCGCGGTGTGCGCACGGCATGGCCGTCCTGCTTGGCGAGCGGCTGGCGCACGATGCGGATGGGTTGCTCCGAGGCGGGCGGAGTGCCGGCGCTTTGGGCGGCACAGTCCACGCCTTGGGTGGCGGCGGCATCCTCGGTGGCCAGGTAGGGGTTGATCAGTGCGTCCACATGGCCCGGTACATCGACCTCGGTGGAATCGATCTCGAACCAGCCGTGCAGTGCGGGCTCGTCAGGCTTGCGCATGAAGGCCGTGCCGCGCACATCGGTGATGGTCTCTATCGGCTTCTTCTGCGCCAGCCGGTGGGCGATCTCGACGATGGCGCGCTCGGCATTGCCGTAAACCAGCAGATCGGCCTTGGCGTCGATCAGCACCGAGCGGCGCACCTTGTCGCTCCAGTAGTCGTAGTGGGCAATGCGGCGCAGGCTGGCCTCGATCCCGCCTATGACCACCGGCACGTCCTTGTAGGCCTCGTTGCAGCGCTGGGTGTAGACCAGGGTGGCGCGGTCGGGCCGCTTGCCGCCGGCGTTGCCGGGCGTATAGGCGTCGTCGCTGCGGATCTTGCGATCGGCCGTGTAGCGGTTGATCATCGAATCCATGTTGCCGGCCGCCACACCGAAGAACAAATTGGGTCGGCCCAGCGCGCGGAACGGCTCGGCCGAGTTCCAGTCGGGCTGGGCGATGATGCCGACGCGAAAGCCCTGCGCCTCCAGCGTGCGGCCTATCACCGCCATGCCGAAGCTGGGGTGGTCCACATAGGCGTCACCGGTGACGATGATCACGTCGCAGCTGTCCCAGCCGAGCTTGGCCATCTCCTCGCGGCTCATGGGCAGGAACGGCGCCGTGCCAAAGCGCTTGGCCCAGAACGGACGGTAGGCGCCAAGGGCCTTGGGGCGGGCAGAGGTGGCGAGATGGGCAGTCACAGGACAGGGCGGCCGCCGGCAATGCGGCGGGCTGGGGGCGCGGAGAAGGGATGTATTGTCCCCGCAGCAGGCCTGCGGCCCCAACGCAGGCGCGATGGCCCCAGGGCGGCAGGGACAATGCGACATGCCGTCTTCGACTTCAGTTACTCCCAGGCAGCCTCTGGTGGGCGTGGATTTCAGCAGCGCCCCCAGCCGGCGCAAGCCCGTGGTGGTGGCCCAGGGCACGGGTGTCGGAGCCGTGGTGAGGCTGGACGGTTTGCAGCGCTTCGGGGCCCTGCAGGACTTTGGCGATTGGCTGGCCCAGCCTGCCGACTGGGTGGGCGGCTTCGACTTGCCCTTCGGCCTGCCGCGCGAGCTGGTGCAGCACCTGGGTTGGTCCACGCAGTGGCTGCCATGCATGCAGCACTACACCAGTCTCACACGCGCTGAGATACGCGACACCTTTGCCGCGTTCTGCGGCGCACGACCGTCCGGCGGCAAATTCGCCCACCGGGCCTGTGATGTGCCGGCCGGCTCGTCGCCCAGCATGAAGTGGGTGAACCCGCCAGTGGCCTACATGCTGCACGCCGGTGTGCCGCTGCTGATCGCAGCAGGCGCACACCTGCCTGGCCTGCACGCCGGCGACGAGCGCCGCGCGGCCTTGGAGGCCTACCCCGGCCTGCTGGCCCGCGAACTGCTGGGTGCGCGCTCGTACAAGGCCGATGACAAGGCCCGCCAGACGCCTGAGCGGCTGATCGCCCGCAAGGACCTGGTGGACGCGCTGGAGCAAGGCCGCACGCGCCTGGGCCTGCGCCTAAAGCTCAGCCACGCGCAGCGCGATGAGCTGGTGGCCGACGCCAGCGGCGACGCGCTGGACGCCGTACTGTGCCTGCTGCAAGCCGGTTGGGCGGCGGGGCAGCCGGGCTACGGATTGCCCGCCGACATGGACCCGCTGGAAGGCTGGATCGTCAGCGCCTGAGTGCTCGCCAGCACCCGGTGCCCGCGCCAGTCACGCGTTGCCTGTCATGTCCGCGCAGGCGGGCACCCAGGCTTTTCCAACCGTGCGTGGGCCTGATGCCTCTACTTCGCCGCAGCCACCATGTGGTCCAGCGCAGCGATCACTTCCTCGTCGGTCAGCTTGGGGTTGCCGGCTTTGGGCGGCATCACGCCCTTGCCCTTGAGGGCCGAGTTGATCAGCGCCTCGCGGCCGGTGGCGATGCGCGGGGCCCAGGCTTCCTTGTCGCCAAACTTGGGTGAATTGGCCAGGCCAGGCACATGGCACATGGCGCAGTTCTGGTTGTAGACGGTGGTGCCATCGGCGGCCTGGGCGGTGCCGGCCAGGGTGATCAAGGCCAAGGCGAGGAATTGGGTGTACATGGGTTGTCTCCGAGGTTTGGGGTGCAAACGTGCCGGGCACCTTTTGCAAGCCATGTGCCATGGGCGGTGACAGCTCCCATCAGCGGCTGTGATGCCATCGGTGCAAGGGCTAACCCGCGCTTGGCGTTGCTCAGGCATGTGGATCTGCGCCGCCTTGCAACACCTGTGTCGCGTGCGCTGAGGCCGCTGCGCGACGCGCTTTACGGTCCAATGCCGGCATGAGAACCCTGTCTCGCTGGTGGCGCCGTTTGAACGCGGCCCGCCTGGCCACCTACCTGATCGCGCTGTGGAAGCTGGTGCGCCAGCCTGGCGCGCCCAAGCTGGCGCGCTTGGTGGCCCTGCTGGTGCTGGGCTATGCGCTCAGCCCCATCGACCTGATCCCCGATTTCATCCCCTTCCTGGGGCAACTCGACGACCTGCTGTTGATCCCCGCCGGCGTGGCCTTGGTGGTGCGGCTCACGCCGCGCCACATCTGGGCTGCCAGACTGCGCGAGGCCGAACAGCAGGCCGAGGTGCTGCCCCAGCTGTGGTGGGGTGCCTTCCTGGTGGTGGGCGTGTGGCTGGTGCTGCTGGGGCTGTTCGTGTGGTGGCTGGTGGTCACGCTGCACGAAGGGGCGGTTATTTCTTCTTGATGGCGGTGACCAGGTACTGGCCGTCAACCTTGTCGGCCTCGAAGCTGACCTGATCACCCACCGCCAGGCCGTTCAGCAGCGTGATGTTCTTGGCACGGAACACCATGGTCATGGCTGGCATCTCGATGTTCTTGATCTCGCCATGCTTGATCGTGACCTTGCCCTGGGCCAGGTCCAGCTTCTTCACCTCACCCTCCGCAGCCTGGGCCAGCAACGCGCCGCAGGCCAGCACGGCCGCAGTAAAAGTGCGAAGGGTCAGAGTGAGGCGATGGTTCATGGAAGGGCTCCTTGCAAGGTGATGAAACGCTGGGCGGGGTGCCCAAGATGACAGGCCCGGGAGGCCCGGCGTCCCTAGAATGCGAACGTTCGCACGATCCACTCCACTTTGCCACGCCATGAGCCACCAAGACGCCCCGGTTTCGCTTGACCACATCCAGCCCCGCGACAAGGCCGAGATCCTGGCCCAGGCGCTGCCCTACATCCGCAAGTACCACGGCAAGACGCTGGTCATCAAGTACGGTGGCAACGCCATGACCGACCCGGCCCTGCAGCAGGACTTTGCCGAGGACGTGGTGCTGCTCAAGCTGGTGGGCATGAACCCGGTGGTGGTGCACGGCGGTGGCCCGCAGATTGACGAGGCGCTCAGCCGCCTGGGCAAGAAGGGCACCTTCATCCAGGGCATGCGCGTCACCGACGAGGAAACCATGGAAGTGGTCGAGTGGGTGCTGGGCGGCGAGGTGCAGCAGGACATCGTGGGCCTGATCAACGTGGCCGGCGGCAAGGCCGTGGGCCTCACCGGCCGCGACGGCGCCATGATCCGCGCCAAGAAGCTCAAGATGCTGGACAAGGACGACCCGACCAAAGAACACGACGTGGGCCAGGTGGGTGAGATCGAGAGCATCGACCCCAGCGTGGTCAAGGCGCTGCAGGACGACGCCTTCATCCCCGTCATCAGCCCCATTGGCTTTGGCGAGCACAACGAGAGCTACAACATCAATGCCGACCTGGTGGCCTCGAAGCTGGCGGAGATATTGAAGGCCGAGAAGCTGGTGCTGCTCACCAACACCCCGGGCGTGCTGGACAAGGCCGGAAAGTTGCTCACCGACCTCACCGCCAAGCGCATCGACGAGCTGTTTGCCGACGGCACCATCAGTGGCGGCATGCTGCCCAAGATCGCCGGCGCGCTTGATGCTGCCAAGGCGGGCGTGAACGCGGTGCACATCATCGACGGCCGCGTGCCGCACGCGATGCTGCTGGAGATCCTGACCGACCAGGCCTACGGCACCATGATCCGGGCCCGCTGAGCCCAACGCTGTGACTGGCCGCGCCATGCCTGACCGGGTCTGGCTCTTCGACCTCGACAACACGCTGCACAACGCGGGCGCGTCGGCCTTCCGGCACTTCGACGCCTCGATGAACCAGTACATCGAGCGCGAGCTGGCGGTCAGTGCGGACCAGGCCAACCACCTGCGTCAACATTACTGGGCGCGCTATGGCTCCACCTTGCTGGGCCTGATACGCCACCACGGTGTCAAGCCCGAGCACTTCGTGCGCCACACCCATGCGCTGCCCACGCTGGAAGCCGAGGTGGTTACCCACGCCCACGACGTGGCCGCGCTGCGCCTCCTGCCAGGCCGCAAGATCATCCTCACCAATGCCGGGCGCGACTACGCCTTGCGTGTGCTGAGCGCCCTCGGCATAGCCCGGCTGTTTGACGCCGTGATCGGCATCGAGGAGATGACCATGTTCGGCCAGCTGCGCCCCAAGCCCGACACCCGCATGTTCCGGGCACTGCTGGCACGGCTGCGGGTGGCGCCGGGCGACTGCACCCTGGTGGAAGACACCTTGTTGCACCAGAAGGCCGCCCACAGCGTGGGCCTGCGCACGGTGTGGATGCAGCGCTGGTTGAAACACCATGCACACGGGCCGGAAGTTGGTGTTTACCTGCACCGGAAGCCCGCCTACGTGTGTGCAAGAATCAGCTCGCTTCAACAGTTGCACCGCCTGCCGTGATGTCCCAACAGCCTGATGCGCCCACCACGGCGACCGAAATGCACGACGACCCCGCAGGTGCCGAGGCCTCCAACCCCGCTGAAGCCGCCGCGCCCACGCGCAAGCGCCCCAAACCTGGCGAACGCCGTGTGCAGATCCTGCAAACCCTGGCCAGCATGCTGGAGCAACCCGGCGCCGACCGCATCACCACCGCCGCCCTGGCCGCCAAACTCTCGGTGAGCGAGGCTGCGCTGTACCGCCACTTCGCCAGCAAGGCGCAGATGTTCGAAGGCCTGATCGAGTTCATCGAGTCCAGCGTTTTCAGTCTGATCAACCAGATCGTCGAGCGCGAGACCGACGGCGGCGCCCAGGCCCGTCGCATGATCCAGGTGCTGCTGCAATTTGGCGAGAAGAACCCCGGCATGACCCGCGTGATGGTGGGTGACGCCCTGGTGTTCGAAAACGAGCGCCTGATCGCGCGCATGAACCAGTTCTTCGACCGGGTGGAGTCGCAGCTGCGCCAGTCGCTGCGCAGCGCCGCCGACAGTGCCGGCTCCACCACGCCCACGGTGGACGCCAACGGCCGCGCCTCGGCGCTCACTTCGTTCAGCGTCGGCCGCTTGCAGCGCTACGCCCGCTCGGGCTTTAAACGCATGCCCACCGAGCAACTCGACATCGCGCTGGGCCTGCTCACGTAATCCATTCACTACACTTGCGGGGATATGACCTCGCAAGCTGTTGAATCCTTGCTGGCGCGCGCCGAATCGCTGCTGGCCCGTCTGGAAGCGGTGCTGCCGCATCCGCTCGCCGACCCCGACTGGTCGGCCTCCACCGCCTTTCGCTACCGCAAGCGGGCCGGCGTCGGCCTGCTGGAGCCGGTGCGCCATGTGGCAGCCATCAAGTTGGCCGACCTGAAGGAGGTGGACGCCCAGCGCGACAAGCTGCTGCGCAACACCGCCCAGTTCATGGCCCAGGCACCGGCCAACAACGTGCTGCTCACCGGTGCCCGCGGCACCGGCAAGAGTTCGCTGATCAAGGCCTGCCTGAACGAATTCGCACCGCGCGGCCTGCGCCTGATTGAGGTGGACAAGGCCGATCTGGTCGACTTACCCGACATCGTGGACCGCGTGGCCGAGCGCAGCGAGCGCTTCATCATCTTCTGCGACGACCTCAGCTTCGAGGACGGCGAGCCCGGCTACAAGGCGCTCAAGTCCATCCTCGACGGCTCGGTGTCGGCCGCCACCGACAACGTGCTGATCTACGCCACCAGCAACCGCCGTCACCTGCTGCCAGAGCACATGAAGGACAACCTCTCGTCCACCTACTCGGACGAAGGCGAACTGCACCCGGGCGAGGCGGTGGAGGAGAAGATTTCGCTGTCAGAGCGCTTTGGCCTGTGGATCAGTTTCTACCCGTTCAGCCAGGACGAATACCTGGCTATCGCCGCGCAGTGGCTGCTGCACTTGGGCGCGCCCGCCGGTGCGCTGGAGGCTGCCCGTCCCGAGGCGTTGATCTTTGCGCTGGAGCGCGGCTCGCGCTCGGGTCGCGTGGCCTACCAGTTCGCGCGCGACTGGGCCGGCCGCAACGCCCTCGGCGCCGAGGCCACTCTGTGAGCGGCCCAAGCCCCGACCTGCACGCACCCACCGACCGCGTGCCAGTCGATGTGGCCGTGGGCGTGCTGGTGCAGCGCGACGGGCAAGGCCGGGAGACCGAGTTTTTGCTCACCTCGCGCCCCGAGGGCAAGGTCTACGCCGGCTACTGGGAGTTCCCCGGCGGCAAAGTGGAGGTTGGCGAGACGGTGCACCAGGCCTTGGCGCGCGAACTGCACGAGGAGCTGGGCATCAGCATCGGTGAGAGCCACACTTGGCAGGAACTGGTGATGGAGTACCCGCACGCCAAGGTGCGGCTGCACTTCCGCAAGGTGTTCGACTGGACCGGCAGCTTCGAGATGCGCGAGCAGCAGGCCATGGCCTGGCAGGGCTTGCCTGTGGCGGTAGTGCCGGTGCTGCCGGGTACCATCCCCGTGCTGCAGTGGTTTGCCGCCGAGCGTGGTTTTGCCGGCGCCACTCACACGGGCTGAGCACCTTCCACGTCATTCCAGCGCAGGCGGGAATGACGGTAGTGCGGAGTTGACGATGGTGCCAGCCTCTCGCATGGCTACACTGCCGCCATGAATTGGCTGGATCACATACGCTGGGACGCCGACGGGCTGGTGCCCGTCATTGCGCAAGAGGCCGCCACAGGCGACGTGCTGATGTTCGCTTGGATGAACCGCGAGGCCCTGGCCAGGACGGCGGAATTGCGTCAAGCGGTGTACTTCAGCCGTTCGCGCCAGCGGCTGTGGCACAAGGGCGAAGAGTCGGGCCACTTTCAGGTGGTGCACGAGATCCGCGTCGACTGCGACCAGGACGTGGTGCTGCTCAAGATCACCCAGCAAGGCCACGAGCCCGGCATCGCCTGCCACACCGGCCGTCACAGCTGTTTCTTCGAGCGGCTGGAAGGAAATGCCTGGCAAGCCGTGGACCCGGTCTTGAAAGACCCGGCCAGCATCTACAGATAAGCCTTGTGGTACCGGACACCGAATGAGCACTTCCAACGACACCCTTCAGCGCCTGGCCGAGGTCATTGCCACTCGCCGTCAGGGTGACCCCGACAAGAGCTATGTGGCGCGGCTGTTCCACAAGGGCACCGATGCCATCCTGAAAAAGGTGGGCGAGGAGGCCACCGAGACAGTGATGGCCTGCAAGGACGGCAACACGCAGAAGATCGTCTACGAGGTGGCCGATCTGTGGTTCCACTCGATGATCGCGCTGGCGCAGTTCGGCCTTTCGCCGGCCGACGTGCTGCAGGAACTGGAGCGCCGTGAGGGGCTCTCGGGCCTGGAGGAGTTTGCGGCCCGCAAGGCCCAGCAACGTGAAAGGACTGGGGAATGAACGACTCTGCGGTTCAGGTGATCGACCCGGCGCGCGAGGCTTCGCTGCGCAGCATCGGCCAGATCAGCTATTTGCTGCACGCCATCGTGGCGGTGGGGGCGGTGCTGCCGGGCTTTCAGCCGGGCATCGCCTTGCTGGTGGTGGCCTTCATCATCGACATGTTCAAGCGCGGCGACGCCGCCGGCACCTGGCAGGAAAGCCACTTCAGCTGGCGTATCCGCAGCGTGCTGTGGGCTGGCGGCCTCTACCTGATCACCGCGCCGCTGTGGGTGCTGCTGGTGGTGCCGGGCTGGATTGCCTGGACCCTCATCTCCCTCTGGTTCCTCTACCGCGTGGTGCGGGGCTGGATGGCCCTGAACGACCACCGGGCCATGCCCACCTGACCACGAGCTGCCCACCCATGAGCACCGACACTAACTGCATCTTCTGCAAGATCGCCGCTGGCCAGATCCCCTCGAAGAAGGTCTACGAGGATGACGACATCCTCGCCTTCCACGACATCAACCCCTGGGCGCCGGTGCACATCCTGCTGATCCCTAAGCGCCACATCACTTCCATGCAAGACCTTACGCCCGCCGACCAGGCCTTGCTGGGCAAGATGATGGTCAAGAGCACCGAGCTGATGGCCGAGCTGGGGGTGACCGGCGGCTACCGCCATGTCATCAACACCGGGCCGGATGGGCGCCAAGAGGTGCAGCACGTTCATCTTCACGTCATGGGTGGGCCCCGTCCCTGGGCCAAGGGCTGAGACGGGCCTTGCGTGCCCGGAAGGGCGTGCGCGCCTGACGAAGGCCACGAGGCGAACAGCACGCAGCATGGCTGAACTAGAATCGATGCCAACGCCCAACCACCCGTTGGGCCCTGTTTTTTTGGAGGTCAACCATGGGTTTCTCAACCACGCACCTGATCATTTTCCTGGTGATCATCGTCTTGATCTTCGGCACCAAGAAATTGAAGAACATCGGGTCTGACCTGGGTGGCGCAGTCAAGGGTTTCAAGGACGGCATGAAGGATGGCTCCGCCGAGCAGCCCCCGGCCAGCCCGGCCGAAGTGCCTGTGCAGCAGGTGGCGACCGAGAAGAAGGTCAGCGCCAACACGGTGGATGTGGACAGCAAGGTCAAGGACTGAGCCTTGGCTTGCTTTGCACCGCGCGCGTTGAGTCAGCATGCTTGACATCGGCATCGAGAAACTGATTCTGGTGGGCGGCATCGCGCTCGTGGTCATCGGCCCTGAGCGGCTGCCGCGTGTGGCGCGCACCATGGGCAACCTGCTGGGCCGCGCCCAGCGCTACGTGGCCGACGTGAAAGCCGAGGTCAACCGCTCCATCGAGCTGGAGCAGTTGCAGAAGATGAAGGGCCAGTTCGAGGCTGCTGCCCGGGACGTTGGGCAGACCGTGAGCAGCGGCGTCAATGAGGCGACCAGCAGTTTCGAAAGTTCGTGGGCCGAGGTCACCGCCGATTCGGGTTCATCGGGGCAAACCCACCATGACGATCTGGCCTACACGCCACCGCCGCCACAATACGTCCACCCTCGTAAGAAGTGGCGCGTGAAACGCTCGGCCATGCCGGGCTGGTACAAGCAACGCCAGGGTGTGCGCACCCATGTGCAGTCGGCTGCGGCGCGCGTGGCGCGTTTCAGACCTTGATGCCCGCCTAAGCGCGCGCGAGCAAACACAGTGAGTGTCGATCCCCATCAAAATGACGAACTGGCCGGTACCGAACAGCCCTTCGTCAGCCACCTCATCGAGCTGCGCGACCGCCTGCTGAAGTCCGTCTACGGCATTGCGGCGGCGTTTGCGCTGCTGTGCTTCTACCCCGGCCCCACGCATTTGTACGATTTGCTCGCGCAGCCCCTGGTCGAAGCTCTGCCGCTGGGCACCAAGCTGATCGCGGTGGGCATCGTCACGCCCTTCCTGATCCCGCTCAAGGTGGCCTTGCTGGCGGCGTTGGGTGTGTCCCTGCCCTGGGTGCTGTACCAGATCTGGGCCTTCGTGGCGCCGGGTTTGTACAACCATGAGAAAAAGCTTGTGTTGCCCCTGGTGGTCAGCAGCTCGTTGTTGTTCTATGTGGGCGTGGCGTTCTGCTACTTCATCGTCTTCAAGACGGCGTTCGCGGCCATCGTCAAGGCATCGCCAGGCACGGTCATCGTCAGCCCCGACATCGAGGCCTATCTGAACTTTGTGGTCACCATGTTCCTGGCCTTCGGCGTCACCTTCGAGGTGCCGGTGGCCGTGGTGGTGCTGGCGCGCATGCGTGTGGTCAGTGTCGCGCAGCTCAAGCAGTGGCGCTCGTACTTCCTGGTGGGGGCGGCTGCGGTGTCGGGCATCGTCACGCCACCCGACCCGACGTCGATGATCGCCTTGCTGATTCCCATGTACCTGCTGTACGAGGTGGGCATTTTGGCCGCCGCCATGTTCATCAAACACACCCAGGCACCGGCTGAGGATGAGAAGGCCACTCAGCCCTGACCTGGGGCAGCGCGCGCGCCGCCTCACTCCATCTGCTGGGGCTGCTGCCTGGCGTTGGCGGGCCGCTTGGCGATGGTGACCTTCAGGTCCACCAACTGCTGGCCGCGTTGCACGCTGATGGGTGCCACGGTCTCGGGCTTCAGGCTGGCCACGGCCAGCAGCAGTTGCGAGGTGTTGTGTACCGGCTTGTCGGCAATCTTCACCACCACATCGCCAGGTTTCATGCCGGCATTGCTGGCCGGGCCATCTTGCAGCACACCGGTGATGAGCACGCCTTCGCTCACCGGCAGGTTGAAGCTGCGGGCGAATTCGGGGTCGAGGTCGCGCGGTTGCACGCCTATCCAGCCGCGCGTGACTTGCCCGTCCCTCACCAGTCCGTCCATCACCTGCCGGGCCAGATCGATGGGAATGGCAAAGCCTATGCCCATGCTGCCGCCCGACTGCGAATAGATGGCGGTGTTGATGCCGATGAGATTGCCGTTCACGTCGATCAGCGCGCCGCCCGAGTTGCCGGGGTTGATGGCGGCATCGGTCTGGATGAAGTTCTCGAAGGTGGACAGGCCCAGACCGTTACGGCCCAGCGCACTGACGATGCCCGAGGTGACCGTCTGGCCCACGTTGAAGGGGTTGCCGATGGCCAGCACAGCGTCGCCCACCTGGAGCTGGTCGATGTTGCCCAGCGAGACAACCGGCAGGCGATCCAGCGTGATCTTCAGCACCGCCACATCGCTGTCGGGGTCAGTGCCCACCAGCTTGGCCTGGGCCTCGCGGCCATCAGCCAGGCGCACACGGATTTCATCGGCACCGTCGACCACGTGGTTGTTGGTCAGCAGGTAGCCGTCGGCGCTGACGATCACGCCCGAGCCCAGGCCGATCTGCGGCTCGCGCTGCGTGTCGGGTTGGCCAAAGAAGAAGCGGAACCACGGATCCTGGCTGTGCGGGCCGGCGGCGCGGCGCGGCGCCTTGCTGGCCGTCACGCTCACGATCGCGGGCGCGGCACGCTTGGCGGCTGCACTCAGGGCCTGCATGGGCAAGGCGGGGTTGCCGCTGAGCACGGTGGGCGAGGACGGGCCGGGCAGCGGCGTGACTTGGGGGGGGGACAGCGACGCAGGGGCGCGTTGCAGCCAAGCCGGCTTGAAGGTGCCAATGACGAACAACACCGCCACCGCGACGGTGACGGCCTGGGAGAAAATGAGCCAGGTTCTGCGCATGAAACTCGTTCAGAAAAGGATCCGATGGCAACCCGTGACGAGATGGAAAGCTACCTCAACCAGTTGTTGGTGGCGGATCGGTTCAAGGATTATGGGCCGAATGGTTTGCAAGTTGAGGGCAAGGCCTCGGTATGCAAGCTGGTGTCAGGGGTGACCGCCAGCCTGGCCCTGATCGACGCGGCCATCGAGGCGGGAGCCGACGCCATCCTGGTGCACCATGGGCTGTTCTGGCGTGGTCACGATGGCCGCCTCACCGGCTGGCTCAAGGCCCGAGTGGCCAGGCTGCTGGCCCATGACATCAGCCTCTTTGCCTACCATTTGCCGCTGGACGCGCACCCCGAGTGGGGCAACAACGCGCAATTGGGGCTGCAACTGGGGCTGCGGGCCGACGCGCGCTTTGGCGAGCAGGATCTTGGCTTTGTCGGCCCGGCCGCAGGTTTGGCCGACGCCCAGGCCTTGGCGGTGCGCGTCGCGAGTGCGCTTGGGCGCACGCCCTTGCTGCTGCACGGCGATGGCCGGCCGCTGCAGCGCGTCGCCTGGTGCAGTGGTGGCGCGCAAGGTTATTTCGAGGCCGCCATTGCCGCTGGCGCCGATGCCTTCCTGACAGGCGAAGTCTCAGAACCGCAAGCTCACCTTGCGAGAGAGACAGGTGTGGCCTTCCTGGCCTGTGGTCACCACGCTACTGAGCGTTTCGGCGTGCCGGCCGTGGCGGCGCAGATGGCCCAGGCACTGGGCCTGGTGCACCAGCATATCGAGATCGACAACCCTGCATGAACCAAGCCGCAAACCGCGCGCCGCTGTTGCTCACCATGGGCGACCCCTGCGGCATCGGGCCTGAGATAGTCGCCAAGGCCTTTGCCCAAGGGCAGTTGCAAGACACCGTGGTGGTGGCCGACCCGCAGGTCATGCGCCGTGCGCAGGCAGCGATTGGCAAGACCGGGCCCGTGGTGGTGTTGCCCAGTCTGGCTGATGCGCGCGGCGTACCGCCCGGCTGTCTATCGGTGTGGCCCGCGCCGGGTTTGCCGCCTGGCTTGGCCGAACTGCCTTGGGGCCAGGTGCATGCCCAGGCTGGGGCTGGTGCGGCGGCCTGCATCGAGGCGGCCACTCGCGCGGTCTTGCGGGGTGAGGCCTCGGGCCTCATAACAGCGCCTTTGCATAAGGAGGCCCTGGCCGCGGCCGGCGTGAAATACCCTGGCCACACTGAGATGCTGCAAGCCCTGGCCGCCGAGTTTGTGGGCCGGCCACTGCCGGTGCGCATGATGCTGGCGAATGACGAGTTGCGTGTCGTGCTTGTCACCATCCATGTGGCGTTGCGCAAGGCCATCGACATGCTGAGCCGGCCGCTGATTGAGGAGACGCTCCACATCACCGATGCGGCCTTGCGGCGTTTCGGCATTGCGCAGCCGCGCATCGCGGTGGCGGGCCTGAACCCGCATGCTGGCGAAGGCGGGTTGTTTGGCGACGAAGAAGTCCAGTTGATCGCCCCTGCCATCGCCGCCGTTCGAGCGGCTGGATTGGACGTGCACGGCCCCTACGCGCCTGACACGGTGTTCATGCGGGCCCGCCATGCCGCCAACCACCCTGGCGAGTTCGATGCGGTGGTGGCCATGACCCACGACCACGGCCTGATCCCGGTGAAATACCTGGGCGTGGAGCAGGGTGTGAATGTCACGCTGGGCCTGCCCCTGGTGCGCACCAGCCCCGACCACGGCACGGCGTTTGACCTGGCCGGCACCGGCAGGGCCGACCCCTCCAGCCTGGTGGCCGCGTTGCATATGGCGCGGCGCCTGGTTGTAGGCCATGCGGGCTGAAGCTGCCGGCACAAACAACAACGCCCGCTGACGCGGGCGTTGTTGTTGCGGTCAAGCCAGCTTGGATCAGCGCTTGGCCAATGCGTCGCGGATTTCGCGCAGCAGCACCACATCTTCAGGGGTGGGCGGCTCGGCGGCGGGCGCTGGTGCCTGCTCGGCCTTCTTCATGCGGTTGATCTGCTGGATCATCACGAAGATGATGAAGGCTAGGATGACGAAGTTGACGGCTACGGTCAAGAAGCTGCCGTAGGCGAACACCGCACCGGCCTTCTTGGCGTCGGCGAGGTTGGTGGCCGCCGCACCAGACAACTGGATGAAGTAGTTGGAAAAATCCAGACCCCCCAAGAGTTTGCCAACGATGGGCATGATCAGGTCGGCCACGATGGAGTCGACGATCTTGCCGAATGCGCCACCGATGATGACGCCGACCGCCAGGTCGACGACATTGCCCTTCATGGCAAATTCCTTGAACTCCGATGCGAACCCCATGGTGAAACTCCTCAAATTGTGTTGATGGTTGAGCGATTTGCCCAGCGGCGAATGGCTCGGGCGGGAGTATTGCGCCCGTGGCGGTGAATGCCAAGCCTTTCCAGATCCTGACGCCAACTGGCGTGCATTGATGCGCGCAGACACGGGGAGCTGTTGCGCGTCCGCTAAAATACTGGATTGGTCGGAAAACCCGTCCTCCAGTTTCTAGTCTTTTTCTAAGCTCCAAGAAGGATCCCCATGAGTGATAACGCGGTGGACCAAGGCAAGCGCACCTGGCTGATCGCCACCAGTTGTGCTGGTGCCGTGGGCGGCGTGGCAACCGCCGTGCCCTTTGTCAGCACTTTTGCCCCGTCAGAGCGGGCCAAGGCCGCTGGCGCAGCGGTAGAGGCCGATATCAGCGGCCTCAAGCCCGGCGAAAAGATGACCGTGGAGTGGCGCGGCAAGCCGGTGTGGATCGTGCGTCGCACGCCCGAGCAACTGGCCGCCCTGAGCAAGAACGACCCCGAACTGGCCGACCCCAACAACGAGCGCAAGGCCTACCCCATTCCTGACTACGCCAGGAACCCAGCCCGCTCGATCAAGCCGGAATACCTGGTGGTGGTAGGCATCTGCTCGCACCTGGGTTGCTCGCCGTCCGACAAATTCATGGCCGGTGCCCAGCCTTCGCTGCCCGACAGCTGGAACGGTGGTTTCCTGTGCCCTTGCCACGGCTCCACCTTCGACATGGCTGGCCGCGTGTTCAAGAACGTTCCCGCGCCCGACAACCTGGAAGTGCCCCCCCACATGTACCTGGCCGACACCAAGCTGTTGATCGGCGAGGACAAGAAGGCCTGAGCCCTGGTGGCGCTGCGCATAAAAAACACGAAAGGCAACCATGGCTGCTGAATACAAGATTGCACCGGCCGACGCGTCGGCTGGCGAAAAGCTCCTGACCTGGGTGGACAACCGCTTCCCAGCCAGCAAGCTGTTCAAGGAACACATGTCGGAGTACTACGCTCCGAAGAACTTCAACTTCTGGTACATCTTTGGCTCGCTGGCCTTGCTGGTGCTGGTGATTCAGATCGTCACCGGCATTTTCCTGGTGATGCACTACAAGCCGGACGCAGCCATCGCGTTCGCCTCGGTCGAGTACATCATGCGCGATGTGCCCTGGGGCTGGCTGATCCGCTACATGCACTCCACCGGCGCCTCGGCGTTCTTCGTGGTGGTGTATCTGCACATGTTCCGCGGCTTGCTGTACGGCTCGTACCGCAACCCGCGTGAACTGGTCTGGATCTTCGGCTGTGCCATCTTCCTGTGCCTGATGGCCGAAGCCTTCATGGGCTACCTGCTGCCCTGGGGGCAGATGTCGTACTGGGGTGCCCAGGTGATCGTGAATCTGTTCGCCGCCGTGCCCTTCGTCGGCCCCGACCTGGCCCTGCTGATCCGCGGCGATTTCGTGGTGGGCGACGCCACGCTGAACCGCTTCTTCAGCTTCCATGTCATCGCCGTGCCGCTGGTGCTGCTGGGCCTGGTGGTGGCGCACATCATCGCGCTGCACGAAGTGGGCTCTAACAACCCCGACGGGGTCGAGATCAAAGGCCCCAAGGCTCCCAAGGACGCGGCTGGCCACCCGCTGGACGGCGTGCCCTTCCACCCGTACTACTCGGTGCATGACATCCTGGGCGTCTGCCTGTTCCTGATCGTGTTCTGCTCGGTGCTGTTCTTCGCGCCTGAACTGGGCGGCTACTTTCTGGAGTACAACAACTTCATCCCGGCTGACTCGATGAAGACCCCGCCGCACATTGCGCCGGTCTGGTACTTCACGCCGTTCTACTCAATGCTGCGCGCCACCACCGACGATCTCGTCAAGGTGCTGTGCGTCATCATTGGCCTGGCAGCGGTGGCCTCTTTCCTCAAGCTCAAGGCCAGCACCATGGTGCGTGGCGCCATCCTTGGCGGCGCGGTGGTGGCCATTGCCCTGCTGCTCACCTTTGACGCCAAGTTCTGGGGCGTGGTGGTCATGGGCGGCGCGGTCGTCATCCTGTTCTTCCTGCCCTGGCTGGACCGCAGCCCGGCCAAGTCGATCCGCTACCGCCCGAGCTGGCACATGAGCCTGTACCTGGTGTTCGTGGTGTTCTTCCTGGTGCTGGGCTACCTGGGCATCCAGCCGCCATCCTTCTGGGGCACGCTGGTCGCCCAGGTGGGCACACTGTTCTACTTCGGCTTCTTTCTGTTGATGCCCTGGTGGAGCCAACTCGGGACTTTCAAGCAAGTGCCCGACCGCGTGACCTTCCACCCGCACTGACAAGACGGCAGGAACACACAACCATGATCAAGAAACTCATTGCCGGCTGCATTGCCCTTCTGTGCCTGGCCTCTGGCGCCACCGCCAACACAGCCGGTCCGGCCTGGGATAAATTTCCCACCGAGAAAATGGCCGACCAGGCCGCGTTGCAGAACGGCGCCAAGCTGTTCGTCAACTACTGCCTGAACTGCCATTCCGCCTCGTACATGCGCTACAACCGCTTGACCGACCTGGGTCTGACCGAGGCCCAGATCAAGCAGAACCTGTTGTTCGCCACCGACAAGGTGGGCGACACCATGAAGACATCGCTGGATCCCAAGCTGGCCAAGGAGTCGTTCGGCACCTTGCCGCCCGACCTGACGGTCATTGCGCGCTCGCGTGCGGGTGCGCAAGGCTCGGGTGCCGACTACCTCTACACGTACATGCGTGGTTTCTACCGCGACGAAACCAAGGCCACCGGCTGGAACAACTCGGTCTTCCCCAGCGTGGCGATGCCGCATGTGCTGTGGCAGTTGCAGGGCCAGCAGTCGATCGACCAGCACGGCAAACTCGAACTCACCACCAAGGGCAGCATGACCCCCCAGGAGTACGACGGCGCCGTGGCTGATCTGGTGGCTTACCTGCAATGGATGGGTGAGCCGGCCCAGGGCCAGCGCACCCGACTGGGCATGTTCGTGTTGGCTTTCTTGGCAGTCATGACCTACTTTGCCTGGCGCCTGAATGCGTCGTACTGGAAAGACGTCAAGTAAGTGCGCTGAAGCCTGGTCCATGCGGGCCGGGCACCTCGCGCAGTGCTAGCCTCTGGGTCCGCTGCGTATTCTTGTTTTTTTGGCGTCTGCCTGAACCGCTTCTGAAGGGAGCTCGACACCATGATGGTGCTTTACTCCGGAACCACCTGCCCCTATTCGCACCGCTGCCGCTTTGTGCTGTTCGAAAAGGGCATGGATTTCGAAATCCGCGATGTCGACCTGTTCGCCAAGCCCGAAGACATCGCGCTGATGAACCCGTACAACGAAGTGCCCATCTTGGTGGAGCGCGACCTCATTCTCTATGAATCGCACATCATCAACGAGTACATCGACGAGCGTTTCCCGCACCCGCAGCTCATGCCGGGCGATCCGGTGGCCCGGGCCCGCGTGCGCCTGTTCCTGTTCAACTTCGAGAAAGAGCTGTTCGCCAATGTGAACATCCTTGAAGGCCGTGGCATCAAGGGCAACGACAAACAGCTGGAAAAGGCCCGTGGCCAGATCCGCGACCGCTTGACCCAGCTCGCCCCGATCTTCCTGAAGAACAAGTACATGCTGGGCGACGACTTTTCGATGCTCGATGTGGCCATCGCGCCACTGCTGTGGCGCTTGGACTACTACGGCATTGACCTGTCGAAGAACGCCGCGCCGCTGCTGAAGTACGCTGAGCGCATCTTCTCGCGCCCCGCCTACATCGAGGCACTGACACCGTCCGAAAAGGTGATGCGCAAGTAAGCCTTGCGCCGCAAGCCCCGCCTGCTGATGAACACCCCACCCACCGCCACCGACAACCAGGGCACATCCACCCGGCCATACCTGATCCGTGCTCTGCACGACTGGTGCACCGACAACGGCTTCACGCCCTATGTGGCGGTGTTCGTGGATGCGGGTGTGCAGGTGCCCATGGAGTACGTCAAGAACAACGAGATCGTGCTCAATGTCGGCTTCGAGGCCACCAGTGGCCTGAAGCTGGGCAATGAGTTCATCGAGTTCAAGGCACGCTTCGGCGGCGTGGCCCGCGAGATCGTGGTGCCCATCGACCATGTGGTGGCCATCTACGCACGTGAGAATGGCCAGGGCATGGCCTTTCCCATGCCCACGGGCGAGGCCACCGATGGGGCCCCTGCGGCCCAATCGGTGCCGCGCACCGGCCCTGGTCTGCGTCTGGCCACGGCCGATTCGGCAGGCCTTGCGCCAGTGCCCGCTGCGGCCCCGGCGGCTGCGGACGACGACCACGAGCCACCGCCACAAAGCCCGGGCTCATCCCCTCGACCTGCGCTCAAGCGGGTCAAGTAAGCGTTGGCAAGCGCTGGCACTGGCGGCCGTTGCGCTTGCTTAGAATGCGTCTTCCGCGTGCCGACTTAGCTCAGCTGGTAGAGCAACGGTCTTGTAAACCGTAGGTCATCCGTTCGACTCGGATAGTCGGCACCACCAACGCATTCCATCGGGCCAACCTCAAGGTCGGTTGGATTGAACCTTCACCTTCAGGGCCACAGCGGGCCAGCCCGCTTGGGTCAGCAACTGTTCCAGCGTGGGCAGGCTTTGGCGCAGCTTGGCGGCCACGGCCGTGTTGGGCACCAGCAGGTTCCAACCCTCGTCATCCAACACGCCAGGCTTCACCCACTGGCGCATGGCCGGTGGCAGGGCAGGGCGGATGGCCTCGAAGCGGGCTTGCGATTCGCGCAGCCGCTCTAGCAAGCGGCCCAGCGTCTGGTTGGCGCCCAGGGCCTCGGTGATGGGGCGAGTGAACGGTTGCTGAGGCGGCCTGTGCATAGGGAATGGAGTGTAGCGATGCAGATCCTCATCACGCATGACAGCACGGCGCAAACCCGCGCCTACAACTTCAACCGGCTGCAACTCGCGGCCATGACGGTGGCGTTGGCAACCACCATGCTGTTGCTCTCGGGCGCGGTGTATCACTTCATCTTTCTCAAGGCTGCACGTGAGGGCTGGCCAGTGGTGAGCCAGTTGGTGAAGCTGGTGGTGCGCGACGAGTTCGCCCAGCGCGACCGCTTCATGCGCGAGAACCTCGACGCCATGGCATCCAAGGTGGGCGACATGCAGGCCCGCATGATCCATCTCGAAGCCGTGGGTGACCGGCTCAGCGGCGTGGCGGGCGTGAAGGTGGACGAACTGAAGTCGCTGCAACAGCAACCCGCCACCGCCAAGGGTGGCGCGGGCGGCCCCTACCTACCGCTGAACAACCCCAGCCTGGAAACGCTCAAGCTGGCGATGCAGGAACTGGAGCAGAAAGCCGACCTGCGCACCGACTTGTTCACGCTGGCCGAGTCGCGCTTGTTCGAGGCCCGTTTGACTGCGCTGATGGTGCCCAGCAGCAAGCCGGTGGATGGCCCGGTGGGCTCACCCTTTGGCTTCCGTGCCGACCCGTTCACGGGCCGCGCCGCCCTGCACGCCGGGTTGGATTTTCCGGCCGACGTGGGCACCGCCATCATGGCGGCAGCGGGTGGTGTTGTGCTCAGCACTGAATGGCACCCGCAATATGGCAACTTGCTGGAGATCGATCATGGCAATGGGTTGGTCACGCGCTACGCCCACACCAGCAAGCTGCTGGTCAAGACAGGCGATCTGATCAAGCGCGGCCAGGGCGTGGCCTTGGTGGGCAACACGGGCCGCTCCACCGGACCGCATCTGCATTTCGAGGTGCTGCTTGATGGCGTGCCTCAGAACCCGGCGCGTTTCCTGGCCGTGGCCCCCACTGGAACTGTGAAACTGCGCATGGCCGCCTCCCCCTCCGGGCGGTGACGCTGGTCGCCCCTGACCAGCCCGGCAAAGGCACCCCCTCTGATAAACTCGAACGTTTGCAACGCACCCTCGGTGCTTGCAGTTTCGCCCGTCGCCCCGATCTTGGTGGGCACGGCGCTTCAGACCCGGTGAGGCGTTGCAGATCGCCCGGTGCCTGGCCTGAAAAGCCACACCGGGTGCCTCGCCTCACGAATCACAGGCCACAGCCGCATGCTCCCCAAGCTTCTCACCCAGATTTTCGGCAGCCGCAATGACCGTCTGCTCAAGGGCTTTCGCCGCACCGTTGACACCATCAACGCGTTGGAGCCGCAGTTCGAGAAGCTCGATGACGCCGCGCTGAAGGCCAAGACCGAAGAGTTCCGCGCCCGCCTCGAAAAAGGTGAAACGCTGGACAGCCTGCTGCCCGAAGCCTTCGCCACTGTGCGCGAAGCCGGCAAGCGAGTGCTGAAGATGCGCCACTTCGACGTGCAGCTCATCGGCGGCATGGTGCTGCACTCCGGCAAGATCGCCGAAATGCGCACCGGCGAGGGCAAGACGCTGATGGCCACGCTGCCGGTCTACCTCAATGCCCTGCCCGCCAAGGGCGTGCACGTGGTGACGGTGAATGATTACCTGGCTCGCCGCGACGCCGAGTGGATGGGCCGGCTCTACAACTTCCTGGGCCTCACCGTGGGCGTGAACGTGCCCGGGCTGGACCGCGCCGAGAAGCAGGCCGCATTCGCCGCCGACATCACCTATGGCACCAACAACGAGTTCGGCTTCGACTACCTGCGCGACAACATGGTTTACGAGCTGGCCGACCGCGTGGCCCGTGGCCTGCACTACGCCATCGTCGACGAGGTCGATTCCATCCTGATCGACGAAGCCCGCACGCCGCTGATCATCAGCGGCCAGGCCGAAGACCACACCGAGATGTATGTGCGCATCGACAACGTGGTGCCGGGGCTGAAGAAGCAGATTGGCGAAGAAGACATCCGCACCGGCGAAGGCGTGATCGAAGCCGGTGACTTCACCGTGGACGAAAAGACCCACCAAGTCTTCCTGACCGAGATGGGCCATGAGAACGCCGAGCGCTTGCTGGGCGAAGCCGGCCTGCTGGTGGAAGGCGCGAGCCTGTATGACCCGGCCAACATCACGCTGATGCACCACGTGTACGCGGCGCTGCGGGCCAACCACCTGTACTTCCGCGACCAGCACTACGTGGTGCAGAACGGCGAAGTGGTGATCGTGGACGAGTTCACCGGCCGCCTGATGACCGGCCGGCGCTGGAGCGATGGCCTGCACCAGGCCGTGGAAGCCAAGGAGCGTGTGGAGATACAGAGCGAGAACCAGACGCTGGCCTCCATCACCTTCCAGAACTACTTCCGCATGTACGCCAAGCTCGGTGGCATGACCGGCACGGCCGACACCGAAGCCTACGAATTCCAGGAAATCTACGGCCTGGAAACCGTGGTGATCCCGCCCAACAAGCCCACCATCCGCAAAGATGAAAACGACTTGGTCTACAAGACGGCGACCGAGAAATTCAACGCTGTCACCCTCGACATCCGCGATTGCCACACCCGTGGCCAGCCGGTGCTGGTGGGCACCACGTCGATCGAGAATTCCGAGCTGATTTCGGGTCTGCTCACCGAGGCCAAATTGCCGCACCAGGTGCTCAACGCCAAGCAGCATGCCAAGGAGGCCGAGATCGTGGCCCAGGCCGGCCGCCCAGGCGTGATCACCATCGCCACCAACATGGCCGGCCGCGGCACCGACATTGTGCTGGGGGGCAACGTCGAGAACCAGATCAAGTTCCTGGAAGCCGACGCCGCAGTGGCTGACGACGAAAAGGCCCGTCGCATCCAGCAGCTGAAGGACGAATGGCAGGGCCTGCACGACAAGGTCAAGGCCGAGGGCGGCCTGCGCATCATCGCCACCGAGCGCCATGAGAGCCGCCGCATCGACAACCAGCTGCGCGGCCGCTCGGGCCGCCAGGGCGACCCCGGTGCCTCGCGCTTCTACCTGAGCCTGGACGACCCGCTGATGCGCATCTTCGCGGGCGACCGCGTCAAGGCCATCATGGACCGCCTGAAGATGCCCGAGGGCGAAGCCATCGAGGCCGGCATCGTCAGCCGCAGCATCGAGAGCGCGCAGCGCAAGGTCGAGGCCCGCAACTTCGACATCCGCAAGCAGCTGCTGGAGTACGACGACGTCTCCAACGACCAGCGCAAGGTCATCTACCAGCAGCGCAACGAGATCCTCGAAGCCAGTGTGCTGAATGCCCAGATCACCAGTCTGCGCCAGGGCACCATGGCCGAGGTGGTGCACACCTTCGTACCCGCCGGCACCGTGGAAGAGCAGTGGGACCTGCCGGCACTGGAGAAGGTGCTGAGTGAAGAGTGGCACATCGAGGTGCCGCTGCAAGCCATGGTGCAGGACAGCGACAGCATCACCGACGAAGATGTGCTGGAAAAAGTGGTGAAGGCCGCCGACGACCACTTCGAGGCCAAGCTGGCCCTGGTGGGCGCCGAGCAGTTCACGCCCTTCATGCGCATGGTGCTGCTGCAATCCATCGACTCGCACTGGCGCGAGCACCTGGCCGCGCTCGACTACCTGCGCCAAGGCATCCATCTGCGCGGCTACGCGCAAAAGAACCCCAAGCAGGAATACAAGCGCGAAGCCTTCGACCTCTTCTCGCAATTGCTGGACGTGGTAAAGATGGAAGTGACGCGTGTGCTGATGACCGTGCGCATCCAGAGCCAGGAGCAGGTGACCGAGGCCGCTGAGGCCATCGAGCAGCGCGCCGAGAGCTTGCACAACGTCACCTACACCCACCCGAACGAAGACGGCAGCGTGAGCCAGATGGCCGACCCCACCACAGCCGTGGCCGAACTGCCCCGTGTGGGTCGCAACGACCCCTGCCCCTGCGGCAGTGGCAAGAAATACAAGCAGTGCCACGGCCGCCTGGCCTGACGCACCTGCCGGGGCCCAAGCGAGCGGTGACCAGCGCTTTGTGACCCAGCATGACCGAGTTGTTCCGCCACCAGGCCATTGACCACCAGCGCCAGAAGTTTCACGGCGCCATCGTGTTGACGCGCAGCCCATGGCAGATGGCCGGGGCGGCCTTCTTCGTGCTGCTCACGCTGGGCCTGCTGGTGTTTGCCGCCACCCAGGGTTTTGCGCGCAAGGAAACCGTCTCGGGTGTGCTGCAGCCCGCTGCGGGCGTGTGGCGCGTGGTGGCCACGCAGGCTGGTGTGGTCACCCAGGTGGCGGTGGCGCCAGGGCAGCGGGTGCAAGGCGGTGACTTGCTGGTGCAACTCACGGCCGAGCAGGCCAGCGGCGCCGGTGCCACGAGGCAAGCTGTGGCGCAGTTGCTGGGCCAACGCCAGCAGGCCCTGCAGGATGAACTGCGCCAACACGAAGCGCAAACCCGGCAGCAGCTCAACGCCATGGCCAGCCGCCTGGCGGGCCTGCAGGTCGCCATGGACCAACAGGAACACGAGATCGCGCTGCAACGCGAAAAGCTGCAGCTCACCCAGGACGTCGCCGCCCGCTACCCCGCCCTGGTCATCTCAGGTGCGGTCTCGCGCGTGGAGGCCGACGAAAAAGCCGCCGAAGCCATTGAGCAACAAAGCCGCGTGGCCGCGCTGGAGCGTGACCGCCTGAACCTGCGCCGCGAGTTTGCCGCGCTGCGCGCCGAGCGCGACGCACTGCCCCTGCAAGCCGACCGCGAGCATTTGCAGCAACGCCAGAGCACCATGGCCTTGTCGCAGCAGCAGGCCGAGAACGAAGCCCAGCGCGACAGCCGTTTGCTGGCGCCCCAGGCCGGGCAGGTGGCGCTGATCCTCGTCAGCCCCGGCCAGAGCGTGGCCGCCGGCCAGACCGTGGCCACCCTGCTGCCGCCTGACGCCGTGCTGGAGGCCGAACTCGACCTGCCCACCCGCGCCGCTGGCTTCGTGCAGCCTGGCTCGCCGGTGTGGTTGCGCGTGGATGCCTTTCCTTATGCCCGCTGGGGCCAGTTGCCGGGCACCGTGCGCGAGGTCTCGCGCAGCGTGCTGCCCAGCGCCGACCCCAGCCGCCTCAGCGCGCCCGATGCAGCCTACCGCGTGCGCGTGAGCCTGGGCACTGGCCCGCAGCAGCAGGCCCTGCGCGCCCGCCTGCAGCCTGGCATGCAGGTGCAGGCCAGCATCCAGGCTGAAAAGCGCACCTTGCTTGAATGGGCCATTGAACCCTTGGCCGCGCTGCAGGCCGCCGCGCAATGAGCCCGAAGCCGCCTCAGCCACCTGCCGGCGCCGCCGCCGACCCGGTGCCACCTGGCGTCACCCGCCGGGTGGGTCTGGGCAAACACCTGCCGGTGATCGTGCAGACCGAGGTGACCGAGTGCGGCCTGGCCAGCCTGGCCATGGTGGCCTGCTACCACGGGCTTGATACGGACATGCCCGCGCTGCGCCTGCGCTTTGCCATCTCGCGCAAGGGCACCAACTTCGAGAGCATGGTGCGCATCGCCGCCGCGCTGGGGCTGGACAGCCGGCCGCTCAAGCTCGATCTGCACCAGTTGCCCGAGTTGCAACTGCCCTGCATCCTGCACTGGGACATGAACCACTTTGTGGTGCTCAAGTCGGTCTCATCTCGGCGCATCGTCATTCACGACCCGGCGGTGGGCGCGCGCAGCTTCACGCCCGAAGAATTCGCACCGCATTTCACCGGTATCGCGCTCGAATTGACACCCGCTACCGGCTTTCAGCCAAGGCAGGAAAAACGCCGCTTCAAGCTGCGTGACCTGATGGGCCACATCAGCGGCTTGAACACCGGGCTGGCGCAAATCCTGGCGCTGGCGCTGGCGCTGGAAGTGCTGGTCATCGCCCTGCCGTTCTACATGCAGTGGGTGGTGGACCATGCCCTGCTCTCGGCCGATCTGGACTTGCTCACCACGCTGGCCCTGGGCTTTGGCTTGCTGGTGGTGCTGCAAACCGGCATGGGTGCGGTGCGCTCGTGGTGGGTGGCCACGCTCAGCACCCGGCTCAACTTCCAGTGGCTGGGCAATGTGTTCGGCCACCTGGTGCGCTTGCCGCTCGAATTCTTCGAGAAGCGCCATGTGGGCCACATCGTGTCGTGCTTCGGTTCGGTCAACGTCATCCAGAAGACCCTCACCACCGGCGTGGTGCAGGCCAGTGTGGACGGCCTGATGGTGGTGGGCACGGCGGCCATGATGGCCTTCTACAGCCCCGCGCTGCTGGGTGTTTCGGTGCTGGCCGTGGTCTTGTACGCTGCGCTGCGCTGGGCGGTGTTCAACGCGCTGCGCCAGGCCACGGCCGAAGAAATCATCCATGCTGCCAAGCAGCAAACCAACTTTCTGGAAACCGCCAGCGGCATCCAGAGCATCCGCTTGTTCGGCCGCGGCGATCTGCGCCGCGCGGGCTGGATGAACATCCTGGCCGACCAGTTCAACGCCGGCTTGCGTGTGCAGCGCGTGCACGTGGGCTACGAAGCGGCACAAACGCTGTTGTTTGGGCTGGAGCGCGTGCTGGTGGTGTGGCTGGCAGCGCGCGCTGTGCTGGCCGGTGGCCTGAGCATAGGCATGCTGTTCGCCTACATGGCCTACAAAGACCTGTTTGCCAGCCGCGTGGCCTCACTGATCGACAAGCTGTCCGAACTGGTGATGCTGCGCCTGCATGGCGAGCGAGTGGCCGACATCGTGCTCTCGGAAGTGGAGCAACGCGAGGCGGCGTCGCCAGTGGAGGTGGACCTGTCACGCCGCCCTTGCCGCATCGAGCTGCGCAACGTGAGCTACCGATACGCGCCATCCGAACCCTGGGCGCTGCACGGCGTGAGTCTGGTGGTGGAGCCGGGCCAATGCCTGGCCTTCACCGGCCCTTCGGGCTGCGGCAAGACCACGCTGGTGAAGATCATGCTGGGTCTGCTGGCGCCCACCGAGGGCGAGGTGCTGTTTGATGGCACGCCCATCCAGCAATTGGGGCTGGACCACTACCGCGCCATGATAGGCACGGTGATGCAGGAAGACCGGCTGTTCTCGGGCTCGCTGGCCGACAACATTTGTTTTTTTGATGCTCAGCCCGACATAGCCCGCATGGAGCACTGCGCCCAGCTCGCCGCCATCGCCGACGAGATTGCCACCATGCCCATGGGCTATCACACGCTGGTGGGCGACGTGGGCATAGGCATCTCGGGTGGCCAGAAGCAGCGTGTGCTGCTGGCCCGCGCGCTGTACCGCCAGCCGCGCATCCTGGTGCTGGACGAAGCCACCAGCCACCTTGACGTGGGCAACGAACAGCGCGTGAACCAGGCCGTCTCGGCCATGCAGCTCACCCGCATCGTCGTGGCCCACCGGCCCGACACCGTGGCCATGGCGCACCGCGTGGTCAAGCTCCAGGCAGGCCAAGTGGTGAGTGACCAGGCGCAGGCCGTGCCGCTTCAGTTCTCAGGCGACGCCACCGCCAGCGCCAGCACATAGCGCGTGCTGGGACCATTGCCAATCTGCAGCAACAGCCCCCGCTCGGCCAGCAGGCCCAGGTGTTTGCTGGCCGTGGCCGGGCTCACCTGTGCCACGCTGGCATAGCCGCTCTTGCTGATGAAGCCCTCGGCCAGCACATGCGCCACCACGGCGCGGCGCTGCGCATCGCTCATCAGGTCGCCCAGCTTTTCGCGCCATGCGGCCGCCAGCGCCTGCTCGCGCGTGAGCTCGCGCTCCCAGGCCTGGCGCAGCGCCTCGAATTCGGCCGAGAAGTCGTCGGGGACGTTGTGCTTGGCGATCAGGGCGCGCGCGGCCTCGCGCTCCTTGGCGGCGATCAGCAGGTACTGACGGGCGATGGCCAGGTGGGTGTGGGCGCGCTGAGCGGCGGGGCGGGGGATGGCGAGGTCTGCGCGGAGCCTGTCAAGTTCGAAAGATTCGCGGGGGTGGGCAGCAGTTTCTGCGGGTAACAGGCGTTCAATTGCAGGGGTTGCTCCCAAGATGCTGCGCTTCAGGTTTCCGATGGCCTCAACACGGTTTGGCAGGTTCAATTCCTTGGCCAAACTTTGGGCTTGTGCAGTGTGCTCGTCACCTAAGGTCTCATCCTCAGGCACGCCGAGCGCCCTGTAGCGCTTGTAGTGCGTTTCGGCGAGGTTTAGATTGGCTGCGACACTGTGTCGCCTCATTCCATGGTTATTGAAGACTTGGAGCGCGGCCTGAAACTGCGCAATAGCCGCGTCGTACTCCTCCGAGTGCACGTAGGCCATTGCCATGTTGCCGTGTGCAGCGCCAACGATTTCCGGTTCTACCATGTAGCGCTGCGCCGCGGCCAGAACCTGTTGTCCATAGTTCAGTGCCTGCTGGCGCTCGCCAGTTTGGGCATAGAGCGCGCACAAGTTGTTGTGGCAGTTGATGACGGCGCGACGGTCGCCCAGTTGTTCATACATCAACAGCGCGCGGTGGCGGTGAGCCAGAGCTTGATCCATGTGGCCTTCACA
Organism: Candidatus Ideonella esbjergensis; assembly: GCA_016710065.1. GTDB lineage: Bacteria > Pseudomonadota > Gammaproteobacteria > Burkholderiales > Burkholderiaceae_C > Ideonella > Ideonella esbjergensis. Next base: position 913,800 of record JADJLP010000002.1, read on the forward strand.
GCGGCACTGTTCGCCCAAGGCCAGCTCCAAGAAGGCCTTGGGGGCATCAGGCAGCCCCAGTTCATCGCGCAACTGCACCACCTGGGCCAGCAGTGGCTTGGCCTTTGGATCGTTGCGACGCAGGTGCGACCAGGCCAGGTAAACCAGCGTGTGGGCATAGTCTCCAAGAGCTTGCTCGTGGTCGGCGCCTTCAGTGTCGTGGGTGGCCGCCAGCAGTTGTTCCAGCGCCACCTCATATCGGGCAATGGCGCGTTCGGGATCGCGCGCGACATCACAAAGGGCCAAGGCGGCGTTGGCTCTGCCCAGACCATGTGACTGGCCCTGCGCGTCCGCCAAGCGTAGCGCGGCTTGAAGCGTGGACAGTTCCCGGGCCTCGTCATGGCGGAAGCGCCAAAGCGGAGCTTCGGCGAGCATCAGATCTAGCTGTACTTGGATAGGAAGTGAGCGGTGCCGCAATTGAATCAACAACGCATCCACCTCGCTGCCCCCAGCCAGTTTGATGGCATGGCGCTGCAGCGTGGCAGCCAGCTCAACCCATCGCCCTGCCTGAGCCAGATGCCACAGCGCGTCATTGGGGGCGTCGCGCTGTAGCGCCAGCTGGGCCTGTTCGGCATGCCAGGCGTTTGTTGAGGGAAGACCTTCAGGCCTGATGCTTGATCGCGTCTGATGGGCCGAATGAACATAGCTACGCAAGCTCAACAGTGTCTCGCCGGCTGGCGGCTGAAGGGCCCAAAGTGCCAGCAGTTGGCGCCGCGCCTTTTCAAGGTAGCGGTAAAGCGTGCTGGGGCCCACCGCCCAAAGGCCGCACAGGTTGTCGCCCACTGGCTCTCCCGCACGGCGGCGGTAGAGCTGGGGAAGATCCGGAACCGCCAGATATCCCTGTAGGGAGGCCAAGGCCAACATGGGCCGCCATGCAGTGCTGCGCGTCCAGGCCTCTGCTGGAATGGGTTCCAGCGTGGCCAGTTGGTCTGGACGCAGCCTGGTGAGGGCCCAACCCAACAATAGTCGCGCTCCTTCTGACCAACGCTGCTCAGGCGCCAACTGGTCACCCAATGTGGCCCAGACGGTGGCCATCCAAGGTTGTTCGGCAAGCGTCTGTAGGCGCCGCGCGCGCGCCGGCAGCGGCGGTACGCTGCCGTGGCGTTGCGCAGCGAGCATTGCTCCCAGCAGCCAACCGTGTGCATGGCGAGGGCCGGAAGTTCGCCGCGCCAAGTGGCCCGCGTTCGCGTCGGTGGCAGCGGGGTTGGATGGCGTGGACATCTGAAAGTTAGGGGGGCGATGTGATCGGAAGACGCGCTATCGTCGTGTCATCGTCTGTACAGGCGATGGTATAGCCCCTTTTGCTAGGCTGGCATTGCATGTACCCCTGGCCTTAGGCTGCAAGTGTGCCGAAGCGACTACGGGCGCGTTCTTCTATCCGGACACTTGCTTCGTCGCGCACAAATCACCCATGACAGAGGAGCACTGCCACCATGCCACAGATTACCGACGCCACTTGCCGTCCCGTTCAGGGAACAGTGTTGGCCGTCTTCGCACCTTTTGGAAGCGACGAAGGCCTCAGCACCTACCCGAATGGTCACAGCCTGCAACTGCTTGACCACCCGTTGGTGGCATCGCTGCGCCGCGTGGCGAAGGCCGGTGTGGCCGTGGAGGCGCTGGTGGATCGAGTCGGGGATGACACGCAGTGGCTCAGCATTCCAGCTGGGCAACCTGAACGACTCAGCTTGCACAACCGCTGGAAGCAGGACATGCACGCGCCCCGCACGCTCAGCGGCTTCTTGGTGGAAGTGCACCAGCGCCATCCTGCGGCCGCGCTGGTGCTGGGGCTGGAGGGCCATGGCTCTGGCTATTTGCCCGAGTTGGACACCCGAAGGCTCAGTTGGGAGGCGGCCAACAAAGGCCGCGATTGGATTTGGCACATCTCGGCGACCGAGGCCGCGCCGATGGTGGCCAGCCATTTGACCGAGGGCGGCTTGCCTGCGCTGACGGAGGCCTTTCCGACCTGTCCCGGAGGCAACCCGGCGATCCCGGTGAACCAGCAACCCCTGTCCACCTATGGCCTGGGTTGGGCGCTGCGCGATGCACGTTTACGCGGCTGCCCCAAGCTGTCGGTGATTCATTTCGACAACTGCTTCAACCTTTCCACGGAGGTTCTGCACACCGTGGCGCCCTACGCCGACGCCGCCGACGGCTTTGCCAACTACACGTTCTTCACCGCTGGCGAAGCTTATGCGCTGGCCTTCGAGCAACTGGGTGCACAAGGCCAGTACAGCTCCCTGGCGTTGGCCAAGCAACTCTCCTTGGCCACGCATGAGCTCTTGAAGAAGCCGGGCGACGGTTACCCAGCGGTCGGTGGTGCATTGGCGCTGAACCGCATGGAAGGCATTGCCGATGGCATCGAGGCGCTCTCGGATGCCTTGATCCTCTTGATGCAGCGCGATGGCAATGCAGCGCGCGACCTGATTCAGGCGGCGATCGTGAAGGCTCAGAACTACGACACCGATTTCCCGCAGGAACTGGAAACTCCGGATCAACTCACCGACATCTACAGCCTGGCAAACGCGCTGCTGGATTTCGCCGCGAAAGATTTGGGCGTCGTGACGGCCGCCAAGGCACTGTGTGGCCTGCTGAACGAGGTGAGGGTGTTCGGTGATGTGGGCCATCCGGCCATGGCGCCCCAGTTCGAATGGAACTTTGCGGAGACCACTCTGGCCATGAACATCTTCTTGCCAGACCCTTTGCGGCGCGGCCAGTGGGATTGGCGCACACCATATTATGGGGACGTGCGGCCTGAGCCGTTCAAGATCACTCTTGCCAATGGTTCAACCCAGGTATTGCCGCCTGCTCAAACCGGAGTGATTGACTTCCTCACCAAGACCACCTGGGTGGATTTCTTGAAGGTTTACCACGCCGATACGCACTTCGTGTCGTTCCATGTGGGTGCTGTCCCGGACTTGCCGCACTATGACCCGCACTACGTGCCTCCCAAGGACGGGCAGGGCGGCAATGGCACCCAAGGCGGTGGTGGCCGTGGCTGCCCGTCACAGCGCGGGCCGCGCCTGTTGGGGCCGTTGGGCGATTGGCTCGCACAATTGAGGGACAAGCTGAAGTGAGCTGAGCTGTCGTCACGTCAACTACTTCACGCTGGCCCCTGCCGCGCACCCGCAGCAGGGGCTTTTTCATGGCGCTGTCACCTGTACGGGGGATGCTGACGACGCCGTATCCGCTCAACATCTCGTTGTCGACTGGCTATCGTCTTATCTGCCTCGTGAAGCTCATCACACCCTGCGTGGCAATGCACAACAACAACCGTTTCAATGAGGCCATGCAAGTCAACAGGGGCTTGCGTTTCACCCAGTCAACAGGAGAGGACACCATGGCCACATTGCCCGACATGCTCCGCGCCGAGGTGGCGCGCTGCCAGAACCTTTCGCGCACTTATGCCCAGCTGGGCACCGCCGGTGCCTTTGCCAGTGCACTGCTGGCCCAGTCGCTGCACGAGGCCGAGCAGGCCCTGCACCGCAACGAATGCCGGGCCATTGAGGTGGCGTTGGAGCGGCTGCGCGCCTTTCGTGATGTGACGCCCGACCTGCCCTCGGCCCGCATGGCGCCGCAGAGCCGGCCTTGTTTGTTGCCCGCTGGCGCGCAGGCCCAGCGTGTGCGCCCGCAGCCGCAGCGCAGCGGGCCGCCGGCCTCTTACTGGGGCAGCCCGCAGGCCATGCTGCAAGAGCAGTTCTTCACCTGGACGCGCGCGGCCTGATCCGCGGGCCTTTCAGCCAGGAGCCAGCATCATGTCTTCAAACCTGAATTCGCTGCCCGACGTGGACGCGGCCGGCCGGCCTCTGGCCGAGATGGCCGCCTGGGACCCGATGGATGAGCACAACGACGCCGCCTGGGAGTACTCGGAGCTGGACCGCCGTGGCATGGCGCTGCTGGGCCAGGTGGGTGTGGCCACCCTGGCCTTGGCGGTGGTGACCGGGGTGATGACGCGGCTGAGTTGATCCCTGGGCAAGCGGCGGTGCTGAGGGGGGGAGGCGAGGGCGGCGCTTCGTACAATCGCCGCTCCATTCCTTCACCTGCCGCCGCCATGCCCGTCAATTTGCAAGCCCCGCGTCCTGAACTGCTGCACCCGGTTGCCGGGGTGACCCTGGGGGTGGCCGAAGCGGGCGTGCGCAAGGCCAACCGCAAGGACCTGGTGGTGGTGCAACTGGCCGAGGGCTCGGCTGTGGCGGGGGTGTTCACGCGCAACCGTTTCTGCGCGGCGCCGGTGCAGGTGTGCCGCGAGCACCTGGCCGCAGGGGCCGCCATACGTGCCATCGTCATCAACACCGGCAACGCCAACGCCGGCACCGGCGCCGATGGCCTGGCCCGTGCGCGCCGCACCTGCAACACTCTGGCTGGGTTGATGGGCGTGGCGCCGCAGCAGGTGCTGCCGTTTTCCACTGGCGTGATCATGGAGACGCTGCCGGTGGAGCGCATCGAGGCCGGCCTGCCCGCAGCGCTGGCCAACCTGGCGCCCGCGCATTGGGGCCGCGCGGCCGAAGGCATCATGACCACCGACACGCTGCCCAAGGCGGCCTCGCGCCAGGTCAGCATAGGCGGCAAGCTGGTGACGGTGACGGGCATCTCCAAGGGCGCCGGCATGATCCGGCCCAACATGGCCACCATGCTGGGCTTTGTGGCCACCGATGCGGCATTGGCACCGGCGCTGGTGCAAGAGCTGGTGCGCTACGCGGCGGACGAGAGCTTCAACCGCATCACCATCGACGGCGACACCTCCACCAACGATTCTTTCGTGCTGATCGCCACGGGTCAGGCAGGCCATGCACCCATCACCTCGCTGCAAAGCCCCGAGGGTTTTGCGCTGACGGGTGCTGTGGTGGCGGTGGCGCGTGAGTTGGCGCAGGCCATCGTGCGCGATGGCGAAGGCGCCACCAAGTTCATCAGTGTCCGCGTGGAAGGTGGGCGTAACGAGGATGAGTGCAAGCTCGCGGCCTACGCCATTGCCCACTCACCGCTGGTGAAGACGGCCTTCTTTGCCAGCGACCCCAACCTGGGCCGCATCCTGGCGGCCGTGGGCTACGCGGGCATTGACGATCTGGACCAGACCCTGATCGAGATGCACCTGGACGACGTGCATGTGGTGACCCAGGGTGGCCGCCATGCCGACTACCGCGAAGAGGATGGTCAGCGGGTGATGAAGCAGGCCGAGATCACGGTGAAGGTGAACCTGAACCGCGGCAAGGCCAGCACCACGGTGTGGACCTGCGACCTCTCGCACGATTACGTCAGCATCAACGCCGACTACCGCAGCTGAAGAGATGGGGCACCCGGCGAAATAGGGCACCCGGCTGCGGTGTACCGCAGCCACCCGCCGGGCGGGTGTGCAGGCCGCTTCGGAGCGGCCGTGCACTGGCCTGCGGGAGTCACCCAGCCTGCGCTTCAGTAGTTGGTTTGGGCTTGGCCCTGGTCGCCGGCGTCGATGTCGCCGCGGTATTCCACCTTGCCGCGCATGCGGGCGCGGGGGTGCACATCGAGCAGCACGTCGTACTGGGCGTCACCCAGCAGGGTTGCGGTGCCGGTGATTTCCAGTGTCTTGCGGGCGATGATGGTGCCGCGCATCTTGCCTTCCAGTAGCACGTGGTCGGCTTCCACGGTGGTGGCTTCCACCACACCCGTGGCACCGATGTGCACGGTGCCGCCGTTTTGGAAGTGGATGTCGCCCTTGAGCACGCCGTCAATCTTCAGACCCAGGTCATTGCGGGAGCTGAACGAGCCCTCGAACACCGCACCTTCAGCGATCAGGCTGGAAATGGCGTTCAACTGCTCCACCGGCACCAGCCTGGCGGGGGCGCGATGACTGTCGTGGTCGTTCACGGGGTCTCCTGCTGTGTTGTGGGTGCCGGGCTTTTTCCTGGGTCCACGGGCTTGCGGGATTGTGCATGAGGGCCCCTGCGCCCCAGGGCCAGTTCGGCGTCCAGGCGCAGTTGCAGGGTGGGTGGTGCCAAATCTTCCCGCGACTGTTGCGCCGCACTCGCAGATGCTGCAAGTTTGGCCGAGGCTGGTTGGGCGTGGTGGTCGGGTGGGGGCACCTGCGAGTCGGCAAACTGGCTGGGTGGCCAGTGGTCAGACCACATGGCCATCCCGCCGATCAGCAAGGCCGGCATGCCGAGGTAGCGGGCTGCGCGGCCTATGGCCCACAAGAACCAGCGCATCCAAAGACGTCGCCTGGCGACCGCGGCATTGCGTTGGCCAGAGCGCTGCAGGGCAGACTGCAGCAGCTCTTGGCTGGTGGCAACCGGCCGCTCAGTGCTGAGGCTGGCCGACATCGTCCAGACGCACGCGTTCCAACTGGGCGTTCAGGTCTGCGCCATTGACCTGCAGTTGGGTATAGCGGATGCGGCCCGACACGCTGGATGATTCGTGCAAAGTCACGCGGCCACCCGAGGCGTCAAGCAAGCCCACGGTCTGGCCCAGCACCGAGATGTTGGGCGCCGTGATGTCACCCACCACGGTGCCGGTTTCGGTGACGGTGACATGGCCATCGGGCGTACCCTGCACCAGCAGATCGCCCTGCACCTCGCCAGCCACGGTGACCGAGCCGGCAATGCGCGCCGAGCCAGTGAAGGCCATGCCATCGGCGAGTGTGGAGTGGCGCGCCAAGGCGTTGAGTTGCGGCACCGCCTGCAAGGACGGTTGCAGCGTGGGCACGCGGTCCACGTCGGGCATGGCCTGGCCCATGGGCACAACCGGAGCGGGTGCGTCCTGGTCTTCGGGCGCCGGGGTGTCGTCGGAGTAGTTGTCCATGGCGGGGCTTGCAGGTTGGTGGCGCGGTGGGTGGTGGTGGCGGCTCACAGCCTGCCGTCCAGAACGGGCAACGACTCGTCGCTGCGCAGCGTCTTGAAGGGCCCTTGCAGGGTCGCGCCATCATACATACGCAACCTGGTGGCCAGGATGGTGCCGGTGGAGATGCCGGTGCTGGCCACATAGGCCGTGCCCTGGCACTCCACGAGGGTGTCGGGATCGGTGTTGTCGGTGGTGGCACCCACCTGGCCCAGCACGTACAGATCACCCAGCACGCGAAAGCGACCGCGCAACTGGCCGCTGTGCCACACCACCAGGCGGCCGGCGATCTCGCCGCTGCCGTCCAGCGTGCCTTGCAGCAGCAGGCCGCCCTCAAAGCGGTGCTTGCCGGCCAAGATGGTGCCCTCGGCCACGCGGTTGGTGATGTTCATCTTCACCGGGTCGATCACCAGCGTATCGTGCCCGGTGTCGATGCCAACTTCTGCGGCGGTGGTCATGGCCATCTCAGTTTCGCCACCAGTACACAGCACCGCCCAGCAGCACTGACCAGACCAACAAGGCTGCCAGCAGCACGCGACGTTTCCAGCGCGCCAGCTGAGGCAGGTTCAGCGGCTGGCCCATCACCGCTTCCACCGGGTCGGTGGCCCACATGCTGTGCCAGGCCATGCTGCTCACCTGGGCCTTGCCGGTGACCCAGTTGATCAGCACACCATGGCGGGGCTGGTTGCGGGCGGAGGCAGACAGGCCCATGTCCACCACCAGATGGCGGCCCACCACCTGCTCGGTGAAGTAGCGGTTTGTGGTGTCGGTGGCCTGCATATGGGGCGCCATTATGGCGCGCTGCTAGCATCGGCCAACCCGGCGCGGGGCTCCAAAAGAGCCTCGTGCCCACCGCGCCATGTGCGTACTCACCGGCCTGCGAAGAGACCCATGAGGTCCACGATCCAACACTGGCGCCAGCGTCTGAGCCTGGCCCCCAACGACCTGCTGCGCGACGCCACCTACCGGCGCTTGTGGACATCCATCCTGATCAGCTCGTTCGGCGGCCAGGTGACCATGCTCGCCATCCCGCTCACGGCGGCCGTGCTGCTGCACGCCACGCCCACGCAGATGGGCTGGCTCACGGCGATGGAACTGGTGCCCTTCGTGCTGCTCTCGCTGCCGGCCGGGGTGTGGCTGGACCGCGTGCGCAAGCTGCCGGTGTATGTGGCCGGCGAGCTGACCTTGGCGCTGGCGGTGGCCTCGGTGCCGCTGGTGTGGTGGCTGGGCTGGCTGGGCATGCCCTGGCTGTACCTGGTGAGCTTTGCGGTGGGCGTGGTGTACACCACGGCCGGATCGGCCGCGCAGATTGTGCTCACCCAGGTGGTGCCGCGCGAGCGCCTGGTGGAGGCGCATGCCAAGAACGCGCTGGCCAGCTCAGGCGCCGAGGTGGCCGGGCCAGGTGTGGCGGGGGTGCTGATCCGCCTGCTGGGTGCGCCGGTGGCGCTGCTGGTGGACGCCGTGCTGCTGCTGATATCGGCCGCCATCCTGCGCGGTGCCAACGTGGTGGAGCAGCGCGAGCCCGCACCTCCCGGCCGCTTCTGGGCAGATCTGCAGGATGGCCTGCGCTTTGTTCGCAGCCAGCCCTTGCTGATTACCTTGGCCAGCTGCGTGGGCATCTGGCAGATGTGCCACCAGGCCGCCATCGTGGTGCTGATCCTGTTCGCCACCCGTACCTTGGGCCTGAGCGAGCATGCCGTGGGCCTGAGCTATGTGGCGCTGGGCGTGGGCACGGTCACGGCCAGCGTGCTGGGCGACCGCATCAGTCGCCGCATCGGCCCGGGGCCTTGCCTGGTGCTGGGTTTTGCCAGCACGGCGATGGGCTGGTTGCTGTTGGCTGCGGCGCCTCTGGGCGAGTGGGGCGTGGCGGTGTTTGCGCTGATGCTCAGCCTGTTCGGCGTGGGCGCGGTGCTCATCTTCATCAACTTCATTTCGCTGCGCCAGGCCGTGACGCCCGAGCCCATGCTGGGCCGCATGACCAGCACCATGCGATGGCTCATCCTGCTGCCGGCTGGGCCGGGCGCGTTGATCGGCGGCTGGCTGGGAGAGCACGTGGGGCTGCGGGCCTCACTGTGGTTCGCCGGGGTTTGCGGCAGCTTGCTGGTGGTGGTGGCCTGGCGGCTGCCCATCATCCGCAGCGTGAAGACCCTGCCCAGGGCGGTGAATGTCAGCGGGCTGGCGGTGATGGACGATGCGACGACTTGAACCGGTAGCGCCGCCGGAGGCTGCTCAGCAGGGAGAAAACCGGTCCACTGCGTCCGTGATGATGCCGTTGATGCCCAGCGCGATCAGCCGTTGCGCCTCATTGGTGTCGTTCACCGTGTAGACCAGCGCACGCATGCCGGCGTCGTGCAGTTGCGCGATCAAGGTCGCGTCCATCAGCTGGCGGTTTGTGATCACGGCCACGCAAACCAAGCGCTGCGCGACCTCGAACCAGCCCGGCCAGTTCGTGTCCACCAGCAGGGCACGTGGCAATTGCGGTGCGGCTTGCATGGCGCCTTGCAGTGCCTCGGGCTGGAAGGAGCTGAGGACGGGCACTTGCGCCTGGCCGGCCCACAGGCGTGCCACCTCGGCCGCCACCAGACGCCCGGTGCGTTCCTCGTCGCCTGGCGTGGGCTTGATTTCCAGATCCAGTGCAAAGCCGTTCGCCTGCAGAAAGGCCGCGATGGCGCGCAAGCTGGGCAGTGGCTCACCCGCATAGGCGCGGCTGTGCCAGATGCCTGCGTCGGTGCGCGAGAGCTCGCTCCAGGGCCGCAGCGAGGCCACGCCACATTCGGGCGTGGTGCGGTCGAGCTCGGTGTCGTGCAGTAGAAACGGCACATCGTCGGCCGAGAGCTTCACGTCGCACTCGAAGGCGCGGTAGCCGTGGCGCGCGCCTTCGCGAAAGGCGGCCAGCGTGTTCTCGGGTGCCAGCTTGCCGGCGCCGCGGTGGGCGATCCACAGGGGCAGGGGCCAGTCTGCAGCGCCGAGCTTGAAGTTGGGCATGGTGTTCAGGCGCTGACGCGTTGCTGGGTGGTGGGGTCGAACCAGTGCACATGCTCAGGCGCCACGGCCAGGCCCACGGTCTCGCCCACCTTGGGGGCGGCGTCGGTGCTGTCTATACGCAGCGTGAAGCCGGCGCCGCCCAGCTTGCCGTGCACCAGGCGCTCGGCGCCCAGCATCTCCACCAGTTCCACCTGCAGCGGCCAGCCGCCGGCCTGCACAAAAGCGTGCTCGGGCCGCACACCCAGGATCAATGCGCCCGTGCACGGCACGGCGGTGGGTAGCGGCAGCAGCGCGTCGCCCACCTTGAAGCCACCTGCTTCCCCCTCGCCCTTCAGCAGATTCATCGGGGGCGAGCCGATGAAGCTGGCCACGAAGGTGGTGGCCGGCCGGGCATAGACCTCCTCGGGCGTGCCAATCTGCTCCATGCGGCCGGCGTTCATCACGATCATGCGCTGGGCCAGCGTCATGGCCTCCACCTGGTCGTGGGTGACGAACAGCGAGGTCACACCCAGCTCGGCATGCAGCTTCTGGATCTCCAGCCGCGTCTGCGCACGCAGCTTGGCGTCGAGGTTGGAGAGCGGCTCGTCGAACAAAAACACCTGCGGCTCGCGCACGATGGCGCGGCCCATGGCCACGCGCTGGCGTTGCCCTCCCGAGAGCTCGCGCGGCTTGCGTTGCAGCAGCGCGCCCAGTTCCAGAATCTTGGCGGCCTTTTGCACCCGGGTTTCGATTTCGGCCTTGGGCTGGCCGGCGATCTTCAGGCCGTAGGCCATGTTGTCGTACACGCTCATGTGCGGGTAGAGCGCGTAGTTCTGGAACACCATGGCGATGTCGCGCTCGCTGGGCTCGGTGTGGTTCACCACCTTGCCGCTGATGGCGATGTCGCCGCTGGTGATTTCTTCCAGCCCAGCCACCATGCGAAGCAGCGTGCTCTTGCCGCAGCCCGAGGGGCCAACGATGACGATGAATTCGCCGTCGGCAATCTCGGCGCTCACGCCGTGGATGACCGGGTTGGCCTTGGCTCCGGTGCCATAGTGCTTGACGACGTTACGCAATGAGATCGCGCCCATGTGTGGTTCTCTTCCCTCGCTATTTCTCGGTATCGACCAGGCCCTTGACGAACCACTTCTGCATCAGCATCACCACCAGCGCGGGCGGGATCATGGCCAGCATGGCGGTGGCCATCACCAAATTCCATTCGTTCTGCGAGTCGCCGCCGGCGATCATGCGTTTGATACCGTAGACCACCGGGTACATGTCTTCCTGCGTGGTCACCAGCAGCGGCCAAAGGTACTGGTTCCAGCCGTAGATGAACTGGATGACGAAGAGCGCAGCGATGCTGGTGGCCGAGAGCGGCACCAGGATGTCCTTGAAGAAGCGCATGGGCCCGGCGCCGTCGATGCGCGCGGCCTCCACCAGCTCTTCGGGCACGGTCAAGAAGAACTGCCGGAACAAGAAGGTGGCGGTGGCCGAGGCGATGAGGGGCACGGTCAGGCCGGCAAAGCTGTTGAGCATGCCCAGGTCCGACACCACCTTGTAGGTCGGGCCTATGCGCACCTCCACCGGCAGCATCAGCGTGACGAAGATGGCCCAGAAGAACACCATGCGAAAGCGGAAACGGAAGTAGACGATGGCAAAGGCCGAGAGCAGCGAGATGGCGATCTTGCCGAAGGTGATGATCAGCGCCGACACCAGGCTCACGAACATCATGCGGCCCACGGCGGCCGTGCTGCCGGCGCCATGGCTGCCGCCCTCGAGCGCGCGGGTGTAGTTGTCTATCAGGTGCGGGCCGGGCAGCACGGGCATGGGGCGCTGCACCACGTCCTGCGCGGTGTGGGTGCTGGCCACGAAGGTGATGTAGACCGGCAGCGCGACGACGAGCACGCCCACGATCAGCACCAGATGAGCAAGCAGGTCGAGCCAGGGGCGGCGTTCAACCACAAGCCGCCCCATCGGCCATGGCCGTCCAGGCTGCCAACAGTCCCGTCATTCCCGCGCAGGCGGGAATCCAGGCCGTTGCGGGTTGTGGATTCCCGCCTTCGCGGGAATGACGAGGACAGCGGGAATGACGGGAAGGGCAGGAAAGACAAACGCGGCCCATCAGTAGTTCACCTTCTTCTCCACGAACTTGAACTGCAGCACCGTGAGAGCGATGACGATCACCATCAGCACCACCGATTGCGCTGCCGAGCCGCCCAGGTCCATGGCCTTGAAGCCGTCGTAGTAGACGCGGTAGACGAGGATGGAGGTGTCCTTGCCCGGGCCGCCCTGGGTGGCGGCGTCGATGATGGCGAAGGTCTCGAAGAAGGCGTAGACCATGTTGATCACCAGCAGGAAGAAGGTGGTGGGTGTGAGCAGCGGAAACTGGATGGTCCAGAAGCGCCGCCACGGCCGGGCGCCGTCAATGGCCGCGGCTTCAATCAACGATTTGGGGATGCTGGCCAGCCCGGCCAGGAAGAACAGGAAGTTGTAGGAGATCTGCTTCCACACCGCCGCCATCACCACCAGGGCCATGGCCTGGCCGCCGTTGAGCAAATGGTTCCACTCCAGCCCCAAGCTCTCCAGCGCATAGGCCACCACGCCGATGCTGGGCGAGAACATGAACATCCACAGCACACCGGCCACTGCCGGTGCCACGGCATAGGGCCAGATCAACAGCGTCTTGTAGAAGGTGGCGCCGCGAACGATGCGGTCGGCAAACACCGCCAGCAGCAGCGAGATGCTGATGCCGCACACCGCCACGAGGGTGGAGAACACGGCCGTGGTCTTGAACGATTCCAGGTAGGTTTCGTCCGCCCACAGGTTGCGGAAGTTCTCCAGCCCCACCCATTCCACCGAGGTGCCAAAGGCGTCCGACTGTTGCAGCGATTGCAGCAGCGCCTGGCCAGCCGGCCAGAAGAAGAACACGCCAATGATGATGGCCTGGGGTGCCAGCAGCACCCAGGGCAACCACGACGAGCGGAAGACGACGCGCTTTTCGGCAGCCAAGCGAAATTAGCCTTTGTTGGCTTTCTGGAAACGCTCCAAGAGCTCGTTGCCACGCTTGACGATGGCATCCAGCGCTTCCTTCGGCGTCTTCTTGCCGGCCCACACGCCTTCGAGTTCTTCGTCCTCGATGCCACGGATCTGCACATAGTTACCCAGGCGGATGCCGCGCGACTTGTCGGTGGTTTTTCGCACCATTTGCGTCACCGCCACGTCGGTGCCGGGCTTGTCCTTGTAGAAGCCCGACTTCTCGGTGAGCTGGTAGGCGGCCATGGTGATGGGCAAGTAGCCAGTGCGCTTGTGGCTGGCCGACTGCACCTCGGGGTTGGACAGGAACTTGAAGAAGGCCGCCACACCCTTGTACTCGGCCGGCTTTTTGCCTGAGAGCACCCACAGGCTGGCGCCGCCGATGACGGTGTTCTGCGGGGCGCCGGCCACGTCCGGGTAGTAGGGCAGCGGGGCCAGGCCGTAGGCGAACTTGGCGTTCTTCGAGACGTTGCCGTAGAAGCCCGAGGAGGTGGTGATCATCGCGCACTCACCCGAGACGAAGCTGGCCTCGGGCACGTTGCCCCGGCCCTTGTAGATGAACAGGCCCTGCTGCGCCATGTTGGCCAGGTTGCCGATGTGGCGCTGGTGCAGCGGTGAATTCACGACCATGCGGGCATCCATGCCAGCCAGGCCGTTGCGCTTGGTGGCGAACTCCACGTTGTGCCAGGCCGAGAAGCTTTCCAGTTGGGTCCAGCCCTGCCAGGCGGTGGTGAAGGGGCACTTGTGGCCGCTGGCCTTGAGCTTGGCGGCGGCCAGGGCCACCTCGGGCCAGGTGGCCGGCGGCTTGGCGGTGTCGATGCCGGCGGCCTTGAAGGCGTCCTTGTTGAAATAGAACACCGTGGTGGAGCTGTTGAACGGGAAGCTCAGCATCTGGCCGTTGGGCGCCGTGTAGTAGCCGGCCACGGCGGGCACATAGGCCGTGGGGTCGAACTTCACCCCCGCGTCCTTCATCACCTGGCCCACCGGCACGATGGCGCCCTTGCTGGCCATCATGGTGGCCGTGCCCACTTCGAACACCTGCAGGATGTGCGGCGCGTTGCCGGCGCGGAAGGCGGCGATGGCGCCGGTCATCGATTCGTCGTAGCTGCCCTTGTAGGTGGGCACCACCTTGTAGTCCTTCTGGCTGGCGTTGAACTCCTTGGCCAGGTCGTTGACCCACTCGCCGTTCACGGCGGTCATCGAGTGCCACCACTGGATTTCGGTCTGGGCCTGGGCCGAGGCGGCCAGGCTGGCCAGCAGGGCGGCCGTGGTGAGCGTGAGGGTTTTTCTGGACATGGGGTCTCCGTGAGAGCGGTTGAATCTTGCAAACAGCCGGGCAGTCTGCCGAGCTTTTGTGACAGTCGCGTTTTGTGGCATGCCACTGTAGGCGGGGCAAGCGGGGATTACCCGTCCGGCGGTCTGACCAAGCGCAAGCCACTGCCGGATGGGCGCCGGGGAGGCCCTGGCCACCTGGGGGAATGCTGCGCTGCGGTACGATTCGGCCTCACGTGCCCCTGACAGGTGCCGCAGGCCCCCCGGGCCAGCCCGGTTTGCCTGCCCGCCATGAACGCACCGCTCCCCATCACGACCCTTGCCGCCGGCGCTGTCGCCGCAAACGCAGCAGCCCACCCTGCCGCGCCGCGCTTGCGCGAAATTCCGTACAACTACACCTCGCTGTCGGACCGCGAGATCGTGTTGCGCCTGCTGGGCCCGCACGCCTGGGAGGTGCTGGGCCGCTTGCGCGAAGAGCGCCAGACCGGCCGCTCGGCCCGCATGCTCTACGAGGTGCTGGGCGACATCTGGGTGGTGCAGCGCAACCCTTATCTTGAAGACGACCTGCTGGACAACCCGAAACGCCGGGCCCAACTGATCGAAGCACTGCACCACCGCCTGGGCGAGGTGCAGAAGCGCCGCACCCCCGAGGCGGACGCCGTGCGCGACGCCGCCGTGGGCGAGTTGCTGAAGTCTGCCAGCGCGGCCGTGGACCGGTTCGATCGCCGCTTCGACGACGTGGCCGCCCTGCGCCAGCGCTGCCGCAAGCGCTTGAGCAAGCACACCGAGAAGGACAACATCAAGTTCGATGGCCTGTCGCGCGTCTCGCACGTGACCGACGCCACCGACTGGCGCGTGGAATACCCCTTTGTGGTGCTCACGCCCGATACAGAAGCCGAGATGGCTGGCCTGGTAGGCGCCTGCGTGGAGCTGGGCCTGACGATCGTGCCGCGCGGCGGCGGTACCGGCTACACCGGCGGTGCCGTGCCACTCACCTGGAAGAGCGCGGTGATCAACACCGAAAAGCTCGAACAGATGACCGAGGTGGAGCACGTGGCGCTGCCAGGCCTGGAAAAGCCCGTGCCCACGGTGTGGACCGGGGCGGGCGTGGTCACGCAGCGCGTGTCGGACGCAGCCGAGCGCGCCGGTTTCGTCTTTGCTGTCGACCCGACCTCGGCCGAGGCCAGTTGCATCGGCGGCAACATCGCCATGAACGCCGGCGGCAAGAAGGCCGTGCTGTGGGGCACCGCGCTCGACAACCTGGCCAGCTGGAAGATGGTGACCCCCGAAGCCAAGTGGCTGGAGGTGGTGCGCCTGAACCACAACCTGGGCAAGATCCACGACGTCGAAATCGCCAGCTTCGAGCTGCGCTACTTTGACGCGACCGGCAAGAAGCTCGAACGCACCGAGCGGCTCGACATCCCCGGCCGAGTCTTCCGCAAGGAGGGTCTGGGCAAGGACGTGACCGACAAGTTCCTGGCCGGCCTGCCGGGCGTGCAGAAAGAGGGCTGCGACGGCCTGATCACCAGCGCGCGCTGGGTGGTGCACCGCATGCCGGCCCATGTGCGCACCGTGTGCCTGGAGTTCTTCGGCAACCCCATCCAGTGTGTGCCTTCCATCGTCGAGATCAAGAACTTCATGTTCGACGAGATGAAGCGCGAAGGGGGCGCCATCCTCGCCGGCCTGGAGCACCTGGACGACCGCTACCTCAAGGCCGTGGGCTATGCCACCAAGAGCAAGCGCGGTGGCCTGCCCAAGATGGTGCTGGTGGGCGACATCGTGGGCGACGACGCCGACGCCGTGGCGCGCGCCACCAGCGAGGTCATCCGCCTGGCCAATGGCCGCTCGGGCGAGGGCTTTGTGGCCGTTTCGGCCGACGCCCGCAAGAAGTTCTGGCTCGACCGCAAGCGCACCGCGGCCATCAGCAAGCACACCAACGCCTTCAAGGTGAACGAGGACGTGGTGATTCCGCTCGAGCGCATGGGCGAGTACACGCTGGGCATCGAGCGCATCAACATCGAGCTCAGCCTGCGCAACAAGATTGCGCTGGCCGACGCGCTGGAAGCGATGTTCGAGGGCGGCAAGCTGCAGCTGGGCAAGACCGACGACGCCAACGAGATTCCCAGCGCCGAGCTGCTGGAAGACCGGGTGCAGCAGGCGCTCACCCTGATCCGCGATGTGCGCAGCCAGTGGCAGTGGTGGAAGCAGGGCTTGGACGCCGTTCAAGCCGACGAGGGCCGCAGCTTCTTCGACCAGATCCAGGACCAGTCGCTGCGCGCTTCGTGGAAGCGGCAGATCCTGCGGCCGCTGCAGGTGCTGTTTGCCGGCTCGGCCTTCGGGCCGGTGATCGCCGAATGCCAGCGCATCCACCAAGAGGTCTTGCGCGGCCGGGTCTGGGTGGCCTTGCACATGCACGCCGGCGACGGCAATGTGCACACCAACATCCCCGTCAACTCCGACAACTACGAGATGCTGCAAACGGCGCACGAAGCCGTGGGCCGCATCATGGTGCTGGCGCGTGCACTGGGCGGCGTGATCTCGGGCGAGCATGGCATCGGCATCACCAAGCTCGAATTCCTCACCGACGACGAACTGGCCAACTTCACCGCCTACAAGGCCAAGGTCGATCCCGAGGGCCGCTTCAACAAGGGCAAGCTGCTGCGCGGCCAGGCGCTCACGGATCTGGGCGAGGACGTGCACGCCGCCGACCTCAGCCACGCCTACACGCCCAGCTTCGGGCTGATGGGGCACGAGTCGCTGATCATGCAGCAGAGCGACATCGGCGACATCGCCGCGTCGGTGAAAGACTGCCTGCGCTGCGGCAAGTGCAAGCCGGTGTGCTCCACCCACGTGCCGCGTGCCAACCTGCTCTACAGCCCGCGCAACAAGATATTGGCCACCTCGCTGTTGGTCGAGGCCTTCTTGTACGAAGAGCAGACCCGCCGCGGCGTGAGCCTGAAGCACTGGGAAGAGTTCGAGGATGTGGCCGACCACTGCACGGTCTGCCACAAGTGCCTCAGCCCCTGCCCGGTGAAGATCGACTTCGGCGATGTCTCGATGAACATGCGCAACCTGCTGCGCAAGATGGGGCAAAAGAGCTGGCGGCCTGGAAATGCGGCTGCCATGTTCATGCTCAATGCCACCAACCCCGAGACCATCAAGCTGGCCCGCAGCGCCATGGTGGGCGTGGCCATGAAGGCCCAGCGCCTGGCGCACGATGTGCTGAAGCTGGCCGCCCGCAGGCAGACCCAGTTGCCACCGGCCACGGTGGGCACCGCGCCCATCAAAGAGCAGGTGATCCACTTCATCAACAAGAAGATGCCGGGCAACCTGCCCAAGAAGACGGCGCGCGCCCTGCTGGACATCGAGGACAAGCACTACGTCCCCATCATCCGCAACCCGGCCGCCACCACCAGCGAAACCGAGGCGGTGTTCTATTTCCCTGGCTGCGGCTCAGAGCGTTTGTTCAGCCAGGTGGGCCTGGCGACGCAGGCCATGCTGTGGCGGGCCGGCGTGCAAACCGTGCTGCCGCCTGGCTACCTGTGCTGTGGCTACCCGCAACGTGGCTCGGGCCAGTTCGACAAGGCCGAGAAAATCATCACCGACAACCGGGTGCTGTTCCACCGCGTGGCCAACACGCTGAACTACCTGGACATCAAGACCGTGGTGGTGAGCTGCGGCACCTGCTACGACCAGCTGCAGGGCTACAAGTTCGAAGAGATATTTCCCGGCAGCCGCATCATCGACATCCACGAGTACCTGTTGGAGAAGGGCATCACGCTGCCGGATTCCAAGGGTGGCTACCTCTACCACGAGCCCTGCCACAACCCAATGAAGCTGCAGGACGGGGTGAAGACCGTCAAGGCCCTGGTGGGCGAGGGCGTGGTCAAGAGCGAACGCTGTTGCGGTGAGAGCGGCACGCTGGGTGTGAGCCGGCCCGACATCGCCACCCAGGTGCGTTTTCGCAAGGAAGAAGAGATCCGCATCGCCGAGACCGCGCTGCGCGCCTCGGGCCTGGTGACGGCCGGGCAGGACCTGAAGATCCTCACCAGCTGCCCCAGCTGCCTGCAGGGCCTGACCCGGTATGGCGACGACCTGCAGAACGGCTTGCTCGAAGCCGACTACATCGTGGTCGAGATGGCGCGCAAGCTGTTGGGAGAAGATTGGCTGGAAAGCTATGTGGCCCGCGCCAACGCCGGTGGCATTGAACGGGTACTGGTGTGATGAAGGTCGTCGGGTGCGAGCTTTGTGAGCACACCGAGTCGGCCGCCTGGTCACTGGTGTTCGCTGACGCCCGCTTGCGCGTGGTGCGTGTGCTGGATGCGCCCGAATTCCCAGCCTTCTACCGCGTGATCTGGAACGACCATGTGGCCGAGCTGAGCGACCTGGCCGTGGCAGACCGGGCCCACTTGATGAATGCCGTGGTGGCCGTGGAGCGCGTGCTGCGCGAGGCCCTGAGCCCCGGCAAGATCAACCTGGCCGCACTGGGCAACATGGTGCCGCATTTGCATTGGCACGTGATTGCCCGGTTCGACTGGGACAGCCATTTTCCCCAGCCCATCTGGGGCCTGCGCCAGCGCACCCCTGCGCCCGCCGCCGTGCAACGCATGGCCGTGGCACTGAGCGAGCTGGACACCCGTGTGCGTGCCGCGCTAGCGGCCTGAAACGACAAGACCACTGGAGACAAACACCATGAGCGACAGCCCCCAACCCACCGCCCTGACATTGCACCAGGCCTCGCGTGTTCTGGAAATCGGCTTTGCCGACGGCAAGACCTTCCGCATCCCCTTTGAGCTGCTGCGCGTGTGCTCGCCCTCAGCCGAAGTGCAGGGCCATGGCCCTGGCCAGGAGACGCTGCAGACCGGAAAGCGCAACGTGGGCATCGTGGGCGTAGAGCAGGTCGGCCACTACGCCATCCAGCCCACCTTCGACGATGGCCACGACACAGGCCTGTACACCTGGGAGTACCTGTACCGCCTGGGCAACGAGCAGGACGAAGTCTGGGCCCTGTACGAAGAGCGCCTGAAAGCCGCTGGCATGGACCGCGACGCCCCCATGGCCGCCAAGGCTGGCGCATCTTGCGGCAGCCACTGAACCCGCAGCTCAGACAAGAGGACAGCACCATGCCGCAAACCCATTTCGGTTTCGAGACCGTGGACGAATCGGTCAAGGCCAACAAGGTCAAGGGCGTGTTCGATTCGGTCGCGTCAAAGTACGACGTGATGAACGACCTGATGTCCATGGGCATGCACCGCGCCTGGAAGGCCTACACCGTGGCGGTGGCCAACTTGAAGGAGGGTGACCGCGTGCTCGACATTGCCGGCGGCACGGGCGATCTGGCCCGCGCCTTCGCCCGCAAGGTGGGCGAGCGCGGCCAGGTGGTGCACACCGACATCAACGAGGCCATGCTGCGCACCGGCCGCGACCGTCTGCTCGATGAAGGCCTGGCCCTGCCGACGACGATCTGCGACGCCGAGAAGCTGCCCTTCAAGACTGGCACCTTCGACCTGGTGAGCGTGGCCTTCGGCCTGCGCAACATGACCCACAAGGACCAGGCCCTGGCCGAGATGTGCCGCGTGTTGCGCGACGGCGGCCGTCTGCTGGTGCTGGAGTTCTCCAAGGTGGCACCGGCCCTGCAAAAGCCCTACGACTGGTACTCGTTCAACATCCTGCCCAAGCTGGGCCAGTTGGTGGCGGGCGACGCCGAGAGCTACAAGTACCTGGCCGAATCCATCCGCATGCACCCCGACCAGGCCACGCTCAAGGGCATGATGAAGACGGCGGGCTTTGGGCATGTGGACGTGCACAACCTCACCGGCGGGGTGGTGGCGCTGCATGTGGGCATCAAGTGCTGAGGTTTTGAGCGCATGGCCACCATCCTCCTGACCGGCGCCACGGGCTACATCGCTTCCCACACCTGGCTGGCCTTGCAATCGGCCGGCTACAGCGTGGTGGGTGTGGATGATTTTTCCAACAGCTCGCCCGAGGTTCTGAACCGCATCCAGGAGTTGGGCGGTCAGCGGCCGGTGTTCGCGCAGGCCGATGTCAACGATGGCGCAGCGCTGGACGCCGTGTTCGCCGCACACCGGATCGACGCCGTGGTGCACTTCGCTGCCTGCAAGGCCGTGGGCGAATCTGCCGCTGAGCCGCTGAAGTACTACGCCAACAACCTTGGCGGCTTGGTGAGTGTGTGCCAGGCCATGCAGCGCCATGGCGTCAAGACGTTTGTCTTCAGCTCCAGCGCCACGGTCTACGGCGAGCCGCAGTTTCTGCCCTACACCGAGGACCACCCGCTGGCGGCCATGAACGTCTACGGCCGCACCAAGCTCTATGGCGAACAGGTGCTGCGCGACCTGGAAGCGGCTGACCCCACCTGGAACATTGCCTGGCTGCGCTACTTCAACCCCGTGGGCGCGCATGAGAGCGGCCGCATGGGCGAAGACCCGCGCGGCGTGCCGAACAATCTGATGCCCTATGTGCAGCAGGTGGCGGTGGGCCGGCGCGAGTTCCTCTCGGTCTACGGCGGCGACTACGACACGCCCGACGGCACGGGTGTGCGCGATTACCTGCATGTGATGGACTTGGCCGAAGGCCACGTGGCGGCGGTGCGCTACCTGCTGAACGAGAAGAAGTCGGTCACCGTGAACCTGGGCACTGGCGTGGGTGTGAGCGTGCTCGACCTGGTGAAAGCCTTTGAGCGTGCCGCTGGCAAGCCCATCGCCTACAAGATCGTCGACCGCCGCCCGGGTGACCTGCCGGCCTACTACGCCGATGCCACGCTGGCGAAGGCGCTGCTGGGCTGGAGCGCCAAGCGCGACATCGACCAGATGTGCGCCGACAGCTGGCGCTGGCAAAGCGGCAACCCCAACGGTTACTGATCGCCCCACTATTGCCCGTCGTGACCGTCATTCCCGCGAAGGCGGGAATCCATCAGCGCCAATGACAGCACTGGATCCACGCCATCGCGGGAATGAACCGCGAAGAGCCCTCCTACAATCTGCGCCCATGGCAAACCCCATCACCGATTTCCTGCTGCCCGCTGCCACCGCGCGTTTTGTGTTGCTGGCCAACCATGTGCTCAGCGCCGCCCCGGTGGCGCCCGAGCGCCTGAAGGCCCACGCCGGCCGCGTGTTGCGGGTGGAGGTGGAAGGCTGGCGCGGCCCCTTTGCACCGCCACCGCTGGCGCTGCGCATCACTCCGGCTGGCTTGTTTGAAGCCTTGGAGCCGCTGCCCGAAGGTGTGGACGCTCCGGCCGACCTGCGGTTGCGCGTGGACGCATCCAACCCGTTTGACGCCGCCAAGCGCATGGTGAGTGGCGAACTGCCCCCGGTGCAGATCGAGGGTGACGTGGGCTTTGCCTCCGACGTGAACTGGGTGATTGCCAATGTGCGCTGGGACATCCCGGCCGACATCGAGCGCGTGTTCGGTGCCAGCCTGGCCGACACCGTGGCACAGGCTGGCGAGAAGGCCATGGCCGCTGCCAAGAACCTGGCCCAGAGCGTGGCCGGCGCGCTGAAGAAGTGAAGTCTTGACATGCGGTATGTCTTGCGGCTGATCCGCATCGTCTTCACCTTCCTGCGCTTCGGTATCGACGACCTGGCCCTGTCGGGATTTCGCCAGCGTCGGGTGCGTGTGCTGGCGCGCGTCATCACGCTGGGCCGCAATTTCGACGCCACGCCGCGCGGTGTACGGCTGCGCCTGGCCCTCGAACATTTGGGCCCCATCTTCATCAAGTTCGGCCAGGTACTGTCCACTCGCCGCGATTTGATTCCACTCGATATCGCAGAAGAGTTGGCCAAGCTGCAAGACCGGGTGCCGCCGTTCCCGGCCGACGAGTCCAAGCGCCTGATCGAGCAGGGCCTGGGCAAGAAGGTGGAGGAACTGTTTGGCAGTTTCAACCCCGAGCCCATCGCCAGCGCTTCCATCGCCCAGGTGCACTTCGCCACGCTCAAGGATGGCCGCGAAGTGGCCGTGAAGGTGCTGCGCCCGGGCATGCTCGACATCATCGACGATGACCTGGCCCTGCTGCACACGCTGGCGCGCTGGGTGGAGCGGCTCTCGGCCGACGGCCGGCGCTTGCGCCCGCGCGAGGTGGTGGCCGAGTTCGACACCTACCTGCACGACGAGCTGGATCTCGTGCGCGAGGCTGCCAACGCGGCGCAACTGCGCCGCAACATGGCCGACCTGCCGCTGATCATCGTGCCCGAGATGCACTGGGACATGTGCACCCAGAGCGTGATCGTGATGGAGCGCATGAAGGGCGTGCCCATCAGCCAGGCCGACAAGCTGCGTGAAGCGGGCGTGGACATCAAGAAGCTGGCCCGCGACGGCGTCACCATATTTTTTACCCAGGTATTCCGCGACGGCTTCTTCCATGCCGACATGCACCCCGGGAACATCCAGGTCAGCCTGGACCGTGCCACCTTTGGCCGCTATGTGGCGCTGGATTTCGGCATCGTGGGCACGCTCACCGAGGTTGACAAGGAATACCTGGCGCAGAACTTCATTGCCTTCTTTCGGCGCGACTACAAGCGCGTGGCCGAGCTGCATGTGGAATCGGGCTGGGTGCCTGCCGGCACGCGCATCGAGCAG
Source organism: Candidatus Ideonella esbjergensis (assembly GCA_016710065.1). Taxonomy (GTDB): domain Bacteria; phylum Pseudomonadota; class Gammaproteobacteria; order Burkholderiales; family Burkholderiaceae_C; genus Ideonella; species Ideonella esbjergensis. The sequence continues at coordinate 936,504 of JADJLP010000002.1, forward strand.
TTGGAGCAGGCGATACGCTCTACCTGCGAGCCGCAGTTCGAGCGGCCGCTGAAGGACATCTCCCTCGGCCAGATCTTGCTGCGCCTGTTCCAGACCTCGCGCCGCTTCAACGTGGAAGTGCAGCCGCAACTGGTGCTGCTGCAAAAGACGCTGCTCAACATCGAGGGCCTGGGCCGTGAGCTCGACCCGGACCTTGATTTGTGGTCCACCGCCAAGCCCTTCCTGGAAAAGTGGATGCACGAGCAGGTGGGCTGGCAGGCCTTCAGCCGCCGCCTGAAAGACCAAGCCCCGCTCTACGCGAAGCTGCTGCCCGAGCTGCCGCGCCTGCTGCACCATGCCTTGAACACCAAGACCCCTGCTGACCATGCACCACTGCTGGCCGCGCTGCTGCGCGAGCAGCGCCGCACCAACCGGTTGATCACGGCCGTGCTGTGGGCGGCGGGTGGCTTCCTGCTGGGCGCCGTGGTGGCCCGCTTCGTGATGCAGATCTGGGGCCACCGAGGATTCTGAGGAGAGAGCTGCGCCCATGAACACCACGCTGATCGTCTTCGTCGTGCTCTACCTGCTGGGCACCTTGGGCATAGGCCTCTGGGCCGGCACCCGCATCAAGAACACCAGCGATTTCGCCATCGCTGGGCGCAGCCTGCCGCTGGTGATGGTGGTCACCACCACTTTCGCCACCTGGTTCGGTGCCGAAACGGTGATGGGCATCCCGGCCAGGTTCGTGCAGGGCGGCCTGGGCGCAGTGGTGGAAGACCCCTTCGGCGCCGGCATCTGCCTGGTGCTGGTGGGGGCCTTCTTCGCCACCAAGCTCTACCGCCAGAACCTGCTGACCATTGGTGATTTCTACCGCGAGCGCTATGGCAAGGGGGTGGAGATTTTTTGCTCCGCCGCCATCATCCTCAGCTACCTGGGCTGGGTGGCGGCGCAGATCACCGCGCTGGGCCTGGTGTTCTCGGTGCTCACCAACGGCGCCATGAGCGAAACGGCCGGCATGGTCGTGGGCACGATGGCGGTGCTGGTCTACGTGGTGGTGGGCGGCTTTCTGGCTGTGGCCTGGACCGACTTCATCCAGATGATCGTGCTGGTGATCGGTCTCACGGTCATCGCCATCTTCTCGGCCGATCTGGCCGGCGGTGCCGACAAGGTGATGGCGCTCACGCAGCAGAATGAGCTGTGGAAGTTCCTGCCCGAGCCCACGTTCACCGACATGGCGATGTTCATCGGTGCTGCGGTGACCATGATGCTGGGCAGCATCCCGCAGCAGGATGTGTTCCAGCGCGTGATGTCGGCCAAGGACGAGCGCACGGCCCGCAACGGCGCCATGATCGGCGGCTTCAGCTACATCCTGTTTGCCTTCGTGCCCATGTTCATCGTGGCCGCTGCGGTGGTGGTGATGGGCCAGGAGGCGCTGGACATCGCCAAAGATGATTACCAGCGCCTGCTGCCCACCTTTGTGCTGAGCAAGATGCCGCTGCTCATGCAGATCTTGTTTTTCGGCGCGCTGCTCTCGGCCATCAAGAGCACCTCGTCGGCCACGTTACTGGCGCCGTCCACCAGCTTTGTCGAGAACATCCTGAAGAACATGCGCGGGCACATGAAGGACCGCGAGCAGTTGCTGGCCATGCGCTGGACCATCGTGGTTTTCGCTGTCCTGGTGCTGGCCTACGCCATCGCGATGAAGGGAACGCCCATCTACGACCTGGTGTCCTCGGCCTATCAAGTCACGCTGGTGGGCGCCTTCGTGCCGCTGGTGATGGGCTTGTACTGGCAGCGCTCCACCACCCAGGGCGCCATCTTTTCGTTGGCGGCGGGCATAGGCGTATGGCTGCTGTACTTCCCGCAGGTCAGCGACCTGGGCCAGGCCTTTCCGGGCCAGTTGGCCGGCCTGGTCGCAGCCTTCGTGGGCATGGTGTTGGGTTCGCTGGCGCCGCAATGGCTCAGGAGCCGCCATGTGCACCGCCAGCACGTGGAAGGTCTGCCAGACGAGGCCTCTTGAACCTCGGGCGGCTTGGCTCCATCTAAAAAAGGCGCCTGACCGGCAGGTGCACCGGTCGGAAACCGGCCGCACTTTATAATTCGCGGTTTACATATTGGGGTTCGCTCATGCCGATCTACGCTTATCGCTGCGCCGCCTGCGGCCATTCGCGTGATGTGCTGCAAAAGATGTCCGATGCGCCGCTGACGGTGTGCTCGGCCTGCAACGCCGAGCAGTTTCAGAAGCAACTCACCGCCGCCGGCTTCCAGCTCAAGGGCTCGGGATGGTATGCCACCGACTTCAAGGGTGGTGGCGGCGGCACCAGCGCACCTGCGGCCGACGCCGCATCTGGCGCCGCCAGTGATTCCGCCCCTGCCGCCGCTGCGGCACCCGCCACACCCTGCGGTGGCAGTTGCGCCTGCCACTGAAGCCCCAGACTGCGCGCCGCCAGCCTTGAACCGCTGACGGCTTTTTTCTCAACCGCACGCCTTGCCGCGTGACGCCCGTACCGTGAAGAAATACCTGCTTGCCGGTCTGCTGACCTGGCTCCCACTGGCCATCACCGTCTGGGTGCTGTCGTGGGTGCTGGGCGCCATGGACGGCATGTTCGCGAGCGCGCTGTCGGTCACCCAGGCCATCCTGCCGCACAGCGCGCACGATTGGCTGGAGGCCCTGCGCAAGGTGCCCGGCTTGGGCGTGGTGGTGATGGTGGTGCTGCTGCTCGCCACCGGCGTGTTCGTCACCAACATATTTGGTCAGTGGTGGCTGCGGCAGTGGGATGCGATCATGAACCGCATCCCCATCGTCAAGTCCATCTACAGCTCGGTCAAGCAGGTTTCCGACACGCTGTTCTCCAGCAATGGCAATGCCTTCCGCGAAGCGGTGCTGGTGCAGTACCCGCACGCCGGCTCGTGGACCATAGGCTTTGTCACTGGTACGCCCCACGGTGAGGTGGCCGACCAGTTGCCGGGCGACCATGTGGGCCTGTACGTGCCCACCACGCCCAACCCTACCTCGGGCTTCTTCTTGCTGATGCCGCGCTCGGCCATACGCCCTCTGGGCATGAGCGTGGACGAGGCGCTGAAATACATCATCTCCATGGGCGTGGTCGCGCCCCCGGCCGGCCACGTGACCGTGCCGGAGGAGGTCGACCCCAATCGGCAGGGCTGAAGGCCTGGCCCGGCCTCCAGCCCTGAGGGCGAAACACCCAGCCCCAACACCCCGCAAGGCAAACCATCCCCAGCCGCCGCCTGCAGTTCGCGACGGCACTGAACGAACCCTACGCACTGGAGTGCACGCATGAGAACGACTTACTGTGGCCTGGTCAGCGAATCGCTGATGGACCAAACCGTGACCCTGATGGGCTGGGCCCATCGCCGCCGCGACCATGGCGGCGTGATTTTCATCGACCTGCGTGACCGCGAAGGCCTGGTGCAGATCGTCTGCGACCCGGACCGTGCCGAGATGTTCAAGGCCGCTGAAGGCGTGCGCAACGAGTTCTGCCTCAAGGTCATCGGCAAGGTGCGTGCGCGCCCGGCCGGCACCGAAAACGCCAACCTCGTGAGCGGCAAGATCGAGGTGCTGTGCCATGAACTGGAAGTGTTGAACCCCAGCGTCACCCCGCCGTTCCAGCTTGATGATGAGAACCTCAGCGAGACCGTGCGGCTCACGCACCGCGTGCTCGACCTGCGCCGCCCCGCGATGCAGAAGAACCTGATGCTGCGCTACCGCGTATCGATGGAGGTGCGCAAGTTCCTCGACGCCAATGGCTTCGTCGACATCGAGACGCCCATGCTTACCAAGAGCACGCCCGAAGGTGCGCGTGACTACCTGGTGCCCAGCCGCGTGCACGATGGCCACTTCTTCGCGTTGCCGCAGTCGCCGCAGCTGTTCAAGCAGTTGCTGATGGTGGCGGGCTTTGACCGCTACTACCAGATCACCAAGTGCTTCCGCGACGAAGACCTGCGCGCCGACCGGCAGCCCGAGTTCACGCAGATCGACATCGAGACCTCGTTCCTGGGCGAGGAAGAGATTCGCGCGATGTTCGAGGGCATGATCCGCACGGTGTTCCGCAACGCCATGGGCGTGGAGCTGCCGGTGTACCCGGTGATGAGCTACGCCGATGCCATGTTCAAGTACGGCTCGGACAAGCCCGACCTGCGCGTCAAGCTGCAGTTCACAGAGCTCACCGACGTGATGAAGGACGTGGACTTCAAGGTCTTCTCCACCCCCGCCACCACCAAGGGTGGCCGCGTGGTGGCGCTGAAGGTGCCGGGCGGTGGCGAGATGAGCCGGGGCGAGATCGACGGCTACACCGAGTTCGTCAAGATCTATGGTGCCAAGGGACTGGCCTGGATGAAGGTGAACGACGCCGCCAAGGGGCGCGAAGGCCTGCAGTCGCCCATCGTCAAGAACCTGCACGACGCCGCGCTGGCCGAGATCATTGCCCGCACCGGTGCCTGCAATGGCGACCTGATCTTCTTCGGCGCCGACAAGGCCAAGGTGGTCAACGACGCCATCGGCGCACTGCGCGCCAAGGTGGGTCACAGCGAGTTCGGCAAGGGCAAGGGCCTGTTCGAGGACAAGTGGGCACCGCTGTGGGTGGTGGACTTCCCGATGTTCGAGCATGACGAAGAGAACGACCGCTGGGCCGCCGTGCACCACCCGTTCACCGCGCCGAAAGACGGCCACGAGAACCTGATGGACACCGACCCGGGTGCCTGCATCGCCAAGGCGTATGACATGGTGCTCAACGGCTGGGAACTGGGCGGCGGCTCCATCCGTATCCACCGTGCCGAGGTGCAGAGCAAGGTTTTCACCGCGCTCAACATCAGCAAGGAAGACGCCCAGGTCAAGTTCGGCTTCCTGCTCGATGCGCTGCAGTACGGCGCGCCCCCGCACGGCGGCCTGGCCTTTGGCCTGGACCGCCTGGTGACGCTGATGACCAAGGCTGAGTCGATCCGCGACGTGATCGCCTTCCCCAAGACCCAGCGCGCGCAATGCCTGCTGACCGGGGCGCCGAGCGATGTGGACGAGAAGCAGTTGCGCGAACTGCACATTCGCTTGCGCAACACGCAGCCGGCGGCCTGAGTCGTTCAGACTTCGAGCACAAAGGCCCCTGCGGATTTGGGCGGCTGTTTGCGGCGCAAAGCTGCCGGCCGCAAAGGGTGGTTTCGTCATTCCCGTGAAAACGGGAATCCATGTCTTTGGCTTCCGCTGTACCCGCGCCAGGCGGCCAGCCGGGGCCGCACGACAGGTCGAAAAACCTGGATTCCCGCCTTCGCGGGAATGACGAGGCGAGGGTGCGGGAGTGACGCCAATGCGGTCACCATGGCCGGCTGCTATGCGAAACCGGCCGCTCTGCGACAGAGTTTGACAGGCCCGATCAGCACTTGGCTCAAACGGTGCCGAACTTGGTCTCGAACTTGATGCCCACGTCTTTCAGCAGTGGAGTGGGCAGCACACCGCCGGCGCAGACGATGACCTGGTCGTTGTCGATCTCGCTGGTGCTGCCGTCTTCGTTCTTCAGCACCACGGTCTTTTCGGTGATCTGCAGCACCTGGGTTTGCAAGCGCACATCCACCGTGCCCTCGGCCTGCATCTTGGCCAGGGTGTCGCGGTTCTTGCCCTTCACGCGCGAGAAGGCCGCGCTGCGGTAACTGAGCACCGAGGTGATGCCCTTGATGCTGCCCAGTGCGATGGCGGCTTCGAGCGCGCTGTCACCACCGCCCACCACCAGCACCTTTTGGCCTTCGTACTGATGGGGGTCGATCAGGCGATAGGCCACCTTGGGCGTGTTCTCGCCCGGCACATCCAGCGTGCGCGGCGTGCCCTGGCGGCCGATGGCCAGCAGCACGGCGCGGGCCTTGATGGGGGTGCCCTGGTTGGTGTGCACGAAGAAGCCACCATCGAAGGGCTCGATGCGCTCCATGCGGTGGTTGTAGTCGATGGTGATGTCGTGTTTGGCGCGCGTGCCTTCCCAGAACTCCAGCAGGTCTTCCTTGCTGATTTCGTGCATCTTCACCAGGCCCACCATGGCCAACTTCACAGGCGCTGTCATGGCGATCTTTTGGCGCGGGTACTTGAAGATGGCGCCGCCCAGTGAATGCTCCTGTTCAATGATGCGGAATTTGAGCTTGTGCAGCTTGGCGCTCAGGCTGGCCGACATCCCGGCCGGGCCGGCACCCACGATGAGCAGGTCCACCATGTCCGGCGGCGAGGGGAACTCGCCCACCATGCGCTTGATGATGGCCTCCACCACCTGGGTGCCTTGCTCGGCGGCCTTGCGGATCAGGCCCATGCCACCCAGCTCGCCGGCGATGAAGATGCCGTGCAGATTGGTCTCGAACAGATGGCTGAGCAGGGGGATGTCGATGCCGCGCTTCTCGGTGCCGAACACCAGGGTGATGGCGTCGAACGGGCAGGCGGAATGGCAGGCGCCATGGCCGATGCAGGCGGAGGCGTTGATCAACACGGCCTTGCCGCCGACCATGCCCAAGGCCTCCTCGGGGCACTTCTTGACGCAGGTGCCCGAGCCTATGCACAGGGCCGGATTGACCACAGGATGCAGTGAGGGTGGCTCCATCAGACCTGCTGCCAGGTTCTCCTTGAACTCGGCCTTGTGAGCCTTCTCGCCCTTGCCCCGGCGCAAGATGTGCCAGACCAGAAACAACGCAATGCCGACGGCGTACGGGAGAAAAAGTTGCAGGCTCATGGCAGGCCGCGCGCTCAGCGGCTTTCTTCGCCGATGGTGATCTGCAAGCCCGACACGCCAGGCGCCACCACGGCTGACTGGCCGAGCAGGTCACCCGGTTGTTGCATGGCCTGGCCTGACTTGGACACGCGCGCGCCCACGATCACGGCCTTGGCGCCTGAAAGTGTGGCTGCGGGGCTCATGGCCATGCTGTCGTCGAGCGTGAAGCTGACCGGCAGATCGCTGACCCTCTTCTTCAGGATGGCCAAAGGCATGCGCGAGCCTTCGGCGGCCCGGGCATAGATGAACACGGTGTCATCGGGTGCTGCCTTGGCGGCCAGTGCAGGCGCGAGCGTGACCTTGCCGGTGATGGCGGTGGCGAAGGCTGCTGGCGCAGCAGCGGCTTGCGGCGCGGCACCACCGGCAGCGGCCGGTTCGGCCACCGGCATACCGGCCATCTTGCGCACTTCGTTGATGTTCTCCTGCAGTTGGCGCACCAGCTCGTTGTCGGCCGGGCCTGCCTTCACGGCACGCTCCCAGTGCTTGATGGCGCCGGGCAGGTCTTTGTTCTCGTAGGCCAGGGTACCGGCCAGGGCCAGGGCCTTGAGGTTGTCGGGCTCGGCCTTGAGTGCGGCCTCGATCAGCTTGGTGGGCTCGCCCTTGAAGCTGCGTTGCTGGGTCATGGCAATGGCGTCGGCCAGGTCGGCCATGGCCAGTGCGTTCTTGGGTTGCAACTCCATGGCCTTGCGGAAGGCTGGAATGGCCTCAGGGTAGCGCTGCAGCGCCGCGTAGGAGCGGCCCAGCATCAGCCAGCCGTCGGCATTGTTGGGCTCGGCCTTGAGCTTCTCGGCCAATGTGTTGATCATGCCCTCGATCTGGGCGCTGCCCAGCTCATGCGGGGCGCCGCTGGTGCCGGCGTCACCGCTGGCTGCGGCCGCCGTGCCGGGCTGGCCAGGGGCAACGCTCCAGCCGTTGTGCGAGCCGCGCCAGGCATAACCGGCGGCGCCGAACACGATCACGAAGGCTGCCAGCCCGATCACCAACTTGCCCGAGGGGCGAGGGGCGGGCGCGGAGGATTCTGCGGCGATCGCCGGCTTCGCTGCTGCGCTCGCGGCGGGCGGAACCGTGGCACCTTGCAAGACCAGGTCGACCAGCTTGCGCTCCAGGTCGGTGCGGGTGGCGGTGGCGGCATCGGCCGACAAGGCGCCACTTTGGCGCAGTTCGTCGATTTGCAGAATCTGGCGCTTGAGAGCGGAAATGGGATCGGTCATGAGGCTGTGGTGGTGTTCAAGGCGCCGCGTTGGGCGTGGTTTTGTCGTCGGTGTCGGGCTCGAAGGCTGCGTCTGGCAGACGGGCGCGACGACGCATCACCAGGCTGAGCCCAAACAGGGCGCCCACCAGCAGCAAGCCAGGGCCTATCCACAAGAGAGCGGTGCGGGCGCTGAAGGGCGGCTTGTAGAGCACGAAGTCGCCGTAGCGGTCGGTCATGAAGCCGCGCACCTGGTCGGGCGTGCTGCCAGCGGCGAGCTGGTTTCGGATCTGCTGGCGCAGGTCGCCAGCCAACTCTGCATGCGAGTCGGCCACGGTCTGGTTCTGGCAGACCACGCAGCGCAGTTCGGTGGCAATCTCCATCATTTGCGCCTCGATGGCCGGGTTGGCGGCCACGGGCTGGGCTTCGGCGGCCCAGGCAGGTGGCGCGACCAGGCCGATCAGCAGCGCCAGGGCGGCGAAGGGGGCGAGGGTCTTAGCCATTGAGCTTCCTCAGCAGGGGTTCGATCTTCTCGTTCAGGGCCTCGGGCGTGAGAGGCCCGATGTGCTTCATGCGCACCGTACCGGTCTTGTCGATGATGAAGGTCTCGGGCACGCCGTAGACGCCGTAGTCGAGCCCGATGCGACCATCGGGGTCGAACAGCGAGTCCGTGTAGGGGTTGCCGAAGCGCTGCAGCCAACCCAGGCCGTCGGCGCGCTGGTCTTTGTAGTCCAGGCCAATCAGCAGCACCTTGTTGTCCTTGTTCCACTCCACCAGCAGCGGGTGCTCTTCGCGACAGGCCACGCACCACGAGGCCCAGACATTGAGCACCCAGACCTTGCCCAGCAAGTCTTCGCGCTTGATGCTGCGCGCAGGGTCTTGCAGGCTTTGTGCGCTGAAGGCCGGCGCAGGTTTGTCAATCAGAGGCGAAGGCACTTCGCGCGGGTCGCGGTACAGGCCAACAAACAAGAAAGCTGTGAGCACCAGAAACAGCGCCAGCGGAATCAGCAGCTTCCTCATGCAGCGCCCTCCACCAGGTTGGCACCATGCGCCTCGGAGGCTCGCTTGGCCACGCGGTAGCGCTTGTCAGAGGCCGCCAGCCCACCACCAAAGGACATGATGAAGCAGCCCAGCCAGATCCAGACCACCATGGGCTTGTACTGCACACGCAAGGTCCAGGCGCCGTCGGGCAGTTCTTCACCCATCGAGACGTACAGGTCGCGCGCCAGATTGGTGTCAATGGCGGCCTCGGTCATGGGGTTTTGCTGCACCTTGTACACACGCTTCTCGGGTGTGAGTGTGGCGATGAGCTTGCCGTCGCGGGTGATTTCCACAAAGCCACGCTTCATGCGGTAGTTGGGGCCTTCGGCATCGCGCAAGGCCGTGAGCTTGAACACATAGCCGCCGACTTCGGTGGTGTCACCGGGCACCATTTTCACGTCGCGTTCGGTTTCGTGCGTGCGCACCACGGTCACACCCAGGATGAAGGCCGCCACGCCCAGGTGCGCCAGCATCATCCCGATCTGGGCACGGCCCAGTTGGCGCACACCCGTCCACAGCCGGCCCTGCTTGGCGGCAGGGGCCACGCGGGCGAACAGATCGGTGGTGACGCCGGCGATGATCCAGTAGGCCATCAGGTAGCCCAGCACCGAGCCGAACGAGGCGCGGCCGGCGATCAGTACGGTCAGGCCGGCGGCCAAGACCGTGACGACGCCCGCCACGCGCAGGCGCTTGGCCATGGCGGGCACTTCGTCGCCCTTCCAGCGCGTGAGCGGGCCCACGGCGGTGAGGAAGACCAGCGGCGCCATCAAGGCGGTGAACACCACATCGAAGTAGGGTGGGCCGACCGAGATCTTGCCCATGCCCATGGCATCGAGGAACAGCGGGTACAGCGTGCCCAGCAGCACCGCGCCGCAGGCGGCGGCCAGCAGCATGTTGTTGGCCAGCAGCATGGTTTCTTTCGAGACCAGGCCGAAGCGCTGGCCCAGGCCCACCTGCGAGGCACGCCAGGCGTAGAGCAGCAACGAACTGCCCACCACGATGACCAGGAAGGCCAGGATAAACAGACCGCGGCGCGGGTCGGTGGCGAAGGCGTGCACCGAAGAGAGCACGCCAGAGCGAACCAGGAAGGTGCCCAGCAGTGAGAGCGAGAAGGCCATGATGGCCAGCAGCACCGTCCAGGCCTTGAAGCCGCCACGCTTTTCAGTCACCGCTAGCGAGTGCACCAGGGCCGTGCCCACCAGCCAGGGCATGAAGGAGGCGTTTTCCACCGGGTCCCAGAACCACCAGCCACCCCAGCCCAGCTCGTAGTAGGCCCAGGAACTGCCCAGCGCGATGCCGATGGTGAGGAAGATCCAGGCCGCCGTGGTCCAGGGCCGCGTCCAGCGCGCCCAGGTGGCGTTGAGGTTGCCGTCGATCAGCGCCGCGATGGCGAACGCGAAGGCCACCGAAAAGCCCACGTAGCCCATGTAGAGCATGGGCGGGTGGAAGACCATGCCCGGGTCTTGCAGCAGCGGGTTCAGGTCACGTCCATCGGGCGCGGCCGGAATGAGCCGGTCGAACGGGTTGGAGGTGAGCAGCATGAACAGCAAAAAGCCGGCACTCACCAGGCCCATCACGGCCAGCACACGGGCCACCACGTCCAGCGGAAGCGCGCGCGAGAAGCGAGCCACTGCCAGCATCCACACCACCAGCATCAGCACCCAAAGCAGCAGCGAGCCTTCGTGGCCGCCCCACACGCCAGCGATTCGGTACTCCACCGGCAGCGCCGAGTTGGAGTTGGATGCCACATACAGCACCGAGAAGTCATTGTTGATGAAGGCGGCTGTGAGGCAACCGAAGGCAAAGATCACCAACGCGGTCTGCACCAACACCGTGGGGCGGGCGAGCGCCATCAAATCGGTGCGGCCCTTTTGGGCGCCCACCAAAGGCACGATGCCTTGTATGAGCGCCACAGCGAGTGCGAGGATCAAGGCCATGTGGCCCAGTTCTGGAATCATGGCTTCGATCCTTCGGCCGGCTTGGCCACCAGGGTTTCAGTGGGGGCGGGCATCTGGCCTGCGCGCTTGAGGGCCTCGGCGGCCTCGGGGGGCATGTAGTTCTCGTCGTGCTTGGCCAGCACTTCCTTGGCCATGAACACGCCTTCGTTGTTCAGCTCGCCCTGGGCCACCACGCCCTTGCCTTCCTTGAACAGGTCGGGCAGGGTGCCTTGGTATTGCACGGTGACGTTCTTGGCGGTGTCGGTTACCACGAAGCGCACGTTGATGCCCTCGCGGGCGACGCTGCCCTGTTGCACCAGGCCGCCCAGCCGGAAGGCCCGGGCCTTAGGCGCCTCACCGGTGGAGATCTGCGTGGGGGTGAAGAAGAACACCATGTTCGAGCGGAAGGCGTTCAGTACCAGCGCGGTGGCCGCAGTCAGGGCCAGCAGCACGCCACCGATGATGGCAAAACGTTTTTGACGCGGGGTCATTGATAGTCTCCTTGCGCCAGTGCGGCGCTTTGCTCAGCGCGGCGCAAGCGGCGTCGCACGATGATGATTTCAGCCGCCATCAGCACCAGGGTGACGCCGTAGGAGCCCCAGACGAAACGGCCGTGGCCGCCCATCTGCAGGAACGCGTCGAACGAAGCCCATTGCATGCTCATGACTCCTTGTGATTCGCAGGGTTGGCGCCAAAGCGTTCGCCCACCCAGGCGGCATCGTGTTCCAAATCCAGAGTCAGTGCCCTGGCGCGGGTAAAGATGGCTGCAAACGAGTAGGCCCAGAAAGCGATGGTCATCAACAACATGGCCAGCAGCATGGTCTGGGCCATCTTGGGTGCGGCCGTCATGCTGATAGACGAGCCTTGGTGCAAAGTGTTCCACCAGCGCACAGAAAAATAGATGATGGGCACGTTCAGTGCGCCCACCATCGACAGCACGGCTCCGGCCTGGGCCGAGCGGCGCGGGTCGTCAATGGCCTCCACCAGCGCGATGTAGCCCAGGTAGAGCAGCAGCAGGATCAGCTCGGACGTGAGCCGTGCGTCCCAGACCCAGTAGGTGCCCCAGGTGGGCTGGCCCCACAGGGCGCCGGTCCACAAGGCCACGGCGGTGAACATCGCGCCCGTGGGCGCCACGGCCCGCGCCAGCGTGGACGCCATGCGCGCGTTCAGGCCCCAGCCCAGGGCCGACCAGAAGGCAATGGAGAGGTACAGCAGCATCGACATCCAGGCCGAGGGCACGTGGATGAAGATGATGCGATACGACTCGCCCTGCTGGAAATCGGTGGGGGCGACAAAGAAGCCGATGTAAGAGGCTGACCAGCCCAAAAACCAACGCCACGCCCCAGCACCAGGGTGTGACGGCGCTGGCCAGCGCATAGAAGCGCTTGGGCGCTGCAAACATGGTCCAGCTCAGGCGGATTTTGTCGAGGTTCATGGCGAGGCAAGTCTCATTCGATGGCGATGCGCAGCGCTGCCGCAGTGGCCGGTGGCGCGACCACGCCGGTGAAGATCAGCAGCGCGCCCAGCAACGACAAGGCGCCCTGGGCCGATTCGCCATTTTGCGCAGCGGTGACGGCGCCGCTGCCGAAAATCAGCACCGGCACCGCCAGCGGCAGCACCAGCAGGAACACCAGCGCGGCGCCGTTACGCAGGCCCAGCGCCAGCGCGCTGCCCAACGCGCCCAGCATGCTCAGCACGGGGGTGCCCAGCAGCAGGGCCAGGGCCAGCATGCCCACGGCGTCAGCCGGCAGATCAAACAGCAGGCCGAACACCGGCGCCAGCAGCACCAGCGGCACGCCGCTCTGCAGCCAATGGCCCAGCACGCGCATGGCCACCAGGCCGGGCAGCCAGTGGGTGCCGATCAGCATTTGTTCGAGCGAGCCGTCCTGGTGATCGGCGTTGAAGAGCTGGCTCACCGACAGCATCATGGCCAGCAGCGCGCACACCCACACCACGCCAGGGGCGATGCGGGCGAGCACGGTGGTATCGGCACCGATGCCCAGCGGGAACATGCTGGCGGCGGCCACGAAGAAGGCCAGCGGCAGCAGCCATTGCGAAGGCAGGCGCGCGGCCAGTTGCAGGTCACGCCAGAGCATCTGCTTCATGCAGCCACCCCCCGCGCCATCTCTTGGTCCAGATCGAAGGGCCTCACCCCCGGAAGGGTGACGGGCTGGTGGCTGGTCATCACGATGCTGGCGCCCTGGTTCAGCAAACGCGCCAGCGCTTCATCGAGGATCTCGGTGCCCCGCTTGTCCAGTGCGTCATAGGGTTCATCGAGCAGCCACACGGCGGCGTCGTCCAGCCACAGGCGCGACAGCGCCACCTTGCGGCGCTGGCCTTGCGAGAGCCGGCGCACCGTGGCGTCCAGGCATTTCGCAATGCCAAATTTTTCCAGCGCTGCCTGCATCTGGCCACGGTCGGGTGTGGCACCACGCAGGCTGCAGAGGAACTGCAAGGCTTCGGCCACGCTCAGTTCATCCTTCAGCGCATTGCTGTGGCCAATGAAGGCGGGGCGCATCTCGGGGGCCACGTCGTCGGCCAGTGTCAGCTCACCGCTCTCGGCTTTGGACAGGCCCGCCAGGATGCGCAGCAGGCTGGTCTTGCCGCAGCCATTGGGGCCGCGCAACCACATGGCCTGGCCGCGCTGCAGGCTCAGGCTGACGCCAGCAAACACCGGCCGTCCGCCACGCCGGCAACTGAGCTGCCGCGCCACCATGGTGGTGGGGGCGGCAAGGTGTCCATGGGCAGCCTCCCACGCACTAGGGAGAACGCAAGGAGCGGCTGAAAACGGCGTGGGTTGCAACGGAATCAAGGGGCTGAGGGCGGGATGCTGAACAGATGGTTGCCATCATGAGGCCGGCCACGTGGCAAGCCCGTGACGCGGTGCCCATCTGTCTGTCAATGTTGACCTTCATCAACGCAGAAAGCCTGTTCAAAGGCAACCCTGCGTCGACAAAAGCAACCCAGCATTTTACGGGGCCCATGGCGCCAGCCGAGTTGCAAGACCCTTAAGTTGTGTCGGGTCGATTCGACGACCCCAGGAGGGTCAATAGATGTGAACGGCCGCGATGTGGATCAGCGTGCAGATGACCATCACATACAGGAAGGGGATGTGCAGCACATGCCAGAGCGAAAACAGGTGCTCCCAAGCGGCGAACTGAGCCACCTCTTTCACATGGCGAACATGCCGCTCGGACTGACGCCGCAAGCTGCGGCGCAGTTTCAGCCGCTGCTGCTGGCGTTGGACACCGGGCTTGACCGGCCGGCGGCGCAACTCCTCGTCGATCTCGTGGTACACATCCTGCAGCAACTGACGGGCCATCCACCAGATCTGCAGCGGCCGGTAGGGCGCGGCCTGCTTCTTGTGGGGCACATCCAGCGCCCGCTCCTCGAATTCGAACAGCTTGTCGCGCGCAGCCGGCACAGCGGCCAAGCGGTGCGAAACCCCTTCGTGGTCGGCGCTGAGCTTGTCGCGCAACTGGCCCAGGTCGGCTTTCTTGCCACTGAGGCCGAGGTGGACGCGCACATAGATGAAGCGGCCGATGACGCCACTGGTGGCCACGATCAGCATCGAGAACAAGGCCACGGCCGCGTTCATCGAGCCGATGCGAAAACCGCTGTGCACCATGATCAGCCACGGCCCGCCAATGCCCAGGATCATGTGAACGATGAACCAGATGCGGGTGGGGCCGGCATTGCGCAACCACTTGGCGCGCTTGCGCAGCGGGTACAGAAACAGCAGCAGCATGGCCGAGGCGCCGGCGACGCCTATCCAGTAGCCGGTGTCCGAACTGGCTTCAAGGCCCAGCAACCGGTCCACCCACCACGCGCTCAGCACGGCCAAGATCACCGACAGCGTGATCAATCTGGAGCTTCTGTCGGCGTCCTTGGTCTTGGGGTCGATATCGGGCGCCAGGATGGGGATGGCGGGGAGGATTGAATTCATGGAGAAGGGATCTGTGTATGTGCAGACGACACAAAATTCATCGTAGCAGCCGGGGCTGATCAGGAGCTTGCTGAGCCGTGACGCATCGAAACAAGCGGGCGATACCATCCACTATCGGCGAAAGCTGCCGGGATATTGACCCTTTACTGTGACTTCTCCGCAAGCCCCCCCAAAAATCCCTGAATCTGTGGCGGTGGTGATCCACACCCCGTTCCTGGACGTGCTTCTGATGGAACGCGCCGATGCCCCGGGTTTCTGGCAGAGCGTCACCGGTTCCAAGGATGCGCTGGACGAACCCCTGGCCGAGACCTGCGCCCGGGAGGTGTGGGAGGAAACCGGCATCCGCATCGGCGAGGGCGGGGTGCCGGCCGCAGCGCTGCGCGACTGGCAACTGGTGAATGTGTACGAAATCTACCCGCGCTGGCGCCACCGCTACGCGCCGGGCGTGACCCATAACACCGAACACGTCTTTGGCCTCACCGTGCCTGCGGGCACGGCCGTGCAACTGTCAGCACGCGAACACACAAGTTACATCTGGCTGCCTTGGCGAGAGGCTGCTGACAAGTGCTTCTCGCCGTCCAACGCCGAAGCCATCCTGCATCTGCCACGCTACACGCCAGCGCCCTGAGTCCACCATGAGCCTTTCCGACACATCCGTCTTCGGCCCCTCCACCCAGCTCCTGCCGCAGGTGCTGCGGGTGGCCACCTACAACATCCACAAGGGCGTGCGTGGCCTGGGGGCTGGCAAGCGGCTGGAGATCCACAACATCGGTCTGGGGGTGGAGGCGCTGGACGCTGATCTGGTGTTCCTGCAGGAGGTGCGGCTGTTTCACGACCGCGACGCCAGCCGATTCGACCAGACCTTGCTGGGCTGGCCAGGTGAAGGCCAGGCCGAATTCCTGGCGCCGCCGGGCTACCACTCGGCCTATTGCACCAACGCCTTCACCCGGCATGGCGAGCATGGCAATGCGCTGCTGTCGCGCTGGCACATCGGCGATCATCGGCACCACGACGTGTCTGACCACCGGTTCGAGCAGCGCGGCCTGCTGCATGTGCCCGTGACTTGGCTGGGCGCCACGGTGAACGCCATCGTGGCCCACTTCGGTCTTATCCCCGTCAGCCGGGTGCGCCAGGCGCAGAGGTTGGTGGAGTACATCCAGGCCGAGGTACCCGCCGACGAACTGGTGGTGGTAGCGGGCGACTTCAACGAGTGGGGCGGGAGGCTGGACGCCATCCTCGCCGATGCGGGGCTGGTGCGGGCCAGAGCGCCCGACGGTGCCAAGGCAGAGAGCAAGACGTTCCCGTCGCGACTTCCATTGCTGGCCATCGACCGTGTCTACACCCGCGGCTTTCGCTGCCTGAGGACCCATGTACCGCAAGGCTCGGCCTGGTCGCGCATGTCCGACCACCTGCCATTGATTGCCGAACTGGAGCTGGCCTGAGCCGACCATGGCGAGCCCCCTCGACCTGCTGCCAGTGGACCGCGATGGGGCGGACGCTGCGGCGGCATACGGTCTGGCGCTGACTCAGTTCAGCGGGGGCAACGCCGTGGGATTGCTGCGCGGAGGCGATGAGTTCTTTCCCACCCTGATCGAGGCGGTGAGCCAGGCCCGGCGGGAGGTCTGGCTGGCCACCTACATCTTTCACCATGACGCCGCCGGCCAACAGGTCGCCCAGGCACTGGCCGATGCGGCCCGGCGTGGCGTGCAAGTGCGGGTGGTGGTGGACGGCTTCGGCTCACACCAAAGCCTGGGTCGCCTTGCGGAGTGGCTGGAGCCCAGTGGCGTGGGCCTGGCGGTGTTCAGGCCCATACGCCGTTGGTGGAACTGGCTGCAGCCAGGCCAGTTGCGTCGCCTGCACCAGAAACTGTGTGTGGTGGATGGCGAAGTCGCCTTCGTGGGCGGCATCAACATCATTGACGACCGCAACGACCTGAACCACGGCGCCACCGAGCAGCCCCGCCTGGACTTTGCCGTGTCTGTGCGAGGGCCTGCCGTGCAGGCGGTGGCGCAAACCACCCGTGCCATGTGGACCCGCGCGGCCATCGGCCAGGACTGGCGCGATGAGATGTTGGCCCTGGGTCGCAGCGCCGAGCCACTGTTACGGGCCAGGCGCCTGCTGCGTCAAATGCGCATCCTGCCGCCGGCGCCCGATGAGGCGGTCAACCCGGCTCCGGTGCAGGTGGCTTTTCTGGTGCGAGACAACCTTCGCCAGCGCCGCACCATCGAGCGCAGCTACATCGAAGCCATACGCCATGCCAGGCGGCGGTTTGATCTGGTCACGCCCTATTTTTACCCAGGCCGGGGTTTTCGCCGCACCTTGATCAAGGCAGCGCAGCGCGGGGTGCGCGTGCGGCTGTTGCTGCAGGGCAAGGCCGACTACCGGCTGGCCGCGCTGGCGGCCCAGGTGCTGTACGACGAGTTGCTGGCCGAGGGCGTCGAGATCTACGAGTACACCCCCGCCTTTCTGCACGCCAAGGTGGGCATGGTGGACAGCCACTGGGCCACGGTGGGCAGCTCCAACATCGACCCGCTCTCGCTGCTGCTGAACCTGGAGGCCAACGTGGTGGTGCGCGATCAGCCGTTCAGTGACGAACTCACGGCCCGATACGAGCAAGCGCTGGCGGTGTCACACAGGGTCACAGCGGCACCGTTTGCCAAGGGCGCGATGGCGGTGATGCGGCGCGCGCTGGTGGCCTGGCTGGCGCACTCGTACCTGCGCATGGCCGGCTCGAACGGCAACTATTGAAGACGATGGCTCAAAGCAGGCCGGCCGGGGCCCGGGGTGGCTCGCCGTAGCGGTTGCTCTGCAGGCTGCCCCGCATGAAACCGTTGTCGACCAGGCCCCAGAGCCAGCCCACCACGGGCAGCATGTTCACCAGCACCCACCAACCGCTGCGGTCGCGGTCGTGCCAGCGCTTGGCTGACACGGCAATGGCCGGCCAGGCCAGCAGCACATTCACGACACCCTCGGCCTTTTCGGTGCTGAGCCCGCCAATGCGCAGCAGGGCGGTGAGCACCAGACCCAGCACCAGCAGCGCGAAGACGCCGGAAAACCAATAGTCGGCGCGGGTGATGCGGCCCTCCAGGCTGAAATACATCTGCCAAGGTGTGAGGGCCTCGCCCAGCAGCGGCGGGGTCTGGGGGGCGGTTGGTGACTCGTACGGCGTCATGCCGCCAGTATTCCACGCAGCCTGATGCCGCCTTCAATCTGCCTGCAAGGTCGCCAGCGCGGGCGCCGGCCGCAGGCGGCCCACGGCCAGGCCATTCCAGTTGCGCAGCACCACCTCCCGCAGGGGCTGCAGCACGGCATGGTCGGCATCGCTGCGGGCCACCAGTGCATGCAGCAACTGGGCCATCGCCACCTCGGCCGCGCGGGCGCCCTGTCCGTCGTCCACTTTGATCGCTACGCCCAGTCCCCGCTCGGGCAGAGCGGCACAGTACACGCCCTCGGCGCCCACCTTGCAGCACACGCGCTCGCCGAAGTGCTGCATCACCCGGGTGTCGAAGCGGCCGGTGCCGGCCACCATCTGCGGCGCCCGGGCAATGGCCTGGCGAAGGCGCAGCGCAGCTTGGGCGTGGCCGGCCGAAAGGCCCAAACCGGTGGCGACCCGCGCAAAGCCCAGCGCCAGCGCGTGCAGTGGTTGGGCATAGGTGGGGATGGAGCAGCCGTCGGTACCCACGGGCGCGCTGGCCAGGTCATGGCCGGTGGCGGCTTGCAACGCAGCGCTCACTTCGCGCATCACCGGGTGGCTGGCTTTCACGTAGCCGCGAGTGAATGCTGCCGCGTCTTGCCCGGCCTGGCGTGCGAGCAAACAGCCCAGGCACACAAAACCCGCGTGCTTGCCCGAGCAGTTGTTGTGCAGGGCGTCGGGCTCGCGGCCTTCGCGGGCCAGGGCGCGGCTGGCACCTTCGAAGCCAGGCCAGTGGGCGCCGCATTCCAGTGCGGTCTCGCTCAACCCGGCCTTGCGCAGCATGCCCGCAGCGGTGCGCACATGCATGGGTTCGCCGCCGTGCGAGGCGCAGGCCAGGGCCAGTTCTTCATTGCTCAGGCCTAGCGCGTCGGCTGCACCACTTGCCACCAGGGGCAGGGCCTGCAGCAGCTTCACGGCCGAGCGGGGAAACACCGGGCGGTGGATGTCGCCCAGCGCGTGCAGCACCGTGCCGTCGGCGTCCACCACAGCCAGCGCCCCGCGGTGGAAGGACTCGACCGCGTCGCCGCGCAGCGCTTCGACCAACACGGGTTGGGAGGTGGTGGCGTGGTTCATGGGTGTCATGCTAGGCCCTTCTACACTGGCTGAGTGATACGACCCCAAGCCCACTCCGTTTCCCCCCAAGGGGCGCGTCAGCGCCTGCGGGCGGCCGGGCGACGCTGAAATGAAACCCCCACGCTCACTTCGTTCGCTGCCCCCCGAGGGGGCTGTCAGTACCTTCGGAACGGCCGGGCGGTACTGACATGCCCCTGTCCGCCTTGGCCCTGGTGATCGCTGCCGCCCTGTTGCACGCCCTGTGGAACGTGGCCGCCAAGAAGGCCTGCGGCAACCACCACTTCGTGCTGATGAGCGCCGTGCTCGTCACGCTGGTGTGGGCGCCGGCGGGCGTGTGGGTGGCGCTGGACGAACTGGGCCGCTGGGGCTGGCGCGAATGGTCACTGGTGTGGGCCAGTGGTTTTGCTCACCTGCTGTACTTCAACGTGCTGCTCAAGGGCTACCGGGTGTCGGATCTGAGTGTGGTCTACCCGGTGGCGCGTGGCACCGGCCCCCTGCTGAGTGCGGCGCTGTCGCTGCTGGTGCTGGGTGAGCACATGGGCCTGGGTGGCGCGCTGGGCGTGCTGGCAGTGTGCGGCGGCATCTGGCTCATCGCCGGCGGCCCGGCGCTGTGGCGCTGCGCGAACGACCCGGCGCAACGGGTCCGCGTGCGGGCTGGCCTGCTGTGGGGCGCACTGACGGGCGTGCTGATCGCCAGCTACACGGTGGTCGACGGCTATGCAGTGAAGGTGCTGCTGGTCTCGCCCATCCTGGTGGACTACTTCGGCAACCTGGTGCGAATTCCTTCATGCTGCCCAAGTGCTGGCGTGACCGCGCGGCCGGGCCGGCCGCCTGGCGTGCGCAGTGGCGCCATGCGCTGGTGGTGGCCACGCTGGGCCCGCTGGCCTGTGCTGGTGCTGTACGCGGCGGCGGCTGGCGCCGCTCTCGCACGTGGCGCCGGCGCGCGAGGTGTCGATGCTGTTCGCCGCCTTGCTGGGCGGGCGCCTGCTGGGTGAGGGCGACCGCGGCCTGCGCCTGCTGGGGGCCGCAGGCATGGCGGTGGGCGTGGCTCTGCTGGCGCTGGGCTGACGGGACCATGGCTACGATGCCAGTCATGAAGGCCTTGTCTTCGCGCTTCAGTCTTCGTCTGACACTTGCCCTTGGCTTGTGGTTTGGCGGGGTGGTTCCGGCACAGGCTTGGGGCCCAAGGGGTCATGCCACCACGGGGGCCATCGCCGAGCAGCTCATCGTTGGCACGCGGGCCGAGACCGAGGTGGCTCGGCTGCTCAAGGGGCCGGGCGTCACGCTAGCCCGGATATTTCACCTACCCCCGTAGAAGCGAGGACGGCATTGCCCTTTGGATGCCCGTTGATCGAGGTGTCGAATCTTGATGAACGAGCGGGCAATGCCGAAACCAAACTGTACCGAAGAGTGGACGTGGGGATGATCGGAGTTCGCCCGCCTGAGCCGACGCGTGGTGGAGGGCCGCTTCGACGGCGGCAGCATGAGCAGCGACGCTGGCGTGCTGCTGCTCGGCGCCGTTGATCGCAAGCTCGGGCTGATGGACGCAGCCGCACGCTGCATCGCCGATCCGCGCAGCCCCGCTGCTGATCAAGCACGGCGTGCGCAGCATGCTGCGCCAGCGCGTGTACGGTCTGGCGCTGGGCTGGGAGGACTTGAACGACCACGGCGCGCTGCGCCAGGACGTGGCGATGCAGACGGCCGTCGGCGTGGACTTGGAGATGGCCAGCGCACCCACGCTGTGCCGGCTGGAGAAGTGGGCCGACCGCGCCACGGCGTGGCGCTTGCACCAGGTGCTGGTCGATCAGTTCATCGCCAGCTTCAAGGTCGCCCCGGAGGAATTGGTGCTGGACTTCGACGCCACCGACAACCCGCTGCACGGCCAGCAGGAGGGCCGCTTCTTTTCCACGGCTACTACGACAGCTACTGCTACTTGCGCCTGTACGTGTTCTGCGGCCAGCAACTGCTGCCTGCGCCCGAGCCGCATCGACGGCGCCAAGCACGCGGCGGCCATCCTGCTGCTGGTGCGTCGGCTGCGTCAGGAATGGCCCAATGTTCGAATCATCTTCCGGGGCGACTCCGGCTTTTGCCGCCAGCGCATCATCAACTGGTGCGAGCGCGCTGGCGCCCCAGTCCCCGCTCGGGCAGAGCGGCACAGTACACGCCCTCGGCGCCCACCTTGCAGCACACGCGCTCGCCGAAGTGCTGCATCACCCGGTGTCGAAGCGGCCGGTGCCGGCCACCATCTGCGGCGCCCGGGCAATGGCCTGGCGAAGGCGCAGCGCAGCTTGGGCGTGGCCGGCCGAAAGGCCCAAACCGGTGGCGACCCGCGCAAAGCCCAGCGCCAGCGCGTGCAGTGGTTGGGCATAGGTGGGGATGGAGCAGCCGTCGGTACCCACGGGCGCGCTGGCCAGGTCATGGCCGGTGGCGGCTTGCAACGCAGCGCTCACTTCGCGCATCACCGGGTGGCTGGCTTTCACGTAGCCGCGAGTGAATGCTGCCGCGTCTTGCCCGGCCTGGCGTGCGAGCAAACAGCCCAGGCACACAAAACCCGCGTGCTTGCCCGAGCAGTTGTTGTGCAGGGCGTCGGGCTCGCGGCCTTCGCGGGCCAGGGCGCGGCTGGCACCTTCGAAGCCAGGCCAGTGGGCGCCGCATTCCAGTGCGGTCTCGCTCAACCCGGCCTTGCGCAGCATGCCCGCAGCGGTGCGCACATGCATGGGTTCGCCGCCGTGCGAGGCGCAGGCCAGGGGCCAGTTCTTCATTGCTCAGGCCCAGCGCGTCGGCTGCACCACTTGCCACCAGGGGCAGGGCCTGCAGCAGCTTCACGGCCGAGCGGGAAACACCGGGCGGTGGATGTCGCCCAGCGCGTGCAGCACCGTGCCGTCGGCGTCCACCACAGCCAGCGCCCCGCGGTGGAAGGACTCGACCGCGTCGCCGCGCAGCGCTTCGACCAACACGGGTTGGGAGGTGGTGGCGTGGTTCATGGGTGTCATGCTAGGCCCTTCTACACTGGCTGAGTGATACGACCACAAGCCCACCCGTTTCCCCAAGGGGCGCGTCAGCGCCTGCGGGCGGCCGGGCGACGCTGAAATGAAACCCCCACGCTCACTTCGTTCGCTGCCCCCCGAGGGGGCTGTCAGTACCTTCGGAACGGCCGGGCGGTACTGACATGCCCCTGTCCGCCTTGGCCCTGGTGATCGCTGCCGCCCTGTTGCACGCCCTGTGGAACGTGGCCGCCAAGAAGGCCTGCGGCAACCACCACTTCGTGCTGATGAGCGCCGTGCTCGTCACGCTGGTGTGGGCGCCGGCGGGCGTGTGGGTGGCGCTGGACGAACTGGGCCGCTGGGGCTGGCGCGAATGGTCACTGGTGTGGGCCAGTGGTTTTGCTCACCTGCTGTACTTCAACGTGCTGCTCAAGGGCTACCGGGTGTCGGATCTGAGGTGGTCTACCCGGTGGCGCGTGGCACCGGCCCCCTGCTGAGTGCGGCGCTGTCGCTGCTGGTGCTGGGTGAGCACATGGGCCTGGGTGGCGCGCTGGGCGTGCTGGCAGTGTGCGGCGGCATCTGGCTCATCGCCGGCGGCCCGGCGCTGTGGCGCTGCGCGAACGACCCGGCGCAACGGGTCCGCGTGCGGGCTGGCCTGCTGTGGGGCGCACTGACGGGCGTGCTGATCGCCAGCTACACGGTGGTCGACGGCTATGCAGTGAAGGTGCTGCTGGTCTCGCCCATCCTGGTGGACTACTTCGGCAACCTGGTGCGAATTCCCTTCATGCTGCCCAAGTGCTGGCGTGACCGCGCGGCCGGGCCGGCCGCCTGGCGTGCGCAGTGGCGCCATGCGCTGGTGGTGGCCACGCTGGGCCCGCTGGCCTATGTGCTGGTGCTGTACGCGGCGCGGCTGGCGCCGCTCTCGCACGTGGCGCCGGCGCGCGAGGTGTCGATGCTGTTCGCCGCCTTGCTGGGCGGGCGCCTGCTGGGTGAGGGCGACCGCGGCCTGCGCCTGCTGGGGGCCGCAGGCATGGCGGTGGGCGTGGCTCTGCTGGCGCTGGGCTGACGGGACCATGGCTACGATGCCAGTCATGAAGGCCTTGTCTTCGCGCTTCAGTCTTCGTCTGACACTTGCCCTTGACTTGTGGTTTGGCGGGGTGGTTCCGGCACAGGCTTGGGGCCCAAGGGGTCATGCCACCACGGGGGCCATCGCCGAGCAGCTCATCGTTGGCACGCGGGCCGAGACCGAGGTGGCTCGGCTGCTCAAGGGGCCGGGCGTCACGCTAGGCCAGGCCGCAGTCTGGGCCGACTGCGTCAAGGCCGTGCAGCATGAGGAGGGCGTCTTCAGCTACGCCGACCCAGGCCGTTACGCCGACTGCAAGCCATTTGAGACGCCCGAGGGCATGGCCAGGGCCGTGGCCTATGTGCAAGCCAACTGGCAGGCCTGCAAACCGCACTTTGGCGAGGACCCGTGCCACAGGCAGTATCACTACACCGATGTGTCACTGCAGCACCTGCGTTACGGGCGGCAATGGGTGGGCACCAGCGACCACGACCTGGTGGCAGCCATGCAGGCCTGCATCGCCGTGCTGCAGGGGAGGCCCGCGCCCAAGCCCTTCCATTTCCACGACCGCACCGAGGCCCTGCTGTTGCTTACCCACTTGGTGGGCGACGTGCACCAGCCGTTGCATGTGGGCGCGATCTACCTCAACGCCCAGGGCCGGCGCGTGAACCCCGACGCGGGCCACCACGACCCCCACACCGACACGGTGGGCGGCAACCGCATCACCGACGGCCACGGGCCGCTGCACCGTGCCTGGGATGACGTGCCTCAGCGACTGCACCCCCAGGGTCTGGGTGAGGACGGCGTGGACGAAGCCCGGCGTGTGCCGCCCAGCCCTGGAAGGCCGGCGGACTGGCCGGTGCTGTGGGCCAGCGACACGCTGGGTGCCAGCCGCGCAGCCTACGAGGGCCTGACCTTCAGCGCGGCCAGTGGCAAGCCACTGCGTTGGGTGGCCGCCCTGCCCGAGGGCTATGCCCAGCGACGCGAGGCGATGCAGCGAGCCCAGTTGATCAAGGCTGGCGCGCGCCTGGCGCAACTGCTGCGCGCGATCTTTCCGGGTTGACCCGCGCGCGGCCTCAGTCTTCCAGCTCGGCCTTGGCCATCTCCACGTCCAGCCGCTCCATTGCGTCCATGGGCGTGCAGGCGGCGGCGTCGGCATAGAGCTGCTCGGCCTCGGCCATTTTCTTGTCGCCTTCCAGCATCACCAGCCCGTTGGCGTACTCCACCATAGCGATGGCGCTGGTGGGGTTGAGTTTCAAGGCTTCGCGGAACATCTTCAGCCCCGTGGCGGCGTCGGCCCCCTGGGTCTTGCCCAGCAGCTTGCCCACCTTGTCGATCACCTCGGCGTGGAAGGTGCCCAGCGCGATGTGGGCATCGGCATGCTTGGCTTGCAGTTGGATGGCGGTTTCCAGCGCCGCCTTGACCTTGCTGCCCAGGCCCTGGGCGAGGGCCTTGGCCACGCTGATGCCCTGGCTGTAGCGGCCCAGCGCGTAGGCCTGCCAGTAATGTGCGTTGGCGTTCTTGGCCTCGGTGCCTGCTTGTGCGGCGGCGCGCTCGGCCACTTCCACAAAGAGTTCAAGCTTGGTCTTCTCGCTCTTTTCCAGGTAGTTGGCGTAGATGCTTTGCGCCTTGTTGGCCACGGTGATGCCCGCGCCACCGGCCTTCAAGCCGGCTGCCACGGCCTTCTGGAACTCTCCCGCATGGAACAGCGCCCAGGCGGCCTGCACGGCTTCATCCCTGGGCCAGGGCTCGGCATCGCCGGCGTGCAGACGCGCCCAGTGCTTCTTCAGTGCGGCTGCGTCGTAGGTGTAGCCGGCAGCGTCATAGGGAAAGGCGGTCCACTTGGCCATGTTTGTCTCCAACTTGGTTGTTGTTCGTCCGGGCCCATGGGCGGGCCACTGCTTGTCGGTTCAGGTGTTGCGGTAATTGGCCGCCAGCATGTGCAGGTGTTCGCGGGCGTCGGCTTCCAGATAGGGGCCCAGCAGGCTCAGCACGTGCCAGGCGCCGCGCGCCAGCGTGGTGGCAGCCTGCTCCACCTCCAGGGCCTTGCGCGGTTCGCGCACGTACTCGTAGCTCAACCAGTAGGTCAGCACCACCACCATAGCGGTGGCCACGGCCGAGGCGTCCAGCCGGGCTATGCGCATGGCGCTGCCACGGGCCAGGCCGGCCAGCACGGCCTCCACGGCGCGCGACTTGTGCTTGAGCACGAACTGGAAGTGCGTCTCCAGCCGGCGGTTCTTGCTGAGCAGGTCGTTCAGGTCGCGGTAGAGAAAGCGGTACTGCCAGATCAGCTCGAACAGCATGTGGAAGAACAGCCAGGCGTCTTCCACGTTGCGCACGCCATCGGCGGCGGCCAGCAACTCGTTCAGGGCCTTCTCGTAGCGATCGAACAGCGAGTTGATCAGCTCGTCCTTGGCCGGGTAGTGGTAGTACAGGTTGCCCGGGCTGATGCCCAACTCGGCCGAGATCAGCGTGGTCGAGACGTTGGGCTCGCCAAAGCGGTTGAACAGATCGAGCGTGACTTCAAGGATGCGCTCGGCGGTTCGGCGTGGCTTCTTGGCTTGCATGGGGTCGGGGCTGGGGCAGGTGGGCCAATCTAGCACCCCCACGGCCCCGCTCCCAAGGGTGCTCTCCCTACAATGCCCGGCAATGAGCAAACCATACCCAGCCGTTTCATTCCGGGGCGTTGCCAAGACCTTTCACACCGCCAGGGGCGCGCTGCGTGCGCTGGACGGCGTCAGCTTTGACATCCAGCAAGGCGAGTTCTTCGGCCTGCTGGGGCCCAACGGCGCGGGCAAGACCACGCTGATCAGCATCCTGGCCGGTCTGGCCCGTGCCAGCGAGGGCCGGGTGACGGTGATGGCTCACGAGGTGGTGAGCGACTATGCCGCCGCGCGCCGCGCGCTGGGCATCGTGCCGCAGGAGCTGGTGTTCGACCCCTTCTTCTCGGTGCGCGAGACCCTGCGCATCCAGAGCGGCTATTTCGGCGTCAAGCACAACGACGACTGGATCGACGAGTTGCTCAGCGGCCTGGGCCTGGCCGACAAGGCCGGCGCCAACATGCGCCAGCTCTCTGGCGGCATGAAGCGCCGGGTGCTGGTGGCCCAGGCCCTGGTGCACAAGCCACCGGTGATCGTGCTGGACGAACCCACAGCGGGCGTGGACGTGGAACTGCGCCAGACGCTGTGGCAGTTCATTGCCAGGCTCAACAAGCAGGGCCACACGGTGCTGCTCACCACCCATTACCTGGAAGAAGCCGAGGCGCTGTGCGGCCGCATCGCCATGCTCAAGCAAGGCCGGGTGGTGGCGCTGGACCGCACCGCCAATCTGCTTGCCAATGCGGCGGGCAGCGTGCTGCGCTTCAAGACCGACGACGCCTTGCCGGCCGACCTGGCCGCCCAGGCGCGCGTGACTGGCCGCATGGCCCAGGTGCCGGCGCGCGATGCCGCCGGTGTGGAGGCCGTGCTGGCACGTCTGCGCGAGGCAGGCGTGAAGGTGGAAGACCTGGAGATCGGCCGTGCCGACTTGGAGGATGTCTTTCTCGGCATCATGCACGCGGCCAGCAAGGTGGAGGTGGCTGCATGAACCCGAACCAAACCACAGCTCACCATGCGCTCGCCGGCACGAGCACCCTGCTCTACAAAGAAGTGCTGCGCTTCTGGAAGGTGAGCTTCCAGACCGTGGGCGCGCCGGTGCTCACGGCCGTGTTGTACCTGCTGATCTTTGGCCACGTGTTGCAAGACCATGTGAAGGTCTACGACCGCATTGGCTACACCAGCTTCTTGATTCCTGGCCTGGTGATGATGAGCGTGCTGCAGAACGCGTTTGCCAACAGCTCTTCCAGCCTCATCCAGAGCAAGATCACCGGCAACCTGGTGTTCCTGCTGGTCTCGCCCTTGTCCCATTGGGCCTGGTACCTGGCCTATGTGGGAGGTTCGGTGGTGCGGGGTGTGGTGGTGGGCCTGGGGGTGCTGTTGATCACCATCTGGTTCGCACCCATGGGGCTGGCGGCTCCCCTGTGGTCTCTGGTTTTTGCCTTGCTGGGCGCGGCGCTGATGGGCTCGCTGGGCCTGATCGCCGGCCTGTGGGCCGAGAAGTTTGACCAGATGGCGGCCTTCCAGAACTTCCTGGTCATGCCCATGACCATGCTGGCCGGCGTGTTCTATTCGGTGCATTCGCTGCCGGCCTTCTGGCAAGCGGCCAGCCACCTGAACCCGTTCTTCTACATGATCGACGGCTTTCGCCACGGCTTCTTTGGCATCAGCGATGTCTCGCCCTGGACCAGCCTGGCGGTGGTGGCCACCAGCCTGGTGGTGGTGGCGGGCATCACGCTGCAGTTGCTGAAGTCTGGCTACAAGCTGCGGCATTGAGAGCCGGGGCGCTTGGGTGGGCGCTTCATCGGCGATAATTCGGCCCAACATGGCCAATCCCACCCCCGCCCAGATTCAAGACTACATTGCCGCAGGCCTGAGCTGCGTGCACCTGGAAGTCGAGGGCGACGGCCAGCACTTCTTTGCCACCATCGTCTCGGCCGAGTTCGATGGCCTCACCCGCATCCGCCGCCACCAGCGTGTCTACGCTGCCCTGGGCGAGCGCATGCGCGCCGAGATCCACGCGCTGTCGATGAAGACGCTGACCCCGGCCGAGTGGGCCCAGGCTCCAGTGGCCCTGGCTGCCTCCAGCGGCGGCGCCCACCACCATTGACGCTCACCCCGCAGCCTCTTGCTGCGGGTGACGGCCTGCGTCAGGGTTGCTGACGGGGCCATCGGGTCACCCGCCGCGCACCCCGACACCGAACCTCCTTATCCATCATGGACAAACTTCTCATTCGCGGCGGCCAACGCCTGAACGGCGAGGTGCTCATCTCGGGTGCCAAGAACGCGGCCCTGCCGGAGTTGTGCGCCGCCTTGCTGACGGCCGAGCCGGTGACGCTCACCAACGTGCCCAAGCTGCAGGACGTGTCCACCACGCTCAAGCTGTTGCGCCAGATGGGCGCCAGCGCAGAGCGCAGCGAGCAGCGCGATGACGAAGTGCTCATCAACGCCGGCACTGTCAACACCACCGAAGCCACCTACGACCTGGTCAAGACCATGCGCGCCTCCATCCTGGTGATGGGCCCGCTGTTGGCGCGTTTTGGCCACGCCCGCGTCTCGCTGCCCGGCGGCTGCGCCATCGGCTCGCGCCCGGTGGACCAGCACATCAAGGGCATGCAGGCCATGGGCGCCGAGATTGTGGTCGAGCACGGCTACATCAACGCCGTGGCACCACTGAACGCCGCTGGTGAGCGCCGCCTGCGTGGTGGTGCCCGCATCACCACCGACATGGTCACTGTCACCGGCACCGAGAACCTGCTGATGGCCGCCGTGCTGGCCGAGGGCGAGACGGTGCTGGAAAACGCTGCGCAGGAGCCGGAGATCCCCGACCTGGCTGAGATGCTGATCGCCATGGGCGCGCAGATCGAAGGCCACGGCACGCACCGTATCCGCGTGCAAGGCGTGAAGGCGCTGCACGCCCCGAGCGTGGGCAAGGCCATTGGCCACTGCATCATCCCCGACCGCATCGAGGCCGGCACCTTCCTGTGCGCCGTGGCCGCCACCGGTGGCGACGTGACCTTGAAGAGCGCCCGCGCTGACCACCTGGACGCGGTGATCGACAAGCTGCGCGAGGCCGGCGCCACCATCACCTCGGGGGCCGACTGGATCCGCGTGCAG
The DNA here is from genome assembly GCA_016710065.1 of Candidatus Ideonella esbjergensis. GTDB lineage: Bacteria > Pseudomonadota > Gammaproteobacteria > Burkholderiales > Burkholderiaceae_C > Ideonella > Ideonella esbjergensis. The sequence goes on from JADJLP010000002.1 coordinate 965,373, forward strand.
GCCAGCGGTCGGCCCAAGGCGGTGAGCTTTCGCACCAGCGAGTACCCGGCCTTTCCCACCGACATGCAGGCCCAGTTCATGGCGGTGAACGCAATTGCCGAAGGCACGGCGCGCATCACCGAGACCATCTTCGAGAACCGCTTCATGCATGTGAACGAGATGATCCGCCTGGGCGCCAACATCACAGTGGACGGCCACCTGGCGGTGGTCACCGGGGTTGAGAAGCTCTCCAGCGCCACCGTGATGGCCACCGACCTGCGGGCCTCGGCCAGCCTGGTGATCGCCGGCCTGGTGGCCGATGGCGACACCACGGTGGACCGCATCTACCACCTCGACCGCGGCTACGACCGCATGGAAGCCAAGCTGCGCGGCATCGGCGCCAACATCGAACGGATTTCCAAATGATTACCTTGGCGCTCTCCAAAGGCCGCATCTTTGAAGAAACCCTGCCGCTGCTGAAGGTCGCCGGGATCGAGGTGGGCGAAGACCCCGAGAAGACCCGCAAGCTCATCCTGCCCACCAACCGTGCCGATGTGCAGGTGGTGCTGGTGCGCGCCACCGACGTGCCCACCTACGTGCAGTACGGCGGCGCCGACCTGGGCGTGGCCGGCAAGGACGTGCTGCTGGAGCACGGCGGCGAGGGCCTGTACCAGCCGCTGGACCTGAACATCGCCAAGTGCCGCATGAGCGTGGCAGTGCGCGACGACTACGACTACGCCGCCCAGGTCAAGCAGGGCACGCGCATCCGCGTGGCCACCAAGTACACGACGGTGGCGCGCCAACACTTTGCCGACAAGGGCGTGCACGTGGACCTGATCAAGCTCTACGGCTCGATGGAACTGGCACCGCTCACCGGACTGGCCGACGCCATCGTCGACCTGGTCTCTACCGGCAAGACCCTGGTGGCCAACCACCTGGTCGAGGTGGAGCACATCATGGAAATCTCCTCGCGCCTGGTGGTGAACCAGGCCGCGCTGAAGTTGAAGCGCGACAAGCTGCGCCCCCTGATCGACGCCATCGCGTCCGCCATCCAGCCCTGAACGCCATGCCCGCCCTGAACCTGCGCCAGTTCGACACCGCATCCGCCGATTTCGCCGAACAGTTCCAGCGCCTGCGCCACTGGTCTGCCGAGACCGACCATGCGATCGAGGAGCGGGTGGCGGCGATCGTGGCCGACGTGCAGGTGCGCGGCGATGCGGCGGTGCTGGAATACACCGCGCGATTTGACGGCGTGCAGGCTCAGTCGGTGGCTGCGCTGGAGCTCACGCGTGTCGAGCTGAAGGCCGCGTTCGAGGCCATCACTCCGGCCCAGCGCGATGCGCTGCAGGCCGCCGCCAGCCGGGTGCGCAGCTACCACGAGCGCCAGCTGCAGGCCAGCGGCCAGAGCTGGACCTACCGCGACGACGACGGCACGCTGCTGGGCCAGAAGGTGACGCCGCTGGACCGCGTGGGCATCTACGTGCCCGGCGGCAAGGCCTCGTACCCGTCGTCGGTGCTGATGAGCGCCATCCCGGCCCATGTGGCCGGCGTGGGCGAGATCATCATGGTCGTTCCTACACCCCAAGGCGTGAAGAACGACCTGGTGCTGGCCGCAGCCTACGTGGCCGGCGTGACCCGCGCCTTCACCGTCGGCGGCGCCCAGGCCGTGGCCGCGCTGGCCTACGGCACGGCCTCCATTCCTGGCGTGGACAAGATCACCGGCCCGGGCAATGCCTACGTGGCCAGCGCCAAGCGGCGCGTCTTCGGCCAGGTGGGCATCGACATGATCGCCGGCCCCAGCGAAATCCTGGTGCTGGCCGACGGCACGACTCCGCCAGACTGGGTGGCCATGGATTTGTTCAGCCAGGCCGAACACGACGAGCTGGCGCAGAGCATCCTGCTCAGCCCCGACGCCGGCTACATCGCGAAAGTGCGTGAAGCGATCGAGCGCCTGCTGCCCAGGATGCCGCGCGAGAAGGTCATCCGCGCCAGCCTGGAAGGCCGCGGCGCCCTCATCGTCACCCGCTCGATGGAAGAGGCCTGCGAGATCAGCAACCGCATCGCGCCCGAGCACCTGGAGGTGTCCAGTGCCGAGCCGCACCGCTGGGAGCCGCTGCTCAAGCACGCCGGCGCCATCTTCCTCGGTGCCTACACCAGCGAGAGCCTGGGCGACTACTGCGCCGGCCCCAACCACGTGCTGCCCACCTCGGGCACGGCGCGCTTCTCATCGCCGCTGGGCACCTACGACTTTCAAAAGCGCAGCAGCCTGATCGAAGTGAGCGAAGCTGGTGCGCAGACGCTGGGCATCATCGCCGCCGAACTGGCCTATGGCGAAGGCCTGCAAGGCCATGCGATGGCCGCCGAGATGCGCCTGAAACGTTGAACATCGTCCGCCCCTGAATTCGGAACCCTCGCCATGACCACGCTGGACCAACGCATGACCCGCTACCTCCGCGCCGACGTGCAAGGCATGCATGGTTACGCCGTGCAGCCGAGTGCCGGCATGGTCAAGGTGGACACGATGGAGAACCCCTTCCAACTGCCAGCCGAGCTGCGCCGCCAACTGGGTGAGCGCCTGGCCGAGGTGGCGCTGAACCGCTACCCGGCCGAGCGCGGCGAGGTGCTGCGCGCCGAACTGGCCAAGCACGCACAGATGCCCGAGGGTTGCGACATCATGCTGGGCAATGGCTCGGACGAACTGATCAGCCTGCTCACGCTGGCTGCCGACGTGTCCGGCAATGTGGTGCTGGCGCCGCTGCCCGGCTTCGTGATGTACGAGATGAGCGCCAAGCTGCAAGGCCTGAAGTTCATCGGCGTGCCCACCACGGCAGACTTCCAGCTCGACGGCCCGGCGATGCTGACGGCCATCCGGGAACATCAGCCAGCCATAGTCTGGTTGGCCTACCCCAACAACCCGACGGCCAGCCTTTGGGACGACGGCGTGATCGATGCCATCATTGAAGCCGCCCCCGGCCTGGTGGTGATGGACGAGGCCTACCAGCCCTTCGCTTCGCGCGATTCATTGGCGCGTCTCAAGCGCCACGAGCATGTGCTGATCATGCGCACGATGAGCAAGTTCGGCCTGGCGGGGGTGCGCATCGGCTACCTGATGGGCCGCCAGAAGTTGATTGCCGAGATCGACAAGCTCCGCCCGCCGTTCAACATCAGCGTACTCAATTGCGAGGCCGCCCTGTTCGCACTGGAGCACACCGACGAGTATGCCCGCCAGGCCGAGGTGATTCGCGCCGAGCGCAGCCGCATCTTTGCCGCGCTGCAGGCCCTGCCGGGCGTCACGCCCTTCCCCAGCGAGGCCAACATGATCCTGGCCCGCGTGCCCGACGCCGCCGCCATCTTTGCCGGCATGAAGGCGCGCCAGGTGCTGATCAAGAACGTCTCGGGCCTGCACCCGCTGCTGGCCCATTGCCTGCGCATCACCGTGGGCACGCCCGAGGAAAATACCCAGATGCTGGCGGCGTTCACGGCCGCCTTGAAGGACCTCACCGCATGAGCACCGACCGCATTGCTGAAGTTCAGCGCAACACCAACGAAACCAAGATCCGCGTGCGCGTCAACCTGGACGGCACGGGCCAGTCCAAACTGGCCACCGGCATCGGCTTCTTCGACCACATGCTCGACCAGATCGCCCGCCACGGCCTGATCGACCTGGAGATCGAGGCTCTGGGCGACCTGCACATTGACGGCCACCACACGGTGGAGGACGTGGGCATCACGCTGGGCCAGGCGGTGGCGCAGGCCGTGGGTAGCAAGGCCGGCATCACCCGCTACGGCCACAGCTATGTGCCGTTGGACGAAGCCTTGTCGCGCGTGGTGGTGGACTTCTCAGGCCGTCCCGGCCTGGCGATGGACGTGGACTTCAAGGCCGGCATGGTGGGCGGGTTCGACACCCAGCTGGCCTTCGAGTTCTTCCAGGGCTTCGTGAACCACGCGCTGGTGAGCCTGCACATCGACAATCTCAAGGGCCACAACGCCCACCACCAGTGCGAGACCATCTTCAAGGCTTTCGGTCGGGCCATCCGCATGGCACTGACGCCCGATCCGCGCTCGGCGGGTGTGATTCCCTCGACCAAGGGGACGCTCTAAATGGCTCGCACCGTTGCGGTCGTCGATTACGGCATGGGCAACCTGCGCTCGGTGTCGCAGGCGGTGATGCACGTGGCGGCGGGCGAGGGCGTGGACGTGATCGTCACCTCGCGCCCAGACGAAGTGCGTGCCGCCGAGCGCATCGTGCTGCCCGGCCAGGGGGCCATGCGCGACTGCATGCGCGAGTTGGCCGATTCGGGCCTGCGCGACGCGGTGCTGGAAGCGGCCGCCACCAAGCCGCTGATGGGCGTGTGCGTGGGCATGCAGATGCTGCTGGACCATTCCGAGGAACAGGACACGCCCGGCCTGGGCCTGGTCCCGGGACGGGTCAAGCGCTTCCAGCTGGCAGGTCGCATCCAGCCCGATGGCAGCCGCTACAAGGTGCCGCAGATGGGCTGGAACCTGGTCAGCCAGACGGCGCACCAGGGCCGCGTGCACCCGATCTGGGCGGGCGTGCCCGATGGTGCGTACTTCTATTTCGTGCACAGCTACTACACCGCGCCGTCCGACCCGCGCCACACGGCGGGCGAAGCCGACTACGGCGAGCGCTTTACCTGCGCCGTCGCACGGGATAATATTTTCGCCACCCAGTTCCACCCGGAGAAAAGCGCCGCCCACGGTCTGGCCCTGTACCGCAACTTCCTGCACTGGAAGCCCTGATCCGCCAACACACCGTCCCCGCGCACTCCCACCCATTCACCGCACCAGCCCCGCGCTGCTGCTCCACTTTCCCCACTCGCGCTCCACCAGCCATGCTGCTGATCCCTGCGATTGACCTGAAAGACGGTCAATGTGTACGCCTTGAACAGGGCGACATGAATGTCTCCACCACCTTCGGCCTCGACCCCGCCGCCATGGCGCGGCGCTGGCTGGACGCGGGGGCCCGGCGACTGCACCTGGTGGACCTGAACGGCGCCTTCGCCGGCAAGCCCATCAACGAGGGCGCCATCAAGGCCATCCTGCGCGAAGTGGGCGACGAGATTCCCGTGCAACTGGGCGGCGGCATCCGCGACCTCGACACCATCGAGCGCTACCTCGATGATGGCATCAGCTACGTCATCATCGGCACGGCTGCGGTGAAGAACCCCGGCTTCCTGCGCGATGCCTGCACGGCGTTCGGCGGCCACATCATCGTGGGCCTCGATGCCAAGGACGGCAAGGTGGCCACCGACGGCTGGAGCAAGCTTACCGGCCACGAAGTGATCGACCTGGCCAAGAAGTTCGAGGACTACGGTGTGGAAGGTGTGATCTACACCGACATCGGGCGCGACGGCATGCTCAGCGGCATCAACATCGAAGCCACCGTCAAGCTGGCCCAGGCGCTGACCATGCCGGTGTACGCCTCGGGCGGTTTGTCGAACATCGCCGACATAGAAGCCCTGTGCGCCGTGGAGCACGAAGGCATCGATGGCGTTATCTGTGGCCGCTCCATCTACACCGGCGCGCTGGATTTCGCCGCTGGCCAGGCGCGTGCAGACGAGCTTAACGGCGACTGATTTTTCTTTTTGGAGCCTGCGTCAGCGGGACACACGCATGCTCGCCAAACGCATCATCCCCTGCCTGGACGTGACCGGCGGACGCGTCGTCAAGGGCGTCAACTTCGTTGAGCTGCGCGACGCCGGTGACCCGGTTGAAATCGCCGCCCGCTACAACGAGCAGGGCGCCGACGAACTCACCTTCCTTGACATCACTGCCACCAGCGACGGCCGTGACCTGATCCTGCACATCATCGAGGCCGTGGCCTCGCAGGTGTTCATCCCCCTCACCGTGGGTGGTGGCGTGCGCACCGTGGAAGACGTGCGGCGGCTGCTCAACGCCGGCGCCGACAAGGTCAGCTTCAACTCGGCCGCCGTGGCCAACCCGCAGGTGATACGCGATGCCTCCGACAAGTACGGCTCGCAGGCCATCGTGGTGGCCATCGATGCCAAGCGCCGCGTGGGGAACGACCTGACCGCGAAACGACCAGACGGCAGCGGCGCTGCCGTGGGCCCGGGTTGGGACGTCTACACCCACGGCGGCCGCAAGAACATGCACATCGACGCCGTGGCCTGGGCCACGCAGATGGCCGAGCACGGCGCCGGCGAGATCCTGCTCACCAGCATGGACCGCGACGGCACCAAGATAGGCTTCGACCTGGAACTCACCCGTGCTGTGGCCGACGCCGTGTCGGTGCCGGTGATCGCTTCGGGCGGCGTGGGCGCGCTGGAGCACCTGGTGGACGGCATCAAGCTGGGTGGGGCCGACGCGGTGCTGGCGGCCAGCATCTTCCACTACGGCGAGTTCACCGTGGGCCAGGCCAAGGCGCTGCTGGCCCAGGCCGGCGTGCCGGTGCGGCTGTGAGCTGCGGGCCGAGCGCAGGGCCGCTCCCAAGCCGGCCCGCCATCCCCTCGGGGGATCGGCCGGCAAACTCGCCGGACGAGGGGCTGGCATGAAACACGAGGTGCGCATCATCGGTGGCCTGTGGCGGCGCAGTTTGCTGCCCGTGGCCGACCGGCCAGGGCTGCGCCCCACACCTGACCGCGTGCGCGAGACCCTGTTCAACTGGCTCGGCCAGGATTTGAATGGCTGGCGCGTGCTGGATGCCTTTGCGGGCTCGGGTGCGCTGGGTTTCGAGGCCGCCTCGCGCGGCGCCACCGAAGTGACCTTGCTGGAGCGCGAGCCCGACCTGGTCAAGCTGCTGGCCACCTCGCGCGACCGGCTGAAGGCCGAGATGCTGCGCATCCTGCGTGCCGACGCCCTGGTTTGGATGGGCACCGCACCTGCGGCCTCGTTCGAGTTGATCCTGCTCGACCCGCCGTTCGATGCCGGCCTGCACGCCCCGGCCCTGTTGGCCGCCACGCGGCTGCTGGTGCCGGGCGGCATGGCCTATGTGGAAGCGGCCGAGCCGCCGCCTACCGAGCCGCCCGCCGGCCTGAGCCTGCACCGCCATACCCGTGCCGGCATGGTGCACGCCAGCCTGTGGCGCAAGGCTGAAGACTAAACTGCGCCACCCGCGCCTGAGTCAGTCTGGCGCCGACCGCTCAAAGGCCCCGACGATGACCGCAGCCCGCCCCCTCACCGCCGTCTACCCCGGCACCTTCGACCCCATGACCCTGGGCCACGAAGACCTGATGCGCCGCGCCGCACGGCTATTCGACAAACTCATCCTGGCGGTCGCGGTGGGCCACCACAAGCGCACGATGTTCAACATCGATGAGCGCCTGGCCATGGCTACCGAACTGGCCCAGGTCTACGGCAATGTGCGGGTGGTGGCGTTTGAGGGCCTGCTGCGCGACTTCGTGGTGGCCAACGGTGGCCATGTGGTGGTACGCGGCCTGCGGGCGATGAGCGATTTCGACTACGAGTTCCAGATGGCTGGCATGAACCGCCAGCTGATGCCCGATGTGGAAACTGTGTTCCTGACGCCCAGCGACCAGTTTCAGTTCGTCAGTGGCACCTTCGTGCGCGAGATTGCCACCCTCGGCGGTGATGTTTCCAAGTTCGTGGCACCCTCGGTGCTTGCGCGTTTGCAGGCGCGCGTGGCGCGTCCCAAGGAGGCCTGATGGCCCTGATGATCACCACCGAGTGCATCAACTGCGATGTCTGCGAGCCCGAGTGCCCGAACGAGGCCATCTCCATGGGCGAGGAGATCTATGTGATCGACCCCATGAAGTGCACCGAGTGTGTGGGCCACTTCGATGCGCCGCAGTGCGTGCAGGTGTGTCCGGTGGAATGCATTCCGGTGAACCCGGAGCATGTCGAATCACCGACCCAGTTGCAGCTGAAGTACCAGGGGCTGATGCGGGCTTCGGGCAAAGCGGTGGTCTGAGGGATGGATTCCCGCACAGGCGGGAATCCAGGTTTTGGCCGCCTATCGTGCGCTGCTTTTACCCACCGCGTCGGCCGGTGCCGAGTACAGCGGTGAGCCGTTCACGCACTTGAGCTTCTTGCCTGTGCCGCTCTTGCCTCCTTTGGATTTGCAAGGATCGGCAGATGGCTTGTCAGCTGACTGGGCGGCGGGGCCGGGCGAGACCGGCACGCCAACCGCGTGCGTCTGCGGTTTGACCGACTTTTCACGCTGGCGCCGCTCGGCCTCCAACTCCCTGGCCAGCGCCCTGTCGCTGGCCAGGGCTTTCTTGGCCTCGGCCTGTTGGCTCGCCTCGCGCTCGTCGGCCACGTTCACCTCTTTGCCTGCAGGACAAGGCGACTGCTGGTAGGTCTGCCCGCAGCGGTAGACCTTGGTGTTGCCGGCCGACAGCGCAACCAGTGGAAGGCACAGCAGGACTGCGGAGAAAACGACAAAGCGTGATGGCAGGTTCATGAGACGGGATCCTCCTTGGTCGGCGATTGTTTGGTGCTGGCCAGGGCGTCCGACACCGCCTTGGCGATCTTGGTGGGGTCGGGCGCCGGCTTGGGCCTTGGCGGCTTGGCATGGATCTTCATCATCGCTTTGTCCATCGCGCCTTCCAAGAGCTGATCCAACGTTCTGAGCGAGTCTTCGATGTTGCGCACTATCGCGTCGCGCTCGTCCAACGGGGGCTTGCGCAGCACATAGGCCGCCACCTCGGGCTTGAAGCCGGGGTGGCCTATGCCCAGGCGCAAGCGCCAGAAGTCGCCCGTGCCCAACTGGGCCTGGATGTCTTTCAGGCCGTTGTGGCCGCCATTGCCGCCGCCCTGCTTGAGTTTCATCTGGCCGGGTAGCAGGTCGAGTTCATCGTGCACCACCAGGATTTCCTTGGGCTCGATCTTGAAGAAGCGCGCCAGCGGCGCCACGGCCTTGCCAGAGAGGTTCATGAAGGTCATGGGTTGCAGCAGCCAGATGGGGCCGGCCTGGCGGTTCACGCGTGCCACCAGGCCGTGATAGGCGCGGTCAGGGGCCAGGTGGACGCCTAGTTGGCGCGCGGCTTGATCCACCCACCAGAAGCCGGCGTTGTGGCGCGTGGCCTCGTATTCAGGGCCGGGGTTGCCCAGGCCGACGATCAGTCGAATCATGTTGCGGATTATCAGGGGCCATGGGTGCCAGCGCCTGGCGCGCGCCCGCGATCACGGCGCGGCCGATCTGGTCCATCAGACCGTTGCGCTCCAGCGGGCCGGCGGCGTCGCTGCCACCCAGCTTCCACTGGTGCCAGTGCAGGGCCACGTCCATGGTCACTTCGGGCATCAGTGGCATCAGGGTGCCTGCCGTCACGTGGGGCCGGGCCACAAGCTCGGGCAGCACGGCCACGCCCCAACCCATGGTGGCAGCGTGAGCGCCAGCTTCGCTGCTGGGCACGAAGCGTTCTTTCAGCCGCGGCTCGCGCACGCCAAAGGCTCGCGAAACCCACTGCGCCTGCATGTCGTCCTTGCGGTTGAAGACGATGAAGGGCAGCTTGGCGAAATTGGCAGGCGTCAGGCCCTTGGGCGCGGCCTCCTTCAGAAAGCCGGGCGAGGCCACGGCGATGTAGCGCATCAGCCCCAGGGCCTGGCAGCTGCAGCCACGCAGGGCCTGGGCCACGGTGCTCACGCAGCCCAGCACCTCGCCTTGGCGCAGCCAGTCGTGGGTGAAATCCTGGTCGTCCACGATCAGTTCCAGCCCGTAGCCGCCCTGGCTGCCGTCCTGGCTGCGGCCGGCACGCACGAGGGGGTCTAACGCGGGCAGCACCCAGGTGGCCAGGCTGTCGGCGTTCACTGCAATGGGCAGGCGCTCGTCGCGGCTGAGCGTGGCACCCAGCTCGCGCGCGGCATCAGCCCGCAGGGCCTGCATCTGGCGGGCGTAGCGCAGCAGCACCTTGCCGGGCTCGGTGAGCCGCAGCGGCCGGGCGCGCACCACCAGCAAATGGCCCACATGGGTCTCCAGTGAGCGCAGGCGCTGGGAGACGGCCGACTGGGTGATGGCCAGCAGCTGGGCAGCGCGGTCGAAGCTGCCGGCTTCGGCCAGGGCGGCCAGGCAATCCAGGCCTGCGGTGTCCAGTGCGTTCATGTCGATGGCGTCGCTAAATCAGTCCTGCTAATGTAATTGGAGAGTTTGCGATAGGGCTTCTCTTGGTGCGGATCCATTCTCACAATCGCCCCACCGGCAGCTTCCGGTTCAACCGACGAGGAGACACATCATGCGCATCGGATGCCCCAAGGAAATCAAGAACCATGAGTACCGCGTGGGCCTCACGCCGGCCAGCGTGCGCGAGTTCGTCTCGCGCGGCCATGAGGTGCTGGTGCAAAGCGGCGCTGGTGCTGGCGTGGGCATGGACGACCCGCACTACGCCACGGCCGGTGCCACGCTGGTGAAGGACGCAGCCGAGATCTTTGCCAAGGCCGACATGATCGTGAAGGTGAAGGAGCCGCAGCCGCAGGAGTGCGCGATGCTGCGCGAAGGCCAGATTCTCTACACCTACCTGCACCTGGCACCCGACCCGGCCCAGACTGCGGCGCTGGTGAAATCGGGTGCCATCTGCGTGGCCTACGAGACCATCACCGGCCCTGGCGGCGGCCTGCCGCTGCTGGCGCCCATGAGCGAAGTGGCCGGGCGCATGAGCATCCAGGCCGGCGCGGCGCACCTGGAGCGCAGCAAGGGCGGCATGGGCGTGCTGCTGGGCGGCGTGCCCGGTGTGGAGCCTGCGCATGTGCTGATCATCGGCGCTGGCGTGGTGGGCACGCATGCGCTGCAGATGGCCGTGGGCATGGGGGCGCGCGTGACGGTGATCGACAAGAACGTGGACAGGCTGCGCCAGCTCGACCTGGTGTTCGGCAACCGCATCAAGACCTTGTTCTCCAGCGCCCAAGCGCTGGAAGAAAAGGTGCTGGAGAGCGACCTGGTGATCGGCGGCGTGCTGGTGCCCGGCGCGGCCGCGCCCAAGCTGGTGACGCGCAGCATGATCCGCTGCATGAAGAAGGGCGCCGTGGTAGTGGACGTGGCCATCGACCAGGGCGGCTGCTTCGAGACTTCGCACGCCACCACCCACGCCGAGCCCACCTACGTCGTTGATGACGTGGTGCATTACTGCGTGGCCAACATGCCCGGCGCCGTGGCGCGCACCAGCACCTTCGCACTGAACAACGCCACCATCGGCCACGGCCTGGCCTTGGCCACCAAGGGCTGGAAGGAGGCCATGAAGGACGACCCGCACTTGAAGGCCGGCCTGAACGTGGCCGAAGGCCAAGTGACCTACCAGGCCGTGGCCAGCGATCTGGACTACGTCTATGTGGCGGCCGACACGCTGCTGTGAAGCGCTGAAGCGCTGAAATGCAAAAAGCCGCCCTCGGGCGGCTTTTCTTATTGGCGAGGGGCGAAGAATTACTTCTTGCCCTTGCCCTTCTTCTTGTCGTCCACGGCCGCCACGGGAGCGGCCACGACTTCTTCTTCGACCTTCGGGTCGGTCACGGCCACAACCACCGGGTTCTGCGTGCCGTGCTTGACGGCCTTGATGCCGGCGGGCAGGGTCAGGTCGGACACGTGCAGGCTCTTGCCACGCACCAGGCCAGCCAGATCGACAGCGATGAATTCGGGCAGCTGGGTGGCCAGGCACTCGATTTCGATGTCGGCGGCGACGTGGTTCACCAGGCACTTGTCGGTCTTCACGGCGACCGAGTTTTCCTCGCCCGAGAAGTGCAGCGGCACGCGCTTGCGCAGGCGGGTGGTTTCGTCGACGCGCTGGAAGTCGATGTGCAGCACTTGCTGCTTCCAGGGGTGCATCTGGAAATCGCGCAGCAGAACCTTCTGGGTCTTGCCGGCCAGTTCCATGTCCAGGATGGACGAGTGGAAGGCTTCCTTCTTCAGGGCGAAGAACAGTGCGTTGTGGTCCAGCTCGATCATCGCGGGTTCGCCAGCACCGAAAACGATGCCCGGCACCTTGCCAGCGATGCGCAGGCGGCGGCTCGCTCCGGTCCCCTGCTGTGCGCGCTCAAAAGCGACAAATTGCATGATTAACTCCTGTGAGTCGGGGCGTCCGCGACCAGATGCGCCCCAGGTTGAAAGTGCGCCGGCCCGAATGGCTGGCGCACCGGCTAAACGGATCAGAAGTTGTTGTTCTGTTCCGAGAAGAGGGAAGTGACCGATTCGCCGTCAGAGATGCGGCGGATGGTTTCGGCGAACAGGAAGGCCACCGACAACTGGCGAATCTTCTTGCAGGCCTTGCCGGTGTCGCTGAGCGGAATGGTGTTGGTGATCACCACTTCGTCCAGGTGGGACTTGTTGATGCGCTCAATGGCCGGGCCAGAGAACACGGCGTGGGTGCAGTAGGCGTAGACGTGCTTGGCACCGCGGTCCTTCAGCACCTCGGCGGCTTTGACCAGCGTGCCGGCGGTGTCGATCATGTCGTCCATGATCACGCAGTTGCGCCCGTCGATCTCGCCGATCACGTGCATCACCTCAGACACATTGGCCTTGGGGCGGCGCTTGTCGATGATGGCCAGATCGCAACCCAGTTGTTTGGCCAGCGCACGGGCGCGCACCACGCCGCCCACGTCGGGTGACACCACCACCAGGTCGGAGTAGTTCTTGGCCTTCAGGTCGGTGAGCAGCACCGGCGAGGCGTAGATGTTGTCGACCGGGATGTCAAAGAAGCCCTGGATCTGGTCGGCGTGCAGGTCCATGGTGAGCACGCGCTCCACGCCCACGGTTTCAAGCAGGTTGGCCACGACCTTGGCGCTGATGGGCACGCGGGTGGAGCGCGGACGGCGGTCTTGCCGTGCGTAGCCGAAGTAAGGGATCACGGCGGTGATGCGGCGGGCACTGGCGCGCTTCAGAGCATCGACCATGATCAGCAGTTCCATCACGTTCTCGTTCGTGGGCGCACAGGTGGACTGCACGACGAACACGTCGCGGGCACGAACGTTCTGCTGGATTTCGACGGTGACTTCACCGTCGGAGAAGCGGCCCACCGAGGCCTTGCCGAGTTCGGCGCCCAGGTGGGAGGCGATTTCCTGGGCCAGCACCGGATTGGCGTTGCCCGTGAACAGGACCGTGTTGAACAGCACGTCGGATTCTCCCGGACTTGAATAATGGCGGGCAGTGCCTGGGCGCATGGACGGCGCTGTGTCGGCGCTTTGAAAACAACGACCGCGCCTTGCGGCGCGGTCAGCTCGAAACAGAAATTTGGCAGGGGAGGAAGGACTCGAACCCTCGCATGTCGGAATCAAAATCCGATGCCTTGACCAACTTGGCGACTCCCCTACACAGGACACAGACCAGGGGACTGCACCCTTGAACCTATCAGCCTGCCCACCCGTCGAGCGGATGCCTGGCGAGACTGCGACACATTCGGCCAACCCAGCCTTGGGGCAATTCGCCTTCGGGCCATGTCGCCACAGGTTGATCGCCTGTGCCGGCACTTGCAAACACCGCGCTGCCCGAGCCCGTCATCCGGCTGTTGCCGAAACGGCCTTCAAGCCAGCGCGCCACCTGCACCACACCAGGGCAAATTGCCTGGGCCGCCGGCTGCAAATCATTGCGGCCGAAGAAGGCTTCTTTTGAAGCCCCGTGGTGCTTGTCTTTGGGGACGGTTGCACGCTGCTGCATGTCAGCAAGTAAGCCCGCGACTGTAGCAGATTTAGTGCCGCGCGTCATCAGCGGGCTGGAAAAAATCTCGGCGGTAGCGACGGCCTCGGGCGGTTTCACGACCGCCAGCCATTGGGGAGGTACCTCGATGGGGGTGAGCTGTTCACCTATGCCCTCGACGAAGGCATTGCGGCCGCCGATGAAGAAGGGCACGTCGGCGCCCAGGGTCAAGCCCAGGGTCAGCAGGCGCTCGCGCGACCAGCCCAACCCCCAGAGCCGGTTCAGCCCCAGCAGCACGGTGGCTGCGTCCGAGCTGCCGCCACCCATGCCCGCGCCCCAGGGCACCGACTTGTTGATCGAGATGTCGGCGCCATAGGTGGTGCCGCTGGCCTGCTGCAAGCTGCGGGCGGCCTTCAAGCACAAGTCATTGGCCGGCAGGGCCGGGCCCAGGTCGTGGCGCAGCAATTGGCCGTCGGTGCGGCATTCCAGGTGCAGGGTGTCGGCCCAGTCGATCAACACGAAGGCCGATTGCAGCAGGTGGTAGCCATCGGCCCGGCGACCGATGACGTGCAGGAACAGGTTGAGCTTGGCCGGGGCGGGCAGGTCGTACAACGCTTGCAGGCTCATGGGATGCCGGTATGGAGTAGGTCAGCGGTCGATGCGGGCGCGCACCAGCACGGTGGGTGGCTCGCCGCGACGGGCTTCCACCTGGGCCTGCTCTGCCCACCGAGACAGGTCTATCGCCCAACCCAGTTGTGTGAAGCCGCCAGCGGTGGGGTTGGACGGTGCATCGGGCCAGGGCCGGCCGGCCAGCCAGTGGGTGAGCGCACCCATGGGCACATCCTCCCCCAGGGTGTCGCGGGTCAGGGCTTGCAAATCGGCGTACTTGCGCACGCCGTCGGGGTTGCTCAGGCTCACCCCGCCGGGTGCCCAGCGCGCATCGGCAAGGCGGGTGCCCAGCGGGCTCAGCAGCACCAACTGGCCATGGCGTTCGTCGCCCGAGAGTTCAAAGCCGGCGCTGATGGACTGCGCCAGCCCCCCGGGGCTGGCGTCCACCTTCACCAGCAGGCGGCCGGTGATGGGGGGGGGCAGTTCGGGCATGCCGGTCGGCCCGGGGGCCGGGCTGACGCAGGCGGCCAGCGCCATCACCAGGCTCGCACTGAGCCCAAGCCAGAACACCCGGCCGAGGCTCACAAACCAACCTTCAGGCGGGTGAGCGTTTCCTGCAGCACGTCGTTGCCTGGTTCGCGGGCGGCGCCGTCGCGCCACACGCGCAGGGCCTCGTCGCGCTGGCCGGTGGCCCACAGCACTTCGCCCAGGTGGGCGGCCACTTCCACATGCGGGCGGTTGCCGTAGGCCTGGCGCAGCACGCGCAGAGCTTCGTCGTGGTGGCCCAGGCGGAACTCCACCCAGCCCAGGCTGTCGGCGATGAAGGGGTCGTTGGGCGCCAGGCTCACGGCCTTGCGCACCAGCGTCTGGGCTTCATCCAGGCGTTCGTTGCGGTCGGCCAGCGTGTAGCCCAGGGCATTGAGGGCCTGCGGATCTTCGGGTTTGAGGGCCACGGCGCGGCGCAGCAAGGCCTCCATGTCGTCGGGGCGCTTGAGTCGCTCGGCCACCATCGCCAGCTCGTAGATCACGGTGGTGTCGTCGGGTTTGCGGCGCATGCCGGTGAGCAGCAGGTCATAGGCCTCTTGCCAGCGCTTGACGTTGCGCAGCAACTGGGCCTCGGCCAGCAATCGTGTGCGCTCGTCCGGCTTGTCTGCGGCCGGGGCTTCGCGCACCAGGCTGCGCGCTTCGTCGAGCTTGTCTTGCCGGGCCAGCACGCTGGCCCGGCGCACCAGCACCTGGGTGTCCACCCTGGCCGGACCGATGTGCGACAGCCAGTCCAGCACGGCTTTGTCGTCGCCACGCTGCTCCGCAGCCTGGGCCAGCAGTTGCCAGATAACCTCTTGTAGGCGCTGGCGGTTTGGCACCTCGTCATCGTCTTCGGGTGCAGTGGCTGGCGCCTCCATGGCCTGTACCAGGGCCGAAGCCTTTTCCAGAGCTTCGGTGGCCGGGGAAGTTTCATGCAGGTCCAGCAGGGCGGCACCCAGGCTCAGCCAGCCCTGGGTCAGGTCGGGCTGCTGCTGCACGGCCAGGCGCAACTGGGCTATGACGTCCACCATGCGCTGGCGTTGCTCCAATGCGCGTGCATAGGCCAGGCGCAGGCCGGCGGGGGCATCCTTGCGCTCCAGGCTGGCTTGCACCAATGCTTCGGCGGCAGGGGCCTGCGGCATCAATTCCAGCGCCAGCAGCACTGGTGGCGTGGCTGCGGGCTCGTCGGCCAGCGCTCGCCGGGCGTGGGCCAGCGCCAGCTCTGGCTGGCCGGCCGCCAGGGCCATGCGGCCCAGCGTGGTGCGCGCTGCAGTGCGTGTGGCTTCGGTGTTCAAGTAGGGCGCCAGCGCCTGCTCCACGGCGGCATAGGTGCGGGGTTGGTCCTTGGCGCTGTGCAGGAACTGGGGAATGCCGGCAATGGCCCCGGCGCGACCCTCGGGGCCCACTTGCTGGATCAGGGCCCTCAGCGGCTCAGCGACTTCGGCACTGCGGTCCAGCGCCACCAGCAGCTGCAAAGTGGTGCGGGTGGCGTCCACCGACGTGGGGGCGGCCTCGCGCCAGGCCCTGGCGGCGGCCAGGGCCTTGTCGCCCGAGCGTGAGCGCACGGCCAGATCCACGGCGCGCTGGTACAGCGAGGGATCGCGGGTGCGCCGGGCGGCGTCCAGCATCACTTCAAAGGCGCTGGCGTCGCGGCCGGCCTGCGCCTCCATCTCGCCCACCAGCAACTGGTAGAACATGGGCGCATCCAGGGCCGAGTTCTGCAACGGCGCACTGGCCGCCATGTTGGGCGGCGGCGGCGCGGGCTGGGCATGTGCCAAGGCCCAGCCCAGGCCAAGGGCGATGGCCAGCATGCTGGGGCGCCGGTGGCGTGACTGCGCCACTGGGTTCATGGGGCCTGAGCGGGCTGGGGTTTGCGTCATCGTCACTCCTGGAGCGGCCGATTCTAGTGGTCGCACTTTGCTGGCACAGGGGCTGCCGGATAATCCCCGCATGCCTGAATTGCCCGAGGTGGAAGTGACGCGCCGCAGTGTGAGCGGCGTGGTGGGTGCCCAGGTGCTGGCCTTGCGCATGGGCAAACCGTTGCGCTGGCCGCTGGGCCACGATCCGGCCGCCTTGGCTGGTTTGCGGGTGGGCGATGTGGCTCGGCGCGGCAAGTACTTGTGGTTCGCTCTGGCGCACCCCATCAATGGCGAACCCCGTGGTGGCTTGCTGTGGCACCTGGGCATGTCGGGGTCGCTGGGTTTCAGCCCCCAGCCAGGCCCGCCAGGCCCCCACGACCATGCCGACCTGGTGACCGACCTGGGCACCCTGCGACTTACCGATCCTCGGCGCTTTGGCGCCGTGGTGTGGTCGGCCACGTTGCAAGTTGACCCTGCGGCCAAGCTGCTGTCGCGGCTGGGGCGCGAGCCGTTCGATCTGGACTACACCGCAGCAGACTTTCATGCCGGCCTGCAAGCCAGGCACCTGCCTGTCAAGCAGGCCCTGCTGGCGGGCGACCTGGTTGTGGGCGCGGGCAACATCTACGCCAGCGACGCGCTGTTTGAGGCCGGCATCGACCCGCGAACCCCCTGCCACCGCATTGGCCCGCAGCGTGCCGCCCGCCTGCTGGCGGCCGTGCGGCGGGTGCTGGGTGAGGCCATCGCGGCAGGTGGCTCCACGCTGCGTGATTTTCGCGATGCCCACGGCAGCGTGGGCCATTACCAGGAGGGCGCGGTCCGTGTGTATGGGCGTGAAGGCCAGGCATGCGCACGTTGCCGGCACCCCATACGGCGCATCGTGCAGGGCCAACGCGCCACCTATTTCTGCCCCCGTTGCCAGCGCCGTTGACGACTTGGCACATCTGCGACAGCGAGGCTCCGACCCGCAGGACACGAAAGCCATGCTTTCAGGCTACGATCTGCCTCCAACCGTGACGCCCAACGACCACGCCCCCTCCATGCGCCAATTGGACCTGCAGCCTTCACTGGTGCCGGGTCTGGATGCATTGGCCGACTGGCGCCTGGCGCTGGAAAGCGATTTGGCGGCCCTCACCAGCTACCTTGCGGAGGGCGACCTGCTTTCGCCCGAGGCGCTCACCGCCGCGCAGACGCTGCGGCTGCGCCTGTCCAACGACAAGCTGGTGGTGGCCTTCATCGCCGAGTTCTCGCGCGGCAAGAGCGAACTGATCAACGCTATCTTCTTTTCCGACGCGGGCCGCCGCATCCTGCCGGCCACGCCGGGGCGCACCACGATGTGCCCGGTGGAGCTCTCATGGGACGACAACGAACTGCCCACGCTCGATCTGCTGCCCATCTCCACGCGCAGCTCTGCCACCTCGCTGGCCGACTGGCGGCACCAGCGCGAGCGCTGGGTGCGCCTGCAACTGGACCCGCGCGACACCGCCGCGTTGGCCAAGGCCCTGCAGGAAGTGACCAACACCGAGGTGGTGACCAAGGACGATGCGCGCAGCCTGGGCCTGTGGTCTGACTCGCCAGCGGCCGAGAATCCGCCCGTCAACGCCGACGGCAAGGTGGAGATCCCCGCTTGGCGCCACGCCATCATCAACTATCCGCACCCACTGTTGCGGCGTGGCCTGGTGGTGGTGGACACCCCGGGCCTGAATGCCATCGGTGCCGAACCCGAACTCACCTTGGGCCTGTTGCCCAACGCGCATGCCGCGCTGTTCGTGCTGGGCGCCGACACGGGTGTCACGCGCTCCGACCTCGACATCTGGACCCACCACCTCGGCGGCCAGGGCCTGGCCTGCTTCGTGGTGCTGAACAAGGTGGATACGCTGGCCGACCCGCTGGCCAGCGAAGACGAACGCAACGCCACCATCGAGCGCCAATGCGTGGACACAGCCAGCACCCTGAGCATCGAACGTGAACGCGTGTTCCCGGTCTCGGCCCGGCTGGCGCTGATGGGTCGCATGGAAGGCGACGCAGACAAACTGGCCGCCAGCCGCCTGCCGGCACTTGAAGCCGCGCTGAATGAAGATCTGCTGCCTCAGCGCCAGCGGGTGCTGGCCCGGGCGGTGATAAGCGGCATGCAGTCGCTGCTGGAGCATGCCACGCGCCGCTTGCGCGACCAGCGCCGCAACAACGCCGAACAGATGCTGGAATTGCGCAGCCTGCGTGGCAAGAGCCGTACGCGTGTGGCGCAAATGCTTGAACGCGTGCATGCCGACACCGCTGAATTCGAGCGCTGCACGGCGCGTTTGGCCGCCATGCGGGCGGTGCACACGCGCATGATCCGAGACGTGCTCAAGACCTTGTCGGCAGACCACATCCGTGCTGGCGTGCACGAGTTGCAAACCACACTGGGTGCCAGTTGGTTCAACCTGCGTGCCCGGGCGGCCTTTGGCAAGCTCTGCCTCGATTTGATCGGCCACATGGATCAGGCCGCCCACCAGTGCACCGAAATCGGCCAGATGCTGCAGGCCTCGTTCCAACTGCTCAACAGCGATTTCGGCTTCTCGCTGGGCCTTTCGCCCGCCCCCGATCTGGCGGGCTTCCGCGAAGAGCTGCAACTCATTGAGCGCGGCTACAGCCGCTACTTCAGTGTGGCCCGCTCGGTGGTGCGACGCAATGAGCGCGGCATCAACGAGCAACTAGAGCGCATGCTGGTCTCCAAGCTGCGCACAGTGTTCGAGACTGCCAGCGGCGAGATCGAGGCCTGGAACCAGGCCGCCACGGCCCAGATCGACGGCCAGTACCGCGAGCGCCGCAAGAGCTTCAAGCGCCGCAGCGATTCACTGGAGC
>JADJLP010000003.1 GCA_016710065.1 Candidatus Ideonella esbjergensis
TGCCCAGGCGTCCCACTCGGCGCCGTTGGCGTGCTGCAAGGTGGCGCCGTCTGGCGGGTAGGCAATGCGCGCACCATGGCGCTGTCGCTCGGGACAACGCGGCTGTTGCTCGGGCACCTGCAACTGCACGCCTGGGCCGGTGATGCTGAGCACGCCTTGCTCCAGGCTCAGGCGCACCGGTATGGGTCGTGCCTGGCGGCCCGTTGAACAGGCTGCTGTGCAGCTCGGCGGGGGTGTTGCTCACAGGCCCAGATCGATGCCGAAGAAGTCGCCGGCCAGATCCCCCGGTGGCCTCGTCCATCTTGGCGTTCTCGGTGTTCAACCAGTCGTCCACAGGGCCGTCCACGGTCAGGCTCACCGGCTCCAGTCTCACTCTGGCCATAGCCACTGCCGCGAAAAGGGCGGTACAGGCCAGCGTGATCACGGTGAGCAGCAGGTTGACAGGGGTGACCCTGAGCAGCGGCAGCCGCAAATCACTGCGGAAGGCGATGTGCGCGCTGCTGGTGTGGCCCACAGCAGGTTCTGGAAGCGCGAGGTGAGGTGGGGGCCAGAGCACGGCGAACATGGCCGGGTAGAACACCACCATTCGCGACCGCCGCCCCGGCCAGCGCCATGTGCGTGCCACGCCCCATGCCATCGCCCGAAAAATAGACTGCAGCAGGGCGAAACCGCCCACCGCCACCGCCAAGCCGGCGGCGACAACCAGTGACGCCAGCGCAGTGAGCGCAAAGACGCCAAACAGCTTGAACGACAGGCGGTAGAAGGAACCGGCGCCCACACCCAGGCGGGTCTGCTCGGTGGCAAGGCGTAGTGGTTGTGCTGGTAGGCCTTGGTGCGAGCCATCAACCAGGGCACGGCAGCAAAGGCACCCAGCATGATGAGACCCATCACCAGGCCCATGCGCTCGGCTGCAGCGTCCACCACCTCAGGGTCGGCGCCCTCGGCAGGTTGGCTGGACCCGTTCTGCCCAACACCACCATCAGCACTGCAGGCAGAAAGGGCCGCCAGCGCTCCCACGGCCACCAAGGCCGCGGTGGTGGACAGGCGCGAGGCCACCGAATAGGTGATGCCCAGTGCCAGCACCAGCAGGTAGCCGCGGAACATCTTCCACGGGTCGCCATGGAAGCCAGGGCATGGCCACCGACGAGGGTGTTGCCCTGGAAGTAGGCCAGCCGGCGTGCCTTGGCGAAGGGCAGATAGAGCGATAGCGTCACCACCGTCAGCAGCAGGTTGACGATCCAGATGCAGGAAGTATTCGCTGCCTGAACCAGGTGAAACGGATGTCCAGGGTCTGCGGGCCAGCGGGTGCGGCATCTGGGTGGGCAAAAACTCGGTGGGCGGGAACTCGGATGGCAATGAGCCTGGTTCGATCTGCAAGTATCCTCCCCTGTGGTTGCAGGCACCGGCCCGCGCGCCTGGATCGGCGTCAGTCTCAGGAAGCCCGGTGTAGGGATTCTGGGCAGCAAACCCGCCTGCGATTGCCCAAGCGCGGGCTTCGACTCCTTGGCCTCCGGTTGGGGTTGAACATGGCGCTGATGCGGGTTTTTGGGCTGAGTTGATCTACTGGAGTTGCTTTGCAGATTCGCCGCTTGTTGCCCGCCGATGCCGCCGCCTACCAGGCCCTGCGGCTGGCTGCCTTGCGCGATGAGCCGTTTGCCTTCGGCTCCAGTTACGAGGAAGAGAAGGACGCGCTGTTGGGAGCTGTGGCCCAGCGCCTGGCGCCCAAACCGACCATGGATTTGTCGGCGCCTTTGATGGCGAGCAACTCGTGGGCACCCGTGGCACTGGGCCGCGAGGGCGTGGCCAAGCTGGCGCACAAAGCCTACATCTGGGGCATGGTGGTGGCGCCTGCCTGGCGCCGCCAGGGAAACCAGCCCGCGCGTTGATGACCCAGATGCTGGGCTTTGCCAGCACCATGCCGGGCATACGCCAGGTGAACCTGTGCGTCAACACCCGCAACGATGCCGCAAGACGCCTCTATGAATCACTGGGCTTTGTGGCTTGGGGTCACGAACGCGGCTCCATGCTGGTGGACGGCGAGTTGCACGACGAACTCCACATGTGCCGGCTTCTGCGGGAAACTGAGACAGGCCACTGAGTCACAGAACTGAAGGAGACGAACATGCTGACCACAGAAGACCCCTGGTGTTGCGCCAGGCCGACGCGCGCGGCGTGATCACGCTGACGCTGAACCGCCCGCAGGCCTTCAACTCGCTGTCAGAAGCCATGCTGGCCGCGCTGCAGGCTGAGTTCACGGCCCTGGCTCATGACGAGAAGCGCCCGCGTGGTGGTGTTGGCCGGGTCCGGCAAGGCCTTTTGTGCTGGCCATGATCTGAAGGAAATGCGCGCCGACCCGTCGGCCGAGTACTACCGCAAGCTGTTCGCCAAATGCGCCAAGCTGATGCTGGCCATCCAGCGCTTGCCGGTGCCGGTGGTGGCCCAGGTACAGGGCATTGCCACGGCGGCCGGTTGCCAACTGGTGGCCATGTGCGACCTGGCGGTGGCCGCGAGCACCGCGCGCTTTGCCGTGAGCGGGGTGAACCTGGGCCTGTTCTGCTCCACGCCGGCCGTGGCGCTGAGCCGCAACCTGGGCCGCAAGGCAGCCTTCGAGATGCTGGTGACCGGCGAATTCATCAGCGCTGATGAAGCCCGGCAGAAGGGCCTGGTGAACCGCGTGGCCGAGCCGGATCAGCTGGGCGTTGCGGTGGAGACGCTGGTGGCCAGCATCGTGGCCAAGCCGCGCGTGGCCGTGGCCATGGGCAAGGCGCTGTTCTACCGCCAGCTTGATTCGGGCATTGAGGCCGCCTACACCGACGCCGGCCAGACCATGGCCTGCAACATGATGGACGAAGCGGCGCTGGAAGGCGTGCAGGCCTTCATCGACAAGCGCCCGCCGAATTGGGGCGGCAAGGGCGCGGCATGATGTTTCGATCCGCTGGCGTTGCCCTGCTGGTGTGCGCGGGGGCCTCGGCCTTGGCGGAGGGGGTGGCCTGGACCTACCGTGGTGAGCAAGGTGCCGAGCACTGGGCCGAGATGAGGCGCGAATGGGCGCTGTGCAGCAAGGGCCAGCGCCAGTCGCCGATCGACATCGTGGCCAGCCAGCCCGGGCCGGCCACGCCGCTGCGGTTCGACTACCGCCCCGCGCCACTGCGCATCGTCAACGACGGCCACACGGTGCGGGTGCGGTTTGCAAGCGGTGGGCATGGTGGCAGCAGGCTGTTCCTGGGCCATGAGGCGCTGAACCTGCAGCAGTTCCATTTCCACACGCCTGGTGGCGACAAGCTGCACGGCGAAGAGTTCCCCTTGGGCATGCACTTCCTGCACAAGAGTGCCTCGGGCCGGTTGGTGGCGCTGGTGTTGCTGTTTCGCCAGGGCGCGGAGAACCCGGCGCTGAAGGCCCTGCTGCCACACATGCCCACGCCGGGCCTGCCCGAGCAGACGCTGGCCCAGGTGGCGGTGGACCCGGCGCAATGGTTGCCCGTGAGCAAGGGCTACTACCGCTACGAGGGTTCGCTCACCGCGCCACCCTGCACCGAGGGCGTGCTGTGGCTGGTGATGAAGCAGCCGCTGGAGGTGTCTGCCGTGCAACTGGCGGCACTGCACCGGTTGTTCCCAGACAACGCGCGCCCCACCCAGCCTCTGCGAGGCCGCCAGGTGTTGGAGATGCCCTGATCCGGGTCAAGACTGCCTTTAGCCGGACAGGGCATCGTGCCCTCCTTTGGCCAACAGCAGAGGGATCCAGGCATGAGCGCAGCGCAGTGGTGGGGGCAAGGTGTGGCTGGGCGCACGCCTGGGCGGGGCGTGTGGGCCCTGCTGGTCATGGGTGCGGTGGCCCTGGGCGCCCAGGCCGCCAGGCCCGCGAAGGCGGTGGACGAGACCCCCGGCAAGGCGGTCACCATCACGCCCGAGATGATCGGTGCAGGCCAGGTCTCCAGCGGCGCCAAGCTGCCGCCGCTGCCACCCGTGACCGGCAGCCGGCAAAAGCCCGTGGCCTCCTGGGGCAAGCCACTGCCTTACCCCATCATGATCGCCGACCGACGCAACAACCGGCTGATCGAGATTGCGCCCGACAAGCGCATCCTGTGGGAGTTTCCATCGCCCGACCTGAGCTACTACCGTGGCAACGAGGATGTGAATTTCTCGGCCGACGGCATGCAACTGGCCGTCAGCGAGGAGGACAACTTCGACATCCACATCGTGGATATCGAGAAGAAGGCTGTCACCTGGACCTGGGGCATCCCCGATCGGCGCGGCAGCAAGGACCGCTTGCTGAACTACCCCGATGACGCGCATTTGCTGTCCGATGGCCAGTTCCTCACTGCCGACATCCGCAACTGCCGGGTGCTGATCGTCGATCCCAAGCAAAACAAGATCACCACCCAGTGGGGTGACGGCCAGTGCAAGCACAACCCGCCGCACCAACTGGCCTGGCCCAACGGCGCCACGCCGATGGAGAACGGCGACATCCTGGTCACCGAGATCACCGACGCCTGGGTCTCGCGCATCACCCGCGCGGGCAAGGTGCTGTGGAGCGTGAAGGCCCCGGGCCTGCGCTACCCGTCCGACACCTTCCCCACGGTGGACGGCAAGCAGCTCATCGTGGCCGACTTCGCCAAGCCCGGGCGCGTGGTGATCTTCGACCCCGCCACCGGCAAGCCCACCTGGGAATACTTCCACAAGGACGGCGAAGGCGCGCTGGACCACCCCTCCATCGCTCGCGAACTGCCCGACACCGGGGACATCCTGATCGTGGACGATCTGCACGACCGCGTGATCGTTGTGGACCGCAAGACCAAGGCCATCATCTGGCAGTACGGCCAGAAGGGCGTGAAGGGCCACAAGCCGGGCCTGCTGAACTACCCGGACGGCGTGGACATTGACGTATTTCGCGACTGGAAGGGTGCCAAGGCGGCGCCTTGAGCGGGTCACGCAGTGGGCAACCCTGCAACCCTGTGCGTCTGAAAAACGGGAGGGAGGGTGACGAGCCTTGCCCTCGGCACTGGTCACAACAGTTAGGGCTGCTTGGTTCCCCACCTGACCCAGTTGGCCGTGCTTCCATGCGAGGAGGCCCGTCGGGGTAGATTGTAGGCGATGGGCCGCTGGGTCTTGCCTTGCCGCCCCGATAATCCAGGGCTCACGCGCAAGGACTTCCATGTTCACCGGCATTGTTCAGGGCGTGGCCACCGTGGCCCGCATCACCGACCGCCCCGGCCTGCGCAGCTTCACGCTGCAATTCCCGCCTGGGTTCGCCCAAGACCTGGCCATCGGTGCCAGCGTGGCCAGCGACGGCGTGTGCCTCACCGTCACGCGCCTGCACGGCGGTGATGCGGCTGATTTCGATGTGATGCTGCAGAGCCTGAACCTCACCACGCTGGGCAGGCTGAAGGAAGGAAACCGCATTAACGTGGAGCGGGCCGCGCGCGACGGTGCGGAGATCGGCGGCCATCCGCTGTCGGGCCATGTGGATTTCACCGCCACGGTGGCGTCCATACGCCAGCCCGAGAACAACCATGTCATCCGCATCGCCGTGCCGGTGCCGTGGATGCGTTATGTGTTCGCCAAGGGCTACATCGCCATCAACGGCGCCAGCCTCACCGTGGCCGAGGCCAACCGCACCGAGGGCTGGTTCGAGGTCTGGTTGATCCCAGAGACCCTGCGCATGACCACCTTCGGTGCCAAGCAGGTGGGCGACGCGCTGAACATCGAGATCGAGCGCGCCACCCAGGTATTTGTGGACACGGTGCGCGACGCGCTGGACGAACGCCTGGGCCCCTTGCTGCCGGCGCTGGATAAGTTGTTGGCGGCCCAGGGCCTGTCCACCGAGGCCCTGACCGAGCCCCTGGCCTTGCCCAGGGTGTGAGCGTCGTTTTCCCGCTTGATGCGGGTTGCGCTTGCGCCTAAGGCAACGCTGAATAAGCTCAATGGTGGCGTGGTGCTTGCATGTGGTGTGGCACCAGAGACAGGCAGGTGACGATGAAGCAGCAAACACTCGCAGTGGCGGCCGATCGAGGCGAGGGATTCGAGCAGTACCGCAAGCCGACCAAGCGTGACACGTTTCTGGCGACGATGGAGCAGATCGTGCCATGGCGGGAGCTGTGCTCGGTCATCGAACCGCATTACCCCAAGGCTGGCAACGGACGCCCACCCATCGGGCTCGAGCGCATGCTGCGCATGTACTTCGTGCAGCATTGGTTCAACCTGGCCGACCAGGCCTGCGAGGCGCTGCTCGACAGCACGGCACTGCGGCGCTTCGTGGGCATCGATCTTGGGCGTGAACGTGTGCCGGACGGCACCACGCTGCTGAAGTTCCGCCGCCTGCTGGAGACCCACAAGCTGGGTGAGGCTCTGTTTGCCAAGGTGGGCGAGGTCTTGCAGGCCCAGGGCCTGAAGCTGGGTACGGGCACCATCGTGGACGCCACCATCATCGGCGCGCCCAGTTCGACCAAGAACGCCGACAAGCAGCGCGACCCCGAGATGCACCAGACGCGCAAAGGCCAGCAGTGGTGTGTGTCACGAACACAGGCGGCAGACCTGTGGTGCTGTACTGAAGATGGGAGTAGGCCTCCCGAAGCCGGCTTGCAGGAGCAGGCTTCAAACCACCCGGTGCTGCTGCGTTCAAAAGGCGCGGTGGTGAGCGACCGGGCGAAAGTCATCCCATCAGGGGGTGGCCGGTACGTATTGAGAAGATGAGCGAAAGCAAACCGTCCGACGACGCATCGTTATGCCTAAAGCGCTGTCAAAACTGAGGTGGACCATTGGCTTTCAGGACAAATCGGGGCGATACCTGTCTACGGACCCGATGGCAGCCGGTGTATAGGCGGCATGATCTCAATACAGGCTTCGGTACGGAACGTGAGAACCTCTCTCCAGATGCCAAGGGAAATGACAAGTGGCAAACACCACGAGGAAGAATACCGATGCTGGGGCAGAGGGGCGGAGCCTCCCGTAGTAGCGATGAGGCCTCTGTAATGGGGGCGGAGCGAAGGGGCGGCGTCATCCTGCCGACGAAGGTCGCCAACCTCCGGGGATGAGCGACGTGACCTCGGCGAAACCTTACGGCATAGCGAAGCGCACGGTATGGGAGGCATACCAGCTGGTCAAGGCCAAGTCTTGTCCAACGAGGTTTGAGCCTGGAGCGAGGCGGGAGATTCCAACGAGGAATGAGCCTGAAGGGGGCTGAGGCGAGGGGATGACCGGCCCGGATCGGGGCCGGGGCAGCGCGGGGTGTCGATCATCGAAGCGATGGTGATCGACATGAATGAGGCACAGGTGCGCACGCTTGAGCAAGTGCGCCAGGTGGTGGCCGGGATCCAGGCCTTGGAGGTTCCGACGTCCCGAGGACGACGAAGGACGCTACGGCTGGTTCGAGCAGGTGCTGCGCCGCTTTGGCTACCGCCAGCTCAGCCGTGCGGACAAGGGTGCGGTGCTGGCCTACCTGCAGCGCCTGAGCGGCTACAGCCGCGCGCAGGTGACGCGGCTGGTGGCCCGGTGGGTGCAGGCCTTGCCGCTGGTGAATAACTACCGCCGCCCCGAGCACGCCTTTGCAAGGCGCTACACGGCGGCTGACGTGGCGTTGCTGGCAGAGGTGGACCGGGCCACGGGAACGCTGTCGGGCCGGCCACGGCCTGCGTTCTGCGCCGCCAGCGCGACGTGTTCAAGGTCCCGGGTTTCGAGCGACTGGGCGACATCTCGGTGGCGCACCTGTACAACCTGCGCAACAGCGCCGGCTACCGGGCTCAGCGGGTGGTGCTGACCAAGACCAAGCCTACCCGGCGGGTGGACATTGGCGTGCGCCGGGCGCCAGCGCCTGAGGGGCGCGCGGGCTTCATCCGCATCGACAGCGTGCATCAGGGCGACTTTGACGGCATCAAGGGGCTGTACCACATCAACGCGGTGGACTGCGTCACCCAGTGGCAAGTGGTCGCCACCGTGCAGACCATCTCCGAGGCCCACCTGCTGCCGGTGATCGAGCACATGCTCGAACAGTTCCCGTTCGAGATCCTGGGCTTTCACGCCGACTTTGGGCAGCGAATACGTCAACCACCGCGTGGCCAAGCTGCTGGACAAGCTCAAGGCCGAGTTCACCCGCAGCCGGCCCCGCCACAGCAACGACAACGGCCTGGCCGAGACCAAGAACGGCGCGGTGGTGCGCAAGGAGTTCGGCTACAGCCACATCCCGCAGCGCCACGCCACACGCTTCAACACCTACTGCGTGGAATACCTCAACCCGTTCCTGAACCTCCACCGGCCGTGTCTGTTCTCGACCGACCGGCCCGACCCCAAGAAGCCGGGCCGCATCAAACGCATCTACCGGCCACAAGACGCGATGACGCCACTCGACAAGCTCGCCAGCCTGCCCGAGAAGAACCAGGGGCTGCGCGAAGGCGTCACGCTGGAGCACTTGCGCGCGCTGGCCACCGCGCTGACCGATGTGCAGGCGGCCGAGGAACTCGACGAAGCACGCGCCGCCTTGTTCAAACGCGTGCCTTCCCGGACGGCTTGAATCCCATCACGCGGCCAAGGGGGGCGCCTCCGGCGGCCTGGCGGGGGCCTGGGACTAAGAAATCAATCAATGCAAAGAACCGCCCCAATACACTGTCCGCTCCTACAACGGATCGACGCTCCGCGCGTCCACGAGTTCAGGCCTCTCCAGGCTCATACCTCGTTTGGAAAAGAGTGGCCAACCGCGGTACTGCCGGTGTCGACGATGAGACCATCGCCGACTTCGAGCGGGACCTGTCAAAGAATCTGTACAAGCTGTGGAACCGGATGTCGTCGGGGTCGTACTTCCCGCCGCCGGTCAAGCAGGTTGAGATTCCCAAGGCATCGGGTGGCACGCGCAAGCTGGGCGTGCCCACGGTCGCTGATCGTGTAGCGCAAACCGTCGTCAAGCTTCTCATCGCACCAGCGTTGGATCCGATCTTCCATCCGGACTCTTACGGGTACCGGCCGGGAAGGTCGGCCAAGCAAGCCGTGGCGGTCACTCGTGAGCGCTGTTGGCGATACGACTGGGTGGTGGAGTTTGATATCAAGGCAGCCTTCGATCGGATCGATCATGCGCTGCTGATGAAGGCGGTGCGCACCCACATCAAGGACGACTGGATTCTTCTGTATATCGAGCGGTGGCTGGTCGCCCCGTTCGAAAAGGCGGGTGGCGAGCGCGTCCCACGCGAACGCGGCACCCCCCAGGGCGGAGTGGTCAGTCCTATCCTGATGAACCTGTTCATGCACTATGCCTTCGACACCTGGATGCAACGCACCAGTCCGAACTGCCCGTTCGCCCGATATGCAGATGACGCGGTGGTTCACTGCCGCAGTCGGAAGCAGGCGGAGTACGTGATGCGCTCCATCGCGTCACGGTTGGCGGACTGCGGGCTGACGATGCACCCAGACAAGTCGAAGGTCGTGTACTGCAAGGACAGCAACCGCAACGAGCAGCACCCGCATGTGAGCTTCACCTTCCTGGGATTCACGTTCCGGCCGAGGAAGGCTCACAGCAAGCACGACCAGCTCTTCACCAGCTTCCTGCCGGGAGCCAGTGATGATGCGTTGCGGCGGATGCGGCAGGCGGTGCGCCGCTGGCGACTCAATCGCCAGACCCACGTGACGTTGGCCGAAGTGGCTCGGCTCTACAACCCAGTGATACAGGGGTGGTGGCAATACTATGGCGTTCTACAGGACCGCCATGCTCGGCATCTTCCAGCACATCGATCGCGCGCTTGAACGTTGGGCCCGACGAAAGTACAAGGCCCTTCACCGCCGTAAGGCTGCGAGCGCCGGATGGCTGGACAAGATGCAGTCAGCCGCACCACTGCTGTTCTCCCACTGGCGCGTAGCCGCAACCCAGGTTGGATGACGGGAGCCGTATGACGCGAGAGTGTCACGTACGGTTCTGCGAGCGGCTGCGGGGGAAGCTCCTGCGGCCGACTCACCACTTCGGCATGAAGATGCACATCGGCGTGGACAGCCGCACCGGGCTGGCGCACAGCGCGGTGGTGACGGCCGCCAACGTGCATGACAAGCACCCGCTGCCCGATCTGCTGCACGGCAGAGAACGGCGGGTGTACGGCGACAGCGCCTACGCCAGCCAGAAGGCGCTGATCGAGTCGAAGGCCCCCAAGGCCAAGGACTTCACCAACCAGCGCGTGCGCAGGGGCGGCGAGATCGACGAGGTCGAACGCTCGAAGAACCACAACAAGTCCAAGATTCGAGCTCGCGTCGAGCACGTCTTCGCGGTGGTCAAGAAGCTGTGGGGCTTTGCGAAGGTGCGCTACCGAGGTCTGGCCAAGAACGCCACGCGCTCGTTCGTTACCCTGGGCCTGGCCAACATCTACTTGGCGCGAGGGGTACTGTGTGCACAGCTGCGCCCATAAGGCGCAGCCAGCGGGCCAAAGGCTCGCGGCGAGCCCCGATGGGGTCGCAAAACCAGCGCAATCAGCACCAAAGTCGCTTGCAAGCGCCCCGATCCCGGCCGAAATCGGCCTCGGCCTGACTCCTTCCTACTGGATGATCAATTGCCGGCGCTTATTCAGCGTTGCCCTAAGCTGCCTTCCACATTCGTGAACGAGCCCTGCGGTAGATGTCAGCCGGGCCGGCAAGGAGGCCCTGAATGCACAACACCATTCCCGCCCATGGTTCTTTGGCCCTGACGCTGCTGCTGGGCTTGACCCACGGCCTGCCGGTGCTGGCTGCCGAGACGGCGCCAGCCCTGCTGCTGGCGCGCGATGCCCAACCCGGGCAATCACCCGCCGGCTATCTGGTGAGCGAGAAGTTCGACGGCGTGCGCGCGCTGTGGGACGGCCACCGGTTGCGCTTGCGTGGCGGTGGCGAGGTGAAGGCCCCCGCGTGGTTCGTGGCCGGCTTGCCGCCGCAGGCCCTGGACGGCGAACTGTGGCTGGGGCGGGGCCGCTTTGACGAGCTTTCGGCGCTGGTCCGGCGAGAGCACCCTGTGGACGCCGAGTGGCGCGAGGTCCGCTACCTGGTGTTCGAGTTGCCAGGCGCACCCGGCAGCTTTGCCCAGCGTGCTACGGCCTTGCGTGAAGTGGTGGCGCAGACCCAGCATCCGGCCTTGCAGGCGGTGGCGCAACAGAACCTGGCAGACGCCAAGGCCCTGGCGCAGCGCCTGGCCGAGGTCGTGGTGCAGGGCGGTGAAGGCCTGGTGCTGCACCGCGCCGACGCGCCTTACGTGACAGGCCGCAGCGACGTGCTGCTCAAGCTCAAGCCAGTGCAGGACGCCGACGCGGTGGTGATGGCGCACGAGCCCGGCCAGGGCAAATACGCTGGCCTGGTGGGTGCGCTGGTGGTGCGTGGCGTCGACGGCCGCTTGTTCCGCATAGGCTCGGGCCTGACCGATGCCCAGCGGCGAAGCCCACCGTCGCTGGGCAGCACCGTGAGCTACCGCTGGCGTGGCCTGACCCGCACCGGCCTGCCGCGCTTCGCCACGCTGTGGCGGGTGCGCGAGCCCGGGCTCTGAGCGACAGCGCTGGGGTATCGTGCCCGCATGAGTGAATTCAGCTTCTTCTGGCACGACTACGAAACCTTCGGCCGCGTGCCGCGCCGCGATCGCCCCGCGCAGTTTGCTGGCGTGCGCACCGACGCCGAGCTGAACGAGATCGCGTCGCCGGTGATGCTGTATTGCCAGCCGGCGCCCGACACCTTGCCGGACCCGGAAGCCTGCTTGCTCACCGGCATCCTGCCCCAGCACTGCCTGGCACACGGTGTGCCCGAGCATCAGTTCGCGGCCGAGATCGAGCGCCAACTGGCCCAACCTGGCACGGTGGGTGTGGGCTACAACTCCATCCGTTTTGACGACGAGGTCACCCGCCACCTGTTCTGGCGCAACCTCTATGACCCCTATGCCCGCGAGTACAAGAACGATTGCGGCCGCTGGGACATTCTGGACACCGTTCGCTGCATGTATGCGCTGCGGCCGAGGGATTGCAATGGCCGAAGCACGATGACGGGCGCCCTCGTTCAAGCTGGAGCACCTCACGGCGGCCAATGGTCTGGCCCACGAGACTGCGCACGACGCACTCTCTGATGTGCGTGCCACCATCGGTTTGGCGCGGCAGATCAAGGCGGCGCAACCCAAGCTCTGGGATTTCTGCCTCAAGCTGCGCGGCAAGAACACCGTGTGGGCCGAGATTGGTGTGGGCCGACCCTTTCTGCACATTTTCGGGCATGTATGGGCCCGAGCGCGGTTGCCTGGCCATGGTGTGGCCCCTGGCGCCACACCCCACCAACAAGAACGAGCTGATCGTGTGGGATTTGCAGGCCGACCCGACCGAGTTGTTCACGCTGGATGCTGCCGCGATTCGCCAGCGCATGTTCACCCGCAGTGACGATCTGCCCGAGGGTGTCACCCGCCTGCCCATCAAGACCATCCACATCAACAAGTCACCGGTGGTGATTGGCAATCTCAAGACCCTCATGCCGGGCTTGGCCGAGCGCTGGGGCATTGACGTGACACAGTGCCTGGGCCATGCCGAGCTGGCCGCGAAGGGGCGTGACCATGGCTGGCATCTGGCCCGACGTCTTCAACCGCCCCGCGCCCGAGAAGGCGCCCGATGTGGACGAGGATTTGTACGGCGGCTTCCTGGGCCCGCAAGACCGCACCCGGCTGGACCGCCTGCGCCGCACCCGGCCAGATGACGCGGCCATGCAGCGCGCCAGCTTCGACGACCCCCGGCTGGACGAACTGTTCTTTCGCTGGCGTGCTCGCAACTTCGCCGACACGCTCACACCGGCGGAAGCCGAACGCTGGACACAGCTGCGCACAGAGCGGCTGCTGCACGGCGCCGGCGGTGGCCTGACGGTGGATGCGTTCCATGAGAAGCTGCGTGCGCTGGCCGAAACCGCCGATGCGCGTGGGCAGGTGTTGCTCGCCGCCCTGGGAGACTACGCACGATCGATCACGACGGCCTGATCGCCCGCGGGAGGCTGGCGGCCGCCCGGGGACAGGTCAGCGCAACTGCAGATCGTCGTCGGTGAAGGTGACTTTGATGGGCGCTATCACCACCTGCTTGGCACCGGCCTCAACGCGGCCGGCCACGATGGCATCCACACCCTGGGCACGCGCGATCTCCACCGTGCTGGGCGTCTTCGGCTTTCACGAACAAGGCGAAACCGGCACCCATGTTGAGTGTGGAATAGGCCTCGCCGGTCGTCGTGGTGCGCGTGCTGCTGGATGAAGCTCAGTACCGGCGGTACGGCCGGCAGGCTGTGGATGAGGTAGGTGAGGGCGCTGGGGTGGCGCAGCAGCTTGCGCCAACCGTGGCCGGTGATGTTGGCGCAGTAGTGCATCACCACACCGGCCTTGGCCAGCGCCTCGGTGACTGGGCTGTACAGCGTGGTGGGGGCCAGCAGGGCCTCGCCATAGCTCAGACCGGGCGCCACCTCCGTGAGGTAACCTTGGGGCAGGCGTTCCACCAGCTTACGCGCCAGGCTCAGGCCATTGGCGTGGATGCCGCTGGACGATAGCAGCACGATGGCGTCGCCCGCAGCCAGTTTGTCGCCCACGCTCAGACGTGTCTTGGGGTTGATGATGCCGGTGCAGGACGCGGCCAGGTCGATGCGCCCAGCTTCGACGATGCCCGCCAGCGCCGGTGTTTCGCCGCCGCCCCATGCCACGCCGCAGACGTCGCAGGCCTGCTTCCAGCCTTCCACCAGGGCCTGGGCTCGCTGGGCGTCGCCGAACCAGTCGCTGCCGCCTGGCGCCAGTAGGCCTGCACCACCAGGGGCGTGGCGCCCACGGTGATCAGATCGTTCACCGCCATGGCGATGGTGTCCTGGGCGATGCCCGCGTAGTAGCTCTTGCCGGTGAGGGCCTTCATCTCGTCGGCCACCCGGGCCTTGGAGCCCAGGCATTCGACGATGCTGGCCAGGTAGGACGGGCCCACGTCCACCACGTGGGCCGATTCGCCGCGCGAGGCCTTGACCTCGCTGAAACCGTGTGCCGTGAGGTGGCCGGCGGTGGTGGCGGCGGCTCGCTGGGCGGCCACCTTCAAGGGTCGATGAGGTCGTAATTGACGCCAGCCTGCTCATAGCTGAGGGTGGCGCCGGCGTCGGGGGCGGCATGGGAGGTCATGGGGCGCGATTATCCGTCAGGCCATGCTCGGGCACCCCAGGCCCGCCCGTCCCACCCCCGTAGAATGCCGCGCATGAGTTACGTCGTCCTGGCCCGGAAATACCGGCCCCGCAGTTTCGAGGAAATGGTGGGGCAGGACCACGTGGTGCGGGCCTTGACCCATGCCTGGAACAGGGCCGTTTGCACCACGCCTATTTGTTCACCGGCACGCGCGGCATCGGCAAGACCACGGTCGCGCATCCTGGCCAAGAGTCTGAACTGCACCGGGCCCGATGGCAGCGGCGGCATCACGGCCCGCCCCTGCGGCGTGCAGCGCCTGCAAGGAAATCGACGCCGACCGCTACATCGACTACGTCGAACTGGACGCGGCCTCGAACCGCAGCATCGACGAAATACGCGACCTGATCGAGCGCGCCGCCAAGCCGACGGTGGGCCGCTTCAAGGTTTTCATGATCGACGAAGCCCACCAGCTCACCAAGGACGCCTTCAACGCCCTGCTCAAGACCCTTGAAGAGCCGCCCGAGTACCCGCAGTTCCGTGCTGGCCACCACCGACCCCGAAGATGCTGCCCACGGTGCTGAGCCGCTGCCTGCGGTTCAACCTGCGGCCCATGGCGCCGCAGACCGTGGCCGAGCATTTGCAGCGTGTGCTGGAGGCAGAAGCCGTGCCGGTGGAGGCTGGTGCCCCTGCGCCTGCTGGCCCGCGGCCCGCGGCTCGATGCGCGACGGCCTGTCGCTCACCGACCAGGCCATCGCCTACGGCGGTGGCAAGCTGGAGGAAGTTGCGGTGCGCGCGATGCTGGGCACGGTGGACCGCCGCCATGCCCCAGCGCTTGGGTGCAGGCCTTGGCGGCCCGCGACGGCCGTCCGTGCTGGCCGAGTGCGACGCCTTGCGTGCGCAGGGTCTGTCGACCGCCGGCGCTGGAAGAACTGGCGCGGCTGTTGCAACACATGGCCGTGGAACAAAGCCGTGCCAGGTGCGCTGGACGAAAACCGATCCCGGGCAGAAGCCGCGCGCCAACTGGCAGGCTTGCTCGCCGCCGACGAAACCCAGTTGCTATACAGCATCTGCCCGCTGGGCCGCGCGCCGAGCTGAGCCTGGCGCCGACGAAGACGCCGGCTTGGTGATGGTGTTGCTCCGCTTCATGGCTTTTCCATCTGAAGGCGGCGTACCGCGCCGTGCTGGCGACATGCCAGCCGCGAGGCGGCCAGTTTCAGTGCAGCAGTGCCCGGACCGGCCAGTGCTGCACCGCGTCACCGCCGTTGCCCACCTCGGCGCCCTTTGCTGGCGCGCAGCGCCGAACGTGCTGCAACGCCTGCGGTGGCACCACCGCAGATCGGCTCAGCCTGCCCCCCGGCGCGCCCGCCAGTACCGTGGCCGCCGTCGGCCTTGCTTCTGCGATAGCCCAGGGCTTGCGCGCCGCCGAACAGCCCCGCCGCCATGGTTGGACGATGTGCCTCCGAAGACGAAGATCAGCAGCTCGTCGCCCAGGCGCTTGCGAGCCCGGCGCCTGTCGCCAACCCGGCACCCGGGCCCAGCCGCCAGTGCGCCAGCGGCCGCCCCCCCCGGACAGCCGTGGCCGCCTTGCCGCTGGTGCGTGCAGCGCACCCCGCTGGGGGGCCGCTGGCA
>JADJLP010000004.1 GCA_016710065.1 Candidatus Ideonella esbjergensis
ACACCGAGGTGGCGCGCCAGATCCATGCGCTGCACGGCCTGAGCGAGCTGGAGGTGACCAACGAGGTGTTCGAATCCGAAGCCTCGGTGGTCTTCACCCAGGCCGAAAATCGCTTGCACACCATCAAGGCCGTGCTGGTGGCCACGCTGTCGTGAGGGTGCGGGCATGAGGCTGATCGTGGCCCTTGGGGGCAATGCGCTGCTGCGGCGCGGCCAGTTGCTCAGCGCCGACAACCAGCTCGCCGCCATCCGCCGTGCGGCCACTCAACTGGCGCGCGTGGCCGAGGGGCACGAACTCGTGATCACCCACGGCAACGGGCCCCAAGTGGGCCTGCTGGCCTTGCAGGCCGCCGCCTACGCGGGTGTGCCGCCCTATCCGTTGGACGTGCTGGGGGCCGAGACCGAGGGCATGATCGGCTACCTGCTGGAGCAGGAACTGGCCAACCTGCTGCCCGCCAGCCGCAGCGTGGCCACCTTGCTGAGCCGCGTGGAAGTGGATCTGCACGACCCCGCGTTCGACCACCCCACCAAGCCCATCGGCCCGGTCTTTGCGGCGGCCCAGGCCGGCGCACTGGCCGCCGAGCATGGCTGGGTGTTCGGGCCCGATGGCGACGGCCGGCGGCGCCTGGTGGCCTCACCCCGCCCCATGCGGGTGACAGGGCTGGCGCCGCTGCAATGGCTGCTGGCACAAGGGGCGGTGGTGATCGCGGCCGGCGGCGGCGGCATCCCGGTGGCGCGCTCGGCCGACGGGCGCAGCCTGCACGGCGTGGAGGCGGTGATTGACAAGGATCTGTGCAGCAGCCTGCTGGCGCGCGATTTGGCGGCCGATGCCTTGATCATCGCAACCGATGTGAGCAGCGTGAGCCTGGACTGGGGCCTGCCCACCCAGCGCGCCTTGCGCCAGGTGACCCCCCAGGCCCTGTCCGGCCTGGCGTTTGCCGCCGGCACCATGGGCCCCAAGGTGGAGGCCGCCTGCGAGTTCGCGCTGGCCACCGGCCGGCGCGCGGTGATTGGCTCGCTGGACGAGATCGAGGCCATGCTGGCCGGCCAGGCCGGCACCGAGGTGTGCGTGGCCAACTTCAGCGCCCCCTGAGGGTGGTGTGCGGTCCAAACGTTCGCCAACGAACAGACCGCCAGCCAGCCAGCCCCCAGGCTCGTGGTTTTGGAGGTCACACATGCCCACCACCCACTTGAGGTGCCTGCCGCGATGAACACCAGCATTCACGAGCATTCAACCGCGCAGCGCCCCCTGGCTGCCTGCATGCCCGACCCCGCATGGTGGGGTGAGAGGCCGCAAGGCGAGGCCTTGAACGGCTGCGCCAGTGGCCGGGCCTTCAGTGCCTTGCACATGGCTTTTCGGGCCAGTGGCGGCATGGTGCGCAGTGAAGACCTGGCGCGCCTGCTGGCCGACTACCACCTGGATGAGGAACAAGCCCCGCTCGGTGATTGGTTGCACTCGGGTGTGCTGTTCGCCGTGCCTTGGCAGCGGAGATGGTGGCTGCCCATGTTCCAGGTGGATCTGACCGACCTGCGCTGCCGCTACGACGCCCGCCAGGTGCGGCTAGCCCGGATATTTCACCTACCCCCGTAGAAGCGAGGACGGCATTGCCCTTTGGATGCCCGTTGATCGAGGTATCGAATCTTGATGAACGAGCGGGCAATGCCGAATCCAAACTGTACCGAAGAAGTGGACGTGGGGATGATCGAGTTCGCCCGCCTGGGCCGACGCGTGGTGGAGGGCCGCTTCGACGGCGGCAGCATGAGCAGCGACGCTGGCGTGCTGCTGCTCGGCGCCGTTGATCGCAAGCTCGGGCTGATGGACGCAGCCGCACGCTGCATCGCCGATCCGCGCAGCCCGCTGCTGATCAAGCACGGCGTGCGCAGCATGCTGCGCCAGCGCGTGTACGGTCTGGCGCTGGGCTGGGAGGACTTGAACGACCACGGCGCGCTGCGCCAGGACGTGGCGATGCAGACGGCCGTCGGCGTGGACTTGGAGATGGCCAGCGCACCCACGCTGTGCCGGCTGGAGAAGTGGGCCGACCGCGCCACGGCGTGGCGCTTGCACCAGGTGCTGGTCGATCAGTTCATCGCCAGCTTCAAGGTCGCCCCCGAGGAATTGGTGCTGGACTTCGACGCCACCGACAACCCGCTGCACGGCCAGCAGGAGGGCCGCTTCTTCCACGGCTACTACGACAGCTACTGCTACTTGCCGCTGTACGTGTTCTGCGGCCAGCAACTGCTGTGCGCCTACCTGCGCCCGAGCCGCATCGACGGTGCCAAGCACGCGGCGGCCATCCTCAAGCTGCTGGTGCGTCGGTTGCGTCAGGAATGGCCCAATGTTCGAATCATCTTCCGAGGCGACTCGGGCTTTTGCCGCCAGCGCATCATCAACTGGTGCGAGCGCGCTGGCGTGCACTACATCGTCGGCCTGGCGCGCAACGCCCGGCTGGAAGCCCAGGTCGAGTACGCGCAGCTGGCGATGCAGCAGCTCTACGAGCAGACCGGGCACAAACAACGCCTGGTGGGCGAGTTCAGCTACGCCGCACAGAGTTGGCCGCACGAGCGGCGCGTCATCACGCGGCTGGAGTGGGGCGAGCTCGGCTGCAACCCGCGCTTCATCGTCACCAACCTCGACGGGGGTGCCCAAACGCTGTACGACGCGCTGTACTGCCAGCGCGGCGAAGCCGAGAACCGCATCAAGGAGGCGCAGGTCGGCTTGTTCGCCACGCGCACGAGTTGCCACGTGATGCGCTCGAACCAGTTGCGCATGCTGCTGGCCGCGCTGGGCTATGTGCTCATCGAGAGGCTGCGCGCACTGGCCTTGCAGGGCACAGCGCTGGCGTCGGCCCAGGTCGACACCCTGCGCATCAAGCTGCTCAAGGTCGCAGCGGTGATCACCCGCAACACCCGGCGCATCCGCCTGTACCTGGCCTCGCACTGGCCCAGCGCGGACATCTTCGCCCACGCCATGCGCCAACTGCGCTCACCCTGAACTTCATCCAGCGCCTGGCCCGCGCGACGACACAAAAATGGTCCGCAACCCAAGCCGGGGTGGGGGCAATTGCCAGCCAATCAGCCCCACTGCACCTCGCGCGCCATCCAATGCCTTCGCGTGGCACTTATTGAGCGCTCCTGCGGCTCGCGAATGACCCTTCAGCTCAACCAGTGGTCGTTGCGTGAAATATGCGGGCTAGAGCTGCCCGCTGAGCTGGACGCCTGGCAGGTGGCGGCCTGGTTCGCGCGCCCCAACGGCTGGCTCAACGATGCCCGGCCAGTGGACCAATTGGCGCGCAACCTGCCTGCGGTGCTGAACGCGGCGCGGGCCGACCGCTTCGTGGCGGGCTGAGGTGCGCGCGCCTGGCCATGTGTGCCAACGCACGGACCAAGCGCTGCCGCGCCGTTAGCCTTCACGCAGTCAAGGACATTTGCCCATGGACATGCACAGACGCCCCATTGCCAGCCCCCACCCCAGAGTGCCCGCCGTGAAGCCCGCCGACGTGGCCATGTCGGACTGGGGCGAGTTGCTGACCGCGGTCACCCAACGCCTGGACCAGACGGCGAACGACGCTTCGCTGCCGGCCGAATCCCGGCTGGGCGTGCTGGATTGCGTGGCTGCGCTGGGCCAGTTGCAGCATGCCGCGCAGCTGGAGTTTGAGCGCTGTTCCCGCCTGGAACTGGAAGCCGAGTTCACCCGTGCCGCCTTGCAGCTGGCACAGGCCGACCTGGCCGGCACGCGTGCTGGCGAGGCGCGTGCCAACCATGTGGCCAGGCACGATGGCCTGACCGCGCTGCTCAACCGCCAGGCGTTTCGCGCCCGGATGGACCAGGTGCTGGCCCACCAGGCCGCCACCGGCCCTGGCATCGCCGTGATGTACCTGGACCTGGACGGCTTCAAGTCTGTCAACGATCAGCATGGACACGAAGTGGGCGACCAGTTGCTGTGCATCGTGGCCGAGCGCCTGCGCCGCGCCGTGCGCGCCGACGACATCTGGGGCAGGGTGGGTGGCGACGAATTTGCTTGCCTGTTCACCCAGGTGGGTGGCCGCCAGCAACTGGGCTTGCTGGCCCGCAAGCTGATGGCTGCCGTGGCGGCGCCACTCAAACTCGGGCCGCTGCGTCTGGCCATACAGCCCAGCATTGGCATTGCCATGGGCCTGCGCGACGCGCACAGCACCACGGCCTTGCTGGCCTGTGCCGATGCCGCCATGTACCGCGCCAAGCGCACGCATGTGGGTTTCGCCTTCTACGAATCGGGCGCCGATGGCGCGGCACCGAACGGTGCGGAAGCCTGGTCTGGCGTTGTGGCAGCAGGACACCAACGGGCCAGCCACGCCGACCAGCGCTGATCTTTCGCCACGGCGGCCAGCACGCTGCCCAGCACCGGCAGCAAGCCGGGCAGCAACGCAGCCACCCATGGCGACACCGTGCCAGCACGGCGCCAGGGCCGCAGCCACACCAGCAACGCGCCCACTGCCGCCGCAGCCAGCACGGCGGCCGTGGGGTGTTGGCGGGTCAGGCCTTGCAACAGCGCTGAGAGTTCGTCGGGCGCGCGCGCTCGCTCGTGCAGCGCCAGGCGCAGCCGCTCGCGCGACAGGGCCAGGCGCTGTGCGGGTGTCAAAGCGGGGGTCAGTGGGCTCATGGTGCATGGGTTTCACGCAGCAGCGTCAGATCGGCTTGCAGTTGTTCCCGCAGGCCCGCAAAGCTGCGCTGGCGCTGGCCGTTGCGGGCCAGCGCCAGGCACAGCAGGCCCGGGCCCGCCGGCAGGCCCAGTGCCAGCCACCAGAGCCAGGGTGAGGGCTGCAGAGCGGCAGGCGTCACGGCCCACAGCAGCAGCGCCACACCGGCCACGCCCAGCGTGGCCACCGCGCAGCCTGCGGCCACGGCCTGCAACCAGGCCTGGCGTTGCCAATGGCATGCCGCCAGCGCCAGCTCATCGCCCGCCAAGCCGCCATAGGCCAGCGCATGCTCGGCCAGCCATTGCGGCCGGGTGGCCAGCAGGTAGAGCAGCGGGTGCGGGCGCATGGCGGGCGGTGTGCAGCGGTGGGCCTCAGTGCCCGTTGCGCGAGCGTGTCACCAGGCTAACCAGCGCCATCAGCGCAGCACCGGTGGCGGCGGCCATCAGCATGGCCTTGACGGGTTCCTGGCGGATGTAGCCCACCGTCTGCTTGGAGGCCTGCTGGGCGCCGTCGCGCAACTGGCGCGAACCGCCGCGCACGGCGTCCATGCCGTCGTGGGCCAGGCTGCTGATCTGGTGGCTGGCGCGCTCCAGCATCGGTCCGGCGCCATCAACGGCTGAGGTGATGGCTTCGTGGGTCTTGGCTGTGGTCATGTGCTTCCTTGGGTGAATGAAGAGTACGGGTCTTGCGGGTTCAACGCTCGGTGTGCTGGCGGTTCTTGCCTTGGTCGCCTTGGCCTTCGTTCGGCCGCTGGCGCTGCTGGGTCGGCCGCGCGCGCTCGGCCCCCGGGGCTTCAAACCCCGAGGGTTGGCGCGTGGCGGCGATCTGCGGTGCGCCGTGGTTCACCGTGGCGCGTTGCACCGGCATGGTCAGGGCCGAGCGCTCGTGGTCGGCCTGCCTGGGCGTGGGCTCGGTGCGGGGGTTGGACAGCCACTGCCGCTGCGTGGGCGTGGGCAGCAAGGCGCGTGCGCCATCGGGGCCACCGTTGACGCCGCTGCGGTTGTTGCGCACGGGCGTGGGCAAGCGAGCGCGGTAGCTGCTGTGGTTGTCGCCGCCACGGCCCAGGTTGTTGGCGATCAGGTTGTAGCGCAGGCGGCCACCTTCCCAGCGCCCGCCCTGGTAGCCCACGCCGGTGTAGCCATAGCCGTAGTTCAGGCCGCCATAAAAGCCGACGCGGGTGGCCCAGTAACCCACGCTCCAGACATAGCCCAGGTTGTTGTAGGCCCAGTAGCCGGGCGTCCACAGCAAGCCAGTCTCGGGTGGCTGCACCCAGGTGCCGGGCACCCAGTGGTAGTCGTTCTCCTCGGGGCTCCAGGCCCAGTAGCCAGGGGTCCACAGATAGCCTTCGCCGGGGATGGCTGGCTGGTCGTAGTAGGGCAGCGGCGGCGGGCCGATGCGAATGGACATCGATACCTGCGACCAGGCAGCGAACGGCGTGAGCAGGGCCAGGGCCAGCAGGGTGGGGGCGCAGCGCTTGAACATGGTGGAACCTCGATTGGCGTGTGCAGCCACTGTGCCGCTGCGGCCGCGCTGCGTCTGTAGGACAGCATCGCGGCGGTGCGGTGCTGGATGCCGCATCGCGCCGCATCAGGCCCTGGGCTGTTCCCGCAGCGACAGTCGGATCAGCGTGCCCTGCTGCGGCGCCGACACCACCGCCAGCGTGCCGCCTTCGGCTTCCACGCGGTAGCGCATGCCCACCAGGCCGTAGGCCGAGCGTGGCGGCACGCGGGTGTCGAAGCCCACGCCGTCGTCGCGCACGCTCAGGTCCACGCGGCCTTCATGGGCCGCCATGTGGATGTTCACGCTGCGGGCCTGGGCATGCTTGCTGATGTTGGTGATGGCTTCCTGCACCACGCGGTACGCCATCAGCTCGGCGCTGGCGGGCAGGCGCACGTCGCCCAGGTCGCAACGCACGGGCAGGCCGGAGCGCTCGCCGAACTCGCGTGCCAGGATCTCCAGCGTGGCCACCAGGCCCAGGTGGTTCAGCGCCGAGGGGTGCAGGTCTTCGACGATGCTGCGCTTGAGCGCGATCATGCTGTCCAGTGTGCTCACCAGATGGGCCAGGCGCTCCTGGGCTTCGGGGGCCGAGGCCCCCAGGCGCGTGCGGATGCGGGCCGCGTCCAGCTTGGCCGAGGTGAGCAGGGCGCCCAGCTCGTCATGCAGGTCGCGGGCCAGGCGCTGGCGCTCGTCCTCGCGGGCGGTTTGCAGGTGCTGGGCCAGCTCGGTGAGCTGTGCGGTGCGCTGGCGCACGGCCTGGTCCAGCCGCTGCTGATCGGCCCGTGCCTGGGCCTGCAACTGCTCGGCGCGTTGGTGCCGCAGGGCGCGGTTCAGCCGCCACAGCCAACCCACCAGCCCTGCGCTGGCGGCGCCCAGAAGCAACAGTGGCCAAATCGTCATCGCACAGCCCCCATCGCGGCTCGCAAGATGGGATGATGGCCACGGAAGGGCACCCCAGCACCATGATCCGCATCGCCATCGTTGACGACCACCCGCTGGTGCGGGCCGGGCTGCGGCAGTTCTTTGCCGACCAGGCTGATTTCACGGTGGTGGCCGAGGCTGCCAATGGCCGCGAAGCGCTGGAGATCGTGCGCCAGGGCCAGGTGGACGTGGTGCTGATGGACATCGCCATGCCCGGCCAGAGCGGGGTGGACGCGCTGGCCGCCATCCAGGCCCGTGTGCCGTCGCTGCCGGTGCTGATCCTCAGCGGCTTTCCCGAAGAGCACTATGCCACCACGCTGCTGCGCCAGGGTGCGGCCGGCTACCTGAACAAGGATTGCGACCCCGAGGAAATCGT
Source organism: Candidatus Ideonella esbjergensis (assembly GCA_016710065.1). GTDB lineage: Bacteria > Pseudomonadota > Gammaproteobacteria > Burkholderiales > Burkholderiaceae_C > Ideonella > Ideonella esbjergensis. Next base: position 7,470 of record JADJLP010000004.1, read on the forward strand.
CAAGGCCATACGCACCGTGGCCAAGGGCCGCAAGTACATCAGCGCCGCCGTGGCCGAGGGTCTGGCGGCGGGCTTGCAGAGAGGCGGCGAGCGGCCCGCGCACGAGTTGCTGTCCAAGCGCGAGCTGCAGGTCTTCCTGCGCCTGGCCGGTGGCGAGACCGTGGGCCACCTGGCCGAGAGCCTGTCGCTTAGCGTCAAGACCATCAGCACCCACCGCACACGGGTCATGGAGAAGATGGGCCTGACCTCCAACAGCGACCTCACGCACTACGCCTTGCGCCACGGGCTGATCCTGTAGCGCCTGCCGCGGCGCGTCAGGAAGAGGCTGTGTCAGCACTGAGGCCGCCGATCTCGGCCGCCAGGGCCACACAGTAGGCGATCAGTGCCTCGATCTCGTGCGATTTGTCGAACACCCGGTCGGCACCCAGTGCCAGGCACTTGCGCCGGATGTCGGCGGTGGCGTAGTTGCTCAGCACCACGCGGCGCATGGCGCAGGGCAGCGCGGCCAAGGCCCTGAGCACCGCCAGGCCTGAGCCGGCCTGCAGAAAGATGTCCACGATCACCAGGTCCACCGCGTGGCCGGCCTGGGCCAGCCAGTGCAGCGCGCTGGCTTCGTCCGCCGCCCAGCCCACCACGCGCACGGGGGCCAGTTCCTCCAGCGTGGCGCTGAGGTTCTCGCGGATCACCGCGCTGTCTTCGACGAGGTAGGTGGTGAGCAGGTGCACAGCAGCGGCAGTGTGGCACCGGGGCGGCGGGCTGTGCATAGGCACGGGGGGGCGCAACGTGTAGTCGCTGTCCTACGCCGGGGGCACGGCCAAAGCGGCGTAGGACAGGGACTACCAGCACAGGCGCCGTCGTCCGCTGGCGCCCTGCGCTTGCATCGCTCAGGCTGGTCATCACACGTGACGGCCGCGCTCCACACCGGACAGCGGCCCGGTTCACGCCCTCACAAGGACCACCATGAACAAGCGCTTCAGAACCGCAGCCGCGCTGGCTGTGCTGGCCTGGGCCGGCCTGGCCTGCGCCCAGATCACCTTCTTCGAACGCGAGGGCTTTCAGGGCCGCTCGTTCGTGGCCGACCAGGCGGTGCCCAATTTCCAGAACCATGGCTTCAACGACCAGGCTTCGTCGGTGATGGTGAGCCGCGACCAGTGGCTGGTGTGCGAAGACGTGGCCTTTGGTGGCCGCTGCGCCACCCTCAGAGAAGGGCGCTACCCCTCGCTTCAGGCCATGGGTTTGAACAACCGGGTTTCGTCGGTGCGCCGTGCAGGCGGTGAACCCGACATGGCGCCGCAGGCGCGCCGCCGCTATGACGAGGGCGACATGCCCGGCGATGGCCGCGACTACGGTCGCCGCCGCAACGAGCGCCTTTACCAGGCGCGGGTGCTGTCGGCACGCGCCGTGGTGGGGCCGCCCGAACAGCGCTGCTGGGTGGCGCGCGAGCAGGTGGTGCAGGAGCGCGGTGACAACCGCGTGGGCGCGGGCCTGGCCGGCGCGGTCATTGGCGGCATCCTGGGCCACCAACTGGGCGGCGGCACCGGCAAGGACCTGGCCACCGTGGGCGGTGCCGTGGCCGGCGCCAGCATCGGCGCCAACATGGGCAGCGACGGCGGCGGGCGCTCTGTGGGCTACCGCAACGTGCAGCGCTGCGAGAACATGCAAAGCTCGGCGCGACCGGCGTACTGGGAAGTGACCTATCGCTACCGCGGGCAGGAGCACCAGGTGCAGATGAGCAGCCAGCCTGGCAACACCGTCAGCGTCAACCGCGACGGCGAGCCGCGCGGCTGAACAGGTGCCGGTCGCCGCCGGCGGGTGGCCTGCGCGTGGGGCCACTACGCGGCACTCGCGGGTGCGAGGTCGTGCTCGCGCAGCATCACCGGCTCGATCGAGCCGGCGGCCACGCGGCGGCGCACGGCCGCGTGGATCTCGGTGGTGTGCGCCAGGTAGGTTTCCAGCGGGTCGTCGTCCTGGCGCAACGGGGCGTAGCGGTAGTGCAGGGTCTTCTGGCTGATGGTGGCGCCCACCGGCAAGTCGGCCACCTGGACCCAGAAGCGGACCGAACTGGAATCGGGGTGGAAAAAAGCGGTCTGTGACATGGCAAGCCTATGGTGCTGTGATGGCCACGAGCCTGCCGCACTTGGCCTGGGTTCGTCTGTGCGGCATCGAACCGACGCCCCCGCGCCATGGTCGGTCAGAATGGCCGCATGATTGAACCGCTGCTGCTCACCACCGCCCGCGTCTCCACCTACCTGGGGACGCGCTTGCTCACCGGCGCCAGCGGCTTTTTCTTCGAGCGCGACGCGCGGCTGTACTTCGTCACCAGCCGCCATGTGCTGATCGACACGCCAAGCAAGCACTTTCCCGACCGCATCGAGATCGAGCTGCACACCGATGCCGACAACCTCACCCGCGCCGTGGCCCTGTCGGTGCTGCTGTACCGCGATGCCAAGAGCGTCTGGTTCGAGGGCAAGGACACCGGTGGCGACATCGACGTGGCGCTGATCGAGATCGAGCGCAGCGCCTTGCCGGCGGGCGTGGCCATCCGCGCCTTTTCGCCCGCCCACCTGCAGGGCTCGCTGCAGGAGGTGGAGGTGGGCACACCGCTGCTGGTGGTGGGTTTTCCGCTGGGTTTTCACGACGCGCTGCACCATCTGCCGGTGGTGCGCGGGGCCACCATCGCCTCGTCGTTCGGCCTGCGCTTTCAGGGCCAGGGCTACTTTCTCACCGATGCACGCACCCACCGCGGCACCAGCGGCGCGCCGGTGGTGATGCGCTGCGACACGGGTGACGCCCAGCTGCCGTGGAAGCTGCTGGGCGTGCACTCGTCGCGCATGGACATGCGCAGCCGCGACCGCAAGGTGGACGAATCGCTGGGCCTGAATTGCGCCTGGTACGCCGACATCCTGATGACGCTCACGGCGGGTCGGGCCTGAGGGACAGGTGCGTGCAGCAGCGCACAGACAGTCAGCCGGCGTGTGCCTAGTCTTGCGGCAAGTGGCATGCGGCCCCGCTGGTTTGGCTGGCGGGCGCGCCGGAGCGCATCGGCCGCCGCACTGCGCACTTCCAAGACGTCAAGGATCCACCATGAACCGCTCCCTGCTGTTGATCGCCCTGTTTGCCGCCACCAGCCTGGCCGCCTGCAACAAACCCGAAGTGGTGGTGGTGCCCACGCCAGTGGCCGGTCCTGCCGGCCCGGCAGGACCGGTTGGAAACACCGGCAACACCGGCAGCACCGGCAGCACGGGTGCCACGGGTTACACCGGCGATACCGGTGCCACCGGCGCCACGGGTGACAAGGGTCGCACGGGCGGTGACACCACGGTGGTGGTGGTGCAGCCCGCCGCCTCCGCACCGGCCAATTGAGGCCCGGCGCAAGCACGGCTCAACTTGGCTCGGTGCTGAAGGCCTGCGAGCCACGCGCGGAATTGGATACGGCTGCAGGCAGGCCCTGCCGTTCGTATTCGGCAATCACCTGCGCCCCCAGCAACAGCAGCGTCGCCGCCAGTTCCAGGCTCAGCAGGACGGCGATGGCCGTGGTGAGCGAGCCGTAGACGGTGCTGATCTGCGACAGCGTGGCGAAGTACCAGACCAGCGCGTGCCGCGACAGCTCCCACAGCACGGCGGCCGTGACGCCGCCCAGCAAGGCATGCTGCAGCGACGGGCGGCCCACCGGCATCACCAGGTAGATCGAGGTCAGCACGAAGACCTCGCCGGCAAAGCCCAGCAGGTACAGCAGCAGGCCCGAGAGCCCCACCATCGACCAGCTGCGGCCCAGCCACAGCACGCGCTCCAGCCCCATGGCCTGCAGGCTGCCGGCCACCAGCGTCACCACCAGCAGCCCCAGCCCCAGGCTGAGGATGTAGCCGTACGGAATGAGGGCCGAGACCAGGTGGTGGCGGCGCCGTGTTGCCACGCGGTGGTGAAAGATCACCAACATCGCGTTCTCCAGCACGGTGAAGGCCAGCGAACTGAAGAACAGCATGGTGCCCAGCAGCATCCAGCCCACCACGTCGCGGTGCGCCAGAAAGCGTGCCAGTTCGGCCACGATGGCCCGTGACTGGCCTGGCACCAGCCACTCCAGGTAGCGCCCCAGCGTGCGCAGCAACTCGGCCTGGTCCACCAGGTGCGAGAGTGCGATCACCGTGAGGATCAGCAACGGCACGATGGACAGCAGCGCGTAGTACGCCACGGCACCGGCCAGCAACAGGCCCTGGTTGGCCCGAAATGACTTCAGCACCCCGAGCGCGAACGCCCAAGGGTGCTGAAGGAGCCGGGCGGCACCGGAGTGCCGTGCCGGATCAGCTCTTGCCAAACTTGAGCTTGGCGGTGGAGACGCACAGGGTCTTGACATCGCCGGTCTGGGAATCGCACTTTTCGATGTCCACCTTGTAGTCGGCGTCCTTCTTGTCAGTGGCAGCATCCCGCTTGGCGATGCCGATTTCCTTGCCCATCTTGGCGTCTGCCAGGGCCTTGATTTCCACCGCCTTGGCCTCCTTCACGCAGACATCCTTGGTGTTGCCAGCCAGGTCGTCGCACTTTTCCTTGGCCACGGCGTAGGCCGCTTCGGCCTTGGCCACCAACACCTTGTTGCCGTCATTGGCCTTGCCGGTGTAGTTGAACTCCAGCTCGGCCTTGCCGACCTTTTCCTTGGCCTTGGCTTCTTCCACGCAGATGTCCTTGGCGTTGTCCTTGAGCGCGCCGCAGACGGCCTTGTCGACCTTGTAGGCGGTGCTGATGCGGTCTTTGTCGATCTTGTAGTCGGCCTTGGCCATGGTGGCGGCCTGAGCCATGGGCAACGCCAGGCAGGCGGCGGCGATGAGCGAAGCCTTGAGTGTGAACAGTGGGGTCATGTTGTGCTTTCCGTTGGTCGTCAGTCGTGAGGAGATTCAGCGTCCGGGCGCTTGGGGTCAATCTATGCCCACTGCGCCCAGAACTCTGTTCGTCAGCGAACAAAGCGGCCTTGGCGGGCGCAATGACCGGGTCGGTGCGCCAGCGCACCGACATGGCATGCCACTGGCTGCAGGATGCGTTCATGGCCACGGGTGAGATCACCACAGGCCCAACCAAGCACTCGCAAGCGTGCACCAGGAGAACCACCATGAACATCCGTCAATCTCTCTTCGCTACTTTGGCCGCCGCACTGGTCATGTCAGCAGCCGGCTGTGCCGTCACCCGTGGGCAAGAATCGGTGGGCGCCTATGTGGACGACACCGCCATCACCACCGCCTTGAAGGGCCGTTACCTGGACAACAAGGACGTGGACGCCACCAGCATCCGCGTCGAGACCCTCAACGGCACCGTGATGCTCTCGGGCTTTGCCAAGAACTACAACGAGAAGGCCACCGCCGAATCCATCGCCTGGAAGATCAACGGCGTGAAGAGCGTGAAGAACGAGATCGCCGTGCGCCCGTGATCTGACAGACTTGTCTCTTCGAGCCCTGCCGTTCGCCAACGAACCGCAGGGCTTTTCCACGTCTGCCACCGTCATTCCCGCCGCTTACCGTCATTCCCGCTCCACCTCCGTCAGTCCCGCGAAGAGCCTGCCCCCGCGAAGGCGGGGGCGGGAATCCATGTCCTGGCTCTGTGTGCGCCCGCGCCAGGCAGCAAGCCGGCGCTGGCTCATGCTGTGGCGGTCGGCGCTGCGCACCGACTGCCTTCCATTGCTCGGATCCGGGGCGCGCCGCGTAACTCGCTCTGCTCGCGTGTCGCTCGCGGCGCTCGAACAGACGCGGCGATGACGGTGAGGGATGTGGGCATGACCAAGGCAGTGCCTGGCGCCAACCCACTCAAGCCGCCAACGCCGTCTCGGCCGGCAACACCACCTCGGCCAACAGGGGCACCACGAAGCGGCTTTCGCGCAGTTGTTCGGTCCAGTTCAGCACCTCGCCCACCAGCAGCACACGGGCGCCGCAGAGATCGGCCTCGGCCTGGGCGGCCAGCGGCGTGTCGCGCAGCAGGGTGAAGCGCAGGCTGCGGTCGTCGCGGCGCAGGGTGAGTTCGGCCCTGGGCCAGTGCGAGGGCAGGCAGGGCTGAAAGTGCAGGGTCTGCGCACTTTGCTGCAATCCAAAGATCGATTCGATGGCGGCGCGGTGCAGCCAGGCGGCCGCGCCGGTGTACCAGCTCCAGCCGCCGCGCCCGGTGTACGGCGGCTGGCTGTAGACGTCGCCCGCCACGGCATAGGGCTCCAGGCCATACACCGGACCTTGCGTGTCACTTTGCGACCGGTGCGCGGGGCTCAGCCACATGAAGTCGCGCCACACCTGGTCGCCGCCCTGCGGCGTGCGCGTGGCCGGGTGGGTCTGGGCTTGCGCGCGCGCCATCAAGGCCCACACACCGGCGTGGGTGTACTGGCCACCGTTTTCGCGCACGCCAGGCGGGTAGGCCTGGATGTAGCCGGCGCTGGGCTGCGCATGCTGCAGCGGTGGGTCGAGCAGGCGCAGCAGGCCAGCGGTCGTGTCCACCAGCAGGGTCTCCATCGCGTCCAGCGCCATGCGCTGCATCTCGGGCGGGGCCGCGCCCGAGAGCACGCTCCAGGCCTGGGCGATCAGGTCGATGCGGGCTTCGGTGTTGGCTTGGGAGCCCAGCGGCGAGCCATCGTCAAAGAAGGCACGCTTGAACCAGTGGCCGTCCCAGGCCGGGCCCAGCAAGGCGGCCTGCCAACCCAACGCCGCCCGCTCCCAGCGCTGGGCACGCAAGGTGTCGCCGCGCGCATGGGCCCAGGGGGCGAAGTCGGCCACCAGGCGGCACAGAAACCAACCCAGCCACACCGATTCGCCGCGGCCCTCGGCGCCCACGCGGTTCATGCCGTCGTTCCAGTCACCGCTGCCCATCAGCGGCAGGCCGTGCTGGCCAGTGCGCAGGCTCAGGTCCAGCGTGCGGGCAGCGTGTTCGTACACGCTCGCCTGTTGGCGGCTGACCTCAGGCGTGGTGTACAGGTCTTCGGCATGCTCGGGCACAGCTTCGCATTCGATGAATGGCACGCGCACGTCGAGCAGGCTGGCGTCACCAGTGGCCTGCAGGTAGCGCACGCAGGCCTGCGGCAGCCACAGCAGGTCGTCAGAGAAGCGTGTGCGCACGCCAGCTCCGCTGGGGTCGTGCCACCAGTGCTGCACGTCGCCCTCGGCAAACTGGCGCCCTGCACAGCGCACGATCTGCGCGTGCAGCATGGCCGGCGCAGCCCAGGCCAGGGCCATGCTGTCTTGCAGCTGGTCGCGAAAGCCGGTGGCGCCACCGGCCTGGTAAAAGCCGGCCTTGGCCCACAGGCGGCAGGCCACCGTCTGGTACAGCAACCAGCGGTTCACCAGCGCGTCAAACAAGGGGTCAGGCGTGCTCACCTTGGTGGCGCCCAGCAGTTCGTTCCAGCGCAGGTGCACGTCGCGCAAGCGCTGATCGGGGGGGCGCGTGGCGGCCTGGGTGGCCAGCAGCCGGGCCGCATCGGGGCTTTCGGCATAGCCCAGCAGAAAGACCTTTTCCACCGTGGCACCTGCCGGCACGCGCACCCGGGTGGACAGCACGGCGCAGGGGTCCAGCCCGTCGCCGGCCTGCTGGCCCAGGTGGTCGGGCAGCACCGCGCGGCCGCGTGCGTCAAAACACTCGCGGCGGTCGCAGGTCCAGTCCTCGTCGCCGCTGCCGGCCAGCGCCAGAAATGCCGTGCCGTCGCCAAAGCCTGGCGCGCGCTCGCGCTGGGTGGCCAGCAGCGCGGTGAGCTTGTGGGCCTGCGGCACACCGCCGGGGCCGGGCTCGTCGGGCAGGCGCTGGCGGTGCAATGCGGTGCGCACCGTGTTGCGGTCAGTGCGGCTGGCGCCCATCTGCCACTCCACCAGGCCCACCAGACGCAAATGCTGGGTGCGCGCACCGTGGTTGGTGATGCGCACCTGCACCTGCTTGACCGCCGCGTCGGCGTCCACGCACCAGCTCACCGCCACCGCCAGGTCGCCTCTGCGGTGGCTGATGTGGCTGTGGCCCTGGCCATGGCTCACGCGGTAGCGCAGGGCCGGGTCGGCACCCGCGCCGGGGGCCAGGCTCCAGGTGGCGAGGTTGCGCAGGTCTTGCAGTTAGAAGTACTTGGCGGCGGGGTCGGCCATTGGGTCGTTCGACCAGGCGGTGAGCTGGTTCAAGCGGCTGTTCACCGCCCAGGTGCAACCCGCACCGGCTTCAGACAGGTGGGTGCCAAAGCCCGGGTTGGCCAGCACGTTGATCCAGGGTCTGGCCGGCCGGCTCGCGGCGCTCACCTCAAAGCTGAAGCCGCCCGAGCCGTCGGCCGCGAACTCGCCCAGGGGTGCGGGCACCGCTTCGGCCGGGCCGCTGGCCTCGGCCAGCGCGCTGGTGGAGGTTTCACTGCGACGGGCCAGGGCCTGCTCGTGCCATTCGTTCCAGACCAGCACATGGTGCAGCAGCGGTCGGCCGTCGGCCTGCAGGCGCACGCGCGCCAGGCTCAGCAGCGAGCCCAGTTCGTCGGCAGACAGGTCGGCCGCGCGCAACAGGTGAAAGCCGGTGCTGTCGGGGCTGGGCTGGGCCGCGCTGTCGGCCAGGTGCTTCTGGCGCAGGGCGGCCAGCTCGCGTTGCAGGGCCATGTGGTACGAGTCGGCCTCGGCATTCACCACCACCAGGTCGCAGGGCACCCCGCCCCACGACCACAAACGCAGCGCCTGGGCCAGCGTGCGCAGCAGACCCAGGCCCTGGCTGGTGCCGGCCGCCACCAGCACGATGGGCCGGTCGCCCGAAATGCCATGGCGCCACAGCAATCGGCGGTCGCACACCAGGCGGGGTGGCTCGGCGGCGGGTGCAGCCGGTGTGGCCTGTCTGGCCTGCAGCGGTGGCAAAGCCGCCGGCAGCACGGGCGGCCGCGCCAGGCTGAGCAGCAGCGCGGTGCTGAGACTTTGCACGGCCGCGAACTCGTCGGCGCCCAGCCGCAGCTCGCGCAGGCGCATGCCGGCCAGTGCACCCGACATCAGCGAAGCCCGCTGCACATGGCTGGGCTGTCGGTACTTGTCGATCACGGCGCGCAGCACACCGGCCTGGTCGCTGGCGGCGGTGGCAAAGGTGAGCGTGGCCTTGGCGCGCGGGGCGATGCGCAGCTGCACGGCCATGGCGCACACCGGGTCCAGCCCGGTGGCCAGGGGCTGTGGCGTGCCGCTGCCGTCGTCGGGCGGCGCCTGCAAGTCGGCCAACGGTTGGCTCACCGCGCGGTTGCGGCCCAGCCAGGCCTGGCGGTCGGTCTGCACGTGCAGGGCCAGCACCTCGGCCGCGGTGTCGGTCGACGAATGGGCCGAGGAGTGGGCCAGAAAGTGCGCCATCTGCACCGCCGGCTCGCTGGGCAATCGGGGTGTGCGGCTGAACAGCAGCGCCTGCTGCGCAGCCAGCCATTCGGCGCGCACGAACAGCTTGCTGAAGGCCGGGTGGGCCTCGTCGGCCGCAGCAGGGGCCAGGCTCACCTCGAAGGCCGAGATCAGCTCGATGTCCAGCGTGCGGTCGCTGAGGTTGCGCAGCTCCACCTGGCGGAACTCGATGTCGTCCTCGGGGCAGACCCACACCGTGGTCTGGGCCTGCAACTCGGGCCAGGCGGCTTCCAGGCACACGCGGTCGGCGTGAAAGACGCTGCGGTACTGGGCCTGCGGGTCGGGCGCCGGGTGCTGGCTGATGGACACCGGTTGCGGCTGGCGGTCCCAGCGCAGGTACATGAAGCTGCCATGCGCGTCGCGCAGCGCGTCGTCGCGCCAGCGGTTGATGTCGGTGCCGCCCCAACGGCTCCAGCCGGCACCGTTGGCGCGCAGCGCCACGCGGTAGCGCCCGTTCGACAGCACATGCGTGGGCGGCACCGCCTGGGCGCCGGGCAGCACCTCGCGCACCAGGCCCAGGGGCTGGCGTTGCTGGGCCAAGGGCTGCGGGCCGGGCGGCGGCTGGTACAACTTGGAGACCTCGCGCGGCGAGCGCTCGTGCAGCACCGACGCCACCGCCTGGATGCTGGCACTCGCCATGCCCCAGCGCTGCGCCACGCCGCCCAGCAGCACATTGGCCAGGGCCACGATGCTCATGCCCTGGTGGTGGGCCATGAAGGTGCACACCGGCGTGTAGCGCGCGGTGCCGGTCTGCCGTGTGGGGGTGAAGTCCAGCGCTTCGATGTAGCCATAGCGGCCACGCGCGCCCAGCGCCTGCAGGGCCGCAAAGTTCTGCAGTGCCAGCTTGGGTGCCACCTGGGCCGCCAGCGCAGTGGCGTAGGGGGCGATCACCAGTTCGTTCGATGGTGTGCGGCGCAGCGCCAGACGCGGCACGCCTTGCGGTGCGTACTGGTAGGCCAGGCTGTTGTCGCGGTCGGCATAGGCCGATTCAGACAGGCCCCAGGGCAGCTCGGCATCGCGCGTGTAGGCCATCTGCTCGTGCAGCGCGGCTTCGCCAGCGTCGCGCAGCACGCTGCCATGGGGCTCGTCCAACACCAGCGTGGGCATCAGGTACTCGAACATCGATCCCGACCACGAGCGCAGCCCGGCCTGCGTGCCCACCGCAAAGAAGGGCCGACCCAGCGCGGCCCAGTGGTTCACCGGCACGTCGCCCTTGGCAATGGCCAGCAGGCCGGTGAGGCGCGATTCAGACGCCAGCAGGTCGTAGAAGCTGGCGTCCAGCGTCTGCTCGGCCAGCCGGTAGCCGATGTGGAACAGATGCCGCTTGCGGTGGTACAGAAAACCGTAGTCGGCCTCGAAGGCCAGCGCGGTGCAGCGACCGGCCACCGCATGCAGCCGGGCCTTGGCGATGGCCAGGCTGTCGGCCACCAGGCGGGGCAGGTTGGCAGGCGCATCGAGCCGCACCGACAGCCGCGTGGCGCGGTGGTCGGCCAGGCCCCAGCGCAGTTGTTCCTTCAACGCCGGGGTCAGGCGATGCCGGGCCACGAGCAAGGGCGCCAGCCGTTCGCGCGAGGCTTGCAAGGCCCGCTGCGAGGCGCTGGGGTCATGTGGCGCATGCGCCAGCGCCAGGCAGGCCTGGGCCACGGCCAGCAAATGGCCGCCCAGGTTGCCGCTGTCGACGGTGGAGACATACATGGGCAGCAGTGGTGCGGCACTTTGCGTGTCGTACCAGTTCAGGAAATGGCCGCGGTGGCGTTGCAGCCGGTCCAGCGTGGCCAGGGTGGCTTCCATGCGCGAGAGCAAGTCTTGCGTGCCTATCCAGCCAAACTCGCGGGCACAGGCCACGCTCAGCAGGTACAGGCCGATGTTGGTGGGCGAGGTGCGGTGGGCCAGCATGTCCTGCGGGTGGGTTTGCAGGTTGTCGGGTGGCAGGTGGTGGTCGTCGGCGGTGACGCTGCGCTCGAAGTAGCGCCAGGTGTCGCGGGCAATGCCGGCCAGCTCGGCCTGGGCCTGCGGTGACAGCTCGGCCTCGTCCGGCACGGCGGGTGTGCGGCTGGCCCACCAGGTCCACAGCGGCGAGGCGCCCCACAGCAGGCACAGCGCGCCGGCCAGCATGGGGTAGGGCGTGTGCGCAGCCCACAACCCCAGCCACAGCACGGCTGCCACCGCGCTCTCGCTCCAGTGGCGGCGCAGCGCGGCCACCAGGCCTGGGCGGGTGCTGGCCTCGGTGGTGGCGGTGGTGGTCCATTGCAGCAAGTGGCGGTGGCTCACACTGGAGCGGTAGAGCGCACGAACGATGGCGTCCACCGCGTTGATGGCTTGTTGCAGCAGCTGCGCCAGCAGCCATGTGCCGGCCAGCAGTGCGCGGGCCAGGTCGCCCAGCGCGCGGCGCAGAAAGTGCCGCACGGCAAGGTCATTGCGTTGTGGCAGCAGGCCGGCCAGTGCACCCATCAGCGGGCCAGCCGTGAACGCGGCCAGCACCAGCCCCAGCGCCGCCCACGGCGCCAGCACCTGGCCAGCCAGGGCCAGCAGCAGCAAGGCCAGCGACGTGGGCGCCACCAGCGAGCGGCGCAGGTTGTCCAGCAGCTTCCAGCGGTGGATGGCGCCCAGCGCCACGCGGCCGGGTTGCAGCAGGAAGGGCAGCAGCTGCCAGTCGCCACGCGTCCAGCGGTGCACGCGGGCGGCGGCCACGTCGGCATGGAAGGGCGCGTCCTCGATCACCGCGATGTCGCTCACGGCGGCGCAGCGCGCCAGCGCGCCTTCGAGCAGATCGTGGCTCAGCACCTGGCCTTCGGGCAGGCGCTCGGCCAGCACCGCGTGCATGGTGGCCACGTGCAGCAGGCCCTTGCCAGTGAAGCTGCCTTCGCCGAACACGTCCTGGTAGACCTCGGAGCTGGCGGCGCTGTAGGGGTCGATGCCGCACTGGCCGGCAAACAGGGTGTGGAAGCGGGTGAGCTGCGCTGGCGCTGGCAGCGGCGTCATCACCCGGGGTTGCAGGATGCCCCAGCCGCTCAGCACCTGGCGGCCGTCGGCCGACAGGCGTGGCTGGTTGTGCGGGTGGGCGGCCACGCCCACCAACTCGCGCAAACGGCCCGGCGGCAACTGCGTGTCGCTGTCCAGCGTGACGATGTAGCGCGTCTCGGGTGCGATGCGCGAGCTCTCGCCCAGGTCCAGAAATTCAGCCGCCGAGCCGCCGGCCAGCGCGGCCACCAGCATTTCCAGCTTGCCGCGCTTGCGCTCCCAGCCTATCCAGCGCTGCTCGCTGGGGCTGAAGCGGCGCACCCGGTGCAGCAGGATGAAGCGCGCTGGTGGCGCGGCCAGCGTGTCGGCGGCGGGCGGCAGCGGATGCAAGGCGTTGAGCCCCTCGATCTCGCGCAGCGCGTCGGCCAGCAGGCTGTCGTCGGCCAGGGCTTGGGGCGCGTCAGCGTCGGCCCAGTCGGTGAGCAGGGCGAACTGCGCGTTGGCTTCCGGGTTGGCCAAGTGGTGCAGCAGCAAGCGGTGCACCAGCGTGCGTGTGGATGCCGCCTGGGTGAGCATGGCCGGAATCACCACCATCACGCGGTGCTCGAGCGGGATGCCGCCGGCCAGCGCCAGGCGCGGCAAGGGACGCGGGTGGGCCGATTCGCTGATCAGCCGGTTCACCACCGCCACCACCGCTTCAGACGCCGGAACCAGCAGCAGCACCACACTCGGCAGCGTCAGCCAGGCCCAGGCCAGCGGTCCGGCGCCGTGGTGGCTCAGCAGCCAGGCGATCAGTGCGGCCGTGGCCAGCGCCAGGGTGCCCAGGTACAGCGGCACGGCCAGGGCTTGCAGGGTGGCCTGCCAGGCCAGGCGCACGCGCAGCGCCGAGCCCGGCGGCACAGCCAGCGCGCGCAGCAAGGCGCCCTGGCCCGGGCCGCGCAGCCAGTGGATGGGCATGCTGGTGTGCGCGGGGTCTGGGTCATCTGTGCTGGCCGTGGCGGCGTGCATCAGCGCCAGCAGTGCCTGCGCCACCTCGGTTTCGCCGCGCCCACTGCGCCGCGCCAGCTGTTCGATGCCGTGCAGCGTCTGGTCACGCGTGAGGGCGTGCTCGGACGCGAACACGGCCGACGTGAGCATCAGCCGCATCAGCGGGCTGGTGCGGGCGATGATGTCCGACCAGTCGGTGTCGCTGATGGCGCGCAGCGAGGTGAGCGCGTTGCCCACGCTGAGGTTGTCGGCCGCCTGGTCGGTGGTTTGCTGGGCCAGCACGCTGGCCGGGTCGGGCAGGGCCAGGCCCAGCCACAGTTGCTGGGCGGTGGCCAGTTGCAGCGAGGGGGCGGCGCCCAGGTCTTGCCAGCGCTGCGCCATCTGGGCCAGAAATACCCGGCCCACGCCGCGCCGGTTCAATGCTTCGAGCAAGCGCGCCAGCAGCGGCACCGGGCAGGCGGCGATGTGGTCGCAGCACAGGTTGGCCAGCTCGCGCGCGGCCTTGTTGGCGGCCACGCGTTCGGCCAGGCGGCGCAGGTTTTCGATCAGCACCACGCGCAAGGTGGTGGGCAGGGCCCACATCTCGCCCAGGGTCAACTCGCGCGTCTGTTCATAGGCGCCCAGGAAGTGCACCAGCAATTCTTCGTCGAAATCGCCATCGGTGTGGGCCACGAAGGCCCAGGCCACGCCGTAGACGCGCGGCAGCCCGGCCAGCGGCGCGTCCTGCAAGACTGGCAGGGCGCGAAAGTAGCCGCGCGGCAGGCCGTCGTGGATCTCCTTGAGCTGGGCTTCGATGAGGTGGAAGTTGTCCAGCAGCCACTCGGCGGCCGGGCTGATGTCGTAGCCGTTGGCGCTCTGGCTGGCGATGTAGCGGTGCGCCGCGCGCAGCATGCGGATGTTGCTGCGCAAGCGCGGAAAGAAGGTGGCCGATGGCAGCAGCGAGCGCTGGGCGCGGTGGGTCTGGGCCAGGCTGCGGCCATGCTGGGCAAAGCGTTCGGGGCCGAAGATCTCGCTGCGTATCGGTGGCTGCACCGGTCCGTGGCTGGCGTCCAGCATGCGGCGCAGCGCAGGGGTGTTGCCGGGCACCTCGGTGAGCGGGCCGAACAGGGTCACGGGTCTACCCTCCGTGCTGCGCACTCCGGGATTCGCACTTGGGAGCGGCCCGGCGTGCTCATGGCGCCACCTTGGCGGGCCCGCCGGGCAGCGCGTGGCGCGCGCGGCCGGTTGCGTCGGCTACAGCAGCCAGACCAGCGCTGCCACCAGGCCCAGGGCCAGGGCGGTTGTGATGAGGCGTGCGGCCACGAAGTTCAGCAGCGCATCGGTGCGCCGCCGCCAATGGAACCAGCGCCCGCGCACAGCCAGGCAGCCGCTGAGATGGGCTTGCAGTGACGACAACTCGTTGGGCGTGGTGTCGGCGCTGCCGCCCAGCGATGCGGTGTACCAGCAAGGCCCGGGGGCGCCTGGGGGGCGAGCGGACTTCATGGGGGGGCATCTCATGACCATCTTTCAAAGCAGGGGCGGTGGTGCAAGGGAATCTGCGGCCCGGGGGCCGCTTTCGGTGGGTTGTACTCGGATGCCGGCCTCACGTCTGTGCGCTGGCGTACCCCATGCCTGCACGCGGCTGAAAGTGCGGGAAGGCCGCCGCCAGCGCGCGGTAGGCGCTCTGGCCCGCCTCGTCGCCAGCCGGTGGTGCCACCACGGCCAGTTGCACGTACAGGTGGCCCGCCGCGTTGTTCGGCGTGGCGCCGGGGATGCCCTGGCCCCTGAGCCGCAGCCGGCGGCCGTCGGGCGAGCCCGAGGGCACGTTCAGGTCCACCCGGCCATCGGGTGTGGGCACGCTCACGCTGGCGCCCAGCGCGGCCTCCCACGGCGTCACCGGCAGCGTGAGCGACACATCGCCGCCCGTCACGCTGAACAGCGGGTCGGGTGCAAATTCAACTTCCAGGTAGAGGTCGCCAGCGGCGCCGTGGCCCTGGCCGGCTTCGCCCTGGCCGCGCAGGCGCAATTGCTGGCCGCTGCGCACGCCACGCGGTATCTGTACTTCGAGCTGGCGCGTGTGCAGGCTCACGCGGCCCAGCGCGTCGGCGGCCGGCGAGCGCAAGGCGATGCTGCGCGTGGCGCCGCAGTAGGCGTCGCGCAGGGCGATGGACAGCTTGGCGTGGTGGTCGGTGCCGGCCTGCTCGCGCGGGCGCATGGTTTCGGCGGCGGCGCGGCTGGCATGGCGGCTGAACAGGGCCTCGAAGAAATCGCTGTGCGCGCGGGCGCTGTCGGCCTGGCCGCGGTCCCTGAACTCGAAGCCGCTGTCCCAGCCCGGTGGCGGCGCAAAGGCGCGGTCGGCGGCCTGGCCGGCGGCGGCTGCATCGTAGGCGGCGCGCCGCTCCACATCGCCCAGCACCTCGTAGGCCTCGGCCACGTCCTTGAAGCGGGCCTCGGCATTCGGCTCCTTGCTCACGTCGGGGTGGAACTTGCGCGCCAGCTTGCGATAGGCGTGCTTGATGGCCTCGGGCTTGGCCTTGGCGGGCACACCCAGGGCGGCGTAGTAGTCTTTGAAGTCCATCGCTTGTTCAGTGCTCTGCCGCTCGGCGTTGCGCGGTGCCGAAGACGTGGTCCCAGACATTGCTGGTCACGCCATAGCAGCTGGCATGCTCGGCCGGGCGGTGGTGGTGCAGGGCATGCCAGCGCTTGCGCCGCGCCAGCCAGGGGTTGCGGCTGCCGCTGTGGTGCATGGCGTGGTGGGTGAGGCCAAAGGCCAGGTAGCCGGCCATCATGCCCATGGTGAAGGCGCAGGCCACCCAGGCATTGGCCAGGGCCCAGACGGGTGCAAAGACCAGCGCCGCAAACAGCGCCGCGCTGAGCAGCGTGGGCGAGCCGATGAGGGCCATGGGCCGGGCGTGGTGCTGCGCATGCCAGTGGCAAAAGGGCTGCACACCATGCAGCACATGGCGGTGCAGCAGGTACTCCACGCCCGACCACGAGCCCAGGCCCAGCACGGTGCAGGCCAGCAACCCCCAGCCCTGCTCCGGCGGCGCGGCCACCAGCAGGCCCACGGCCAAACCGGTGATGGCCATGCCGTAGGCCGCGAAATCGGCCGCATACGCCGCACGGCTGTGTTCCAGCGAAAAAATACCCATGCCCGCCCTTTGTGCAAAGTGTGGGCCAGCCTGCGCCAGGCTTGCGCCGAGGTCGGTGCGTTGCCGCACATACGGGTGTACCCTGAGTTCATAGACTGAGGGCAAAGGCCCGGCTTTGGCTTGCACACGGCGGCTCACGCCGAGGTCAGCCACCCGGAGGAACCCTTTGATGCCAGAAAAGACCCAGCCCCGGCAAAACCAGTTGCTCGCGACGCTGCCCGAGACCGAATGGCTGCGCTGGCAGCCGCTGCTGGAGCGTGTGCCGCTGCCCCTGGGCAAGGTGCTGTACGAGTCGGGTGCCACCATGGGCCATGTGTACTTTCCGACCAACGCCATCGTCTCGCTGCTGTACGTGATGGAGGACGGCGGCTCGGCCGAGATCGCCGTGGTGGGCCACGAGGGCGTGGTGGGCATCGCGCTGTTCATGGGCGGTGAGTCCACCCCCAGCCGGGCCGTGGTGCAAAGCGCCGGTGAGGGCTACCGCCTGCCCGCGCATGTGATGAAGCAGGAGTTCGAGCGCTCGGGGCCGGTGCTGCATTTGCTGCTGCGCTACACTCAGGCGCTGATCACCCAGATGGCGCAGACGGCGGTGTGCAACCGCCACCACTCGCTGGACCAGCAACTGTGCCGCTGGCTGCTGCTGAGCATGGACCGGCTGAACGGCAACGAGCTGGTGATGACGCAGGAGCTGATTGCCAACATGCTGGGCGTGCGCCGTGAGGGCGTGACCGAAGGCGCACTCAAGTTGCAGAAGGCCGGGCTCATCCAGTACGCCCGTGGCCACATCACGATACTCGACCGGGCCGGCCTGGAAGCCCGCACCTGCGAGTGCTACGCCGTGGTGAAGAAGGAATACGACCGGCTGCTGCCCGTGAAATTGGCCAGCTGATGGCCCCGGTTTGACGGCCGCCAGCCCCGCACGGGCTGCTGTGTGCGTTAGCGGACTGTGAAGGGCTGCCGAGAGGCGCATGCTGAACCGAAGCTGCGGCACAGAGAGATCTCGCTGCCGCGAGCGGGTTTTCAACCGGTGTGTGCTGCCGGCCTCACCGCACTGCCGGAAAGTTGCCCTTGGCCCACGCTGAGAACCATTTGATCGAACTGCTGCCGGGGGCAGAGCGCCAGCGCTTGCTGGCCCTGTGCGAGTCTGTGCACCTGAGCTTGTCCAGCGTGCTGTGCGAGGTGGGGCAGCCCATGCGGCACGCCTACTTTCCGGTGCATGGTTTCATCTCGCTCGTCACCCAGGTGGACGATCATCCAGGCTTGGAAGTGGGCATGGTGGGCCGTGAAGGCATGGTGGGCCTGGATTTGGCGCTGGGCGTGCTTGCGGCACCGCTGCGCACGCTGGTGCAGGGGGCCGGCATGGCCTGGCGCATCAGCAGCAGCGACTTTCAGCTGGCCCTGCCAGCCAGCCCCATGCTGCAACGCGGGTTGAACCGCTACACCCATGTGCGCCTGGTGCAACTGGCCACCTTGTCGGCCTGCCTGCGCTATCACCAGATCGGCCCACGCCTGGCTCGCTGGCTGCTGATGAGCCAGGACCGCGCCCATGCCGACAGCTTCCACGTGACGCAAGAGTTTCTGGCCTACATGCTGGGCGTGCGCCGGGTGGGCATCACGGTGGCCGCCGGGCAACTCCAACGGGCAGGGCTGATCCGCTACCACCGCGGTGAGCTGAGCGTGCTGGACCGCGCAGGACTGGAGGCCGCAGCCTGCAGTTGCTACCAGGCCGATTGCCTGGCCTACCAAGAGGCGCTGGGTTCAGACCCTGCCGTGCCCCTGGTCGCCATTCCCGCGTAGGTCGGCCGTCATTCCCGCGCCTTTCTTCGTCATTCCCGCGCAGGCGGGAATCCATGCCTTCGGCCCAAGCCCTGGACTCCCGCCAGCGCGGGAATGACTTCACTTCTTCTGCTGCGGCTGGCGCGGCGCCACGGCCGGGATGGCCAGCGCCGGCACCGCAGGCTTCACGCCCGGCACCTGCTTGGGTTTCTTGGCTTCCTTGTTGCCTTTTTGGGTCTTGCTCATGGGGTGTCCTTGGTTCACGCAGGGCTGACGCAAACTTTGCGCCGCTGCCATCTTGGCGGTCGTTTGCCGGCCGGTCTGTGCGTTGGGCCACCTAGGAAGGTCAGGCCTGCAGCGTGCGACAACGCACAGAACAAGGTCTTGCGGGCTGCGCACACTGGGTGCCACGCCAGCAGGAGCCGCCCATGAACATTGCCACACGCACCGAGCACGACAGCCTTGGCCCCATTGCCGTGCCCGACGAGGCACTGTGGGGTGCGCAGACGGCGCGCAGCCTGCAGTACTTCGCCATCGGTGAGCAGCGCATGCCCTTGCCGCTGGTGCATGCCATGGCGCTGGTGAAGTGGGCGGCTGCGGGCGTGAACACCGATCTGGGTCTGCTGCCGCCCGCCATGGGCAAGGCCATTGCCGACGCGGCCTGGCGTGTGGCGCAGGGCGAGTTCGACGCCGAGTTCCCGCTTTCGGTCTGGCAGACCGGCTCGGGCACGCAGAGCCACATGAACGTGAACGAGGTGGTGGCCACGCTGGCCAACCAGGCCCTGGCCAGGAGCGGGCCGGGGCAGCCCACTGTGAGCCCGCATGACCACGTGAATCTGGGCCAATCGTCGAACGACGTTTTCCCTGCGGCCATGCACATCGCCGTGGCCTTGCAGGCGCGCAAGGCCCTGATGCCTGCGCTGTACGCGCTGCGCGAAGCCCTGGCTGCCAAAGGGCGGGCCTGGGCCGGTGTGGTGAAGACCGGCCGCACCCATTTGCAGGACGCCACGCCGGTGACGCTGGGCCAGGAGTTTGGTGGCTACGCGGCCCAGCTCGACCTGTGCTGGGCCAGCCTGCTGCAGGCCCTGGTGGGCGTGAACGCGCTGGCCATCGGCGGCACGGCGGTGGGCACGGGCCTCAACACCCACCCGCAGTTTGGTGCCCGGGTGGCCGCCACGCTGGCGCAGCGCCTGGATCTGCCGCTGCACCAGGCCGACAACCTGTTTGCCGCCATGGCCGGGCACGAGGCCCTGGTGGCCTTGCACAGCGCGCTGAAGATGCTGGCCGTGGCGCTGACCAAGATTGCCAACGACATCCGCCTGATGGGCAGCGGGCCGCGCGCCGGGCTGGGGGAGTTGCAGTTGCCCGAGAACGAGCCGGGCAGCTCCATCATGCCGGGCAAGGTCAACCCCACGCAGGTGGAGGCGCTGTGCATGGTGTGCGCGCAGGTGATGGGCCACGACGTGGCCATCACCTTTGCGGCCAGCCTGGGGCAGTTTGAGCTCAATGTGTACAAGCCGCTGATGGCGCTGAACACGCTGGACAGCCTGCATTTGCTGGCCGACGCCATGCGCAGCTTTGCGCAGCACTGTGTGTCAGGCTTGACGGTGAACGCGGCGCGCGTTGACGAGTTGCTGCACCGCTCGCTGATGCTGGTGACAGCCCTCACGCCGCACATCGGCTATGCGGGTGCCGCAGCAGTGGCCCAGCATGCGCAGGCCAGTGGCAGCACGCTGCGCGAAGCGGCCCTGGCGTTGGGGGCGGTCAGCGCCCAGCAGTTTGACGCCTGGGTGCAGCCCCAACAGATGCTGGGGCCGAGTTAGGGCAACGCTGAACACTTCGCCGCGAGGCCCAGCGTCTGTTCACGGCGCGCATAGCAGCCGGCCATGGTGACCACATTGCCGTCATTCCCGCACCCTCGCCTCGTCATTCCCGCGAAGGCGGGAATCCATGACTTTGGCTTGCGGTGCGCCCGCGCCAGGCGGCCAGCCGGCGCGGGCTCATGCTGTGGCGGTCGGCGCTGCGCACCGACTCCCTTGCAGTGCTCTCGTTCGGGGCGTGCCGCACAACTCGTTTCGCTCGCCTTGCTCGCTGCACTCAAGCAAGATGCGGCAAGCATGACCACGAAGCGTGCTGCGCACGCCGCTGCGGTCAAAAGCAGCGGTCTGCCCACCCAGCCCTTTCCCGCACCGTACGGTCAATCGAAAACATGGATTCCCGCCTTCGCGGGAATGACGAAAGCGCCCCTCGCGGCCGGCCGCTTTGCGCCGATCTGCGACACAGAACCCTGTCCATCACGCCGTGACCTTTGAAACGCAATGCCGTGTCAGGCCTTGCCGCTGCAATCAGCGCGGCGCGACGCTGCCGTTTTCGTCCGACAGCACCACTTCCACGCGCCGGTTCATCTGGCGCCCGCTGGCGCTTTCATTGCCCGCCACCGGAAACCGCTCGCCATAGGCCTGCGTGGCGATGCGGTCCATGCCCACGCCCATGCCCGCCAGCGCGCTGCGCACGGCCTCGGCCCGGCGGCCTGAGAGCTCCTGGTTCTGGCCCTCACCACCCACGCTGTCGGTGTAGCCCTCGATCATGGCCTTGCGCGACGGGTAGGCCTTCATGAAGACGCTGAGCTGCTCCACGCTGCGCAATCCACCCGACTTGAGCTCGGACTTGCCGGTGTCGAACAGCACGTCGCCCAGCGTCACCACCATGCCGCGGTCGGTCTTCTTGGCGTTCAGATCGCGCAGCTGGGTTTGCAGCTCGGCGTTGCGGCGCTCGGCGTCGCCGGCTTGCTGCTGAGAGGCGGCCGCCTGCTGTTGTGACAGGGCGGCCTGCTGCTGGGATGCCTCGGACTGGCGCTGCGACGCCACCGCCTGGCGCTGGGCCGCTTCAGACTGGCGCTGCGCGCTCTGGGCATCGCGTTGCGCCACGCCGGCGGCCTGGGTGGCGTTGTCGGCCTCTTGGGTTCGGGCGGCCAGGCGAATCTTGTCGCGCTCTGAGCTGGCTTGCGCCACACTGGCTTCGGCCGCCTTGCGGCCTATGGCTTCTTGGGCGAGGGCCGAGCGCTGCGTGGCCAGGTAGGCCAGGTGGTTCACGGCCGGCGTGTCGTTGTTGCGGCTGAAGGCGGCTTCGGCGCGGGCCAGTGCGTCGCCCGCTTGGCGCAACTCGGCACCTGCGTAGGT
This sequence comes from Candidatus Ideonella esbjergensis, assembly GCA_016710065.1. GTDB lineage: Bacteria > Pseudomonadota > Gammaproteobacteria > Burkholderiales > Burkholderiaceae_C > Ideonella > Ideonella esbjergensis. Next base: position 28,842 of record JADJLP010000004.1, read on the forward strand.
TTGCGATTGCGGTTGGGCCTGCACGCTGCGGTAGTCGCTGCGGGCCTGGTCGAGCATGGCGTTGTTGGCAGGCGTGCTGCTGCAGGCCGCGATGGCGGCGACAGCGAGCAGGGTGAAGTGGCGAATGGTGGGGTGGCTCATGGTCTGCTCCAGGGGGTTACTTGGGCTTGCGGCTCATTTCTTCGCGCAGTGCACGGCTGGCTTCGTCCAGGGCGTCGGCCGATTTGCGCGCCTTGGCCGTTTCGGTCTTGGACTCGGCCAGTTGCGCATCCAGCTGCGCCTGCTGGGCCAAGTCCAGCGCGGCGTCGTTGTTCTTGGAGGCCAGGGCCAGGTTGGCGCGCACCATCTTTTCGCGGGCGATGCCCATTTCGCGCGGGGCGTATTCCGCGCTGCCGGCCGCCACGGCGTGGGCCAGGGCGGCGTTGCTCACGGCCATCTGGTTGGTGGGTGGCGGCGTGCTGGTGGCGCAGGCGCCCAGCAGAACCAGCGCTGCCGCAGCGGCGGCGTTCAGCATCAGGGTATGGGTCATGGAAATCCTCAACGATGTCTTGGGCCTGGGCCCGCGCGGACCCGCGGGGTTGCGGGGCCATGCTGCACCGGCGTTGAACTCGTGCTGCATGGTGGAGCGCTGGTGCCGCCCGGTCTGTGCGGCCGCGAACACAAAGCTTGCTGTCAAACCCAGGCCTTGGTGGTTTTGCAAGCCGCGAAGTGCGCCACCGGGGCCACGTTTTACCGGCTTTGGCGTGCCGCGCCCACCCTTAGCCTGCAGGCAGCGTGGCGGCGGCTGCGCTTTTCCCTCGGGGTCGCATCAAGCAGAGGTGATGACATGGTCAAGTGGCTGTTGAGCGCGGTGGTGGCGGCATGGCACCTGGCGGGCATGGGGGCGCTGGCCTCTGAGCTGACCCCGACGGAGCGTGCCTGGCTGGACGCCGCACTGCCGGTGCTGAGCTTTGCCCAGGAGCAGGCGCTGCCGCTGGACATCATCGTGCAGCCACAGCCCACGCCCGGCGAAACGCCGCTGGGCATGGCCTTTGTGTCGGGCCGCTGCAAGCTGGTGCTTTCCATGCGGGGCAACCCCGAGGCCCAGGCCACGCTGGACCGCATCGAGCACGGCCTGCGGGGCCCTGTGGTGGAGGCCATTGCCGCCCACGAACTGGCGCACTGCTGGCGCCATCTGCAGAACCATTGGGGCACCCTGCCTGGCAGCGTGAAAGTGAGCAGCCATCTGGACCAGGTGCCGGCCGATGTGGCCGATATCCTGAGGGACATGTGGCGCACCCGCCGCGAAGAGGGCTATGCCGATCTGGTGGGCCTGGCCTGGACCCAGCAGCACCACCCCGAGCTCTACGCCCAGGTGCATGCGTGGAACGTGCAGCTGCGTGCCGAGCAGGTGCTTGACACCGGGCCGCACGACACGCGGGTGTGGGTACGGCTGGCCTCGGACATGGGCCGGTTCACCGCAGCCGACTCGATGTTCGAGCGCGTGGGGCCGCTGTGGCTGGCGGGCCTGCTGGCCGACCGCTGAGCTCGGCGCCCGCCGCCAGGAAGGGCCAGTGTTCGGCCGAAGGTTCTACTTGCCGCTGGAGAGGCTTTCAGATGTTGTGCCGTCGAAGTGCTCGGTGTCGGCGTCGGCGTCTGCCCGCGTGTGGTGAACCACGCCGTCGCGGTGGTTGGGCGGCGCGTAGAGGGTGTAGAGCTTCAGAGGCTCGGTGCCGGTGTTGATGATGTTGTGCCTGGCACCGGCGGGTACAACCACGGCAAACCCGGCCTGTATGGCGGTGCGAACGCCATCGAGCACCAGATCGCCACGGCCCGCTTCTACCCGGAAGAACTGGTCGAGTGTGTGGACTTCAGCGCCAATGTCCTCCTGAGGCTTCAGCGCCATGACAACCAGCTGGCAGGCTCGCGCGGTGTAAAGCACGCGGCGGAAGTCGTCATTGCGGGTGGCGATGGCCTCGATGTCTTGCACGTAACCCTTCATCTTTGCTCCTTTCGTTGCCGAGAGTCACCCCCGACAGGGGGGCCGACCAGGCGCTTTGAAGGCCAGGTCGGGACCATGCTCAACGGTGGGTGGCGTCTCTCACAACTTCCTTGACGTCACCAACCACCTTCTGTGCCTGGCCATCCACTTGCTTGCGGATGCCCTTGAGCTGCTGCTCGGTGCTGCCCACCACCTTGCCGGTGGTCTCCTGCACCTTGCCAGCTGCCTTCTTGAGCGTTCCCTTGACTTGGTCCTTGTTCATACATTCACCTTGGTTTGGGTTTCGGTAGGGGTCATTCGCCGACGTAGGGCGTGCCGTAGAACTTGTGCACGCCGCTCGCCCAGGTTTTGTCTGACATGGACGGCCAATGGTCCTTGTCGAAGCCGGGGGCGTCCTTCAGCGTGGTCTTCAGGGCGTTCAGCGTGAAGCGCTTGTTCACTGTGTCCAGCTTCAAGGCCGCCCAAGGAACGGCGAAGAGCTTGTCGCCCAGGCCCAGCAGGCCGCCGAAAGACAGCACGGCGTAGGCCACCTTCCCCGAAGCCATGTCGAGCATGAATTCCTTGATGTCGCCCAGGTCTTCGCCGTCCTTGTTGTAGACGTCGTTGCCCAGGAGTGTGTTGGCGCCCATCAGCGCAGGGCCTGGCCCAGCAACGCCGTTGGCATACATGCCGAAGTTGTCGCGAGTGATGTAGTTCGTTTCCATGCGCAGTCCTTGGATCAAGGTGGAGGATGCAACCGGGGCAGCGCACTGCTTGCGCACGCCCCGATCGGTGGGGCACAGCGAAGAATTCCGCTGGCCAAGGTGACCATAGGCAGTTGGCGGTGCGCGGTCTGTGCGCAACCCAACGGATGGGTGTGTGGGCCGCTGTGTGCGGCACCGCACGGAGCGGTGGCAGGCGAGACGCTATGGTGGCAAAGCCAAGCCACTCCGAAAGCCAGCGGTGCCCAGCTTTGACGTGTTTGCAGCCACCCCCGACGGCCAACAGGTCGCGCTCCGCGACTCCTTTGGCCGGGTTCACGTGGCACGCGCCACAGAGCGAACCCCGCAGGTGGGAACGGTGCTTGAAGGAGGCCCCATGGATCGCGGTTTTCAGCTGCTGCAGTGCGGCCGCACCGGACAGCTCTACCGGTTCATCGTTGAAGATCTGGATGCTGGTACGACCGTGACGGCTTGGTGTCCGCGTGAGTAGCAGGTGGGCGTGCCAGCCGACGCCCCTGAGTGAGCCGATGAGGCTTCAACCCGCAGCTGCCTTGAAAGGCAACGGTGTCAAGCCATAACGAACAAGCCGCCACGTCCATCGCCCTGCTGCGCGCCATCGCCACGCGTGCAGACAACGAGCGCATCGCCGAACTGACCCACCTGGAGCGGGCGTTTGCCATGACCCTGGAGGGTCGGCGCCTGCTGGAGTGCGTGCAGCTGGGAGGCGCCGAATTTCGCCTTTCCATCGCAGCATGCAAGATGCTGGCCGATGAGAACCAGGCCGTGCTGCACAGCACAGACTCCCAGGGAGAGGCGTCCTGAAGCCCAACCCCACCACAGCCAGCGGCGCTGGTGCTTCTGCTCTGGCTCAGAGCTTCGGCGCCAGGCGCTGGTAGGTGACGAACGAGAACTCGAAATCGTTGGGCGCGGCAGCATGGTGATGCTCGCGCGAGGTCTCGACAAAGGCGGCGCGGTCCCAGGCAGGAAAGTGTGTGTCGCCGTCAAACTCGCGCTCGACTTCGGTGAGCATGAGCTGGTCGGCGCGGTCCATGGCGGCAGCGTAGATTTGCGCGCCACCGATCACGAACACCTTGGGTGCATCGGCCACGCATGCCAGCGCGGAAGGCAGATCGGCCACCACCTCGGCGCCTGCGGCGGCAAAGCTAGCCTGGCGGCTGAGCACGATGTTGCGCCGGCCCGGCAGCGGCCGAAAGAGCGGCGGCAGCGAATCCCAGGTCTTGCGCCCCATGATCACGGGGCAGCCCTGGGTCTGGCGGCGGAAGTAGGCCAGGTCTTCGGGCAGATGCCAGAGCAACTGGTTGTCGCGGCCGATCACGCCATTGCGCGCCACACCGGCGATCAGGATCAACTGGGGCTGGCTCATGCGGCGCTCAGACTGCAACGGGTGCCTTGATGGCCGGGTGGTGCTGGTATTCGAGCACCTCGAAGTCTTCGTACTCGTAGTCGAAGATCGAGGCCGGTTGGCGCTTGATGTTCAGCACCGGGTAGGGCAGGGGTGTGCGCGAGAGCTGCAGCTCTACCTGCTCGACGTGGTTGGTGTAGAGGTGGCAGTCGCCACCGGTCCATATGAAGTCGCCCACGTCCAGATTGCACTGCTGCGCCAGCATGTGGGTGAGCAGGGCGTAGCTGGCGATGTTGAAGGGCACGCCCAAAAAGATATCGGCGCTGCGCTGGTAAAGCTGGCAGCTGAGTTTGCCCTTGCCGCCGGGCACGGTGGCCGGGGCCACGTAGAACTGGAAGAAGGCGTGGCAGGGCATCAGGGCCATCTCGCTCAGCTCGGCCACGTTCCAGGCGCTGACGATGATGCGGCGCGAATCGGGGTTGGTGGTGAGCTGTTTCACCACCTCGCTGATCTGGTCCACATGCCCACGAGACCCATCGGGATTGGGCTTGGGCCAGCTGCGCCACTGCACGCCGTAGACGGGGCCCAGGCTGCCGTCTTCGCGGGCCCACTCGTCCCAGATCGTGCAGCCGCGCTCCTGCAGCCACTTCACGTTGCTGTCGCCACGCAGGAACCACAGCAGTTCCACGATGATGGCCTTCAGAAAGACCTTCTTGGTGGTGACCAGCGGAAAGCCTTCGTTCAGGTCGAAGCGCATCTGGTGGCCGAAGACGCTGCGCGTGCCGGTGCCGGTGCGGTCACCCTTGGCCACGCCATGCTCGTAGACATGGCGCATGAAGTCTTCGTACTGGGAGCGGATGGGGCGGGTCACGGCGGTGGCTTTGGGTTGGGGCACTTCGGCCGTCATCCCGCCTTCGCGGGAATGACGGCGGGCGGGCGGGAATGACGGAGCGGCGAGATTATCCCGCCTCGCTGAATTGCATCGCCGCCAGCCGCGCGTACAGGCCGCCGCGCGCCACCAGCTCGGCATGGGTGCCCTGCTCGACGATGCGGCCGTGCTCCAGCACCACGATGCGCGTGGCGCGCTGCACCGTGGCCAAGCGGTGGGCAATGACCAGGGTGGTGCGGTCTTTCATGGCGGCTTCGAGCGCGGCCTGCACGGTGCGCTCGCTCTCGGCATCGAGCGCGCTGGTGGCCTCGTCCAGCAGCAGCAGCGGCGGGTTCTTCAGGATCGCGCGGGCAATGCTGATGCGCTGGCGCTGGCCACCCGAGAGGCGCACGCCGCGCTCGCCCAGAAAGCTCTCATAGCCGCCAGGCAGGGCCAGGATGAAGTCGTGCGCAAAGGCGGCCTGGGCGGCGGCAATGACCTGGTCATCGCTGGCCTCGGGGCGGCCGTAGCGGATGTTGTCCATGGCGCTGGCCGAGAAGATCACGCTGTCCTGCGGCACGATGCCGATGCGGTGGCGCAGCTCGCCCAGGCTCACGCTGCGCACATCCTTGCCATCCAGCAGCACCTGGCCCTGGGCGACGTCATAAAAGCGCAGCAGCATCTGGAAGACCGTGGTCTTGCCGGCACCGCTGGGCCCCACCAGGGCCACGGTCTCACCAGGCTTCACACTGAGCGAGATACCGTCCAGCGCGGCCTGCTGGGGGCGCGAGGGGTAGTGAAAGCGCACGTCCTGCAGTTGCACCGCAGAGCCGCCTTGCGTGGCCGGCAGGGGCAGCGGTTGGGCCGGCGAGGTCACCGGCGACTGCGCGTGCAGCAGTTCCATCAGCCGCTCGGTGGCTCCAGCGGCGCGCAGCATGTCGCCATACACCTCCGAGAGCACGGCCACCGAACTCACCAGCACGATCACGTACAGCACGGTCTGCCCCAGGTGACCGGCGGTGATGTTGCCGCTGAGCACCGCCTGCGTGCCCTGGTACAGGCCCCACAGCAGCGCGCCAAAGGTGGCGGTGATGATGAAGGCCACCAGCACCGCGCGCACCCGGGTGCGCTTGCGGGCAGTGTCGAAGGCGGCTTCGGTGGCTGCGTCAAAGCGCGCGGCCTCGCGCTGCTCTTGCGTGTAGCTCTGCACCACGGGGATGGCGTTCAGCACCTCGCTGGCGATGGCGCTGGAATCGGCCACGCGGTCCTGGCTGGCGCGGCTGAGCTTGCGCACGCGGCGGCCAAAGTAAATGGCCGGCGCCACCACCAGCACCAGGATGCCCAGCACCTGCACCATCACGTAGGGGTTGGTGAAGATCAGCATGCCCAGCGCACCGATGCCCATTACCGTGTTGCGCAGGCCCATGCTCAGGCTGGACCCGACCACGGTCTGCACCAGGGTGGTGTCGGTGGTGAGGCGGCTCAGCACCTCGCCCGAGGCATTGGTTTCGAAGAACTCGGGGCTTTGTTGCACCACATGGGCGTACACGGCGTTGCGCAGGTCGGCGGTGACACGCTCGCCCAGCCAGGTGACCATGTAAAAGCGCATGGCAGAGAACAGGCCCAGCGCCGCGCCCACGCCGAACAGCGCGCCAAAGTGCCCGCGCAGCGCCATGGCCCGCTCACCCGGCGACGCGGCCACGATGCCTTCGTCCACCAGCGACTTCAGCGCCACCGGCAGCACCAGCGTGGCGGCAGCCGCCAGCACCATGAAGGCCACGGCCAGCAAGATGCGCCCGCGGTAGGGCTGCAGGAAGGGCAGCAGGCCCGACAGCGAGCGCGGCGACTTGGCTTGGGGGCGATCAGAGGGCTTTGACATGGCGGCAGTGTAGGCAGGTGGCAAGGGCTCCAACCGAGGCTTGGTCATGCCCGCACAATTTCCTAGGCTATTCAATGATTGGTCAGGCAATCATTGCTTATGCAATTAATATCGCGGCCATGAATGCTGCAAAGTCTCCCTCCTGCTGCCAGTTCTACCAGGCAGGTCAGTACCGGCCCGACCAGAGCATTGGCTACCTGATGCGCAAGGTGCTCAGCTCAGTGCTGGCCCAGGCTGACGAGCAGTTGGCCGTCCACGATCTCACCTATGTGCAGTGGCTGCCGCTCTACAAGCTGGTGATGAAAGAGGGCAACACCGTGGCCAGCCTGTCGCGGGACCTGGAGATCGATCCGGGCTCGGTGACCCGGTCGCTGGACCGCCTGGAAGCCAAGGGCCTGGTGACCCGTGAGCGCAGCACCCAGGACCGCCGCGTGGTGCACCTGACGCTCACCGACGAAGGCCGCAAGGTGGCGCGCAAGGTGCCCGCCGTGCTGGCCGAAGTGTTGAATGGCCATCTCGAAGGTTTCAAGGCAGAGGAGTGGCAACTGCTGCTGCAGTTCCTCACCCGCATGCTGGCCAACGGCGATGCCATGCGCGCAGCCGCCAAGCCCGCTGCCAACCGCTGAGTTTCGGGCTGCCTGCGCCCGAACCAGCCTGGGTGCGGGGGGCAAGGCAACGTGGCCCAGGCCGACGCCGCGTCGCGCATCCCCGCTGGCCACGCAGGTCAGGCGCAGCTGTGGACCACCGTCATTCCCGCGCAGGCGGGAATCCGTGTGGGCTTCTGAACGCAAAGTGGCGTCATTCGCGCACGTCGGCCACCGGGCTGGCGCCAAAGTCGGGCCGGCGCAGCCAGGCCAGCACGCGGGCTGCGGCATCGGCCGGGCTGAGCAACTGGCCTTGGGCCTGCAGTTGCACAAAATCTTCGCGGTTGGGGAACAGGGTCGGGTCGGCGCCACGCAACTGCACCTGCATGTCGGTGGCGATCACGCCCGGCGCCAGAGAGACGATGCGCGCGCCGTTCGGCAGTGCCGCCTGCTCCAGCGCCACGGCGCGGCTGAAATGGTCCATGCCGGCCTTGGCTGCGCAGTAAGACGCGCTGCCGGCCATGGCACGCCGGCCCAGGCCCGAGGAAATGTTGAGCACCCGGCGCGGCACCGCCCAATGACGCGTGGCGCCCAGCATGGCCGTGGTGAGCAGCATGGCGGCTTCCAGGCCCACGCGCAGGGCACGGGTGGTGTCGGTGAAGGCGATCTGTTCCAGCGGCTGCAGCGGTGCGAGCACGCCGGCGTTGTTGATGAGGTTCAGCGCGCTGCAGCCGGGCTCGTTGCGGCCCTGCAGCAGATCGTGCAGGCGCTGCGCCACCTCGCTGGCATCCGCCAGATCGGCCTGCCACTGGCTGAGCCGGCCGGCCGTGTCGGTGGCGGCCAGTTCGTCGCTGGCGTGGCGTGCAATGCCGATGACCTGGTGGCCCTCGCGCAGGCATTGCAGGGCCATGGCAGCACCCATGCCCCGCGACGAGCCGGTGATGATGGTCAAGGGGGCGGTTGGTGGGCTCATGGGGTGGCGTCCTGCGGCGTGTGGGGCGGCGACAATGCGCGCCATGGATGATCAATTGTCAACGCCCGCCTCCGCAAACGCGCAGGCGGCAGTGAAGCGGCCCTGGTGGCAGCGGCCCTCGGTGATCTCGCTGGGGGTGGTGGTGGTGGTGCTCTCGGGCGCTGTCGCCTGGTCGTTGCTGAGCATGAAGCCTGCGGGGGTGGGCACCACCGACACAGGCCTGCCCTGGCAGGTGCGGGCCGACGGCACGGGCGAGGCCGAGGTGTTTGGCCTGGCATTGGGGCGCTCCACCCTGGCCGATGTGCAGCGGCGTTTTCCCGAAGACTTGAATGTGGGCATGATCGTGCCCAACGGACAGGCGCCCGCCCTGGAGGCCTTTGTGGAGAGTTTTCGGGCCGGCTTCATCACCGGCAAGCTGGTGCTGGCATTCGACGCCGATCCTGCCTGGGCCGAGCGCGCCAAGGAGCGCGCACCCAAGAACACGGTGGGCGAGGGTGGCCGCAGCCGCCGCTACACGCTGGCCGGTGACGATGTGGACACCGCCCTCCGTGCCGTGTTGGTGGCCATGGCCTTTTTGCCATCGGCCAGGCTGGACGAGGCCACCGTGGTGCAGCGCTTTGGCGACCACCCCGAGCGCCACACTGGCCCGGCCGGTGAGACCCAGCTGCTGTACGCAGTGAAGGGCGTGGCCATCGCGCTGCCGCCAGCCGAGGGCGAAGGCGCCGGTACGAAAACGGTGATCCAGTACGTCGCGCCGCGCGATTTCGAGAGCCGCCTGCGAGCGCCGCTGTTGGCGGCATCAGCCCCGGCTCACTGACCCGTGTCCACCTCGTCGCCGATGGCCAGGTAGTGGCCGCCGGCCACGTGGTGCAGGGTGCGAAAGCCCTCGTCGACCTGATCAAAGTGCCAGCGCCCGCCGTCGAACACGCGCCGGTCTGCCCAGGCGCCGGTGACCATGCCCAGGAACAGGTCGTGCGTGGCCTCGTTGTGAGGCTCGGGCAGGCATACGCAATCGAGCCAGGCCACGCAGCCGCCCACCAGCGGCGAGCTGGCTGTGGGTTCGTCCAGCAGCGAAACTTGAAAATCAGACAGCTTGTCGATCTCGCGCCCGGTGTGCGTGCCCAGGGCCGTCACCATTCGGGCCTGCGCGCGGCAGGGCACGTTGAGCGCGAAGCGCCCGGAGCGTTCGATCAGTCCGCGAGTGAAAGTTTTGCGGTCAATCACCACAGCCACCTTGGGCGGGTTGAAGTCCACCGGCATCACCCAGGCCGCCGCCATCACGTTGTTGCGGCCTTCAGCCGAGGCGCTCACCAACACGGTGGGGCCGTGGTTCAACAAACGATAGGCCTTGGCGAGGTCGACGGCGATGCGCATGGCGTGCTTTTCCTAGTCAGAACGGAACGCCTGATCCCAGCACCAGTGTGGCCCCGGTGTTGGGGTGAGGCAAGGACAGACGGCAGGCGTGCAGCATCAGGCGTGGTGCTGCAGCCAGGGCCTCGTGGTGGGCATACAGCTCGTCGCCGAGGATGGGGTGGCCCAGTGTCTGCAGGTGCACGCGCAACTGGTGCGAGCGCCCGGTGATGGGCTGCAGCGCGATGCGGGTTTGGTGCTTCGAGGCATCTCGGGCCAGCACCTGCCAGCGGGTGGTGGAAGGCTTGCCCGCGTCGCGGCTCACCATCTGGCGCGGCCGGTTGGGCCAGTCGCAGATCAGCGGCAAGTCGATCTGGCCCTGGTCGCCTTGCACCAGCCCCCACACCAGCGCCTCATAGCGTTTGTCGGTCTGGCGGGCCTCGAAGCTGCGGCTGATCTGGCGCTGGGCCTCGGGCCCGCGCGCGAACAGCAACAGACCCGAGGTGCCCATGTCCAGTCGGTGCACCACCAGGGCGTCGGGGAACTGCTGCTGCACGCGGCTGGCGGCGCAATCGGCCTTGTTGGGGCCACGGCCTGGCACCGAGAGCAGGCCGGCGGGCTTGTCCACCACCAGCAAGGCGTCGTCCTGGTACAGCAGGCGCAACCCGGTGGTGGTCATCACCACGGGCCGCATCACTTCGCCGCGTGGGCCGGCAGCTTGAACAGCCATTTCAGCACCGTCTTGAACTCGGCACGCCACGCGGCCTCGTTGTGCTCGGCACCGGGCACGCGGTGCAGCGTGACGGCGGCGGACTGGGAGGCCATCAACGCCTGCATGCGGCTCACATCGGTGAGCGCCTGCTGGCCTTCGAGTTCGCCCATCGACAGGTACACCCGCGCATCCGCAGGCAAGGGCTGCGCCCGCGCCTCGTCGAACAAGCCTGGTGCGGTCCAGTAGGCTGGTGAAAGCACGCCGGCCAGGCCAAACACCTGCGGGTAGCGCAGGATGGCCGCATGGGAAATGACGCCTCCCATGGAACTGCCCATCACCGCCGTGTGCTCGCGGTCTGGCAGGCTGCGGTAGTGGCTGTCGATGTAGGGTTTGACGACGGACACCAGGAATTGCAGATAGGCCGCCCCTTCGCCCGCGCCAAAGCGGGGGTGGTCGTAGGGGTTGAGCTCGGTCATGCGGCGCTCGCCACCGTTGTCGATGCCCACCACGATGGCTTCGAACCCACGGTGTTGGGCCATCTCGTTGAGGGTTTCGTCCACGCCCCATTCACCCGCGTAGGCGGTGGCGGCGTCGAACAGGTTTTGCCCGTCGTGCATGTAGACCACGGGGTAGCGCGTGTTGTTGCGGCCATAGCTGGGCGGGAGGTACAGGCGCAGCGTGCGCTCGCGACCCAGTCCCGGCAGCGTGAAGCGCTGCGCCAGCACCTGCACATTCCGTGTTGCGGTGGACGCTGCATCAGCTGCAATGGCGGGCAAGCCCGCGACGAGCCAGGCGATCAGCAGAAGGAGGCGTAGCGTGGGCATCAGCGGGCCTCGCGCTGGCTCACTGGCTGACGAAGGCGCGTTCGATGACGAAATCGCCCGGCGTGGTGGTGTTGCCCTCTTTCAGGCCACGCACTTCCATCATGGCCTTCAGGTCGCGCAGCATCTCGGGACTGCCGCAGATCATCACGCGGTCTTCGACGGCGTTGAGCGGCGGCAGGCCCAGGTCGGCAGCCAACTGGCCATTCTCGATCACCGTGGTGACGCGACCCTGGTGCTTGTAGGGCTCGCGCGTGACGGTGGGGTAGTAGAGAAACTGCTTGCTCACCATCACGCCCAGGAACTCGTGCTTCGGGAGTTCGTTGGTGAGGTACTCGTGGTAGGCCAGCTCCTTCACTTCGCGGGTGCCGTGCACCAGGATGACCTGCTCGAACTTCTCGTAGGTGTCGGGGTCGCGGATGATGCTGAGGAAGGGTGCCATGCCCGTGCCGGTGGACAGCAGGTACAGGCGCTTGCCAGGCAGCAGGTAGTCGATCAGCAGCGTACCGGTGGGCTTCTTGCCAACGATCACCGTATCGCCCACCTGGATGTGCTGCAGCTTGGACGTGAGCGGGCCGTCCTGCACCTTGATGCTCAGGAACTCCAGCGTTTCTTCGTAGTTGGGGCTGACGATGGAATAGGCACGCAGCAGCGGCTTGCCGTTGGCACCGCGCAGGCCAATCATCGTGAAATGGCCATTGGAGAAGCGCAGCGAGGTGTCGCGCGTGGTGGTGAAGCTGAACAGGCGCTCTGTCCAGTGATGCACGCTCAACACGCGCTCTTCGTTGAAGGCACTCATGCTCGGGGGTCCTGCGGGTCGGTCAGAAGATGGGATCAAGGGGGCTGCCCTGTGGGGCCAGACGCAACCGAGCATTGTCGCTGAACGCCATGCCCGATCTCAAGGCCGCCATGGCCCGGGCATGTGCGGCAGATCAAGCCCTTCACGATCCAGACCTGGCGCGATGGCTGGTTCTTCGGACTGCCGTCAAGGGTGTGCCTATTGGGCCTTGCCCGGAGTGTGGCTTTTTTGCTTGACTCTCATATTCCTTATTGACCGCTTAATTCAGAAACATAAAACTGTTTCAATCGGTTGCGTTGGTTGGGGCAAGTACGTCACCGTTTCATGCTTTGCTGTGTACAGAAGGAGACGAAAGAGATGAATCTCAAGACCAAATGTTTGAACCTGGCAACAGGTTTCGTGGTGCTGGTGAGCACGCTGATGACTCACACCTCGGCCTCGGCAGTGCCCGCTTTCGCGCGCCAGACTGGCAAGGCCTGCACTTCATGCCATTTCCAGCACTACCCGGCCCTGAACGAGTTCGGGGCCGAGTTCAAGGCCAGTGGCTATGTGGACATCAAGAACAAGCCCCTGGCCGGCAAGGACTTGTCGCTGGCCGATTCCTTGTATGCCGGCGTGTTCACCAAGTTGCGCTATCAGAAGAGCAATGGCGTTGAGAACACCGGCGAAAAGAGCACCCACAGCGGCGAGCTGCAGTTCCCTGACGAGTTCGCGCTGCTGCTGGGTGGGCGTGTCGGCAAGAACATCGGGTTCCTGATCGAGGGGCAACTGATCGACGGCGAGGCGCCCATGCTGGCCGGCTTCAAGATGCCCATGATCTGGGAGGTGCGCGACACGATGAAGGCCGGGGTCGTGCCCTACACCACCGACGGGCTCGGCGCATCGTATGGGTTTGAGCTGCTCAACACCGGTGCGGTTCGCAATGTTCGCGTCAGCGAGCATCGCTCGGAAACCTCCGCCCAGCAGTACATCTTCTTTGGCGGCACTGGCCCTGGTGGCGACACAGCCGGGGCTTCCACGGGCCTGGCGTTCGTGCTGCACGATTCCCTGTACCACGTGGTGGTGAATCCCAACACCCCCAATCATTTGCCCGGTGGCGGCAACAACCTGGGTGGCTTGGACTCTCTGTACATGCGGGCCGTGGTCACCCCCACAGTGAACGGCTGGGCCCTGGCAGCCGGTGTCCAGTCCTGGTCTGGCAGCAATGCGCGTTATGGCGATGGCAGCACCAGCGTGGCCACCAAGGGGTGGGCGTTGGATGCCCAGGCCCAGGGCGTGTTCCAGTCCATGCCGCTGGGTGTGTATTTGGCGCACGCCTCGGCCCCGGCGAGCAGCGCGGGTTCCGCACCCAATCTGTTCAATGCCAAGGCCAAGGCCCGCACGGCCACCACCCTGACTGCCGAACTGGGTGTGCTGCCGCAGACCGCCACGGTGATGCTGTCGTATCGCAAGGCCGACAACGCAGGAACCCAGGACAACGCCTGGTCGATCGGTGGCACCTACCACATCTACCAGAACGTCGGTCTGCAACTGGTGCACAGCCAGCGTTCGGCAGCTGGGTACGGGCCTACGGTGGTTGACGGTGGTGCCAAGGGCAAGTCCATGACCACCCTGATGCTCTCCGCCGGGTTCTGACATGGGCCACGTGCTTGGGTTGGCGCGCCTGATTCGGTGGTGTGCCGTGCCACTCGGATTTGTGGCGGCAATGCCTGCTGCCGTCGGCTCGCCACCACCACAGGTGGCCATCTGTGCGGCCTGTCATGCGCCCGATGGCAACAGCGTGGTGCCAGACAATCCCAAGCTGGCCGGGTTGGATGCGGACTACCTGGAGCGCCAGCTCAAGCACTTCAAGAGTGGTGACCGCAAGAGCCCCATCATGAGTGGCATGGTGGCGGCCCTCAGTGCGGAAGACATGCGCAACTTGGCCGAGTATTTCGCGAGCCAGACGGCCAAGCCAGGCGTCGGTTTCGAGGCGTCCGAGTTGGCCAAGGGCAAGCTCATCTTTGATGAAGGGCTGGTTGCTGCGGCCGTACCTGCCTGCTCGGGCTGCCATGGCAGCGACGGGGTTGGCGACGGCAAATATCCGCGACTGGCCGGCCAACATGCGAGCTATGTCGAGAAGCAGCTTTTGGCATTCAAGAGCGGTGAGCGCGCCAATGACCTGAAAGGGGCGATGAGCGCGGTGGCCAAGCGCCTGTCAGAGGCCGACATTCGTGCGGCGGCCCACTACGTTGCCAGCATGAAAGAGGAGTGAGGCAGATGCTCAAGATCGTCGGGGCCGTGCTGTGCATGGTCATGCTTCTGGGTGTACGGCCCGCCCTTGCTGACAGCGTGGATGGGCAGACAACGAACCAGCGGGGTTATGGCAGCAAGGGCTATGTCTGGAACGGCATGACGCCTGAGCAGGTGCAGGTCATGCAACTCAGCGGCGATGCGGCGCGGGGCAAGCAGACCTATCGGCATTGCCAGGGATGCCACAAGGCGGATGGTGTCGGCCGCACCGATGGCATCTATCCCAGGCTGACCGGCCAACACGCGGTGGTGCTGATCAAGCAGATTACCGACACCCGTGCGGGCATACGGCGCAATCCCAAGATGCAGCCGTTCGCCAACGAGCATGCGGTCAGCCTGCAGGACATCGCCGACATCGCGACCTATCTGGCGCAGGCCCAGTCGTCGGTCGCCAACGGCAAGGGCGACCCAACCCTGGTTCAGGCTGGGGCCGGCTTGTATGACAAGCTCGCCTGCGCCGACTGCCATGGCGCCCAGGGTCAGGGCGATGAGCGCAAGATCTACCCGGTTGTGGCCGCGCAACACAACGCCTATTTGCTCAACGAGATGATGCACATCCAGGCGGGTGAGCGTGGCAACGCACACCCGGACATGGTCAAGTCCATCAAGGGCCTGCCGGTCACCGATCTGAAGGCGCTGGCCAGCTATCTGTCCAACTTGCCGGACTACCGAGCCCGATAGGTCCCTCAGGGCATCGTCCTGGGGGCGAGCGGCCCAACCAGGGCTGCACCGGGTCTGGCTCAGTCGTCGTGGGCGGCAGCAGGTTTGCGATGCGCAATGCCCTTGTGGCACTCGATGCAAGTCTTGTGCTCGGCGGCAGCCGTTTCCATCTTTTCGCGGGCTCGGTCGGACTGCTTGTGGAAGTCCATGCTGTCGAAGCTGTGGCAGTTGCGGCACTCGCGAGAGTCGTTGGCCAGCATGCCTTGCCACACCCGCTCGGCCAGCACCGGGCGGCGAGCCTCGAACTTCTCGGGGGTGTCTATGGTGCCGACGAGCTTGTGATAGATCTCGCCCGAGGCCTGAACCTTGCGAGCCATCTTGTGCATCCAGTCTTTGGGGACGTGGCAGTCCGGGCAGGTTGCCCGGACCCCCGAGGCATTCTTGTAGTGCACGCTTTGTTTGTATTCGGCGTAAACCGTCCCCATCTCGTGACAGGAGGTGCAGAACTCCAGCGTGTTGGTGCGGTCCATGGCGGTGTTGAAGCCGCCCCAGAAGAGGACACCAGCAAAGGCCCCCAACAGCGCGGTGGATCCGAAGGCAACCGGTCGGCGGAGCCAGGCGAGGAGTTTCTTCATGGGGAGGCTGTCTGGGGCGATGGCAGGAGCTTGTGGCCGGTGAATTACTGCTTGGGCAGGCTGGTCATGTAGGTGGCGATGTCGGCAGCCACCTGGGTGTCGAGCATGCGCAGCGCCGGCATGCCTTCGCCGGGCTGGCCGTTGAGAATCTTGTGGATCATCTCGGCACCGTTGTCAGCCACCGAGCCCAGGGCCGGGCCGTCCTTGACCTTCTTGCCGTCCAGGCCGTGGCAGCCGGCGCAGATGGTGTTGAAGTAGCCCTCGCCCTTGGCGGCGTTGCCCTTGGCCTTGTTGCTGCCGTCCACGTACTTGGCCACATCGATCTGACCCTTGCTGATGAACAGCGACAGGTCTGTCATGTCCTTGGCCGAGAGCTGCTTGTCGGTATAGCCGTGCGTGGCGTCCTTCATGATGGCGACAATGGCGGCCGGATCCTTGCCTGCAGCGCCGCGCACGCCGACGATGCCGGTGGCGTGGCCACCCTTGCCATAGGCGCCGTCCTTGCCGCGGTAGTCCCAGCCATGACACTCCTTGCAGCGCCATGAGGCGTCCTTGACGTACTTGCCGCCCTTGGGGTAGGCCGCATGGTCGGTGTCGGGCTTGGCAGTCTTGTTCTCGCCAAAGTATTTGTCGTAGAGCCGGCCGCCGCGGGCCATGGCCGATTCGGTTTCGGCGGCTTGCGCAGGCAATGAACCGGCCAGGCCCAGCAGGGCGGCGAGGGCGGCCGAGGCCAGGGTGTGGGTTTTCATGGTGTGTCCTTTGGGGTTTGGGGTTGTGGCGCCATTCTGTTCGCGCCTCAAATCTGCGCAACGGTCCCAAGGCCGGTGCACATCAGACCTTGGTCGGATGAGCACGGCGTGGCGCACTGCTACGATTCCTCATCATGGAACCCCCCGCCCCGCCCACGGGTGCTCTTGCAGGTGTCGCCCTGCCGTCTTACGAGAGGGTCAGCTTCTCACGCCAGTTTCTGGTGGTCTGCACGGTGCTGCTGGCCGGCGGCATGCTGGTGATCGGCTACTGGATCGCCTTGGAAATCGAGCGCAGTGCGGTGCGGCGCGCTGCAGCGGTGGCTGCGGTCTATGTGGAAAGCATCCTGGTCACCGAACTGCAGGCGCTGCAGGCGGGTGACGCCCGGGCACAGCAGGCCCTGAACCGCATCTTCAACGAGGGACCGCTGGCCCGCAAGGTTGTGCGCTTCAAGCTGTGGGATTCCGCAGGCCGGGTGATCTACTCCAACGACGCCTCGCAAATCGGACAGCAGGTGCCGGTGGCGGGCCCGCTGGCGGCGGCCTTTGCGGGGGAGATGCAGGCCCACATGTCATCGCTGACAGAACACGAGCATCTGGCCGAGCGGGTGCGCTGGCACCGCTTGTTGGAGGTTTATGTGCCTGTACGCGCCCATGCCTCGGCGCCCGTCACGGTGGTGGCCGAGTTCTACCATTCAACGCACAACATCGATGCCGACATCCGTGCAGCGCAGTGGCGCAGTTGGGCCCTGGTGGCGGTGGCCACGCTGGCTATATTTGCTGCGCTCTATCTGCAGGTGCGCCGAGCCAACAGCACCATAGACCAGCAGCGTCATGACTTGCGGCGCCAGCTGCGCCAGTTGCGCCTGAGCTTTGCCGAGAATGAGCGCATGCGCCGGCAATTGCGCGAGGCCGGCGCTGCCACCACCGCGCTCAACGAGGAGTTTCTGCACCGCGTGGCCGCCGATCTGCACGACGCGCCTGCGCAGACGCTGGCCTTCGCGTTGATGCGCATTGACGAACTGGTCACCGCCTCGCCCGACAGTGCAGAGTTGCGCGACATACGCGATGCGCTGGGTTCATCGCTGAAGGACCTGCGCAACATCGCCTCGGGTCTGGGCATGCCCGGTATCGAGAGCCTGAGCTTGGTGGCCACAGCGCGGCGCGCGCTGCGCGAGTTTGAGCGCCACAGCGGTGCCGTGGTGCAGGCCGACATCGACGACGCTGCCGTGGATGCGGCCTTGGCCACCCGCATCACGGTGTACAGACTGCTGCAGGAGTCTTTGACCAACAGCCACAAGCACGCGCATGGCGAAGTGCCACATTGCAGCGTGCGCGTCGATGGGGCATGGGTGCAGGTCGAGGTGTCCGATGCCGGAGGCGGGTTCGATCCCCAGCTGGCACGGCGCTCGGGCCGCCTGGGGCTGATCTTCATGGAGGAGCGGGTGCGGCTGCTGGGGGGGAGCTTCTCGCTCGTGACGGCTCCGGGGCGCGGCACCACCATCAGTGCGCGCCTGCCTCTGCAACTACAGGATTCCCACCATGGCATCTGAACGCATACGTGTACTGATTGCCGACGACCATCCCCTGTTCCGGGAGGGGGTGGCCAGCTCCTTGGCCAGCGCTGCCGACTTCGAGGTCGTCGCTCAAGCCACCAACGGTGCCGAGGCGGTGGCGCTGGCTCAGCAGTTGTCGCCGGATCTGGCGCTGTTGGATGTCAGCATGCCGGTGATGGATGGCATCGAGGCAGCAGCCCGCATGTCGGCCCACAGACCCGAGTTGCGCATCATGATGCTGACAGTCTCGGAAACCCCGGAGAGCCTGCTGGCTGCCCTCAAGGCGGGTGCGCATGGCTATGTGCTCAAAGGGGTGTCGGCCAGCGAATTGCGCGGCATTGCGCGCAGCGTGGCCGCCGGGGAGGCCTATGTCACGCCCAGCCTGGCAGCCGAGATGCTGACCGAGTTCTCGCGCCCACCCGTCCCCGACCATTTCTCTACCCTCACGGCCCGCGAGACCGACGTGCTGGACTTGCTCAGCCGGGGTTTGAGCAACCGCGAGATCGGCGAGGCCTTGACCCTGGCCGAGAAGACCGTCAAGCATCACATGACTGTGATTTTGCAGAAGCTGCAGGTGCGTTCGCGCACCGAGGCGGCGCTGTTGGCCGTGCAGCGCGGCTTGCCGATGCGAGTGGAGCCGCCGGCGGTGTGAATCAACGCGCTGCCTGCGCCAGCCAGTCGGCCAGAACCTCCTGTGTGTGCTCGCCCAGCAAGGGCGGTGCCTGGCGATAGCCCACCGGCGTGCCTGACAGGCGTATGGGGTTGGCCACCAGGGGTACGTTGCCCAAGCGCGGGTGAGGCGCCTCCACGCGCAGGCCACGCGCTTGCACCTGCGGGTCGGCAAACACCTGGTCGAGCCGATTGATGGGGCCACAGGGTACGCTGACCCCTTCGAGCAGCGCGATCCACTCGGCCGTGGTCTTCATCACCGTGGCCTGGCGCAGCAAGGGGATGAGCACGCTGCGATTCGCCACCCGCGCCGGGTTGGTGGCAAAGCGTTCGTCCGCCGCCCACTGGCCATGGCCGGCAGCGGCGCAGAACCTGGCGAACTGGCCATCGTTGCCGATGGCCAGGATCATGTCGCCGTCGGCCGTGGGAAAGTCCTGGTAGGGCACGATGGTGGGGTGGGCGTTGCCCATGCGGCGCGGGGCCACGCCGGTGGTGAGGTAGCTTGCGGCCTGGTTGGCCAGCGTGGCCACCTGCACGTCGAGCAAGGCCAGGTCGATGGTCTGGCCTTCGCCCGTGGCGTGGCGGTGGTTCAGCGCGGCCAGGATGGCGATACTGGCGTACAGCCCGGTCATCACGTCCACCAGGGCCACGCCCACTTTCTGCGGGCCGGCGCCGTCCTCGCCCTCGGGCCGGCCGGTGAGACTCATCAGCCCGCCCATGCCCTGGATGAGGAAGTCGTAGCCCGCGCGCGCCGAGTAGGGGCCGGTCTGGCCAAAGCCGGTGATGGAGCAATAGATCAGCCGCGGGTTCAGCGCACGCAGCGCGTTGGCGTCCAGCCCGTAGGCCTGGAGTCCGCCGACCTTGAAGTTTTCCAGCACCACGTCGGCTTTCTGCGCCAGTTCGCGGAGCAGGGCCTGGCCCTCGGCGGTGGCCATGTCGACGGTGATGGAGCGCTTGTTGCGGTTGGCGCACTGGAAGTAGGCCGCCTGGTCGCTGGGCCGGCCGTCGGCCTGCTTCACCCAGGGCGGGCCCCAGCGCCGCGTGTCATCGCCCTCGCCGGGCCGCTCCACCTTGACCACGTCGGCGCCCAGGTCGCCCAGCATCTGGCTGGCCCACGGGCCGGCCAGCACACGGGACAGATCCAGCACCTTGATGCCTTCAAGTGCGCCGGGTGTGGTGGCCATGGTCAGAACGCCGCGATGCCGGTCATCGCGCGGCCCAGGATGAGGGCGTGGATGTCGTGCGTGCCCTCGTAGGTGTTCACCACCTCCAGGTTCACCAGGTGGCGGGCGATGCCGAATTCATCCGAGATGCCATTGCCGCCCAGCATGTCGCGCGCCACGCGGGCGATGTCCAGCGCCTTGCCGCAGCTGTTGCGTTTCATGATGGAGGTGATCTCGGGCGTGGCCGTGCCCTCGTCCTTCATGCGGCCCAGGCGCAAACAGCCCTGCAAGCCCAGCGTGATCTCGGTCTGCATGTCGGCCAGCTTCTTCTGCACCAGCTGGTTGGCGGCCAGCGGTTTGCCGAACTGCTTGCGGTCCAGCGTGTACTGCAGGGCCGTCTGCCAACAGAACTCTGCCGCGCCCAGCGCGCCCCAGGCGATGCCGTAGCGTGCGCTGTTCAAACAGGTGAAGGGGCCCTTGAGGCCGCGCACTTCGGGGAAGGCGTTTTCCTCGGGGCAGAAGACCTGTTCCATCACGATCTCGCCGGTGATGCTGGCCCTCAAGCCCACCTTGCCGTGGATGGCCGGCGCGCTGAGGCCCTTCCAGCCCTTTTCCAGCACGAAGCCGCGGATCTGGCCTTGGTCGTCCTTGGCCCAGACCACAAACACGTCGGCGATGGGGCTGTTGGTGATCCACATCTTGGCGCCCGTGAGCGCATAGCCGCCGTCCACCTTGCGGGCCCGGGTGACCATGCTGCCGGGGTCGGAGCCGTGGTCGGGCTCGGTAAGACCGAAGCAGCCTATCCACTCGCCTGTGGCCAGCTTGGGCAAATACTTGGCGCGGGTGGCCTCGCTGCCGAACTCGTTGATGGGCACCATCACCAGCGACGACTGCACGCTCATCATCGAGCGGTAGCCCGAATCGACCCGCTCCACCTCGCGCGCCACCAGGCCGTAGCAGACGTAGTTCAGGCCGGCACCGCCGTAGGCCTCGGGGATGGTCGGGCCGAGCAGGCCCAGTGCACCCATCTCCTGGAAGATCTCCACATCAGTGTGCTGGTTGCGAAAGGCGTTCAGCACGCGCGGCGCCAGCTTGTCCTGGCAATAGGCGCGGGCGGCGTCGCGCACCGCACGCTCATCTTCGGTCAGCTGGCTGTCGAGCAGCAGCGGGTCGTCCCATTGGAAGCGGGCCTTGGAGGCTTTGGCGGCGGTGGGGTTCATGGGGGTGTCTCCGGTGTGAAGTTCGATGTTGGAATCTTAGAATCAGTACCGCCCGCGTGGCAAACGAGAATTTCGCACCGATCTGTGCGATGTTAGAACTCCGAGAGGTGGCGATGCGCCGCAAGATCCCTTCCACCGCGGCCCTGGCGGCCTTCGAGGCTGCGGCCCGGCACCAGAGCTACACCAAGGCCGCGCACGAGTTGGCGGTGACGCAGAGCGCCGTGTGCCGGCAGATCGCCACGCTGGAAGAATTTCTGGGCGTGGCGCTGTTCCGCCGTGGCCAGCGCGGCGTGCTGCTCACCGACGCCGGCCAGCGCTATGCGCGCAGCGTGGCCCTGCGGCTGGACGAGGTGGAGCGCGACACGTTGGACCTGATGACCCAGGCCGGTGAGGGCGCGGGCGCGCTGGACCTGGCCGTCGTGCCCACCTTTGCCACCCAATGGCTGCTACCCCGGCTGGCGCGCTTCCAGGCCTTGCACCCGGGCATCACCGTGCACTTCACGCCGCACACCCGGCCCTTCCTGTTCGAGGAAACCCCGCACGATGCCGCCATCCATCCCGGCGAGGCGCTGTGGCCCGGCACCACCGGCGAAGTGCTGATGCGCGAGCACCTGATTGCCGTGGCCAGCTCCACCCTGGTGGCTGGACGGCGTATCCGCAAGGTGGTGGACGTGGCCCAGTTGCCGCTGCTGCAGGCCAGCACCCGACCCTATGCCTGGCGACACTGGTTTGAATCGCTGGGCCTCAAGGTGGAGGACGACATGGCCGGCGCCCGCATGGAGCTCTTCTCGATGCTCAGCGAGGCGGCGGCACAGGGCCTGGGTGCGGCGCTGGTGCCGCGCCTATTGGTGGAGGGCGAACTGGCCAGTGGCCGGCTGGTGCAACTGCTGCCACACGAGCACGTGAGCGACCGCGCCTACCGGCTGGTCTACCCGCCGCACAAGGCCGAGCTGCCGGCCTTGCAGGCCTTTGCGGCCTGGCTGAGGGATGAAGCGGCAGCCTACCGGGCGCAATCGGGCAGCTGAAGGCAGGGGCGGGTGCCACGACGGCACCCGAGGGCGACGTCAGCGGTGTGCGGCCAGCAGCAGCCCGCCTGCGCCGATGAAGACGCCGCCGGTGGCCTTGTTCATCCGTCGGGCGGCAAGCGGATTGGTCACCAGCCGGCGGATCTGCCGGCCGCCCAGCCCGTAGGCCAGTGACGACACGTACTCAGCCAGCAAGTAGGTGGCGCCCAGTGAGGCGAACTGCGCGGCGGCGGGCCGCGTCGGGTCGATGAACTGCGGAAAGATGGCCGCGAACAGCAGCATGGCCTTGGGGTTGCTGATGCCCAGCAGAAACTCTTGGCGCATCAGATCGCGCCAGCGGCGGGGCTGGGCGCTCTGTGCGGCCTCCCCGGTGTGCAGGCCGCCCATGTCGCGGCTGCGCCAGGCCTGCACGCCCAGCCAGAACAGATAGGCCGCGCCCAGCCACTTCAGCGCGTTGAACGCCGCCTCGGAGGCCAGCAGCATGGCGCCCAGGCCCAGCGCCGAGACGGTGAGGAAGATGGCGAACGCGGCCACCCGACCGGTGCTGCCCACCAGCGCGGCTACCACGCCTTCGCGCAGCCCGTGGTTGAGCGCGCAGAAGTTGTTGGGGCCGGGCGTGAGGGCGATGCCCACTGCGAGGGGAAAGAAGTAGAGCGCGTCCATGCGCCCAGCTTAGCCCATGGCGGGCGTTCTCCTGGCCGCACGCCATTGACGTGCTTTGGTGCGCAGCCGCCGCCAGCCAATCACCAGGCTGGTGAGGCTGATGACCGTGCCGCCCACGCTCAGACCCACCATCACCACATCCCACAACGGGCGGTGGTTCAGCAGGGGCAGCCAGTCCCAGCTGTGCAGCAGCGAGAACAGCCATCGGCGCACCCGGCGGGCGTCGTCCACCTGCTGCACCAGGCTTCCGGTGCGGGGGTCCACATAGGCCACGGTGTGGTGCTCATCGGCGTAGGCCAGGCGCAGCACAGGCAGGGGCTTTTCGCCGCCGGACATGGTGTGGGGTTCACGCGAGTAGTAGTAGAAGTCGGCCTCGCGTTGCAGGGCCACCTCGGTGATGGGCTCGGACCGGAGTCGGGCCGCCGCGGTCACGATTTCGTCTTGGGTGGGCACGTAGGGCTGGCCGTTGCGTGCGTCCAGCAACTGCTGCATGCCGTGCGGGCCGTTCACCATCACCAGATCCTTGCGAAGCAATCGCAGCCATTGCAGTTCGCGCACGCTTGCATTGCCGTTGCGCTGCAGGATTTCGGTGGGCGCCATGAAATCGCCATTCACCTTCAGGGGCCCACCCTGCATGGCCTCGGTCTTGCCGGGCGGAGCGCCACCATTCAGCACACCCCAGGGGTTCATGGACATGAGGCCGCTGAAGACCCAGGTGAGTGAGATGGCGCAGAACAGCAGGCCGTACACATGGTGCCAACGCATCATGCGGCTCTGGTAAGGCGAGCGCGAGCCGCTCTTGTAGTGGCCGTCAAAGCGCCAGCGCAACAGGCCGTTGACCAGGCCCAGCAACACCACCACCGTGCCGGCCACCGACAGCCAGATCACGATGTCGCTCCAGTAAGGGTCGAAGACATTGCCGCGGAAGGGGTAGAGCCAGTGCATCCACGAGCCCAGGTAGTTCCAGTTGCGCTCCACGGCGGGGGCATCGCGCACCACCTCGCCCGTGCGCGATGACACGTAGAGCCAGGTGCCATCGGCGTCGCCTGTGTGCACCAGGTGCAGCGGGCGGTGCGGGTCCAGCGCCTTCGAGTGGGTGTGGGCATCCTCGGTCACGGTACCGGCGTAGACCAGACCGGTCCGGCCACCCATGAACGCCGTCGCGCTGACCATGGCGGCACCCTGGTCGAAGGCGTTCAGCACCTGGCCGCTGTGGGCGTCTACCACCACGGTGTCGGCCTTGCGCCGGCCCTTCTTGCCCTTGGGTTGTTCTGCACCGGCGGCAGTGGGCGCCGGTGTCACCAGGTACACGGCCTGGCCAGCGCTGGCCACAGCCAGGCGCAGATCGGCCACGCGCTCGCCCAGACCTGCGGCCTGCAGGGCCTGCTGGGGGCTCAGCAGGCTTGCAGGCGCGGTCAGCGCGGGCAGGTGGGCCAGGCGCTCAGGTGCCGTGAGCTTGGGGTGGCCCACGTACATCATCACCACGCCCGAGATGAACCAGGGCGCGAAGAACAGGCACAGCAACACCCCCAGCCAGCGATGGCTGAGGTACAGGAGTCGTTTGGGTTGCATGGGGGCCACCTTTCCCGCTCAGAACTTGACGTTCACACTGAGGTCGGCCGTGCGGGGTGGCGCCAGGTAGACGCGCGCTGTGCCCACATTGGCGGCATACAGCTCGTCGGTGGCGTTGCGCAGCTGAGCGGTCACTGTCAGGGTGGGTGTCGGCTTCCAGCTCAGGCCCAAGTCGGCCGTGGTGTAGCCCGGCCAGGTGATGGTGTTGACCGCATCGGCATAGCGCCGCGCCACGTGGCGCAGACCCACATTCAGCTTGATGGCGGGTGTGAAGGCATAGCTCGTCCACAGATTGGCCACCACGGCCGGCGTACCGGTGAGTTCCTTGCCGGCCAGCGAGGTGGTGCCGTTGAAGTACTCGTCGTACTGCGCGTCGACATAGGTCAGGTTGCCCTGCAACTCCCATGACCCGCTGGGGACGATACCCAACGCCAAGTCGATGCCCTGCGACGACTGCTGACCCACCAGGATGGTCTTGGTGCTGTCGTCGGGGTCCTTCATCGAAATGTTCTTTCGGGTGATGCGGTACACCGCTGCGGTCGCCGTGCCCTTGCCCTGCCAGAAGCTGAGCTTGCTGCCCAGCTCGATGGACTTGCCGGTCGTGAGATCGGTGTTGTTCATCACGTCGGCGAACGCGGCGGTGGACAGGATGCCCGAGGGCGGGTCGGCTGCGGTTGCGTACTGGGCGTACACGTTGGCATGCGGCAGCACATCCCACACCACGCCCAGCCGACCGGTGGTGGGCTGGTAGCTGCGGTGGTGGGTGGCTGGCGCGGTGGCCGATATGGCGCGGCGATTGATCAGGTCAAGCTCCACATGCTCCTGCTGCAGGGCGGTGAGCAGGCTCACCGTGGGCGTGAGCAACGTGCGGTTCTCGACATAGGCGCTGAGCGTGGTGACCATGTTGTCGCGGTCGGGTACGAAGCCGGGCGTCATGCCGGGAATGTCGAAGAAGCGCTCTGTGCTGAAGTTCACCGGGTCCACCGTGCTGATGGTCTTGGACAGGCTGTTGGGGAAGCGGGTCTGGTTGTTCACGCTGTAATCCAGGCCGAAAGCCCAGTCGCTGCGCAGGCCGCCAATTTGGCCCTTGTACTGGGCATCGACGCGGTCACCGGTCATCTCGTGGTCGTGCCGCTGCAGCAAGGCACTGCTGCGGGCCACGGCGGTGTTGGTGGCGTTGAAGGTGTAGCTCTCCACGTTGCGGTAGTCGCGCAGCGCCTCGTAGTGGTAGGCGGTGTTGCGCAGCGAGAGCTGTTCCGAGACCTTCCAGTCGGTGACCGAGCGGGCCCACTGCACCGTCTGTTCGTACAGACCGTCCACGCTGTTGTAGTTCTTGAAGCGGGTGCGCGGGTCGATGGCTGGGTTGGCCGCCGTAGGGTTGAGCGTGGGCGTGCCCCAGTACGGGCGGTCCACCTTCTCGTGCTGGTGCTCCAGTGCCAGGGTGTGGCTGAGGTTGGCGCTGAAATCCGACAGCAGCGAGGTAGCCACCTGCTCAGAGCGCGAGTGCGTGCCTTCCATCCAACTGCCCTTGTCCTGGGCGTTCACGTCAATGCGCAGATGGTGCGTGCCCAGGCCCGAATCGGGCCCGCTCAAACGGCGGTTCAAGCCCAGCGAGCCGTTGACCAAGTCATAGGTGCCCAAGCGCAGCTGGGCCTCCGAGAAGTTCTTGCGCTCGGCCAGCTTGGTGACGTAGTTGATGGCGCCGCCCACGGCGCCGGTGCCGAACAGGAAGCTTGACGGCCCGCCGATCACCTCCACGCGGTCGTAGATCCAGCTGTCCACCGGCCGTGCAGCAATCGAGTACTGCACGTTGATGCCGTTGAACAACTGGGCCAGCGAGCCGCTGCTGAAACCGCGGTAGCTCACGCCGATGCTGCCGGGTGCGTCGTGCGAGGTCACGCCAGGCACGGCGTTCAGGATCTCCTGGGTGTTCTGCGCACCGCGCTCCTCGATGACCCGGCGATCGACGATGGTGATCGAGGCTGGGGTCTCGCGGGGCGAGAGCCCTAGCCGGCTGCCCGCCGTGGCGCTGGTGTCGAGGTTGAGCGCGCCGTTGGCGCCGGGTGCCTTGCCCTGCACTTCCACCGTCTCGGTGGCGGCTGTGGACGCGCTCTGGGCCAGGGTGGTGGCGGGCGTCATCCCTGCCGCGATGATGGCGAGGGCCACGGGTGAGTAGGCGAATGCGTGGCGGACGCGCAGTGTGGCGCCGGCCTGGTGAGAGGTCTGGTTCGTGGGTCTGCTCGGTGTCGGGCAAGCGGCCGTGCAATCGTGCACGGACACTCGCGAAAAATGGAGGACGCACCGGCGCGCAGGCGCCAGCCCGCAGCGGTGCGTTCAGGCGGGAGTCAGCAGACCTGCGGCGGGCCGCGCGGTGGCAGTGGCGCGGTGGGGGCAGGCAACACGGGCGCAGACAGGGCTCGCGCCAGTGTGGTGCGGGCCTGCGGTGGCGCGAAGCTCACCGTCACCACATGCAGTGGTGGTGGCGCGGCGCTGGCCAGGCAAAGCGGGCAGTCCAGCAGACCGCCCCGCACTTCCTCGGTGCCATCGTCGGATTGCACGACGATCTTGGCGCGCTCGCCCGCCGAGCAAACCAAGGTGGTCTGCTGCGGGAAGAAAATGGGCGAGGCGATGGCCGTGCCGACCGCACCCAGATAGCAGGCCAGCACAATGCGGCGCAGCAGGATCTGGAGGGAGTGGCGACTCATGGGTGCATTCTTGCACGCCGAGTGCGACCGACAAAGCGCAGTGAAAGCGCTCTCAGGCGCTGCCTTGCACGAGCTTGTCGGCCGCCGAGGTGAAGCTGTCGGCGTAGAACTCGCCTGCGGGCATGCCACAGAGCGCCGCGAAATCGCGTTGCGCGGCCTCCACCATCACCGGCACGCCACAGGCATAGACCTGGTGACCGGACAGGTCTGGCAGGTCGTCCATCACGGCCTGGTGCACGAGGCCTGTGCGGCCTGCCCAACCCGCATCGGGTTCGGAGAGCACGGGCGTGTAGCGAAGGTGGGGCATGTGCTGTGCTGCCGCCAGGGCCCAGTCGTGCAGGTACAGATCGGCCTCATGGCGGCAGCCCCAGTAGAGCGCGACGGGCCGCGTGATGCCTTGGTCTCGCAGGCGTTCAATCAGGGCCTTGATGGGTGCAAAGCCGGTGCCAGAGGCCAGCAACACCATGGGCTTGCCCGAATCTTCACGCAGGAAGAAGCTGCCGAACGGGCCTTCCATGCGCACGATGTCTTTCTCTTTCATCGCGCCGAACACATGGTCGGTGAACAGGCCGCCAGGCATGTGGCGGATGTGCAGTTCGATGGCAGGCGGTGTGCCCAGGTTGTGCGGCGCGTTGGCCATGGAATAGCTGCGACGCGCTCCATCCTTGAGGATGAACTCCACATACTGGCCGGCATGAAACTGGAAACGCTGGTTGGCCGGTAACTGCACGCGCACGATGGCCACATCGGCCACGGGCTTGGTGATGCTCAGGACGCGGCCTGGCATCTTCAGCACCGGGAACTCACCCGCGCCGGGCATGCTGCGGGCCTCCACCACGCAGTTGGTTGTGGGCGTGGCGCAGCAGGTGAGGATCAGGCCGGCGGCCTCTTCGGCGTCGCTCAGGGCTTTGGGCTGGTGTGCACTGTGGATCACCTTGCCCGCCAGCAGCTTGCTCTTGCACGAGCCGCAGGCGCCGTCCTTGCACCCATAGGGCAGGGCCATGCCGCTGCGGATGGCGGCGTTGAGGATGGGCTCGTCATGGGCCACGTCGAAATGGCGCTCGGAAGGGGAAAGGGTGATGCGAAAGCTCATGGTCTTGGTGTGCACGCGTGACGCGAAGACGCCACGTAAACTTGGGCCAGATTGTCCCCGAAGCCACTATGTCTGCCTTGCCCTCGCGCTTTCGTCGCCCCGTGCTGCTGATCGTCGGTTGTGGCGATGTGGGCATGCGCGTATTGCCCCTGGTGCGCGGCCGCTGGCACGTGCTGGCGCTGAGCTCGTCACCCGATCGCTTCGGTGCACTGCGCGCGGCCGGTGCCGTGCCCATGCTGGCCAATCTGGACGATGCCGCCACGTTGCGCCGCCTGGCGGGCCTGGCCGATGCCGTGCTGCACCTGGCGCCACCGCCGGGGCAAGGCGCTGGCGACACCCGCACGCGCCACCTGCTGCAAGCGCTGGCACGTGGCAGTCGCCCAGCGCGCTTGGTGTACGCCAGCACCACCGGCGTTTACGGCGATTGCCGTGGCGCCCGATTCGACGAGACCCGGCCTGTGAACCCGGCCACCGACCGGGCCAAGCGGCGTGTGGACGCCGAAGCGCAATTGCGCCAGGCCAGCCTGAATCTGGGTATCGCCTGCAGCGTGCTGCGCATCCCCGGCATCTACGCCACTGACCGCGAAGGTGGCCACCCTCGCGACCGCGTGGCGCGCGGTGCACCGGTTTTGCTGGCCAAGCAGGACGTGTACACCAACCACGTCCACGCCGAAGATCTGGCACGGGCCTGCGTGGCGGCGCTGTTTCGCGGCGCGCGCCAGCGCTGCTACCACGTCACGGACGACAGCGACAGCAAGATGGGCGACCACTTCGACGCCGTCGCCGATTTCTACGGCCTGCAGCGCCCACCGCGCCGCAGCAGCGCAGAACTTGCGCAGCAACTCTCACCCATGCAACTGAGCTTCATGGGTGAATCGCGCAGGCTCATCAACACGCGCATGAAAAAAGAGCTGCGGTTGCAGCTCTTGTATCCCACGGTGCTGGACGGGCTGGCCTGAGCACCCTCTCGGAGGGTGGCTGCGGTATGCCGCAGCCGGGACTTCACCAGCGTTTGCGGCCTGTAAAGGGCGCTTGGCCGCGCCAATAGCGCAGCATCAACCAGCCACCCAGCATGCCGCCCAGGTGCGCAAAGTGCGCGATCCCTGAACGGCTGAAGACCACGCCCTGGAACAGCTCCAGGCCACCGAAGATCAGCACCATGGTCTTGGCCGGCACCAGGATGGGGGCGATGGGCACCATCTGGCGGTTGGTCATTAGCATGAAGAACAGCACCATGCCCAAAGTATTGAAGATCTGCCCTGGGATCATCATCAGGGCCATCGGCAAGAAGCCCACCAGATCAAACTGCCTGCGCGGGAACACCAGTGCGTAGGCCAGCAGCAGGCCGTAGATCGCGCCTGAGGCCCCCACGGTGGGGCCGAACGAACCCATCAGGAAGGTGACCAGCAGTTGCAGCAGCGCACCGGTGATGCTGCTGGCCAGCAGCAGCTGCCAGTAGCGTTGCTGGCCCCACAGGCGCTCCAGCTCGGCACCGAACATCCACAGGCCCAGCATGTTGAAGAACAAGTGCCCCACGCCGCCGTGCAGGAAGGCGTAGCTCACCACTTGCCAAGGCATGAAGTTGCCCGACATCACCGGCCAAAGGCCAAACCACTGGCCCAGTGGCAGGTAGCTGGCGAGCAACTCCTGCACGCAGAACACGCCCACGCAAATCAGCATCAACAACTTGGTGAACGGGGGCAGTGGCAGCATGGACTCTCGCGATGGATGGAGCGAAAGGAGCGCGCAAATCATGGCGATCTGCACGTGGTGCCCGCGGCCAGACTCGAACTGGCACGCCTTGCGGCGGCGGATTTTGAATCCGCTACGTCTACCGATTTCGTCACGCGGGCATCGGTGTGTGGCCGTCACTGGGGACTCACCACACGAGGTCGCGGATTATGGCACGCCACCAGCGCGCATCGGTGCCCGCCGCCATAATGGCCCGAACTGATTTGGGCGCCCCTATGCCGAACTACAAAACCCTCGAAGACGCGATCGGACACACCCCTCTGGTGCGCTTGCAGCGCGTGGCCGGGCCTGAGTTGGCGGCCCGTGGCAATGTCATCCTGGGCAAGCTTGAGGGCAACAACCCGGCCGGCTCGGTGAAGGACCGCCCAGCCATCAGCATGATCCGCCGCGCCGAGGAGCGTGGCGACATCCTGCCGGGCGACACGCTGATCGAGGCCACCTCGGGCAACACCGGCATCGCGCTGGCCATGGCGGCAGCCATCAAGGGCTATCGCATGGTGCTGATCATGCCGGAGGACTTGTCCATTGAGCGCGCCCAGACCATGAAGGCTTTTGGCGCCGAACTCATCCTCACGCCCAAGTCGGGCGGCATGGAACTGGCACGCGACCTGGCCGAGCAGATGCAGAAGGACGGCAAGGGCCGCGTGCTGGACCAGTTTGCCAACGGCGACAACCCGCGCATCCACTACGAGACGACGGGCCCCGAGATCTGGGCCGACACCGAAGGCCGCATCACCCACTTCGTGAGTGCCATGGGCACCACCGGCACCATCACTGGCGTGTCGCGCTTTCTGAAAGAGCAGAACCCGGCCGTGCGCATCGTCGGCGCGCAACCGGCCGAGGGCTCGCGCATCCCCGGCATCCGCAAGTGGCCAGAGGCCTACCTGCCCAAGATCTACGACCCCAAGGCCGTGGACGAACTGGTGCTGGTGAGCCAGGGCGATGCCGAAGACATGGCGCGCCGGCTGGCGGCCGAAGAGGGTTTGTTCGCCGGCATTTCGGCGGCAGGCGCCTGCTGGGTTGCACTGCAACTCGCGCGCACCGTGGAGAACGCCACCATCGTCTTTGTGGTCTGTGACCGGGGCGACCGCTATCTGTCCACGGGCGTGTTCCCCGCCTGATCTTTGGCATGTCAGCCGAGTTCCGTTACTGCCCGCAGTGCGCCACGCCGCTGGCGCTGATCGTGGCCGACGAGGACGGTGGCCCGAAGCAGCGGCTGCGCTGCCAGGCCTGCGATTTCACCCACTGGAACAACCCCACGCCGGTGCTGGCGGCGGTGGTGCAGTGCGCTGACCAGGGCGGGCGTTTGCTGCTGGCTCGCAACGCGGCCTGGAGCGGGCGCATGTTCGCGCTGATCACCGGCTTCATGGAGGCCGGCGAAACACCAGAGGGCGGCATCGCGCGTGAGGTGCTTGAAGAAACTGCGCTGGTGGCCGAATCGGTCAAGCTCATCGGTGTGTACGACTTCCAGCGCATGAACCAGGTGATCATGGCCTACCACGTGGTGGCGCGCGGCGAGATCCGGCTCTCGCCCGAACTGGCAGAGTACAAGCTCTTCGAGCCAGGCGACGCGCGGTGCTGGCCGGCCGGCACCGGCTACGCACTGGCCGACTGGCTGCGTGGCCAAGGCCTGGTGCCCCAGTTCATCGAGTGGCCGGCACGTCCTTAGAATGCAGGGCAGCGACAGACTAAAGGTCAGACATGGAAGCGCACAAGGAAATCGACACCCGGGGCCTGAACTGCCCCTTGCCCATCCTGAAGGCCAAGAAGGCCCTGGCCGACATGGGTAGCGGGCAGGTGCTCAAGGTGGTGGCCACCGACCCGGGCTCGAACCGCGATTTCCAGGCCTTTGCGCGCCAGACCGGCCACGAACTGCTGGAGCAGCAAACTGTGGGCGCGGATTTCATCCACATGCTGCGCCACCGCTGAGCCATCCGGCACAACCAACAAGGGCCTGCAAAAGCAGGCCCTTTGTCTTTCCGGCGGCTGCCGATCAGAGCGCCAGCGTCTTGAGATAGCTCCTGAAGCCCGGCCCCAGTTCCGGGTGGGCCAGGGCCAGTTCCACATTGGCTTGTAGGAAGCCTTCCTTGCTGCCGCAGTCGTAGCGCTGGCCCTCGTAGCGATAGGCAAACACCTTCTCGCGACGCATCAGAGAGGCGATGCCGTCGGTGAGCTGGATCTCGCCACCCACTCCGCGCGGCAGGTTGGTGATTTCCTTGAACACGCCCGGCGTGAGGATGTAGCGGCCGGCCACGCCTAGTCGAGAGGGAGCCACTTCGGGCGCAGGCTTCTCGACAATGTGGGTCAGGTCCATGATGCGGTCGTTGATGGCCGTGCCGGCCACGATGCCGTAGCGCCGGGTGTGCTCGGCCGGCACTTCTTGCACCGCCAGGATAGAGGCCTGCCACTCTTCGAACTGCTCCACCATTTGCTTCATGATGGACGGCTGGCCCACCATCAGGTCGTCGGCCAGCAGCACGGCGAAGGGCTCGTTCACAATCACCGACTGCGCGCACAGCACCGCATGGCCCAGGCCCAGGGCGCGGGACTGGCGGATGTAGATGCACTCCATGTCGTCGGGCTTGATGGAGTGCACCAGATCCAGCAAATCCTGCTTGCCGGCCACTTCCAGCTCGTGCTCCAGCTCGTAGGCGGTGTCGAAATGGTCGGGGATGGCGCGCTTGTTGCGGCCGTTCACGAAGATCATCTGCCGTATTCCGGCCGAGTAGGCCTCTTCCACCGCGTACTGGATCAGCGGCTTGTCCACCACGGGCAGCATCTCTTTCGGCTGGGCCTTGGTGGCCGGCAGAAAGCGGGTGCCCAGGCCGGCGACGGGGAAGACGGCTTTGTTGACCTTCATGACATGTCCTTGTTCTTGGATGCTTTGACTCAGGCCGCAGGCAGCTTGCCGAGTTGGTCGCGCAGGCTTACCAGGGTGCGGCCGAAATCGGCCAAGCGCTGGCGCTCTTGCGCCACCACGGTCTCGGGTGCACGCGCCACGAAGCTCTCGTTGCCCAGCTTGGCTTCGGCCTTCACCACTTCGCCCTCGATGCGTTTGATTTCCTTGCCCAGGCGTTCGCGCTCGGCGGCCACGTCGATCTCCACCTTCAACGCGAGCCGGGCCTCGCCCTGCACCAGCACCGGCGCCATTTGTGTGGCGGCGGTGAACTCAGTCTCGCCGCGCAGCAGCGTGACCTCGCTGAGCTTGCTCAAGGCTTTGATCAGCGGTGCGGCCTGGGAGATGAATGCATCGTCACCCAGGGCGATCAGCGGCACGCGCTCCGCCGGCGAAAGGCCCATCTCGCCGCGCAGCGTGCGGCAGGCACCCACGAAGTCCTTGAGCTTGGCCACCCAAGCGTCGGCCACGGGGTCGATGCGTTCGGGTTGCGCCTGCGGGTAGGGCGCGCTGGCGATGGTGTCAGCGCCCTTGCGGCCAGCCACCAGCGCCACGGCGTCCCACAGCTCGGCGGTAATGAAGGGCGCCACCGGGTGCAGCAAGCGCAGCACGGTCTCCAGCGTGCGTATCAGGGTGCGGCGTGTGGCGCGCTGCTGGGCTTCGTTGCCACCCTGGATCTGCACCTTGGCGATTTCCAGGTACCAGTCGCAGAACTCGTCCCAGACGAACTGGTAGATGGTGTTGGCCACGTTGTCGAGCCGGTACTCGGCAAAGCCCTGGGCCACGGCGGCTTCCACGCGCTGCAGCTCGCTGCTGATCCAGCGGTCGGCAGGGCTGAAATCCATGTAGCCGTGGGCCGAGCCACCCACGGCACAGTCTGCCTTGGTGTGCTCCTTCAGGCCGCAATCCTGGCCTTCGCAGTTCATCAGCGTGAACTTGGTGGCGTTCCAAAGTTTGTTGCAGAAGTTGCGGTAGCCCTCGCAGCGCTTGCTGTCGAAGTTGACCGAGCGGCCCAGGGTGGCCATGGCCGCAAAGGTGAAGCGCAGCGCGTCGGCGCCGTAGCCTGGAATGCCGTCGGGAAACTCTTTCTCTGTGGCCTTGCGCACCTTGGGTGCGGTCTCGGGCTTGCGCAGGCCTGTAGCCCGCTTGTCCAGCAACTCGGGCAGGGCGATTCCGGCTATCAAATCCACCGGGTCGAGCACGTTGCCCTCAGACTTGCTCATCTTCTTGCCATGGGCGTCCAGCACCAGGCCGTGGATGTACACATGCTTGAACGGCACGCCACCGGTGAAGTGCTTGGTCATCATGATCATCCGGGCGACCCAGAAGAAGATGATGTCGTAGCCGGTGACCAGCACGCTGCTGGGCAGGAAGAGATCCTGTTCTATCGTCTGGGCTGGCCAGCCCAGCGTGCTGAAGGGCACCAGGGCCGATGAATACCAGGTGTCGAGCACGTCCTCGTCGCGGGTGAGGGCGCCGCTGTAGCCGGCGGCCGTGGCCTTGGCGCGGGCCTCGGTCTCGCTGCGGGCTACGAAGAGTTCGCCGGCCTCGCCGTACCAGGCCGGGATCTGATGGCCCCACCACAGCTGGCGCGAGATGCACCAGTCCTGGATGTTCTTCATCCACTGGTTGTAGGTGTTGACCCAGTTCTCGGGCACGAACTTCACGTCGCCCGATTCCACGGCCTCGATGGCCTCTTGTGCGATGCTCTTGCCATTCGCGCCGGCCTTGCTCATGGCGACGAACCACTGGTCGGTGAGCATGGGTTCGATCACCTGGCCGGTGCGGGCGCAGCGCGGCACCATCAGCTTGTGCTTCTTCACCTCCACCAGCAGGCCTTCGGCCTCAAAGCGGGCCACCAACTGCTTGCGGGCAGCGAATCGGTCCAGGCCCACGTACTCGGCCGGAATGTCGGTGGCCTCATGGGCGCTCACCCGGGCTTCCAGGTCGAAGATGGTGAGCATGGGGAGCTTGTGCCGCAGGCCCACCTGGTAGTCGTTCTGGTCGTGCGCCGGGGTCACCTTGACCACGCCGGTGCCGAAGGCCTTGTCCACGTACTCGTCGGCGATCACCGGCACCAGTCGGCCGGTGATGGGCAGCTTCACTTGTTTGCCAATGAGATGCGTGTAGCGCTCATCCTCGGGGTGCACCATCACGGCGGTGTCGCCCAGCATGGTCTCGGGCCGGGTGGTGGCCACCACCAGCGATTCGTCGGAACCTTCCACCGGGTAGCGGATGTGCCAGAGCGAGCCGTCTTCCTCTTCGCTCTCCACCTCCAGGTCGGACACGGCGGATTTCAGCACCGGGTCCCAGCTCACCAGCCGCTTGCCGCGGTAGATCAGGCCTTCGTCGAACAGGCGCACGAAGGTTTCGGTGACGACGTTCGAGAGCTTTTCGTCCATCGTGAAGTACTCGTGCTGCCAGCTCACGCTGTCGCCCATGCGGCGCATCTGCTGGGTGATGGTGGCGCCCGATTGCTGCTTCCATTCCCAGACTTTGGCGACGAAGTTCTTGCGGCCCAGGTCGTGGCGGCTGAGTTTTTGCTCTTGCAACTGGCGCTCCACCACGATCTGGGTGGCGATGCCGGCGTGGTCGGTGCCCGGCACCCACAGCGTGTTGTAGCCCCGCATGCGGTGGTAGCGCGTCAGCGAGTCCATGATGGTCTGGTTGAAGGCATGGCCCATGTGCAGCGTGCCGGTGACGTTGGGCGGCGGCAACTGGATACAAAACGAGGGCTTGGTGGCGTCCAGCGTGGGCTGATAGACGCCAGACTGTTCCCACAGCGGTGCCCAGCGGGCTTCGATGGCGGCGGGTTCAAACGACTTGGCGAGTTCGGTCATGGCGGGGCGCTTGGGGGCAGGGAAACAGGGCGGCACAGGGCCGGCGACCACAGGGTACCGTGCAACAATTTCGACACAAAGGCGTGTCAACGTCGGGCTGGCCTGGGGAGTTGCTCAGATTGTAGGGGGGCGGGCCTGCCGGGCCTTTGCTTGGCGCTGACAGCCAGAACACATCTTGGAGATCGACATGACGACATCGGGATTGGCATCGGGTTCGCGCCGCACGGCGCTGGTGGCTGCCCTGGCGGCCGGCCTGCTTACTGCCTGCGGTGGCGGTGGCTCTGACTTGCCCCCACCCCCGCTCAGTTGCTCGGTGGCGGACCAGCAAACATGGTTGCGCGGCTACATGAATGACTGGTACTTCTGGTACGCCAGCCATCCCAATCCTTCACCTGCGGGTTACAGCACCGTAGACAGCTACTTTCAGGCACTCAAGTACACCGGCAACGTCGCGCCTTTCCCGGCCGACCGCTGGAGCTACGTCAGCAGCACCGCATCCTTCAACCGCTTCTACGGCGATGGCAAGACCCTGGGCTACGGCGCGATGGTGGCTGGCTTGGAGGTGGTGGGCCACCCGGAGTTGCCGCTGTACATCCGCTACATCGAGCCGGGCTCGCCGGCCGCAGTGGCGGGGTTGCTGCGGGGCGACCAGATCCTCACCATCAATGGCGCCACGGCCGCCAGCGTCATCGCGGCCAATGATTTCAGCGCGCTGAGCCCGACGGCCGAGGGGCAGTTGCTGAGCTTGGGAGTGGCGGGGTTCACCCAACCCGTCAGTTTGACCTCTGCTGTCTACGCATTGGAGCCTGTGACCAATGCCAAGGTGCTGACCACCGCCGGCGGCCGCAAGGTGGGCTACCTTTCGGTGAAGGACATGGTGAACCAGGCCCTGACACCCGTGGACAACGCCTTCGCCAGCTTCAAGCAGCAAGGCGTGCAGGACGTGGTGATTGACTTGCGTTACAACGGCGGTGGCCTGGTGTCGGCAGCCGCTTCCATCGCGTCATATCCCAACAGCGCGGCCGCTGGCCAGACCTACGCCAACTTGCTCTACAACGACCGCAAGGCCGGCAACAACCAGACCTTCAGGTTCAACAACTACTTCAACAGCGCGCTGGGCCTGTCGCGCGTGTACGTGCTCACCGGGCAGCGCACCTGCTCGGCCAGCGAGCAACTGATCAACGGCTTGCGGCCCTTCGTGACCGTGGTGACCGTGGGCGACACCACCTGTGGCAAGCCGGTGGGTTTCCTGCCGCAGGACGACGGCTGTGGCAACACCTACAGCGTGGTGAACTTCGAGTCGGTGAATACCAACAACGAAGGCCGCTACTTCGACGGCTTCAATGCCACCTGCGCCGTGGCCGACGACACCGCATGGCCGCTGGGCAACAGCGGCGAGCCGTTGCTGGCCACGGCGCTGGCCCATGCCGATACGGGCTCGTGCCCGGTGTTGTCGTCGCGCGCCAAGCCCCAAGCCTGGAGGCCTGCCATCCAGCGCCCGCGCGTGGTGGAGCCGGGTGACCGAGGCGGCATGGTGCTGCGCTGAGCGAGGCAGGTTGGCGGCGTGCCGCCAACCGTGGGCTCACATCAGCAGATGCTCGCCCGCGTTCTCTCCGCCCAAGATCACGTAGTTCACTCGCCTGAGGTCGTTCAACACCCGGCCGCCGGCGTATGAAATGGAGCTTTGCAGGTCCTCCTGCATTTCGCGCAGGGTATCGGGCAACCTGCCTTTCACCGGTTCGAGGATGCGCTTGCCCTCCACGTGCTTGTACTCGCCCTTGTTGAAGTCGCTGGCCGAACCGTAGTACTCCTTGTAGAGCTTGCCATCCACCTCCACGGTGGCGCCGGGCGATTCTTCGTGGCCGGCGAACAGCGAACCCACCATCACCATGGCGGCACCAAAGCGCACGCTCTTGGCGATGTCGCCGTGGTGGCGTATGCCGCCGTCGGCAATGATGGGCTTGGTGGCCACGCGGGCACACCACTTCAGCGCGCTGAGCTGCCAGCCACCGGTGCCAAAGCCAGTCTTGAGCCGCGTGATGCAGACCTTGCCCGGGCCTATGCCCACCTTGGTGGCATCGGCGCCCCAGTTTTCCAGGTCGATCACCGCCTCGGGAGTGGCGACATTGCCCGCGATGATGAAGCTCTTGGGCAGGCGCTGCTTGATGTAGTCGATCATCAGCCGCACGCTGTCGGCGTGGCCGTGGGCGATGTCGATGGTGATGTAGTCGGCACCCACGCCATCGGCCGCCAGGCGGTCCACCACGTCACGATCTGCTTGCTTCACGCCGGAGCTGATGGACACGAACAAACCCTTGTCGCGCATGCGCTGTGCATAGGCCACGTTGTCCAGGTCGAAGCGGTGCATCACGTAGAAATAGCCGTTGGCGGCCATCCACTCGGTGATCTTTTCGTCCACCACCGTTTTCATGTTGGCCGGCACGGCCGGCAGTTTGAAGCGGCGGCCACCAAACTCCACACTCGTGTCGCACTCGGCGCGGCTGTCCACACGGCACTTGCGGGGCAAGAGCAGCACGTTGTC
Organism: Candidatus Ideonella esbjergensis; assembly: GCA_016710065.1. Taxonomy (GTDB): domain Bacteria; phylum Pseudomonadota; class Gammaproteobacteria; order Burkholderiales; family Burkholderiaceae_C; genus Ideonella; species Ideonella esbjergensis. Next base: position 66,902 of record JADJLP010000004.1, read on the forward strand.
ATAGTCGAAGATGTCCATCTCTCAAGCCTGGGATGCCATGAACAGCTTGCCCGAGCGGGCGCCCGAGCGGCAGAAGCACAGCACGGGGTGGGGCAATTCGGCCATCAACTGGCCGAAGGCGGCGATCTCTTCGGGCGACTGGTACATGCCGTTCACTGGCAGGAAGCGGTAAACCAGGCCAGCGGCCAAAGCAGCGGCTTCGATGCTGGCGCTGGTGGGCTGATCGGCGCCACCTTCGAAATCGGGCCGGTTGTTCACCACGCTCTTGAAGCCCAGGCGGGCCAGTTCAGCCATGTCGACAGGGCTCAGTTGCGGCGCCACGCACACGTCGGAGGCCACGGCGTTCAGGGACAAATGGGTGTGCATGTTCAGGGGTTCCTGGATCACTTGGAATTCAATGCGTTCTTCACGGCGGCCGAGACCAGGCCCATGTCGGCCTTGCCGGCCAACTGGGCCTTGACGGCGCCCATGACCTTGCCCATGTCGCCAGGGCCGGCGGCGCCGGTGCTCGCCACGATGGCGGCCACGGCAGCAGCGATCTCGTCGGCACTCAGGCGCTGCGGCAGGTAGGCCGAGAGCACGGTCACTTCAGCGGCTTCCTTGTCGGCCAGGTCTGGGCGGTTGGCCTGGGTGTAGGCCGCGATGGAGTCCTTGCGCTGCTTGATCAGCTTGTCCACCAAGCCGATCACCATGGCGTCGTCCAGTACCACGCGCTCGTCCACTTCCTTCTGCTTGCAGGCCGCCAGCAGCATGCGAATGGCCGACAGGCGCTCGGCGTCCTTGGCGCGCATGGCGGCCTTCATGTCTTCGGTGATGCGATCTTTCAGGCTCACGGTGTTTCCTTCGGGGGCTGGCCCAATGCGGTTGGGGTGATTGTCGCGGATGCGCAAACCCCTGCTGTCTCGAACCTGCTGCCTCACACCGCTTCCAAGGCCAGCAACTCGTCCACCGTCTGGCGGCGGCGGATCAGGCGGTGCATTGCACCGTCTACCAGCACCTCGGCGATCAGTGGCCGGCTGTTGTAGTTGCTGGACATGGCGGCGCCATAGGCCCCGGCATCGTGCAGCACCAGCAGATCACCCACCTTCGCCTCGGGCAACTCGCGTGTCAGCACCACGCCACCTTCAGCCTGGGTGAACACGTCGCCCGATTCGCACAGCGGGCCGGCCACCACGGTGGCCTGCACAAGACGGGGTCTGTCATCGGCGGGCAGCAGGCTCATGGCGTGGAAGGCGCCATACATCGAGGGGCGCATCAGGTCGGAAAAGCCCGCGTCCACCAGCGTGAAGCGGTTGCCACCCATCTGCTTGGTGGCGCGCACTTCGGTCAGCAGCACGCCCGCCTCGGCCACCAGGTAGCGGCCGGGCTCAATCTCCAGGTGCACGGCATGGCCCAGGTGGGCTGCGATCTCGCGTCGTGCTGCATCCCACAGGCTGAAGTAGTGGGCCGTGTCGATGGGGCTGTCACCCTCGCGATAGGGGATGGACAGGCCGCCACCCGCCGAGATGGCCTGCAGATCGACGTCCGCGCGCTTGACCAGATCCACCATGGCTGAGCACACCTGCTCCAGGTGGCCGTAGTCCACGCCCGAGCCGATGTGCATGTGCAGACCCACCAGATTCAACCCGTGCTGGGCGACGGCCGCCAGCGCGGCGGGCAGGTCGGCATGCCAGATGCCGTGCTTGCTGTGCTCGCCGCCGGTGTTGGTCTTGTTGCTGTGGCCGTGGCCGAAGCCGGGGTTGATGCGCAGCCACACGCGGTGGCCTGGCGAGCGCTGGCCCAACTGGTGCAGCATGTCGGCGGAGCCGGCATTCACCGGCACTTGGTGCTGCACCACGCAGTCCAGCGTGGCGGCGTCGAACAGGTCGGCCGTGAAGACGATGCCCGAGGCTCCGCAAGGCGCCTGGGCGGCCGTGTAGCCTGCGGCCAGCGCGCGCAGGATCTCGCCGCGCGAGACGGCGTCCACCACCACGCCTTGTTCGCGCATCAATCGCAGCAAATGGGTGTTGGAGTTAGCCTTCTGGGCGTACCGCACGCTGTCAAAGACCTTCAGGTCAGCAATGCGCTGGCGGACTGTGGTGGCGTCATAAATCCATAGCGGGGTGCCGTGCTCGTGGGCCAGGGCGCGCAGAGTGGTGTCGGTGAAGGGGTTCATGGGCGGCATCTTGCAGTTTTCTGGCCATATTGGAAAATGCTTTTATGCTGCAACGCGATTCACTGTTGATATGAGGCTCAGCCACCGCCAGATCGAGGTGTTCCGCACAGTAATGAACACCAGCCACGTTACCCGGGCGGCCGAACTGCTGCACACCTCGCAGCCCACTGTCAGCCGCGAACTGGCCCGGCTAGAACAGGTGCTCGGCTTCGATTTGTTCGACCGCGTGAAAGGGCGGCTGCGTCCCACGGTGCGGGCCCTGGCCTTGCTGGAGGAGGTGGAGCTTTCCTACGTGGGGCTGGACCGCATTGCCGCCACAGCCGCCGGCCTGCGCCAGTTTGCGCAGGGCAAGCTGCAAGTTGCCTGCCTGCCGGCGCTGGCCCATGCGCTGCTGCCCGACGCCATCCGACGCTTTGCCCAGCAGCAGCCCGAGGCTGCCGTGGCCATCACGCCGCAAGAGCCGCCCGGGTTGGAAGCCCTGTTGAGCGAGCAGCGTTTCGACCTGGGTCTCACCGAGCGCTTGGACGCCCCGGTGGCCACGACCCTGCAAACCCTGCTGGTGGCCGACGAGGTGTGTGTGCTGCCGCCGGGCCATGCGCTGGCCAGCAAGGCGGTGCTGGCGCCAGCCGATTTTGAGGGCCAGGCCTTTGTGAGCCTGGCGCCTGGCGACCCCTATCGGCAGCAGATCGACGCTGTGTTTGCCCAGGCGGGCGTGCAGCGCAGGCTGCAACTGGAGTCCCCCAGCGCAGTGTCGGTATGCGCACTTGTGCGCCAGGGCCTGGGCGCGGCCATCGTCAACCCGCTCACGGCGCTGGAACTGGCGGCCACTGGCCTGGAGATACGGCCGTTTTCCGTGGCCATCAAGTTTCAGGTGGCGCTGGTGCTGCCGGAGTGGCGCTCACCGCACCCCTTGCGGGCCGCCTTCGTGGCCGCCCTGCATGCGGCTGCGGCAGGGCTGCGAAACCAACTGCACCGCCAGGAATGAGAAGCCGGACATGAAAAAAGCCCAGGCGGCGTCCCGCGTGGGCTTTGTTCGTGGCCGGAGCTGGTACTGAAATCGGATCAGTACAGCTTCTTCGGCAACTGCATGCTGCGCACGCGCTTGTAGTGGCGCTTGACGGCGGCGGCCTTCTTGCGCTTGCGCTCAGAGGTGGGCTTCTCGTAAAACTCGCGAGCGCGCAGTTCGGTCAGCAGACCCAGCTTTTCAATGGTGCGCTTGAAGCGACGCAGGGCGACGTCAAACGGCTCGTTTTCCTTGACACGGATAGTGGTCATTTATCGAAGAATCCTTCGGGATTTGAATGCGCTCGGTGTCCTGGGCCGTCAGCTTCCGGAAGCTTTTCGGTCACTGACTGAAAAATTCAAGTTCAGCCGGATCGACACGCGGTTTGCTAGCAAAGACGATGATTCTAAACCGAAACTTGGGCTCTTTCCAAATGCACCGCCAGCATTCAGCCAGGGCCCGTTGTCAGAAAACCGCGCTCACGGGGTGGGTAGACTCGCTTTCAAAGCCCGATCCCCTTCAACAGGAGTTTTCATGAGCATACAAACCGTGGGCGTCATCGGCGCCGGCACCATGGGCAACGGCATCGCGCAAGCCTGTGCCGTGGTGGGTATCAACGTGGTGATGGTCGATATCAACGAGGCGGCGGTCCAGCGTGGCGTTCAGACCGTGTCGGCCAGTCTGGATCGCCTGATCAAGAAGGAAAAGATCACAGCCGCCGACAAGGCCGCCGCGATGGTGCGCATCAAGGGTTCGGTGGACTATGCCGACCTGAAGGTGGCGCCTCTGGTGATCGAAGCCGCCACCGAGAACGAGGCACTGAAGATCAAGATCCTGCAGCAGCTCGACAGCATGCTGCCGGCCAGCACCATCGTGGCCACCAACACCTCGTCGATTTCCATCACCAAGCTGGCCGCCGCCACGCAGCGGGCAGACCGGTTCATCGGCATGCACTTCTTCAACCCGGTGCCCATGATGGCGCTGGTGGAGATCATTCGTGGCCTGCAGACCAGCGATGCTACGCACCATGCCGTCAAGGCCTTGTCGGAGCGCCTGGGCAAGAGTCCCATCACGGTGAAGAACGCGCCGGGCTTCGTGGTTAACCGCATCCTGGTGCCGATGATCAACGAAGCCTTCTTTGTGCTCGCGGAAGGCACGGCCAGCGCCGAGGACATCGACGCCGGCATGAAGCTGGGTTGCAACCAGCCCATCGGCCCGCTGGCCCTGGCCGACATGATCGGCCTGGATGTGTGCCTGGCGGTGATGAACGTCTACATGGACGAGTTCAACGATTCCAAGTACCGCCCTTGCCCTCTTCTGAAAGAAATGGTGGCGGCAGGCTGGCTGGGCCGCAAGACCGGCCGCGGCGTGTACACCTACGGCTGACGACTCAGGGCCGCCCTGGGGCTGGCGGCATGTGGCGCCGTGGGCACTCAGTGGCGGCCACGTGCCATCTCCTGGTGGTTGGGGCCGCTTTCCGAGTAGCTGCGATAGCCGCCATGGCGGCCACGCTCAAAGGGGACGAAACAGCAACCGCCCAGCGTGGCCGCCAGTGACATCAACACGACAGAACGCACGGCCAATCGCTTCAGGTTCATGGAGGTCTCCGCGAACGCAGCAAGTCTGCTGCAGAGACCACACAACGCGGAACGCTGAACCGGGTTGACCGGCAAGCCACACTGACGTCAGCCAAAAGGGTTCCCACCACGGCACGACGAGCAGCTTTTCCGTGTTTGCGCGGCCTCTGCAACTTCAACCAGCGGCTTTTCAACGCGCCGGTATGCATGCAACTGAGTTATGCGCGTAATTGGTTGGCAGCAACCATATAGAAAAAATGGTCCACCAAGAAGTGGCCTTCTTGCGGAAGGCATCGAGGCAGACAGGGTTTCCGGTCACGCAGCGGCCTGAGCACCCCGCAGTATGCTGCTCAGGCCACACACCCGGCCTGCACCGCGGGCCCGGCTTCCGCCAGGCGCAACGGCTCGGGGATGCGGTAGCCGTAGCGCGCGGCCGTGAGTTCGGCCAGGATGGACACCGCGATCTCGGGCGGCGTGCGCGCGCCGTTCTTGATGCCCACGGGGCCATGCAGCCTGCCGAGCTCGGCCTCGCTGAGGCCGAAGTGCTCTGCGAGCCGCTGCTTGCGCTTGGCCTGGTTGGCGCGTGAGCCGATGGCACCCACATAGAACGCGCTCGAACGCAAGGCCTCCATCAGCGCCAAATCGTCCAGCTTGGGGTCGTGCGTGAGCGCGATGACGGCGGTGTGCGCGTCGGGCTGCATGTCCTGCACGGCGTCGTCGGGCATGTCGCGGCTGCGTTGCACGCCGGGCAGCTCGGGCATGTATTCGTCGCGCGGGTCGCAGACCTGCACCTGGTAGTCCAGCGCCAGCGCCATCTGCGCCAGGTACTGCGACATCTGGCCGGCGCCGATGATCATCAAGCGCCAGTGCGGGCCGTGCGTGGAGACCAGGCGCGCGTCGTCCAGCGTCACCACGTCGGGCCCGCTGGCCGCGCTGAGCGTGACCACACCGCTGACCATCTGCAGCTCGCGCCGCACGCGCTCGCCGCGCGCCAGACGCGCCACCAGTTCCTCTACTTGGCTGTGCTCGGCCAGGGGCTCCAGCACCAGCTCCAGCGTGCCGCCGCAGGGCAGGCCGAAGCGCGCGGCCTCGTCGCCGCTCATGCCATAACGCACAAAATGAGGGGCATCGGCGGTCAGCGCCTTCTCGCGCATGCGGGCGATGAGGTCGTCCTCGATGCAGCCGCCCGACACCGATCCTGCGATCTGGCCATCGTCGCGCACCGCCACAACGGCCCCCACGGGGCGCGGGGCCGAGCCCCAGGTGCGGGTGATGGTGCCCAGCACAGCGGCGTGACCGGCCTGGCGCCAGGCCACCACTTGCCGAAGGATTTGCAGGTCGACGTTGTCCATGAACTGATGAGGGTGAAGCGCGCGATGAGAGGGCCAGAGCATCACACAAGCCGGGCCTGCCCGGCCAGCCCCGTGGAAACCCAGGCCGTTTCTAAACCTATGCACGCTGCGTCATAAGCGTTTGCAGGGCGAGCCAGCGGGGCCTGCCGTCCCTAGGATGCACCACTCGGCCAAGCCTTCACCGGCGCCAGCAACGAGCCGTTCCAAAAACGCCCGACGGAGACAAACGAATGACCACGATCACCATGACGGTCAACGGCCAGGCCGTGACCCGCGACGTAGCGCCGCAGACGCTGCTTGTGCAGTTCATCCGCGACACGCTGCAACTCACCGGCACCCACGTGGGCTGCGACACCGCCCAGTGCGGCGCCTGCACCGTGCACCTCAACGGCCGGGCTGTGAAGAGCTGCAACTTGCTCGCGGTGCAGGCCGCCGGGGCCGAGGTGACCACCATCGAGGGCCTGGCGCAAAAGGACGGCACTCTGCACCCCATGCAAGAGGCATTCAACCAGTGCCACGGCCTGCAGTGCGGCTTCTGCACCCCAGGCATGGTGATGAGCGCCATCGACCTGGTGAAGCACCAGCCCTGCAGCACCGACGAAGAGGTGCGCGCCGGCCTGGAGGGCAACATCTGCCGCTGCACCGGCTACCAGAACATCGTCAAGGCCGTGCGCTCTGCCGCCGCCCAATCCGCCTGAGCACAGGAGCGCACCCATGAACGCACGTCAAGGATTCATCGGCCAGTCGGTCGTCCGCCGCGAAGACAAGCGCTTCCTCACCGGCAAGGGCCAGTACACCGACGACATCACCCTGCCCGGCCAGACCCACGGCTATTTCCTGCGCTCGCCCTACGCGCACGCCCGCATCAAGAGCCTGAACACCTCGGCTGCTGCGGGAGCACCAGGTGTGGTGGGCATCCTCACCGGCGACCACTTCAAGGCCGTGGGTGGCCTGCCCTGCGGCTGGCTGATCAACAGCCTGGACGGCTCGCCCATGAAGGAGCCCAAGCACCCGGTGCTGGCCGATGGCAAGGTGCGCTATGTGGGTGACCGCGTGGCCCTGGTGGTGGCCGAGACCTACGACCAGGCCAAGGCCGCGGCCGAGCTGATCGAGGTCGACTACGACGAGCTCACGCCGGTCATCGGCACCGGCAAGGCCGCTTCGATCGCTTCGAACGTGCACGACGAAGCCCCGGGCAATGTCTGCTACCACTGGGGCATTGGCGACAAGGACGGCACCGATGCGGCGTTCAAGACCGCCGCCCATGTCACCACGCTGAAGTTCAGGAACAACCGGCTGGCCCCCAACGCCATGGAGCCGCGCTGCGCCAACGCCAGCTACAGCCGCGCCGACGACAACTACACGCTGTACGTGAGCAACCAGAACCCGCACGTCGAGCGGCTGCTGATGTGCGCCTTCGTGCTGGGCATCCCCGAACACAAGATGCGCGTGGTGGCGCCCGACGTGGGTGGCGGCTTCGGCTCCAAGATCTTCCTGTACGGCGAGGAAACCGCGCTGGTGTTCGCCAGCAAGCTGCTGAACCGCCCCATCAAGTGGACGGCCGACCGCGGCGAAGCCTTCCTTTCTGACGCACACGGCCGCGACCACGACACCCTGGCCGAGCTGGCGCTCGACAAGGACGGCCATTTCCTGGCGCTGCGCGCCAAGACCACGGCCAACATGGGCGCCTACCTCAGCACCTTCGCCTCGTCGGTGCCCACCATCCTGCATGCCACGCTGCTGGCCGGCCAGTACAGGACGCCCAAGATCTACTGCGAGGTCACGGCGGTGTTCACCAACACCAGCCCGGTGGACGCCTACCGCGGCGCCGGCCGGCCCGAGGCCACCTACCTGCTCGAGCGCATCGTGGAAACGGCGGCGCACGAGATGGGCATCGCGCCGGCCGAGATCCGCCGCCGCAACTTCGTCACCGAGTTCCCCTACGCCACGCCCGTGGGCCTGACCTACGACACCGGCGACTACGAAGCCACCATGGCCCGCGCCATCGAGCTGGGCGACGTGGCCGGCTTCGACGCCCGCAAGGCCGCCAGTGCGGCCAAGGGCTTGAAGCGCGGCATCGGCTACTCGGCCTACATCGAGGCCTGCGGCATTGCGCCCTCCAGCGTGGCGGGTGCGCTGGGCGCCCGGGCCGGCCTGTTCGAGGCCGGCGAGGTGCGCGTGCACCCCACTGGCAAGGTCACCATCTTCACCGGCTCGCACAGCCACGGCCAGGGTCATGAAACCACCTTCGCCCAGGTGGTGGCCGACAAGTTGGGCATCCCGCTGGACGACATCGTCATCGAGCATGGCGACACCAGCAAGGTGCTGTTCGGCATGGGCACCTACGGCTCGCGCTCGCTGGCTGTCGGTGGCACGGCCATGGTGAAGGCGCTGGACAAGGTGATCGCCAAGGGCAAGAAGATTGCCGCTCACCTGATGGAAGCGGCCGACACCGACGTGGAGTTCGAAGGCGGTGTGTTCAAGGTGGCCGGCACCGACAAGAACGTGCCCTTTGCCGCCGTGGCGCTCACCGCCTACGTGCCGCACAACTTCCCGCACGACAAGCTGGAACCCGGCCTGAACGAGAACGCCTTCTACGACCCCAGCAACTTCACCTACCCCGCCGGCACCTACATCTGCGAGGTGGAGGTGGACCCGGCCACGGGCGTGGTCAAGCTCGACCGCTTCACCGCAGTCGACGACTTCGGCAACGTGGTGAACCCCATGATCGTCGAAGGCCAGGTGCACGGCGGTCTGGCGCAGGGCATTGGCCAGGCGCTGATGGAGCACGCGGTGTACGACGAGGACAGCGGTCAGCTGCTCACCGGCAGCTACATGGACTACACCATGCCGCGCGCCGACGACTTCTGCCACTTCACCGTGGAAACCGCCAAGGGCACGCCCTGCACCCACAACCCGCTGGGCGTGAAGGGCTGCGGCGAGGCCGGCGCCATCGGCTCGCCGCCCGCCGTCATCAACGCCATCTGCAACGCGCTGGGCATGAAGGACGTGCCCATGCCCGCCACGCCGTTCGCCGTGTGGCAAGCCATCCAGAACCAGGCCTGAGCGCGAGAGCGGAAGGAACACACCATGCAAGCATTCGCCTACCAAACCCCCGCCTCCGTGGCCGACGCGGCCAAGGCCGCAGCAGCGGCTGACGCCAAGATCGTGGCCGGCGGCCAATCCCTGCTGGGCTCGATGAAGATGGGCCTGGCCGCTCCGTCGGCGCTCGTGGACCTGGGCGGCATCGCCGCACTCAAGGGCATCACGGTGGCCAACGGTGCGGTCACCATCGGCGCCATGACCACGCACGCCACCGTGGCCGCCTCGGCCGACGTGAAGAAGGCCATCCCGGCGCTGGCCCATCTGGCCGACAACATCGGCGACCGGCAGGTGCGCAACCGCGGCACCCTCGGTGGCAGCCTGGCCAACAACGACCCCGCCGCCTGCTACCCGGCCGCCGTGCTGGCGCTGGGTGCCACCATCACCACCGACCGCCGCAGCATCAAGGCCGACGATTGCTTCAAGGGCCTGTACGAAACCGCGCTGGCCGAGGGCGAGGTGATCACGTCGGTGAGCTTCCCCATCCCCGACAAGGCGGCGTGGCAGAAGTTCAAGCAACCGGCTTCGCGCTTTTCCATCGTCGGCGTGTTCGTGGCCAAGGGCCCGGCGGGCACCCGCGTGGCCGTCACCGGCGCAGGGGCCGGCGTGTTCCGCGCCACGTCGCTGGAGCAGGCCTTGGCCGCCAACTGGTCGGCCGCCGCGGTGGCTGGCCTGAAGGTGAGCGCCGATGGCCTGAACACCGATCTGCATGGCTCGGCCGAATACCGCGCCGCGCTGATCCCGGTGCTGGCCGCGCGCGCAGTGGCGGCCAGTTGATTCCAGACGCTGTCATCACGCGTTCCCCGGCGCCGCACTTGTTGCGGCGCTTTTCTTCGGGCCTGTCACTGTGACCACCACGCTCCCCACCAGCATAGCCGACACCGCCCAGCGCCTGGTGGCGCTGAGCTATGTGCCCAGCCGCGAGCTGGCCACCAGCGTGTTCCTGGCGCTCAAGCTGCAGCGCCCGCTCTTCCTCGAAGGCGAGCCCGGCACCGGCAAGACCGAGATCGCGCGCACGCTGGCCACGATGCTGGGCCGGCCGCTGATACGGCTGCAATGCTTCGAGGGCCTGGACCTGGCCGGTGCCGCCTACGAGTGGAACTACGCGCGGCAGATGATGGAAATCCGCCTGAACGAATCGGCGGGCGCGCAGCGCGACGCCCTGGCCGCCAACCTGTTCAGCGATCGCTTCCTCATCAAGCGCGCGCTGCTGCAGGCCATCGACCCGGCGCAATCCGTAGCCCCGGTGCTGCTGATCGACGAGCTGGACCGCGCCGACGAGCCCTTCGAGGCCTTCCTGCTCGAAGTGCTGAGCGACTTCCAGATCACCATCCCCGAACTCGGCACGGTGAAGGCGAACGAGCCGCCCATCGTGGTGCTGACCAGCAACCGCACGCGCGAGATCCACGATGCGGTGAAGCGCCGCTGCCTCTACCACTGGGTGGATTTCCCGGACCTGCAGCGCGAACTGGCCATCCTGGCCCACCGCGTGCCGGGCGCACCGCGTGAGCTCTCCTGCGAGATCGTGGCCTTCATCCAGCGCTTGCGCCAGATCGATTTGTACAAGCTGCCCGGCGTGGCCGAGACCATCGAGTGGACCCGCGCGCTGCTGGCGTTGGACGCGATGGTCCTCGACCCCGAGGTGATCAGCAGCACCCTGGGCGTGTTGCTGAAGTACCAGGACGACATCGCCAAGGTGCAGGGCTCGGAAGCGGCGCGCCTGCTCAACGAAGTGCGTGACGCCATGCGCGGCATGGGCTATGGCGCCTGAACTTGTCATTCCCGCGCAGGCGGGAATCCATGGTCGAGCCACTCCAAAACTGGATTCCCGCCTGCGCGGAAATGACGGCAGACCCCGCCATGCTGCTCGCGCCCCACGTTGATTCACTCCCCGGCCACCTGGCCGAAAACGTGCTGCACTTTGCGCGCGTGCTGCGCTGTGCCGGCCTGCCGGTGGGCACCGACCGCGTGCAGCTGGCCCTCACCGCGCTGCGCCACGCGGGGCTGGAGAGCCGGCGCGATTTCCACACCACGCTGGCGGCTTGCTTCATCGACCGTGCCGAGCACCGCGAGCTGTTCAACCAGGCCTTCTACATCTTCTGGAAAGACCCCGACCTGGAAGGCCGCATGCGTGCCCTGCTGCTGCCCAAGGTGAAGACGCACGAGAAGGCCGCCGACGCGCCACCCGAGAACCGCCGCCTGGCCGGCGCGCTGTTTCCCAACATGCCCGAGCTGCCAGCGCCGCAACCGCCGCGCGAAAAGATGGACGTGCAGGCCACGCTGAGCAACAGCTCCCGCGAGGTGCTGCGCGCCAAGGATTTCGACACCATGACGGCCGAGGAATGGGCCCAGGCCAAGCGGCTGCTGCAGCGCCTGAACCCTTTCTTCGAGCGCCTGCGCACACGCCGCCGCCAGCCCGCCGCGCACGGCCGGCCCGATTGGCGCGCCAGTCTGGCGGCCATGGCCCGCCAGGGCGGCGAGCTGTGGCAACTGCGTCAGACCGCGCCGCGCGAACGTGCCGCGCCGCTGGTGGTGTTGGCCGACATCTCGGGCTCGATGAGCAACTACTCGCGCATGCTGCTGCACTTCGTGCATGCGCTCTCACACGCCGATCTGCGCGTGCACAGTTTTGTCTTCGGCACCCGGCTCACGCCCATCACCCGGGCGCTGCGCCAGCGCGACCCCGACATCGCCGTGGCGGCCGTGGCCCGCAGCGTGGTCGACTGGTCTGGCGGCACGCGCCTGTCGGCCAGCCTGCATGCCTTCAATCAGCACTGGGCCCGGCGCGTGCTGGGCCAGCGCGCCACCGTGCTGCTGATCAGCGATGGCCTGGAGCATGGCGACGTGGCCGCGCTAGGCTTCGAGACCGAGCGCCTGGCCAAGAGTTGCCGCCAGCTGGTGTGGCTCAACCCGCTGCTGCGCTTTGAGGGCTTCGAGGCCAAGGCCGCTGGCATCCAGGCCATGCTGCCGCACGTGCACCGCTTTCTGCCAGCACACAACCTGGCTTCGCTGGAGCAACTCGCCCAGGTGCTGGCCGGCGCCAACCCGTCACCGCTTCGCTGAAACCCTCTCCCTTCGAGACTACACCATGGAACTCACCAGCCAACAAACCCTGCCCGTCGCCCAGAACCTGGCCTGGGATGCCCTGAACGACACCACCATGCTGCAGGCCTCCATCCCTGGCTGCGAGTCCATCACGCCCACAGCGCCCAACCACTTCGATGTCGCCGTCACGGCGGCCATCGGCCCGGTGAAGGCCAAGTTCAAGGGCAAGCTGCGGCTCGAAGACATCAACGCCCCCACCTCGTACACCATCTACTTCGAAGGCCAGGGCGGCGCGGCCGGCCACGGCAAGGGCAATGCCACGGTGCGGCTGGAATCACAAGGGCCGAACCAGACCCTGCTGCAGTACACCGCCACGGCCAGCGTGGGCGGCAAGATCGCCCAGGTGGGCTCGCGCCTGGTGGACATGGCCGCACAGAAGATGGCCGGCGAGTTTTTCACCAATTTCACTCAGGCATTGCTGGACAGGCACGGCGTGCCCGTACCGGTGTCGGTGCCGGCGTCCGCCGCCGGTTCGCGAGGCGGCCTGCTGGCGCGTTTGCAGCGCTGGCTCAAAGGCCTGTTCAATCGCTGAGTTGGGGCGAAGGCTCGTCCTGCGCAGGCCAGTTTGTTCTGAGCAGTTGGACTGGACTCAGGCCAGCCAGAGCTCGAAGCGCGCACCACCGCCAGGTCGAAAACCCAGGCTGCTGTGGCCCTTGCGGTCACCGCAAATGTGAGCTTCCGCCACAGCCTGGCACAACGAGGAACCCAGGCCCGTGGCATACGTGGCACCAGGGTCGTGGGCGGCAGGGTCGGGCCCTGGTCCGTCGTCATCAACGCGCAATACAAGGTAGCCGTCTGAAGCCAGGGCCTGCAGGCGGATGGCGGTGCGGGCGAAGCGGCCAGCATTGTGCAATGCCGCGTCCAGCGCCATGCGCACCAGGCGGGGGTCGAAGTACCAGTAGGGTGGCGCCTGTCCATCGGGCTCCACATGAACCCGCAACTCGGGGTAGGCCAGGGCGGCGCGGTGCGCAGCAGCCTCCAGCACGGCAGTGGGCGACTCGTCCGACGCCAGGATGCGCAGGCCGCCGGGTTGGCCGTAGAGGGTCAGGAACTGCACGAAGTGCTGCCGCAGTTCGGCACATTGCGCATGGTTCTGTCGTGCTGCCTCGGCGCTGGGCTGGTGGATGCTGCGTTCCAGAGCGGCCTCCAGTGCGCCCAGTTCATTCTTCAGGTCATGCACCACCAGGGCGGCGAGTTCGGGGTTCATGGCGGTGCGCGCCCCGTCAGGCGCTGGCCTTGGCTGCTTCGGTGAGGGCGCCCACGGTCTCGCGGAAGTAGCGCTGCATCTGGGTCACTCGGTCGCTGGCTGGCATCAGCTTGTCCAGGCGCGTGAGGTAGAGCCGCACGCGCTCCACCACGGCCGGGTTCAGCTCCTTTTTCAGACGCAGCGACAGGCAATTCATCTGCGCGGCCTGCAGCAACACACCGGTGTTCTCGGGGTAGTCGTGCACGGCGGACTCAATGGCCGAGAGGGCTTCGTCGATGCGGCTGTCGCGGAACAGTGTCTTGGCATCCTTGACCCTGCTTTCCAGGCCTGCCGCTGCGGCTTCGATGATCTTCGCGATCTTGTCCTCGTGGCCGGTGTCGCTCAGGGCCTTGCCGATGAGTTGCTTGACGCGCGGGTTCTCGTGGTCGGAGGCGACCGCCTTTTCCATCAGCGCGAGACCGGCCACCTCGTGGCCGGTCATTAACTCGGCCTTGGCCAGCGCCACGGTGGCGAAATCGGCCTTGGCCTTGCGCATGGTTTCGCGCGCCTTCTGCACGGTTTGCAGTGCGCCATCGGGGTCGCCGGCCTGTACCTGGGCCTGAGCCTTGATGGCCAGGGCTACATTGTCGAAGGCCGGGTTGTTCTTGTGCAGGGTGTTGCCTTCGGCCAGCAGGCCCAGGGCGTCCTTGGCTTCGCCGCGGTCGACCAGGGTCTGGGCCAAGCTCAGGGTGTCCTGGGCTTGTGCAATGACCGAGCCCTTGGTGGCCTTGGTGACCATCTGAAAACTGTCTTTGGCGGCGTCCAGGTCGCCATTGCGGTAGGCGCTTTCACCCACCAGACGGTGGCGTCGGGCGGATGGCACCACGGCGGCGGCATCGCGCAGCACCCACAGGGCGCCGGCCATGTCGCCCTGAGCCTCCAGAGATTCGGCCACCACGTCATAGGCGGCCACATGCTTGTCGCCGTCGCGTGACTGAATGATGTCGGTGGCGATCTGGCGTGCCTGCTCGAACTGCCCAGCCGCCTTGTGGGCCCGGGCCATGCCCAGCTGCGCCCACACCAGGTCTCCACGCACATCCAGGGCCTGGCGGTAGACGCCTTTGGCTTCTTCGTGGCGGCCGAGTTGCAGCTGGGTCTGGCCCTTCATCTGCAGCACCTGCATGAACCATCGGTCTTTCTTGGCCAGCATGGCGTCGCACTCGCTCACTGCGCCCGGCAAGTCGTGCCGGCGTAAGCGCTGGGTGATAGGCAGCAGCGCCTGGCGCTTTTCCAGCATCAGTTTGAGGCGTTCGCCGATGTCGGCGGCGGTGATGGGCTTGAGCAGGTAGGCGTCGGGCTTGTGCTCGGTGGCGGCGGCCACCGAGGCGTAGCCACCCTCGGCAGTGATCATGAAGAACAGGCAGTCGGGCGGCAGCAGATCGTTGTCGCGCAGGTGCTCGAAGAACTGCTGCCCGTCGGTCTTGCTGTTCAGGTTGTAGTCGCACAGGATCAGGCCATAGGGCCGGCTCTTGACCAGACGCAGGGCTTCGTCGGCCGTGGTGGCCTGGTCGATCTTGTGGATGCCCAGTGACGCCAACTGGCCGCGCAGCGTGGTCTGCTGCACCGACATGTCATCGATGATCAACGCATGCAGGTGCGAGTAGGGGGTCTGGATGGTGGCCATGGGCTTGCTCTTTCAGCGAGTCGGGCGGAGGAATACACAGCCGCCTTGTCCTGTCCGGCACAGAGAGGCCAATCGCCGCCGACCCTCACAACATATCGAAGGAACCTGTACGTCTGTTTCGGCCGTTGGGCGCTGAACTTGAGGTTGGCCTAGAAGCAACGCAGCCCGCGGGTAAGGCGGGCTGTGTGGGGCGAGATGCTGCTCAGGCCGCTTCGCAGCGGCCGTTTGCTGGCTGAGGGCAGGCACTGGCTTACTTGAACAGATCCTTGACCCGGTCGGTCCAGCTCTTGGCGTTGGGCGAGTGCTTGTCGCCACCCTTCTTCAGTGATTCATCGAGCTCCTTGAGAAGCTTGCGCTGGTGCTCGGTGAGCTTGACGGGCGTTTCTATGGTCACGTGGCAGTACAGGTCGCCGGGGTAGCTGGCGCGTATGCCCTTGATGCCCTTGCCGCGCAGGCGGAAGGTCTTGCCGTGCTGGGTGCCCTCAGGCAGCTCGATCTCCAACTTGGCGCTGAGTGTGGGCACCTCGATGGAGCCCCCCAGCGCCGCCGTGACCATGCTGACTGGGATGGTGCAGTGCAGGTCATCGCCATCGCGCTCAAATAACTCGTGCTGCTTGATGCGGATCTCGATGTACAGGTCGCCGGCCGGGCCGCCGTTGGTGCCGGGCTCGCCGTTGCCGGCCGAGCGTATGCGCATGCCCTCGTTGATGCCGGCGGGGATCTTCACCTCCAGCGTCTTCTGGCGCTTGAGCTTGCCGGCGCCGTTGCAGGTGGCGCAGGGTTCGGGAATGATCTTGCCGGTGCCGCTGCAATGCGGGCAGGTCTGCTGGATGCTGAAGAAGCCCTGGCGCATGTGCACCGTGCCGCTGCCATTGCAAGTGCCGCAGGTCTTGGCCTTGGTGCCAGGCTTGGCGCCGGTGCCGCCGCAGGTATCGCAGTTGTCCCAACTCGGGATGCGGATCTGGCTGTCCTTACCCAGGGCCGCTTCTTCCAGAGTGATCTCCATGGCGTAGCTCAGGTCGGCGCCGCGGTAGACCTGCTGGTTGCCACCGCCGCCCCGCCGGCCACCACCGCCACCCTGGCCACCGAAGATGTCGCCAAAGATGTCGCCAAAGGCCTCGGCAAAGCCGCCAAAGCCTTCGCCACCGGCGCCGCCGCGCATGCCGGCGTTCGGGTCAACCCCGGCGTGGCCATGCTGGTCGTAGGCGGCACGCTTGTTGGCGTCCGAGAGCATCTCGTAGGCCTCCTTGGCCTCCTTGAACTTCTCTTCAGACTTCTTGGCATCGTCGCCCTCACCCTGGTTTCGGTCAGGGTGGTGCTTCATGGCCAGCTTGCGGTAGGCCTTCTTGATGTCTTCCTCGCTGGCGTTCTTGGGGACGCCCAGGACTTCGTAATAGTCGCGCTTTGCCATGAAAGGGTCTCGTTTCAGAATCGACAACGCCGCGTTGAGGTGAGGGCGCAGGCCCAGCACTTCAAACGCGGCGGGATATCACGGCGGTGCCAGGCACCGGCCGGGATACCGGCAGATCACTTCTTCACTTCCTTGAACTCGGCGTCCACCACGTTGTCGTCGGCAGGCTTGGCCTCCTGCGCGCCGGCCGCCTGGGCTTGTGCGTCGGCGGCACCGGCGGCGCCCGCCGCAGCCTGTGCAGCCTGCTGTTCGGCGTAGACCTTCTCGCCCAGCTTCTGGCTGGCGGCCATCAGGGCTTCGGTCTTGGCCTCGATGTCGGCCTTGTCCTCGCCCTTGATGGCTTCCTCGGCTTCCTTCAGCGCGGCTTCGATCTTGTCCTTCTCGCCAGCGTCGAGCTTGTCGCCGTGTTCGGTCAGGCTCTTCTTGACCGTGTGGATCATGCCGTCGGCTTGGTTGCGGGCCTGCACCAGTTCCACCTTCTTGGCGTCTTCAACGGCATTGGCCTCAGCGTCCTTCACCATCTTCTCGATCTCGGCTTCACTCAAGCCAGAGTTCGCCTTGATGGTGATCTTGTTTTCCTTGCCAGTGCCCTTGTCCTTGGCGCCCACATGCAGGATGCCGTTGGCGTCGATGTCGAAGCTCACCTCGATCTGCGGCATGCCACGCGGGGAGGGCGGGATGCCTTCGAGGTTGAACTCGCCCAGGCTCTTGTTGCCGGTGGCCAGTTCACGCTCACCCTGGTAGACCTTGATGGTCACGGCCGGCTGGTTGTCATCCGCCGTGGAGAACACCTGCGAGAACTTGGTGGGAATCGTGGTGTTCTTCTTGATCATCTTGGTCATCACGCCACCCAGGGTCTCGATGCCCAGGGAGAGCGGCGTCACGTCCAGCAGCAGCACGTCCTTGCGCTCGCCGCCCAGCACCTGGCCTTGGATGGCGGCGCCTACGGCCACGGCTTCGTCGGGATTGACGTCCTTGCGCGGCTCCTTGCCGAACAGCTCTTTCACCTTCTCCTGCACCTTGGGCATGCGCGACATGCCGCCGACCAGGATGATGTCGTCAATGTCGCCGACCTTCACGCCGGCATCCTTGATGGCGGTGTGGCAGGGCGCCATGGTGCGTTCGATCAGCTCATCGACCAGGCTTTCCAGCTTGGCGCGGGTGAGCTTGACGTTCAGGTGCTTGGGGCCCGAGGCGTCTGCCGTGATGTAGGGCAGGTTGATGTCAGTCTGGGTGTTGCTCGACAGTTCGATCTTGGCCTTCTCAGCGGCTTCCTTCAAGCGCTGCAGGGCCAACACGTCCTTGGTCAGGTCTACGCCCTGTTCCTTCTTGAACTCGGTGACGATGAAATCGATGATGCGCTGGTCGAAGTCTTCGCCGCCCAGGAAGGTGTCGCCATTGGTGGACAGCACCTCGAACTGCTTTTCGCCATCGACGTCGGCGATTTCGATGATGGAGATGTCAAAAGTGCCGCCACCCAGGTCGAATACGGCGATCTTGCGGTCACCCTTGCCATGCTTGTCCAGGCCGAAGGCCAGGGCCGCAGCGGTGGGCTCGTTGATGATGCGCTTGACGTCCAGGCCGGCGATGCGTCCGGCGTCCTTGGTGGCCTGGCGCTGGCTGTCGTTGAAGTAGGCCGGCACGGTGATGACGGCTTCGGTCACTTCCTCGCCCAGGTAGTCCTCGGCGGTCTTCTTCATCTTGCGCAGCACTTCGGCGCTGATCTGCGGCGGGGCCAGCTTCTTCCCGCGCACCTCGATCCAGGCGTCGCCGTTGTCGGCGGCGGCGATGGTGTAGGGCATCAGGTCGATATCCTTCTGCACTTCCTTCTCGGTGAACTTGCGGCCAATCAGGCGCTTGGCGGCGTACACCGTGTTGCGCGGGTTGGTGACTGCCTGACGCTTGGCCGAGGCGCCGACGAGGATCTCGCCGTCTTCCTGGTAGGCGATGATGGACGGCGTGGTGCGCGCACCTTCCGAGTTCTCGATCACCTTGGTGGTGTTGCCTTCCATGATGGCCACGCACGAATTGGTGGTGCCGAGGTCAATGCCGATGATCTTGCCCATTTGTGTTCTCCTGAGAGCGAATTTGGATGATTGGAACTTGTGGATAACTTGGCCGTCTTCAAGGGCTGGCGGGTGGCAAAAAGCCTGCGCCAGCGCATGTTTGAAGGCAAAACGCGACTTATTTGGGAGCGGCCACCGTCACCAGGGCCGGGCGCAGCACGCGGTCGGCGATGAGGTAGCCCTTTTGCAGCACCGCCACCACGGTGTTGGCGTCCTGCTCTGCGGGCACCATGCTGATGGCCTGGTGGTGGTGCGGGTCGAACTTGGTGCTGGCCGGCGGGTTGATCTCCTGCACCTTGTTGCGCTCCAGCGCCTGGGCCAGCTGGCGCAGGGTGATGTGCACACCCTCCAGCACTTTTTCCAGAGGGGCGTCGGGCATGGCGATGGCGGCTTCCAGGCTGTCACGCACCGGCAGCATGGCTTCGGCGAATGATTCGACGGCGAACTTGCGGGCCTTGGCCACATCCTCTTCGGCGCGGCGGCGGGTGTTCTCGGCCTCAGCCTTGGCGCGCAGGAAGCTGTCGGACAGTTCGGCGTGCTTGGCTTCGAGCTCGGCCAGGCGGGCTTCGGGGCCACTCAGGTCGGGCGTGGCGTCGGCGGGGGCCGGGACGGCTTGCGGGTCAGTGGGGTTGCTGTTGTCGTTCATGGTGCGGGTGGCGGTTCTTGAACCGGGTTCGTGACGGCTTGCGGGCGCAGGTGGGGGCGATGCCCACCCGTTCAAGAGGGCTTTTTGAGAATATTCAGGGTTTCGACGCTGGCCGGCGTCGGGCGCCGTTCATACGGCGGTGCGTTCAAAGGTCGAGGAGTGGTGGACTGGATTCGGTGTCGGTGCATAGCAGCCGGCCACGGTGACCACATCGCAGTCATTCCCGCGTTTTCTCGTCGCGAGCAGCCACCTTAGGCCGCTGCCTGCCATGCGGCGGCCCAGGCACGGTACTGGGCGGCGTTCCTGGCTTGGCCCTGCAGGTCGCAGAGCAGGGCCAGGTTGCCGGCGGCCAGGTGGCTGCCGCGGCCGGCCACGGCGCCCTCCAGGTCGGGGCGCTCGCCGATGGCCAGGCAGCGCTGCCAGCTCGATTCGATCAGCGGCACCAGCTCGTTGGCGCGGGCGGGTTCGTCGGCGGCCCAGTCGAGCAGCAGATCGCCCAGGGCGAAGAAGTAGTCGGGCGATTGCGTCCACGCTGCCATTTGCGCCTCGGCGCGTTGCAGGGCCTCGGCGTGGCGCTTGCAGCGCTTGAGCGCGTGCAGGCTGCGCACCACCAGGTCGTGCATCCAGGCGGGTTGGCGGGCGGTGGGCGTGCCTTGCAGCAACGTGGCCGCACGGTCCATGCAGCTCAGCGCCTCGGCGTAGCGCTCGTACACGTCATGGTCCTTGCCCAGCTGGTACCAAAGGTAGGGGTCGTCGGGGGTGTCGGTCAGGGCCAGCTGCAGCAGGCGGGCGTTGCGGCCGCTCTTGCTGGCCAGGGCCGCGCCCAGGTAGCCGTCGTGGCCGATGACCACGGGCAGCCGCTCGACGCGCAGGTTGTGCTGGGGTTGTTCGTGCACGCGGCCGCTGTAGCGCACGGGGCCGGGCAGCATGCGGCTGAGCCAGCTGGGGGCCACCGAGGTGTGGGCGCCGCTGGCCTGCTGGCTGTCCACCCGCAACTGGCCCACAAAGTCAGGCGATTGGTGGCACAGCGCGGCCAGGGCCTCGCCGCCCGACACCAGCCATTCGTCGGCGTCCAGCACCAGGTGCCAGTCGCCGCCGGCCAGGGCAAGTGCGGCATTGCGGGCGGCCGAGAAATCGTCCACCCAGTGGAAGTGCGCCACGCGCGCACCGCAGGCTGTGGCCACGTGCACGGTGTTGTCGGTAGAGCCGGTGTCCAGCACCAGCGCGTCATTCACCCAGGGGCGCACGCTCGCCAGCAGGCGGGGCAGGTGGTGGGCTTCGTTGCGGGCGATCACCACCAAGACAAGGCGCAGGCGCGCCAGCGCAGGTGCGTCGGCAGACATGGCGCGAACTTAAGGCTTGAGAGCGGGCGGTCAAACGCCGATAAGAAGGTGCCAAACCGGTCATTTCCTGGCGCAATCCGGGGGCCAGAAAACAGGCCCAAGTGCATCCGGAAGTGATCGATTGAAAAGAGCCCAAAAAAACCCTCAAGTCTCGCGATCAAGCATCCGAAATCCATGGCACGGCCCCAACCACTTTCATGCGGGGGCGCAACCCGGAGGCCGAACCGGCCGACTTTTCGACCCCGTGAAGGAGTAACCCAATGTCTTCGATCATCAACACCAACATCGCGTCACTCAATGCGCAGCGCAACCTGTCTCAGTCACAGGTGTCGCTGTCCACATCGATGCAGCGGCTCTCTTCGGGCCTGCGCATCAACTCGGCCAAGGACGACGCCGCCGGCCTGGCCATTGCCGAGCGCATGAACGCACAGGTGCGCGGCATGAACGTGGCTGTGCGCAATGCCAACGACGGCATCTCGCTGGCGCAAACCGCTGAGGGCGCGCTCTCCAAGGTGGGCGACAGCCTGCAGCGCATGCGTGAGCTGGCGGTGCAGGCCCGCAACGCCACCAACTCCAGCTCGGACAAGACCTCGCTGGACAAGGAATTCAAGCAACTGCAGTCTGAAATCAACCGCGTGCTGGGCGGCACCAGCTTCAACGGCACCCACATGCTGGGCTCGGGCGCCACGGCGATGACCTTCCAGATTGGCGCCAACACCACGGCCGACGACGTGATCACCGTGACCACCTCGGATCTGACAGCGGCTTCGTCCATCACCACCGTGACGGGCAACACCGCCACCATCGACGCCTCAGCCAGCTCGGGCGCCATTGGCACGGTGATCGACAACCTGGACTCGGCCATCGACGCGGTGAACAACGAGCGCGCCACCTTCGGTGCCACCCAGAGCCGCTTCGAGGCCATCATCTCCAGCCTGCAGCAAGGCGCCGAAGCCCAGAGCGCTGCCCGCAGCCGCATCGTGGACGCCGACTACGCCCAGGAAACAGCCGCCATGAGCCGTGCCCAGATCCTGCAGCAAGCCGGCACCGCCATGGTTGCCCAGGCGAACCAACTGCCCCAGCAAGTCCTGCAACTGCTTCGATGACGCTGGGTCAGGCTCCGCAAACGGGGCGCTGACCGGTGGGACCAGCAGCAACTGGTCCTCCGCAATCCTCGCCTCAGGTTGAAGGTTCCCTAAAAGGGGGCCTTCAACTTTTCCGTGTGCGACACCCTCAAGTTTTTCCAGACGGGTTCCGATACCCAAACCAACGGGACAAGCAATAGCGGGTTCCGCGGTCCGGTGAGATGGCCAAGGGTCAGGCGGCGTTGACGAAACGCATCCCGATCGGAGGAGCACCCGGCGCTTGTCGTAAAGGCGACGGTGCTTAACCGGAGACTTTTGGAACTACTTAAGGAAGTGTCAATCATGGCTTCAACCATCAACACCAACATTGCATCCCTGAACGCCCAGCGCAACCTGTCTTCTTCGCAGATCTCGCTGGCCACGTCCATGCAACGCTTGTCATCGGGCCTGCGCATCAACTCGGCCAAGGACGACGCCGCTGGGCTGGCGATCTCCGAACGCATGAATGCCCAGGTGCGCGGCATGAACGTGGCTGTGCGCAATGCGAACGACGGCATCTCGCTGGCGCAAACCGCTGAGGGCGCACTCTCCAAGGTGGGCGACAGCCTGCAGCGCATGCGTGAGCTGGCGGTACAAGCCCGCAATGCCACCAACTCCAGCTCGGACAAGACCTCGCTGGACAAGGAATTCAAGCAGCTGCAGGCTGAAATCACCCGTGTGTTGGGTGGCACCAGCTTCAACGGCAGCCACATGCTGGGCGCAAATGCCACGGCGATGACCTTCCAGATCGGCGCCAACACCACGGCCGACGATGTGATCACGGTCACCACGGTGAACATGAATTCCGACACCAGCATCACCGCTGTCACTGGCACCGGCGCCACCATCGATGCCACGGCTTCGACCGGGTCGATCGCCACGGTGATCGACAACCTGGATGCGGCCATCAACACGATCAATGACAGCCGCGCCGACTTCGGTGCCACGCAAAGCCGCTTCGAGGCCATCATCTCCAACCTGCAGCAAAGCGTGGAAGCGCAAAGCGCTGCCAAGAGCCGCATCACCGATGCCGACTACGCCCAGGAAACGGCGGCCATGAGCCGAGCCCAGATCCTGCAGCAGGCCGGCACGGCCATGGTGGCCCAGGCCAACCAGCAGCCGCAGATGGTGCTGCAACTGCTGCAGTGACGAGCCCCTAGGCCCTGACCCACCAGGCCCCGCATCACCCACCGGTGGTGCGGGGCCTGTTTTTTGGGGCAAGGGGCAGGGAACAAGGCGGGGAAGCGGCTTCATTTCCCGGCTTTGCCGAGTGTGAGTCCTCTTCAGAATCATCCCATCGCAATCCCAATCCGGGGGCGCGTGGTCCGACAGGCACCGCCAGGGTCAACGAGTCTGTGAAAAGCAGGCTCAGGTCCAGACAGTGCCGATGTGCGGGCTTGGTGGAAGGAGCGAGCTGCTTGCTCCAACCGTTATAGCCGGCACGTACGCCGGATGTGGTCGATTCTTGAGAAGGTGCTCACATGCCACAGACCATCAATACCAACATCGCTTCGCTGAACGCGCAGCGAAACCTGAACGCGTCGCAGTCGTCGCTGGCGACCTCGATGCAACGTCTGTCGTCCGGCTTGCGGGTCAACTCCGCCAAGGACGACGCCGCCGGCCTGGCCATCGCCGAGCGCATGAATGCGCAGGTGCGCGGCATGAATGTCGCCATTCGCAATGCGAACGACGGCATCTCGCTGGCGCAGACGGCTGAAGGCTCGCTCTCCAAGGTCGGTGACAATCTGCAGCGCATGCGCGAGCTGGCTGTGCAGGCCCGCAACGCCACCAACTCCAGCTCTGACCGGGACTCGCTGAACAAGGAGTTCGCACAGCTGCAGGCAGAAATCACCCGCGTGCTGGGTGGCACCACCTTCAACGGCAAGCACATCATGGGGGCGGACGCCACCACGCTGACTTTCCAGATCGGTGCCAACACCACGATCGATGACGAGATCAACGTCACCACGGCCAACATGAGCCAGGCGAGCGAAATCACGGTGGTCACCGCCACCACCGCGTCCATCGGTGCTGCGGCATCGTCGGGCGCGATTGCCACGGTGATCAACGACATCGACGCCGCCCTGAACGCGGTCAACGACACGCGCGCCACCTTCGGTGCCACGCAAAGCCGCTTCGACGCCATCATCTCCAACCTGCAGCAAGGCGTGGAAAACCAGGCCGCCGCCCGCAGCCGCATCATGGACGCCGACTACGCCCAGGAAACCGCCAACCTCAGCCGCTCGCAGATCCTGCAGCAGGCCGGCACGGCCATGGTGGCGCAGGCCAACCAACTGCCACAGCAGGTGCTCAAGCTGCTGCAGGGCTAGCGCTGAACGCCCCCGGGGCTGGGCAGCGCCCAGCCCGCCCCCCGAGGGGGATGAGCAAACTTGGGGCGGCGCGGGCCGCTCAAGTTGGGCGGGTCCGAGCCGACAACAGATTGAATCGCATCAAAGGCGCGCACCGTGACCACGCTCTCCAGCACCAACCTCGGCCCATCCATCACCTCGCTGGGCGTGGGCAGCGGCCTGGACGCGCAGGGCATCGTGGACAAGCTGATCGCCGTCGAAAGCCGGCCGATCAGCATCCTGCAAGATCAGCAGGACGATCTCAAGACTTCGCTATCCAGCTATGGGCAGATGCAGAGCCTGCTGTCCACCTTCCAGAGCAAATCGCAGGCACTGGCCTCGGTGTCGCTGTGGAACCAGACCACCCCCAGCAGCGCCAACCCCGGCGTGGTCACTGCGTCCACCGCCGACGGCGCCGTGGCCGGCAGCTACGGCGTCACGGTGGAGGCACTGGCCTCGTCGCAAACCATCACCTCCACGGCGTTCGCCAATTCGGACGCCACCCTCAACGAAGGCGCGCTCACCATCGAGCTGGGCACCTGGGCCGGCGGCTTCACCGCCAAGGCCGGCGCCACGCCGCTCACCATCAGCCTGGGCGCGGGTGAAACCAGCCTGGCGGCGGTGCGCGACAAGATCAACGCCGCCGGAGCCGGTGTCACCGCCACCATCATCAACGACGCCAATGGCGCCCGCCTGTCGCTGCGCTCCACCGCCACCGGGGCCGAGAACGGCTTTCGCGTCACGGCCAGCGAAACGGCGGACGACGGCAATGCCGCCACCGGTCTTTCGGCGCTCGGCTTCAGCGGTGCCGGCGGCGGCTCGCCCATGGCCTTGAACCAAAGCGCCGCCAACGCCAAGGCCACGGTCAATGGCATTGCGGTGGAATCGGCCAGCAACACGGTGGCCAATGTGTCCGACGGTCTCACGTTGAACCTGCTGTCCGTCAGCGCCACGCCTGTGCAGATAGGCATTGCCCCCAACACCGAGGCGGTGAGCACGGCAGTGAAAGACTTCGTCACAGCATTCAATGCGCTGGCCAGCTTCATCCAGACCCAGACCAAGTACGACGAAACTTCGAAGAAGGGCGGCCCGCTGCAGGGCGACCGCGCCACCATCAGCCTGCAATGGGCGCTGCGCGGCGTGATCAACCAGGGCAGCACGGCGTCGAGCGTGTTCGGGCGCTTGTCGGACGTGGGCATCAGCATGCAAAAGGACGGCACGCTGGGCACCGACAGCGGCAAGCTCAGCAACGCGCTGGGCAACTTGCCCGAGCTGCGCAAGATGTTTGCCGCCAGCACCGACGACCCGGCCACCACCGGCTTTGCCACCCGCTTCAGCACACTGGCCTCGGCCGTGCTGAGCATCGACGGCAGCCTGACCACCCGTCAGCAGGGCCTGCAGCGCAGCATCGAGCTGAACCAGAAGCACCAGACCGAGATGAGCGACCGCGTGGAAGCCATGCGGGTGCGGCTGACCAAGCAATACCAGGTGCTGGACACCAAGATGGCCACGCTCAGCGCGCTGTCGGCCTACGTCACCCAGCAGTTCACCACCAACAGCAGCAGCTCCAACTGAGCGAGCGCGCCGTGGGCATGCTGGCTGCCACACCAAGCCAAGGGCACCGCAAGGTGCCCTTGTCGCATTCCGGACGGCACTTTGGGCCGGGCGTCAAGCCCGGCCATGCCCGGAAATATGGGGTGGCCGGGGGCCCTGAGCCGTCTTAAGTCAAGACGCCGCCAAGCCGATAAAGATTCAACGACTACACGGGCACGCAACAAGATGTACACCGCCGCACGCTCCTCCCCTTTTGGTCGCCCGGGCATGTTGGCCCAGGCCTACCGCCAGGTCAGTGTTGAAACCAGCATCGGTTCGGCGTCGCCGTACCGTTTGGTGGAGATGCTGTTCGACGGCTACATGGAAGCCCTGGCCCAGGCCCGTGGCGGCATGCAGCTCAAGCAGATCGAGGCCAAAGGCAAGGCCATCAGCCGCGCCGCCCGCATCGTGGACGAAGGGCTGAAAGCCGGGCTGAACCTCAACGACGGCGGCAGCCTGGCGGCTGACCTGCGCGACCTCTACGAATACGTGTCCATGCGGTTGGTGCTGGCCAATGTGCGCAACGACGAGAGCATCCTGGACGAATGCGTCCGCCTGATCGAGCCGCTGCGCCAAGCCTGGAAGGACATACGCCCGCAAGTGCCTGGGGAGTTGAATTGACACCTGCCCTTCCCACTTGCCCGAACACGTCCGGAAGTATTTCCATGAACAAGCAACTGCTCAACTACTACGAGGCCATCGAGCGGGCCAGTGCCGACATGCTCGAAGCGGCCCGTGTGGGCGACTGGGACCAGGTGGTCCAACTGGAAGGCGCCTGTGCCGTGCTGATCACGCAACTCAAGCATGCGGCCCAGCACGATTCGTTGAAGGCTGACGAAGCGAAGGCCAAGGCGCGCATCATGCAGCGCATCCTGCTCAACGACGCTGAGATCCGTCACCTGGCCGAGCCCTGGCTGGAAGACCTGGACAACATGATGCACGGTCGTCCCAAGACCCTGCACTGACCGCTCGATCCGAGGACGCACCCCATGTTTCAGCCCACACAACCGGCCTCGCTGGATCCGCTAGGCAGCCCGGACCGGTTTGCTGAATTCCGGGTGACCGACCCCATCGAGATGCGCGCTCTGCTGAAGAGCTTGATGGACGCTGGCGTGCTGGTGAACCTCAGCGCGTCCGACGGCTCGGCTTACACCACCACGCTGTGGATGGTGGACTCGCAGCAGCGCAAGATCGCGTTCACGGCAGACATGCGCGCGCCCAACGTGGAGCGCATCGTGGAGGCCGAAGACGCCGTTGCGGTGGCCTACCTCGACCAGGTCAAGCTGCAGTTCGAGGTGGCCGACCGCGTGCTGGTGCACGGGCGACAGAGCTGCGTGATGCAAGCGGCCATGCCCACCGAGATGTACCGCTTTCAGCGCCGTAACGCCTTTCGCGTGCGCACGCTGGAGCGCAGCGCACCGGTGGCGCGCTTTCGCCACCCCGAGATTCCCGAGATGTCGCTGGCCCTGCGCGTGCTGGACGTGAGCATGGGCGGCTGCGCGCTGTTCATGCCGCACGACGTGCCGCTGATGCAGCCAGGCTGTGCCATCAATGGCTGCGTGGTGCAGCTCGATGCAGACACCGATTTTCGAACCACGCTGCAGGTGCACCATGTCAGCTCCATGCAGGGGCAGAGCCAGGGCGTGCGCCTGGGTTGCGAATTTCTCAACCTGAACGCTGACGCGACGCGCTCGCTGCAGCGCTACATTGACCAGACCCAAAAACGCCGGCGCATGATGGCGCTGGACTGAGGGCCCGGACACGGGAGTGTCGGGGCCGGGTTTGCGCCAGATCACATTGCGGACGGTGGGGTCTTTTTCCACCGATCAGACGGCCGATAGACAAGGCAAATTCGAGCTTGGCAGCGCTCTGCCCAACCGATTTGCCCTCAGTCCTCCGAAGAAAAAAGGAACCGTCGTGAACTTCTCCAGCATGAAGATCAGCAGCCGCCTGGCCGTGGCCTTTGGCGTGGTCTTGTTGATGTCCGTCGCCGCCGCCGGCCTGGCCGTGAAAGACCTGGCCGCCATCGAGACGGCGATGGAAGACGTGGTGGGTGACAACAACGTCAAGATCAAGCTCAACAACCAAATGGCCGACGCCGTGCACGTGGTGACCCGGGTGATGCGCAGCGTCATCCTCCTGGAAGACAAGGCCGCCAAGGAGCATGAGCTGAGCAAGATCACCCAGGCCCGTGAGTCTTATGACAAGGCCTGGGAGGCCCTGAACAAGAGGGAGGCCAGCGCGGCGGGCCAGGCGCTGCGCGCCAAGATCCTGGCCGCCCGCAATGCGGCTCGATCCTTGAACGACAAGGTGATCGAGCTGGGCATGGCCGACCAGGACGCCCAGGCGCGGCCGCTGCTGATGACCGAGGCCGGCCCCGCCACCGAAAAGTGGCAAGAGGCCATCAAGGAGAACGCGGCCATGCAGGAAGCCAATTCAGAACGCGTGTTCGAGGAAGCCAAGGCCGACTACACCGCCGCCCGCAACATCCTCATTGCCGCCAATGTGCTGAGCATCGCCCTGGCCATGGGCCTGGGCTGGCTGGTCACGCGCTCCATCACCAGCCAGTTGGGCGCCGAGCCCGATGTGGCCGTGAACCTGGCGCGCAGCGTGGCCGCTGGCGATCTGAGCGTGCGCGTGCAACTCAACCCGGGCGACCAGAGCAGCATGATGGCGCAGATGGCACTGATGCAAGAAAGCCTGGCCAAGGTGGTGAGCACCGTGCGCCAGAACGCCGAGAGCGTGGCCACCGCCAGCGCCCAGATTGCCCAAGGCAACCAGGACCTGAGCCAGCGCACCGAAGAGCAGGCATCAGCACTGGAGCAGACGGCAGCCTCGATGGAGCAACTGGGCTCGACCGTGGTGCAGAACGCCGACAACGCCCGCCAGGCCAATGAACTGGCCGCCACCGCCAGCACCGTGGCCGTGCAGGGCGGCGAGGTGGTGGGCCAGGTGGTGGACACCATGAAGGGCATCAACGACAGCTCGCGCAAGATCAGCGACATCATCAGCGTGATCGACGGCATCGCCTTCCAGACCAACATCCTGGCGCTCAACGCCGCTGTGGAAGCGGCGCGCGCGGGCGAGCAGGGCCGCGGTTTTGCCGTGGTGGCCGCCGAGGTGCGCAGCCTGGCGCAGCGCAGCGCCGACGCCGCGAAGGAGATCAAGTCCCTCATCACCGCCAGCGTGGAGCAGGTGGAAAAAGGCACCACCCTGGTGGACCGTGCCGGCACCACCATGCAAGAAGTGGTGAGCGCCATCAGCCGCGTCAGCGACATCATGGGCGAGATCAACTCTGCCAGCACCGAGCAAAGCGCCGGCGTGAGCCAGGTGGGCGAAGCCGTGAGCCAGATGGACCAGACCACACAGCAGAACGCCGCGCTGGTGGAGCAGTCGGCGGCCGCCGCCGAGAGCCTGCGTCAACAGGCCCAGCAACTGGTGCAGACGGTGGCGGTGTTCAAGCTCTGACGCAGGCGCCGGTCCCCGCCCTCAACAATCGGCCGTGGCAGCCGGCAGGCTGGCTACGCAGACCGAAGGTTTGGCGGCCATCGCACCCAGGGGCCTTGGTTTGCAGCCACGGCCGCGACACTGGCGGCTCAGCCAGCCGCTTCCACCACCATCTGGATGCGCTGCTGACCCTGGAACTCGTCCAGGCTCAGGCGGTAGGCCAGGCGCACGCGCTCGCCCACCGGCTCGGCATGGCCGAACCAGATGGCATCGCGCAGCTGCCCGGCGTGGCGCACCTTGAGCTTGAGGTGCTTCTCGCCCACAAGGCGCTGGCCCACCACGTCCACCAGGTCGCAGAACACGGGGGCCTCGAAGCCCTGGCCCCACACCTGGGCGTCGAGCTGGGCCACGGTCTGGGCGTTGAAGTACTCCACCGCCAGCGGGCCGTCGGTGGCCACGGTGCGGGTCAAGTCATTGGGCTGCAGCCATTCGCGTGCCACCTGCTGCAAGGCTGCGTCAAAGGTCTCGAAGTCTTCTTCGTCCAGCGTGCAGCCGGCCGCCATGGCGTGGCCGCCAAAGCGCTTGAGCACACCGGGGTGGCGCTTGCTGACCAGATCGAGCGCATCGCGCAAATGAAAGCCGGGGATGGAGCGGCCCGAGCCCTTGAGCAGACCATCGGCACCGATGGCGAAGACGAAGCTGGGGCGGTGCAGCCTGTCCTTCATGCGGCCGGCCACGATGCCCACCACGCCCTCGTGGAACTCGGGGTCGAACAGCACCACGGCGGGCGGGGCATCGCCCGCGTTTTCGGAATGCTGCATCAAGGTTTCGAGCAAGGCCTCGGCCTGCTCGCGCATGCCGGCCTCCACCTCGCGGCGCTCGCGGTTGATGGCGTCGAGTTGCTGGGCCAGCTCGGCGGCGTGCACCGCATCGTCGGTGGTGAGGCATTCGATGCCCAGCGTCATGTCCGAGAGCCGTCCGGCGGCGTTGATGCGCGGGCCCAGGGCGAAGCCGAAATCAAAGGCTGCGGCCCTGGTCGGTTGGCGCGAGGCGGCGTGGAACAGCGCCGCCACGCCGGCCTGCATGCGGCCGGCGCGGATGCGCTTGAGGCCCTGCGCCACCAGGCGGCGGTTGTTGCCGTCGAGCTTGACCACGTCGGCCACGGTGCCCAGCGCCACCAGGTCGAGCAGCGCATCCAGCTTTGGTTGATTCGCCGCATCGAAGACACCGCGTTGGCGCAGTTCGGCACGCAGCGCCAGCAGCACATAGAACATCACGCCCACGCCGGCCAGGGCCTTGCTGGCAAAGCCGCAGCCGGGCTGGTTGGGGTTCACGATCACATCGGCCTCGGGCAGCACCACCACGTCCTCTTGCAGCGCGGGAAGGTGGTGGTCGGTCACCAGCACCTGCAGGCCCAGGGCCTTGGCATGGGCCACGCCGGCAAGGCTGGCGATGCCGTTGTCCACGGTCACCAGCAATGCGGGACGGTGCTGCTGCATCGCCAGGTCGACGATGGTGGGCGTGAGGCCGTAGCCGTGCACCGCGCGGTCGGGCACCACGTAGTGCAGCGTGTCTCGCGCCGCACCCAGCATGGCCAGCCCACGCAGGGCCACGGCGCAGGCGGTGGCGCCGTCGCAGTCGTAATCGGCCACGACGCAGATGCGCTTGCCGGCGGCGATGGCGTCGGCCAACAGCGCCGCGGCTTCGGTACAGCCCTTCATGTCACTGGGCGGCAGCAGCCGGGCCAATCCGTCGTCCAGGTCGTCGGCGCTGCGCACGCCGCGGGCAGCGAACAAACGGGCCAGCAGCGGGTGCACGCCGCTTTGTTCCAGGGCGAAGACGGTGCGGGGCGGCACGTCGCGGGTGCGAAGTTTCGGCTCGTTGGTGGGTGTGGCCATGGGGTGTTCAGAGTTCGGCCAGCAGCGGCGCGCTGTGCACGCGCCGGCCTGCCAGGATGCCGCGCCACCAAGGGCGGGGCTGGGCTGCAAAGTGCTGAGCATGGCGCTCGCCGCACAGCGTGAGTTGGGCAGGGCGGCCGGCCTGAGCCTCAGCCAACAGGGCGCGCAGCGGGCCGGCGTCGATGGCCTGCCAGGCCTCGGCCCAGGCGGCCCAGTCTTCGGCCAGGGCGGGTTCGCGCAGGGTCTCGATCACCTGCCACGGGGTGGGCTCGGGCGAGGCTGGCTCAGCCGGCCCGGTGCCACTGAGCCAGAACGAGTTCACGGGCTTCAAGCCCTGCGCTTCACGCGCGTCGTTCACGGCGTGGGTGTAGAGCAGCATCTGCACCTCGGCCTGCAGGCGGCGGATGCGGCGGCCTTCCACTTGCATGGTGAGCCACAGGTCCACATTGCGGCCCACCACGCGATCCAGCGAGGCGGTGGGCAACGTGGCCAGGCTCTCGTGCTCGGCATACCAGCGGCTGGGTGCGCCCCAGTGCAGGCGCCAGCCGTCGTCCTCAAACAAGAACTTCACCGCATCAAAGAGCTGGCGCGAGGTGGCTTCGTCCAACTGCAAAGCGCCGGGGTGGGTGAGCGAGACCTGTTCGGTGCCCACATGCCAGTGAGAGGGGCTGAGCAGGCCCCAACCGCTGCCGGGCGTGGGCGCCAGGCCGTCGCGGCGTGCGGCTTCGGCGGCGGTGGGCAGCAGGCCGTCTTGAAGTGTCCAGCCACGCAGCTGGGCCAGCACGCGCTCGTGCGGGGCGCTGAGCGAGAGTTCTTCGCCGACCAGGCGCGGGCCGGCGTCCAGCCGCGCCAGCAGGCGTTCCAGGTGGGGCAGGGTGAGGGTGGTGGCCGCGTGGGCCGCCGACGGCGACATGGCCGAGGCAAAAGGGAGCACCAGGTGCATGGGGCGGATTATCCAGGGCGTTGGAGCGCCCCCAAACCTGCCGCTGCGCGCCAGGCCCCCCGAGGGGGTTGAGTCAACTTGGGAGCGGCCCTGCGCTGACTCAAAGCCACCGGGTAGCATGCGGGCATGAGTTCACTTCTTTCCATGCCCCATGTCCATGCCCTATGAATGGCAGGTGGGCTGGCGCTACACCCGCGCTGGCCGCGCCGGGCGGCGCAACGGCTTCATCTCTTTCATCTCCTTTGTCTCGGTCATCGGCATCGCGCTGGGCGTGGCGGCGCTGATCATCGTGCTCTCGGTGATGAACGGCTTTCAGAAGGAGGTGCGTGACCGCATGCTCTCGGCCATCGCCCATGTGGAGCTGATGGACGCCGGTGGCAATGCCTTGCCCGATTGGCATGCGTTGGCCAACCAGGCCCGGCAAGACCCCGCTGTGCGCGAGGCGGCGCCCTTTGTGGCGGTGCAGTCGCTGCTGGCGCGCGGCGAGGACATGCGCGGTGCGGTGGTGCGCGGCGTGCTGCCGGCGGAGGAAGACCGGCTCACCGACATGGCCGCCAAGCTCAAGCTCGATGGCACGCTGGACCAGCTGGAGCCTGGCGCCTGGCGCATCGTGCTGGGCGCCGAGCTGGCGCGCTCGCTGGGCGTGAAGCCGGGCGACACCGTCACCGTCATCACGCCTGGCGGCCAGGTGACGATGGCGGGCACCGTGCCACGCACGCGGATGTTCACCGTGGTGGGCACCTTCAACGTGGGCCACTACGAGTACGACAGCGGCATGGCCTTGATCCACATGGACGATGCCGCGCGGCTTTACCGCACCGGCGGCCCCACGGGGGTGCAGCTCAAGCTGGCCAACGTGAACCAGGCCCGTGAAGTGGGCCAGCGCCTGGCCGACCGCCTGGGCCCGGGCGTGATCGTGCGTGACTGGACCCGCACCAATGCCGTGTGGTTCGACGCCGTGCAGGTGGAAAAGCGCATGATGTTCATCATCCTCACCCTGATCGTGGCGGTGGCGGCGTTCAACCTCGTCTCCACGCTGGTGATGACGGTGACCGACAAGCGCGCCGACATCGCCATCCTGCGCACCCTGGGGGCCAGCCCGCGTTCGGTGATGGGCATCTTCGTGGTGCAGGGCGCCACGGCCGGCGTCATCGGCACGCTGGCCGGCGTCACGCTGGGCCTGCTGGTGGCGTTCAATGTCGACCCCATCGTGCGCAGCATCGAAGGCCTGCTCAACGTGAGCTTTCTGCCCGGCAGCCTCTACCTCATCAGCCGCATGCCCAGCGACCCGCAGATGTCCGACATCCTGCCCATCGCCCTCATCTCGCTGGTGCTGTCCTTCCTGGCCACCCTCTACCCCAGCTGGCGCGCCAGCCGGGTGAACCCGGCGGAGGCCTTGCGCTATGAGTAATGTCAGCCCCAAGACGCCTACGGCGTCGCCCCCCGAGGGGAGCCCGGCCGCTTGGGGCGGCCCGGCGCGGCCGGACCTCATCCTCAACGCCCGGAACCTGCACAAGCGCTTCCATGAAGGCCCCCTGGACGTGACCGTGCTGCGCGGCGTGGACGTGCAGGTGCAGGCGGGCGAGACCCTGGCCATCGTGGGTGCCTCGGGCTCGGGCAAGAGCACGCTGCTGCACCTGCTGGGCGGGCTGGACGCGCCCACGCAGGGCACGGTCGAGCTCAAAGGAAAGCGCTTCGACAGCCTGAGCGCGGCCGAGCAGGGCGCATGGCGCAATCTGCACCTGGGCTTTGTCTACCAGTTTCATCACCTGCTGCCCGAGTTCAGCGCGCTCGACAACGTGGCCATGCCGCTGCGCATACGCCGCCAATCCGTGGCCGATGCACAAAAGGCCGCGCATGCCGCGCTGGCCGAAGTGGGCCTGGCGGACCGCGCGCTGCACAGGCCGTCAGAGCTTTCCGGCGGTGAGCGCCAGCGCGTGGCCATCGCCCGTGCCCTGGTGAACCAACCCTCGTGCGTGCTGGCCGACGAACCCACCGGCAACCTGGACCGCGAAACGGCCGACAAGGTCTTCGAACTGATGCTGGCCCGCGCACGCGAGCGCGACATCGCTTTCGTGCTGGTAACGCACGACGCCAGCCTGGCCGCGCGCTGCAGCCGCCAGCTGCGCCTGGACAAAGGGCTGTGAGCGCCTGGCGGGCTCGGTGATGTGGATCGACACCCATTGCCATCTGGACGCTGCCGAGTTCGACGCCGACCGCGATGCGGTGTGGCAGGCGGCCGTGGCGGTGGGCGTGACGATGCAGGTGCTGCCTGCCGTGGCGGTGGCCAACTTCGATGCCGTGCGCAGCCTCGCCTACCGGTACGGCCTGGCCTACGCCCTGGGCATTCACCCGCTGTACGTGGACCAGGCAGGCGAGGGCGATCTGGATGCGTTGGCCCAGGCGCTGCAAGACCACCGCGACGATCCGCGCCTGGTGGCCGTGGGCGAGATCGGCCTGGACCACTTTGTACCGGGGCTGAATCTGGAGCGGCAGGCACAGTTCTACGAGGCCCAGCTCAAACTGGCTCGCAAAGCCGGCCTGCCCGTGATACTGCACGTGCGCCGTTCGGTCGACGCGCTGCTCAAGGGGCTGCGCCGCATCGCCGTGCAGGGTGGCATTGCCCACGCCTTCAATGGCAGTGCGCAGCAGGCGAACGAGTTCGTTCAACAGGGCTTCAAGCTGGGCTTTGGCGGGGCCATGACCTTTGAGCGTGCACACAACATCCGCGCGCTGGCCGCCGCTCTGCCCGAACAAGCCATCGTGCTGGAGACCGATGCCCCCGACATCCCGCCGCAATGGCTGTACCGCAC
Source organism: Candidatus Ideonella esbjergensis (assembly GCA_016710065.1). Taxonomy (GTDB): domain Bacteria; phylum Pseudomonadota; class Gammaproteobacteria; order Burkholderiales; family Burkholderiaceae_C; genus Ideonella; species Ideonella esbjergensis. The sequence continues at coordinate 101,698 of JADJLP010000004.1, forward strand.
GGCCGGGCAGCGCGCAAGTGGCGATACCAGCCGCAACGCGCCGGCCGAGTTGCCGCGCATCGCGCAGACCTTGGCCGAGTTGCGAGGTTGGACGAAGGAGCAGACTGCCGTCATCACCACGGCCAACGCGATGGCCGCGCTGCCCAAGCTGGCAGCGCTTCCCCGTCATTCCCGCGAAGAGCCTGCTCCCGCGAAGGTGTGGGGCGGGAATCCATGAGCGCCAAACCGCCTCCCCCGTCATTCCCGCGCAGGCGGGAATCCATGGGTGCGACGCCGCGAGTGCTGGATTCCCGCCTTCGCGGGAATGACGAAATCCGCCTGATCGGTCTGGACCCGGTGGTCTCGCCCACCACGCGCTTGCTGGTGCTGGGCAGCTTCCCCGGCGTGGCGTCGCTGAGGGCCCACCAGTACTACGCCCACCCGCGCAACCACTTCTGGCCCATCGTGGGAAGGCTGCTGGGGGTGAAGCTGGCGGCCTTGCCGTATGAACAACGACTGAGCATCGCACACGAGCGCGGCTTGGGCATCTGGGACACCTATGCCGCCTGCCAGCGCGAGGGCAGCCTGGACAGCGCGATCGAGAAAGCCGAGTTCAACGACCTGGCCGGCCTGGTGGCCACGCTGCCGCTGCTGCGTGGCATCGCTCACAACGGCGGCGAATCTGCCCGCGGCCTGAAGTTCACAGCCTCGTTCGGTGTGCCGGTGTTCAAGCTTCCCTCTACCAGCCCGGCCAATGCGAGCTGGCACTTCGAGCGCAAACTACAGGCTTGGCACGAAGCCTTCGTGGCCTGCTCACTGATCCCTGCATGAACCGAAAAACAAACTCTAACGAAATGGTCGGTGCCACGATGTCCGAGATGGACGGCGTGCGCTTCCTGCACCTCGACTCGATCTGGATCCAGGGGGCGATGCGCATCGCCAAACCCAGCCAGCTGGAGCTGGAATACATCCAACGCATGATGGCCTGGATGCTGTGGCGCCCGCAGGCCGAGGTGGCCGATGGCCACGCCGTGCAACTGGGCCTGGGTGCGGCGGCCATCACGCGCTTTTGCCACAAGGTGTTGCGCATGCAGACCACGGCGGTGGAGATCAACCCCACCGTCATCCACGCCTGCAGGCTGTGGTTTCGACTGGGCGATGACGACACCAAGCTCAGCGTGGTCAACACCGACGCGGCGCGCTGGGTGACCGACCCGGTCAACCGCCACAGCGCCCAGGTGCTGAACGTGGACTTGTACGACCACGACGCCGCCGCGCCGGTGCTGGACGACGAAGCGTTCTACGCCGCCTGCCGCGACGTGCTGGACGAAGGCGGCCTGATGACGGTGAACCTGTTCGGCCACGCCAGCAGCTTCGGCCGCAGTGCAGGCCGCATTGCCCGCGTGTTCGGGCTGGACCAGGTGTGGAGTCTGCGCCCCACCAAGGAGGGCAACACCGTGATCGTCGCCGCGCGCAACGTGGCCGTTCCGGACCGCCATGAGCTCACAGCCCGGGCCGAAGACATCGAACTGCGCTGGGGCTTGCCCGCGCGCAAGTGGCTGCGCATGGTGAGGCCGCTGGACCCTGCGGAGTTGACACATGAATGAGCAGCGCTGCGCGCGCCATCCGCTTCCCGTCATTCCCGCGCAGAGCCTGCCCCCGCGAAGGCGTGGGAATGACGGGCGCTTTTAGATGCTCCCCACATGACCGCCAGCACCTCACCCCCCCGTGCCGCTGCCAAGCCCCACACCCTGCCCAAGGGCAAGCTCGACCTGCGCCATCTGCTCAAGTGGTTGCGCGACGACGGTTTACTCAAGACCACCGAGGCCGAGCAACTGGCCAAGCGCTTTGGCCAGACCGATTCCAGCCTGCACCCGCTGGCACGCCTGGGCGGTGCCGGGTTGTTGAACCTGCAAGACGGACAGCCGCTGGACACAGAGGCGCTCACGCGCTGGCTGGCGGCGCGCTATGGCTTGAGCTTTCAGCGCATTGACCCGCTGCGCGTTGACGCCAGCCGCGTGGCCGACGTGATGTCGCTGGGCTATGCCGAGACCCGCAAGGCCCTGCCGGTGGCCTATGGCCCGACCCAGGTCACCATCGCCACCTGCGAGCCCTTCGACACCGAGTGGGTGAGCGAGATCGAGTCCCACACCCGGCGCACGCTCAAGCTGGTGCTGGTGACGCCCGACGACCTCACGCGCTACACGGCCGAGTTCTACAAGCTCGCGCAGAGCGTGCACGTGGCGCGCAAGGGCGAGGGCAGCACCTCGGCCGCCAACAGCTTCGAGCAGCTGGTGGATTTAAAGGCACGCGACAACCTGGACGCCAACGACCAGGGCGTGGTGCAAATCGTCGACTGGCTGTGGCAGTACGCCTTCGAGCAGCGCGCCAGCGACATCCACCTGGAGCCGCGCCGCGACACCGGCGCCATCCGCTTTCGCATCGACGGTGTGCTGCACCTGGTGCACCAGGTGCCGGCCACGGTGATGGCCGCGATGACGGCGCGCATCAAGCTGCTGGGCCGCATGGACGTGATCGAGCGCCGCCGCCCGCAAGATGGCCGCATCAAGACCCGCCGGCCCGACGGTGTGCCCGGCGGTGGCACTGAAGTGGAAATGCGCCTCTCCACGCTGCCCACCGCCTTTGGCGAAAAGGTGGTGATGCGCATCTTCGACCCCGGCACAGTGGACAAGCCTTTCGAGAGCCTGGGCTTCGGGCCCGAGGAGTCCAAGCTCTGGCAAGAGCTGATCGCACGGCCCCACGGCATCATCCTGGTGACCGGCCCCACGGGTTCGGGCAAGACCACTACGCTGTACTCCACGCTGAAAAAGCTGGCCACCGAGCAGGTGAATGTCTGCACCGTGGAAGATCCGATCGAAATGATCGAGCCGGCCTTCAACCAGACCCAGGTGCAGGCCGCCGTGGACCTGGGCTTTGCCGAGGGCCTGAGGGCGTTGATGCGGCAGGACCCGGACATCATCATGGTGGGCGAGATCCGCGACCTGGAAACCGCCGAGATGGCCATCCAGGCCGCGCTCACCGGCCATTTGGTGTTCAGCACCGTTCACACCAACGACGCGCCGGCCACCATCACCCGGCTGGTGGACCTGGGTGTGCCGCCCTATCTCATCTCGGCCACGGTGATTGGCGTGCTGGCCCAGCGCCTCACGCGCAGCCTGTGCCCGGCCTGCCGCGCGCCAGACACTGGCATGGGCCGCGAGGCCATGGACGAACTGGCCAAGCCCTGGCACATCAACAAGAACCCCAGGGCCTACAAGGCCGTGGGCTGTCCAAAGTGCCGGCAGACCGGATACCGTGGCCGCGCCGCGTTGTATGAGCTGATGGTGGTGAGCGAACCTCTGCGCACGGCCATGCACCCACAGCTGGACGAAGCCAAACTGCGCCGCGCCGCCGCCCAGAACGGCCTGCGCCCGCTGCGCGTGGCCGGCCTGGCCAAGGTGGCCGAGGGCGCGACCTCGCTCGACGAAGTGCTGCGCTGCACCCCGCGCTGGGAAAACAGCTGATCACCTTGCCGTCACGAGCCGGGGTTTCAGTGGCTGTTGCCGCACATAGCAGCCAGTCGTTGCTGAGCACCTGTCGTCATTCCCGCGAAGGCGCATATGCGCCTTCGCGGGAATGACGAGGCGAGGGTGCGGGAGTGACGGCAATGTGGTCACCATGGCCGGCTGCTATGCGCCGTAAACAGCCGCCGGGTGTCGCTGCGTTCCTACGTTGTTGAACGCAAAAGCGTATTACTCGTCGACCGAGGCGCTCCAGCGGTTCCAGTCGGCCAGTTGGCGCCGGTCGCGCTTGGTAGGGCGGCCGTGCTCGATGGCCTGGGCGGGCTCCACCCCTTGCCGGCGGTGTTCCCGCGCGGCTTCGCGGGCGGCCAGACTCTCGGCGGTGTCTTCGTAGAGTTGCTGGGCTGCAGGGGCGGGCCCGCGGATCTCGCTCAGGCCCAGCACCTGGATTTCCCGGGCGGGCAAGCCAGGCTCGCGCAGCGTCAGCCTGTCGCCCACCCGCAGGTCCTTGGCCGGCTTGGCGGCCTGGCCATTCACCTCGACCCGGTTCTTGTTGATGGCGTCCACCGCCACGGCGCGGGTCTTGAAGAAGCGTGCCGCCCAGAGCCATTTGTCCAGCCGCACCGGGTGTTCGCAGAGTTTGGGTTCGTTCACGGCTGCGGATTGTCACCGAACCGGGGGCGTGGCCAGTGGCAACCGCACCCGGGCGTCCAACCCGCCCAGTCGGCCCGTCACAACCCGGTTTTCCAGTTCGATCTGACCGCCCAGCGACAGCACGATGTCGTGGCAAATTGCCAACCCCAGGCCGGAGCCACTGTGGGCGTCGCCGGCGGCAAAGGGCTGAAACAGGCGCTGGCGCTGTGCCGGAGCGATACCGGGCCCATCGTCGGCGATGGTCAGTGCGGCGTGGCGGCCATCGGTGAGCAAGGTCATGTGCAAATGGCCGCCGGGCGGGCTGTGGCGAATGGCGTTGTGCAACAGGTTGCGGGTCAGCTCGCGCAAGGCCCACTCATGGCTCAGCACTGGGGCCGGCTGGGTGTGGATCTCGAAGTCGAGTTCGTGCTCGGCAATCAGTGCCGAGGTGTCCAGCGCCACGGCGCGGATCAGCGCGGCCCAGTCGATCACCGTGGTGGGGGTCTGATGGCGCATCTGCTCCACCTTGGCCAGGGCCAGCATCTGGTTGGCCAGGGTGGTGGCGCGGTTGACGGTCTGGCCGATCTCGCGCAGTGCGGTGATGGGCTCCACGTCGCCACGCTGGGCTGACTGAACCTGAGCCCGCAGCACCGCCAGCGGCGTGCGCAACTGGTGCGAGGTGTCGCGCACGAAGCGCTTCTGGTGCTCCAGCAGATCGCGCAGGCGGCTCATCAAGTGGTTGGTGGCGTCCACCAGGGGCCGTAGCTCACGCGGGGCATCCACGGCAGACAAAGGCGTCAGGTCGCCCTCGGCTCGGGTGCCCAGTTCCCGGCTCAGTTGCTTGACAGGCTGGGTGGCACGGTGCACCACAAACACCACCACCGCCGCGATCAGCAGCACCAGCAGGGCCTCTCGCCACAGCGTATCGACGAGCAAGCGCCGGGCCAGCGTCTGGCGCAGCTCCAGGGTCTCGGCCACCTGCACCGTGGCCATGCCCTGGCCCCCCGTCCAGGTGACGGGCGTCAGCAGCACGGCCACGCGCACGGGAACGCCCTGGTAGTCATCGTCATAAAAATCCACCAGAGCAGCGTAAGGCCCCTTGACGGGCAATTGCCCTCGCCAGGCTGGCAGGGCCTCGAAGCCGGACACGGTCTCACCTTGAAAGCCGGTGACCTTGTAGTACAGCCGGCTGCGGTTGTCGGCCTCGAAAGGCTCCAGCGCCGAGTAAAGCAAGGTGGATTTCAGGCGCGGCTGGGCGGCTTGGTTCTCCACCTCCAGCAATTCGCCCAGGGCCTTGGCGGTGGCCAGCAGGGTGCGGTCGTAGGCGGTGTCGGCGGCATGCAGGGCCTGGCGGTATAGCACGGCGGCGTTGACTGCGATGAAGGCCAGCACCGGCAGCAGAATGCCCAGCAACAGCCGTGCGCGCAGCGAGAGCCGGTTCACGCGGTGGCCTTGAGCAGATAGCCCAGACCCCTGAGGGTGATGAGCTGCGCGCCGGTGGCAGCCAGGCGCTTGCGCAGCCGGTAGGCCACGACTTCGACGGCTTCGATCTGCACGTCCGGGTCGCCCGCGAAGACGATCTCGAACAGCCGTTCCTTGGCCACCGCATGGCCGGGCCGCTGCAGCAAGGCCGTGAGCAGCGCGGCCTCGCGCGGCGTCAGGTCCAACGCCTGGCCAAGGTGGTAGACCACGCCGCTGTCGGGGTCCACCTGCAAGCCGGCAAACGCGGGGGTGTGGCCGGGGATGGTGCTGCCGTCGGTGCCGCGCCGGCGCGTCAAGGCCCGGATGCGGGCCTCCAGTTCGTCCAGGTCGAAGGGCTTGGGCAAGTAGTCGTCGGCGCCGGTGTTCAGGCCCACGATGCGGTCCCCAATGGTGCCGCGCGCCGTGATGATCAGCACCGGAGTGTCCAGGCCCTGGGCGCGGGCGCTAGCCAGCACCTGCAGGCCGTCGGGGCCAGGCAGGCTCAGGTCCAGCAGCACCACATCGGGCAGGCTGGCCTGCCAGCGGTCGAGTGCACGGTGGCCGTCACCGCAGGTCACCACACGCATGCCGCGGCGCTCCAGCGTGCGCTGCAACGTGGTTTGCATCGCCGGGTCGTCTTCGATCAACAGCACCTTGGTCATGGGCTTGACCATAGCGCAGCCCGGCAGGGGTACTGACACTGGTACTTGTACCGAGGCTCAGGACAGCCAACTGACAGCCTGAACTCGCAACATCCAGCCACCTCAACGCTCATCAGCCGGAGACACCCCATGCGTCGTGACACCTTCCTCAAATCCATGCTGGCCGCTGCCGCCAGCGCCGGCCTGCCGCTGTCGGCGTTGGCCGCCGCCAACCTGAAGATGATGATTCCCGCCAACCCTGGGGGTGGCTGGGACACCACCGGGCGTGCCGTGGGCAAGGCGCTGCAGGACGCCGGTGTGGCTGCGTCGGTGAGCTACGAAAACAAGGGTGGCGCGGCCGGTGCGCTGGGCCTGGCGCAGTTCGTCAACGCCAGCAAGGGCGACCCGAACGCACTGATGGTGATGGGCGCGGTGATGCTGGGCGGCATCATCACCGGCAAGCCGCCGGTGACGTTGTCGCAGGCCACACCCATCGCCCGCCTGACCAGTGAATACAACGTCTTTGTGCTGCCGTCCAACTCACCCTTCAAGACCATGAAGGACGTGATCGAGGCGATGAAGAAAGACCCGGGCAGCGTCAAGTGGGGCGGCGGCTCGCGTGGTTCCACAGAGCACGTGGCGGCGGCGATGATCGCCCGCGAGGTCGGGGTGGATGCCGCCAAGATCAACTACGTGCCGTTCCGCGGCGGTGGTGAGGCTGTGGCGGCCATCCTGGGTGGCAATGTCAGCGTGGGCGGCAGCGGCTACAGCGAGTTCGCCCAGTACATCGAGGCCGGCAAGATGCTGCCCATCGCGGTCACCTCGCCGGCGCGACTGAAGGGCCTGAACGTGCCCACACTGAAAGAGCTGGGCGTCAACGTCGAGATCGGCAACTGGCGCGGCGTCTATGGCGCACCCGGCATCACGCCAGCGCAAATCAAGGCGCTGACCGACATGGTGCTCGCGGCCACCAAGTCCAAGGCCTGGGCCGAGGCCATGGACAAGAACGGCTGGACGCCGGCCCTGTTGACCGGGCCAGCCTTCGCCGATTTCGTTGACCGCGAATTCGCCAGCCTGCGTGCGGTGATGGTCAAGTCGGGAATGATCTGAGCCTCGCTCCCAAGTGAGGTTGGATGGGTTGGTGCTGGGTGCACCAGCCCTTTTTTTCAGGCCGTGGCGCACGGCAGAGCTGGGGTGAACATGGGCAAGCCAGAACGGGAACAGGCCTTGGTGCTGCACCAGACCGCCATCGGCGTGGGTGTGCTGTTGGTGGGCGTGGCAATGGCCTGGGGTGCCACCGACATTTCATCGGTGGCAGGGTACGCCGGCGTGGGGCCCAACTTCATGCCCTGGCTGGTGGCGGTGGTGCTGGTGGTGTGCGGCCTGTGGCTGGTGTGGGAGGCTCGCACCGGTGGCTACCGCCTGGCCGAAGCCGGCTCGGGCGCCGAGCGCGGCGACTGGCCCGCGCTGCTGTGGGTGTCGGCCGGTGTGCTGCTGAATGCGGCGCTGATCACCACCGTGGGCTTCGTGCTCAGTTGCGGCCTGTGCTACGTGCTGGCGGTGCGCGGTTTGCGCTTGTCTGAGGGGCAGGCCGGAGGCGGCCTGCGCGGCGCTTTGAGGGATGGTGGCGTGGGCCTGGCCATCGCCGCGCCGGTGTACTGGATGTTCACCAAGCTGCTGGCCATCAACCTGCCGGGCCTGACCGGCACTGGCTGGCTCTGACACCGCGCGAACACGGACGCACAAGGACGCACACCATGGATATTTGGCAACAACTGCTGGGCGGCTTTGCCACCGCAGGCACCCCCATCAACCTGATGTGGGCCTTTGTGGGCTGCGTCATCGGCACCGGCATCGGCGTGCTGCCCGGCCTTGGGCCGGCGGTGACCGTGGCCATGCTATTGCCAATCACTGCACAGGTGGAGCCCACCGCGTCGATGATCTTTTTTGCCGGCATCTACTACGGCGCGATGTATGGCGGCTCCACCACCTCCATCCTGCTCAACACACCCGGCGAGACCGGCACCATGGTGACGGCGCTGGAGGGCTTCAAGATGGCCAAGAGCGGGCGTGCCGGTGCGGCTCTGGCCACCTCGGCCATAGGCTCTTTTGTGGCCGGCAGCATCGCCACCGTGCTGGTCACCCTGTTCGCGCCCATCGTGGCCGATTTCGCCGTCAAGCTGGGCCCGCCCGAGTACTTCTGCCTCATGCTGCTGGCCTTCACCACGGTGAGTGCGGTGCTGGGGGCCAGTGCCTTGCGCGGCATCACCGCCTTGTTCATCGGGCTGGCGGTGGGCCTGATCGGCCTGGACCAGATCACCGGCACGGTGCGCTACACCGGCGGCGTGCCCGAGTTCATGGACGGCATCGAGGTGGTGCTGATCGCAGTGGGCCTGTTCGCCGTCGGCGAGGCGCTCTACAACGCGCTGTATGAAGGGCGCAGCGAAAGCTCGCTCAACACCACCGGCAAGGTGCACATGACCCGGCTGGAGTGGCAGCGCTCGTGGCCGGCCTGGCTGCGTGGCACCTTCATCGGTTTTCCTTTCGGCACTTTGCCGGCGGGTGGCTCGGAGATTCCCACCTTCATCAGCTATGCCACCGAGCGCCGGCTGTCCAAGCACCGGGACGAGTTCGGTACCGTGGGTGCCATTGAGGGCGTGGCGGGGCCGGAGGCCGCCAACAACGCTGCAGTGACGGCCACCCTGGTGCCGTTGCTGACGCTGGGCATTCCCACCTCGGTGACGGCTGCCATCTTGCTGTCGGCGCTGTCGAACTACGGCATCCAGGCTGGCCCGCAGTTGTTCACCACCTCTTCGGCCCTGGTCTGGGCGCTGATTGCCTCGCTCTACATCGGCAACGTGATGCTGCTGGTGCTGAACCTGCCTCTTGTGGGTTTGTGGGTCAAGCTGCTGAAGATCCCGCGCCCGCAGCTCTACGCCGGCATCATGATCTTCGCCACGGTGGGTGTTTACGGCATGCGCCAGAGCAGCTTCGATCTGTTCCTGATGTATGGCGTGGGCTTGGCGGGCGTGCTGATGAGGCGCTTCCACTTTCCCACCGCTCCGGTGATCGTGGGCATGATCCTGGGGCCCATGGCCGAGGCGCAGATGCGCAATGCCCTGTCCATAGGCGAGGGCAAGTGGGGTGTGTTCGTCGAACGCCCCATGTCGGTGGTGCTGCTGGCTTGCGTGGCCAGCATTCTGCTGTTGCCGCGGCTGCTGCGGCTGGCGCGCCGCCTGGCCGCCTGAGAGGCCGAGGGCGCGCCCGCCCGCGCTGGGCCGTGGATGGTTTCAGGCCTTGGCGCCGATGGCCAGGGCGCGCTGGCGTGTGGCCGCCAGGTCGGCGGCGGCCTCGGCTTCGGGCCAGCCACCCAGGTGGCGCAGCGCCAGCGAGGCCAGGGCCTGCATGCCCTCGTGCGAGTCGTTCAGGCAGGCGATGTAGTGGTAGGCCTCGCCGCCGGCATGCAGAAAGGTCTCGCGGCCCTCCTGGGCGATTTCCTCCAGCGTTTCCAGGCAGTCGGCGGCAAAGCCGGGGCAGATCACGTCCACCCGCTTCACGCCGCGCGCAGCCAGGGCCTTGAGTGTGGGCTCGGTGGCGGGCTCCAGCCACTTGGCCTTGCCAAAGCGGCTCTGGAAGCTGACCTGGTATTCGTCGGGGCGCAGTTCCAGCGCCTCGGCCAGCAGGCGTGCCGTCTTGTGGCACTGGCAGTGGTAAGGGTCGCCCAGGTGCAGTGTGCGTTCGGGCATGCCGTGAAAGCTCATCACCAACATGGGGCTGCGGCCTTCGCGTTGCCAATGGCCGCGCACGCTGTGGGCCAGAGCGTTGATGTGGCCGGGGTCGTCGTGGTACTGCTGGATGAAGCGGAACTCTGGCACGCGCCGGGCCTGCATGCCCCAGGCGGCCACGGCATCGAAGGTGCTGGCGGTGGTGGCGCCAGAGTACTGCGGGTAAGCTGGCAGCACCAGGATGCGCTCCACCCCCTGGGCACGCAAGGCATCGAGTGCCTGGGCGATGGAGGGTTGGCCGTAGCGCATGGCCGGCAGCACGATGACCTGGGCACCGCGCTCGCCCAGATAGCCCTGCAGCAGGGCGGCCTGGCGCTTCGTCCAGACCAGCAACGGCGAGCCTTCGGGTGTCCATACCGTGGCGTACTTGGCGGCCGACTTGGCCGGCCTGGTGCGCAGGATGATGCCGTGCAGGATGAGCTTCCAGACCAGCGCCGGGATCTCCACCACGCGCGGGTCGCTCAGGAACTCGGCCAGGTAGCGGCGCAGCGCGGCCGGGGTAGGGGCATCTGGCGTGCCCAGGTTGGCCAACAACACGCCCGTGCGCGAGGCCCGACCATGCGCGTGGGCAGGTTCTGTCTTGAAGGTCATGGTGGGGGGGCGGGCAGGGGAACTGCCCGCAATCTCAGCCGCCGGTTTGCAGCACGGTGAAGGTGAGTATGGGCGTTTTGGGGTTGGTGGGCGGCCCGCCCAAACCCAGGGCGCCGGTGCCATGCAGGGTGCAGGCGGCGCGGCGCAGGCTGATCACGCCCTCGTCGCCGGCAAAGCGTACAAAGGTGCCATTGATGCTCAGATCGGTCAGTTGCAGCGAGCCGCCCATCAGGTCGATGCGGGCATGGGCACGCGATACCCGGGCGTCATCAATGCGGAATGAGCAGGTGGTACTGCGGCCCAGGATCAGTGGCAATTGGCTGCGCTCGAAGGCCTGCGCATTGCCGTTCCACCCCAGCCGCAAGCCGCCGGGCTCGTTGATGCCCATGCGCGATTCGAGCTGGGTGGACGCGGTGTCGGCATCGCGGCCGGCCAGTAGGTAAACGTCCACCGGCTCCACTCGGCCGCGCAGGTGCACTTTGTCGAGGTGTCGCAGCCGGGTGCGGGCCTCCCACGGCAGTTCGTCGTAGACCTCGCGGGTGATGAGCGTCTCGTTATCGCCGGCGTGGTCGAGCAGGCGGGCCGCCACGTTGACGGCATCGCCAAAGCAATCGCCACCCACTTCCACCACCTCGCCGCTGGCTACGGCCACTTGCAATTGCAGGCGGGCGGCCGGGTCAGCGCCCTGGCTGTGGCCGGTGGGTGCCCAGGCCGAATCCTGGCTGAGCGTCTCGTGCATTTCGATGGCCGCCATCACGGCCGACCGCACGGTGGGAAACACCGCCATGAGGCCATCACCCAAGGTCTTGACCAGTTGGCCACCCACGGCTGGTACCCGGCGTGCCAGGGCCGTGATGGACCGGGTGACCAGCGTGGTGGCCTGGGCATTGCCCAGCGTCTCGTAGAGCGCTGTGCTGCCACGCAGGTCAGCAAAGAGGACGACGCGTCGTTTGATGGTTGCCATGCGTCACGAGTGTAGCGCGGGGAAAACCGATGAGGCAGCCATCAGATGTTGTCGAGGTAGGTGCGCAGTTTGTCCGAACGGCTCGGGTGCTTGAGCTTGCGGATGGCCTTGGCCTCGATCTGGCGAATGCGCTCGCGGGTGACGTCGAACTGCTTGCCCACTTCTTCCAGCGTGTGGTCGGTGCTCATCTCGATGCCGAAGCGCATGCGCAGCACCTTGGCCTCGCGCGGCGTGAGGCTGTCAAGGATGTCCTTCACCACATCGCGCAGGCCGGCCTGCATGGCGGCCTCGATGGGCGCGGTGTTGTTGGTGTCCTCGATGAAGTCACCCAGGTGGCTGTCGTCGTCGTCACCGATCGGCGTTTCCATGGAGATCGGCTCTTTGGCGATCTTCATGATCTTGCGGATCTTGTCTTCTGGCATCTCCATCTTCTCGGCCAGCGTCGGGGCGTCGGGCTCGAAGCCGAACTCCTGCAGATGCTGGCGCGACAGGCGGTTCATCTTGTTGATCGTCTCGATCATGTGCACCGGGATGCGGATGGTGCGGGCCTGGTCGGCGATGGAGCGGGTGATGGCCTGGCGGATCCACCACGTGGCGTAGGTGGAGAACTTGTAGCCGCGGCGGTATTCGAACTTGTCCACCGCCTTCATCAGGCCGATGTTGCCTTCCTGGATCAGGTCGAGGAATTGCAGGCCGCGGTTGGTGTACTTCTTGGCGATGGAGATCACGAGGCGCAGGTTGGCCTCGATCATCTCCTTCTTGGCGTCGCGCGAGGACTTCTCACCCTCGTTCATGCGCTTGTTGATGTCCTTGAGGTCTTCCACCGGCACCACGGCGCGGGCTTGCAGGTCAATCAGCTTTTGCTGCAGTTCCTGCACGGCCGGCAGGTTGCGGGCCAGCACGGCGCTGTAGTTCTTGCCCAGCGCGATTTCTTTCTCGGCCCACTTGAGGTTCAGCGAATTCGGCGGGAAGTGCTTGATGAAGTGCTCTTGCGGCATGCCGCACTTGTCGACCGCAATCTTGCGGATCTCGCGCTCGTAGCGGCGCACGTCGTCCACCTGCGAGCGCAGGATGTCGCACAACTTCTCGATAGTCTTGACCGTGAAACGGATGGTCATCAGGTCTTCACTGATGGACCACTGGGCCTTGTTGTACGGCTGTGATTTGTAGCCGTCTTTCTCGAAGGCCTTGCGCATCTTGTCGAAGTGGGTGCGCAGGTCGGTGAACTTGACCAGGGCCTGGCTCTTGAGCTCCTCGAGTTTCTTGGTCAGCGCCTTGGAGCCGCCGTTGCCGTCGTCATCGTCTTCTTCGTCGAACTCGTCGAAGTCTTCTTCGGCCACGTAGTCGTCGGCCTCGTCGGCGGCAACAAAGCCGTCCACCACTTCGGAGATCTGCTGGTCACCGGCCGCGATGCGGTCGGCCATGGCCAGGATCTCGGCGATGGTGGTGGGCGACGCCGAAATCGCCAGCATCATGGCCTGCAGGCCACCTTCGATGCGCTTGGCAATCTCGATTTCGCCTTCACGGGTCAGCAGTTCTACTGAGCCCATTTCGCGCATGTACATGCGCACGGGGTCGGTGGTGCGCCCGAATTCACTGTCTACCGTGGACAAGGCGGCTTCGGCGGCTTCCTCGGCCTCTTCCTCGGTGGCCGCGGCAGTGGTGCCCCCGGCGATCAGCAGCGTGGCGGCGTCTGGCGCCTGCTCGTACACCGCGATGCCCATGTCATTGAGCATGGAGATGATGGCCTCGAGGATTTCCTCGTTGACCAGCTTCTCTGGCAGGTGGTCGTTGATTTCCTGGTGCGTGAGATAGCCACGCGTCTTGCCCATCTTGATCAGGGTCTTGAGCTCATGGCGGCGCTTGGCGACTTCCTCTTCGGTCAGCGCGGTTTCGTCCAGGCCGAATTCGCGCATCAACGCGCGCTCCTTGGCGCGTGAAACCTTCATGCGCAGCGGCTTTGCCTTGACCTTCTCGGCGGTGTCTTCGGCGACCCCTGCCACTTCGGCTTCCACCTCGCCTTCGAGGTCGGCCTCGATGTCGGCCAGGTCAACTTCGAGTTCTTCTGATTTCTTTTTGCCCTTGACGGCGGGGGCTGTCTCGACCTTGGGCTTGCGGCCTGGCTTGCCCTTGGGGGCTTCAGCGGTCGGCTTGACGGCTGCCTTGGCTTTGACCGGCTCTGTCGCCTTCGCCGGCTTGGTGGCAGCGGCCGCCTTGGTATTTTTCACCGGCTCGGCCTTGGCCGGCGCGGCAGCCTTCTTGGCGGGAGAGGATTTGGCGGCAGCAGCGGGCTTGGCGGCGACAGATTTCTTGGCGGTCATGCAAGTTCTCGGTGAATGATTCCCAGTGGCGCCCCGCTATCGGCCTCGATGACGCTTACTCAAGCCAGTGCCAGCCGCGTACTGCAACGACTGTGCTCACTCGCGAAGATGAAGCGCGCCGCGGCAATGAAGGCCGCAACCGCAGGGCGGGCAAGATAGCGTGAACCGTTTGTATGCAGCCCTTGCGGGGTGGTTGGCCTGGTGGTTGCCCGTGTCGCGGGTGGCCGGGTCCGGAGGTGCTGCTGTCACTCTTGCCGCTGAAGGGGCGGATTATACCCAGATCACTCGGTGGCGCTGCGCTGCGTGAGGGCTTTCAGCCGTTCGTTGAGCGCGTTGCGCTCGTCGGTGAGGGCACGGTAGACGGGCAGGTTCAGCTCAGGCTCGGCGGCCAGCATTTCAAGGCGACGGTTCAGATCGCCCAGCAGCAAGCGGCCCACGGCGGAGTGCAAATCCTCCTCGCTGGCGTCAGGGTCGGCATCGCCATCGGCCAGAGCACGGCTGTCCGCAGGCAGTTGCTCGTCGTGGGCCAGCGCTTCGCGCAACACCGCCCACGAGCGTGGGCCGTGCTCGGCCATGTCGCGCTCCAGCCAGGCGATGGCTGGGCCATGCGGCGCGGGCAGACCGTGCAGCAGATTGTGTTCGGCCAAGGTGAGTTTGTCCCACCAGCCGGGCTGGCCAAACAGCAGTTGCACCACACGGTCTTCAGGGCGTTTGGGGGGCAGGCGGCGGCCTGCTCCCGTGGGGCTGGCCGGGCCGGCTTTGCGGGCCGCACGCCATTGGTCTGCAGGCAACCATTCGCGTTTGCGGGGCCTGTGCTCGCCAGCGTTGCCGAAGGACTCTTCGGCGGGTTCGCTGCGATGGCGCTGGCCACCGCCCTGGGCCTGCCAGAGAGCGCTCAACTCTGTCGCAGGTAGGCTGCCAAGACGGGCCAACTCAGACAGCAGTTGGATGCGCAGTGCACCCTCGGGCAAGGCCATCCACAAGGGCCTGGCTTGTGAGAGCATGCGGGCGCGGCCCTCGGCACTGGCCAGGTCGCAATCATGGGCCACGTGCTCCAGCAGTTGCTTCGAGAGCGGCACAGCGTTGCGCACGCAGACCTCGAAGCCCTCCTTGCCGAACTCGCGGACGTAGCTGTCGGGGTCATGTTCGGCGGGCAGGAACAGGAAGCGGAAGCTGCGCGTGTCGGTGGCGTGGGGCAGGGCGGCTTCGAGCGCGCGGCCGGCGGCGCGGCGGCCGGCGGCATCGCCGTCGAAGCTGAACACCACCTGCTCGGTGAAGCGCAACAGCTTGTGGACATGTTCGGCCGTGCATGCTGTACCCAGGGTGGCCACGGCGTTGGGAAAGCCCAGCTGCGCCAGGGCCACCACGTCCATGTAGCCCTCGGTCACCAGGGCATAGCCCTTCTCGCGCATGCCGGTGCGCGACTCGAACAAGCCGTACAGCTCGCGGCCCTTGACGAAGATGGGGGTTTCGGGTGAGTTCAGGTACTTGGGTTCGCCCTTGTCCAGCACCCGGCCGCCGAAGGCGATGGTTTCGCCCTTGACGTTGCGGATGGGGAACATGATGCGGTCGCGAAAGCGGTCGTAGCGCTTGAGCTCGGCCTCGCTCTTGCCCTCGTCGGCGCCCTGCGTGATGACCATGCCAGATTCGGCCAGCAGCGGGTCGTCGTACCTGGGAAACACGCTGGCCAGGGTGCGCCAGCCTTCGGGGGCATAGCCCAGGGAGAAGCGGAGCGCGATCTCACCCGTCAGGCCCCGGCCTTTCAGGTAGCTCACCGCCCGAGGCGTGGCTTTGAGCTGCTTGCGGTAGTGGTCAGCCGCCTTTTCGAGCACGTCGGTCAGCGTGGCCTGTTGCTCTCGCAATCGGCTGGCTTCGGCGCGCTCGGCGGGCGTGGCTTCGTCCTCTGGCACCACCAGGCCGGCGGATTGGGCCAGGTCCCGCACTGCCTCCACAAAGCTCATGCCGTGGTGCTCGGTGAGAAAGCGGATCGCGTCGCCGTGCACACCGCAGCCAAAGCAGTGGTAGGTTTGGCGCGAGGGGCTGACGATGAAGCTGGGTGACTTCTCACCGTGGAAAGGGCACAGACCCTTGTGGTTGATACCGGCCTTCTTCAGCTCGACATGCCGCCCCACCACCTCGACCACGTCGGTGCGGGAAAGCAGTTCCTGGATGAAGCTTGAAGGGATCAAGGGTGAAGTCCGGGGAAATGGCCGGGGCCCGGGACCGGGCCCACAAAAGCAATCGGGGCAGCTGGTGGGCTGCCCCGATGCCAAGGGAGCGATTATCCGGTCAGAGTGCGAAATCGCTCAGTTGCTTGCCCGAAGCCAATGCGGCTTGCAGCCACTTGGGCTTGAGGCCACGGCCGGTCCACGCCTGGCCGCTGGCCGGGTCGCGGTATTTGGCGGCCACTTTCTTGCTGCCTTCAGCCTTGGGCGCGGTGGGGGCCTTGCCGGCCAGATCGGCGGCCGTCAAACCATATTCGGCCATCAAGGCCTTGACTTTGGCAATGGCATCAGTGCGGGCGGCACGCTGTGCTTCGGCGATTTGTTTTTCGAGAGCGGCTTTTTGGGCCAGCAGATCCTGAATCGAGGTCATGGTCTATCTCCAATATGAAACCGGGACGGTGGGGCATGATAGCCCAGGATTGGAGGTTATATATGACCGACATACCCTGGGATATTCCCGTCCTCAGGGTCCGGTGAATCGTTCCTCGAAACTGCGCTACGCCAGTCAGGCCGAGGGCGGCACAAAACCCGTGGGCTGGTCGGCGCTGCCCGCAAACAGGAACTGTTCCATCTGTCGTGCCAGGTACTGCCGCGCCTTGGCGTCGGCCAGGTTCAGGCGGTTCTCGTTCACCAGCATGGTCTGGTGACGCTTCCAGAGCTCAAAAGCTTCCTTGCTGATGTTGTTGTATATACGTGCGCCCAATTCGCCTGGGTAAGGCGAAAAATCCAGCCCTTCGGCTTCTTTCTTGAGGTAGCTGCATTGAATAGTTCGTGACATGAAAACTCCGTGATAAAGATTTGCAATCTGAGACGCAGCGCCTCAGCTCAGTTTTTTGACCAGCACTTGCGAGCGCCGGTCCCAGTTGTACTTGCGCTTGCGCGCCTCGGGCAGCCAGTCGGGGTCGACGGCACTGAAACCACGTTTGATGAACCAGTGCATGGTGCGCGTGGTGAGCACGAATATGGTTTCCAGACCCATGGCACGGGCCCGTTGCTCCACCCGCTTGAGTATCTTGTCGCCATCGCCCTGGCCTTGCACCTGTGGGGATACCGTGAGTGCGGCCATTTCTCCTGTGCGGGCTTCGGGGTAGGGGTAGAGCGCGGCGCAACCGAAGATCACGCCGTCGTGCTCAATGACGGTGTAGTTGGCGATGTCGCGCTCGATTTCCGTGCGATCACGCTTGACCAAGGTGCCATCGCGCTCGAAGGGTTCGATGAGTTGCAGCACACCGCCGACGTCGTCCGATTCGGCCTCGCGCAGGCTTTCTAGCTTCTCGTCCACCACCATGGTGCCTATGCCGTCGTGGGTGAAGATCTCCATCAGCAGCGCGCCGTCGGAAGCGAACGGCAGGATGTGCGAGCGCTCCACGCCGCCGCGGCAGGCGGCCACGCAATGCTGCAGGTAGAAGGCCGTGTCGGTGGGCACCAGGGCCGGTGGCAACGATGCCAGCAGGCGCTCGGCTTCGGCCAGGGCTAGTTCAGTGTCTATGGGGCTTTCTGGGTCGTTTGGCGTTTCGTGGATGCCAGCCGTTTCGGTGAGGAACAGCAGCTTGTCGGCCTGCAGGGCCACGGCAGTGGCGGTGGCCACGTCTTCCATCGACAAATTGAAGGCCTCGCCGGTGGGCGAGAAGCCGAAGGGCGAGAGCAAAACCAAAGCGCCGATATCGATGGCGCGGCGGATGGCGCCCGAATCCACCTTGCGCACCACGCCGCTGGAGAGAAAGTCCACGCCGTCGACGATGCCCACAGGCCGCGCGGTGAGGAAGTTGCCCGACACCACGCGCACCGTGGAATTGGCCATCGGCGTGTTGGGCAGACCTTGCGAAAAGGCGGCCTCGATCTCGAACCGCAATTGGCCAGCGGCCTCCTGGGCGCAATCGAGTGCCACGCTGTCGGTGATGCGGCGGCCGTGCGAGAAGCGCGAGGTATGGCCCTTGGCGGTGAGCTGCTCGTTGACCTGCGGGCGAAAGCCGTGCACCAGCACCAGGCGCACGCCCATGGCGTGCAGGATGGCCATGTCCTGCGCGAAGTGACTGAGCTTGCCAGCGGCGATCAGCTCGCCAGCGATGCCCACCACGAAGGTCTTGCCGCGATAGGCGTGGATGTGCGGTGCCACCGAGCGGAACCAGGGCACGAAGGTGTGAGGGAAGACGAGATCCATCATGTCAGCACCGCCCGACCGTTCGAAGGTGCTGAAGCGCCCCTCGGGGGCAGCGAGCGCAGTGAGCTTGGGGTCGATTCATATGGACTCGATTGTGCCGCAGGGGGATACCGGTCTGGAGGGATGGCGCCGGCATCTGCCTACACTGCAGCGCATGAGATTTCCGCAATCAAAGTTTAGGTTTGCTCAGGCGCTGGGCCTGGCTTGGCTGTGCCTGGCTGGGCCTGCACAGGGCACTGAGGCCGCATCCGGCCCCGAGGCCAAGCCGGCAGCGGTGCAGGTGACCGTGCCCCGCATCAGCGGCCGCCTGCATGCGTCTGACCTGGGCGTGGTGGTGAACCTGGACGATCCCTATTCGGTGGCCACGGCGGCCTACTACCAGCGCCAGCGCCATCTGAGCGAGGCGCAGATGCTGCGCCTGCATATTCCCGTTAAGCCGCGCCTGGAGCCGCAGGAGCTGGAGGCCCTGCGCGAGCAGATCCAGGCCCACTTCGGCCCTGACACCCAAGCGCTGGCCCTGGTGTGGCGCCAGCCCTTTGCGGTGGCCTGCCAGTCCATCACGGCGGCGGTGAGCCTGGGTTTTCAGGCCAGCTTCTGTGCCAACACCTGTGGTGCCGGCAAGAACTCGCCGCTGTTTGGCAACCCCAGCCACCAGCCCTGGCGCCAGTCAGGCGTGCGCCCGTCGATGCTGCTGGCAGCCAAGGACGAAGGCGAAGCACGCCGCCTGATCGACCGCGGGGTGGCGGCCGACCAGACCCTGGGCGCCCTGTTTGGCCCGCGCAGCCGGGCGGTGTTCGAGACCACCGGGGACGCGGCTCGCAACGTGCGCAGCGCCTTGTACCCACCGGCCGGCGCGGTGGGTGGCAGCGGCGTGATGGTGCTGCGGGCGAACGGCGAGGCGGCCGGCCTGACCACTGCGGCGGACGTGATCGCCTACCAGACCGGCCTGGCCCAACTGCGCGGCCTGGAGCAGCTGAGCTTCTTGCCGGGCGCGCTGGCCGACCATCTCACCTCCTTTGGCGGCGTGCTGGACGGCACCGGTGGGCAGAGCACAGCGCTGGAGTGGATCAGCGCCGGCGCCACGGCCAGCCATGGCACCGTGAGTGAGCCCTGCAACCACCGGCAGAAGTTTCCGCACCCGCAGGTGCTGTTGCTGAGCTACCTGCAAGGCAGCACCGCCATCGAGGCCTATTGGCGCAGCGTGTTGTGGCCGGGGCAGGGGCTGTTTGTGGGAGAGCCGTTGGCGGCGCCCTTTGCGCGGCGCTGATGTCGACCTTTGACGCTCGGCGCTGATAATCGCGCCCCTGTGACCGAACCCGAACACCGCCCCCCCGCCGACACGGCGCGCACTCAACACAACGAGCGCATCGAGCGCCGCCCGCCGCGTCCACCTCGCGCGGGTGCGGGGCCGCGCCCCTTGCCACCGGCCACGCCGGTGCCCCCCATCACTTTCCCCGAGTCGTTGCCCGTCTCGGCGCGGCGAGACGAGATCGCCCAGGCGATCCGTGAGCACCAGGTGGTGATCGTCTGTGGCGAGACCGGTTCGGGCAAGACCACCCAATTGCCCAAGCTGGCGCTGGCGCTGGGCCGCGGCCGCGGCGCTGGTGGGCGCCGGCCTGATCGGCCACACCCAGCCGCGCCGCATTGCCGCCAGCTCGGTGGCCAAACGCATTGCCGAGGAGCTGAACACCCCACTGGGCGAGGTGGTTGGCTACAAGGTGCGCTTTCAAGACCGGCTGCAGCCGGGCGCCAGCGTCAAGCTGATGACCGACGGCATCTTGCTGGCCGAGACGCAGACCGACCCGCTGCTCTCGGCCTATGACACGCTGATCATCGACGAGGCCCACGAGCGCAGCCTCAACATCGACTTCCTGCTGGGCTATTTGTGCCAGATCCTGCCGCGCCGGCCCGACCTGAAGATCATCGTCACCTCGGCCACCATCGACGCCGAGCGCTTTGCCAAGCACTTCCAATCGATCCGTGGCCCGGCGCCGGTCATCATGGTCAGCGGCCGCACCTTCCCGGTGGAGCAGCGCTGGCGCGCCTTTGAAGAGCGCAAGGACTTTGATCTGGACGACGCCATTGCCGAGGCGGTGGACGAGCTGTGGCGCGAGGGCTCGGGCGACATCCTGGTCTTTTTGCCGGGCGAGCGCGAGATCCGCGAGGCGGCCGACCATCTGCGCAAGCACCTGGCCCAGCATGGCGTGGGCGGCATGCGTGGCGGGCCGCAGCCCGAGATCCTGCCGCTGTTCGCGCGCCTTTCGCAGCAGGAGCAAGACCGGGTGTTCGAGGCCGGCAACGGCCGGCGCATCGTGCTGGCCACCAACGTGGCCGAGACCTCGCTGACGGTGCCCGGCATCCGCTACGTCATCGACGCCGGCCAGGCGCGGGTGAAGCGCTACAGCTACCGCAACAAGGTCGAGCAGCTGCAGATCGAGGCCATCAGCCAGGCGGCGGCCAACCAGCGTGCCGGGCGCTGCGGCCGGGTGGCCAATGGCATCTGCATCCGCCTCTACGACGAGAGGGACTTCGCCGGCCGGCCGCGCTTCACCGACCCGGAAATATTGCGCTCGTCGCTGGCCGGCGTCATCCTGCGCATGAAGGCCCTGCACCTGGGCCAGGTCGAAGATTTTCCGTTTCTGGAGGTGCCGCCCCGCAAAGCCATTGCCGACGGCTACGCCCTGCTGGGCGAACTCGGCGCGGTGGACGACAACAACGAACTCACGCCCATCGGCCAGGAGCTCTCGCGCCTGCCGCTGGACCCGCGCGTGGGCCGCATGATTCTGGAAGCGCGTGACCGCCAGTGCCTGAACGAGGTGCTGGTCATCGCCTCGGCCCTGACCGGCCAGGACGTGCGCGACCGCCCGCTTGAAGCGCAGCAAGCCGCCGACGAGAAGCACAAGAAGTTCGACGACGAGCGCTCGGAGTTCATGGGCTACCTCAAGCTCTGGAAGTGGATCGAGGAAGGCCGTGGCAGCCACGGGCACGCCCAGCCAGCCCAGACCGGCCAGAAGGTGGACAGCCACAAGCTCAGCAACCGCCAGCAGGAGCAACGCCTGCGCGAGAGCTTTGTGAGCGTGCGCCGGGTGCGCGAGTGGCGCGACATCCACACCCAGCTGCACACCGTGGTGGCCGAGCACGGTTGGCGCCTGAACGGCAGCGCCGCAACCTACGAGCAGATCCACCTGGCCATGCTGGCCGGGTTGCTGGGCAACATCGGCTTGAAGAGCGACGACGAGGACTGGTACCTGGGCGCGCGCGGCATCAAGTTCTGGCGCCACCCCGGGGCGCACCTGAGCAAGAAGCCCGGCCGCTGGCTGGTGGCCGCCGAACTGGTGGACACCACGCGCCTGTTCGGACGCGGCCTGGCCGCCATCGAGCCGCAGTGGATACCGCAGATCGCCGGGCATCTGCTCAAGACCCAGTTGCTGGAGCCGCACTGGGAGAAGAAGGCGGCCGAGGTCATCGCGCTGGAGCGGGCCACGCTCTACGGCATCGTCATCTACGCCAACCGCCGGGTGAATTTCGGCCGGGTGGACATGGCGGCGGCACGCGAGATCTTCATCCGCGAGGCGCTCGTGAATGGCGAGTGGGAGACGCGTCTGCCCTTCCTGGCCCACAACCGCAAGATGATTGCCCAGGTGGAAGAGCTGGAGCACAAGTCGCGCCGGCAGGACGTGCTGGTGGACGACGAGCTGATCCACGCCTACTACGACCAGCAGTTGCCGAAGGACGTGGTGAGCGGCGCCACGTTCGAGCGCTGGTACCGCGAAGAGACGAAGCGCCAACCCAAGCTGCTGCACCTCACGCGAGACGAGCTGATGCGCCACGAGGCGGCAGGCATCACCACCGCCGCCTTCCCCAAGACCCAGCGCATGGGCGGCGTGGACTGCAGCGCCACCTATTTGCACGACCCGGGCGACGCGAAAGACGGCGTGACGGTGACCGTGCCCATCTACGCGCTGAACCAGGTGAGCGAGGAGCGCTGCGACTGGCTGGTGCCCGGCATGCTGGCGCCCAAGGTGCTGGCCCTGGTGAAAAGCCTGCACCAGCGCCCGCGTTCGCGCCTGGTGCCGCTGCCCGAGTATGTGGCCGAGTTCTGCGAAACGGCGCCGTTCGCCCAGGGCAACCTGGTGGACGTGCTGCTGAAGGCCGTGCAGGCCCGCACCCAGGTGGCCGTGCAGCGCAATGACTTCAAGCTGGAGCAGTTGCCGCCGCATTTGTTCATGAACTTCCGCGTGGTGGACGAGCACGGTCGCCAGCTCGGCATGGGCCGGCAACTGGCCACGCTCAAGGCCGAACTGGGCGGCCAGGCGCGCTCGGCCTTCCAGGCCCTGGCCTCTCTGAAGCTGCAGGCCGCACCGGCACCCGCACCCGCTGCGGCAGCCCCAGGGCCCACCGGCAAGGGCGTGGTGGCGGTGGTGAAGGCCCCCGCGCCAGCCCCGGTCGACGCCAGCGTTCAGCGCTACACCGCCTGGACCTTTGGCCAGCTGCCCGAGCTGATGGAAATCCGCAAGGCCGGCCAGACCTTGATCGGCTTCCCGGCGCTGATCGACCGTGGAGCGCACGTGGAAATCGAGGTCTTCGACGAGCCCGACCTGGCCGCAGCCAAACACCGTGCCGGCCTGCGCCGCCTGGTGGCGCTGCAGATCAAGGAGCCGCTGAAGTACCTGGAAAAGAACATCCCCGACCTGACCAGGATGGCGGTGGTCTACATGCCGCTGGGCACTGCCGAGGATCTGCGCGACCAGATCATCGACGTGGCGCTGGACCGGGCCTTTCTGCAAGAGCCGCTGCCGCAGGACGAATTCGCCTTCGCCAAGCGCATCGAGGAAGGCCGTACCCGCCTCAACCTGATTGCGCAAGAGGTGGCGCGCCTGGCCGGCGTGGTGCTGGTGGAATACGCCGCCGCCACGCGCAAGCTCAAGGACAGCAAGGCACCCAAGGACGTGGCCGACGACATCAACGCGCAATTGCAGCGCCTGGTGCCCAAACGCTTCGTGGTGGCGGCGCCCTGGGCGCAGTTGCAGCACTTCGCCCGCTACCTCAAGGGCGTGGTGATGCGGCTGGACAAGCTGCGCGCCGACCCGGCCCGCGACGCCCAGAAGCTGGCCGAGCTGCGCCCGTTGGAGCAGCGCTACCTGCGCCGCCTGGCTGAGCTGAAGGGTCAGGCCGAGCCGCGTCTGGACGACTTCCGCTGGCAGCTGGAGGAACTGCGCATCAGTCTGTTTGCACAGGAGCTGCGCACGCCCCAGCCGGTTTCCGTGAAGCGCTTAGAGAAGGTTTGGGCTCAACTGACCGGTTGAATCTCAACGGCACTCAGCGCGGAGTGGCCGCACCAGGCTGCCGGCTGGCCGCCACGTGGCGCCACAGCGTTGCAGGGTCCAGCACCAGCACCTGCTGGCCGTCGCTGCACAGGCCCATGCCCACGCAACCGCTGGCGAGTCGCAGTGTGGCCGAGTAGGGCTGCACCACCACGTGCTGCAGGCCTTGCAGTTCGTCCACCCGCACGGCCACCTCGGTGCCTGCAGGGTCGCTGCAGTGGCTCAACACCACGGTGGCCCGGTCGGTGGCCAACAGCCGGCGAAAGCCCGTGGGCCCAAGCAACCGCACCAGGGGCACGGCCAGGCTGGCATCGCTCACATGCGCAGGCGTCGGTGCGCCATCGCCCCACCAGCAACTGGGCCCCACCGGCCCGTCCAGTGGCAGGCCATAGACCTGGCCACCCGCGTCCAGTACCAGCATGGCCGCCAGCGTGGGGGGGAGCGGCAGCGCCCTGGGGGCGGCCAGCCGCAAGGGTGGGCACTCGGGGTCGTGCGCGAGCGACCAGCGGCGCAGCGGCACAGGGCCACCGGCGAGCTGACTGAGCGCGAGGGCGGCCTCGGCGGCGCGGAGGTCGTGTCGGCGTGAGAGCAGCAATTCAAAGACGTGGCGGGTGGCCACCACGGTGGCTGCCGCATGGTCGGGCAAGCCCAGCAAGAGTTGCTGCTGGTGCCAGACATCGTTCAGATCCAGGGTGTCGCCATGCACATCGGCGGCCAGCCGGGCCAGGCCGGGCAAGTGCTGGCCCGTGAGCAGGCTGACCGCAGAAGCCAGCGTCTGCGGGCCGGCATGTCCGCTCAGCACCAGGTTGGCGCCGGCGCGCGAGGCAGCTTCCAGCGCCAGGTCGTTGTCATCTTGCAAGGGCAGCAGCGCCAGCACCGGCAGCGTGCTGGCCAGCTGGCGTCGCAGACTGCGTATCAGCGCGGTGCCGGGCACGGTCCAGTGCGACAGATCCACCAGCACCAAATCACCGAACTGGCGCGACGCGGGGCCGGCCAGGCGGTTGAGCGCATCGCGCCGGCTGGTGGCCTCTGTCACAGACCAGCCGCAGGCTTGCAACAGGGTGCGGTGCGCCTCGCGCACAACAGGGGACGGATGGGTGACGAGTACTCGGGCCATGCCCAAGCTATCGGCTGGCCGCCACCCCTGCTTGAGCCAGATAAGGCTGTGAAACCGTACAGCCTTTGCAGGCCTACCGCAGCACCGCCAGCGCGGCATCCATGCCGCCGTGCTCGATGGCCAGCATGGCCTGGTCGCGCACAGCCGGCTTGCCGTGGTAGGCGATGGACAGGCCGGCCACGCTCATCATGGGCAGGTCGTTGGCACCGTCACCCACGGCGATGGCCTGCTCGGGCGTGATG
Source organism: Candidatus Ideonella esbjergensis (assembly GCA_016710065.1). Classification (GTDB taxonomy): domain Bacteria; phylum Pseudomonadota; class Gammaproteobacteria; order Burkholderiales; family Burkholderiaceae_C; genus Ideonella; species Ideonella esbjergensis. The sequence continues at coordinate 126,663 of JADJLP010000004.1, forward strand.
CCCATCAACTCGCACACCTCCAGCAGCACACGGCGCTTTTCGGCGCCGTCCACGATGTCGCCCCAGGGCCGGTCCACCATGCGGCCAGTGAGCTGGCCGTCGGCGACCTCCAACTGGTTGGCCCGGGCAAAGTCAAGCTGCAGGCGGGCGCGCACGCGCTCGCTGAAGTAGGTGAAGCCACCCGACACCAGCAGGGTCTTGAGCCCAGCCGCACGGCAGGCCAGCACAAAGGCCTCTACGCCAGGGTTGAGCGAGAGGCGGCGAAGGTATACCTGCTCCAGTGCAGCCAGTGGCACTCCCTTGAGCAGGGCCACGCGGCGGCGCAGGCTGTCCTTGTAGTCGCTGACCTCTCCGCGCATCGCGGCTTCGGTGATGGCGGCCACTTCGGCCTTGCGGCCCACAGCCTCGGCGATCTCGTCCACGCACTCGATGTTGATCAGCGTGGAGTCCATGTCAAAGGCCACCAGCCTGAAATCAGCCAGCTTCAGGGGCGGGGTGATGCCACGGACGAAAACGCCCGGCGAAAATTCGGTAGCGGTCATGCGCGCCGATTGTCCCCGACAAACGCGGGCCGGACTCGCGCCCAGGGCGGTCAAGAACAGGGGAGCAACGCAGCGCGGGTCATTCCCGCGCGCACTCCCCGTCATTCCCGCGAAGGCGGGAATCCATGCTGTGGTGGGCCCGGGACTCCCGCCTTCGCGGGAGTGACGAAAAAGGTGCGAGAGTGACGATCAGGCTTCGATCTTGAACTGGCCCACGGCGCTGGTGAGCTGGCCCGACTGCCCGCGCAGCGATTGCGCGGCGGCCGCGACCTGTTCCACCAGGGCGGCGTTCTGCTGTGTGACGTCGTCGATCTGGGCGATGGCGGCGTGCACCTGGTCGATGCTCTGGCTCTGCTCGCTGCCGGCCGAGGCCATCTCGCGCACCAGGGCGGACACCTTGGCCACCCGGCCCAGCAGGTCTTGCATGGTCTGCCCGGCTTCACCCACCAGGGTGCTGCCAGCGTCCACCTTCTCGGTCGAATCGCCGATCAGGGTCTTGATCTCGCGCGCCGCGCTGGCACTGCGCTGGGCCAGTGCCCGCACCTCGCCAGCCACCACGGCAAAGCCGCGACCTTGCTCACCGGCCCGTGCGGCTTCCACCGCAGCGTTGAGCGCCAGGATGTTGGTCTGGAAGGCAATGCCGTCGATCACGCCGATGATCTCGTTGATGCGGTTGGCGCTGGTGTGGATGTCCTGCATGCGCTGCACCACCTCGGCCATGATCTGGCCACCCCGGCTGGCCACCTCACGCGCCTGCTCCATCTCGCTGCTGGCCTCGCGGGCGCTGCCGGCGTGCTGGCGCACGGTGTCGGCCAGCTGGTTCATGGTGCTGGCGGTTTGCTCCAACGCGGCGGCCTGGTTCTCGGTGCGGGCCGAGAGATCGTTGTTGCCCTTGGCGATCTCTTCCGACGCCGAGGCCACGCCGTCCACGGTCTGGCGAACTTCCACGATGGTGGAGCGCAGCTTCTTGCGCATGGCGTTGAGCTCATGGCGCAACCAAGACAGTTCGTCCTTGCCGGGTGATTCGATCTTGGTCTCCAGGTCGCCTTTGGCGATGCGCATCACCGCCATGGCCGTGTCTTCCACCGGCGCCTTGATGCTCTGGCGCACGGCCCAACCGCCCACTGTGCCTATCACCGCTCCGGCGACCGAAGCCACCATCAACCAGGTGCCGGTGCTGGCTGCGCCGTACTCGGTGAGCAGCCAGCCGCCACCGCCACCGCAGGCCAGCAGCCACAAGGCCATGATGAGAAAGCCTATCGTCACTCGATTGGCCTGGCTGGTTTGGCGCAGCAGATTTTCCATGCTTGTCTCCGGTCAAGGAATGCCCGCGCCGGGTGCTGTACACCCAGCTTGAAATGTCTGGGCATGGTGGGCCCAGGCGCCTGCGGGTGTCGCCGTGACAAGTGCCGGAATTCACCGGCATCTCGCCGCTCAAGCCCTGGCGGATCAGGCCGAAGAGGGTTGGCCGAGCGAGCGCAAGATGTCGCGCAAATAGTGCGCGCGCTCGCGCGCCTCGGCCATCTCGCGCTCGATGCGCAGCTTGTCGTTGCCGCCCAGTTTCACATTGCGGTTGCGCTGCACCAGCTCAATGATCTTGCCGGTGTCCACCGGCGCGCCGGGCTTGAAGGTGATGCTCATCAGCTTTGGCGATGCATCGATCTTCAGCACGCCGTAGGCCTTGGCCTGGATGCGCAGGCGGTGGGTGTCGAACAAGGTCTGGCCCTGGGGTGGCAGCTTGCCGAACCGGTCGGTCACTTCCTCCAGCAACCGGTCCAGCTCGTCGGGCTTATCGGCACTGGACAGGCGCTTGTAGAAACTCAACCGCGTGTGCACGTCGCCGCAATAGGCGTCTGGCAGCAGGGCCGGGGCGTGCAGGTTGATCTCGGTGGTGGCGCCAAAAACAGCAGAATTGGGGCTGAGCAGGTCGGGCTCCTCGCCGTTCTTCAGCGCTCGCACGGCCTCGCTCAGCATCTCGTTGTAGAGCTGGAAGCCCACTTCCATCATGTTGCCGCTCTGGTGGTCGCCCAGCACCTCGCCCGCGCCGCGTATCTCCAGGTCGTGCATGGCCAGGTAGAAGCCCGAGCCCAGCTCCTCCATCTCCTGGATGGCTTCGAGCCGCTGGGCGGCCTGCTTGGTCAGCCCCTCCACGTCGGGCACCAGCAGGTAGGCATAGGCCTGGTGGTGGCTGCGGCCCACGCGGCCGCGCAACTGGTGCAACTGGGCCAGGCCGAACTTGTCGGCCCGGGCGATGACGATGGTGTTGGCGGTGGCCACGTCGATGCCGGTCTCGATGATGGTGGAGCACAGCAGCAGGTTGAAGCGCTGCGCGGTGAAGTCGCGCATCACGTGCTCCAGCTCGCGCTCGGGCATCTGGCCGTGGGCCACGGCGATGCGCGCCTCGGGGATCAGTTCTTCGAGCGCCTGCTTGCGGTTCTGGATGGTCTCGACCTCGTTGTGCAGGAAGTACACCTGCCCGCCGCGCTTGAGCTCACGCAGCACGGCTTCCCGGATGGTGCCCTTGCCCTCGTTGCGCACAAAGGTCTTGATGGCCAGGCGGCGCTGCGGCGCGGTGGCGATGACGCTCAGGTCGCGCAGGCCCTCCAGCGCCATGCCCAGCGTGCGGGGGATGGGCGTGGCGGTGAGGGTGAGCACGTCCACCTCGGCACGCATGGCCTTGATGGCCTCCTTGTGGCGCACGCCAAAGCGGTGCTCCTCGTCGATCACCAGCAGGCCCAGGCGCTTGAACTTCACGTCCTTGCTGAGCAACTTGTGGGTGCCGACCACGATGTCGATGGTGCCGGCCTCGATGCCTTCCAGCGCCGCCTTCACCTCCTTGGCGGTGCGGAAGCGACTCAGCTCGGCCACTTTTACGGGCCACTTGCCGAAGCGGTCGACGATGGTTTGGTAATGCTGCTCGGCCAGCAGCGTGGTGGGCGCCAGGATGGCCACCTGCTTGCCGCCGATGACCGAGACAAAGGCCGCACGCAGGGCGACCTCAGTCTTACCAAAGCCCACGTCGCCGCAGACCAGGCGGTCCATGGGCTTGGGGCTGACCATGTCTTGAATGACAGCGTGAATGGCGGCGCGCTGGTCGGCGGTTTCTTCAAAGCCGAAGCTGGCGGCAAAGGCCTCGTAATCGTGCGCCGAGTAGCGGTGGGCCATGCCTTCACGCGCTGCGCGCAGGGCGTAGAGGTTCAGCAGCTCGGCGGCCGTGTCGCGCACCTGCTCGGCGGCCCTGCGCTTGGCCTTGTCCCACTGCGGAGAGCCCAGCTTGTGAAGCGGCGCTTCTTCGGCGCTCACACCGGTGTAGCGGCTGATCAGGTGCAACTGCGCCACGGGCACATAGAGCGTGGCCTTGTCGGCGTATTCCAGGTGCAGAAATTCGCTGGGGCCATCGCCGAGATCGATGTGGATCAGCCCGCAGTAGCGGCCGATGCCGTGGGCCGAGTGCACCACCGGGTCGCTTAACCGAAGCTCCGAGAGATCCTTGATCAGCGCCTCGACGTTGCTGGTCTGCTCTTGCTTGCGGTGGCGCCGGCGCGCGGTGGGGGCGCTGGCGAACAGCTCGGTTTCGGTGAGGAACTGGATGGTGATGCCATCGGCGGGCTCGTGCCAGAAGAAGCCCGAAGCCAGCGGCGCGGCGGTGATGGCCACCTTCTCGTCGCTGGCTTCAAACTCGTCCAGCGAGGCCACGCTGGGCACGCTGATCTTGTGGTCACGCAGCATCTCCAGCAGGCTCTCGCGCCGGCCTTCGCTCTCGGCCAGCAGCAGCACGCGGTGGGGCGTGGTGGCCAGATGCTTTTCCAGCGCCGAGAGCGGTTCGGTGCTGCCACGGTCGGCCGAGATGTCGGGCAGGGGCCGCGCCCAGTCGGTCGGTTCACTGCCCCGCAGCACCAAGGTGGCATGGGCGCCGGCGCGGGCAAAGAACTCGTCGGTCTTCAGGTAGATGGCTTCGGGCGGTAGGATGGGGCGGTCGGGGTCGTGCTGCAAGAAGCGGTGGCGCTCCTTGGTGTCGGCGGCAAAGCGCTGCAGCGCCTCGTCCACCTCGCCGTGCAGCACCAGGCCGGCGCCGGCACCAAAGTAGTCGAATACCGTGGCCGTGTCGTCAAAGAACAGCGGCAGGTAGTACTCGATGCCCGCAGTGGCGATGCCTTGCGCGATGTCCTTGTAGATGCGGCTCTTGGTCGGGTCGCCCTCCAGCAGTTCGCGCCAGCGCTGGCGGAACTTGGTGCGCGCCGCATCGTCCATGGGGAACTCGCGGCCCGGCAGCAACCGCACCTCGGGCACCGGGTAGAGGCTGCGCTGGCTGTCGGGGTCGAAGGTGCGGATCGAGTCGATCTCGTTGTCGAACAGGTCCACGCGGTAAGGCACGGTGGAGCCCATGGGGAACAGATCGATCAGGCCGCCGCGCACCGCGTACTCGCCTGGCGACACCACTTGGCTCACATGGCTGTAGCCGGCCAGGGTGAGTTGGTGCTTCAGCGCCGCTTCGTCGAGCCGGGTCTTTTGCTTGAACGAGAAGGTGGTGCCGGCCAGAAAGCTGGGCGGTGCCAGCCGCGTGAGGGCGGTGGTGGCGGGCAGCAGCACCACGTCCACCTCGCCCTGATGGATGCGCCACAGCGTGGCCAGGCGCTCGCTGATCAGGTCCTGGTGGGGGCTGAAGCTGTCGTAAGGCAGGGTCTCCCAGTCCGGGAACACGGCCACTCGCAGGCCCGGCGCGAAGAAGGGCAGTTCATCGGCCAGGCGCTGGCTGTCGCCGGGGTCGGCGGTGACGATGGCCAGCAGTTTCTTCTGTGCCAGCAGCGCCTGGGCATGCCGCGCCAGCAACAGGGCGTCGGCCGAGCCGGTTGGGCGGGGCAGGGTGAATCGTTTGCCGGGGGCGATGGAAGGCAGGAGCATGGGATGCAGGCAGCAGAAATAGCAACACGCCCCGGAGCGCGAACTCGGGGGCGTTGAAGTGGTGGATTCTAGAATCGCCCCCAATGACCAACTACACCGCCGGGGCGGAGCCCCGCCACTTTGCCCTGGTGCCCTGTGCAGGCGTGGGCAGCCGGGCCGGCACCGCCGGCCCCAAGCAGTACGAGACTGTGGCCGGGCAAAGCGTGGTGGCCCGCACGCTGGCCGCGCTGGCACAGGTGCCCGAATTGGTGGCCACTCTGGTGGTGCTCTCGCCCGACGACGAGCAATTCGAGCGCCACGCCCCCGCGTTTCAGGGCGCGCGTGCCTGGATGGCCCGCTGTGGCGGCGCTACCCGCGCCGAGACGGTGGCCAGTGGCTTGCAAGTGCTGCGTGAGCACGGCGTGCAGCCGCATGACTGGGTGCTGGTGCACGACGCCGCGCGCTGCCTGGTCCGCCCTGAGTGGGTACAGCGGCTGATGCTTGAATGTGCCGACGACGAGGTGGGGGGCCTGCTGGCCCTGCCGGTGGCCGACACGCTGAAAGACGAGCAGGATGGCCGCGTGGTCGCCACCGTGGACCGCTGCGGCAAATGGGCCGCGCAGACGCCGCAGATGTTCCGCTGGGGCCTGTTGGCTGGCGCACTGGCCCACGCTGGCGACGGCGTGACCGACGAGGCCAGTGCCGTGGAGGCCCTGGGCCACCACCCCAAGCTGGTGCGCGGCGATTTTGAGAACTTCAAGCTGACCTGGCCGGGCGACTTTGCCCTGGCCCAGCGACTGCTCAGCACCCTGGAAGCTTCCGCATGACCACCGCCCCACCACATTGCCGCCCCTGCCAGCCCTGCGCGTGGGCGAAGGCTGGGACACCCATGCCCCTGGTGACGGGCCGACCGCTCATTCTGGGCGGGGTCGCCATTCCCCACAGCCACGGCCTGCTGGGCCACTCGGACGCCGACGCGCTGTTGCACGCCATCACCGACGCCATCCTGGGTGGCGCGGCGCTGGGCGATATCGGCCAGCACTTTCCGGACTCGGCGGCAGAGTTCAGGGGCGCCAACTCTGTGCTGCTGCTGACCGAGGCGGCGCGCCGCGTGCGCGAGGCCGGCTGGGCGGTGGTGAACGTGGACAGCACCATCGTGGCCCAGGCGCCCAAGATGGCGCCGCACATCCCGGCCATGGTGGCCTGCATCGCGCGCGCGCTTGGTGTTTCGCCCGATTGCGTCAATGTGAAGGCCAAGACCGCAGAGGCCATGGGGCCGGTGGGTGAGGGTAGGGCGATCGAGGCCCGGGCGGTGTGCTTGTTGGGCAAAGCCTGAGAGCCGTCACACCCGCAACGACCCGTCTTGCCCGCGAAAGCGGGCATCCATGCTTGGCTCAAACCAGTCGAAGCCATGGATTCCCGCTTGCGCGGGAATGACGACACAGCGTTGCGGGAATGACGATGGGGTCAGGCCGCGCGCTTGAGCCGGATGTGGGCGATGAGCCCCGAATCGCTGGCGTTGGACAAGGTCAGCTCACCACCGATGCGTTGCAGCGCCTTTTTCACAATGGCCAGGCCCAGGCCCGCGCCTGTGGCTGCCGTGCGGGCGGTGTCGCCGCGGAAGAAGGGCGTGGTCAGCTGCTGCAGTTTTTCGGGCGGTACGCCGGGGCCGTTGTCGCGCACGGCGATGATGATGGAGTCGCCGGTCTGCACATGGCTTACTTGCACGCGGGCCACGCCGGATTCCGCACCACGGCCATAGCGGCGCGCGTTCTCGAACAGGTTGGAAAAGATGCGGCCCAGGTCGGTGTCGTCACCCCAGACCTTGAGCGTGGGCGGCAGCTTGAGCGGAGATGCGGATCTGCGAGGTGTCGCGAAAGGCGGTGGCCTCGCGCTCAATGATCTGGGCCAGGTCCACGGCCTGCACGCGGGTTTCTTCCGGCCGCGCGTAGTCCATGAACTTGTCGATGATGTTGTCGAGCTGGTCGATGTCACTGGCCATGTTGCGACGCGCGTCGTCATCGGCCACGCTGATCTCGGCTTCCAGGCGCAAACGGGCCAGCGGCGTGCGCAGGTCGTGCGAGATGCCGGCCAGCATGACCGCACGCTCTTCTTCCACCTTGGCCAACTCGCGGGCCATGCGGTTGAAACCGATGTTGACCGTGCGGATCTCGCTGGTCATGGTCTGCTCGTCCAGGCTGGAGTCGTATTCGCCTTCGCGGATGCGGCTGGCCGCGAACGAAAGGTCTTTCAGCGGCTGGTTGATCAACCTGGCCACGGCCACCGAGCCCAGCAAGGTGGCGATCAGCGCGATGGCCACCCAAACCATCCAGGTCTTGGGCGTGAGGGGTTGCAGCCGGTCGTACTCGGCTTGCAGCCAGTAGGGGTCACGCTCGATGGTGAAGCCCACCCACAGCGCGGTATGGCCATTCACCGAGCGGGCAATGACCGTGTCCTCGCCCAGGCGGGCGCGCAGGTCATTGGCCACCAGTCGGGTGAAGCGGTCGGTCTCGAACGGCTCCCAGTTGTCTTTGGGCTCGCGTGGAATCACCCGCACCGCTTCTTGTTCGCTCATGGTTTTGACCACAGCGACGCGGTTGATACCGTCGGAGTAGCGCAGCGCCGCGCGCGAGAGGTTGACCAAGCTGGCGAGTTGCTGGGCTGCCAGCACCGCGCGGGGCTCAAACTCGAGCTGGCGCAGCGTGCTGACCCACGCAAAAATGCCGCCGCCCAGCAGCACGCCAAGCAGCACAAAAGTCCGCCAGAACAGCGGAAGAGAGATCTTCAGTCTTTTCAAGCGGGTACTTCACTGGGCACAAAAACGTAGCCTACGCCCCAGACCGTCTGGATGTAGCGCGGGTTCGAGGGGTCGGGCTCCAGCATCTTGCGCAGGCGTGAGATTTGCACGTCCAGGCTGCGGTCAAACGGCTCGAACTCGCGGCCGCGGGCCAACTGGGCCAGCTTGTCGCGCGACAGCGGCTGGCGCGGGTGGCGCACCAAGGCCTTGAGCATCGAGAACTCGCCGGTGGTGAGCGTGATGGGCTCGCCGTCCTTGGTCAAGCGGCGCTGCGACAGGTCGAACTCGAAGGGGCCAAAGTTCACCACCTCGGTGTCCTTGGAGGGCGCTCCGGGCGCTTCCTGGCCGGACGCCGGCGCAGCACGGCGTGGATGCGCGCCAGCAATTCGCGTGGGTTGAAGGGCTTGGGCAAGTAATCATCGGCGCCCACCTCCAGGCCCACGATGCGGTCCACGTCTTCCACCTTGGCGGTGAGCATGATGATGGGCGTTCGGTCGTTGGCCGCGCGAAGGCGCCGGCAGATCGACAGGCCGTCCTCGCCCGGCAGCATCAGATCCAGGATGATCATGTCGATGGTTTCGCGGGTCAGCACCCTGTTCAGTGCTTTGGCGTCTTCGGCCAGCAGCACGTCGAAGCCCTCCTGGGTCAGGTATTTGCGCAGCAGGTCGCGGATGCGGGCGTCGTCGTCAACGACAACGATGCGATCCTGGCGGGAGTTGGACGATGCATTCATGGTGGCTTCCCAATTTGTAACAGGCGCGATTGTGCGGGGTTTACCCGGCCGAAAACCGGGCTTTGACCCGCTGTTACAAATCTTGCTGGCCCGTACGCCGCACGCGATTGAGGGGCTCAATCGCGGGTCTTTGCAGGCTATTGAGCCCCAGCCACCGTCCATGTTGATGGCCGTGCCGCGCAGGTTGTTGCCTGCCGGCGAGCACATGAACACCGCCATCGCGGCCAACTCTTCAGGGGTGGTGAACTGCTGCGAGGGTTCTTTCTCGGCCAGCAACTGGCGCTTGGCTTCTTCATTGCTGATGCCACTGGCGGCGGCTCGGTCGTCCACCTGCTTTTGCACCAGCGGGGTCAGCACCCAGCCAGGGCAAATGGCATTGCAGGTGACGCCAGTGGTGGCGGTTTCGAGTGCCACGGTCTTGGTCAGGCCGATCACGCCATGCTTGGCCGCCACATAGGCAGATTTGTTGGTCGAGGCCACCAGGCCGTGCACCGATGCCACGTTGATGATGCGACCCCAGTTGCGCGCCTTCATGCCCGGCAGCGCGGCGCGGATGCCGTGAAAGACAGAGCTCAGGTTGATGGCGATGATGGCGTCCCAGCGATCCAGGGGAAATTCGTCCACCGGGGCCACGAACTGGATGCCGGCGTTGTTCACCAGCACATCGAGCGCGCCGAATTCGGCCTCGCAGGCTCGCACCATGGCCTCGATCTCGGCGGGCTTGCTCATGTCGGCGCCGTGGAAGCTCACCTTTGCACCCAGTGGCGTGGCGATGGCGGCCACTTCCTTCTTGGCGCCCTCGAAGTCGCCAAAGCCATTGAGCATCACGCTCGCGCCTTCGGCCGCCATGGCCTTGGCGATGCCGAGGCCGATGCCGCTGGTGGAGCCGGTGACCAGTACAGTTTTTCCTTTGAGCATGCTGATTTCTCCTATGGGGGCTTGCTACAGTGGATTATCCAAGTCGATGCTTGCATGAAAGCAACCACCATGCCGTTCGCCAACGCCCACACCCCCCGACAGCTTGAGGTGCAGTGCATCAGCGCCCGTGGCCTGCACAGCATGGCCTACACCGAGTGGGGCGATCCGGCCAACAAGAAGGTTCTGGTTTGCGTGCATGGCCTTACCCGCCAGGGCCGCGACTTCGACACCTGGCCCAAGCCATGGCTGGAGAGTACCGGGTGGTCTGCCCTGACGTGGTGGGCCGTGGCCGCTCCGATTGGCTGGCCGACCCGATGGGCTATGCGATCCCCAGCTACGTGGCCGACATGGTGACCCTGCTGGCGCGCCTGAACGCAAGCGAGGTGCATTGGGTGGAGTACATCAATGGGCGGGCTGGTCGGCATGGGCCTGGCCTCGCTGCCCAAGAGTCCAATCGCCAAGCTGGTGCTGAACGATGTGGGGCCGAAGATCGAGTACGCCTCTCTGGTGCGCATAGGCCAGTACCTGGGCGCGCCGGTGCGCTGGAACACGCAGGACGAAGCCGCCGACGCGCTGTGGGCCGTTTCCAGCAGCTTCGGCCCGCACAGCCGCGAGCAATGGCTGGCGCTCACCAGGCCGCAGCTGGTGGCCGATGGCACTGGCTACAAGCCGCACTATGACCCGGCGATTGCGGTGGCCTTCCGGGCCATCACGCCCGAACTGGCCACGGCGGGCGAAGCAGCAGCCTGGTATGGCTACGACCACATCATTTGCCCCACCTTGCTGGTGCGCGGCGCCGATTCCGATCTGCTCTCGGCCCAGACCGCCCGTGAGATGACCCAGCGCGGCCCCAAGGCACGCTTGCACGAGTTTGCTGGCGTGGGCCATGCGCCCACGCTGATGCAGCCCGACCAGGTAGCGGTGGTGCGGGAGTTCCTGCTCGGCCCATGAAGAGCCTGATCCATGCCGACCAACCGGCCGCGCCCATCGTGGCGCTGGCCGGCGACACCACGGCGCCCACGCAGCCGCTGGCTGACGGTCACGGCTCCGAAACCGGCCTCTCGGCACTGGCCCGCGCCCGCGCTTTCGCCGAACCCCTGCTGGCCGACCGGGTGCTGGATACCGGCGAAGAGGCCTTTGCCCACGCCAGTGGCGTGGCCGAGGTGCTGAAGTCCATCGGCGGTGCGCCCAGCCTGCAAGCGGCGGCCTATCTGGTGTACGCGGGCGATTTCCTGCAGCGCCCCGAGGAGGTGGTGGAGAAGGCCTTCGGCCCTTCGTACGCCAGCCTGGTCACGCTCACGCGCAAGCTGGTGCAGATCCAGCGTGCCGCCCGCGAGGCCCAGGTGGAGCAGGAGCACCAGGCCCAGCAGACCGAGCGCGTGCGCAAGATGCTGCTGGCCTTCTCGCGCGACCTGCGGGTGGTGCTGCTGCGCCTGGCCTCGCGCCTGCAAACCCTGCGCTGGTACGCGGCCAGCAAGCTGCCTTGTCCGCAGGCCCTGGCGGCCGAGTCGCGCCAGGTGTTTGCGCCGCTGGCCAACCGCCTGGGCATCTGGCAAATCAAGTGGGAGATGGAAGACCTGGCCTTCCGTTTCACCCAGCCCGACGAGTACAAGCGCATCGCCGGCTTGCTGACTGAACGCCGCGTGGCCCGCGAGACCAACATCGAGACCGCGCGCCGCGCCATGGCAGCCGATTTGCAGGCCCACGGCGTGCCGGCCCTGGTGTACGGCCGGCCCAAGCATCTGTACAGCATCTGGAAGAAGATGCAGGGCAAGCACCTCGACTTCGAGCGCGTGATGGATTTGCAGGCCCTGCGCGTCATCGTGGCCGACGTGCCGGCCTGCTACACCGCGTTGTCGCGCGTGCACGAGCGCTACCGCCAGGTTCTCGGCGAGTTCGATGACTACATCGCCCGGCCCAAGCCCAATGGCTACCGTTCGCTGCACACCGTGGTACTGGACGACGAGGGTCGGCCCATCGAGGTGCAGATCCGCACCCAGGCGATGCACGACCACGCCGAGCACAGCGTTGCCGCGCACTGGGCCTACAAGGGAGGCTGGCACCAAGGGCTATGCCGGCGTGAGCGCGTCGGGTGATTTTGAAGAGCGCGTGGCCGAGGCCCGCAAAGCGGTGCTGCGCCAGCTGCTGGCCTGGGAGCGCGACTTCGCGGGACAGGCCGCAGAGACTCCAGCCCAGGCCGAAGGCACCGGCTTTGACGACCGCATTTACGTCTTCACGCCGCAGGCCACGGTGATCGAGCTCACCGCGCGCGGCACCCCCATAGATTTCGCTTACGCGCTGCACACCGACCTGGGTCACCGCTGCAGGGGCGCCAAGGTGGACGGCCTGATGGTGCCGCTGTCCACGCCGCTGGCCAATGGGCAAACGGTTGAGGTCACTGCGGCCAAGGAAGGCGGGCCCTCGCTCGACTGGCTCAACCCCGAACTGGGCTTTCTGCGCAGCCCGCGCGCCCGTGCCAAGGTGCGCGCGTGGTTCAACTCCCAGGCCCAGGCCGGCACCATCGCGCGGGGCCGTGAAGCGGTGGAGAAGCTGCTGCAGCGCGAAGGCAAGACTGCGCTCAAGCTGGACGACCTGGCCGGCCGACTGGGCTTCAAGGACGCCGAGGCCCTGTTCGAGGTGGTGGGCAAGGACGAGTTCTCGCTGCGCACCATCGAGCAACTGTTGCGCCCGGCCGAAGCGCCCGAAGCAGAACACGATGCGCCGTTGATCAAGCGCTCGCGTGCCGGCGACTCTTCAAAAGGGGGTGTGCTGGTGGTCGGCGTGGACAGCCTGCTCACCAACCTGGCCAAGTGCTGCCGGCCTGCACCACCCGACCGCATCGGTGGCTTCGTCACGCGAGGCCGGGGTGTGGCCGTGCACCGCAGCGATTGCAGCAACTTCCGCCACATGGTGCAGGCCATGCCCGAGCGCGTCATCCCTGTCACCTGGGGGTGCCACCCAAGGCCGGCGAGGCCGCGTATCCCGTGGACGTGGCGGTGGAGGCGTCAGACCGCCAGGGCCTGCTGCGCGACATTTCGGAAGTGCTGACCAAGGAGCGCATGAACGTCACCGGCGTACGCACGCAGTCGGTGCGCGATTCAGATGGCAAGACCGCGTGGATGACCTTCACAGTGGAGGTGGCCGATGCTTCGCGCCTGGCCCAGGTGCTGCGGCTGGTGACACAGGTGCCCGGTGTGCGGCATGCCAGACGCAAGTGAGTACGTCGGTGCGCGAGTGGCTGAGAAACCGGTTTTCCTGCTATAGTCACGGGCTCAGCAGGCGCGTAGCTCAGTTGGTTAGAGCACCACCTTGACATGGTGGGGGTCGTTGGTTCGAATCCAATCGCGCCTACCAGATTGCCAAGCCCTCGGTTTCATTCGGAACCGGGGGCTTTTTGCTTTTTGGGCATTCAGCGCCCCGACGCGTTGGCCAGCACAAAGTCTGCGATGGTGGGGATGTTCGCCAGGTCCAATTGGGGCAAGCCCGGCAGCAAGGGCGACATTGGCGCGTCGGCTTCATGCTCGGTGGCCAAGGCAACGATGCCCGACCACTTTGGCCACAACGTGGGCTTGCCCACGGCGGCACGCCACACCTCCAGCTTGGGGAAGTTGCCGCCCTTGAAGCCCTCGACCAACACCAGGTCGCAAGGCTGCATGCGGTCAAGCAGGTCGTCCAGTGACGGCTCTGCGTCACCACGCAGTTCATGCATCAGCGCCCAGCGGTCATTGCCCAGCAACAGCACTTCCTTGCAGCCGGACTCGCGCAGACGGTATGAATCCTTGCCAGGCCGGTCGATGTCAATGTGCTTGTGGCTGTGCTTGATTAGCGACACCACCAGCCCCCGCGAGGCGATCTCGGGAACCAGCCGCTCCAGCAGCGTGGTCTTGCCCATGCCGGAATGGCCGGCAATGCCAAAGAACTTCATGTGCACTTTCGAATTGCTGCGGGAAGGGATTGTGCCGGCCTCTGAACCCGCCTTCCCGCGGCCGGGGGCGTTTCCGGACTGTCCCTGACAGGGCAAGCCCGGTGGGTGCTGGGGCCACGCACCCGTAGAATCGTTGTGCAACCGCACAATGACGCGCTACTTGAGGAGATGCTCCTGATGTCACCCACCCGCCGGGCCACCACCGAAGCTGCTGCCACCGATGAGCCCGGCGCGCTGCGTGTTCTCAAGAAGTACCCCAACCGCCGCCTGTACGACACCAGCGCAAGTTGCTACATCACGCTGGCCGACGTGAAGCGCATGGTGCTGGAAGGAACCGAATTCGAGGTACGCGACGCCAAGACCAGCGAAGACCTCACGCGTGCCATCCTCCTGCAAATCATTCTGGAAGAAGAAACCGGCGGCGTGCCCATGTTCTCGTCGCAGATGCTGTCGCAGATCATCCGGTTCTACGGCCATGCCATGCAGGGCATGATGGGCTCGTACCTGGAGAAGAACCTGCAGACCTTCGTGGACATGCAGAGCAAGTTCACCGACCAGGCGCGCGGCCTTTACGACCCCAAAGCCTTCACGCCTGAGATGTGGACCCAGTTCATGAGCGGTCAGGCGCCAGCCATGCAGGGCTTGATGGGCAACTACCTTGAACAGTCGAAGAACCTGTTCATGCAGATGCAGGAAAGATGCAGAAGCCGGGTGCCGGCCTGTTCCCCTTTCCGGTGCCGCCGGCCAAGAAGTAAGGCTGTTCAGTGCCGTGCGGGGAGGGTTTGAGACAATCCCGCCCCATGACAGCAGACACCGCCGCCGCGCCCACCATCGGGTTTGTGAGCCTGGGTTGCCCCAAGGCGCTCACCGACTCCGAACTGATCCTCACTCAGCTCTCGGCCGAGGGTTACCAGACCAGCAAGACCTACCAGGGCGCCGACCTGGTGATCGTCAACACCTGCGGCTTCATCGACGATGCAGTGAAGGAAAGCCTGGAGGCCATAGGCGAAGCCTTGGCGGAGAACGGCAAGGTCATCGTCACCGGCTGCCTGGGCGCCCGCGAGGGGCAGGGCGGCGGCAACATGGTGCGCCAGGTGCATCCCAAGGTGCTGGCCGTCACGGGGCCGCATGCCACGCAAGAGGTGATGGATGCGGTGCACCTGCACGTGCCCAAGCCGCACGACCCCTTCGTAGACCTGGTGCCGGCGGCCGGCATCAAGCTCACCCCCAGGCACTACGCCTACCTGAAGATCAGCGAGGGCTGCAACCACCGCTGCACCTTTTGCATCATCCCCAGCCTGCGTGGCGATCTCGTGTCGCGCCCGGTGGGCGATGTGCTGAGCGAGGCGAGGGCGCTGTTCGAGGGCGGCGTGAAGGAACTGCTGGTGGTGAGCCAGGACACCTCGGCCTACGGTGTCGACGTGAAGTACCGCACCGGCTTCTGGGACGGCACGCCAGTGAAGACCCGCATGCTCGATCTGGTGGCCAAGCTGGGTGAGCTGGCCCGCCAGCATGGCGCCTGGGTGCGGTTGCATTACGTGTACCCCTATCCGCATGTGGACGAGGTGGTGCCGTTGATGGCTGAAGGGCTGGTGCTGCCCTACCTGGACGTGCCCTGCAGCACGCCCACCCGGATATCTTGAAGCGCATGAAGCGCCCGGCCAGCGGCGAGCGCAACCTGGAACGAATACTGCGCTGGCGTGAGCTGTGCCCCGACATCGTCATCCGCTCCACGTTCATCGCCGGCTTTCCCGGCGAGACCGAAGATGAATTTGCCTATTTGCTGGACTTCTTGAAGGAGGCCCAGATCGATCGCGCCGGATGCTTTGCCTATTCGCCGGTGGATGGCGCCATGGCCAACGAATTGCCCGGTGCGCTGCCCGACGAGGAGCGTGAAGACCGCCGCGCCCGCTTCATGGCGGTGGCCGAAGAGGTGTCGGTGGCGCGGCTTCGTCGCCGCGTCGGCGCCACCATGCAGGTGCTGGTGGACAGCGCCCCGGCGCTGGGCCGACGCGGTGGCATTGGCCGCAGCTATGCCGACGCGCCCGAGATCGACGGTACCGTGCGCCTGCTGCCGCCGGCCAAGGCGTCCACCCAACTGCGCGTGGGCGAGTTCGCCAAGGCCCGCATCGTGGCGGCCGAGGGCCACGACCTGGTCGGGGAACCGATCTGATGGCCAGCCAGCCGGGCGACGGCGACGACAAGACCGCCACGGGCATCATCCACCACCCCTACGTCGCGCCGGCCGATTTCGAGTCGCCGGTGGTGGGCGTGCACAAAGCGTCCACCGTGTTCTTCCCCAACATGGCTGCGCTGCGGGCCCGTTCGTGGGTGGACAAGAGCGCCTACACCTACGGCCTGCACGGCACCCCACCACCTTCACGCTGGAAGCCCGCCTGGCCACGCTGGAGCACGCGAAGCACGTGCTGCTGGCGCCCAGCGGCCTCTCGTCACTGACCGTGGTGAACATGTCGCTGCTGAAGCACGGCGAAGCCATGCTGCTGCCCGACAACGTCTACTTCCCCAGCAAGGAGTTCGCGCGCCACGAGATGGCGGGCTGGGGCGTCCCCCACCGGCTCTACGACGCGATGAACCCGGCCTCGCTGGCCGCGCTGCTGACGCCCGATGTGAAGCTCGTGTGGCTGGAAGCGCCCGGCTCGGTGACGCTGGAGTTCCCCAATCTGCCCGCGCTGATCGCCCTGGTGCGCCAGCAGGCGCCGCAGGCGGTGATTGCGCTGGACAACACCTGGGGTGCCGGCCTGGCCTTCAATCCCTTTGAGCTCCAGGTGCGGACGGCTGCGTGCAAGGCGTGGACCTGACCATCCACGCACTCACCAAATACCCCTCGGGTGGCGGCGACGTGCTAATGGGATCCATTGCCTGTCGCGACCAGGCCTTGTACGAGAAGCTGGCCTGGACCCACAGCCGGTTGGGCCTGGGCGTTGGCGCGAACGATGCCGAAACTCTGCTGCGGGCCTTGCCCAGCCTGCCGCTGCGCTACCACGCACAGGATGCTGCGGCCCGGCGTATCGCCACCTGGGCCGCGCAGCAATCGCAAGTGGTGCGGGTGCTGCACCCGGCCATGGTTGATTCACCGGGCCACGCGCACTGGGCCGTGCATTGCAGCGCTGCGGCCGGCTTGCTCACGCTGGAGTTCGACGCGCGCTACAGCGCCGCCCAAATTGATGCCTTCGTGGACGGCTTGAAGCTCTTTCGCATCGGCTGGAGCTGGGGCGGGCCCGTCAGCCTGGCCGTGCCCTATAACGGCCAGACCTTGCGCAAGCTGGGCTCACCCTACCAGGGCACCCTGGTGCGCCTGTGCATAGGCCTGGAAGCGGTGGAAGATTTGATCGCCGATCTGGCTGCCGGTATGGCCCGGCTCGGCTGACGCTTCAGTCGAGGCGGCCGGTTTCGGCAAAGCGGTCTGTGGCCCAGCACAGCTCGGCGGCGATGCCGGGCTCGTGAGACGAGTGGCCCGCATCGGCCACCACCTTGAGCTGCACGCCCGGCCAGGCATCGGCCAGGGCATGGGCGTAGCGCACCGGGCAGATCACGTCGTAGCGGCCATGCACGATGAAGCCGGGCAGGTGGGCGATGCGCGGCATGCCTTGCAGCAGTTGGCCAGCGTGCAGAAAGGCCTGGTGGCGAAAGTAGTGAGCCTCCAGCAGCCCCACGCTCACGGCCTCGGCCACGCCGGTGCCGCTGGTCGCCGCACCCGAGGCTTCAGGGCGCAGGTACAGACAGGCGCCTTCGTACTGGCGCCACGCTTCGGCTGCGGCATGGCGCACCGCCAGGTCAGGGCTGGTCATGCGTCGCGTGTAGGCACCGAGCAGGTCGCCTCGCTCGCCCTCGGGCACATGGGCGGAAAAGGCCTCCCACTCGCGCGGGAAGAAGTTGCGCACGCCGTACAACCACCAGTGGATTTCAGCTTCGCTGCCCAGCCAGATGCCGCGCAGAACCAGGCCCAAACACCGCGCAGGGTGGGCCTGGGCATAAGCCAACGCGAGGGTGGAGCCCCAGGAGCCGCCAAACACCAGCCACTGCGCGATGCCCATCAATGCACGCAATCGCTCGATGTCTTCGATCAGCAACTGGGTGGTGTTGGCGTGGGTTTCGCCCAGCGGGGTCGATCGGCCCGAGCCGCGCTGGTCGAACAGGATGATGTGGTACTTCCCGGCGTCGAAAAAGCGCCGGCTCTTGGGCGAGATTCCGGCGCCGGGCCCGCCATGCAGAAAGACCACCGGGATGCCCGCAGGGTTTCCGCAGGCTTCCCAGTACAGGGTGTGGAGCTCGTCCACCGCCAAACGCCCGCTGCGATACGGCTCCAGCGGCGGGTGCAGCACCGATTCGAGCGTCATTCCTTGCTCGGCCCCGACACCTTGTGTCGCATCAGCCGGCCCTTCTCGCGCTCCCAGTCACGCTTCTTCTCGGTGTTGCGCTTGTCATGCTCGGCCTTGCCCTTGGCCAGCGCAATCTCGGCCTTCACCAGGCCGCCCTTGAAGTGCAGGTTCAGCGGCACCAGGGTGAAGCCACGCTGCTCGACCTTGCCCACCAGGCGGCGAATCTGGGCCTTGCTCATCAGCAGCTTCTTGGTGCGATCGGCCTCGGGGTTCACATGGGAGGAGGCCGAACGCAGCGCATTGATGCGGCAGCCGATCATGTAGAGCTCGCCGTCGCGGATGTGCACATAGCCGTCGGTGAGCTGCACCTGGCCGGCGCGTATGGCTTTCACCTCCCAGCCTTCCAGCACCACGCCAGCCTCGTACTGCTCCTCGATGTGGTACTCAAAGCGTGCGCGGCGGTTTTCGGCGATCAGGGCAGACATGGGGTGTGGCGAACGGGCCCACCGGTCTGGTCGGCCTCTAGAATCGGTGCATTGTATGAAGCACGTCAAGAAGTCCGTCCTCCTTTGGTACTCGCCCGCCGAGATGTACCGCCTCGTCACCGATGTGGCCCGCTACCCCGAGTTCCTGCCCTGGTGCGAGAAGGCCGAGGAGTTCGAGGTGCACGAGGCCGGCATGACGGCGCGCATCCACCTGGCCTACGCAGGCGTGCGCCACGCCTTCACAACGCGCAACACGCACCAGCCCGATAGGCAGTTGCACATGCGCCTGGTAGATGGCCCGTTCTCGGAACTGGATGGCACCTGGGATTTTTTGCCGGTGGGCCCCGCCAGTGGCGACACCGCCAAGGCCTGCAAGATCGAGTTCGATCTGCGCTACGCCTTCTCCAGCCGGCCGCTGGAAGTGGTGCTGAGCCCTGTCTTCGACAAGGTCGCCAACACCTTCGTCGACTCCTTCGTTAAGCGGGCAGAGCAGGTCTATGGTGAACGCTGAGGCGCCCCGGCTGATGCGTGTGCTGGTGAACTACAGCCCCGCGCCGCGCGTGGTCGACGAAATTGAGCTGGATCTGGCCTCAGGGGCCACCTTGGCCGATGCGCTCAATGCAAGTGGATTTCTGAAGCGCTATGGCCTGACCTTGGACGTGAGCCTGCACGTGGGCATCTGGGCCAAGGCCAAGCCACTGGACACGCCATTGCGCGACGCCGATCGTGTGGAAATCTGGCGCGGCCTGAAGGTGGACCCGAAAGAAGCGCGTCGCCAGCGCTACCGCAAGCAGCCGGCCAAGTCGCAGCGCTGATGGGGGTTCAGCCCCAGTGGACTCACTGGCAATTGTCGTTCACCGCAGCACGGGTGCGGTTGACTTCGTCGGCACGGGTCTTGTCGTCCAGAAACTCGCGCTCGCCCTTTTCGTTCGGGCGCGCCACGCGCACACCGCTTTCCAGCATGGCCAGTTGGGCTCTGGCGCGCTTGCAGTTGTCGGCTTTCACCAAGTCTATCCGTGCCTTGTCAGCCAGCCTGCGATCGGTGTCTGCAGCCGCCTTGTCCGCCTGCATCCTCTTCTTTCTGGCTTCCAACTCGGCGTCGGCACGGGCAGGGGCAGAACCGGCGGCTTCGGGCGCGGATGCCGCAGCGTCGGCCACGACGATGGGGGTGCGCTGGGGACCGGGGCGGCCCACGATGTCCTTGGCCGGCACCGAATGCGGCGGGGGCTGGTCACTGAACTGCATGATGCCGTTGGCGTCACGCCACTTCCAGATGTTCTCGGCCTGCGCAGCACCGGCCGACAAGGCAAGAGACACAAAGAGCAAAGCAGGGAAGGGACGGATCATGGTGTGAGAGGCCCGAAAAGACCTAGACGCGCATAGAGGGGATGAGTGTAAGCCGGAGCCATGCAAGAGCGTACCCGGATGTATCGGCCAGCCCGGCACTGCTGCACGCCGCCTCCGTATAATCTGCTTTTGCGTTTGGAGCTTTCCTCATGCGCCTTCTAGGCAAAGCGCTGACCTTCGACGATGTGTTGTTGGTCCCCGCCTTCTCCCAGGTGTTGCCGCGCGACACCTCCTTGGCCACCCGCCTTTCTCGCAACATCCTCCTGAACCTGCCGCTGGTGTCGGCAGCCATGGATACCGTGACCGAAGCCCGGCTCGCCATTGCCATCGCGCAAGAGGGCGGCATGGGCATCGTGCACAAAAACCTCAGCCCCAAGCAGCAGGCGGCCGAGGTGGCGCGGGTCAAGCGCTACGAATCGGGCTTGCTGAAAGACCCGATCACCATAGGCTCCGACCGTCCGGTGCGCGAGGTCATTGAGCTTTCGCGCCAGCACGGCATCTCGGGCTTCCCGGTGGTGGACGACGGCAAGGTGGTGGGCATCATCACCGGCCGCGACCTGCGCTTCGAGACCCGTCTGGACGCACCGGTGCGCGAGATCATGACGCCGCGCGAGCGCTTGATCACCGTGAAGGAAGGCGCCTCGCTGGCCGATGCCAAGGCCTTGATGCACAAGCACAAGCTCGAGCGCGTGCTGGTGCTGAACGACGCATCGCAGTTGCGCGGCCTGTTCACGGTCAAAGACATCACCAAGCAGACGAGCTTCCCCAATGCCGCGCGCGATGCGCATGGCAAGCTGCGCGTGGGCGCGGCGGTGGGTGTGGGCGAGGGCACCGAAGAACGTGTGGAACTGCTGGTGCGTGCCGGCGTGGACGCCCTGGTGGTGGACACCGCGCATGGCCACAGTGCCGGCGTGATCGAGCGGGTGCGCTGGGTCAAGAAGAACTTCCCGCAGGTGGACGTGATTGGCGGCAACATCGCCACCGGCGCGGCCGCCCTGGCGCTGGTGGAAGCCGGTGCCGACGGTGTCAAGGTCGGCATCGGCCCGGGCTCCATTTGCACCACCCGCATCGTGGCGGGTGTGGGCGTGCCGCAGATCACCGCGATTGACAACGTGGCCACGGCGCTCAAGGGCACCGGCGTGCCGCTGATCGCCGACGGCGGCGTGCGCTACTCGGGCGACATCTCCAAGGCCATCGCAGCCGGCGCCAGCACGGTGATGATGGGCGGCATGTTCGCCGGCACCGAAGAGTCACCCGGCGAGGTCTTCCTGTACCAGGGCCGCAGCTACAAGGGCTACCGCGGCATGGGCTCCATCGGCGCGATGAAGGACGGTTCGGCCGACCGCTATTTCCAGGAGAACGACGAGTCCTCCAACCCCAACACCGACAAGCTGGTGCCTGAAGGCATCGAGGGCCGCGTGCCCTACAAGGGCTCGATGGTGTCCATCGTCTACCAGATGGCGGGTGGTCTCAGGGCGTCGATGGGCTACTGCGGTTGCGCCACGATCGACGAGATGCGCGAGCGCGCCGAGTTTGTCGAGATCACCTCGGCTGGTATTCGCGAAAGCCACGTGCACGACGTGCAGATCACGAAGGAAGCGCCCAACTACCGGGCGGAATGAGTCTACTGTCCCGCCACCCACAGCGCCCGGCACCGTCCGGGCGCCGTCATTCTGAAATGGCCCAGGCCGAATGAGCACCAGCGACGTCACCTCCGGTCTACGCAGCAAGCGCGCTGCAGCCATGCCCTTCATCATGATCACGGTGCTGATCGACATGATCGCCATCGGCCTGATCATTCCGGTGTTGCCGCCGCTGGTGGGCACCTTCACGGGCTCACAGGCCGACCACGCCTTTTGGTACGGCGTGGTGACCTTCGCCTTTGGTTTTGCCAACTTTTTCGGCTCGCCCATCCTGGGGGCGCTGTCTGACCACTACGGTCGCCGGCCGGTGCTGCTGCTGGGCTTCACTGGGCTGGCATTGAGCTTCTTCGTCACGGGCCTGGCCACAGCACTGTGGATGCTGGTGGCGGTGCGCCTGGTCAGTGGTGCCTTGCAGGCCAACGCGGCCATTGCCCAGGCCTATGTGGCCGACATTTCCGCGCCGCAGGAGCGTGCCAAGCGCTTCGGCATGCTGGGTGCCATGTTCGGCATGGGCTTTGTGCTGGGCCCCGTGATGGGCGGCATCCTGGGCGGCATCAGCCTGCACCTGCCGTTTTTCGTGGCGGGTTCACTGGCCATCGTGAATGCGCTGTACGGCATCTTCGTGCTGCCCGAATCACTGCCTGCCGAGCGTCGCACCCCCATCAACTGGCGCAAGGCCAACCCCGTGTCGTCGTTGAAGCAACTGCGGGATCTGCATGGTGTGGGCATGCTGGTGGCGGTGATTGCCCTGTCCAGCCTGGCGCAATTCATCATGCACACCACCTGGGTGCTCTACACCAGCTTCAAGTTCGGCTGGGGACCGACCGAGAACGGTTGGTCGCTGTTCGCCGTGGGTGTGATGTCGGTGCTGGTGCAGGGCGGGCTGATCCGCATCGCGCTGCGCAAGTACTCGGCCCAGCGCATAGCCCTGTTGGGCCTGGTGTCGTCGGCCATCTGCTACGGTCTGTGGGGCGCGGCCACCGAGGGCTGGATGATGTACGCCGTGGTGGTGCTCAACCTGTTCGGGTTCATGGCCACCACCGCCATCCAGACCCTGGTATCGAACGCCGCCGACGAGCAGTCACAAGGCCGCACCCTGGGCGCCGTGGCCTCGCTGAACAGCCTCACGGCCGTCTTTGCACCCGTGCTGGGCGCTGCGCTGTTGGGTTTGGTTTCGCACTTGCCTCGCGGTGACTGGCGCATCGGCGCCCCGTTCTTTCTCTGCGCCACCTTGCAAGTGGTGGCAGCCGTGCTGGCCTTGCGCCACTTCCGCCGACACCCTCAATCCATGCCCGCATCTGAAGCGGGTGCCCCTGCCTGAGTGACCTGACCATGCATGACAAGATCCTCATTCTCGATTTCGGCTCGCAAGTCACCCAGCTGATCGCGCGCCGAGTGCGCGAGGCGCATGTGTACTGCGAGATCCACCCGAACGACGTGTCGGACGAGTTCATCCGCAGCTTTGCACCCAAGGGCATCATCCTCAGTGGCAGCCACGCCAGCACCTACGAAGACCACCAGTTGCGAGCGCCCCAAGCCGTGTGGGACGCCGGCGTTCCCGTGCTTGGCATCTGCTACGGCATGCAGACCATGGCCGCACAACTCGGCGGCAAGGTCGAGTGGAGCGACCACCGCGAATTCGGCTATGCCGAGGTGCGGGCCCATGGCCATACCAAGTTGCTCGACAGCATCCAGGATTTCGACACCGCCGAAGGCCACGGCATGCTCAAGGTGTGGATGAGCCATGGCGACAAGGTCACCGCGCTGCCGCCAGGCTTCAAGCTCATGGCCAGCACGCCCAGTTGCCCCATTGCCGGCATGGCCAACGAGGACAAGCGCTACTACGCGGTCCAGTTCCACCCCGAGGTCACCCACACGCTGCAGGGCGCAGCCATGCTCACGCGCTTCGTGCGCGAGATCAGCGGCTGCACCGGCGACTGGATCATGGGCAACTACATCGAGGAAGCCGTTGCCAGGATCCGCGAGCAGGTGGGCGACGAAGAGGTCATCCTGGGCCTGTCCGGAGGGGTCGATTCGTCGGTGGCCGCCGCGCTGATCCACCGCGCCATTGGCGACCAGCTCACCTGCGTCTTTGTGGACCACGGCCTGCTGCGACTGAACGAAGGCCAGATGGTGATGGACATGTTCGTGGGCCGCCTGCATGCCAAGGTAGTGCATGTGAACGCTGCCGCGCAGTTCATGGGCCACCTGGCCGGTGTGACCGACCCCGAGCAAAAGCGCAAGATCATCGGCCGCGAGTTCGTCGAGGTCTTCAAGGCCGAGGCCGCCAAGCTCAAGGCCGCCGACGCCAAGGCGAAAGGTGCCAAGTGGCTGGCCCAGGGCACCATCTACCCCGACGTGGTGGAAAGCGGCGGCACTGCCAGCAAGAAAGCCACCATCAAGAGCCACCACAACGTCGGCGGCCTGCCCGAGCAACTGGGCCTGAAACTGCTGGAGCCGCTGCGCGAGCTGTTCAAGGATGAAGTGCGCGAACTGGGCGTGGCCCTGGGCCTGCCGCACGACATGGTCTACCGCCACCCCTTCCCCGGCCCCGGCCTGGGCGTGCGCATCCTCGGCGAAGTGCGACAAGACTTTGCCGATCTGCTGCGCCGCGCCGACCACATCTTTATCGAAGAGCTGCGCAAGACCGTGGACGAGCACACCGGCAAGACCTGGTACGACCTCACCAGCCAGGCCTTCACCGTCTTTCTGCCGGTGAAGAGCGTGGGCGTGATGGGCGACGGCCGCACCTACGACTACGTGGTGGCCCTGCGTGCGGTGCAGACCAGCGACTTCATGACGGCCGACTGGGCCGAGCTGCCGTATGCGCTGCTGAAGAAGGTGTCGAGCCGCATCATCAACGAGGTGCGCGGCATCAACCGCGTCACCTACGACGTGTCGAGCAAGCCGCCTGCCACCATCGAGTGGGAGTGAGCCCCGCTATCACGGCGCAGGGCGTGCGTTCATCTCAGGTGTGCCGAAGATCGTCAATCAGGACATCTGCAACGGCCTCCTCGGCGATGGACAGACCGTGGTGCCACATGGCTGCCGCAATTCGCGCATCCCATGAGGCGGTGACGTTGGTTTCGGTGAGGTCCCGCCGTGTGTGCGGCGCGGTTTGCACGGCGGCTTCATAGTCGGCTGCGGACAGGCGCCAGGGCGTGGCGCGCCAGGTGCGCAACACATGATTGGCGATCTGCAGGCCGGGCCAGTCGAAGTCGCCGTGGTAGTGCAGGCGTGCGCCAGCATGTGCTAGTTGGTTCAGCAATGTGCGTTGCGCGGCGGCCGGCATGCCGTCTGTGCAGACCAGCGGTGCGCAGCGTGGGCCCAAGCGATCCGCCGCAATGGCCAGCAGATTGGGGTTTTCACAGATGAAGACCGGTCGGCCTGAGACGGCCCAGGCGGGTGGTGTGCGCAGCAGTTGGCGCAATGACAAGTAGGCCGGTTCGCCCGGCAGCCCAACCGCCGCAGCAGGGGCAGCGACGGGCAGGTTCAACACCAGCGCTGGCCGTGCCAATTCGTTGACCAGGACACCGGCCCGGGCCCAGATGTCGCGGGCGCGCTCCAGAAGGGTCGACTCCGAGGCCGCCTCGGCCGTGCTGGTGTCGTCCTCGTCCGCTTGATCGGACACCTCCGGCCCGGGCGGCGCTGCGGCATTTTCGGCACAACGCCATGCGGCCAGAACCAGGTTGGCCACGGCCTGCCCTGCGTCGAGTGCATGGGCATTGCCCAGCGTCTGCGCGGCCAGTTGGGCCCGCGTGATGCCTGCGGATGGCAAGCAGCGCAGCACTGCATCAGCCTGCGCCAGCAGGGCCTCGGCAGCAGCCACGTCCTGGCGTGAGAGTCGTTTGAGCAGAGCGCCAGCAGCTGGCTCTTGCAACCAGGCATGCAGGCGCGCGTCGCGGCTTGAAGCTTGGTTCAGCAGCGTTGCCCAGGCCAACCGATGTGCGGCGCGTGTGGCGGTGTGGTTGGTGATCGGGCCGTCCAGCAACTCCAGGGCTTCGCGCAGCGAGTGGCAAACGCCTGCGTCTTGCAGGGCGGCGTCGATCCGGGCGATGTCGAGCTGCATGGAGCGTGCACCCCGCGGCGGGCGCCCGGTCAACAGGGCCAGGGCTTCGCGCTCGGCGGCGCTGAGTTGGCTGAGATGCAAGCTCGTGCGCGCAGTGGCGTCACTCTGGCGTTCGTAGTGGCGGCGCAAGCGTTGCCGCAAAGGCCAGAGTGCGGGGCCGCCGAGCAGGCGCTGGAGCTTGGCCGCCGCAGTGCTCACTGGTGCTCCCCTGGGCCTACGGCCCTGTCCCTCCAAGAGGGATTCGTCCCTTCGGGCGGCCGGGCGGGGCTCATGGGGTGCTCATGGGTTGGGGAAACCGGCGGTTCGGGTCGTCTTCAAGCAGACGGGATCGGCCGTCCCAGGTCCAGCGCGAAACGTGCACGGCGTCTATGCCTTCGCGACGCTGCAACTGGGCGATGGCCACGCCGGGCAGTTCGGCCGAGCAGGCCCATTCGCGCTCGCTGGTGACGACGAAATCCAGATCGAATTCGCGGATCAAAGCCCAGCAGTGGCCACGCGCGGCGTCGTCGATGCCGGCAAAGACTTCGTCGAGCAGCACCAGGCGTGGGGCGTGGGCGTGCCCAGCCTGGGTGTAGTAGCTGGAGACGGCGGCAAACAGTGGCACCGTCAGGCCCAGCGCGCGCTCGCCACTGGAGGCGGGGCCCGAAAGCGGGCGCCACTGGCCGTCCCAGCGCTGCACGCGAAAGCGGTGCCAGCGCCGGTAGTCCAGCGCGCGTGCCAGCTGTTCCAGCAGGCTGCCGCCTTGGTCTGCATCAGCCCGGCTGCGCTCGGCGGCGATGCGCTGCTGCAGCATTTCGCCCACCACGCGGCGGTCCTCGGCGGTCCACAGGTCGCTGCTGGTGTTGAGCAGCCGGCGGCGGGCGGCGTCCAGGCCCACGGGTGCGCCGTCCGCGCCCTCGGGCAGGGTCTCCCACTGCAGGCGAAAGCGCACGCCCGTGGAGGTGGGCCGCTTGTGCAACTCGTCGTTGATGGCCTTGACCTGATGCTCGGCGTCGCGCAGCAGCTTTTGCACCGCGCTCGCGATCTCGGCTTGCAGGTGGTTTTCCAGCACCTTGCGCTCGCCAGCGGTGAGCAGCTCGCGGCGCTCGGCGATCTCGCCGGCCAGACGCGCACTCAGTTGGTCGGGTCGTTCGGGGCGGTTCTGGTAGACGATGTGCACGACCAGGCCGAAGTCGCTCGTTTCGGCCTGGGCTTGGTGGCTCAATGCGGCCAGTGCGCGCCCCAGTTCGGTGTAGTCCTGCGAAACCTGGCTTTGCACGCGGCTCCAGGCCTCGTCGTCGTCCTTGACGGCGGTCAGCGCATGTTCGGCGCGTCGCGCCAACGCCAATGCGGGTTCGATGGTCCAGGCTTGGTTCGTGGCTGGCGCTTCGGCATCGGGCAGGGCGGTGGCCAGCAGGCCGGTGGCGGCGAAGCCCTGCAGTTGGCCCACGGCATGCTGGCGTGTCGCCGTGCGCTCAGCCAGGGTGGCCTGGGCGTCGTCGACCTTTTGCTCGGCCTTGGCGCGGGCTTCGCCGGCCTCGCGCAGGACGACGTTCTGACGCCTGTCGGCCGCTTCCGCGTCGGTGACCGCCAGGCGAGCATCCCGCAGACGTTGCTGCAACTCCTGCACCTTGGCGCCAACGGACTCGCGCAAGGTTTCCAGGCGGATGCGGGCCTCCTCGGCCAGCGTGTCGCGCTCGGCGGAGTGCTCGGCGGCATGCCTTGCATCGTCGCTCGCCTGCTGCGTGCGCTGCTGTTGCTGGGCTTGTTCGGCCAGGGCTTCGCGCAGCTCCCGGGTGGCGCTGGCCAGTGTGTTCAGACTGTCGCCGAAGTCCTGCAGGGCTCTTTCAATGGCGTGCAGGGCATGGCCTTCAGGCGGCAGCGCCATGTCCTCGGCGTCGCGGGCCAGGGCCTGGCGCGCCAGTTCCCAGTGCTGGGCGGCGGTACGCAGTTGCAAGTCGGCCTGGTCCAGCCGTTGGCGGGCGGTGTTGAATTCGCGTGCCTGCGCCTGAGCCTGCAGATGCGCGGCACGCAGCGCATCGTCGCTGGGGGCCGTTTGCCACTCGGTGGCGGCCAGGCTCTGGTCGGCACCGAGTTGCGCAACGGCTTGCTGCAGCCGCGTGGAGGCCTGGCCAAGCTCGTCCAACCGCAGGCTGATGTCGGCCAGTCTTCGGCTGCGGGCCGCCGCGCGGGCGGCGTAGCCGATGAAGTCTGCACTGGGCTTGTGCCAGGCGCCGGCCAAGGCGCCCATTCGAAAGCGCCCGTCGGGTGCGAGCCAGGCTTCGGCAGAGGGCTGATCCACCGGGCCGCAGGCCACGCCTTCGAGCAGGCGCAGCAGCAGGTCTGGGGCCACCGGCGCAGGCGCTTCGTTGGCCGTCACCGCAGGTTGCAGCCACGCCGCCAGCGATGGCGATTGGCGCGGGCGTGCGAGCCACTGCGCATCGTCAGGCCAGGGTGTGCCCTCGGCGCCGAGCAGGCCGCCGTCGGGTGTCACCCAAGCATCCAGCAAGCCCGAGGCCTGTAGCGCGGCTTCCAGCCCAGGGCGGTGCTCGGCCGGGGTTTCGGGGGCAAAGTCCACCAACTGCCACAGAGGCGCGCCCGTGCGGCCTGAGCGTCCATGGTCCCCGCGCCAATGGGGCGGCGGCGGGGCGGCATCTTCGCCTTGTTCGAGACGCGCACGCTCCTCGTGCAGGGCGGCTTGTTCCTGGGTCAGCGCCTGTTGTTCGGCTTGCAACGCAGCCTGGCGCTGGGCCAGGCGCAGGCTGGTGGCCTGTTGGGCGTGGTGCAGGGCGGCGCGGGCCGGGTTGTCGCCCTGCAGGCTGAGCGTCCAGGTGCCCAGCGCAGCCAGGGCTTCGGTGCTGCCCTGCGGTTGGAGTTGTCGCAAGCCGTCGAAGTGGCGCTGCCAGGCTTCGAGCAGTGCCTGGCCCTGCTGGTCAACCGCCGCATCAGCCTGCTCGCGGCGCGCGGCAGCGGCCTCGGCTTCGTCCGATCGCTCATCGCGCAGGGCCTGGGCATGGGCATGGGCCTGGCCTGCGCGGTCGGCCTCGGCGCAGCGCTGCAGCAGCGCGTCGAGTTGTTCTCGGCGGTGGGTGACGGCCTGGCGCAGATCCTGGCGCGCGGTGTCCAGCGCCAACGGCTCCAGGGCACTGACATCGCCCGCCGCCAGCGGGCTGGCCGAGTAGCGCGCGGCACCAGTCCGGCGCGCTCGGCCGCCTGTGCCGCCTCCTGCCTCGATTCGGCAAGGGCGCGACTTGTCTGCTCGGCACGCCGGTTGCGCGCATGCAGGTGCTGCTGCTCAAGCTCGTGGCGGGCCTGCTGGGTCTGCTGGGCCTTCCTCGCTGCCTCAGCCTCCGTGAGGCGCTGCCGGGCGTCGGTGTCGGCCTTTTCCAGGGTCTTGGCATCGGCCATGGCCGGGTCGCCCTGCAGTTCTTCGAGCCGGGTGCGGTGGGCCGCCAACGTGCTCTCGGCCTGCTGTTGCGCATGCCGGGCCTGTGCCTCCTGGCCTTGTGCCGTCAGCAGCGCTGTGCGAGCCTCACTGAGTTCGCGGCTGGCGTTGTCGAAGCCGGTCTGGGCGCTGCGCAGGGCACGCGCCTGGCGTCTGGCCTGGGTGGCGGCGTAGCGCTGGTAGCGCTGATTGAACTGACCGACAGCACGTTCCAGCGCCTCGTACTCCTCCAGCTCGCGCCGATATTCCTCCAACTGGTTCAAGGCATCGGCCACATCCGCCAGCAGTTCGGTCGACATGGGTGGCAAGGCTTCGGTCAGCGCGTGCGAGAGGTTGGCCTCGTCGGGCTTTTTCGAGAGTTGCGGCTGGCGCAGCTGGATCAGCGTGTCCATCAAGGCGGCGTAGCGCGCGGCGCCCAGGTGGAACAAGCGTTCGTCCACAGCACGGCGATAGGCGGTGGCGGTGTCGAAGACCTGGCCACCGCCGCCCTGCAGCGTCTCGCGCAAACGCTCGCGGGTGAGCACCACGCGAGTCGGGCTCATCAGCCACAGGTCCTGGCCTATGCGCTGCTCGTCCAGCACGAAGAACCAGCTGTCCACCTGGGCCCTTGCGGCAGCGGCAGACAGGCCGCAGCCCAGCGTGAGGTAGTGGTGTTGGCCGTCTTCGCCAACGCGAGCAAACTCCACCCAGGCGTAGCCCATGCGGCGTTCGTGGCGGCCCAGCAGCAGGTTCCAGGCCATCTTCTTGCCGGCGTCGCCGTCGGGCTCGACGCGAGAGGGCTTGATCTGCGCGTCGAAAAGCAGGGGCAGGGTGAGCGACAGCACCTTGGATTTGCCGGTGCCGTTGTTGCCGCGCAGCAGCAGATGGCCGTCACGGAACCAGAACTCCTCGCTGTCGTAGTGAAAGAGTTCGACCAGGCCCAGGCGCAGCGGTTGCCAGCGGCTGCGGGTAGGGGAGGGCAGTGCCTTGGGAGGGGCGTCACTCATGCTCGAACAAGCTGGTTTGGGTGGAGCTGCTGGGCGGGCGGATATCGGCCTCGCCCAGAGCAAAGCGGGCCAGTGCGGGCAGAGGTCGAACCTGGTCTGGCGTGCTGGTCACCAACTGCAGTTTGCGCAGGCGATCCAGGGCCACCAGGGCCAGTTCGTGCTCGGCACCGGCTTCGCGGGCTGACTTGCGCCAGCAACTGCCGTAGCGTGCCTTCGCCTCGGCGAGAAAGGCGACTACATCGTGGGTGGCCACCGAGGCCGTGCCGTCCGCACCGCCACCGCGCCGGGCCAGAAACTCGGCCACCAGCAGCGTGGCATGGGCCTCGGTGCCTTCGGCTGGCATGGCCACATCGGTCAGCTCGCCGTCCTCGTCCACCAGGGCCAGGCCCTCAGCCCGTTGCTCGGGCACCAGGCCGCAGGCTTCGCACAGGCGGCTGGCCATGGTGCCGCGCTGGTTGGCGAAGTAGGCCCGCAACTCGGTGTCCAGGGTGTCCAGATAGACGACGGGGTCGTCCAGCAAGCGGCGGGTGAGGTGGTGGCGCAGGGCGGTGCGCTGGCCCTCTTCGCTGTCTGGCACGTGTTCGGCCACCAGCGAGGCCAGGCGGTCGTCCAGGCTCACGGGCGCTTGTTCTGCGGGCCACGTCGAAGGGCCGCGCGTGGCGGCCAACAGGCCTGCGAGTACCCGGCGGTGCACGTCGTACAACGCGTCGCCGCCCTCTGCCGCATGGCTGCGTACGAAGCCTTCCTCGTCGCCGGCCACGCGTTGCAGCACGCCCAGCGCCAGCAGGCTGCGGCAGACGGCCACCAGTTCGCGCCGCTCATGCACAGCCGTCAGCGTGAAGCTGAAGCCTCGTGCTGCCAGCAGAGGGTCGGTTGCCAGCACGAGCAGGCGTTCACCGAGTACCCGCAAGGTGATCTGCGGGTCGGCACGCTCAAGCACGGCGCAGGCCAGGCACAACAGCACGTAGCGGCGGCGCTCGTAGCCGGGCAGGCCGCGGCTGTCGTCTTGCAGGTCGGCAGGGCGCTTGTACAGGCGTGCGCAATCTCGCTCGATGTGCAGCGCCCAGCCGGCTTCGCGTGCGAACCAGTCGCGCAGTTCATCCGCGTGGTGGCGCACGGCCGCGAAACTCTCGTGCGCCGCCGTCATCAGCGGGCTCATCAGCAGCGCGCGCAGGGCCTGACTGCGCTCGTCGTCGCGGTGGCGTGCCTGCTGGCGGCCAATCTGGGCGCTGTCGCGGCTCATGGCAAGTCTTCCACACGGGTGATGGTGACCAGGTGGTCGCGTCCACCCAAACGGCCCGCAGCGGTGACGATCTCTGCCCAAGTGTCTTCGGCCAGCGGCTGCAATGGATGTGCAGCAGGCCGTCGCCGCTTTGCAGCGCCACGGGCGCATCGGGCGAGGCTTGCGTGGTCAGCGCCTCGCCCAGCAGGCTCAGGAACAAGGCGAAAGCATGCATGTCCAGCGTGCCAAGTTCTGACAACCGGGTCGGGCGGCCCGTGGCCAGACGCAGGCGCGCTGCCTCGATTTGGGCATGCTCTTCCTGCAGTTGCAGGGCCAGCAGCCGCCGTTCTTCATCGCGGGCCTGCACGCGGGGCATGGCGCCACGTGGCGCGGCTTCGCCGTACTCGCGCAGGCGCGGATGGATGCGCAGCGGTGGCGCCTCGGCCCAAGGGGTGTTGGCCGGCAGGTCTTGCGCACCAGGCACCAGCGCGGGGTTGAGTGAGAAATGGCGCGCCGGGTTCAGTGCAAAGGCGGCGCGCGCGAGGCGGTGGGTTTGTGCGTCGTTCTCGCAGGCTGCGAACCAACTGGCCAGGGTGCGGAAGTCGGCCGAGCGGTCGCTGCGGCCACTGCGCCGCTCGTTCAAGGCTGCCACGGCCGCCAGCAACTGCGGTATCGCGGCGCGTGCCTTCGAGCGCAGCAACTCGGCCTGCGGCGGCTCGTGGTGCGTGGCGACAAACCAGCGGCGCAGGCCTTTCCAGCGCTCACGCCAAGCCTGCCAGCCGCGCGCCACGGCATCCTGTTGCTCTTGTTCATCGCCGGGTGCGCTGTCGCGCGCTTCGCGCTGCGCAGCCTGCCAGAGCAGGGGGTCGATGCGCGGCGACAGCGCCACGATGTGCTGGGCGATGCCGCCTGAGCGGCCCACCAGGTCGCCGATGAAGCGCTCAAGGTAGTCGATCAAGCGCTTCTTGTAGGCCAACACCGCCTGGGCCTCGGCTTGCTGCAGTTCGAGGCTGCGACCGATGCCGGCCATGAAGGCCTGGGCGTTGTCGGCCAGGCTCTCGAACACGCGCACCAGGTCGCGCAGCTCGCCATGCACTTTGGCGGCATCCGGCGCGGGGCCGTCGGCCAAGGCCGTCAGGGCTTGCAAGCGGTGGGCGATGTCTTCGAGTGCCACGGTTTGCAGCTCGGCACGGCGACGCAGCGTGCGTGCAAACGTGGTGAGCGCCGCCTCCACGGCCTCGCCGCCTTGCGACAGCCGGTACAGGTAGCGGGCGCGGTAGTAGTCACCGATGCTGGCCACCCGCGCCATGTCGGGCTGCGATTCGAGATTGCCCCATTCGGTGAGTTGCGCCAGCGCGGCCTGAATGTCCTCGATCCGGGGCGAAGCCTGCCCGGGCAAGGCCTCCCAACGGCCCTCGGCCAAGACCTCGTCGGGGCGCAGGTGCAAACGGAACTGGCGTTTGGCGGCGGAGAAGCAGTCCATCACGCTGCGGTAAACCACGGCCTTGTCCGCGCTGACGTGTCGGAACAGGTTGGCTTGCAGGTCCGTGTTCATCATGCGGCTTGGTGCGCCCCTCCCAGTGGTTTCATTGCCAAGGTGCCGTTGGCCTGTTTGCTGTGCAAAGTGCACTTGCTGGCGACACTATTTTGGCACATGGGAATGATGGCAATCCCACCATTCGGGGCAAGAAAAGCTATTATTCTGGCTATTATATTCGTGTAAGCATAGAATATTGGTGTCATGGCCAAGAAGACAGCAGCACTACTCCCCGCCACCGACGCGCTGGTTCGGCAGTTCGGTGAACGCCTGCGCCTGGCGCGCTTGCGTCGGCGGCTTCTGGCCAAGCAGGTTGCGGAGCGAGCCGGGATGTCTCCCATGACGCTGCGCAGCCTGGAGCGAGGTGGTTCGGGGGTGACCCTGGGGGCCTACCTTGCCGTCATGCAGGTGCTGGGCATAGAAAGGGATCTCGACTTGCTCGGCAAGACTGATCCTGTGGGCCGAGAACTCCAGGATGCACAACTGCCCGCGCCCACCCAGACGAAGCGCCCCAGCGTGTTGACGTCAGCCCAGCGGTCGGCGACCAAGGGGGAGGCGTCCAACCGGGAAGTCGGGAAGCAACGCAAGCCTTCGGAAGTTGCACGGGACTGGATCAAGAAGAGTGACTTCGCCAGTTCAGATGCACTGGCTGGTTTGATCACCCCATTGTCATCGCTGAAGTCGCCGCTGAAGAAGAAAGGGCGTTGATTCCATGGCCGCGACCATCGCCGTCTATGCAGACTGGGTTGGCCTCGCAGAGTCGCTGCGGCTGGGGTGGTTGCATGCCTGGCGCGGAGCAGGCCGGGAGGTTTTCGAGTTTGAGTTTGACGCCGCAGCACTGGCGCACCCCGCTGCTGCAAGCTTGCACCTGGATCCTCGCCTGGGCCTGTACGGAGGGAGGCAGCACCCGCCGCAGGGCCACGAAACCTTTGGTGTGTTCGCTGACGCGAGCCCGGATCGCTGGGGCAGGCTGCTGATGCGCCGTCGGCTTGAGCGCGCCCAACGGGCTGGGCAGGTGGGCAGGGCCATGCGCCTCCACGAGTCGGACTACTTGCTCGGCGTACACGACACTTATCGCTCAGGCGCTCTGCGTTTTCGGCTGGCTGACCAGGGGGACTTCCTTGACAACCAGCATCGCGCGGCCGCTCCGCCATTGGTGCAGTTGCGGGAGCTCGAAGCCGCCAGTCTGGCGCTGGAGCAGGACGAAGACAACACGGCCGCCGCAGGCGATGACTGGCTTCGGATGCTGATCGCACCGGGCGGATCCCTTGGTGGTGCACGGCCCAAGGCCAGCGTGGTCGATCCCGACGGGCAGTTGTGGATCGCCAAGTTTCCCAGTATTCGCGATGAACATGATGTGGGCGCCTGGGAACTGCTGGTGCAGACCCTCGCCAAAGGATGCCAACTCCGCGTGCCGTCCGGCCTGGCGCGCCACTTTGCCAGCCCCCATCACACCTTCCTGATCAAGCGCTTTGATCGCACGCCCGACGGGCGGCTGCACTTTGCATCGGCCATGACACTGACCGGGCACATCGACGGCGAGGAAGCCTCAACAGGCGTGAGCTACCTGGAGATCGCGCATGTGCTAATCGCACACGGTTGCCAGGCGGCAGAGGATCTGCGCGAGTTGTGGTCGCGCATCGTGTTCAACATGCTCGTGTCCAACGCTGATGATCACTTGCGCAACCATGGCTTCATCCTCGTTCCCGGCAAGGGCTGGCGCCTGTCCGAGGCCTATGACATGAACGCCGTCGCTGACGCCCACGGGCTCAAGCTCAACGTGAGTGAATCGGACAACGCCATGGATCTCGACCTGGCCCGCTCCGTGGCACCGTACTTCCGGGTTCGCAAGCGCCAGGCGGACGAGATCATCGACCGTTGCGGGGCTGTCGTGAGGCAGTGGCCAAGGATCGCCGAGAGTCTGAAGATTTCCGCCGGGGGAGAGGAGCGCATGGCGGATGCTTTCCGACTCGCCGGGTGAGACTGTTGAGGGCTGCCGCCAAAACCCGGCAATGCCTGTGAGTGATGTCAGCGTTCATGTGGGGTCCAGCCTTTGGGAAACGATCGAGAGGCGTGAGGGAGAATGGCTCACCATGTTCGAGCAGCTTTCCTGACAGGTTTTCGCCTGACGCCACCCGGCCCACTGACCGCTTGTTCTTTGCGATCCGGCCCAGTGACGAGGCTTGCGCGCAGATGGTCAAGCTCACAGCTCACCTGCGCGCCGAACACGGCTTGAAGGGCTCGCCCATCAAGCCCGAGCGCCTGCACAGTACCCTGCACCACCTCGGCGACCATGTGGGTGTGCCGCGAGCCCTGGTGGACCAGGCCCACGCGGCGGCAGCCAGCCTGGCTGTGCCGGCCTTTGATGTGGCGTTTGACCGCGTGGCCAGCTTCGCCCGGCCGCGCAATCTGCCGCTGGTGCTGCGTGGTGACAAAGGCCTGGTGCCCCTGGTGGCGTTTCAGCAGGCGCTGGGTGCTGCCATGGCCCGCAGCGGTCTGGGTCGCCGGGTGGAAGCGCATTTCACGCCCCACGTCACGCTGCTGTACGACGACATGCAGGTGACAGAGCAGGGTATCGAGCCCATCGTCTGGACGGTGGATGAGTTGGTGCTGGTGCACAGCCTGCTGGGGCAGACCGTGCACATGACGCTGGCGCGCTGGCCGCTCAAGGCCTGATGCGGGGCGCCCCGGCCTTCGGCCGGTCGGCGCGATGCAGAATGGCGTGTGGCGTATCAACCAAGTCGGAGTCGCGATGAGAGGTCTGTTGGGCTTGATCGGCCTGTTGTTGGTGCTGCTGATCGTGGGCCTGAACGTCAAACATGCGCTCTCCGGCCGGGTGGCTCAGGGGCTGGCGCCCACAGCGGCGTCTCAGGCCGAGCCCGCGCGCCAACCGGTGGACGCCTACGCCCAAGAGCTGAACAAGGCCATGGCCGCCGCGGCAGCGCGCCAGGCCAGCGCCAGCGAGTGAGCCATGTCTGACTGGAGCCCCAGGACGAGCACGCCATGCGCATCGCGCTGGACCAGGCCCAGAACGCCTGGCTGGTGGGCGAGGTGCCGGTGGGGGCCGTCATCATGCGCGAGGGCCAGGTGATCGCCACCGGCTACAACCGCCCCATCACCACGCACGACCCCACGGCGCATGCCGAAATGGTGGCCTTGCGGCACGCCGCGCAGTTGCTGGAGAACTACCGCCTGCCGGATTGCGAGCTCTACGTCACGCTCGAGCCCTGTGCCATGTGCGCGATGGCGCTGATGCACGCACGCTTCAAACGCGTGGTGTTTGGCGCCACCGACCCCAAGACCGGTGCGGCGGGCTCGGTGATCGATCTGTTCGCGCAAGACCAGCTCAACCATCACACCGAATTGCAAGGTGGCTTGATGGCCGATGCCTGTGGCCAGATTTTACGAGATTTCTTTGCTGAGCGGCGTGCGCAGCAAAAGGCAGAGCGCCTGCTGGCCAACCCCGGCGCCGATGCCGGCCCCGAGCCCCTGGACCACGACGCCATTCCCGCTGGCGAAGCCACCGAGGTTCAGGTGTCGTCTTTGCCGCAAAGCTCCTACTCACCCGACACACCCCAAACATGACCAGCCCGCGCAACGACATCACGCTTTATTCGCCTTCTGGCGTGCTTTTGAAGGCCGCTTCGGTGCGGCTGGCCATGCGCCGCCTCAAGGCCATGGGTTTCGTGGTGACACTTGACGAGGCCGCCCTCACCAAGCACCGCCGTTTCAGTGGTGACGACGAAGTGCGTCTGGCGGCCATCCACCGCGTGGCCCGTGCGGCTCCGTCCATCGCCATGGCCACACGCGGCGGCTACGGCATCACCCGTTTGATGGATCGCATCGACTGGAAGTTGATGGCCCGCAGCGTGGACCAGGGCACGCGCTGGGTGGGCTACAGCGACCTCACAGCGCTGCAGATGGGCCTGCTGGCCCACACCGGTGCCAGCAGTTGGTGCGGCCCTATGGCGTCCGATGATTTCGGCCGCACCGAACTGGACGAGGTGACGCCCGATTGTTTTGCCGAAGCCATGAGCGGCGAGCTGGAAGCCATAGGCTTTCGCACCGAAACGGGCTTTGATGGTCTGGATGCCAAGGGTGTGCTGTGGGGTGGCAACCTCACCGTTCTCACCTCCATGCTTGGCACGGCACATTGGCCCAAGGTGAAGGGCGGCGTGCTGTTCGTGGAGGACGTGAACGAGCATCCCTACCGGGTGGAGCGCATGCTGCTGCAACTGCACCAGGCGGGCGTGCTGGACGCCCAGAAGGCGGTGGTATTGGGGGCAATGAGCGATTGGCGCAAATCGCCCATGGACCGCGGCTACGACATGAAGGCCGCCGTGGCCCATGTGCGCAGCGTCACCCGCACGCCCATCCTCACCGGTTTGCCGTTCGGCCACGTGCCCACCAAGGTCACCATGCCGCTGGGCCGCAAGGTGCATGTGCTGGTGCAGGCACGCGATGTGCTCATGGGTTGGTGAGTCGGCTGGTGCACTCAACGCCGCAGGCCGTTGAGCGGAGAGGAGCGCCGACTCAGGCTTGGACTGAGAAAACCCTAGGGTGGTGGGCCTGGGCCAACGCATGAATTTGTCGCACACGCCTTGCCAGGCCCCGGCTACAAGCCAGGGTCGCGGCGAGGCGGTTTTGTTTTCAACCGCTGGTCGCGCCTATCCGCGCGACGGCCAGCGCAGACGGGGGGAATTCGCATGCTCGGTGTGTTCGCGGCTGTACGCCGTGCTGCTTGGAGCCGTGCCACGTCACGACGGTTTCTTTGCACGTTGGGGACGGTGTCGCTGTTGTCTCTGGCAACGTGCAACAACAGCCCCAGGGGAGGCCGGGGCCACCAAGTCCAACCTGATCTACTCGGCGATGATCGAGAACACGCCCCGGCACCTGGACCCGACGGCGTCGTACTGGTCCAACGACACCTTGGTGACTTATCAGGTGTACGAACCTCCCTATGGCTACCACTACCTGAAGCGACCCATTGAGCTGGTGGCCAAGTCGGCGGCCGAAGTGGTCAAGCCCAGCTACTACGACAAGTCCGCCAGCGCTTGGCCGATGACGCGCCAGGTGACCAGGTGGCTAGAGCGTCTATGGGGTACCCATCAAAAAAGGTATCTTGTTCCAGCCGCACCCGGCCTTCGCCAAGGATGCTCAGGGCAACTACGTCTACCACCACATGAAGCCGGGCGAACTGGGCGAACGCCGCACGCCCATGGCCTTTGAGCAAACCGGCACGCGTGAACTGGTGGCCGAGGACTTGTCTACGCCCTCAAGCGCCACGCCACCACCCGCATCACCACGATCTTTGGCGTGTTCTCTCGAGTACGTGCTGGGATTGAAGGAATACGGCGATCTGATCAAAAAGGAAGACGCCAAGCTGCGCGAGGGCACCGACCCCGCCAGCCAGGACAAGCCCTTCCTCGATTTCCGCCGCTGGCCGCTGGCCGGCGCCACCGCGCCCGAGAAACACCTGCTGCGCATCCGCATTCATGGCAAGTACCTGCAGTGGAAGTACTGGATGCAGATGACCTTGTTGTCGCCTGTTCCCTGGGAGGCAGACGCCTTTTACGCCCAGCCGGGGTTGGCCGAGCGTGGCATCACACTCGACCAGTGGCCGGTGGGCACAGGCCCCTTCATGGTCACCGAGTTCGTGAAGGACCGCCGTATCGTGATGATGCGCAACCCGAATTACCGGGGCGAACCCTATCCCTGCGAGGGCCGAAGCCGGCCGACAAGGCCCTGGGGCTGCTGGACGACTGCGGCAAACCCACACCTTTCGTTGATGGCATCGTGGCCACGGTGGGCGCGAAGCCACCCCTCGGCAACAAGTTTCGCGACGGGTTTTGACACCGAAGTCTTCGAGCGCACCGACATGGGCAAGGCCTATCATGGTCGAGGCCGATGACGACGAGTGTGCGCGCCAAGTACATGGAGAAGGTTTCAACTTCCTCAATACAACGACGTCAACAGCTACGCATGCATCGGTTTCCAACATGATCGACCCGGTGATTGTCGGCGACACACCCGAGCTGCGCGAGCGCAACCGGAAGCTGCGCCAGGCCATCTCCATCGCCATCGATTGGGAGGAGTACTCCAAGGTCTTCCAAGAAGGCCGGCGTAACGGCGATGAGCCCGCTGCCACAAGGCATACCCGGCTCGCGCGAAGGCTACCCGAAGGTGTGAACCCCGTCACCAGCAAGCTGGTGGACGGAAAGTATGTGCGACGCTCCATCGAGGATGCACGCAAACCGATGGTGGAGGCCGGCTACCCAACGGACGGGATGTGAGAACTGGCAAGCCACTGGTCATCAATTACGACTCTACGCGGCGCCTACACCTGACGATCAAGCCGAGATCGACTGGGTGGTGCGGCAATGCGCAGAAGCTCGACATTCAATTGGAAGTGCGCGCCACCGACAACAACCAGTTCCAGGACAAGGTGCGCAAGGGCAAGCACCAGGTGTTCTGGCTGGGCTGGAACGCCGACTACCCCGACGCCGAGAACTTCTTGTTTTTGCTGTATGGACCCAACTCCAAGAGTGTCTCGGATGGCGAGAACACTGCCAATTACCAGAACCCAGAGTACGACAAGCTCTTTGCCGAACTCAAGAGTTTGACGACGGCCCGCAAAAGCAGGCCTTGATCGACAAGATGGTGCGCACGCTGCAAGTGGATGCCCCCTGGAGCTTTGGTTTTTACCCCTATGCGTCCGCCGTGGTGCAAGGCTGCGAAGAACTCCAAGCCCGCCATCCTGATCCGCCGCTGATTCTGGCTGCCATGCGCCTGACCGTGCTGCCGCGAGCCGAGTTGGCGGGCCTGGAACCGTACTCCCGTGTGGTGGCACTCTTGCTGATTGCGGCGTGCCGGCGGCGGTGGCAGCTCATTGCTTCGCAGCAGCCTGCAGGCGCCGTGAGCGCACCAACGCGCGTGGCGAAGCGTTAGCCTGATTTTGAAAAGGGAAACACCATGATCGCCTTCACCATCCGCCGGGTCTTCTACGGCGTGCTGATCTTGCTGCTGGTGTGAACCTGGCCACCTTCTTCCTGTTCTATCGTCAACACGCCTGACGACATGGCGCGCTTGAACATCCCTGGCAAGCGGGTCACGCAACAGCTCATCGAGAAGTGGACGAGCGCGGCTACAACAAGCCGCTTCATCTCAACCCCACCAAGCGGGGCACCGAGCAGCTCACCGAAACCATCTTCTGGGACCGCCTCGGTCTCGCTGTTCAGATGAAGTTTGGCCTAGCCGACAGTGAGAGCGCTGGGGCGACATTGGCCACGAGGTGAGCGAGCGCATGTGGATCAGCAAGCATGCAGTTGGCCATGCCCATCTTCATCTTGCAGGTGGTCTTCAGCACCGCCTCTGCCTTGTTGTTGGTGATGTGTTCCGCAACACCAAGCCTGACCGGTGGGTGTCATCCTGTGCGTGTTGATGCTCTCGATCAGCAGCCTGTTCTACATCATCGTCGGCCAGTCCTTTCTCGCGTGTTCCTGCTGGTGCTCCATCTCGGGCTATACTGCCGGGGCTGGATCGCGTGCGTTTTCTGGTGTTGCCGGTCATCCTCTCGGCCATCGCCCGCCTGGGGCGCACCGAGGCCCGTTTGTACCGCGCCATGTTCCTCGAAGAGATCGGCAAAGACCATGCGCGCACCGCCCGCGCTAAGGCTCCGAGCGAAACCGTGGTGATTGTTCCGCCACGTAGCGCCGCGCAATGCGCTGATTCCCATCATCACCAGCGCGGGTGGTTACTCGCTCCTATGTGTTCATGGGCAGCCTGGTGTTCGAGACCTTCTTCTTGGCATCCCCGGCTTGGGGGCTCTATGTGTGTGGATAGAGGCCATTGGCGTTAAGGATTTCGCCATCGTGCGCACCATGGTGTTCGTGGGTTCGCTGCTCTACGTACACCACATCCCTCATATCACATGGCCTACACCTCCAGGACCCGCGCGTCCGCCTGGCTTGAGGAGCACAACGCAATGCCAAAGTTTGTGATGTTGTGGACCGACGTGTCGGTCTGGTTGCCGGTGCTGGCCATGGTGGCCTACGGCTGGACGGTGGTGCGCAAGCCCAACCTGGCGGCCAACTGGGTCAAGGTCTTTCGCAGCAGCCCGGCGCTGGCTTCGTCCGTGGTGCTGGTGGCTTGCCTGTTGCTCACGCTGGCTGACAGTTTTGTTCTTCAGGGCCCGCCTTGTCGGCTGCAGCCGGCGCCATGGCTGATGCCACGACCACCTACGACACACGGGTCAGTCGCTGTTGGACGTGTGGATGAAGGCCGTGGTCGATTCGCGCGAGGCCACCTACCGCGGGCCCTGAGCTACGTGAGTTTCACCATGAGTCTGGCGAAGTGAACGGCCAAGTTCAAGGCGTGGCGCCCAGGCTCAAGTTTGGCGGTGCGCACCTGAGCGACCCGGCCTTCGCAGTGGGCTGGCGACGTGGTTGCCCTGCGCGCGCTCACCGGCATGGTTGCGGGCGCCGTGGTGGCGGCTGCTGGGCGCGGCATTGGTGGCACTGGATCGCGCGGCACGCTCAAGTGGGTGTGCAGGCCATGGCCGGCCAGATCTGGCTCAGTGAAACCCGCACGCCGTGGCGCGTGGCAGTGCTGACCCTGCTGGTGCTGGGCATGGTGGACGGCGCCACTGGCTTCATTGATGCAATATTACCACGTGTTCGGCACCGACGTCACCGGCAACGAGGTGTTCCACCAGACCCTCAAGAGCATACGCACCGCCTTCGTCATCGGCACCTTGGCTTTGCTGGCCACGCTGCCGCTGGCGGTGGTGCTGGGCATCATGGCCGGCTACTTCATGGGCTGGGCGGATGAAGCCATCCAGTACTTACACCGTGCTCTCGTCCATTCCCTAACATCCTGCTCATCACGGCCTGCGTGTGCTGATGGTGCAGGTGTTCTTGGACAAGCACCCCGAGCTGTTCGAGACCGGCGTTGAGCGCGCGCCGACCTGAAGTCCTTTTGCTCTGCGCCGTGCTGGGCCTGACCGGCTGGGCTGGCCCTGTGCCGGCTGCCGCGTGCCGGAACCATGGAAGCTGCGCGAACTTGGCCATGTGTGAAGCCGCCAACGCCTTTGGCGTGAGCCGTTCCGCATCATGGTGCGGCACATCTTTCCCAATGTGGCGCACTTGATGTTTCATCGTCACGGTGCTCGTAAATTCTCGGCACTCATCCTGTACGAAGCCGTGTTGGCTCTGGTGGGCGTGGGTGTTGATCCGTCGATGAACAGCTTTGGCGGCACGATCACCAGCGCCTCGCAACGGGATGAGCCGTGAAACCGGTGGTGTGGTGGCCCTTCGCCTCGGCCTTCGTAGCTCATGGTGACGCTGGTGCTCGGCCAATTTGTTTGCAGACGGTGTGCGCGACGCGTTCGACCCTTTCGCGCTCGCCTTCTGCCCGCGCGTGATCGGTCTGAAGAAGAAGCCGGCCTGAGGTTGAAACAAGAGCACCCGCTACGATGCCGTGGAAATCAAAGACATCAAGGCTGAGCTCGATGCCGAAGCGGGCATCGTCAAGGCCATCGACGGCACGTGGCTCACACTGGCCTCGTGGTGAAACCCTTGTCCTGGTGGGCGAATCGGGTTGCGGCAAAAGTGA
This sequence comes from Candidatus Ideonella esbjergensis, assembly GCA_016710065.1. GTDB lineage: Bacteria > Pseudomonadota > Gammaproteobacteria > Burkholderiales > Burkholderiaceae_C > Ideonella > Ideonella esbjergensis. The sequence goes on from JADJLP010000004.1 coordinate 169,124, forward strand.
TGACGGCGCTGGCAACGATGCGCTTACGGTTAGTCTTGAGAAACGCTACATCACCCAGGGCGACAGTTGGTGGACGGCCAGGGGACGTAGCTGGCCGGGCCCGATTCCGGCATGCGCGCCGTGCGTGGCGGTCCCATCGGCATGATCTTTCAAGAGCCCGCCACCAGCCTGAACCCGGTGCAGAAGGTAAAGTGCAACTTGATCGAGGCGCCATCGAGACACACACCGAGTTGCGCGGTGAGGTCCTTGGGTAGGCGATTGATTGGCTGCGCAAGGTGGGCATCCCCGGGAGCCCGAGCGCCGCATCGACGACTACCCCTTCCGGCATGAAGCGGTGTGCAAAAGCAGCGCGTGATGATAGCCATGACGCTGGCGGCCGAGCCCGATTACCTGGTGGCCGATTTAACCCACCACCGCGCTTCGACGTCACCATCCAGGCCCAGGTGCTCGACCTGCTTCGTGGCTAACCGCAGGCTTGCTGGCTTGGCCTGGGCCTGCTGCCGATCACGCACGACTCCGGCCGTGGTGTCGGCATGGCGGCATCGCGTGGCGCTGATGTACGCCGGCCAGATCATCGACGTGGCACCGGCCGCCGAATTTTTGCCGCGCCCAAACACCCCTATGCCCAGGCGCTGCGGCGCT
>JADJLP010000005.1 GCA_016710065.1 Candidatus Ideonella esbjergensis
CAGGCCGGTGGCCACGAAGGACATAGCATGGGGTGAAGAGAAGATCGTGCGCAGCAGGCCCTCGCCCCTCACCTTCTGGTCGATGAACACCGCCAGCAGGAAGCCGATGACCATGCAGGCCGCGATGAACAGCAGGCCGTAGATGGCGAGGTTGCCCAGAGAGTGCAGCCAGCGGTCGTTGTCGAACAGCCGCTCGTACTGGGCCAGGCCCACAAAATCATCTTGCGGAAAGGTGCGCGCGCTCGACAGCGACACCCGCAGCGACCACAGCGCCGTGCCCAGGTAGCCCACCAGCACAGTGAGCGCCATGGGCAGCAGGGCGCCCCAGGGCACCAGGCGCTTCCAGCTCGCTTTGGCGGGTAACTTCTTCGCCAGGGGCATGCTCAGTTCTTCAGCGCCGAGGCGATGTCCTTTTGCACCTTCTCGACCGGCATGTTGCGGTTCCAGTAGGCGGTGAGGATGTCGGCCAGCGCGCCGTTCTGATCGGGCGTGAGGTAGATCTCGCCGTTGCCCAGATGGCGGGTCTTGTCCTTCATGATGCTGATGCCTTGCTGGGCGCAGACATCCATCTTCGATGCGTCCACATCGGTGCGGATGGGGATGGAGCCCTTCTTGCTGTTGAACGCCACCTGCACCGCCGGGGTGGTCACCACGCTGGCCAGCAGCTTCTGCGCCTTGATGGCGTCGGGCTTGTCGGTCTTGGGGAACACCAGCACGTCGCCCTGGATGATGTAGGGCGCGTTGGCACCGAAGCCGGCGATGCAGCCGTAGTCCTTGCCCGCCACCTGGCCGGCCAGCGAGAACTCGCCCTTGGCCCAGTCACCCATGATCTGCACACCGGCCTTGCCGGCGATCAGCATGGCCGTGGCGTCGTTCCAGTTGCGGCCGGGCGAGCCTTTGTCCACATAGCCCTGCAGCCGTTTGAAGGTGAGCAAGACGTTCTTGAAGGCCTCGGACTGGATGGCATTGCGGTCGCGGTCGCGCAGCACCTTCAAATACAGCTCGCGCCCGCCCACGTTGGTGAGCACCGCCGTGAACACGGTGTTGTCCTGCCAAGGTTGGCCGCCATGGGCCAGCGGCACCAGGCCGGCGGCCCTGAGCTTGTCGAGCGCAGCGAACAGCTCGTCCATGGTCTTGGGCTCGGTGGCAATGCCCGCCTTCTTGAACGCGGCCTTGGAAGTCCAGATCCAGGCCGGCATGTGGATGTTCACCGGCACCGCGTAGTAGTGGCCCTTGACCCTGATGACGTTCAGCACCGTCTCGGGCAGGAACTTGTCCCAGCCATCGCGCGCCGCCACGTCGTCGAGGTTGTTGAGCATGCCCTGGTCGACGATGTCGAGGAACTGCTTGGAGGTGTTGAACTGCGCCGCCGTGGGCGGGTTGCCGCCCACGATGCGGTTGATGGCCACGGCACGGGCTTGCTCGCCCAGCGCCACCGCCATGTCCACCCACTGGCCGCCTTGGGCGCGGTAGGCATCGGCCAGGGTCTTGACCGCCGCCGATTCGCCGCCAGAGGTCCACCAGTGGATCACCTCGGCGCGTGGGCCGCTTGGGGTGGACACCTGCGCCAGCGCGGGCAGCGCCAACAGGCCGGCGGCCAGTGCCAGCAGGGTCTTGCGGCAGGCGTTGCTCAACATCGCAGACCTCAGCCTTTCAGGAAGTTGGTATACCAGTGGCCGCTGGCCTTGAGCGTGCGCTTTTGCGTGGCGTAGTCCACCCAGGCCAGGCCGAAACGGCGGATGTAGCCCTCGGCCCACTCGAAGTTGTCCAGCAGGCTCCAATAGAAATAGCCCTTGAGCGGCACGCCCAGGGCCATGGCCTGCTTGGCAGCATCCAGGTGCCGTACCAAATAGCTCACGCGCTGGGCGTCGTTCACCGTGCCGTCGGGCAGCAGGGTGTCGTCCCAGGTGGAGCCGTTCTCGGTGAGGTAGATGTCACCGGGCGCGTAGTCGCGGTGCACGCGGGCCAGCAGGGTTGTCATGCCCTCGGGCGACACCTCCCAGCCAAAGGCGGTGCGCTCCACACCGTGCGACTCCACCACCTTGCTCTGGGTCACGCCCTGGCCCGGGGCGTCGGCCACGGTTTCGGGGAAGTAGTAATTCACGCCCAAAAAATCGGCCCGGGTGGCGATGGCTTCCAGGTCGCCCGCCTGCACCTGGGGCGCCAAGGGGCCCAGCATCTGCAACACGTCGGCCGGGTAACCGCGGCCATAGAGCGGGTCCAGGAACCAGCGGTTGCGCGTGCCGTCGTGGCGATAAGCCGCGGCCACGTCGGCCAGGCTCTGCGTGGCCGGGGCAATGGGGTGCAGGCTGAGCGTGATGCCCACCTTGGCATCGGCCACGTTGCGCTTGATCAGCGGAATGGCCTGGCCGTGCGAGAGCAGCAGGTGGTGGCAGACCTGCAGCGCGGTGGCGTGGTCGCGGATGCCCGGCGCATGGCAGCCTTCGGCGTGGCCCAGAAAGGCCGAGCAGAAGGGCTCGTTGTGGGTGATCCAGTGCTTCACCCGGTCGCCCAGATGGCGGGTGACGGCGTCGGTGTAGGCCAGGTAGGCGGCCACGGTGTCGCGGTTCACCCAGCCGCCCTGGTCTTGCAGGGACTGCGGCAGATCCCAGTGGTAGAGCGTGGCCCAGGGCTGCAGGCCGCGCTCCAGCATGCCGTCCACCAGGCGCGAGTAGAAATCCAGCCCCTGGGCATTGGGCTGGGCGCCCACACCCTGCGGGAAGATGCGTGGCCAAGCGATGGAGAACCGGTAGGCGTTGACCCCCAGGCCTTTGGCCATGTCCATGTCTTCCGGCCAGCGGTGATAGTGGTCGCAGGCCACATCGCCGTTCGAGCCGTCGCGGACCTTGCCCGGCGTAGCGCAGAAGCGATCCCAGATGGATTCGCCGCGGCCGCCTTCGTGCGCACCGCCCTCGATCTGGAACGAGGAGGTGGAGCAGCCCCAGCGGAAATCGGCGGGGAAATGGCTGCGCTGCACGTCGGTGAGATTGACAGCGGTATGGGTGTGTGCAGGCTGGAGCGTCATGGCATGGGGGCTTGGTGAGGCTTGGAGGTCAGGGCGTCGGCGTCCCTGACGGCGCCGGCGACGAGGTGAATGTGGGCGGATGATGTGTCCACGGACACCACGCCTTGGCGCCGACGGTCACGCCGCAGCGCAATGGGACTTGATGTAATCGGCATGGGTGGGCATCGCGGCGACGCAGCGCTGCGTGACCGCCTCGATATCGTGGATGAAGGCGCTGAGTTCCTCGGCAGAAGCAAGCCCTGCCAGCGGGTGCCAGCCTTCAGGGATGCAGTGCTGACCCAGCAGAACCTGAACCCAACTCGATTCGGCAAAGAGCTGGATGAAGAGTTCGCGCAAGACCCGTCCGTTGCTGCGGAACAATGCCAGGCGTTGCGCGAGACTGTCTGGAATTTCCATCGTGCGGCAATAGTTCCAGAACGGCGAATCGCTGCGTTCGGTGACGTGGTAGTGCGTGATGATGAAGTCCCGAATGCCTTCGTATTCGAGTCGGGTTTCACGGTTGTAATGGTCGATATCCGCTTGTGAAAAGCCGAGATGCGGGAAGTTGGAAAGAATCCGCATCACCGCCGTTTGTATCAGGTGGATGCTGGTCGATTCGAGTGGCTCCAGAAAGCCGCTGGCCAAGCCCACCGCCACGCAATTCTTCTTCCAAAAGGTCTTGCGTCGCCCTGTGACGTACTTGATGAGTCGCGGCTCGCCCAAGGGCTTGCCGTCGAGATTGTTCATCAACACCGAGGCCGCTTCGTCGTCTGAGATGTAAGGGCTGCTGTAGACATGCCCATTGCCGATGCGATGCTGCAGCGGAATGCGCCATTGCCAGCCCGAACGGTGCGCCGTCGAGCGCGTGAGCGGAATCAGCGGCTCGACCGACTCGCAGGGCACGGCGAGCGCACGGTCGCACGGAAGCCAGTGCCGCCAGTCCTCATAGCCCGCTTCGAGCGCACCCTCGATGAGCAGTGCGCGGGTGCCGGTGCAGTCGATGAAGAAATCGCCTGCGATGCGCTCACCGCTGTCCATCACCAGCGCGCGAATATGGCCGGCTTGCGGGTCGATATCGACCGAGGCGATCTTGCCCTCGGTGCGCCTAACGCCGCGTGCCTCGGCGTACTTGCGCAGATAGGCTGCGTACAACCTGGCATCGAAATGATAGGCACTGGACAAATCTGCCAGTGGCGAGCCCTGCATCTGCGGCTGAGCATTGACGTACTTCGCCGCGCGTGGCGCGCTGCAGTTCAATGAAAAGGCATCCAGATCGGCAACGCTGGCGGTAGCACGCTGCCTCAGCCAGTAATGGTGAAACGCCACCCCAGACAGGGGCGAACCGACCGGGCCGAAACCGTGGGTGTAGCGGTCGCCCATCCGCCCCCAGTTGACGAATTCAATACCGAGCTTGAAGCTGCCCTGGCAGTGCTTCAGGAAGTCGTTTTCGTCTATGCCAAGCAGTTCGTTGAAGACGCGAATATGCGGAATCGTGGCCTCACCCACGCCAACGATGCCGATCTCGTCCGACTCGACCAAATGAATCCGGCAGTTGCCCCCGAGAACCCGCGAAAACAGTGCCGCAGCCATCCAGCCCGCTGTGCCTCCGCCGGCGATGACAACGTCTCGAACATATTGAACGGTCATGGTGGATCTCTCAAAGGGGTGCACGCATCAACGAGACTCTGCCATCCAGCGCCCCAAAAAAGACAACGGCGAGTGAGGTCGCCGTTGTTTTTAATACCCGTTCCCACCGCCGCTCGGCCTGGCCTGAGGGAACAGGCGCACGCCGGAAAAACGGTGGTGAACTGCTGGACTTAGAACTTGTAATTCACGCCGAACAGCATCTGGCGACCGAAGCGGTTGACAAACTTGGTGACCAGTTGATCAGGATCCGGCGTCGGGTTGCTTCCGCCCAGCCTATTGATCGACTGCATTTGCTGCGTGGCGCTATCGGTCAGGTTGTTCACCTGGAACAGCAGCGACAGGCCCTTGAACTGACCTTGCTCGAAGGCATAGCCCAATTGCATGTCAACGACGTCGTCTGAATTGATCTTGGTCGTCACGTTCTGGAACGTCACGTTGCGGTAGACCGTGGTGAAGGGCGAACGGTGGCGCTGGCTGATGCGGGCCGAGAATCCGTTGCGCTCGTAGTAGGCGGTCAGGTTGTACGACTGTCCCGACATGCCCTCAGGTTTGACTTCGTTTCCGCTCTTGGTAAAGAGGCTGCTCTTGGCCTCCGTGGCATTGAACACCAGGCCAAAGCCGTCCAGCGACTTGCTGAAGAGGCCCCCGTCGATGGAGACCGTGGCCTCCGCCCCGCCCACCTCACCGCCCTTGCCGTTGGTTGGCACCGTGGTTTCACCAATCGGATTGGTAGGAATTGAGATCAAGTTGACGGGGTAGGCTGCCCCAGTGAAGTCACGATTCTCGGTCCCGTTGTAGACCCAGCTCTGAATCTTCTTGTAGTAGCCGGCCAGCGCCACATAGCTGCGCTTGTTGAAGTACTTTTCCAACGACAAGTCAAAGGCGGTCGCGCGCCACGGTTGCAAAGCCGGGTTGCCAGTGCTGCCGCCCTTCCAGCGGGCCGGAGCCGTTCCGCAACCGTCGGGCGCTTTGAAAGCAGAGTTCGGGCTGCCTTCGCAAATCACCGTGGGGTCGCCCACGCCAGCGCGCATGTCGTTGATGTTGGGGCGTGCCATTTGCTTGCCGATGCCCAAACGCACAGTGGCGTCATGCGGCAGGTCGAAGCGCAGGTTCATGCTGGGCAACAGGTCGTCGTACGTGGTGCCGCCGGACCGCGCAATCAGCTTCGCAGGGTCGGGATTGGCGGTGTTGCCCGTGTAGATCCAGCCCGAAGACGACTGATCGGTGTGCACATACTGCGCACCCAGATTGCCGCTGACGGGAATGCCAGCCACTTCCGTATCGAGCTTGGCCATGGCATAGGCGGTGCTGACCTTCTCGCGCACGGTCGAGTCATCACCCGCCTTGCCCCAGAAGACGTTCTGCGGCACCAGAACACCGCTGTCGACCATGTTCTGCACGCTCAGGCGCGGCATGCCGCCCGATATACCGGCAAAGTCGAGGCCCACCAAGCCCAACACGGCGCTGTCTGGAATGGTGGATGTGTAGCGCCCACCGTTGTTGGTCAGGATGGTGGTGGGGTTGGCGATGTTCAGGCGATAGCGGTTCATCTCCACCGCCTTGTCGCGCTGGGTGTGGTTGAACCCGAAGTCAATTTCGCTGAAGGCACCATCCAGCTTGCGCTTGGCCGTCAGGCGCAGGGTCTTCATCTCGTCGGTGATGTGCGGCTTGTTGATGTTGCCGGCAAAACCAACGTCATCGCCCACCCAGTTCATTGGGTCACCAATGCGCAAGCCACCCGGTGCGAACGAGGTGCCAGCACCCGGGCTGAGCTTGATCAGGTTGGTACCCACGGGATCGGCCACAAAGTCGAAGGCGCCCACGGTCCAATTGCCACCGGCGAATGGCGCGGCAAAGGTCTCCAGGTACTTCTCGTCGCGGGTGTCCTTGGAATAACTCAGGTCACCGCCCAGCTTCCATTTGTCGCCGAGGTTGTAGGTGGTGTTCCAGCCAATGGCCTTGATTTCGTCGGTGCGGCTGCCGTTGAAGCTCTGCAGCACGGTCTGGCTGTTGTTGCTGGTGCCGCTGGTCACGAAGGTGTTGCCGCCAACGTCCGTGGTCTTGGCATTGGTCAGGAATGGCATCGTGGCGGGGCCGTTCCACAAGCCCCAGTTGCTCATCTCAAACTTGAAACCCTGACCCCCAGCGCTGAACTTGGAGTAGTACACATCCACCTGGCTGTGCAGATCCTTGTTCGGCTTGAACTCCACAACGGCCATCAGACCATCACGCTTGTTGGTCACGGAACCAGCCGTCACCTCCATGCCCATGGGCATGAGCGCGTTGCCACCACCGGTGGCCTTGGGCAAACCAACCACGGTGTTCGAACCCCAGTCATTCGCCGGTGCAGCCCAATCCCACATCTGGCTCTGGCGCACTTGGGTTGGGGTATCGAGATGGGCAAAACCCAGGGCCAAGCCGACGGTTCTGTCGGCAAACTGATCGATGTACGAAGCGCTGAAACGCTTGCCGTACTTGCCGGCGACTCCGGCAATCGCCTCGCCATTGGAGTTGGATTCGCCACGCAGATTGACCGCAATCTGACGGCTGGAGATGGACAACGGCGCGACGGTGCGCAGATCCACGGTCCCGGCCAGACCCTGGCCAACCAGGCTGGCTGTCGGTGTCTTGTACACCACGGCCGCACTGAAGAGCTCGGACGGGAATTGATCGTATTCAACCGAGCGGTTGTCGCCCGAGCTGACCATTTCGCGACCGTTCAGCGTGGTGGTCGCAAACTGTGGCGGCAGGCCACGGATCGTGATCGACGATACGCGGCCATCTTGTCCGCGGATGCCGGCCACGCCGGGCAGTCGGGCCAAGGATTCAGCGATCGACACATCCGGCAGCTTGCCGATGTCTTCAGCCGTGACGGCCTCGACGATGGAATCGGCCTCCCTCTTGGTTTGGATTGCCGTTTCAATGGAACGGCGTATGCCAGTCACCACCACCGTTTCGGTGGCTGGCGCAGCGGTCTGCGCTTGGGCGCCCCCCATTGCCAGCAGCAGCAGAGAGCAAGCCGCAGCCACTGGGCGTACCCGAAGCACGGTGTCGGGGAATTGCTGTCGTGAGCGGGACAGCTTGGCGTTGATCGTCATGGGTTTGTCTCCTGTGGCGCTGGGTCTGAACTTGGCCCGTCGCCGGCCTCTGAGGGCCGATGGCGATGCGGGATCGTGCTGATCAGCGGCGATTGTTAAGGCACCCCACAAGTAGTTAATCTATTGTTAACCCTATATTTCAGCCTCCAACCAACAATTTTCTGAAAGCGCTTTCGTGAAAGCGTTTTCCAAGATCCGATCCGCGATGCTGCGGGCCATCACCTGAGCATGGGCCCGGGTGCGTCCTTCATGGGCGGCATCGCCTTTGGTGTTGGCGACCTATCCTTGCCCACTCACGCCAAAAGGCATATGCTTTGGTATATACCAGACCTTGGAGCACGGGCATGAGCCAGATTGCAAAGCTGTTCATCAATGGGCGCAGCCAGGCAGTGCGCCTGCCGGTTGCCTTTCGGTTCGACGCCAAGGAAGTGTTCATTCGCCGTGACCCCGAAACGGGTGAGGTGATCTTGTCGAGCCGGCCAACGAGCTGGGAAGGCTTTTTCTCCATGCTCAAGAGTGCCGAAGCGCCCACCAGCTTTCTGAACAAGAAAGAGCGCGGCCAGAAAACCCAGCGCCGCGACCCCTTCGAGGGCTGGCACGAATGAAGCGCTACATGCTGGACACCAACACGGTTAGCCACTTGATCAAGGCCCATCCACTGGTTGCCAAGCGCTTGGTGGCCGTGCCCATGGCAGCCGTCTGCATATCGGCCATCACCGAGGGTGAACTTCTCTTTGGGCTGGCGAAGCGGCCAGAGGCAAAGCGGCTGCATGCCGCCGTGCGGCAGTTCCTGTTGCGCGTTGACGTGCTGCCTTGGGACAGCGCCACTGCCGAGCCCTATGGCCGGCTGCGGGCGGGGTTGGGGGTGGCCGGCAAGGTGCTTGCGCCGCTTGATTTGCTGATCGCCGCGCATGCTGTGAGTACCGGGGCCGTCCTGGTGACGAATGACCAGGCCTTCGCCCAAGTGGCCAGGCTTGAGCTGGAAGATTGGACGCGCTGAGCCTATGAACCTCCTGCTCGCCGAAGACGACGCCATCCTGGCTGACGCCCTCACCACGCAGTTGCAGGGCGCGGGCTTCAGCGTGGAGCACGCACCCAATGGCGCGGTGGCCGAGTACCTGCTGCTCAAGCAAGCCTTCGATCTGGCCATCCTCGATCTGGGCCTGCCTATGGTGGACGGGCTCACCGTGCTGCGCCGCGTGCGGGCAGCCTCGCGCGAGTTGCCGGTGCTGGTGCTGACGGCGCTCGACAGCCTGGACGACCGCGTGGCCGGGCTGAACGCCGGGGCCGACGACTACCTGACCAAGCCCTTTGACTTCCCCGAGCTGGAAGCCAGGCTGCGCGCCCTGTTGCGCCGCAGCCGGCCCGCCAACCACAAGGCCGAGCTGGGCCACTTGAGCTTCGACCGCGACGCCCGCCGGGCCGCCGTGCAGGGCCAGCCGCTGGACCTGAGCCCGCGCGAATGGATGCTGCTGGACCTGCTGCTCTCGCAGCGCGACAAGGTGGTCACCAAGGAGCAGATTGGCCAGGCCTGGGCGGTGGAGCGCTCGGAGGTGGGCGGCAACAATGCCATCGAGGTCTACATCCACCGCCTGCGCCGCAAGCTGGAGGACTCGGGCTTGGTGATACGCACGGTGCGCGGCCTGGGCTACCTGCTGGAGGCCGAGGCCGAGCCGGCCTGAGGCGCGCACTGCATGTTGTCGGGCGCGCGCTCACTGCACCGCCAGTTGCTGATGTGGCTGCTGCTGCCGCAATTGGTGCTGTGGATGGCCGGGGCCTACTTCACCTACAACCTGGCGGCGCGCTATGCCAACCGGGCCATTGACGCCACGCTCTCGCAGGCCTCGCGGGCGCTGGCACGGCAGGTGAAGCCCATCGACAGTGGCCTGTTCATCGACTTTCCCCGTGCTGCACAAGACATCCTGGAGAGCGACCCCGAAGACCGGGTGTTCTACACCGTCAGCTCGCCGCCGGGCCAGTTCATCCTGGGCAACCGGCACCTGCCGGCGCCCCAGATGACGCAACCGGATTTTGGCGAGCCCTACTTCTACGATGCCAAGGTGCCCAGCGCCCTCGGCAGCACCACGGCAGGCAGCACAGACGCCGTGCGCGTGGCCGCGCTGTACCTGCGCTATGCCACCGCCAGCACGCCCGACCAGACCATGTTGGTGCAGGTGGCCCGCTCCAGTGCCAACCGCGAGGAGCTGGCGCGCAGCATCCTGGTGGACACGCTGCTGCCACTCTCGGGCGTGATGCTGCTGATGAGCATGGTTGTCTGGGCCGGCATACGCGCGGGCCTGGCGCCACTGGCCCTGCTGCAGCGCAAGGTGGAGGGCCGTGCTGCCAACCTGCTGGCGCCCATCCAGTTGGAGGCGGCGCCGCCCGAGGTGCGCTCGCTGGCGCGCGCCATGAATGACCTGCTGGAAGAGGTGAACCACAGCGTGATGGCGCAAAAACGCTTCATCAGCGACGCCGCCCACCAGTTGCGCACACCGCTGGCCGGCCTGAAGAGCCAGACCGAGCTGGCCCTGCGCGACGCCACCGACCCCGCCCTGTCCGCGCGCCTGCAGCGGGTGCACGAGAGCGCCACCCGCAGTGCGCACCTGGTGAACCAGTTGCTCACCCTGGCGCGGGCTGAGCCCGAATCGGTCAACCTGCAAGACCGCCAGGCAGTGGACCTGCGGCGCCTGGCCCGCGAGCTGACGGCCGAGACCGTGCCTCGCGCACTGCAAGCCGGCGTGGATCTGGGCCTGGACGAGGCAGACGAAGCCGACGGCGACGACGAAGCCCTGCAGGTTCACGGCATCACCCTGCTGCTGCGCGAGGCCCTGGCCAACCTGCTGGACAACGCCATCCGCTATGCCGGCAAAGGCAGCACGGTGACGGTGCGCGTGCGCCGGCAGGATGAACAGGCCGTGCTGGAGGTGGAAGACAACGGCCCCGGCGTGCCCGAGCAAGAGCTGGCGCACGTGGTGCAACGCTTTGTGCGCGCCACGCAGGACGGCACCGGCTGCGGCCTGGGCCTGGCCATAGTGCGCGAGATCGTGGAGCGGCACGCAGGCAGCTTTCAGCTCCATGCGGTGGGGCCCCACGGCCTGTTGGCCAGGGCCAGCCTGCCCCTGCTGGGCAAGGGTAAGCCCGGCGCCGCGAAGTATTAATGATTCATTAACATGGCGCCGCGCCGGGCACAGGGCCCACGCTCTCACGACCCCGAGGACACGCCATGACCCAAGCCCCCCACACCACTGCGCCGCGCCGCCACCGGCTGGCGCTCGCCGCCGCCCTGATGACCTTGGGCGCCAGCGCAACCCATGCCGGTGAGGTGGAGGTGCTGCACTGGTGGACCAGCGGTGGCGAGGCCAAGGCCGCTGGCGCGCTGAAATCCACGCTGCAGGAGAAGGGCCACACCTGGAAAGACTTTGCCGTGGCCGGTGGCGGTGGTGATGCCGCCATGACGGTGCTGAAGTCGCGCGTGGTGTCGGGCAATGCGCCCTCGGCCGCGCAGATCAAGGGCCCTTCATTGCAAGAGTGGGCGCGCAATGGCGTGCTGGCCAGCGTGGACGACGTGGCCAAGGCCGACCACTGGGACGACGCGCTGCCCAAGGTGGTCAGCGACATCATGAAATACAAGGGCAGCTACATCGCCGTGCCGGTGAACGTGCACCGCGTGAACTGGCTCTGGGCCAACCCGGCCGCCTTCAAGAAGGCCGGCGCCACCGTTCCCACCACCTGGGACGAATTCTTTGTGGCGGCAGAGGCACTGATGATCAAGGGCGAGGCCGGCATGCAGATCATGGGCGACTGGGCCAAGGGCGAGTTCATCGCTGCCGGCAAGGCGCCGGGCAAGGATTTCGTTTGCACGCCCGCCCCCGGCACCGCCAAGGCCTACACCTTCAACATCGATTCGTTCGCGATGTTCAAGCTCAAGAACGAGGCCAACGTGAAGGCGCAAAGGGACCTGGCCGGCGCCGTCATGTCGCCCGCCTTCCAGGAGACCTTCAGCCTGAACAAGGGCTCCATCCCCGTGCGCATGGGCCTGAAGATGGACAAGTTCGACGACTGCGCCAAGGCCTCGGCCACCGATTTCATGGCCACCGCCAAGGCCGGCACCCTGCTGCCCTCGCTGGCCCACGGCATGGCCGTGCCCTCGTCGCCGAAGGCGCCATCAAGGACGTGGTGAGCCAGTTCTGGAATTCCGACAAGATGACGGCCAAGGACGCGATGGGCAAGATCGCATCGGCTGCAAAGAGCAAGTGACATGAGGGCTGCGCTCTTGCCGAAGCTGGTGATAGCGCCCTCCTTCGTCCTGTCGTTCCTGTTCATCTACGGCCTGATGGCCTGGAACGGCTATCTCTCTCTCGGCCTCCACGCTGCTGCCCAACTACGAGTACGTGGGTTTCGAGCAGTACGGCGAGTTGTTCGAGTCGGAACGCTGGTGGGTGGCAGCCAAGAACCTCGGTATCTTTGGCGGCCTGTTCATCGGTGGCAGCATGGCCCTGGGCCTGCTGCTGGCCATCCTGCTCGACCAGAAGGTGCGCGCCAGGGCCTGCTGCGCACCATCTACCTGTACCCGATGGCGCTCTGGTTCATCGTCACTGGCACGGCCTGGAAGTGGATTCTCAACCCCGGCCTCGGCATCGAGCATTTGGTGCAGCAATGGGGCTTCGCCACCTTCGAGTTTGGCTGGCTGGTGGATCCCGACATGGCCATCTACTGCGTGGTCATCGCCGGCATCTGGCAGAGCGCGGGCTTTGTGATGGCGCTGTTCCTGGCCGGGCTGCGCGGCATTGACGACAGCATCATCAAGGCCGCCCAGGTGGACGGCGCCAGCCTGCCGCGCATCTACTGGCGCATCCTCATCCCCACGCTGCGGCCGGTGTTCTTCAGCACGCTGATGGTGGTCAGCCACCTGGCCATCAAGAGCTTCGACCTGGTGATGGCGCTCACCGCCGGCGGCCCGGGCTTTGCCACCGACATGCCCGCCACCTTCATGTACACCATGGCCTTCTCGCGCGGGCAGATCGGCCTGGGCGCGGCCAGCGCCACCATCATGCTGGCCACGGTGGCGGCCATCGTGGTGCCGTACCTGTATTCCGGAATTGCGGGTGGGAAATGAACCTGACCGCCGCATCAGCCTGGGCCGCATCGCTGCTGCTGGCCGCCCTGCTGCTGTTCGCGGCCTTCTTCCTCACGCCGCTGTACGTGATGCTGAGCACCTCGCTCAAGACCATGGACGAGATGCGCAACGGCACCTGCTCTCGCCGCCCAGCGCGCCCAACCTTGCCGCCTGGGCCAAGGCCTGGAGCTCGGCCTGCACCGGCACCGACTGCGGCGGCCTGCAAGCCCTTCTTCATGAACTCGGTGTGGATGGTGCTGCCGGCGGTGCTGGCCTCCACGCTGATCGGCGCGGTGAACGGCTATGTGCTGAGCAAGTGGCGCTTTCGCGGCAGCGAATTCATGTTTGCGCTGCTGCTGTTTGGCGTGTTCATGCCGATGCAGGTGGTGCTGCTGCCGATGAGCCAGGTGCTGGGCTGGCTGGGCATCGCCAGCTCGATCTGGGGCCTGATGCTGGTGCACGTGATCGCCGGCATCCCCAGCACCACGCTGTTCTTCCGCAACTACCACGTGGGCCTGCCCGACGAGCTGATCAAGGCCGCCATGCTCGACGGCGCGGGCTTCTGGCAGATCTTCTGGCGCATCGTGCTGCCGCTGTCCACGCCGATCCTGGTGGTGACGCTGATCTGGCAGTTCACCAACATCTGGAACGATTTTCTCTACGGCGTGGTCTTCTCCGGCGCCGACAGCAAGCCCATCACCGTGGGCCTGAACAACCTCGCCAACACCTCCAGCTCGGTGAAGGAATACAACGTGGACATGGCCGCCGCACTGATCGCCGCGCTGCCCACGCTGGTCGTCTACGTGCTGGCGGGCAAGTACTTCGTGCGCGGGCTCACGGCCGGCGCGGTCAAGGGTGGAACAGGCAAGCCATGGGCGCACTGACGATCCAGCAGGTCCGCAAGACCTTTCGGCAAGACCGAGATCCTGAAGGGCATCGACATCGCCATCGAGCCCGGCGAGTTCCTGATCCTGGTCGGCCCTTCGGGCTGCGGCAAGAGCACGCTGCTGAACATGATCGCCGGGCTGGACGCACCCACCTCGGGCCGCATCTTCATCGGTGAGCGCGACGTGACCGATCTGCCCAGCAAGGACCGCGACATCGCCATGGTGTTCCAGAGCTACGCGCTCTACCCCAACATGAGCGTGGCGCAGAACATCGCCTTTGCGCTGGAGATGCGCAAGGTGCCCAAGCCCGAGCGCGACGCCGCCGTGCAGCGGGTGGCGGCCATGCTGCAGATCGGCCACCTGCTGGACCGCAAACCCGGCCAGCTCTCCGGCGGCCAACGCCAGCGCGTGGCCATGGGCCGCGCACTGGCCCGCGACCCCGCGCTCTTTCTGTTCGACGAGCCCCTGTCCAACCTGGACGCCAAGCTGCGCGTGGAGATGCGCGCCGAGATCAAGCTGCTGCACCAGCGCACCAGGACCACCACCGTCTACGTCACCCACGACCAGGTCGAGGCCATGACGCTGGGCGACCGCATCGCGGTGATGAAGGACGGCCAGGTGCAGCAGTTCGGCACGCCCGACGACATCTACACGCGCCCGGCCACGCTCTTCGTGGCCGAGTTCATCGGCTCGCCGGCCATGAACCTGGTGCGTGCGCGCTGCGCGCGACCGTGTGCAGGTCGCCAAGACCAGGCCTTGCCGCTGGACGATGCCAGCCGGGCGCGCGGTGGCCCACGTGGTGGCGAGCGCAGTCGCCTACGGCATCCGCCCCGAAGACCTGCAGGTGCGCGGCCGACGCCACCAACCGCTGCCCGGCAGCTCGCCATGCCCGAGCCCACCGGCCCGGAAACCTACGCAAGCTGGACACCGCCCTCGGCGCCCTCACCGCCCGCGTGCCCGGCCAAGCGGCCCTGCGCGTGGGCGCGAGCGTGCCTGGGCTGGGCGGCCGGCCGCGGTGCACTTGTTCGAAGCCCGCACACCGGGCTGCGCCTGAGGCGCGTCATGCCATCTTTCGGGTCTTGGTCCATCATTCCCGCGAGGGGATCCACGACAAGCCCCAAAGGAAGGCTGGATTCGCCTTCGCGGGATACGTGGCCCTGGCCTTCGGTCTGCTGGCCCTGCTGGCCGCCGCCCCAGGCCCAGGCCATCGACCTGCAAGGCCATCGAGGTGTGCGGCCTGCGCGCCGGAAAACTCGCTGGCCCGTTTCGAGATGGCCATCCTGCTGGGCGTGACCACGCGCTGGAAACCGACGCTGCCATCACCCGCGACGGCGTGGCGGTGTTGCACCACGACCTGGCGCTGAATCCCAACCACACGCGCAATGGCAAGGTGCGCTGGCTGGGGATCGCCCGCACCCATCCACGCCATGAGCCTGGCAGAGGTGCAGGCCTACGACATCGGCCGCATCAAGCCCGGCAGCAAGTACGCCCGGCAGTTCGCCGAGCAAAGCCCATCGACGGCACGCGCGTGCCGCGCCTGGCCGATCTGTTCGAGATGGTCAGCGCAGGGCAACAACAAGATGCGCTTCGCCATCGAAACCAAGGTGAATCCCGAGCGCCCCGAGGCCACGCTGGCGCCCGAGCCCTTTGCCACCAACTGGTGGCCGAGATGCGCGCCGCCATGGCATGGCCGCGGGTGCAGATCATGTCGTTCGATTGGCGCACGCTGCAGGTGATCCAGCGCATCGCGCCGGAGATTCCCACGGTCTACCTCACGGCGCAGCAGCGTTGGATGGACATCCGCGCCACCAGGGCAAGGCACATCGGTGTGGACCGCCAGCTTCCAGTACAAGGACCACGGCTCGGTGCCGCCGCATGATCCAAAGGCCGCGGGCGGCGCTTACTGGTCGGTGTTCCACACGGCGACATGACGCCCGCCAAGATGCGGCAGGCGCATGCCCTGGGCCTGAAGGTGCTGGGTGGACCTGAACGACGCGCCCACCATGGCCGGCCTGGTGGACATGGGCGTGGACGGCCTGATCACCGACCGAGGCGACATTGCCCAGCAAGCTGCTGGCCGACAAGGGTGCCCGTGGATTGACGGGCCGCACTGGATTCCGCCCCCTCTTCGTCATTCCCGCGAAGGCGGAATGATGACGGCAGGCGCCTGTGGCGCAACCGGCCTCTGAGGTCGCATGGAAACATGAAGCACCTGCCTGACTTCCGCAGCCCCGATTTCTGCGAGCACCTGCCTGCACACGTTGGCCTTCTACGATGAGCGCGCGGTAGACCCCTGCGGCGGCAGGATTACCAGCACTTCAAGGACGACGGCACGGTTTTACGACACCGGCACCCGGCACCTGGTCAGCAGGCCCGCTTCGCCATCATCTTCGCCAACGCGGCGCGAACGCTTTCCGCAGCACCCACGGGCCCTGGCCTGGCTGGTCTTCGGCCCGGCATGCGCTGGCCTTTCTGCAAAGGGGCACCGCCACCCCTGAATCCGGCGGCTATGCCTGGGTGCTGCAATGGGAAGGGCCAGGCAGGTGCAGGACGCCACCAACCACTTCAGGCCCCGGCCTTCGTGCTGATGGCCCATGCCCAGGCGCTGCGCGCTGGCATCACCGAGGCCCGGGCTGGCCTGGTGGACCACCATCGCGCTGATGGAAAAGCACTTCTGGGAGGCCGACGCCGGCCTGGACGCCGACGAAGCCACGCGCGACTGGCATGTGCTGCCCCTACCGCGGCCAGAACGCCAACATGCACGCCTGCGAGGCTTTGCTGGCGGCGTTTGAAGCCACCCAGGACACCTTCTGCCTGATGCGCACCACCGCTGGCCGAATCGGTCACCCGCCGCCTGGCGGCGCAGACCCACGGCCCGATCTGGGAGCACTACCAGACCGACTGGACGGCCGACTGGGACCACAACCCCGCCACGACGACTCCAACATCTACCGGCCCTGGGGCTTTCAGCCTGGCCACCTGGTGGAGTGGGCCAAGCTGCTGCTGACGCTGGAGCGCAGCACGCCCGGGCTGACCGAGGCCGACCCCGACAACTGGATGGTGCACCGCGCCCGCGAGTTGTTTGGCGAGTCGTGCACCACGGCTGGGACCGCCACCACGGCGGCATGGTCCACGGCTTTGCGCCGCATGGCTCGCCCGCCACCGACACCCACCAGCACGTGCGACCCGCACAAGTACCACTGGGTGCAGAACGAGACCCTGGCCGCCGCCGCCGTGCTGGCCGAGCGCACCCATGACGCGGTTACTGGGACTGGTACGACCGCGTTTGAGCCTGTGTCACGGACTCATTTCGTCGACCACGAGCATGGCGCCTGGTTCCGCATCCTGGGCGCCGACAACCGCTAGCTCACGCAAGACAAGAGCCGGGCCGGCAAGGTGGACTATCACAACATGGGCGCCTGCCTGGAAGTACGGCCGCACTGGCGCTGACCCGCCAGCAGTACAACAAGGCAGGCTTGCGCCCCTTGTTCACCCGATTGCCCTTGGCCAGCAAAGGCACCATCGCGCTCAAGGCTGGCTCTCGTTTGGCGAGTGGCCCGTACAGCCCGTTGTCAGCCAAAAGGATTTGCCCAGAGCGTCGGGACCCGTCGCCTCCAGCCCGGCGCCAAAGGGATGCGCCGGCTGCGCGTGCCCATGAAGCTGCTGCTGCCAAGCAGCATGTTGCTGATCCCCTTGTTGTTGCTGGCACTGATCAGCGCTTCGCACGTCCATGGCCGACATCGCCTCGGTACGCTCAGAACTGGCCGCCGGTGCCCGGGCATGGTGCAGGCCTTGACCGCCATGGCGGTTGACTTGTGAGAGCCACTCAGGCCCTCACCCACCGTGGCCTGTCTGGGGATGAAGAAGCACGCCGCACCCTACCTGCTGCGCGAGAACGCATCAGCACCGGGCTGGGCGCCGTTGAACGTAAACCCTTGCCGCAACATTCGATCTGCACAAGACACTGGCCGCCGATTGGGCAAACGCTGCGCCAGCAGGCCCAGGCCTCTGGCCGAAGGCAAGCACCGCGCAACGCAACGAGGCTCGGCGGCCCACCAGGACGCGATGGGCGCTGCGCCAGCTGGTGCTGCGCGCAGGCGAGAGCTGGCCTGCTGTCGGACCCCGACGCTGACACCTTCTTTCTGATGGACATGGCTGTGGAACGCCTGATCCCCTGGGCCCAGGCCTCAGCCGCGCCCGCACCCTGGTGCCGGTGTGTTGGCGCGCGGCGACGCGAACGCCGCCGAACGCGCCAGCCGCTGGTGGGCAGTGCCGACAACCCGCAGTGGCTGCGTGGTGACGGTTTTCGCCGCGCCGCATTGCAGCGTGCGGGCGTGCCCATTCCCCGTCGGGATGCCGCCCTGGCCGACACCCGGGCGTTCGCGAGAGCGCATTGCGCAAGACCTTCCAGGCCGAGGCCATCACTGGCGAGGCCGCCGCCTTCGACGTGCCTCTGGGCAGCAAGGCCCTGGCCCAGGTGTTGGCGCTGAACCAGCAACTGCTGGCCGAGCCGGAACCAGCGCCTGCTGTTGCGCGAGCATTGGCTGGGCCGCGCCATGGCTTGGCAACTGGGTGGCGTGGGCAGCGGGCCTGCTGCTGATCCTGTACCTCTCGGCGACTTTTCCGTCAGCTTTCTGGTGCTCCTGCGGGTACCTGCATAAGGGCGCGCTGGCCACCGCGCAGTGCAAGCTGACACCAAGATAGACGCGGGGCAGCGACGAGCCGCCGGAGATCGGCGGTGATGGACGATGGCGCAGCGGATGTCGGCCATGGTGGCCGACATCCGCAGCAGCGCGGTGCGGGTGGCCTGGCGGGCCAGCAGGTGGCCACCAGCGGCGAAGTACTGGCCCAGCGCACCAGGCCCAGGCCAGCAGCCTGCGCGTGAAACCACAGACCGTTGAACAGCTCAGCCAGGCCGTGTCCGGCAACGCCCATGCGGCTCAGGCCCTGGACCAGCTCACCGTGGCGCCTGCGCGACCAGGCCGAGCTGGCGGCAGCGCCATG
>JADJLP010000006.1 GCA_016710065.1 Candidatus Ideonella esbjergensis
CGCAGCGCCACAGTGGCGCTACATGGTGGGTGGCACTCGCCCGCTGTGGCACCAGGAAAGTCGTACCGGTGTATGGGAGGCCACGGTGCTGGAACTCGCCGCCATCCTCATCAACGGCCCGGTCGGCGTAGCTGCTTGGTGGGCATAGCGCCTGCAGTGCTCACCGAGGTGCTGGAGTGCCAAGAAGCCCTGTGGCTTTAGCGATCTGAACCGCAGGTGAGCGGCCCGCAACCCGATGTTGCGGCATGGGCTACGCGTGGTGGCCGATCTGCGAGTGGTGGCGGAACCGCTGGCGCGCGGGCCCGCTCCGCCAAAGGCTGAACCCGAACCCGGAGCAGCCGTAACCCAGACCAGCGACCCCTGGCAACCCCGCCCGTTAGCCGCAGCCGCCGCGCGCGTGTGGCCGTGCCGGCACCCCGTTTGATTTCGCATCGCGGCCCACCAGGCGACCAGGCCGGCTGCAGCTCACGCCTGCTCGTACGGCTGCTGCAACCCGTTGGGCACCCTTGGCGGCGGCCGTGGCGGCCGAAGCTTTCCGCCTGCTGTGCAGCGCCGCGGCCTGAGCAGCGTCGATGGTGGCGCCTGGACGATCCATCGCTACTCCAGCGAAGGCAGATCTGGGCTGGCGCGCTTTATGGAGCAGGTCGTTTTTGAGGTCTTGCAAGGCGTGGCCCGGCGCGTCATTAACCGCCCGTGGGACTGGCGGCGCTCAGCGCCTCTGCGGCCGTGTTGCTGTGGGGCTGCCATACCACCACTGGCCCCATGCCCGGCCGGTGCGGCGGCCCTGAGATCCAGGGGCGATTGCGGCGGATCACCACAGCCACCAGCCAAGGCGGCGAAAATCCGCGCTCCCCGTCACCGTATCTACTGGGAGGTTTCGATGATCCTTTCCAAATCAACGGCTGACATGACCTGCAACCACTGTGAGATTCCATCCCGCAGGCGCTGATGAAGGTCGATCCGGCCGCCAACAATGCGGGTAGACCTGGCCCAACACCGAGTGCTGAATGGAGCCGGGCATCGGCAAGCGCAGCTACGGCTGACCGGTGCGCCATTGCCGATGCTGGCCTTCACCCCGTGAGCATCGAGGTGCCGGCCGGTCAGGCCGCGCCTGCCAAGTCAGGCTGCTGCGGCGCCTGCGGCCGCGGCCACTGAGCCAGCGGGCGCCGCCACGCTTACCTCTCCACGCCCACGGCGTAGTTAATGCAGGCGTTGCGCTAAACCTCTCTTCCTTGCTGGCCGTTTTGGCGAAAACACCTGATCGGCTCCCTTGTCCTTCGCGAAGGTCATCGTCAGCCGTTTCGCCGTTTGTCCGACCGCGCTCCTGCGACTCAGGCGGCTTAGCGCCACCAACGTGCTGCGCTCGAGCGGCAGAAGGCAGCCGCCCTCCGCTGCTGTTCGACGCGCTCAGGGCTTGATCCCGGTGCTGGCCGCGCAGCGACTGCAAGCCCGCTCATGGCTGGGGCGAAACCACCATCGGCTTCGTGGGCTGGCCGCGTTTCTGGCCATCCCTGGCCGGGTGTTCTTTCGCTTCTCCAGGGCGGCAGGGCGCGGCCACCGCCATCGGCGTGCTGCTGGGCCTGGTGCCGGGATGGCAGGCGCCACGCTGCGGTGTGGTGTGGGTGGTGGCCTACCCTCACGCTAGTCGTCGCTGGCGGCCATCGTCGCGGCCATCTTTGGCACCCTTCGGGCAGTTGCTCGCCTCCAGGGGCCTCACCCGCCGTGCTGGCCGTCGCGGTGATGAGCTGCTGCTGGTCTGGCGGCATGACGGCAACATCCGCAAGCCGCGGCCGGCACCGAGCAAGATCGGCCAGAAGGCCGCACCCGCCGCCGCCGCCCGACCGATTGCATGCGCATGCCCCGCGCACAAGACCCCATCCTCAAAGCATCAACGCAAAGGGAAAACACTGATGGTTCAACCGAACGTTCAACGACACGAGATCGGCGCCCGCACATCCGGGGGGCCGCCGTGCACAACGGCGTGGTCTACCTTTTCCGGCCGGCCAGGTGGCGGGGCGATGGTTCGCAAGACATCGCTGGCCAGACCCGCCAGGTGCTGGCGGCCATCGACAAGCTGCTGGCCCAGGCCGGCAGCGACAAGACCAAGATCTTGCGTGCGCAGATATTCCTGGCCGACATCAGCGAGTTCCCGGCCGCGAACGCCGTGTGGGACACCTGGGTGGTGGCCGGCCACCGCCGCCGCGCGCCACTGTGCAGGCCGCGCTGGCCAAGCCGGAGTGGAAGGTGGAGATCGTCGTCACGGCGGCGGTTTGAGCCAGCACAGCAGACCATGACGCGCGACCTGGCTGAGCCACCCGTCCAGCGGCGCCTGGCCTGGCTGAGCGTGCCTTTGCTGGTGCTGCTGTTCTCCACTGGCTGGGCCGTGTGGTTGGTCTTGCGGAGCCGGCATTGGCGCCGAGGGGTGGCGCCTGGCCAGGCCGGGCGATGTGCGCATGCTGTCGTCGCTGACTTGCATCTACTGCGACAGCGCCCGCCATTGGCTCACCCACGCACCAGGTGGCCTTGACGAATGCATGATCGAGACCGACGCCGCCTGCGCAGCGCAGTTCAACGCGCTGCTGGCGCCGGGCACGCCGGGTGATGCTGGTACGCGGCCGACCTCAGGTGGTCTTCAGCCCGCAGCGCCTGCGAGGCGCTGGCCGAGGCTGGTGCCCCGGGGGTGATCCCGTCCAGCTTGGCCGGGTCACCTCGGCCTTGCGTACCAGCACCGGCTCTTCGTCGGTGAGATCGATGACAGTGGGCTGCAAGGGGGCAGGCTCCCGCATTCCACGATGGCCTGCAACTGCTTCTCGAAGCGAGTGCGAATCTCGTCGGCGTCGTTCAGCGCATCGATCTCGCCCGGCGGAATGAAGGTGGTGGCCAGCGGCTGGCCCACTTCGTCCAGCAGCGCCTGCAGCACTCATGCTCGGGCACCGCAGGCCGATGGTGCGGCGCGAGGGGTGTGAGAGCCGGCGCGGCACTTCCTTGGTGGCTTCGAGGATGAAGGTGAAAGGCCCGGTGTACCAGCTTCATCAGCCGGTACTGGCGGTTGTCCACCTTGGCGTAGTTGGCCAGCTCCGATAGATCGCGGCAGAGCAGTGTGAGGTGGTGCTTGTCGTCCACCTGGCGGATGCGGCGCAGGCGCTCGGCAGCAGGTCTTGTCGTCGAGCCGGCAGACCAGTGCGTAGCTGGAGTCGGTGGGCACCGCCGCCACGCCGCCCGTGAGCAGGATCTGAGCGGCTTGTTGAGCAAACGGGCCTGCGGGTTCTCGGGGTGAACTTCAAAGTACTGGGACATGCCGCAATTGTCACGCAGCCCAGGCCCTGGCTAACCTTCTCGGGCGCGGTAGAAGCAGGCCTCGTCGCCGCTGCGAAATTGCGCCGCCAGATCAGACCTGGCCAGCGCCGTCCAGAAGGGTTGGCCAGGTCCACCACCATGAACTGCAGCGGCAGGGTCGATGCGCTGGCGCAGCCAGCGCCACCAAAGGTGCGGGTCGGGCTGGCCCAAGACCTTGGAGCGCTCGATCACCAGCAGGTGCAGCACACCAGCCCGGAGCACTGCGAATGCGTCTTGCGGAACATCCAGGCCCGCCCCACCGAAGGCTGCGATTGCAGCAGGGGCCACGGCCGGGCGCAGCAGGCGCGGGCTCAGGCGCGAGGGGCCAGCACCTGGTCGCCGCCGAACTCGTGCAACAGTCCAGCGCCTTGGCGCCGGTTCTTTCCAGCTCCCGCAGGCGATGGCGGGCATGCTTTAGCGCCTCGTACAACTGGCGCTGCTCCAGCAGTTTTTCCAGTTGACGCCCGGCCTCCAGGCGCCAGCGCGAGGGTCAACATCGGGCGAGTACACATAGGGCCGGGTTTCGCCGTCCACCTGGGCCACGTCGATCAGCAGCTCGATGGCCTCGATCAAGTCGGCGGGCGCGTCGGGCTGGCGCGACACGGGCTTCACCGGCTGGCAGGTTTCGGCCAGGGCCTGGGCCAGCAGGCAGCCTGCCTCGGTGGAGACTTTGTGCCGCGCCAGTGCCTCGCGCAGCACCGGCACGGCGGCGGCGGCGCCCTTCACCTGCCAAGTGGCACGCGCCCACAGCAGATGCTCGGGCAGCGCCAGCGGATGCTCGGCGTCGGCCACAGCCAGCTCGTCCACCAGCAGGACGGTTTGCACATGCTCTCGGTGGCGGTGCAGCCAGTCCTCGTGCACGCGCTCGCGCCAGTGCAGGTCCAACTCGGTGATCAGGGTGTCCAGCGTGGTTGTGCCCAGCAGTTCGTCGGCCGCGCAGTGTTCGGGCGGCTCGGGCAGCTCGTGGGGGTGCCTCGGCCAAATCGAGCCTGGCCTTGAGCGAGGCGTGGCTTTCACTGGGGCTGGGCACGCGCCAGGAGCCTCTCGCAACCAGCGCGGGGCGGCGGGGCCGCGCAGGCTCTCGCGCAGCAGCACGTACTGCGCGCGCAGCGGCTTGGCGCTGGGCAGGGCCTCGGTGCGGGCCTGGGCCCAGATGCCGGGCCAGAACTCTTCATCCAGAAAGCGCCGCATCACCTCCAGCGCCACCAGGCCACGGGCACTGGGCACAGTGCCCATCACGCGGTGGGCCAGCAGGTCGGCGTCCACCTCTTGCTGGCGCGCCACCACCATGGCGCGGGCGTTGAAGCGGGGAAAGTAGTAGCCGGAAGAAGATGCGCGCACCGATGTCGGTGAAGGCCGGCGCAAAGCGCGACTGGGCCCGCGACTGGGCCAGCCGCCACCAACTGCGGCGGGTGCGGTAGATCCAGGCCTTGCGCTCGCGCCGGCCGGTGGCCAGGTGGCCAAACTCGTGCGCCACCTGGGCGGCAACCTGGGGCGTGCTCAGGCCCATCAGCACGGGCAGGCCCAGCACCAGGGTGTTGCGGTAGCGGCCCAGGATGCCCAGGCTCGGTGTTTGCACGATGCTCACACCCAGGCTGTCGTCCACCAACACCTGGTCGAACTCGGGCGCCTGTATGCGCTTGCGCAGCACGCGGATCATCTCGAACAAACGGGGCGCTTCCTCGGGCGTGAGGGGCAGGCCTTGCGCGGTTTCGGTGGGCGGCCACAAGTTGGCCACCAAGGTCCACAGCAGGGCGGCAAAACCCACCAGCAGCAGGATGCGCCAGACCTGAAAGCGCACAAACACCAGGCCGTACAGCGACCACAGCAGCCCGGCGGCAGCCAGCAGCAGCATGGCCACCAGAAAGATCTGGCCGAATTCGGCCATCCAGGCCGTGTGCCGCAAAAGCGCCCGGGCGCCTTGTGGCAGCGAATCTCGTGCTGCGCAATTTGACGCTTGAGGGCTTGGTCGATCACGTTGTGGCTGTGCAGACGGTGGAGGCGAGCAGCAGGCTACCACCAAGCCCCGCGCCGGTCAGTCCCCCAAACTGTCGATATGCACCGGCCCCAACCGCAGGGCAACCCCCCAGCGGCGGCCGCTGGCGGGGCTGGCCCGGCGCCGTCACGCCGGCAGCGCGGCGTGTGCGCCGGTGTGCTCAGCGGGCGGCAGGTGCTGCAGCCGATCTGCCCACAGGCTCCACAGCGGTGTGCACTTGCCAGGCAGATCGGGCAGCTCGCCCAGGGCGATGCGGCTTTCCTCGGGGGCGTGGAAATCACTGCCACGCGAGGCCAGCAGGCCAAACTCGGCGGCCATGGTGGCGTACCTGGTCACCTCGTCGGGAAAGTGCGCGCCACACGTCACCTCCACCCCTTGCCCGCTGTGCGAGGCGAATTCGGTGAACAGCGCCAATTCTTCGGTGGGCGTGAAGCGGTAGCGCGCCGGGTGGGCGATGGCCGCCACGCCGCCGGCGCCGTGGATCCAATCCAGCGCCTGCCCCAGGCCGGCCCAGCGGTGCGGCACGAAGCCGGGCTTGCCCTCCTTGAGGTAGCGCGAAAACACCTCGTGCACGCTGGCGCAGTGGCCGCTCTCTACCAGAAAGCGCGCAAAGTGCGTGCGCGAGACCAGATCGGGGTTGCCGGCGTAGGCGCAGGCGCCCTCGTAGGCGCCAGGGATGCCAGCCCTGGCCAGGCTCTCGCCCATGTCGCGGGCGCGTTGATCACGCCCAGCGCGCAGCGCCGCCAGGCCTTGCACCAGGGCAGGGTTCTCGAGGTCGAAATCAAAACCCAGGATGTGCACCGTCTCGCCGATGAAGGTGACCGAGATCTCCACCCCCGTCACGTAGACCAGGCCCAGCGCCTCGGCCGCTGCGCGGGCCGGCGCCTGGCCGGCAATCTCGTCGTGGTCGGTGAGCGCCCAGAGCTGCACGCCGTTGGCGTGGGCCCGGCGGGCCAGTTCTTCGGGGGGCAGGCTGCCATCCGAGAAGGTGGAATGGCAATGGAGGTCGGCGTTGAGGAGGTGCACTGCACCAATTGTAGGGAGCGACGTTCTCGGCGATGGGGTTCAGGGGCTTTGGTGCGGGGTGAATGCTGGATTCCCGCCTGCGCGGGAATGACGGAAACGGCGCGGGATTGACGAATCCCCCGTCATCCCCGCGTAGGCGGGGATCCACCCCAGCCAATGCGGCTTCAACCCTCGCGCTCAACCCAACCGCAACGCCTCGGTGCGCGCCATCAGCCAGGCCAGCGCATCGCCACTCACCCGCGGCGCCAGGCGTGCGCGCACCGTTGCGTGGTACTGGTTCAGCCAGGCGATCTCGTCGGCACGCAACAGCGCCACATCGATGCAACGGGTGTCGATGGGGCAGAGCGTCAGCGTCTCGAATTCCAGGAACTCGCCAAACTCGCTGGCCTGGGCCGGCACGTTCAGCACCAGGTTCTCGATGCGCACGCCCCAGCGCCCGGGCCGGTACAGCCCCGGCTCGATCGAGGTGACCATGCCCGGCTCCATGGCCATGGTGGGCTCGGGCACCGCCTTGCTGATGCTCTGCGGCCCCTCGTGCACGGCCAGGAAGTAGCCCACGCCGTGGCCGGTGCCGTGGCCGTAGTCCATGCTCTCGGCCCAGAGCGGCGCGCGGGCCAGGGCATCCAGCATGGGGCTGAGCGTGCCCTTGGGAAAGCGCGCACGGCTCAGCGCCATCGTGCCCTTGAGCACCAGGGTGAAGTCGCGCTTGTGGTCCGCCGTGATCTGGCCTATGGGCCACACGCGGGTGATGTCGGTGGTGCCGCCCAGGTACTGGCCGCCGGAATCGATCAGCAGCAGGCCATTGCCCTCGATGACCGCATGCAGCTCGGGCAGCGCGCGGTAGTGCGGCATGGCGCCATTGGCATTGAAGGCGGCGATGGTGGAAAAGCTCAGGCCAACAAAGCCCTTGCGCTTGGCACGCTCTGCCGTGAGCTTCTCGTCCACCGTCAGCTCGGTGATGCGCTCGCCGCGCGCCATCGCGGCCTCGAACCAGGCGTAGAAGGCGCACATGGCGGCGCCGTCCTCGGCCATGGCCTCGCGGATGAAGGCGGCCTCTTCGGCCGTCTTGCGGCTCTTGGCCAGCACGCTGGGGTTGATGGCTTCCACCACGCGCACACCATCCGCCACGGATTGCCGCAGGCCCAGCGTGACGCGCTTGGGGTCCACCAGCAGCACGCTGCCGGCGGGCAAGGCGGCCAGTGCGGCCGGGGCCTCGCGGTAATCGGCCACGCGCACGCCGTCCGACGCCAGCGTGGCGGCCAGCGCGGGGCTGACCTTGCCTGCGCCCACGAACAGCGTGGCCTCGTTCTGGCCGACGAGCAGGTGGGCCAGGAACACGGGGTTGTATTCCACATCCGCGCCGCGCAGGTTGGTGACCCAGGCGATGTCGTCCACCGTGGAGACGAAGTGGTGTGTGGCGCCGTGCGTGGCCATGCCGGCGCGCACCTGGGCCAGCTTGGCGGCGCGGGCCACGGCGGCCTGCGGTGCGGTGTGCTCAAACAGCGGCGCGGCCGGCAGGCCGGCGCGGCCCTCCCAGGCATCCGCCAACGGGTCGGCCCCCGTCTTCAAGGCGATGCCCTTCTCGTCGCACAGCGCCTGCAGCGCCTTGGCCGCGGCCAGGCCCAGCACCTGGCCGTCCACCGCCAGCACGTTGCCGGCGGCCAGGTGGGTGGCGATCCAATCCAGGTGGTGCATGGCCCCGCCGGTGGGGATGCGCACCAGCGCAATGCCGCTGCCCAGCAGCTCGCGCTCGGCCTGCTCCCAGTAGCGCATGTCGGCAAACAGGGCCGCATCCGTGAGCGTGACCACCAGCGTGCCCATGGACCCGGTGAAGCCCGAGAACCACTCGCGCCCCTGCCAGTGGCCGGGCAGGTATTCGCTGATGTGGGGGTCGCTGCTGGGCACCAGCACGGCGTGGGCGCCCTGCGCGTTCATGGTTTCGCGCAGGCGGGCAATGCGCAGGCGGGCGGGGGCGGTGCGGGTGTCCATGGTCAGGCTCCGGGAGGGGGCCGAGGGCCCGGGTGGGGCGCTGGGCGGGTGAACGTCGGGGGATTCTAGTGAGCGGCTGGCAGGCCGAAATGGGCTATGGCCTTTTGCTCCAGTGTGGACTCGGAGGATGGAAAGCGCGCTACAAATGGGTTCGGCGTCACAGGAAGTCAGGTTAACGCTGTAGCGAGTGGCAAGAAATAGACGCCGCCGCCATAGACGTCGTCTATCTGCATCCCAAAGTTGCAACGAACTCAGGAGTCGAAAAGCGCAACCTTCCCCTCGGCTTCCAGATTTCGTCAAAGGCACGAGCCATGAAACGAGTCTCGTTTGTGACCAGCACATCGGCGCGTACTAGGTGAACCAAAATGTCGAGGTCCGGTCGTGCGTTGTAGTCGACGGCTGCACGGTGGTCCACTAGTGGCAGCAATGGCTGAAATACGTGATCGTCGACTGCCTGTGTGAAGAATGGGTACTTCAACCGGTTGACCTGCCATCGAGCAAGCAAGTTACGGGCGACGTTCTTGTGGGGTGTTATGAAGGAAATCAGCCGATTTGCAGCGGCCAATTGCAACTGAGGCAAGGTTTCTTCAAGTGGCCGACTATTCGCTGGCAGTGGGTGCCTTCGAAGCGCGATAGTTGCCTTGCGTGTCAACTTGCGCTGTTCATCGCCACGGAGCCAACCCGGTAAGACTTTCTCCATCAACGACGACGAGCCGTCGACAGGCAACGTTCTGAGTACATGAACCAGGTTGCGCTGATGCGTTGCCGAGAGATATTCGCTCGCGTCCATTCCCTTCCGAAGGATGAGTTCTCGACGCCAGATCTCCGGAAGCTCTACGCAGAATTGGACGCGGGTTTCTAGGATGAACGGTAGCCACTCGGTAAGCAGCATCGTTCGTGATTGGCCGTGAAACGCCCGAAGCGTCTCCTCCATCATCACAGCGGGGAACACCGGCACTATGGCCCGGCTCTTCACCAGTTCGAGGAAGCGCGACTGCTTGAGCGTGGGGAAATGATCAGGGCTGAAGACGTTGGAGTCCAATACAACCCGTAGCGGCTTTGGCATGACGTGATTTCATCACGTCAGGTATAGGCATTCGATGGGGAACGCAGGCTTGTGGAGCTATCCCATGCAGCATGCTGTTGGTTCGTAAGCCGGCAGCGAGTGGTGTGCAGCGAACACGGGATGGATAGCACGGCATCAAAGCTCCGTCCTCAACCGCCAAATCTCCGGAAACAGCACCGTGTCCAGCATCTTGCGCAAATAGGGCACCCCGCCCGTGCCGCCGGTGCCGCGCTTGAAGCCGATCACGCGCTCCACGGTGGTCACGTGCCGGAAGCGCCAGAGGCGGAAGGCGTCTTCCAGGTCGGTGAGTTCTTCGCCCAGCTGGTACAGGTCCCAGTGGTGCTCGGGGTCGCGGTAGACCTGCAGCCAGGCCTGCTCCACGCCGTCGCTGGCTTCGTAGGGTTTCGTCCAGTCGCGCTCGGTGTGGCTGGCGGGCACGGCGATGCCGCGGCGCTGCAGCAGGCGCAGGGCTTCGTCGTACAGGCTGGGGGCGCGCCAGGCCTGTTCCACGATGGCCAGCAGGTCGGGCCGGTGCTCGTGGGGCTTGAGCATGGCCGGGTTCTTGTTGCCCAGGCTGAATTCGATGCAGCGGTACTGCCAGCTCTGGAAGCCGCTGCTCTGCGCCAGGTAGGGCCGGATGGCCGAGTACTCGGGCGGGGTCATGGTGGCCAGCACGTCCCAGGCGTGCACCAGCTGCTCCATGATCTTCGAGACGCGGGCCAGCATCTTGAAGGTGGTGGGCAGCTCGTCCTTGGCCAGGTGGCCCACGGCGGCGCGGAGCTCGTGCAGCATCAGCTTCATCCACAGCTCACTCGTCTGGTGCTGCACGATGAACAGCATCTCGTTGTGGTCGGGCGAGAGCGGGTGCTGGGCGGTGAGGATACTGTCGAGGTGCAGGTAGTCGCCGTAGCTCATGGACTTGGAGAAGTCGAGCTGGGCGCCTTCCTCGCGCACGATGGCTTCGCCTGGCGATGTGGGGGACGTGTCGGGCGCGTTGGTGGGGTGATACGGGCAGGTCATGTCACGGCAGCCTTCTGGTTGAAACGCGCTTCGCGCCATTCGCCGCTGGTGAGCACGTCGTCCAGGGCGGTGACGGCGTCGTACACGTCCACGAATTGCGTGTAGAGCGGGGTGAAGCCAAAGCGCAGCAGGTCGGGCTCGGTGCTGCCATCACCCGCACGGAAGTCGCCGATCACGCCGCGGGCGATCAGGGCCTGCATCACGGCGTAGCCGCCTTCGGGGCAGGCCAGCGAGACCTGGCTGCCGCGCAGGGCCGGGTCTTCGGGTGATGCGAGCGTGAGCGGGTGATCCGCAAGGCGTTCGCGCACCTGGGCGATGAACAGCGTTGTGAGCGCCAGCGATTTGGCACGCAGTGCTGCCATGCCACCCAGGGGCTCGGCCGCCAGCAAGGTGTCCACACCGCATTCCAGCGCGGCCATGGCTATGACGGCGGGCGTGCCGCACAGGTAGCGGCCGATGCCGGCGGCGGGCTGGTAGGCGGTGTCGAAGCTGAAGGGGTTGGCGTGGCCGATCCATCCCGAGAGCGGTTGCCAGAAGCGCTCGGTGTGGCGGGGGTGTACCCACACAAAGGCCGGCGCGCCGGGGCCGCCGTTGAGGTACTTGTAGCCGCAGCCGATGGCGAAGTCTGCTTTCGCGCCGCGCAGGTCCACCGGCACGGCGCCGGCCGAGTGCGCCAGGTCCCACACGGTGAGCGTGCCGGCGGCGTGGGCCTGGGCGGTGATGGCGGCCATGTCGAACATGCGGCCGCTGCGGTAGTTCACCTGCGTGAGCATCAACACGGCCACGTCGCCCCGGGCCAGGCGCGGCGCCACCTCGTCGGCGCTGATCAGCTCCAGCGTGCAGCCGTGCTGCGCGGCGAGCGACTGGGCGATGTAGAGGTCGGTGGGGAAGTTGCTGCGCTCCGAGACGATGACCTTGCGGTTCGGGGCGTCGGCCTGCGCGATGCGCAGCGCGGCGGCCAGCACCTTGTAGAGGTTGATGGAGGTGGAGTCGGCGGCCACCACCTCGCCTTCGCCCGCGCCGATCAGCCGGGCGATCTTGTTGCCCACGCGCTGGGGCTGGGCCATCCA
Organism: Candidatus Ideonella esbjergensis; assembly: GCA_016710065.1. Classification (GTDB taxonomy): domain Bacteria; phylum Pseudomonadota; class Gammaproteobacteria; order Burkholderiales; family Burkholderiaceae_C; genus Ideonella; species Ideonella esbjergensis. The sequence goes on from JADJLP010000006.1 coordinate 11,504, forward strand.
TCCTGCTGTGTTCCAGCTGCGGATCAAGCCCTCGCCCCATTCCTGCTGCACCACCTGGGCCACGCGAGCGGCAGTGGCACGCGGCAGCACGCCCAGCGAGTTGCCGTCCAGGTAGTTCACACCTTCGGGCAGGGTGAAGAGGTTGCGCAGTTCGCGCAGCGGGTCCTGCGCGTCCAGCGCGATGCAGTCAGAACGTGTGTTCATGGGTGTGTCTCCGTCATTTCTGTGTCACCTCCGTCATTCCCGTTTCACCTCCGTCATTCCCGCGGAGGCGGGAATCCAGGTATTCGGCGGTGGGTGGATTCCCGCCTTCGCGGGAATGACGAAGAGGGTGGCGGGAATGACGAAGAAGGCGGCGGGAATGGCGATGGAGGCGTCGGGATTGACGGGGTTCGGGTGTGGTTCTCATGGGTCGTGGTCTTCAAAGCTCGCGCAGCACCGCGCGAACGGGGGAGGCACAGGCGCCTGCCAATTTGAGCGGCAGGGCGATGAGCTCAAAGTCGCCCTCGGGCACGTCGTCCAGCACCAGGTTCTCCAGCACGCGCAGGTCGCGTTGACGCAGCTGCTGGTGGCTGTCCAAAGTTTTGCTGTCGGCCGGGTCCACCGAGGGGGTGTCCAGGCCGATGAGCCGCACGCCCTGATCGGCCAACCAGGCCACGGTCTCGGGGGCGAAGGCGCTGAAGTCGGGGTTCCACACCGTGTCGGCCTTTTCGCAGCAGCGCACCAGCACACGGGGCGGCAGGTGGGCCGCAGCGTGCTGCAGGTGGTGGATGTGGATCAGCGGGCCGCAGCCGATGGCGTGAATGACGCGGCAGGGGCCCAGGTAGGTGTCCAGCGGCACCTGGGCGGCGTCGGGCGCGCCGTTGGCGTAGTGCAAGGGGGCGTCGGCATGTGCGCCCACGTGGGGCGACATCGTGAGCGCGCTGAGGTTCACCGGGCAGCCGGGGCCCAGGGTGGCCGTCCAGCGCAGGGCATAGGGCTCGTCGCCGGGGAAGATGGGCGCCTGGGGCGAGACCAGGGGCGAGATGTCGTAGAGCTTCTTGCTCATGGTGCGGCTTGCTCAGAGCCGGCCGTCAGGTGCAGGCGCAGGCGGCCCAGCAGTTCGTACAGCTGCTGCATCTGGGCGTGGTCGTAGCCCGAGAACATGGCCGTGAGCCAGGCCTCGTGCTCGGCGGCCATCACGCCAAATTCGCGCCGGCCCTTGGGCGTCAGGCGCACCAGCCACGAGCGGCCGTCGTCGGGGTCGCTCTTGCGTTCCACCAGGCCTTCTTCCACCAGCTGGTCGGTGAGGCCAGTGACATTGCCGCCGGTCACCATCAGGTAGCGCGAAAGAGCGCTCATGCGCAGGCCGCCGGCGTGGCGCTCCAGCTGGGCCAGGTAGTCGAAGCGGGCGAGGGTCGTGCCAAAGCGCTCACGCAACTTGGCGCGTATGGCCTGCTCCACCTGGTTGCTGGTGGAGAGCATGCGCAGCCACACCTTCACGGCCAGGTGGTCATCCTGCCCGGCGCGGGCTTCCTGGCCGATGTGGGCGTCGGCCAGGCGGGGTGGGGCGACGGGTGCGGGCTTGCGGGTGGTCATGGGGACAGCGTTGTTCAGTCTCTGGGCCGTCATTCCCGCTGAGGCGGGAATCCACGGGCGCTGCAACAGCCTGGATGCCCGCCTGCGCGGGCATGACGGTGGCAAGGTCTGCGCCGCGCGGGAATGACGGTGTTGTCGTCGTGCAGCCAGCGTACGCCGGCCAGGTGGGCATGGTGACGGGATTTGAACTACTTGACAACTAAAGCTTTACAACTAAACTAAATTCATCGCCCACGGTTTCCTGCATTGGAGTGCCCATAAAGATCGTCTGCATTGGTGGTGGCCCGGCCGGCCTGTACTTTGCGCTGCTGATGAAGCAGCAAGACCCCAGCCACGACATCACCGTGGTCGAGCGCAACAAGCCCTACGACACCTTTGGCTGGGGCGTGGTGTTCAGCGACGCCACCATGGACGTGATGCGCCAGTGGGACAGCGCCACGGCCGACGAGATCCAGCTGGCCTTCAACCACTGGGACGACATCGAGCTGCTGTTCAAGGGCCGCACCATCCGCTCGGGCGGCCACGGCTTCGTGGGCATCGGCCGCAAGAAGCTGCTGAACATCCTGCAGGCGCGCTGCGAAAACCTGGGCGTGAAGCTGGTGTTCGAGACCGACGTGCAATCCGACGCCCAGTACCCGGATGCCGACCTGATCATTGCCAGCGACGGCATCTTCTCGAACATCCGTAGCCAGCACCAGGAGGTGTTCAAGCCCAACATCATCGTGCGGCCCAACCGCTACATCTGGCTGGGCACGCACAAGCTGTACGACGCGTTCACCTTCGACTTTCAAAAGACCGAGCACGGCTGGTTCCAGGCCCACATCTACAAGTTCGACGAGAACACCACCACCTTCATCGTCGAGTGCCCGGAGCATGTCTGGCTGGCCCATGGGTTGGACAAGGCCGACCAGCAGCAGTCGATAGACTTTTGCGAAAAGCTCTTTGCCGAGAACCTGCAGGGCGAGAAGCTGATGACCAATGCGCGCCACCTGCGCGGCTCGGCCTGGCTGGCCTTCCAGCAGGTGAAGTGCGAGCAGTGGTCGCACTTCAACGGCCAAAGCCATGTGGTGCTGATGGGCGATGCGGTGCACACGGCGCACTTCGCGATCGGCTCGGGCACCAAGCTGGCGCTGGAAGACGCCATCGAGCTGGTGGCCCAGTTCAAGGCCCAGGGCGCCACGGTGGACAAGATCCCCTCGGTGCTGGCCCGCTACCAGGAGCTGCGCAACGTGGACGTGTTGCGACTGCAGAACGCGGCCTGGAACGCGATGGCCTGGTTCGAGGTCTGCGGCGAGCGCTATTGCGACCAGTTGCCGCCCGAGCAATTCATGTACTCCATGCTCACCCGCAGCCAGCGCATCAGCCACGAGAACCTGCGCATGCGCGACGCCGGCTGGCTCGAAGGCTTCGAACGCTGGTTCGACGACAGGGCCGGCGTGCCAGTGCACCCGGCGTTGCCGCCGGTGCCGCCCATGTTCACGCCTTACCACGTGCGCTCGGTCACATTGAAGAACCGCGTGGTGGTGTCGCCGATGGCGCAGTACTCGGCTGTCGATGGCGTGGTGGGTGACTTCCACCTGGTGCACCTGGGCGCCCGCGCCCTGGGCGGCGCCGCGATGGTGGTGGCCGAGATGACCTGCCCCTCGGCTGACGCCCGCATCACCCCCGGCTGCCCGGGCCTGTGGAACGATGCGCAGCAGCAGGCCTGGGCGCGCATCGTGAACCACGTGCACCAGACCAGCGACGCGCGCATCGGCATCCAGATCGGCCACGCGGGGCCCAAGGGCTCCACCAATGCGCCGTGGGACGACGCGGGGGCCGATCAACCGCTGCCGAACGGCAACTGGCCGCTGCTGGCTGCCTCGGCCCAGCCCTATCTGCCGGACGGGCAAGTGCCGCGCGCCATGGACCGCGCCGACATGGACCGCGTGAAGGCCGATTTCGTGGCCGCCACCCGCCGCGCGGCCGAAGCGGGCTTTGATTGGCTGGAGCTGCACTGCGCCCACGGCTATCTGCTCTCCAGCTTCATTTCGCCGCTCACCAACCGCCGCACCGATGATTTCGGCGGCGCACTGGCGAACCGGCTGCGCTACCCGCTGGAGGTGTTCACCGAGGTGCGCGCCGCCTGGCCGGCCGACCTGCCGATGTCGGTGCGCATCTCGGCGCACGACTGGGTGGAAGGCGGCATCACGCCGGACGACGCGGTGGAGATCGCCCGCGCCTTCAAGGCGGCCGGGGCCGACATGATTGACTGCTCGTCGGGCCAGGTGAGCGCCGCGCAAAAGCCCCAATACGGCCGCATGTACCAGACCCCGTTTGCCGACCGCGTGCGCCAGGAGGCGGGCGTGGCCACCATCGCCGTGGGCGCGATCAGCGAGGCCGACCATGTGAACAGCATCATCGCGGCCGGCCGGGCCGACCTGTGCGCCATCGCCCGCCCGCACCTGGCCAACCCGGCCTGGACGCTGACCGAGGCCGCCAAGATCGGCTACCAGGCCCAGCCCTGGCCGCACCAGTACCAGAGCGCCAAGAGCCAGATGGAAGCCAACTTCCAGCGCGAGAAGGCGCAGAGCGTGCTGGCCCAGGCCTTCGCCCAGGTGGCGGCGCAGAAGAAGAGTGCCAAGGCATGAGTGGCTCTCTGGCAGGCAAGCATGCGCTGGTGACGGGCGCCGCGCGCGGCATCGGCGCGGCCATCGCGCTGCGGCTGGCGGCCGAGGGCGCCACGCTCACGCTGCTGGGCCGAGACGCGCTGCGCCTGCAGACCTTGCTGGCCACGCTTCCGGGCAAGCGCCATGGCATCGCGGTGGCCGACGTGGCCGATGAAGCCCAGGTGGCGGCTGCATTTGCCGAGACGCAACTGGCGCGCGGCCCGGTGCTGGTGCTGGTGAACAACGCCGGCCAGGCCGAGAGCGCGCCGCTGCACAAAACCTCCACCGAGCTGTGGCAACGCATGCTGGCGGTGAACCTCACCGGCACGTTCCTGTGCAGCCGCGCGGCGCTGCCAGGCATGCTGCAGGCGGGCTGGGGTCGCGTCATCAACATCGCCAGCACGGCGGGCCAGCGCGGCTACGCCTATGTGGCGGCGTACTCGGCGGCCAAGCACGGCGTGCTGGGCCTTACCCGCTCGATGGCGCTGGAGGTGGCCAAGAAGGGCATCACCGTGAACGCCGTGTGCCCCGGTTACACCGAGACCGACATCCTGACGGAAAGCATTGCCAACGTCATGGCCAAGACCGGTCGCAGCGAAGCCGAGGCGCGCGCAGAATTTGCCGCCAGCAACCCCCAGGGCCGCATCGTGCAGCCGCAGCAGGTGGCCGACGCCGTGGCCTGGCTGTGTGCCGACGCGGCGTCTGCCATGACCGGCCAGGCCCTCTCGGTCTCGGGCGGCGAAGTGATGTGAAGGAAGAGACCATGACCTCATCAAGCAACATTGATCCCTCGCTGCTCGCCGGCAACCGCAAGCAGTTGGCAGGCTATGCCGCCAAGCATTTCCTGTGGGAAGTGAAAGGCGCCGTGGCCACCATCACGCTGAACCGGCCCGAGCGCAAGAACCCGCTGAGCTTTGATTCGTACGCCGAGCTGCGCGACCTGTTCAGCGAGTTGCGCTACGCCAGCGACATCCACGCCGTGGTCATCACCGGCGCGGGCGACAACTTCTGCTCGGGTGGCGACGTGCACGAGATCATCGGCCCGCTGGTGCAGCTGGATGCGCCCGAGCTGCTGATGTTCACCCGCATGACCGGCGATCTGGTGAAGACCATGCGCGCCTGCCCGCAGCCCATCGTGGCGGCGGTGGACGGCGTGTGCGCCGGGGCCGGTGCCATCGTGGCCATGGCGTCTGACATGCGGCTGGGCACGGCGCGCAGCAAGACGGCCTTCTTGTTCAACCGTGTGGGCCTGGCCGGCTGCGACATGGGCGCCTGCGCCATCCTGCCGCGCCTCATTGGCCAGGGCCGGGCCAGCGAGCTGCTGTACACCGGCCGTGCGCTGGGCGGCGAGGAGGGCGAGCGCTGGGGCTTCTACAACCGCGTGGTGGAGCCGGCCGAGCTGCTGGGCGCCGCGCAGGCGCTGGCACAAAGCCTGTGCGAAGGCCCCACCTTTGCCAACGGCATCACCAAGACCATGCTGCAGCAGGAATGGGCCATGACCATCGAGCAGGCCATCGAGGCCGAGGCCCAGGCCCAGGCGCTGTGCATGCTCACGCAAGACTTCCGCCGCGCCTACGAGGCCTTTGTGGCCAAGCAGCGGCCGGTGTTTCAGGGCAACTGAGATGACCAACGACGACACCCCCAGTCTCGCCCCGGGCGTCATTCCCGCGAAGGCGGGAATCCATGGGTGGCACCGGGTGGAGTCCCGCCTACGGGGGAATGACGATACCCCTGCTGTTGGAGCAACCCACCATGGCTGACACCCGCTACCTAGCCTGGCCCTTCTTCGACGCCAAACACAGTGAGCTTGCCCGCGCGCTTGACGCCTGGGCCGGCGCGAATGTGGTCGGCCACCATGGGCACGATGTGGACGCCGAGTGCCAGGCCCTGGTGCGCGCACTGGGCAGCGCCGGCTGGCTCAGGCACGCCGTGGGTGGGCGTGCCTACGGCGGCACGGCCGACGCCATCGACACCCGCGCCATCTGCCTGATCCGCGAAACCCTGGCCCGCCACAGCGGCCTGGCCGATTTCGCGTTCGCGATGCAGGGCCTGGGTTCGGGGGCCATCAGCCTGGCCGGCACGCCGGAGCAGAAAGCCGCCTATCTACCGCGCGTGGCGGCCGGCGAAGCGATTGCCGCGTTCGCGCTCTCCGAGCCCGACGCCGGCTCCGACGTGGCCGCGATGGCTTGCGCCGCGAAATTGGAAAGCGCGGCCGACGGCAACCACTATGTGCTGGACGGCGAGAAGACCTGGATCTCGAACGGCGGCATCGCCGATTTCTACGTGGTGTTCGCCCGCACCGGCGAGGCACCGGGGGCGCGCGGCATCAGTGCCTTCATCGTCGATGCGGGTACGCCCGGCTTAGCGATCGCCGAGCGCATCGAGGTGATCGCACCGCACCCGCTGGCGCGCTTGAAGTTCACCGGCTGCCGCATCCCCGCCAGCCAGCGCGTGGGGGCGGCGGGCGAGGGCTTCAAGGTGGCCATGCGCACGCTCGATGTGTTCCGCACCTCGGTGGCTGCGGCCTCGCTGGGCTTTGCACGCCGCGCGATGGACGAAGGCATCACCCGCTCCACCACGCGCAAGATGTTTGGCGGCGTGCTCGGAGACCATCAGCTCACCCAGGCCAAGCTGGCACAGATGGCCACCACCATCGACTCGGCCGCCTTGCTCACCTACCGCGCCGCGTGGATGCGCGACCAGGGCCTTAACGTGACACGCGAGGCCGCGATGGCCAAGATGGTGGCCACCGAGGGCGCACAGCAGGTGATCGACGCGGCGGTGCAGCTGTGGGGCGGCCTGGGCGTGGTGAGCGGCCAGGCTGTGGAGACGCTGTACCGCGAGATCCGCGCGCTGCGCATCTACGAAGGCGCCACCGAGGTGCAGCAACTGATCATCGGGCGCGATCTGCTGCGCGAAGCGGCGTCCGCCACATCCTCCGCCTGACACGAGGAGACCGCCCATGGCCTCTGCCCACATCGACACCTTTGCCCGCGACCGCTTGCCGCCGCCCGAGCAGCAGCCGGCCTTCATCTTCACGCTGCCCGGCTTGCAGTTCCCGCCCCAACTGAACTGCGCCACCGAACTGCTGGACCGGCGCATCGCCGAAGGCCAGGGCGACCGGCTGTGCATCCAGGCCCCCGGTGGTCTGCGCTGGACCTATGCCGATCTGCAGGAGAAGGCCAACCGCATCGCCAACGTGCTGGTGCAGGACATGGGCTTGGTGCCCGGCAACCGCGTGCTGCTGCGCGCCCCCAACAACCCCATGCTGGCGGCCTGCTGGTTTGCGGTGATGAAGGCGGGCGGCATCGCAGTGGCCACCATGCCGCTGCTGCGCGCCAAGGAGCTGAAGGGCATCGTCGCCAAGGGCGAGGTGACGCACGCGCTGTGTGACGCGGCCTTGGCCGATGAACTCCAGGCCACGCTGGCCGAGTGCCCGCAGCTCACTCAGGTGCGCTACTTCAACGACGCCGGACCCGGTGGCTTGGAAGCGGCCATGGCGCTGAAGAGCCCGCAGTTCACGAACGTGGACACCGCTGCCGACGACACCTGTCTGCTGGCCTTCACCTCGGGCACCACCGGCATCCCCAAGGCCACCATGCACTTCCACCGCGACGTGATGGCGGCCTGCGTGTGCTGGCCGCCGCATGTGCTGCGGCCCACGGAAAGCGACATCTTCATCGGCAGCCCGCCGCTGGCCTTCACTTTCGGGCTGGGTGGCCTGCTGCTGTTCCCCATGAGCGTGGGCGCATCCACCGTGCTGCTGGAAAAGGCCGGCCCGCCGCAGCTGCTGGACGGCATCAAGGACTTCGGCGCCACGGTTCTGTTCACCGCGCCCACCTCGTACCGCACGCTGGCGGCGCGCGGCATCGATTTGCGCCGCACACCGCTGCGCAAGTGCGTGTCGGCGGGTGAGGCGCTGCCGGCCTCCACTCGCACGCTGTGGCGCGAGGCCACCGGCATCGAGCTGATCGACGGCATAGGCGCCACCGAGCTGCTGCACATCTTCATCTCGGCTGACGAGGTCCATGCCCGTCCCGGCGCCACCGGCACCGTGGTGCCCGGCTACCGCGCCAAGGTCGTCGATGACGACATGAACGAGGTGCCCGTGGGCACCGTGGGCAAGCTGGCGGTGCAAGGCCCCACCGGCTGCCGCTACCTGGCCGACGAGCGCCAGAAGGGCTATGTGCGTGACGGCTGGAACCTCACCGGCGACGCCTACCTGATGGACGCCGACGGCTACTTCCACTACCAGGCCCGCACCGACGACATGATCATCTCGGCCGGCTACAACATCGCCGCGCCCGAGGTGGAAGACGCGCTGATGGGCCACCCGGCCGTGGCCGAGGTGGGCGTGACGGGCGTGCCCGATGACGAGCGCGGCCAGATCGTCAAGGCCTTCGTGGTGTTGCGGCCAGGCCAGGTGGCGAATGACGCGATGGTGCGGACGCTGCAGGACTTCGTGAAGCAGACCGTGGCGCCCTACAAGTACCCGCGGGCGGTGGAGTTTGTGGAGAAGCTGCCACGCACCCAGACCGGCAAGCTGCAGCGCTTCAAGCTGCGTGAACCCTTTTGAACCCAGGAGACCCCATGACCAAAACCGTGCTGCAGCCCACCGCCTGGGCTGCCCCCAAGGGCTATGCCAATGGCGTGGCTGCCAGCGGCCGCATGGTGTTCGTGGCCGGGCAGATCGGCTGGAACGCGCAATGCCAGTTCGAGAGCGACGACTTGGTGGCCCAGGTGCACCAGACCCTGCAGAACATCAAGGCTGTGTTGGCCGAGGCCGGCGCCGAGCCCAGCCATATCTGCCGCATGACCTGGTACTTGACGGACCGGCGCGAGTACATCGCCCGCGGCCGCGAAATCGGCCAGGCCTACCGCGAGGTGCTGGGTCGTGAGTTCGGCATCGCGATGACGGCGGTGCAGGTGGCCGGCCTGGTGGAAGAGCGGGCGAAGGTGGAGATCGAGGTCACGGCGGTGCTCCCGGCCTGACCGAGGGCGCGTGATCGCAGGTTGCTGACAGCGCTTGGCCAGCCGCTGATCCCGAACGCTGCCCGCGAAGGGCGAGGCAGCAGGGAACTTGCCCAGCTATGCTCGCTCTGTTGCAAACCCCTTGCTTGCCAGCTTGCCCGCTGGTTTTGTCACCATGCGCCCACTCCCTCGCGTTGCCGCCCTGTTCATCGTTGGCAGCCTGTCGCTCGCCGCCTTGGCCGCGCCCTTGGCCTTGCCGCAACCGGTGCGCCAGGTGGAGGGCATCAGCGAGTACCGCCTGGCCAATGGGCTGCAGGTGCTGCTGATACCCGATGCGTCCAAGCCCACGGTCACGGTCAACGTCACCTACCACGTGGGCAGCCGCATGGAGGGCTATGGTGAAACCGGCATGGCGCACTTGCTTGAGCATCTGATGTTCAAGACCACCAAGCTGCATGCCAACGTGGGGGCCGAACTCTCCAAGCGCGGCATGCAGTTCAACGGCAGCACCAATTCGGACCGCACCAACTACTACGAGACCTTTCCGGCCGACCCGGCCCAGCTCTCTTGGGCGCTGAAGACCGAGGCCGACCGCATGACCGGCGCCAAGGTGCTGCGCAAGGATTTGGACACCGAGATGACCGTGGTGCGCAACGAGATGGAGGCCGGTGAGAACGACCCAGTCAACATCCTGATCGAGCGCACCCAGGCGGCGGCCTACCAATGGCACAGCTACGGCCGCAGCACCATCGGCGCGCGCGCCGACGTGGAGAACGTGGACATCCCCAGCCTGCAGGCCTTTTATCGCAAGTACTACCAGCCCGACAACGCCACGCTGCTGGTGGCCGGCGCCTTCGACCCAGTCAGGGTTCTGAAGGAAATCAGCACCGAGTTCGGCCGCCTCGCCAAGCCCACGCGCAAGCTGCCACCCACCTACACGCTGGAGCCGGTGCAAGAGGGCGAGCGCGAGGTCACGTTGCGCCGCATCGGCGGCCAGCAGGCCGTGTTTGCCAGCTACCACATCCCGGCGCTGGCCCACCGCGATTACGCCGCTTTCGAGATAGTGGCCACGGCCCTGGCCGACACGCCGAGCGGTCGCTTGCACAAGCGACTGGTGGAAGCCGGCAAGGCCACCCAGGTGTTTGGCTGGGCCTCGCGCAACGCCGAACCCGGCCTGCTGAGCATGGCGGCGGTGATGAAGAAGGAGGATTCGGTGGACGATGCCCAGCGCATCTTCATCAGCACCATCGAGGGCTTGATCCAGGAGCCAGTGACGGCCGAGGAGCTCAAGCGCGCGCAGCTGCAATGGGCCCGTGACCTGGACAAAATCATGTCCGACCCGCAGACCCTGTGCGTCACCTTGTCTGAAGCCATCGCGGCAGGCGATTGGCGTTTGCTGTTCAGCCTGCGTGACCGGGTGCAGAGCATCACGCTCGACGAAGTGAACGCTGCTGTGAGCGGCTGGATGCTGCCCACCAACCGCAACCTGGGCCGCTTCTATGCCACCGAGGCGCCGCAGCGCACGCCGCTGGCCCAGCGCGTGGATGCCGAGAAGGCGCTGGCCGACTTCAAGCCCCAGGCGGCCGTGGCAGCTGGCGAGGTGTTTGACACCAGCACCGCCAACATCGACAAGCGCACCGAGCGCTACACCTTGCCCTCGGGCCTGAAGGTGGCGCTGCTGGCCAAGAAGTCGCGTGGCGAAACCGTGGAACTGGCGCTGAGACTGCATTTCGGTACTGTGCAGAGCCTCAAGGGCCAGCGCTCTGTGGCCAGTGCCGTGGGTTCGATGCTGCCCATGGGCACCAAGACCAAGACCCGGGCCCAGATCAGCGACGCCTTTGATGCCCTCAAGACCGAATGGCATGTGGGCAGCAATGCGCTGGCAGGCGCCGAGGCCGGCCTGAGCACCAAGCGCGCTCAGCTGGTGCCGGCGCTCACCCTGCTCAGCGAGGTGTTGCGCGAGCCCAGCTTTCCAGCCAGCGAGTTTGAGCAACTGATGCGGCAGAACATCAGCAACCTGGAGCGCTCGGCCGAAGAGCCGGACGCGGTGGCCGGCCGGGCGCTGGAGCATGCGCTGAGCGCGGTCTACCCGGTGGGTGACCCGCGCCGGGTGCCCACAGTGGATGAAGGGCTCAAGACCTTGCGCGCACTCACGCTGGAGCAGGTGGCGGCCTTCCATGCCTCGCATTGGGGAGCCGGGCACGCCGAGCTGGCCATCGTGGGCGATTTCGATCCGGCTCAGATCAAGCCCGTGATTGCCCGACTGCTGGGCGACTGGACATCGCCCCAGGCCTATGCCCGCGTGCCCCAACCTGCGCCGGCACTGAACGGCCAGCGCATGGTGGCAACGCTCAAGGACAAGCCCAACGCCACGGCCATCGGTGTGTTGCCGCTCCAACTCAGCGACAACGACCCCGACTACGCCTCCCTGCAGGTGGGCGTGCACGTGCTGGGCGCCGGTGGCTTTGATTCGCGGCTGCTCACCCGGCTGCGCCAGAAGGATGGGCTCTCGTATGGCGCCGGTGCCAACCTGGGGGCCTCCAGCTTCGAGCCCTCCGCCAAGCTGAGCTTCTACGCCATCTTTGCCCCCGGGAACCGGGCCAAGGTGGAGCAGGGTTTCGCCGAAGAGATCCAACGCCTGGTCAGGGACGGCGTCACTGCCAGTGAGCTGGCCTCCGCCAAGAAGGCCATGCTGGCTGAGAGCGACACCTGGCGCGCCAACGATTCCGCCGTGGCTTCGGGCTGGCTGGGTCACCTGGCGCGCGACCGCAGCTTCCGCTGGAACGGTGATTTCGACACCCGCGTGCAGATGCTGACGCTGGAGCAGGTGAACGCGGCGATCCGCAAGTGGATAGCGCCGGCCAGCGTGAACTGGTCGCTGGCGGGAGAGTTCGACAAGCCGACCAAGGCTGACAAGCCGAACTGAGCCTCCCCCGCCTTCGCGGGGATGACGGAAGGGGCGCGGGATGACGGAATGGCGAGGGAATGACGGGTGGGGTGCGCGCACATGACGGCAATCTTGCCCGGGGTGCTTGCTCGTCAGTCCAGCGCCGGCAGCCCGTGCCTTGCGCGGGCACGGTTGCAGGCCTCATCACCCCGGCCCAGCGGGGCCAGCATGCCGAATTCGCGGCAGGGCGCGGGCCGCCACTCGTAGATGCCGCAGTGGGCCTGGGTTCCCACGGTGCCCACCAGGGCCGCGCAGCGCGGACGGGCGTGGTCGGTGCCACGCATGTGGCAGCTGTGGTCGTTCACCCTCACGGCCAGGCCGTCGGGCACAACCCCGCCCTGGCTCGAGAGTTCTTCACTGGCGAAGTCGACGCGAAAGCTGGCGCAGCAGGCGCCGCAGTGGGTGCAGGGGTTGCCGCTGTCGCTCACGCTGGCAAGGGCCGTTGAACTCAGAACGGTACGTAGTCGTCGTCCGCCTCGTCGCCAGACAGCGCAGCCCGCACCACGGTGACGGTGCAGTCGGACTGGGCCACCACCTGGGACGAGACACTGCCCAGGAAGCGCCGCAGCGCCGAGTTGCCGCGCGCACCCATCACGATGTGGTCCACCTGGTTGCGGCGTGCGAAATCCACCAGCGCGGCGGCCGCGTCGGGCGCCTCCAGCACATGGAAGGTGAGCCGGCCGTCGTCCAGGTTGAGCGATTTGCTGATGGGCCGCGCCCAGTGCTTGAGGTTGACCAACTGCTTCACGTGCACGCTGTGGCCGTCTTTGTCTACCAACTCGTCCATGCCGATGCGGGCGGTTTTCATCACGCTCACGCAGGCCAGCCGGGCGCCTGGCTCAGTGTGCACGATTCGGCGCACGGTTTCGCGCAGTTTTTCGAGCAGCGCCGAAGAGGCACTGTCCACGTCCACGGCGGCCATGATGATGGCGTTCTGGCTCATCAATTCGGTGTTGGTGACCGAGCGGTTCTCGGGCTCGCTGCCCATGGCAAAGAACCAGCGCTTGAAGCGCGTGAAGCCGCTGCTGCGGGTGAGCTTGTCAGCGCGCTTGGTGAGCGGCACCTGCAGCGGGGCTTGCAGCGCCAGCGAGAGCTGGGCCGCACTCTGCCAGCGGTTCTCGGGCTGCACTTCCAGGCACTTGAGGATGATCTCTTGCAGCCAGGGCGGGCAATCGGCTCGGATGGCACGCGGCGGCACCGGCTCCACATACAAACGCTTGCGCAGGCCGTTTACCGAGGTGGGGGCGCCGAAGGGCCGCTCGCCGGTAGTGAAGTGGTAGAGCATCACGCCCAGCGCAAAGATGTCGCTGCGCGGGTCGTTGCGCACGAACTGCACCTGCTCGGGCGACATGTAGGGCCCAGTGCCCATGGGCAGGGTGAATTCTTCGTCCAGCAGATCGGGCAGATGCTCGTGGCGCGAGAGGCCAAAGTCGATCAGCACGGCCGTGCCGTCGGGGCGGAACAGGATGTTGCTGGGCTTGATGTCCAGGTGCACCACGTGCTGGCGATGCAACTCGTGCAGGGCCACGGCCACGCGCGAGCCTATCTCCACCACCTCATCAAAGGCCAGCGGCGCTTCGTCCAGGCGTGGCCGCAGCGTCTCGCCCGGGATGTGCTCCATCACGATGTGCGGCTGGCGGGTGAAATCGCCCTTGGCCACGAACCTGGGCACGTGCACGCCACTGAGCGTGGGCATGATCATGCGTTCGACCTCGAAGCCGACGATGGTGGCCGGGTCTTCGCCCCCTTTGATGCGCGGCACCTTCATGATCAGTGGCGTGGCCGTGGCGTCCACCACCGGCGCGCCGTCGTCGTGCACGCGGCTGACGCGCCACAGCGCGGCCATGCCGCCCTGATGCAGGCGTTCCTCCAGGCGGAAGTGGTCGATGACCTGGCCCACCTCCAGCACGCGGGGGCCCGAATCGGGCAGGGCACCCAGGCCTGTGGTGCCGCTGTAGCTGGCGCTACTGTCCATGGGCCAGGCGCTCGGCCAGACGCTCGGGCAGGCCGGCCGCGCGGATCTTGGCGGCGGCGGTTTCAACGTCGTACGGCACGCGGTAAAAGGTCAGGGTCTGATCCACAAGATGGAACATGGCGTAGCAGGCCGCAGGGTTGCCGTCGCGCGGCTGGCCGGCCGAGCCCGGCACCACCAGCCACTGGCGGTGCGGCGGCAGCGGGATGGCCACGTCAGGTGTGGGCACGAAATCACCCGCCTTGCCGGTGCCCGAGAGGTGGAACAGCTTGGGCTCGTGCATGTGGCCGCAGAAGGTGTAGTGGCAGGTGGTGGCGTGCAGGCTGCGCACGGCCTCAATGCGGCCCTGGATGTATTCCCACTCGGCCGGCGCGAAGGCGTTGGCGTGCACGAACAGCATGTCGCCTTCGGTGTGCGACATGGGCCGGCTGGTGAGGAAGCCCATCTGCGCCTCGGTGAGCTGCGAGCGGGTCCAGTCGACGACCTGGCGCGCTTCGGGCCGCATGTTGGGCGAGGTGGCTTCGGACACGCCGGCGTCGTGGTTGCCGTTGACGGCAATGGCGCCGCGCTCCACAAAGGCCTGCACGGTGTCGATGACCCAGCCCGGGTCGGCGCCGTAGCCCACGTAATCGCCCAGGAAGGCATAGCGGTCGGCGCCATGCCCTTTGGCATGCTCCAGCACGGCCTCCACCGCTTCGCGGTTGGCGTGCAGATCGGTGATCAGCGCGAGTTTCATGGTTGTTCTCTTGTTGTCTCCTGCGGGCCACTGTGCGCCTGCGGCCTGACGGCTGGCTGATCGGTTTTGGTGCGACCTAGCCGATGCGCCCCAACAGAAGGTACTCCATCAGCGCCTTCTGAACGTGCATCCTGTTTTCAGCCTCGTCCCAGACCACGGATTGCGGCCCGTCGATCACTTCGGCCGCCACTTCCTCGCCGCGGTGCGCCGGCAGGCAGTGCATGAACAAGGCATCGGGCTGGGCCACGGCCATCATCTCGGCGTCCACACACCAGTCGGCAAAGGCCTTGATGCGGGCTTCGTTCTCGGCTTCAAAGCCCATGCTGGTCCAGACGTCGGTGGTGACCAGGTGGGCGCCGCGGCAGGCGTCGAGCGGGTTCTTGAAGACCTTGTAGCAAGCCGTGTTCTTGATGCCGGCGACGGCAGTGTCCACTTCGTAGCCGCTGGGCGTGCTGACGTGCACCGTGAAGCCCAGGATCTCGGCCGCCTGCAGCCAGGTGTTGGCCATGTTGTTGCCGTCGCCCACCCAGGCCACCACCTTGCCCTTCAGGCTGGCCAGGTCGTAGCCACAGGCGCCCAGGGCGGCGCGGTGCTCCAGGTAGGTGAAGATGTCGGCCAGGATCTGGCAGGGGTGGTACTCGTTGGTGAGGCCATTGATGACCGGCACGCGCGAGTGCGCCGCGAAGCGCTCGATCTTGGTCTGCTCGTAGGTGCGGATCATCACGATGTCGACCATGCGGCTGATCACGCGGGCCGAATCGTCGATGGGCTCGGCGCGGCCCAGCTGGCTGCCATCGGTGGTCAGGTGCACCACCGAGCCGCCCATCTGGTACATGCCGGCCTCGAAGCTCACGCGGGTGCGGGTGCTGGCCTTCTCGAAGATCATGGCCAGCGTGCGGTCGGCCAGCGGCTGGTAGCGCTCGTAGTTTTTGAAGCGCTGCTTGATGATGCGGGCGCGCTCGAACAGGTAGGCGTATTCCTCGGCCCGCAAATCCTTGAACTGGAGATAGTGCTTCATGAGGCTGTGGCCCGGTTTCATGGCTGAGGTTCGGAGAGGAAGGTCTTGATCACCGGCACCAGCAGGCTGACGATCTCGTCGGCCTCGGTTTCAGTGAGGATCAGCGGCGGCACCAGGCGGATTACGCTGTCGGCCGTGACGCTGAGCAGCAGGCCGGCCTGCATGGCGCGGCTGAGGATGACGCCGCAGTGGCGGTCGAGCTCGATGCCCAGCATCAGGCCCAGGCCGCGCACTTCCTTCACGCCCCTCACGCCCATCAACTCGCGCTCCAGCGCGGCCTTCAGGTGGGCGCCCACACGGGCTGCGTTGCCCATGATGTCGTCGGCCAGCATGATGTCGAGGGTTTCGATGCCGGCGCGCATCGACAGCGGATTGCCGCCAAAAGTGGTGCCGTGGTTGCCCGGACCCAGGATGGTCTTGGCCTTCTCGCCCACCACGATGGCGCCGATGGGCACGCCCGAGCCCAGGCCCTTGGCCAGCGGCATCACGTCGGGCTTGATATCGGCCCACTGGTGCGCAAACCACTGGCCGGTGCGGCCGATTCCGCACTGCACTTCGTCCAGCATCAGCAGCCAGCCCTGCTCGTCACAGATCTGGCGCACCTCGCGCAGGTAGTCCCAGCGCGCCGGGTTGATTCCGCCCTCGCCCTGGATGGTTTCCAGGAACACGGCCACCACGTTGGGGTTGCACTCGGCCACCTCGCGCACTGCGGCGGCGTCGTTGAAGGGCACGCGCACAAAGCCCTCCACCAGCGGGCCAAAGCCTTCCTGCACCTTGGGGTTGCCGGTGGCCGAGAGCGTGGCGATGGAACGGCCGTGGAAGGCCTTCTCGAAGACGATGATCTCGGGGCGAGATATGCCTTGTCGTGGCCGTACTTGCGAGCGATCTTCAGTGCGCCCTCGTTGGCCTCCAGGCCGGTGGAGCAGAAGAACGCGGCCGACAGGCCTGAAAGCTCGCACAGCCGCGCGGCCAGGGCTTCCTGCAGCGGGTTCTCGTAGTAGTTCGAGCAGTGGATCAGCTTGGCGATCTGCTCTTGCAAGGCCGGCACCAGCTTGGGGTGGGCATGCCCCAAGGTGTTGACCGCAATGCCGCCCAGGCCGTCCAGGTAGCGTCGGCCTTCGGTGTCCCAGACGCGGCAGCCCTGGCCATGCGACAGCGCGATCGGCAGGCGGCCATAGGTGTTCATCACGTGGGGCATCGAGGCGGTCATCCACTCACTCCAATCAGGAAAAGGGAAAAGAAAAGGGCCGGCATTGACCTGTATGTCACGCACCAGCCCAGAGAAATTCTAAATCCTGCTGGTGATCAGCCGAAGTACACGACTGGACCACTGGAGGCTCTCGCCATGTCTGCTGCAGCGCAACAAGCGCAGGGCACAATCCGTCTTCAGGCTCAGGCACCCATCTTGCGTGCCGGGCTGACAGCGTCGTGCCAGCCTGTGCAAGTACGCTGCACACTTCTTCCTGACCCCGCATCCATATCCGTGACCAAGCCGCGCGAAGTCTTCATCCAAGGGCTAACCAAAGAGGGCCGGGCGTTTCGCCCCAGCGACTGGGCCGAGCGTCTGGCCGGCGCCTTGTCCAGCTTTCGCCCGGGTGGCCCACGCCCAGGGCTGGCCGCGCACATCAGCTATTCACCCTACTGCGTGCCGCGGGTCATCAACGGCGTGAAGTGCGTGATCGTCAACGAGCGCTGCGCGACCTGGAGCCCATGGCCTGGGATTTCGTGATGAGCTTTGCCCGCGACAACGAACTGCAAGTCACCGAGGCCTGCCTGCTGCCCGAGCGCGTAGGCAAGGTCTGAGTTGGTCTCCCGGCTGCGGCGTACCGCAGCCATTTTCTCGGAGGGTGCTCAAGCCGCTTCAGAGCGGCCGTGCGCTGGCCTCCAACCAGAGATTTCCGAGCAGCACCAAGAAAAAGCCCCGCACTGCGGGCTTTTGTCTGTCCACCTGGAAACTGATGTCAGGCGGCGAGCGCCTTGACCTTTGGCCGACAAACGGCTCTTGTGGCGGGCAGCCTTGTTCTTGTGGAACAGACCCTTGTCGGCGATCGAGTCGATCACGCTTTGGGCCGCCTTGAAGGTGGCAGTTGCCAGGGTCTTGTCGCCAGCGGCGACAGCCTTGAGAACGTTCTTGATCGGGTGCGGAACTTGGAACGCAGCGAAGAATTCGCGGCGTTCAGCTTGACGTCCTGGCGGGCGCGCTTGCGGCCGGAGGCCAGGCGCACGGTGCGCTTCTTGGCTTTGGAGGAGGGTGGCCATGCTTCTTGGGGTTATCCAGGTGGGGTAAAGACTATCAAGTATAGCAGCCCCTGACCGGACTTGGCAAGGCGCGGTCGTGGTTGTCTGGAGAGGGTTCCTATAATCGCCCTTCTTCACCTCCCGCCTTGACGTCTGTAGCGCCCGGGCCCGCTGATGAACCTGCTCAAGGCCGCCTCGACCGTCTCCCTGTGGACCATGCTGTCACGCATCACGGGGGCTGGTCAGCTACCAGCTGATCAACGCGGCCTTTGGCGCCAACGCCCAGACCGACGCCTACGTGGTGGCGTTTCGCATTCCCAACCTGTTGCGGCGTCTGTTTGGCGAGGGGGGCATTCTCGGCCGCCTCGTGCCCATCCTGGCGGCCACCCGAGCCAAGGAGGGTGACGAGATCACCCGCGCGCTGGATCGACGCCGTGGCCACCGTGCTGTTCTGGCGCTGTTCGTCACCTGTGTGCTGGGTGCTGGGTGCGCCGGTGCCGGTGTGGATGTTCGGCGCCGGCCTGAAGGAGCTGGACCTCGCCGTGGTGATGACGCGCTGGATGTTCCCCACATCGGCTTCATGTCCCTGGTGGCCTTGTCGGCCGGCGTGCTCAACACCTGGTGCCGTTTTGCCGTGCCAGCCGCCACGCCGGTGCTGCTGAACCCGTCGGTCATCTCGGCCTCGGCGTTTCTGGCGCCCCGGCTCAGCCGCCACGGCATCCAGCCCATACATGCCCCGTCTGGCGGCGTGCTGTTGGGGCGCTCTGCAAACTGGGCATCCAGGTGCCGGCACTGGGATCCGGGTGGGTTGCCTGCCGCGCATCGGCTGGACCCCGGGCGCGGGTGAAACAAGCCTGGGCGCACGAGGGGGCGCACCGCGTGCTTCGCCAGATGGGCCCGGCACTGCTGGGTGTGTCGGTGGCCCAGGTCTCGCTGCTGATCAACAGCCAGATCGCATCGCACCTGGGCGAGGGCGCGGTCTCTGGATCTTCACTGCCGACCGGTCATGGAACTGCCCACGCCATCCTGGCGTGGCCCTGGGCGTGGTGCTGATCCCGGGCTGTCGGCGTTGCGGGTCAAAGGCGACGACGCGGGCTACTCGGCACACTACTGGGGCCCGCGCCTGGCCGCCTTGCTGTCGCTGCCGTGTTCGGTGGCCCTCTGGCGTTCGCCGAGCCCATCATCGCGGTGCTGTTCCACAACGGCAAGTTCAGCGCCGAGGTGGCGCACATGAGCGCCCTCGCGCTGCAGGGCTACGGTGTGGGCCTGGTGGGGCTGATCGGGTGAAGGTGCTCGCACCGGGCTTCTACGCGAAGCAGGACATCCGCACCCCCGTGCGCATCGCGGTGATGGTGCTGGTGTACCCAGGATGAACCTGATGTTCGTGCCCTGGCTGCGGGCACGCCGGCCTCACGCCGTCCATTGGCCTGGGCGCCATCGTCAACGCCGTCTGGCTGTTCCGGGGCTTGCGCGCCCAGGGACTGTACCGGCCTACTGCGGGCTGGATGGCCCTCTTGGCGTAAAAGCGCTGGCCTGCGTGGTGATGGGCGGCTGGCTGGTGTGGATGACGGGCAAAATCGACTGATTGCGATGTCGCCGCACAAGCTGGAGCGGGCTGGCCTGCTGGCCGGCGGCATTGTGGTGGCCTTGCTTGCTGTACTTCACGCCGTTGGTCACCGGCCCGAACCTGCGCCAGTTCGCCAGACGCGTCTGAAACCCGTGCGGTCACCACTACCTTTTCACCTTTTCGCGGGGCAGGGCGCCGGCCTACACTTCAGCCATGACCCGCGCCGCTGCGCTTGGAGCCGCCCAGTCCACTGACTATTTCACCTCGCTGGTGGCCGAGGATGATGGCTTTTCCACCTTGAAGCCGCTATTGCCTTGGGCCAGGACGCCGACCGCGATCTCGACCCGCAAACGGTGCTGCTGGAGGTGGATGCCCTGGCCGCACGGCTGAAGCGGCAGGCTGCCGGCAGACGCCAGCCCCCACGCACCGGGTGCAGGTGCTGAATCGTTTCTTCTTTCGTGAGCTGGGTTTGCCAGCAACGTCAACGATTTCCACCACCCCGACAACAGCTACCTGCACCGGGTGCTGGACCCGCGCGTGGCATTCCCGTGACGCTGGCGGTTCTGTATGTGAACTGGCCAGCACATCGGGCTCGAGCCGGTGGGGTGTCGTTTCCGGGCATTTTTTGGTCACTGCGCATGCCCTACGGCGAGATGGTGATAGACCCGGTCAACGGCGAGCCAGGCTCGCGCGCCCGGCTGGACGAATGGCTGGAGCCCTTCCAACGCGGCTAAGGCGCAGCGGGCGACGCCGAGACCCCATTGGGCTTGTTCCTGCAAACCGCTCTGCCATAACGCGAGATCATTGCCCGCAGCTGCGCAACCTTCGCTATGTGCGTGCACCGCAGGCGGGCAACCTGATGGCTTTGCTGGCGGTGCAGGACAGGCTGGTGAGAATGCTACCCCAAGCCTCGGACGAGCGGCGCGATCGCGGTCTGGCCTTTGGCCGAAGCTAACCAACCAGGCGCGGCGCTGGTCGATCTGGCTGCCTTACCTTGAGAGACTCGCCAGTGGCCGCCGATGCAGCGGCCCTGCGCCATCTCGTGAGTGAACCGCGCGACGCGCTACCGGGGCAGGCCCATTGATCGCGCGGTCCACCCACCTACAATGAAGCGCAGTGACGCCTCTGTTTTCCCGGGCGTTCGGCCGCCGCCCCAGGCTGGCCACGATGAACCGCGCAGCACGTGCCGGCCGCCGAGACCCAAGCACCGATGAACCTGACACCCGCCCAGCGCCAAACCGTGAGCTGGTTGCTGATTGCGGCGGTCCTGTTTGCGCTGCTGTGGTTGCTGGCGCCGGTGTTGGCGCTCTTCCTGGTGGCGGCCGTGCTGGCCTACGCCCCGCACCCGGCTGTGGAAGCCCTGGCCCGCCGCCTAGTGCGCGCGCGCCCTGGCCGTGTCGCTGGTGGTGGTGCTGGCCGGCGTGGCCGAGTTGGCCATGGCTGTTGCTGATCGTGCCCATCCTGGCGCGCGAGCTGACCCATGTTGCGCGAGCAGATCCCGTTGGGCATCGAGCGCCTGAGCCGCTTTGTCTGCCTTGGCTGGCGCAATTTGGCATGACCTGTGCCGAAGGACATGGCTGGCCTCAAACCATGCGGATGAAGGCTCTGAGCGGCAACCTGAAGACTGGGCCACCACCTTGCTCAGTTCGGCCTGCATCGGCGGCAGCATTGTGCTCACTATCGTGGGCAATCTGTGCCGGTGCCCCTGGTGTTGTTCTACCTGTTGCCCGATTGGCCCCAGTTCACACGGCGGTTGCATCTCCTGGTGCCGCCACATGCGCGAGCCGGTGGACGGCTTTCGGGCGAGTGTGACGAACTGCTGGGCCAGTACTTGCGGGGCCAGTTGCCGGTGATGCTGAGCCCGTCACTCTGGTACACGGTGACGTTGGCCATCGCGGGTTGGAGTTGGCCCCGCCCGTGGGCTTGTTCACCGGCCTATTGATCTTCATCCCCTATCTGGGTTTCGCCTGGGGTTGCTGCTGGCCCCGCTGACAGCGCTGCTGCAGTTCAATGGCTCTACGAAGCCTGGCCGTGGTGGCGGGTGGTGTATGGCCTGGGGCAGGTGCTGGAGAGCTTCATCCTGACGCCACGCTTGCGGGCGAGCGATCGGCCCGAACCCTTTGACGGTGATTTTTGCGTTGCTGGCTTTTCGGGCAGCTGTTCGGTTTTTGGGGCGTGTTGGCCGCGTCGCCCTTTGTCTGCCCTGGCGATGGTGGCGAGCAGATAGCGGCGCGTGCTCAAACGCTACCTGGCCAGCGAGTTGTACCGCGGATGAAGCAGGATCCCGCTGGCCATCGGGGGTGGACAACGAGCCCGACTTCTCGAGCACTTCGTGGCAGGTGACAACGCAGCTGTGCCGCAGGCGCTGGGCCGCTCAAGATACCTTCGCCGCCGGTCCACCCGCATGGCCCGGCGGGTCGGGCAAGACGTAACGCTGATTTGCCGAGCGCGTTGGCGCGGCAGGTGCGCACGCAGGGCGGGCGCGGGCTGGTTCAATGCTGATGATCCCTCTGCCCCTGACCCTTGACGAAGGCTGGCACTGGTGGCGATCGACGGCGCGATCGGTTGGACGAATTGCACCAGCATGCGGCCTTCAGCTTGTTTCATAGGACGCCGCCACCTTTGGCGTGCAACGGCGTCGTTTGGCCGCGTGCCGCCGGGGATTCCGCCGGTGCGCGAAGACCTGCGCAACCCGCTTGGGTGGGGCCTGTTTTGCGCTGTGGCCGCTGGACGAGACCGGCACTCCGCGCCGCGCTGCGCCGCGAGGCTGACCAGCGCGGCATCTCTCTCCGTGGACGAGGTGATGGACCACGGTGTCACGCAGCTTCGCGCGACATGGCGCGTCGCTGATGGTGCTGCTGCGCCGGCTCGACTGCTTCGCTCGCCGAGCGTCGCATGGTGACCGTGCCGTTGCTGAAGAAAATGGTGGCCGAAGAAGCTGAAGAACTGCTGGCCTGGTCGCCGTGGGGCGTGCAGCATGGAAATCCTTGCGCTGTTTGATCTGGACGGCGTCTTGCTGCCCACCGACTCCGACCACTCCTTAGGCGAGTTCATGGCGGCCATAGGTTGGGCCGACGTGGCGATGCTGGCGCGCCCGCAACCAGCATTTCTTCGAGCAATACCAGGCCGGCACCCTGGTGCTGGCTGAGCGACGTGACTTCGCCACCTCGGTCTGGCGCGGCCGTCTGCCAGGCGATGCCGAAGCGGCTCCGCCAAACGCTTCATGCGTGAAGTGATAGCTCCGTGGGCAATCCTCGCTTCGCCGCACAGGCACTGGTGCAGGGCACACCGCTGCGGGCGACATGGTGGCGGTAGTGACAGCCACCAACGAGTTCGTCACCCGACCCATCGCATCGGCCTTGGCGTCGAGACGCTGCTGGCGGTGGAACTGGGCGCGATGCGTCTGGCCAGGTCACCGGCCAGATCTGACGGCGTGCCCACGTTCCGGAAGGTATATCACGCGTGTCGACGCGTGGCTGGCAGCGCAAGGCCGCGATAATGATTTGACGACG
>JADJLP010000007.1 GCA_016710065.1 Candidatus Ideonella esbjergensis
CGACAAACTCGGCGCGCTCGCGCATGTCCTCGATGGTGGCGCAGCCGCAATAGCCCATCGATGCACGCAGGCCGCCGGCCATCTGGAAGATGATGGCCACCATCGAGCCCTTGTAGGGGACACGGCCTTCGATGCCTTCGGGCACCGGCTTGTCGGTGTTGGGGTTGGAGGACTCGTCGTTCTCCCTGAAAGTAGCGGTCGGCCGAGCCGTCCTTCATCGCCGATGGAGCCCATGCCGCGGTAACCCCCTTGTAGCTGCGGCCCTGGTACAGGAAGACCTCGCCGGGTGACTCTTCGGTGCCGGCGAACATGCCGCCCATCATCACCGTGCTGGCGCCGGCTGCGATGGCCTGGAGATGTCGCCCGAGTAGCGCACGCCGCCGTCGGCGATCAGCGGCACGCCGGTGCCCTTGAGCGCCGTGGCCACGTTGTCAATCGCGGTGATCTGCGGCACGCCCACACCCGCCACGATGCGGGTGGTGCAATCGAGCCAGGCCGATGCCGACCTTGACACCGTCGGCACCGGCTTCCACCAGCGCCAGGGCGGCCGCGCCGGTGGCGATGTTGCCGCCAATCACGTCCACCTGCGGGAAGTTCTTCTTGACCCAGCGCACCCGCTCGATCACGCCGGCACTGGGCCATGCGCGGTGTCCACCACCAGGGCGTCCACGCCGGCACGCACCAGCAGTTCCACACGTTCTTCGGTGCCCTCGCCCACCACCGCCGCGCCCACGCAGCTTGCCATGCGCATCGCGCGCGGCATTGGGGAAGCTCGTCTGCTTGGTGATGTCTTTGACCGTGAACAGGCCGCGCAACTGCGATGCGTCGTTCAGCACCACCACGCGCTCGAGCTGGTGCTTGTGCATCAAGGCCTTGGCATCGGCCAGGCGAGGCGCCTTCCTTCACGGTGATCAAGCGCTCGCGCGGCGTCGCGATCTCGCGCACCGGTGCGTCCAGACGGGTCTCGAAGCGCAGGTCGCGGCCGGTGATGATGCCCACCACCTTGCCGTCGTCCACCACCGGGAAGCCCGAGATGCCGTGCTGGCGCGAAAGCTCAATGACCTCGCGCGCACCGGACGGTCGGAGCCTATGGTGATCGGGTCTTTCAGCAGGCCCGATTCGTAGCGCTTGACCCGCGCCACCTCGGCCGCCTGCTGCTTGGGGCTGAGGTTTTTGTGCACGATGCCTATGCCGCCCTCTTGCGCGATGGCAATGGCGAGCCGGGCTTCGGTCACGGTGTCCATGGCTGCCGACACCAGCGGCAGATTCAGGGTGATGTTGCGAGAAAGGCGGGTGGCGAGCGACGTGTCGCGCGGCAGTACCTCAGAGAACGCAGGGACGAGCAATACGTCGTCGAAGGTCAGCGCTTTGCCGAGCAGGCGCATGAGGAAAGCTCAAACGCAAAAGCAGATTATACGGAGGCGGCGTGCAGCAGTGCCGGGCTGGCCGATACATCCGGGTACGCTCTTGCATGGCTCCGGCTTACACTCATCCCCTCATATGCGCGTCTAGGTCTTTTCGGGCCTCTCACCATGATCCGTCCCTTCCCTGCTTTTGCTCTTTGTGTCTCTTGCCTTGTCGGCCGGTGCTGCGCAGGCCGAGAACATCTGGAAGTGGCGTGACGCCAACGGCATCATGCAGTTCAGTGACCAGCCCCGCCGCATTCGGTGCCGGCTGCAAGGACATCGTGGGCCGCCCCCGGTCCCCAGCGCACCCCCATCGTCGTGGCCGACGCTGCGGCATCCGCGCCCGAAGCCGCCGGTTCTGCCCCTGCCCGTGCCGACGCCGAGTTGGAAGCCAGAAAGAAGAGGATGCAGGCGGACAAGGCGGCTGCAGACACCGATCGCAGGCTGGCTGACAAGGCACGGATAGACTTGGTGAAAGCCGACAACTGCAAGCGCGCCAGAGCCCAACTGGCCATGCTGGAAAGCGGTGTGCGCGTGGCGCGCCCGAACGAAAAGGGGCGAGCGCGAGTTTCTGGACGACAAGACCCGTGCCGACGAAGTCAACCGCACCCGTGCTGCGGTGAACGACAATTGCCAGTGAGTCCACTGGGGCTGAACCCCATCAGCGCTGCGACTCTGGCCGGCTGCTTGCGGTAGCGCTGGCGACGCGCTTCTTTCGGGTCCACCTTCAGGCCGCGCCAGATTTCCACACGATCGGCGTCGCGCAATGGCGTGTCCAGTGGCTTGGCCTTGGCCCAGATGCCCACGTGCAGGCTCACGTCAAGGTCAGGCCATAGCGCTTCAGAAATCCACTTGCATTGAGCGCATCGGCCAAGGTGGCCTGAGGCCAGATCCAGCTCAATTTCGTCGACCACGCGCGGCGCGGGGCTGCAGTTCACCAGCACACGCATCGCCGGGGCGCCTCAGCGTTCACCATAGACCTGCTCTGCCCGCTTAACGAAGGAGTCGACGAAGGTGTTGGCGACCTTGTCGAAGACAGGGCTCAGCACCACTTCCAGCGGCCGGCTGGAGAAGGCGTAGCGCAGATCGAACTCGATCTTGCAGGCCTTGGCGGTGTCGCCACTGGCGGGGCCCACCGGCAAAAAATCCCAGGTGCCATCCAGTTCCGAGAACGGGCCATCTACCAGGCGCATGTGCAACTGCCTATCGGGCTGGTGCGTGTTGCGCGTTGTGAAGGCGTGGCGCACGCCTGCGTAGGCCAGGTGGATGCGCGCCGTCATGCCGGCCTCGTGCACCTCGAACTCCTCGGCCTTCTCGCACCAGGGCAGGAATTCGGGGTAGCGGGCCACATCGGTGACGAGGCGGTACATCTCGGCGGGCGAGTACCAAAGGAGGACGGACTTCTTGACGTGCTTCATACAATGCACCGATTCTAGAGGCCGACCAGACCGGTGGGCCCGTTCGCCACACCCCATGTCTGCCCTGATCGCCGAAAACCGCCGCGCACGCTTTGAGTACCACATCGAGGAGCAGTACGAGGCTGGCGTGGTGCTGGAAGGCTGGGAGGTGAAAGCCATACGCGCCGGCCAGGTGCAGCTCACCGACGGCTATGTGCACATCCGCGACGGCGAGCTCTACACGATCGGCTGCCGCATCAATGCGCTGCGTTCGGCCTCCTCCCATGTGAACCCCGAGGCCGATCGCACCAAGAAGCTGCTGATGAGCAAGGCCCAGATTCGCCGCCTGGTGGGCAAGGTCGAGCAGCGTGGCTTCACCCTGGGCCGCTGAACCTGCACTTCAAGGGCGGCCTGGTGAAGGCCGAGATTGCGCTGGCCAAGGGCAAGGCCGAGCATGACAAGCGCAACACCGAGAAGAAGCGTGACTGGGAGCGCGAGAAGGGCCGGCTGATGCGACACAAGGTGTCGGGGCCGAGCAAGGAATGACGCTCGAATCGGTGCTGTACCCGCCGCTGGAGCCGTATCGCAGCGGGCGTTTGGCGGTGGACGAGCTCCACACCCTGTACTGGGAAGCCTGCGGAAACCCTGCGGGCATCCCGGTGGTCTTTCTGCATGGCGGGCCCGGCGCCGGAATCTCGCCCAAGAGCCGGCGCTTTTTCGACGCCGGGAAGTACCACATCATCCTGTTCGACCAGCGCGGCTCGGGCCGATCGACCCCGCTGGGCGAAACCCACGCCAACACCACCCAGTTGCTGATCGAAGACATCGAGCGATTGCGTGCATTGATGGGCATCGCGCAGTGGCTGGTGTTTGGCGGCTCCTGGGGCTCCACCCTCGCGTTGGCTTATGCCCAGGCCCACCCTGCGCGGTGTTTGGGCCTGGTTCTGCGCGGCATCTGGCTGGGCAGCGAAGCTGAAATCCACTGGTGGTTGTACGGCGTGCGCAACTTCTTCCCGCGCGAGTGGGAGGCCTTTTCCGCCCATGTGCCCGAGGGCGAGCGAGGCGACCTGCTCGGTGCCTACACGCGACGCATGACCAGCCCTGACCTGGCGGTGCGCCATGCCGCAGCCGAAGCGTGGCGCCAGTACGAAGGCGCCTGTCTGTACCTGCGCCCTGAAGCCTCGGTGCGGCGACCAGCGGCACCGGCGTGGCCGAGCCGTGAGCGTGGGGCTGCTGGAGGCTCACTACTTTCGCCACCAAGCCTTTCTGCACGCTGGCCAACTGCTGCAAGGCATGCCGCGCATCGCCCACCTGCCCGGCTTCATCGTGCATGGCCGCTACGACGTGATCTGCCCGGTGCGCTACGCCCATGCCCTGGCCGATGCCTGGCCGGGCGTGCAGCTCAAGGTGGTGGCCGATGCGGGCCACTCGTCTCACGAGCCCGGCATCGCCGCCGAGCTGTGCTGGGCCACAGACCGCTTTGCCGAAACCGGCCGCCTCGACTGAAGCGTCAGCCGAGCCAGGCCATACCGGCAGCCAGATCGGCGATCAAATCTTCCACCGCTTCCAGGCCTATGCACAGGCGCACCAGGGTGCCCTGGTAGGGTGAGCCCAGCTTGCGCAAGGTCTGGCCGTTATAGGGCACGGCCAGGCTGACGGGGCCGCCCCAACTCCAGCCGATGCGAAAGAGCTTCAAGCCGTCCACGAAGGCATCAATTTGGGCGGCGCTGTAGCGCGCGTCGAACTCCAGCGTGAGCAAGCCGGCCGCAGCGCTGCAATGCACGGCCCAGTGCGCGTGGCCCGGTGAATCACCCATGGCCGGGTGCAGCACCCGCACCACTTGCGATTGCTGCGCGGCCCAGGTGGCGATACGCCGGGCCGCAGCATCCTGTGCGTGGTAGCGCAGCGGCAGGCTGGGCAAGGCCCGCAGCAGAGTTTCGGCATCGTTCGCGCCAACGCCCAGGCCCAACCGGCTGTGGGTCCAGGCCAGCTTCTCGTACAAGGCCTGGTCGCGACAGGCAATGGATCCCATTAGCACGTCGCCGCCACCCGAGGGGTATTTGGTGAGTGCGTGGATGGTCAGGTCCACGCCTTGCACGCAGCCGTCCGCACCCTGGAGCTCAAAGGGATTGAAGGCCAGGCCGGCACCCCAGGTGTTGTCCAGCGCAATCACCGCCTGCGGCGCCTGCTGGCGCACCAGGGCGATCAGCGCGGGCAGATTGGGGAACTCCAGCGTCACCGAGCCGGGCGCTTCCAGCCACACGAGCTTCATCGGGCGTCAGCAGCGCGGCCAGCGAGGCCGGGTTCATCGCGTCGTAGAGCCGGTGGGGGACGCCCCAGCCCGCCATCTCGTGGCGCGCGAACTCCTTGCTGGGGAAGTAGACGTTGTCGGGCAGCAGCATGGCTTCGCCGTGCTTCAGCAGCGACATGTTCACCACGGTCAGTGACGAGAGGCCGCTGGGCGCCAGCAGCACGTGCTTCGCGTGCTCCAGCGTGGCCAGGCGGGCTTCCAGCGTGAAGGTGGTGGGGGTGCCGTGCAGGCCGTAGGTGTAGGCGCTCTTGTCCACCCACGAACGGGCCCGCAGCGCAGCCATGTTGGGGAAGAACACGGTGGACGCTTTGTGCACGCCCACCACCGGCGACTCGAAATCGGCCGGCGCGACGTAGGGGTGGTGGATGATGCCCGTGGCGGTCTTGTCGTCGCCGTCGCCCGGCTGGCTGGCCATCAGATCGGTTCCCCGACCAGGTCGTGGCCCTCGGCCGCCACGATGCGGGCCTTGGCGAACTCGCCCACGCGCAGTTGGGTGGACGCCTTGGCCGGCGGCAGCAGGCGCACGGTACCGTCGATCTCGGGCGCGTCGGCATAGCTGCGGCCAATGCCACCGCGTCGGCCCAGCGCCGGGGCGCTGTCCACCAGCACCTGCATGGTGGCGCCGACGCGGCGACGAAGCCGCGCCACCGACACCTCTTCGGCCACCGCCATGAAGCGGGCGCGGCGGTCTTCACGCTCCTCGTCGGGCAGCGCACCGGGCAATTCGTTGGCCATGGCGCCATCCACCGGCGAATAGGCAAAGCATCCGGCGCGATCGATCTGGGCCTCCTTCAAAGTCCAGCAAATAGGCAAATTCATCTTCGGTCTCGCCGGGAAAGCCGGCGATGAACGTGGAGCGGATGACGATGTCGGGGCACAGCTCACGCCAGCGCAGTATTCGTTCCAGGTTGCGCTCGCCGCTGGCCGGGCGCTTCATGCGCTTCAAGATATCCGGGTGGGCGTGCTGCAGGGGCACGTCCAGGTAGGGCAGCACCAGCCCTTCAGCCATCAACGGCACCACCTCGTCCACATGCGGATAGGGGTACACGTAATGCAACCGCACCCAGGCGCCATGCTGGCGGGCCAGCTCACCCAGCTTGGCCACCAGATCGAGCATGCGGGTCTTCACTGGCGTGCCGTCCCAGAAGCCGGTGCGGTACTTCACGTCGACACCGTAGGCCGAGGTGTCCTGGCTCACCACCAGCAGTTCCTTCACGCCGCCCTCGAACAGCGCCCTCGCCTCGCTCAGCACATCGCCCACCGGGCGCGACACGAGATCGCCACGCAGGCTGGGGATGATGCAAAAGGTGCAGCGGTGGTTGCAGCCCTCGCTGATCTTCAGGTAGGCGTAGTGCCTGGGGTGAGCTTGATGCCGGCCGCCGGCACCAGGTCTACGAAGGGGTCGTGCGGCTTGGGCACGTGCAGGTGCACCGCATCCATCACCTCTTGCGTGGCATGCGGCCCCGTGACGGCCAGCACCTTGGGATGCACCTGGCGCACCATGTTGCCGCCCCCTGCCCCTCGCGGGCGCCCAGGCAGCCGGTGACGATGACCTTGCCGTTCTCCGCCAAGGCTTCGCCTATGGCCTCCAGGCTTTCCTTCACTGCATCGTCGATGAAGCCGCAGGTGTTGACGATCACCAGGTCGGCGCCCTGGTAGGTCTTGCTGGTCTGGTAACCCTCGGCCGAGAGCTGGTGAGGATCAGTTCGGGTCGGTGAGCGCCTTGGGGCAACCCAGGCTCACAAACCCGATGGTGGGCGCGGCGGCGGTGTCTGCTGTCATGGGGCGGGATTGTCTCAAACCCTCCCCGCACGGCACTGAACAGCCTTACTTCTTGGCCGGCGGCACCGGAAAGGGGAACAGGCCGGCACCCGGCTTCTGCATCTTTTCCTGCATCTGCATGAACAGGTTCTTCGACTGTTCAAGGTAGTTGCCCATCAAGCCCTGCATGGCTGGCGCCTGACCGCTCATGAACTGGGTCCACATCTCAGGCGTGAAGGCTTTGGGGTCGTAAAGGCCGCGCGCCTGGTCGGTGAACTTGCTCTGCATGTCCACGAAGGTCTGCAGGTTCTTCTCCAGGTACGAGCCCATCATGCCCTGCATGGCATGGCCGTAGAACCGGATGATCTGCGACAGCATCTGCGACGAGAACATGGGCACGCCGCCGGTTTCTTCTTCCAGAATGATTTGCAGGAGGATGGCACGCGTGAGGTCTTCGCTGGTCTTGGCGTCGCGTACCTCCGAATTCGGTTCCTTCCAGCACCATGCGCTTCACGTCGGCCAGCGTGATGTAGCAACTTGCGCTGGTGTCGTACAGGCGGCGGTTGGGGTACTTCTTGAGAACACGCAGCGCGCCGGGCTCATCGGTGGCAGCAGCTTCGGTGGTGGCCCGGCGGGTGGGTGACATCAGGAGCATCTCCTCAAGTAGCGCGTCATTGTGCGGTTGCACAACGATTCTACGGGTGGGTGGCCCCAGCACCCACCGGGCTTGCCCTGTCAGGGACAGTCCGGAAACGCCCCCGGCCGCGGGAAGGCGGGTTCAGAGGCCGGCACAATCCCTTCCCGCAGCAATTCGAAAGTGCACATGAAGTTCTTTGGCATTGCCGGCCATTCCGGCATGGGCAAGACCACGCTGCTGGAGCGGCTGGTTCCCGAGATCGCCTCGCGGGGGCTGGTGGTGTCGCTAATCAAGCACAGCCACAAGCACATTGACATCGACCGGCCTGGCAAGGATTCATACCGTCTGCGCGAGTCCGGCTGCAAGGAAGTGCTGTTGCTGGGCAATGACCGCTGGGCGCTGATGCATGAACTGCGTGGTGACGCAGAGCCGTCACTGGACGACCTGCTTGACCGCATGCAGCCTTGCGACCTGGTGTTGGTCGAGGGCTTCAAGGGCGGCAACTTCCCCAAGCTGGAGGTGTGGCGTGCCGCCGTGGGCAAGCCCACGTTGTGGCCAAAGTGGTCGGGCATCGTTGCCTTGGCCACCGAGCATGAAGCCGACGCGCCAATGTCGCCCTTGCTGCCGGGCTTGCCCCAATTGGACCTGGCGAACATCCCCACCATCGCAGACTTTGTGCTGGCCAACGCGTCGGGGCGCTGAATGCCCAAAAAGCAAAAAGCCCCCGGTTCCGAATGAAACCGAGGGCTTGGCAATCTGGTAGGCGCGATTGGATTCGAACCAACGACCCCCACCATGTCAAGGCGAGGAAATGGGATTTCTTGGGACTCCGTAAGACGTTGATTTCATAGGAACATTGCAAACTATCGTCCCAAATAATCCTCTAAAATTCGACCCAGTTTTTGGTACTTTTTTGGTACTTTTGGTACCCGATTTCCACCACTGGATCGCCATGGCGACAAGAATCGACACCGTTTCCTCCCGCTCAAAACTGCCCCCTCGCCGTGGGCCCTACTGGCACCGCATGAGCAAGGGCCGCTATGTCGGTTACCGCAAGATGAGTTCGGTGGGGCAAGGCACTTGGCTGGCCCGCGCGATGCACGACGGCGCCAAGACCCAGCAGGTCTACAAGGCTTTGGGGGAGTTTGGCGATTTGCCGGATCACCAGCGTTTCGACATTGCCCAGAAAGCCGCGCAGGAGTGGTTTGATCACTTGGGGCGCGGTGGCGCGGTTGGCGCTGTCACGGTCGCCGAAGCCTGCAAGCGGTATGTCAAACACCTGCGAGCAACCAAGACGGAGAAGGCCGCCGACGATGCCGAGGCTCGGTTCGACAGCTACGTCCTCAATGACACCAAGCTCGCCAAAACCGAGCTGGCAAAGCTGACCCCCAATCAGATCGAGGCGTGGCGCAAGGCGCTGCGCGAACGGCCGACTCGCAGCGGCGCTCGACGGGGCAAGACCAGAACCGACAGCACGCTGAACCGCGACATGACCAGCTTTCGTGCTGCGCTCAACCTGGCCTATGAAGATGGACTTGTGACGTCAGACTTCGCGTGGCGAACCAAACTTCGCCCGATCAAGAATGCCGACCAGCGGCGAGAGCTCTACCTGGATCGCAACCAGCGCCTCAAGTTCATCGAGAAGGCCCCCGCCGATCTGGCCGCATTCCTGAGGGGGCTGGCACTGCTGCCCTTGAGGCCCGGTGCCCTTGCGGCACTCAAAGCAGGCTACTGGGATGACCGCCTCAAGGTGCTGAAGATCGGCAAGGACAAGCAGGGCAAGGATCGCAAGATCAAATTGCCCAAGGCCACTGCCGACCATTTCGACAAGGCGTCCACCGGCAAGAAGACTGACGAGACCATGTTTGCACGTGCAGATGGCAAGTCATGGAACAAGGACGCGTGGAAGTGGCCAGTCAAGGAGGCCGCAAAGGCGGCACAGCTGCCGGTGGGCGCAACGGCCTACACGATGCGCCACAGCGTCATCACCGACCTTGTGCACGACGGACTCGACCTGCTGACCGTGGCGCAGCTTTCCGGTACCAGTGTCGCCATGATCGAAAGGCACTACGGACACCTTCGCAGCGATGTGGCGGCCGGCGCGCTCGCGCGTTTGGTGATTTGAGTTAGCCACTATCGAATACCTGACAAGCTGGCGTCGTGACAACCTTCACTGGTTGAGCTTGCAAGATTTGGTCTTAAATCCAGCAACGGCCAGCCTCCCCGGCCAACCTACATTGGAACGGCCTGCCACACTGGAGTGCCGCCATGCAGCCACAGCCAACCGAGGACGACACAGCACGCGCCGACACCGCTATCACGCTGTTCCTGCGCATGCCCAGCGTGATGCGCATGACGGGCCTGGGAAGGTCCACGATCTACCGGATGATGGCGGAGCACACCTTCCCCTGCCCTGTGCGGCTGGGCGCGCGCGCAGTGGCCTGGCGCCGGGCCGACCTGGACCGCTGGAGCGAGGCCCGCCCGGTCATCACGCACTGAGGCCCGCATGGCCCTGCTCTACCCCGCCAACACCCACCTCTGGCAGGCGGGCGACCTGGTGATTCACGACGCCGATGCCAAGCGCGCCGACATGCTGATGGTCGTGATCGGCTGCAACCGTCAGGGCATCTACCGCACGCGATACGCCTTCCCAGACGAGCAGCCCAGGGCTTGGCGACACAGGGGCTGGCGCAACACCCTGGCACCACTGCACGACCCGACCAGATTCGGCATCGTCGTGCCGGCGACCGCGCTCACACCCACGCCGCCAGCTTCAACACCCCGCCCAACAGCAGCAAGGCAGCCAGCAGGCGCCCCCAGCGCCAAGTCGTGAAGCGGTAGTGGTGATTGCGCCAGACGGCGCGGTGCAGCCGTCCCACAGCACACAGCACGGACACCGCCATAGCGAGAGGCCCCACAACGCCCAACGGCGCAGGCACCACACGAAGCAGAGCCACCCAAGCCAGCGGCCACAGCAACGCATCGAGCACGGCAAGCCAGCCCCGGCCCGGCCAATACGGCAGATCCGGCGGCGGTGCACGCGCAACAAGCAGCCACATGATGTGGTTTTCGATCAAGGGCCTGCGGGCGAGTTCCGCGCCCGCAGGCCATCGTCAGGCCAATGCACTCAACCCGTGGGCTGACGCAGCGGCGCTGGCAGCCAGCGCTTGCCCGCCAGCCGCATCTCGGCTTGCGCCACCAACTGTTCCTTCTTCAGCGGCAGCAGCGCTTCCGTGCCCTGCCCTGGGTCGGCCTCACGCACCGCCTGGACGATCTGCGCCTTGGACACATGCGAGAGAAAGCCCGGGGCCGTGGGCTCCCACCAGTCGGCCATGTCCAGACCCACCGCCTTTGCGAGCGCATTGGCATCGCCGATCACGCCCGTTCCCGGCAAGACGTTCAGCGTGCTCGCTGCCCCAAAGGCCAGCAGTTCGATGAGTTCGGCTTGCGGCAAGGCCAGCACCCAGTCCCACCAGTCGGCACGCCGCTCTGGCAGTTTCCCGGCCCAGGACAGGCGAATCGCGTCCATGGCCCGCCTGGCCGTGCTGTCCTTCAGGTCATCCGCTGCCGCCGTCAGGGCGTGCTTGGCCGTTTGCGGCCTCACCTGCAAGGCCAAAGGGGTGTGGTAACTGACCTCGTCGAACAGCGACTGCAGGAAGACCATGGCCAGCGCCGCCAGCGCGACCTGCGGTTGCTGCGCCAGCATCGCCTGCAAGGCCAGGCTGCGATGCGCCCCCAGGCGCTTGAGCAGGCTGTCGCTGAGTTCGGTTCGCTCCTTGTCCACCTCGGCACCGGCAACGACCGACTTTTCAGGCGCTGGGCCAGCGACTTCAGTGGCCGCACCACGCGCCGCCACCAGGGCCTTGCGGTCCGTGTCGCGCAGCAGGCCCCGGATGATTTCCGGGCCACCGGTGCGAGCGGTGGTGACGATGACACCCGCATGGGCACGCACCTCGGCAGTCCAGCACTTGAGCGCATCCTGGATGGCCTTGCGTCGTGCTGCGATGTCCTCCTGCTCCACGGCTATGCACTCGGCTTGGTCGGCATCCCATTCCGGCGCTTCGTCCATCGCGCGTGACTGGTGTTCCAGTTCCTGATCCCTTGCCGCCAGCTCGGCCAGATCGGCTTTCTCCTGTGCCGTGGGCTTGCGCAGCTGTGGCTCGCAGGGCGTGAACTGCCGCAGTCCGCGTGAGTCCAGCTCCATCCTGGCCTCGACCCAAGCCCAGCCTTCCTCGCGCACCGTCGCGGCCAGCCCGTCCAGCTTCTCGGTGGCCAACCGTTCCAACAGCGCCGCGTCGTTCAGGTAGCGGCCCTGCTCGTCGTCAAACAGATCGCGCCGCACCACACCGCCCGCTGCCTCGTAGGCCTCCACCCCCACAAAGCGCACCAAGGCATTGCCGGCCACCTCGACCTCGCCCGCAGTCAGCCTGCGCCGCAGCGAGGCTGGCGCCCGGTCCCAGGAACTGGCTTCGAACCAGGCCCGCTCCTGCGCACCATGGTCGTCACTGAGCGCCAGAGCCATCAACTGATCCAGATTGATGCCGTCCTCGCGGTACAGCGCCAGCAGCCGGGGTGACACCGCCGACAGCTTCAGCCGGCGCTGCACGGTCAGCACCGACACCCCAAAGCGCGCCGCCACGTCCTCGATGCCCTTGCCCTGCGCGATCAGCGCCTGAAAGGCCTCGAACTCATCGGCCGGGTGCATGGCCTCGCGCCCGCTGTTCTCGGCCAGACTCAGCTCCAGAGCCCGCTCGGGCGGCACCAGTTCGCACGCCACCTGGTGCGTCTGCGGCAACTGCCCGCGCTGTTGCAACAGCAGCAAGGCGCGCCGGCGACGCTCGCCAGCCGCCACCTCGAACCGAGGCTGCTTGGACTTGCCCCGGCCAGCCTCCTGGGACGTGACGATCAACGGGTGCAGCAGCCCCTGGGAGGCGATCAGCGCCGCCAGTTCCTCGACGCTCGCCGCACTGTGCCGGCGCACGTTGTGCTTGGGCGATGGCAGCAACTGTGCCAGCGCGATGGCCCGCATCGTCCTGGCCGGCACGGCAGCCGGCCCGCGCGGAGGCTCGTCCGCGTTCGTCTTGGCGAAGCCATTGAGATGTCCGTTGACCAAGCCTTGGACAGGCTGGGTCGCTTGTTCAGTCGTGTATTCCATGGTGATGAACTCCAGTGATTGAAGATGCTTCGTCGCCTTGCCTCCAACGCCGACTCAGGGCGGCAGCCCCGGCCACGGCAGCTCAAAACCCCTGTGCACGCGGCACCACACGGCAACCGTTCGTAAGAACGGCTGTCCCCTGCGGTTCCGGTGGATGCCGGCTGGTGTCATAGGCCCTGCCTTTCGTGAGTTCGCTGCCTTCAAAGCCCATCTGCTCCAAGTTCCGAGGGAGCCGGATTCGGCTGTTGCATCCCGGGTCGTGGTACTGCCTGTTGAGCTGTGTTCTGCCCCGCATTCGTCGGTCGCCGTGCGAGGCCCAGAGCGCCGCGGAGCAGCGCTGACGCCAGGGCAGCGTGGAATTAATGGCAGGGGCCCGCCGCAGGTGGGATGGCGGCCGTTTATGCCGCGAAAGGCCCTGGCGTCAGCGCGCGCGGCGCTAGGGTTCGCACATGAGGCGAGCGATGAATTCGGGGCGGCTCAAGCGCGCCGCGACCAGGGATGCGGCCGCTCGCAGGGAGTCCTCCCGCAGAGCGGCCGGCATACCGCCTGCCTCGGCAGGCGCACGACACGGAACGTCTTGGGACACTAGCGCCAGACATCATTGGTAACGCTGGACACCGACCAGAAACAGGCTGCCTGTGGACAACTTTTCTCTGCATGTCCTTAATTTGGTGACGAGCAGCGACCCATGTGACAGGTCGGCGCGCAGCCGCCAACCCGAGCGGTCCACCGGTCGCCACAGACCTGTTGGAGCACGGAATGCGTCCAGAACCAGGATCACGCGCCGCGTTGATCGCGGTGCCAGCCGAGGTGTCTGCCCAGCACGGGCCGGTTCACCACGGCCCGGACGCGGAACTGGCCCGGCCGTTGAGCCCCAAGGCCACCGCCCTGCACCTGCGCCGCCAACGTGCCGCCACGCTCAAGTTGGCGAAGCAGGCGCCCAGCACCAACCCGGATCCCAACGGGCCCTTGCTACTGAGCAGCGAGGACGGCGCGCTGAGCTTCAGCCTGCAGGTCACACCCGCAGGCTTCTATGTCGAACGGACCCAGCGCCGACCTCTGGACGCCCACCTGGTGCAGGCCATGCTCTTCGAGGAACTGGAAGCCTTCCTGTCCTGGTGCGAGGCCGACCCGGTGCGCTTCGACCACCCCCTGGTCTACCTGCGTCTGCGCCGCCATGGCAACGCACACCTGCCCCGGCGCCTCTGAGCCCTACAGCCCGTGCCTGGGCCTGGGTCTGCGCGCACGCTGTGCCGAGTGCACGGTGCAGGTCTGCGAGGCGGTGGCCCAGATTGGGTTGGCCCATCACGAGGCCGAGGCCATCACTCACCTGAAGCAGGCCACGGCCCGACTGGGCGCTGACGCGGCGGTTTACACCAGCTTCGTGCGCGACGATGCGACCTACGCTTCCTACCGCAGCCTGCTGGCTTGCGATCCACGCTGGGCGGCGGAGTACGCCCGCAATGGTTGGTGCGCTGATGACCCCTGGCTGCACTACGCGCTGCACTGCTGTGAGCCTATCCGCGCCAGCGAATTGCCCACGCTCAGCCCACGTCAGCGCCTGGTAGCACACGCCGCCGCCGAGTACGGCTTCCGGTCGGCGGTCATCGTGCCCACGCCTTCACCAGCGGGTCAGTCGCGTGTGGGCGTGCTGTGCCTGGGCTCGGCCAGCGAGGGCTACTTCGAGGACCCGGCCTACGGACTGATCAAGGCCTTGGCGCGCGGGCTGGCCATGGAGCTGCAGGACTGGTGGCACCGCCGCATCAAGGTGGAACTGGTGGCCAGGGCCCACATCAACGCGGACGATCTGGAACTGCTGCGCCACGAAGACCTGGGGCACAGCAGCAAGGTCATCGCCAAAGCGCTGGGCACCGAAGCCAAGACCATCGACTGCCGCTTCCAGCGACTCAACATCAAGCTGGACGCGGTGAATCGGCGTGAGGCCGTTCGGCGCGCCAAGCTCTACGGTCTGATCTGATCTTTGGCCAGCCACCCGGGCCCTCGCGAGCGAGATCAACCGGCCAACCACTGCCTCACGAAGGCCGACACCTCGGTCGGGGCCAGTGAATTCAAGCGGATCACATGGGCACAGGCCTGCCCACTCAGGCGCGCATGGCGTGGGTCTATGTATTCCTCGATCAACAAGGCCAAGGCCTCGGTGGCTTGTCCCTGACCGACCATGTTGCGGCAGCGTGAGAGCAAGGCCTTGGGGGGCGCCCCGTCCAGCGCTGCAAACGCGTCCAGCAGGCTGGCCATCGAGGCGTCCTGCAGCAGCAGGCTTTCTCGCCAGGCACTGGCGCGCGCCTCACATGGCACCTCCAGGCACATCGTGATCGCGCAGGCCAGCGCGTCGCGCAAAGCGGGCGGCAGGCTCAAGCCGGCAACAGGAGCGGCCCAGTCTCGGACCCAGACCATGCGCCCAGGATCGAGCTCGCGCATCGCGGCCAGCAGGGCGGACTCGAAGGCCGACTGGCTGGGTGTGGCCTCGCCCGGCATGCACAGGCCACGCACCGTTCGCTGCCCTGCCAATGCGACCAGATCCAACACCTGATGGCCCTGTTCCTGCAAGGCCGCCAGCACCCTCACCGCGCCACTCACGGGCGGCGCCTGCAAACGCGTGAACACATGGCTGCGGGCCAGCACCTCCAGACCGGCCACCACCCAGCGCTGGTAGTTGGGCCAGCCGCCGGGCAGCACATCGACCTGGTAGCCCAGCTGCTTCAGCGGTGCGGCCCAGACGACGGCATCCAGTCCGCCCCGGTCGCAATACACCAGCACAGGTGAACCCGGCTCGACACTGCGCAGGTGCGCTGCAAGTGCATAGGGCAAAGCAGGTTCGCCGTCACTCGCTCTGAGCGCGGTCACGCGCATGCCTTCGTCCAGATCCGCACGGGTGTGGGCCAGACCCGCCAGGCACGCCGGCAGGTTCACGGCATGGGGCAAATGATCCTCGTCGTACGCAGCCGGGGCACGCGCATCGATGACGAGGGCGTAGCTGGAGAACTCCTGCACTTCCAGCTGGTGCGGGTGCACCCCTGGGCCGATGGACGCCAAGGACTTGCGCATCGTGGTCGACCTCTCTCGTTCTGCAAGAAATCAGCCCAAATCCAGCATTCGGGCCTGTGGCTATGAGACCTAGAGTGGGCTCCAGGCGTTCCCCGCGAGCGCCCCGGGATCCCTCCTCCGGAACACCCTAGCCAACGAGGTCACGCCATGGACCGTGCAGCCATCCTAGACCGGGCAACTGACAGTGCCAAGCGGAGTTGCAAGCGGACAAGCCGCCCCGCCTCAACGTGGCGTCAGCGTTTGTTGCTGGCCCTGGCGACCGGCTTGGCCCTCACTGCAGGCCCGGCGCTGGCGGTCGACGGCTGCGTCGTGCTGCTGTGCTTTGCTGCCCCCAACTGGGGGGCGATTCCCAAGTGCGTGCCGCCAATCCGTCGGGTGCTGCGCGACCTGGCCTTGGGTCGGCCCTTCCCCATCTGCGCCATGTCCGGTGCGGGCAACACCGCCGGCAACCAGTGGGCCAGCGTCCCCGACAACTGCCCGCCGCAGTACACCCGTGCGCCCGATGGCATCAATGCCGTGACCGCCACCTGCGACTACAGCGGCGCGGTCTCAGTCAACATCGCCGGCAGCCTGTGGGCTCGCACCTGGTGGAGCATGGGCGGCGACACCGTCACCGAGTTCACGCCTACGGCCAAGGCCGCCATGGCCAGCTACAACACGCGTTTCGACCAGGACTACGCGGTCTGGTTCTCGCTGCAGCCACCCCCGGTGGACCCGAGCCTGCCCTGAGGCTGCGATGGACAACGCCGTCTTCATCTCCCTGGCCCTGGCTTGTGCACCGCAGGTGCATGCCGGCACGGCGAACGCCCTGGTGGCAGTCGAGAGTGGCCACAACCCGCATGCCATCGGCGTGGTGGGCGGTGCCCTGCTGCGCCAGCCACGCAACGCGTCAGAGGCCCTGGCCACCGCTAGGGTGCTGCAGGCCGAAGGCTGGAACTTCAGCGTCGGGCTGGCACAGATCAATGTGCGCAACCTGCCCCGGCTGGGGCTGACGCTGGACCAGGCCTTCGAGCCCTGCGCCAACCTGGGTGCCATGCAAACCATCCTCGGCGAGTGCAAGAAACGCGCACTGCAGCGCGAAGCCAGCGACGCGGTCAGTGCCCAGCGCGGCTTGCGCCGCGCCCTGTCCTGCTACTACAGCGGCAACTTCGTCACCGGCTTCGAGCACGGCTATGTGCGCCGCGTGGCGCTGGCTGCCCGAACCTCCCTGTCCTCTCCCCTGCCTGTCCCCACCATGGTCCCCACCGCTGTCCCCACCCCCAAGGAGGCATCATGAAGCCATCGTTCCAGAATCTTCACCTTGGCCACCATCTGGTCTGCGCCGCCGCCGCGTTGTTGTTCTTCGCCCTGCCTGCGCTGGTGCGGGCCCAGGGTTTCGACAAGGTCAACACCACAGTCACCAACATCAACACCATCCTGGTGACGGTCTCGGTGGCGGTGGTGACCATCGCCATCATCTGGGCCGGATTCAAGATGATCTTCCAGGGCGCCCGCCTGGCCGACGTGGCCAATGTGCTGATCGGCGGCACCCTGGTCGGTGGTGCCTCGGCCATGGCCGCCTTCATCGTCAACTGAAGCCAGGCCGGGAGCTGCCATGCAGGCCGAAGCCATCTACAAGGGTGCCACCCGCCCGGCCATGAAACTGGGCATCCCCCTGGTGCCCCTGGTCGTGCTGTTCGGCAGCGGCATGCTGCTGATCCTCTGGGGTGGAACCCTGGTCAGCTGGTGGCTGGCACCCGCCGTGCTGCTGGCCTGGCTGCCAGCCCTGGTCTGGATGCGCTACGTCACCCATCTCGACGACCAGCGCTTCAGGCAGATGTTCGTCGCGATGAAGCTGCGCCTGCATGACCGCAACCACCGCTTCTGGCATGCGCGCAGCTATGCGCCCACCCTCTACCGGGGAGCCCACGATGCTTGGCATGTCTAGGCCCCATGCGGCAGCGAAGGGCCAGTCCAACGGCGCCAGCCGGGGTGCGGCCCTGGGCGGCGAGCGTCCGCGCCACTGGACCCAGGCCCTGGCCGAGAACCCGCTGGCCCGCTTCGTGCCGTTCTCGTCCCTGCTGAGCCCGCACGATGCGATCACCCGGGGTGGCGACTTCCTGCGCGTCTGGCGGCTGGAAGGCGTGCCCTTCGAGTGCAGCGATGAACACTTGATCGCCGAGCGCCACGAGGCGCTGTGCAGCCTGCTGCGCAACCTGGCCGGCGGCCAGTGGGCAGTCTGGA
Source organism: Candidatus Ideonella esbjergensis (assembly GCA_016710065.1). Lineage (GTDB taxonomy): Bacteria > Pseudomonadota > Gammaproteobacteria > Burkholderiales > Burkholderiaceae_C > Ideonella > Ideonella esbjergensis. The sequence continues at coordinate 17,957 of JADJLP010000007.1, forward strand.
CGCACCGGGTGCACCGGGTGGTCAGCGATGCGCTGCAGCATCCTGCTGCTCCGGGCTTTGCACGCGACCTGTCGATTGCCTACCAAGCCCAGCTGGGTCAGCGCCGCATGATGAGCAACGAGCTCTACCTGAGCCTGGTCTATCGGCCGAACGCCTCGCGGCTCAGCCGGGCCTTGCAGTCCACCCAGCGCACGCGGGCCAGCATTGCCGAGGCCCAGGCCGATGCCCTGCGGGTGATGGCAGAGCGCAGCGCCCTGGTGAGCCGTGTGCTGCGGGGCTTCGGGCCACAGCTGCTGGGCAGTCGTCAGCAGGGCGGGCGGGCGTATTCGGAGCTGGCCGAGTTCCTGGGCTACCTGGTCAACGGCAGTTGGCGCCCTGTTCCGCTGGCGGCCGGGCCGCTGTACCGCACCCTGCCCACCACACGCCTGTCCTTCGGCGGCGACAAGCTGGAGCTGCGCCAGGGCGACTCCCGTCGCTACGCTGCGCTGGTGGACATCAAGGAGTACGCCGACGCGGTCGAGCCGGGCATCCTCAACGCCCTGCTCTACGAGGCCAGCGAGTTCATCGAGACCCAGAGCTTTGCCATCCTGCCAAGGCGCGAGGCGATGCGGGCGCTGCAATTGCAGCGCGACCAGTTGATCGCCAGCGACGACGTGGTCGAGAGCCAGATCGCCGACATGGACCTGGCGCTGAACGAGCTGGGCGACGGGCAGTTCTGCATGGGCGAGTACCACTACAGCCTGGTGGTGTTCGGTGATGATGTGGCCGACGCAGGTCGCCGAGCGGCCCAGGCCATCGGTGCGGTGGGCGAGGCCTCGAGCCTGCAGATGTCTCCGGTGGACCTGGTGGCCGATGCCGCCTGGTTTGCGCAGATGCCGGGCAACTGGCAATGGCGGCCCCGCGATGCCAAGCTCTCGTCACGGGCCTATGCGGCGCTGGCCTCGGGCCACAATTTCGCGCGCGGCAAGCGCGAAGGCAACCCCTGGGGCGAAGCCCTGGCTCTGCTGCGCACGCCTTCGGGCCAGCCCTATTACCTGAACCTGCACAGCAGCCCGGAGGGCGAGGACTCGGGCGACAAGAAGCTGCCAGGCAACACCCTGATCATCGGCTCCACCGGCGTGGGCAAGACCACGCTGGAGATGTTCCTGCTGACGCTGACGCGCAAGTGGCAGCCGGCGCCGCGGCTGGTGTTGTTCGACCTGGACCGGGGCTGCGAGATCGCGGTGCGGGCCCTGGGTGGGCGCTACCTGGCACTGGAGGCCGGCAAGCCCACGGGCATCAACCCGCTGCAGCGCCAGCCCACGCCGGCCCGGTTGCAATTCTGGGAGCAACTGGTGCGCACCTGCTTGGCCACGCCGGCCATGCCGCTGCTGCCGGCCGATGAGCGCGCGATCGCGGAAGCGGTGCGGGCGGTGGCGATGATGCCGGCGGGGTTGAGAAGGTTTTCAACGGTGCGACAGAACCTGCCCAAGGCGGGCGAGAACAGCCTGTACGAGCGGCTGGGGCGCTGGTGCCAAGGCGGCGCACTGGGCTGGGTGTTCGACCAGGCGGACGACCAGCTGGGCGACCTGCAGGACGCGGGCGTCATCGCCTTCGACACTACCGAGTTCCTGGACCTGCCCGAGGTGCGCACACCGGTGATGCTGGTGCTGCTGCAGCTGATGGAGGAACTGGTCAATGGCGAGCGGCTGATCTACGTGATCTCCGAGTTCTGGAAGGCACTGGACCACGAGATCTTCAGCGACTTCGCCAAGCAGAAGCAGAAGACCATCCGCAAGCAGAACGGTCTGGGCATCTTCGACACCCAGAGCCCGTCCGACGTACTGCGCCACCCCATCGGCCGGACCATGGTGGAGCAGAGCGTGACCAAGATTTTCCTGGCCAACCCGGAAGCGGTGGCCGAGGAATACACCGAGGGCTTCGGCCTCAGCCAGGCAGAGTTCGAGATCGTGCGCAGCCTGGGCGCCCAGGGCGGGCGCAAGTTCCTGGTCAAGCAGGGCCATGCCAGCGCCATCTGCGAGCTGGACCTGGCCGGCCTGGAAGACTTCGTGACCGTGCTTTCCGCCACCACCGACAACGTCGCGCTGCTGGACAGCGTGCGCGAACGGCATGGTGACGATCCGTTTCAATGGCTTCCCGTTCTCCTGCAAGAGGTTCAGGATCGCAAATCCAGAACCTCAAGGAGAGCCGCATGAAGTTCGTCCTACCCCTCATAGTGAGTTCCGCGCTGATCCTCGCCGCGACCGCGTCCCAGGCCCAGTTCGTCAAGGGCAACGAGGCTGTCAAGGTGATGCAGGATGGGTCAAAGAAGGTCGATACCCCACCGTTGCCTGCAGCGACCTTGGCAAAGCCGTGCCCTGCTTCTCAACCTGGCTGTGCAGGCGGCGGATGGTTGATGGTCGAAACCTCTGAGGGACTCCAAGAGTGCACGGAGATCTACGCGCGACCAAGTACTTGCCGCGCGTCCACCTACGGCACCGAGAAGCGATCGCGCCTCTGGATCGTGAGGTCAGGTGCGCAATGGTTGCAGTGCCAATACCCGGACCTATCAAGCAAGTGCGTGAGTACCAAGGGTCTGCCGATGGGGGCAGTTCAGTAATTCGAAGGACGCCATATGTTCACCTGGGTCGGATCTCAATTCAACGCCATTCTGAGCAGCTATGTCATTGGCGTCGTCTCAACGCTGATGGCTGGCATCGCTCCGATTGCGTTGACGGCGATGACGATCTGCGGGTCCCTGTATGGCTGGGCCATTTTGCGAAACGAAGTGTCCGAAACGCTTCCGACCTTCATGTGGAAGGTGTTCAAGATCGGTCTGGTTCTGGCGCTCGCACTTCAGTCTGGCTTCTACATCAGCACCGTCGCAGACACAGCAAACGCCCTCGCAACCGGTGTCGCGACGTCATTCATGCCGGCCGCTGCGGACCCAATGACTCTGTCGTCACCCTATGCCCTGCTGGACGCTTTCAACGACAAGGCAAGCCAACTGGTCCTGGACCTGTTGAAGGACGCCGGAATCATGCGCCTGGATTTGCTATTCGCTGCCGTCGTCTGCTCTATCGGAAACGTCGTATTTCTCTGCATCGCACTCTTCGTGGTGACGCTGGCAAAGCTGTTCCTGACGTTTGTGATCGCTGTGGGCCCCATCTTTGTGTTGTGTCTCGCCTGGCGTCCCACTGCTCGCTTCTTTGACAGCTGGCTGTCTATGGTTCTGAACGCGGTGGTGCTGACCTGGTTTGCCTTCTTCGCACTGGGCTTGAGCGTCTACATGGGACAGGCAATGGTTCGGGTCGTACAGGACAACGGCGGCTTTATGGGCCCAACCTTCAATGTGGTTGGTGAGAGTCTCAAGTACTGCGTCGTCATGATCCTCATGGCCATCATCTGTTTCCAAGCACCCAGCCTAGCCTCTGCCTTGACCGGCGGTGCCGCCATCCAGCAAGGCATCCAGATGGTCCAGAACGCCATGATGGTCAGCGGCCTCCGCTCGGCCTCGTCCGCCGGTTCAGGTGGCCCCACCGCCGCCGGTGGCGTCATCCGTTCGGGTGCAGGCCTGCCCTACGCGGCCGGCCGCGCCACCAGCAGCATGGCAGCCGCTGGCGGACGTTTCGCCGCCAGCGCCGGGGCCATGGTCCGCCAGGGATACGGTGCCGCCCGCACGGCGGCCTACAAGCTCGCGGCCCTGAGGGGCCGCACCTAGCGTTGTTCCACCCACAAGGAGCCTTCGCATGCTCACCCGACTCAAGCTGATCGCCGCCCTGCTCGCCACCATGGGCGCCGCCCAGACCCAGGCCCAGGGCATTCCCGTCATCGACGCCGCGAACCTGGTGCAGACCATCCAGCAGGTCATGGATGACGTCACCGCCATCAAGAACCAGGTGCAGCAGATCACCCAGTTGCAGACCCAGCTCAACAGCATCAACGGCATCCGCAATCTGGGCAATGTCTTCAACAACCCGCTGCTGCGCAACTACGTGCCGCCCGAGGCCTACACCTACCTCAATGCCGTCAACAGTGGCGGCTACAGCGGCCTCAACGGCACGGCCAAGGCCTTGCGCGATGCCGGCATGGTCTACAACTGCCTGGACCGTGCCGGTGCCGCCCGCACCGACTGCCAGGCCACCCTGGCCCAGCCCTACCAGCAGAAGGGCCTGCTCCAGGACGCCATGAAGTCCGCCTCAGGCCGACTCAACCAGATCAACTCGCTGATGGGCCAGATCAACGCCACCACCGACCAGAAGGCGGTGCAGGAGATCCAGGCCCGCATCGGCGCTGAAAACGCCTTGCTCGCCCACGAGGTATCGCAAGTTCAGATGCTGCAAGGCATGGCCGACAGCGAAGAACGCATCGCCCGCTCGCGCGAACGTGAGCGCCAGTACGAGATGCTGGGCCGCGCTGGCCGCATCGCCGACTACCTCCCCTGACAGAAGGCCTCCCCATGAATGCCGTGCTGATGCCTGGCAGCGCCGCTGCATTGCCGAACCGCCACCGTGAGGCCGCAGAACCCCAGCAGGCGCAGGCCGCGGACGAGCCGCTGCTTGCGGCCAACCGGGCCTGGGAGGTCGACCGCGCGCTGATGCTGGAGCGCTCCGAGCGCCGCGCCTGGCGCATGGCGGCGGCCAGCCTGTTCGCTGCTCTGGTGGGCGTGGCGGCCGTGTTCGTGCAAGGCCCGCTGCGCCGGGTCGTCGCGGTGCCCATCGTGGTGGATCGGGTCACCGGCGAGACCACCGTTCAGCAGCGCCTGAGCACCGAGACCGTGCCCGCCATGGAAGCGCTGGACAAGCACAACCTGGCAAGCTTCGTGCGGGCCCGCGAGGGCTACAGCTGGATGTACCTGCAACGCGACTTCGACCAGGTCGCCCGCATGGCGGTGCCGGCCGTCTTTGCGGACTACAACCGGCAGTTCGAAGGAGACGCCGCGCTGCAGAAGAAGGTGGCCGCCAGCGAGGACTGGCGCATCCAGATCGTCGGCGTGCGCCTGGGCGCCTCGGGCCGCAGCGGCAACAAGGGTGAAGCCACCGTCACCTACGACAAGCTGGTGCACCTCACCGACCGCAACCTGCCCGATGTCAGCAGCCGCCACGTGGCCAGCATCGTCTACCAGTACCAGCCCACCGCACTGGCCAAGGAACGCGACCGGCTGGAGAACCCCTTCGGCTTCGTCGTCACCGCCTACCGGTCCGATCCCGAGATCGGTGCCGCCCCACCGGGAGCCAAACCATGAAGACCCTGCCCTTGCTGAGCATGGCGTTGTTCGCTTCCACACTGCTGGCCCCCTGGCAGGCCATTGCGGCGAATGACACCGCCTCGGCCGATCCCCGGCTGCGCGAGGTGGTCTACGACCCCAGGGCGGTGGTGAGCGTGCCCATCAAGCGTGGTGTCGTGACCCTGGTGGTGCTGGACCCCGACGAAGCCATCACCGAGGTCGCCGCCGGCCTGGGCGGCGACTGCAGCAAGCCCGAGTCGGCATGGTGCATCGTGGCCCAACCGGGTGGCCGCACCGTGTTCGTCAAGGCCAAGAGCGGCGCCAGCGCGCCCAACAACCTGGCGGTGGTGACCGACCGGCGCACGCATGCCTTCCGGTTCCAGGTGCTGGCCGACCAGGACCCCAAGCCGCCGGTCTACCGGCTGAGCGTGCGCGCGCCCAAGCTCCGCACCTTGGCGCCGCCCCCCATGGCCATACAACCCCCACCCCCGGTGGCCGCCCTGCCGACCTTGCCGCCCCAGCCCACGCCCCAGGAGCTGATCGGCGAGCGCCTGCAAGCCAAACCCCAGGTCCTGAACTCGGCCTACTCGCTGGCCGAGGGCCAGGGCTCGGCCGACATCGTGCCCACGCTGGTGTTTGACGACGGCCGCTTCACCTACCTGCGATTCCCCGGCAACCGCGAGGTGCCGGCGGTGTTCCATGTGCTGGGCGACGGCAGCGAGACCCTGGTCAACAGCCGCATGGAAGACGACCTGCTGGTGGTTGACCGTGTCAGCCGGCGCCTGATGCTGCGGGCCGGCGCTGCCGTGGTGGGGGTGTGGAACGAGGCCTTCGACCTGGACGGCGTACCGCCCAGCGGTGGCACCACGGTGTCTGGCGTGCAGCGCGTGTTCAAGGCCGACGCCCACAGCGCGCGCCGACTCGAAGCCATGGGGGACAAAGCTCATGAATGACCGTCTCGACCCCAGCCTGGTGCCGGAGGCCCCGCCCGATGGCGACACCATCAGCCCGCTGCCCGGCGAGGCGGGCATCCCAAACGTCGCCGCGCGGCCGCGCATGGCCATGTCCCGCAAGGGCCTGCTGGCCGTGGGCCTGTTCCTGGTCTCGGTGGTGGCCGTCCTGGCCTTCTCGATCCAGCGCTTCACGGCCAGCGGCAAGAAGGCCGAGGATGCTCAGGCCAAGCGCGTGAGCGACCGCCCCACCGCTGCGGCGGCCGAGCCCCGCAAGCTGGAGCTGCCGGCGCTCAACGTCATCGCGACGGCCACGCCGGCCAGCCCAGGCGCCGGCGGTAGCCAAGCCGCCACCACCGCACCCCGCATCCCGGCCCTGGTGCCGACCGCCGAGGAACTGGCCGAACCCATCGGTGTGCGCCGCACCGGCCCCGGGGCGCCCGGCAGCAGCACAACCGCGGCCAGGCGTGTATCGCCAGAAGACGCGCCCATCCTGCTGGTGTCGGCGCGACCCGGTGCAGGCCAGTCACCTGCCAGCTTGCGCGACCGGCATACGGAGGCCACGGCCGTGGGCTCCGGCCAGGACACCGACCTGGACCCGATGGCCGCCACCAACCGCAACCTGCAGGACTACCAGCGCCAGTTGCAAGGCCTGCTGGACACGCTCATCCAAAGCACGGCGCTGGCCACTGGCCAGGGCAATGTGGCGCCGGCCGCCGGTCCCCTGGGCCATGGCGGCCTGGGTCTGCCGGGTGCCGGCGCGCTGCCGGTGGCCGCACAGGCCGCCACGGCCGCAACAGCCGGCCTGTTCGGTGGCCAGTTGCAAGGCTCGGCCACACCGCGCGTGGCGGCCACGCTGCTGGGCAACCGCAGCCTGACCCTGCCCAAGGGCACGGCCTTCACCTGTGCGCTCAAGACCAAGGTGGTCAGCGCCAACTCGGGCTTCGTGGGCTGCCAGGTGCAGCGCAATGTCTACAGCGACGATGGCCGGGTGCTGCTGATCGAACGCGGCTCGCACATGGACGGCGAGTACCGCATCGCCTCGGTGCGGCCGGGCACGGTGCGTATCCCGGTGCTGTGGACCCGCATCCGCACACCGCAGGGTGTGACCGTGGACATCGACTCGCCCGGCACCGGCCCCTTGGGCGAGTCCGGCGTGGACGGCTATGTCGACAACCGCTGGGGTGAACGCATTGGCGCGGCCATGCTGCTGTCGCTGATCGACGACTCGGTCAAGCTCATCATCCAGAACCAGGCCAACGACAGCAATGCCAACACCGTGGTGCTGCCGGCGACCACGGCCAACACCAGCAAGCTGGCCGAGAAGGTGCTGGACAGCACCATCAACATCCCGCCGCTGATCTACCAGAACCAGGGTGGCATCGTCGGGATCTACGTTGCCCGCGACGTGGATTTCTCGTCCGTGTACGAGCTGGCACCCTCCCCCCGTTGAGTCCGCTGACCTCGCCAGGCACGCCGCCATGAATGCCGCCCAACTCGGTCTGGACCTGCACCCGCGCGACTGGTGCGGCGATGCGACCTCGGTCGTCGAGTTCCTGCGGCCACTGCGCGAGCAGCTGGATGCACCAGGCGTGCTGGAAGTCTGCGTCAACAAGCCTGGCGAGCTGCTGGTCGAGACCGCAGACGGCTGGCAGTTCCTGGCCGCACCCGAGCTGAGCCAGGAGCGCTGCATCTCGCTGGCCACGGCGGTGGCGACTTTTAGCGATCAGCAGATCAACCAGGAGCGGCCGCTGCTCTCAGCCACCCTGCCCTCGGGCGAGCGCATCCAGTTCGTGATCCCGCCGGCCGTGCCGCGCGGCACCGTGTCCATCACCGTGCGCAAGCCCTCTCAGTTGGTCAAGCGCCTGGACGACTTCGAGCGCGACGGGCTGTTCGAGCGCACGGCCAGGCTGTCACCCGCAGCGGGCGCTGGTGCAGGGACGGGCGCAGGAGCGGTTCAGCAATTCGAGCATGAGCTGGTCGAGCTCAAGCGGGCAGGCCGCTACGCGGAGTTTCTGAAGCTGGCGGTGCAGCAGCACCAGACCATCGTGGTCAGTGGCAAGACCGGCTCGGGCAAGACCACCTTCATGAAGGGCCTGGTCGAGGAGGTGCCGCTGCACGAGCGGCTGATCACCATCCAGGACACGGCCGAGCTGACCCTGCCCAACCACCCCAATGTCGTGCACCTGTTCTACAGCAAGGACGCCCAGGGCACGGCCAGGGTGACGGCCAAGTCGCTGCTGGAGGCCTGTCTGCGCATGCGGCCCGACCGCATCTTCCTGGCCGAGGTGCGCGGCGACGAGTGCTTCTACTTCGTGCGCCTGGCCGCCTCGGGCCACCCCGGCAGCATCACCAGCGTGCACGCCGGCAGCTGCGCCCTGGCGTTCGAACAGATGTCGCTGATGATCCGCGAGAGCGGGGCCGGCGGCGGCCTGCGCATGGACGAGATCAAGTACCTGCTGGGCGTGGTGGTCGACGTAGTGATTCAGTTCGACCGCGACGAGCGCGGGCGCTTCATCTCCGAGATCTACTACGAGCCCCGCCAGCGGCGCCTGGGGGCCTTGCGGGGCACCAAGCCTGTGGAGGCTGGCCCATGAGCACCGTGGCCGCCTTGCCGCTGTCCACCTGGTCCCGGCGACGCAAGCTGGCGGCCGGTCTGTTCGGTGGCCTGCTGCTGATGGGGTTGGCATTGGCCGCGCTGTACCTCTCTGCAGCCCTGTTCCTGCTGCTGAACAAGGCCGACCCACGCCAGGCCGGGCTCACCAGCACCCTGGACTACTGGGCCCTGTACGCCGATGACGACCGTCTGCGCGACAAGCTGCAGACCTCGCTGGCCGTGTCGTTCGGGGGCCTGCTGGTCGCGCTGCCTGGCGCCGTTTTCGTCGCGGCCCGTCCCCGCCGCCCGCTGCACGGCGACGCGCGCTTCGCCAGCCGGGCCGAGATCAGCCGCGCCGGCCTGCTGCCTCGCTCCGGTCAAGACCCGGGCCCCAGCATCCTGATCGGGCGCTACCGGGGCCGCTTTCTGGCGCTGCCCGGCCAGCTCTCCGTGATGCTCTCGGCCCCGACCCGCAGCGGCAAGGGCGTGGGCGTGGTCATCCCCAACCTGCTGAACTGGCCCGACTCGGCGGTGGTGCTGGACATCAAGGGCGAGAACTTCGAGATCACGGCCGGCTACCGGGCTCGCCACGGCCAGGCGGTCTATGCGTTTTCGCCCTTCGATGAACAGGCGCGCAGCCACCGCTGGAACCCGCTCACCACCGTGCGCACCAGCCCGCTGCACCGGGTCGGCGATCTGCTGGCCATTGGCCAGGTCTTCTTTCCCAACGATGGCTCGGGCACCTCGTCGGAAGCCTTCTTCAACGACCAGGCCCGCAACCTGTTCCTGGGCCTGGGCCTGGTGCTGCTGGAAACCCCCACCCTGCCACGCAGCATCGGCGAGTTGCTGCGCCAGTCCTCGGGCCAGGGCCGCACGCTCAAGGAGCACCTGGGCGCCTTGATCCGCGAGCGCCGGGAACAGGACGAGCCGCTGTCGGACGAGTGCGTGGACGCGCTGCAGCGACTGCTGTCCAACTCCGAGAACACCCTGTCCAGCATCGTCGCGACCTTCAATGCGCCGCTGACGATCTTTGCGGATGCCATCGTGGACGCGGCCACCAGCGCGGACGACTTCAAGCTGGAAAACCTGCGCCGGCACCGCATCTCCATCTATGTGCGCATCCCGCCGAACCGCCTGGCCAGCGCCCGGCCGCTGCTGAACCTGTTCTTCTCGCAGCTGGTCAGCCTCAACACCCAGTGGCTGCCGGAACAGGACACCTCCTTGAAGCTGCAATGCCTGCTGGTACATGACGAGTTCACGGCCATGGGAAGGGTGGGCGTGATCTCGTCGGCTGCGGCCTTCCTGGCTGGCTACAACCTGCGCCTGCTCACGGTGGTGCAAGCCATGTCGCAGCTGGACGCGGTCTATGGCGACAAGGAGGCCCGGACGTTTGCGACCAACCACGGGCTGCAGATCCTCTATGCGCCGCGCGAGCAGCGCGACGCCGACGAGTACAGCGCCATGCTGGGGCATTTCACGGAGCGGGCCACCTCGCGCGGGCGCAGCCATTCCTACAGCCAGCACGGTCACAGCTCGGTCAGCCGCAACGAGAGTGAGCAGCGCCGCGCCCTGTTGCTGCCGCAGGAGTTCAAGGAGCTGGGCAGCGAACGCCTGGTGGTCATCGCCGAGAACTGCAAGCCCATCCTGGGCCAAAAGATCCGCTACCACCAGGAAGCGGTGTTCAAAGCACGCCTGCAAGCACCGCCGAGGGTCCCGCCGATGAACATGGCCCTGCATGTGGCCAGAGTGCAGCAGCGCTGGCGCGAGGAACCCGAGGATCTGCCACCCGGCCAGTCCATCGACGTGGCCGCCATGCTGCCGGACTGGCAAAGCCTGCCCGACCCCAAAACCTTGTCGCCCGAGGCGGCCGCCGACCTGTTGCTGGACGTCTTCCGGGAACCGGCTGCGCCGACCGCAGCGACTGAAGCGACCGATCCCGCCGGTGGAACGGTCGAGCCGGCCGTAGACGAGGACGGCGTCATCCAGGTGGCGGCCGGTCTCGATGTGGAACGTCTGGATTCGCCGGCCACGCCGGCCTGAACACGCGAAGGAGCGCCATCATGCGTGCTGTCCTCCCCTGGCTGCCCTGGCTGTTGATCCTGGGTTCCTGCGGCTCGCCACCCAAGCCCCCCAGGGTCGATGAATCTCGCAAGCGGCCCGCCAACACCGCCATGGCCGTGGAGCTGCAAGGCTGCAAGGCCGACCTGCAGAACACGCGCATCCTGGCCCGCGAATCGGACCGGCGCGCCGAGACCGTGGTGGCGAACACGGAGCAGTGGTTGCAACGCCAGAGCGCCGCGTCGGTGCGGCAAACAGTGGCGGCGTCGGCCCAACCGGCCAATGCCGTCTACAGCGTGCGTTTCGGCTTCGCCAGCACCAAGGTCGATCTGCCCGCCGACACCGCCAGCGCCTTGATCGCGGCAGCCCACGCAGCGCCGCTGGTGCTGCTGCGAGGCCGCACCGATGGCGCCACGGATTCGCCGGCAGAAGGCCGCATCGCCCGGCAGCGCGCGCTGGCGGTGCGCGACTACCTGGTGGCGGCCGGCGTCAACCCGGCGCACATCCGGGCCACCTACCAACCTGTGGGTGACCACGCCGCTGACAACGGCAGCGCCACCGGACGCGGGCTGAACCGCCGCGTTGAGGTCGAGGTCTACCGAGCCCTGCCCATCGCCATGGACAGCTCGGCGGTGGCCATGCCCGAACACGCCGTGACTTCCAACGTGGAAGTCGCCGGCTCCTGAACGCCCCAGCACCCAGATCGCGAGGACCCCATGGACAACGACGATGGACCTGCACGCAAACCTGCCGGCCCCAAGGGCCACAGCGCCCTGCCCACCGGGCCAGGCGGGACGGTGGAACCGGTGGACCGCGTGGCGGTGGCCCGGGCGCTGTACCAGACCTTGGGCGACGAACCCGGCGAGCGCTATGAAATGCGCGACCCGCTGGCCGAGGTCACCTACCGCAGCCACAAGCTTTCGGACATCCTGCTCAAGGCCGAGCAACTGGGCAGCAACAAGTTCGTGTCCATCGACGCCCAGGGCCACCGGACCACCGTGCTCAAGGACCCGACCGGCTGGCACCGCGATCCGCAACCCGGACCGGTTCCAACGCCGGTCGCGCCACCGGACAAGCAGACAGAGCCGCCACGGACGTCCATGCCATCGACGCGTGCCACCGAGGGCCCAGTTTCACCTGTGTCGGAACCCAGCTTGGCGGTGGCACGCCTCGATGCCCAGGCCGAGCGCGAAGCCCTGGTGGCGAGGCTGGAAGCGGCCCTGGTCGAGCGCTACCTGATCAAGCGGGCACCGGTGACGGTGGGCGACCTGACCGTGGGGCGTACCGAATACCGTTTCCGGGGCGACAGCTCGCGGGTGGCCTTCACCGAATCGACCTACCGGCTGGCCACCGACACCAACAGCCCTTCGGTGGCGCGGTCCATGGTGGACGTGGCCCAGGCGCGCAATTGGAATGCGCTGCGGGTCTCGGGCAACGAGGACTTCCGCCGCCTGGTCTGGCTGGAGGCGTCGGTGCGCGGCGTCAAGGCCCTGGGCTACGAGCCCAACCCGGCTGACCTCGAAGTCTTGAAGAAGGAACGTGAGTCACGCCAGGTCAATCGCATCGAACCCGAACGCTCAGGCACCGACACCGCCCTCCCCGCTTCAGACAAGTCCTCGGCCCGTGGCAGCGGGGGCCGCAAGGCAGTGCTGGTGGCCATCGAGGCCGTTCTCGTGGCCAAGCGGGTGCCCATCGCCCAGCGCGAAGCCATCATGGCCGCCGCCACCGAGAAGCTGGCCCATCGCACCCGCGAGGGCCAATCCTTCAAGGTCAAGGTCTATGACCAGGCCGCGCCCTCGCAGCGGCCCTTGATCACGCCCACGCCCGAAGTGCAGCGCAGCCGCGAGCGGGCGGCGCCCACGCGGTAGAGGCAGCGTGTTGACCCCAGCGACCGAGGCAGGCCCCAACTGGGGCCACGGGCTGTACCGGATCGGCAACCGGACGGTGGCGTTCGATGCGGCGGAATTTGCAGATGCGATCGCGGCGGCCCATGCGGACCACCGGCGCCCGCGCTGCCTGTGCCGGGTCGACGGGGTCGAGATGTATGTGGCGCGGCTGGGCGAGGGCTACATCGTCAAGCGCATGCCCAACACTGGCAGCCAGCACGCGCCCGATTGCCCGTCTTTCGAGCCTCCGGCAGAGTCTTCGGGCCTGGGCCAGGTGCTGGGCTCGGCCATCACCGAAGACCCGGCCACTGGCGAAACCACCCTGGAGCTCGACTTCTCAATGCTGAAGATCGCGGGGCGCTCGGCCATGCCACCCAGTGGTGGGGACAGCGACAGCGTGGCCAGCCATGGCACCAAGCTCTCGCTGCGAGGGCTCCTGCACTACCTGTGGGAACAGGCGGAACTGACCCGTTGGCAACCTGGGTTTGCTGGCAAGCGCAGCTGGGGCACGGTGCGCAGGCACCTGCTGATGGCCGCGGAAAACAAGTTCACTCGCGGCGATCCCCTGCGCTCGCGCCTCTATATCCCTGAGGTGTTTTCGGTGGAACAGCGCGACGCGATCTATGCCAGGCGCATGGCGCAGTGGTCGCAGGCCATCGCAGCACCAGGCAAGCCACAGCACCTGATGCTGCTGATCGCCGAGGTGAAGGAAATCGCGCCAGCACGCTTTGGGTACAAGGCCGTTGTGAAGCACGTGCCCGACCAAGCCTTTGCGCTGGATGAACCGCTCTACCGCCGCCTGGGACGGCGCTTTGAAGCGGAGCTGGCCTTGTGGGGCGCCGCAGATGACATCCACCTACTTATGATCGCAACCTTCAGCATGGCGGCCGCAGGGATTCCAACCATCGTGGAGCTGTCACTGATGCCGGTAACCCGGCGGTGGTTGCCCGTCGAGGATGGCTTCGAAAAGCAGCTGATCGACAGGTTGGTCGCTGAGGATCGGTCCTTTGTGAAAGGGCTGCGCTACAACCTCGATGCCAGGAGTGCGGTGGCCTGCGCCACACTGACCGATTGCCATGGCTCGACACCCCTGCTGTTCGTGGCACCCGATTGGATTGAGGAGTTTGGAGGCGGCCTTCAGCTGTCTGACCCCACGGCAGCGGTCTGGCTGTGGAGTCCATCTTGCGAGGCCATGCCCGCGCTGCCACCACGGCACCTCCACAGCAGCACCAGAGGGGCCGAGACCGCGCTCGAATGACGATGAACCTGAATTTGCCTTCGACCACGCAGGAGTGGTATAAATCCTCGGATAGTTTTGATAATCAGCCGAGGATTCATACCGTGCCCACCCCTGACACCGCCACCCAGCGAAGCCAGGCGCTGGCGCTGCTCAAGCGGCGGGGAATGACGCGGCTGGCAGAGTTCAGCGCGGCCGGCATCACCGCCACCACGGTCAGCCGCATGGAGCGGGCCGGCGAGCTTGTGCGCCTGGCCCGAGGGCTGTACCAACTGCCCGACACCGCGCTCGATGCACAGCAATCCCTGGCCGAAGTAGCGAGGCTGGTGCCCAAGGGGGTCATCTGCCTGGCCTCGGCACTGGCCTTCCACGGGCTCACTGACCAAATGCCACCCAAGGTCTGGGTCGCCATCGGACGCAAGGACTGGCGGCCACGTTTGAACTATCCACCGATTCGGGTCGCCCGGTTCTCGGACGAACTGCTGCAACGGGGCGTTGAGCGCAAGAAGATCGCCGGCGCGGTGGTGCCTGTGTTTGGTGTGGCCAGGACGGTGGCCGACCTGTTCCGTTACCGTCGGACCTTGGGCGACGTGCTGGCCATTGAAGGCCTGCGCCAGGCGCTGCGGCAGCGCAAGGCCACGCCTGCCGAACTCGCGCGCGAGGCGGAAGCTGCCGGCGTCTGGGGCACGATGGAGCCCTACCTGATGGCGCTGACCAGCGATGCCTGACCGGAAAGGCAACACCGGCGCCTCCGTGCGCCAACGTCTATTGAACCTGGCACATGCACGCGGCCAGCCCATGGACCTGCTGCTCACGCGTTATGCGCTGGAGCGGCTGCTACACCGCCTCAGCCTGTCATCACATCGGGAGCGCTTCGTGCTGAAGGGCGCCATGCTGTAGGCCACCTGGTTCGATGAGCCACACCGTGCGACCCGCGACGTGGACCTGCTGGGCTTTGGGGATGCCGCCGAAGATGTCTTGATCGGCACTTTCCGCGAAATCATGTTGATCGAGGTCGATGACGGGGTCACCTTCGATCTGAAAGGCCTGAAGATCGAGGCTATACGCGAAGAGCTGGCATATGGCGGGTCTCGTCTGCGCACCACCGCATCACTGGCCGGTGCGCGCATCCCCATAACGGTGGACATTGGCTTTGGGGACGCTGTGGAGCCCGAGATCAAAGACGTCGACCTGCCCGTGCTGCTAGACATGCCCGCACCGAACCTGCGCGCCTATCCGATCGAGGTAAGCGTCCGGTGAACCCGTCTTGACGACGGGCGGCCTGGTCAGTCAGCGGCGCCGGGTCGCAGCCAGCGGTGTGGCAGCAGTTCAGCGATGCGGCTGGCCGGTTGGGTTGGCAGCCGCTCCAGCACGTCGCGCAGGTAGGCATAGGGCTCGTGCCCGTTGAGCCGTGCCGAGTGCACCAGGCTCATGACGGCGGCGGCCCGCTTGCCCGCCCGCAGGCTTCCCGCGAAGAGCCAGTTGTTCCGGCCAATGGCGATGGGCCGGATCTGGTTCTCGACCCAGTTGTTGTCGATGGGCAGATCGCCGTCGTCGATGAAGCGCACCAGTGCTGCCCAGCGGTTCAGGCTGTAGTCGATGGCTCGGGCTGTGGCTGAGCCGTCTGGCACCTTCTGGCGCTGCTGGGTGAGCCACTGACGCAGCGCATCGGCCACAGGTCGGGATCGCTGCTGTCGCAGTGCTTTACGCTGATGCGTTTTGGCGTCACATCCCTCGCGTTCGACCTCGTAGAGCTGGCCGAAGAACTTCAGCGCCTGCTCACCCACTTGGCTGCCATGGTTGGCCCAGAGCTCGTGGAACTTGCGCCGTGCATGCGCCATGCAGCCGGCCTCGGTCACGCCAAGCTCGAAGCAGGCCTTATAGCCGCTGAAGTCGTCGGTGACCAGGCTGCCCTGCCAGCCCGGGTTCTGTGGGTGGCCCTTCAGCCCCAGGAAGCTGCGCACATGCTGGCCACCGCGGCTCTCGGCGAAGTCGAACACCACGGCCTTGACCGGGTTGAACTGCGTCGTGCAGTAGCTCCACAGGTAGGCCCGGTGTGTCTTGCCGTGGCCCGGCTTGAGCATGGCCACCGGCGTCTCGTCGGCGTGCAACACGTTGGCCTTGCGCATCTCGGCCGCCAGCACGTCCACCAGCGGCTGCAACTGCACCCCGCACTCACCCACCCATTGGGCCAGGGTCGAACGGGCGATCGCCAAGCCTGCGCGCTCGAAGATCGCTTCCTGCCGGTACAGCGGCAAGTGATCGAGGTACTTGGCCACCAGCACCTGGGCCAGCAGCCCGGTAGTGGGTAGCCCCTTGTTGATGATGTGCGCCGGCACGGCGGCTTGAACAAGCTTCTCGCAGCAGGTGCAGACCCACTTGCCGCGCACATGGCGCTCCACGGCAAACACGCCGGGCTGGTAGTCCAGCTTCTCGGCCACGTCCTCGCCAATGCGCTGCATGGCGTGGCCGCAGCCGCAGGTGGTGTTCTCGGGTTCGTGGCGGATCTCGCGGCGTGGCAGGTTGGCCGGGAGCTTCTCGCGCTTGGGCACCTGCTTGTCCTCGGGCGGCTTGCTCGGCGTCAGCGCTTCGATCTCGGCGGCCACAGCCGCCAGATCGGTGTCGAGGGTCTCCTCGATCAGGCTCTTCTGCTCGGGCGAGTAGGCCTCGGACTTGGCGGCGAACTTCAGCCGCTTGAGCACGGCGTTCTCGTGCGTGAGCTTGTCGATGGTGGCCTGCTTGAATTGCACCTCGCTGGCCAGCGTGCGCACGGCCGCGCGCAGTTGCTCTGGCGCCAGGGTGTCAAGGGTCTGCAGGTCGATCACAGGCTGTGATCGTGCCGCAAGGGCTGCCGATGCACATCGGCAACTTCAGCAATTGCGCAGGCTGCAACTGGCCTTGTTGGCTACAACACCGTGATGACTCCCGCCTCGCCCAGGCGTTGCCAGGGCAGGCCCAGCGCCAGGGCGTCGAACTGCAGCCGGGTGAGCGTCAGGGTCGTACCAGCGTCCTTGGGCCAGACGAACTTGCCGGCGTTGAGCCGCCGGGCTGCCAGCCACACGCCGATGCCGTCGTGCACCAGCACCTTCATGCGGTTGGCACGTCGGTTGGCGAACAGGTAGGCATGGTGGGGCCTGGCGGCACCGAAGACGTTGACGACACGGGCCAAGGCCGCTTCGGTGCCGGCACGCATGTCCAGGGGTTCAACGGCGAGCCACACGTGAGCGTCCAGCCGACCCACATTGACCTGCGGCCAGGCGCGTGATCAGTCGGCGCGGGTGGTGCAGCCATGCTGCCAGCGATGCGGCAGCAACTCGTCGATGCGGTGGTTTGGGTGGGTGTGGATGCGCGCAAGTACATCGCGCAAGTAGGCCCAGGGCTCAACGCGACACAGCTTGGCCGACTGCACCAGGCTCATCACCACGGCGGCGCGCTGGCCGGCGAGTTCGCTGCCGACGAACAGCCAGTTCTTCGCGCCAAGCTTCCAGGGCTTGATCTGCTGCTCGATGAGGTTGTTGTCGATGGCCACCTCGCCGTTGTCCAGGTGGCGCGTCAGCGCTGGCCAGGCCTTGAGGCTGTAGTCGATTGCCTGGGCGGTCTTGGTGTTGTCCAGCACCAGGCCGCGCTGCAGTCGCAGCCACACCTGCAGTTCATCCCACAACGGCCTGGTCAAGCGCTGGCGGGCCTCGCGGCGTTGCACGGCATCCATCTCAGTGAAGCTGCCCTCGGCGTGGTAGATCCGCGCAAAGCGCTGCAGGGCCTCGGTGGCCACCGCACTGGCACTCGGGCCGCCACGGCTGAGCTCATCGAACTTGCGCCGGGCATGCGCTGCGCACGCGGCGGCGTGGCGCTCGGGGAAGCGCGCGCGTCGAGCACCGCGTTGTAGGCCGCGTACTGGTCGCTCAACAAGGTGCCGCGCCAGGCAGGCTCGGCGTACGGCGGCCCCTTGCCGCCCAGGAACTCCAGCGGGTGCTGCGCGCCTCGCCCGGTGCAGAACTCGTAGATCACGCCGGGCAGCGCATCGTGCCGGCTGCGGGCATAGGCCCATATGTAGGCCTGTTTGGTCTTGCCCGAGCCGGGGTCGAGCAGCGGCACTGGGGTCTCGTCGGCATGCAACACACCGGCACTGAGGATGAAGCGCTTGTGGGCGTCGTACAGCGGCTCCAGCGCGGCACCACCGGCGCCGGCCCAGGTGGCCAGGGTCGAGCGCGGGGTGTGCACGCCCGAGCGGGCATTGATCTGCTCTTGCCGGTAGTACGGCAGGTGGTCGGCGAAGCGGCTGATCAGCGTGTGGGCCACCAGGCCACTGGCGGGAATGCCGCCTTCGACCACCTCGGGCTCGGCCGGCGCCTGCACCAGGCGTCCTTCCCCGTTCTTTTGGCAGCAGCGGCAGGCCCACTTGCCGTAGATGTGGCGGTGCGCAAAGAACTCGGCCGGCACGATGTCGAGCTTCTCGCTGACGTCCTCGCCCACGCGCTGCATGGGCTGACCACACTGCGCATTGGGGCAGGTGGTGTCCTCGGGCTCGTGGTGGTGCTCCACGCGGCGCAGGTGCTCGGGCAATGCCTGGCGGCGCGGCTGACGCGGCGCCGCCTTGGGCTTGGCCGGCGCCTCTGGCATGCCCTTTTGCAACTCGGCCAGCTTGGCCCGCAGGCTGGCCTCGTCCTCGAACAGGGTCTCGGCGAACAGGGCGCGCTGCTGCGCGGTCATCGCCTCGGTCTTGGCCTCGAACTTCCAGCGCTTGAGGCGCGCGAGTTCGAAGTTGACCTTCTCCAGCTTGGCGTCGCGCCAGGCGATCTCTCGGTCGCGCCGGGCGATCTCGCCGTCGCGCCGGGTGAGCTCGCCGTCGCGCAGGGCAATCTCCGTGTCGCGTCGGGTGATCTGCGCCTCGCGCTGGGCAATCTCGCTGGCCTGGGCCTGGAGCTGTTGCTGCAGCTGGTTGATCAGCGCAGCGGCCTCTGGGGGCCACTGGCTCAGGTCAACCGGAGGAGTGCTGCGCATGCCAAGCATGCGATGCATGTTGCCGCAGCCGCTACCGCGTGCCCATAGGCAGATGCGATGTCAACCGGGCCCGGCCACGCTTGGGTCAGTTGCGGGTGATGGTGCTGAGTTCACCCAGGCGCTGCCAGGGCAGGCCGAGCGCCAGGGCGTTGAACTGCTCGACACTGAGTGAGAGCGCGGGTGCGGCACCGCTTGCACGATCGCTCCACACGAAGCGCCCGGCATGCAGCCGTCGCGTGGCGCACCACACGCCGAAGCCGTCGTGCACCAGCAGCTTGAGGCGGGTGGCCCGCGCGTTGGCGAACAGGTAGCCGTGGTGGGCCTGTGCCTGGCCCAGGGTGTTGACCACCGCGCTGAGCAGCCGGTCGGCACCCGCGCGCATGTCTTGGGGCTGGGTGCACAGCCACAGCGCGTCGATGCGGATCATGGGCAACACCTCAGCCTGCGGCCACGGCGTCGAGCAGTGCGCCCAGCGCTGCCGAGTACCGCCCAGCCGCGTCGGCCGGGCAACACAGCGTGAGTTGCACTGCGCCGTGCTCAATGTGCAGGCGAAGCTCGCCACCGCTAGCCTGTGTGCCATCAGCCTTGGCCGGCGCGGCCAAGGCAACAGGCACAAACTGCAGCTTGGGCAGCGCGACATCTGCGCCCGTCGCAGCCAGCGGGCCCATGCGCTTGATCCCCTGACCGGCCAGCCATTTGTGAACCACATTCGGGTTCAGTCCGTGCCCGATAGCCACTGCCGCCACCGAGGCGCCAGGCCTCCGGCACTCGGCCAAGACCTGGGCCTTGAACGCCGCGCTGTGAACCCGATGCTTGCGGGCTGGAGATTTGGAGTCCATGGGTGTCCACTGAAATTTGAGTGGACACCATCGTCGCGGCGCCAGCGGCGATATCAAGGTGGGATGGCTAGACGCTCACAGCCACACCGCGTCCACGCGGATCACCGCAGCAACTCGCGGGTCCAGGCCGCCAGGTCGGCCGCAGCACTGACGGGCCAGGTGATCTTCATGGTGACCGCGCCACGGCGCAGTTCAATCTCAATGTCGCGCTCGGTGGCGTCAGGCGCAGGCGCCGGCAACTGAACCGGCTCAACAGTCACCGCAATGAAGTCAGCCGATTTGCTCACCACCGCCCCAGCGTCCTGGCGAGCCTGCTTGCGCCAGCTGTGCACGATGTTGGCGTTGATGCCATGCGCCATCGCGACCTTGGCCACCGAGGCGCCCGGCGCACCACACTCCGCGACCACTTGCGCCTTTACGTCCTTGCTGTAGCGCCTGCGCGTTCCCGACTTCTCTCTTGTCATCGTGTCCACCTATTCATCGTGGACATGATCGTTATCGCTGTGACTTCAGTGTTCAAGACGGGTTCGCCGGACGCTTACCGATCGAGACCGGCATTGCCGAAAAGTTTCATGCGATGGTGGCCTTGGGTAGGGCCAACAGCCGCATGAAGGACTACTACGACGTATGGACGCTGATGGGCGCTTTCGAGCTGGAGCCAGATCGCCTGCACACGGCCATCGCTGCCACATTCGCGCGACGTAGCACGGTAATCCCCAACACAGTTCCGGATGGGCTCAGTGACGGCTTTGCCGCTGATCCAGCTAAGCAGCGGCAATGGAATGCGTTTGCCAGAAACCTCTCAGATCCAATCCCCAGCTTCGGCATCGTCGTCAGCGAGGTGCGGCACAGACTGCAAGCCTTTCTGGCTCTCATGTGACCCACATGGCAATTGGTCTGTTCCCTTTCAGGCGCGTTTGCCTGGGGCAGTCGCTGTCATTGGCAGCGCAGCAGGCGGGGCCGCAGTCGCCACCGCATTGACTGCGGCTAAATGTCGGTCGACCGTGGCATCGCGATAGTCCTGCGACGAGCGGTACAAATACCACCGCTTCAAACGAATGGCCAGCGTGGTAGCTCGGTCTTTGATATGAAAGAACGTCACGTCGTCGCCAACGTCGTCACTGCGCATGTCATAGCAGCAAAGCATGCGAAGTAAGCTGTTGTTGGCAGTGCCGTAGGAGTGGGCTTGGTTGACGCCCTCAACAATCGCGTCCTGTATGGTCGTCGAGTTGTAGGCGTTCCCGGTCGAGCCGAAGCTGCGCAACACTTTGAGTTCAAGCAGCGCGTGGTGATAGATCGTTCCTTGCTTGCCGGTGCGGTCGTCGACGATCTCAAGGTCAGTTCGTCCGCTCTTGCCCGGTTGCTCTTGTCGGATCGTGCACCACAAGAATCTTCCGACTAGCGCATGCCGAATCATTTGCTGAACTGTTCGCTCCGCTTCCTCCACCGGAAAGCCCTTGGCTGCGTCCTTCCACAGCTTCGTCGGCCCCATGTTATCCGGGGTGCAAAGCTCGCTTCTGTAGATTGCCTGCAGGGTTTCGTGGACTTCGGCCTCGGTGACCTGGCCAAACTTCAGAATGACTTCGCGCAAGCCATCATCGGTTCCCATTCCCTTGGGGTAGAAGCTCAATGACGATTCGCCGTGTGAAGGGACGTACAAGAGAGTGGGCCTGCCGTCGTAGCCGAGCGTCGCGACACGTCCGAATAGGTCGTTGTCGTCGTCCACGTGCTCTTCAAGCGCGCTGCTGGTCGCCTGTGCGGTGACGAAATGCACGCGACTAGCGAGGCGTCGCGTACCTGTATGGACCAGGCGATCAAAGACTCGTCCAACCCTAAGCTTGTCTTGCTCGTCGGAGCTAACAAGGACGAACGCCGCGGCGCCCGAGGTTTCGGCGCCTGGCTGGTTCTCGCGCTTGCGAATCATCCGCGAGACATGGACCTGAAAGCGCAGGTCATCCGGCAGATCGTCGACGTCGCCGTGGTCGGAACGCTGTGCGACTGCCAACTGCTGGCGGTCACCTTCCCAGGAGCCAAGCAGGAGTGCGTCAGATGCCATGGGAGGCCTTCCTCTGCACGTGCTCGATGTACATGAAGATCCGCTCCGCTGGCATAAGGGCCTCCCCCGGCCGGAAGGACAGGGCGGCATTGCGAGAGAAATTGGTCTTGGCAGGATCCGCCCATTGGCCGAAGTCGATGACTTCGTTGTTGTCTACGTCCGTGTCCGCGTAGCGGGCGTCGAACTGAAACGCCCGACCCAGCTCATGATCTGACAGCATGCTATAGGCCGCGCACAGCTCTTCGATGAAGAAAGGCTCGCCAGTGTCGCCATACACTTGGCTGTAGTTGTCGAGTGTGTTCCGTGACAGGCCGTTGTTCAAACGGTAGTTGGCCTGTAATCGATAGCGCTTTTCTTCCTCAATGAATACATACCGGATTCCAGAGGCCAGCACCATGCCTCTCCCTACCAACACATCAATCGTTTCCTGTAGCTCAGGGTAGTACGGGCCGCCCTGGCGCTTTAGCAGGCTCGCGCTAAAAGGCGCCAGTTCGAATACCGGCGCGAGAACATTGGACAGGTACGCCAATTCGTGCACTGCGCGCAACGGCGCTTCGAAAATGGATGCCCTGGACAACGCATCAAGCAACGCAAGAACCCGGATTGGGCGCCTTCGGATCTCTATGGATTGCCAGGACTCAGCCGCGGCCGTCATGGTCTGGCGTCTCGAGGATTTCAGTGAATAAGTCGGCGCGAAGAGCTTCATATTCCGCTCGAAGCTCTTTCATGGCCCTAGTCGGAACGCCGGCGTTGAACAAGTCGATGATTCGATTGAGCCGTGCCTTTGGAGTGCTCTCGGCCGCCTTGAGCATAGCGGGAATGAGCTTTCCCGCTGCCAGATTCGACGTCACCACGAGCCGATTCGATTGATTGCCGTTTGCGAACGCAGCAAGCACCGAAGCCGCACGGTTGACAAAGACCGCGTCCAGCGACGATTCAGGGGCATCAATGATGATAGTCGACGCCTGGCTGCGAGAACCCACCTTCACCAACGCCATGCGGAATGCGAGGTCGATGAATTCGCGCTGGCTCTCTGAGACCTGTTCGGGACTATCTCGTCGAACCACGTCCGAGAAGTTTGCCCCAGTCATCTCGACGCTGAACGACGGGTATTCAGTGGTGAGATCGAGTCCGCCTGTACCAGCTTGGCCAAGCAGGACCCGCGTCGGCGCCCACGACAGCGATGCTGTCTCCAGAAGAAATCCCCCCGCGATTGCATCAAACTCAGCCTTGATTCGCTCAGAAAACTGCTGAATCTGTTTGCGATACTGGGTCATCTGTCCAGCAAACGCTTCGCGCTTAACCTGCAGATCGGCGCGCAGTTGATCTGTGCGCTTCTTCAGATCCGCAATGCCATCGCTTTGTCGATGCGCTGCCTGTTCGTCAGCTGGAAGCTGTCGTACGAGAGCCTCGATGTCCGCTGTCAATGCAGCAACTTCAACGCTTCGCTCAGCCAACTCCCTATTGGTGACGTCGAAGGCCTGGCTCGAATCGTGGAGCGCGTCGCGTGCAGCATCAGCCGTGATACTCGCTTGCTCGACTCTCTCGCGAAGTGCGATAACGCGCTCCTGATTAATGTCCACAGCCTCGCCATCGCTCGGCTTCACTTCGGCGTCGCACAAGACGCAGTGCTTGCTGTCGATCGCGTGGAGCATCTGCATGCGCTTCTCAACGCGTCCGGGGGTCTGGCAAACGATGCACACGTCGTCGCTCATCAATCGCGAAAAGATGTACCGCATCGATTCATCGGCAGTGGGATAGCGCATCTCTACCGCGGAAAGCCGCGCGCGTTCCAACTCGTGCACTGCGGCATGCAGCGTTTCGTTGGCGCGCAATGAGTCAAGGCGATGTCGACGTCGCGCGGCGTCCAGCTCCTCTATGCCCTGACTGATCTCCTCCTGCCGCTTGAGCGCCGCCTCGTGCAGCGTTTCCTTAGAACTGAGTGCGGCGCGCACCTCAGGGGCAGCCTTGGACAGGTACTCGTGTGCTCGCTCTTCGCGTTCTTCGCGATCGAGCGCTGCCTTCAAGTTGCGCATACGGGTATCCAGCTCAACGACTTCTCGCTCAGCTTTGATCCAGTTGCGGGCCTGGGTGGGCTCCAAGAACAAGCACCGCAAGAGCTGTCGCTGGGCAGAAGGATCCCACACCAGCATCCGTCGATCCTCAAAAAAGAAGACCATCGTGCGAAGCAGGAAGATCCACTCACCGAAGGTGTCAATGTTCGAGGCTGACAGGATGGCGAGCTTCAGCTCTTCTTCATCGGTGCGTTCCGGGCCGCCATCCACCTTGAACGAAACTAGGCCCAGCTTCACAAGCGAGCGCGTGACCTCGAACTTTCGGGAGCCGATCAAATAGGTCAGGGTCGCCTGGGCGTCGCGGGCGTTGTCATTGACGCGCGCGCTGAACGTTGAACGTCGCTTTGGTGACAGCGCCTGCGCAGTCAGTTGCGCCGTGCCGATGTTGCCGTCTGGCAGTTGAAGGTCCCATGGGCCCGATAGCATTCGGAAAAGGATATTGACCAGCGTGCTCTTGCCCAGTCCGTTTGCGCCCAGCACCACAGTGAGACCCGGCACCAGAGGAATGTCAAAGTTGCCGTCGCCAGTTGGACCAGGGTAGAGCCCATACTGGCGAATCTGAAGACGCTCGAGAACTGGCAGTTCAGTCATGCCTTTGCCTCGACAGGCAAGCGATTCACTAGCGAAAAGGCTGGCGCGCCAACGGCGTGCGTCTCGTACGTCTTCATAGAGTCTCCCTGCTCCCGTGGCTGCTTGTTGGCCATCTGGGCTCCAGGGGCAGTATACGGATGCAACCATCGACTGCACAGATCCGGGTCGAGCGTAGCTGCGGTGCTGGTTCAGGCGACAGGAGTACCGGATGCTCGAAGTCGCGTGACTCCATCCAGGATCGTTTCGAGCGCCTTTGCGCCTTCTTCCGTGCCATCCCATGCGCGCATCAAGCGAAGCGTCAACCCCTTGCGCAACGCCGCAGCGTCGACGTCAGAAAAAGGCTCCATGTGCGGCGAGGCGCGCTTACGAATTGAATATTCAAACAGTCGTTTGGCATGACCTCGAGCCTCCTTGAACTGGCCGTTGACTAGCTTGGAGAACTGGCTTTGATGGATTCCAAGATCGAGTCCCACTTGTCTCTGGGAGATTTCGCCACGCTCCCATGCCGAGCGAATGGCGTTTGCCATAGCCTCACGCGAGGGAGTGATGGACGACTTCGACGACACTTGGCGCTTGCTTGAATGAATATTCGTACGCATAATATTCAAATTAGCGATGCGAGACAAGTGCGCGTCGGTGCTTGGGATAGTCGGCCAACGAGGAGCCAAGACGTATGAACGCAGCCGCGATAAGCGCATTCATCGACGAGAACTGCCCGGAAATGGGCATCAGCGCACGACGAAATTTTTCAGCTTGGCTGAAAGCCCTAGTCGATGGCGCACCGATGTCTTCAAACGTCCCTAGTCATAACCTGCCGTTTCAGCGCTGGTATCGATTCAAGGAAGCGTTTTCGCCGCTGATGGTCGCTGAGTCGCTCAACTGCCTAGGCTTCTGGCCCACGACTTGCCTTGACTGTTTCGGAGGGTCTGGGACCACGGCGCTGACGTGCCAGTTCCTCGGCATCCAGTCCACCACTATTGAGGTAAACCCATTTCTTGCCGATCTCATCGAAGCCAAGCTGGCCAAGTACGACCACCAGCAACTCGTGGTCGACTACGCTGAAGTCGTCAAAAAGATGACCAGCCGATCAGCCACCCTGCGAACGCTCCGCTATGAATCGTGGCCATCAACGATGGTCGAACCTGGCCTTAAGGATCGCTGGATCTTTCCGCGCGAAACCTTCCGCCGTATCCTGACCATTCGCGAGGCGATTGACGAGGTCGAAAACCCCATCAATCAGCGTCTGCTGCGAGTGCTCCTGGGCAGCATTTTGGTGGACATGAGCAACGTCGTCATCAGCGGAAAAGGGCGCCGGTATCGCTCAAATTGGAGAGCCTCCCAAAAGTCGCCCCGGGATGTCACCGACTCGTTCATGACTGCGTTTCAGGCAGCGCTGTTCGACATCAGCGCACACGGGACGCGCGCGACCCATTCCTACACGCTCCTGCGGGGAGACTCTCGCGTCGAGGTCGATCACGTGGGCGCCGTCGACGTCGCGCTCTTCTCCCCTCCGTACCCGAACAGTTTCGACTACACAGACATCTACAACATCGAACTGTGGGTGTTGGGCTACCTCAAAAGCAGGGCGGACAACACAGAGTTGCGGAGCTCGACGCTGCGCTCTCACGTCCAGATTCATCGTGACATGAGCTGGGAAGGGCTTGACTCGCCCAAGCTTCGCAAGACCGTGGCCGCGCTGCAAAAGAAGCGCGACGACCTTTGGGATCCACACCTGCCCGACATGATCGGCGCCTACTTCGCTGACTTGGTGAAGATCCTGGAGTCCATCCGCGGACAGATTAACCGTGACGGCGCCGTTCTCATGACGGTTGGGGACAGCCGCTATGCTGATGTGCTCGTGGATGTAGGTGACATTCTTCGTGAGCTCGCCGCCGGCGCTGGCTATGTCTGCGAAGCGGTCACGCCGATACGCGCGATGAAGACAAGCGCCCAGCAGGGCTGGGAAGCCTCGTTGAGCGAAGACCTTGTGCGTCTACGACCGGCGTGACGGACTATTCGGGATAGCTGACGGGCTACTGCATGGAGGCGGCAGGTTCAGCGAGGCAAAGATCCTCTGTAGGTCGAGCCCAGTTGCCGCCATCTGCCTGCAGACATTCGGCAAACACTCAATCCCACGGTTCGTTGCCAAGCTGCAAAACTCATCCACTTCAGATGGGGACAAGCCTGTGTACAACGTCCCGATGCATCGAGAGACTTGGCTATAGACCAGGCTTTCGGTCACATTGCTAAGACATGAGGCAGTACCGGGCGCTGCCTGGCTTGAAAACGTGGGGCCTTCCGGGATTCAACCTAGCGCGCCCGATCAAGTCCCAAACGCGTGACGCCCCGGTACGGCTCGATTTGCGCTGACCCTTGCCTGCTGGCTTCTGGCAATTGGCGCCTCGGTTGCTCGGCAAGATAGATGCAAATAGCCGCTGCAAGCACTCGATTACCCGTTTGCCCCGAAGCCGCCAGAGCCTCGGCAATGTGCCGCCAGGCTTCCAGTGCTGCCGCACGTGTCAGCCTCGCCATGACGCCTACCTTGGCGCTGGCTGGTCCGGATCGCAGCCGACCATCCTCCTTGGCCTTGACCCGCCACAACGGGTCGTAGTTGCGAGAGGCACCACGCGTGGCCTGCCGTGTAGCTTCAGCATCTATGCCCCATCCACGCAGCTTCTCGGCAAAGGTCTCGCGCCAGCGCTGCAGGTCGGCCTTACGCGGGTTCAGGCGCTTGCCGTGCTTGGACTCGGCCCGCACGCTGATGTGCACATGCGGGTTGGCCTGGTGGTCGTGCAGCACCATCACGTACTTGTGGTCAGCCAGCTCGACCTGCGCGAATTCACGTGCCGCGCGTTGCACGATCGACGGATCGGTGCCTCTTGGCATAGACAGCATGATGTTGAAGGCCTCACGCCGTTGGCTCTGGTCCTCGATCAGCGATCCACCATAGCGCCAGTCGTCTGCCAACTCGGGCAATGCGTCTTTGTCACGCAGCTTCTGGCCATGCTCGTCCTCAATGTCCAGCCCGCCGTTCTTGCTGATATACCTGAAGTGGGCCGCGATGGCCTTCATACCGCGCCCGCCTCCAGTGACCTTCACCATCACCTGGGGAGCCCGGTGCACGACCGTGGCTTCGATTCGCTTTCGTATCGCCATGGCCCGTTGGTGGGTCGAACCTGCACTCAGCTTGGGCGGCGGCGCGACCTTGACGATACGATTGCCAGGGTAGAACAGGCGGTCTCCCCATTGAACCATAACGCTATCGATGTTGGGGGCTTGGGTCATGGGTCTTCCGGGCGATCAAGACGAAAGGGAAGTCGGCGCCCGGGCGCTAACGCGTGGTGGTCGCAGATCGGCCAGGGCTCGCGCTGCCAGCGTCAGGTGCCCGCCCACGTCGGCGGCCAGTGTGTCCAACATCACGTGGTATTCCTGGGCCGCCCGGTACTCGCCTGAGCGCAGCAGGGAGCACAGGTGATGGAGGTTGCGGCTCAATGACGACAACTCTGCAGTGAATGCCGTGAGCGTGGCGAGCACCTCGGTGCGAGTGGCGCCCCCAGTCAGGACCGGGACGCCATGGGTCAGCCCAACGAGGTAGGCACTTGGGCTCAGTCTTGCGGTCCGGGCCGCCGAGAAGATCGCCGCCACATCTTCGCGGCGCAGGCGCAACGAGAGGCGCGCCTTTTGCGGCTCGCCCGGACTAAGGGCGTGCTTTTGCCTACTGGCCAGCTGAGTCACTGACTGGCCCAGAGCCTGCTCGACCGCAGCGCGAACCAGGTCGGAAGGGGATGCGCCGGCCTCTTGCGCGCGCTCCAACAGCGCAGCCTTCAAGCCCTGCAGGTCGACACTGATGCGGTCCCGGGATGAGCGTGCCATGGGGATTCCTCCTGACATGCGGAAGCGTGTCAGACACCGGCGCCACCGCGCCTATCCTGCACTCACTTCCGCATTCAGTCTGAAACCAAACTGGCCTGTCCAGCATGCAGGATTTGAGGCCAAATCTTGCAGAGCCTGGCAGCGCCAATCGGCGTTCAATAGCCCCATGGCCACACCATCAAATGCTCGCCTGGCAGTGCGCTGTTTACCCGGTAAACACCCACCAGCCACTCCGGCCTCTGCCGGCCAGATCACACAGCCTCGCGTCAATCGTGTAGGATTTAATCCCACTCACTCCACCGAGGCCGCCATGCGCTCCACACAACAGCTCAGCATCACCCTGCCCAACGAAATGGCTGAGGCGATCCGGGCCAAGGTCGCGGCTGGTGAATACGCCACAGAGAGCGAAGTGATCCGCGACGGGTTGCGGGCGCTGCTGGCCCGAGACCGCGCTGTGGAGAACTGGCTGCGCAAGGATGTGGCGGCAGCCCACGACGCGCTGCAGGCCGACCCCAAGCGTGCGGTCAGTGCGCAGGACGTCCGCGCCAGACTGGTCGCCGTGCATGACAAGCGGGCTGCCGCCAAACGCTGATGCCGGACTACGCGGTCGTCTTCGCTCCGGAAGCCGAGGAACAGCTCGTCGATCTCTACCTCTACATCGCTGACGAGGCATCACCTGACATCGCCCGGGGCTACACAGAGGCCATTGTGGACGACTGCCTGAAGTTGAACCACTTCCCCTTGCGCGGCGTTGCCCGTCACGACATACGACCGGGCCTGCGCATCACCCACCACAAGGGTCGCGCTGTGATCGCCTTCCACGTCGACGAGGCAGCGCGCCGGGTCTCCATCCTGGGCGTCTATTACGGCGGGCAGGACTATGCCAGTGCGTTGCGACAAGACGGTCCCGACTGAACCGGCACCGAGCGCCCCCGGCCTGCACCGACCTGACGGTTTAACCGTTATACAGAGCCCGACACTGGCGCCCTCGCCACGCGCAGCAACTGCAGTTGTCCAACCGGCACAGCCAATCGAAGAGCGGCACTGACCACGCCTGCCGCCCAAGGCCGCACGAAGACCTGACCGGTTTCGCTGGGCATCGCCGACAGATCGAGGACCACCTCCTGGCCCTCAAACCGCGCCCACAAGCTGATCACACCCGTTGGTGCCGGAGCTGTAGCCTTGGCTGGACTGGTGGCCGGTGCTGGCGCAGTCGGCGAAGTGACGGCTCGCAGCGGAACCACGACCGGGCGACTCGATGGCGCTGGCTCCGTGGATCCTTCCATGTCGGTCAATGGAGCCGCCGGATCTTGCGTCGATTGGCGCCAACTTGAATCGGCGCCTCCTCTCTGCGCCTTGTAGGCCAGCACATCCGCACGGCTGATGGAGTCCCGGCATGCCAACCACTGAGCGAGCTCCCTCGGATTGGCCTCGTGCAGCTTGCGCAGCTCGTACAACTCCTGCAGCCCCCGACTACGCCCGCTGCGGTACAGCGCCAGCAGCCAATCGGGTGGGTCAATCAAAGCGCCCACGAAGGTCAGATAGCTTCGACTCTTGCCCAGACGCCGCGCGATCTCGGCCTGCTTGTCCCCCAGTGCGAGGCGACGCTGCACAAACAGGGCCAGCTCCATTGGTTGCAACGAAGCCCGTTGCTCGTTCTCGACCACCTGGTCGTAGCTGTCCGCCGTGGCATCCACAAAGGCCGGAATCTCGGTCTTGCCCGCCAACTTGCTGGCGCGCAGCCTTCGGGCCCCGAAGTTCAGCATCCAGCGACCAGGATGCTGAGGGTGCGGCCGCACCGACACCGGCTGTCGCACGCCGCGTGCCGCGATGGTCTGGGCCAGCTCGGTCATCGCCTCGGGATCGAACTCACGCCGGGGCTGCTCCGGGTCTTCGTCGATGGTGTCGATGGGCAGCAACAGCGGTGTGCCGTGGCGCTGCGGCGGGGGCAGTTGGTCCAGTGCCAGGTGGTCAAGCAGCAAGGCCATGACCAACTCCTGAAGTTGTCACCACGCCCGCGATGTGGCGCAGACTGGGCTCAAATTCGCGCCAGGCGTCCCGGGCGGCAGTCTTCTTCATTTCCCACAACACCTCGCCACTGGCCTGGGCCTCGGCGACGGACGCCCGGCGCGGCAGGGCCGCGTACTGGCCGGGCCCGTCGCCAATGCGGATCATCAGGGACGGATGGTGCTGCACCAGCTGGATCCAGTTGGCCTTCTGGAACGGCGTGGTCTCGACCATGGTGGGTAACAGGCCGATCAGGTTCAACTTGGGGTTCAGCACCGCTTGTAGCTTGCGAAGCCCCACGCGGGGGTGGTTCAGCAGGAAGTGCACCCCGTCCAGGGCTTCCTGGTTGAGCTGGATTGGCGACAACACATGGTCGGCGCAGGCCAGGGCCGAGACCAACCGTATGTCGGGATTGGGGTTGGTGTCGACCAGGCAGACATCGAAGCGCGCGTCGTGCCACACCAAAAAATCTAGCAGCCGGTTGGCAAACTCGTTGTGGCGGGCGGGTTGGCGCTCCAGGGTCAAGAGCTCCAGGCTGGCCGGCACCAGGCAAAACGACGACGACGCCAGCTTGTGCCCGGCCTCGGCCATCAGTTGGCCGGTGCCGAACGGCGCTTGCACCGTTCTGCCCGACCGCGCCAGCGGCTGCGTCAGGTTGCCCTGGTGGTCAAAGTCCAAGGCCAGCACACGCTGGCCCTGCTGGGCCAGGTAGTGCGCCAGCAGCGTGGCCACCGCCGACTTGCCAACACCACCTTTCTGGTTGGCGAGCACGAGTGTCTTCATGTCGAGTCCTCCGCGCGGTCGACGAGGTGACGAGTTAACGCGGAGGACCGCACCCGGGCGCCGCGCCTCGAAGGCCGGCGGCCGGGACTGCGCGAGCCGGCGCCAGCCGGCGAGCGCGCGCCAAGGATGGCAATACCAGCGCACGCACGCACCGTCCCGATCTTCGTGTCGGTGTGTGGCGCTCATGGTGCAGGATTCGGCCTCAAATCTTGCACACCCGGGCTGTTGCGGCTCAGGTCTTGAGCTTGCGCATCTCCTCGACCAGCATCCACAGTACCCGGTAGAGGCTCACGCCCGATGCATGCTCGCGACGGCCATCCCCTGGGTCGCCAGGGGCTCAGGCCGTCGCTTTGGCCTCGTACCGCGACATGGTCACACCTCGTCGGGCCAGTGCAGCCCCCACCGGTTGATGACGGCCCGCACGCGGGCGTCACCATCGGGAACCAGTGTGTACAGATCGGCGCAGCCCCATCGCAGCGCATCCAGGCAGCACAGCATGTCGTCGCTGATCGCGATGTCGACGCAGCGCAGCTCGAACGGATCCAGCGGGAAGGCCTGGCCGTTGTAGCTCGCCGCGAGAAAACGCGCGATACGCGGGATCTGCCCGGAGTCGCGGGTTTCGGCGAGCTGCAGCAGCCGTGCGAAAGCCTGGGTGCCTTCGCGGGTGGAGGCGAGCGACCGGGTCGCGATTCTGTCCAGGTCGTCGAGCGTTTCAGGTGGCATGTTCATTCCATCACCTCCTGCGGAGTGGCTGCAGCGTGCAGCACGCCCATGGTCTGATCCAAGCGTGGTTGCGGGCGCGCTGGATTCAGGGCCAAATCCAGCGCGGTCGGCTGAAAGCGTCAAGCCTTCAGCTTGCGCATCTCCTCGGCCAGCATCCACAGCGCACGGTTCAGGCTCACGCCCCGGTCGATGCTGGCCACGGGCCGGGTCTGCAGCCGGCGTCCCTGGGCACTGCGGCCCGGCTGGCCGCCCCGGATCACGTTCTCCTGCACGCGCTGGAAGGTGGTCCACAGGCTGTGGCCCAGGTCCTCGGGCCGGCGCGCTTCGATCAGTTGCTCGGCGGTCACGGGTGCGGGGCTGTGGCCGCCGGTTTCCTCAATGCTGCGCTCGCCGAACCGCAGCGCCAGCGCAGCGGTGGCCAGGGCCAGCTCCTCGGGTGGCCGCAACTGCAGCGCCTTCATGGCCTCGGTGTGCTCGGCCACGGCGTCGAACTCGTCGAGCACGCGGAAGGCGCCCTCGATCACCTCGCCCTGGATGTCGCCTTTGTGGGGGATGCGGATGTCGTCCACCACCTCGCCCACCACCAGGCCATTGCAGCAGACGAAGCGGAACATGCCGGCCAGCATCTGGTAGGAGCTGGCGCCATCGTGGCTGTTGATCAGGATGATCTCGTTGGCCTCGGGCCGGGTGTTCACCTGTCCCGCGTGGCGCATGCGGATCATGTGCTTGGTGAACTCGGTCTTGCCTTCGATGCGGCTCTTGCTCTGGGCCACCATGAAAGGCTCGAACCCCTCTCGGCGCAGACCGCGCAGCACGTCGATGGTGGGGATGTAGGTGTAGCGCTCGGAGCGGCTGCCGTGCTTGCCGGTGGCAAAGATGGACGGGGCGGCGCTGCGCATCTGGTCTTCGGCCAGCGGGCATTCGCTGCGGATGACCTGGACGTTGCGACCGAAGCGGGTCGCGAGGCTGGGGGACTGGAACATGGTGACTCCTCGGTCAGTGTGAGATGGAATGACGGACCAGCGGGCGGGACGCATGGCCCCGCCCTGCTCTGCCGGTGGTCAGGCGTTGGCCTCGGCGGGCTGACGCTCGCTGCGGGGCTTGCGGCTGCGGCTGGCGCCGTTGGCCTGGCCCGTGACGCCTTCAATGCTGGCGGGCTTGGCTTCACCGTTGGCCGGTGCCGTGGCGCGGCTGCGGCGGGCCTCCGAATCGGCGCGGCTGTCCAGGTAGTCCAGCTCTTCGGCGGTGAAGGCCAGCGCGTAGACATCGGCGCCGTTGTTGTCCTGGTAGTGGTTGTTGCGCAGCCGGCCCACGATGTTGACGTGCGAACCCTTGCCCAGGTACTCGGCGGCGTTCTCGGCCTGCTTGCCCCACAGCGTCCACTGGATCGCGGTGGCTTCCTCCTCGCGGCCCTCGCCGCTGCCGCGCCGGGCGTTGCTGATGGCGGTCAGCACCGCCTTGGCGACCTTGCCCTCGCGTCCGTTGACGTATTCGAGCTTGACGGCACCGGCGAGGTGGGCGTGGCGTTGGATCACTTGAACATTGGCCATGATGGGCTCCTGAGTGGGAGGGCCTGCCGGTCACCGCCCTGGTGGCCTGGAAAACAGATCCTCTCGCTCGGACTCCCTCGTTCCCGCCCTGGGGCGGGCGGAGGGTGGGGAGGCTGTTCACCCCTTCCCTCAGGGAAGGGGCCGGGGGATGGGTGAGCCTTGGCAGCCGAAGCGGTGCGCTGGTCACCCGGCCCACCGTATGAAGATCCCCCCACAAGTCCCCCTCGCCATCGACGGGGGCTTCGTGGGGGGAGCGCGGTGGGCCGACCAGCGCGGCGGGCGGGCCTGGTAGCGAGAGGGCCCGAGCCCAGCGGCCGCTGTGACAGGTTCCCTGGCACTGCGGCTGCGGCGAATGGCCCGCCCCCACCTGGAGGGCCGGCGTCCCTGCGAACGGCGTGCCACCAAGCTGCCCAGCGGGCAGCGACTGGCGCGGCGGTCGAGCCGGCACGACCACTTCAGGAGTTCAGGCATTCAGCGGCCCGGCGCCGGGCTTGGCGGGTGGCCGGGGAGACGATCTGGCCGGTGCGCAGCACATCAAGCGCAGCACCGTGTGCGCAGCGCCGGTCAGTTCGTCAGCGGGCCTCGTTCACGCGCAGCGTGAATGAACCAGGGCCCGCGCGCCCCAGCCACGGGATGGGCCGCTGACCCCAGGTTCTGCCGGCAACGCCGGCCTGATCGAATGGCGCGAGGGATGGCCGCCCGTATGGGGTGAGACATCGGCCTGGCCGGTGGCTCAACGCGCAGCGCAACAGCCCGGTCCCCACGAGTGTGGGGATCGGCCCACGCGCCGGCCATGCCGTGCAGGCGCAGCGCCTTGAGTTCGACCAGCACGTCAGGCTTCATGGCTGGCTCCCTCGGTGGTGATGCCAACGGCATCTGCGTCGTCGGCATCGGCATCGGTACTGGCTTCGCCCCGCAGGCTGTCGTATCGCGCCGTGTTGGCCAGCGGCGGCGTGGCCACCTTCAACTGCGTGGCCGCCGTCGGTGGCTCGGGCACCGCATTGAGCCTGCCCAGCACGTTGACCACGTGCTCCACGCTGACCTTGCCCGGCGGGCCGGTCTCCAGCGCCAGTTCCACCGCCACCAGCACCGCGTCCAACCCGGCCGTCAGCACGATGGCCAGCACCTGGGCCATCACCCGGTCGCCACCGGGGCTGCGCAGCAGAGCCTTGCGCAGTCGCTGCAGCGGCTCGGGCATGTCGGCGAACGGTGCACCGTTCCTCAGGGCGCCGGGCTTTCTTTGCAGCAGCGGGATGTAGTGCTGCCAGTCGTACCGGGTCTCGCCTGCGTTGCTCAGCCGGTCATGCCTGGCCACCACCTTGTCATCGGCCACGATGACCACGCTGGCCGGGTACAGCCGCGTGCTGACCATCTGGCCGTACAGCTCGCATGGCACCGAGTAGCGGTTGCGCGCCACCGCGACCAGGCAGGTGCTCGACACCCGTGCGGGCTTCTCGACGTAGCCGTCGAACGCAGTGGTCATGGGCATCAGGTGCGCCCGCTCGTGCTCGAGCATCTCGGCCACGCTGAACTGCTCGTGTTCGGGGTGGCGGACCTCCTCCCACAAGGCACGGCACCGGTCAGCCAGCCAGGCGTTGAGCTCGGTGAAGCTGCCGAACTTGCGCTGGTTCGCATCGATCCAGATGCGCCGCCGGCTGTCCTGCACGTTCTTCTCGACGACGCCCTTCTCCCAACCCGACGCCACGTTGCAGAAGTCGGGGTCCACCAGGTAGTGCGCGCACATCGTCGCGAAGCGCTCGTTGACGATGCGGCCCTTGCCTTTCTTGACCTTGTCCACGGCCGTCTTCATGTTGTCGTAGATGCCCCGGCGCGCCACGCCGCCCAGCGCCGCGAACGAGCGGGTGTGGGCATCGAACAGCATCTCGTGGCCCTGGCTGGGGTAGGCCACCAGCCAGAACGCCCGCGAGGCGCACAGCTTCATGTGCGAGACCTGCACCCGGTAGTAGATGCCACCCACCACCAAGCCTTCTTCGCTCCAGTCGAACTGGTACGCCTCGCCAAGCTCGAAGGCCAGCGGGATGAAGGCATTGACCGCAGCGCCCTGGCCCTCACCCTGGCGCCACGCCCGGACGAAGTCGGTCACCCGCGAGTAGCCGCCGTCGTAGCCGGCCGCCTTGATCTCGGCGTACAGAGCCTTGGCCGTGCGCCGCTCGTGCTTGGGGCGCATGGCATCGGCCTTCAAGGCCTGCTTGAGCACGTCGTGGAAATCGCTGAGCTTGTTCGGCTGCTCGCCGCGCCGGTACTTCGGCGGGCCATCCACCTCGCCGTGCAGCCACTTGGCCACCGTGTTGCGCGACAAGCCCGTGATGCGCGCTATCTCCCGCGCCGACTTGTTCTTGCGGCGATGCAATCGCCTTATCCTGCCAATCATGTCCATGGTGATCACTCCATTCCTCTGCTGCACTAAAAAGCAGCAGAGTAGGTTGTTCACCTGGCTCAGTTTTGGGTCGGCACTACCCTCAAAAGTGGCTCAGTTTTCGGTCGGCGGCAACACAAAGCCCCTCACGCGCCCCTCTAGCGGCCTCTTCAAGCTCCTTGATGACCGGGTCTGTGAGGTAGAGAGTGAAGGCCCAGGCCATGCCCTGCTTGACTTGGTAGGCACTGGCGTCCTGGCCATCACATGCCACGCGGGCCACAGTGCGCCCATAGCGATCCTTGGTCACCGGGCGAACCTCTGCAGGCTTCTTGAAGCACAGATCAGACAGGCTCCGCTTGGAGCGATTGCCGAACGCTTGGTGACTCTCTGGGGCGTCAATCTCGGCCAGCCGAATCGTGATGGTCTGAGGCTCTGGGTCGGATTCGCAGCGAGCCTTCAGGGTGTCGCCATCGGTGACCCCAATGACTAGGCAGGCAAGGAGTACTGCAAGTGAAGGCATGTTGAGTCAGGCAAGCACTGGAAGTTGCGGTGCTCTGTCCTTTGCCTGTCGTCGGAATTCAGGTAGACAGCACGGGTGGTAGGGGAGAAACAAGCGCGTGCCGGCCTCAGGCATCAGCGCAGGAGTTCATCGTTCCGGCTTGTATTGAGCCACGATGACCTCGATGTCACGCGACTCAACCTGCTCGTTGTTGACCGTTAGATGCGACACGCCAGACAGGTCGACGTGACCGAGTGCTTCACGAAAGGCACCAACTTCAAGACGCGACTTAACTTCGACAAAGTCCATCCCAAAATCTGCGCCCGTGCAACCTAACGCTGATGATGCATCTACACAGGCGACGGACATTGGGCCTAGCTCGTTGCCAAACAGGATGTAGTCATCTCCACGGCGCTCAACCCAGCAATATGAACTGCCTCCCGCCTTGTCTTCCTCTGCAATTGAAAACACAACTTCGACTTGGCCATCCCACTCGGGAAGTGGCGCCGGGTCAAGGTTTTGTATGGCCTGAGGTTGAGTCGGCCTGCGGGCTCCAACAAATATGGTGACCCCTTTTAGGGGGTGGTTGTCGGGCAGAGGCGTTCCAGGAGCATTCATCTTGAACGCACACATCTATGTGCTCCTTAGACTATGAACCAAACGAGTACTCCCGTGAGAAGCATCACGGGATAGCCAACTAGCGCAGGAATCAAGGTCCCCGCCACCTTGCGGATGACTGCCCCTAGAACGACAGAGCACAACAAGCCCGCTCCAAACAACAAGGCCGCGGCAGTCCAACTTCGCTCGTATCCGAAGTACAGCAAGAATGCTATCCCGTTGAGTCGAGCAGCTAGCAAGCTAGTCGTAGCCACAGTGGACAGAAACGTGCTCTCCCGCCAGAGCTTATGTTCAACCAAGGAAATGTCCATTGGGGAGAGCTTGACGACCTGGGCGTACTGCCAGCTGGTAAGGCCGAAGAACACTTGAAACATCAGGTAGAGCGCGGTAGGGAGAGGTTCCATGGTTCTCTTTTCAGTACTGTCCTCGACCATATGGAGGCTCCGGTCGACCCGGAGTTTGGACCAGAGAGTCCAGTGCCAGTATCACCATTCCCTCACACTCAGCGACCGTTGGTAATCGCTTGTCAGATGCCAAGGCTCGGCTCATATCTGCAATTCCCGGTCAATAACGTCGCGCAGTGCACGAAGCTCATCGGTGGAGAAGAGACCTGAAAACCTCACCTGTTGCTCTGGCCTGCGAGCTGTGGGCACAAGGCTAGTGATCAGTAGATGGTGGCCATAGGGGGTGACCGTAACTTCGGCGGCAAGTTGCCACGTCTGCGAAGCTTGAATGGTAGTTTGCATGTGTGCTCCTGCTTCCCCGTCAGACAGTTCAAAGACGTCTGGCAGTGCGGGGTGAGGGCTGCATGGACGCTTTAGGCTTTGTTCACGCGGTGCCAAGTAGTCGATAAAGGCCGCGACTGACGAATTTGTCAGCGGCCTCATTATGGGCCAAAGGCGGGTCTACCCCAAACTGGCCAGGATTGAGGTACTGGCTGCCGGTCCCGCCGGTTGGTTAGGCGCGGGATGACATGAGCTAAGTTCAGGGAACCCTCGCTCTACGAAGCTGGCTTCGTGGTGTTCATAACCCCCTTGTCACGACTTTGGTGCGGTCCAGCATGCGTCCGAAGTCGGCCTGTGCGGCATCCGTTGGCGCCATATGGCGCATGGACTCATAAGCGTCCCTGGCGTCGTCCCAGGTGGCGTGTAGATCATGGTCGCCGCTGACCAGTTCCGACCACGCGCGCACATAGGCTGCGGACCATTCAAGCTGGGTCATTTGGGGCACCTCCGGAGCAACCAAGCGGGGTTTGCCTGTTTACCTAAACACTGGATGCCCGTACAGTCTCCGTCCATGGACTGGATGATTGAGCGAATGTGCCTGGGCGGCGTGAAGGTGGACAAGGCCCATAGGTGGACCACACGGGTTCGCGGGCGGGTAATTCTGGCCACTGAACTGGATGAGTTGCGCAACCGCGTGAGCCTGGTCGCCAGGGTGATGCCAACTGGCATACCCCTGGTCACCACGGCACAGCCTTTGTATGACGTCAAACTGTTGGAGTCTGACGGGCACCGGTTCACCCTCACCGGCTATGAGTACAGCTCAGGAGGTACGCCGCCCCGAATTCAAATCGTTGGGCAGACCTGGGTGATGACTCCGCTGCCAAACATCGTTTCGCTCACGGGCAGTAGTCCCACCAAATTGATCCAAGGGGTGGCGCACAGCAGCAGAGGATGACCCGCAGGCGCTAGCCACCACTGCGGGGCATCAGCAGCCAATCAACCTGCAAGGCTGGTTCGAGCAGCCTACTACCTGAAAGTCTGTCCGTCACCGCACTTAGGCCCACCACCGCCGGAAGGCCACCTGCAGCAGAACGTGTCCAGACAGCAAAGACTTCCTTCGGGGCTACAACAAGCTTTGCCAGCCGGGCAAGTCAGGTTCATGCGCATCTTGGAACTGATCTTAGATGCCTTGTAGGTCACGGTCTTGCTACCTGCCGACACCTCGACGGCAGCCAAGGACTTGCCCTCCCATTTGATTTTGGAATCTTTGATGCCAGCATCGTCACCAGCTTTCAGGCGTGGGTCTCCGCAGGATTCCGGCAACTGGCCTTCGGTCAGGCCAAAAGCCGAGAGAGAAGTGGCTGCAGTAACGCACTGTCGAAGGTAGCGATTGGCCGCCGACGCATCGGACTTCCCTGCGAAGGCAGATGCCCCAGCCAACAGACACACGGCGCAAACAGCGAGTCTCGCTAAGAAAACAGACTTGATCATGGGCTCCTCCAATGCTGACGGTGTTATTCAGAGCGGATCACCCGAATCGCCCTGAGCCAACATTGGATCGCCGGAATTGAGCCGTGCGTACCCCAACGCTTAGGGGTACTTAAGGCTTGCTTCACAACCTGCGCTTGTCCTTGCCGCCGTCCTCCGGTTCGTACTGTCTGTGCAACAGCCCCGCCAACACCACGATGACTGCAGTGAGCCCTAACGCAGCCCACATCATCGTTGGGTCACCCGACACCAGCATGACCCCAATGGCAAAGATGATGCCGATGGCAACGAAGAACACCAACTTGGCGATGAACCAAGCGATCACACCTGCAACGACGCTGTAGCCAAGCACCAGCAGGATCAAGATGCCAACGATGATTCCGAAGATCATGGTGCCACTCCCTCAGTTTTGTTGAAGCCATTCTGCGAAGCTACAGGCTCATGGCGTGAGCCACTGACTTGAGCCATCGCACTGTTCTTGTTTTGTGCGCCTCGCTCACCCAGCTTCTGACGCAGTCCCGTCATGGCCACTGGCTTCGTGGCCGTCGCCTCCGCTTGAGCATCGACCTCGACTGGGAAGAACTCCTCCACCACAGCTGCTGTGTCTTCTTCGCTGTCCTCGAACAGGCCACGCTCAAAGCCAAGCCTTGCAGCCTGGTCAAGCGCTTCCTGGTCGAAACCAGCTGCCTTGCGACTCTCTGCCAACCCTCGTGCTTCGCTGATGGCGGCTTCCAGGGTGAGCCCCGAGCGAATCACCAGATCCACGTAGAAGATCGGCGTGCCCTTGCTCTGAGCCGTGGACTTGCCACGCACACGCAACTCCAACGGCAGGCAAGACAGCAGGCCACCAGACACAGCAGCCAGGTAGTGCAGCCTGGCTGTCAGGGTTCGGATCGAATTGAAGCCCGTTGTGCGAAACACAAACGTGCCGGTGGCATCGTCATCACCCAGCAGCACGTTCAGGCGCCCATAGGGCCTGCAGGCACCGCCAGCGGCCAGCTCGCAGTGGTCAGGGCTTGGGCATGGCAGAGCCTTGACGCCTTCCAGGGTCGAGCGCTGGCAGGTCTCACCATTGCCGGTGCATACAGGCCTGGCCGACTGCCGGTCAAAGGCCGTGTAGCTAGCCCTGAGGTTCAGGTCCGGGTCATTGAACAGCAAGCGAACCGGAATGGCTCTGAGCTTGCCCTGGCCAGCACGCAGGGATTCGTCCAAGGGATGCAGACGCCAGCCGTCAGCGTCCCGGATCTGGGTCGTGATGGTGAACTGGTCGTCCTTCTCGGGCAGGCGCTTGCCATTGCGCTCAATGACCCGGCCAATCGAGATGCGGCCCAGAACGGGCGGAGTGATGGCTAGGCCAGACAGACCACGACCAAGTTGATTCGAAGCCATAGGCACCAACTTCACCTTGAAAACATCGCGGAAATCGCAGATTTCGTGCTTTCCAACGCAGTTTCACGCTGATTTCGATCCGAAGGACTGAGGCCGCTTTGTACGGGTCCGGAAAAAAAGGGGGCCTCACAAGGAGGCCCCAATAGAACTCGCATCGCGCATTGCCTGCTCTTAGGTTGTGCCGCTCGCTACCGGCTCGAGTGGTCGCGAACGCCAGAAATCTTACTGATCTCAACGCACCTGCGGTTCATGGAAATTTCAGGGCCTGGCTGGAGCATGCCGCTCTACCCACCGGTCACGGGCGGAAAGAACGCCACCTCGCAGTCCTGCACCAGCATCGCCGACTCATCGCACAAG
Organism: Candidatus Ideonella esbjergensis; assembly: GCA_016710065.1. GTDB lineage: Bacteria > Pseudomonadota > Gammaproteobacteria > Burkholderiales > Burkholderiaceae_C > Ideonella > Ideonella esbjergensis. The sequence continues at coordinate 58,841 of JADJLP010000007.1, forward strand.
ACCTGGTTCAGCGCCGCCCGCACCGCTTTGCCCCACGCCAAGCTGTCGGCATGGGCGCCGCCGCGCCCGATCAGGACATCGCGCAATTCACGCACGGTCTTGGCGGAGGTCTCGACGCGCTCCCGGTCACATCCAACGGCCTCGCGCATGGACGCGAAGTACCTGACCGTGACGCTCAGGTGGTTCGTGCAAGGTGTCTGCGGGGTCACAAGCATCCTAGCCTCCGATGTAGCTCATCTCTATGCGCCGAGCCGCGGCCGGCGGGCGATGGGGCACGGTGCCGCGGATCTCGGAGTAGCGGTCGCTGCGGTGCAGCCAAAGATGGCGGATGGCGGCGGCCAGATCGGCGTCCGTGCCGGCCGGGTGACGCTCATCGCCGCGCACCAGGGACCGCAGGTCGTGGCCCACTGTCGCAAACAGACAGGTGTAGACGGCGCCATCGGTCGACAAGCGGGCCCGGTTGCAGTCGCCACAGAACGCCTGGGTGACGCTGTTGATCAGGCCGATTTCGCCCAGGCCGGGGTCATGCCGGCCGAACGCATCTGCATAGCCCCAGCGCTGGGCGGTTTCACCGGCGGCGGTGGACGGCAAGGCCACCATCGGCCACTCTGAGCGCAGGCGCTGGATGACCTCGGCACCCGGCAGCACCTCGTCCATGCGCCAGCCGTTGCTCGCGCCGACGTCCATGTACTCGATGAAGCGCAGCACCACGCCGCTGCCGCGGAAGTGGCGGGCCATGGGCACGATTTCGTGGTCATTGGTGCCCCGCTTGACCACCATGTTGACCTTGATGGGCCCCAGGCCCGCCGCCTGTGCCGCATCGATGCCGCGCAGCACCTCGGCCACGGGAAAGTCCACGTCGTTCATGCGTCGGAACACGCGGTCATCCAGTGCGTCCAGGCTGACCGTCACACGCTTCAGGCCGGCTTCGCGAAGCTGCCTGGCCTTGCGCGCCAACAACGTGCCGTTGGTGGTCAAGGTCAGGTCCAGCGGCCGGCCTTCCGGGGTTTTCAGCGGTGCCAGTTGCGCCACCAGGGCTTCCAGGTTCTTGCGCAGCAGCGGCTCCCCGCCGGTGAGGCGGATCTTCTGCACGCCTTGCTGCACAAACACCCGGGCCAGGCGGGCGATCTCCTCGAAGCTCAGCAGCGCGGCGTGCGGCAGGTAGGCATGCTCTGAATCGAACACCTCCTTGGGCATGCAGTAGCTGCAGCGGAAGTTGCAGCGGTCCGTGACGCTGATGCGCAGGTCGCGCAACAGGCGGCCGCGTGTGTCTTGAAGCTGGTCCTGCAGTGCAAGACGCTCGACGGGGACGGTGGCGCGAGGAGCCAAGACGCGGTGCTGCACCAGCGGTATGACACGCTCAGCCATGGACGGAGTTCAGACTCACAGGGTGCTCAAGAAGGCCGCGGGTTCCGGACGCAGCCGGCTCGGCTTGGCCTTGGTGGGTGTGCCCATGTTGATGCAACACACCACCTGTTCGCCGTCGCCCAGCGCCAGCAACTCATGCAGGCGCGGCGAACCCATGGCTTGCCCGCTGGTCAGGCCGGCACCAAACCCCAGGGCGTGCGCGCCCAACAGCATGTTCTGGATGGCCGCGCCCATGGACACCATGCGCTCCAGCATCGGCGTGTCGGGCTCGCGCGGCCCCAGACAGGCCACCGCCACCAGCAGCAAGGGCGCCCGGTGCGCCTTCTCGCGGGCGGACTCGATCTGTTCCTGGGTCGCACTGGGGTCGCGGTCAATCAGTGCCAGGGCAAAGGCCTCTGCCAGGAGGTGGCGCTTGGCCGGCGGGATCAGCACGAACCGCCAAGGCGTCAGCTGGCCATGGTCGGGTGCCGCCGCCGCGAGTGACAACAGCGCCTCCAGTTGTGGTGCCGTGGGCCCCGGTGCGACGAGGCGGCGCGGTGATTGGTTCTGGCGTGAGCTGATCAGCGCGCGGGTGATCGAGAAGATCTCGCTGTCGAGTCGGCATGGCTCCACTTCCTGGCCCTGGAACTGCGGGCCGCCGTGCGTACCCGACAGGCTGGCAAGGTGAGATGACATGGCTGCCATGAGATCAATGCTCAAGTTCGGGGAGTTGTCCGTCGACCAGCTTGGTATGCCACTTGGCCGCGTCTTGCACGGCCATCTCCAACGGCATGTTGGCTTCCACCCGCTCGACGATCTGGCGTTGCAGGATGGCACCCAGCATGGCGGCGTTCTCGCTCATGTGGGGTTGCACCTCGGCCAGGAACTGGCAGGTGGGTGGGTCGTAGGCAAAGGATGAGATGAATTCCTCGACGTTCTTGTCGGTGGCCAACGCATAGCAGAGGTCGTAGACCAGGTTAAAGCTGCGGGTCAGCTGGGCCTCGTCCATGGGGCCGAGGTTGGCCTTCAGTTCGCGCAGCAGGCCCATCCTGAAGTCTTGCAGCGTGTAGTCGGCATGCCCCTTGACGACATCCTCGGTCGTGAATTCCCATTCCATGGCGCAGTTCCTGTTTGCGATCAGCCAAAGATGGCCGTGAAAGCGTCTTCGTCGTCCCGGCACACCCCGCAGGTGGCTTCGGGCGAGACGGAGACGAAGTGCCGGTCGCAGCGCGAGCAACGCTGCTTGGTGCGGCTGATGAGGGTAACGGGGGCCAGGCCCGGCCTTGCGTCGAACGACGCTTCGGCGTCCAGCACGCGCGGCTGGCAGGCTTCCAGACAAACCTGGCAAGCCAAGCAACGGTCGGCCTGGAAGGTCAGCGCCCAGTCGCCGGGGTTCTCGACGATCGCGATGGCGCCGCTGGGGCAGACGCGGAAGCAGGCCTCGCACAGGGTGCAACCCGATTGCAGCGAGAGTTGCATCAGCGGCAAGGATTCGTCCAGCGCAACCTGCATCGGTTGGTCGTCCTTGCGCTGGGTGACGATCTGCAGCAGTTCGCGCCGCTCCGACATCACATAGGCGGCAGCCCGCACCGCCTGTTGCGGAATCTGGGCTGGCGCCACTCCGGCCGCCGACGCCGTGCCCTGTTCGGCGCCGCGGCGGAAGAAGCGCTTGAACAGGCCACGTCTGGCGGCCGTGCCGCTGCTCTTGCGGGTGTCGCGCTCACGCGCCTCGGGCGACCGGGTCTCTTCGGCCAGCACCGGCATCACCCAGCGCGCGGGGGGTGCGGTTTCGTCCACACCTTGCGCCGCCGCATCCCGCAGGGCTTCCACGGCCAGCAGGTTGAGTTGCAGCTGGGCTTCGCCGGTGCGGCCATGGCTGCATTGTGCGCAGTGCCCCGAGCCATGCAGGCTGACCGGTATGCCGCGCTTGGCCATGTAGGCCAGCCACACGGCGTCGATGGCCCCCAGACAAGGCACCTTGGCATCGCCGGCACAACCGGAGGGCTCGCAGGCCATCTGCCAGCTGGGCTTCTTAATCGCCTCGCGCAGGATCTCGATGGGCTGGTAGCCGGGGCTGGACCAGGCCTGCGTATGGCAGGCACTGATGCACAGACCACACTCCTTGCAGGCGTCGGCCTTCAGGCTGGCACCTTCGTCGGTCAGGGCGATGGCGTCATGCGGACAGGCATCGGCGCAGCGGCGGCATTCGCTGTAGCGGTAGCGGTACCTGGTGCAGGCAATGGCGTGAAAGGCGGGCACGGCGCTGAGGATCAGGGCTTGGGTTTGCTGGTCAGCACCTGCAGCGGCTTGCCGGTCTCGCAGGTGTTGTGCGGGATCACGAAGCTCAGGGCCCCCTTGGGCCCATGGGCGGCGGAGGATGCGGGCATCGCCTCCAGTGTCTTGAGTGCGGCTTGCCAGACCGGCGCCCCGCCACGCACGGCGAGGATGGCCTTGCCCGGATGCTGCCGGGCCAGCGTGGCCCCCACAGCCTTGGCCTTGGCATCGTCATCGGCCACCACCACCACCGAGGCCGTGGGCACGATGCGCAGGCCAGGCTTGTAGCGCAGGGCATCCGCCAGCGGCAGCGCCTGGCGCTGCGGCTCGCCCCGGGCGTCGATGACACAGCATGGTGGGTTGGTCTGGAGTGCAGCCACCAGTTCGGCTTCACCTTGCAGGCTCAGGCCGGCCCAAGCCGCAGGGGCTGCGGCGAAGTACCCGAGAACCACGAGGTGTTGGATCCGATTGCGCAGGAAACTCATGAGCGGCTTTCAGGGGCGGTGCCGGTGGCGGGTGCCGAAGCAGCAGGGGGTGGCAGAAATTCCTGGCGCCGGTGGTACAGCGCGATGGGCAGCGCCAACTGCGTGGCCTGCCCGAAGTTGATCCAGTCGGCCACGGCCGGTGCGGGATCGTGCAGCGGTGCCACCCACAGCTTGTCGCCCAGGGCCTCGACCATGCCGGCGCAGAGATTCAGGTCGGTGTCGTCGCAGATGTCGGCACGCAGCAGCACGCTTTGCACACCACGGTGCACCATCTCCTCCAGCCACGACAGTGCCCGCACGCCGGATCTTTCGCCATTGGCCCGCAGCACCTCCCAGATCGGCTCGCACAGCGAAGGGGTGACCACACGGAAGTCGGCGTTGGACACGGTTTCGAACGACCAACTCACCGCTTGCCGCTTCACCGGCACATGCAAGCCGATGCGTGCCGCGCCAAAGCGTTTGACCAATCGGGTGATGGTGGCGCTCTCCAGCAAGGCCGCCTCGCCGATGAAGACCCTGGTCACCCCCGCGTCCAGCAAGCTGTTCGCCACCGACTCGGGCTCGCCGTTCAGCACCACCTGGGCGCGGCCAACGGAGTGCATCAGGTCCGCCAGGCGCGGCGAGTACGGCAGCAACGTGGGTACGCCCGGCAACACCTCGGTGGTGTTGCGCGCCAGGCAGCAAAAGCGGGGGTTCATGGTGAGGCGCTGGCCATCTCGAACTTGGGCAGCAACAGCGGCCAGACCGGGCATTCGGCATCGGGCGCCAGGCCCACCAGCAAGGGCCGCAACTCATGCAGGGTGTTGTAGATGGGCTCGATGCGTATGCCCAGGTAGGCCGGCCGGTAGCGGCCCAGGGCCATCAGGGCATCGTCGAGCATCAGCAGCGCGCCTTCCTGGTTGCGGTTCTGGGTGAAGAACAGCGCCAGGGTGGCAAAGGCCAGTGCTTGCAGGAACTCGGCCTCGGGGTCGCGCTGGCCCAGCGCACTGTCGCGGATCAAGCGCGACCAGCGCTGGTTCAACCAGTCGTGCAGGGTGCCCAGGTCGTTGCTGTTCCAGAGTTGGGCCACCTCGGTCCAGTCAAGCTCCGACAGCACCTGGCGGTCGGGGGCGGAAAACGGGCGCGCATGCAGGTCGAGAAGCATGGTGTGGGCCTTCAGAGCTGCAGATCCTGCATGGCAGAGATCGGTGAAATCGGGATCACGCGGGCGGCGCCGCCGTCGGGCCGGCTGGGGGTACAACCGCCGCACACGGGCTCATCGAGGTTGAACTCCACCTTGACCTCGGTCTTGGGCACTTCCAGTTGGCCCTGGTCCAGGTCGTCGAGCTTGCTCAGGCCCATGGCCACGATCTCCTCCTGGGCAAAGCCACCCAGCAGGCGGGCCATCTCGCGGTAGAACGAATGGTTTGCTGCGCGCGTGATCAGGCTGCTGTAGCCGCGCACCCAACGCCCCAGATGCAGAGCCCAGAAGCGTTTGACCTCCTTGTCCAGCGTCTTGTAGACGGATTGCTGGTCACGGGCGAGGGCCATGGCCGCCTGTTCCAGCAACTCGGCCACAAAGCTCAGTTCGATGCCCAGCTGGTCCGCAAAAACCTCGAAGCGACCGCGTTGCACCTCGAACCCCAGGCGCTGGTAAATCTTCAACACCTCGTAGTGCGGGTCTTGCTTGAAGCGTCCGGTGAGCCGCACCGATTCCACCGGCGGAAAGCCGCCCGACGAGGCGAACAGGGTGGCGTACTCACAGGCCAGCGCATCCTCCAGCGCCTGCGGCTCGGCATCCAGAACGTCGGCGGCAAACACCACGCCCATCTGTGCCAGCGACGCCAGCATCTGCGGGCTGCGCATGGCCTGCAGGAACTGCGGCGAGGCTTCCTCGACGAACACGCCGGCGAGGATGCGGTACATCTGGGCGCGGGCCTGCAGCTCTTGCTGCAAGGCCACGGGGTCGAGCGGAACAGCGGACTCGGTGTCCACCTTGGTGGGGGCATCGTCAAAGGCCAGGTCGGAGCTGAGCACCGGGGCATCCTTTTCATCTGTCCAAGTCGCCCGAAGGCGGCTCGGCGTGTTGCACTGAAACACCTGCGGCCGGAGCGGGCTTGCACCCGCTCCGGCCGTTCAAGGCAAGCGCCAATCAGTGGCCACCCGCAGCCTTGTGCTTGACGCTTTCCGGGCCGCCCCACGAGGCCATCTCGGGGTGCATCTTGCGGTGCAGGTCGCCGGTGTAGGCGTAGCGCATGGTCTCCTTGAAGGCGGCCACGTGCTTTTCCCAATTGCCCTCGGAGTCGCCGTACTTGTCGTTCGGGCCTGCCTTGGTCACCTTCACCACGGTGTCGTACCAGCCCTGCGAGCCGCCGATCGGGTCGGCCACCACCGGGATGATGTTGTTCGGGTGCACGCCCTTGTCGTCCCACCAGACGTTGGCCAGGTCAGCATCTTCCTGCCCGTGGCTGGCATCGCCCTTGGCATTCTTGTGCTTGAGCGTGGCCAGACGGCCGTACTCCCAGTGGCCGAAGCCGGTGGGGATGGACACCACCTTGGGGTGGATGCCTTCGGTGACGAAGGCCTTGGTCACCAGGTAGCCCACGGCGCTTTCCACACGCACCAGGTCACCGGTCTTGACGCCCAGCTTGGCGGCGGTCTCGGGGTTCATCCAAGCCGGGTTGCTGTGGGCGATTTCGGCCAACCACTTCACCGCCGCCGTGCGCGACTGCTTGTGCACATTGAGCTTGAAGGTGGACAGGATCAGCTCATCATCCTTCATGCTTTCATGCCAGGGGATGCGCTTGAAGGTGGGCATGGGGTTGAAGCCGTACTCGGCCCACTGCTCCACGCGCACGTTGATGACGCGGTTGCCGGTGGGGAAGCCCACATAGTTCTTGCCGCCGCGCTGCACACCGATGGCGTGGCCGCCCTTGGTGATGGTGCCGCCCTTTTCCACCGTGGCCCCGGCCATGTCGGCCGCCGACAGCTCCTTCTTGTACAGCCCGTACTCGGCCTGTATCTCACGGCCGGTCTTGTCAGACACCTTGCCGGTCTTGGGGTTGAGCTTGCCGTAGATGGGCCAGACGCCGTGTTCCTTCAGGAAGTTCAGGCCGCCGGCTTCCTTCAGGCCCGGCACGTTGTCGAAGTGGTGGCGCATGTAGTCCTCGCCGTCCTTGAACTCCCAGAACTGCTTCATGCCGCGTTTGCCGTCCGGGTCCAGCCTGTGGATGATGTCGCGCAGCATCACGCGGTTCTCGCGCGATTCGCCCAGCGACTTGTGCACCGGCTGGCGTATGCCCAGCCAGGGCCACAGCGAGTTGGGCATTGATTCGGGCTCCCAGCGCTCCAGGTAGGGGCAGTCGGGCAGGATCAGGTCGGCCAGCGCGGTCTCCTCGCCCATGAAGGGGCTCATGGAGACGATGTAGGGCAGCAGCTTCTCGTCCTTGAACAGCTTGCCCCACACCGCCATCGAGCCCGGGTTGGTGTAGACCGGGTTGTCCTGGTAGGTGAAGTAGACGTTGATCTTCTGCTTGCCCTCGGCGATCCAGAACGGCGTCAGGTGGCTCACCTTGTGCGCCGCCAGCGGGTAGTCGGGCGGGTGCGAGAGGTAGGAGTCCTTGGCGGGCTTGCCGGGCTCGGGCGAGGGCTGCGGCCAACCCATGCCGCGCGGCAGGCAGTAGCCGCCCTTCTTCTCGACGTTGCCCGTCATGATGGGCAGCATCATGCAGGCCTTCTCGTTGTACGAGCCGTACAAATGCTTGGCCGGGCCGCGGTAGGTGAACAGCGTGGCCGGCTTGGTGGTGGCGAACTCGCGCGCGATGCGCTCGATGGTTTCCACCGGCACGCCCGAGATCTTCGAGGCCCACTCTGGCGTGTACTGCTTGTAGTGCGCCTTCAGCTCATCGACCGTGACGTTGGTCCAGTTGGTGATGAAGTCGCTGTCCTGCAGGTCTTCACGCAGGATCACGTGGCCGATGGCCAGTGCCACGGCGCCGTCGGTGGCGGGAAAAACCGGGATCCACTCGTCAGAGAAGCCGGCCGTGTTCGACAACCGCACGTCGAAGGTGACGATCTTCATCTGGTTGTCGATGCGGCCTTCGGTCACCCGTTGCGACAGCGGGTTGTGGAAGTAAGCCGCCTCCAGCACATTGGAGCCGAAGTTCAGCACGTACTTGGCGTTGGCGAAGTCGGGCGTCTCGATGTCGGGGCCCCAGGTGGGCTCCATGCCCACCTTCTTCGACGACTCGCACACCGAGGTGTGGTTCACAACGGTGGCCGAGCCCAGCGTCTTCATGAACCGGTCCAGCGTGCCGCCGGTACGGTTGCGGCCGTACTTGAGCATGACGGTGTTCGGGTCTTCCTTGAGCGCGGCGTCGAGCTTGCCCGTCAGTTCAGCCAGGGCCTCGTCCCAGGTGATGCGCTTCCACTTGCCTTCGCCGCGCGCGCCCACGCGCTTGAGCGGGTAGAGGATGCGGTCGGGGTCGTAGCTGTACCACATGCCCGAATTGCCCTTGGCGCACAAACGGCCTCGGGTGGAGACGTGCTCGGGGTTGCCTTCGAGCTTCACCACGCGGTCGTTCTCCAGGTAGGCGATGGCGCCGTCCTGGATGTTGCACACGTGGCAGCCGGTGGGCACGGCGCGGCGCTCAACGCCCGAGACCGGGCCCACGTCCTTGCCGCCGAGGGAGTTTTCCATGGCGCCAACCAGGCGCGGCGCCACGGCCGCCGCAGCCCCGGTGCCGGCGCTGACCTGAATGAAGGTGCGGCGCGAAACGGAGGGAGTTTTCATGTCTTGTTTCCTCGCAAGCGGTTCAGAACAAAGATTGCATTTGCTGCGGCGCCATCAAGATGCCGTAGCGCAGGGCCGCGCTGCCCACCAGCACCAGCGCCGAGGCCAGTGCAACGGTGCCGGGGCGGTGCCCGGCAGGTGCCAGCAGCAAGGCCACCGGGGCGACCGTGCCGGCCACCACGCCCAGGCCCACGAAGATCAGGCCCATGGTGCCGGTGGTGAGAATGATGTAGGTGAGCTCTTCGGCGCTGCCGCCGTAGTTGGTGGTGCCCAGAATGCCCACCAGCACCACGCCCACGGCGCCCACCGACCACACCAGGTACTGCCGCAGCGTGGCCTGGGCTTCGGCGTTGCCGCGCGTCAGCAATGCACTCACCGCCGCACCCGAGGCCATGGCCAGGGCCACGAACAGCACGGGCATCACCGGGGTGTTCCACAGCGGGCGCGACTGGTGCACCGAGAGGTCGTAGCCGGTGTAGATCGGCAGGCCCAGGGCCAGCAAGGCCACCAACAGGGCCAGCTTCTTGCCGGTGGTCTCATCACCCTTGCGCAACATGAGCAGGTAGCCCACCAGTGCCAGGCCAAAGCACGCGATGTTCAGCGAGCCCCAGGCCAGCGGCGAGGTGAAGTGCAGGTAGGCCGGGTTCAGCACATTGAGAAATCGCAGCGGCTGCGACAGGTCGCCGATCAGCAGCAGACCACCCACCGCCAACAACGCGAACGCGCCATAGGCCGCTGGCTTGCGCAGGCCCGCGAGTTCAGGCTTGTGCCAGGACAGGAAGGAGAAGAACGCCAGGCCGGCGCAGATGCCGATGACGAAGAAGTAAATCGCGTAAGTGGCATGCCACGACACATCGTGGAACCAGAGATATTCACCCATGGTGTGGTGCTCCTCAGATGTTGAAGTGGTTCTTGAAGGCGGAGCGCTCAAGGTCCATCACGTCGTTCTTCTGGTAACCCTCGCGGCCGAACTCGGTCTGGTTGCGGTCGGCGCCGATGTAGAAGACGTGGGGCTTGGTGCCCTGTTCGGGCCGCAGCACCTGGGTGGCGTTCTTGGCCACCAGGTACGAAACCTCGCTGTTCGGGTCGTTCAGGTCACCGAACACCCGCGAGCGGCCGATGCAGGTCTGCACGCAGGCCGGCACCAGATCCTGGGTGACGCGGTGGAAGCAGAAGGTGCACTTGTCCACCACGTTCGTGATGGGCGTGTAGGTGCGGTGCGAGGGCAGCATGAAGCGCGCGTTGTAGGGGCACGCCGCCATGCAGCTGCGGCAGCCGATGCAGCGCTCGTAGCGCTGCAGCACGAAGCCGCCGTCCTCCACCACGAAGGTGGCCTCCACTGGGCAGTTGCGCACGCACGGTGGATCCTCGCAGTGGTTGCACAACCGGGGCAAGAATTTGCGCGAGACGTTGGGGTACTTGCCGGTGACCTTGTACGGAACCCAGGTGCGGTTCACCCCCAGCGGGGTGTCGTACTCGGCCTTGCAGGCCACCTGGCAGGCCATGCAGCCGATGCACCGGCGGGTGTCGACCACCATGGCGTACCGCTTTTTGCCCGCCTTGCCGGCCGTGGCATTGGATGCTTCACTCATCGATCTGTCTCCTCAGGATGAAGGCTGTAGCCCCTCTTGGGCGCGCAACTCACAGCCCATGACTTCGCAACTGCCGTGCCGGAGCTGATCCACCAAAAAGTTGTGGAATACCCCGACGAATTCGGGGTTGCTGAGGCTTATCGGGCCTGCCGACGTTACGAAATCGAAACTTGACATGGGTTTTCCCGGACTGCTTGCGTTACGAAATCGTTATCTACTCGGGGCCGTTTTGAGAGGGCTACCGTGGTGGGCAAAAGACCGGATCGAGGGACGTGTATGAAGCGCCGTGAGCTTTTGCAGTGCGGGGTGGCGCTCGGCCTGGGACCGGCCATGGCCCGCGCCGGTGCAGCCAGCCCGGCATTGCGTGTGGGCCTGACGGCGGTCATCCTGGCCGACCAGGCAGCGTTTCTGGCGCGCTGGAGCGACTACCTCGCCAAGCACGCGAGCTTGACCGTCAACTTCGTCGCCAGGGAGTCCTATCAGGCCATCCTGGACATGATGTTTACAGACCAGTTGGATGCGGCCTGGATCTGTGGCTACCCCTATGTGAAGCACCAGTCGCAGTTGCGGCTGCTGGCGGTGCCCACTTTTCATGGCGCACCTCGTTACCAGTCCTACCTGATTCGCAGCAAGGGCAGTTCGATCCTAGGTTGGAAGGACTTGCGTGGTCAGGTGCTGGCCTACTCCGACCCCTTGTCGAACTCTGGCTGGCTGGTGGCGCAAATGCAGTTGCGCCGGGCGGGCCTGAGCCCGCGTGACCTGAGTCGCAGCTTCTTCGCCCACGGCCATCGCAACGTTGCCGAGGCCGTGGCCACCGGCCTGGCACAAGCGGGTTGCATCGACGGCTATGTGTGGGAAACCATGCTTGGCCAGGGCATGCCTTCGATTGCCAAGACCGAGGTGGTCTGGAAGTCCACCGAGTTCGGTTTTCCCCCCATCGTGGCCCGTGCCGGCGACCACAACGAAGCCCTGTCAGCGCTTGGCGCCGCATTGATCCAGATGCCCGACGACCCCATGGGCCGCGACCTGCTCAAGGCACTGAACCTTTCGGGCTTCACCACCGCCACACCGGCGCTTTTCGATTCGATCCGCGAACTCGCCAACGCCGTACACGGCAACAAGGCCTGACGGGCCATGCTGCCGCGCCTTCCGTACCGCATCCAGATTCCGCTGGGCCTGTCGCTCGCGGTCACCTTGTCCGTGTTGCTCGTCAGCGCGGTGGCCGCCAACATTTCTGCGGTGTCTGCGCGCCAGGGCGTGGTCACCACGGTGCAGCGCGTCATGGACTTGTTGGCCGCGCAAGGCCGGCCCTTGCTCATGGCCGACGACACCTGGCGGGCCTATGAACTGCTGCGCAACGCAGCAGCCTTGCTGCCGGACGCCGAGAGCGGCTATTCGCGGGCGGCCATCCTGGATGCGCAGGGACTTTGCCTGGCGGGTTCAGATCCCACTCGATTGCCCACCGGCGTGCGGGTGCTGGGCGCTCGCCAGGGTTCCTTTGATTTGCCAGCAGCCTCTGCCTTGACCGGCCCCCAGTCACTCGAAGCCGCCAACCACAACCTGGCACTCATACAACCCATCCGCAGCGATGACGCCCAGGTGGTGGGCTTTGTCTTTGCGGAGGTGGATGCTGCGGCATTCGCACCCGACTGGGCCACCTTGGCCACACCGGCGCTGGTCGGCGCAGCCCTGGCAGTGATCGTCCTGCTGCCGCTGGGCTGGTTTGCGGGTCGTCGCATGGCCCGTCCCGTGGCGCAGATCGCCCAGTGCATTGCCCAGATCGGCAAGATCGACCTGGCCCAGGTCCAGGCTCTGGTACCCGAGGTCAGCGATCCGGAACTCAACCGCATTTCCGGTGCGGTTCGTCGCCTGTTGGCCGAGATGGCCGTGCGGCAGAACAATGAGCAGCGCGCGTTGTCAGCTGAGCGCCTGGCGGCCGTCGGACGCATCACAGCGGCCGTGGCGCATGAGATCAACAACCCGCTGGCAGGGCTGCTGACGGCGGTGCAAACGCTGCGTCTGCACGGCGAGGCGCGAGAAACCCGGGAACGCACGGTCGGCTTGATCGAGCGCGGCCTGAACCAGATTCGCACCATGACGACAGCGCTGTTGCCACAGGCGCGTGTCGAGGACAGGTCCCTGAGCGTCAGCGACCTTGAAGATGTTCTGACCCTGGTGCAGGCCTCGGCCAGCATGCACAGCGTGTCCGTGGAAATGGCCACCCACATCGAAGCCGAACTGCTGGTGCCCTCGTCCACCTTCCGGCAGGTGATGCTGAACCTGCTGCTCAATGCCATCAAAGCGGCGGGCGACGGCGGCCGCGTTCACGCCACGCTGACCTGTACTCGCGAACGGGTGCTGACGATCGTGGAGAACACCGGTCAAGCCATGTCATCGGAAGACCTGCAACTCAAGTACATGGCCGAAGGCCGCCACGATCCTCATGGGTTCGGCCTGTGGATCTGCCGCGAAATCGCGGTGCGTTGCGGCGGGCACTTTGACGCTTCAGAGGCCGCCGACGTCCGTACACCCTTCAGTACCAGCCTGATCTTCTGGCTGCCCAACCAGACCCAACATGAGCTCAAGAACCCTATTGCTGATTGAAGACGACCTGATTCTGGGTGAATCGCTGGTGCAGCGCTTTGAGATCGAGGGCGTCCAGGTCAATTGGGTACGGCGTCTGGCCGAGGCGCAGGCCTTGATCGAGCATCGGCTCTGGGGCGCCGTCGTCAGCGACGTGCGCCTGCCTGACGGTCTTGCCACACACTGGTTCGCACAACTGCCTGCCGCCCAACGGCAGTTGCCCTGGTACTTCCTGACCGGCTATGGCAGCGTGAACGACGCTGTGAGCGCACTGCACGCTGGCGCCCGCGAGTATCTGACCAAGCCCTTCGACATCGAGAAGCTGGTGGAAATGGTGCTGGGCTCTTTGGCCAGCACCACGCGCCCCACACAGGCCGTGCTCGGAATCTCACCGGCCATGCGCCAGGTTGAGGAGGTGGCCCGCAAGCTGGCCAAGCAGAAGACATCGGTGCTGCTGATGGGCGAATCTGGCGTCGGCAAGGAAGTTGTGGCCCAGTTGATCCACGGCCTCGACCCGCGTAGCAAGAAAGGCGAGTTCATACCAGTGAACTGCGCAGCTGTACCGGACTCGATGATGGAGGCCGAATTTTTCGGCTACGAAAAGGGTGCCTTCACTGGTGCACACCGCACGCACAAGGGGTTCGTGGAACGTGCTCACGGCGGCACACTGTTCTTGGACGAAGTGGGAGACCTGCCCGCCCACATGCAGGCGAAGTTCCTCCGTGTGCTGCAGGAACGCTCGTTCTTCAGGTTGGGCTCGGAAAAGACCACCCACAGCGACTTCCGCATCATTGCGGCCACCAACCGCGACTTGTACGCTGACATGCTGGCCGGCACCTTCCGGGAGGATCTGTTCTATCGCCTGGCGGTGATCCGCATCGAGATCCCGCCACTGCGGGACCGCCCCGAGGACATCCGCTGGCTCACCGAGCTCATCCTCCAGCAGATCACGGCCGAGCAAGGCATACCCATCGCCATGTCGGAGATGTTCATGCGCGACCTGATGGGTCGCAACTGGCGAGGCAATGTGCGTGAATTGCGGGCCTTCCTGGAGCAGGCCGTGGTGCTGAGCAACGAAGGGGTACTGGACGTGTCTGCTTCGCCCCAGGCGGTCGAGCCAGAACACGGTGAGCCGGAGGTCTCGGTCGTTGGCCATGAGGTGCCGACCAGCCTTCAGACCATGGTTGAAGAAGTGGAGCGTCGGCACATTCGAGCCATGTTGCTTCGGTCACAGGGCAACATGGGGAGCGCGGCTGCTCTGCTTGGCATCAGCCGAAAGACGCTCTGGGAAAAGATGAGGAAGCTGGGGGTGTCCAAAGAAGAGGCCGGTGCGTGAAGCGCCGGTCCATGCGTCCGCGTGCGCAAGGGCGTCTGAACTCCTGCGTCAGTTGAACAGCCGCGTTTCCATTTCTGCCGTTAACCAAGCTGAGTTGAACTGCACATCGTTCGGCGACCGCGCTGAGAGCTCCGCCGTGACAAGGAAAGGTGCTCTACTTTTGGTACAAATTTGGTACTGGAATCAAAAAAGGACTTAGCGCTTCCGCTAAGTCCTTGATTTTCCTACCAAATTTGGTAGGCGCGATTGGATTCGAACCAACGACCCCCACCATGTCAAGGTGGTGCTCTAACCAACTGAGCTACGCGCCTGCTGAGCCCGTGACTATAGCAGGAAAACCGGTTTCTCAGCCACTCGCGCACCGACGTACTCACTTGCGTCTGGCATGCCGCACACCGGGCACCTGTGTCACCAGCCGCAGCACCTGGGCCAGGCGCGAAGCATCGGCCACCTCCACTGTGAAGGTCATCCACGCGGTCTTGCCATCTGAATCGCGCACCGACTGCGTGCGTACGCCGGTGACGTTCATGCGCTCCTTGGTCAGCACTTCCGAAATGTCGCGCAGCAGGCCCTGGCGGTCTGACGCCTCCACCGCCACGTCCACGGGATACGCGGCCTCGCCGGCCTTGGGTGGCACCCCCCAGGTGACAGGGATGACGCGCTCGGGCATGGCCTGCACCATGTGGCGGAAGTTGCTGCAATCGCTGCGGTGCACGGCCACACCCCGGCCTCGCGTGACGAAGCCACCGATGCGGTCGGGTGGTGCAGGCCGGCAGCACTTGGCCAGGTTGGTGAGCAGGCTGTCCACGCCGACCACCAGCACACCCCCCTTTTGAAGAGTCGCCGGCACGCGAGCGCTTGATCAACGGCGCATCGTGTTCTGCTTCGGGCGCTTCGGCCGGGCGCAACAGTTGCTCGATGGTGCGCAGCGAGAACTCGTCCTTGCCCACCACCTCGAACAGGGCCTCGGCGTCCTTGAAGCCCAGTCGGCCGGCCAGGTCGTCCAGCTTGAGCGCAGTCTTGCCTTCGCGCTGCAGCAGCTTCTCCACCGCTTCACGGCCCCGCGCGATGGTGCCGGCCTGGGCCTGGGAGTTGAACCACGCGCGCACCTTGGCACGGGCGCGCGGGCTGCGCAGAAAGCCCAGTTCGGGGTTGAGCCAGTCGAGCGAGGGCCCGCCTTCCTTGGCCGCAGTGACCTCAACCGTTTGCCCATTGGCCAGCGGCGTGGACAGCGGCACCATCAGGCCGTCCACCTTGGCGCCCCTGCAGCGGTGACCCAGGTCGGTGTGCAGCGCGTAAGCGAAATCTATGGGCGTGCCGCGCGCGGTGAGCTCGATCACCGTGGCCTGCGGCGTGAAGACGTAAATGCGGTCGTCAAAGCCGGTGCCTTCGGCCTGGGCTGGAGTCTCTGCGGCCTGTCCCGCGAAGTCGCGCTCCCAGGCCAGCAGCTGGCGCAGCACCGCTTTGCGGGCCTCGGCCACGCGCTCTTCAAAATCACCCGACGCGCTCACGCCGGCATAGCCCTTGGTGCCAGCCTCCTTGTAGGCCCAGTGCGCGGCAACGCCGTGCTCGGCGTGGTCGTGCATCGCCTGGGTGCGGATCTGCACCTCGATGGGCCGACCCTCGTCGTCCAGTACCACGGTGTGCAGCGAACGGTAGCCATTGGGCTTGGGCCGGGCGATGTAGTCATCGAACTCGCCGAGAACCTGGCGGTAGCGCTCGTGCACGCGCGACAACGCGGTGTAGCAGGCCGGCACGTCGGCCACGATGACGCGCAGGGCCTGCAAATCCATCACGCGCTCGAAGTCGAGGTGCTTGCCCTGCATCTTCTTCCAGATGCTGTACAGATGCTTGGGCCGGCCGTACACCAGGGCCGGCACGCCGTGGGCCTGCAAATCGGCTGCCATGGCGCGGCGCGCGGTCTCGATGTTGGTCTCGCGGGCCACGCGGCGTTCAGTCAGCAAGCCGGCGATGCGCTTGTACTCGTCGGGCTGGGTGAAACGGAAGGCTAGGTCTTCCATCTCCCACTTGATCTGCCAGATGCCCAGGCGGTTGGCCAGCGGCGCAAACACCTGGCGCGACTCGGCCGCCAGGGCCTGCGGACAAGGCAGCTTGCTGGCCGCGTACCAGCGCAGGGTTTGCAGGCGCGAGGCCAGGCGCAGCAGCACCACCCGCAGGTCGCGCGAGAAGGCCAGCAGCATCTTGCGCACGCGCTCGGTCTGCTGGGCCTGGTGCTCCTGCTCCACCTGGGCCTCGCGGGCGGCACGCTGGATCTGCACCAGCTTGCGCGTGAGCGTGACCAGGCTGGCGTACGAAGGGCCGAAGGCCTTCTCCACCACCTCCTCGGGGCGCTGCAGGAAATCGCCCGCGTACACCAGATAGGCCGCCGCTTGCAGGCTGGGCGCACCGCCGATGGACTTCAGCACCTCGGCCACGCCACTGGCGTGGGCAAAGGCCTCTTCGCCGGTATCCAGCACCCGGTCGGCCAGCAGGGGTTCGGCGAAAGCGCGGGCGCGGGCCAGTGCCGAGAGGCCGGTTTCGGAGCCGTGACCGTCAGCCAGCGGCTGCGTGGGCGCCGTGGTGTCGCCGGCCAGCGCCACGATGGGCGCGGCCGGTTGGTCGGCATGGATCAGGCTCTTCATGGGCCGAGCAGGAACTCCCGCACCACCGCTACCTGGTCGGGCTGCATCAGCGTGGGCGCATGGCCCACGCCAGCAAACTCGTGCAAGCGTGCCTTGGGGCCGCGCTGGGTCATCTCACGGGCGGTCTGGGCCGAGAGCAGATCGGAATCGGCGCCGCGCACCAGCAAGGTGGGGCAAATGATGGTCGTAGCCCTACCAGGCTGCTGCTTCGCCCGCCGTGGCCAGTTCGGGCGTGATGGCCCGGAAGGCCACCGCAATCGCCGGGTCATAGTGCGGCTTGTAGCCAGTGCCATCGGCCACCAGCTGCGGCCTGGTGAGCGCCAGCCATTGCTCGCGGCTGTGCGGGCCGAAGCTGCTGGAAACGGCCCACAGCGCGTCGGCGGCTTCGTCCTGCGTGTTCCAGCGCACCGGCGCGCCCAGGTACTGGCCTATGCGCACCAGAGAGGCGTACTCGATCTTCGGCCCCACATCGTTCAGCACCAGCTTGGCGATTGGACTCTTGGGCAGCGAGGCCAGGCCCATGCCGACCAGCCCGCCCATTGATGTACCCACCCAATGCACCTCGCTTGCGTTCAGGCGCGCCAGCAGGGTCACCATGTCGGCCACGTAGCTGGGGATCGCATAGCCCATCGGGTCGGCCAGCCAATCGGAGCGGCCACGGCCCACCACGTCAGGGCAGACCACCCGGTACTCTCCAGCCATGGCTTGGGCCAGGGTGTCGAAGTCGCGGCCCTGGCGGGTAAGGCCATGCACGCAAACCAGAACCTTCTTGTTGGCCGGATCGCCCCACTCGGTGTAGGCCATGCTGTGCAGGCCACGGGCGCTGATGCACTGCACCTCAAGCTGTCGGGGGGTGTGGGCGTTGGCGAACGGCATGGTGGTTGCTTTCATGCAAGCATCGACTTGGATAATCCACTGTAGCAAGCCCCCATAGGAGAAATCAGCATGCTCAAAGGAAAAACTGTACTGGTCACCGGCTCCACCAGCGGCATCGGCCTCGGCATCGCCAAGGCCATGGCGGCCGAAGGCGCGAGCGTGATGCTCAATGGCTTTGGCGACTTCGAGGGCGCCAAGAAGGAAGTGGCCGCCATCGCCACGCCACTGGGTGCAAAGGTGAGCTTCCACGGCGCCGACATGAGCAAGCCCGCCGAGATCGAGGCCATGGTGCGAGCCTGCGAGGCCGAATTCGGCGCGCTCGATGTGCTGGTGAACAACGCCGGCATCCAGTTCGTGGCCCCGGTGGACGAATTTCCCCTGGATCGCTGGGACGCCATCATCGCCATCAACCTGAGCTCTGTCTTTCACGGCATCCGCGCCGCGCTGCCGGGCATGAAGGCGCGCAACTGGGGTCGCATCATCAACGTGGCATCGGTGCACGGCCTGGTGGCCTCGACCAACAAATCTGCCTATGTGGCGGCCAAGCATGGCGTGATCGGCCTGACCAAGACCGTGGCACTCGAAACCGCCACCACTGGCGTCACCTGCAATGCCATTTGCCCTGGCTGGGTGCTGACCCCGCTGGTGCAAAAGCAGGTGGACGACCGAGCCGCCGCCAGTGGCATCAGCAATGAAGAAGCCAAGCGCCAGTTGCTGGCCGAGAAAGAACCCTCGCAGCAGTTCACCACCCCTGAAGAGTTGGCCGCGATGGCGGTGTTCATGTGCTCGCCGGCAGGCAACAACCTGCGCGGCACGGCCATCAACATGGACGGTGGCTGGGTGGCTCAATAGCCTGCAAAGACCCGCGATTGAGCCCCCTCAATCGCGTGCGGCGTACGGGCCAGCAAGATTTGTAACAGCGGGTCAAAGCCCGGTTTTCGGCCGGGTAAACCCCGCACAATCGCGCCTGTTACAAATTGGGAAGCCACCATGAATGCATCGTCCAACTCCCGCCAGGATCGCATCGTTGTCGTTGACGACGACGCCCGCATCCGCGACCTGCTGCGCAAATACCTGACCCAGGAGGGCTTCGACGTGCTGCTGGCCGAAGACGCCAAAGCACTGAACAGGGTGCTGACCCGCGAAACCATCGACATGATCATCCTGGATCTGATGCTGCCGGGCGAGGACGGCCTGTCGATCTGCCGCCGCCTGCGCGCCGCGAACGACCCCACGCCCATCATCATGCTCACCGCCAAGGTGGAAGACGTGGACCGCATCGTGGGCCTGGAGGTGGGCGCCGATGATTACTTGCCCAAGCCCTTCAACCCACGCGAATTGCTGGCCCGCATCCACGCCGTGCTGCGCCGGCGTCCGGCCCAGGAAGCGCCCGGAGCGCCCTCCAAGGACACCGAGGTGGTGAACTTTGGCCCCTTCGAGTTCGACCTGTCGCAGCGCCGCTTGACCAAGGACGGCGAGCCCATCACGCTCACCACCGGCGAGTTCTCGATGCTCAAGGCCTTGGTGCGCCACCCGCGCCAGCCGCTGTCGCGCGACAAGCTGGCCCAGTTGGCCCGCGGCCGCGAGTTCGAGCCGTTTGACCGCAGCCTGGACGTGCAAATCTCACGCCTGCGCAAGATGCTGGAGCCCGACCCCTCGAACCCGCGCTACATCCAGACGGTCTGGGGCGTAGGCTACGTTTTGTGCCCAGTGAAGTACCCGCTTGAAAAGACTGAAGACTCTCTTCCGCTGTTCTGGCGGACTTTTGTGCTGCTTGGCGTGCTGCTGGGCGGCGGCATTTTTGCGTGGGTCAGCACGCTGCGCCAGCTCGAGTTTGAGCCCCGCGCGGTGCTGGCAGCCCAGCAACTCGCCAGCTTGGTCAACCTCTCGCGCGCGGCGCTGCGCTACTCCGACGGTATCAACCGCGTCGCTGTGGTCAAAACCATGAGCGAACAAGAAGCGGTGCGGGTGATTCCACGCGAGCCCAAAGACAACTGGGAGCCGTTCGAGACCGACCGCTTCACCCGACTGGTGGCCAATGACCTGCGCGCCCGCCTGGGCGAGGACACGGTCATTGCCCGCTCGGTGAATGGCCATACCGCGCTGTGGGTGGGCTTCACCATCGAGCGTGACCCCTACTGGCTGCAAGCCGAGTACGACCGGCTGCAACCCCTCACGCCCAAGACCTGGATGGTTTGGGTGGCCATCGCGCTGATCGCCACCTTGCTGGGCTCGGTGGCCGTGGCCAGGTTGATCAACCAGCCGCTGAAAGACCTTTCGTTCGCGGCCAGCCGCATCCGCGAAGGCGAATACGACTCCAGCCTGGACGAGCAGACCATGACCAGCGAGATCCGCACGGTCAACATCGGTTTCAACCGCATGGCCCGCGAGTTGGCCAAGGTGGAAGAAGAGCGTGCGGTCATGCTGGCCGGCATCTCGCACGACCTGCGCACGCCGCTGGCCCGTTTGCGCCTGGAAGCCGAGATCAGCGTGGCCGATGACGACGCGCGTCGCAACATGGCCAGTGACATCGACCAGCTCGACAACATCATCGACAAGTTCATGGACTACGCGCGGCCGGAAGAAACCCGCGTGCAGGCCGTGGACCTGGCCCAGATCATTGAGCGCGAGGCCACCGCCTTTCGCGACACCTCGCAGATCCGCATCTCGCTCAAGCTGCCGCCCACGCTCAAGGTCTGGGGTGACGACACCGACCTGGGCCGCATCTTTTCCAACCTGTTCGAGAACGCGCGCCGCTATGGCCGTGGTGCGGAATCCGGCGTGGCCCGCGTGCAAGTAAGCCATGTGCAGACCGGCGACTCCATCATCATCGCCGTGCGCGACAACGGCCCCGGCGTACCGCCCGAAAAACTGCAGCAGCTGACCACGCCCTTCTTCCGCGGCGACACCGCCCGCACGGCAGCCACAGGCGCGGGCCTGGGCCTGGCCATTGTGAAAAAGGCGCTGCAACGCATCGGTGGTGAGCTGACCTTGTCCAACGCCAGCGATTCGGGGCTCATCGCCCACATCCGGCTCAAGCGCGCGGCCTGACCCCATCGTCATTCCCGCAACGCTGTGTCGTCATTCCCGCGCAAGCGGGAATCCATGGCTTCGACTGGTTTGAGCCAAGCATGGATGCCCGCTTTCGCGGGCAAGACGGGTCGTTGCGGGTGTGACGGCTCTCAGGCTTTGCCCAACAAGCACACCGCCCTGGCCTCGATCGCCCTACCCTCACCCACCGGCCCCATGGCCTCTGCGGTCTTGGCCTTCACATTGACGCAATCGGGCGAAACACCAAGCGCGCGCGCGATGCAGGCCACCATGGCCGGGATGTGCGGCGCCATCTTGGGCGCCTGGGCCACGATGGTGCTGTCCACGTTCACCACCGCCCAGCCGGCCTCGCGCACGCGGCGCGCCGCCTCGGTCAGCAGCAGCACAGAGTTGGCGCCCCTGAACTCTGCCGCCGAGTCCGGAAAGTGCTGGCCGATATCGCCCAGCGCCGCGCCACCCAGGATGGCGTCGGTGATGGCGTGCAACAGCGCGTCGGCGTCCGAGTGGCCCAGCAGGCCGTGGCTGTGGGGAATGGCGACCCCGCCCAGAATGAGCGGTCGGCCCGTCACCAGGGCATGGGTGTCCCAGCCTTCGCCCACGCGCAGGGCTGGCAGGGGCGGCAATGTGGTGGGGGCGGTGGTCATGCGGAAGCTTCCAGGGTGCTGAGCAGTCGCTGGGCCAGGGCAAAGTCGC
The DNA here is from genome assembly GCA_016710065.1 of Candidatus Ideonella esbjergensis. Classification (GTDB taxonomy): domain Bacteria; phylum Pseudomonadota; class Gammaproteobacteria; order Burkholderiales; family Burkholderiaceae_C; genus Ideonella; species Ideonella esbjergensis. The sequence goes on from JADJLP010000007.1 coordinate 80,491, forward strand.
CCGGCCAGGTCAGCTTGAAGTTCTCAAAATCGCCGCGCACCAGCTTGGGGTGGTGGCCCAGGGCCTCCACGGCACTGGCCTCGTCGGTCACGCCGTCGCCAGCGTGGGCCAGTGCGCCAGCCAACAGGCCCCAGCGGAACATCTGCGGCGTCTGCGCGGCCCATTTGCCGCAGCGGTCCACGGTGGCGACCACGCGGCCATCCTGCTCGTCTTTCAGCGTGTCGGCCACCGGCAGGGCCAGCAGGCCCCCACCTCGTCGTCGGCACATTCAAGCATCAGCCGCTGTACCCACTCAGGGCGGACCAGGCAGCGCGCGGCGTCGTGCACCAGCACCCAGTCATGCGGCTGCACGCCGTGCTCACGCAGCACTTGCAGCCACTGGCCACCGTCTCGGCGCGGGTAGCGCCGCCACAGCGGGCCATCCAGGCACGCGCGCCCTGAAACGCGGGGGCGTGGCGCTCGAATTGCTCGTCGTCGGGCGAGAGCACCACCAGAGTGGCCACCAATTCGGGCACCTGTGCCAGCGCGGCCAGCGTGCGGGCCACCACGCTTTGCCCGGCCACAGTCTCGTACTGCTTGGGGCCGGCGGTGCCGGCCCGGCTGCCCACGCCTGCACAGGGCACCAGGGGCAAGTGGCGAGGCTCCGCCCCGGCGGTGTAGTTGGTCATTGGGGGCGATTCTAGAATCCACCACTTCAACGCCCCCGAGTTCGCGCTCCGGGGCGTGTTGCTATTTCTGCTGCCTGCATCCCATGCTCCTGCCTTCCATCGCCCCCGGCAAACGATTCACCCTGCCCCGCCCAACCGGCTCGGCCGACGCCCTGTTGCTGGCGCGGCATGCCCAGGCGCTGCTGGCACAGAAGAAACTGCTGGCCATCGTCACCGCCGACCCCGGCGACAGCCAGCGCCTGGCCGATGAACTGCCCTTCTTCGCGCCGGGCCTGCGAGTGGCCGTGTTCCCGGACTGGGAGACCCTGCCTTACGACAGCTTCAGCCCCCACCAGGACCTGATCAGCGAGCGCCTGGCCACGCTGTGGCGCATCCATCAGGGCGAGGTGGACGTGGTGCTGCTGCCCGCCACCACCGCCCTCACGCGGCTGGCACCGCCCAGCTTTCTGGCCGGCACCACCTTCTCGTTCAAGCAAAAGACCCGGCTCGACGAAGCGGCGCTGAAGCACCAACTCACCCGGCCGGCTACAGCCATGTGAGCCAAGTGGTGTCGCCAGGCGAGTACGCGGTGCGCGGCGGCCTGATCGATCTGTTCCCCATGGGCTCCACCGTGCCTTACCGCGTGGACCTGTTCGACAACGAGATCGACTCGATCCGCACCTTCGACCCCGACAGCCAGCGCAGCCTCTACCCGGTGCCCGAGGTGCGGTTGCTGCCGGGCCGCGAGTTCCCCATGGACGATGCGGCGCGCACCAAGTTCCGCAGCGCTGGCGCGAACTGCTGGAGGGCGACCCGACCAAGAGCCGCATCTACAGGACATCGCGCAAGGCATCGCCACTGCGGGCATCGAGTACTACCTGCCGCTGTTCTTTGACGACACGGCCACGGTATTCGACTACTTTGGTGCCGGCGCCGGCCTGGTGCTGCACGGCGAGGTGGACGAGGCGCTGCAGCGCTTTGCCGCCGACACCAAGGAGCGCCACCGCTTCTTGCAGCACGACCCCGACCGCCCCATCCTACCGCCCGAAGCCATCTACCTGAAGACCGACGAGTTCTTTGCCCGCGCCGGGCGCCCATGCCACCTTGGTGCTGCGGGGCAGTGAACCGACCGACTGGGCGCGGCCCCTGCCCGACATCTCGGCCGACCGTGGCAGCACCGAACCGCTCTCGGCGCTGGAAAAGCATCTGGCCACCACGCCCCCACCGCCTGTTGCTGGTGGCCGAGAGCGAAGGCCGGCGCGAGAGCCTGCTGGAGATGCTGCGTGACCACAAGATCAGCGTGCCCAGCGTGGCCTCGCTGGACGAGTTTGAAGCCAGCGACGAGAAGGTGGCCATCACCGCCGCCCCGCTGGCTTCGGCTTTCTTCTGGCACGAGCCCGCCGATGGCATCACCATCCAGTTCCTCACCGAAACCGAGCTGCTTCGCCAGCGCCCCCACGCCCGCGCCGGCGCCACCGCAAGCAAGAGCAGACCAGCAACGTCGAGGCGCTGATCAAGGATCTCTCGGAGCTTCGGTTAAGCGACCCGGTGGTGCACTCGGCCCACGGCATCGGCCGCTACTGCGGGCTGATCCACATCGATCTCGGCGATGGCCCCAGCGAATTTCTGCACCTGGAATGCGCCGACAGGCCCGCTCTATACGTGCCGGTGGCGCAGTTGCACCTGATCAGCCGCTACACCGGTGTGAGCGCCGAAGAAGCGCCTTCACAAGCTGGGCTCTCCGCAGTGGGACAAGGCCAAGCGCAGGGCCGCCGAGCAGGTGCGCGACACGGCCGCCCACGAGCTGCTGAACCTCTACGCCCTGCGCGCAGCCGCATTGAAGGCATGGCCCTACCGCCTCGGCGCACGGTGCGAGGCCTTTGCCGCCAGCTTCGGCTTTGAAGAAACCGCCGACCAGCGCGCCGCCATTCACGCTGTCATTCAAGACTGGTCAGCCCCAAGCCGCGGACCGCCTGGTCTGCGGCGACGTGAAACTTTGGTAAGACTGAGTCGCCCTGCGTGCGACGCTGTCTCGGTCATCGGCGGCAAGCGGGTGGCCATCTGGCGCCCACCACGCTGCTGGCGAGCAGCATTACCAAACCATCGTCGACCGCTGACAAGTGGCCCGTAAAAGTGGCCGAGCTGAGTCGCTTCGCACCGCCAAGGAGGTGAGGCGGCGCTGGAAGGCATCGAGGCCGGCACCATCGACATCGTGGTCGGCACCCACAGTTGCTCAGCAAGGACGTGAAGTTCAAGCGCCTGGGCCTGCTGGTGATCGACGAGGAGCACCGCTTTGTGCCGCCACAAAAGGGAGGCCATCAAGGCCATGCGTGCCGAGGTGGACATTAACACCCTCACCGCCACGCCCATCCCGCACGCTGGGCGCTGGCGCTGGAGGGAACCTGCGCGACCTGAGCGTCATCGCCACCGCGCCGCAGCGCCGCCCAGCCCATCAAGACCTTTGTGCGCAACGAGGGCAAGGGCACCATCCGAGAAGACGTAATGCGTGAGCTCCAAGCGCAGCGGGCGGGTGTACTTCCTGCACAACGAGGTCGAGACCATCCAGAACCGCAAGCAGGCGCTCGAAGAACTGATCCCCGAGGCGCGCATCGCCGTGGCCCGGCCAGATGCCCGAGCGCGAGCTGGAGCACGTGATGCGCGACTTCACCCGCGCAGCGCTTCAGCCTGCTGCTGTGCTCCACCATCATCGAGACCGGCATCGACGTGGCCACCGCCAGCACCATCGTCATCACCCGGGCCGACCGGTTCGGCCTGGCCCAGTTGCACCAGTTGCGCGGCCGCGTGAATGCAGCCACCGCCAGGCCTATGCCTACCTGCTGGTGCCCGACGTGGAGGGAGGCTGACCAAGCAGGCCGCAGCGGCTCGAAGCCATCAGGAGATGGAGGAGCTGGGCTCAGGCTTCTACCTGGC
>JADJLP010000008.1 GCA_016710065.1 Candidatus Ideonella esbjergensis
GCGCATAGGGGCAGATGTACTTGCACATCTGCTCGCGCAAGAAAGCGGCATTGCCATGGGCTGGCGCCGCTGTGGGAGACAACGCAAAACCATTTGGGGGTGAAGGCCAGCGCGGCGGCTTCAGCCGCCAGCGATGTGGATGGGCACGAAATAATGGCGACGAAGGTGAAGCCGGTGACCAGCGCGAAGGCCCACCACGCCAGTTGCTTGCCGCCCTTGCGCAGCAACTTGTTCGCGCTCCAGGGCGCAGCATCGAGCACGCATGCGGGCCTGGCGGTCGCCCTCGATGCGTTGCTCGAACCACATGAAGATCTCCGTTTATTACCGTTTGCGAACGGCTTCTTAGCCGCACCGAACGCGCCCGGCGATGGCCGTGAGGAAGAACAGCAGCAGCGCGGCGATCACCATCAGCGCCGCAGGGTAGATGAAAGTCTTGCACGGGTACAGCACCAGGCCAAGGAACATAGAAACAGCCGGCTTCCAGGTCGAATAACGGGGCCTGGCAGCCGTTATGGAGTCAGCCGGGGGCGCCGTAGAACACCAACTGGGTGAGACCCACGGCAATCCAGCGCCAGTTGGCAAAGATTTTTTGACACTGCGGGGTGAACCTTGGCTTCGGCGGCGTAGAGCAGCTTGCCCTTGTCGATGACGGGTTGGATGGGGATCAGGGAGGGGTCAAGGTTCAGGCTGCTTTTCAGGCGGCGCGGGCGGGCAGGGGTGACGGTGCGTGTGTGCTTGGCGGCGCGGCTGGGCGGCGGCAGCACGTCAGCCGGGTGTGGGCGTTCAGCTCTTGCATGAAGGCGCCCGGGGCGTTGTTGAAGATGCAGGTCAGTCCGCATCGACCGGTGATACTGCAGGTGTTGTGGTCGGCGTGGCACTCGACCAGGAAAAGTCCCGGTCTCGATGCTGCACCACCGCAGGTTGATCTGTTGGAGCGCGCTTGCGATACCCATGCCGCCGCCCTTGCCGCGCACGGTGGTGATCCAGCCGGCCAGGCCCGAGCTGGTGGGTGATCTTCATCACGTGCGCCTGCGAGATGCCGTAGACCTCATTGCCCCCTCGGCGATGGTGCACAGCCGTTCGGGTGCTGGCTGCGCGGCAACAGGCGCAGCGCGTAGTCGGTCATGGTGGTCAGACGCATGGCTGGGCTCCTTGTTTCATTAACAGGCGTGGTGGGTTCAGCCCGCTGGCAGGCCGTCGGCGCGCAGCCGCAGCAGCAGCGGCGTGTAGCGCCCCAGGTGAAACGCGAGCGCCAGCGACCACAGCGCTGCCAACACTTCCACCGCTGGCGGCAGCCAGGCCGGCATCAACAGCGGCACGAACACGCACACCATGGCGGCCGCGAGCACGACGGGTAGGCGGCCACTTCCATGTGGCCCGCGTGCAGCAAGCGGCCGGTGCGCCCAAGCGCGGTGCGGGTCATCATGCCCAGCGTATGAGCGCGCCGATCAGAACCCACCGGTGAGCGCGTGCGTGGGCAGGTTGGGGCGGTCCATCCCAGCTCGGCGGCCGAGCGCAAGGCGGATGAATGGGCCGTGAGGCATGGGCGGCATGCAGCACCCACACCAGCGGGTGGCGCAGCGTCTGCCGCGGCTGCTTACAGCACCAGCGGCTGGCGTGGGCCAGCAAGGCCAGCGCCGCCAGCGCGGCCATCACCGGGCCATGCAGTTGCAGTGCGTCGGCCGCCAGCAGTGCCAGCACGCTGCCCAACGCAGCCTTCTCCACACGTTCGTCGCGTCGGGCCCGCGCGCCGGGCACGCCGTTGTTGGTGAACATGGGCAGTACGCGTCCGGCCATCACTGCGATGATGAACAACAGCACGTCCAGCGCCACCGGCACACCCAGCGCGGCGGGCAGGTGCAGCCAACCCAACTGGTTCAGATGCAAGGCGGCGTTGGCACGCTGGCCAGCACACACAACGGGCCCACGAAGAAGTAGTTGCGCTGGTTGCCGCCAGCACGCAGCGCTCGCCACAGGCCCCAGGCCGCCAACGACGGAAGAGTACGTTCGCCAGCGCCGCCGCCCACGCTACGGGGCGTGAGCACCCTTACACGCGCGGCCAGCCACAGCGCAGCCAGCGCCATCAGCAACCAGCCGGTGGGTGTGGAGCCGGCCGGAAACCAGTTGCGCCCAGCGGTGAACAGAAGCCCACCACCACCGCCAGCGTGTAGCCAAACACCATCTCATTGCGCATGCCACAGCGGGCGCAGCCAGGCCGGTAACACCAGGCCACAGAACTGCGAGGCCCACAGCCAACACCGACAGGGCCGCAAACACTGGCAACCAGCAGGTAGAAGGGCGAAAGCCAGATCCGTTGGCGCGAGTTGACGTGGGGTGCGGCGCTGGGCGGGCTCTTGCAACCGCAGCAAAGTGCTGCTCATGGGGATGGCCGTAGAGGATCTAAACAGGATGCATCAATTGTCGCGGCGAGGCCTGTTTGAAGCAGCCTCCAAAATAGGCTTAAACTGCCAAGGGTCATTTGCTTCTGACCCCTACCAACCCACCACGTGCCCTGGAGACAACGCTGGCCGCGCGTGGCCGATTGGTGCCGCGCGTTGTGTTTTACGCCGCTGGCCGATGATGCGCGTGAGCGAATCCGCGTGCTGGTGGGGGCCGCGGGCCTCTTGTTCACCGCGCTGCTCAGCCGTCTGTCGGTGAGCGGCGAGGGCGCGCTGTGGCTGATGGCGCCGGTGGGCGCCAGTGCGGTGCTGGTGTTGCGCTGCCGGCCAGCCCGCCCGCGCAGCCCTGGGCGGACGTGGGTGGCAACACCGTGCTCCTGGCCCTGGCTGGTTTGGCCTGCGCAGCGCGGAGTCCCCTCCCACCTGATGGCGGACCCGGTGGCCTGGCTGACGGGCATCGCACTGATGATGGCCTGCCGCTGCCTGCACCACCCGGTGGCGCCGTGGCGCTGCTGATGGTACTCACAGGCATGCACGACCCCCAGGTGGCGCCCGCGCCGGTGGCCCCTCAATTCGGCGCTGCTGGTGCTGGCGGGCTTGCTCTTTCCTGAACCCGGCCACAGGCCGGCGCTACCCACACCCGCAGAGAAGTGCACCCAGCCCGCTGCCAGTGCCGCGCAAACCGGTTTCCACAGGGCCGATCTGGATGCGGTGCTGGCCCGCTACAACCAGGTGCTGGACGTGCCGCGCGACGACCTCCGCAATCTGATTAAACAATCCAGATAGCGAGCCCGCCTTGGCGGCCCGGCGCCTGCGCGCTGCGCTGTGCCGACGTGATGTCGCGCGAGCCGCCGCGGCCATCGAATTCGGCGCAGCGCTGGAGGACGCCTGATTTGCTGATGCAGCCGCGCCGCATCAGGTGCTGCCGGTGGTGGACCGCTACCAGCACATCGTGGGCATCGTCACCCGGGCCGATTTCTTGCGCGAAGCCAGGCTGGACGTGCGCCCGGGCCTGGGCCAGCGCCTGCACCGCTTACTGCGGCCCACGCCCGGCGCTGAATCAGACAAGCCCAAGGTCGTGGGGCAGATCATGACCCGCCAGGTGCGCGTGGTGAGTGCCGAGCGCTTGCTGAGCGAACTGGTGCCGGTGTTTGCCAGCACCGGCACGCACATCCGGTGATCCGGCCCAACAACAATGGTCGGCGTGATCACCCAGTCGGACGTGGTGGCGGCGCTGATGCACGAGGGCGCGCGTGAATGACGAGCAGGCTGAGCTCACTTGGCCGCGTTCGCGAAGAACAACTGTTCGCCCGCCGATCTTGTAGGCCACAATGTTGGCCTGGCCAGACGGCGACAACACCACCCAGTCGGCAAACTGCTGCTTAATCACGGCCTTCACATGCAGGTGTTTGACGGGTTCACCACCATCACGCCGTACTGGTTGAACAGGCTCTTGTCGCCTTCCACCAGCACCGCCGAACCCCTGCCGCGGTTCTTGAAGCTCAGCCAGGTGCCGCGGTCGGTGAGCCCATGAAGCGTCAGGTGGACGAGCCCATGTTCAGAGGCAGGCCCATACCGCAGCCGCATTCGCTGTAGCCAGCCGGCGGGCGGCAGCCAGGTCGATGGGCGGCCTTCCACAAGCGCAACTCAGCCGCATGCGTGCCGCTCTTGTCACCGCGCGGGGTGAAGCTGGCGCCGGTGAACCGGCTTGCCGCAGCGCGGCGGCAATGTTATTGCCCTTGAGTTGGGCCGGATCATTGGCCGGGCCCACGAGCACGAAATCGTTGTACATCACGTTGCGGCGCTCAGTGGCAAAGCCCTCGGCCACGAACTTGTTCTCGGCGGCGGTGTCGTGCACGAAGCCGCACTTCGACATCGCCACGGCGGCCGGTGTCCAGCGCCTGGCCGGTGCCCACGGCTACCCCGCGCACGTCGACGCCGCTGGCCTGCTGAGGCGGAAGCAGGTGCGTGAACAGGCCCGGTAAGCCAGTGGACGTGGTGGAGGCCATCACGATGAACTTGGCGTCCTGAGCGGATGCCTGCGTACCGCACAGAGTGAGGGTGGGCTGCGAACAGCAGGTGGGAGCACGGGGCCGACCGCTGGAGGTTGTTCAGGTCAAAGACAGTTCTCCTTTGAGAAATTGGAGGCAGCCTCGGTGGGCAGCTCGTCATTGAAAAAATTGGTCGGTGGGCAGCACCACCAGCCGAGACGGCCGCCTCGAGGTAGGCCAACCGGTTGCTCAGACGCTTGGCCGACCCAGGTTGTGCGTGCTCATCTCCACGTCACGCCGTCCTGCGCGAAATCGTCGATCAGCGTTTCCACCTCGCGCTTGGAGAGGGGCCGCAGGCTGGCCGTGGGCTCGTCCAGGAACAGGATGTCGGGTTGCAAGGCCCAGGCACGGCCATGGCCAGGCGTTGTTGCTGGCCACCGGAGAGGTCGCGGGCCGGCCGGTTGGCCAGCGCGGCCAGGCCCCACGCGTTGCAGGGCCTGCCCGCGCGTGCGGCACGGTGGGCCTTGGGCACCTTGCGCAGCCACAGCGCCAGCAGCACATTGCGCCGCACCGAGAGCCGCAGCAGGAAGGGATGCTGGAACAGCATGGCAACCACGGGCGCCCGACCTTCGGCTGCCAAGGGATGTAACTGGCGCTCGCCGGCACTGGCCGGCAGCAGGCCGTGCAGCAAACGCAGCAACGTGGTCTTGCCCGAGCCGTTGGGGCCCAGCAGGGCCAGGCGGTCGCCACGGTTGAGTTGCAGTTGAACGCTCTTCAGCGCTGGCACGGCGCCGAAGTGCACTGAGGCCTGTGCCAGGCTGATCAAGGGTTCGGCCGGCTGAGTGCGCGTGGCGGTGGGGCTGAAGGCCAGCTCGTCGCGTTTCACGCCAGTGCCTCGCGCTGGTTGGCCACCTTGCCGCCACCTTGAGCCTGCAGTGCAAAAGATGAACAGGTTCACCACGCCCACCACGCCCAGCAGCACCCCGCCAAAGGCCAGGGCCAGCGGCAGATCGCCCTTGCTGGTTTCCAGTGCGATGGCGGTAGTTATCACCCGGGTGATGCCGTTGATGTTGCCGCCCACCACCATCACCGCACCCACCGCGGCCACGGCGCGGCTAAAGGCGGTGAGCAGCACGGTGACCACGCCGAAGCGTTCATGCACCAGCACCAGCAGTGCACACATCAGCGGGCTGGCGCCCATGGAGCGCAGTTGGTCGCCGCCCTCGGCTCAGGCCGTCCAGCACCAGGCGGCGTGCCAGCGCCGCAATCAGTGGCACCACCAGGAACGGTTTGCGCCACCACCAGCGGCAGGTGGGTGTGAACAGCAGACCCCACGCGCCCAGCGGCCCTGACGCGAGAGCAACAGGTGACCAGCAGGCCCACCACCACGCGGGCAGGGCCAGCAAGGTGTTCACCAACCAAACGGCCACGCTGTGACCTGGAAAGTGCGCCACCGCCAACCAGGCACCGAGCAGCAAGCCGGCCACGGCGCCCAAGGCACAGGCGGTGACGCTGACGCGCAGCGACAGGCTCACGATGCGCAGCAACTCGGCGTCAGCATGGGCGATCAGGTTCAGCGCCAGCGCCAAGCTCTCGGTCAGCGTGTTCATGTGGCAAGCGTGTTCATATCGGGCGAGTATGGCGATATGCAAGTCATTGCATAACAATGCCTGGCGGGTCTTGGCAGGGCCTCTCTGCGACCCCAGTGGACAATGCCGCCCACCCTCTTGATGCGATGGACTGACCATGGCTGAACTCGGCCCTTCCCCTTGCCGCCGGCAACGAGCTGCCCGTGGCCGTGGCCCGCCAGGCCATTGCCGACGCCCTGCGCCCCATCACCGAGCGCGAGACGGTGCCGCTGCTGACCGCACTCGGCCGGGTGCTGGCCGAGGACGTGGTCTCGCCGATCGACGTGCCCGCGCACGACAACTCGGCCATGGACGGCTATGCCTTTCGTGGCGCCGAGCTGTGCACCGACAGCCCACCAGCCTGGTCGCGACCGGCCCCACCGTATTGGCTGGCATGCTGCTGGACCAGCCCGTGCAGCCGGGCCAGTGCGTGCGCATCATGACCGGCGCGGTGATGCCCGCCGGCCTGGACACCGTGGTGCCTCAGGAGCTGTGCCGGGTGGCGGAGGGTCGCGTGAGCCTTGCCGCCGGCGTGCTGAGGGCCGGCGAGAACCGCCGCAAGCAGGGTGAAGACCTGGCGCGTGGCAAGCCAGCCCTCACGGCCGGCCGGCTGCTGGGCCCGGCCGAACTGGGCCTGGTGGCCTCGCTGGGCATCGCCGAGCTGCGCGTGCTGCGGCGGCTGCGCGTGGCGCTGTTCTCCACCGGCAACGAGTTGCGCACGCTGGGCCAGCCGCTGGATGAGGGCTGCATCTACGACAGCAACCGCTACAGCCTGATGGGGGCCTGGCCCGGCTGGGCGTGGAGGTGATCGACCTGGGCCTGGTGCCGGACGAGCCGGCGCGCCTGGCCGCCACGCTGGACGAAGCCATTGCCCGCGCCGACGTGGTGTTGACCAGCGGCGGCGTGAGCGTGGGCGACGCCGACCACACCAAGGATTGCTGGCCAGCCAGGGCGAGGTGGCGTTCTGGAAAGTGGCGATGCGACCAGGGCGGCCGTTCGCGTTTGGGCCCTTGCATGGAGGCAGCGCAAAAACAGCCTGGCTGTTTGCGCTGCCCGGCAACCCTGTGGCGGCGCTGGTGACCTACTACGTGTTCGCCCGCGATGCACTGCTGGCCCTGGCGGGTGCGCAGCCCCGGCCGCTGCCCAGCCTGAAGGCCCGCAGCGTGGCGGCGATACGCAAGCGCCCGGGCCGCAGCGAGTTCCAGCGTGCCATCGTCAGTCCGGCCGCCGAGGGTGGCTGGGAGGTACGCCTCACCGGCGCGCAAGGCGCCGGCATCTTGCGCAGCATGACCGAGGCCAACGCTCTGGTGGTGTTGGGCCACGAGCAAGGCTCGGTGGCCGTGGGCGACGAAGTGAGCGTCTGGCTGTTCGAAGGGCTCGTTTGAGTGGCTGTTGACGGCGCATAGCGGCCGGCCGTATTTCGTCATTCCCGCGTAGGCGGGAATCCATGTCTTTGCGTCGGCTGCGGCAGTGCAGCGGCGGTACCTTCGGCCTACGGACTCCTCGCGGACAAGCGCCGTGCCCTCTGTTGCGCCTGCGCTCTCTTGTTCCGCCTTGGCCCTCGGCGCTCTCTACCCAAACGCGATGTGCCCTCCGTCCGAAGGCACCACCACTGCCCTGCAACCCCTGACGGTGGCGGTCCACCTGGTGGCGCGCCACCGCTGTCTCAGGCAGAGGGTGTCGGGTACCCGTCGACCTCTGCCCCGCCACCGACGTGTGAGCGAGAAAACCTGGATTCCCGCCTGCGTGGGAATGACGGGGTCGAGGGACGGGGGATGACGGACTGCTATGCGCCGCAGGCGGTTTGCCACGGGCTGTGCTCCATAAGCGCTCGACTGCGGCCAGGGCCATGGACACAACGCGGCGCTCCAGGCCTGGATTGTTCAAGCCTGTGACACCGCTTGCGGGTTAGCCCTTGAGTTCGTGAGGGTGCGCGGCCTGCGCAGCTTGGCACGCTAGTTGCCGAGTAAAGCCTCCGGAGCGTCGGCCGTTGTTGGTCGATGTGACACGGTGCACCCCCTTCGATACGAGAAAGTAGGAGACAACCCATGCGAATGAAGATGTTGAGTGTAGTTGGTCACCCTGGGCCTTGCGGCCATGTCCGCCCAGGCTGTCGTGACCGACAAGATGATCGAAAGCGATGCCAAGTCCACCGGCGACGTCCTGTCGTGGGGCGTGGGCACCGAGGGCCAGCGCTACTCGCCGCTGAAGCAGGTCAACGCCAACACCATCGCCAGGCTCACGCCGGCGTGGTCGTTCTCGTTCGGTGGTGAAAAGCAGCGCGGCCAAGAGTCGCAGCCTGTCATCCACAACGGCAAGATGTTCGTCACCGGCTCGTACTCGCGCATCTTTGCGCTCGACGCCGCCACCGGCGAAGCTGTGGAAGTACGAGCACCGCCTGCCCGAGGGCATCATGCCCCTGCTGCGACGTGATCAACCGTGGCGCCGCGCTGTACGGCAACCTCGTCATCTTCGCCACCTCGATGCCCAGCTGGTGGCGCTGAACCAGGACACCGGCGAAGTCGAGTGGAAGGGAAAGATCGACGACTACGCCGCCGGCTACTCTGCATCGGCCGCCCCCGTCATCGCCAACGGGCTGCTGCTCACGGGCGTGTCGGGCGGCGAGTTTGGCGTGGTGGGTCGCGTGGAAGCGCGCAACCCCAAGACTGGCGCCATGGTTTGGAGCCGCCCCACCGTCGAAGGCCACATGGGCTACAAGTACGACGACAAGGGCAACAAGACCGAGAACGGCATCTCCGGCACCACCGGCAAGAGCTGGCCTGGCGACCTGTGGAAGACCGGCGGCGCAGCCACCTGGCTGGGTGGCACCTCAACGCCAAGACCGGCCTGGCCTACTTCGGCACCGGCAACCCGGCACCGTGGAACAGGCCATCTGCGCAAGGGCGACAACCTCTACAGCTGCTCCACCGTCGCCATCGACGTGAAGACCGGCCAGATCGTCTGGCACTACCAGGGCACGCCCAACGACGGTTGGGATTTTGACGGCGTGAACGAGTTCGTCACCTACGACGACGGCGGCAAGATCCTCGGCGGCAAGGCCGACCGCAACGGCTTCTTCTACGTCATCGACGCCAAGAACGGCCACCTGGAAAACGCCTTCCCGTTCGTCAAGAAGGTCACCTGGGCCACCGGTGTCGACCTGAAGACCGGCCGCCCGAACATGGTGCCCGAGAACCGCCCCGGCGACCCCACCGCCAGCTCCGACGGCAAGAAGGGCAACGCCATCTTCTCGGCGCCATCGTTCCTGGGCGGCAAGAACCAGATGCCGATGGCCTACTCGCCCGACACCAAGCTGTTCTACGTGCCGGCCAACGAATGGGGCATGGAGATCTGGAACGAGCCCATCACCTACAAGAAGGGCGCTGCCTACCTGGGCGCCGGCTTCACGATCAAGACCATCAACGATGACTACATCGGTGCGATGCGCGCGATCGACCCCAAGACCGGCAAGATCGTCTGGGAATCCAAGAACAACGCCCCGCTGTGGGGTGGTGTGTTGACCACCGGTGGCAACCTGGTGTTCTGGGGTACGCCTGAGGGTTACCTGCAAGCGGCCGACGCCAAGACCGGCAAGATCGTCTGGAAGTTCCAGACCGGTTCGGGCATCGTGGCGCCCCCGGTCACCTGGGAAGTGAACGGCGAGCAGTACGTGGCCGTGGTCTCGGGCTGGCGGCGCCGTGCCGCTGTGGGGCGGCGACGTGGCCAGGAAGGTCTCGATGCTGGAGCAGGGCGGCTCGGTCTGGGGTGTTCAAGCTCATGAAGTAAGCCTGGCAGGCCGCAGACTTGTCTGCGAGAGCAAGATGAGGCCCGCTTGCGGGCCCTCATCTCATGGTGCGCTCCAGTGACCAACCGGCTTGCACCACAATGCCGGGCCATGATCGCGACCCCACAACCCCTGAGCCTGCCGCGCATGGTGATGCGCCGCGCCGCGCTGGTGGTGGTGCTGGCGCTGTTGCTGGCCGCCTTGCTGGGCTGGCTGCGGGCGCGCGAGAACGTGCGCGCCGAGGTGCATGCCGCCACTGCCCTGGCCCAATTGATGGCGCAGTTGGGGGCCTTGCAGGGCATGGACGAACCCACCGCCTTGCGGGCACTGGGCCAGTTGGCGGCACGCTCGGAGCTGCGCCACCTGCAGTTGCGCGTGCTGGACATGCAGGGCCGCGTGCTGCTGGGCCCTGCGGTCGTGGCGCTCGGCGACGATGTGGCAGGCTGGCCGAAGCTGGATGGCTTGGTGTGGCAAGCCGAGCAGGCCGAGCAAACCGTGGCCTGGCCCATGGCCCGTGGCCAGGGGGGGCATTGGACGGTGGCCTTGACGGCCACACCGCAGAGCGAGCAGCGCGAGGCCATGGACGACCTGCTGGGCATGCTGGCGGTGCTGAGCCTGGGCCTGGCCGGCACCCTGATGGTGATGCAGTGGAATGTGCGGCGCGCCTTTCAGCCCCTGTCCACACTGCTGCAGGCCATCTCGGGCATAGGCGCGCACGACCACAGCCGGGTGCGCGAGCTGCCGCCCATGCCCATCGGCGAGTTGGAGGCCGTGGCCCATGCCTTGCGGCAACTGGGCCTGGCGCTGGACGAGGCGGAGCAGCACCGCCGTGCGCTGAGCCAGAAGGTGCTGACGCTGCAAGAGGACGAGCGCGTGCACCTGGCGCGCGAGCTGCACGACGAATTCGGCCAGCGCCTCACGGCCCTGCGCTTTGACGCCGCCTGGTTGGTGCGCCAGGTGCAGGGCCAGCCCGAACTGAGCGAGGTGGTGCAGGGCATGGCCGAGCGTTGCGCCGAGGTGCAGCGCGATGTGCGCAACCTGCTGGGCCGCCTGCGGCCTTTGGGGCCGGGTGAGTCAGACGACGCACCGGTGTCGCTCACGCAGCTCGCCAGCCTGATCGCGGCACTGGTGCAAGGCTGGCGCGACACTGCCGCGCGCGATGGCCAGGTGGCGTACAGCCAAGTTGTGAGCCTGAGCGATGCGGGCTCGCCCCCGGTGCCTGCACCCGCGTCCGCCACCGACGCGTGCTGGCTGCCCCGCGGCCTGGCTTTGGCCGTGTACCGCCTGACCCAGGAAGCGCTCACCAACTGCGCCCGCCACGCCCAGGCCAGCACCGTGGACGTGGCGGTGAACGTGACGCGAGTCGGTGAAACGCAGCAACTGCACTGGCGCGTGGCCGACAACGGCCGCGGGCCTGGCCCAGCCCGAGCTGGCGCTGCGCAAAGGCAACGGCCTGGGCGGCATGCAAGAGCGCGTCTGGGCGCTGGGCGGCGAGTGGCGCATGTCGGGCGAGCAAGGCGTGGTGCTGCAGGCCAGCTTCCAGTTCGAGCTGCCCGTGCTGGCTGGTACAACCGACCGGGCGTCCGCATGAACCGTCTGCGCATCGCCATCGCCGACGACCATGCCGTGGTGCGCATGGGCTACCGCCGCCTGCTCGACAGCGAGCCCGGCCTGGGCATCGTGGCCGAGTACGCCAGCGTGGACGAGGCGGAGGGCGAGTTGCTGGTGCTGCAGCGGCCCGATGTGGACCTGCTGCTGCTCGATTTGTCCATGCCGGGCCGAGGCGGGCTGGAGCTGCTGCGCCTGATCCGACTGAAACGGCCCGACCTGCCGGTGATCGTGGTGAGCATGCACGACACCAGCACGCTGGTGGCGCAATGCCTGCGCGCCGGTGCCGCCGAGTTTGTGGCCAAGAGCGCCGACCCGCTGGACCTGGTGCGGGCGGTGCAGCGCGTGGGCGCACGCCGCGCCGGTGTGCCGGGCGAGGCCGACCCACCGCCGCGTGCCGCCACGGCGGGCCAGGCACCGCACGAACTGCTCACGGTGCGCGAGTCCGAGGCCTTGCAGCACCTGCTGGGTGGCGCCGGTCTGGACCAGGTGGCTGGGCGCATGGGTGTGAGCGAGAAGACGGTGTCGAACTACCAGACCATGATCCGGCAGAAGCTGGGCGTGGGCAGCGCGATGGAACTGCTGCAGTACGCGCGCTCGCACGGCCTCATGCCCTGACGCACGACCCAAAGTGCGCCAGCCACAGCGCACAACGTGCCGCGCTGGGGCCTCACCTGCACCAAGCCTGAGCACTGTTGCACAGGCCCCGCAGGACAAACCACGAGCCGGGAATTTTCCCTAGGTGGGGCCTGTGGCGCTGGGTATCTTCAGGCTCAGACGCTGTCACCAGCGCTGAGAAACCGAGATCCTGAGGAGCCCTGCACGATGTCCCCCCAACTGCCCCCCCAACTGTCCTGCACACGCAGCATCACCTACCCGCACCTGAGCGCGCTGAGTCTGGCGTGCGTTGCCAGCCTGTTGGCGGCGCCTGCCTGGGCCCAAACCACACCACCTGCCCAGAAATTGGAGCGCGTGGAAGTGATAGGCGCCACACCGGTGAATGGCGCCAACCTGCGCCGCAACCAGATTGCCGCGCCAGTGCAATCGGCCAGCGACGAAGACCTGAATCAGACCGCCTCGGGCGACCTCAGCGAGTTCATGAACCGCCGCATGGGCAGCGTGCATGTGAACAGCACCACCGGCAACCCGCTGCAGATGGATGTGAACTACCGCGGCTACACCGCGTCGCCGTTGCTGGGCACACCGCAGGGCCTGTCGGTGTACATGGACGGCATGCGCCTGAACCAACCCTTTGGTGACGTGGTGAGCTGGGATCTGATTCCCAAGTCGGCCATCGCCACCGTGCAGCTGATGCCCGGCTCCAACCCGCTGTTTGGCCTGAACACCCCGGTGGTGCGCTGGCCATCCAGACCAAGGACGGCCGCAGCCACCCGGGTGGCGTGGTGGAGGCCTCGGTGGGCAGCCACGGTCGCCTGGCTGGCGAGGTGTCGTATGGCACGCTGCTGCCCTCGGGCATCGACGTGTTCGGCAGCGTCAGCCAGTTGCTGGACGACGGCTGGCGCGTCAATTCGCCCAGCGACGTGCTGCAGGGCTTCTTCAAGGCGGGCTACACCACGGCAGGGGGTACGCGCCTGACGCTGTCGCTGGCGGCCGCCGACAGCACCCTCAACGGCAATGGCCTGCAAGAGCAGCGCTTGATGGCGCGCGACTACGCCAGCGTCTACACCCAGCCCGACACCACGCAGCAGCAGTCATCGCTGTTCAACGCAACGCTGGAGCATGCCTTCAGCCCCAGCGTGCGGCTGAGTGCCAATGTCTATGCGCGCCGCGTCAAGGCCAACACCTTGAACGCCGACATCAACGAAGACTCGCTGGACCAGTCGGTGTACCAACCCAGCGAGGAGGAACAGGACGCGCTCACCGCCGCCGGCTACAGCGGCTTTCCCACCAGCGGCGCCGACGCCAGCAACACGCCGTTCCCATCCTGGCGCTGCATCGCCAATGGCCTGCTGAACGACGAGCCCGGCGAAAAGTGCAATGGCCTGATCAACACCACCGCCACCACGCAGCACACCACGGGCATCAACGCCCAGCTGTCCTTCACCGGTGAGCTGAACGGCCAGCGCAATTTGTTCCTGGTGGGCGCTTCGGCCGAAGCCAGCCGCGTGAGCTTTCAGCAGGATGCACAGCTGGGCTACCTCAACCCCGACCGCACGGTGACCGGCATCCCCTCGTTCGCCGACGGCGTGACCGGTGGCGTGGTGGACGGCGAGCCGCTGGACGCTCGCGTGCGGCTGAACTCGCGGGCTCAGACCGTGAGCCTGTTCGCCTCCGACACCCTGAGCCTGGGCCCCGCGCTGCACGCCACGGCCTCGGCCCGCTACAACCGCAGCACGGTGAAGAACCGCGACCAGCTGATCTCGGCGCCCGACCCCACCTCGCTCGACGGCGACCACACGTTCACGCGTCTCAACCCGGCACTGGGCCTGACCTGGAACCCCTCGCCCGAGTTGGGCGCCTACGCGGGCTGGGCCAGCAGCAGCCGTGCACCCACCGCCATCGAGCTGGGCTGCGCCAACCCCGACAACCCCTGCAAGTTGCCCAACGCCATGGCTGGTGACCCGCCGCTCAAGCAGGTGGTGACGCGCACGGCAGAACTGGGCCTGCGCGGCAAGTGGGGCGGTGCGCTGAACTGGCGTGCGGGCTACTTCAGCGCCCAGAACAACGACGACATCCTGTTTGTGGCCGACGAGCAATCGGGTTACGGCTACTTCAAGAACTTTGGGCGCACTGAGCGCAAGGGTTTCGAGCTGGGCTTGGACGGCCGTTGGGGCGCGTTGACCGCAAGCCTGAACTTCACCCAACTCGACGCCACCTACCAGAGCGAGGAAGAGGTGCTGGGCGAGAGCAACAGTGCCAACGAGGAGGGCGCGGGCCTGGAGGGCGCCATCACCATCATGCCGGGTCAGCGCATCCCGCTGGTGCCGCGGCAGATCCTCAAGGCCAGCCTGGGCTACGAATTCAGCCCGCAATGGTCGGTGGACGCCGACTGGCAAGCCATTGCCAGCAGCCTGGCGCGTGGCAACGAGAACGGTCAGCACGAGCCTGACGGCGTCTACTACCTGGGCCAGGGCCACAGCCCCGGCTACGCCGTGATGAACCTGGGCGTGGCCTACCGACCCAACGCCAACCTGAAGCTGTTTGCGCAGGTCAACAACCTGTTCGACCGTCGCTACAGCACGGCCGCGCAACTGGGCCCGGCGGGCTTCGACGAGAACGGCAACTTCGTGGCCAGGCCATTCCCCGAGGTGGGCGGCGAGTTCCCTGGCCGTCACTCCACCTTCTACGCGCCGGGTGCTCCGCGCAGCTTTGTGCTGGGCATGCGCTACGAGTTCGGCAAGTGAGCGCCCTGGCCACGGTGGACGAGCCCATCGGCGTGATGCTGGTGGACGACCACGCCGTGGTGCGCGAAGGCTACCGGCGCCTGCTGGCGCTGGAGACCGACATCCAGGTGACGGGTGAATTTGCCAACGTGGACGAGGCGTTGGCCGCGCTGCAGGCTGATGCGGTGTCCACGCAGGTGCTGGTGATGGACTTGTCCATGCCCGGCCGCGACGGCATGGAGCTGTTGCGTCGCGTGCGCCTGTGGTGGCCGGCCCTGCAGGTGCTGGTGTTCAGCATGCACGACAGCCCCGCGCTGGTGCTGCAGGCGCTGCGCACCGGCGCCATGGGCTACATCACCAAGAGCAGCCCACCGCAGGATCTGGTGGCAGCCGTGCGCCACGCGGCGCAGGGGCAAATGGTGCTGTCGTCCGACGTGGCCGATGCCCTAGGCCATGGGTGCTTGCCCGCGCGGGCATGACAGAACGCAGCTCAACCGCCAGGCTGGTGCGGGAACAAGTTCAAGCGCTCCACCGCGCGCTTCTCGGCGGCGTAAATCTCGCGCATGGCGCGGCCGTAATCCTCGGAGTTCAGGTAACTCAGTTCCTGGTCGTACTTGGCCAGCTCAGCGATGTGCGCGGGGTCGAACATCGCTGCCTTGAACGCATCGTGCAGCGTCTTCACCACGGCCGGGCTCATGCCCTTGGGGCCCGCCAGACCATAGGGTGAGGTGGCCACGATGCCATGCCCCAGATCCTTCAGCGTGGGCACGCTGGGCCAGCGCTTGGTGCGGTGCTCGCCAAAGGTGACGAGCAGGCGCAAACGGCCGTTGTCCACGAACGGTGCGAAGCCGTTGGAATTGATGCCCACCATCACCTGGCTGGCGGTGACGGCCATCATCTGTTCGGCGGTGCCCTTGTACGGCACATGGATGTAGTTCAGGCCGCGCTTGGCCATCAGCTCGTCCATCACCATGTGCGGTGTGGTGCCCACGCCGTTGGTGGAGACGGTGAGCTCGCCAGGATGTGCTTTGGCCCAGGCAAACAAATCGTCCAGCGATTTGAAGGTGCTGCCGGCCGCCACCACGATGCCGAAGGTGACACCGCTGATCTGGATGATGGGCGTGGTGTCGCGCACCGGGTCCCACAGCAGCTTTGCATCCATGGCGCGCGAAACACCGGCTGCGGCATCCGGGGCAATCGTGTAGCCATCGGGCGCGGCCTGCTGGAGCACCGGCATCACCAGGGTGCCACCGCCGCCCGCGCGGTTCTCGATGTTCACCTTCTGGCCCAGTTGCTTGCCAGCCAGGTCGGCCAGCAAACGCATGGTGAGGTCGTTGGCGCCGCCAGCGGCCAGGGCAGCCACAGCGAGATGGGCCTGCCGGGAAAGGCCTGTGCCTGCGCGCCCAGCCCCAGCCCTCCGGCCGCCAGGGCCACGCCGTTTTGCAGCCAATGCCGGCGCGTGAGGCGCCCCTTCGTGTTGTGTGATTTCAGTCCCCTGGCACCAGGTCCATTTTCAATGTGCCGCCCGTGAGAAAGGTGGAGTTGGCGGGTTCGTTTCGCTCCAGCTTGGCCAGACCCACGCCCGGGCAATACCACTCCAGCGTGGTGATGGGCATGTCCTTCCAGCCCACCACCGGGGTCGGCGAAGAGCTTGAGCGTGGCCACGCCTTTGACCCGCACACAGCCGCTGAAGTTGCCGGCACGGGTGCTCACGGCCTGGGCCAGCGCATCGATGCTGTAGTTCGTGGGCACGGCCGGGTGAGTGTGGCGGATCTCGGGGGGAACTCAGACTTGCGGCGCAGCAGATAGGCCGTGGTGCTGGCCTGCCAGCTGGTGCCCACGGCCAGCGGCTGCTTGAGCACATAGCGCGGCGCCTTGTCGGGCTGTGCTCGGCTTCCAACTCGCTCTTGCTGGCCACGCGGTAAATGCCAGTCTCGTCGGCCCGCAGCCAATAGTCCACGCCGTCGCTGCTGTGGCGGCGGGAAGGCACAACCGCCTTCGATGGATTCGCTGCCCAGCGTGCTGAGCTGCAGCTTGGTGGTCTTCCGTGGCGTTGTTCTCGAAGGTGGTTGTGATCTCGTAATTCCAGTGGTGGCCGCGGTCGAGCGGAAAGAGCTCGCTGTTGGGCGCCCGCGAGCAGGCCCCCAGCATCAGCAAGGCGGCAACGGCAACCAGCAGGCGGCCCATCATTTTTCGGGCAACTGCGGCACGGGCAGGTCGCGGATCTTGATCTCTTGCTCGTCGCTGCCAGGGCGCAGCCACGAAGCCGCGCTTGCCCACCTTGGGGCTGGTGGTGCCCATCTGGCTCACGCCCTGGCGCGATTTCTTGATGCCCTCGTTCAGCAGCGCATGCAGATCCTTGGCATAGGGCAGCTTGTAAGCACGGGGCTGGGTGACAGGCTTGCCGTTCTCGGTGGCATTGAGCCACACATACAGCGCGCCGGCAGACCTGGCTGTGGGCTCGTCGATCACGGCGGCCAGCAGCACGAAACGCTCGGGCAGCGGGTCGGCACTTGGCCAACCCACATGCTGTGGACGGCGTCATCGGCCCAGAAATAAAACACCGCCACACCCGCCACCAGCAAGCCTCGAGCCAGCCTGGCCAGCGCGAATGCAGCAGCGCCAGTGCAAGCAGCAGCAGCAGCACGGCGAACGACAACACCACAACCAAAGTCATCAACAGTTCCTCATGCGTACATCCGCATCACAGTCTTCCACCAGGGTCTTGGCCAGCGTGGCGACATTGCCACCGAGCCATCGGGCAGCACGGTGAAGCGCGCGGCTGTGCCTTCGTCGCCCTTGCGGGCCAGCGTGAGCTGGCCGTAATACACCACCTCGGCACGCGGGTTCACCTTGATGATGGACACGGTCACGTCCACCGGCTTGCCGTCCCTCGCTGCCATAATGGTGCGCGTTCACCGTGTCTCGCCCGGCGCGATACCGCGTATGGTCACCACCTCTGGTTCAGCGGGTTCACGATCTGGTGGCCGTCACCACGATCACATCGTTGGTCAGGCCGCGGTCGTCGCGGTCCAGGTGCATCAGCCCAGCCTCGCGGGCGCGAAACCACCTGGTTTGCCACCCGGGTCTTGCGCAGGTGTCCCGATGTCGTTGGGGTTCAGGTCCAGGCCAACTCTCACCAGACAAGAATTCGGCCTTCGATGGGATGTCGCCTGCGCTTCAGCGCCTTGGGGTTCATGGCCAGCAGCGCAATCGAAAGCAGAACACGAAGGCGATCAGCTATGTTGAACAACATGTCGTAGAACGGATCGACCTCGGGCTCGCGGGTGTGGCGTCGGCCGGGCGTGGGGCAAGGTCACTCTGGCGTTGCAGCATCGTGGCCGCATGGGCCTTCCGGGCCACCCAAGGCCATGCACCCCCGCTAGGGCGGACATCGCTTACGATGGCCGGGGAGCTCCATTCAAACCAAGCCGCTGGCAATCGGCCACAAAGGTGTCAGCAAAACGGTCCAGCCGCGTGAGCTGCAGGCCCAGCAGGATGTTGCCACCAGGCCCACCATGGTGGTGAGCGAGGCCACGCCCAGCCCAGCCGTGAGGCTCTTGAGCAGGTCTTGCGACTGCGAGGCGTCGAAGTTCTGCATCTGGCCGATCTGCAGCGCCGGGATGGAAAAGTAGATCACCTTGCCCAGCAAGCCCAGCTTCAACTGGATGGCGTTCACCGCAGGCGGTCTGGTGTGGGCCGTGGGTGCTTTCAGCAGCAGGTCCAGCGGCGCGGCACTGTCGCGCGAGGGCGGTGGCGATGGCGCGCAAATACTCTGCCGCCCAGCCTGTGCTGTGCACAACAGCCTCACCCGCCGCGGCGACATCAGCGCGCGGCGCTGGCCCTCCAGCTCGCGGCTGCGGACCCCGGCCCACAGCGTGCTGGGTAGCCAGCACCTACGATGATCTCAGCGTCGGCCCCGTAGGAGTCGGACTGCAGCAACAGGCCCCACACGCCGCACTTCCAGCAGCCAGGTGCCGAACAGCAACAGGCCGCCCAGCGCCAGCCATTCGAACCACAGGGGCTCGGTGTCGGCGTGTGGCGTGTGCAGGCCGTGGCTGGCTTGGCCCGGCAAACCGGCGCGCGAAGCGCTTGGCCACTTCATCGCATCCATCAGGCCGGTCCTCCGGGGCCGCGTTTAGTCAGCGCGCCAAAGCCGCGTTGCGGGTCATAGCCCCAGGCTGCGAGCGCAAAACACAGACCAAAATTGCCCAGCACCACCCAAGGCGCCAGGCCGGAGTGCGTTGCCGTAGAGCGCAAAGCGCATCCACTCGACCGCATGGGTGAAGGGGGTTGAAGCGGGCGGCGATCCACCACACCACTCGGCGCCAGACTCTTCCAGCTTCCACAGCGGGTAGAGCGCGGTGCTCATGAAGTACATCAGAAAAGTCACGAAGTTCATCGTGCCGGCAAAGTTTTCCAGCTGCTTGATGTGCACCGGGCAGCGGGCCCAGCATAGCGCATCAGCGCGGCACTCACGGTGGCCAGCAGCACCTGGGGCGTCTGCGGGCCGATGACCGGCAACTCGGTGCCCAGCCCCCAGGCGATCACAAAGGCAGCTGCCTGCACCAGCGAGAGCGTGGCGGTGGC
>JADJLP010000009.1 GCA_016710065.1 Candidatus Ideonella esbjergensis
CCACCCGCAATGACTTTCCGGTGCTGGCCAGGGCAGGGCAGCAGGTGGTGCGGGTGATAGGCAGCTCGCCCGACGAACCCTTCAGCCAGATCTACGCCACGCTGCTCAGTGCCATCGACAGCGCCGAGACCAGCATCCACCTCACCAACGCCTACTTCGTGCCCGACCCGCAGCTGCTGGCCGCCCTGGGCGCTGCCGCGCGGCGCGGCGTGGACGTGAGCTTGATACTGCCAAGCCAGACCGATTCGTGGCTGGTGTTTCACGCCGGGCGCGACCACTACGAGGGCCTGCTGCAGGCGGGCGTGAAGATCCACGAGCGCCACGGTGCCATCCTGCACGCCAAGACCGCGCTGATCGATGGTGTGTGGACCACCATCGGCTCCACCAACCTCGATTGGCGCAGCTTCCTGCACAACCACGAACTCAATGTGGTGGTGCTGGGAGCAGACTTTGGCGGCCAGGTGCAGCGCATGTTCGACAAAGACTTGGCGGCCTCTGACGCCGTCACACTGGTGCAGTGGCGGCAGCGCCCGCTGCACCAGCGCTTGCAGGAGGTGTTTGCACGCCTGTGGGCCTATTGGCTCTGAGGGCTCATACGGCATTGCGTTCATGTACATGTTTGCACTGCCCTGGGTGGCCGGTCTCGGCGCAAAGCAGCCCTTCATTTCCGCACCACCGTCGTCATTCCCGCGAAGGCGGGAATCCAGTTTTCGGCCTGCGGCGCGGCAAAGGTCTGGGCGAGCAGGCCGCGCCGCTCAAAAGCAGCGGTCGGCGCTGCGCACCGACTGCGCTGCGGTGCTCGGGCATGTGGCGCGCCGCGTAACTCGCTGCTCTCGCTGTCGCTCGTTGCGCTCGAACAGACGCGGCGAGCATGTGGGTTGATCGCGCTGTCGCGCGGTTTGTGAAGCGCGCTCACGCGCGCCGCCACATACCCTGCGCGCCTCGCCGCCACTCATTCGCGCCGCAGCCCGCCCGCCCAGCCCTTTGCAGAACCGGCGGTGGCGTCGATATTTCTTGGAATGCAAACACGGCCTGTGGAGCGACAGGTGGCCAGCCGGGGCTGGCGATTTCTGTGGCGCTGAGGAGCACAGGGTTCGGGGCAGCGTGCGCAGCACGCATCCACCACATGCTGGCCGCATCTTGTCTGAGCGAAACGAGCGCAGCGAGAGCAGCGAGTTATGCGGCCCGCCCCGAGCCCGAGCACCACAAGGCAGTCTGCGAAGCAGATCGCCACAGCATGAGCCAGCACCGGCTTGCCGCCTGGCGCGGCCGCACACAAAGCCAAAGACATGGATTCCCGCCTTCGCGGGAATGACGAGGCAAGAGTGCGGGGATGACGGGTAAGTGATCGCCATGACAGGCTGCTATGCGCGGCGGCCGCTGAGCACTGCAGAGGCTTGTGTTCTTGACCGCAAAGTCGCATCAGGCCTGCCCCCGGGGGCAAGCCATTCATGCCGCCTCGGCCACCTTGGCGTCGCTGAGGATGGCTCTGGCGCGCGTCACATCCGTGGCGTCGCCATGCACCATCAGCACGTACTGGTCAAGCTTGAGTGCCGATTCGTACTTGATCGCCAGATCCCTGGGCACGCCGATGCGCGTGAGCGCCGCACCCAGGGCCGAGAGGCTGCCCACCACCACCGCACCCTCAAGCGCCCCCACCAGCGCGGCCACCACCGGGCCGGCCATGGCCACCATGCCAACGCCGGGCAGAAAGAACACGGCGGGCGCCAGCAACATGCCCCACACCCCGCCCCAGAATGCACCCATGCCACCCCAGGCCTTGATGCGGTCGCCCGCGGTGTAGAAGCCCACCGGGTGCTCCAGCGTGTGGTAACCCTTGCCCACCAGCGAAAGCTTGGTCACATCAAAACCCGCACGGGCGAGCGACTGGATCGCATCGTCGGCCTTCACATGGGAGTCAAAGATGTAGAAGGGCTGTTCCTGTGATTCGTTCATGACTTGCTTTCCTCAATGGCCCACGGTGAGCAGGTCTACCACGTGCGAGACGCCGGCCGCCTGCCAGGCGGTCTGGCGCGCCAGGTCGCGCTCAGACCAGCTGTGCACCGTGCCGCTCAGCGTCACATCGCCGCCGTTCACGCGCACCGAGATGGCACGCGCGTCCACCACGGCGCGGCGCTTGAGTGCGGCCTCGATGTCGGCCTTCACGTCCAAGGTGGCCACGCGGGTCTGGGTGCTGATCTGGTCGCTCACGCCCACCACGCCTTGCAGATGCCGCACGGCCTCGGTGGCGGCGCGCTTCTGGTATGACCAGTCGACCGTGCCCGAAAGCGTGACCCAGCCGCCCTCCACCAGCACCTTCACCGTGTCCTTGGGCATGGTGGTGGTCCAGTTGAGGACGTTCTGGGCCGCGTGCGCGATCTCGGTGTCAGTGCGCGCGCTGGTGCCCGGCAGCTTCACCGTCAGCTCCACCGCCACGGCCGACACGCCGGCCACGCGCTGGGCAGCGCTCTCGGCATGCCACTTTTCCACGTAGCTGTCCACATGGCCAGCCAACGTGACCACGCCTTCCTGTACTTCCACGCCAATCTGGCTGGCATGGATGGACGGATCCCATTGCAGTTCGGCCAGCACGTCTTGCTGGATCTGGAGGTGGGATTTCATCGGGCTGTTTCCCATGCGTTGAAGTTGCCGCAAGCCTGCGCCGCCGCTGCGCCGCCATCTGTGCGCCAGCGCCCACAAACCGGTGGTGTCGGGCAGGTGGCGGCTGCGTCCTACAAGTGCCAGGCGAGTGGGCTGATGGTGGCCGCAGACCGCTGCGCGCAGCATGGTGATGCCAGGGTTCGCAGGGTGCGGGTTCCTGGCCCACCACACCATGCCCACCACCACAGACCGCTCGACCTGGACCCTGCCGGCACCGGCCCTGGGCCACCGACGCTATCGGCGCCAAGCACCGGTCGCTCCTGCGGCGGTTGGGCGCCTTTCGCCCTGGTGGCTGGCCTTGGCTGCCCTGCTGTTGATGGCGCTGCTGCAGGCCTATCAAACCACCGTGCACCAGGTGGTGGACCAGGGCGACGCGCGGCGCGTGCTGGTGGCCCAGCAGGCCGAAGCGCGGTGGCGCTGCCAGGCGCTGACAGACCGACGCCAGAGCGGGCGTTGCCTGGCCGGTCTGGCCAATGAAGGCAGTGCTGCAGCCCAGCGCACCGGCAGCACCAGCGCCACCAGCAACATCACCATCACCGCCGCCGCCGCCGCCCAATGACGCAATCTCAACCGCAGGGTGCACCAGCATCCGCCCGGAGAACCCCATGACTGTCCACACCCCCCACCTGCGCATTGGCGCCTTGGCCATGCTGGCCTTGTCGGCCACTTTGCTGGGCCTGCCGGTTCGAGCCGCTGGCAAGGCCGCACCGCAAGGCGCGCACGCGTTCTACATGCACCAGCGGGCCTTGTGTGCCACGCAGCGGCCGGCGGATGAACGCGACGACTGCCTCAGCGAGGCCAGCACCGCCTATGCCGCCACCCAGCCCTCGCTGCCGGGCGACGACGCGGACAGCCTGCTGCGCAACAAGCTCAGGCGTTGTGAGCCACTGCGCGGCGCTGATCAACTCGACTGCCAGGCCCGCATGCGGGGCGAGGGCACGGTGAGCGGCAGCGTGGCCAGTGGTGGCATCTACCGCGAGCTGGTCACCATCGTGCCCGGTGTGCCGGCGGCCGCAGCACCCGTTTCGGCCGCCGTGCCCGAGCCTGTCAAGTCGCAATGATGACCTTGAGCGCGTGCGTCTCGGTCGCGCTCGCGAAGGTCTCGTAAGCCTTCAAGATCTGGTCGAACCTGAAGCGGTGGGTGATCAACTGCTTCGGGTCGATGCGGTGCGCGCACAGCGTCTTCAGCAGCATGGGCGTGCTCACCGTGTCCACCAGCCGGGTGGTGATGCTGATGTTGCGGTCCCACAGGCTTTCCAGGTGCAGGTCGACCTTGCGGCCGTGCACGCCGATGTTGGCGATGTGGCCACCGGCCGCCACCAGTTGCTGGCAGAGCTCGAAGGTTTCGGGGATGCCCACGGCCTCGATGGCGGTGTCCACGCCGCGCTGTGCGGTGAGCGCCATCACGGCCTCGGCCGCCTTGCCATCGCGGCTGTTCACCGTGGCGGTGGCGCCCAGCTTCTTGGCGGTGGCCAGGCGGCCATCGTCCAGGTCAATCATGATGATCTCGGCCGGCGTGTAGAACTGCGCCGTGAGCAAGGCCGCCAGGCCGATGGGCCCGGCACCCACGATGGCCACACTGGAGCCCGGCTGCACCTGGCCATTGAGCACACCGCACTCCAGCCCGGTGGGCAGGATGTCGCTGAGCATCACCAGGGACTCTTCGTCGGCACCGGGCGGCACCGCGTACAGGCTCATGTCGGCATGCGGGATGCGCACGTACTCGGCCTGCGTGCCGTCGATGCTGTTGCCCAGTATCCAGCCGCCGGTGCTGCAGTGAGAGTACATCTGCTTGCGGCAGTTCACGCACTTGCCGCAGGCGCTGACACAGGAGATGAGCACCCGGTCGCCCGCCTTGAAGGCGGTGACGGCCGTGCCCACGGCCTGCACCACGCCCACGCCCTCGTGGCCCAGGATGCGGCCTGGCTGGCAGGTGGGCACGTCGCCCTTGAGGATGTGCAGATCGGTGCCGCAGATGGTGGTGAGCACCATCTTGACGATGGCATCGGTGGGCGCGCTGATCACCGGCATGGGCCGCTCCTGCACGGCTTTTTCCTTGGGGCCCAGGTAGACGAGTGCTTTCATGGCGAAATCCTTGGTGGATGGGATGAACGGCACAGCCTAGGCAGCCCCCACCGGTGCGTCTGTGCGACAGAGAACACAGGCCCGGCACCCCGGCAGACTATGCTGGCCCATGACCGAAAGAATCAACCAGATCCTGGCGCAGATGGCGGCGCTGGAAGCCGAGCTGAGCGAAGCCGTGCACCCACAGGAGTCGCGCATGTTTTTCCAGATCAATGGCAAGCGTGTGGAGTTCGAGCGCGCGGTGCGTGACGCGCATCGCCAGCTCAAGACTGGCTTCTTCCGCTGGTTGGTGGCCTACCGGCCGCAGAACCTCATCACCGGGCCGCTGATCTACGGCATGGCCCTGCCGCTGTTGATGCTGGACCTGTGCGTGAGCGTCTACCAATGGGCCTGCTTCCCGATCTACGGCATCCGCAAGGTCAAGCGCAGCGACTACCTGGTGTTCGACCGTCGGCACCTGGCCTATCTGAACTTCATCGAGAAATTCCATTGCACGTATTGCGAGTACGGCAACGGTCTGATGGCCTACATGAGCGAGATATTGGCGCGCACCGAGCAGTATTTCTGCCCCATCAAGCACGCGCACAAGATCCTGGGTACGCACTCGCACTACCAGGGTTCTCTGGCCTATGGAGACGCGGCCGACTACGAGGCCAGGCTGGAAGCCTTTCGGGTGGCACTGGGCAAGGGCGGCTGATGAAATGCCGCGTTGAATGGCGCAGATTCTTGTTGCGATTGGCGGCTGGTCTCGGCGCTTCTCGGTCATTCCCGCGAAGGCGGGAATCCAGGCGTTCGCGTTGATACGTGGGTGGTTGGCAAAGGCCTGGGCGGGCAGGCCGCGCCGCTCAAAAGTAGCGGTCGGCGCTGCGCACCGACTCCGCTGCAGTGCTCGGGCATGTGGCGCGCCGCGTAACTCGCTGCTCTCGCTGTCGCTCGTTGCGCTCGGACAGACGCGGCGAGCTTGTCAACGAAGCGCGCTCACGCGCGCCGCCACAGGCCCTCTGCTCCTCGCCGCTGCTCATTCGCGCCGCAGCCTGCCCACCCAGCCCTTTGCAGAACCGGCGGTGGCGTCGATATTTCTTGGAATGCAAACACGGCCTGTGGAGCGACAGGTGGCAAGCCGGGGCTGGCGATTTCTGTGGCGCTGAGGAGCACAGGGTTCGGGGCAGCGTGCGCAGCGCGCATCCACAACATGCTGGCCGCATCTTGTCTGAGCGAAACGAGCGCAGCGAGAGCAGCGAGTTATGCGGCCTGCCCCGAACCCGAGCACCACAAGGCAGTCTGCGAAGCAGACCGCCACAGCATGAGCCAGCACCGGCTTGCCGCCTGGCGCGGGCGCACAACACGTCAAAAGACATGGATTCCCGCCTTCGCGGGAATGACGGTGGTGGCGTGGAAATGGAGGGCGGCTATGCGCCGTGAACGGTCGGCAGATGCCGTTGAGGTCCTGCCTGTTCGAACGTCACGCCCCGCGCGAGGTGGGCCTGTGCGCTACCGTCCTACACGCGGCACGGGGCTGGGACTATGGTGGGTGGCGTGGGCGCTTGAGAGACTGGCCCGATCACCAACGGAGATCACCATGAAACTCAAGACCGTCGCCGTCGCCATGCTCGCGCTGTCCATCTGTGCCAGCGGCACTGCTTTCGCGCAGGGCAACCAGGATCGCAACGAGCGTGGCGACAGTGGCCACGCCAAGCAGGCGCAACGCGGCCACCGAGGCCAGCCGCAGCAGCGCATGAATGACGACCGCCGCGAAGGCCGCGGCGCCGGCCCTGAACACAACTACTACCGTGGCGGGCGCATGCCACCCCAATACCGTACCAGTGAGTACGTGGTGAGCGACTGGCGCGGCCACCACCTCAGTGCGCCGCCGCGCGGCTACCACTGGGTGCAAAGCGGTGGCGACTATGTGCTGGTGGCCATCGCCACCGGCATCATCCTGCAACTGCTGCTGAGTCAGTGACCGGTGTGGCCTGGTGCAGACGCACCCAGGCCGCATAGTGGTCCATCCAGTTCTGCAAGAAGGGCCGGCTGGCTTCACCGATGCCACCGTGGGCATCGAACAAACCCTCCTTGGCCTGCACGAAAGCCTCTGGCTGGCACAGGGTGGGCACGTCCAGGCAGGCCAGGATGTTGCGCAAGTGCTGCTGCGCCAACGAAGTGCCCAGCAAGCCCGGCGACACGCCCAGCATCCCGGCCGGCTTGCCCGCCCAGGCGCTCTTGCCATGGGGGCGGGACGCGTGGTCAATGGCGTTCTTCAGCACACCTGGCAGCGAGCGGTTGTACTCGGGGGTGACGAACATCAGCCCCTGCGAGGCCTGGATCAGCACCTTCATCTGCAGTACCGATTCGGCCTGGTGCTCATCGTCGTCCTGGTTGTAGAGCGGCAAGGCGCCGATGTCCACCACCTTGAAGCTGAAATCCGCCGGCCCCAGCTTGGTCAGCGCGGCGGCGAGCTGGCGGTTGAACGATTCGCG
This sequence comes from Candidatus Ideonella esbjergensis, assembly GCA_016710065.1. Taxonomy (GTDB): domain Bacteria; phylum Pseudomonadota; class Gammaproteobacteria; order Burkholderiales; family Burkholderiaceae_C; genus Ideonella; species Ideonella esbjergensis. The sequence goes on from JADJLP010000009.1 coordinate 7,224, forward strand.
GCGCAGGCTGCCGACCAGCACGGCAATGTTGGTTTGACTCATGGTGGGTCCTTGAAGGCTGAAGAACGCCGAGAGGCGCTTGCCAACAAGGTAGAGACTGCCGCCACGCCAGTCTGTGCGCTGTGCAACGCAGGTGCGGTGCCTAAGCCGGCCAGCTCCCTGCTTGCGTCCACACCGGCTGGGTGTGCCAGCGGGCCACCCAGGCGGGCAGCGCGTCGGCCGGCATGGGGTGGGCAATGCCATAGCCTTGGCACAGGCGGCAGCCGGTGGCCAGCAGCACGGCGCCATGGGCCTGGGTTTCCACGCCTTCGGCCACCACGTCCAGGCCAAAGGCCTGCGCCATGTGCACCACGCCTTCCACCAGCACACGGTCCTTTCCGTCGGTCAGCACATCCCTCACAAAGCTCTGGTCGAGCTTGAGCACATTCACCGGCAGTTGGCGCAACAAGGCCAATGAGGCGTAGCCGGTGCCGAAGTCGTCCAGCGCGGTGCGCACGCCCAGGCGGCGGCAACTGGCCAGCGTGTGTGCCGCTCGCGCAATGTCGCTGAGGGCGGCGGTTTCCAGGATCTCCAGCTCCAGCCGCGCGGGGGGCACGTCGGGGTGCTGGGCCAGCAGCCAGGCCAGGCGCTCGGGGAAGTCGGCGCTCATCAGGTGGCTGGGGCTGATGTTGACGCTGCAGTTCAGGTCCAAACCCTGCGTCTGCCACAGGGCCAGCTGCCGCAGCATGGCGTTGATGACCCACTCACCCACCCGCACCTCCAGCTCGGTGTCTTGCAAGCCGCTCAAGAATGCCGCAGGCAGCAGCAGGCCATACCCGGGGTGCTGCCAACGTATCAAGGCTTCGGCGCCCACCACCCGCCCCGAGGCCAGGTCAACCCGGGGCTGAAAATGCAGCAGCAGCTCCTGGCCATCAAGTGCCCGCTGCAGCTGCGCGCGCTGCTCGTGGCCGGCCCGGATGCCCAGTTCGTGCTGCAGGTCGAACAGATGAACCCGGTTCTTGCCCCGCTCCTTGGCCAGGTACATGGCCTGGTCGGCATGGCGCAGCAAAGTGTCGGGGCTCGCGTCGTCGCTAGGGTACAGGGTGACGCCGATGCTGGCCGACACGGTGACCCGCTCGTCCTGGATGACGGTGGCCTCGCTCACCACAGCCAGCACGCGGGCCAGCAGGGTCACGCACTCGGCCGTATTGCTCACGTCCACCAGCAGCACAAACTCGTCGCCGCCCAGGCGAGCCACGGTGTCGTTGGCGCGCAGCGCGTCTTGCAGCCGCCGCGTCACCTCCATCAGCAACATGTCACCAGCATCATGGCCAAACCGGTCGTTCACCTGTTTGAAACCGTCCAGATCAAGGTAGCAGATGGCCAATGTCCGGCCGCTGGCGCGGGCACGCGCCATGCCGGTCTCCAGCCGGTCGGCAAACAGGCGGCGGTTTGGCAGCCCGGTCAACGGGTCATAGTGGGCGATGCGGTCCAGCTCGGCTTCATGCGCCTTGACCTGGCTGATGTCCGAGAACACGCCCACGAAGTGCTGCAGGCCGCCCGAGCCGTCGCGCACGGCGGCAATGGAAAGTGACTGGGCATACAGCGTGCCGTTCTTGCGCCGGTTGATGAGCTCTCCGCGCCAGTGGTCTTGCTGTTGCAGCATCTGCCACATGTCGCGGTAGAACTCGGGGCCGTTCTGCCCCGAGTGCAGCAGATTTCCCGGGGTGCGGCCAATGGCTTCATGGGGTGAATAGCCCGTGATGCGGGTGAAGGCCGGGTTCACATTGACGATCACCGCGCGCGGGTCGCACACCATGATGCCGTCATAGCTGTGCTGGAACACCGCTGCGCCTTGCTGCAAACCGGTCTGTGCGCTGAGCAGCTCTTCGTTCTGCAACTCCAGCTCGATCTGGTAGACCTGCATTTCGTGCAGCATGCGCTGCAGTTCAGCCTCGCCTGCTGGCTGCGCCAACCCGACGTGCAGCCTGGCCAGGCCCTCGGCACGGTCACGCAGGGCCAGGGCCTGCGGGTCATCGACGGGTTTGCGCGGCATGGGCAGATTCAACCGGCAGGCGTGTCCACCAGGGCCAGCAAGAGGCCGGTACCCTCGGGGTCGGCGCTGGCCTGGGCCCGCACACGGTGCGTGGCGCCGTCTGCGGCCAGCAACTCCAATTCGCAGGCAGGCAGCTTGGGCCCAGGGCGTGCGCTGACCAGCAGGCTGCTCAGGGTGTCAGCACTGCCCGGGCTCAACCAGCGGTGCAGTGGCTGCCCCATCAGGTCGTGGCGCGCCAAGCCCAGCAGGTGCAGGCCTGCCTGATTGATCTCGCGCAGGCTGCCATGGGCATCGAGCACCAGGTAGGCGAAGGGCGCGTGCTCGTACAGCCCCTGCTGGCGCTGCAGCGCCGCTTCCAGCTCGATGCGTGAATGGCGCAGTTCCTCGTCCTGCAGGTCCAGCTCCACCTGGTGCACCTGCAGTTCATGCAGCAGGGCCAGCGCGTCCGCCGCCTTGTCGGGTGACGAGGCCAACTGGTGCAGCACGCCCAGAGCCACCGAGGCGCTGGGCCAGGCGTCGGCCTTGCGCGAGCCTGCGCTCAGGCGTGAGCGGGCGCGCTGGCGCAGATCAGTCAGGCGCTGCGACTCGGTGAGCAGGTTGGACATGGCTTGCCTTGGGGTTGGGGGCGATGGTTGGGGCAGAAGGTTGCGGCTAGGCGCCGCGCAGTTGGGATTCCAACGCCTTGGCGGCGGTGATGTCGATGAGCGTGATCACCACACCCTGGATCACATTGGCCAGCGTTCGGTAGGGCTTGATGCGCACCAGGTACCAATGGTTGTCGGTGGTGGCGATCTGCTTCTCGGTGAAGCTGAGGGTGCGCAAGGTCTCGCGTGCGTCGTCGTTGAGCTCGGGGTAGACCAGCGTGCTGGCCAGGTCGGTGAGCGGCCGGCCGATGTCGCCCTCGCGCAGGTGGATGATGCGGGTGATCTGGTCGGTGTAGCGACGTACGTTGAGCGAGCTGTCAAGAAACAGCGTGGCGATGTCGGTGCTGTTGAGCAGGTTCTGCATGTCGCTCTGCGCCAGCGCCAGGTCGTCGAGCTTGGACTGCAGCTCGCCGTTCAGCGTCTGCAGCTCCTCGTTCATCGATTGCGACTCTTCCTTCGAGGTTGTCAGCTCCTCATTGGCCGATTGCAGCTCCTCGTTGGTGGACTGCAGCTCCTCGTTGGCGGCCTGCAGCTCCTCGGCCGAGGCGCCCATCTCCTGGCGCAGCGCGCGTATCTCGTCCTTGCAGAGCTGCAGTTCCTCGGCCAGGGCGGGGTCGGCATCGCCGGCCGCCTTCTTGCGCCTGGTCTTGGCAGCTGGCGGTGCCAGCACGTCGCGAAAGACGATCATCACCAGGCCCAGCATGGCCTTGGGCTCTTGCATGGCCTTCACGGTCACGCTCAGCGTGTGCAGGGCATCGGCCTCCAGCCGCAGGCCATGCAGCTCCACCGGCTTGGGGTCTTGCAGGGCCTGGCGCAGCGCTGCTGCCACCTGCACGCGGATGGCCGGCCGCGCCATGACGTGGATGTTCCAGTTGGCCTTGCCGGCGGCAGGTTCCAGGTACTTGCCGGTGCTGCCGCTGATGTAGACGATGTCGCCCTGCTCGTTCACCAGCACCGCCGGTGGTGAGAAGGCCTGCAGCAAGGCCTGGTCGGCCAGGGCTTGCAGGTTGGCAGGTTGGCTGGCGGTGGGGGTCACAAGAGGCTCCTGGGGCGGGTGGTGTAGCGGCGGGCGCAAGAGGATGGGGAAATCCACCGAGCGGGGCTGGGCGGCGTTGCCGTTGCGTGCAAACAGCCTCGATTTCGGGCTCAGTGGTGTGAACAGGGCCTGGGCGTTGCCCACCGTTTCAGAGCCACCCAGCAACAGTGTGCCGTCGGGGCGCAGGCTGTAGTGGAACAGTGGAATCAGACGCCGCTGCAAGGCCGCATTGAAATAGATCATCAGGTTGCGGCACGACAAGAAATCAAGCTTGGTGAAGGGCGGCGCTTGGATGACGTCGTGCTGCGCAAACAGCACCATCTCGCGGATGTCCTTGTTGACCAGGTAGCCGCTGCCTTGGCGGCTGAAGTGACGAGCCAGACGCTCTGGGCTCATGTCGGCCGCGATCTTGCTGGCGTACTGGCCCTTGCGGGCGATGGCGATCGCGTCGGCACTCAGGTCGCTGGCAAAGATCTGCAAGCTGCGGGGAGGTGTGCCGGGTGCGCCAGGCAGGGCGGCCACCACGTCCTTGAATGCCATGGCCAGCGAATAGGCCTCTTCGCCTGTGGAGCAGCCCACCACCCAGGCTCGCAGGCGCTCACCTCGGGCCGCCGCTGCAGCAGCGCGGGCAGCACCTGATCCTGCAGCTCTTGCCAGACGGCGGGGTCGCGGAAGAAGCTGGTGACACCGATCAGCAGCTCCTTGAACAGCAGGTCCAGCTCCTGTGGGTTTTGCCGCACAAAGGTGGCATAGGCGGCGCGGCTGGCCAGGTCATGCACGCCCATGCGGCGCTGGATGCGGCGCGTGAGCGTGCTGGCCTTGTACTGCGACAAATCATGTTGCACATGCTCGCGCAGCAGGCCCAGGATGGTGGCCAGCGCACTCTCCTCGCCCTCGTCGGCAGCACCTGGCATGGTTGTGGTGGCCGTCGCCAAGGCCGTCATGCGCAGGATGTGCCCCGGCAGATCGGCTGCCGGGGCAGCAATGTCCACACAGCCGGTGGCGATGGCGTTCTGCGGCATGGAGTTGAAGGCGGCCGTGGCGGGGTCCTGCACCAGGGTCAGCCCGCCCTGGGTGTGGATGGCTTGCAGCCCCACCGTGCCGTCCGAGCCCATGCCCGACAAGACCACACCGATGGCGCGCTCACCCTGGGCCATGGCCAGCGACGAAAAAAGCACGTCGACCGGCAGCCGCATGCCGCGTGGTGTGTGTGGTGGGTTCAGGTGCAGCAGGCCAGCTTGCACCGTGAGCTCGCTGTTGGGCGAGATGACATAGACCGTGTCGGGCGCCACCGGCATGGCCTCGGCCGCTTCAAGCACCGGCATTGCGGTGACGCGTTGCAGCAGTTCCGCCAGCATCGCCTTGTGCGTGGGGTCGAGGTGCTGCACCACCACATAGGCCAGGCCACTGTGAGGCGGCACATGCGCAAAGAACTGTTCCAGCGCCCCCAGGCCGCCCGCCGATGCCCCCAGGCCAACGATCTGCAGTTTGGCCGAAGGCTTGTGAAGCGGGGAAGGCGGGGCGCCGGGTGCAGGGAAGGCCATGGTGGAGTATCGCGGCTGTGTGCCGGCTGGCACGGACATTCCTGGGCCTGTCTGCCGAGCACGCCTGCGCGGTGCGGTGGCGCACAGACGCCGCGCCCGTGTGGCCCGTACAAGCCGTGCATGAACAACACATTCTTGACAGCCACCCTGGTGGCAACAGGCCTGCTGGGCGGCGGCGCAGCCTGGGCGCAGGTGGCCGGTTCCACCACCACCAGCGCCGCACCCACCGAGTCCACCCAGGTGGCCATGGGCTGGAGCGCCAAGAAGGCCATCCTGGGCAAGGTGGTGTACACCGAGTCGGGCCAGCCCATCGGCAAGGTCGATGACCTGATCATCTCGCCCGAGAAGAACCTGTCGTACTTCATCGTTGGCGCTGGCGGCTTTGTGGGCATAGGGCGGCACGACGTGGCCATACCGGTCTCGCAGATCAAGGGCGTGAACGGTCGATTGGTGATGCCAGGCGTCACCAAGGACGTGCTGAAGGCCATGCCCGAGTTCAGCTACACCCCGGACGACGAGGCCCAGCGCCTGAAGCTGCAGGCCGCCGTGGAGCTGGAGATGACCCATGCCCAGGACCGCCTGGTCGAGCTGGAAAAGAAGGCCGCCACCGCCACGGCTGACGGCAGGCGCCAGCTGGCGCAGCAAAAGGCTGCGCTGCAAACCGAACTGAAGTCGCTGCAGGCCAGGGCCGCCGAGATGAATAAGGCCGGGGCCAGGCGCTGGAGATCTTTCGAGGCGAATGTGAGCGCCGCGCTGGCGCGCTTGCACAAGGCCGTGGAGTCGGCCATAGGCTGAACCAGGAGCACCCCATGAAGACATCAACTGACCGCCCTCTGTTTGCCTTGGCCCTGGCGGGCCTGCTGGTGATGGCGCTGGCCGCCTGCGGCAAGACGCCACCCGGGCCCGCGCAGATGCCGCAAGACGCGGCCAACACCTCGGACGTGGATGTGACCACCAACGTGCAGACCGCCTTGCTGCGCGACGACCAGCTCAAGGGCCTGACCATCACCGTGGTGACTCTCAAGGGCGACGTGCGGCTCACAGGCGTGGTGGACAGCCAGTCGCAGATCGACCGCGCCCTGGTGGTGGCCCGTGCGGCCGATGGCATGCACACCATCCATGACGAACTGACGCTGAAGAAGTAGGGCTCAAGCCGCTGGCGGCGTTGCGGTGGCCTCGTCCAGTGCCGCCATCACCTGGTCAGGGTGCAGGGCCTTTTGCAGCACGGCGGCGTCCGTGTCTTGCCGGTTGCGCACATCGGGCAGGTCGCGCCGCAGTTCCTCCATCAGGTCGATCAGCTTGGCCACCTTCTGCTCGGTCAGCATGGTCACGGTCAGGTCCAGGTGCGCCCGTTGCTCAAACAACTTGGCCACCCGGTTCTGCTTGCTCAGCACCACCGACGAAATCAGCAGCGCGCCCAGGCCGATCAGGCCTTGCAGCCAAAAGTAGGGCGGCGGGTCGAGTACCGGCCGGCCCAACAGGGGCAGGGCCGCATTCAGCAGCGCCCAGCCCGCCACCAGGGCCAGCGTGAAGACCAGGAACGTCGGGCAGCCGATGGCGGCGCTGAGCGCTTCCACGCCGCGCTGCGAGTGACTCAGCTTGGCTTCTTCACGCACCACAAAAGCCTGTACGGCGGCCACGTTCTGGTTCGTCGTGTCCAGGGCCTGAAGTGGGTCTTGTGGCGCGCCTTGTCGCGCATCCTGGGTCGCAGCGGGCTTCACGGTGTGGCCCTGCGCGGGTGTTCTGCTCGCCATTGCTGGCCCACTTGCTGGCAAAAGCCGGCCAGTGCCACCAGCACCTGTTGCACTGCCCTGCCGGCCGCCGCCGCGCCGCCGGCCGGGTTGTCGCTGAGCGCTGCCGCGCTGGCGTCAAACTCTCGCACCGCCAGCACCTGGCGGCTGGCCTCGTCCAGCAGGGTGGCACGCAGGCTGAACTGCACCTGGCTGGGTTGGCTCTCGAAGCTTTGCTGCAGGCGCAGCAGCTCGGTGTGCAGGCGCAGATCGCCGCTGGCGGCACTGCTGTCGGCCACCACGGCACGGGCAACGCCGCGCTGCGCGAGCGTGCCCACCAGCAGCGGCGCCAGCATGCGGGCGGGCGTGTCCACCCATTCGCTGTGGGCGTAGTGCTCGATCTGCAGTGCCTGCCGAACATAGACCATGCGGGCGCTCGCCAAGCCGGCTGCCGCCAGCGGCGGGTTCACGATCAGGGTCAGGTCTTCAGGCGTTCGGCTGGCGCCTGCAGGGGGCGGTGCGCTGGCCGCGAGGGTGTAGAGCGTGGGCGGCAGCGCTGGCTTGGGCAGCAGCGAGCTGCAGGCGCACAGCAGCGCCATGCCGCTGGCCACCAGCAACAGGCGGGCCTGGCGAACGAGATGGGCGTGGGTCATGGCGGGGGCTCTTTCGGCTTGGTTTCGCCTGGGCCTTCGGGCACGGCCACACGGCCCAGCAGCAGGCCGCCGGAGCCGCGCTCGGCCTGTTCGGTCAGGCGCCGCAGCGAGGCCGACAGCAGGTTGAGTTCGGTCAGCAAGTGGCGCATCTCCGGCAGCGTCTGTGCGCTGAAGCGCCGCGCCTCGCCACCCACCGCCGCCACGGCGCCACCGACCTGGGTACTGGCTTGGCCGGCGTCGGTGGCCATGGCCTGCAGCGCGGTGGCGGCCTGGTCGATGTGCGCCACCACCGGCCGCAGGTCGGCGCTCAGCTGCTCGCTGTTGCTGAAGGTGTGCGCGGCGCTGACGATGCCCGCGTCGATGCTGCCCTTGCGCGCCGCCAGCGTGTGCGTGACGGCCGAGATGTCGTCCAGCGCGCTGCTGACGGCGCGCATGTTCTCGGCGCTGAGCAGCGCGTCGATGCGGGTGGTGGTGGCGTCGAGCTTGGTGAGCACCGAGCCGAGCACGTTCTCCAGCCGGGCGCTGAGCGAGGGCCTGGTGGCGATGATGGGTGGCACGCCGGGCGCGCTTTCCAGCAGCAGCGGCGAGGCCGGCGAGCCGCCGCTCAGCTCCACATAGGCGATGCCGGTGAGGCCCTGGGTCTTGAGCACGGCCACTGTGTCGTGCTTCACCGGCGTGCCGCGCCGCAAGGCCAACAGCAGCCGCACGCGCTGCGGGTTGGCGGGGTCCAAGTCGATGCTCTGCACCCTGCCCACGTCCACGCCGTTGTATTTCACCGGCGCATCCACATTCAGGCCCGACACCGATTCGGTCTCGATGGCCTGGTACAGGGTGATCTGCTGGTGGCCTTTGCCGCCCGAGGCGATCCACAGCATGCCGGCCACGAACAGGCCCAGCAGCGCCAGCACGAAGGCGCCCACCAGCGTGAAGTTCACCTTGGTTTCGATGGCGGGCTCCGGTGGGTGGTTGGTGGGCCAAGGTGGCGGGCCTGCGCCTGGGCCGAGCGCGCACGCGGGCTGTCGAAAAACTGCCGCACCGCCGGGTTGTCGCTCTCGGCCAGCGTGGCCATGGCGCCCGTGGCCTGCACCCGGCCATCGGCCAGCACCGCCACGCGGTCGGCCACTTGCCACAGCAGGTCCAGATCGTGGGTGATCATCACGATGGTCAGGCCAAACTGCTCGCGCAGCGCAAGCACCAGCGCGTCCACACCGCTGGCGCTGGCCGGGTCCAGGCCAGCGGTGGGCTCGTCCAGGAACAGCACCTCCGGGTCCAGCGCCAGGGCGCGCGCCAGCGAGGCTCGCTTGAGCATGCCGCCACTCAGCTCGGCCGGCATCAGCAGGCCGGCTTCGGGCGGCAGGCCGCTGATGGCCAGCTTCCAGGCGGCGAGTTGGTTGATCTGCGCATCGGGCAGGCGGGTGTGCTCGCGCAGCGGCAGGCCCACGTTCTCCAGCACGCTCAGCGAGGCGAACAGGCCGCCGTGCTGGAACATCACACCCCAGCGCTGGCGCTGCGTGCGGGCGGCCGCCTCGTCCAGCCCCAGCAGGGGCACGCCCAGCACGCTGACGCTGCCGGCGTCGGGGCGCTGCAGCAGGATCATCTCGCGCAACAGTGTGGATTTGCCCGTGCCGCTGCCACCCACCAGCGCAAAGATCTCGGCTCGCTGCACTTGCAGGTTCACATCGGCATGCACCACGTGCGCGCCAAAGCGCGTGGCCACGTGACTGAGTTCGATCACGGGCGGGCCCAGGGCGGTGTCGCGGGGCATGTCAAAGCTTCAAGGCGTTGAAGATGACCGAGAACAACGCGTCCACCACGATCACCAGAAAGATGGCCTGCACCACGCTGCGGGTGGTTTGCCGGCCCACGCTGTCGGCACCGCCCCGGGTGCGAAAGCCCTGGAAGCAACCCACCACGGCGATGATGACGCCGAACACGGCGGCCTTGGCAATGCCCACCAGCGCGGTGCTGACGCCCACTGCCTTGACGAAGCGGGCGCTGAAGGAAGCAAAGTCCACCCCCAGCTGGCTTTGCGCCATCACCATGCCGCCAGCCACGCCCAGCACGTCGGCAAACACGGTCAGCAGCGGCAGCACCACCAGCAGCGCGATCAGCTTGGGCAGCATCAGCAACTCCAGCGGCGCAATGGCGATGGTGCGCATGGCGTCGATCTCCTCGGTGACGGCCATGGTGCCGATCTGCGCCGCGTAGGCCGAGCCCGAGCGCCCGGCGATGATGATGGCCACGATCAGCGGTGCAAATTCGCGCAGCATGGCGATGCCCACGATGTCGGCGATGAACAGGTTGGCGCCATAGCGGCGCAGTTGCTCGGCGCTCTGGTAGGCGATCACCACGCCCACCAGAAAGGTCATCAGGGCGACGATGGGCAGCGCGTCCACGCCGCTGCTGCGGATGTTGAACAGGATGGGGCGCCAGCGCACGCGCTGCGGGTGGCGCACCCAGTCGGCCAGCGCGCAAGCCGCTTCGCCCACGAAGGCCAGCATGGCCAGGGCCTCGCTGAACCGCGCCACGGTACTGCGGCCCAGCGCTTCCAATCGCCCCGGTGCGGGTGCTGGCGTGGTGGCGGGTGCGGCGGCCAGTTCGGTCTGGCGCTGCGCCACGGCCGCCAGGCGCTGGGCAAACTCGGGCCGCAGGCCTTGCAGTTGCAGCGGCGTGCCTTCGGCCGCCAGGCGCAGCAGCAGGGCCTGCAGCAGCCAGGCGCCTGCCGTGTCCAGCGAGGTGAGCTGCGAGGCATCGGCCTTGGCTGGGCTGCCCTGGGGCCAGTGCAGGTTGGCGATGCGCTCGGCCAGCGCACCCACCCCCAGGGCCGTCCAGGCACCGGCCAGCACCAGGCCTTGGGGGCCGGAGGCGAGCGAGGCCGAAGCGGCGGTGCTCATGATGGCCGCGACGCCATGTCGATGTGCCAGACCGCCAGGAACATCGCCGCCAGGGCCGGCCCCAGGATCAGGCCATTGATGCCGAACACCGCGATGCCGCCCAGCGTGGAGATCATCACCAGGTAGTCGGGCATGCGGGTGTCCTTGCCAATCAGCAGCGGGCGCAGCAGGTTGTCCACCAGGCCGATCACCAGCACGCCGTAGCCCAGCAGCGCAAGGCCTTGCCACACCGACCCGGTGCCCAGCAGGTACAGCGCGGCGGGCAGCCACACCAGGGCTGATCCCACCAGGGGCAGCAGCGACAAGAAGGCCATCAGCACGCCCCACAGCAGCGGTGCGCCGATGTCCAGTGCCCAGAAGGCCAGTGCGCCCAGGCTGCCTTGCACCGCAGCCACCAGCAGGTGGCCCTTGACGGTGGCGCGCAGCACGGTGGCGAACTTGGCGAACAGCTCGCGCTTGTGCTCGGGCGCCAGTGGCAGCGCGTGGCGCAGGGTGCGCGCCAGGCTGTCGCCGTCGCGGATCATGAAGAACGCCAGGTACAGCGTGATGAACAGGCTGGCGATGAACTTGAAGGCGTTCTGGCCGAGGCTCAGGGCCTGCGTGGCCATGAACTGCGCGCCCTGCGACACACCGTCCACCAGCTTGGCCTGCAGCAGGCTGAACTTGCCCAGGCCGATGCGGCCCAGCAGGGCCACCGCGTCGGGTGGCAGGTTGTTGTACAGACCGTGCAGGTAGGCGGCCGGCTTCCATTCGCCCGATTGCAGCTTGTCGTAGGCCAGGCCGGCCTCGCCGGCCAGCGCCGCACTGAGCAGCACCAGCGGCAGGATCACCACCAACAGCACCACGCCCAGGGTCAGCAGCGCGGCCAAGCTGCGGCGCTGGCCGGTGGCAGTCATCACCCTGCGGAACAGCGGCGCGAACATCAGCCCTATCACCAGGCTCCACAGCAGTGGGCCCTGAAACGGCCACAGCATGGCCGCAAAGGCCAGCGACACGGCCGCCAGCAACACCATCAGCGCGCGGTGCTGGCCTGGCGGTGGGTGGGCCTCGGGTGGGGCCGGCAGAGGGTTCAGATGCGGGCCTTGAAGTCCTGGAAGGAATGCACGAACGCATCGCGCACTTTGTCCATCTCCACCACCATCGCTTCCCAGGTGGCCTCGCCGGCTTTGCCCAGTTCGTCGAGCTTGCCCAGGGCCTGCTTGGAGTGCTCGTGCAGTTTGTCGATCTCGGCTCGGTAGGCATCGCGCGCTTCAGAGCGGGCCACCTTGGCCTTGCCCTCCATCTCGGTCATCTTGCTGTTCATCTCGTCCAGTTGCAGCTTCATCTTGGCGACGTAGGTGTCTCGGGAGGTCATGGTGGGTTCCAGTCGTGTGAGGTTCAGCCAAGCCAACGGGCAGGGCTGCTGTGCAGCGTAGGCTGCACCGCAGTGCCGGTCTGTGCGCTGGCGAACCAGCGGGCATGGCCGGTGTGTGAACCAGCGCACAGACGCTGGAGCGGGCCGACCCCAGAGTGAAAGCCTCTCACACCGACCTCCGAAGGAAACACCATGCTTTACACGATCGCTGTCGTTCTCTTGGTTCTGTGGCTGCTGGGCCTGGTCACCTCGTACACCCTGGGCGGCTTGCTGCACATCCTGCTGGTGCTGGCCGTGGTCATGGTGCTGTTCAACCTGCTCAGCGGCCGCAGGATCGGCTGAGCCCAACACACGTTCAAGGACAAACACCGGTGACCAAGACCCAAGCTACGCTGGCCACGCCCACCGACCTGCAGGCGGCCGCCGCACTCACTGTCATTCCCGCGAAGGCGGGAATCCAGATCTGTGAATCTGGCGGATTTGGCGCAGCAAAGCCCTGAGCGGCCAGGCCGCAGCGAATGTGAAGGCATGGATTCCCGCCTTCGCGGGAATGACGGTGTGCTGCTGGAATGACTACAGCGGCAGGGGCGCCTGGTCTGCCGTACCGCTGCTGTCCAGTGCCGCACCAGGGTCTTCCTCGCCGGCCACCGAGCTGTTGCCATCGGGTGCCGAACGGCCCAGCAAACGCAGCTGCTCGCGCTGCATGTCCAGCAACTCGGCCCATTGCCGCTCGCGCAGGGCGTCGATCTTGTCGTGCAGCAGCATGATCTGCAGCTCGGCCTTCAGGTTCACCTCGTAGTCGTGGCCAGCGGCGGCGCGGTCCTTCTCGGACTGGCGGTTTTGCGACATCAGGATGATGGGCGCCTGGATGGCCGCCAGCATCGAGAGAAACAGGTTCAGCAGGATGTAGGGGTAAGGGTCAAACGGTACCTGGTGGCGCATCAGCAGCAGCCCGTTCAAGCCAACCCACACCACCATCACGGCGCCAAACAGGCCCACGAAGGTCCACGAGCCACCGAACTTGGCCACCGCGTCGGCGGCGCGCTGGCCCAGCGTGGGTGGTTGTTCTTCATCGGTGGCCACGTTGCGGGCCAGCGAGGTGCGGCTGGCCATGTGCCGTGCCACCTTCTGGGCCCGTTCGTCCAGAGCGTCGTAGTTGCGACCCAGCAGCTTGTCGGCAATCTCGTGCGCGCGGGCGTGGCGCTGGGCGGCCTTGGCAGCTTGCGCGGTTACGTCCTGGGGTTGGGGTGAGCGTGTCGGCATGTGGAGCCTCTATTCGTGGCGCAGCGCTTCAATCGGGTCCATGCGCGCTGCGCGCCGCGCCGGGAAGTAGCCAAACAGCACACCGATGGCGGCCGAGAACAGCAGCGAGAGCAGGTTGATGCTGGGGTCGAACGCATGGGGCACGGCCATCAACATGGACAGGCCGTACGAGGCGCCGGTGGCAATGGCGATGCCCACCACGCCGCCCAGCGCCGACAGCACCACCGCCTCGATCAGGAACTGCAGCAGCACCTCGCGCTCCAGCGCGCCCACGGCCAGGCGCAGGCCGATCTCGCGGGTGCGCTCGGTCACGCTCACCAGCATGATGTTCATGATGCCGATGCCACCCACCAGCAGGCTCACCGCCGCCACGGCGCCGAGCAAGGTGGTGAGCACCTGGGTGGTGCTGGAGAGGGTTTCGGCCAGTTGCTGGGTGTCGAAGATGTTGAAGTTGTCGTCGTCGGCCTCGGCCAGCTTGCGGCGCTCGCGCAGCAGCTGGCGCAGGCTGGCCTTGAGCGGCACGCTGTCGGCACCTTCCTGCATCGAGACCTGCAGCGTGCCCACCTTGCGGTTGCCGGTGACGCGGCGCTGCAGCGTGCGCAGCGGCACCACCACGGCGTCGTCCTGGTCGCCCATGCCGCCCTGGCCCTTGGAGGCCAGGATGCCCACCACGTCGCACGAGAACTGCTTCACCCGCAGTTGCTGGCCCAGGCCGGTCTGGCCCACGGTGCCGCCGTAGATCTCGCGCCGCACCGTCTCGCCGATCACGCACACGGCGGCGCCGGCGCGCTGCTCGTCGTCCTCGAACAATCGGCCCGCCGCCAGCTTCCAGTTGCCGGTGACGAACCAGGCGTTGGTGCTGCCGGTGACGCCGGTGGCCCAGTTGCGCCCATTGGCCACCACGGTGACATTGGTGTTGCCCTGCGGCGCCACGGCGGCCACACCGCCGATCTGCGCGGCGATGGCCTCGGCATCGGCCTCGGTGAACTGCGCAGTGCCGCCACCGCCACCGCCGCCAAAGGCCCGCTGGCCGGGCCGCACCATCAGCAAATTGGTGCCCAGGCTGGTGATCTGGTTCTGGATCGCCTGCGTGGCGCCATTGCCCAGCGTGACCATGGTGATGACCGCGCTCACGCCGATGACGATGCCCAGGATGGTGAGGAAGGAGCGCAGCATGTTGCGCTGCACCGAGCGCAGGGCCAGCATGAAGACACTGAACAACATCAGATGCTTTCTGCTGCCGCCGCCGCTGTTTCAGCAACTGGCGGCGCGCTGGTGATGGGGTGGGGGTTGGCCACGTCCTTGGCAATGCGCCCATCCACGAAGGTGACCATGCGCCGCGCGTAAGCGGCCATGTCGAGCTCGTGCGTCACCATCAGCACGGTGATGCCGTGGTCGCGGTTGAGCGCCAGCAGCAGGCACATGATCTCGTGGCTGCGCTGGGTGTCGAGGTTGCCGGTGGGCTCATCCGCCAGCACCACGGCCGGCTCGGTGACGATGGCCCGCGCAATCGCCACGCGCTGCTGCTGGCCGCCCGAGAGCTCGCCCGGCGTGTGGTGCTCCCAGCCGCCCAGGCCCACGTCCTTCAGGGCCTTGGCGGCGGCGGTGCGCCGCACGCTGGCGCTGTCGCCGCGGTACAGCAGCGGCAGCTCCACGTTCTCTTGCGCCGAGGTGCGGGCCAGCAGGTTGAAGCCCTGGAACACGAAGCCCAGGTAGCGGCGGCGCAGCCGGGCCCGTTGGTCGCGCGAGAGCGCTTCCACATGCGCGCCCTTGAACAAATATTCGCCGGCGGTGGGCGTGTCCAGGCAACCCAGGATGTTCATGGCCGTGGACTTGCCCGAGCCGCTGGGGCCCATGATGGCCACGAACTCGCCGGCCGCGATGTCCAGGTTGATGCCTTTCAGCGCCATCAGCTCGGCCTCGCCTTGCCCATAGCGCCGGGTGATGCCGCGCAGACTCATGAGCATCCCAGACCCCTGTCGTCATTCCCGCGCAGGCGGGAATCCAGGCTGTTGCGAATCGTGGATTCCCGCCCCACGCCTTCGCGGGGGCAGGCTCTTCGCGGGAATGACGGAGTAGGTGCGTGGCGGGCGCTCATTTGGTGGTCGCGATCTTCTGGTCGGTGATCACCAGCATGCCGGCCTGCAGGTCGCCACCGGTGATCTCGGTCATGCGGCCATCGCTGATGCCGGGGGTCACCGACACCGCCACGGGTTTGCCGTCCTTCAGCACCCACACCTGCTTGGCCGTGGCGGTGCTGGCGCCGGCGGCGGCCGAGCGGCGGTTGTTACCCCCGGGCATGCGTGGCATCAGGCTGCTGGCGATGCCCTTGCTCGCCGCCGGCGCCGCAGCCGTGCTGGGCGCGTAGCGCAGCGCACTGTTGGGCACCAGCAGCACGTCCTTGCGCTGCGTGGCCACGATGGTGGCGGTGGCCGTCATGCCGGGGCGCAGGCTCAGGTCGGCGTTGTCCACGTCCAGGTAGGTGAGGTAGGTGACGACGTTGTCGGTGATGGTGGAGCCAAAGCCCACGCGCGTGATGCGGGCCGGAAATTGGCGGCTCAGGTAGGCGCTGACGGTGAAGCTGGCCTCTTGCCCGACCTTCACCGAGCCCACATCGGCCTCGTCCACGTAGACCCACAGGCGCAGCTTGCTCAGGTCCTCGGCCAGGGTGAACAGGGTCACCGCTTGCAGCGAGGCGGCCACGGCGTTGCCAGGGTCGACGGTGCGGGTCAGCACCACGCCATCGGCGGGCGCGCGGATGGAGGCCTTGGACAGGTTGATCTGGTCGGTCGATGCGGCGGCCGTGGCGTCCTTCACGCCGGCACGGGCGCTGGCTTCGTCGGCACTGGCGCGGGCCAGCGCGGCGCGGCCGCTGCCAAGCTCGGCTTTCGAGGGCACCTTGCCGTCCGAGAGCCGCGCCACTTCCTCCAGCCGGCCCAGCATGGCCTGGGCCTCCTGCACGGTGGCATGCGTCTGCATCACCTTGGCTTCGGCGGCGGCCAACACGGCCCGCGAGCGCAGCACCTGGTCGTCGAGCTTGGCGGTGTCCAGTTCCACCATCACCTGGCCCTTCTTCACCCGATCATTGACGTCCACGTTGACCTTGCGCACGGTGCCTGAGAGCTCGCTGCCGATGTTGATGGCGCGGGTGGGCTGCAAGGTGCCGTTGGCGGTGACGGTGAGCGTGAGGTTGCCGCGGGCCACCGCCTGGGTGTTGTAGCTGGGCGCGGCATTGGCGCTGCTGCGGGCCTGCCAATACCAACCGCCGGCGGCCAGCGCGATCACCAGGCCTGCAATGACCCACAGCGCGGGCCGGCGGTACCAGGGGCGTGCCATGGGCTCGGCCAGCAGGGAGGCCAGGTCGTTGGTCTGCGCCTTGTGGGTGCCGGGCTTGCTGGCATCGGGCTTTGGGCCGTCCGGTCCAGGGGGCGGCGGCGGCGGGGTCACGGGGGGAGGCAAGGTGGTCATGGGGATGTGGTGCTGGCCGGTGTGTTGTTGGCCGATCTGGGGCTGGCGGAAGCGGCAGGTGTGGCGCGCGCCGTGGCACGGTTGTCTGCCTGCCAGCCGCCGCCCAGTGCCGCATAGAGGCGAACCTGGTCGGCACTCTGGTCGGCGCGGGCACTGGCCACGGCGCTTTGCGTGGCCAGCAAGGTGCGCTGGGTTTCCAGCACGGTTTGAAAGTCCACCAGGCCGCTGCCGTAGCGCTGGCGGGCCAGCCCGCTGGCGTTGCTGGCGGCGTCGGCGGCCTGTTCCAGCAGGGTGATGCGCTGGCGGTCGCCTTGCAGCGCGGCCAGCACGTCCTCCACGTCTTTCAGCGCGGTCAGCACCGTGGCCTGCCAGGCCGCGCTGGCCTGCTTGGCAGCCGCTTGCTGGGCCCGCACATTGGCGCTGATGGCGCCGCCGTCGAACAAGGGCATGGCCACGCTGGCCATCAGCGCGCTGACCACCGAAGCGCCATTCGTCAGTGCCCCCAGCGAGAGCGCGCTCAGGCCCAGCGAGCCGCTCAGGTTCAGGTCGGGCGCGGCAGCGGCGCGGGCCTGGTCCACGCGGGCCCAGGCGGCCTGCACTTGCAGCTCTGCGGCCTGCACATCGGGCCGCTGGCGCAGCGCCTGGGCGGGGATGCCCAGCGCCAGGTCGTCGGCAGCCTGTGGCAGCGGTGCACGTGTCGTCAGCGTGCTGGCCAGGGCGGCCGGGGGCTGGCCGGTCAACACCGCCAGGGCGTGCTGGCTCTGGTCCACGCTGGTTTGCAGCGTGGGCAGCAGCGCGGCGGTCTGGTTGGCGGCGCCGCGCGCCTGTTCGCTTTCCAGCGAGGTCACCAGGCCGGCCTGTTCGCGCCACTGCGTGATCTGCAAGGTCTCGCGCTGGCTGGCCAGGTTGTCTTCGGCAATGTCCAGGCGCTGCTGGGTCGAGCGCAGTGCGATGTAGCTCTGCGCCACGCTGGCGGCCAGCGCGCGCTGCACGTCGCCCAGCGTGGCGGCACTGGCCAGTGCGTTGGCCTGGCTGGCGTTCAGCGCGCTGCGGCGCAGGCCAGACAAGTCGGGTGACCAGGCAGCACCCAGGCCCACGGCCAGCGGTGTGCCGTTGCTGTCGCCACCCGAGGTGCTGTGCTGGGCCGAGGCGCTCAGGCGCAGCGTGGGCCACAAGGCGGCCTCGCTCGCGTCGCGCAGGGCGTTGGCCTGGTGCAGCGCGGCCTGGGCGCGCTGCACATCGGTGCCCGAGGCCAGGGCCTGGTCCACCAGCGTGGTCAGCGTGGGATCTTGAAAGCGGGTCCACCAGCGGGTCAGCGAGGTCGCTTCGGCGCTGGCAGGCGGCCCCACCGACCAGGCCGCAGGCACCGCCACCGCAGGCGCGTCTGCGGTGGCTGGGTGTGCGGGTGGCGTGGCGCAGCCCGCCAGCAGGCTGCAGCACAGGCCCAGTGCGGCGGCCAGGCCAGCGCGGCGCGCCGGGCCGGCCAGGTGTGCGATGGTGGCAGTGGTCATGCGGTGGTCATGCAGTGGTCATGCGGGGGTTGGGGTTTGGCGCGCCTCGGGCCGCGCGGCCATCACCAGCTTGATCAGCAGCAAGGCCGCCAGGCCCAGGCCCAGCGCGGCGGCCAGCAGCGCCACGGGCAAAGGGGCAAAACCGAACAACTCGCGCACCGGTGCAATGAGCAGCACGGCGCCCAGCATCGCGGCGGTGGCGCCCAGCACCCGCCACAAGGCCTGGTTGGGCCGCCGCAGGGTGTGGAGCAGGTCGGGTGAGAACGAGCGGTTGGCCACGATCAGCGCCACGGTGCAGGCCACCAGCGCGGTGAAGGCGGCAGCGCGGGCGGCGCCGGCGGCCACGTCATCGGCCAGCAGCAGGCCATAGAAGGCGGCCACCAGGGCCAGCACCAGGGTGCCCTGCAGCAGGCCGTTGACCACCAGCGCGGTCGAGAACAGCGGCGCGGCAGGGTTGCGCGGTGGCCGCGTCATCACATCGCTCTCCTCGCGCTCCGACTCGAATACGAAGGCGCACACCGGGTTGATCATCAGCTCCAGAAACGCGATGTGCACCGGGGTGAACAGCGTCGGCCAGCCCAGCAGCAGCGGCAGCAGCGACATCCCGGCAATGGGCACGTGCACCGCGAAAGTGAAGGCCATGGCCTTGCGCAGGTTGTCGTAGATGCGGCGGCCCAGGCGCACGGCGCCAACGATGGCGCCAAAGTCGTCGTCCATCAGCACCAGTGATGAAGCCTCGCGGGCCACGTCGGTGCCGCGCGCGCCCATGGCAATGCCAATGTGTGCGGCCTTCAGCGAGGGGGCGTCGTTCACGCCGTCACCGGTCATGCCCACCACCTGGCCGTTGGCTTGCAAGGCCGCGACGATGCGCAGCTTCTGGTTCGGCACCACGCGCGCGAATACCGAGGTGGTGGCCACGCGCAGCCGCAGCTCGGCGTCGCCCATGGCGGCCAGTTGCGCACCGCTGACCACTTCGGCGTGGGTGGCCAGGCCGGCTTGCGCGGCGATGGCCTGTGCCGTGGCGGGGTGGTCGCCGGTGATCATCACCACGCGGATGCCGGCGCTGCGGCATTCCTGCACCGCTGCGGTCACGCCGGGGCGCAAGGGGTCGGCCAGTGCCACCAGGCCCAGGAAGGTCCAGTCAAAGCCTTGCGGCGTGGCGGGCCAGGCGCGGCCTTCAAACTCAGCCCGGGCCACGGCCAGCACGCGCAAGCCCCGGTTGGCCATGGCCTGGGCGGTGTTGGTGAGTTCGCCGGCCTGTGCGGGCGTCATGCGGCACAGCGTGGCCACGGCCTCGTGCGCGCCCTTCACCGCCACGGTGCCGGCCGGGTTGCCAGGCGCCTGCCACACATGGGTCATGGCGGGCAGCTCGGCGCTCAGGCCGATCTCGTGCACCAGCACCTGCTCGGTGGGCCAGGCCACCGGCTGTGAGCAGGCCGCGCCCAGCGCCATGAAGGCCTTGTCCATGGGGTCGAAGGGTTGCGGCTCGCTGGCGCGCATGCCGAATTCGATCAGCTCGTGAAAGGCGGCGGGTGGCGCGGCCGGTTCGCCAGCCCAGGTCTGCAGGCCGCCCTCGCCAGGCGTGGCCAGCTCGGCGATGGCCATGTGGTTGAGCGTGAGCGTGCCGGTCTTGTCGGTGCACAGCACGGTGGCGGCGCCCAGGGCCTCGATGGTGGCGGCGCGCCGCGTGAGCACGCGCTGGCGCGAGAGCCGCCAGGCCCCCATGGCCATGAACACCGTGAGGATCAGCAGCAGTTCTTCGGGCAGCAGGGCCATGGCCAGGGTGATGCCGGCCAGCAGCCCGCCGGTCCAGTCGCCACGCTGCAGGCCGTACAGCAGCACCACCAGCGCACTCAGGCCCAGGCCCAAGGCCGAGAACACCTTCACCAGGCGGCGCGTTTGCAGGGTGAGTGGCGTGGGCGGGGTGGCGATGTCGCCCAGCGCCTTGCCGATGTGGCCGAACTCGGTGTCCACGCCGGTGGCCACCACGCGGGCCACGCCGCCACCGGCCACCACCATGGTGCCGGCAAAGACCAGGTGCGAGGTCTGGGCTTCATCGGCGATGGCGTCTTCGATGCGGGTTGCGGCACCAGCCGCCGCAGCCGCCTTGGCCACGGGCAAGGCCTCGCCGGTCAGCAGCGATTCGTCCACTTGCAGGTCATTGCCCGAGAGCAGCTGGGCGTCGGCGGCGATGCGGTCGCCCTCGCGCAGCAGCAGCAGGTCGCCCCGCACCACGTCGCGCCCGGCGATGCGCTGGGCCGTGCCGTCGCGCAGCACCAGGGCGCGCGGGCTGGCCATCTCGCGCAGCGCAGCCAGCGAGTTTTCGGAGCGCTGGGCCTGCACCACGGTGATGCCCACCGTCACCATCACAAAGGCCAGCAGCATCGCGGCTTCGCCCAGGCTGCCCAGCACCAGGTACACCAGGCCAGCCGCGAGCAGCAGCTGGAACATGGGCTCGCGTGCCACTTCCGCCATCGAATGCCAGGCCGTGCGGCGCTGCGGCGGCGCCAACTCATTCGGGCCATCGAGCTGCAGGCGTTGCTGCACTTGAGCAGCCGAGAGGCCACGCGACCCGGCTGTCATGCCAGTCGCATCTGCTGGGGCCATGGGTGTGCTGGCGATGGGCATGGGGCAGGGCGGCGCTGTGGCCAGGCGAAGCGAACTTCAGTCTGGCCAGTGTGCGGCGCGTGGCGCTGCCGAACAGTGCGCTGGCGCACTGTCGCGGTCAGGTCCAGTGGCTTGTGCGCCCGCGCACAGACACACGCCACCCGGCTGGCTACAACGCAGAAGCGGGCTGGATGCCACAGCGCTTGTGGCGCCAGCCCCCTCGTTCTTTCACCGTTGAGGAATCACCATGAACATCCGCTTCACACCCCTGTTGGCGCTCAGCGCCCTGGCCCTTTCACTGAGCGCCTGCGGCCACATGTCGCAACGCGACGAGAACACCGCTGCCGGTGCCGTCATTGGCGGTGTGGCCGGCTCCATCCTCACCGGCGGCAGTGCCGTGGGCACCGTGGGTGGCGCGGTGGTGGGCGGCGTGATCGGCGACAAGGTGGACCCGAAGAAGCGCTGACCCCGGGCCGGCATGTGTTCGGTGTCGCACAGACGCTGATGCGCTGGCCAACGAGCATGGGCTGATGCCGGCCCCTCTGCACTGTGCGGGGTGGCCCTTGCTCCGGGAGACCACCGCGTGACTGTTGTGCCCATTCGCCCCGCTCGCCCTGTTCGCCTTGTTGCACCATTGAACCGCAGGTCGGAGCGTTCTGCCGCTGCTGCCAAGCCTGTCACCACCCAACTCAAGCTGGGCCTGATGGTGGCGCTGGTGGTGGGCTCCATCCTGGGCAGTGGCGTCTTCGGCCTGCCACAGAACATGGCGGCCGGTGCCGGTGCCGGGGCCATCCTGATTGGCTGGGCCATCACCGGCGTGGGCATGCTGATGCTGGCGAGACCCTGGCCCTGCGGCGCCCCGATCTGGACAACGGCGTCTATGCCTATGCCCGGGCTTTGTCGGGCGAGTACGTTGGCTTCAATGCCGCCTGGGGCTACTGGGTGAGCGCCTGGATCGGCAACGTGGGCTACCTGGTGGCGGCCTTTGGCGCACTGGGCATGTTCTTTCCCATCTTTGGCGAGGGCAACACGCCGGCCTCCGTGCTCGGGGCCTCGGTGCTGCTGTGGAGCGTGCACGCGCTGGTGCTGCGCGGCATCCAGGGCGCGGCGGTGCTGAACGCCGTGGTAACGCTGGCCAAGGTGGTGCCGCTGCTGCTGTTCATCGTGCTGGTGGCCTATGCCTTCCAGAGCAGCACCTTCCACCTTGATTTCTGGGGTGCGCCCTCGCTGGGCTCGGTGCTCGACCAGGTGCGCAGCACCATGCTGGTGACCGTGTGGGTGTTCATCGGCATCGAGGGCGCCAGCGTCTATTCGGCGCGTGCGCAGCACCGCAAGGATGTGGGACGCGCCACGGTGTTGGGCTTTCTGATCACGCTGGCGCTGCTGATGGCGGTGTCGCTGCTGTCGCTGGGCATCTACACCCAGCCGCAGCTGGCGGCACTGAAGAACCCCTCGATGGCCGGCGTGCTGGAGCAGGCCGTGGGCCACTGGGGTGCGCTGCTCGTGTACCTGGGGCTGATGGTGTCTGTGGGCGGTGGCTTTCTGGCCTGGACGCTGCTGGCCGCCGAATCGCTGTTCACCCCCGCCGGTGGGGGCGTGATGCCGGCCGCGTTCGGCAAGACCAATGCCCAGGGTGTGCCGACCAATGCGCTGTGGCTCACCAACGCCATGGTGCAGGTCTTTCTGCTGCTCACGCTGGTCTGGAAGGCCTCGTACCTGGCGCTGATCTCGCTCTCCACCGCGATGATCCTGCTGCCCTACCTGTTCAGCGCCGCCTACGCGCTGTCGCTGGCTTGGCGCGACCACTTGCCCTCGCAAGGCCGGCGCAGCAGCGACGCGCCGGTGGCCGCGCTGGCCACGATCTACTGCGCCTGGCTGCTGTACGCCGCCGGCCTGAAGTACCTGCTTCTCAGCGCCGTTCTGTACGCCCCGGGTGCGCTGCTGTACCTGGTGGCGCGGCGCCAGCACAACCCACTGGCCTTCACCGGCCGCGAGAAGCTGCTGCTGGTGGCTGTGCTGCTGCTGGCCGCCGTGGCCCTGGGCCTCTTGGCCGCGGGCCGCCTTGGGCTTTGATGTCCCCGTGATGTCGCCGCGTTGCTCCCACATCCTCGCCTTGAAAGCCCAGCCATGAGCCTTGGTGTTCACTCCGAAGTGGGGCGCTTGCGCAAGGTGCTGGTGTGCCGGCCCGGCTTGGCGCACAAGCGGCTAACGCCAGAGAACTGCCGCGAACTGCTGTTCGACGACGTGCTGTGGGTGGCTCAGGCCCGCAACGACCACAACGCCTTCACCAGCGCCATGCTGGAGCGCGGCGTGCAGGTGCTGGAGCTGCACGATCTGCTCGCCGACACCGTGGGCCAACCGTTGGCGCGCGACTGGCTGCTCGACCGCATGCTGGGCGTGGACAGCCTGGACGCCGAAACCGCACAGCCGCTGCGCACCTGGCTCACCGAGTTATCACCCCAGCGCCTGGCCGAGCATTTGATCGGCGGTGTGGTGCGCTCCGACCTGCCCTTCGAGCCTGCAGGCCTCACGGCGCTTTGCGCCGGCCCCACCGAGCTGCTGCTGCCGCCGCTGCCCAACAGCCTGTTCACCCGCGACAGCAGTTGCTGGGTTCACGACGGCGTGGTGCTGTGCCCCATGTACTGGCCGGCGCGCCGCCCTGAAACGCTGCTCCAACCACGGCCAAGTCTACCGCTTTCACCCCGCCTTCAACCTGGCGGTGGGCCCTGCCGTGACCGAGTGGTGGGGCGACCCCGACCACCACCACGGCCTGGCCACGCTGGAGGGTGGCGACGTGATGCCCATCGGCAATGGCGTGGTGCTGGTGGGCATGGGCGAGCGCACTTCGCCACAGGCCGTGAGCCAGTTGGCGCGCAGCCTGTTTGCGCGCGGCACGGCCAAGCACGTGCTGGCGGCGCAGATGCCGCGCTCGCGCGGGGCCATGCATCTGGACACCGTGTTCACCTTCTGCGACGTCGACCTGG
>JADJLP010000010.1 GCA_016710065.1 Candidatus Ideonella esbjergensis
TGCGAGGCCAGCTATCGCACGGACGAAACAGTAATTCCCAGCTTGGCGGGCTGTCAACAGGAAATCGCGGTGCATCGCCTGCCACGCCCACTGTCCCCCGGTTTCCGGGCCTGAAACGACGGGATTTCTGCTGGCGCGGGTTGGTGCTGGTGTGGAAGATCAAAACCATGTCACCACCCACACCAGCAGGAGACCCGGCATGAGCAAGATCCAACTGGCGGTGATGGACACGGGTGAGGCGAATCGCCGCATCCTGAACAAGGACGAGTACCGGGCGGACTTCCGGCGTGTCGAGGCAGCGTCGCTCAAGCGCAAGACGCGCCTCGCGAGTGCCGAGGGCAAGCGCATCTTCGCCCGCTGCTTCTACAGCTTCCAGGCAAGCCTGTACTTCGTCTCGGCGCTGGGCCGGACCAAGGTACCGCACGAGTACGTCGAGCAGATCGAGCAGGCCGTCCGCAACAAGATGGACGAGGGCACCAAGGAACTCAACCAGGCCATCGATGGCGCCGAACTGCTCTTCAAGAACCACAGCATCGAGACGGTGGCGACCTACGACACCGTGCCGCTGGAAGTCGAAGTGGGCATCACTTCGGCCCTCGGACGCCGCTACTTCGAGCTGATCCACAAGCTGGACCAGTTGATGCCCCTGCTGCAGACCCTCGAGATCGAGGAGGTGATCACCGAGAAGCAGGTCGAGCAGCAGCGGTCGAGGTTCAAGCGGATCGTCCTGGCGCTGTCCTCGATGATGCGCAACTTCGCGATGGGTTGCCGGCGGCGTATGAACGAAGTCGATGCGAGGAAGGACGAACCCGAGGTACGAAGGGCCAAGTCGACCATCGACAACGGTGCAGCAGCCGTCATGGCTGACGTTCAACCTGCTCGCAACGATGCAGCAATGCTGACCGCGACTGGGTCCCAGGACCACCCGCGCTGGAGGCGGCCAGTGAAAGAGTGGAGATCACCTCCGCCTGACTGCAGCACAGGAGCGCTGATCACGATTGATTCAGCACGGCCGACAGCGGGTACCGCAGTGGCGGACCAGACGGCTTACCCACCGCCGCGCGAGTCTTGCGTGAGAGGCGCCGATCGCGCGGCCGTGGATACGCGCTTTCGATCTTCGGCCGGCTTGGGTGGCATGTTCACGGTGGCGAAAGTCCGTCGGATGGCAGGCCGTGGCTGAGGTCCCAGAACGTCCCCAGCCAATTCGAGATACGTCCCTCGGTGCCGCAAGCAGGGCAGTGCCAGACAACCGTGTCGTCGTCAGTCATGCCGGTGTCCACGCGGCGGTTGTCGCGCTTGCGGCACTTGAAGCAGGCGGGGCCGCGCGTGCTTTCGGGTCGGTCGAAGTCGGACGCATGGGCGACCACCGAGGTGATGAAGTCGGCCATCTTGCGGGCGGGACCCTTCGCGGGTCCGATGTCGCCTTTGTCGTCAAGGTAGTGCCGGATGTCGATCACGTACACGGTGTTTGCTCTTCGCTTCCTGGTGCCTGCATCTGCCTCAGCATTGGAACCGCATCCTCGGTTCGACAACAAGACCGGGCAGAGTCAGGGATGGGGGGGCTCGTCAGGCAGTGGCACCTGGTTCTCGAGTGCCCACTCGCACAACTGACGCCGGTGTGTTGGGTGGCAGACTGCCAGCCAACTTGGTGGCACGCCAAACTGAGCACTGTATTTCTGGGAGAAGTGCAAGGCCGCAAGTCCGGTTGCTTGCGAACACCTGTGGATGACCTCTTCTCCGGTTGGCAGGGTGTGCCGTTCGCTGAATGAGCCGTGGCCGGGAGACTTGCTGAGGATCGTCCTGAGAATTTGGATTGAATCGGTTGGCGCTCGTCCGGCGATGCTTGACTTCGGTCCATCCGCACCGACCTCCGAAGATGTGCTGCGAGTACGCTCCGCCGATTGGCCCTGGCGGACGAAGCGCAAGGCAAGGCCACACGAAATTGCTGCAGTGTTGGCAACGTCGATGTCGCCGCGCAGTTCGGCCGCGTAGTAGGTGCTGCCAGGATGTTCGCCTTCGACAATGTCGACGCCCAGCAAGTCCACAGAATTGGCGTCCATGCTGCGAAAGAATTCCAGAGCCGCGCCCTGCGCCGTGCCCGTCTGCGGCAGGTAGTCGTCCTCGAAGTTCCAGTCCGGCGGTTCTGAGAACCATTCCTGAATTTGAGGAACGACGTTCGCCTCGAACTCGGACGTGGTGAGCCCGAGGAGCCAGTCGCTGGCACCCTCTTCAGGCTCCTCCGGCAGCTTATTGAGCCGTTCCTTGAGGACGGCAATGCGCCGCTTGTTCTGTTTGGCGTCGGTCTCCGCGGCCCCGATGTCCGCCACGATCTCATCCCGAAAGTCAGAGTAGATCGAGTTCACGGCCCATGCCAACGGCTGGCATTCGTCCATCGCGTCAGACAGGTCCTGTGGCGAGCCCTCCCACTGGTCTGCCACGTCTTCATAGAACTCGGCACGGGTTTCTGCTTCGATGTAGTCGGCCATGCGCAGCGTGCCGCCCTCGGCCACCTCGAACTCGGTGATGGGCTCCGCGGGCACTTCGAGTTGCGGCGCCGTCTTCTTGCTATTTGCCATGACTTGTTTCCCTATGGGTTACAGGCTGCGATGGCCGCCATGCAAGGCGGGGGGGGTCCGGGGGGGGGGGCGCCGGGGGGGGGGGGGCGGCCCCGGGGGGGGGGGGGGGGGGGGGGGGCGGTGGTGAGGCGGTTCGCCAGCGGCGGGGGGTCGCGCGGTCCCGGGGGGGCCGGTTGGTTCAGGTCCACGCTCCCGCGCCGAGCGCTGGGCGGGCCCCGGGGGGGGCGGTCTCGCTACAGCCGGGGTCAGCCGTCGGTAGCGCCAGGCTCGGAAGCTGGGGCGCCAGGCGGCCGGTGAAGGTCGATGGCGGCCGGGCGGGGCTTCGAGCCGGGCGTGATGAGGACGGTAGTACGCCAGCATCAAGGCGTCGCGTTCGCCATCGAGTAGCGCTCGCCGCAACGGTTTCAGACTTGAGGTCACGGAATAGACGGCGCCCATTCCACGGTCTGCCATGGGCTCGTGCCGGTCGTCCGGGAATCGCTCTACGTCCACCACCAATCGGCTGGCGGACGCTCGGATGACCTGAGCTTCCGGGGCACCCGAGGCGAACAGAAGCAGGGTCAAGTGATCGGTCATCTTGATCAACTCTTCGTCCAGCTCGCCATCGGTCAAGGTGATCTGGCGCCTCACCTCTGATGGAACAAGCGTCGAATCGTGAGGCACATGAAAGATCACCCACGGCGGACACTGATCGCTCATGTGCACGATTTGGGTTGCTCGTCCTTGCGCCATCATTCCAATCCGTCGAAGCGCACGTGCATCCCGTGCCCGCGCCACAAGGGTACGGGTGCCTCCTCACTGGACGCGAAGGGCTGGTTCACGCTGACAACAGCGACCGACGCGAAGTGCCCAGTGGTACTCAGCCTTGCGCAGCCATCTGCAATGGCAGCCCAGTTGGTCGGGCGGTCGGCGTTGCTGGCCGGGAACTTGGCCGACCGCACGACGACCCACTCGGGTCTCCTGGTCTTGCCCACAAACCAGATCGACGGGTCGACCTCAGGGTTGCCTTGCCAGGACATCAACTCAAAGCCTTCTTTCTGCAGGTAGTCCCGGACCACCTGAACCGCCATGTCATGCACCTCCCACGGCGTCATCTCAATTTTCTCTTCGGTGACCAGGGACACCGGGTTGATCGGCTTTCTGGTCTCTGCGTTCAGCAAGCCCCAACCCGGCATGTCGGCCACCCAGGAACCACCGAAGAGCTTCTTCTTCATCGGCAGGATGCAGGCGTGTCCGTTTCCGTCCCTGGCGGCGGCTGCAAGCCCACGGATGGTGCCAGGGCCCTGGGCCTTGCCGTCCACGTCCTCGATACGGACGAAGAACAACTGATTGCCGAGGCGAAACGACAGGTGCTCCAGGAACGGCGGGTAGGGATGTGCGCGCAGCCAGGACTGGATCCCGCCATCGACTTGCTTGCTCAGGTGGATGCCGGCAGCCTTCCAACACGGAAAGAAGGCTTCCGTCATCTCGTGCATCTCAATGTTGTGCATACCCAAATCCTTCCTGCTACCTCGACAACCGAGCTCCGTCGGCACCGACGGCATGGGGAGCTTTGACATCATCGGGCTCGTCCACGATCTCCTTCCACATGGTCAGAAAGTGCTTGGCCGGGCTGCCACCACGAACGACCACGTATCCGGTTCTGATTTCCTTGCGCCCCCACGTCGTCTGCCAGGGCGCCGTGAATGACCAGAGCTCCTCATCAGCTGCGACACCTTCGATGAAGATCTTCCAGGCTGCATTCAGGTGGCCGAACGGCAAGTTCGAAACGGCGCCCAAGGGGTCTTCTACCGCTTCTCGCGCCTCGATCTGCAGGACTGTCAGTGGTTCATGCAGGTGAGCGCGCTCGACTGCGAACTCGCGTTCCTCCTGCAGTGCAGACGCTCCCTTCTTCGATAAGATCTCCTTGCCCTTCATGTAGATGGCAACGGGCCAGACGACGACGATGGCCACGGCGGCGAGCGCCGGCGCCACGAAGTTGTTCAGGATTCGGTACGAAAGCTTCTTGCGTTCGGGGTTCACCGCATCGAGGATTTCTCGAATCGACTCCGACTCATGCTCTTTCGTCAGTCGGTGCGCGCCAAAGACGATGGCAAGCACCGCAGCGCCGATCCCGAGGTACCAGTACAGGTAGATCACGCGGCCTCCCCGTCGTCCTTCTTGACCCGAGGGAACACGGTCATCGCCCCGACTTCGTAGCCTTCAGGTGCGCTTTCAGACTCCGCCGTCCCGTTGTGGCGTACCCGGGTGGTCTTGACGACGCCACGCTCCAAGTGGAGAAACAGGTCTCGCTCGAAGGTGCTGCCGTAGCCCATGTGAACGTACTCGAGCTGCTTGCCCTGAGGGATGCGGATCGTGCCGGAGTACCAGTGGGCGAAAACTCTGTCCGGGAAGTCCGGAAAGATGGTGGCAACCGATGCTTCGCCTCCGCTCTCCAGGGTGCCGTGCAGCTCGACCAGATAGAGCCGGCCATCGATGATTTCCCATCGACCAACGTAGCCGCGCCATAGCGCCGTGCAATTCGATTCGAAGCGCGGGTTGACCCCGCCCATGGCGAAGTAGTCGCTTAGGGGGTTGGTGCACATGGCCACATCCTCACCCTCGTAGCGGAGCTTTTCAGCGATCTGCGCTGTCATGCCCGCACTCCGAGCGACGCCAGCATGGCGTTGGCCCACTGTGCGCGGTTCATCGCCCAGAAGCCCGAGTTGACGGCGATGCCTGAGGCCGCGTACAGCGGGTTCGGGAGGAAGCTGATGTAGGCCGGGTTGTTGCCCAACTTGCCTGGACACCAGGCCCCGAAGTGCGGCGGCAGGTCATGGGCGGCCATTTCCATGTTGTTGAGCTGCAGGCACACCTGGTTCAGGCGGCGCTCGTCTTGCAGCTGGTGCGGCATCTGCAGCAGGCAGAACAAACCGCCGCCCAGCTCTGGGTGTGGCTGATCGGCCATGAGCTGGAACAAGGCGGTCTTGTGGTCTCCGGCCGCCGCGCTCACTGCGCCTTCGTTCAAGCCGAACTCGGCCGTGAGTCCCAAGCCTCCGGTGGTGCACAGGCACATCCGTGAGAGATATCCCTCGACCTGCGCGAAGTCGGGCTCAGTCCACTTCGATGTGCCGCCTCGCTGTCCTTCGTTGGTCATGGTCCGGCGCAGCGCGCCCAGAATCGCCTCGGTGCCACAGATCGTGGTGAACATCAGAAGCGGCAGGTGCAGCGTTCGCCAAGAGTCCTCGGCTTCGTAGATCGTCAGCCTGGATCCGATGTAGACGTTGCCGCGATCTGCGCACAGGGACCCCAACGCGGCGAACGCGTTGTAGGCCGCCGTGGCCTCTGCCTCCTTGCCCTGGAAAAGGGTCAAGATAGGCTTGGGCAACTCGGTGATCATGCGCACCACCGCGCGGATCGGCCCGTTCTCCGACTCTCGGGTTTCGGGCGGCACAACCTCGATGCGGATCGTGTAGTGCTCATGGCGGGCCGTGAGGGTATTGCCCTTCAGGCTTGCCTTGATCGACGTAGGTTGCAGCATCAGCATCAGGTCGCCGAGCGGCACGCCGAGTGGGCTGGGTTCATCCTTCTTGTTCCAAAACATGGTTTCTCCCCGATCAAAATCTGCCCGAGCTCGGCCGTTCAGGAGGGCAACTCCTGTGCTTCGATGCGCCAGCGCGGCGCACCTTGGTCAACCCGCGGGTGCTGAAGATCATTCTGTCCATCGACAAGCTCACTGGATGAGCCTGTCAGCTTCCGGGGCCAGTGCTTGGTTCAACGCGTCGCGAAGTGACTTGAGCTCCGCGGTGCTGAACACGCCCTGGAACTTGACCTGATCCTCGGGGCGCCGAGCTGTCGGCACATAGCTGATCAGCCTGAGGCTGTGGCCGTGTGCCGAGGTGGTGATGTCGATCGAGAGCTCGTAGGCCGGGGTGGCCTGGATGAGTGAACGCATGTACTTCTCCTGTTTAGCCGCTTTGACATGTGTCGGGGGCGGCAATCTGGATCAAATCCCCCCGGTCGTTCACCTTGAAGGTGGGCTGACCAGCCCGTGATTTCATCGCAGCAAGATCAGTTGCGGTACGGCGTCGCCACCCGCCCAGACGATCGCGTTCTGCTCCAGCCGTGTCCCCAGCGCCTTGGCCGCCTCCAAGGTCAAGCCGAAGATCAGATGGCTCGCTTCACCGGGCCACTGATTGGACGGGTGCTGGCCGATTCCCTCGATGCTGGCAAGGCTGCGCTGGCTGATTTCGCGTCCCAGGGCGGCATGCCGTTCGGCATTGGCTTCGTCGTCAAGGATCTGGCTGAAGGGGTTGCAGGCCGTGATGTACGCGCTGCATTCGACGCGGTGGCGCTTGTGCGCGGCGGCCAACGCCGAGCAGGTTTCGCCCACTCTCAGGGTGAACGGTTCGTCGCCATGCACCCTGTACTCGGTCTCCCGAAAGGCCTGCACGGTGCCAGCGTCGATGATTGATTCGAACAACAAAAAAGCCCTCCGTTGTGGGAGGGCCGACGCTGTACCCGCTTCGTTGCTCCAGTAGGAGCCACATCCGCTTTCGCGTTTCCACCTTGCCCGGGAAGGCAGGTTGGCATGGGCGTCGACCCAATTCCAAATGTGACCAAATTTTACTGCATTTCCGAGGCCTGGCGCTTGATCGCTTGCCCCCGGGTTGAAGACATGCCCATCACAGCGACGATCAGCCGGGCCCGAAGACTTGTCGCCGCAGCCGGTCCCAGCTGGCGACGATCCCGCCACGCACACCGTGACCGAGTGCGCCACCGCCACTTGATGTCCGCAGCCTGTGAATCTCGGCAGCGATGTGGGCATCCAGCGCCTCCATCGCATTGAGCTCGTCACCATCTTCATGGGCAGTGACTGATGCCAGTGCCCCGGGCTCCAGCCGCTGCACCAACCACTGTAGGAAGGGAATCGTCGACCGGAACCGGATGCCCCCGACGCGGCCTTCTTGGACTGGCTTCGGCTCTGCCTTCGACCAATTGACCAGCAGCACTCGTGCAACCTCGACAGCAAGCGGACTTTGCATGGTCGTCACGATCGCAAGTGTTTCAGCGGTGGTGCTGCGTCGAGCTACCTCCATCGACACCCCCGGCCCCGAGTCAATCACCTCGTGCGCCTGAAACCAATCGGACATCGATCGCACCCACGGGTCCAGCCCCTTGCGCATTGCCTTGGTGGTTTCGTTGATCGCTTGATCGACTTGCGCCATCGAGATCTGCAGTTCTTCCTTGGCTTCGATCACTTCGTCGAGCGCTGCGAGTACATCAGGATCGGTGAGATCTCCGAGCTTCTCCTCGAGAAGGGCGATGGTTTCGTCTGGAAGGTCGAGCAGAAATTCCAGCTGACGCTCCGCAGGCCCCTCAAACTTGCACCAGGCCATCTTCAGCAGGGACGATTGCCAACCCGTCAGCCCGCTGACCTGGATGTCGCTGAGCAGGTCGCCTCCGAGGCCGATTTCATCGAGTTCATTGATGTCGGCAACCATGCGGCGCCAGGTCAGCGGCCCAGCGGCCTGCTTCAGTAGAACGCGGTTCTGATCCTCATCTGACCGACTCCATACTCGGTACATCTTGGCGTTGCCCACGAAGGAAACGGTGACGTTCCAATCCATCCCCGGGGCGGGCGAGTGACCGCATTCCATGGTGACGTTCTCTCTCACTTCGACGCTCCCGAAAAACCCGACGCAAGCGCCTGGTGAATGTCGTGGACCTTCCTCTCGCTGTCCTTCGGGACGACCAAAAACACGCGCTCCTTCCGCTCCCGGTCAGACCACACGCTTGCCCATCCGGTGATGTGTGGCGTTCCCTTTCGGTAGATCGGGCCACTTGTCCACCCACCGATGACGGTCTTCTCCTCGACGCGAACAACTGGGTACCCGGCGGCTTCCAGATCTCCGAGGAGGAGGGCTGGGGTGGAGTTGGCAGGCAAAGTCACTCCGCCACGAGACGTGATCGCATAGACGACGTTGTCGTCCCACAGAACCAGCGGACCAGCAACCATTCGACAGGGCGCCCGCCGCAGGATCGCTCCAGCCATGCGAAGGCACGATTCATCGATCTGCTTGGAGTCGGAGACCTCCAGTTGCTGCAATCGATCCCGGGTCAGTCGAAGGTCCTCTTGGGCCTTGGAAAGGGCCGACTTCGATTCAAGGATCTGGCGTCGTAGCTCATCACGATCTGCTGCCGTACGCTCGATCAGTTGGTCGATGCCCTTGATGCCGGCGAGCTCTTCGAGGATCTTGCGCCGAACCTCGCTGTCAACCTGGCGCTGAAGCGCCTTCAGCAGTTCTGCGGCCTTCTTCCTCACTGCCCGAACCGTACCAACCTTGACCCAACCGAATCGGTAGACGCCGCTGATGAGCGAGCCTTCCCACGGGTTCGACCGGATGTCGACGCCGATCAGCTCAAGAAATTCTCCAACGCTGCCCAGGCGCCCCGATCCCTCACCGGCGTCCAAGGCGAAACCATATTCCTCAGACAGCCCATGCAGTTCCTTGAAACGAGACTGGATGGGTTCTAGCCAAGCGATCCACTGATCCGGACTGTCGTCGCCATGGCAGACGAGGATGTGACCGCGCCTTCGAGCTCCGACTTCCGGGTAGTCATCCTGGGAGAGTCGAGCGGCGCTCATGGTGTCGGTTCCCATCGAATCGGCGATTCGAAGTTCCTCGCGACAATCGTGCGGGTGAGCAGGCCTCGTGGCACGCATTCGGCGAACTTGACCGACTCGGCGAAGGTGGCAATCTCAGCGTCTGTCAAGGTCAACTGCCCCGGCGCTGCATCGGCCAGCAGCGATGCTGGCGCGTGAACACTCATGGCATCGAATCGAACCTTCTGACCACCGACCGAAGCCTGGTGCGCCCAGGTGCGGTTGGCCCGCGTGCCGGCAAAGGTCCAGGTACGTACCGGTGCAGCATCAGATCGCGCCATCACGAAGTGCGTTCCCAGAGACATGGGCAGCTCGTCGGCTAGCGAACTAAGGGCCGCCCGCGCACGCTGCGACAAGGTGACGATTGGCGGCGCGCCTGTGGCGAGCACCGTTCGAATGGCCTGGCAAACATCGCGGCCCAGGCTGCGCGCCCCGCCCATCCAGCGCGCCTTGCCACCTTCCCGTGCCGGCTCCAGCCACACGATCCGTTTGGACCACTCCACCTCGGTGACACGCCAGCTGCGACCCGCCAGCAACAGGAGCCGGTTGTCCTGTTCACCCGTCAGAACGGTGGGATCGATGTAGCCCACTTCGCTCGATCCATGCCGACCGGTCAGCAACATGGATCCGCTGAACGAGGCAAGCAGGTCGCGGTAGTGGCCGCGGGCATACACGCGCTCGGTCTCAGGTCCGACCCTGACCACGCCCTCGGAGCGGTCTAGAAACTGCTTCTCCACCAGGTGCTCAACCAGCGCCGTGATGTCGTCAGTCGCCAGCTCTGGAAACGATCCGTGAAGCAGCTGGACCACTTCCATCGTTGGAACCTCGCCGCGCTCCAACACGAGAACCAGGGCTTGCTGCGCGAGGATGGGCCAGGGCTCGGCCGGTGGCACCGCCGCTTCGACCCATGCTTCCGACCACTTCTTGGTGACACCCAGGGCCAGCATGAACGCGTCGTCATTGGTCGTCAGGAACAGGCAGTTCCGCAGGGCGCCTGCACGTCGGCCGGTTCTGCCCATGCGCTGCAGGAACGACGACACGCTCGACGGCGAATCGATCTGGATCACGCGGTCGAGGTCACCGACATCTATTCCCAGCTCCAGTGTTGAGGTGGCGACGATGACGCAGTCCTTCTCCTCGGTGAATGCCGCCTCGGCTTGCCTGCGTTCGGAAACGCTGAGGGAGGCGTGGCTCACGAAGGTGCGCATCTCCTTGGCGCGCAGCATGCTGCTCAACTGCTCGGCGCTGCTTCGTGAATCGCAGAAGACCAGACGCTTCTCGCCGCGATGCAGGCGCGAGATCACGGTGGCTGCGTTTTCGAGCGACGCCACATGATCGATCGTGACATCGGCCTCCGTGCTCACCGATGCACTGCCCACCACGTTACGGTTTCCACTGGGTGCGAACCAGGCCAGCAACTCGGTGGGGTTGCTGACCGTTGCCGACAGACCGATGCGTTGCAGCGGTCGTTCCAGATACTGGTCCAGCCGATGCAGCACAGAGCGCATGTGCCACCCTCTGTCGTCCGCCGCGAACGCATGCAGTTCATCGACGATCACGGCACGCAGGTTGCCGAACCATGCTGGCCGATTGACCCGCACCGAAATCAGCATGGCCTCGATGGATTCAGGTGTCGTCAACAGGATGTCGGGGGCATCTCGAAGCGCCCGGTTCTTGCGGGACTGCGAGATGTCGCCATGCCACACCTCCACACGCCGACCCACCAGCCCGGCGTAGTGGGTGAGCCGATGCTCCAGGTTGTTCAGCAGCGCCTTGATCGGGCAGATGTACAAGACGCTCGTCCCGGGCCAGGCCTCGGTCAGCATCCTCGACAGCATCGGAATCGCAGCGGCTTCCGTCTTCCCCCCGGCGGTCGGTGCGAGCAGCAAACAGTGTGAGCCCGCATGAATGGGCGCAATGGCTGCCAGTTGCGTCGGTCGCAGCGTGCTCCAGCCCAGCGTGTTGACGACGTGGTACTGCAGCGATGGGTGCAGCTGCTCGAACTCGTTCACAGCTCGATATCGTCCACGGACGCCGCACTCGCCGCAGCCCGCTCCGTCGCAGACATCTCGGTCTCGGCCAGCGTGAGGGTGTAGTGCTTGCGGGGGTCGAAGTCTTCGTGCAGATCCACGCGGTCCAGCACATCCGACACCAGCTTCTTGAGGAACAGCCGGGGCGCGACACCGACCTTGCCACCCAGCCCGCCGGCCACCGCGCGTGCAAGGGCGTCCAGATAGCTGTCGTCCACCACCGCCCGAAGGCGCTGTTCGTTGGGGCGCCCATCTGCATAGATGTCACGTACCCGGCGTCCAACCGCGAGCAGCGAGGTGTGGTCGAAGGCCGCCAGCCGGATCTGGACCGCTCTCGGGTTGTCGAATCGCCGATCGGTGCCGAAGTCCACATGCAGCCGTTGCGCCAGCGGGGCGAGTCTCTGCACCCCTTGCGGGCCGTCATAGAACGCGGGCGTTCCCGTGATCACCAGGTACAGCCCCGGATAGCGGCCGGCATCGATCTCGTCGATCCACTGACGCAAGGCGTTCAGCCCCTTTTCTCGGGTGTCGGTACGCATGCGCTGCAGCGTTTCCACCTCGTCGAGCACCATCACCAGGCCAGAGAAGCCGCTGTCGCGCAGGATGGTCAGCAGGCCGACGAGAAAGTTGGTGGCGCCGAAGTGATCGAGGTCACCCTTGATGCCCGCCGCACGCTTGATGCTCGCGGCCACGTTCGGCTGTCCTGCCAGCCAACTGATCAGCCCATCCGCCAACATGCCGTCCCCGGCTGCCAGGGCGCGGCGATAGGTTCGCAGCACTGCAGAGAAGGCCGGCGCCGTCTTGCTGATGGCGCCGAGCCTGGCCTCCATCAGCGCGTTCGTGCGCAGCAGAAGCCCCTCCGCGTCGCTGGCGTCCACCGAGGCGTCAGCCAGCACATCCTGCTCCAGGGCATAGAACCAGCCGTCGATCACGCCCCGAAATGCGCCACTCGCCGTGTCGGCGGTGCCCAGGTGTTCGACCAGGCGGCGGTAGACCGTCTCCAGGCGGTGCAACGGTGTCTCGGTCTCGTTGATTTGCACTTCAGTGGCTGCGAAGCCGCGTGCGCGAGCCCGCTCCTGCAGCCAGCGGCCAAAGAAGGTCTTGCCGGTGCCGTACTCACCACGTACCGCCTTGAAGCCGCCGCGGCCGGCGCTGACCGATTCGAGCTCGTCGTCAAGGGTCGGCGCGAACGTATCGATCCCGACGGCCAGCGCATCCAGCCCGCTGCTCGGTACCGTGCCGCGTCGCAGGGCGCTCACGATGTCTTCCCGGCGTGCCGAACTGATCATCGTTGGCCTCCCTGGCCGGGCAGCCGGAATTGCTGGTGCAGCAGCACCACGTTCAGCTCAACCGTACCCGCGGTTTCGTCGACGGTCAGCACCGACGCCTGGTCGACATTCAACAACCGCCTGACCGCGCTGAGCAAGCCACCGATACGGACCTCAGGCAATGACAGGCGGTGCGCCAGTGCTGCCCGGGACAGCTTGCCACCACGCTCGGACAAGGACGTCAGGAGCAGTCGCATCTTGTCGTCGGGCGGCGCCACGCGCGCGGCCAACTGCCGCTGAGACGCATAGATCGGGCTGCCCAGCAAGGCGCCGATCCAGTCCAAAGCCACGGGCGGCGTTGAAGCCTCTGGTGGCGGCAGATCGACCGGCTCGAACAACTGGGGCTGCCCTTGCTGCGCTGTCGGTTTGCGCCGCGTTGGTTTTGGTGCTGCGGCGGCTGCCGATGGCACACCTGACGACTTCGGCATGGGCGGCAGTTCCCACCACTCCGGTGGGGCCGGCGGTGCCGGGGTCCAGCCGGCCAGGTTGAATCCGAGCGGCACGATCACGCTCAAGGGCACCGTGACTTCCTGGGGCGACAGCCCACCGTGATACCCGTTCTTGCGACCCGCATACCTAGTGCTCTCGCCCCACAGGCACACCACCGCGTTCGATCCGTCGGAGGTGACCACGCGCCCCCCGCTGACCGCCAGTTCGTTGGGCGTCTCGGCGTTCTTGCCCGGGCGCCAGCGGTCGCTCTCGCCACCGGGCAACTGCGTGGTGCCGTCTTCGAGCAGATGCCCATGGTCGGCCGTGATCACCACCACCCGACGCGCTTCGCGCGCCTCGCGCAGCAACGGCAGCAGCAGCCGCAGGTCCTCCAGTGCCCAGCGTTGATGCAACTGATCCGGGCCGCTCAAGTGGTCGTCCACGGCGTTGTAGACCACGCCCACCACACGCTGCTGGGTGCTCGCAATGGCGGCGCGCACCTCGGGCGCCAGGTTGGTCGCATCCGCCAGGTCGCCCTTGTGGAACAGCCGGGGTGGCGCGTCCGCGCGGCTGTGCGCCAGCAGGGCAGCGTTCGTTGCGAAGCCGGTCTTCTCCTGCGCTGAAGCGCCGACGGTCAGACGCCCACACAGCAGGCTGGCGCGGCTGACCTCGGTGATCGTTGGCAGTGCAGCCACACCAGCCAGCGGCTGTCCCAGGCTGGAAGGCACCATCTCGGCCCAGCCTTGGCTGGCAATCCGGGCGAACAACTCCCGGAAGATGCTGGTGCTCAAACCATCCATCACCAGCAGCAGGGTGGGGTGGGCGGCGGCGATCGGTGCCAGCACATGCTCAAGCACCGACTCCAGCGGGATGATCCGACCCTCAGGCGCCGGCTTCTGGGCGTTCCATTGCACCAGCGCCTGTGCGAATGGCTTGGCGAAAGCATTTCGGCGCGCGATGACCGCTTCGCGGCAGGCGCTGTAGGCCTGTGACAGGTCCGGCAGCTCGTCGCCTCCGAGCAGCCGAAAGCGCGCCCAGTCGACAAAGGCGCCTTGGTCAGACTGCCAGGCCACGGCAGTCTGCAAGGATGAAGCGGTCGGCGTGGCGTTCATCAGCCAGCGTGCCAATCGGCGCGCCATCTCGACGCGTTCCATGCGGGGCTTCTGAGCGGCCACCAATGTGTGCCGGAGCGCGCGGTCGGCCTGCAGCTCAACCTGGGCAAGATTGGTTTCCGAGGGCTCCGCCACATGGGCGGTCAGTGCCAGCGCAAAGTCTTCCAGTCGCTGATCCAGCGCCGCCGGCAGCACGTCGCTGAGGTGCGCAAAGTCGATGACGCGCAGGTCGCGCAGCAGTGCATCGGCGCGGTCGAGCACCGCACGGGACGCGTCCAGCCCGGTCAGTCGAACGACTTGCTCTGCAGCGCGCGCCCAGGCGCGCCCCTCGGCAACACCGACGTGCTTGCCGTTGACGAAGCGCTCCAGGCGGATCGCTGCCTGGCCGAGGCTGGCTTGGCCCTCACCATCCTGGGCAAAGACCACGCCGCAGACCAGGCCCAGTGGCAATGCATCGATCGTTCGACCCGCATCCACGCAGCCCAGCACCATCTCCCCGGCAACTCCCGCCGTCTCGCCCAGCCAGCGCATCACGTCGATGCGGGCCGGCGCCGGCAACTGGGCAAGCCTGGGGTCGGCGGCCGGGTCCATCGCCCAGAGCAGCAGCGCCACCGCGTCGGGGCGCGCGGCTTCAATGCCCAGGAATCGATGCAGCACTTCCCGCCATGCGGTTTCAAGGTCGAGGAAGCCATTGGCCACGGGCGGGTAAGTGCCCTGCGACGCGCCGTCGATCAAGGTCTGCGGCATCCACACATAGCGCCCCAGGCGCGCGTCGGTTTCCTTGGCCTGGAACAACTGTCGAACGATGTCCCAGCCCTCGGGTTGAAACACCCGCGCCCTGGCCAGACGGGCGGCAATGTCTTCGGCCACCTCGTGGGTGGCCAGCGGCGTGATCACCACCAGTCCGGATGTCATCGGGTCATGCTGCTCGACATCGCACAAGGCTTCGCGAATGGCCAGCGACGAGTCGCACCACCGAAGCTGGAAATCCCGCCCCTGCTGCTTCAAGGAATCGGGCCAGGGCTGCTTCGCGTTGGCCCGGATCGCAACGGCGACAGCGGCCGGATCGCTGGCCAGCACGCGTTCGAGTTGGGCCGCGATCTGCGGCGTCGACAAGCTCATAGCTTCGTGCCCTTGCGCTGCACCCGCCAGCTCAGCGTCAGCTCGAGGTCGCGTTCACTGGTGACCAGCGTCTTCAGTTCGTCCAGCGCGGTCACCGCAGCAGCGCCACTCAGGTGCAACTGCTGCTTCTCGTCCACCACCTCCGGCCCGTTGGCGGGCGGGGCAGGGGGCATCACCACGGGAGGCGGCGCCGGCGCCGGCCCGGCACCGGGCGGCGTGGGTGCGACGGGTGGCGGCGTCACTGGTGCCGGCGCTGCCGCTGCCAGCAGACGCATCGCATCCCGTGCCAGCTCTTCAAGCCGCGGCTTCAAGGCCACCACATGTTCGTCACTGGTCAGTGCCTCGGTCAGGCGGCTCATGATCAGCAGCGCCGCGTCGCGGCGGTGGTCCACCAGGTCGCGAACCACATCGAACAATTGCCAGTTTCCACTGCCCAAGGCATCGGCGCAGACCTGCGCTTGCCCCAGGCTGCGGCTGACCGCTGCCTCTGACGTCTGCAGGCTCGCATTGGCCAGCGTCGTCACCACATCGCCCTCTGCCGCTTGCGCCAGTGAGGCCAGGAGCGCCTGGGCAGACTCTGCAGACTGCTGGCGTGCCCCGGTGATGCCGGGCGCATAGCGCGCCGAACGGTCGCGCACCTGCGATACCAGACGGGCCACCGCCTCGCGCTTGTCTGCCGCCTTCTGCCGAACCTCATCGACCAACTTGCCGACATTGGCCGCATTGAGCGTTTGGCCGAGCGTCAGGCCGAACAAGCTGGACGCGCGCAGCAGCGCGGTCTCCCAGTCTGCCGTGTTCGGCAGCGCCTGCTCCTTGAGCTCCAGCTCATCGGGCAGGCTGTCGATCGTGGGCTCGTACGGCCCGCCGCGCATCGTGAAGCGGCGGTTGGTCGATGCCGCAAAGGCCAGGATGATCAGGTTCTGCAGCTCGATGGGCAGGCCCATCGGCGCAGGGGTGTCGATCCACTGCCGCAGTTTCGCCACGGTGATGGCGCCGCCACCGTCCCGCGCATGGCTTTGCGAGAAGCGCGATTGCCAGTGCGGCTCGATCAGCAAATGGGTCTCACCCATCTGCCCCAACTGGCAGGGGTTGACCACCGCACGCACCAGCTTGCGGGTAGAGGTGTCTTGCACCAACCCGCGTTGGCCAGGCGCCTCGATGGCCTTCTGGACTTCAGGCCACACCTTCTTGATGACGCTGGGCTTGATCTCGGTGTCGAACTCCGGGTGGGCCGGGTACTGGTGGGCAAACAACTGCCCCAGCAGGCTCTCGAAGGCCGACTTGAATTCCGCCCCCACCGGTGGCCGCGGCGACAGCGTCGGGTCCAGCGACTTGAACTGCTGGTCCGCCGTCAGCGGGTTGCTCACCGCATCTCGCGGTTCGGTGCTGATGCCGTAGGCCACTTCCAGCTGCGACCGCAGCTTGATGCGCAACTGGTCCAGCTGGTTGCGCGCCAGGGCCTTGGCTTGTACCCGGTCGACGAACGAGAGGTGGGCCGCATAGTTGTCAAAGCGCTCACCCTGCAGGATGTAGTCCAGCACCACCAGCCGCCCCAGGTCGGCCAGCGCCTTGTTGCTCAGGAACGAGGGCAACCACACCAGCGTCTTGGTGTCGCCGCCGCGGTACTCCGCCAGGCGGGCCAGATCGTCGGCGGGGCCGAAGTTCGCATCGTCAAACGGAAAGTCCAGCACCACCGTCCAGGCGCCCGAGCGGCCGCGCAGCCGGTCGTCGGTCATCTCGCGCACGTTCTCGTACAGCAGCTCCACCTCGCGCCGGGTTCCGCGCCAATTGAATTCGTAGGTGGTGAACAGGCCACCGGTGTCGGGAATCTCGAGTTCCTTGAACAGCGCTTCACGGATCCGCTTGCGCCGGTTGCCGGCGTTGTCGTTGGCCTCGGCCGCCCGCAGGATGGGCTCGATGTCCACGCCCGTCACCTGGATCGAGATGATCGGGTTCTGGTCTTCGGTGATCTTGATCTCGCCGATCTCGCTGGCCCAGTCGCGGCACTTGCGCAGCACGTCCTGCGCCTCGCGGCCCGGGATGGGGGAGCGGAACGTGCCGTGGTTCAGAGCCGCCAGGCGCTGCGCCGTCAGGCCCTTCAGTGACTCCACCTCGGGCACCAAGGCGCCCAGCAGCAGCGTCTTCAGCAGGCGGGCGTCGTTGCGCAGGTTCTTGGCAGCGGTGGCGTCGGCCTGGCCGAGCTTGATGGCCTCCCAGGTCACGCTGTGCTGCCGCTCCAGCATGGGCAGCAGCCGCTGGTTGTACAGGCGCTTGGCGTTCTCGAAGTGCAGGCGCATGCCCTCGGAGAACGGCTCGTCGCCCTCGGCAATCGCGTCGTACAAATCCCCCACGGGGATCAGTTGGCCCAGCTCCAGATCGGCGCGCCGGTCCACCAGCAACTGAAGCATCAGTTTCAAGGCCGTGCGCTCGCGCTGCAGCGCGGCCGACACGGCAATCAAGGTCTGCACCAATGCCGGCGTGAACGGGTAGACCTTGCGGAACATGTCGCGGTCGGCCGTGGTGGTGAGCAAGGTGTCGAGCACGTCCTTGCGCATCTTCATCACGTCGTCGAAGGTGCCCTGCAGCGTCTGCCGCGCCGCTTCGTCGATCGGGCGCAGCACGCGCCGCTCGGCAATGGCGGGCAGGTTGCGGTCTTCCAGCGTGATGCGGTGGAAGCGCGCCTCCCAGTGCTTGAGTACGTCGCTGAACTGCACCTGCACCGAGCCCGCCAGGTTTTCACCCACCAGGTCACGCAGGTCACGCTGCCGCGCCACAAAGCTGACCAGCGGAATGGGGCGGTCGGCGTTGGTGGCCTCCACCAGCTTGACCAGCTTGGTGCCTTCGCGGCTGACGAAATTGACGTCGGCCGCATGGCTGGCCAGCCACAGCACCAACTCGTCCAGGAACAGGATGACGGCGTCGTAGCCCAGCGCCTTGGCGTGGCGGCTCATGATGCTCAGGCCATCGTCCAGCGACACGAACGACTCGCCGCTGCCCGCCAGCGTGCGGTAGGCCGAGAAGAACTGCGTGATCAGGTCGCCCACCAGCCGCGAGCGCTCTTCGCCGTTGGGCGGCTCCAGCATGGCGGCTTCAAAGCTCACCGCGTCCCAGCCGCTGTCGAACTCGCCCCAACCACCACCACCGCCGCCGCCGCCACCACCGGCAGCGCCTTCGTTGAGCTTGGTGAAGAAGGGCCCGTCACCGATCTGCGCGCGCAGGTCGCGGGCATCCTTGAACAGGCCTTCGGCCAGGTAGAAGCCGGGCACCGGCGCGTCGGGGTGCTTCTTGCGCACGAAGTCGGCGTACTGGCCAAGGATGGCCGACTCCATGTCGCGCGCGCCGATCATGTGGTACGGCACCAGCAGGAACTTGCGCCCTTCGGTCCAGCTGTGGCGCGCCACCACGTCGGCCAGTTCTGGCGTGGCGCGGGCCTGCGTATTGCCGGCCAGCAGCAGGTTCAGCACCGCCATGAAGTGGCTCTTGCCCGAGCCGAAACTGCCGTGCAGGTAGGCCGCCTTGCTGCCACCGGTCTGCACCGCCTGCTGGATGAAGCCCATGGCGTTGCTGAAGGCATCCACCAACTGCGGTGTGACGACGTAGTCGCGCAGCGTCTGCTCGGGCTCGGTGACGCCCTTGGACAGTTGGAGGACGAAGTCGCCCTGGCACCCCCGGGGGAGGGGAGGGTCTTCAGCAGCGGCATTCGATGATTCCTTGTTGGGTGTGTCGTCGATGTCATGTCGTGTTCACCGGCAGCGGGCAGCTCCGAAATTCTAACTCCCTGAAGGCTTCCAGCATTGGTCGGCATGGGGCTTGAAACGCTCCAGTTGGGAGTGCGCATGGCTCCTGCGGATCGCCACCGTCCGAGGCTCGATCACCCGCAGCCTTGCTGAACACGGCCATCAAGTTTCGCCATGTGACCTCGGAAAGTCGACATAAGCTGGCGTCAAGCAGGCCCGCCGCCTGTGCAAGCAATGCCTCGCGGTCCAGCCGTTCCGGAACTGGCGCCAGGTCCTGGCCGCTTGCTGTCCCCTGCGCCAGAGGCGGCAACACACGGGCACCAGACGGCCTCGAGCTGCGAGCGAAGTTCCTGCGGAGCGGAATCCGCTGGCTGAGATGAGGTTGCTGCTTGTCCACCAGGCGGACCGAGGGAGCGGCCGGGAAGGCAGAACGGCTGCCAAGCTTTGGCTCATTGCGGGAAGTACCTGCATCGCGCTCGCACGCACAAGAGGCTCCCATCTTGTTCGGCGTCAACCGTCTTCGTCGCCGGGTCGGCGAGCGCCGCTCGGCGTGAACCGGGCGCGCCGGGAGTCCGGCGGCCGACGTACCTGGCCGTGTACTTGTGGCCAGGGCCAAGTCAGCGTTCGGGACGCGGCTCTTCAGGAATCGCCTGCGGCCAGAGCGCCAGGCGCGGCGTTGATTGCCAGCGCCTCTGGCTGCGGGCCACTCGAGACGCGTAGGTCCCAGTGCCGGCAGAAGCCTTTCAAGCCTAGGAGGCTGACGGCTTCCGTCTGCGCTGGTCCAGAACGGCTGATGGGGTGCCTGACGGGAGCTTCGCAAATCGCACGCGCGTCCCGGGCTCCAGCGCCAGGCCCTAATTCGGATTGCGCGGCTCAGCGTATCG
The DNA here is from genome assembly GCA_016710065.1 of Candidatus Ideonella esbjergensis. GTDB lineage: Bacteria > Pseudomonadota > Gammaproteobacteria > Burkholderiales > Burkholderiaceae_C > Ideonella > Ideonella esbjergensis. The sequence continues at coordinate 19,865 of JADJLP010000010.1, forward strand.
TCTGCGTAACTCGGTGTTGCCGTGATTCAGCTACATGTCCAGGATCGGTCCCGCCGCGGCGCTGGGGCGCTGGGACCTGGTGAGCGTCAAGCGGCCCGTCGCGCTGCGAGAGCCCAGAAGCGGGCTTGCTGGTGCGCTGGCGGCGAGTGGCCAACGCGGCGACGTGCCGCAGGGTCGGTTGCCAGGACGTTCGACCTTCTCGCGCGGCCGAGTGCCCTGCAGCGTGGCCGCCAGCGCGGGCGCGTCGCGCTCTGCCTGGCGCACGCCGCATCAGGGTGCCTGTCAACTGGCCGGAACCGGGGGGGGGGTTTTTTCCCGGTTGTTTTGGGGGGGTTGTTGTTTTTTTGGGGGGGGTTTTTGGTTTTTTTTTGGGTGGGGGGCGGGGGGGGGGGGGGGTTTTTTTTTGGCTTGGGTTTGTTTTGGTTTTTTGGGGTTGGGGGGGGGGGGGGGGTTGTTTTGGGGGGGGGGGGGGGGGTTTTTTTTTTTTTTTAGTCAAGGGTTAAAAGGGGGCCCTTCTTCTCCGCCACCAGCGGGGGGGGTCCTCGCAGCTGGTGGCCAGGCCGGGTGGCGGGCGGGCCCGCCGGCGCCGCCCCGCCCGGTGCCTACGCGCAACGTGCGCCGGCGTCATCGTCGCGGGTCCCGGCGGGGCTGTCTGCTGCTGGGCGGAACCCTTCGCGCCACGCCTCGCGCACGACCCGCGCCGGCTTCCAGGCCCGCAGATCGTCCAGCGTGAAGCCATGCGAGCGCGCCTCTTCGGACACGAAGCCTTTGTAGTACGCGCCCATGCGCTCGCCGTAGACCGGGTCCACCTCGTTGTGCCATTGCTCCAGCCAGGGCACCAGTTCCAGCAGGCCCGCCAGCAGGGGCTGCAGGCGCGCTGCCTCCCAGCCTTCGCTTTCCTTCATTTCGAGGTAGTAGGCGGCCAGTGCGGTGGCTTGCTGCAGATGGTCCCAGCCGGCCCAGGCGATGGGCAGGCTGCCATCGGCGCCGCGCTCGCAACCGGGGTAGCTGACCCAGCGCTCCTTGGGTACGTCCAGCCCACCACGCAGGTCCCAGAACGTGACCTTCAGGAAGTCTTCCTTCTTGTACTTGGGCGGGACGGGAATGCTGCCGACGCTCTCGCCCGCGTCTTCGCGCCGCTGCAGCGCCCAGGTGTCCTCCCATTGCGCGCGCTTGCGAAGGCCCGTGTCGGTGTAGCGCAGGGCAGGCAGGAAAGGAACGGCCTCCGCGGCCACAAGGCCGGCCACCAGTTGTGCCACGTCGAAATCGGCGTGGCCTGCATACAGCGCGGCGATCTGCATGAACTCGGCGTCGCGCTGCACCGTGTCGGCCAGCCGGCTGGTGGTGTTGATTTGCGGCGGTTGATCGGTGCTGGTAACCCAGAGTGCCTTCGACTCCAGGCGGGCCAGCAGCCAGTCACGCAGCGGCCTGTTCAGGTCTGCCCACTGGGGCGAATTCCAACGCCGCTTGTAGAGCGGCGCTCAAACAGCAGTGTTGCGGTCGCGTTCGATCAGCTCGATGCGGCGCTGCACAACCTCGCGATAGGTCTCCGGCCAGCGTGCCGGAATCTCGGTGGTGGGCGTCGACCCGTGGCGCTCAAACCAGTTGGTGGTCTCCTTGCCGGCGGCGCCGGGCCAGCACGATCTCGAAGGCCCGCTCGCCAAAGCTACTTCAACGGTGGCGTTGCACGTCGTCGACGGAGACGCCGGCCGGTAGCAACTCGTAGAGACGGTAGCAGTGCCAATCCAGTTCCTCCTGCTCGCCAATCATGTGCTGCCGCACCTGTGTGGCGCGCGCGTGTGCCGCATCCAGTCTGGCGCGGGTGGGCGCTGGGCTTGAGGCCAGCAAGGCGGCGGGCTGAAGCGTGCTGAGCTGGTGGACCAGCGCGTCCATGCGGCTTGCACTGGCCAACGGCCGGCCCTTGCTCAAAGGGAACTCGGCGACGTTGGTGGCGTTGAATGCGAAACGCTCTTCCCACATCTGGCCCTGGCCGTCCTTCGGAAAGCAAACCTGCTTCAGCCAGAAGCACGCAACAGACGAGTTCAGCAGCCCGAGCAGTCCGAGATGATCGTTCTCGCTGGCGCCGGCAGGTAGCTTGATGACTGGTGCGGTCTGCTTGAAAACCTTCCCACCACGGTCAAGCACAAAATGGTTGTGGCGGCGATTTCGCCAAATGTGATGGTAGGATTGGAGCCGCTTCTTAAAGAACCTGATACTCCCACCACGAAGACCGCGTTCTCAACTGGCTGTGCCAAACGCCTTAGCTCGGCCCGGAATGCCTGGCGTATGTTGGCCAAAGCACCCTGCGGAACGGCAAGTCGCTCGCAAGTCGCAGTCCATCGAACTCTTGTACAACAACAGGACACGTGACACTACCAGTGACCAGTCCCGGACCAATCACCCTCGATCACCATGGCGAAGCGCGCTCGACCGATTCGGGCACATGCCAATCTTCAGCAAGTGACCTCATCCTCCCTGGTCACGCGGTATGCCGATCTCTTTCCACCATAGATGCCTCTCCGGCCGACCTCAATTGACTCCTTGCAGGTCCGCTGGCACCGCCACCGCCGATGCTCCAAGGATGTCGGCAAAATGTGCCTCGGGATGTCCGCAACGCTAATGAACTCACTCTCGATCCCGCCTGATCGATATGTTCAACGATGGCGCGCCAAACCAAGCCTTGGGCTGGAATCTCTGGCGTGCCTGGCTCGCTCCTTATTCCCATTACGGTACGAACGGGATTCCCTGCCATTGGAGGACGGTGCTGGCCGAAGAGAATTACGGTGGCAGTTCCATCCTTGTTATGGCCTGGAATCCACGCGCCGGAACTGTCAACGATATGAGACAAATCCAGGCGGGGTAGAACTTCCTCAATGAGCTTCGAACCGAATTCTCGTTTCATGAAGCTGTTCGTCGTGATGAGACCAACGTACCCGGCTGAGTGTCCCGCACTAGGACCGGTCAGGGCCAAGTCAAAAAAGCGCTCTGTAAACGGTGCACCCAGTGAGTATTGGCGATGGCAACTCGCGTATCGCGCACGATATGCCGCGTTGAGCCCAGCATCGCGCACGACGATGTACGGTGGATTACCCACCACCGCGTGGTACTGCCGACCGAGAATGCGCTGGACGTCAGTCAGGTCTTCGCTGGCATAAGCATGGGCCAAGCCTGTCCCAGCGTAGTGCTGTCCGCTCTCGAACATCCCTTCCGTCGCCGTCATGCCGAAGCGCTTGCCGTGCAGCAAGCTGTCGCCAATGGCCACATGGATGCGGAAGTCCGGCGCCTCGCTCAGCTTGTGCACATCGCTGGCCAGCAGCGCCGCCACCAGCAGCCGGAAGCGCGAAATCGCGACCGCAAACGGGTTCAGGTCCACACCGGCCACGGCGTCCAGCGCCTTCTGGGCGATGTCGCGCCGGTTGCGCGAGGGCTCGGCGCGCTGCCATTCATCCACGAAGCGGTGGAACGCACCCAGCAAGAAGTGGCCTGAGCCGCAGGTGGGGTCGATCAAGCTCGCCGTGCGGTAGCCGAACTCGCGGATGGCGGGCGTCAACGTGCGGTCGAGGATGAACTCTTCGACGAACTCGGGCGTCTGCAGCAGCGCATAGCGCTTGCGCGTGGCCTCGCTCAGGTCCTGGTACAGGTCGCCCAGGAAGCGGGTGTTCCAGGTGGGGTCGGTGAAGTCGTGCGCCAGCGCGCCGGTGTTCGGGTCCACCTGCTGCCAGAACTGGCGCACGGCCATGGCCGCATCACCGCTGATGCCGAGCCGGAAGACCGGGTTGTGGCCCTCGTCGAAGAAGGTGTGCAGCCCGGGCAGCGTGCCGGCTTCTCGAAACGACGCCAGCAGGTACTCGCGGTCGCTGTGCAGCGGGTTGGCGCGGAAGTAGGCCTCGTGCCGATCGCGCGCCAGGGCCAGGTTGCCCGATTCAGGCGTGCCGCCCAGCCAGGGGCGGTCGACCAGCTTGTTGTCTTCGATGAAGCGCAGGAACACGCAGGACAGCAGCCAATGCACGCCGGCCTGGGTGATGACCTGGTCGACCCAGGTCTCGAAGGTCTCGGCTGTGCGGTCGGCGTCGCGTGCGGCCTGCCACTCGGCTTGCAGGCTGGTCTTGAGCTCAGTGACTTCGTCGATGCGGCGCAGCAGGTCTTCTTCCAGGCGCTTGAGCAGCCGGGTGAGATCGGCAAGGAGTTGGGGGGCTTTGATCACGTGGTGGCTCTTCCTGGGGTGGCGGTCTTTGCGCGGTGCTTGTTTTCGATCCAGGCTTGCGGCAAAGCCAAGGCACGGGTGTTGTGGATGTTGTTCACCATCGGTACCGCCACGCCGTCGATGACCGGCAAGCCTTGGTGGCTGGTGGGCAGCAGCAGCCACACGCTGGGGGTGTGGGCGGGGCGGCCGGCGTTCTCTTCCAACTCGGTGATCAGCCCCATCAGGTCGTACCTGGCCAGCAGGCCGGCGCTGACCAGCAACACAGGCGCAGGGCTGTTGAGCAGGGCAGACCGGAGTGCTGGCAGGGTGCGTTGAACCAGGCGCTGCAGGTTGATCCAGTGGCGGCTGCCGCGGTCGGCGGCGTCGGCTTGAAGCACGACGTTCCAGTCGACGCCAGCCGTCTTGGCCTGGTCGCGCAGGGCGGCCAGCAGCAGGGCGTCGAAGTTGACCCGCTGAAGCGAAGCAGGCAGCACGCCCGGCGTGCCGAAGCGGTGGAGCAGCTCAGCCTCGGCGTGGCGGGCGATGCGCGGGTGGACGGTGAGCACGAGCATGCCGCCTTGCTGCAGACCGCGCACCAGGCGGTCTTCCACGGCTGCGGCCTGAACCACATCGTTGTCTCCCGATGCGTGGGCCGTGAGCAGCGTGGCGTGGCGCGAGAACTGCGTGGTGGTTCCGGCGGTTTGCGCCCGCCCCAGCGTGGCCAGGCGGAAGGCGCCACGGCCATCGGCCGCGGTGGCGTCCCAGGCCAGCGGTGCGCCAGACTCTTCGAGCAATCGATCGAGCTCCGGCCGATGTGGCAGGCCAGCCGCTTCGGGGTAGCGACCTTGCACACGCCCCTGAATGTCTGCCACGGTCAGCTCAGGCGCACCCACCAAGGCACCCAGTGACTGCTTGAGGGCTTGCAGCGGCGCCATGCCACGCGGGTAAATTTCCTGCCGGCTGGACACGGCCGCTTTGCGCGATGCCGAGGCGGCCAGGCGTAGCAGCCGTGTGGGTGTGAGCGGGCCGATTGGCAGGCCACCGGCGGCCTGCGTTGCGGCTGACGATTGAGGCAGCGGCACGCCTTCCAGGGTTTCAAGCACGCGCGAAGGCGGCAGCAGCGGGTCGGCCAACGCGCAGGCATCGGCCGCGGCGCCCAGCTGGCGCGCGTAGTCGGCCCATGCGGACGCGCTGGCGATCAGTATTGACGGCTGATGGTCGAAGGCCTCGAAGCGGGGCTGGTCGAGGTGGGCTTCGGCTTCCACCGCAGCCCGCAACACGGCGGTGGCCTGGCGCAGGCGCTCGACGTCGTCTTGCGCAGCACAGCCGCGCAGGGCCAGCAAGGCCATGGCGCCTTCCGACGCGCTCATCACCTGGCCCTGGCTGCGCAGCAGCGAGTCGATCTGCTGGCGCAGTTCGGTGAAGGCGGGGTTCTTCAGCCAGCGTTCGCGGGCCTTGATCAGGGCGGCGGTGAGGGTGGTGCGGTCCACTTCGCCGGCCTGCGCGGAATCGCCCAGGCTGGGCCACACACCGGCCTTCACGGCATCGTCCAGCCCCAGGTAGTGGGCGAGTGCGGCTTCTTCCGGGCGGTCGTCGCCGGCCGGGCGGCGCGGCAGCAATTGCGCGGCCAGCTCGTTGACGCTGACGGCGCCGTCGGCATCTTCGTCGTCGTGCGCCGCAGCGCGGCCCTGGGTCAGGTCCGGACGGCGGCGTGCCAGATCTTTCGCCGTGAGTCGGATCTCCTTGCGGATCTTGTCGCCCACACCGCGCAGGTAGCGAAAGCGGATGCGATCCACCGCGAGCAGTTCACGCGCGTTGTGGATGCCCATGCGTTCCAGGACGTCCTGGGCCTCCAGGCTGTAGCCCAGCTCAGCCATGGTGGTGAGCGGGGTTGCGGTCAGCGCGATCGCAGCAAAGCCACTGTCGGCGGCGCTGTCCCCCGCTTGGCCGGGATGGACGGTTTGCCTGGCCGTGAAGATGGCGCGCCAGGCGCGCAGCATCTCTTCGGCGTTGTCGAAGCGTTCCTTGTAGTCGCGCCTGAGCGCCTTAGCGAAGAAGGTCGTGAAGCCCTCGCGCGTGACCGGATCGAAGACATCGCTCTCGATGCTGGCTTCGACATCGAGCATGGCCGGCGAGGTGTGGCCGTCGCCCCAGACGGGGGGCTGGCCCACCGCCATCTCGTACAGGGTGACGGCGAGCGCAAAGCGCTCGGCGTACAGATCCCAACGTGGCGGCCGGCGCATCGACAGAAAGGGATCGAGGTAGGGGTGCGTGCCGGCCGTGATGTTGTCGGCCGGCGTGCGGCACAGCGAGAAGTCGAACAGCACGAGCTGCAGCTTGCCGGTGCGGTTTTCGGCGATGCCGATGTTCTCGGGCTTGATGTCGCGGTGGGCGACACCTTCCGACTCGAGGTGGTTCACCGCCTCCATCAGCTCTTCACCGAAGCGCTGCAGCATGTCGAGCGACAGCCGGCCTTCATCCTTGATCTTCTCGGCCAGCGTTCTGGCGCCAGCGCTCTTGAGCAGCAGGGCGGTTCGGCCGGCGACGGTGAGCGTTTCGCGGTGCGCGACGATGTTCTGGTGGTGCAGACGGGCGAGCACTTCGCCTTCGGCAACCAGGCGGTCGTTGTGCGCGATGTCGCAGGCCACCTTGAGGATGTGCTCTTCTTCGCTGCCGTCCCTGCGCACCAGCAAGGCGTCGCTGGACGAGCCGCGTCCCACGCGCTTGACGACGGTGAATCCGCCCTCCAGCCGGTCGCCGGTGCTGGCGATGCTGGGGTCGACGGTGGCTTCCGGATCGGGGGTGGTCAGTTCATCTTCAACCCGGTCCAGGTCGTCGAGGAAGCCCTGGATCGAGTCGTAGCGCGCCAGCAGGTCGGGGTAGGTGGCGAACTGGATCAACTCCTGCTGCCGCGCGCCGCAGCCGTCCATGGTGTCGGACAGGCGCAGGCCTTGGCCGACCCGCAGCTTCTCAGCCAGATCCAGCACCGACTCGGCGGGCGGCTGGCCGCTGAAGAGGTAGTAGGCGATGCAGCCCAGCGAGAACACATCGAGGCTGGGGCCGTGCGCCGGGTCGGCCCGGGTGGTCTCGGGCGCCAGGTAGATCAGCCCGGGGTCTTCGACGTAGTCCTCGACGTGGCGGGTGCCGGTGGTGCGATGCACGGTGTTGGGCGAGGCCAGATCGCCGACGTTGCGCGAGGCCGTTTGCCAGTTCATCAGCCGGACGTGCATCACGGCGCCGTCCAGGTCATGAACGAGGATGCTCTGCGGCCCCAGGGCGCGGTGATACAGGCGCTTGGAATGCGCGTACTTGAGCGTCTCCGCGATGTCGCGCACGAGCTGAAGGCGCTGGGTGACGGTGAGGGTCTTGCCGCGCTCACGCAGCAAGTGGTCCAGACGCACGGCTTTCGGGTCATGATCGAAGATCAAAGCGGGCCCGAGTTCGGTTTCCTTGTAGTCCTTGACCTTCAGGATGCCGGGATGGTCGATGCCTTCGAGGATCTCGAATTCACGGCGCGCCTGCCGAACCCGCGTGGCCCGGATCTCGGGGCTGGACGCGGTGGCCACCGTGTAGATGCGCACGCGCCGATGCACCGTGTCGATGCTGACGTGGCTGGCTTCCCAGTCCTGAAAGCCCTCGCCTTCGGCCAGCAGCTTGGTGAGCCGGTAGTCGCCCACCTGGCGGTGCTTGTTGGAGGGGCGGATGCCCGCCTCGGCCAGGCCACGGGCGATGGCACGCGCCTGGGCGGCGTCGACCGACGTGGTCGCCCGGTTGGTGATGCCATTGGCCAAGGCACCGACGATGCCGGGGTCGTCCACAGTGCCCGGCCGGCCGTGTTGGAAGGTGGCCGTCCTGGCCAGGCCTTCCAGTTGGCAGGACAGGCTGCTGGACGACAGAAAGATCGCCGGCTCGACGAAGGGGAGGCGGATTTTGGCCTTGGTGATGGCGGGCTGGCGGCGCAGCAGGCTGGCCAGCCGCTTGGCCTTGCGGTTGGCCAGGATGACCGGGTTGTCGTAGGTGTTGGAGCGCCCGTCGGTGGACCAGGTCCAGCTGTGCGCATCGCCCCGCAGCACGCCAGGACGGCTCTTGATCTCGACCAGGAACAGGCCGGCCGGAGAGAGCACCAGCGCATCGACCTCGCTGACCTTGCCTTCATCGTCGATGAACTCAAAGTTCGTCCAGACGTGCCAGGAATCGCGGTCGGGCAGGTTGCTGCGCAGCCAGTCCAGCGCTTCGCGCTCCCACGCGAAGTTGGACTCGGCGATGACGTGCCAACGGGCGGCGCTGAGGCTCATGGACGTTCCTCGGCGGCTTCTGGCAGGTGTTCAAAGAGTTCGCCCACCTGGCAGCGGAAGAGGCGGCACAGCAGGTCAATCGCCGGCAGATCGACCCGCGTGGCGGTCTCTTTGTAGAGCGCCGTGATCGTGCTGCGATTGAGCCCGGTCTCTCGCACGACATCAGAGATGCGGAGCTTGTCTCGCCCCATCAGGGTGGAGAGATTGCAGCGGATCATGGCCTTGTTTGTTGGGTGGGGTGATGCGTAGGATAATAAAATGCTTTGTAACGCACAACCCCAATTGTATAGAACCTCAGATGTGGCTTTTGGGGTCGCGCGGCGCCGGGCCTGTTCCTGTTGAGCCGACCGTGGGACTGGCTACTGGCCGGCGCATTGGTGTCGCGCGCGGCCAGACGGGGCGCGGCCGGCTTGCGAACCCTGGCGCACCAGCAATGGGCGTTCTACAAGAAGCACCTGTAGGTCGACCGGGGTCGGTGCTACAGGTACTTCCGGTAGGTATGGCTGTTCTTCAGATCGATGCCCATGACTTGCATGATCCGCGCACGAGCCTCTTCATCGTCGACGTAAAGGGAACTCGGGCGACCCCAGAACGGAGCGGTCTTCACTGCCTTGCCGGTGGGCAGCGTCCACTCGCTTCGCTCGGACGACGAAACCATGGTTCCCTCGATGAAGGTTTGATGCGAGGTGGCGGTCTTGCGGATGATGTCGAGCACTTCCTCGACGAACTTCCGCTTGACGGTGGCACCGTAGAAGATGTCGCTCGGGCGCCTGCCCTTGGCTGGCGATGTCGGAATCGCGGGGGTCATGGCTGGCGCCGCTCTTTCGATATGGATTTCGGACTCGACGGCCACTACCAGCCCGACGTGAGGCAACGAGACAGGTCTGTGAATCGCTTGGCGCGCTTGTCGTAGGGTGTGCGCAGATTGATGCAGGCCCCGTCGTCCTCGACGTCTCCCTCGAATTCCAGAACCGCCCCAGAGTCGCTCTCGACCGTGCATCTTGCGATGCAGTTCATGCCGTTCGACTCGTTGGCTTGCATCTGCTTCTCGGCGATCGCATCCTCCAGGCGGCTGCGTTCGCCCTTGGTCAGGAACGCAAAGCTCGGGTCGTCGGATTCGTCGAGCGGCTCGGAATGCTTCAGAAGTTGCTGGAATCGCTCGGCCGTTACGGCCCCTTCGATCAAGTAGACGAGTTCGGATGCCGGGGAGTTGTACCGGGCATGTTCCTCGACGCTGACGATTGGCGCATAGCGGGTGAAAGACCATTCGCTGCCCGGCCGCCAGTGCTCCGGGACGTCCAGTGCATCTGCCAGATCATGGGCGGGGATGGCGCTGAACTGCGGTGCTCGTCGGCGTACATCCTTGTCCACGGCGTCCCGTCGCTCTCCCGGCGGGAGGGCCAGCAGAGTTTGCAGGCCGGGGACGTCGGCAGCCCCATTACTGGTCTTTGGCCGCTTGCTGGAGGACATGGTCGGTGCACTCCCTTCGAAGGTGTCGTGACGGGGTTTGGGTCGACAGATCTGATCCGAAGTCAATTTTGCTGTGCAGCAAATATTGCCTTCTCGCGGAATATTCTATACAGTTCCTTCATTCGCTGTACAGCGAATAACCCATGAGGCACGGTCGTGAACACACCTGAAGTCGAGAGCGCGTTGATCGCCGAACTCCTGGAAGCCCTGCGGGCCCTCCCGGACGTGACGGCCGATCTCGCGTGCCAGGGCGACTCTGGCGGGCAGGCCGCAGTGAACGACGTGTCGGTCTCGATGCAGGTTGCCGGGCGTCCCTTGGCACTGCTGGTCGGGATCCGAAAGGCGCTCTATCCGCGGGATGTCCGGCAGGCACTTTGGCAGATCCGGGATGCAGCGTCGCGGCGCACTGGCGATGCCGGCGCAGAAGGCGCCGTGCCGCTGCTCGCGGCCGAATCGATCTCTCCGGGCGCCAAGGACCTGCTGAAAGCGGAGCGGGTCGGTTATTTCGACGCCGGGGGCAGCCTGTACCTCCCGGCACCGGGGGCGCTCTTCTTCGTGGACAAGCCACCCTCGAAGTCGACCTCCCGGGCCATCCGTTCGCTGTTTTCCGGGCGTCGCGCTCACGTGTTGCATGGCCTGCTGATGCGCCGCGAGGATTGGCTGGGTGTGACCGAGCTGGCCGAGGACGTCTCGGCATCCCCGTCGACCGTGTCGATGGTCTTGACCGAACTGGAACGACTCGACTGGCTGGATTCACGGGGGCAGGGGCCGAGCAAGCAACGGCGCGTGAGTCAGCCTGCTGCACTGCTGGATGCCTGGGCCACGAGCCTGCGGCAGCAACCGGCTGAGGCGGTGCGCAGGTTCTTCGTTCCTTCCATGAAGGTCGACGCCCTGGCCGCAGGACTCGACGGTGTGTGTTCTTCGCATGGGATCGACTATGCGGTCACCCACGAAGCGGCTGCCCAGCGCTACGCCCCTTTTCTGTCGAACGTCTCGCAGGTTCGCATCCGCTTGCCGGCCGGTTCCGCCACCGAGGCTGCGCTGGGTGAGTTGGGCGCCCGCCCCGTCAGCGAGGGCGCGAATCTGGTGGTCATCGACGCCAAGTCGCCGGTGGATCTGCTGTTCAGGCAGCGGGTGGACGGTGTCTGGCTGGCCAGCCCGATCCAGACCTATCTGGACCTGGTGCGCGCCGAGGGTCGCGCCAAGGAGTTGGCTGAGCACCTGCGCAGGGAAAGGATCGGCTTCTGATGGTCAAACCTTCGCACTTCGGCGGATACAGCGATGCCTACACCGTGGACTGCGAGCGTGTCCTCGTCACGCTGTTGCGCGGGCTCGGGCCATGGAAGGAGTCGGTCTTCCTGGTCGGAGGTCTGACGCCGCGCTATCTGGTGCCCCAGCGTCCACCCGACGTGCCTGCGCACGCCGGCACGCTGGATGTCGACATCGTCATCGATCTGCAGCTCCTGGCCGACACCGACGCGTACCACTCGCTGGAGGACAACCTGAAGCGCATGGGCTTCGAGCGCGCTGTCAACGAACAGGGGTTGAAGCTTTCGTGGCGATGGCAGACGCGCACCGAGCACGGGGCGCTGATGGTGCTGGAGCTCCTTGCCGATGCGCCCCAGATCGCCGGGGGCCGGGTGCAGCCGTTGCCGACGGAAGGCACGATCTCGGCGCTCAACATTCCGCACTCGTCCATCGTTTTCGACCTGCATCAGGTCACCGAGATCCGTGCGGAGCTGCTGGGCGAGAACGGGATGGCCACCGAACGCGTCAAGCATGCGGACATCGTCAGCTTCACCTGCCTGAAGGCCTTCGCGTTCGACCAGCGCTTCGAGCGCAAGGACGCCCATGACCTGGTCTATTGCATCGAGCATGCCCCAGACGGGCTCGGTGCCGTCGTCGCAGCCTTTGGCCGTGCGATGGCCGGCTCGCATTCAGCCGTCATCCGGGAGGGACTCGATGTCCTCAGGCGCCGATTCGCCAATGACGAGGCGACCGAGGGCTACCGCAAGGACGGGCCGGTTTCGGTGGCCAAGTTCGAGCTTGGTGAAGGGCCGGACGCCGAACTGCGCGAGGCCAGGGTGCTCCGGCAGCGCCAGGCCAGTGACCTCATCGACCGGCTGCTCGCCGGCATCGGGTAGCCGACATGTCGATCGAGTGCCTCTCCATGCGCGATGCCCCGACCGCGGCTCGATCCGAACTGTTCGCGTGCCGGCCTGGGCCTGCCCGCACATCTTCGGCGATTGTCCGTCGATTGGTGTCAGCAGGCTCATCTGGTGAGCTTGTTGCCGGTCACTATTCAAGGTTGACTACCAAAGGAATAGGAGAGGCGACGACATGAGCCGGTTATCACTTCACTTCGCCGGAGCTGGCTCGCCTGGTGGTCGCGGTATTCAATCGGCATGCCGCCTCGGCGGCTTTCAGGGCATCTTCTGACCATGCGCCGCCGAGTCCTGATCTCCTGGATAGCTGTCAACAACGATCCCTTCGAGCGAGACCGGACCGGAAACGCGTTCCGCCTCGTTGAGGGCTCACCGGTTCCCGGGCCCACCCTGACGTTGTTGTTCGATGCTGATTCGCCCTATGCCGGGAGCATCGCCGATGTCGTGCTGCTTCACAGCCAGCCCCCTGAAGGGCAAGAGACCCGTCAGTCACGCGCCTTCCAGCAAACGGTAGAAGAACTGCGCCTTCGTGATCCCGGGCTGCGAATCCACTCGGAGCCTTGGGAGGGAGATGACCCTACCGATCACGTTCAGCTCTTCGACTTCCTGAGGGAGAAGCTGCCGACGATGCGGAGAAAGTTTGCCGACAGGGAACTGATCCTTCATGTCAGCCCCGGCACGCCTTCCATGCAAACTGTGCTCGTGCTGATGGGCGAGACCGGTTTCATCGATCCCCCCTTCGTGCTCGTCAAGTCGTACCGGAAAGAGGAGCGCAACGGCCGTCCCGCAGTCGTGCCCGTCCAACTCGGTATCGACAGCTACTACAAGGCTTATCGCGCTGCCCGGCCCTCGGAGGTGTCGTCGGAAGACGCGGCGGTCGTCTGGGATCCCGCGCGGTTCAAGTCCAGTCGCATGCGTGAGATCTTCGATGAAGCTCGCCGATTTGCTCAGTTGAATGTGCCAGTGCTCCTTTTGGGCGAGCGCGGCACAGGCAAGACGACGCTGGCGGGCTGGATTCGTTCTCACAGTCCCTATCGAGTGCCGGATCGAGACGGGCATTGGCCAGCGGTTGCGTGTGGTCAGTACAACCCCGAGACGATGCGTGCCGAGTTGTTCGGCTACAAGCGAGGATCCTTCACTGGTGCACTCAAGGACCACGAAGGACTTCTCGCGGTGGCCCACAAGGACACGCTGTTCCTCGACGAGATCGGCGACGTCGGACGAGACCTCCAGCGCCTGCTGATCAAGGCTGTCGAGGAAAAGCGCTACATGCGTCTTGGTGACGACCGGCAGCTGACGAGTGACTTCAGGCTGATCTCGGCGACCAACCTTCCCGACGAAAAACTCCGCGAGCGACTCGATCCAGACTTCTTCGACCGCATCAGCATGCTGACACTGCGGATGCCGCCGTTGCGCGAGATTCCGGAAGAGATCTCATGGCTCTGGGAAATGGTGTTTGCGCAGGCGGCGCATCGGGCTGGCAGTGGCCGTGTTCGACTTCCAGCCAGCGCACACCGGGCGATCGTCGACCAACTATCGAGGCATCCGCTTCCCGGCAACCTGCGGGACTTGTTCCGTGTGGCGTACCGAACCATCGCCGCCAGAGTCGATCAGCACTCACCGCTCTCAGCCGCCGACGCGTCGGAGTACGGACTTGCGGGTGTGGAAGGGCCTCCCTCCGAGATTGGCGCCGACGCGCTGCCCAAGGCCGTGGCACTTGCCTTCGCCGAATCGACAAGTCTGGAACCCCTCGTCGCATCGGGCGAGTCGATCAATACGAAGGCGGTCGAGAGAGCTTTCAAGGCCTACCTGGCTGAAGAGATCCGCAGGATCGCCAAGAAGCGCGGGGTCTCCTCTGAATCCCTCTGCGATGTCACGGATCGTGCCTTGAGGGAGTGGGCAGCCACCCGGGAGGGGAAAAAATGATCCGACCGACGGAACGATTGTTCCTGCAATGGCTGTTATTCAGGGCCGACAACAGGACTGAATCATGTGTGGAAAGTGATGTTAAGTCATTGATTTACAAGGAGTTAATCGCCTCTCTAGGGCTGCCATGGCGAACGTTGGCACGCATATCGCACTACTGGTTGCTGTGGAGCACGGAATCCTCCCGAGCCCGATCAACCCAGGAGAACCAGCGAAATGAACATGAATGTGACCACGAACGGCTCCGTATTCGGCAGCGCACCGGCAGTTACCCAGCACGCCTGGGCCCGGATGTGCGGGCGCCGGTTGAACGGACAGACCATCGATGCGGTGCTGAGCTATGGGCGCGTGATCCACGTACGTGGGGCGGCGATCTACGCCATCGGTCGGAAGGAGGTGGAGAGGCTTGGGCGGTCAGGCGTGGATGTAGCGGAATACGAAGGTGTGCAAGTCGTCTGCACCCCGGACAGCTCTGCAATCTTGACCGTCTACAGGAACAGCGACTTTCGCGGGCTCAAGCCGCGCAGTGGACGGCGTTGGCATTGATGGCCTGCACGTCACACAACTTGATCCACGAGGGGTAGCGCATGGGATGGGCCAAGTATCTGGAAGACATCGCCAGTCGGCATAACGGGACGTCTCTCGTGCAGAACCAGTTCCAGAAGGAGCTTGGGCGTGTGGCACGGCCCGGCAGCCCCAAGGCTCCGGGCAAGATCAAGTTGAAGAATCAAGGAGAACAACACATGTCAAAGCTCAAGGATTTCGTGGTCACGACGGCCCGTCCGTTGCCGGTCATCCTGCTGGCCGATGTCAGTGGAAGCATGGCCACGAACGGGAAGATCGATGCACTCAACGACGCGATTCAATCGATGATCGAGAGCTTCGCGGCTGAGGATCACAGCCGCGCCGAGATCCATGTTTCGGTGATCGCGTTTGGCAAAGGTGGCGCGCGGCTCCACCAACCCTTGTTGCCCGCTGCGCAGATCAAGTGGGATCGGGTCACCGCAGCGGGCAATACGCCAATGGGTGCTGCGTTCGACCTGGTCGTGAAGATGGTCGAGGACCACGACCAGATTCCGAGCCGAGCCTATCGGCCGACCGTCGTACTCGTATCCGACGGCCAGCCTACTGACGAATGGCGGGAACCTCTGCAGCGCATGCTCGCATCGGACCGTGCCGCCAAGGCATCCAGGTTCGTGCTGGGAATCGGAGATGACGCCGACCCGGCAATGCTGGCTGAGTTCTTGGCAGACCCCGCGGCGCGCGTGTACTCGGCGCATGAGGCCCGCCAGATCAAGAACTTCTTCCGCTGGGTCACCATGAGCGTTACCCAGCGCACACGCAGCGTGAACCCAAACAGCGTGGTGGTGGTCGATCCCATGGCCCTCGATGACTATGACTTCTAGAAATCGGTTGGCACGCAGGAGCCGAGTCGATCACTTCGGAGCGAGTGTCGCCGGCCCGGCACACCGCGCATTGCGACGGCCAAACGAGGACCAGTGGTTCGGTGCTTCTGGCGCCTTCGGCAGTCTGGTCGTAGTGAGCGACGGACTGGGCTCGAAGAGCCAGGCCAGGCATGGTGCCAAGAAGGCCTGCATCGCCACGTTGCGGGCTGTCCGTGCCTGGCACAAGACTGGGACGTGTTCAATAGATGACCTCGTCGGCAGGATCGAGCCGCTCTGGCTTGAAGAGATCGCACCGTTCGACCGCGCTGACTGTGCCGCAACTTGTTTGCTTGCGCTGGCTCATGTCGGCGGGTGGGCCTATTTGGCTGCGCTTGGCGACGGCATGGTGGCCGTTCGAGTTCAGGGAGTCATCGAGCGGGTGGAGCACCCTCGAGGATCCGGGTTTTCCAACGAGACTCAGTCCCTTGGCAGTGGTGGTGTCTGGGCTACGCGCTGCTTCGAATGCTCCGAGATTGACATCGCCGTTCTGGCATCTGACGGAGTCTCGGATGACCTCCGTTCCGATCGCCTTGCCGACTTCATCGCTTGGCTGAACGACGAATTCGCTCACCTTCAACCGGTCGCACGTTGGCGTTCGCTGCGTCGTGAGTTGACCCATTGGCCGACACCTCGACACCTCGACGACAAGACGATTGCGGTGCTGGCTTGGCCGAGCAAGGAAGCTGAATGAAATCCGTCCCACGGCAGGTGACCGATCTGAATGGCGCGCGTCACGTCTTGACTCGGCAAATCGGGCGCGGCGGACAGGGCGCGGTCTTCGAGGTCAAGGGCGGCCGCCTGGCTGCCAAGATCGTCTTCGACTCCTCGGCTTCCCGCCGTGAAAAGCTCCGCAACCAGCTTACCCAGATCAAGAGATTGCCTCTGGCCGACCTCGAGATCGCGCGTCCACTCGAGATGCTGCGTGAACCCGTTCTTGGCTACTTGATGGAGTTGCTGACCGGCATGCAGCCGCTGAGCGCGCTTTGCCATCCACCCAAATCGGTCGCTTCAGTCAAGGCGTGGTATTTCGAAACCGGCGGTCTGCGTAGGCGTCTGGCGCTGTTGGCCCGCACGGCCGATGTGTTGTCCGCTCTTCATGGGAAGGGACTCGTCTACTCGGACCCCTCGCCGCACAACATCTTCGTGTCCGAGTCCAGCGATGCCATTGAAGTCAGGTTCATCGACAGCGACAACATCCACTACTCGTCGAGCGCGGGGGTTGCTACTGTTTTCACCCCTGGCTATGGAGCGCCCGAACTCATGCGATGCACATCGGGCGTGAACTCGCTCACCGATGCGCATGCCTTCGGTGTTCTGTGTTTCCAGACCTTGTCGCTCGTTCACCCGCTGATCGGCGACTCAGTCTCGAACGGCCCGCCAGAGAGGGAGGAGCAAGCATTTGCGGGGGCTGTGCCGTGGGTCGATGATCCGAGTGATCGTTCGAACAGTTGCTCGAGCGGCATACCCCGTAGTTTGACGCTGTCTTCGAGGTTGGCTGAGATCTCACAGAGAGCCTTCGGCATCGGCCTCAATCAGCCCTTGCAGCGCCCCGGAGTTTCGGAGTGGGCGGAGAGATTGCATGCGGCTGCAGACGCAACGGTACTGTGCCCAGAATGCCAGGGCACTTACTACATGAATGCCAAGCAATGCCCGTGGTGTGACGCGCCTCGTTCTGGGTTCGCGATTGCAGAGTTCCACCTGTGGGATCCCTCGCTAGGCGAGGGCTCTGAGATCGTCTCGAAGCCGTCCGGGGATCGGCACAGGCCGGTCATTGCGGCCGCCCTGGCGATCACCGATGGGGAAACCAAGGTCATCACGCGGCGACACGTCAACGGGCACGCGGGACGGGAAGGGCAGCGACCTGTCATTGCGCTGAAGCTCGAAGGATCGCGGGTCACGGTTCAAGCCCTCGATGGAGCAACCTATCGACTTACATCGCCCACCGGGGCGCGATCCGCTGAAGTCGGACCTAGACCCTCATCAATCCTGCTGAAGCAGGATGAAGCCTCTTGGCGTTTGCATCTCGGATCGATCGACACCCTCCACAGGGTCGTGTCCTTCACCGCGCGGAAAGCGGGTTCCAAATGAAGGCACATGAGGTCCCCTACGGAACGTGTTCGCTGGTTGAATTCGCCCCCTCCGACGCAGTGAGTTTCGACAGCTCTGTGGCCTTGAGACGGGAGATCGCGATTCTGTTCTCCGAGTCCACGGGTCAATCACTGCTGCGTGCCGGTCCGACGGCGGTCAGCGTCATCGGGCGAGACAAGCAAGCGCAAGCCATCCTCGCCCGACTGAGGGACCGCAATCTTCCACGACTCGGGTGGGTTACCGCAACGACGCCGAAAAGCGGTCCCATCGAGTGGATTCAAGTGCAAGTGCACGAGTTCCCCGTGCAGTACTCCTGGCCAGGTGACATCGACGTTGGGGTGGACGAAAAGGTTGTCGACGTCATCCGCCAGAAGCTCGGAAAGAGCATTTCCGCAACCGAAGTCATCGAATGGCTGACCGAGCGTTTCGTCCTGATCGACCAGGAGTCGGGGTCGAAGGTGTTCATCTCTGGAAGTCCAACGCCGGAGAGCGATCACCGGCGCCCGTTTCGCATGCATGGGAAGGGCTATGCGATCGACGTTCAGAAGACGCCAGAAGACAAGTTGCTTCTGACTCGGCTGGTCGAGGCAAGACGCGGTGCCTCTGCTGAGGAAAGACGCCCGATCGTCCCCGTCCAAGGGAACGTCCGCTTTTGCGACTCGACCATTGCAGGCGCGTTCAGGGGTGCAGCCAGGTCTCAGTTGGATCAACTGGTCGAGCAAGCAGGCAGCTATCTGAACGTCTGGCGGGAGTACAACAAGCTTGAACGAGACAGTGTCTTTCGCCGAGCAAGGACACTGGGCTGGCTCAGCTATTCGGAGGCCAAACGGCAGGCAGATGGCCGATGGCGGTTTCGGATTCAAGATTCGAAACAACTCGACACCGCGTTGAATCTGCTGCGAGGTGCAGAGGATGTGGAGCTGGAGGCCGCATCACAGCCTCCGCGAGAGTTGCAGGACAGCTCGGACTCGTCGAGCAGTGGTCTGGCAACCGAGGGCGGCGCCACCAGGAGTCAAAGGGCATTTGTCGGGTCTTTCGTCGGGGGCGACTCTGGGCGATATCTCGACGTTCTACCCACGGGAGACCTGGACGATCGCGAGCCCCCGATCCCCGGCGTGCTGTTCATGAGCATGAGTGGGGACAGAAGGCGCTTGGAACGCAGGGAACGGGCCCAAGCCAGCATCGCTTTGGCCGAGTGCCCCATGCCTCAGCTCGGTCTACTGCTGGAGGGTAGCGCTGTGCCGGAGCGACGGAGGAAGACCGAGACCGCGCTGTCGGCCGTCGTCCGAGAAGTGTTCGGGGGCGATCCGACACCGAGGCAGATCGAGGCGATTCGGGTTGCTCTGAACACGCCTGATATCGCCCTGATTCAAGGGCCTCCGGGGACCGGGAAGACGAAGACCATCGCCGCGCTCCAGGCGCGATTGGCTGAACTGGGCGAAGACGGGGACCTTGCTGGCCAGACGCTCCTCACGAGCTATCAGCATGATGCAGTCGAGAACGCAGCGGCTAGAACGCTGGTCTTCGGTCTGCCTGCGATAAAGGTCGGCAGAAAGCACGGGCGCACCGACGACGGCGACGGGTTCGACCGTTGGCGGCGCGAGCGCGTCGACGGCATTCGGGCTGACCTGGCGCGATTGCCGGAAAGACCGGTCAGCGAGGTACTGAGGAAGGTCCGGTCCATGTCCGCGGCCTACCACGCATCCCGATTCAGCCCAACCGAGACTACGAAGATGGTCCGCGATATCGAGGACATCGCACGGCCATACCTGTCACCGTCACTGTTGGATCGTCTTCTGGCTATCCGGCAGGAACTCTCTGGAAAGCAAGACGGAGGTCCGACCTTTCAGTCCGACGATCGCGACTTGCTGCTCAAAGCCATTCGGGGATTGCGTGTCGATGCGATCAGCTTTGGCGATGACGGTCCGAGGAACGCCACGAGAGTCCTGCATAGGCTCGAGTTGCTCGGCGCGTGCGACGGCGACGCGCTACGGCTACTCACCGTTGCCTCCGATTGGGATGCGGACGGTGAGCCTGCATTCCTGCCTGAACTCAAGGCACTGCAGGAAGCACTCTTGGATCGATTCTCTGAACCGGTCGCCGTTGGTGGGCCGAGTCGCCACGGCGACCTGGAGGAGATCCTGCCGGAGATCGTCAATGAACTTTTTTCGCGGGCACGGGAGTCGTCCGGCGGTGAGGACGCCGTCCTCTATGAGTATCTGTTCGACCTTGAAAACGACGTCGATGCGGTGCGGTCTGCGGTGCGTGACTACACCGTCGTGCTGGCGGCCACGTGCCAGCAGGCAGTCGGATTTCAGATGAGCGCGCTGAAGGGTGAGCGAAGCGTCTTCGCCAACGTCATCGTCGACGAGGCGGCGCGTGCCAATCCTCTCGATCTGTTCATTCCCATGGCACTGGCTGAGCGTCGCATCATCTTGGTCGGCGACCATCGACAGCTACCACACATCCTCGAACCAGATGTCGAAGGACAACTGGAATTGTCGGTATCTGAAGAGACTCGCTTGGCATTGCGCCGAAGTCTCTTTCAGCGCCTGTTCGAGTCGATGCGCCAGCGAGAAGCGGTCGACGGCATCAAGAGGACAGTCACGCTTGACGTGCAATACCGGATGCACCCGGTGCTTGGGGGTTTCGTCAGCGATACCTTCTATGCGCCCTACGGGGAGGCCTTCAGGTCCGAGACGCCTGCCGATCAATTCGAACATGCCCTGCCAGGCTACCAGCCTCACGTAGCGGCTTGGGTCGACGTCCCTCTGTCGGCAGGGAAGGAGCAGGGCGGGCAGAGCAAGCGCAGGCCCGCGGAGGGACGCTGGATCGCCAAAGAGCTCAAGTCGCTGGCGACTGTGCGACCGGATCTCAGCTTCGGGGTCATCTCCTTCTACGCGGGTCAAGTCGATGGAATCCTTGCGGAGTTGGAACCGCTCGGCATAGCCGAACAGTTGCCAGACGGATCGTTCCGCGTCGCCGATGCTTGGCGTGAGACAAGAGGAATGGATGGCCACCTCAAGGAGCGCATTCGGGTCGGTACGGTGGATGCCTTCCAGGGCAAGGAATTCGATGTCGTGTTTCTGTCCATGACGCGGTCGAATGACCTTCCGATCACGGACAACCGATCGTTGAGGCGAAAGTTTGGTCACCTCATGCTCGAGAACCGGCTGTGTGTCGCGATGAGTCGCCAACAACGGCTGCTGATCGTTGTGGGCGATTCAGGGATGCTCCGCGGTGAAGTTGCGCAACAAAGCCTCGCTGGATTGGTGGCCTTCCGCAAACTCTGTGAGGGACGGCATGGCTGCATTGTTTCAGCTTGATTCGCCGGTCCTGCACTTCGGCCCCCGCATGCCAGCGGGAGTCAGGTACAGCCAACGCAAGTTCCTTTTGTGGCCTGCGTTGATGTACCGGGTCGTCGCGCCAGAGGTCAGGCCTCGCCAGATCAACATACTTCAGAAGGCTGTGCTCGGGATGTGCCGCGCCGGTGTGACTTCCCCTGTGCGTGTAGGTGAAAAGCTGAGGATCCACCCAGATTTGGCCGAGCTGATCATGAAGGAGCTGCTGCAGCGGGCGCTCATCAAGCCTGACGGACTGCCGACAGCCGCCGGCAACGAGGTTTTCGAGGACGAGGCTCTCGACATGAGGCCCCCGGTGACAGGCCACGTCTTCCAGGACCCGTGGTCCGGTGAACTGTGGCCGCGATTCGTCCAGCGCTTGGACTATGTGGAACTGGACCGTCGAGACAACGGGTTCCCCGATTTGATCTTGGGGACCAAGGGCAAGCCGCGGCGAGAGCGCGCTTTCATGTGCCGCCCGGTCGACGATGCAGTGCCTCCGTGTCCGGATGTGCGGCAGATCCTGCGCGCCACCCATCGACACAAGTCTGCCTTGCGCAACTCGGAGTCATTTGAGGTGCCGGAAGACGATGAGCAGATGTCGCTCGACGTTGGCACGGCCCTACAGCGGATCTCGCTAGTCGACGACGCACCGACTCCAGTCTTTCTCACCACGTTCATCTATCTCGCAGAAAACGAGAACACCGGCGAGTGGCACGCATGCGATCCCTTCGGATTGGGAGAGAGCCCGGTACTCAGACGTGCCATAGATCGTGAGGTCGCGTTCTTTCCGAGGCTCCGAGAAGCCGTCGAGGCTCTCATCGGCTCATCGCTTGATGCGCAGGTCGAGAAGCAGCGCGGGTGGATTGCCGAGTTGAGGGAACTAGCCACTTCGAATCTCGAGCGCAAGCTCACAGTCAATGCGCGGGACCTGCCGGCTTTCGACGAACTCCTACAACTCGAGATGGCCTATCTGGATGCCGAACTTCTGGGGGATGCCTGTCCTGAGCAGCGCCTACGCGATTTGCTGGGTGCGGCGAGACGGGCGCTGGAATCGACGTTTAGGTCGATCGCATCGAAGTTTCCTCCGGGGGATGTTTGGCGGCACGTCTACTTCAAGGACAAAGCCGGGAAGGATCGCCCCGTTCAAGACCAAGTCTACGTATCGGACGTCTACAAGGTTTGCGCCACCAATCTCGGTTTCGCTACTCCCCTTCCGGAGGCCGTCCAACGTACGCGACCGAACCATTTGCGGGCCGCATGTTTCGAGTCTGGCTGGAGGCTTCGCGGCGCGATCGTCGCTTCGATGATGGCCGCAGTCAACAACCCATTGCACCCCCTGGTTCTGGCCGCAAAGCGACGTCCTGAACTGATCGAGGACTTGGATGCGGTGGCCTCGATGGCCGGTGAGGCTATCCATGCGGGAGACAGCATCGTAGAGCTTGGAGCCATCACTCCAGTGATCGATTCGGTCTACCGGTCCATTGCAATCCTCGGCGGCATCGAGGTTGGCGAGAAAAATCAAGTTGAGAAGGGTCGATAGATGTCAAAGAACAAGAACAAGCACAGGCAGCAGGCAGCGCCGGTCAAGAAGCCTGACCTGCCGCCTGCCCCTGGAGTGACAACTCCGGCGCCGGTAGGCATTGCGCCGTCATTGAATCCTGGCGAGGTAGCGACGCCTGTCCAAGCTGCCCAGGCCATCACCAGCATTCACTCACAAGTGCTCGAGGCAGCGACTGAGTCGGACATCGAGGTTGCGATGATCGCGACGCCGTCCAATGGCGACGGCATAGATCTCGAGAAGGCAGTGCGCGAGCTCAGCGAAGCGTTTGCGATGTGCAAAGCGCGATCAGAGCGCATGGTGCGACTCGAAGCCGGGGAGGCCAGCCTTCAGGAGTCGCAGGCGACGCTCCTTCAGCAGCAGAGTCGACTTGCTGCGGATCAGAGAGATATCGATGAACGTGAGGCGGGCCTAAAGAAGCGCGAGGATGAGTTCCGCTCTCTAGAGGACAGCCTTCGTGGTCGCGAATTGAATGCAGAGGCCGGGTTCGTCGCTGAGCGACGTGCCTCGCTGCAGCTGCTTGACCAGGAAGCCGCTGCTGTCCGCGAGGAACTCTCACGCGCACGTGGATTGATGGCGACCGAACGTGCTGAATGGGACTCGCGCTGGCACGAGCAGGACATCAAGGTCCGCGCAGATCTCGAAGCCCTCAGGGCCGAGCAGAACGCTGCGCACCTCAAGGTCGCAGCGGAGCTGGATGAGCAACGGCGGCAGTTCGAGATCGAAAGCTCGCGAGCCCGCACTGATGTCAAGAAGCAGCAGGCGAAGTTGGATGTACTGGCAGAAGTAATGGCCGAAGATCGCGCAGCCTTCGACCTGCGGGTGCAACAGCGAGCCGGCGCACTGTTGGAAGATGCTGGCGCCAAGTACCGTGACTTGGAAGCTCGGCTCGATGCCGCGCGGACCGAGCGCGACGCACTCTACGAGAGGCTGCGCGAACGCGAGGAGGCAGAACGTGCACTGGGCAACAGACCTCTCAGCGAAGTCAAGCAGGAGTTGGACAACCTGATCAAGGAGAGGAAGTCTCTGGCCGATCGTCTGGCCAAGCGTCCGAGCGAGGACATGGTCGCGCGCCTGGAAACGCTGGAGCGTGCCCAGGAAGAGTGGGAAGCCGATCGTGCGCGCCTGTCCCAGGAGCTGATTTCCAGTCGTGCCGCGGTAGCCAGGTCCTCGATTGCCGTCACCGAGATGGAGTCGCTACGAGATCAGAAGGCTGCACTGGAGACTGGCAGGGACTTGCTTCAGGCCGCGCTGGAGGAGCTGAGGAAGGATGTGGATGATCGAATCCGGCGCTCCGATGGCGTGAGCCCCTTCCCATCGTGCAGCGAGATGGACAGGGACGAGGCGCTTCAGGTCAGCCCGCCGATGTACGACGAGATTCCCGACCTCAGTGCCTTCTGCGAGGACCTCCAGCAGCGGATCGCCATTGATCCAGCTTCCAGCAAGGTTCTGCACTACTCCCTTTCCGATATCCGCTGTTTCCTGGCTGGTATGGCCATGAGCAGGCTCCATCTGCTGCAGGGCATCAGCGGCACAGGTAAGACGAGCCTGCCGCTTGCCATGGCCCGTGCGCTTGGCGCCGGGTCGACGCTGGTCGAGGTGCAGGCAGGATGGAGAGACCGTCAAGATTTGATTGGCCACTTCAATGCTTTCGAGCGGCGCTTCTATGAAGCGGAGTTCCTGCAGGCGCTCTACAGGGCTCAGTGTCCGCGTTATGCGAACAGCGTGTACATCGTGGTCCTGGACGAGATGAACCTTTCCCATCCGGAACAGTACTTCGCAGACTTGTTGTCAGCACTCGAACAGGACCCCCAGCACCAGAAGCTGGATCTGATGACCGCATCCGTAGAGCCGGCTCCTGCCTTGCTTCAGAACGGTCGGACGCTTCCGCTGCCTGGCAATGTCTGGTTCGTAGGTACAGCGAATCATGATGAAACGACGAAGGACTTTGCGGACAAGACCTACGACCGTGCACATGTGATGGAACTTCCCCGTCATCGGGAGTTCTTCAAGCCCAAACGGTCGAAGGCGCGGCCGCCCGTTTCTCTGACTGCTTTGCAGGGGGCCTTCTCTGCAGCTCAGGGCCTGTACCAGAAGCAAGCCACGGATGCCTATAGGTTCGTGGACGGTTCCTTCGCCGACATCCTGGGGCGCCAATTCCGGGTCGGCTGGGGCAATCGCCTGGAGCGGCAGATGCTTGACTTCGTTCCGGTCGTGTTGGCGGGTGGTGGCACCTTGACCGAGGCGGTGGACCACGTCCTGTCGACCAAACTACTGCGCAAGATCCGGGATCGGCATGACACCAGGCCGGAAGACCTGGAGGCGCTGCGGATCGCTGTCGAGGACGCATGGCCCCGGCTTCGCTCCGAGGGCGAGCCTTTGAAGTCGAAGGAAATCATCCGCAGCGAACTCCGGCGACTGGGTGCCGACGAGGCCGCATGACTTATCGCTTCGTCGATCGTTTGAGCGGAAAGGCTTGTGAAGTGCAGGCCGGGGGCACTCTACTCGGCCGCTTCATCTTGGAGCCCTCCGGCGATGAGGCGATGTTCCTCAATTCCGTCGCGATCTCGGAATCAGCCTACTGCGTTCCCGATCTGCGAGGGCAGTGGCAACTCCTGCAACCAGGGCAGGAGCGAATCGAAGGAACGATCTCGCGAACGCAGGTTCTGGATCGACTCGACACTTCGAGCATCCTGGACGTTGGAACCAGCGTCGAGGGCGTCATCTCATCGGGAGGCACTTGGCTGGACGCGCTCGGTGTATCTCCCTTGGTTCCGGGTATGTCCGAGAGGGCGGAACTTCAGGACTTCGAGAAATTCCTTGCCGAGCATATTGGGCATCTGATCGAGGTCTGCAAGCGGCCGCGGACCCATCTGAGGGTGGAGGTCGAGCGCACGGCGGTCTCTCGTGCAAGGCGAGTAGCGACGCAGGCATCCAGCTATCTGGCCGCCCACACCGAGGACTGGGATCGACCGACGCTGAGAGCGGTCATACCCAAACGCATTCTCTCGCTCGTACGGGAAGACCAATACGACATCTACGAGAACCGGGTGGCGGCGCGCCTGGTCGACCATGTAGATGCTTACCTTTCACGCCGTGTGACTGAAGTTTCCAGGCTGCTTCGGTTGTTCAGCGCGGCTGGGGATCACCGTTCCACCGCAGGGCAGGGTTCGCACTGGCGACAAAGGCGTGTCTACCAGCTCTGGGGCTCATCGATCGATGCCGGTGATGCTCGGCGCAAAGCTGAACGCACCCTCGAGCAACTCAAGTATTTGAAGTACTCGATTTCTGGTCTGATGGACTCGCTGCTGTATCGCGAGGTTCCGAGAAGGGCGTTCGTGGGCACGACCCTCACGATGACGAACATCCTTGCGAATGACGCGCACTATCGCCGGGTTGCGGACATCTGGCTCGCATGGGCGCGGTTGGGGCTGGAGCAGTCGCCGAAGCCGGAGAAGCATTTCGAGGAGATGCAGGCGCTGTGCCGATGCTTCGGTTCGTTCGCCTTGTTGCTCGTCATCAGGGGGCTTGAGCAACTGGGCATAGAACCGGTAGACCTGTCGCAGTCTCTCGCTGGGCAAGCGATTGAGCTGACAGGGAAGGGCGCACGGGTGCGGCTGTCCTGGTCGGCCAGCGACGGCGTACTGCGTCTTGCAGTTGACGATGGCAAACCCTTACGAATCGTACCGATTCCAGCGTCTGTCGCCATGCTTCCGGATGACGGTATCGCCAGCCTGATGCGTGATGCCGATGTGGCCGGAAGCTTGGATGAGATCACATTGGTGCTCTATCCAAGCCCATCGACTGAAGTTGCTTTTCAGCGCATGGAGCCAGCCCACGCCCATCGGCTACACGCTCTTTCTCATGAGATCGCGGAACAGGGCCAAACGAAGGCTGGGTTCTTGCCGGTTTCCCCTTGGGACTTGACCAGCGTCGAACGAGTTGCGCGTCAGCTTCGATGGGCAATTTCGGCGCCGGCGTTCTTGGCCTATCCGCCGACTTTCGCCAATCCCCTGGTTGCGGAATTCGCTGCCAACGCACCATGGCTCAAGGTGTCTGGTCCGGAAGTCGTAGTTGTTCGAGCTCCAGGGTCGCACGAAGCGCTATCAGTTGCACAGGTGCTGGAAGCAGAGAAAAGTCGGCTTGTCGCGTTAGAGGCCGAGCACGCAGATGTATCCCAGCAGCTACGCATGGCGGTGCGAGACGGGCGAGCGAGCGGCCCCCTGAACGGTCGAAAGAAGGGGCTCAATGCCGAGATTACCGATCTTCAGTCGCGCATCGGCTTCTTGACTTCGCTTGAAGCCGACTTGGCGGCTGGAGTGGCTGTCGTCCAGTCTCTTCTCGCTTGTCCAACTTGTGCATCGGTTGCCGACCCCAGGCGCGATTTCAAGGGAGGCCCCGGTCATCGCTTTTCCTGTGAGTGTCCCGATTGTTCTACCCAGTGGGGCGCAGAGGCCTGCCCTAGTTGCACGGCATGGATTCCCACGCTGCTGCCCGCCGTGACGTCTTGGACGGTGAACGAGGCTGAGGTGGGTTGGTTGGATCGGTTCCTTGGGGCGGATTCGCTCGCCGTGCCCTACAAGTCGGAGCGGGGCGGGTTGGGTTACGTGTGCCCATCATGCGGACACGGGCGTGCATCTGCCGGAAGCAGCTTCACCTTCAGCCAGGGAGCGACCGCATGAACCAGGTTCCCAGGAAGCATTACGAGCAGGTGTACGTCTGCGCGGACCTGTTCAAACGTTTGACCAGCTGTCCGGCGACGCAAAACCGGGACCTCCTGCTGGTCAGGTCCGTCGCGCTCCATCGGTGCAGAAGTCATGGTGATGGCACGAGAGCGAACGGCTTGAGGGCATGGTCATGAAGGTGGAGACAGCCTGGGTTTCACCCCCGCAAGCGATCGGTGGTCTTGATCATCTCGGCACCCAGGCTCCCTGTGTCCTGATCTACAGCCAACTACTACCCGGGATCACGAACGTCACGGATCGCGCGCGGTATTACTCTTTCTACCCATGGTTGATATGGTCATTCGACCAGCGCTATGCCAAGGATGACGAGGCGCGTTTCGTCGAGTTCTTCAGGCGCGCCGACTGCCTCTTCACACTCCTGTCAGAACGTCATGCACGCAAAACTGATCGGGACAATGAGCGGCACGGTGTGGCCATGGTTGGCAGAGTCCAACTGACGCAAGCACTGGATCGGCTGGAGGCGGGTGAGTACTTGAACCTCTCGCAGTACACGTCCCAAGAATCTCCACTGAGATATTTCAAGAATCCGATGGGCGGTCTCTCTCAGTACTACGCGGGGACCTTGAGTGACCTCAAGCTGATGGATGCCTCCGCCAAGCCGTGGATCAAGTACACGAAGGAGTTGGGTGCGCCGCTGGCCGAGCAAGTCGACTCGAACATCCAGGCCGACCGGTTCTGGAAAGTTGTAGAGAGCGGCACCGCAACGTGTGACGACCTTGATGCTTTGAGCGAGCTCTGTGCCTGTCAGCTGTCTCACAGCGTCGGCGAGTGCAAGACACTCGTCGATCTCTATTTCGATCGCAACGACTCGTACGAACAGGAAGGCGTCCAGCGCCGGCGGTCGCTTGGGCTGATCTTGAACCTGACCCGATCACTCCCAGACGGCCATGACTTGACGGAGTCGATGTTTCGGGCATGTACGTATTCAGGTGCGCTGCCTGGAGAAACCCCGTGGACAGTGCCCGAGTCATTGCAACCCACGCTGGCCTGCTGGGGGATATATCAACGCAACGACTTACTGTCGATTGCATGCCAGACAGTGCTCGGGCTGGCGCTCCGCGAACTGGAACCCCAGGCTGCGGCGAGCAGGATGGCGTACGGATCGGTCGAGTCTTTCGCAGAGGCTTTCTCGAACGGAGCCGCCGTGACAGCGGTCGCTCAAGACCTCGATGCCAACAAGGTGGGCGACTTTCTTGACCAGCTCGTCGTTTCCATGCCGCCGCTCGCCTCGTGGGAGAACGACGCACATGAAATTCAATTGGCACTCCGAATGATGGCCAGCTGGTCGCGTGGCGACGATACCCGGACGATCCTTCAACTAGCGGTATCTGTCTTGGCGTTGCTAGCCTGCCGCGACGTGCCTTCTCAAACGCCTTATGGTGGCGTAGCGATCTCGCCTGAGGCTCTGGCTGACTACCCGATCAACTTGGCGAGCTTCAGAGTACGGGTGGAAGCCTGGAAGCTGATGAGCTTTTCTGCATTCACCGCTGATCTGGTGACCTGGTGCTTGAATACCCATCTTCGGGTTGCGTTGCGCAAGCTCAGATACACGGGGCGCTCGACCTTCCACCTCAGGCCTTCCGAACGCGGCCTGGAGGTTGTCGGCGAAATACCGCCGCCTGCGAACACCACTCCGCGATTCCGGCAGGCCGTCCAGATCTTGCGCGACGTGGGCGCGCTGACCCGTGATTCGTCAAAGCCTAATCGGCAGACCAGGCTATCGGACACTGGCGCGGCACTGATGGAGGCATCGAGTGCCTGATCCGGTTTCAATCCTCGATGTCATCAAGCGCGGGGGCTACGAGGCGTCGTTGATCACGACGTTCAACGCGACCCTGCCGTTCTACGAGGAGGTTCTCTTACGCAAGCTGGTGGGGGCAGGGTGCCGTCACAACGTGGTGCTGATGGACCGCTCGCAGTGCGCTGTATCGTGGTCCAGCGAGGCGACACGGCCCAGGCTGGCCGGTCACGCCTATACCCTGCTGCCGATCGGTGCACCGGGCGCATTCCACCCCAAGTTGTGCATTCTCGTCGGCCCGAAGAAGGCGTCCATCCTGATCGGCAGCCACAACCTGACCTTGTCTGGGTTCGGTTTCAACCGTGAGGTGACCAACTGGATTGAGGTGTCTGGCCCCAAGGACTCCGAGGGTGCAGCGTTGCTGGGGGACTCCTGGCGGATGGCACGTCGATGGATCGAGATGGAGCGCGGTAAGGCTGCCGATTCCCTACTCGAGGCGGCTCTGGCGGTCGCCAACTTCGTCAATCCTCTCGTCGCCAATGCCGAACCTTCGAGTCGTGCAGTTGCGTTGACCCACGCGCCCCTCGGCGTTCCGCTGATCGATCAGATTTCCGAGCGGATTCCACCCGAAGTTAGCCGTATCGGAATTGTTGGCGCCTTCTTCGACAAGGAGCTCGCCTTCATCGACGAGCTTGCAAAGCGCTGGCCCAAGGCGCTACTGGTAGTCGGCGTCGATCCAGAATCTGTGCATATGCTTGCAGTGCCGCCTACTGGGCGAGCACGATATGTAGATATCCGCAAGTTGTGGCCAGAGCGGCAAGGTTATCTACACGCCAAGATGATTTGGTTCGATTCCGGCGGTGATGGCAGCGCATTTGTGAGCGGCAGTTCCAACCCAAGTCGGCCGGCTTGGATGGGGCCAAGCAATTCGAGCAACGTGGAAGCCGTCCTCTTGCGACTCGGTCACGATGCGCACGATGCCGTGGAGTCAATTGGCCTACTCGGTATCTTCGACCTTGTGGCACTAGACCCTGAGCTCTTCAAAGGGATCGCGGAACGGAGTGCCGAAGAAGTCTCTACATCCGAATCTGCGCCGGTTCCACTGTGGTCAGGGTCTCAAGCGCCGAATCTGGTGAGATACGAATCGGGACGCGAGGAAGCAAGGCGGCTATCGACCGTGCAGTCTTGTTCAATGCGGACATGAAGGCGCTCGGAGAGATCCCGAGCCCGCAGGTAATCGAGGATGAACTGGTCGTCGTGTTCACGGACGGCATCGCGAACGTTCGATCCTGCTTGCTCTATTCGCAGGGCGACTTGGTCGCGCGCGCCATGATTCATCACCCCGACCTAGTTTCGGCTTCATCGCAATCCTCGCGACAGAATCAGATTCGAAACGCCTTGAGCGGTCTCGGCTCGAGCGAAGGGGACATTTCGAAGGTGATTGCTTCCGTGGAACGCGTCATCTTTTCGGATGAGACGCACCGGGAAATGGAATCAGTGCTGCGGGGCCATAAGGAAATGCGGTCCAGCAAGGACCAGGTTGCCGGGCCAGAGTCCCTCGCAGTCAGCGTCGCCGATCTGCCCAAGGAAAGAAAGAAGCTTCGCCTCTTGAAGTCTGGCGACCTCGCGTACCTGCTTGACGTACTGTTGCGACGTCTATCGGAGGGGCTGGAATCTCCCCCGCCTGGCATCGACTCGGCGGGACTCACCGAAGAAGAGCGAGTTGGCACCGAAGGCGGCGAGGAACCGAGACCGCCCGAGTCGATCCTTCCGCCGACTGGACTCAGCGATTTGGAAGTGGCCAGAGCCGTATCTCGCCGAGCCAGAGCCCTGACCAAGCGGATGGTGGATCAGTTGAGGCTTGCCAGTGCTGATCACACACGCAGGGCAGCCGCCGTGCTTCAACTCTTCGCCGTGATCGCACTCGTGCGAGAGTTGCGACACCTTGACAAGACGTCTCGCTGGAAGGCGACTGGTCAGCTCCTTGTCGAAGACAGGGATCGTCGTTACCTGTTGGATGAATCCCTGAAGCATCTCCTTGGTTCGTCTTCACGCATGCTCGAAGAGATCGACATCGGCGATGCCGACACCGAAGAGGGCACCCAACTGCGGGTGCTATTGCTGTGGTTGGCTTGGGATTTGGGCGAGGAACTGACGGACCAGCTCGGACGGATCTGGGATGCCGGCGAGTTGCAGGCCAAGCTACGCGCCAACGCGATGTTCCTGAAACTGATTCCGCCGATCGCGCAAGACGCCGCGGCGCGTTCCGAACTCGAACAGAGCATTTCCCGAACGATCCGTCCGTCTCCCGAAGCAGCGCTCCGCGCAAGCAAATGGTTAGTGGGCCACTTGAAGTTCGGCGCCGCCTGGGCAAGGGGCGTCAGCGACGGTACGACTCTTCGCGTGGGGGGATATTGCCGTGTCCCTGGCATGGTTGAGGAACCCCGGGTCGTCCTTGAGGTGTCCGACAGCTTGGTCGGCTTTTGGGACTACGACAGGATCCGAAGTTTCGCGCGGGATCGGGTTGTCGCGGTCATGCCTGCTGCAGATGTCTCGTAATCTGAGGGCTGGTGTAGCCTTGTGACGGTAAAATTGGCGGTGGAAAAACGTTTGCTGACAATGACTTATGCAATTCGATGCAGTGGGCATGTGTGGTCCTTGTCGAACCTGCAAGGGCGTCCATTGACACCTTCGACGATGCTCGCCGGAGCCGATAGATGTCGATAGATCTCGAAAGGTCACTTTCCGTCGAATCGCCCGGAAACCCGCGCCAATGCTGGTGCACGACACTTTGACGGTAAAAATGACGGTAAAAATCTTCGCGGCAGAGGCGATCACTCGGCAAATCAACAGCTTAGAAGGCTCGTTGATGATCGAGTGGGAGTGAGCCCCGCCTTCACGGCGCAAGGGGGGCGTTCATCACCCAGGGGTGCCCAAGGTCGTCAATCAAGACGTCTGCAACGGCCTCCTCGGCGATGGACAGACCGTGGTGCCACAGTGGCTGCCGCAATTCGCGCATCCCATGAGGCGGTGACGTTGGTTTTCGGTAGGTCCGCCGTGTGTGCGGCGCGGTTTGCACGGCGGCTTCATAGTCGGCTGCGGACAGGCGCCAGGGCGTGGCGCGCCAGGGCGCACACAGATTGGCGATCTGCAGGCCGGGCCAGTCGAAGTCGCCGTGGTAGTGCAGGCGTGCGCCAGCATGTGCCAGTTGGTTCAGCAATGTGCGTTGCGCGGGCGGCCGGCATGCCGTCTGTGCAGACCAGCGGTGCGCAGCGTGGGCCCAAGCGATCCGCCGCAATGGCCAGCAGATTGAGGTTTTCACAGATGAAGACCGGTCGGCCTGGGACGGCCCAGGCGGGTGGTGTGCGCAGCGGTTGGCGCAATGACAAGTAGGCCGGTTCGCCCGGCGCCCAACCGCCGCAGCAAGGGGCAGCGACGGGCAGGTTCAACACCAGCGCTGGCCGTGCCAATTCGTTGACCAGGACACCGGCCCCGGGCCCAGATGTCGCGGGCGCGCTCCAGAAGGTCGACTCCGAGGCCGCCTCGGCCGTGCTGGTGTCGTCCTCGTCCGCTGATCGGACACCTCCGGCCCGGGCGGCGCTGCGGCATTTTCGGCACAACGCCATGCGGCCAGAACCAGGTTGGCCACGGCCTGCCCTGCGTCGAGTGCATGGGCATTGCCCGGCGGCTCCGCGGCCAGTTGGGCCCGCGTGATGCCTGCGGATGGCAAAGCAGCGCAGCACTGCACAGCCTGCGCCAGCAGGGCCTCGGCAGCAGCCACGTCCTGGCGTGAGAGTCGTTTAGAGCAAGAGCGCCAGCAGCCAGGCTCTTGCAACCAGGCATGCAGGCGCGTCGCGGCTTGAAGCTTGGTTCAGCAGCGTTGCCCAGGCCAACCGATGTGCGGCGCGTGTGGCGGTGTGGTTGGTGATCGGGCCGTCCAGCAACTCCAGGGCTTCGGCAGTAGCAAACGCCTGCGTCTTGCAGGCGGCGTCGATCCGGGCGATGTCGAGCTGCATGGAGCGTGCACCCGCGGCGGGCGCCCGGTCAACAGGGCCAGGGCTTCGCGCTCGGCGGCGCTGAGTTAGCTGAGATGCAAGCTCGTGCGCGCAGTGGCGTCACTCTGGCGTTCGTAGTGGCGGCGCAAGCGTTGCCGCAAAGGCCAGAGTGCCGGGGGCCGCCGAGCAGGCGCTGGGCTTGGCCGCCGCAGTGCTCACTGGTTCCCCCTGGGCCTACGGCCCTGTCCCTCCAAGAGGGATTCGTCCCTTCGGGCGGCCGGGCGGGGCTCATGGGGTGCTCATGGGTTGGGAAAGCCGGCGGTTCGGGTCGTCTTCAAGCAGACGGGATCGGCCGTCCCAGGTCCAGCGCGAAACGTACACGGCGTCTATGCCTTCACGACGCTGCAACTGGGCGATGGCCACGCCGAGCAGTTCGGCCGAGCAGGCCATTCCCGCTCGCTGGTGACGACGAAATCAGATCGAATTCGCGGATCAAAGCCCAGCGGTGGCCACGCGCGGCGTCGTCGATGCCGGCAAAGACTTCGTCGAGCAGCACCAGGCGTGGGGCGTGGGCGTGCCCAGCCTGGGTGTAGTAGCTGGAGACGCGGCAAACAGTGGCACCGTCAGGCCCAGCGCGCGCTCGCCACTGGAGGCGGGGCCCGAAAGCGGGCGCCACTGGCCGTCCCAGCGCTGCCGCGAAAGGTGCCAGCGCCGGTAGTCCAACGCGCGCGTGCCAGCTGTTCCAGCGGGCTGCCGCCTTGGTCTGCATCGCCCGGCTGCGCTCGGCGGCGATGCGCTGCTGCAGCATTTCGCCCACCACGCGGCGGTCCTCGGCGGTCCCCAGGTCGCTGCTGGTGTTAGAGCCGGCGGCGGGCGGCGTCCAGGCCCACGGGTGCGCCGTCCGCGCCCTCGGGCAGGGGTCTCCACTGCAGCGAAAGCGCACGCCCGTGGAGGTGGGCCGCTTGTGCAACCCGTGGTTGATGGCCTTGACCTGATGCTCGGCGTCGCGCAGCCGCTTTTGCACCGCGCTCCGCGATCTCGGCTTGCAGGTGGTTTTCCAGCACCTTGCGCTCGCCAGCGTGAGCAGCTCGCGGCGCTCGGCGATCTGCCGCCGGCCAGACGCGCACTCAGTTGGTCGGGTCGTTCCGGGGCGGTTCTGGTAGACGATGTGCACGACCAGGCCGAAGTCGCTCGTTTCGGCCTGGGCTTGGTGGCCAATGCGGCCGGTGCGCGCCCCAGTTCCGGTCGTAGTCCCGCGAAACCTGGCTTTGCACGCGGCTCCAGGGCCTCGTCGTCGTCCTTGACGGCGGTCCAGCGCATGTTCGGCGCGTCGCGCCAACGCCTAATGCGGGTTCGATGGTCCAGGCTTGGTTCGTGGCTGGCGCTTCGGCATCAGGCAGGGGCGGTGGCCAGCGGGCCGGTGGCGGCGAAGCCTGCAGTTGGCCCGGCATGCTGGCGTGTCGCCGTGCGCTCAGCCAGGGTGGCCTGGGCGTCGTCGACCTTTTGCTCGGCCTTGGCGCGGGCTTCGCCGGCCTCGCGCAGGACGAGCGGTTCTGACGCCTGTCGGCCGCTTCCGCGTCGGTGACCGCCAGGCGAGCATCCCGCAGACGTTGCTGCAACTCCTGCACCTTGGCGCCAACGGACTCGCGCAAAGATTTCCGGGCGGATGCGGGCCTCCTGGCCAGCGTGTCGCGCTCGGCGGAGTGCTCGGCGGCATGCCTTGCATCATCGCTCGCCTGCTGCGTGCGCTGCTGTTGCTGGGCTTGTTCGGCCAGGGCTTCGCGCAGCTCCCGGGTGGCGCTGGCCAGTGTGTTCAGACTCTCGCCGAAGTCCTGCAGGGGCTCTTTCAATGGCGTGCAGGGGCATGGCCTTCAGGCGGCAGCGCCATGTCCTCGGCGTCGCGGGCCAGGGCCTGGCGCGCCAGTTCCCAGTGCTGGGCGGCGGTCCGCAGTTGCAAGTCGGCCTGGTCCAGCCGTTGGCGGGCGGTGTTGAATTCGCGTGCCTGCGCCTGAGCCTGCAGATGCGCGGCACGCAGCGCATCGTCGCTGGGGGCGTTTGCCACTCGGTAGCGGCCGGCTCTGGTCGGCACCGAGTTGCGCCAAGGCTTGCTGCAGCCGCGTGGAGGCCTGGCCAAGCTCGTCCAACCGCAGGCTGATGTCGGCCAGTCTTCGCTGCGGGCCGCCGCGCGGGCGGCGTAGCCGATGAAGTCTGCACTGGGCTTGTGCCAGGCGCCGGCCAAGGCGCCCATTCGAAAGCGCCCGTCGGGTGCGAGCCAGGGCTTCGGCAGAGGGCTGATCCACCAGGCCGCAGGCCACGCCTTCTGAGCAGGCGCAGCAGCAGGTCTGGGGCCACCGGCGCAGGCGCTTCGTTGGCCGTCACCGCAGGTTGCAGCCACGCCGCCAGCGATGGCGATTGGCGCGGGCGTGCGAGCCACTGCGCATCGTCAGGCCAGGGTGTGCCCTCGGCGCCGAGCAGGCCGCCGTCGGGTGTCACCCAGCATCCAGCAAGCCCAGGCCTGTAGCGCGGCTTCGCAGCCCAGGGCGGTGCTCGGCCGGGGTTTCGGGGGCAAAGTCCACCAACTGCCACAGAGGCGCGCCCGTGCGGCCTGAGCGTCCATGGTCCCCGCGCCAATGGGGCGGCGGCGGGCGGCATCTTCGCCTTGTTCGAGACGCGCACGCTCCTCGTGCAGGGCGGCTTGTTCCTGGGTCAGCGCCTGTTGTTCGGCTTGCAACGCAGCCTGGCGCTGGGCCAGGCGCAGGCTGGTGGCCTGTTGGGCGTGGTGCAGGGCGGCGCAGGGCGGGTTGTCGCCCTGCAGGCTGAGCGTCCAGGTGCCCAGCGCAGCCAGGGCTTCGGTGCTGCCCTGCGGTTGGAGTTGTCGCAAGCCGTCGAAGTGGCGCTGCCAGGCTTCGAGCAGTGCCTGGCCCTGCTGGTCAACCGCCGCATCAGCCTGCTCGCGGCGCGCGGCAGCGGACCTCGGCTTCGTCCGATCGCTCATCGCGCAGGGCCTGGGCATGGGCATGGGCCTGGCCTGCGCGGTCGGCCTCGGCGCAGCGCTGCAGCAGCGCGTCGAGTTGTTCTCGGCGGTGGGTGACGGCCTGGCGCAGATCCTGGCGCGCGGTGTCCAGCGCCAACGGCTCCAGGGCACTGACATCGCCCGCCGCCAGCGGGCTGGCCGAGTAGCGCGGCACCAGTCCGGCGCGCTCGGCCGCCTGTGCCGCCTCCTGCCTCGATTCGGCAAGGGCGCGACTTGTCTGCTCGGCACGCCGGTTGCGCGCATGCAGGTGCTGCTGCTCATGCTCGTGGCGGGCCTGCTGGGTCTGCTGGGCCTTCCTCGCTGCCTCAGCCTCCGTGAGGCGCTGCCGGGCGTCGGTGTCGGCCTTTTCCAGGGTCTTGGCATCGGCCATGGCCGGGTCGCCCTGCAGTTCTTCGAGCCGGGTGCGGTGGGCCGCCAACGTGCTCTCGGCCTGCTGTTGCGCATGCCGGGCCTGTGCCTCCTGGCCTTGTGCCGTCAGCAGCGCTGTGCGAGCCTCACTGAGTTCGCGGCTGGCGTTGTCGAAGCCGGTCTGGGCGCTGCGCAGGGCACGCGCCTGGCGTCTGGCCTGGTGGCGGCGTAGCGCTGGTAGCGCTGATTGAACTGACCGACAGCACGTTCCAGCGCCTCGTACTCCTCCAGCTCGCGCCGATATTCCTCCAACTGGTTCAAGGCATCGGCCACATCCGCCAGCAGTTCGGTCGACATGGGTGGCAAGGCTTCGGTCAGCGCGTGCGAGAGGTTGGCCTCGTCGGGCTTTTTCGAGAGTTGCGGCTGGCGCAGCTGGATCAGCGTGTCCATCAAGGCGGCGTAGCGCGCGGCGCCCAGGTGGAACAAGCGTTCGTCCACAGCACGGCGATAGGCGGTGGCGGTGTCGAAGACCTGGCCACCGCCGCCCTGCAGCGTCTCGCGCAAACGCTCGCGGGTGAGCACCACGCGAGTCGGGCTCATCAGCCACAGGTCCTGGCCTATGCGCTGCTCGTCCAGCACGAAGAACCAGCTGTCCACCTGGGCCCTTGCGGCAGCGGCAGACAGGCCGCAGCCCAGCGTGAGGTAGTGGTGTTGGCCGTCTTCGCCAACGCGAGCAAACTCCACCCAGGCGTAGCCCATGCGGCGTTCGTGGCGGCCCAGCAGCAGGTTCCAGGCCATCTTCTTGCCGGCGTCGCCGTCGGGCTCGACGCGAGAGGGCTTGATCTGCGCGTCGAAAGCAGGGGGCAGGGTGAGCGACAGCACCTTGGATTTGCCGGTGCCGTTGTTGCCGCGCAGCAGCAGCAGATGGCCGTCACGGAACCAGAACTCCTCGCTGTCGTAGTGAAAGAGTTCGACCAGGCCCAGGCGCAGCGGTTGCCAGCGGCTGCGGGTAGGGAGGGCAGTGCCTTGGGAGGGGCGTCACTCATGCTCGAACAAGCTGGTTTGGGTGGAGCTGCTGGGCGGGCGGATATCGGCCTCGCCCAGAGCAAAGCGGGCCAGTGCGGGCAGAGGTCGAACCTGGTCTGGCGTGCTGGTCACCAACTGCAGTTTGCGCAGGCGATCCAGGGCCACCAGGGCCAGTTCGTGCTCGGCACCGGCTTCGCGGGCTGACTTGCGCCAGCAACTGCCGTAGCGTGCCTTCGCCTCGGCGAGAAAGGCGACTACATCGTGGGTGGCCACCGAGGCCGTGCCGTCCGCACCGCCACCGCGCCGGGCCAGAAACTCGGCCACCAGCAGCGTGGCATGGGCCTCGGTGCCTTCGGCTGGCATGGCCACATCGGTCAGCTCGCCGTCCTCGTCCACCAGGGCCAGGCCCTCAGCCCGTTGCTCGGGCACCAGGCCGCAGGCTTCGCACAGGCGGCTGGCCATGGTGCCGCGCTGGTTGGCGAAGTAGGCCCGCAACTCGGTGTCCAGGGTGTCCAGATAGACGACGGGGTCGTCCAGCAAGCGGCGGGTGAGGTGGTGGCGCAGGGCGGTGCGCTGGGCCCTCTTCGCTGTCTGGCACGTGTTCGGCCACCAGCGAGGCCAGGCGGTCGTCCAGGCTCACGGGCGCTTGTTCTGCGGGCCACGTCGAAGGGCCGCGCGTGGCGGCCAACAGGCCTGCGAGTACCCGGCGGTGCACGTCGTACAACGCGTCGCCGCCCTCTGCCGCATGGCTGCGTACGAAGCCTTCCTCGTCGCCGGCCACGCGTTGCAGCACGCCCAGCGCCAGCAGGCTGCGGCAGACGGCCACCAGTTCGCGCCGCTCATGCACAGCCGTCAGCGTGAAGCTGAAGCCTCGTGCTGCCAGCAGAGGGTCGGTTGCCAGCACGAGCAGGCGTTCACCGAGTACCCGCAAGGTGATCTGCGGGTCGGCACGCTCAAGCACGGCGCAGGCCAGGCACAACAGTACGTAGCGGCGGCGCTCGTAGCCGGGCAGGCCGCGGCTGTCGTCTTGCAGGTCGGCAGGGCGCTTGTACAGGCGTGCGCAATCTCGCTCGATGTGCAGCGCCCAGCCGGCTTCGCGTGCGAACCAGTCGCGCAGTTCATCCGCGTGGTGGCGCACGGCCGCGAAACTCTCGTGCGCCGCCGTCATCAGCGGGCTCATCAGCAGCGCGCGCAGGGCCTGACTGCGCTCGTCGTCGCGGTGGCGTGCCTGCTGGCGGCCAATCTGGGCGCTGTCGCGGCTCATGGCAAGTCTTCCACACGGGTGATGGTGACCAGGTGGTCGCGTCCACCCAAACGGCCCGCAGCGGTGACGATCTCTGCCCAAGTGTCTTCGGCCAGCGGCTGCAATTGGATGTGCAGCAGGCCGTCGCCGCTTTGCAGCGCCACGGGCGCATCGGGCGAGGCTTGCGTGGTCAGCGCCTCGCCCAGCAGGCTCAGGAACAAGGCGAAAGCATGCATGTCCAGCGTGCCAAGTTCTGACAACCGGGTCGGGCGGCCCGTGGCCAGACGCAGGCGCGCTGCCTCGATTTGGGCATGCTCTTCCTGCAGTTGCAGGGCCAGCAGCCGCCGTTCTTCATCGCGGGCCTGCACGCGGGGCATGGCGCCACGTGGCGCGGCTTCGCCGTACTCGCGCAGGCGCGGATGGATGCGCAGCGGTGGCGCCTCGGCCCAGGGGGTGTTGGCCGGCAGGTCTTGCGCACCAGGCACCAGCGCGGGGTTGAGTGAGAAATGGCGCGCCGGGTTCAGTGCAAAGGCGGCGCGCGCGAGGCGGTGGGTTTGTGCGTCGTTCTCGCAGGCTGCGAACCAACTGGCCAGGGTGCGGAAGTCGGCCGAGCGGTCGCTGCGGCCACTGCGCCGCTCGTTCAAGGCTGCCACGGCCGCCAGCAACTGCGGTATCGCGGCGCGTGCCTTCGAGCGCAGCAACTCGGCCTGCGGCGGCTCGTGGTGCGTGGCGACAAACCAGCGGCGCAGGCCTTTCCAGCGCTCACGCCAAGCCTGCCAGCCGCGCGCCACGGCATCCTGTTGCTCTTGTTCATCGCCGGGTGCGCTGTCGCGCGCTTCGCGCTGCGCAGCCTGCCAGAGCAGGGGGTCGATGCGCGGCGACAGCGCCACGATGTGCTGGGCGATGCCGCCTGAGCGGCCCACCAGGTCGCCGATGAAGCGCTCAAGGTAGTCGATCAAGCGCTTCTTGTAGGCCAACACCGCCTGGGCCTCGGCTTGCTGCAGTTCGAGGCTGCGACCGATGCCGGCCATGAAGGCCTGGGCGTTGTCGGCCAGGCTCTCGAACACGCGCACCAGGTCGCGCAGCGCTTCATGCACTTTGGCGGCATCCGGCGCGGGGCCGTCGGCCAAGGCCGTCAGGGCTTGCAAGCGGTGGGCGATGTCTTCGAGTGCCACGGTTTGCAGCTCGGCACGGCGACGCAGCGTGCGTGCAAACGTGGTGAGCGCCGCCTCCACGGCCTCGCCGCCTTGCGACAGCCGGTACAGGTAGCGGGCGCGGTAGTAGTCACCGATGCTGGCCACCCGCGCCATGTCGGGCTGCGATTCGAGATTGCCCCATTCGGTGAGTTGCGCCAGCGCGGCCTGAATGTCCTCGATCCGGGGCGAAGCCTGCCCGGGCAAGGCCTCCCAACGGCCCTCGGCCAAGACCTCGTCGGGGCGCAGGTGCAAACGGAACTGGCGTTTGGCGGCGGAGAAGCAGTCCATCACGCTGCGGTAAACCACGGCCTTGTCCGCGCTGACGTGTCGGAACAGGTTGGCTTGCAGGTCCGTGTTCATCATGCGGCTTGGTGCGCCCCTCCCAGTGGTTTCATTGCCAAGGTGCCGTTGGCCTGTTTGCTGTGCAAAGTGCACTTGCTGGCGACACTATTTTGGCACATGGGAATGATGGCAATCCCACCATTCGGGGCAAGAAAAGCTATTATTCTGGCTATTATATTCGTGTAAGCATAGAATATTGGTGTCATGGCCAAGAAGACAGCAGCACTACTCCCCGCCACCGACGCGCTGGTTCGGCAGTTCGGTGAACGCCTGCGCCTGGCGCGCTTGCGTCGGCGGCTTCTGGCCAAGCAGGTTGCGGAGCGAGCCGGGATGTCTCCCATGACGCTGCGCAGCCTGGAGCGAGGTGGTTCGGGGGGTGACCCTGGGGGCCTACCTTGCCGTCATGCAGGTGCTGGGCATAGAAAGGGATCTCGACTTGCTCGGCAAGACTGATCCTGTGGGCCGAGAACTCCAGGATGCACAACTGCCCGCGCCCACCCAGACGAAGCGCCCCAGCGTGTTGACGTCAGCCCAGCGGTCGGCGACCAAGGGGGAGGCGTCCAACCGGGAAGTCGGGAAGCAACGCAAGCCTTCGGAAGTTGCACGGGACTGGATCAAGAAGAGTGACTTCGCCAGTTCAGATGCACTGGCTGGTTTGATCACCCCATTGTCATCGCTGAAGTCGCCGCTGAAGAAGAAAGGGCGTTGATTCCATGGCCGCGACCATCGCCGTCTATGCAGACTGGGTTGGCCTCGCAGAGCCGCTGCGGCTGGGGTGGTTGCATGCCTGGCGCGGAGCAGGCCGGGAGGTTTTCGAGTTTGAGTTTGACGCCGCAGCACTGGCGCACCCCGCTGCTGCAAGCTTGCACCTGGATCCTCGCCTGGGCCTGTACGGAGGGAGGCAGCACCCGCCGCAGGGCCACGAAACCTTTGGTGTGTTCGCTGACGCGAGCCCGGATCGCTGGGGCAGGCTGCTGATGCGCCGTCGGTTCGAGCGCGCCCAACGGGCTGGGCAGGTGGGCAGGGCCATGCGCCTCCACGAGTCGGACTACTTGCTCGGCGTACACGACACTTATCGCTCAGGCGCTCTGCGTTTTCGGCTGGCTGACCAGGGGGACTTCCTTGACAACCAGCATCGCGCGGCCGCTCCGCCATTGGTGCAGTTGCGGGAGCTCGAAGCCGCCAGTCTGGCGCTGGAGCAGGACGAAGACAACACGGCCGCCGCAGGCGATGACTGGCTTCGGATGCTGATCGCACCGGGCGGATCCCTTGGTGGTGCACGGCCCAAGGCCAGCGTGGTCGATCCCGACGGGCAGTTGTGGATCGCCAAGTTTCCCAGTATTCGCGATGAACATGATGTGGGCGCCTGGGAACTGCTGGTGCAGACCCTCGCCAAAGGATGCCAACTCCGCGTGCCGTCCGGCCTGGCGCGCCACTTTGCCAGCCCCCATCACACCTTCCTGATCAAGCGCTTTGATCGCACGCCCGACGGGCGGCTGCACTTGCATCGGCCATGACACTGACCGGGCACATCGACGGCGAGGAAGCCTCAACAGGCGTGAGCTACCTGGAGATCGCGCATGTGCTAATCGCACACGGTTGCCAGGCGGCAGAGGATCTGCGCGAGTTGTGGTCGCGCATCGTGTTCAACATGCTCGTGTCCAACGCTGATGATCACTTGCGCAACCATGGCTTCATCCTCGTTCCCGGCAAGGGCTGGCGCCTGTCCGAGGCCTATGACATGAACGCCGTCGCTGACGCCCACGGGCTCAAGCTCAACGTGAGTGAATCGGACAACGCCATGGATCTCGACCTGGCCCGCTCCGTGGC
Organism: Candidatus Ideonella esbjergensis; assembly: GCA_016710065.1. Lineage (GTDB taxonomy): Bacteria > Pseudomonadota > Gammaproteobacteria > Burkholderiales > Burkholderiaceae_C > Ideonella > Ideonella esbjergensis. The sequence continues at coordinate 61,836 of JADJLP010000010.1, forward strand.
ACCGTACTTCCGGGTTCGCAAGCGCCAGGCGGACGAGATCATCGACCGTTGCGGGGCTGTCGTGAGGCAGTGGCCAAGGATCGCCGAGAGTCTGAAGATTTCCGCCGGGGAGAGGGAGCGCATGGCGGATGCTTTCCGACTCGCCGGGTGAGACTGTTGAGGGCTGCCGCCAAAACCCGGCAATGCCTGTGAGTGATGTCAGCGTTCATGTGGGGTCCAGCCTTTGGGAAACGATCGAGAGGCGTGAGGGAGAATGGCTCACCATGTTCGAGCAGCTTTCCCTGACAGGTTTTTCGCCTGACGCCACCCGGCCCACTGACCGCTTGTTCTTTGCGATCCGGCCCAGTGACGAGGCTTGCGCGCAGATGGTCAAGCTCACAGCTCACCTGCGCGCCGAACACGGCTTGAAGGGCTCGCCCATCAAGCCCGAGCGCCTGCACAGTACCCTGCACCACCTCGGCGACCATGTGGGTGTGCCGCGAGCCCTGGTGGACCAGGCCCACGCGGCGGCAGCCAGCCTGGCTGTGCCGGCCTTTGATGTGGCGTTTGACCGCGTGGCCAGCTTCGCCCGGCCGCGCAATCTGCCGCTGGTGCTGCGTGGTGACAAAGGCCTGGTGCCCCTGGTGGCGTTTCAGCAGGCGCTGGGTGCTGCCATGGCCCGCAGCGGTCTGGGTCGCCGGGTGGAAGCGCATTTCACGCCCCACGTCACGCTGCTGTACGACGACATGCAGGTGACAGAGCAGGGTATCGAGCCCATCGTCTGGACGGTGGATGAGTTGGTGCTGGTGCACAGCCTGCTGGGGCAGACCGTGCACATGACGCTGGCGCGCTGGCCGCTCAAGGCCTGATGCGGGGCGCCCACGGCCTTCGGCCGGTCGGCGCGATGCAGAATGGCGTGTGGCGTATCAACCAAGTCGGAGTCGCGATGAGAGGTCTGTTGGGCTTGATCGGCCTGTTGTTGGTGCTGCTGATCGTGGGCCTGAACGTCAAACATGCGCTCTCCGGCCGGGTGGCTCAGGGGCTGGCGCCCACAGCGGCGTCTCAGGCCGAGCCCGCGCGCCAACCGGTGGACGCCTACGCCCAAGAGCTGAACAAGGCCATGGCCGCCGCGGCAGCGCGCCAGGCCAGCGCCAGCGAGTGAGCCATGTCTGACTGGAGCCCCCAGGACGAGCACGCCATGCGCATCGCGCTGGACCAGGCCCAGAACGCCTGGCTGGTGGGCGAGGTGCCGGTGGGGGCCGTCATCATGCGCGAGGGCCAGGTCATCGCCACCGGCTACAACCGCCCCATCACCACGCACGACCCCACGGCGCATGCCGAGATGGTGGCCTTGCGCCACGCCGCGCAGTTGCTGGAGAACTACCGCCTGCCCGAGTGCGAGCTGTACGTCACTCTGGAACCCTGTGCCATGTGCGCGATGGCGCTGATGCACGCGCGCTTCAAGCGCGTGGTGTTCGCCGCCACCGACCCCAAGACCGGTGCGGCGGGCTCGGTGATCGACCTGTTCGCGCAAGGCCAACTGAACCACCACACCGAAGTGCAAGGCGGCTTGATGGCCGATGCCTGTGGCCAGGTCTTGCGAGATTTTTTTGCCGAGCGGCGAGCACAGCAAAAGGCCGAGCGCCTGCTCGCCAACTCTGGCGCCGATGCCAGCCCCGAACCCGTGGACGACGACGCCATTCCCGCTGGCGAAGCCACCGAGGTTCAGGTGTCGTCTTTGCCGCAAAGCCCCTACTCACCCGACACACCGCAAACATGAGCAGCCCGCGCAACGACATCACACTCTATTCACCCTCTGGCGTGCTTTTGAAGGCCGCTTCGGTGCGGCTGGCCATGCGCCGCCTCAAGGCCATGGGCTTTGAGGTGACACTTGACGAGGCCGCCCTCACCAAGCACCAGCGTTTCGGTGGTGACGACGAGGTGCGACTGGCGGCCATCCACCGTGTGGCCCAGGCGGCTCCCGCCATCGCCATGGCCACACGCGGCGGCTACGGCATCACCCGTTTGATGGATCGCATCGACTGGAAGTTGATGGCCCGCAGCGTGGACCAGGGCACGCGCTGGGTGGGCTACAGCGACCTCACAGCGCTGCAGATGGGCCTGCTGGCCCACACCGGTGCCAGCAGTTGGTGCGGCCCTATGGCGTCCGATGATTTCGGCCGCACCGAACTGGACGAGGTGACGCCCGATTGTTTTGCCGAAGCCATGAGCGGCGAGCTGGAAGCCATAGGCTTTCGCACCGAAACGGGCTTTGATGGTCTGGATGCCAAGGGTGTGCTGTGGGGTGGCAACCTCACCGTTCTCACCTCCATGCTTGGCACGGCACATTGGCCCAAGGTGAAGGGCGGCGTGCTGTTCGTGGAGGACGTGAACGAGCATCCCTACCGGGTGGAGCGCATGCTGCTGCAACTGCACCAGGCGGGCGTGCTGGACGCCCAGAAGGCGGTGGTATTGGGGGCAATGAGCGATTGGCGCAAATCGCCCATGGACCGCGGCTACGACATGAAGGCCGCCGTGGCCCATGTGCGCAGCGTCACCCGCACGCCCATCCTCACCGGTTTGCCGTTCGGCCACGTGCCCACCAAGGTCACCATGCCGCTGGGCCGCAAGGTGCATGTGCTGGTGCAGGCACGCGATGTGCTCATGGGTTGGTGAGTCGGCTGGTGAAATCAACGCCGCAGGCCGTTGAGCGGAGAGAGTTTGGAGCGCCGACTCCAGACTTGGACTGAGAAAACCCTAGGGTGGTGGGCCTGGGCCAACGCATAGAATTTGTCGCACACGCCTTGCCAGGCCCCGGGTACAAGCCAGGGTCGCGGCAGGCGGTTTTGTTTTCAACCGCTGGTCGCGCCTATCCGCGCGACGGCCAGCGCAGATGGGGGAATTCGCATGCTCGGTGTGTTCGCGGCTGTACGCCGTGCTGCTTGGAGCCGTGCCACGTCACGACGGTTTCTTTGCACGTTGGGGACGGTGTCGCTGTTGTCTCTGGCGGCGTGCGACAACAGCCCCAGGGAGGCCGGGGCCACCAAGTCCAACCTGGTCTACTCGGCGATGATGGAAAACACGCCGCGGCATCTGGACCCCACGGCGTCTTATTGGTCGCCCGACACCTTGGTCACCTACCAGGTGTACGAACCTCCCTATGGCTACCACTACCTGAAGCGGCCCATCGAACTGGTGGCCAAATCGGCGGCCGAAGTGGTCAAGCCCAGCTACTACGACAAGTCCGGCCAGCGCTTGGCCGATGACGCGCCAGGTGACCAGGTGGCTGAGAGCGTCTATGAGGTACCCATCAAAAAAGGTATCTTGTTCCAGCCGCACCCAGCCTTCGCCAAGGATGCTCAGGGCAACTACGTCTACCACCACATGAAGCCGGGCGAACTGGGTGAGCGCCGCACGCCCATGGCCTTTGAGCAGACGGGTACCCGCGAGCTGGTGGCCGAGGACTTTGTCTACGCCCTCAAGCGCCACGCCACCACCCGCATCACCACGCCGATCTTTGGCGTGTTCTCCGAGTACGTGGTGGGATTGAAGGAATACGGCGATCTGATCAAAAAGGAAGACGCCAAGCTGCGCGAGGGCACCGACCCCGCCAGCCAGGACAAGCCCTTCCTCGATTTCCGCCGCTGGCCGCTGGCCGGCGCCACCGCGCCCGAGAAACACCTGCTGCGCATCCGCATCCACGGGAAGTACCCGCAATGGAAGTACTGGATGCAGATGACCTTTTTGTCGCCCGTGCCCTGGGAGGCCGATGCCTTCTACGCCCAGCCGGGGTTGGCCGAGCGAGGCATGACACTGGACCAGTGGCCGGTGGGCACAGGCCCCTTCATGGTGACCGAGTTCGTGAAGGACCGCCGTATCGTGATGATGCGCAACCCGAATTACCGGGGCGAACCCTATCCCTGCGAGGGCTCGGCCGACGACAAGGCCCTGGGGCTGCTGGACGACTGCGGCAAACCCACACCTTTCGTTGATGGCATCGTGGCCACGGTGGAGCGCGAAGCCACCCCTCGGCGCAACAAGTTTCGCGACGGGTTTTTTGACACCGAAGTCTTCGAGCGCACCGACATGGGCAAGGCCTACATGGTCGAGGCCGATGACGACGAGGGTGTGCGCGCCAAGTACATGGAGAGAGGCTTCAACTTCCCTCAATACAACGACGTCAACAGCTACATCATCGGCTTCAACATGATCGACCCGGTGATCGGCTTCGGCGACACACCCGAGCAGCGCGAGCGCAACCGCAAACTGCGCCAGGCCATCTCCATCGCCATCGATTGGGAGGAGTACTCCAAGGTCTTCCCCAAGAAGGCCGGCGAAACTGCCATGAGCCCGCTGCCCCAGGGCATTCCCGGCTCGCGTGAAGGCTCACCCGAAGGCGTGAACCCCGTCACTCACAAGCTGGTGGACGGAAAGTACGTGCGCCGCTCCATTGAGGATGCACGCAAACTGATGGTGGAGGCCGGCTATCCCAATGGACGGGATGTGAGAACAGGCAAGCCACTGGTCATCAATTACGACTTCTACGTGGCGCCCACACCCGAGATCAAGCCTGAGATCGACTGGGTGGTGCGGCAGTTCTCCAAGCTCGACATTCAGCTGGAAGTGCGGGCCACCGACAACAACCAGTTCCAGGACAAGATGCGCAAAGGCAAGCACCAGGTGTTCTGGCTGGGCTGGAACGCCGACTACCCCGACGCCGAGAACTTCTTGTTTTTGCTGTATGGACCCAACTCCAAGAGTGTCTCGGATGGCGAGAACACTGCCAATTACCAGAACCCCGAGTACGACAAGCTCTTTGCCGAACTCAAGAGCTTGGACGACGGCCCGCAAAAGCAGGCCTTGATCGACAAGATGGTGCGCACGCTGCAAGTGGATGCCCCCTGGAGCTTTGGTTTTTACCCCTATGCGTCCGCTGCGGTGCAAGGCTGGGTGAAGAACTCCAAGCCCGCCATCCTGATCCGCGATTCTGGCCGCTACATGCGCCTGGACCGTGCCAAGCGCGAGGCCGAGTTGGCGGCCTGGAACCACCCCGTGTGGTGGCCTTTGCTGCTGATTGGTGGCGTGCTGGCGGCGGTGGTGCTCATTGCTCGCAGCAGCCTGCGGCGCCGTGAGCGCACCAACGCGCGTGGCGAAGTGCTAGCCTGATTTGAAAAGCGAAACACCATGATCGCCTTCACCATCCGCCGGGTCTTCTACGGCGTGCTGATCTTGCTGGGTGTGAACCTGGCCACCTTCTTCCTGTTCTTCACGGTCAACACGCCCGACGACATGGCGCGCTTGAACATCGGTGGCAAGCGGGTCACGCAACAGCTCATCGAGAAGTGGAAGGACGAGCGCGGCTACAACAAGCCGCTCTATCTCAACCCCACCAAGCGGGGCACCGAGCAGCTCACCGAAACCATCTTCTGGGACCGCTCGGTCTCGCTGTTCCAGATGAAGTTTGGCCGTGCCGACAGTGAGAGCGCTGGCGACATTGGCCACGAGGTGAGCGAGCGCATGTGGATCAGCATGCAGTTGGCCATGCCCATCTTCATCTTGCAGGTGGTCTTCAGCACCGCCTTCGCCTTGTTGCTGGTGATGTTCCGCAACACCAAGCTCGACCTGTGGGGTGTCATCCTGTGCGTGTTGATGCTCTCGATCAGCAGCCTGTTCTACATCATCGTCGGCCAGTTCCTTTTCTCGCGCGTGCTCAAGCTGGTGCCCATCTCGGGCTATGCGCCGGGGCTGGACGCGGTGCGCTTTCTGGTGTTGCCGGTCATCCTCTCGGCCATCGCCCGCCTGGGCACCGAGGCCCGTTTGTACCGCGCCATGTTCCTCGAAGAGATCGGCAAAGACTACGTGCGCACCGCCCGCGCCAAGGGCCTGAGCGAAACCGTGGTGATGTTCCGCCACGTGCTGCGCAATGCGCTGATTCCCATCATCACCAGCGCGGGTGGTTACCTGCCTTATGTGTTCATGGGCAGCCTGGTGTTCGAGACCTTCTTCGGCATCCCCGGCTTGGGGGCCTATGTGATAGAGGCCATTGGCAAGCAGGATTTCGCCATCGTGCGCACCATGGTGTTCGTGGGTTCGCTGCTCTACGTGGCCACCTACATCCTCATCGACATGGCCTACACCTGGGTGGACCCGCGCGTCCGCCTGGCTTGAGGAGCACACCGCAATGCCCAAGTTTGTGATGTTGTGGACCGACGTGTCGGTCTGGTTGCTGGTGCTGGCCATGGTGGCCTACGGCTGGACGGTGGTGCGCAAGCCCAACCTGGCGGCCAACTGGGTCAAGGTCTTTCGCAGCAGCCCGGCGCTGGCTTCGTCGGTGGTGCTGGTGGTTTGCCTGTTGCTCACGCTGGCCGACAGTTTGCACTTCAGGCCCGCCTTGTCGGCTGCAGCCGGCGCCAAGGCCGATGCCGCCACCACCTACGACACACGGGTCAAGTCGCTGCTGGACGTGTGGATGAAGGCCGTGGTGGATTCGCGCGAGGCCACCTACTCGCGGCCCTTGAGCTACGTGAGCTTCACCAAGGAGTCTGGCGAAGTGAACGGCCAGGTTCAGCGCGTGGCGCCCAGGCTCAAGTTTGGCGGTGCGCACCTGAGCGACCCGGCCTCGCAGTGGGCTGGCGACGTGGCCCTGCGCGCGCTCACCGGCATGGTTGCGGGCGCCGTGGTGGCGCTGCTGCTGGGCGCGGCATTGGTGGCACTGATCGCGCGGCACGCTCAAGTGGGTGTGCAGGCCATGGCCGGCCAGATCTGGCGCAGTGAAACCCGCACGCCGTGGCGCGTGGCAGTGCTGACCCTGCTGGTGCTGGGCATGGTGGCCGGCGCCATCATTTCATTGATGGGCCATTACCACGTGTTCGGCACCGACGTCACCGGCAACGACGTGCTCTACCAGACCCTCAAGAGCATACGCACCGCCTTCGTCATCGGCACCCTGGCCACGCTGGCCACGCTGCCGCTGGCGGTGGTGCTGGGCATCATGGCCGGCTACTTCAAGGGCTGGGTGGATGAAGCCATCCAGTACCTCTACACCGTGCTCTCGTCCATTCCCAACATCCTGCTCATCACGGCCTGCGTGCTGATGGTGCAGGTGTTCTTGGACAAGCACCCCGAGCTGTTCGAGACCGGCGTTGAGCGCGCCGACCTGAAGCTTTTTTTGCTCTGCGCCGTGCTGGGCCTGACCGGCTGGGCTGGCCTGTGCCGGCTGCTGCGTGCCGAAACCATGAAGCTGCGCGAACTTGAGTATGTGCAGGCCGCCAACGCCTTTGGCGTGAGCCACACCCGCATCATGGTGCGGCACATCTTTCCCAATGTGGCGCACTTGATGCTCATCGTCACGGTGCTCGAATTCTCGGCACTCATCCTGTACGAAGCCGTGCTGGCCCTGGTGGGCGTGGGTGTTGATCCGTCGATGAACAGCTTCGGCGGCATGATCAATTACGCCCGCAACGAGATGAGCCGTGAACCGGTGGTGTGGTGGCCCTTCGCCTCGGCCTTCGTGTTCATGGTGACGCTGGTGCTCTCGGCCAATTTGTTTGCAGACGGTGTGCGCGACGCGTTCGACCCCCGCGCCCGGGCCTTCCGCCCGCGCGTGATCGGTCTGAAGAAGAAGCCGGCCTGAGGTTGAAACAAGAGCACAAGCACATGCTAGAAATCAAAGACATCAAGGTTGAGCTCGATGCCGAAGCGGGCATCGTCAAGGCCATCGACGGCATGCGGCTCACACTGGCCCGTGGCGAAACCTTTGCCCTGGTGGGCGAATCGGGTTGCGGCAAAAGCATGACGGCGCTGGCACTGATGCGCTTGCTGCCCGAGAACGGCTACATCACCCAGGGCGACGTGCTGGTGGACGGCCAGGACGTGCTGGCCTTGCCCGAATCGGGCATGCGCGCCGTGCGTGGCGGCCGCATCGGCATGATCTTTCAAGAGCCCTCCACCAGCCTGAACCCGGTGATGAAGGTGGGGGCGCAACTGATCGAGGCCATCGAGACACACACCGAGTTGCGCGGTGAGGCGGCCCGACTGAAGGCGATTGATTGGCTGCGCAAGGTGGGCATCCCCGAGCCCGAGCGCCGCATCGACGACTACCCCTTCCGCATGAGCGGCGGGCAGAAGCAGCGCGTGATGATCGCCATGACGCTGGCGGCCGAGCCCGATTACCTGGTGGCCGACGAACCCACCACCGCGCTCGACGTCACCATCCAGGCCCAGGTGCTCGACCTGCTCAAGCAACTGCAGGCCGAGCACGGCCTGGGCCTGCTGCTGATCACGCACGACCTGGCCGTGGTGTCGGGCATGGCGCATCGCGTGGCGCTGATGTACGCCGGCCAGATCATCGAGGTGGCACCGGCCGCTGAATTTTTTGCCGCGCCCAAACACCCCTATGCCCAGGCGCTGCTGCGCGCCTTGCCTGATGCCACGCGGCGTGGCCAGAGCCTGTCGGCCATCGCGGGCACCGTGCCGCCGCTCTCGCAAGCCTTCACAGGCTGCCGTTTTGCGCCGCGTTGCGAGCGCGCCATGGCCGATTGCGCCAGTACCCTGCCCGAGTTGTGGGCGCATGGGGGCACGCGTGAGGTGCGCTGCTTGCTGTATGCACCAGGACGGATCAATACCGCGCAACTGCCGCCGGAGCCTCAACTGCACAAGCCGGTGGTTGCGAGCGCCAGTGACGCCACCAACGCTGCCCGAGGCACGCTGCTGCTGGATGTGCAATCGCTGCGGGTGCGCTTTCCGATACGCAAGGGTCTGCTGCAACGTCCTCACGGCTACTTTGATGCCGTCGACCAAGTGTCTTTCCAGGTGCGCCATGGCCAAACCCTTGCCCTGGTGGGCGAATCGGGCTGCGGCAAGACCACCAGCGGCAAGGCCATCGTGCAACTGCTGCGCGACATCGCTGTCATCGACGGCCGGGCTGAGCTGGGCGGCAAAAACCTGTTCGACCTGAGCGGGCCAGACCTGCAAGCCGCGCGCCGCGACATCCAGATCATCTTCCAGGACCCATTTGCCTCATTGAACCCGCGCATGCGCGTCTTCGACATCCTCGAAGAAGGGTTGCTGGCCTTGCAGCCCGACATGGACGCCGCCGCCCGCCGCCATCGCTTGGAGCAGCTGGCCGACCAGGTGGGCCTGCGCAAGGACGCGCTGGCGCGCTATCCGCATGAGTTTTCGGGTGGCCAGCGCCAGCGCATCGCCATCGCCCGCGCCCTGGCCGTGCGACCACAACTCATCGTTTGCGACGAGCCCACCTCGGCGCTGGACGTCTCGGTGCAAGCGCAAATCCTCAACCTGCTGCGCGACCTGCAAGCCGAGCTGGGCATCGCCTACCTCTTCATCACCCACAACATCGGCGTGGTGGAGTACATCGCCGACCACGTGGCGGTGATGCGAGCCGGCAAGATCGTGGAGCAGGGCGCTTGCGAGTCGGTGCTGAACCAGCCGCAAGATGCCTATACAAGACGATTGATCGAGTCAGTCCCTAGATTGTTGACCCCGAGTTGATGCCAAGCCGCTGCTAGAACGCAACAGTTTTGACCCTGCAAGGGTCATGAAGGGTTTACATCAAGCGGGGCTGCAGCAACGTTGACTCACAATCAAAAACACATCAGTCCAAGCAGGTTGGTGGCCGCTTCACAAGGTCGGTACACAGCTTGCTATGGGATTGGGTCCATCTTTTAACCTTCCTCGTCATCAGGAGTGATGTCCATGTTCCAGAGAACGAAAATTTCCGCCGGCGTTTTGCTCGCCATCGGCAGTGGCCTCTTGCTTGCGGGTCTCCCCGCCCAAGCCCAACAGACCGAGCGTGTTGAGGTCACCGGTTCGCGCATCAAGCGCGCCGACTCTGAAGGTGCGTTGCCTGTCACCGTCATCAGCCGTGCCGAGTTGGAAGCCAGCGGTGCGGTGACCGTGGCCGAGCTGGTTCGCAACACCACGTTCTCTACTTCGGGTCAGTTCCGGCCCCAATCCGGCTCATCCGCACAATCCTTTGCGGGCGTGAACCTGCGCGGCCTGGGCAGCAACCGCACCCTCGTCCTGATTGACGGCCGCCGTGTCGCCAAGGCGCCCAACGTCGGCGACTCTGCCGACATGAACTCCATCCCGATGGCCGCTGTGGAGCGCATCGAAATCCTCACCGACGGTGCTTCGGCCATTTACGGCTCTGACGCCATCGGCGGCGTGGTGAACGTCATCATGCGCAAGGATTTCGAAGGCGTGCACATCATGTACGGCGTGACCAGTCCGTCAGTCGTGGGCGGTGATCGCGACGAAGCCTCGGTGCTGATGGGTTTCAACAATGAGAAGGGCCGCGTTGTGGCTGGCGTGTCGCACACCAAGCGCGACATCACCTTCGTCAGGAATGCACCTTGGGGTTACGAGCAAGGTGCGTCTAGCTACTCGAATGCCATGTACAACGCATTCCCTGACGGTGAAGGCGGCTACCTGTTCGCGCCCAGCGGTACCTCTTTCCTGGGCAATGCGGGTAGTTGCGATTTCGCCGAGAAGGGCTTCTTTGTGCAGGCCAGCACGGGCCGCTGCCGCTACGACTTCAACCTGGTAGCGGCTGACGAAGCGGCTACCTCTGCCGATTCGCTGTTTGCCCGTGGCGAGCTCAAACTGAACAACGACTGGTCGACCTACCTGAACGCTTCGGTGACGCGCAACACCAGCTTTGGCCGCTACGCGCCGGTGCCTGACTCCATCCTGATTACCCCAGGAAGCGCGTTCGACCTCGCTCACACCAAAACAGTCGCAACAGGCGGCACTTGGACACCCGGCAACCCCTATTACCTTGCGCACCGCTTTGCTGCTGCAGGCAACCGCGACACCAGCACCGATGGCAACCTGTACGACGTTTCGTTGGGGCTCCAGGGTTCGGTCGCAGGATTTGACGTTGACGTCGGCGCTCGCCGGACGATCTCCAAGATTGTTGAAACCGGTCGCGGCTTCATTGTGAAGGGTCTGGCCACCACGGCCATTAACAACGGTACCTACAACGTTGACAACCCCTTCCTGAACAGCGACACCGTCCTGAAGTCGATCACCCACACCACGGGTCGCGACAGCATTTTTACCAGCAATGAGGTGTACGCCAGCGCTAGCAAGGGCTTGTTCAAGATGGATGGCGGCATGGCTACGTTGTACCTGGGCGCTGAAACCCGCACCGAGAACTACGCAGACATCTACGACTCTCTGAGCGAAGCCGGTGAAGTTCTGGGCAGCTCGGGCAGTTCGGCAGCGGGCAGTCGCAAGGTGGACGCAGTGACAGCCGAGATGCTGTTCCCCATCTCCAAGCAGTTGGAAGCCACGGTGGCTGGCCGCCAGGAGCAGTATTCTGACTACGGTGGCGATTTCTCGCCCAAGGCTTCGCTGCGGTATCGGCCCAGCAAGGAGATCACCCTGCGCGCGTCGGTGGGTCGTGGTTTCCGCGCCCCCAGCCTGCCTGAGCTGAACGGGAAGCCCGCCTACAGCGCTGACACCGTGGTGGATCCACGCCATTGCGCGGCGGACGGGGGCTTCACGCCGGCGGAGTGCACCAGCGAAGAGTTCCAGATCAACGGCCTGCACATCTCCAATCCTGGGCTCAAGTCGGAAAAATCCAAGCAATGGTCGTTTGGTGGTGTATGGGACATCACGCCGGAGTTCAGCATCAAGGCTGACTACTGGAATACCCAGATCAACAATGTGATCTCGTCCATCACAGCCCAGGAGATTGTTGACCGTGATAACGGCGACAGCAATTTGGCCATCCCGGCGGGCTTGTCGATCAAGCGTGACCCTGCCTCGGGTGCCATTCTGCAGGTCGTCAGTGGGACGGCCAACGAAGGCTTGGTGCAGTACAGCGGCATTGACCTGAACGTGCTGTTCCAGCACAAGTTGGGCGGCTTCGGCAAGTTCCGCCATGAGTTGAACATTGCTCAACGCCTGGAAGCCAAGTCGAACGGTACCGACTTCAATGGCACCTTCGGCGAGCCGAAGATGCGCGCCACCTTGTCGAACAACTGGAACCTGAATGCGTTTGACGTGACCTGGAACGTCAACTTCATCGACAAGAACGGCAGCCAGGATGACGGCAACTACACCGGCCCGTACACCACCCACGATTTGCAGCTGAACTGGAAGCCGCCGGTCAAGGGCATGAAGCTGACCGTGGGTGTTGTCAACCTGTTCGAGAAGTTCCCCGAACTGGTGGGCTCACCCTACGACCAGAAGGCTTTCAACTACTACCTCTACGACGCCTACGGCCGCCAGGCCTATGTGCGCTTCGAACAGAAGTTCTGAGCCAGGCTACGCCTGCGTGTTGTGAGATCCAAAAGGGGGCTTCGGCCCCCTTTCTTCATGGTTGACCGAGTACGCACATGAGCACCGATGCCGAACTTGAGCAGCGCCTTGCCGAACTGAGGCAATTGATGGATGCGGGAGCCGTGGCGGCTGCGCGGCCGAAGTGCGAGCAACTTTTGCTGGCCTATCCGAAGCGGCCAGAGCCCTTCAAGATGGCAGCCAGGTTGGCGGCTCTGCGGGCCGACTTGGCCACGGCTGGTATCCGCCTGGTGCAGGCCCTGGCGCTGAACCCGAGCGACGCTGCCGTGGCATTCGACGTGGCCATGCTGCGCTTCAACCAGTCGGATCTGGAGGGTGCCGCACAGGCGCTGGCGGCGGCTCTGGCCCTGACACCCAACTCGCCAGACTGCTGGTTGTTGCTGGGGCACGTGCGCCAACAGCTCGGGCAGCAGCAGTGCGCCCTAAAGGCGTGGTTCCAGGCCATTGACCGGGCCCAATCGCACGGCCGTTGGCTGGATGAGCGCTCGACGCCGAGGGCTTTGCTGCCCATGGTGCTGGCCGCCATGGATGCCTTGCAGTCGGGGCGTCGAGCTTTGTTCGAACAGTCATTGGCGCTGGTGCGTGACCAAGTGGGGGCAGATGAGCTCAAGCGGGTGGACAGGGCATTGGGCAGCTATCTGCGGCTCAGCAACGATGCCCCCAGGGACGCTCGCCAGCGTCCCAAGTTTCTGTTCTTCCCCGGGCTGCCCGAGCAGCCCTACCACGACCCTGCCCTGCACCCCTGGAGCACCGTCTTGCACGAGGCCTACCCAGACATCCGTGCCGAGGCGCTGGACCTGTTGGGAGACGAGCAGAACTTCGAGAGCTTTCTCAGCTTCGGCCCTGACGCCAAGGTGAACGAATACGTAGGCGGGCAGGGCCCCAAGCCTTCATGGGATGCGTTCTTTTTCTATCGCCACGGCCAATGCTTTGCCACCCACCACGAGCGCTGCCCCAAGACGAGTGCGGCGCTGGAGAGCATCGACCTGTGTCGCATCCGCGACCAAGCGCCCGAGATCTGCTTTTCGGTGCTGGCGCCCGGCTCGCACATCAAGGCTCACTACGGTGTGACCAACACCCGTTTGGTGATGCACCTGCCGCTGAAGATACCTCGCGACTGCGCGCTCAATGTCATCGACGGCGGTGAGCACTCTTGGCAGGAAGGGCGATTGATGATGTTTGACGACACCTTCCAGCATGAAGCCTGGAACAGGTCTGACGAATCTCGCGTGATCCTGCTGATGGACTGCTGGAACCCGCACCTCACGGCGGCAGAAAAGCTGGCCGTGACCAGCCTGGTGGAGTGCATCTCTGAGTTTGAAAGCCGGGGCTGAGCGCTACTGCAGGTTCTTGGCCAGGAATTTTTCAACCCGGGTCCAGAAGTCAACGTTGTTGGCTTCCAGCATCCAGCCGTGGCCTTCTTCCGGGTAAACCACCCACTCCACCTCGACCTTGCCGGCCGCTCTCAGCGCGTCGCGCATTTTGGTGCCGTGGGGCAGGGGCACACGGTAATCCTCACCACCGTAGGCCATCAGCACAGGCTTGGTAATTCTGGCGGCCTGTTTCAGGGGCGAAGTTTCTTCGAGTTGCTCCGCGTCCTTGACTTGATCACCCACCAGCCTGGGCATGCCGTAACGGCTCCAGTCGCTGCCATCAAAGTCGCTCCAGCCTACGTCGTACATCAGGTTGATGTCGGTGACACCCACCCAATTGATGCCGGCACGGTATAGGTTGGGCTCTTTCACCAGACCCATCATGGTCGCGTAGCCGCCATAGCTGGCACCAGCAATGGCGATGCGTTGAGGGTCGGCCAACTTTTGCTTGATGGCCCAGTGCGTGGCGTCAGTCACGTCGTCCTGCATGGCCAGACCCCATTGCTTCCAGCCTGCCATGAAATGAGTCATGCCGAAGCCTGTACTACCCCGGTACTCGGGCTCGATCACCGCATAGCCGCGCGACGCAAGAAACTGCCCGTCTGGTTCCCATTCCCATTCACCGCCTCGCACAAACGGCCCGCCGTGCACCAGCACCACAGCCGGCCAGGGGCCCTTGCCCTTGGGCTTGGTGACGTGAACGGGCACGCTGGTGCCGTCACGGGCGGTGAACCGGGTGAAATCGCGCTCGGCCATCTGCGCTGCGTCCAGCCAGGGGCGTGAGGCGCCAATCAATTCCAACTTTTGAGTCTGCAGGTCAAACAAGAAGTGGACCGCGCTTTGACGATCTGAATAGGCAGTCACCACGACATGGCGGCCATTGACGCAGCGCGAACAGCCCAACAGGTTGTTGGTGCCTGGCAGCAGTTTGTCCACCTGGGCCTGCACCACCTTCATCTGGGCGTTGAACCAAACGACGCCGGTAGCGTCGGTCACGTTGACCACGCCGAGAAGTTCCTCGGTTTCGCGGTCGAAGAACGCACCCTTCTCGTCCAGGTCGTAGCCTTTGAGGCTCAGCAAGGGGCTAGCCTCAGGTTTGCGTGTGGCTGAATCAAACCTATACAGCGCATCGGTCTTCTCGGCGTTGTTCTGGGTGGCAAAGACATACAACTGGCCTTTGCTGTCTGCCCAGGCGGGCCGGATGTAGTCGGCGCCGCCAGTGAACGTGTTGTACTCAGCAACCGAAGTCCAGCCGCCTTCCCGGTCGGCTACGTGCATGCGGGTACGCTCCTTGACGATACTCAGCACTGCCACGGGTTGGGGATCCGAACCACGGGACATCACCCAATCGGTTGCACCCTCTGGCACTTTGCTCCCACCCAAATCTGTTCTCGATTTGCTGCGGGTGTTGAGGCGCACCAGTGTCGTGCTGATGGCTTCTTCTTGACTCTCACGTTCGTTGTAGCGCAGCAGAAGCACATCATCGCCGTCGCCCGGCAAGGTCTTAAACAACACATGGTTGCCGCGCAGAGGTCGCTTGGTGATGGCATTGTCGTTTTGTTCGCCAGAGCGCCGCTCTACTAGCCAAACGAAGTTCTGACTGTCGATGTCCACTGCATACAGTCCCCCGCCCACCTGGTTGCCCACTTCAGCCTGGTAGTCGACAGTGGAGAAGATCAGGCGTTTGCTGTTCACCCATGCCGGAGCCGCAATGTCTGCGCGGTCAAAGTGCGCCACTACCGTCAGCTTCTGTGGTGCTTCCACGTTTGCCACAGCCAATGTCATGCGGCCATCGCCTGCTGTAGAGGGAGCGGTGACAGCAATGTGCTTGCCATCCGGCGACAACAGTGGTGTCCCCAACTTGGGTTTCTTGAAGAAGTGGCTGACGGGTGTTTGTGCGGCCTGCGCCCGTCCCTGCGACGCAATCAGCCCAATGGCAAGCGCCATCAAGCTGCCCAGAATAAGTCGAAGTGACATGGACAACGCCTTCCCTTAATTGAATGGCGAGACTATAGAAGAGAGCAAGCGCTCATTCGGAGCGTCGGGCCGAGACCTGCCACCCCATGCAGTGCCCTTGTTCCTGGGCTTCATGCACTTCAACGTCAAATCCGTCGCTGACCAGTTGCCGCCTCATGCCCTCAATGTGCGCGGCGTCCAGTACATGATCCAGCAAATCTTGCACACGCACCGCGCCATCGGCCACAAGCGCCATCAAACGCTGCCAGGCCGCGAGGCCTTCAGTCTGGCCGTGCTGAGCCGCTGTCTGGAAAACCTGTATCGCCCAAGCCTGTATTTCGTGCAGAAGATCTGGTGCAGCCGAGGCAGCCGCTCTGCCTTGCAGTGTCGCCAGGGCTTGGTCGTAGCGCTGCCTAATGCCAATCAGATGAGGGTCTGTTTGGAGCCGCAACTGATCGACCGGTGATCGGATCAAGCTCAAGGGCAGCAGCATCTCGCGTGCCGCGTTTGGCCAGTCCGATGCTTGAAACAGCCATTGGGAATGCAGCAGTTCCTCGCGCGCCAACGCGGCCGGTCGGCCGTCTGAGTGGTGCATCACCAGGCACAGGTGGCCGCCAGGTTTGAGCACGCGGCAGGCTTGCGCCAGTGCCAATGGCAATCTCGCGTACTCGATGCCGAACTGGCTGGTGACAAGGTCAAAGCTGCTGTCAACGAACGGCAGGCTTTCGGCAAACACGCGCTGGTGAAACCGGAGCTGCGGTTGGCCCGGCCTGTGGGTCTGTTGAAGCTGTGCCTGAGGCAGTTCGGCCGCATCCACCGCATCGCATTCAACGGTCGCGTGCTTGCACGCGTGAAGCAGCAGCCGTGGTAGAACCCCCGCGCCTGTGGCGATGTCCAGCACCCGCGCATGCGCTGGAAGTGCCGCAAACTCGCGTAACCAAAGGCCGGCTAGCGGCGTTTGCGTTGCGGGTGACTTGCCAGTGGCGCCAAACGAATCTGCTGCACCGGCTTGCCACAGGCGCCCCCAAGCAGCCAATGCGCTCATGTCTGACTGCGGTCAGCGCGGAGCCAAGCGAATTGCCCCATCCAGCCGTATCACTTCACCGTTGAGCATGTCGTTGGTGATGATCTGCTGCACGAGCTTGGCGTAGTCCTCGGGCTTGCCCAGGCGGCTGGGGAAGGGCACCCCTGCGGCCAAGGCATCCTGCACCTCTTGCGGCATGGCGAACAGCATGGGCGTGCCAAAGATACCCGGGGCAATGGTCATGTTGCGGATGCCGTTGCGGGCCAGGTCGCGGGCGATGGGAAGGGTCATGCCCACCACGCCGCCCTTGCTGGCGGCGTAGGCGGCCTGGCCGATCTGGCCGTCAAAGGCCGCCACGCTGGCGGTGCTGATGAGCACGCCGCGTTCACCGGTGGCCTCGGGTTCGTTCTTGCACATGGCCTCGGAGGCCAGACGGATCATGTTGAAGCTGCCCACCAGGTTCACCGTGATGACCTTGGTGTAGGCGGCCAGTGAATGGGCACCGTCCTTCCCAACGGTCTTGGATGCAGGGGCAATGCCCGCACAGTTCACCAGGCCCATGAGCTTGCCCAGGGCGGTGGCGGTGGCCACCACAGCCTGCCCGTCGGCCTCCTGGCTCACGTCGCACTTCACAAAGACCCCGCCCAGTTCCCGGGCCAAGGCCTCGCCTTTCTCAACCTGCAGGTCGGCGATGACCACTTTGCCACCATAGGTGGTGAGCATGCGTGCCGTGCCTTCGCCCAAGCCCGATGCGCCGCCGGTGACGATGAATACCTTGCCTGAAATGTCCATGGAAACCCCTGCTTGACGACGGTGGGCGACCTTCAGTCGCCCTGCCAACTTGCGCGAGAACTACAAGAGGCGCGTGGATTGACCTTGGGCCTTGAGCAGCGCAATGGCCCTTTTGTCGAAGGAAACGAAGGTGTCCCCGCCCAGCCATGCGCCTTCGTAAGCAATGACACCATCGGCAAAATCCCCACCAGCTTCCAGCACCAGCAGGCCTGCCTCTACGGCGGGTCTGTTCATCGCCACATTGCCGGTGGCCATCAGTGCGCGGATCGCAGCGGCTGCGTCTTCGGCTTGAAAGGCATAAACCCTGAGCAGTACCCACACCAACTCGCAGAGGCAAGGCAGCGCAACGGCGATCAGCTCTGCGTCGGTCAATACTTTCGTGGCAACTCTTGCTTGTGCGGCATCGTCACGCACCACAGCACGAACAAGTACGTTGGTATCAACGGCGACCCTCATTTCCTGTCGGCCCAAGCCTGTGTGGTTGCCGCATTGATTTCTTCTATGGTCGCAACTTTCTTTGTCCGGCCAGCAAGCAATCCAACGAAGCCGTCAATGGTTCCGGCAGGCCGAGCTGCCTTGAGCACGCCCCGCCCGTCTGGCAGCAGATCCAGTTCGATCTTCTCCCCCGGCCTGACGCCTAAGTGCTGCAGCACTTCTTTTCTGAAGGTCACTTGCCCCCGCGCGGTAACGGTCAATGTGGTCATGGTGCCCTCGCAGTCTCTGTATGGATGCTTCACAGAGTAATGCGATATTGCCTTACCGTCAATGTGCAGGCCTCGGGCCTGCCCAATCGGCGGGGGGGAATGCCCAGTGAGTGGGCTTCTATACTACCTTGAATAAAATGGTAGTATATAAAGCATGTTCACCGACTACAGTACGGCAGCACAGGCAGCCTACTCCTCGTTGCTGGCCGCCGCGCGGATGGCCATGCTCAACCGCTCCCCTGCGAACCTTCCTGGTGGCTTCACGACCAAGACCGTGCACGGTCGGGTCTATTGGTACTACCAGCGCAAGGCGCCGACAGGCCTGGCGCAGGTGTATGTCGGGCCTGACGATATAGCAACGCGCGCATTGATCGAAGCATCGCGCAGCGACGAAACGACGGCGAAGCAGGCGCATCTGCGCAAGCTGTCAAATGCCGCTGCGGCGCTGGGGTGCTACTCGGTCGTTCCCAAGCACTTTCGGGTGCTGACACGCCTGGCAGACCACGGCGTCTTCGCTGCTGGCGCCATTCTCGTGGGCACGCATGCGTTTCTGGCTTACCAGAACGTGCTGGGCGTCGCCTGGAGCGAGGCTGGGCAGACGGTCGACCTCGATTTCGCCCATGCCGGGCGCAACCTCTCGCTAGCACTGGCGCCCAACATCAAGGTCGACGCACACTCCGCCATCGAGTCCCTCAAGATGGGTTTTGTCCCGGTCAACGAAGGTACGCGCTACGTCAAGCCAGACGAACCTGATTTCGACCTCGACTGGCTGACTTCCAGATCTCGCTCAGGAGACGAGCCGGTGAATTGCCCAGCCCTCAATGTTCACTTGCAGCCTCTGCGGTTCATGGAACTGGCGCTGGAGGCTCCTGTACCGGCAGCCCTGCTCGGCAGCACCTCAGCCATCATCGTCAACCTCCCTGACCCTGCGGCCTACGCGGTAGGCAAGTTGCTTGTTGCTGCAGAGCGCACCGGCGACGGAAAGTCAAAATCGAAGAAGGACATCGCACAAGCTGCGGCGTTGATCGACTACTTCGTGCAGCGCGATCCTGATGCCATCGTCTTGATGGCATCCAGCACGCAGAGCCGAGGCCCGGCTTGGCGCAAGGCTTTGAACACGGGCATGACATTGTTGTCGCGCGACTGGCCTGGAGTGCATCACTCCCTCAAGCGCCTGCTGTGAACTGGCCCCTGAACCTTCAACGCGCCATCATTTCGGTGCCAGCCTGATCGCCCCATCCAGCCTGATCACCTCCCCATTGAGCATGTCGTTGGTGATGATCTGCTGTACGAGCTTGGCGTAGTCCTCGGGCTTGCCGAGGCGGCTGGGGAAGGGCACCCCGGCGGCCAGTGCGTCCTGCACTTCCTGCGGCATGGAGAACAGCATGGGCGTGCCGAAGATGCCGGGGGCGATGGTCATGTTGCGGATACCGTTGCGGGCCAGGTCGCGGGCGATGGGCAGCGTCATGCCCACCACGCCCCCCCTTGCTGGCCGCATAAGCCGCCTGGCCGATCTGCCCATCAAAGGCGGCCACGCTCGCGGTGCTGATGAGCACACCGCGCTCTCCAGTGTTCTCGGGCTCGTTCTTGCTCATGGCCTCGGCGGCCAGACGAATCATGTTGAAGCTGCCCACCAGGTTCACGGTGATGACCTTGGTGTAGAGCGCCAGCGAGTGGGGGCCGTCCTTGCCCACGGTCTTGGATGCAGGGGCAATACCCGCGCAGTTCACCAGGCCCATCAGCTTGCCCAGGGCAGTGGCGGTGGCCACCACCGCCTGCCCGTCGGCCTCCTGGCTCACGTCGCACTTCACAAAGACCCCGCCCAGTTCCTGGGCCAAGGCCTCGCCTTTCTCAACCTGCAGGTCGGCGATGACCACTTTGCCACCGTAGGTGGTGAGCATGCGTGCCGTGCCCTCGCCCAAGCCCGATGCGCCGCCGGTGACGATGAATACCTTGCCAGAAATGTCCATGAGAAGCTCCTGCGTGACGTATGAAAAAAGCCGCCTTGCGGCGGCCTGCGTGCTGCTCGGGCCAGAGCGGCGTTAGCCAAGCACAGCCAGGGCGCGCGCGGTGATTTCTTCCACTGTGCCCATGCCGGCGATCTTGGCGCAACGCGGTGCGTTGGCATCGCCCGTGGCCGACCATTGGCTGTAGTAGTCCACCAGCGGGCGGGTTTGGCTGTGGTAAACCTGCAGGCGCGTGCGCACGGTGGCTTCTTCATCGTCCTTGCGCTGGATGAGGTCTTCGCCGGTCACGTCGTCTTTGCCGGCAACCTTGGGTGGGTTGTACTTGACGTGGTAGGTGCGACCCGAGGCCACATGCACACGCCGGCCACTCATGCGCTCGATGATGGCTTCGTCGGGCACGTCGATCTCGAGCACGAGATCGAGCTTGACGCCGGCGGCCTTCATGGCGTCGGCCTGCGGAATGGTGCGGGGGAAGCCGTCGAACAAAAAGCCCTTGGCGCAGTCGGCCTGGGTGATGCGTTCCTTGACCAGACCGATGATGATTTCATCGCTGACCAGGCCACCCGAATCCATCACCTTCTTGGCTGCCAGGCCCAGCTCGGTGCCGGCCTTCACGGCGGCGCGCAGCATGTCGCCGGTGGAGATTTGCGGTATGCCGTACTTCTGGCATATGAAGGTGGCTTGTGTGCCTTTGCCCGCGCCGGGGGCACCCAAAAGGATGAGTCGCATGGTTTGCCTCGTTGGATGGAATTCTGGGCGGCCACTGAAAGCGGCCGGCAACGCAGACGCCAATTGGCCCTGGCTGCAGCAAAAAGTCTTCACTTCAGCATAGCACGCACAGCCCTGCGCGAGCCTGACGGAGAGGGTATGCAAGCAGCGGTGCTTACCCTGTGAAAAGCCGCCGCACGCGGGCCAGATCTTCGGGGGTGTCCACCCCGGCCTGCGGCACATGGGCGGTGATGTGCACGGCGATGCGTTCGCCCTGCCAGAGAAAGCGCAACTGCTCCAGGGCCTCCACCTGTTCCAGCGGCGCTGGTGGCAAACTGGGGAAGCGCCGCAAGGTGGCTGCACGGTAGGCATAAAGCCCGATGTGCCGCAGGGCGGGGAAGGGTGGCAGTGCCGCTTGGCCCGCCTTGGCACCATCGCGCCACCAAGGGATGGGTGCGCGGCTGAAGTAGAGTGCCCGCTGCGCCTGGTCGGTCACGACCTTGACGACGTTCGGATTGCGAAAATCGGCTTCATCGTTGATGGCGTGTGCCGAAGTGGCCACCGAGCATTCCGGGTGTGCCTCCAGCAACTCGGCGCAGGCGCTGATCAAGGCAGGGTCAATCAGGGGTTCATCGCCCTGCACGTTCACCACCAAATCCTGCCCATCCAGGCCCAGTTGTTCGCAGGCCTCGGCCAAGCGGTCACTGCCGCTGGCGTGATCCTGGCGAGTGAGCAAGGCGCGTACGCCATGGGATTCGCAGGCCTGCACGATGCGCAGATCGTCGGCAGCCACCACCACCTGAAAGGCGCCGGCTGTGGAGGCGCGCTGGGCCACGCGCACCACCATGGGCAGGCCTGCAATGTCGGCCAGCGGTTTGTCGGGCAGGCGCGTGGAGGCCATCCGCGCCGGGATCAGCACCGAGAACTTCAAACCTCTTCCTCGGCCGGCAAGGCGCGAGCTTCGCTTTCCAGCATCAGCGGAATGCCGTCGCGCACGGGAAACGCCAGGCGGTCGGCAGCGCAGACCAATTCCGAAGGGCGTTGAACATCGTCCCTGCGCAGCACCAGTGGGCCCTTGCAGATGGGGCAGATGAGCATTTCCAGAAGGCGGTGGTCGGTGGTCATGGAATCTTGGGGCCGGGTTGGGGCAGCAACTGGTCCAGCGCTGCGGTGAATTCGGGGGGCAGTTGGAAGTCTAGCGTCACGACCCAGACGCGGGTGGTGCCCATGACCTCGGGCCGCAGCTTCACGGCATCTTTTTCGGTGACCAGCACATCAGCCGTTGCGGCGGGCCAGGGCGGCGTTGTGAGATCGGCGTGGTCAGGCAAAGGCCAGCGCCGGATGCGGCAGCCCGCCTGCTCCACCATGGTGAAGAATCGCTCAGGATCGGCCATGCCGGCCGCCGCAACCAGGTCGGCGTGGGTTGACTGCTGCGCGAGGTGATCCAACTGCCGCATGCTGGCGGGCTTGCCTCGCCACCAATCGGCCAGGCCCACGGCACCCCCGAGCGCACGGTGCGCCAGCGCACCGGCCAGTGGGGTGCTGGGCTGGTCTGCGTTGTAGACCACCAGTTGAGCGGACGTGGTCGCCAAGGGCATGGGCTGTCTGAGAGGGCCCGCAGGCAAGGTCAAGCCGTTGCCTGCGCCGCGCCCGTCAAACACCAGCACCTCGATATCACGCGGCAGTGGCCAATGCTGCAAGCCGTCGTCGGCGACGATGATGTCCACCTCCTCATGGGCAGCCACCAAGGTCTGTGCGGCAACCAGGCGATTGGCCGCCACCGCCACTGGCACTTGCGTTCTCAGGTGCAACAGCAGCGGCTCATCACCGCAGGCGACGGCAGGCGTGTGGGCCGTCACCATGACCAGTTCAGAGCCACGGCGGCCATAGCCTCTGGATACGATGCCTGGTCGCCAGCCGCGGCGCTGCAGGTGGCGGACCAAGGCGATGGTGGTGGGCGTCTTGCCCGCCCCGCCCACAATGAGGTTGCCCACCACCACGACCGGCACCGGGAGCAGGTCTGCACGTGGCCCGGTGGGCTGGTGGCGACGGCGTTGCCAGCTTGCCAGACCCAGGTAAGCCCAGGTCAGGGGCACAAGCAGTTGGGCGGCCAGCCCGGGTTTGGTTTGCCACCACTGCGCTTGCAGCCAGCGCGAGAAACGGCCGGGCAGGGTGGTGGCTTGGGGCGCCAGGGCCAATTCAGCGTGCGGCTGCGGCGCCGGCTTTGCCCTGTGCGGCAAAGGTGACCTTCGACAAGCCGGCTCGTCGCGCTGCGTCCAGCACGTTGATGACGCTCTGGTGCGCAGCTGTGGCGTCGGCTGAAATGATGATGAAGGGGTCTTTGCGCTCGGCCGCGAGTTGGCGCAACACGCTGGTCAGCACCTCGACGGTGGATCCATCCACTGGCCGGCCATCGATCGAATAGCGGCCGTCCGATGCAACAGAAACCACGATTTCTGCGGGGCGGTCGCGCGTGGCCTCAGAGTCGGCCACGGGCAAGGTGACTTGCAACTCGGTGAACTTCGAGTAGGTGGTGGACAACATCAGAAAGATGATGACCACCAGCAGGACGTCGATGAACGGGATCAGGTTGATCTCGGGTTCCTCGCCGGATGGGCGGCGGAAATTCATGGCGCGCGCGTCCTCAGCTCAATTGGCGATAGGGCGCACGCAGCAGGTGCTGCATCACACGCTCGGAGGCCTGCTCCAGGTCGTGCAGGTAATCGGCCACGCGACCACGAAAGAAGCGGTGGGCCATCAGCGATGGAATGGCCACGATCAGACCAAACGCTGTGTTGTAGAGGGCCACTGAAATGCCGTGCGCCAACTGGGCCGGGTTGCCGCCGCCACTGGAGGTCTGGGTGCCGAAGATCTCGATCATCCCGATCACCGTACCCAGCAGGCCGAACAGGGGCGCCACAGTGGAGATGGTGGCCAGCGCATTCAGGTATTTTTCCAGCTTGTGTGCGGCCGCCTGGCCAGCGCTTTCAAAGGCCTGCCTGAGCATGGGCTCGGGCACGCGCGGATCAGCGGCGGTGAGCTTGAGGACGGAAGCCAGCACGCCACCCAGCAAGGAGTTCTCTGACAGCTTGGCAAGCATGTCCGAAGACGGCAGGCTCTGGCGCGTGACAGCAATCACCTCGTCCACCAAACCATCTGGTGCCACGCGTGCGCGGCGCAGCGCCGTGAGACGCTCAAAGATCAGGGCCAGTGCGGCCACCGAACACAGGATCAAAGGCCAGATGGGCCAACCCGCAGCTTGTATGATCGAGAGCAAGGAATCCTCTGGCCTTCGGCCCGACGTATTGGACGGGCGATTATGAACCGAATCTGCGGGCCAACTGATCCACAAGCTGTGTGGAAAACATTGTGGATAAGCGTTGCAAAAGGTGTCGGTGAGCTCGATTCCATGGGCTTGGCCTTGGGTTGCTGCAAAAACAAGCGCCCTGGATGAACCGATTGATGTTCCAGCAGGCTGCGATGAACACAGGTCTTGAACGCGCCACCAGTGCGCTATGTGGCCCCGCCGCGTGGACCGTTGCGGGTTTGCTGCTGGCCGTTTCCGATGCCTTGGCGGCACGCTTCGCGGCTGTGAGTGTGCGGGGCGAACTCTCGGGTTTCACACGGGCGGCCAGTGGCCACTGCTACTTCACGCTCAAGGATGCCAGTGGCGCCGGTGCTGCTTTGCGCTGCGCCATGTTCCGCCGTGCGGCGGTGGGCATGAGTTTCGTGCCACGCGACGGCCAGCAGGTAGAGGTGCGCGGGCGCGTGGCCGTGTACGAGGCCCGGGGCGAGTTGCAGATGGTGGCCGAGGCCATGCTGCAGGTAGGCGCGGGCAACTTGTACGAAGAGTTTCTGCGACTGCGCGACCGATTGCAGGCGCAAGGGCTGTTTGACACTGGTCGCAAGCGCGCACTGCCCGCCTTTGTGCAACGCATTGGCCTGGTGACGTCGGCAACCGGGGCCGCGTTGCATGATGTGCTCACGGCGCTGGCACGCCGGGCACCGCAGGTGGAGGTGGTGCTGTGCCCTGCACTTGTTCAGGGTACGGAAGCGCCACCAGCCATCGTGGCTGCGCTGGCGGCGGCCAACCAACTGCCAGGGCTGGATGTGATCATCGTCTGCCGTGGCGGCGGCTCGCTGGAAGACCTGTGGGCTTTCAACGACGAGCGGGTTGTGCGCGCGGTGGCAGGGTCGCGCCTGCCGGTGGTTTGTGGCGTTGGACACGAGACCGATGTGACGCTGGTGGATCTGGCGGCCGATTTGCGCGCCGCCACGCCCACGGCGGCAGCAGAACTCGTCGCGCCACTGCGCGATGAGTTGCTGAGGGCTCTTCAGCAACGTGCCAGTCAGATGGGCCGCAGAGTCGCGCATCGCCTGGAGAGCGCCCAGCAGCAGGTGGACAGCTGGGGCCTGCGTTTGCAGCGACCAGGTCATTTGGTGGCAACGCAAGGTGCACGATGGGTGGCACTGGCCGAGAGACACCATGCAGCCTTGCATCAGGCGCTGCAGTTGACGAGGCAGGCGCAGCGTCATGTGGGGCTGCGTTTTGCGCGCTCCGGTGCGCTGGCGCTGGAGCGCCAAAGCCTGCCTGCAGAGCGTCTGGGGGCCAGACTGCAAGCGGTGGACCCCAAACGCGTGCTGTCTCGCGGCTATGCCTGGGTGGCGTCTGACGATGGCCGAGCCATCGTCTCGGCCCAAGCGTTGCGCATGGGGCAACGCTTGCGGGCGGTGTGGGCTGACGGCGAGGCCGTGGCGACTGTGTCCGAATTGCCTGGCAAACCTGTGCGCTGAGTGTCCTTGTTGGCCGGAGGCCACCGCGAGGCGGCGGCTGCAAGTTGTGGAGCGCGTGCCTACAATGCGGCCGATCCATCCCCGGCGACCACTTTTCAAGGTGGCCACAACTGCAAGGAATACGCATGACCCACACCCTGCCCGCATTGCCATTCGGCCTCGACGATCTTGTCCCCCACATGAGTCGTGAGACCCTGGAGTACCATCACGGCAAGCACCACAACGCCTATGTCACCAACCTGAACAACCTGGTGCCGGGCACCGAGTTTGCCGAGGCTGTGCTGGAGGACATCATTCGCAAGTCTTCGGGTGGCATCTACAACAACGCGGCCCAGATCTGGAACCACACTTTTTTCTGGAGTTGCCTGAGTAAGAGTGGTGGCGGTGAACCCAAGGGTGCGCTGGCCGCTGCCATCACGGCCAAGTGGGGCTCCTATGCTGCGTTCAAGGAAGCCTTTGCCAAGAGTGCCGTGGGCAACTTCGGCTCTGGCTGGACCTGGCTGGTGAAGAAGGCCGACGGCACCGTGGACATCGTCAACATGGGGGCAGCCGGCACGCCTCTGACCACTGGCGACAAGGCATTGCTGACCATCGACGTGTGGGAGCATGCCTACTACATCGATCACCGCAACCTGCGTCCGAAGTTTGTCGAGACCTTCCTGACCTCGCTGGTCAATTGGTCGTTCGCCGAAGCCAACTTCGCTTGAAGCCGCTGGCCCCCGCAGGGGCCGCGCAAATGACAAGGCCGGCAATTGCCGGCCTTTTGCATGGGGTCAACGGAAGGGTTGGCCGGTCAGCTTGAAGCCTGATTTGAGCCCGCGCTTGGCAAACCAGCCCTGGTTCATCTCAAGCACGAAGCGCACAGGCTTTGCCGAGCAATGGGAAATGTCGGTTTGCGGCGCCATCTCTTCGATGTTGATGATGGTGCCACTGTCGTCCACAAAGGCTGCCGCCAGCGGAATGAGTGTGTTGCGCATCCAGAAGCATTGCTTGGCCGGTTCCTCGAACACAAACAGCATGCCTTCGTGCAAGGCCATCTTCTGGCGGAACATCAGACCGATCTGGCGTTGCTCTTCGGTGCGAGCCACTTCGGCAATGATGTTGTGCATGCCCGCATGGAGCGTGATCGTGGGCAAGCGCTGAGGCCCTTGTTGCGCCAGAGCCCCACCCGCCCATGCCACAGCCGTTAAAGCGCCCACGAGCAAGGTCTTGAGGGTTCTGGTCTTGATAAATGTCATGTCAATAGTCCGGGTTGCCGCTAGATTATCGAACGCCGCAGCCCGCCCTCCTGGCTGACAGCCCGCCTCGCCTGATGAATCCCACTGCCATTGAAGCAGACCCCAACATGCCGTTGGGGTCGGAACTGGACGTCCTGAACGATCCGGTGGAGCAGCGCGCGTTCACGCGGCTCATCGAGGCGCCAGGGGGCATCAAACTTGCCGAATCGGCCTTTTTGTTGTCTGGCATGTACTGCGCGGCCTGTGCCGGCACGATAGAGGCGGCGCTGCACACGGTGCCCGGGGTGCAGGAGGCGCAGGTCAATGCCGCAGGGCAGCGCGCGCGCGTGCGCTGGGACCCTGCGCTCACCAAGGCCTCTGATCTGGTGGTGGCGGTGCGCCGGGCGGGCTACGACGCGGTGCCCGATGCCGCAGCGCCCGCCCGCGAAATGCGGCGCAAGGAGCGCCGCACCGCCTTGTGGCGCTTGTTCGTAGCCAGTTTTTGTGCGATGCAGGTGATGATGTTTGCCACACCCAGTTATGTGGCGCATGGCAGCGATCTGGCCCCGGATCTGCGGCAGTTGCTGAATTGGGGCAGTTGGCTGGTTTCGTTGCCCGTGTTGGTGTTTTCGGCAGGAAGCATTTTTCGCAACGCCTGGCGCAGCATGCAGGCGCGGCGTATTGGTATGGACGTACCGGTGTCGGTTGGCCTGGCTGTGACCTTTGTGGCCAGCTCGGGCGCCACCTTTGCTCCTGGTGGGGTGTTTGGACACGAGGTCTACTTCGACTCCTTCACGATGTTCATCAGCTTTCTGCTGGCCGGCCGCTTCCTGGAGATGGCGGCGCGCCACCGGGCTGCCGAGGCCTTGGAGAAGTCCTTGGCAGGCATGCCTGAAACGGCTCAACGCCTGTGTGTCGATGGTGGCGTGGAAATGGTCAGCGTGCGCCGTTTGCGGCCCCAAGATCTGGTTCGGGTTGCTTTGGGTGCCGCTTTTCCTGCCGATGGCCGGCTGGAAGTGGGCACGACCCGTGCTGACGAGTCGTTGTTGACAGGTGAGTCTCACCCGGTTGAGCGCGCACCAGGCGACGAGGTGGTTGGCGGAAGCCTGAACCTGGGCGCCCCGGTGGTGATGCGTGTCGAACGGGTGGGGGCAGACACGCGCTACGAGGCCATCGTGGCCATGATGCGCGACGCCCTCAGCCAACGTCCCACGCTGGCCAGGCGGGCCGATGCCTGGGCCGCCCCATTTCTTTGGGCGGTGTTGCTGTTGGCTGCTGGTGCTGCTGCGGTGTGGTCGATGATCGACCCATCTAGGGCCGTCTGGGTGGCTGTGTCGGTGCTGATCGTCACCTGCCCATGCGCGTTGTCGCTGGCCGCCCCGTCTGCCTTGGTTGCAGCCACCGGTGCCCTGGCTCGCCGCGGTGTGATGCTGCAACGCCTGGATGCGCTGGAAGCGCTGGCAGGCATGACGCAACTGTTTCTAGACAAGACCGGCACGCTGACGCACGAGCAATCGGTTTGGACGCGGACCCGGGCCGAATGTGGTGGCCAGCCGGGCACTCTCGAGGTTCAGGCGGCACTGTCGCTGGCGCGTTGGTCCAATCACCCGCTGTCGCAGGCCTTGGCGAGCGATCCACAGGGCAGGGTGGCTGCAGGCGTGGCTGCGTGGACCCATGTGACCGAGGTGCCCGGTCATGGTTTGCAAGCGCTGGATGAGCACGGCCAGCTGTGGCGTCTGGGGTCTGCGGCCTGGGTTGGTGGTGCAGCCGAAGCGTGTGGGGAGGCTGACCACGGCGAGGCCCAGGAGGTATGTTTTGGCTCGCCAGGGAAGATCCATTTGCGTTTTGAGTTTGAGGAGCGGCTGCGCGAGGACGCCCTCGAAGCGACCCGCGCTCTGCAGGGTGAGGGACTGGAGCTAGCGTTGCTGTCGGGAGATTCGCCTGCCCGCGCCAAGGCGCTGGCGCATCGGCTAGGCATAGCCCGTGTCATGGGTGCCGCCATGCCGGAAGACAAGCTCAATGCCTTGGCTCAGGCTCAGGCTAAAGGTGAGATCGTAGGCATGGTGGGCGACGGTGTGAACGACGCACCGGTCTTGGCGCGCGCCGATGTGTCGTTTGCGATGGGTCAGGGCGCTTTGGTGGCGCGCGTACACGCCGACGCAGTGATCGTGTCCAGCCGTTTGGGCGAACTTGTGGTGGCCAGGCGACTGGCGGTCAAGACCATGCGGGTCATCCGGCAGAATCTGCTTTGGGCTGCGGTCTATAACGCGGCCTGCATCCCGCTGGCTCTGATGGGATACCTGCCTCCGTGGGCGGCGGGCCTGGGCATGGCGTTCAGCTCACTGCTGGTGGTGGGCAATTCATTGCGATTGGCTCGCTGAGCCGCATCATGGACATCCTTTACCTGCTCATTCCACTGTCAGCCGTTCTGGTGCTGGCCATCATCGGCGTGTTTGGCTGGGCGCTGCACCGTGGTCAGTTTGACGATTTGGAGCGCGAGGGTGAGCGTATCTTGCAACAGGAGGCGACGACGATTGATACCGATCAAGCGTCTAGTCAGTCTGTTCAAAAACAATTCGGCGGTTAGGGTTTAGTGCGTTCCCAAATAGAAGGAGGCCTTTGATGGCAACTAGTTCCGTGCCGGCTCAGCCGGTTTACACCGACTCCGTGGTGCGATGGTTCTCCGTCGCTGCCGTGGTGTACGGCATCGTGGGCATGTTGGTGGGCGTGATCATCGCCTCCCAGCTTGCCTGGCCAGAGCTGAACTTCGGTATCCCGTACATCACCTACGGTCGACTTCGTCCGTTGCACACCAATGCGGTGATCTTCGCCTTCGGCGGCTGTGTGCTGTTCGCCACCAGCTACCACGTGGTGCAGCGCACCTGCCAAACGGCCTTGTTCCTGCCCAAGCTGGCTTGGTTCACGTTCATCGGCTGGAACCTGATCATCGTTTCGGCGGTTGTCACCTTGCCTCTGGGTTTCACCACCGGCAAGGAGTACGCCGAACTTGAGTGGCCCATTGACCTGGCCATTGCCGTGGTGTGGGTTGCCTACGCTGTGGTGTTCTTCGGTACGGTCGGCATTCGCAAGGTTCGCCACATTTACGTGGCAAACTGGTTCTTTGGCGCCTTCATCATCGCAGTGGCCCTGCTGCACATCGTCAACAGCGCTGAGGTTCCGGTCAGCCTGACCAAGAGCTACTCCGCCTA
Organism: Candidatus Ideonella esbjergensis; assembly: GCA_016710065.1. Classification (GTDB taxonomy): domain Bacteria; phylum Pseudomonadota; class Gammaproteobacteria; order Burkholderiales; family Burkholderiaceae_C; genus Ideonella; species Ideonella esbjergensis. The sequence goes on from JADJLP010000010.1 coordinate 91,886, forward strand.
CGCCGGCGTGCAAGATGCAATGGTGCAATGGTGGTACGGCCACAACGCGGTAGGCTTCTTCCTGACCGCTGGCTTCCTGGGCATCATGTATTACTACATCCCCAAGCAAGCCGAGCGCCCGGTCTACTCGTATCGTTTGTCGATCGTGCACTTCTGGGCCCTGATCTTCACCTACATGTGGGCTGGCCCCCACCACCTGCACTACACCGCGCTGCCCGATTGGGCGCAGTCGGTGGGCATGGTGTTCTCGCTGGTGCTGCTGGCACCGAGCTGGGGCGGCATGATCAACGGCATCATGACCCTGTCGGGTGCCTGGCACAAGCTGCGCGACGACCCGATCCTGAAGTTCCTGATCGTGTCCCTGTCGTTCTATGGCATGTCGACCTTTGAAGGCCCGATGATGTCCATCAAGACCGTCAATGCCTTGTCGCACTACACCGACTGGACCGTCGGCCATGTGCACTCTGGCGCCCTGGGTTGGGTGGGCATGGTGTCGATCGGTGCGCTGTATCACCTGCTCCCGCGCATGTTTGGTCGCAAGGCCATGCACAGCACCCGCGCCATTGAACTGCACTTCTGGATCGCCACCATCGGCATCGTGCTCTACATCGCCGCCATGTGGATTGCCGGCGTGATGCAAGGTCTGATGTGGCGTGCGGTGAACCCGGACGGCACCTTGGTCTACAGCTTCGTTGAAAGCGTGAAGGCAACCTATCCCTTCTACGTGATCCGTGTCCTGGGCGGTGTGCTTTATCTGACGGGCATGCTCATCATGGGCTGGAACATGGTCATGACCATGCTCAATGGCCGCGCTGTCACCACGCCGATTCCGGCCGTGGCTGCCCACGCCTGAACAGCCGAGAAGGAGAAAATCAACATGGCTAGCAATCACACGCCCACCGGTCACGAGAAGATCGAGACCAGCAACTTCCTGATGATCGTGCTGATCCTGATCACAGTCGCCTTTGGCGGCTTGGTCGAGATCGTGCCGCTCTTCTTCCAGAAGTCCACCACCCAACCTGTGGAAGGCCTCAAGCCCTACACCGCGCTGCAACTGGCCGGACGCGACGTCTACATTCGTGAGGGCTGCTACAACTGCCACTCGCAGATGGTGCGTCCGTTCCGTGCCGAGACGCTCCGCTACGGCCCCTATTCAGTGGCCGGCGAATTCGTCTATGACCATCCGTTCCAGTGGGGCAGTAAGCGCACTGGCCCCGACCTGCACCGTGTGGGTGGCCGCTACAGCGACGAATGGCACCGTGTTCACCTGAACAACCCGCGTGATGTGGTGCCCGAGTCGAACATGCCTGCTTACCCCTGGCTCACAAGTGCACAGGTGAACCCGGCCGACATGGCGCCCAAGATGAAGGCGTTACGTATGGTGGGTGTGCCCTATACCGATGACGAAATCGCCAAGGCTGGCGAAGAAGTCAAGGGCAAGGCGGAAATTGAAGCCGTCATCGCCTACCTGCAGGTCCTGGGCACCGCCCGCAAGTGACCGGTCAGGAGCAAGTCATGGAAATGGATATCAACGTCTTGCGCAGCGTCATCACCCTGGTGTCGCTGGCCATGTTCATTGGTTTGATAGTCTGGACCTGGAACAGACGTCAAAAGCGTGGCTTTGACGAAGCCGCGCAGTTGCCGTTCCTGGACGACGATCAGGTCGAATCCACGACTTCCCCCCGGAAATGATGTGTACGGAGCGGCTGCGGCCGCTCCCGAACCACTGGAGCAAACAATGAGTGATTTTTTCAACAGCGGATGGTCGTTGTATGTCGCGGGCATCACGATCGCTGGACTGATTTTCTGCCTTGTGTTGTTGGTGATTGCCAGCAAGAGGCAGGTGATGGCCAATGACAACAGCACGGGCCACATTTGGGACGAGGACCTGAAGGAGATGAACAACCCGCTGCCGCGCTGGTGGATGGGTTTGTTCGTCCTGACGGTGATCTTTGCGGCAATCTATCTCGCCATGTACCCAGGCCTGGGCTCGAACGAGGGCACGCTGAAATGGTCTGCCACCGGTCAGTGGCAGACGGAACAAGCCAAGGCGGCCGAGACCATGGCACCGGTGTACGCTGCGTTCAAGGAGCTTCCCGCTCAGGAACTGGCCAAGAACCCGCAAGCCATGGCCATTGGCGAGCGCTTGTTCGTCAACAATTGTGCCCAGTGCCATGGTGCTGATGCGCGTGGTAGCAAGGGCTTTCCGAACCTGGCCGACACCGACTGGATGGGCGGCGACGGCAGCCCGGAGTACATTCAGAAGACCATCGCAGAAGGCCGTACAGGCGTGATGCCCCCGATGGCCGCTGCCGTGGGAACGGCCGAGGATGTGCGCGCCGTTGCCAACTATGTGTTGAGTCTGTCTGGCAGCCCGCACAACTCCGTGGCCGCTCAGCTGGGTAAGCCCAAGTTTGCAGCCTGCGCCGCTTGCCATGGTGCTGAAGGCAAAGGCACACCGGCTCTGGGCGCCCCCAACCTGACCGACAAGATCTGGCTGCACGGCTGGGGCGAAGACGCCGTCCTGGCCATGGTCAATGGCGGCAAACAGAACGTCATGCCTGCGCAAGGCGCACGATTTACGCCCGAGCAGTTGAAGGTGCTGACGGCCTACGTCTGGAATTTGTCCCAGAGCACGAAGGTCGCTGCGCAGTAAGGCAGAATCGGTTTGATGAGCGATACCCCCACCCCTATCCAAGCCGCCACCTCCATCGACATCAACTCGCCGGAGGACAGCGACAGTGTCGCGGCGGTGGTATCGCTCTACCAGAAGCAGAAGAAAATCTACGCACGGGCCGTCACCGGCCTGTTTGCAACCTGGCGCTGGGGGCTCGTATGGGCCACCCAGCTTCTTTTTTATGGCCTGCCCTGGTTGATGTGGAACGACCGCCAGGCCATCTTGTTTGACCTGGGTAGCCGACGCTTCTACATCTTCGGCCTGGTTCTCTACCCCCAGGACTTCATCTACCTCACAGGGCTGCTGATCATCTCGGCATACTCCCTGTTCCTGTTCACCGCCGTGGCAGGGCGGCTGTGGTGTGGCTATGCGTGCCCACAGACGGTTTACACCGAGATCTACATGTGGTTCGAGCGCAAGCTCGAAGGTGACCGCGCCAAACGCATGCAGCTTGATGATGGCCCCTGGAGCTTCAACAAGGTCTGGCGCAAGGGCTCCAAGCAAGCGGTCTGGATCTTGTTCGGGTTGGTGACGGGTTTCACATTCGTCGGCTACTTCACCCCCATACGCTTGCTGACCTCAGAGGCAATCAACCTGGGCTTCGGTCCCTGGGAGTGGTTCTGGGTGTTGTTCTATGGCTTTGCCACCTACGGCAACGCGGGCTACATGCGCGAGCAGCTCTGCAAGTACCTGTGCCCCTATGCCCGCTTCCAGAGCGTGATGTTCGACAAGGACACGCTGATCATCAGCTACGACACAGAACGGGGCGAGCCGCGTGGTGCACGCTCCAAGAAGGCGGATCCAGCCAAACTGGGTCTGGGCGCCTGTGTGGACTGCAATCTGTGCGTGCACGTCTGCCCCACGGGCATCGACATTCGCAAGGGCCTGCAATACGAATGCATCGGCTGCGCAGCTTGTGTGGATGTCTGCGACGGCATCATGGACAAGATGGGATATGACAGAGGCTTGGTCCGATATGCCACCCAGAACGGCTTGGCCAAACACCTTGATCGCAGCGAGATGATCCGACGCATCTTGCGTCCGCGTGTGTTGGTCTACACGGGCATCCTGATCCTCATCGTGACAGCATTTTCGCTCAGCATTGCGCTGCGGGATCCTTTTCGGGTGGACGTGGTGCGTGACCGCGCATCGCTGGCACGCATCGTGGAAGATGGCCGGGTCGAAAACGTCTATCGCTTGCAGGTGATGAACTCCGCCGAAAAGCCACAGCGCTACAAGATCCAAGTGAACGGCTTGCCATCCATCCTGATTGCCAACCCCTCGGAGGTGCAAGTAGGCCCCGCCGAGGCGCACTGGGTGACCTTGGCAGTTCAGGTACCCTTTGAGGTGGCACAGCAGGCAGGCGCGGGGGCACATGTGATCCACTTTGAGATTGAACGAATGGCCTCGGATGCGTCGCCTGCAGTCAAACTCAGCGAGAAATCAACCTTCCTAGTCCCGCGTTGAATTCGGGCAGAAAGCGCTCCTCATGACATTCGCCAACACACCACATAGTTCAGCGAGCTCGGCCGAACTGCCGAAGCCGGCACCTTGGTGGACACATCGCATGCTTTGGCTGGTCATCGGAGGCCCGGCGACGGTTGTGGTTGCCAGTCTCGTAACGGGTTACATCGCCATGCGCGGTCAGGATCCGGTGCTGATGCGCGAGGAGGTGCCGGACACTTCTGCCACAGCGAAGGGGGCGGCGGAGTCCATGACGCCGGCAGTGCAGGCCCGCAACCATGCGGCAACCGCGAAGCCTTGACCCGTTCCGAATTGAAAAGGGCTGCCTATCGGCAGCCCTTTTCAATTGCAGGCGCCAAGTGAATTAGCAGGCTGCGCCGTTCACCATTAGCTGCAAACCGGCCTGATCCACGATGCGGATCTGGCGCTGTTTCACCTCCAGCAGGCCGTCTTCCTGGAATTTGGAGAAGGTGCGGCTGACCGTCTCCAATTTCAGGCCAAGGTAGCTGCCGATCTCTTCCCGCGTCATCCGCAAGATCAGCGATGAGGCAGAGAAGCCGCGCGCCTGAAGGCGCTGGGTGAGGTTCAACAAAAATGCCGCAAGACGCTCCTCGGCACGCATGCTGCCGAGCAGCAACATGACGCCATGGTCACGCACAATCTCGCGGCTCATGATCTTGTGGAACTGGTGCTGCAAGTCGGTGAACTCCCGAGACAGGTCTTCAAGCTGGCTGTAAGGGATGACGCAGACCTGTGAGTCTTCCAAGGCAACTGCATCGCAGGAATGGCGGTCATTGCTGATACCGTCCAAACCCAGCAACTCGCCGGCCATTTGGAATCCAGTCACCTGGTCGCGCCCGTCCTCTGACGAAACACAGGTCTTGAAGAAACCCGTGCGCACGGCGTAAAGGGATTGGAATGCGTCGCCAGATCGAAACAAGGTGTCTCCGCGAGACACGCTGCGACGTGTGGCGACAAGGGAATCCAGCCTTTCCAGATCCGGGCGAGCCAACCCAACAGGCAAACACAGCTCGCGCAAGTTGCAACTGGAGCAGGCGACCTTGAAGGTGTCGGGCTTGACGTGCAGCGATTCGGTCATGGCACTCATTATCCTTCGGGACATGCCCCCGGTTGGCGGGCCATTGCTTGGAGCGTCGCAGGATTGAAACATATCCATCCTCAATGTTCGGGGCGCTCTTCTTTACTGACGCTGACTCTATCTTGAGGCATATCAAGTCTGCAAGGGCGAGCTTTGGCACCATCGCACCATGGCAATCACCACCTCCGCTCCCGAAGTCCAACTCCCCGTGGACATGCTGCGTCGATTTGACGTTCCCGGGCCGCGCTACACCTCCTACCCCACGGCTGACCGCTTTGTGGAGGCATTCTCCGAGCAAGACTACATCGGGGCCCTCCAGCAGCGTGCGCAGGGCGCTCAGGTCGGCGGCCCGCAGGCGTTGTCTCTGTACGTACATATCCCATTTTGTGAGTCGGTCTGTTACTACTGCGCCTGCAACAAGGTCATCACCAAACACCACGAGCGCTCAAGCGAGTACTTGGACGTGCTGGAGGCTGAGATCGAGTTGCACCGTGCTGTTCTTGGCTCCCAGCAGGCCGTTTCGCAGTTGCACTTCGGCGGCGGCTCACCCACCTTCCTCACCGATGAGGAGCTGACCCGCCTGATGCGCGCCCTGCAAGGGGCGTTCAAGTTGACTTCGGGTGCGGAAGTCTCGATCGAGGTCGATCCTCGCACGGCCTCTCCTGCCCGTTTGGCTCATCTGCGCAGCATCGGGTTCAACCGGATCAGCTTCGGCGTTCAAGACTTTGACCCGGATGTGCAGAAGGCGGTGCACCGAGTCCAGTCTTACGAGAGCGTGCGCGATTTGATGCAGGCGGCCAGAGAACAGGGCTACGAGTCCATCAATGCCGACCTGATCTATGGTCTGCCCCAACAAACGCCCGAATCGTTCGCGCGCACCATTGCGCAGGTCAGCGAATTGCGCCCCGACCGGATCGCCCTGTACTCCTATGCGCATTTGCCACAGCGGTTCAAACCACAGCGTCGCATTGATGCCGCCCAATTGCCGCCGCCCGAACACCGGATTGCCATGTTGTCAGGGGCCATCGCGGGTTTCCTGAGCCACGGCTATGCCTATATCGGCATGGACCATTTCGCACTGTCAGGTGATTCGCTGGCCGCAGCCAAGCGCCAGGGGCGTCTGCACCGCAATTTTCAGGGTTACAGCACCCAACCCGACTGCGACTTGATCGGGCTGGGTGTTTCGTCCATCGGGCGCATGGGCGCCACCTACAGCCAGAATGCCAAAACCTTGCCCGAGTACTACGACGCGATTCGGCAAGGCCATTTCCCCATCGTGCGCGGCTTGGCACTCACCCGTGACGATTTGTTGCGCCGTGCAGTCATCATGGCCATCATGTGCCAGGGGCGGCTGGAGTTCGAGTCGGTCGAGTTGGCGCACCTGATCAAGGTGCAAGACTACTTCAAGGCCGAGTTGGAGTTGCTCAAGCCCTACGTCGAAATGGGCCTGGCCACGGTGACGAGCGACGCCGTACAAGTCACGGCGCAAGGTTGGTTCTTCGTTCGTGCCATCGCCATGGTGTTTGACCGTCACCTGCAGGCCGACAAGGTTCGCGAGCGCTTTTCGCGCATCATCTGAGGGTGGACTTCACCCTTGTTCTCAGCGCCTTGTTGATGGGGCTGGCCGGATCCGTGCACTGCGTGGCCATGTGCGGCGCGCCCAGCGCTGCCGTGGTGCGCAGTTGTGCAGGTGCCCGGCCCTGGGGAAGCCGATTGGGGTTTCTGGCCGGCAGACTGGTTGGATACACCCTCGCGGGTGGCTTGGTGGCCAGCAGCGTGGCAGTACTGGCGCAACTCGGTCAGTGGAGTCCGGCCCTGCGTCCTCTGTGGACGATGGCGCATCTGGCGGCGTTGGTGCTGGGCCTGTGGCTGCTGTGGCAGGGGCGACAACCGGCCTGGATGGACAACCTGGGACGGGAAGGAGCCCGCCCCAACAATGATCATGGCACCTGGCAGCGAGTGCGAGGCCCGGTGCGCGCCGTCGGCATAGGCTCACTGTGGGTGGCGTGGCCATGTGGCTTGCTGCAATCTGCGTTGATGGTGGCGGCTCTGGCCAATTCACCCACCAGTGGTGCCCTGGTGATGGCAGCCTTCGCGCTCGCATCCTCCCCCGCCTTGGGGCTGGCGCCTGCCTTGTGGCTCAAGTTGGTGTCGGGTGACGCCGGCCGGGGCAATCGCATCACGACCTGGATTACCCGGTTGTCTGGCGCGGCGTTGGCTGCGGCAGCGGCGTGGGCACTAGGTCATGATCTGTGGGTTCGCATAGCCGCCTATTGCTTCTCCTAAGGGCGCTACACGATAGGCACCGGCACGCGGGGCCAATCTCTCGGGAATCGCTAACGATCAGGCGGGGTCTCTGGTGCCGCTCTCTGACGCCTCGCCTGCAACCACGGGAACCGCCACCCCTGCCGCATCAACGGGCTGTATGTTCTGGGCCAGATCGCCTTTCGGGCCCTTGGTCAGTTCGAAGGCCACGCGGCTGCCCTGTTTGAGGGTGCGAAACCCATCCATCTGAATCGCACTGAAATGGGCAAACACATCGCTGCCACCGCCTTCGGGCTCAATGAAGCCGAATCCCTTCGCATCATTGAACCACTTCACCGTCCCGAAAAATTGCATCTCTATCCTCCTGATGCCCGTCTATGGGGCTTATGGCGCTATTCTGGTTTCTGGGCTTTGCGGCTGTCAAATGAAAACGGGTCGTTTGTGGTGCACAGCACGGCGACAGGAACAAATACACGGGCTGTGGCGGCCTTGTCTGCGCATCGCTTGCCCGTTCCTGAAGCGACCATTTCCGACGCCTGTGCCGACAAGCCCAACTGGCTATACTGAATTCATGCCCTCCAACCGCCCCAAAACGCCCCTGAAAGCACCGACGGTGACCAAGCCGGAAAACGGTCAGGGCGCGGTGGTGGCCGAGCGCAAATCAGCCCGCACCAAGCCACCTCGGATGTACAAGGTGGTGATGCTCAATGACGACTTCACACCGATGGAATTTGTCGTCATGGTGCTGCAGGAATACTTCAGGCTGGATCACGAGGCGGCGACGCAGATCATGCTGAAGATCCATCACGATGGTCGTGCCGTTTGCGGTGTATTCACCAAGGACGTCGCAGCCACCAAGGTCGAATTGGTTCTGGCCGCCGCAAGGCGTTCGGGGCACCCGCTTCAATGCATTATGGAGGCCGCATGATTGCCCAGGAACTAGAAGTCAGCCTGCACATGGCGTTTGTCGAAGCGCGCCAGCAGCGACACGAGTTCATCACGGTCGAGCACTTGTTGCTCGCCCTGTTGGACAACCCCTCGGCGGCTGAGGTGCTGCGCGCTTGCGCGGCCAACATCGAGGACTTGCGCAAGAGCTTGGTGGGCTTCATCCGCGAGAACACGCCCACGGTGGGCGGCACCGAGGAGGTGGATACCCAACCCACGTTGGGCTTCCAGCGAGTGATCCAGCGCGCCATCATGCATGTGCAATCCACCGGTGGCGGCAAGAAGGAAGTGACCGGCGCCAACGTGCTGGTGGCCATCTTCGGTGAGAAGGACTCGCATGCGGTGTATTACCTGCACCAGCAGGGCGTCACGCGACTGGATGTGGTGAATTTCATCGCCCATGGCATCAAGAAGTCCGATCCACCCGAGCCGGCCAAGGGCAGCGGAGAAGCCGGGGGCGGCGGCAGTGGCAATGAGGCTGAGAAGGAAGAGGGCGGGGAGGGCAAGGGCTCCCCTCTTGACCAGTTCACCAGCAACCTGAACCAACTGGCCCGCGAAGGCAAGATCGACCCGTTGATTGGCCGCGAGCATGAAGTGGAGCGTGTCATCCAGGTGCTGTGCCGCCGCCGCAAAAACAACCCGCTGTTGGTGGGTGAGGCCGGCGTTGGTAAAACCGCCATTGCCGAAGGCTTGGCCTGGCGCATCACCGAGGGCACGGTGCCCGAAGTGCTGGCCGATGCCACCGTCTACGCGCTGGACATGGGTGCGTTGCTGGCGGGCACCAAGTACCGAGGTGATTTTGAGCAGCGTCTCAAAGGCGTGCTCAAGCAACTCAAAGACAACCCGCGCTCCATCCTGTTCATCGACGAGATCCACACGCTGATTGGCGCCGGCGCTGCTTCAGGCGGCACGCTTGATGCCAGCAATTTGCTCAAGCCTGCGCTGTCCAGCGGTGCCATGAAGTGCATAGGTGCCACCACCTTCACCGAGTATCGCGGCATCTTTGAGAAGGACGCGGCCCTGTCTCGTCGCTTCCAGAAGGTGGACGTGCCTGAACCCTCGGTGGAGCAAACCATCGAGATCCTCAAGGGCCTGAAGTCGCGCTTTGAAGAGCACCACAACGTCAAATACGCGCTGGGCGCCTTGCAAGCCGCAGCCGAACTGTCGGCCAAGTTCATCAATGATCGCCATCTGCCAGACAAGGCCATTGACGTGATCGACGAGGCCGGTGCCGCGCAGCGCATCCTGCCCAAGAGCAAGCAAAAGAAGACCATCACCCGTAACGAGGTGGAAGAAATCGTTGCCAAGATCGCCCGCATCCCGCCGGCCAATGTGTCCAGCGACGACCGAGGCAAGCTCAAGACACTGGAGCGCGACCTCAAGAGCGTGGTGTTCGGGCAAGATCCGGCCGTCGATGCGCTGGCCGCCGCAATCAAGATGGCGCGCTCAGGCCTGGGCAAGGCCGACAAGCCCATAGGTTCGTTTCTGTTCAGCGGCCCCACTGGCGTGGGTAAGACCGAGGTGGCCAAGCAACTGGCCTACATCCTGGGCATCGAACTGATCCGCTTTGACATGTCCGAGTACATGGAGCGCCATGCGGTGAGCCGTTTGATCGGTGCGCCTCCCGGTTATGTGGGCTTTGACCAGGGTGGCCTGCTGACCGAGGCCATCACCAAGAAGCCGCATTCGGTGCTGTTGATGGACGAAATCGAGAAGGCGCACCCGGATGTGTTCAATGTGCTGCTTCAGGTGATGGACCATGGCACGCTGACCGACAACAACGGGCGCAAGGCTGATTTCCGCAACGTCATCATCATCATGACGACCAACGCGGGGGCAGAGATCATGAACAAGGCCACCATCGGCTTCACCACGCAGCGCCAGCAGGGCGACGAGATGGCTGATATCAAGCGTTTGTTCACTCCCGAGTTCCGCAACCGTCTGGACGCCATCGTCAACTTCCGTGCGCTCGATGAAGAAGTCATCATGCGCGTGGTCGACAAGTTCCTGTTGCAGTTGGAGCAGCAACTTGCTGAGAAGAAAGTGGAAGTGACCTTCAGTGACGCCCTGCGCAAGCACCTGGCAAAGAAGGGCTTTGACCCCTTGATGGGCGCGCGCCCCATGCAGCGGCTGATCCAGGACACGATACGCCGTGCGTTGGCCGACGAACTGCTGTTCGGGCGCCTGGTGGATGGTGGGCGTTTGTCGGTGGATGTGGACGCGGAAGGCAATGCCCTGTTGGACATCCAGCCGACAGGCAAGAGCGGTGACAAACCCAGGGCCGAGGTAACCGCTGTCTGAGGCGGGCTACACGCCGCGACATCCAGGGGCGGCCACAGGTCGCCCCTTTTTCATTCCCGCACGGTGAGGGCTGGGTCCTGCTGGAAGTAGCCTGCCAGCAGGCTGTAAAGATCAGGATGCTCGGCACGCAAGCTGCGCGGCTGCACGAAGAACGCCTCGGTGGCGACAGCAAAGAACTCTTCCGGTGCCTGTGCGCCGTAGGGGTCGAGAAAAGTGTGGTCGCCGCAGTCCAATGCTTCGCAGAAAGCAGCATAGGAATCCCCCAGGCACTGCGCCCAGCGCGCGCGCGCCGCCTTGTCGCTCAGTGGGGGCATGCCGTTGGGTTCGCCATCGCCCATGTCCAACACATGGGCGAACTCGTGAACCACCACGTTGTAGGCGCCGGCTGCGGTTTCGCCTGCCATGGCCACATCAGGCCAGGACAACATCACCGGCCCACCTTCCATGGCTTCGCCGGTGAGCCATTCGTCGTACTCGTGCACCACGCCGTCCTCGTCGGTGACGCTCCGGCGTGCCACCACTTCGTCCGAGTGCACCACGATGCCGACGAAGCCACGGTATGGCCCCAGCCCCAACCGCAACACGGGCAGGCAAGCCTGTGCCGCGATGGCCACTGCCATCTGGTCAGTCACCACCAGGCCGTGGGCGCCGTGGAATTCCTTGGTGGCCAAGAACTGTGCACTCAGGTCGCGCAGCCGTGACAAGTCAGCCTCACTGCGTACCGAAATGAACGGGTACAGCGCGAGCGTCCAGGCCCAAAGTTCGTCGGGAATGGCTGGCGCCCTACAGGTGGTGTTCCCGCGCCAGCGCAGCAGCGTTCGCCACCAGGACATGGTTCCGGGATTCAGGAGAAGCCCAGCGGGTGGCGCGAAAAGCCCGTACAGGCCCAACGCAAGACCTCGGCACGCCCATGCATGGCATGATCCATGTCCCAATCGCTCAGCACATGACGTTGCCAGCCTTCAGGAAACTGTTCACTGCCAGGTCGGTGGGTGTGGCCATGCACCAGCGTCGTTGCCGCCGCCGCGTTCAACCACTGCAAGGCCAGGGTAGGGTCGGCGTCAGCGTAGGTGATGAAGCCTCCACTCTGGTGTTCCCGGCTGGCCTGCCGCATGTGTGCAGCGAGTTGCAAGCGCTCTGCCAAGGGTCTGGCCAGAAAGCTTTCCTGCCAAGCGCCTGAGCGCACCATTTGGCGAAACTGCTGGTACTCGGTATCGGCCAGGCAAAGCGCATCACCATGACTCAGCAACACCATCTGACCAAAAGCTTGCACGGCCTGTGGGTCAGGCACATCGACAGCGCCGATAGCACTGAAGAACGGCGCACCGAGCAGGAAATCCCGATTGCCACGCATCACGTACAGGCGGCAACGCTCGGCGCACGTCTTCAGGGCCTGGGCACAAGCGGCTTCAAAAGGTTGCTGCAACGCATCGTCACCCACCCAGACGTCAAACAGGTCGCCCAGAATGAAAACCGCGTCGGCGGTGGTGCTGCCCAGGTAGGACTCAAAGGCTGCCACGGTGCGTGGCAGTTCGGGGCTCAAGTGGAGATCGGAGATGAACTCCACCACCTGCACCGAGTCAGGCAGCACCAGGGCGGCCGTCTCGGTGGGCAGGCGCGATTCAGGCAATCTCGGTGGCCTTCAGGATAGTCACAGCTTCAAGCGGCACATCGTCATGGAAGCCATTGCGGCCGGTGCGCACTTTCTCGATGGCGTCCACCACTTCGTTGCCGGCCACGACCTTGCCGAACACGGCATAGCCCCAGCCGCTGGGGGTTGGGCCGGTGTGGTTCAGGAAATCGTTGTCCTTGGTGTTGATGAAGAACTGGGCCGAGGCAGAGTGTGGTGCGTTGGTGCGCGCCATCGCCACGCTGTACTTGACGTTCTTCAGGCCGTTGTTGGCCTCGTTTTCGATTTGCGCATCGGTGGGCTTCTGGCTCATGTCGGCCATCATGCCGCCACCCTGAACCATGAAGTTCTTGATCACGCGGTGGAAGATGGTGCCGTCGTAATGGCCCTTGTTCACATAGGCCAGAAAATTGGCCACGGTCTTGGGTGCCTTGGCGTCGTCCAGTTCAAAGCGGACGACACCGGCGGAGGTGGTGAGTTCTACGGTCTTGGTCATGCTGTCATTCCTCGATGGAGGCGTTCTTGATGAGGACGGTCTTCACGGGAACGTCGCGCTGGGTGGGCACGGTGCGGATCTTGTCGACCACGTCCATGCCCGAGATGACCTTGCCGAATACGGCGTAGCCGTCGCCCTGATCCAGAAAGGGGTTGTCCTTCACGTTGACGAAGAACTGTGATGTGGCCGAGTGCGGAAAGCTGGTGCGCGCCATGGCCAGAGCGCCCCGCACATTGGCCAGGCCGTTGTGGCTCTCAAGCTGGATCGGTGGGCGGGTGGGCTTCTCGCGCATGTCAGCGGTCATGCCGCCGCCCTGGATCATGAAGCCGTCGATCACGCGGTGAAAGATCGTGCCGTTGTAGTGGCCAGCTTTCACATACTGCACGAAGTTGTCGACCGACTTCGGCGCCTTGGCGGCATCAAGCTCCAGCACGATATCGCCCATGCTGGTGGCCAAGCGCACTTTTTGTGCCAGCGCCGGGTCAATCGCCCCTGCGGCAAGCAACGCGGCCAGACTCAGGTGACGGGCGAATTTGAGAGGGGAAAGGGTCTGTTGAGAGGTCACTGGCTGAAGCTCCTTCGCTATACTGATCCGATTCTACCGAGCCAGGCACTGGCCAAGCGTAAGTCCGTTCATGATTCCTGGCGCCCGCGCAGCGCGGTGTTTTCTGGCTTGCTGACTTGGCCACCTTTCCTGCATCGCAACTCCCTTTTCCTCGATGACGCTGCGCATCCACAACACGCTGACCCGCCAGGTCGAAATCTTCACGCCCTTGGAACCTGGCCATGTGCGCATGTACGTTTGCGGCATCACCGTCTACGACCTCTGCCACATCGGCCACGCCCGATCGAACATTGCTTTTGATGTAGCGCGCCGGTGGCTGGAAGCCAGCGGCCTGCGCGTAACCCATGTGCGCAACATCACTGACATCGACGACAAGATCATCCGTCGCGCCGTGGAGAACGGCGAGACCGTGCGCGCGCTCACCGATCGCATGATTGCGGAGATGTACGTCGATTTTGACGCGCTGGCCATCCTGCGGCCCACGCACGACCCGCGTGCCACCGACTATGTGCCGCAAATGCTGGACATCGTGCGCACACTCGAAGGCAAGGGTCTGGCCTATCGGGCCGAAGGCGGCGACGTGAACTACGCGGTGCGCCGCTTTGTTGGCTATGGCAAGCTCTCTGGCAAGTCGCTGGACGACCTGAACGCTGGCGAGCGTGTGGCTGTGGCCGACAGCAAGGAAGACCCGCTGGACTTCGTGCTCTGGAAGGCCGCCAAGGCCAGCGAACCGGCCGATGCCAAGTGGGACAGCAGCTACGGTCCGGGCCGGCCGGGCTGGGCCATCGAATGCTCGGCCATGGCCTGTTCCTTGCTGGGCAACACCTTCGACATCCACGGCGGTGGGGCTGACCTGGAGTTCCCCCACCACGAGAACGAGATCGCCCAGAGCGAGGGCGCCAACGGTGTGCCGTTGGCCAAAACCTGGATGCACAACGGCTTCGTGAATGTGGACAACGAAAAGATGTCCAAGTCGCTGGGCAATTTCTTCACCATCCGCGAAGTGCTGAAAGCGTTTGATGCCGAGACCATCCGGTACTTCGTGGTGCGCGCCCATTACCGCAGCCCGCTCAACTACAGCGATGTGCACCTGACCGACGCACGAGGCGCGTTGCGCCGCCTGTACACCGCCTTGGCCGGCGTGGAGGCCACCGAGGGGTCCATCGATTGGGCTGATCCCTTGGCTGCACGCTTCAAGGCCGCCATGGACGAAGACTTCGGCACGCCGGAAGCCGTGGCCGTGCTGTTCGAACTGGCAGGCGAAGTGAACCGCAGCCGCGACCCGCGGCGTGCCGGTATGCTCAAGGCCCTGGGCGCCACGCTGGGTCTGTTGCAGCAACCTGCGGCCGATTTTCTGCGCGGCGGCGCGGGCGCTGACGAATCCACAGTCATCGAGGCCCGAATCACCGAGCGCAACGCCGCCAAGAAGGCGCGCGACTTTGCCGCAGCTGATCGCATTCGCGACGAGTTGGCCGCCGACGGCATCTTGCTGAAAGACGGGCCGCAGGGCACGACCTGGGTGAAGGCCTGAGATGGGCACCAAGATTGCTGCGGGCGTGACGCCCGACTACTGGGACGAGGCCTGCCGTCACCTGTCCAAGCGCGACCGGGTGATGAAGAAGCTCATTCCCCAGTTCGGCGAGGCCCGACTGCAAAGCCGGGGCGACGCCTTCACCACGCTGGCACGCTCCATCGTGGGGCAGCAGATTTCGGTGAAGGCCGCGCAATCGGTGTGGGACAAGTTTGCAGCGCTGGTGGATGGCCCTACGCACCGCATTCAACCCACGGCCGTGCTGGCGCTGGACACCCCCGCGCTGCGCAGCGCCGGCCTTTCAGCCCGAAAGGCCGAGTACCTGAGCGACTTGGCCCGTCACTTTCAGGACGGCGCCGTGCACGTGCGGCAGTGGCAAACGATGGATGACGAATCCATCATTGACGAGTTGGTGGTCATTCGCGGCATAGGCCGATGGACGGCCGAGATGTTCCTGATCTTCCATTTGATGCGGCCGGACGTGCTGCCGTTGGACGACCTGGGCCTGCTCAAGGGCATCAGCGAGTGCTACTTCAGTGGCGAGCCCGTGTCGCGTGCCGAGGCACGCGAACTGGGTGAAGGCTGGGCGCCGTATCGCTCGGTGGCCACCTGGTATTTGTGGCGCAGCCTGGACCCATTGCCGGTTGAGTATTGAAACTGGGAAAATACGCGCAAGGATGTAAACGACATGAGCAAGCGACATTTCCTCGACTTCGAACAACCGATCGCGGAACTCGAGTCCAAGATCGAAGAACTGCGGTACGTGCAGAACGAGTCGGCCGTCGACATCTCGGAAGAGATTGATAGGCTCGACAAGAAGAGCCTGCAACTCACCAAGGACATCTACACCCAGCTGTCGCCCTGGCAGGTGACGCAGATTGCGCGCCATCCGCAGCGGCCGTACACGCTGGATTACGTGAACGAGATCTTCACCGACTTCCAGGAGCTGCACGGCGACCGCCATTTCGCTGACGACCTGTCCATCGTTGGTGGCCTGGCCCGCTTCAACGGGCAGGCCTGCATGGTGCTGGGCCACCAGAAGGGGCGTGACACCAAGGAGCGCGCGCTGCGCAATTTCGGCATGTCGCGGCCCGAGGGCTATCGCAAGGCGCTTCGCCTGATGAAGCTGGCCGAGAAGTTCGGCCTGCCGGTGTTCACCTTCGTTGACACGCCTGGTGCCTACCCTGGCATCGGCGCCGAGGAGCGCGGCCAGTCCGAGGCCATCGGCCGCAACATCTTCGAGATGGCCCAACTGGAAGTTCCCATCATCACCACCATCATCGGCGAAGGCGGCTCGGGTGGTGCCCTGGCCATCAGCGTGGGTGACCAAGTGCTGATGCTGCAGTACTCGGTGTACTCGGTCATCTCGCCCGAAGGCTGCGCGTCCATCCTCTGGAAGACGGCCGAGCGCGCGTCCGACGCTGCCGAGGCGCTGGGCATCACGGCGCACCGGCTCAAGGCCTTGGGCCTGGTCGACAAGATCGTCAGCGAGCCCGTGGGCGGCGCGCACCGCGACATCAAGCAGATGACCTCGCAGCTCAAGCGTGGCCTGGTGGATGCCTTGCGACAGGTGAATGATCTGCCGGTGGCTGAGTTGCTGGACCGCCGTTACGCGCGCCTGAAGAGCTACGGCCGCTTCACCGACACCACCGCCCGTTGAGGGCCGTTGCCGCACGATGACGGCCGCAGCACGCGTGGTGGCCGTGGCCGCCAGCGGTGGCCGCGACAGCACGGCCTTGCTGCACGCCACCGCGCGGGCTGCCAAGGCGCTGGGTTTGCAGGTGCTGGCCTTGCATGTGCACCATGGCCTGAATTCCCAAGCGGGCGCCTGGGCTGCCCACCTTCAAACGCAATGCGCCCGCTGGCGCCGTGCCGGCTGGCCGGTGCGCTGTGAGGTCGCCAGGCTGAGCGGCGCGCCCGAGCCCGGGCAAAGCGTGGAGGCCTGGGCAAGAGTAGGGCGCTACGCGGCACTAGCACGCATGGCCACCAAAGGCGGAGCCACTCTGGTACTGCTGGCCCACCATCGGCGTGACCAGGCAGAAACCGTGCTGCTGCAAGCCCTACGCGGCGCCGGCCCGGTGGGCCTGGCAGCCATGCCGTCCGCCGCCCACCGACAAGGCCTCACCTGGGCGCGGCCTTGGTTGCACATGAGCAGCCAGGCCGTGGACCAGTATGTGACCCGCTTCCGCCTGAAACACATCAAGGACGACAGTAACCTCGACCAGCGCTTTGACCGCAACCGCCTGCGGCACAGCCTGTGGCCCGGTTTGCTGGCCGCGTTTCCTCAGGCTGAGGCCAGCCTGGCCCGGTCGGCGGGCCAATCGGCCTTGGCCTCTGCGGCATTGCAGGAATGGGCGGCGGCGGACCTGCCGGGTGTCGCGGCGGCGGACGGCAGCTTGGATACCAGACTGTGGATGGGTTTGTCTGCGGCGCGACGCTGGTTCATGCTGCATGAGTGGCTGGCAGTGCAGGCGCCGGGGGCCCCTGGCAGCTTGATCGACCGCTTGTGTGCCGAGTTGCCCTGTTGCCGCTCAGGCCGCTGGCCTTTGCTGGCCGGCCATGAACTGCGGCTCTACCGTGGGTTCTTGCGTGTCGCAATGCTTGCGGCCGAGGCACCAGCGCATGCATCGGCCGCCGCCAATGGCCCGTACCCGTTGGCGTTGAACCGCCAAGGTCTGCATGCCTTGCCTCCCTGGCAGGGACGCCTGCAGGTCACACGAGTCCAGGTCGGCGGGCTGCCGTTGGCCTTGTTGGCCCACGCCAGTTGCAGAGCCCGTGTTGGCGGCGAGGCCTTTCAGAGCCATGCAAAGGGCGTACCCCGCAGCCTCAAGAAGCAGTACCAGGCGGCGGCGGTACCTGCTTGGCAGCGTGTGGGACCGCTGGTATTTGCCGGCGAGCAACTGCTGTGGGTGCCTGGCCTGGGGCCAGATGCCAGGGCGCTGGCCCAGGCAGGCGAGCCACAGGCCAGCCTGAGCTGGCTGCCCGCCTGAAACATGGCCTTGCTGCATTGCAGCAGCTAGAATGTCAAGTTTGCGCCGGCCGTCTGGCCAGCGCTTGCCTTTGCAGAACCTTAGCAATACCCATGGCACTGATCGTTCACAAATACGGCGGCACCTCGATGGGCTCGACCGAGCGCATCCGCAACGTCGCCAAGCGCGTGGCCAAGTGGGCCCGCGCCGGCCACCAGATGGTGGTGGTTCCTTCGGCCATGAGCGGCGAAACCAATCGCCTGCTGGGTCTGGCGAAAGATGTCTCGCCGACGGTGCAGACGCCGGCCGTGCTGCGCGAACTCGACATGATCGCCTGCACCGGCGAGCAAGTATCGGTGGGCTTGCTCTCGCTGGCCTTGCAAGCGGAGGGCATGGATGCCGTCAGCTACAACGGCTGGCAGGTGCCCATCAAGACAGATTCTTCGTATACCAAGGCCCGCATCGAGAGCATCGCCGACGACCGCGTGCGCGCCGACCTGGCCGCTGGCCGGGTGGTGGTCATAACAGGTTTCCAGGGTGTGGACGACGACCTGAACATCACCACGCTGGGCCGTGGCGGCTCCGACACCTCGGCCGTCGCTGTGGCGGCCGCGATGAAGGCCGACGAATGCCTGATCTACACCGACGTGGACGGCGTCTACACCACCGACCCGCGCGTGGTGCCCGAAGCCCGCCGCCTGCACACGGTGAGCTTTGAAGAGATGCTGGAAATGGCCAGCCTGGGCTCCAAGGTGTTGCAGATCCGTTCGGTGGAGTTTGCGGGTAAGTACCGCGTACCCATGCGCGTGCTCTCCAGTTTCACGCCCTGGGACATCGACATCGAAGAGGAAGCCAAGTCCGGCACCCTGATCACCTTTGAGGAAGACGAAAAGATGGAACAAGCCGTTGTCTCGGGCATCGCCTTCAACCGCGACGAAGCCAAGATCACCGTGATGGGCGTGCCCGACAAGCCCGGCATCGCCTACTCGATCCTGGGCGAAGTGGCCGATGCCAACATCGATGTGGACGTGATCATCCAGAACGTCTCGCACGACGGCAAGACCGACTTCTCATTCACCGTGCACCGCAACGATTACCAGCGCACCATGGATCTGCTGAAGTCCAAGGTGCAGCCGGCCACCGGCGCCGCGCAGGTGCTGGGCGACCAGAAGATCTGTAAGGTCTCGATCGTGGGCATCGGCATGCGCAGCCACGCCGGCGTGGCCAGCACCATGTTCCGGTCGCTGAGCGAGGAGGGCATCAACATCCAGATGATCACCACCAGTGAAATCAAGACGTCGGTGGTCATCGACGAGAAGTACATGGAACTGGCGGTGCGTGCTCTGCACAAGGCCTTCGATCTGGACGCCTCGAACGAACCCAAGGCCGAATCTACCCTCGGTTGAGGTTAGAATTCGCACTTCGGTTGGAGACGTGACCGAGTGGCCGAAGGTGCTCCCCTGCTAAGGGAGTATGTGCCAAAAGCGCATCGAGGGTTCGAATCCCTCCGTCTCCGCCAACCGACACAAGGGCCTTCCGCAGGGAAGGCCCTTTTCTTTTGAGTCATTCATCACCCAGGGGGCGTCATGACCATTGCTCTCTCGCAATCAACACTATGGCTTACCGGTGTTCTGGTTGCGTTGCTGGCCGTGGTCGTTGTTCTATTGCTTCGCAGGCGCCGAGGTGTTGGGCGGATGAAATTTCATTCTTCGTTGCCGGCCGAAGGCCTGGCGCCCAACGACATCAGCATGAACAATGTGTCTCTCAACGAGGTGAAGGGCATGGCCGGGTTGGAGGACACCAGCCTCTACTGCGACATCGTTCAACGAGACGGGGGGACCTTCCGGGTACAGAAGGCCAAGATGGACCGGTACGATGTGCCGCTGAGCGGAAACGAGCTAGCGATCTTTGTGGCCCTGAAGGAACTGGAACCCTTCGAGGAAAAGGTCTGGTACCTGGTTGAAGAGCGCGGGACCTCACTGCATGTGCTTGGGCTGGCCAGTCAGACCCACCCGGGACTGATCCATGCATTTGAGATCATCGCGCGCGCCGGAAAGCAGCCCCATGCAACGCTCAATTCAGCGGATCAGGCCTTGCTGAAGAACTTCGGCTGGGGCATTCAGGACGTCAACTATTGGTCGCCGCAGGACCGCCCAAAAGACTGAATTGCGGGCTAGGTCGTGCGGGCGGACAGAGATGCCTCGAAGGTTTCCAGCGGCGCCGGCCAGCCCAGGTGGTAGCCCTGCAGCAGGCCACAACCCAGTCGGACCATGAACTCCCGCTGCGCCTCGGTTTCAACACCTTCGGCCACCACTGCCAGACCCAGGCTGGCGCCTAGGCCAATCACCGCACGCACGATGGCTTCGGAGCTGCTGTTGATCTGCACGTCGCGGATGAAGGAGCGGTCGATCTTGAGTTGTCGCAATGGCAGGCGCTGCAGGTAGGACAGCGAGGAATAGCCCGTGCCGAAGTCGTCTACCGAAAAACTGACCCCCAGCGCGCAAACGCGATGCATGCGCTGGGCCACGTGGTCGGCGTTGTCCAGCAGGATGCCCTCGGTGATTTCGAGCAGCAGGTTCTGAGGTGGCGCACCGGTGCGGGCCAGGGAATTCTCAAGTTTCTCCACGAAATCGGCCTCAGTGAACTGCCGAGGGCTGACGTTGACCGCCAGTTCCAGCTTGGCCGTGGCAGGGACGGAGGACCAGCGCTTCAGAGTCTGGCAAGCCGTCTCGATGACCCAGTCACCCAGGGCCGTAATTGCACCAGACTCCTCGGCGATGGGGATGAACTGGGCGGGTGAAACCAGCCCACGCCGCGGATGCTGCCAGCGCAGCAGGCATTCGGCGGCCACCGGTTGGCCGTCGCGATCAACCTGCAGTTGATAGTGCAACACCATCTGCTGGTCGGCCAACGCCCGCGAGAGATCCTCCGAGAGTGCAGCACGCTCGGCCAACAATCGGTTGACCTCAGGGTCGTAGTGGCGGATGGTGTTGCGTCCGCCGTGTTTGGCCTGGTACATCGCAATGTCGGCGCGTCGCATGATCTCGATGACTTCCTGGTCGTGGCCGTCGAACAGGGCCACGCCCAGGCTGCCGCTGCAGCAGTGGCTGATTTCATGCCGGGCTTCACCAACGCGGGGTGAGAGGCCCAGCGAGCAGGGCAGCAGAATGGTTTCGCGTACGGTTTGGGCGACGCCGTCGGCCTGGGCGCGGGCCAGGTCTGCATCAGCGGCCAGGCCTTCCTGCATGACCACGAACTCGTCACCACCCAGGCGAGCCACCAGCCATTCAGTGCCTGCCGCTTGGCGCAGACGTTCTGAAACAATGCACAGCAGTTCGTCGCCGACGCTGTGTCCATGCGAGTCGTTCAGCGTCTTGAAGTGGTCAAGGTCCACAAAGATCAGCGTGCCATGGCCCTCCTGCTGCCTAACCCGTGCCAAGGCGGAACGAAGCTCCTCCAGGAACATGCGCCGGTTGGGTAAGCCTGTCAGCACGTCGAAGTAGGCTAGTCGCTTGATCTCGCCCTGGTCGCGATGGTGCTGGGACATGTCCACGAATGAACCCACGTAGCCATCAGCGCCGCCATTCTCACCACGGGTGGCGGTGATGGTGACCATGCACGGAACCTCGTGGCCATCCAGGTGGGTGCAATTCAACTCGCCACCCCAGCGGCCTTGCTGCTGCAGTTCTTGCCAGACCTGGCCCAGCCTGCCAGGTTCCAGCGACAGTGCACGCAGCATTGCCGTGGTCTGGCCCTTGATCTGAGGCTCGGTGTGGCCCAAGATGGTCGTGAATGCTTGGTTCGCCCGCTGCACGCGGGTCTGCTGATCGGTGACGATCAGACCCACTTGGCTGTCGAACGCAGCGGCAGTGGACTGCAGGTCGAGCTGGGCGTTGTAGTACAGATCAGACAGGCGGCGCAGCCGGCGGTTGCTGGTCCACAGGAAGGTCGACATCGCCAGGCCCGCCAGCACCAGACCACCCAGCGCCAAGCTGGTTTCGGCCTGGTAGCTTAGCCACACGCCCCTCAGCGTGGAGGCAAAGCCCACATCCGGGTAGGTGTGCAGGCGCCGCATCAGGTCTTCCACCGGCCCGTAATTTGCCGGGGCTGAGAAACCGCCATGCAGACTCAGCCGAGCGGCCTCACTGTCGGCAGGCAGGCTGATAAGGGCCTGTGCCAAGTCTCTGACCAAGCCAGGTTCTACATCCAGAGTGGCGGCAAATGGCCACTCCGGCGCCAGGTCAGTGGACAGCAGCTGAGGAAAGGCCAGCGCAGGCCGCTGCGCCAGCACGTGTATCTCCGAGAGTTTCAGCCGCCCCTGGGCGGCCATGCTTTCGAGCACCCCGGTGCGGACAATGCCGACATCGGCATGTCCGGCCAGCACGCGGTCGACCACTTGGCTGTGGGGCACGTCGGTAAAGCTCAGCGAAGCGACATCGCCATCTCGCAGTTTCACGCCAGCGTTCTGCAGCGCATCGGCCGCCAACAGATATCCCCCAAGAGAAAACAGCCCCACGGCGGCAACCCGCTTGCGGCGAACGTCTGGCAAGGTGCGGATGTCCTCATGCTGCACTGTGGTGAAAATGACGCTACCCAACCGGTCCACCGGCTGGCCGCCCGCCAAGGCGTTCATGGTGGCCAGGGCGTTGACCCCGTGCCGGCTGTTCAGCACCACATAGTGCTCGGGGTTGGTGAGCACGAAGTGCAATTGGTGGCCACGGATGGCCGCATTGAGCTCCTCGTAATTCAGCGGCACCAACTCGATGGAAAGGCCGGGCACCGCCTGCTCCAGGGCGCGCGCGGTGGGCTGCCAACGCTGCAATGTGTCCGCCTTGCCTGAGAACGCCAGAATGCCAAGGCGCACATTGCTGGCAGACCAGCCTTCTGGTAAGAGTGCCAGGTACAGCAGCGCTGCGATGACGGCCAGCTTCTGCCGTTTACGAAGCTTTGACGTGTGGAGCAAGGGGAAGCCAAACGGTCCAGGTGCGAACGGTGGCCAGGGAACAAGTTTGAACCTGAGCATGCGGTACTGCCAAGTCAGCTCACGGGAGAGAACCGGCTTGAAGTATTTCACAAGGCCCAGCGCGAGTCCTCGTCTGTTGATGGGATGGGGCTGAGCCGCCTGGGGTCACCCGCCTTGGATTCTGCTCACCAGGGCCTTGGTGAATTCGGCCGTCTTGGCCGTGCCGCCCAGGTCGCCAGTGCGCACCTTGTCGAGGTTGAGGGTGGCGTCAATCGCCGTGCGCAAACGGGTGGCCTCGTCGGTCATGCGGCAGTGGTCCAGCATCATCGCGCCGGCCAGCATCAGGGCCGTGGGGTTGGCGATGCCCTTGCCGGCGATGTCAGGCGCCGAGCCATGCACCGCCTCGAAGATCGCCGCGTCGGCGCCGATGTTGGCGCCGGGCGCCATGCCCAGGCCGCCCACCAGGCCGGCCACCAGATCGGACAGGATGTCGCCGAACAGGTTGGTGGTGACCAGCATGTCGAACTGCCAGGGGTTGAGCACCAGTTTCATCGCGCAGGCGTCGATGATGACAGTGTCGAGTTCGAATTGGCCCTTGTACTTGCGCTCGTAAAGCTCGAGGCCGGTTTCCAGGAAGATGCCGGTCAGCGCCTTCATGATGTTGGCTTTGTGCACGATGCTCACCTTCTTGCGGCCGGTGGCCACGGCGTGCTCGAAGGCGAATTCCAGCAAGCGGCGGCTGCCGGCCCGGGTGTTGATGCCGGTGGCCATGGCCACGGCGTGTGGGTCGTCGTCAATCTTCACGTAGTGCTCGTGGCCGATGTACAGGCCTTCGAGGTTCTCGCGCACCACCACCAGGTCGATCTTGTCGAAGCGGCCGCCAGGGATCACGGTAAGCGCCGGGCGCAGGTTGGCGTAGAGCTGAAACTCCTCGCGTAGCCGCACGTTTGAGCTGCGGTAGCCACCGCCCGAGGGCGTTTCCAGCGGGCCCTTGAGCGCTAGGCGGGTGCGGCGGATGCTGTCCAGCGTGGCGACTGGCAGCGGGTCACCCGCCACCTTCACGCCCTCCAGGCCGGCGATCTGTCGGTCCCAGTTGAACTGTGCGCCCAGTGCGTCAAACGCGGCCAGGGTGGCGTCAATGATTTCAGGGCCGATGCCGTCGCCGGGAATCAGGGTTGCGGAGATGGGGGTTGCCATGTGTGGGTTCCAAGCAGTGCGATTCGGGAGGCTGGTGTTGCGGCTTCTGGCCGGAGGCACCGCCACGGGTCAGCGCCGAGCATAGTGCAACGCCATTGCGCCAGCCTTGCGGTGGCCCGGTGCAGATGCTGCGCCTGAAACTTCTTGGCCATGCGCCTGAAATACATTCACACCAGCACGGCGGCGGCCGCCGTAAATTCGGGACTTGGCCCAGGGTGATACAGATCAGGCTTTGCGCGGATTGCGGCGGTGAGCCTTGATCGCGGTCAGGCTCTCACTATCATCGTGATGCGCCGCAAACAGTGGCGCATCGACGCGAAAGGCAATCGAACATGTTGCAAGTACGCATCCATGGCCGTGGCGGCCAAGGCGTGGTGACGGCGGCCGAAATGCTGTCCATCGCCGCCTTCGAGCAAGGGCGCCACGCCCAGGCATTTCCCAGCTTTGGCTCCGAACGAACCGGGGCACCGGTGGTGGCGTTCTGCCGCATCGCCGACGAAGAGATCCGTTTGCGCGAGCCCATCCTCGAGCCGGATGTGCTGATCGTGCAGGACCCCACGCTGCTTCACCAGGTCAACGTGTTCCAGGGCCTGCGCCCAGACGGCTACGTGCTGATCAACAGCCGCAAGGGCTTTGACGAGATGGGCCTGGCCGACATGGCCCGGCACTTCAGGCGAGAGCGGCTCATCACGGTACCGGCCACCGAGATCGCCATCAAACACGTGGGCCGCCCGGTGCCCAACGCCGTGCTGCTGGGCGGCTTTGCAGCGCTGTCGGGCCTGATCACGCTGGAGGCCGTGGTGCACGCCATCCGCGACAAGTTCAGTGGCAAGGTGGCTGAGGGCAACGTGGCCGCAGCTGGTGAAGCCTTCGAGTTCGTGAAGAAAGAGATGGAGGAGCTCTCCCATGCTTAAGCAAATCGAGGGCTCGCATGCCGTGGCCGAGGCCGTGGCCCTGGCCCGCCCAGAGGTCATCTGCGCCTACCCCATCTCGCCGCAGACCCACATCGTCGAAGGCCTGGGCGAGTTGGTGAAGAACGGCTCGCTCACGCCCTGCGAGTTCATCAACGTGGAGAGCGAGTTCGCCGCCATGAGCGTGGCCATTGGCAGCTCGGCCGCCGGGGCGCGCACCTACACAGCCACCGCCAGCCAGGGCTTGCTGTTCATGGCCGAGGCGGTCTACAACGCCTCGGGCCTGGGCCTGCCCATCGTGATGACGGTGGCCAACCGGGCCATCGGCGCGCCCATCAACATCTGGAACGACCACAGCGACAGCATGAGCCAGCGCGACTGCGGCTGGATACAGCTGTTCGCCGAGACCAACCAGGAGGCGCTGGATCTGCACATCCAGGCTTTCAAGCTCGGCGAAGAGCTCTCGATGCCGGTGATGGTGTGCATGGACGGCTTCATCCTCACCCACGCCTACGAGCGGGTGGACATGCCCAGCCAGGCCGATGTGGACGCCTTCCTGCCGCCCTACGAGCCACGCCAGGTGCTGGACCCGGCCGAGCCGGTGTCGATTGGCGCCATGGTGGGCCCCGAGGCCTTCATGGAAGTGCGCTACCTCGCGCACGCCAAGCAGACCATGGCGCTGGAGCGCATCCCACAGATTGCCGAGGAGTTTGCGGCGCGCTTCGGCCGTTCGTCCGGTGGCTTGGTGCGCAAGTACAAGACAGAAGATGCCGAAACCATCGTGGTGGCGTTGGGCTCGGTGCTGGGCACGTTAAAAGATACCGTGGACGAGATGCGCGCCGACGGCATCAAGATCGGCGTGCTGGGCATCCAGTCGTTCCGGCCGTTCCCGCTGGCAGCGGTGCGCGCCGCGCTGGAGCATGCCAAGCGCGTGGTGGTGCTGGAAAAAAGCTTCTCGGTGGGCCTGGGTGGCGTGGTGTCCACCGACGTGCGCTTGGCCCTGCACCGGCTGGGGCAGCATGGCTACACCGTGGTGGCGGGCCTGGGTGGGCGCGCCATCACCAAGGCCTCTTTGCACCGCACCTTGCGAGAGGCCATTGCCGACAAGCTCGAGCCCCTGACTTTCATGGACCTGGACTGGGGCATCGTCAACCGCCACCTGGCCCGCGAGGCGCAAATGCGTCGCAGCGGCCCCATCGCTGAGAGTTTGCTCCGCGATATCGGTACCGTCGCATCGAAGGTGAGCTGACCATGAACCTCCCCATCAAGTTCTACCAGACCGGCACCTTCACCGTCGGCAACCGCCTGCTGGCGCCCGAGCAGCGCAGCGGCCAGGCTAGCACCGAGCGCAGCAACTCGCTCAACTCCGGCCACCGCGCCTGCCAGGGCTGCGGCGAGGCCCTGGGCGCTCGCTACGCGGTGGACGCCGCAATGCGCGCCACCAAGGGCCAGCTGATCGCCGCCAACGCCACTGGCTGCCTGGAGGTGTTCTCCACGCCTTACCCCGAAACCTCGTGGCAACTGCCCTGGATCCACTCGCTGTTCGGCAACGCCGCAGCGGTGGGTACCGGCATTGCAGCGGCCATGCGGGTCAAGGGCAAGAAGGACGTGCGCGTCATCGCCCAAGGGGGTGACGGCGGCACCACCGACATCGGCTTTGGCTGCCTGAGCGGCATGTTCGAGCGCAACGATGACGTGCTCTACATCTGCTACGACAACGAGGCCTACATGAACACGGGGGTGCAGCGCAGCTCGGCCACGCCCGCCGGTGCGCGCACCGCCACCACCATGGCCGTGGGCCCCAACCCTGGGGCTGACTTTGGCAAGGGCAAGAACTTGCCGCTGATCGCCATGGCCCATGCGATTCCATACGTGGCCACGGCCACGGTGGACGATCTGCACGACCTGGAAACCAAGGTGGAAAAGGCCATGAGCGTGCGCGGCGCGCGCTACCTGCATGTGCTGGTTCCCTGTCCGCTGGGTTGGGGCGCTGCCAGCCACGACACCATCAAGCTGGCCCGCCTGGCGCGCGAGACCGGCATCTTCCCGGTGTTCGAGGCCGAGCATGGCGAGGTCACCCACGTCACACAGATCCGCCGCCACGTGCCGGTGGACGACTACCTGAAGCCGCAGAAGCGCTTTGCGCACCTGTTCAGCCAGAACGGGAAGGGGGGCCAGCCCGAGATGCTGGCACGCATCCAGGCCGACGCCGACCGCAACATCCGCCGCTTCAAGCTGCTGGCCGAAGAAAAGGGAGCATGAAATGGACAAGCCCTTTGCCATCACGCTGGACGTCGGTTCCTCGCTGGCCAACAAGACCGGCACCTGGCGCACCCAGCGCCCGGTCTACGTGGACAAGCTTCCACCCTGCAATGCCCAATGCCCGGCGGGTGAGGACATCCAGGGTTGGCTGTTCAACGCCGAGAGCGGCAATTACGAAGCCGCCTGGCGCCACCTGACGCGCGAGAACCCGTTCCCGGCCATCATGGGCCGCGTCTGCTACCACTCGTGCGAGGGCGCCTGCAACCGCGCTCAGCTCGATTCGGCCGTGGGCATCAACTCGGTCGAGCGTTTCTTGGGCGATGAGGCGCTGAAGCGCGGCTGGGCCTTCGAGGCGCCCGTCCAAGAGAGTGGCAAGAAGGTGCTGGTGGTGGGTGCCGGCCCCTCGGGCATGTCGGCCGCCTACCATTTACGTCGCCTTGGCCATGCGGTGACGGTGCTTGAAGCCGGCCCGCTGATGGGCGGCATGATGCGTTTCGGCATCCCGCAATATCGCTTGCCGCGCGACGTGCTGGAAGCCGAGATGCAGCGCATCGTGGCCATGGGCGTGACGGTGCAAACCGGCGTGAAGGTGGAGCGTATCGAGGACGCCATGCAAGGCTACGACGCCGCCTTTCTGGCGGTGGGCGCGCATGTGGCCAAGCGGGCTTTCATTCCGGCCAAGGACAGTTCGCACATCCTCGATGCCGTGCAGGTATTGCGCAGCATGGAGAACGAAGAAAAGCCCATGCTGGGCCGGCGCGTGGTGGTTTATGGTGGAGGCAACACCGCCATCGACGTGGCTCGTACCGCCAAGCGCCTGGGCGCCACCGAGGCCATCATCGTCTACCGCCGCACGCGCGAGAAGATGCCGGCGCATGACTTTGAAGTGGAAGAGGCGCTGGAAGAAGGCGTGATGGTCAAGTGGCTCTCCACCATCAAGCAGGCGGGTGAGGGCGCGCTGACCATCGAGAAGATGGTGCTGGATGAAAAGGGCAACCCCCAACCCACCGGCGAATTCGAGACGCTGGAGGCCGATTCGTTGGTGCTGGCCCTGGGCCAGGACGTGGACCTCGCGCTGCTGAACGGCGTGCCTGGTTTGGTGGTGCAAGACGGCGTGGTGCAGGTAGACCCGGCCACGATGATGACAGGCCGCACGGGTCTGTTCGCTGGCGGCGACATGGTGCCGGCCGAACGCAATGTGACGGTGGCCGTGGGCCATGGCAAGAAGGCCGCGCGGCAGATTGATGCCTGGCTGTTGGCGCCCCCAAGCTCACTGCGTTCGCTGCCCCCCGAGGGGGCTCAGGTCGCCTTGGGGCGGCCCGGCGACGACCTGGCTCGGCCCATCACCCCCAAGCACCCACTGGCCACGTTCGAGCGTCTCAACCCCTGGTACTACAGCGATGCACCCAAGACCCTGCGGCCCAGCCTGGACCTGGCCCGGCGCACCAGCAGCTTTGACGAAGTGCAGGGCGGCCTGACCGAAGACAACGCGCTGTTCGAGGCTCGCCGCTGCCTGAGCTGCGGCAACTGCTTCGAGTGCGACAACTGCTATGGCGTGTGCCCCGACAACGCGGTCATCAAGTTGGGTCCGGGCCAGCGCTTCCAGTTCAATTACGACTACTGCAAGGGCTGCGGCGTGTGCGTGGCCGAGTGCCCCTGTGGTGCCATTGACATGGTGAACGAGGATGTCTGAACCTCAGGCACGGCCACGGCAGGTCTATTTTTTCTCCACCTGCGTGGTGGATTTGATGGCGCCAGGCGCCGGCATAGACGCGATCTCGCTGATCCGCGCAGCGGGCATCGCGGTTGATTTCCCACAAGGGCAAAGCTGCTGCGGCCAGCCGGCCTACAGCAGCGGCTTCACCGAAGAGGCGCGGCGCGTAGCGCGGGCGCAGCTGGACCTGTTCCCCCAGCCCTGGCCCATCGTGGTGCCCTCGGGCTCGTGCGCCGGCATGATGGTGAAGCACTGGCCCGAACTGTTCAAGGATGACGCGGCGCTCGCTGCCCAGGCCGCCGACATCGGCCAGCGCGTGGTGGAGTGGAGCGCCTTCGCGCGCGATGTGCTGGGCCTGGCCCGGGCCGCACCCACTGCCAACCCCAAAACCGTGAAGGTGGCCTTGCACACCTCGTGCGCCGCGCGCCGCGAGATGGGCACCCATGTGCCAAGCGAGGCCCTGCTGCGCGCATTGCCGGGCGTAGAGATCGTGGAACAGGCGCGGGTGGTGGAATGCTGTGGCTTTGGTGGCACCTTTGCTGCGCGCCACCCGGCCATCTCGGGCGCCATGGTGAACGACAAGCTCGACAGCGTGCGCGAGAGCGGCGCCGACGTGCTGGTGAGCGCCGATTGCGGCTGCCTGCTCAACCTGCACCACGCGGCCGACCTGCGGCGCCAGCGCGGCGAGGCCCTGCCGCGCTGCGTGCACCTGGCCAGCTTTGTGCGTGAACGTCTGGGCGCCGCCGATGCAGCCCGGCAAGTGACCGACTGACTATGGCCTTGCCTGACACCTCTGCAGCCCGCAGCCGCATCCTGGGCGCACTGCGCCAGGGCGCGCCCGCCCAGGCCCTGCCGCACCCTGAACTCACGACCTACTTGGCCGGCCCTTTTGGCCGAGGCGCCCAGGGCCAGCGCGTGAACCCGGTCGATTTGCTGGACATCTTCGAAAATGCCGCACGCGGCTGGCGCGCCGATGTGCTGCATGCCGACGTGGTCGGTTGGCCCCTAGCCGTGAGGGCTGCGCTGGACGCCCGTAGCTGCCAGACCGTGGTCACCGGTGCCGTCAGCCCCTTGCAACCGGGCCTGGCCGAAGCTTTGCAAGGCCTGCAAGTGCGTGTCTTCAACCAGGCGCTGGAAGCCTGGAAGCTGGAGATGTTCGACACCGTGGACGCCAGCGTCACCAGTGCCCAGGCCGGCATCGCCGACACCGGCACCCTGGTGCTGATTCCCGGCATGCATGAGCCGCGCACGCTCTCGCTGGTGCCGCCTGTGCATGTGGCCGTGCTGATGGCCAGCCAGCTCTACGCCAGCCTGCCCGCGGCCATGCTGGCGCTGCATCCCGAACGTGACATGCCCACCAACCTGGTGCTCATCACCGGGCCGTCCAAGACCTCGGACATCCAGCAGACCCTGGCCTTCGGTGCCCATGGCCCCAAGGAACTCGTGATCGTCCTGGTGAACGATCTGGCAGGGCAGGGGAGTCCCGCATGAACGCCCCCCACACCGCGCCGCTGCAGTTCGTGGACCCGCGCCGCTTCAAGGCCAACACCCGTGAGGCGGTGGACGACGCGCATTTGCGCCAGAGCTTTCGCGGCGCGATGGACTTTTTGCAAAGCCGCCGTGGCGCACACTTTGGTGCGCACGGGGGCACCCAGGCCGGAAACTCCGCAGCCTTTGAAACCCTGCGCCGCCTGGGCGAGGGCCTTCGCCAGTACAGCCTCTCGAAGCTGCCCGATCTGCTGGAGCTTCTGGAGCAGCGCCTGACCGAGCGCGGCGTGCAGGTGCACTGGGCCAGCACGCCAGCAGAGGCCAACGCCATCTTTCTGGCCATCGCCCGCACGCACGGCGCCACCGGCATGATCAAGGGCAAATCCATGGTCAGCGAGGAGATCGAGCTGAACCACCGCATGGCGGAGCAGGGCGTGGACTGCCTGGAATCCGACATGGGCGAGTACATCGTGCAGCTCGCCGGCGAGCGACCCAGCCACATCATCATGCCGGCCATCCACAAGACCAAGCAGCAGATCGCCCAGCTGTTTGCGGATGAGATCCCCGACACACCCTACACCGAGGACGTGGACGAACTCATCGCCATCGGCCGGCGCGTGCTGCGCAACGAGTTTCGCGATGCCAAGATCGGCGTCTCCGGCGTGAACTTCATGGTGGCCGAGACCGGCACGCTGTGTCTGGTGGAGAACGAAGGCAATGGCCGCATGTGCACCACGGTGCCCGAGGTGCACATCGCCATCACCGGCATCGAGAAGGTGGTGGAACGCTTCGAGCAGGTGCTGCCGCTCTACAGCCTGCTCACGCGCTCGGCCACAGGCCAGGCCATCACCACCTACTTCAATGTCATCAGCGGCCCGCGCCGGGGGGGCGAACTGGACGGGCCGAAGGAGATGCACTTGGTGCTGCTGGACAACGGCCGCAGCCAGGCCTACCGCGATGTCGACCTGCGCCCGACCCTGCAGTGCATACGCTGCGGCGCCTGCATGAACCACTGCCCGGTATACGCCCGCATCGGCGGCCTGGCCTACGGCACCACCTACCCGGGGCCCATCGGTTCCATCATCTCGCCGCATTTGCTGGGGTTGGAGGCGACCCAAGACCTGCCCACCGCCAGCAGCCTGTGCGGAGCCTGCTCCGAGGTCTGCCCGGTGGGCATCCCCATCCCCGATCTGCTGATGCAACTGCGCCGCGCCGCCAAGCACGACGCCGACGCCGGCCACTTGCCGCTGGTGGGACAGGCGCGGGCCCGCGACTGGAAAGAGCTGCTGGCCTGGAAAGCCTGGGCCTGGCTGAGCGAGCGGCCGGCGCTGTACCGCACGGCCATCCAGTTGGGCAGATGGTTCCGGCCGGTGACGCCACCCTGGCAGGGCGGCTGGACGGCACATCGCACGCCCTTGCAACTGGCACGTCACGGACTGCGCAGCCGCCTGGCGGATCGCTGAAGCCGCACGATGGCGCACTGGTGGGCATGGTTCCGGCGCCTGTGGCGCCACGGTGACCAAGCGTCACCCGAGGTTCGCCGGGCCCTGACCCTGCTCCAGTCCATCGATGATGGCGGCGTGCCCCTGAACCCGGTGCGGGTCAACGCCATCGCCCGTGACCTGGGGCTGGAGGTGTCCAAGCAGGCCCGGATGGAAGACACCATCGCCCGCATCCGGGCGGCGCTGAGCAGGTTGGGCCACTAGCCCGCATATTTCACGCAACGACCACTGGTTGAGCTGAAGGGTCATTCGCGAGCCGCAGGAGCGCTCAATAAGTGCCACGCGAAGGCATTGGATGGCGCGCGAGGTGCAGTGGGGCTGATTGGCTGGCAATTGCCCCCACCCCGGCTTGGGTTGCGGACCATTTTTGTGTCGTCGCGCGGGCCAGGCGCTGGATGAAGTTCAGGGTGAGCGCAGTTGGCGCATGGCGTGGGCGAAGATGTCCGCGCTGGGCCAGTGCGAGGCCAGGTACAGGCGGATGCGCCGGGTGTTGCGGGTGATCACCGCTGCGACCTTGAGCAGCTTGATGCGCAGGGTGTCGACCTGGGCCGACGCCAGCGCCGTGCCTTGCAAGGCCAGTGCGCGCAGCCTCTCGATGAGCACATAGCCCAGCGCTGCCAGCAGCATGCGCAACTGGTTCGAGCGCATCACGTGGCAACTCGTGCGCGTGGCGAACAAGCCGACCTGCGCCTCCTTGATGCGGTTCTCGGCTTCGCCGCGCTGGCAGTACAGCGCGTCGTACAGCGTTTGGGCACCCCCGTCGAGGTTGGTGACGATGAAGCGCGGGTTGCAGCCGAGCTCGCCCCACTCCAGCCGCGTGATGACGCGCCGCTCGTGCGGCCAACTCTGTGCGGCGTAGCTGAACTCGCCCACCAGGCGTTGTTTGTGCCCGGTCTGCTCGTAGAGCTGCTGCATCGCCAGCTGCGCGTACTCGACCTGGGCTTCCAGCCGGGCGTTGCGCGCCAGGCCGACGATGTAGTGCACGCCAGCGCGCTCGCACCAGTTGATGATGCGCTGGCGGCAAAAGCCCGAGTCGCCCCGGAAGATGATTCGAACATTGGGCCATTCCTGACGCAGCCGACGCACCAGCAGCTTGAGGATGGCCGCCGCGTGCTTGGCGCCGTCGATGCGGCTCGGGCGCAGGTAGGCGCACAGCAGTTGCTGGCCGCAGAACACGTACAGCGGCAAGTAGCAGTAGCTGTCGTAGTAGCCGTGGAAGAAGCGGCCCTCCTGCTGGCCGTGCAGCGGGTTGTCGGTGGCGTCGAAGTCCAGCACCAATTCCTCGGGGGCGACCTGAAGCTGGCGATGAACTGATCGACCAGCACCTGGTGCAAGCGCCACGCCGTGGCGCGGTCGGCCCACTTCTCCAGCCGGCACAGCGTGGGTGCGCTGGCCATCTCCAAGTCCACGCCGACGGCCGTCTGCATCGCCACGTCCTGGCGCAGCGCGCCGTGGTCGTTCAAGTCCTCCCAGCCCAGCGCCAGACCGTACACGCGCTGGCGCAGCAGGCTGCGCACGCCGTGCTTGATCAGCAGCGGGCTGCGCGGGTCGGCGATGCAGCGTGCGGCTGCGTCCATCAGCCCGAGCTTGCGATCAACGGCGCCGAGCAGCAGCACGCCAGCGTCGCTGCTCATGCTGCCGCCGTCGAAGCGGCCCTCCACCACGCGTCGGCCCAGGCGGGCGAACTCGATCATCCCCACGTCCACTTCTTCGGTACAGTTTGGTTTCGGCATTGCCCGCTCGTTCATCAAGATTCGACACCTCGATCAACGGGCATCCAAAGGGCAATGCCGTCCTCGCTTCTACGGGGGTAGGTGAAATATCCAGGCTAGGCCCGGCCTGACGCTCAGGCGAACATGCCTTCCAGGCCGTCGCTGAGATCAGCCAGCGAAGGCATGGGATCGACCAGGGCGTTGTGCAAACCACCCAAGGTCGCCTGCTCCGGCAGCCAGCGCAAGGGCAACGACGCAGCTGCACCCACCTGAACCGGACAACTGGCCTCAACCTTGTCGTTGCTCCAGTGGAAGTGCGCCACGCGGGCACGCCACGCGGCCACGTGCACGATGGCCGCCACGGTGTTGACCGGCGCAAAACCCAGGGGGTTGGGAATCTGCCGCAATGGCTCGGCGATCTCTGGCGGGAAGTTCCAGCGCCTGGCCAATTCGGCACTCACCTGGCCATGGTGGTATCCAAAGCGAGCCGTTTCAGCCTGGACACGCTCCGGCGCAAGCGGATGCACTTCCTTGTCGAGTTGGGCCAGGCCTTGGGGCTTGGCCATGTGCATCACCAGATGGCCCAGGCCGTGGATCAGGCCCACCGTGAAGGTCTGGTCGGTGTTGCGGTCGGCCTGTTGCGCCAGCCAACTGGCTGCGCAGGCCGTGTGCAGGCTGTAGCGCCAGAAGGCTGGCATGTCCATGCCCTGCACGCCCTTGAAGGCGCCGGCCACGCCGCAGCCCGTCACCAGGTTGCGTACCATCACAAAGCCCAGCATGCGCAAGGCATCGTCCACGGTGGAGACGGTGCGCGAGACATGGAAGTAGGCCGAATTGGCCAGGCGCAACGTCTTGGCGCACAGCACTGGGTCGGCGGTCAGCTGCAGTGCGATCTCGTCGATCGAGACGTCATCGCGCCCGAAGCTGTCTATCAGTTGCTGCACCACCTTGGGCACCATGGGCAAGGCAGCGGGGGTGGTGAACAGTGATTCGATGGACAAGGCGTTCTCCTGGCTGGGTTCGCTTCAACACCCATTGAATTTCGGCACACCAGCGGCCCAGGCAAGGGCAAGTACATGCACTTACCGGTACAGAGTGTGCGCCGGCGGCCGATACAAAGCCGAGACCACATCCTGGATACCCCGACCATGTCCGCACCAAAGCCGAGTGCCGCCCTTGCCAACCCCTGGGGCTGGTTCGCCGGCATGCCTGGCGCCGACGTTGCGCTGGACACCATGGAGCGGAACGTTCTGTTCCTCGACACCTTGCGTCAGCGTGGCAACACCTATGTGGAACACCTGAAAGCCGGCGCGCCCGCGCTGCTGAAGTTCGGGCATGAACTGGTGCTGGACGGTCGCACGCTGGCACGCCCCTGCAACTACGCGCTGCTGCGCATCCTGCCGCCGCCAGATGCAGCTGAAGACCCCAAGGCCAGGCCCCTGGTGGTGGTGGACCCGCGAGCCGGCCATGGCCCGGGCATAGGCGGCTTCAAGAGCGATTCCGAGGTGGGCGTGGCCATGCGTGCCGGGCACCCGGTGTACTTCGTCACCTTCTTTCCGCAGCCCGAGGAAGGCCAGACGCTGGTGGATGTGATGCACGCCGAGGCGCGCTTTCTGGAAGAGGTGGCGGCACGCCACCCGCACAGCGCCAAGCCAGTGGTGATCGGCAACTGCCAGGCCGGCTGGGCCATTGCCAGCCTGGCGGCGGTGCGACCCGAATTGTTTGGCCCGCTGATGGTGATGGGCGCACCCATGTCGTACTGGGCCGGCGGCAGCCTACTCAACCCCATGCGCTACAGCGGCGCCACGCTGGGCGGTGCTTGGCTGGCCGCGCTCTCGTCCGACCTGGGCGCCAACCGCTTCGACGGCGCCTACTTGGTAGAGAACTTCGAGAAGCTCAACCCCGCCAACAGCCTTTGGGGCAAGTACCACCGGCTCTGGTCCGAGGTGGACACCGAGGCTGAGCGCTTCCTGGAGTTCGAGCGCTGGTGGGGTGGTTTCTTTCGCATGAGCGGCCCCGAGATCGAGGCCATCGTTGAGAACCTGTTCGTCGGCAACCGGCTGGCGCGTGGGCAGGTGATGGCGGGCGACGACCGCGTTGACCTGCGCAACATCACCTCGCCGGTGGTGGTGTTCGCCTCCTGGGGCGACAACATCACCCCGCCGCCACAGGCGCTGAACTGGATCATCGACGTCTGGGGCGACGAGCGCGCCATTGCCGCCGCCGGCCGCGTCATCGTCTACGTGCTGCACGAGAGCGTGGGCCATTTGGGTATCTTCGTGGGGGCCGACATTGCCAAGAAGGAGCACAGCCAGTTGGTCAACTCGCTGGACGTGATCGAGAACCTGCCGCCTGGCCTGTACGAGCTCAAGCTGCGCCGCAAGGACGGCGCGGAGCTGGAGCGCTGGGACGACCTGGAGCCTGGCAGCTACACCGCCAATTTCGAGCACCGCACCATGGACCACCTGCGTGCCGTTAACCCAGAAGGCCGCGAGGAAGAGGCGCTGTTCTCCACCATGGCCAAGTTCTCGGAGATCAACACCTCGCTGTACAAGACTTGGATACGGCCCTGGCTGCAGCCTATGGTGTCGCGGCCCATGGCCGACGCCATGACCCATCTGCACCCGCTGCGTTGGCAGCGGCAGATGTTTGCCGACGGCCACCCCGGTGCAGCCGCGATTGCCGCCTGGGCCACACAGGTGCGCGAGCAACGCCACGCCTTGTCCACCGACCACCCGGGCCGGCAATGGCAGCAAGGCATGTCGTCCCTGATCGAAACCTCGCTCAACCTGTTCCGCGACCTGCGCGATCAAAGCGTGGTGCAGTGGACGCGGCTGGCCTATGGCCCGCTGGGACTGGGGGCGGTGCTGCCGCCAGACGTTTCCGACGAGAGCCTGGCCGTTGCGCGCGCGCAGGCTGAGCTTGAAGCGGTGCGCCGCGAGGTGCTGGCGCGCATGGGCGAGGGCGGTTTCGCGCAAGCGGTGTGCCGCATCGTCCTGGCCGGCATGGTGTCCATAGGCTCGTTCGAGCGGCGCAGCTTCCGCCTGGCGCGGTTGCTGTCCGAACTGCCCCATGAGAAAGGGGCCACCAAAGGCGCGCCGCTGGATTGGCGCCGCCTGATGCGCGACGAAGCGCGCGTGGCGGCCGTGGCGCCGGTGGAGGCCCTCAACTCTCTCGGCCAGATGCTGCCCGACACGGCCTCGCGCGAGCGCGCTCTGGCAATGGCTGCGGCCGTGATGATGATCGAGCCGACGCTGAACCAGCCGCGCTCCGAGATCATCGAGCTGCTGATCGGCATGCTGGACGTGCAGCCGGAGCGGGTCATGGACCTGGCGTTTCAGCTCACCGCGCCGCTGAATCAGGCCAGGGTCAGCTTGGCGGTGCCGGGCCGAGCACGCAGGCCAAGGCCCAAACCCAAGCCAGGCTGAGATCAGTCGGGTGCTTCCGGTACGTTGGGCGGTTCATCAACTCTCAGGAAAAGTCATGGATCTGGAAACCAGATTGGTCATTTATGGGTTCAGTCGCAGCGTCAGCGCCGAGGACGTGGTGGTGTTGCTGGGGCCTGGTTGCGGGGCCGTCGTTGAGATGCTGGCCGTGCCCGGCGAGAACGACGACGCGATCGCCGTGGTTCATTTGACGCCCTATCGGCAGCTGGCCGTCAAGCTGGCTGGCCGGCTGAAAGCCCGCCGGTACCAGGGCCGCCAGTTGCAGCCATGGGTATCTGCCATGAACTGGTCTTGAGGGAGTGAGCTGCGTTGCGGGGTGCATTCAGTAGTTAACATAATATACATTGTCGCGTATTTATGTGGGTGCAAAAGTTGGCTCGTTGGCCACCTTCCCGCCGCATCACTCAGCCAGCTCGTCCAGTTCGGGCATCGAATCGTCCAGATCGATCTCGCGATCGAAGTCCAGTTGCTCGGCCGCCAGCACCTTGGGAATCAGTGGCTTGTCCAGCGGGCGGCAGATGCGGCGCTGCAATCGGTTGAGGCGGTCGGAACGCTCCACGGCCTGAAGGATGGTTTCCGGGTCCATCATCATCGTGAAGGGGTTCAGCTGGAGCTGGGTTGAGCGCATGGCGGTTTCTCCGTGGGGCTCCAAATGCTGGAGCCGATGCCATGCACTGTAGGCGCGAGGTGCTTCAGGATGTAGTCGGCCGTCAGACAAAGCACGGGTCAGAACTTGCCCTACAAGGGCGTCGGGCAGCGCGCCCTGCGCGTGTCAGTCTCCCGCCGCTTTCGCCAGCAGCGATTCGATCTTGCGCACCATCCAGTCGCGGTCGGCGCCCTGGGCAAACTCCAGCGGGCTCATCTGCTTGTCGTTGCGGCGTTTCAGGTCGGCGCCGCGGGCCACCAGCAACTCCACCGAAGCCTCGGCGCCGTAACGGGCAGCCATCATCAGAGGGGTACTGCCATTGGGCGAAGGCGCATCGATGGGCACGCCCAAGCCCAGCAACAGCGCCACGGCTTCCACTGCGGGGCCTGTTGCCGCATAGTGGATGGGCGCCCAGCCAGACTTGTGGGGAGGCACACCGCTCGCCAACAGCTTTTTCATCACCGCCACATTGCCGCGCAGGGCCGCGATCATCAAGGGGGTTT
This sequence comes from Candidatus Ideonella esbjergensis, assembly GCA_016710065.1. Classification (GTDB taxonomy): domain Bacteria; phylum Pseudomonadota; class Gammaproteobacteria; order Burkholderiales; family Burkholderiaceae_C; genus Ideonella; species Ideonella esbjergensis. Next base: position 130,172 of record JADJLP010000010.1, read on the forward strand.
CACCGGCCTTGTTGGGCAGGTTCAGGTCAATGCCGGGCCAAGCCCACAGCAGGTCTTGAATGCGAGGCGAATCATCGCGGATGGCCAGAAACAAGGCATGCTGGCCTTGCTCGCTGAGCGTGTTGGGGCTCAGGCCACGTTCCAGTTCGCGCTTGGCGCCCCAGGCGTTGTCGGTGCCAACCGCACGGAAGAAATCCACCGACGAGGATGCGTCGGCTTGCAGCTCAGCGCCGCTGCAAGCCTGCCCCAGCAGCGCCAGGCCGATAAGGCTGAAATGGCGACGGGAATGGGGCATGGCAAACAACTCCAACGGAAGGTTCAAGGGGCCACCGCGAGGGCCGGCACCTGCACGCGGAACAGGGCTTCGAAGTTGGCCGTGGTCTGGCGCCCTACTTCCTCCACCGTGCAGCCGCGCGCCTTGGCCACCGCAGCGGCCACATGCGGCACGTAGGCGGGGCTGTTGGTTTTGCCGCGGTAAGGCACCGGCGCCAGGTAGGGACTGTCGGTTTCTATCAGCAGGCGGTCGGCCGGCACCATGCGGGCCACATCGCGCAAGGTTTCGGCGTTTTTGAAGGTGACGATGCCGGAGAGCGAGATGTGAAAACCCAGGTCCAGCGCGGCGCGGGCCACATCCACGGTTTCCGTGAAGCAATGGAACACGCCGCAGGCACGGCCTGCGCCCTGCTCTTTCAGCATGGCCAGTGTGTCCTCGGCAGATGAGCGGGTGTGCACCACCAGCGGCAGATCACACTGCAGCGCGGCCTGGATGTGCACGGCAAAACGTTCGCGCTGCCAGGCCATGTCGGCGATGCTGCGGCCGTTCAGCCGGTAATAGTCCAGGCCGGTTTCGCCAATGGCGATGACTTTGTCAGTGTGGGTCTGGGCCAGGCCGCACAACTCGGCCACAGAGGGTTCGCGCACGCCTTCGTTGTCGGGGTGCACGCCCAGGCTGGCCCACAGGTTGGCGGCGGTACGGGCCACGCCCAGCACGGTATTGAACTCTTCCATCGTGGTGCAGATGCACAGTGCTGCGGCCACCTGTGCCTGCACCATGCTGTGCAGCACCTCGGGCAAGCGGTGCTGGTAGTCGGGAAAGCTAAGATGGCAGTGCGAATCGACAAACATGCCCCGGCGCACCAGAGGCTCAGATGGTTTGTGTGGGCTTGCTGGACGAGATCGAGGTGCCGAGCAACTCTTCGATCTTGATCTTCAGCACGCGGGTCTTCTCGTCGGCCGGAAACCGCACGCCCACGCCCTGGGTACGGCCACCTGGCGTGTTGGCGGGTGTGATCCAGCCCACCTTGCCGGCCACTGGGTAGCGCTGCGGGTCACCCGGCAGCGAGAGCAGCAGGTAGATATCGTCGCCCAGTTGGTACTCGCGCGTGGAGGGCACGAACAGGCCACCGTCAGCGAACAAGGGCACATAGGCCGCATAGAGCGCGCCCTTCTCGCGAAACACCAGCTGGATGACACTGGGCCGGCCGGCCGAGTTGCCACCCAGGGCGCCCAAGATGGAGGGACTGCCAGACCGGCTTTCGATTTCGCTCATGTGCGCAGTGTAGCGACCCTGCCCGTGCCGGGGGGCGCCGAAGTGCCACCAGGCTGTGACACTTGCGACGAAGCCAGGGCCCGGCTGCCCTGGGCCAGCAGGGCTTCCACCAACAGGCCGGCGTTCCAGGGATGGTCTTCAAAGCGGGCGGCGCGCATCAGCGCCTTTTGCCAGTCCAGCAGTTCTGCCCACCCAGGGTGGGCAGGCCAACGATGGGCAGGAAAGTAGCGCGCATCGGCGCCCGAGGCCACGGCCATCGCGTCATGGCACACCTGCAGCAGCGAACGCACGGCCTGGGGCACGGCCATGGCCAGCAACAATTGCCCATTGCCCTGCTGCACCTGGGCCGGCAAGGCGGCCCACAGCGCGGCAGTCAAGCCCTCTTGCGATGCGGCCAGCGCCGCCAGGGGCTCGCCACCATTGGCGCGCAGCAAAGCTTCGGTGTCGGCCACGCCCTGTTGCTCCAGCCAGGCAGTGGCCGTGTCCCAGGTGGGCGCCGCCAACCGCACACGCTGGCAACGGCTGCGGATGGTGGGCAACAGCCGCTCGGGGTCGTCCACGCACAGCAGCACGCGCATGCCGAGCGAGGGCTCCTCCAGGGTCTTGAGCAAGGCGTTGGCCGAGACGGTGTTCATCGCGTCGGCCGGAAAGAACACCAGCACCTTGCCCCGGCCGCGGCCTGAGCTGGTGTGGGCCCAGTCTATGGCCTGGCGCACCGCCTCGACCTTGATCTCCTTGCTGGGCTTGCGCTTGCTTTTGCTCTCGCCGTCGGCGGGCTCGGCGTCGCCGCCATCGCTGTCGCTTCCGACGTTCCACTTCAGGGCCAATTGCAGGGTCTCGGGCATCAGCACCCGCAAATCGGTGTGGCCGTGGGTCTTCACCAGATGGCAGCTGGCGCAGTGGTCGCATGGCGCGGGCGGTTGCTCGCACAGCCAGGCCTGGGCCGCGCGCAGGGCCAAGTCGAACAGGCCCGAGCCCTGCCCGCCATGCAGGATGATGGCGTGGCCGCGTGAATCGTCGCGCAGGGCGCGCAGCGGCTCGGCCAGCCAGGGCAGATCGCGCTCGTCACGCATGCAGGGCTCTGTGCAGGGAATCCAGCACGCGTTCGCGCACCACGGCCAGCGGGGCATCGGCGTCGATGCGGGCGAAGCGCTGTGGGTCACCCTGCAATCGCGCGCCATAGCCTTCGCGCACACGCTCGAAGAAGGCTTGGGCTTCGCTTTCCAGCCGGTCGGGTTCGCGCGCGGCGGCGCGGCGCGCGGCGGCCACGGCGGCGGGCACGTCGAACCACAGGGTCAGGTCGGGTTGTCGGCCGTGCTGCACCCACTGTTCCAGTTGGCGCAGCACGGCCAGGTCAAAACCGCGGCCGGCGCCCTGGTAGGCGAAGGTAGCATCGGTGAAACGATCACAGAGCACGGTGTCGCCACGGGCCAGCGCGGGTTCGATCACGGTCACCAGGTGGTCGCGGCGGGCAGCGAAGACCAGCAGCGCCTCGGTCAGCGCATCCATGGGCTGGTGCAAGAAGAGCTCACGCAGTTGCTCGGCCAGTGGCGTGCCACCGGGCTCGCGGGTGAGCACCACGGCGTGGCCCTGCTGGCGCAGCGCCTGGGCCACGGCCTCGATGTGCGACGACTTGCCGGCACCGTCGATGCCCTCGAAGCTGATGAAGCGCGGGGCGCATGCGTGGCGCGCAGAGTGGGTCACGGCGCAATGCCTCGCTGGTATTGGTTCACGGCCCGATTATGGTCGGCCAGCGAGTTGCTGAAGACGCTGCTGCCATCGCCCCGGGCCACAAAGTACAGGGCCTTGCTGGGGTCGGGTTGGGCCACCGCATTCAGCGCCGCCGCCCCCGGCATGGCAATGGGCGTGGGTGGCAGGCCGCGCCGGGTGTAGGTGTTGTAAGGCGTGTCGGTTTGCAGGTCGGCCTTGCGCAGGTTGCCGTCGAAGCGCTCCCCCAGGCCATAGATCACCGTGGGGTCGGACTGCAGCGGCATGCCGATGCGCAGCCGGTTCACAAACACGGCGGCCACCTTGCTGCGGTCGGCCACCAGACCGGTTTCCTTCTCCACCACCGAGGCCAGCACCAGCAGTTGCTGGGGCGACTGCACCGGCAGATCAGCCTGCCGCCCAGCCCAGGCCTTGGTCAGCCTGGCCTGCATGGCAGCGCGGGCACGGCGCAGCACGGTCAGGTCGCTCACGCCCCGACTGTAGGCGTAGGTGTCGGGGAAGAGCTGGCCCTCCACGCTGCTTTCGGTGCTGCCCAGTTCAGCGGCCACCTGGGCGTCGCTCATGTCAGCAATGGCCGATCGCAAGTGTGGCGCCTTGGCCAGGGCCTGGCGCACCTGGCGGAAGTTCCAGCCTTCGATCAGTTTCAGGGTTTCCAAGGCTTCATCGCCGCGCACCATCTTGTCCAGCAGCTGCCGCGGGGTGATGCCGGCTTCCACCTCGTAGCTGCCAGCGCGGATGCGCCTGGCCTGGCCTGACCAGCGGAACCATTGGTACAGCAACTCTGGCGAGGTCTGCACGCCGGCCTGGGTCCACAGGCGGGCGATGTCGCGGGTGGGCGTGCCCGGCTCCACCGACACCTCAGCTGCTGCGCCGATGAGGGCCAAGGGTTGGTAGGTCCACCACAGGCCGGTGCCCACCAGGCCGCCGGCCAGCAAGACCGCCCCGGCCAGCCATTTCAGTATGCGTTTCATGGCAGGGCAGGAAACCTTGCAGCAATGCGATTCATGGGCGGCGATGATAATCGCGGCATGACCACCCCAGCCCCTGCCCTGCCCACCTTCGCATCTGCTCAAGTGGGGGCCGTGAGGCTGCCGGACTGGGGCCTGATACGTGCCGTGGGGCCCGATGCCGCCAGCTTTTTGCAGGGGCAGCTGACGCAGGATGTGCAGTCGCTGCCCGAGGGCCAGGCCAGGCTGGCGGGTTACTGCTCTGCCAAGGGCCGTATGCTGGCCTCGTTCATCGTGTGGCGCGACGGCCCCGAGAGCTTCCACTTGGCCTGCAGCGCTGATTTGTTGGCCGCCACGCTGAAGCGATTGAGCATGTTCGTGATGCGGGCCAAGTGCAAGCTCAGCGATGCCAGCGGCAACATGGGCTTGTGGGGTGTGGTGGGCAGCGGAGCTTCCACCGCGCTGAGCGCCGCCGAACAGCAGCCAGCCTGGACGGTGACCCGACAAGGCGAAGCCCAGGCGGTGCGCCTGCCTGACGTGGGCGGTGTGCCCCGCTGGCTTGTGGCAGCGCCTGTGCTGCAGGATTTCAGCGCCCTGCCCTCGATGACCTTGACCGACTGGCAATGGCTGGAAGTGCAGAGCGGCCTGGTGCGCATCGTGGCGGCCACTGCCGACGCCTTTGTGCCGCAGATGGTGAATTTTGAGTTGGTGGGCGGCGTCAACTTCAAGAAGGGCTGCTACCCAGGACAGGAGGTGGTGGCCCGCAGCCAGTACCGCGGCACGCTCAAGCGGCGCGGCGCCCTGCTGCGCTCACCCCAGCCCCTGATGGCCGGCCAGGAGGTGTATCACTCGGCCGACCCGGGTCAGCCTGCAGGCACCGTGGCCCTGGCCGCTGGCCCGGTGGATGGCGCCTATTTAGCGCTCGCCGAACTCAAGCTGGCCGCGCTGCAAGGCGGCAGCCTGCACCTGGGCGCGGCCGATGGTGCAGCGCTGATGCCTGCCCCGTTGCCCTACGAATTGCCCAGCGATGCCCCCTAAGCGGGCGCCTTCCGGGCCCTTGCTGCACACCCCTCAGGCTTGGGGTCAGCGGCCGGCCTTGTTTGTTTACTATCGGGTTCATTCCCAGAATTTGGATCACGCGGTGTTGGCAGTACGGCAACAGCAGCAATTGCTCAGGGGCAAGCACCCCGGTCTCCAGGCTGAAATCATGCGCCGGTCTGACGCCGACCCGGCGCAGGCCACGCTGATGGAGGTTTACAGCACAGGCACCGGTGCAGGCGCACCACCCGCGCCAGCGCTGGTGCAAGAGATCGAGGCAGCCATGGGCCAGGCATTGCAAGGCCTGTTGCTGGGCGTGCGCCACACCGAGGCTTTCATGCCATGTGCCTGACCGTTCTCGCGCTCGATGCCAGCAGGCAGTTTCCCCTGGTGGTGGCCGCCAACCGCGATGAATACTTCGCCCGCAGCGCCACCCGACTGGCCTGGTGGACGCCCGAGGCGGCACCCCACCAGATTTTGGCGGGACGCGATGTCCAAGGCGGAGGCACCTGGATGGGCCTGACCGCCGAAGGGCGCCTGGCCTTGGTCACCAACATCCGCAAGCCCCATCAGGTCGACACCAGCGCGCCCACACGCGGGCGCATCGTGCCCGCGTGGTTGCGGGGGGACATGGCGGCTGATCGCTTCTGGCCGCACGTGGCCTTGTCAGGTCACGAACCCTTCAACCTGATCGCCGCCGATTTCCGGGCAGGTGACTGCTTCTGGGCCAGCAGCGAGCGGGCCTGCCCGCAACGCATAGAGCGCGGCATCGTGGGGCTGAGCAATGGCCGGCTAGACGAGCCCTGGCCCAAGGTGGCAGAGCTGAAGAAGGCGGTGCAGCAGGGGCTGGACATGGCCCGCTCGGTGGACGAACTGGCCAACCACTTGTTCGCGGCCCTGGCCAACCGCAGGGCGGCGCCCGATGCAGCACTGCCCAAGACCGGGGTGTCGCTGGATCTGGAGCGCATGCTTTCACCTGCATTCATACGCTCGGCCGATGGCCTTTACGGCACGCGCTGCTCCACGTTGATCGTCACCGAGCGGGTGGGCAAGCGCCTGACCACGCATGTGCTTGAGCGCACCTTCACGGCAGGGCCCGGTGTGGCTCTGCTGCGCCGCGCCAGCCTCAAGGATTGGCCGCCCAAGTACCGGCTGGATGACAGCAGCGGCGAGCCCGACCTGCCCGTGGAGGCCGGCCCGGTGTCGGACAGCGAGCTGGTCGAGCACGCGCCCTTGGCAGAGTCGGCCGCACCCAAGCGCCGGGTGCGCAGCCTGCTGCGGCCTGCCGGCAAACTCTGAGTCTCAGGCCAGGTCGCTCACCATTTCCTGGTGGGCGATGCCTGCCTCCTCGAAGGCAGGGCCACGCGGGGTGAAGCCGTTGCGCAAATAGAAGCCCACGGCGCTGGCCTGGGCGTGAAGCATCACGTGTTTGTCGCCTCGCCGGCTGGCCTCGCCCAGCAGTGCCAGCAGCACCTCGCGCCCGATCTGGCTGCCGCGCAGGGGACGGCTCACCGCCATGCGGCCGATACGCCCCTCACCGGCTGCATGGACCAGCAAGCGGCCCGCTGCCAGCGGCACACCGAAGGCGTTGTAGGCCACAGCGTGCACTGCGTCGGCGTCGGTCGCGTCGCTCGCCATCTCGACCGGGATGTGCTGTTCCTGCACGAACACCTCATGGCGGATCCGGCTGGCATCGGCGCCGAGATCGCCCCAGGCGCCGATTCGCACTTCCACCATGGGTTGACCCGCCTCGAAATCCATCAGGACCTGTCGCAGCGCTTGCGGCACGGGTTGCGAGCGCTTGGCCTCCGGGTCGGCGTAGACATAGACCAGCTCGCCACTGACCAGCAGTTCCTCGGCGCGGAACACGCCTGTGAGAAAGCGCAGCGACGAGTTGCCAATGTGCTCGCAGCGCATGCCCACCTCCAACGTGTCGTCGTACTCGGCCGAGCCGTGGTACTCCAGCGTGGCCTTGCGCACGTACAGGTCGCCACCCAGGTGTTCCATCGTGGCCTGGTAGGGCAAGGCCAGCGCTCTCCAGTAGCCGGCCATGGCGGTGTCGGCGTATAGGATGTAGTGACCATTGAAGACGATCTTCTGCATGTCCACCTCGGCCCAGCGCACGCGTATGCGCTCGGCAAACCGGAAACAACTGCGCTTCATGTCCATGCCCTTTTCAAAGCCTGCGCCGCCACCTGCTGCGCCTGACCAGCCTCTTTCAACACCCGCCCCAGCTTGATGAAATCGTGGGTCAGGCCCCGGTACAGCTCCATCTCCACCGCCACGCCGGCGGCGCGCAGCCGGTCGGCATAGGCCAGGCCTTCGTCCACCAGCGGGTCGCATTCGGCCAGGATCACACAGGCCGGCGCCACGCCATCCACATCAGGCGCCAGCAACGGCGCAAAGCGCCAGTCGCTGCGGTGATGGCGGTCTATGTACTGGTCGAAGAACCAGGCGATGCCATCGGCCTCCAGCAAGAAGCCCTGGCCGAAGAGCTTGTGCGAGGCGGTGTCGGCATGCGCTGTGGTGCCGGGCGTGATCAGCAGTTGCATTGCCAACGGCAGGTTGGCGTCACGGGCCATCAGGGCACACACCGCCGTGAGCGTGCCACCGGCGCTGTCGCCGCCCACGGCGATGCGCGTGGTGTCCAGTCCCAATTGGGCCGTGCCTTCGCGCTGCAGCCACTGGAGCGCGCCGAAGGCGTCGTTCACGGCGGCGGGAAAGCGGTGCTCGGGGGCCAGGCGGTATTCCAGCGAGAGCACGGCGCCGCCGCTGCGCAAGGCCAGCTGGCGGCACAGGCTGTCGTGGGTCTCCAGCCCGCCAATCACAAAGCCACCGCCGTGCAGGTACAGCAGCACCGGCAGTTGGTGAGTACTGGCGGCATACAGGCGCGCAGGCAGCATGGCGCCATCGGCCGCGGGTACGTGCAGGTCTTGCACGCGGGCCAAAGGCGCGCGCGGCAAATCCAGCACCTCGGCACCCGCGATGTAGGCCAGCCGGGCCTGGTCTGGCGGCAGGCTGTGCAGCGGCGCCCGGTTGGCACGCCGCACGCGCTCCAGAATGCCGGCCATGGCGGGTGTGAGTAGTCGGGTGGCCAAGGGGTTTGATCAATGTCGTTGGGGTGCAGCCGCCAGCATACTGTGCCCTTCACCCCATCCATCCGGCCCCGTGCCGCGCAACACCATGGCCCGCATCCTCTACCTCACCCAGATCGACATCGACTTCGGGGTGGTGAACCTGCTCCCCGAAGAATGCCTGCGCACCGGTATACGCCGACCCTTGGTGGTGACCGATGCCGGCGTACGTGCCGCCGGCGTGCTGGGCCAAGCCTTGGCCGCCCTCGCCGGACTGCCTGTGACGGTGTTCGACGGTACACCCTCCAACCCCACCGAGGCCGCCGTGCGCCTGGCGGTGCAGGCCTTCGAGGCCGGCCAGTGCGACGGCCTGATCGCGGTGGGAGGGGGATCGAGCATCGACCTGGCCAAGGGCGTGGCCATCGCCGCCACCCACCCCGGGCCACTCAAGACCTACGCCACCATCGAAGGCGGCAGCCCCAAGATCACCGAGCGCGTGGCGCCACTGATCGCCGTGCCCACCACGGCAGGCACCGGCAGCGAGGTGGCGCGCGGCGCCATCGTCATCGTCGACGATGGCCGCAAGCTCGGCTTCCACAGCTGGCACCTGATGCCCAAGGCGGCCCTGCTCGACCCGGCCCTCACAATGGCCCTGCCGCCCATGCTGACGGCCGCCACCGGCATGGACGCCATCGCCCACTGCCTGGAGACCTTCATGGCCCACGCCGTGAACCCGCCGGCCGACGGCATTGCACTGGACGGCCTGGCGCGCGGCTGGGCCCACATCGAGCGGGCCACGCGCGATGGGCAAGACCGCGACGCGCGCTGGAACATGATGTCGTCCAGCATGCAGGGCGCCATGGCCTTCCAGAAGGGCCTGGGCTGCGTGCATTCGCTCAGCCACAGCCTGGGCGGAGCCAACCCGCGCCTGCACCACGGCACGCTCAACGCCATGTTCCTGCCGGCCGTGATCCGCTTCAACGCCACCGCCGACAGCATGCAGCGCGAGAACCGCCTGCAGCGCATGGCCCAGTCCATCGGCCTGCCTTCATGTGATGCCAAAGGCACTGAACTGGCCGAAGCGGTGCGCGAGCTCAACGCCCGACTGGGCCTGCCCACGGGCCTGGCCGCCATGGGCGTGACGCCGGATCTGTTCGACAAGGTGATCGCCGGGGCGCTGGTGGACCATTGCCACAAGACCAACCCGCGCCTGGCCACGGCCGAGGAGTACCGCGAGATGCTGCACGCCTCGCTGTGACATGAAAAAAAGGCCCGGTGCTGGGACAGCAACCGGGCCTGGCCTCACCCGCAAGCTGCGGGCGGGGTGAAGATCAGTGGAACTGCTCTTCTTCGGTCGAGCCGGTCAGCGCCTTGACGCTGGACGAGCCGCCCTGGATCACAGTGGTGACGTCGTCGAAGTAACCGGCGCCCACTTCCTGCTGGTGCGACACGAAGGTGTAGCCCTTGTCGCGTGCAGCGAACTCTTGCTCTTGCACTTGGTTGACGTAGTGCTTCATGCCTTCGCCGCGGGCGTAAGCGTGGGCGAACTGGAAGGTGTTGTACCAGTTGATATGGATGCCAGCCAGTGTGATGAACTGGTACTTGTAGCCCAGCGCGGCCAGGTCTTCCTGGAAGGAGGCGATCTGGCTGTCGTTGAGGTTCTTCTTCCAGTTGAACGACGGCGAGCAGTTGTAGCTCAGCAGCTTGCCCGGGCAGGCGGCCTGCACGGCTTGGGCGAATTCACGGGCGAAGCCGATGTCGGGCACGCCGGTTTCGCACCACACCAGGTCGGCGTAGGGGGCGTAGGCCACGCCACGGCTGATGGCTTGCTCCAGACCGTTCTTGACGCGGTAGAAGCCTTCTTGGGTGCGCTCGCCGGTCAGGAAGGGCTTGTCGTTGGCGTCGTGGTCACTGGTGATCAGGTTGGCGGCTTCGGCGTCGGTGCGGGCCAGCACGATGGTGGGCACGCCCATCACGTCGGCGGCGAAGCGCGCGGCGATCAGCTTTTCAACCGCTTCGCTGGTGGGCACCAGCACCTTGCCACCCATGTGGCCGCACTTCTTCACGGCGGCCAGCTGGTCTTCGAAGTGCACGCCGGCAGCGCCGGAGGCGATCATGTTCTTCATCAGTTCGAAGGCGTTCAGCACGCCGCCGAAACCGGCTTCCGCATCGGCCACGATGGGCAGGAAGTAGTCGACGTAGTCCTTGCTGTCCGGGCCGATGCCACGCGACCACTGGATTTCGTCGGCGCGCTTGAAGGTGTTGTTGATGCGGCGAACCATGGTGGGCACCGAGTCGTACGCGTACAGCGACTGGTCGGGGTACATGGTTTCACTGGTGTTGCCGTCGGCGGCCACTTGCCAGCCCGACAGGTACACGGCTTCCAGACCCGCCTTGGCCTGCTGCATGGCCTGGCCGGCGGTGATGGCGCCGAAGGCGTTGACGTAGCCCTTCTTGGAGCCACCGTTGACCTTGTCCCACAGCGTTTCGGCGCCGCGCTGGGCCAGGGTGTACTCGGGTTGCAGGCTGCCGCGCAGGCGCACCACGTCGGCGGCGCTGTAGCCGCGCTTCACCAGCTTCCAGCGGGGGTTCTCGGCCCAGTCTTTTTCCAGGGCGGCGATTTGCTGTTCGCGGGTCAATTGCTTGGTCATCTGGGACTCCTTGAGGTGAAGAGGGGGTGGCGAAATCTGGACTCAAGCTTATGTGGCTTGGGTCAAGCTGGCAAGACTTATGTCTTATATAAGACTAAAGATGTTCTCTATGTAAATCAATCACTTAGCCTACAAATGCCGCAATGTGAAAACAAAGATTTCGCTATGAAAAATTCTGCTGCAACGCAGCAAGCCTTGATACCGCATTGTGAAAAGCATTTCCTCTCGTGGAATTCCCTAGGTTGGCGGCCAACCCGGGGCCTCGAACAGGCGGCTTCGTATGATGGCCGCCGATCTCTCGCCGCTCCCCTTTCGCCACCTTGCAGCACGCCATGTCCGGTTTCCCCTTCTTTTCCCAAAACACCTTTCTGCAATCGCCGGCCTGCACGGCGGGGCAGCGCTTCGCGGTGGCTGGCGTTGCGTGGGACGGTTGCGTCACCAACCGGCCGGGTGCACGGTTCGGCCCGCGCGCCATCCGCACGGCCAGCCACATGCTCTGCGATGGCACCCACCCCTGGTTCGATGTAGACCTGGCTGGTGGCGTGCTCGGCGATGCTGGCGACCTGATGTTGCCCAACACCAGCCTGGACACCATGCGCGCGGCCATGGCACCGTTGGTGGCGAGCTTGATCGCCAATCACCACATGGCCTGGCTGGGCGGCGACCACTCCATCACCCTGCCTCTGTTGCGCGCCTACCGTGCCCGTCTGGGTCGGCCGTTGGCGGTGGTGCACTTCGATGCCCATTGCGACACCTGGCAAGACCACTTCGGCGAGCCCAGCGGGCATGGCACCTGGGTGTACGAGGCCTTTCAAGAGGGCTTGGTGGTTCCCGAGTGCTTCACCCAGATCGGCATTCGTTCAGCCGCCGTGCGGGATGCCCGCGACTACGTGCACCAGCAGGGCGGCCAGATCTTCACCGCCCGAGCGCTGCGCGGCTTTGAGAGCCTGCAGCAGCTGGCCGTGCTGGTCAACGCCATCCGCGAGCGTTGGCTCGCCCAGGGGCAACCGCCGCTCTACCTGAGCCTGGACATCGACTGTCTGGACCCGGCCTTTGCGCCGGGCACCGGCACCCCCGAGCCTGCCGGCCTGAGCAGCAACCAACTGTTCAGCATCCTCGAAGGCCTGGCCGAGCTGCCCTTTGTGGGCATGGACTGCGTTGAGGTGTCGCCACCCTACGACCATGCCGAGCTCACCGCCAATGTGGCCGCCCAGGCGGTGTGGACCTACCTTTGCGGCCAAAGGGCCAAGCACCCGACTTGATCCGCGACAAGCTCCCGCGAGACGCCGGCCCGAAGAATAGGCCCATCTTGGCGTCGATGAGGAGCAAGCAGCATGGCCACCCCCCGCAACACAGACCTCAAGGGCTCGCTGGCAGCGCGCCTGGCCCCGTTTGAGGCGCTGGATGCTTGTCACCGCGAAGTGGTGTCGCATTTGCAGACATTGAATCGCCTGGTGCTGCACCTGGACGCCCAGGGCCTGGACGACCAGGCCCGCAGCATGGCTGCCGAGGTGGTGCGCTTCTTCAATGAAACCGCCCAGCAGCACCATGCAGAGGAAGAGCGCGTGGTGTTCCCGTCACTGCTGGCCGGCAACGACCTGGACCTGATCGAGCACATCCGTCACCTGCAAATGGACCACGGCTGGCTGGAAGAAGACTGGAAGCAGTTGGAACTGCAGCTGGGCGCCGTTTCGGGCGGCTACAGCTGGTTTGACCTGGACGAGTTGCGCAGTGGCTCGGAGGTGTTCACCGCGCTGTACCACGACCACATTGCGCTTGAAGAGTCGCTGATCTATCCCGAGGCCAAGCGCTTGGTGAACGTCGAGATCGATGGCCTGGGCCGCCGCCTGGCGCAGGTCAAGCGCGAATCCGCTCGTCCCTGATACATCGGTGCCGTTTCACAACGGCAGCGCGGTGGTCTTCTTGACGGTGCGCAGCACCAGCATCGAGTTTGACCGCTCCACTCCGGGCAGGCGCATCAGCACCTCGGTGTGGAAGCGCTCCAGGTCCTCGGCATCTCGATACGAGAAGCGAATCAGGTAGTCGTTCGAGCCGGCCACGTAGTAGCAGTCCAGCACCTGCGGCTCGTCGCGCACCGCTTGCTCAAAGGCGCCTAGCAGCGCGTTGTTCATCGACTCCAGGTTGATGATGGTGAAGCTGGTGCCATGCTGCCCCACCGCCTTGGGGTTGAGCAGGGCCACGTACTGGGCGATCACGCCCTCGTCTTCGAGCTGCTTCACCCGCCGCAGACAGGCCGAAGGCGACAGATGCACCCGCTGCGCCAGCTCCACATTCGAGAGCTTCCCGTTGGTTTGCAGCTCTGCCAGGATCAGCCGGTCGATCGCATCCAATTGCAGAGAATTCGGCGTGTTTCGCATGATCTGCAGATTGTGGCATGCGAAACGGCATAAAGTTGTGCAGCGCAGGGTAGCCCCCGGCTGATCGCGCAAGCACATTGCGCGCAGGCTTGCATAGACTCTCATCCATCGATATCGCCCAGGCGCCCAGGCCGTTCGAAAGGCCTGCGCCCCAAAAGATGACCACCACAAACAAGCCCTCGCTAGACGCTTACTGGATGCCGTTCACGGCCAATCGCCAGTTCAAGAAAGCCCCGCGCCAGTTCGTGCGCGCCAGCGGCATGCACTACTGGACTGACGATGGCCGCCAGGTTCTCGATGGCGTGGCCGGCCTGTGGTGCGTGAACGCCGGCCACGCCCGGCCAAAGATCGTGCAGGCCATTGCCGCGCAAGCGCAGGAGATGGACTATGCGCCACCCTTCCAGATGGCGCACCCCAAGGCCTTTGAGTTGGCAGAACGTGTGGCGGCGTTGGCGCCGGCAGGCTTGAACAAGGTGTTCTTCACCAACTCGGGCTCCGAGTCGGTGGAGACAGCGCTCAAGATTGCCCTGGCCTACCACCGCGCCCGTGGTGAGGGCCAGCGCACCCGCCTGATTGGCCGCGAGCGTGGCTACCACGGCGTGAACTTTGGCGGCATCTCGGTGGGCGGCCTGGTGGCCAACCGCAAGGCCTTTGGCCCACTGTTGGGCGGGGTTGATCATCTGCGCCACACGCACGACGCTGCTCGCAACGTCTTCAGCGTGGGTCAACCACTGCACGGTGCCGAACTGGCGGACGACCTGGAACGGCTTTGCGCCCTGCACGACCCATCCACCATCGCCGCCGTCATCGTCGAGCCGGTGGCTGGCTCCACCGGCGTGCTGGTGCCGCCGCAGGGCTACCTTCAACGCCTGCGCGAGATCTGCACCAAGCACGGCATCCTGCTGATCTTCGACGAGGTCATCACCGGCTTTGGCCGCACCGGCAACCCGTTTGCGGCGCAGACTTTCGGTGTCACGCCCGACATCATCACCGCCGCCAAGGGCCTGACCAACGGCTGCGTGCCCATGGGCGCGGTGATGGTGCGGCAAGACATACACGACGCCTTCATGCAGGGGCCCGAGCACCTGATCGAGTTCTTCCACGGCTACACCTATTCGGCGCACCCGCTGGCCTGCGCCGCTGGCCTGGCCACGCTGGACACCTATGCCGACGAAGGCCTGCTCACCCGCGCTGCCGAGCTGGAAGCCTATTTCGCCCAAGGCGTGCATTCGCTCAAGGGCGCGCCGCATGTGATCGACGTGCGCAACATCGGCCTGGTGGGTGGCATAGAGCTGGCATCGCGCGAAGGCGCTCCTGGCCTGCGAGCGTTTGATGTCTTCCTCGACTGCTTTGCCAATGGCCTGCTGGTGCGCACCACGGGTGACACCGTGGCGCTCTCGCCACCGCTGATCATCGAGCGCTCACAGATCGACCAGATCATCGAGACACTCGGCGCTGCCATACGCCGAGTGGCCTGAAGCTTGCTAACTTTCAACCTGATTCAACGAGGGCTTGCCTAGCGCCTACCTTATGAAGTTCCTCAGCGTCGACCGCGAACTCTCGCGTCATTCCTACTACGCCGCCACGGCCCCGCGCACGCAGGGCTACGCTTCATTGGCTGGGGAAGTGGAATGCGATGTGGCGGTGGTGGGTGGTGGCCTCGCCGGTCTCACCGCAGCGCTGGAATTGGCCGAGACTGGCCATACGGTGGTGCTGCTGGAGGCACGCGAAGTGGGCTGGGGCGCCAGCGGACGCAACGGCGGCCAGGCGATCCACGGCCTGGCGTGCGACCAGGAAGAGATCGAGATGCAACTGGGCCTGGATGACGCCAAGCGCGTCTGGGCCATGACCAACGAGGCGCTCGATCTGCTGCGCGCGCGCAGCCAGCGGTATGGCATCGACAGCGAGTGGCGCTCCGGTTACCTGGGGCTGGCCACCACCGCACGCAAAGGTGCCGCCCTGAGTGCCTGGGCCGACCGCATGGCCCGCGTCTACGGCCAGGAGTTCACCCGCATCGCCCCCGCCGAGGTGCGCTCGTGGATCGACAGCCCGCGCTTTCACAGCGGCATCCACGACCCGCGTTCGGGCCATTTGCACCCGCTCAAGTACGCGCTGGGCATCGCCAATGCCGCCGCAGCCGTAGGCGTGCGCATCTTTGAAAACTCTGCCGTCACCGGCTTGGTTCACGGCAGCACGGTGCGGCTCAGCACCGCCAGCGGCAACGTGAGCGCCAAACAGGTGCTGCTGGCCGGCAATGTGTACCTGCAAGGGGTGGCGAGTGCACTGGAAGCGCGCATCATGCCGGTCGGCACCTACATCGTGGCCACGGAGCCGCTCGACTCGCAGCTGGCCGACTCGCTGGTGCCCAGCCGCTCGGCGGTGTGCGACACCAACTTCGTTCTCGACTACTTCCGCACCAGCAACGACCACCGCATGCTCTACGGCGGCCGGGTGAGCTACAGCACCGCCACGCCGCCCAACCTGGCCGCCAGCATGCACCAGCGCATGGTGCAGACCTTTCCGCAGTTGGCCCACACCAAGATCGAATACGCCTGGGGCGGCTTCGTGGACATCAGCATGAACCGGGCGCCCGATTTCGGCCGCCTGCAGCCCAACGTCTACTACCTGCAAGGCTTCTCGGGCCACGGCCTGGCGCTCACCGGCCTGGCCGGCAAACTGGTAGCCGAGGCCATCAACGGTGATGCCAGCCGTTTCGATGTCTTTGCGCGCCTTCAGCACAGCCCCTTCCCAGGTGGCCAGATGTTTCGCACACCGGCCCTGGTTTTGGGCATGCTCTGGTACCGACTGCGAGACCTGCTGGGATGAACGCCATGAACGACATGACCCCGCCCTCCCCGCCCATCACCCCAGCCCGCCCGCTGGTGCTGGTGCCCTCGTGCAACCGCCTGCTTGGCGAGCACCCGTTCTACATCGCCGGCAAGAAATACATAGCCGCAGTGCGCCTGGCCGGCTGCCAGGCCCTGATCGTGCCTTCGGCGCAGCCCGAAGAGATGGCCGACTTGCTGAGCCTGGCCGATGGCGTGCTGCTCACCGGTTCACCGTCCAATGTGCACCCCAGCCATTTCGGCGAGGCCGTGCACGACACCTCGCTGCCTCTGGATCCAGATCGCGACAGCTGGACTTTGCCTTTCATCCGCGCCGCCATAGACCGTGGTATTCCGCTGTTTGGCATCTGCCGTGGCACGCAGGAAACCAATGTGGCATTGGGCGGCTCGCTGCACCAGGCCGTGCACGAGGTGCAAGGACATGAGGACCACCGCCCGGCCGACCAGGCCCCCGCCGTGGAAGCCTATGCACCCGCTCATGCGGTGCAGGTCACGCCTGGCGGCGTGCTGGAGCGCATCGTGGGCCAGCGTGAATTCACCGTGAACTCGGTGCACGGGCAGGCCGTCAATCGCCTGGCCGACGGCCTGCGCGTGGAAGCCTGCGCGCCCGATGGCGTGGTGGAGGCCTTCTCAGTGGCCGATTCACCCGGCTTCAGCCTGTGCGTGCAATGGCACCCCGAGTGGCTGGCCGCCGGCAACCCCGTCTCGGTGGCCATGCTGCAGGCCTTTGGCCACGCTTGCCGCCAGTACCGCGACCGCCACCGCGGGCCTGAGCCTGTGCGCAGCGCCCGCTGAACCGCCCCAGCCGGGGCCCGCGCGGCCCGGTGCTTGATCCGTTCAAGCCAACTCCGCGTGGGACGAACGACATCAACGAACGACATCCAGGTGCCAACCATGGCCAGCAAAGAAAACTTCACATTCGCCGATCTCGAAACATGGCTAGACCAAAACCGAGTCACCGAGATCGAATGCCTCGTGCCCGACTTGACCGGCGTGGCCCGCGGCAAGATCCTGCCCCGGCAGAAATTCACCGAAGACCGCGGCATGCGGCTGCCCGAAGCCATCGTGGGCATGGGCGTGACCGGTGAGTTCCCCGAAGAAGGCCCCTACTACGACGTGATCAACCCCACTGATCGCGACATGCACTTGCGGCCCGACCCGTCCACCGTGCGCATCGTGCCCTGGGCCACCGACCCCACGGCCCAAGTGATCCACGACTGCTACGACCGCGAAGGCAACCTCATCCCGTTCGCACCGCGCTCGGTGCTGCGTCGCGTGTGCGACCTGTTCGCCGCCGAAGGGTGGGAGCCGGTGGTGGCGCCCGAGCTGGAGTTCTACCTGGTGGCCCGCAACACCGACCCGGACATGCCGCTCAAGCCGCCGGTGGGCCGCAGCGGCCGCAGCGAGACCTCGCGCCAGGCCTATTCCATCGACGCGGTGAACGAGTTCGACCCCTTGTTCGAGGACGTGTACGACTACTGCGAGAAGATGGAGCTCAATGTCGACACGCTGATCCACGAGATCGGGGCCGGCCAGATGGAGATCAACTTCTTCCACGCCCACCCGCTGGGCCTGGCCGACGAGGTCTTCTTCTTCAAGCGCACGGTGCGTGAATGCGCGCTGCGCCACGACATGTACGCCACCTTCATGGCCAAGCCCATTGCCGGCGAGCCCGGCAGCGCCATGCACGTGCACCAGAGCCTGGTGAGCAAGCTCACCGGCAAGAACATCTTCAGCAACCCCGACGGCACCGCGAGCAAAGAGTTCTACTGGTACATCGGTGGCCTGCAGAAATACATCCCGGCGGCCATGGCCCTGTTCGCCCCATACGTGAACAGCTATCGCCGGCTGTCGCGCAACACCGCCGCGCCCATCAACATCCAGTGGGGCACCGACAACCGCACCGTGGGCATACGCTCGCCGGTGGCCACGCCGCAAGCCCGGCGCATCGAGAACCGCGTGATCGGTGCCGACGCCAACCCCTATTGCGCGCTGGCCGCCACGCTGGCCTGTGGTTACCTGGGCATCAAGAACAAGATCGAGCCCACGCACGAGTGCAAGGGGCGACGCCTACCTGGGCGAATACCAGCTGCCGCGCAGCCTGGTTGAGGCGCTGGAACTGCTGCGCAACGAGAAAGACCTGGCCGAGGTGCTGGGGGCCGACTTCATCACCGTCTACACCGAGGTCAAGGAGATCGAGCACGCCGAGTTCATGAAGGTGATCTCGCCGTGGGAGCGCGAGCACCTGCTGCTGCACGTTTGACCCAACAAGAGGCAAAGACCATGCAAGACAACATCGTGATCCAGGCCCCGGCCGTGGCACAAAAGCGCACCACCCGCGAATGGCAGCAGGCCGATGCGGCCCACTTTCTGCACCCCTTCACAGACTTTGGCGCGCTGGCCAAGAAGGGCTCGCGCATCATCACCCAGGCCGACAACATCTACCTGCAAGACAGCGAGGGCCACAGAATCCTCGACGCCATGAGCGGCCTTTGGTGCGTCAACGTGGGCTACGGCCAGCAGGCGCTGGTGGACGCGGCCACGCGCCAGATGAAGCAGCTGCCCTTCTACAACGCCTTCTTCCAGACCGCCACGCCGCCGGCCATCGAGCTGGCCGAGCTGTTGGCCCAGGTGACGCCGCCGCAGTTCCAGCACGTGTTCTTCACCGGCTCGGGCTCGGAAGGCAACGACACCGTGGTGCGCATGGTGCGGCGCTACTGGGACGTGCTGGGCCAGCCCGAGCGGCAGGTCATCATCAGCCGCAAGAACGGCTACCACGGCTCCACCATGGCCGGCGCCTCGTTGGGGGGCATGAGCGGCATGCATGCCCAAGGTGGCTTGCCGATCCCCAACATCGTGCACATCGACCAGCCCTATTGGTACCAGAACGGGCAAGGGATGAGCCGCGAGGAGTTCGGCAAGGTCGCCGCCAGCTGGCTGGAAGCCAAGATCCTGGAAGTGGGCCCCGAGAAGGTGGCCGCCTTCATTGGCGAGCCGGTCCAAGGTGCCGGCGGCGTGATCGTGCCGCCCGAGACCTACTGGCCCGAGATCCAGCGCATCTGCGACAAGTACAACATCCTGCTGGTGAGCGACGAGGTCATCTGCGGCTTCGGCCGCACCGGCCGCTGGTTTGGCTGCGAAACCATGGGCACCAAGCCTGACTTGATGACCATCGCCAAGGGCATCACTTCGGGCTACATCCCTTTGGGTGGCGTGATGGTGGGCAACCGCGTGGCCAAGGTGCTGATCGAGCAAGGGGGCGAGTTCGAGCACGGCTTCACCTACTCGGGCCACCCGGTGGCAGCGGCCGTGGCCGTGGCCAACATCAAGCTTATTCAGCAGCTGGGCCTGGTGGAGCGCGTGCACAACGACACGGGCCCGTATCTTGCTGAGCAGTTTGCATCGCTGCGCGAGCACCCGCTGGTGGGTGAAACGCAGACCTGTGGGTTGATGGGAGCCGTGATGCTGGTCAAGGACAAAGCCAAGGCGCAGCCGTTTGACGGTGACTTGGGCGTGGGCATGCTGTGCCGCGGCCACTGCTTTGGCAACGGCCTGATCATGCGCGCCGTGGGCGACCGCATGATCATCGCGCCGCCGCTCGTCATGACCCGAGCCCAGATCGACGAGATGATGGCCCTGATCCGCCGCTGCCTGGACCTGACCCTGGCCGATGTGCGGGCCAAGGGCTGGATGTGAAACACCCAAGGCTGGCGCCAATGACACACCAAGCGCTTTACCCGATGCTGCCTTTGTCAACCGCCACCTAGACTCACCCGCTGATGCTGCGCGGGCCGCACTGGCGGCCGCGCTCAACCTGCACTCTCACTTGCATGACCTCTGGAGGTTTCTTCATCATGAATTTGCGCACTGTCCGTTCGGTTCTGTCCTTGGCTGCCGCCGCCCTGCTCACGCTGGGGGGCGCGGCCCAAGCCCAGGAGGAAGAGAAAGTCCTCAACGTCTACAACTGGTCGGACTACATCGCCGAAGACACGGTCAAGAATTTCGAGAAAGAAACCGGCATCAAGGTTCGCTACGACAACTTCGACAACAACGAAATCCTGCACGCCAAGCTGGTGGCCGGCAAGACCGGCTACGACATCGTGGTGCCCTCGTCCAACTGGGCCGGCCTGCAGATCCAGGGCGGGTTGTTCCGCAAGCTCGACAAGGCGCAAATCCCCAACCTGAAGAACCTCGACCCGGGCGTGGCCAGCCAGTTGGCGCGCATCGACCCGGGCAACGAGTATGTGGTCGATTGGCTCTGGGGCTATGACACCGTGGGCATCAACGTTGACAAGGTCAAGGCCGCACTGGGCAGCATGCCCATGCCCGACAACGTCTGGGACCTGGTGTTCAAGCCCGAGTACATCTCCAAGCTCAAGTCTTGCGGCGTGTCCTTCCTCGATTCAGCCGACGAAATCGTGCCCTCGGCCCTGCACTACATGGGCAAGCCGCGCGTCTCCAAGAACCCGTCCGATTACCAGGCCGCCCTGCAATTGCTCAAGTCCATCCGCCCCTACGTCACGTTGTTCAGTTCGTCCGGCTACATCAACGACATGGCCAACGGCTCGATCTGCGTGGCACTGGGTTGGAGCGGCGACATCAACATCGCCCGCCAGCGCGCTATCGACGGCAAGACCGGGCAAAAGATCGAGGCCCTGATTCCCAAGGTGGGCGGCCTGCTGTTCTTCGACGTGATGGCCATCCCGGCCGACGCGCCCCACCCTGGCAACGCCCACAAGTGGATCAACTTCATCATGAAGCCTGAAGTGACCGCCTCGCTGACCAACAAGGTCTTCTATGCGAACGGCAACAAAGAGTCGAAGAAGTTCATCAAGTCCGAAGTGGCCAACAACCCCTCGGTGTTCTTGCCTGAGGACGTGATGAAGAAGATGGTGGGCACAGCCGACCTGCTGAACAACGAAATCCGCCGCAGCCAGAACCGGGTCTACACCTCGTTCAAGACGGGCCTGTGAGCCGCTGAGCACACCGAACTGGGAGGGTGGATGGCCAACGCAAGCGCTGACAAGACGAAGTTCCTGCAGATCATCGACGTGGTGAAGGACTTCGGCGGCTACAAGGCCGTCAACCACGTGAGCCTGGACATCGCCCAGGGCGAGATCTTTGCACTGCTGGGCTCATCGGGCTGCGGCAAGACCACCCTGCTGCGCATGCTGGCCGGCTTCGAGACCCCCACCTCGGGCGCCATCGTGCTCAATGGACAGGATCTGTCCGGCTTGCCGCCTTACGAGCGGCCGCTGAACATGATGTTCCAGTCGTATGCGCTGTTCCCGCACCTCACGGTGTGGGACAACATCGCCTTCGGCCTGCGCCGCGACGGTCTGCCCAAGGACCAGGTGGCCGAGCGGGTGGAGGCCATGCTCAAGCTGGTGCAACTGGGCAAGTTTGCCAAGCGCAAGCCGCACCAGCTCTCGGGTGGCCAGCAGCAGCGTGTGGCCCTGGCCCGCAGCCTGGCCAAGCAGCCGCAAATGCTGCTGCTCGATGAACCCCTGGGCGCGCTCGACAAGAAGCTGCGCGAGCAAACCCAGATTGAGCTGGTCAACATCATCGAGCAGGTGGGCGTGACCTGCGTGATGGTGACCCACGACCAGGAAGAAGCCATGACCATGGCCTCGCGCGTGGCGGTGATGAGCGAAGGCCGCTTCCTGCAGGTGGGCTCGCCCAGCGACATCTACGAGACGCCGCAAACCCGTTTCGTGGCTGACTTCATCGGCAATGTCAACCTGATGGACGGCACCGTGGAGGTGGACGAAGCCGACCACGTCATCATCGATTGCGCCGACTGCAAGCACTATGTGGGCCACGGCATCACCGGCACGCAGGGCATGCCGGTGACGGTGGCGCTGCGGCCTGAGAAGATCCATGTGTCTGTCGACAAGCCTGCCAGTGATTTCAACGCCGTGCCCGGTGTGATCGAGGAGCTGTCCTACTTCGGCAGCTTCACCGTCTACCGCATCAAGCTCGCCAGCGGCAAGGTGCTGGCGGTGAGCCAGGCCAACACCGAGCGCCTGCGCGAACACAACCTGACCTGGGGTGACCGGGTCTGGGCCCATTGGTCCAACAGCGCCCATGTGGTGCTGACGCAGTGAGCGGCGCCATGGGTTTGAGCCTGAAGAGACCAAGTTGGTGGAGTGGCCGCAGCGTGGTCATCGGCATCCCCTACGCCTGGTTGTTTGCCTTCTTCCTGGTGCCCTTCCTGATCGTGCTGAAGTACTCGGTGTCCGAAATGGGCACCGTGCGACCGCTGGACGTGGTGAGCGTGGCCGATGGCATGGTCAAGCTGGCGCTGAAGTACTCGAACTACATCTTCATCACCGGCGACGACCTGTACTACAAGGCCTACCTCTCCAGCGCCAAGTACGCCGCCGTCACCACCCTGTGCTGTTTGTTCATCGGCTATCCCTTCGCCTACTTCATGGCACGGGCCAAGGCCACCGTGCAGCCACTGCTGCTGATGCTGGTGATGCTGCCGTTCTGGACCTCGTTCCTGCTGCGGGTCTACGCCTGGAAGGGCCTGTTGGATGAAGGTGGCTGGGTGGCCGAGGCGCTCAGCTTCCTGCATGTCGATTCGCTGCTGCTGGCCGCTGGCATGATCCAGGCGCCGGGCATGTACATGCACACGCCGTTCTCGCTGGTGATAGGCATGACCTACACCTACCTGCCCTTCATGATCTTGCCGCTGTACGCCAACCTGTCCAAGCTCGATCTGCGCCTGCTCGAAGCCGCCGCTGACCTGGGTGCCACACCCTGGGTGGCGTTCTGGAAGATCACAGTGCCACTGTCCAAGGCCGGCATCATCGCTGGCGCCATGCTGGTATTCATTCCCTGCGTGGGCGAGTTCGTCACGCCGGTGCTGCTGGGCGGGCCCGAGACCTTGATGATAGGCAGCGTGCTGTGGGACGAGTTCTTCAGCAACAACGATTGGCCCATGGCGTCCACCGTGGCTGTCATCCTGGTGCTGCTGATCGTGGTGCCGCTGGCCTTGTTCAACAAGTACCAGGCCGAGGCCCAGGAGAAGCGGACATGAGTTCGAATCGCACCTGGTTCGGCCCGCGGTTCGCCAGTGGCTTTGGCCGCGCCTGGCTGGCGGTGGGCTTCATGTTCCTGTACCTGCCCATGCTCACGCTGGTGGTGTACTCGTTCAACAAGTCGGCACTGCCCAGCATCTGGGGCGGCTTCACGCTCGATTGGTACGTGAAGCTGGCGGGCGACACCGAAATCATCAACGGCTTGTGGCTGTCCATCAAGATCGCCTTCATGTCGGCCTGTTGCTCGGTGATCCTGGGCACCATGGCGGCCTATGCTTTGGTGAAGTACCGGCGCTTCAAGGGCCGCACGCTGTTCTCAGGCATGGTCAACGCGCCACTGGTGATGCCCGAGGTCATCCAGGGCCTGTCGCTGCTGCTGCTGCTGGTGTCGGTGCAGGGCTGGACCGGCGGCTTCCCTGAAAAAGGCATGCTCACCATCCTGCTGGGCCACATGATGATGGGTCTGGCCTATGCGGCCGTGGTCATCCAGGCCCGGCTGCAGGAGCTGAACCCGCAGCTCGAAGAGGCGGCCATGGACCTGGGCGCCAAGCCCTACCAGGTATTCGGTCTGGTGACGCTGCCCATGATCTCGCAGTCGCTGGTCTCGGCCTGGCTGCTCACCTTCAGCCTCTCGCTTGACGACGTGGTGGTATCGGCCTTCCTGAACGGCCCGGGCGCCACCACCATGCCCATCGTCATCTTTTCTCGTGCCCGCCTGGGTCTGAGCCCCAGCATCAATGCCGTGGCCACCGTGATCATCGTCGTCGTGGCCGTCTGCGTCACGGTGGCCAGCATCCTGGTGGCCCGCGCCGAACGCCGACGCGCCGCTGAAATCAGTGCCGCCCAACGTGACGATTCCTGAACAACCCACTACAAACCCTGGAGAACGCATGAAGACATTCAAGCCCACCATCTTGGCGCTGTCCCTGCTGGCCGCCTTTGCCAGCACCGGCGTGCAGGCCCAAAGCAACGCCGACCTGCTCAAGGAACTCAAGGCCCTGCGCGATCGCGTGGGCGAACTCGAGAAGAAGCTGACCGAGCAATCCAAGGACACGGCGCCCAAGTGGGGCATGACGCCAGAGCAGGTTCAGGAGTTCAACCGCCTCGCGGTCAAGACCGAAGCCATTGAGGACGCGCAAGAGTCGCTGGGCTACAAGCGCCTCAAGGTGTCAGGCTACATCGAGCCGGTGTTCATATGGAACCAGCGCCAGGACCGGGCCGGCTTCCAGTTTCTGAACCAGCAGTCCGACGGCTATTCGTATGACACCTCGTACATGGGCGCCGCCTCGATCGACTTCTTGAAGGAGACCGACAGTGGCACCCTCTGGCGGCTCACAATGGCCCCCAACCGCGGTGTGGGCGCTGCCATGGACGGCGCCAGCGTCGTGCAGGAGGCCTCGGTGTCGGTACCGCTGGGCAGTCTGCAAACCCGCTTGATCGCGGGCCAGATTCCCGACTGGTCGGGCTACGAATACCAGCAACCCACGCTCAATCCGCTGACCTCGCACAACCTGCTGTATGACTTCACCCTGCCCGTGGGCTACACAGGTATCGGCATTGACCACAAGGATGGCAAATGGTGGATGCGCGGCCTGGTGGGTGGCGTGAACTCCACCCGCCCGGACGCTGGCGAGAAGTCGCCCATGCTGACCTTCCGGGTGGACTACGCCAAGGGTGAGTTCAACGGCTGGGGAGCCGCCGGCCTGTTTGGCAAAGCCCCCAACTTCAATACCGGCACCAAGACCACGGCCACCATGCTCGAGGTGGACGGCTACCACACCCGGGGTGACTTGACCTTGCAGGGCCAGGTCAGCTACGGTCAGCAAAAGCAAGGTGCCATCACCCCGGATGCCGACGGCAACTACCGCGACTCGCAGTGGTGGGGCCTGTCGGGTCTGGTGGGCTACAACTTCACGCCGCGCCTGCAAGGCCTGGCGCGTGCCGACTACATCAACAACAGCAAGAACGGCGGCGGCCTGTTCACCTACAACGGCTATTCGGCAGTTGATGAGAACGACGAAATGGTCTACGGCAACGACGGCCGCAACGGCTTGGGCCCCGACCTGGCCGGTGACCTGGACAAGGGCGCCAACCGCTACGCGCTGACCCTGGGCCTGAAGTACCTGTTCAACACCAGCACCACCTTCAAGCTGGAATACCGCCTGGACGGCGCGAACCTGTCGGTGTTCGATGACGTCAAGACCGGCACTCAGAAGAAGAGCAACCAGATGCTGGGCGCCTCGATGGTGGTGGGCTTCTGATCGCCCACCAGCGCTGACCTTGCATCCCATGGCGGCCGCCCCTCCGGGCGGCCGCCTCGTTCTTGAGGAACCCGCCATGAGCAATCCCAGCACCTGGAGCGAGCGCGCCACCACCCTGCGGCTGGACGGCCGCGCCGTGATCGAAGGCAAGCGCGTCGACGCGGTGGAAGGCCAGGCCTTCGTCAAGCACTCGCCCATCGACGGCCGGCGCCTGACCGAAGTGGCCCGTGGCACGGCGCCCGACATTGATGCCGCCGTCAAGAGCGCGCGCGCTGCATTCGACGACCGGCGCTGGGCCGGCAAGGCCCCGGCCGTGCGCAAGAAGATCCTGCAGCGCTTTGCCGACAAGATCCTGGCCGCCAAAGATGAACTCGCCCTGCTCGAAACGCTGGACATGGGCAAGCCCATCCAGTACGCGCTGGCGGTGGACGTGCCGGCCACCGCGCGCTGCATCGCCTGGTACGCCGAGGCCGTGGACAAGGTCTACGACGAGATCGCCCCCACGCCCGACAACGCTTTGGCCCTGATCACCCGCGAGGCCATGGGCGTGATCGGCGTGATCGTGCCCTGGAACTACCCCATGATCATGGCCGCCTGGAAGCTGGGGCCGGCCCTGGCCGCCGGCAACAGCGTGGTCTTGAAGCCCAGCGAAAAGAGCCCGCTCACCGCGCTGCGCCTGGCCGAGTTGGCGGTGGAAGCGGGCATCCCGCCCGGCGTGCTCAACGTGGTGCCCGGCTACGGCCACGAGGCCGGCGAGGCCCTGGCCCTGCACATGGACGTGGACGCCATCGGCTTCACCGGCTCCACCCGCGTGGGCCGCCGCATGCTGGACTACGCCGGCAAGAGCAACCTCAAGCGCGTCTACAACGAGTTGGGCGGCAAGTCGGCCTTCCTGGTGTTTGACGATTACGACGACATCGCCCGCGCCGCCCGCACCGTGGCGGGCAGCATGTTCTTCAACCAGGGCGAGAGCTGCAATGCGCCCTCGCGCGTGCTCGTGCACGACAGCATCGCCGACGAGTTCGTCAAGCTGGTGGCCGCCGAGACCCCCAAGTACCAGCCGGGCGACCCGCTGAACCCCGCCACAGAACTGGGCGCGCTGGTGGACGAAACCCAGATGAAGACCGTGCTGGGCTACATCGCCGCCGGCCACGAGGAAGGAGCTCACTGCGTATCCGGCGGCCTGCAGGCGCGGCAGGAAACGGGTGGCTTTTACGTGCAGCCCACCGTCTTCGACGGCGTGTCCAACGCCATGAAGATCGCCCGAGAGGAGATCTTCGGCCCGGTGATGAGCGTGTTGCGCTTCAAGGACGAGGCCGAGGCCATCGCCCTGGCCAATGGATCAAGCTATGGCCTGCAAGCCAGCGTGTGGAGCCACAACATCAACCGCGCCCACCGGGTTGCCAAGGCCTTGCGTGCCGGCACGGTGCACGTGAACCAGTACGACGAGGACGACATCACCGTGCCCTTCGGCGGCTACAAGCAGAGCGGCAACGGCCGCGACAAGAGCCTGCACGCCTTCGACAAGTACACCGAACTCAAGACCACCTGGATCCGCCTTGATTGAGCCGCTGAAGAAGAAGCTGGCCAGCCAGGGCATCCACACCCTGCTGGCCCAGTTCACTGATGTGCATGGCGTGGCCAAGGGCAAGTACGTGCCGCTCGACAAGCTGGAAGAGTTGGTGTGCGTCGGTGCCGGTTTTGCCGGCCCCTCGATCTGGGGCACCGCGCTGCCACGCATTGGCCCCCGCGCCGAGTACTACGCACGGGCCAACGAGAACCACATCCTGCCCCTGCCCTGGATGCCCGGTTATGCCTGGGCTGTGTGCAGCGGCTATGTAGACGGCCAGCCGTTTGATGCCTGCCCGCGTCAGGTACTGCAGCGCGCCACCGCCCGCCTGGCCCAGCGCGGCTGGACGCTCAAGACCGGCATCGAGCCCGAGTTTTTTCTGCTCAAGCACGAGCAAGGCCAGTGGCTGCCGGCGGACGATGGCGACCGGCTCGACAAACCCAGCTACGACCTCAGGTCGCTGCCCCGCCAGGCCGGCTTTCTGCACGAGCTGAACGGTGTGCTGCGGGCCTGGGGCCTGGACGTGCTGCAACTCGACCACGAGGACGCCCACGGCCAGTTCGAGGTGAACTTCGCCTTCGACGAAGCCCTGGCCAGCGCCGACCACGTGATGGGCTTCAAGCTCGCGGCGCATGCGCTGGCCGAGGCGCGCGGCATGGTCTTCTCGATGATGCCCAAGCCCTTTGCCAACCAGCCGGGCAGCGGACTGCACTTTCACGTGTCGCTGTGGGATGCGCAGGGCGCCAACGTGTTCGAGCCCAATGCCACGCAGCGTGGCACTGACACGCCGGTTTCCGAACTGGGCCGCCAGTTCATGGCCGGCGTGCTGGCCCACTCGACCGCACTGTGCGCGCTGGCCGCCCCCACGGTGAACAGCTACAAGCGCCTCACCGTGGGCGAGAGCCTCTCGGGCACCACCTGGGCCCCGGCCTATGTGGCGCATGGGCCCAACAACCGCACCGCCACGCTGCGCAGCCTGCCCGGCCGTTTCGAGTGGCGCCTGCCGGACGCCAGCGCCAACCCCTACCTGGCCACGGCCGCGCTGATCGCTGCCGGCCTGGACGGCATAGACCGCGGCCTGGAACTGGGCCCGGCCTGCACCGAAGACCTGTTCAAGCTCTCGCTGGGCGAGATCGCGGCGCGTGGCATTGCCGTATTGCCGCAGTCGCTGAACGACGCCGTGACAGCACTGGAAGCCGACGCCGTGGTGTGCGAGGCCCTGGGCCCCACGCTGGCCGCCGAGTTCTTGCGCCTCAAACGCGATGAATGGCTGGCCTACGCACGCCACGTGAGCGGCTGGGAGCTGGCGCGCTACGCCGCCACGTTCTGACGCCGGCACCATGAAGCGCGAGGCCATCCCCTGGCTGGCCTATGCCAGCCTGTCGGCCAGCATGGTGCTGGTGGGCAGCTACGTGGGCCTGTCGAAATTGCTGGTCGCCAGCTTTCCGGTGTTCCTGCTGGCCTGGTTGCGCTTCGGCATCGCGGCGGTGGCCATGCTGGGTTGGATCAAGCGCCGCGCAGGTGAGGCGCCGCTGAGCATGCACGACCGAAAGCTGTTGTTCTGGGAAAGCTTTCTCGGCAACTTCCTGTTCTCGATCTGCATGCTGTTTGGCGTGGCGGCCACCTCCGCAGTGGCGGCGGGCGTGATCATGGCCGGCATCCCGGCGGCAGTGGCTGTGCTCTCAAGGGTGTTCCTGGGCGAGCGCATCGTGCCGCGCGTGGCCTGGGGCATAGCGTTGGCGGTGGCCGGTGTGGCCTTGCTCGCACTCTCGCGCCAAAGTGAGCCGAGTGGCGGCGGCGCATGGTGGGGCTACTCGATGCTGGTGGCCGCTGCAGTGTGCGAGGCCAGCTATGTGGTGATCGGCAAGCGGCTCACCGGTACGGTGTCGCCCAAGCGCATCAGCGCGCTGATCAACCTCTGGGGCCTGGCGCTGGTGACACCGCTGGGACTGTGGCAAGCCACGCGGTTCGATTTCAGCGCCGTGCCACTGTCTATCTGGTGGCTGCTGTTGTTCTACGCGCTGGCAGCCAGCGTGGTGACGGTGTGGCTGTGGATGCAGGGCCTGCGGCAGGTTCCCGCGCCGCGCGCCGGGGCCTTCAGCGTGCTGCTGCCGCTGGCAGCCACGGCGGTGGGGGTGCTGTTTCTGCACGAGCCGCTGGGGCTGGCGCAAGCGCTGGCGCTGGGCTTGGCGGTAGCGGGGCTGCTGCTGGCCACGTGGCCGCAGAGGTTGCCCGTCTGAACCGCCGGCTTCGTCATTCCCGTGTCCCTTTTCCCGTCATTCCCGCAGAGCCTGCCCTCCGCCTTCGCGGGGGCAGGCTCTGCGGGAATGACAAAGCCGCTCAGCTGGTGCGTGTCACCTTGCTGAGGTGCCGGGGCTTGTCCGGATCCAGCCCGCGCGCTTCGGCCAATCTCGCGGCCATCATGTAGAACACCTGGATGGCGACGATGGGGTCCAGATCGGGCGTGGGCGCCACCGGCAGTGTCAACTCGCGGCCCACCACGTCGGCCGGAGCGGCCAGAAGCACCCTGGCGCCACGCTGGCGCATCTCGGCAGCCAGGTTCAGCAGGCTGCCCTGGGCCGGGCCGCGGGTGGCCAGGATCAGCAGCGGGTAGCCCTCTTCGATCAAGGCCATGGGGCCGTGCTTGATCTCGGCGCCACTGAAGGCCTCGGCCTGAAGGGCAGAGGTCTCCTTGAACTTGAGCGCCGCCTCCAGCGCCACCGGGAAGCTGATGCCGCGCCCCACCACCATGATGGCGCGGGCCGGGGCCAGCACGTCAATGGCGGCGCTCCAGTCGCAGGTGCTGGCCTGCTGCAGCGTGTCGGGCAGGGCTTGCAGGGCAAGCATCAACGCCGGGTCATCTTGCCAATGCGCCACCAACCGGGCCGCTGCGGTGAGGCTGGTGATGAAGCTCTTGGTGGCCGCCACGCTCAGCTCAGGGCCGGCATGCAGCGGCATGGTCCACTCGGCGGCCTGAGCCAACGGCGATTCCACAGCGTTCACCAATGCCACCGTGGTGGCACCGCCGGCGCGGAAGTAGCGGATGGGCTCCACCACATCGGGGCTTTGGCCCGATTGCGAGATGGCGATGGTGAGTGTGTCGCGGGTGATCAGCGGCGACTTGTAGAGCGTCAGCAGCGACATGGGCAGCGAGGCCACCACCCTGCCAAGCCGCGCCATGATGAGGTAGGCCGCGTAGCTGGCCGCATGGTCTGAGCTGCCGCGCGCCACAGTGAGCGCGGTGTGCAGCGGCGTGGCCCGCAGGTGTGCGCCCAGCTCGGCATAGCGGGCTTCATCGGATGCCAGTTGCAGTGCCACGCAATCCGCAGCGGACGCGGCCTCTTCAAGCATCCTTGAGCTCACAGGCCTCCCCTTCCACATACACGTGGGTGATTTGCAATTGGCGGTCGAGCACGACCAAATCGGCATGGCAGCCAGGCGTGATGCGGCCCCGCTCAGCCAGGCCCAGGTAATCGGCGGCATGGGTGGAGACGCGACGCGAGGCCTCGGCCAGGCTCAGCCCCAGACCCACCAGGTTGCGCAGCGCCTGGTCCATGGTGAGCGTGCTGCCGGCCAGCGTGCCATCGGCCAGGCGCACACCGCCCAGGCATTTGTGCACCGTCTGGCGGCCCAGCAGGTAGGCACCGTCGGGCATGCCGGTGGCCGCAGTGGCGTCGGTCACGCAGTAGAGCTTGGGGATGGCGCGCAAGGCCACCTGGATGGCACCTGAGTGCACATGGAGCAGATCGGGGATCAGCTCGGCAAACTGTGCATGGGCCAGCGCCGCGCCCACCATGCCCGGCTCGCGGTGGTGCAGGCCGCTCATGGCGTTGAACAAATGCGTGAAGCTGCTGGCCCCTTCGGCCAGCGCGGCCACGCCGTCCTCAAAACTGCCCAGGGTGTGGCCCATCTGCACGCGCATGCCCAGTTGGCACAGCGCGCTCACGAGAGCCAGATGGCCGGGCACTTCGGGCGCCAGCGTCACCACCCTGATGGTGGCCAGCGCGTTCCAGCGCTGCACCTGGGCCAGCGTGCCTGTCTGCGCACAATCGGGCTGCGCACCCAGCTTGCCGGCGTTCAGGTAGGGCCCTTCCAGGTGCACGCCCAGCAGCCGGGCGGTGCCTGGGCGGCGTGCATGCGCGGCCTTGCCCACGGCCATCAAGGCCTGCTCAATCTCGTCGGGCGGCGCCGTCATCGTGGTGGCCAGCCAGCTGGTGGTGCCGTGCCGGGTGTGGGTGCGAGCGATGGTGTGGGCGGCGTCACCGCCTTGCATCACATCGTGCCCACCACCGCCGTGCACATGCAGGTCGATGAACCCGGGC
This sequence comes from Candidatus Ideonella esbjergensis, assembly GCA_016710065.1. Classification (GTDB taxonomy): domain Bacteria; phylum Pseudomonadota; class Gammaproteobacteria; order Burkholderiales; family Burkholderiaceae_C; genus Ideonella; species Ideonella esbjergensis. The sequence goes on from JADJLP010000010.1 coordinate 161,582, forward strand.
AGGATGCAGGGTGCATCGTTGTGTGCCGGGTCGGCAGGCACACCGCTGACCCTGACCAAGCGGGCGTTGAAATGCAGATCGCCAAACACCCAGCCCTGGGGCGTGAGAATGTTGCCTTGCAGACGATGGGTGTTCATGGCTTGACGGCGGCCTGTATCAGTTGCAACGCGCCCCAGGACGAATCAAAGGCCGGCGCCTGCGCGCGGGCCTGCAGCGCCGGTGGCAGGTAGGGCCGCAAGGCGCCACTCAGGCCACCGCACAGGGCCATGGGCAGTTGCTGCCCGGGGTCCAGCGCCAAGGCCATGCGCTCCACTTGTTCACCCGCCTCAACCAAAAACTGCAGCGCGGTCTTGTCGTGGCCCGCATGCAGCAACACCAGGGGCGCCAGCTGGGCATAGCGGGTCTGGTTGGCACGATTGACCCAGCTGAACAGATCGTCGCGGCTGGCACCGCAAGTGCTCATCAGGGCCTGGGCCAGCGTGCCGCCATGTTGGCGCCCATCCACCACCTGCTCCAGGTGGTTGATGGCCCGCATGCCCAGCCAACCGCCGCTGGCTTCGTCACCGGTCTGGAAGCCCCAGCCACCCACTTCGCGGCGTTGCCCGTCGGGCCACAGCGCCAAGCCCACGCTGCCGGTGCCCAGCGCCACGATCACGCCGGGCCAACCACGGTGTGCACCCATCAGCGTGGTGTAGGCGTCCGTCTCCAGCGCCAGCGTGCCATAGCCAGGGTTGGCGGCCAGAAACTTCTCGGCCCACACGCTCACATTCACCCCCGCCAGGCCCAGGCCCAGCGCCAGTTGGCTGCGGTGTGGGCGCTGCAGCCCGGCATGCCCAAAGGCATCATCCACCGCCTCATTCACCGAGGCCCAGGCGTTGCTGATACCCAGGGCCAAGGCCGATGGCCCCGCCCTGCCCTGCGCCAGCTCGCTGCCTTGCGCATCGGCCAGGCGCACCCGGGTGCCGGTGCCGCCGCCGTCCACGCCAATCAGAAACTGCGGTACAGGCATTTCATCTTTTCAGAGCCGGATGTAGATGCGCCGGCGGTCCAGCCACCAGGCCACGGCCCAGCACAGCAGCATGTAGACCAGCGCGTAAAGCAGCGAGCCAGGCTTGTCACCTGCCAGCGGCCTGAAGACGTAGAAATAGAAACCGTCGAAGCTGTTGTACTCACCGATGCGGGTCTGGCCCATGATGATCTGGCCCAGTTCGGCCAGCAGGTAGATGAACAGCGTGTTGCGGCCAAAGACCTCGAAGAACTCGACCCAGCGGCGCTGGCCGCGCATGTCGATGACGTACACCAGCCAGGCCAGCAGCATCAGGTCGATGGCGATACTGCACAGCGCATACGAAGGTGTCCACAGCTTCTTGTTGAAGGGCAACACGCCACTCCAGGCCATGGCCACGCCCAGTGCCAGCGCGCCAGCCAGCAGCAGCTTGGCCAGGGTTTCGTGGTTGTTGCCCTTCTCGATCACGAAACGGCCGGCGAAGTAGCCCGCCAGCGTGTTGACGATGGCGGGCAGCGTGCTCAGCAGGCCCTCCGGGTCGAAGGGCACGCCCTCGCCGTGGTAGATCAGATCGGGCCCGAACACCAGCAGATCAAGCTTGAGCACGGCGTTGCCGGCGAGCGTTAGATCGCCAAAGCCCAGCAGCAGTGCCCAGTAGCCCAACAGCGCCAGCACGCTGAAGACCATGGCCCCACGCGGCTTGAAGAAATGCAGGATCAGCGCCGCCCCGCCATAGCCCAGGGCAATGCGCTGCAGCACACCAGGTATGCGTGTGTGGTCCAGCGGCTTCATGGCCAAATGGCCGGCTGCGTCCATGTGCACATAGGGCAGCCAGAACAGCAGGTAGCCGGCGATGAAAATCAGCGCCGTGCGTTTGAGCACCTTGCGCACCAGCGCTGCCGTGCCCTCGGCCTGCAGGTGGCCCAGCGTGAACGCCAAAGCCGTGCCCGAGACAAACATGAACGTGGGAAACACCACGTCGGTGAGCGTGTAGCCATGCCAGCGTGCGTGCAGCAGCGGCGCGTACGAGTACTGCTCGTTGATGGCCATGTTCACCACGATCATCAGCGCCACGGTCATGCCGCGCATGGCGTCGATGGCGTGCGAGCGGTTGGGCAAGGCTGTCATGAGTCGTCAGGCTAACACCGCTCAGCGGGCCTGGCGGGGCTCTCAACGCTTCCCAAGAATTCCATACGCAACCTTACAAAGCGGGCAGCACACCCGGGCATTCCGGGCATCGCTATTCGTCATTCCCGCACCACCTCTTCGTCATTCCCGCGAAGGCGGGAATCCATGGGCGCCGGCAAAAAACAGCCTGGATTCCCGCCTTCGTGGGAATGACAGATCAGGCCGGCAGGCGGATGCTGGCCAGCAGGCCGCCCTCGGGGTGGTTTTCCAGCAGCAGTTGTCCGCCATGGGCCTGCACGATGCTGCGGGCAATGCCCAGGCCCAGGCCCATGCCGCCCTCGTTGCGCTCGCGGCCGTGCACCAGGCGCACGCGCGGCTCGAACAGGCTGGCCAGCGCGTCTTCGGGCACGCCGGGCCCATGGTCGCGCACACGTATCACCAACCAGGCCTCTTCACGCGCCACACTGATCTCGGCCCGCTCGCCGTAGAACAAGGCGTTGTCCAGCAGGTTGCCAATCGCCCGCTTGAGCGCCAGCGGCTTGGCCCGCACCGTGAGGCCGGTGTTGGCGTACTGCACCACGTGGCCCGAGAGTCTGGCGCCGCGCACCATGCGGTGGATCATGCTGTCGAGCCGAACCTCGGTGGGGTTTTCGTGGATGTCGCTGTCCTTCACGGTCTGCAGCGCGCCCTTCACCATCATGTCGAGCTCGTCCAGGTCTTCCTCGAACTCGCCGCGCAGCGCGTCATCGTCCAGCAGCTCAGAGCGCAGCTTGAGCCGCGTGATGGGGGTGCGCAGATCGTGCGAGATCGAGATGAACAGCCGCTCGCGGTCCTCCAGGTATTTCTGGATGCGCTGGCGCATGGCCCCGAAGGCGCGGGCCGTGGTGAGCACCTCGTGGCTGCCGCTGGCGGGCAGCTCGGGCGTGCGTTCGTCCTGGCCAAAGGCTTCGGCGGCCTCCGACAGCATGGCCAGCGGCTTGGTGATGGAGCGCAGCACCACGCCGATGAGCAGCAGCAGAACCACCGCCAGCGACAAGCCCTGCAGCACCAGTTGCTCAGCCGACAGCGGATGGATGCTGGACAGGAAGTACGGGTTGGGCATCAGCGTGGCCAGGTAGAGCCAGTTGCCGGGCTCCAGCTCGGTCTGGATGACCAGCACCGGCGCCGGCCGCGGCTGGATCAGCAGGATGTGCTGCACCCAGTTGTCGGGCAGCTCGGTGATCTTGATGCCGTCGTTGGACACGGTGAGCTGGTCGGGCCAGGCAAAGCCCAACTTGAAGCCGGGCAGCTGTGGCAGATCGGCCTTGAGCGTGGCCAGCACGCCTGCCTTGGCGGCATCGGCCAGCGCGTCGGGGGAGATCTCGCGCACCGGCACTTCGGCCGTGTCGATGTTGACGAAGAAGCGCGTGCCGCCCATGTCGCGGAACTGCTGGATGATCAGCGGCCGGTAGTTGGGCGGCAGACTGCGAAAGAAGCGAATGGTGTTGGACGCGCTGTGGCCCAGGTAGACCGCGGCCGAGCGCGTGTCCACCTCGGCCCGCGAGCGAAGCTGGCTGGCCCAGATCAGGTTGCCCACGATCTGCGTCACCAGCACGCCCGCCAGCATCACCAGCGAGAGCCGCCCCATCAATGATTGGGGCAGCCAGCGAACCAGGCTAGACATGCGAGCTCGCGACGTCGGCGGAGAAGACATAGCCGGCACCACGCACGGTCTTGATCAAGCGTGGCTGCTTGCCGTCGTCGTTCAGCCGCATGCGCAAACGGCTGATCTGCACATCGAGCGAGCGGTCCAGCGGGCCCGATTCGCGGCCGCGGGTCTGCTCGCAAAGCTGGTCGCGGTCGAGGATGACGCCCGGGTGCTCCACGAAGTACTTGAGCAACTGGAAGTCCAGCCCGGTCAGCGCCAGCTCAGCGCCCGCCGCGTCCACCACCTTGCGCTCCACCAGATCCAGCGTGAAGGTGTCGAAGCGGTGGTAGCGCACGGCGGCCGGGGCATCGGTGGCGGTGCGGCGCAGTATTGCCTTGATGCGGGCCAGCAACTCGCGCGGGCTGTAGGGCTTGGCGATGTAGTCGTCGGCGCCCAGTTCCAGGCCCACCACGCGGTCGGTTTCGTCCGAGCTGGCGGTGAGCATGATGATGGGCACGTTCGAGCGGCTGCGCACCTCCTTGCACAGCGCAAAGCCGTCGGTGTCGGGCAGCATCACGTCCAGGATCACCATGGCCAGCTCCTGCGCCTGGCGCTGAAACTCGGCCAGAAAGCTCTCGCCGTCATGGGCCAGCGCCACCTCGTACTGGTTCTTCTCCAGGTAGGTCTTGAGCAGCACCCGGGTCTTCTGGTCGTCGTCAACGATGAGTATCTTGCGGCCCATGCGGTCAGCCTCGTCTCAGGGGTTGATGGCGGCGGCCTTCTGGCCACCGCGCAGGCGCAGAGCGCGAAAAATCGCGCCCAGGCGTTGTTGGGCGTCGGCCGGCGTGGCCTTGTCGTCCAGGAAGTAGCGGTGGATCTCGGCCACGATCACGTCCTTGCGGGTTTCGTCGGTGGCCATCCGGTGGGCCAGACTGGGTGCCTGCTGGGCGGCACCTTGCATGAAGGCTGTCCACGAATCGCGCGCGCACGCATCCATCTTGCTCAAGTCGGCATCGCGCCGTACCGACACCGAGCCCTTGACCGCGTTGTACTCGGCTTGCACGGCCGGCTGCACTGCAATGCGCGCCAGCTTCTGCTGCGCGTCGGTGTGGGTGTAGTCGCTGGCGAACATGGTCAGCGTGTCCACGCTGTACAGGTGGTAGCTGGCGGTCCCGGGTGCCGGTGCGCACCCGAAGCCGCCGTCAATCACCGCGCCAGACTCCAGCAACTCCCCCTTGGCCCAGTCACCCATCACCAGCATGGCGGCCTCGCCGCGCTGCACCTGGCGCACCAGGTCGGTCCAGGGGCGCTCTTGCACGGTGGGGCTCATCCAGGCCTTGAGGGTGCGCAGGCGCTGCAGCGCCAGCACCAGGCGCTTGTCGGCCAGCGCGGCCTCGCTCTGGCGCACAAACAGCTCGCGGTGCAGGGCCGGGCCGCCCTCGGCCAGCACCAGGTTCTCGAACAGGGTGGCCACCTGCCAGGGCTCGGCGCTCTGTGCCAAGGGCACCGCGCCAGCGGCCTTCAAGCGGGGCGCCATGGCCGCGAACTCAGCCCAGTTGGCCGGTGGCTTCAGGCCCAGGCGCTCCAGCAGCGGCCGGTTGTAGAACAGGGTGTTGATGCGGTGCACGCCCAGCGGCGCCGCCACCACATGCCCACGGTGCTGCACCAGCGCATACACGGTGGGGCTCAGCACCTGGGCCCAGCGGCCGGCAACGGCCACGTTGTCAAATTCCAGCAGCAGGCCGATGCCCGCCCACTCCTTGATCGACTCGCCAATGATCTGCGTCACCTCGGGCGCCTGGCCGGCCAGCACGCGGCTGCGCAGCACCTTGCCGGCGCCCAGGCCGGCGCCGCCCGGTATCGCGGCGTCTTGCCAGGTGACGCCCTCCTCGGCCAACCGGCTGGCCAGCACGTTCGCGGCCTTGCGTTCGCTGGCCGAGGTCCACCAGTGCAGCACTTGCAAGGTCTCGGGTGGCGTGGCGGTCTGTGCTGGCACGCACGGGATCAGCCCCGCCAGAAGGGCAGCAAGGGCACAGCGTTTGAAATCAACCAGGCGGAGCATGACCCACTCATTGTGCGTTCAAGCCGGCACGGCGTTCCGTCACTCCCGCATCCCGCTTCGTCATTCCCGCATCCTCCTTCGTCATTCCCGCGAAGGCGGGAATCCATGTGATGGTGGTGGCGGGTGGATTCCCGCCTTCGCGGGAATGACGAGGGGTGCGGCTCAACGCAATGCCCGCGCCAGGGCCGGCTCGATCAGGCGCTGCATCACGGCGTAGCCGGCATCGTTGGGGTGCACGCCATCGCCCGAGTACTCCAGGCCCAGGCCCTGCTCGGCATCGGCCAGCGCGCCGTGGAAATCCACAAAGCCCAGGCGATTGCGCGTTGCATAGTCCTTGATCCAGGCGTTGAGCGCCACGATGCGCGGCGCCGGCAGCAGCTCAGGCGCCCAGGGGTAACGCTTGGCCGGCAGCACGGCGCACAACACCACCCGAATGCCATGGCTGCGTGCCAGTTCGGCCATCGAGGCGATGTTGCCTTCGATCTCCTCCAGCGTGGCAGGGCCGGTGTTGCCGGCGATGTCATTGGTGCCGGCCAGGATCACGACGGCGCGCGGCCTCAGCGCGATCACGTCCTGCCTGAAGCGCAGCACCATCTGCGGTGTGGTCTGCCCACTGATGCCACGGTTGATGCGCGCAGGGCTGGTGAACACGCTGGCCCGGCTGTTTGACCAGCCCTCGGTGATGGAATCTCCCATGAACACCACGCGGCGGGTCTGCCTCGCGGCCGGCACCAGCGCGCCGTTGTCGGCCTGGAAATGGCGCAAGCCCGCCCAATCCTGTGGATCAGCGGCGTGGGCCAGGCCCATGGCTGTGCAAAAGAGGGTGGTCAAGAGCCATCGCGCCTTCATGATCGTACTCTGCCACTTCGTCATTCCCGCGCAGGCGGGAATCCATGCCTTGGCGGCGGCGGGTGGATTCCCGCCTTCGCGGGAATGACGGCAGAGGATGCGTGCCTGACGAAGGGGGACGCGGGCAAACACGCCTGTTCTCGAGCAATCCTGCTTCATGGGGCCCTGCCTTTGCTGAAATCAAACAGGTTCATCAAATCTCCCACCGCCGGCCGGTTCAGCGGCACATAGGGCTGCCGGGCGCTGTGCACCGGGTTGGGCAGGTTGTCGCGGCTGCGCTTGGAGAGTGGCGCCAGGCCCCAGTTGCGCTCCACGAACTTGAGTATGGAGGCGTGGTCGTAGTAGGTGTGGTCCACGTGGCCGCGCTTGGCGAACGGGGACACAGCCACCATGGGCACGCGGGTGCCATCGCCAAAGAAGTCGATGAACTGGGTGTAGCCCGAGTCGTAATAGCCGCCGCCTTCGTCGAAGGTGACCAGCACCACCGTGTTCTTCCACAGCGCGGGGTTGCGCTGCACATGCTCCACCACGTCCTTCACCAGGTACTCGAAGCTGGGTTGCAGCGAATAGCCGGGGTGCCCCGAAATGCTGTCGTAGGGTGCGATGACCGAGAAGGCCGGGAAGCTGGCCGCGCTGCCACGCACGTCCACATAAAACTGGCTCAGGTCTTGCAGCTTTTCGCGGTCTGGCCCGGTCATGGTGGAGCGGAACTGCGTGAGTGCGTCGCAGGTCTTGCAGTACTCGCCGTTGGCGTCGTCGCCGTGGTTGCGCCCGCCGCTGTACCACTTCCAGCTCACCCCGGCTGCGCTCAGCGCATCGCCAATGTGCGGCATGGTTTGCGGTGGCACCAGGAAACTGTCGGGCTTGATCTCCAGCGCCTGGCCCGTGGCCGAGTAGCCCGGGTCCAGGTTGTTCACCATGTAGTAGGCGCCGGGCTCGCAATTGCCGTCGTTGAACGTGCGGTAGGGCAGGCTGGCCAGGAGGCGGCGTATGCCGGCCACGCCGGGCTGGGTGGCGTCGGCACAGTTCACGTACGTGCCGCCGTCGTAGCCGTCCTCCACCCACCAGTTGTTGGTGCCGGGCTGGGTGTTGGGGTTCTCGATGCGCTTGGCCGGCGGCATCGCCAACTTGCCGGCTTCGTTGTAGGTGGCCATGTCGGCCGTGGCCAGCGAGAAGTAGTTGGTCGTGGTGCCGCCCATCACCGATTGGTGGTAGTTGTCGGCCAGCGCGTAGCGGTCGGCCAGGTGCTTGAAGTAAGGCGCGTCACCCTGGGCCATGTTGTAGAAGCCCATGGCAATGCCACCCTGGAACGTGCCCTTGGGTGGCACGCGCGAAGGCCCGGTGCTGGGGCCGGCAGCGGCGGTTTCCGAGGTCCACACAAACAGGTCGTTCTTGCCACCGTCCACCTGTTGCCACATCTGGAAGAAGCGGTGTACCGGGTCGCCCGTGTGGGCGCCATAGCTCACGTGGTGGGTGATCTGGTAGGGCCCGTTGGGCAAGGGGCCGGCAATGCGCGGGTCGTGCCCGCGGCTGCCTTGCCCTGCAGCCCCCAGCGCATGGGGCGCGGGCAGCTCGGCGTAGGCGCCGTCCCGGGGTGGCGTGGGTGAATAGTCGCCGCTTTGCCGTGCGGTGGCCTGGCGTGCGAGTTTGAAATTCGGGCCCGGCAAGCCTTGTGCGGTGACGATGCCGCGCGACAGCAGGTTGCTCACCGTTTGTCCGCGCTGCGGCTGGTAGACGCCGTAGAGGTTGTCGAACGTGCGGTTCTCACCCACCACCACGATCACGTGTTGGATGGGGGTGCGGGGTGCGACACCAGCGGCCGCCACCTGCAGCCAACCCAAGGCAACGAGTGGCGCGCTCGCAAAGACGAGTGGCCGAAGGACATGAAGCATCAGTGGTGCCCGTATAGACGATCAAGAAAGTGCTGCCGGGCATCTGTTGGGGCGGATAGCCCCGTCAGATGGCCGGCAGCAGAGGTAGGGCCCGGGCTTCACACAGATGCCCGGACCAGAGCGCAGCGCTTACAGCTTGTAGTTGATGCCGAAGAGGTAACGGCGGCCGTACTCGTAGTAGCGCTCGGGCATCATGCGCAGCGGCGTGGAAGTGCTGGAATCATCCGCCAGGCTGGTGCGGTACGGCGTGTTGGTGGCGTTGTTCACCTGCAGCAGCACCGAGAAGCCCTTGAGCGGGCCGGTTTCCCAGCTGTAGCCCAATTGCAGGTCGACCACCGATTCGGCCTCGATGGAAGCCATGGACTTGTCGATCCATACGCCGCGAACTTCGGCCGAGAACTTCGAGCGATAGCGTTGTGCCACACGGGCCTGCCAGCCGTTCTTCTCGTAGTAGGCGGTGAGACCGTAGACGTCACCCGAGAGACCTTCCAAACTGCGCTTCAGGTCGGATCCTCCGTCGCTGGTTGAGCCCGGCAGGTTGCTTTCGGTGTGGGAATAGCTGGCCATGACGCCGAAGCCATCCAGCGCTGGGGTCAGCAGATTGCCTTCCAGCGCAGCCGCGAGCTCGTAGCCCGTGACGTGACCACCCTTGTTGTTGACCGGAGCCGAGAGCGTACCGATGTTGTTGTAGAAGGGGTCTGCCTTGACTACACCTGTGTCCGGAAAACCGGTGAAGTCAAAGATGAAGTTGTCCTTGTAGATTGAGTTCTTCAGCTCCTTATAAAACGCAGCCGCCGACAGGTAGCTGCGCTTGCCGATGTACTTCTCCAGCGACAGGTCCACCGCGTTGGCGCGGAAGGGTTCCAGGAACGGGTTGCCGCCGCTGCCCGACCATTTACCAGGCGTCTGGCCCGACTGCGCCACGCTGGCACTGAAGCCAGCACGCATGTCGTCCATGTTCGGCCGCGCAATTTGCTGCGCCAGACCAAAGCGCAGCTTGGTGGTGGGCGTGAGCTCGGCCGCCAGGTTCAAGCTGGGCAGCACGTCGGTGTAGGCCTTGCTGAACTTCATGGGTACGGCCACCTGGTTGTTGGCGTCCCAGGCCACACCCGTGGCGCTTTGGTCGGCACGAACCACTTGCAGGCCCAAATTGCCGGTCACTGGCACGCCAGCATTGAACTCCATGCCGAGCTTGGCAAAGGCGGTGGTGACCTTCTCGTCCACACCCCATTTGCGGCCAGGCATCGAGCTGAGATTGGTGAGGGCCGAGTTGTACAGCCCCGTACCGATGGCGCTCATCATGTCGAAGCTGACCATCTTGGGTGCACCTGCGAAGCTCAGGTCCACCGGCGCCTGCAACAGGCCTGTCGGGAACGGCAGACAAGTCTCGGAGCCCATGCAGGTGTTGCCACTTTTCATGGCATAGATGGTCTGCGTGCTGTCGCGGTTCTTGGTGCGCTGGGCGTAGTTGATGCCACCTTCGAAGCGATTGAAGATGCTCATTTCCAGATCACGTTTGGCCGACAGGCGCAGGCCCTTCAGCTGGTCGTCGATCTTGATGGGCGACAGCGAGCCGGATGTGGGAACTCCATTCAGATTGCCCCACTCGGAGATGCCACGCAGTTGCACCACCGACGTGCTGCTGTAGTCGCCAATAGGCGTGTAGCGCGAGAAGCCAAATTGCGGACTGGAGATGAAGTCGAAGCCGGTCTTGGCCGTGGCCGAGGCATACATCTCGCCCACCAACTCGTCGCGGGTGGCCTTGGAATAGCTCACATCAGCGCTGGCCTTCCAGTCACCCACCTTCAGCTCGTTGTTCCAGCCCAGGGCGCTGATCTTGTCATCGCGCTTGCCATAGCGAGTAAGCATGAACGGGTCCACATTGGTCACCCTGCCACCCGTCACGATGGCGTCACCATTGATCGTGGTAGTGGCGACGTTGCTGTAGATCGGCCCGCCCGTGGCCGGGTTGGCAGGCGTGCCATTGCCACTCCAGTTGGGCATCAGGTTGGCCTGAAACTCTCGGGCCTGGGTGTCCTGACTGAACTGCGAGTAGTACAGATCCAGCTGGCTGTGGAAGTCCTTGTTGGGCTTGTATTCGAGCACGGCCATCAGACCGTCGCGAACCTGCTTGTTCGACAGGACGCCGGCATCAAAGCCTTGCAGGGTGCTGGGTGCTTTCGCCGGATCGGCGTTCTCCAAGCCACGGAAGGCACCCCACCAGATGGCCGAGTTACCCCACCACCAATTCTTGAAGTAGCGCTCCTGGTTAGTGTTCTCCAGGTGGGCAAAGCCCAGTGCCACTCCCACGGTGCGGTCAGCGAACTGGTCCACATAGGAGATGCTGAGCCGATTCCCGTCGGCTGAAATTCCCGGGATCTGTGTGCCGAAAGAGTTGCGCTCGCCGCGCAGGCCCACGCTGAAGGCACGCTTGCCAAAGTCCAGCGGCTTGACGGTCTTCAGGTCCACGGTGCCGGCCAGGCCTTGCGCGCCCAGGGCCGCATCGGGCGTTTTGTAGACCGTGGCACCGCTCATCAGTTCGGACGGGATCTGGTCGTACTCGACCCCTCGGTTGTCGCCCGTGCTCACCATCTCGCGGCCATTCAGCAGGGTGACGGCAAACTTGGGCGCCATACCGCGTATGGACAGAACCTGGTCACGGCCAGCCACGCGCTGGGCCGTGAGGCCAGGCAGGCGGGCCAGCGATTCGGCAATGCTGGTGTCGGGCAACTTGCCCAGGTCTTCGGATGAGACGGCTTCAACGATCGAGTCGGACTCGCGCTTGACCGCCACCGCCGTCTCGATGGAACGACGAATGCCGGTGACCACCACGGTCTCTGTGGTGGCTTGCTGGGCAAAGGCCATGTCCGCCTGCATCAGCAGCGTGGCGCAAGCCACCGCAATGGGCGTGATCTTCACGAGCGGGCGGAGTTGCCCGGTCCTGAACTGTTTGTCTCCAATGTGCTTCTTCATGTGCGACTACCTCTCGTCATGGGTTTAAAAAAATGCTGTGCCTCGAACGCACCGGTCGTGCCGGTTGGGTTGTGCCCCTCTGTGTCATCCGAGCCTGTTTGCCGACTACCTACATTCCCTGTTGCTCTTTGTTCTGGATGTGCGAAAACCGCCCCCGGCGGTTGTTGAGATCAAAAGCCGCCACGCGGATCTCGCCGCGCGCTGTGATGACACCTCCCTGCACGGCCGGGCTGCTGGCCGTGGGTTCGTTACCGTCGCTGGTGTAGCGCAGCACAAGACCGGGAATCTGGTGGTTCACGCGCACGCTGCCTTGGGCCAGCGCCAGGCCCGGCGGCGCAATGCGGTAGCGTACGTCGGGGCGCTCGGCGTCCAGGCGGGGCAGCACCTGGCGGCCCAACTGGTGCACAAACACCGACCAGGCGGCGTCGTGCTGGGCGGCCGCCTGCGCCGGGTTGCGTTCACGCGCCCAGGCGGGGTCGGGGCTCCAGGCGCGTTCGGCCAGGGCCAGCAGGCGTGGCATGAAGAGGCCGTAGAGCCGGTCGGCGTCGCGCACGGTTTCGGCGAACAGCGTGCCTTCCAGCCCCAGGATGTACTGCTGGCCCACGGGCGTGAGCCGCACAAAGCCAGGGCGCGGTGTGGCGTCGGTGGGCTGGGTGCGGATGTCGTCGAAGGGGATGAAGTCGTACACCGTGGCCAGGTCGGTGTAGGCGGCCCAGTTCACGCCGTCTTCTTCGGGGTTCTTGTTGGCGGCCATGTCGAAGTACAGCCGTGTGGCTGGCGCCAGAACGGTCTTGTAGCCGGCGTTGGCCAGGCGGTAGGCCAGGTCTTCCGAACCCTCGACGTTGTTCCACACATAGAGCGTGTAGCCCTGGCGCATGAACAGCGGGTTGGGCACGAATTTCTCGGTGCCGTTCACCTTGGCCTTGATGGCGCCCAACTCTTCCCAGCCCGCCGCCACGGCGCCGTGCTTGCGCAGGATCTTGTCGACCTGGGTGTAGAAGTGGTCCCACAGGTCGGCCTTGGTTTTCAGGCCCAGCTTGGCCATCAGGGCCAGGCTGGCGGGGGCTTGGTCCCAGGCGCCAGCGGGCACCTCGTCGGCCCCCACGTGGATGCTGCGGGCCGGCACGCCGGCCTCGCGGTGCATGGCGGCCAGCTCGGCCACCACCCGTTCAATGAAGGCGTAGGTGGAGGCCAGGCCCGGGTCCATCATGTGGTCGGTGTAGAGCTGGGCCGAGCGGTACACCGAGGTGTCGGCCGGGTCGCTGAGCAGGTAGTCGTCGGCGCCTGGCAGGCCGGCGGCGCGCCGCTGGGCCGAGCGGCTCTGCATGGCCTTCACCGCAGCGCGCGCGTGGCCCGGCATCTCGATCTCGGGGATGACGTCGATGTGGCGCGCGGCGGCGTAGCGCAGGATCTCGATGTAGTCAGCCCGGGTGTAGTAGCCACTGCCCGGGCCCTCGCCGGCCGTGGGGCCCGAGCCGTAGGCCGGGGGCAGGAACTCGCGTGAATCCTGCGTGTGGCCGCGCCGCGCGCCCACCGTGGTGAGTTCGGGCAGGCCCTGGATGGCCAGGCGCCAGCCTTCGTCGTCGGTGAGGTGGAAGTGGAACTTGTTGAGCTTGTAGCGGGCCATCAGGTCCAGCAAACCCAGCACTGTGGCCTTGGGCTGGAAGTTGCGGGCCACGTCCATCATCACGCCGCGGTAGGCGAAGCGCGGGGCGTCCTGGATCTTCAGTTCGGGCAGCAGCACCCCGTCGGCTGCAGGCTTCACAGGCAGCAACTGCCGCAGCGACTGCAGCGCCAGCGCCATGCCGGCGGCCGTGGGGCTGGTGAGGGTGACACCCAGCTTGGCGTCCACCACCAGGCTGTGGGCCTCGGGCGAGGTCTCGCCAGCGATGCGCGCCAGCACCAGGCGCAGCGGGCGGCTGGCGTCGACCGCGCCTTTGCCGACAGAGGTACCCGCGGAGGTGCCCGGAAAGTGCGCGTCCAGCAGGCGCTGCGCGGTGGCCACTTCCAGCGCCAGGCCGGGGCCGGCCACCAGCTTGGGGCGCTGGGCCCAGCGCAGTTGGCCGGCACCCCGGCTGAGGCTTTGCGGCGGAGGAAACACCGGCGGCAGGTCGGCATCGTCCACAGGCTGGATGCGGGCGTTGCGGCGGTACAGGGCCTCGGCGGTGATGACGGGCTCGGGGTCGCTGGGCCCCTTGATCAGTTGCTCGGGTGTGGTGAGGGGCAGCAACTGGTAATCGGCGATGGCGTGGCCGCGCGTGGGCTCGGCGTCCAGCACCAGGTAGGGGCCGGCCGGGGCCTTGTCGGGCTTGGCCATGGGCTCGCCGTGCACAAAGCCCACCTGGGTGCCGGCGCCGGGGGGCAGGCCACCAAACTCGGCCGTGGGCCGCAGGCGGTAAAGCGTGCCGGTGACCTGCTCAATGCGGAACGGCCCCTGCACCGGCTCGCCCGTGGCCACGCCGGAAATGCAGTTGAAGTAGATGGCCCAGCCCTGGCCCGGCAACGCCTGGTTGCCCGTGTTGGCGATGCTGAAACGGGCCAGCCCCTGGCCCCAGGGCTTGTCGGCCGGGAAGACATTGCGCTCCAGCGCCCAGCGCAGTTGCAGTGTGGGCACGGCCTGGGCCAGTGCAGCGCCGGTGGCCGCGAGCCCCAGCACCGCGCCCAGCGCCAGGCACAGCCACCGATGGAGGAAGCGCCGCCGGTTCATGCAGGTGTCCCCTCGGTTTGCGCCGCAACCGACGCCGAGCGGCCCCGGCTGGAGGCCAGCATGTTGCCCGGCTGCAGCCGGCGCATGGCCAGGCCGGCGCCGTTGAACACATGGAAGGCCGAGGCCGGCGCCGAAAACGTGAGCGGCGCGCCCAATTCCACGGCGTGCTCGCCATCGCCCCGCAGCACCACCTCGCTGCCGTCTGGCAGCGTGGCGTAGAGGTAGTTCGACTCGCCCAGGTGCTCCACCACCTGCACCTGGCACTGGAAGACCTCGCTGCCGGCGCGGCCCTCCAGCACGTGCTCGGCGCGCAGCCCCAGGGTGACGGCTTCGCCCGGCTGCAGGCGGCTGGCCTCCACCGCCGCGTTCACCATGGCCCCGCCGGCCAGGCGTACCTGGGCGCCCTGGGCACTGGCGGTGACGATCACGCCGGGCATCAAATTCATCTTGGGTGAGCCGATGAAGCCGGCCACGAACACATTGCAGGGCTGCTGGTAGAGCGTGAGCGGCGTGCCGGCCTGCTGCACCCTGCCCTCGTGCATCACCACGATCTTGTCGCCCAGCGTCATCGCTTCCACCTGGTCGTGGGTGACATAGACGATGGTGGCGGCCAACTGGCGGTGCAGCTTGGCGATCTCCAGCCGGGTTTGCACGCGCAACGCGGCGTCCAGGTTGGACAGCGGTTCGTCGAACAGGAACAAACGCGGCTCGCGCACGATGGCCCGGCCGATGGCCACGCGCTGGCGCTGGCCACCCGAGAGCTCGCGCGGCAGGCGGTCAAGCAGGTGGTCGATCTTCAGGATGCCGGCGGCCTTGCGGATGCGCGCGGCTATCTCGGTCTTGCCCGCGCCGGCCACCTTCAGGCCGAAGGCCATGTTCTTGTACACGCTCATGTGCGGGTACAGCGCATAGCTCTGGAATACCATGGCGATGCCGCGCTCAGCGGGTGGCAGATGGTTCACCACCTGGCCGCCAATTTGCAGCGTGCCGGCGGTGATGCTCTCGAGCCCACACAGCATGCGCAGCAGGGTGGACTTGCCACAACCCGAGGGGCCCACCAGCACCACGAACTCGCCGTCAGCGATGTCCAGGTCGATGCCGGCCAGCACGTCGGTCTTGCCGTCGTAGGACTTGCGGAGTTGTTGCAGGCTGACGCTGGCCATGGGTGCTTGGGTCTTGGGGTTACTTCACGGCGCCAGAGGTCAGGCCGCGGATGAGTTGGCGCGAGAAGATCGCGTAGAGCACCAGCATGGGCACCACGGCCAGCGAGAGGGCCGCGAGCACGGAGTTCCAGTCGGTGACGTACTGGCCGATGAACTGCTGCACGCCCAGCGTGACCGTCTTGGTGTCGTCGCTGGGGGCCAGGATGAGCGGGAACCACAGGTCGTTCCAGGCCGGGATCATGGTGAACACGGCCACAGTCGCAATGGCCGGGCGGATCAACGGCAGGATGACCTGGAAGAAGATTTTGAACTCGCCCACGCCGTCGCAGCGGGCCGCGTCCTTGAGTTCGCTGGGCACCTGGCGGATGAACTCGGACAGGATCATGATGGCCAGCGGCAGGCCCTGGGCGGTGTAGACCAGGATCAGCGCGGTGAGCGTGTTGATCAGGTCGAGCTTGACCACCAGTTCCAGGATCGAGACCGTGCCCAGGCGGATCGGAATCATGATGCCGATGGCCATGAACAGCGCCAACCAACGAAGCCCTTTGTACTGGTATTCAGCCAGTGCCCACGCCGCCATCGCGCCGAACAGGATGATGAGCAGTAGCGAGCCCAAGGTCACCACCAGGCTGTTGGCAAAGAACTGCATGAAGTGGGTGGCAGACAGCACCTTTTCAAAACCCACCATCGAGAACGACTCCACCGTGGGCAGCGCCAGCGGGTCGTCAAAGATGGCCGCGCGGCTCTTGACCGAGTTGATCAGGATGAGTGCGATGGGGAACAGCGCGAGCGCGGTGTAGACCAGCAGCACCACGTGCACGCTGAGCCGGCCCAATTGGGGGCTGAAGAGGGGGCGGTTCACGGCGTTCATGCGCGGCCTCACAGCGCGTAGCGGGTCAGCCGCCGCTGCACCGCAAAGAAATACAGGCCCACGCCGGCCAGGATCACCAGAAACATCAACGTGGCCACGGCCGCGCCCATGCTGGGGCTGCCGATCTGTGCCTGGTAGCCGAAGAAGGTGCGGTAGAACAGCGTGCCCAGGATGTCGGTGCTGTAGTTGGGCCCCGCCAGCGCGCCCTTGACCGAATAGATCAGGTCAAACGCGTTGAAGTTGCCCACGAAGGTGAGGATGGTGACCAGGCCCAGCGTGGGGTAGATCAGCGGCAGCTTGATGCTCCAGAAGATGCGCAGCGCGCTGGCGCCTTCCACGTGCGCGGCTTCCACGATTTCTTCGGGCACGGCCAGCAGCGCGGCGTAGATCAGCATCATGGGGATGCCCACGTACTGCCACACCGACACCAGGGCCAGCGTGACCAGGGCGGTTTCCTCCTGGCCCAGCCAGGGCTGGAACAATGAGGCGGCGCCGACGAAGCCCATGAGCTTTTCGCCCACCCCCCACAGCGGCGAAAGGATGAGCTGCCAGATGAAGCCGATGATGACCACCGACATCAGCGTGGGCAAGAAGATGAGCGTGCGGTAGGCGCGCTCGCCCCGCAGGCCCTTGAGGCTGAACAGCGAGGCCAGCAGCAGGCCGATGGGGTTTTGCACCAGCATGTGCACGATGAAGAACTGGGTGTTGTTCCACATCGCGTTCCAGAACGAAGCCGACCAATCGGGGTCGCCCAGGATGGTGCGGAAGTTGGCCAGGCCCACAAAGCTGCGGGCACCGGCATCGTCGGTGGCGTAAAAGCCCAGGCGCAGCGTGTCCATCAGCGGCAATGCACTGAACATGGCGTAGATCACCACGGCCGGGCCCAGAAAGACCAGCAGTTGCCAGGGGTGGACGGTTCGCGTGATGTCCTTCAAACCGCGTCCCCGTGCGTGAGTGGCTGCGCCGTGTGCATCACTTGGCCTGCGGTGAGTACCACTTGGCGAAGCCGGTCTGGATCTTGGCTGCCGCGTCCTTGGGCGCCAGCTTGCCGTTCAGCACCTGGGCGTTCACGTTCCACAGCTCGTTTTCCATGCTGGGCGTGCCGCGGTTGAGCACCTGCGCGTTGACGCGGATGCTGGACGCGCAGTTGGCGCGCCAGTCGGCCATCTGCTTGGCCACCGGGTCGCGCACGGCGATGAGGTGGGTGGAGAGCGAGAAGAAGCCGGTGACTTTGTTGGTGTAGGTGTCGGCAAACTCCTGCGAGCCCACCCAGGCCAGAAACTTGAACGCGTCTTCCTTGTTCCTGGCCTTCTTGTTCACGCCCAGGCCGATGTCCATGTGGTCGGAGATGTAGCACTTGTCACCGGCCTTGGGCACAGGCGGGGCGAAGGTGCCGAACTCCAGGCCCGGCGTCTGGTTGAAGTAGGCAATGTCCCAGGAGCCCGTGGGGTACACCGCCGCGCGGCCAAGTGCGAACTGGTTCTGGCTGTCGCCATAGGTTTGTGCGCTGGCACCCTTGGGCAGGTAGGCGCCCAGGCGACCCAAGAACTCGAAGGCCGAGAGGAAAGCGGGGTCGGTGAACTTGGCCTTGCCAGCAATCAGCGCCTTGCGCCCTTCTTCGCCATGCCAGAAGTTGGGGCCGATGTTGGTGAACACCGTCTGGTTGGCTTCCCACTGGTCGGCCGTGCCCAGGGCCAAGGGTGCCACGCTGCCGTCTTTCTTCACGGCATCCAGCACAGCGAAGAACTCGGCCTCGGTCTTGGGCGGTGTCAGGTTCAGCTTCTTGAAGACCTTCTTGTTGTACAGAAAGCCGTGAATCACCGCCGCCATGGGCATGCAGAAGCTGTCTTTGCCATCGTCGGTCTGCCAGGCGACCTTGGAAACCGGCGAGAAGTTCTCCATGCCGGGTTTGCCGTCAAGCTTTTCGAGCTGGCCCTTCTTGTAGAGCGAGAGCGACACATCGAAGGGGCGACAGGCAATCAGGTCACCCGCCGTGCCGCCGGCCAGGCGCGCGGTCAGGCTGGAGTCGTATTCGGTAGGGGCCGTGGGCGAGAACTTGACGGTGATGCCGGGGTTCTTCTTCTGGAAGGCCGGGATCAGCACCGTCTCCCACAAGGCCTTGTCGTCCACTCGCCAGCTTTCGATCACCAGCGTGCCGGCTTGCGCGCTGCCTGCGGCAAGCAGTGCCGCCAGCATGGCTTTCTTGGCCCAATGCCCCGAAGTCATCGTCATTCTTTGCCCATGGTTGCGCTTTCAGGGCGCCAGACTAGCACCGGCCCCTCGGTGACGCCACGCTTTGCACAAGACCTTCGATCAGAACGCCAAGTCGTTGTCGCGTAAAGGTTTTTGGCACACCCCCTGGACCGCCGCGCATTACGCTTCCTTACCGCCCTTGGTGGTCTGAAAGCGCTTGCCCGGGCAATCGGGTTTGGCCTGTGTTTGGTGCAGGCGAGACACAGCCAGACAACGCAAGATTGCCTTACAAAACCATACAGAGCGGGGTCTGCCTGCGCTGGCCTACGCGGCCCGCAGGCAACAGCCGGGTCTACCCGGATTCACAACCGGAAGCGGGCTGAATCTGGGGCCACTGCCGTTGCGCGCGCATGCGCCAGCGCCAACACCCGGGCAGCGGGCTCGGCCTTCAGGTGGTGGTCGCTCCACACCCGGCGCCAGCGGCGCGCTGCCAGCAAACCATGGCGCAAGCCCAGCATGTGGCGGGCGATGTGCGACCAGGGCACCTGGGCACGTGCCGCCTCGCGTGCCATGTAGGCCACCATCGCTTCTTCCACGGCTTCGCGTGACGCAGCCGTGGGCGTGGTGCAGCCAAAGAAGCGCCGGTCCCAGTCGGCCATGCGCCAGGGGTTGTGATAGGCCTCGCGGCCCACCATCACGCCGTCCACCAACGCCAGTTGAGCCTCTATCTCGTCAGCGGTCTGGAGCCCGCCGTTGAGCACGATGGTGAGCGCAGGAAAATCGCGCTTGAGCTGTGCCGCAAACTCGTAGCGCAGCGGCGGAATCTCGCGGTTTTCCTTGGGGCTCAGGCCTTGCAGCCAAGCATTGCGGGCATGCACGATGAAGACATCGCAGCCGGCGTCGGCCAGCGTGCCCACAAAATCGCGCACGAAGGCGTAGCTCTCGGTCTTGTCGACACCGATGCGGTGCTTGACAGTGACGGGGATGCTCACCGCGTCGCGCATGGCCTTCACGCCGTCGGCCACCAGGGCGGGCTCATGCATCAGACAGGCCCCAAAGGCGCCACGCTGCACGCGCTCGCTGGGGCAGCCGCAGTTGAGGTTGACTTCGTCGTACCCCCAGCGCTCGGCCAGCTTGGCGCAGGCGGCCAGGTCGGCCGGCTCGCTGCCGCCGAGTTGCAGCGCCACCGGGTGCTCTTCGGCGTTGAAATCGAGGTGCCGTTGCTGGTCGCCATGCAGCAGCGCGCCGGTGGTGACCATCTCGGTGTAGAGCCGCGTGTGGCGCGTGATCAGCCGGTGGAAGTAGCGGCAGTGCCTGTCAGTCCAGTCCAGCATCGGCGCCACGCTAAGGCGCCAGGGGTTCACTGCTGCACTCATCGCTTGGCCCGGGCCTGCTTGCGCGCTTGCCGCTCGGCCTCGACCACATCAGCCTCGCGCTGCCAGCCGGCGAACTCCTCGGGTGTTTCCAGTGTGATGCGGCCCAGCGCGGTCGAGCGGAAATCGTTCAGCACGATCTCGGCGGCCTTTTGCATGTGGATGCGGCCGCCGCTCCACATGGCGCCGCGCGCGCGGCCGATGGCTTCGAGCAGTTGCTCGGCCGGCATGGCGGCCACATCGCTGAGACGGTAGCGGGCCTCGATGCGGTCGGCGTAGTTGGGCTGCAGGCTCTCCAGCAACTCCAGCGCCACTTCCTCTTCATCGTATGCGTTCTTGCCCACGGCGCCACTGGCGGCCAGGTGGTAGCCGCCCTTGGGCACGGTGAGCTTGGGCCACAGCATGCCGGGGGTGTCGAACAGGGTCACGTCGCTGGCCAGAGCTATGCGCTGTTCGATCTTGGTGATGCCGGCCTCGTCACCAGTCTTGGTGGACTTCTTGCCCACCAGGGTGTTGATCAGCGTGGATTTGCCCACGTTGGGGATGCCGCAGATCAGCACCCGCAGCGGCTTGGCCATCCCGCCGCGCAGCGGGGCCAGCTCGCGGCAGGCTGCCACCAGCTTTTGCGCCGGCGCGGTGTCGCTGGCGTCCAGCGGCAGCGCCCGGGTCTCAGGCATGGCGTTGAAGTGCGCCAGCCACAGCGCCGTGCGCGCCGGGTCGGCCAGGTCTTGCTTGTTCAGCAGCTTGAGCGCTGGCCTGGCCTCGGTGAGCGTGGCCAGCAAGGGGTTGGTGCTGGAGCCTGGCAGTCGCGCGTCCAGCAACTCGATCACCACGTCTATGCCCTGCTTCATGCGCTCGGCAATCGCCTTGCGCGTGGCATTCATGTGACCGGGGAACCATTGGACGGACATCGGGGGCTGTTCAACAAGCTGACGGGCCGCCATTGTCGGCGATGGACCTTCGTCATTCCCGCGCAGGCGGGAATCCAGTCTTCGGTCGGCGGCACCCATGGATTCCCGCCTTCGCGGGAATGACGGGAGCGCGGGCGGGAATGACGGAGCGCGCAGGTCTATGCGGCGCGTGCGGCGTTGGTGGCAATGCCAGCCGCCAGCCGTGGCATCAAGGGCAGTGGAAAGTCATGCCCCATGCCGGGAATGATGTCCAGCGTGGCGCCCGCAATGCACTCTTGCAACTGGTGCGCCGCCGCCACCGGGATCAGCGGGTCGTCCGCCCCGTGCACGATGTGCGTGGGCGCCTGGATGCGCGCCAGCATGGCCGTGCGGTCGCCATCGGCCACCACGGCGGCCAACTGCCTGGCGGTGCCCAAGGGCCGCCAGGCTCGCTGCACGCTGTTCATCATCTGCTCGTGAAACGCCTGCGGGTCGGGCCGGTAGGCCGGGCTGCCGATGGTTTCGAACAACTGCTGGTAATGCTCGGCCAGGCCCTCGGGCGAGGTGTCGGAAGGCCGGGCCATCAGCTTGCGTGAGACCTCCAGCGCCGGTTGCGGCAGCGCGCGGGCGCTGGACGTGGTCATGATCAGCGTGAGGCTGAGCACCCGGGCGGCGTGCTTGGCCGCCACGTGCTGGGCCACCATGCCACCCAGCGAGGCGCCCACCACGTGGGCCCGCTGCACACCCAGCGCGTCCAGCACGCCGACGGCGTCTTCCGCCATGTCGGTC
Source organism: Candidatus Ideonella esbjergensis (assembly GCA_016710065.1). Lineage (GTDB taxonomy): Bacteria > Pseudomonadota > Gammaproteobacteria > Burkholderiales > Burkholderiaceae_C > Ideonella > Ideonella esbjergensis. The sequence goes on from JADJLP010000010.1 coordinate 183,105, forward strand.
AGGCCATAGGGCGAATGCACCGGCAAATGCACCAGGTGCTTCAAGGCGGACCACATCAGGTTGGGCGAGCCCAGGTCATCAAAACCCTGGCTCAGGCCCACGTCGCGGTTGTCGAAGCGGATGACGCGAAAGCCGCGCCCCAGCAGGTCGTTCACCAGCACATCGGGCCAGGCCGTGAGCTGCATGCCCAGGCCCATGATGAGCAACACGGTCGGCGCGGCAGGCGGGCCCTGGTCGTCCACCTCGATGGCGATGCTGTTGGCGCTGATTTGCATGGGGGCTTTCAGGCTGCGACGGCCGGTGTAGGGGTTTCAGGCCCAGTGACGGGCTTGGCAAACCAGCGCGCGGCGCCTTGAGCGTCAAAGCGCCGCCACCGGCCCTCGGGTTGCGCCAGTCGGTCGGCGATCACCGAAAGTGCCAGTGGGTTCATGCCCATGCCGATGTGGCTGGCCATGACTTCAATGTTCTCGCAGTGGGGCATGTCGGGGTTGATGCTGCATTGCCAGGCCACCACGCCATCGGTGGCCGAGAAGATGGAGGTGGTGGGCACGCGCGGCGCCAACTTGATCTGGTCCACCAGTTCGTGGTCCTGCGCCGACTGGCCGCTGACCAGTTCGAAGAAGCGCCAGGCGTTGGTGGCACGCGGTGGCCCCGAGAACGGCGAGCCCAGCGTGATGACGCCGCGCACCAGGTCGGGCAACTCCTTGGCCAGTTCGCGGGCGTAGATGCCGCCCAGGCTCCAGCCGATCAGGCTCACCTTCTGTTCGTGCTTGTAGTGCAGGGCCTTGAGCTGGGCCAAGCAGGCTTCCAGCACACCCCCGCGCGGCCCCAGGTTGAAGCCCTGCCGCCAGGGGTGAGCGTCGTAGCCGCAGTTCACCAGGAAGTTGCGCAGGGGCGCGGTGCTGAAATCGGCCGCACCCAGGCCGGGGAACACGATCACCGGGTGGCCGTCGCCCTTGGGCAATCGCTTGAGCCAAGGGGTGGCGGCCAGCATGGCCGCAAATTCCCAGGGGGCACGGGCTTCGAGCGCCAGTTTCCACAGGCCCGGTGCACGCACCGCTTCGAGGTTTTCAACCATTCAATGATCTTAGCCAGCGGCGCGCTTGCGCTTTGGGGGGCTCGCCCTAGGTGAGGCCGTCACCTTGGCGACAGCTGCGGGCAGCGCCTGCAATTCCTGCCAGGCTTCGTCCACCGCCTGCGCGAGCACGGCCACGTCGGGCATGGCCGCCGCGTCGGCCATGAAGCCGATGTCGAGTTGCTGGTCAATGCTTTGTGCGGTGATGTTCAGCGCCATGCCGTGCACCACGATGCTGGTGGGAAAGTTGGTGGTGAGCCGTGCGCCCGCAAAGTACAACGGCACGGTGGGCCCGGGCACGTTGGAGATCACCACATTGGCGATCTGCGGCACTTTCTCGGCCACCTTGGCCTTGCCGTACAGCGACGCCGCCGCCTCCATCAGCCAGGGCATGCCGATGCTGGGAAAGTCGGTGGGCAGCACGCTCTTGAGCCGGCCCATGGTGGCCTTCATCGCGCTGGTGGCCGCGCGGATGTGGGCCCAGCGGCGGCGGGTGTCGGCCAAGTGCGTGCCCAGGCTGATGAAGCTCATCGAGACCTGGTTGTCGGTGCCGGTGTCGCCGGCCGCCCGCAGCGAGATGGGCACCGCCGCCACCATCGATTTGCGCGGCAGCGCCAGCCGCTTGGCCTGCCAGTAGCGCCGCATGCCACCGGAGCACACCATCAGCAGCACATCGTTCAGGGAGGCCCCGTGCGCCTTGGCGGTGGTGCGCAGCGCCGGCAAGGGCAGCGAGAGCGTGGCAAAGGCGCGCCCCTCGGTGACCGAGACATTCAGCAGCGTGCGGGGCGCCAGCCCCAGGTTGCTCACGGCGCCGGCCTTGGCGCCACCCAGCAAGCGCGTGTGCGAGAGCACCTGGCCCGCAGCCTTGCCCAGCGTGCCTGCGGTGGCGGGCAGGTCGCGGATGATGCGGCCCACCTGCAGGGCCTCCTGCCCCAATGCGCCGCGCAGCATCTCGGCCATGTCCAGGCTGAAGTGCCGTGCCCGCTTGGACTCGCGCAGGGCAATCTGGCGCGGCTCGGGTGTCACGTCGAAAAGGATGTTGGCCAGCACCACGGCCGCCTGGCCATCCACCGCCGCGTGGTGCAACTGGCTGTAGATGCCCACGCGCTTGCAGCCGTTGGCGGCCGGGGCCAGACCTTCCAGCAAATGGAATTTCCACAGCGGTCGGCGGCGGTCTAGCAACTGCGGGTGCAGTTCACCCACCGTGGCTTCCAGCGCCGCAAGGCCGTCGCCCTGCTTGGCGGCAGCCGGCAACTTGATCGAAACGATGTGCTGCTTCAGGTCGGGCTCGGCATCCACCCAGGCCGGGTTGGCCAGGTTCAGCGGCATCCACCACAGGCGACGGCGCAATGCGGGCATCAACGGCAGGCGTGCGGCCACCAGTTGGCGCAGGTCGTCCACATAGTGGCCCTTGTAGCCCTTGGGCAACTCCATCACGTGCAGTGCGCCCACGTGCATGGGCATCTGCGGCGATTCCAGGTACAGAAAGCTCGCATCCAATCCGGACAGTTGGTGCATGGGCTCGTTCCTTGGTGGGCTGTCTTGATTTTTTGCCATGTGGACCCCAATTGCGTGCCATTCACCCGACAGGGTGAATGGCGGCGAGGCCAGAGGCTACAGTGTGGCCTTGCACAGCGCCTCACGCCGGGGTGTTGCTGTCAAGGTTTTCCCGGTTTTGGGTTGGATGAATTTGCAAGGCTCACCATGATCAAGAAGTATTTGTCGACGTTGGTTTTGTGCATGAGCGTGACCGCGCTGGGCATGGCATCCCTGGATGCCGAGGCCAAGCGCCTGGGCGGTGGCCGCCCCGCCGGCATGCAGCGCCAGGCGCCTGCGCAGCCCGCCAACGCCACACCGTCGCCGCAAGCGCCCAAGCAGGCGGCAGCACCCTCCCCCGCCACGCCAGCCGCGCCTGCGGCTGCGCCCGGCAAGCGCTCATGGTTGGGCCCCATCGCCGGCTTGGCTGCCGGCCTGGGCATCGCCGCGCTGATGAGCCACTTCGGCATGGGTGAGGCGCTCGGCAACTTCATGACCATGGCCTTGCTTGCCCTGGTAGCGATGTTCGCCATTCGCTGGGTGATGGGCCGCATGCGCGGTGCTACACCCACAGGCCCGCAACTAGCGGGTGCCGGTGCGCCGGTGAACGCCAACGGCTGGCAGGGCGCGCCCGCGCCTGTGGCCGAGGCACCCCTGCAGCGCGAAGCCTTGGCACCGGTGGCCGCAGCGTCTGGCGCTACCAACGCTGCGGCCCTGGGCACGGACATCGCCAGCTTCGAGCGCATCGCCAAAATGATCTTCGTGCGCATGCAAGCAGCGAACGACGCTGCCGACCTGGAAGACCTGCGCAAGTTCACCACGCCCGAGTTGTTCGCCTCGTTGCGGCTCGATCTGCAAGAGCGCGGTGAAGCAAAGAACCAGACCGACGTGGTGCAGCTCAATGTCGCCGTGGTGGACACAGCCCAGGAAGGCACGCAACAGATCGTCAGCGTGCGCTTTGACGGCCTGATCCGCGAAGACCTGGGCGGCGCTGCCAACCCTTTCGCCGAGATCTGGCACCTGGTCAGACCGCAGGATGGCAGCCGCGACTGGGCCATCGCTGGTATCGCGCCGATTCAGTGATCAACTGAATAGTGGCGGGCGCAAGCCCGGCCACCAGTGGCGTTCAGGCCTTGGGCGCGGCGCGCTTGCCCAGCAGCGCCAGCAGCTCGTTGCCGGCCAGTGCTGCCAGCACCAGGCTGCCGCCACCGATCACGGCTGGCGTGGGCACCTCGCTGGTGCCCAGCCAGGTCCAGGCCACGCCGAACAGGATCTCCAGCAGGCCCAGCAGCGCCGCCTCGGGCGCCTTCAGCACCCGGCTGGCGGACACCGCCAGCACGCAGGGGATGGCCAGTTGCACAACGCCCAGCATCACCAGCAGGGCCACGTCGTGCCCGGTGGCCACGAAGGGCACCGAAAGTGGCAGTGTCACCAAGGCCGAGATGACTGCGCCGATCAGCACGGCCGGCGTCATGTCGAGCTTGTCGTCGGGGTGCTGACGCGCATTGTGCTGGGCCAGCGCCCACATGGCCGAGCCGCCCATGGGGACGGTGAGCGAAACCAGGGTGCCCAGCAGCGAGGTCTTCGCGGCGCCCAGTTGAGAGCCGTACATCCACGCAATGCCCGCCCCGGCCAGCACGATGGCCACCCAGGTGCGCGCCGGCAGCCGCTGCCCCAGCGTAAAGCGCGAGATCAGCGCCGTGAACATCGGCGCCAGCGACATGGTGATCAGCACATTGGCCACCGTGGTCAGCGTCATGGCCACCATGAAGGCCGTGAACATCACCGCCCAGCACAGGCCCGACCACCACAGCAGCGGCCCACCCTGGCGGATGGCCCGCCACAGTGCACCGTAGCCCATCTGCCAGCCCAGCAACAGCCCCAGCGCCAGCGCATTGGCTGAGCTGCGCCAGAACGTCACCTCAAAGGCCGCCGCCGACTGCAAATGCCGCGTTGCCACGCCGGCGATACTCCACAGAAGTGTCACCAGCACCATGGTGGCCACAGCCTTTCGATGCGTCATGGTCATGTCCACCACCGACCCTTGAAGTAGGAAGCGGCCCCGCAGGGCCGCCCATGAATCTCACGCCAGAGCCCCCTCATGGAGGGGGCGGGAGGGAGCCCAGTCCGAAACCGGAAGTGGGCCTCGCGGGCAGGCCTCAGCCTGCCCGCGAAGCGCGCTTCCGGTCGTGTTCGCTGAGGTGGCGTTTGCGCACGCGGATGCTCTTGGGCGTGATCTCGACCAGTTCGTCGTCGTCGATGAACTCCACGCCGTACTCGAGCGTGAGGTCGATCGGCGGCGTGATCTTGATCGCGTCTTCCTTCCCGCTGACGCGGAAGTTGGTCAGCTGCTTGGTGCGGGTGGCGTTCACCACCAGGTCGTTCTCGCGGCTGTGGATGCCCACGATCATGCCCTCGTACACCGGGTCGTTGGGCTTGACGAACATGCGGCCACGATCGTCGAGCTTGCCCAGGGCGTAGGTGAAGATTTCACCGGCGTCCATCGAGATCAGCACGCCGTTCTTGCGGCCGGCGATGTCGCCCCTGTGCGGCTCGTAGCCGTCGAAGATGTTGCTGATCAGGCCCGAGCCACGCGTGAGGTTCAGGAACTCGTTGGTGAAGCCGATCAGGCCACGCGCCGGGATGCGGTACTCCAGGCGCACACGGCCGCGGCCGTCAGGCTCCATGTTCACCAACTCGCCCTTGCGCTCGCCCAGGGCCTGCATCACGCCGCCCTGGTGCTGCTCTTCCACGTCGGCCGTCACCAGCTCGATGGGCTCATGACGCTCGCCGTCAACATCGTGGAACACCACCCGCGGCTTGCTCACGGCCAGCTCGTAGCCTTCGCGGCGCATATTTTCCAGCAGGATGGTCAGGTGCAGTTCACCGCGGCCCATCACCTCGAAGACGCCGTCTTCCTTGGTTTCGGAAACGCGCAGCGCCACGTTGCTTTGCAGTTCCTTCTGCAGGCGGTCCCAGATCTGGCGGCTGGTGACGTACTTGCCTTCGCGGCCGGCCAGCGGGCTGGTGTTGACGCAGAAGTTCATGGTCAGCGTGGGCTCGTCCACCTTCAGCATCGGCAGCGGACAGGGGTTGGCCGGGTCGGTGACGGTGACGCCAATGCCGAGTTCGTCAATGCCGTTGATCAGCACGATGTCGCCAGCGCTGGCAGCCGTGACCTGCACGCGGTCCAGGCCTTCAAAGGTCAGCACCTGGTTGACCCGGCCGGTGACGACCTTGCCGTCCGGGCCTTCCATCACGGCCACGCTCATGCCGGGCTTGATCGTGCCTTGGCTGATGCGGCCCACGCCGATGCGGCCCACGAAGGTGGAGTAGTCGAGCGCCGAGATCTGCAACTGCAGCGGGGCGGCTGGGTCACCGGTCTGCGACGGCACGTGATTGAGGATGGTGTCGAATAGGGCCGACATGTCGGGGCCCCACTGGGCACCGGCCTCGCCCTCTACCAGCGACGACCAGCCGTTGATGCCCGAGGCATAGACCACCGGGAAATCGAGCTGTTCGTCGTTGGCGCCGAGCTTGTCGAACAGCTCGAAGGCAGCGTTGATGACGGCCTCGGGCTTGGCGCCCGGCTTGTCCACCTTGTTCACCACCACGATGGGCTTCAGGCCCAGGGCCAGCGCCTTCTTGGTGACGAAGCGGGTCTGCGGCATCGGGCCTTCTTGCGCGTCGATCAGCAGCACAACGCCGTCCACCATCGACAGCGCTCGTTCCACCTCGCCGCCGAAGTCCGCGTGTCCGGGGGTGTCAACGATGTTGATGTGCGTGTCTTTCCAGCTCACCGCGCAGTTCTTGGCCAGGATGGTGATGCCGCGCTCGCGTTCGATGGCATTGCTGTCCATTACGGTGTCGACAACCTTTTCGTGGTCGGCGAAGGTGCCGCTCTGGCGCAGCAGCTGGTCCACCATGGTGGTCTTGCCATGGTCCACGTGGGCGATGATGGCGATGTTGCGGATTTGACTCATGTCGTGCTTTCTGAAGTATCCAGGAGGCCCTGCACCTCGGTGGGGCTGAGCAGGCGGTCGGCAATGAGTTCGCCGGCGGTGATGTGGGCGCTGCCAAGGAAGGCAGCCGGTTCGGGGCCATAGACGCGCACGGCCGGCGAATCAGGCCATCGGATGCGGCGCCGCAGGCCCTGCAAGAAGCGTGCAGCCTCGTCGGTCGGCAGCCGCACCTCGGGCCAGTCGCGCACGAGTTGATCCGGGCTCAGCAGTTGAGCATCGCGCTCGGTCTCGCTCATCGCGGTCAGTTGCTCCAACGTCACCACGTGATCCACACTCAAGCCACCGCTGGCGGTGCGGCGCAGCGCGGCCAGGTGGGCACCGCAGCCCAGTGCCTCGCCGATGGATTCGGCCAGCGTGCGGATGTAGGTGCCCTTGGTGCAGCGGATGGCCAGCGTGAGTTGCATGGCCTGATCGTCCCAGCCCAGCACGTCAATGGTGTGAATCGTCACGCGGCGCGTGGGCCGCTCCACCTCGATGCCAGCGCGGGCGTATTCGTACAGCGCCTTGCCATCTTTCTTGAGCGCCGAGTGCATGGGCGGCAACTGGTCCTGCTCGCCGGTGAATTGCGCGCAGGCCTGGGCGATGCCCTCGGGCGTCACGTGCACCGGGCGCTCTTGCAGCACGGCGCCTTCGCGGTCGCCACCCACTGTGGTCTGGCCCAGGCGCAGCGTGGCGGTGTAGGCCTTGTCGGCGTCCAGGCTGGCCTGGGCAAACTTGGTGGCGGCGCCAAAGCAGATCGGCAACAGGCCGGTGGCCAGCGGGTCGAGCGTGCCTGTGTGGCCGGCCTTCTCGGCGCGGTAGATGCGCTTGACCTTTTGCAGCGCGTCGTTGCTGGACAGGCCCAGGGGTTTGTCGAGCAGCAGCACGCCATGCAGGGCGCGGCGCGGCACGCGTGGCGTCTGCGGCCTGAATTTGCCACCCGCGCGCGGCCGGGCCGGCGCCAAGGGGGCGTCGGTCGGGGGCGTGGTGGGCGGGTCCTGCAGATCCATGGCGGCTCAGTCTTCTTTGGCCCGTGTGCTGTTGGCCTTCAGAATCAGTTCGCTCAGTTCCGCGGCGCGCTCGGTGGTCTTGTCGAACTTGAAGTGCAACGTGGGCACGGTGTGGATGGCCAGCCGCTTGAACAGGCCGTTGCGCACAAAGCCTGCGGCCTCGTTCAGCGCGATCTCGGTTTCCGCCGGGTCACCCACCAGCAGCGAGAACATCACGTTGGCATGGGCATAGTCGGGCGTCACATCGACAGCGTTGATGGTGATCATGCCGATACGCGGGTCCTTGAGGTCGCGCACCAACTCGGCCACATCGCGCTGGATCTGGTCGGCCACGCGGAAGCTGCGGTTGGGAATGTTGCGTTTGTGTCGCATGGTGATTGGCCGGTCCTTTCAAGCAAAAACCCCGCCGTTGCCGGCGGGGTTTTGCGGGTTTGAACCCTCCCGCCTTAGAGCGTTCGTGCCACTTCCTTGATCTCGAAGAACTCCAGTTGGTCGCCCTCGGCGATGTCGTTGTAGTTCTTGAGCTTGATACCGCACTCGAAGCCTTCCTTGACCTCGCGGACATCGTCCTTCTCGCGGCGGATCGAGTCGACCTCGCCGGTGTAGACCACGATGTTTTCGCGCAGCAGGCGGAACCGTGCATTGCGGCGCACCAGGCCCGAGGTGACCATGGAGCCGGCCACCGTGCCAATCTTGGAGGCCACGAAGACCTTGCGGATTTCGGCCGTGCCCAGTGCTTCCTCGCGCTGCTCGGGCGCCAGCATGCCACCCATCGCTGCCTTCACCTCGTCCACGGCGTCGTAGATGATGTTGTAGTAGCGGATGTCGACATCGCTGTGCTCGGCCAGCTTGCGCGCCTGGGCATCGGCACGGGTGTTGAACCCGATGATGATGGCCTTGGAGGCGATCGCCAGGTTGACGTCGGACTCGCTGATGCCGCCCACTGCCGCGTGCACGATCTGCACCTTGACTTCTTCGGTGGAGAGCTTGAGCAGCGAGGTAGCCAGCGCTTCCTGCGAGCCTTGCACGTCGGCCTTGATGATCAGCGGCAGTGCCTGCGCGGCGCCCTGGCCCATGTTCTCGAACATGTTTTCCAGCTTGGCGGCCTGGCGGCGGTTCAGCGTCACTTCGCGGTACTTGCCTTGGCGGAAGGTGGCAATTTCACGGGCGCGGCGCTCGTCCGACAGCACCATGAAGTCGTCGCCGGCCTGCGGCACTTCGGTCAGGCCCTGGATCTCTACCGGGATGGATGGGCCGGCCTCGGCGATGTTCTTGCCGTCTTCGTCCAGCATGGCGCGCACGCGGCCATAGCTCGAGCCGGCCAGGATCACGTCGCCACGCTTGAGTGTGCCCGACTGGATCAACACGCTGGCCACCGGGCCGCGGCCCTTGTCCAGGCGGGCTTCGATCACCAGGCCCTTGGCCATGGATTCGGTCGGGGCCTTGAGCTCCAGCACTTCGGCCTGCAGCAGCACTTGCTCCAGCAGGGCGTCGATGCCCTCGCCGGTCTTGGACGAGACGCCCACGAAGGGTGAATCGCCGCCGAACTCTTCCGGCACGACTTGCTCGGACACCAGTTCGCCCTTCAGGCGTTCGAGGTTCGAGTCGGGCTTGTCGATCTTTGTCATCGCGACCACGATGGGCACGCCAGCGGCCTTCGCGTGGGCAATGGCTTCCTTGGTCTGGGGCATCACGCCGTCGTCTGCCGCCACCACCAGGATGACGATGTCGGTGGCCTTGGCGCCGCGGGCACGCATCTGCGTGAAGGCCGCGTGGCCCGGGGTGTCGAGGAAGGTGATCATGCCGCGCGGGGTTTCCACGTGGTAGGCACCGATGTGCTGGGTGATGCCGCCGGCTTCGCCAGCGGCCACGCGGCTGCGGCGGATGTAGTCGAGCAGCGAGGTCTTGCCGTGGTCGACGTGACCCATGACGGTGACCACCGGGGCGCGCGGCAAAGCCTCGCCCGTGACGGCGGCTTCTTCCTCTTCCGAGAAGGCTTCCGGGTCGTCCAGCTTGGCGGCCAACGCCTTGTGGCCCATTTCTTCCACGACGATCATCGCGGTTTCCTGGTCCAGCTGCTGGTTGATGGTGACCATCTGGCCCAGCTTCATCAACTGCTTGATGACCTCGCTGGCCTTGACGGCCATCTTGTGCGCCAGATCGGCCACCGAGATGGTTTCAGGCACGTGCACTTCCTGCACCACGGCTTCGGTGGGCGCCTGGAAGTTGCTGTTGCGATCACCATCGCGGCTGTCGCCACGGCGGCCACCCCGCGGGGCACGCCAGCCAGGGCGGTTGGCGCCAGCGTCGGTGCGGCCCTTGCCTGCGGGCGTAGTGCCGCGCTTCTTGGCGTCATCGGCCCAGCTGGAGGACAGCTTCTCGGACTTGACCGACTTCTTGTCGCCCGGCTTGGCGGCCACGGTGCTGGCCGGCGCACCGGGTGCCCCCTTGGCTTTGTGGATGGTGCCCTTGATGCCCTCTTTGGAAGCCACCGCCTCGACCGGCTTGGGCTCTTCCTTCTTCGCAACCATGACCTTGGATTTGCGATTCATCATGTCGCGAATCGCAGCGGCTTCGGTCTCGGCCGCTTGACGGCGCTTGGTCAGCTCATTCAGGCGCTTTTGGTCTTCGGCTTCGGCATCAGCGGCCTTCACCACGCGCACCGTGGGCTTGGGCGGTTCAACTGGCACAGGGGCGAGTTCGGCCACCGGTGCCGGCGCTGCAGCGGCCGGCACCGCCGCAGCGGCTTTCTTGCCACCGGCCTTGGGTGCGACGGGCGCCGCTTCGGCGGCAGCCTTGGCCAGGGCAGCAGCGGCCTCGGCGGCAGCGCGCTCGGCTGCGACCTTGGCTGCGGCGGCTTCGGCGGCGGCGCGCTCAGCGGCTTCGCGCTCGGCGCGTTCCTGCTCTTCGCGGAGCCGACGCTTCTCGGCCAGTTCCTGCTCTTGCACACGAATCTGTTCGGCCTGCTCGCGGGCTTCTTCCTCGCGGCGGGCCAGATCGGCGGCCTCGGCAGCACCGTCGTCTTCCACCACGGCGGAGCCAGGCAGGTCATCGCGCTTGACGAAGGTGCGTTTCTTGCGCACTTCCACCTGGATGGTGCGGGCCTTGCCAGAGGCATCGGCCTGCTTGATCTCGGAGGTGGACTTGCGCGTCAGCGTAATCTTCTTGCGATCAGCCCCTGCGGTGCCATGAGAGGTGCGCAGGAAGTCCAGCAGACGCTCCTTGTCCGACTCGGTCAAAGATTCGTCGGTCGACTGCTTTGCCACGCCAGCCGACTGCAACTGCTCGAGCAGCGTTGCGGCGGGTCGGTTCAGCTCCGCAGCGAGTTGAGCGACGGTGGTCACTGCCATTCTTGATTTCCTTGGTCTTTCGGATGCCGGGACGCTTGTGAAGCGGATTGCTGTGGGGCCTGCGCGATCAGGTGGTGAACCAGTGTTCACGCGCCTTCATGATCAGGGCCCTGGCCTGCGCTTCGTCCACGCCGGTCATCTCGATGAGCTCGTCGACCGCGAGGTCGGCCAAATCATCGCGGGTGTGCACGCCACCATCGGCAAGCTTGCCGATGAGTTCGGGATTCAGGCCTTCGAGGTCGCGCAGATCCTGCGACACCTCTTCGACACTTTCCTCGCGTGCGATTTCCATCGTCAGCAGCGCATCCTTGGCACGGGTGCGCAATTCGGTGACGGTGTCTTCGTCGAAACCTTCGATGTCCAGCATTTCCTGCAGCGGCACATAGGCCACTTCCTCGAGGCTGTTGAAGCCCTCGGCAATCAGGATGTCGGCCACTTCTTCATCCACGTCGAGCTTGTCGACGAAGAGCTTGCGGACCGAGCCGGATTCTTCGGCTTGCTTGGCGGCCGATTCCTCGGCCGTCATGATGTTGATGCGCCAGCCGGTGAGCTCTGAGGCGAGCCGCACATTCTGGCCACCGCGGCCGATGGCGATGGCGAGGTTTTCCTCGTCCACCACCACGTCCATCGCGTGCTTTTCCTCGTCCACCACGATGGACTGCACGTTGGCCGGGGCCAGCGCACCAATGACAAACTGCGCCGGGTCTTCGGACCACAGCACGATGTCCACGCGCTCGCCGGCCAGCTCGTTGGTGACGGCCGTGACCCGCGAACCCCGCACGCCCACGCAGGTGCCGATCGGGTCCACGCGCTTGTCGTGCGAAACCACGGCAATCTTGGCGCGCGAGCCGCTGTCGCGAGCGCAGCTCTTGATCTCCAGCAGGCCTTGCTCGATCTCGGGCACTTCCTGCGCGAACAGCTCGACCATGAAGCCCGGCGCCGAGCGCGACAACATGATCTGCGGACCGCGCGCCAGGGTGTCGATGCCAGACATGAAAGCCCGCACCCGGTCGCCCGTGCGCAGGTTTTCCTTCTGGATCATCTCGCTGCGTTTGAGGCGGCCCTCGACGCGACCCGACTCGACGATGATGTCGCCCTTGTCCAGGCGCTTGACGGTGCCGACAAAGATCTTCTCGCCGCGCGAGAGGAAATCATTCAGCAACTGCTCGCGTTCGGCATCGCGGATCTTTTGCAGGATGACCTGCTTGGCGGCTTGCGCACCGATGCGGCCAATGGGCACCGACTCGACGGTCTTCTCGATGTAGTCGCCTTCTTCCAGCTCAGCGAGCTGTTCCTGGGCTTCCGTCAGCAATTCCTCGGCATCCGGATTCTGCAAACCCGCAGAATCGGGCACCACCAGCCAGCGGCGGAACGTTTCGTATTCGCCGGTGTCGCGGTCGACGGTGACACGGATGTCCACCTCGCCGCCGTGCAGCTTCTTGGTCGCCTGGGCCAAGGCCGCTTCGACTGCGCCGAACACGACGTCACGTTCAACGCTCTTCTCACGCGAGATCGCGTCTACCAACATCAGCATTTCGCGGTTCATTCTTCTGGACCTCCGTCAACCGTGTCAGCCGGCACCTTGGATGCGGCCGGGTCGCCTTTGCCTCGGCGACCCTTGAAATCAAGCACCGGCACCAGCCGGGCTTCGCGAACTTCGTCGAAGGCAAAGTCGAGCACCTGCTCCACCTTGTCGTCGCTGAAAACCAATTGCCAAGCCGTGCCGCTGCCCGTGGACTGCAACAGACCCTGGTATTTCTTGCGCCCCTGGAACGGCAGCTTCAGTGTGATCAGCACTTGCTGACCCACAAACCTGGCGTAATTCTCGGGTGTCTTGAGGGGCCGATCCAGCCCGGGCGAAGACACCTCCAGCCGCGCGTAATCGACGTTTTCAACTTCCAGCACATGCTGGAGCTGACGCGTGACCGCTTCGCAGTCTTCAACGGTGACAAACTCGTGCTCGCCAGTCAGGTAGGCGCGGCCTGGAATGCGGTCTATCGAGACACGCAACAACCCGGCTGCCGAACGTTCGACATCCACGAGTTCATAGTCCATACCGGTTACCGTGCCCTCTATGGCTTGCATCCAGCTCATCAGCTCTTGAAAACCTTTGATCTAAAAAGAGTCACGCAAAAAAAATGGGCTGGATGAATCCGCCCACTGATGGAATTCTAGCGAAGCTGGGATTGTAGCCTTCTTACAGGGTTTGCGACAAGCCGTAGCTGCCAAAGACGCCGTGTCCATGCGAAAATCTGACCATCCAAGACACAGTTTCAGGAGCCAAGATGGGTTTTCTCGCCGGCAAGCGTTTGTTGATCACGGGGCTGCTCAACAACCGGTCCATTGCCTATGGCATTGCCAAAGCCTGCCACCGTGAAGGAGCCGAGTTGGCGTTCAGCTACCAGGGCGAGCGTTTCAAGGATCGCGTCACTGAGTTTGCAGCCGAGTTTGGCTCCAAGCTGGTGGTGGAACTTGACGTCAGCAGTGACGAACAGATAGAAGCCGCCATTAAGCAACTGGCAGACGCCTGGGGCCAATTCGATGGCTTCGTGCACGCCATCGCCTTCGCCCCGCGCGAGTCCATCGGCGGAGACTTTCTGGATGGCCTGACGCGCGAGAACTTCCGCGTCGCCCATGACATCTCGGCCTACAGTTTCCCGGCCATGGCCAAGGCTGCTCTGCCCTACTTGCGCGACAAATCATCGCTGGTGACCATGTCTTACCTGGGCGCCGCCCGCCGCGTGCCCGACTACAACACCATGGGCCTGGCCAAGGCCTCGCTGGAAGCCAGCGTGCGCTACCTGGCTGATTCTCTGGGCCCGCGCGGCATACGGGTGAACGGCGTCTCTGCCGGCCCCATCAAAACGCTGGCCGCCTCGGGCATCGCCAACTTTGGCAAGAAGCTCACCCAATTTGCTGCCAACGCCCCCATCCGCCGCAACATCACGGTCGACGATGTGGGCAATGCCACGGCCTTTCTGCTGTCTGACCTGGCTTCGGGCATCTGCGCTGAAACCGTGTACGTGGACGGTGGCTTCAGCCACATGGTGACGGCCGCCACCGACAACGAGTGACCCGCTCGCACGGCTCAGCCGTGCGACACCACCACGCGGTTGCGGCCGATTTGCTTGGCTTGCGTGAGGGCCTTGTCCGCCCTGGCGATGGCCGCATCCAGAGGCTCATGGGCCTCCACCTCCGAGATGCCAATGCTGACGGTCAGCGGCAGCACCTCGCCAGTGCCGGCAACCCGCAATGTGGCGGCCTGCACCAAGGCCCTCAGGCGTTCGCCCACCATGCGCACGGTCGTGGCATCGCCGCCGGCCAGCAGGGCAATGAATTGGTCACCGCCCCACCTCGCCAGCAGATCCCTTTCGCGCAGGCCGTGCTGCAGCGCCGTGGCCACGGTGCCCAAGACTTGGTCGCCGGTGACATTGCCATGGTGGTCATTGATGGGTTTGAGGTGATCGACACCCACGATGAGCAGGCCCGTGCCAGCCGGGTGCCTGCCTCGCCGGGCCCGCGCCAACAAGCCCTCGGCCCCGTCGAACCAACTGCGGCGGTTGAGCAAGCCCGTGAGCAAATCCGTGGCCACAGAACGCTGCAACCGAACCTGCATGGAAATGAACTGACGGGCGTAAGTGAACGCCATCGCACCCAGCAGCAGCAGGCCCATGGAAGCGTTGACGCGATACATCACCTGGGCCACCTCGCCTGGCAGTTCCCAGACCGGCAGCAAGGCGTCCAGCAACAGATAGGCCGCAACAGCCAGAACGATGGCGACGATCCTGGACGGTGCCCGCAGGTGCGGTTGCAGTGCCAGCACTGGCGGCACAACCATCAGATAGTGCTGAAAGCCGGCCTGACGGCCCATCAGCGCGACGCCCAGGACCCCCAGAACACCGGCGCCCAAAGCCACTGCGTTGAACAAGCCCAGAGACGCACCTTTCCCCATGTGGGCATCAGAGCCCAAGCGTAGCGGCCTGGAAGGCCGGGGGCGAGACTCATCCATGAAATCGGGCGCGGCGGCGGTGCGTTCGCCCAGTATCGGCTGATCGCTAGCCGACTTGAACCCCGCTGTAACCCGCTGAAACCTGGGCTTGCTGGCTCAATTCGGCTGGGGTTCGTCGCGCACGCAGTCGACGTAGTAGCGCTTCTTGCCACTGCCGTCGTCTTCCGCCACCAGGCCGTGCACATCGGCACCGAAGCCTGGGAAGGCGGCGTTGAACTCGCGGGTGAAGCGCAGGTAGTCGACGATGCGCTTGTTGAAGCGTTCGCCCGGGATCAGCAGCGGGATGCCCGGCGGGTACGGCGTGAGCAGCGCTGTTGTCACACGGCCCTCCAGCGCATCAATGTCCACCCGCTCCGTCTTGCGATGGGCAATGTAGGCATAGGCGTCACTGGGCTTCATGGCCGGCTCCAGCTCCGAGAGGTAGACCTCGGTGGTGAGCCTGGCAATGTCGCCCTGGGCGTAGGCCTCGTGAATGGCCTGGCACAAATCCTTCAGGCCCATGCGCTCGTAGCGCGGATGGGCGGCGCAGAACTCGGGCAGGATGCGCCACAGGGGCTGGTTGCGGTCGTAGTCGTCCTTGAACTGCTGCATGGCCGTGAGCAGCGTGTTCCAGCGGCCCTTGGTGATGCCGATGGTGAACATGATGAAGAACGAGTACAGGCCCGTCTTCTCCACCACCACGCCGTGCTCGGCCAGGTACTTGGTGACGATGGACGCCGGGATGCCGGTCTTGGCAAACTTGCCCGACACATCCAGCCCAGGCGTGATGAGCGTGGACTTGATCGGGTCCAGCATGTTGAAGCCGCTGGCCAGCTTGCCAAAGCCATGCCAGGTCTCGTTGGCCTGCAGAATCCAGTCGGCCGGTTGGCCGATGCTCTCCTCGGTTAGGCGATCCGGGCCCCAGACCTGGAACCACCAGTCCTGGTCGTACTCGGCGTCCACCTTGCGCATGGCGCGGCGAAAGTCCAGCGCCTCGCGGATGCTTTCTTCCACCAGCGCCGTGCCACCGGGCGGCTCCATCATGGCCGCCGCAACATCGCACGAGGCGATGATGGCGTATTGCGGCGAGGTGGAGGTGTGCATCAGGTAAGCCTCGTTGAAGAGGTGCCGGTCGAGCTGCACGGTTTGAGAGTCCTGCACCAGCACCTGCGAAGCCTGGCTAATGCCGGCCAGCAGCTTGTGGGTGGACTGTGTGGCGTACACCATGGCCTGCTTGGGCCGCACACGGTTCTTGCCCATGGCGTGGAAGTTGCCATAGAACTTGTGGAAAGCGGCGTGCGGAAGCCAGGCTTCGTCGAAGTGGATGGTGTCGACCCAGCCGTCCAGCTTGGCCTTGATGGTCTCGGTGTTGTAGAGCACGCCGTCATAGGTGCTCTGGGTCACCGTCAGGATCTTCGGCCGCACCTTCTTGGCGTCCACATGCTTGAGCAGCGGATGCTTGGCGATCTTCTTCTGGATCGAGGCCTTGCTGAACTCGCTCTCGGGAATGGGGCCAATGATGCCGAAATGATTGCGCGTGGGGGTGAGGAATACCGGCACTGCGCCCGTCATGATGATGCTGTGCAGGATGGACTTGTGGCAGTTGCGGTCCACCAGCACCACGTCGCCCGGTGCCACCGTGTGGTGCCAGACCATCTTGTTGCTGGTGCTGGTGCCGTTGGTGACGAAGAAGCAGTGGTCGGCATTGAAGATGCGCGCCGCGTTCTTCTCGCTCGCCGCCACCGGGCCGGTGTGGTCCAGCAACTGGCCCAGCTCCTCCACGGCGTTGCACACGTCGGCGCGCAGCATGTTTTCACCGAAGAACTGGTGGAACATGCGCCCAATGGGGCTCTTCAAAAAGGCCACGCCACCCGAATGGCCCGGGCAATGCCACGAATAGGAGCCGTCCTGGGCATAGTCCATCAAGGCGCTGAAGAACGGCGGCGCCAGGCCATCGAGGTAGCTCTTTGCCTCGCGGATGATGTGGCGGGCCACGAACTCCGGCGTGTCCTCGAACATGTGGATGAAACCGTGCAGTTCGCGCAGGATGTCGTTGGGGATGTGCTGACTGGTGCGCGTCTCGCCGTACAGGTAGATGGGGATGTCGGCGTTGCGAAACCGGATCTCGGTGATGAAGTTGCGCAGGTTCAATACCGCCGGGTCCAGTTCGGGGCCGGGGGTGAACTCTTCATCGTCGATGGACAGGATGAAGGCACTGGCCCGGCTTTGCTGCTGAGCGAACTGAGACAGGTCGCCATAGCTCGTCACCCCCACCACTTCGAAGCCTTCCTTCACTATGGCGTCCGCCAGCGCACGAATGCCCAGACCCGAGGTGTTCTCGGAACGGTAGTCCTCGTCAATGATGACGACGGGGAAATTGAAACGCTGCATGGCGGCTCCGGACGGTCTGTCGGGCGAGGAAAACGCGAAGCGCGAAGTGTAGGGGCTATGGGTGACGGGTTCGGCAATTCGGGCTGCCCGATGGCTACACTGCAACAGTGTTGCGCAGATGACGGGATTCCCCATGGATTGGAACGCCTCGACGCTCTGGTGGCTGACTGCTGGCGCCTTGGTGCTGGCCGAATTGGTCACAGGCACCTTTTACCTGCTGATGCTGGCCCTGGGCGCGGCCGCTGCGGCCTTGGCAGCGGCGGCCGGAGGCGGGTTCACGGCCCAGTTACTGGCGGCGGCCTTGGTGGGCGGTGGCGCCGTGGTGGGCTGGCACCGTCGCCGAGGCGCTAGTTCCAACGGCACAGAAACGGCCTCCAACCGCAACGTCAATCTGGACGTGGGTGAGCGGGTTCAGGTCGCTGCCTGGGGGGCCGACGGCCGCACCCAGGTGCAGTACCGCGGCTCCAACTGGGCAGCGGTCTTTCGCGGCATAGGGGCGCCCGCACCGGGTGAATACCTGATTATTGCTGTCGAGTCCAACCATCTGGTGCTGGCGCCACACGCAGGCTGACACCACCTTCAGTCACCCAAGGGAAGCAAAAAGTGGAAATCATTTCGGTCGTCGTCTTCGTCATCGTGGTGCTGTTCGTGGTTCGCTCGGTCAAGGTGGTGCCGCAGCAGCACGCCTGGGTGGTGGAGCGGTTGGGCAAGTACCACGCCACGCTGGCACCTGGCCTGAACTTCCTGGTGCCCTTCGTGGACAGGCTGGCCTACCAGCATTCGCTGAAAGAAATCCCGCTCGACGTGCCGCCGCAGGTCTGCATCACCCGCGACAACACCCAATTGCAGGTGGACGGCATCCTGTACTTCCAGGTCACCGACCCGATGCGGGCCAGCTATGGCTCCAGCAACTACGTCACAGCCATCACGCAACTGGCCCAGACCATGCTGCGCAGCGTGATCGGCAAGATGGAACTCGACAAGACCTTCGAGGAGCGCGAAAGCATCAACGGCCAGGTGGTGAGCGCGCTGGACGAAGCCGCCAGCAACTGGGGTGTGAAGGTGCTGCGCTACGAGATCAAGGACCTGACGCCACCTGCCGAGATCCTGCGCTCCATGCAGCAGCAGATCACGGCCGAACGTGAAAAACGCGCCCTGATCGCCGCCTCCGAGGGTCGCAAGCAGGAGCAGATCAACATCGCCACCGGTGAGCGCGAATCGTCCATCGCAAGATCCGAGGGTGAAAAGCAGGCCGAGATCAACAAGGCACAGGGCCAGGCGGCCGCCATCACCACGGTGGCCGATGCCACGGCCGATGCGATCCGCAAGATTGCGGCCGCTATCCAGCAGCCCGGCGGCGAGCAGGCGGTGCAACTCAAGGTGGCCGAGAAAGCCGTGGAGGCCTATGCGCAGCTGGCCCAGAAGAACAACACCATGATCGTGCCGGGCAACATGAGCGAGGTAGCCGGATTGGTCGGCAGCGCGATGGCATTGATCAAGGCCACCGGGCAAAACCCGCGCTGAGGCGCGGCAGAAGCGGCCGAAACCTCGGCTAGAATCATCGGCTGCCCATACGGAGGGGTGGATGAGCGGTTTAAGTCGCACGCCTGGAAAGCGTGTGTGGGTTAATCCCCACCGCGGGTTCGAATCCCGCCCCCTCCGCCAGAGAGCATGGCAGTCCAAAGCCACGAACGAAAAGGCCCCGCATGCGGGGCCTTTTTCTTAGGCATGGCTCACTGAGCGCTCAGCGCTCAGGTATGGGCATGGCCTTGAGCATCGCCAGGAACGAACCCGATCCACGGATGTGCACACCAATGCCATGGAGCGTGCCGCTGGCATTGGGAACGGCACGCTCCAGTTCCTCGCCCTTGAGCGCACGGCACCAAGCCACGGTGGCCACGAACTCCAGTTTCACCCCATTGGTCTTCACCAGTATCGCCACCTCTTGTCCTACCGGCATGGGCTGGCGTGTGGCCAAGCCTGCACCATTGGGCGACACGTCAAACAGCGCCACCACGAGGTTGTCGCCCTGCCCTTCGATCCTCAGCAGGATCTCATCGCCCACCTTGCGCTTCCAGGCATACCGCAGTTCCCTGCGAGCATCGGGCCTGGTGAACGTGGCCGGGTTCTTGGCGATCAGATCTCTGGCGGACATGGGAACCTCTGAGTTTCGGACGATGCGCTTGGCATCGTGGGCCGAGTCGCCGTTGTGTGTCACCCACACATGTCCAGCCCAGCCCTTGGGATCGAAGTATCAACCCCCAGGCGCCTGCCTACAAGCGCACAACAGAGGGGGATAGGCCCCTCTCATCCGGGTCACAGCGGGTCATAACAGAATAGACTGGCCACGTTGCGGTTGTATCGTCCGCGCCATGCCTCCCTTGGGAGTTTGTGTCAGTAAAAAACGGGCCCGCATCCATGCCATTAGGTTTGAAGCCTTCCAGTCCTCGCAAAAGCGCCAGCGCCGGTTTCACCCTGCTTGAATTGCTGGTGGTGATGGTGATCATCGGCCTGCTCGCCGGCATCGTGGCGCCGCAGTACTTTGCGCAATTGGGCAAGAGCAACGCCAAGGTCGCGAAAGCCCAGATCGAGTCCTTCAGCCAGGCCCTTGACCAGTACCGCCTAGACGTGGGCCGCTACCCCACCACCGAGCAAGGTTTGGCCGCCTTGCGCGCGGCCCCTGCGGGCGTGCCCAAGTGGCAAGGGCCCTATCTCAAGCGCGACATTCCGGCCGACCCCTGGAGCAACGCCTACCAGTACCAGGCGCCTGGCCAGCACGGCGAATTCGATCTGCAAAGCTACGGCTCCGACGGTCAACCCGGCGGCGAAGGCGAAGCCGCAGACGTGGTGTCCTGGTGAGCCAGGTGGCAGCACAGTCCACAGCCCCCATCGGCAACCAAGCCCCCGTCCGGGTGGATGGCCGCACCAAGGGCGCCGCCGAGATGGCGGTCATCGATGAAGAGCAGTTCTCGCAAGACATCTCGCTGATGTTGAAGTCGGGGCTGACCCTGCTCGACAGCCTCAAAACTTTGCGCGAACGCGCCGAGCCGCGCCGCGGCCGCACGCTGGATCGTTTGATGCGCCTGCTGCGCGAGGGCGATTCCCTGTCCGTGGCCATGAACGCCTGCGGTGGCTTCAAGCCCGGCCTGCTGGCCTGCGTGCGCTCCAGCGAGTTGACCGGCGACCTCTCCGAAAGCCTGCACCGCTACGCCCAGAACGCTTCGCGCCTGCGCAAGATGCGTTCGCAAATGGTGTCGGCCCTGGTCTACCCCGTGCTGTTGATCAGCGTGGCGTCGCTGGTGGTGCTGTTCCTGTTGATGTACGTGGTGCCGCGCTTTGCCGCCATCCTCGAAGGCAGTGGCCATGACCTGCCCGCCCTGTCCCGATTGCTTATCGCGGTGGGTCGCGCATTGGGGGCTGTGCCCGTGGCTGGTTGGGTAGCCTTGGCGGCCTTGCTGGCCTTTGGCATCTGGCGCGTGGCCGCAGCCGCCCGCGAAGGCCGGCTGGAGGCCTTGCTGTCCGAATGGGCCACCCATGTGCCTGGCATACGCGAACTCGTGGTCACCTTCTCGCATGCCCAGCTGGCGCGCAGCTCCGGCATGTTGGTGGCTTCGGGCGTGCCGGTGCTGAAGGCCATGGCCATGTGCCGCGAGCTGCTGCTCAGCCAAGACCGTGGGCGGCTGGACCGTGCACTGGCTTCGGCCAGTTCCGGCGCGCCGCTGGCCAGCGCCCTGCACGACAACGAACTGATCGACACCCTCGGTCTGCGGGTCTTGCGGGTGTCCGAACAAACGGGCCAGATTCACGCCGCGCTGGATCGCCTTGCCGACATTCACGACCAGGAGGTCGAACGCGCCCTGGAGCGTGCGGGCCGGCTGATCGAACCCATCCTGATGCTGGGCATCGGCCTGGTCGTGGGTGGCATCGTGGTGCTGATGTATCTGCCCATCTTCCAACTGGCGGCGAGCGTCGGATGAACACCACCGGGCATTCACAGCCGGGCAGCTCGTCGTTGGACGAGCCGGCCAATGCTGCAGATCTGGTCAACGGCCTGGGCTTGCCCGTGGCCCAACTGGTGGCCCGACGGCCGGAAGAGGCCGATGTCTCGGTGATCCCGTTCGCGGTCGGCCAGCGTCGCCAGTGCATCTCGCTGCGCCGCGTGGACGGGCTGGTCGAAATCGTCATGGCCCAGCCGCAGGACGCGGGCACGCGCTTGTGGATCGAATCCCGGGTGCGCGCGGCCGGCCGCCCACCGGTGGCCTGGTTTGTGGCTCCGGCAGAAGAAATCGCAGCCTTCTACACCCGGCTCGAGCGCGAGCTCAAGGCCTTGGACCAGCAGTTGCCAGGCCTGCCCGAAGACGGCGGTGGCGAGAACGACCCCGACGTCATCACCCTGTCGTTGGCGCAAATCAGCACCGACGAGAGCCCGGTGGTGCGCTTCGTCAACGGTACGTTGTATGACGCACTCAAGGCCGGCGCCAGCGACATCCACCTGGAAACCACGCCGCAGGGCCTGGTGGTGCGCTACCGCATGGACGGCGTGCTGCAGGCCATCACCCGGCTGGATGGCAAAGATTTTGCCGACCGCGCCATCTCGCGCATCAAGGTGCTGGCCGATCTGGACATCTCCGAGCGCCGCATCCCGCAAGACGGCCGCTTGAAGCTGCGTCTGGCGGCCCGCTTCATCGACGTGCGCGTCTCCATCATGCCCAGCCTGCATGGCGAAGACGCGGTGCTGCGCATCCTTGACCGCTACCAGATTGCCTCTGAAGACACGCTCAGCCTCAAGCACCTGAGCTTCGGTGAAACCGACGGTGCCTTCATTCGCCGCATGGCCCAGCTGCCCTACGGCCTGTTCCTGGTCACCGGCCCCACCGGCAGCGGCAAGACCACCACCTTGTACGCGGTGCTGTCCGAGGTCAACACCGGTCTGGACAAGATCATCACCATCGAAGACCCGGTCGAGTACCAGGTGCACAACGTGCTGCAGATCCCGGTCAACGAGGCCAAGGGGCTCACCTTTGCCCGCGGCCTGCGCTCCATCCTGCGGCACGACCCCGACAAGATCATGGTGGGCGAAATGCGCGACGCCGAAACCGCGCAAATCGCCATCCAGGCCGCGCTCACCGGCCACCAGGTGTTTGCCACCGTGCACGCCAACAACGTGTTCGACGTGATTGGCCGCCTGTCCACCATGCAGGTCGACCCGTACAACCTCGTTTCGGCGCTCAACGGCGTGCTGGCGCAGCGGCTGATACGCCAGCTCTGCACCGCCTGCGCGGCGCCGCAGCGGCCTTCGGCTGCCACCCTGCAGGCCAGCCCCCTGCCCCCGGAGGCCGAGGGCTGGCGCTTCATGCACGCCGTGGGCTGCGCCCAATGCCGCGGCACGGGCTACAAGGGCCGGCGTGCCATTGCCCAAACGCTGGCCATGGACATTGAAATTCGCAGCCTCATCGCCGAGCGCGCCACGCCTGTTCGGCTGCGCGAAGCTGCGCGCGCGCGCGGCCTGCGCACGCTGCGCGATGCCGCGCTCGATTTGGTGCAGGCCGGCATCACCTCACTGGAAGAAGCCAATCGTGTCACTGCTGTTGAAGAGTGAGCTTCGCCTGCGCATCGGCGCCCGCCATTGCGTGGCCGAGGTCTGGCGCGCCGGTGTGGCGGCCCGCTGTGCCGGCAGTGCCTATACCCAGGATGAGAACCCCAACCTCGTTGAGGCGGCTTTGGCGGCGCTGGAAACCCGCGGCATGAGCCTGCCCAATCGCGCCGTGCTGAGCGTGGAAGACGAGTTGCTGTACTTCGCCACCCTGCCCGCCACCATGCCCGCCAAGGCCGCGCTGGTGGCCGCCCGCGAGCATTTCAGCGCCGCCCTGGGCGAGCATGAGCTGCTGGTGGGTGTGACACTCGCCGCCTCGGGCCAGCGCTGGCTGGCATCGGCCCTGCCAGCCGAACTGCTGGACACCTGGCGGTTCGCCCTGAGCGAACGCGACATCGCCCTGGTGGCCGTGCAGCCCGCCGTGCTGCAAGACCTGCACGCCCTGGAAGGAAAGGCCCAGTTTGACAACGGCCTGGTGGTGATGCTGCGTGCCGAGGGGCTGAGCTTTCTCACCGTTGAGCCTGCGGGTATCACCGACCTGAGTTGGGAACGCCGCGATCTGGCCGATCTTTCGGCCCTGGCGGCACGCGTGCAAGCGCAGCTGGCGCTGCTGCCCGTGGCCCAGGACACGCTGAACCCGACCCTCCCCGGTGTGCTGCTGGCGCCCCTCACCGAAGCCCAGGCCACCGCGCTGCGCCCCATGGCCCAAACCCATGGCTGGCGCATCTCCGCGCCCGTGCTGGTGGCCACCGAGTAAGCCGCCATGACGCCCTTGTTCCCGATTCATTTTCTCAAGCGCCGCACCTGGCCGCCGCTGGGCTTGCTGTTGTTGGCGGCGGCTTTGGCGTGGCTGGGTTGGGAGGCCTGGCGCACCGCCGAAGAATCCCGCCTGCTGGCGGCCGAGAAAGCCGGCATGGCCAGCCTGGTGCGCAACGCCAGCGCGCCGGCCAAGCCCATGTCGGCCGAAGAACAGCAGCGCCACGCACAGATCGAATCCATCGCCCGCTACCTCGCCTCGCCCTGGGCCACCTGGCTGGCGGTGCTTGAGGAAAACGCCAACGGCAAAGCCATCGTTCGCCGGCTGGAACAAGACGCCGCCAATGAAAGCCTCAAGATCACTGGCCGCTCGGCCGACGTGGCGTCGATGATGACCTACGTCCTGGCTCTGCAAGGCGATGCCAGGCTCAAGGATGTCAAGTTGGTGAGCCACGAGTTGTTGCGCACAGAGCCCGGCGCACCGGTGCAGTTCGAGTTGACGGCGGGTGCCCGGCCCTTGCCCGTTGCTGCAGACGGAGCGTCGACCCCCCCAGGGAGCCAACCATGAGCGATGGCGTGGTGACCCTCCCCCAGCTCGCCGAGCTGCCCAGTGCCGGCCGTGCTCGCCTGAACCGCTGGGCCTGGTGGTGGCAGCATCGCCTGGGCTGGGCTGGCGCGCTGGCGGTGGCCGTGCTGTTGGCCTGCCTGGCGCTGGCGTTGGTGGTTCGCCCCTCTCTGGAGCGTGCCCGCGCCGACAACCTGAGCCTGCAGGTGCAGCGCCTGGCCGCCCTGGTCAAGGCGCGCCCGGCAGACAACAGCCAAGAAACCGATCCGCGCGACGCCTGGCGCGCCAGCCTGCCGGGTTGGGGACAGCGCGCCCAGGTGATCCGCAAGATGCTGGTGGCCAGCAAAGCCTCGCATGTGGAGTTCGAGCGGGCCGACTACAGCACCGAAGCCAAAGAGCCTGGCATCGTGCACATGCAGGCCACGCTGCCGCTGACAGCCTCGTACGAGCAAGCGCGCCAAGTGATGGCCGCCATCCTGAACGAGGTGCCCAACGCCGCGCTGGATGCACTGGAGCTGGAGCGCAGCCGCGACGACCCCAACCTGCTCACCGGCCGCCTGCGGGTGAGCTTCTTCTTCAGGGGCGAAGACTGATGAGCGCCGCCGCCTCTTCCTCCTCCAACCGCCGACTGGTGCTGCTGGTGCTTGTGGCCCTGGGTTTGTGGTTCTTCAGGGACAGCTTCACCACCGACACACCGCCCGCACGCAAGCCCGCCCGCACCGGCACGGCAGCCAACCCCAGCCGCGCCCTGCGCAGTGCACCGCCCGAAGACGTCTGCACCGTGCCCACCGCCCTGCCCCAGCGCGGCGTGCTGGTGGCCAAGGCCAAGGCCAACCCCTTCGTGGTGCCACCGCCCCCACCGGTCAAACCGCCCAAGCCCGTCAAGACCCAGCCGGTGGTGGTGGCCGTCGCACCGACTGTGGCCTCGCCCGCGTCGGCGCCGCTGCCGCCCCCCAAACTGCCCTACACCTACATCGGCCAGTTTGTTGACCCAGGCCGGCCCACCACGGTCTTCCTGAGTTCGGGCAATGCCCTGCTCAACGCCAACCCTGGCGACACCTTGGATGGTGGCTTCAAGCTCGAATCCATAGGCCCCAGAGAACTCGTTTTCGTGCACGTTCAGCGCAACGTCACGCTCCGTATGCCCATCGAGGGAGAGCGCTTGTGAGAGCCGATATGTACAACGACCGAACCGCGTCCTTTCATCGAACCTTGCTCGCCGTGGTGGTGGCACTGGCGCTGGCCGGCTGCGCCGCCGACCGCGAGTACAGCAAGGGGATGGAGCTGGTCAAGCAAGGCCAGACCGCCAAGGGCCTGGACAACCTCAAGCGTGCCACCGAACTTGAGCCCCAAAACACCCGCTTCCAGGTGGAATACCTTGGCAGGCTGAAGCAAACCACGACCGCCCTGCTGGAACAGGCCGGCACCCACATCGAGGCCGGCTATCTGCCTGAAGCCGAGCAGTCCTACCAAGCCGTCATCGCCCTGGAGCCGCACAACGCCGCCGCACAGCGCGGGCTCAAGCGCGTGATGCTGGAGCGCCAGGCCGCCGCTCAGATGACCCAGGCAGAGCGCCTGATGCAGTCGAACAAGACCGACCAGGCGCTGGAAATCGCCAACAACGTGCTGCGTGAATCACCACGCAACCGCCGCGCCGAACAGCTGCGCCGCAGCGCGGAAGAAAAACAGGAAGCTGAGCGGATCGCCCGCGAAGAACAGTTGGCCACGCGTGCCGCCTTCCGCCGTCCGGTGTCGCTGACCTTCCGCGACACACCGTTGAAGATGATTTTCGAGGCCCTCTCGCGCGCCGCCAACATCAACGTGGTGGTGGACCGCGACGTGAAGAGCGACGTCAAGACCACCATCTTCGTCAAGGACGCCCCCATCGAAGACGCCATCGACGTGCTGCTGCTGCAAAACCAGCTCGAAAAGCGCGTACTCAATGGCAACACCATCCTGGTCTATCCCGCCACGGCTGCCAAGCAGAAGGAATTCGCTGAACTCAAGGTGCGCAGCTTCCAGCTCAGCAACATCGATGCGGCACTGATGGCCAGTATTCTCAAAACGATGGTCAAGACCAAGGACATCGTCACCGACCCCAAGACCAACATCCTGGTGATGCGCGACACCGCCGAGGCCATCGCCTTGGCCGAACGCCTGGTGGCCGCCAACGACCTGCCCGACGCCGAGGTGATGCTGGAAGTCAAGGTGCTGGAAATCTCCACCAACCGCACCAACGAGTTGGGGGTCAAGCTGCCCACTGCAGCCACCTTCAGCACGCCCACGGTTGGCACCAGTGCCGATGGCACCGCCAGCGGCGCCTGGACGATCAGCGACCTGAGCGCCCTGACCCGCGGGCAGGTTCGGGTCAGCCCAATTTCGGCCACCATCAACATGCTGATGACCGACGGCGACACCCAGTTGCTGGCCAACCCCAGCATCCGAACCCGCAACAAAGAGAAGGCCCGCATTCTGGTGGGCGACAAGCTGCCGCAAATCACCAACGTGCTCACGGCCAACGGTGGCGCCACCGGTAGCTCGAACGCCTTCACGCCCCTGACGGGCAGCATCACCTATGTCGACGTGGGCATCAAGTTGGAGGTCGAGCCCGAGATCTACACCGACGACGACGTGGGCATCAAGATGATGCTGGAGGTGAGCAATGTCACGGGCACGATCAAGACCGACAGCGGCGTGGCCTACCAGATTGGCTCTCGCAGCGCACAAACCTCGCTGCGTCTGCACGACGGCGAAACCCAGGTGCTCGGCGGCCTGATCCGCAACAACGACAGCAACGCCGCTCAGCGGCTGCCCGGGTTGGGTCAGTTGCCCGTCATGGGTCGCCTGTTCTCCAGCAACCGCGCCGAAGGCACCAAGACCGAGATCATCGTCACCATCACGCCGCACATCATCCGTCCGCGTGCCATCCCGGATCTGCGCAACGCAGACGCCTGGTCGGGCAGTGACACCAACATCCGCGACCGCTCGTTGCGGCTGGATTCCATAGGTACGCTCAGGCTGGGCACACCCAAGCCTGGACCTGCCACCGGTCTGCCGACGCCCACCGGGCGCACGGCCCCGGTGCTCATGCCGGCACGGCCCGCACCCCAAGCGCCCGCTGCAGGTACCGCCGCGCCGCCAGCGCCGGCAGCGCCGGCCAGTTCAGCCGCCAGCACCGAGACCGGTAGCGAGGCAAATACGGTACCGGCCACGACGGCCACCACCCCAGCCGCGCCCACCTCGCGACTACCCTTGGTCATGCCGCGCACCATGCCCGGGGGCACGAGCCGCCAAATCGGCAACATCCCGGCGCTGCCGCAGGGCCCGGTGCCAGCCCCGGCCGAGCCTGCATCCAGCCCGTCCAATTGACTTGCAAAGAGCGCCGCTGACCATGCGTGCCCCCCGCCATGCCTCATCCGGCTTCAGCCTGATGGAGCTGGTGGTCACGCTGGCCTTGCTCGGGGTTCTGGCCCTGATGGTGCAACCCCTCGCCGAAGCCACGGTGCAGCGCCAGCAAGAGCAGGCGCTGCGCGAGGCACTGCGTGAAATCCGCACCGCCATCGACCGCTACCGCCAGGCCAGCGAACAAGGGCTCATCAAGCGCAAGGTGGGCGACAGCGGCTATCCACCCGATCTTGAAACCCTGGTGGTGGGCGTGGTGAACCAAACCTCACCCAGTGGCGAACGGCTGATCTTTCTGCGGCGCGTGCCCCGCGACCCTTTCAACCCCGACAGCCGCTTGTCGCCCAACGCATCGTGGGGCCTGCGCAGTTCCACCAGCCCACCGGATGCCCCCAGCCCTGGCGCCGACGTGTTCGACGTGGTCTCCAGCGCCAAGGGCGTGGGCCTCAACGGCGTGCCCTACAGCGAATGGTGACCATGTCAGCGCCCCTCCAAACCCGGGCCATGCCGGCCCACCGCGCCCTGGGCTTCACGATGATCGAGCTGATCGTGGTGATGGCCGTCATCGGCTTGCTGCTCAGCCTGGCCGCGCCGCGATACCTCGCTTCGCTGGAGCGGGGCAAAGACCAGGTGGTGGAGCACGACCTGGCCCAGATGCGCAAGGCCATCGACCAGTTCTATGGCGACCGCGGCGCCTACCCTGAGCGCCTGGACGACCTGGTCACCTTCCGCTACCTGCGCAACCTGCCCGTCAACCCGCACACCGATGCGGTCGACTGGATCACCGTGCCCCCACCAGGTGGCAGAAAGGGCAATGTCTACGACGTCCGGGCGGTCGACAAGCCCTCACCAGATCTGCCCACGGAGGCCCCGCCCGAAGAAGAAAACGGTGCCGCAGCACCCCCAGACGCCAACCCACCCGCCCCCAACCCAGGGGAGCCCGCGCAATGAAGCTGCGGGGCGCTGGCCTGCGCCCGGCGCTGGGCCAGCGCGGCGCCATCTTGCTGGTAGTGCTGGTGCTCATTGCCGTGGTGGCGCTGGGCACCTCCAGCCTCACGCTCGACACCTCGGCCCAACAGCAGCGCCGCAACGAAGAAGAGTTGCTCTTCGTGGGCGAGCAATACCGGCAGGCCATTGACGACTACGTGCGCCGGTCACCCAACGGGCGGCGGCAGTTTCCCACCAAGCTCGAAGACTTGGTGGCCGACAACCGCTTTCCTCAGCCCCTGCGGCACCTGCGCAAGTTGTTCCGCGACCCTGTGAACCCGAACGAAGACTGGGTGCTCATCAAAGTGGGCAACGCCATCGTTGGCCTGCACAGCACGTCCAAGGGCGTACCGTTCCGCAAGACCGGCTTCTCGCTGAACCAAACTGAATTTGCCAGCGCCAGCAGCTACGCCAACTGGCACTTCGTTTCCAGCATGCGGGTGGCCATCAATGCCCGCGACCCGGTCAAGCCGGGTGCAGGCACCACACCGGGGCTGACTGGCAGCCCTTCCCCCCTGCCCGGGCGCTGAGCGCCGGCTCAGCAAGGGTGTAGCGCGCTCAGGCCTTCACGCACTCGCCCAAGAACTTCTTGCGCTCCAGGCCGGTCAAGGCCTTGTCTTCGGCCTGCTTTTGGCAAGCACCCATCTTGGCGCCGCGGTTCTGCTGGGCCTTGATTTCGCCCTGGCTGGTCTTGGAGGCCGCCGGAGCGACCGCTGCAGAAGCAGCTGCAGCGGGGGCGGCGGCATCGGCAGCCATGGCCAGCAGCGGCAGGCTCAGGCAGGCGGCGATGGTGAATTGCTTGATCATGTCAGTACCTTTTTGGTCAAAGTCATGCCCCGGGCTGGGACACAACGGTTCATTGCCGGGGCGCAGCGCTGCGCTGAACCCCAGTGCCACGCGAAGACGCGTTCGGTGCAGCCTTGCCGGAACCTGCCGTCAGCATCTTTCTGACTTCGGCCAACAAGGTGGACGGGGCTGCAAACCCGTCATAACGAACCCATGGCGCCCCCGGCGCGGCGCGCAGGAAGGTGATGGGCAAATGGTTCATCTTGTCACCCTGGTAGGCGTTGAAAGCCTTCTGGATGGCGACCGAGTCCTTGACATTGGAGGTGTAGAAGCTCCAAGCCCCGCCGGGGCTGAAGCGCTTGGCGTAGTCGCTCATGCGTGCCGGGGTGTCGAACTCAGGGTCGATCGACACCGACACCACGTGCACGGCGTCGCGTTGCGGGCCCAGCCCTTCGCGCACCTCGGTGAACACCTGGCTGGTCACCGGGCAAATGGCGGTGCATGTGGTGAAGATGAAATTCAGCATCACCGGTCGGCCATCGTCCAGGGCCTGCCGCAAGGTTTGCGCCTTGCCGTCCTGGCGCCGCACGGCCAACTCTGGCATCACCAATGCCACCTCGGCTCGCTTGATGGCCGACGGCATCGCGTGGCCTGAATGGTCTTCAGCGGCAAGCGTCAGCGACGACACGGCCAGCAACGCGCCGGCAAAGAAGACCAATCCCCGTAGCGCCCTGGACAGGGAAACCCCATGCAGCATCATCACGGCACCATCCATTCACCCACAGGCACCACCTTGCCGTCACCCTCTACCTGAACGATGTAGGCCCCCTTGGACGCAAAGCGCTGGCCCTGGCCCAAGCCCAGCCGCGGATACACCGTGGTGCCTTCCCGGCGCCCCGTGGCATTGGGGGTTTTGCCTGGAATCGGGCGGGGGATGCGGGTGTCCTGCGCTGCCTCCACCCTGGCCTTGGCCTCACCCAGCACGCCACCCTTGCCCCTGTGAAAGCGCGCGGCCATCAGCTCGCGTGTTTCGTCCTCGGCCTTCTGGCCCTCACGCAAGCTGAGCATGTTCTCGGCGCGCTCGATCAGGTATTCGCCATGCACGTTGTCGATCATGTCCGACAAGGTTTCGGCCAGGTAGGTGAGCGAGAAAAATACCTCCGACTGCATCACCTCGTCGCGCATGGCCATGCGGCGCGTCTTGAGCCAGCTGCTGAAGTAGAACAAGGCACCCAGGCGGCGCTCATGGGTCTGGTACGGGTACACATAGCGCCACTCGCCGCTGAAGCCTTGCGGCCGAGCTGCCAGGGCAGGCCCCGCCAACCGCGCCGACGCGTAAACCCGCCCGGCCTTCACGTTCCAGTTCGCCAAACGCGCCTGTTCTTCGCCGGGCCACCACAACACCAGCGCATCGCGCGGGCCCATGGCGGCCAATTGGGTGGCCATCGCGCCATCGTCAGCGCCTGCCTCCAGCGTGTTCAGCTTCAGCTTGGGCAGGCGCTTGGCCAGGGCCTGCTGCAAGGCGGCTGCGGCCGCACGTCCGGCCCCATCGCCCCGGTGGATCTGCCACACGCGCGCCGGTGCGTCGGCCACCAGTTGCCGGGCCAGCACCTGGGCTTCCAACTGCACGCCCCCGGAAAAATAGACCGAGAAGAAGTCGTTGGCGGCATCAGCGGGTGGTGCGTCCACACTGGGAAACCAGCATGGCACCTGCTGCTGCTCGCAAAACCGGTGTACCGGTGTCCAGTCACCGCCGCCCAGACCCGACACCAGCGCAAACACAGGTTGCTCGCGCTGCCGCGCTTGCAGTTGCGCGTTCCAGGTCTCGGGCGGGCCTGTCAACTCCCACACCGCCAGGTTCCAGCGCCGGTCGGTGCGAAACATCATCTCCGCGCCTGTGCTCATGGTGCGCTGGCCCGGCGTGTAGTTGCCGTTCTTCTGCTGAACCGCCGCCTTCACGGTTTCCAGAAAGATCTCGCGCCGCAGCGGGCTCACATCTGGTGTGACCACAGTGGCAAATTGCAGCGCCGTGGCTGTGACGCCGGGCGACCATTCCACCGACAGCGAGCGCAAATAGGCCTGCAGCCCGCGCAGCTCGTTGTCGCTCAATTCGTAGCGCGGCATCATCGCGCCCAGTTCGCGGCCTTCGATGTGCTTGCCCTCGCGCATGGTGGCCGCGAAGGCGGCATCGTCCAGTGGCGCATGGCGCTGGTTGAAGCGCCTGTTGGCGCGCAGGTTCATCGACACCACCGCCAGGGAGTCGTCAGTGAACAGAAAGCGCCCTGCCACGGGGGGTATCTGCTCGCTGCCCTCCACCGCGCCCAGGCCACTGCGGCGGTGGCAGCCCACGCAGGCCACCGCCTTGCCGCGCGATTCAACACCGCCAAAGCGCAAGCCCATCACCGGGCGCTGGTTCTCGCCCACACCATCCAGGTAGATGCTGCGGCCCAAGGCCAGATCGGCCGGGTCGGGTGCGGGCATGGCGCGCAAGGCCTCGGCCCCACCAGGGCCGGTGCGCTTGGCAATGTGGGCCGCTGGCGCGTTCGGGCTGGCGCCGGGCATGGCCCAGGCCGCCGCCAAAGGCAAAGCCAGCGCCACGGCCGACAAGCTCCGGCGAACCAACGACCCCAAATGCATCACTTCACCCCAACCAATTCAACCTCGAAAACCAGGGCTTCGTTCGGCCCGATGGTGCCGCCCACGCCACGCTCGCCATAGGCCAGATTGGACGGGATGACGATCTCCCACTTGGCGCCCGAGGGCATCTGCTTGAGCGCCTCGCGCCAGCCCATGATGACCTGGTTCACCCGCAGGATGGCCGTCTTGCCATCCTCGGTGGCGTCAAACTCCACACCGTCAACATTGGTGCCGCGGTACTTCACCACCACCGAGTCGCCTTCAGACGGCTTGCTGCCGCTGCCCTGCTGCAGCACGCGGTAGAGCACGCCATTGCTCAGTGCCTGGGTGCCCGGCTTGGCCTTGTAGGCGGCCAGATAGTCGGCGCTGCGCTTGCGGTTCTTCTCGCCCAGTTCCTTCTGGTTGGCGGCCATGGTGCGGCGCAGTTCCACCTGCAGTGCATTGAGCACCTGGCGAATCTCCTTCTCGCTCATGGCCAGATCCTTGCCGCTCATGGCGTCGCGCATGCCGCGGTTGATCTGGTCGGCATCGAAGGCGATGTCGTTCTTCATGAAATTGCGCACGGCCTGCACGCCGGTGGCATAACTGATCTTGTCTTTGTTGCTGTCCAGACTGGCGGCGCCAGAACCAGCGGGGGCAGAGGCAGCGTTTTGTGCCTGAGCCAAGCCGAGACCTGCGGTGAGCACCAGCAGCCCGGCCGCACGCGCCAGGGGGCGCAGGGCGGCGGAATGGAATGTGGAAATCATGGCTTTCATGGAATGAGAAGTGCCAGTGGCACAGAAAAAAAGGGTGCGGCAAGCATAACGCCCTGCCGCACCCCTCAGGCCGGAATCAGCGAACGCGGACGGTCACTGGCGCTGCCGGAACCCAGAGGGACGTATTGCCCTCGGCATCCACCGAGCGAACCTGCATGAGGCGGTTGCCCGCCGCACCCGTAACCGCCACCTGCTGGCCAGGCACCACCTGGGTGGGGTACACGACCGCATCCAGCTCTGCCTGGTTCACCCCGTAGCGCAGCTCATAGGTCACCGCGCCACCGTTGTTGCTGGTGAAGTTCAAGCCACCCGTCACCAGCCCGCCGCTGATGCCATTGGCGGCCGTGATGGCCGTCGGCTCAGCCAGCAGGGTGACGGTGTCTGCCACCGCCGAGGGCGCTGCCGCCACATTGGCACCATTGCGTGCCAGCACCCGGAACTTGTAGGCCGTCTGGCCTGCCAGCCCGGTCACCGTCACGCCGGTGGGCGTGGCAGGCACTTGCGCTATCACCGTCGAGTTGGTCCAGCTACCGCCGCCATTGGACGACTGCTGCACCACATAGCTGGAGGCACCGCCAACGGACGCGACCCAGTTCAGCTTCACCTGCGTGCCAGCCACCACACCCGCCGTCGAAACGACCGGTGCATCAACCACGGCGTTGGCCAAGGTCCAGGCCTTGACAGTGGCAGAGTTGCCGCTCGTTCCAATGGTGTTCACAGCACGCACCCGGAAGTAGTAGCGCGTGTTGGGCAGCAGAACCGGCGTGTAGCTATTGGTCGCAACGCCTGCCACCGTGGTGGTGGTGGCCGCCGTGAAGCCCGAGGTGGTGGAGTACTGCACCGTGTAGCTGACCGCGTTCGGGCGCACGGCCCAATTGAAGGTCAGCGCCGTGGGCGTGGCACCCGTGACCGACAGTCCGGTCGGCACCGTCGGCGTGGCCTTCTGGATGGCACCCGAAGACAACACCGGCGACTCCACACCCGAGGCACTGACGGCCTTGACCTGGAAGGTCACCCACTGGTTGGTGCCCACCGGCGCGACGATGCTGTTGCCAACCTGCGGCACGTACGGTGAGGCGGCCAGCGGCGCGCTCAGAGCGGCCGTGTTGCCCACGCGGTAACGCACCGTGTAGCCCGCCGCGTTGGCCGGGCCGGTCCAGCTGTAGGTCACCTGGGCCACGGCCGCCGTCATGGCGGCGCCAACACTGGTGGGGGCCAGCATTGGCACTGCAGCGGTGGCCGAAGCGGCAGAGGAGACCTGCGTCGCCGCAGCACCACCCAACGCCACGGTCACAGGTGCCGAAGCGGTTTCGCCCACCACGTTCACGGCCACCACGCGGTAGTCCACGCTGTCGCCACCAGCGGCCAGGGCTTGCACCTGGTACTGGTACTTCTCACCACTCAGAACCGTGCCGTCGGTATAGGTGTACACATTGGCCGGCACCTGGGCCAGCGGGTTCAGCACCGTGAAGGGGCCCACCACGCCGACTGAGTCCACATTGGCACGCAGCACCTTGAAGCCCACGGTCTGGGCGTTGCCAGGCAGGTTGGCCGGCACCGTCCAGTTCACCGTGATCGCGTTCGCCGCCACCACGGTGGTGGGGGTGTTGGGCGTGGCCGGCAGAGCGCCGCCACCACCACCCGCCACACCACCGATGGTGGTGTCCACATAGCTCTGGGCGTTGGCCAGTGCATTCACCTGGCCGTTCAGGCCCACGATGCTGTGCAGGTCGGGCGTCAGGTCTTCAAACACACCCGAACCCGTCGTGCCACGCTGCACGCGGAAGCCCACTTCGCTGTTGACCCCCTGACTGGCGAGAGCTTCGGTCCAGTTGATGGTGACCGAAGGCGTTGCGGCGCCCAGATCGGCCACAGCCGCACCGATGACCGGCGCCACAGGCGTCAGCTCGCCGGCATTGAACACCACCGGGCGCATGAAGTCGTTCTCTTCGTGGCCCAGGATGTGGCAGTGCCACACGTATTCCCAGCCGAAGTTCATGATGTCGTTGACCACGGTCTTGGGCGTGCCGGTGATCGTGTCGACTTGCGTGAAGCCGAACGGCGAACCCAGAGGCTGGGCCGGGTCCATGGCACGCACGCTCAGCGGCACGCCAAAGCCCTGCAGCTTGGGTGTGGAAGCCCGCACCGCGACGATCACGTCTTCCAGCGGGTTCATCCGCACGGTTTCCTTCCAACCCAGCTCGTTCTTGTCCGGCGGCATCATGATGCCGGCCCAGTCGACGCGGTTCACCAGCTGCACGTTCAGCAGGTGGAAGTGCACAGGGTGGCTGTCCACGCCGTTGTGGGTGATCTTCCAGATCTGGGTTTCGCCTTCGCTGAAGATCTCGGTCGGCGCGTCCAGGTAGGCCAGCGGAATCGTGGTCTGGGTCATGGCGCTGGTGAAGGGCAGTTCCACGGCCAGGATGGAGTTCAGACGGCCATAGGTGGCGTCGAACAACTCATGGATGGCCTTGGTCTTGACCAGGTTGCTGCCCGTGGCTGTGCCTGCGGCCATGTCGGATTGGGCCAAGGCCGTGACCCCGTTGGGCGAAGCACCCACCGTGACGGTGGGCACCTCGGCGACGTAACCACGGCCGGCGTAGTCGAGGGTGATGTCAAACACCTTGCCGGTGGCCACTGCCGTAGGCAGCACCACGGGCACACCCACGCGGCCGCCGCCGCCCAGGAAGTTGATGTTGAAGGGGTTGACCAGCGCGGCCGGGTCGAAGCTGGTGAAGCCACCGCCGCCGGCAGAAGCCGGGTTCATCGGGTCGGCCGGCGTCAGATGCAGTTCGGTGACCCTGCTGGTGGTGGTGGCCCGGGCGCCCGTGCCGCCGGCAACCGGCGTGAAACTGACCAGGGGTGTGGCGGTGTAGCCGGTGCCCGGGTCGGTGATGGTGACGCCCGTGACTTGCCCGCTGCCGTTGATGGTGGCGGTACCGGTGGCGCGGCGGCCACCTGCGGGCGGCTGCGTGAAGGTCACCGTGGGCGCAGCGCCGTAGCCGGTGCCCCCGGCAGTGATCTGCACTGCATCAGCACCCAGCACGGCTTCGGCCACGGCGCCGTTGCCGCCACCACCCACGATGGTGACGTTCGGCGCGACAACGAAGCCGCTGCCCGCAGCGGTGAGCGTGAGCTTGTCGATCTTCAGCGTGGCCTTGGCGCTGGCTGCACGGCCGTTGACATCCAAGGGCGCCGAGATGGTGACCAGCGGCGCAGCGGTGTAGCCGGTGCCCTGCTCGGTCACGGTGACGCTGTTGATGGACGCGCTGGGCGTGCCCGGGGTGTACTTGAACACCGGCTCCTTGAGCGAGCCGGTCTGGATGCGAGCGTAGCTCTGGTCCTGGGTCAGATTGGCCCAAGCGGGGTCGAAGCCCGCATAGGCAGGCTGCGCCACCACCGGCTTTTCCTGGTCTTGAATGAAAGCACTGCTGACACTTGTCTTCAGTGTGGCCAAGCGGCCATCGGTTTCAAAGGCGGTCGCCGTGGTGCCAACCGGCAAATCCTTGACCTTGATCTGCATGAAGGTGCGGATGTTCGGGCCGTAGCCAGGCTTGGTGTCTTCGGCACCGCCGGCACCCGACTGGTCGCCCACGCCGGTAAACACGTCATTGCGGGGGTCGCCCGCAGGGATGGGCGCGCCCGAATCGTTGTAGACCAGCAGGGTCTTGCCGGCGTACTGCGAGAAGTCAACCACCACGTCGGCACGCTCGGCCGGGCCCATGAACAGCGAAGGCGTGTTGGCGTTGAAGACGTTGATGCGGCCCTTGTCCAGCAGATAGGTCATGGGGTTGGGCTCGATGCTGTGCACCGCCGGCAACCAGCCGCCTTCACTGGCGATCTGGTGCAGGGCGGGGCCAACACTGTTCGGGTCGGGCATGCCACCCAGACGGCCGTCGATGGGCCACGCGTCGGGCTGGCAGTACATCTGCTTGTTCTGGGCGTTGAGCTTGGGCGAGCCGTTTGTGTTGAAAAGGGGCGTCGGCCGGGTCGCGGGCTGGTCAACAGCAATGGGCGGGCAGGCCGTTTCAGGCGTGGCCGGCGCGGCGGGCACCATGTCCACCTCGGTGTTGAGGTCAAAGCCAGCTTCGACCAAGCGCGGGTTGACCAGCACCGTGGTGCCGTCGCCCAGCGTCGGGTTTTGCACGGCCTTCAGAAGGTTGAAGGTCAGCATGCGGTCGTTGGTGGCGTTCAGGATGCGGAAGCGGTAGGTGGTGGGGTCCACCTCCAGCACCGGGTAGGCCACGCCGTTGACGATGGGGGTGTCCATCCAGGCTTCCGGCGTGGTGGTCACGTCGCCATAGGCGCCGGTGGGCAGCGGGTACAGGGCCGGGAACACGGGCCAGAAGTACGGGCCATAGTGCCAGCGGCCCACGGCGTTGGTGTTGTCGACCTGCAGCGGGTCTTGCACGGTTTCATACACGTGCGGGAACCACGAGTCGCCAGGGGCGCCCCAGGCCTTGGTGTCCCACAAGCCGTCTTGCAGGTTGATGTCGTCCGGCACGAAGGTGCGGTCTTGCAGCACCAGGGGGATGGTGCGCTCGGCCGGCGGCAACACACTGGTCGACACCATGTTTTGCTCGGTGGTGTCGGTCAGCAGGTAGGCCGAGGCCATGCCGGCATAGACGTTCAGGCGGGTGATGCCCACGCTGTGGTCATGGTACCAGAGCATGCGGGCGGTCTGCTCGTTGGGGAAATACAGCGTCCAGGCGCCCAGGCCGGGGTCATTCATGTCGGGCACGTTCTGGGTGCTGGCGCCACGCAGGAACTCGGGCAGCAGTGCCGGATCGCGGGCCGGGTCTTGTGCAAACTCGGCGGCCAGGCTCAGCGGCGCGCCGTCAACGGTGACACGAGTGGGGTCGGCTTCGGCGGCGGGCGTGAGCCACTGGTGCGGCGTGCCGTCAGAAATCCACGGGGTGTCACCACCGTGCAGGTGGACGTTGGCGCGGTTTTGGGTGTACTGCGTCATGCCATCGGGGCCAAAGCCGGCGCCCATCAGCATGGAGTCCACCGGCAGGAACAGGTCGCCGTGGCGGTCTTTGACGCCATTGGCATCGAACTCGATGCGGCCAGCCGGCAGCAGGTTCATGAACTTGACGCGGGTGGGGATGTGCCTGGTGGCCGCGATGACGGGGCCCAGGTAGTGCGGCGTATCCACCGACAGAGCCTGCACCATCACCGGAGCGCCAGCCCCGTCTTTGATGATCTTGCCCGCGGCGTCGGTCTTGGCAATCATGATGGGCGAGCCATCGGGGTAGGTCAGCGGGTTCGCGATGCTGCCAGGCAGTTGGCCCAGGCCATTGGTGGCCAAGTGGTCAATCTGCACATAGCCACGCAGCACGGTGGGCTTGATCAGGTCGGTGTGGAAACGGTCCGTGTACTCGATCACGGCGATTTCGTAGTACTGGTCAGTGGTCACCACGCCCTGCGGATTGGTCCAGAAGCTGACCTGGGCCACCGGGATGTACTTGCTGGTCGAGCCATCGGCCATCAGCTTGGCATTGGCCTTGCCCGGCAGGGGCAGCGGATCGATGAACTTGCGCAGCGCCTTGCCAGTGAAGTTGGCAGTGCGGCCAGCGGCTGCTGCCAGACCATACGTGTCTTCTTCAGGCACCGTCGTGTCGCGGGTGCCGGAGGGGCTGTAGGCAAAGTAGGTCTGGAGGCGGTAGGCAACCCCGGCAGGGTCCTGGGTGTCAACAAATCCCGAGCCCGCTTGCAGGCCGGTGGAGGCGGCCATCAGGGCCACCAACATGCCGGCAGCCTTGCTGACAGGCTTGGGCTGGAAATTGAAACGCTTGCTCATGTAGGAACTCCCGACAGGGTGGGTTAAGGCAAAGATGTGTGGCCGACGGACATCTGTAAGGGGGCTTTGATGCCATGCGGCGAGTTACAAAAACTCACCACAGAACAAGAAAAGCCCTGGTCGCCGTAGCGGTAACGAAGTGTCTCTTGTCTGTACACCTCCCCACCATCCCCCTAGTTCGTTACTTTCGCCAACAATGTCACAGAAAGGGCGCTGGCATGAGAACTATCAATCGAGCGAAGGGGGCGGCACCCGCATGTCATCGGCAGAAACACGGCGGGATCAAGCGCGTTTTGGCGCTCTGAGGATGCCTTTGGGGGCTCGGCGCGGCCCGCACCTGGGCCCCGCAACTGGGCCGTGCAACCCGCTGCAGGCTCAGCCTGGCGCCGTGCTGGGAAACACCCGCTGAAAGTGCTTCAGGTATCCCATGACACGGGGCAGGTAGGCCCGGGTCTCCGGGTAGGGGGGCACGCCGGCAGCCCTTTCGACGGCCTGCTCGCCGGCGTTGTAGGCGGCGATGACGCGCTCCAGGTCAGCGCCGAAATGGTCGGTGAGCCAGCGCAGGTAAGCCGCCCCGCCCTGCAGGCTTTGGGCGGCCGATTGCCGGTCGTTCACATTGAAGCGTCTGGCGGTGGCGGGCATGAGTTGCATCAAGCCCACCGCCCCCTTGGGCGAGCGCGCAGAGGGGTTGAAACCCGACTCGGCCGCCGCCACGGCCGCGATGAGAGAGGCCGGCACCTGTTGCATCTGGGCTGCCTGGAGGATCAAGGGGCGAAGACTGCTTGGCAGTTTGGGGACGTGCCCCGGCGAGGGCGCGGCCTGAACCGGCGGTAACGCCAATATCTCAGTTGCAACCGATTGAATCTTCTCACTCAAGACCACCGGCGCCATGACGACCAGCTCGGGGGTTTCAGGCGTTTGGCGGTACGACAGCACCACCGCGCCACCCGCCGACTCGCCGGCGTACACCTGCGCGTGCGCAGCAGGCACGGCGCCCGCCAGCAGCAGCCCTGCCACGGCGCAAAGGCGGTGTGCGAAGTCACTCAAAAACGCACCCCCACCCCGACGCTGAGCAGCACGGGGTCGAGCTTGAACTTGCCCAGGTCGGTGCCTTCGTAGCTGACGCGCGTGGCAATCTGGAGCTTCTTCACGTCGAGGTTCAGGAGCCAGCCTTTGGCCAGGGGCACGTCCAGCCCGATCTGGGCCGCCAGCCCCAGGCTGCTGCGCTTGAAGTCGAGCACGCCGTCGGTCGTGCTCACCCCGGAGATGCGGGTGTAGGTGAGCCCCAGACCCAGGTAGGGGCGCACATCGCCCACCAGGCCGGTGAAATGGTGCTGGCCCACGAGGGTGATCGGGGTTTGCTTGAAGCTGCCGACGTTCTCCGCCCAGGCGGCTGAGTACAGCGTGTGGTTCTGTGGGCTGAGGATGGCCAGCTCCAGCGCCTCATTGGCGTTCAGGAAAACGCTGAGATCAACTTCTGTCGTGCTCTTCTTGTTGATGGACAGGGCCATGTTCGACGCATCGCTGTTGGCCGGGCTCAGGTTGCCAGCGCGCACGCGCACCGCGAACATGCCGCCGTCCTGGGCCAGCGCCATGGGCGAAGCAAGCAGGCCAACCAAGGCCGCAGCGAGTGAGAGAAACTGGCGCATAGAGGTTCCTTCATGAGCGAATGGATGGGCGGGCTGTGGCCCTGGGCATGACCCAGCCTGTGATTCTGTGGGGTATCGACCAGTTCTCACCGCCTCTGCAGCGACATTTCGTCGGCAATTTCTCGGTTGACCCGGAAATGGCGTGCGCGTCAGCCCTTGCTGGGGGCGGAGCCGGGCTGCAACTGGGCCGCCAGCAGCTTGTCGAAGTGCCGGAAGTAGTGCATCACCTTTGGCAGATAGGCCTGTGTTTCCGGGAATGGCGGCGTGCCACCGGCGCGGTCCACGGCGCTCTCACCAGCGTTGTAGGCCGCAATCACCCGCTCCATGTCGTTGGGAAAGCGTTCGCTCAACCACCGCAGGTAGTGGGCTCCACCGCGCAGGTTCTGTTCTGGCGACAGCAGGTTGGTGACGTTGAAACGCCGCGCCGTGTCGGGCATCAGTTGCATCAGCCCGGTGGCGCCTTTGGGCGAGCGGGCCAGCGGGTCGAAGCCTGATTCGGCAGCCGCCACGGCGGCGATCAAGGCCACGGGCACCCCGGTTTCGCGAGCGATCTGCAGAAACAAGGCTTTGTACGGATCGGGCATTTTGGGCACTGGCTGGGCTTGTGCCACAGAACCCAGACCCACCAGGCCCACAGCCAAAGCCAGAGCCAACCGGCTTCTGGCCGCGAGCAACTTGTTCATGATGGCGTGGGGCAGGACCATGGCCGCGAGCGTATGCCCGGCAAGGCACGGTGGCTTATCCCTAGCGTGGCAGTGCCAACTCCCTAGAAAAGAGAAAAAGGGAAAAAAAGCCGCCTGGCTTTGACACCAGGCGGCCTTGTGCGGGGTGGCTGAGGTCGCTCAGCGCACAGAATCAGCGCACCACGGCGATCTGCTCGCGCTTCTCGCCCTTGTAGGTGAACAGCGTGAGCGCGCCGTTCTTGACGTCGCCCTTCTCGTCGAACGAGATGGTGCCTGTCACGCCCTTGTAGCCGCTGGTCTTGGCCAGCACCGGCAGGTACTTGGCCGGGTCGGCCGAGCCGGCCTTTTGCATGGCGTCGGCGATCACCATGGTGGCGTCGTACACGTAGGGGGCGTAGATCTGCACGTCGGCGTTGAACTTCTTCTTGAAGTCGGCCCTGAACTTCTCCATGCCCACCTTCTGCGCACCTTCGACGCCACCGGCCTCGGCGCACACCACCTGGCCGTCGGCCATCGCGCCGGCGGCCAGCTTGGGCAGCTCGCCCGAGCAGATGCCGTCGCCGCCCATGAACTTGGCCTTGATGCCCAGCTGCTTCATCTGCCGGATCATCGGGCCGGCCACGGCGTCCATGCCACCGTAGAAGACGACGTCGGGCTTGACCGCCTTGATGCTGGTCAGGATGGCGGTGAAGTCGGTGGCCTTGTCGTTGGTGAATTCGCGCTTGGCTACTTTCTTGCCTGCACCCTTGACGGCCTTCTCGAATTCGTCGGCCACGCCTTGGCCGTAGGCCGTGCGGTCGTCGATGACGGCGATGGTCTTGCCCTTGAGTTGGTTGACGGCGTAGCGGCCCAGGGTACCGCCCAGGTGCACGTCATCGGCCACCACGCGGAAGGTGGTCTTGAAGCCCTGGCGGGTGAACTTGGGGTTGGTGGCCGAGGGCGAGACTTGCGGGATGCCCGCATCGCTGTAGACCTTGGAGGCGGGAATGGAGGTGCCCGAGTTCAGGTGACCCACCACGCCGTTGACCTTGGCGTCGACCAGCTTTTGCGCGGCAGCGGTGCCTTGCTTGGGGTCGCCTGCGTCGTCTTCGGCCAGCAGCTCAAACTTGGCCTTCTTGCCGCCGATCATCACGCCCTTGGCGTTCAGATCGTCGATGGCCATGCGGGCGCCGTTTTCGTTGTCCTTGCCCAGGTGGGCAATGCCGCCGCTGGTCGGGCCCACGTGACCGATCTTGACGACCATGTCCTGCGCATAGACAGAACCGGCCAGCATGGCAGCGGCCGCCGCGACGATCACATTCAGTTTGACTTGCATGAGTTGAAACCTCCAGATGTGGGTTGTTGAAGGGAGTGCTGCGAACCACGCGTTCGCGCCCAACCGACGGAAGATACCCCAAAAGAATCGCTCACCCCATCGGGGTCAAGCCTGAGCCAGCTGCGCCAGGTCAACGCCCGCCGTAGAACAGCCGCACGGCGGTTTCAAAGGTCCAGGTGTAGCGGATCTCGATGGCGTCGAAGTCCTGCGACAGCTCGGGGGTGAAGGCCCTGAACGGTGCCAACGAACTGACGATCTGGCGCACCGCATCGTCCACCTGCGCCACACCGCTGGACTTGTTGATGACCACACTCTCAACGGTGCCGTCGGGGTTCAACGACACGGTCACCACGGGGCTCTCAAACGTGCCCACGGCCACGCCCCTGATCAGGTCCAGCGAGGCGTTCTGCTCTATCTTCTGGCGCCAGCCTTCGGCATAGATGCGGGCCGCCACATGCCGCTCGTTGCGGCTGGTGAGCAGTTTGCGGCGCGGGTTGGGCGGTGTGGGCAAAGGCACCTGCAGCACGGCGGTGGCACCCGGATTGCGCGCCCCACCTGTTTCCAAAGGCCGCGCAGCACCCGAGCCTGAGCTGGTGGGTGAAACCGAACGCTCGGACGCGTTCTGGCTGGGGGTGCGGCCGCGAGAGCCCTCGCCAACCTGACCGTCTGGCCCGACCGCCGCGCGGCCCGGCGAGACCGACCTGGCACTGCCGGCTGCAGCGGTCTCGGCTT
Source organism: Candidatus Ideonella esbjergensis (assembly GCA_016710065.1). Taxonomy (GTDB): domain Bacteria; phylum Pseudomonadota; class Gammaproteobacteria; order Burkholderiales; family Burkholderiaceae_C; genus Ideonella; species Ideonella esbjergensis. The sequence goes on from JADJLP010000010.1 coordinate 226,119, forward strand.
CTGCGGCCGCCTTGCGCGCGGCCTCGACCTCGGCGGCGCGACGACGCGATTCCTGATCGGCTGCCAGCCTGGCCGCTTCTTGTGCAGCGGCCTGGCGGGCGGCTTCGTTGGCTGCGGCCTGCCGTGCTGCCTCTTGCCGTGCTGCCTCTTGCCGTGCTGCCTCTTGCCGTGCTGCCTCTTGCCGTGCTGCGTCTTGCCGTGCTGCCTCTTGCCGCGCTGCCTCTTGCCGCGCTGCCTCTTGCCGCGCTGCCTCTTGCCGCGCTGCCTCTTGCCGCGCTGCCTCTTGGCGTGCTGCGTCTTGCCGTGCTGCGTCTTGCCGTGCTGCCTCTTGCCGTGCTGCCTCTTGCCGCGCTGCCTCTTGCCGCGCTGCCTCTTGCCGCGCTGCCTCTTGCCGCGCTGCCTCTTGCCGCGCTGCCTCTTGCCGCGCTGCCTCTTGCCGCGCTGCCTCTTGCCGCGCTGCTTCGTTCAGCGCGGCCTGCCGAGCAGACTCTTGTTTGGCAGCGTCTTGTTTCGCGGCTTCCTTCAACGCAGCTTGCCGTTCAGCCTCCTGCCTGGCGGCTTCTTGTCTGGCAGCCTCCTTCAGCGCAGCCTGCCTTGCTGCTTCTTGCTTGGCGGCGTCTTGCCGCTGGGCTTCTTGCCGTGCGGTCTCGGCTTCCAACCGGGCGGCCTCCTGTCTGGCGACTTCCTTCAGCGCAGCTTGTTTTGCGGCTTCCTGCTTGACGGCCTCTTGCCGCTGGGCTTCTTGCCGCGCAGTCTCTGCTTCCAACCGGGCGGCCTCTTGCCTGGCGGCCTCCTGTCTGGCAGCTTCCTTCAGCGCAGCTTGTTTTGCGGCTTCTTGCTTGACGGCTTCTTGCCGCAGGGCTTCTTGTCGCGCTGCCTCGGCCTCCACTCGGGCGGCCTCTTGCTTGGCGGCTTCCTGTCGCTCAGCTTCCATCAAGGCAGCTTGCCGTGCGGCCTCTTCCAGACGCATCTGTTCCGCCAAACGGTCGGCCTCGGCTTTTTGCCGCTTGGCTTCGGCTGCGGCCAGGCGTGCTTGCTCCTCGGCCTCGCTGGCCCGCGGGTCGGGTGGGCGTGCGGTCTTGGGGATGCTGGTCTGTTGCGTGCGTGCGCCCAGGGCCTCGCCTTCAGACGGCTCTGGAATGACAGGCAGGGGTTCCAGCGGCTTTTGCTGGCTCAACACGGGCAACTGCGCGGCACGTTTGGTTGGTGCGGGGCGCGGTGCAGGCTTGGGCCTGGGTGGCGGAGTGGGCTTGGGCTTGGGCGCCGGTGGTGTGGGCGCAGGAGGCGGTGGCGGCTTGGGCACAGGCGCTGGCTGCGGTGGCCGTGGCGCTGTGGTGGGCGGTGGTGCCTTGGGCGCGGGCTTGGCGGCAACGGGCGCTGGCGAAGGTGTTGGTGCGGCTGCAGGCGCAGGCAGCTTGAAATCCGAGGTGCTGTTGTTTGCCGCAGCCACCATCTGCACGGGCGGGCCTGCCTTGGTGGAAACGCCAGTGGGCGGTTGCGCCAGGGCTATGCGCAAATCCAGGGGGGCGACATCGCCGGAGGGTGAAGCAATGCCCTGCATGCCGGGTGCGGGATCGGCCAACCGCAGCAGCAACAGCATGGCGTGCACCAGCACCGACAAGCCCAGCGCATTGCGCAGGGCCATGGGCTTGGGGCTGGCGCGCCAGCGTATGCGCCGCTTGCGCTTGGGCTTGGGCGGCTCCGTGGCGGGTGCAGGCTCCGCCTCAGGCGGCTGCTCTGCTGCCGGTTGTTCGTCGGTATCAGCCACTAGCCCGCTCGCCCTGGCTGAGAGGCCCGCCTGGCCAGCCCCGGTTCGTCTATGCCCTCACCCCGCAACGCCAGCCCCGCCATGCAACAGGGGCGGGTGGTGGGGCGGCGGCATGCGCACGGCTGACAGCGGGAAAAGTGGATCATGTTGAGACAAAAAGCAGGTGCGGATTGTCGCCTGACGAGGCGGGGGCTACGTCCTCTTACTTCTGCGGGGCTAAGCGGCCCTTCAGGTAGCCCCCGCGCCCTGCGGCCGGTGCAGCAAGACATGCCCCTGGGCCTTGTACTGTTTCCAGCGCAACTGGCCTTCGGCGCGGTCGGCCTCGTCCAGGCTCACGATTTCGGCCACGCGGCCATGGCTGCCCAGGGCCGCAACATCGTCAGAACCCAGGTTGACGGCGCTGTCGCATTGCAAGGCGGGTGCGGCAGCCTCCAGCAGCCAGATGGGGGTGAGCGCAGCGTCGGCCGGCACGGCCTCGGCCTGCCTCAGGCGCTGGTGGGGCACGAAGTCGAGTTGCGGCTCGGCCCACAGGGCCTGGTCCAGGCGCGTGAGCAGGGGTGCCGGGCCGTACACCGCCACCCGGCTGCCTTCGCGAAACTTCTTGCGCAGCAGACGGCAGGCGAACGCGAGCTTGTCGTCCACCCCGGTGAGAAAAACCACTTCAGCCATGCCGCCCTTTGCCCTGGATGCCCGTGACGTGCTCAAGCCTTGCGGGCGCGCGCCAGCACGAAGTGCGTGAGCAAACCCACGGGCCGCCCGGTGGCGCCCTTGGCCGCGCCCGAGCGGTGCGCCACGCCGGCCACGTCCAGATGCGCCCAGGGAAACTTGCCGGTGAAGCGTTGCAGGAACTTGGCGGCAGTGATGGAGCCACCGGCGCGCGAGCCCACATTGGCCATGTCGGCATAGTGGCTCTTCAGGCCTTCGTCGTATTCCTCATCCAATGGCATGCGCCAGCAGGGGTCTTGTGCAGTGCGCGACGCCGCCAGCAGTTGCTCGGCCAGTGCATCGTCGGAAGCGAACAGGCCGGCCTGGTGATTGCCCAGCGCGATGATGATGGCGCCGGTGAGCGTGGCCACGTCCACCACGGCTGCGGGCTTGTAGCGCTCGGCATAGGTGAGCGCGTCGCACAGGATGAGCCGGCCTTCGGCGTCGGTGTTCAGCACCTCGATGGTCTGGCCCGACATGCTCACCACCACATCGCCCGGCTTGGTGGCTCGCCCGCTGGGCATGTTCTCGCAGGTGGGGATCAGGCCCACCACGTTGAGCTTGGGCTTGAGTTCCGCCACGGCGCGCAAAGTACCCAGCACGCTGGCAGCGCCGCCCATGTCGTACTTCATCTCGTCCATCTCGGGTGCAGGCTTGAGCGAGATGCCACCGGTGTCAAAAGTGATGCCCTTGCCCACCAGCACCACCGGTGCCTCGGTCTTGCTCGCGCCCTGGTACTCGATGACGATGAAGCGAGGCGGTTCATCGGAGCCGCGCGACACCGACAGGAACGAGCCCATGCCCAGCTTCTCGATGGCCTTGCGGTCCAGCACCTTCACCTTCAGGCCGTTGGCCTTGCCCATGCGTTGGGCTTCTTCGCCCAACCAGGTGGGTGTGCAGTGGTTGCCAGGCCGGTTGGCGCACTCGCGCGCCAGCGTCACACCGGCGGCAATGGCCTCGCCTTGCTTCAGGCCGGCCTTCACGGCCGCATGTGCCGAGGTATCGCACAGCAGGCTCACCTTGACCGGCGCCTTGGCCGCTACCGCGCTGGGCTTGGTGTGCCTGTAGACGTAGTGGGCGTTCTCCAAAGCCAGCGCCAGTGATTCGGCATGCGTGGCATCGGGCTGGGCACCGGCCAACACCACCGCAAGATGCCGCACCGCGCGGCCCTTGAGGGCAGCCAGCGCCGCGTTCAGCGCCGAGCGAAAGGCCTTGGCCGAGCCGTCCTTGGCGCTCACCAGCAGCAGCCTTGCGCAGTTCATGCCAGCTGCCTGGTGCAGGTACAGGGTCTGGCCGGCCTTGTGCTCGAAATCGCCCTGCTTCACCGCTGCGGCCACCAAGGCATCCAGCAGCTTGTCGCCGCTCAGTGCCTTGCCACCGGCCGGCAGCACCAACACCATCGCATCTGCTGAAACTCCAGCCAGCCCTTGTGGGGTCGTTGCCAACGCTTGCAAGTTCATAATCTGATCCATGGCCCGAAGGAAAATGATCCATTGATGTTATTCGATTCAACTGTGCGCAAGGAGTTGGCGCGGGCCTTTGGTGCAACGCTGGTGGTCATCCTGACCATCGTGCTCACGCAGATGCTGATCCAGACACTGGGCAAGGCTGCCGACGGTGCAGTGGCCCCGCAGGACGTGGTGCTGTTGCTGGGCTTTGGTGCGATCAAGACCATGCCCACCGTGCTGGCTTTGTCGCTGTTCGTGGCCGTGGTGGTAACGCTGGGCCGCATGTACCGTGACAGCGAAATGGCGATCTGGTTTGCATCCGGCATAGGCCTGTCTCGCTTCGTGCGCCCGGTTCTGCACATGGCCTGGCCGGTGCTGGTGCTGGTGGGCCTGCTGGGTCTGGTGGTTTGGCCCTGGAGCAACCTGAAAATCGAGGAGATGCGCCAGCAGTACGAGCAGCGTTCGGATCTCTCGCGTGTGGCACCCGGCACCTTTCAAACCTCGCGTGACGGCAGCCGGGTTTTCTTTGTCGAACGCGAGGGTGAGGGCGATTCCAGCGGCACGCGCCGCAGTGTGTTCATGCTGGGCCGCAGCGGCGAGCGTGAGGCCGTCACCACCGCCCGCACCGGTCGCATCGACACCATCGCCAGCGAGCGGCAGCTGGTGCTGGATGGCGGCCACCGCAACGAGCTGAACCTGGAAACCGGCACCAACACCCACACGCAGTTCGACAGCTTTCGTATGACCATGGACCAGGCCCGCGCGGCGGCGGTGACGGTGGCCTCGCCCAAGGTGCTGTCGATGTCGGCTTTGATAAAGGCTCCCACGCCTGCCAACCTGGGCGAGCTCACCTGGCGGCTGGGCCTGCTGTTTGGCGCCACCAACCTGATCCTGCTGGGCATAGGCACCTCGGCCACCAACCCGCGCCGTGCCAGCAACTGGAACTTGCTGTTCGCGCTGCTGGCCTTCGTCGTCTACTACAACCTGCTCAACCTGAGCCAGGCCTGGGTGAGTTCAGGCCGCACCAGCATGGCCGGCGCGCTCTTGCTGCTGCATGGCGGCGCCTTTGTGCTGGCCACGGCCTTGATCTGGTGGCGCGACCACGCCACCGTGATGATGTTGTGGCCCCGCCGCGCAGGAGCGGCCGCCGCATGAGAACCGTACGCGCCCTGCTCTACCGGGATCTGGTCTGGTCCATCTTCTTCGTGTCGGTGGCCTTTCTTTCGTTGTTCTTCTTCATCGACTTTCTCGACCAGCTTGAAGGCGTGGGCCGCCATGGCATGACCATGTGGCACGCCGTGCTGGCGGCGCTGCTGGTGGTGCCGGCCAGGCTGTACGAGCTGAGCCCGATCTCGGTGCTGATTGGCGCCATCTACGCGATGGCCAGGCTGGCGCAGTCGTCCGAGTTCACCATCTTGCGCACGGGCGGCCTGGGCCCCGGCCGCGCCCTCGATCTGCTTGCCGGCCTGGGGGTGCTGCTGGCCGGGCTTACCTTCATCACCGGCGAGTACATGGCGCCTTGGGGCGAGCAGCAAGCCCTGGCCATGAAGGCCCGCCTGCGAGGCGGCCAGAGCTTTGGCGTGGCGGGAGCCTGGTTGAAAGAGCGGCGCGAGACGCCCGATGGCACGCACGCCATCTCGATCAACGTGGAGCGCACCGGGGCCGACGGCCTGATGCAGCACATTCGCATCTTCGAGCACGACGCCAAGGGCAGACTGCTGTCGCGCACCGAAGCCGCCACGGGCCATGCCATGGCGGCCTTGGCCGGCTCGGTCTGGCAGCTGCAAGACGTGTCACAAACCCTTTGGCCGAAAGCCGATGGCGCCGACAGCAGCGACACCGCCGTGCAGACTCGCCACCTGGCCACCCTGGACTGGGCCACCACGCTGGACGAGCGCCTGGTGGCTGCAGCGGTATCGCCCATCGACAGCATGAGCACCACCGAGCTGTGGCGCTACAGCCGACACCTCACCGACCAGGAGCAAACAGCCCAGCGCTACCAGTTGTTGTTCTGGAAGCGTGCGCTCTACCCCTTTGCCTGCATCGTGATGATGGCCCTGGCCCTGCCCTTCGCCTATTTGCAGGCACGCTCTGGCGGCGTCAGCATCAAGGTGTTTGGCGGCATCATGCTGGGCATTTCCTTCGTGCTGCTGAACAACGTGGTGGGCCACCTGGGGCTGTTGCGCGACTGGACCCCCTGGATGGCGGCCTCGGTGCCCAGTCTGCTTTACCTGGCTCTTTCCATGGCGGCCTTTGCATGGCTGGTGAGATTCCGATGACAACCCAACTGCGTGGCTTGATCCTGCTGGCCCATGGTGCGCGCGATGCCGCCTGGGCACGCCCATTTGAAGACGTGGCGCGTCGCGTTCGCGAGGGCAACACGGCACTGTTGGTGCGCAACGCCTATCTGGAGTTCATGGCGCCCAGCCTGGTGGACGCAGGGCAGAGCCTGGCCGAAGCGGGTTGCACCACGGTGGCAGTACTGCCGGTCTTCCTGGGGGCTGGCGGCCATGTGCGCAAGGACGTGCCCTTGCAACTGTCCACCCTGATGGACCGGCACCCGCAGATCGACTGGCAGCTGCGCCCGGCCGTGGGTGAATCGCCCCTGCTGGTGGCGGCCCTGGCCCAGATCGCCCTGGAGCCCGCACCTTGAACTTGCACCAGTTGCGCTTTGTGCAAGAGGCGGTGCGCCGCAACCTGAACCTCACCGAAACCGCGAAGGCGCTGTTCACTTCACAGCCGGGCATCTCCAAGGCCATCCTGGAGCTGGAGGAAGAGCTGGGCATCGACATCTTCGTGCGCCATGGCAAGCGGCTGCGCCGCGTCACCGAGCCGGGCCAGCAGGTGCTGCAATCGGTGGACGTGATCTTGCGCGAGGTGGCAAACCTCAAGCGCATCGGCGAAGAGTTTTCGCAGCAGGACAGCGGCCGTCTTTCCATTGCCACCACCCACACGCAGGCCCGCTACGTGCTGCCAGAGCCGGTGGCCCAGTTGCGCAAGCGCTATCCCAAGGTGCAGGTGACCTTGCACCAAGGCTCGCCCGAACAGGTGGCTCAGATGCTGCTGGACGACACCGCCGACATCGGCCTGGCCACCGAGTCGTTGTCGGAATTTGACGAGCTGATCACCCTGCCCTGCTACGAATGGCAGCACGTGATCGTGGTGCCCAACCACCACCCGCTGGCCACGGTGGAGCGCCCCACGCTGGAGCAATTGGCCGAGTACCCGCTGGTAACCTACCAGGCGGCCTTCACCGGCCGGCGTCGCATTGACCAGGCCTTCGCGCAGCGCCGGCTCACACCCACCATTGCGCTGGAGGCCATCGACTCCGACGTCATCAAAACTTATGTGCGCTCGGGCCTGGGCGTGGGCATCGTGGCCGAAATGGCCATGCAGGGCGAACCGCCGCAGGGCGAGCTGGTGAACAAACCGGCCATGCATTTGTTTGGCCAGAACACCTCGCGGGTGGCCTTTCGCCGCGGCGCCTACCTGCGTGGCTATGTGCTGAATTTTGCCGAGTTGCTGTCGCCCCGCCTCACGCGCCCGCTGATCGAACGTGCCATGACCGGCCATGGCGATGACTATGCCCTCTGAGCCCCGCACGCCCGCCATCGCCAGCCGCCTGCCCGAGGTGGGCACCACGGTGTTCAGTGTCATGTCGGCATTGGCCCAGCAACATGGCGCCGTGAACCTGGGCCAGGGCTTTCCGGATTTCGATTGCGTGCCTGCGCTGGTGGACCATGTGCAGGCCGCGATGCGCGAAGGTCTGAACCAGTACCCACCCATGACCGGCGTGGCACCACTGCGCGAGGCCATTGCTACCAAGGTGGCGCGCCTGTACGGCCATGCCTATCACCCCGAGACCGAAGTGACGGTCACCGCCGGCGCCACGCAGGGCATCCTCACTGCCGTGCTGGCCCTGGTGCACCCGGGCGACGAGGTGATCGTGCTCGACCCCTGCTACGACAGCTATGTGCCAGCCATTCACCTGGCTGGCGCCACGGCGGTGCGCGTGCCGGTGAACGCGCAAACGCAACGGCCCGACTTCGCCGCCCTGGCCACCGCCCTGAAGCCAAGCACGCGTGCGCTCATCATCAACACGCCGCACAACCCCACGGGCATGGTCTGGACAGCCGAGGAGCGCCAGCAACTGGCCGACCTGCTGCGCCCCACCGACGTGCTGCTGCTCTCGGACGAGGTCTACGAGCACATGGTTTTCGATGGCCGCAGCCACATCAGCGCCAGCGGCCACGCCGAATTGGCGGCCCGCAGCGTGGTGATCTCCAGCTTTGGCAAGACCTTTCATGTCACGGGCTGGAAGGTGGGTTATGTGGTGGCGCCGGCCCCGCTGATGACCGAGTTCCGCAAGGTGCATCAGTTCAACGTGTTCACCGTCAACACACCCATGCAACACGGCCTGGCGCGTTTCATGGCCGATGCCAGCCAGGCAGACACGCTCTCAGCCTTCTACCAGCGCAAACGCGACTTGTTTCGCACTGGGCTAGCCCAAACGCGCTTCAAACTGCTGCCCTGCGAGGGAAGCTACTTTCAATGCGTGGAATACGGTGCCATCAGCGACCTGCCCGACGATGACTTTTGCCGTTGGCTGACGACGGAGGTGGGCGTGGCCGCCATCCCGCTTTCAGCCTTCCATGCCACGCGGCCGGCTACCCCTTTGGTACGGTTCTGTTTTGCGAAGAAGGACGAAACGCTCAACGCAGCCCTGGTACGCCTGGCCAGGCTCTGAGCCTGGCGTTTTGTTCACCGGGTGGACTTAGCGTTCGGGCCACCGACAACCATGCCACCTTCGGGCGTGTCCAACGAGAAGGTCGTCATGTCGTAGGCCGAAGCGCGCTGGGCCACGGGCAAAGGCTCGCGCACGTGCTCGCTGTGGTCGCCCAGGGGCAGCAACAGATCAACGTCAGCGGCAGAAACGCCTTCTTGCTGGTACAGATCGCGGGCCAGTGAGTACAGCAGCAGCACGTCTTTGTAGGCCGGCAGATCGAACAGATCCTGGCGCTCATCGTTGCGGAACAACATGGCCTCCAGCACGGCCATCGCGTTCAGGTGCGAGGGCCAGAGATCCTGCAACTGCGCAATCACCTCGGGATAGTCTTCCAGCGTGCGGCCGTGTGATGGGCCCACATCCCAATCGGGCGCGTAAACATTGAAGCGGCGGTTGAACCGAGCCCGAATGCGCTCGTAGGCCGAGCGGTCACCCTGGCGCCGGTAGATTTCGAGCAGCTTGGTGTAGGGCAAGGGGCTCAGCCCACCCGTACTGCGCAGGTGCGACATCAGCAGATCGCCCGCCGCGTCCTCCTGGCCCAGCGCAATGAAGAAATCGGCCTGTTGTTCCAGGTCCAGCAACTCTTCCACCGAGACCTCGCGCGCAGGCGAGTTGCCGTCGACGATGGTGTTCATGCCCACAGGCTCGGCCCGCGCTGCAGCCCCTGTGGCAGCACCCGCCAACGGCTGGGTCAGGTAGGCGTCGAAATCAGCTTGCGTATCGACGGCAGAAATCTCGGCGAAAAGCGGCCCTTCCTCCTGCACGGGTGCGGCACGCCCTGCTGCCACACGAGCCAGTACCGGCTTGGGCAGGTCCAACAATTCACCCGCATCAGAAGCCGGTGGCTCGGGCACAGGCCCCACGGCGGTGGGCTGGCCGCTCCACCAGGCGCCACCCACGGTCTTGTCAGCCTTGCTGGCCACGCCGCGCAAGCGCAGCGCCAGCCAAATCGCCACACCTGCGGCCAACAACAGCAAACCCACCAACCAGGGCAGCATGCGCCCCTTGAACTCGGCTTCGCTGAGCTTGGCCTTCAGGCTCAGTTCACTGGCCTGCTTGCTCTGGCTTTCATTGCGCAGTTCGCGCAGCGACTTCTCCAGCGCCTGCAACTGGGCAAGCTCGGTGCTGCCTTCCGAGGGGGTGGCAGATGCGGCAGAACCCGGGGGCATGAAGATGGGCTCTTCCATGTCCATCTTCAGGTGTGGGCCACTGCCCACATCCAGCAGCAAGCGAGCCACCTGGTCATTGCGGGGCAAAGCCGCCGGCTTGGCGCTGGCCTTGGGGCTCACGGCCACCGGGGCCAGATCGTCTGGCACCAACTGCTGCCGCACCACGCTGCGCCTGGCGCGGGGAGCGGGCTGACCAGCATTGGCCGTGCGTGGCCGCCGCTCAACATGCAACACGGGGTCTTCGGCCACAGCCGCCAGGGGCAAAGCAGCTGGAATGGGAGTGCTGGAGGCCGCCACGGGTTCTGACAAGGCCGACAAGGGGGGGTCGGCCAAGGCCGTGAAGCGGCGCGTGAATCGGCGCTCGCATCCGGCGCTGACGCTGACCTCGATCACGGGCTCCTCAACGGGCACGACCGTCGTGACCCGGGCGTTCCACTCGGCAGGATTGGCCGTCGGCACCACCACCACCCGCACTTGACCGGGTAGCAGGGGCGCGTCTCCCGAGATCACCTCGGCCTTGACGCACTCGGCGTACATGCGCTCGTTTTGGTCTAGGCGAATCGGGATGAGCACATTGAGGGGCTGCCCCAGCGTTGCAGACGGGGACACCTTTCCAAAGCTCACCGCGTGAACACCGGAAGATGCCGCCAAGGCGGCGCAGCAGATGATCAACGCGGGACGAAAAAAGGCCATGCCTCAGGTGCAAATTCGGGGGAAGTACCGAGTCACTCTAACACGATTGGATACGTCATTTGCCTCTGGAACAGGGCATGCCGCATGGAAGCTGGCCGCCTGTGTAGCCGTGCACATTTCAGCTCTCACAAGCCCCAAACCGGCAACACAAAGCGGCGGGCTGGCGGAGTCAAGCGCCACGAGGGGAAACGACAACATGGACAATACCGAGTGTGGCGGCGCCGTTGCTGTCGCGTCAGGGACAAATGATGAATACCCCCGTTCTTACAATCGACGAGCGTCTCAACATTGACTCTGGTGCATGGTTCACTTCCCTGTCGCACACGCTGCGTTCGGCCATCCTGGCGAGGGCCTCCGTGCGGCGTTTGAGCGACGGGGCTTTGTTGGCCGCACGCGGCACGCCGGCCGAAGACTGGATAGGCGTGGCCAAGGGCGCGGTGCGGGTGAGCTCGGTCTCGCTGTCGGGCAAGCAGGTCACCCTCACTTACGCCGAGCCTGGCACCTGGTTTGGCGACATCGCCTTGTTCGATGGATTGCCCCGCACGCACGACGCTTCAGCCCATGGCGCCACCACGCTGCTGGTGGTGCGCAAGGCCGACTTCAAGGAACTGCTGTCGCAGCATGTGGAGTTGTACGACGCGCTGCTGCGGCTGAATTGCCGACGCTTGCGGCTGTACTTCAACCTGATCGAGGACCTGAACACCCGGCCTCTGGCTGCACGCCTGGCCAAGCAGTTGCTGCTGCTGGCCAAGAGCTACGGCATCGCACAAGGCGAAGAGATCCGCATCGGCCTGCAACTGGCACAAGAAGATCTGGCCCAACTGCTGGGCGCTTCACGCCAGCGGGTGAACCAGGAGCTCAAGGAACTCGAGCGCGAAGGCGTGTTGCGCGTGGAGCCCACGCGGCTCGTGGTGCTGTCGCGCGACAAGCTGCTCGCCGCATCGGAACGCTGAGGGCCTGCCTTGTCATTCCCGCGCAGGCGGGAATCCACCCGCCACCACGTTCCCATGGATTCCCACCTGCGCGGGAATGACTGGAGGAGCACCATGGACAACTTCACCGGCACCCGCCCGGTTTCCGAAGGCCACCTGTTCGACGTGGCCGCCTTGCAGCGCCACCTGGAAGCCCACCTGCCCGGCTTCGCCGGCCCGCTCACGGTCGAGCAGTTCAAGGGCGGCCAGTCCAACCCCACCTTTAAGCTCACCACGCCGGGCAGCAGCTATGTGATGCGGGCCAAGCCAGGCCCTGTCGCCAAGCTGCTGCCCTCGGCCCATGCCATCGAGCGCGAGTTTCGGGTGATGAACGCCTTGCAGGGCACCGATGTGCCGGTGGCCCGCATGTTCCTGCTGTGCGAAGACGAAGCGGTGATAGGCCGCGCCTTCTACGTGATGGAGTTCGTGGCCGGCCGTGTGCTGTGGGACCAGTCGCTGCCCGGCTTCAGTCGCGAGCAGCGCGGCGCCATCTACGAAGAGATGAACCGCGTGATCGCAGCGCTGCATAGCGTCGACGTGGCGGCCGTGGGCCTGGCCAACTATGGCAAGCCTGGCAACTACTTCGAGCGCCAGATTGGCCGCTGGAGCAAGCAGTACCTGGCCTCGGTCACCGGCCAAAACCCGGCCATGGACAAGTTGCTCGAATGGCTGCCCGCCCACATCCCGGCCAGCGCGCGCGACGAGCGCGAGGTGTCCATCGTGCATGGCGACTTCCGCATGGACAACCTGATGTTCCACCCGGATGAGCCGCGCGTCATCGCCGTGCTGGATTGGGAGCTGTCCACCATCGGCCACCCGCTGGCCGACTTCAGCTACCACTGCATGGCCTGGCACATCCCGCCCGGCACCTTCCGCGGCATCGGCGGGCTGGACCACGCCGATCTGGGCATCCCCTCCGAACAGGACTACGTGCAGCGCTATTGCGAGCGCACCGGCCGCGGCGATGCCGTCGCGCTGATGACAGACTGGAACTTCTATCTCGCGTACAACCTGTTCCGCATCGCCGCCATCGCCCAGGGCATCGCCAAGCGGGTGGAAAACGGCACGGCCGCCAGTGCCCAGGCCAAGGCCACGGGCGCAGCGGCCCCCAAACTTTCAGAGCTGGCCTGGGGCTTTGCCGAGCGCGCCTGATAGCGCGCACAAGCACGGCGCCCTCAACACGAACACCCACAGGAGACACCATGGACTTTGGCTACTCACCGCGCACGCAGGAACTCAGGGCGGCCGTGTCTGCCTTCATGGACGCGCATGTCTTCACCAACGAGGCTCGCTACTGGGCCGAGCTGGAAGCCAACACGCAGGCCGGCAAGCGCTGGACGCCGCTGCCAGTGATTGAAGAGCTCAAGCTCAAGGCCAAGGCTGCCGGCCTGTGGAACCTGTTCCTGCCAGAGAGCGAACTGGGCGCCGGCCTGACCAACCAGGAGTACGCACCGCTGGCCGAGTTGATGGGCCGCGTGCTGTGGTCCAGCGAGGTGTTCAACTGCTCGGCGCCCGACACCGGCAACATGGAAACCATCGTGCGCTACGGCACCGCCGAGCACAAGGAGCGTTGGCTCAAACCGCTGCTGGCCGGTGAAATCCGCTCGGGCTTTGCGATGACCGAGCCCGCAGTGGCATCGAGTGACGCGACCAACATCGAGGCCCGCATCGAACGCCAGGGCGACGAATACCTCATCAATGGCCGCAAGTGGTGGACCAGTGGTGGTGGTGATCCGCGCTGCAAGATCCTGATCTTCATGGGCAAGACCGACCCGGAAGCGCCGCGCCATTCGCAGCAGTCGATGATCCTGGTGCCCATGGACACCCCGGGCGTGGAGATCATCCGCCCGCTGAGCGTGATGGGCTATGACGACGCTCCGCACGGCCACATGGAAATTGCCTTCACCAACGTGAGGGTGCCGGTCAGCAACATCCTGCTGGGTGAAGGCCGCGGTTTCGAGATCGCCCAGGGCCGCCTCGGCCCGGGACGCATCCACCACTGCATGCGATTGATTGGCCTGGCCGAACGCGCGCTGGAGCTGATGTGCCGCCGTGCCACGCAGCGCGTGGCCTTTGGCCGCACCATCGCCGAGCAAGGCGTGACGCGCGAGCGCATTGCCGAAGCCCGCTGCATGATCGAGCAGGCGCGTTTGCTCACGCTCAAGGCCGCCTGGATGATGGACGTGGCCGGCAACAAGACCGCCAAGGGCGAGATCGCAATGATCAAGGTGGTGGCGCCCAACATGGCTTGCCAGGTGATCGACTGGGCCATGCAGGTGCACGGTGGCGCCGGCATGTGCCAGGACTTTCCGCTGGCCTTCTACTACGCCCAGGCCCGCACGCTGCGCTTTGCGGATGGCCCGGACGAAGTGCACCGCAACGCCATCGCCAAGATGGAACTGGGCCGGTACGCCCCGAAGTGACCCTCCCGGCCCGCCTCGCTTCTGGCGATGTGGGTCATCCCCACGCAGGCGGGGATCCACCCCTCAGCTCAAGGCGCTGGCGGTTGGTCGCCCAGCTTCCTGGCTTCGGCGAGCGCCACTTCAAACAGGTGAATGGCGTCGGTGATGTAGCTCAAATCAGGCTGGTGCATGCCCATGCGCAGAGTCAGCTTGCCCTGCTGGGCAATCAGCACCAGCGGCGGCGCCGCAGGGGCCTGCAGCCAGGCACCCAGTTGTTGCCCGGCCGGGCCGGCCAGCCAGGTTTGCAGCCAGGGCGTCACATTGCCCACGGCCGCCAGCAGGCCCTTCAACGGCCCGAGGGCCTTGGCGTCCAGGCGGGGCGCCACGGCCAGCCAGCGCACTTCTTCCGGCGTGTGGTCATTGGCCTGGGTTTCCACACCGTCCACGTACTGGCTGAAGAGTTCGCGGTCCAGCGACTCCAGTTGCTCGCGCGGCATCACCACGCCAAAGATGTGTGAGCCCATGCCGGTTTCGCCACGCAGTCGGAGCTCGAAATCACCCAGGTAACGCCGATGCGAGGGGCCCCACTCCATGCGCCAATGGTGCTCGGTGGTGGGTGCAACCGAAAAGCCATTGGCCTCGTGGTTGAGCTTGAACGCCCAGCCCCGCGATTCGCACCAGGCTTGCATAGGTTGGAAGTCGATGGCAATGGGTTTGCCCTTGAACCAGCGACGTAACGATTTCAGCATGGATGGATTAGAGTGCTGAGGCGCCCTCTAGCCCCAGGAGAAAAGTCATGATTGAAGTGTATTCGTGGGCCACACCCAATGGCCACAAGGTTCACATCATGCTGGAGGAGTGCGGCCTGCCCTACCGGGTGATGCCCGTCGACATCGGTGCGGGCGAGCAGTTCAAGCCCGAGTTTCTGGCCATTAGCCCGAACAACAAGATCCCGGCGTTGCATGACCCCGATGGCCCCGACGGCCAACCCATTTCGCTGTTCGAATCGGGCGCCATCCTGCTCTACCTTGCCAGCAAGACAGGCCGCTTCCTGCCTGAGGGCACGGCCGCGAAATACGAGGTGCTGGAATGGCTGATGTTCCAGATGGCCAGCGTTGGCCCCATGCTGGGCCAGGCACATCACTTTCGCATCTACTCGCCCGAGAAAATTCCCTACGCCATCGAGCGCTACACCAACGAAGCCAAGCGCCTGTACGCGGTGATGAACAAGCGCCTGGCCAAGTCCACCTACCTGGCCGGACCGCAATACAGCATTGCCGACATCGCCGTGTTCCCCTGGCTGCGCTCGTGGAAGAACCAGGGCATCAGCTGGGCCGATTACCCGCACCTCAAAGGCTGGTTCGACGAGGTTGGCGCCAGGCCTGCCGTCAAGCGCGGCGTGGAGGTTTTGGCCAATCTGCGCAAGCCCATCACAGGCGAGCGCGAGCGCGAGATTCTCTTTGGCGAGCGCCAGCTGAAGCAGCACTAGCGCCGACCAGCGCCCGGCCGCTCAGAAGCGGCCGGGTGTCCCAACTGGCAGGCCCTAGAATCCGCTGCCGCACTGCCCGTAGCTCAACTGGATAGAGCAGCTGCCTTCTAAGCAGCAGGTCGGGGGTTCGAGTCCCTCCGGGCAGGCCAGCCTGCGCGCACTCGCGCACTTCACGGGTCACCACACCCGCATCCTCTTCTTTCACATACAGCGCTGAGTGCTGACGCCTGATGGCATCGCACTCGCGGCTGGGCCGTGGCCGTCATCAACCCATCGCCCCCTAAGCTGAAGCTGGCGCAATGTCGATTTGGGCAGCGCCTGCAGGCCTGCACTGTCAGATCTTCAGGCTGGTTTAAGAAACGGCCAAACACCCGCCCCCAAGCGGCGTGCCCTATGGGGGTTGCCCCCCAATTTCAAAGAGGCCACTCCCCCAGCGACACCAAAGCTTGCGCAACATACCTTGACAGCCATGGATTTTGCTCAACCGGTCGTGCGTGAAAACGCGGACGACGACGCTGCAGAGGCTGTCATGAACCACCTCCCGAATACCGAGATTTCTCAAGCGGACCGTATGCAACACGCCGTGGCCCGTGGTCATGGTGTCAGTGGCGCCGTTTGGACGGCCTTGCTCGCCTTGCTGGCCTTTGTGACGCTGGCGCTGGCCAACGTCACCACGGCTTACGCCGGGTCTGTGACCCTCAAAGTGGTCAGTGCCAGAGCCGAGCCCAAGGCCTTTGGCGGTGCGGGCGTGGCCAAGGGCGCGGCGATCAGCGAGTACAAGTTTCTGATCAACGTCGACAACACCGGCACCACCGAGCAGCGCTCGCCTGCGGTGGGCACCGGCTGCAACACGGGCGATGCGGGCTACCCTGGCAGTTGCAAGTGGACGTCGATTGCCGGCGCGGCCAGCAACAGCCCGGTCTACACCCAGGGTGATCAGGTGGATGCCACCACGCTGCAGGTGCCCGCAGGCCGCTACCTGATCTCTGTGATGGCCGCTGGCTACAAACTCGATGGGCGGCACTTCAAGGTGGCGGCTGACGGCGTCGTCAGTTGGGAAGGCAAGGCGGCAACCGACCCCGCCGCCGAAGTGAGGGTCGAACTGCAGCCCACGCCGCTGCCGGACGCCACCATCCGCGCCTTCGTGTTCGCGGACATCTCACCCACCAACAGCGCGCCCGATCTGCCGGCCGAGAGCGGCCTGGCGGGTTTTGTGGGCCACATCACAGACACCCTGGGCGAGGTCACCACCGACGTCTACGGCAACCCCTTGTGCACGCTGTACGTGGGCGAGAACCCCGTCACCCGCACGGGTGGCGATACCAACCAGCCCATCCCGGGCACAGGCGGCTCGTGTGTGAGCGGCGCCGATGGCTATCTCGTCATTCCCCACCTGGGGCCCAACCGCTACGCGCTGTCGGTGACGCCACCCGACGGTTCCGGCTGGATCCAGACCACCACGCTGGAAGGCAACCACGATTGGGACGCCTGGGTCATGGAAGGCGCCACTGGCCTGGACACCGAATTCGTCATCGCTGGTGAGCCCTTTCCGGCCATCATCTTTGGCTATGTGAGGGCAACGACTGTGCCCCTGACCGGCACGGGCACCATCACGGGTGTGGTGGACGGCGTCAAGATCTACGTGCCCACCACCGGGGGCGTGGGTGGCCTGCCAGGCCAGATCTGGGGCGGCATGCAGGGCGCAGTGATTGACAAACCCATCCCCAACCCCTGGGTCACGCTGGCGGACCTGGGCAACGGCGACACCATGATCTGGGCCGGGCAAGGCGACGCCGATGGCCGCTTCACGATACCGAACGTGCCCGCCGGCAACTACACCCTCACCTGGTGGGACGAGCCGCAGAACACCATCCTTGATCTGGTCAACCTGACCGTGGGAGACGGTGAAACCGTGGACATGGGCATCCTGCCATTGGCGGGTTGGTGGACCTTGTTCGACGGCTATGTGTTCAACGATCTGAACCGCAACGGTGTCAGGGACGCGGGCGAACCCGGTCTGCCGGGCTACACCCTCACCATGCGCAGGCGCGACAACAGCCTGATGGACCGTGGCACCACCGCCACCACCACCGACGCGCTGGGCTACTACAAGTTCGAGGCCGCCTACCCCATGACCCAGTGGCTGGTCATGGAGGCCTACGACAACCTGCACTACACCACCGGCGTCACCTACCAGGCCGACAACCAGCCCGAGCCCACCACCGTGCTGGGCGCTGGCGTGGACGTGAGCGTGCTGCCCATCATTGGCCTGGCCGGCCGCATGGACTGGGGCAAGCATGTGTATGACGCCACCGGGGCCTCGGGCGGGCTGGATCCGCGCAACGGCGGCATCGTGGGCACGGTGAGCTACGACACCACCCGCAACGAACTGGACCCGCGCTACGCCGCTGCGGAGGACTGGCAACCCAGCATCTCCGGCCTGAAAGTGAACCTGAATGCGCCGGTGTTCTGCGGAACCAACGCCACAGCGCCATGCGATGCCACAGGCCGCTATGAACTTGCTGCCGACGGCTCGTTTGCCAAGGGTCCGCTGCTCAACACATACCTCACCGAGACCTGGGAGCGGCCCACAGGCTGCACCGCCCGCGGTGCCGACAAGCAACCGCTGGTGCACGGCACCGACGAGCAGGTGCTGCCGCTGGACGCTGACGCCCCTTGCATTGAAGGCCCGCTGATGGGCGTGCAATTTGGCACCTACCCCACGCCGGATGGCAACTTTGGTGCCGCCGTGGATGGCAACTATGGCTTCGGTGAAGGTTGCTTCGTCACGACCACCCCCGTGGTGTACGGCGTGTTCGACCCCGCCACCGAAACCTGCACCAACGGCAGCAGGCTGCAAGCGCTGCCTGGCGGCCGCGACTACCTGGTAACGGTCGATCTGAGTTCTCTGGCAGACAGCCAGGGCCGCCCGATCTACAAGGTGACGCGCGAAGAGGACATCAACATCGCCAATGGCGACGAGTTCATCCCCGCCGCGCTGCCGTCCGAATGCGCCGGCCCGCTGCACACCGTGGACTCCACCGGCAACGCCACTTTCCTCGACATGGGCGGTTCGCCCTACGAGGGCCAGCAAAGGCCGCTGTGCGACACCAAGCTGGTGCGCCTGAGCAATGGCAGTTCCATCGCCCCCTCGTTCAACCTGTTCACCGATGTTCCCCTGCCTGGTCGGCACTGGTTCATCATCATCGACGACCTGAATTTCTCCACCAACGCGCAGTCCATCACCATGGGCGAAAAGGCTGGCATGCCCTTCGTCCCCGTGGGCGTCTACGACTGGACCGACCGCCTGGTCACCACTGTCGAGGCCGACTACAACGGCCTGGCCGATGTGCTGCTGCCCTCCACCAACCGCATCAACTGCCCCACCCCCTCGGGCGTGTGCGCCAACGTGTACCGCTATGTGGGCAACGACCCCGGCGTGCCGGGACGTTTGAACCTGAACTACAACCCCACCTACCGCACCATCGCGGCCGAGTTCGAGGTGTTGCCTGGCCAGATCATTCCGGCCGACCTGGCACCCACCCAAGTGGGCGTGACCGTGCAGCTGCCGGGCGCGCAGAACACCTCGCCCATCATGTGCACGCTGGACAACACCACGCCGCAGCTCTATGCGGTGTCGCAACCCTTCGTCAACAGCAGCACCCGCGACATCGTCATCAGCGGGGCCGGCTTTGGTGCCGGCGGCACGCTGACCCTGGGTGGCACCGCGCTCGCCACCAGCGCCTGGAGCGACAGCCAGATCACAGTCACCGTGCCTGTCGGGCATCCGACAGGCACGCAGCAGCTGATGATCACCCGCAGCGACAACGGCCAGCACCTGGTCAATGGCATGACCATCCACGTGCTGGGCACAGGTGGCACAACAGCCACGTTCCCGATCCTCGCGGTGTCGGACACCTTCAACCGCGCCAACGCGAACACACTGGGCACCAACTGGCAACAGACGTCGCTTTTCGGTATCGCCTCGATCCGGGTGAATTCCAACCAAGCATCCTGTCTGGCTTCGCTCTGCGCGCTTGGGGCCAACGCCCACTGGAGCGCCAATCTCAGCGCGACCCAGGCAGCGGCCTTCACCTTCGCAAACACGACGCTGATCGGCAACGCGCTTTACCTCAAAGGCACCACCCTGACTGCAGGCACTTACGTGAACGCCATTCGCGTTCGGTACAGCGGCTCACAGGTGGTTGTCGAGACGACCAACAACGCTGGTATCTCTGCCACTCTAGTGCAGGCCTTCCCAGCCAGCTTCGTGGTTGGCGACCGGTTGACCGCCATGGCCGATGCAAGCGGCAACGTGTATGTATGGAAGACCACTGCGGCCAGTGTCACAACGTTCCTCGGCCAGACCAGTACTTCGTTCATCGGCACTGGCCGGGCCGGCATGCGCCTCATGCCCGGCGCCCGCGTTGACGATTTCCGCGCTGGCAACACCACAGCGCCGGTCACCAGTGGCGAGTACAACCCAGCCGTGTTTGAAGTCGGCCCGGGCAAGCCCTAT
The DNA here is from genome assembly GCA_016710065.1 of Candidatus Ideonella esbjergensis. GTDB lineage: Bacteria > Pseudomonadota > Gammaproteobacteria > Burkholderiales > Burkholderiaceae_C > Ideonella > Ideonella esbjergensis. The sequence continues at coordinate 246,069 of JADJLP010000010.1, forward strand.
GCGCCCGCCGAAACTTTGCCGGTCACGGCCGACCACGCCATCCAGCGTGCACTCGACGCGGCTGCCAGCTACGTGTCCACCTCCAACGCCAACTCGAACCAGGGTGCGCTGGTGATCGTGTACCCGAACGACCCGACCGCCAATTCGCGCCAGAACCCACGTGGTGCCTACTACGAGAACCTCATCATCACCAGCAAGGTCAAGCTGCAAGGCGTGGGCGTTGGCAGCCCTGACGGCGTCATTCGTGGCTCCATCATCGACGGCGGCGCCTTCGCTGGCGACAGCCCGGTGGCCACCGACTGGTACACCCGCATCCTGCAGGAGACCACACTCAATGCCGCTGGCGAGGCGGTTCCGACCTGGGGTGGCAACCCTGTCATCAACGACGGCGCGGTGATCTCGGTCTATGTGCCGGAGCCCGCCCCGGTTGGCGCCAGCTGCAATGCAGCGGCCTGCCGCAAGGCCTTCCCGGTGGCGCCCGGCGCCAACACGGCGCCGTCGATCGACGGGTTCGACCTGCGTGGCGGCGACCAGGCGGGCTTCCCCGGCAACATCAACGTCATCGGTGGCACACCCACAGGCTTGCCTGGTGGGCTCACCACCCAAGGTGGCGCCGTGTTTGCCAACGCCTATGCCCGCAACCTGCGCATCACCAACAACGTGGTGCAGAACAACGGCGGTGCCTATGGCGCCATCCGCATCGGCACACCCGACCTGGCGGCGCCCTACACCGACAGCGAGAACGACGGCATCGTGATCGCCAACAACCGGGTGGTCTCGAATGCCGGCACCAACCTGGCGGGCGGTATTGGCATCTTTGCCGGCGCCAACGGCTACCAGGTGGCCGCCAACGATATCTGCGGCAACTTCTCGTCCGAGTACGGCGGTGGCATCAGCCACGTGGGCCTGAGCCCGGCGGGTGTCATCCGCGACAACCGCATCTACTTCAACAAGTCGTTCGACGAAGGCGGCGGCGTGATGATTGCGGGCGCCCTGCCGGCCTTCACCACGCAGCTCTCGCCCGGCTCTGGCGCGGTGGACATCTACAACAACATCATCCAGGCCAACCTGTCGAACGATGACGGCGGCGGCATCCGCTTCCTGATGGCCGGCAACTACCCGATGAATGTCTACAACAACTTCATCGTGAACAACGTGTCCACCCATGAGGGCGGCGGCATCTCGCTGAACGACGCCCCCGACGTGCGGGTGTTCAACAACACCATCATGAAGAACCTGACCACGGCCACCGCCATCACCAGCAATGGCGCGGCGGCACCGGCTGGCTTGGCCAGTTCGCAGAACAGCGCTCTGCTGCAGGCCACGCTGCCTGTCGGTTCGCCGATCTTCAGCAACCCGGTGGTGTTCAACAACATCTTCTGGGACAACCGTGCAGGCACCCGCGCGCTGACCACGGTGACGGGCCTGGGCAGCGATGCCACGCCCATCGACCTGTGGGATCTGGGCCTGGCCGACAACAGTGGTGTCTTGGCGCCGACCAACTCCATCATCCAGCAAGCCAACACCCCGGGTCGCTCCTATGTGGAAAGCACCACCAACTCCGCAGCCGACCCGCAGGTGGTGCAGACCATCGACATCCCGGTGACCTTCAACACCTGGCGCAACAACCCGGCCTTCCTGGGCGCCATCCTGATCTCGGCCGATCTGCCGCCCAACCTGCTGAGCGACTACCACCTGACGGCCGTCTCTCCGGCCGCCAATCTGGGGGCCACCAGCAATGGCAGCGTGAACGCACCCGCGTTCGACCTTGACAATGAGGTGCGCCCGGCCAACGGCGGCATAGATGCTGGTGCAGACGAGTTCGGCTCCACACCCTTCACCCCGGCGACTGTGCCCACGGGCAATGGTGCGGTGGCGTTCAGCGCTGCTTCTGCCGGCAACCTCAACGGCAGCACGCTGAACCTGGGCAACGTGGCCGGGGCCTACAACCTGGTCACCATCACCCTGAGCGTGAGCGGCGCCCCGGTGAACTTCGGGGCAGTGACGGTGCGCAACAACGACGGCAGCCGCTTCAGCGAAGTGGCCGGCGGCACCTGCCAGGACGCCACCGTGGCTGCAGGCGGCACCTGCACCGTGCTCGTCAACTTCAACGCCAATGGCAATGACCACCGGCGAGCCAGCCTCAGCGTGGCCTACGGTGGTGCCAGCAGCCCGTTCAGGCTGAACCTCGCCGGACGCTGATGGAGGCCGTGATGACCCGCACCACAGCACCCAACAACCGCCCGGTGGGAATGGCACTTCGCCCCATCAGCACCCAGCAGGAGCCGTGAGATGAGCAAGCCTAGCAACACCACCTCGCCCAGCCGCCGTCGCTTCGTCAGGATGGCCGGTCAGGCTGCCGCAGCCGCTGCCGGCCTGGGCCTGCTGCCCTTCAAGAAACTGTTGGGGCCGGTTGGCATGTCCGAGGCCCAGGCCCAGACACCGCCACCAGACCTGTACTACGCCGGCACCGATGGCTGGATTCACCTGCCCGATGGACCCATCTTTTCCAACTCGCTTGGCGTGCAGACCCACCCAGACGATCTGGCGCCAGCGCCGTTCAACACCTACATCTTTGGCTTTCGCGACGTGACCGGGCATACCGACGCGCAACGCGCCGCCCAGAAGAACAAGGCCCAGCACAGCGCGCCTATGTTCTGGGTTGACCAGTTCAACCCAGCCAGCCCCAAGGACTTCAGGGTGCAACTCACCAACCTGGGTCTGGCTCAGCGCCCTGACCTCTTTGATGCGCACACCATCCACTGGCACGGCTTTCGCAACGTCATCACTTTCTTTGACGGCGAACCCACCGGCTCGGTCGCGGTGATGACAGGGCGCACCTTCCAGTACATCTACCGCCCGCGTGACCCCGGCACCTACATGTTCCATTGCCACGTGGAAGACACCGAGCACGTGCACATGGGCATGACCGGCCCGGTGTTTGTGCGGCCCCTGCAGAACGGCAACACCAGCCTTTACCCCAGCGGCAAGTACGCCTACAACGATGGCAATGGCAGCACCGGCTACGACCGTGAGTTCGCCATGTTCTGCTCAGAGGTCTGGGGCGATTCGCACTGGGCCGATTCGCACATCCAGTTGCCCGAGTGGAGCGACTACCGGGCTGACTTCTCGCTGCTCAACGGCCGGGTGTACCCCGACACGCTGGCACCGCACTCGCCGCTGAACACTGCCGCCATCGGCCCTGGCATGCACTCGCTGCCCATTGCCACAGACGCTTCGGGTGATCTGATTCCCAACGCGGGTTTGGAACATCTGCAGTACCAACCCCTGTCGGCCCTGGTGACCTGCAATGCCGGTGACCGCGTATTGCTGCGCTTTGCCAACCTGGGCTTCAGGGAAGCGGTCATGACGCTGGCCGGCATGAAGATGAAGGTGGTGGGCAAGGACGCCACCCCCATGCGCGGCCGCGATGTCACCGACACCAGCTACCTGGCCAGCACGGTCTCGTTCGGTGCCGGCGAAAGCATAGACGCGATCTTCACCGCACCGCCCCACAGCGGTGGCGCGGGCTACGACACCTACCTGCTCTACGACCGCGCCTACGAGCGATCGGACAACCTGGGCGGCGGCGGGCGCCGGACCGAGGTACGGGTCTACCCCGCAGGCACCTTGCCCACCCAGGGATTCCCGAACGACCTCGGCGATCAGGTCTGAGTTTCAGGCGGCCACCAAGGAGCACCACACCATGCGCAACACCCATTCCAGCCGCGTACGTTTTGCCCCACCCCTGCGGCGGGGTCTGTCACTGTTGACCGCCGCGCTGGCAGCCTGCCTGATTGCAGCCCCCGCACTGGCCGCGCCACCGCAGACAGGCGTGCTGTGCACCTCGGGCGTCGGCCCCAACCCGACCTTTGTGCTGGACGCCCAGGAGGGCTACATCCAGTTGCCCGACAGCACCACCATGTACATGTGGGGCTACGGCAAGGGCGGTGGCGCCTTCCAGTACCCCGGGCCAGTGCTGTGCGTGAACCAGGGCGACACCGTCACCGTGATCCTGAACAACACGCTGCCCGAGCCTGTTTCCATCATGTTTCCGGGCCAGGAGAACGTGCTGGCCAATGGGGCGCCGGCACAGCCGCAGGGCGATGGTGCCGCCCTCACCTCTTTGACCAACGCGGCCACCACAGGCGGCAGCGTCACCTACAGCTTCGTCGCCGGCGAGCCCGGCACCTACCTCTACGAGAGTGGCACCAACCCCCAAAAGCAGGTGCGCCTGGGCCTGTTCGGCGCGTTGGTGGTGCGGCCCACCGCCGGGGCAACCTTTGTGTACAACCGGACTGACAGCCAGTTCACGCCGGAAGAAGAGTTCATGGTGCTGCTGTCCGAGGTCGACCCCTACCTGCACTGGGCGGCAGAGAGTGGCGCGCCCTACAACCTGAACAACTACCAGGCGCGCTACTGGCTGATCAACGGCCGCGGATTTCCTGACTCGATCTCCGACAACCTCTCGCCCTTCCTGCCCGACCAGCCCTACGGCGCACTGGCACGCATCACACCGTTCGACACTGCGCTGCATCCCCAGCCCGGGGCCATCCGCTACCTCAACGCGGGCACCGAAGAGTTCCCCTACCACCCGCACGGCAACAACGGCCTGGTGATAGGGCGCGATGGGCGGGCACTGGCCGGCGCGGCGGGGCAAGACCTGTCGATGGAGAAGTTCGCCATCAACATCGGCCCCGGCCAGACCTGGGACGTGCTGTTCAGCTGGCATGACGCCGAGCGGTACCACCCCGACACCAACCCGATCCCGGTGACGATCCCTCAGGTCAACAACCAGGAGTTCGGCATCTTCTACAGCGGCAGCCCCTACCTGGGCTTGCAGGGGCCTTTGCCGCCGGGGGCGTCCACGCTCAACGAGTGCGGGGCGTACTACATCATTTCGCACAACCACGCGCTGTTCCAGATGTCGTCCTGGGGGGTCAACGCGACAGGGCCGATCACCTATGTGCGGGTTGATCCGCCGCTGCCCAACAACTGCCAGTAACGGACGAGGGAGTACCACCGTGGAATCGACCAACACGTTCTTCTCTGGCGCCACAGCGCGTGCCCGCCTGTGGCTGCTTGCGGCCATCAGTGCGACGGCGTTTGGTGCGGCCGCGCCGGCCGCAGCCCAGACAGCGCAAACCATCACCTTCAATGCCCTGGCCAACAAAGTGGCCGGAGACGCGGATTTCAGCGTATCGGCTGCGGCCGACTCGGGCTTGCCCGTGAGCTTTGCCGCTGCGGGGGATTGCACTGTCAACCTTGACCAGGTGCACCTGCTAACCCCGGCAACTCTGCGCGGGGCATGCACCATCACGGCCTCCCAGGCCGGCGACAGCTTCTACAGCCCGGCGGCGGACGTGGCGCAGAGTTTCACCATCAGCGCCGCCAGCACTTACAGCGGCGGCGACCTGTATGCCGTGGCGGGCAGCGTCACGCTACCAGGTCTAACAGGCACAGTCCCCGTGCTGGGCTACGACACCAGCAGCGGCGCCGTTGCCTCACAGCCAGGCGGGCCCACACTGGTCTTCAACCAGGGTGACACCGTCACCATCACCCTGCACAACGAGCTGAGCGTACCCACCGGCCTGCTGTTCCAGGGCCAGGCCTTGCCGCCTGACACCGCTGGCGTGCCGCCGGGGGCCACCAAGACCTACAGTTTCGTCGCCAGCCAACCCGGCACCTACCTCTACGAGGCCGCACCGCTGCCCAATGCCCAGTACCAGGCTGCCATGGGCTTGCACGGTGCCTTGGTCATACTCCCGACCACCTCCGGCCAGGCCTACGCCGACCCGGCCACGGCCTACGACAGGGAAGCGGTACTGGTGCTCAGCGAGATCGACCCGGCGCTGAATAGCCGATACAACGCCACCACCCCCACCGTGGCCCAGTTCGACATGCGCAGCTTTGCGCCCCGCTACTTCCTGATCAGCGGCAAGGTTTATCCCAACACAGACCCCATTCCCGGCCTCGCCGGCAACAAGCTGCTGCTGCGCTATGTGAACGCGGGTGCGAAGCACCACTCCATGGCCGCACTGGGCTTGCGGCAGAACTTTGTGGCCAAGGACGGCAGCCTGCTGCCCACGGCCAGCCACAACGTGACGGCAGAAACGCTGGCGCCAGGGCAAACCGGCGACGCCGTCGCCACCATTCCCGCTGCGGCGGTGGATGGCAGCCGATTTGCCGTGTACGACGGCAGCCTGCTGATGGTGCGCAACAGCAACCAGGCTGGCTTCGGCGGCATGATGACCTTTGTGACGGTGGCAGGTACGCCCAGCACGGCGGATACCCAAGGCCCGGCCACCTCCGCACTGACTGTCAGCGCGGCGGGCTTGGTGACTGCCACGGTGAGCGACGAGGGCCTGGGCGGCTCGACCATCAGCGCGGCAGAGTACTTCGTCGACACGGTGGGCGCCAATGGCAGCGGCTTGCCGATGGAGGGGGAGGGGAACTTTGGTTCGGCCACCAGTCTGAACGTCTCGGCCGCGTTGGCCACGCCCTACCTGAGCGGCAGCCACACTGCCTACGTGCACGGACAGGACAGTGCCGGCAACTGGGGTGCCCTGCAGGCCAAGCTGATCAGCTTTGATGCCACCGGCCCGGTCACCTCGGCCCTGGCGCTCAGCCCCGGCCTGACCAATGGCACAGTGAACGTGGCCTTGAACGCCACCGCCAATGACACCGCGACCGGCGGCTCCAACATTGGCGCGGCCGAATACAGAGTCAACGACGGGCTTTCAGTGCCCATGGCCCTCAGCACAACGGGAGCCAAGGTCAGCAGCATCACGGCCGCCATCCCGGCAGCCACCGTCAATGCCCTCACCGAGGGCACCCATGTGATCAACGTGCGCAGCCAGGACACGGCGACCCCACCGAACTGGGGCGAATGGGCCACCACCAACCTGGTCGTGAACAAGACCGGCGCCACCACCTCCAGCGTGCTTGCCTCGCCCAACCCCAACAACGGCGCACGCCCCCTGAGCGCCAGCCAGCCGGTGGTGCGGGTCACAGCTCAGGTCAGCTCCTTGCGTGTGGTGGCCGCCGAGGGCTTCATTGACACAGTGGGCGCCATAGGCAGCGGCTTCCCGTTCTCGCCCATGGATGGCGCTTTCGGTGGTGCGACGGAAACGGTGTTTGCCGACATTCCGCTCTCGACGGTGAACTCGCTGGCCAACGGCCTGCACACCATCCACGTGCGCGGCAAGGACGGCGGTGGCAGCTGGGGCGGCACGAGCACAACCACCCTGCTCATCGACAAGCTGGCACCGGCACTCAGCGTCACCCCGGCCACCAGCACCATAGCCGCCGGCTCCGCTACTGCGGCGCTGAGCGTCACGGCCACCGATGCCAACGCCATCACCACACGCCAGTATTGGGTGGATGGCACGGCAACGCCGCCGGCCAGCCCGCAGAGCTTCACCGGCAACAGCATCAGCCTGGCGATCCTGCCAGGCGGCACGCACACGGTGTATGTGCGGGTGCGCGACGAGGCCACCAACTGGAGCAACGTGGCGAGCGCCACGGTAGCTGTGGTGCAGGCGGTGAACGACACCCGCAGCATCACCGCCGGTACCGGTGCCACCCAGGGCATCAACACGAGTGCGGCCAATGGCCTGCTCGCCAACGACCAGCCGCTGGGCCTGGCAACACGCTCTGTCACGCTCGCGTCGGCACCCAGCCGAACTTCTGGCACGGGTACGGGAACACTCACCCTGTCCTGCCAAGGTGGCACAGCGGGCACCGCAGCAACGCCTGCAATCGGGGTCCAAACGATCTGCACCAACGGGGCGTACCGCATGACCCTGAACGGCGTCGGCGTCAATGGCGCCGCCCGCCAGGCCTCCAAGCGCGGCACCTTCAGCTTCACCTACACCGAGACCCTGAACGGCGTGACCAGCCCACCCGCCACGGTCACGATCACCGTGAACTGAGAGAGATGCACCATGAACCACCGTCGCCCCGACCAATGCACCCCTGCCGCGCTGCTGCTGCCCTTGTGGCTGGTGGGCTGCGCGGCCACCACCCCGCCAGGCGGTAACGCCAGCCCAGCCGCTGCGGCCCCCGCACACACGGCCGCAGCCATGGCCGGCAAGACCAGGGCCATGCAAAGCCTGCCAGCGCCCAGCGCGGCCGAGGCCCGCCTGGGCCTGCAACTGGCCCATGTGGGGGTGACGGCCTCGGGTGGACTGGTGGATGCGCGCTTCAAGGTGCTGGACGTGGGCAAGGTGAAGGCCCTGCTGGCCAATCCGGCCAATGCACCCCAACTGCTGGCCAGCGAAGCGCCGCCCGTGATGGCGCCCCACCATGCGCTGCGCGGCGCCAGGTTCAGCGAAGGGCAGATCTTCTACATCATGTACCCCAACACGCGCAGCGCCATCAAGCCCGGCGTGGAGGTGTCGGTGGCCATGGGTGATGCCCGACTGGGCCCGGTGAAGGCCGAATGAGGGCACTGACATGAACGCACGCCAACCCCGCGCCTTGGGTGCCACCAGCCTGAAGCTTGCGGTCACGGCGCTGGCCGCCTGGATGCTCATGGGGCCAGCCCTGGCCCACAGGACAGAACGCTTTATCGAGGATGAGCTGCTGGTCGGGCTGCGTGCCGGCGTGGGGCCCACGGGCCGGTTCAAGCTCCTGCGCGAGCATGGCGCCTCACACCTCGAAGACATAGGCCGCAATGCCCGTGTGCTGCGCATCCGCGTGCCAGCCCATGAGATGGACACCATGATCCGCAGGCTGGAGCGCCGCAAGGAGGTTCGGTTTGTGGAAAGGAACTTCGAGTTCGAGCCGGCCTTGCTTCCCAACGACCCGCAGTACGCCAGCCAATGGCATTTGCCGCAGATCCAGGCCCCGCAGGCCTGGGACATCACCCAGGGCTCGGCCACAGGGGTGATTGCCATCGTCGACTCGGGTGTGGACGCCACTCACCCCGAGTTGGCGGGCAAGCTGGTGCCGGGCTACAACTTCTTTGACAACAACACCAACACCGCCGACGTGACGGGTCATGGCACCGAAGTGGCTGGCGCCGCCGGGGCGGCCACCCACAACGCCACGGGTGTGGCCGGCGTGGCCGGGGCTGCGCCCATCATGCCGGTGCGGGTGACCAGCGCCACGGGTAGCGCCACCGCAGCGCGCATTGCCAGCGCCATCATCTGGGCGGCCGACCATGGCGCGCGGGTCATCAACCTGAGCTTCAACGGCATGGCCGGCAATGCCGCCATCACCAGCGCAGCCCAGTACGCGCACGAGCACGGCGCGCTGGTGGTGGCCGCCGCCGGCAATTGCGGTTGCGTCGACCCCACGCTGGACAACCCCTACATCCTGTCGGTTTCGGCCACCGATGAATCCGACGGCCTGGCCTATTTCTCCAGCACCGGCCCGCTGGTGGACCTGGCGGCCCCCGGCAACAACATCAACACCATCGGCCGCTTTGGCGCATACACCGTCGACTCTGGCACCTCGCTGGCCAGCCCGGTGGTGGCGGGCGTGGCCGCGCTGATGTTCTCGGCCAACCCGGCGCTGACGCCCACACTGGCCACCCAGGTGCTGGAGAGCACCGCCCTGGACCTGGGCGCTGCCGGCTACGACGAAGGCTTTGGCCATGGCCGGGTGGATGCGCTGGCCGCGGTGACCGCAGCGGCCCTGGTTCAGCCGCCACCCGACACCGCGCCGCCCAGCGTGGGCCTGAACCCGCCGGCGGATGGCGCCACCGTCATGGCCCTGACCGAGGTGGGCGTGGCGGCACTGGACGATGTGGGCGTGACCCAGGTTGAGCTGTTTGTGGACGGCACCTACTTCGCCACCGACACCGTCTCGCCCTACTCCTTTGCCTGGGACACCACCGCTGTGGCCAACGGCACGCACACGCTGATGGCCAGGGCCTACGACGCCGCCGGCAATGTGGGCGAGTCCGCGCCCGTGTCGGTAACCGTGCTGAACCCGGTGCCAGACACCACCCCGCCCACGCTCACCATCGTCAGCCCGGCGGCCGGCGCCACGGTGACGGGCAACGTCAGCGTGACGGCCAGCGCCCAAGATGGCGTGGGCGTGGCCAAGCTGGAGTTCTTTGTGGACGGGGTGCTGAGCGGCACCGATACCGCCGCTCCTTACGCCTTTGTGTGGAACAGCGCTGCGGCCAGCCCGGGTGCCCACACCTTGTCGCTGGTGGCCACCGACACCTCGGGCAACGTGGCCTCGGCCACCCGCTCGGTGAGCATCCAGGCCCCCAACCGGGCGCCGGTGGCCAGCAACGACGCCTACAGCGCCGCCTACCGCTCGGGCTCGGCCTACACCGCCCAGGTGTATGCCGTGCTGGCCAACGACAGCGATGCCGATGGCAACCTCAACACGGCGAGCGTGAGGATCGTCAGCGCGCCCAACAAGGGCGGCTCGGTCAAGGTCAACAGCAATGGCACGGTGTCGTACACGCCCAAGGCGCGCTTCAGGGGCAGCGAGACCTTCAAGTACACCGTGAAAGACAGCGCGGGGGCCACGTCGAACACGGCCACCGTCACCGCGGTTGTTCCATGAAGGCGCTGATGCCGGCACTGCTGCTGGCCTGCAACCTGGCGCAGGCGGCCAGCCCGGCAACGACAGCCACCGATCTCGTCGAGATGGGGCGCCGCATCTACCGCGAAGGCTTGCTGCCCTCGGGTGAGCCCTTGCGGGGTGTGGGCCAGGTCGGCATCAAGCTGGCTGGCAAAGATGCCGCCTGCATCAACTGCCACCGTCGCAGTGGCTATGGTTCCAGCGAGGGGCCTGTCGAGGTGCGCCCCATCACCGGCCCGGCGTTGTTTGGCGAGCGGGTGGCCCCGCTGGTGCCTGGCAGTCGGTTGCTGCCACCAGCCGAGTCCACCCCATCAGGCCCCGGGCCCGAGCGTTCGGCCGCGGCCTTGGCAGCCCGAGCCAACGCCATGGCTCTGCGGGCAGCACGCATCGCCACGGTGGCCGGCACCCGGCAGCGGCCGATCTACAGCGACGAATCACTGGCCCGGGCGATGCGCGAAGGCGTGGATGTGACGGGGCGCGGCATGAACGCCACCATGCCCCGCTTTGCTCTGGACGAGATGGCGCTGGCCTCGATCGCCGCTTACCTGAGGACGCTGTCGAACGAAACCTCACCCGGCGTGACTGAAGACGCCGTGCACTTCGCCACCGTGATCCAGCCCGGCACAGCCCCAGCCCAGCGCGAAGCGCTGGTGGAGGTGCTGCAGGCTTTCGTTCGCGACCGCAACAATGGCCTGCTGGACGAGGTGCAGCGCCAGAGCAATGGCCGGGTGAGCCTGGGCCGCAAATACCGCGACTGGGTGCTGCATGTCTGGCAACTCAGCGGCCCCAGCGACAGCTGGGCCAGACAATTGGAGGACTTTCAACGCGAGCAACCGGTGTTTGCGCTGGTGAGCGGCCTGGGCCATGGCAACTGGCAGCCTGTTCACGATTTCAGCGAGCGCTTCGAGTTGCCGTGCATCCTCCCGCAAGCGGCCATCCCCGGGCTGGATGCCACCAGTTTCTACACCGTCTATCTGTCCAGGGGCGTGGCCCTGGAAGCCGAGGCGCTGGCCAAGCATTTGCGGGACTCGGGCGAGCGCGGCCCGGTGATTCAGGTCTATGGCCCTGACGAAGAAAGCAGGGCTGCCGCAGCCGCCTTCCGCGCCGCCTATGCCGAGGGTGCTCAGGCCCGCAAGCTGGAAGAACTGGCCATCGAGCCCCACTCCGACACCGGCTACTGGCAGCAGGTGGCGCGGCAAACCCAGGGCAAGGTGGTGGCGCTGTGGCTGACACCCCCGAGCCTGGCCCCTGCCCAAGCCTTGCTCGCGTCACAGGCGCCACCCAAGGCCATCTACCTGTCATCCAGTCTGGTGGGAGAGCCCCGCAGTGGGCTTGCCGCCGATGGTGGTGGCCTGGTGCGGCTGGTGTACCCGAAGGATCCCCCTGCTCAGCGCGAGGCGCGTCTGACGGTGGTAAAGCGCTGGTTGGCCCGCCACGGCATCGCCCCGGCCGACGAAACGGTGCAGATGAACGGCTACCTTGCAGCCACCGTGACCGGCATGCTGCTGTCGCACAGCAAGGACATGTACTCGCGCGAGTACCTGATAGAGCGCATGGAGCACCGGCTGGGCACCGGCATCGAGCTGTCCATCTACCCGCGCCTCAGCCTGGGCCCAGGCCAGCGCTATGCATCGAAGGGCAGCTACATCGTTGGCGTGCAAGGCCCGAAGGGCAGCCAGTTGGTGACGCTCTCGGACTGGATCGTGCCGTAGCACGTCCTGCAGGTAGAAATGGTCGGGGTGGCGGGATTCGAACTCGCGACCCTCTGCTCCCAAAGCAGATGCGCTACCAGGCTGCGCTACACCCCGACGAAGCCCGCGATTGTAGCGGCTGGCGCCAACCCGCCCCGATGGATGCCCAAATTCTTTGTCCGCCGCTTCTGCGCACACAGGGCATTCGTGCGCGGTGCGGGTGGGCCCCTCGTCGCCACGAGGGTCTTACACCGCCTTAAGCCGGCTCTAAGCCCTGTGCAGAAACTGCTCATACCCGCAAGGGGTTGTCGGTATGGTCCGCCAACAAATGGAGGGTTCGACATGAGCACCCGCTTGCTGATCGTGGACGACAACATGCTGTTCCGCAAGGGCCTCGCGGCCTTGCTCGCCACCCACCCCGACTTCACCGTGATCGGTGATGTGCGCGGCGGGCGAGATGTGGTGCAGCACACCCTGCAGCTGATGCCCGACATCGTGGTGATGGACATCCTGCAGGCCGGCGTGAATGGCCTGGAAAGCGTGGCGCAGATCAAGCGCCGCCAGCCTGGCATCAAGGTGCTGCTGCTGACACATTTCAAGACCGAGGACTACGTGCGAACCGCGCTGCGCGCGGGTGCCGATGGCTACCTGGTCAAGGACAGCACGCCAGACGAATTCATGATGGCCCTGGCCAGCGTGGCCATGGGCAAGAAATACCTCAGCCCCGATGTCTCGGCACATGTGGTGGACAGCTTTCTGCACCCGCACCAAGACGGCCAACCCACCTCGCGGTTGGAGCAATTGACCACACGCGAGCGCAGCATCCTGCAGCTGATTGCCGAAGGTCGCACCAACCGGCGCGCCGCCGAGTACCTGAGCGTGAGCCCCAAGACCGTGGAGAAGCACCGTGCCAGCCTGATGCACAAGCTGGGCTTGGTCAATGCCGCCGAGATCACCTTGGTGGCACTGGAAATGGGCCTGATAGAAAGGCCTATGCCGCTGGCCAGGCTGGCCCCTGACCGGGCAAGACGGGAACAACTCGAAGCACCGGTCCGTCCGTTGGACGACGACGACCTGGGCGCGCGCCCCTCGCTGTGCGCCTCGGCCATGGAAGAGTTCCCCGCGCTGAGCCGCGCGATGTACCCGCCTTGGTCGCCAGGCATAGACCTGGCTGCAGCCGGCTGAACGCCCGCGCTCAGGCCAGTATGGGCTGCGGTTGCGGCGACATTTGCGCCGCGTTCTCGGCGGGCTCGTCAAAGGTGATCTGCACCCGCAAGCCACCGAGTGGCGAATCCAGCAATTGGATGCGGGCCGAGTGCAGTTCCACCACCATCAACACGATGGACAAACCGAGGCCCACGCCATCGGCGTGTTGCAGGCCCAGCCGGTTGAAGCGTTCAAAGGCTTTTTGCCGATCCTGCGGCGCAATGCCCTGCCCTGAATCGTCCACGTACAGCACCACGTCGGCATCTTGCTGGCGCACCGAGATGTGCACGCGTCCGTGCTCATGGCCATAGCGGATGGCATTGACCATCAGGTTGCGCAGCGCCAGGTACAGGCCGAAGCCATGCCCGTGCACCCGCCGCACCTGCAAATCGGTGGTAACCAGCACACTGCGTGTGGCGGCCAGCGGGGCCAGGTCCTCGGACACGTCGTGGACCAAACTCGCCAGGTCCACTGGCCTCAAAGACAGCTCACCGGACTGGGTCAAGGTTTCTATGCGCGCGATGTCCAGCAATTGGTCCAGCAAGTGCGCTGAGCGGTCGACGCCCACGATCAGCGCCGCCAGCGCCTCGCGCGCTTCCCCCAAGTTCTCGGCCCCGGCCGCCAGCTGAGCCTGCGCGCGGATGCCAGCCAGCGGGGTCTTCATCTCGTGCGCGGCCATGGAGGTGAAGCGCCTCTCGGCATTCAGCGCCTGCCCCATCCGCTCGAACAGGCTGTCCATCGACAACAGTATCGGCAAAACCTCGGTCGGTGGGCATTCCACGCGCAGGCGCGAAACATCCATGGGGTTGCGCATGGTGAGTTGCCCGGCGATGCTGTTGATCGACCGCATAGCCTGGCGCAACAGCAGCCACGTGGCCACAAACAGCAGCGCAAACGGCAAGAGCAGGAACCACAGGTAGCGCAGGGTCACTGTGGCGACTTCTATGGTCCGGTTCTCGACGTTCTCGGCCACCTGCACGACAAAGGCATTGTTGGCGCCAGCCAACGCATAGGTGCGCAACGAGACGGCGCCGACTTTCGTGGTCTGAAAGCCCAGTTTGTCCAAAGGCATCAGGGGCTGATCAGTCCGGGAATTGGCACTGCGCAGCTGCAGTCGCCCATCGTGTGACCACACTTGAAACTGGTACAGCGTAGACGCGTTGCCCGCGTCTATGGGGGGGGTGGCATCCGACAAACTGACGCCGGGCCGCTCGGTCAACTCGTGCTCCACAAAGCCCAGCATCACCACACCCATCTGCCCCAAGCGCTGGTCAAGCATGACCTGGTCTTCGGCCTTGGCTGCGTTGTACATGGCCAAGCCGCTGACCACCAGCGAGGCCATCATTCCAGAGGCTGCGATCAGCACCAGGCGGCTACCCAGTGTCCAGCTGGAAAGGGGTCTAGGCATGTTCCCGCACGGGGGCCAGTTGGTAGCCCACGCCACGCACCGTCTGTATCAGTTCGGGACCCAGCTTGCGGCGCAGATAGTGCACGTAGACCTCCACCGCGTTGCTGTCCACCTCTTCACCCCAGCCGTACAAGGCCTCTTCCAGCTGGCTGCGGCTCATCACCTGGTTGCGGTTGCGCACCAGGGCTTCCAGCACCCAGAACTCGCGGTGGGTGAGTGGCACGGGCTCCTCGTTCCAGGTCACGCAGAAGCGCTTGGGGTACAGACGCAAAGCGCCATGCTCCAGGGCACCATCGCTGCCATCGTCCACCGGCGCTCGGCGCAGCACCGAGCGCACCCGCGCGGCCAGTTCGTCCAGATCGAAGGGTTTGACCAGGTAGTCGTCGGCGCCCAGGTCCAGCAAGGCCACGCGGTCTTGCACGCCACCCCGCGCTGTCACCACGATGACGGGCGTGCGCTGGCGGCGGCTGCGCAACTGGCGCAGCAGGTTCTCGCCGCGCTCGTCGGGCAGGCCCAGGTCAAGAATGATGAAGTCGTAGTGATGGGT
Organism: Candidatus Ideonella esbjergensis; assembly: GCA_016710065.1. Lineage (GTDB taxonomy): Bacteria > Pseudomonadota > Gammaproteobacteria > Burkholderiales > Burkholderiaceae_C > Ideonella > Ideonella esbjergensis. The sequence continues at coordinate 261,469 of JADJLP010000010.1, forward strand.
GGCCAGTGAGCTTTCAAAGTGCCGGCCAGACTGCACCCAGTCCACGGCAAAGCCCACCCGGCTGAGCGCCTTGTGGACGGCACTGCCCAGCAGTGCATCGTCTTCGGCCATCAGAAGTCGCATCTCGCCCTCCGGTACATATGTACCCAATTGCAAGTGCCGAATCTAGATAACCGTCAAGCGACTGCCTATCCCGCACTTGGCCTGAATCCAAGCAAACGCTGTCGCCAAAGACTTTTGCGCAAACAAGTTGGCACTTTGGCCGACCGTGGTGTAACTGAGAAGTCGTATCAACACCACGAAAAGGGCCCCAAGGCGCGAAACACTGTGGGCTCCATGGGCATGAGCGTCATCAACCTCGCGCCATCACCACCATGCCGTCCTCGTCGGCGTACAACCAGTCGCCTGGCAAGACCGGCACACCGCCGATATGAACCGGCACATCGCGCAGGCCTTGGTCTCGGCGCTCGGTGGGCATGGGGATCAGCGCCATCGCGCTTATGCCCACTTCGCTGGCGGCCAGTTCGGCCTTGTCTCGCACGGCGCCGTGCACCACCACGCCGGCCCAGCCGTTCCTGGCAGCGGCGGCAGCCAGGTTGCCGCCCAGCAATGAGCGGCGCAGCGAACCGCCCCCATCCACCACCAGCACCCGGCCTTCGCCAGGCGTGTTCACGGCCTCGCGCACACGCGAGTTGTCGTCCAGGCATTGCACGGTGGTCACGGGGCCGCTGAACTTGCGCCGCGCGCCATAGTCGGTGAACAAGGGCGGCAGCACGCGAAAGCTGCCGTCGGAAACGCTCTTGTGCTCGTCGCAAAGGTCGCAGGTGGAAAAGTTGGTGGCACTGGGCATGGTGTCGCTCGGTCAAGCAAGGTTGCAAACATGGATGGCACCCAATGGGTGGCCTTGGGGCGATAAAAGCGTAGCACGGCCCCCTCGCGTCAGGCCCTGGGTACCATGTCTGCATGTCTTCTGTCTTGACAGCGAGCCCGGCGCCGCGCTTCCATTTCTCGCCATTGATCCTCGCCTGCCTGGCGGCCACCTGGCTGGTCTGGGGCTCCACCTATCTGGCCATCAAGTTCGCGTTGCTGAGCTTTCCGCCGTTCGTGCAAATGGGCACGCGTTTCGTGATGGCAGGCCTGTTGCTGTTGGTGTGGATGCGCTGGCGTGGCGCGCCCCTGCCAGACGCACGCGCCTGGCGCAACGCGCTGGTGGTGGGCACACTGATGCTGGCAGGCGGCATGGGGGGCACGGCAGTGGCCGAGCAAACCGTGGGCTCGGGCCTGGTGGTGGCCTTCATCGCCGTTGTGCCCATGATGATTGCACTGGTGAACCTGCTCGAAGGCATACGGCCCGGCCGCCCGGAACTGGCCGGCATCGTGGTGGGCCTGGTTGGCGTTCTGATGCTCACGCAGGGCGCGGGCTTCCAGGCCTCACCGGGCGGCCTGGTGGCCATTGCCACGGCCTGCATCACCTGGTCAGTGGGCAGCGTGCTGAGCCAGCGCCGCCTGCCGCTTGCGCCTGGGGCCATGGGCTTCGCCAGCGAGATGATCTGTGGTGGCCTGGTGCTGTTGCTGCTCGCAGCCCTGACCGGCGAGCAGCTTGCCTGGCCTCCCCGCGCCGACGCTTTGCTGGCTTGGGCCTACCTGGTGGTGTTCGGCTCGCTGATCGCTTTCAACGCCTACATGGTGTTGCTCTCGCAAGCCCCGGCGGGGCTTGCGTCGAGCTACACCTTTGTCAACCCGGTGATCGCCATGCTGCTGGGCGTGGCCCTGGCCGGCGAGGTGGTGACGCGTTTCGAATGGATGGCCGTGGGTGTGGTGCTGGCCGGCGTGGTGCTGCTGGTGCGCGCCCGAAGCTGAACGCCACGCCCTCAGGCGACGGCGGCGTTGGCCTGCGCACGACGCCGCGCCACATTGGCGCCCACCAGGCTGGCCGACACCACGCCCGCCAGCAGTGCCAAGGCCGAGCCGTAGAAGACAGCGCCGGGCCGGTGGTGGTCCATCAGCGCGCCAAACAACGGCGCTGCGAGCGCAAAGCCGATGTCCAGGCCCGAGTACACCGTGCCGTAGACACGCCCTGTGGCTCCCGGTGGTGCGGCGCGCTTGATCAGCATGTCCCGCGATGGGCCAGCCAGACCGGTGCCAAAGCCCGCCATCGACGCCACCACCAGGGCTGCGGCGGCCGGCAACAAGCCTGTGCCCACCAGGGCCAGCACGGCGGCCGAGCCCAGCAGGCAGGCGGCAATGAGCTTTTCCAGCCGCTCAGTGCGCCCCACCAGAAAGCCGCCCAGCACCATGCCAACGGCGCCACAGAGCATGAAACCGGTGACGATGAATGACGTCCACTCCAACTTCAAACCGTAGAGTTCGTGCAGCGCCGGGCTGGCAAAGCCCTGGATGGCGCTGAGCGCGCAGGTGGTCCAGAAGAAGAACGAGAAACACAGCCAAACCGACGGCAAGCGCAAGAAGGCCATGGGGTGCTCTACCGCCACTGCCGGCTGGGCTGCCGCACGCGGCGACACGCTCGTGTCGGCCCGGTCATTGATAGCTTCGCGGTGCCACCACAGCAGGCCCAGCACCACCAGTGCCCAGGCGCCGGCTGCCGCCTCGGCCAGGCGCCAGTTGCCGCTCCAGGCGGTGATGCCGGTCAGAAACACCGGCGCCGCCGCCCAGCCCAGGTTGCCGGTGATGCCATGCACCGAGAAGGCATGGCCCAGGCGGTTGGCCGAGACACGCTTGTTGAGGATGGTGAAGTCGGCCGGGTGGAACGGTGCGTTGCCCAAGCCCGCCAGCGCGGCGGCCAGCATCAACCCCGGGTAACTGGTGGCCAGTGCCGATGCCAACCCGGCGGCAGCGAAACTGCACATGGCCAGCATCAACACCGGCCGGGCGCCAAAGCGATCCACCACAAAGCCGGCCAGGGCCTGGCCCACCCCCGAAATGATGAAAAACACCGACACCAGCAGACCCAACTCCGAATAGCTCAAGCCGAAATCGCGGATGAACAGTGGGAACAGCGGCGTCAACAGCAGGTGAAAAAAGTGTGAGGTTCCGTGCGCCAACCCCACCATGGCTATGGTGGTGGCGTCATGGCGCCAATGCGTGGTTTCGGTCATGTGGCCCGGGCGTGAGAGATGCGGTCAAAGGGCTGCATGGTAGCCGCCGCAGTCCGTGAACTTCGTCACATTCGGAGATGGCCCTGCAACGCCCCATGCCTAAGCTCCAAACCCATGAACCTGCCCCTGCGAACCTCCACCGAACTGGACGCCCAGTACGTGCCCTGGCACACCCACGAGCAACAGCCGTGGCTGGCCCCCGCACCGCGTGCGCAGCCCACGCTGGAGTTGGTGGATACGCCAGCGGTGGCCAGGGCGCTTGACAACTACTGGCAATGCGACCGCGACACGCGCCAGAGCCTGCTGCTGATCGACCCTGAGACGCGCTGGGCGCCGGCCATGATGAAGCGTCTGCTTGATCAAACCGAGGGTGACGAATCGCGGGTTCGCGTGATGTCGCCCGTGGGCGTCCGCAACCTGGCCACAGTGCATGAACTTGAAATGCCCCAGGTGCCTGGCCGGCCCAAGGTGCTGCGCTCGTTGGAGTGCCGGCAACAGCACTTTCTGACCTGTTCGCCCAGTGTAGAGAAGCTGTTTCTTCACACAGACCACGTGGCCATGCTGCTAGGTGACCTGCCTCCGCACGAAGCGAGCGCCTGGATCCGCGCCGCGCAGTTTGTGGCCCAAAAGCTGGGGACGCAGGGGCCCCGCTGGTTGCTGTTTGTGCGCTACGCGGCCCAGGAGCAACTGCGTGGCGCCGCCGGCGCAACCCAGTGGGGGCGAAGGCTGCGCTTCTTCACTCAACCCGGTGGCGCCACGCATCGTGCCAGCCCTGGCGACATGACAGCCGCGGTGCTGGAGGCCTGGGCCGGTGTGGATGCAGCCCCAACGTCAACCCCGAGTTCGACTGGCCAGTAGCACCGGCCAGCAGCACTGCCCAATACCACTGGCGCCCAGTAGCACCGCTCGCGGTGCGGTGTGAGGGCTCGGCTAACATTCAGCCGCCCCCACCTCACGCGCTTGCGCTGCGCCATGACCGAAGCCACCTTTGAATACACGCGCCAGGACGCCACCGGCGCCAGTTGCACCGCCAACGCCTGGGCCAAGGTGCCCCCTACCCTCACGCCCACTCAGCGCCAAGACCTGAAAGCCCGCGCCGCCGCACTGCTCAAGGTCAAGGGCGCGGTGCTGGTGGCCCACTACTACGTGGACGGCGATCTGCAAGACCTGGCACTGGAAACCGGTGGCATGGTGGCCGATTCGCTGGAGATGGCCCGCTTTGGCCGCGACCACGCCAGCCAGACCTTGGTGGTGGCAGGCGTGCGCTTCATGGGCGAATCGGCCAAGATCCTGTCGCCCGACAAACCGTGCTGATGCCCGACCTGGACGCCACCTGCTCGCTCGATCTGGGCTGCCCTTCCGATGACTTCGCCGCCTTTTGCGACGCCCACCCCGACCGCCAGGTGGTGGTGTACGCCAACACCAGCGCGGCGGTGAAGGCGCGTGCCGACTGGATGGTCACCAGTTCCTGTGCGCTGGCCATCGTCAAGCATTTGAAGGATCAGGGCCAGAAAGTGCTGTGGGCGCCCGACCGCCACTTGGGGGCCTACATCCAGCGCGAAACCGGCGCTGACATGCTGCTTTGGAACGGCGACTGCATCGTGCACAACGAGTTCAAGGGCGTGGAGCTGGAACTGCTCAAGGCCCGGCACCCGAACGCCATGGTGCTGGTGCACCCCGAATCGCCCGAAGCCGTGGTGAAGTTGGCCGACGTGGTGGGCTCGACCTCGCAGATGCTCAAGGCGGTGATCGATGGCAAGGCGCAGGAATACATCGTTGCCACCGACAACCTCATCATGCACCGCATGCGCCAGTTGGCGCCGGGCAAGACACTGTTCGAAGCGCCCACCGCTGGCAACAGCGCCACCTGCAAGAGCTGCGCGCACTGCCCCTGGATGGCCATGAATGGCCTGCAAGGTGTCATAGCCTGCCTTGAAAATGGCCAGGGCGAAATCACCGTCAACCCAGCGGTGGGCAAGGACGCCGTGCGCTGTATAGACCGCATGCTGGCCTACGTGGCCGCCAACCCTGCCGCCCTCGCGCCCAAGGTGCAAGGCATGGTGCGCAGCATCGGCGCCGCCTGAACAAAGACCGAGATGTTCGACCACAACGAAACCCTGGAAGAAGCCCGCGCCCGCAATGTGCGCGACGCGCTGTTCGAAGACATAGGCCAGGCCGACTGGACCAGCCTGCTGGTGCCCGCCGGCCGCCGCGTACAGGCCCGCGTGCGGGTGCGCGAGAACGCCGTGCTGTGCGGCTGCGATTGGTTCAACGCCTGCATGCTGGCGTTGGACCCAGCCGCCAAAGTGCAATGGCACTATGCCGAAGGCGCACGCATGACGGCCGACACGCCGGTGTGCGAGATAGCCGCCGACGCCCGCGCCCTGCTCTCGGCAGAGCGCCCTGCGCTGAACTTCCTGCAACTGCTCTCGGGCACCGCCACCCTCACCCGCGCCCATGCCGACGCCATCGCCGGCGCCTCGCCCAACCCGCGCGGCTGCGTGGTGCTCGATACGCGCAAAACCGTGCCTGGCCTGCGCCAGGCCCAGAAATACGCGGTACGCGTGGGCGGCGGCAGCAACCAGCGCCTGGCGCTGTGGCACGGCATCCTGATCAAAGAGAACCACATCACCGCCGCTGGCGGCATAGCCCCTGTGCTGCGGCGCGCAGCCGACCTGAACGCCGGCGTGGAGATCCAGATCGAGGTCGAGAGCCTCGCCCAGTTGCTAGAGGCCCTGGCCGCCGGCGCCACCAGTGTGCTGCTGGACAACTTCAACCTCGCCCAGATGCGCGAGGCGGTAGCCCTCAATCAAGGCGTCCGTCAGGGCCGCGCGCTGCTCGAAGCCTCGGGCGGCATCACCTACGAAGCGCTGCGCAACATAGCCGCCACCGGTGTGGACCGCATCTCCGTTGGCAAGCTCACCAAGGACGTGACGGCGGTGGACTACTCGATGCGCGTGCTGGATTCTCTACAGGCCTGAGCCTGTGCCGGCCATCGCTCGAACTGGCGGTCACTTGGCCTGCTTTTCTGCCGCCACCGCCCCCATGTGCCCCGCACACTCACGCGATGGACATCACCTCGATCCACAATTTCTACGAGCGCGCCGTCTTCAACGAGGTGCTCGACCAGGCCCAGGCCTTCCCCCACCTCAAGGGTGCCGACGACGTGCTGGCCGACATGGCCTGCGTGGCGCTGAACCGCTTGCCACCGCGCTATATCCGCCACGATGTGGACCTGGCCTTTTTCCAGACCGAGCGCGAACGCAACGACTCAGAACGGTCGGTGAAGGAAGCGGTGGAATTTGCGCTCAGCTTCGTGCAGGCGCGCAATGCCATGCGCGCACGCACCTGAACGTGCTCAGATGTCGTTGATCAGGCCATAGACCCGTTCAGGCGGGATGCGCGGCAAGCCCTTGCGTTCGAACTCGGCCAAGGCGGCCACGATGGCGAACTCGGGCTTGCCGGTGTCGCGGGGCTCGGTGGACGCCACCGCCTTGCCCACCCGGTTGGTGATGCAGGCCACCCTGGGCGTGGTGGCGTTGAGGCCACGGTGCGTCACCACAGCGATCTCGCCACTCTTGAGTTGCACCAGCTCACCCGGTGGGTACAGGCCCAGGGCCTTGATGAGGCCCACCGCCAACGGCCCGCCCTTCTCTTCCTGGAACAACTGCTTGGCTGCCACCTGGATGGGCATGGCCTGGCGGATGGCGCGCGGGCTGATCTTGGCGGTGAAGACGTCGCCCAGGCGCAGCGCATGGGCCAGATCACCCACCTGCGTCAGGCCGCGCGGGTAGCCGGTGCCGTCGGGCCGCTCGTGGTGGTCGCGCACGGCGGCCAGCCAGTCGTCGTCGCTCACGCCAGCCAAGCGCAGCAAGCGCTCTGATTCATACGGATGGGCGCGAATTTGGTCGCGCTGGCGCGTGGTGGGTGGGTCGGTCTGTTGGGCCATCACCGCTTGCAATTCCAACGTGGAGACGTTCATGGTCAGGGCAGCCAGCACCAAGCGCTTGACCTGCTCGGCAGGCCAGCCCAGCTGCTGGGTCAGCACCGTCAGCACCGTTGCCGAATGCAGGGCGTGCTGCAGCGCATAGAGCGCATAGCGCACTTCCGTCTGGCGGATGGTGACGAACAGGGCCACGTCCAGATCACGCGCCACTAGCTTCAGCAAATCGGCGGCCAGGTCATCCAGAAACTGCGCAGCGGGCTTGCCCGCGAGCACCTTGCGCAGCACCGAGTCCAGATCCCAGACCATGTGCTCCCAATGGTCAAACAGTGTGTGCGCCCGATTGGCCCCGGGGGCTGCACCGCCCGGCACGGCGGATGCGCGGAAGCGGCGGATGGCCGCCGCCGCTTCCGAGTGCACCCAGGCACCGCGGGCAACCAGCATCTCCAGCTGGGTGTCGCTCAGCACCACATTGCCCTCAGCGAGCAACCGGCGCTCTTGCGGGTCAAGCACATGAAATGGCAGCGGCTGCCCAACGACCATCAAGTCCAGCACTTCAGCCAGTGGCAGGCGGTCGCCGTGGCTCATCGCACTAGGCTCGCTTGCTCTTGCGGCTGCGCGCCTTGCGCGTGAGCACCGTGGGAAAGCTCACCGGCAGGGTCTGCGGAAAATCGCGGCTGAAATGCAAGCCCCGGCTCTCGTGGCGCATCAGCGCCGAGCGCACGATCAGCTCGGCACACACCACCAGGTTGCGCAGTTCCAGCAGGTCGCGGTTGACCTTGAAGTTGCGGTAGTAGTCGTCGATCTCGGCTTTGAGCAGCTTGATGCGGTGCAGCGCCCGCTCCAGCCGCTTGGTGGTGCGCACGATGCCCACGTAGTTCCACATCAGCAGGCGCAACTCGTCCCAGTTGTGCGAGATCACCACCTGCTCGTCGGCGTTCTCCACCAGGCTCTCGTCCCAGGCGGGCACCTGGGTGGGTTCGGGCGCAGGCGTTTCAAGGATGGCGTCGGCACAGGTCTTGCCGATGACCACACACTCCAGCAGCGAGTTGCTGGCCAGGCGGTTGGCGCCGTGCAGGCCTGTGTAGGTGGCCTCGCCCACAGCGTAGAGGCCGCCCAGGTCGGTGCGGCCTTGCAGGTCGGTCACCACGCCGCCGCAGGTGTAGTGTGCGGCCGGCACCACGGGGATGGGCTGCTTGGAAATGTCGATGCCAAGATCCAGGCAGCGCGCGAAGACGGTGGGAAAGTGCTCGCGCAGAAAGGTCTCGCCCAGGTGCGTGGCGTCCAGCCACACGTGGTCAACGCCGTGCTTCTTCATCTCGAAGTCGATGGCGCGGGCCACGATGTCGCGTGGTGCCAACTCGGCACGCTCGTCGTGCTCGGGCATGAAGCGCGTGCCCCAAGGCGCGCAGTTCTGCCCGTTGGGCAGCTTGAGCAGGCCGCCCTCGCCACGCAGCGCTTCGGTGATCAGGAAGCTGCGCTCCTGCGGGTGGTACAGGCAGGTGGGGTGGAACTGAATGAACTCCATGTTTGCCGCGCGACAACCGGCGCGCCAGGCCATGGCGATACCGTCACCAGTGGCCGTGTCGGGGTTGGTGGTGTAACGGTAGACCTTGCCCACGCCGCCGGTGGCCAGCACCACGGCGCTGGCCGGCAGGGCCTCGACCTTCTGGCTGACGATGTTGAGGGCGTAGACACCATGGCAATGCGGTGTGGCCTCAGGATCGTCGGGCGCCACGTGTCGGTTGGTGATCAGGTCCACCGCGATCCACTTTTCCAGCAGGGTCACGTTGGCGTTGGCCTTGGCCTGGGCCAGCAGGGCCTCGTGGATGGCGCGGCCGGTGGCATCTGCGGCATGGGCGATGCGGCGCACCGCATGGCCGCCTTCGCGGGTGAGGTGCAGGCCCAGTGGGCCAGCAGGGTCGGGCGAGAACGGTACGCCTTGAGCCACGAGCCAGCCCACGGCCTCGGCGCTATTGGTGGCAATGAAGCGGGCGGTGTGTTCGTCCACCAGACCGGCGCCAGCATCTTGGGTGTCGCGAACATGCGATTCGACGCTGTCGTCCGAGCCCAGCACGCCCACGATGCCGCCCTGGGCCCAGGCGGTGGCGCCCTCGCCCAGCGTGCGCTTGGCCAGCACAGTCACCTGCTGGCCTTGACCCGCCAGGTGTAGCGCCACGGTGAGGCCCGCCAGACCGGCCCCCACCACCACCACGGGCAGCGCCGCAGCGCCGATTGAGTTCTCACGGGTGGCCTGCTGGGCCTGAGCCTGGGACATGGTGGTCTTTGTCCGTGGTCACCACGGTGTCATCAACATCCGGCGCATTCTAGGCGTCGGGCGCGGCCGAAGCCCAATGCCAGCCGACGGCCTGCGGCGCGTTGCTGTCGTTGAGATCTGCGATCAGCTCGCCTGACTCTTGACGTTGGGTGTGGCCGCGCCAGGGGGCAAGCCGGGGCTGGCTCATGCTGTGGCGGTCGGCTTCGCCGACTGCCTTGCAGTGCTCACGTTCGGGGCGTGCCGCATAACTCACTGCTCTCGCTGCGCTCGTTTCGCTCAGACATGATGCGGTAAGCATGTTGTGAAAGCGTGCTGCGCATGCCGCCCCGAACGCTGCGCGCTTCAGCGCCCCAGAAATCGCCAGCCCCGGCTTGTCGCCTGTCGCTCAACAACCCGTGTTTGCATTCGGAGCAAGCCAAGACACCACCACAGCATCAGCAAAGGGCTGGGCGGGCAGGCTGCGGCGCGAATGAGGAGCGGCGAGGCGCGCAGGGCATGTGGCGGCGCGCGCGAGCGCGCTTGACTCACCCGCGCGACAGCGCGATCAAGCCCACTGGCTCGCCGCGTCTGTCCGAGCGCAACGAGCGAATGCGAGAGTAGCGAGTTATGCGGCGCGGCACATGCCCGAGCACCGCAGCGCAGTCGGCGAAGCCGACCGCTACTTTTGAGCGCCGCGGCCTGCCCGCCCAGACCTTTGCCAACCACCCACGTATCAACGCGAACGCCTGGATTCCCGCCTTCGCGGGAATGACGGCTATGCGCCATCAACAGCCTCTCAATGCACCGTGCGCCCGAAGCTGAACTCGCCGTCCTTCCACGTCACCGGGATCACATCCTTGGGGCCGAAGCGGCCTTCGAGGATGAGCTTGGCCACCGGGTTCTCGATGCGCTGCTGAATGGCGCGCTTGAGTGGGCGGGCACCAAACACCGGGTCGAAGCCCACCTTGGCGATCTCGGCTAGTGCCTCGGGCGCCACGTCCAGACCCATGTCCATCTTGGCGATGCGCGCCTCCAGGATCTTGAGCTGGATCTTGGCGATGGACTGGATGTTGGACTGGTCCAGCGCATGGAAGACCACCGTCTCGTCGATGCGATTCAGGAACTCGGGCCGGAAATGCGCCTTCACCTCGGTCCACACCGCTTCGCGGATCAGCTCGCTGCTCTGCCCGGCCATCTGCATGATCATGTGCGAACCCAGGTTGCTGGTCATCACGATCACGGTGTTCTTGAAGTCCACGGTGCGGCCCTGGCCATCGGTCAGGCGGCCATCGTCCAGCACCTGCAGCAGCACGTTGAACACATCGGGGTGGGCCTTCTCCACTTCGTCGAGCAGCAGCACGCTGTAGGGCTTGCGACGGATGGCCTCGGTGAGGGCACCGCCTTCGTCATAGCCCACATAACCCGGGGGCGCACCGATGAGGCGGCTGACCGAGTGCTTCTCCATGTACTCGCTCATGTCGACGCGAATCATCTGCTCTTCGCTGTCGAACAGGAAGCCCGCCAGCGCCTTGCACAGCTCGGTCTTGCCCACGCCGGTGGGGCCCAGGAACAAAAAGCTGCCCAGCGGCCGGTTCGGATCGGACAGGCCGGCACGCGAGCGGCGGATGGCGTCGGCCACGGCCACGATGGCTTCGTCCTGCCCCACCACGCGCTCGTGCAGCTTGGCTTCCATCTTCAGCAACTTGTCGCGTTCGCCCTGCATCAGCTTGCTCACGGGGATGCCGGTGGCGCGGCTCACCACCTCGGCAATTTCCTCGGCGCCCACCAGGGTGCGCAGCAGTTGCGGGCCACCCTTGCCGTCCTTGGCGCCAGCCTTCTTGCCGGCTTCCTTGGCCTGGGCTTCCTTGAGCTTCTTCTCCAGCTCGGGCAGCTTGCCGTATTGCAGCTCGGCCACCTGGTCGAGCTTGCCCTTGCGCTTCAACTCTTCGATCTTGAAGCGCATGCCCTCGATCTCTTCCTTCACCTGGGCGCTGCCCTGGGCTGCGGCCTTTTCGGCCTTCCAGATTTCATCGAGGTCGGCCGCTTCGCGCTCAAGCTTGACGATCTCGTCCTCGATCAGGCCCAGGCGCTTTTGCGAGGCTTCGTCCTTCTCGCGCTTGACGGCCTCGCGCTCGATCTTGAGCTGGATGATGCGGCGGTCGAGCTTGTCCATCACCTCGGGCTTGGAGTCGATCTCGATCTTGATCTTGGCCGCCGCCTCGTCGATCAGGTCAATCGCCTTGTCGGGCAGGAAGCGGTCGGTGATGTAGCGGTGGCTCAGCTCGGCCGCAGCCACGATGGCCGGGTCGGTGATCTCCACGCCGTGGTGCACCTCGTATTTCTCCTGCAAGCCGCGCAGGATGGCGATGGTGGCCTCCACGCTGGGTTCGGCCACCAGCACCTTCTGGAAGCGGCGCTCCAGCGCGGCGTCCTTCTCCACGTACTTGCGGTACTCGTCCAGCGTGGTGGCGCCGATGCAATGCAGCTCGCCACGCGCCAACGCGGGCTTGAGCATGTTGCCGGCGTCCATCGCGCCCTCGGCCTTGCCGGCGCCCACCATGGTGTGCAACTCGTCGATGAAGAGGATGATGCGGCCCTCGTCCTGGCTCACTTCCTTGAGCACGGCCTTCAGGCGCTCTTCAAATTCGCCGCGGAACTTGGCGCCCGCCAGCAGGCCTGCCATGTCCAGCACCAGCACGCGCTTGTCCTTGAGGGTGTCGGGCACCTCGCCGTTGACGATGCGCTGGGCCAGGCCCTCGACGATGGCGGTCTTGCCCACGCCAGGCTCGCCGATCAGCACCGGGTTGTTCTTGGTGCGGCGCTGCAGCACCTGGATGGCGCGGCGGATCTCGTCGTCGCGGCCGATCACCGGATCGAGCTTGCCCTGGCGGGCGCGCTCGGTCAGGTCGAGGGTGTACTTCTTCAGCGCCTCGCGCTGGCCTTCGGCCTCGGCCGAGTCCACCGTCTGGCCACCTCGCACGGCCGTGATGGCCGCTTCCAGTGCCTTGCGGGTGAGGCCGTGGCCGCGCACCACGCCGCCGACGTCGTTCTTGGCGTCGGCCAGGGCCAGCAGGAACATCTCGCTGGCGATGAACTGGTCACCGCGCTTGGTCGACTCCTTGTCGGCCACCTGCAGCAGCTGTGCCAAGTCGCGCCCAGCCTGGGTCTGGCCACCACCTTGCACGCTGGGCAGGGCGTTGATGGCCGTGTCCATGGCCGTCTTCAGGGCTGCGGTGTTGGCGCCGGCCCGGTCCAGCAGGGCCTTGGGGCCATCCGGCTGCGCCAGCATGGCCGCCAACACGTGGGCCGGCTCGATGTAGGGGTTGTCGCGGGCCACGGCCAGGCTTTGGGCCTCGGCCAGGGCTTGCTGGAACGCCGTGGTGAGCTTGTCGAGTCGCATGGGATACCTCCGATTGCTGCTGAGGTGAGGCACGCGGCCCTGTTTTCAAGCCCACGGGTTCAGCCCGGCTTGCTTCGGCGCAAACCAGCCCCGCAAATCAGAGGGTGCGCCCCAACTGGTGGTAGTGGCCGGCCTGGAACACCAGCGGCGGCAGCGCCGCATCGGCCACCGCCAGCACCCGGCCGATGAAGAGCATGTGATCGCCCATGGGCAGGTGCTTGTCGGACGCGCACTGGAACACTGCCGCACAGCCACTCAGCACCGGCGCGCCACCCAGGCCTGGCTGCCAGTCGGCGCCGGCAAAGCGGTCGTGCACGGGGCTGGCAAAGCGGCGCGACAGGTCGATCTGCGACTCGGCCAGCACGTTCACCGTGAAGTGGCTGGCCGCCACGAAGGCCACCAGGTTCGGGCTGGCGCCTCGCAGTGACCACAGCACCAGCGGCGGCTCCAGCGACAGGGCGTTGAAGGAGTTGGCCGTCAGGCCCACTGGCTGGCCAGCAGCATCGACACAGGTGACGATGGTGACGCCGGTGGCGAAGCGGCCCAGCGCCGCGCGCAAGTCCTTGGACTCGAAACTGGTGTTCATCCGGCCAGCACCTGGCGGGCGAGCCACCAGCCCAGGGCCGCAAAGCCCAGGCCGCCCAGCACATGGGCCAGGGTGTGGGCCACGGCCAGCGGGAACTGGCCGCGCACCAGCAGCATCAGCGATTCGGCCGAGAAGGCCGAGAAGGTGGTGAGCCCGCCCAGGCCGCCGGTGACCAGGGCCAGGCGCAGCACATCGTTGGGGAAACGCTCGAACCACACCAGCGAGGCGCCGATCAGCAGGCCGCCCACGCAGTTGACGGCCAGCGTGCCCGCCACGAACGGCAAACCCAGCGGGTTGAGCCACAGCGTGCACAACCAGCGGGCCATCGAGCCCAGTGCCCCGCCCAGGCCCACGGCCATCAGGCCAGGGAACAGCAAATTCGTCACCCGGCGCCCCCCGTCCCGGCGTTGGCGGCCACTATGCCCCAGCGGGCCAGGGCCGCGTCGTCGCTGACGCGGGCGTCCACCCAACGCGCGCCTTCGGGTGTGGTTTCCTTCTTCCAGAACGGCGCCTGGGTCTTGAGGTAGTCCATCAGGAATTCACAAGCCTGGAAGGCCTCGCCCCGGTGCGCCGAAGTAACCAGCACCAGCACGATCTGGTCACTGGGCTGCAACGGGCCCACGCGGTGGATGACGCGCGCGGCGCGGATGTCAAACCGGGCCAGGGCCTGGTCGATCATGGCCTCGATGGCACCCTCGGTCATGCCGGGGTAGTGCTCCAGTTCCATCTGGCTCACGCCGGCGCCGTCGCTGCGATCTCGCACCGTGCCCACAAAGGCCACCACCGCGCCCACGCCGGCATCGGCGGCACGCAGGGCGGCCGCCTCGGTGCCCAGGTCGAAATCGACGGTCTGGATGCTGACGCGGGAATTGGTCATCTCAGCCCCCGGTGACGGGCGGAAAGAAGGCCAGCTCATCACCGGCCTTCAGCACCGCCGCCTCGTCGCACAGCGTCTGGTTCAGCGCCGCGCGCAGGGCGCGGCCCCGGGCCAGCGCGGCGTCAAACGGCCCCCCCCTGGCGATGAGGGCGTCGCGGGCCTGTCCCACGGTGGCGCCCTCGGGCAGGGTCAGCTCGCCGGCGGCGCCCAGAGCCTCGCGCAGGGAAGCAAAGAAACGGAGTTGAACGTGCATGGTGGGGTGCTGGGTCTCAGGCGCTGATCAGGGCCTGCAGCGGCAGAAAGCGCACCGTGTCGCCGCGGGCGATGACCTGTCCGGCGGGATTGTCGAGCAATCCGTCTGCCCACACCGCCGAGGTCAGTACCCCGGAGCTTTGGTTGGGGAACAGTTCCAGCCGGCCATCGGTGCCCAGACGCACGCGCAGGAACTCGCGCCGCTTGTCGGGTTTGGGCCAGTCGAAGCCGGCCTGCAAGTGCAGCGCCGCCGGCAAGGCATCGGCCGCAGTGAGCGGCACGCCCTGCATGGCGCGCAGCACCGGCGCCACCACCAGCAAGAAGGTGATGTAGCTGGACACGGGGTTGCCCGGCAGGCCCAGCAGCAGCGCCTCGCTGGCGTCGGCACGGCGGATGGCGCCAAAGGCCAGCGGGCGACCCGGCTTGGTGGCCATCTGCCACAGGGCGATGCGGCCCTCGGCCTGGGCGGCCGGGCGAAGATGGTCTTCCTCGCCCACCGAGACACCGCCCGAGGTGAGGATCAGGTCGCTGCCTTCGGCCGCAGCCCTGAGCGCAGCGCGGGTGGCGTCGAGGCGATCCGGCACGATGCCCAGGTCGCTCACGGTGCAGCCCGCCGCTTCCAGCAGGCCCCGCAAGGTGAAGCGGTTGGAGTTGTAGATGGCGCCGGGCGGCAGCGGCTCGCCGGGCATCACCAGTTCGTCGCCGGTGGAAAACAGCGCCACGCGCGGGCGGCGCACCAGGCTCAGTGTGGCTGCGCCCACGGTAGCGGCCAGACCCAGGGCCTGAGGCGTGAGGCGGGCACCTGCGGCCAGCACGACTGAGCCGCTGAACACGTCCTCGCCACGGCGGCGCACCCATTGGCCGGCAGCGGGCGGCGTGTTCACGCGCACCTGGCCCAGGCCCTCGGCCGACAGGCCGACCACATCACCAGCCATGGCCTCGCAGACCTCCTGCATCACCACCGCGTCGGCACCCGGGGGCACCTGGGCACCGGTGAAGATGCGCGCCGCAGTGCCGGGCTGCAGGGGCTGACCCACGCTGCCGGCGGGAATGCGCTGGCTCACCGGCAGCACGGTGCCGGGTGCGGGCACGTCGGCCGCGCGCATGGCGTAGCCGTCCATCGAGGTGTTGTCGGCCGGCGGCACATCGACCGCCGAGACCACGTCCTGCGCCAGGATGCGGCCCAGCGCCGCGAAGGTGCTGAGCGTTTCCGTCTCAAGGATGCGGTGGCCCTGGGTGGCCGCGATCAGCGTCGCCAGCGCCTCGTCCAGCGACATCATGGGGGCCTTGGCCGGGGCGTTCATGGGCACGCCCTCCCCTTTCCCCGTCATTGGCAATGCTGTTCGATGAAGGCCTTCACCGCCGCGGTGTCGGGCTTCATCACGGTGAAGCGCTTGGGCAGCGCCTCGATGCCGTTCAGCGCGGCGGGACGCTCGGCGTCACCACCCATGGGGCCCAGAGCCTCGCGGATGGTGTCGGCAAACTTGGCCGGCAGCGCGGTTTCGAGCACGATCATCGGCACGCCGGCTTCCACGCGCTCGGCCGCCACCTTCACGCCATCGGCGGTGTGGGTGTCAATCATGGTGGCGTGGCGCTCGAAGGTGGCGCGGATGGTGGCCAGGCGGTCAGCGTGGGTGCTCTTGCCGCTCTGGAAACCAAAGCCGGCGATGCGGGCGAACTCTTCGGCCGTGATCGTGAAGGCGCCCTTCTGATCAAGTGCAGCGCCAAACAAGGCCTTGCAGTGCGCGCCGTCGCGGCCCAGCAGGTCAAACACGAAGCGTTCGAAGTTCGAGGCCTTGGAAATGTCCATCGACGGGCTGCTGGTCTCGTGGGTCTCGGCCCCCTTGCGCACGCGGTAGGTGCCGGTGCGGAAGAACTCATCGAGCACGTCGTTCTCGTTGGTGGCCACCACCAGGTGCTTCACCGGCAGGCCCATCATGCGGGCCACGTGGCCGGCGCAGACGTTGCCAAAGTTGCCCGAAGGCACGGTGAAGCTCACCTGCTCGGTGTTGGTCTTGGTGACCTGGAAGTAGCCGGCGAAGTAGTACACCACCTGGGCCAGCAGACGCGCCCAGTTGATGGAGTTGACAGTGCCTATCCTGTACTGGCGCTTGAAGGCCAGGTCGTTCGAGACGGCCTTGACGATGTCCTGCGCGTCGTCGAACACGCCTTCCACGGCGATGTTGTGGATGTTGGCGTCTTGCAGGCTGAACATCTGCGCCTGCTGGAAGGGGCTCATGCGGCCATGCGGGCTGAGCATGAACACGCGCACGCCCTGCTTGCCGCGCATGGCGTACTCGGCCGCGCTGCCGGTGTCGCCGCTGGTGGCGCCCAGGATGTTGAGCTCTTCACCGCGGCGGGCCAGCTCGTACTCGAACAGATTGCCCAGCAACTGCATGGCCATGTCCTTGAAGGCCAGCGTGGGGCCATTGGACAGGGCTTCGATCAGCAGGCCTGAATCACCCAGCTTGCGCACCGGCACGATGGCCTCGGTGCCAAACACCGCCTTTGTGTAGGTCTTGGCCACCAGGGCCTTCAGGTCGGCCGCTGGGATGTCATCGATGAACAGCGACAGGATCTCGAACGCTAGGTCGGCGTACGACAGGCTGCGCCAGCGCGTGAGCGTGGCGTCGTCCACCTTCGGGTAGGCCACGGGCAGGTAAAGGCCGCCATCGGGCGCCAGACCTTCGAGCAGGATCTCGCAGAAACGGCGTTCGGTCTGGTCGCCGCGGGTGCTGATGTACTTCATGCGTGCGGGCTCAGGCGAGCTCTTCCTTGCGGATGCTGACGATGGGGGCCAGCACCGTGGCCAGCGACTGCATCTTGGCCAGCGCGGTGCGCATGCGGCCTTCGATGGTGTCGTGGGTCAGGATGATCAGGTCGGTCTGCTTCTCGCCCTCGGCCGACTCCCGCTGCAGCACCGCGTCGATCGAGATGTTGTTGTCGGCCAGGATGGTGGTGATGCTGGACAGCACGCCCGCCTCATCGGCCACGCGCAGGCGCAGGTAGAAGGCGGTCTGCACCAGCTCGATGCCCAGGATGGGCGTGTCGGCCAGCGAATCGGGCTGGAAGGCCAGGTGGGGCACGCGGTGGTCGGGGTCGGCCGTGGCCAGGCGGGTGATGTCCACCAGGTCGGCCACCACGGCGCTGGCGGTGGGCTCGCTGCCCGCCCCCTTGCCGTAGTACATGGTAGTGCCCACCGCGTCGCCCTGCACCACCACGGCGTTCATCGCGCCTTCCACCGACGAGATCAGGCGCTTGGCCGGGATCAGCGTGGGGTGCACTCGCAGCTCGATGCCGCTGACACCATTGGCATCCATGCGCTTCTTGGTGATGCCCAAGAGCTTGATGCGGTAGCCCAGTTGCTCGGCGTAGCGGATGTCGGTGGCCGAGAGCTTGGTGATGCCTTCGACATAGGCCTTGCTGAACTGCACCGGCACGCCGAAGGCGATGGCGGACATGATGGTGGCCTTGTGGGCGGCATCCACACCTTCGATGTCGAAGGTCGGGTCGGCCTCGGCGTAGCCCAGGCGCTGGGCCTCCTTCAGCACCACATCGAAGTCCAGCCCCTTGTCGCGCATTTCGCTGAGGATGAAGTTGGTGGTGCCGTTGATGATGCCGGCGATCCACTCGATGCGGTTGGCGGTGAGGCCTTCGCGCAGCGCCTTGATGATGGGGATGCCACCGGCCACGGCGGCCTCGAAGGCCACCACCACGCCCTTGGCGCGGGCCGCGGCAAAGATCTCGCTGCCATGCACGGCCAGCAAGGCCTTGTTGGCGGTGACCACGTGTTTACCGGCGGCGATGGCTTCGAGCACCAGGGTCTTGGCGATGCCGTAGCCACCAATCAGCTCGACCACGATGTCGATCTCGGGGTTGGCGATGACGGCACGGGCGTCGCCCACCACTTGCACGCCCTCGCCAACGATGGACTGGGCCCGTGCCACGTCGAGATCGGCCACCATGGTGATCTCGATGCCACGGCCCGCACGGCGCAGGATCTCCTGCTGGTTGCGCTGCAGCACCTTGAAGGTGCCGGAGCCGACGGTACCGATGCCAAGAAGGCCGACCTGGATGGGTTTCATGGAGATGCTCTTGTCTGGAGGGAACGAAAAGGAAAGGCTCAGGCGCCGTGCCGCTTGCGGTAATGCTCAAGGAATCGGGCAATGCGCCCGATGGCCTCGGTGAGGTCATCGGTGTTGGGCAGGAAGACGATGCGGAAATGATCCGTCGTGGGCCAGTTGAAGCCCGAACCCTGCACGATCAGCACCCTTTCATCGGCCAGCAGGTCGTAGGCAAACTGCTGGTCGTCGGCGATGGGGTACATCTTGGGGTCGAGCCTGGGGAACATGTACAGCGCCGCCTTGGGCTTGACCACGCTGACGCCCGGAATCTGGGTAAGCAGCTCGTAGGCCAGGTCGCGCTGGCGGGCCAGGCGGCCACCAGGGGCCACCAGGTCCTTGATGCTCTGGTAGCCGCCCAGCGCCGTCTGGATAGCGAGCTGGCCCGGCGTGTTGGCGCACAGGCGCATCGAGGCCAGCATGTTGAGGCCTTCGATGTAGTCCTTGGCGCGCTTCTTGTTGCCCGACACCACCATCCAGCCAGCGCGGTAGCCACAGGAGCGGTAGTTCTTGCTCAGGCCGTTGAAGGTCAGGAAGAGCACGTCATCGGCCAACGACGCGATGCTGGTGTGGGTGACCCCGTCGTACAGGGTCTTGTCGTAGATCTCGTCGGCAAAGATGATCAGTTGGTGCTGGCGCGCGATCTCGACAATGCCCTTCAACACCTCGTCCGGGTACAGCGCACCCGTGGGGTTGTTGGGGTTGATGATGACGATGGCCTTGGTGTGGGGCGTGACCCTGGCACGCATGTCGGCCAGGTCGGGCAGCCAGCCACTGCCTTCATCGCAGTGGTAGTGCACTGGTGTGCCACCCGAGAGTGACACCACGGCGGTGTAGAGCGGGTAGTCGGGCGAGGGGATCAGCACCTCGTCGCCGCTGTCGAGCAGCGCGTTCATGCTCATGGCGATCAGCTCGGACGCGCCGTTGCCCAGGTAGACATCGTCCACGGTCACGCCCTGGATGTTTTTCTCCTGGCAGTAATGCACCACCGCCTTGCGCGGCGCGAACAGGCCCTTGGAGTCGGTGTAGCCGGCGGCGTCGGGCAGGTTGCGGATCATGTCCTGCACGATCTCGTCGGGCGGCATCAGGCCGAACGCGGCGACGTTGCCGATGTTGAGCTTGATGATCTTCTGGCCCTCTTCCTCCATCTGGCGGGCCTTGTCCAGCACCGGTCCACGGATGTCGTAGCCAACGTTGGCGAGCTTGCTGGATTTGGCAATCAGCTTCAAAGCCTGGTCTCCTGTGGATGGGTAGCTTGCCGCAGGGCGTGGCAAGTACGGCCGCGCGGCGCATTTGTTGCTCCGCAAAAACCTATAATTTAACCATAGGCGCGTCCAGTGAAATGCGCCGTTTCCCCATTCGCATCACAGCATCGGGGCCCCGCCTGTGTTGCAGTCGCGAGGCCAGCACGGAGGCCGATTGAAATTCCAACCCGATCAGATGGACGGCGTGAACGTCATTTCCAGGCTGGAGGCCGGCAGGCTCTGGGTGCACCAGGCCCCTTACACCACCAGCGTGCTGGTGCCCTGGCAAGGCGATGTGCAGGCTTGGCCGGTTGAGCGAGTGAGCGCGCTGCAAGCCTCGCACTTTGCACAGTTGCTGCCGATGCAGCCCGAACTGGTGATCTTCGGCAGCGGCGAGCGTCAGCAGTTCATCTCGCCAACGCTGTACCGCGCACTGATCGAGCGCCGCATCGGCATCGACACCATGGACACCGCCGCCGCCTGCCGCACCTACAACGTGCTGGTGAACGAGGGGCGCAAGGTGGTGGCCGCCTTGCTGCTGAACCCAAGCAGCGCACTGGCCCCCCACAAGTGAAGAGCGCTGTTCAATCTATAATGTCGGGTGATGCCTCACAGGGGCGCTCTCGGAAGACCAGATCCTCATGACGCCAGCCCTCAATAAATCGCTCCCTGAAATCGAAGCCCAGGCCACGGGTGGCGTGAAGTTCACGCCCCAGGCCTTTCACGGTCGCGCGGTGGTGCTGTATTTCTACCCCAAGGACAACACGCCGGGTTGCACCACGGAAGCCATGCAGTTCCGTGATCACCACAAGGATTTCGTCAAGGCCGGTGCGGTCGTGTTCGGCGTCTCGCGCGACAACATGGCATCGCACGACAAGTTCAAACAGGCACTGGAACTGCCCTTCGAGTTGATCGCCGACACCGAAGAAAAGCTCTGCCACATGTTTGGTGTGGTCAAGAACAAGATCATGTACGGCAAGAAGGTCAAGGGCATCGAGCGCTCTACCTTCCTGATCGACACCGCCGGGGTGCTGCGTGCCGAGTGGCGCGGCATCAAGGTGGCTGGCCATGTGGAAGAAGTGCTTAAGGCCGTTAAGGACATGAAGAAGGCCACGGCCTGATTCACCGCACGGGGGAACCCGTGCAGCAACCGCAAAGTCGGCCCAGTGCCGGCTTTGTCACGTCTGGGTCGAACGATTTTCATGGCCCGCTCAACAGCCTTGCCAGTTGTGCATAATGGTTTGCATGCCCGAGATCAACGCATCGCGCATCCCACCAAGAGCCGCACGGTCGCCTGTGCGGCTTTTTTGTTTTTGTGCCTCTTAACCGGTCCAAACCACTTCGTCCATGCCGCTGCCCAAGCCCCCCGCATCCCGAGCCACCATCCTCCCCAACACAGCCTACGAGTCTCAGGCGGCACCCCGGTCGCCACGCAGTGGCCCCAAACATGGCAGCACCGAACAGGTTGAGCGCGCCCCCGCGCTCGAGTTGCGCAACGACGCACCATTGAGCGCAGCCCCCCCCTTGGCCAGCAAGGGTCTGCCCACCAAGGCGCTCAGCCGCGCCGCCCCCAAGCCCGCAGCAGTGCCCAAGGCACGCAAGCCCAAGAGCAGCGGCCCGGCCAAGCTTTTCGTGCTCGACACCAATGTGCTGATGCACGACCCGATGTCGCTGTTCCGCTTCGACGAGCACGACATCTACCTGCCGATGATCACGCTCGAGGAACTGGACGGCCACAAGAAGGGCATGAGCGAGGTCTCGCGCAACGTGCGCCAGGTCAGTCGCGATCTGGACGCGCTGGCTGCCGCCTCGTCCACCAACGGCAAATTCGAGCCTGAGCATGGCATCGCCCTGGGCAAGACCGGGCACCGCGAGGCCGGTGGCAAGCTGTTCTTCCAGACCACCTTCCTCGATGCCAAGTTGCCCGCCGGACTGCCCCAGGGCAAAGCCGACAACCAGATCCTGGGCGTGGTGCAGTCGCTGCGCGACGCCCACCCTGGCCGCGAGGTGGTGCTGGTGTCGAAAGACATCAACATGCGCATCAAGGCCCGCGCGCTGGGCCTGGCAGCCGAAGACTACTTCAACGACAAGACGCTGGAAGACGGCGACCTGCTCTACACCGGCGTGCTGGCCTTGCCGGCCGACTTCTGGGACCGGCATGGCAAGACCATGGAAAGCTGGAGCCAGGGCGGCCACACCTACTACCGCATCACCGGCCCGTTGGTGCCCTCGCTGATGGTGAACCAGTTCGTGTTCCTGGAGACCCCGGGCGAGGCACCGCTGTATGCCCGCGTGAGCGAGATCACCGGCAAGACCGCCGTGCTCAAGACCCTGCGCGACTACACCCACGCCAAGAACGCCATCTGGGGCGTCACCGCGCGCAACCGCGAGCAGAACTTCGCCCTCAACCTGCTGATGGACCCGGAGTGCGACTTCATCACCCTCACCGGCACGGCCGGCACCGGCAAGACGCTGATGACGCTGGCCGCAGGCCTGTCGCAGGTGATGGAGGACCGACGCTACACCGAGATCATCGTCACCCGCGTGACGGTGCCGGTGGGCGAGGACATCGGCTTCCTGCCCGGCAACGAGGAGGAGAAGATGGGCCCCTGGATGGGCGCGCTGGACGACAACCTCGAAGTGCTGGCCAAGAGCGACACCTCGGCCGGCGAGTGGGGCCGCGCCGCCACGAATGACCTGGTGCGCAGCAAGATCAAGATCAAGAGCCTGAACTTCATGCGCGGGCGCACCTTCCTGAACAAGTTTGTGCTGATCGACGAGGCGCAGAACCTCACGCCCAAGCAGATGAAGACCCTCATCACGCGCGCGGGGCCTGGCACCAAGATCGTCTGCCTGGGCAACCTGGCCCAGATCGACACGCCCTACCTCACCGAGGGCTCTTCGGGCCTGACCTATGCGGTGGACCGCTTCAAGGGCTGGCCGCACTCGGGCCACGTGACATTGGCGCGTGGCGAGCGTTCGCGGCTGGCTGATTTCGCCTCTGAGGTGCTGTAGCTCTTCGCCGTCGCACCCGGTGAGAAAGAGAAAGGGGCGCCAGGCGCCCCTTTCGTTTGGCCCCAAACCGCAGGCTCAGCGAGCCAGGTCGTCGTAGAAGGCCTTGGAATTGAACTCGCGACCCAGGAAGTTGCGCACCAGCACATCAGGAGCCTGCTGGCTGCCCTGGCTCATCACCACGCTGCGGTAGCGGGCTCCCGCCGCCGGGTCCAACCGGTCGGCCTCGAACGCCGTGCGCAGGTCCATGGCCACCACCAGGCTCCACAGATAGCCGTAGTACCCGGCACCGTAGTTCTGGGCCACATGGCTGAAGGCTGCCGGAAAGATGGTGCCCGGCACATAGCCCAGCGGCGTGGCGCCCTCCATGCGCTGCCACAGCGTGAGCGGGTCGTCCTTCTGGCCGCTGTACATGGTCAGGTCGAAGCTGGCATACAGATGCTGCCGCGCTGTCTGCACGCCCTTGGCGAAATCCCGCGCCTTGCGGGCCTGGGTCACCAGATCGTCAGGCACCGGCTTGCACTCGGGGCAGACCTGCTTGAACTGCGCCAGAACGCGGGGGTCCAGCACCCAGTCTTCCAGCATCTGCGAGGGCGCCTCGACAAAGTCGTGCTTCACGCTGGTGCCGGCATTGATGCTGTAGCGTGTGCTGGAGAGATTGGTGTGCAGCGCATGGCCAAACTCGTGCAGCAGGGTTTCCAGTTCCGAGAGCGTAAGGCCCTTGCGGTCGAAATTGACCACCAGCACGGCTTGCGGCAGGCGCTTGGACAGCGTGGCACCACCACGCAGCGGCCACACCGCCGCGTGGCCGTACTTGCCCTCGCGTGGGTACAGGTCGACGATCAGGCCGGCCAACGGCTTGCCAGTCTTGGCATCGCTCACCTCGTAGGCCTGGGCTTCGGCATGCCATGCACCAGCCTGCACGCGGGTGTACTTGATGCCGAACATCTGCTCGGCCAGGCGCATGACGAACTGCAGGCTCTGCTGCGGCGGGAAATAACTCCGGAAGGCCTCCTCGTCCACGCTGTAGCGCTCGCGCCGGATGCGCTCGGTGTAGAAGGCCACATCCCAGCGGTTGAGCGTCGTGGACTCCAGCGGCTGGCTCAGGTGCATGGCCTTGGCAGCGCGGAACTCGTCCAGGTCGCGCTTCTCTCGCTCGGTGACGGCCGCCTTCACGTCGCCCAGGAAGCGCTGCACCTTGTCGACGCTCCGGGCCATGCGCCGGCGCAGCACGAAATCGGCGTAAGACTTGTGGCCGAACAGGCCGGCGTACTCGTTGCGCAACTGCACGATCTCGGCCAGCACCTTCAGATTGGCCTCGCCGCCCTCGTTGTTCTTTGCGCGCCACATGCGCTCACGCGCGGCACCGCTCAGGGCCTGTTCCATCACCGGCACATAACTGGGGTAATCCAGTTTCAGCCGCACCTTGCCTTGCGCCGTACGCGGGGCCTGCTTCCAGACCCCTTCGGGCACGCCGGCCATTTCCGCCTCGGTGAACTCGACCCAGGTGCGGTCCACATCGTCACGCACGTTCTTGCCGAACTGCTGGCCCAGCAGGTTGATGCGATCCTGCAGTTGCTTGGCCTTGGCGCGCTCAGTGGGCGGCAAGCCCACGCCGGAATCCTCGAACGCATCCACCAGATCTTGCAGGGCCTGTCTGTCGATGGCGTCGGTCGCCTTCGCCTGTTTGGCGGCCTTGTAGAGCGCCTCGCTCTGGAACAGGCTGGAGTTGAACTGCTGCCAGCGCTGCTCGCAGGCCTCGGACGCGTCTCGAACCGCCTTGTCGGGATGCACGTTGGACACAAAGACCAAGGGCCCGCTGGTGTCGTCCATCCAACCGTAGAAGCGGTCGGCACTGGCCAGCCAGCGTGCGTCCGGCTTGTGGCGCTCCATCTGTCGCTGGCGCGCCTTGGCCTGGGTCAGGCCGGCCTGACACCGCTGGGTCAGATCGGCAGCGCCCTTGAACACTGGAAACGCTGGCCCCGGAAACGTCGGCGTCGGGGCCGCCACCGCAGCCACTGCGCTGGCCAGCATGGCCGCCACAGATGCAAAACGTTGAACAAAATGTTTCATGCCGCTCCTTATTGCACAGACAAGACTCCGGGTCGTTTGGCACGGAGCCAGTTCTTTCGGTCTCGGATTCTTGTGGAACGCCAGGCCGCAAAGCGCGTCGGATTGTGGCGGCAAGCCTGATGGTTGGCCGCACAGGGGTTGTTTCCGATGCCCGCAATAACCCTTGAGGGTTCCGCCGGATCACACCTCTGAGCCCCTACAAGTTGATCCAAGTTATTGAAATTGCTGGGATTTTGCCTTGACAGCAAGGTACTCCCCCCCTATTCTGCGCCGCGTGAACTTCTTGCCTTTCTACCGGATGAATGCCGGGCTGCACAGGCGTCACTGGCTGCTGGGCCTGTGCGTTGCGGCGGGCTGTGCAACCATCAGCACCAGCGCCCTGGCCGCCCCCGAGCTCGCGCCCACAGGGTCAGACCCAATCATGCGGTTGCTGGAAGAGCACAACCTCGTGGGCACCCATTCTCCGACCGGGCCGGAACGGGGTGAAGCCAGCCTGCTCACCCAGGTGCGCGACACCACCTCTGACTTGGTCATGACCGCCATGAACTTCATTGGGGTGCGCTACCGTATGGGCGGCACCTCGGCCGAAACCGGCTTCGACTGCTCGGGCTTCACTCGCCACATCTTCGAAAACAGCATCGGCCTGGTACTGCCACGGCGCGCCGCCGAACAGGCCAGTGCGCCCGGCTTGCTCAGCATCAGCAAGGACGAGCTCAAGCCCGGTGACCTGGTTTTCTTCAACACCTTGCGGCGAACCTTCTCGCACGTGGGCATCTATGTGGGCGATGGCAAGTTCATCCACGCGCCCCGCGCCGGCGGGAAGGTGCGGGTGGAAGACATGCGCATCGCCTACTGGACCCAGCGCTTCAACGGTGCCCGCCGTGCGCCCGAAGCGCCCGAAGCCAGTGTCGTGCGCACCAGCCCCTGATACCCACGCGCTCACATGGGCCTGTGCAACTGGCCCGGCTGCAATGACCGGCACAATCGAGGCATGGGTGAACAAATCATCGCGCTGACCGACCTGCGCAACACGTCCGACATTCCGGCCATTCCAACGCACAGGCCCGCGCCTTCCGGCCTGTTGGCGGATGCCCTGGGCCGGCCCCTGCGTGATCTGCGCATCTCGGTCACCGACCGCTGCAACTTCCGCTGCAGCTACTGCATGCCCAAGGAGGTGTTCGACAAGAACTACCGCTTCCTGCCACACAGTTCGCTGTTGAGTTTTGAAGAAATCACCCGTGTGGCGCGCCTCTTTGTGCAGCATGGCGTGACGAAGATTCGCCTTACCGGGGGAGAGCCCTTGCTGCGCAAGAACATCGAGGTGTTGATCGCCATGCTCGCCGGGCTGCGCACCCACGATGGCCAACCCCTGGACATCACGCTCACCACCAACGGCTCGGTGCTGGCCCGCAAGGCGGCCGAGTTGCGTGCCGCAGGGCTCAAGCGCATCACGATCAGTCTGGATGCCCTGGACGACGCGGTCTTCCAGCGCATGAACGACGTGGGGTTCCCCGTGGCCGATGTGTTGGCGGGCATAGACGCCGCGCTGGCCGCCGGCCTGGGCCCGGTGAAGGTCAACATGGTGGTGCAACGCGGCACCAATGACCACGAAGTCGTGGCCATGGCCGGCCATTTCCGAGACCACTATGGCGAAGCGGTCAACCTGCGCTTCATCGAGTACATGGATGTGGGGGCCACCAACGGCTGGCGCATGGACGATGTGCTGTCATCGGCCGAGGTGCGACGTCGCATTGCTGAGGTCTGGCCGTTGGAGCCGGTCGATCCCAACGCGCCAGGTGAAACAGCCGAACGCTGGCGCTACCAGGATGGCCGGGGCGAGATCGGCTTCATCTCCAGCGTCACCCAGGCCTTTTGCCACGAGTGCAACCGAGCACGGCTCTCCACCGAGGGCAAGCTGTTCACCTGTCTGTTTGCATCACGCGGACACGACCTGCGCCCCTTGCTGCGAGGAGGAACCAGCGACGCGGACCTGGCCGCCGCCATCGCCGGCGTCTGGTCGGTGCGCAAGGATCGCTATTCAGAACTGCGCAGCGCCGGCATGCCAGCCACCGAGCCTGGCGAGCGACGGGTGGAGATGCACTACATCGGCGGCTGAGACGCAGCGTCTCAGCGCGCGGCAAGCGCCTTTTCCACACCCTTGTTGGCCAGCGCGTCGGCACGCTCGTTGCCGGGGTCGCCCGCATGGCCCTTGACCCAGTGCCAGGCCACGTCGTGTTGCTGCACCAGGCCATCGAGCCTCTGCCAAAGTTCCACGTTCTTCACCGGTTTGCCATCGGCCGTGCGCCAACCCCGGCGCTTCCAGTTGTGGATCCAGGTGGTGATGCCGTTGCGCACGTATTCGCTGTCGGTGTAGACAGCCACCTTGCAACGCCGAGTAAGCGTGGTCAGCGACTCGATGACGGCCGTGAGTTCCATGCGGTTGTTGGTGGTCTGCAGCGCTCCGCCACACAGCTCTTTTTCATGCCCACCGGCGCTCAACCAAGCGCCCCACCCGCCCGGGCCCGGGTTGCCCTTGCAGGCACCATCGGTGTAGATCGTTACGTCAGTCATGCGCGCATTGTCGTCGTTGCCCGCATGCCTCAGGCCAGGTCGTCACGGTTCGCCACGGTGCTTGGGAAGGCCCGCGAAACACGCGCGGGTTGCGGCGCAAGCCCCACCAGCCGCATGCCGCGCACGCGCTTGACCGCCTGCACGAAGTACACCGAGCCCAGCACCGGCCACCATCGTTCTCCTACCGCCTCCATCCACTCGGTGCGCAGCAGCCAGCGCTCTGAACGAAACGGCGGGCGATAGCAGCCGAAGCGGGCAGACTCCACGTCCATGCTCAGCAGGCGCAGCCAGTCACGCAAGCGCCAGTAGCCAATGAATTCACCTGTGCGGGGCAAGTACAAGGGCTCCCGTTGGGCCAAGCCCAAGCCTCGCCGCAATCGGCCGGCCTTCTGGCGCAGGGCCCAGAAACTGGCAGGGTTGAGCCCCACCAACACCAACCGGCCTTCGGGCCGCAACACGCGCGTGACCTCGGCCAAGGCTTGGTGGGCATCGCGGGCCAGCTCCAGTGTGTGCGGCATCACCACCAGATCCAGCGATTGGTCAGCAAACGGCAGCGCCTCGGGCAAGCAGTGCAAATTGACGGTTATCTCGCCGGGCAGGGTGCTGGCCAGTTCATCGTCAGGCGGTGGCATGGGGATCAGTGGCGGTATCGCCAACCCCTCGTTGGCCAACCAGCGGTGGGGCATGCGGTTGGTGCGCAGCGCGTCCATTTCGGGCATTCCCAGTTGCAGTGCGTGAAAGCCAAAAAGGTCGGCCACCGCTCGGTCCAGGCAGGCCTGTTCCCAACTCAGCAGACAGCGCCCAGGCGGAGTCTGCAGCCAGTCGCCCAACTCTATAATTGATGCTTCACGCGTCATGAAACTGGTCGCACTGCCTGCCTTCGCCGATAACTACATTTGGATGCTGCACGATGGGCCGGAGGCCCTGGTGGTTGATCCGGGCGAAGCGACGCCCGTGCTCGGCGCATTGCAGTCCCGGCATCTGACGCTCAGCCGCATTCTAGTAACGCATCATCACATGGACCATGTGGGTGGCTTGGCCGATTTGCGTTCGGTGTTGCGCGGTGAAGTGCAAGGCCCGGCGACCGAATCCATCCCTTCGCCGTTCCTGCCCATGCGGGCTGGCGATCGCACCACTTGGCGCTCGGCCCGCATCAGCGTGCTCGATGTACCTGGCCACACTGCGGGCCACGTGGCCTATGTGGTCAGCGCGGGTGACGCCTCTGCAAACATGCTCTTTTGTGGCGATACCTTGTTTTCAGGTGGCTGCGGTCGGCTCTTTGAGGGCACAGCCGAGCAGATGCACCACTCGCTGCAAAGCCTGGCCGTGCTGCCGGGCGACACCCTGGTGTGCTGCGCCCACGAATACACCCTGGCCAACCTGCGTTTTGCCCTGGCTGTGGAACCCGACAATGCCGAACTGA
Organism: Candidatus Ideonella esbjergensis; assembly: GCA_016710065.1. Lineage (GTDB taxonomy): Bacteria > Pseudomonadota > Gammaproteobacteria > Burkholderiales > Burkholderiaceae_C > Ideonella > Ideonella esbjergensis. Next base: position 290,344 of record JADJLP010000010.1, read on the forward strand.
TCCACTACCAAGCCCGCTGCGCCCAACGCCGCGCTGCGGGGCTTGCCACTCTGCCCTCCACCGTGGAACAAGAGCGCCGGATCAACCCCTTTTTACGATGCGATCAGCCCGCCGTGATTGCCGCCGCGCAGCAGCGCGGTGCCACAGGCTCGGACCCCGTCCAGGTCTTTGCCGCCCTGCGTCAATGGAAGAACACATTTCAATGAAATTTGCCTACCCTCGCCCGATGCGGCTGCCCCTGGCCGTGGTTTGCATGGCCATGCTGGGTGCCTGTGCCGTGCAACCCGTCCAGACCGCCGGCCCTGCGATCTCGGTGCAGGTGGCGCCTGCGCCAGAGCCTGCAACCACCTTGCCAGGTTCGGGCACGCAGCTCGACGCGACCAGTGGCACCGCTGGCGTTGCCGCAACGCCTGCGGTGCCCGCCGCAGAGGCCCAAATGGAGTCCGGCGAGGACGTGGCTGGCACGCCCATCGACCCGCTGCAGCCCGAGCGGCCCGTGGACCTGTACAACGACGCCGCCGCCACCGACCTCTGGGCGCGCGTGCGCCGCGGCTTTGCCATCCCCGACCTGAACGACGATTTCGTGCGCAGCCGCGAGCAGTTCTACGCCAGCAAGCCCGACTACATGAACCGCATGACCGAGCGCGGCGGCCGCTACCTGTTCCACATCGTCGAGGAAGTGGAAAAGCGTGGCATGCCCACTGAACTGGCCCTGCTGCCCTTCATCGAGAGCGCCTTCAACCCGCAGGCCATGTCGTCGGCGCGGGCTTCGGGCATGTGGCAGTTCATTCCTGGCACAGGCCGTGACTACCGCCTGAAGCAGAACATCTTCCGCGATGATCGGCGCGACGTGCTGGCCTCCACCCGTGCCGCGCTTGATTACCTGGATCGCCTGTACACCCTGTTCGGTGACTGGCAGCTGGCGCTGGCCGCCTACAACTGGGGTGAGGGCAATGTGCAGCGCGCCATCGCCCGCAACCAGAAGGCCGGCCTGCCCACCGACTATTCCAGCCTGAGCATGCCCAACGAGACTCGGTACTACGTGCCCAAACTGCAGGCGGTGAAGAACATCGTGCTCCAGCCAGAAGTCTTCCAGCTCTCACTGCCGGCGCTCAAGAACCACCCCTACTTCCTGAGCGTGCCCATTGAGCGAGACATCGACGTGGATCTGGCCGCGCGCCTGGCCGAGATCTCGCCCGACGAGTTCAAGCAGCTCAACCCGCAGATGAACAAGCCCGTCATCCTGGCCGCCGGCACCGAGCAGGTGCTGCTGCCCTATGACAATGCCAACCGTTTCATCCACAACCTCAGGTCCCACAAGGGACAACTGGCCACTTGGACGGCCTGGCAAGCGCCCAAGACCGTGCGCCCCGCCGAGGCCGCCAGGCTGGTGGGCATGAGCGAAGCGCAGCTACGCGAGATCAACCGCATCCCGCCGCGCATGCTGGTGAAGGCCGGCTCCACCCTGCTGGTGCCGCGCTCGGCCAAGCGGGACACCGATGTCTCGCTGCATGTGGCCGACAACGCCAGCATCGCGCTGGCGCCCGACCTACCCCCCATGAAGAAGCTGATCCTTCGTGCCGGCAAGCGCGATACCGTGGCCTCGATCGCCAAGCGTTACCGCACCAGCCCGGCCATGGTGGCGCAATGGAACCATGTGGCCTCCAGTGCCAGCTTCCGCCCGGGCAGCAGCATCACGGTGATGGTGCCCGGCAAGGCCGCCCGGCGCACGACCACGGCCCGTGCTGGCCGGGCTAGCAAGGCGGTGGCCGCAGCCCCGCGCGGTGGCAAGAAGGCCGTGGTCAAGGGGGCAGCACCACGCGCTCGTGTGGCCAAGGCGGCCTCAGCGCAGGGGCGCAAGCCCGGCTGATGCCGCACACGCGGCGCTGAAGCCTCAGCGCCGATCCACCAGCGCGTGCGCAATCGTCGAGAGATCGACGTATTCGAGTTCGCTTCCTGCCGGCACGCCGCGCGCCAGGCGGGTGACATGCAAGCCGCGCGCCCTCAGGCCCTCGGCCAACACATGCGAGGTGGCCTCGCCTTCGGCGGTGAAGCTGGTGGCGAGGATGACCTCTTCCACCCGCCCATCCACGGCCCGCTCCATCAGCGAGACGGCCCCCAGATCGTCAGGCCCCACCCCATCGAGCGGGCTGATGCGGCCCATCAGCACGTAGTACAGCCCGTGGTAGCTGCCTGTGCGCTCCAGCGCCGATTGGTCGGCCGGGGTCTCCACCACGCAGAGCTGGCGGTGATCACGCGCCTCGTCTGCGCAGATGCCGCAAACGGCCTGCTCGGTGAAGGTATGGCAACGTTGGCAATGGTGCATGGCATGCACCGCCGTATCGAGCGCCTGTGACAGCTTCATCGCGCCAGCACGGTCATGCTGCAGCAGATGAAAAGCCATGCGCTGGGCCGACTTGACGCCCACGCCAGGCAGCAGGCGCAGAGCCTCCACCAGCGCATCCAGGGCAGTGGATTGTTGGGCCACGCGGCGGCCGTCAGAACGGCATCTTCATGCCGGGAGGCAATGGCATGCCCGCCGTGATCTTGCCCATCTTTTCCTGGCTGGTCGCTTCGGCCCGGCGCACCGCGTCGTTGAAAGCAGCGGCCACCAGATCTTCCAGCATGTCCTTGTCGTCGGCCAGCAAGCTGGGGTCGATGGTGACGCGCTTGACGTCGTTCTTGCAGGTCATCACCACCTTCACCAGACCTGCGCCCGATTGGCCTTCCACCTCAATCCTGGCCAGTTCATCCTGGGCCTTCTTGAGGTTGTCCTGCATGGCCTGGGCTTGCTTCATCAAGCCGGCGAGTTGGCCTTTCATCATGAGCGTGTTCCTTGGTGTGAGATGGGGTGGTGTGAAACGGTGCAGGCGGGCGACGTGACCCAGGCCTCACACCGGCTTGATCGAGCCCGGCACGATGCGGGCGGTGCGGAACTGCGAGAGCATGGTCTGCACCAGCGGGTCGCCCTGGATGGTTTGCTCGGCCTCCTGCTGGCGCAAGGCGGCCGCTTCGGCATCGCGCCTGGCCGGCGAATCCTGGGCCACGCCCGCCACCAGATCAAGCTGCAGGCCGGCCTGGCCGGTGACAGCCCTGAGGGCCGCCAGCAGCTTGTCAGCGTGGTTGGCTGTGCGCAGCGAATCGCGCTCCACGGTCAGGCGCCAGGTCTCCGTGGCATCGGCCTGCAGGATCTCGCGCAGTTCGGCCTGCATGGCCAATTCGCGCGCCAGTGCGGCGATGCTGCCTGCCTCCACCATGGCTGCCACCACCTCGTACCAGCGCCCCCCCAGCGGGGTGCGCTGCACGGCCAGCGGCAAGGCGGCCACGGCTGGCCTGGGGGCGGAGGCCGCTGGCGCACTGGCGGCTGGGGCCACAGGTGCCGGGTTGGCGACAGGCGCCGGGCTCGCAAGCGCCTGGGCGACGAGCTGCTGATCTTCGTCTTCGGGAGGCACATCGTCCAACCATGGCGGCGGGGCTGTTTCGGCGGCGCGCAAGCCCTGGGCTGGCGCAGAAGCAGGCACGGCGGCGGCCACGGTACTGGCGGGCCGCGCCGGGGGTACGGCTGTGACCTGCGGTGGTGCCACCGCCGGCGTTGCAGCACGTTCGGCGCTGCGCGCCAGCAAGGGCGCCGAGGTGGGCACGGCGGCACGCGGTGCAGCACTGGCCGGTCCGGGCACTGCTGCACTGGTGGCCGCCTCGCGTGGCATGTCGCCAGCACGGCGCGGTACGCCGCCTTCAGATGGAAAAGCCATGAAGCGGAGCAACACCATCACCAAGCCGGCGTATTCGTCGGGCGCCAGGCTCAGCTCGGCGCGGCCTTGCAGGCAGATGCTGTATAGCAACTGGGTTTCGTCGGCGGCGAGCAAGCCTGCCAGTTGGCGCGCGGCTTCTGCCTCGGGATCGGTTTCGTCCAGCGCACCTGGCACGGCTTGTTCCACGGCCATGTGTTGCAACAGCCGCGCCAGTTCTTCCAGCGTGCCGGCGGCCGACAGACCCTGCGCACGCAAGGCGTCGCACTCGGCCAGCACGGCTCGGCCGTCGCGGGCCGCCAAGGCCTGCACCAAGCGCTGGGCATGGCGGCGGTCCACCGTGCCCAGCATCGCGCGCACCGCAACTTCCTCCAGCTTGCCACCGCCGTAGGCGATGGCCTGGTCGGTGAGCGACAGGCCGTCGCGCATCGAGCCGCGGGCCGCGCGGGCCAGCAGGCGCAGGGCACCAGCCTCCACCGGCACGGCTTCTGCCTCCAGCACACGCTGCAAATGCTCGGCCACGGTCTGCGGCGCCATGGGCCGCAGGTTGAACTGCAGGCAGCGGCTCAGCACCGTGGGCAGCATCTTCTCGGGGTCGGTGGTGGCCAGCACGAACTTCAGGTACTCGGGCGGCTCTTCAAGGGTCTTGAGCAGGGCGTTGAAGGCGTCCTTGGTGAGCTGGTGGGCTTCGTCGATCATGAAAACCTTGAAGCGGCCCACCGTCGGCTTGTAGGCGGCGCGCTCGATCAGGTCGCGTATTTCGTCGATGCTGCGGTTCGAGGCCGCGTCCAGTTCGACGTAGTCGATGTAGCGGTCGGCGTCGATTTCCTTGCAGGCGCTGCACACGCCGCAGGGGCGGGCCGTGATGCCGCCGCTGCCATCGGGCCCGGTGCAGTTCAGACTCTTGGCCAGGATGCGCGAGACCGTGGTCTTGCCGATGCCGCGCGTGCCGGTGAACAAATAGGCGTGGTGCAAACGGCCCTGTTCCAGGGCATGGGTCAAGGCCCGCACCACGTGGTCCTGCCCCACCATTTCCTCGAAACTGCGGGGCCGGTATTTCCGGGCCAGGACGACGTAACTCATGCGCGGCATTCTACGGGGGTGGGACGGGCGGGCCTGGGGTGCCCGAGCATGGCCTGACGGATAATCGCGCCCCATGACCTCCTATGCCGCTCCCGACGCCGGCGCCACCCTCAGCTATGAGCAGGCTGGCGTCAATTACGACCTCATCGACCCCTTGAAGGTGGCCGCCCAGCGAGCCGCCGCCACCACCGCCGGCCACCTCACGGCACACGGTTTCAGCGAGGTCAAGGCCTCGCGCGGCGAATCGGCCTACGTGGTGGACGTGGGCCCGTTCTACCTGGCCAGCATCGTCGAATGCCTGGGCTCCAAGGCCCTGGTGGCCGACGAGATGAAGGCCCTCACCGGCAAGAGCTACTACGCGGGCATCGCCCAGGACACCATCGCCATGGCGGTGAACGATCTGATCACCGTGGGCGCCACGCCCCTGGTGGTGCAGGCCTACTGGGCCGCCGGCGGCAGCGACTGGTTCGGCGACGCCCAGCGAGCCCAGGCCCTGGTGGAAGGCTGGAAGCAGGCCTGCGACGTCTGCGGCGTGGCATGGGGCGGCGGCGAAACACCGGCGCTGGCGGGCATCGTCGAAGCTGGGCGCATCGACCTGGCCGCGTCCTGCACCGGCATCATCAACCCCAAGACACGTCTGAGCGTGGGCGACAAACTGGCTGCGGGCGACGCCATCGTGCTGCTATCGTCCAGCGGCATCCACGCCAATGGCCTGAGCCTGGCGCGTAAGCTGGTGGAACGCCTGCCCCAAGGTTACCTCACGGAGGTGGCGCCCGGTCTGAGCTATGGCGAGGCCCTGCTGGCCCCCACCACGCTGTACAGCCCAGTCACCGAGGCGCTGGCCAAGGCCGGTGTGGTGATGCACTACTGCGCCAACATCACCGGCCACGGTTGGCGCAAGCTGCTGCGCCACCCCAGCGCCCTCACCTACCTCATCCACAGCCTGCCGGCCGTACCGCCGGTACTGAGCTTCATCCAGCAGCACGCGCACCACGACGACCGCGAGGCCTATTCCACACTCAACATGGGTGCCGGTTTCGCCTTGTTCGTGAAAGCCGAAGACGCCCAGCGCACGGTGGAGATCGCGCGTGCCCAGGGTGTGGATGCCATCGTGGCCGGCCGCGTTGAGGCCGGTGCCAAGCAGGTGGTGATAGCGCCCATCAAAGTCACCTTCACCGACGACGATCTGCAGTTGCGCTGACCTGTCCCCGGGCGGCCGCCAGCCTCCCGCGGGCGATCAGGCCGTCGCGATCGATCGTGCGTAGTCTCCCAGGGCGGCGAGCAACTCCTGCCCACGCGCGTCGGCGGTTTCGGCCAGCGCACGCAGCTTTTCATGGAAGGCATCCACCGTCAGGCCACCGCCGCCGCCGTGCAGCAGCCGCTCTGTGCGCAGCTGTGTCCAGCGTTCGGCTTCCGCCGGTGTGAGCGTGTCGGCGAAGTTGCGAGCACGCCAGCGAAAGAACAGTTCGTCCAGCCGGGGGTCGTCGAAGCTGGCGCGCTGCATGGCCGCGTCATCTGGCCGGGTGCGGCGCAGGCGGTCCAGCCGGGTGCGGTCTTGCGGGCCCAGGAAGCCGCCGTACAAATCCTCGTCCACATCGGGCGCCTTCTCGGGCGCGGGGCGGTTGAAGACGTCGGGCCAGATGCCAGCCATGGTCACGCCCTTTTTCGCGGCCAGCTCGGCATGGCCCAGGCACTGTGTCACGTCAATGCCCCAGCGCTCGGCCAAGCCCGGCATGAGGGTCTTGAGATTGCCAATCACCACCGGTGACTTGTTGATGTGGATGGTCTTGATGGGCAGGCGGGTGACACCCTCTGGCAGATCGTCACTGCGGGTGAACATGCGCTGGCGAATCGCGGCAGCATCCAGCGTGAACAAGTCGGTCGGGTCGGCCTGCAAATCCCACACGATCAGCTCGTTCTTGTTGGTGGGGTGTGGCGCCAGGGGCCACACCATGGCCAGGCAACCGCGCTCGGGCCCATACATGCCCGAAATGTGCAGAAAGGGTCGGCCCACACCAATCTCGGCCCACACGGTGTTCTTGCCGCGCAGCTTGAGGCAGAAATCCCAGAGCTTGGGTTGCGCCGCCTTGATCTGCCGCGCCAAACCGATGGTGGCACGCACATCAGAGAGTGCGTCGTGCGCAGTCTCGTGGGCCAGACCATTGGCCGCCGTGAGGTGCTCCAGCTTGAACGAGGGCCGCCCGTCATCGTGCTTCGGCCATTGCAATCCCTCGGGCCGCAGCGCATACATGCAGCGAACGGTGTCCAGAATGTCCCAGCGGCCGCAATCGTTCTTGTACTCGCGGGCATAGGGGTCATAGAGGTTGCGCCAGAACAGGTGGCGGGTGACCTCGTCGTCAAAACGGATGGAGTTGTAGCCCACACCCACCGTGCCAGGTTGGGCCAGTTGGCGCTCGATCTCGGCCGCGAACTGATGCTCGGGCACACCGTGTGCCAGACAGTGCTGGGGCAGGATGCCGGTGAGCAAGCAGGCTTCCGGGTCCGGCAAGGTGTCGGCGCCGGCTGGCAATACAGCATCACCGGCGACGCGATCTCGTTCAGCTCGGCGTCGGTGCGCACGCCAGCAAACTGCGCGGGGCGATCGCGGCGCGGCACGCGGCCGAAGGTTTCGTAGTCGTGCCAAAAGAAGCTGAATTCACTCATGCGGGCACGATACCCCAGCGCTGTCGCTCAGAGCCCGGGCTCGCGCACCCGCCACAGCGTGGCGAAGCGCGGCAGGCCGGTGCGGGTCAGGCCACGCCAGCGGTAGCTCACGGTGCTGCCCAGCGGCGGTGGGCTTCGCCGCTGGGCATCGGTCAGGCCCGAGCCTATGCGGAACAAGCGGCCGTCGACGCCACGCACCACCAGCGCACCCATCAGGCCAGCGTATTTGCCCTGGCCGGGCTCGTGCGCCATCACCACCGCGTCGGCGTCCTGCACTGGCTTGAGCTTGAGCAGCACGTCGCTGCGGCCTGTCACGTAAGGCGCGTCGGCGCGGTGCAGCACCAGGCCTTCACCGCCTTGCACCACGACCTCGGCCAGGCGCTGCGCCAGGGCCTTGGCGTCTGCCAGGTTCTGTTGCGCCACCGCCTGCAAGGCCGGATGCTGGGTCTGCGCCACCACTTCACGCAAGGCCGTAGCACGCTGGGCAAAGCTGCCGGGTGCGCCTGGCAACTCGAACACCAGTTAGCGCACCTCGCGCCACTCGGCGTCCACAGGGTGCTCTCGCCGCACCAGCGCCGAAAGCTCGTCAAAGCGGCCCCGCCCCAGCCACAGTTCGCCGTCCAGGGCCTGCGGCGGCAAGCCGGCCACGAACCACGCGGGGGCCTTCACCTCGCCACCGCCACGCAAGCGCAACCGGTGGCCGTCCCACAGCGCGCGCACGCCGTCGAACTTCTCGCTCACCAGATAGCCGGCGGGTGATTGCCCGGGTTGGGCATCGCGCGCCAGCAGCAGGGCTGGCGCCGTCTCGGCAGCCAGCACCGCCAGGCCGTGGGTCAAGCCCAGCAGCAGCGTCAGGGCCAAAGAACCATGGGCGGGAATGGTGTTGTGCATTCAGGGCCTCCTTGCCGGCCCGGCTGACATCTACCGCAGGGCTCGTTCACGAATGTGGAAGGCAGCTTAGGCGCAAGCGCAACCCGCATCAAGCGGGAAAACGACGCTCACACCCTGGGCAAGGCCAGGGGCTCGGTCAGGGCCTCGGTGGACAGGCCCTGGGCCGCCAACAACTTCTCCAGCGCCGGCAGCAAGGGGCCCAGGCGTTCGTCCAGCGCGTCGCGCACCGTGTCCACAAATACCTGGGTGGCGCGCTCGATCTCGATGTTCAGCGCGTCGCCCACCTGCTTGGCACCGAAGGTGGTCATGCGCAGGGTCTCTGGGATCAACCAGACCTCGAACCAGCCCTCGGTGCGGTTGGCCTCGGCCACGGTGAGGCTGGCGCCGTTGATGGCGATGTAGCCCTTGGCGAACACATAACGCATCCACGGCACCGGCACGGCGATGCGGATGACATGGTTGTTCTCGGGCTGGCGTATGGACGCCACCGTGGCGGTGAAATCCACATGGCCCGACAGCGGATGGCCGCCGATCTCCGCACCGTCGCGCGCGGCCCGCTCCACGTTAATGCGGTTTCCTTCCTTCAGCCTGCCCAGCGTGGTGAGGTTCAGGCTCTGCAGCATCACATCGAAATCAGCCGCATCACCGCCGTGCAGGCGCGTGACGGTGAGGCACACGCCGTCGCTGGCCACGCTGGCACCGATGGCCAGGTCTTGGGCGAACCCAGGCGGGAATTGCAGCGTGAAGCTGCGCAGGCCGGGGCGGTCGGTGATGCGGGCCACGGTGGCCACGCCCTGAACAATGCCGGTGAACATGGGAAGTCCTTGCGCGTGAGCCCTGGATTATCGGGGCGGCAAGGCAAGACCCAGCGGCCCATCGCCTACAATCTACCCCGACGGGCCTCCTCGCATGGAAGCACGGCCAACTGGGTCAGGTGGGGAACCAAGCAGCCCTAACTGTTGTGACCAGTGCCGAGGGCAAGGCTCGTCACCCTCCCCTCCCGTTTTTCAGACGCACAGGGTTGCAGGGTTGCCCACTGCGTGACCCGCTCAAGGCGCCGCCTTGGCACCCTTCCAGTCGCGAAATACGTCAATGTCCACGCCGTCCGGGTAGTTCAGCAGGCCCGGCTTGTGGCCCCTTCACGCCCTTCTGGCCGTACTGCCAGATGATGGCCTTGGTCTTGCGGTCCACAACGATCACGCGGTCGTGCAGATCGTCCACGATCAGGATGTCCCCTGTATCTGGCAGTTCGCGGGCGATGGAGGGGTGGTCCAGCGCGCCTTCGCCGTCCTTGTGGAAGTATTCCCAGGTGGGCTTGCCGGTGGTGGGGTCGAAGATCACCACGCGGCCGGGCTTGGCGAAGTCGGCCACGATCAGCTGCTTGCCGTCCACCGTGGGGAAGGTGTCGGACGGGTAACGCAGGCCCGGGGCCTTCACGCTCCACAGCACCTTGCCCGCGCGGGTGATGCGCGAGACCCAGGCGTCGGTGATCTCGGTGACCAGGATGTCGCCGTTCTCCATCGGCGTGGCGCCGTTGGGCCAGGCCAGTTGGTGCGGCGGGTTGTGCTTGCACTGGCCGTCACCCCAATGGGTGGTGATCTGGTTGGTCTTGGGGTCGATGATGAGCACACGGCAGTTGCGAATGTCGGCGGTGAGAAACTGCCCATCCGCCAGCAGATGCGAGTCATCGGGGTAGTTCAGCAGCCGGTCTGTCTTGCCACGGCGGTCGGGGATGCCCCAGGTCCAGGTGACGGCCTTCTGCTCGATGTCGACGATGTGCAGGTCGAAGTTGTCTTCCTCGCTCACCGCCAGCAGCCTGCCATCGGCCGAGAAGTTCACATCCTCATTGCCACGGTAGTAGCTCAGATCGGGCGACGGGAACTCCCAGACAATGCGCTTGTCGGGCGCGATCTCGATCAACCGGTTGTTGCGCCGGTCGGCAATCATGATGGGGTAAGGCAGCGGCTTGCCCCAGGAGGCCACCGGCTTCTGGCGACTGCCGGTGACGGGCGGCAGCGGGGGCAGCTTGGCGCCGCTGGAGACTTGGCCGGCGCCGGTCATCTCGGGGGTCACCTTCACGGCCACGCCGGCGCTGGCGTCGGGCTTGGCAACGGGCTTGGCGGTTTCAGCGGCATGGGCCGCGAAGGCCATGGCCCCGGCCGCCAACAACACCGCCCCGCCCCACCCTTGAAGTCGTTCAACGACGCCCTGATACCGCCGCTGCGCTGCATTCATGCCTTGATCCTTTGCCGGTAGCCAAAGCCAGCCACGATGCCTTACGGTGCTCAAGGCAGTCTTGACCCGGATCAGGGGCTCTCCAACACCTCGCGCCCGTGCAGGGGCTGGGTAGGTCGCGCGTTGTCTGGGAACAACCGGTGCAGCATGGCCAATTGCGCCGCAGAAACCTCCAGCGGCTGCTTCATCACCAGCCACAGCACACCCTCGGTGCAGGGCGGCGCGGTGAGCGAGCCCTCGTAGCGGTAGTGGCCCTTGCTCGCCGGCAGCCACTCGGCCGGGTCTACCTGCACCTGGGCCAGGCTCTGCTCGGGCAGCCCCTGCGCAGGCATGTGCGGCAGCAAGGCCTTCAGTGCCTGGTTCTCGGCCCCCTGACGAAACAGCAGCACCAGCGACACCAGCCTCCCCGAGGCACTCTTGTGCAAGAAGTGCATGCCCATGGGGAATTCCTCGCCCCACAGCTTGTCGCCGCCTGGCATGTGGAAATGGAACTGCTGCAGACTCAGCGCCTCCCCACCCAGGTTCAGCTTGCTTGCGTTGTTGAAGCGCACCCGCACCGTGTGGCCGTCGTTGACGATGCGAAGCGCGGCGGGGTGGTACTCAAACCGCAGCTGGGCCGCCGGCCCAGGCCTGGCAGACACGATGTCAATGGGTGACTGCCGCTTGCCCATGCTGCACATCGCCCACTCGCGCTTCATCTGGGCCCAGTGCTCGGCGCCGTGCTCGCCACGGTAGGTCCAGCCGGGGCCGGCCGCCACGCCGCCAGAGGCCGCCGCGACCATCAGCCCTGCGGCCAGCACCTGCCGAATACTCATGCCGCGCCCTTGGCGGCCCAGTTCGGCGGGCGCTTGTCGATGAAGGCCTGCACGCCTTCCAGCGCCGCTTCGTCCATCATGTTGCAGGCCATGGTCTGGCCCGCGTCGGTGTAGGCGGCGTCAATGCCCGAATCAAGCTGGCGGTAGAACAGCGCCTTGCCCATGGCCACGGCCACGCGCGGCTTGGCCACGATGCTGGCCACCAGCGTCTCCACCGCAACGCCCAGCTGATCCGGCTCGGCCACGCGGTTCACCAGGCCCTTCTGCCGAGCTTCATCAGCGCTGATGAATTCGCCGGTCACCAGCATCTCGAAGGCTGCCTTGCGGCCCAGGTTGCGGCTCAGCGCCACGGCCGGCGTGGAGCAGAACAGGCCCAGGTTCACCCCGCTCACGGCAAAGCGTGCGGTGCTGGCGGCCACCGCCAAATCACACATGGCCACCAGTTGGCAACCGGCCGCCGTGGCAATGCCCTGTACCTGGGCCACCACCGGCACCGGCAAGCGCTGGATGGCCAGCATCAGCTTGGCGCATTTGGCGAACAGCTTGCGGTAGTACTCGGCCGACGGGTCGGCGCGCATTTCCTTCAGATCATGGCCAGCACAAAAGGCCTTGCCGGACCCGGCCAACACCACCACGCGGGCGCTCTCGTCATGAGCCAGGGCCGTGAACTCAGCCTGCAGCGCGGCCAGCATGGCTTCTGACAGCGAGTTGAAGGCCTGCGGGCGGTTCAGCGTCAGCGTTACCACGCCACGCGCGTCGGCCTGGCGCAACACCAGGGGGTCTTCTGTGGTCAGCATGTTCGTCTCCTTCAGTTCTGTGACTCAGTGGCCTGTCTCAGTTTCCCGCAGAAGCCGGCACATGTGGAGTTCGTCGTGCAGCTCGCCGTCCACCAGCATGGAGTCGCGTTCGTGACCCCAAGCCACAAAGCCCAGTGATTCATAGAGGCGTCTTGCGGCATCGTTGCGGGTGTTGACGCACAGGTTCACCTGGCGTATGCCCGGCATGGTGCTGGCAAAGCCCAGCATCTGGGTCATCAACGCGCGGGCCACGCCCTGGCGGCGCCAGGCAGGCGCCACCACCATGCCCCAGATGTAGGCTTTGTGCGCCAGCTTGGCCATGCCCTCGCGGCCCAGTGCCACGGTGCCCACGAGTTGCTCGCCATCAAAGGCGCCGACAAATCCATGGTCGGGTTTGGGCGCCAGGCGCTGGGCCACAGCTCCCAACAGCGCGTCCTTCTCTTCCTCGTAACTCGAACCGAAGGCAAAGGGTTCATCGCGCAAGGCAGCCAGCCTCAAGGCCTGGTAGGCGACGGCATCGGCGGGCAACAAGCGGCGAATCTGCAAAGCAACTCCAGTAGATCAACTCAGCCCAAGAAACCGCATCAGCGCCATGTTCAACCCCAAACGGAGGCCAAGGAGTCGAAGCCCGCGCTTGGGCAATCGCAGGCGGGTTTGCTGCCTAGAATCCCCCTACACCGGGCTTCCCGAGACTGACGCCGATCCAGGCGCGCCGGGCCGGTGCCTGCAACCACAGGGAGGATACCTTGCAGATCGAACCAGGCTCATTGCCATCCGAGTTCCCGCCCACCGAGTTTTTGCCCACCCAGATGCCGGCACCCGCTGGCCCGCAGACCCTGGACATCCGTTTCACCGGTTCAGGCAGCGAATACTTCCGCATCTGGATCGTCAACCTGCTGCTGACGGTGGTGACGCTATCGCTCTATCTGCCCTTCGCCAAGGCACGCCGGCTGGCCTACTTCCAGGGCAACACCCTCGTCGGTGGCCATGCCCTGGGCTTCCATGGCGACCCGTGGAAGATGTTCCGCGGCTACCTGTTGGTGCTGGCGCTGGGCATCACCTATTCGGTGGCCTCGAAGATGTCCACCGCCGCCGCCATGGTGGCCGTGGGGGCGCTGGCGGCCGTGTGGCCAGCGTTGTGGCGGGCCTCGATGCAGTTCCGCACCGCCAACACCAGCTGGCGCGGGCTGCGCTTTCGCTTCAAGGGCAGCCTGAACGATGCCTACAACGCCATGCTGCCGGCCTTTCTGCCTGCAGTGCTGATGGTGGTGTTGGGCATGAACGGGTCCAGCCAACCTGCCGAGGGCGCCGACCCTGAGGTGGTGGACGCTGCAGCCGAGCGCATGGGCCTGGTGATGGGTCTCATCATGCTGGGTGCCTTTGCTGCCGTGCCCTGGTTGATGGCTCGCATCAAGGCCTACCAGCACAACCACTACGCCTTTGCCACCGAGCAGACCCGCCTGGGTGTGGGCGCCGGTTCCTTCTACCGCCTGTCGTTCAAGCTGTTTGGCGTCTTTGCGCTCACTGCGCTGGCGTCACTGGTTGTCGCCGCCGGCTTGGCGGTGGCGGTGGGCGGTTTCGCCCTGCTGCAGTCTATTTTTTCGGGCGATGGCATGGGGCGTGGCACGCACATGGCGCTGGCCGGGGCGGCGGTCGCGGGAATGGTGGTGTTCTACCTGGCCATGTTCGCCGTGCCTGGCCCTTACCTCACCTCGCGCTTCCAGAACCTGCTGTGGGGCCACACCAGCAGCGCGCACATCGCCTTCCGCAGTGATTTGCGGCTGTGGCCGCTGCTCAGGGTCACCCTCGTCAACCTGCTGCTCACCGTGATCACGCTGGGCCTGTACCGCCCTTTCGCGGCAGTGGCCATGGCCAGAGTGAGACTGGAGTCGGTGAGCCTGACCGTGGACGGCCCTGTGGACGACTGGGTGAACACCGAGAACGCCAAGATGGACGACGCCACCGGCGATCTGGCCGGCGACTTCTTCGGCATCGATCTGGGCCTGTGAGCAACACCCCCGCCGAGCTGCACAGCAGCCTGTTCAACGGCCGCCAGGCACGACCCATACCGGTGCGCCTGAGCCTGGAGCAAGGCGTGCTCAGCATCACCGGCCCAGGCGTGCAGTTGCAGGTGCCCGAGCAACAGCTGCGTTGGCCCGAGCGACAGCGCCATGGTGCGCGCATTGCCTACCTGCCAGACGGCGCCACCTTGCAGCACGCCAACGGCGCCGAGTGGGACGCCTGGGCACAGGCCAGCGGCCACCTCGAAGCACCTGTGGTGGGCTGGATGCAAAGTTGGGGCAAGGCCCTGGTGGCCAGCATGGTGCTGGTACTGGCCTGCGTTGCCACATGGTTGTGGGGCGTGCCGCTGGCCAGCCATGCGGCGCTGAGCGTCATCCCGCTGCGCATGGACGACGCCGTGGGCGAGCAGGCCATGAAGTCGTTCGAGCAAGGCATGCTGCGGCCCAGCAAGCTCAGCGCAGCCGAACAATCCGCGATCAGCCGGCAGTTTGAGCAGGTCATGGCTGCCGCCTTCCCCAACGGCGGAGCGCCGCATTGGCAGCTCCACTTCAGGGGCAGCAAGCACGGCGCGATCGGCCCCAACGCCTTTGCCTTGCCCGGTGGCCACATCGTGCTCACCGACGAGATGGTGGCGCTGCTCAAAGACAAGCCCGACACCCTGGTGGGCGTGCTGGCCCACGAGCTGGGCCATGTGCGGCACCGCCATGGCATGCAGATGGTGGTGCAGGCCAGCCTGCTCAGCGGCCTGACGGCCCTGGTGCTGGGTGATGTCTCGGGCTTGATTGCCGCCGTGCCTGCGGTGCTGGCCCAAAGCGCCTATTCACGCCAGGCTGAACATCAGGCCGATGGAGACGCCGCACGTTTGCTGAAGGCTGCGGGCATCGCGCCGGCGGTGATGGTGGACCTGTTCGAGCGCATCACCACCGAGCGCGAGCGCAAGCGCGCGCCCGATCTGCCCATCGCGCTGGCCAGCCATCCGACCGACGCCGACCGCATTGCGTTCTTCAAGAACTACCGCTGATCGGCGCAAGGGGCTCGGGTACACTGCCCGCTTGTCAGGAGAGAGCCTCATCTGAGGCCGCCGAAGGCGCAGAGGCACCCCCTCGAACGCTCAGGCAAAAGGACTGACAAGCGCGGCGCCGTAGCAAGCACTGCGTTCCTCACTGGAGAGAGGTGGGAGCCGGATTCAAACCCCGGGAGCCCACCCACCGAAGGGGCAAGCGGTGCCTGTGCAACCCACAGTGCCGTCAATCTCTCAGGTAAAGCGGACAGCGGGGGCCCATTTCAACCTTTGGTCTGAAACGCAGCCCTCGAAAGTGCCCGCCATGTCTGACGCCACCTCCTCCGCTTCCACAGCCCCCCTGCTCCAAACCCCTCTGCATGAGCTGCATGTCGCGCTGGGCGCCCGCATGGTGCCCTTCGCCGGCTACGCCATGCCAGTGCAGTACCCCGCCGGCCTGATGGCCGAGCACCGCCAATGCCGCGAAGCCGCAGCGCTGTTCGATGTCTCACACATGGGCCAGTTGCGATTGGTGGGCGCAGGTGCTGCCACCGCGCTCGAAACCCTGGTACCAGTGGACGTGGTGGACCTGCCCGCCGGCAAGCAGCGCTACGCCCTGTTCACCAACGAGCAAGGCGGCCTGCTTGATGACCTGATGGTCACCCGACCGCAGCCGGCCGACCGTGCCACGTTCGGCGACCTGTTCGTGGTGGTGAACGCCGGCTGCAAGGACGCCGACATTGCCCACCTGCAAACCCGCATCGGCCTGGCCTGCCAGGTGCAGCCGCTGCCAGAGCGCGCGCTGCTGGCGCTGCAGGGCCCGCTGGCGGCCGCAGCACTGTGCCGCCTCAACCCTGGTGTGGCCAGCCTCACCTTCATGACCGGCGCCGGCTTCAACCTGGCCGGTGCCGACTGCTTCGTAACCCGCTCGGGCTACACCGGCGAGGACGGCTTCGAGATATCGGTGCACCAGGACCAGGCCGTGGCCCTGGCCCGCGCACTGCTGGACCAGCCCGAGGTCAAACCCGCTGGCCTGGGCGCGCGCGACACCCTGCGGCTGGAAGCCGGCATGTGCCTGTACGGCCACGACATCAACACCACCACTACGCCAGTGGAAGCCGGCCTGAGCTGGGCGCTGCAAAAGGTGCGCCGCCCGGGTGGTGCACGCGCCGGTGGCTACCCCGGCGCCGATGTGATCGCCGCCCAACTCGCCACCGGCGCCACACGCAAACGCGTGGGCCTGGTGGGCACCGAGCGTGCGCCGGTGCGTGAGGGCAGCAAGATCTTCGCTGCAGACGGCACCGAGCTGGGCACCGTCACCAGCGGCACGCTGGCCCCCACGGTGAACCGGCCCATCGCCATGGCCTATCTGCCCGCTGCCTACACAACAGTGGGCACCCCCGTGTTCGCCGAAGTACGTGGCAAGAAGCTGCCCATGACCGTGGCCGCCATGCCCTTCAACCCGACCCGGTACTACCGCGGTTGATGACCCTTTTCGTTCCCTCACCTCAACAGCAGGAGCCGTCCCATGACCACCATGTTCACCCCCGACCACGAATGGATCAACATCGAAGACCATGAGGCCGCCGTCGTCGGCATCACGCTGCATGCGCAGGACGCGCTGGGCGATGTGGTGTTCGTCGACCTGCCCGAAGTGGGCAAGACCTACCAAAAGGGCGACGTGGCCGGCGTGGTCGAGTCGGTGAAGGCTGCGGCCGACATCTACATGCCCGTCACCGGCGAAGTGGTGGAGGTGAACGAAGCCCTGCGCAACGACCCCTCGCTGGCCAACACCGACCCCATGGGCAACGGCTGGTTCTTCAAGGTGCACGTGACCGACATGGGCCAGTTCGACGAACTGATGGACCCGCCCGGCTACGACGCGCTGCTGAAGACGCTCTGAACGCCGTCCGTCCCGTGCCCTCCCCGTCATTCCCGCCTGCGCGGGAATGACGAAGTCCCCTTGACGACCACATCCGCCCCGCCATGACCACCTCTGCCCTCGCCCTGCTGGAAGACGCCAGCGCCTTCGCCGCCCGCCACATCGGACCCAGCGCCGCTGATGAAGCCCGCATGCTCAGCGTGATTGGTGCCGCCTCGCGCGAAGCGCTGATTGGCACCATCGTGCCCGAGAGCATCCGCCGCCCTGCCGCCATGGACTTGCCGGCGCCGGTCAGCGAGGCCCAGGCGCTGGAGGAACTGCGTGCCATCGCGGCGCAGAACCAGGTGCTCAAGAGCTACATCGGCCAGGGCTACCACGGCACGCACACGCCTGGCGTCATCCTGCGCAACATCCTTGAGAACCCGGCCTGGTACACCGCCTACACGCCCTACCAGGCCGAGATCTCGCAGGGCCGCATGGAGGCGCTGGTGAACTTCCAGACCATGGTCTGCGACCTCACGGGCATGGCCATGGCCAACGCCAGCATGCTCGACGAAGCCACCGCCGCCGCCGAGGCCATGACCCTGGCCAAGCGCAGCGTGAAGAGCAAGAGCAACACGCTGATCGTGGCCGGCGACTGCCACCCGCAGACCATCGAGGTCATCCGCACCCGCGCCGAGCCGCTGGGCATCGAGGTGCTGGTGGGCATGGCCCCGCAACTGATGGCCGAGCACGACTACTTCGCCGTCATCGCCCAGTACCCCGCCACCACCGGCCTCGTCCACGACCTGAAGGCCCATGTGGACGCCGCACACGCGAAGCAGGCCGCCTTCATCGTGGCGGCCGACCTGCTGGCGCTGACCCTGCTGGTGCCCCCGGGCGAGTTCGGTGCCGACATTGCCGTGGGCAACACCCAGCGCTTTGGCGTGCCCATGGGCGCAGGCGGGCCGCACGCCGCCTACCTGGCCTGCCGCGACGAGCACAAGCGCTCCATGCCCGGCCGCCTGGTGGGCGTGAGCGTGGACAGCCATGGCAACCCCGCCTACCGGCTGGCGCTGCAGACCCGCGAGCAGCACATCCGCCGCGAGAAGGCCACCTCCAACATCTGCACCGCCCAGGTGCTGCTGGCGGTGATGGCCAGCATGTACGCGGTCTACCACGGCCCGGTGGGCCTGACCCGCATCGCCACCCGCGTGGCCACCTACACCGCCATCCTGGCCCAGGGCCTGGAGCAACTGGGCCACAAGCTGCTGGTGAAGAACGTGTTCGACACGCTCACGGTGGAAACCGGCGAGCGTACCGACGCCATCCTGGCGAAAGCCTTGGCCGGTGGCGCCAACCTGCGGCGCCTCTCGGACAAGCACTTGGGGCTGGCGCTGGACGAAACCACCACGCGCGCCGACCTGGCCGAGCTGTGGGGCTGGTTCGCGCAGGACGGCCAGGCGCTGCCCAGCGTGGAGGCTTTGGCCGAGGGGGCCCAGCCGCTGATCCCCACCGCCCTGCGCCGCAGAAGCAGCTTCCTGACCCACCCGGTGTTCAACCGCTACCACTCCGAGACCGAGATGCTGCGCTACCTGCGCATGCTTGCCGACAAGGACCTGGCGCTGGACCGCAGCATGATCCCGCTGGGCTCGTGCACCATGAAGCTCAACGCCACCAGCGAGATGATTCCCATCACCTGGCCCGAGTTCGCGCAGCCCCACCCCTTCGCGCCGGCCAACCAGTTGCGCGGCTACCAGTTGCTCAACGACCAGCTCACCGCCTGGCTGTGCCAGGCCACGGGCTATGCCGGCATCAGCCTGCAGCCCAACGCCGGCTCGCAGGGCGAGTACGCCGGCCTTCTGGCCATCCGCGGCTGGCATGCCTCGCGCGGCGATGCCCAGCGCATCGTCTGCCTGATCCCCGAGAGCGCCCACGGCACCAACCCGGCCTCGGCCAACATGGCAGGCATGCAGGTGGTGGTGGTGAAGTGCGACCCCACCGGCAACGTGGACCTGGATGACCTGAAGGCCAAGTGCGAGCAATATGCGGCCACCCTGGCGGCCGTGATGATCACCTACCCCTCCACCTACGGCGTGTTCGAACCGCGCGTGAAAGAGCTGTGCGCCCTGGTGCACCAGTACGGCGGCCGCGTGTACGTGGACGGTGCCAACATGAACGCCCTGGTGGGCGTGGCCGCACCCGGCGAATTCGGCGGCGACGTGAGCCACCTGAACCTGCACAAGACCTTCTGCATCCCGCACGGCGGTGGCGGCCCCGGCGTGGGCCCGGTGTGCGTGGTGCAAGACCTGGTGCCCTTCCTGCCCGGCCATGCCACGGCCGGCATTGAGTCTGGCGTGGGCGCGGTCAGCGCTGCCCCGCTGGGCAACGCGGCCGTTCTGCCCATCAGCTGGATGTATGTGCGCATGATGGGCGCCGAGGGTTTGAAGGCTGCCACCGAAGTGGCCATCCTCAGCGCCAACTACGTGGCCGCCCGCCTGGACGGCGCCTACGCCATTCACTTCAGCGGTGGCAAGCAAGGCATCAAGGGCGGCGGCGTGGCGCACGAGTGCATCCTCGACCTGCGCCCGCTGAAAGACAGCTCGGGCATCGGCGCAGAGGACGTGGCCAAGCGCCTGATCGACTACGGCTTCCACGCCCCCACGCTGAGCTTCCCGGTGCCCGGCACGCTGATGGTGGAGCCCACCGAGAGCGAACCGCTGGGCGAGCTCGACCGCTTCTGCGACGCCATGCTGGCCATCCGCGAGGAGATCCGCAAGGTGGAAGCCGGCGAATGGCCGCGCGAGGACAACCCGCTGAAGAACGCCCCGCACACGGCCGAGAGCCTGCTGAGCGCCGACTGGCCCCATGCCTACAGCCGCGAGGATGCCGCCTTCCCGGTGGCCGCCCTGCGCCGCCACAAGTACTGGGCGCCGGTGGGCCGCGTGGACAACGTCTGGGGCGACCGCAACCTCAGCTGCTCGTGCCCGCCGATGGCGGACTACGCCTGAACCGAGCGCGGCCATGACTCGGCGTCATTCCTGCAGCCCTCTCCGTCATTCCCGAGCACCTCTCCGTCATTCCCGCGCAAGCGGGAATCCATGCCCCCGGCGAACAGCCCCGGATTCCCGCCTACGCGGGAATGACGGCGGCCGAGTTGCAGGTTTGACGGCGGCTTAGCGCCACCACCAGGAGCCCACCATGGCCGTTTCCGTCTTCGACCTGTTCAAGATCGGCATCGGCCCCAGCAGCTCCCACACGGTGGGGCCGATGCGCGCGGCCCGGCTGTTCGCGGCCCGGTTGCGGAGCGACGGCCTGCTGGGCCACACCACGCGCGTGCGCTGCTGGCTCTATGGCTCGCTGGGCGCCACCGGCAAGGGCCACGGCAGCGACACCGCCGTGCTGCTGGGCCTGATGGGCCACGAGCCCGACACAGTGGAGGTGGATCGCATCCCTGCCCTGCTGGCCGAGGTGCGGCACAGTGGCTTCATCCCCCTGCTGGGCGAACTGTTGTTGCCTTTCAATGAGGCCGAAGACCTGCTCTTCCTGCGCCGCGAAACCCTGCCCTTCCATGCCAACGGCATGCGCCTGGCGGCCTACGACACGGCGGGCATAGAGATCGCCACGCGCATCTACTACTCGGTGGGCGGCGGCTTTGTGGTGAGCGAGGAAGTGGCCAGCGACGGCAGCAAGCACAAGGTCATCGTGCCCGATGTGACCGTGCTGCCCCTGCCCTTCACCTCCGGCGCGGCCCTGCTGGGGATCTGCCGTGAGCAAGGCCTGTCCATCGCCCAGGTGATGCGCGTGAACGAGCGGCACTGGCGCAGCGACGCCGACATCGACCTCGGCCTGCTCAAGCTCTGGCAGGCGATGCAGGACTGCGTGGTGCGCGGCTGCCAGGCCGAGGGCGTGCTGCCCGGCGGTTTCAAGGTCAAGCGCCGCGCCGCCGCGCTCTACCGCGCCCTCACCAGCAACCCCGAGGCCGCGCTGCGCGACCCGCTGCAGGTGATGGACTGGGTCAACCTCTACGCCTTGGCCGTGAATGAGGAAAACGCCGCCGGCGGCCGCGTGGTGACCGCGCCCACCAACGGCGCGGCCGGCATCGTCCCGGCGGTGCTGCACTACTACAGCCGCTTCGTCTTCGGCAGTAACGATGCCGGCGTGATGGATTTTCTGCTCACCGCCGCCGCCATCGGCATCCTCTACAAGGAGAACGCCAGCATCTCGGGTGCCGAGGTGGGCTGCCAAGGCGAGGTGGGCGTGGCCTGCTCCATGGCGGCGGGCGCGCTGGCAGCCGTGATGGGCGGCACACCCGAACAGGTGGAGAACGCTGCCGAGATCGGCATGGAGCACCACCTGGGCCTCACCTGCGACCCGGTTGGCGGCCTGGTGCAGATCCCCTGCATAGAGCGCAACGCCATCGCCGCCGTGAAGGCCATCAACGCCGCCCGCATGGCGCTGCGCGGCGACGGCAGCCACTTCGTGAGCCTGGACAAGGTCATCAAGACCATGCGCGAAACCGGCGCCGACATGAAGACCAAATACAAGGAAACGGCACGCGGCGGGCTGGCGGTGAACATCGTGGAGTGCTGAGGCTCGCCAGGCATGAGCCGCAGCCGATAGACTGGCTGGGTTCTTTCAAGGAGAGCCCGGCCGTGTACCGCGGTAAGTTTCTCAGCCTCGTTTCGCCGGTTGTTTCGCTGGCCATCTGCGCCGCCGCTGGCGCGGAACCCACAGTCTCCGCCAACCCGGTCGTGGACTATCCCCAGGGCGGCGGACCATTTCCTGCCGTGGTGATGGCGCCCGGGCAGGGATACCACCTGGCCTCGCCCGCGATGAGTGAAACGGCCAAGGCCTTGGCGCAGCGCGGCGTAGCGGTCTATCGGTTCAACTGGAGCTACTACACCCGCGAGCCCAAGGGGCAGCCTTCGGACGATCTGTCGGCCGAGTTGCAAGACTTTCAGCGTGTGCTGCAAGCGGCTCGCGCCGATGCCCGGGTCGATGCGGCGCACATCGGTGTGGTCGGAAAGTCGCTGGGTTCTCTGGTGGTCTGGCAAGCGTTTCGACTGGACCCCAAACTGAAGTTCACCAGCCTGATGACACCGGTGTGCCATGACCAAGTGGTGGGCCAAGGTGCGCCGCAGGCCTTCGCGGCCAACTACCCACGTTTGGAATCTGAGACCCGGCCCCTGCAGTTCGTGCTCGGCGATGCCGACCCCGCCTGTGAGCCCAAGTTCCTGTTTCGTCAGGCGGCCGAGGCCAAAGGTTCGGTGCGCATCAGCGTGGTGGGCGGCAACCACGGCTTCGCGGGCGATGGCACCGACAAGTCCAGCCGCGACGCCGCTCAGGCACGCAATATTGCAGCCGTGGCCACGTCTGTGGCCGACTTTGCGGCCCATGCGTTTGGTCTGGCACCCTGATCGCAAGCTCGACCTGTTGCCGCCACGACCGCTCAGGCTACTGCGCCTTGACCTGCAACCACCTTGCCCCTCGCCCCTTGCCTGTGGGCGCGATGAGTCCTTCGGCCTTCATGGCGCGCAGGACCACTCGCACCATGTCTCGGCTGATGCCGGGGCAGGCTTCCTCGATCTCGGAGATGGAGAACGGGCTTAGGCGCTTGAGGATTTCTGCTCGCACGCGGCCACCCTTTGCGCCGCGCCGTCGCTCGATAGTGCCCACCCGTTCCTCGAACTCCTTGTAGGCGCGCAGCAGCGCGCCCCAGAAGTAGTCGAGCCACGGGGCGATGTTGTGAGCAGCTTCGTGCCAGCCCTGGGAACTGGCCTCCAGCGTTTCGTAATAGCTCTCCTTCGACTCCTCGAAGATGCGTTCCAGGCTGATGAAACGGCCCACCGCATAGTCGAAGTGATAGAGCAACTGCAAGGTCAGCAGCCGTGCCATGCGGCCGTTGCCATCCGGAAATGGGTGGATGCACAGGAAGTCGAGGACGACCAGAGGAGCCAGCACCAAGGGGTCCGCCAAGTGCTGATCCAGCGCCGAGCGGTAGCGCGCGATCATGTCAGCCATTGCGATGGGGGTGAGGTGCGCGGCGACCGGGCGAAAGCGGATGCGCGAGCTGCCATCGGGATGGCGCTCGATGATGTCGTTGTTGGTGGCCTTCCAGTGCCCGCCCGGCTGCGGCATGTAGCGGTACAGCATGCTGTGAAGCTGCAACAGGGTGCCCTCTGAAAACGGCATCTGCTCGCTGCTTTCGTGGATCAGACCCAGCGCATCGCGGTAGCCCGCCACTTCTTGCTCAGAGCGGCTCTTGGGGGTGGCATTCCTCAGCACCAGTGACTTGAGCCGGTGCGCCGCCACGATCACGCCTTCAAGCCGGTTGGATGATTCTGTGGACTCGACGACAGCCACTTGGCGAAGGTCACTCAAGACCTCGGGCGACTGGGCGACGTAAAGCTGCTGCTTGCCCCGGTATTCACCCAGAGCGCGCAGCGTCGCCAGTTGCTGTGCGTCGAAGCGCAGCTTGACAAGGTAGTCGGGTGAAAGCGAATGCATGGGACGGGCATCCAGAGGGAAAAGAATAGGGCAATGCTAGCTTTATAAGGGTATATTCGATATCAGTTACCCCAATAAATTTGAGCTACCCCATTCTTTGATCGAGCCACTGGCTCGGCGAGCGCAGTCCCTGCGTTGCCGAGACCTGCAGAAGAGCCGTCGTCAAGGCCCGAACCGCCCGGCCTGGGTCACCCAAGCCCACCGGTCGGTCTTGAACGGCGACGCCGGCAGCCCCTCGCCATCCACCAGGTTCGCCTGCTCGGGGTTGTCCACCCAGCCGTAGCGCACCGCCACGGGCTGGGGCACGGCGTCGGCCCATACGCGCAGGCGCTGGCCGTTTTCGATCAAGGCGCGGGCCGGCACGAAGCGCTGGTCGGCGCCGGCGATGGCAAAGCCCTGCAGTTCCACGCCGCCGCCCCGCACCTGCAGGCCCTGGACCACGGCGCTGAACTGCAGGCGCATCGAACGGCCCTCGCGGCGGGCCTGGTGCAGTTGCGGGCCGCTGTCGGGCATGGGGTGGCGGTACTGGCGGTTGAGCGCCAGGCTGGCCAGGCGCTCGCCCACCGCCCGCTTGTTGCGCGGGTGGATGTCGTTGGCATTGCCCACATCGGTGGCCACAGCCATGCCGGTGTGGGGCAGGCGCAAGGCCAGGCGCTGCGCCTCGCGCAACTCGGCCCAGGGGCTGCCGGCCAGGCTGTTCTTGTCCAGCGGCATGAAGGACGCCAGTTGCACCCAGTAGAACGGCAGATCGCGGCGGCCGAACTGAGCCCGCCAATCCTTGATGAGATTCTGGAAGGCGCCCACGTAGCGCGCCGCGCGCGGCACATTGCTCTCGCCCTGGTACCAGATGACGCCGCCCAGGGCCATGGGCTTGAGCGGCTGCACCATGCCGTTGAACAACAGCGTGGGCAGGTCGTTGTGGCCGGGCACGGTCTTGTCGACCAGGCCTGCCACCTGGGCACGCCAGGGGCCTGACAGATCCACCTCGCCGGCCGGTGTGATGAGACGCGGCAGGGTATCGCCGTAAAAGCCACCGTCGCCGCCACTGTCGGTCACCCGCACGGCGATCAGGTTGCGCCCGGCGCGCAACACGCCGGGTGCGATGGTGTAGTTGCGCTGCGCGTCCCAGTCGGGCAGACCGCCCACACGCTGACCGTTGACAAAAGTCTCGTCACCGTCGTCGATGGTGCCCAGCTTCAGCGTGGCGCCACCCTGGGCCTGGGCGGCGCTGAGTTCCACCGTGCGGCGGTACCAGACGATGCCGTCAAAGCCTTCCAGGCCTTGTTCTTCCCACACCATGGGCACCCTGAGCGTGGGCCAGCCGCTGTCGTCCAGGCCGGGGCTGGCCCAGGCGTTGCCAGCGGGCTCGGGCTGGCGCAGCGCCGGTGCATGCCAGCGCTGGGCGGTGGCCGTCATGCGCTCGCGGTACACGCGCGCAAAACCCGCCAGATCGGTGGGCATGCCCTGCACTGCAGTGGCCAGATCAGGGTCACGCAGCGCGGCCTGCGGGCTGGTCCAGGTTTCCAGGTGGCTGCCACCCCAGGAACTGTTGACCAGGCCCACTGGCACTTTCAGCGCTTGCTGCAGCTTGCGCGCAAAAAAGTAGGCCACACCGCTGAAATCACCCGCCGTGGCGGCACTGCCCACCTGCCAGGCGGCGGGCAGGATGTCGTCCTGCGGCGCCAGCGCGGCGTGGTGCGGCAGCTTGATGTGGCGTATGCCGGGGTGGGCGTCGGCGCTGGCAATGGCCTCTGCGGCGCCCTCGGAGTCTTTGAGCAACCACTCCATGTTCGACTGGCCCGAGCACAGCCACACCTCGCCCACCAGCACATCGTGCAGCTGGCGCTCAGCCGCAGCGGTGCGCACGCTCAGCACATGCGGGCCGCCCGCCGGCAGGGCTGGCAGGCTCAGCACGAACCTGCCGTCGCGGCCGGCCACGGTCTTGCCGTGGCAGCGCGCCAGGCTGGCCTGCACCACTTCGCCCGGCCGCGCCCAACCCCAGATGCGGATGGGCTGGTCGCGCTGCAGCACCATGTGGTCGCCCAGCACATTGGCCAAGCGCAGGCCATCGGCATGGGCCTGGGCGGGCAGGCTGGCGGCAAGGCTCAGACCAGCGCCCATGCCCAGCAGTTGGCGGCGTGTCATCTCTGTGTTCATGAAGCCCACACCAGGGTGGCGATGCTGTGGGCCGGCAGGCTGTACTGCAGCACCTGGCCGTTGTAGCGCACCGAGAAGCGCTGCTCGCTGGCAGCGGAATTGCAAACCACCAGCACGATGCTGCCGTCGTCGGCATTGCGGAAAGCCACGTTGTCCAGGCTGCCAATGGCGCCGGTGGAGGCAATGCGCTGTGCCCCCTGGCGCACGAACTTGCTGGCGTGCGCCAACGCGTAGTACTCAAGGTTGCGGGTGACGACGCCGGTCTTGGAATCGATGGTGACCACGCCACGGCAATCCTTGCAGCCGCCCAGGTGCGGCCCGAAGTCTTCGTCCAGCGCCAGATTCCAGAGCAACGCGCCACGCGCCCAGCCGCGGGCGCTGCCGATGACGACGTTGCGGGTCATCCAGGGCAGCGCCACCTCCCACTTCGGCTCCCACTGGCCGCCCGAGCACTCGGTGAACCAGGCGTCCTTGTCGGGGTAGGCGTCGTGCACAGGGCCTTGCGCGCTCACCGCGCCCTCGTAGCAATGCCAGGCCACGCCCGAGATGTAGCGGCGCGCCACGGGGTCGGCCAGCACCGCCAGGGGGTTGTCAGGGGCATTCCAGTTGTGGTCCCAGTCAATGACCTGGGTCTTCAGGCCACGTTGTTCCAGCAAGGGGCCCAAGTGCTTGCCCACAAACTCGGCGCGCTGGGCCGGCGTCACCTTCATGCCGGGGTAGTCGCCAGGCTCGAAGTTGGGCTCGTTCTGGATGGTGAGCGCAAAGATGGGCACCCCCTCGGTCGCAAAAGCGTCCACATAGCGCACCAGGTAGCGGGCGAAGGCGTCGTAGCGGTCGGGGCGCAGTTCGCCCTGGATCAGGCTGTCCGTCGTCTTCATCCAGCCTGGCGCGCTCCAGGGCGAGGCCATCACCTGCAGCTGGGGGTTGATGGCCAGGGCCTGCTTCACCACAGGCAGCACGTCGGCGCGCTGCGCATCAATGCTGAACTTGGCCAAGGGCAGATCAGCGCCGCCTGCGGGCTGGTCGTCGAAGCTGTAGTGGCTGCGCGAGAAATCAGAAGCACCGATGGTGAGCCGCGTGAAATCAAACCCCACCCCGCCCTGGGCGCGCCCGAACAGCTCCTGCATCAGGGCATCGCGCTGCGTCGCGCTCATGCGCTGCGCGATCAGCCAGGCCGATGCGTCGGTGATGGCGGCGCCAAAGCCGGCCATGGTCTGGTAGCGGGTGGCGGCGTCCACGTCGATGTTGGCGGCCAGCGGCTGTGCCGCGCCAAAGCTGGGCGCGGTGGCATCGGGCGCCAGCAAACGTGCGCGATCGGCCGTGGTCACCCAGGCTTGCGCAGCGGGCCCCCCTGCGCGGGGGGCCTCGCTGCCGCCCCCGGCGCAGGCCAGCAGGCTCACGCCCGCCGTGGTCACGGCCACCAGCAAGGCCAGTGCATGTTTGTTCATGGCTAAACTCGGTTTTCAGGGCAGCAGCACACGCGCCACCACGGGGAAATGGTCGGAAGGGAAATGCCCGCGCACCGAATCGGTGAGCACGGCGTATGTCTGGATGCGCACACCGGGCGTGACGAAGATGTAGTCGATGCGGTCATTCGCCGCCGCATCCATCTTGAAACCATTGAAGCTGCCCACCGGACCATAGGGCGGCGTCTCGCTGAGGGCGCGCGCATCACGCAGGCCGGCCAGCATGGTGCGTATGGGTTCTGATTCGGGCACGGCGTTGAAGTCCCCCGTGCACAACACCGGCAAACCGCCGCCCAGTTCAGCCACCTTGCGCAGCAGCAGCTTGGCCGATTCGCGGCGCGACACCACGCCCTCGTGGTCAAAGTGCACCGACAGCACCACGAAGGCCTTGCCTGTCACCTTGTCCTGCAATTGGGCCCAGCTGGCCAGGCGATTGCAGCAGCGCGAATCCCAGCTGATGGATGGCACCTCCGGCGTCGCACTGAGCCAGAAATCGCCATGGCGTTGCAGCGTGAAGCGATCGCTGCGGTAGAAGATGGCCGAGTGCTCGCCGCCGCGTTTTCCATCGTCGCGGCCCACGCCCACACGCGCCCAGCCGGGCATGGCTGCCAGCGCCTCGACCTGCTCGATCAGGCCTTCTTGCGTGCTGACGATGTCGAACTCGTGGTACCCAATGAGCGCCTTCAAGGCCACCTGTCGGTGCGGCCAGGCGTCAGCGCCGTCCTCTTGCAGATTCAGGCGCAGGTTGTAGGTGGCCATCTCGATGGCAGGCCCCTGCCCGGCGCCGGCCAGGCCGCAACCCAACGCCAGCAGGCACCGCCAGGCCCAACGCAAGCACGGGGCCACGGTCATGACTTGGCCGCCGCACAGTGGCTGGCGATGAACTCGGCGTGCGTGGGCATCACGTCCACGCACTTGGCCACCACGCGCTTCACGTCGCCCAGGATGGCGTCGAGTTCAGCCTCGCTGCGCAAATCGGCCATGGGGTGGTAGCCCTGCGGCAACACCCGCTGGCCCACCATCACCTGCAGCCAGCTGGCTTCGCCGAACAACTCGTTGTTGTCGCGGAAGACACGGCCATTGGCGCGGAACAGCGCCATCTTGCGGCGCAGGTTGTCGGGAATGTCCATGGTGCGGCAGTGGTTCCAGAACGGCGAATCCGTCCGCGCGGTGGCCTTGTAGTGCAGGATGAGGAAGTCGCGGATCTGCTCGTACTCCAGCGCGGTCTGGCGGTTGTACTCGTCCACATCCGCCTGATCAAAGCCAGCCCACGGGAAGAAAGCCAGCATGCGCACGATGGCCGACTGGATCAGGTGCAGGCTGGTGGATTCCAGCGGCTCCATGAAGCCGCTGGACAGGCCCACGGCCACACAGTTGCGCTTCCAGAACTGCCGCCGCCGACCGGTAAGGAACTTCACCACGCGCGGCGCGGCCAGTTGTTCGCCATCCAGGTTGTTCAGCAGGATGCTGGTGGCTTCGTCCTCGCTCATGAAGCTGCTGCTGTAGACATGGCCATTGCCAATGCGGTGCTGCAGCGGTATGCGCCACTGCCAGCCGGCAGAGTGCGCGGTGGAGCGCGTCATGGGCAGCAGCGGCTGCACCGAGGCGCAGGGCACGGCAATGGCACGGTCGCAAGGCAACCAGTGCGACCAGTCGTCATAGCCCACCTTGAGCGTCTGCTCGATCAGCAGCGCGCGTATGCCCGAGCAATCGATGAAGAAATCGCCCTCCACCACGTCGCCATTGGCCATCTGCAGCGACTGGATGTGGCCATCGCCCTCGCGCAGGTTCACCTTGACGATGATGCCCTCGGTGCGCTGCACGCCCGCCTTTTCGGCCAGGCCGCGCAGGTAGCGGGCGTACAGGCTGGCATCGAAGTGAAAGGCGTTGGCGATCTCGCTCAGGGGCGAGCCCGGCATGTCGGTGCGGGCCCGCATGAACTTGGCCTGGCGCGGCGCCATGGAGTTGATGGACAGCATGTCCAGCTCCGAAGCCTGGCCTGTGAGATAGCGACGCAACCAGTAGTGGTGAAAGCCGATGCCGTCGATGGGCTGGCCGATGGTGCCAAAGCCGTGCATGTAGCGGTCGCCCACCGCACCCCAGTTGACGAACTCGATGCCCAGCTTGAAGGTGCCCTGCGTGACGCGCAGGAACTCGTCCTCGTCGAGTTGCAGCAGCTCGTTGAAGGTGCGTATGGCGGGGATGGTGGCCTCGCCCACACCGATGATGCCGATCTCGTCCGACTCCACCACGCGGATCTGGTACTGCGATTGCAGCACCTTGGACAGCGCGGTGGCCGTCATCCAGCCGGCCGAGCCGCCGCCCACCACCACAATGTTCTTCAGAGGCTTGTTCACCATGGCTTGATGCTCCTTCAAATGCGCAGGCCAGAGTCTTGGTCAAACAGCGACAGGCGTTGGCGATCCACGTCAAAGCGCAAGGCCTGCCCTGCCTTGAGGGCCATGGGCTCGTGCACCACGGCGGCCAGATGGCGGGTGCCATGTTCTATCC
This sequence comes from Candidatus Ideonella esbjergensis, assembly GCA_016710065.1. Taxonomy (GTDB): domain Bacteria; phylum Pseudomonadota; class Gammaproteobacteria; order Burkholderiales; family Burkholderiaceae_C; genus Ideonella; species Ideonella esbjergensis. The sequence continues at coordinate 320,105 of JADJLP010000010.1, forward strand.
ACACCACCTGGTGGTTGCCCATGGGCTCCACCAACTGCACCGTGCCGGCGCTCTCGCCATGCTCAGTGATGTGGAGGTGCTCAGGCCGCAGACCCAGCACCACGCGGGCGCCATCGGCCCAGGCGGCCTGCGGCGTGTAGCCTGCCAGATTGAGCACCAGGCCCTCGGTGCTGAAGCAGGCCACGCCCTGCGACACCTGCACCCGGCCTTCGATGAAGTTCATGCCCGGCGAGCCCAGGAAGCCAGCCACGAAGAGATTGGCCGGCCGTTCGTACACCTCGGCCGGCGCGCCAATCTGCTGGATCTGCCCGCCCTTCATCACCACGATGCGCGTGGCCAGCGTCATGGCCTCGATCTGGTCGTGGGTGACATAGACCATGGTGGCACCCAGGCTCTGGTGCAGTAACTTGAGCTCGCGGCGCAGTTCACCGCGCAGTTGTGCATCCAGGTTGGAAAGCGGCTCGTCAAACAAGAACACGCCCGCATCGCGCACCAGCGCCCGGCCGATGGCCACGCGCTGGCGCTGCCCACCCGAGAGTTGCGATGGTTTGCGGTTCAGCAGCGCGCTCAGTTGCAGCATTTGCGCTGTGCGCTTCACGCGCTGTTCGATCTCGGCCCTGGGCATGCCGGCCACGCGCAGCCCGAACGACATGTTGCGTTCCACCGTCATGGTTGGGTAGAGCGCATAGCTCTGGAACACCATGCCGATGCCGCGTTCGCTGGGCTCGGCCCAGGTCATGTCCTGGCCAGCAATGTCGATCTGCCCGCCGGCCACATCAATCAGCCCGGCAATGCTGTGCAGCAGCGTGGACTTGCCGCAGCCCGAAGGGCCCAGCAGCACCAGGAACTCGCCGTCCTGCACGTCGAGGTTCAGCCCGCTCAGCACCTCGTTGGGCCCGAAACGGATCGTCAAGTCGCGCACCTGTACAGCGCTCATCCTCTATCCCTTCACCGCGCCAGCCGCAATGCCGCGCACAAACCAGCGGCCGGAAACAAAATAGACCAGCAGCGGCACGGCCGAGGTGAGCATGGTGGCCGCCATGTTCACGTTGTAGAGCCGCTCGCCGGTGGTGGTGTTGATGACGTTGTTGAGCTGCACCGTCATGGGCAGATGCTCGTTGCCGGCAAAGACCAGGCCCAGGATGTAGTCGTTCCACACGCCGGTGATCTGCATGATGGCCGCCACGATGACGATGGGCGTGGACATGGGCAACATCAGCTGCACGAAGATGCGCCAGAAGCCGCCGCCGTCCACCCGCGCGGCCTTGAACAGCTCTTGCGGGATACCCAGGTAGTAGTTGCGGAACAGCAGGGTCATCACCGGCATGCTGAACACGATGTGCACCAGCACGATGCCCGGCAGCGAGCTGAACAGCCCCACCGCCGCCAGTATCTTGACCAGCGGGTAGATCATCACCTGCACCGGGATGAAGGCGCCCATCATCAGCACGGCGAACAGCACATTCGCGCCGCGCGGGCGCCAGAAGCTGAGCGCATAGCCGTTGAGCGCGCCGATGGCGATGGGAAAGAGGGTGCTGGGCACGACGATGGCCACCGAGTTCCAGAAGCCCACCCGCACGCCCTCGCACGACACCCCCGTGCACACCTCGCTCCAGGCGGCGCGCCAGGCGTCGGTGCTGGGCGCCAGCGGCAGGGCGAAGAGGTGGCCCAGCCGTATCTCGTCCATGCTCTTGAACGAGGTGGTCAGCATGATGTAGAGCGGCAGCAGGAAGAACAGCGCCGCCGTGAGCAGGAAGCGTAAACGCCGACCCGACCGGCGTTCAACCGCCGGGGCCGGGAGCGCGCGGCGGGCGCCATGGGCAAGTACACCGCCCTCATGCATGCCCCTTCGCGTCACCACCCCGGTTGCGCAGGATGAGCAGCGGCACCACCAGCAGCACCACCATCAGCAGCAGCACGATGGAGCCGGCCGAGGCCAGCGCGATGTTGGCGCGGCCGAAGAGGTGGTCCATGATGAACTTGGCCGGCACGTCGCTGGCCGTGCCGGGACCGCCCTGGGTCATCGAGACCACCGAGTCGAAGACCTTGACCACGCCGGTGAACAGCAGCACGAACACCGTGGCCACCGTGGGCCCCATCATGGGCAGCACGATGGAGGCATACACCCGCCAGGTGGGGATGCCGTCCAGCCGCGCGGCCTTCCAGATTTCTTCGTCGATGCCGCGCAGGCCCGAGAGCATCAACGCCATCACCAGACCCGAGGCCTGCCAGACGGTGGCGATGACGATGGTGTAGATCACCATGTCCTGGTCGATGATCCAGTCGAAGCTGAAACTCTCGAAGCCCATCTGCCGCACCGCCTGCTGCAGGCCGCTCTCGGGGTTGAGCACCCATTGCCACACCAGGCCGGTGGCCACGAAGGACATGGCATAGGGGTAGAGGAAGATGGTGCGCAGCAGGCCCTCGCCGCGCACCTTCTGGTCGATGAACACCGCCAGCAGGAAACCGATCACCATGCAGGCCGCGATGAACAGCAGGCCGTAGATGGCGAGGTTGCCCAGCGAGTGCAGCCAGCGGTCGTTGTCAAACAGACGCTCGTACTGCGCCAGGCCCACGAAATCGTCTTGCGGAAAGGTGCGCGCGCTCGACAGCGACACCCGCAGCGACCACAGCGCCGTGCCCAGGTAGCCCACCAGCACGGTGAGCGCCATGGGCAGCAAGGCGCCCCAGGGCACCAGGCGCTTCCAGCTTGCTTTGGCGTGCAACTTCTTCGCCAAGGGCATGCTCAGTTCTTCAACGCCGCCGCGATGTCCTTCTGCACCTTCTCCACCGGCATGTTGCGGTTCCAGTAGGCGGTGAGGATGTCGGCCAGCGCGCCGTTCTGGTCAGGGTTGAGGTAGATCTCGCCGTTGCCCAGGTGCCGCGTCTTGTCCTTCATGATGTTGATGCCCTGCTGGGCACACACATCCATCTTGGAAGCATCCACATCGGTGCGGATGGGAATGGAGCCCTTCTTGCTGTTGAACGCCACCTGCGCCGCCGGCGTGGTCACCACGCTGGCCAGCAGCTTTTGCGCCTTGATGGCGTCGGGCTTGTCGGTCTTGGGGAACACCAGCACATCGCCCTGGATGATGTAGGGCGCGTTGGCGCCAAAACCGGCGATGCAGCCATAGTCCTTGCTTGCCACCTGGCCGGCCAGCGAGAACTCGCCCTTGGCCCAGTCGCCCATGATCTGCACACCCGCCTTGCCGGTGATCAGCATGGCGGTGGCGTCGTTCCAGTTGCGGCCCGGCGAGCCCTTGTCCACATAGCCCTGCAGCCGCTTGAAGGTGAGCAACACGTTCTTGAAGGCCTCGGACTGAATCGCGGTGCGGTCGCGGTCGCGCAGCACCTTCAGGTACAACTCGCGCCCGCCCACGTTGGTGAGCACCGCCGTGAACACGGTGTTGTCCTGCCAGGGTTGGCCGCCATGGGCCAGCGGCACCAGGCCGGCGGCCCTGAGCTTGTCGAGCGCAGCGAACAGCTCGTCCATGGTCTTGGGCTCGGCCGCAATGCCGGCCTTCTTGAACGCAGCCTTGGAAGTCCAGATCCAGGCCGGCATGTGGATGTTCACCGGCACCGCGTAGTAGTGGCCCTTGACCTTGATGACATTCAGCACCGTCTCGGGCAGAAACTTGTCCCAACCATCGCGCGCCGCCACGTCATCCAGGTTGTTGAGCATGCCCTGGTCGACGATGTCGAGGAACTGCTTGGAGGTGTTGAACTGCGCCGCCGTGGGCGGGTTGCCGCCGACGATGCGGTTGATGGCCACCGCGCGGGCCTGCTCGCCCAGCGCCACCGCCATGTCCACCCACTGTCCGCCCTGCGCGCGGTAGGCATCGGCCAGGGTCTTGACCGCTGCCGATTCGCCGCCCGAGGTCCACCAGTGGATCACCTCGGCGCGCGGGCCGTTCTGGGCCAGCGCGGGCGTACCCAGCAGGGTCGTGATGCCCAGCGCCAGCAGGGTCTTGCGGCAAGCAGTGCTCAGCATGGCGGGCCTCAGCCTTTCAGGAAGTTGGCGTACCAGTGGCCGCTGGCCTTGAGCGTGCGCTTTTGCGTGGCGTAGTCCACCCAGGCCAGGCCGAAGCGGCGGATGTAGCCCTCGGCCCACTCGAAGTTGTCCAGCAGGCTCCAGTAGAAATAGCCCTTGAGCGGCACACCCAGGGCCATGGCCTGCTTGGCGGCACCCAGATGGCGGGCCAGGTAGCTCACGCGCTGAGCATCGTTCACCGTGCCATCGGGCAGCATCTGGTCATCCCAGGTGGAGCCGTTTTCGGTGAGGTAGATGTCGCCAGGCGCGTAGTCGCGGTGCACGCGGTCCAGCAGGGTCGTCATGCCCTGGGGCGAGACCTCCCAGCCGAAAGCGGTGCGCTCCACATCATGCGATTCGACGATGCGGCTTTGCGTGACGCCCTGGCCAGGTGCGTCGGCCACGGTTTCGGGGAAGTAGTAGTTCACGCCCAGAAAGTCGGCTGGCGTGGCGATGGCGGCCAGGTCACCGTCCTGCACGGTGGGTGCCAGCTTGCCCAGCATCTGCAACACATCGGCCGGGTAGCCACGGCCATAGAGCGGGTCGAGGAACCAGCGGTTGCGCGTGCCGTCGTGGCGCACCGCGGCAGCCACATCGGCAGCGCTTTGCGTGGCCGGCGAGATGGGATGCAGGCTGAGCGTGATGCCCACCTTGGCATCGGCCACATTGCGCTTGATGAGGGGGAAGGCGCGGCCATGCGAGAGCAGCAGGTGGTGGCAGACCTGCAAGGCAGCGGCGTGGTCGCGGATGCCGGGCGCATGGTTGCCCTCGTGATGCCCCAGAAAGGCCGAGCAGAAGGGCTCGTTGTGGGTGATCCAGTGCTTCACCCGGTCGCCCAGGTGGCGGGTGACGGCGTCGGTGTAGGCCAGATAGGCATCGACCGTGTCGCGCTTCACCCAGCCGCCCTGGTCCTGCAGCGCCTGCGGCAGATCCCAGTGGTACAGCGTGGCCCAGGGCTGCAGGCCGCGCTCGAGCATGCCGTCCACCAGGCGCGAATAGAAATCCAGCCCCTGGGCATTGGGCTGTGCGCCCACGCCCTGCGGGAAGATGCGCGGCCAGGCGATGGAGAAGCGGTAGGCGTTGACGCCCAGGCCTTTGGCCATCTCCATGTCCTCGGGCCAGCGGTGGTAGTGGTCGCAGGCCACATCGCCATTCGAGCCGTCGCGGATCTTGCCGGGCGTGGCGCAGAAGCGGTCCCAGATGGACTCGCCACGACCATCTTCGTGAGCCGCACCCTCGATCTGGTACGAGGAGGTGGAGCAGCCCCAGCGGAAATCGGCGGGGAAATCGGTGCGGTGGATGGCCAGCATGCCGGCGAAGGACTTGGGAGCGGTCATTTCAGGTCAGGTCAGAAAAGGTGTGTTGCTCAGAGGTCAGGCGAGGCCTTGGATGGCATGGCTGCGCACTCGGCCGCAATGTATTCCTCATGGGTGGGCATCACGTCGCAGCATCTTTGAATGACGCTCTCCACGTTGCTCATGTACTGGCGTATTTCAGCCTCCGATCGCAAATCGACCAACGGACTGTAGCCCCGAGGACGGATGCCTTGGCCATTCATGACCTGCACCCAGCTCACCTCGGAAAAAAGCTCGCCGGCCTCGCGAAATACCAGGCCCCGGCTGGCGTAGAGATCCATCTTGTGCTGCAGGGTGTCGGGAATGGCCATGTCGCGGCAATGGCGCCAGAACGGTGAATCGTCGCGCCGCGTGGCCTTGTAGTGCAGCACGATGAAATCGCGTATGCGCTCGTACTCGAACTGGGTCTGGTGGTTGTATTCGTCTATGTCTGCCGTATCGAAACCCGCGTTCGGAAACAACGAAACCATGCGGTGTATGGCCGTCTGGATCAGATGGATATTGGTGGACTCGATAGGCTCAAAAAAACCACTGGACAAGCCCACCGCTACGCAATTCTTGACCCAGGTCTGCTTGCGCCGCCCCGGCACGAAGGGGATGTAGCGCGGCTCTGCCAAGGGCTTGCCATCGAGGTTGTTCATCAGGATGGCCGTGGCCTCGTCCTGGCCCATGAACTCGGCCGAGTAGACATGGCCGTTGCCTATGCGGTGCTGCAGCGGAATGCGCCACTGCCAACCTGCAGAGTGAGCAGTGGACCGTGTGTAGGGCAGCAGCGGCGATACCGACTCGCAGGGCACGGCGATGGCCCTGTTGCAGGGCAGCCAGTGCGACCAGTCTTCGTAGGGCACGCCCAGCGCCTGCCCGATCAACAGGGCGCGTATGCCCGAGCAGTCAATGAACAAATCACCCTGGATGCGTTCGCCATTGGCCATGACAACCGCATCAATGAAACCGTCCGTCTCGCGCAGCACCGTCTGCACCACCTTGCCTTCGGTGCGCACCACACCTCTCGCCTCGGCAAACTTGCGCAGGTACTGGGCATACAGGCCGGCGTCGAAATGAAAGGCGTTGTACAGATGTGCCAGCGGCGAGGTGGACATTTCGGGCCGCCGACGCATGAACTTGCCCTCAAGGGCGGCGCCCACACCTATGCAGATCTTGCCCAGGTCAGAGACCTCACCCATCTGCCGCAACTTGAGCCAATACTGGTAGCAGCTCACCTCGTCCAGATCAGACCCGATGGGGCTGAAGCCGTGCATGTACGACTCGCCGATCTGGCCCCAGTTGACGAACTCGATGCCCAGCTTGAAGCTGCCCTGGGTGTTGCGCAGAAACTCGTTCTCGTCGAGCCCCAGGAACTCATTGAACGACATGATGTAGGGGATGGTGGCCTCACCCACGCCGATGGCGGCAATGTCGTCCGACTCCACCAGGCGGATCCGGCAACCGGGCAAGCCCAACTTCGCCAGGTAGGCGGCGCTCATCCAGCCGGCCGTTCCGCCACCCACAATCACGACATCTCTGATCGGTGCGGTGCCCATGCTGCGCGCCATGCAATCACGCCCTCAAAAAAAATATGCTGGGCACCGGGGGGCAACCCCGGTGCCCAGCAGATGAATGATGGAGCCCTGGTTGAAAAGAATCAACAACGACTCTCACACCCTCCTCAACTCAGAGCTTGTAGGTAACCCCCAAGCCAAGCTGGCGACCAAACTTGCGCACCTCGTAAGGCACCATGGCCTTGGGATCCGGGTTGAAGCCCTGGGCCCCCACCGACTTGGTGGTCACAAGAGCGGCATCGGTGACGTTGTTCAGTTGCAGCACCATCGACAGACCCTTGAACATACCCGAATCAAACCCATAGCCGAACTGCAGGTTCACCAGGCGCTCGGCGCTGGTGTTGGTGTACACGGTGGCGTACTTCCAGTCACGCGCCTGAGCCAGGAAGGGTGAACGGTAGGTCTGGTTCACGCGCGCCGAGAAGCCGTTCTTCTCGTAGTAAGCCGTAAGGCTGGTGGTAGCGCCCGACAGGCCCTCCAGCGGCTTGGCCATGTCACCGTCGGCGTGTATCGAGCTGCGAACCTTGCTGCCCGAAGCCACGATGCCAAATCCGTCGAGCATCGGGCTCAGCAGGTTGCCTTCCAGCACAGCCTGCAATTCCACGCCTTGCACCGACCCGCCCTTGCCATTGGCCGGGGTGTTCACATTCACCACATTCTTGGTCGGTGCCAGCAGCGGATCGTGCGCAACATTGGTGAAGTCGAACGGCATCCCTTGGGAATAGATGTTCGACTGAACCTTCTTTGCTGTAGACCGCACCGGCAATCACGCTTCGCTTGCCAAAGTACTTCTCCAGAGACAAGTCAAACGAGTTGGCCCGCCACGGTTCCAGCTGCGGGTTGCCCGCCGCATCACCACTCCAATCCGCAGCCCGAATTGCGGTCGGATTGTTCGGGTCCACAGGCGTCTTCGCCGTCAACTTCGACGAGAAGCCCGCACGCATGTCGTTCATCTCAGGTCGCACCAAGGTGCGGGCCGCACCGAACCTGGCCACCAGGCTGTTCTTCAGGTCGAACACCAGGTTCAGGCTGGGCAGGATGTCGTCGTAGTCCTTGCCACCCGAAACAGCGCGCAGGTTGATGGGATTGGTCTGCGCGGTGCCTCCCACCCACGACCAGCCGTTCGAATTCTGAGAACTGCTGACAAACTGCGCCCCTACATTGCCACGAACCCCGATGCCACCCACTTCGGTGTCGATGTCGGCCTTGGCAAAGCCGGTGATGATCTTTTCCTGCACGCCTGAATCGCTGGTGGTGGTCAGCCAATAGGCCTGCTTGGTGTCGAAAAACCCACTCTTGGCCAGTGCTTCTGCGTCAATGGACAGCACGGGCGGCACGCCATAACCACCCAGGTTCACCGGGCTGCGCAAGTAGGCCGAAGGCACAGTGTTGATGTAGGTGCCGCCTGCGTCCTTCTTCATGAACAGGTCGAACTGGTTCTTCTGGAGGTTCTTGGTGCGCTCGGTGTAATTGACCCCGAATTCCACCCCGCTGAAGACGCCATCCAGCGCATACTTTTCAGACAGGCGCAGCGACTTGATCTCGTCGTCGGTGTGCGGCTTGCGCACCGGGCCAGTCCAGCCGGGGCCGGCAGAACTGCCGAAGCCAAAGGGATCACCCACCCGCATCACGTTCGGATCCACCAGGCTGGTGGTGCCTGCGGGCGTGATCTTCATCTGTGCGTCCGGGTCGGTTCCCGGCGTCACGAAGTTGAAGCTGCCACGGCTGAAGGCGCCATTGGCGAACGGCGCAGCATAGGCCTCGTAGAAGGCTTCATTGCGCTTGTTGCGCGAGAAACTCAGATCAGCCGTGAAGCTGAGCTTGTCGTTCACCCTGTAGCTCGTGTTCCAACCAAAGGCCGACGTCTCATCGGTACGCCGGGTGGTGTTGTTGATCACACCGTTGGCAATCTGACTCATCGTGCCGCCGGTCACGATGGTGTTGCCCCCCACTTCCTGCGTAGTCAGGTTGGAGAAGACGGGACGCTCAGCGGGGTTGCCGCTCCAGATGCCGTTGTACAGCTCGGCTTGAAAGCCGCTGCTGACCGTCTTGGACTCGAACTTGGAATAGAACAGGTCCAATTGGCTGCGCAAATCCTTGCTGGGTTTGAACTCCAGCGTCGCCATCAAGCCGTCGCGCACATTGCTCTTGGTCTCCGCAAAGATCTCAAAGCGTTGCGGAAAGGCCGCGTAATCCAGCGGGCCCTTGCCATTCGTCGCCAACGGCAGACCGACGGCCGGCACCGGGCACCAGCTCTCAGGAACGGCCTTGGTGCAGTTCGGGTTGTTGTTGTAAGGGTTGACGTATTCGTTGATGCGGTTGGACACGGTCTGCGCGGGCGTGTCCAGATGCGCATAGCCCAGCAACACCCCCACGGTGCGATCAGCAAACTGGTCCACGTACGAGGCGCTGAAACGCTTGCCCACCGTGGAGCCACCGCCGGCCACAGACTGGCTCTGCGAGTTTGTCTCACCACGCAGGCTGACGGTGACTTGGCGCCCCGACAAGTCCAGAGGCTTGAGGGTGCGGATGTCCACCGTCCCCGACAGGCCTTGCCCCACCAACGCCACATCCGGCGTCTTGTAGACCACCAATGAACTCACCAGTTCGGAGGGAAACTGGTCAAACTCCACGGAGCGCCCGTCATTGGAGCTGACCATTTCGCGGCCATTCATCACCGCGCCACCGTACTTGGGTGGCATGCCGCGGATGGAGATGAAGTCGGTGCGACCACTGGCGCCGCGCTGGCCGGTAACGCCAGGCAGGCGAGCCAGAGACTCGGCCACGCTTTGTTCGGGCAGCTTGCCAATCTCTTCGGAGGACACCACTTCCACGATGGAGTCGGCGTTGCGCTTGGCCGCCACCGAGGTTTCGATGCTGCGGCGGATGCCGGTCACCACCACGGTTTCAGTGGCAGGAGCGGCGGTCTGCGCTTCGGCGGCCCCCATGGCCAGCAGCAGCAGCGAGCAGGCCGCAGCAACGGGGCGCACCCGCAGCAAGGTTTCGGGCGGCTGCTGTCGGGTACGGGACGGATGGGCGATGTTCGTCATGGGTTTGTCTCCTGTGGCGCTGGGTCTGTGCAGGGGCCCGTCGCCAGCCTCTGCAGGGCTGCGGCGACCGGGTTCGGTCAGTCAACGGCGATTGTTAAGGCATCAATCAAGTAGTTAATCTATTGTTAACCCTATATTTTGGCGTCCAGCCAACAACTTTGAAAGCGCTTTCTTGAAAGCGTTTTCCAAGATCGGCCAGCGCGACGAATCGGCTGAGATGGCCCTGCGTCAAAGGCCTGAGAGCAGGCACTGAGATGCGCCCGCAGGGCCAATCTGCCGAGGACAACCGACGCGCCAAGCATTGGGAGCCAGTCTTCCGCCAAGGGCGAGGCCCGCGCTTGCCCGCTCAAGCCAAAAGGCATATGCTTAGATATATATCAAACCTCGGAGCATGGGCATGAGCCAGGTCGCAAAACTGTTCGTCAACGGGCGCAGCCAGGCGGTGCGTCTGCCGGTCGCCTTCCGGTTCGACACCAAGGAGGTGTTCATTCGCCGAGACCCCGAAACGGGTGAGGTGATCTTGTCGAGCCGGCCACCGAGCTGGGAGGCCTTTTTCTCCATGCTCAAGAATGCCGATGCGCCCGCCAGCTTTCTGAACAAGAAAGAGCGCGGCCAGAAAACCCAGCGCTGCGACCCCTTCGAGGGCTGGCACGAATGAAGCGCTACATGCTGGACACCAACACGGTGAGCCATTTGATCAAGGCCCATCCGTTGGTTGCCAAGCGCTTGGTGGCCGTGCCCATGGCAGCCGTCTGCATATCGGCCATCACCGAGGGCGAACTTCTCTTTGGGCTGGCGAAGCGGCCCGAGGCAAAGCGGCTGCATGCCGCCGTGCGGCAGTTCTTGCTGCGCGTTGACGTGCTGCCTTGGGACAGCGCCACCACCGAACCCTATGGCCTGCTGCGGGCAGGGTTGGAACTGACCGGCAAGGCGCTTGCACCGCTTGATTTGCTGATCGCCGCGCATGCTGTGAGTACCGGGGCCGTCCTGGTGACGAATGACCAGGCCTTCGCCCAAGTGGCCAGGCTTGAGCTGGAAGATTGGACGCGCTGAGCCCATGAACCTCCTGCTCGCCGAAGACGACGCCATCCTGGCCGATGCGCTCACCGCGCAGTTGCAGGGTGCAGGCTTCGCCGTGGAGCACGCGCCCAATGGCGCGGTGGCCGAGTACCTGCTGCTCAAGCAGCCTTTCGATCTGGCCATCCTCGATCTGGGCCTGCCCATGGTGGACGGGCTCACGGTGCTGCGCCGGGTGCGGGCCGCCTCGCGCGAGCTGCCGGTGCTGGTGCTGACGGCACAAGACAGCCTGGACGACCGGGTGGCGGGCCTGAACGCCGGTGCCGACGACTACCTGACCAAGCCCTTTGATTTTCCCGAGCTGGAGGCCCGGCTGCGGGCCTTGCTGCGCCGCAGCCGGCCCGGCAGCCACCACGCGGAGCTGGGGCAACTGGTCTTCGACCGCGACAGCCACCGCGCTGCCGTCCAAGGCCAGCCGCTGGACCTGAGCCCGCGCGAATGGATGTTGCTGGACCTGCTGCTCACCCAGCGCGACAGGGTGGTGACCAAGGAGCAGATAGCCCAGGCCTGGGCGGTGGAGCGCTCGGAGGTGGGTGGCAACAACGCCATCGAGGTCTACATCCACCGCCTGCGCCGCAAGCTCGAAGGCTCGGGCCTGGTGATCCGCACGGTGCGCGGCCTGGGCTATTTGCTGGAAGCCGGGGCCGAGCCGGCCTGAGGTGCACCGCACATGACCAGGTGGCCACGCTGGCTGCGCAAGGTGTCGGGCGCCCGCTCGCTGCATCGGCAACTGCTGATGTGGCTGCTGCTGCCGCAACTGGTGCTGTGGATGGCCGGGGCCTACTTCACCTACAACCTGGCGGCGCGCTATGCCAACCGCGCCATTGATGCCACGCTCTCGCAGGCCTCGCGGGCGCTGGCCCGGCAGGTCAAGCCCATCGACAGCGGCCTGTTCATCGACTTTCCCCGCGCGGCGCAGGACATCCTGGAGAGCGACCCCGACGACCGGGTGTTCTACACCGTCAGCTCGCCACCGGGCCAGTTCATCCTGGGCAACCGGCATCTGCCGGCGCCCGAGATGGCGCAACCCGATTTCGGCGAACCGTATTTCTATGACGCCAGGGTGGCCAGCACCACCAGCAGCACATCGGGCACCACCGACGCCGTGCGCGTGGCCGCGCTCTACCTGCGCTACGCCACCGCCAGCACGCCCGACCAGACCATGCTGGTGCAGGTGGCCCGCAGCCGCGCCAACCGCGAGGAACTGGCCCGCAGCATCCTGGTGGACACGCTGCTTCCGCTCTCGGCTGTGATCCTGCTGATGAGCATGATCGTCTGGGCCGGCATACGCGCAGGCCTGGCACCGCTGGCCCTGTTGCAGCGCAAGGTGGAGGGCCGCGCCGCCAACCTGCTGGCGCCCATACAACTGGCAGCCGCACCGCCCGAGGTGCGCTCGCTGGCCCGCGCCATGAATGACTTGCTGGAAGAGGTGAACCACAGCGTGGCGGCGCAAAAGCGCTTCATCAGCGATGCCGCCCACCAGCTGCGCACCCCGCTGGCCGGCCTGAAGAGCCAGACCGAGCTGGCCCTGCGCGACGCGACCGACCCGGCCCAGACCGCCCGCCTGCAGCGCGTGGTTGAGAGCGCCACCCGCAGCGCCCACCTGGTGAACCAGTTGCTCACCCTGGCCCGTGCCGAGCCCGAATCGGCCAGCCTGCAAAACCGCCAACCCGTGGACTTGCTGCGCCTGGCCCGCGAGTTGACAGCCGAGACCGTGCCACGCGCATTGCAGGCCGGCATAGACCTGGGCCTGGACGAGACCGACGCCACCGCAGGCGACGCCGTGCAGGTACACGGCATCGCCCTGCTGCTGCGCGAGGCCCTGGCCAACCTGCTGGACAACGCCATCCGCTATGCCGGCAAGGGCTGCACGGTGACGGTGCGCGTGCACCGGCAGGACGAACTGGCCGTGCTGGAGGTGGAGGACAACGGCCCCGGCGTGCCAGCGCAAGAACTCGAGCACGTGGTGCAGCGCTTCGTGCGCGCCACGCAAGATGGCACCGGCTGCGGCCTGGGTCTGGCCATCGTGCGCGAGATCGTGGAGCGGCACGCAGGCAGCTTTCAGCTCCATGCGGTGGGGCCCCACGGCCTGTTGGCCAGGGCCAGCCTGCCCCTGCTGGGCAAGGGTAAGCCCGGCGCCGCGAAGTATTAATGATTCATTAACATGGCGCCGCGCCGGGCACAGGGCCCACGCTCTCACGACCCCGAGGACACGCCATGACCCAAGCCCCCCACACCACTGCGCCGCGCCGCCACCGGCTGGCGCTCGCCGCCCCCTGCTGACCTTGGGCGCCAGCGCAACCCATGCCGGTGAGGTGGAGGTGCTGCACTGGTGGACCAGCGGTGGCGAGGCCAAGGCCGCTGGCGCGCTGAAATCCACGCTGCAGGAGAAGGGCCACACCTGGAAAGACTTTGCCGTGGCCGGTGGCGGTGGTGATGCCGCCATGACGGTGCTGAAGTCGCGCGTGGTGTCGGGCAATGCGCCCTCGGCCGCGCAGATCAAGGGCCCTTCATTGCAAGAGTGGGCGCGCAATGGCGTGCTGGCCAGCGTGGACGACGTGGCCAAGGCCGACCACTGGGACGACGCGCTGCCCAAGGTGGTCAGCGACATCATGAAATACAAGGGCAGCTACATCGCCGTGCCGGTGAACGTGCACCGCGTGAACTGGCTCTGGGCCAACCCGGCCGCCTTCAAGAAGGCCGGCGCCACCGTGCCCACCACCTGGGACGAATTCTTTGTGGCGGCAGAGGCACTGAAGAAGGCCGGCATCACCCCGCTGGCGCATGGCGGCCAGCCCTGGCAAGACCTCACCACCTTCGAGGCCGTGGCCTTGGGGCTGGGCGGGCCAGATTTCTACCGCAAGGCCCTGGTGCAGCTGGATGCGGCCACGCTCAAGAGCCCCACCATGGAACAGGTGCTCACCACCTACAAGAAGCTCAAGCCCTACACCGACCGCAACGCCGCCGGCCGCGACTGGAACCTGGCCACCGCCATGGTGATCAAGGGCGAGGCCGGCATGCAGATCATGGGCGACTGGGCCAAGGGCGAGTTCATCGCTGCCGGCAAGGCGCCGGGCAAGGATTTCGTTTGCACGCCCGCCCCCGGCACCGCCAAGGCCTACACCTTCAATATCGATTCGTTCGCGATGTTCAAGCTCAAGAACGAGGCCAACGTGAAGGCGCAAAGGGACCTGGCCGGCGCCATCATGTCGCCCGCCTTCCAGGAGACCTTCAGCCTGAACAAGGGGCTCCATCCCCGTGCGCATGGGCCTGAAGATGGACAAGTTCGACGACTGCGCCAAGGCCTCGGCCACCGATTTCATGGCCACCGCCAAGGCCGGCACCCTGCTGCCCTCGCTGGCCCACGGCATGGCCGTGCCCTCGTCGGCCGAAGGCGCCATCAAGGACGTGGTGAGCCAGTTCTGGAATTCCGACAAGATGACGGCCAAGGACGCGATGGGCAAGATCGCATCGGCTGCAAAGAGCAAGTGACATGAGGGCTGCGCTCTTGCCGAAGCTGGTGATAGCGCCCTCCTTCGTCCTGTCGTTCCTGTTCATCTACGGCCTGATGGCCTGGAACGGCTACCTCTCTCTCTCGGCCTCCACGCTGCTGCCCAACTACGAGTACGTGGGTTTCGAGCAGTACGGCGAGTTGTTCGAGTCGGAACGCTGGTGGGTGGCAGCCAAGAACCTCGGTATCTTTGGCGGCCTGTTCATCGGCGGCAGCATGGCCCTGGGCCTGCTGCTGGCCATCCTGCTCGACCAGAAGGTGCGCGCCGAGGGCCTGCTGCGCACCATCTACCTGTACCCGATGGCGCTCTCGTTCATCGTCACTGGCACGGCCTGGAAGTGGATTCTCAACCCCGGCCTCGGCATCGAGCATTTGATGCAGCAATGGGGCTTCACCACCTTCGAGTTTGGCTGGCTGGTGGATGCCGACATGGCCATCTACTGCGTGGTCATCGCCGGCATCTGGCAATCGGCCGGCTTCGTGATGGCACTGTTCCTGGCCGGGCTGCGCGGCATTGACGACAGCATCATCAAGGCCGCCCAGGTGGACGGCGCCAGCCTGCCGCGCATCTACTGGCGCATCCTCATCCCCACGCTGCGGCCGGTGTTCTTCAGCACGCTGATGGTGGTGAGCCATCTGGCCATCAAGAGCTTTGACCTGGTGATGGCGCTCACCGCCGGCGGCCCCGGCTATGCCACCGACCTGCCAGCCACCTACATGTACACCATGGCCTTCTCGCGCGGCCAGATTGGCCTGGGCGCCGCCAGCGCCACCATCATGCTGGCCACGGTAGCGGCCATCGTGGTGCCCTACCTGTATTCCGAATTGCGGGTGAGGAAATGAACCTGACCGCCCCCCGCATCAGCCTGGGCCGCATCGCGCTGCTGGCCGCCCTGCTGCTCTTCGCGGCCTTCTTCCTCACGCCGCTGTACGTGATGCTGAGCACCTCGCTCAAGACCATGGACGAGATTCGCAACGGCACCCTGCTCTCGCCGCCCATGAGCCCCGGTTTTGCCGCCTGGGCCAAGGCCTGGAGCTCGGCCTGCACCGGCACCGACTGCGGCGGCCTCCAACCCTTCTTCATGAACTCGCTGCTCATGGTGCTGCCGGCGGTGGCGGTGTCCACCAGCATCGGCGCCGTCAACGGCTATGTGCTCTCCAAATGGAAGTTCCGTGGCAGCGAGTTCATGTTCGCCCTGCTGCTGTTCGGCGTGTTCATGCCCATGCAGGTGGTGCTGCTGCCCATGAGCCAGGTGCTGGGCTGGCTGGGCATTGCCAGCTCGGTGTGGGGGCTGATCCTGGTGCATGTGGTGGCGGGCATCCCCAGCACCACGCTGTTCTTCCGCAACTACTACGTGGGCCTGCCCGATGAACTCATCAAGGCCGCCATGCTCGACGGCGCGGGCTTCTGGCAGATCTTCTGGCGCATCGTGCTGCCGCTCAGCACGCCCATCCTGGTGGTGACGCTGATCTGGCAGTTCACCAACATCTGGAACGATTTTCTCTACGGCGTGGTGTTCTCGGGTGCCGACTCCAAGCCCATCACCGTGGGCCTGAACAACCTGGCCAACACCAGCAGCAGCGTCAAGGAATACAACGTGGACATGGCCGCCGCGATGATCGCCGCGCTGCCCACGCTGTTTGTCTACATCGTGGCGGGCAAATACTTCGTGCGCGGGCTCACGGCCGGCGCGGTCAAGGGTTAGGAACAGGCAAGCCATGGGCGCACTGACGATCCAGCAGGTCCGCAAGACCTTCGGACAAACCGAGATCCTCAAAGGCATCGACATCGCCATCGAGGCCGGCGAATTCCTGATCCTGGTCGGCCCCTCGGGCTGCGGCAAGAGCACGCTGCTGAACATGATTGCCGGGCTGGATGCACCCACCTCGGGCAGCATCCTGATGGGCGAGCGCGACATCACCCATGTGCCCAGCAAGGACCGCGACATCGCCATGGTGTTCCAGAGCTACGCGCTCTACCCCAACATGAACGTGGCGCAGAACATCGCCTTCGCGCTGGAGATGCGCAAGGTGCCCAAGCCCGAGCGCGACGCCGCCGTGCAGCGGGTGGCGGCCATGCTGCAGATCGGCCATTTGCTGGACCGCAAGCCCGGCGCGCTCAGCGGCGGCCAGCGCCAGCGCGTGGCCATGGGGCGGGCGCTGGCGCGTGACCCCAAGCTCTTCCTGTTCGACGAACCCCTGTCCAACCTGGACGCCAAGCTGCGCGTGGAGATGCGCGCCGAGATCAAGCTGCTGCACCAGCGCACCCGCACCACCACGGTCTACGTCACCCACGATCAGGTCGAGGCCATGACCCTGGGCGACCGCATCGCGGTGATGAAGGACGGTGTGGTGCAGCAGTTCGGCAGCCCGGAAGACATCTACACGCGCCCGGCCACCTGCTTCGTGGCCGAGTTCATAGGCTCGCCGGCCATGAACATGGTGAGTGCGCGCTGCGGCCCGGACGGTGTGCATTGCCGGGACCAGGCCTTGCCGCTGGACGATGCCAGCCGGGCGGCGCTGGCCCGCGTGATGGTGAGCGAACTCACCTACGGCATCCGCCCCGAAGACCTGGCCCTGGCGGCCGACGGCACGCTGCCCGGCACCATCACCATGCTGGAGCCCACCGGCCCGGAAACCTATGTGAAGCTGGACACCCCCATCGGCGCCCTCACCGCCCGCGTTCCCGGCCACGTGGGCCACGCCGTGGGCGCCAGCGTGCGCCTGGGCTGGCCGGCCGGCCGCGTGCACCTCTTCCAACCCGACACCGGCCTGCGCCTGAATTGGACCAGTCCTGATGTCTGTCTTCCCGCGGGGAGGGGGGGGGCCCGCGGGGGGGGGGGGGGGGGGGGGCCTGCGGCCTTCGTTCTGCTGGCCCTGCTGTGCCTGGCCACCCAGGCCCAGGCCATCGACCTGCAAGGCCATCGAGGCACACGCGGCCTGGCGCCGGAAAATTCTCTGCCCAGCTTCGAGATGGCCATCCTGCAGGGCGTGACCACGCTGGAAACCGACGCTGCCATCACCCGCGACGGCGTGGTGGTGTTGCACCACGACCTGGCCTTGAACCCCAGCCACACGCGCAATGGCAAAGGTGAGTGGCTGCAGGATTCGCCCGCACCCATCCATGCCATGAGCCTGGCCGAGGTACAGGCCTACGACATCGGCCGCATCAAGCCGGGCAGCAAGTACGCCGAGCAGTTCCCCGAGCAAAAGCCCATCGACGGCACGCGCGTTCCGCGCCTGGCCGAACTGTTCGAGATGGTCAAGTCCAAGGGCTACGACAAGATCCGCTTTGCCATCGAAACCAAGCTCAATCCGGAGTGGCCCGAAGCCACGCTGGCACCCGAGCCCTTTGCCACCCAACTGGTGGCCGAGATCCGCCGCCATGGCATGGCGCCGCGGGTGCAGATCATGTCGTTCGACTGGCGCACCCTGCAGATCATCCAGCGCATCGCGCCTGAGATCCCCACGGTCTACCTCACCGCCCAGCAGCCCTGGATGGACAACATCCGCGCCAACCAGGGCGAGGCCTCGCCCTGGACCGCCGGCATCCGGTACCGCGACCACGGCTCGGTGCCGGCCATGATCAAGGCCGCTGGCGGGCGATTCTGGTCGGTGTTCCACCGCGACCTGAGCCCAGCCCTGCTGCGGCAGGCGCATGACCTGGGCATCAAGGTGCTGGTGTGGACCGTGAACGACGCGCCCACCATGGCCGGCCTGGTGGACATGGGCGTGGACGGCCTGATCACTGACCGAGGCGACATTGCCCACAAGCTGCTGGCCGACAAGGGTGTGCCCGTGGATTGACGGGCCGCACTGGATTCCCGCCCCCTTTTCGTCATTCCCGCGAAGGCGGGAATGACGAGGCATCGCCTGTGGCGCAACCGGCCTCTGAGGTCGTAGCATGGGGCCATGAAGCACCTGCCTGACTTCCGCAGCCCCGATTTCCTGCGCGAGCACCTGCTGCACACACTGGCCTTCTACGATGAGCGCGCGGTAGACCCCAGCGGCGGCATGTACCAGCACTTCAAGGACGATGGCACGGTTTACGACACCGGCACCCGGCACCTGGTCAGCAGCGCCCGCTTCGCCATCATCTTCGCCAACGCGGCGCGAGCCTTTCCGCAGCACCCACGGGCCCTGGCCTGGCTGGCTTCGGCCCGGCATGCGCTGGCCTTTCTGCAAAGGGCGCACCGCCACCCCGAATCCGGCGGCTATGCCTGGGTGCTGCAATGGGAGAGGGGCCAGGCCGAGGTGCAGGACGCCACCAACCACTTCTATGGCCTGGCCTTCGTGCTGATGGCCCATGCCCAGGCGCTGCGCGCCGGCATCACCGAGGCCCGGGCCGGCCTGGTGGACACCATCGCGCTGATGGAAAAGCACTTCTGGGAGGCCGACGCCGGCCTGTACGCCGACGAAGCCACGCGCGACTGGCATGTGCTGCCCTACCGCGGCCAGAACGCCAACATGCACGCCTGCGAGGCTTTGCTGGCGGCGTTTGAAGCCACCCAGGACACCTTCTGCCTGATGCGCGCCACCACGCTGGCCGAATCGGTCACCCGCCGCCTGGCGGCGCAGACCCACGGCCTGATCTGGGAGCACTACCAGACCGACTGGACGGCCGACTGGGACTACAACCGCCACGACGACTCCAACATCTACCGGCCCTGGGGCTTTCAGCCTGGCCACCTGGTGGAGTGGGCCAAGCTGCTGCTGACGCTGGAGCGCAGCACGCCCGGGCTGATCGAGGCCGACCCCGACAACTGGATGGTGCACCGCGCCCGCGAGTTGTTTGGCGAGGCCGTGCACCACGGCTGGGACCGCCACCACGGCGGCATGGTCTACGGCTTTGCGCCGCATGGCTCGCCCGCCACCGACACCCACCAGCACGTGTGCGACCCGCACAAGTACCACTGGGTGCAGGCCGAGACCCTGGCCGCCGCCGCCGTGCTGGCCGAGCGCACCCATGACGGCGGTTACTGGGACTGGTACGACCGCGTTTGGGCCTATGTCTGGACTCATTTCGTCGACCACGAGCATGGCGCCTGGTTCCGCATCCTGGGCGCCGACAACCGCAAGCTCACGCAAGACAAGAGCCCGGCCGGCAAGGTGGACTATCACAACATGGGCGCCTGCCTGGAAGTAATGGCCGCACTGGCGCGCTGACCCGCCAGCAGTACAACAAGGCAGGCTTGCGCCCCTTGTTCACCCGATTGCCCTTGGCCAGCAAAGGCACCATCGCGCTCAAGGCTGGCTCTCGTTTGGCGAGGGCCTGTACAGCCCGTTGTCAGCCAAAAGGATTTGCCCATGAGCGTCGTGACCCGCCTGCTCCAGCCCGGCGCCAAAGGGATGCGCCGGCTGCGCGTGCCCATGAAGCTGCTGCTGCTGGGCAGCATGTTGCTGATCCCCTTGTTGTTGCTGGCACTGATCAGCGCTCGCACGTCCATGGCCGACATCGCCTCGGTACGCTCAGAACTGGCCGGTGCCCGGGCGGTGCAGGCTTTGACCGCCATGGCGGTTGACTTGCAGAGCCACCAGGCCCTCACCCACCGTGGCCTGTCTGGGGATGAAGAAGCACGCCGCACCCTACCTGCCGCGCGAGAACGCATCAGCACCGGGCTGGGCGCCGTTGAACAAACCCTTGCCGCAGCACCCGATCTGCACAAGACACTGGCCGCCGATTGGCAAACGCTGCGCCAGCAGGCCCAGGCCCTGGCCGAAGGCAAGCACCCTGCGCAACGCAACGAGGCTTTCGCGGCCCACCAGGACGCGATGGAAGCGCTGCGCCAGCTGGTGCTGCGCGCAGGCGAGAGCTCGGGCCTGCTGCTCGACCCCGACGCCGACACCTTCTTTCTGATGGACATGGCTGTGGAACGCCTGATCCCCTGGGCCCAGGCCCTCAGCCGCGCCCGCACCCTGGGTGCCGGTGTGCTGGCGCGCGGCGACGCGAACGCCGCCGAACGCGCCACGCTGGTGGGCAGTGCCGACAGCCTGCAGTGGCTGCGTGGTGACCTGGGTTTTCGCCGCGCCGCATTGCAGCGTGCGGGCGTGCCCATTCCCCCGTCGTGGGACGCCGCCCTGGCCGACACCGAGGCCTGCGAGAGCGCATTGCGCAAGACCTTCCAGGCCGAGGCCATCACTGGCGAGGCCGCCGCCTTCGACGCCCTGGGCAGCAAGGCCCTGGCCCAGGTGCTGGCGCTGAACCAGCAACTGCTGGCCGAGCTGAACCAGCGCCTGCAGTTGCGCGAGCATCGGCTGGGCCGCGCCATGGCCTGGCAACTGGGCGGTGTGGCAGCGGGCCTGCTGCTGATCCTGTACCTCTCGGCGGCCTTCTCCGTCAGCCTTCTGGGTGCCTTGCGGGCACTGCACAAGGGCGCGCTGGCCACCGCGCAGGGCAAGCTGGACACCAAGATTGATGTGCGGGGCAGCGACGAGCTGGCCGAGATCGGCGCTGTGATGGACGACATGGCGCAGCGGATGTCGGCCATGGTGGCCGACATCCGCAGCAGCGCGGTGCGGGTGGGCCTGGCGGGCCAGCAGGTGGCCACCAGCGGCGAAGCACTGGCCCAGCGCAACCAGGCCCAGGCCAGCAGCCTGCGCGAAACCACAGTGACCGTTGAACAGCTCAGCCAGGCCGTGTCCGGCAACGCCCATGCGGCTCAGGCCCTGGACCAGCTCACCGTGCGCCTGCGCGACCAGGCCGAGGCCGGCGGCAGCGCCATGCGGGAGACCGTGGCGTCGATGGCCAAGCTCGAATCCAGCTCGCACCGGGTGGGCGAGATCATCAGCGTGATCGACGGCATCGCCTTCCAGACCAACATCCTGGCCCTGAACGCGGCGGTGGAAGCCGCCCGCGCGGGCGAGGCCGGCCGTGGCTTTGCCGTGGTGGCGGCCGAAGTGCGCCAGCTTGCCTTGCGCAGCAGCACCGCGTCGGCCGAGATCCGGCGGCTCATCGGCCAATCGGGCGCGCAAGTGACCGAGGTGGTGGGCCGCATCCAGCAGGTGGGCGGCACGCTGGACACCGTGGTCGAGGGTGTGCGCACCGTGTCCGACCAGCTGCGTGGCATCGCCCAGGCCAGCGCGCAACAAAGCGCCGGGCTGACCCAGGTGTCGGCCAGCGTGGGCGGGCTGGACGAGCTCACCAAGCAGAACGGCCAGATGGTGAGCGAGTCATCCGCCGCGGCTGACGCCCTGGTGGCCCGCGCCGCCGCCCTCACCAACGCCGTGGCTGCCATACGGCTGCGCCAGGGCAGTGCCGACGAGGCCCAGGCGCTGGTGGGCCAGGCAATTGCGCTGATCAAGGCCAAGGGCTATGAAGCGGCCGCCCGCGACTTTCGCGCCGCCGACGGTGGCTACCGCGACCGCGACCTGTACATCTTCGTCACCGACCGGGACGGCCGCTACCACGTGCACGGCGCCAAGCCGGCCATGGAAGGCCACCGCGTGCACGAGCTGCCCGGCATCGACGGCGACCGCTTTGCCCGCGAATCCTGGCTGGCCACCACCAGCTCGCACTGGGTGGAGTACGACATCGTCAACCCCGACACCGGCAAGGTGCAGCCCAAGGCCAGCTACGTGGCAGCCCTGAACGAGCGCTTGCTCATAGGCTGCGGCATCTACCGGCAAGCCCAAGGTGCAGCCTTCGGCACCCGTGGCCAGACCGCAGCCCTGACACCCCAAAGACATTGATCTGCCGGCACCTTGCCGCCCACCCACCCGCCTGCCACCGAAACGCCATGAACAAGACCCAAACTCTCCCGCTCGCTCTCGCCTTGGCCATGTCGCAGGCTCACGCGGGCCGGCCCTTGGCCACCGACGACGCCGGCACCGCTGCACCCCAAACCTGCCAGCTCGAAGCCTGGTACGAGCACAGCGGCAGCGAGCTGACCACGGTGCTGGCACCAGCCTGCGGTGTGGCCGAAGGGCTGGAGCTGGATTTGGGCGTCACGCTGCCCGCCCAGCGCCGCGAGCTGCTGCTGGGCAGTGGCCTGGCCTTCAAATGGGTGCCCACAGCCTGGGCCAGCAGCACGCCACTGGGCGAGCTGACGATCGGGCTCAAAGGCGGTGTGGACTTTGAGCAGGTTGCCGACAGCGGCTGGCGCCAGGCGGGCAGCGCCGGGCTGCTGCTGGTCAGCCTGCAGATCAATGAGCAGTGGGCCTTGCACCTCAACCCTGGCTGGGGCCAGTGGCGCCCTGCGGGCCAGCCGCAGTTTCAGGCGTCGCTGCTGAATGTGGCCGCCACCTGGGCCCCGGGGGATCAAGGCCTGCTGTTCGCCGAGTGGCAAGGCAACAGCCGCCGGGCCGATCTGGGCAGCC
This sequence comes from Candidatus Ideonella esbjergensis, assembly GCA_016710065.1. Lineage (GTDB taxonomy): Bacteria > Pseudomonadota > Gammaproteobacteria > Burkholderiales > Burkholderiaceae_C > Ideonella > Ideonella esbjergensis. The sequence continues at coordinate 343,003 of JADJLP010000010.1, forward strand.
CCACCGTGAGTGCCGGCGGCCGCTGGTGGCTGCAAAAGGACAAGCTGGGCCTGGACCTGACCGTGGGGCGTGAAACCGTCTCCGGTGCGCCCACCCAGGTGACGCTGGGCTTTGGCTGGTACGGCCTGCGGTACTGAGCGCCTGAGCGTCCTCGCTCAGACATGCACAGTGCGGGTGCATTGGCGCACAGTATTGAGGCGCCTGGCGACCAAGCCGGTGCACCGTCGCATCCATTCCGCTGCGCCACACCGCACCAAAGTCGGCACATGGTTTGCTTTCATGGTGCGGTCTCGCGCAGCGCTGGTGCATTCGCCGGCAAGCGCACCTCACCGGAGAGTTTCCATGGATCAGGTCAAGCAAGGCACCGATGCCTTGTTCATTCTGCTGGGCGCCATCATGGTGCTGGCCATGCACGCGGGCTTTGCCTTTCTGGAGCTGGGCACCGTGCGCAAGAAGAACCAGGTCAATGCCCTGGTCAAGATCCTGGTCGACTTCTCGGTCTCCACCATCGCCTATTTCTTCGTCGGCTACACGGTGGCCTATGGGGTCAGCTTTTTCAGCGGCGCTGAAACCCTGGCCGCCAAGAACGGCTTCGAGCTGGTGAAGTTCTTCTTCCTGCTCACCTTTGCGGCGGCCATCCCGGCCATCGTCTCGGGTGGCATTGCCGAGCGCGCGCGCTTCACGCCGCAGTTGCTGGCCACCGGCGTGATCGTTGGCCTCATCTACCCGCTGTTCGAGGGTGTGGTGTGGGGCGGCAAGTTCGGCATCCAGGGCTGGATCAAGACCCTGACCGGCGCTGAGTTCCACGACTTCGCCGGCAGCGTGGTGGTGCACGCCGTGGGCGGATGGATTGGCCTGGCAGCCGTGCTGCTGCTGGGTGCACGGGCCAACCGCTACCGCAAGGACGGGGCGATGAGCGCGCACCCGCCCTCCTCCATCCCCTTTCTGGCGCTGGGCGCCTGGATACTGACCGTGGGCTGGTTCGGCTTCAATGTGATGAGCGCACAGACGATCGACAAGATCTCGGGCCTGGTGGCGGTGAACTCGCTGATGGCCATGGTGGGTGGCACCCTGGTGGCCACGGTGATGGGCAGGAACGACCCGGGCTTCGCCTACAACGGCCCGCTGGCCGGCCTGGTGGCGGTGTGTGCCGGCTCTGATTTGATGCACCCGGCCGGCGCGCTGGTGGTGGGCGGCGTGGCCGGCGCGATCTTCGTCTCGCTGTTCACCCTCACGCAGAACAAATGGAAGATCGACGATGTGCTGGGCGTGTGGCCCTTGCACGGCCTGTGCGGCGCCTGGGGCGGCATTGCCTGCGGCATCTTTGGCAGCCCGCAGTTGGGCGGCCTGGGCGGCGTCACGCTGGGCGCCCAGCTGCTGGGCACGGCGATGGGCGTGGCATGGGCACTGGCCGGCGGGTTCGTGGTCTACGGCGGCATCAAGGCCCTGATGGGTCTGCGCCTGAGCCAGGAAGAGGAATACGAAGGCGCCGACCTGTCCATCCACAAGATCGGCGCGACGCCCGACCGCGAAGTCAGTTGGTGAGGCCTTCGGCTGGCCGACGACTCAAGTCTGTGCGGGGCCTGGCTCCTCGCGGCGCATCGCTGTCCGTCGTTGCTGAGCACCTGTCGTCATTCCCGCGAAGGCGGGAATGACGAGGCGAGGGCGCGGAAATGACAGCAACGTGGTCACCAAAGCAGGCTGCTTTGCGCCTGACCCAGTCGCTCAAACCTCCAGCCACTCCTTGCGCACATAGGCGTCGGCCTTGAGCGACTCGGGGGTGCCCTCAAACACGATGCGGCCGTGGCCCATCACCAGGCAGCGCTCGGACACTTCCAGTGCGATGGTGAGCTTTTGCTCCACCAGCAGCACCGAGATGCCACGGCGCTTCAACTCACGCAGGTACTGGCCCACGAGTTCCACAATCTTGGGCGCCAGACCCTCGGTGGGCTCGTCGATCATGATCAGGTCGGGGTCACCCATCAGCGTGCGGCACAGCGTGAGCATCTGTTGCTCGCCGCCCGAGAGCACACCGGCCTCGGTGTGCTGGCGCTCCTTCAGGCGCGGGAACAAGCCGTACATGTCGTCGAAACTCCAACGGCCATCTTTCTGGCCACGCTTTTGCCCCAGCAGCAGGTTCTGGTGCACCGTGAGCTTGGGAAAGATGTCGCGGTTCTCGGGCACGTAGCCCACACCCATGTGCGCAATCTCGAAGGCTTTTCGGCCCACCAGTTCCTGGCCCTTGAACATGACCGAGCCGGTGGCGTCTACCAAGCCCATGATGGCTTTGACCGTGGTGGAGCGGCCCGAGCCGTTGCGGCCCAGCAGGCTGACGATCTCGCCCTCGCCAACGTGCATGCCCACGCCATGCAGCACATGGCTCTTGCCGTAGTAGGCGTGCACGTTGTCCAGTTTCAGCAGCGAAGAAGTCATCAGTGAGCCCCTTCCGCAGCCTGGGTTTCGGCCAGTACGCTGCCCAGGTAGGCCTCCTGCACACGCGGGTTGGCGCGCACGGCCTCGGGGGTGTCGAAGGCGATCACCTCACCGTACACCAGCACCGCGATGCGGTCGGCCAGGCCAAACACCACACCCATGTCATGTTCCACGGTCAGCAAGGTCTTGCCCACGGTCACCTCGCGGATCAGCTGGATGAAACGCTTGGTTTCGCTGCGGCTCATGCCGGCGGTGGGTTCGTCCAGCAGGATCACGCTGGAACCGCCGGCGATGGTGATGCCTATCTCCAGCGCCCGCTGCTCGGCATAGGTGAGGTTCATGGCCAGCAGGTCACGCCGCTTGTCGAGCTTGATCATCTCCAGCACCTGCTCGGCGCGGTCGTTCACCTCATGCATGTCGGCCAGAAAGCGCCAAAACGTGTAGCGCTGACCCATGGACCACAGCACCGCACAGCGCAGGTTCTCGAACACCGACAAGCGCGTGAACAAATTGCTGACCTGGAAGCTGCGCGACAGGCCCAGTCGGTTGATCTGGTACGGCGCTAAGCCGTCGATGCGCTGGCCATGCAGCCGGATTTCGCCGGTGGTGAGGCCGAAGCGGCCCGAGATCAGATTGAACAGCGTGGACTTGCCGGCACCGTTGGGGCCGATGATGGCCACCCGTTCGCCCGGCTTCACCTGCAACGTGGCGCCACGGATGATCTGGGTCTTGCCAAAGCTCTTGTGGGCGTCCAGCAGTTCCAGTGCATATTCAGATTTCACAGCGTCGGATGTCGCGGCGGCACGGCTCATCACAGCGCTTCCCGTCGTTTGATTTCTTTCTCGATCTCGGCCTGCACCTCACCCCACTCGTTTGCAAAATGTCGACGTGACAACTCGAACAGCGCAGCACCGGTGAGCGCCACGAAGGCCGCGCCCAGCCAACTGTCCAGGCCCTGCGCATTGAGGGAGGCACCCATGAACGACAGATTGGGCCCCAGCGCGGCATTGAGCTGCAGGTGGTAGAGCATTTCTATCATCGCGGCCACGCCCACCAGCACGGCCAGGCCGGCACCCCCCAGGGCCAGGTAGCCCGTCCAGAGCTTGCCCAGCTTGCCGTAGGCAGCCACGCGCAGATTCATCATGATCAGACTGGCAAAGCCACCGGGGGCGAACATCACCATGAACAAGAAGGTGAGTCCCAGGTAGAGCAACCAGGCCTTGGTGAGTTCGGACAGCAAGGCCAGGGCCACCACCATCAGCACAGCGCCGATGATGGGCCCGAAGAAGAAGGTGGCGCCACCCAGGAACACGAACAGCAGGTAGGCCCCGGAGCGTGCCGCGCCCACCACCTCGGCGGTGACGATCTCGAAATTGAGTGCCCCCAAGCCACCGGCAATGCCCGCGAAGAAGCCCGAGATCATGAAGGCCAGATAGCGCACCGACTGGGTGGAGTAGCCGATGAACTCGACCCGCTCGGGGTTGTCGCGCACGGCATTGAGCATGCGGCCCAGCGGGGTGCGCGTCAGCGCATACATGGCCACGGTGCTGATGAAGCAGTACAGCGCGATCAGGTAGTAGACCTGGATCTGCGGACCGAAGCTGATGCCCATCACGGCCTGGCCCACCACCCGATTGCCGGAGACACCGCCCTCGCCGCCGAAGAACTCGGGAATCATCAGCGACATGGACCACACCAGCTCGCCCACACCCATGGTGATCATGGCGAAGGTGGTGCCCGACTTCTTGGTGGAAACATAGCCCAGCAGCGCGGCGAAAAACAGACCGCCCACACCGCCAGCCAGTGGCACCAGACCCACCGGCAGCGCGAGGTGGCCCGCGGCTACCGTGTTGAGCGTGTGGATGGCCAGGAAGCTGCCCAGGCCGCTGTAGACGGCGTGACCAAAGCTGAGCATGCCGCCCTGGCCCAGCAGGATGTTGTAGGCCAAACAGGCGATGATGGCGATGCCCATCTGGCTCAGCATGGTTTGCGCGAAACTGCTGGTCCACTGCAGCGGTGCCACGATCAGCGCCAGGGCATAGAAGCCCCAGATCAGCGCACGGCCCACGTTCCAGGGCTTGAAGTGGAAGTTGGGGCGGGTTTCCAGCGTGCGGGTGTTCATGTCGGTGTTCTCTCAGCCTTCCCGGGTGCCCAGCAAGCCCTTGGGGCGGAAGATCAGAATCAGCACCAGCAACAGGTAGGGCAGGATGGGTGCGGCCTCGGAGAGTTTGATGCGCAGCAGCGGCCAAGCGAGATCACCAGCTGCCACATGGCCACCCAGGCGGTTGATGAGGTCAGCGCCCGACGCGTCCACCGTGAGGGGCAGTGTCTGCAGCAGGCCCACCACCAGCGAGCCCGCAAAGGCGCCCGAGAGCGAACCCATGCCACCAATGACGATGACCGCGAAGATGATGGGACCGATGTTGGCCATGTTGGGCTCGGTGACGAAGGTGACTCCCCCGATCACGCCCGCCAACCCGGCCAGCGCACAGCCACCGCCAAACACCAGCATGAACACACGTGGCACGTTGTGGCCCAGAGACTCGGCCATCTCGGGGTGCGTCAGCGCAGCCTGGATCACCAGGCCGATGCGGGTGCGCGTGAGCAGCAGCCACAGAGACACAAGCATGCCCAGGGCCACCATGGCCATGAAGGCGCGGGTCATGGGAAAGCGCGAGCAGGCGGCATCGGCGGCATTGCAGATGTCAGCAGAGGCAGCGCCGAGCGCAACCGACAGACCGTGGGTTGTCGTCTGCACGATGGTGAAGGCCGGCCCCTGCAGCCAGGTGGGCGGCTCGAAGGTGAGCGGCGAGCGTCCCCACACCAGTGCCACCACCTCGCCCACCACGTAGGTGAGGCCGAAGGTGATGAGCAACTCGGGTACGTGCCCGTACTTGTGCACCCGGCGTAGTGCCGTGCGCTCGAACAGCGCCCCCAGCGCACCTGCCAGCACGGGAGCCACGAACAGGGCGATGGTGAAGCCCAGGTCGCCCGACACATGCGCGCCAATCAACCCCGTGAGCGTGTAGGCCAGGTAGGCCCCGACCATGTAGAAGCTGGCGTGGGCGAAATTCAGCACACCCATCATGCTGAAGATCAGCGTCAGACCGGAGCTGAGCATGAACAGCAGCAGGCCCGAGCTGACGCCATTGAGGAGGTTGATGAGGATCTGGTCCACGCGGTTGGCCGTCTGGCGGGGTGGAGAAAGGAAACGGGGCCCGGCGGAGTGAAGTCCGGCGGACCCCGGTGAGGGGCAAGGCGGGCCTGGGCAGCCTGCGCCTCAGGCCATCAGGGCCGCTTCATCTGGCACGAAGTGGGCGTGCTGGCCACATAGGCGTCATAGGCCTTGACCGGGGCAAAGGTGTAGCCGGTCTTCTCGACGCTGTAGGGGTTCTTGGCATCGGTCTTCTGCCAGACCGAGATGAACAGACCTTGCTGCAACTGGTGGTCGGTCTTGCGCATCTCGACTTCACCATTGAAACCCTTGAACTTCAGGCCTTCCATGGCAGCTCCCACCTTGATCGGATCGGTGGACTTGGCCTTGGCCATGGCCTGGGTCAGCAGGCTCAGCTCGTTGTAGAAGCTCAGCGTGTAGAGGTCCACATCGAACTTCTTGTTGAAGCCGTCCATGATCTTGCCGATCTCGCCCGTCATGTTGGGGTGACCGTAGGACACCATGAACACGTTGCCCGCCGCCGCAGGGCCCAGGGCTACCGGTGTGCCCGTGACCGAGGCATAGTAGGTGTAGAACTTGACCTTGAGCCCGACATCGTTGGCCGCCTTGATCAGCAAGGTCAGGTCTGAGCCCCAATTGCCGGTGACGACGGTGTCAGCGCCAGAGGCCTTGATCTTGGCCACGTAGGGCGCGAAGTCTTTCACCTGGGCCAGGGGGTGAAGGTCTTCCCCCACAAACTGCACGTCAGGGCGCTGGCGGGCCATGATTTCTTTGGCAAACTTGGCCACCTGGTGGCCGTGCGAGTAGTTCTGGTTGATCAGGTAGACCTTCTTCACGTCGGTCTTGTCCTTCATGAAGGCGGCCATGGCTTCCATCTTCATGGAGGTGTCGGCGTCAAAGCGGTAGTGCCAGTAGCTGCACTTGCTGTTGGTGAGGTCAGGGTCCACCGCAGCATGGTTGAGGTAGATGACCTCTTTGCCGGGGTTGCGCTCGTTGTGCTTGGCCACCGCGTCCACCAGGGCCAGGGCCACGCTGGACCCGTTGCCTTGGGTGATGTAGCGAACGCCCTGGTCGATGGCCGACTTCAGCGCGTTCAGGCTCTCGGCCGGGCTGAGCTTGTTGTCGATGGGGATGATCTCGAACTTCACGCCGGCCGGGTTGCCGGCATTGAAGTGCTCGGCCAGATACTGGATGGTCTTGACCTGATTCTGGCCAACTGGAGCCATCAGTCCGGTGAGTGGGTCGATCCAGGCGATCTTGACGGTCTCGCCCTTCTGGGCAAACGCCAGGCCGCTGGAGAGCGCCAGGGAGGCAGTGACCGTCAGTCCAAAAAGCTTGCGGGTGAATGTCATCGGGGGCTCCTGTAGGTGGGGTGCGGCTGTCTGATCGACCGTGTCGAACGGTAGCGGATGCATCGGCGCTTGAGCTTCAGGGACTACCACTAAGGCTTGTCGCCCACGGGACAAGGGCCTCAGGCCAGCATGTCGGCCAAGCTCAGTTGATCAAAGCCGGCGCGTGCGCGGAAAGACCGCACGCGCTCATCGGGCAGCAGCAGCAGGCTGTCGATCAGGGCCGTGGCCGGCGTTTGATGTGGGTCACACAACAGCACATGGCGCTGGCTGCCACCTTCGTCCAGCCTGGCCACCCAGTCATGGGCAATCAACTCGTCCAGCACCGGCTCGACTTGCAGTGGGTCGGTGCGCAGGGCTGCGGCAATCTCCGGCAAGCCCATGCCGCGCTGGCCGTTGCCCCGCGCGGTGGCCAGTTGCCCTAACACGGACAAGGCCAAGGCGAAGCGATGGCCCGGCGTGTTGGGCAGGCGCACCGCGCGCATCTGCAAGCTGGGTGCATACGCCGCCACCACTGCTCCCAGCAGCACGATGACCCAGCCCAGGTAAAGCCACAACAGGAAGATGGGCGCCGACGCGAAGGCTCCGTACACCGTGGCATAGGTGGAGGCCGAGCTGAGGTACCAGGCCATGCCACTCTTGGCCAGCTCGAACCCTGCCGCCGAGAACACCCCTCCGGCCAGCGCATGGCGCCAGCGCACATGGGTGTTGGGCACGTAGTAGAACAAGCCAGCCATGGCCGCCACCAGCAGCACGAATTGAATCAGGTCCAGCACCAGGCTCACGCCGCCCGGCAAGGCCCCTACCAGGCCCTTGGAGGCCGACAAGGCGTATGAGGTGAAGCTCAGGCTCACCCCCAGTGCCAGTGGCCCCAAGGTGGCAGCAGCCCAGTACACCAGCACGCGCTGCGCGATGGGCCGCGGCTTGCGCACGCGCCAGATGCCGTTGAGCGTACGGTCGATGGTGAGCATCAGGCTCAGCGCACTGGCCAGCAGCACCAGGAGGCCGGCGGCACCCAGCCGGTTCGATTTGCTGGCGAACTGCGTGAGTGCACCCATCACCTGCTTGGCGATGGCATCTGGCACTAGGCTTTGCAGAAAGTACTTCTGCAGCGCCACCTGGAATTGCGAGAACATCGGGAAGGCCGTGAACACCGCCAGCATCACTGTGAGCAGGGGCACGATGGCGATCAGCGTGGTGAAGGTCAGGCTGCCGGCGGTCAGTCCCAGACGGTCCTCGCGAAAGCGCAGGCGCAGGGTGCGCACGGTGTCCCACCAGGGCCAGGTTCTGAGGGTGCTCAACAGCTCGGCCAGCGCGGCGCTCGAGCGGGTTTGAAGGTCAGTCCAGGAGGTCATGGCGGCTATCATGCCAGCCATGTCCCAGCCCTCTCCTGCCCTGCAGGCCGCCGATACCGTCACGCGACTAACTCAGGTTCTTGCCGTTGGCGGAGTTGTCGCTCTGATCGTGTTGAGCCTAGTCTGGGAATTGTGGCTGGCACCGACGGGTCGAGGGACTTTGGTGATTCTGAAATTGCCGCTTTTGTTGTTGCCCTTGCCCGGCTTGCTGAAACATCGTCTGTACACCTATCGTTGGCTCAGCCTTGCCATTTGGCTCTACTGCATGGAAGGATTGGTGCGAGCGACCAGCGAAAGAGGTACCTCATCTTGGCTTGCAATTGGTGAGGTACTGCTCAGTTTGATCGTCTTTGTCGCATGCGCGGCCCAGGTGCGCTGGCGCCTGAAGCGGGCCAAACTGTCGCAACCTGCATGAGTGCGAAACTGATCGAGGCACTGCGCGCCGCCGTGGGAGCTGCCCACATGATGACCGAGGGCGACCTGAGCGCTTATGAACTCGATTGGCGCAGGCGCTACCGGGGCAAGGCCCTGGCCGTGGTGCGGCCGGGCAGCACCGCCGAAGTAGCGGCCGTGGTGCGCGCCTGCGCGGCGGCGGGTGTGTCGCTGGTGCCGCAAGGCGGCAACACCGGCCTGGTGGGCGGTGGCGTACCCGATGCCTCGGGCCGGCAGGTGTTGCTGAGCCTCACCCGCCTGAACAAGATTCGCCACATCGACGCCGACAACCTGACCTTCACGGTCGAGGCCGGTTGCGTGTTGCAGACCCTGCAAGCCGCCGCCGAAACACAAGGTTTTCTGTTCCCGCTCAGCCTGGCGGCCGAGGGCAGTTGCACCATAGGCGGCAACCTGGCCAGCAACGCCGGCGGAACCCAGGTGCTGCGCTACGGCAATGCGCGCGAGCTGTGCCTGGGCCTGGAGGTGGTGACGCCCCAGGGCGAGGTCTGGGAGGGACTCTCGGGCCTGCGCAAGGACAACACCGGCTACGACCTGCGCGATCTGTACATCGGCAGCGAGGGCACGCTGGGCGTCATCACCGCAGCCACCTTGAAGCTGTTCCCCCTGCCCGGCGCCGTCACCACCGCCCTGGCCAGTTGCGACTCCATCGATGCCTGCGTGGCCCTGCTGCGCCTGGCACGCCAGCACCTGGGCGCGGGCCTGACCGGCTTCGAGGTCATGGAGCGCTTCGCCTTGGCTCTGGTGAGCCGGCATTTCCCCCAGCTACAGCAGCCTCTGCCGGAGGCCCCGTGGACCGTCCTGTTGGAACTGGCCACCCCAAGCGAAGACACCGCCCGCGCGCAGTTGGAAGCCCTGCTGGAGACAGCCCTGGAGTCCGGCTTGGTCAGCGACGCCGCTTTGGCGGCAAGCCTGGCCCAGGCCAAGTCAATGTGGCATCTGCGCGAGTCCATCCCGCTGGCCCAGGCCGAAGAAGGCCTGAACATCAAGAACGACATCGCCCTGCCTGTCTCGGCCATCCCTGAATTCGTACGCAGCACCGATGCGGCCCTGCGCGTGGCCTTGCCCGGCGTGAGACTGGTGAATTTTGGCCACCTGGGTGACGGCAACCTGCACTACAACGTGCAAGCGCCTGAGGGCGAACCCGCTGCCGAGTTCCTGCAGGCACATGAGCGTGCGGTAAACACGTTGGTGTACGACGCCGTGCAGCGTTGGGGTGGTTCAATCTCGGCCGAGCATGGCATAGGTGCGCTCAAGCGCGACGAACTGGCTGCGCGCAAATCGCCCGTGGCCTTGGGTTTGATGCGCACGCTCAAGGCCGCGCTGGATCCGGCAGGGCTGATGAACCCGGGCCGGGTGGTCTGAAGCTCAGTGCGTGGGGCCTTTGAGTCCCTCGGGAATAGGCAGTGCCATCACGGCAATGCCCTCTTCGCTCAGCGCAGCGCGCTCCTCGGATGTAGCCTGGCCTCGGATGCCACGCACCTCGGCCTCGCCATAGTGGATCTTGCGCGCTTCCTCTGGGAACCGCTCGCCAACGTCCTCGGTGTTCTTGATGACCTCGCGCACCGTGTTCAGCCAAGCGACCTGCATCTTCTGCAGCCCCTCAGGCAAGGGCAACTGGTCGGCGGATCCACCCGGCGGTGCCACCGGAGCAGGTGCCTGAGCCCCTGACAGGTTGAGTCTGGGTGCAGTGGGCAGGCGCAGCACCGATTTGTCACCGCACAAAGGGCACGCCAACAAGCCACGCTCGCGCTGGTTGGCGTAGTCGTCTTCCGAAGCGAACCAGCCCTCGAAGCCGTGTCCGCCGTCACAGCGCAGGTTCAGAACCTTCATGGGCCGATTATGCGGACGGGGGCCTGGCATGCGTGGCACGCCAGGCCAAAGGCCATTGGCCAGATCGCCACTTTTGCAACCACATCAGCGCAATCAGCGTCTTGGCGTCGGTGAGCTCACCCCGACTGGCCAGAGAATCCAACTCGGCCTCGCCCATCTCGCACACATCAAGGAACTCACCTCGGTCGAGCTTGCGCTCGCCGCGTTGAAGACCTCGGGCGAACCAGATTTCGATGAACTCGTTGGAATAGGCCGGCGCGTTGTGAAGGTAGGCAGCCAGGGCCCATTCGGTGGCACGATAGCCGGTTTCCTCGGCCAGTTCGCGCTGAGCGCAATCCCAGCGCGATTCGCCCGGGTCGAGTTTGCCGGCGGGAAACTCCAGCAACACCCGGCCCAACGGGTAGCGGCACTGCCGCTCCAGAACCAGGCGGCCGTCGTCCAGGATGGGCACGATCATCACGGCACCCGGATGCACGATGTACTCGCGCCCGGCCGTGTCACCGTCCGGCAGCGAAACCGTGTCACGCCGCACATCCAGGAAATGGCCCCGGTACACCTGCTGCTGCTGCAGCGGGCGCTCCATCAGATGATCGTCATCCAAAGGGCTGCGCCTTCAGGCTGTGGGCCGGCGCCGCAGGGGCACCGCCATGGCATCAGCCAACCAAGGCGGCGACGATGACGTCGCGGCACAGGGCCATCAGGCCGTCCGGCACCAAGCCCAGCACCAGGGCAGCCGCGCCATTGAGCGCCAGCAGCACACCCACGCCGCCGCGCTGCAGCACCACGTGGGTGTCGGTAGGCTCATCAAAGTACATGACCTTGACGACCCGCAGGTAGTAATACGCGGCCACCAGTGACAGCATCACCGCCACCACGGCCAGCACGATGTAGCCGGTGACATTGGTGCTCACCAGAGCCTGCAGCACGGCAAACTTGGCGTAGAAGCCCACCATCGGCGGCACGCCCGCCAGCGAGAACATGAAGACGGTCATCACCCCCGCCAACCAGGGGCTGCGCTTGGCCAGACCGGCCAGATCGGACACTTCCTCGCACTCAAAACCCTGCCGAGTGAGGAACATCACCAGACCGAAGGTGCCCAGCGTGGTCAGCACATAGGTGATGACATAGAACATCGCCGAGCTGTAGCCATTGGCCGCCGACTGGGTGCTGGCCGCAATGACCGTGGGAGTGAGGCCCAGCAGCATGAATCCAAGCTGTGCGATGGCGGAGAAGGCCAGCATGCGCTTGAGGTTGGTTTGCGCGATGGCGGCCAGGTTGCCGATCGCCATGGACAGCACGGCCAGCACGATGAGCATTTCCTGCCAATCGTTGGCCAGCCCCACCATGCCTTCCACCAGGATGCGGATGGTGATGGCAAAGGCGGCGAACTTGGGGGCGCCGCCGATCATCAGCGTCACCGCCGTCGGCGAGCCCTGGTACACGTCGGGCACCCACATGTGGAAAGGCACCACGCCCAGCTTGAAGCCCAGGCCGGCAACAATGAACACCACGCCAAAAGTCAGCACGGTGGCGTTGATCTGGCCCGCAGCGATGGCCGCAAATACCTTGCGCAGATCCAGCGATCCGGTGGCACCGTACATCATGGACATGCCGTAGAGCAGGAAACCGCTGGCCAGCGCTCCCAGCACGAAATACTTCATCGCGGCCTCGGTGGCCACCACATGATCGCGGCGCAGGGCCACCAGCGCATACAGCGACAGGCTCATCAGTTCCAGGCCCACGTAGATGACCAGGAAGTTGTTGGCCGAGATCATCACCGAGATGCCCATCAGCACGAACAGCGCGAGGGTGAAGAACTCACCTTTGAGCATGTCGCGCTCGGCGATGTAGGGTCTGGAATAGGCCAGCGTGAGCATCATGGCCAGGGCTGCGCACAGGGCCAGCAGATGGCCCATGGGGTCGGACACCACCAGGCCTTGCATGCCGTAGACCGAGGCGGCGGCGCCTTGCGCCCCCAGCCCTACCTGCAACACATTGGCGTGCATGAAGGCCACCACGGCCAGCGTGCCTTGAGTGAGCCAAAAGGTGAGACCCCGCTTGGGGTCGGTGACCCACAGGTCCACCAGCGCGATCGCGCAGACGGCCACCAGCAGCAGAATTTCAGGGTAGACAACGAGCCAGTTCATTTGAGTCATGGTATGCATCCTGGCTGGTTCATTGAATCTTGGACACAGCCACGTGCTTGAGCAACGCGTCCACCGAGGTGTGCATCACATCGGTGAAGGGCTTGGGGTACAGGCCCATGACCAGCGTGGCCACGGCCAGCACGGTCATCATGAAAAATTCGCGGGCGTTGATGTCGGTGAGGCCACGCACCTTGTCGTTGGTGACGTCGCCAAAGTACACGCGCTTGTACATCCACAGTGAGTAGGCGGCGCCGAAGATCAGGGCCGTGGCGGCCAGGGCGCCGATCCAGAAGTTGAACTTCACTGCACCCAGGATCACCATCCACTCGCCGATGAAGCCTGCAGTGCCCGGCAGGCCGCAGTTGGCCATGGTGAAGAACAGCGCAAAGGCCGCGAACTTTGGCATGGTGTTCACCACGCCGCCGTAGCTGGCGATCTCGCGCGAGTGGACGCGGTCGTACAGCACGCCGATGGACAGGAACATCGCGCCCGAGACAAAGCCGTGCGAGATCATCTGCACGATGCCGCCGGACATGCCCAGTTCATTGAAGATGAAGAAGCCCAGGGTCACGAAACCCATGTGAGCGATCGACGAATAGGCCACCAGCTTCTTCATGTCGGTCTGCACCATGGCCACCAATCCGATGTAGACCACGGCAATCAGGCTCAGTGCGATGATCACGCCCGCGTACTGGTGCGAGGCATCGGGGGCGATGGGCAGCGAGAAGCGCAGGAAGCCGTAGGCGCCGAGCTTCAGCATGATGGCGGCCAGCACCACCGAGCCGCCGGTTGGCGCTTCCACGTGGGCATCGGGCAACCAGGTGTGCACTGGCCACATCGGCACCTTGACCGAGAAGGCAGCGAAGAAGGCGAAGAACAGCAGTGCCTGCGCGTTCAGGGGCAGCGGCAGCTTGTGCCAGGTTTGAATGTCGAAGCTGCCACCCGACTTGAAGTACAGGTAGGTCAGCGCGACCAGCATCAACAGCGAACCCAGCAGCGTGTACAGGAAGAACTTGAAGGCCGCATAGACGCGGTTGGGGCCGCCCCAGACACCGATGATGATGTACATCGGGATCAGCGTGGCCTCGAAGAACACGTAGAACAGCATGCCGTCAGCGGCAGCAAACACGCCCACCATCAGGCCAGACAGGATCAGGAAGGCTCCCAGGTACTGGTGGACGCGGTCGGTGATCACCTCCCAGCCGGCGATCACCACGATGACGGTGATGAAGGCGGTGAGCAGCACGAACCAGACCGAGATGCCGTCCACACCCAGGAAGTAGTGGACATTGAACCGCTCGATCCAGACCAGGTTCTCCTGGAACTGCAGGGCCGCCGTGTCCAGGTGGAAACCGGTGATCAACGGCAAGGTGACCAGGAAACTGAGGATGGCACCGACCAGCGCGATCCAGCGGGCTGCGCCCGGGTTCTCGCTGCGGCCCACCGCCAGCAGGATGGTGCCGAATGCGATCGGCAACCAGATGGCAACGCTCAAAAGACCCATTTTGTTGTTCTCCGCCTTTGGTCAGAACGCCAGAAGGCTCTGCAGGACTGGCCGCAAAAAGGGCCACAGTTGCCAGGTCATCAGACCGAAGATGCCCAGCACCATCACCAAGGCATACCAGGAGAGCAGGCCCGTTTGCATCCGGCGCACCACCCCTGCGAAACTGCCCACCGCATTGGCAGAGCCGTTGACCAGCGCCCCGTCGATCAGCGCCACGTCACCGCCCTTCCACAGGCCATTGCCCAGCATGCGGGCCCCGGCCGACAGCACGTTCTCGTTGAACCAGTCCATGTAGTACTTGTTCTCGAGGATGCGAACGATGGGTGAGCAGGTGCGCGCGATGGCTGCCGGAATCTCGGGTTTGACCATGTAGAAGAAGTACGACACTGCCACGCCGGCCAGTGCCAGCCAGAACGGCAGCGTGCCAAAGGCATGCAGGGCCATGGCAGTGGCGCCATGGAACTCGTGTGCCAGCTCTTCCATCGCATGGTGGGCATGCCCGTTGACGATGATCGAATCCTTCATCAGATCGCCAAACAGCATGGGCTGGATGGTCAGGAAGCCGATCACCACCGAGGGAATGGCCAGCAGCAGCAGCGGTGCCGTCACCACCCAGGGGGACTCGTGCGGATCATGGTGCTCGGCATGCTCGTCATGGTGATCGTGCTCTCCCGGGAAGGGCTTGTGGTGGAAGCGCTCCTTGCCGTGGAAGACCAGGAAGTACATGCGGAACGAATAGAAGGCGGTGACGAACACGCCGGCGATCACCGCGAACTGCGCAAAACCGGCGCCAGGCAGGTGGCTGGCGGCCACGGCCTCGATGATGGAATCCTTGGAGTAGAAACCGGCGAAGAACGGTGTACCGATCAAGGCCAGCGAGCCCAGCAGCGAGGTGATCCAGGTCAGGGGCATGTACTTGCGCAGGCCGCCCATGTTGCGGATGTCCTGATCATGGTGCATGCCGATGATGACCGAGCCCGCCGCGAGGAACAGCAGAGCCTTGAAGAAGGCGTGGGTCATCAGGTGGAACACGGCAACGTTGTAGGCCGAGACGCCCAGCGCCACCGTCATGTAGCCCAGCTGCGAGAGCGTGGAGTAGGCCACCACACGTTTGATGTCGTTCTGGATGATGCCCAGGAAGCCCATGAACAGCGCGGTGATGGCGCCGATGACCAGCACGAAGTTCAGCGCCACATCGCTCAACTCGAACAGCGGTGACATGCGCGTGACCATGAAGATGCCGGCCGTCACCATGGTGGCGGCGTGGATCAGCGCCGAGATGGGCGTGGGGCCCTCCATTGAGTCGGGCAGCCACACATGCAGGGGGAATTGGGCCGATTTGCCCATGGCGCCGATGAACAAGCAGATGCAGGCCACCGTCAGCATGTTCCAGTCGGAACCCGGGAACACGAACTTGGACAGTTCATCCGACTTGGCGAAGACCTCGGCGTAGTTCAGCGAGCCGCCGAAGGCCAGGATCAGGCCGATGCCCAGGATGAAGCCGAAATCGCCCACGCGGTTGACCAGGAAGGCCTTCATGTTAGCGAAGATGGCCGTGGGCTTCTTGAACCAGAAGCCGATCAGCAGGTACGACACCAGACCCACCGCCTCCCAGCCAAAGAACAATTGCAGGAAGTTGTTGCTCATGACCAGCATGAGCATCGAGAAGGTGAACAGCGAGATGTACGAGAAGAAGCGCTGGTAGCCCGGGTCTTCTTCCATATAGCCGATGGTGTAGATGTGCACCATCAGCGACACGAAGGTCACCACGCACATCATCATCGCGGTCAGGCCGTCGATGAGGAAACCGACCTCCATCTTCAGGCCGCCCACGTTCATCCACTCGTAGATGGTTTGGTTGTAGCGCGCGCCAGCAGCCACATCCATCATCACCGAGACGGAGATGATGAAGGCGATGAGCACGCCCAGGATGGTCAACACGTGCGAGCCGCGGCGGCCCACAGTCTTGCCAAACAGCCCGGCCAGGATGGAGCCGGCCAATGGTGCCAGCGGCACCGCCAGCAGCAGGTTCGAGGAAAGTTGTGCAGACATGTTCTTCGGGGCTTTCTGTTCGGGGTCAGCCCTTGAGGGTGTCAAGCTCGTCCACCGCGATGGTGGAGCGGTTGCGGAACAGCACGACCAGGATGGCCAGACCGATGGCCGATTCGGCGGCGGCCACGGTAAGGATGAAGAACACGAAGACTTGGCCTTGCATGTCGCCCAGGTAGTGCGAGAAGGCCACGAAGTTCATGTTCACCGCCAGCAGCATCAGCTCAATGGCCATCAGCAGCACGATCAGGTTGCGGCGGTTCATGAAGATGCCCACCACCGACAGCGCAAACAGGAAGCCGCCCAGCGTAAGGTAGTGGTACAGGGTGATGCCGTTGGCGCTCATGCCTGGCCTCCTTCGGTGGTCTTGGGCAGCGACGGGGCTTCGATGGTGGCGGGCATCTGCACCATGCGCAGACGGTCAGAGGCCTTCACGCGAACCTGCTCGCCAGGGTTCTGCGACTTCGAATCCTTGCGCTTGCGCAGCGTCAGTGCGATGGCCGAAACCATGGCCACCAGCAGCAGCACGGCCGCCACTTCCAGCGGGTAGAGGTACTGAGTGTAGATCTGCACGCCCAGCGCATGGGTGTTGCCCATCTTCACCACGGCAGGCTCCATGGCCCGGGCCACTGGCAGGTTGAACCCAGCCTTCATCACCAGGGCGATTTCAAGCGCAATCAGCACACCAACGAAGCCAGCCAAAGGGAAATTGGCCCAGAAGCCCTCGCGCATGCTGTCGGTGTTGATATCCAACATCATCACCACGAACAGGAACAGCACCATCACGGCACCCACGTAGACCAGCACCAATGTGATGGCCAGGAACTCGGCCTGCAGCAGCATCCACACACACGACGCGCTGAAGAACGCCAGCACCAGGTAGAGAGTGGCATGCACGGTGTTGCGGGAGGTGATGACCAAAAAGGCCGCCACCAGCAGCACGGCCGAGAAGAGGTAGAACAAAGCGGAGATCGTGTTCATCGTGTATTCGCGCCTGAATGCGTTGTGACCGTAGCGGCGGCAGGTATCGCTGCCTTGCCCTGGGCCTCAGCGGTACTTGGCGTCGGCCTCCTTGTTGGCGGCAATTTCCTGTTCGTAGCGGTCACCAATGGCCAGCAGCATGTCCTTGGTGTAGTACAGGTCGCCAGGCTTTTCGCCGTGGTAGTCGAAGATGTGTGTCTCGACGATGGAGTCCACCGGACAGCTCTCTTCGCAGAAACCGCAGAAGATGCACTTGGTGAGGTCGATGTCGTAGCGCGTGGTGCGGCGCGAGCCGTCCTCGCGCTGACCGGCCTCGATGGTGATGGCCATGGCCGGGCATACGGCCTCGCACAGCTTGCAGGCGATGCAGCGCTCTTCACCGTTCTCGTAGCGGCGCAGCGCGTGCAGGCCGCGGAAGCGCGGCGACAGCGGCGTGCGCTCTTCGGGGTACTGCACCGTGATCTTGCGCGCGAAGAAGTGGCGACCGGTGACGGCCAGACCCTTCCAGAGCTCAAGCAGCAGGAAGCTCGAGAAGATGTCCTTGAAGGACGCAGATTGGGATGTAGACATGGTGTTGCTTGCCTCGCCTTACTTCCAGATGTTGAAAGGCGACTGGATCCACAGACCCACGACGACCAGCCACACCAGCGTGACGGGGATGAAGATCTTCCAGCCCAGACGCATGATCTGGTCATAGCGGTAGCGCGGGAACGAGGCCCGCACCCACAGGAACATCGTGACGACCACGAAGACCTTGATGCCCAGCCAGATCCAGCCCGGGATGAAGCTCAGGAAGGCCACAGGGCTGTCCCAGCCACCCAGGAACAGAACCGTGGTGAGCATGGACACCAGGATCATGTTGGCGTATTCACCCAGGAAGAACATGGCGAAGGACATGCCCGAGTACTCGATCATGTGGCCGGCGACAATCTCCGACTCGCCTTCCACCACGTCGAACGGGTGGCGGTTGGTCTCGGCCAGGCCGGAGATGAAGTAGACGAGGAAGATGGGCAGCAACGACAGCCAGTTCCAGGACAGGAAGCTCAAGCCCATGTCGGCGAACATGCCCCTCTGCTGGCTCGTCACCACCTCGGTCATGTTCAGGCTGCCGGTCACCATGACGATGATCACCAGTGCAAAGCCCATCGGGATCTCGTAGCTCACCATCTGGGCCGTGGCACGCAGCGCGCCCAGCAGCGCGTACTTCGAGTTCGAGGCCCAGCCGGCGATGATCACGCCATACACCTCGATGGAGGTGATGGACATCAGCAGCAGCAGGCCGGCGTTGACATTGGCCAGCACCACTTCAGGACCGAAAGGCACCACCACCCAGGCCGCCAAGGCCGGCATGATGGCCATGACCGGGCCGAGGTAGAACAGGGCCACGTTCTTTGCTGCGGTGGGCTTGATGACTTCCTTGAAGATCAGCTTGACCGCATCGGCGATGGGGGTGAGCAGACCGTATGGGCCCACACGGTTGGGACCTGGGCGAATCTGGGTCCAGCCGATGGCCACGCGCTCCCAAAGCGTCAGGTAGGCCACCAGGCCCATCAGCGGCGCCACGAGCACGACGATCTTGATCAGCGTCCAGACGACGGCCCACAAGGGACCGCCCATCAGGTTCAGCCCGAATTGGTTGATGGTTTCAATCATGTGTGCGTTCCTGCCTGGTGCTCTCAGGCCTTCTCGACCGTGAGGGCACCGAACATCGGGCCCAGGGCGGAGGTGGCGGCATGGCCTGCCGCCACGCGCACGGCGTTGGCAGCGAGGGTCGCGTCTTCACGGGCCGGCAGCACGGCGCTCGCGCCACCCTGACTGACCTTGACCTTGTCGCCGGACTGCAGGCCCAGTTGCGCCCAGAGCGTAGACGGAAGGCCCACGGCCGGGGCCTTGGCGTCTGCGGTGCGCTGCAGGGCGGATGCACGGCGAACCACCGAATCGGTGCTGTAGACGGGCACATCGGCCACACGCTGCAAACCACCCAAGCCCGCCACAACCTGGGCTGCGCCCGCGCTGCGGTTGCTGAGGCGGCCGGCGATCGATGCGGCATCGCACAGGGCCTGTGCCCGCACCTCGTCGACGGACTCCTGGCTGAAGCCTTCCAGGCCCAGCAGGTTGCCCAGCACGCGCAAGACTTTCCAGGCCGGACGGCTGTCGCCGAGGCCCTTGACCACTCCCTGGAAGACCTGTAGGCGGCCCTCGGCGCTGACATAGCTGCCGGCGGTTTCGGTGAACGGCGCGATGGGCAGCATCACGTCGGCGTTGGCCACGGCGGCGTCCTTGAACGCGGTGAGCGCCACGACCAGGCCGGAGCCGTTCAGGGCCGCAGTGGCAGCCGCCGCATCGGCGGCATCCAGCGCCGGCTCCACATTCAGCAGCAACAGCGCCTTCATCGGCTGGCTCAGCATCTGGCCGGCGTGGAGGCCGCCGTCCTGCGGTTGTGCGCCCACCAGTTGCGCGCCCACAGTGTTGGCAGCCTCGGTGAAGTAGCCCACGGTGGCACCGGTGTGCTCGCCGATGAAGTTGGCCAGCGCCAGCAGCGTCGACGCTTGCGGGTGCTGTGCAGCCGCATTGCCCAGCAGGACGGCCTTGTGCTCGCCGCTCAGCAGCGCGTTGGCCACGGCTTCAGCGTCGGCATTGACCAGGGCCGTGGCGGGGGCAGCGACACCGCAGGCGGTAGCCACATAGCCGGCCACATCGGCGAGGGCCTGGGCCCAGGCGTCGGGCGCGGCCGTGATGCGCGCCGCCACGGGCATGGCCCAGTCGTCATTCAGCGCGTTGAGGCTCAGCACCAAGGCACCGTGGCGCGCGGCCTGGCGGATGCGCTGGGCCAGCAGCGGGTGGTCCTTGCGCAGGAACGAACCCACCACGAAGGCACGGTCCAGCTTGCTCAGCGAGGCGATGGAGGTTCCCAGCCAGCGGGCGCCGTCACCGGTGGTGAAGTCGGTATGGCGCAAGCGGTGGTCGACGTTGTCGCTGCCCAGGCCACGCACCAGCTTGGCCAGCAGGTGCAGTTCTTCGACCGTGCTGCTGCCAGCGGCCACCGCACCGATGCCAGCGGCACCGAACTCGACCTTGACGCGCTTGAGGCCGTCGGCCACGTAGCCCAGGGCGGTGTTCCAGTCGACTTCGCGCCACTGGCCACCCTGTTTGATCATGGGAGTGGTCAGGCGCTGGTCGCTGTTGAGGGCTTCATAGCTGAAACGGTCACGGTCAGCGATCCAACACTCGTTGACGTCTTCGTTCTCAAGTGCCACCACGCGCAGCACCTGGTCGTTCTTGACCTGCACGATGATGTTGGTGCCGGTGCTGTCGTGCGGGCTCACGCTCTTGCGGCGGGCCAACTCCCAGGTGCGGGCGCTGTAGCGGAAGGGCTTGCTGGTGAGCGCGCCGACGGGGCAGACGTCGATCATGTTGCCCGACAGCTCGGAATCGATGGTCTGGCCGATGAAGGTGGTGATCTCGGCGTGCTCACCACGGTTCTGCATGCCCAGTTCCATCACGCCGGCGATCTCCTGGCCGAAGCGCACGCAGCGGGTGCAGTGGATGCAACGGCTCATCTCCTCCATAGAGATCAGCGGGCCCACGTTCTTGTGGAAGACCACGCGCTTTTCTTCCTGGTAGCGCGAACTGGTACCGCCATAGCCCACGGCCAGATCCTGCAGCTGGCATTCACCGCCCTGGTCGCAGATGGGGCAATCGAGCGGGTGGTTGATGAGGAGGAACTCCATCACCGACTTCTGGGCCTTGATGGCCTTGTCGCTCTTGGTGTGCACCACCATGCCCTGAGTGACGGGCGTGGCGCAGGCCGGCATGGGCTTGGGCGCCTTCTCGACCTCCACCAGGCACATGCGGCAGCTGGCGGCGATGGAGAGCTTCCTGTGATAGCAGAAGTGCGGGATGGTGAGGCCGGCCGCGTCGGCCGCATGCATCACCATGCTGCCTTCGGGAACCGAGACCTTCTTGCCGTCGAGTTGGATTTCAAGCATCTTTATTTACCTGCCGATCCGGGCTTCCGCCGGGCCGTCCCAAGGAAGGCCAGCCCCCTCGGGGGCGGCGAGGCACGCCGAGCGTGGGGGTATTTAGACATACGGTGCGACCGTGCAGGTCTTGTGTTCGACGTGATGGACGAATTCGTCGCGGAAGTGCTTGAGCATGCCGCGCACCGGCATGGCCGCCGCGTCGCCCAGCGCGCAGATAGTGCGACCCATGATGTTCTCGGCCACGTTGTCCAGCAGTGCCAGGTCGTCGGCACGGCCCTGGCCGTGTTCGAGACGCTGGACCAGGCGGTGCAGCCAGCCCGTGCCTTCGCGGCAAGGCGTGCACTGACCGCAGGATTCGTGGGCGTAGAAATAGGACAGGCGCTCAAGGCTCTTGACCATGCAGCGGGTTTCGTCCATCACGATGACGGCACCCGAGCCCAACATGGAGCCGGCCTTGCTGATGGAGTCATAGTCCATCGTGCATTCCATCATCACTGCGGCCGGCAACACCGGCGACGACGAGCCGCCCGGGATCACGGCCTTGAGCTTCTTGCCACCCTTGACGCCACCTGCGAGTTCCAGCAACGTGGCGAAAGGCGTGCCCATGGGCACCTCGTAGTTGCCAGGCTGTTCCACGTCACCCACCATCGAGAAGATCTTGGTGCCGCCGTTGTTGGGCTTGCCGCATTCGAGGTAGGCCTGGCCGCCATTGCGGATGATCCAGGGCACCGCCGCGAAGGTCTCGGTGTTGTTGATGGTGGTGGGGCGGCCATACAGACCGAAGCTGGCCGGGAACGGCGGCTTGAAGCGGGGCTGGCCCTTCTTTCCTTCCACCGATTCGAGCAGTGCGGTTTCTTCGCCGCAGATGTAGGCACCAAAGCCATGGTGGGCGTGCAACTGGAAGCTGAAGTTGCTGCCCAGGATATTGTTGCCCAGCAGGCCTGCGGCGCGGGCCTCTTCCAGAGCCGCTTCGAAGCGCTCGTAGACCTCGAAGATCTCGCCGTGAATGTAGTTGTAGCCCACGGTGATGCCCATCGCGTAGGCCGCGATGATCATGCCTTCGATCACAATGTGGGGGTTGAACATCAGGATGTCGCGGTCCTTACAGGTGCCAGGCTCGCCTTCATCGCTGTTGCACACCAGGTACTTCTGCACCGGCAGCGCGCGGGGCATGAAGCTCCACTTCAGGCCGGTGGGAAAGCCCGCACCGCCACGGCCGCGCAGGCCGGAATTCTTGACCTCGGCCACAACCTGGTCGGTGGTCATGGCCTCGCCGCCGTCCACACCCAGGATCTTGCGCAGGGCCTTGTAGCCGCCGCGCGCCTGGTAATCGGCCAGACGCCAGTTGCTGCCGTTCAGGCCTGCATAGATCTGGGCGCCGATGTGGCGGTCATGGAAACAGGTTTCGACACCCTGGGACTGGAAACGGGAAAGATCGAGTGCCATGGCTCAGGCCGCCCCATTGTTAGAGGACGCGGCTTCGGACTTGATCATGGTGACCAGTTCGTCCAGCTTGTCGTTGTTCATGTAGCTCAGCATCTGGCGGTCGTTCACCAGCATCACCGGCGCATCGGCACAGGCGCCCAGGCATTCGCACTTGGCCACGGTCACCAGACCGTCGGCGGTGGTGCCACCGTCTTCCACGCCCAGCGCCTGGCACAGGCGCTCAAGGGCCTTCTGGCCATCGCGCAACTGGCAAGGCAGGTTGGTGCACACGTTGAGCTTGTACTTGCCAACGGGCTGCTGGTTGTACATGTTGTAGAACGAGGTCACCTCGTGCACGGCCATGGGTGCCATGCCCAGGTAGGCGGCGACGGCTGCTTCGGACTCAGCCGAAACCCAGCCCTGCTCCTGCTGCACGATGGACAGGCAGGCCATGACGGCGGACTGGGCCTGTTCCTGGGGGTACTTGGCCACTTCCTTAGCGAAGCGGGCCAGCGTGGCGTCTGAGAGTGTCATCTGTCGATCTCGCCAAACACAATGTCCATGGTGCCGATGATGGCGACAGCGTCGGCAATCATGTGGCCGCGCGCCATCTCGTCCAGCGACGCCAGGTGGGCATAGCCGGGCGGACGGATCTTCATGCGGTAAGGCTTGTTGGCGCCGTCGCTCACGAGGTAGACGCCGAACTCGCCCTTGGGGTGCTCCACGGCGGCGTAGGCTTCGCCTTCGGGCACGTGGAAGCCTTCGGAGAAGAGTTTGAAGTGGTGGATCAGCTCTTCCATGCTCGACTTCATGTCCGAGCGCGAAGGCGGCGCCACCTTGTGGTTGTCGGTGATGACTGGGCCCGGGTTGGCGCGCAGCCAGTCAACGCACTGCTTGATGATGCGGTTGGACTGACGCAACTCGGCCATGCGCACCAGGTAACGGTCATAGGTGTCGCCATTGGTACCCACCGGCACGTCGAACTCGACGTTGGCGTAGGCATCGTAGGGCTGGGTCTTGCGCAGATCCCAGGCTATGCCGGAGCCGCGCAGCATCGGGCCGGAGAAGCCCATGTTCAGGGCGCGCTCGGGCGAGACCACACCGATGCCCACGGTGCGCTGCTTCCAGATGCGGTTGTCGGTCAGCAGGGTTTCGTAGTCGTCGACGTTCTTGGGGAAGCGCGCACAGAAGTCGTCGATGAAGTCGAGCAGCGTGCCCTGGCGGTTCTCGTTCAGGGCCTTGATGGCGCGCTCGTTCTTGATCTTGCTGACCGTGTACTGCGGCATGCTGTCCGGCAGGTCGCGGTAGACGCCACCCGGACGGAAGTAGGCTGCGTGCATGCGCGCGCCCGACACCGCCTCGTACATGTCGAACAGGTCTTCGCGCTCGCGGAACGCGTAGATCAGGATGTTCATCGCGCCGCAGTCGATGCCGTGCGCGCCGATCCAGAGCAGGTGGTTCAGCAGCCGGGTGATCTCGGAGAACATCACGCGGATGTACTGGGCCCGCAACGGCACGTCGATGCCGAGCAGTTTCTCGATCGACATGCAGTAGGCCTGCTCATTGACCATCATCGACATGTAGTCGAGGCGGTCCATGTAGGGCAGCGACTGGATGTAGGTCTTGCTCTCGGCCAACTTCTCGGTGGCGCGGTGCAGCAGGCCGATGTGCGGGTCGGCACGCTGGATGACTTCGCCGTCGAGTTCCAGCACCAGGCGCAGCACGCCGTGTGCGGCCGGGTGCTGAGGCCCGAAGTTCAGGGTGTAGTTCTTGATATCTGCCATGAAGGGTGTCTCAGTGCAGGCCGCCGTAGTTGTCTTCGCGGATCACACGGGGCGTGTTCTCGCGCGGCTCGATCGTGACCGGCTGGTAGACCACGCGGCGCGTGGCCTCGTCATAGGTCATCTCCACATGGCCGATCGTGGGGAAATCCTTGCGCATCGGGTGGCCGATGAAGCCGTAGTCGGTCAGGATCCGGCGCAGGTCGTTGTGACCTTCGAAGATCAGACCAACCATGTCGAAGGCCTCGCGCTCGAACCAGTTGGCCGAGCTCCACAGCGGCGTGACCGAGGCCACCACGGGCAGGTCGTCCAGGGGCGCGAACACCTTCAGGCGCAAACGCCAGTTCTTGCTCACCGACAGCAGGTGCGAGACGGCGCAGTAGCGCATGCCATCCCAGGCCTGATCCTTGTAGGTCGACATGTCGATGCCGCACAGGTCGATCAACTGCTCGAACTGGAACTCAGGGTGGTCGCGCAGTGTCTGGGCCACTTCGTAGTAGTCGGCAGCAGCCACGGTGATGCTGATCTCACCACGCTCGCGCTTGAACAAGCGAATGCGCTCGCCCAGCACCGATTCAAGGGCAGCCTGAAGCTTGTCGAGTTTTTGGGTCATGGGATGGACTCTTTCAGGCCCGGGCGATGGTGTTTTCGCGCCTGATCTTGGCCTGCAATTGCAAGATGCCGTACAGCAAGGCCTCAGCCGTGGGTGGGCAACCCGGCACGTATACATCCACCGGCACAATGCGGTCACAGCCGCGCACCACCGAATAGCTGTAGTGGTAGTAGCCCCCGCCATTGGCGCAGGAGCCCATGGAGATCACCCAGCGCGGCTCAGCCATCTGGTCGTAGACCTTGCGCATGGCAGGCGCCATCTTGTTGCACAGCGTGCCGGCCACCACCATCAGGTCAGACTGGCGCGGACTGGGGCGAAACAGCATGCCGAAACGGTCAATGTCGTAGCGCGCCGCGCCAGCGTGCATCATCTCGACGGCACAACAGGCCAGACCGAAGGTCATGGGCCACAGTGAACCGGTTTTCGACCAATTCATCAGCGTGTCAACCGAGGTGGTGACAAAGCCTTCTTTCAAAATGCCTTCGATACCCATGTTCTGCGTGCCTCTCGATGCTGTGTGCTGTCGCTGTTGCGCTCCAACCGATGGTTCGGTGGCGGATGGTCATTCCCAGTCGAGGGCGCCCTTCTTCCATTCGTAGGCAAAACCAACCACGAGGATGGTCAGAAAAACCATCATCGCCCAGAAACCTGACGCGCCGATGTCTTTGAGCGAGACCGCCCAAGGAAACAAGAAGGCAATTTCCAGATCGAACAAGATGAACAGGATCGCCACAAGGTAGTAGCGAACGTCAAACTTCATGCGGGCGTCGTCGAAGGCATCGAAGCCGCATTCATATGGGGAGTTTTTGGCGGCATCAGGCCGGTAAGGGCCAATGAGGCGACCCAGAATCTGCGGCGCCACACCGACTCCCGCGCCCACCAGAATGAAAAGGATGACCGGGAGGTAGGCTTGCAAGTCCATGGTGCTCTGGTTCCGTTCGGTAATGCGACAGTGATGCTGACGTTCGTCCGGCCACAAAAAAGCGCGCGGATCGGGCCATTGAAGACCAGACCTCGGCGCGCCCATTTGCTCATACCCACTTGGGCCGCCCGGCGCGGGTGCCAGACGGGGACCCTGCCGCTCATTCTCTGGTGCCGACGGCGAGACTCGAACTCGCACAGCTTTCGCCACTACCCCCTCAAGATAGCGTGTCTACCAATTTCACCACGTCGGCTTTGTTTTCTCTTGCCTCAGGTCAAGCGGACCTGACCTGCAGCATTACTTTTGTACGTTCGGATTGCGTGAGGTTTTGCTCACCGAACAGCCTTGAATTCTAGCCCGAAACTTCCCCTCTCCCGAGGGGTTTTGCGTAGCTCTTGCGGATTACTTGGTCGGGATGGTGGGCACGCCCGAAGCCGGCGATGCAGGCACCTGGACCATCGCGGCGGCAGATGCCGCAACGCTCGGCGCAACCGGTTGGTCCAGCACACTGGAGCCACTGGAGGGTGCGCGCGCGCCGCCAGAGTTGGCCGAGAAGGCCAAGCCCAACGTGGCCAGGAAAAACACCGTGGCGCACACCGCCGTGGAGCGTGAGAGGAAGTTGGCGCTGCCCGTTGCGCCGAACAGGCTGCCCGAGGCACCGCTGCCAAACGAGGCACCCATGTCGGCGCCCTTGCCGTGCTGCACCAACACCAGCCCTATCATCACGATGGCGGCCAGCAACTGCACCACCACCAACAGGTTCAACATCACTTGCATGCTTGATCTACTCCGGAAACTTGGTATGAATGAGGGGCTCAGCCGGCGGCGCGGCAAATGGCCACGAAATCGGTGGCCTTGAGGGCTGCGCCACCAATGAGGCCGCCGTCGATGTCGGTCTGGCCAAACAGGATGGCCGCGTTGTCGGGCTTGACGCTGCCACCGTAGAGGATGGTCATGGCGTCGGCATTGGCCGCCGCCGCGCGCAACTGGGCGCGCAGCACGGCATGCACGGCCTGGGCTTGCTCGGGGCTGGCCACCTTGCCGGTGCCGATGGCCCACACGGGCTCGTAGGCCACCACCATCTCGCCGGCGCAGTGGCCCAGCGTGTGGATCACGGCCGATAGCTGGCGTTTAACCACGGCCTCGGTTTCGCCGGCCTCGCGCTGCGCCAGGGTCTCTCCGACGCAAACAATGGGCGTCACGCCCTTGGCCAGGGCGGCCTTGGCCTTGTCGGCCACCAACTGGTCGCTCTCGGCGTGGTAAGCCCGGCGTTCGGAGTGGCCCACGATCACATAGCGGCAGCCGAATTCGGCCAGCATTGGCACCGAGACTTCGCCGGTGTAGGCACCCTGCTCGAACGCCGAGCAATCCTGGGCACCCCAGCGCACATCGCTGCCAGCCAGCGCCACGGCCGTTTCCGACAGGTAGGGGAAAGGCACGCACACCGCCACGTCGCAGCCGAAGGGCCGCGCGCCGGTGATGCCGGACAGCAGCTCGGCGTTGCCCTTGTGGCTGCCGTGCATCTTCCAGTTGCCCACCACGAGTTTGCGTCGCATGGTCATCTTCCTTGCTTTGTTCAGGACCAGCGCAGGGCAATCTTGCCCACGTGCTGGCTGGATTCCATCAGTGCGTGGGCTGCGGCCGCGTCGGCCGCCTCGAATACACGCTCGATCACCGGCTTGATCTGGCCGGCCGCAAGCAGCGGCCAGACGCGCTCACCCAGACTGCGGGCGATGGCGGCCTTGAAGGCCACCGGCCGCGGCCGCAGCGTGGAGCCGGTGATCAGCAGGCGGCGGCGCAAGACCTCGCCCGCGTTGAACTCGCTCTTCACGCCGCCCTGCACCGCGATGATCACGATGCGGCCATCGTCGGCCAGGCAGCTGATTTCGCGGGCCACGTAGTCGCCGGCCACCATGTCCAGCACCACGTTGGCGCCCCGCCCCGCCGTCAATCGCTTGACCTCGGCGGCAAAGTCGATCGTGCGGTAGTTGACGGCATGGTCGGCACCCAGCTTGACACAAGCGGCGCACTTCTCGTCGCTGCCAGCCGTGACGATCACCGTCGAGCCAAAAGCCTTAGCCAACTGGATGGCAGTGACACCGATGCCACTGGCCCCGCCCTGGATCAACAGGGTTTCGCCAGGCAGCAAACGCGCCCGGTCGAACACGTTGGACCAGACGGTGAAGAGGGTCTCGGGCAGACAGGCAGCCTCAATGTCGGTCAGGCCCACCGGTACCGGCAGGCACTGTGCGATTGGCGCCGTGCACAGTTCGGCATAGCCGCCGCCCGCCACCAATGCACAGACGCGCTGGCCCATGGTGAAACCGGCCGCAACCAGCTCAGCCGCATCGCCACCTACGATCACGCCCGCCACCTCCAGCCCTGGCAGGTCGGAGGCGCCGGGCGGGGGCGCATAGGCCCCCTTGCGCTGCAGCACATCGGGGCGGTTCACGCCCGAGGCACTGACGCGCACCAGTAACTCGCCGGCCTGGGGCACCGGGTCTGGCCGGCTGGCCAGACCCAGCACCTCGGGTCCGCCGAAACCGGTGATGACGATCGCTCGCATGGGCAGCTTTCGCGCCTTATTGCTGCTGTTGCTGCTGGTCTTGCGTGCCAGCACCCTCGCCAGGCGCAGCCGCTTCGCCCTCAGGGCGCTGCTCGGCACGGTCGCGACGCGGACGGTCACCGCGGTCGCCACGGCCGCCGCGATCACCACCACGGTCGCCACGGTCACCGTACTCACGGCGCGGGGCGCGCTCGTAGCGCTCTTCTTCCATGCCTTCCGGACGCTCTTGCAAGGCCTTCATCGACAGCTTGATGCGACCCTTTTCGTCGGTCTCCAGCACTTTGACCTTGACGATCTGGCCTTCGGTCAGGAAGTCGGTGACCTTCTCCACGCGTTGGTGGGCGATCTGGCTGATGTGCAGCAGGCCGTCCTTGCCAGGCAGGATGTTGATCAGGGCACCGAAGTCGAGGATCTTGGTGACCGCGCCTTCGTAGACCCGGCCGATTTCAGCTTCGGCCGTGATCTCTTCAATGCGCTTCTTGGCGATCTCGGCCTGGCCGGCGTCGGTGGACGCAATGGTGATGACGCCGCTCTCGTCGATGTTGATCTGGGTACCGGTTTCTTCGGTCAGCGCACGAATGGTGGCGCCGCCCTTGCCGATCACGTCACGGATCTTCTCCGGGTTGATCTTCATGGTGTACAGGCGCGGCGCGAACTGCGACACCTCGGTCTTGGCGCCGCCCATGGCTTCCACCATCTTGCCCAGGATGTGCATGCGGGCTTCCTTGGCCTGGGCCAGTGCCACCTGCATGATTTCACGGGTTATGCCCTGGATCTTGATGTCCATCTGCAGGGCGGTGATGCCATTGGTGGTACCAGCCACCTTGAAGTCCATGTCGCCCAGGTGATCTTCATCGCCCAGGATGTCGGTGAGCACGGCGAAACGGTTGCCGTCCTTGATCAGGCCCATGGCGATGCCGGCCACGTGCGCCTTCAAGGGCACGCCAGCGTCCATCAGCGACAGGCAGCCGCCGCAGACCGAAGCCATCGATGAAGAACCGTTCGACTCGGTGATTTCCGAGACCACGCGCATCGAGTACGGGAACTCGGTGCGGTCCGGCAGCACGGCCACCAGCGCACGCTTGGCTAGGCGGCCGTGACCGATTTCGCGGCGCTTGGGGCTGCCCACGCGGCCGGTTTCGCCAGTGGCGAACGGGGGCATGTTGTAGTGCAGCATGAAGTGCTCGCTGAACTCGCCAGCCAGCGCGTCGATCTTCTGCGAGTCACGCTCGGTGCCCAGCGTGGCAGCCACCAGGGCCTGGGTTTCGCCACGGGTGAACAGCGCCGAGCCGTGCACGCGCGGCAGAACGCCGTTGCGGATCTCGATGGCGCGCACGGTGCGGGTGTCGCGTCCGTCGATGCGGGGCTCGCCGGCCAGGATCTGGCCGCGCACGATGCGGGCTTCGATCTCGAACAGCAGACCTTCGACTTCCACCTTGTCGAACTCCAGGCCTTCGGCCTTGAGTGCGGCCATCACGCTGCTGGTGACATCGCGGCAGGCCTGGGTGCGGGCTTGCTTGGAGCGGATCTGATAGGCGGCGCGCAAGCCTTCTTCGGCCAAGCCATTGACCTTGGCGATGAAGGGCTCGTTCTTGGCCGGGGCTTGCCACGTCCAAACCGGCTTGCCGGCGTCACGCACCAGTTCGTGGATGGCGTTGATGGCGATCTTGCCCTGGTCGTGGCCAAACACCACGGCGCCCAGCATCACGTCTTCAGGCAGTTGGTCGGCTTCGGATTCCACCATCAGCACGGCGGCTTCGGTGCCGGCCACGACCAGGTCCATCTTGGACTCGGCGAGTTGGCTCTTGCCCGGGTTCAGCACGTATTCGCCGTTGATGTAGCCCACGCGGGCGGCACCGATGGGGCCATTGAACGGGATGCCCGAGATGGACAGCGCAGCGCTGGTGGCGATCATCGCGGCGATGTCGGCCTGCACTTCGGGGTTCAGGCTCATCACGTGGATGACGACCTGCACTTCATTGAAGAAGCCTTCGGGAAACAGCGGGCGAATCGGGCGGTCGATCAGGCGGCTGGTCAGGGTTTCCAGTTCGCTGGGGCGGCCTTCGCGCTTGAAGAAGCTGCCAGGGATCTTGCCTGCGGCGTAGGTCTTCTCAAGGTAGTCGACGGTCAGCGGGAAGAAGTCTTGGCCGGCTTTGGCGTCGGTCTTGGCGACCACGGTGGCCAGCACCACGGTGTCTTCAATGTTCACGACCACGGCGCCGGTGGACTGGCGGGCGATTTCGCCGGTTTCCATCACAACTTGATGGCTGCCCCATTGGAAGGTCTTGGTGACCTTGTTGAAAATGCTCATGGAATGTTCTCCGTTGATTGAGCGACGCACTCTCGGCGGCGTCTTGAAACCGGGAGATCAGCCGACTCGGGCGGTATGCCATTCCAGCAACCGGGATGCACCCAACTGCTGGAATGACACGACAGTACCCCGAACGCGGTCAAAGTCTCCAAAGACAAAGAGCCTGTGCTGGTGTGTGGTTCCAGACAGGCTCTTGTTCATGCGGCGGTACTTACTTGCGCAGGCCCAGCTTCTGGATCAGCGCGGTGTAGCGGTCGGCGTCCTTGGCCTTCAGGTACGACAGCAGACGCTTGCGTGCATTGACCATCTTGATCAGGCCGCGGCGACCGTGGTGGTCCTTGGCGTGGAGCTTGAAGTGGGGCGTGAGCGCATTGATGTGGGCCGTCAGCAGGGCCACTTGCACTTCGGGGGAGCCGGTATCGGCCGGGCCACGCGCGTTGGCCTTGACGATTTCAGCCTTGTTGAATTCTGCCGGGTTCATGGCGTTTCCTTGTAATGTGGAAGCCGCCGCCGGCCCATTCATGCTGGGCGCGAACACTGCGGTTTCCGGGTCTTGACTTGCGATCACGGGTGAAACCGACCCATGTCGTGCTTTTTCCATCGCCAGCCAGAAAATCCCAGCTCGCGCAGAACCTGCGGATTATAGCCTCAAGCGGCAACCCTGGCCACCTGGGTCAGTAGGGCCGGCTCATGCGGCAAGCGCTGGGCAAGGCCAACTCGCTGGCGCTGAAGCGCCTGACGGTGCGGAAACCATAGCCCGAGCCTTCCACATCAAACCGAAGCCCGCCCTGTCCTGCCCGGTCCATCACGCTCACGTAGAGGGGTTGCAAGAACTGGTGGTCGGCCGCGCGCATCACGCCGTTGTGCACGCCGCCCAACGCCTTGCCGTCAAAGGCCATCCCCTCCAGCGCACGGGCCACGGCCAGGGGTTCGGCGCTGCGCGCCTTCTCCATCGCAGTGCCCAGCATCTCCACCAGCGCCTGCATACGGGCGTGAAGATAGTCGTCCCTGGGGTCTGGAAAGCGCTGATGGAAGGCTTGAACCAAGGCGTCCGATGCCTTGCCGCCCACATTCGGGTGCCACTCGGCCACGGCCAGCACGCTGGCGATGCCGGCGTCTCCCAAGGCTGCGGGCGCCCCCAGGGCATTGCCATAGAAGGTGTAGAACTTGAGGTTCAAGCCCAGGTCTCGAGTGGCCTTGATCAGCAAGGTGAGGTCATTGCCCCAGTTCCCGGTAATGACGGCCTGCGCCCCGCTGGCGCGGATCTTGGTGGCATAGGGCATGAAGTCCTTCACCCGCCCCATGGGGTGCAATTCCTCGCCCACGACTTCGACATCCGGACGCTTGGCGGCAATCATTTCGCGGGCACGCTTCACCACTTGCTGGCCAAAACTGTAGTCCTGCCCGACCAGGTAGACCTTCTTGACGCGTGAATCGCCCTGAAGCACATCGGTGAGTGCCGTCAGGCGCATGTCGGCGTGGGCGTCGAATCGAAAGTGCCAGAAGCTGCA
Source organism: Candidatus Ideonella esbjergensis (assembly GCA_016710065.1). Classification (GTDB taxonomy): domain Bacteria; phylum Pseudomonadota; class Gammaproteobacteria; order Burkholderiales; family Burkholderiaceae_C; genus Ideonella; species Ideonella esbjergensis. Next base: position 375,391 of record JADJLP010000010.1, read on the forward strand.
CTTCTCGTTGGTCAGCGCAGGCTCTACGGCCGAATAGTTTAGGAATAGCGCCCGGTGCTCCGGAGAACGGCTGTTGTGCTTGTTCAGCGCGTCGATGAGGGCGGCGGCCGTGGCCGAGCTGTTGCCCTGCAAGACATAACCAACGCCCTGGTCGGTGGCCTGCCGGAACTGGGCCAAGGCCTCTTCGGTATTGCCCTTGCTGTCCATGCGCAGCAAGGCCAGCGGCCTGGCGCCGCCGGGCAGGCGCACGCCCCCGCGCGCATTGACGCGCTCCACGGCCCACTGCAGGTTGCGGTAAACCGCCTCGCCCGCATTGGCGAACGAACCGGACAGACCTTCGATCAGCGCCAGACGCACGGGCTCGGCCTCGGCGTGCACCACCGGTGCCGCCAACAAACCCAGCGCCACCCACAAGGCCAGCGCAGTCCGCCGACCAGAGAAAGTTTGACCCATCACCACCTACCCCGCCGGGGCACTCTTGAAAACAAAAAAGCCGCAACCAACTGTGCGGCATGGGCGCCGAAGCCAAGCTCATCGCCAAGGTGCCACGGATCAACCCATTGTAGGAGCCACACCATGTTTCTCGTCCCCGTCTCCCGCACGTCGTCCGACTTCAGCCGCGGCCTGGATCGCCTGTTTGACGACAGCTTCTTTGACCGCGTCTTCAGCGCCGCGACCCAAGGCGAAGCCACCGGCTCGCGCAGCCCCGCCCTGGATGTGACCGAGTCCGAACGGGCCTACACCGTGCACGTGGATCTGCCCGGCGTGGCCAAAGGCGATGTGAAGATCGCCATCGACGGACGCCGCGTGAATGTCGAGGCCGCCGCTCAAAAGCCCGATGAAAAGAAGGATGGCGAGCGCGTGGTGTACCGCGAGCGTTCAGTCAGCAGCTACTCGCGCAGCTTCACCTTGCCGCAAGACATCGACCAGTCCGAGTCGCAGGCCAAACTGGACAGTGGCGTACTTACCTTGACCCTGACCAAGCGCCGCGCCGCCTCGGCTGCGCACCTGGCCGTCAACTGAGAGCGCAGGACTCACCTCAAGCTGCCGACAGCTCCCACCGCGGCCGCACATCAAACCGGTAGTCTGGTGTGGCCAGGGCCATGCCAGACTGCAGGCGCATGGCGGCGGCCATAGCGATCATGGCCCCGTTGTCGGTGCACAAATGGAACTCCGGGTAGTGCACGCGGAAGTGATGCCGCTCTGCGGCCCCGTTCAGTTGCTCACGCAGCGAGCGGTTGGCGCCCACGCCACCGGCCACCACCAAACGCTGAAGGCCACTGGCCTTCAAAGCCTTGAGCGACTTCTTCAACAGCACCTCCACGATGGCGGCCTGAGTGCTTGCGGCCAGATCGGCACGCGCCTCATCGCAAGGTGAGTCGCCCAGCTTCTTCAGCGTCGTCATCACGGCGGTCTTCAGCCCCGCAAACGAAAAATCAAGGTTGGGCTGGTGCAGCAAGGGCCTAGGCAGTTCGAAGGCTTGCGGATTGCCAAACTCGGCCAACCGCGCCAATGCAGTCCCGCCGGGATAGCCCAGGCCCAGCAGTTTGGCCGACTTGTCGAAGGCCTCGCCTGCGGCATCGTCAATCGTCTCGCCCAGCAACTGGTAGTGCCCCACACCGTCCACGCGCATCAACTGCGTGTGCCCACCCGACACGAGCAGAGCCACGAAGGGGAACTCGGGTGGGTCGGCAGAGAGAAAGGGCGACAGCAAATGCCCTTCCAGATGATGCACTCCCAAGGTCGGCCGGCCCAACGCTGCGGCCAATGCGCACGCCACACCGGCGCCCACCAACAGCGCCCCGGCCAGCCCCGGCCCGCGGGTGAAAGCCACCACGTCCACCTCGGCCAGACTGGCCCCTGCGGCAGCCAAGGTCTCGCTCGCCAAGGGCAGCACGCGGCGCACATGGTCGCGCGAGGCCAATTCGGGCACCACGCCACCATAGGCCTGGTGCATCTGCACCTGGCTGTACAGCGCGTGGGCTCGCAGCATGGGGCGCTGGCCAGGGGTCACGCTCACCAGAGCCACGCCGGTCTCGTCACAGGAGGATTCAAAACCCAGGATGTTCATGGTTTGTATTCTGCCGGCCAAGGCAACGCGCGTTCAGCCCACGCGGTGTGGCTGAAGGCGCACATCCAGGCCGATTTGTGCCAGGCCAGCCCTGAAAAGTCACACAAGTTTGCACGGGGATGGAGAATCGCCTTGCGATGTGCAAACTGCACATGCGACGATAAAACATCAGCTCATAAGGGCGTTGGGATCATGAAGGAATACAAGCTGAAGTCGTGGCCGGAGCTTCCGGCGGCATTCAGGCGCACCGTGTACCGGCGCCTGCTCAGTGACCTCTCTCAGCGGCACATGAGCGAAGTGGCACTGCGCCAGCGCAGTGGACTGAGCACCTCCGATGTGCGCAGTCTGATGCATTACCTGGGAACCGAGGGTTTGCTTGACGAGCGCGACGGCGAGGAAGCACCTCGTGCAGGATTGATTGCTTGGTTCGCCTGGCCCATCCAGGCCTGGATGCGCCGCTCAGGCTGAGTCCGCTCACGCCGCACTCGCGATCAATGGTTTTCGCGGGCGTGGTTGATCGTGTACTTGGGGATCTCGATGGTCACGTCCTCGTCGCCCATCAACGCTTGGCATGACAGGCGCGAGGTGGGCGCCAAGCCCCAGGCCTTGTCCAGCAGGTCTTCTTCCAGTTCATCGGGTTCACCCAGAGAGCCATAGCCAACCTTGACCACCACGTGGCAAGTGGTGCAGGCGCAGCTCATCTCGCAGGCGTGCTCAATGGCGATGCCGTTTTCCAGCAGAGCGTCGCAAATCGAGGTGCCAAATTCGGCTTCGATCTCGTCACCCTGGGGGCAGAGTTCGGCATGCGGCAGGATCTTGATGACGGGCATGGTGGTCTGAGTCTCGTTGGGGTCAGAGGGAGTCCAGGCGGCGGCCGGTCAATGCGGCCTGGATACCCCGGTTCATGCGGGCGGCGGCAAAGGCCTCGGTACCCTTGGCCAACGCTTCAACCTCGTCGGTGATGGTCTGGGCGCTATCGCCACGCGCGATCTCGGCCACCTTAGCCAGCAAAGTGCGAATGGCCTTGCGCTCAGGTTCAGTGAGCAAATCACCGTCGGCGTCCAGCGCGGCGCGGGTGGCCAGCGACATGCGCTCGGCTTCCACCCTGGCCTCACGCAGCGCGCGGGCCTGCATGTCGGCCTCGGCACTGGAGAAGCTCTCCCGCAGCATGTTGGCGATGTCGTGGTCGGCCAGGCCGTAGCTTGGCTTGACCTGCACGGTCGCCTCCACGTTGGCGGTCAGCTCCTTGGCGCTCACGCTGAGCAGACCGTCGGCGTCCACCTGGAAGGTCACGCGGATGCGCGCGGCCCCTGCCACCATGGCCGGGATGCCACGCAGTTCAAAACGGGCCAGCGAGCGGCAGTCGCTCACCAGTTCGCGCTCGCCTTGCACCAAATGGATGGCCATCGCCGTCTGGCCGTCCTTGAATGTGGTGAAGTCCTGCGCCTTGGCCACCGGGATGGTGGTGTTGCGCTCGATCACGCGCTCCACCAGGCCGCCCATGGTCTCCAGGCCCAGCGAGAGCGGGATTACGTCCAGCAGCAGCAGCTGGCCGTCCTGAGCGTTGCCGGCCAGCGCATTGGCTTGAATGGCAGCACCGATGGCCACCACCTCGTCGGGGTTCACGTTGGTGAGGGGCTCGCGGCCGAAGAACTCGCCCACCGCCGCGCGCACCGCCGGCATGCGGGTAGAGCCGCCCACCATCACCACTCCCTGAACCTCGCTGCGCTGCACATGGGCGTCGCGCAGCGCCTTGCGCACCGCGGAGAGGGTGCGGTCCAGCAGCGGCCGGGTGATGGCGTCGAAATCAGCACGTTGCACTGCCCGCACCAGCGAGCCGCCGGACAGTTCGGCGCGCAGCGTGGTCTGCTCGACGGCGGTCAAGGCCTCCTTGGCGGCGCGCGCCGCCACCAGCAGGGTGCGCTTGTCCTGGGCGCTTTGGATGGCCACACCGGCCAAGGCTGCGGCCCAGTCGGCCAGCGCGTGGTCGAAGTCGTCGCCGCCCAAGGCCGCGTCGCCACCGGTGGCGACCACCTCGAACACGCCGCGCGAGAGGCGCAGCAGTGAGATATCGAAGGTGCCGCCGCCCAGGTCGTACACGGCGTACAGGCCCTCGCTGCCGTTCTCCAGCCCGTAGGCCACTGCCGCAGCCGTGGGCTCGTTGATGAGGCGCAGCACATTCAGGCCGGCCAGTTGGGCCGCGTCTTTCGTGGCCTGCCGCTGGGCGTCGTCGAAGTAGGCCGGCACGGTGATCACCACACCGTAGAGGTCGTCGTTGAAGGTGTCCTCAGCGCGGTAGCGCAGCGTGGCCAGAATCTCGGCCGAGACCTCCACCGGCGTCTTCACGCCCTGGCGTGTCCGCACCGCCACCATGCCGGGATGGTCTACGAACTGGTAGGGCAGCTTGTCACGGCCGGTCACATCGGCCAGGCTGCGGCCCATCAGGCGCTTCACCGACACCAGCGTGTTCTCGGGGTCTTCGGCCTGGGCGGCGGCAGCATCCCAGCCGATCTGCCGGCCGCTGCCATCGAGGTAGCGCACCACCGAGGGCAATATCAGCCTGCCCCGGCCGTCGGGCAGGCACTCGGGCACGCCATGGCGCATGGAGGCCACCAGCGAATTGGTGGTGCCCAGGTCGATGCCCACAGCAATGCGGCGCTGGTGCGGGTCAGGCGCCTGGCCGGGTTCGGAAATCTGCAGCAATGCCATGGTGAATGGGGTCAGGTTTCGTAGGCGTCCAGGCGCCGATGGATGTCGGCGCGGATGCGTTGCACAAACATCAGGGCACGCACCTGCTGGGCGGCGGTGGTCGGGTCGTGCGCGTCATCCAGCAGGCGGGCAATGTCGGCCACCAACTGCTTTTCGAAGCTCGCCACTTCGTCGCTCAAGGCCTCCACGGCCTCCGCCGTGCGGGCCTCGTCCAGCGCCTCGCGCCAGCTCATCTGGTGCATCAGGAAGGCCGCCGGCATGGCGGTGTTGTTCTCAGCCTGGATGGGGGCACCCTGCAGTTCACACAGGTACTGGGCGCGCGCCAGTGGCTCCTTCAGGCGGCGGTAGGCCTCGTTCACGCGCACGGCCCATTGCATGGCCACGCGCTGGGCGGCGGTGCCTTCGGAAGCGAACTTGTCGGGGTGCACCTGGGCCTGCAGGTCGCGCCATTGCTGGTCCAGCGCCGCGCGGTCCAGCGCGAAGCGTTGTGGCAAACCGAACAAAGTGAAGTCGTCGTCCTGCAGGTTCATGGTACGAGCCGCTTTTCCAAAAACAGCGAAAGGCCGTTGTTGTCGTAGCCGCCAAAAGGGCCACGCGTCTGGTAGCCGCGGCGTTGGTACAGCCGCACGGCCTCGGTCTGGTCGCGGCCGGTTTCCAGCAGCGCCAGGGCGATGCCGCCTGCAAGCAGGCGTGCCTCCAGGGTGCGCAAGATCTGTTCCGCCAGGCGCTGTCCGCGTTGCTCAGGGCGCACGAACATGCGCTTGATCTCGCCATACGGTTGGCCAGCAGTCTCGGGCTCGCCAGGCATGCGGCGCATGGCGCCACAGCCCAGCAGGTCGCCACCCTGCGCTGCTACTAGGAAATCGATCTCGGGCTGCAGCAAGGCCTGCACATCCAGGATGTGGTTGGCCTCGGGCTCGTACAGCGAGGCGAGGTAGATGTCGAGCGCGGCCAGCATCGATTGAACCTGGGGGTGGTCAGGCCGTTCGGGGCGGATGCGGATCGCGTCGGTCATGGGGAGAGGGCAAGAAAAAGGCGCGGCCGTTGGGCACCGCGCCTGGGCGTGGAACGTCAAAGCCGAGATTGTCGGTGAAGCTCAGACCCGGAAGGATTCGCCACAGCCACAACGGTCTTTCTCGCGCGGGTTGTGGAACTTGAAGCCTTCGTTCAGGCCCTCGCGCACGAAATCGAGTTCGGTGCCATCGATGTAGGGCAGGCTCTTCGGGTCCACCAGCACCTTCACGCCATGACCCTCGAAGATGATGTCCTCGGGGGCGATCTCGTCGGCGTACTCCAGCTTGTAGGCCATGCCAGAGCAGCCGGTGGTCTTGACGCCCAGGCGCACGCCCACGCCCTTGCCGCGCCGCGACAGGTAGCGGGTGACGTGGCGGGCTGCGGCCTCGGTGAGGGTGACTGCCATGGTGTTCAAGCTGCCTTGCTGCCCGCGCCTTGGCGGGCCTTGTAGTCGTCCACCGCCGCCTTGATGGCGTCCTCGGCCAGGATGGAGCAGTGGATCTTCACCGGCGGCAGGGCCAGCTCTTCGGCGATGTGGGTGTTCTTGATGGAGAGGGCTTCGTCCAGCGACTTTCCCTTGACCCACTCGGTCACCAGCGAACTGCTGGCAATGGCCGAGCCGCAGCCGTAGGTCTTGAAGCGCGCATCCTCGATCAAGCCCGTGGCCGGGTTGACCTTGATCTGCAGCTTCATCACGTCGCCGCAGGCCGGTGCGCCGACCATGCCGGTGCCCACCGTCTCGTCGCCCTTGTCAAAGCCGCCCACATTGCGCGGGTTCTCGTAGTGGTCGATGACCTTGTCGCTGTATGCCATGGTATGTACTCCTGAGGCTCAGTGGGCAGCCCACTGAATGGCGCTGATGTCGATACCGTCCTGGTACATGTCCCAGAGCGGCGACAGCTCGCGCAATTTGGCCACGCGGTCTTTCAGCGTGGCTATGGCGTAATCAATCTCTTCTTCGGTGGTGAAGCGGCCAATGGTCATGCGCAGGCTGGAATGAGCCAGCTCGTCGCTGCGGCCCAGGGCGCGCAGCACGTAGCTGGGCTCCAGGCTGGCCGAGGTGCAGGCCGAACCCGACGACACCGCCAGGCCCTTCACTCCCATGATCAGCGACTCGCCTTCCACGTAGTTGAACGAGATGTTCAGGTTGTGCGGCACACGCCGGGTGAGGTGGCCGTTGATGAATGTCTGGTCGATCTCGGACAGGCCCTTGACCAGTTTGTCGTGCAGGGCCTGGATGCGCGGCTGCTCGGCCACCATCTCTTCCTTGGCGATGCGGAAGGCCTCGCCCATGCCCACGCACTGGTGGGTGGGCAGCGTGCCTGAACGCAGGCCGCGCTCATGGCCGCCACCGTGCATCTGTGCCTCCAGGCGGATGCGCGGCTTGCGGCGCACGTACAGCGCGCCGATACCCTTGGGGCCATAGGTCTTGTGCGAGGCCAGGCTCATCAGGTCCACCGGCAAGGTCTTCAGGTCGATGGCCACCTTGCCCGTGGCCTGGGCCGCGTCGACATGGAAGATCACGCCGCGCTCGCGGCACAGTGCGCCCAGCCGGGGAATGTCTTGAATGACGCCGATCTCGTTGTTGACGTACATCACCGAAGCCAGGATGGTGTCGGGCCGGATCGCTGCCTTGAAGGCCTCGAAATCCAGCATGCCGTCGGCCTGCACTTCCAGGTAGCTCACTTCGAAGCCCTGGCGCTCCAGCTCGCGCATCGGATCGAGCACGGCCTTGTGCTCGGTCTTGACGGTGATCAGGTGCTTGCCCTTGCCCTGGTAGAAGTGCGCAGCGCCTTTGATGGCGAGATTGTTTGATTCCGTGGCGCCCGAAGTCCACACGATCTCGCGCGGGTCAGCCCCAATCAGGTCCGCCACCCGCACGCGCGCCTTTTCCACGGCCTCTTCGGCCTCCCAGCCCCAGGCGTGGCTGCGCGAGGCCGGGTTGCCGAAGTGCTCGCGCAACCAGGGCACCATCGAGTCAACCACGCGCGGGTCGCAAGGCGTTGTGGCGCCGTAATCCATGTAGATCGGGAAGTGCGGGGTCATGTCCATGGTGTCTTTGTGAGCCAAGCTGCGCCACGCGGTGCACATACACCGTGAGGTATCGCTGCCTTGCGCTGATTGTCTGCGAGCTGAAGGCTATTTCGAGAACGCGTTGCCCAGGGCAAACACCGAATTCGGCGCCGTCACCTTGATGGGTTTGACCACCGGAACACTCGAAATCGCGCGCTTGATGGGCGCCTCTTCGATGGACACGCCCTTGGCCAACTGGTCGTCCACCAGCTTGCGCAGGTTGATCGAACTGAGGTACTCGATCATCTTGGCGTTGAGGTTGGACCACAGCTCGTGCGTCATACACTGGCCAGCGTCCTCACCCATGCAGTTCTCTTTGCCGCCGCAGCCAGTGGCGTCGATGGGCTCATCCACGGCGGTAATGATGTCGGCCACGCTGATTTCCTCGGCCTTGCGGCCAAGCGAATAGCCGCCACCCGGCCCGCGCGTGCTTTCCACTAATTCGTGGCGACGCAGCTTGCCGAACAACTGCTCCAGGTAGGACAGCGAGATCTGCTGACGCTGGCTGATGGCGGCCAGGGCCACCGGCCCATTGTTGGAACGCAGTGCCAGATCAATCATGGCAGTGACCGCAAAGCGGCCTTTGGTGGTCAGACGCATGTGACTCTCCTGTCAATCAAACCGTACCTTGGCAGGCGGCCCAACCACCAGATCTGTGAAGGAGGAACCGCCTACCCACTCAACCCGGATGGTTTCCGGGATAACCCTCGGAAGTGTCCGAGTGATTTTCTCGATTATGCCAGGAGCCGACTTAATTAGTCAAGTATTGGCGCGAACCTTCAAGAGCCCACGGCAGCCAGCCTCGCCACGGGCCAGATCGCGCGTTTCGGGCAGCGCCCCTGCTGCGGCGGAGTCAGTGCAAAGCTACTTTTGTGACACAGTAAGACTAGTAGTCGCCACGCACGGCCGCGTCGGGCGCCAGGTTGTCGAACTTGGTCAGCGGCTTCAGGAAGGCCAGGTGCAATGCACCGACCGGCCCGTTACGCTGCTTACCGATGATGATCTCGGCGGTGCCCGGCACCTTCGAGTCTTCACGGTTGTAGTAGTCGTCCCGGTATATGAACATGATCACGTCTGCGTCCTGCTCGATGGCGCCCGATTCGCGCAGGTCGCTCATCATGGGGCGTTTGTCCGTGCGGGTTTCGACCGAGCGGTTGAGTTGCGAAAGCGCAATCACCGGGCAGTTCAACTCCTTGGCCAAGGCCTTGAGGCCACGTGAGATCTCTGAAATCTCTGTGGCGCGGTTCTCACCCGAGCTGTTGCCACTGCCGCTCATCAGCTGCAGGTAGTCGATCACGATCAGGCCCAGTTTGCCGCATTGGCGAGCCTGGCGGCGGGCGCGGGCACGCAATTCGGCCGGGTTCAGCGCCGGAGTCTCGTCGATGAAGATCGAGGCCTTGGAAAGCTTGTCGACGGCCTCGGTCAGCCGGCCCCAGTCGTCGTCCCGCAAGCGGCCCGTGCGCAGGCCTGATTGGTCGATGCGGCCCAGCGAGCCCACCATCCGCAGCGCGAGTTGCGAGGCCCCCATTTCCATCGAGAACACCACCACCGGCAGACCCTCGTTCACCGCCACGTTCTCGGCGATGTTGAGCGCGAAGGCGGTCTTGCCCATTGAGGGCCGCGCGGCCAGGATGATCAGGTCGCCGCCCTGCAGTCCCGCAGTCATGCGGTCCAGTTCGTAGAAGCCGGTGCGCACGCCGGTCACGTCCTCGGCGCCGTTCTCGGCCAGCTCGGTGACGCGGTCAATCAGTGCCAGCGCCAGCATGTCCATGCTCTGGAAGCCCTGCTTGGTGCGCTGGCCCTCTTCGCCGATCTTGAAGATCTTGCCCTCGGCTTCGTCGAGGATCTGCGCCACCTGCTTTCCCATGGGGTTGAAGGCCTGTGTGGCAATGTCGTCACTGGCAGCGATCAGCTTGCGGAGGATGGCGCGTTCGCGCACGATCTCGGCATAGCGCCGCAGGTTGGCCGCACTGGGCACGCTCTGCGCCAGCGCGTTCAGGTAGGCCAGGCCGCCGCACTCCTGGGCCTTGCCCAGGTTCTGCAACTGCTCGAACACCGTGATCACGTCGGCCGGCTTGGACAGGCCGATCAGCGTGCCGATGGCGCCGAAGATCACCTTGTGCTCGAAGCGGTAGAAATCATCTTCCTTGAGCACGTCGGCCGCGCGGTCCCAGGCGCCGTTGTCTAGCAGCAGTCCGCCCAGCACGCTTTGCTCGGCCTCGATGGACTGGGGCGGCACGCGAAGCTTGGCCACCTCCTCATCGCGCGGGGGCGTGCGCGGATCGTGGGCGTCGAAGATCGTGGACATCAGGCAATCATAGGGGCGAGCGCAGTCCACGCATGTGGACAAGCTTGTGGGCATCCGGGGGGGATGTTGTGCACATCCCGCCTTCTGAAATACAAAGGGCCGGTTCGAAAACCGGCCCCTTCAGTAGTGAGCGTACAGAACGAAGATCAGTCTTGCTCGCCCACGACTTTGACGGTCACTTCCACAACCACGTCGTGGTGGATGGCCACAGCCACCGGGAACTCGCCAACGGCCTTCAGCGGGCCATTGGGCATGCGCACTTGCGCCTTGGCGACCTGGAAGCCCTGCTTGCCCAGCGCTTCAGCGATGTCGTGGTTGGTGACGGAACCGAACAAACGGCCATCGACGCCAGCCTTCTGGCTGACGACGGTGGTGATGCCGGTCATCTTCTCGCCCACGGCCTCGGCGGCGGCCAGCTTCTCAGCAGCGACCTTTTCCAACTCGGCGCGGCGGCCTTCGAATTCCTTGATCGCGGCCTCGGTGGCACGGCGGGCGCGCTTGGTCGGGATCAGGAAGTTGCGGGCGTAGCCGTCCTTGACCTTGACCACATCACCCAGACTACCCAGGTTGGCCACCTTGTCCAGCAGAATGATTTGCATGGTGTTGGCTCCTTAGACGCGGTGCATGTCGCTGTACGGCAGCATGGCCAGGAAGCGCGAGCGCTTGATGGCGGTGGTCAGCTGGCGTTGGAAGTATGCGCGGGTGCCGGTCAGGCGAGCCGGCGTGATCTTGCCGTTTTCACCGATGAAATCGCGCAGCAAGTCCACGTCCTTGTAGTCGATGGATTCGACACCAGTGACGGTGAAGCGGCAGAACTTCTTGCGGCGGAACAGCAGCGATTGCTGGTTGCGCTTGGGACGGCGGTCCTTGGAAAATCTTGACTTTGGCGGGGGCATGTCTATGACCTCTGAAAAATGTCTATCCGTGAATCAAACAGGTTCGGGGGCTCGTTCAGAACAACCTCGTTCACATGGAACACCAGGCCCTTGCCGTTGCGGGTGGCACCCAGGAACCCGGCAAAGGTGGCCGGTGAACCGAGCGCCAGCACATTGGCTGACTTGGTGATCGCCCCGATCGCCACCGCCTTGATCTCAAGCGAGACCTTGCGCGGTTGGCCGTCTTCACTGACCTCGGACTCGTGCTTGAGCTTCAAGTCCAGGGCCGGCAAGCCGGCGGGGGTGTAACGCATTGCACTGCGCTCGACCACTTGGGCTGCGAGAACCAGGCGGTTCATCGCACCAACCAAAGCTGTCGAGCCAAACCCTTCAAGCTCAGGCGTTGGCTTCGTGGGCCGACGACTTGCGAGCTTCTTCCTTCTCGACCGACTTCATCATGACGGACGGGCCGGTCTCGGCCTTGTCTGCCTTGACGGTCAGGTGACGCAGCACGGCGTCGTTGAAGCGGAAGCCCGTTTCCAGCTCGGCCAGCACGGCGTTCGAGCACTCGATGTTGATGCACAGGTAGTGCGCCTTGGCGAGCTTCTGGATCATGTAGGCCAGCTGACGGCGGCCCCAGTCTTCCACACGGTGAACCTTGCCACCGCCATTGGTGACCAGGGTCTTGTAACGCTCCAGCATGGCCGGAACCTGTTCGCTTTGATCCGGATGGATCAGCAGAACTATCTCATAGTGACGCATGAATGCTCCTTTTGGGTTTCCAGCGCTCTTTTCAAGCGCTGGCGAAAGCCGCCCCGTGCGTCAGCGGCGGGTGCGGCAAGGTGGACTGCGAATTATAGGGGAAATCAGGAGCGCTTGGCCAGCAACGTCCAGGTCTCGATCACCGAATCCGGGTTCAGAGAGATCGAGACAATGCCCTCGGCGGCCAGCCACTGGGCGAAATCAGGATGGTCGCTGGGGCCCTGGCCACAGATGCCGATGTACTTGCCAGTGGCCCGGCAGGCCGCAATGGCTCGCGAAATCAGCGCCTTGACGGCCGGGTCGCGCTCGTCAAAGTCGACCGCCAGTTGCTCCAGGCCCGAATCGCGGTCCAGGCCCAGGGTGAGCTGGGTCAGGTCGTTGGAACCGATGGACATGCCGTCGAAGTGGGCCAGGAACTGGTCGGCCAGGATGGCGTTGCTGGGCACCTCGCACATCATGATCAGGCGCAGGCCATCCTGCCCGCGCTTGAGACCCTTGTCGGCCAGCAGTTGCTCGACCTTCTCGGCCTGGCGCACCGTGCGCACGAAGGGCACCATGATCTCGACGTTGGTCAGGCCCATGTCGTTGCGCACCCGCTTCAAGGCCTCGCACTCCATGGCGAAGGCGTCGGTGAACTCGCCGCTGATGTAGCGCGAGGCACCGCGGAAGCCCAGCATGGGGTTCTCTTCGTCCGGCTCGTAGCGCGAGCCGCCTATCAGCTTCTTGTACTCGTTGGACTTGAAGTCCGACAAGCGCACGATCACTGGCTTGGGCCAAAAGGCCGCAGCGATGGTGGCCACGCCTTCGGTCAGCTTGTCCACGTAGAAGGCACGCGGCGAGGCGTGGCCACGGGCCACCGACTCCACCGCTTTCTTCAGGTCCGGGTCGACATTCGGGTAGTCGAGGATGGCCTTGGGGTGGACGCCGATGTTGTTGTTGATGATGAATTCCAGCCGGGCGAGGCCCACGCCGGCGTTGGGCACCTGGGCGAAGTTGAAGGCCAGTTGCGGGTTGCCCACGTTGACCATGATCTTCACCGGGCAGTACGGCATTTCGCCGCGCGCCACCTCGCTGACCTCGGTGTCCAGCAGTCCGTCGTAGACATGGCCGGTGTCGCCCTCGGAACAGACCACGGTCACCAGGGCCCCGTCGGCGAGCTTTTCGGTGGCGTCACCACAGCCCACCACGGCGGGGATGCCCAGTTCGCGGGCAATGATGGCCGCGTGGCAGGTCCGCCCGCCGCGGTTGGTGACGATGGCACTGGCGCGCTTCATCACCGGCTCCCAGTTCGGGTCGGTCATGTCGGTGACCAGCACATCGCCGGGCTGCACACGGTCCATCTCGGCGATGGAGCTCACCAGGCGCACCGGGCCGGTGCCGATCTTCTGACCAATGGCGCGTCCCACGGCCAACACCGTGCCGCGTTTGGACGGGTCACCCTTGAGCTTGTAGCGGTGCTCCACCTGGCCTTCGGTTTGGCTGCGCACCGTTTCTGGCCGAGCTTGCAAGATGTAGAGGTGGCCGTCCACGCCGTCCTTGCCCCACTCAATGTCCATGGGGCGGCCATAGTGCTGCTCGATGATGACAGCGAACTTGGCCAGCTCAATCACATCCGCGTCGGTGAGCGAATAGCGGTTGCGCAGTTCCGGCGGGGTGTCGCTGGTCTTCACCAGCTTTCCGCTCTCGGCCTTTTCTGCAGCTGAGGCGAACTCCATGCGGATCAGCTTGGAGCCCAGCCCACGGCGGATCACAGGGAACTTGCCCGCCGCCAGCGCTGGCTTGTGCACATAGAACTCGTCGGGGTTCACGGCGCCCTGCACCACCGTCTCGCCAAGGCCGTAGCTTGAGGTGATGAAGACCACGTCCTTGAAGCCCGACTCTGTGTCGATAGTGAACATCACACCGGCAGCGCCCAAGTCGGAGCGCACCATGCGCTGCACACCGGCTGAAAGCGCCACCTCGGCGTGAGTGAAGCCCTTGTGCACGCGGTAGCTGATGGCACGGTCGTTGTAGAGCGAAGCGAAAACCTCCTTCATCTTGTGCAACACGTCGGCTATGCCATGCACGTTGAGGAAGGTTTCTTGCTGGCCGGCGAATGAGGCGTCGGGCAAGTCCTCGGCAGTCGCCGACGAGCGCACAGCCCAGGTGGCGTCGGGCGCGTCGCCGGCCACACGGGCGTATTCGGCGCGCACGGCGGCTTCCAGCGCGGGCGGGAACGGGGCGTCGGTGACCCACTGGCGGATCTCGGCACCAGCCTCGGCCAGCGCACGCACATCCTCAACGTCAAGCGCGGCCAAGCGGGCGTTGATCTTGTCGGTCAGACCGCCAAAGTTCAGAAATTCACGGAAGGCATGGGCCGTGGTGGCGAAACCGCCGGGCACGCGCACACCCGAGGCGGCCAACTGGCTGATCATTTCGCCGAGACTGGCGTTCTTGCCGCCCACGACCTCGACGTCGGTCATTCTCAGTTGTTCGAACGGGGCGACCAGGGCGGTCGCCAGCAGGGCTGCAGACATGGAAAAGCTCCTTGATGACAAAAAACCGGGTGGCCAAGCCTGGTTTCGCCGACCATGCCAGCCCGCGCCGCAGTGCGCTGTGATTCGATTTGTGGTCTGCGGAGGCTCATGAGCAAGGGGGATGCGGCGAAAAGCTGACGCTGTTGGCCGCCATTCTAAAGAGGGATTGCCTATCATCGGCTTGAGTTTTGTTCAGCCCAGGGCCTGTGATTTTTCAGGGCTCTTCACCTCATCCCAACACCCATGCCCACCCGCACCGTGTTCTTTGTCTCTGACGGCACCGGCATCACCGCCGAAACCTTCGGTAACTCCATCTTGAACCAGTTCGCCATCAAGCCACGCCACGTGCGCCGACCCTTCATCGACACGCCCGAAAAGGCAGACCGAGTGGTGTCGGAGATCAACCAGGCAGCCGAAGCGGAGGGCGTGCGCCCGGTCGTGTTCATCACCCTGGCCAAGGCCGACGTGCACGAGGTGCTGGTCAACGCCCGATGCAAAGGCATGGTGATGGACATGTTCAAGGCCTTCATCGAACCGCTGGAGAACGAGTTCTGCCTCAAGTCCAACCACCGAGTGGGCCGCTTTTCAGACGCCGCCAAGAGCCAGGAGTACAACGACCGCATCGAGGCCATCAACTTCTCGCTGGCCCATGACGATGGGCAATCGGCCAAGAACCTGGAAGCCGCCGACGTGATCCTGGTGGGCGTAAGCCGAAGCGGCAAGACGCCTACCTCGCTTTACCTGGCCATGCAGCATGGCATCAAGGCCGCAAACTACCCGCTGATCCCCGAGGATTTCGAGCGCGGCCATCTGCCCTCCACACTCAGCCCGCACAAGCGCAAGTGCTTCGGCCTGACGATTGACCCTGATCGTCTGAGCCAGATCCGCAACGAGCGGCGACCCGACAGCAAGTACGCATCCATCCAGAACTGCCGCGCCGAGGTGCACGAAGCCGAAACCATGATGAAGCGCAGCGGCATTGCGTGGCTGAGTTCCACGCACAAGTCGATTGAAGAGATCGCCACCACCATCCTGCGGGACATCCGCCCGGATCGGCTGATCTACTGACCTATTGCCTCAACCGGCTTGCGAAGAGGCAGATAGCGGCGGCCGCCGCGACGTTCAGCGATTCCTCGCCACCCGGCTGCGGAATGCTCACGGTGTGCGTGCAGCGCGCCATCAGGGCCTCGTCCACACCCTGCCCTTCATGGCCCAGCACCCAGGCGCACGGGTGGGGCAAGGCACCCTGCCCCAGCACCAGGCCTGCGTGCGAACTGGTGGCTAGCAGGGGCACGGTGAGCGCGGCCAGGTCGTCGGGCTGCAGGCCCTCCACCAGGTTCAGCGCAAAGTGCGCACCCATGCCCGCCCGCAACACCTTGGGCGACCACAGTGCTGCGCTGCCCTTGAGCGCCAGCACCTGCCGCACCCCGAAGGCCGCTGCACTGCGCAGGATGCTGCCCACGTTGCCCGCGTCCTGCAGGCGGTCCAGCGCCACGGTGAAAGCACCCGGGGCGATGGCGGCGGACTCTGGCAGCGGCAGCACCGCGCCGATGCTGGCCGGTGACTCCAGCGTGCTCAGGGTCTTGAACAAGGCATCTGGCAGCACCAACACCCGCCGCACCCGCTCGGTCCAGCCGCGCCAGTCCAAGCGGGTGTTCCAGGCCGATTCGGACATCAGCAACTCGCTCAGGCCCTGGCCACGTGCCAGTGCGGCGCCGACCAGGTGGTCGCCCTCCAGCCACACGCCGCCCAGCTTGCGGTAAGCGCCAGGGTCGGCGCCCAGCTTGCGGATGCGCTGCAACAGCGGGTTATCGCGCGCGCTGATGCGCTCGGGCTGGAGGGTCATTCGTGAGACTCCAGTAAGGCCTGCCGCACCGGGCCAAAGCACTTGCGGTGCACCGGGGTGGCGCCATGCGTGCGCAAGGCCGCCAAATGCTCGGGTGTGGGATAGCCTTTGTGCGTGGCGAAACCGTACTCGGGGTATGCCTCGTGCAGGCCACTGCACAGCCGGTCGCGGTGCACCTTGGCCAGGATGGAAGCGGCGGAGATAACCTGTACCTTGGCATCGCCCTTGACGATGGCCTCGGCCGGCACTTTCAGCACTGGCAATCGGTTGCCGTCCACCAACACCTTGGCCGGCGGCAGGCGCAGGCCTTCCACCGCGCGGCGCATGGCCAGCATGGTGGCGTTCAGGATGTTGAGTTGGTCGATCTCGTCCACACTGGCCTCGGCGATGCAGCAGCACAGGGCCTTGGCGCGGATTTCGTCGAACAAAGCCTCGCGCTTCTTGGCGCTCAGCACCTTGGAGTCCTTCAGACCCTTGATGGGCTTGAGCTCGTCCAGGATCACCGCCGCAGCCACCACCGGACCGGCCAGCGGGCCGCGGCCAGCTTCGTCCACGCCGGCCAGCAGGCCGGTCACGTGAAAGCTGAGCGCAATCTGCTCAGGCACGCCCGAGGACTTTCGCGATCGCATCGGTGGCCTTGCGCGCCGTGTCCTGGCGCAGCGTGAGGTGGAGTTGGGTGAAGCGCTGCGCCAACTGGGCGCAGCGCGCGGGATCGTCCAGCCAGCCAGTCGCCTCGCGTGCGATGGCCTCGGGCGTGGCCGCATCTTGTATAAGTTCGGGCACCACGAAGTCGCGCTCCAGGATGTTAGGCAGACCGAACCAGGGCAGGTAGCCCTTGCCCTTCATCAGCTGGTAGTTCAGCCAGCCCAGCTTGTAGACGATGACCATGGGCCGCTTGAACAGCGCCGCCTCCAGCGTGGCGGTGCCGCTGGCGATCAGCGTCAGGTCACAGGCGGCCAGCGCCTCGTGCGAGCGCCCGTCCAGCAGGATCACCGGCAGTGTGGGTGCGTGGCGCACCAACTGGGCCTGCACCAGTTCGCGCAGGCCAGGCGCCACAGGCAACACCAGCTTGAGCTGCGGGCGTCGTGCCAGCAGTTGCTGGGCCGCTCGCAGCATGGGCGGTGCGATGTGGGCGATCTCGCTCTTGCGGCTGCCGGGTAGCAGGGCCACCACGCTGTCGGTCTCTGCCAATCCCAGGGCCACGCGGGCCTGGGTGCGTGGCACTTCCAGCGGAATCCGGTCAGCGGCCGGGTGGCCCACATAGGTGGCGGCCACACCATGGTGCGCCAGCAGTTCGGGCTCGAACGGGAACAGGCACAACACATGGTCGGCGGCGGCGGCGAGCTTGTTCACCCGCTCACCACGCCATGCCCAGATGGAGGGGCAGACGAAGTGCACGGTGCGCAGGCCAGACGCACGCAGCGAAGCTTCGAGTGCGAAGTTGAAATCCGGGGCATCGACGCCAATGAACACGTCCGGCTTCCCCGCCAGCACGCGCTGGCGCAGGTTGCGGCGTATGACCAGCAACTCGGGCAGGTGGCGCAGGGCATCCACATATCCAAACACCGAAAGCTTCTGGCTGGGCCACCAGGCGTCAAAGCCCTGAGCCCGCATCCTTGGGCCGCCTATGCCTGCGGCAGCAGTGCCGGGCCAACGCTGGTGTAGGCCTTGCAGCAGCAGGCCGGCGAGCAGATCACCAGAGGCTTCACCGGCCACCATCGCCAGTCGCGGGGCCGGAAGCGTCATCAAGGGCCCCAGCTTCAGCGCACCAAGCCGCGCTTGGCCGCCGCGATGAAGTTCAGCATCAGATCCACGTCTGCGGCAGCCTCGGATGTCTGCTCTCGCAGCGCGGCAATGCCTTTTGTGGCCTGCTCCAGAGTCAGTGAATCGCGGTACATCAGCTTGTGCATCTGGCGGATGGCGCCCATGCGTTCGTTGCTGAAACCACGGCGCCTGAGTCCGGTGAGGTTCACGGCGCGCACGGTGAGCGGATTGCCGTCCACCGTCATGAAAGGGGGCACGTCCTGTGCAACATGGCCCTGAAAGCCGATCATGGCGTGGGCGCCGATCTTCACGAACTGGTGTACGCCCGAGAGGCCGCCGATCACGGCCCAATCGCCCACATGCACATGCCCGGCCAGCGTGGCGTTGTTGGCCAGCACCGTGTGGTTGCCCAGGCGCACGTCGTGGGCGATGTGCACATAGGCCATGACCCAGTTGTCGCTGCCCACGCGGGTCACACCCTCGTCCTTGAGCGTGCCGGTGTTGAAAGTGCAGAACTCGCGCACCGTGTTGCGGTCGCCTATCACCAGTTCGGTGGGTTCGCCGCCATAGCTCATGTCCTGCGGCACGGCGCCGATGGAGCAGAACTGGAAGAAGCGGTTGCCTTCGCCGATGGTGGTACGCCCTTCGATCACACAGTGCGGGCCCACCACAGTGCCGGCTGCGATGCGCACATGCGGCCCGATCAGGCTGTAGGCACCAATGCTGACGGTGTCGTGCAGTTGTGCAGTTGGGTCAACAATGGCTGTGGGATGGATGCTCGCCATGCCTGCAGCACCCTCAGGCGATCTTGCGCATGGTGCACATCAGCTCGGCCTCTGCCGCGAGTTCACCGTCCACGGTGGCGCGGGCGCTGTACTTGTAGATGCCCGACTTGGCACGCAGCAACCTGGCCTCGATCATCAGTTGGTCACCCGGCTCCACCGGGCGCTTGAAGCGCGCGGCATCGATGCCGGCAAAGTACACCACGGTATCTTCGCCCGGGTCCTGGTCCATGGAGGCAAACGACAGCAGTGCCGCCGCCTGGGCCATGGCTTCCAGGATCAGCACGCCCGGCATCACCGGGCGGTGCGGAAAGTGGCCACCAAAGAAGGGCTCATTGATGGTGACGTTCTTCAGCGCCAGCACACGCTGGTTCTTGTCGAGTTCCAACACCCGGTCCACCAGAAGAAACGGGTAGCGATGCGGCAGCCGCGTGAGGATCTGGTGGATGTCCATGATCATGGTGTGAGCTTCTTTTCAAGGGCGCGAAGACGGCTTCGCAAGGTGTGCAGCTGACGCAGTGTGGCGGCGTTCTTCTCCCAGGTCGCATTGTCGTCGATGGGAAATACGCCGCTGTAGTGGCCCGGCTTGGTGAGCGTGCTCATCACGAAGCTGCCAGCGCTGATGTGGGTGTGGTCCGGGATCTCAAGATGCCCCAGGATCATGGCCGCGCCACCGACCGTGCAATGCGCGCCGATGCGGGCGCTGCCGGCCACGCCCACGCAGCCCGCCATGGCGGTGTGCTTGCCAATGCGCACGTTGTGGGCGATCTGGATCAGGTTGTCGAGCTTGACGCCGTCCTCGATCACGGTGTCGTCGAGCGCACCGCGATCCACACAGGTGTTGGCGCCGATGTCCACGTCGTCGCCGATTCGCACGATGCCCAGTTGCTCGATCTTTTCCCAGCAGCCTTCAAAAGGCGCGAAGCCAAAGCCGTCTGTACCGATGACCACGCCACTGTGCAGGATGCCGCGCGCGCCAATGCGGCAGCCATCGGAAAACGCCACGCGCGGTGCCAGTCGGGTGTGCGCACCGATCTCGGCATCAAAGCCCACGTGCACATGGGATCCGATCACGGCGCCTTCAGCGATGCGTGCCCCTGACTCGATCACCGCGAGGGGTCCGATACTGGCCGTGGGATGAATGTGCACGCCTTCGCCCACCACCGCACTGGCATGCACCCCAGGCACCGGCACACGGCACTGGCGCGCCACCCACCATCGGCTCATGCGGCCGTAGTACAGATAGGGGTCGGGTGTGACGATGGCGGCGCCGCAGCGGGCCAGCGCGACTTCCGCCATGTCGGGCCGCACCACCACACAGCCCGCCGATGTGGCTTCGAGTTGCGGGCGGAACCTGGCCTGGGCCAGGAAGCTGATGGCCTGCGCATCGGCGCTTTCCAGCGAGGCGATTCGGCGAACCTCGCGTGCACCGTCGCCATGCAACTCCCCACCCAGCGCCGCCACCAACTCGCTCAAGCGGGGCCAGGCGAGAGCGGTACCGCGGGTCGAGGGGTCCTGCCGGGCGGTCACTTGCCTGCGTTCAGGGCATCGATCACCTTCTGGGTGATGTCGACACGGGGGCCTGCGTACTGGGCGTCGGAGAGGATCAAGTCGTACTTTTCGGTGTCAACGATCTGCTTGATCACCTTGGACGTGCGCTCGCTCACTGTGGCCATCTCTTCGTTGCGGCGGGTGCTCACCGCCTCCATGTATTTCTGACGCTTGGTTTCGAGATCAAAGCGCTGCTCGTCCAAACCCCGGCCACGGCGTTCACGCTCGGCCGCCGACAAGGTGGGCATGTCTTTCTCGAACTTCTGCGCCGCCTGCTGGAACTTGCTGGCCTGGTCTTTCAGCTCCTGGTCGCGGGCCTTGAACTCGCCTTCCAGACGCGCCTGGGCGGCCATGGCGGGAGCCGACTCGCGCAGCACACGCTCGCCACTGAAGTAGCCAATCTTCAGACCCTCGGCCTGGGCCGAAGCGCCAACGGCCATGCAAAGCGCCGCAGCCACCACCAGGGATTTCGCAAATAGGGTCTTCATCAGAACGCCGTTCCCATCTGAAACTGGAATCTTTGGATTTTATCGCCTGCGAAGGATCTCAGGGGAAGGCCGTAGCTGAGCTTGAACGGCCCCACCGGCGACACCCAGCTCAGGCCCATGCCGTACGACGCACGCAAGTCGGCGGGATCCATGGGCTGGCCGGCGCGCCAGACGTTGCCCGCATCGGCGAACGCGAAGATGCGCAGAGATTTGTCATTGCCAGAACCTGGCACCGGGAAGTACAGCTCGGAGTTCAAGTTCAGGCGCTTGGGGCCTCCATCGTAGGCACCGGTGATGTCCACACTGCCAAACGAGCCCTGTTCAAAACCGCGCACCGAGCCCAAACCGCCACCATAGAAGTTCTTGAACACGGGGAAGGGCTTGCCCTTGACGCCATAGCCCAGGCCCACTTCGGCATTCACGCCCAGGGT
The DNA here is from genome assembly GCA_016710065.1 of Candidatus Ideonella esbjergensis. Classification (GTDB taxonomy): domain Bacteria; phylum Pseudomonadota; class Gammaproteobacteria; order Burkholderiales; family Burkholderiaceae_C; genus Ideonella; species Ideonella esbjergensis. The sequence goes on from JADJLP010000010.1 coordinate 396,581, forward strand.
GAACTTGTTGGTGAGCGAGAAGTACTGGTTGTACTGAGCATTTAGGCGCGAATACTGGACATCGCCCAATACGCTGAAGTCAAGGTTCACGCGCTGGTACTTGCCGCGTGTGGGCACCAGCGGGTTGTCTCGCTCCTCGCGGGCCCAACCAATAGTGAAGGGGTAAGCGTTACTGTGCTTGCCGTAACTGTTGGCGTAGGTGACGTAGCTGTTGGGCACGCCCACCGTGGTGCCAATAATGGTCTGCTCCGCACCCGCACCGAAGAAGACCGTGTCGTATTCGGTGAAAGGCACGCCAAAACGCACCGCCACACCGGGCGTAGCCAACTGAAAGGCACTGCCTATACTGTTGAGCGGCCTCGATGTGCGGTAGTAAAGGTCGAACGAGCGCGAAATGCCGTCGTCGGTGAAGTACGGGTCCACCGTACTGACCACCAGATTGCGCGAGACCCGGCTGGTGTTCACCTCGATACCGAGGTAGTTGCCGGTACCGAAGACGTTTTCTTTCTTGATCGAACCCGACAGTGAAATCTTGTCGGCGCTGGAGAACCCCATCGCGGCCGTCAGGCTGCCCGTGGGCTTCTCGGTCAGGTTGAGAACCAGGTCGACTTGGTCGGGCGCACCAGGCACTTCGTTGGTGTCGACGTTGACGTCGGTGAAGTAGCCCAGGCGCTCCACGCGGTCGCGCGAGAGCTTGATCTTGGCGCCGTCGTACCAGGCCGATTCGAACTGGCGCATCTCGCGCCGGATGACCTCGTCGCGCGTCACCGTGTTTCCCGCCACGTTCACGCGCCGCACATATACGCGCTGACCCGGGTTGGACTGCACCACCACCACGACCTGCCCGGTCTTGCGATCTATCTCGGTGCGTGGCTCCACATGGGCGAAGGCGTAGCCGTAAACACCAAACAGGTCGGTGAAGGCCTTGGCGGTGGCGGTGACCTCGTCGCCCCGGTAGCCGGTACCGGGTTTCATCACTACTCGCTCGCGGAAATCAGCCTCGCGACCCAACATCTCGCCCTCCAGGCGCACGGCGGTGACCGTGTAGGGCTGGCCCTCCTCGATCTGCACGCTGATCGAGATGTCTTGCTTGTCCGGCGAGATGGTGACCTGGGTGGACTTGACGTCGAACTCCAGGTAACCGCGGTTCAGGTAGTAGGAGCGAATCTTCTCCAGATCGGCGTTGAGCTTGGCACGCGCATAGCGGTCGGACTTGGTATACCAGGTGAGCCAACCGCCCGTGGTGAGGTCCATCAGGTCGAGCAAGGTGGATTCTGAGAAGGCCTTGGCACCCAGGATGCGAACTTCACGGATCTTGGCCACGTCGCCTTCGACCACATTGAAAGCCACGTTCACGCGGTTGCGCTCAATCGGCGTGATCGTGGTCACCACCTCGGCACCATAGAAGCTCTTGGAAAGGTACTGCCGCTTGATTTCCTGCTCGGCGCGGTCCAGCACAGCTCGGTCATAGGGCAGGCCTTCACCGATGCCGTTGTCCTTCAAGGCCTTGAGCAAGGTGTCCTTCTCGAATTCCTTCAGGCCAGTGAAGCTGACCGTGGCCACCAGGGCGCGCTCATCCACCACCACCACCACCACCTTGCCATCGACATCGATGCGCACGTCCTTGAACAGGCCCGTGGCAAACAAGGCCCGCAAAGCTGCAGCGCCCTTGTCATCGTTGTAGGTGTCTCCCACACGGAAGGGCAGCGCACCAAAGACACTGCCAGGGTCACCGCGCTGCAGGCCCTCGATGCGGATGTCGTTGATCGTGAAGGCCTCGGCTGCCATCGCAGGGGCAACGGCAGTGGCCACCATCAACGCGACGCATGCAGGAACCGGGCGCAGCAAACTCAAATTGGGAAAGAATGGCATCGAAAGTCTTACTGCAGACCCAGGTGCCGGGCCACGTCGTTGGAAAGGGCGATGGACATCATCATCAGGAGCACCAGTGCGCCGCCGCGCTGCAGCCACTTGAGCCACAAGTCCGAGACCGGTCTACCGGTCACGCCCTCGAAAAGATAATACATCAGCAACCCACCGTCGAGCATTGGCAACGGCAGCAGGTTGAGCACGCCCAGGCTCACGCTCACGAGGGCCAGAAGACCCAGGTAGTAGGTGAGTCCCTTGCGCGCAGCTTGGCCCGCAACATCGGCAATGGTCAGCGGGCCGCTGAGGTTGCGCAGCGAGGCCTGGCCTACCAGCATGCGGCCCAGCAGGCGCACACTCATGACCGAGGTATCCCACACTTGCCCAGTCGCCCTGGCCAGACCAGCCACAGGACCCAGGCGCACCAACTCGCGGGCTGATTGGAAGCGCACGTCGATGCGCGCAACACCGAGCCCTGCCTCCACATCCCTTCTGGGGTTCACATTGACCTGATGCAGGTTGCCCGCGCGATCGAAGGAGACCGGCAAGGGCACCCCCGCCGGTGCAGCGCGCACCTGCTCGGTGATCTGCGCCGCGTCCTCCACCACATGCCCTGCGACCGAAAGAATTCGGTCGCCAGCCTTGAGCCCGGCCAGGTCGGCAGGCCCCCCAACCACCACCAGATCAAGCACTGGCTCGGCATAGGCGCCGCCCAGACCCACCTGCCGCCGCGCCGCATCGTTCAATTCCGTGGTGTTCAACTTGTCCAGCGCCAATCGCAACTGACGTCGATGTCCGCCCTGGCTGTCGGTCACCTCCATTTGCACCGATTGCCGCAGCAACGCAGCTTGGGCCAATTGGCCGTGCAAATCGCCCAAAGACAGCACATCACGCCAGGGCTGATCGTCGGCTGACACCGCCCGAACCCAATCCCCCGTGCGCAAACCCGCCTGCTCTGCCAGGCTACCGGGCAAGGGTGCAGCCATCTGGGCCCTGGGCTCTTCAGTGCCCACCCAATTCACCATTGCAAACAGCAGCACCGCCAGGCCCAAGTTGGCCAAGGGGCCGGCGGCCACCACTGCAGCCCGCTGGCGCAATGGCTTGAGGTCGAAAGCCTGGCCCCGCTCAGAAGGGCTCACCTGTCCCTCCCTGCTGTCGAGCATGCGCACGTACCCGCCGAGTGGCAGGGCCGAGAGCGTGAACTCTGTGTCATCCGCCTTGGGCTGGCGCCGCCACACCACCCGCCCGAAACCGATGGAAAAGCGCAGCACCTTGACGCCGCACCAGCGTGCCACCTTGTAGTGCCCGTACTCGTGCACCGCAATGAGCACGCCCAGCGTCACCAGGAAGGCCAGCAGGGAGATGAGGAATGTCATGGGCGGGACTTCAAGGCCGCAAGGCCCGGGTCTGCACCACCGCGGCGCGCCGGGCCTCGGCATCCAGCGCCAACAAGTCGTCAACGCTGGCGTCAAGGTCCAGCGCCGGCACCAGGGCCTCCAAAGTCGCGGCGTTCACTCTGTGAATTGCGTCGAACCCGATCTGACCGGCCAGGAAGGCCGCCACCGCCACTTCGTTGGCGGCATTCAGCACGGCGGTGCTGCCATGCGGGCCATGCAAAGCGTCCCAAGCCAGGAACAGGCCAGGAAAGCGGGCCTGCTCTGGAACCTCGAAAGTGAGCGGCTTGAGATTCAGGAAATCGAGCGCAGCAGCACCCGAGGTGATGCGCTGCGGGAACGAAAGGCCATAGGCGATGGGCACGCGCATGTCGGGCGTTCCCAACTGCGCCAGCACCGACTGGTCACGGCATACCACCATCGAGTGCACGATGCTTTGCGGGTGGATCACCACCTGGATCTGCTCGGGCTTCAAGTCGAACAGCCAGCGCGCCTCGATCACCTCCAGTGCCTTGTTCATCATCGTGGCCGAATCGACCGAGATCTTGCGCCCCATCACCCAGTTGGGATGGGCGCAGGCCTCGTCAGGCGTGACGTTGGACAACGTGGCGGGGTCGCGCAGTCGGAAGGGCCCCCCCGAAGCCGTGAGCACGATGTGCGAGACGCGCTGACCCCAGGTGCCGCGGTCTTCGGGCAAGCACTGGAAGATGGCCGAGTGTTCGCTGTCGATCGGCAGCAGCGTGGCACCTCCCTGCTCCACCGCCGCCATGAACAGCGCACCGCCCACCACCAAGGCTTCCTTGTTGGCCAGCAACAGGCGCTTGCCCGCGCGTGCCGCCGCCATGCAGGGCGGCAGGCCAGCCGCGCCCACAATGGCCGCCATCACCACGTCCACTTCAGGGTGCTCGGCCAGGTCCACGAGCGCGGCTGGGCCTTCCAGCACTTCGCAGCGGCTGCCGGCCTCGCGCAACCTGGCGCGCAAATACTTGGCGGCTGTGACATCGGACATTGCGGCAAAGCGCGGCTGCCATTGAAGACACTGGGCCAGCAGTTCCTCCACGCGCTGATGTCCAGTCAGGGCAAACACCTCGTAGCGTTCAGGATGGCGTGACACCACGTCCAGCGTGTTGGTACCGATCGAGCCCGAAGCCCCCAACACGCACAGTCTTTGTCTCGTCATGATTTTCTGCCTTGGATGAACGGCTGCGCCTGTGCTACGGCGCTGTCAGAGCGACGACAAGGCCATCACGGCGGGCAACACCGGTAACAGCGCATCAACCCGGTCCAGCACGCCGCCATGGCCTGGCAACAAGCGGCTTGAATCTTTGGCCCCAACAGCGCGCTTGGCGAGCGATTCCACCAGATCACCGGTCACGCTGAGCATGCACAGAAAGACAACGCCCAGGCCCAGTCCAGCCCAACCCAGTTGTAGCTTCAGCAGATGGAAAACGCTGCCGGCATGACCAAAGACCTGGTCTTCGAAGTGAATCCACAGCATCGCCAGCAGCCCTACGCCCAGCATGCCGGACCAGACACCTTCCCAGCTCTTTCCCGGGCTGATGGCCGGTGCCAACTTGTGTTTGCCAAAGGCGCGGCCACCGAAGTAGGCGGCGATGTCTGCCATCCACACCACGCAAAAAGCCGAGAGGATGAAGTTCAGGCCCCGGGCGCGCGCGGCCGCCATGGCCAGCCAGGCAGCCACCAGCACCAGAGTGCCTATCACCAACCGGGCCGGCCGCGACAAGGCAGGCCAGGCGGCAGGCCCGTGCTTGAGCGCCAGCGAACCCCCAAGCACCCAGCAGGCCGTGGCCAGCCACCAGGCTGCTGGTGATGTGTGCAGTGCCCAGCCGGCCGACCAGGCCAGGGCGCACAACAAGGCCGTGGTCAGACCCAGGGTCAGGGCTGGCACGCTGGCCAGGCCGTTGAGCTTGCCCCACTCCCAGGCGCCAGCGCCGATCAGCACCAGGGTGAAGGCCGCGAACGGCATTGGGCTGGCCGCCAACAAGGCGGGCAACAACATGGCCAGCAGAACCATGGCCGTGATCACACGTGGCAGTAGCATGGGTGTGTCAGGCCGAGGCCCCGTTGGTGCTGATGGGGCCGGCGCCTTCCTTCACACCGCCAAAACGACGGTCGCGCGAGGCATAGGCGGCAATCGCCTTGTCGAGTTCGGCAACATCGAAATCGGGCCACAAGCAATCGGTGAAATGGAACTCGGCATAGGCCAGTTGCCACAGCAGGAAGTTGCTGACCCGCACTTCACCACCGGTGCGGATGAACAGATCCGGGTCGGGTGCATGCGCCAAGGCCATGTACCGGCTGAGCACATCCTCGCTCAATAGTTCCGGCGGGTTGCCATCGGCCAGGGCCCGCTTGCAGGCCTGCACGATGTCCCAGCGGCCTCCATAGTTGAAGGCCACAGTGAGTGTGAGTCCGGTGTTCTTGGCGGTGAGGGCTTCGGCCTCGTTCCAAGCCTGGCGCACTTTCTCGGACACCACCGAGCGGTCGCCCGCCACCTTGATGCGGATGCCGTCCTTGGCCAGGCGCTGCAGGTACTTCGAGACCCCCACCAGCACCAGGTTCATCAGGCCAGAGACTTCTTCATCGGGGCGCTTCCAGTTCTCGGACGAGAAGGCGTAGACCGTGAGGTACTCGACGCCGCGGCTGGCGCAATCGTCGATCACCTTGACGACGGTCTCCATGCCGAACTTGTGACCGAAAACACGCGGCATGAAGCGCTTGCGCGCCCATCGTCCGTTGCCATCCATCACGATGGCCACATGCCGCGGCACCGACGCGGACCGCGTCACCGGAGAGCCAGCGGCAGATACTGCGGTCATGCGCAGATCAGACCGCCAGGATGTCGGCTTCCTTGCCGTGCACCAGCTTATCGATCTCGGCGATGACACGATCAGTCAGCTTCTGCACGTCGTCTTGCGCACGGCGCTCGTCGTCCTCGGAGATTTCCTTGTCCTTGAGCAGGCGCTTGAGATGGTCGTTCGCATCGCGGCGCAGGTTGCGCACGGCCACCTTGGTGTTCTCGCCCTCGTGCCGAACCACCTTGGTCAGCTCCTTGCGGCGCTCTTCGGTCAGGGCCGGCATGGGCACGCGGATCAGATCACCTTGCGAGGCGGGGTTCAGGCCCAGATCGGATTCGCGGATGGCCTTCTCGATCTTGGCGCCCATGCCTTTTTCCCAGGGCTGAACGCTGATCGTGCGGGCATCGAGCAGGTTCACGTTGGCCACCTGACTCAGCGGAACCATAGAGCCGTAATACTCCACATGCACCTGGTCAAGGATGCCGGGGTGGGCGCGGCCGGTGCGCACCTTTTGCAGATCGCTCTTGAGCGCTTCGATGGACTTGGCCATCTTGGCCTCGGCGGTTTTCTTGATGTCGGCAATCGTCATGCTTGCTCTCTCCTCAGACATGCACCAGCGTGCCTTCGTCTTCGCCCTGCACCACGCGCTTGAGCGCGCCGGGCTTGAAGATGGAAAACACCTTGATCGGCAGCTTCTGGTCGCGGCACAACGCGAAGGCCGTGGCGTCCAGCACCTGCAAATTCCTGGCAATCGCTTCATCGAATGTGATGTTCGTGTAGCGGGTGGCGGTCGGGTCCTTCTTGGGATCGGCTGTGTAGACGCCATCCACTTTGGTCGCTTTCAGCACGATCTCGGCACCCACCTCAGCCCCACGCAGCGCGGCGGCCGTGTCGGTAGTGAAGAAAGGGTTTCCCGTGCCAGCGGCGAAGATCACCACTTTGCCCTCTTCCAGGTACTGCAGGGCTTTGGGCCGCACATAGGGTTCCACCACTTGCTCGATCGAGATGGCTGACATCACACGGGCGGTCATGCCCTCCTGGCGCATGGTGTCGGCCAGGGCCAGCGAGTTCATCACCGTGGCCAGCATACCCATGTAGTCGGCCGTCGCGCGGTCCATGCCTACCGAGCCGCCAGCCACGCCGCGGAAGATGTTGCCGCCGCCGATCACCACCGCCACTTCCACGCCCAGTTGCGTCACTTCCTGCACTTCGCGCACCATGCGAACAATGGTGGCGCGGTTGATGCCATACGCATCATCGCCCATCAATGCTTCACCGGAAAGTTTGAGCAGGATGCGCTTGTACGCGGGCATGCGAAGTTCCTCTGGGAGTTGGTCTGGCAGGGTGGTGTTCAAAGTGTACGCGGGGCGGCTTGGCGAGGCCGCACCGCGCACGGGATACCTGGTGATCAGGCGCCCTTGGCAGCGGCCACTTGCGCGGCCACTTCAGCGGCGAAGTCGTCCACCTTCTTCTCGATGCCCTCGCCCACCACGTAAAGGGTGAACCCCTTGACGTTGGTGTTGGCTGCCTTCAGGTAGGCGGCAACGGTTTGCTTGCCGTCGGCAGCCTTCACGAAGACCTGGTCGAACAGCGAGACTTCTTTGAGGTACTTCTGCACACCGCCTTCGATGCGCTTGGTCACGATCTCGGCCGATTGCACGGCCTTGCCTTCGGCCTGGGCCTTGGCAGCGTCTTCGGCTGCCTTGGCGGCAGCGACTGAGCGCTCGCGCTCGACCAACTCGGCCGGCACGTCGGCCGAGGTCAGGGCCACGGGTTTCATGGCGGCCACATGCATGGCCACATCCTTGGCGGCCACGGCGTCGCCGTCAAATTCGACGACCACGCCAATGCGCGTGCCGTGCAGGTAGCCGGCCAGCGCGCCGCCATTGGTCCAGCGCTGGAAGCGGCGGAACGACATGTTCTCGCCGATCTTGCCGATCAGGCCCTTGCGAACGTCCTCGAGCGTGGGACCGAAGCCTTCCTGCTCGTAGGCCAGGGCGCCCAGGGCGTCGATATTGGTCGGCCCATGCTTGGCCACCAACTCGGCGGCAGCCTTGGCCAGGGCCAGGAAGCTGTCGTTCTTGGTGACGAAGTCGGTTTCGCAGTTCACTTCGATCAGGGCGCCGGTGCTCCCCTCGATGAAGCTGGCAACCACGCCTTCGGCGGTCACGCGCGAGGCGGCCTTGCCGGCCTTGGTGCCCAGCTTGACGCGCAACAGCTCTTCGGCCTTGGCCATGTCGCCTTCGGCCTCGGTCAGGGCCTTCTTGCACTCCATCATCGGGGCGTCGGTCTTGCCGCGAAGTTCGGCGACCATGCTGGCGGTGATTGCAGCCATCGTGTTTTCTCCGTTCATGCGAAGGCTGATCGGCTCAGCCTTCGGAAGTTTCATGTCAATGTGGTGGGGGTGCGAAAAAGGGGCTGACACAGCCCCTCGTTCGCAAGGCGCCGAGGCGCCTTCAGGGCTGGCCTGATCAGGCCTGCTCGTTGACTTCGACGAACTCGTCGCCAGAAGCCGCAACGGCTTGCACCAGATCGGCGCCAGCGTTAGCCTTGCCTTCCAGCACAGCGTCGGCCACAGCCTTGGCGTACAGCGCCACGGCCTTGGCCGAGTCGTCGTTGCCAGGGATGATGTAGTCCACGCCTTCAGGCGAGTGGTTGGTGTCCACCACGCCGATCACGGGAATGCCCAGCTTCTTGGCTTCGGCCACGGCGATCTTGTGGAAGCCCACGTCGATCACGAACATGGCATCCGGCAGAGCGCCCATGTCCTGGATGCCGCCGATGTCCTTCTCGAGCTTGGCCAGTTCGCGGTCGAACATCAGGGCTTCCTTCTTGATTCGCAACTCGGCGCCGGAATCCTTCTGTGCCTGCATGTCCTTGAGCTTCTTCAGCGAACCCTTGACGGTCTTGAAGTTGGTCAGCATGCCGCCCAGCCAGCGCTGATCCACATAGGGCATGCCAGCACGTTGGGCTTCCAGGGCCACCACTTCGCGCGCCTGGCGCTTGGTGCCCACGATCAGCACGGTGCCACGGCGGGCGGCGAGCTGGCGCACAAACTTCATCGCTTCCTCGAACTTCGGCAGCGTCTTTTCGAGGTTGATGATGTGGATCTTGTTGCGATGGCCGTAGATATACGGGGCCATCTTGGGGTTCCAGAAGCGGGTTTGGTGGCCAAAGTGCACACCGGCTTCCAGCATTTCGCGCATTGAAACGGACATGGGTTCTCCGAAGGTTGGGTCTAGAATCCCGACACACATCGCGACACGGTTTACGCAAGGTAAACAAACCAGTCGCAACACCTTTTGAAGTCGGGTTCGCGGATTCGGAACAAGGGCTCGAAAGGCCCGGTGAGCACGCTCACAACCACCTTCCACGCAACTGTCCCGGCTGACCTGAACATCACGCACTCGGCACCGTTTCAGTACACGAACACATGGTCATCCAGATAAACCCGCAGAGTATAGCAGCTGAATGGGCCCATCTCCCCTCCGAAGTGCGCACCGCACCAAGACAGGCCCATCCGGCCGAGGTGCGCTGACATGCGTGTGGCAGTGATCGGCGCCGGCATCGTCGGCGTGACAACTGCATTCGAGCTGGCCGAGGACGGCCATGAGGTCACCGTCTACGAGCGCCATGGCAGCCTGGCGGCCGAGGGCAGCTTCGCCAATGGTGGCAGTGTGGCACCGGGCTATCTGGCTGCTTGGTCTGTCCCCGGCACGCCCGGCAAAGCCCTGCTGCAAATGACCGCATTGCACGCCGCCTGGCGCTTTGGCTTGGCCACCGTGCTGCAGACCCGCTGGGTGTGGCGGCGCTGGCGCGCTTGTCGTCCGCAGGTGCAGCAGGTCAACCGGCTGCGTCTGCACCGACTGGCGGTATTCAGCCAGGCCCATCTGCAGGCTCTGACTTCCCGTCTGCACCTGGACTACGAGCAGCAGCAGGGCCAGTTGGTGCTACTGCGCAGCGAACGCGACCTGACCCTGCTGCGCCCTGGCTTGGAGGCGCTGGAAGAACTGCGCGAGCCCCATGCCCTACTGGACGCTGCCGGTGCGCGACTGATCGAGCCCGCGCTCAGCCCGGACGCGCCCTTGCACGCAGCCATCCACCTGCCCGGTGCCCAGGTGGCCAATTGCCGCCAGTTTGCCCACCTGCTCAAGGCAGAAGCCCAGCATCTCGGTGTGCGCTTTCGCTTTAGGCACGAGGTGCTGGGCATCACTGCCGGCTCACCGCTGAGCGTGCGGGTGCAGCCCAGGCTTGCGCAGGACACCACCGCACTGGCATCCACCCTCACGCCCGACAGCAGCGACGCCTTGGACGTGGGCCCACAAACCTTCGACGCCGTGGTGGTGTGTGCCGCCATGGGCTCGCCCGCCTTGCTGGCGCCGCTCGGCCTCAAGCTGCCTCTCGCCGCCGTGCATGGCCACTCCATCACGGCGCCATTGCGCCTGGCCGATACCGCCATGGACACCTGCCCGCGCTCTGGCGTGCTGGACGAGCGCTACCGCGTCACCATCAGCCGCATGGGCAACCGCATCCGTGTGGCCGGCGGCGCCGAGTTGGGCCATGCCAGGAGCCAACTCGACGACAACGTGCTGGCCACGCTGTACAAAGTGTTGGACGACTGGTTCCCCGCTGCCGCCCGCACAGCCAAGGCCACGCAGTGGCGAGGCACCCGCGCCATGCTGCCCGATGGCCCGCCATTGCTGGGGCCAACGGGCATGCCCGGTGTGTTCATGAACCTTGGCCATGGCGCACACGGCTGGGCACTGGGTTGTGGATCGGCCCGGGTCGTGGCCGATCTGGTCGGCCAGCGCCAGCCGGCCATAGACCTGCAAGGCCTGGGCATCGACCGGTTGCGGTGATTGCAGCAGGCCCGCCGGGCCTACCATAGGGCCATGGGCCTATGCAGAATCACCTCCACCTCGCTGGCGATGCCGGCGCTGTTCGACAACTGCACGTCGCGCGCCATCGAAACAGCCGCGCTCGGCACCACGCCAGCCTTCAGCCTGATGGCACAGGCTGGTGCGCAGGTGGCCCAGCTGGCGCTGGCAATGGCGCCGCACGCCCGGCACATTTGGGTGGCCGCTGGCCCGGGCAATAACGGCGGCGATGGCTTGGTGGCGGCCACCGCCCTGCACCGCGTTGGCAAGCAGGTGCACCTCACCCGCCTGGGCCATGCCAAACAGGCGCCTGCGGACGCCCAACGGGCTCTGACCCAGGCGCTGACCGCAGGCGTTGTCATCGCCGCCGAACCTCCGTCCACCCAACCCGATCTGGTCATAGACGCCTTGCTGGGGCTGGGGCAAAGCCGGCCACCCGAGGGCACGCTGGCCGAACTGATTCGCAGCGTCAACGCCGCGCAAGCGCCTGTGCTGGCCGTGGACCTGCCGACGGGGCTTTGCGCCGACACCGGGCGCGCTCTGGGTGAACAAATGGTGCGAGCCGACGCCACGCTGGCGCTGCTCACACTCAAACCAGGCCTGTTCACAGGCCATGGCCGCGACGCGGCGGGACAGGTGTGGTGGAGCGATCTGGGCCTGAGCGTTGCCCCAGACAGCGGGGCCACCGCACTGCTGACGGGGCCAACTGATGTGCAAGGCGTTTTGCCTGCGCGCGCGCATGCCTCGCACAAGGGCCGCCACGGCGACTTGTGGGTCATCGGCGGCGCCCCCGGCATGGGCGGAGCCGCAGTGCTGGCCGGCCGTGCGGGCCTGGCCGCCGGGGCCGGCAGGGTCTTCCTGGGTATGCTGGAATCACACACCACCGGCCCAGACCCAGCCCAGCCCGAACTGATGCACCGCCCAACGGCGCAATGGCGCTCTGGCGCGGTGTTTGAACAGGCCACCGTTGTTTGTGGCTGTGGTGGCAGCGACGCCGTGCGCCGGCACTTGCCCATGGTGTTGCACCAAGCTGCCCGGTTGGTGCTGGATGCCGACGCCCTGAACGCCGTTGCGGCCGACCCCATGTTGATGCAGGCGCTGCAGGCACGCGGCCGACGCGGTCAACCCACGGTACTCACGCCCCATCCTCTGGAAGCTGCTCGACTGGCTGGTTTGGAGACCTCCACCGTGCAGGCCAACCGCCTTGCCGTTGCCCAGCAACTCGCCGACCAATTCGGCGCGGTCTTGGTACTGAAGGGCTCGGGCACCGTGGTGGCTGCGCCGGGTGAACTGCCCGCACTCAACCCCAGCGGCAATGCCCGTCTGGCCACCGCAGGCACAGGTGATGTGTTGGCGGGCTGGCTGGGCGGTTTGTGGACGCAACAGGCCGAGGGCCCAAACAGCGCACGTGCCGTGGCCCGGGCTGCCGTGTGGTTGCACGGCCATGCGGCCGAACTCGATGGCAGGGGCAGCAGCCCGATGCGCCTGCGCCTACCCATGCTCGCCAGCCAGCTCATCGCCAACATGGTGCAGGCCAGCGAAGCACTGGCGTGACCTGGGGGCAATCAGCGCCGCGCCTTCGCTTTGCCCATCTTCGACACCGGATTGGCGTTGCGCCGAGCGTTGGGTACCTCGACCCCTGCCCGGTGGCCGGCCAACTTGGCCGTCACCTTGCGGGCACTGCCACCCTTGCCGGCGCTCTTGGTGGCCTTGCCTCCCTTGGCCGCCTTGGCACCACGCTTTTGCACCCGATCCTCGGCCTCGACCTCGGCCAAGGCGACGCGCTTAGAACCCTCCTCGGACCGGACGGCTCCTGTGCCACGGCCGCGTGTAGACAGCCGCTCGCCCTCGTCTTCGCGCATCATGCGAAAGTCGATGCGACGGCCATCCAGGTCCACACGGCTCACCTGCACGCGCACCCGGGTGCCCACCGAGTAGCGCAACCCTGTGCGCTCACCACGCAACTCCTGGCGGGCTTCGTCAAATCGGTAGTACTCGCCGCCGAGTTCGGTGATGTGCACCAGGCCTTCGACATACAAGGCATCGAGAGTGACGAACAGGCCAAAGCTGGTGACAGCGCTCACTGTGCCGCTGTATTCCTCACCCAGGTGCTCGCGCATGTAGCGGCACTTGAGCCAGGCCTCGACGTCACGTGACGCCTCATCGGCGCGGCGCTCGTTGGCGCTGCAATGGGCCCCCGCCTGCTCCCAGTGGGCCATCTCGGCTGTGGGTGCCTTGGCGGGCGGCTTGGCACCTTTGCGCAGCTTGATGGGCGGCGCATTGGCCAAGTCACCTGTGTCGAGGTGGTAGCGGCGCGCCTGCAGCACCGCCTTGATCACCCGATGCACCAGCAGATCGGGGTAGCGGCGGATCGGGCTGGTGAAGTGGGTGTAGGCCTCATACGCCAGTCCAAAGTGGCCGCTGTTGGCCGGCGTGTAGATCGCCTGCTGCATGGAGCGCAGCAGCATGGTGTGGATTTGTTGCGCGTCGGGCCGGTCCTTGGTGGCCGTGGCAATGGCCTGGAACTCGCCGGGCTTGGGGTCGTCGCTGACGGCCAGCCCCAGGCCCAGTGCCTTGAGGTAGTTCTGCAGCGTCACGCGCTTTTCGGGTGTCGGGCCTTCATGAACGCGGTACAGCGAGGCATGCTCGGCCCCTGCGATGAAATCGGCCGCGCAAACGTTGGCGGCCAGCATGGCCTCCTCGATCAGGCGGTGGGCGTCGGTGCGCACACGCGGCACGATCTTGTCGATGCGGCCGTTTTCGTCGCAAACGATCTGTGTTTCGGTGGTTTCAAAATCCACTGCGCCGCGCACTGCACGCGATTTGAGCAGTGCCCGGTAGACCTCATGCAGATCCAGCAGATGTGGCATCAGCTCACGGCGCTTGGTGGCCTCGGGCCCACGTGAGTTGGCCAGCGCTGCAGCCACTTCGGTGTAGGTCAGCCGTGCATGCGAACTGATGACTGCAGGATAGAACTGGTAGGCCCGCACTTCGCCGCTCTCGTTCACCAGCATGTCGCACACCATGCTCAGCCGGTCCACGTCAGGGTTCAACGAGCACAAGCCGTTCGAAAGCTTTTCCGGCAGCATAGGGATGACCCGACGCGGGAAGTAGACCGACGTAGCGCGCTCATAGGCGTCGTCGTCCAACGGCTCGCCGGGCTTCACGTAGTGGCTCACGTCGGCGATCGCCACCAGCAGGCGCCAGCCCTTGACTGCGTTCTTGCCGCGCCCAGAACTGTGCGGCTCGCAGTACACCGCGTCATCGAAGTCACGTGCGTCCTCGCCGTCGATAGTCACCAGGGGCACGTCGCGCAAGTCAATGCGGTGCTTAAGGTCGACCGCACGCAGTTTGTCCGGCAACGCGGCGGCCTGGGCCAGGGTCTCGGCCGAGAAGCGGTGTGGCACCTCGTACTTGCGCACGGCGATCTCGATCTCCATGCCGGGGTCATCGATGTCGCCCAGCACCTCGGTCACGCGGCCCACAGGCTGCGAATACATCGATGGCGTCTCGGTGAGTTCGATGGCCACAACCTGCCCCACCACCGCGTTCGCGATGGCGTTCTTGGGGATCATGATGTCCTGCCCGTAACGCTTGTCTTCGGGCGCCACCAGCCAGATGCCGCCTTCGTGCAGCAAACGGCCGATGATGGCCGTCTTGCGGCGCTCCAGGATATCGACCACACGGCCCTCGGGTCGGCCCTTGCGGTCGAAGCGCACGATGCGAGCACGCACGCGATCGCGGTGCAGCACCGTGCGCATTTCCTGCGGCGGCAGGTAGAGATCGGGTTCGCCGTTGTCGCATTGGACAAAGCCGTGCCCGTCTCGATGGCCGAGGACAGTGCCCTCGACTTCGGTCATCAAGACACCAGAATTTTCTGGAGCACTTGTGTTGATTCTTGTTTTAATGATAAAGTCCTATCTTTCGCTGAGAACGCAATGCGTTTGAACGCGAATTTGCCCAGGTGGCGGAATTGGTAGACGCACTAGTTTCAGGTACTAGCGCTGAGAGGCGTGGAGGTTCGAGTCCTCTCCTGGGCACCAGCATAACGAAGGCCAGCACGGAAGTGCTGGCCTTTTTGCTTTGTGGCGCCGCAGCAAAGACCCATGAAACAAAGGCAGCCGACGGGTGCCTTTTGCAGTGCTGAGATCAGACGGCAAACTTCTTCGCCAGGCCCTCGGGCCGTAGGTTGTCGTAGTCTTCGAAGGGCTGGTGAATCCAGGGGCTGGTGTCCAGCGTCTCAACGAAGTAATCAGGCGTGTAGCTCGACACGGCCTTGTTCCAGATGACCGCCGAACGCAGATCGGAGATGGACGGAAAGCCGCGCAGGCGTTCAACCACGGCCTTAAGCGTCACACCGGAATCGGCCAAATCGTCGACCAGCAACACGCGGCCCGCCAACTCACCCTTGGGCATGGTGATGTACTTGGCCATGTCCAGCCGGCCCTGGATGGTGCCGGCATCGGCGCGATAGGAACTGGTGGACATGATGGCCAATGGCTTGTCGAACACGCGCGACAGCACGTCGCCCGGACGCATGCCACCACGGGCCAGGCACAGGATCTGGTCGAACTCCCAACCCGAATTGTGCACCTTGAGCGCCAGCCGCTCGATCAGCATGTGGTACTCGTCCCAGGACACGTACAGGTGCTTGCCATCGTCAGTGAGCATGCGAACTCCAGCAGGGGTTTGGGTAGGGGTGAAACGCCGGCTCAACCCAGGTAGGGGTGGCGCAGCAGGATGGTGTGCTCGCGGTCCGGCCCCGTGGACACCATGTCGATAGGAGCACCGATGAACTCCTGCACCCGCTCCAAATAGCGGCGCGCGTTCATTGGCAACCGATCCCACTGGGTGATGCCAAAGGTGCTGCCTTCCCAACCCGGGAAAGTGTCGTAGATCGGTTCGCAGGCCACGATGTCATCGGCGTCCAGTGGCAGGATGTCCA
Organism: Candidatus Ideonella esbjergensis; assembly: GCA_016710065.1. Lineage (GTDB taxonomy): Bacteria > Pseudomonadota > Gammaproteobacteria > Burkholderiales > Burkholderiaceae_C > Ideonella > Ideonella esbjergensis. The sequence continues at coordinate 412,482 of JADJLP010000010.1, forward strand.
CGGTCTGGCCGTTCAGCCTGTAGCCGGTGCAGACCTTGATTTCCTTCAGGCCATCGAGCACGTCGAGCTTGGTGATGCACAGGCCCGAGATGCCGTTGATGATGATGCTGCGCTTGAGCGCGGCCGCATCCAGCCAGCCGCAACGGCGGGCCCGGCCAGTGACGGTGCCGCGCTCTTGCCCAATGGTGGACAAATGGTGGCCCACAGTGCCTTCGGCATTGATGTCGAGTTCGGTAGGGAACGGGCCCGAACCCACGCGCGTGGTGTAGGCCTTGGTGATGCCCAGGATGTAGTGCAGCAGGCCCGGGCCCACACCCGAACCGGCAGCGGCGTTGCCGGCCACGCAGTTGCTGGATGTGACGTAGGGGTAGGTGCCGTGGTCGATGTCCAGCAGCGTGCCCTGGGCACCTTCGAACAAGATGTTGGCGCCCTTCTGATGGGCCTGATGGATCAAATAGCCCACATCGGCCATCATGGGACGCAGCACCTCTGCCATCTTCATGGCCTGGTCGAAGATGGGCTGGAATTCCAGTGCTTCACCCTTGAGGTAACCCCTGAGGGCAAAGTTGTGCAACTCCAGCAGTTCGCGCAGCTTGGCTGCGAAGCGCTTGGGGTGCTTCAGATCCTGCACGCGCAGCGCACGGCGAGCAACCTTGTCTTCGTAGGCGGGGCCTATGCCCTTCCCCGTGGTACCGATCTTGCCGGCGCCACTGGTTTCACGCAAGGCCTCTCTGGCCTTGTCCACCTCCACATGGAAGGGCAGGATCAGCGGGCAGGATTCGCTGATGAACAGGCGTGAGCGTACGTCCAGCCCCACCTTCTCCAAGCGTTCGATTTCCGAAAGCAGATGGGTCGGGTCCACCACCACTCCGTTGCCGATGTAGCACGCCACGCCGTCGCGCATGATGCCAGAAGGGATCAGCTGCAGCGCCGTCTTCACGCCCTTGATGACAAGCGTGTGGCCAGCGTTGTGACCGCCTTGGAAGCGCACCACGCCCTGGGCGTGGTCGGTGAGCCAGTCCACGACCTTGCCCTTGCCTTCATCACCCCACTGGGTGCCGACCACCACCACATTGCGTCCGCGCACGGTCTTGCCTTGTTGCATAGCGTTCTAAACCGGTTGATTTTGATTCGGTAGCGTGGCGGGCACTCAGAGGGTGCGCACTCGCCACTGGCCTTGATGGGCGACCAGTTCGCGGTCGCATTCAAATTCCTGGGTTTCCTGCTCGTGCCCGGGCAGGATGCAGACCACGGTTTCGCCTTCGGCACGCAGACGGCGTATAGCCGCCCGCAGTCCAGCTTCCTCACCCCAGGGCGCCCTCACGGCGGCGCGTGGCGCTGCGGCTGCGGCCACGTTGACCAGCCCCTTCAAGTCGAGACTGAAGCCCACAGCCGGGCGGTTGCGGCCAAATACCGCCCCCACCTCGTCGTATCGGCCACCGCGTGCCAGCGCATCGGTGAAGCCCGCGCCGTAGACGCTGAAGCGCACGCCGCTGTAGTAGGCGTAGCCACTCATGTCCGACAGGTCGTAGCCCAGCCGCACCTCGGGGAAGACATGCCGCACGTGGCCAGCCACCCACGCCAGATCTTTCAGAGCGGCCGCAATGGGCGCCTTGGCCGGCAGATGCTTGGCGGCGGCTACCAGGACTTCATCGTCGCCATAGAGCTGCAGCAAGGCCAGCAAGGCCTGGCGGGTGGTTGCGTCGCAGAACTTGGCCAGCGCCGCAACGGTGCTGCCATCCTTGGCCATGAGCGCCGCCGCCAGTTCGGCTTGCGCCTCGGGGGGTAGCGCCACATCGGCCAGCATCGCACGCACGATGCGCGCGTCGCCCAGATCCACCGTCAGCCCCTTCACATGGGCCGCCTCCAGGCCGTCCAGGCTCAGCTCCAGCACTTCCAGATCGGCCTCCAAGCCGGGGTGGCCGTAGATCTCGGCGCCCAGTTGCAGGGGTTCGCGCGTGGCGTGCAGGCCGGCCGGGCGGGTGTGCAGCACGGGGCCGCAGTAGCACAGGCGGGTGACACCCAGGCGGTTCAGCAGGTGGGCGTCGATGCGCGCCACCTGGGGCGTACTGTCGGCCCGCACACCCAGTGTGCGGCCACTCAACTGATCCACCAGCTTGAAGGTCTTGAGGTCGAGCGCACGGCCGGTGCCCGAGAGCAGTGACTCCAGATGCTCCAGCAGCGGAGGCATCACCAGCTCGAAACCGTAGCCACGGGCCAGATCAAGCCACTGGCGGCGCAACTCCTCAATGCGCCTGGCCTCAGCGGGCAGGACGTCAGCGATGTGCTCTGGCAACAGCCAAGCAGAAGACATGAAAATGAACCGGGGTTAAAACAGGCATTGTACCCGCGTGATCCTGCTGGAAAGGACCTTCCCGATAGACGCCACCGGGCGTCAGCAACGCGTCAATCAGCCGCGAACCACCATCAGCAACACCAGACCGATGACCATACTGGCCAGCCCCATGAAACGGATCTGACCGTCGCTGAGTTGGGTGGCGCGGATGAACACATCGCGCCAACCCTTGGGGCTGAAGAATGGCAGCAAGCCCTCGAACACCAGCATCAGGGCCAGCGCACCCCACATCAGATCGCTCATCTCTGGTGTGTCACTTCTTGGCTGCAGGCGCTGCGGCTGCATTGCCACGCATGGCCTTGAAGAACTCGGAGCTGGGATCCACCACCATCACGTCGGTCTTGTTGCGAAAGCTTGCCCGATAGGCATCCAGGCTGCGGTAGAACTGGGCGAATTGCGGATCGCGGCCAAAGGCGCTGGCGTACATCGCCGAAGCCGTGGCATCGCCCTCGCCCATGGTCTTCTGCGCGTCACGGTAGGCCTCGGCCACGATGACCTCGCGCTGGCGGTCAGCGTCGGCACGGATCTTCTCGCCCTCGGCCTGGCCCTGCGAGCGCAATTCGTTGGCCACTTGCTTGCGTTCGCTCTCCATGCGGCGATAGACCGAATCGGTGATGTTGGCCACGAAGTCCACTCGCTTGATCCGCACGTCCAGGATCTCGATGCCGAAGGACTTGGCTTCATCGGCCAGGCGGGCGAGCACGTCTTGCATGACCTTCTCGCGCTCGGTGGCCAGCACGCCACCCACCGTGCGCTTGGTGACTTCCTCGTTGAAGGCTGCCTGCACCACAGGGCTCAGGCGATTTTCCAATGTGCGGATGTCACCGTTGTTGCGGATGAACTCGCGTGGTTCCTTGATTCGCCATTTCACCAGCCAGTCGATCACCAGGCTCTTCTTCTCTGCGGTGAATATGGGCCGCGATTCGGGACTGTCCAATGTCTGAATGCGGCGGTCGAGGTAGACCACGTTCTGGAACGGCGGCGGAAGCTTGAACTTCAGGCCGGGCTCGGTGATGACCTCCTTGATCTCGCCCAGGGCGTAGATCACGGCCACCTTGCGCTGGTCCACCACGAACAGGGTGGAGGCTGCCAGCATCAGCGCGACCAGCAGGCCGCCAACGATCAATGCAATGCGATTCATGGTGTTGTTGTCCTCCCGCTCAGCGGCCTTCGCGGTCGCGGCTGCGGGCGTTGTCACGCGCGCGGCTGTCGGCTGCGGCGGTGTCTGCGGTGGGCGCGGCGACAGGGGCTGCAGCTGAAGCGGGTGCGCCAGAGGGCGCAGTTTGCTGCATCAGCTTGTCGAGCGGCAGGTAGAGCAGGTTCGAGCCATTGCGGCTGTCGGCCATAACCTTGGTGACGTTGCTGTAGACCTCGCGCATGGTGTCGATGTAGAGACGGTCGCGGGTCACGCCCGGGGCCTTCTGGTACTCGGTGTAGACCGAGTTGAAGCGCTGGGCATCGCCCTCGGCACGGGCCACCACGCGGCTCTTGTAGCCTTCGGCCTCCTGATGAAGCCGTGCGGCCGCACCCTGGGCCTTGGGGATCACGTCGCTGGCGTAGGCCTGGCCTTCGTTCTTGTAGCGGTCGCGATCAGCGCCGGCCTTGAAGGCGTCGTCAAACGCTGCCTGCACCTGTTCTGGCACCTGTACGCTTTGCAGATTCACATTGCTGACCTGCACGCCCGACTTGAGCTTGTCGAGCTGCGACTGGATCAGCTTGACGAGTTCAGCGGCAATCGCGTCACGGCGCTCGTAGAGCACCGAATCAACCTTGCTGCGGCCCACGATTTCGCGCACGGCCGACTCGGCAGCCAGTTCCACGGCGTCCTCGGTCTTGGCATTCTCGAAAAGAAACTCGCGCGCGTCCTTCAACCGGTATTGCACGGTGAAACGGATGTCGACGATGTTCTCGTCCCGGGTCAGCATGGACGAATCCCGCAAGCCGGTGGCGGCCACCACGTTGCTGCGTCCACCAATCTCCACCGAGCGGACCTGGGTCACGCGCACGGTCTCGTGCTGCTGTATCGGATATGGCAGCCGCCACTGGATGCCGGCGGTGGCCACCTCCTTGTTCGGCACGCCGAAGGTGGTGACCACCGCCTGCTCACCTTCCTGCACGATGAACACGCCGCTGCCAGCCCAGATCAGGGCCACCACGCCAGCAATCAGGCCCACGCCAATACCGGCGCCCTTCATGTCAGGCTGAAAGCTTGGGCCGTCGTTGCCACCGGACGGCGGGCTGCCCTTGGGACCACCAAACAGGCCCGAGAGCTTGCGGTTGAAATCGCGCCAGAGCTCATCGAGATCGGGCGGGCCGTCGTTGCGGCCGTTGTTCAGCAAGCGGGTGCCACCCACCAGTCGCAGCCAGGTACCGCGCAGCAAGCCGCCAAGGGCGGCCAGCACAGAACGCAGGCCGCCGCCGGGCTGGGCCGTTGGGGATGAGGTTGATTGCATGTTCACACGTGACATTGTCGTCGTCATTGGTGTCAGTTGGAGTGGCCGCTGACGTCCGGCACAGGGCTGCCATCCGGTAAGGTGGTGGCCACGCCATGGTTTTTCAAGGTGTCAGGCGGTGCAGCGAAGGTGGCGATCACCTGACGCAACACATCCAGCCCCTCGCCCGTGATGGCACTAACGAAGACCCGTGGCACGCGCAGGTTGGGTGCCAGTTCCAGATCATCGCGCAAGACACGGGGACGCTGGCTGTCTTCCAGGCGGTCTAGCTTGTTGTATACCAGCACCTGGGGCACATCAGCGGCACCGATTTCTTCGAGTACGCGTTCCACCTCTTCACGCTGCTCCATCAGAGCTGGGCTCGAGGCATCGATCACGTGCAGCAGCAGATCCGCATCTGCGGCTTCCTGCAAGGTGGCGCGGAAGGCTTCCACCAGCTTGTGCGGCAGGTCGCGGATGAAACCCACCGTGTCGGACAGCGAAACAGACCGCCCTGCTTCACCCAGGTAGAGTGAGCGCGTGGTAGTGTCCAGCGTGGCAAAGAGTTGGTCGGCCGCATAGGAGCGGGCTTTGACCAGGGCATTGAACAGCGTGGACTTGCCGGCATTGGTGTAGCCCACCAGTGACACACGGTAGGTACCGCTGCGCTCGCGCGCCTTGCGCTGGGTACCGCGCTGGCGCTTGACCTTTTCCAGCCGGTCTTTCACCGATTTGATGCGCTCGCCGATCATGCGGCGGTCCAACTCGCCCTGGGCCTCGCCCGGGCCGCCGCGCTGGCCGGCACCGCCACGCTGGCGCTCCAGATGGCTCCAGCGGCCCACCACCCGGGTGGCCATGTACTGCAGGCGCGCCAGTTCCACCTGCAGCTTGCCCTCGTGGCTTTGCGCCCGGGCGGCAAAGATCTCGAGGATCAGCGCGGTGCGGTCGGCCACTGGCACGCCGATGTGGCGCTCAAGATTGCGTTGCTGGGCAGGGGAAATCGCCTGGTCGAAGATCACGCCGTGTGCGCCATGGGCCTGCACCAGCAACTTGATCTCGTCGGCCTTGCCCGAGCCTACAAAGAAAGTCGGATCGGGCGCCTTGCGCTTGGCGGTGATGCGCGCCACGGCCACATCGCCAGCCGACTCGGCCAGCAAGGCCAGTTCGTCGAGCGAGGCGTCGAAGGACGATCCGGGGCCGAAATCGACGCCCACCAGCACGGTGCGCGTCACGGATCCCTCGGTGGAGCCGGCACGGTCAGCAGCGCTCAAGGGCGTTCGCCGAAAGCTAGGGGACTGAAAAACGCCGGCCAGATCGATGACGACCAGGGCCGGCGCTGGAGGAAGGCGCTCAGGCGCCTTCGCCCGGCTCGGCGACGTGGAAGTTCACCGCACGGCCAGGTACCACGGTGGAAATGGCATGCTTGTAGACCATTTGGGTCACGGTGTTGCGCAGTAGGACGACGTATTGGTCGAAAGACTCAATGTGCCCCTGCAACTTGATGCCGTTGACCAAGTAGATCGACACCGGAACGTGCTCCTTGCGCAGCAGATTCAGGAAGGGATCTTGCAAGAGTTGGCCTTTGTTGCTCACGATATGCTCCGTGTTGGAAGAAGAGGAGTGGCGGACGTTAACACAGGGTTGTCCCCATGAGTTTCGCGCCCCCAAATGAACTGAGCGTGCTCAGGTTTCTTTGTCGAAGGGGTTGGCCGAGAGCTTCATGTCGATGCGCAAGGGTGTTCCCACCAGCTTGAAATGCTCGCGGAAACGCCCCTCGAGGAAGCGCTTGTAACTGTCGGAGACGTGCTCCAGCGAATTGCCGTGGATCACGATGATGGGCGGGTTCATGCCGCCCTGGTGGGCATAGCGCAGCTTGGGCCTGAACGTGCCGGCGCGCTTGGGCTGCTGGTGCTCCACCGCCTCATGCAGCAGACGCGTGAGCACCGGGGTGGGCATCTTGCAGGTGGCTGAAGCGTGGGCATCATCAATGGCTTGCCACAGCGGGCCTATGCCTTGGCGTTTGAGGGCCGAGATGTTGACCACCGATGCAAACTTGAGAAAGGCCAGGCGCTGTTCGATGGAGCGATCCAGCATCTGGCGCTGGTAGCTGTCGATGGCGTCCCACTTGTTGATGGCAATCACCACCGCGCGGCCGGATTCGAGCACATAGCCGGCGATGTGCGCATCCTGCTCGCTCACGCCCTGGGTGGCGTCGATCATCAGCACCACCACGTTGGCGTCAGCGATGGCCTGCAGGGTCTTGACCACCGAGAATTTCTCGATCGCCTCAAAGACCTTGCCCTTGCGGCGCAGGCCGGCGGTGTCGATCAGCTCATAGTGCTTGCCACCGCGCTCGAACGGCACGTGGATGGCATCGCGCGTGGTGCCGGGCATGTCGAAAGCGATCAGTCGCTCCTCGCCCAGCCAGGTGTTGATCAGCGTGGACTTGCCCACGTTGGGGCGGCCCGCCACGGCCAGGCGCACGGGCTTGTCGTCGCCAGCGCCATATTCTTCCGCAGCCTCGGGGAAGTCTGCCAGCGCGGCTTCCAACAGGCTGCGTATGCCTTGCCCGTGGGCCGACGAGATCGGGTGCGGCTCGCCCAGACCCAGTTCATGGAATTCGGCCAGCAGCGGCGATTCGCTCATGCCCTCGGCCTTGTTCACCGCCAGCAGCACACGCTTGTTGGCCTGGCGCAGGTAGCGGCCGATATCGGCGTCCTGTGCCGAGAGGCCGCTGCGGATGTCAGTCACAAAGATCACCACATCGGCCTCGGCCACGGCCTGGCGCGCCTGCCGGGCCATTTCCTTGACGATGCCGGTGGTGCTGTCAGGCTCGAAGCCACCTGTGTCGATGACGATGAACTCCTGCGAGCCCAGGCGGCCATCACCGTAGTGGCGGTCGCGCGTGAGGCCAGCAAAGTCGGCCACGATCGCGTCGCGGCTCTTGGTCATCCGGTTGAACAGGGTCGACTTGCCCACATTGGGGCGGCCGACGAGAGCGATGACTGGTTTCAAACCGGACCTTGGAATTCAAAAAAAGGATCACTCTGGCCGGAAGGCGAACAAGCCACCCTTTGCCGTGACCACCAACATGGTGATACCGGACAGCGCCGGGGCGCCGACCACGGCTGAGCCATCGGTGGGCAAGCGCAGCACTGGCTTGCCTGTGTCACGCGCCAGGAAATGCACCTGGCCTTCGAAATCACCAAACACCACGGTGGGGCCGACAACGGCCGGCGCACTGAGGCTGCGATTGAGCAGCATCTCACTGGTCCAGGCGATCTCGCCGGCGGCACGTTTGCGCACCGTGATGCGGTCGCTGGCATCGGCGCCCACCAAGAAGTCGGCGTCACCGCCCACAGCCTGCACGCCGCCACCGTTCTGGCTCCACTTCAGGGCAGCGCGGTCGGCATCCACGCAACCCACGGCGTTCTGGAAGGCCCGCACGCAGTAGCTGTTGCCCACACGCGAGGCCGGCCCGATCAGATCGGCCAGGCGCTCCACCTCGTTGGTGCCGCGCGGCGAGGTGACGGCCACGTCCCAGCGCACTGTGCCCTTGAGCGGGTCGATACCCAGCAAACGGGCGCCCTGCCCCACCAGCAGGGTGTCTTTCCAGGCGGTCAGCACACCGGCTTGCTTGAGCAGCAAGGCATCGCCCGGGCGCTTCATGGTCCAGAGCTTGCGGCCATCCAGTGCGTCAAAGGCATGCACCACACGGTCCACGCCCACCACAAACACGCGCTCGCCTGCCACCAGCGGCGCAGTGACCACCTGGGCGTCGAGCTTGGCACGCCAACGTTCGTTGCCGCCCTCCAGGGTGACCAGGTCGTTGTTGCGGGTGACCAAAGAGACGAAGCGCCCATCCGAGCCCACGCCTGCGGCGATCTTGGCGCCCACGTTGGCACTCCACAGCGGCTTGCCAGTAGCGGCCTCCAGCGCCAGCACGGTACCGTCGTCGCCGGCCACGTGGAAGCGGTCAGCCTTCACGGCCACCGACAAGGGGAAACTCACCGCATTCAAACTTTGATGCCAGACTTGGCGGCCTGCGATTTCGGCGGTGAGTGGCTTGAGTTCGGCGGGCTTGGGTTTGTCGGCCGCACAGCCGGCCAAACCTGCGGCCAACCACACGGTGGCCAGGGCCCAGTTGGAGCAGCGACTCATCCAGCCTGTCATTGGGCGGCTCCGGATGCTGCAGCGGCCGGCTTGTCGGCAGCGGCTTCAGCGCTCTGGCCCACGGTGTTGAGCTTGGCCTCCACCACACGGCGGTAGTCGAGTTTTTCGTCCATGGCCTTCCAGGCGGCTTGCCAGGCCGCTGCGGCTTCGGCCTTCTTGCCTTGCGCGGCCAGCACATCGCCGCGGCGGTCCTGGGCCAGCGCGGCGAATTCGGTGGCGGTCACGGCGTCGAGCTGCTTCAGGGCTTCGTCGTAGGCCTTGCTGTCCACGAGCAGACCCGCCAGACGCAGATGGGCTGTCGCCTTGTAGCCCTCGTCGCCGGCATGCTCGGCCACCCAGACCAGGCTGGCGCGGGCATCGTCAAGCTTGCCTTTCTCGGCCTGCAACTTGGCGGCCAGCAGGCCACCTTGCCAGGCCAGCGTGGTGCGGCCAAAGCGGTCCTTCATGTCGCCAAAGACGCGGGCCACGCGCTCGGCATCGCCGGCTTGGGCGGCCTTGTCGAGTTCCTCGAACATGGCACCGGCCTGCACCGCCTGCTTGCCCTGCCAGTAGTTCCAACCGTTCACGCCGGCAAAGCCGGCCAGCACCAGCGTGAGTACCCAGGTGATGAGGTTGCCGTACTGTTTCCAGAACGCCTTGAGCTCGTCAAGCTGTTCTTGTTCCTGGAGATCGAGATTGGATGCCATGTCTGGGTCGGCCCGCAGTGAGGCGGGCATTTTGCTGTCGTGGGCCTGGGCAAGGCGCCCGGGCGTGAAAGGTGGAGATTATGCGTTGGTGGAGGAGGCCAGCAGGCTGGAGCCCCATGCGGCCACACTTGCCAGCGGCTGCCGCTGCTGGGAGGCCTGCGCATCGCGCAGCGACTTGACGGTGACCTCGCCAGCCGCCAGTTCGTCGGCGCCGAAGACCAGCGCAAAGCGGGCGCCCGAGGCATCAGCCTTCTTGAACTGCGACTTGAAGCTGCCCTGCCCATCCTTGGTGGCCGCATGCATCAGCACACTCACACCAGCCTGACGCAGGGCCTCGACGGTTGCCGTGGCCACGGCCACGGCTGCGACGTCAGGCACCACGGCGTAGACATCCGGGGCCACTGCGGGCGGGGTCACGCCAGACTCTTCCAGCAGGGCCAGCACACGCTCCACGCCCAAGCCCCAGCCGATGCCCGGGGCCGGCTTGCCGCCCAGTTGCTCAACCAGGCCGTCGTAGCGGCCGCCGCCGCACACCGTGCCCTGGGCCCCGAGCCGGTCGGTGACCCACTCGAACACGGTGAGGTTGTAGTAGTCCATGCCCCGCACCAGACGCGTGTTGATACTGTAGGGCTGCCCCACGGCGTCCAGCGCGGCCTGCACGCCTCTCAGGTGTGCCAGCGAGGTCTCGCCCAGGAAATCCATCAGCTTGGGCGCGGCTTCCACCAGGGCCTGCATGGCCGGGTTCTTGGTGTCGAGGATGCGCAGCGGGTTGCTGTGCAGGCGGCGCTTAGCCTCGTCGTCCAGCACTTCGATGCTCGCCTCGAAATGGGCGATAAGCGCCGCACGATGGGCCTTGCGTTCTTCCGGTTGGCCCAGGCTGTTGAGCTCCAGGCGCACATCAGCCAGCCCCAGGTCGCGAAAGAGGCTGCGCACCATCAGGATGACTTCGGCGTCCACGTCGGGGCCAGGAAAGCCCAAAGCCTCCACACCCACCTGGTGGAACTGGCGGTAGCGGCCCTTCTGGGGGCGCTCATGCCGGTACATGGGGCCCATGTAGTACAGGCGCTTGGGGCCCTCGTAGAGCATCGAGTGCTCGACCACCGCACGCACCACGCCCGCCGTGCCCTCGGGCCGCAACGTGAGCGGGTCGCCGTTGAGCTTGTCGACGAAGGAGTACATCTCCTTCTCGACGATGTCGGTCACCTCGCCCAGGCCACGCACAAACAGCGGCGTGGGCTCGACGATGGGTGTGCGGATGCCCAGATAGCCGTATCGGCGCATCAGCGCGCGCACGGTGTGCTCGAACCACTCCCAGCGCGCCGATTCAGGCGGCAGGATGTCGTTCATGCCTTTGACGGCCTTGACTTGTTCGCTCATGTCTTTGCTTGTGTATGCGCACCGCCGCTCAGGGCCAACGCGCGCGCCCTCAGGCTCGGGTGTGCGCGCCGTAGCGCTTTTCTATGTATTGCTCGACCAGGGCGTGGAACTCGTTGGCGATGTTGTCGCCCCGCAGCGTGAGGGCCTTCTCGCCGTCGATGAACACCGGCGCGGCCGGCGCTTCGCCGTTGCCCGGCAGGCTGATGCCGATGTCGGCATGCTTGCTTTCGCCCGGGCCGTTGACGATGCAGCCCATCACGGCCACCTTCATCTGCTCGACGCCGGGGTACTTCACGCGCCAGACCGGCATCTGGGAACGCAGGAAATCGTCGATCTGCTTGGCCAGCTCCTGGAAGGTGGTGCTGGTGGTGCGGCCACAGCCCGGGCAGGCCGTGACACTGGGGTTGAAGCTGCGCAGGCCCAGCGATTGCAGGATCTCCAGCGCCACCACTACCTCTTGCGTGCGGGCCTCGCCCGGCTGGGGGGTGAGCGAGACGCGGATGGTGTCGCCTATGCCCTGCTGCAGCAGCAGCGCCAGCGCGGTACTGGACGCCACCGTGCCCTTGGTGCCCATGCCGGCCTCGGTCAGGCCCAGGTGCAGCGCGTAGTCGCAGCGCGTGGCCAGGGCCTGGTAGACCGAGACCAGGTCTTGCACGCCACTGACCTTGCAGCTGATGAGGATCTGGTTCGGGTCCAAGCCCATCTCGCGTGCGGCCTCGGCCGACTGCAGGGCCGATTGCACCAGCGCCTGGTACATCACCTGCTTCGCGTCCCAGGGGTGGGCGCGGCGCGAGTTGTCGTCCATCATTTGGGCCAGCAGCTCTTGATCGAGGCTGCCCCAGTTCACCCCAATGCGCACCGCCTTGTTCAGGCGCGCGGCGATCTCGATCATCTGGCCGAACTGGCGGTCGCGTTTCTCGCCCTTGCCCACGTTGCCCGGGTTGATGCGGTACTTGGACAGCGCCTCTGCACAGGCCGGATGATCGGCCAGCAGACGGTGGCCGTTGTAGTGGAAATCGCCGATCAGGGGTACATCAATGCCCATCCGGTCCAGTTGGTCGCGGATGAGCGGCACGGCCGCCGCCGCCTCGGGCGTGTTGACCGTGATGCGCACCATCTCGGAGCCGGCCACGGCCAATTCCTTGACCTGGACGGCCGTCTCGATCACATCCACGGTGTCGGTGTTGGTCATGGACTGCACACGCACCGGCGCTCCACCACCCACGGTGACCACCCGCGAGCCCCAAACCACCTGGGCCTGGCGGCTGTGGCGCACGGCCGGCATGGCCGCCACGATGGCGCGATCTGCGGGCAGCAACTGGGTCTCGGAAGGACTCATGGACACACTCACTTCAGCTCCAGACGCGCCACGTTGTCGCGGGTGCTGGGCGCCAGATCCACCAACTGACCCCGAAAGCTCAGTTCGGTTCCAGCAGCGTTGCCGATCTTGATGCGCAGCGGCGGGTTGCCATCCAGATCCACGGTTTCGCCCGGCTGCAACAAGCGCGACAGCACGCTCTGGCCACTGCTGTCGGTCACCTCCACCCAGGACACCCCGGTGGCACGCACCTGCAACAGCAGCCCGGGCGCGACGGCTGCGGGAACGGTCTCCACCACGGCCGAACCAACGAGGATGGGGCTGACCGCCTCAGTGGTGAGATTGCCCAAGGATGCGGACGCACCACCCGCACTGGCCGGCGTCGTCAACGGCGCAGCCGCCTTCTGCCAAAGCAACGGCAAAGACCAGTCATGTGGCACCAGCCACAAGGCTGCGGCACCGGCCAGCAGCAGCCCTACCAGCGCCAGCACCGTTGGTGTGAACTGCGGCAACTCCAGTGCTGCCCGGCGTGCACCGTGCTCACGGAACGGGGCGTTGAGCCCGCCATTCACTTGGTCCAGCGTGTTGCCATGCGCATCGGGCAGCCTGGCCAGCACCGGCGCCGGGTCAATCTTCAGGGCTCGGCATGCCGCCTGCGCCAGTGCCCTTACAAAGGTGGATCCCTGCAGTTCAGCGTGCTGATCGCTCTCCAGCAGTTCAAGCTTGCGCGGGGTGACCTTGAGTTGGGTGGCCAGCGCTGCAATGTGCAAGCCCTGCGCCTGCCGCGCCGCGCGCAGCATCTCTCCGGCACTCTGCATGGGTTGCGTGTCGCGAACCGGGTTGGTCTCACTCATCGAACAAACCCTTTTCGAACTGCAGGGATTCAGCGGACTGCGGGTAGCGGTCGCGCAATTGCGAGCCCAGCGTTTGCACCTGGGCCGTCTGGCCCAACTTGTTTTCGATGCGCGCCGCCAACCACAGGGTCTGGGCGTTCACCAGGTTCTCCACCGAGTTCACCCTGCGCACATAGAAACGGGCGCGCTCGAATTCACCTCGCCGGTACAGCAGTTCGGACAGATTCATGGCGGTGGCCGGGTTGGCCGGATCGAGTTCGTAAGCGCGGGACAGGCTGCGTTCGGATTCGGCCCACTGGCTGTTGCGGGCCTGGCAGACACCTTGGGCCAGCAAAGTGCGAGGCATGTCCAGGTAGCCCGGCTGAGACAAGGCTTGGCCGAACTGCTGCTCCGCCTCACCGTAGCGCCCCCTCTGGCACAGGAACCAGCCGTAGTTGTGCAGGGTGCCGCCGTTGCGCGCATCAAGTTGCAGCGCACGCCGAAAGCTCTCTTCTGCCAGGCCGTTCTCCGACATGGCGCCGTAAATGAGGCCGCGCAGGTTGTAGCCGTCCACCAGGTTGGGGTCGGCTTGCAGGGCCTGCTTCACCTCGTCCAAAGCGGTGCTGTTCTGCCCGCGACCGAAGTACGCCGCCGCCAGTTCCAGGCGCACGTTGGCGCGGCGGTCGGCATCGGTCTGGTCCGAGGCCGTGGCGATGTCGCGCCGGTCGGCACCCTGGCCAGTACCCGCACAAGCAGCCAGCAGAGCCAGCATGAAGGCAGCAACCCACAGCGGCAGCTTGCGCCCGACCCACCCACGACTTTGTTCCTGCATAGCTTTGCTCCTCGGTGCCCGGCTTGCCCTTGGCCTGTCAGGATGAACGGCCTGCGGCCACCACGGGTACGGGCACACGTTTCATGCGCTCGCCAGCCCGGGTGCGATCCTGCACTTCGCCCGCGAGTTGACCACAGGCGGCGTCGATGTCGTCGCCCCGCGTCTTGCGGATGGTGGTGACCACACCCGCGTCCTGCAAGACCTTGGCAAAAGCCAACACGGTTGCGCGCGGCGATCGGGTCAGGCCAGAGGATGGAAACGGGTTGAAAGGGATTAGGTTGAGCTTGCAGGGCACGTGGTGTTCACCACGCCCATTCACCAGCGCCAGCAGCTCTTGGGCATGGGCCTCGGTATCGTTCACGCCATCGAGCATGCAGTACTCGAAGGTGATGAAGTCGCGCGGCGCCTTCTGCAAATAGCGCTTACAGGCCTCCAGCAGCTCATGCAGCGGGTACTTGCGGTTCAGTGGCACGAGCTCGTCGCGCAATCCATCGTTGGGCGCATGAAGCGACACGGCCATCGCCACAGGGCAATCCTCGCGCAGCCGGTCGATCATGGGTACCACACCCGAAGTGGACACGGTGACACGCCGGCGCGAAAGACCATAACCATGATCGTCCAGCATGGCGCGCAAGGCCGGTACCAGTGCCGAATAGTTCTGCAGCGGCTCGCCCATGCCCATCATGACCACGTTGGAGATGACGCGCTCGCCGGCCGACAGCGCAAACCGCTCGCGAAGCCGATGCTCTGCGTACCAAAGCTGGGCCAGGATCTCGCCAGTGCTGAGGTTGCGTGAAAACCCCTGATGGCCGGTGGAGCAAAAACGGCAGCCCACCGCGCACCCGGCCTGCGAGGACACGCACAGCGTGCCCCGATCGTCCTCGGGGATGAACACGGTTTCCACCGCGTTGCCGGCCCCCACGTCGAACAACCACTTGATGGTGCCGTCGGCCGAAACCTGCTCGGCCGCCACAGGCAGCGGCCGCACTTCAGCCACGCCACCCAGCTTGTCGCGCAGCGCCTTGGCCAGGTCGGTCATGGCGCCGAAATCGGCCGCGCCCCGCTGGTGTATCCAGCGGAACAACTGGGTGGCGCGGAAACGCTTTTCCCCGAGGCCTTCGCAGTACGCGGCGAGGCCATCGAGGTCGAAGTCGAGCAGGTTGACCTTGCTCACTTTTCAGCGTCTGCGAAGATCCACCCGAGGGCAGATCAGCGTGCGTAGACGTTCATACCAGGGAAGAAGAAACCAATTTCGACAACAGCGGTTTCGGGAGCATCAGAGCCGTGCACGGCGTTGGCGTCGATGCTGTCGGCGAAGTCGGCACGGATGGTGCCCTTGTCGGCCTTCTTCGGGTCGGTGGCGCCCATCAGTTCGCGGTTCTTGGCGATAGCACTTTCACCTTCCAGGCACTGGATCATCACCGGACCAGAGATCATGAATTCGACCAGGTCCTTGAAGAACGGGCGGGCCTTGTGCACGGCGTAGAACGCTTCTGCGTCGGCGCGTGAGAGGTGCACCAGCTTTGCGGCGGCAATCTTCAGACCAGCGCCTTCAAAGCGGGCGTAGATCTGGCCGATGACGTTCTTGGCAACGGCGTCGGGCTTGATGATCGAGAGGGTGCGTTCGATGGCCATGGTGAGGTCTTTCTGAGTTGATTTCTAGGTGATGCCCTGGACGCCGTGATGGCAGACAAGGCAAGGGGTACAAAGCCTTTGATTTTAGCCTTGCCCCGTGTCATTTGATGGATGTTTGCCTGGGCTTTGCCGCTCAACGGCCACCGCGGCGGCCACCGCCGCCACCGCCACGCCCCTGTGACTTGCGCGTGAAAGCATTGGCGCCGATGTAGCCCACGGCGGTTTGCAGCGGATCAGGCTGGCCTTGCGGGCCATCGCCACGTGGCTTGTTGCCGCCTCCCTTGCGTTGGCCGCCCTTGCCGCCGCGGCCACCGGCACCCGCACCACCAGAGCCACCCCCACCGCCTCCGCCCATGGGGCCACCACCAAAGCCGCCGTCGCCACGGATGAAACGCTTGTCATAGGTCTGCTGCAAGGGGTTCGGGATGGGGCCGTTCTCGTAGTCGGCCTCGCGCGCCGCCGAGCGTTCCTTCTGGATGGCACGCTTGTCGAAGGTTTGCTGCAGCGGGTTGGGGATGCGGGTTGGGTCGCCAGGCTCACGGAACTCCAGGCCACCCTCCTCTCGTGGACGATGTGGCAGCTGACCCTCCTGCCGCGGCGGCTTGTTGCGGGCGTTGCGGTCGCTGTTGTTGCGATCATTGCTGCGCTCGCCACCCCGGTCCGGCCGATTGTTGCGGTCCCCGTCGCGCTCACCTTGACGGGCTTGCTGACCCTGCCCTGTGCGCTTACCCTGATCCTGCCGGCCCTGCTGCGGCTTGCCGTCGCGACGGGGTTGCTGTGGGCCATCGGTCATGCGGCGCAGCGACTTGACGTCATCCTCGCTCAGGTCGACCCACGCGCCGCGCTTCAAACCACGCGGCAGCACCACGCAACCGTAGCGGATGCGGATCAGGCGGCTCACGGTCAGGCCCACGGCGTCGAAGAGCTTGCGCACTTCACGGTTGCGGCCTTCGGAGATGACCACGCGGTACCAGCGGTTCAGGCCTTCGCCGCCGCCGTCCTCAATGGACTTGAAGGCGGCCGTCTGGCCTTCGATGTTCACACCGACCAGCAATTGCTCGCGCGGCTCTTTCTCCAGCGTGCCCAGCACGCGAACCGCGTACTCACGCTCGACGCCGAAGCGTGGGTGCATCAGCTTGTTGGCCAGGTCACCCGAGGTTGTAAATAGCAGCAAGCCTTCAGTATTGATGTCCAGACGGCCCACCGATTGCCACTTGCCCTGGCCCAGGCGCGGCAGCTTGCGGAACACCGTGGGGCGTTGCTGAGGGTCATCGAGCGTGACCACTTCGCCCACCGGTTTGTGGTAGGCGATCACCCGCGCTGGCGGCGGCGCGATGCGCACGCGCACCGGCTTGTTGTCCACCGCGATGCGGTCACCGAACGAGATGCGCATGCCCACGTGGGCCACCTCGCCGTTCACCTGCACCCGCCCTTCCTCGATCATCTGCTCCATGTCTCGGCGCGAACCCACACCCGACTGGGCCAGCACCTTGTGCAGCTTGGGCGCGTCGGCGTCGGGCAACAGCACGCGCTTGTCGTCGCCGGCTTCGGCTTGATCCACCGCATCGTCAGCACCTTCAAGCAGCGCGGACTGTGTTTCGTCAACAGCCGCTTCGGCCTGCTCATCGGCGGCCGGTTCCACGTCGAACTCACCCGCCAGCACACTGGCGAACAGCTCGCCCGTATCAGGAATGGGCACGGCCGGAGCCAACGGGGCCGACTGAGCTTCCATCTGCGGCGCATCACCTTCGGCCCGCTGGCCACCGCGGCGGCCGCGTCGGCGGTTGCGGCCACGCCGACCTTCACCATCCAGGCCCTGCCCTTCGCTGCCTGCACCCCGGTCTGTGGTGGGGTCGGCATCACTGGATGCCGAGCCCGAACCCGCCGAATCAGCGCGCTGGGGTACAGGCTGCGGGGTTGCCGCCGACGAGGCCATGGGGGCCGCCACTGGCTGCGACCCTTCAGACGCAATCGCCACTGACTCGTCAACCGCTGGCTTGGCGCGTGGCATGCGCGAAGCGCGGGCCGGCTTTTCAGTCACGTCAGCGACTGCGGCAGCTTCGACGGCCACCTCCGGGCCTGCCGTTGCCACATCGGCCGATGGTTTGCGGGCGCGCGTACGCCGCTTGGGGGCGGCAGCCTCGTCGGTGGCGCTGTCAGCAGGCAGGCCTGCCGGTTCGTTGGCGTCGGTGTTCATGCTTGGGTGGGTTCCTCGGGCGGGGTGAGCGAAGGCGGTGCGGCAGGCAGCGCGTCAACAAGGTCGACGGCGTCGGGAGATATGGGATCGGAAGTGGGGACGGTTTCGGAGTCCGTCAATTCGGCGCTCTCTTCATCAGCGACCGTGTCGAGCGGCAGCAGCGCCTGGTCGCCGAGCAGATCCACCTGTTCGGCCCCCAGGCCGGCCAGCACCTCGGCCGACGGCGCGCCGCCACCCAGCGCGGGCAGGCGATCCAGACTTTCCAGGCCAAGGTCGTCCAGAAACTGGCGCGTCGTGGCGTACAGGGCCGGACGGCCAGGGCCGTCGCGGTGGCCGATGGCCTCGATCCAGTTGCGGTCTTCGAGTTGCTTGACAATCTGGCTGGACACCATCACACCGCGTATGTCCTCGATGTCTCCGCGGGTCACTGGCTGGCGATAGGCAATGATGGCCAGCGTTTCCAGCACGGCGCGTGAATAGCGGGGTGGTTTCTCAGGGTTGAGCCGGTCCAAGTATTCGCGCATCTCGGGCCGGCTCTGAAAGCGCCAGCCAGTGGCCAGGGCCACCAGTTCGATGCCACGACCGTGCCAGTCGCGCATCAACTCATCCAGCAATTGGCGCAGCGTATCTGGGCCCAACTGGTCGTTGAACAGCACGCGCATGTCGCGCAGCGGCAATGGCTGGCTGGCACAGATGAGTGCAGTCTCTAGAACGCGCTTGGCATCCTGTGTGTTCATGGACAACGTGTCGCAAGGCCGCTCGGGTCGGTGCAGCGGCGTATTCTTTGGAGCAGGCCCGACATGAGGCGCGGTGTGCGCTGCAAATGCTCTGTTGCGCCACCCGCGAACGCTCGTTCGGGCGAAATCCTTCGGGTGCCGTGAATCGTCGCGGGAAACCTGGTCTGCACGCTGGGTGCCTCAGGCGGACGGCCACATCGGTGGCGCCGTTTCCCGTGGCCTCGCTGTTTGACGGCGAGGCATCACCTTGGAAGGGTCGGCCTTTCGGCTTGAGGCAGCATTGTAGCCCCGTTCACGCATTTCCCCACAGCGGTAGTGCGGTGGCCTGATCAGCCGATTGCCACAGCGGCCCAGGCTGATGCGAAGTCGTCCGGCGGCGGACACTCGAAAGCCAGCATTTCGCCGCCGACAGGATGGGCGAACCCCAACTCGACAGCGTGCAGAGCCTGGCGTGTCATGCCCAGCAAGTGGCGGCCACCGTACACCGCATCGGCGACCAGCGGATGGCCCTGGTGCGCCAGGTGAACCCGGATCTGGTGAGTGCGCCCGGTGTGCAGCGCGCAGCGCACGGCACTCACACCATCCCGGTAGGCAACGGGCATCACATCAGTGCGGGCCGGTTTGCCCTGCGGGATGACGGCCATGCGCACCCGCACGGCCGGGTCCCGACCCACGGGCCCGTCCACAGTAAAGTCGGCGCGACCCACATCGCCGTGGGCCAGCGCCATGTAGCGGCGTTTCACGGTGCGGGCGGCGATGTCGCGCATCAGCGCCGTGACGGCTTGCAGGCTGCGGCCCACCACCATCAGGCCCGAGGTGTCCTTGTCCAGCCGGTGGACGATGCCCGCACGGGGCAACTGGGCCGCCGCCGGGTCGCGCGCCAGCAAGCCATTGAGCAGGGTGCCCGACCAGTTGCCTGCCGCCGGGTGCACCACCAGACCAGCGGGCTTGTTCACCACCAGCAGATGGGCGTCCTCGTACACCACGTCCAGGTTCATGGCTTGTGGCGTGAAGGCCAAGCTCTCGGCCGGCGGCACCAGCGTCACAACCACGGTCTGGCCGGCTTTGAGCTTGCGCGACGAGGTGCTGGACGTGACGCCGTCCACCCGCACATGACCAGCCTCCACCAAACCCTGCAGATGATTGCGTGAAAACTCCGGCGCCAGCAAGGTCAGCAGCTTGTCCAGGCGCAAGCCATGGTCCGCCATGGCCAACGCACGCTCGCGCCGCTCAAAGCCGACGTCTACCTCTGCCTCGTCGGCCTGTTGCCACTCGTCGGCAAGTTCCAGGTCGCGTTGGGAGCCCCCCATATAATCCTTTGACTTACAGCAGACACGCGTCAAACCGGCCGCCGGAAACGCCCCTTGCGACACATGACATCCAATTTCCCGACGCGCCCTCTGGCGCGCATCCTTGCAGCTTCAGCCTTGGCGCTGTTGGCGGCGTGCAGTTCCACGCCCAAGGAAGATGACCCCAAGGTCACCGCGGAGAAATTGTATGCAGATGCCAAGGAAGACCTGGCGTCTGGCAACTGGGACGCAGCCATCAAGGCTCTGGAGCGCGTGGAAGGCCGTGCCGCTGGCACCCTACTGGCGCAACAAGCCCAACTGGAACTGGCCTACGCCCAATGGAAGAGCAGCGAAAAGGCCCTGGCCCTGTCGACGCTGGACCGCTTCATCAAGCTCAACCCGTCCAGTCCCGGCCTTGATTACGCGCTGTACCTGCGCGGCATCGTGAACTTCAACGACAACCTTGGCCTGTTCGGCTACCTGGCGGGCCAGAGCCTGTCAGAGCGTGACCAGCAGGCCTCGCGCGACGCCTACCAGTCGTTCAAGCAACTGGCCGAGCAGTTTCCCGAGTCCAAGTACGCCGAAGACGCCAGGGTGCGCATGGACTACATCGTGAACTCGCTGGCCGACTACGATGTGCATGTGGCGCGCTACTACCTCAAACGCGGCGCCTACGTCGCCGCCGCCAACCGTGCCCAGCAAGCAGTGCAGGGTTACCCACAGGCACCCGCCGCTGAGGAAGCCCTGTTCATCATGTTCCAGGCCTACGACAAGCTGGGCCTGAAACCCTTGAAGGATGACGCCGAGCGCGTGCTCAAGGCCAACTTTCCCAAGAGCGCCTTCGTGAGCGACGGCATCCGCGCCAAGGACAAGCGCTGGTGGCAGTTCTGGTGATCTGGCGGGCGCGGCAGCTACAGCCGCGCGCCACGCTTGTGCGCCAGCTCTCGCAGCCACGCCAGAGCCTGCTCCCCTGAATCCAGCGCCGTCATCGGCGGCAAGGCATTCAACAGCCGAGCACCGTAGCGGGCCTGGCGCAAGCGGGTGTCGCAAATCACCAGCAGGCCGTGGTCGGTCTCGGTGCGAATCAGCCTCCCCGCGCCCTGTTTGAGCGCGATGGCCGCCTCCGCCACGAAGTAGTCGTTGAAGGCATCGCGGCCCTGCGACTTGAGCTGTTTGACGCGCGCCTCCACCAAGGGATCGTTGGGCGGAGGAAAAGGCAGCTTGTCGATGATCACGCATTGCAGCGCCTCGCCAGGCACGTCGATGCCCTCCCAGAAGCTGTGCGAGCCCAGCAACACGCTGCGGCCAGCCTGAAAGCGGTCGAGCAAGGTGCGCTTGGCCGCTGAGCCCTGCACCAGCAGCTCCAGCTGGCTGTTCAGGGTTTCGAGCTCCTTGCGCATGGCCTCGGCCACCACGGGCAACGCGCGCAGCGTGGTGGTGAGCACAAAGGTGTGGCCGCCCAGTGCGGCGGCGCAATGCGCGGCAGCGCGGCCCACCATGGTGAGGTGGGCATCCTCATTGGGGGCCGGGAAGCGCGGTGGCACATACACCCGCGCATGGGCCGGGTAGTCGAAGGGGCTGCCCACGCGCAGCTTGCGGGCATCGTCCAGGCCAGCCGCCTCGCTGAACCAGCTCAAGCGCTCGTCATCGCCCAGTGTGGCCGAGGTGAACACCCAGGCACGGGCCGAAGCCGCACGCTGCTCGCCCATCATGGCCCGAATGTCCAGCGGCGACTCGACCAGGCGGGCCTGATGTGGCGTCAGATCGATCCAGCGCACACGCTCGGGCGCGGCGTCCACATGGAACTTCATGCATTGCGCGCCCAACTCCTTGGCGCGACCTTGCAGGCGAATGAAATCAGGCGCCGCCTCCACCACACCCTCCAGGGCCTCGGTAGCGGCACTCAGCGCCTGCACCAGGCTGTCCAGGCACAGGCCCAGGGATTCACCACGGGAAACTTCTTCCCAGCGGCGCTTGATCACCCCGCGCACTTCGCGCATGTCACCGGCACAGGCCAGCCGCAAATTGCGGGCCGCCAGCTCGCAAGCTGAAGATAGGTCCGACCAAGGCGCCAAGCCACGCGCATGCTGCAGGCCCGCTGCCAGCAGATCGCGAGAG
Organism: Candidatus Ideonella esbjergensis; assembly: GCA_016710065.1. Classification (GTDB taxonomy): domain Bacteria; phylum Pseudomonadota; class Gammaproteobacteria; order Burkholderiales; family Burkholderiaceae_C; genus Ideonella; species Ideonella esbjergensis. Next base: position 434,465 of record JADJLP010000010.1, read on the forward strand.
AAATCCAGCACCTGGCCTGTGCCCAGGGTCTGGCCCAGGAACTGCACACCGGCCTCCACCATCTGGTGGGCCTCGTCGAACACGGCCACGTCCACTGTGGGCAACAACTCGGCCACGCCGCTGTCGCGCAGCGCCAGGTCAGCAAAGAACAAATGGTGGTTCACCACCACCACGTCGGCGGCCATGGCCTCGCGCCTGGCCCGCATCAAATGGCAGGCCACGAACTCGGGGCACTCGCCACCCAGGCAGTTTTCGCGGGTGGAGGTGACCAGGGGGATGACCTCGGAGCGCTCGTCCAGCCCATCGAGTTCACTCATGTCGCCGCTGACGGTGCTTTGCGCCCAGCCCTCAATGCGCGCCAACGCCCGCACCGCCATGCGGTCTGGCAAGGTGGCGCTCTCGCGGGCCTGCACCAGGCGGTGACGGCAGAGGTAGCTGGCGCGACCCTTGAGCAAGGCGATGTTGGTGGGCACACCCAAGGCTTCGCTCAAACGTGGCAAATCGCGAAAGAACAACTGGTCTTGCAGGTTCTTGGTGGCGGTGCTGACCAGGGTTCGGCGGCCAGACAGCAGCACAGGCACCAGGTAGGCGAAGGTCTTGCCAACGCCGGTGCCAGCTTCGGTCACCAAGGCGGCGCGGTCGGTGATGGCACTGGCCACCGCATCTGCCATGCGGTTTTGCACTTCACGGGGCAGATAGCCCGCATCGGCCCTGGCCAGCGGGCCATCCGGCGCAAAGGCCTCGGCCACGGCCGAAACCAAGTCCCTGATCGAATCAGGCGCGGACCGCTCAGTGGTCACTCAGGCCGGCTCCGGGGGCACCAGGCGCGCTTCGATCTGGGCGATTTCGTCTCGCAGCAGCAAGCGGCGCTTCTTGAGCCGACGCAAGCTGAGTTCGTTGCCAGGAGTTTGGGGCTCGGCCCGGTCGATCAGGTTGTCGAGGTCGGCATGCTCCATGCGAAGCTCGATGAGGCGGCGCTGGGGGGAATGCAGGTTGTCGGACATCGAATCAAGTGGGGCCGCTGGCGTCGTGACAGTTTATATTGCAGCCCATGAACAAAACCGCCCAGCAGGGATTTCGCATCACCGCTTCCACTGGTTTGCACAAGGGCGACCGCGCCTACCAGCAAGACCAGGTCGAAATCGTTCCGCACAAGCGGATTCCGGGCTGCGCGCTGGGCATCGTGGCCGACGGCATGGGCGGCAAGAGCGGTGGCCGCACTGCAGCCGATCAGGTGATCATGACGGCCAAGCAGGTTTTTGACCGCTTCAGCCCCAACGACGACGATGCTGAGAGCATGCTGCGCCAGATGGTGGTGGAGTCGCACCTGATGATCAAGCTCACCGCCATCACGGCGGATGAAGAACCGCACAGCACGCTGGCCGCCTTTCTGGTGCTGCCGGATCGCAGCGGCTACACGGTGCATGCCGGTGATTCGCGGGTGTACCACTACCGCGGCCCGGAACTGGTGAGGCGCACCATCGACCACTCGTACGTGCAGCGCCTGATCGACGAGGGAAAGATCACCGAGGCACAGGCCAACACCCACCCGCAATCGAACTTGCTCACCGGTTGCCTGGGCACGCAACAAGACCCGCCGGTGACGCTGCAACGCATCGACCATCTTCAGGTGGGCGACACCCTGCTGGCCTGCTCAGACGGCCTCTGGCACTACCTCAGCAACAAGGAAATCGGCGCCATCGTCAACGCTCTGGGCCCGCGTGAAGCGGGCGAGATGCTGATCAGCAAGGCCCGCCAGCGGGCCCGTGGCACCGGCGACAACCTGTCGCTGGCGCTGATCCGCTTCGAGCCACTGAAATAGACGTTTTGAGGCCCGAGGCCTCAGGTCAAGGAAGTGTCCACATCGCGGCGCTCCAGCGCCAGGAATTCGGCCGACTGCATCTCGTTCAACCGAGACACCGTGCGCGGAAATTCATGCGCCAGCGGCCCCTCGGTGTAAAGCTGATCGGCCGGCACCTCCGCCGACATGATGAGCTTGACCCGCCGGTCGTAGAGCACGTCCACCAGCCAAGTGAAGCGCCGTGCTTCCGAGGCCAGGCGCACCGGCATGTGCGGCACGCCCGAGAGCATCAGCGTGTGGAACTGCGTGGCCAGTTCCAGGTAGTCGTTCTGCGAGCGCGGCCCACCACACAGGGTTTGAAAATCAAACCACACCACGCCACCAGCCCGGCGCCGCGCATGCAACTGGCGATGCTCGATGTGCAGCAAGGGTGATTCATCGCGGGCCTCGGCCAGCTCGGTGAAGGCCTGCTCCATCGCCGCGTCGGCTTCGGTGCCCAGCGGCGAGTGATAGAGCTTGACGTGCTCGAGCGTGCGCTGGCGGTAATCGGTGCCGTTGTCGACATTGATGACTTCCAACTTGTCCTTCAGCAGCGCGATGGCTGGCAGGATGCGGTCTCGGTGCAGGCCGTTGGGGTACAGCGCATCGGGCTGGAAATTGGACGTGGTGACGATGGACACGCGGTTGGCGAACAGCGACTCCAGCAGCCGGTGCAGGATCATCGCGTCGGTCACGTCGGCCACGTGGAACTCGTCGAAGCAGATCAGCCGAAAGCGCCGGGCGATGCGCTTGCCCAGTTCGTCCAGCGGGTTCTGCAGGCCCTTCAACTCCTGCAGCTCGCGGTGCACCTCGCGCATGAACTCGTGGAAGTGCAGACGCGTCTTGCGCGTGAGCGGCACGGCCTGGAAGAAGGCGTCCATCAGGAAGCTCTTGCCGCGCCCCACACCGCCGTACATGTAGACGCCGCGCGGTATGGGCGGGCGCACCAGGGCCTTGGTGATGGCATTGGAGCGCCGGGCCTTGTAGGCCGCCCACTCATCCTGGCAGCGCCGCAGGGCGGCCACGGCGCGCAGTTGCGCCGGGTCACTCTGGTAGCCGCGCTCGGTGAGCAGTTGCTGGTAAAGCTCGGTGACCGTCATGCCCCCACACTCCCTACCGGTCGCTGCCCCCCAAGGGGGCTTTGGCAGCGGACCGGCAGAGCCGGATCCGCGCCAATCCCTTGACGGAAAAGCATCAGAAGTTGAGCGTGCGCTTGTCCACTGCCAGCGCGGCTTCCTTGGTGGATTCCGACAGCGAGGGGTGGGCATGGCAGATGCGCGCGATGTCCTCGGCCGAGGCCCTGAACTCTATCGCCATCACGGCCTCGGCGATCAACTCGGATGCCTGCGGGCCGATGATGTGCACGCCCAGGATCTCGTCGGTCTTGGCATCGGCCAGGATCTTGACGAAGCCGGTGGTGTCGCCCAGCGCCCGTGCCCGGCCGTTGGCCAGGAACGGGAACTGGCCGGCCTTGTAGGCCACGCCATCGGCCTTGAGCTGCTGCTCGGTGCGGCCCACCCAGGCGATCTCGGGGCTGGTGTAGATGACGTAGGGGATGGTGTTGAAGTTCACGTGGCCATGCTGGCCCGCGATGCGCTCGGCCACCGCCACGCCTTCTTCTTCCGCCTTGTGCGCCAGCATGGGGCCACGCACCACGTCGCCCACCGCCCAGACGTTGGACAGGTTGGTCTTGCAGTCGCCGTCGACCACGATGGCGCCGCGCTCGTCGAGCTTGAGGCCCACGGCGTCGGGGTTCAGGCCAATGGTGTTGGCCACACGGCCGATGGAGACGATGAGCTTGTCCACCGCCAGTTCCTGGGCTTCTCCCTTGGCGTTGGCATAGGCGACCGTGACACCCTTCTTGCCCGACTTGACGTCGCTGATCTTCACGCCCAGCTCGATCTTCAGGCCCTGCTTGGTGAAGACCTTGAGGGCTTCCTTGGCCACACCTTCGTCGGCAGCGCCCAGGAAGGCAGGCAGCGCTTCGAGGATGACCACTTCGGCGCCCAGGCGGCGCCAGACCGAGCCCATCTCCAGGCCGATGACGCCGGAGCCGATCACGCCCAGCTTCTTGGGCACGGCGCCCAGGCGCAGCGCACCGTCGTTGGAGAGGATGTTCTCCTCATCGAATGCGGCGCCCGGCAGTGCACGCGGGTTGGAGCCCGTGGCCACGATGACGTGCTTGGCAGCGATGACTTCCTCGGCGGCGCCAGCCACCTTGATCTCGTACAGGCCGTCCTTGGCCGCCACGAAGCTGCCACGGCCGTGGAAGAAGCTGACCTTGTTCTTCTTCAGCAGGTAGAGGATGCCGTCGTTGTTCTGCTTCACGACGCCGTCCTTGCGGGCCACCATCTTGGCCACGTCCATCTTGACGTCCTTGGCCGAGATGCCGTGGTCGGCGAAGTGGTGCGTGGCGTGGTCGTAGTGCTCGCTGGACTGCAGCAACGCCTTCGAGGGGATGCAGCCCACGTTGGTGCAGGTACCGCCGGGTGCGGGGCCGCCAGCGGCGTTCTTCCACTCGTCGATGCAGGCGGTGTTGAAGCCCAGTTGGGCTGCACGGATGGCGGCGATGTAGCCACCGGGGCCGCCGCCGATCACGACGACGTCAAATTTTTTGCTCATGGATTGCTTTCTTTCCTGAGAGGAAAGAAGTGGTGCAGCCGCCGTAGCGAGCGGCCCGAGCTTGCGTTGAACACCGCAGCCGTACACCCGTACGGCGAGGAGCGCAGGCGCGAGATCGGGTCGCGCAGTAGGCGGATGCGCCGCTTCTTCAGATGTCGAACAGGAGGCGGGCTGGGTCTTCCAATGCCTCCTTCATCGTCACCAGGCCCAGCACGGCTTCGCGGCCGTCGATGATGCGGTGGTCGTACGACATGGCCAGGTAGTTGATGGGGCGCACCACCACTTGGCCGTTCTCCACCATGGCGCGGTCCTTGGTGGCGTGCACGCCCAGGATGGCCGACTGCGGCGGGTTGATGATGGGCGTGGACAGCATGGAGCCGAAGGTGCCGCCGTTCGAGATCGAGAACGTGCCACCAGTGAGCTCGTCGATACCCAGCTTGCCGTCCTTGGCCTTTTGGCCGAACTCGGCGATCTTCTTCTCGATCTCGGCGAAGGTCATCTGGTCGGCGTTGCGGATCACCGGCACCACCAGGCCGCGGGGCGAACCCACGGCGATGCCGATGTCGAAGTAGCCGTGGTAGACGATGTCGTTGCCATCGACCGAGGCGTTCAGCACCGGGTACTTCTTCAGCGCGTGCACAGCGGCCTTGACGAAGAAACTCATGAAGCCCAGCTTGACGCCGTGTTCCTTCTCGAACTTGTCCTGGAACTTCTTGCGCATCTCCATCACCGGGGCCATGTTCACTTCGTTGAACGTGGTCAGGATGGCGTTGGTGGATTGCGATTGCACCAGGCGTTCGGCAATCCGGGCGCGCAGGCGCGACATGGGCACGCGCTGCTCCGGGCGGTCGCCCAGGTTGGCAGCAGCCGGAGCAGCCACGGCGGGCAGCGGCTTGGCGGCAGCCGGTGCGGCCACGGGGGCGGCAGCGGGCTTGGCAGCGCCAGCGGCCACAGCGCCCAGCACATCACCCTTGGTGACGCGGCCGTCCTTGCCGGTGCCGGCCACGGAGCCGGCGGCAAGGTTGTTGTCGGCCATCAGCTTGGCGGCGGCCGGCATGGCCACGCCAGACTTGTCGGCCGAGGCGGCGGCAGCCGGTGCAGCAGCAGCAGCGGCGGGCGCCGGGGCAGCAGCGGCCGGGGCGGCAGCGCCGGCCTTGGCCTCGGTGTCAATCTGGGCGATCAACTGATCGGCGGCCACAGTGGCGCCATCGCCTTGCACGATGGCCACGAGCACGCCTGCGGCGGGCGCCGGCACTTCGAGCACGACCTTGTCGGTCTCGACTTCGATCAGGATTTCATCGATCGCCACGGCGTCGCCGGGCTTCTTCTTCCATTGCAGCAGCGTGGCTTCGGCCACCGATTCGGACAGCTGCGGGACTTTGACTTCTACGATTGCCATGATTTTTCTCTCTAGCTACAGGCAGAACCTGCTTCAAGCGCCACCGCCGAGTTGAACGGCACCTTCAGGTGTCCGTTCGAACCAGGCGAGTTAGGGCGGCGCAAAGCGTCCGCCTTGACGTTATTTGGACAGGACGAAACCCTTGAGCTTGGCGAAGGACTGGTCCAACAAAGCCTTCTGCTGCTCCTGGTGCAGGTGCGCATAACCCACGGCAGGCGATGCCGAGGCCGGGCGGCCGGCATAACCCAGCTTCTGGCCTTCGAGCATGTTCTCGTGTATGTAGTGCTGCACGAAGAACCACGAACCCTGGTTCTGCGGCTCGTCCTGGCACCAGACGATCTCGGTCGCGCCCGAGTACTTCTTGATCTCGGTGGCGAAGGCCTTGTGCGGGAAGGGGTAGAGCTGCTCGACGCGCAGGATGGCCACGTCGGAGGCCTTCTTCTCTTCGCGCTTCTTGACCAGGTCGTAATAGACCTTGCCCGAGCAGGCGATCACGCGCTTGACCTTGGCGGCGTCAATGTCGGCGTTCTGTTCCGGGATCACGGTGCGGAATTCGCCCTTGGTGAACTCGGACAGCGGCGAAGTGGCGTCCTTGTTCCGCAGCAGCGATTTCGGGGTCATGATGACCAGCGGCTTGCGGAAGTGGCGCACCATCTGGCGACGCAACAAATGGAAGATCTGGCTGGCCGAGGTGGGCTGCACGATCTGCATGTTGTTGTCGGCGGCCAACTGCATGAAGCGCTCCAGACGCGCCGAGCTGTGCTCGGGGCCCTGGCCTTCGTAGCCGTGCGGCAGCATCAGGGTCAGGCCGTTGGCGCGGCCCCACTTCACTTCGCCCGAAGCGATGAACTGGTCGATCACCACTTGCGCGCCATTGACGAAGTCGCCAAATTGGCCTTCCCAGATGGTCAGCGTGTTGGGGTCAGAGCCGGCGTAGCCGTACTCGAAGCCCAGGATCGCCTCTTCAGAGAGGATGGAGTCGATCACCACGTACGGTGCCTGGCCGTCGGCCACGTTCTGCAGCGGGATGTAGATGCCTTCGTCAAATTTCTCGCGGTTCTGGTCGTGCAGCACGGCGTGGCGGTGCACGAAGGTGCCGCGGCCGCAGTCTTCACCCGACAAGCGCACCGGGTAGCCCGAGGCCACCAGCGAGGCGTAGGCCAGGTGTTCACCCATGCCCCAGTCGACGTTGATTTCGCCACGGCCCATGGCGGCGCGGTCGGCGATGACCTTCTCCACCAACGGGTGCGCCTTGAAGGTGCTAGGGACGGTGGTGATGCGCTCGGCCAGGCGCTTGATCTCGGCCAGCGGCAGCGCAGTGTCGGCGGCGTCGGTCCACTTCTTGCCCAGGTACGGCGACCAGTCGACCGCGTACTTGCTCTTGAAGTTGGTCAGCACCGGGTCCACGGTGTGCTTGCCCGCGTCCATGGCAGCACGGAACGCCTTCACCATCTCGTCCGGGCCTTCGGCTGGCAGCACGCCTTGCGCGACCAGGCGATCACCGAACAGCTTGCGCGTGCCGGGGTGCTGGGCGATCTTCTTGTACATCAGCGGCTGGGTGAGCGCCGGCGTGTCCTGCTCGTTGTGGCCCAGCTTGCGGAAGCAGATGATGTCGACGACGACATCCTTCTTGAACTGCTGGCGGTAGTCCATGGCCAGCTGGGTGCACCAGACGACGGCATCGGGGTCGTCGGCGTTCACGTGCAGCACCGGGGCCTCGATCATCTTGACGACGTCGGAGCAGTACAACGTAGAGCGGCTGTCCCGCGGGTCGGAAGTAGTGAAACCGATCTGGTTGTTGATCACCAGGTGCACCGTGCCACCAGTGTAGTAGCCACGGGTCTGGGCCAGAGCCAGGGTTTCCATCACCACGCCTTGACCGGCAAAGGCAGCGTCGCCGTGCACCAGCACCGGCAGCACCTGCGAGCCTTCCTTGTCGCCACGGCGGTCCATGCGGGCCTTGACCGAGCCTTCCACCACCGGGTTCACGATTTCCAGGTGCGAGGGGTTGAACGACAGGCTCAGGTGAACTGGTCCGCCTGGGGTGGGCACATCGCTGGAGAAGCCCTGGTGGTACTTGACGTCGCCCGAGGGCAGGTCTTCCGGGGCCGTGTGGTCGAACTCGGCGAACAGGTCCTTGGGCATCTTGCCCAGGGTGTTGACCAGCACGTTCAGGCGGCCACGGTGGGCCATGCCGATGACGATTTCCTGCACGCCCTTCTCGCCGGCACGCTGCACCAACTCGTCCATCGAGGCGATGAAGCTTTCGCCGCCTTCGAGCGAGAAGCGCTTCTGGCCAACGAACTTGGTGTGCAGGTAGCGCTCAAGACCCTCGGCAGCCGTCAGGCGGTCGAGAATGTGCTTGCGCTTGTCGGCCGTGAACGTGGGCTTGGAGCGAGCGCTCTCCAGCTTTTCCTGCCACCAGCGCTTTTCGGTCGGGTCGGTGCAGTGCATGTATTCGGCACCGACGGAGCTGCAATAGGTTTCGCGCAGCGCCTGCATGATCTGGCGCAGAGTCATGTTCTCGTCGCGGCTGAAGTAGGTGTTCGCGGCGCTGAACGAAATGTCCATGTCGGACTCGCTCAGGTCATAGAACGCCGGCTCCAGCTCGGGAATCTTGGGGCGCTCGGTGCGCTTGAGCGGATCGAGATCGGCCCAGCGTGAACCCAGGAAGCGGTAGGCGGCTATCAACGACTGAACGTGCACCTGCTTGCGGGCCACCGCCAGATCGGCCGAGCTGGCCTTGACCGCGAACGCATTCGACTTCGCGCGCTGCGCAAAGGATTCGATCACTGGGGCGTGGGCCACGTCATGACGGTCGGAGCCATCGGTGGCAGGCACGTTCTGAAGCGCGTCGAAATAGGCGCGCCAGTTATCGGGCACGGAGCCCGGGTTGTCGAGGTAGGCCTCGTACATTTCTTCAACGTACGGTGCGTTTCCACCGAACAGGTACGAATTCGACCTGTATTGCTGCATCATCTTTCGCTCACCTTTTGCTCCGGTTTCCGAAGCGCCGATGGGTTAATCAACCTTCCGCGGCCCGGCTTCACCGGTAGGCGGATCGCGACCCGCCTTGCTGCTTTGTCTCACGAACCAGCAAGGGGACACAGAAGGACCTGTTTGTCACGGACGGCACTTTAGCACCGGCCTGAACTTCTCTTATGCAGCGTATTACGCCCTCGCAACCCCTTTAGTTTCCTGACAAATCGCTGCAGGAGACTGAAAAATGTGCTGGTGAAAGCTTCGCACCCCGCTGCCATGAGGGTGATCCACCTGCGGGTGGACGCCCCGCCCATGCCAGCCCCTGGCGCGCCGTGCAATGGCTGCGGTGTGTGCTGTGCAGCCGAGCCCTGCCCCATGGGCGCCTTGGTGAGCGGGCGCCGCCACGGCCGCTGCAAAGCGCTGCGCTGGGACGACCAACGGAGCCAATACCGCTGTGGCATGGTCATGCGTCCCCAGACGCTGCTGCCATGGCTACCCGCCATGCTGCGGCCATGGTTGAGCGGGCTCGCTCGCCGCTGGATCTCGTCCGCCTCGGGCTGCGATGCCCATTTGCAAACAACGGCACCAGACGACCTATCGGGCGGGTAGGCGGAAGGGTTCAGCCCAGCAAGCGCGCCGTGGCCGCGTCGTACTCGCGTTTCAACCGGGCCACCAGCTCGGCCGCCGGCACCACCTTGGTGATGGCGCCTATGCCCTGGCCGCAGCCCCAGATGTCCTTCCAGGCCTTCTTGGCGTCGCCACCAAAGTTCATCTTCGACGGGTCGCTCTCGGGCAGATTGTCGGGGTCCAGGCCGGCCGCGCGGATGGAGGGCTTGAGGTAGTTGCCGTGCACGCCGGTGAACAGGTTGCTGTAGACGATGTCGTCGCTGTTGCCATCGACGATGGCCTGCTTGTAGGCCTCGGCCGCCCTCGCCTCCTCGGTGGCGATGAAGGCCGAGCCGATGTAGGCGAAGTCGGCCCCCATGGCCTGCGCCGCCAGCACCGCGCCACCGGAAGCAATGGCACCTGACAGTGCCACCGGGCCGTCGAACCATTCGCGTATTTCCTGGATCAGCGCGAACGGGCTCTTGGTGCCAGCATGGCCACCGGCGCCGGCGGCCACGGCGATCAGGCCGTCCGCGCCCTTCTCGATGGCCTTGTGGGCGAAGGCGTTGTTGATGATGTCGTGCATCACCACGCCGCCCCAGGCGTGCACGGCCTCGTTCACGTCGGTGCGTGCCCCCAGCGAGGTGATGACCATGGGCACCTTGTAGCGTGCGCAGACCTCGAGGTCGTGCTCCAGCCGGTCGTTGCTCTTGTGCACGATCTGATTGATGGCGAACGGGGCGGCCGGAGACTCGGGATGCGCACGGTCGTGCGCCGCCAGGGTCTCGGTGATCTCGGCCAGCCACTCGTCCAGTTGCGAGGCCGGCCTGGCGTTCAGCGCGGGCATGGCACCCACCACGCCAGCCTTGCACTGTGCAATGACCAACTTCGGGTTCGAAATGATGAACAGCGGCGCGCCGATGATGGGCAGTGGCAGGCGGGCGAGGGCGCCGGGCAAACGAGACATCAGAAGGCCTCCAGCGCCATGTCGGTGACACCCGCGGCGCCCTCGACGATGCTGTCGCGCAGGCCGCCCACCTTGGTCAGGATGTGATCGCCATAGAAGCGCGCAGTGGTGATCTTGGCTTGCATGAAGGCCACATCCTCCCCTGCTGCCAGGCGGTCTTCAGCGGCCAGCAAAGCCCGGCCCATCTGCCAGCCTGCCATCACGTTGCCCGCCAGCATCAGGTAAGGCACGCTGCCGGCGAACACCGCGTTGGGGCTGGCCCTGGTGTGGCCGGCGACGAAGTCCACCACGTCCAGGAAGGCCAGGCGCGCCGCCGTCAGGCGCTTGGCGAAGGCCTTGGCCTCCTGGCTGAAGCGCGCGGCCAGCGCGTTCTCGGTGGCCTCGATCTGCGCGGCGATGGCCTTGGCCGAGGTACCGCCGTCGCGCGAGGTCTTCCGGCCCACAAGGTCATTCGCCTGGATGGCCGTGGTGCCTTCGTAGATGGTCAGGATCTTGGCGTCGCGGTACAACTGCGCCGCACCTGTTTCTTCGATGTAGCCCATGCCACCGTGCACCTGCACGCCCAGCGAGGTCACCTCCAGGCTCATCTCGGTGGAGTAGCCCTTGATCAGCGGCACCAGGAATTCGTAGAAGGTCTGGTTCTGCTTGCGCACTTCGGCGTCCGGGTGGTGGTGCGAGGCGTCGTAAGCGGCGGCGGCCACCAATGCCATGGCACGGCAGCCTTCCACGTAGGCGCGCATGGTCATCAGCATGCGGCGCACATCAGGGTGCTGAATGATGGCGCCAGGGCCTGGCAGCGAACCATCCACAGGGCGTGACTGGATGCGATCGCGGGCGTACTGCACGGCGCGCTGGTAGGCGGCTTCAGCCACCGCGATGCCCTGCACGCCCACGCCAAAGCGCGCGGCGTTCATCATCACGAACATGTACTCCAGACCGCGGTTCTCCTGGCCCACCAGATAGCCGATCGCGCCGCCGTTGTCGCCGTACTGCAGCACGGCGGTGGGGCTGGCCTTGATACCCATCTTGTGCTCGATGCTCACACAGTGCACATCGTTGCGCACGCCCAGCGAGCCGTCGGCCTTCACCAGGAACTTGGGCACGATGAACAGCGAGATGCCCTTCACCCCCTCGGGTGCGCCCACCACGCGGGCCAGCACTAGGTGCACCAGGTTCTCGGCCATGTCGTGCTCGCCCCATGTGATGAAGATCTTGGTGCCGAAGACCTTGTAGCTGCCATCGGGCTGAGGCTCGGCCTTGGTGCGCACGGCCGCCAAGTCGGAACCTGCCTGCGGCTCGGTGAGGTTCATGGTGCCGGTCCAGGTGCCGTCGATCATCTTGGGGATGTAGGCCATCTTCTGCTCGTCGGAGCCAGCGGTGAGCAGGGCCTCGATGGCGCCGTCGGTGAGCAGCGGGCACAACGCAAAGCTCAGGCCAGCCGAGTTCACCATTTCCTGGCAGGCGGCGTGGATCAGCTTGGGCAGGCCCTGGCCACCGAAATCCGCCGGGTGGTGCAGGCCTTGCCAGCCGCCCTCGGTGTATTGCTTGAAGGCGTCCTTGAAGCCCGGCGTGGCAGTGACCACACCGGCGTTGAACGAGGTGGGGTTGGTGTCGCCCACGCGGTTCAGGGGCTCAACCACGTTCTCGTTGAGCTTGGCGCACTCTTCCAACACGGCCTGTGCGGTGTCGTAGCCGGCGTCTTCGAAGCCAGGCAGCCGGGCCACGGCATCGATGTTCGCCAGTTCCTTCATCACGAACAACATGTCTTTGACGGGGGCGCGGTAGGTCATGGTGGGTCTCCGGAGTCAAAAGAAAGGGCGCCGCAATGGGCGCCCTGGTTCATTTCAGGGTGCGGCAAAAGCCACCGCACCAGGCGCAAGGGTTCAAAGCTGACTGACCAGTTCGGGCACGGCCACGAACAAATCGGCCTCCAAGCCGTAGTCGGCCACGCTGAAGATCGGCGCTTCGGGGTCCTTGTTGATCGCAACGATCACCTTGGAATCCTTCATGCCAGCCAGGTGCTGGATGGCGCCCGAGATGCCGGCGGCGATGTAGAGCTGCGGTGCGACGATCTTGCCGGTCTGGCCCACTTGCCAGTCGTTGGGCGCGTAGCCCGCGTCCACGGCGGCGCGGCTGGCACCCAGCGCGGCACCCAGCTTGTCGGCCAGCGGCGTCAGCACTTCATTGAACTTCTCGCTGCTGCCCATGGCCCGGCCACCCGAGACGATGATCTTGGCGGCGGTGAGCTCGGGCCGGTCGCTCTTGGCGATCTCGCGGCTGATGAAACTGACCTTGGCGTTGGCGACCGCAGCAGGGATGCTCTCCACGGTGGCGCTGCCGCCCGTGCCCGCAGCGTCAAAGCCGGTGGTGCGGATGGTGATCACCTTCACGGCATCGGTGCTCTGCACCGTGGCGACGGCATTGCCGGCGTAGATCGGGCGCTCGAAGGTATCTGGGCTCACCACCTTGGAGATTTCGCTGATCTGGGCCACGTCGAGCTTGGCCGCCACCCGCGGGGCCACATTCTTGCCGGCGGCGGAGGCCGGGAACAGGATGTGGCTGTAGCCGCTGGCAATGGCCAGCACTTGCGCGGCCACGTTTTCGGCCAGGGCCTGGGCCAGGCCGGCGTCGTCGGCGTGCAGCACCTTGCTCACGCCGGCGATTTGCGCAGCAGCAGCAGCAGCAGCAGCGGCGTTGTGGCCGGCCACCAGCACGTGCACGTCGGCACCGCACTGAGTGGCTGCTGTGACGGTGTTGAGCGTGGAGCCCTTGATGTGGGCGTTGTCGTGTTCAGCAATGACGAGGATGGGCATGTCAGATCACCTTGGCTTCGTTCTTGAGCTTGGCCACCAGGGTGGCGACGTCGGGCACCTTCACGCCGGCACCGCGCACGGGTGGCTCGCTGACCTTGAGGGTCTTGATGCGCGGGGCCACGTCCACGCCCAAGTCGGCGGGCTTGACGACTTCCAGCGGCTTCTTCTTGGCCTTCATGATGTTAGGCAGGGTGACGTAGCGCGGCTCGTTGAGGCGCAGGTCGGTGGTGATGACCGCCGGCAGACTGAGCTTGAGCACTTCCATGCCGCCATCGACTTCACGCGTGACCATGGCCATGCCGTCGGCCACTTCAACCTTGGAGGCAAAGGTGCCTTGCGGCAGATCGGCCAGCGCGGCCAGCATCTGGCCGGTCTGGTTGCAGTCGTCGTCGATGGCTTGCTTGCCCAGAATCACCAGGCCTGGTTGTTCCTTGGCCACCAGGGCCGCCAGCAGCTTGGCCACGGCCAGGGGCTGCAACTCGACGTCGGTCTCAACCAGGATGGCGCGGTCCGCGCCGATGGCCATGGCGGTGCGCAGGGTTTCCTGGCACTGGGTCACGCCGCAGGAGACCGCGATGATTTCGGTGACGGCGCCCTTCTCCTTCAAGCGCACCGCCTCTTCGACGGCAATCTCGTCAAAGGGGTTCATGCTCATCTTGACGTTGGCGATGTCCACCCCTGTGCCGTCCGACTTCACACGTACCTTGACGTTGTAGTCGACGACGCGCTTGACGGGAACCAGTACCTTCATGTCGCGTTGCTCCTGTTGTCTGACTTGATTCAATTGACGTTAACGTCAATTAGTGGATTCTAGTGGCAGCGGCACGATCGGGAACCGGATGCCGCACTGCACAAGGATAAATCGAACGACCGTGCTATTTTAGATTGGCTGACCCAATCTCCGCCATCCCAACCGCAATATTTCGATGGACGGGTAGACTCGCCGCCGAAATGAGCCTAACTGCCCGCCCTCCCCTCATCGGCGTCTTTGATTCCGGCGTGGGCGGCCTCTCGGTATTGCGCGCCTTGCACCAACGGCGCCCGGATTGCTCTCTGCTTTACCTGGCGGATTCAGGCCATGCACCTTACGGCGAGCGCGACGGGGCCCACGTGGTGGATCGCTCACTGAAGATCGCGCAGTACTTGGCAGACCAAGGCGCCAGCATGGTGGTGGTGGCCTGCAATACCGCCACCGCCGCAGCCATAGATGCCTTGAGAGGCCGTTTTTCCCACTTGTCCCTGGTGGGTGTGGAGCCAGGTGTGAAGCCCGCCGCCCTGGTCAGCCGCAACAAGCGCATTGGTGTGATGGCCACTCCGTCTACGCTTGCCAGCGCGCGCTTCGCCACGCTCGTGCAACGGCATGCTTCCGATTGCCTCGTGGTATCCCAGGCTTGCCCAGGCTTGGCTGCGGCGATCGAACGCGGTGCGGCTGCAGGTGCGGAGATTGATGCCCTGCTGGACCGGTACACCAAGCCGCTCGTCGAGGCCCAGGTGGACACCGTCGTGTTGGGATGTACGCACTACCCCTTCATGGCCGACCGCATAGCCATGCGACTCGGGCCAGACGTCACCATTCTGGACACAGCCGATGCCGTGGCGCGACATGCTCTGAACTTGCACGGCACCTCTGAGCCCGATTCATTGCCAGAAGTTCGCCTGCGAACGACTGGTCAAACCACCGTGCTGGAGCGCCTGGCGATGGCTCACTTGGGTCTTTCAATGGCGGCGCAGCTTGTGGAAATTTAAAGGCTCAACACAGGCCGGTGCTGGTGCCCAGAACGGGAATCGAACCCGTATGCCCGGTTAAGGGCGGCGGATTTTAAGTCCGCTGCGTCTACCAATTTCGCCATCCGGGCACAGGCCAAAATTATCGCCCTTGCCGCCTCCAGCCACGAACGCCAGCAACGAAAAAGGCCGCTGTACATTGAACAGCGGCCTTTGTCTGATTGGAGCGGGAAACGAGGCTCGAACTCGCGACCTCAACCTTGGCAAGGTTGCGCTCTACCAACTGAGCTATTCCCGCAGATGTCTTGGGCTGGAGGCGCGACCCGGAGTCGAACCGGGCTAGACGGATTTGCAATCCGTTGCATAACCGATTTGCTATCGCGCCGTCGTGTCACCAACACTGTGTTCTTGCCTGGGGCCGATGATGAAAAAGGGAAGCCTAGGCTTCCCTCTTGGGCATCTGGAGCGGGAAACGAGGCTCGAACTCGCGACCTCAACCTTGGCAAGGTTGCGCTCTACCAACTGAGCTATTCCCGCATGGCTCCTGACGGAACACTCTCACTGCTGACGCGCTTGGTGTCGCTCAACTTGACCGGCCAAAGACCGCTCATGCCGCAGCAGCGAAGCTCTTATTATAGGCAGATAAAGTCGATCATGGCGAGCCCCACGAAATTTTTCGAGGGACCCGCCGAACCGGGACTCAATGCGTGATGGCGTCAGCGCCACCGGTTGGCGTAGCGGCAGCAGCTTCGGCCTTTGCGGGCGCGGCGGCCACCACCACAGGTTCGTCATCCGGCAAGGGTTGCGGCACTCTCTCCAATGCCACTTCCAACACCTTGTCGATCCAGCGCACCGGCACGATCTCCAACTGGCTCTTCACGTTATCTGGGATGTCCTGAAGGTCCTTGACGTTGTCTTCCGGAATCATTACCAGCTTGATGCCACCACGGGCTGCTGCCAGCAACTTTTCCTTCAAACCACCAATGGCAGTGACCTCTCCGCGCAGCGTGATTTCGCCCGTCATCGCCACATGCGCCTTGACCGGGATGCCGGTCAGTGCAGAAACAAAGGCCGTGGTCATCGCAGCACCAGCACTCGGCCCATCCTTGGGCGTGGCGCCATCGGGCACGTGGATGTGCACGTCGCGCTTCTCAAAGGCTTCGTCCTTGATGCCCAAGCGGAGTGCGCGGCTGCGCACCACCGTGCGGGCGGCCTCAACCGACTCCTTCATCACGTCGCCCAGCGAGCCGGTACGAATGATGTTGCCCTTGCCGGGCATGGAGGTGGCCTCAATGGTGAGCAAATCGCCACCCACTTCAGTCCAGGCCAGACCGACCACCTGGCCTACCTGATTGGTCTTCTCGGCGCGACCGAAGTCGTACTTGCGCACACCCAGAAAGTCGTTCAGGTTTTCATCCGTCACCACCACCTTCTCGGTGTAGGTTTTGAGCTGGATGCCCTTGACCACCTTGCGGCAGATCTTGGAGATCTCGCGTTCCAGCGAACGCACGCCAGCCTCGCGGGTGTAGTAGCGGATGATGCCGCGGATGGCCGACTCGGCGATCTCCATCTCGCCATCCATCAGGCCGTTATTGGTGGCCTGCTTGGGCGCCAGGTACTTCTGCGCGATGTGCAGCTTTTCGTCCTCGGTGTAGCCAGCCAGGCGAATCACTTCCATGCGGTCCAGCAGGGCCGGCGGGATGTTCATCGAGTTGGACGTGGCAACAAACATCACATCCGACAGGTCGAAATCGACCTCGATGTAATGGTCCCCGAAAGTGTGGTTCTGCTCCGGGTCCAGCACCTCCAACAAGGCCGATGATGGATCGCCACGGAAATCCATGCCCAGTTTGTCGATCTCGTCCAGCAGAAACAGCGGATTGCGGGTACCCACCTTGGAAAGGCTTTGCAGCACCTTGCCCGGCATCGAGCCGATGTAGGTGCGGCGGTGACCCCGGATCTCGGCCTCGTCACGCACGCCACCCAAAGCCATGCGCACAAACTTGCGGCCCGTGGCACGCGCCACAGACTGCCCCAACGAGGTCTTGCCCACGCCAGGAGGCCCCACCAGGCAAAGGATGGGCGCCTTGACCTTTTCCACGCGCTGCTGCACCGCCAAGTACTCGAGGATCCGGTCCTTGACCTTGTCGAGGCCGTAGTGATCCTCGTTCAGCACTTCCTCGGCATTGCCCAGGTCGTGCTTGATCTTGGTTTTCTTCGACCACGGCAGGTTGATCAGCGTATCCAGGTAGTTGCGTACCACCGTGGCCTCAGCAGACATGGGTGACATCAGCTTGAGCTTTTTCAGCTCAGCATCGGCCTTCTTGCGCGCTTCCTTGGGCATGCGCGCGGCCTTGATCTTCTTTTCCAGTTCCTCCAGGTCGGCGCCTTCTTCTCCGTCGCCCAGTTCCTTCTGGATGGCCTTGACCTGCTCGTTCAAATAGTACTCGCGCTGGCTCTTCTCCATCTGGCGCTTGACGCGGCCACGGATGCGCTTTTCCACCTGCAGGATATCGACCTCGTGTTCGAGCAATTCCAGCAGCTTCTCCAGGCGCTTGGCCACGTCGAACAAGTCGAGCACCGACTGCTTGGCTTCGAGCTTGAGGGGTAGGTGGGCGGCGATGGTGTCGGCCAGGCGACCCGGATCGTCGATACCCGCAATGGAGGTAAGGATCTCCGGCGGGATTTTCTTGTTCAGCTTGACATACTGGTCGAACTGCTGGGTTACTGCGCGACGCAGCGCCTCAACCTCGGGCGAAGGCTCTCCGGCCGGCTCGATGGGAACCACGACGGAAATGAAATGCTCACCTTCATCGCTGATGCTGGAGGTGTTGGCACGCTGCACGCCCTCCACCAGCACCTTGACGGTGCCATCAGGCAACTTGAGCATCTGCAGGATGCTGGAGACACAGCCGACATCGAACATGTCGTCGGCCTTGGGCTCGTCCTTGCCGGCGGCCTTCTGGGCCACAAGCATGATCTGGCGACCCGCTTCCATCGCCGCTTCCAAGGCCTTGATGGACTTGGGGCGACCGACAAACAACGGAATGACCATGTGGGGGAACACCACCACGTCGCGCAGCGGGAGCAGCGGCAGCGTGATCGGTTCCGAGGGGAGTATGGGATGTCCGGACATGGAGTGCCTCACTTTCTCGAACCTAACTGGGGTTCGAGCGGTAGATTGCAAGGAGCCTGGCGCATCGGGTTGGCCGGCAAAAAGTGTGGCTGGAGGAAATGTGGCAGAGGTGGCAGCCTGTTATGCGCTGGCTTTGGCCTGTTCGCGGTAAACCAAAAGCGGCTTGCCACCTTCGTCGATGATGTGCTCGTCCACTACCACCTTGGCCACGCCATCGAGTGTGGGCAGATCGAACATCGTGTCGATCAGTGCGCCTTCCATGATGGAACGCAAGCCGCGGGCGCCGGTCTTGCGCGCCAGCGCCTTCTTGGCGATGGCCGCCAGCGCGGAGGGCCGAATTTCCAGTTCCACACCGTCCATGGCGAAAAGCTTCTGGTATTGCTTGAGCAGCGCATTCTTAGGCTCGACCAGAATCTGCACCAGGGCTTCCTCGGTGAGTTCACCCAGCGTGGCCACCACCGGCAGGCGGCCCACCAACTCGGGGATCAGGCCAAAGCGCACCAAGTCTTCGGGCTCGGCATTGCGGAAGACTTCCGAGACACGCTTCTCCGACTTGCTGTGCACCGTGGCACCGAAACCGATGCCCGATTTCTCGGTGCGGTTCTGAATGACCTTCTCCAGGCCATCGAAGGCACCACCGCAAATGAACAATATGTTGGTGGTGTCGATCTGCAGGAAATCCTGGTTCGGGTGCTTGCGGCCGCCCTGTGGGGGCACCGAAGCCATGGTGCCTTCCACCAGCTTCAGCAAGGCCTGCTGCACACCCTCACCCGACACGTCGCGGGTGATGCTGGGGTTGTCGGCCTTGCGGCTGATCTTGTCGATCTCGTCGATGTAGACGATGCCGCGCTGGGCACGCTCAACGTCGTAATTGCAGTTCTGAAGCAGCTTCTGGATGATGTTCTCGACGTCCTCGCCCACGTAGCCAGCTTCGGTCAGCGTGGTGGCGTCGGCGATAACGAAGGGCACGTTGAGCAGGCGCGCCAGCGTTTGCGCCAGCAGGGTCTTGCCCGAGCCGGTGGGGCCGATGAGCAAGATGTTGCTCTTGGAAAGCTCCACCTCGTCCTTGGACGCTCCCATGTGCTTGAGGCGCTTGTAGTGGTTGTACACCGCCACCGAGAGAATGCGCTTGGCCGTGTCCTGGCCGATCACGTACTGGTCGAGGCTGCCCTTGATCTCGGCCGGCACAGGCAGATCGGACTTGCTGGTCTTGGTGCCACCCACTTCAGCTGGCACTTCATCGCGGATGATGTCGTTGCACAGCTCGATGCACTCATCGCAGATGAAGACCGAAGGGCCCGCGATGAGCTTCTTGACCTCGTGCTGGCTCTTACCGCAAAACGAGCAGTACAGAACCTTTTCGCCGGAGGCGCCTTTCTTGTCGGGCATATGTGTCTGAGCCTGGGCTGTGCTTTGGATAGCGTGAGAGGATGATAGAACAACTGAGCCAGGTCAGCCGGAGCGGAAAAACCGCCAGAAACCGCCGCTCCTGCCACCTTTTCGGGCGGCCGAGTGGCCAGGGTTCAGGGCCGCTTGTCCAGCACCTGGTCGATCAGGCCATAGGCTTGGGCCTCTGGGGACGACATGTAGTAATCCCGCTCGGTATCGGTCTGGATCTTTTCCAGAGGCTGGCCGCAGCGCTCGGCCAGGATGCGATTGAGTTGCTCGCGAGTCTTGAGGATCTCGCGTGCATGGATTTCAATGTCCGTCGCCTGGCCTTGGGCTCCACCCAAAGGCTGGTGAATCATGATCTTGCTGTTGGGCAGTGCCAGGCGCTTGCCCTTGGCACCCGCCGCCAGCAAGAACGCCCCCATGCTGGCCGCCATGCCTATACACATGGTGGAAACGTCGGGCTTGATGAACTGCATGGTGTCGAAGATCGACATGCCGGCGCTCACGCTGCCACCCGGCGAGTTGATGTAGAACGAGATGTCCTTGTCGGGGTTCTCGCTCTCTAGAAACAGCAACTGTGCCACCACCACGTTGGCGCTTTGGTCGTTGACGGGGCCCACCAGGAAGATGATGCGCTCGCGCAGCAGGCGCGAGTAGATGTCGTAGGCGCGTTCGCCGCGGCCCGACTGCTCTATGACCATCGGGACCATGCCCAAGCCTTGTGTATCCAATGCGCTCATGGAAATCCTTGTGCGTGTGTGCTCTGAAAACCTTGGGCCATTATGACGCCCGACCGATGAATGTGCAGGGCGTAAAAAAGCCCGACCTTGGGGGCCGGGCGTTGGCTTTGGGTCAGCGCGATCAGGCCGTCATCAGCTCGTCGAACGGCAGGGTCTTGTCGGTGACCTTGGCCTCGCCCAGCACGTATTCGGTGACGTTGTTCTCGATCACCACGGCTTCCACCTCGGCCATGCGCTGACGGTCGCTCAGGTACCAGCGGACCACATCGGCCGGCTTCTCGTAGCTTTGCGACATCTCCTCAATGTGGGCTTGCAGTTGCTCAGGCTTGGCTTGCAGGTTCTTGGCGCGCACCAGTTCGGCCACCACCAGGCCCAGGCGCACACGCTTTTCAGCTTGCGGCTTGAAGATCTCGGCGGGGATGGGGGCGGTCTCGGCGTCCTTCACACCGCGCTGCTTCAGGTCGGCACGGGCGCCTTCCACCAGGCGCTCGGTTTCGGAGTCGATCAGGGCCTTTGGCAGGTCCAGCTCGGCGGCCTTCACCAGGGCGTCCATCACGGCGCCCTTGTTGCGGGCCAGCACGCGGAACTTCACCTCACGCTCCAAGTTCTTCTTCACGTCGGCGCGCAGCGCGGCCACGGTGCCTTCACCTATGCCCAGCGACTTGGCAAACTCTTCGTTCACCTCGGGCAGGTTCTGGGCTTCGACCTTCTTCATGGTCACCAGGAAGTCGGCTTCCTTGCCGGCCACGTCCTTGCCGTGGTAATCGGCCGGGAATTGCAGTGGGAAGGTCTTGGACTCGCCAACCTTCATGCCGCGCACGGCCTGGTCGAACTGCTCCAGCATCTGGCCTTCGCCCACCAGGAACTGGAAGGCTTCGGCCTTGCCGCCGGCGAAGGGCTCGCCGTCGATCTTGCCTTCGAAGTCGATGGTGACGCGGTCACCAGCCTGGGCACCGTCGGCGGCCGGGCGCTGAGAAAAGGTGCGCCGCTGCTTGCGCAGGATGTCGACCGTCTTGTCGATCGCGGCGTCGTCCACATCGGCGGTGACGCGCTCCACTTCGGCGCCGCTGAGATCGCCCAGCTTGACTTCGGGGTAGACCTCGAAGGTGGCGTCAAAGGCCATGGTGCCTTCGGCGGCTTCGTCCTTCTGGGTGATGTTGGGTGTGCCTGCCACGCGCAGCTGGGCTTCGTTAGCAGCCTGGGCGAAGGCCTGTCCCAGCTTGTCGTTCATCACTTCGTACTGGACCGAATAGCCGTAGCGCTGCGAGACCACCGACATCGGCACCTTGCCGGGGCGGAAGCCGTCAGCCTTGACTGTGCGGGCTAGCTTCTTCAAGCGGGCTTCGACTTCAGACGAGATCTCGGTGGCGGCCAGCGTCAGCGTGATGCGGCGTTCGAGCTTTTCAAGGGTTTCAACATTGACTGCCATGGTGCGAACTCTGTTGTTGCGTGTTGCGAAGTGTGATCGTTGCTGTGGTGCGCGGGGCCGGACTCGAACCGGCACGCCGGTGAAGGCGTCAGGACCTAAACCTGGTGCGTCTACCAATTTCGCCACCCGCGCTTGAGGCCGATCACAAAATCCTGCCAGTGCGCTGCCGCACCTTCGGACCTGTCTGAACTACGTTGTGGAGGGCTCAGACCGCCCTGGGGCGGCCCGCGCCTGGCGAACCGGTAAAACGCGTATTCTATCGTTGCGCGGGTGCACCGGCTTCAGGGCTTGGCCGCCGCACCCGGAACCACGCCGCGTACATGGCCGGAAGCGCCAGCAAAGTGAGCACCGTGGCCACGATTAGGCCTCCCATGATGGCCACCGCCATCGGCCCCCAAAACAGGCTGCGCGAGAGCGGGATCATGGCCAGCACGGCGGCAGCGGCCGTCAGCACGATGGGCCGAAAGCGTCGCACTGCGGCCTCCACCACCGCCGTCCAGGTGGGCACGCCGCGCAACCGGTCTTGCTCGATCTGGTCGATCAGGATCACCGAGTTGCGCATGATCATGCCCACCAGCGCGATGAAGCCCAGCAACGCCACGAAGCCGAACGGCCGGCCCAGAAGCAGCAAGGCCCCTGCCACGCCAGCGATACCCAGTGGCGCGGTCAACACCACCAGCACGGCGCGCGAGAAGCTCTGCAACTGCAGCATCAACAGGGTGAGCATGATGAAGCCCATCACAGGCACACCTGCAGCAATCGAAGCCTGCCCCTTGGAACTCTCGGCCACCGCACCCGCCACTTCGATGTGCATGCCCTCGGGCATGCGGGCTTCCAGCTTCTGCATCTCGGGCCAGATCTGTGCGGTGACGGTGGCGCCTTGCACACCTTCGGTGACGTCACCCTGCACCGTCACGGCGTACTGCCGTCCTTCGCGCCACAACACGCCAGGCTCCCAGCCAAAGTCGACCTTGGCGATCTGGGTGAGGGGAATGGACCGCCCGCTGCTGGTGGGCAGGTAGGCGTTGCCTATGTCGGCAATGACCTCGCGCTCGGCCTTGGGCTGGCGCAGCACGATGTCCACCAACTTGTCGCCCTCGCGGTACTGGCCGATGGTGGTGCCCGAGAGCAGCACCCGGCCCGCCTGGGCAATAGACTGGCTGGTGACACCCAGGGCGCGCGCCTTGTCCTGGTCCACCTCCAGGCGCAGGGCCTTGACGCGTTCGTTCCAGTTGTCGTTCACGCCCAGCATGTTGGGGTTGGCGCGCAACACGGCCTTGGCTTCCTCGCCCCACTTGCGCACCAGGTCCACGTCGGGCCCAACCACCCGGAACTGCACCGGATACGGCACCGGCGGGCCATTGGGCAGGATCTTGATGCGGCCCCGAACTTCGGGGAACTCGGAGGCCAGGATCTCGGGCAGCCGCAGGCGTATGCCGTCGCGCGCCTTCAGGTCGCGCGGCATCAGGATGAACTGGCTCACGTTGGGCTGCGGGAAGATCTGGTCCAGCGGCAGGTAGAAACGAGGCACGCCACTGCCCACCCAGGTGGTGACCGTGGCCATGCCTGGCTCGGCAGCCAAGCGCTGCTCGAAGCGCTTGGCAACAGCCTCGGTCTGCTGGATGGTGGAACCCTCGGGCAGCCACAGGTCCACCAGGATTTCTGGGCGCGACGAATCGGGGAAGAACTGCTGCTGCACCTTGCCCATGCCCACAATGCCCAGCGCAAAGATCAGCAGCGTGATGCCTATCGTGGCCCAGCGGTGCTGCACGCACCAGTCCACCACAGCGCGAAAACGCGTGTAGAAGGGCGTGTCGAACAGCTCGTGCGCCTCGCCCTCGTGCGTCTTGCGGGTCTTGAGCAGCCAGGCGCCCAGGTAAGGCACGAAGTACACCGACACCACCCACGAGATCAGCAAGGCCGCAGCTGTGACGGCAAAGATGGCGAAGGTGTATTCGCCCGTCACCGACTTGGCCATACCGATGGGCAGGAAGCCCGCCGCCGTGATCAGAGTGCCCGTCAGCATGGGCATGGACGTGGCCTCGTAGGCAAAGGTGGCGGCATGCACGCGCTCGTAGCCTTCTTCGAGCTTGCGCACCATCATCTCGACAGCAATGATGGCGTCGTCCACCAGCAAGCCCAGCGCAATGATGAGCGAGCCCAATGAGATCTTGTGCAGACCCACGCCCCAATAGAACATGGTGACGAAAGTGATGGCCAGCACCAGCGGGATGGTGATTCCCACCACCATGCCCGGCCAGATGTCCACGCGCAGAGGCTTGAAGTGCAGGCCCAGGCTGATGAAGCTCACCGCCAGCACGATCAGCACGGCCTCCACGAGAACAGCCACGAACTCACTCACCGAACGGCTCACGGCTTCGGGCTGGTTCTGGATCTGACTCAACTCGATGCCCGCCGGCAGCGCGGCCTTGATGGCCTGGGTGCTCGCCCCCAGCGCCCTGCCCATGGCCACGATGTCGCCGCCCTTGGCCATGGTGACGCCCAAGGCTACCACCTGCTGGCCCTGGTGGCGCACCATCACCGAGGGCGGATCCACATAGTCTCGGCGGATCTCGGCAATGTCACCCAGCCGCTGTGACGAGGCCTGCCCCGTGGTCGGGTTCACCGCACGGATGGGCAGCATGCGCAGTTCGTCCACCGAGCGGAATTGCCCGGCCACACGCACCTGCAGGTTTTGCGCGCCCACATTGAACACACCGGCGCTCTCCACGGCGTTCTGGGCGCCAATCTGGGCAACCACCTGGTTCATGTCCAGGCCCAACTGGGCCAGACGGTGCTGTGAGATCTCGACGAACAACTTCTCGGCTTGCACGCCGAACAAGTCCACCTTGGCCACATTGGGCACACGCAGCAGTTGGCCGCGAACCGACTCGGCGTAGGTGCGCAACTCCTCAGGCGAGAAGCCATCGGCCGACAAAGCATAGATGGAACCGTAGACGTCGCCGAAATCGTCGTTGAACACCGGGCCGATCACGCCGGCCGGCAAGGTGGAGCGCATGTCGCCCACCTTCTTGCGCACCTGGTACCAGACGTCGGGCACGTCCTTGGCGGGTGACGAATCTTTCAGCTGCAGGATGGTGAGCGACTCACCCGGCTTGGTGTAGCTGCGGATGATGTCGCTGTGCGGCACCTCTTGCAGCGTGCGCTCGATCTTGTCGGTCACCTGCTCGGCCATCTGCTGCGCCGTGGCGCCGGGCCAGAAGGCTTGCACCACCATGGCACGAAAGGTGAAAGGCGGGTCTTCGTCCTGGCCCAGCTGGAAGTAGGCCGCCGTGCCCAGCACCATCAGCACCACCATCAGGTAGCGCGTCAACGCCGGGTGCTGCAGCGCCCAACGCGAGATGTTGAACCGGCGCTCGTTGCGCTGGCGGGGATCTTGTTCAATCATGGTGTCTGCCTGAGCAAGGTTCAGTGGGCAGCAGCCGATGCAGCGGACGCAGGCTCGGCATAGGGCCGCACCTTCTGCCCCGGCGTGAGCACATGTGTGCCCGCCGACACCACCTCGTCACCGGCCTTTAGGCCATGGGCCACGAGCACCCAGCTGCGGTCGGCCCCGGCCACCACGACAGCTTGCTGACGCACAGCGCCAGCGGCCCGGTCAAACACCCACACCTGGCTTTGGCCCTTGCTCTCCCACACCGCCGTCATGGGCAGGCGGAAGGCATCGGTGCGGCCCGCACCCGGCAGCCTGACCGTGCCAGTCTGGCCCAGGCGCACGGCCGCGCTGCCCAGGTTGGCCTTGATCTGGAAGGTGCGGGTCACTGGATCGGCCGCAGCCGCGACCTCACGCACCGTCGCCGGCACCGTCCCGGCCTGCCCCCACAAGGTGAGCGTGAGTGCCTGAGGCTTGCCCAGCAACATGCGGATGGCCGCCACGCGGTCTTCAGGCACGCTGAACACTGCGTCACGCGGGCCGTCCTGGGCGAGCCGCACCACGGGGGTACCAACCGCCAGCACCTGTCCTGGCTCGGCCAGCACCGCCGTGACCACGCCTGCAGCCGACGCCACCAGGCCCGCATAGGCGGCCTGGTTTGACTGTGCGGCCGCCTGTGCCTTGGCCTGGTCGAGTTGCGCACGCGCCCCCTTCACAGCGGCATCACGGCGCTCCAGCTCGGCTGCGCCAATGAAACCCTGCTCATACAAGGAGCGGTAGCGTTTCAGATCGGCTTCGAGCTGCTCCACATTGGTTTGCGCCGCCACCTGCGCGGCACGGGCCGCCTGCTGGCCCAGTTGCAGATCAGTGGGGTCCAGGCGCGCCAGCATCTGGCCTGCGCGCACGGCATCGCCATTGCTGACGCTGCGGCTTTCCAGCTTGCCGGGCACACGGAAACCCAGCAGGGTTTCGGTTCGGGCCTTGATCTCGGCTGCGTACGCGTGGCCAGCCCCTTGGCCCTGCGCGCCCACCGTGACCGTGCGCACGGCACGCACCGGCTCGGTCGGCGCCGGCTTGGGTGAACAAGCGGCCAGCGTCAGTACTGCACAGCCCAGGGCCCAACGGCTGAGATAGAGGTCTGGCTTCATGTTGGATGGGGGTATTTGGGGCTGCTGCGGCCGGTAGATACGCCGCCGCCTTTGTTAATGACTGACTGGTCAGTAATGTAGGCCGTGTGCTGATGTGCGTCAATGCACTCCCCACAACTTGGGCTCACTGAAGCCCAAAAGCCGCCTGGTGCGCGCGCCATGGACAATCGCCGCCCGTGAGCGTTGAACATTATGAAAATTTTCCGGTGGCATCCCTTTTGTGCCCGCCCCGTCTGCGCCCCGCTGTGGTGGCGATCTACCACTTTGCCCGTACGGCCGACGACCTGGCCGACGAGGGCAGCGCCTCGACAGCCGAGCGCTTGGTCACTCTGCAGGCCTACCAGCAAGACTTGGCCCATGTGGCGGCTGGACGGACACCATCGGCAGCATGGCCCCAAGTCTTCACACCGCTCTCGGCCGCCATCCAGACCTTTGGCTTGCCCGTGCCCCTGCTGGACGACCTGCTCTGCGCCTTTATGCAAGACTGCGGCAACCCGCTCTACCCCGACCGCGCAGCCCTGCTCGACTATTGCAGCCGCTCGGCCAACCCCATTGGTCGCCTGATGTTGCACCTCTGCGGCGTCAACGATGCGTTAGCACTGCGCCGATCCGACGCCATTTGTACCGCGCTGCAACTCATCAACTTCTGGCAAGACATCAGCGTGGACCACGCGCGTGCCCGCTGCTATCTGCCTGAATCGGATGCAAAAGCCCACGGCGTAGACCGCCTGGCCATGCTTAAAGGCGCCGCACCTGGCCCGAATGAATCGGCCTTGCTGACCGATCTGCTGGACTGGACCGCCAGCCTCATGCACGATGGCGCGCCGCTGGTGCACCAAGTGCCCGGCCGCATGGGCCTGGAACTGCGACTGGTGGTGCAAGGTGGCCTGCGAGTGCTGGACAAGGTGCGCGCCATGAACCCCGAGAGCTACACCCGCCGCCCCACCCTGGGCGCCCTCGACATGCCACGATTGCTGTGGCGCGCACTCTGCATGCACCAAGCCTGACCCCGCATGACCAGCCCCCAGCAGTACGTTCAGGACAAGGCAGCCGCCAGCGGCTCGTCGTTCTACTACGCCTTCATGTTCCTGCCACCGCAGCGGCGTGCCGCGATCACGGCCTTCTATGCTTTCTGTCGTGAGGTGGACGACGTGGTGGACGAGACGCACGACGCCCAGTTGGCCGCTACCAAGCTGGCCTGGTGGCGCCAGGAAGTGGCCCGTGCCTTTGACGGCCAACCAAGCCACCCGGTGATGACAGCACTGATGCCGCTAACCGCCGAGTTCGACATCGAAGTGCGACACCTCGATGCGGTGATCGAAGGCTGCCAGATGGACCTGGACCAGACCCGATACCTTGACTACCCGGGTTTGCAACGCTACTGCCACCTGGTGGCAGGCTTGGTGGGCGAAGTGGCCTCCAACATCTTTGGCCACACCTCGCCCGCCACCACCGAGTACGCGCACCGCCTGGGCCAAGCCATGCAGCTCACCAACATCATTCGCGACGTAGGCGACGATGCGCGGCGTGGCCGCATCTACCTGCCCCTGTCGGAGCTGCAGCAGTTTGACGTTAAAGCACATGAACTGCTCAAGCGCGAATCACCTTGGGGTTACAGCGAGCGCTTCCAGGCGTTGATGTGTTTTCAGGCCGAGCGTGCGCACCGCCTTTACGACGAGGCCCTGGCATTGCTGCCTGAAGCTGATCGCCAGGCCCAGAAGCCCGGGCTGATGATGGCCAACATTTACCGCACCCTGCTGCACGAGATCGAGGCCGACGGCTTCCAGGTGTTGCACCAGCGCACCTCGCTCACGCCGCTGCGCAAACTCTGGATCGCCGTGCGCACCCATTGGCGAGGCCGCTGATGACCCAGCCATTGCGCGTGGCTGTGGTGGGCGCCGGTTGGGCCGGTTTGGCGGCGGCCGTGGAAGCCACTGATCAGGGCCATGCGGTGAGCCTGTACGAGATGGCACACCACCCCGGTGGCCGAGCCCGCAGTGCAAGCCACAAGGAGCGGCTGCTCGACAACGGCCAGCACATCCTGATCGGCGCCTACCGTGACACCCTGGCGCTGATGCAGCGCGTGGGCGTGGACACCGCCGCGGTGCTCCACCGCCAAGCGCTGGCCCTGGTTGCCCCTGACGGCAGCGGCCTGCGCCTGCCCTGTGGCCATGCGGCACTGTCGTTCGTGCGCGGTGTGCTGGCTTGGAGCGATGTGCCGTTGGCCGACAGATTGAAACTGCTGAGCTTGGCGGTGCGCTGGCGTTGGCAGGGCTTTCGCTGCGATCCGTCGCTGACCGTGGCCGAACTGGCCCGCAGTTGCCCCGCCTCAGTCTTCGAGCAGTTGCTCGACCCTTTGTGCGTGGCGGCCCTGAACACACCGGCCAATCGCGCGAGCGCCCAAGTGCTGCTCACGGTGCTGCGCGACGCCCTGTTCTCAGCTCCCGGTGCGGCAGACCTGCTGCTGCCGCGTGCGCCGCTTGACGCACTGCTGCCCCAACCCGCCTTGACCTGGTTGCTGCAGCATGGCGCACGTTGGCAAGCAGGCCACCGTGTGCAGCAACTGCAGCGCCACACCGATCATGTGTGGCTGGTGGACGGCACACCCTTCGACCACGTGGTGCTGGCCTGCACGGCTGCAGAGGCCGCAAGGCTGTTGGCACCCTGGGCACCCGCCTGGGCGGCCACGGCGGCAGGCTTCTGCTACGAGCCCATCGTCACCGTTTGGGTACAGGCCCCTGGCATGCGTTGGCCTCAACCCATGACCAGCTTCCCGGCGCGCAACGGGGTTGCCGCCCCCGCACAGTTCGGCTTCGACCTGGGTCAGTTGGGTGGCGAAGCCGGCCTGTTCACCCTGGTGATCAGTGGCGCCCGTGCATGGACGGAGCAGGGCCAAAGCACCATCGTCAAGGCGGTGCTGCAGCAATGGGCTGCAGCGTTTGGCACAGCCGAGTCTGCCAGCGTACTGGCCGTGCGCACTGAAAAGCGCGCCACGTTCGCCTGCCTGCCTCAACTGCCACGGCCGTCGGCCCAGCCTCTGCCGCACCTGTCCGTGGCGGGCGACCATGTGCAGGGGCCGTACCCGGCCACGCTGGAGGGTGCTGTGCGGTCTGGCCTGAGCGCTGCCCGCAGCATCGCTCGTCCACAGGCATAGCCATCGTTTGATTGCCTGAGCTTCCCGGACCGTGAAGAGGATCGCCTTTCGCCATGCAAAAATGCGTTTCACACAAATCCGAGGCCTCTCTCCATGACACGCAAAGACCCGCACACGCCCAGCATCCAGGTCCTGGCCCGCGCCTTCGCACTGTTGGACGAACTGGCCGCACACCAGGACCCGGTGGCACTGAAAGATCTGAGTGAACGCACCGGCCTGCACCCCTCCACAGCCCACCGCATCCTGAACGACCTGGCCGCTGGTCGCTTGGTGGACCGCCCCGAAGCCGGCAGCTACCGCCTGGGCATGCGCTTGCTGGAGCTGGGCAACCTTGTGAAGGCCAGGCTGGACGTGCGCGACGCGGCCCTGGGGCCCATGCGCGAACTGCACAAGCTGACCCACCAACCGGTGAACCTTTCAGTCCGTCAGGGCGACGAGATTGTCTACATCGAGCGCACCTACAGCGAGCGCTCAGGTATGCAGGTGGTGCGAGCCGTGGGGGGGCGTGCGCCGCTCCACCTCACCTCGGTCGGCAAGCTCTTTCTGGCGCACGACGATCCGCAACGCGTGCGCAGCTACGCCACCCGCACGGGCCTGACCGGCCACACCCGCAACAGCCTGACCGATCTGATCTCACTCGAGCGCGAACTGGCACGGGTGCGCCGCGAGGCTCTTGCCCGGGACGACGAGGAGTTGGAGCTGGGGGTGCGCTGCATGGCCGCTGGCATCTACGACGACCAGGGCAAGCTGGTCGCCGGCTTGTCGGTCTCTGCACCAGCCGACCGGCTGGAGGAGTCGTGGCTGGAGCGAGTGAAGGAAACGGCGGCTCAAATCTCCACTGCACTGGGCCACCGCATTCCCGCCACTGGCGAAGCCTGAAAAAGAGAAGGGGGCCTGAAAGGCCCCCAGCTGGATCAGGAGGTTGCCTGCGCGGCACCGGCATCAGCCAGAAACTTTGAGCGCTTGGGCCACGGCTTGCGGCGGGTGGCCGATGAGCCACTTACGGATGCGCTCGGCATCACCGATACGCGAGTACTTTCCAGCAGAATCCAGCAACACCATGATGAGCTTGCGCCCGGCCATGCTGGCCTGCATCACCAAGCATTGGCCCGCTTCGGTGATGTAGCCCGTTTTCTGCAAACCGATGTCCCACTCGGGGTTCTTGACCAGCCGGTTCGTGGTGTGAAACTGCAACTGGCGTGAACCCACAGCCACCTGGTACTCCGGTGAAGTTGAAAGCTCACGGATCAGGGTTACCTTGTACGCGGCCTTCACCAGCGTGGCCAAGTCCTGAGCGCTGGATTGGTTCTGGCTGGACAGACCTGTCGGCTCCACATAGCGCGTGTCCGACATTCCCAGCGAACTGGCCTTGGCGTTCATGGCCGTCACAAAGGCGCTCAAGCCACCAGGGTAGTGGCGGCCCAACGAACTTGCGGCGCGGTTCTCGGACGACATCAGGGCCAGGTGCAGCATCTCGCCACGCGACAGCTGAGTGCCCACCGTCAGGCGCGACCGGCTGCCCTTTTCCGTATCCACATCGTCCTGTGTGATCGTCAGTGTTTCGTCCAATGGCAAGCGGGCGTCATTCACCACCACGGCCGTCATCAACTTGGTGATGGACGCGATGGGCAGCACCGCGCCAGCGTTCTTGTTGAGCAAGACCTCGTTGGTATCCTGGTCCAGCACAAAAGCCACGCTGGACTTCAGATCCAGCGGATCCTCGGTGGTGTGCAGGCCATAGATCTGGCCAAAGGAAGGCTTGGCGGACTCAGCCAAATGCACCACCGAGCGACGGGCTGCAACACGGGTGCTGCGAGCTTGGCGCGCCGAAAAGCCCTTGGAAGTGGGCCTGGCGGCAACTTGCTTGCCCCCACGGGCAACCTTGCCGGCATTTGCAGCCTTGGCGGCTGCGGTGGACTTGGCCACCGTGCGTGCGGCTTCGGCGGGGACCGATCCGAGCAACAACAAGGCGGCACAGAGCAACCAATCCAACGACTTCCGACGACGTGAATTGTTCATTGAGGGTGACACCAACTTCCGAAAACGACTGAGGCGGAGTCTAAGTGAAACGAAAAAGACACGCAAGATCAAAAACTTGCGCGTCTTTCCTAAAGTCGGCTCTGTTGAATTTCAAGTGGGTTGCCGGGCATGAGGGTTGATGGCCTGGAAGTCGAGCTTGCCGGCGATCAGGAAGATGACGGTCTTGATGGTGGACAGGCGAGTGAAGCCTCGGGCGCGGCGCTTGGCGGCCTGGAACAGGCCGTTGATGGCTTCGAGGAAGCCGTTGGTCTGGCGGGTCTGCGCCCAGGCGACGATGCCCTCAAGGTGGCGGCGCACGAGCGCGGCGACCTCCTTCATCGGTTCGACCTTGGAGCGCATGACGCAGGTGCACCAGTGTTGGAGCATGGCGCGCACGACATTGATCTGCTTGCGCTCGAGGATCTCGCGTAGTTGCTCCTTGTAAGCCCAAGCGCGGGCGGTGCGCACGGTCGTCAGCTTGGCGATCAGGGCATCGAGGTCGGCGGCGGCCTCGGGCCTCAGGCTGGAGCGATCCTTGAGCAGCGACCAGCGCATGCCCTTGAGGGACTTGTCGGTGCGCTGCTCGATGCGGCGCATCTTGTCCACGGCAGTGCTGGCATGCCAGACGACGTGGAATTTGTCGAAGGTGATGCGGGCGTTGGGCAGTTCCTCGCTCACGCCTTTGATGAACGCTGGGGACATGTCGATGCTCACCGAGGTGATCTGCTCCGGGCTCGCAGCCATGGGCTTGGAGATCGTCAGCCAGCGCCTTGATGGTCTTGGCGTCGCGCCCTTCGGTGACGAACAGCACCCGACGCTTGATCGCGTCAGCGGCCAGGGTGACGTAGTCGTGGCCGCGAGCACGCGATGTCTCGTCGATGGCCAATGCCTTGACCTCGCTGAAGTCGGCCAGGCCGAGTGCGATGTGCACATAGCGCTCGCAAACCGCCATCACGCGGTGGGCCGACTCGCCCACGATGCGTGCCACGGCCGCGAACGGCATCTGCTGCGCCAGCATCAGGATCAGCGCCTCAAACAGCAGCGTGAAGCCCGACAGACGGCCAGCGAAGTCAGGCTCCACCAGGCGCACCGAGCCGTTGGGCAGCGTCACTCGCGGCGTGCGCACCTGCAGGTGGCACTCATGCTGGAAGAAGTTCAGGTGCCGGTAGGTCTTGGTCACGGTGTCATGCACCGGATGCGCACCTTCATGGCCCGAGATCGCGAAGCGACTGCCAGGCTTGAAGTCGACCAGCACCGTCAGCACCTTGCCCGCCTCGTTGAACTCCACCGCCGTCACCGACCACGGCGCAGCAATCCCCAACGCCGATTCAAACAGCTTGGCCGTCATCTCTGTCCTTCAATTCGGTGCTCAACATGACGCAAGACTACCCACTCGAAATTCAAGAGAGGCTAAAGTCACGTCACGTTTGCAAACAAACTGCTGAAATGGCAGGGTTCAACCTTGCGCGGCGACCCTGTCCACGTTGCTGTGCAGCTTGTTCAAGGCCGCCAAGTAGGCCTTGGCGGACGCCACCACGATGTCAGGGTCGGACCCCACACCGTTGACGACGCGCCCGCCCAGTTGCAGACGGAAAGTGACCTCACCCTGAGATTCTGTGCTGCCCGAGGTGATGGCATTGACGGAATACAGCAGCATTTCGGCGCCACTTTGCACGTGCGCTTCGATGGCTTTCAGACTGGCGTCCACCGGGCCATTGCCTTCACTCTGGCTGGACACCTCCTTGCCGCCGATCGCGAAAGTCACCTGTGCCTGCGGTCGCTCGCCAGTCTCCGAGTGCTGGTTCAGAGACACCAGGCGATAGTGCTCCTGCTCGGCCGTGACGCTTTCGTCGCCCACAAGGGCGATGATGTCCTCGTCGAAGATTTCACTCTTGCGGTCCGCCAAATCCTTGAAACGTGCGAAAGCGGCATTGATCTCGGCCTCCGAGTCCAGGGCCACACCCAGCTCTTGCAAGCGCTGCTTGAAGGCATTGCGGCCCGAGAGCTTGCCCAGCACGATCTTGTTGGCGGCCCAGCCCACATCTTCGGCTCGCATGATCTCGTAGGTGTCGCGCGCCTTAAGCACGCCATCCTGGTGAATGCCCGAGGCATGCGCGAAGGCGTTGGCCCCCACCACCGCCTTGTTGGGCTGCACCACGAAGCCCGTGGTCTGGCTGACCATGCGCGATGCCGGCACGATCTGCGACGCATCCACGCCCACATCCAGATTGAAGTAGTCGCGACGGGTGCGCACCGCCATCACGACTTCTTCCAGCGAGCAATTGCCAGCACGCTCACCCAGACCGTTGATGGTGCATTCGACCTGGCGCGCGCCGCCTATGGTCACGCCGGCCAGCGAGTTGGCCACAGCCATGCCCAGGTCGTTGTGGCAGTGCACCGACCAGATGGCCTTGTCGGAGTTCGGCACGCGCTCGCGCAACTGGCGAATGAAGTTGCCATAGAGCTCGGGGATGGCATAGCCCACGGTGTCGGGGATGTTGATCGTAGTGGCACCCTGGTTGATCACGGTCTCGATCACGCGGCACAAGAAGTCTGGGTCAGACCGGTAGCCGTCCTCCGCCGAGAACTCCACATCACCCGACAGATTGCGGGCGAAGCGTGTGGCCAACTTGGACTGCTCAAACACCTGTTCTGGCGTCATGCGCAGCTTCTTCTCCATGTGCAGCGGGCTGGTGGCGAGGAACAAATGAATGCGGGTGGACGCGCCACCCTGCAGCGCCTCGGCTGCCCGAGAGATGTCGCGGTCATTGGCACGGGCCAGTGAACACACCGTGCTGTCCTTGATAGCCTGCGCGATGGCCTTGATGCACTCGAAGTCACCATTCGAAGAAGCCGCGAAACCCGCCTCGATCACGTCCACCTTCAGGCGCTCCAGTTGGCGCGCGATGCGCAGTTTCTCGTCGCGCGTCATGGATGCGCCGGGCGACTGTTCGCCATCGCGCAAGGTGGTGTCAAAAATGATCAGCTTGTCGGACATGGTGGTCTTTCGATTGACGGCTAGAAAAACAAAACGGCCCGCTGCGTGCGCAGTGCGGGCCGTTGATCGGGAGAAACCGGTTTGGTCTTGATGTGGTCGATCAGCGCGCCCAGGCTTGGCCTAGGAGTGCTAGCAGCAGCGAGGTGGTGCGGATCGAAAACATGATTTGAATATAGCACGCCAAAGCCAGCCTCCACCGCTCAGTGCAGTCCGCGCTCGTCGGGCTCGTCGGTCGAGGTGGCGATCACGCTCACCGGCTTGCCCTTGGACTTGCGCCACCCATACACGACGTAGCCGGAGAGGCCGTAGACACAGAACACCGCGAACAACACGATGGGCGGATGGATGGTGACGATGGCAATGCCCAGTGCGATGGCCACGATCACGATGAAGGGCACGCTGCGCTTCATGCTCACATCCTTGAAGCTCCAGAAGGGCACGTTGGTCACCATGGTCAGACCCGCGTACAAAGTCACGGCGAAGGTGATCCAAGGCCACACCGACAGCGTGGACACGGCCCGGTAGCCAGCGTCGTCCATCACCCAGATGTAGCCGATCACCAGTGCCGCAGCAGCCGGGCTGGGCAGCCCCTGGAAGAAGCGCTTGTCGACGATGCCGATGTTGGTGTTGAACCGCGCCAGGCGCAATGCTGCGCAGGCGCAGTAGACAAAGGCCGCTATCCAGCCCGCCTTGCCCAGGCCCTTGAGCGCCCATTCATACACGATGAGCCCTGGCGCCGCGCCAAAGCTGACCATGTCCGACAGACTGTCCATCTGCTCGCCAAAGGCACTTTGCGTGTTAGTCATGCGCGCCACGCGGCCGTCCAGGCTGTCGAGCACGGCCGCACAGAAGATGCCGATGCAGGCATTCTCGAAACGCCCGTTCATGGCCATCACAATGGCGTAAAAACCACCGAACAATGCACCCAAGGTGAACAGGTTCGGCAGGATGTAGATGCCCTTGCGGCGCTTGCGCGGTGTCAGCGTCACCTCGGCATCGTCGTCGTCGAACTCGGGTTCTGGAGTGTTCATGAGGCGGGAGGATACATCAGGGCCTCAATGGAAAAGGCCGCCCGAAGGCGGCCCTTGCGCAACGGAAAGCGCGGGTCAGTTGCGGCTCTTGTCGACCAGCTTATTGGCCTTGATCCAGGGCATCATGTCGCGCAGCTTGGCGCCCACGATCTCGATCTGGTGCTCTTCGGTCAGGCGGCGACGCGAGATTAGCGTGGGGGCACCAGCCTTGTTCTCCAGGATGAAGGACTTGGCGTACTCGCCAGTCTGGATGTCCTTCAGGCACTGCTGCATGGCCTTCTTGGTCTCGGCCGTCACGACGCGCGGGCCGGTGACGTATTCGCCGTACTCGGCGTTGTTCGAGATCGAGTAGTTCATGTTGGCGATGCCGCCTTCGTAGATCAGGTCCACGATGAGCTTGAGCTCGTGCAGGCACTCGAAGTAGGCCATCTCGGGCGCGTAACCGGCTTCGGTCAGCGTCTCAAAACCAGCCTTGATCAGTTCGACGGCGCCACCGCACAGCACGGCCTGCTCACCAAACAGGTCGGTTTCAGTTTCTTCGCGAAACGAGGTCTCGATGATGCCGGCCTTGCCGCCGCCATTGGCAGTGGCGTAGCTCAGGGCCAGATCACGGGCCTTGCCGGTCTTGTCCTGGAACACGGCGATCAGGTGCGGCACGCCGCCACCCTGGCGGTAGGTGTTGCGCACGGTGTGGCCCGGGGCCTTGGGGGCCACCATCCACACGTCCAGGTCGGCACGCGGCTGCACCTGGCCGTAGTGAACGTTGAAGCCGTGGGCAAAGACCAGCGAGGCGCCGGCCTTGATGTTGGGCTCGACCTCGTTGCGGTACACGTCGGCGATCTGCTCGTCGGGCAGCAGGATCATGACCACGTCGGCGGCCTTGACCGCGTCGGCGATCTCGGCCACCTTCAGGCCAGCGCCTTCGGCCTTGGACCAGGAGGCTCCGCCCTTGCGCAGACCCACCGTCACCTTGACACCCGATTCGTTCAGGTTCTGTGCGTGGGCATGGCCTTGCGAGCCATAGCCGATGATGGTGACGTTCTTGCCCTTGATGAGGGAGAGGTCGGCGTCCTTGTCGTAGTAGACCTTCATGGGATTTCTCTCTAGCAGTGAGTTCAGGGGTTCAGGCGGGATGGGGATTGTGATGGAAGACCATCAGACACGCAAAATGCGCTCGCCGCGCCCGATCCCGCTGGAGCCGGTGCGCACGGTTTCAAGAATGGCGGTGCGGTCGATGCCCTCGATGAAGGCATCGAGCTTGCCCGCATCGCCAGTGAGTTCTATGGTGTAGCTCTTCTCGGTCACGTCGATGATGCGGCCGCGGAAGATGTCCGCCATGCGCTTCATCTCCTCGCGCTCCTTGCCCACGGCGCGCACCTTGATGAGCATGAGCTCGCGCTCGGTGTACTGGCCTTCGGTCAGGTCCACCACCTTGACCACATCCACCAGCCGGTTCAGGTGCTTGGTGATCTGCTCGATCACCTCGTCCGAGCCGGTGGTGGTGATGGTCATACGCGACAGCGAGGGGTCTTCGGTGGGGGCCACCGTCAGGCTTTCGATGTTGTAGCCGCGGGCCGAGAAAAGGGCCACCACACGTGAGAGGGCACCTGGCTCGTTTTCGAGCAGCACCGCGATGATGTGTTTCATGTCGTTCTCCTGGCGCGCTCTTCAAGCCAACGGCGGTAACCGCTGGCGCCTGGCCACGCCCTTTGAATCAGATTGGTCGAATGGTCGAGGTTGTTGTGCGTCTTGCGTGGCGGTTTCCAGGCGACGGCGGTTACCAGCGCCCTGCCCCGCCACTCAGGCGCTCACAGGTCCTCTGACCCCAACAGCATGTCGGTGATGCCGGCACCCGCCTGCACCATGGGCCAGACGTTCTCGGTCGGGTCGGTGCGCACGTCCAGGAAGACCGTGCGGTCTTTCAGGCGGATGAGTTCCTTCAGGGCCGGCTCGATTTCCGAAGGCCTCTCGATCTTGAGGCCGATGTGGCCATAGGCCTCGGCCAGCTTGACGAAGTCGGGCAGCGCGTCCATGTAGCTGTGGGCGTAGCGGCCTTCGTAGATCAGTTCCTGCCACTGCCGCACCATGCCCAGGTAGCGGTTGTTCAACGAAATGATCTTCACCGGCGTCTTGTACTGCTGGCAGGTGGAAAGCTCCTGGATGCACATCTGGATCGAGCCTTCGCCGGTGATGCAGAACACATCCGACTCGGGCTTGGCCAGCTTGATGCCCATGGCATAGGGCAGGCCCACGCCCATGGTGCCCAGGCCGCCAGAGTTGATCCAGCGGCGCGGCTCTTCAAAGCGGTAGTACTGCGCGGCCCACATCTGGTGCTGTCCCACGTCGGATGTGATGTAGCTGTCGGTGCCGCGGGTCATTTCCCACAGCGCCTGCACCACCTGTTGGGGCTTGATCACGTCAGGGCTGGTCTTGAACTTCAGGCAGTCACGCTTGCGCCATTCGTTGATCTGGTTCCACCAGGCCGACAGGCTGGCAGCATCGGCGCGCTGCTGCGATTCGCGCACCTGCACGATCAGCTCTTGCAGCACATCCTTCACATCACCCACGATAGGGATGTCGACCTTGACGCGCTTGGAGATCGACGATGGGTCGATGTCGATGTGGACGATCTTGCGCTCCACCGAGGCGAAGTGCTTGGGGTTGCCGATGACGCGGTCGTCAAATCGAGCGCCGACAGCCAGCAGGACGTCGCAGTTCTGCATCGTCATATTGGCTTCGTAGGTGCCGTGCATGCCCAGCATGCCCAGGAACTTGGGGTCGGACGCCGGTGTGGCACCCAGTCCCATCAACGTGTTGGTGACCGGGTAGCCCAGCAGGTCGCACAACTCACGCAGTTCAGCCGAGGCATTGCCCAGGATCACACCGCCACCGGTGTAGATGTAGGGACGTTTGGCGCTCAGCAACAACTGCACGGCCTTGCGGATCTGACCGCCATGACCCTTGCGCACCGGGT
This sequence comes from Candidatus Ideonella esbjergensis, assembly GCA_016710065.1. Taxonomy (GTDB): domain Bacteria; phylum Pseudomonadota; class Gammaproteobacteria; order Burkholderiales; family Burkholderiaceae_C; genus Ideonella; species Ideonella esbjergensis. Next base: position 472,834 of record JADJLP010000010.1, read on the forward strand.
TGTACGAGCGCATTTCCAAATGGTCGGGATATTGAAACGGCGCGGTCATCAGCGAGACATCCTTGGGGATGTCCACCACCACCGGGCCGGGGCGACCTGTGCGTGCTATGTGGAAGGCCTTCTTCAGGGTCAGCGCCAAATCGCGCACGTCCTTGACCAGGAAGTTGTGCTTGACCACCGGGCGCGTGATGCCCACAGTGTCACACTCTTGGAAGGCATCCAGACCGATGGCCGGCGTGGGAACCTGCCCGGTGATAATCACCATCGGGATCGAGTCCATGTACGCGGTGGCAATACCGGTCACGGCATTCGTCACGCCCGGGCCGGAGGTGACCAGGGCCACACCGACATCACCCGTGGCGCGGGCATAGCCATCGGCGGCATGCACCGCCGCCTGCTCATGGCGCACCAGCACGTGCTGGATGGTCTCCTGCTTGTACAGGGCGTCGTAGATGTAGAGCACCGAGCCGCCGGGGTAACCCCAGATGTACTTGACATTCTCGGCCTGCAGGCAGCGCACGAGAATCTCGGAGCCATTGGGTTCCTGGGTCAGTTGGGCGAGGGGGATTTGCGGCTGTGCCGCTGCGGCGCGCTTGGCTTCCGCGGTAGACGTGTCCATTTTTTTTCGAACCTCTGTGAATTTCTCTAACGAAAAACCTTCGGTGCCTCTACGCACGCCCTCGTGAGGCGGAATCGAGACCTGTGATATCAACAACTGCCATCACCCGCGGTCGGGGCGGCCTGAGATCAATTCGCGAATTGGTGCGAAGCAGCATTATTGCATCCTCGCGAACCCCAGGCCGGTGCATGCTGACCGGATGCCATAATTCCGGCGTCTTCCGACGGCCCCGTGTGGGCTGCCTGTACATTGGCCACCGACAAAGAACTCTCCGATTTTCTCAAGAGCGTTGAAAAGCGCGCCTTCAAACGCACCGTCTACACGGTGCGAGATGAGGACGCCGCATTGGACATCGTTCAGGATTCCATGATTCGCCTGGCAGAGAAATACGCAGATCGGCCCGCCGCCGAATTGCCGCTGTTGTTCCAGCGCATCATGTCCAACGCCACCATGGACTGGTTCCGGCGGCGCAAAGTTCGCAACGCGGTCATGCAGAACATGTCCGACTTCGAAGGCTCGGACGAAGACGGCGACTTTGACCTGCTGGAGTCACTGGAAACCAGGGATGGCGCACTGGGCGCCGAGAGCGCTGCTGACACTTACGGGCGGGAACAGATGTTGCTTCTCATTGAAGGACAAGTAGCTCAGTTGCCCGGGCGTCAACGGGAAGCGTTTCTGTTGCGTTACTGGGAGGAACTGGATGTCGCTGAGACAGCCGCTGTGATGGGTTGCTCGGAAGGCAGCGTGAAGACACATTGCTCTCGGGCAGTTCATGCGCTGGCGAAGTCGCTCAAAGCCAAGGGAATCGCGCCATGAAACTTGCCAACAACTACACCGCTGAAGCCATGATGGGCATGGAGGCCCGATTTGGCCTGCGCATCGCGTCGGCTCTCAATCGACAAGGTGAAGCCACCGGGCACGACATATCCGAGCGGCTTCGTGTCGCGCGTGAGCAAGCCCTGGAGCGCGCCCGCATGAGCCGCCGTGCCACCGCTGGCGTGGGCTCGGCGGCAACCCAAGTGGTGGGCGTTTCCGCCTCAGGCACGGCCGTGCTGGGTGGGCACCCGATGTGGTGGACGCGCTTGGCCTCGGTGATGCCTTTGGTGACCTTGGTGGTTGGGTTGGTGCTGATTGATCAATGGCATGACCGCGCCCAAATCAATGCCGTCGCTGACGTGGATTCGGCGCTGTTGGCTGATGACCTGCCGCCCGATGCCTACAGCGATCCAGGTTTTGTCGAGTTTCTGAACAATCCACGAGAGTGACAACGTGCGATCTGCACCCAAGGTCTATTTGTTCGACTTGAAGCAGTTTTCAAAATGGATGCTGCTGTCTCTGCTGCTCGGGGGCGTCATGACGGTGGCCTCAGGCGCAACCAGTGCGCCGGGCGGCCCAACTTGGGAAAGCCTTTCTCCCACCCAACAGCGGGCTTTGGCCCCCTTGGCGAAAGAGTGGCAGCAGTTGCCACCAAACAGTAAGGCGAAATGGCTTGAGGTCGCCGTCCGCTATCCGGGATTGCCTGCAGAGCGTCAGTTGCTACTGCAACAGCGCATGACTGAATGGGCTCGTCTCTCTCCCGAACAGCGTGGCCAGGCTCGAACAAATTTTCAGGAAGCGCGGCGCTTGTCTCACGAAGTGCGGCGCGAGCAGTGGGAAGCCTACAAGGCCCTGCCCAAGGAGAGCAAGGATGCCTTGGCAGCCCGCGCTGCTCGCCCCCCTTTTCCCAAGGCCAGCGCTAACAGCACACGAGCGCCCCAATTGCTGCAAGGTGCGCCCCTCGACGCGCAGGCACCCAAGTCCAACATCGTAGGCCCCGCTAATCGCGGCACCACAGCCCCCAAGGCGGTTGCACCGGCCATGGTGCAAACTGGCCCAGGTGCCACCACCAGCTTGGTGGCAACGCCTGCGCGCCCGCCCTCGCACCTGCAAACAGGCAAACCCAAGATAGATGCTGGGCCCAGCATGGTTGATCGCAGCACCCTGTTGCCCAAGAACCCTGGCACCGTTGCGGTGAGGTCCGCCGTTTCGGCGGCATCGGCTCCTGCGGTGCCCCGTTGAGCGGCGGCGCGGCGGCTGGCTCCTCGCCTGCCGAACTCAATCCACCCCCATCAATTCGCCGGAGATTGGCTTGCCTGGCCTATGAGGCCATGCTGCTTTTCGGTGTGCTGTTCGCGGCGACGCTGGTTTACAGCATCAGCACCGCCCAAGTCAACGCTATGGTAGGCCGCACGGGACTGATCTTGGCCTTGGGCGTAGTACTGGCAGCGTACTTTGTAGGCCAGTGGCACCGAGGCGGCCAAACCTTGCCGATGCGCACCTGGCACATCCGGGTGGTAGATCTGAATGGTCAGTCGCCCAGCTTGGCGCGCGGCGCGGCGCGGTTCGTGGTGTCTGGCTTGCTCTATGTGGCGCCTGCGCTGGCCTTGCCTTGGGCTATGGGCCTGTCGCGGCAGACGCTGTGGGGCGCCCTGGCCGCAGGACTGGCCTACATCGTGGCCTACAACTGGAGCGCCAACTTCCTGCCGGGCAAGCGGTCGCTGCACGATGCCATGTGCGGAACACAGTTGATCCATTGGCAACCCGTCAAGACCAAACGCTGAGGTGCACTTGGAAGCGACAACGCCGTTCTCGGTCTGTGTCTATTGCGGCTCCCGCCACGGCGCCCAAACGGCCTATACCGAGGCTGCCCGCCAGGTGGGTCAAGCCATCGGCGAGCGCGGCTGGCGACTGGTCTACGGCGGCGGCAACGTGGGCCTGATGGGCGAAGTGGCCGATGCCACGTTAGCCGCAGGCGGGCAGGTGGTGGGCGTCATTCCCGAACTGCTGCTGCAAAAAGAAGTGGGGCACCACCATCTGACCGAACTGCATGTGGTGCGCACCATGCACGAGCGCAAGCAGTTGATGGCAGAGAAGGCCCATGCCTTCATGGCGATGCCGGGTGGCATCGGCACGCTGGAAGAAATCTTTGAAGTCTGGACCTGGCGGCACATTGGCTACCACGACCAGCCCATGGGTCTGCTCAACACTATGGGCTACTACGACCCATTGCTGGCGTTCCTGAAGCGTGGATGCGACGACGGTTTCATGGACGCTGACCAGATGGCCATGCTCGCGGTGAACGCCGATCCGCTGCAGTTGCTGGATGAACTCACAGCCCGCAGCCAGTTGGCGACAGGCCCCGACAACTACCGCCGCATCTGAGCACCCTCAGACCGCCGATTCGTCGGTCTCGCCAGTGCGGATGCGCACCACCTGCTCCACTGGCGTCACGAAGATCTTGCCATCGCCGATCTTGCCGGTCTTGGCAGCCTTGACGATGGCCTCGATCGCGCGCTCCACATCACCATCCTTCACCACCACTTCCACCTTCACCTTGGGCAGGAAGTCGACCACATACTCGGCGCCTCGGTACAACTCGGTATGGCCTTTCTGGCGGCCAAAACCCTTGACCTCGGTGACGGTGAGGCCGGAGACACCCACCTCGGCCAAACCTTCGCGGACTTCTTCAAGCTTGAAAGGTTTGATGATGGCGGTGATCTGCTTCATGGCGCACTCCGAGGGGTCAGGTGGAAAACGGGGAATGGTCGAATTTAAGCACGGAACTTCGAAGTGATTGGGTAACGCCAATCACGTCCGAACGCCCGGTGGGTGATTCGGATGCCCACGGGCGATTGGCGGCGCTTGTATTCGTTGATCTTGATGAGGCGCGTGACCCGCTCCACGTCGGCCCGCTGGTAGCCCGCGGCCACGATCTCGTCGATGCCGCAGTCTTCCTCCATGTACATCGCCAGGATGGCGTCCAGCACCTCGTAGGGTGGCAGGCTGTCCTGATCCTTCTGGTCGGGCCGCAACTCGGCTGAAGGCGGCCGGGTGATGATGCGTTCGGGGATAACAGGCCCCACGGAACCATCAGCCAGCACATTGGGCTGGCGGTTCTTCCATTCGCACAGGCGATACACCAGGGTCTTGGCCACGTCCTTGATGACCGCGAAGCCACCGGCCATGTCGCCATACAGCGTGCAGTAGCCGGTGGCCATCTCACTCTTGTTACCTGTGGTGAGCACGATGGCGCCGGTCTTGTTCGACAAGGCCATCAGCAAGGTGCCACGTACTCGGGCCTGGATATTTTCCTCGGTGGTGTCTTCCGCCAGGCCTTTGAATTGCTCGGCCAGCGCACCACGGAAGGCGTCGAACATCGGGGTGATGTCAATCTCGTCATAGCGCACACCCACGCGCTCGGCCATTTCGCGCGCATCCAGCCACGAGATATCGGCCGTGTAGGGCGAGGGCATCATCACGGTGCGCACCTTGTCGGCCCCCAGTGCGTCCACCGCCACGGCCAGCACCAGGGCCGAATCCACACCGCCCGACAGGCCAATGATGGCGCCGGGAAAGCCGTTCTTGCCAAGGTAGTCGCGCACGCCCATCACCAGGGCTTGCCAGACCTGGGCTTCCATCTCGGGAACAGGTGCCACATCGCCCTGCACGCGGCCATCGACCGATACATTCACGGTCAAGGTCGCGGGCTCAAAGCTGGGGGCCCGCGCCTGGACAACACCCGAGGCGTCCACCGCGAAAGAGGCCCCGTCGAACACGACTTCGTCCTGCCCGCCCACCAGGTGCGAATACAGCAGTGGCAGGCCCAGTGCGCGGGCACGGTCGGCCATGCGGGCTTCGCGTTCACCGTGCTTGTCGACGTGGAAGGGCGAGGCATTCAGCACGCACAGCACCTGGGCACCAGCGGCCTTGGCAGTCTGGGCAGGCTCGTCGAACCAGGCGTCTTCGCAAATCAGCAGGCCGAAGCGCAGGCCGGCAGCTTCGAACACCACGGGGCCCTGTCCTGCGTCGCGGCCAGAAGCGAAATAGCGGCGCTCGTCAAACACCTGGTAATTGGGCAGTTCGCGCTTGCAATAGGTGGCCAAGACACGGCCGCCGGCCAGCACCGAGGCGGCATTGAAACGCCTGGGCAGGGACAAGGACTTCGACCTAAGATCGGTCGCCCCCTCCCACGATTTCGGATGCCCCACTACCAGATGCAGCCCCTCGCAATCCGACAACGTGGCCGCCAGTACCGCCAATTCACGCTCGCAGGCCCGCATGAAGGCCGGGCGCAGCAGCAGGTCTTCAGGAGGATAGCCGGTCAGGCTCAGCTCGGGCGCCAGCGCCACACGGGCGCCGTTGCCGTAGGCGGCTCGGGCCGCATCAGCCAGCAAGCGGGCGTTGCCAGGCAGATCACCCACGGTTGCATTGATCTGGATGAGCGCAACCTGAACGGGAGTGGGGCGGGACATGGCGGCTGACAGAGGCGAAGAAGCCGCAGATTATCGCCTTGAGGTGCATGACCACCCTGCCCGTTTGGACGCTGTCGAATGGAACGCTTTGCTGGCCTTGGCCCCCCAGCCCACGCCTTTCTTGAAGCATGAATACCTGCTGGCACTGCACGAATCCGGCAGCGCCACGCCAGCCACCGGTTGGACGCCACAGTTCATGGCGCTTTGCTGCGGCAACGCCTTGGCGGCGGTGGCGCCAGGCTACCTCAAGACCCACTCGCGCGGCGAGTACGTGTTCGACTGGGCCTGGGCCGACGCCTATGCCCGCCATGGCCTGGCCTACTACCCCAAGCTGCTCAGCGCGGTGCCGTTCACACCCGTGCCCGGCAGCCGTTGGCTGGCCCGCGACGCGTACGCCCGGCAGGCTCTGGCGCGGGGCCTGCAACAACTGGCGGACCAGCAAGGACTGTCATCGGTGCATGCGCTGTTCTTGGATGATGCCGATGTGGCCGCTGCCCGGGCTGAGGGATGGCTGCTGCGCACCGGCGTGCAGTTCCACTGGACGCAACGGGCTGGCACGCCCTACGCCGACCTGAGCGACTTCCTGGCCAGCCTGCAACGCGACAAGCGCAAGAAGATCCAGCAGGAGCGCCGCAAGGTGCGCGATGCGGGCGTGAGCTTTGAGGTGGTGGAAGGCCAGGCCATCACCGAGGCGCAATGGGATTTCTTCCACCACTGCTACACCCTCACTTACCGCGCGCATGGCGGCGAGCCTTACCTCACACGCGACTTCTTTCGCCGCATGGCCCAAAACATGCCGCAGCATTGGCTGCTGTTCATCGCCATGCGTGGCGGCGAGTCGGTGGCCTCGTCCCTGCTGGCCATCGACCGCTCGCAGCGGGTGGCCTGGGGCCGCTACTGGGGCGCCACACAGGAAATCGACTGCCTGCACTTCGAAGCCTGCTACTACCAGCCGCTGGACTGGTGCATTGCGCAAGGCTTCGAGCGCTTTGAAGGTGGTGCCCAGGGCGAGCACAAGATGGCGCGGGGCCTGATGCCGGTGGCCACCACCTCAGCACACTGGCTGGCCCACCCTGAATTTTCGCGGGCGGTGGAAGACTTCCTGGCCCGCGAAGGCGCGGGCATCAGCGCCTATGTATCGGAGCTGAACGAGCACAGCCCGTTTCGCTCCGATCAGGTCTGAAGGGCGGGCTCAGGCCAGCGCCGGGCCGCTCTCAAGCGGCCTGAGCCCCCTCACGGAGGGCGGCTGCGGGACACCGCAGCCGGGTGTGCCACGTCAGGCCTTCTGCGACTTGGCGTAGTTGGCAATGCCGTCGAGCACTTCCTGCTTGGCAGATTCCGGGCCTTCCCAACCCGTGACCTTGACCCACTTGCCGGCCTCGAGGTCCTTGTAGTGCTCGAAGAAGTGCTGGATGGCCTTCAGGCGCATCTGGTTGATGTGCTCGGGCTTGTCCCAGTGCGAGTAGATCGGGCAGACCTTGGTGATGGGCACCGCCAGCAGCTTGGCATCCATGCCGGCTTCGTCTTCCATCTTCAGCACGCCGATGGGGCGGCAGGTCACCACGACGCCCGGGGTAAGTGCGTAAGGCGTGATCACCAGCACATCCACCGGGTCGCCATCGTCCGACAGGGTGTCGGGGATGTAGCCGTAGTTGCAGGGGTAGTGCATGGCCGTGGTCATGAAACGGTCAACGAACATCGCGCCGCTGGCCTTGTCCACCTCGTACTTGATCGGGTCGGCGTTCATCGGGATCTCGATGATGACGTTGAACTCTTCGGGTGCCTTGGCGCCGGTTGGTACGTTGTGCAGGCTCATGTTTGTCTCGGTGAAAAGGTTGGTCGGGTGAACGACGGGAAAACCCCGATTTTACGGCCCGCCCTTGCCACGCCCTGACAGCGACAAGTCCTTGACGCACCGCAGGAAAACACCATGCCGATGCTGCTGTGCATCATTTAGCATGGCCGCGCGACCCGGGACAGCCTCCTTGCGGGGCCAGACAACCTGGGCGCAGCTCGAATAAATGGGTCTGTGAGCGGAAGGAGAAACCTTGATTTCCACCAATATGGCGCTGTATGTGGCGCTGGTTTGCGGCGCATTGGCCGTCGTCTATGGCTTCGTGCAACGAAGCTGGATCCTGAACCAAGATGCAGGCAATGCACGCATGCAGGAAATCGCGGGGGCCATTCAACAAGGCGCTGCGGCTTACCTGGCGCGGCAATACCGCACCATCGCCATCGTGGGCGTGGTGCTGGCCATCCTGATTGGCTGGCAACTTGATGGCACAACTGCCATGGGATTCGTTCTGGGCGCTTTCCTCTCGGGCGCCTGCGGCTTCATCGGCATGAACGTGTCGGTGCGGGCCAATGTGCGCACCGCACAGGCCGCCACCAAGGGCATAGGCCCGGCGCTGGACGTAGCCTTCAAGGGCGGTGCCATCACCGGCATGCTGGTGGTGGGCCTGGGTCTGCTAGGCGTGGGCATCTTCTTCATGGTGCTGAACAATGCGGCTGCTCCTGGCCAGGCGCTGTCGGCCACGCTGAAGCCACTGCTGGGCTTTGCCTTTGGCTCGTCGCTGATCTCGATCTTCGCGCGTCTGGGTGGTGGCATCTTCACCAAGGGCGCTGACGTGGGCGCCGACCTGGTGGGCAAGGTGGAAGCCGGCATCCCCGAGGATGACCCGCGCAACCCCGCCGTGATCGCCGACAACGTGGGCGACAACGTGGGCGACTGCGCCGGCATGGCCGCCGACCTGTTCGAGACCTACGCGGTCACGCTGATCGCCACCATGGCGCTGGGCGCCCTGATGGTGGCCGCCGCCCCGATGGCGGCGGTGGTGTACCCGCTGATGCTGGGCGGCGTGTCCATCATCGCCTCCATCATCGGCTGCTCGTTCGTCAAGGCCTCGCCGGGCATGAAGAACGTGATGCCAGCCCTGTACAAGGGCCTGGCAGTGGCTGGCGTGCTGTCACTGATCGCCTTCTACTTCGTGACCGCCAAGATGATGCCCGACGACGCCCTGGGCGCCGACACGCAAATGCGCCTGTTCGGTGCCTGCGCCGTGGGCCTGGTGCTCACCGCCGCCCTGGTGTGGATCACCGAGTACTACACCGGCACGCAGTACAAGCCGGTGCAGCACATCGCTGAAGCCTCCACCACTGGCCACGGCACCAACATCATCGCCGGCTTGGGCGTTTCCATGCGCTCCACGGCCTGGCCGGTGATTTGCGTCAGCATCGCCATCCTGGTGTCTTACAACCTGGCCGGCCTGTACGGCATCGCCATCGCCGCCACCTCTATGCTCAGCATGGCCGGCATCGTGGTGGCCCTGGACGCCTATGGCCCCATCACCGACAACGCCGGCGGCATTGCCGAGATGGCCGAGTTGCCTGCCAGCGTGCGCGACATCACCGACCCGCTGGACGCGGTGGGCAATACCACCAAGGCCGTCACCAAGGGTTATGCCATCGGCTCGGCCGGTCTGGCCGCGCTGGTGCTGTTTGCCGACTACACCCACTCGCTCGAAGCCCGCGGCATGCACGTAAGCTTCGATCTGAGCGATCCCAAGGTCATCGTGGGCCTGTTCATCGGCGGCCTGATCCCCTACCTGTTCGGTGCCATGGCCATGGAAGCCGTGGGCCGCGCTGCGGGCTCGGTGGTGGTGGAAGTGCGCCGCCAGTTCAAGGAGATCAAGGGCATCATGGAAGGCACGGCCAAGCCTGAGTACGGCGTGGCCGTGGACATGCTGACCAAGGCCGCCATCAAGGAAATGATGGTTCCTTCGCTGCTGCCGGTAGTGGTGCCCGTGATCGTCGGCATGACACTGGGCGCAGCGGCTCTGGGTGGCCTGCTGATGGGCACCATCGTGACCGGCCTGTTCGTGGCCATCTCGATGTGCACCGGCGGTGGTGCCTGGGACAACGCCAAGAAGTACATCGAGGACGGTCACTTCGGTGGCAAGGGCAGCGAGACGCACAAGGCCGCCGTCACTGGCGACACCGTGGGCGACCCCTACAAGGACACCGCCGGCCCGGCCGTGAATCCGCTGATCAAGATCATCAACATCGTGGCCCTGCTGATCGTGCCGCTGCTGCCCATGGCTGCGAACAGCGACGCCGGCCACGCCAGCGCCGCCAAGCCGGCTGAAGTGGTGGCCGCACCAGCCACTACTGCGGCAGCCCCTGCGGTGGTTGCTCCGGCGACGGCAAGCGGCGCCGCCAGCGCACCCTGAGGAAAAAACACCCTCTCGGCAGGTGCGCACCGCGCCTGCACCCCAGAAGGGCCGGCCATGCCGGCCCTTTTTCTTGCCAGCTGCGCAGGACTTGCCGAGTTGGCGTACAAAGCGGGCTCGCTGAGCGTGCGGTCTTTGAACCCTCTCGCAGCGCATGGGGCTGGTTGCCGACATGATGCAGCCCACTCACAACAAGCACGCGAGGAGACCCGCATGATTTCACTCAGTGTCAATGGCCAACCCGTGACCGTAGAGGCCGAGACCGACACCCCCTTGCTCTGGGTGCTGCGAGAGGAACTGGGCCTGACCGGCACCAAGTTCGGCTGCGGCATGGCGCTGTGTGGCGCCTGCACCGTGCACCTGGATGGCCAACCCGTGCGATCGTGTTCCACGCCGCTGGCCGATGCGGCCGGCAAGCGCGTCACCACCATCGAAGGCATCGGTGCTTCGACCGTGGGCAAGGTGGTGCAACAGGCCTGGCTGAAGCAGGACGTGCCGCAGTGCGGCTACTGCCAGTCGGGCCAGATCATGAGCGCCTGCGCCCTGCTGGCCGGCAACAAGGCGCCCAAGGAGGCGCAGATCAACGAAGCCATGAGCGGCAACCTGTGCCGTTGCGGCACCTACAACCAGATCAAGGCCGCCATCCAGGGCGCCTCGGCCGAACTCGTCAAGGGAGCCTGAGCATGGAACACATCTCCGCACCAGGCACCACCCGCCGCAGCTTCCTGCAAGCCACCACCACCGGTTCGCTGACTCTGGGCTTCTCGCTGCCCTTGGCGCTCAACGCCCGGGCCGCCACCACCGACAGCTTTGCCCCGAATGCCTTCCTTCGCATCGCTGCCGACAACTCGGTCACGGTGATCTGCGGCTCGGTCGAGATGGGCCAGGGCGTGCTCACCGCCATACCCATGCTGGTGGCCGAAGAACTGGACGCCGACTGGCAGACCGTTCGCGTAGAGCAGTCACCCGCCGACAAGGCCTACAACAACCCGCTGTTCGGCATGCAGGCCACCGGCGGCTCCACCACGGTACGGGCCTTCTGGGAGCCGATGCGCAAGGCCGGCGCCGCTGCGCGCCAGATGCTGGTTGCGGCCGCCGCTGCGCAATGGGGCGTGCCGGCCAACGAGTGCCGCACCGAAGCCGGCCGCGTGCTGCACAGCAGTGGCAAGACGCTGCGCTATGGCGATCTGGTGGCCGCCGCCTCGACCCTGCCCGTGCCCGATGCACCGGCGCTGAAAGACGCCAAGGACTTCCGCATCCTCGGCAAGCCCACCAACCGGTTGGACACGCCCGCCAAGATCAACGGCAGTGCCAAGTTCGGCATCGACGCCACCCTGCCCGGCATGCTGGTGGCGCTGATGGCCCGCGCACCTGCAGCAGGTGCCAAACCCACGGCGATGAACGAGGCCGCCGCCCGCGCGGTGAAGGGCGTGAGGAACGTCATCACGCTGCCCTCGGGCGTGGCGGTGCTGGCCACGGGCTACTGGGCCGCCAAGAAGGGCCGTGACGCGTTGGCGGTGCAATGGGACCTGGGCACCGCCGCCGACCTGTCGGTCGCCAAGGTGCACAAGATGCTCAGCGAGGGCGTGGCCAACGCCTCGGCCGTGGCCAAGGAGACCGGCAGCCTCAACACCGGCGCCGCAGCCGCCAAGCGCAAGCTGCAGGCCACCTACGAGGTGCCCTACCTGGCCCATGCCTGCATGGAGCCCATGAACTGCACCGCCTGGGTCAAGCCCGATTCGGTGGAGTTGTGGGTGGGCACCCAGAGTCAGGGCCCCAACCAGGGCATCTTGTCGCAAGTGGCTGCCGTGTCGCCGGGCAATGTGAAGGTCAACACCATGATGCTGGGCGGTGGCTTCGGCCGCCGCTTCGCGCCCGACTTCACCATAGACGCCACCCTGCTCTCCAAAATCAGCGGTGCCCCGGTCAAGCTGATCTACACCCGCGAGGACGACATGGCCGCAGGCTACTACCGACCAGCCGCAATGGCGCGCTTCGAGGCCGGTCTGGACGCCAAGGGCCAACCCACGTTGTTCAAGGCCGATGTGAGCTCGCCCTCCATCATGGCTGCCTCGGGCTTCATGAAGATCCCCGACAACGGCGTGGACGCCATGGCCATGGAGGGCATTGCCGACCACCCCTACGACATCCCCCACATGCGCCTGGCCTATGGCCGGCAAGAGCCCGGCCCCCAGGTCTGGTTTTGGCGCTCGGTGGGCCATTCGCAGAACGCCTTCTTCATCGAATCGTTCATTGACGAAATGTCCGCTGCGGCCAAGCAAGACCCGCTGCAGTTCCGGCTCTCGCTGCTAGACAAGCACCCGCGCTTCCAAGGCGTGCTGCGCCTGGCGGCCGCCAAGGCTGGCTGGGGTAAGCCCCTGCCCAAGGGCCGGCACCGCGGCATCGCTGTGGCCGAGAGCTTTGGCAGCTACGTGGCCGAGGTGGCCGAGGTGTCGGTGGGCAAGGACGGAACGCCGCATGTGCACCGCGTGGTGGCGGCAGTGGACTGCGGCATGACGGTGAACCCGCAGACCATCGCACGCCAGATCGAGGGCGCCATCGTCTACGGCCTCACCGCTGCGCTGTACGGCCGCATCACGCACAAGGACGGTCGCGTGGAACAGGGCAACTTCGACACCTACCCGCTGTTGCGCATGCACGAGATGCCGCAGGTGGAGGTGCACATACTGCCCAGCACGGAGAAGCCTGGCGGCATCGGCGAGCCCGGCACGCCACCCATTGCGCCAGCGGTGGTGAACGCCATCTTTGCCGCCACTGGCAAGCGCATCCGCAGCCTGCCCATCGACACCGCTGCGCTGAAGCGGGCCTGACCCCAACGCCTGAAGCACCCAGCCCCGCCAGGGCTGGGCGCAGCCAAGTATGCTGGCGGGCATGCAATTGCCCTGGCTGGCCGACGACTCACCCTTCCCGCCCACTGCCCTGGCGCTGGACGACAGCACCGACGCACCGGGCCTGCTGGCCGTGGGTGGTGGCCTGAGCGTGGCCAGGCTGCGCTCGGCCTATGCACAAGGCATCTTCCCCTGGTACAGCGAAGGCCAGCCCGTGCTGTGGTGGAGCCCGGACCCGCGCATGACCCTGCGGGTGAGCGAGTTCAAGCTCTCGCGCTCGCTGCGCAAGACACTGCGCCACTTCATCGCCACGCCGGGCTGCGAGGTGCGCATGGACGGTGCCTTCGAAACCGTGATGCAGGCCTGCGCCCATGCACCGCGCGAGGGGCAAAGCGGCACCTGGATCCTGCCCGAAATGATCGACGCCTATGTGCAACTGCACCAGGCCGGTGTGGCCCACAGCGTGGAAACCTGGGTCGGCGGTGAACTTTTGGGCGGCCTGTACCTGATCAACCTGGGCCGCATGGTGTTTGGCGAATCGATGTTCTCGCACCGCACCGACGCCTCCAAGATCGCGCTCGCTGCGCTGGTGGCCTTTTGCCGCGCCAACGCCATCGAATTGATCGATTGCCAGCAGCACACCGCGCACCTGGCCAGCCTGGGTGCAAAAACCCTGCCACGCCCCCAGTTTGAAGCCCATCTGGCCTATGCGGCAGGGCAGCCAGGGCCTGCGCGCTGGACCTATGATGCCCGGCAGTGGGACCATATCCTGCACACCGCATCCAACCCGTGACGCATCCCAAAGAGCTGCCTTTCACGTCGCTACAGTTCTACGCGACAGCGCCCTACCCGTGCAGCTACTTGCCAGACCGCATGGCGCGCTCGCAAGTGGCCACGCCCGGCCACTTGATCCACACCGAGGCCTATTCCGCGCTGGTGGCTCTGGGGTTTCGGCGCAGCGGCATGTTCACCTATCGGCCGCAGTGCGACCACTGCAATGCCTGCCATCCGCTGCGTGTACCCGTGCAGCGTTTTGCGCCCGCCCGCAGCCAGCGCCGCGCCTGGGCCGCCCACGCCACGCTCACCACCCGAGTGCTGCGCCTGGGCTTCCTGGCCGAGCACTACCAGCTTTACCTGCGCTATCAGGCGGGCCGCCATGCCGGTGGTGGCATGGACCAGGACAGCATTGACCAGTACACCCAGTTCCTGCTGCAGAGCCGCGTGAATTCGCGGTTGATCGAATTCCGCGAACCGAGCTTGGAAGGCGAGCCTGGCGTCTTGCGTATGGTATCCATCGTGGATGTGCTGAGCGACGGTCTGTCGGCCGTCTACACCTTTTACGACCCCGAGGCGAAAGCCAGCTATGGCACCTACGGCGTGCTGTGGCAGATCGAGCAGGCCAAGCAACTCAAGCTACCCTACCTCTACCTGGGCTACTGGATCGCCGAGAGCCCCAAGATGGCCTACAAGGTGCTGTTCCGCCCCTACCAATTGCGAATGGGCGAACACTGGCAGGACGCAGAACTGCCCTGACAGTTCTGCGCCGTTCGTCAGCCGTCGGTCGTGTTTCGCGCCCAGCAAGGCGCAACTCGTCGCACGAGCCACGCCGACCCATCAGTGCCTGCCTACGATGCGGTGCAGGTTTCATTCACCTGACAGAAAGGCCCACACCATGCCGCCACGCCGAGCCTTGTTCCTGGTGCCGCTGCTGATCAGCTTGCTCAGCGCTGCCCTGCTCACCCTGCCCTCACCGGTCCGGGCCTGGGATTGGTCTTGGTCGGGCTCAGGCCCAGCACTGGTGGGCTCTGGAAAGATCGTGGACGACACGCGTAGCGTGTCCGCCTTCAGCCGCATTCGACTTGAGGGGCCCTTCAACTTGCGCGTCAGTCAAACCGGCATACCTTCGGTCATCGTGCGAGCCGATGACAACCTGTTGTCGCTGGTGAGCACCGAAGTGGAAGGTAACACGCTGGTCATCAGGTCGAGACCAGGCTACAGCATGCGCAGCCGCCAACCCTTGCTGGTCATGGTGGGCACGGACAACTTGGCCGCCGTGGACATGCGGGGCAGCGGCGCCGTTTGGGTGCAGGGCGTTAAGGGTGAGCGTTTCGAGCTGCAGTTGAGCGGCTCGGGCGATGCCAAGCTCAGTGAGCTGGACTTGCACACCCTGGCGGTGGGTCTGGCCGGCTCGGGTGACATCACAGCCCAGGGCCGCTGCGATGACGCCCAACTGAGCATCGCGGGCTCGGGCGACTTGCGCATGGCCGAACTGCAGACCCAGCGCGTCACGGTGAGCATTGCCGGCAGCGGCAACGCCAGCGTGCACGCCGCACTGGCCATCAACGCCCGCGTGTTCGGCTCGGGCGATGTGCGCTATTCAGGCAACCCGGGCAGCGTCAAATCCAATGTTGCTGGCTCGGGTTCGGTAGCCGCCGTACGTTGAGGCATGCGGCTGGCAATTGCCGCAACAAAGCCTTCCATGCCCTGCAGCAAACCTGCGTAGCGTGAGGCCTCCCCCTCCAACTGCCCCATGGCCAGGCATGTGGCCTCCAAGGTAGACAGCTGATGAACGTGCCGGGCCCTGCGTACCCGATACGCCGACACGGTAGCTGGCGACAGGCTCACCCTGGGCAATGCCGCCAGCCAGGGGTTGCTGCACAGCATGCGGTGGGTTTTGCGCCAAGTGCCGTCCAGCACCAGCAGTCTGCTCAGCGAACTGGAGATCGCAGGCTCGGCAACCAAGCCGCTGCCGCCCGTCGCGTCGGGGTACAGCAAGGCCACCGTCGAAAGATTCCCCAACTTCAAATCATCGGGCTGGACGACCTCTCCCACATGCACCTGGCATCGTGCCAAGCTCAGTCTGAGCAAATCCACTGTGCCCTTGGCGTGCCCAACTTCACTGGGATGCTGCAAGAACAGCACTGGCACGGTATTGTCCACCGGGCAGGCCCACACACAGACGCAAGCCAACTGCGGCCTATGGCAGCGGTGGCAGTTGGCGCGTCTGGATGCAGCCCTGACTGCGCCTGGCGTGCTGGTGGGTGGAACAAAGGGCATCGCACAAGCTTACCGCTGCCTGCCAATGGCCGAATTTTCCCAGCGGTCGACAGGAACGGTCAGCCCTCGGCCAGCCACTCAGCCCATGCCTAGAGAAAGCCCTGAGCCCGAAGTGCTCGTGAACCCAGGATGGCACCGCTCCCTTCGTGGGATAATGAAGGGTTGATGCAACTGTGCCGCGCCAGGCTGCTGCGGGCTGGCGATGCGCGACGAACGCATCCGGATAATCGAAATCAAGGAGCTCATTCTGGCCAAGGACGATCCCAAGACAGCCATCGACGCAGGTGGCCTGCGGTACCGCTCCAAGGTAGCGGGTTCGCCGTTTTCGGCGACCGGTGCCTTTGGCGCTGCCACCATGTCGTGTTTCCTTTGCGGCAAACACCGCCCCCGCGCCCAGCTCAAGTCGCGCAAGCTGCTGGGTAAGGCACAGGCAGTATGTTCGCCCTCTTGCAAAGAACTCGATCAGGCCAACCAGTCCTGATCCAACGGGCCCATCCCCTGTGAAGGCGATGGGCCTTGTTCTTCTGAATTGAATTCGCACGCCACGTGTCGAACGACGCGCTTCCCGCGCTCCCCCTTTTCTCCACCGAAGTCTTTGGCCTGCCGCAGCCTGAGGCCCGCCGGCCCTTGACGCGTCGCGAGCGCAATGCCGTCATTGCCCGCATCCACGCACTGATGGAGTACTGGGGAATCACCGTTGCGGACTTGCTGGAAGACCCGCCTGCGTGCGAAACCGCTGCACCGCAGACCCCCCCAATCAAGTACCGTCACCCTGTCACAGGCGACACCTGGAACGGCCAGGGCCCGCATCCTGAATGGCTGCGCCGCGCCTTGCTGCAAGAAGGCCTGCGCGTGGACGAACTCAAGCCCGGCTGAGCGCGCTCCCCCACGAACAGGTGGTTGCGGCACCTGCGCAGGCCAGCACAATGACTGAAGGTTCACTCACGCACCAGGGGAGACACCAGCATGACCACCGACAAGTTCATTCTCACCCACGGCGCAGCGCTGCAAGCTAAATATGGTTCCCCGGGGCTGACCAAGATCGAGATGGCGGTGCGCACCCTGATCAAGTCGGATGCCAAGCGGGGCATCAGCACACGCCTGCTGTGCCTGGACAGGGCCGCCGACATGGCACCCTATGGCGGGCCTGTCCCCGCTACCAAGTCCACAGGCCGCGACGTCAAGCTTGCTGTTGACAAACTCTGCGCCGCCGAAGCGCCGCACTATCTGATGTTGCTAGGGGGGCCGGACATCGTTCCTCTCGTGCCCTTGCAGAACCCCGCATTCGGCCCCAATGGCGACGACGACAAAACCGTGCCGAGCGACCTACCCTACGCCTGTGCAGCGCCCTACAGCACAGATCCTTCACGCTTCATGGGTCCAACCCGTGTGGTCGGTCGCTTGCCAGACCTGATCGGAGCCAAGCAACCCAGGCTGCTCATCCGCTTTCTGAACGCCGCCGCGCGGGCCAAGCCGCTGCCTCGCTCAGCATATGAATCCGCCTTCAGCCTCAGCGCCGAGATCTGGCATCAGTCCACCGAACTCAGCGTGGCCAACACCTTTGGCATGGCGGCCAAGGTCAACACCGTGCCACCCAGTTCGTACAAATGGAGCAAGGGTCAGTTGGCGGCCCGTATGCACTTCATCAACTGCCATGGCAACGACTCTTCGGTCGACTTTTACGGGCAGCCTACCGGTGTCGAGGACTATCCCATCTCGCACCACGCCCCCTGGATCAACGGCAAGATCACCGCAGGCACGGTGGTGGCGGTCGAATGCTGCTTTGGCGGCCAGTTGTGGGATCCGGTCGACGCCGATGGCGGAGTGCCCATGCCCATCGCCTACTTGCAGGATGGCGCATGGGGCTTCTTCGGCAGCACCAACACCGCCTACGGCCCGAGCGAAGGCAACGGCTCGGCCGATCTGATCTGCCAGTATTTCCTGCAGCAGGTTCTGTTGGGCGCATCCCAGGGCCGCGCCGCGCTAGAGGCAAGGCTGAAATTCGCCGCCGGCAAAACCCACCTCGACCCCTTCGACTTGAAGACGCTGGCCCAGTTTTATCTACTGGGTGACCCATCTGTCCAACCCGTGGCGCCCAGCAGCCATGCCCTGGCCAAGACAGCCGCCTTCCGCAAGGCCTTCTCTGCCACCAAGGATCGCACCGTGCGCCAACTGCGCCGCGAGCGCCTGGAGCGTGATGGCAAACACCTGGCCAAATCGCTGCCCAAGCTCAAAAAAGTCACGTCGGCAGCCGCAGCATCGGTGAGCGTGGCCCTCAATGCCATGGCCCGCGAAACTGGTCTAGGCAACGAGGTAGACCGCTTGGCTTTCCAGCTGCAGTCCGCCTCTGGCCCCAAGCGGCACATCCATGTGCTCAAGGGCCGCAAACTGCTCGGTGATGCGGGCGATTCGGTGGTGAGGGTGGTAGCCCTGATCGCTACCGAGGAAGACGGCCAACTGATCCATGTCCGACGACTCCACTCGCGCTGAGTTTCCCGCAGGCGGCGGGGCCAAGGTGCGCCTGATCGGCCGGGTGGAGCGTCAGCGCCTGGCGGCAGGCACCAAGAGCGATCACATGGGCATGGTGCTGCTCACACCAGAAGGGGATCGCCATGTGCTGCGGTTGCGAGGCGGCAACCCCTTCAAAGAGCCCGCATTGGAAGCCCTGAACGGCCGGACTGTGACGCTCTGCGGCCAGTTGCGCGAAAACTTCTTTCTTCTTGATAACCCGCCGGATGTGGTCGATTGAGGAGAAAAGCAAAAAAGCCTGGTTCCTTGTGAGAACCAGGCTTTGCTGTTTTGGTCGGGGTGGCGGGATTCGAACTCGCGACCCCTTGCACCCCATGCAAGTGCGCTACCAGGCTGCGCTACACCCCGACGAAGCTAGGAGTATACACCGGAACAAGGCATTTTCAGGCCCCAAGCAACTCGCGTATCGCCAAAAGTTCGTCCCGAACTTGCGCGGGTGTGGGATTGGTTGGCAGTACATGCACGCGCAGCTCTGCATGTGCACTACTTGCTTGGGCTGCGGCACTGGCCAGGGGGGCATCAGCCTCGTTGGCGGCATCATCAACGGTCATCTCTATCGCCATGGCCGCGGCAGCATCTGAGAGCCGGTTGCGCGCACCGCTGATGGTGAAGCCCTGGTCGTAGAGCAGGTCGCGAATACGGCGGATCAGCAGCACTTCGTGGTGCTGGTAGTAGCGGCGATTGCCGCGGCGCTTGATGGGCTTGAGCTGCGTGAACTCTTGCTCCCAATAGCGCAGCACATAGGGTTTGACACCGCACAACTCGCTCACCTCACCGATGGTGAAGTAGCGCTTGGCCGGTATGGCCGGCAGGCGGGTATCCCGTTCTTCCATTGAAATCAATGTCCTTGGGCAGAGCCTTTAGACTTTACTCGAACTCTTCCACTGGCGGGACGTCGCCTTGAACCACGGCTTTCAATTTGTGACTGGCGTGAAAAGTGACCACGTTTCTCGCCTTGATGGGAATCGATTCCCCGGTGCGAGGGTTGCGGCCCGGCCTGGGCGCCTTTCTCCGGATGGCGAAGTTGCCAAAGCCAGAAAGCTTCACGTCGTCACCGGCCACCAGAGCGTCGTTGACGATGTCGAAGAAGGCCTCAACCATGTCCTTGGACTCGCGCTTGTTCAGACCCAACCGCTCAAACAGCAGTTCGGCCAGTTCGGCCTTGGTCAGCGTGGGCGTTTCCAGTGACGGCAGCATCACGCCACCGCTCAAAGCTGCAGTATCGGCCGGCGGCGGGGCGGAATCGTTGTGGTTGGGCATGCTCATGGGCTTGTCTCACGCTCTTGTCGTTTTGTCGCTCAGCCCCGCAGACGGGCGCCAAAGGTCGTCTGGACGCGCAACAAGGCGGCGGCGACGGCGCTGTCGATGCGTTCATCGGTGAGCGTGGCGCCATCGTCCAGCAGTTCCAGGCGCACGGCCAGGCTGCGCTCGCCGGCCTGGATGTCGGCCGTGGCCTCCTTGGGCTTGTAGATGTCGAACAGCGTGGCGATGCGCACCAGGCCCTCGGCATCGGCCTGCAATGCCTGCATCAGAGCGTCATGCGCCACTTTCTCCGACACCACCAGGGCCAGGTCGCGCAGCGCCGATTGCTGGCGGGCCACCGCCTGGGCCACCGGCACCTCGCGCTGCTGCACAGCAGCCAGATCGAGCTCGAACAGCACCGGTGCCTGCGGCAGGTCGTAGGCCTGGCGCCATTGCGGGTGCAATTCGCCCACGTGGCCAATGGTTTGGCCGTCCAGTTGCACTGCAGCGCAGCGACCTGGGTGCATGGCCGGGTGCTCGGCAGGCAAGAAGCGGGCTTGCGCGGGCGCCAACAAGGCTTCCACGTCGCCCTTGAGGTCAAAGAAGTCAACAGCCTTCTCGG
Organism: Candidatus Ideonella esbjergensis; assembly: GCA_016710065.1. Classification (GTDB taxonomy): domain Bacteria; phylum Pseudomonadota; class Gammaproteobacteria; order Burkholderiales; family Burkholderiaceae_C; genus Ideonella; species Ideonella esbjergensis. The sequence goes on from JADJLP010000010.1 coordinate 493,272, forward strand.
CCTGGCCCCACTGGGTGGCCACAGCCGGCCCAAAGGCCAGGCCAGCCACCCGCATGGGCTGGGCCACGCCAGCCACCGAACGGTCGGTGGAAGCCACGCTGGCATTTCGGCTGAACACGCGGCCCAGCTCGAACACGCGCACGCGCGGCGCCTTGCGGGCCAGGTTGTACTTGAGCACGTTCACCAGGCTGCCCACCAGGCTGGAGCGCATCACGGCCAGTGGTGAGGCAATCGGATTGAGCACTTTGATAGGGTCGGCGTTGCCAGCCAGTTCGCGCTCCCAGCGCTCTTCCACGAAGCTGAAGTTGATGGTCTCCTGGTAGTCCAGCGCTGCCAGGGCGTGGCGCACCGCGAACGTGCTGCGGCTGGCTTCCAAGCGCACGCGGGCCGTCACCGGTGCCTGCGGCGGCGTGGCCGGCAGGCTGTTGTAGCCCAGCACGCGGATCACCTCTTCGATCAGGTCTTCTTCCAGCGTCAGGTCGAAGCGCCAGCTCGGCGGCGTCACCGTCACGGTGCCGTTACCCTCGGTGAACGGAAGACCCAGGCGCTGCATCACGCCTGCGCATTGCGCCTGGGTGAGGGGCATACCGATCACCTTGGCGGCGCGGGCCACGCGCAGCGTCACCGGCGCGCGGGTGGGCATTGCCGGCTGCTGGTCGTCAATGGGGCCGGCTTCGCCGCCGCAGATGCTCAGCACAAGCTGCGTGATGCGCTCGATGTGCTCCACCGTGCCCTGCGGGTCCACACCGCGCTCGAAACGGTGGCCGGCGTCGGTCGAGAAGTTGAAGCGGCGCGAGCGCCCGGCCACGGCCTGGGGCCACCAGAAGGCGGCTTCGATGTAGATGTTGCGGGTGTCGTCGGACACGGCCGTGGCGTCGCCGCCCATGATGCCGGCCAAGGATTCAACGGCCTGGTCGTCGGCGATCACGCCCACCTCGGCATCGAGCGCCACGGAGTTGCCGTTGAGCAGCTTGAGGGTCTCGCCCGGCTTGGCCCAGCGCACCTGCAGGCCGCCGTGGATCTTGTCGAAATCGAAGATGTGGGAAGGCCGGCTGTACTCGAACATCACGTAATTCGAGATGTCCACCAGCGGGCTCACCGAGCGCTGGCCGCAGCGGGCCAGACGCTCCACCATCCAGGCGGGGGTGGTGGCTTTCGGGTTCACGCCACGCACCACGCGGCCACTGAAGCGGCCACACAGGTCCGTGGCTTCGACGGTGACGGGCAACCGCGCTTCGTTAACAGGCTTCACGGCGGCAATGACCGGCGTCTTCAGCGGTGCGCCTGTCAGGGCCGAGACTTCACGGGCTATGCCGTAGACGCTCAAGCAGTGCGCCAGGTTGGGCGTGAGCTTGAGCGTGAACAGCGTGTCGTCCAGGTTCAGGTGGGTCCGGATGTCCTGGCCCGCCACGGCGTCGACAGCCAGCTCGAGCAGTCCGCCATGGTCTTCGCTGAGCTTCAACTCGCGCGCTGAGCACAGCATGCCGTGGCTGTCGACACCGCGCAGCTTACCCACCTTGATCAGGAAGGGCTTGCCGTCCTCACCCGGCGGCAGTTCAGCCCCCACCAACGCCAGTGGCACCTTGATGCCCACACGGGCATTGGGTGCGCCACAAACAACCTGTAGCGGACCCTCCTTGCTGTGCTCGCCAGCCAGCACCTTGCACACTCGCAAACGGTCGGCATTGGGGTGCTGCTCGGCTTCAACGACCTCGCCCACCACGATGCGACTGAAGGGCGGCGCCACGGCGCGCATCTCTTCAACTTCGAGGCCGGCCATGGTGAGCAGCTCGGCCAGCTCGGCGGTGGCGATGGGCGGGTTGCAGAACTCGCGCAACCAGGATTCAGGGAATTGCATGGTGAGGCTCTAGGTCAGGTTCTTTGGTGGTGCTTGTCACTTGAACTGCGAGAGGAAGCGCAGGTCGCCATCAAAGAACAAACGCAAGTCATTCACGCCGTAGCGCAACATGGTCAGGCGGTCGGGGCCCATGCCAAAGGCAAAGCCGATGTAGCGCTCCGGGTCAAGCCCGAAGTTGCGCACAACGTTCGGGTGCACCTGGCCCGAGCCCGCTACTTCCAGCCAGCGGCCCTTGAGCGGGCCCGAGGCGAAAGCAATGTCCACCTCGGCCGAGGGCTCGGTGAAGGGGAAGAACGAGGGCCGGAAGCGGATGGTGAGGTCATCCGACTCGAAGAAGTTGCGGAAAAAATCGGTGAATACCGATTTCAGGTCCTTGAAGCTGACGTTCTCGCCGATCCACAGGCCTTCGCACTGGTGGAACATGGGCGAATGCGTGGCATCGCTGTCCACGCGGTAGGTGCGGCCCGGCGCGATCACGCGGATCTCGGGCATGGCTTCACCGGCGGCGATCCTGGCGGCGTGCTTCTTCACGTGCTGCACCGCGTAGCGCACCTGCATGGGGCTGGTGTGGGTGCGCAGCAGGTGGCCACCGCCATCGGGCGCGGTGGTGTCGACGTAGAAGGTGTCGTGCATGGACCGCGCGGGGTGGTCGGCCGGCGTGTTCAGCGCAGTGAAGTTGAACCAGTCTTCCTCGATCTCGGGGCCGTCGGCCACGTCGAAACCCATGGAGCCGAAGATCGCCTCGATGCGCTCCAGGCTGCGAGACACGGGGTGCAGGCCACCAGTGCCACGCTGGCGGCCCGGCAGCGTCACGTCCAGCGCCTCGGCCTTCAGCTGCGCCTGCAACTCGGCATCGGCCAGGGCCTGGCGGCGCTCGGTGAGCAGGGCCTCGATGCGCTGCTTGGTCTGGTTGATCTCGGCGCCGCGCGTCTTCTTTTCTTCCACGGGCAGGGCGGCCAAGCCCTTCATCAGCTCGGTGACTTGACCGGCCTTGCCGAGGAATCGGGCCTTGGCGTTTTCCAGCTCGGCGGGAGTGGCGGTGGCGGCGAAATCAGCCTGCGCGGCACCCACCAGTTGGTCGAGATCGTTCATGGCGCAATCGGAAGAAAAATGAAAAAAGGCCGCACCACAGGGTGACGGCCTTCGAGTGCCTGAGCGGGCCGCAAGCTGTCTGCACACAGACCGCTGGCAACCCTACAAGCGGATCAGCTCAGCTGGGCCTTCACCTTGTCGACGATGGCGGCAAAAGCAGCCGGATCGTGGATTGCCATGTCCGACAGCACCTTGCGGTCCATGTCGATCGAAGCCTTCTTCAGACCTGCAATGAACTTGCTGTAGGTCAGGCCGAGGCCACGGGTGGCCGCGTTGATACGGGCAATCCACAGCTGCCGGAAGACGCGCTTCTTGGCACGACGGTCACGGTAGGCGTATTGCCCAGCCTTCATCACCGCCTGTTTGGCGATGCGGAAGACGTTCTTGCGACGGCCACGATAGCCCTTGGCCAGAGCCAGGATCTTCTTGTGACGAGCACGAGCGGTAACACCACGTTTGACGCGAGGCATATGGGATCTCCTTCAGTCTTGGTGGATTACAGGCCAGCGAACGGCAGCATTTGTGCCATGTGACCCATATTGGTCTCATGCACATTCACTGCACCACGCAGGTGACGCTTGTTCTTGGTGGTCTTCTTGGTCAGGATGTGACGCTTGAAGGCTTGACCGCGCTTGACGGTGCCACCCGGACGAACGCGAAAGCGCTTTTTCGCGCCGCTCTTGGTCTTCATTTTGGGCATGGGATGCTCCTTTTAAGTGACCTCTGCTGGGCGGCACCGCGGGTGCGGTGCACTTGATGGCCTGCAGCGGCTTTTCTTCAACCCCGCAGTGACCAGACTGCGGAGCGAATCTCTGAATTACTGGCGTATCACTTGCGCTTAGGGGCCAGCACCATGATCATCTGGCGGCCTTCAAGCTTGGGCATGTGCTCGACCATGGCCACGTCGGACAACTCATCGCGGATGCGCTCAAGCATGCGCATGCCGATGTCCTGGTGGGTGATTTCACGACCGCGGAACCGCAGCGTGACCTTGCCCTTGTCACCGTCCTCGGCAATGAAACGACGCAGGTTGCGCATCTTGATGTTGTAGTCGCCGTCGTCCGTGCCCGGACGGAACTTGACTTCCTTGATCTCGATGACCTTCTGCTTGCTCTTGGCTTCGGCGGCCTTCTTCTGCTCCTGGTACTTGAACTTGCCGTAGTCCATCAGGCGACAGACTGGGGGATCGGCCGTGGCGGCAATTTCAACCAGATCGACGTCGGCTTCGGCTGACATGCGCAAGGCGTCTTGGATGCTGACGATGCCCAATGGCTCGTTTTCAACGCCGTTCAGGCGCACATTCAAGGCGGTGATCTCGCGGTTCAGTCGATGCTTGCGCTCAACGTTCGGCGTCCGACGGTCAGCAAAGGTAGCGATGGTTCAAACCCCTCATACAGGTCTTGCGGCAAGTGCAAGACCCATCGATAAAACGATGGAACGCAAAAAACCGAGGCCGCCAATCAGACCTTGTCCGCAATGTCGGCTGCGAGCTTCGCTTGGAAGTCTGCCAGTGACATCACGCCCAGATCCTGGTTGCCTCGGGCGCGCACCGCAACGGCCCCGCTTGCCTTTTCCTTGTCACCGATGACAAGGATGTACGGAACCTTTTGCAAAGAATGCTCGCGTATTTTATACGTGATCTTCTCGTTACGCAAATCAGCCTCTGCCCTAACCCCTTGTTTTTGAAGCGTTTTCACCACTTCCAGCACGTAGTCGTGCTGGGCGTCGGTGATCGAGGCCACCACCACCTGCCGGGGTGCCAGCCAGGCTGGCAGTGCGCCGGCATGCTGCTCGATGAGGATGCCGATGAAACGCTCCAAGCTGCCGACGATGGCGCGGTGCAGCATCACGGGTCGGTGGCGGGCGCCGTCTTCGCCCACAAATTCGGCATCCAGGCGCTCGGGCAGGTTAGGGTCGACTTGGATGGTGCCGCACTGCCAGGGGCGGCCCAGGGCGTCTTTCAGCGTGTACTCGATCTTGGGGCCGTAGAAGGCACCCTCGCCCGGCAGGTACTCGAAATCGCAGCCCGAGGCGCGCAGTCCCTCGGCCAGGGCGTGCTCGGCCTTGTCCCAGCTTTCGTCGGTGCCAATGCGCTTTTCCGGCCGGGTCGAGAGCTTGTAGATGATGTTCGTGAAGCCGAAGTCCTTGTAGACCTTCTGCAGCAGCGTGGTGAAAGCCACCACCTCGGACTGGATCTGGTTTTCGGTGCAGAAGATGTGGCCGTCGTCCTGGGTGAAGGCGCGCACTCGCATGATGCCGTGCAGGCCACCCGTAGGCTCATTGCGGTGGCACTGACCGAACTCGCCGTAGCGCAGCGGCAGGTCGCGGTAGCTCTTGATGCCCTGCTTGAAGATCAGGATGTGGCCGGGGCAGTTCATCGGCTTGAGCGCGTAGTCGCGCTTTTCCGACTCCGTGGTGAACATGTTCTCGCGGTACTTGTCCCAGTGGCCGGTCTTCTCCCACAGACCCTGGTCGAGGATCTGCGGGCCCTTGACCTCGCGGTAACCGTTGTCGCGGTACACCTGCCGCATGTACTGCTCTACCTCCTGCCACAGCGTCCAGCCGTTGGGGTGCCAGAACACCGTGCCGGGCGAGTGCTCGTCGATGTGGAACAGGTCGAGCTCGCGGCCCAGCTTGCGGTGGTCGCGCTTCTCGGCTTCCTCCAGCATCGTGAGGTACTGCTGCAAATCCTCTTTGCTGGCCCAGGCCGTGCCGTAGATGCGCTGCAGCATCTCGTTGCGGTGGTCGCCGCGCCAGTAGGCGCCGGCCACCTTCATCAGCTTGAAGTGCTTGAGCTTGCCGGTGCTGGGCACGTGCGGGCCGCGGCACAGGTCTTCGAAATCGCCTTCGCGGTACAGCGACACGTCCTGGTCGGCCGGGATGCTGCCGATAATCTCGGCCTTGTAGGCCTCGCCCAGGCCCTTGAAGTACGCCACCGCCTCGTCGCGTGGCAGCACGCGGCGAAGCACGGGTTCATCCTTCTTGGCCAGCTCGGCCATCTTCTTCTCGATGGCGGCCAGGTCGTCGGGCGTGAAGGGGCGCTTGTAGGCGAAGTCGTAATAGAAACCGTGCTCGATCACCGGACCGATGGTCACCTGGGCCTCGGGGAACAGCGTCTTCACCGCATAGGCCAGCAAATGGGCCGTGGAGTGGCGGATCAGCTCCAGGCCTTCGGGCTGCTTGTCGGTGATGATGGCCAGCGACTCGTCGGCGCTGATGAGGTGACTGGTGTCCACCAGGCGGGCCGCATCACCCTGCCCCACCTTGCCGCCCAGCGCGGCCTTGGCCAGGCCTGCGCCGATGCTGGCGGCCACGTCGGCCACGGTGACCGGGCCGGGAAACTCACGTTTGGAACCGTCGGGGAGCGTGATGTTGATCATGGGGAGGCCTCTGAAAACAAAAAAGCGCGGACATGGAATGCCGCGCTTGGTTGGGGAGAGAAGGGACGTGTGTGAACCAGCCGCGGCGTGCTTAAACCTCAGTGACGAAGCTCGTAGTTCGCGGTGTCATAACCCGTGGCGCCTTTCTCTCTCTTGTGTGTGAGTTGATCGGGCGATTGTAGCGGCCCGAAAACGCGGGCGTTACAGCGATTCGGCCGCGATAGACCGGCCAGTTTGAACCAGGGCGGCAAATTCGTCGGCCAGGCGCTGGCTCTCGGCCAGGGCGCGAGCCCAGGCGGCCATGCGGGTGGGCACGTCGTCGGCCCAGGTCTGGAAGTCGGCCCGGTCGGGAAGCTTGGCACCCGGCAACGTGGCAATCCATTCGGGGCGCGGGGCCAGCACCACCACGTTGTCGAGCGCTGCGGTGGCGCAGTGGCGGTGCATAAGCATCTTGTCCAGCCAGCCTGGCACCAGGGTGGGTTGGAAATGAGGGTACAGCACCAGGCCAGCCGAACCCTCATGCGGCATGCGGTCGTAGCGCAGGTGCAGGTGGTAGTCGGTGATGCCGCCGTCCCAGTAGGCGCCGGGCGGCGCGCCGGGGATGTCGTGCACGGCTTGCAGCCAGAACGGGATGGAACAGCTGGCGAGTACCGCCGGCTGCAGGTTGGCAGCCGTCAGGCCCACCTGGCGGCTGCGGTAGTCGTGCAAGGGGAGCGGCAGCGGATCGCGCAGGTCGGAGAACACCACACGCTCCAGCCAGGCACCCATTGCCCGGCGCGCGAGCAGGTTGCTGACGAAGGCGCCGCCATAGCCCAACGGCGTGCGCCAGCGGCCTTCGCGGTTCAGCACATGGCGGCCACGGCTGGTGAACACATGCAAGCGGAGCCTCGGGTGGCTCAACACCTCGGCCTCGACGCCGCCAAAGTGCTTGGCCAGCTTGAGGCCGAAGTCGCGGCTGACCACGGCTGCGGTGGGTTGGCGACCGGGCACATGCTCGTAGTCCTGGGCGATGTAGTCGGCGGCCAGGCGGGCCAGGGCCGCGTCGGCATCGGCGCGGCAGGCTGCCGCCATGCGCCAGGCGCCGATGGAGGCCCCCAGCAGATGGACCACCTGGCTTGACTGCGGCAGCCAGTGGCCGAACAGGAAGCGGTCGAGCGGGTTGAGCACCAGGCCCTTGGGGCCGCCAGCGGCGGCGGGCATGACGCTCACATCCTGCGGCGACAGCCCGCGCTCGCGCAAATGCGCGCGAGCGCGCGGGCCGGCCAGGATGCGCAGGGCTTGCATGCTCAGAAGTTGTGGGAAATGGTGGCGCTGAAGTGGGGCAGGCCGCTGCGGCGGGTGTCGGTGGACTGCAACTCGCCCGCGCTGGCCATCACCTCGGTGCGGTTCAGCGTGTCGGGCGCCAAAAGGTTGTTGGCGGCCAGGCGCACATTGGTCTGTTTGCTGAAGGCCCACAGTGCGAACACGTCCACCGAGGTCACCTGGCCTTGCCAGGCACGCTGGGCCGCAGTTTGCTGCACCGAGTAAGTCGGCGTGCTGGCCACGCCCACGCCATAGGTGAGCGGCATGGCCTTGAGCGCATGGTCGGCGCCCAGGGTCAGGCTCCAGGGTTGTTGTGACTCCAGCCGGTTGTCGGGGCCGGCAATGCCATCCACCGCCGAGGTGTACACGCTCAGCGCCGCGCGCAGGTTCAAGGCCGTGGTGGGTGCGAACCAGTCGGGCATGAGTTCACCCGCCCTGCCCTTGACCTCCAGCTCGATGCCGGTGGATGTGGCAGCCGCCAGGTTGACCGGCATGGCCACCCAGCGCTGCTGGCTGGACCAGGGCACTGTGCGCAGACTCACCTCTTTGCGGATCAGCCCGGTGATGCGGCGGTGAAAGGCGCTCACGCTCACCATGCCACCGCCGGCCAGGTATTTCTCGAAGGCCACATCCAGCCCAGTAGCCAACTCGGGTTGCAAGCTGGGGTTGCCCACGCTGTCGGGGCTGATCTCGGAGTTGGGCCCGCTCACCGGGTAGGCGGTGTTGATGTTGGGGCGGCCCAGCATGGCACTGAGCTCGGGCGCCTTGTAGCTGCGCGTCAGGCTGGCACGCACCAGGTCGCGCCCTTTCGGGTCGAGCTTGTAGTTCAGGTGCCATAGCGGCGTGAACACCTTGGCAGCGCTTTGCAGCCGGCCGTCACTGCCCTGGCTGGTGGTGGTGATGCGCTCGCTGCGCAGGCCCAGGTAGGTGGACCATTGGGGCGAAATCTCCCATTCGTCCTGCACATAGGCCGCCGTGAGCAGGATGTGGGCCTGGAAGGGCTCGCCATCGAAGCCCCCAAGTTGCGACACACCGTTGTCGATCAGGCTGCGGGTTTCGATGCGCTGGCGCTGCTCCACATCCCAGCCCAGGGCCAGGCTGTGGTGCTCCCACAGCGGGCGGGCGTACTTGCCACTGGAGCTGGCGCCGTGCTCGCGGTTGTCGCCGGTGACCTGACGCGTGAGCGTGTGCTGGCCGGCGGCGTCATTGCCATCGACATCGGTGCGGAAAAAGCTGCGGCTGGCCTGTGCCCCGAGCTTGGCGTCCAGGCTGCTGCCGTCGTCGTCGCGCCGCACCCATTGCAGGCTGCCGCGCAGGTTGCGCCATTCACCTCGGTTGGTGTAGCGGTCGTCCACGCTGAGCGGGGGCTGGCCTTGCAGCACCGAGGTGGTGGTGCGGCCGTCGTTGTCAAACTGGTTGCGCTGGGCAAAAACCTGCCCGTTGAGCGTGTAGCCGGGTGCAAGTTGCCAGGCCAGGCGCGGCGAGAAACTGAAGCCGTCACCGGCAAAGCGGCCGTCTTGCGTGCTGGTGGTATGCAGCGGCGCGTTCAGCCCGTCGCGTGCCACGCGCTCGCTTTCGGTGATGTGGCCACCCTTCCACTGGTAGAGCGAGAGCGGCAAGGTCCAGCTCAGCGCGCCCTGGCGGTCGCCGTAGGTGAGGCTGGCGTTAGGCCCGGGCCGGAACTTCATGTAGCCGGCGCCCACGCGCAGTTCCAACTGGCGCTTGCGCGGCGCCTCACGCAAGATGATGTTGATGGTACCGGCCACGGCCTGAGCGCTGTGCTCGGCGGTGGGGCCCTTGCTCACCTCGATGCGCTCCACTTGCGAGGGCGGCAGGTTGTCGAGCGAGAAGCCGGGCGGGGCCGGCTCGCCGTTCACCAGCACCTGAGTGTAGCCCGCGCCCAGGCCACGCATTCGCGGGCTGCCACCGCTCACGTTCACGCCGGGCAGGCGCTTGAGCACGTCGCTGAGGCTGGTGTCGGCGTACTTGTCGATCTCTTCGCGGCCGTAGATCTGCTTGGCCACGCTTTCGCGGCGGCGCTGCGCCGTGTCGCTGTTCTCGCCCTTCACCTCCACGCGCTGGGGCGCGTCGGCCTCAGGCCTGGTGGGCGGCTCGGGCGGCTCTTGGGCCAGGGCTGTGCCGGTGCCAAGTGCCACCAGCACCACCCACCACTGAGCACGCGCAAGGCGAGCTTGGGTCATGGCTTTTGCAGCTTGGCGAAGGCGGCAGCCATGGCGCTCTGGGCACCGCCCTGCCCTGCCGAGGCAGGCGCCCCACGCCCGGCCTGGGGCCGCTCGCCGCGCGCGGCGGGGCGGTAGGCGTTGTCAGCCCCGTCGCCCTTGCGGGGCAACGCGGCGTCGAGCTTCATGGTCAACGAGATGCGCTTGCGGGCCAGGTCCACCTCCAGCACCTTCACCTTCACCACGTCGCCAGTCTTCACCACCTCGCGCGCGTCGTTCACAAACTTGTGAGCGAGCTGGCTCACGTGCACCAGGCCGTCCTGGTGCACGCCCAGGTCGATGAAGGCGCCGAATTGGGCCACGTTGCTCACCGTGCCTTCCAGCGTCATGCCGGGCTGCAGATCCTTGATGTCGGAAACATCGTCGTTGAAGCGGGCCACCTTGAAATCGGGGCGCGGGTCGCGGCCGGGCTTTTCCAGTTCGGCCAGGATGTCCTTGACGGTGATGGCACCGAACTTCTCGTCGGCAAAGCTCTCGGGGCGCAGCTTGCGGATCACGTCGGCATTGCCGATCAGCTCCTGCACCGGCCGGCCGGCGCTGGCGCTGATCTTTTCCACCACCGGGTAGGTTTCGGGGTGCACGCCCGAGAGATCCAGCGGGTTGTCGCCGTCGCGGATTCGCAGGAAGCCTGCCGCCTGCTCGAAGGTCTTGGCGCCCAGGCCGGCCACGTCCAGCAGCTGCTTGCGGTTGCGGAAGGCGCCGTTGGCGTCGCGCCAGCGCACGATGGACGCGGCCACCGCGTTCGAGAGGCCCGACACCTTGGCCAGCAGCGGCGCCGAGGCGGTGTTCAGGTCCACGCCCACCGAGTTCACGCAGTCTTCCACCACGGTGTCCAGCGTGCGGGCCAGCTCGCTCTGGTTCACGTCGTGCTGGTACTGGCCCACGCCGATGGCCTTGGGGTCGATCTTCACCAGCTCGGCCAGCGGGTCTTGCAGGCGGCGGGCGATGGAGACAGCACCGCGCAGGCTCACGTCCAGCTCGGGCAGCTCCTTGCTGGCGAACTCGCTGGCGGAATACACCGAGGCGCCGGCCTCGCTCACCACCACCTTCTCGATGTGGGTGCCGGGGGCCAGCTGCTGGATGCGCTTGATCAGGTCGCCGGCCAGCTTGTCGGTCTCGCGGCTGGCGGTGCCGTTGCCGATTGCGATCAGGTTCACGCCATGCGTGGCGGCCAGGCGGCCCAGCGTGTGGATGGAGCCTTCCCAGTCGCAACGCGGCTCGTGCGGGTAGACGTTGGAGGTGTCCAGCACCTTGCCGGTGTCGCTGACCACGGCCACCTTCACGCCGGTGCGGATGCCCGGGTCCAGCCCCATCACCACGCGCTTGCCGGCGGGGGCCGCCAGCAGCAGGTCGCGCAGGTTCTCGCTGAACACCTTGATGGCCACCTTCTCGGCCTCTTCACGCAGGCGGCCGAACAGGTCGCGCTCCAGGCTCATGCTGAGCTTGACCTTCCAGGTCCAGGCCACCGTCTTGCGGATCAGCTCGTCACCGGCCCGCTTGGTGTGGCGCCAGCCCAGGTGGCTGGCGATGCGGCCTTCGGCCAGCGTGGGCTGCCCCGGCACGATCTCTTCGTCCAACACCAGCTTGGCGTCGAGGATCTCCAGCGTGCGGCCACGGAACACCGCAAGCGCGCGGTGCGAGGGCACGGTGCGGATGGGCTCGTCGTATTCGAAATAGTCGCGGAACTTGGAGACATCGGCGTTGTTCACGTCCTTGCCGTCCATCAGCTTGGAGCGCAGCAGGCCCTCGGCCCACAGCCACTCGCGCAGCTTGCCCACCAGCAGCGCGTCTTCGGCCCAGCGCTCACTCAGCAGGTCGCGCACGCCGTCCAGCACGGCGTAGGCGTCGGCAAAACCGGCCTCGGCCAGCTTGGCGGCACCGCCCTCGTAGGCGGCCACGAAGGCCTGGGCCTCGGCCTGCGGATCCAGCATGGGGTCGGCAAACAGGCGGTCGGCCAGTGGCTCCAGCCCGGCTTCGCGGGCGATCATGCCCTTGGTGCGGCGCTTCTGCTTGTAGGGCAGGTAGAGGTCTTCCAGCTCCTGCTTGGTGGGCGCGGCCAGCAACAGGGCCTGCAGTTCGGGCGTGAGCTTGCCTTGCTCGGTGATGCTCTTGATCACCGCCTCGCGGCGGTCTTCCAGCTCGCGCAGGTAGGCCAGGCGGGCCTCCAGATCACGCAACTGGGTGTCGTCGAGGCCCTCGGTGGCCTCCTTGCGGTAGCGGGCAATGAAGGGCACCGTGGCGCCGCCATCGAGCAGCGTGACCGCTGCGTTGACCTGGGCCGGCCGAACCTTCAGCTCGGCGGCGATTTGCAGAAGAATCTTGTCCAGCACTTGGGGTCAGGGTTGTCGCGAAAGCGCGGAAGTGTGCCAGAACCGGCCCTGCCCCTGTGCCGGCTGAACGTGGTATCAGTCGCGCAGCTGTTCGCGCAGCTTCACCCCCAGCTCCGGCCGCTCCTTGAAGGGGTCGGTGGGGTTGCGGTGGGTGAGGATGTCTTCCATGCGCATCTGCACCCCGCCCAGGGCGTGCGGGTGGCTGAAGATGTAGAACTGGCGCGCCGCCACGGCATCGAACACCCACTGGGCCACCTGGGCCGCCGTGAGCTTGCCGCTGGTCACGGCCTTGTCGCTCATGGCCTGGGCGATGAGCTGGCTCTTGGTGGGCTGGGCGGTGGCTTCCTGCATCTCGACCGGGCGGTTGCGCTCGCTCTGGTGGATGCCGGTGGGCACGAAATAGGGGCAGAGCACGCTGGCGCCAATCTGGTCGGTCACCAGCGAGAGGTCCTGGTACAGGGTTTCGCTCAGGCTCACCACCGCGTGCTTGGTGACGTTGTAGACACCCATGTTGGGCGCGTTCAGCAGGCCGGCCATGGAGGCGGTGTTGACGATGTGGCCCTCGTAGCCGGGGTCCACCTTGGCAGCGGCCAGCATCATGGGGGTGAACACGCGCACGCCATGGGCCACCCCCAGCAGGTTGACGCCAATGACCCAGTCCCAGTCCTTGCGGGTGTGCTCCCAGATCAGCCCGCCCGCACCCACGCCGGCGTTGTTGAAGACGAGGTGCGGTGCGCCAAAGCGAGCCAGGGTCTTCTCGGCCAGGGCCTCGATCTGCTCGGGCTTGGACACGTCCAGCTGGAAGGGCAACACCGCCGCGCCCAGGCCCATGATCTCGCCGGCCGCCACCTCCAGCGCGTTGGCCTGCACGTCGGCCATCACCACGTTCATGCCCAGACGCGCGGCGATGCGCGAGGCCTCCAGTCCAAAGCCCGAGGCGGCGCCGGTGATCACGGCCGTGCGGCCCTGGAATGTCTTCATGGTGAATCTCGATGTGTGAGGTGGTTGCAGCGTTCAGGCAGGCCGGAACATCTGCACGTGGGGGATGCTGTCTTCGCCATAGGGCATACCCACGATCTCGAAGCCGAAGCCGCCATAGAAGGCCGCCAGATGCGCCTGGGCGCTGATGCGTATGCCCTGGTTGGGAAACTGGTTGACGCAGCGCTCAACCCCCTCACCCACCAGCACGCCGCCCAGGCCCTGGCCGCGCAGCGCCAGGTGGGTGACCACGCGGCCAATGGACGGCTCGGCGTATTTGAGGCCCGGGTCAACCGCCCGCAGGTAGAGCGCCAGCGCGCCGGCCGGCAGTTCGCCGCTGGGCTGGCCCAGGCGGCCTAGCAAATGCCAGCTCTGCTGGTCCAGGCCATCGGGGTCGAGGTAGGGGCCCTGCTCCAGGATGAATACGCGCGCTCGCAACTGCAGCGCGTCGTACAGGTCGTGCAGGCTCAGCTCTTCGAACCGGGCCCAGCTCCAGCGGATGTCAAAACGTCGGTGCATGGGCCGGTGCATCAAACCAGCTTGACGAGCTGCTTGCCGAAGTTTTTGCCCTTGAGCAGGCCCAGGAAGGCCTCGGGCGCGGCGGCAATGCCCTGTGCCACTGTCTCGCGGTACTTGAGCTTGCCAGTGGCCACCATGCCGCCCAGTTCCTTCAGCGCCTCGGGCCAGACCTCCATGTGCTCGCTGACGATGAAGCCTTCGAGCTTCATGCGGTTCACCAGGATCAGCGACGGGTTGGTCAAGGGGATGGGCGCGCCGTTGTAGCCCGAGATCATTCCGCAAAAGGCGATGCGGCTGAAGGCATTGCAGCGCAGCATCACGGCGTCGAGGATCATGCCGCCCACGTTCTCGAAGTAGCCGTCGATGCCGTTCGGGCAGGCCTCTTTCAGCGCCTTGCTCAGCGACTTCACATCGGCGTGCTGCTTGTAGTCGATGCAGGCGTCGAAGCCCAGTTCGCTTACCACCTGGGCGCATTTGTCGGGCCCGCCGGCAATGCCCACCACACGGCAGCCCCGCGCCTTGGCCAGCTGGCCCACCGCGCCACCCACGGCACCGCTGGCGGCGCTCACCACCACAGTCTCGCCGGCCTTCGGGTTGATGATCTTCACCAGGCCGTACCAGGCGGTGACACCGGGCATGCCCACCGCGCCCAGGTAGGCCGAGAGCGGCACATGGGTGGTGTCCACCTTCTGCAGCGCGCCGCGCTGGTGGGCCCCCACGCGCTGGTACTCCTGCCAGCCGCCCATGCCCACGACCTTTTCACCGGGCTTGAAGAAGTCGTTCCTGCTCTCCACCACCTCGCCCACCGTGCCGCCGATCATCACCTCGTCCAGCGGCTGCGGCTGGGCGTAGCTCTTGCCATCGTTCATGCGGCCGCGCATGTACGGGTCGAGGCTGAGGAAGTGGTTGCGTACCAGCACCTCGCCGTCCTGCAGCGGCGCCACGGGCGCTTCGACGAGCTTGAAGTTGTCGGCGGAGGGCTCGGCGCTGGGGCGCGAGGCCAGTACGATCTGGCGGTTGATGAGGCTCATGGCGGAGGTGCTTTCAGGGTGAGAGTTCGTTGCGTTGCAGGGGTTTCACGCTGCGGCCCTGGCCGGGCAAGGCACGCAGGTACTTGAAGGTGCCGGTGGCATGGGCACACAACTGGCCCTCGGCATTGAGCACCGAGGCCTCGCAGAAGGCCATGGTGGCGGTGCGGTGCAGCAGCTTGCCCAGGGCCCGCAACTGGCCCTCGCCCGGGCGCAGGAAGCTGGTCTTCATCTCGATGGTGGCGCAGCCCGGGCCTTCGAGGTTGAGGCTGCGCGCGGCCGTGGCCATGGCCACGTCCAGCATGGTCATCAACACGCCGCCGTGCGCCACGGCCCACGAGTTCAGGTGTGCCTCGGCCAGGTCCACGTGCAGTTCCGAGGCACCGTCGGCGCACGCGACCAGTTCCAGGCCCAGTTGCTCCACAAACGGGATGCGCACCGGGAATGGGATCTTGGGGGTGTGTTTGCTCATCGCGCCATCATGAGCCATGCACGGCGCTCACGCCGCCGTCCACCGCCAGGATCTGGCCGGTGATGTGCTTGCCGGCGTCTGACGCAAACAGCAACGCCGCGCCTTTCAGGTCGTCGTCGTCGCCAATGCGACGCAGCGGCGCGTGGGCAGCCATGTTGTCGGCGCCCAGTTTGGCCAGCAGGCCTTGGGTCATCTTGCTGTGGAAGAAGCCCGGTGCCAGGGCGTTGACGGTGATGCCGTATTCGCCCCATTCGCCAGCCAAGGCACGGGTGAAGTTCACCACCGCACCCTTGCTGGTGTTGTAGGCGATGGTCTTCATGGTGCTGGGGTTGCCGCTGAGGCCGGCGATGGAGGCGACGTTGATGATGCGGCCCGAGCGGCGCTGGATCATGCCGGCCTTGGCCACGGCCTGGCTGATCACGAAGAGGCTGCGGATGTTCAGGTTCATCACCTTGTCCCAGGCTTCGAGCGGGTGCTCTTCGGCCGGTGCGCCCCAGGTGGCGCCGGCGTTGTTCACCAGGATGTCGATGTGGCCCAGGCGCTGCAGCGTCTCGCCCACCAGGCGCTGCGCGTCGTCGGGCTTGCTGACGTCGGCCGCAATCCAGCGGGTGTCGATGCCCTTGGCCTGCAGATCGGCGGCGGCCTCTTCCAGGTCGGCCGCCTTGCGCGAGCTGAGCATGATCTTGGCGCCGGCCTCGCCCAGGGCCTCGGCAATCTGCAGGCCCAGGCCGCGCGAGCCACCGGTGACCAGGGCGGTGCGGCCGCTGAGGTCGAAGAGTTTATGGATCGGGGTGCTCATGTCATGTCTCCTTCGTGTTTTCAGAACCAGGCGTCGTTCATCTCGCGGCACACCGCTTCGCGGCGGCTCACCACATTCAGCCAGGCGCCGATCTTGGGCAGCTCGTAGGCGTGGAAGTAGCGCAGTGCGGCCAGCAGGCCGGCGTTGCGATTGCGCTCATCGTCGGTTCTGGGCGTGTTGGCCTGGGCGACCAGGCCCAGTTCCAGCCAGACCCAGGCCAGCACCACATGGCCAAAGGCCTGCAGGTAGGGCGTGGCATTGGCCAGGGCCTCTTCGGGCACACCGGTGAACCAGGCGGCCTTGGTGGCGGCCCCCAGTTGCTGGAGGGCGCTGGCCAGGCCTGCGGCGTGCTCGGCCAGGCCGTCCACCTGGCCGGCGCGGGTGAGGGTGTCGTTGATGCGCGTGGCCAGCAGCTTCAGGCCGGCGCCGCCCTGCATCACCACCTTGCGGCCCAGCAAATCAAGCGCCTGGATGCCATGGGTGCCTTCGTGGATCATGTTCAGGCGGTTGTCGCGCCAGTACTGCTCCACCGGAAAGTCGCGTGTGTAGCCATAGCCACCCAGCACCTGGATGGCCAGGCTGTTGGCCTCCAGGCACCATTCGCTGGGCCAGCTCTTGGCAATGGGGGTGAGCACCTCCAGCAGCAGGTTGGCTTCGGCGGCGGCCTCGGGCGCGCCGGTGTGGGCCTCGTCCACCAGGCGGGCGCAGTACAGCTCCAAGGCCAGCGCGCCCTCGCTGTAGGCCTTCTGCGCCAGCAGCATGCGCTTCACGTCGGCGTGCTCGATGATGGGCACTTGCGGGCGCGCCGCATCCTTGCCACCCTCGGTCATCGGCCGGCCCTGCGGGCGCTGGCGCGCGTAGGCCAGAGAGGCCTCGTAGCCGGCCATGCCCAGCATGGTGGCGGCGATGCCCACGCCGATGCGGGCCTCGTTCATCATGTGGAACATGCAGCGCAGGCCCTCGCCGGGCTTGCCCACCAGGTAGCCGATGGCACCGGCGGCACCCTGCGGCTTGAACTTGCCTTCGCCAAAGTTCAGCAGCGTGTTGGTGGTGCCGCGCCAGCCGCACTTGTGGTTCAGCCCGGCCAGGGCCACGTCGTTGCGCTCGCCGGTGAGATCGCCATGTTCGTTCACCAGCTTCTTGGGAGCGATGAACAGCGAGATGCCCTTCACGCCCGGCACCAGCTTGCCATCGGGCCCAGGGATCTTGGCCAGCACCAGGTGCACGATGTTTTCGGTCAGCTCGTGCTCGCCGGCGCTGATCCACATCTTGTTGCCGGTGAGCCGAAAGCGCGGGCCCAGCGGGTCGGCCTCAAAACCATCGCCATCAGGCTGGGCCTTGGTGGCCACGTCTGACAGGCTCGATCCTGCTTGCGGCTCCGACAAACACATGGTGCCCGACCAGCGGCCGCTGAACTCGTTGAGCGCGAACACTCGCTGCTGCGCCAGCGTGCCATGGGCCATCAGCAGGTTGGCATTGCCGGTGGTGAGCATGCCGGCACCGATGCTCACCGAGGCCTTGGCAAAGAAGCCGTTGGCCGCCGCCTCCACCGTGTAGGGCAATTGCATGCCGCCGATGTCGTAGCTTTGCGCGGCGCTGAGCATGCCCGATTCGGCATAGGCCTTCCAGGCATCGTGCGTGGCTTGCGGCAGGTGCACCTTCTCGCCATCGAAGCGCGGCTCCTCGGTGTCGACCAGGCGGTTGAACGGCGCGTACTTCTCGCGGGCGATGCGCTCGCAGGTGTTCAGCACCTGGGCGAAGGTTTCGGCGCTGTGGTCGGCAAAGCGCTCGCGCTCGGTGAGGGAGGCCACGTTCAGCCAGTCGTTCAGCAGGAAGTCGACGATGGGACGCATGCGCCCTCCGGTTGTGAAGCGGGAATGAGTGTTCAGCCCTTTTGGGCCGGCGTCAGGGCCATGGTGGCCGAAGCCTTCATCACCAGCGTGCGTTCGCTGCCCATGACAGCGTAGACCTCGGCCTCGGTGAAGCTGAGTGTGCGCCCGGCCTTCAGCACCCAGGCCTCACACACCAGTCGCTCGCCCTTGGCCGGCCGCATCAGGCTGGTCTTGAGCTCGGCCGTGACAATCCACTGCCCATCGGTCGCCAGGGTTTGCGCGGCCGAGCCCATGGAATGATCGGCCAGGGTGGCCATCACGCCCGCATGGGCCTGGCCGGTGTGCTGCAGGTGGCGCGGTTGCAGCACCAGCTCGCTGGTGACGCGACCTGGCTCCACCGCCGTGGGTTCGGCCCCCAGGTCGACCATGAAGGGCGAGAGCCGGAAGAAGCCGCGCAGCGTGTCGAGGTCGACGTTCATGCGATGCGGCGATTCAGCTGGCCGGGCTCTCGCCCAACTTCACGATGGTGCCCTGCCCCAACGCGCAGAGCTTTTCCACCCCACCACTGACGGCAAACACCTGGCAGCGGGCCACGCTCTGGGCCTTGCCCACGTGCTCGGCCTGGGCGCGCACGATGAGCTTGTCGCCCACCGCCGGCCGCACATAGTTGATCTTGAACTCGGACGTGACCACCGGCACCTGCATGGCCGTGCCACCGGCGTAGGTGAGCGCGTTGTCGGCCAGGTAGCTGACGATGCCGCCGTGGGCAAAGCCATGCTGCTGCTTGTGCTCGTCCTTGAGCACCAGTTGCAACTCCACCTTGCCGGGTGACAGGGCGTTGAGTTCGGTGCCCAGCAGCACGCTGAAGGCCTGCTGGGCCAGGATCTCGCGGCCCATTTGCAGGAAGACCTCGGGGCTGACCTGCGGCGGCGCCATCACAGCACCTCGAACACACCCGCCGCGCCCATGCCGCCGCCGATGCACATGGTGACGCAGACGCGCTTGGCGCCACGGCGCTTGCCTTCGATCAACGCATGGCCGGTGAGGCGCTGGCCCGACACGCCATAGGGGTGGCCCACCGCGATGGCGCCGCCGTTGACGTTCAAGCGGTCCATGGGGATGCCCAGCGTGTCGGCGCAGTACAGCACCTGCACGGCGAAGGCTTCGTTCAGCTCCCACAGGTCGATGTCGGCCACGGTCAGGCCCAGCTTCTTCAACACCTTGGGCACGGCAAAGACGGGGCCGATGCCCATCTCGTCGGGCTCGCAGCCGGCCACCGCGAAGCCGAGGAAGCGGCCCAGGGGCTTCAAACCCTTTTGCTGGGCGTAGGTGTCGCTCACCACCACGCAGGCGCCGCCGCCGTCGCTGAATTGGCTGGCATTGCCAGCGGTAACCACACCGCCGGGCATGGCGCTGCGGATGCCGCGCACGGCTTCAAGGGTGGTGCCGGGGCGCAGGCCTTCGTCGGCGCTGATGGTCACCTCCTTGGTGCGCAGGCCCAGCACCTTGTCGGCCACGCCGGCGGTGGTGGTGACCGAGACCAACTCGTCGTTGAACTTGCCCGCTTCCTGCGCGGCACAGGCCTTTTGCTGGCTGGCAGCGCCGTACTCGTCCATGCGCTCCTTGGCCACCTTGTAGCGCTTGGCCACGTTCTCGGCCGTCTGCAGCATGTTCCAGTAGATCTCGGGCTTGTTGGCCTTCAGCCACGAGTCGGCCAGCATGTGGGTGTTCATCTCCTGCTGAACACAGGAGATGCTCTCCACGCCGCCCGCCACGTACACATCGCCCTCGCCCGCGATGATGCGCTGCGAGGCCATGGCGATGGTCTGCAGGCCGCTGGAGCAGAAGCGGTTGATGGTCATGCCGCTGACGGTGATGGGCAGGCCGGCGCGCAACGCGATCTGGCGCGCGATGTTGGCGCCGGTGGCACCCTCGGGGTTGGCGCAGCCCATCAGCACGTCCTCGATGGCGCCAGGGTCAATCCCGGCGCGCTCGACGGCGGCCTTGACGGCCAGGCCACCCAGGGTGGCGCCATGGGTCATGTTGAAGGCGCCCTTCCAGCTCTTGGCCAGCGGCGTGCGTGCTGTGGAAACAATGACTGCGTTACTCATGACAAATCCTGTGTGCGTATGGGGTGGGCGATCAACTGAAGCTCTTGCCTTCGGCGGCCAGCCTGGCCAGCAGCGGCGCCGGCTCCCAGAACTTGGCGTCGTCCAGCGGATTGGCGGCAAAGCGCTTCATGGTCTGCACCACGTTGTACAGGCCCACGGTGTCGGCGTAGCACATGGGGCCGCCGCGGTGCAGCGGGAAGCCGTAGCCGGTGAGGTAGACCATGTCCACGTCCGACGCACGCTGGGCAATGCCCTCTTCGAGCAGCTTGGCGGCCTCGTTCACCAGCGCGAACACCAGGCGCTGCACGATCTCTTCGTCGCCGATGGCGCGCGGCGTGATGCCCAGCGTCTTGCGGTGCTCGGCAATCATGTTGTTCACCACCTCGCTGGGAATGGCGTCGCGTTTGCCCTTGACGTAGTCGTACCAGCCGGCCCCGGTCTTCTGGCCGAAGCGGCCCAGCTCGCACAGCAGGTCGGCGGTCTTGCTGTAGCGCAGATCGGGCTTTTCAAGGTAGCGGCGCTTGCGGATGTACCAGCCCACGTCGTTGCCGGCCAGATCGCCCATGCGGAACGGGCCCATGGCAAAGCCAAACTTCTCGGCGGCCTTGTCCACCTGGGCTGGCGTGCAACCTTCTTCCAGCAGGAAGCCGGCCTGGCGGCTGTACTGCTCGATCATGCGGTTGCCGATGAAGCCGTCGCACACGCCCGAAACCACGCAGGTCTTCTTGATCTTCTTGCCCAGTTGCATCACCGTGGCCAGAACGTCCTTGGCGGTGGCCGCGCCACGCACCACTTCCAGCAAGCGCATCACGTTGGCCGGGCTGAAGAAGTGGGTGCCGATCACGTCCTGCGGGCGCTTGGTGAAGGCGGCTATTCTGTTCACGTCCAGCGTGGAGGTGTTGCTGGCCAGGATGGCGCCGGGCTTCATCACGCGGTCGAGCTGCTCGAACACGGCTTTTTTCACATCCATGTCCTCGAACACAGCTTCGATGACCATGTCGGCGTCACCAATGGCGTCATAGCTCAGCGTGGTGCTCAGCAGGCCCATACGCTCATCCAGTTTTTCTTGCTTGAGCTTGCCCTTCTTCACTTGGGCTTCGTAATTGCCGCGGATGGTGGCCACGCCACGGTCCAGGGCCTCCTGCTTCATCTCGAGCATGACCACCGGCGTGCCGGCGTTGAGGAAGTTCATGGCAATGCCGCCGCCCATGGTGCCGGCGCCGATGACGGCCAGCTTCTTCACCGGGCGCACCGGTGTGTCCTCCGGCACGTCAGATATCTTGCTGGCGGCGCGCTCGGCAAAGAAGGCGTGGCGCAGGGCCTTGCATTCGGGCGTGAACATCAGCGCGGTGAAGATCTCGCGCTCGTAGACCATACCGTCGTCAAACTTCTTGCTCACCGAGGCTTCCACCGCGTCCACGCACTTGGCGGGCGCAGGGAAGTTCTTCGCCATGACCTTGACGGTGTTGCGGGCGAACTGGAAGTAGCCGTCGGCATTCTCGTGGCGCACCTTCATCTCACGCACCAGCGGCAGCGGGCGCACGTCGGCCATCTCCTGCGCGTAGGCGATGGCGGCTGCCAGCAGGTCGCCCTCGGTGACGAGCTTGTCGAACAGTTTCTGCCCTGGCAGGCCGGCCAGCAGTTCACTCTTCACCGGGTCGCCGCTGACGATCATGTTGAGCGCGGTTTCCACGCCCAGCACGCGCGGCAGGCGCTGTGTGCCACCGGCACCGGGGATGAGGCCGATCTTCACTTCGGGCAAGGCCACATTGGCACCCGGCGAAGCGATGCGGTAGTGGCAGCCCAGCGCCAGTTCCAGCCCGCCGCCCATGCACACGCTGTGCACCGCCGCCACGATGGGCTTGCAGCACAGCTCGCAGGCGCGGATCAGGTCGAGCAAATTGGGTGCGGCCGTGGCCTTGGGGGAGCCGAATTCCTTGATGTCGGCGCCGCCCGAGAAGGCCTTGCCAGCGCCGGTGAGCACGATGGCCTTCACGGCCGCATCAGCCTGGGCCTTGTCCAGGCCCTCGGCCACGGCTACGCGGGTGGCATAGCCCAATCCGTTGACCGGCGGGTTGTTCAGCGTGATGACGGCAACGTTGCCGCGGACTTCGTAGCTGGCGCTCATGGGTGGGAGTCCTTTGCCCTAGGGCATGTTGGGGAATAGAACGATCGTTCGATTCTATGAACGAAGCTCAATTTCCCAGTGTCTCTGCTGTGACAAAGCAGGGGCTAGGACAAACCCTGGAACGATTGTGGTTGGGAACCACTTGCGCCTTGCCGTCAGTCCCGCACCTCTGCCGCAACGGCTGTCAAGCGCCGCAAGATTCTGTGCTCATGCCGCCAACCGTATCGGCCTGCACTGCGCGCCCATGTCAAAGCAGCTTCATGCGCCGGGCTTGTTCGATCAGCTCGGCACGGAAGTTGGGGTGCGCGATGGCAATCAATTCATGCGCCCGCTGTTTGGCCGATTTGCCACGCAGTTGCGCCACACCGAACTCGGTCACCACGTAGTTGATCTCGTTCTTGCCGGTGCTCACGTGCGTACCAGGGCTGAGCACGGGCACGATGCGCGAGAGCGTGTCGTTCTTAGCCGTGGCAGGCAGCACGATGAAGGCCTTGCCACCCTTGGAGCGGTTGGCGGCGCGCACGAAATCGGCCTGGCCACCGGTGCCCGAGTAAGGCATGGCGCCCAGGCTCTCAGAGCCGCATTGCCCCAGCAGGTCGATCTGCAAGGTGGCGTTGATGGCCACCAGGTTGTCGTTCAACCCGGCCAGCGCTGGGTCGTTGGTGTAGTTCACCGGATGCATCTCCAGCACCGGGTTGCGGTCCATGTAGCGGTAGAGCTTGTTCGATCCCAGCGCGAAAGTGGCCACCATCTTGCCGGGCAGATAGTTCTTGCGGCGGTTGGTGACGGCACCGGCTTCCACCAGCGTGAGGATGCCGTCACCGATCATCTCGGTGTGGATGCCAAGGTCGTGCTTGTGGGTGAGCTGCATCACCACAGCATCGGGTATGCCGCCGTAGCCGATCTGCAATGTGGCGCCATCCTCGATGAAGTCGGCCACGTACCTGCCGATGGCCTCTTGCACCGGACCGATCTTGGGCAGGCCCACCTCTAGCACCGGCTCGCTGCTCTCCACCAGCGCGGCCACCTGCGAGATGTGCAGCTTGCAGTTGCCATGGGCATAGGGCACGTTGGGGTTCACCTCAAGCACTACGGCGCGAGCCTTGGCAATGGCGGCCATGGTGTAGTCGGCCGCCAAACTGATGGCGAAGTTGCCCTCGGCGTCCATGGGCGACGCCATGCTGAACACCACGTCAGACGGGATCTGCCCGCGCGTGATCTGCTCGGGAATTTCCGAGAAATGGTTGGGGATGAAATCAATCCAGCCCTCCTGTCCGCCGGCCCGCGTGGCCGCACCAAAGAAGAAGGCCACATGCCGCACATGCTGGGTGGTGGTGGGGTCGATGTAGGCGTACTTGCGCACCGCCAGGATCTGCGCCACCTTCACGTCCCAAAAGTCGCGCCGCTGCTCGGACAACGCCGTCAGCAGCGCGGGCGGCTCACCCACCCCGGTGGGCACGACGATGAAATCGCCGTTGCGAACGTGACGCACGGCATCGGCCGCAGAACATAGCTTTTGTTGGTAGATGGTTTGGAGCGACATGGGCAGGCCTGTTGGGGCGCCCGGTGGAAGGCGCTGGTGAGGAGATGCGCCATTGTGATCACTTCGCTGCCGGCGGCCACCGGTCTTGCGCTGGCCAGCGGCCCGCGCCCGCACCAGGCGCGGCTGCACTCCGTTACACGTGAATATGGAATGCGAGGACTGCTGGCCAGTACACAGATGTGCAATTGGCACATTTATTCACTGCTGCACTCTGCCCTTGCAGCCTGCGGCCCACCAGGAGAGTCCCATGCATGCTTCAGACGACACCACCTTTGCAACCTCACCCAGCTTGCGCCTGTGGCGCGGGAGCATCCACGCCGGCGCGCTGCTGGTGCTGGCCGCGCTGGCCGGTTGCGGCGGCGGTGGCAACGACCCCGCCAGCAGCAACCCACCGGCAGCCAGCGCGGGCAGCTTCGCGCTGGGCCCCATCACAGGCTATGGCTCCATCGTGGTCAATGGCGTGCACTTCGAAGAGCGCAGCGCCAGCGTCACCGACGACGACGGGCTGTCCCACAGCAGTTCGGCACTGAAGATGGGCATGGTGGTGGAGGTGCAAGCCTCGGCCATCGACCAGAGCACGCTGCGCGCCACCGCCCAGTCGGTGCGCTTTGGTGCCGAGGTCTCAGGCCCAGTGGGCTCTGTGGACCTGGCGACCAGCAGCTTCACGGTGCTGGGCCAGACGGTGAGCGTCAGCAACAGCACGGTGTTTGACAACTCGCTCAGCGGCGGCCTGGCGGGTTTGGCCGCTGGCAGCCTGGTGGAAGTGCATGCCCATCTGAACGCCGCCACTGGCCAGTACCAGGCCACGCGCGTCGAGGCCATGAGCGCCACCAGCCGCTACAAGCTGCGCGGCACGGTCAGCGCGCTGGACGCTGCGGCCAAGACCTTCCAAATCGGTACCGAGGTGATTTCCTATGCCGGCATCGCCGCCACCGATCTGCCCGCCAGTTTCGCCGACGGCCTGAAAGTGCGGGTCAAGCTCGGCACGGCCCAGATCAACGGCCAGTGGGTGGCCACCAGCGTGCGCAGCGGCGTGCGCAAACTGGAAGACCACTCGGATGCGCACCTGCGTGGCACCGTGAGCACGGTGACCTCGGCCACGCTGTTCAGTGTGGACGGCGTGGCAGTGGATGCCACCGCAGCCCAATGGCCAGACGGCACCACCGGCTTGGTGGTGGGCGCTCATGTGGAGGTGGAAGGCACGGTGAGCAACGGCGTGCTGATGGCCAGAAAGGTGGAACTTGAGGACAAGCATGGCGCGAGCGACGACCGAAACAAGCCTGAGTTCAGCGGCACGGTGAGCGCCCTCGACATCGCCGCCAAATCCTTCCAGGTACAGGGCCGCAGCGAAACCATCAGCTACGCAGCCGCCGTCACCTACAAGAACGGCACCGAGGCCGATCTGGTCAATGGCGCAAGCGTGGAGGTCAAGGGCAGGCTCTCGGCCGATGGCAGCACCGTGACGGCCAGCCGCATCGAGTTCAAGCGCTGATCTGGCGGTAACGGTGGTGGGCCCGAGGTCACCTTTCGGGGGCCGCTGCGGTACGATGCGCGCCGTTTGCCGTTGTGCCTGAAAGCACCCGGCCGCGCAGCCCCGCCCCGGGGCCCGTCCTGCCCACTGCGGAGCCTATTCATGCAAGTCGTCTGCCTCGATCTCGAGGGTGTGCTCGTCCCCGAGATCTGGATCGAATTCTCCAAGCGCACCGGCGTGGCCGAGTTCTCGCGCACAACGCGCGAAGAACCCGACTACGACAAGCTGATGCGCTTTCGCATCGACCTGCTGGCAAAGCACGGCCTGAAACTGGCCGACATCCAAAGCGTCATCGGCACCATGACCCCGCTGGAAGGCGCCAAGGCCTTTCTGGACGGCCTGCGCGAGCGCTACCAGGTGATCATCCTCTCCGACACCTTCTACGAGTTCGCTGACCCGCTGATGCGCCAACTGGGCCGCCCCACGTTGTTCTGCCATAAGCTGGTGATTGACGAGGCCGGCTTCGTGCGCGACTACAAGCTGCGCCAGCCCGACCAGAAGCGCCATGCCGTGAACGCCATCAAGAGCCTGAACTTCCAGGTCTTCGCCGCCGGCGATTCGTACAACGACACAGGCATGCTGGGCGCCGCCGACGCTGGCTTCTTCATCCACCCGCCCGAGAGCATCGTGGCGCAGTTCCCACAGTATCAGGTGCACCACGACTACAGCGCGCTGCGCGCGTCTATCGACGCCGCTGCCGCGCGACTTGCGGGCTGAGCGCCTGGGCAAGGTAAACAGCGATGCTGGCTCCCAGCCGCGAGGTTTGACCGGCGCTCTCCCATCGGCGTAACACGCTGATACCGTGGGATGGCCCCTACCGGTGGGCCCGCCTAACATGGCCGCTGGCGAGCCTTCTTGCATGCAGAAGCCAGTCCCCATGCCCTCCCCCACCCCCGTTGATCTCCAAACCCGCCGCGAGGCGCTGCGCATGGCCATGTCCGGTGCGCCGGGCAGCGTGCCGCTGCTGTGGCTGGTGGTGGGGCTGATGCTGTTGCCGGCGCCGGCGCTGGGCCTGGATTGGCTGGTCTGGTTGCTGGGAGGCGTGGCCGTGGCCAGCGGGCTGTGGCGCCTGCACAAGGTGCGGCGCTGGCGCCTGTGCACGCCATTGACCCCACATGACCTGGCCCTGGCCGAGCGGCATGTGCAGGCCAATGCAGCCCTTTCGGGTGTGATGTGGGCCACGGGCACGCTGGTGCTGTTTCCCCTGCTGACGCCCGCGCAAGCCACGCTTCATTTCATGGTGCAAGTGGGCTCGCTGTGCATGGCCGCGTTCTACATGTCGCCGGTGCGGCGCTCGTTCGAATGGATTGCCCTGCCCATGATGCTGCCGTTGATCGGCATGTCGCTGTGGCACCCCAAGCTGCTCTCGTGGCCTCTGGCGCTGGGCGCCACCTTGCTGCTGCTGGCCCTGCTGCGGGCCACGGCACACCTGCGCAGCACCACCTTGCTGGCCATACGCCGCGAGCAAGAAGCCCAGGCCGCCAATGAGCTGCTACGCCTGGCCAAGGAGCGTGTCGAGGCCGAAACGGCCGCCAAGTCACGCTTTCTCGCCACCATGAGTCACGAGGTTCGCACGCCGCTCAGCGGTGCGCTGGGCGCGCTGGCGCTGCTGGATGCCGAGCCGCTCAACGCCGGCCAGCGCGAGCTGCTGGGGGTGGCGCAAGGCGCCATTGAATCACTGGGCAACACCTTGACCCATGTGCTGGCCTACACCCGCATCGAGGCCGGCAGCGGTATCGACATCAAGATTGGCCCCGTGGCGTTGGTCGCCATGTTGCAGGCGCTGGTGGCCGAGCACGAGCCCCGTGCGCGCGCCCAGGGGCTTTCGCTGCAATGCTCGCTCGGGACCACACTGCCCCCACTGGTGCTGGCCGATGCGCCGGCCCTGCGCCAGGTGCTGGGCCACCTGCTCTCCAACGCCTTGAAGTTCACTGTGCACGGCCGTGTAGGCTTGCGCGTGGATGCCGATGCAGAGGCGCGCGGCCAGATCCACTTCGAGGTCAGCGACACCGGCATCGGCATGCCCTCCGAGGCGCTGGACGTGATCTTCCTGCCCTTCCAGCAATGGGACTGCGGCCCCCAGCGCGCCTACTCGGGTGCCGGCCTGGGCCTGGCAGTGGCACAGCATCTGGTAGCGCAGATGGGTGGGCAGATCCAGGTGCAGAGCACCGCCGGACAAGGCAGCCGGTTCAGCTTCAGCCTGAACCTGCCGACAGCCCTGGCCACCGCACCTGTCCCCAAGCCCATGCCAGCAGCGAGTGACCTGCCCTCGGCGGCGCAGCGCCTGGCCGGCACTGTGCTGGTAGCCGAAGACAACGCCATCAACCGCTTGGTGGCGGTGAAGATGCTCCGCTCCGCCGGCTTGGCCGTGCGCGAGGCCCGTGACGGCGAAGCTGCACTGCGGGCCCTGCACGAAGGCGGTATCTCGCTGGTGCTGATGGACGGACAGATGCCGGTGCTGGATGGCTACGCTGCCACCCGGCAGTGGCGTGAGCACGAGCAGCGGTTGGGCAAGGCCCACCTGCCCATCGTGGCCCTGACCGCCAACGTGCTGGAAGAAGATGCCGACCTGGCCCGTACCTCGGGCATGGACGACGTGCTGACCAAGCCCTACCAGGCACAGGAACTGTTGGCCCTGGTGGCGCGCTGGATGGGGCCGCGCCCGCGCTGACGCCCTGCCGGCCAGCGCCGTTCAGTAGTGCGGCGGCAGTTCGTCTCGCAGGCTGCGGAATGAGGCCGTGTTGCCCTCGGGCACTTGCTGCCTTAAGTGCGCCATTTCGCGCAGCATGGCGTCCAATTGCTGCTGTTGGCGCACGATGATCTGGTTCAGGTGATCTACCAGGTCTTCGGTGAAGCTGGCCTTGATCTCCAGATCGGTTAAACGTTGCTCAATGTCATGCGGATGTGCCATCCGCGTATTGGACGCCAAAACCCGGCCAGAAACACCCCAAAGCGCGGCGACAATCACCAGCTTTGGCGTGATGGCCCCACTGACGACGTGTCAGCCCGATGTGCTGTCATACCCATCACTTAGCATTGCCGTTTGACAAAGCCTGCTCCGCGTGCGCAGGCCTCGCAGCCCGAGAGAACAAGCATGAGACGTTTGGATGATTTCCGCCTGAAGCTGGGCCAGCATGAGCTGGTGCCGATCATGGTTGGCGGCATGGGCGTGGACATTTCATCGGCCGACCTGGCCCTGGAAGTGGCACGCCTGGGCGGCGTAGGGCACATCTCCGACGCCATGATCAAGACGGTCACCGATCGGCGCTACAAGACCAAGTACGTCAAGGCCAAGCAGGCGCTGTACAAGTACAACGCCGAATCCGACGACAAATCCTCCGTCAAATTCAACCTGGGCCATCTGGCCGAGGCCACCCGCCTGCACGTGGAGGGCACCATGACCCGCAAGCAAGGCAGCGGTCTGGTGTTCATCAACTGCATGGAAAAGCTCACCATGAACGCGCCCAAGGAGACCTTGAAGGTGCGCATGGACGCCGCGATGACCGCCGGCATCGACGGCATCACGCTGGCCGCCGGCCTGCACCTGGGCTCACTGGCGCTGATCGAAGACCATCCACGTTTTCGCGACGTCAAGCTGGGCATCATCGTGTCGTCGGTGCGCGCGTTGCAGTTGTTCCTGAAGAAGAACGCTCGCCTGAACCGTCTGCCCGACTACGTCGTGGTGGAAGGCCCGCTGGCTGGCGGCCACCTGGGCTTTGGCATGGATTGGGCCGAGTACGACCTGGCCACCATCACCACCGAGGTGTTGCAGTACCTGAAAGCCGAGCAACTTGACATCCCGGTGCTGCCGGCTGGCGGCATCTTCACCGGTTCCGACGCCGTTCGCTTCATGGAAATGGGCGGCGCTGGCGTGCAGGTGGCCACGCGCTTCACCGTCACCAAGGAGTGCGGCCTGCCCGATGAAGTGAAGCAGGAGTACTTCAAGGCTGGTGAAGACGACATCGAGGTGAACCAGATCTCGCCCACCGGCTACCCGATGCGCATGATCAAGTCCAGCCCCGGCATAGGCGACGGCATCCGCCCCAACTGCGAAGCCTATGGCTACCTGCTCGACGCCAACGGCAAGTGCGCCTACGTCACCGCCTACAACCGCGAGGTGGCGGCCCACCCCGGCGAGAAGCGCATCTCGGTGATGGACAAGACCTGTCTGTGCACCCACATGCGCAACTTCGAGATCTGGACCTGCGGCCAGCTCACCTGGAAGCTCAAGGACACCACCCGCAAGGCATCCGATGGCAGCTACCAGTTGCTGAGCGCCGAGCATGTGTTCAAGGACTACCAGTTCAGCACCGACGACACCATCGCGCTGCCCGAGCCGGCCTGATCTGCGCACGGGATTGAAGCGGCCGCTCTAGAGCCAGCCGCGCTGGCGCCCGCACAATGGCGCGGTTGTTCACACCACCGCTGCCATGACACCCTACCCCCACCTCCTCCAACCCCTGGACCTGGGCTTCACCACGCTGAAGAACCGGGTGCTGATGGGCTCCATGCACACCGGCCTGGAAGACGGGCGCGACCTGCGCAAGCTGGCCGCCTACTTTGGCGAACGTGCCGAGGGCGAGGTGGGCCTGATCGTCACCGGCGGCTTCGCCCCCAACATCGAAGGCTGGGCCAAGCCCTTTGCCGGCACCTTGGCCACCCACGGCGCCGCCAAGCGCCACAAGGTGGTGACCAGCACGGTACACGCCGCAGGCGGCAAGATCGCGCTGCAAATCCTGCACACCGGCCGCTATGCCTACCAGCCGCTGGCGGTGGCGCCCTCGCGCATCAAGTCGCCCATCTCACCGTTCACGCCGCGCGCGCTCTCGGCCCGTGGCATCGAGCGCCAGATCCGCGCCTTCGTGCGCTGCGCCGTGCTGGCCCGCGAGGCCGGCTACGACGGCGTGGAGATCATGGGCAGCGAGGGCTATTTCATCAACCAATTCATCGCCGCCTGCACCAACCAGCGCGACGACGAATGGGGCGGCTCGTATGCCAACCGCATGCGATTGCCGGTGGAGATCGTGCGCCGCACCCGCGAGGCGGTGGGGCCTGACTTCATCCTGATCTACCGCCTCTCGATGATCGACCTGGTGCCCGGCGGCTCCAACTGGGAGGAGGTGGTGCAACTCGGCAAGGCCATCGAAGCAGCGGGCGCCACGATCATCAACACCGGCATCGGCTGGCACGAGGCCCGCGTGCCCACCATTGCCACCAGCGTGCCGCGCGGCGCCTTTGCCTGGCTCACGAAGAAGATGAAGGCCGAGCTGAAAATCCCGCTCATCACCAGCAACCGCATCAACACGCCCGAACTGGCCGAGATCCTGCTGGCCGATGGCTATGCCGACATGGTCTCGATGGCCCGCCCGCTGCTGGCCGACGCGCACTTCGTGAAAAAGGCGCGCCAGGGCCGCGCACCCGAGATCAACACCTGCATCGCCTGCAACCAGGCCTGCCTGGACCACATCTTTGTCAACAAGCTCACCAGCTGCCTGGTCAACCCGCGCGCCTGCCACGAAACCGAGATCCGCATCCTGCCCACGCCCACGCGCAAGAAACTGGCGGTGGTGGGTGCAGGCCCAGCAGGGCTAGCGGCCGCCACCACGCTGGCCGAGCGCGGCCACGAGGTGCATTTGTTCGACGCTGCGCAACAGGTCGGCGGTCAACTCAACCTGGCGGCCCAAGTGCCGGGCAAGGAAGAGTTCACCGAGACGCTGCGCTACTGGCGTACCCGCGTGGATACCACCGGCGTACACCTGAACCTGGGCGCCAAGGTGAACGCCCAGCAGCTCAGGGATTCAGGCTTTGCCGAAGTGGTGCTGGCCACCGGCGTGCTGCCCCGCAACCCGCGCATCCCCGGCCAGGATCACCCCAAGGTGTTGAGCTACATGGAGGTGCTGCGCGGCGCCAAGGTGGGCGACCGCGTGCTGGTGGTGGGCGCGGGCGGCATCGGCTTTGACGTGGCCGAGTACCTGACGCAGGATGGCAAGTCCTCCGCGCTCGATCTGCCCGCCTGGCTGGCCGAGTGGGGCGTGACTGACCCCTGCCTGGCCCGTGGTGGCCTGGCCACCGAATCACCACCGCTGCACCCTTCCCGCCGGCAGGTGACGTTGCTGCAACGCAAGGCCGGCAAGCTCGGTGCAGGCCTGGGCAAGACCACAGGCTGGATCCACCGCGCCAGCCTGAAGAACCGCGGCGTGAAGATGCTGGGCGGACTGAATTACGAGCGCATTGCCGACGAAGGACTGCAGGTGAGTGATGGCGAGAAGCGCGAGAACCTGCGCTGGCTGGCCGCTGACACCATCGTGCTGTGTGCCGGCCAAGAGCCGCAGCGTGAACTGCAGCTGCCTCTGGAAGCAGGCGGCGTGAAGGTGCACGTGATTGGCGGCGCGCTGGAGGCTGGCGAGCTTGACGCCAAGCGCGCCATCAACCAGGGCGTGCGGCTGGCCACGACTCTTTGAGCCTGCCGTATTGAGGTACTGCTGGCGGCGCATCGCAGCCGTTTGACATCGCGCTCGATCGTTGCTGCGCGATCGTGGCGGCGGGTTCGTCCTAACAAAGGGCGCCGCCATCCGTCTGCACGAGAACGCTGGGCCTTGAGCGATATGCCGGCCCGGCCCGCTTCGCTATTCGCCAGCCACCACGCCCTCACGGCGCGGGTCGGCACCGCCCAGCCAGCGCTGCTGTGCCGGGCTCCACTGCAAGGCCTGTGCGCCACTGGGCAACACGTCTTCGCGTATCAGGTGGCCACGCGCACGCAGCGCCTGCACCGTGGCGGGTGCGAAACGGCCCTGCTCCAACAGCGTCACCGCCGCGCCCAGGTTGACCACATTGGGCAGGTTCATCGCCGCCTGTGGCGTGAGCCCGGTTTCGAGCGCGCCGCGCAAGACCTTGAGCGTGAACGGGATGATGGCCGCACCGCCCGGCGAGCCCAGGCTCATCACTGCCTGGCCGGTGTGGCGGTTGAAGACCACGGTCGGGCTCATGCTGCTGCGGGGCCGCTTGCCGCCCTCCACGCGGTTCGCTACCGGCCGGCCCTGCGCATCGGTGGGCAGCAACGAGAAATCGGTCAGCTCGTTGTTGAGCAAAAAGCCGCCGGGCAGGCCAGTGCCGCCGTCACACAACATGCCCGAGCCAAAGCCGCCTTCGATGGTGGTGGTCATGGCCACCACGCGGCCTTGTGCGTCCACCACGCTGATGTGGCTGGTGCCGTGCTCTGGCTGCGGCGGCTGCGGCGCCAGGCCCGGCACCCGGGTGGCCATGGGGCGGCCTGCCGCCACCTCGCCCACGGCGGCACCAGGTCCGATCAGCGCCGCACGTTCGTGCAAATAGGCCGGGGCCAGCAGGCTTTGCCAATCACCGGCGGGGGCCGGCACAAAGGCCGGATCGGCAATGTAGAGCGCGCG
Source organism: Candidatus Ideonella esbjergensis (assembly GCA_016710065.1). Taxonomy (GTDB): domain Bacteria; phylum Pseudomonadota; class Gammaproteobacteria; order Burkholderiales; family Burkholderiaceae_C; genus Ideonella; species Ideonella esbjergensis. The sequence continues at coordinate 525,821 of JADJLP010000010.1, forward strand.
GTCGGCAAAGGCCAGGCGCGAGGCCTCGATCATGCGGTGCAGGTCCTCGGCGTCTTGCGGCCGGGCATCCGCAGCGTGGGCCGGCAAGGCGTCCAACTGGCCCAGTATCTGCATCATCGTCAGGTGGCCTGAAGACGGCGGCCCCATGCCGCACACCCGCCAGTCGCGTTGCCAGTCGGTGCAAATGGCTTGGCGCAGCGCGGGATGGTAGGCGGCAAGATCGGACTCTGTCATGCGCCCCGGCCGCTGGGCGTGGCCCTGCACGCGCTGCACGATGGCGCGGGCCACGGCGCCTTGGTAGAAAGCTGCGGCACCCTCCACCGCCACGCGGCGCAGCACGGCGGCCAGGGCCGGGTTGCGCAAACGGTGGCCCACCGGCCAGGGGCGCAGCGCCTCGCCTGCGGCACTGGGCTGGTAGTAGAAGGCGCGGCCGGCCGGGTCAGCCTGCAAGGCACGGGCCTGCTGCAACAGCGCATGCAGCCTAGGCCCGATCTCGAAGCCGTCCTCGGCCAGTTGGATGGCGGGTGCCATCAACCGGGACCATGGCAAGTGGCCAGCCTGCCGGTGCGCGGCCTCCAGCATGCGCAAGGTGCCGGGCACACCCACCGCCAGGCCACTGGCCACGGCGTCGCCAAAGCGCAGCGGCTGGCCATCGGGCTGCAGAAAGAGTTGCGGCGTGGCGGCAGCCGGGGCTGTCTCGCGGCCATCCCAGGCCTGCACGGCCCGGCCGTCCCAATGCAGCAGAAAGGCGCCGCCGCCGATGCCGCTGGACTGTGGCTCCACCAGCGTCAGCACCATTTGCACGGCGATGGCCGCGTCGACCGCCGAGCCGCCTTCGCGCAGCATCTGCAAGCCAGCCTCGGCCGCCACTGGGTGGGCCGCCGCCACAGCCATGTGCTCGAACGCCCAACCCGGTTTGGCCTGCCAGCCCGAGCCGGCCTCGGGCGCCGGGTCGGCCTCGTGGCCAAGCGGCGGCGGGGTCAGCGCGGCGCAACCCAGCAGCCCAGACAGCAGGGCGAGCGTCGGGAATGCGGCGTGGCGGAGCAGGGTCACCGCACGATCTTAGTGGGCCGAGTCCCCATCAGTCGTATTTCAAGTACTTGAAGCGCGGGTCGTCGGGCGTGCCTTCGAGCGCCGAGCCCTCCTCGGCACCGGGCTGCCACATCACCACTTCCTCAATCTTGCGGGCCAGCGCGAAGTCCTTGTCGGTGATGCCCTTGGCGGCGTGGTTCATCAGCTTGACCGTGACGAAGGCGTACGAGACCGTGAGATCAGGGTGGTGCCAGGCCGCCTCGGCCAGGTGGCCCACGGTGTTGACCACCATCAGCGTGGCCTTCCAGCCACTGGTCTTGAATTTGCGGCGTATCCAGCCGTCTTCCAGGTGCCACTGCGGCAACTCTTCGGCGAGCCGGGCGGTGACCTCGTCGGCCGTGTACACCTCGTCGGGGGTCTGCTTGCGCCAGCGTGCCATGAGGCTCTCCTCGTGTGTTAACCAGGCCCATGCTAGGGCCGCGACACCAACCGTGTTGCCAGCAGGTTTGTTGGCGCACCATGAAAAAGGGCCCGCTAGGGGCCCCTTGGGTACAACAACCGAAATGGTCTCAGTGCACCGCCACACCCGTCTTGCTCTGCACTTCCTCGCGCGTCACGCCCGGCGCCAGTTCCACCAACTTGAAGCCTTGTGGGGCCACGTCCAGCACGCACAGGTCGGTGATGATGCGGTTGACCACGCCCAGGCCGGTCAGCGGCAAGTTGCACTGGCCCAGCAGCTTCACGTCAGTGGAACCATCCTTCTTGGTGGCCACATGCTCCATCAGCACGATGACGCGGCCCACGCCGGCCACCAGGTCCATCGCGCCGCCCATGCCCTTGACCATCTTGCCGGGGATCATCCAGTTGGCCAGGTCGCCCTTCTCGCTCACCTGCATCGCACCCAGGATGGCCAGGTTGATCTTGCCGGCGCGGATCATGCCGAAGCTGTCGGCGCTGCTGAAGATGCTGCTGCCCGGCAGCGTGGTGACGGTCTGCTTGCCGGCGTTGATCATGTCGGCGTCCACCTGGTCTTCGGTCGGGAACGGGCCGATGCCCAGCAGGCCGTTCTCGCTCTGCAGCCACACCTCCATGCCGGCCGGCACGTGGTTGGCCACCAGGGTGGGCAGGCCGATGCCCAGGTTCACATAGAAGCCGTCCTGCAGCTCTTGCGCTGCGCGGGCGGCCATTTCATCGCGGGTCCATGCCATGTCGTTTCTCCTCAGGCCTTGCGGACGGTACGTTGTTCGATGCGCTTTTCAGGCGTGGCATTGAGCACGATGCGGTGCACGAAGATGCCGGCCAGATGCACCTGGTCGGGGTCCATCTCGCCGGTCTCGACGATCTTTTCCACTTCCACCACAGTGATCTTGCCGGCCATGGCCACGTTGGGGTTGAAGTTGCGCGCCGTGCGGCGGAACTGCAGGTTGCCGCTCTTGTCGGCCGCGTAGGCCTTCACCAGCGACACCTCGGGCAGCAGGGCCCGCTCCATCACATAGGTCTGGCCGTCGAACTCGCGCAGTTCCTTGCCTTCGGCCACGATGGTGCCCACGCCGGTCTTGGTGAAGAAGGCCGGGATGCCGGCGCCACCGGCGCGCAGCTTCTCGGCCAGCGTGCCCTGGGGCGTGAATTCGAGCTGAAGTTCACCGGCCAGGTACTGGCGCTCGAACTCCTTGTTTTCGCCCACGTAGCTGGAGATCATCTTCTTGATCTGCCGCGTGGCCAGCAGCTTGCCCAGGCCGAAGTCGTCCACACCAGCGTTGTTCGAGATGACCGTCAGGTCTTTCTTGCCACTGGCCGCCAGCGCGTCGATCAGCGCCTCGGGGATGCCGCACAGACCAAAACCGCCCACCGCCAGCAACTGGCCGTCGCGGACGATGCCTTCCAGCGCCGCCGCAGCGCTTGGGTAAACCTTGTTCATGGGTGCCTCCGGGCTTGTTCGATGGGGGAGGAGGGTACTACGTAACCCATTACGTAGTCGTTACGTAGAATTGACTAAGCATGAACGCGAGCCACCTCATGAGCGACAGCGACTACCGCACCGCCTTCGACCTGGCGCCCATCGGCATGGTGCTGTCGCGGCATCGCCTGGTGGTGGACTGCAACCAGCGGGTGCTGGCCATGTTCGGCGCCCAGCGCGACCAGCTCATCGGCCAGTCCTTCGAAGTGATGTACCCCACCGCCGCCGAGTACGAGCGCACCGGTGCGCGCATCATCGCCAGCCTGGGCAGGGACGGCCACTACGCCGACGACCGGGTGATGAAGCGCTTTGGCGGCGAGCTGTTCTGGTGCCATGTCTCGGGTCGCGCGCTCGATCCGGCCGACCCGCACGCCGCCGGCATCTGGAGCTTTGAAGATCTCTCGGCCCGGCGCGTTCTGAAGGTGGATTTCACGCCGCGCGAGCGCGAGATCGCCGCGCTGCTGGTGGAAGGCGACACCAGCAAGCTGATCGGCAAGAAGCTGGGCATCAGCCCGCGCACCGTGGACGTGTACCGCGCGCGGCTGATGCGCAAGCTGGGCGCCTCGTCCACCCCCGATCTCGTGCACCGGCTGCTGACAGGCTAGCGCCGCAAAGATTCAACGAGGCCGGTCGCGATCAACCAGCACGCCCTCAATCGCACCGGCACTGCCCAATGCCTTGAAACACTGGCACGATAGCCGGCAGCAACAACCCAATGGAGACCCCGCATGAGCCACAGCAGCCGCACCGTCCAGATCAACGCCTTTGGTGGCCCCGAGGTCATGCGCTTGGTGGATCTGCCCGTGGGCGAACCCGAACGGGGCGAGATCCGAATTCGCCACCATGCCGTCGGCCTGAACTACATCGACGTCTACCAGCGAACCGGCCTGTACCCCAACACCCTGCCGCTGAGCCTGGGCATGGAGGGCGCAGGCGTCGTTGAAGCCGTGGGCCCAGGCGTGCACCACCTGGCGGTGGGCGACCGTGCGGCCTACGCCAGCCAGCCCCCGGGTGCCTATTGCGAGCGCCGCGTGATGCCGGCCAAGTGCGTGGTGCGCCTGCCAGGCGCCATCAGTTTCGAGGAAGGCGCCGCCATGATGCTCAAGGGCCTCACGGTGCAATACCTGCTGCGCCAGACCCAGCCGCAGGGCGGTCTGCATTCGGGCGATTTCGTGCTGTTCCACGCTGCCGCTGGCGGCGTGGGCCTGATCGCCTGCCAATGGGCCCAGGCCATGGGCCTGCAACTCATAGGCACGGCCGGCAGCGACGAGAAATGCGCCCTGGCCCAAGCCCACGGCGCGGCCCATGTCATCAACTACCGCAGCGAAGACTTTGTGGCCCGCGTGAGGGAGATCACCGGCGGCGCTGGCGTGAAGGCGGTTTACGACTCGGTGGGCGCCGACACTTTCATGAAGTCGCTCGATTGCCTGGCACCCTTCGGCCTGATCGCCAGCTATGGCAACGCCTCGGGCAAGGTGCCACCCATTGATGTCGGCCTGCTGGCTGCCAAGGGCAGCATCTACGTGACCCGCCCCACGCTGTTCACCCACATTGCCACGCGCGAGCGCACCGAAACCATGTCCGAAGACCTGTTCGGCATGGTCAGCTCGGGCCAGGTCAGGATTCCCATTGCCCAGCGCTTTGCCCTGGCCGAGGTGGCCGAGGCCCACCGCAGCCTGGAAGCGCGCAACACCACGGGTTGCACCATCCTGCTGCCCTGAGTGGTTGACCAGCAGGCTGCCGCGCAGCACTCCAATTCAAACACTGCGCTCGCGCAAGCGCCGGTACATCGTGTTGCGGCTGATGCCCAGCACCCGTGCAGCCTCTGAGAGATTGCCGCCGCTTTGCGCCAGAACCTGGTCCAGGCGCTGTGCGGCCAGGTCCTTGAGCGTGCCGGTGGACGCGGCCGAGTCCGGTGCAGGGTTGGCTGCTGCGATGGCCCGCAGGTCTTCGGCCAAATCATCGGGTAGATGCTGCCAATCGATGCATGGCTCGGTATCGTCCATCAACGCGCAGGCCGTGCGCAGGGCGTTCGAGAGCTGGCGCAGGTTTCCTGGCCAGGCGTAGCGGGCCACCAGCCTGGCCATGTCGGGCGCCAGGGCACGCGGCAGATCGGGGCTGATCTCGGCCAGCAGGCGTGCCACCAGAGCGTCCAAGTCTTGCCGCTCGCGCAGCGGCGGCAGCGGCAGGCTCAGGCCATTGATGCGGTAGTACAGGTCTTCGCGGAAGCGGCCGGCTTTCAGCTCATCGCGCAGCGGCCGGTGCGTGGCGCACACCAGTTGCACGTCCACCGGCACCGGCTTGCCGCCGCCCAGAGGCAGCACCTGGCGCTCTTGCAGCACGCGCAGCAGGCGGCCCTGCATGGCCAGCGGCATGTCGCCGATTTCGTCGAGGAACAGCACGCCGCCATCGGCCTCGCGGATGCGGCCGGGCGCGCCGTCGCGGTGGGCGCCGGTGAAGGCGCCGGGCCGGTAGCCGAACAGCTCGGATTCGATCAAGGTCTCGGGCAGCGCCGCGCAGTTCACTGCCACGAAGGGCTTGTGGCAACGCGGGCCGCTGGCATGGGCGGCGCGAGCAAACACCTCCTTGCCCACACCCGATTCGCCCAACAGCAGCAAGGCGATGGGCTTGTCCAGAACGCGACGGGCGCGATCGAGTGCGGCGCGCAGCGCAGGGTCGCCGGTGTCCAGCGCAGCCAGTGCGTCGCGCGCGGGCGCTATGCCGCCACGGGACGAGCCGACCGTGCCCGTGCGGCCTGCGGGCACGGTCATGCTTTGCAAGCCCGACTGTGCCCGCAGCCACAGCACACGGCCGTCGCGGGTGCGCACCGGAACCGCGCGCTGGCTGGTCTGCTGCGCCAGATCGTGCAGGCCGTCGGCGCTCAGCTCGAACAACTGGTCGAGCTGGCGCGCGCCGATGTCGCCCCAGACTAAGCCCAGCGTGGTGAGCGCGGCGTCATTGGCACCGATCACCCAGCCGTCTTCCGACAGCGCCAGCAGGCTTTCGGTGAGCGTGGAGATGCCCTCGGGCCGCGCATGCAGCCGCAGGCGCAGGCCGGCGGCGTGGCGGGTGTCAAACAATCGGTGCTCGATCATGCGCACCGCCGAGCGCACCAGGCCCAGGGTGTGGCGGTGGTAGCCGCGGTGGTCGCCCGACAGGTCCAGTGCGCCCAGCAATCGGCCTGAAGGGTCGTGGATGGGCGCGGCGGCACAGGTGAGAAAGGCGTTGCGCTCCAAAAAATGCTCGCCGGCATGCACCACCAGGGCCTCTTGCTCGGCCAGCGCGGTGCCAATCGCATTGGTGCCGCGCCAGCGCTCGTGCCAGGTGGCACCGGGGCGCAGCGCTACGCGCTCGGCCCGGCCCACAAAGCCGGCGTCGCCCAGCGCGTGCAGCAGCATGCCCTGGGCGTCGGCCAGGATGACCATGCTGTCGGTGTCGCGGGTCTGCTCGTAGAGAAACTCCATCACCGGAGTGGCATGGGCCACCAGGTCGCGCTGCAGATCGAGCGCACGGGCCAGTTGTGGTGCCGAGGCATGCGGCGCGCCCTGCGGCCTGCCGCCCGGTGTGAGCCCGGCCAGCGCGCTGCGCTGCCACGAGCGGGCCAATGTGGCGCCCAGCAGCTCGGCTGAAATCTCGCCGCCGGTGTTCAGCTGGCGGCGCGCCTCGCGCACCTGGTGCGGGGCCAGCGTGGGGGTCAGGGCATGGTGCATGGCGGTGAATGTCTCGCTGTGGTTCGTTATGCAAACACTTGCATGAGGGTGAGTACCGGGGCCTTGCCCAGCGTGGAACGGGGCACGCGCCGGTTCAGCAGGTTTTCAGGGGGTATTTGCGCAGGCTTGGTACAGGTGCTGTGCGCACTCAAGCGCTTGGCACACATCAGCGCAGGAATAGTGCCCGCTTCGGTGCAAAACCACCGCCCCAGCGCTGAATTTGCGCTGGCACAAGCCGTGCAATGGGCCGCATCGCGCTGCCCACCCGTTCCGTTGAACAAGTGAACAGCCTCACTCTCACCCCAAGCAGGAGACATCCATGACCGTTTACGCCAACCCCGGCGCCGCTGGCGCCCCCGTGGTCTTCAAGGCCAAGTACGACAACTTCATCGGTGGCAAGTTCGTGGCCCCCGTGAGCGGCCAGTACTTCGACGTGATCTCGCCCATCAACGGCAAGGTCTACACCCAGGCCGCCCGCTCCAACGAAGCCGACATCAACCTCGCGCTGGACGCTGCCCACGCCGCCAAGGATGGCTGGGCCGCCACGCCGCCGGCGGTGCGCGCCAACGTGCTGCTGAAGATCGCCGACCGCATCGAAGCCAACCTGGAAAAGCTGGCCTACGCCGAGACCGTGGACAACGGCAAGCCCATCCGCGAGACGCTGAACGCCGACATCCCGCTCACCGTCGACCACTTCCGCTACTTCGCCGGCTGCCTGCGTGCGCAGGAAGGCGCGCTGTCGGAAATCGACGGCAACACCATCGCCTACCACTTCCACGAGCCGCTGGGCGTCGTGGGCCAGATCATTCCCTGGAACTTCCCCATCCTGATGGCCGCGTGGAAGCTGGCCCCTGCGCTGGGCGCCGGCAACTGTGTGGTCTTGAAGCCCGCTGAAAGCACCCCCATCAGCATCCTGGTGCTGGTGGAGATGATTGCCGACCTGCTGCCCCCGGGTGTGCTGAACATCGTCAATGGCTACGGCCGCGAAGCCGGCATGCCGCTGGCCAGCAGCAAGCGCATCGCCAAGATCGCCTTCACCGGTTCCACCGCCACCGGCCGCGTGATTGCGCAGGCCGCTGCCAGCAACCTGATCCCGGCCACGCTGGAACTCGGTGGCAAGAGCCCCAACATCTTCTTCGACGACGTGATGGCGGCCGACGACGCCTTCCTCGACAAGGCCATCGAAGGCATGGTGCTGTTCGCCTTCAACCAGGGCGAGGTCTGCACCTGCCCCAGCCGTGCGCTGATCCAGGAATCGATGTACGACCGCTTCATCGAGAAGGTCATCAAGCGCGTGGCCGCCATCAAGCAAGGCAACCCGCTCGACACCGACACCATGATCGGCGCCCAAGCCTCGGCCATGCAGCAGGACAAGATCCTGTCGTACCTGGAAGTGGGCAAGGCCGAAGGCGCGCAAGTGCTGATCGGTGGCGCCGCCGCACAAATGAGCGGCGATCTGGCCGGCGGCTACTACATCCAGCCCACGCTGTTCAAGGGCAACAACAACATGCGCATCTTCCGCGAGGAGATCTTCGGCCCGGTGCTGGCCGTGACCACCTTCAAGGACGACAAGGAAGCTCTGGCCATTGCCAACGACACGCCTTACGGCCTGGGTGCTGGCGTGTGGACCCGCGACGGCAGCCGTGCCTATCACTTCGGCCGCAACATCCAGGCCGGCCGCGTGTGGACCAACTGCTACCACGCCTACCCGGCGCACGCCGCCTTCGGTGGCTACAAGGAATCGGGCATCGGCCGCGAAACCCACAAGGTCATGCTCGACCACTACCAGCAGACCAAGAACCTGCTGGTCAGCTACGACCCGAACAAGCTGGGCTTCTTCTGATTGCAGCGGGCCCCCTCGACGGGAACTCAGCACAGGGCGGCCTTCGGGCCGCCCTTTTTCATTCAAATCAGGAGACAACGTCTTGACCCACGATTCGCCCGTGTCCCCGCCCCGGGTGGTGGCCACCACCGCCGCGCTGATCCTGATCGACCGCCTGCAGCAACGCCACGGCCCGCTGATGTTCGTGCTCTCGCACGGTTGCTGCGACGGCAGCACGCCCATGTGCCTGGCCCAGGGCGAGATGCAGCTGGGCGCGGACGATCTGAAGTTTGGCGAGGTGGGTGGCGTGCCCTTCCACATCAGCCGCTCGCAGCTGGAGTACCTGCAGGGCAGCCAGCTGACGCTGGACGTGAAGCCCGGCAGCCAGGGCAGTTTCTCGCTGGAGGACGCCGAAGACCTGCACTTCGTGACCCGCTCGCGCCTGTGGACGGATGCCGAATCGCAAACCTTGAGCCCGTTGGCGCTTGCTGGGGCGAGAGCTGGCCCTTAAGCGCCGCCCTTTTCGACCGACGGTGAAGGAGCACATTCGATTGCAATGGCGCATGGCGTGTCTCCGGCTGAGGGGCTGGCGATGCCCATGGTGTCCCAACAAGAACCTGGACCGGCGCCAGCCGCCCAACCACCATGCGAACCAATCTCCCCGTCACCCAGCGCGAGCACCCGTTTCCCGCCGGTGAAACGCTGGTGTCCACCACCGATCTGCAAGGCCGCATCCTGTACTGCAACCAGGCCTTCATCGACCTGAGTGGCTATGCACGCGATGAATTGATGGGCCAGCCGCACAACCTGGTGCGCCACCCCGACATGCCGGCCGAGGCCTTTCGCGACCTGTGGGACGCCATTGCAGCCGGCCACCCCTGGGCCGCGCTGGTGAAGAACCGCCGCAAGAACGGCGACCACTACTGGGTCACCGCCAACGTCACCCCGCTGCTGGACGCCAGCGGCAAGGTCACCGGCTACATGTCGGTGCGCACCGAGCCCGACAAGGCCGCCATCCCCGGCGCCGAGGCCCTGTACCGCCAGATGCGCGAGGAAGCCGGCAACGGCAGAGCCAGCGTGCGCCTGGAGCGCGGCCAGGTGCTGTCCACGGCCCCGCTGGCCAGGCTGCAGCACCGCTTGCGCCCCGGCCTGCGCGGCAAGATGTCGATGACCGCTGGTCTGATCGGCGTGCTGGGTTTCCTGCTCGGTGAGTTCGAGGCCGGTGGCATGGCCCACCTGGAAGGCATTGAGCTGCTGATCGGCATGGCCGTGGTGGCTTTGTGTGCCGCTGCGGGTGGCTGGTACCTCAAGCGGGTGGCCGTCAACCCGCTGCACGGCCTGCTGGCCTTTGCCAACCAGTTGGCGGGTGGCAACCTCACGCAAAACATCCACAGCAGCCGCAGCGACGAGATTGGCCAGCTCACCCGCGCGCTCTCGCAGCTGAACGTGAACCTGATGTCCATCGTGCGCGACGCCCGCAATGGCGTGATGCAGATGCGGCAAGACACCAGCGCCATTGCCGAGGGCAACCACAACCTCTCGTCGCGCACCGAATCGCAGGCCAGCAGCCTGGAGGAAACCGCCTCGTCGATGGAAGAGATCACCGCCACCATACGCACCAGCACCGACATGGCCCAGCAGGCCACAACCCGCGCCGACCATGCCCGTGGCGTGGCCGAGCACAGCGGCCAGGCAGTGCAGGCGCTGGCCGGCACCATGCAGGGCATCAGCGAGGCCTCGCGCAAGATCAGCGAGATCATCCAGGTGGTGGACAGCATCGCCTTCCAGACCAACATCCTGGCGCTCAATGCCGCTGTGGAAGCGGCCCGGGCGGGCGAGCAAGGCCGTGGCTTTGCCGTGGTGGCCGGCGAGGTGCGGGCGCTGTCGCAACGCACCACGGTAGCGGCTCGCGAGATCCGCGGGCTGATCCAGGCCTCGGTGCAGCGTGTGGACGAGGGCGGCCAGCAAACCGCCAGCGCCATGTCGGCCATGACCGAAGCCCAGGCCGCTGTTAACGAGGTGCACCAGTTCATCGAGCAGATCAGCCACGGCATGCGCGAGCAGATGCTAGGCGTCACCCAGATCAACCAGGCCGTGGCCGAGATGGACACGCTCACCCAGCAGAACGCCGCCCTGGTGGAAGAAATTGCCGCCTCCGCCACACACCTCAGCCACCGGGCCGGTGAGGTGGCAGACTCGGTGAGCGTGTTCCAGATCAAGGGTCAGGCCGGTCAGCACCAGCTGGCCGACGCGGTGAGCCTGCGCAAGGCCGCCAAGGCCAGCCAAGCTGCGCCCGCCCCCCAGCCCGTCGCCAAGCCCGCCCCACGCAGCGCGCCGCCCAGCCACAAGCCCGCGCCGGTTGCCGCCACACCCCTGCCCGTGCCGGCCACCAGCGCAGACGACGGCTGGGACACGTTCTGAGCCGGGGCTAGACTGGCACGGCTGGCCCGCGCCATGCCGCGCGCCCTGGCCAGACAACCAAGGCACCGCCATGCAAATCGACTTTCTCGGCGCCGCCGACAGCGTCACCGGCTCCAAGCACCTTGTCACCTGGGGCGAGCGCCGCGTGCTGCTCGACTGCGGCATGTTCCAAGGCTACAAGGTGCTGCGCGAACGCAACTGGCACGCACCGCACCTGGACGTGCACAGCCTGGACGCCGTGGTGCTCAGCCACGCCCACCTCGACCACAGCGGCTGGCTGCCGGCGCTGGTGGCTCACGGCTACAAAGGCCCCATCTACGCCTCGCCCGCCACACGCGACTTGGCCGAGGTGCTGCTGCTGGACGCCGCCCATTTGCAGGAAGAAGACGCGCGGCGCGCCAACCGCCATGGCTACACGCGGCACGAGAAAGCGCTGCCGCTGTTCACCCGCAACGACGCCAAGCGAGCCATGGCGCAGTTCGTGCCGCTGCCCGAGGGCAAGCCGCGCGAGATCGGCAGCCGGGGTGGCAAGGGCCGCGGCCCGCAAGTCACGCTCACCCCCGCCGGCCATTTGCTGGGCGCCTGCAGCATCACCATGAGCCTGGGCGGCGAGCGCCTGGTGTTCTCAGGCGACCTGGGCCGGCAGAACGATCTGCTGATGCCGCCGCCGCAGCCGCTGGCCGAGGCCGACGTGCTGATCGTCGAATCCACCTACGGCAATCGCCTGCACCCCGACGAAGACGTGTTGGCCCTGCTGGCCGAGGCCGTGCGCCAGACACTGGCCCGTGGCGGCTCGCTGCTGCTGCCGGCCTTTGCCGTGGGCCGCGCCCAGGCGCTGCTGGTGGCCATGCAACGCCTGAAGGCGCGGGGCGAGATCCCGGCGCGGCTGCCCATCTTTGTCGACAGCCCCATGGCCGCCGAGGCCACCGCCCTGTACCGCCAGTACCGTCGCCAGTTGCGCGTGCCGCAGCGCGAGATGGCCAACCTGCTCGAAGGCGTCACCCTCGTGCCCAACGCCCAGCAGTCGCTGCGCCTGGCGCGCGGGCAGGCGGCAGGCCGCCTGCCCGCCGTCATCATCTCGGCCAGCGGCATGGCCACCGGCGGGCGGGTGCTGAACCACATCGCCGCCATGGCACCCAACCCCGCACACCACATCCTCTTTCCCGGCTTTCAGGTGGGTGGCACGCGCGGCGCGCTGTTGGTGGCCGGTGAGCGCGAGGTGAAGATCCACGGCGCTTATGTGCCCGTGCGCGCCCAGGTGAGCCACCTGGAGAGCTTCTCGGGCCACGCCGACGCGAACGAGCTGATGGCCTGGCTGCGGAACTTCAGGACACCACCACGCCAGACCTTCGTGGTGCACGGCGAGCCCGAGGCCAGCGACGCACTGCGCCAGCGCATCGCCCGCGAACTGGGCTGGCCTGTGCGCGTGCCACCCCAGGGCGGCCGCTTCACGGTGTGAACTGAGCCAGCATGGCCGCCACCGCCAGCGATACTGGCGGCCATGTCGCTCAAGATCTACCTGGCGGGCTTCGACGTCTTTCGGCCTGATGCCATCGCCCACGGCGAGCGCCTGAAGGCGCTGTGCGCCCAGGCCGGCCACCGCGGCATGTACCCGCTGGACGCCACCCTGCCCCAGGGCCTCTCTGGCCTGGCCGCCGCACGCTGGATCTATGAATCCAACTGCACGATCATCCGCCAGGCCGACGCCGTGCTGGCCAACCTGAACAACTTTCGCGGCGGTGAGCCCGATTCGGGCACTGCGTTCGAGGTGGGCTATGCCGCCGCGCTGGGCAAGCCCGTGGTGGGCTACCTCGGCGACGCCCGCCCCTTGCGCGAGCAGCTGGGCACGGCACGCGATGACCAAGGCTTTGAGGTGGAAGACTTTGGGCTGGCGCGCAACCTGATGCTGGCTTGCGGTGCCACCCTGGTGCGGGGCGATGCCGCTGCAGGCCTGGCGCGCTTGTGGGAGATCTTGCTCGCCCCCACTCCCAGTGCTGCCTGACAAGCCAAGATCCGCCGCGCGGTAGGCAGTAAGCACGCCCAACGCTGTCAAAACGACACGTTTGTCGCCCGGTGCGCCATCTGGCCGGTAGAAAATGCGGTCAAAGCACCCGCCATGCTACGCAGGGCCCGTCGCAGGTTGGAGACCACCATGCCTTTGCAAGTCCGGCCCGAACACCGCGCACCCCCCCCCTGTGACCAAATCCATGCGTAGCCGGACTTTCATCCTGGCCGCAGCGCTGATCGCCAGCCTCATCGTGGCCGTGGCGGGTGTGGCCGTGATGCGTGAACTCGCGTCCTACCGTGAGCGCGCAGCCGTCACCACCCAGAACACCGCCACGCTGGTGGATCAGGTGGTTCAAAGCATGTTCGAGAAGATCGACGTGAGCCTGCAGACCTGCGCACGCCTCTACCTGGGCCTGTTGGATCAGGGCCCCAAAGGTACCAAGGCCATCGACACTTTTCTGGCACAGCAACGCCGGCTGCAACCCGAAATCGTCAGCCTGCGCATCACCGATGCGCAGGGCTTGGTCATCCACGGTCTGGACCCGTCTGAGCCGCAAGGCGTGAACCTGTCCGACCGGCCCTTCTTCCGGGTGGCACAGTCGGGCAGCGCCGGCCAACTCATCGTCGCCGGCCCGGTGCTGGCCCGCATCGCCCAAAGGTGGGTACTGGTGCTGGCCAGGCGGCTGGAGGACGAGCAAGGCCGCTTCATCGGTGTGGTCTACGCCAACATCGCCGTGGAAACCTTTGCGGCCCCGCTGTCCAAGGTCGACCTGGGCGAGCATGGCGCCGCCACACTGCGCACCAGCGAACGCTCGCTGATTTATCGGGTACCCAAGCCGGTCGACGCCATAGGCTCCACCAAGATGTCCGCAGAACTGGCGGCCATCCTCCAGTCGGGCCGGCAGCAGGGGAGCTACACGGCGGCCACGGCGCTGGACGGCATCGAACGCATCAACGCCTACCGCAAGATCGGCGACCACCCTGTTTACGTCATCGTGGGCGCCGCGCCTCAAGACCAGCGCGGCGACATCGCATCGAACCTCGTGCTGTTCGGGCTGCTCTCGCTGGCCGCACTGTCCGTGGTGCTGGTCAGCGCCCGCGTCGTCTGGAAGACCACGGCGGCACTGGACGCCGATCTGACGCTCCGCAAGGTGCTGGAAGCCTCGCTGCGCAAGACCCAGCAGGCCTTGTCCAAGGCCCAGGAGATCGCAAAGTTGGGCCACTGGGCCTGGGACGTCAAGACCGGTCGATCCACCTGGTCTGAGGAGCTGTATTCGATTTTTCGGCTCGACCCCGGCAAGGAGCTGCCGACCTTCGCCGAACTGGCGCCCTGCTTCGAGCAAGCTTCCTGGGCCCAGTTGTCCAGTGCGGTGGACCACTGCGTCGCCACCGGCACACCCTATGACCTGGACTGCCGCATCTTGCGCGCCAATGGCGAGCCGGCCTGGATCAATGCCAAGGGAACCGCACGCGTGTCGGAGGAAGGCGAGGTCATCGAACTGCGCGGCACCACCCAGGACATCACCGAACGCAAGCAATTGGAATTGGCACTTGGCGCCGCCAACGATGAACTGGACGATCTGTACAACCAAGCCCCCTGCGGCTACTACTCGCTGGATTCTTCAGGGCGCTACGTGCGCATCAACGACACCATGCTGAGTTGGATCGGCCTCAGCCGAGCTGAAGCCGTGGGCCTGCTGGGGCCCAAGGATTCGTTCAGCGACGCCAGCCGTGCCCGTTTCGACAACAACTTTCCCAGCTTCCTGAAGACAGGCCGGGTGCATGACCTGGAGTTCGAACTGGTCAGCCGAGCCTCAGGCCGCGTGCGCATGGTCAGGGTCAGCGCCAGCGCGGCCTATGACGCGGATGGCCGGTTCAAGATGAGCCGTTCGGTCATGTTCGACGTGAGCGAGCTGCATCGCGCCCGGTCTCAGGTGGCCGAGATCAAGCAGGCCCACGAATCCATGCTGGGCAACCAGATGGTGGGCGTGGTGAAGTTGCGCAATCGGGTGGCCACTTGGTTCAACCCTGCTCTGTGCCAGATCTTTGGCTACACGGCAGCGGAGTTGGAGGAACAAAGCTCGCGCATGCTTTATGCCGACGATGCGTCTTTCGAGACCCTGGGCAAGAACGCCTACCCGAAGTTGGCGGCAGGCGACTCGTACCACACGCAGCTGCAGATGCGCCGCAAGAATGGCAGCCTGGTTTGGATAGACGTGCAGGGCGTGCTGACCGATGCGCAAAGCGGTGAATCGCTGTGGATGATGGCAGACATCACCGCCCTGCGCGAACGCCAGGAACAGTTTGAATTTCATGCGTTGCACGACGCACTGACTGGCTTGGCCAACCGCTCGCTGCTGAACGAGATGATTCCGCAGGCCCTGGCCCAGGCCCAACGGCAGGGCCGATATGTGGCGTTGTGCTACCTCGACCTGAACCGGTTCAAGCCCATCAATGACCACCATGGGCATGCCGTGGGCGACGAAGTGCTCAAGGAGGTTGGCCGGCGCCTGCAAGACTGCGTGCGCGCAGGAGACTTGGTGGCCCGCGTTGGCGGGGACGAATTCGTGCTGCTGCTGACTGGGCTGGACAGCCATGATGGCTACAAGCCCCTCTGCGACCGGGCCAGGACGGCGCTTACCCGGCCGTTTGCGCTGGCCCGGCAGACGCTCTCGGTGGGTGTGGCCATCGGGGTGGCTGTGTTCCCGACCGACGGGGAAGACGAAGAGCAACTGGCCAAGCTGGCCGACGAGCGCATGTACGAAGACAAAAGCCAGACCGGGCCCCACTGACTGGCAGCGTGCTCCGCTGCGACCGCTTGGCTCAGGCGCAGAAGAGGACTTGACCGGTTTGTGATAGATTCAATTATCTATTCATAAATCAATTCAATTCATGCCCGAGCGCGCCGCCATCCAGAACGCCGAAGCCATCCGCCGCGTGCTGACGGCCGGCCCGGCCACGGCCGTCGCCCTGTCTAACCGGCTGGGAGTGAGCCAGCCCACGGTCTCGAGGGCCGTCGCGGCGCTGGGCGATGACGCGGTTCGCATCGGCGCCGCCCGATCTATTCAATATGCGCTGTACGACAGGGTGCGCGGGCTGACCGACATGCCGGTCTACCGGGTGGACACCCAGGGGCAGGTGCGACCGTTGGGCCTGCTGAGGCCCGTGCGACCCGAAGGCTTTGTGTTCAAGGAAGTGGTGCCGGCCGACGCTGCGCGCGCGCGCCCCGCCACCCACAGCGAGGGCCTGCCCTGGTGGCTGCAGGACATGCGGCCCCAGGGCTTTCTGGGTCGTGCCTATGCCGCTCGCCACGCCGCCGCGCTGGGGCTGCCAGCCGCACTGAACGAATGGGGCGACACGCAGATGCTGCAGGCGCTGCTGCGCCATGGCCACGACGCCGTGGGCAACCTGCTGCTGGGCGAGGCGGCGCGCGACGCTTTTGTGCACACGCCGCCACCCGCCGCCGTGCCGACCGCGGAGCGCGCCGCCACCTATGTGCGCCTGTCCGACGAAGCCTCGCGCGGCGAACTGCCCGGCTCGTCGGCCGGTGGCGAGCAGCCCAAGTTCATGGCCTATGCCGAAGGCGAGGACGGCGCCCCGCGCCATGTGCTGGTGAAGTTCAGCGTGCCGGGCGACCACGCGGTGGCCCGCCGCTGGCGCGACCTGCTGCTGGCCGAACACCACGCGCTGCAGACCCTGGTCGCGGCTGGCGTGGCCGCCGCCAGCTCGGTCGTGATCGACCACGACGCGCAGCGCTTTCTGGAGGTGGAACGCTTCGACCGCGTGGGCGCGTTGGGCCGCCGGGCGCTGTTTTCACTCGCCGCACTGGAAGCCGAGTTCATCGGTGACGCCGGCGCGCCCTGGCCGGTGCTCACCCGCCGCCTGGCCGATGCCGGCTACGTCACCCGCGCCGCCGCCGACACAGCTGGCCTGCTCTACGCCTTCGGCACGCTGACGGGCAACACCGACATGCACCATGGCAACCTGTCCTTTTTGTCTGACGCCGGCCCGCCGTGCGACCTGGCCCCCGCCTATGACATGCTGCCCATGGCGCTGGCGCCCCGCAGCGGCGGCGCGCTGCCCACCACGCTGCCCCCACCCTTGCTGCGCGCCAGCGTGCCCAACGCCACCTGGCGCAAGGCACTGGCACTGGCCCTGGATTGGCGCGCCCGCCTGGCCGCCGACGCGCGGTTCACGGCGGAGTGGGGGCCGTGCCAACACGCTCTGGCGCAGCACCTGGCACTGGCTGCCGAGCAGGTGCAGCGGCTGGGGTGAAGCACCAACCCATCCCTGACCCACCGAGCCCTGACCACCCGTGAACCGCGCCCGCGCGGCTTGGCCTGGTGTCCGATCGCAGGGCCACAAGCATCACCCGGCCATCAGTGCGCCCCGGCCAGCAGTCTCTCGCAGGGAATCTTCAACTTGCGCATCGTCTTACGGGCAGGTGACTAGGGTGTAATTCCACACGTTGGAGGAGACACCGCTTTGGGTGGTGGGTGGGTTCCATCTGAGTTGCCAACATGCACCGTCACGCAAATCGCGGAAGAGTTCGCCTTCAGCATTGCCGACATTCCAATCAAGATCAACAGCCATGCCGCCATTCGTTATGTCGTTGCCACCAACTTTTTCCCCGGTATCCGCATAGACCAAATGAGTGTGATAGAGACCATACGGCCCGTTGTTACCCATCTTGGCGTCGTAGAAGTTGGCAATGACGATCGGGCGATTGTTGAAGCCAACCATGGTTGCAGATGTAGAGACAAACTTGATGGCACCGCTCATCACCAGATCCTTCCAGCACTGTTGAGTCTCGCTGGTGCAGTCGGCAGGCAACTGGGTGAGGTCAGTAACGAAAACCTTCGTCCCCATCGGAGCGACGTTTTTCGGCGGCCACCAGGCTGCTGCTGCAATGGTTGTGAACGAGGTGATCACTGTCGAGGCGTTTTTCGACCCGCCGGTACCGGTTGCCGTCACCGTGTTGAGTGAGACCGTGCACCCCGTGCTGTTCGGCATGGCGGACACATTGACCTTCACCGTGACTTGCTGCTTCCCGGCATCATCAACCGGTGCACTGGCCGAGCTTGCGACTGCCGTGCCGTTGCAGCTTGCCGAGACGATGCCGGGAGCGAAGCTGGTGGCGTTCGTGTAGTTGTAGACGAATGCCACGTTGGCCGTGGTCGGGACATCCACAGCGCCCTGTGCCGGGGTCACGCTTGCCAGAGTGATGGTCGGCGCGGCCACCGGCGGCGTGCAGGTGGGGTAGTCCGACGCGCCGTTAGCGCAAGTGTTGCTCGCTCCACCGCCACCTCCGCCACCACATGCCAACAGGAGAGTTACGGCGGCAAGCAAGAGCGCAGCCAGCAGCCCACGATGGTTGATGGTTGATGGTTGATGGTCATGGGCAAGGCCTTTTCCTTTCTGGCCATTTGGCCGTGAGATGCTTGCGCATCGCTGGTTGCCCGGTTGACCGTCGGCCCAGGTGCGACATCAATTTGGCTTCAATCGTTCGTTCTGGCCGTGGGTCATGAGGCCATCCCAGGGTCGTCACGGCCTTCGCTTTCAGCATCCTGGCGCAGAGCAGGCAGTTGCTTGAGCAACTCTGGCAACCATTGCTGCGTCGTCTCCCAAACCACTTCAAGGTCGATATCGAAGTAACCGTGGGCAATGCGGTTGCGCATGCCGCGCATGCTTCGCCACGGCACTTCCGGGTGCGACTGGGTGAACTCGACGTTACCGCCCATGATCTTTGTGGCGGCTTCCCCGATGACGATGAGGCTCATGATGACGGCCTGCTGCGTGCGTTTGTCGGCCAGAAAGTCGTCTTTGGCCTGCCCCGCTACGAAGCCGCACGCATCGGTGCAGCCTGGTGGATGTGGTCGATGTAGTCTGGTAGGCGGTTTTGGCTCATACCGGTCGTGCCTCTGCCAGCACCTGGGCCCGGAACTTCGGCGGCAAATCGCCGGGCGTCAACAGGTCGACGTGGATGCCCAGCAGCGATTCCAGTTCATCCAGCAGCCCGCCCAAGTCCAACAGCGTGGCGCCGGGCAGTGCGTCGACCAGCAGGTCGAGATCGCTGCCGTCCCGGTCGGTGCCATGCAACACCGAACCGAAGACGCGCGGGTTCGCCGTGCGGAAACGGCTCACCGCTTCGCGCACCGCGCTTCGCTTCAGGTCAAGCACAACGGACGGTCGCATGGGCATCCTTTCTTATCGGCAATCGCCGAGATGCTAACCCTGCCGCGCCGCCTCGATGGCCGCGATGTCGATCTTGGTCATCTCCATCATGGCCTTGAAGGCGCGCTTGGCGGCAACGCGGTCGGGGTCGGTGTAGGCCGCGATCAGCGCCCTCGGCGTGATCTGCCAGCGTATGCCCCATCGGTCGTGGCACCAGCCGCAGGCGTTGGGCTGGCCGCCGTTGCCGATGATGACGTTCCACAGCCGGTCGGTCTCGGCCTGGTCGTCGGTGGCCACCTGGAACGAGAAGGCCTCGCTGTGCTGGATGCCCGGGCCACCGTTCAGCCCCAGGCAGGGGATGCCCATGACGGTGAACTCCACCGTCAGCACATCGCCCTCCTGGCCGGCGGGGTAGTCGCTGGGGGCGCGGTGCACTGCGCCCACGGCGCTGTCGGGAAAGGTGGCGGCGTAGAACTGCGCGGCCTCCAGTGCCGCGCCGTCGTACCAGATGCAGATGGTGTTCTTGGGGACCATGGGCGCTCTCCTTCAGGTGCCAGGGCGGTTGCTCAAACCGCCGAGTGTGCCTGCTTGGAAAGCCCCCGTCGCCAGCCCAGCCCTCAACCCACCTTTAGCCCACCCACTGGCGCGCGTTGCGGAACATGCGCATCCAGGGGCTGAGCGCGCTCACGTCGCCATCGGTCCAGCTCATCAGCGCGTTGCGGAAGACGCGCTCGGGGTGAGGCATCAGCACGGTGAAGCGGCCGTCGGCAGTGGTGACGGAGGTGAGTCCGCCGGGGCTGCCGTTGGGGTTGAGCGGGTAGACCTCGGTGGGGGCACCGCTGCCGTCCACGAAGCGCGCCGCGCGCTGCACCCGTGCCGCGTCGCCACGCTGGCTGAAGTCGGCAAAGCCTTCGCCGTGGGCCACGGCGATGGGCAAACGGCTGCCAGCCATGCCCTGGAAGAAGATGGAGGGGCTTTCCAGCACTTCCATCATCGCCAGGCGGGCCTCGAACTGCTCGCTCTTGTTGCGGGTGAACTTGGGCCAGGCCCCGGCGCCCGGGATGATGGGCGAGAGCGCGGCCATCATCTGGCAGCCGTTGCAGATGCCCAGGGCGAAGGTGTCGTTGCGGCCGAAGAAGGCCTGGAACTGCTCGGCCAGCTGCGGGTTGAACATCACCGAGCGGGCCCAGCCTTCGCCGGCGCCCAGGGTGTCGCCGTAACTGAAGCCGCCGCAGGCCACAAAGCCCTTGTAGTCGCCGAGCTTGGCGCGGCCGGCCTGCAGGTCGCTCATGTGCACGTCAAAGGTGTCGAAGCCGGCCTGCGCGAAGGCGTAGCTGGTTTCCACATGGCTGTTCACGCCCTGCTCGCGCAGGATGGCCAGCTTGGGGCGGGCACCGGTGGCAATGAAAGGCGCGGCGATGTCCTCGGCCGCATCGAAGCTGAGCTTCACATGCAGGCCGGCGTCGTCGCCACCGGCCTGGGCGTGTTCGCTGTCGGCACAGGCCGGGTTGTCGCGCAGGCGGGCGATGCGCCAGCTCACCTCGTCCCACACCTGGTGCAGGGCCTGCAGCGGCGCGGCGAACTGGCTCTTGGCGTCGCGCCACACCTCCACCACCGCCTTGTCGTTGGGCTTGCCCACCACGTGGCTGCACTTGGAAAGGCCATGGGCACGCAGGGTGCCCAGCACGGCGTCGCGCTCGGTGGTGCGCACTTGCAGCAGCGCGCCCAGTTCTTCGTTGAACAGGGCCTTGAGGGTCAGCTCCTCGCGGCGCGCGCTGGTCTGCGTTGCCCAGTTCTTGGCGTCGCCGGTGTCGGCGCGGCTGTCGGAAATGCCGTCGCCCTCGGTGACCAGCATATCCACGTTCAGGCTCACGCCGCGCTTGCCGGCAAAGGCCACTTCGCAGGCTGCCGCCCACAAGCCGCCGTCGGAGCGGTCGTGGTAGGCCAGCAGCTTGCCCTCGGCCCGCAGTTGATTCACGGCGTTGATCAGGCCCTTGAGCTGTTCGGCGTCGTCGAGATCCGGCACTTCGTGGCCAAACTGTTGCAGCGTCTGGCCCAGGATGGATCCGCCCATGCGGGCCTGGCCATTGCCCAGATCCACCAGGATCAGCGTGGTGTCGCCAGCTTGCAGCTGTGGCGTGAGCGTGCCGCGCACATCCGAGAGCGTGGCAAAGGCGGTGACGATCAGCGACACCGGGGCCACCACCTGCTGCTGCACGCCGCCATCACCCTGCCACTTCGTGCGCATCGACAGGCTGTCCTTGCCCACCGGGATGCTGATGCCAAGCTGAGGGCACAGTTCCATGCCCACGGCCTTCACGGTTTCGTAGAGCGCGGCGTCTTCGCCGGGCTCGCCACAGGCAGCCATCCAGTTGGCGCTGAGCTTCACACGGCTGAGTTCAAACGGCGCAGCCAGCAAATTGGTCAGCGCCTCGGCCACGGCCATGCGGCCCGAGGCCGGGGCGTCCAGTGCGGCCAGCGGCGTGCGCTCGCCCATGCTCATGGCCTCGCCACGGAAACCGCTGTAGTCGGCCAGCGTCACGGCGCAATCGGCCACCGGCACCTGCCAGGGCCCCACCATCTGGTCGCGGTGGTTCTGGCCCCCCACGGTGCGGTCGCCGATGGTGATCAGGAAGCGCTTGCTGGCCACAGTGGGGTGGCGCAGCACGTCGAGCGCGGCCTTTTCCAAGGCCACGCCGGTGAGGTTCATGGCGGGCAGGGTGCGGGCCACGCGCTTGACGTCGCGGTGCATCTTGGGCGGCTTGCCCAGCAGCACGTCCATGGGCATGTCGATGACGCGTTCGCCGCCGGGGCCGTCTTCAAGAATCAACTCCTTGTCGTCGGTGGCCACGCCCACGATGGCGAACGGGCAGCGCTCGCGCTCGCACATCTGCTCGAACAAGGGCAGCTTGGCCGGGTCCACCGCCAGCGTGTAGCGCTCCTGGCTCTCGTTGCACCAGATTTCCTTGGGCGCCAGGCCGGTTTCTTCCAGCGGCACCTTGCGCATGTCGAAGCGCGCGCCCTTGCCCGCTCCGTCCACCAACTCAGGGAAGGCATTGCTGATGCCACCGGCGCCCACGTCGTGGATGGCGACGATGGGGTTGCCTTCAGCCAGGCCCCAGCAATGGTTGATGACTTCTTGCGCGCGGCGCTGGATCTCGGGGTTGCCACGCTGCACCGAATCGAAGTCCAGCGACGCGGCGTTGGTACCAGCCGCCATGGAGCTGGCGGCGCCGCCGCCCATGCCGATGCGCATGCCCGGGCCGCCCAGCTGGATCAGCAGCGTGCCCGCGCCAAACGGCAGCTTGTGGGTCTGACCATCGCTGATGGTGCCCAGGCCGCCGGCGATCATGATGGGCTTGTGGTAACCGCGCCGAATGCCGCCCACATCCTGTTCGAAGACGCGGAAGTAGCCGGCCAGGTTGGCGCGGCCGAACTCGTTGTTGAAGGCCGCGCCGCCCAGCGGGCCCTCGGTCATGATCTGCAGCGGCGAGGCGATGTGTTCGGGCTTGCCGACGCCATTCGCCTCCCAGGGCTCGCTGGTGCCGGGCAGGTTCAGGTTGGAAACACTGAAGCCGGTGAGGCCCACCTTGGGGCGCGAGCCGCGGCCGGTGGCGCCCTCGTCGCGGATCTCGCCACCCGCGCCGGTGGAGGCACCCGGGAAGGGCGAGATGGCCGTGGGGTGGTTGTGCGTCTCCACCTTCATGAGCACGTGCACGGTCTCGTCCGTGGCGCCGTACAGCGGGGCGTTGGTGAAGCCCGCGCTTGGGGATGCCGGCAACCAGCGCTGGATGCGGCCGCCCTCCATCACCGCAGCGTTGTCGCTGTAGGCCACCACGCTGTGCTGGGGGTGCAGCTTCTCGGTGTTGCGGATCATGCCGAACATCGACAGCGGCTGCTTCTCGCCGTCGATGCTGAACTCGGCATTGAAGATCTTGTGCCGGCAGTGCTCGGAGTTGGCCTGCGCGAACATCATCAGTTCCACGTCGCTGGGGTTGCGGCCCAGACCCTGGAAGGCGTTCACCAGATAGTCGATCTCATCGCCCGACAAGGCCAGGCCGAAGGTGGTGTTGGCCACCTCCAGCGCCGCCCTGCCCTGGCCCAGCACGTCCACATGGGCCAGCGGCTCGGCGGGTTGCTCGTCAAACAAATGGCGGGCGGCCTCGCGCTCGAAGGCCACGCTCTCGGTCATGCGGTCGTGCAGCAGCGCGGCGCAGGCTTGAAGTTCTTCGGCGCTCAGGGGCTTGGCGCCGCCGGTGAGGCTGCTGACCAGGCCACTCTTGAGGCTGAGATGGAATTCGGTGACGCGCTCGACGCGGTGGATGCCCAGACCGCAGTTGTGGGCGATGTCGGTGGCCTTGGAGGCCCAGGGCGACACGGTGCCCAGACGCGGCATCACCACCAGCAGGGCGCCAGCCTTGTCACCCTCGAAGGCATCGCCATAGTTCAGCAGCGCCGCCAGCTTGTCCAGCGTGGCGCCGTCCAGGGCAGCATCCGACCACACCCAGTGCACATGCCTGGCGCTCACGCCCGTCACCCTGGGGCAGACCGCCTGGATCGCCGGCAACAGTGCGGCGGCGCGGAAGGCTGAAAGGGCATTGCCGCCCTCGAAATGCGACAGGTGCTTGGAAGCTGTGGACATGGGGGTTCCGTCGGTTGGCGGCGGTGCCTGCAGGGAGGGCTCAGCGGTTGCCCGCATCCGCCACAGGGGCGGCATCCGGGAAAGCCCGCGATTTTACGATGCGATGGGACAATGCCCTGCCGTACCCGAAGCCTTTGACGGCGCCCAGAGATAATCCCGCCCCATGACGATCACCCTCAAGAGCGCCGCCGACATAGCAGGCATGCGCGTCGCCGGCCGCCTCACCTCAGAAGTGCTGGACATGCTGGCCGAGCATGTGAAGCCCGGTGTCACCACCGAACAGCTCGACAAGCTCTGCCACGACCTGATCGTGTACGAGCAAAAGGCCATTCCCGCGCCGCTGAACTACGCGCCCAATGGCTACAAGCCCTACCCCAAGTCGATCTGCGCGTCGATCAACCACCAGGTCTGCCACGGCATCCCCAACGACAAGCCGCTGAAGAACGGCGACATCGTCAACCTCGACATCACCGTCATCAAGGACGGCTGGCACGGTGACTCCAGCCGCATGTACGTGGTAGGCGAAGGCTCCATCGCCGCCAAGCGCCTGTGCCAGATCACTTACGAAGCCATGTGGAAGGGCATCGAGAAGGTCAAGCCCGGCGCGCGCCTGGGCGACATCGGCCATGCCATCCAGACCTTTGCCGAGAACCAGGGCTTCTCGGTGGTGCGCGAGTTCTGCGGCCACGGCATAGGCCGGGGCTTTCATGAAGAGCCGCAGGTGCTGCACTACGGCCGCCCCGGCACGCTGGACCTGCTGGTGCCCGGCATGGTGTTCACCATCGAGCCCATGATCAACGCCGGACGGCGCGAGATCAAGGAAATGGGCGACGGCTGGACCATCGTCACCAAGGACCGCTCGCTTTCGGCCCAGTGGGAGCACACCATCGCGGTCACCGACACGGGCTACGAGGTGCTCACGGTCTCGGCCGGCACGCCGCCGGTGCCGGCCTTCGTCACCAGCTGATGCCCGCGCCGACCCAGGCCGCTGCCCCAGCGGCCGCGCCCCTGAGCGTGGCCGACATGCGGGCGCGCTTTCGCGACGGCAAGCTGGCGCTGCTGGAGCACTTCCGCGTCTCGCGCCCCACCACCACCAGCGCCACGCAACTGATGCGCGGCCTGGCCCGGCATGTGGACGCCACGCTGACCCTGCTCTGGCAGCAATCGGGCATGCCGGCTGGCGCGGCCCTGCTGGCCGTGGGTGGCTATGGCCGAGGCGAACTCTTTCCGTATTCCGATGTGGACGTGCTGGTGCTGCTGCCGGCCGGCGAGGCCGCCGCGCAGGCAGCGCAAGAAGCCGTGCCGGCCTTCATCACCGCCTGCTGGGACATTGGCCTCGAGATCGGCTCATCGGTACGCACCGTGGCCGAGTGCGTGGCGGAAGCGCAGCGCGATGTCACCTCGCAGACGGCCATGCTGGAGAGCCGGCTGCTCTGCGGTGCGCGCAAGCTGTTCAACGCCTTTCGCACCCAGACCGACGCGGCCATGGACCCGGCGGCCTTCCTGCGCGCCAAGACGCTGGAGATGCGCCAGCGCCAGATCAAGTACGAGGACACGCCCTACTCGCTCGAGCCCAACTGCAAGGAAAGCCCCGGCGGCCTGCGCGATCTGCAGGTGGTGGTGTGGGTGGCACGTGCTGCCAGCCTGGGCCGCACCTGGGGCGAGCTGGCAGCCAAGGGCCTGATCACGCCCTTTGAGGTCAAGCAGTTGCAGCGTCATGAAGGCGCCCTCAAGTTGATCCGCTGCCGGCTGCACCTGGTGGCGGGGCGGCGCGAAGACCGCCTGGTGTTTGACCTGCAAACGGCCGTGGCCGAGAGCTTTGGCTACCACGCCACCAAGACCGAGCGCGCCTCTGAAGTGCTGATGCACCGCTACTACTGGGCGGCCAAGGCGGTGACCCAGCTCAACCAGATTCTGATGCTCAACATCGAGGAGCGCATCAACCGCGACGAGGGCGCCCCCATGCGCCCCATCAACGCGCGCTTCCTCGACCGCGCCGGCATGCTGGAGGTGTCGCACGACAAGCTCTACGACGAGAACCCGCACGCCATCCTCGAGACCTTTCTGGTCTACCAGCAGACGCCCGGCATCAAGGGCCTCTCGGCCCGCACGCTGCGAGCGCTCTACAACGCCCGCAACGTGATGGGCACGGCCTTTCGCAAAGACCCGCTGAACCGCGACCTCTTCCTCGACATCCTGCGCCAGCCCGAGGGCCAGACGCATGCCTTCAGGCTGATGAACCAGACCTCGGTGCTGGGTCGCTACCTGTGGGTGTTCCGCCGCATCGTGGGCCGCATGCAGCACGACCTGTTCCATGTGTACACGGTGGACCAGCACATCCTGATGGTGCTGCGCAATGTGCGGCGCTTCTTCATCCCCGAGCATGCGCACGAGTACCCCTTCTGCAGCCAGCTGGCCGCGCAGTGGGACCAGCCCTGGCTGCTGTACATCGCCGCCCTGTTCCATGACGTGGCCAAGGGCCGTGGCGGCGACCACTCCGACCTGGGTGGCGTGGAGGTGCGGCGCTTTGGCCGCGACCACGGCCTTGAAAAGGACGAGATCGCGCTGGTGGAATTCGTGGTGCGCAACCACTTGCTGATGAGCCGCGTGGCGCAGAAGGAGGACCTCTCCGACCCCGAGGTGATCGGCCGCTTTGCCAGGCAGATGGGCAGCGCCCGCAACCTCACGGCGCTGTACCTGCTCACCGTGGCCGACATTCGCGGCACCAGCCCCAAGGTCTGGAACGCCTGGAAGGGCAAGCTGCTGGAAGACCTGTACCGCTACACGCTGCGCGCGCTGGGCGGTGCCACGCCCAGCGCCGACGCCGAGATCGAGGCCCGCAAGCAGGAGGCCAAGCAGATCCTGGCGCTGCACAGTGCCCTGCCCGGCACCGAGGAGCCATTGTGGAAGACCGTGGACGTGAGCTACTTTGCCCGCCACGACGCCACTGAGATCGCCTGGCATGCACGCGCGCTGTGGCGCTACCTCGATACGCAAACACCCATCGTCAGCGCCCGCCCCTCGCCCATCGGCGAAGGCCTGCAGGTGCTGGTGTTCTCACCTGACCGGCCCGATCTGTTCGCACGCATCTGCGGCTACTTTGATGGCGCAGGCTTCTCCATCCAGGACGCCAAGGTGCACACCACGCGTTCCGCCTATGCGCTCGACACCTTCCAGGTGGTGAACCCCAACGCCTTCGACCAGAGCGCATCGGCCTACCGCGACATGATCTCGTTGGTGGAAACCCAAGCCACCCAGGCCCTGGCCAGCGACGGCCCGCTGCCGCCGCCGGGCAAGGGCCGGGTTTCGCGCCGGGTGCGCTCGTTCCCGGTCAAGCCGCGTGTCTCGCTGCGGCCCGACGAAAAGGCCCAGCGCTGGCTACTGTCGATCAGCGCTAGCGACCGCTCTGGCCTGCTCTACGCCGTGGCCCGCGTGCTGGGCGCCCACCAGATCAGCCTGCAACTGGCCAAGATCTCCACGCTGGGCGAACGGGTGGAAGACACCTTCCTGGTCAGCGGCGCCGAGCTGCAAAAGCCGCGCATGCAGTTGCAGGTGGAGTCGGAACTGCTCGACGCCATTGCCACACCCGCATGAGCCTGTCTCAAGTCACCGCAGCGCAGGTGCTGGATGGCAGCCTGAAGTTCGACGCCCTGATCGACGTGCGTTCGCCCGCCGAGTATGCCGAAGACCACCTGCCCGGCGCCGTGAACTGGCCGGTGCTGGACGACGCCGAGCGCGCCCGCGTGGGCACCATCTACAAGCAGGTCAACACCTTCGAGGCTCGCAAGGTTGGTGCGGCCCTGGTGTCGCGCCGCATTGCCGCCACGCTGGAGCAGTTCGTGGTTGACAAGCCGCGCGACTGGCGCCCGCTGGTGTATTGCTGGCGCGGCGGCCAGCGCTCCGGCAGCCTCAGCCTGGTGCTGGCCCAAGTGGGCTTTGCCACCGCGCAGTTGGCCGGCGGCTACCGGGCATTTCGCGCCCAGGTGCGCGAGCAGTTGGCCACGCTGCCGGCCCAGTTCCAGTTCACCGTCATCGGCGGCCGCACCGGCAGTGGCAAGACGCGGCTGCTGCAGGCCCTGCGCGCCGCCGGCGGCCAGGTGCTTGATCTGGAAGCCCTGGCCGCCCATCGCGGCTCGGTGCTGGGCGGCCTGCCCGACCAGGATCAACCCACGCAAAAGCGCTTCGACAGCCTGGTGTGGCAAGCCCTGCGTGCGTTCGACCCGGCGCGCCCAGTGTTCGTGGAGAGCGAAAGCCGCCGCATCGGCCGCTGCCAGCTGCCAGACGCCCTGCTGGCTCGCATGCAAGACGAGAGTCCGGTGGTGGTGGTGGAGATGCCCGTCGCTGCGCGCTGCGAACTGCTGCTGGAGGACTACGCCTTCTTCACGCAGGATGCGGACGCCTTGTGCGCGCGCCTGGAGCCTTTGGTGGAATTGCGCGGCAAGGTGGTGGTGGAGCACTGGCAGACCCTGGCCCGTGCGGGCGATTGGGCCGCGCTGTTGCCCGACCTGATGCGCGACCACTACGACCCGCTGTACGACCGCTCGGCCAAGCGGCATGCGGCGGCCCGCTCGTCGATAACGGCGTTGCCGCTTCGCGACGGGCGGGCCGACACGCTGGCCGCCGCCGCTGCCCAACTGTTGGGCTGACGCCGGCACAGCCCAGGTCAAACAGCGGCAAAGCGTCGTCAACAGCCTGCGAGATCGCTCTGGTCCCGCACCGAGCGCTCAACTCACCAAGGCCCTCAGCCAATCGGGCATGGGGGTGGATTTGCCGGTGGGAAAGTCAATCCACACGGTGGTGGCGCCGCCCTCGGCCTGGATGATGCCTGGCTGGTCGGTGCGCTCCAGCGTAATGAAGGTATCGAAACTGCTGCGGCCCGGGTTGGCCACGTAGTGCCTGGCCAGCACCTCGCCGGGGTACTCCAACTGCTTGATGAAATTGCAAAAGGCATTGACGATCACCGGCCCCTGCCCCGCAGGGTTGGGCGCGCCGCCGATGATGTGCAGCCACTCCACGCGCACCGATTCAAGGTAGCGGAAGTAAACCGTGTTGTTCACATGGCCCATCATGTCCATGTCGCCCCAGCGGATGGGAATGACCATCTCGTAAGTCAGTTTCTTCTCGGCGGGCAATTCAAACCGCATCGCTGCCCCCCGCAGCAGGCAACAGCCCGAGTTCGCGGCGCAAGGCGTCAAACTCGGCTCGCAGTGTGCTCAGCTCGTCGGTGAGGCGACCCACATCGGCCTTGAGCGTGCCCAACTCGCCGGCCGAGATGTCCATCCCGCCCGAGCCGCCTTCGGCATGGGCCTCATACACCGGCAGGGCGGGCTCGCCGCACAGCAGATGGGCCCAGCGCGACTCGCGCGCGCCGGGCGCTCGGGCCAGCTTCACCACTCGGGCCGGGGTCTTGGTGGCCAGCTCATCCAGAAAGGCCTCCACCGACGACACATCGGCAAAGCGATGCAAGCGCTCGGCATTCAAACGAAGCTCGGCAGCGGTCTGCGGGCCGCGCAGCAGCAAGGTGCTGAGCAGCGCAGCCGATTGCCCGGGCACGCCCAGACCACGCGGCAGGTTGTGCTCGTAGCGGGCCACGCGACTGCCGCTCACCTCCACCAGCAGGCTCATGGCCTTGAGGCTGTCCAAGGCCACCAGCACGTCCGATTCAGTGGCTTCCATCACCGGGTTGCGCGCTGTCTTCTGGTTGCAGCCGGCCACCAAAGAATTGAGCGAGAGCGGGTAGGTGTCGGGAACGGTGTGCTGCTTTTCGTAGAGCACGCCCAGCACGCGGCCTTCCAGTGGTGTGAGATGGCGATTCACGGCTCAGACACCAAAGCCGTCGTCGGCCTGGATGATGGCGCCGTTGATGAAATGGCTCTCGTTGGCACAGAGCATCAGCAGGCTGGTGTCCAGGTCTCGCGGCTGGCCCACACGCTTGCGCGGCAGCATCTGCACCAGCTTCTGCCCGCCCTCGGTCTGCCAGTGGTGGTGATTGATCTCGGTGTCGATATAGCCGGGGCAGATGGCATTCACGTTGATGCCGTAGCGGCCCCACTCCAGCGCCATCGCCCGCGTCATGTGCACCACCGCCGCCTTGCTCATGGCGTAAACGCCTATCTGGCCCAGGGGCCGCAGGCCGGCCATGGAGGCGATGTTGACGATGCGCCCACCCGTGAAGGTGCCCGGTGCAGCGCCGCGCGAGCGGGCGATCATGCGCTTGCCCACCTCTTGGGCCACAAAGAAGGCGCCGCGGGTGTTGGTGTTCATCACATAGTCGTAGTCGTCGGGGCTGACGTCGGTGAGCTTTTGCGTGGTGCTCACGCCCGAGTTGTTGACCAGGATGTCGATGGTGCCGCACTCGGTCTCTGCATGGGCCACGGCCGACTTGATGCTGTCCACGTCGGTCACGTCCAGCTGCACCACATGGGCGTCGCCTCCGCCACCCACGATCTCGGCGCGCAGAGTCTTGAGACGCTCGGTGCGGCGCCCTGCCAGCACCACGGCGGCGCCGGCCTGGGCCAGCGTGCGGGCGAACTGCGCGCCCAGACCGCTGGAGGCGCCGGTGACCAGGGCCACGCGGCCCGACAAATCGATCTGATAGCTCATGGCTGGTGGGCGGCGCGAGCCGCCTTGATGGTTGCAAGGAAATCTCTGCGCCGACAATAGCACGCACGGCCTGCGTCAATGCGCGGAACAGACCGGTCTCACAGGCCGCTGGAGAGCGGGGTTGGTCGCGACAGCAAGGCTCAAGCCGCGCCCAACAAAAGCACGGTCGTACTATTTTTTGCACCCTGCCGATAGAATGCCGCGTAACCCAGCCTTGGCGCCACCGTGCGCCTTGCAGCACACAAGGACACTTCATGACTTCCGAGGAATTGCTGGCCCAGTTTGGCCCGCGCGAATCAATGGACTACGACGTGGTGATCGTCGGCGGCGGCCCCGCCGGCCTGGCCACCGCGATCCGCCTGAAGCAGCTCGCCGCCGAGCAAGGCGCCGAGTTGAACGTGGTAGTGCTGGAAAAGGGCTCCGAGCCCGGCGCGCACATCCTCTCGGGCGCGGTGATGGACCCCATCGCCATCACCGAGCTGTTCCCCGACTGGAAGGAACGTGGTGCACCGCTGAACCAGCCCGTCACCGGCGACGACATCCTGTTCCTGTCGGAGACCGGCGCCACCCGCACGCCCGACTGGCTGGTGCCCCAGTGCTTCCACAACCACGGCAACTACGTCATCAGCCTGGGCACGCTCACCAAATGGCTGGGCGAGCAGGCCGAGGCGATGGGCGTGGAGATCTTCCCCGGTTTCACGGCCGCCGAGCTGTTGTACGACGAGCAGGGCCGCGTGCGCGGCGTGGCCACCGGCAACATGGGCGTGGGCAAGGACGGCCAGCCGCATGACGCCTTCCAGCTGGGCATGGAGTTGTGCGGCAAGTACACCGTGTTTGCAGAGGGCGCGCGCGGCCACCTGGGCAAGCAACTGATCGCCAAGTACCAGCTCGACGACGGCCGCGACCCCACCACCTACGCCCTGGGTGTGAAGGAGCTGTGGGAAGTGCCGGCCGACAAGGCCAAGCCTGGCCATGTGCTGCACACCGCCGGCTGGCCGATCACCGACAACACCTTTGCTGGTGGCTTTCTCTACCACCTTGAAGGCAACAAGGTCACGCTGGGTTATGTCGTGGGTCTGAACTACGAGAACACCTGGATGAGCCCGTTCGAGGAGATGCAGCGCTGGAAAACCCACCCCGCCGTGCGAGCGCACATCGAGGGCGGCAAACGCATAGGCTACGGTGCCCGCGCCATCAACAACGGTGGCCTGCAATCCATGCCCAAGCTGGTATTCCCCGGCGGTGCGCTGGTGGGCTGCGAGGCCAACATGATGAACGCCTCGCGCATCAAGGGCAGCCATTCGGCCATCAAGACTGGCATGCTGGCCGCCGAGGCCGCCTTCGAGGCCCTGCAGGCCGGCCGCGCGCAAGACGAGCTGATCGCCTACCCGCAGGCCTTCGAAGCCAGTTGGTTGCACACCGAACTGCAAAGCACCAAGAACTTCAAGCTCTGGTTCAAGCACGGCAAGCTGATCGGCAACCTGATGACGGGTATAGAGCAGTGGCTGCTGCCCAAGCTGGGCGTCAAGTCGCCGCCGTGGACCCTGCACGGCCACAAGCCCGACCATGTGGCGCTCAAGCCCGCCGACCAATGCGCCAGGATCGACTACCCCAAGCCCGACGGCGTGCTGACCTTTGACCGGCTCTCGTCGGTGTTCATCAGTAGCACCAACCACGAGGAAAACCAGCCGGCCCACCTGACGCTCAAAGACGCAGCGGTGCCGGTGACGATCAATTTGGCCCAGTACGCCGGCCCCGAGAGCCGCTACTGCCCGGCCGGCGTCTACGAGTTCGTGAAGAACGAGGACAACTCCGACCGCCTGCAGATCAACGCCGCCAACTGCGTGCACTGCAAGACCTGCGACATCAAGGATCCAACGCAGAACATCGTCTGGGTCACGCCCGAAGGTGGCGGCGGGCCGAACTACGCTGGCATGTGATCGCCTGGCCTACGGATGCCCACAAGGTGCCTTGATGCCCAGTGAGCCCCAGGACGCTGAAACACTGCCGGCAGCCGCAGAGCTCACGCGCGAGCTGCTGGTCGAGCGTCCGTCTGACCGCCTGCCAGACCGCCTGCCCAGCCTGAGGTTTGCCGGCACGCACGAGCGAGACTACCTGGCCTTTGCCTTCGAGAGCCTTCGCGACACGCGCACCGAGGCCTACCGTGTGGCGTTGGCCTTGTTGCTGGTGTTTGCCGCCATCGACGTCTTTCAGGCCACGCAAGATTTCGTTCCCCTGCTGACCCCTGCCATCCTGGCCGCGCGCCTGCTCGCCGTCGCCATCGTGGCCTGGGCGCAGCGGCGGGTGCGCCTGGCCTCGGACTGGTCGGCTGGGCACCGCTGGATGCGAGCCACCGGGCTGAGCCTGGGCCTGATGATGCTGGTCAGCGAGGCACTGTATTGCCATGCCACTGGTCAGCTCCAGGCACCACTGATCGTGGCGGGCAACATCCTGATGACCATGGCCTTCTTCTTCCCCTTGGGCTACAGCTTCGTGGCCGGCCTGAAGATCGCCGTTGTCTTTTCATTGGCGGCCTGCCTGGTGCTGCCGCAGTTCATGCCGGCCGCGATGCTGGCCGACTTCTACCGCTTGCTGCCTTTTCAGCTGATGGGCCTGGCGGCAGCCGCGCTGGCGGGCTACCAGCAGGAGCGAACGCTGCGGGCCTTGTTCCTGATGAAGCAATCGGTGACGCAGATGGCCAGCAGCGACGCGCTCACCGGCTTGAGCAACCGGCACGCCTTTGAGCCTTTTGTGGCCCGCGCCATGCAGCAGGCAGCACGCGACAAGCAACAGGTGGCGCTGGTGCTGCTGGATGTGGACCAGCTCAAGCCCTACAGCGACCAGTTCGGCAACCCGGCTGGCGATGCAGCACTGAAGGCCCTGGCGCGCGCCGTCTCGCAACGCATACGCCGCCAGTTCGACCTGGGTGCCCGTCTGGGCGGTGGCGAGTTCGCGCTGTTCTTCTACGACGTGAACGTGGGCTTTGCCTGGACCGTGGCCGAGGACTTGCGCCGCGACGTGGCGCAACGCCTGGCCATCAGCCACCCGGACAGTTCCGCTGGCGTGTTGACCATCAGCCTGGGCGCGGCCGTGAGTGCCGATGGAGAAAGCTTTGAGGGCCTGTACCAGCGCGCCGACCAAGCCTTGTACAGGGCCAAGGCGCAGGGGCGCAATCAAGTTCAGCTGGCAGAGTGAAGCGGCAGGGCGAAGCGGGTTCAGGCCAACACCCGGCCGGTTACTGCGCTTTGCAGCCACTCAACGACCACCCGCTGAAAGCCGGTGGCTTGAACCTTGTGATGGACAGTCAACAGGGCCGGGCGGCGTGCATCTGCGAGCGGCGGCCCGGTGGCTCGCCCAGGTGATAGTTGGTGGCGCCGGCGAAATCCACCTCAATGCGGTGCGCCACCCCTGCCCGCTCGGCCAAGCGCCAAAGCACACCCTCGGCCGTCGGCGACTTGCAAATGTTGCCGGTACAAACCATCAAGACGCGGACAGGCTCTCTCATCGCCGCCCTCCGACGGCAGGTACCAACGGGATCACATTGCTGTCGTGCGCCGCCCCGCCGCCAAAGGCCTGCTCGCGCAGCAGCGCCAGCTGGTCGCGGATGCGGGCGGCCTTCTCGAACTCGAGGTTGCGGGCGAACTCCAGCATCTGCTTTTCCAGCTGCTTGATGCGCTTGGACAGGTCCTTCTCGCTCAGCGCTTCCACCTCGGCGGCCTGCTGGGCGAGGCGCAGATCGTCCTTGGCGGTCTTGTCCGACACCACGCCGTCGATCATCTCGCGCACCAGCTTGTGGATGCCGCGCGGCGTGATGCCCTGCTCCAGGTTGAACGCGGTCTGCTTGGCGCGTCGGCGAGCGGTTTCGTCCATGGCGCGCTTCATCGAATCGGTGATGCGGTCGGCGTAGAGGATGGCGCGGCCATTCACGTTGCGTGCCGCCCGGCCTATGGTCTGCACCAGGCTGCGCTCGGAGCGCAAGAAGCCTTCCTTGTCGGCATCGAGGATGGCCACCAGCGAGACCTCGGGAATGTCCAGGCCTTCGCGCAGCAGATTGATGCCCACCAGCACGTCAAAGACGCCCAGGCGCAAGTCGCGCAAGATCTCCACCCGCTCCACGGTGTCGATGTCGGAGTGCAGATAGCGCACCTTGACGCCGTTCTCGGTCAGGTAGTCGGTGAGCTGCTCGGCCATCTTCTTGGTGAGCGTGGTGATCAGCACCCGCTCGCCCTTCTCCGTGGTGTCGCGAATCTCCTGCAGCACGTCGTCCACTTGGGTCGCTGCGGGGCGCACTTCCACCTCCGGGTCCACCAGACCGGTGGGCCGCACCAGTTGCTCCACCACCTGCCCGGCGTGGGTCTTTTCGTAGTCGGCTGGCGTGGCCGAGACGAACACGCACTGGCGCATGCGGCGCTCGAACTCGTCGAACTTCAGCGGCCGGTTGTCCAGCGCACTGGGCAGGCGAAAGCCGTATTCCACCAGCGTGGTCTTGCGCGCCCTGTCGCCGTTGTACATGCCACCGAACTGGCCGATCAGCACGTGGCTCTCGTCCAGGAACATCACCGCGTCCTTGGGCATGTAGTCCACCATCGTGGGCGGTGGGTCGCCGGGCTTGGCGCCGCTGAGGTGGCGGGTGTAGTTCTCGATGCCCTTGCAGTGGCCCACCTCCTGCAGCATTTCCAGATCGAATCGCGTGCGCTGCTCGATGCGCTGGGCCTCCACCAGCTTGCCGTCGCCCACGAACTGCGCCACGCGCTCGCGAAGTTCGGTCTTGATCTTGTCAATGGCGGCCAGCACCTGCTCGCGCGGCGTCACGTAGTGGCTGGCGGGATAGATGGTGAAGCGCGGCACCTTCTGGCGCACACGGCCGGTGAGCGGGTCCAGCAGCGACAGGGCCTCGACCTCGTCGTCGAACAGCTCGATGCGCACCGCCAACTCGGAGTGCTCGGCCGGGAACACGTCGATGGTGTCGCCGCGCACGCGGAAGGAGCCGCGCGAGAAGTCCACGTCGTTGCGGCTGTACTGCATGCGCACCAGCTGGGCGATCACGTCACGCTGGCCTATCTTGTCGCCGTTGCGCAGGATGAAGCGCATCTGCGTGTAGTCCTCGGGCTTACCGATGCCGTAGATGGCGCTCACCGAAGCCACCACGATGGTGTCGCGGCGCTCCAGCACGCTCTTCGTAGCACTGAGCCGCATCTGCTCGATGTGCTCGTTGATGGCGCTGTCCTTCTCGATGAACAGGTCGCGCTGCGGCACATAGGCCTCGGGCTGGTAGTAGTCGTAGTAGCTGACGAAGTACTCCACCGCGTTCTTGGGGAAGAACTCGCGGAACTCGCTGTAAAGCTGCGCCGCCAAGGTCTTGTTGGGCGCGAAGATGATGGCCGGCCGGCCCAGGCGGGCGATGACGTTGGCCATCGTGAAGGTCTTGCCCGAGCCCGTCACGCCCAGCAGGGTCTGGAAGGCCAGGCCATCGTTGATGCCCTCGACCAACTGGTCGATCGCTACGGGTTGGTCACCCGCGGGCGGGTAGGGCTGGTAGAGCTGGAATGGCGAGTCGGGAAAGCTGACGAAGGTGCCTTCCAGCGCGGCTTCGGCCGCCGCTGCGGCGTCCATACTCAACTCGGCCAACGGGTCTGACATCGGGTTATCCCTGTTCAACGCTTAAAATCGCTGGGCTCAGGTCGGTCTGCCGGCCTGAGCGAACCAGACAGCGTAGCGCATCCCACGAGAAAACGCCGCATCCCCTCCTCGCTCCCCAACCGACCCACAGGACACTCCCATGTCGCTTTTTGCCGCCGTCGAAATGGCCCCGCGTGACCCGATCCTCGGGCTGAACGAACAGTTCAACGCCGACACCAACCCCGCCAAGGTCAACCTGGGCGTGGGTGTGTACACCGACGAAAACGGCAAGCTGCCGCTGCTGGCCTGCGTGAAGGCCGCCGAGACCCAACTGGTGGAAGCCGCTCGCGCACGTGGCTACCTGCCCATCGACGGCATCGTTGCCTACGACAAGGCCGTGCAAGCCTTGGTGTTTGGCGAGGCCAGCCCGCTGCTGGCGGCCGGACGCGTGGCCACCGTGCAAGCTCTGGGCGGCACCGGCGGCCTGAAGGTGGGCGCCGATTTCTTGAAGCGCCTGAACCCCGCCGCCAAGGTGCTGATCAGCGACCCCTCGTGGGAAAACCACCGTGCGCTGTTCACCAACGCCGGCTTCACGGTGGAGACCTACCCCTACTACGACGCCGCCAAGCTGGGCGTGAACTTCGACGGCATGCTGGCCGCGCTGAACGCCGCCGCCGCCGGCACCGTGGTCGTGCTGCACGCCTGCTGCCACAACCCCACCGGCTACGATATCGACGCCGCCCAGTGGGAGCAGGTGATTGCCGCCGTGAAGGCCCGCAACCTGGTGGCCTTCCTCGACATGGCCTACC
The DNA here is from genome assembly GCA_016710065.1 of Candidatus Ideonella esbjergensis. Lineage (GTDB taxonomy): Bacteria > Pseudomonadota > Gammaproteobacteria > Burkholderiales > Burkholderiaceae_C > Ideonella > Ideonella esbjergensis. The sequence continues at coordinate 562,617 of JADJLP010000010.1, forward strand.
AGGGCTTTGGCGATGGCATTGCCGAAGACGGCGCCGTGATCGCCCAATTCGTGGCTTCCGGCATTGATTTCTTCGTCTCCACCTCGTTCTCCAAGAGCTTCTCGCTGTACGGCGAGCGCGTGGGCGCGCTGAGCGTGGTCTGCGCCAGCAAGGAAGAACAGGCCAAGGTGCTGAGCCAGTTGAAGATCGTCATCCGCACCAACTACTCCAACCCGCCCACGCATGGCGCCCAGGTGGTGGCCACGGTGCTCACCACGCCCGCGCTGCGCGCGCAGTGGGAGCAGGAACTGGCCGGCATGCGCAACCGCATCAAGGCCATGCGCGGTGCGCTGGTCGAGCGACTGAAGGCCGCCGGCGTGACCCGCGACGTCAGCTTCATCACCACCCAGCGCGGCATGTTCAGCTACTCGGGCCTGACCAAGCCGCAAATGGAGCGCTTGCGCAGCGAGTTTGGCGTCTACGGCGTCGATTCAGGCCGCATCTGCGTGGCTGCGTTGAACGACAAAAACCTCGGCTACGTGGCCGAAAGCATCGCCAAGGTGCTCTGATTTGACACAGTGGGGGCGGCTGCCGGGAGGCGGGCCGCCACTTTCACTGGCCATGGTGTGCTGAAGACGCGCCAAAAAGCTGGCATTTCCCCGCTTTGCTGCAACGCAGCACGAGCCCAATCAGGGTCAACGCTGACCGGGCGAATCCGTATGCAACATAATTATGTTGCGGCGCACAATTTATGAGCCGTCACGTCAGCGTCTGATCAGCATCACCGATGCATCATGACGGCCACCGCTTGACAGCTGTCAAGCCGCCTACGGAGAACTCAGCATGCTCTACCAGCTCTACGAAACCCAACGCGCGCTGATGGCGCCGTTTTCCGAGTTCGCCAGCGCATCGGCCAAGCTCTACAGCCATCCGCTCTCGCCCTTCACGCACACCCCCATGGCCCAGCGCGTTTCCGCTGGCCTGGATTTGATGCACCGCCTGGCCAAGGACTACGAGAAGCCACCTTTCGACATCAAGTCCGTCAAGGTGGATGGTGTGGACGTGGCCGTGCAAGAGCAAGTGGCGATTGAGAAGCCGTTTTGCCGCCTGATCCGCTTCAAGCGCTTCACCGACGACTCGACCGCCCTGGAAGACATGAAGAACCAGCCCACCGTGTTGGTGGTTGCGCCGCTGTCGGGCCACCATTCCACGCTGCTGCGCGACACCGTCAAGGCGCTGCTGCAAGACCACAAGGTCTTCATCACCGACTGGACTGATGCCCGCATGGTGTCGGCCGAGGTGGGCCCCTTCCACCTGAACGACTACGTGAACTACGTGCAGGAGTTCATCCGCCACATCGGCCCCGAGGTGAACGTGATCTCGGTCTGCCAGCCCACGGTGCCGGTGCTGGCGGCCATCTCGGTGGCCGCCACGCGCGGCGAGTTCACGCCCCGCACCATGACCATGATGGGCGGCCCCATCGACGCCCGCAAGTCGCCCACTGCGGTGAACAACCTGGCGATGAACAAGAGCTATTCCTGGTTCGAGAACAACGTCATCTACCGCGTGCCGCAGAACTTCCCAGGCGCCGGCCGTCTGGTCTACCCCGGCTTCATGCAGCACACCGGCTTTGTGGCGATGAACCCCGACCGCCACCTCAGCTCGCACTACGACTACTTCCAAGACCTGATCCGGGGTGACGACGACAGCGTCGAGTCGCACCGCCAGTTCTACGACGAGTACAACGCTGTGCTCGACATGCCGGCCGAGTACTACCTGGAAACCATCAAGGCCGTGTTCCAGGACTTCGCCCTGGTCAACGGCACCTGGGTGGTGGACGGGATCACCGTGAACCCGGCCGACATCAGCACCACCGCGCTGCTGACGGTGGAAGGCGAGTTGGACGACATCTCGGGCTCGGGCCAGACCAAGGCCGCGCACGAGCTGTGCACTGGCATTCCCAATGGCCGCCAGTTCCACTACGACGTGGAAGGCGCGGGCCACTACGGCATCTTCTCGGGCCGCCGCTGGCGCGAGCTGGTCTACCCGCAGGTGCGCGAGTTCATCAAGCGCTACAACGAACCGGCCAACGTGATGAACCTCAAGGGCGCCGCCGCCCCTGTCAAGCTGGCCCAGCCCACCAAGGCGCCTGCCGTGAAGGCCGCTGCGCTCAAGAAGAAGGCCGCGCCTGTGAAGACCGCGACCAAGGCCGCCCCGGTGGTGCCGGCCGCTCGCAAGAAGGCCCGCGCCTGATCTGAGCCAAGGCCACAGCCCCGTCGCGCCTGTGGCCGACGGGGATAATCCAGCGGTGAATTCGCCCGAGCCCACTGCCCTCTCCCCCGCCAGCGTCGCACTGGCCGAGCGCCTCAACGACGCGCTGCCGCAAACGCAGTGCACGCGCTGTGGCTACCCCGACTGCCACGCCTACGCCACGGCCATCGCCAGTGGTGCGGCCCCGATCAACCAGTGCCCGCCTGGCGGTGCCGAGGGCATTGCGCGGCTCTCCGCCATCACGGGGCATGCAGTCATCCCGCTCAACCCGGTGAACGGCCATGAGGGCCCGCGTGCCGTGGCCGTCATCGACGAGGACTGGTGCATCGGCTGCACCCTGTGCATCAAGGCCTGCCCGGTGGACTGCATAGTCGGCGCCTCCAAGCGCATGCACACCATTGTTGAGAAGGACTGCACCGGCTGCGAACTCTGTGTGCCAGCCTGCCCGGTGGACTGCATCGCCATGCTGCCCGTCACCGCCCCACTTACCGGCTGGGCCGCCTGGAGCCCGGCCCAGGCCAGTGTGGCTCGTGAGCGTTACGCCTTCCACCAGATGCGGGTGCTGCGCGAAAAGCGCGAGAACGACGAACGCCTGGCCGCCAAGGCCGCCCACAAGCTGGCCGACCTGGAAAACCAGACCCTGCATACCGACCCCGAGATCATTGCCAGAAAGCGTGCCGTGATCGAAGCCGCCATGGCCCGCGCCCGGGCCCAGCGCGCACCAGCCGCGCCCGCTGCCGAGAATCCCGAAGAACCCGACACCCCATGAACGACGCCCAGGTCGAGACCTTCTTCGCCACGCTCAAGGCCGCCAACCCGCAGCCCGAGACCGAGCTGGAATTCACCAACGCGTTCGAGCTGTTGGCCGCCGTGCTGCTCTCGGCCCAGGCCACCGACGTGAGCGTCAACAAGGCCACGCGCGCCCTGTTTGTCTTGGCCCCCACGCCCCAGAGAATGCTGGCGCTGGGCGTGGAAGGCGTGGAAGCCCACATCCGCACCATCGGCCTGTACCGCACCAAGGCGAAGAACCTGCTGGAAACCTGCCGCTTGCTGATAACGCGCCACGGTGGCCAGGTGCCGCGCAGCCGCGAGGCCCTGGAGGCCCTGCCCGGCGTAGGCCGCAAGACCGCCAACGTGGTGCTGAACGTGGCCTTTGGCGAGCCCACCATGGCGGTGGACACGCACATCTTCCGCGTCGGCAACCGCACGGGCCTGGCGCCTGGCAAAGACCCACTGGCGGTGGAGCAGGTGCTGCTCAAGCGGGTTCCCGAAGCCTACCGGGTGGACGCCCACCACTGGCTGATCCTGCACGGCCGCTATGTCTGCCAGGCCCGCCAACCGCGCTGCGGCGCCTGCCAGGTGGCTGCCCTCTGCGACCACCAGCCCAAGACCGCCGCCATCTGAGCACGGTGGCAAGCGGGGCCGCACCGCGCGCCAAACAGGCCGGGCGTGGGCGTGCTTTTCGGGCTTTAGTCTGACGCCCCTCTGCGAACAATGGGGCCATGTCCTTCGACCAGCAACCCCACGACGCCCCCAAGGGCTCGCTGCTGCAACTGCGTGGCATGGTGCGCTGGCTGAGCGAGACTGCCTTCCCGCAGGAGCCCCGTCCCGCCGCAGTGCGCCCACATGCGCCGAGGTGCGAACACCGCGAGTCCATGTGGCACAGCTTTCTGGGCTGGCTGCGCGAAACGCACCCCGACCAACCCGACCATGTGCGCGTCATCGACGCAGCCCGCACCGACTTTCAGCACGCCATGGCCGACCTCTGCTCGGCCGAGGCCAATGGCCTGCGCCAGCGCGTGGCCGTGGCCCGCTCGTTGCGCGAGCTCTGGCATCTGCGCACCGAGCTGTACGGCCTGGTAGCTCGCCACCTCTCGCAGGCCCAAGCGGAGCGGCGGCTGGCCTCGGTCAACCGCCACTTTCCTGTGGGCACCCGCAGCCCCAAGACAAACGACGTGGGGTCACGCCATGGATGAAGCACTGCAGTCCGACTTCACCGACACACCCTTCGGCGATGAGCTCGCACTTTCCGTGCTTTCGGGCATGCCGGCCGACCGCGTTGCACGCATTGCCGCGCGGCGCGCTTTCGTCGACATGAAGCAGTTGTTCATCCGCGCTGTGGCGGGCCTCGCCGACCGCAAGGGCGAGTGGCTACGCGAGAAGGTGCGGCTGGCGGTGGACCCGATGGACCTGTGGCTGCTGCGCGGCCCGGTGCTGGCCGCCCTGCACCGCAATGACGACACCACACGCCGTCTGCGCGCCGACCTGTACCGGGGCCTGGACCACATCTTTCCGGGCGCCTTTGGCTTGGGCCACCACGCCACGCTCAGCACCCGGCCGCCCGAGCCCTGGGAAGTGAGCCCGGCCTTGACCCGGCCAGGGCAGTCGATGAGCCGCTGAGCCTGCCCCGGGCCACGACAAAAGACACGACTGAGACACGGCCGCACGGTGGTGCCAGTGCAGAATCGTGGCTGTGAACATCATCATCCTCGACGACTACCAAGACGCCGTGCGCAAGCTGCCTTGTGCCGCCAAGCTGGCCGACCTGCAGGCCAAGGTCTTCACCAACAACGTCAAGGGGCAGGGGCAGTTGTCGGTGCGCCTGCGCGATGCCGAGGTGCTGGTGGCCATCCGCGAACGCACGCACTTCAACCGGCAACTGCTGGAGAAACTGCCCAAGCTGCGCCTGATCGCCCAGACCGGCCGCGTAGGCCCGCACATCGACGTGGAAGCCTGCACCCGCCTGGGCATTGCCGTGGCCGAGGGCGCGGGCTCGCCGCACGCACCGGCCGAGCTGACCTGGGCCCTCATCATGGCCGCCATGCGCCGCCTGCCGCAGTACGTGGGCAACCTCAAGCATGGCGCGTGGCAGCAATCGGGGCTGAAGGCCCAGTCCATGCCGCCCAATTTCTGCATCGGCATGCAACTGCGCGGCAAGGTGCTGGGCATCTGGGGCTACGGGAAGATCGGCATGCTGGTGGCCGGCTACGGCAAGGCCTTTGGCATGGACGTGCGAATTTGGGCCAGTGGCGAGAGCCGCCAGCGCGCCCGCGATGATGGCCACACCGTGTTCGAGTGCCGCGAGGCCTTGTTCGAGCAGAGCGACGTGCTCAGCGTGCACCTGCGCCTGGCCGACGCCACGCGGCACCTGGTCACATCCGCCGACCTGGCCCGCATGAAGCCCACCTCGTTGTTCGTCAACACCTCGCGGGCTGAACTGCTGGAAGACACCGCCCTGGTGGCGGCCCTCAACCGCGGCCGGCCCGGCATGGCGGCGGTGGACGTGTTCGAGACCGAACCCATCCTGCAAGGCCACCCCTTGCTGCGGCTGGAAAACGCCATCTGCACACCGCACCTGGGCTATGTGGAGCAAGACAGCTACGAGCAGTACTTTGGCGCCGCGTTCGACAACGTGGTGAACTTCATCAACGGCACGCCCACCCACATCGTCAACCCCGAGGCGCTGAAAGTGATTCGCTGACATGGTGGGCACCGGCCGCTGGGCCCTGCTGTTTGGCAACTTCGCCATCGGCTGCGGCGTGATGGTGGTGGCAGGCTCACTGAACGACCTCACCCGCTCGCTGCAGGTGAGCGTGGCGGTAGGCGGCCAGCTCATCACGGTGGCGGCCGTGGTGATGTCGCTGGGCGCCCCCACCCTGGCCGCGCTGGTGGCCGGCTGGGACCGGCGCCTGCTGCTCACCCTGGCTCTGGTCTGGTATGGCCTGGGCCATGCGGCCAGCGCCTTGATGCCCGACCTGGCCTGGCTGATGCCCGTACGGGCGCTCACCATGCTGGCTGCGGCTGTCTTCACCCCCCAGGCGGCTGCGGCCATTGGCTGGCTGGCACCGCCCGAATCGCGCGGCCGCGCCATCACCTTCGTGTTCCTGGGCTGGTCGGTGGCCTCGGTGCTGGGCATGCCGCTGCACAGCTACATCGGCGAGGCCGCAGGCTGGCGCTGGGCCTTTGGCCTGGTGGCACTGCTCTCGCTCGTTGGCGCCGTCTGGGTCTGGCGCGCCCTGCCCCAGGGCATACGCCCGGCGGCCATGAGCGCGCGGGCCTGGCGCGAGGTCTTCACCCACCCGGTGCTGATGGGCGTGGTGCTGGTCACCGCGCTCTCGGGTGCCGGCCAGTTCACGCTGTTCGCCTACTTCGCCACCTACTATCGGCAAGAGCTGATGGCCTCACCGGCCGAGGTGAGCCTGCTGTTTTTCTGGTTCGGTGGCTTTGGCCTGCTGGGCAATGTGCTGCTGAGCCGCCATGTGGACCACCTGGGTGCCGGCCGCATCGTGGGCTGGGCGTTGGTCTGCATGGCCTTGTCGCTGGCGCTGTGGCCCTGGGCTGGCGGTGTGGCCGCGATGGCCGTGGTGCTGCTGCCCTGGGCCTTTGCTGGCTTTGCTTCCAACTCGGCCCAACAGGCCCGCCTGGGCGCTGCGGCACCGGCATTGGCCCCCGCGCTGATGGCGCTCAACACCTCGGCCATCTACCTGGGCCAGGCCCTGGGCGCTGGCGGCGGCGGTGCCATGGTGACGGCCAACCTGCTGGCCGGGCGCCCCACCTACGCCCACATGCATTGGGTGAGCCTGGCCTGGATGCTGGCTGCCATCGCGCTGAGTGCCTGGGCCCTGCGCCGCATGACCGATGACCCCGAGCATGTCTGAGCCTTCCCCCCGCCCCGCCAACCTGCGCGCGCTGTTCTGGGCCTTCACGCGCTTGTCGATGATGGGCTTTGGTGGCGTGCTGCCCATCGCCCAGCGCGAGTTGGTAGAGCGCCAGCGCTGGCTGAGTGCGGCCGAGTTTGCCGAGCTGCTGTCCATCGGCCAGGTGCTGCCTGGCCCCAACGTGGTCAACCTCTCGCTGATGGTGGGGGACCGTTACTTCGGCTTGCGCGGCGCGGCGGTGGCCGTTGCGGGCATGATCGCCGCCCCCATGGCCGTGGTGCTGGCGCTGGCCGCGCTGTACCAGGGCCTGGCCGGCGTGCCCCAGGTGGTGGGCGCGGTGCGCGGCATGGGCGCGGTGTCGGCCGGGTTGATCGCGGCCATGGGCCTCAAGCTCATGCCCACCTTGGCGCGCAACCCGCTAGGGCGCGCGCTGTGGATACCGGTGGCCTTGGCGGCCACCGTGGCGGTGGGGTTGCTGCGGCTGCCGCTGTGGAGCGTCATCCTGGGCCTGGGTGCGGTCTCGTGTGCGCTGGCCTGGTGGCGTCTGGGAGCGGCCAAACCGTGACCCACGCTGCCATCCTCTGGGACTTGTTCGTCCACTGCCTCACGCTGTCGCTGCTGGCCATCGGCGGCGCCATTGCCACCGTGCCCGATTTGCAGCGCCATGTGGTGTTGGAGCGCGGCTGGCTCAGTGCGGGTGATTTCACCGGCTCGGTGGCCCTGGCTCAAGCAGCCCCCGGCCCCAACCTGTTGTTCGTGGCCGTGGTGGGCTACAACGTGGCCGGCCTGGCGGGCGCACTGGCCGCCATGGCCGGCATGCTGCTGCCCAGCACAGCGCTCACGCTGATGGTCAGCCGCTGGGGCGCCAAGCGACGCGACGCACGCGGCGTGCGAACCTTTGTGAGCGGCATGGCGCCGGTGACCTTGGGCCTGATCCTGGCCACTGGCTACCTGCTGGCCAAACCCGTGCTGGTCCAGCCTGCGGCCTTTCTGCTGGTGGGCTTGAGCGTGCTGCTCTGCTGGCGCACCAAGCTCAGCCCGCTGTGGCTGATCGCCACCGGCGCCGTGGCCGGAGCGCTGGGGCTTGTTTAGCGCGGGCCAGCGCACGGCCGCTCCGAAGCGGCCCGCGACCCGCCCGGCGGGTGGCAGCAGTACCCTGCTGCCGGGTGCACCACTCAGCGCGGGCTCTCAAAAAACACGTACTGGGTGAAGTCGCTCACCTCGAAATACACACGCTTCTCACCGTCGTCGGCCACGCCATTGAGGTTCTCGTCCAGGATGCCGTAGCCGAAGCGGTAAGCGCGGGCCTTTTGGTCATCGGTGCCGAGCGCGGTGGAAAGCTTGTCGATCTTCAGGAAGCGCTTCACCACCTTCTCGCCAGCAAACACCTCCAGCACGCCATTGGTGCCGGTCCAGTTCTGGATCTCGCGCTTGATCTGGTTCTGTTTTTCTTGCGTGCAGCCGGCCAGCAGGGTCAGCGCGGCAGCAGCCACCAGGGCGGTGGCTTTCAGAGCGTAGTTGTTCATAGCGTGTTGTCGTCCTTGGTGCCAAAAATCTTGTCGCCCGCGTCGCCCAGGCCGGGAATGATGTAGCCCAACTCGTTCAGGTGGCTGTCGATCGAGGCCGTCCAGCAGCGCACATCGGGGTGCGCCGCCTCCAGCGCCTTCACGCCTTCGGGGGCGGCCACCAGCACCAGGGCGCGGATATCCTTGCAGCCCCGGCTCTTGAGCAGGTCCACGGTGGCGATCATGGAGCCGGCCGTTGCCAGCATAGGGTCGATGATGAGGGCGGTCCGCTCGTCCAGATGGCCCACGAACTTGTCAAAGTACTGCTCAGGCTGCAAGGTGTCATGGTTGCGTGCCAGGCCCACCACACTCACCTTGGCGTTGGGGATCATGTCGAGCACGCCGTCGAGCATGCCCAGGCCCGCGCGCAGGATGGGCACCACAGTGACCTTGCGGCCGGCGATCTGGTCGATCTCCACCGGGCCACTCCAGCACTCGATGCGGGTCTTCTTGAGCGGAAAGTCGGCCGTTGCCTCGTAGGCCAGCAAACGGGCCAGCTCACCGGTCAGCTCGCGGAATTTCTTGGTGGAGATGTTGGCTTCGCGCAGCAGGCCCACCTTGTGGCGCACCAGGGGATGCAGAACGGCGATGACAGGCATGGTGTGACTTAGTGGACAGATTGGCCTCAGTATATTGTTTAGAAAACTGTGAACAGTCGTTACAGAAAAACGGGGCGACCGGTACCATCGCTTCACCAGGCCAGGGTAAGTACTGAATACCCCCGCCAACCCCGCTGCCCCGCCGATGTTGTCCAGGAGTACCCCATGAAGTCAGTCATCAAAGCCCCCCTCCGCGCCACCCTGGCCGTGCTGGCCAGCGCTGCCGCCATGGTTGCCCATGCCCAGACGGCGCAGACCACCACTTCCAGCGGCAGCGCCACCGTCAACACGGCCACTGTCCAGGACACAACCGCCACAGGAATTGCCGGCGGCGCTGCCCAGACCGGAAGTTTCAGCGTCGGTTTGTTCGATTCTTCTCTGGGCGTGCTCATCGGGGCCAATTTCAGTGCAGCCTATGCCGGAGCGCCGACGATGGTCACCGCCAGCGGTGCGGCCAATGGCAAGACCAAGTACACCGAGACTGCGACGCTCGCCGGCGCAACCCTCACCTCAACCACCTTCGCCAACAAGACCGCCACCACCGGTAGCACGGCCGCGCTGGGTACAGGAACGGCGCCTGGCACCGCCACCACATTGGGAGGCACCGGCACCCTGTATGGAACGGCAGCGACCACGGTCGCGCTGAACACCCTGGTGGGTGCCGGCACGATCAGCGGCACGGTATCGGGCGCGGCACAGGCCAACAAGACCAACACCAACGCCGGATCTCAGCCATTGGCCGCCACCGTGGCGCAGCACACCACGACCGGCACACTGACCTACTCTTACTACGAGCACGCCAACGCGTCGTTCTCAAGCGGCACCAACGCAGACACCCTGTCGCTCATCCTCAATGTAGGCCAACCCGGCGCCACAGCCAACTTCAGCATCTTCTCGCTGGGCGACGCCAACAGCACCTTGCTCGACCAGATCGTGGGCTGGAGTTGCGTCAGCAATTGCACGAACTTTTCCATCAACTGGGCTGGCGGCATCAACGACCTGGCGTATGGCGGCTCGCAGAGCGGCTATGTGACCTCCACCGTCGACAACGGCACCGCCGTGTACAAGGCCACCTTTGGCGACAACACAGCCGTGGGCGCCTCCGCCTCGTGGATGACCGAAGACCTGTTCCTGAGCGTCACCGCCGTGCCCGAACCCGGCAGCTTCGCGCTGTTCCTGGCCGGCTTTGCGGCACTGGGTGCTGTGTCGCGCCGCCGCCGCATCGGCCAGTAAGCGGTGCAGCGCCCTCGCACGGCGCCCGCCACCACCCAAAAGGGGCTGTGCAAACAGCCCCTTTTTTTCATTCGCCTTCAGCTGCTGGCTGCTGCGCTGCGCTGCCGATGCGCCTCGTACAGGCACACCGCTGCCGCCACCGACACGTTGAGGCTTTCCACCGCGCCGGCCATGGGGATGCTCACCAGCTCGTCGCAGGTCTTGCGGGTGAGCTGGCGCATGCCCGGCCCCTCGGCACCCAGCACCAGGGCCACGGGGCCGCTGAGGTCGGCCTCGAACAAGGTGTGTGGCGCGTCATCGCTGAGGCCAATGATGCGGATGCCGCGCTCCTTCATCTCGTTCAGGCTGCGCGCCAGGTTGGTCACCATCAAATAGGGCACGGTTTCGGCCGCGCCCGAGGCCACCTTGGCCACCGTGGCGTTCAGGCCCACGGCGTGGTCCTTGGGCGCCACCACGGCCTGCGCGCCTGCGCCATCGGCCACGCGCAGGCAGGCGCCCAGGTTGTGCGGGTCGGTCACGCCGTCCAGCACCAGCACCAGGGCGGGCGCTTCCCTGGCGGCTTCCACGCCTTCCAGCACTTCATCGAGCGAATGGGTCATGGCCACCGGCTTCACGCGCGCCACCACGCCCTGGTGCCGCGGGCCACCGGCCAGCTTGGACAAGCGCGCGTCGTCGCTGTCCACCAGCGCCGCACCGGCCTCGCGGGCGCGCTCGGCAAAGCTGCGCATGCGGGCGTCGCGGCGCGTGGCGTCGAGGTGGATCTCGATGATGGATTCAGGCGCGGTCTTCAGGCGCACCGTGACGGCGTGGAAGCCGAACAGGACTCGGTTGGACATGGTGAATGGTTCGGGCCCGGCAGCGGGCGTCAGGCAGTGGGGCGTGGCCAAGGTGGCGTGCCGAATGCGCAAGCCTAACAGCAGCCAGGCTGTGCGCTGGCCGTAGCGGGTACTCCCGCTGGGCCGGCTTCGCGTTATGGTGGGCCCACATCGCCCCGAGTAGGCACCACCCACCATGACATCTGCCAAACACCCCCACCGCACCCGCCCACCTGCCAGCCACCGGGAACAGGCAGCCGTGGACGCCGCCGGCCCGCTGGGCCAGGCGGTGCTGGACGCGCTGGGCGAGCTGCCCCGCTCAGCCTTGACGCCCAGCGCCCAGCCCCACCAGGACAGCGTTCGCACCGCCCGCAGCGCCGCCACCAAGGCGGCCATCGCCGCCGGCACGCTGGCGCTGCCCATGGGGCCGCTGGGCTGGCTCACCGTGCTGCCTGAGATGGTGACGGTGTGGCGCATCCAGGCTCGCCTGGTGGCCGACATCGCCGCGCTGCACGGCCGCACCCAGGGCCTGACCAAAGAGGAGTTGCTCTACTGCATGTTCCGCCACTCGGCCGGCCAATTGGTGCGCGACCTGGTGGTGCGGGTGGGCGAACGCTCGCTGGTGCGCACCGCCACCTTGCATGCCTTGCGGCTGGTGGCCCAGCGCATCGGCGCCAGTTTGGCCCGCGCGGTGGCGGGCAAGAGCCTGGCGCGCTGGCTGCCGGTGGCCGGTGCGGTGGGCATAGGCGCCTACGCCTTCTGGGACACGCGCCAGGTGGCGGCCACCGCCACCGAACTGTTCGCCACCGAGGTCGTCGTGGAGGCCCTGCCCGATGCAGCCCGCACGACACAGCGCGTACGCTGATGGAGCCCGCCGTGCCTGAAGTCATCGGTATCGACCACATCTATTTCAGCGTCAGCGACATGACGCGATCCGAGGCTTTCTACGACCTGGTGCTGGGCCAGGTGCTGGGCTTTCGCAAGAACCGCTTCAGCCTGAACGGCGATGCCCACGTGCAGTACTACAACCGCCAGTTCGGCATCGTGTTGCGGCCAGCCCGCGTGCAGCAGCCGCATGAGCCCTATGCCCCCGGCCTGCACCACTTCTGCCTTCGCTTGGACAGCGTGGCCGACGTGGTGGCCACGGCGGATGCGCTGCAGGCCCTGGGCGTGCAGGCCACCCCGGCCCAATGCTGGCCCGAGTACGCGAGCGACTACTGGGCCACGTACTTCACCGACCCCGACGGCCTGCGCCTGGAAGTGACCAACTTTCGCCAGGAGCGGCGCGAGCGCATGCAGCAGTGGGACGCCTTGGCCTGAGCCCGGGCGGGCCGGAGACCGGCGTGCCAGAATCCCTGCGGCCACAGAGACCTACATCCACAAACTGCAGGGGAAACAATGAACACAAGCATGCTGCGCGGCATGCGCGCGCTGGCGCTGGCCCTGGTGGCCGTCATCACCATACCGGTCATGGCCGAAGGCGATGCCAACGCGGCCCAGGACATGGTCTGGGAAGAAGCCCGCAACGCGGCCAAGGAAGGCCCGCAGGACATCGCCCTGGCTGACCAGGCACAACTGAGGCTGCCCCAGAACACGGTGTTCATCCCGCAGCCCCAAGCCACCCAACTGCTCAACGCCATGGGCAACCCGGGGCAAGACCCGAGGCTGCAAGGCCTGATCTTCCCCAAGGGCGGCGACGCCGGCTGGTTCATGACCGTGCGCTATGAGAAGTCGGGCTTCATCAAGGACGGCGACGCCAAGGAGTGGAACGCCGATGACTTGCTGACGAGCTACAAGGAAGGCACCGAAGCCCAGAACGAGGAGCGAACCAAGATGGGCGCTGCGCCGCTGGAGATCCTGGGCTGGGCCGAAACCCCGGCCTACGACTCGGCCAGCCACCGCCTGGTGTGGGCCATGAAGTCGCGCGAGAAGGGCAACGCCAACGACACCGACCTGGGCGTGAACTACAACACCTATCTGCTGGGCCGCGAGGGCTACTTCAGCATGAACCTGGTGACCAGCCTGCAAGACTTGCCCGTGCACAAGCCCGCCGCCCACGCCATGCTGAGCGCGCTGAACTTCAGTGAGGGCAAGCGCTACGCCGACTTCAACGAGAGCACCGACCACGTGGCCGAGTACGGCCTGGCCGCGCTGGTGCTGGGCGTGGGCGCCAAGAAGCTGGGCCTGCTGGCCATGGCCGGGGTGTTTCTGGCCAAGTTCGCCAAGCTGGGCTTCCTGGCCTTGCTGGGCATCGGCGCGGTGGCGCGAAAGTTCTTCGGTGGCAAGAAGAAGGCTGACGACCTCACCCCACCGCCCAACGCCTGAGCCACCACCAGAGCCGCCAAGCCACCATGTTGAAACTGCTGTTGTTGCTGCTCTCGGGCGCCAAGCTGGGCAAGCTGCTCACCTCGGGCGGGACGATGTTGATCTCGGTCGTCGTGTACGCCTTCATCTTCGGTTGGCGCTACGCAGTTGGCTTCGTGGCCTTGCTGTTCGTGCATGAGATGGGCCACTACCTCGCCGCGCGCCAGCGCGGGCTGAACGTGGGTCTGCCCACCTTCATCCCCTTCGTGGGCGCGTGGATCGAGCTGAAGGACATGCCGCACAACGCCGAGACCGAGGCCTATGTGGGCCTGGGCGGCCCGCTGGTGGGCACGGTGGGTGCGCTGGTGTGCTACTTCCTGGCGCGCAATTACGACGTGACCTGGCTGCTGGCGGTGGCCTACTCGGGCTTCTTCCTGAACCTGTTCAACATGATCCCGCTCTCGCCGTTTGACGGCGGCCGCATCACCGCCGTGCTCTCGCCGCGCATCTGGCTGCTGGGCGTGCCGGTGCTGGGCGCGCTGTTCTTGTACCGCCCCAGCCCCATGCTGATCCTGGTGGCCATCCTGGCCGCGCCGCAGGTCTGGAGGGCCATCAAGTACCGCAGCGACAGCGAAGAGGCGGCCACCTACTACGCCGTCTCGGGCAGCACCAAGTTCGAGTACGGCTTCTACTACCTGGCGCTGCTGGGCTTTCTGGCGGTGATGACGCACGACGTGCACGAGATGCTGGGGGCGGCGCGCGGCGCGGGTGGACCGGTCTGAGCGGGGTCTGCTGCGGCGCATAGCCGCCATGCCCGCAGCCCTCCTCCGTCATTCCCGCGCAGGCGGGAATGCATGTCTTTGCTTCGGCTGCGGTCAAACTGATGGTGCACCACCGCCGCCTCAGGCAGGGGGAGATGGAGTCGGGCGGGTACCCGGCGACCTCTGCCCCGCCACCGACGTGTGAGCGAGAAAACCTGGATTCCCGCCTGCGCGGGAATGACGAAAGAGGGCTGTGGGAATGACCGGGATGCGCCGATCTCAGCCCTTGAACCTGATCAGCAAGTTCATCAGCTTCATCGCCAGGCGCCTACCCTGCTGGCGGGTTCTCAGTGCACCCAGGCCAGCCAGGCGGTGATCAGCCCCAGCAGCACCGGTTGGTGCAGCATGTAGAAGCTCAGCGACCAGCGGCCCAGCAACGCCAGGGGCTGCGCCACTGCGGGCACAGGCCCGGCCAACACTGAACGGTGCCGCGCCAGCAGCCACAGACCGACCGCCAGGCCGCACAGCATCACGCCCAGCCAGGGCAGCACGGGCACGTAGTCCTCGGCCAACGGCAATTGGCTGACCAGTCCCGTCCAGTTCCACAGGCGGTTGTTGAACATCTCATGCCGCCACAGGTGCGGCAAGGCCAGGGCCAGTGCACCTGCCAACCACAGCCCGGACTGAACCTGCAGGCCATCGCCCGGCCATCGCCTGAGCACCGGCACCATGGCCAGCCGAACCAGTAACAGCATGGCCATCACGCCGTGCAGCACGCCAAAGCTGATCCAACTGTGTGGGAACATCAGTGCCGAGCCCAGCGACACCCCCCCCGCGCACAGCGCCACCTGGGCCCAGCGGCGCCAGAACCGTGGCCAGCCTTGCCCAGACACCAGCGCCACGGCCTGTCCCGCCCCGGCGCACAGCAGGAACAGGCTGACGATGGCCACGCGCTGGCGGGTCCAGAACGGGTCGGAGAGAAAAAACTGCACCGGCTTGAGCAGCCGGTAGTGGTTCAGGTCGAAGCAGAAATGGAACACCGCCATCCAGACGATGGCAACGCCGCGCAAGGCGTCGAGCCGGTCGTACCGCGTGGCGCTGACGGTGATCGCGGGCTTGGCCAAGATCGGTGTCAGCGTGGCGCGCGGGCTGGTGCCTGCAACAGGTGGGCTATCAACGCGTCCTTCTCGGCCCACAGCTGCTGCACCCACTGCGCATAGGCCTCGCGCACCGCTGCGTCGGCCGTGTAGTCTGCGCCCAGCAGGTGCTGGGGCACGGGCAGTGTGCGCAGGCGCACCACCACGCGGCGCATGCCGCCGCACAGGAACTGCCAGAAGGTGGGTACGCCGTCGGGGTAGACGATGGTCACGTCCAGGATGGCCTGGAATTTGTCGCCCATGGCGTTGAAGGCCAGCGCCAGGCCGCCGGCCTTGGGCTTGAGCAGATGCGTGTACGGCGACTGCTGCCGCGCGTGTTTGGCCGGGGTATTGCGCGTGCCTTCCAGAAAGTTCATCACGCTGGTGGGCGTGCGGGCGAACTTGGCGCAGGCCTTGCGCGTGGTCTCCTGGTCTTGCGCCCGCAGCGCCGGGTTGGCCTTGATCTGGGCCTCGCTGTGGCGGCGCATGAACGGAAACTCCAAGGCCCACCAGGCCAGGCCCATGAAGGGCACCCAGATCAGTTGCTGCTTGAGGAAGAACTTGAGCAGCGGGATGCGGCCGTTGAGCTGGTGCTGCAGCACCAGGATGTCGACCCAGCTCTGGTGGTTGCTGGTCACCATCACCCAGCCTTGGGCGTTCAGACCCTCCAGGCCTTGCACGTCCCACTCGGTGCGCTGTGTGAGCCGCATCCAGGCCGAGTTGCCGCTGATCCAGAGGTTGGCAATCTTGGTGGCCAGCAGTGTGAGCCGGTCGCGCAGTACGGGCACCGGCAGCAGCAGGCGCAGCAGCGCCACCAGCAGCAGGATGGGGACCAGCACCACGGTGTTGAGGCCCAGCAGCAGGCTGGCAACGATTCCCGTCAACAAAGGTGGCATGGTCAGACGCGCTCGATCACGGTGGCGATGCCCATGCCGCCGCCCACGCACAGGGTGGCGCAGCCGGTGGCCAGGTTGCGACGCTCCAGTTCGTCCAGCAGCGTGCCCAGGATGATGGCGCCCGAGGCGCCCAACGGGTGGCCCATGGCGATGGCGCCGCCGTTCACGTTCACACGGTCGAGGTCGATGCCCAGCTCGCGCCCGGCCTTCAGCGGCACGGCAGCAAAGGCCTCGTTCACCTCCCACAGGTCCACATCGACCGCCGTCATGCCCGCCTTGGTCAAGGCCTTGCGGCAGGCCGGCGCCGGGCCGGTGAGCATGATGGTGGGCTCGGAGCCGATCACCGCCATGCTGCGGATGCGAGCGCGAGGCTTCAGCCCCGCCTTGGCACCGGCAGTGGCCGAACCGATCAGCACGAGCGCGGCGCCATCGACGATGCCCGAGGAGTTGCCGGCGTGGTGCACGTGCTGGATGGCCGCCACATCGGGGTAGCGCTTGAGCGCGCGGGCGTCGAAGCCCATCTGCTCGCCCATCGCCGCAAAGGCCGGTTTGAGGGATGCCAGGCCTTCCACCGTGGTGCCTGGGCGTATGGTTTCGTCCTGCGCCAGCAGCAGCTCGCCTGCTTCGCCCCGCACCGGCACGATGGCGCGCGCGAAGCGGCCGTCGGCCTGCGCCGCAGCGGCCAGCTGGTGCGAGCGCGTGGCGTAGGCGTCCAGCTCGGCTCGGCTCCAGCCCTCGAGGGTGGCGATCAGGTCGGCGCCTATGCCTTGCGGCACCAGGGCCAGCGCATCGATGACGCGGTGGTCTTGCAGCCAGGCGCCGCCGTCGCTGCCCATGGCCACGCGGCTCATGCACTCCACGCCGCCGGCCACCACCAGGTCCTCCATGCCACTCATCACCTTGGCGGCGGCCAGGTTCACGGCCTCCAGACCCGAGGCGCAAAAGCGGTTCAGCGTCTGGCCAGCCACGCTCTGGGCCCAGCCTGCGTCCAGCACTGCGAAGCGGGCAATGTCGCCGCCCTGCTCGCCCACCGGGGTCACGCAGCCCAGCACCACGTCGTCCACCAGGGCGGTATCGAGGTTCAGGCGCTGCTGAAGGGCCTGGAACAGCGTGCGCAGCAGCCAGATGGGGGTGGCAGCGTTCAAGCTGCCGTCCTTCTTGCCCTTGCCGCGCGGGGTGCGAAGGTGGTCGTAGAGGAATGCGTGGGTCATGGTTCGCAAGGCCGCAGTCGGCAAATCACTTGTGCTTCTTCAAGTAGTCCACCAGGTAGGCGAATTCGGAGGCGCAGCCTTCTTCCACCTGGCCCTGCGCAAACTTGGCCACCGCCCCACCGATCAGCGGCACGCTGCACTTGCAGACGTGGGTGATGCGGTAGAGGCTGCCCTTGCCCGAAGGCGCCAGCTCGAACTCGGCCGTCATCTTCACCGGCTGGCCCACGGCGTCCATGGTGAGACTGCCGCTGCGCACGCCGTCTTCGTCAGGGCCCCAGCTTTCCTCGAACACCAGATCGGCCTCGGAGGGCATCACCTTGGCCACCAGCGCCGGCAGCTCGCGCTTGACGCGACGCTTCATGCTGATGGACACGCCCTTGCCGGCCTTCTTGGCCTTGATGCTGGCGCTGAGCTCGCCCAGCGCCAGGCAGCGGGCTTCGAGCCACTTGGGGTCGGTGAGCAGGGCAAAGACCTTGTCCACCGGGGCGCTGTATTTCTGTTCCATGCGTTGTCTCCTTGAGGGCGTGTGTTTTCGGCAAGCGCCGCCAGTGTCACATGGCGCGCGAGGCCAGCTCTTTCATGATCTCGTTGGTACCGCCGTAGATGCGCTGCACCCGAGCATCGGCGTACAGCTCGGCGATGGGGTATTCCATCATGTAGCCGTAGCCGCCAAACAGCTGCAGGCATTCGTCCATCACCTTGCCCTGCTGCTCGCTGACCCAGTACTTGGCCAGTGCCGCACGCTCCACGCCCAGTTCGCCCTTCAGGTGGGCCACCATGGCGGCATCCACGAAGGCGCTGGCGGCCAGCACGGTGGCCTGCACCTCGGCCAGCTTGAAGCGGGTGTTCTGAAAGCTCCAGATGGGCTTGCCGAAAGCCTGACGCTCCTTGGTGTAGGCCACGGTGTCGGCCAGTGCGCGCTCCATGGCGCCCAGGCCCTGGATGGCGATGATCAGCCGCTCCTGCGGCAGCTCCTGCATCAGTTGGTAGAAGCCCCGGCCTTCGACCTCGCCGATCAGATGCTCGCAGGGCACGCGCAGGTCGTCGAAATACAGCTCGGAGGTGTCCTGGGCCTTCATGCCGATCTTGTCGAGGTTGCGGCCGCGCCGAAAGCCGGGCTTGAGGTTGCCGGCTTCGTCTTCAACTTCAACAGCCAGCAGCGAGATGCCCTTGGCACCGGCCTCTTTCTCGGTCTTGCACACCACCACCACGAGGTTGGCGTTCTGGCCGTTGGTGATGAAGGTCTTGGAGCCGTTCAGCACGTAGTGGTCGCCATCGCTGTCATGCGCACGCCGGGCCAGGGTGCGCACGCCCTGCAGGTCGGATCCAGCGCCCGGCTCGGTCATGGCGATGGCGCCAATCAGCTCGCCAGTGGCCATCTTCGGCAGCCAGCGCTGCTTCTGCACTTCGGTGCCGTGGTGCAGGATGTAGGGCGCCACGATGGCTGAGTGCAGGCCGCCGCCAAAGCCGCTGAGGTTGGCGCGAAACTGCGCCAGCATCAGCACCGCCTCATGGCCAAAGTCGCCACCGCCGCCACCGTATTCCTCGGGCATGGCGGCGCACAGAAAGCCCTGCTCGCCGGCCTCGCGCCAGGTGCTGCGCGGCATCAGGCCAGCTTCGCGAAACTCGGCCGCGCGCGGCACCCAGCGCTCGGTCATGAAGCGGCAGGCTGCGTCTTGCAGCATGCGGTGCTCGTCGGTCAGCCAGGGTGAGGGGAAGGTAGCGATGGGCATGGTGAGGCGGCTTTCGTCAGTCCCGCGGAGCCTGCCCCCGCGAAGGCGGGGGGCGGAAATCCATGGGGTGGCAGGCAGTGGATCCCCCCCGCGCGGGAATGACGTCAGGCGCGCAAGACAATGGTGAGCAGCGCCGAGGCGTCTTCCAGCGCCACCACGCCATGCGGCACGCTGCCCGAGAGGAACATCAACTGGCCGGCCCGCAGCACCTGGCTGCTGCCGTTCACCGTGACGTTCAGCGCGCCTTCAATGCACTGCAAGGTGATCTCGCCCGGCACCTGGTGCACCGGCATGGCCTTGCCGGTCAGCAGCACCATGCGCACCACTTCCAGCTGGGCCGACTTGAACAGGGCGATGCTTTTCTCGCCAGACAGACGGGCACCCAGGGGCTGGACGTTGATGGGCTCGCCGGAGCTTGCGTGGGGGATGGCCATGGTGGATACCCGTTCGTGTTGTGGTGGTCTCAGGTGCCAAGTAAAGCGCAGATTGCAGCGCGCCGCAATGCGTTGCGCCATGGATGCCGCGTGACGGGCAGCGCCTGCGTGCAGCCCTTATGCTTGCGGCATGACCTCTGCCCCCCACCCCCGCCGCAGCGCCGAAGAGCAACAACGCCTGGACCAGGACATCACCGAGCTGTTCGAGCACCGCATCTGCTTCAACGAGACCCTGGGCCTGAAGGTGGTGTCGGTGCAGGCCGGCCAGGCCGCAGTGCGCTTCGACATGCGGCCCGACCTGGTGGGCCACTATGTGTACGGCCGATTGCATGGCGGCGTGATCTCGGCCGTGCTCGATGCCATGGGCGGCATGGCCCTGATGGTGGCCATCGGCGAGAAGCACGCCGACGAGTCTGCCGCCCTGGTGATGCACCGCTTTGCCCGCATGGGCACCATCGACCTGCGGGTGGACTTTCTGCGTCAGGGCATAGGCAAGCACTTCGTGGCCACGGCCGAGGTCATCCGCCTGGGCGGCCGCGTGGGCTCCACTCAGATGAAGCTGGTGAACCAGGACGGCACGCTCATCGCCACCGGCAACGGCGCCTACATGGTGAGCTGACAGGCCAGGGCCGAGGGTTCACCCCGAGGCATGATCGTCACACAGGCGACGCCAGGGACTTGCCCGGGCACCAACAATCGGTGCTCTCTGAGAGGATCGCCCATGCCGCACAGCCACAGCCCCACCGCCACCACGCACTACCGCATCTGCCCGCTGTGCGAGGCCTGCTGCGGGCTGGAGATCCAGGTCGATGGCGGCCAGGTGCAAAGCATCCGCGGCGCCGAGGCCGACCCCTTCAGCCAGGGCTACATCTGCCCTAAGGCCGTGGCCCTGAAAGACCTGCACGAAGACCCTGACCGGCTGCGCACCCCGATGATCCGCCGGGGCGTGAACTTGGAGCCCACCACCTGGGGCAAGGCCTATGCCGAGATCGCTAAGCGGCTGCAACCGATCATTGCCCAGCATGGCCGCGACGCGGTGGCCCTCACCGTGGGCAACCCGGCCGCGCACAAGATGGGGCTGATGCTGTACTTCGCCAAGCTGGCACGGGCATTGGGCTCGAAGAACATCTACTCGGCCTCGACGCTGGACCAGATGCCCAAGCAGTTGCAGAGCGGGCTGATGTTCGGCACCTGGATGAGCGTGGCCGTACCCGACATCGCGCGTTGCGACTTTCTGCTGGTGCTGGGTGCCAACCCGCTTGCCAGCAACGGCAGCATGTGGACCGTGCCCGATTTCCGCGGCAAGGCCAGGGCGATGCGTCAGCGTGGCGGGCAGATAGTGGTGATCGACCCACGCCGCACCGAGACGGCCGAGGTGGCCGACGCGCACCACTTCATCCGTCCTGGCGCCGACGTGTATTTGCTGGCGGCCATGGTGCAGACGCTGTTTGCCGAAGGCCTGGTGCACCTGGGTCGCCTGGCCGAGCTGACCAACGGTGTGGACGAATTGCGCGCCGCCGTGCAGGCCTATGCGCCCGAAGCCGTGGCCGAGCGCTGCGGCATCGCAGCGGGCACCATCCGCGCCCTGGCCCGGCAACTCGCCGCCACCGAGCGGGCCTGCGTCTATGGCCGCATCGGCACCTGCACCCAGACCTTCGGCACGCTGGCCCAGTGGCTCATCGACGCGCTCAACCTGCTCACCGGCCATTTGGACGAACCCGGCGGCGCCATGTTCCCCAAGGCACCGGCCTTTGCCGCCAACACCCTGGGCAAGCCGGGCGTGGGCAAAGGCATCGTCACCGGCCGCCACCGCAGCCGCGTGAGTGGTGCGCCCGAGGTGTTGGGCGAGTTGCCCATGACCTTGCTGACCGAGGAGATTGAAACCCCCGGCCCCGGCCAGGTGAAGGCCCTGATCGCCGTGGCCAGCAACCCGGTGCTGTCCGCGCCAGGCGGGCCGCGCCTGGCCAAGGCGCTGGACGGGCTGGACTTCATGGTCAGCCTGGACATCTACTTGAACGAAACCTCGCGCCATGCCGACGTGATCCTGCCCGGCCTCTCGCCGCTAGAAGAATTCCACTACGACATGGCCTTTGCGCAGCTCAGCCACCGCAACCAGGCCCGCTGCAGCGCGCCCGTGCTGCCGGCCCCCGAAGACCAGGTGCCCGAGTGGCAAAGCCTGATGAAGCTGGTCGCCATCGTGCAAGGCCAGCCGGCCGATGTGGATGTGCTGGCTTTGGACGATGCACAACTGGCGCAAGACCTGCAGCGCCTGGCTGGAGACAATGCCGCCGCCGTGGCTGCCGCATTGGCGCCACGGCGCGGCCCCGAGAGGCTGCTGGACCTGGCGCTGCGCAGCGGGCCCTACGGCGATGGCTTTGGCCGGCAGCCCGAGGGGCTCACGCTGGCCCAGCTGCAAGCGGCCCCGCATGGCATCGACCTGGGCCCGCTGCAGCCGCGCCTGGCCGAAGCGCTGCGCACGCCCAGCGGCAAGATCGAGGCCGCGCCTGCCGCATGCCTGGCCGATCTGCCCCGTGCCTGGGCAGCGCTGCACGACGCCGCCCCCGCGTTCAGCCTGATCGGACGGCGCGAGGTGCGCAGCAACAACTCCTGGATGCACAACCTGCCGCTGCTGGCCAAGGGCCCCGAGCGCTGCACGCTGTTGATGCACCCAGCCGACGCACAGCGCGTGGGGCTGGCCGAAGGCGCACCTGCCCGCATCACGCTGAAGGGTGATCGCCAGATCACGGCTCCTGTGCATCTGAGCGAGGCCATGATGCCCGGCGTGGTGAGCCTGCCCCACGGTTGGGGCCACGACCTGCCAGGCGCGCAACTGGGCGTGGCGGCCTTGCGCCCCGGCGCCAACCTGAACGCCGTGCTGGACGAAACCCTGCGCGACCCCCTCTCAGGCAACGCCGTGCTCTCGGGTGTCGCGGTTCAAGTGGCGCCGGCCTGACTCGCCAGTTCATCCAAGAGCACCGAGAGTGGCCAGCGACGGGCCACTCTCCAAGGTCAGTCAGGCTTCTTCGTCGTGCCCGACAGCAAGGGCATCACCCCCGTGCTGCTGCTTCCCAGCAGGCCAGTCTGCGAGTAGATCGCCAGCTTCTGGCGCGTGTCCTGGATGTCGAGATTGCGCATGGTGAGCTGGCCAATGCGGTCCAGCGGCGTGAACGCGCCTTCCACCTTTTCCATGCTCAGCCGCTCTGGCTGGTAGGTGAGGTTGGGGCTCGCTGTGTTCATGATGCTGTAGTCGTTGCCACGGCGCAGTTCCAGCGTCACCTCGCCGGTGATGGCACTGGCGACCCAACGCTGCGCCGTTTCGCGCAGCATCAGGCACTGGCTGTCGAACCAGCGGCCCTGGTACAGCAAGCGGCCCAGACGGCGGCCATTGATGCGGTACTGCTCGATGGTGTCTTCGTTGTGGATGCCGGTCACCAGGCGCTCGTAGGCGATGTGCAAAAGCGCCATGCCCGGGGCTTCGTAGATGCCGCGGCTCTTGGCTTCGATGATGCGGTTCTCGATCTGGTCGCACATGCCCAGACCGTGGCGGCCGCCGATCTCGTTGGCCTTATAGAAAAGGGCAAGCGTGTCGGGGAAGGTCTGGCCGTTCAGCGCGACGGGAATGCCTTCTTCAAAGCGCACCGACACCGTTTCGGGCTTGACCACCACGTCCTCGCGCCAGAAGGCCACGCCCATGATGGGCTTGACGATGTGGATGCCGGCGTTCAGGAACTCCAGGTCTTTCGCCTCGTGCGTGGCGCCCAGGATGTTGGAGTCGGTGCTGTAGGCCTTCTCCACGCTCATCTTGTAGTCGAAACCGGCTGCTATGAGGTATTCGCTCATCTCCTTGCGGCCACCCAGCTCGTCGATGAAGGTCTGGTCCAGCCAGGGCTTGTAGATGCGCAGCGCCGGGTTGGCCAATAGGCCATAGCGGTAGAAGCGCTCGATGTCGTTGCCCTTGTAGGTGCTGCCGTCGCCCCAGATGTTGACGCCGTCGTCGCGCATGGCCACCACCAGTGCAGTGCCGGTGACGGCACGGCCCAGCGGCGTGGTGTTGAAGTAGGTGGCGCCACCGGTGCTGATGTGGAAGGCGCCGCACTGGATGGCGGCAATGCCCTCGGCCACGAGCTGGTGGCGGCAGTCGATCAGGCGAGCGATATCGGCACCATAGGCCAGGGCCTTGCGCGGGATCTCGTCGTAGTCGGTCTCGTCAGGCTGGCCCAGGTTGGCCGTGTAGGCGCAGGGCACGGCGCCCTTGGCGCGCATCCAGTGCACGGCGGCCGAGGTGTCCAGGCCACCGGAAAAGGCGATGCCGACGCGTTCGCCGACGGGGAGTTTTTGGAGGATGCTGGCGGTCATGGCGGGGCTCTTTCAGGGAACTTGCAATGGTACCGCGAGCCGCTCGCGAGGCGCTGACGGCGCAAGCTGTGTGCCGACTCGTCCCGACCCATCCCGACGTCCCGATCCGGAATACCCATTTAAATTGTGTGCAATTTAATCGTTGGCAATAATTCAGCCCATGACATCGCGCCGCCCTGCTTCCGAGCCCCACTGGCTGGCCCTGGACCACCAGCTCTGCTATGCGCTCTACGCCGCTTCGCTGACCATGACCAAGCTCTACAAGCCCATCCTCGCGCCGCTGGGTCTGACCTACCCGCAATACCTGGTACTGCTCGCGCTATGGGAGGCCGACGACCTCAGTGTCTCGGCCCTGGGCGAGCGGGTGTCTCTGGATTCCGGCACCCTCACCCCGCTGCTCAAGCGGCTGGAGGCGGGTGGCCTGATCGCCAGGCTGCGTGACGCCGACGACGAGCGCCGTGTGCGCATCACCCTCACCGCAGCCGGCCGCGCGCTGAAGGCCCAAGCCCGGGCCGTGCCGCGCCAGATGGCCGCCGCCACCGGCTGCGAGTTCGCCGAAATTGCCTCCCTCACGCAACGGCTACATGCGCTGCGCGGGCGTCTCACCCAGGCCAGTGCCTGACCTTCATTTCCCCCACGAAAGACGCATCATGAAGCTAGACAAAGTTCTCTACACCGCCCACGCCACCTCCACCGGCGGCCGCACCGGCACCTCGCGCTCGTCCGACGGCGTGCTAGATCTGACCCTCACCACGCCCAAGGAGCTTGGCGGCGCTGGCGGCAACGGCACCAACCCCGAGCAGTTGTTCGCGGCGGGCTACTCGGCCTGCTTCATCGGCGCACTCAAGGCCGTGGCGGGCAAGCAGAAGATCAAGCTGCCGGACGACGTGTCCATCACCGCCGACGTGGGGATCGGCCCCATCCCGGCCGGCTTCGGCATCCAGGTGGCCATGGCCATCACCATCCCGGGCTTCGAGCGCGCCGCCGCCCAGGCACTGGTGGACGCGGCCCACCAGGTGTGCCCGTACTCGAATGCCACGCGCGGCAACATCGAGGTCACGCTGACCCTGGTCTGAAGCCCAGACGGCTCAGGCAAGCAGCTGCAGCAACAGCTCCACCCTGGCCTTGGCCGGGGTGAGCGCTCCGGCACTGGGCCAGGCACCATCGGGTGCGCCCACCACGCCGCCTGCCAGGCAGCGCGTGGCCCGCAGCACACGCAGCCCGGCGCGTTGGGCATCCTGCAATGCGGGTTCTAGCGCGCGGTTCAGCGTGCCATTGCCAGTGCCCTCCACCACCAGGCCGCGCAAGCCCTCTGCCACTGCGGCGCGCACAGCCCAGTCGTCCACGCCGGCGTGGCTGCACACCAGGCCCACGCGCGGCCACTCGGCCACTGGTCTTGCCAGCAGTGCTACGCCCAAGGCCTCGCCCTCTGGCCAAGGTCGTTGGGCCATGACCCTGCCCTCTTCCAGCCGTGCCACCGGCCCGGCATCGCCCGAGTTGAAGGTGCCCACGCGGTAACCGTGCAGCTTGCGCACATCCTCGGCACTGTGCACGCGGCCATCGGCCACCAGCACCACGCCCTGCGCGCCGGGCGCTGAGGCCACGGCCACGGCTTCGGCCAGATTCTGCGGGCCGTCGGCCTGCAGCGACGAGGCCGGCCGCATCGCCACCGCCAGCACCACCGGCTTGGAGGGCGCCAGCACGCGCTGCAGCAGCCAGGCGGTTTCCTCGGCGGTGTCGGTGCCGTGCGTCACCACAACGCCTTGCACCTCGGACCGCGCCAAGTGGTGCGCCACACGCTGCGCCAGGCGCTGCCAGGTGGCGTGGTCCATGTCCTTGCTGTCGAGCTGGGCCACCTGCTCGGCCTCCAAGGCCCGGCCCTGCAGCGCCGGCACGGCCGCCACCAGGTCCATCACGCTCAATTCGCCGGCCTTGTAGCCCACGTTGTCGCCAGCCTGCACCGAGCGGCCGGCGATGGTTCCGCCGGTGCCCAAGATAACGACGACACCTGAATTGCTTTGCATTTTTTTAAGGTCTGGATAAAAATACAGTTACTGGACACAACCTCAGGCCGCCATGATCGAAAGCCCCAAGCTCACCGCCCGGCAACAACAGATCCTGGATCTGGTGCAAAGCACCATCGCCCGCACCGGCGCGCCCCCCACCCGGGCCGAGATCGCCGCCGAGCTGGGCTTCAAGTCGCCCAACGCGGCCGAAGAGCATTTGCAGGCCCTGGCGCGCAAGGGCGTCATCGAACTGGTGGGTGGCACCTCGCGCGGCATCCGCCTGCAGAGTGCCACTTTACGCGCGCTCAATGAGGCCCGAGGCAAGCAGTTCATGCTGCCCCTGCCCAGCCTGGCCCAGCTCACCTTGCCCCTCATCGGCCGCGTGGCCGCCGGCCACCCCATCCTGGCGCAGGAACATGTGGACCAAACCTATGTGCTTGAAGCCAGCCTGTTCCCGCAAAAGCCCGACTACCTGCTGAAGGTCAAGGGCATGAGCATGGTGAACGCCGGCATCGTCGATGGCGACCTGCTGGCCGTGAAGCAATCGCGCGACGCCCGCAACGGCCAGATCGTGGTCGCCCGCCTTGATGACGAGGTCACCGTCAAGCGCTTCCACCGCGGCCGCAACGGCATCGAGTTGCTGCCAGAGAACCCCGATTTCCAGCCCATCGTCTTGGGCCCCGAGCGCGAAGACTTCTCCATCGAAGGCATCGCCGTGGGCCTGGTGCGACAGCACATGCTGATCTGAGGGCATTGTGTGAGGTCGCCCATGCCCGCCGCCATCAAGAGCCCCAAGGCCGCCCACGCGGCCGATTGCCAAGCGCTTGAGCAATTGCCTAATGTGGGCCCAGCGATGGCGGGCGATTTGAAGTTGCTGGGCATACACCGGCCGGCCGATCTGCAAGGGCGCGATGCCTTGCAGCTTTACCGCGAGCTCGAGCGCCACACCGGCCAGCGCCAAGACCCTTGCGTGCTCGACACCTTCATGGCCGTTGTCGATTTCATGAATGGTGCCCCGCCGCGCCCCTGGTGGCACTACACGGCCGAGCGCAAGCGCGTGCACGGCCCACTCCGGGCCAACGCGGCGTGAATGGGGCAACCCGCAGCGGGCTACCGCTGCCCCACGCCTGGCCTGAGGTGATCGCGGCGCGCCAGGTCCGGAAATAGCCGGATCCACACCGCCACCACCACCAGCGTGCCCACGCCGCCCAGCAGCACCGAGCCCACCGGCCCGAGCAGTGCGGCTGTGGCGCCTGATTCAAACTCGCCCAACTGGTTGCTGGCGCCGATGAAGACCGAGTTCACCGCGCCCACGCGGCCGCGCATCTCGTTGGGCGTTTCCAGTTGCACCAGTGATTGGCGTATCACCACGCTGACCATGTCGGCCGCGCCCGACACCGCCAGTGCGGCAAAGGCGACCCAAAAGTCGCGGGCCAGGGCAAAGGCGATGGTGGCCACACCGAACAGCGCCACGCCACCCAGCAGCCACGGGCCGGCGCGTCGCTCCACCGGCCGGCGCGAGAGCACCACGCCCACCACCACCGCCCCCAGGGCCGGCGCCGAGCGCAGCAATCCCAGCCCCTCTGGCCCGGTGTGCAAAATGTCGCGCGCAAAGATGGGCAGCAAGGCCGTGGCCCCGCCCAGCAGCACCGCGAACAGGTCCAGCGACATGGCGCCCAGCACCACAGGCCGCTGCCAGATGAAGCGCACGCCAGCCGTGACACTGGCCAGCGTGCGACCCACCTCGTCACGTGGCGCATGGGCCCCGCCCACAATGCCCAGCACGCCCACCACGGCCACCACCATCAGCAGCAGCGACACCCCATAGACCAGCGCGGCCCCCAAGTGCGCAGCCGCAGCCGCATCGGTGGAGCCGGAGGCCAAACGCGCCATGAGCCAGGGCCCCAGCGCGTACAGCACACCGCCCAGGGCCGGCCCGGCCACGATGGCGGCCTGCATGGTGGAACTGCTGGCCGCCACCGCGCGCGGCAGCAGGTCTGGAGGCACCAGCGAGGGCGTGAGTGCCTGCACAGAGGGCATCTGCAGGGCCCTGGCCATGCCCAGGCCCACGCACAGCGTGAGGATGAGCCCACCCCCCACCCAGCCCTGCAGGCTGGCCACGGCCAGCACGGCGGCCGCCACGCCCTGCACGCCCAGGCTGGAGGCGAGCAAGCGGCGCCGATCGTGGTGGTCCACCAGATGACCGGCCGGCAAGGTCAGCAGCAAGGCGGGCAGAAATTGCGCCAAGCCCACCAGGCCCAGTTGCCAGGCGCTGCCGGTCAGGTCGTACATCTGCCAGCCCAGCGCCACCATCAGCATCTGGTTGGCGGCCGTGCCGGCCAGGCGCGCGAGCAGAAGCTTGAGGTAATCGCGCTGGTCGCGCAGGCGCGGGGTGGGCGCTGCCGACGCCGACGCCATCGAACTTGAATCCATTGGCGTAAGCTTAACCGGGCGAGCCGCTGGCCAGCGCACGGCCGCTCCGAAGCGGCCTGCGAACCCGCTCTGCGGGTGGCAGTGGTACCCCACTGCCGGGTGCCCCATTCAGTGCGTCTGCTTGAAGGCCATCACGGCCTGGTTGCGCAGGGTGCGCAGCAGGGTCAGTTCCTGTTCCGAGGGCTTGAGTGCCTCGTCGTCGCGGTCGGCATAGATGAGCGCGAACGCAGCGCCCTTCATCATCATCGGCAGCAGCAAGAAGCTGCGCGCCGCCGTGGGTCGGTACCAGGCGGGCAGGCGCTGCTGCAGATTGGCGGCATGGCCGTCGGCGATCAGGGTGTCGGCGCCTTTCATGCAGGCGGCCGAGAACAAATCCACAGCGGCGCCCGTGTGCGCATCCACCTTGAACTGGCCGCGCAAGCTGTCCACGCCCTCGCCCAGGCCCAGGCGGCCGGTGAGCACGCCGGTCTTGGGGTCGCGCAGGCAAAAGATCACATGCTGGGCGCCGAGCGCGCGCAGCATGGTTTCCAGAATGACCTGCAACACCTCGTTGAGCTTGAAGCTGTCACCCGCCAGCGTGGCGGTGACATCGGCAATGCCTGCCGAAAGCATCTTCTGCGCATGCTCACTGTTGTGGGTTGCCTTGCTGTTGAGTGTGTGCGGCGCCGCCGGCTCCAGCAGGCGGTGCGCCTTGGCGCGTGCGTTGGGCTGCAGACCCAGGCTGCCAGCCAGGCTGCCGAGGTGACTGCGAGCCACGTGCACGGCCGCCGACACCTCCTGCGCTTGCACGCCCAGAGCCTTGGCATAGCGCTCGGCAAGCACCTGCACGGCATCGTGCTGTTTGTCGCTGCTGGCCAGCAGGGCCTGCACCAGTTCGCCCGCGGCACGGACGCGCCAGCGCATGCGCTCGGTGTCGACGTCGACCCTGTGGTGCGGTGGCATGCCGGGCGGGCGGGCCATCATCTGCCGCAAGCTGGTGGGCAGGCCCCAGACCTGGGCCACGCCCTGCCCCAAGGCCTCGTAGCTCAAACCCAGCACATCGATCTGGGCCCGCTCGGGGTCACTGTCGATCAGGCTGCGGATGCGGGTGGCTTCGTCGGGAAAGTAGTACTCGGCCAGCATGCGGCCCAGGTGGCTCATCATGCCGGCGAGAAAGGCCTCCTCACGCTCACGCGAGGGCGGCGTGAGCTGGTCCACCAGCGTCGCGGTGAGCAGCGATTCGAGGAACAGGCCCTTCATGCGCTCGGCATGCTGCTGGTCGCCCATGTGCTCCAGCAGCACCAGCGAGAGCGCCATGCTGCGGATGCCCGAGAAACCCACCAGTGCAGCGGCGCGCGAAACCGTGCTCACCTCGCCGTGGCTGGCGTGCTGGAAGTGCGCGCTGTTGACCAGGCGCAGCAGCTTGTTGGTGAGCGCCACGTCGCGCAGGATCTCGGCCGAGAGCGCGTGCAGGCTCTCTTTGTCGGATGAGGTGATGCGCTGGATGCGCACCACGGCATTACTGAGTGCCGGGAAATCACCGGTGAGCTTCATGCGCCGCAGCAGGAAATTCAGCGTGCCATGGCCCAGGTTCACGTGCTCGTCCACCGAGGGGCGCAGCCAGTCTTGCAGCGCGGCCTTGAGGCTGGTCGCATCGGGCCAGCGCAAATCGGGCGAGCGGGCCGTGGCGCGCAGCACGATGGAGCGCAGCGCGTCGTCCACGTCCACCTCGCTGTGCGCGGGCCACACCACGTCCACATGCATGGCGTGTTGCAGGGCCAGCAGCGGGTCGTTGCCCTCGCGCAGCATGCGGCCGGTGAGCATCAGGCCCAGCAGCATGCCGGCCGAGAACACGTCCATCACCGGGCTGGCAGCCTGGCCGGCGGCGGCCTCGGGCGAGATGTAGCCCGGCGTGCCCACCACGCGGCCGTCGTGTTCGTCGGTGAGGCGCGCGGCAATGCCGAAGTCCATCACCCGCGGGCGGCCGTCGCCGCCCAGCAGGATGTTGGAGGGCTTCAGGTCACGGTGCACCACGCCGTTGGCGTGGGCGTAGGCCAGCGCGTCCAACACCTCGCACATCAGCAGCGCCGCGTCGCGCGTGGCCCAGTGGCCATCCTCGCGCAGGCGCTGGGCCAGGGTGGGGCCCTGCACGCATTCGCTCACGATGTAGGGCTGACCGTTGTCCTCGCCCGCGTCAAACACCGGCACGATGCCGGGGTGGTGCAAGGCGCCGGCCAGACGAGCCTCTTCCAGCCAGGCCTGGCGGGTGTCGATGTCGGTGTTGTCGGCCAGCAGCTTCAGCGCCACCTCGCGTTGCAGCTGCGGGTCGTGAGCGCGCCACACCGTGGCCTGGGCGCCGCGGCCCAGCGGGGCCAGCAGCTCGAAACGGCCCACCCGCTGCACCACGGCCGCCCTCACGGCGTGGGTCCGGCGGCGTGTTGGGTGCCTGCATCCCAACCGCGCGTGGCGGCCGAGGCATCGGCCGGCGGGAAGGGTGGCGCCGCTGAAGCGTGCTGTGCGGTGGCCTCGCTGGCAGCGCTTTGCAACGCATCCTGCATGTCCTTGGCCGTCAGCCCCAGCGGCCTGGCGTAGCGGCGGGCCACCACGCCCAGCGCGGCCATCACCAGCTTGGCGGGCATCAGGGTCACGTCCAACAGGTCGTTGGCGCAACTGGCGGTGACGCGCAGGATGTCGTTGTCATTCTCGGGATGGTGCACGGGCGCACCCGGCGGCAGGCGGCGGATCATGGTCTGCACCGACTCGTCCAGGCCCCAGTGCTTGGCCACGGCCACACCCAGGGCTTCCACATCGATGCCCAGCACCGCGAACGAGGCCGCCTCGGCCGTCATGCCCGGCTCGGGCTGTCCACCCGGCGTGGTGGCATCGGCCGATTGCATCAACCGGCGTATCTGCATGGCCTCGTCGGGAAAGTGGTACTGCACCATCAGACGGCCCAGGTTCTGCAACTGGGTGATCAGCGACACCACCTCGCCGTCGTAACCGGCCGGCGCCAGCTTGGTGGCCACCAGGCTGGCGCGCTGCACACGGTGGATGAGCGTGAGCATTTCCTCGGCCGCCTGTTCATTCATGGGCCCAGGCCAGGCGCGCAGGCCCAGCGCCGCGCGGCGCACACCATCCAGGCCGAGCATGGCAATGGCCCGGCGCAGCATCAGCACCGGCCCGTCGCTGGAGACCGAAGCCCCATGCACCTGGGCGCTGTTGACCGCGCGCATCAATTCAAAGGTAAGCGCCATGTCGCCCAACACCGCGTCCGCCAGCTCGCTGGTGCGACCACCGTCCATCAGGGCCAGATGGGCGACGCGCTCGGCGGCACCTGGCAGCGCGGGCAACACACCCACGCTGCGCAAGCGGTCGAGCAGCAAAGCCAGTGGGCCGCCATCTTGCTCAGAGCTGGTCTTAATCCAGCCTTCCAGCGCGCGCTGCAGCGTGCGGGCGTTGCGGTAGCGCTGGCGCACCTGGCGGTCGGTGGCACGGTTGACGATGGCACGCAGCGGATCTGGAATGGGGCGTGGCACCGTCCAGGGCAGGCGCACAAAGTCCTGGCCTATGGGCGGCATCAGCGCAATCACCTTGCCCACGTCGGCCTGTTCCAACGGCGCTTGCCCGGCCAGGCCCTGGTGCATCACCAGGCCCAGGGCCAGCACATCGGTCACGGCGGCGTCGCGCACCGCGCGCAATTCATCGAGCGCGCCATGGCTCTCGCCGCCGCGGCCGGCCAGGTCCAGGCCCAGCACCTTCACCTGCCCGCCCTCGTCCACGCTGAGCATGAAAGGCTGCAAGTCGCGGTGGGCCACGCCCGCCTCGTGCGCATAGGCCAGGCCCTGGGCGGCCTGCACTACCCAGGCGGCCAGGTCGGCTGCCGGTATGCCCTGTCTGGAGAAACGCTCAGCCCAAGTGACGGCCGTGCCGCGCTCGTAGGCGGCGTAAGGCCAGCGGTCGAACTCGCCCACCTCCACCGGCTGGGCGAGGTGCGGGTGGTTCAGCCGGGCGGCGCGGCGGGCTTTTTGCTGCCAGTCCTGCATGCCCTGGCCTGTGAGCTGAACGCGCGGGATCGCCAGCATGAATTCCTGTTCATCGCGGTCCATGACCAGCCAGGCCATGATGTGCTGGCTCTTGCCCAGCAGGCGCACCAGCTGGAAACGGCCGAACATGC
Organism: Candidatus Ideonella esbjergensis; assembly: GCA_016710065.1. Taxonomy (GTDB): domain Bacteria; phylum Pseudomonadota; class Gammaproteobacteria; order Burkholderiales; family Burkholderiaceae_C; genus Ideonella; species Ideonella esbjergensis. Next base: position 595,160 of record JADJLP010000010.1, read on the forward strand.
GTACCGCCTGCGGCTGCGCCTGCCCCTTGGGCTGGGCGGCGGCGGACGATGGTGCGGCGTGCAAGCCGGCGGCTTCGGTGGTGGTGGGCTGAAATGTCATGGTCTGCGGGCAGGCTGCCATGGCATTGAAGCGCGAGCCCGCGTTCGGCATAGGGCTGAACAGCGGCACAAAGCGTGAGCTTTTCGGGATCAGGTGGTTGCGGTCACCGCCGTTCTCCGCGCAGGCCCGGCTCAGGCCAGCGCACGGCCGCTCCGAAGCGGCCTGGGCACCCACTTGGCAGGTGGCTGCCGTACCCGGCAGCCGGGTGCACCACTCAGCCCACCTCGATGACCTCGCCCGCCCCGCTCACGAGGGCACTGCGCACCGCCTCGCCCGGCTGCAATTGGGCCACCGCCTGACGGTATCGCGCCATCTGGGCCAGGTAGTCAGGCTGCTGCTGGGGTGCGTGGTCGAGCTTGTAGTCCAGCACCCACCAGACACGCTGGCCAGCCTCGTCGCGGGCTACCAGGCGATCGATGCGCAGCACCTCACCGCCTTCGGACACTGGCACCTCGTCGCCAGCCCACAGCAGGCCGGGGCCGCTGCGGTAAGGCGCGAAGGCCGCACTGACCAGAACGGCGCTGGCGGCCTGCGCTGCCAATGCGGCCTCGGGCGGCGAGAGACCAAACTCGGCCGCCGCCGCAGGGGCCACATCGGCAACCCAAGCGCATGCATCGCCGCCCAAGGCCACACCACCAGTGCCGCAAGCCCATTGCATCAGCCGGTGAAAGGCCTCGCCCACCAGGGCGATGCGCGAGCCGTCCTTGACCGCGGCCACCCAGACATCGGACACGCCAGCGGCCGCCGCAACACCACGCTCGGCAGGCGGGTGGGCTGCGGCCACGGCCGCCCAGTCGTCGACCAGGATCTCGCCGGGACCGCCTGCGGCCGCGGGCCATACCTCGGCCGGCCGCCAGCGCTGGGCCAGCGGCGCCAGCCGGTCCCACCAGGCCGGGTCCGAGGCCTTGCGCTGCGGGGCTATGCAGCTGAGCACCAGCTGCCGGCGCGCCCGCGTGGCCGCCACGTACAGCGCGTTCAGCTCCTCGCGCGCAGCCAGGTGCGCCTCTTGCTCCCGCAGTGGCAGCAGCGAGGGCGCCAGCCGCGACTGACGACCCACGAAGGCCACGCAGCTGGGGTGGGCCAGGTGCACCGGCCAGTCCACCAACAGGCTGCCGGTCTCGGCGTTGCGGCCTTCGGGGTCGCAGTCCATCAGGAACACCACGTCCGATTCCAGCCCCTTGGCGCCGTGCACGGTCAGCAATTGCACCGCGTTCGCGTCGGCCGTGGCGCCAGCCTTCACGGCCCGCGCCCGCAAGGCCCGCACAAATCCATAGGGAGTGGTGTAGCGGCCGCCATCCAGCGCCAGCGTCTGGGCCAGCAGCTTGTGGATCACGGCCCGCACATGCTCGCGCCGCTCGGGCGGGCTGGCTTGCAGCATGCGCGCCATCACATCGCCCCGGTGCAGCACCTGGTCCAGCAGATCGTGCGGCGGCAAGGCGCGGGCGGCTTCGGCCCAGGTGGCCAGCAGCGGCGCGGCGCGGCGCAACGCTGGCGAGGTTTCGTGCTGCGCGCCCCAGCGCTGCAAAGCCGGCCACCAACCGCCGGCAACCGGAGCCCGCTGGGCCAGTTGCAGCAGGTCGTCGTCGCTGGCGCCAAACACCGGGCTTTTGAGCGCCTGGGCCAGCGAAATTTCATGCCCCGGCGAGGCCAGCGCATCGAGCAAGGCGATCAGGTCGCGCGCCTCGGGCTCGTCGGCCAGCGAGACATCGTCGGGCCGCACATGCGGCACATGCCAGGCCCGCAGGGCGTCGGACAGCAGGCTCAGCACGCTGCGCTTGCGCGCCAGCACCTGGATCTCGCCAGCCTTGGTCTGGCCATTGGCCAGCAGCTCGGCAATGGCCCGCGCCACCTCGCAGGCTTCCTGCACGCTGCGGCGCTCCTGTTCGGTGCTGCGCGGCTCGGTCAGGCTGTCGCGCCACACCTCGGCGCCGGCCTGGCCAGCGCCCTTCGCGGCCTTGGCTGGCTTGGGCACGCGTGGCAGCGTGTACAACCCCGGCCCGGGCTCTGTGACCTCGGTGGTGTGGTGGCGAAAGCCTGCGTAGTCGCCAGCGGCCTGGGCCTGCTCGAACGCGGTGTTCAAGGCCGCCAACACTTCGGGCGCATTGCGCCGGGTGTGGTCGCAGGCCAGGCGCCGGCCGGCCAGCGCATCCACCACGAAATCACCGGCGGCCGCGAACACGCGCGGCTCGGCACGGCGGAAGCGGTAGATGCTTTGCTTGGGGTCGCCGACGATGAACACCGACAGCGCTGCCTGCCCGCTGGCGCCACCGCCCGCGCCGGCATAGGCCGCCAGCCAGGGTTGCAGCGCATGCCATTGCAGCGGGCTGGTGTCCTGGAATTCGTCGATCAGCAAATGCCTGAGCCGCGCGTCCAGCCGCTCCTGTATCCAGCCCGACCAGGTCGAGTCGCCCAGCAGCTTGAGCGCCAGGTTTTCCAGGTCGGACATGTCCACCACGGCCCGCGCGCGCTTGAGCGCGGCAAACTCGGCCAGCAGCACCCGCGAAAGCGCGCACATGCGGCGTTGGTCATCGTGCGCGTCCTGCTGCTTCACGCGCTCGTCGATGGCCAGCAGTTCGCCGCTCAACGCAGCGGCGCAGGCAGGCTCGCCGGGCAGCTTGCGCGGCGTGCCCTTGTCGGTGTGCAGTGCGGCAATTGCCTGGTCGAAACCATCGCTGAGCGCACCCCGTGCGATCAACGTCAGCGCCGCGCGCAGACCCTCGGCCACCTTCTGGCTGGTCTTGCTGGCGCTGGCACCCAGCTCGCGTGCCGCCGTGTCGGCCGCTTCCACAAAATGCGCACTGGCCAGCAGCGCCAAGGGATGCGCCAGCCCCGCGCAATCGGCATAGCGGCTGGCAGCTGACGGAATGGCGTTGTCCAGGCAAGCCGCCGCGTCGGCCCGCTCGATCTCCACCCGCTTGCTCCAGGCCGCATCCAGCCAGCGCATCAGCGTGTGGCGGCCTTGCCGGACCACCAGGGCCATGTAGTCGGCGCGCAGCGCGGGCTCGGCCGCGACGCGGTTCTGGAAGCGGCGGAACAGTTCCAGCCGCAGCTCGTCCACATCCTCCATCAGCGCCATGCCGGGTTGCAAACCCATCTGCGCCAGCACGTCCAGCGGCGCCATGCGCATCAGCTGTGAGAACCAGGCATGGAAGGTCTTGACCTGCACCGTGCGCCCGCTGGCCAGCACGCGCTCGTACAAGCCACCCAAGGCTGGGGCCAGCTGTTCGGCCCGTGGCTGTGCGAGGCCACGCTGCACCAGGGCTTGCACACGCTGGGCGTGCGTGGCGTTGGGCGTGGCAAATTCGGCCAGCCATTCGTTCAGGCGTGCACGCATCTCGCCGGCGGCCTTGCGGGTGAAGGTGATGGCCAGGATCTGCGAGGGCTCGGCCCCTTCCAGCAATGCGCGCAGGATGCGCGAGACCAGCATCCAGGTCTTGCCTGCACCCGCGCAGGCCTCCACCACGATGCTCTGCGACGGGTCGCAGGCGGTGGCATAAAAGGCGGCGCGGGTGCTGCTGGTGCCGTCGATTTGGTAGGCGGGGGTGTGGGTCGTCATGCCGCGTCACCCGCCTCGCTGGCCGACGCATCGGCCGGTGTTTCAGTGGGTGGCGGGGCCCACTGGTCACGGCGACACAGGCCCCGCGCCTCGCAATGCTCGCAGGCCTCGCCCTGGCCCAGCGCCAACATCGGTTCGCCATCGCGCAGGCGTTCGAACTCCAGGCCCAGTTGCTGCAACAGCACGCGGGCGTCAGCGTCCACCTGGTCGTGCGGCACGGCCACCGGGCCGGCGCGCGGGTCGTCCAGACCCAGGTAGGCAGCCGCGAGGGCTCCCGTTGCGGCATCGCCTGCGGCCAGCGCCAGCGCGGCGTAGAAGGCCAGTTGGGTGTCTTCCAGGCCCTGATTGACCTTGGCGGCCAGGCCGGCGGCGCTGCCAGTCTTGTAGTCCAGCAGTTCCACCCGACCATCGGCTTGCTGGTCCAACCGGTCAAGCCGGCCATGCAGACCGAGCCCGCCCCACTCGGCCGGGGTGGCCTGGCGAGACAACTCACCCTGCCACCACCGCCAACCTTGCGCTTCGCGCTCATGCAGCCAGCGCAGATAGCCCGGCACCAGGGCCTCGAAGCTGGCGCGGAAGGGCAGCAGTTCGGCTTCGGTCCAGCCCTGTTCCTGGTCCACGGCCACCGCGGCGGCCATCAGACGGGAGGTGTCGATGGCCACATCGGTGCTGGCCTCACGCCCCTGGTGAAAGCCCAACAACACGGCGTGCAGCCAGTTGCCGTGGTCGCGCTTGTCGGCGGCCTTGTCCAGTTCATCCACCTCGCCCAGGCCCAGCAGCACGCGGCTGAAGAAGCGGTAGGGGCAGGTGCGCAAGGCCTCGACCGCGCTGGCGCTGAGTGAATGCGGCCAATGGGCATCTGCCCTAGGCGCGGGCGGCCGCACAGGCTGAGGCAACACCACGCGCTGCGGCAACTGCGCATGCACGCTGGGCAAGGCGGAGGGTTGTGCGCCGGACTCGGCCCGGGCCAGCACCAGGCGCTGGATCAACGGGCTGGGGCCTAGGCCCTCGGCACCGTCGGCCACGCGGTGCAACAAGGTCACTGCGGGTTGGTGCAACAAGTGCACAAAGGCCAGGGTTTCGCGCCGCAAGCGCTCCTGCGGGCCAGGCAGGCCCAGCGCGGCCGAAAGCGCTGGCCCCAGCAAATCGGGACGCGGCTCGCTCACTCCCAGCCGGCGCTCATCGGCCCCGGGGCAGACCACGGCCGAGAAGGGCCGCAGCATCACCCGCGCCAACGGCGTGATCACCACCCGCGCCTCGGGCGGGTTGTCGGGCACCACGCTGGCTTCTTCAAGCGCTTCATCGACCCAGGCGATGAATTCGTCCAGCGTGAAGCGGGTGCTGCTCGCCGCCGCCTGCCACGCTGCGGACTGGCCAGCCAAGGCATCCAGCCGCAGCGCCAGCAGCACGGCGCGGCCGGCGGCGTCGTTGCGCCAACGCTGGGCTTCGGTGGGGTCACTCAACCACAGCGCAGCAAGGCATTGCAGCCAGTCAGCAAGCGGCCGCGAGCGCTCGGCCGCCAAGGGCGCCAAGCGGGCTTCGGCCGCCGTCCACAAGGCCTTGGCGCTCGCCGTGGCCTCGGCACTGACGCGCCGGTTGCGCCACAAGGCCTCCAGCGCCACCAGGGCTTCGGGCTCTGCCCGACCCAGCGGGTCATCCTTGAGCCAGTCTAGGCGCGCATCTTCGGCAGCCGACGCACCGCTCAGCGACCGCGCCGCGCGCAACAGCGCCATGGCATGCGCCCCGGCGCGGGTGGTGGCCACGCGCCAGCCGGTGTCGTCCACCACCGGCACCGGCACTCGGGCCAGCATGGCGTGCACGCGGCGCACGGTCTCGCGGTCTTGTGCCACCAGGGCCACGGTGCCGCCATCCTTCAGCGCGGCGAGCACACAGGCCGTGGTGGTGCGCGCTTCGTCCTCGGCATCGGCGCAGCGCAGCAGCCTGGGCGATGGCCCCAGGGCCGCCGCCTTGAACTCATCGCCGGGCTCACCGTCCAGGTCCAGCAGCAGACCGGGCACGCCCGTGCCGGCATGGTGTGCCAGTACCGCTTCGGCCAAGGCATCCGCACCGCCAGCGCGCAGCACCACCCAGCCGCGCACAGGCGCGGTGAACAGGGCATCTGTGTCGGGCGGGCAAGCTGACAGCGACGCAGCCACCCATTCCAGCGCCACCCGGGCCAGGGAGCGCTCGAACTCTCCCGGGCCGGCGGCCAGGGCCAGGCGGGTGCGCGCATCCTGCCACCAGGCATCACGCTGCCCCGGTGCATGGGCTGACGCAGCCGCGCGCAGGTCGTCGGCCGTGTCCACCAGGGCCGCCACACCGTGCGCGAAGGCACGCGGGTCGCTGCGGGCCCAGGCCTTGCCCCAGTCCTGCTGGCGCAGCAACTGGGCGGCCTGCAAGCGGCTGGTCACCGTATCGCCACTGAACATGCCCTGTGCTGCGCCCCTGTGTGGCGCCAGTTGCTGCGCCAGGGTCTGCGTGGTTTCCACCCGGGGTTGCCAGCCACCCTGCGCCGCCAGCGCGCGGCGGGCCTGCGGCAACAGGGCCGAAAACGGCAACAGCCAGCAGGCGTCGCGCAACGCCAGGGCATGCGCATTGGCCCAAGCGCGCACGCGCTGGGCCAGTTGCGGCCAGACCTCCGCAGGCGCTTGGTGCCCAGCGAGCACGACGCGCTCAACCTGGTGGCCTGCGGCGTGGTCACGAGAGGCTGGAGTTTCTGAGGGGTTCATGGCGGACGACAACAGGCCCATGGGCTTTGTGTCAGAATCATTGTGCCCGGCGAATAGACGCCTCACGTCCCCTCTCAGAGGCATTCCACCGCCCTGCGTCGCCCAGGCCTCCCCCATAGGACACACATGAGCAGCGAACTGATCAAGCACATCTCCGACGCCTCGTTCGAGGCCGACGTACTGAAGTCCGGCACGCCCGTGCTGGTGGACTACTGGGCCGAATGGTGCGGCCCCTGCAAGATGATCGCCCCCATCCTCGAAGAAACCGCCAAGGACTACGGTGCCCGTCTGCAGATCACCAAGATGAACGTGGACGAGAACCGCGACGTGCCGGCCAAGTTCGGCATCCGCGGCATCCCCACGCTGATGCTGTTCAAGGACGGCCAGTTGGCCGCCACCAAGGTGGGCGCGCTGAACAAGTCGCAACTCGCCCAGTTCCTCGACGCTCATCTATAATCGCGCCTGACGCACCGGGTGCGGCCGCTACCAGCGCCGCCCCGTTGCTGCAGCCAGGCTCCAAGGCCACCACGCCTCGAACCACAACACGGTTCTTCAGCGCGTGAGTTTCACGGCCCACAGCTCCCCTACCCCGTTTCCCCCAGACGCTGTGCAGGCCTTGCAGGCCCGACACAGCGAACCCTCAAGCCCATCCGGCCATGCGCCCAGGGCCTGACATCCACCCAAAGGGTGTTTGACATGCATCTCTCTGAACTCAAAGCACTCCACGTCTCGGCCCTGATCGAGATGGGCGAGGCATTGGAGATCGATAACGTCGCCCGTCTGCGCAAGCAGGAGCTGATGTTCGCGATCATGAAGAAGCGCGCCAAAGCCGGCGAGCAGGTGTTCGGCGATGGCGTGCTTGAAGTGCTGCCCGACGGCTTCGGCTTCCTGCGCTCCATCGATTCGAGCTACATGGCGTCCACCGATGACATCTACCTCAGCCCCAGCCAGGTGCGCCGCTTCAACCTGCACACCGGTGACCTGGTGGAGGGCGAAGTGCGCGTGCCCAAGGACGGCGAACGCTATTTCGCGCTGGTCAAGGTTGACCGCGTGAACGGCCTGACGCCCGAGGAGTGCAAGCACAAGATCATGTTCGAGAACTTGACACCGCTCTTCCCGAAAGAGCCGTTCAAGCTGGAACGCGACAACTTCAAGGGCGAAGAGAACGTCACCGGCCGCATCATCGATTTGATCGCGCCCATAGGCAAAGGCCAGCGCGCCCTGCTGGTGGCCCAGCCCAAGACCGGCAAGACGGTGATGATGCAGCACCTCGCGCACGCCATCATCGCCAACCACCCCGATGTGCACCTGATCGTGCTGCTGGTGGACGAGCGCCCGGAAGAAGTGACCGAGATGCTGCGCACCGTGCGCGGCGAAGTGATCAGCTCCACCTTCGACGAACCCGCGGCCCGCCACGTGCAGGTGGCCGAGATGGTGATCGAGCGCGCCAAGCGCCTGGTGGAGCTGAAGAAGGACGTCGTGATCCTGCTCGACTCCATCACCCGCCTGGCCCGCGCCTACAACAACGTGCTGCCCTCCAGCGGCAAGGTGCTGACCGGTGGTGTCGACGCCAACGCGCTGCAGCGCCCCAAGCGCTTCTTCGGCGCCGCCCGCAATGTGGAGGAAGGTGGCTCGCTGACCATCATCGGCACCGCTCTGATTGACACCGGTTCGCGCATGGACGAGGTGATCTACGAAGAGTTCAAGGGCACCGGCAACTGCGAAATCCATCTGGACCGTCGCATGGCCGAGAAGCGTGTCTACCCGTCCATCCTGATCAACAAGTCGGGCACTCGCCGCGAAGAACTGCTGCTCAAGCCCGAGATCCTGCAAAAGACCTGGATCCTGCGCAAACTGCTGTACCCGATGGACGAGATCGAGGCGATGGAGTTCATCCTCGACAAGATGAAAGCATCGAAGAACAACCTCGATTTCTTCGACATGATGCGGCGCGGTGGCTGATTCAGCCGGCCCTGCGCACAACCCGAAAGGCGCCCCAGGTGGGCGCCTTTGTTTTGGATCTCAGCCCCGACAGGCCCACGCTCGCGCACTCTTGCTGATACCGCGCGAGATGGAGAAGTCCAGTTGCACGTCCTTGTTCGCCAGGTAGGCCACGCCGGCGTCCCAGCTGGTAACGGTGCCACCATGGCGTGCGGACATCAGTTGGTCTGCCAAAGCCACACCATTGGGGCTTGAACTCCTTGCTCAGCACCAGGGCCAGCAGTTGCCGTGTCCCGCTCGGCGGTTTCGTTCCTGTCGCTGAACAGGCCGGGCATGGCGCCCACAGACCAACCTTCAGTCTGCTCCCACTCAGCCACCATGCGCAGCGACGAACGCACGCCCTGGCCTCGGAATGCCTTGGCGCCTGTGGCAAAGTCGGCGTGAAGCAGCCACGCCAAGCTGGGTACGAGATCATCGTCGCCGTCCTGCATGCGCCACTTGAGGCCCAAGGCCGTGTCAGCCATGCCGCTGGCCAACGCGAGCGTGTTGCCGTCGACGCGCAAACGGGTGTAGCCGTCGCCATCGACCCGCAGCCCGAAATGCTCGGCGATGCCGATGCGCGGCAGCGTGTGCGTGTTGAGCCATCACTGCCGCATGTCTGCCGCAGTGTCTCGATGCAAGACGCAGGCTGGTCTCGATCTGATAGCAGCCCTTGCCCACCACTTCGCTGGACTCGGATATTTCGAGGCGGACGGTTGCGATTTCGTCGCCTGCCGCTGCCGGGCCGGCCAAGGTGGCGCCCAAGACGACTGCCGCCAGAGCAATGCGTAGGGATGTAGGCGGAGCATTGTCATGGTACGAACGGGCCTTGGCGGGATTGAGACACAAGGGTGCCATGCCAAACCTAAGCTCAGGCTATAATTCGGGGTTTTCCGCTGTCGGAAAGTGCGCTGTGCATGGGGCCGGCGTGGCTCCTGGCAAAAACACAGCGACAAAGGACGGCGCAACCGCCGAAAGAGAGCCATGAAAGAAGGCATTCACCCGAACTACCGCGACGTGTGCTTCGTGGACCTGTCCAACGGCTTCAAGTTCGTGACGCGCTCGTGCGCTTCGAGCAAGGAAACCGTGAAGATGGAAGACGGCCGCGAGCTGCCGTTGTTCAAGCTGGAAACCACCAGCGAATCGCACCCGTTCTACACCGGCCAGCAAAAGAGCATCGATACGCTTGGCGGTCGCGTCGAGAAGTTCCGCAACAAGTTTGCGCGCGTGGGCATCGCCAAGAAGTGATTCTTGGGCGGCAAGCCGCACAGAAGAAGGCAGCCCAGGCTGCCTTTTTTCATGGCGCGCTCAGTTTTCTCCACTGACTTGGCATGATGCCGACTGTGAATCAGCCCAACCCCGCACTGGTCACCCAACGTGCTGCCGCGCGCTTGCCCCGTGTCGCCCTTCTGCTGCTGTGCGCAGCCTATGTGCTGCCGGGCGTGTTCGGTCGCGACCCCTGGCGGAATGCCGATCTCACCGCCTTCGCCACCATGCTGAGCATGGCCGAGGGCCGCACCCCCTGGCTAGCCCCCACGCTGGGTGGCTGGCCGGCCCCGCCGGCCCTGCTGCCGCACTGGTTGGGAGCGGGCTTTATCAAGCTTCTCTCGCCCCTGCTCGACCCTGCCCTGGCCGCCCGCCTGCCCTTTGCCCTGCTGCTGGCTCTGAGTCTGGCGCTGATCTGGTACGCCACCTTCCATCTGGCTCGCACCGAGGCGGCCCGGCCGGTGGCCTTTGCCTTTGGGGGTGAGGCCGAACCCGTGGCCTATGCCCGGGCCCTGGCCGATGGCGCCTTGCTGGCCACCATCGCCACGCTGGGCCTGCTGCAACTGGGTCACGAGACCACGCCCGAGTTGGTGCAGCTCAGCGAAGTGGCCTTGTTCATTTGGGGCCTGGCAGCGGCCCCCTATCGCCAATTGACGGCCCGGTTGGCCGCCAGCGCCGCGCTGGTGGCGCTGGCACTCAGCGGCGCCCCGGCCATGGCGCTGGGCTTTGGCCTGGTGGCCACGCTGATCTGCTGGCGCTCCCGCTATGCCGATGCCCGCGCCATGGTGCCGTGGCTCTTGGGCGCCATGGCCGTAATGGCGGCTGCGGCCTGGGCCCTGGCGGCATGGCATTGGCGCGTGGCGTTGCCCACCCAGCCCAAGCACTGGTGGGCCATGGGGCGCTTGCTGCTGTGGTTCTGCTGGCCGGCTTGGCCTCTGGTGTTGTGGACACTGTGGCGCTGGCGCCGCCATCTGCAGCACCGGCACATTTCGGTGCCCATGGGCACCGCCCTGGTAGCGGTGCTGAGCAGCCTGGCCATGGGCGGCAGCGACCGCGCCTTGATGCTGGCGGTGCCTGGCATAGCCGTGCTGGCGGCCTTTGCCCTGCCCACACTCAAGCGAAGCACCGGTGCGGCCATAGACTGGTTCTCGGTCTTCTTCTTCAGTGGCTCGGCGTTGGGCGGCTGGGTGATCTACAGCGCCATGCACACCGGCGTGCCGGCCAAGCCCATGGCCAACGTGTTGCGGTTGGCGCCGGGCTTTCAGCCCAGCTTCAGCGCACTGGCACTGGTGTGCGCTGCACTGGCCACCATGGCCTGGATTTGGCTGGTGCGCTGGCGCACCGCCCGCCACCGCCACCCGCTGTGGAAGAGCCTGGTGTTGCCGGCGGGCGGCGTGGCCTTGGCCTGGCTGCTGGCCATGACACTGTGGCTGCCAGCGCTGGACTACGCCCGCAGCTCGCGCTCACTGGTGAGCCAGATGGCGACCCATGTGCCCATTGGCAGCTGTGTGCAAGCACCGGGCATGTCGGCGCCGGGTGTGGCGGCATTGGAGGTCTTTGGCCATTACCGTGTGCGGGCAGCAGGCGCCGCACTCGCTGATGAAGCCGGCTGCAATGCCATGGTGCTGCAGGCCCGCGCGGGCACCGAGCCGCGCCACCCGCCAGGCTGGCAGATGCTGGCCCAGGTGCACCACCCGGTAGACCGGGTCGAGCGGTACTGGCTTTACGTCCGTCAGCCCTGAGTGGACAGGGCCGGCGCATCAGCTGGCTCGGCCTGTTCGCGCACCCGTGACGGCGGAAACACCAGGCTGAAGGCAGAGCCGCGTCCCACTTCGCTGCTGATCAACAGTTCACCGCCATGCCGCTGAGCCACATGCTTGACGATGGCCAAGCCCAGCCCGGTGCCGCCGGTGTCGCGTGAGCGGCTGCCATCCACTCGGTAAAACCGCTCGGCCAGACGTGGCAGGTGCTCAGGTGCGATACCCGGGCCGCTGTCACGCACCACCAGTTCGGCCGAGCCGTCATCTCGACGCGACCATTCCACAGCGATCTTGCCCCGGGCAGGCGTGTAGCGCACCGCATTGCTCACCAGATTGGTGATGGCGCTGAGCAGCTCGGTCTCGTTGCCGGCCAGGCTCGCCCCCCTGCCCCAGCCAAAGACAAATTCATGCTTGCCTCCGGACAGGCCTTTGGCATCGGCCTCCACGGTCTGCGCCAGCCGCGACAGAGGCACCCACTGGTCTTTGGCTGGTGGCGCACTGCCCTCCAGGCTGGCCAGCGTGAGCAGATCGGCCACCAGGCTTTGCATGCGCCGGCTTTGCTGCCCCATCAGCACCAGCACCCGCTGGCGCTCTTGCTCATTGAGCGGCAGCGACGCCATGGTTTCGATGAAGCCCGCCAGCACCGTGAGCGGGGTGCGGATCTCGTGCGAGACGTTGGCGACGAAATCACGCTTGGTGGCTTCAATTCGCTCGCGTTCCGTGATGTCCTGGGTCAGCAGGAGGTAGTGGCCATCGCCATAGGGTTGCACCATCACAGATAACAGCCCCCGGCCCAACGGGCCCTTGATCTTCACCGGTTGATCGAATCGCCGCGCCTGCAAATGGGCCACGAAATCGGGCGAACGAACCAGGTTGGTGATGCGCTGGCGCAGGTCTCGCACCGGGTCCAACCCCAGGTGCTGGGCCGCCAGACCGTTGCACCACGCTATCTGTTCGGCCGCGTCCAGCAGCAGCACGCCGTTGGGCGAGGCCTCGATGGCCGCGAGGAACTGGGTGTGCTGCTCACGCTCAGCCAGCGCTGCACGGTCGCGCTGGCGTAGCGCGCGTTCCACGCGCGTGGCCGCCTCGCCCCAGAAGCCCACCAGATGCGGCGGCGGCCCGTCAAGCGGGCCGCTGAGCCAGCGCAGCACGCGCCCGCCACGCCCGCTGTCCAGCAGCGTCACCAGCAAGGCGGCCAGCACGGCGCCCAGGCCGGTGCCCAGCAAGGCTTGGCCCCACCCGCGCCCCAGCCAGTGCCCGACCGCCGCTCCCAGTGCGGTGATCAGCGCGCTAAGCAGGGTTCGCGGGGCTATCCAGAACATCGGTCAGCGGTGGCGCCATCAAGCCGCAGAGGAGGCACTGGCCTGGCGCGTCATTCGGTAGCCCGCGCCACGCACAGTCTCAATCATCGCAGCGCAACCGGCGGGCAGCAACGCCTCGCGCAGACGCTTCACATGCACGTCCACCGTGCGCTCCTCGATGAACACATGGTCGCCCCACACACGGTCAAGCAACTGGCTGCGGCTGTGCACACGCTCGGGGTGGGTCATGAAGAAATGCAGCAGGCGGAACTCGGTGGGGCCCAGCTTCACCTCCACGCCCTGCCCCGAGACACGCCGTGTGCCGGGGTCCAGTGTCAACGCCGCCAACTCCACCACGGTGTCCAGCGCCTCGGGCATGCGCCGGCGCAGCACCGCGCGGATGCGGGCCAACAGCTCCTGGGTCGAGAAAGGCTTGGTGAGGTAGTCGTCGGCGCCTGCATCAAGCCCCACCACCTTGTCGGCCTCGTCGGCGCGGGCGGTGAGCATGATGATGGGCAGGGGTTTGGTGCGTTCCTCGGCACGCCACTGCCGCGCCAGCGCCACACCGGATTGCCCTGGCAGCATCCAGTCCAGCAGCACCAGGTCGGGCAACTCGGCGGCGATGGCGGCCGAGGCCTGGTCGGCCGTTTCGGCCAGGGTGACCTCGAAGCCGGCGTGGCGCAGGTTAAGGGCAATCAGCTCCGCAATGGCCGCTTCATCTTCGACGACAAGAACTGTGGGCATGGGCTTTTGATGTGCAGTGTTGCGGGTTCGGTTCAGTTGCGCTGCAAAGCCACCGACTCCACCGTTTCATACGGGTTGTGGCGCACGTCGGTGCCCTTGACGATGTAGATGATCTGCTCGGCCAGGTTCTTGGCGTGATCGCCCACACGTTCGATGGCCTTGGCCACGAACACCAGATCAATGCTGGCCGAAATGGTGCGCGGGTCCTCCATCATGTAGGTGATGAGCTTGCGCATCAGGCCCTCGAACTCCTGGTCAATCTGGTTGTCCTGCTTGATCACCTCCAGCGCTTGCACGGTGTCGAGGCGGGCAAATGCGTCGAGTGCCTTGCGCAGCGAGGCCACGGCCAGCTCCGACTCGAACGACACATCCCCTACTGGCAGGCGCAAGCGACTGAACACGCCAGTGTTGATCAGGCGCTGCACGGTGCGGGCGATGCGGGCGGCCTCATCGCCGACCCGCTCCAGGTTGCCAATGGTCTTGGAGATGGCGATCAGTAGTCGCAAGTCGCGCGCCGTGGGCTGACGGCGGGCGATGATGGCCGAGAGATCGGCGTCGATCTCGACTTCGAGCTGATTGACGCGCTCTTCCATCTTCAGCACCTGGGTGGCCGTCTCGGCGCTGAAATGCACCAGCGAGTAGATGGCCTGCGCCACCTGGGCCTCGACGATGCCGCCCATTTCCAGCACGCGGGTGGACACGCCGCTGAGCTCAGCGTCGAACTGGGTGGAGAGATGCTTTTCGGTCATGTGTGTATCCCCTGCTACCGGTCAGCCGAAGCGGCCGGTGATGTAGTCCTCGGTATCCTTCTTCTTCGGCTTCATGAAAAGATCTCGCGTGGGGCCGAATTCAATCAAGTCGCCCAGGTACATGTAGGCGGTGTAGTCGGAGACCCGCGCTGCCTGCTGCATGTTGTGGGTCACGATCAGCACCGTGTACTCGTCGCGCAGCTCGTGAATCAGCTCCTCCACCTTGCCGGTGGAAATCGGGTCGAGTGCCGAGCAGGGCTCGTCGAGCAACAACACCTCGGGCTTGATGGCAATGCCGCGGGCGATGCACAGGCGCTGCTGCTGGCCACCCGACAGGCCGGAACCACTCTGGTTCAACTTGTCCTTCACCTCGTTCCACAGCGCCGACTTTTTCAGCGCCCACTCCACCCGCTCATCCATCTCCACCCGCGAGAGGGTTTCAAACAGGCGCACGCCAAAGGCGATGTTGTCGTAGATCGACATCGGGAAGGGGGTGGGCTTCTGAAAGACCATGCCCACTTTGGCACGCAGCAGCGACACATCGAGCTTGCGGTCCAGCACGTTCTCGCCGTCCACCAGAATCTCGCCCTCGGCGCGCTGCTCGGGGTAGAGCTCGTACATACGGTTGAAGGTGCGCAGCAGCGTGGACTTGCCGCAGCCCGATGGGCCGATGAAGGCCGTGACCTTTTTGTCGGGAATGTCGAGGTTGATGTGCTTGAGCGCGTGAAAGGCGCCGTAGTAGAAGTTCAGGTCACGCACCGTGATCTTGGCCTTCTCGGTCACGCCCCATTCAACTTTGGTGTCCATGAGTGCTTGTCCGTGATTCAGTGTTTGTTGCGGAAGAACACGCGCGCAATGATGTTCAGCGCGAGCACGCCCATGGTGATGAGGAACACCCCTGCCCAGGCCAGCTTCTGCCAATTCTCATAGGGGCTCATCGCGAACTTGAAGATGGTGACTGGCAGACTGGCCATGGGCTCCGAAAGGCTGCTGGTCCAGAACTGATTCGACAATGCCGTGAACAGCAACGGCGCCGTCTCGCCGGCAATGCGCGCCACGGCCAGCAGCACGCCGGTGAGCACGCCCGCCCGCACCGACTTGAGCGTGATCGTCAGGATCACCTTCCACTTCGGTGTGCCGAGCGCGTAAGCTGCCTCGCGCAGCGCATTGGGCACCAGATTCAGCATGTTCTCGGTTTGGCGAATCACCACCGGAATCACAATCAGCGCCAACGCCAACACACCCGCCCAGCCCGAGAATGACTTGAAGCGCGCCACCACCACTGAGTAGATGAACAGACCGATGACGATGGACGGTGCCGACAGAAGGATGTCGTTGATGAACTGGGTGATGCGGCCCAGCCAGCTGCGCTGCCCGTACTCGGCCAGGTAGATGCCGGCCAGGATGCCGATGGGCGTACCAATGAAGGTGGCCAGCGACACCATGATGAGCGATCCGTAGATGGCGTTGGCCAGGCCACCCACTTCCTCTTGCGGAGGCGGAGTCATCTCGGTGAACACCTGCCAGGCGAGACCGTCCAGGCCCAGTCGGACGGTTTCAAACAAGATCCAAAGCAACCAGAACACGCCAAAGGCCATGGCCGCCAGCGACAGAGTCAAGGCGATCACGTTTACGCGCTTGCGCCGCTGATGCATGGCCAGCCGCGGGGCGTCAAGGGTAGCGATGCTGCTCATGATCTCTTCCCCTCGCCCTTTTTCAGCTGCGCCAGCATGAGCTTGGACAGCGACAGAACCACGAAGGTGATGAAAAACAGCACCAGCCCCAGGTAGATCAGCGAGGCCTGGTGCAGACCTTCGCCGGCCTCGGCAAACTCGTTGGCCAAGGCAGAGGCAATGCTGTTGGCAGCCTCGAACAGAGAGATGGAGTTCAGCTGGTTCATGTTGCCGATCACGAAGGTGACGGCCATGGTCTCGCCCAGTGCGCGGCCCAGGCCCAGCATGATGCCGCCCACCACACCGGTCTTGGTGTAGGGCAACACCACGCTCCGCATCACTTCCCAGGTCGTGGCGCCCAGACCGTAGGCCGATTCCTTGATCATGGGCGGAGTCACCTCGAACACATCGCGCATCACCGAGGCGATGTACGGAATGATCATGATCGCCAGGATGATGCCTGCCGACAGCAGGCCGATACCCACCGGCGGTCCGGCGAACAGCGCGCCCAGCACGGGCACGCCCTTGAACGCGTGCTGCAGCGGCTGCTGCACGTAGGTGGCCAAGATGGG
This sequence comes from Candidatus Ideonella esbjergensis, assembly GCA_016710065.1. Classification (GTDB taxonomy): domain Bacteria; phylum Pseudomonadota; class Gammaproteobacteria; order Burkholderiales; family Burkholderiaceae_C; genus Ideonella; species Ideonella esbjergensis. The sequence goes on from JADJLP010000010.1 coordinate 611,590, forward strand.
CCCAAACACCAGCAGACCCCACATGCCATAGACGATGGACGGAATAGCCGCCAACAACTCAATGGCCGTGCCCAGCGGACGCTTGAGCCAGTTGGGTGAGAGCTCGGTGAGAAACAACGCAATGCCGAAGCTCACAGGCACCGCAATGACCAGCGCGATGAGCGAGGTCATCAGGGTGCCGTAAATCATCACCAAGCCACCGTATTCGTTGGTGACCGGATCCCACTCGCTGCGCCACAGAAACGACAGACCGTACTCCCGGATGGCGGGCATGGCCCCCACAACCAGCGAGACGAGGATGCCCGCCAGCAACGCCAGCGTCAGCCAAGCGGCGCTGTGGGCCGCAAAGGCGAAAAGGCGGTCGGCCCACGGTGCGCGCATGCGGCGCGAGCCGGGCCCACCTGCCGGGGTGGATCGCTCACCTGCCATGGCGTGGGGGATGGTGTTGGATGACATGGGCATTGTGGCAGTCATGGGGAGCGCTCCTGGTCTTCAGAGCACCGCTGACAGGCCCGGTGGCCCAGGCCCTGCCAGCGCTGCAGTGCTTCACTTGTAGGAGACAGCCTTGCCACCGACATCCTTGATCTGATCCCACTGCTTGCGCACCAGCGCCTTGAGCGAGTCAGGCAGTGCCACGTACTCCAGGTCCATGGCCATCTTGTCGCCGCTGGCATAGGCCCAGTCGAAAAACTTCAGGGAAGTGGCGGCCTGCTCAGCCTTGGCCTGCGACTTGTGCATCAGGATGAAGGTGGCGCCGGTCAGGGGCCAGGCGTCCTTGCCAGGCTGCTCGGTCAGCACTTGGTAGAAGGTCTTGTTCCAATCGGCGTTGGCGGCAGCGGCCTTGAAGTTCAGGTCATCCGGCGCCACAAAGTTGCCGTCCTTGTTCTTGATGAGCACATAGGCCATCTTGTTCTGCTTGGCGTAGGCGTATTCCACATAGCCAATCGAGTTGGGCAGACGTTGCACGTACGAGGAGACGCCTTCGTTGCCCTTGCCGCCGGCACCCACTGGCCAGTTCACTGCCGTGCCCTCACCGACCTTGGTCTTCCACTCGGCGTTCACCTTGGAAAGGTAGTTGGTGAAGATGAAGCTGGTGCCCGAGCCATCAGCGCGACGCACCACCGAAATCTCGGCATCCGGCAACGGCACACCGGCGTTCAGGGTGGCGATCTCAGCATCGTTCCACTTGGTGACCTTGCCCAGGTAGATGTCGCCCAGCACCTTGCCGGTGAGCTTGATCTGCCCCGGAGTGATGCCCTTGATGTTCACCACTGGCACCACGCCACCGATCACGGTGGGGAACTGCATCAACCCCTCGGCCGCCAGGTCTTCGTCCTTCAGCGGCATGTCTGAAGCACCAAAGTCCACGGTCTTGGACTTGATCTGCTTGATGCCGGCGCCTGAGCCCACCGACTGGTAGTTCACGCGGGCTCCGGTGGCCTTGTGGTAGGCGTCGGCCCATTTGGCATAGATGGGCGCCGGAAAGGTTGCTCCGGCACCGGTGGCCTCTTGTGCAAAGCTGGTGGAGGTGCCGGCCAGCAGGGCAGCGGCACATGAAAAGCGAACGATGGATGTCAACATGGAACAGACCTTTCGTCAGTGGAACTTCAAGCGGATGGGCCCGCGATGAAGTCACTGTAGAAACCCTGTGTGACACGCCTGTGACAGCACCGTGGCGCACTGTCATATTCACCAGGCGTCACATGACAGTCATCTCAAGCCTGCGGCTTCATCCCTGCCTGGCGGCTGCCACCAGGCGTTCGGCGGCGGCCTGGGCCACCCTGGCGTCGCTGGCCTCCACCATCACCCGCAACACCGGTTCGGTGCCCGAGGCGCGGATCAGCACCCGGCCGCTGCGACCCAGCCCGGCCTTGACGGCTTCGGTCTCGACGGACAGATGGCTGTTGCGGGTCCAGTCGCTGCCCTCGGGCAGGCGCACGTTGATCATGGTCTGTGGGAACAGGGCCACGTCGCCCAGCAGTTCGGCCACGGTCTGGCCACTGCGCTGCACAGCTTGCAGCACCTGCAGGGCGCTGACGATGCCGTCGCCCGTGCTGTGTCGGTCCAGCGCCAGCAAGTGGCCCGAGCCCTCGCCACCCAGCAGCCAGCCGCGTTTGCCCAGCTCTTCCAGCACATAGCGGTCGCCCACCTTGGCGCGCACCAGTTCCACGCCCAGCCGGCCCAGGGCCAGTTCCACGCCCATGTTGGTCATCAGCGTGCCAACCACGCCGGGTACCTTCTCGCCCAGGGCCAAACGGTCTTTCACCATCACGTAGAGCAGTTCGTCGCCGTTGAACAAGCGGCCCTGCTTGTCCACCAGTTGCAGGCGATCGGCATCGCCGTCCAGGGCCACACCGAAATCGGCGCCCTGTTTCTGCACTTCGACCACCAGGGCCTGCGGCGCGGTGGCGCCCACGCCGTCGTTGATGTTCAAGCCATTGGGCGAGATGCCGATGGAAGTGACGTGCGCGCCCAACTCGTGGAACACCTCGGGCGCCACCTGGTAGGCCGCGCCGTGGGCCGCGTCCACCACCAGGTTCAGGCCCCGCAGCGACATGTCGCCACTCACCGTGGCCTTGCAGAACTCGATGTAGCGGCCTTGCGCGTCATCCAAGCGCCGGGCACGACCCAGGTTGGCCGAATCCACCCATTGGGCGGGCTCTTCCAGTGCGGCCTCCACCGCGCGTTCCCAGTCGTCGGGCAACTTCTCGCCCTTGGCCGAGAAAAATTTGATGCCGTTGTCGGGAAAAGCATTGTGCGAGGCGCTGATCACCACCCCCAGGTCCAGGCGCAGGGCCCGTGTGAGGTAGGCCACACCCGGCGTGGGCAGCGGGCCGGTCAGCAGCACGTCCACGCCGGCCGAGGCAAAGCCGGCCTCCAGCGCCGATTCGAGCATGTAGCCCGAAACGCGGGTGTCCTTGCCAATCAGCACCGTGACCGTCTGGCCCGCCGCCGTCTGGCGCAGCACGCGGCCCACGGCATGGCCCAGGCGCAGGGCAAAGTCGGCGGTGATGGGCGACTGGCCGACGGTGCCGCGAATGCCATCGGTGCCAAAGTATTTGCGGGTCATGTTCTGCTTCCTCTCTTGTTTGTTGTTTGCCGCGCCTGCTGTGGCAAACGCAGCCCTGCCTGTTCAGCTTGCCTGTGGCTCGCCAGCCAGCCCGGCGGCCTGCCAGACCTTGATCGCATCCACCGTGGCGGCCACATCGTGCACACGCACGATGCGCGCCCCCCGCGTGATGGCCGCCAACGCCGCCGCCACGCTGGCCACCATTCGCTCGCCCTTGGGCCGGCCGGTGATCTGGCCCAGCATGCCCTTGCGCGACCAGCCCACCAGCAAGGGGCGGCCCAGACTCAACAGTTCTTGCTGGCGCTGAAACAGGCCCAGGTTGTGCTCCATCAGCTTGCCGAAGCCGTAGCCCGGGTCCAGCGTGATCCGCTCATCGGCAATTCCCGCCATTCGCACCTGGGCCAGCCGCTCGGCCAGAAAGGCCTTCACCTCGGCCACCACGTCCTGGTAGGCGGGTGCCGCCTGCATGGTCTTGGGCTGGCCTTGCATGTGCATCAGGCACACGCCCGTGCGTCCGTGCGCTGCCACTGCCTCCAGGGCGCCGGGCCAGGTCAGGGCCCGCACGTCGTTAATGATGTCGGCACCGACGTCGAGCACGGCACGGATGACCTCGGGCCGGCTGGTGTCCACCGACACCGGCAGGCCCAAAGTCACGGCGTGCCGCACCACTGGCAGCACGCGGGCCAGTTCCTCGTCCAACGAGGGCATGTCGGAACCCGGCCGGGTGGATTCGCCGCCTATGTCCAGGATATCCACGCCCTCGGCCAGCAACTGGTCGCAGTGGGCGCAGGCGCTGGCGGTGTCGGCGTGCTGGCCACCATCGGAAAACGAATCGGGCGTGACGTTGACGATGCCCATCACCTGCGGGCGGGCCAGGTCGATTTGAAAGCGGGTGGTCTGCCAGATCATGGGGAGGCGGCCGCAGCGGGCTTCAGCATGCACAACGGGGCCCAGGGCCCCGTTGCGGTGTGGTTTGGGTGCGTGCCTCAGGCGGCAGCCGGTGCGCTGTCGGGGTTCACCGGCGGCGTCGGGCCACTGCCCGGCTTGTTGGCCGAAGGCGTCCAGTCCTTGGGCGGGCGAGGTGGCTTGCCGTTCATGATGTCGTCAATCTGCTCGGCGTCGATGGTTTCCCATTCCAGCAGCGCCTTGGCCATGGCGTGCATCTTGTCCTGGTTGTCCTCGATGTGCTTGCGGGCGATGACGTACTGCTCGTCAATGATGCGGCGGATCACTGCATCGACCTTGCGCATGGTCTCTTCAGACATGCTGGTGGTCTTGGTCACCGAGCGGCCCAGGAAAACCTCGCCCTCGTTCTCGGCATAGACCATGGGGCCTAGCTCATCGGTCATGCCGTAGCGGGTCACCATGTCGCGGGCGATGGCCGTGGCGCGCTCGAAGTCGTTGCTGGCGCCGGTGGTCATCTGGTTCATGAACACCTCTTCGGCGATGCGGCCACCAAACAGCACCGAGATGGTGGAGAGCATGCGCTCCTTGTCCATGCTGTAGCGGTCACCCTCGGGCAACTGCATGGTCACACCCAGCGCACGACCACGCGGAATGACCGTCACCTTGTGCACCGGGTCGGTCTTGGGCATCAGGCGCGCCACCAGGGCATGGCCAGCCTCGTGGTAGGCGGTGTTGCGGCGCTCCTCCTCGGGCATGACCATGGACTTGCGCTCTGGCCCCATCATGATCTTGTCCTTGGCCTTCTCGAAGTCGACCATCTCCACCACGCGCGCACTGCGGCGGGCGGCGAACAAGGCAGCCTCGTTCACCAAATTGGCCAGGTCGGCACCTGAGAAGCCAGGTGTGCCACGGGCGAGGATGTCGGCGCGGATGTCTTGACCCACCGGCACCTTGCGCATATGCACGTTCAGGATCTGCTCGCGGCCACGCACATCGGGCAGGGTCACATAGACTTGGCGGTCGAAGCGGCCCGGGCGCAGCAGGGCCGGGTCGAGGATGTCGGGCCGGTTGGTGGCGGCCATCACGATCACGCCCAGGTTGGTCTCGAAGCCGTCCATCTCGACCAGCATCTGGTTCAGGGTCTGCTCGCGCTCGTCGTTGCCACCGCCCAGGCCGGCACCGCGGTGCCGACCGACCGCGTCAATTTCATCGACGAAGATGATGCAGGGCGCGCTCTTCTTGGCCTGCTCGAACATGTCGCGCACGCGGGCGGCGCCCACGCCCACGAACATTTCCACAAAGTCAGAACCCGAGATGCTGAAGAACGGCACCTTGGCCTCACCCGCGATGGCCTTGGCCAGCAGGGTCTTGCCGGTGCCGGGGGGGCCGACCAGCAACACGCCACGCGGAATGCGTCCGCCCAGCTTCTGGAACTTCTGCGGGTCTTTCAGGAAATCGACCAGTTCCTTCACTTCTTCCTTGGCCTCATCGCAGCCGGCCACGTCGGCGAAGGTGGTGGTGTTGTTGCCCTCGTCCAGCATGCGGGCCTTGGACTTGCCAAAGCTGAAGGCGCCGCCCTTGCCGCCACCTTGCATCTGGCGCATGAAGTAGACCCAGACACCGATCAGCAGCAGCATCGGTCCCCAGGACAGCAGCAGGCTGGTCAGCAGCGAAGGCTCTTCGCGCGGGCGCACGTCGAACTTGACGCCAGCGTTGATCAGGTCGCCGGTCAGGCCACGGTCGAGGTAGGTGCCTGTCGTGCGAATACGGCGGTCGTCATTGGTGACGGCCGTGATCTCGACGCTGCCCGGGCCTTCCTGGATGGTGACGGTCTTGACGTGCTTGGCCCGCACTTCATCAAGGAAATTGGAGTAGGTGACCTGCTCGCCCTGAACAGACACCCGGTCAAACTGCTTGAAGACGGTGAAAAGCACCAAGGCAATCACCAGCCAAACGGCGATCTTCGATATCCACTGATTGTTCACCGCGGCTCCTTCATGATCCATGCGCGTGCGCAGCCCAGTGTGGGCTGCACATTCACATATAGGGTTGATTCTAATTCAGTCAAGTGCTGCACACGTGACGGGTTGTGGGGCGTCGGCCCAGTGAGAAGGGGCAATTCGGCCTCCGCAAGTGCCCTGTTCTGACTATCGGCCGCCATCAACGCTTCTTCAGTCCGATGCCCACTAGAAAGGTTTCGGCCGATTTGTCGCGCGAAGCCTTGGGTTTGAGCGGTTTCACCACCCGGAAGTGGCTGCGAAACAGCGAAATCAGCGGGTCGTACGCACCGCCATGGAAGACCTTGGCCACCAGTGCTCCCTCGGGCTTGAGGTGCTTGCTGGCGAAATCCACGGCCAGTTCCACCAGGCCTTCAAGCCGGGCAGCGTCCACTCCGCCTATGCCCGAGAGGTTGGGCGCCATGTCGGACACCACCACATCCACCGCCCGCTCGCCCAGCACGGCCTCCAGTTGGGTCAGCACGGCGATTTCGAGGAAATCACCCTGGATGTACTGCACACCATCAATGGGCTCGAAGTCCAGCAGATCCAACGCGATGATGGTGCCATTCAACTCGCCAGTGGCGGCCCCGCCCACACCTGCCGCCTTGGGCGCGAAGCGGCGCCGCAGGTACTGGCTCCAGGCGCCGGGCGCGGCGCCCAGGTCCACCACCACCTGGCCCGGCCGGAAGAGATGGAAGGTTTCGTCGATTTCCTTGAGCTTGTAGGCTGCGCGTGAACGGTAGCCATCTTTCTGGGCTTGGCGCACATAGGGGTCGTGCACATGCTCATTCAGCCATGCCTTGTTGATCTTCTTGCTTTTGGAGTCGATTTTCATAGGTGCCTTAACCTTGGCGGCGATAATAAGCGCATGCCTGCCATCCAACTCTCCCCCGCTGTCCGCAAGGAAAAGCGCGGCGATGCCCACCATCTGGACCCGGTCGTGATGATCGGGGCCGACGGCCTGACCCCTGCCATCCTCAAAGAGACCGACCTGGCCCTGAAGTCCCATGGGCTGATCAAGGTGCGTGTGTTTTCCGACGACCGCGCCGGCCGCGAAACCATGCTGGCCACGCTGGCTGACCAGTTGAATGCCGCCCCCATCCAGCACATCGGCAAGTTGCTGGTGCTGTGGCGCCCCATGCCGCCCAAAGCCGCCAAAGTGGACGACAGTCCGCGCAAGCCGGGCTCGCGCACTGTCAAGTTGGTAACCTTCTCCAAGAGCGGCAGCCACCGCGCGCAGGTGAAAACCATCACCGTGCATGGCAACCAGCGCCTCTCGGCCGGCGGCAAGATCAAGCGGGCGGAAGTGCGCCAGGTCAGCGTCAAGAAGAAAGCCCAGAGCCAGTGACGTTCAGCGGCTGGCAGCGCGCAACGTCAACCAGCCCACCAGCAGAGTCTTGAGGCCGAACAGGCCAAAGCTCAGGCCATGCAACTGGCCGAAGCTCAAGGGCGTGGCTTGACCTGCCTTGGCCAACGCCAGCATGGGCTGCAAGCCAAAATAGCCCACCACGGTGCAGAAGATCGAGCCCAGCGCCAGCAGCATCTCGGTGCTGAACTGGCTGCCCTGCCCTGCCTCGGCATTGCCGGTGGCCTCGTGCCGGGCCAGCAGCAGCAGCACAGCGCCCGCACCCAGGCTCAGCCAGGCCTCACGCAAAAAGATGTGCCCCACCACCCGCCCGGCGTCGGCCTTGGCCAGGGTTGCAAACGGTGCGGGCGTGGCCAGCAAGGCGATGCATAGCAGCACGCCCAGCCACACAGCAGGCAAGAGAAGGCGCGTCAGCGCCCGTGCGCGCTCGCCAGATGGGCTCACAGGTAGCGCACGCCCACGACTTCGTAGGTGCGCACGCCACCGGGTGCCCGCACCTCGGCGATGTCACCCACTTCCTTGCCGATCAACGCGCGCGAAATTGGCGAGCTGATGGAGATCAGGCCCAGTTTCAGGTCGGCCTCATCGTCGCCGACGATCTGGTAGGTCACCTTGGCACCACTGTCTTCGTCTTCCAGATCCACCGTGGTGCCAAATACGATGCGTCCATCAGCGTCCAGAGAAGAGGGGTCGATGATTTGCGCAGCCGCCAACTTGCCTTCGATTTCCAGGATGCGGCCCTCGATGAAGCCCTGCTTGTCCTTGGCCGCGTCGTACTCGGCGTTTTCCGACAAATCGCCCTGCGCACGGGCTTCGGCAATCGCCTGGATCACCGCATGGCGCTCCACTGATTTCAGCTGCTGGAGTTCAGCCTTGAGCTTTTCGGCGCCGCGCTTGGTCAGGGGAATGGTGCTCATGGTCTTGATGTCGGATCACTGGAAACGCAAACCGCCGCCACGGGTCCCGTGAGGGAGTCCAGGGCGGCGGAGCTTGGGGGGTGGAAGTTTAGTGCAGATCAGACCAGCGCGGCGTGCAGTTCTTGCAGCGACAGCACCTGGATGTCGTCCTGGTGCTTCATCGCCTCGGTCACGGCCTCGCAGCCGGCCATGGTGGTGTAGTAGGTCACGCGGTTGGCCAGCGCCGCAGTGCGGATGTAGCGGCTGTCGGCGATCGCCGTGCGGGTTTCGTCGACCGTGGTGAACACCAGTTGGATGTCGCCAGCCTTGATCATGTCGGCGATGTGCGGGCGGCCGTCCTTGACCTTGTTCACCACTTTCACCGCCACGCCGGCTTCGGCAATGGCTGCGGCCGTGCCCTTGGTGGCCACCACGTTGAAGCCCAGGTCCACCAGTTCGCTGGCGATCTTGGCGGCGCGGTCCTTGTCGTTGTTCTTCACCGTGATGACCACCGTGCCCTTGGTCGGCAGCTTGGAGCCGGCGCCGAGCTGGCTCTTGAGCATGGCTTCGCCAAAGCTGTAGGCCACGCCCATCACCTCGCCAGTGGAGCGCATCTCCGGGCCCAGGATGGGATCGACACCCGGGAACTTGTTGAACGGGAAGACGGCTTCCTTGATGCTGAAGTAAGGCGGGATCACCTCGTGCGGTGCCTTGCCGTCCTTGCCCTTTTGCGAGGCCAGGGTCTGGCCGGCCATGCAGCGGGCGGCGATCTTGGCCAGTTGCTGGCCCGTGGCCTTGGAGACGAAGGGCACGGTGCGCGAGGCACGCGGGTTCACCTCCAGCACGTAGACGACGGATTCATCGCCCTCGCCCTGGATGGCGAACTGCACGTTCATCAGGCCCACCACCTTCAGGGCCTTGGCCATGGCGGCGGTCTGGCGGCGCAACTCGTCCTGCAAGGCCTTGGACAGCGAGTACGGCGGCAGCGAACAGGCCGAGTCGCCCGAGTGCACACCCGCCTGCTCCACGTGTTCCATGATGCCGCCTATCATCACGGCGCCCGAGGCGTCGGCGATGCAGTCCACATCGACCTCGATGGCGTCGTCGAGGAAACGGTCGAGCAGCACCGGCGACTTTTCAGACACGCGCACAGCTTCGCGCATGTAGCGCTCGAGGTCCTTGTCGCCGTGCACGATCTCCATCGCCCGGCCGCCCAGCACGTAGCTGGGGCGCACCACCAGCGGGTAGCCGATTTCCTGGGCCAGCTTCAGCGCCGCTTCTTCGGTGCGCGCGGTTCGGTTGGGCGGCTGCTTCAGGCCCAGGGTGTGCAGCAGCTGCTGGAAGCGCTCGCGGTCTTCGGCGATGTCGATGCTGTCGGGCGTGGTGCCTATGATGGGCACACCGGCACGCTCCAGATCCAGGGCGAGCTTCAGCGGCGTCTGGCCGCCGTACTGCACGATGACGCCGACCGGCTGCTCCTTGGCCACGATCTCCAGCACGTCTTCCAGCGTCACCGGCTCGAAGTAGAGGCGGTCGGAGGTGTCGTAGTCGGTGGAAACCGTCTCGGGGTTGCAGTTGACCATGATGGTCTCGTAGCCGTCTTCGCGCATGGCCAGCGCGGCATGGACACAGCAGTAGTCGAACTCGATGCCCTGGCCGATGCGGTTGGGGCCACCGCCCAGCACCATGATCTTCTTCCTGTTGGTGGGCTGGGCCTCGCACTCTTCGTCGTAGGTCGAGTAGAGGTAGGCGGTTTCGGTGGCGAACTCGGCCGCGCAGGTGTCCACCCGCTTGTACACCGGGCGCACGTTCAGCGCGTGGCGCTTGGCGCGCACCTCGTGCTGGTTGGTGCCCAGCAGCTTGGCCAGACGGCGATCCGAAAAGCCCTTGCGCTTGACGTAGTAGAGCTCGTCCTTGCTGAGGCTCTCAATCGTGCGGCCGATCAGCGACTGCTCGGTCTGGATCAGTTGCTCGATCTGGGCCAGGAACCACGGGTCAATGGCCGTTTCTTCAAAGATCTCGTCCAGCGTCATGCCAATGCGGAAGGCATCCCCCACGTAGAGGATGCGCTCGGGGCCGGCTTCGCCGATTTCCTCGACGATTTCTTCGCGGTCGGTCGAGCGCTCGCTCAAACCATCAATGCCAGTTTCCAGGCCGCGCAGCGCCTTCTGGAACGACTCCTGGAACGTGCGGCCCATGGCCATCACCTCACCCACCGACTTCATCTGCGTGGTCAGGTGCGGGTCGGCGGCCGGGAACTTCTCGAACGCGAAACGCGGGATCTTGGTGACCACATAGTCGATGCTGGGTTCGAACGAGGCCGGGGTGACGCCACCGGTGATGTCGTTCTTCAGCTCGTCGAGCGTGTAGCCCACGGCCAGCTTGGCAGCAATCTTGGCAATGGGGAAACCCGTGGCCTTCGAGGCCAACGCAGACGAGCGCGAGACGCGCGGGTTCATCTCGATGACCACCATGCGGCCATCTTTCGGGTTGATCGAGAACTGCACGTTCGAGCCGCCGGTGTCCACACCGATCTCGCGCAGGATGGCGATGCTGGCGTTGCGCAGCAGTTGGTATTCCTTGTCGGTCAGTGTCTGGGCCGGGGCCACGGTGATGGAGTCACCGGTGTGGATGCCCATGGGGTCGAGGTTCTCGATCGAGCAGACGATGATGCAGTTGTCCGCCTTGTCGCGGACCACTTCCATTTCGTACTCTTTCCAGCCAATCAGCGACTCCTCGATCAGCAGCTCATTGGTGGGTGAGAGGTCGATGCCGCGCTTGCAGATCTCTTCGAACTCTTCCGGGTTATAGGCAATGCCACCGCCCGTGCCGCCGAGCGTGAAGCTGGGGCGGATGACCATGGGAAAGCCCGTGCCGCCAATGTCAGCCTGGATGGCCTTCTGCACCGCCCAGGCTTCTTCCATGCTGTGCGCAATGCCCGACTTGGCCGAGCCCAGGCCGATGCTGGTCATCGCGTCCTTGAACTTCAGGCGGTCTTCGGCCTTCTCGATGGCGTGCTCGTTGGCGCCGATCATCTCGACCTTGTACTTGTCGAGCACACCGTGCTTGTGCAGGTCGAGCGCGCAGTTCAACGCGGTCTGGCCGCCCATGGTGGGCAAGATGGCGTCCGGACGCTCCTTGGCGATGATCTTCTCGACCACCTGCCAGGTGATGGGCTCGATGTAGGTGACATCGGCCGTGTCCGGGTCGGTCATGATCGTGGCCGGATTACTGTTGACCAGGATGACCTTGTAACCCTCTTCGCGCAACGCCTTGCAGGCCTGGGCACCGGAATAGTCGAACTCACAGGCCTGGCCGATGATGATGGGGCCGGCGCCGATGATGAGGATGCTCTTGAGGTCTGAACGCTTGGGCATGGTCTTTACTTTTATGAATGTCTGTGCGGGCTCAGACTATGCTGGCCGTGGCGAGCTTGGCGCCGAAACCGAGGAACAGGGTGCCCACGCCGGCCGAGGCCAGGCTGGCCGTGCGGCGCCGCGCCGCAAAGGCCGCCGCTAGGCGCGCGCCGGCGAAGATCAGCACCGACAGGTAGATGGCGCTGCAGCACTGGGCGATGGCACCCAGGCCCAGGAAGGTGAGCGCGGGCCAGGGGTAGGCGGGATCGACGAACTGGATGAAGAAGGACACGAAGAACAGGATGGCCTTGGGGTTGAGCAGGCTGATCACCAGGGCCTTGTGGAAGGGCTGCCGAAGGTCTTGCGCATCCGCATGGGCCGCGGGCAACTGGCCGCGCCAGCGCTGCAGCGCGCTCTTGAACAGTTGCAGCCCCACCCAGGCCAGATAGGCTGCGCCCACCACCTTGATGAGCAGGAACAGCGCCGGCAGGGCCTTGAGCAGCGAGGCCGCGCCCAGGGCCGCCAGCGTCATCAGCACCGTGTCGCCCACGAACACGCCGCAGGCTGCGGCGTAGCCGGTGCGCACGCCGCGCCGCGCCGCCACCGCGAGCACAAACATCGAGTTCGGCCCCGGCAACAGCACGATGGCGATCGTGCCCAGCAGGTAGGTGGTGAGGTCGGTGATGCCCAGCATGGCGTCGTCGTGGCTTCAGGCCTTGGCCTTGGCCATCAGACCGGTGAACCGATCGAACAGGTAGGCGATGTCGTGCGGGCCGGGCGAGGCTTCCGGGTGACCCTGGAAGCAGAAGGCCGGCTTGTCGGTGCGGGCCAGGCCTTGCAGCGTGCCATCAAACAGGCTGATGTGCGTCGGGCGCAAATTGGCCGGCAGCGTGGCCACATCCACCGCGAAACCGTGGTTCTGGCTGGTGATGGACACGCGGCCATCGTCCAGGTCTTTCACCGGGTGGTTGGCGCCGTGGTGGCCGAACTTCATCTTGAAAGTCTTTGCACCCGAGGCCAGGGCCATGATCTGGTGGCCCAGGCAGATGCCGAAGGTGGGGATGCCGGTCTCGATCAGCTCCTTGGCTGCGGCGATGGCGTAGTCGCAGGGCTCGGGGTCACCAGGGCCGTTGGACAGGAAGATGCCGTCCGGCTTGTGCTTGAGCACCTCGGCCGCCGGTGTCTTGGCCGGGACCACGGTGACCTTGCAGCCGCGCTCGGCCAGCATGCGCAGGATGTTGTGTTTGACGCCGAAGTCGTAGGCCACCACATGGAACTTCGGGCCGGCCAGCACGCCGTAGCCGGTCGTGCCGTCTTCGCGCGCCAGCTTCCACTCGGTCTGGGTCCACTCGAAGGTCTTGGGCGAGGTGACCACCTGGGCAAGGTCCTGCCCGGCCATGTTGGGCGCGGCCTGGGCACGGGCCACGGCGGCTGCCTTGTCGGCCTCGCTCACCTGGTGGCCCGCAGCGAAGGTGGTGATGCAGCCATTCTGGGCGCCGGTGGTGCGCAGCAGGCGGGTCAGGCGACGGGTGTCGACGTCGGCGATCGCCACCGTGCCTTCGCTCACCAGATACTCGGCCAGCGTCTGGGTGAGGCGGAAGTTGGAAACGCGAACCGGAAGGTCTTTGATGATCAGACCAGCGGCATGGACTTTGGTGGCCTCGACGTCCTCGGGGTTGACGCCGTAGTTGCCGATGTGCGGATACGTCAGGGTGACGATCTGCCGGCAATAGCTGGGGTCGGTGAGGATTTCCTGGTAACCGGTCAGGGCGGTGTTGAACACCACTTCGCCCACGGTGTGGCCGGTTGCGCCGATCGAAGTGCCGGAAAAGACCGTGCCGTCTGCGAGTGCAAGGATTGCGGGGGGCAGTACGGGCAGCAAGGGGGAACTCCGGTGTTCGCGCGCCCAGCCCGTGGGCCCCGTGCCATTGCTCGTTTCAGGGCAGCAGCGAAAGGCTCGGCAAGGTAGATAGGAAACGTGGGTTTCGCTGGACGGCTTGATCTAAGGGTAAACCTGTTGATTGTAGCCGAACCGACCGCCACCGTCACCAACATGGCGGCTGCGGGGGCACTAGAATCGCGCCCGCGCCGCCTCTTGAAATTCAAGGTGTCGGCAGCATCTGATTTGCAACCAATGGAGGTTCACCCATGAACGAAAGCCTGCAAACCGTCACTGGCTTCAACACCAGCGCGGGCGCACTGGCCACCAGCCGAAACCGCGTGCTGCGCAACACCTACTGGCTGCTGGCCGTGTCGATGATTCCCACGGTGCTGGGCGCCTGGATCGGCGTGCAGTCCGGCATCATGGCCGCCATGGGCCCGGGCATGAGCCTGGTGGTGTTTCTGGTTGGTGCGTTCGGCCTGATGTACGCCATCGAAAAGACCAAGGACTCCTCCACGGGCGTCTTCGTGCTGCTGGGCTTCACCTTCTTCATGGGTCTGATGCTCTCACGCCTGCTGGCAGCGGTGCTGGGCTTCTCGAACGGCGCCTCGCTCATCATGACCGCCTTCGGTGGCACGGCCGTGATCTTCGCCGGCATGGCCACCCTGGCCACGGTGATCAAGCGCGACCTGTCGGGCATGGGCAAGTTCCTGATGGTGGGCGCGCTGCTGATCCTGGTGGCGGGACTGATCAACTTCTTTGTGCAGTCCAGTGCGCTGATGCTGACCCTGTCGGTGCTGTGCATCGCCCTGTTCTCGGCCTTCATGGTCTATGACCTCAAGCGCGTGATCGACGGCGGCGAAACCAACTACATCAGCGCCACCCTGGCCATCTACCTGGACATCTACAACGTGTTCCAGAGCCTGCTGTCCATCCTGGGCATCTTTGGCGGCGAGCGCGACTGACCATCACGGCTCATCCCTCGCAGCAAGGGGCTCTTCGGAGCCCCTTTTCCATGCGCAACCCGCCGCCATGACCACGCCCAACTGGAACCTCGCCCTGCAGGACCTGCCCACCCGATGCGATGTGCTGGTCGTGGGTGCAGGCCCCTCAGGCAGTGCCTGCGCCAAGCTGCTGGCCGAGGCTGGGAAGCAGGTGGTGTTGGTGGACGCACAGGCCTTTCCACGCGACAAGGTGTGCGGCGATGGCCTGGTGCCCGACACCCATGCCGCCTTGCAGCGACTGGGGCTGTTGGACGCGGTGCTTGAGCGCGCGCGGGCGGCCAAGACAGCCCATTGCGTGGCACCGAGTGGCGGCGCCATAGATGTACCAGGTGCACTGGCCGTGCTGCCTCGGCGCGAGTTGGATGCCATCCTGTGCGCCGCAGCGGTGAAAGCCAGCGCCGTCATGGCTGCGCCAGTCCGGTTCGATGCACCGTTGCGCCACGCATCGGGCCGCGTCACGGGCGCCTTGCTGAGCCAATCGGGTCAGACCCGTGCCGTGCAAGCCCACTGGCTGGTGCTGGCCTCTGGTGCCGCGCCTGCGACCCTGTTGGCTGCTGGAGTGTGTGAACGCCGCACGCCCAGCAGCATGGCCCTGCGGGCCTACGTGCGTCACACCGGGACAAGCCTGAACAGCCTGCACTTTGTCTGGCATGCCAGCCTGCACGGGGGCTATGGATGGGTCTTTCCAGGCCCGGGCCACAGCTTCAACATCGGCGTTGGCGTGATGGCCAGCGCGCGCGAGGCCGCCGGCAGCAACGGCAAGCGGCCCCAGAACCTTCGCAGTCTGTTTGAAACCTTTGTTGAGGTCGATCCTCTCGCTCGCCAGCTTTGGCGGGACGGCGAACACCTGAGTGAACTCAAGGGCGCGCCATTGCGATGCGACCTGGACGGATCCCTGTGGACCACACCCGGCCTGCTGGTGGTGGGCGATGCTGCGGGCGCCACCTACTCATTCACCGGCGAGGGCATCGGCAAGGCCATGGAGACCGGCATCGCCGCAGCGGAATGTTTGATCGCGGGGGGCGACGACCCGGCCATCGCAGCGGCCTACACCACCCGCCTGCACGCGCTGAAGCCGCGCTTCGACATGTACCGCAAGGCCGCCAGCTTCAACCGCCACCCCTGGCTGCTGAGCCTGCTGGTGTGGCGCGCCAAGGGCAGCCCGCGCATGATCGCACGCTTTGCCGACATCCTGGGCGAGCGCCGCATGCCGGGCACGCTGCTGTCATGGCGCGGCGTGCGCGCCCTCTTCCGTGGCTGAGTCCTCCAACGCCCGCACCGGTCTGGTTGGGTCAAACTCGAAAACTGCCATGCTTTCCACGTGGGCCGTGTGCGGGAACATGTTCACTGCACCGGCCGCCACGCAGCGGTAGCCGGCCACGTTCACCAGCAAGCCGGCATCGCGCGCCAGGGTGGCCGGGTTGCAACTCACGTAGACGATGCGCTGCGGCGGTACCCAGCCTGCACGCGGTGTGGTGCGCAGGTCGGCCAGGGCCTTGGCCAGCGCGAAGGCGCCCTCGCGCGGCGGGTCCACCAGCCATTTGTCGGCGTGGCCAAAGGCCATCAGGTCGTCCGGCGTGATCTCGAACAGGTTGCGGGCCTCGAAGCGGGTATTGGAGGTCAAGCCGTTGCGCGCCGCGTTCTCACGCGAGCGCGCCACCAGGGTCTCGCTGCCCTCCACACCCAACACCTCGCGTGCCAGCGTGGCCAGCGGCAAGGTGAAGTTGCCCAGCCCGCAGAACCAGTCGATCACCCGCTCGCTGGCCTGCGGCGCCAGCAGGCGCAGGGCCCGGCCCACCAGCACTGTGTTGATCTGGTGGTTCACCTGGGTGAAGTCGGTGGGCTTGAAGGGCATCACCACGCCGAACTCGGGCAAGCTGTAAGCCAGCTCCGGCCCACCAGCATCCAGCAGGTGCACGGTTTCGGGGCCCTTGGGCTGCAGCCACCATTGCACGCAGTAGCGGCGACCAAAATCGCGCAGGCGCTCGACGTCGGCCGCCGAGAGCGGCTCCAGATGCCGGAGCACCAAGGCCGTCACGTTGTCACCCGCAGCCAGTTCAATTTGCGGCAGGGTGTTGCGGGCCTCCATGGCACCGATCAGTTCGCGCAACGGCATCAGCATGTCGCTGACGCGGCGCGGCAGCACATGGCACTCGCGCATGTCGGCCACATAGCGCGACTTGCGCTCGTGAAAGCCCACCAACACGGTCTCTTTCTTCGCCACATGTCGTACCGAGAGCCGGGCCCGCAGGCGGTAGCCCCAGGTCGGGCCTTCGATGGGCCGCAGCATGGTCTCGGCCTTGACCTTGCCCAGGTGTGCCAGGTTGTCCTCCAGCACGCGCTGCTTGATGGCCACCTGCGCGGCACCGTGCAGGTGCTGCATCTTGCAGCCGCCGCAGGCGCCAGCATGCAGGCCGAAGTGCGGGCAGCCAGGGCGTACGCGCTGTGAACTCTCATGGCGCAGTTCACGCAGCGTGGCCTGCTCCCAGTTGTTCTTCTTGCGGCCCACATCCACCAGGGCCTGCTCGCCCGGCAAGGCGCCCTCGATGAAGACCACCTTGCCTTCGCTGTTGCGGGCCACGCCCTGGGCTTCGATGTCGAGTGAATCGACGCTCAGCCATTCGTCCTTCTGTGTCATGGGGCGGGATTATCGTGTGCCAAAAATCGGGATAGGAGCCGATCATCGCTGACCGGACCCCTCCCACACCACCCGGCATGCGGGTCCGCACCGGGCGGTTCGAGAAGTTGAGGTCAGGAGAATCTCGGAACTCCCAGGCGGTCGAAGTAGGCAATGGGCATCAGCATGTTCAGCCCCATGCGGCTGTTGCGCCACCAGCGTCTTGCGTTGCCAGCAATGCGTGCAGCCAGGTCCACGCTCGCACCCAGCTTGCGCAGCTCGCGCAAGATCGTCCTCCCGCGCCGCCACTGCTTGAGCTGCACTGCCCGCAATCGGTGCCTCAGCCATTCGTCGAGTTCGCGTAAGACCTTGGGGGTCTGCGCCAGCCGGAAGTATGCCTTCCAGCCCGGCGCGTAGCCACGCAGGTCTTCGGCGATCTGTTCGAGGCTTCGGCCTCGCGTGCGGCGTGTCAGTTGCCGGATGCGCTCGCGCAGCTTGTCCAGGGCCGGTGTTGCCACCGCCCGTTTCGCTTCGTCCTGGTACGCCCAGAAGCAATAGCCCAGGAACTTGCGCCCCCAGACTTCGGCCACCGCCGTCTTGGACTCGTTGACCTTCAGCGCCAGCCTCGCGTAGCACTCGCGCAGCGCTTGCAGCACCCGCTCGCCCGCCTTGGGGCTCTTGACGTAGACGTTGCAGTCGTCGGCGTAGCGCACGAACCTGTGGCCCCTGCGCTCCAGCTCCCGATCCACCTCGTCGAGCAGCACGTTGGCCAGCAGCGGACTCAGCGGCCCGCCCTGCGGCGTACCCTCCACCCTCTGGCTGTGCACCCCGTGCGCCAGGATGCCCACCTGCAGGTAGCGACGGATGAGCCTCAGCACCCGCTTGTCTGCAATCCGCTTGGCCAGCCGGTCCATCAGAATGTCGTGGTTGACGCGGTCGAAGAATTTCTCTCCAAATCCACGTCCACCACTACGTGATGGCCTGCCTGCACGTACTGCTGCGCCTTCAACACCGCGCCATGCGCGCTTCGCCCCGGCCTAAAGCCGTAGCTGTGCTCGCTGAACGTCGGGTCGATGAGCGGCTGCAACACCTGCAGCAGCGCCTGCTGAATCAATCTGTCCACCACGGTCGGTATCCCCAGCTCGCGTGTCCCGCCTCCCGGCTTGGGAATGCCCACGCGGCGTACCGGCGCGGGCCGGTAGCTGCCATCGAGCAATCCCGCCCGGATGTCGGGCCACGCTTGCTTGAGGTGCTCGCCCGTCTCCAGCACCGTGCGTGCGTCGACGCCGGCACTGCCCTTGTTGGCCTTCACGCGTTTCCACGCGCGGGCCATGTTCTCTCTGGCCAGCGCCTGCCCCAGCAGGTCGCAAGCCCCACAGTCCGTTTGTGCATGCCGCGCCAGTTCGGCTTCATCGCTCACGCCTTCGCACGCGGCTTCACCGCGTCTTGCCCCCGTGCGCCCCGGTTTCCCGGGCTTCTGATGCAGTGCCCCACCAAGCAACATGTCGCGTGACTGTCCCTCTCGTTCGGCCCTTCACCAGGCAACCCCGGCTACTACGGCCTCTGCTGACTTCTGGCTCCGCTTCATCAGCGTCGGGCTTTCACCCACAAGGCCAGATCTCCCCAGGTAAGAACCCGATCCGTCACCGCACAACCGCCGCATTTACGTCGCCTGGCCCTTGGCCACGAGAGCTTCGCAGTCGCTTGCCTGCTCGCCCTGGCCGGCGCCGCCTCCGATGCGGTTCGTGTACCTCGGCTCACGGTTTACGCTCCACGCTTCCTCCCCACGCTCGGTCGCCCTCACGCAGTTGCGCTTCGCTTGCCTCGCTGTGGCCAGCTCGGCCGGGGACTTGCACCCCGAAGATCGCGCCCATGCTGGGCGCACAAACAAAAGCCGCCAGGAGGCGGCCTCTGCGCGCAGATCGGGTGCTCACATCCGGCCGGGCAACAGCTTGATCGGGTCCAGCGGGTTGCCCAGGCGGCGGATCTCGAAGTGCAGCTTGACCCGCTCCGAATCGGTGGCCCCCATCTCGGCAATTTGCTGGCCCTTGCGCACCTCCTGATCCTCCTTGACCAGGATGATGCGGTTGTGGGCATAGGCCGACACGAAGTTGTCGCGGTGCTTGAGGATCACCATGTTGCCGTAGCCTCGGTAGGGGCCTGCGAACATCACGATGCCCGGGGCCGATGCGGTGACAGCATCGCCCGCCTTGCCAGCGATGTCGATGCCCTTGCTCATGGCATTGTCGAAGCTGACCACGATGGGCCCGGAAGCTGGCCAGCCCCACTTGATGTCGGCCTCAGGCTCCTTCGTCGCGGCTGCAGCCGAGGCCGTGCCCCTGACGGCGCTGGCGGACGATGCCACCGCGCTGGCTTCACTGCTGGGCGCAGCCGGCGCCGAGGCGGCGTCCTTGGCCTCGAGGGGCTTGGTCTCCACCCGGCTGGAGGTGACCGGCTTGGTGATGGCAGCGGTTTCACTGCCCGGTTGCGGCGCCAGGCGCAGCGACATGCCGGGCTCGATCAGGTTGGGGTTGTCGAGGTTGTTCCAACGAGCCAGATCGCGCCAGGAAATCCCGGTTTCGCCCTGAATGCGCAGCAAGGTGTCGCCTGGCTTGACCAGGTAGGCAGAACCTGTCGAGGTTGTGGCGTTGCCGGCTGCGGGGCTGGGCTGGGCCGCCGGGCGCGTCGCTACATTGGGCTTGACTGCTGGCTTGCCTGCAGCCGGCCTTTCTTCCACCGGCGCATGGTTTCGGGTGGACGAGCAACCCGCCAGCCAGAGCGCAGCAAGGCAGCCTGCCCAAATGACGAATCGGCTCGGGCGCAACTGAGTCATGGTTCTGGTTTTCCCTGAATTCACTTAATCCCTGATTTTAGAGGGACGAACTGCACCACCTCCCCGAGGGTGCGGCGCAAGCCGTCGGGGAAACGATCCACCACCACCAGCACCTGCCCCTGGCCATCGGCCGCAGTGGCCGGCGCCACCAAGCGGCCACCCACGGCCAACTGGTCCAGCCAGGCTTGGGGAATATCGTCTCCGCCGGCAGCGGCAATGATGCTGTCGTAGGGCGCACGCGGGGCGTAGCCCAGCATGCCGTCACCGTAGAAAAGCTGGGTGCGGGGCACATGCTGGGCACGCAGGTGGCGTGCCGCCAACTCGTGCAAGGGCTTGAGCCGCTCGATGGACAGCACGTGGCTGGACAGTTGTGCCAGCACCGCTGCCTGGTAGCCGCAGCCGGTGCCGATTTCCATCACCCGGCCCAGGTGACCGCGCTGGCGCGACCCATCACCCAGGTAAAGCCACTCGATCATGCGGGCCACCACCGAGGGCTTGGAGATGGTCTGGCCCAGGCCTATGGGCAGGCTGGTGTCTTCGTAGGCCTGGGTGGCCAGGGCCGTGTCGACGAACAGATGGCGGCTCACCGACGCCATGGCTTGCAGGGCCGGCTCGCAGCGGGCGCCATCGGCACGCAGGCGCTCCACCATGCGCTGGCGCACAGTGGCACTGTCCAGGCCCAGACCAGTCGGCACGGCAAGCAAGCGCTGGTCGCGCGCAGCCTCGTTCAAGGTTCGCTGCGGCCGCAAAGTGGCTTGTGGTTGGCTGGCCTTGGAGGCCGCTTCGTTCAATGAGGCGGGGAAGCGCCCGCCGCGCGGTGGTGTCTTGGTCATGAGCCGCGCGCCAAGCGTTGCTGCCACTGGGGCAGACCGGCGTGGTCGGTCAGATCCACTTGCAGGGGCGTGATGGACACCCTGCCATTGGCCACGGCGTGAAAGTCGGTGCCCTCGCCGGCCTCGCGGGCATCGCCGGCCGGGCCTATCCAGTACACGGGCTCGCCGCGCGGGCTGATCTGGCGGATCACTGGCTCGCTGGCGTGGCGACGACCCAGCCGGGTGGTGACCCAGGGCAGCGAGATGGCATCGGGTCGGTTGGGGATGTTCACGTTCAACAGCCAGGGCTTGGGCCGCTCGCCGGCAGGCACAACCAGCAAGGGCAGCACAGACTCCACCAGCTTGCGCACCACCGCAGTGGCGGCGTCCAGGTGCGTCCAGCCCTTCTCGGTCTGCGAGAACGCAATGGACGGAATGCCGAACAGATAGCCCTCCATAGCAGCCGCCACGGTGCCGGAATAGAGCGTGTCATCGCCCATGTTGGCGCCCTGGTTGATGCCCGAGAGCACCAGATCAGGCTTGTGACCCAGCAGGCCGGTGAGGGCGATGTGCACGCTATCGGAAGGTGTGCCGTTGACGTAGCGAAAGCCCTTCACCTGCTCGCCATGCGCCTCGTATACCGACAGCGGCCGGTTCAGGCTCAATGCGTTCGAGGTGCCGCTGGCGTTCTGCTCGGGCGCGATCACGTCAATCTCGCCCAGGCCCTGGCAAGCTCGCACCAGGGCGGCGATGCCGGGGGCCAGGTAACCGTCGTCGTTGGCAATGAGGATGCGCATCGCCGCATTGTAGGGAGGGCCTCGTCACCTCGGCGACGCACTCGCGGGGCTGCGCTGCCTATCATCGCCACCCAAGCTCGCCAACACACCATCCACGACAGGAGACAGCCCATGCACGCCTGGTTCTGCGACACCACCAACGGCCCCGACGCCTTGGTCTGGCGCGAGGCGCCCACCCCCGAGCCCGCCGCCGACGAAGTGCGCGTGGCCATCCGGGCCGCCAGCCTGAACTTCCCAGACTTGCTAATCACCCAGGGCAAGTACCAGTTCAAGCCGCCTTTCCCCTTCGTGCCAGGCGCCGAGTACGCGGGCACGGTGGATGCGGTGGGCAGCGGGGTGACGCACCTGAAGCTGGGCGACCCTGTGGCCGCCATCGCCGGCACTGGTGGCTTTGGCACCCATGCCTGCGTGAAGGCTGCGCAGATCATGCCGCTGCCGCCCAGCTTTCGGCTCGAAGATGCAGCGGCCTTTGCCTTCACTTACGGCACCTCGCACCACGCGCTAATCGACCGCGGCCAACTGAGGGCCGGCGAGACCGTGCTGGTGCTGGGCGCGGCCGGCGGCGTGGGCTCGGCAGCAGTGCAAATTGCCAAGGCGGCCGGCGCCAAGGTGATCGCTGCGGCCTCCACCGACGAGAAGTGCGAGTCCTGCAAGCAACTGGGCGCCGACGCCACCATCAACTACAGCCGCGAGAACCTGCGTGATGCGCTCAAAGACCTCACCGACGGCAAAGGCCCGGACGTGGTCTATGACCCGGTGGGCGGCGATTTCGCCGAGCCCGCCTTCCGCGCCATCGCCTGGCGCGGCCGTTACCTGGTCATAGGCTTTGCGGGTGGCAGCATCCCCGCCCTGCCCTTCAACCTGCCGCTGCTCAAGGGCGCGTCGGTGGTGGGCGTGTTCTGGGGTGATTTCGTGCGCCGCGAGCCTGCGGCCAATGCCCGCATGCTGGCCGAGTTGGCCCAGTGGTATGCGCAAGGCAAGGTGCGCCCGATGATTGACACGCTGCTGCCCATGAGCAAGCTGGCCACCGCCTTCGCCCGGCTGGCAGCGCGCGACATCCGGGGCAAATTGGTGATGGTCAATCCTTAGTGACAGGTCCACAGCCTGTCCCCCAAGCGTGGGTGGGAGGGGTGGTGACAGCCTGCTAGTATCAAACGACAGGCCCGCCGTTGCCGGGCCCATGTCTTGTTTGAATTGGGAGACTTGACCATGTCGGTGAAAGTGCTGATCCTCGAAGACAACCCGGTGGCGCGCGACTTTCTCTCGCGTGTGCTGCGGGAGAGCTTCAGCGACCCGATCCAGATCACCGAAGCCGGCGACCTAGAAACCGCGCGGCGGCAGATCGCACTCAGTGGCCCGGGCGGCATGCATGGCTCCGACCCCTTCAAACTGATGTTGGTTGATCTGGAACTGCCAGATGGCAACGGCCTGGAATTGCTGGCCGAATTGGGCGGCTATCCGGCCACCAAGGTGGTGACCACGCTGTATTCAGACGACGACCACCTGTTCCCGGCCCTGCAATGCGGCGCCGACGGCTATCTGCTGAAGGAAGACCGCTTTGAGGTGCTGGTGGAAGAACTGCGCAAGATCGTGCTGGGCCAGCCGCCACTCTCGCCCGCCATCGCACGGCGGCTGCTGACACACTTCCGGCTCACACCCCCGGGCGAGCAGGCCGCCACCCAAACTCCTGCGGGCCATGCGCCGCAAGCCGCCGCGAAGCCACCTGTTGCCATTGAGAAGCCCTCGGAGCTGCCGCACCTGACCCCACGCGAGATCGAGGTGCTCACCTACCTGAGCAAGGGTTTCACGATCAAGGAAATCGCAAACCTCATGAGCATCAAGTGGTTCACGGTGAACGACCACATCAAGGCCATCTACCGAAAGCTCAATGTCTCAAGCCGCGCTGAGGCGGCAGTGTTGGCCAGCAAGCAAGGGTTGGTCTGAGCCGGCCTGCTTTCGCCCAGTCATGCAGGCCAATCGCACCCGCTCCGCACTCGATTCGAACCTCGAACCAGACCCCACGTCGGCGCAGGCCGAGGCGTATGCCGAACGACGCAGCGGCGAACCTGCCGGTACAGCCGACCCCTCAGACACGGTTGCCCGCATAGGCTGGCGGCGCCGCGTGCTGCTGCTCGCGGCGGTGCTGGGGTCGCTGAGCATATTCCTGCTGGCTCGGATGCTGGCGAATGAAGCCCATCTGGCGGCTGATTGGCGGGCGCTGAGTGGCGGCAGTTTGCAACTGGTGGGCAGCCCCCAACCCGAACTCAAACCCTACTTGGACAGGGAACTGCTGGCCATCGCCGGGCCGGATGGCGCGTTTGTCGAATTCGACGTGCTGGACATGACGCACTCCTCGCGCTGGATGTCTGACCTGGGCATGCGCCGGCATCTCGACCAGTCGCGCCTGGTGGCCAGCCGCGCCCTCAATGCGGGCCAGGTGACCCTTGCCTTCAGTGACGGCTCGCGGGTCACGGTACCCACCTCGCCACGCGGCTACGTCAGCCTGGGCGCCACGTTCTGGCTGCTCAGTGCTTTCGGGCTGGTGTTGTACCTGTTGGGCTGGATCGTGCCGCTGGTGCAGTCCAACCCTCGCAACCTGCTCTACGCCTTGATGGCCATGTCACAGGCGGTGCAATTGCTGGTGTCGGCCGTGGCCTCGGTGCCTGCACTGGCACTGCCGGCCCCGCTGGTGCTGCACGAGCCCGCCGTTCGCACCTTGCTGGATGCCGTCACGGCCGCAGCCATCATCACCGTCTGTGTCTGGTACCCCAACCCGTTGCCGGGTGGCAAGGTCATGGCGGGCCTGGTGTGGTTGTGCACCGCCGCCTTTGGCGTGATGGCGCTGCACCTTGACATGAGCCACGAGTGGGCCTGGAGCCAGGCGCTGCTGCTGGGCCAGGGTGCGCTGGCCATCGTGCTGCTCAGTTGGTCTTACCACCGCGAGCCCCACCCGTTCGTGGCGGCCATGCGGCGTTTCAGCGTAGTCACCGTCAGCACCCTGGCGCTGCTGAGCCTGGCGGTGGCGCAAATGCCGGCCATGCCGGTGGATCTGCGGCCCAGCGCTTCGGCCGGCCCCATCATTTGGAGCGTGTTCTTTGCCTCCGTCGTGATGCTGATGCCCTTTGTGGCCAGGTCGCAGCACATCATGCGTGAGTTCGCCATGCTGGCTGGCATCAGCACCGTGGCCACCTCAATGGACCTGCTGTTCATCGCGGTCTTCTCATTCAGCCAGTTCACGTCGCTCACGCTCTCGCTGTTCCTCTCGCTGGGTGTCTATGCCGCCATACGCCAATGGCTGGTGAACCAGATGATGGGCGCGCGCACACTCACCACCGAGCGCATGTTCAACCACCTTTACCGCATCGCCCGCGAGGTGGAGGCCAAGCCCGAACGTGCCGGCGAGCGCATGACCGAACTGCTGCGCAACGTGTTCGAGCCCCTCGAAGCCACCCGAACCAATGGCCGTGAGACCCAGAGCCGCGTCACTGGCAATGGTGCGGTACTGCTGGTGCCACTGCCCAACCTGGTGGACGCACCCACAGTGAAGGGCATGGTGGCCCTGCGCTTCGCCGAGCGCGGCAAGCGCCTGTTCACACCGGAGGATGCCCGCCTGGCTGACCGCATCGTCGAGCAACTCATGCGCGCCCTGGCCCATGACCGAGCGGTGGAGCGCGGCCGCACCGAGGAACGTGTGCGCATCGCACAGGACCTGCACGACGACATCGGTGCACGCCTGCTCACTCTGATGTACAAGGCGCCCACGCAGGAGATGGAGAACTACGTTCGCCACACCCTGCAAGACCTGAAGACGCTCACCCGCGGCTTGGCCGCCAAGAACCACCCTCTGTCGCTGGCCGCCGCCGAATGGAAGACCGACATCGCCCAACGCCTGGCCGCAGCGCATTGCGAGCTCGAATGGCGCTTCACGCTCGATCAGGACATCACACTCAGCATGGTGCAATGGTCGTCGCTCACCCGCGTGCTGCGCGAATTGGTAAGCAACATCCTCGCGCACGCCCAAGCCAGCCAGGTCAGCATCGCCTGCGACCTGAATCAGGGCCGCTTCACATTGATCCTCCAGGACAACGGCAGAGGCCGCAATCCAAACGACTGGAGCCACGGCCTGGGCCTGGGCGGTATCCGAAAACGCGTCAAGCTGATGAACGGCAGCGTCATCTGGCGCGAGCTCGAGCCCCGAGGCATAGAGTGCACAGTGACCGTGCCCCGCCTGACACTGACCACCAACGCGAGGCTCCCTTGAGCAAGACCCACATCCACGCCGTGCAAGTGCACTTTGGCGATTGCGACCCCGCCGGCATCGTCTTCTTTCCAAATTTTGCGCGCTGGATGGATCAGTCGTCGTTGGGCTTCTTCCTGGCCTGCGGTGTGCCGCCCTGGCGGGAGTTGAGCGTGACGCACGGCATCATCGGCACACCGGTGCTGGAAACCTCGACGCGCTACTTGATGCCGGCCACCTACGGCGAGACCATCGCGGTGCACACCAGCGTGGCCGAATGGAAGGACAAGGTCTTCGTGCACCTGCACCAAATTTGGCGTGGCGACGATCTTTTGTGCGAAGGCCGCGAAGTGCGAGCCTTCGTCACCCGCAACAGTGCCACTGGACGCTTGCACTCAGTGCCGATACCCGAGGACTTCAAGGCCTTGTGCATGTAAGGCCTCAAATGGAAAAGGCCCGTGCGGTGCACAGGCCTTTTTTGTCAAACTTTGGGGTGGCTGATGGGAATCAAAACGGCGACCTAAGCCGTTGATCTCATTGGGAAACGCAGCGGGAACGTTCGGTCTGTTCCCCCACCTGTTCCCCCGGCCTGTCTGGGCCGTCATGAGACCAAGGATCGAGTTCGATTGTGATTCGTTGGATATCCCATCGCAACGGCCCCTACCGCCGGGGCCGCGCAGCGGACGCAGACCTACCTCGTCACGACCGCGAACGTACCCGGCGCCTTGTCGATCAGCGTGAAGAAGCGCACCAGGTCGATCTTGCTGCCGTCGATCTTGAGATCGTCGCTCATCAGCGTGTCCTTGATGCCAGCGGTGCCGGCCATCATCTTGATGAAGATCGGCTTGGTCAGCGTCAGCGTCGCGTTGGCATCGGCCGCCGGCGCGGCTTTCTTGTGGTGCAGCACCGCGTTTTCGATCCACAGCACGAAGGACTCCTTGGTGTCGGTCAGCACCAGGTTGACCTTCAGGTTCTTGCCGTCCGCGGCCGGGCCGTCCAGGCCAGCCGCCATGGCTTCGAGGAAGCGCTCCACCGGGGTCTCGTACAGCATGTCGATCAGGAACGAGCGATCCACACCCTTCTTCGGTGGGCCTTCGCGCAGCTCGGCTGCGGCGGTGAGGTAGCTGTTGCGCCAGGTGGCCGCCTCGGCCATGTAGCCCAGCTGGTCGTAGGTGCGGGCCAGCAGCTCTTTGGCCGCCTTGTGGTCGGGGGCGCCGAACACGGCGTGGTTCAGCAGCTCGGCAGCCCAGCGGAAGTCGCCTTTGTCGAACGCGGCCTGGCCTGCGGCCACGGCCTTGTCGACGCCGCCCAGCAGTTCCAGGTAGCGCTTCGCGGATTCCTGCGGCGGATGCGGGTTCAGGTGGGCCGGATTGCCGTCGTAGGCGCCGAGGTAGAGCTGGTACACCGCCTTCACGTTGTGGCGCAGGTCGCCGTAGTAGCCGCGGGCTCCGAAATGCGACTGCAGTGACTTCGGCAGTTTGACCATCTCGGCGATCTCGCGCGGCGTGTGGCCGGCGTTGGCCAGGCGCAGCGTCTGGTCGTGCGTGTACTTGTAGATGTCGCGATGCTTGGTGATGAAATCGGCAATGCGCACGTTGCCCCAGATCGGCCAGTGGTGCTGGCCGAAGTAGACCTCGGTGTCGCCCAGCTGGTCCAGCGCCTGCTGCATGTATTCGGCCCAGCGCAGCGCGTCGCGCACCTTGGCGCCGCGCACCGGCAGCAGGTTGTGCATGGTCTGCGCGAGATTCTCCGCGCCGCAGTAGGCCTTCTTCTCGGGGATGGAGAAGGTGAGCTCGGCCGGCGCTTCGGCACCCGGCACGTTGTGGAAGACAAAGCGCACGCCGTCCAGCATCAGTTCCTGCGTGGGTTGCGTGATCAGCTGCGTGGGCGCCAGAATGCCGATGGCACCATAGGCCACGTTCTTGCCGAGACCCGTGTCGACGATGCCCTTGGCCGATGGCACGAGGTTCTTGCCGAACTGGTACATCGACCGCCGGGCCATGGCGGTACCGACCAGGATGTTCTCGCTCGTAGCCTCGGCCATGAAGCCCTCGGGCGCCACCACCGGGATCTTGCGCTCGGCCACCTCCTTGGCCGTGGCCACTCCGAGCGCGCCACCGAAGTGGTCGGCGTGACTGTGCGTGAAGACGATGGCCGAGACCGGCTTGTTGCCCAGGTGCTTGCGCGCAAAGGCCAGCGCCGCCGCGGCGCTCTCGCGCGCGGTCAGTGTGTCCACGACGATGAAGCCGGTCTTGCCTTCGATCAGCGTCATGTTGGCGATGTCGAAGCCGCGCACCTGCCAAATTCCGTCGGTGACCTTGAACAGCCCCGCCTGCGCGTTCAGCATCGCGTGGCGCCACAGGCTCGGGTTGACGGTGGCCGGCGCCTTGCCGTCAACGAACTTGAAGGCGTCGAAGTCGATCAGCACGGTGCTGCCGTCGACGGCGAGGATCTTGCCCTCGGGTCTGGCGATGAAGCCGCGCCGGGCGTCCTCGAAGCCCTGCGGTTCGTCGAGCCGAAGTTCCCGCGCCACCTGCTCATTGGCCTGCACGGTGGCCGGCATGGCGTCGCCAGCCGCGCCGCCAACACCAGGATTCTTGCCGCAGGATGCCAGCAGGGCCGCGACGGCCAGCAACGCGATCGCCGCGGGGCGGTGTGTTGTCTTCATCATCATCGTCTCCTCGAGATTCGTGGTTATCGCTCGGGCCGGTTGCCCGCTTCAGCGAGGCGGCCGGGTTGGTGTCGGTGCACTGCCGATGAAGAATTTCATCGCCAAGCGTTGCACGAGGTTGCCGTAGGGGGGATAGAAGAGCCCGACGGGGAACCAGCGGTGCCTTTTGAACACGCCCTTCGCATGCGAGAGCTCGCGAAAGCCTTCCTCGCCGTGGTAGGTGCCCATGCCCGAATTGCCGATGCCGCCGAAAGGCAGGTCGTGCTGGAAGACATGCCAGCCCCAGTCGTTGAAGGTCACGCCGCCGGCATGTGTTTCCTTGAGCACACGCGCCTGGTCAGCAGCGCTCAGGCCCAGGCCATACAGCGACAGCGGCCGCTCGCCGCGCCGCACCAGCGCCATCGCGTCGTCCAGACTGTCGTATTCGAGCACCGGCAGGATCGGCCCGAAGAGCTCCTCCTGCATCAATTGCATGCGCTCTTCGACGCGCGTGACCACGGTCAGCGGCATCTGCCGGCCGCTGCCAGCGTCGGCGCCGCAGCGCAGCAATGTCGCCCCTTTGGCCTGCGCATCGGCCAGCAGTTCGCGCAAGCGCACGGCATGGCGCTCGGTGATGATGCTGGTGTACTCGGCGTTGCCACTCACCGTGGGGTAGAGCCGGGTGAAGGCATCGGCCACGGCAGCCGCGAAGGCTTCGGCCTTGCCGCGCGGCACCAGCGCGTAGTCGGGTGCGACGCAAATCTGCCCAGCATTGAAGGCCTTGCCATGGGCGATGCGCAGGGCCGACTCACGCAGGTCGGCATCGGGGCCGACGATGGCGGGCGACTTGCCACCCAGCTCCAGCGTTACCGGTGTGAGGTGCTCGGCCGCAGCCCGCATCACTTGGCGACCCACACGAGGCGAGCCCGTGAACACCAGGTGGTTGAACGGCAGGGCATTGAAGGCCTGGGCCGCGCCGATGTCGCCACCGCACACCGCGACCTCGTCTTCATCAAAGCACTCGGCCAGCATCGAAGTCAGCAGCGCCGTGCAGCGCGGCGAGAACTCTGATATCTTGATCATGGCGCGGTTGCCCGCGGCCAGCGCCGCCACCAGCGGGCCCAGGGTCAGGTACAGCGGGAAATTCCAGGTGCCGATGATGCCGACCACGCCCTTGGGCTGGTAGGCGACCCAAGCACGGTTGGTCAGGAACAGCAACTCGGTGCTGCGACGCCGCGGCTTCATCCAGCGGCCCATGTGCGACAGCGCATGCCGTGCCTCGAGGATCGGCCCCATCACCTCGACCAGCTTGGTCTCGGCACCGGCGCGCACGCCGAAGTCGGCATTCACCGCCACGACGATGTCGTCCTGGTACCGGCGCAGCGCATCGATCAGCTTGCGCAGCTTGGCCTTGCGCAGCGCCAGCTCGGGATAGGGCGCGGCCTCGAACGCTTGCCGCTGACGCAGGAACAGTCGCCGCATGCGCGCGAACTCGTCGTCGCCAGACTGAACGGGCAATTCGTGCGGTTTCGGCGAGGTGCTCATGCCGTGGCCCCAACGGATTCGGCGCCGGCGCAGGCTGGCGTGGCCCGTGCGGCCGGGGCGATCGTCGACATCGCGTGTTCGGCCAACGCGGTGATTGTCAGCGAAGGGTTGACACCGGGGTTGGCTGGCATCGCGGCACCATCGCAGACCAGCAGGTTGCGGTAGCCGAAGACGCGCAGGTGCTGATCGATCACGCCACAGCTGGCGTCGGCGCCGATCACCGCGCCGCCCAGCAGGTGCGCCGTGGTCGGCACGTTGCCCAAGGCCTCGAGCACGTTGCTCTGCGCGATGCCACCCGTGTGCCCGGCCAGCCAGGCCGCGGCGGCGTTTCCGGCGGCTATGAAGGTCGGGTTGGGCTTGTCGCGGTCCTGCTCCGTGCTGAGCCGGTAGCCGCGGCCGAACCAGCGCTTGCGCGCGCGCAGCGCGATGGCGTTGTCCAGCGCCTGCATCACCAGCAGCATCACCATGCGCTGGCTCCAGCCGGCCGGCCACAGCGTCTTCAACCATTGCAGCGGGTGGCGCGCGATGCTGCCCAACCACAGCAGCGGCCGCGTCAGCCGACTGCCCTTGCCGACCAGCACGGTGTACAGCAGCGACATGAAGTCAGCGTTGCGGCCGTAGTTGACGAACTCGATGTGGGTGTCGTGGTCAACGTGGATGCTGCAGCTGATGGCCACGTCATTCCAGGTCTTGCGGTCCTCAGGCAGGCGCACCGTCAGGATCGACTCGCTGTTGGTGCGCACCAGATCTCCCAGGCGGTCGCTGATGCGCGGCAGCGAGCCGCCATGCTTGCAGTTGGCCAGCAGCAGGTTGGTGCCCAGCGATCCGGCCGCGAAGACCACGCCTCGCGCGGTGAAGGTCCTGGTCCCTTTGGCGAACCAGGCGCCGGGGCGCTGGGTCGTGACGCGGTAGCCGTCGCTGCCGTCGGCTGCACCCAGCGGCGCCACGCCGCTGACCTGGTGCTCGGGCAGGATCTGCACGCCGCACTTCTCGGCGAACCAGAGGTAGTTTTTGAGCAGCGTGTTCTTGGCGCCAACGCGGCAGCCCACCATGCAGGCGCCGCAGCGTGTGCAGCCGGTGCGCGCGGGGCCGTCGCCGCCGAAGTAAGGGTCGGCCACCGTTTTGCCTGGCTCGCCGAAGTACACGCCACAGGGCGTGCGGGTGAACGAATCTTCGGTGCGGAAGTGACGCGCCATCTCGCGAATCAATTGCTGCGCGGCCGAGTCAAAAGGCACGGTCTGCACGCCCAGCATGCGCTCGGCGGTGTCGTAGTGCGGCTGCAGCACCTGGTCCCATGGCGCCAGCGCGCCCCACTGCGCGCTGCTGAAGAACGCCGGCTTGGCCCGGTACAGGGTGTTGGCGTAGACGATGCTGCCGCCACCCACACCCGCGCCGCTGGCTGCGAACACATCCTTGAACGGCGCCAGGCGCAGGATGCCCTTCAGGCCGAGCAGCGGCGCCCAGAGGAAGCGGCCGAGCTGCCAGGTCGACTCGGCGAAGTCCTCGTCGCGGTAGCGGCGCCCGCATTCGAGCACGGCGACGCGGTAGCCCTTCTCGGTCAGGCGCAGCGCCGAGACACTGCCACCGAAGCCGGATCCGATCACCAGCCAGTCGAAGTCGAAGTCGCCTTCGTCCATGGTGCAGGGCTGCGGTTTCACTTGTTCTTCTTCACGAAGTCCGCCAGGTAGTCCAGTTCGTTGGCGCAGCCCTGCTCGGTCTGGCCGAGCACGAACTTCTCGACCACACCGCCGATCAAAGGTACCTTGACCTTGGCTTGATGCTGGATGCGGTAGATGCTGCCTTTGCCGTCGGGCAGCAGCTCGAAGTCGCCCGTCACGGTGATCGGCTTGCCGACGATCTGCAGTGTCAAACTGCCCTTGTAGCCCTTGCCTTCGGCCGACCACTGCTCTTCCAGCTCGAAGTCGCTTTCGGGGTTCAGCACCTTCGAGATGATCGCGTTGAGTTCACGCCTGACCCGGCGTTTCATCGACACCACCACGCCAGGTGATTTCTTGGTCTTGCAGCTCGCCGTGAGCTCCCCCAGCGCCAGGCAACGGGCTTCGAGCCACTTCGGGTCGATCAGCAATGCGTAGGCCTTGTCGACCGTGGCCGGGATCCTCTTCTCAACCATGATGGGACTCCTTGTCTTCAGGCCACGTCGCGCAGTTCGCGGCGCAGGATCTTGCCCACCGTCGACTTGGGCAGCGCATCGACCAGGCGCACGAACTTGGGCACCTTGTAGCCGGTCAACTGCTGGCGGCAGTAGGCAATGACATCGGCCTCAGTCAGCGCTGAGGCGGGCGCCTTCACGACAAAGAGCTTCACGGCCTCGCCCGACTTCTCGTCGGGCGCACCGACGCAGGCGCACTCGGCCACGCCCGGGCAGCCAGTGACCACGGCCTCGATCTCGTTGGGGTAGACGTTGAAGCCCGAGACGATGATCATGTCCTTCTTGCGGTCGACGATTTTCAGAAAGCCCTGCGCGTCGAAGCTGCCGATGTCGCCGGTGCGGAAATAGCCATCGGCCGTGAACGCCGCGGCATTGGCCTCGGGCTGATTCCAGTAGCCGCGCATCACCTGCGGGCCCTTGACGCAGATCTCGCCGGATTCGCCGACGCCGACTTCACGGCCTTCGTCGTCGAGCAGCTTGACGTCGGTGGACGGCAGCGGCAGGCCCGTGGTGCCGGTGAAGGCCTTCACCTGCGCCGGGTTGAAGCTCACGACCGGCGAGGTCTCGGACAGGCCGTAGCCCTCGCGGATGAAGCTGCCGGTCAAGGCTTGCCACTTGTCGGACACCGTGCCGATCACGGCCGCGCCGCCACCGCCGGCCAGCCGCAGGCGCGACCAGTCCACGTCCTTGCTGCCCGGGTGCATCACCAGGCCCGCATACAGCGTGTTGACGCCCATGAAGATGGTTGGCCGTGCCGCTTTCACGGTGGCCAGAAAACTGTCGATGTCACGCGGGTTGGGCACCAGCCAGTTGTCGGCGCCGACCGAGAAGTAGGTGATGAAGTTCACCATCAGCGCGAAGATGTGGTACAGCGGAATCGCCGTCACGATGACCTCTTCGCCGGGTCGCAGCGCCTCGGGCATGAAGGCCTTGAACTGCTCGGTGTTGGCGATCAGGTTGCGGTGCGACAGCGCCGCGCCTTTGGACAAACCCGTGGTGCCGCCGGTGTACTGCAGGAACACCAGGTCGTCGCCTTTCAGGTCCACCGGTGTGAACGACAGCGGGGCGCCTTGCGCCAGCGCATCGGTGAACGCGGTGGCTCCCTTCAGCCGCGCATCGACCGGCGGGCTGGGCAGCACCTTGCCGCTGCCGTCGCCCACACCCACCGTGACCACCGTCTTCAGGCCGGTCCTGGACATGACCTCGGCCACCATGGCCGAGACGCCACCGTAGACGACGATGGTCTGCACGCCCGCATCGTTGAGCTGGTGTTCGAGCTCACGCGGGGTGTACAGCGGGTTGACGTTGACCTGCACGGCGCCGGCGCGGGCAATGCCGAGGAAGGCGATTGGGAAGGCCAGCAGGTTGGGCATCATCACCGCAATGCGATCGCCCTTCTTCACGCCCAGCGGGCCTTGCAGGTAGGCGGCGAAGTCGCGCGACAGACGGTCGAGGTCGGCATAACTCAGCGTCTGGCCCGCACAGCGCATGGCCGGCCTGTGGGCATGGCGCTTCATGGCCTGGTCCACCAGGTCGACCACCGAGCAGTACGCGTCGGCGTTGATGTCGTGCGGGATGCTGCCGTAGCTGGCGAGCCAGTGTCGTTGTGTCATGTTCGTCCCAAGTCGGTCGCGCGGCGGCACCGCGTTCAAGCTTACGGTGCACTGTAGGCAGCACGAGGCACTGTGACTATCCGTTTTCCGTCAAGTCGCGCCCGGCCCCGGGTGCCAGGTCGGACGACGGCCCCGCCGCTGGCCCGGGTCGTCGTGAAGCCTGCTCAGACCACTGCCTTGCGGGTCGTGCGGCGAGGCTTGGACGCCCGCCGGGTGCTCGCCGCGGGAACTTCTTCGGTGGCGGCCAAGTCGGCCTTCAACTCCTGGTAGGCCGCGTCGATGTGCGTTGCCAGTCGGTTGATGTGATCGATGGCGCCAGGAATGCCCAGCAGGCCGATCTGCAGGCGGTCGGCCAGGGTGACAACCGTGATGTTGAGCATTTGGCCCGCGGCCACCACCGACATCGGCAGCGCCAACTCGACTTCAGCCCCCATCAGGTAGCAGCGCCCGGCCAGCCCGAACGGATTGGAGAACAGCAGGTTCGACACCCGCAGCGGCCGTTTGAGGCCCACGCGCTCGAGCAGCGTGGGCAGGGCATGAACGACCGTGGTGTAGAGCATCACCGTCTCGCTGCTGTTGTCCTTGACGGCGGCCTTCACGCGGGCCGTCTCCTTGCGGATGGCCGCCAGCCGCTGCCGCGGTGTCGAGCCGGGCCTGCCCATGGCCAGTTGCAGCACCGCGATCTGGTTGCCGCCGCTGGCGCCGGTCAGGGCCACCGGCATGTCCACCACGAGCGGCTTGTTTGACAGCTGCAACTGAGCAGACAGATGCTGGGTGAGCGCCCCGTCCAGCACCGCCAGCAGGATGTCATTGACCGTGGCGTCAGCGGCCTTGCCCAGCGCCTTGACTTCGCCCAGGGGCAGCGTCGTGAAAGCGTAGTTGCGCTTGGGGCTGGCCACGCTGCTGAGCACGTCGGGGATGTCCAGGAAAGGCAGGTCCAGCGCTTCGCCGCCCAAGCCCAGGCGCCGGCGCCCCTGCGCGGCGAGCATGCGGTACAGCCCGAGTGTGGAGCCGCCCACACCAGCGGCCTTCTTCAACAAGTCGCGCATGGCGCCGACGGCAGTCGGGTTGGAGCGGCCCGTGCCGTGGCCGGCGGTTCGGCGCGCGCTACCCGATGGGGGCAGACCCTGCCACATGGCGCGCACCGTCCTGTCCTTCGGGTCGCTGGAGAACCACTGCGTCACCGCCTGCACGAAGCTGCGCCCGTCGATGATGCCGTGGTGCACCTTGCCGTAGAGCGCTACGCGGCCGTCGGCCAAACCGTCGATGACATAGAACTGCCACAGCAGCCCCTCGCGCGGCAGCAGCGCTTCGTGCAGTTCGCAGACCTTGGCGATCAGCTCGTCCATCGACCCGCCGCCGCCCAGCGTGATGCGGTGGACATGCTTGGCCAGGTCGGCGCCCGACATGGGCTCGACGCTGGGTATCCGGGTCAGCGAGAGTTGCAGCCGGTGGTTGAATGGGGGGCCCGCCTCCTGTTTCAACATGCGCTCCAGCAGGCGGTCAGCGAAGCGCCGGGCGCCCTTGGGCGGACGAAGCAGAACCAGCGGGCCGATGTTGAATGGTCGCACGGGCGTTTCCAGCAAGAACATGGCCAGATCAATGACGGACAGCTGTGGCATGGGCGTGGCTCGGGCGGTGTGGCTCGGGAACGCCGAACGTAGCGCTCCGTGGCCGCGACCGCTATCCGGTTTCCGGCTGTCTGCGGCCGGCGGCCTGCGGCATGCATCGGGAATGTCACATTGCGCGATCGGGCTGACTGGAGTGGAATCTGCAGCCGCCTTCACGCCCGCTCCATCCCAGCACCCATGTCCCTTCCCGTCCCAGTCCAACCCAGACCGGCTCCGCCTTCGCGCGAGACCGTGATGCTGGACTTTGATCCAGAGGTCATGGCCATGGCGGTGCAGGACGGCGTACTCGAGCATGTGCAGATCGAGCGTGGGATCTTTCGTGGCCGCATCGCCCACACATCGACCGCAGCCAGCCGTGTCGACTGGGGCAGTTACGCGCTGTCGGTGCTGGCGCGCGGTGATCTCAGCCGCGACATGGTCTCGTTCACGCTGGGGCTGGGAGGGAGCGGCGACTGGCGTGTCCATGGACAGAGCGCGGTCAACGGCGACATGATTGTTTTCCCTGAGGGCGGTGAGCTGCTGATCGCGCTGCCGCCGCAGGCGCAGTGGCTGT
The DNA here is from genome assembly GCA_016710065.1 of Candidatus Ideonella esbjergensis. Taxonomy (GTDB): domain Bacteria; phylum Pseudomonadota; class Gammaproteobacteria; order Burkholderiales; family Burkholderiaceae_C; genus Ideonella; species Ideonella esbjergensis. The sequence goes on from JADJLP010000010.1 coordinate 647,528, forward strand.
CGGTGCAAGTGCCGCGCGGGCGTATCGAAGCGGCAGGCCTAGTGCTCAGCCGCTGCCTCGAAGGCAGCGCTCGGCGCATGGCCGGGGTCTTCGACGCGGGGTTGATGCAGACGCTGTTCGATCTGGCCCCAGTACTTTCGCCGCAAGCGCAACCCGCCGGTTTCGACGTCGCCACCATCACCATCGCGCATGACGAATTGCTGGCGTCACTGATCGGCGAACTCGCGCGGCGCGGTGGTGCCAGCGACGCCGGAGCTGCCTTGAGCCCGGGCGAGCGCTGGCGGGTGATTCGGCGTGCGGAGGCCTATCTTGACGCCTGTGCCGAACCGTCGGTGCGAATCGACGACCTTTGCGAGGCCGCATGCACCAGCCTGTCGCGGCTGGAACGTGCGTTTCGCGAGACCTTCGGCCTGAGCCCTCGGCGCTACCTGATGCTCAGACGATTGGCTGCGGTGCGCCGCGAGTTGCTGCGCGGCGATGCACAGACATCGATCACCGAGGTCGCCACGCGCTGGGGCTTTTTCCACCTCGGCCGGTTTTCAAAGGAATACCGCGATCACTTCTCGGAACGACCATCGCAGACCTTGCGAAATCAACGGACCGTGCCCACACCGTTGAGGTGAGCCGCACCTTGCGCCACCACTCCTTCACGGTCGGCGAGACGCCTGGTACATCGTCCAGCAGCCGCTCTCACACTACCTCGAGTTCGTAGGCGGTGGAGCGCGCGAGCCCTTCCAGGTCGGGAAACAGCGAGGCGTTGGTCACGTTCATACGGTACAGGTGCTGCATCGCCTGCGCGCGCATGGTCTGCGGCAGCACGTATTTGACCAGCAGCGTGGCATCCGAGTCGTAGCCCGACAGCGCATTGTCCAGCGGCACGTCGATGCGACCGGGCACCACGAACAGCCCCGACTGCGCGACCAGCCGCCGGTCCATCACCGATGGTTCGCCAAACCACACCACCGGCAGCCGGTTCTGGATGAAATAGCGATCGTAGTTGCCGGCGTCACGCGGGTCGATGTACTCACGCGTGAGCTTGGCGTCGAACCGAGGTGCCGCTGACCATAGCGCCGGCGTGTTGAGTGCATAGACGGCCGCATCGCCGATGGCGTCCTCCAGCGTGCAGCGCCTGCGCATCCTGCTCGTCGGCGCGGGTGGCGTGATCGGCCGCTGCGTCCACGAAGCACTGCGAGACAGCCACGCCGTCATCCCTGCCGGCCTGGAAGTGCCGCAGGGGCCGGACCCATGTGCAGTTGGACCTGAGCGACAGCACCGCACTGGTTCGGGCTGTGCGCGCGTTGGGGCCAATCGATGCGGTGATCTCGACCGCAGGACGTGCCCGTTTCGGTGCGCTGGCGCAGGCCATGCCTGCCGCTTTGGACGACTCGGTGTACGGCCTGGGCCTGCACGACAAGCTGATGGGGCAGGTGAACCTGGCGCTGGCAGCGCGCGAAGTGCTGCGCCCCGGCGGCTCGATCACGCGGACCTCCGGCACCGCCAGCACCGAACCCGTGCTCGGCGGCGCCGGCATGAGCCTGGTGAACGGCGCGCTGGAGAGCTGGGCTCGCGCCGCGGCCACCGAGCTGCCGCAGGGGTGGCGATTGAACGTCGTCAGCCCCAGCCTGGTGGAGGGCACACCGACCGCCGCTTGCGCCGCATTCCCTGGCTTCGAGCTCGTCAGCGGGCGCCGCGTGGCGCTGGCCTATCTGCGCTGCCTGCTGAGCGGGATCAACGGGCAGGTGCTGCGCGTCTGAGGGGGGCCCGGCCGTGCGCTGCGGGGGCCAGATTCAGCTGCGCGGCAGCCCACAGTCTGAACCCTCCGGTCGGTCCCGGGCTGATGGCGAAAGCCCCACCAGGATGGCGTCGTTTCGACGAACCTTGAACAGCGCCGAGCCAGATCATTCGCTCCGCGACCGAGCCCCAACGACAACGGCCCCTCACCTTGCGATGAGGGGCCGCTGAAAGGGCTGTGCCCGGTGTTACTTGGGGTGGCTGATGGGATACAAAACGGCGACCTAAGCTGTTGATCTCATTTGGAAACGCGGCGGGAGCAATTGATCAGTTCCCCCACCTGTTCCCCTACCCTGACCGGGATGTCTTGAGACCATCAACAGCCTGATTGTGTCCATACTGCCGATCATCGGCAACGCCCCGTCGAGCCCGCGACGACGCTGGCAGCGATGACCTTCAGGCCGCCGACCTGGGAGACGCGAGCCGGACGACATTGGCCGATGTCTCTGCATCAGAGCGACCCAGCAGCGTCTGCAGAAGTTGGGGCTGCACCCGCATCTCGCGCGCTACAGCCGCTTCGGGCACACCGAAGTGCTCCCTCATGACCTTCAGGCTCTCGACGATCACTTCGGGCTCCTCGCGCGGGATCAGGTGATCCTCGCTCTCGCGCAGGGCTTCGCCATGCCGGTTCAGGCCGACGTAGCCCGCCCGGGCCTGTTCCTCCGTGAACAGGCCAAGCTGGCGGGCCCGAAAGGTGATCGCGGCCTTGGACACCCCCCAGCGCATCTTCAGCTCCGACAGTCCCGCCCAGTTCAGGCGCGTGCCTCGAAGTGCCAGCCGGCACTCGGTGGCAAACGTGCTGCGCGGCAGCAGCAGCGCACTCGCGAATCGGTTGGCCTGCGTCTCGGTCAGGCGATCACCGGTGAGGACGCCAATGTGCAGGGAGAAGTGTCCGAGTTCATGGGCGATCCCGAAGCGCTCGCGACAGGCAGACCGACCGTCGCCGTTCAAGGCGATCAGGGGCCGCTTGGTGGCAAAGGAGATCGCATCGATCTCAGGGGCCAGTCCGCTCACGCGCATCACGACGGCCCCCGCGTTCTCGGCGATCCGGGTCACGCTGCTCAGCGGCCCCATGCCCAGACCGAACAGCGACCGGAAGATCTCGGCAGCACGCTCGATGGCCTCGGTCGTCTCCGCGTCAGCCTCCTTCACCTGATACGACGGCAACTCGACATGCTCATCGAGCACGCCGATCAGGCGCTTGAGCATCTCCCCACGGGCACGGGCGACCTGGCGCAACGCGACCTTGGTCGTGAGCTGCCGGCGGAAGTGGCACTGCTCGTCAGCGATCGGGTGGGTGTCGACGCCGTGGAAGAACTCCGGCAGAACCTGCAGTTCCTGAGCCAGACCGGCCTGGAGTTGCCCCGAGGCGGGCTCGGCCCCGGTCTCGATGCGGCTCAGGAACTGCTTGGAGACGCCAACCTTGTCGCCCAACTCGGTGAGCGACATGTCGTGGAACAGGCGGGCCAGTCGCAGATTGCTCCCGATGAACCCGGTGTTCATCGAACTGCTTCTGCGGCGGCGTCCCCTTCGTCCCGGCGCTTGGGCCCGATCTGCGGCTTGCCGACAGGCACCGTAGGCGCCAGAGGCTGATCGCCTTCCACCCGCAGCACGCGCACCGCATCGGACACCCAGCGGCAGGCGACTTCGCCACTCGGGGTGAATCCCAGGAACTCGACGCGCGGCTCGGATGCGCCGTCCTGGCCGCGATCGATGATGAAGCAGAACCGGCCGGGCTCACCCGGGCTGGCGAACTCGAGGAACTCCGTCTGGTAGCGGTTCGCGGTGAGTACCGCGTCCTTGGACGGGTTGGCCGGATCGTCATTGCTGAAGCGGCAGGGCACGCCGCCGATCGTGAAGACGACGTCGTTGTTGCCATTGGGAAGTCCAAGCCAGGCGTGCTTGCCGGACGCAGCCTCGGCCACGATGCGGCTGCGCTGGCGCCCGAATGTCGTGCAGCCCCGCGTGTAGCCGTTGTCGGTCGAGCGAGACAGATCGTCCTCGGTCGCATAAAGCTCGTCGAGCAGCCACGTCGCGACCTCTTGGAGTCGGTCAGAAGACAGCGCGGGATTGAAGACGGCGGGCAGCGGCAGGGTCATTTGTGCAAATCCGAAAAATCGTCAACCGAAGTTTGGTGCGAATTCCGCCGTTCGTCAACCTACCCTCTCCCTGCCAAGCCGTTGCCGAGGCACCATGTCAGAAACTCTAGTACCATTCTGACCTCAACGGTGCAGCCATGAGCACGATCCCCCGCTCCATCCTTTCGCATGCCAAGTCCCTGCCCGAGGGCGGGCTGGTGTCGCCCAAGGAGTTCCTGCACCTCGGGAGCCGAGCCGCGGTGGATCAGGCGTTCTCGAGGCTCACCAAGGAAGGCAAGTTGCTTCGGGTGGGCCGAGGCATCTATGTCACGCCGGTTTCGAGCCGATTCGGAACACGCGCGCCGGCGCCTGAGAAGGTCGTCCAGTCTCTGGCCGTGCAAAGTGGCGAGGTGGTGGCGCCGCACGGCGCCAACGCAGCCAATGCGCTCGGCCTCACACAGCAGGTGCCGATCCGCGAGGTCTATCTGACGTCGGGGCGAAGCCGCAAGCTCAGCCTGGGCCGCTACGAGGTGACCGTCAAGCACGCCCCTCGCTGGATGCTGGCGCTGGGCGGCGGCCAGGCCGGTACCGCAGTTCGAGCGCTGGCCTGGATGGGGCCGACGCATGTGCGCGAGTCGCTGGCCGCCTTGCGGCGAACACTGCCATCCACGGAATGGCAGGCGCTGACGGCAGGCCGCGCCGGCCTTCCCTCCTGGATGGCCAGGGCGATCGGCGAAGCGATCGTTGAACAAGAGATCCGTGGCTGAGCCCTACTTCTATCTGAGCGACGAGGACCGGGCCGAAGTCCTCGAACTAGGCCGGGAGCGCACCGGCCGCCCAGCCCATCTGTTGGAGAAGGACGTCTGGGTCGTGTGGACGTTGGGCGCCCTGTTCGGATCCCCGGTCGGCGCTGACCTGACGTTCAAGGGCGGCACTTCGCTCTCCAAGGCGTATCGGATCATCGACCGGTTCTCGGAAGACCTCGACCTGACCTACGACATCCGCAGGCTGATCGCCGACCTGACAGGAGGCGAAGAGTTCCTGCCGACAAGCCGCAGCCAGGCCAGCAAGTGGACGAGGGCCGTTCGCGACCGCCTCCCCGAGTGGATCGCTCGCACAGTGCAGCCTGTCATTCAGGCAGCACTCGACCAGGCAAGCTTGGGTGCGAAGCTGGAACTCTCCGGCGCAGACAAGGACAAGCTGCTGCTGCACTACCCGGCAGTCAAGCGAGGAACCGGGTACGTCGCACCCGTCGTCACCATGGAGTTCGGCGGCCGGGCGACGGGCGAGCCGCACTCGATCAGGCCGGTGACGTGCGATATCGAGGGTCAGGTCGAGGGCGTGTCGTTTCCGGTGGCGTCGCCCATGGTGATGAGCGTCACGCGGACCTTCTGGGAGAAGGCAACTGCCGCGCACGTCTACTGCGCCCAAGGCCGGATCCGTGGCGAGCGGTATGCGAGGCACTGGCATGACCTGGCGGCCATCATGCGAAGCTCTCACTTCGACACCGCCGTCAAGGACCGCGAAGTCGCGCGTGCCGTGGCCGAACACAAGTCGCACTTCTTCAGCGAGAAGGACGCTACCGGCCGTCCGGTTGACTACCTTGCTGCCGTCGCCGGCTCATTGCAGCTGGTGCCCGAGGGAGCTGCGCGCGAAGCACTGGCGGCAGACTACGCCAGCATGCTCGAGGACCAGGTGATGGTGGGCGATGCGCTGCCCTTCCAGGATCTCATGGCGGCCTGCGAGGAAGTGGCATCAAGAGCCAACGCGGCTGCCGGGCCTTGAGCAGCCGGCCACGTACGCCGGCCGCTACCGCCCAACCGCCCGGCAACGCGCATTTCATCCCACCCGCGGTTGATCAACAGCCTGTCGGCCGCGATGGAGGTCCGGCCGTCGAGGAACGATCATGACCAAACCCGCCGTTGAGTTCGAGATCTCAGCCAACGAGCTTCGCCTCGTCTACCGACCGCGCGATGACACCCGCTGGGTCCGCGAGAGGTTCGAGCGCGGCGATGGACTGGTGGTGAAAGGTACCTTCCACCTCACGCCGCGGGAGCTTGTCGACGAAGCCGGAGAAGCGGCGCCCAGCGGGGACGACGATGACGAGATCCCGTGGGTCGACGACGATCGCTTGGTGTTTGCCGTCGCCATTGCTGACGGCGAGTACTTCCGGTTCAAGCCGGAAGTCCTCGGATTCGAGACGCCGGTCCTTCTGCACCGGGATGCGCGGCCCGACTGGAAATGGTTCAGCGCCGAACGCAAGGTGTCCATCCTCGGCGTCGTCGAAAGCCTCGGTCTCGAGCGCATCGTCATCGGCGGACCAGAACCGGACGCCATCCCGATCCAGGAGTACGAGCGGCTGATCAGCCAGTTCCCCACGCCGCACGAACTGCGCCGCTATGTCCAGGCGCGGGTCGGCACCGTGGTTCGCCAGTACACCGAGCCAGCGGTCGACGCTGAAGCGCTGCTGAATGCGTACGTCGACAGGCGGACGACGGCGATCGCCCCCGACCTCGAAGCACCCTTTCGTCAGTTCGATGTCGCCAAGTACGCCTCGGCGTTGCAACGGCTGCAGGCCATGCTGGCCAACGAGGCAGGGCCATCGGAGGCGCAGTGGCAACTGGAGATCGTGGAGATCATCCTGCTGCTGCATCCCAGGTACATCAAGGCCTTTACCGAGGTCAGGCTCTGGGACGCCGATGCCGCCACCTGGCGGCGCATCGACATCCTCCTGGTCGATGCGTCCGGCAACGTCGACGTCATCGAGATCAAGAAGCCGATGGGCAAACCCATCATGCTGCCGGCTCGCTACCGCGACCACCACCTCCCAATGCGCGATCTGATCGGTGCCATGGGCCAGGTCACGCACTACCTCAGGCACCTGAACCGATGGGGGCCGACTGGCGAGACCTATCTCACCCAATTGCTGGGACCTCAGCTGCCTGCGGGCTTCAAGATCCGCATCATCAACCCCACTGGCATCGTGATCACGGGGCGCAGCAACGCGCTGTCCGATGCTCAGCGGCGCGAGTTTGAAGTGCTGCGTCGCGACTCCAAGGGCGTCGTCGACATCGTGACCTACGACGACCTCTTGGCACGCCTGCAAGCGGTCCTGGATCAGCTTCGCGTCGGTCCCGCAGTCAGCGCGGCACCGGCATCTCCGCCGACCGAATAGGCCGGGCTGGAAACGATGATCCCTCTGAGACCGGCGCCAAAGCGGCCGAGACCCGGTCCCGCGACATCGGCCTGACCGATCAGCTGGGTGGTGGCCCGGCGCGCTGGGCAGCACGAGCTTCAGCGATCCGGTCGCACCTCAACCGGCCGCCTATGGCTGCTTACACTCGATCATGCCGATCGACTACCTGGCCACATTCCCTGTTCCGCACCATCTCCTGCCGGAGAAGCTGCGCCGCTTGCTCTCCCCGATCGGCCTTGACCCGCAGGAGCGCGTCGAGGTCAGCGCCTTGTCCGAAGAGAAGGACGTGAGCGGAAAGCGCGATGAGGTGGTGCACCTTGTCATGGCCGCGGTGCCGGAAGACGATGTCGACAACCTCGAGGTGCTTGAGGCCGGCAGCAATGGCGTCGTGTCGTACTCGGTGCCCTCGCTACGCGAGAAGGGGAACTGTGCCGAGTTCGCACCTTCCGTGTCCGGCTACGACTACATCGTGGCCTCCTGGGGTGACGGCTCCTTCTATACCTACAGCCTGGCCGAGAAGGTCTGGATGGCCCTCGGCCTCACCGCTACATGCCTCGGGAACGACGAGCAGCGCCTGGTCTATGACGACCTCGGTCTTCCAGAGTTCGGAGTTGCAGAAGGCGAGGTCTCGGCCAACTACCACTGGGAGGTCTCGCGCAACGTCTGCTGGCGGATGTCCAACGAGTACCTCCGCAAGTACCTGTGGATGCGGGGCGCAGTCGGCATCCGTTCCTTCTACTACTCAGCGCTGCTGCCAGACACGCCCGAGCTTCTCGCGTTGATGGCAGGCCAGGACCACCTCGACCTGAAGAGCGAAGGCAACTGGTGCGATGGTGACATCCGAAAGGACGAGCATGGTCTGCTCCTTCAGGTCTGGGCCACCGTCGCGGCGGTGAGTTGCGAGCTTTGCCCGGAGCAGACAGCCGAAGGCCTCCAGTGGCCGGGCCTCGACGGCCCGATGACACGCGCACGTGCGAACGCCCAACTCCACGGCGGCCGGATCTACCTCGATGACCGGTTCCTCGAGCGGTATGAGCAGAGCTCGTTCTACGAAAGCATGCCCAGCCGCCACGGCGGCACGAATCCCTCCTACCGAGGTCAGTGGGCGTTCTCGGATTGCGTGCGCGTCGGTCGCAATCTCATCCAAGTTCCCATTCGGGAACTCTACAAGCCCAAGCCCGATCGGGAAATCGTCCATGCCCATCGTTTCGTCGTGGACGAGGGGCGCGTTGCCGGTACGGACCTCCATGAGGAGCACGTCGTTTCCAAGACGATGCGCCTGCTGGACCAGATCCTCGATTTCGGCGACAACCTCTCCAGGCTCAGCGAGGCCGTTGGAATCCCGAGAGAGCCAGCCGAACTGGTCGGGTTCTCGCGCGCCGAGATCGAAGCCAACTGGTGGACCAGCTACCCACAGCTTTCCCGGCTGGCGCAGGTGGCGCCGTTGAACATGACACAGCAGGCCTTCCTTGCGCGATGCAAGGGCCTGCACGAACTCTGGCAGCGAGTGCCGGACGGCTTCATGCGCCAGCTGTTGCGCAAGGCCGGCTGCCCGGCGCAGAGCGTGAAGGATCTGGGCAGCCTCAAGCAGCTCCAGGGTCTTCTCAACATCGTGGAGCACTTGGACGCGCAACAGGAAGCAGTTGAAGCGTTCGTCCGCACAACCGAGCCAGAGACCTGGGCGAACCGGAACGACCGCATGGCGCCGCTGTTCCTCACGAACGACCTGCGGATCGCCGATGCACATGAGTCGTTCGGTCGAGCCCTGGCGACGCTGCAGGCACTGGGCTTCGACACCGCCACGGTGAACCAAGGCTATGGGAGAGCGCTTGACTTCGTGTTCGATGGTGTCATTGGCGCGTTTACAGCGGTCAACGGCCCGATCACGAGATTGCTCGCGCGCTAGCTGCCGGGACGAAGCTTCGAAGCACCCAGGATGGACCCAAAGGGCCCTTCCTGCCGGAGGCCCCGAAACAGCCGAAGCGCTCGCTAGAACTTCTGCGGCCTTCGGACTGCCCCCACCAATCGCTCGCCGGCGCCACGGCAAGCAGCCCTCTGTCCACAGCGGCGGCAGACGTTCTCTCTCTCGGGCCAGCGCGGAACCTCCACTCCATCCATCAGTCGCCAACGCCGCTCGACGAGCGCGTCGATCGCGGCGCGAGACATCAATTGGACTGATCGCACGGCAAATGGCGCGGGGGCGCGGGCAGGGATCAGCACGAACGCCTCGTCCGTCACTTGCAGCCCCAACTCATCCTCCAGCGCGATGCGTTGCGCCGACAACTGGATCACATCCGAAGGCAGCACCACCACCGTCGACCGCGTCTTCAGCTCCATCAGCGTCACTCGACCGCTCGGCAGGCGGTAGGCTCTGTCCACCCTGGCCACGATGGGTCGCGCGCCCTTCGACCGGTACTCCGCCTCCACGCTGAGCAGTTGAGCATCACGCAGGGCATCCGGTCGCTGGCGCCACTCCGCCATGCGGGCGCGACGACGCCACAGGAGCCGCCCCAGGACGGCCAGGACGGCCAGCGCGATGGCCAGCCCTGGCATCCATAGCGACATCGATTCGAACTTCATCGACGGCGACCCGCCTACCATCGAAGCCAGCCATGCGCTGCCCAGCCCAGGATGCACCGCGTCATCCGCAGCAACGTCGGGCTTCGTCGAAGCACGCGGCAGATGCGGGGGCCGTGGCGGTAGTAGGACGCGACCAGCCACCGGCCCCAGTGCCGCCGGCGCAGGACCGCGTCCCTGAAGTCGCGCAGGACATCGGTCTGCCATGCGTCCCCGAACGCCAGCGTTGCAATGAAGCACCGATCGCCCTGGCGCCTCGCACATCCGCCAGACACGGAAGCCGCCTGTCGTCCCAAGGTCTCGAAGCGCGCGTGGGCAGCGATACCTCTTTTGCGCGCCGCCTCCTGGACAGCGTCCCTCTTCGTGCCATGCATGGCCTCCAGAACCACCAGGCGCTCGCACCTGCCCATCTGCGCCAGATCGGAAGCCCGTGTCACGATGCGGTCCGGGCCCCGCCTGCTGCGGCGTCTCATGACCCACCCTGCGCATCTACGGCTGGCTCGAAGAGTCCGTTCGTGACCTCCGCCCCGTCGCCGTCGAAGCCGATCGTGCCGGGCGCATCGCTGGATGCCTGCCCAGGGAGCTTCAGGACGCCCTGCTGGACCAGCAGTCCCTCGTAGGCCAGCGTGCGCAGTCTGCCGACACGCTTCACGCCCTTGTGGAACCGTGCGAGCTCGTCATAGAGACGAGGTAGTTCCGCCCTCTCCAGCTGAAACACGAGCCGGATGCGCGGCGGCTCCGAGGTATTGGTGGGGCCGGTCATATGGCATCTCCTGCAGCGCGCTCGGCCGTGGTCGACCTGTCGCGATCGGCCGCCAGCACGGTTCGCGCGTAGGTCATCCCGGCCAGCTGGAACCCCCTCACGTTGGCGAACACAGGCTCCTTGATCTCGAGGATCCGGTGGCGCGGAAACGCCGACTTCACGGCCTTCCGGAACAGGAAGGCGCCTCCGCCCACGAGGATGATGTTTTGCAGGCTGTGCGGCGATTCGATCCACTCCTTCATGCTCGACACGGCCTGCTCCGTCACGCTCTCGGCCAGCGGCAGCAGCCGCTTGAGGTCGTAGGGCTTCTGGAATATCACCGGGGCCTTGCCGGTCCGCAGCGCCATGTCGATGGCGTCCAGATCGCGGAAGGGCGTGCCGATGTCCTTGGTGATCTCGGCGGCGAGCAGCTTCAGCACGTCTGCGACACCCCGATTCACGGAGTGGCTCTGCTTCTGCACCAGTCGCATGCCCTGGGCGACGAGCCAGTCGAAGGTTCTCGCACCCGGATCGATGATCAGGCTGCGCTCCTTGGCGATCTCGCCCAGCTTGCCGTGGGCGTGCGCGTAGAAGGCCAGCGCGCCCTGAGGCTGGGCAACGGCCAGCGTACGCACCACACTGACCTTCTTGCCGCCGCCGACATCGTGCTCGCCCGTCATGACCCGCTCCAGGGCCGCCTTCTTCACCGCGAACAGCGCCACCGGAAGCCCGACGACCAGCAGGTCGATCTGGCTCTGCCGCATCGAGCGCAGCGCACCGCGCAGCAGCGCCATGTACTCCGGCGACTCGATGTAGTCGTCGTGCAGCTGCGTCGCCCGGAAGGTGTCGGCCGCGAGCCTGACCTCGGGACCGACTTCATAGAAGAGTGACCCGACCGGGATGAACATCGTCTTGGCCCCATCGCCGCCGGGCCAGAGTGGTTGTCCGTTGCTGGACGGGTAGGCCAGCGACGGGAAGCTTGCGCAGCGGATCTCGCTGTCTGCCGTGCCGGTGACGAACTTGGTGTTGCCGGAACCGACATCCACCGCCCTCACGATCAGGTTCATGGTGTTCTCCGAGTGAACGAAAGAGTGCTCAGGATCGACAGACCGACCCTGTTCCTCCACGCGGATACCTGCCTCTGCAGGCGCGATTTCGACGTCGGATCTCTCCCGGTGTCACTGCGCTGGCACTGCAGAAGCACTGCACTGACCCTCGGATGACACCGAACGGACGAGTCGGCCGCGTGGTGTCACCACGGTCACACTGCAAAGTCACTCGTCAACCCCGTCCATCGGCCCGCACGCCGGCGCCTGACACCGCCTGGAGTGGCCGGTGCCGGCCCAGTCGGGGTACCTGAGGCGGCAGCCTTGCCTGTCAACCCCGCGCCGTTGCTGGCGATCCGGGCCATTGCCACGCTAGATGGGCCCTGCCGCCGAATCGCACGCCGTCAACTGCCTGCCCCAAGGGCCGCCTGATCAGGGGCCTTGCGGCGGGCGCTGCGCATGCGGCCTTGACCGTGGATGGCGTCGCGGTTTCCACTGTGGGCTCCCGAGGGCTCCTGGCCCGCTCCCCGTGGAGCATTGCAGGCGTCGCAGTCGTTACCTGCCTCGTGCCTTCAACCGAAGTTCCCGTCCCGAACGGGTGGCGCGACCGGCCTCGACCTCCAGAAGGATCGACGCCGCGAGCGTGCCGAGTCATCCACCACAGCAGTGACCTGCCCGGTCCTTGCCAACCGCATCCCCACGATGACGGCTGGGCGCTCCAGAAGCGCACCGGCGCAGCAGAACCCCGTGGCGGCACCTGATGCCGCGCACCGTTCCCGCCAGCCCTTGAGCACGCGCGCATGACGCGCATCGCGCGGCGTGATGGCCTCCATGAGGCTCCCCGCACGACCCTCGCTCATCAACTCGACACCGCCCTGGACTCTCGGTCAGGGGTGGACCCATGCGAGCGGCCGGCGCTGCACACCAGGCCTGATCCACCGAATGACCCAGGGCTCGACCCTGGCGTCGATGTCGCACCCAGCCCCGAGCGAGGTGGACATCACCCCTGTCGTCGCGTCGCAGAAATGCGCAGACGGCCTGGATCAACGTGTTCCATTTTTAAGTCTGACCGAGCTGACCCAGGCCCCTCTCCGAAGACCACGAGGAGCCCGGACAGCAAAGCCATGGGTGGGTGTGGCGCTGCAGAGATCGACCGCCGCACCGACGTTGCACACGATCTCCATCGCCGTGGGCTTGCCAGGAATCGGCCCAGGGGATGTCCAGATGGATTCCTCCAACTCCGGTCCTCCCGACCGTTCATCCACCGGCGTGCTGTTCGGGCAGTCCGCCACCTCGCAGAAGGCCCACCATGTCCCGTATCCACCGTGAAGAACCCTCGCGCCGCCGCCGGCAGGCATCCCTATCCCGCAACGACCGCCGCAACGACCTGCGCAATGGCTCCACCCTGCCCTCCTCATCCACCCGCCCTTCCAGGGCCACCTCGATGACCTCGGCCAGCCCAGGCCGCCTGCACGGCCAGGACTCCCCGCGCCGCCAGAACTGGGCCGGCAAGTCGCCCCAGCAGGTGCTGGACATGTACCCGCCGGGCAGGACGCCCGTGAACCGGGTGGTGGACGTGCTGATCGAGCTGTACAACTCGCTGCACACCGCGCTGGAGAAGACCGTGTCGCACAAGACGCGCTACGAGCGCGCCCAATTCCTGCGCCGCTTCTTCCGCGAGCTGCACACGGACGCCGGCTTCAAGCTGGCGCCCGATCCTCGCAACCTGGGCCAGCGGCATGTCCAGGCGATGGTGAAGGTCTGGCAGCGCCGCAAGCTCTCGCCGGGGACGATCCAGACCTACCTGAGCTTTCTGCGTGGCCTGGCGATGTGGCTCAACAAGCCGGGCTTCATCCGCAGGCCCGAGCACTACGGCCTGACGCCTGACGAGTACGAGCGCCACGAGAACGCCCAGCGCGACAAGAGCTGGAGCGGCAACGGCATCGACGTGGAGGCCTTGCTGGCCCAGGTCTCTGCCTACGATGCCCGCATCGGCGCGTCGATGCGCCTGATGGTGAAGGTCGGCCTGCGGCGCAAGGAGTCCGTGATGTGCCGCCCCTACGCCCACGTCCACACCTTCGAGGAGACAGGCCTGCCCGACGAACAACGGGAGGCGGATCGGTATCTGTGGACAAAGGGCAAGGGAGGCCGCGCGCGCTGGCTGCCGCTGGCCACCGATGAGCAGCAGGCGGCCATCGCGCATGCCCGCAGCGTGGTCAGCGGCCACGATGCACACATGGGGGCGCCGGATCGGGACCTGAAGTCCAACCTCCGTCGTCTGGACTACGCGCTGCGCAAGTTCGGCCTCACGAAGCGCGAGAGCGGCACCACCGGGCACGGGGCGCGGCACGACCACCTTCAGGGCCAGTACCAGGACACGACGGGCACGCCTGCGCCGGTTCGTGGCGGTGGGCCGGTCGATCGGGACCTCGACCGTCAGGCCCGGCTGCGTGTGGCCCGTGTCGCGGGCCATGCCCGCCTGCGTTCGGCTGGCGCCTACATCGGTGCGATCCGGCGCTCGCCCGCAGGGAGCCGCGACCCGGCCCAGGGCGAGCCCGGCAAGCCCGCGCCGGGGCGCATCGGGGACGACGGTGACACGCCTGTCCCGGTCGCCTGAGCCGGCCCGGTCCGGGCCGGCCCTGCGTTCACGCGCAGGCGGGCGCCTCTGTCCGGGCAGGATCGTTGGCGTCGACCTCCTCGCCACCCGTCGCCGGGGCATCGGCGTGCGGCTGCACGCGCAGGCAGTCGGGCAACCAGCCACGCCCGGCGAGCAGTTGTTCGGCCTGCGCCACCGCGGCATCCTTCTTCAGCGCCGCGAGCGGACCTGCCGCCTTGGCGCCGGCCACGGTGTGCACCACCTCGACCACCCTCGCCTTGGACACGTGCTGAAGGTAGGCCTCCCCCGTCGCCGACCACCATCGCGTCATGTCCAGGCCGAGGGCGCGGGCCAGACCGTCATTGACCGGTCGGCCGGCGTCGGTGCCGGTGATGCCGTTCACGGTGGACGCGACCAGGAAGGTCAGCAGCCGCTGTACCGTCTGCGGCGGCTGCCGCAGCATCCAGTCGAACACCGCGTCGGGTTCCTTGGGCAGGTTCTCGATCCAGGCGATGCGGTCGGCTTCGATGCGCTGGGCCGCCGGGCTCGCCTCGATGTCCTCGGCCGCGCCCCGCAGCTCGTGCTGGTTGCCGGTCGCGCTGATCGCCAGCTGGTTCGGCAGTCGGTAGGCGCCATGGAGCGGGTCGGCCAGCAGCTTCAGCGCCAGGTGGGTCGTAAGTGCCGCCATCGCGACCTCGGGGCGGTCCAGCAGTTCGGCCTGGATCGCGGCGACGCGGTGGGCCGTGAGGCGGCGCATGAGCTTCTCGGAGTGCACGGGCCGTGCTGAGGCGCCGGCTGCCGATGGAAGCGACTGCAGGGCCGGGAGCCCCGAGACGCGCGCAGGATCCGCGTCGTCTTCCGAGCCGCCTCCACGGGCCGACTTCTGTTCGGCAGCCTTGGTGATGGCCTGCGCCAGATCGGCCCGATCCTCGGGACGGATGAGCCCTGCCTTGATCGCGGCACGGCCGTCCGCGCCCACATGCAGCACGCACCCGGCGAGCGCCATCCAGGCCACGGGCCATTCGGTCAGCGCTTCCAGTCTCGCCTTGCGCTCTTCCTCCAGCCCATCGGCCTCGGACTCCAGGGCGAGGAAGGCACGGTCGCGCGACGCGTCGTCCTCGTCGGCGGCGTCGTTCGCCTCGCTGGCGCCGCTGACGCCATCGCCGGCATCGCCATCGCCATCGCGGTCCACCAGCGCGTCCATCTGCTCGTGCAGGGCAGCGATGCGCGTGTCCAGCGCCTTCAGCGCCTCGGCTTCCTCGGGCGTCGGTGCGCGGCGGGGCTTGCGCAGCTCGCCGTGCTTGACATACTCGTCGTAGGCGAAACGCGGACGGATGTCGACCCACTTCCAGCCTTCAGACAGCAGTTGCTTCGCGCGCTTGCCCAGCTTGTCGGCGGCGAGGCGCTCCAGCAGGGCCGGGTCCAGCAGGTAGGCCTTGCGGTCGTCGTCGCTGAACAGGTCGCGGCGCAGTGGTCCGCCGGCCTTCTCGTAGGCCTTGACGGTGACGAACCGGGCCAGCGGGTCGGCGTCCGATTCGATCTCGCCCCGGATCAGCAACCGCCGCAGATGCTCCGGGCGCTGGTTCCAGCTCGGCAGACCGGCCCAGGCCTGCTCCTGGCGCTGGTGATCGTCGACCGAGGCCAGCACCATGAGGCAGTCCAGGCCGATGCCGCCTTCGCGGTATAGGGCCATCAGCCGGGGCGAGACGGTGGCGAGCTTCATGCGCCGCTTGACGATGAGCGGCGTCACGCCGAAGGCTGCGGCCACGTCCTCGACGGACTTGCCCTGCGCGAGCAGTCTGGCGAAGGCGGCGAACTCGTCGGCCGGGGGCATCGGCACGTGGAAGCAGTTCTCGGCAAGGCTCGCGATGAGCGCCTTGTCAGCAGGCACGACGAGCACCGGCACGGGGTAGTTGTCGGCGATGTCGCCCTGCTGCACGAGCAGCGTGAGCGCGGCGAGCCGCCGTCCGCCGGCGCAGACCTCGTAGCGCCCGCGCGCCGCCTGGACCACGACGAGGTTCTGCAGCACGCCGCTGTCCTTGATCGACGCGGCCAGTTCCGGCAGCGACATCACGGGCGCCGTGGCACTGCGGGCCTGGTGGTCCTCGGACAGCACCAGCTTGTTGAAGGGAACGAAGGTGCGAGGGGACGCCTCGATGATGGCGTCGACCTCGGCTTTGGAGAATTTCATGCGGGACTCCTGATCAGTTGCATGGCAGGCCGGCGGCCCACCATGCAGTCAGGATCCCATTGAGCCCGTGCACTTCAAGGGTGGCGAGGAGCGCTCGCCGGTGGTCCGGTCAGGACGCCGGACCGCGCGTCGGCTCGCCTACGGCTGCTCGCCCGACTTCAGGGCTGCCAAGCGCTCCACCACCTCGCGCTTGCCAACCCCGCGCAAGGCAGCGATGGCCGCGAGGTTCTTGCCTCTGGGGCGTGCCTTGCCCTGCTCCCAGGCATAAACGCTCTGCCCGGATGCGCCGACGAGCAACCCGAAGTCCGCAGCCGACAAGCCCAGGCGCTTGCGATTGCTGGCCATGCCGGAGGCTCGGAACCGGAACTTGTCGGCGCCGTCCGCTTCCTCGACCGGAGATGGCGATGGCGATGGCGGCCGAGCGTGGGCGACGCGTGCGGGCTGCCGCAAGGATCGCTCCAGTTCGCTGACCCTGCGCTTCAACGCGGCGCCTTCCGCGCGCGCCGCCGCGAGTGCCTTCCTGATCGAATCGACCTCGCTGCGCAACTCCTTGCGAGCCAGACGAACGATCTCGACCTTGAGCACGGATGCAATGTTGGGCATTGACCGATTCTGCCAAGTTACGTCTTGGGCTGATCAAGGGACAACTCGTAGCTCACAGTGGCTCCGGCAACCTTTGCCCCTAGCCGCCAGCCCTCTATCGTGGGTCGAGCTAGCAAGTGTCTCAGCATCGACTCAATTTGGTTCGCCCGTCTCGGTGCGTGTGACGTCCGCCGTTCTCGCCCGGCTGTGCGACCTCTGTCCGACACCCCGTTTGGCGCGGCGGATGGCAACTGCGACGGACCTTGCTCGAAGTGCAAAACTGGCGCTCCGCTCGCGGCCATCTGGCCGAGCGTGGTTTTGGCTGCACGCCTGAAGTCCGCGTCCCCAGTAACCAGGGCCTCGTCCTTCAGGATGATGCGAGCGCGGCTGATCCGCCTAGCATGAGCACTTACTGGAGCACTCCGACGTGGGTTGATCGGACTACTACCGCCACCGACCGAATGGTCTGTCGGCCGATCATCAACGCTTGGGACGAACAGTCCGCCTGCGATTGACGTGACGCCCTAGCTACCATAGGCTTTCCGCGTTACAGCGGAAGAGATCCAAACACACAGGGGCGCCCCTTGCCGGCGCACCAATGGGAGGTCGAGTGGCAAAACATTCCTTCGAAGCTCGCGTTAGTAGCGTGCTGAATGTGCTCGATCCCCAAAGAGATACCGCTACTACCGCCCAACGCGGACGGGCCGAGTCAGCAACACGTCGTCCGAGCCACCCCAGCGATGTCCTGTCACGGGTTCATGACATCCTCCGCCAAATGCCCGCGGATGAAGTTGGCGACCCGGCCGCCTTCCAGAAGGCATATACGACACTGCTTAAGCACGGCGAGTCTGCGCTGAAGGAAGTCGCGGTTGCGGCCGACGCGCGGCGGCTCTCGCCGGATCACCTTGGCTCACTCGAGGCAATCGTGATCGCCGACGGCTCGCGCCCAAGTTTCCTGCTGCGCAATGGCGGCCGCTTCGACCCGAATCACCCGTTCCTGGCCTCATGGCATGACGACATGCTGGCCTTCGCGCCCGACCTGCGACGCCTTGCCGCGTCCGTTGGGCGAATCCAGCCAGTCAACGGCAATGCGGCAAACTACTTCGGAACGGGCACGCTGATCGACCACAACAAGGGGCTCGTTCTCACGAACTTCCATGTGCTTGATGCCGCGCGTGAAACGCCAGGCATTTCGATCGACGGCGGGGATCGTGAACTCAAGGTGACAGGTGATCTGGTCATCGACTTCGACGCTGAGTCGGGTACCACCAGCCGCAACCGCTTCCGCGTCGTGCACGCCAGTCTGCCGGAGGGCTTCGGAATCGGATTCGCCGGCATGGACGCTGCGGTTCTGCGCATCGAGCCCATAGATCCACAGAGCAAACTGCCCGCGTACGCTCCGGCCCTGAGCGTCGACCCGGACCTGAGCAGCGGCTCGAGCACTACGCTGGTTACCGTGGGCTTTCCCGGGGAACCCATTCCGGACAATCCTCCGGGAGCAACCGTGGATTGGCACTTCGTCCTCACGACGCTGTTCGGCAACCGCTTTGGCGTCAAGCGCGTGGCCCCCGGGCGGTTCCGGCTCGCGCCGGGTTCGGTGCAGGGCGACGCCTTCGACCGCGTGATGTCGCACGATGCCACCACGTTTGGCGGTGCATCGGGTTCGCTGATGTTCGCCTGGAAGGACCAGGGCACTCCCGGGTACGGGCTGCACTTCGCGGGCGCCACGTTGAGCGCGAACTATGCCCTCTCGCTGCATAGAGCTGCCGATGCCCTGAAGGCGATTGGCGTGCCGTTGGTGTGATGGCCACGATCCCGCAAGCCCACGTGACTGCGGCGGATGCGCTTGCCGACTGGTGCAGCATCGCCCCCGAGACACTTGGGACGATCTACAACACCGTGCTCATGGGCACGGGCGCAACGCAATGGAAGGTGCTCACCGTCCTCCCAGAGAACGTTTCCTCCGGCCTGCCTGGAGGCGTTCGGCCCTTGTTCCGTGCCGCGACACGTGAGGCCCTCCGCCATGAGTTGCTGATGCGCCTTGCCCTGTACATCACGCGCACCGAAGTTGACGTTCTTGGTCGAGCAGCAGCCGAGGCGGACGCGATCATTGAAGCGGTAGAGGTTGCATTGCAGGGCGCTGGACGCATGCAGGCGTTTGCGCAAGCCGGTGGCCTGCTTGGGCGCGAGACTCGGCTTGGTCTGGATGCTTTGGATCGGGCAACAGCGCTCGTTCTCAAAGGCGATAAGGCCATCGGCACAGCATTCTTGGTGGGACGGGACTTGGTACTGACGTCGGCGCATGTCGCGGTGGACCAGTCTGGCAACTCGTTTGTCCAGCAACTCGCCGCGAACTTGACCTTTCATTTCCCTGTTTTCGCTGGACTGGTAGCGAAACCTTCCATCGTCGCCAAGCCAAAGAGTGGCAAGAGTCTGCTTCACTCATCACTCCCGTGGGGCGACGCACCAGACAGGCTCCATGCCCCTCCTACAGAGGGATCGGACGCCAAGCTTGACTATGCATTGATCAGACTGGATCGGCAGATCACCCATGTGGACCCGCTCGACATCCTGGAGCCACCTGAACTGGATAAGGATGAGCCGCTTGTCGTCCTTGGCTTCGCTGGAGGCACCGCTGTCAAGTGGGACAAGGGCGTCGTCGCTTCAGTCACGGGCGAGCGCGTCCAGCACAAGGCCAACACGTTGGCCGGTATGTCGGGCAGTTGCTGCATCGATGTCCACGGCAAGCCAGTGGGGATTCATGAGGGTTCTCTGCTGGACAGGAAACTCGGTGGAAACGGAGATCTCAATCGCGCAGTGCGCCTCTCGGCCATCCGCAACGCAATGCGGAGCAACGGGGCAGATCCGCTGCTTGCCGCGCCGAAAGCGCCGGGTTTCGCCATCTATGACGAATCGCTAGTTCGCCGCACAGCCTATGCAGGCCTACGCATACTTCCAGCCGAGGATCACGCGCGCTGGCGGGACCTGGTCCGCGGGGTGCTTGGAGCGGAGCCCGACTCTCCGGACCCCCTTCCCGAGTTCCACCCGTGGTTCCGTCGCAAGAACTTTGAAGCATGGGTTGACAACAGCGTGCGGGAATTGCCCCTCGAAGCGCAGCGCCTGTTCATGGCCAGCGGCGATCCGGGTACCGGCAAATCCTTCCTGGCATCCATCCTTCGCGAGAAGCTGCTCGATGCGCTCGCCGAGACCGCATACATCTCAGCGACCCAGACTACCGCCTGGTCCTGGACCGACGCGTTGAGCAAGCTGGGCATTGCGCCTAGTGACGAACGGGAACTGCGCCCGCATGATGCCGAAGTGCGCCGCGTGACCACAGAGGCCGCGCAAGCGGTGGCAGAGAGGGCCTCCAGCCGCGGTTCCTCACGGATCCCGCTGTTTGTCATCATCGACTTCGAGGGCGAGGCATCTTTCGCAGCAGAGGACTCGCCTTGGTTGCGCTTCATGCAGGAACTGTTGGGGCATTCGTGGGTCCGGCTGGTGGTCATCGGAGCGCCCCCCACGATCCGCGCTGAACTCGACGCCAGCGCGTCCGTCGAAGGCATCGACAGGTACGGCAGCATCGAGTCGACGATTGATCCCGTCAGTCCCGCCGACTTCAAGCAATACGTTGAGAAGGTGCTCAAGCAGTATCGCGGGAACGTCGCTGCTGCAGACGTCGCGCGGGTAGTTGGGTTGCTCGATGGGGTGCTGGCGCAATTCCCCAGCGATGCCCTCCGGAGCGCTTGCACGGCACTCGTGGGGATCATGCTCCAGCGCTCGATGGAGGGATGAAGTGGCGAGCACTCCGTCTGACAAGGACCGGCCAAACGTTTCGCTGACACGAGCGCAGGTCAGCGACCGCCTGAACGCCATGTCGGAGGCGCTTCGCGGCGTAGTCGAGGGGGGGCAGCAGGCAACTGCACCGCCACCCGCGACGTCCCCAGAGGAACCGTTCGCAAGACACGCTGCGCTGCTGCGTCAGCGATTGGCCGTACGCGGATGGGTTGCACCGCTGACCGCAATTCCCGAAGCGACCGCTTCCGAAGCCGCTAGCGTTCTCCGGGCCGTTGCCGCGGATGTCGAGGTTGCGGTGGACGGACAGCCCGGACGCTGGTTCATGACCACGGCCGCAAGACGACGCACCTTCGCATCGACCTCGCTTGCGCAGTTGCGCCAGGAGACAAACCGAATCACACCGTCAGACGATGAAGACCCGCTTCTGATGGCCATGCGAATCGTCTCTGGCGAGGAATCGGCATCACTTGAAACAGTAGGGGTCGATGTTCTTCACGAACTGACGCGCGTAGCAGGTTGGAGCGGCAGCCGAACCGACCTGGCTCGCGGCGCGGCTCTAGAGCTAGCGGACGCGGCGCGTCATCTGGCCTCCAAAGCAGCTTCGCAGATCCAGCGGCGACGACGGACAAGCGAGCTTGAGCGCGCCTCCAACACGAGAGTGGTTGGCCGCGACGATGAGAGAAAGCTCATCGCAGGCTTCCTTGGAAGGACGGGACGAGGTGCACGTCGTATCCCCACTCTGTATGTTCACGGCATTGGAGGCGCAGGCAAGTCGACGATGCTTCTGGACGCCGAAGCCTCCCTGCGAGCAACGGAAGAGGCATTGGTGCTGCATCTGGACTTCGACAGCCCGTTCGTCGACGTGGCGAGTCCCGAGCGAATGGACATTCTGTTGCTCCGCCAGTTGCGTGCCGAGGCTCCTGATTCGGCACAAGACCTTCAATCGAGAATTGACGCTCTCCAGGAGCTTGGCGAGCAGCGGACGAAAGCACGCATAGAGGCCGCGGGGGAAGTGCAGTATGTTGGTGGGTCCAAATCAGTCAGTTCCTCCGGGAAGAGATCCAGGAGTCGCCGCCAGGAAATGTTCCAGGGACACACAGCCGAGTCATTTGGCGTATCGCAGGACTACGAGCGCACATCTGCGCTTAGCGGTGTCTCGACGCTGGACTTCATGGCAGGCAAACCCCTGATACTGTTCCTGGACACGCTAGAGAACGTTACACGCGAGGGTGCGAGCGCAATCGACGCGATGCTGAGCTGGGTCTCGTCGTGGCGGATGTGCGCCTTTGACGGCGATCTGCGCGTCGTGCTGGCTGGACGGGATGACCTTGCATGCGCGGCCATGCGGGATCTCATGGAGCGCCTCGATTTCCACGATTTCGAACTGGACGATGATCACGTCGTCGGGCTGGGCGACCTTTCTCCTGAGGCGGCACGACAGCTGTTGACGGAGGCTCGCATGCCGCCAGACGCCGCATCCCTCGCGGCAAAGGCACTGCCACGGAATCCGCTGGTGCTTCGCATGGCCGCGATGGTCTACGAGCACAACCCAGAGGCGGCGCTGGACATCCAGGAGAACTATCGAGCAGGCCGCATCGACCGGCGTACTGCCGAAGGCTATCTGGCTCAGCGAGTCGTGGCGCATATCGAAGACCCAGCGGCGCGGCGGTACGTGGCCGCGGCGATGGTCCTTCCTGTCGTCACGGAGCGCGTTCTGCGCGACATCGTGATCCCCGCCGTTGACGGCAAGCTCAAGGCGGATAGCCCGTCCCCGCGCGCCGTCTTCCGCGGCTTGCAGGCCGCCACCTGGCTAACACTCAACGAGCAGCCCGGAACGCTGCGCTGGCATGAGGTATTGCGTGAGCTCGCGCTCCGAATGATCGACGCGGACCCGGACTCAGCCGAACTGGCGGCACGGGTCAGAGCCACCGCAGAGGTCTGGTCCGCCCGGCGGCGCTCGCCCGAACAGCGTGCCCTTGCGGCTCTGTTGCAGGGCAAGGCCGCGGGACCCATCCACGAAGAGGCGGTCCACCGGCTGCGCCTGGAGGGAATGAACGGACAGGGAGGCGACGGTGATCGTTTGGTCGCACAGGGCGCGGCCGAGCGGGCACTCGAGTTGTATCGCACTAGGCCCACCCGCAGCGAAGGGAAGCCGCCTGCGTTTGTCCTGCGCGCGCTGGCCGACGTCGCGCAGTGGCGGACCGGAGAGGTCGACGTCAGCGCGGTGCTGGAGGAGATGCGCCTCGAACTGGCGGAACGGCGCACCGGGGTGCACAAGACCACCCTAGATTGCTTGCGGTGGCTGACGAGACTGCAACTGATGCGGACAGGGCAGCTCACGTCCGCACACCTCGAGGTCCTGCGCGCTGCGGTATCCCGGCTCAAGTTCAACACGGACAACGCCGCCTTCCTGGGACTCGTGGGCACTGCAGAAGCCTTGCACGCACCCTCGCCCCACAAGTTGGATCTGCTGGCACCACCTATCTGGCCGCCCCACAAGGCACGAGTGGGAGCGGAGATCCGCTTTCCGATGGTTCGCGCCGTCTACGGCGCGATCCAAGCGAAAGCCTGCTACGTCGAAACGACGCTGGAGCGCCTTCTCGTCCTGAACAAGCAAACACCGCGCGCGCTGGAAGAGTTGGGCAGCAGAGAGTTGCTGGTTCTGGACACCAAGGCCAGGAATGCGTTGGTCGACTTCGACGCACTGAAAGATGCCGCGCTGCACCAGGTTGAAGCCTTCTACGCCCGCTGTCGCGGGACTCGCGTGAGCATTGACGTGGCGAGGATCGGGAGTGCGACAGCGGCCTGGCTCATGCGGGGTACAACGGTCGAATTCCATCGACCGTTGGGCATCGCGCTTGCAGCGGTGATTGATCCGTCTGGTGCCGATCTGCCGGGAGCGCGCGGCCGACGTGCCGCCACGCTGGGAAGCCTTGTCAGCTTCGTCAGGGAACTGCCCGGCCGCCCCCCTGACGCGTTTCTGCCCCTTGCCGAGTTTGACTCTCCAGAGCGGCTGATGTCGCACGCGTCCTCCCTGGAGAGCGCCGTCACGTCGATCGTGGTCCAACTTGATCGCGCTCGCATGCTGGGCTCGCTCTGTCGCGCGCTTCGACAGATGCCGCGCAATGAGCCCTTGATTGCGGAAACGTCTTCCGCGGCGTATGGGCGCCTGATCGATGTCTGCGGACGCTATCTGCAGTGGGACCGCGCGCTTGATCCGCTCGACGTCGGATTGGGGCCGTATCCGAAGCTCGAACCCCAGGCAATGCCCACGAGAGACGACCCACCCCCACAGATCCGCGTCGCTTCGCCGCTCCCACTGCCGACCACATCGGCGCTACCGGCGCCGATCCCATCGCTGCCCTCGCCACACGTAGGCCAACTTCACATGGACAAACGACTCGACCTGCTGCGCGAACTCATCGCGGCCGCTCAAGGAGGCTCTGGCGCGCTGGTCGGTCAGCGGCCGTTTCCCCTTCGGGAACTGCGCTATGCGCTCGAGTACAAGGCTGCGCCCGATCTGGAGGTAGAGGCGGATCGTTTGGTGGCGTTGCTGCGCGTTTCACCGCCGGCCTTCGAGTTGCGGGCCTTGGCGCAAGGTCAGACACTGGATCGGTTCCTTCTCCTGCGCGTCCCGGGCTGCGAGCGCACCCTCGGGCAGCGCGACCTCTTTGCGATCGGCTACGCGCTCGCCGATGCGCTCGATCTCGTCTCAGCCGAGCCGGACCTCGGGACCGACTTCTACGTCGATCCTGAGCCGCCCAAGCACGACCCTGCCGTGGAGTCGGCGGCGGTCAGCGGCCTTTGCTGGGTGACCGGAGCGCCACCCGCAGACCGTCGATGGGCTCTGGAGAACACTGGGGTGCTTGCTGCCTGGGCCCGCAGCAAGGGTGCCGGCATCGTGATCGCCCAACCCGATACCGGCGTGGCAGCACACGACGAGATCGATGCATCGATGTTCGCGGTGGAGCAGAGCTATGACGTCCTCGATGACGACCCGGATCCCACGGACCCGCTGACGCAGGGGACGGCCAACCCTGGGCATGGCACAGGCACGGCGAGCGTGCTCTGCAGTCCGGAAGCCGGACAGATTGCCGGCGCTGCGCCCCTCGCGAAGGTGGCGCCCATTCGTTGCATTCACGACGTGAAGGTCTTCGACACCTCGCCCGTGGCTGCGGCGATCAGCCACGCGGTGTCCGCCCGGTGCGACGTGATCTCGATGAGCCTCGGCGGCATCCCCGGGCGCGCGATGCACGCCGCAGTGCGCGCAGCTGTCGAGTCCGATCTCATCGTAGTCGCGGCGGCAGGCAACTGTGTGCGGACCGTCGTCTGGCCGGCCCGCTATGACGAAGTCATCGCCGTTGCGGGAAGCAACTTCAATGACCGCCCCTGGAAGGGGAGTTGTCGAGGGTCCGCTGTCGACATCACTGCACCGGCGGAACTCGTCTGGCGCGCCGAGCGCAACGCGCAGAACGATCCAACGTCGGTTGTCGGGGGTGGTCAGGGCACGTCATTCGCCGCCGCGCTGGTCGCAGGCATCGCGGCCCTGTGGTTGGGCCGGCACGGGAAGCCAGCCGTCGTCGCCGAGGCCCGTCGGCGCGGTATCAGCGTTCAAAGGCTTTTCCGGGCTGCACTGCGTTCCACGGCACGGCAACCCACTGAGTGGGACACGAACGACTTCGGGGCTGGCATCGCGGACGCACAGGCGCTCCTGGACCTGGATCTCTCGGCCATTCCTGACCTTGTGTTGGAGTCGGTGGCAGCGCCGGAGCGGCCGTCCGTCGAAGGTCTCGTTACCGAAGCGTTCGGGCCGGGTCCAGTGGACTCGAAGTTCCCCTGGCATCGCTACGGTGCGGAGATGGCCGCCATCGCCTTGACCCAGGCCAAGCTGGGTATCGCTCCCGCGAGTCTCACGCCGGAAGCCAAGGTGGCGGGCACCCGGCCTTCTCAGGCCCTGTCGGCGGCCGCGGCGTCATCGTCCGACAAACGCCTCGCCGCGTTTGCCGAACGGGCCGGTCAGACAAGCATGTCGCGTCCGTTGGTCCGCCCTGGCCCTTCGAAGCCCGTGCAGCCGGAGCGCCTACGACTCGCGCTGCCGCGCACGCCCCAGGTCGAGTCTGCGGGACGTTTCGATGTGGAGCGAGCAAGACAGTACCTGCAAGGACGGGGACGCACGACCCAGATCGAGCGCGCACAGCGTCTGCTCTCCACCAGCACCGCGGACGCCCCGTTGCGGAGCCGCATCGTGGGAGAGATCGATGAGGCGCTGAGCGCCGTCGCCCGGTCGCAACCCCTCACCCCGACAGCCCAGATCGGGCTTGAGACACTTGTGCGCTTGACGGGTCGACCCGCACTACGTCTGCGCCAAGGCGCGATCGACGTTGCCGACCCGCGGGCAGAAGAGTGGAGAGTCCGGATCACGATGCTAATGCAGGATCCACGTTTTTTGACCCGGACGCGAAGCGTGGGCCGCATCGATGTAGATGAGGCACATGTCGGGACCGGTTTTGTGGTCGGCCCTGGCCTGATCCTGACGAACCGGCATGTACTCCAGGCGTTTGCAGCACCGGTCCCTCGGCGCAACGATCCAAGCCGATGGGTGCTCACTGCGGACGACGTGACGATCGACTTCGCAGAAGAACCCAGCCCGGCCACGGCAGCCAGCCGCTTCAAGATCAAGGGTGTCATCGGCGCCGGGGCACTGGAGATCGACGAGGACCGCATCTACTTTGACCGGCTGGATGCCGCGCTGCTGGAAGTGGAAGCGAGCAACACATCGGGCAGCCTGCTGCCGCCGCCCATCGATCTGGTCCGCGATCCTGCCAAGATCGCGCGGCGCAAGGAGATCATGGTGGTGGGCTATCCGGCCAGGCCGGCCACGCTGCCAACGACGGAGTCGGGCGACATCGACATGGCAGTCGCCAAGCGCCTGGTCGAACTGTTCGGTGCCGACTACGGCAACAAGTACGCCTCTCCCGGCGAGATCGACCTGACCACCGGCGGCATCCCCGGTGACACGCCCCACTGGACCATGACTCACGACGCGACCACGCTCGGCGGCAACTCGGGCTCGTGCGTGATCGGCTTCGATGAGCCACTGGCAGTCTTGGGACTGCACTTCGGTGGCAGCTGGCGTCGGGAGAACTACGCCCACGTCGTCACCGCCCTGTCGCGCGACGGAAACTTCCTGACCGATCCGGCGCTGCGCTGGATCCCCTGAATCGAACCAGCCACTCCTGGCGATTCCGCCCTCCCACCTGACCTACAGAGAGGACCTTATGGCAATCGACCTGCAACACCGCCCCCGCTTGGAAACGATGCAGCGGCTACGGCCGGATGGGGATGAACCGCCGCGGCCGGAGTCGGCGCTCGAGGCCAGGCGCCGCCAGCCTCGCATAACGCCGCCCGAGGTGTTCGAAGGCCGGGATGGCTATGTGGAAGACTTTCTAGGCGAGTTCGTGGTGCCTTGGCCCGAGCCACGCGGCCGCAGGGCTCGCGATGTCCAAGCGTTGCCGGACGGGAGCCGGCTGCTCACCTACGCGCACTTCTCGGTGATGATGTCCAAGTCGCGCCGGATCGCCATGTGTGTAGGCGTCAACATCTCCGGCGGCGAGTCGGTGAAGATCGAGCGGACCGCTGACAAGTGGGCGCTCGATGGTCGACTTCCTGTCGAGTCCCAGGTGGGTGAGGATCTCTATGCCGACAACCTTCTGGACCGAGGCCACCTTGTGAGACGTGAAGACCCCAACTGGGGGAGCGACGCCGAGACTGCCAACGAGGACACCTTCCACTTCACCAACTGCGCACCGCAGATGGCCGCGTTCAACCAGAAGACCTGGCTGAGCCTCGAGGACTACGTTCTCAAGAACACACGCCAGTGGAAAGAGCGCGTCACCGTCTTCTCCGGTCCGGTGTTCCGGGAGGACGATCGCGACTACCGCGGCGTGCTGATCCCCACGGCATTCTGGAAAGTCGTAGCCTTCCTCTCTGACGACCTGAAGCCTTCGGCCACGGCATACATGATCGACCAGTCCCGTGAGCTGGGTTCTCTGGAAGCTGCCTTCGGACGGTTCAAGACCTATCAGCGCAGCATTGCGCGGATCGAGGAACTGACTGATCTGGACTTCGGAGACCTGAAGAACTACGACGGCTTCACGAACGAGGAGCGTGCGAGCGGCACGCGGATCGAGGCGGTGATCGAGCGCGCCTCGGACATTCGTACCTGAGAAGCTGCGATGAGGAAGCGATGCGTACCCCTGGGGATAGCCTCAGCCGCACTGGCTTTCGCTGCGGGAAACGCATCCCCGCAGGCGACCTGCAAACCGATTGAGATGCGCTCGGCCGAGTTGAAGCAGTTGCTCGGGACGGTCCTCGGAGACCTCAAGCCGCTCGCCCAGAGCTATGACGCGAGACTGGATCCCAGCAAGCCCGACTGCTACGTGAACATCAGCGTCAGGGCTGCAGGAATCCCTCCTCTCGTGCCTCCCTGCGAGTTGCGCGCCTGCTCCGTGCCCGTGACATCGGGTCGCCGGATCGCGCTCAAGGAGTTCAGGGTCGCCGGCTGCGATGCGCTGTTTGGTGCCCTGGGCGTCTCAAGGCGCGTTCCGACCTCGTTCGCGGACGCGAGTGCGAAGATCTCGAGCCATTGCGGCTCCGACGCGTTTGAGTTCAAGTCGGTCTCCCTGCAGGAGCGTCGTGGTGAGCCCGCCGCGGTCATTGAGCTCAAACCTTTGCAACCTTAGAAGACACCGTGAAGACAGTCGTACTGATTCGCGCCCGTCCATCTCGGGTCGACGGCACCATGCTTGTCAGCGCCGAGGGAGCGAGCCCCACGAAGCAGCAACCCGAACTTCGTGTCCAGGTCAGGGACATCCTGAGCCACAAGGACCTGTCCGATCTGCAGCGCGATCCCGATGTCGAAGCGGCTGCCCCTTCGATGCCGATTCGCTTGATAAGCACGGCCAGCCTCGGTATGCCGTTGCCGGTCGAGAGCCGCGATTCGGCCGCCTGGGGCATCAAGGCGGTCGGCGCTTCCGACAGCGCGCGTACCGGAAAGGGCGTCAAGGTCGCGATCCTGGACACTGGCCTGTGCAGGAGTCACCCTGCGTTCAAGGATCCGGACATTAGAGTCACGCCACGCAACTTCGTGGGTGGTGACCCATTGGACGTGACAGACTTCGACGGACATGGTACGCACTGTGCTGGAGTCATCTTCGGCCGAGACGTCGATGGCATGCGGATCGGGGTTGCGCGAGGCATAACCGATGTCCTGATAGGCAAGGTCGTCGGCGGCGAGGGGCCCACGTTGGACGGACTGGCCGATGCGATCAACTGGGCGCACCTGGAAGGTGCTCATGTCCTGTCGATGTCGCTTGGCATCGACTTCGAAGCGCATCGACAGGCGTTCATCGATCAAGGCATGCCTGGGCCGCAGGCAACCTCGATGGCGCTTGTTGACTACGCCGCGTGCATCCGCCTCTTCGACCGACTCGCGGAGCATGTCGGAGACCGGCACCATACCCATAGAGGTATGCTGATCGTCGCCGCCGCCGGGAACGAAAGCAACAGGCCCATCTATCGCGTCAAGGTCGCGCCGCCCGCGGGCGCCTCCGGCGTCCTTTCCGTAGGCGCCGTGGGCATGGGCGGGCGCGGACAACTCGAGGTGGCCGCGTTCTCCAACCACGGCCCCTGGTTCTGCGCGCCAGGCGTGGGGATCGTCTCAGCATCCAAGGATGGCGGGCTCGAGTCCAGAGACGGGACAAGCATGGCCGTTCCGCATGTCGCCGGTGTCGCGGCACTGTGGGCGCAGGCCAGGATTGCGACCTCCAGACCGGGGACCTTCGAGGCCGACAGGGTTCTTCGTGACATCGAAGACCACCTGAAGCGAATCGAAGGAGCTGATCCCGACGACGTCGGTGGAGGCTTGGTTCAGGCCCCGGGCTAGGTCGATGCCCGCATGAGTGCGGCCCCGCAGAGGCGGACTCGATACGGAAGGAGCGCCGGCGTTGCGGCGATCGCGTCCGGTGATCGCCACGTAGGTATGGCCATGGTTATCGGTCGGCGCTCGGTTCTGACCTGCGCCCACGTGGTGAACGAAGCTCTAGGGCACGCTGGGGCGTCCACACCAAAGCCGTCAGGTCTCGTGCGTATCGTGTTCCCGCTCGCGGCTGTCCAGTCGGAGCGCCTGGCAAGTGTCAGCACGTGGATCCCGGTGCAGCGTGGAAACAAGCCAGGCGATGTTGCGCTTCTCTTGCTGGAGCATGACGAAGCGGACATCCCTCCAGACGTCGGTATCGCAGACTTCGCCGACATCACGGGGCGAACCATCGACCAGGATCGTCTGGGCGTGTACGGAATCCGTGGCGGAGAGTCCATTGGCCAGCACGTGCAGGCACGCTTCGTAGGCGACGCGGGTGCCGCGATGACCCAGCTCGACAGCACGGATGTAGCGGGCCAGCTGATCCGCGCGGGCTTCAGCGGCGGAGGAGTCTTCGATGAGCGCGAGCAGGCGATAGTCGGAATGGTCCAGCGCGTCAAGGCGAGTGTCGATCCCCCATCGCATGGCGCCGCCACAAAGGTAGAGGCATCGACTGCAGCACTGGCATTGAGTTCTGCGCAGTTGAAGGCCCTCGTGCCGGACCTGCGCGTCGAGCAGCGCGGGCGGCCTGCGTGGTTCCCTGCAACTTGGCCCCTCTCCGCGCTCATGCTGTTGCTCGCGTGCGTGTCGCACTTCTGGGTGAGCCAGGGCGGCCGCGGGTGGATCGCGAAACTCGCACTCGAAAGCGAACACCTTCAAATCGCCGCCTTCTACGGCATGCACATACTGGCGCTGCTTGGCCCTGGCGTGGCGTGGCTGCTTTGGCAGTACAGCCGCGATTTCAGTCTTGGCCACTGGTCGCGGCGCATACCTCCCTTCCCTCTGTGCCGCGAGAGCTGGCGTCCAGGCCTCCGAGTGGGGATGAGCACGACCGTGATCGCGCTGTTCATCGTGCTGCCGCTTTACGCTCAGGGGCACTTCCTGTTGAAGTTTCATGGCCAGGGCCATGTCTTCGCTCACGTCTCGACGTTTGGCAAAGCGGCGTGGACAGGCGTAGAGCCCGATTGCGTCGTCAAGGGCGACTTCTGCAGACACCCTCAAGCTGGGCGGTACGCCTTCATGACCGGGGCGAAAAGCATTGCCAGCCACTTCGACCACGCATACGTTTACGGAGAGCGGCGAAAGGATTCGACAGAGGAGGCACTGACGTACTTCCCGGTCGTTCAGCCCCTAGTTGTGTTGGCGCTGACTGCCTTGTGGGTGGTTCTACTCGTCCTCTGGGGTATCGGTGTTTTGCGCACCCCAGGCCCAGACTCGGGCAGCGGCGAAGGGCGTTCAAGGCAGACAGCAGCAGGCGCAGCGAGTTGATCCGCAGATCCTCCTGGTCTGCCCGCTTGGTTGCGGCCTTGTGCGGCTACCCTCCGAGATGGGCTGATCGAACTGCCTCAGGCGGGCCGTCTGGATTCGCGCAGCATCTCCAAAGTGTCAGGAAGACAACGCATCAATAGCATTCGGGACGGATATCGACCACGCCGGTGGCACGATATGGGGTCCGAACTTCGTATCGCCAACCAGGATGCCCGGGTCTGTATCACTCGTGGTGCGAACGCTCGCGAGCCTCAATGGCTCACCCGACGCTGCCGTACCCACTGCTGCGCTTAGGGAGTACTTCCGGTCCTTTGACATCGATCTCTCTTTCGACCTCGGCCCGCCCTTGAGCGAAGACCCGACCGATTCCACGGACTCGATCCGCAGTTTTCTGGCGGGTCATTCGCCCCCGTTCGGCCAGGGCGGATCCGGCGTGCTCGTTGTCGCGGACATCGGCTTCCTCGGCTCCCTGGTCAACGGCATGCTGCTCGATGCAGAACGGCGCGGGGCATGCGCGGTCTTCACCCAGGCCACTGGATTCGCGTTCGGCAGCGCGGACAGCAGGTTCGAGATCTACGCGCACGAGATCGGCCATCTCGTCAATCTCACGCACGAGGACGCAGATGCGGAGTTCACGACCACCATGGACACTTGGGACGAGCGCTCGGAGGTCGACGACCGCGCCAAGGTCTGGACCGAGGCTATCGCCCTCGGCCCAGTGCAATTCGCGAATCGCCTGCGCGGCTTCTTCGGTGATGGGGCACGACGGCCTCTCGGATTGCCGATGTCGCAAACTTGTTGCGACAAGCTTGTCGGCTCGCCCGCGTCGAACCTGGAACCCTGGCGCTCACCCTTCGTCGGAGGAGATGTCCAGGACTCCAGTGACGGACCTCTGCGGTGCGAGATCGAAGTCCACGGTCAATCGTTGACCGTGGGTCAACCACTGGACTTCACCGTGACCCTGAGTCTGTTGCCGGAAGCCGGTCCGCAGGTAATTCCGGCGGTACTTGAGCGCACAAGCGGTGAACTGGTGATCCAACTTCAGCGGCCCGACGGACAACTGCGGATCCTGCACCCCAGGCAGCTCAGTTGTACGGCTGCACGGCGCCGCCTTCGCCCTCGGCAGAAAATCCGGCGACACGATTCACTCATCAGCGACTGCAGCGACCTCGTCTTTCCCATCCCGGGGCGATACCGTGTCCGTGCACTGGTCCCGAAGACCGGATCACGCAGTGCCTGGGTGGCGATAGATGTAGAGCCGGCGTCAGGGGCACTGGCGGAGCCGGCAATGCTGGAGTTTCTGCGGCGCGGCATGCCTGGCGGCGCCGACGCACACTGGCGGCAACTGGACGGAGTCATCGCCGACACCGCTCTGGCTCCAGAGACTCGCGCCGACTTCGCGAGCCGAGCGGCCGGACGCGGACGCCGTGCATTCGACCCACTGCGGCAGTTTCGTGCCGTGGCCTCTCCTGCCGTCGCTCAGCAAGATGCCCTTCGCCGCGTTGCATACCTTCGTCGGAACGGTACAAACGCCGCATCACTGCATCAGGCGATAGACCACGCCCAACGCCTGTTCGCGGCAGCCGATGCCGAGCACCCCACCCTGGACTATCTCGCGCACCTCAGGCGCAGAATGCTACTCACGCAAAAAGGCAGGGCAAAGAGATGAGATCGGAAATCTGGACTGCGATCGCGGCCCTCGGGGCAGTACTGACCTTGGCAGGCTGCACGACGACGTATGTCGGCCAGAAGCTGGATCCGGACGGAAAGCTGACCAAACCCGGTGGAGTGCCGTTCGTCCTGACGAAGCCCGAGTACACGGTGGCTGTCACTGCAGACGCGGGGGACGCGACGAAGCCTGTCTACACGCTGACCGTCCAGTACGTACCCGATGCCACGCAGCGCTTCACCGTCGCGCTCGACCCCGCCCTCTTCGTCAACGGCAAGCTCGATCTCGATCTTGGAAGCAGCGGGAATCTGACTGGAGCTGCCGCGACGACCAGTACTCGCGTCATCGACACCTTCGGATCGCTTGTTGGTCTAGCGCTCAAGGCTCAGTCGACAGGGTTGCTCGACGCAGGATCGACTCTGTCTGCGTACAAGGCAGCGGTAAAGAGCACCGATGATCCTGGTTGCCCGTCGGTGTCGAGCTCCATCGACGAGTTCGAACAGGAAGCGGGGAGGGAAGTCGGTACTCAGATGAACGCCAAGCGCTTGCAAGCAGAATGGGTTGGCGAGCGGCTGCACTACATAGATCAGTCTCAGCGCAACTGCATGACGGCCGTTGTGGCGAAGAGCATCAAGGAAAAGCAGGAGGACCTCAGCGAGGGCATTTACAAGAAGGCACTTGAAGCCTCTGAGGCAGTCGCCAAGGACAACGCCGAGTTGGCGCTGCTGAACCGCCAGATCAAGGCCGAGGTCGCGGCCTTGAACGAGGACGGCCTGTCCAAGATCGCTGATGGACTGAACGGCAAGCCAGTTCCCTTCACCTTGGCGCAGTCTGCGGCCCGCGCCGGCGAACAGTTCGTCAGGCTGCGACTTGCAGGTCGATTTGCGAGATCGCTGGCGGACATGTCTCCTGATGTCTGGCGCGCTCGCCATCTTGCGTATCTTGAGCGCAAGATCGCGCAATGCGCAGGCGAAGCACTGCTACCAGGCTCGGCGTCGGCGTGTGGTCAGGGCCCAAAGATCGCGGAACGTGTCGCTGCCTTGAAGTCCGATTGGGCTCGAACGCTTGGCGAGTCAGGGCTTGTTGAGCGTGTCGCGCGGATTGATGTTCTGCTATCCGATGTGAGGACAACCCCTGCCGCTGCGCCAGGGCGGCTTGGAGCCGTCGAAGAACACGTCAAGCTTCGCGAAGAGCGTGATCGGCTTCAAGCCCGCATTGACCAGTTGCGCAGCGATCTGATCGGCAAGAACAAGGTGGTCGCCCTTGCGCCTGCCGCTCCGAAGGCTTCTAAAGTCGAGCCGCGTCCCAACGTACCGGTCACGCTGGTCAAGGCGGCCTATGTGACGGCCGTGAACGCCAAACCAGCCGACTACAAGGATGCTGCCCTACCCGAGTTCGTGCTCGTGCTCGAGCCCGACAACGCTGCAGCCGTCTCTGCGTTGCCGACACCTGAAGGGGGCAAGAAGTGAAAAGTGAGTCGCTTGCATTGAGACTCTGCGCATTGGCCACCTGTTGCGCGGCAATGTTGCTGGCGGCCGGTTGCTCGACTCAGGTCCGCGTCCACCCGCTCGAAAACAGGCTTGAGTCAGGCTCGGATGTGGACGGGTTACCTTTCCGCGCAATGCGGCGCTACAAGATCGCGTTGTACCGCCTGGTCGATGGCAAGTACGTTCAGGTCCAGGCGGACAAGGGAACTGCGTCCCTTCCTGATCCCGACCAGCTGTATCTCTTGAAGATGCGCGGCATGCCCTTGTCAGATGACACCGTGACGGTCACGCTGAACGACGACAGCACCATCAAGAAGCTCGTCATCGATGCGAAAGGCAAAGACAAGGAGGCGGTGGATGCCCTCACCAAGGCCATCGGCGACGTCGACACTGCTCGCACGGCGCGTGACACGACGGCTGAGACGACTACCGCCACTGGCGAGGCGGCTCGCCTCGCCGCGCAGAAGGCGAGATTGGAGGCCGAGGTCGCCGCAGTGGAATTGGCCGCGTTGCCTGCCGATGCCACGGCGGTGGCCCGCAAGACGGCGGAGAACAAGGTCGCCAACCTGCGGCTGGAGGCCAATCAGAAGGCTAGGAAGGCTGGCCTGCCCCTTCCATTCCCCGAAGTCGGAACCTGAAAGGCGCGCGCGTGAAGTTCCCACCGTCGCTGCTCCGCTGCATCTACTCTCTGATGTTGAGCACAGGCGGCTCACTGGCTGTAGCGGCGCCAACGCCGTCGATCGTTGCTCCCACGGTCAATGTCGCGGCCTCAACCGAAAAGGATGGCGCGGCCGGCGCACTGGTGATTTCGGTTGATGGCCTCAAGGCGCCTGGATCGAATGGGGCCGCCCCTGATGGGGTGCTGACCCAGCCCCGGGATCTGACCGAGGCGGCGGTGGCCCCGCCCGTCGTCACGTTCGACCAAAACGTATTGCCGTTGGCTGCCGGGGCGACGCAGCGACGCTGGGTCTTGCCCTTCAAGGTATTCAACATGCCAGCGGGTTTGACCTTGAGCCGATACGTAACCTTCAAGGTTGATGGTATCGATTGGGCCCTCGCTTACCAGTTGGCTAGCCCCCCAGCGATCACCACTACATGGAGCCTGAAGCCGGCGCCGACCACAGGCCGGAGCCTGATGACTGACGA
Source organism: Candidatus Ideonella esbjergensis (assembly GCA_016710065.1). GTDB lineage: Bacteria > Pseudomonadota > Gammaproteobacteria > Burkholderiales > Burkholderiaceae_C > Ideonella > Ideonella esbjergensis. The sequence goes on from JADJLP010000010.1 coordinate 682,829, forward strand.
CGCGAACGCGGCAATTCCGATCAGTATCACCATCGCTGGCAACCTTCCGGTGACTGGGCTTCGGATCGTGTTGGACCCCGTCGAGCAGCAAACAAGACGGCCACTGTCGAAAGGCGGCTGGCGTCTATGCAAGGCCGCCACAAACCCTGCATGCGCTGACGAACCGATCTCGCTCTCAGGTGCCGGACTGCACACACTCTGGGCGAAGCCCACGACTGCCGACCAGCTCGAACCCGGCAAGTACGAAGGAATGCTGACCATCGCAAGCAGCGACAAGAGCACTGGTGAGAGCATCTCCTTTTCTGTCAACGTCTCGTCACGAATCAGGCAGTTGGCGGGCCTGCTTGCCATCACGCTCGGAGTCGGCCTCGCAACCTATGTTTCGGTTTTCATCCGCCTCCGGGTGACTCGCAACGAGATGCTGGAGGCGGCTGTCTCCCTTCGAGAGGTTCATGACAACATCACGAGTTCGCTCAGAGCGATGGAGGGATTCGAGAATTCGCGGATCGCCCGACGGCTCGAGAAGGTGAATGCACAACTGACGGACGAAGCCCTGCTTTTGAAGGGGTTGCCGGCCCGTATCCCTTCGCCCTGGACAAGGCCCAGCGACTCGGTCCGACTTGAGGCGTTCAAGCGGCACATCGAGGCCCAGGCGGCGACACTGAACGCGCTCAACGCACTCGTCGAGTCAGGCCTGCAGGAATTGGTGAACGCACGCAGAGACCACGATCTGCCCTTGACCGAAGAACAGAGTCGAGCGTACGAGGCTGCGCTTCGAAAGATCGACGCGCTCGCGGATGCCGATCCCCCTTCCAGCCCCGCCGCCCTGCTTCCCATGCTGACGCAAGAGGTACAGGGATTCAAGGACGCCCTTCGCGTCGCAAGACTCGAGGACACAAAAGGGCGAGGTGGAGCCACCATGACGCCGCAGCCGCGCACGCTGCAGGAGCTTCGGCTTCGGATGGCACACACAAATCTCGCGGCGTGGGCATTTCTGCTGTTGGTCACGGTTCTGGTCGGAGGCTACGTCCTGATCCTGTCGAACCCAGGATTCGGGACCGAACTGGATCTGCTGGCCTGCCTCCTCTGGGGACTTGGCCTGCAGACCGGTGCGGCGCTGGCCAGTGCGACGACGTCGACCGTCTCGACGGCGTTCAATGTCGTGCGACCACAGTAGTGCATGGCGGCACGTGCGTGCGTGCCTGTCGTGTCGTCTGACAGGCGGACTCCAGCACTCGCACGGAACAAGGCCGCGCAACGCCCTACACCCAAGCTGAGGCGTTTGCCCGCCCAAGCGACTACAAGGCCTGACGATTGGGCGGGCATTGCGTGGGTGGGGTTCCAGACTTGTTGCCGACCGAGTTGCCCCGGCCCATACTGGCTCGGCTTCCTGCGGACATCGCGTCTGCTCAGCCTTCATCGGTGGCTCCGGTCGCCCTGAAGTCCAGCCCAGCTGGCGTCGCAGTCGTTACCTGCCTTGTGTCCTGTCCAGCGCCTCCGTGTGCCGGGCCGATTCAGATCCATCCGGATCCGAAACCAGGAGCCGGCCATGACCCTGTGTCGTGGCCCCTCCTCGCATGCGCCGACCACGACCTCCGCGTCGTGACGCGCCCTGCGCTCACCAGCCCGGCCTGATCTCGATCAGAAGCCTGGCCTGACGCACGCATCTGCCCTGGCCCCGTCCTCTCCGACGCGGACCTCTGCAGTTCGCGCACGCACCCGTGCGCGACGAAGCGCCTTGCCTTCCCGGCAGGGCATCCCAGACGGGGAACCCCAGTTCCCCGCCAGGGATGGGCGTTCCCCTTCACCCCTGAAGGAGAACCCCCATGAGTCCCGTTCCCTGGAACCGCACTGTCGCGCCGGTGTGTGCACTGCTGGGTGGTACCGGGCTTGCCCGTGTGCCCGCCCGGCGGCCTGTCACCCTTCCGGCGCTGCTCCGGCCCCGGCCCTGCACGCCCCATGCGTCCATCCGCATGGTGTGCGAGGCCGCGGACCCTCTGGCGTCCGAGCGCTGCACGACGGTGTGCTGACCATGACGGTCGACACCTACCGCAGGCGAATCGCCTCGACGGCCATCGTGCTGGCCCAGGAGGATCCCCTCCTGGTCAAGGAAGTCATCGCCCGGCTCCGCGCCTCGGGCGAGATCGCGGCCGACGACCTGGTCCATCTGGACCGGATCGCCGACCGCTGGATCGGCATTGCCGAGGGCCTGCGCCGAGGCGCCGCTCGCGTGCTCACGACCTGATGGTCGCGGGCATCGAGTCGTCCGTCGCGGCACCGCCGTCGGCTCGAACTCGTGCCGATCGAGTCCTCGGGTCTCGGGGATGGTGAACCGACCGCCAGCGATGGCATCGGGACGCCATCACCCGACACCCCGTTTCCCTCGGCTTTCAGCCGTCCTCGCCATCCACCCTCCGGGAGTCACCGTCTCCCGTCGGGGTCGGGGTTCCCTCGCCTTCTTGGAGAACCCCATGAGTCATGCTTTCCCAGACAGATCCTTCCAGAGCCCGTCACCGCGGCGCGGCACCATCGACATCGAGGAGCAGCGCGCCTGGGTCGGCTTCTACAAACGCGTCGGCCGTGACGTCGCCCTCGCCGCCGAGGTGATGGCGCAGCTCGACGGCGACGCCGAGATGAAGCGTCGCCACCTGGCGCTGTACCTGTCCTGCAAGCAGTCGCTGCGCGTCCACAAGACGCGCCAGGCCCGCGACAAGCGCATCGGGCAATGGCTGCGCCTGCTGGTCCAGTGGACGCTGCAGCGACCCGCAGCCTTCGTCGGCGGCGTCATGCAGAAGGCGTACCACCGCACGGCGGACGTGCTCGACGAGGCCATTGCCGCCCCACCGCCGGCCTCGCCAGCGACATCGAAGCGGAGCGCGCGCCCTGCCTCGGGCCGTGACGTCGACAGCAGGACCGAACCGGCCGCCGCACAGGTTCGTCAGCTGCTGGGCGATGCCGAGTTCGCCGACGCGCACGCCCGCTTCCAGCACCAGGCCGGCATGTCCCCGACGTCGCCGGTCAGTGGCTCCGAAGGCGGCTCCGAGCGTGCCCCGGAACCTCGCGTCGACGGCCCCGCACCCGCCGTGCAGATCAGCCGGCGCTGATCCGAAGACCGAACCCCGGCGCAGCCCCATCGGCTGCAGCGGGTTCGATCGCTGACGTGCCTCGGCCAAGGACTGACGTCCAGCGGCCTGGCGCGACCGGCACCCCATCCAACCGCCCGCGGGCCCGTCCCGCCAGGGCCGGTGTCCGCCCTCCCAACTTCGAGAGTTCCCCATGCGAGACATCACCCTGAATCCCAAGCAACGCCTGTATGTGATCGCCACCGAAGGTGGCGTGACCTTCTTCGGCTTCGACAACGCCCGCGACCATGCCCAGCAGATCGCGCAGCGCCTCGATCGTCCCGACCTGATGCCGACCGCCGACGACGCGGCCAGCCTCACCGGCTACGAGAAGTACCTCGCTGCGGTGCGTGCCTGGGGCGAGTCCGCCCAGGGCCACGGCACCTACTTCGATCCCGGCACGGACCCTCGCCTGGCGAGGGTGCTGGAGACCTGCCGCCGTGACGGCCGCAAGGTGCGGCTGGTACTGGGCGACACCGGCACCGGCGCGAGCTGGCTCGACGAGTTCGACGTGGTCGGCACGGTCGGCCGCTCGATCGGCCTGCTGAAGGTGCCGCTGCTCGTCGAGCCGGGCGAGGCGGCCGGCACGGCCATCCTCTGTGCGCATGTGCTGGCACTGATGGACTGGGACACCGGCCTGCCCCTGTACCGCCACCCGCGCTGGCAGCCACCGGAACTGCGCATCCGAGCCAGTGATGACGATGACCGTCCCTGGGCCGTGGTGCTGCACGAGCGGCCCGTGGCGACCTTCGACGACATCGGCAAGGCCGGTGCGTACCTCGCGTTCATGCGGGGGGCGAGCGTCGAGCCGCGCGTGTTCCGCTGAGCCATTCGGTCGACCATTCGAGACTGTCCAGACGGCGCGATCCAGCTCCACTCCAGGCCGTCACCGTCCACGCCCCCGGTCCAGCACCGGGGGCGTTCCTGCTTCCGAGACTGCGAACAGGGCGGCGGGCGCTCAGCGTCCGGTCAGGGACTGCACCTCACGCTCGATCAGCCAGTGCAGGAAGCGGGTGTCATCGGAGTGGCCCCAGTAGTGGGCCTTGCAGCGGCGGACGTAGGCCTGCAGGTCCGCGACGCTGCGGATGGACCCCGGCTCGATGGCGGTGATGCGGGCCAGCCGCGCCCGTTCGGGTCGGGTCAGTCGAAGCTGGTTTCCGGAGCGCAGCATGTCGGGTCGGCCTTGTCGGGAAGCCGCGCATCTTCGCGTGCCTGCGCAGGTCTGTGCACATCCGCTGCTGCCCGCGGCGAAGAAATTTCTGCAGTGACAGCCGAGTGCCTCTGCAGTGTCACTTTTGCGGTCTGCCTGCCAAGACATCCGGGCAGGCCGTGGTGTGGCGACGACGGCGCGGACACGCGGTGTGCGGTCATGCGAACAGCGCCACGTCCCTTTGCACCGATGACCGACCAAGGCCCGCACCCTGGCGCCTGTTGCGCGGGCAAGCGCGGCAAAGGCGCTGTCGCTGGCACCACCCCGGTTGAATCCCCGGCGCCGATGGCGCAGACTTGACGGGCTCACACCCACTCCCGACAGGAGTGTTTCCGATGCCGACCGAACCGGCGGCAGCGGCGTCGCAGTCGTTACCTGCCTCGGATGATCATCTGAGCCACCGTGCCGGCCACGTTCCGTCGTGTGCCTGCACATCCTTCCCTTGCGGGGACACCAGTCCCCACCGGGAACGGCGTTCCCGTCTTCCTTTTCGCCACGAGAGGAGAACGCCATGAACTTCCACCCTTTCCAGGGTCTTCAAGATCTGCCGGACCTGCCCGATGCCGCCCATGCGTCGCGGGAGGACCTGGTGGCAGAGATGCTGGGCCTGCAGGCCCACCCATTGCCAGGCCCGACGCCGGCTGCGCTGCGCGTCAGCGACCGGGAGACGCCCCACGAGGACCCGGCCACGCAGCAGCTCCTGACGCGCCGACTCGGTGTCGCCCGCGAGCTGCTGATGCGCGAGCTGCGCGATCGGATGGCGCAGGGGCCGGTGATGTCCTCGCCCCAGGTCCTGCGGGACTGGCTGCGACTGCGCTGCGCCGGCCTGCAGCACGAGGTCTTCCTCGCGCTCTACCTGGATGCCAACCACCGGCTGATCGCCCACGAGGAGGTGTTCCGCGGCACGCTCACCCAGACCTCGGTGTACCCGCGGGAACTGGTCAAGAGCGCCCTGGCCCGCAACGCCGCCGCGATCGCGGTGGCCCACAACCATCCGTTATGTTGATTTCGAGCTGTTCACCCGGCAGGCGTGTCATTGCATCGACTACCGAAGCGGGCTACCCGTCGACTGCCAAGGAGGCGCGGTGAGCGCCGCGGTTGCGCAGTCCATGCTGACGTGTCCGTCGTGCGGGCACTCGAAGACTGAGACCATGCCGACGGATGCGTGCCAGTTCTTCTACGAATGCGAGCGCTGCCATGCGGTGCTGCGCCCGAAGCCGAGTGATTGCTGCGTGTACTGCTCGTACGGATCGGTGCCGTGTCCACCGGTGCAGCAGCGGGCAAAGCGCTGCGGTTGATGCGGTGTCGTTACTTGCGCAGCGCGACCAATTTGGGCTTGACGCTGCGACGCAACTCGGCGAGTTCACGTTCGCATCGCTGCAGCACTGAACTCGCCTCCTGCCAAGCCGCGAAGTAGTGGTCCACAAGGGCCGCGAGCTTGCTCACCCGGGATTGCAGTTCATCGTTCTCGTCGCGTAGCCGCTGCAAGTTCTGGTCGGTCTTGCCCGGGTTGCGATGCCGCCGATGCTGCAGCTTGTGAAGCTCGTGCAGGACATCGGTGTGGTACCGGTACAGCGCGTTGCGTGAAACCCCCGCGAGTTCGCAAAGCGCCGTGGCGGTCGGCACCTCGGCGGCGTCGCTCGAGGCGAGTTCTTGCAGCGCGTCACGAAGCCGCTGCGCGGGCGTGCGGGCTGCGGGATCAGCGGTTGCGCGCGCCATCTCTGGCCTCCTTGTTGGTTGCATCGATCGCCCGGATGAGCGAGCGTGCTTCGCCGAGCCGCTCGCGCGCGATGCGCAGCGTCTGCAACGGCAGCGCGGACTCGTCGAGCAGCGCCTCATGCCGGCGGACCTGCTCGACCCAGTAGGGCCGATGCTGATTCGAGACCGCGAAGTTCTTGCAGCGCGCGCAGGCCGATGGCTCTCGGCGCGCGGGGTTGGGCCCGATCGCGTTGCCCAGGCAGGCACTGTGCTCCTCGCGATAGACGCAAAAACCCCAGTCGCACACGCCGAGCACGAGGCCGGCGTCCACCAGCAAGCGGGCGTAGCTCTTGAGGTCCTGCTTGAGCCGAGCACCCCGAAAGCGTGGGCGCTTGGCCATGATCTCGGCGCCGGCGCGCCCACCCAGGCCAGGCGTGGCGAGCATGTGCTCCCAGGCTGCGGCCGACTGTTCGAGGATCTCGACTTCGATCTCCTGATTGAGACGGTAGTCGGAGCCGGCATAGCCGTAGTCGGTGACAGCGCGCTCGCGGTGGCCGAGATGTTGCGCGAGGGCGAACAAGGCCGACCCGTCGCGCAGCGCGGCGAACCGCGCAAAGGTCTTGCGACCCTGATGCGTTGCCAGCTGCCAGGCCTTGCCCTCATGCAGTGGCAACCCGAGCCAGGCCGCGAAGCGCTGCAGCAGCGAGCGCATGCGCTCGGCCGACGGAATGCCCAGTGCACCGGGACATGGCCGTTGCCACTCGGTAGCACCCGGGGTCTGACGACGGCGCAGCCACAACTGGGGGCACCCAGCCTGCGTGCGATGCCCGGCCGACAAGGCTTCAAGAACGGCGATAGCGGCGACCGCCGGGGGCGGCGCAACCCACTCGTGCGGCCGCCCGGTGTATTCGGGCTGATGCTTGAAGATGGCGCCGACGATCACGGTGACCTCGTCGTCGGACACGGTGCCGGCACGACGCTGCACGCAGCCAGCCTCAAGATACAGGATCTCGCTCAACCGCGGCCCGACGAGGTAGGAGATGACGACAAAGCATGCCGCGTAGAGCATGTCGATCGACAACGCAAGGTCGTCGACCGTCAGGACTGGCCGCGGCTGACCAGGCACCTCGATGCATGCGTGTTGCAACGCGCGCGTTGCCGCGTTCGTGCAGGCATCGATGAGGCAACCACGCTGGTTGGCTGCAGACGTGGCCGCCGCGTAGACGTCCCTGGCTTGCAGGATCGGGGCTGCACCGTGGCTCACCAGGCCGATGGCGCCTTGGATCAGAGGTACCGCCACGGCCTGCGGGGTATACGGCCAGCGGCGGATGTCCGCGTCGCGCACGCCGGCGACCTCACCGTGGCTGCGGCCGGGGAAAGGGTCGATGCGCAGTCCGTCGTCGAGCTCGTCGCAAAAGCGATGGAGGTAGGTGAGCAGGTAGAGATACTTCTGCACCGTCGTGGGGGCGAGTGCATCACGCCGCGTTCCGGGGCGCTGGGCGAGCGAGCGCTGAAACCGCAGCAGTGCCGTCGCGTCGAGATCGGCGAAGCGCGTGAAGCCGGCCTGATCCATCCAGCGCACAAGCTCGCGCAGGTACATGAAGTAGCCGGCCGCCGTGCTTGCGCGCTGCGCCAGGCCGGTGCTCAGCGAGCGGCTGCGGATAAGCGCGATGAGTTGCTTGCTGCTGTGCAGCAGCCGTGCATACCGAGGTTCCACGAAGACGTGACCGCTGGGGAGTTTGAAACGCCAGTCGACTCGCACCGGCTTGGCTTCTTCGAGAGCGTTCGTCGGCTTGAAGATCCAGACCGGGTCGTGCCAACGCGAGTCGAGGAACCACGCTCGATCGTCGGGCGCATGGGCGCCAGCTCGGCCCTTCGGGGTCCGACTGCTGGTCTGAAGGCCTGCCGCCGCGCGCATCGGGGGCAACCTCATCGAAGATCGGGCAGCGGTGGTAACTGCCCCACCAAGGGATGCGCGGCCGTGAGTTCGTGACTGGCAAAGCGCGGAAGGATGTCGTCCTCCAGGATGCGCAACTGCGGGGCATAGAAGGCCTGCCAGCGCGCCGGGTGCAGCACTGCAGCGGCCGCCCGTATGTGGTCGCGTGCCTGGAGCAGCCGCGCCAGCGTCGACGGATCTGGCGTGATGATGGCGTTCGGACAGGTGAAGCAGCCCATGAAGTTGGTGCAAAGCTCGCCTGGGCGCGTACCGGGAGACGTTCCGGCAAGCGGATCCTTGCAGCCGAAGCCGAACATCGATACGAGTTCCCCGGCGGGCACGGCTGAACCGTTGCCCATCGGCTTCGAGGTGCAACGCCCGGATGCGTTGCCTGAGCCGTTCCGTTCGATGTGCCCGAGGAAGGCTTGCTGCAAGGCTGCGATACGCGTGCGGTGCTGCGCCTCGACCTCCGGCGTCTGGACATAGCGCACGGTGGTGGACAAGTGCGCGTGGTTGGCGACGGCCTTGACGCGACGCAGGTCGCCCGAGGCGCGGTAGAAGCTCGCGAGCACGCCGGGACGGATCGACACGAGGGAGAACCTCGGCAGGCCGTGCCGTTCGCAGAAGGGCTTGATCATGTGCTTGACGGCGCTGCTGGTGAGCGCCGTCACGCCGCGGGGGCTCTTGTAGAGGAACAGACGGTCGCGCGCGCCAGCGGCGGCCAATGGTCGCAGCCGTTCGTTCCAGGCGAGGATCTCCTTGACGAGTGCCGGCGGCTCGAAGCGATCGGCGCTGCTGAACGTACGCCGCTGCATGCTGTTGGCGCGGGCCTTGAACCACACAAGTGCCTGACGATCGTCGAGCAACGGCAGGGACTGCAGGCAGTCGCGGCCGAGTTCGGCGATCGGATCGGGATTGCCGGCCGCGTGGATCATGATGGCGAGGTAGTAGGGCAACAGCGACTCACCGCGCGGGTACAGACAAGGCTCGACCTGCCTCACGCCACCGAACTTGTGCAAGGCTCTGTTGACCGGGTGCTGCCCGGCCCGTGAGAGTTCGCGCGCGGTGGGAACGATGCCGCCGCATCGCCGATCGATGTGTTCGAGCAGCCAGACGAGGGTTCCCGGCTTGTCGGCGTCGGCAATGCGCTGCGCCGCGGCGGCCTCACGACCAGCGCGTATGCGAGCGATGTCTGCCTCGCAGGCCCGCAGGAGCGTTCGCAGTTCACCTGCAGGCATCTTGCTGCGTGACCGACTATCGCGGTTGCGCCACGGGAACGGGTTGAAGGGGTACTCGATGCAGGCGATGACGCCGGGCCGGCAGCGCTCGATCCACTGCAGCAGCTTGCGCAGGATGGTGTACGCGCTCGCCCGGCTCGACTTGGTCCACGGTTGGCCATCGGGCCTGCACTGGGCGTTCAACCACTCGACATAGCGCACAAGCATCCCGCCGTGAACGTCGGCCAGGCCCGTGATCGCGCCCGACTCGCGAGCGAAGCGATCGAAGACCTTGATGTAGTGCCATCGCATGGGGATGCAGCGTTCGGCCATCACGCCGAAGTGGCACCAGAAGGCCTCGGCCAGCGCGCGCCGCACGTCCGCTGGCAGGCCGAGCCAGCCGAAGTCGACGACGGTTCGACGCACCAGACGGGGCGCCTCGTAGCGAGTGGACGACGCACCGACATCAACGACATCGGCGCTGCTTGCAAACTCGCGGGACATCGGTCGGCGACGCGCAGCCATGGTCATTGCGCTGCCGACAGCAGCGTGTCCAGAACCTCCTTGAGCGTGCCCGCGTCCACGGCGATGGCGCGCAGGTAGCGGTCGGTGGTCTCGATGCGCTCGTGCCCCATAAGCACCTTGACGACCATCAGCGGGTTGATCGCGGCGCCCTCGCTGGCGAGCCGCTCCAGGCGGGCCAGCAGCATGCAAGCGAAGGTCGCTCGCAGCAGGTGCGTGGTCGCCTTGAACCCGCAGGCCTGACCAGTTCGGCTGATGACGCGCTGATAGGCGTTCTTGCCGACGGGCGAGCCGCGCGCGTTGACGAACAAGGCCGCCGGCTCGGCGGAACGACCTCTGCGGCGTGCGCGCAGCAACCAGGCGCGCCGATGCCCGGACAGATATGCCGCCGTCTCGTCGAGAAGGCTCGCCGGCGCGATCACGTAGCCGAGCTTGCGGCCCTTGCGGGTCACCTCGATCGTGCGATGCGATGCCGCCGATGACCGCTTCGTGACGTCCTGGACGCGCAGGCGCAGCAGTTCGCTGACGCGAAGCCCCGTGTAGAGCTGCCAGCGCGCCATCAGGTCGTACGGTGGCGGCAACGTGGCCAGGAGCTCGCACGCCTGCTCGGATATGAGCGGACGTGGCAACGACTCGAACTGCCGCAGCACGAAGAGGCTCTGCTCGGTAGACCGTGCCGCATCCGCCCTGATAGGTCGCGGCTGCCTCGTCACCGCGAAGTTGCGGGGCGTGCCAGCCAAAGTTGAAGCCTGCAGCCAATGCGTACGCACAGCCCACTCGTAGAACCGCAGCACGCCGCGTACGCGATGGTTGATGGTCGAGATGCGATACGGTCTGCCGGTGTGGGCACTCGGCTGCGTCAACATGCGGTTGCGATAGGCCACCAAGTCGACGGCGTCGGCGTCGTTCCACCGAATTGCGTTCTGCTCGAGCGTCTCGAACCAGTCGTACAGGACCTCCGCGTAGGTCCTGAGCGTGTCGGCCGTGTGCGCACGCTGCACGAAGTGCTCATGCAGGAACGCAACCGCCGGTTCGATTAGCTGCCACTGTGCCGTGAACAGAAGAGGGAAGCCCGCTGGCCTTGGCTCGCGCAACGTTATGGCGTGCGCCTGCGCCGCAGCCGACCCCATGCGCTCGATCACCTCAGACGGATCTGGCAGTGATGCCTTGCGAACGATCTGAACCATGCCGACCTTACCTTGACGTCAGGCGCTTGACCGCGTCGACGAATGACAGGTCAAGCACGTGCATCGCCAGGTCGATGGCACCGCCACCGCCGGCGCGCGCTCGCGTGTCGTACCACTTGGGCCCGGTGGTCAGGATCTCGAACTCGCCCAGCGTGGTACTTGCGTGCCACCGGCGGCTGTGATCGTGCTTGACAGGCAGGTACGTTGGGTCAAGCTTGACGTGCGTGGCAAGCAGCGCGAGCGCATCGCAGGCCGGCATCTGGCGAAGCCGTGTCAACGTCGAAGCACTGAACGATCTGCGTGATCTGCGCGCTACCATCAACTCGAACTCCAATGGAGTTGCCGCAAAACGCGGGACGCGCCGGGCTACTCGCCTCTGAAAGAGGCTTGGGCTGCTCGGGCATCACTCAATGTACGTAGCGCTGCTCAAAAGGCCAATCGTGTTGACACACGCGAATGCAACCTTACACCCGAGCGGCCAGGCCGAGCCGAGCCGCGCGGACGAGTTCCTGACGCAGACGCTGAAGTCGGCGCTGGCGCTGGTGGACATCCGCCTGATCGACCACTTCGTCGTCGCCGGCGACCAGTGCGTCAGCTTCGCGGAGCGCGGACTGCTCTGACGCCATGTGCGGCAGTCAAGCCCTGCACGACCCTGTCGCGAGAAGCGCGCCGCCGAGGCGGCGCCCTTCCCGCCGATCCCACCCCAACCAAGGATGCCCATGTCGGAGAGAAGACCCCCGACCTGCCCCTGCTGTGCCGGCCACGGCGCGCCCCTGGGCGCGCTCGGTCGCCTGCACTGGTTCCGCTGCCGCGACTGCGGCATGACGTTCGCCCGCGCCGGAGGATCGAAGCGCACGCCCCGTGCGCCCTCGACCGTGACGCGGGCGACCGAATCCCCCACATCTCCCAGTTCATCCCGAGGAGGAAGCCACGATGCATACCCTGCCCGCCACCGGCCTGCGACAGCAGGCCGAGATGCTGGCCAGCCTGTCCCTGAAGCATCTGAGTTCGGCAACGCGCAACAAGCTCGCCGATGACGACCTGTCCGTGAACGCCTACCCGACCGACTGCGGCGGGTTCGTCTATGTCGGGGCACCGAAGTACCGCGTGCCGTCGGAACCCGATCTGGCCATGCTGTTCGAGGTGGCCGAATCCGCCGGTGTGGCCTGGCTGATGTTCGATCGCGAGGCGGCGGTCATCGACGGGCTGCCCGTGTTCGACAGCGCGGAGCCCGGACCATGAGCCAGCACCTCGCGACGGCGACGCTCGACGGTCACCCCGTCGAGATCGTGGCCGGCTTCGATCGACGCCTGGGGGACTACTTTCTCCAGGTCATCGACGAGCGCGACGACATGCTCTACACCAGCCTGCAGGAGCCCCTGCTGGACTGGACCGACATCGCGACCTTGCGCTCCAAGGTCGCCGAACTCGGCCTTCGACTGCCTGCGCAGTTGGTCGACGAGGTCGAGGGCGATGGCCGCCGGCGCGCGGGCAACCGCATCGTCCGCCACCTGGCAGACGGGCCGCCAGTCACGCTGCTGGCGGGCTGACGCTGCCCGCTGATCGACCTCGGCGCCGCGCGCCCATCCCGGCAGGGATGGGGCCGGCGCCCTTTCTCTTTCTGCCAAACCAGATCACGACTGCACCGCTCGTTCACGTTGACGCTGCCGGAGCCGCTTCACGTACGGCGCATCAACCGCCTCGTCCGGACCCAGGCCCAGAGCGCAGCTCAGCAAGCTGGCGACGCAGCGATCACTGAGTTCGAAGGAGTGCGGCAGGAACCCGAAGTTCCGACTGCTCTGCTCGTCGATAGCGACGAAGAACGCCCTGAACGTGTCCGCCAGGCTCGCACGCGGCCCTTCGGTCCCGGCCGCCGTGAGCGGATCGTGCGGAAGGGGGGCCGCTCGCGCCGCATCATCGGCAATGGCCTGAGCCACCGCGCTCAACGGCGGCCAGTACTTGAGATCGAACTGTCCTGTCAGGGCTTCGAGCCTAGCCTTCACCCACTGTTCGTAGCTGTAGTTCCGTGCGGCAGCAGCGTGGATTGCGTCGACCGGGTGATATAGCGTTTCACAAGAGAACCCAGAACGGTTCTTCAACTCGGTGCGCTCGTCCAGCAACTCGGCCAGGTGCGCCGCAACCCTTTCGATCTCCTGGTTGACCTCGACCAGTCTGGCCCTTCCTCTGCGAGCCTCCTGATTCGACTCAGGACTCCAGAACGCCGCCGTGCTCTGCACCAGATCGAAGAAGACCTTCAGGGCCTGCGGATGCTGGACGAGCTTGCCGTGGATCTCGGCATAGGCTTCCTCCAGCTCGAGGCCTCGTTCAAGCAGTCGGTCGATCACCCTGACTTCACTGGGCAGGATCGACTTCTCAGTCTTGTCGGCACGGTCGGCCTTCAACAGCTGCTCGCAGGAGTGCCGGGCCTGCTTCGGTGTGGTCGGATGCGTCGTCATCGTGAATCCTCGTTCGATGTGAGAAAGAGTACTCGTGGCGCCGGGATCCGTCGGTACCTGAAGCCGTGAGTCGCGCTGGCGCTTCAGGTACCCGGCCGTGTTCACCAGAGACGCCGAAACCGCGCCATTCCGCCCGTGTACGCTGCTCTACTCGACCGACGAGGTTGAGTGCAACGCCGCCATCGCGTCCAGATCGATCACCGCATCCGCCATTGCTGTCAGCTCCGGCGTCTGCGACACGAAGAATTCCCGCGCGTAGCGGCCCAATTCCAGAACCCGCCGCTTCATCGCCATGAACATGCGCTTGCGCTCCGGGTCCAGCGGTCCGTCGGTCTCGTCGGAGAACAGGGTGTCGTAGCGCCGGCCGGTGTTCTGCGCCAGGTACAGCGCCACGGCCCTCACCAAGCACTCGTTGATCCAGACCCTTTCGCCGCCGCTCATCGCCGTGACGCTCTTGTCCTCGCCCGACTCTGCGTCGTAGACGCGGATGTCGAAGCCCTCGCGCTGCTCGCCCTTGGCCGTCTCCTGCAAGGTCTCGATGGCCACCGTGAAGCGCGGGCCATAGCAGGCCAGCAGCAGGTCGTTCACCAGGCCGGACAAGGTCGGCCCCGCATCGTCGATGGCCAGCGCGATCAGGCCATCGTTGCCCATGCAGCGGGCGAACAGCAGCCAATTGGCAAGTTCCTGCTCCACCCGTGCCGTGCGGGCCGCGGCTGCGTCGCGCCTCCGGCCATGCTCCTCCATCTGGGCCGACAGGGCGGCAAGCGCCTGCGCGTCGCGGACGGCAGCCAGATGCGAGCGCTCCGCCTCATCCAGGACACATTGCCAGCGCTCCACCTGGGCCCGGGCCTGTACGAGCCGCGCAGCATCCGGCGGTGACGGCAGTGCATCGATCGCGGTCCGAAGTCGCTGGATGGCCGCCTGTGTCTGAGCTTCCAGCAGCGAGACAAACTCGGCAACGCGCATCCGGCTGGCGATGATCTGCTGGCGCTCGGCCGCTTCGGAGTCGGTGTCGATCGCGATGTCCGCCCCGGCCGACGGGTCTGGAGCGGGGGGAAGAGCGGCGAGTTCGTCCTCCGCTTCGACAAGACTCGCGCGCGCCTGGCCCATCTCCGCCCCGCGCGCAGCCAAGGCGGCATAGGCCGTCTGACGGGCCAGGGCTCGCCTCGACTGGCACTCGGCCCGGCTCAGGCTCTTCGGTGCGCCGACGTTGAGGCTCACCGCCTCTTGCAGGGCTTGCAGTTCAAGCCGAAGACTGTCCCGCTCCGCAGCAAGTTGACGGATGCGCTGCTGTGCGCTCGGCGCCAGCGCGGCCGCTTCGCGTGCGTCCGACAGCAGGGTGCATTGACCCTGCATGGGCATGCCGCTGCAGGGCACGCGGTTGGTCAGGGCCAGGCGGCGACTCAGGTCTTCCGCCTGGAGCGCGGCCTGGCCCGCCTCGCGCTCGAGCGATGCCAGCCGCTGCCCGAGCCCTGCGACGGCATCGCGACGACGCGCAAGGTCCTGGACGGCATCCCGAAGCGCGAGCACGCGGTCCTCGCGGCGACGCACCACCTCTGTCGCCAGCGGCAGACGGCGGCCGGCTCGAGCCACCACGGCCTCGTCCGCCAGCACCCGCTGCACGGACCGGATGCGGGCCTCCAGTCGTTCGCGCTGCGCCCTGGCCTGCGCGACACGCTGCGCCACACGGCTGTCGAGCCGTGCGAGCCGATCCGTTGCCTCCCGATCCTGCGCGCGCAGGTCCTGCAGGGTGCGATCACGCACGGCACGGGCGCCGGCCAGTTCCTCCGTCAACTGCGCTCGCTGGCTCTCGATGGCCTTCGCCTGCTCCTGCAGGGCCATCAATGACGCCTCGTGCGTTCGCGCTGCCTCCCGTTGTTCATGGGCCGCCTGCCGGCTGGCTTGCGCCGCCTTGACCCTCTCGTCCGCGCCCTGCCATCGACGAGCGTCTTCCTCCAACCGCCGGCGCTCGGCATCGAACGCGGCTCCCTCGGCGCGCAACGCCGCCAGTGCCGCCTTCAACTGCCGCGCCGTCTCGCCCGCCTTCTGACCGAGCGCTCGGATGTCCTCCTGCCCCAGCAGATCGGCCAGCAGGGCCTTGATCTCGCCGTTGCGATAGGTGCTGAGCTGCCGCTTCCCTTGTGCCGAGAAAACCGACGTGAAGAAGGTGTCCGCCGGCCCGCAGATGGCCTCGACGCATCGCGCATAGGTCTCGACCTTGCCATCGGAGACGGTGCCATCGGGCAGCGCGGCGGGAGACCACGTCCCGGCGTCATCCAGCGTAAGCAGGTAGGCCTCGGTCCTGCGGCGGCTCGCGGTTCGACCGTTCATTCGGATGACCACCTGCGAGCGGTAGCAGCGCCCGGCGTGCGCCCAGTGCAGATCCTTCTCGTTCTCGGGCAGACAGACCTGGTCGTAGTACGAGAAGCCGCCCGGCCCGCCCTGCGCCGCCCGCGACGGCATGGTCAGATAGGGATGCAGGTTGTCCATCACCGTGGACTTGCCGCGGCCGTTGGCGCCTGCGATGGCGACCAGCGCGGCACCATCGGCCAGCCGCTCCAGATCGAGGGTCAGCTCGTCCAGCCCGAGGCCGTCGCGGATGCCCCGGAAGCCCCGGAGCCTGAGTGAGAGTGGTTGCATGGCATGCCTCCGGCGCCGCTGGGCGGCGCGATGGGTGTGGTGGGCAGTGAAGCAGCCTGGGCGCCCTTCGAGCGCTGTTCGGGCGCCGTTTCAGGCCGTCTCGAAGAGGTCCAGTCTCGGACCCTTCCCGGCCGGGTCAAGGCCACCTTGTGCCCTGGCACCGGCATCGGGGATCGCCAGGGCTGCCGCGACGATGTCCTCGGGTTCGGTCGTCGTCACCCTTTCCAGGCACTCCAGCAGCGGCGGCGCGTGGACGTCCGTCGCCGTTGCCCAGGCCCTGACCTTCTCGGCCAGACTGACGAGCTGCGAGATGCCGGGCGCGCGGGTGCGCACCACAGGCACGATCCGCCCTTCGAGCTGGACATCGGCGGCGCCGGACAGGGCACGCTCGATGGCACCGCGGTCCACCTCGTGCCGGTCCTCGTCGGCCACGGTCCATCGGACCCGCACGCTGACGCCGGCCAGTTCCTGCGCGCTCGCCGCCTCTCGCAACTGGTCCAGATCGGGCCGGCCCTCGAACACGATGTCCAGCGTCCGTCTTGCAGGGGTCGGCTCGAGGCGACAGTCCACCCCGTCCGGTCCGAACTCCCACAGCAGGAACCCCTTGTCGCCCTGCTCCCCGTGGTGGAAGCGACCGATGGACCCGGCGTAGGCGATGCACTGGCGACGTTCGCCCTCCCCTTGCGTCCAGACCTGGTGCCGATGGATGTGGCCGAGCAAGGTGGCCTCCGCGCCGGCGCCGAATAGCGCACCCGTGGTGAACTCGTGGTCGAACCCGGCCATCGGCACGCCGTGCTCGGTCACGCAGCCGAAGACAGTGCCATGCGACACCGCGAGCGTCGGCACGCCGGCAGCCCGGGCCAGGCCGTGGATGCCGGCGTAGCCCTGCAGCAGCCAGGCCAGCTGCTCGCCCTGGGCCGCGGCGGCAGTGGTGGCGCCGACCGCTGCCGCGACGGCCGCCTTGTTGATCGAGGGAATGCAGGTGAAGACTGCCCTGGCGCCAGGCGACACCTCTGCGAATCGCGGACCTTCGGACGCGAGCCAAAGGTCGGCGGCAGACGCATCGGTCGCCGACAGATCCCGAGACGATGCATTGCCCATCAGCGCCACCTGACCGATCCGGTCCGCGACGAAGACCCGATGGCGGCTTCCCAGCATCCTGAACACGGACAGCGTGCCGGGCGGCTCGTGCGACCACGTGCCCTGGAGCATCAGCACCGGGCAATGATCGGCCAGCCGCCGCACCTGCGCCAGCAGCCGCAATGCCGCGGGCGCATGCAGGTCCAGGGCGTGATCGGTGGCATCCCCGGAGATCACGGCCACGTCGACGGCGAGTTCGATGGCGCGGTCCACGGCCGCCGAGAAGCAGCGATCGGCCTCCTCCAGGTGGCGCGGCCCGTAGTGCAGGTCGGACAGGTGCGCCACCCGCAAGCGATGCGCCTGAAGGTGCGAACCGTGCGCTCGCGGACGCCCATCCGGGATGCGCGGCACTGCCGCGCGTTGCGCACCGGTACCGCCTTGCGGTCGTTCCGGCGCGCTCACGATGCCACCTGCTGCAGTTCGGCGTTGACCTTGTCCGCGTAGCCCTTCGGATCGTTCCGGAAGCGCTCCAGCTCGCCGAAGGCCCGCTGCCGCCCTTGCGGATTGAGCTTCCACCCAGGACCCCAGCGCGTGGCCGCATAGCTCAGCCAGGTCTGCGCAGGCACGCCCATCGAGGCCAGCCGCCCGAGCACATGCTCCAGCGTGGGCGGCATGCCTTCCGCCGTGGGATCGCTCGCGGCTACAGGTTCGTCGACGGACTCCGGCCCCTTCCCTGGCGTCGAGGAAGCGCTCTCCCGGTGCCCCTGGAGCACGCGGGCGGCAACGTCGGCCTGCAGGATCACGGTGTCCTGATCGTCCTGCTCCCGCATCAGCGTCGCCACGTCGACCGGCGCTTCCAGTTCAATGATCCACTGCGGCACCCGGACAGGCCGCCCCTGGTCATCGATGTGCGCCACCTCCATCAGCCGCTTGGTCAGGTAGAACGGCGTGCCCTGGCGGTCCAGGAACCCGGCGAGCCGGCCGCCCCGCAGGAACGCCACGGTCTCGAAGGTGCGGATCGCCGCATTCATCGCGTAGAAGCTGCGCGTGTGCAGCTCGAAGGCGCTGATCGAGCGGATACCGGGGATGAAGAACAGGAAGCGTCCGGTGAGGTTGCACTGCCGCTGCTGGTAC
Source organism: Candidatus Ideonella esbjergensis (assembly GCA_016710065.1). Classification (GTDB taxonomy): domain Bacteria; phylum Pseudomonadota; class Gammaproteobacteria; order Burkholderiales; family Burkholderiaceae_C; genus Ideonella; species Ideonella esbjergensis. Next base: position 701,031 of record JADJLP010000010.1, read on the forward strand.
TCCGGGCAGGACTCCGGCTGGCACAGGCCGCCGTTGTCCTCGCGCGGGATCGCCTTGCGGCCGCCGAACAGCCGCACCGTGCGGCGCCCCGTCGCGTCCACCGGCACCGGTGCGTGCGTCATGCAGTGGCGCCATCGTCCGTCGGTCGAATACTCGGACCAGAAGCGCTTGTCCTGCGCACCCCAGGTGGCCAGTTCATGCGGCATCACGCTCTGCCAGCGATCGGTCGGGAACACCACCGGGAAGCGGTAGAGGCGCCGGCCCTCGCCGCGGTCCTCGCCATGGAGGTCGAGAATCTGTGTCGCCAGTTCAGGGTTCGGGAAGTCCTGGGCACGCACAGTGAACCACGGCACGTTGCGCGGAACGAGCGGGCTCTTGAGCTCAGGGCAGGCCTCGGCCAGCGCACGCTCGATCTGGTCGAACGACTGGCCCTGGTTCAGGCCCTGTTCGTAGATCGCCTGCGCACGCGGCACCTCGGCAGCCCGACGGGTCAGGACCTTGATGCCCGCGCGGATCTTGCCGCCCGTGGGCAGGCGGGGCGTTCCGTTTGTACCGTTACCCAGCAGGGTCGGCAGAGCGGTGGGCCCGCCGTGCAGCACGACGGCGGGCCGGGGATCGGGGGATGGTGAAGAGGCCATCGGCGTTCCTCGGTGGGCGTCGGGGGATTCCGACGAACCATCGTCCCGCCTCGACCCGTGCTTTCAACCCCGGGTGCCGTCCGGATGCCATGATGCGACTCGGTCCGCACGCCATGGTCCCTTGCAGTCGCATCTCCCGAACCCGCCCCTTCCATGCAAGCCGAGTCGCCCTCAAGCCCACAAGACAGCGCCGACAGAGACGACGAGGAACTGCGGCGGGTACTCGCCGCCTCCGAGGCGTTCGACGATGATCTGCTCGCACTGCTTCGAGCCGGCTGGAACACGTCGTCCCGACGCTCGACCATCTGTCTGGCCTTCTGTCGTTCGGCGATCGAGCATGCAATCGCGCAGCGAGTCCTGATCGAAGCTGGCCTGACGGGAACTGCACTCAGCCTGATCCGCCTGCAGTTCGAGGCGGTTGTCCGTGCCGCCTGGGTGCTTCACGCTGCCAAGGAGGACTGGCTGGACAAGTTCTCCGCGCCGGTGCCGGACGGCGAACTCTCGGAACCCCATATGGGGCCACCCATCCCCGCCATGATCGACGCCATCGGTGCGGTCGCCGGCCCGGCGGCCACCGAACTGAAGCGACTGCATGGCACCGTCAAGGTGATGCACTCGTTCGTGCACGGTGGTGTCCACCTGGTCGTCCACGCCCTGCGTGGCTACCCGGCAGGAAAGCTGACGTCCGTGCTGCAGAACCGCAACCTGCTCTCGCTGATGCTGGCCAACGTCATCGTGATCGTCAGTCAGGACCCCGGCCTGCGGGGTTCGGTCGGACGGTTGTCGGGCCTGCATGCGAACTGCATGCCGCCGCTCCAGCGGTGAGCCTCGTCGACGGGCCGGGCAGGACCGGCATGGCCTCGCCAGGCAACCAGAGCCAGGACCTGGCCCGGGCAGACTCGAATGCCCTTCGCTTGGCACCCTGTTCGGCCTCGCCCATGAAGCTGCTGACAACATGGAGGTCGACCGGCTCCGCGCCCACGTCCAGCAGGATGGCATTCGCGAACCCGGCCACCGATCGCGCGTCGTACCGCATGGGCTTCACGAACCGCCGCCCCTGCGACACCAGCGCACGCACCAGCGGCGCCTCGTGCACCCCCTCCAGCGGAATCCACTCCTCGCTGGTCAGCATCAGGCTGGCGAGGTCGATCTCGTAGGTGTGCTCCCGGCGGGCCCGGATCAGCGCCGCCAGCATGAGACGCAGCCCTCGCCCTCCGTCCGAGTCGAGCGCCTCGAAGAGTGGCGCGAAGCCGCGCTGCACCCGCGCCCAGGTCCGCGCGTCTGCCAGCAAGGGTGCGTCCGGCATGTGGCGGATCCAGATGCGCGCGCCCGCGGGCGCCGACTCCCATCCCTTGAACTCCCCCAGAACCACCGCCAGCGGCTGACGCCCGTCATGCGGCTGCAGCACCGACAACCGAGCACGCCGCCGATCAGCCTGCTCGGCCTTCGCGGTCTCGCTGAAGGCTTCCGGCACGTACAGCCGGTTCGACAGCGACTCGCCCTTCACCTGGATCGCCTCGGCGGCCTGCATCAGGTACTTGTGAAGCACCGCCTGGTTGCGCTTCCCGGCCATGGCCGGGGACCAGCGGTTGAAACCGGCCCGCTCGAACAGGAAATGCATCAGCGCCCGCAGGCTCATCCGGCGACGGGTGCGGCCGACCTCCGACGGCTCGGCAGGTTCGCGGCCCACCCCAGGCCGCCCGGGCACACGCGCCCACGGGAAGTCCACGTGCAGTTCCACCCGCGCCGGATCCAGCTGGACGACGGCCTCTCCGACCAGTTCGCCCAGGCCCGACATCGCAGGCCCCGGCTCGTAGCTCGGGCAGGCGGGGTGGTGCCGGTCCCCGGTCTCGGGCATGCGCTTGATCTGGAAGTGGCGATGAAAGGCGACGTACATCTCGACGCCGCCGGCCACGCACAGGCAGCGCGGCCGGCCCGGCGCCTCGTAGGCCTGGGCCAGCAGGTCCTGCAGCTGCGGGTCGTCGGCGTCGACCAAGCGCCCACCGATCGCAAAGCGCTGCCCGTCCACCCCCGACTCCTTCCCCGACTCCATCGCCGTTGCAACCCTTCAGCCGGCGCGCCGTGTCACGCCAGCTCCTCGAGCACCTTGGCCAGCTCGGGTCGCGGCCTCGGCAGCTGCTCGCGCACGGCACTTCGATCGGCGATGCCCAGCACCAGCCCGACCTGGTCCTCGTCGGCGCCGCGTTCGTACATCCGTGACATCAGGGTCAGCCGTGCGGACTGCGTGCACAGACCGGGTATGTCGGCCTGGCGGAAGATCTTGCGGTAGATCTCCAGCAAGGGACGGCAGACGTAGCGGTTCTGGCCCTCGCCGCCGTTCGGCGTGATCGGATAGACCTCGCCCTCCGCGCCCAGGAACAGCGGGCCGTGCGGATCCAGGCCGCGCCAGTGCTCGGCGGCGCCAAGACCGTGGCCGGCACGGAGGCGCTCGTCGAGGTAGGCGCCGAGCGCTTCGTCCAGACGCCGGTGGCTGAAGAACAGCGGCCGGTCCCTGCCGTTGATCGCGACATCGGCGCGTACCCTCGACTCTCGCCGCACACTGCCGTCCTCCAGCAGGTAGTCGCCCACCGTCAGGCGCGCGACCTCCAGCGGGCGCAGGCCGGTCGCGAAGGGCAGGTAGTAGAGCGCCAGGTCGTGCAGCGGCCGCGTGGATCGGCTGCGCACGCGGCGCGCCCCGAGATCGACCTCGTCGAGCTTGAGCACGCGGGCTTCGCGTTGGGAGCTCACCTGCGCGGGGTCGAAGTGCTCCAGCGCCTGGAGGATCGCGTCGCGGTGCATGCGCAGGCGCTTCACGAAGGCGGCGCCGCTCTCCTGCAGGCCATCGACGCCCACTGCCTGCGTGAGCTGGACTGCCAGCCCCTTGATGCGCCGGTCGACGGCCGACCGCGACAGCCCCCACCGCTGCGCCACGGTCGCGTAGGGATCGCCGTCGATCACCTCGCGCAGCATCTGGATCGTCTGCAATGTCTGCCGGCGATCGCCGGCGGTTTCCGGATCGTCTTCCATTGTTGTTACTCCCTGGACGACGGAACCACCGATGGACGCTGGCCCGGCGCGGCGCCGTGGTCGCTCCGCGCCAACCGCTTCCTCGATGTCGACGGCATGAACCCGGCACGGCCCGAGCACGTGCACGGCGTTCCAGCGTCTAACGCGCGACCCTGGGACCACCGTGTGACCAGTCGTTTCGCGACCGATACACGCCAGGCCCTGTCGCGTTTACGGCCACGGCGACGCCTCGGCCCGCCGCGAAGCAGCATCAATGTGCCCGTGCATGCGTGCCGGCGTGTTGCCGAGGCGTTACCGCGTGCAGCGCGATGCGTCCGACGCCTTTCCAGGTGTCTCATGACGCAACCCCCTGCTGCTCGATCCAGCGGCGGATGTCCTCTGCGCGCCAGACAGTCACGCGCTCGGACAGCTTCACCGGCTCCGGAAACGTGCGCGCATGCACGCGTCGCCACAGCGTTGACTTGGAGATGGGGACGAAGGACAGCACCTGCGGCTGGCGCAGGAAGCCGGTGTCCGGCAGCGCAGCGCTGGGCGCTGCGGCCGGGGAATCCGCCGACGGGGCGGCAGGAACAGGTACGCGGGGCATGATCGGCCTCTCATCGGCATGCAGCCGGCAAAGGTCATGACCTGCTCTGTGACGACGGCGCTCGGTCAGGAAACGCGCCAGCCGCCCGGGAACGCTCGACTCGTGGACCACCGCGGGCGTTCCGTTCGCGCGGTGGATGAAGATGCCCTCCGAAGGGGGCCCCTGCCGAGGGCCCTCTTCGGTGTGATTCGATCGCCACCCCGTTGGGGGTGCATGCCGGCCGCCACGCGGTGCGGGTCCGCGCGTTCGATGCCGCGGAGGGCCGAATCCGGCACCGGGTGCGTTCGGTCGCCGAGCCGGGCGCGGCGGGTCCGCCGGAACTGGCCGGCACGCCGGAGGCAGCGTGCCGACGTTGGACGAGGCAGGTATCGACTGCGACGCCACCCGATGCGGGTGGATAGCCGGGGCGATTCGCCCGTTGAACGGGTGATCGGCGCTACGGTGGCGCCGACTTGCCTCTGCGGGCAGCCCACGGCCTGGACACACGGTAGCGTCCGCACCGCTCACGGGCAACACGCCCGCGCCGATTGCCCGCGCAAGCGTCGGTGGGTGCCGCCGCTTGGGAGAGACATCGGACGGCCTGCAATTCCACCGCCTACTCCGCCACCGCAGCGACTGCCGTTGGCGCAGGCAGCGGCTCCACGTCTCGGCCCGCTGACGGTGGGGGATCTGCGGGTCCGTCCGGTGCCCTGGTCGTCGAATCGACGGCTTCGCCGATGGCGGCGCCGTGCGCATCGTCAGGACCTTCAGCATCGTCGGGCGAAGTGGCGCGGGCATCGAGCGCGTTCATGCGCCGCCGCAAGCCCGTCGCAAAGCTGCGCGCACCATTGGCGATGTCGCGCACCTGGCGCTTGAGGCCCGCACGCTGCGTGTCCACCGCCTGCGCCGACACCACCTCGTGGATCTCCAGCGTCTGCAGCAGCGGCATCAGCTGGTCGAGCTTGACCAGCACCTCCAGGAATCGGCGGCTGATCGACGACAGCACGCGCACGTCCACGTCCAGCGGCACCGTGTCGTAGGACGCCAGGCTGGTGATGCCGTGGGCCTTGAACAGCGCCTCGGCGCCATCGATGGCCTCGTTCAGGCTGGCGGTGGCGGCATCGATCCTGCCGCGCAACGCCGTCTCGATCCTGCCGATGTCCTCGTGGTCGAGCCGGGTGCGGGCGATGACCGAGATGAAATGCATGTTCAGCTGCAGGGTGTTGAACATGCGCACGAACATGCGCTTGCCCTCGGCACTGCTGAACCGCGTGGCGATCTTGAGGCTGGCCGCCTCGACGCGACGGAAGTCGACCTTGGCTTCGCGGGCCAGGATGCGGGCGTTGGCGCCGCCCTGGTCCACCTTCACGATCTCGACATTGGCCATGCCCGCGGCTCCTTGTGCTGACAACGGGATCGATGGCATCTTCCGAACGTGCACGGCCCTTTGCCACGCGAAAGCCCCGGCACCTCGGGGCGCTTTCGCGATCAGTTGCGTGGCGACGGGCATCGTCCCATTGACCGGGCGGAAACGGCGACCTACCTTTGCGCCATGCAGCAGCTGGCCCTGCATCCAGACCCGGCAAGCCTTAGAGATTTCCTGAACTGATCCCCCGCGTGGGTGCCCGTGCAGGTCGCACAGGCACCCATGGGGACGATCGAATCGCGGTGATGCACGCCCCACCGATGGGGGACACCCGTTGCGGTGTCGCTCCGTCGGGTGCCCCTGTGCATCGCCGTGCCGAGGACCGCGCAAGCAATCAGGCACGCCGGGGCATTCGCTCTCAGGCCGGGCCTTCGAGGCAAGGGCTGCGACCAGGTGCCGAGCGCATCCGCTCGAGCGCCGCACCGACCGCGCCCTTGCCTCCCGGGCTCGTCCTGTTCTCGCCGATGTCCCCCCGATCGGACGCTGACACCGATCACCGCGCTCGCGCGCGCCACTGAACCCTGTCAGCCCTGGAGTTCCAGGCCCAGCCCGCAAGGCGGCCGGCGCCACATCACCCAACCGTCACCCGCATGGGGGCCCACGCCCCCGCCACGGGGTGCACGTGGTCTCCCTTCCCATCCAAGGAGTCCACGATGCACAGCACCAACGCCTGCCGTCAGGCCGGCGCCCATGTCGGCTCGCCACACACGGCAAGCCTCGACGCAAACCGAGCCCGACTCGGCTCGACGACGATCCCGTTCGTCATCGACGCCTCGTTCGACATCCAGGCCGGCCTGGATCTCCAGGACGATGCCGGCACAGACAGCGCCACCGGCGCACCGGGCAGCACCTGCGAAGAGTGGGTGGAGGAGTGGAGCGAGGACGACATCGTCCTGCTGCACTGGCGCCTGCTGCAGGAGATCCGGCACCTGGCCGACCCGGCCACGCCACTGGAGGAGAAGCTCGACACCCTGCGCTGGGTGTTCACCGAACGCGAGAAGGACGGCCTGCCGTTCTCGTTCGTGAACTGCCTGCGCGTGGTCGGCTGCAGCCCGCTGTCGCCGATCCCGTACTGCGGACTCGTCGACGCCGAGGAGGTTCGCGAGCGCATCCGCCATGGGCTGCGGCCCTGGCTGCACGCGACGCTGGCCCGCTACCCCGACTGGGTGCGCGAGGCCGTGGCGACCCACCCCGAATGGGTCGAGGCCCGGCTGACCCGCAATCCCCAGTGGATCAACGAGCAGCTCAAGCAGATGTCCGTGCAGGGCGACCTGTTCGCGTGATCACGTCCATCCCGGGCGCCGTGCCTCGGGCCGCGCCGACCGATCCGGTCAGGCCGCGGCGGCACGCGCCCATCCGTTCGAAGGAACTCACCATGCTCACGTTCAAGGAAGCCCTCTGCCTGCTGGCGATCGTCGTCGCCTACGGCATCACCGGGCGCATGGACTACGAAGACGCCCTGCTGATGGAGCAAGTCCGGCCGCAGGTCGGCGCCGACTGCATCCATCCGCTCGAAGGCGACGACACCCTCTCGGAATTGGGACCCACCGGGCACCCGCCGGTGGCCCGCCCCATCGAGGGCACCCGTCCGGAGGCGCCCTGCGTCCCGGACGCTGCGTCGGACCAGCCCATGCGGCTGACCCGGCACTGAGGGGCGCCGCCATGCACACCGATGCACGCCTGGTTCCCGGCCGCGTGCGCCTGCTGTCCGTGCAGGCGCTCGAGGACATCGAGTACCTCGTCAAGGAAAGCGAAGTGCTGACCGGTCGGTCCGGCCGCACCTTCGTCATCGCCGGCGCCGACCGGCTCGTCTACCGCGTCCATTGGCAGCCGCTCACCGAATCCGGTGGTCATGCCGCCGGGCCGTTGGTCGAGCGCCTCGGCCACCAAGGCGAGGTCCTGAGTCGCCAGCACCTGCAGCTCTGGGAGTTCCTGGAGCACAGCCTCGTCGAGGCGCAGGCTGCCGGCCAGTTGTTCACCCCTCCGGTCCGCACGACGCCCTGATGGGCACCGATCCGCGCTGACCGGCCCACACACCCCGGCGGGTGCATCCCGCCAGGGGTGCTTCCGCCGGTTCTTCCCCCGATCGGGATGCCCCCGAAGGAGTCAACGATGAAGATTCAAGTCCGAATCAACGAAGAAGGCGCGCTGCGCAACCAGCGCCATGCCTTCAGCAACCGGTTCACCCTGGTGTCCGAGCTGCTGCAGAACGCGCGCCGTGCCGGCGCCCGCCTGATCCGGATCGACCACGATCCGCAGGCACAGATCCTGACCGTGCAGGACGATGGCCATGGCCTGGACGACTTCCAGAAGCTGCTCAGCTTCCACGAGTCGGGCTGGGACGCCGACACCTGCACGCAGGAGCGCCCCTTCGGCGTCGGGTTCTCGAAGTGCCTGTACGCCGCCTCGCGCTGCGTGGTGGCGTCGGGCCGGCGCCGCGTCGACATCGACACCGCGGCCGCGCTGGCCAAGGCACTGGTCGAGGTCGAGGAGTGCCCCCTGGGTGACGCGGTGGCAGGTACCCGGGTCGAGCTGCACGGCGTCGACCTGTCGGACCTCGCACAGCGCGTCGAGGAACTGTGCACCGGGTTTCCGGTGCCGGCGTGGTTCAACGGCGAGCCGCTCAAGCGCGCCATGGCCGAGGCCCACGTGGCTACCCAGGCCAGCGCCATCGGTGCCGTGCACCTCGCGGGCACGCGCGACGGCCGGTACACCCACGACACCTGGGTGTTCCTGCAGGGTTTCTGCGTTCTGCGGCCGGCCTGGTCCACCCGCGAGGACGTGAACGTCGTGCACCTGGACTCGCGCCAGTTCATGGCGCGCCTGCCGGACCGCGACCGCCTGATCGACGAGGACGTGCAGCGCCAGCGCATCGACACCGAGCTGAAGGCCTGCTGGCGGCGCACGCTGGAGATCGCCAAGGCCGAGCTGCCGCCGCGCCACTTCATCGACACCTACTACGACGTCATGCGCGGCTGGGGGCACCTCGACCTGCTGAACGACCTCGGCACCCTGCCGGCGGAGCTGTGCAGCCTGGTGTCGGGCTACCCGGTGCAGGTGGAGCATGGCGAGCGCCGCCATCTGACGCCGGTGCCGACCGCACCCACGCGCGAGGCCATCGAGTCGGGTGCCGTGCAGCTGGTGGCCCTGGACGACGTGGGCGACGACAACGCGCCGCGCTGGATGATGGCGCGCGCCCGCGGCTGGCTGGTGTTCGACTGGATCGGCGTGCATGCCGACCACTGGGTGATGCGCCACGTCCGCTTCCTCGAGGAAGAGGGTCAGCGCGTGACGCCGGTGGGCGAGAAGCTGCGCACGGCGCTGGAGGGCCGCTGGGTCTGGCCCACGGTCATCCTCTGCGAGAAGGTTCGCCTGCGCGTCGGCGACGACGAGACGCTGGTCAGCGACGCCGGGGTCTGCCACGACGGCAACCTGTACATCCCCGACGGCGAGACGTCGGGCGCGCCAGTGGAACAGCTGTCCTCGTTCACCGACGAGCACGACCAGTTCCTGGAGGCCGACCGCGACGCCGACCGTGACGCGCTGGCCGATCTGCTGCGCCTGCTGCGGGCGGTGGACCCGGTGCAGACGCTGGACTCGCTGCTGCAGTCCCTGCGGCTGGGCAAGTACCCGCTGCTGCACGGCAAGACCTTCCAGCTGACGGTGGGCGTGGGCTTGGCGCCCGGGCACACCGTCGATCTGGTCGACCACGCAGCCGCAGGCGGAGGAGCCCATGCAGGACGCTGACTACGCGGCCCGCATCGACGCCGTGAAGCAGCGCGCGCACGGCCGCTGGAGCGAGGTGCTGGCTGCGGCCGGCATCGAGGAGCGCATCCTCCGGCACCGCAACGGGCCCTGCCCGTCCTGCGGCGGGACCGACCGCTTCCAGTACACCGACAAGTTCGGCGAGGGCAACTACCACTGCCGGCAATGCGGCCCGGGTGGCGGCTTCAAGCTGCTGCAGGCCGTGCGGGGCGTGGACTTCCATGCCGCCCTGTGCGAGGTTGAACGTTGCCTGGGCATCCTGCCGGCGGCGGCCGCCTGCGAAGCCGGTGCCCCGGCGGCACCGGGGGAGCGCATGCGCCGGCTGGTGCAGCGCATCTGGGACGAGGCGCGGCCGGTGGTGGCCGGCGACGAAGTCGACCGCTACCTGCGCGGGCGCGGGCTGACCCTGAATCGGCATCCGCCGGTGCTGCGGTTCCACCCGTCGCTCGGCTACTTCGAGAAGGGTGCGGACGGCAAGTCGCGGCAGATCGCGGCCTACCCGGCAATGCTGGCGCTGATCCAGGCGCCGGATGGTCAGGCCGTGACGCTGCACCGGACCTACCTGCGCGACGGCCGAAAGCTCGACGCACCCGACGCGAAGAAGGTGCTCTCCGCGGGCATCCACGGCGCCGCCGTGCGGCTGTTCGATGCCGGCGCACAGCTCGCGCTGTGCGAAGGCATCGAGACCGCCTTGGCGGTGCACCTGGCCACCGGCAAGCCCGTGTGGGCCGGCATCAGCGCCGGCAACCTGGAGAAGCTCTGGGTGCCGGACACCGTGCGCGAGGTCTGCATCTATGCGGACAACGACGCCGGTGGCGACTTCGCCGGCCAGTGCTTCGCCTACGCGCTCGCGCGGCGGCTGAAGCGGGAGGAGAAGACCACCGGCCCGCGCCAGGTGCGGGTGTTCGTGCCGCGCCACGCGGGCACGGACTGGGCCGATGTGTGGTGCCAGCGTGCCACCGGCCCCGACCAGGGCCGGAGACAAGCGACCGCATCCTCGTCGGCCGACCGGGCCTCGGGCAACCGGATGGCCCTCGGTGGCTGAGGCAGAGGTCATGGAGCTTGGGGTGCGGCGAACCACGGCGGGCCGCACCCGCTTTTTCAGCGGCACTGGACGGGTCGGCGCATGCCCTGCGCCACGACCTGCCGGTGCCGGCGAAAAGGTCAGGCGCCGTCGGCCATGCGGCCGACGCGCTCCCCTCGTCGTTTCCCGACTGGTAGCTGCCAGACCAGGTGACGCCTCCCGGCGCCACGAAGGCAGCCCTGGAGATCCATCGCGACCGATGGCGACACCCGTGTCACCGACGTCGCGCCCCTGCCTCGCCGATGCATCGCCAATCCACCCAGGACGCGCTGCATGCGGCGAGTTGCTGTCGTCAACCCACTGCGGGGACCCGTGCCCCGACGTGGGCCATGCCGTCCCCGCTTTTCACCCACCCCAACCCGATTGGAGAAAGTCATGAAGAGCGGACGTACCCTCGTGAGCCTGGCCCAGGAACTGGAGCGCCAGCTGCACTCGAAGAAGGACCTGATCGTGCCGTCGCAGCTGGTGCATCACAGCACCGGCGACGACGGCCAGACGCACATCATCGTCAACGAAGCCGGCAACCCGGTGCGCTACGGCGTCACGCCGCTGGCGCGCCGCCAGCTGGCCGACAAGCTGAAGATCCCGCACGCGTACTTCGAGCGCATGCGCGAGGAGCAACCGGTGCTGCTGGACCGCAACGTCAACACCTGGCTGCAGAGCGAGGACGACCGGCGCATGCTGCGCACCCTGGACGGCCAGGTGCGCGCGGTGCTGTCGGACCGCTACCGCCGGCTCGACAACTTCGACCTCGCCGAAAGCGTGCTGCCCATCCTGCAGCAGCTGCCCGACGTGCGTTTCGAGTCGGTCGAGCTGACCGAGACGCGCATGTACCTGAAGTGCATCACCTCGCGCCTGACCTACGAGATGGCGCCGGGCGACGTGGTGCAGGCCGGCGTGGTGATCTCGAACTCCGAGGTCGGCCAGGGCACGCTGTCGGTGCAGCCGCTGCTGTACCGGCTGGTCTGCCGCAACGGCCTGATCGCGGCCGACCGGTCGCTGCGCAAGACGCACGTGGGCCGTTCGCTCGGCACCGAGGACGAGGGCCTGCAGGTCTACCAGGACGACACCCTGCGTGCCGACGACAAGGCCTTCTTCCTGAAGGTGCGCGACGTGGTGCAGGCGGCGGTGTCGGAAGCGAGCTTCCGGCAGACGGCGCAGAAGCTGCAGAAGACGCTGAAGATCCCCTCGTCGGCGACCCGGTGAAGACGGTCGAGGTGCTCGCCCAGCGCTACACGCTCAACGACGTCGAGCGCTCGGGCGTGCTGCGGCATCTGATCACCGAGGGCGAGCTCTCGGGCTACGGGCTGGTCAATGCGGTGACGCACTACAGCCAGGAGATCGACGACTACGACCGCGCCACGGAGTTCGAGGCGCTGGGCGGCAAGCTGATCGAGCTCGGCACCGCCGAGTGGAAGGGCCTGGCCGAAGCGATCTGAGCACAGCCTGAGCAGGCAGTCCGGCACGGCAGCGAGCGGGGGCAACCCCGTTCGCCGACCGTGCCGGACTGCCGTTGCACGACGCCCCGACAAGGGCGTCGTTCACGCCGCACATCGAGTCATGCGGTCGCGCTCACGCATTCGCCGGAATTCGCCAGGGCTTGCGAGTGGCAATTCGGTAAGCAGATGCACAGGCCCGCGCCGCCCATTGAAGTCGACCTGTCGCCCACCCTATGCTGGCTGCACAGCGCCGGAACCCTTCCTTCAGCCACCGCAACACGACCCGCATCCACCGACCAACCCCTCCACCCTGCCCTGCACGGGCTCGTGGTCCCCCACGCGAGGACGCACCATGAACCAGGTCCAGCTCTCCGATGTACAGATCGCCAACCTGACCCTGCTGCTCACCATCCGCGACGGCATCCTCCATGACCGCACGGCGGCGTGCTGCCGCTTCGCGCTCGACGCGACCCAGGCCGAGCGGCTCGGCACGATGAGCGTCCAGCAGCTGATGGCTATCGTGGCCAACCTGGGCGACGCGACGCTCTTCCCGCCGCGCCGCGACCTGGTCAGCCTGCTCGACACGCCGCTGCCGCTGGTGCGCCCGCTGGCCGCGGTCCACGCCCCCCGCCATGTCACGGCCAGTTCGGCAGCCTGATGCCCAGTTGCCGGGTCATACGCATGCGTCGCGGGTCGATCGCCAACTGCGCGCCCTGGCACTGGCCAAGGCCTGCGCGGCCTGCGGTGCACGCGTGCGCACCATCGGCCATCTGACGGGCCTGCCGCCCCGCGAGGCGCTGCGCCTGCTCTTCCCGGACCGCCTGGCCGTGCCGCGAGGGCGCTCGCCGGACTCCCCCGAGTGGTACCACGGCGCCAACCTGCTCCACCGCGCCGAGGCCTCGATCGTCGTGGCCCTGTACCGCCGTCTGCGAGACGCCGACTTCCCTGCGGGTGAAGCGCTCGTCGGCGCCTACCGCCACTACGTCGGCATCTGCCAGCCGCCGCACCGCATCAGCTTCGACCGCGCCTTCGATCTGGCCGCGCACACGGACGCCCTGTGGCTCACCGACACGAGGAGCTTCTCGCTCGTCACCTGCCCGACCTGCCACAGCGAGTTCTTGGCGGCCTACGGCTCCGTGGCCCGCTCGAACGACCACTGCCCGTTCTGCAAGCTGGTGCAGCGGTACGGGACGGACCCGCGGGTGCAGGGGGCGTTTCCGGTGCAGCCGTTGGCTACGCCGAGCGCGGAGCAGTTGGGGATGCTCGTCCTGCTGCAGGTGGCTGCCGGCCCGTCGAACCAGAACGTTGCTACACCTTTGACAGGCCAGCATGGGCCATGAGCCTCGGGTCCGGAAGACGCAGACGCCCAGCCACGGGTTCGTAGCCGGCAATGCAGAGCGAGCGGTCGTTCGGCCTTGGGCATCGGATGATCGATGAGGGCCACGAACGCGATGTTCGCGGCCCACTCAGTTCAACTGCGATTGACTGCCAGCGACACCACGCTCGCGAGCCGACACGGACTCTGGTCTAGCGCGCCGTCGTTCGCGTTTGCTACTCTATGAACTGCGAGGCCTTGACAACAGGGAGGACGACGTGTCACTTCTACAAGAAATTCAGAACGAATCCAACGGTGCGCTTTTTCGGCGTGCGGACCTGCACGTCCACTCCTTTGGCGAGGGTGGCTCATACGACGTGACGGACGCGTCGATGACGCCCGAGGCCATCGTCGATACGGCGATCACGGAGCGGCTCGACCTCATCGCCATCACCGATCACAACAATGTCGACAACGTCCGCCGGGCGCTGAAGTTTGCGGAAGGCAAAGGCCTGCTTGTTGTCCCCGGTGTGGAGCTATCAACGCCGCAGGGGCACCTGCTGGTGTACTTCGAGACAGCTGACCAGCTGCAGCGCTTTCTCGGCAAGCTCACTATTTCGGATGACCGGAAGGCCTGCCACAACACCATACCTCAATGCCTCCGCTTCGCGGAAGAGTTCAACGGCTTCGGCATCTGCGCCCACATCGAGCTGGATAGTGGCCTGGAGAAGGCGCACCCGAAGTTCGACACGTTCAAGCAGGAGGTGTTCAACTGTCCGAACCTGTTGGGCCTGGAGATTGCTAATGCAGCGAACAGCGCATGGTTCTCACACGACGACACTGACGCAAATCGGCGCAACTGCGTTGTGACTCGATGCGCCACTCTTGGTCTAGAAGATGGCGTCGATCTGGCCAAGGTGATGTCCTCGGACGCGCACACACTTAACGCCTTGGGTCGCAACGCCAGCGGCAACAGAAAGCTAACCCGGCTAAAGATGGAGGCCCTGACATTCGCGTCGCTACGGATCGCGCTGAAGGATGCCGCGGCGCGAGTGCGCCTCGAGGACCTTGTCCCCGCGTCGGTGCCGCGGTTCGTAGGAATCAAGCTGGAAGGCGGATTCCTCAAGAATCAAGTAGTCCACTTCAGTCCTAACCTGACCTGCATCATCGGCGGGCGCGGTGCCGGAAAGTCAACGCTGTTGGAGTCGCTTCGCGCGGCCTCCGGCAACGCAACTGAAGGCACCATCATCGACTCGGAGGTGTGGCCCGACTCCATCTCGCTGGTCTACGAAGACGAAGTGGGGGAACGCCACACGCTGACTCGCAACAAGCTCTGCGATGTGATGAACGCCGATCCGGAAGGGCCGACGGCAGTTGCAATCGAAAGCTATGGACAAGGGGAAACGGCTGACACGATCCAGCATTGCGACACCGACCCGTCGATCCTGCTGCGGTTCCTGGACGGCTTCATCGACTTTGGGGAACTGCGCGAGCAGGACGAAGCCTTGCGCGACGCGATTCTCGAAAATCAGACGGCTATCGAAACGCTGCAGCAGAGCATCAACCAAATCGGACCAACGGAGAAGGCGAAGGGGCTCGCCGACACACAGGTAGCAGTACTGAAGAAGCAGAACGCGAGCCAGGTCGTCGAGTTGGAGGAAAAGCTAGCCAAGGAGCGGCGTTTCCGCGATGGGCTGAAGCACAACCTTGGTGAGCTTCTCACGTCCATCACCAACAGCCTGACTGGGGGCGATCTGCGCAAGTTGACGACCGACGTTGATGGCAACAGCCTAGCAGTCGGCAAGGCGGAGTTTGAGGTCGTCAAGGGGCTGGTAGATAGTCTTGCGACAGAGATCGAGACGCTGTCCGGTCAGCTAAAACAGAAGGTTATAGCCGCGAACGACAAGATCGCGACGCAGCTTCAGGTCTGGATCGCGCGCGAGAAGGAGACACAGGACAAAATCGAGGAGATTCGGCGCGAACTGGAACGGCAGAACATCAAGCTCGACATGGCGTTTATCCGCAAGGTCACGAAGGATGCTGCAGATTTGCAGGCTCGGCTGACCGAGCTAAAGAAGAGCCAGCCGAAGCAGCAGGAGGCATTCAAGGAGCGAAAGCGCCTAATTCAAGAACGGGCTGGCCTACGCGTGAAGATTTTCAACGCCCGCCAAGCATTTGCAACGACGATGAACGGCAATCTTGCGGCTGCTGTAGTGGACTATCGGGTCAAGTTTCAGTTCCACGAAGGCTTGCTGGCGCCCGAGGTGGAAGAGCTTATCAAGAGCACCATGAGCTGGCGTACTTCTCAGGTTCCACGCGCGGCCCTCATAGCCGCCACACTTTCACCGGCTCAACTCCTTGCTGCCGTGAATGCGAAAGATGCGTCGGCACTCGAACAACTGAAAGATGCCGACGGCAACCGCGTGTTCTCCAAGGTCGACGCGGTCGACATCATCGCCAAGCTCTCGGAGTGGCCGGCCAAGTGTGCGCTGGAGCGAATTGCGTTCGAGGACAGGCCCGAGATCAAAGTGACACAGGTTGTCGAGAATTCGGATGGCACCAAAGGCTATCGCGTCAGAGACTTCGCCAAGCTCTCGCTCGGCCAACAGCAGGCCATCCTCTTGACGGCGCTGCTGTTCTCGAAGAGCCGCGTACCGCTAATCATCGATCAACCAGAAGACAATCTTGACGGCGAGTTCATCTACAAGACTGTCGTGCGGTCACTGCGCAGCATCAAGGAGCACCGGCAGGTCATCATCGTCACGCACAACCCCAACATCGCCGTCCTCGGAGACGCCGAGCTGATCATCCCGCTGCGCGGTGCCAGCGAAGTGTCCGTGATCAGGGACCGTGGGTCGATCGACACCACCGAGACCAAAGACATTGTCTGCACGATTCTTGAAGGCAGCCAGAAGGCCTTCAAGCGCCGGCAGGAGGTATACGGCTACTGACCGTGGCTCCTTCACCCATTGTTTGGCGACCGGCGACAGACGGCGTTGCCAGCTGCGAATCGGGGTGAATGACAGTGATGCTGGTCGGAGCGCGTAGCTGGCGAACTTGGGAGAGCAACCATCTTTTTCACCGTAATTGACGGCCGCGGCCGTGTGCCCAGCGGATCAAAGAACCAGGCGTTTCTGTTCGTCGACAACTGGGACGATTGGGGGAAGTACCGGACGCAGTTCTCGCTTCATGTCGCCGACGAAACCGGAGAAGCTCATCACATCGGCTCAGTCAAGATCGGCCAAAAGGGCCTCCAGCCCTCAGGCAGAGTCTCGAAAGGTCATCGAGCACCGGCGTTGGATGAAACGTTCAACGCCCTGGATGAAAGCTACTTTTCGCTCGGCCAGAGTGAAAGCTACTACGAGTCGCTGAACGAGCTTAGCGACGCGCTTCGAGCGCGCGTTCTCAAGGGCCTGCGCGACTGTGCTGCCGACCTGGACATCTTCGAGACCTACCGCGCTGAGGAGGTGATGCGAGAGTCGCTCCTGCGCGACGTTGTCGAATCGACCGTCGCAGGGCGGCTGAATCGCCTGTCCCGCGGCGATGCAAAGCTCACAAAGTTTGCGTTCGCGTACAGCTTCCCGGCACGGGGGAAAAAGCCCTCAGCATCGATGACCTTCGATGTCATTCCGGAGTCTCAACCCCCGACGAACGTGCATGTCCTGATTGGCCGCAACGGCGTGGGCAAAACGCGGTGCATGCGGTTGTTGGCCCTTGCCCTGCTTGGCCGCGAGCCTGACGACGGAGATTCCGCCGGCACGATCGAAATGCAGGCTGAAGATACGGGCGGCGCGGTTGCCTTCTCTGGCCTCGTCCTCGTCTCGTTCAGCGCTTTCGACGAGTTTGAGTTGGAGCCCGCAGAGTCGGACGCGATGCGTTGCCACCAGGTCGGTCTGAGGCATCCGGGGTCCTCCGAACGCGGCTCAACAGCGAAGAGCTTTGATGATCTGGGAAGTGATTTCGCAAACAGCCTGACACGGTGCCAGTCGGGCGTGCGGGCGGAACGCTGGCGCACGGCCGTCCGGACCCTGGAAGAAGACGATCTCTTTGCAGAGGCAGATGTCACGTCGCTGCTTGACGAAGAGAGCGACGTACGTCTCAAGACGCGCGCGCGGCGCCTCTTCAAGAAGCTGAGTTCGGGGCATGCCATCGTTCTGCTGACCGTGACTCGCCTCGTCGAACTGGTCGATGAGCGAACGCTGGTACTGCTCGACGAACCGGAAGGGCATCTTCATCCGCCGCTTCTCGCGTCCTTTGTGCGCTGCCTGTCCGACCTGCTAGTGCGACGGAATGGGGTCGCCATTGTGGCCACGCACTCGCCGGTGGTCCTTCAGGAGGTGCCTCAATCCTGCGCTTGGAAGCTGCGACGAAGCGGGCGCACCGCGATCATTGAACGTCCGACTGTGAAGACTTTCGGGGAGAACATCGGCGTCCTGACACGCGATGTCTTTGGTCTCCAGGTCACGCAATCAGGATTTCACAAGCTCCTGCGAGATGCCGTCGCTGACGGCTCTTCCTATCGAAGGGTCCTAAACAAGTTCGACGGAGAGTTGGGCGACGAAGCGAAGGCTATCGTTCAGGCGCTCATCGCAGAACGCGACGAGGATGCCGATGCGTAGTCTGCCAAAGCCTGACGTGACCGGCGCGGAGGTGCTGCAGCTCTGTGCTGCCAGCATCAGAGATCCCGATCTGAAGGAACGCCTGTTACAGGCCGAAGCCGTCGTTGAAGCCGCCGAAGAGTTGTACCGGGAACATGGTGAAAGCGCCGAATTGCATGCCATCGAGGGAACAAAGACCGTTGGCGACCTCGTCAGCCGCAAGGAGATGGAGCGGGTCTACAACGGCACCTTCGTGAAGAGCAGCAGGACGCGCAGCACATACGCAAAGCTCAAGAAGGCCTGCGTCAACGACATCTGCCCGCTATGCGGTCAGGGAACGGTTCACCAGCTTGACCACTATCTTCCTATCACCAGCTTCCCGGTCTATGGCGTAACAGCCATCAATTTGGTCCCGGCCTGCAGCGACTGCAACAAGTACAAGCTCATCCATGTCCCTGCAAACGCAGGTGAGCAGACCATCCATCCCTACTTCGATGAGGTCGACGACGAGCAATGGCTGTTCGGCGAAGTCGTAGAAAGCACGCCGGCCGCTGTGAGGTTCGCAGTGAATCCGCCCGATAACTGGGATGCAGTTCAGGGCGAGCGTTTGAAGACCCATTTCCGCATCTACAGGCTCGGCACGCTGTATACGACGCATGCTGCGGTTGAGATCAGCAACATGAGGCACGCCCTGAAGAAGATTGCCGCCACACCAGGCTTTGCCGAGCGGATAAGACAGCACCTGCGCGAACGGGCCGAGAGCTGCGCCGAGGTCTACGAAAATTCCTGGCAGCGGGCGACATTCGACGCGTTGGCCGATTCCGATTGGTTTTGTTCCGGCGGCTTCGAGGCCGTATAGGCTTCCCTGTCCATCAACAAGGCATCGATTCAACTGGATCTGAGTGCGCCATGCCTTTGCGCGCAACAGGTTCGCGTACTTGCCACCGCGCCGTCCAGCAGATCGCTTGAGTGCTGCAGGCTGCATTCGAGTGACGGCGTTTAGCGAACGGTGCCATTCGACGGTTCGAACCTGAGCGACCGCACCCAGTCAAGGGGCAGTCGTGTTGACCCTGGGTGTACCAGCGCTCGGGCAAGTCAATTGGTCGCAGAGTTCGTCCGATGCCGGAGTGCCCCGCGCTGCTGACCTCGATAACCTGCGACCAGACCAACCGTTTCGCCGCTCTTGTTCCACCCTTTGGCGTCAGCATGGCCGCAGCACTCGTCTGCACCCGCCATGCAGTCCTCCGCCTCGCTCGCCGCCTTCCCGGCCACCGACCCGGGCTTCGCCGCCCTGCCTGTCGCTGACCTGCTCGCATCGGCAGACGACCTCGTAAGCCGCATCCGACTGTGCTTCGGCCTGTCCCGAGACGCCTTCGACGCCGAGGTGCAGCCGCTGCTCCAGCGCTATGCCGGCTACGTCCACCTGCTGCCCGCCACCGCCGACAACTACTTCAGCTCACCTGCTGGCCTGCTGAACCTCGGGCTGGAGGTCGCGTTCTACAGCCTGCAAGGCACCGACGCGCACATCTTCTCCGGACGGTCGACGATCTCGGCGCGCCGCCAGCTTGAACCGCGCTGGCGCCTGGCCACCTTCATCGGTGGCCTGTGCTGCGAACTGCACCGGGTGCTCAGCCACCTGATCGTGACCGACGAGGCGGGTGGCGAGTGGCCGCAGTTCCTCGTCCCCCTGGGCGACTGGCTGGCATCGCGCAGTGCCACTCGCTACTTCGTTCGCTGGCGGCCGAACGCCGCCGAGTCGCGCGGCCTGGGCGTGTTCGCACTGCCCCTGGTCGTCCCGGGAGCCACGCTCCAGTACCTGGCGCAGGACAACAGTGTCATCGTCCCGCACCTCCTGTCCAGCATCAGCGGGCAGCCGGTCTACCGTGACCACAACGTCCTCGACGCGCTGGTACGTCGTTCGCTTGCGCTGGTGATCGACCGGAACCTGCAGGCCAACGCCGATCGCTACGGCGTGCCGCAGTTCGGCTCGCACCTCGAGCGCTACCTGGTCGACGCGATGCGCCGGCTGGCGTCCGGCAGTCCCAGCTGGTTCCCGAACCGGGAGAAGTCCCGGGCCTGGCTGGGGCCCGACGGGCTGTTCCTGCTGTGGCCGCAGGCGGCCCACGATGTTCAGGCGCTGCTGGAGGCCGATCAGTTGGCCGGCATCCCCAAGGCGCCTGAGACGATGCTCGACCTGCTGCTGGAGGCCGGAGTCTTCGCGCGGCAGCCGGACGGCGCCTCGACCTGGTTCGTCCTGCCCCCGGAGTCGAAAGCCGCCGCGGAGACGGTGAAGCTGGCATCGCCGGCGATCCTGCTGAACGGCGTCACGCAGCCGGCCGAACCACTGACCATCTCGTTGGTCTGCCCACCTGGCGCCACGCGGACCACCCAGAAGGCGCCAACGACTGCACCGGCGCCAGCCCCCGCACCGCCGCCCGGTACCCAGTTCTCATTACTCGACGCCACCGACGTGGCCACATCACCGGCAGCCCGCACATCCCCGCCGCCGCCGGTGTCACAGACCCCGGCACCGCCCCTTGCTGTGGTCGCCGACATCGAAGTCCCGTCGCCGCCCCCTCCGCCCTCCCCGCCGCCGGCCGCGGCGCCCACCTTCAAGCTGAACGCACCCATGCGCCTGAACCCGGCCGTGCGCGATGCCCTCGCGGCCATCGTCGGCACCCTCAACGGGCCGGGCAGCGCAGCAGCCGCCGCACCCATCGCGGCCGGCCTGTTCGTGCCGCTGGCTGAACTGGAGGTCCGTGGCGTGCAGCCTGCGCTGGCGAGTCGGGCGCTGGCCGATGTCGGCCTGCTGGTGCATGCCAGGCGGGATGGCCCGGCCACCGTCACGGCCGACTTCCGCGGCGAGCCGACCATCGGGCTGGTCGTCGCCCCAGCCTGCATCGATGGTTTCGACCCTGCCGCGTTCGAGCCGGCCGCGCACGAGGAACCCTGACATGCTGATGCGCCGCTACGAGATGCCCTGGCGGCGCGCCTACGAGGTGTACGCCGCCGCCGTCTGGGCATCCGCCCTGCTGTTCTTCGCGGTCACCGGCGGGCTGGGCCTGCTCCCGCGCCAGTTTGCCCTTCCTCTCTCCGCGTTCTGCCTGGCCATAGCCGTGCTGCGGCTGGCGCAGGGCGTTCACACGCTGGTGCTACGTGCCTCGCTCTCTGGCCGCGGCATCCAGGTGCTGAGTACGCAGGCCGTCGCCCGCTGGACGGAGAAGCCTGACGCGGTGTTCCTGGGCTTCGGCTTCGAGTGGCGGCCCGTCCACTCGCAGCGCCTCTACGAACTGGCCAAGGTCGACTACCGGGAGTTCACCGTGTCGCCCCGCCTGCTGCAGGTGCTGGGCTACGACGCACGCCCGCAACCCGATGCAGAGATCGGCCTGCCCTACATCCATGGCGTCGAGCCACGCGAGGTGCCCCTGCACCGGCCGCTGCAGAACTTCGAAGGCGGCACCTTGCTGGTGGGCACCACCCAGTCCGGCAAGGGCGTGGCGCTGGCCAACCTGGTGACGCAGGCCGTGCGCCGCGGCGACGTGGTCATCGTCATCGACCCCAAGAACAGCCGCCGCCTGAAGCGTGTCACCCAGCGTGCCTGCGAGGACTGGCGTGACCCCGACACCTTCCTCGAGTTCCACCCCGCCTTCCCTGAAGCCGGCGTGCGCCTGGACTTCACCTTCAACTGGCAGAAGCCCACCGAGATCGCCTCGCGGATCCAGTCGATCATGCCGCCGGATACGGCCGGCGCCTTCTCTGCCTTCGGCTGGGACGCCGTGAACGTGGTCGTGCAGGGCCTGGTGGAACTGGAGGAGCGGCCGAACCTGGTCAAGCTCACCAAGTACATCGAGGGCGGTATCGAGCCAGTGCTGGAAGCGACGCTGCGCCGCTTCTACGAGCGGCTGCTCGGCGCCGGCTGGCGCGACCAGCCCGAGATGAAGAAGCTGCTGCACGACGCACACCGCGGCAACATGAAGCGCCCGTCAGAGGCGGCCAGTGCGGACCTGCTGGCCCTGGTCGCCTTCTACGAACACCACGTCCCGCAGTCGCAGCGCAACAAGGTACTCGACGCCCAGGTGCGCACCTTCCGCCACAACCGCGAGCACTACCAGAAGATCACCGCCAACCTGCTGCCGGTGCTCTCGATGCTGACCTCAGGCGATCTGGGCCGCAGCCTGTCGCCCGACCCCTTCGACGCTGGCGATGCCAGACCGATCATGAACTTCGAGAAGATCGAGCGCGCCGGCCATGTGTTGTACATGTGCCTGGATTCCCTGCCCGACCCGTCGGTCGCCACCGCCATCGGCGCACTGGCCCTGGCCGACCTGGCCGCGCGTGCGGGCATGCGCTACAACCTGGGCGGCTACCGGCGCATCTCGCTCTTCGTGGACGAGGTGTCGAACGTCATCAACCAGCCGCTGATCGAGATCCTGAACAAGGGCGCCGAGGGTGGCATCTTCACCACCTGCGCGATGCAGACGCTGGCCGACCTGGCCAAGCGCCTGGGCAGCGAAGACGCGGCGCGCATGGCGCTGGGCAACCTGAACAACCTGATCGCGCTGCGATCCAAGGACCGGCCGACGCAGGACTTCGTGGTCGAGACCTTCGGCAAGACCGCGATCCACTCGGTGCGCGTGGGCCTGAGCAGCGGCGCCGATGCCCACCTGGGCGACTTCTCGTCGAGCTACTCGACGCAGCTCACCGAAAGCTTCGAGGAGATGGTGCCGGCCGACGTGCTGGGCAAGCTGCCCAACCTGCAGTATTTCGCCTCGGTATCGGGCGGGCGGATCATCAAGGGGCGGTTTCCGATCCTCGACCCGGATGCGGATGAGCCCAGAGCAACACGTGTGACGCCACCGAAGGCGATCCGGACTCCAGCTGCAATGACGGGGCAAACGTCGTGATCCGTATCGTCAGCATCGCCGCCCTGCTCAGCCTGCTGGTGCTGGTGCTCTACCTGCCATCGGCGCATCCGCCAGAGCGGTTCCTGGCGCAGATTCGAAGCGAGCACCAGGCGATGGAAGAGATTTGGGGCGAGGCGCCCGCGCTGCGGATCCTCGACCGAGCGCTGGGATTGCAGGGTGCGGCACGGGAGGCCACGCCTGTGCCCCCGAGCGCCGATGCATCGGCGGCGAGCGGCGTGGACGGCGCCGTGGCGCGGGAGATGGCTTCCGTCAACCAGCGGCTGTTCGGGAACAGCTACTTCCGCGCGATCGATGCGCTCGTGCTGCTGGCCGCCTTCAGGATGTCGGCGATGCTGGAGTGGCTGCCTTGGATGGCAGCCTTCCTTGCCGCATCGGTCGCGGACGGCGCGATCAGCAGAGTGATCAAGTCCAAGGAGTTCCTTCACCACGATCCGGAGCGCTTTGCGCTCTACGCGTCGCTGGCCATCCTGCTAACCTGCGGTGGCGTCGTCGCGATGGTGGTGCCGACGTCCCTTCATCCTTTGGTCGCTCCGGCAGGCCTGTCCGTTCTAGCCATGCTGTGGGGGCGGTCGATCGCGCACTTCCACCGACGCGGCTAGGCTGTTCGACGAGCAACAGCCTCTGAATCGGCCAAAGCTCGCTATTCTCAACACACAGTACAAGTGTGCTTTAACTAAACAGCCTCTGCTGGTAACATCCAGCGGATGAGGGTCTCCAAAGAAGAGCTCGTCGCCGTCCTCGCCCAGTTCAACCCCTGGTGGCGAGGCGAAGCCATTGCCGACCTACCGATTTGGCGCCGAGCGGCCTTCCGCGAGCTTCAGGCCTGGATGACGCAGCCACCGGCGCCCCGGGCCGTGCTCCTCTCCGGCGCACGCCAGATCGGCAAGACCACGCTGCTGCTGCAGGCGGCCGACACTCTGCTTCGCGGGGGCGTGCCGGGTGCAAACGTCCTGTACGCGACCTTCGACCATCCCATCCTGAAGCTGGCCGGCATCGATGCCGTCATCGACGCGTGGCGTGAACGCGAGCCGCGCGCCGACGGCCCCGAGTACCTGCTGCTGGACGAGGCCCAGTTCATTCGTGACTGGGGCACCTGGGTCAAGCACCAGGTCGACTTCCGGAAGGACCGGCGCATCGCGTTCACCGGCTCCGCCATGCCTTTGGTGGAAGCCGACCAGGAGTCCGGCGTGGGCCGCTGGCACACCATTCGGCTCACGACGCTGTCGTTCTACGAGTACCTGCAGATCAAGCGCCTGGAGTTGCCAGACCTGCCCCGGCTGCGCAGCCTGCGCGACCTCTTTGACTGGAAGGCCACCGACTTCTACCGCGTCACGGAGCGGGCAGCACCGTACGTGGGCCACTTCCACGAGTACCTCGTGCGCGGCGGCTTTCCGCAGACCGCCCAGGTGGACAGCATCACGCAGGCCCAGCGCCTGCTGCGCGAAGACATCATCGACAAGGTGCTCAAGCGCGACATGACCGCGCTGTTCGGCGTGCGGCGCGTGCTGGACCTGGAGCACACCTTCCTGTACCTGTGCATGCACGACGGCGGCCTGCTGGACATGGTGGACCTGTGCGCCAACCTGGAGGTCAAGCGCCCGACCGCCCAGAACTTCATCGAGCTGCTCGAGGCCACCCACCTGATCTACCGGCTGGCCCCGTTTGGTTACGGCAAGGACGTGCTGCGTGCCCGGTTCAAGATCTATCTGGCCGACGCCGCCATCGCGCCGGCCGTCATGCTCAAGGGCAAGGCCATCCTCGAAGACGCATCGGCGCTGGGTGTCGCCACCGAGACCGCGGTCTTCAAGCACCTGTTTGCCCGGTACTACGCACAGAACGTCCGCTTCAGCTACTGGCGTGGCAAACGCGACCACGAGGTCGACCTGGTGGCCGAAGTCGGCGGCGAACTCATACCCTTCGAGGTGAAGTACCGCGCACAGCACACCGGGGCGCGGGAGCTCAAGGGCCTCGTCGAGCTCTGCCAGTCGAAACGAATCGAGCGCGGCTATGTAGTCACCAAGTCGCTCGACGACTTCGGCTTGATGCAGGGCCTGGCCGCTGGTACGCAGGTCATGCGAGTACCTGCCCCTCTGCTGTGCTACTGGATGGGAGCCACCGAACTCCCCGGCTCGAGCTCATGACATACGGCAGACTTCGTGCGACTCGACGCTGCGGCGCGCGCCGCACGGCAACCGTTTCAATCAACTGCATTCACGCTCACGGCCTCAAGGTCGAACAAGAAGCGAGGAGGATCGTTTGTCAGCCATCCATGACTTGATTGCGCAGGTCACCGACCCCCGCCTGCGCGACCGGCTTGCCGCCGAATGGGCGAAGGCCTCTAGGGAGAAGAAGTTCGGCCTCGTGTTCGAGGACCACCTTCCGGAACTGCTGCCGCTGCACAAGGCGAAGCCGCGCCGCGGGGATCTGGTTTGCCGTCGCGACGGTTCCATCAAGGACGTGTGGCAGGTACAGAAAATCAAGGATGGCATCGCGCTGTGCATCAAGCCTGGAAACGAGGCCGACGAAGTGCACGACCGGGCAACCGGCGGTAGTGCTGCTGCGGCCCAGTGGCCCATCGAGGAACTCCTCGTAGTGCGCCAGTTCGGCGAGCCGATTTTCCCTTCGCTGGTTCCAGTCGATGCCGTTGCCAACGGTCCGGCAGACGCCCCGTGGCATACCTTGATCGAGGCCGACAACTACCACGCACTGCAATTGTTGGAGTACCTGTACGCGGGGCAGGTGGACTGCATCTACATCGACCCCCCGTACAACACAGGTGCGCGCGACTGGAAATACAACAACGACTACGTCGACGGCAACGACGGCTGGCGCCACAGCAAGTGGCTTGCGTTCATGGAGCGCCGACTGGCGCTTGCCAAACGCTTACTCCGCCCAGAATCAAGTGTCCTGATTGTCACAATCGATGAACATGAAGTTCATCATTTGGCGATGCTTATTGAGCGTGAGTTCCCGGAGGCACGCACGCAGATGGTCAGCACCATGATCAACCCTGCAAACGTGGCGAGAGCAGGCAGTTTTGGGCGGAGTGATGAGTACATCTTCTTCGTAATGCTCGGCAATGCGGCTCCAGCAAGACTTCGACTGGCACGCGAGTGGGTCTCGGCAAAAGGGAGAACGCATACTGGCAGTATTCGATGGGACCTACTTCGCAGGTCAGGGACCAATGCCGCACGATCGGACCGGCCAGGGCTCTTCTACCCCATCTACATCGACCCAAACGGACCACGAATCGCTGAGGTTGGCAACCCTCTTCCTGCTGGCACTTCAGAGCCAGAACGCCTGCCAGGCCTCGTCACACTGCTGCCTATTCGGAAAAACAAGACCGAAGGCAACTGGCAGTGGTATCCGGAGACATTGAAGGATCGGATGAAGCAAGGTCGTGTGCGAATAGGCGGCAATGCCAAGCGCGGCTACGTGATATATATCTTGAAAGATGGCGAGTATGCAAAGATTCAACGCGGCGAGTTTCAGGAACTTGGTCGCGCGCTTGATGGATCGCTAATTGTTGACGAAAACGACTCGACCTTTGTAAGGGCTGTGCCCGGCAGTCAGTGGAGAATTGCAACGCACGATGCGACGCAATACGGATCGAGAGTATTGGGCGACATCGTTCCTGACCGGAAGTTTCCGTTCCCAAAGAGTTTGTACGCCGTCCGGGATACGCTGCGGTTCTTCGTTGACGAGAAACAAGAGGCCCTCGTGCTGGACTTCTTTGCCGGGAGCGCCACCACTTTGCATGCGCTAAATCTTCTCAACGCCGGGGACAACGGCCGACGTCGATGCATTCTCGTGACTAACAACGAGGTTTCGGCGGATGAAGCGGAGACGCTTCGAGCCGCCGGTCATCAGCCTGGAGACATCGAGTGGGAGTCTCTCGGAATCTGTCGCTCGGTGACGTGGCCCAGAAGCAAGAACACGATCCTGGGGCGGCGCGATGACGGGTCCGTCGTGTCGGGCGAGTACTTGTTGGGTACCCCAATAGAGCGGGAAGTGCCCAGGCGATTCACGCATATTGGCTTCATAGATTCGACAACAATCAATACATCCGCTAAGAAGAAGCAGGTGGTGGCGCTGATCGACGGACTGCCGCAAACGCTGGTCAAGTGTTGGATCCCGTGTGATCATATTCCGGCGCGCAGCTGGGCTTTGTTCAAAGCCAGAGACACGCTGCGAGGCGTGATTGAATCACTTCGGCAGGAGGCGAGAGCATGAGTCAGGTTCACCCGCAGGCCCGCACGACACCGCGAACGAGGGCCGAGATCAAGGCCTCTGCAGCGCCGGTGACTGAGCTGGCTGAGCGCTACAACATCACCGTGGCGACGGCTCGCAAATGGAAGTCGCGGGAGACGCCCGAAGACTTGTCGCACCGGCCACGCAAGCTGAGCACCACGCTCTCGCCGAGCCAAGAGGCGATCGTTGTCGAATTGCGCCGAATGCTGCTCCTGCCACTGGACGACTTGCTGGTTGTCACGCGCGAGTTCATCAATGCGCAGGTGTCCCGTTCGGGCCTGGATCGCTGCTTGCAGCGTCACGGTGTGGGCAGCTTGCGCGAAATACAGGCCGCCTTGGCGGGCGACCAGACGGTCCCGCCGAAGTCGTTCAAAGACTACGAGCCGGGCTTTGTTCATGTGGACATCAAGTACCTGCCGCAGATGCCCGACGAGAAGGCCAGGCGCTATCTGTTTGTGGCCATCGACCGGGCCACACGCTGGGTCTACTTGCGCATCTACGCACACCAAGATGAGGCCGCCAGCATCGACTTTCTGCGCCGTCTGCACCAAGCCGCGCCGATGAAAATCAAGACTGTGCTGACCGACAACGGCAGTCAGTTCACAGACCGCTTCACGAGCAAGACCCGCGCACCAAGCGGTCAACATGCCTTCGACCGGCGCTGCGTGGAACTGGGCATCGAGCACCGACTGTGTCCGCCGCGTCATCCTCAGACCAATGGCATGGTGGAGCGCTTCAACGGGCGCGTCAGCGAGGTCATCGCGCAGACCCGATTCAAGTCGGCTCAAGAGTTGGAGACCACGCTGACGAACTATCTTGCG
This sequence comes from Candidatus Ideonella esbjergensis, assembly GCA_016710065.1. GTDB lineage: Bacteria > Pseudomonadota > Gammaproteobacteria > Burkholderiales > Burkholderiaceae_C > Ideonella > Ideonella esbjergensis. The sequence continues at coordinate 728,885 of JADJLP010000010.1, forward strand.
ACCTACAACCACCGCATTCCCCAGCGCGCGCTCAACCACCTATCACCCGTTCAGGCACTCAAGCAATGGCAGGCCAAACGGCCCGAGCTGTTCTCAAAGCGGGTTTATGAGCTCTCGGGACTTGACAGTCAAGGACCCCTGCCCCTTCATCGTGTCGGAGGACCACACGGCGAGCGTGCTGTTCGATGTGGCCGAGGCCGAAGCCTGGCTGGAGGCGCTGGACGGTCAGGAGCACATCACCGACATCTACATCGTCTCGCCCGCCAAGCGCGTGTTCGATCAGCTGAAGGCGCAGGTGGTTGAACTGCTCGGCCCCTGGCTCGTGTCGGAGGAAGAGAAGCGGCCCATGAGCGCTGGCTTTGCCGCGAACCTCGCCTACTTCAAGCTGGACTTCCTTGACCCCGAGCGCGTGTCGTTGCGCCGTGCCTTCCGCGAGATCCTGCCGCTGCTGTGGCTGAAAGCGGGCGCCATGGGGCCGCGGCCGGAACTCAAACGCGGCGAGCCCGAGCCGCCCCTGTTTGCGCCCGAGGACACCAACTTCGTTGTGCTGCTCGAGGAGACCCGCATGGGCCGCCTTCTGAAGGCGCTGGCTGGTCGCACAGGCCTTTCGCACGTGTTCATCGTCACCGACGCTGACGAGTCCTTCAAGAGCATGGCGCAGGACGTTCGCGACGTGGCTGGCAAAGCCAACCCAGGTCTTCAGGTCGTGCAGCTCTACAGAGACTACCTGCTCAATTTCATGATCAATCAGAGCCAAGAGCGAGCGACTCGCACATCCTCTGAGGTCGAGATCCGTGGGGGACGGGCATGAAGGTCTCTCTCTTCGATTTCCAGCGGGACGCGCTCCATCAGCTGCGCGACAAGATCGTCGCGGCGCGCAAGTTCGCCACCACCGACAACCCGCAGGCGATCGCCTTCTCTGCGCCCACGGGCAGCGGCAAGACCATCATCATGACGGCGCTCTTCGAGGCCATCCTCGACCAGCCCGATGACGAACTCGCATGGCCGTTGGACTGGGCGCCGCAGCCGGATGCCGTGATCCTATGGATCTCAGACATGCCCGAACTCAACGAGCAGACCCGGCTCAAGATCGAGAGCAAGTCCGACAAGGTCTACCGTGTCAGCCAGTTGATCACGATCGACGCCCAGTTCGACGCGCCGCAGTTGCAAGGTGGGCGCGTCTACTTCATCAACACCCAAAAGCTCGCCGTCAACCAGCCGCTGACGAATCGCGGCGACGGCTGTGAACGCCTGTCAGGATCCGACACTATTCGCTGGTGAGGTGGCGGATTTCATCGTCAGCTGAAGAACCGGTTGGTTGGAGGGGTTGCGCCTGCCCGGCCGCCCTGCAGGGCGGCCGGGCAGGCGCGGCCGATGGCTGTGGGCGCCATGCACACGCGGTCGATGAGGACAGGGTTGACCTGGTGACTTCGGCGCAACGCCGGTCGCAGGGTGGGCGGCGCTCGGGATACAACAGCGCTCATGCCGAAGAAGGTGGGCGCGGCAACGGCCAATCTCGCCGGGAAGCCTGACAACCGTACCGCGCCCTACACCGCGCCGATGAAGGTGGTGCCACGTTAGTGTGGCATCTCTGGGACGCGTCCGTCCAGCGTGGAAGCTTCGGTTGTCGACCGAGGTGGGCATGGATGCTCCAGGCAGGCTGTTCCTGTGCGCGCGTTGCCGCGCTCAGGTCGTGTTGTGCAGCCACTGCGACCGGGGCAATCGCTACTGCGGCCGGCAGTGCCGTCGCCTGGCGCGTGATGCGGCCCGCCGCGACAGTGCACGTCGATACCAACGATCTCGGCAAGGCCGGATTGCCCACGCCGCGCGGTCGCGGCGCTGGCGCCAACGGTGCCGTGCGCGTGGTGATGGTGACCATAGCGATGGCGCCGGCGGCGGTGGCGGTCTGCAGAAGAACGTGACACACCAGGGTTGCCCGCCCGGGGTGGCTGCGGCTCCACTGGCCGCATGGACACACCACACCACCTCAGCGCCCGAGCCTGCGGACATGGCCACCACCATCCCGATGGCCGTGGCGACCCCCAACCTCCCCAGACCTCCACCACGACCTCCACCACCACCACGCTCTGGCGCTGCCGGCGCTGTGCCAGGGCGCAGCCCGGCTGGGTGCGCCAGGGCTTCCTGCGCCATGGCCTGCGCCCGATGCGCCCAGGGTGGCGCCATGACCATAGCCCCTGACCTGGTCGCGCAGATCCTGCGCCTGCATGATGCGGAGAAGTGGCGGGTTGGCACCATCGCCCGGCAGTTGCATGTGCACCGCGACACCGTGCGCAGGGTGCTGGCACAGGACGGCCAAGCCGTGCCGCCATCACCCCTGCGGCCCAGCCGCATCGACGCTTACCGGCCGTTCATCCTCGCGACGCTGGCCAAGTTCCCCGCGCTCACTGCGGCGCGGTTGCACGCCATGGTCGGCGAGCGCGGCTACGTGGGCTGCGACTCGCACTTCCGCCACCTCATCGCTGAACTGCGCCCGCGCCCGCCTGCAGAGGCCTACCTGCGCCTGCGCACGCTGCCCGGTGAGCAGGCCCAGGTCGACTGGGGCCACTTCGGCCACCTGCAGATCGGCCGCGCGCGGCGCCCTCTGATGGCCTTCGTGATGGTGCTCAGCCACAGCCGCATGATCTTCCTGCGCTTCTTCCTGGACGCCCGGATGGACAGCTTCCTGCGCGGCCATGTCGAGGCCTTCGTCGCCTTCGACGGCTGTCCCCGGGTTGCCCTCTACGACAACCTGAAGAGCGCGGTGCTCGAGCGCGTGGATCATGTCAGCGGGAGCGCGATCCGCTTCAATCCCGAATTGCTCGCCCTGGCCGCGCACTACCGATTCGAGCCACGCCCGGTGGCCGTCGCCCGCGGCAATGAGAAGGGCCGGGTGGAGCGCGCCATCCGGTTCATCCGCGACAGCTTCTTCGCCGGGCGATCGTTCACCGACTTGCCCGACCTCAACGCGCAGGCCCGGACCTGGTGCCTGGGGAAGGCCGCCGATCGGCCTTGGCCCGAGGACAGCACTGTGAGCGTGCGCGAGGCCTTCCAGGCCGAGAACCGCGGCTTGATGGCGCTGCCCGAGACAGCCTTCGCACTCGGCGAGCGCGTGGCCGTGAAGGTGGGCAAGACACCCTACGTTCGCTTCGACACCAACGACTACTCGGTACCACACACCCATGTGCGGCGAACGCTTGCGGTGCTGGCCGACGAGCAGTGGGTGCGCGTGCTCGACGGCACCACCGAACTGGCGCGCCACCCCCGCTGCTGGGACAGCCACGCGCAGATCGAGATTGAAGCCCATGTTCAGCGCCTGGTCGAGGCCAAGCGCGCTGGCAGGGCCCACCGGGCCTGCGACCGCCTGGCGCAGGCCGCCCCGGCCAGCGCGCATTTGCTGCAGCGCGCCGGCGAGCGAGGCGAGAACCTGGGCTCGATCACCGCCACCCTGATGCGACTGCTCGATCGCTGGGGTGCCGCTGCGCTGCAGGCGGCCATCACCGAGGCGCTGGCGCGCGACGTGGCTCACCCCAACGCCGTGCGGCTGGCGCTGGAGCGTGCCCGTGCGGCCAACGGCGAGCCACCGCCGGTGGCGCTGGTGCTGCCCGAGCACGTGGCCAAGCGCGACGCGCCGGTGCGCACCCATGACCTGCGCTCCTATGACCGCCACCCTGACCGCCAAACCGATCCGCCGGAGAGCCCCGATGAATGACACCGCCACACCCACCGCGCTGCGCGAGCAGGCCGCCGCACTTCGCCTGCATGGCCTGATCGAGCACTGGGCCGAGGTGATGGCGCAGCCCGAGCAGGCGCAATGGGTGGCGCAGATGCTCAGCTGGGAGGCCACCGAGCGCAGCCGCCGCAGCCTGGAGCGCCGCCTGCGCGATGCCCACATCGGGCGCTTCAAGCCGCTGGCCGACTTCGACTGGGCCTGGCCCAAGAGCATCGACCGCGGTGCCGTCGAAGAACTGATGACGCTGGACTTCGTCAAGGACGCCAGCAACGTCGTCCTGGTCGGCCCCAACGGCGTGGGCAAGTCCATGTGTGCCTGCAACATCGGCTACCAGGCCGTGCTGGCCGGGTACACGGCCCTGTTCACCACCGCCGGGCAGTTGCTGGGCGAGTTGGCCGCGCTCGACAGCGACTCGGGCCTGCGCCGCAAGCTGCGTCAGTACGCCGCCCCGGACGTGCTGATCATCGACGAGGTGGGCTACCTGTCGTACTCGAACCGCCACGCCGATCTGCTGTTCGAACTGGTCAGCCGGCGCTACCAGCACAAGAGCACGGTGGTGACAACGAACAAGGCGTTCGCCGACTGGGGCGAGGTCTTCCCCAACGCGGCCTGCGTGGTGTCGTTGATCGACCGGCTGATGCACCGCGCCGAAGTTGTGCGCATTGATGGCCAGTCCTACCGGGCCAAGGAAGCACAAGAGCGCGAGGCCCAGCGCCTGGCTGCGCGCTCGGCCAAGGCAACGCCGGCGCGGTCGCGCAAGGCTGCAACATGAGCGCGTCCCCCTGGCCACCGTCGCCTGCGTCCGCAGCGGTGGTCGTGCCCTTGCACTGGACGCCCGAGCAAGCGCTGGCCGTCGCCGAGTGCCTCCAGGCCATGCGCCAAGCCCTGTGGGCCGCCTACGGGCCCCAGATGCAGCAGGCCTGGCGCGAACAGCTCATGCCTGACCGGGCGCCACCTGAGTTCGATCCCGACGAGCCGTTCTGACCCACCGAACACGGCGTCAGGCTTACCGACACAGGCCTCAAACCCGACCCCACACCATCAGGGCCTGCATGCAGGCCCTGTTGCCATTGGGCCGTGGCCACTTCACCCCAAGTTCACGCCCGCCTGCAAAACCGCCACCTCGCCAGCGAATAGAGGCGGATTTACTTCAGCGGCAACAACGGCCGGCAGCACCTGATCTGGGAAACGCTGACCAACACGGCGCGCGCGATCCCCGACCGCTTCTATGTCGTGATCGACGAGGCCCACCGCGGCATGACCTCGGGCCGCGGTGCGCAGGCGGCACGGACACTGATGCAGCGCTTTCTGCTCGGTCATGCCGAGTCGGGTCTGGTGAAGATGCCACTGGTCATCGGTGTCTCGGCAACACCGAAGCGCTTCATGGACCTGCTAGAGCATGCCCCGCACACGGTGCACAAGGTGGCCATCCCGGCCGAGGAGGTGCGGAAGTCCGGCCTGCTGAAAGACCGCATCCTCATCCATCACCCAGAGTCAGCCACGACCGCGGAGATGGGCCTACTGGAAGAGGCCGCCCGCCGCTGGAACCAGATGACGATGGCCTGGGGTGCGTACTGCAAGGATGAGCAGGAGGCTACGGTCTGGCCAGTCTTGGTCGTGCAGGTCGAGAACGGTACCGATCGGCAGTTGACCAAGACGGATCTGGCCGACGCCTTGACCGTGATCGAGAGCGCGGTTGGGCGTCGCCTCCATGAGGGCGAGGTCGCGCACGCCCTGCACGACACCGGCGACCTGGACGTGGGCGGCCGGCGCGTGCGAAAGGTCGAAGCCTCGCGCATCGATGGGGACAAGAACATCGGCGTGGTGTTCTTCAAGACCAGCCTCTCCACCGGGTGGGACTGCCCACGGGCGGAGGTCATGATGTCTTTCCGCCGCGCCGAGGATCACACGTACATCGCCCAACTGCTGGGCCGGATGGTGCGTACTCCCTTGGCGCGGCGCATCGAGAAAGACGCGGCACTGAACGACGTGCACCTGTTCCTGCCGTACTTCGATACGCAAGCTGTTCAGGGTGTCGTGGCAGCGCTGCACAACCAGGAGGAGGTGCCACCGGCCGAGGCCGGCTCCGGCCGCGATCTGGTGGTGCTCGAACGCCGCGACGGGACCGATGCCCTGTTCGCGGCACTCGATGAACTCGTGACCTACCGGGTCAACGCGGCTCGGGCACAGAGCCCACTGCGCCGGTTCATGGCCATGTCCCGAAGCCTGACGGTCGACGAGATCGACGAGGACGCCTGGGCCCAGGCCAAGGTGCAAATCGTGAACTGGATGGGCGAACGGGTCGCGGCGTTGAAGGAGGAAGGCCGGTTCGAAGCTGCGGCCAAGGCCATCACGCATGTGGGCTTGCGCACCCTGGCCGTCCAAAACGGGACCACGGTCGCCGAGCCAGGCGCCGAGTATCAGATCGGTGCGTCCAGCGTCGACATCGATCGCCTGTTCGAGGAAGCCGGTCGGGCCTTCAGCCATGGCTTGCAGATGGAGTACTGGCGCGCGCATGCCGAGCGTGATGCCGTCGAGGTCAAGGTCGAGGCGATCGTGCTGGCGCGAGAAGCCGCCCAGATGAGCGAGTTGGAGAAGCACGCCGGTGCGGCCTTCGACGCGCTGTATGACCAGCACAAGAAGGCCATCCACAAGCTCAAGGAGCATCGGCGCACCACCTACGAGAAGCTCCGGCTGGCCACCGCCACCCCGAACGAAGTGCCCTGGCGTCTGCCCGACTCGATTGACTTCCGTCGCAAGCCGGCGGATCCGATCTGGGATCGCCACCTGTTTGTCGAAAGCAATGGGCAGTTCCGGGCAGAGCTGGGCACCTGGGAGGCGGGCGTGCTCAAGGAAGAGCTTGCAAACGAGAACGTCGTGGGTTGGCTGCGGAACGTCGACCGCAAGCCGTGGTCGCTGGAGATCCCCTACGACACAGGCGGCGACGTCCGGCCAATGTTCCCGGACCTCGTGGTGGTCAGGAAGAAGGGCCCATCCTTCGAGGTCGACATCCTCGAACCCCATGACCCGAGCCTTTCGGACAACTTCGAGAAGGCGGTCGGTCTGGCCCGGTTCGCACAGAAGCATGGCGCCTTGTGCGGCCGCATTCAGCTGATCCGCAAGCACAGCAATGCGGGCGGCGAGCACTACGCGAGGCTGGAGATCAACCAGGCATCGACCATCAAGCGCCTGCTGCCGATGACCAGCAATCCCCAGCTGGACGATCTGTTTGCGGAGTTGGCCAAGTAGTGCGCCGGCCACTCGGACGAGCCTGACTCGGAGCGGCACATGGCATCGTTCGTCGAGCGTGTTCTGATCCTGTGCAAAACCTATCCATCGCCGAGCGCGAAGTACGCCGAGACGTCCTGCGTGGCGGGGCTTACGGCTGGCGGTCGTCTCGTTCGCCTCTTTCCCGTGCCGTTCCGGCTGGTCGCCGATGACCAGCAATTCCGCAAGTGGCAATGGATCGAAGTCCGTTTGGAGAAGGCTGGCGACGACCACCGCCCGGAGAGCCACCGCATCTTCGTCGACACGATCGCCTGCGGCGCCGAACCGATGAAGGCGGGCAAGCGCGGCTGGCCCGCCCGCATGGCGTTGCTGGCGCGCCAGCCTGTCTACACGGACTTCGGAGCGATGGAGCAGACGCGCTTGACGCACGGCAACACGCTGGCGCTCTTCAAGCCAGACCGCATCGCCTCGCTAGAAATCAAGCCCACGAAGAACGCCGACTGGACGCCCGAGGAGCGCAGCAAGCTGCTGCAGATGCAGCAGCAGAACGGCCTGTTCGATGCCGAGGAAGACCAGCGGCAGGTCCGACTGTTGGAGAAGATCCCCTTCGACTTCTACTACCACTGCGAGTACCAGGCAGCGGATGGTCGGCAGTCAGTCAGGGTCAAGCTGGTCGACTGGGAGGTGTGTGCGCTCTACCGGAACACTCGCCGGCAACACGGCAGCCGATGGGAAGCGCCGTTTCGGGACAAGCTGGAGCGAGACCTGCTCGCGAAGGACCTGATGCTCCTGATGGGCACCATGCACAGATTCCCTGACCAGTGGCTCGGGGTGAGCCTGATCTACCCGCCTATGCCGCAGCCCGAAGACCCGAGTCAGAGCACATTGTTCTAGCCATCAGATGCATCACGGACGGCGCACCCGCAGCATGCGCAGCCCTCGCAACGTAGGTGCGATGGCAGAAATTGAAGTCGGCCTCGAAGCACACGAGACAAGCGCTCGTGGACTTTGCCAGCTTCGCCAGTTCCGCGACCGCAGCCCGCTGCTGTCCCAGGTGCTTCATAAAGCCGGCCGTGTACCGAGACCATGACTGATCGAGCTTGTACTGCTCGCGAACGTCCCTAGGGCAACCGAGCGCAGGCGCATGGAAGTACGCAATGCCGGCCGCAGCCAGCGCTTCGCTGAAGGCCGTCTTCGAGAATCCGCGCTTGCGGGACAACGGCAGCTCACGCACGTCGACGACGCTGCGGATGCCCGCACTCTGGAGGCGCTCAATGAACGTAGCGATGTCGAGGCCTTCGTAGCCGAAGGTGTAGAGGTGGGCGGGGGAGGTCATGACGGGTCAGCAGGCGCGGCAGGAGTGTAGCCGCCGGCCTCTCGTGAGCCCGCGAACCTCGACACCGATGAGTCGGCGCGCTCGTGACATCGATCCAACCGACCCCGAAACCCCCCTCGCAAATGCGCCATTCCGCGGTGCCGCGGCAGCGGCCGGCTCCTACCCTTTCGGTCACGCGCTCGACAGAGCACGGCCTTCAGATCCTGAAGCCACCGAACGAGGACCGCGCCATGTACTCTGCATTGCCCGCTGCCCGCTGCGACGTCGCCACCCAGGGTGGCAACTCCGGCTCCGGCGCCCACGACA
>JADJLP010000011.1 GCA_016710065.1 Candidatus Ideonella esbjergensis
TCCTAGCCCGGATATTTTCACTACCACCGTAGAAGCGAGGACGGCATTGCCCTTTGGATGCCGCGTTGATCGAGGTATCGAATCTTGATGAACGAGCTGGGCAAATGCCGAATCCAAACTGTACCGAAGAAGTGGACGTGGGGATGATCGGGGTTGCCCGCTGGGCCGACGCGTGGTGGAGGTCGCCGACAGCGGCAGCATGAAGCACGACGCTGGCGTGCTGCTGCTCGGCGCCGTTGATCGCAAGCTCCGGGCTGGTGGACGCAGCCGCACGCGCCAGCATCGCCGATCCCGCGCAGCCCGCGCTGATCAAGCACGGCGTGCGCGGCGATTGCTGCGCCTAGCGCGTGGACAGTCTGACGCTGGGCCAGGAGGACTTGAACGACCACGGCGCGCTGCGCCAGGACCGTAGGCGATGCAGACGGCCGTCGGCGTGGATTCGGAGATGGCCAGCGCACCCACGCTGTGCCGGCTGGAGAAGTGGGCCGACCGCGCCACGGCGTGGCGCTTGCACCAGGTGCTGGTCGATCAGTTCATCGCCAGCTTCAAGGTCGCCCCGAGGAATTGGTGCTGGACTTCGACGCCACCGACAACCCGCTGCACGGCCAGCAGGAGGCCGCTTCTTCCACGGCTACTACGACAGCTACCGCTACTTGCCGCTGTACGTGTTCTGCGGCCAGCAACTGCTGTGCGCCTACCTGCGCCCGAGCCGCATCGACGGTGCCAAGCACGCGGCGGCCATCCTCAGCTGCTGGTGCGTCGGTTGCGTCAGGAATGGCCCAATGTTCGAATCATCTTCCGAGGCGACTCGGGCTTTGCCGCCAGCGCATCATCAACGGGGCGACGCGCTGGCGTAACTACATCGTCGGCCTGGCGCGCAACGCCCGGCTGGAAGCCTGGGTCGAGTACGCGCAGCTGGCGATGCAGCAGCTCTACGAGCAGACCGGGCACAAACAACGCCTGGTGGGCGAGTTCAGCTACGCTGCACAGGATTGGCCGCACGAGCGGCGCGTCATCACGCGGCTGGAGTGGGGCGAGCTCGGCTGCAACCCGCGCTTCATCGTCACCAACCTCGACGGGGGTGCCCAAGCGCTGTACGACGCGCTGTACTGCCAGCGCGGCGAAGCCGAGAAACCGCATCAGGAGGCGCAGGTCGGCTTGTTCGCCACGCGCACGAGTTGCCACGTGATGCGCTCGAACCAGTTGCGCATGCTGCTGGCCGCGCTGGGCTATGTGCTCATCGAGGAGGCTGCGCGCACTGGCCTTGCAGGGCACAGCGCTGGCGTCCGCCCAGGTCGACACCCTGCGCATCAAGCTGCTCAAGGTCGCAGCGGTGATCACCGCAACACCCGGCGCATCCGCCTGTGCCTGGCCTCGCACTGGCCCAGCGCGGACATCTTCGCCCACGCCATGCGCCAACTGCGCTCACCCTGAACTTCATCCAGCGCCTGGCCCGCGCGACGACACAAAATGGTCCGCAACCCAAGCCGGGGTGGGGGCAATTGCCAGCCAATCAGCCTGCACCTCGCGCGCCATCCAATGCCTTCGCGTGGCACTTATTGAGCGCTCCTGCGGCTCGCGAATGACCCTTCAGCTCAACCAGTGGTCGTTGCGTGAAATATGCGGGCTAGGTACATCACGCCCACATCGTCGGCCATGTGGTGCACCACCGCCAGGTTGTGCGAGATGAACAGGTAGGTGAGTTGGCGCTCCTGCTGCAAGTCCTTCATCAGGTTCAGCACCTGCGCCTGCACCGAAACATCAAGGGCCGAGGTGGGTTCGTCACACACCAGAAACTCGGGCTGGGTGGCCAAGGCGCGCGCAATGGAAATGCGTTGCCGCTGGCCGCCTGAGAACTGGTGCGGAAACTTCGGGCCATCCTTGGCCAGACAAGCCTACCGGGCCAACAGTTCTCCCACACGCTGCACAGCGTCTGGGGGGTCGGCCAGCAAGCCATGCTCGCGCAGGCTCGGCCACAATGTCGCGCACTTGCCAACGCGGGTTCAAACTGGCGTAGGGGTCCTGGAAGATCATCTGCAGGCGGCGGCGCAAGGCCTGCGCGTGGCGGGATTGCAGGGTCTGGTGAACCACCTGCCCATCGAAACGCACCTCGCCCTGGCTGGGCTGCATCAATCCCACCACCGTGCGCGCCACCGTGCTCTTGCCGCAGCCAGATTCACCCACCAGCGCCAGGGTACGGCCCCTTTGAACTGTGAAGGCCAAGCCATCCACCGCCTGAACAAACTGGCGCGGCAGGCGTTCCACCCAGCGCTTCAGCCTGGGCGCAGACACATCAAAGCGCTGACCCAAGCCCTCCACAGACACCAAGGGCTGGGTCATGTCACGCGCTCCGTCACCGGGGTCTGCGGCCACCAGCAGGCCACCTGGGAATCGCCATGCGGCCTCAGCAACGGGCGCTCGACACCGCAGTTCGGCCGAGCGCGGGGGCAGCGCGGATGAAAGGCGCAACCGGGAGGCAACGCACCGGCACGCGGCATGGCGCCTGCTATCTGCACCAACCGGTCGCGCGTCTCGTCCAGGGCGGGAATGGCCCCCATCAGGCCTGCCGTGTACGGGTGTCCAGGGTGGTCGATGACTTCGCGCACGGCCCCGGTCTCCACAATGCGCCCCGCATACATCACCGCCACCCGGTCGCAGCTCTCGGCGATCACACCCATGTCGTGCGTGATCAGCATCACCGCCATGCCACGCTCGCGCGAAAGGCGTTTGATCAGCGCCATGATCTGCGCCTGCACCGAGACGTCCAGCGCCGTCGTGGGCTCATCGGCAATGACGAGTTGCGGCTCCGCCGCCAGCGCCAGCGCAATCACCGCGCGCTGCCGCATGCCCCCCGAGAACTGGTGCGGGTACTGACCCAGCCTGAGCTCGGGCGCCGGTATGCCGGTTTGCGCCAGGAGTTCCACAGCCCGCCTGCGCGCCTGGCCGGCGTCCAGCGGCAAATGGGTCTGCAGGGTTTGGATCAGTTGCTGTCCGATCGACATCAGTGGGTTCAGCGAGGTCAGCGGGTCTTGAAAAATGGCCCCAATCTGCCGGCCACGGATGCGCCGCATGGGCTCGCCCGTCAACGTATCCATGCGGCGCCCGGCGAACCAGATCTCGCCTGAGGCGATGCGCCCCGGTGGCTCCAGCAGGCCGATGACCGCCGCACCCGTGAGCGATTTGCCGGCACCCGACTCACCCACCACACCCAGGATCTCGCCCTGCTGGATGGTGAAGGAAACATCCTCCAAGGCCCGCACCGGGCCCTGCCGGGTGGGGAATTCAACGCTCAGTCGGCGAACATCAAGCAGGATGGACATGAGGCGGCGCCTGGGCATCAGTTCAATCTGGGATTCATGGCGTCGCGCAGCCAGTCGCCCAGCAGGTTCACGCTCACGGCGATGGCCGCCAGCATCAGGCCGGGGAACAGCACCATCCACCACTCGCCCGAGAACAGATAGGTCTGCCCAGTGCGGATCAAGGTACCCAAGGACGGGCTCGTGGCCGGCATGCCCACCCCCAGGTAGGACAACGCGGCTTCAATCTGGATCGCCACTGCCACCTGGATGGTGGCGATCACGGTCACCGGGCCCAGCACGTTCGGCAACACATGCCGCAGGGCGATGCGCCAGGGACGCACACCGATGAGTTGCGCCGCCTGCACGTATTCCTTGTGGCGCTCCACCAGGGTGGAGCCTCGCACGGTGCGGGCGTATTGCACCCAGCCGGTGAGCGTGATGGCCAGGATCAGCACGGCATAGGCCATCTCTTCATGCACCTGCGGAAACATTGCGCGCCCGACCCCATCAATCAGCAGGGCGATCAAGATCGCCGGGAAAGACAAGATCACGTCGCACACCCGCATGATGAATGCGTCAACCACCCCACCGGCATAGCCCGCCAGCAGCCCCAGCGACACCCCCAACAGCAAGGACAGCGCCACAGAAACCAAGCCCACCAGCAGTGAAATGCGCGTGCCATACATCAGCAACGACAGCATGTCGCGCCCCTGGTCGTCCGAGCCCAGCCCAAACGCCCGCTGCCCGCCATCCAGCCAGGCGGGCGGCAGGCGCGACTGCATCAGGTCCACCTGCGCCAGATTGAAGGGGTCGGTGGGTGCCAGCCAGGGCGCAAACAGGGCACACCCCAGGCACAGCGCAGCGATCAAACCGGCCACCTGCGCCTGCCGCGATGCCAGGAAACTCAGCCAGAGTTCACTGGCCCGAAGTCGTGCCAGCACGCCTTCAGGCTCAGCGCCGGCTGGGGTGTTCAGTTTGGTATTCAACGTGCCCCCATCCGCAACCGGGGGTCCACCGCCACGTACAACAGATCGGCGACGAGGTTCACCACCACGAACACCAGCGCAATCACGCAGAGATAAGCCGCCATCACCGGAATGTCGGACGACTGCACCGCCTGGATGAACAGCAGCCCCATGCCGGGCCACTGGAACACCGTTTCGGTCACCAGCGAGAAGGCGATGAGCCCGCCCAATTGCAACGCCGTGATGGTGATGACCGGCACCAGCGAGTTCTTCAAGGCATGGCCAAAGTAGACGGTTCGGTTCGGCAGGCCACGCGCCTTGGCAAACTTGATGAAATCGCTGCGCAGCACCTCCAGCATCTCCGCCCGCACCAGCCTGAGGATGAGCGTGACCTGATAGACCGCCAGCGTCACGGCTGGCAAGACGATGTGACGCCAGCCATCGGCCGTGGTGAGCCCTGTGGACCAGGGCCCCCACATCTCGGTTTCACCCCGGCCAAAGCTGGGCAGCCAGGCCCAGGTGACCGAGAACAACCAGATCAACAAGATGCCCAGCAGAAACGTTGGCATCGACACCCCGATCAGCGACAGGGCCAGCACGCCACGCGAGAGCGCCCCCTCCCGCCGCAAGGCCGTGTACACCCCCAGCGGTATGCCCAGCACCAATGCAAGCACTGCGGCCACCAGGGCAAGCTCCAAAGTGGCGGGAAACCGCTCGGCCAGCAAGGTGGACACGGCGCGCCCCTGTTTCAGGCTCAAGCCAAATTCACCTGTGACCGCGTTGCCCACGAAACTCAGGAACTGCACCGGCACCGAACGGTCCAGCCCCAAGTCGGCCCGCAACTGTGCGCGCACTTCGGCAGACGCGTCCTGCCCCACCATGCTGCTCACCGGGTCGCCCACGAACTGGAACAGCACGAAGGCAAGGAAGGCCACCGACAACAGCACCGCGATGGACTGCAGCAGGCGGCGCAAGATGAAGCTCAGCATGGGTGCGAGTGTGACTCAGCAACGAAAAAGCCACCCGAAGGTGGCTTTGCTGTCAGACCAGGGCCAGCAAGAAGCCAGCCCCGAGTGCCGATCAGAAGTTGTGCTGCATGCCCACGTCGTAGCCCGACTTCTCGGTGGCAGCCTTGCTGTCGCGAGCGAAGTCAACAAACACCTTGGTGCGCTTAGACAGGTTGTGGTGGTAGCCCACGCCCATCTTGGCAGCGTTGGTCACACCAGCCACTTGCGAGCGGGCATAGCCCACCTTGAAGTCACCTGCGCCCATCGGCACGGTGGCGCCGATCAGGTAGCCCTTGGCGCTGGCGCCAGCTGTGTTGGTGCCCTTCGAGTAACCCACAGCCAGGGTGGCCGGGCCGAAGTTGTAGCGAGCACCGAGGTCGAGCAGCTTGTCGTTGACGTTGGCGCCGTTTTCATAGCCAGCAGCCACAAACAGCGGGCCGGCAGCGTAGTTGGCAGCGAAGGAGTAGGCCTTCTTGGTGCCGCTGTTCTCGTTGGCGCCAGCAACCTGGGCACCGAAGTTGAAACCGTTGGCGCTCAGGTGGTATTCCACTTGGCTGTTGTAGCGAACGCTGCCGCCGCCAGGGATCATGCCGATGCCGCGCAGGGCAGCAGCGGTGTCACCGCCGAACGGGTCGATCTGGTTTTGAACCATCAGGAAGTTCACGACGTAGTCGCGGCCCACTTCGATGTGGCCGAAACCACCGGCAATACCGGCCTTGCTGTAGCCGTTCCAGAACCTGGCGCCAGCAGTGGCGTCAGCGCCAGTGGCCGGGTTGAAGCGATGCTCCATGCCGAAGGTGGCCTTCATGCCGCCACCCAGGTCTTCAACACCGCGGAAGCCCAGACGGCTGCCGGCGACGTCGTTCAGGGTCTTGTCTTTCGAGCCGATCAGCTTGCCAGCTTCAACGTTCAGCTTGCCATAGACGGTGACCGACGATTGGGCCGAAGCGGCGCCAGCAAATGCACCCAGCACAGCCAGAGCGAGCAGAGATTTCTTCATTGCAACTATCTCCTAGTTTGAACAAGAGGTCCCGATCGAGGGGGAACCCGTATCACCAGGGCAGGTGGGGTTGATCAGGCCAACCTCCTCATCGGAAGTTGCCGCTATTGCACCAGACCCCCGGGGATGCAAAGACTTCAGGGCCAATTGCCTGGCCTCTGTTGTCTGACAACAACGTGTCACGATGCGTTCACAAAGCAGCTCACGGCGCACTCGAGCGTTTGCACCTGTTAGCAACAGATGCGTGCGATTGACGCAGGCTGTGCTGGCGATTTGTTCATATCTGCACGAGATTGATGCTTGGTCGCCCTGGAGGGAGCCTTGCGCACCGTTTCAGGTGTAGCCCGGGCGAGCCGCCCTTTACCGAAGGCACGAGGCCATGCCACGGTGGAGTTGACCGTGGCGGAGAAAAGCTCTCCGGCTCGCCCATGCGCGTGAGCCATGTGGGCGAGATCTGCACCCAGGCGGTCACGGCACGTGACAGCGCGGTGGCCCAGCGCCCGCTGCCGGCGCCGCATCACGCGCCATCGTGGCCCGGACGCGGGACGACCGCCTCTGAAACCAGGCTCACCCGCCCGACTCTCGAACCTCATGGCTGGTGGTGATTTCCGCCGTGCGCCCCAGCATGGCGGTGGCCGAGCAGTATTTTTCGTGCGAGAGCGCAATGGCGCGCGCCACCACGGCTTCAGGCAAGGCCTTGCCCGTGACCACGAAGTGCATGTTCAGGCGCGTGAACACCTTGGGGTCGGCTTCGGCGCGCTCGGCTTTCATCTGCACGGTGCAGCCCGAAACCTGATGGCGGCCGCGCTTGAGGATCAGCACCACGTCATAGGCCGTGCAGCCACCGGCGCCGGCCAGCAGGGTTTCCATGGGCCGAGGCGCCAGATTGCGGCCGCCGCCCTCGGGGGCACCGTCCATGCTCAGCACGTGGCCGCTGCCCGTTTCAACCAACATCACCATGCCCGCGTCAGCCACCCAATGCACCGTGCAATCCATCGCCACATCCTTGTCTGTTGGCGGCCAACCCCTCGGCCAACCGGAATTTCTGCGCATTATCCGGCGCTGCAGCGGCCTCTCTATGGAAACGTTATTGCAGTGCAACATGAGTGCGGTTAGACTGCATACATCGCGTTGGTTGATCAATCAGCGCACCGCTTGTCTCCTCCACCTCCTCTATGGTGGATTGGCCCGGGTCCTCACGGTCCCGGGCTTTTTTCTGGGCGCTCGACATGCAGGCCGGCGCAAACCGCTGACTTATCATGCGGCACCGCAGCAAGGCCCCATCGCTGGCCCTGCCCTTCACCCAGAACCATTGCTTCCGAGGAGACACGCCCATGGCCGGCGCTGCTCGCACCAAGCGCCCGTTGGCGCGTGTTTCATCCACCGCAGCCCCCGCCGCCAAGACCTTGGCGCCGGCGGACTACCTGCGCAAGATCCTGAACGCCAAGGTCTATGACGTGGCCATCGAGTCGCCACTGGACAAGGCGCGCACGCTGAGCCGCCGCCTGGGCAACCAGGTGCTGCTCAAGCGCGAAGACCTGCAACCGGTGTTCAGCTTCAAGCTGCGCGGGGCCTACAACAAGATGGCGCACCTGGCGCCTGAAGCGATCAAGCGCGGTGTGATCTGCGCCTCGGCCGGCAACCACGCCCAGGGCGTGGCCCTGAGCGCCAAGCGCTTGGGCTGCCGGGCGGTGATCGTGATGCCAGTGACCACGCCCAAGCTCAAGGTGGACGCGGTGGCCGCGCTGGGCGGCGAAGTGGTGTTGCATGGCGAGAGCTACACCGACGCCTACGGCCATGCCGTGGCGCTGGAAAGGAACAGGGGCTGACCTTCGTCCACCCGTTCGACGACCCGGATGTGATTGCCGGCCAGGGCACCATCGCGATGGAAATGCTGCGCCAGCACCAGGGCCCGATCGACGCGGTCTTCGTCGCCATCGGCGGCGGCGGCCTGATCTCGGGCGTGGCCTCGTACATCAAGGCCGTGAGGCCGGAAATCAAGGTCATCGGCGTCCAGACTGTGGATTCCGACGCCATGGCGCGCTCGGTCAAGGCAGGCAAGCGCGTCACGCTGACCGACGTGGGCCTGTTCGCCGACGGCACGGCCGTGAAACTGGTGGGCGAGGAAACCTTCCGCCTGGCGCGCGAACTGGTGGATGACTTCGTGCTGGTCAACACCGACGAACTCTGCGCAGCGATGAAGGACATCTTTCAAGATACCCGCAGCGTGGTGGAGCCTTCGGGCGCGCTGGGCGTGGCCGGCATCAAGCAGTACGTGGAGCGAAACAAGCTCAAGGGCCAGACCTTCGTGGGCCATCACCTGCGGCGCGAACATGAATTTCGACCGCCTGCGCTTCGTGGCCGAGCGGGCTGAGTTTGGCGAGCAGCGCGAAGCCCTGTTCGCGGTGACCATCCCCGAAGAGCGCGGTAGTTTCAAAGGCTTTTGCGAACTGGTGGGGCCACGCAGCGTCACCGAGTTCAACTACCGCATCTCGCACGAGAGCATCGCCCATGTCTTTGTGGGCGTGGCCATCGCCAGGCGCGACGAGGCCGACAAGATCGAACGCAGTTTCGTCAAGCACGGCTTCGCCACGGTCAACCTGACCGACGACGAGTTGGCCAAGGAGCATGTGCGCCACATGGTGGGCGGCCGCAGCGAACTGGCCAACGACGAACGCCTGTACCGCTTTGAGTTTCCCGAACGGCCGGGCGCGCTGATGCGGTTCTTGTCCGCCATGCACCCGGGCTGGAACATCAGCCTGTTCCATTACCGCAACCAGGGCGCCGACTACGGGCGGATCCTGGTCGGCATCCAGGTGCCCAAGGCCGACAAGAAGGCCTTCAAGGATTTTCTGGCCTCGCTGGCCTACCCCTGCGTGGACGAGACCGACAACCCGGTTTACCGGCTGTTCCTGCGTTGAGCGTCGTCATGCCCGCGAAGGCGGGCATCCAGGGTTGGCGCTGCGAATGCATGGATTCCCGCCTGCGCGGGAATGACACGAGGCGGTGCGGTGTGAATTTGCTCAGTGAGCCTGCGCAGCCGCCGCGCGGCGGCGATTGAACCAGGCTAGCAGTTCTCCGACAAAGCCCTTGCGGAAGGCCACCACGCAGACCACGAAGGTGGCGCCGATGATGACCGTCACCCACGAGCCCACGCGGTCGGCCAGCAGGTCTTGCAGGCCAATGATGGTGATGGCGCCCAACGCCGGGCCGGCGAAGGTGCCCATGCCGCCCAGCAGGGTCATCAGCACCACCTCACCCGACAAGCTCCAGTGGGCGTCTGAGAGCGTGGCAAAGCCCAGCACCAGGGTCTTGAGTGAGCCTGCCAGCCCCGCCAGCGCAGTGGAGAGCACGAAGGCCAGCAGCTTGTATTTGTCGACGTCGTAGCCCAGCGAGATGGCGCGGGGCTCGTTCTCGCGGATGGCCTTGAGCACCTGGCCGTAAGGCGAGTGCACCACGCGGATCACAAACAGGAACACCGCCACAAAGACCGCCAACACGGTGAAGTACATGGCGATGTCATTGCCCAGCGGGATGAAACCCAGCAGGTTGCCGCGCGGCACGCCTTGCAAGCCGTCCTCGCCACCGGTGAACGGCGCCTGCAGGCAGACAAAGTAGATCATCTGCGCCATGGCCAGCGTGATCATGGCGAAGTAGATGCCCTGGCGGCGGATGGCGATGAGCCCCACCACCAGCCCCAGCACCGCAGCCACGGCCACACCCGCCAACACGCCCAACTCGGGCGAGAGCCCGGCCGAGCGCACCAGCCAGCCGGTGGCATAGGCGGCAGCCCCCAGATAGGCCGCATGGCCAAAGGAGAGCAGGCCCGTGAACCCCAACAACAGGTTGAAGGCGCAGGCGAAGATGGCATAGCACAAGGCCTTCATCATGAAGACCGGGTACAGGCCCACGAAGGGCGCGGCGATCAGCACCGCCAGACCAAATATCCAGGCCAGGCGCGAGGGCGCGACAAATCAGCAGCGTTGTTCATCACGCTTCCTTCCCGAACAAACCAGCCGGCCGGATCATCAGGACGATGGCCATGATGACAAAGACCACGATGCTCGACGCCTCGGGGTAGAACACCTTGGTGAAACCCTCGATCACGCCCAGGCCCAGGCCGGTGAGGATGGAGCCCATGATGGAGCCCATGCCGCCGATCACCACCACCGCGAACACCACGATGATCAGGTTGGAGCCCATCAGGGGCGTGATCTGGATCACCGGCGCGGCCAGCACACCGGCCAGCGCCGCCAGGCCCGCACCGGCGCCGTAGGTGAGCATGACCATCATGGGCACGTTCACGCCAAAGGCCTGCACCAGGGACGGGTTCTCGGTGCCTGCGCGCAGGTACGAGCCCAGCCGCGTGCGCTCGATGATGAACCAGGTGGAGAAGCAGACCACCAGGGACGCAAAAACCACGAAGCCGCGGTAGTTGGGCAGCACCATGAAGCCCAGGTTGGTGGCGCCCTGCAGCAACTCAGGCACTTCATACTGCTGGCCCGAAACGCCGAACTGGTCGCGGAAGATGCCCTCGGCGATCAGCGCCAGGCCAAAGGTGAGCAACAGGCCGTAGATCGGATCGATCTTGTAGAGGCGCTTGAGCAGGGTGCGCTCGATGACCACACCGACGGCCCCCACCAGCCAGGGCGCGATCACCAGCGAGGGCCAGAAGCCGATGCCGAACTTCTCGGCGCCCAGCCAGGCCATGAAGGCGCCCAGCATGTACAGCGCGCCATGCGCAAAATTCAGGCATCCAGGGCTGCCCCGGCCACCGGTGGATTCCCGCCTGCGCGGGAATGACGGAGGACAGGGCGCAGACTCAATGCCCTATTTCCACGCGGCGCACTTGGACTCGGCCTTGGTGGTCCAAGCCTCTTCACCCTTGATGGTCTGCACGACGTTGTAGTAATCCCAAGGCTCGGTCGACTTGTCGGGCGACTTCACCTGCATCAAGTACATGTCGTGCACCATGCGGCCGTCGGCGCGAACGAAACCATCTTTGGTGAAAACGTCGTTGATCTTGTTGTGCTTCGAGCTGGGCGATGACCTTGTCGGTGTCGTCGGTGCCCACAGCTTTCACGGCCTTCAGGTACGGCAAGGTGGCCGAATAGTCAGCGGCCTGGATGCTGGAGGGCATGCGCTTGATCTTCTCGAAGAACTTGCGGCTCCAGGCTCGCGCCTCGGCGTCCTTGTTCCAGTACCAGCTGTCGGTGAGGTACATGCCCTGGGTGGTCTTGAGGCCCAGCGAGTGGATGTCGTTGATGAACACCAGCAGGCCGGCGATCTTCATGGTCTTGTTGATGCCGAATTCCTTGGCGGCCTTCATGGCGTTGATGGTGTCACCACCCGCATTGGCCATGGCCAGAATCTGCGCCTTGCTGCCTTGCGCCTGCAGCAGGAACGAGGAGAAATCGCTGGCGTCAGCGGGTGCTTCACCGTGCCCACCACGGTGCCACCGGCCGCCTTGACCACGGTGGATGTGTCGTTCTCAGCGCGGCGCCAAAGGCGTAGTCGGCCTGCAGGAAGAACCAGGACTTGCCGCCTTGCTTGACCACCGCATTGCCCGTGCCCTTGGCCAGCGCCACGGTGTCATAGGCCCAGTGCACGGTGTAGGGCGAGCACTGCTCGTTGGTGAGCGCCGAGGTGGCGGCACCGATCGGGATGAACAGCTTCTTCTTTTCGAGCGCCACCTTGGCCATGGCCAGGCTGGTGCCCGAGTTGGTGCCGCCGATCAGCATGTCCAGGCCCTGGGTGTCGAACCACTCGCGCGCCTTGGCGGCGGCCACGTCGGCCTTGTTCTGGTGGTCGGCCACCAGCACTTCCACCTGCTTGCCCTTGATGGCGCCGCCCGAAGTCGGCAATGGCCATCTTGATGGCTTCCACGCCGGCCGGGCCATCGATGTCGGCGTACAGGCCCGACATGTCGGTGATCATGCCGATCTTGACCAGGTCGCCCGAGATCTGGGCGTGGGCCGGGCCGCCGAACACGGTGGCGGCGGCAATGGCGCAGGCCAGGGAAATTTGCTTCATCTTCATCATCAATACCTCCTGAAAAGGGACGGGGTTCGAAACGAGAACGGGCGCTCAGACGCCCAGGTATTCGTGCAGGATTCCCAGGCGCTAGGGCAGCTCGGCCTGTGTGAACTGCTGGATCACCTGGCCATGCTCCATGACCAGGAAACGGTCGGCCAGCGGCGCCGCGAAGCGGAAATTCTGCTCGACCATGACGATGGTGTAGCCCGCTTGCGCAGCATGATGACCATCTCGGCAAGCTTCTGCACGATGACGGGCGCCAGGCCTTCGGAAATTTCATCCAGCAGCAGCAGATTGGCGCCAGTGCGCAGGATGCGGGCCACGGCCAGCATCTGCTGCTCGCCCCCCGAGAGGCGCGTGCCCTGGCTCTGGGCGCGCTCCTGGAGGTTCGGGAACATGGCGTAGATCTCGTCCACGCTCATGCCGCCCGGCGGCCAGTGCGGGCGGCAACATCAGGTTTTCTTCGGCCGAGAGGCTGGAGAAGATGCCGCGCTCTTCAGGGCAATAGCCTATGCCCAGCCGCGCGATGCGGTGCGTGGCCAGGCCCACGGTCTCGGTGCCACGCACCTTGGATCGAGCCAGTGCGTCGACCGATCAAACCCATGATGGCGCGCATGGTGCTGGTGCGGCCCGCGCCATTGCGCCCCAGCAGCGTGACCACCTCGCCCTCGTTCAACGTGCAAGTTCACACCATGCAGCACATGCGATTCGCCGTACCAGGCCTGCAGGTTGTTGATTTCAGGAAGCGGGTGGCCATTTCAGTGGGCTCCCTGCAACTCGGTCTGGGCGCTGCCCATGTAGGCCTCGATCACGGCCGGGTTCTTCGAGACCTGCTCGTACGGCCCCTCGGCAGCGTGGCGCCGCGCGCCAGCACGGTGATGGTGTCGGCAAGGCTGGCCACCACGCTCATGTTGTGCTCCACCATCAGCACGGTGCGGTCGGCGGCCACTTTCTTGATGAGCTGGCGGATGCGGTCCACATCCTCCAGGCCCATGCCCTGGGTGGGCTCGTCGAGCAGCATCAGCTTGGGGTCCATGGCCAGCGTGGTGGCGATCTCCAGCGCACGCTTGCGGCCGTAGCTCAGTTCCACCGCCGTCAGGTGGGCGTACTTTTCCAGGTCCACCGAGGCCAGCAATTCCAGCGCGCGAGCATCCAACTGCGAGAGCATGGCTTCGGAGCGCCAGAACTGGAAAGAGTTGGCCAGCTTGCGTTGCAGGGCCACGCGCACGTTCTCCAGCACTGTGAGGTGGGGGAACACGGCCGAGATCTGGAACGAGCGGATCACACCGCGCCGGGCGATGGTGGCCGGGCTTTCGCCGGTGATGTCGTGGCCGTCAAACAAGATCTGGCCGCGCGTGGGCGTGCAGGAACTTGGTCAGCAGGTTGAAGCAAGTGGTTTTGCCGGCACCATTGGGGCCGATGAGCGCGTGGATGCTGCCGCGCCTGACCTTCAGGTTGACCTTGCTGACCGCGACAAAGCCCTTGAACTCCTTGGTGAGCTCGCGGGTTTCGAGGATGGTGTCTTCGCTCATTCTTTGTTTCTGGGCTCGGCCCGCGGGCCGTCGTTCAAAAGGGTCAGTGGGCACCACGCATGCGCTGACTGTAGCGTGGTGCGGGGTCGCGCAAGCTGCGGGCTTGCCCCACCCATCCCTCCTGGCCCTGACCTGCGGCAAACCTGGGTCAATTGGGCAGGTTGATGACATTGCCTGCACCGATCTCGATACGGTCGCCCGCCGCCGGCGTAGCCACGAAATTGGGCACGTTGGCCGCCGTGATGGCCGGTGCCAGCCCTGGCACCCCACCACGCGGCGTGGTGCGCACCACCTGGCTGGGCGGCAGCGCCGTGCCCTGGGTGAGCTTGGCGTGCATCGCGTCCATGGCGTGGTTGAAGTACACGTGCAGCGGCACAAAGCGGGTGTCGAAGCCCGAGAACGGCACGAAGGTGTCGAAGTGCTGTGCGTTCTCCACCTCGATGTAGCTGACCTGGCTCTTGTCGCCCTCCACGCTGCGGTTGAAGGCCATGTAGGCGCGCTCGGAGTGGTTGAGGGGCACCAGCGCGTCGCTGCGGCCGGCCACGATCAGCGTGGGCTTGCCACGCAGGTTGCCGCTCAGCAAGGCCTCCTTCATGCCGGCCTGCACCGCCTGGCTCTGGGCCAGCGTGGGCGTGCTGCTGGCCGTCAGGTCGGCGCCCGTCACCGCGTCCTTGCCCGTGACCAGGGCACGCTGGCACAGGGCGGGATCGAGCGACAGGTCGGCCAAGCCCGTGGAAGGCGACACACCCCAGGCCCAGGATTTGGCGCCGCCCACCGAGCTTTCGTAGATCACCGTGGCGGGCGTGCCATTGAGCGTGCCATTGGCCTGGGCAAAGCTCTGGGCCTTGATCGTCGCGCTGAGGTACCACGTCGCCTGTGGCGTTGGCCTGGGCAGCGCTCATGCCACAGACGTTGTCCACCACCGAGAAGCGCCCGAAGGCGTTGGTGTACATGGTGGTGATGATGGTGGCGTTGCCCAGCGCGTAATGGGCGTTGTGCATGGTGTCGTTCTCGGGCGTGTAGCCGTAGTCGCGCAGGCGCTGCAGCGCGTCGGTGGCCTGCTCGGCGGTGGTGGCACCTGTGACCAAGCCCTTGGCGGCCAAGGCGGTGCAGCGGTTGGCGCCGCGCGCGTTCATGCCGGTGAGGCTCATGTAGTTGTAGACCGACACCTCGGTCATCGCAGCCGCCAGGGCCGGGGCGGCGCAGGGCTGGTAGGGGGTTGGCCACGCTGAAGGCATCCAGCAACGGCTTGCCAAACAACGGCACCGCCGTGCCGCCCACCTGCACGCCATAGCCACTGGTGCTGGCGGGCTGGGCGCTGGGCTCGTCGGCCACGATGCCGTCAATCAGGCCTTCGCTGTCCTGCTCGGCCGCGTGCGGTATGGCCGCGCCGCCGTTGGAGGCCGAACCGGCGATCACCAGCGTGTTGCCCGCGTTGAAGCGCGCTTGGTGACTGCCATTGGCTGCGGCCTGGCCGTACTCCTGGTTCAGCGCGTAGAAGGCATAGCGGATGGACGCCAGGGTGTCGGTGCCCCAGTCTTTCTCGGGGTTCATCTGCGAATGCGCGTGCTTCACCGCTACGCGGTTCGGGTAGACGGCGGTGAAAAGCTTGCGCACGCCCTCGCTGATGTTGGCGGCAAAGAAGCTCAGTGCGCCGGCCACGCTGCGGGTGGCCCGCGTGCCGTCGATCTGGTTCACTGTGTCATCCATGGGGTCGTACAGGCCCACGCCCTTGCCGGCGTCGGTGCAGGCCACGGCGCGGCCGCGCTTCAAAGCCCCACTCGCCGGCGGTGCCGATGGCACCATACACGCCACGCGAGCCCGAGGACGGGCCCACCACGATGCAAGGCTTGTCGACATTGAAGCTGGTGGGAATCTGCACCGCCAGCACCACGTTCTTGCGGCCGCTGCCGTCGTCCAGCGTGGCCACATACTCCTTGCCGGGGATCAGACCCTCGCCCAGGGTGTCGGCATGCGCTGTTGTCGATGTTGGGGCCGTACAGCACTGCCCAGGCCGCCGGTGAGCAGGTCTTGCGTGGCGGCCGTATCGCCCTTGCCCACCGCCGTGGCGCTGTAGGTGGCGATGCTCTGCTGGGTCAGGTTGGCCGGCAGGGCATTGGTGATGGGGTCATCGCCACCACCGCAGGCGGCCAGCACGCCACGAGCCAGGGTGAGAGGGTCTTGAAATGGAGGCTTGCCAGAAAGTTGCCTCCATCGTGGTCTTTGGGTCGGATTCCGCTGTCACCAGCACGGCCTCTGATGGGCCTCGGGGGATGGCGCGACTGTGAAACTCATGCCATGGCAGAGATACGTAGGACTACTTCATGGCGTTAACCCCGAGCGGCGTGCCACCAGCACCTGCGCTGCTGGTTGAAGACCCTGACCCGGCCTGGTGTTTGACCTGGCACCCGTGGGCCTGTGCGTCTCGCGCGAGGGCAGATCGGAGCGCTGCAACAGCGCCTTCGCTGGCGCATGTTCAGCTACACCCCTGGATCTGCAGGGCCAATGTTCTCGGTGTTGTACCCCTCGCGGGCCAGTACGAGAGCATAGGTGCGCAGGCCAGTCGCGGATGCACAAGACCGGCACCTATAGCGATGAGCGCATCATGCGACAGTGGCGGTCGCCTGTTCTGGTGCCATTCGCCCGGCCGCTCGCTGCGGCCCGAACACTATGCCTGTG
Source organism: Candidatus Ideonella esbjergensis (assembly GCA_016710065.1). Taxonomy (GTDB): domain Bacteria; phylum Pseudomonadota; class Gammaproteobacteria; order Burkholderiales; family Burkholderiaceae_C; genus Ideonella; species Ideonella esbjergensis. The sequence goes on from JADJLP010000011.1 coordinate 16,519, forward strand.
CGGTGTGGATGTTCGAGGACATTTCAGCCCGCCGCGTGGTGGGTGGACCTGACCACCACGCGAGGCTGAAATTGCCCGCCAGATTGCCGCCAGCCACAGCACACAAGCAGATCGCGCCACCTGGATGCGAGCCCGCGCACCATCGATGGGCACCAGGCCCGGCTGATAGAAGATGGGCGCCAGCAGCGCCAGCCGAGATGGTCGCCCGGCTCATGGGCGTGGGCTGGGCCCGCCGACCTCCAGCGTGCGGCCGGGGCACGGGGTGTGCAGAACCTGCCGATGTGCCACAGCATGGCCACAATGGCACAGGCCAGCACCAGTTGGGTGGTGTCCGACAGTTGCGGCGCCCGCCACAGCAAATGCAGGCCGATGCGGCCAAGGCCAGCGCAAACAAGACCATGGCCCAGCCTGCCTGGAATGGCGCGAGCGCAGGCGCGGGTGCGACCAGTCCAGATCAAACGCGGGCCGAAATTGCTGCTGCGCCACGTCGGCCGGGCGCCGCAAGAGGTGGCATCCACCACACGCGCAGCTTATCCCGGCCCAGCTAACGCGCATGCCAGCTGTCATGGGCCAGCGCGGCGTACACCTCAGATTGGCCCAGAGCCGGGTTCAGAAGCTGCGGCGGTTGGCGCGCTGCCGTGAACGATGGGCTCAGGTCATCTTCTCCGGCGAAGGTGCCGAACAGCCGGTCCACGGCATCAGGAGGATGCCGCCGTAGTTCTTGTCCAGGTGGCGGTCGTTACGGCATTGCGCGCTTCAGGTGCTGGGCAAGGACAGAACCAGCAGTCAAACCAGCCCAGCCGGCCCACTTGGCGGGTGTGCACCCAGAACTGGTACAGCAGGTCGATGAGCGCCACGGTGGCAAACACCAGCGGCGGAAAGCCCAGCAGCGCCACTAGGGATATAGAACAGCCAGCCCAGCACCAGCCGCTGCCGGGCTGGCGTAACCGCAGTGGAGAGATTTGTATTTCACCTCGCTCCTGGTGGT
>JADJLP010000012.1 GCA_016710065.1 Candidatus Ideonella esbjergensis
TCTGGGTCGGCGTGATCTTCCCAGGGCCACAGCCTAAAGCAAGCTCACCTGAGCAGGAGCGACGACAGCAGCCTTCGCACGCTTCGGCTTTACTGAGGCTCCCGCGAGGACGCCAGCGGTCTGCAGTTCAGACACGGTGATCGTCGGCCCTGAACAGACGAGTTCCAGTAGCTCCGCTTGTGAAGGTTCAAGCTCAACGAGCAACCCAATCACGTTCAACAGGTTCATCAGCTCTGTTGTGTACTCGGAAGGCCAGCCAGCGGGTTGGATCTCGCCCAACCTTGATGGCTCCCTGCGATCGCCAATGATCGGCTTCTTGCGGTCGAACTCGCGATTGCCGAACCACTGCCTGACGAGCTGCTTGCCGGAAACTTCGTAGTTCCACATCTCGTCGGTGACACCCTCGATGTAACCACCGCCCACAGTCAACCGGTTCGACTTCGCATCATGTGCAAGGTTGTCCGGAAAAGCTGCTGGATCGTCAACGATTGCGCCACCTACCGGTATGCGAGGCGCTACCCCTGCTGGCAGTCTCGGAGGCTTATTCGGCCGCCCATCGGCTGCATCGGAAAAACGCTCGCCGAACGTATGCAGCCAGATAACCTTACGCCCGATCTTGACAGCCTGTTCGAACGTTGCCGCAACGGACGTGATCGGAATTCGAAGACCTGGGACGACGAGGTCATTCTGAAATTTCGCGGAATACGCGGGTTGCGATGACACTCCTGCAATGTAGGCAAACAGGTCGGCGGCCTTGACATCACGACCGAGCTTCGAACTTAGATACGCAAGCAACGCCGTCGGAATGTTCGGCGTTACCGCGGCTGCGTCTTCCCACAGCGGCAGAACACGACCACCACGGCCAGCGTAGTGATGCATGTCTGGAACATGCGCCGAGAACGTAATCGCTGGGCCGTTGGATGGCGAACGGTCTGATGGTGCAGTCAAGTACACCTGCTTGTCGGATCGACTTTCCCACAGCTCCGGGTTCGCTCGATTCAAGAGTCTGTTGTCAGGAATGATCCACTGCCTGTCGAGAGATCGAAACCCGTATCGAACCGGCGGAATAGACGGGCCTGTTTCGTATGCCACAGGCAACGCGCTCAGCGGAAAGCCGGGCAGCGCCTTGCGAGACACCTTGCCGACATCACGATCACCCGATTCGTGTGGGTGGAACAGTTCTTCCTGCTCCGCCTTGGGTGCCGCGATCAGTGTGCTCCATCTACGTTCCAGCGATTCCTTGTCAGGCGCAATGACCCAAGTCCTCCCCGTCATGACCCCCGAGCCGTTGTAGCTGAAGAGTTCGTCAAGAGCCGGGAAGGTTGCCCACGCACCGCTCATTTCAGGAAGGAAAGCAGCTCGCCAATCACGAGGGCACTCTTCCCACTTGCCATCGTCGAGAGTGATCTGTGCCAATGCGTCGAACTTGTCCATGCGCTTGCCCTTGGGCAAGCTCCTAAACCTGACGATGGCCGGTCCGCTTTCATTGACGCTTGGTGATCGTGAAGCCAGCACGATGCAGACAGGTTGTTGCACGCCCTCAAAGATACGAGTGCTGACCTCGGGCTGATGCCCGTCAGGTGAACAGTCGATCACCCACACCTCGTCTGCCTTCCTGCGAAGGTAGTCACGCATGCGCACAAAGCCAGGGCCATTCAAGAATCCTGCAACGGTGATGAAACAGACCATGCCGGTATTCGAGTCCGGGTGATGGTCGAACACTTTCCACGTTGCCCATCGCCAGAAGTAGACGTACAGATTTCGAAGGTGCTTGGTGTGCGCACCGACACCCCAAGAGGCAGGTGGTATCCAGTCTTGAAGCAACGGCGCACGCGGCGAATTCGCTCCACCACTCTCAACCCATCCACCACGGCCCTTGGCCTTTTCCTTGTATGGTGGGTTGCCGATCACCACAGTTATCGGAACGTTGCTCTTGATCCGGTTAGCCTCTCTGCGCGACTCAGCCAGCGGCGCGAAGATGGCTGGAATCCACTCGTGCTCTTCCTCCGGATTGCTCAGCGTGTCGGCGACGAACATCCGCAACGGCGATCGTGGTGGCACGCCAGTCAGTTCTGTCAGTTCAGCAAGCACGCGAAGCTGAGCGACCGCGAAAGGCCCGAGCTGCAACTCGAAGGCAATCATCCGATTGATTGCGCCGTTGATCGCAGGCGCAACAGCGCCTTCGCCTTCATCTGCCGCAACTGTTTCGGCCACTTTCCGAAGCGCACCCAAGATGAATGTTCCTGTCCCGACTGCAGGATCAGCCAGCGTGACGGACGGCGAAGCGAGACCCGCAGACAACGAATACCGGCTGCTGCGTAGCGCTTCATCTACGAAACGAACCATCGCCTGAACAACTTGCGGTGGCGTGTAGTACGAGCCAGTCAGCTTTCGGAGCTTGCTGTCGTAGACTTCTAGAAAGTCCTCATAGAAGTACAGCCAAGCATCGCCATGCCCTTTGCTGATGCGCTTCCATTCCACGGCATCAAGTACACGAGTCAGCGTGCCCAACGAAGTCTTGAGGGCCGCTTGGTTTTCCGCCTCGTCCGTCAAGAGGCGAAGCGCGGCGCCGATCAAGGAGTTGGTTTTACCGAGCTGCTGGGCAACACGGTCAAGACCATCGTTCAACCTGATCCCTCGGGCCCGAGCCATCAGAAAGCCAAAGGTCACGGCCTGAGCGTATCCATCCGCGAACTGCTCGTCCTTCGCATCCGGGAACAACAGCTTCCGCCAATCGTTTGCAAGCTGCGTCAACGACGGACTCTTCAGTGCGAGCTGCTCGGTGACCTCATCGCGAAGCAGACGGCACAACCTCGCGGTCATCTCAGCAAGTTGCTTCGCGGTCCTTGGCGGTGTCGGCGACCACCCTAGGAAATCTTGAAACAGTGCAAGCAGGCTAGGAGGCGCCTCGAGCGCACTGCCTGCTGAATCGATCTGACCGATGAGCTGCACCAACCCGCCCACAAGCTCACCGCTGCGCCAGAGGCTGAACTGATTGCCGTCCGTGTAGACAAGGTTCGGGAGCGACTTGAGTCGCCCCCACTGTTCCTTGTCGTGCTTGTCCTTGAACTTCCTCGGATCAGCACCCTTGCCAGGGGCCTTCAGTTCGATGAAACCCGCTAGCGCGTTCTGCACCGCCACTGCGTAGTCTGGCCGTGTCTTGAGGTCAGCAAGCGACGATTCGCCAACGGCGACGACGGTACCCGGCTTGAAGTTGCAGATCGCCGCGATATCACGAAGCAGGCCCTCGAATGGGCTTCGAAGCTGGTCCTCGGGTGCGCCTACAGCAGCCACATTAGCGAGCTTGCCAGCGGCGTCTGCGCCGAATCGAGATACAGCTTCGCTCAACGTCAGCATTCGGGTCTGCCCCTCCACAGGTCTTGGTCTTAGGCCACGGTTGGCCGCAAGTATCGCGCATCGAATGGGCTCGCCCACGCCGGAGCGGCGGGAGGCATCGACACGAGGCGAAAACACCGCGCGTTCATCGGGTTCACCTAGGGCCAGGCAACGTCAATCTCCGAGCAATTTCAGCTCTTCTTCGGTGAAGCCCGCGGCTCGTCGAGCATCGAGATTGAACGGCCCGCGTGGTCGAGGTGCACCGTACCGCTGAGCGAGTTCAGCGTACGTCGTGACGGGGTCGAGCGCTCGCTGCTCACATAGCCACCGGTACCAGTAGTTTCCGAGTGCGACGTGCCCGATCTCATCCCGAAGGATGATGTCGAGAATCTCACCAGCACGGGTGTCACCGGCATTGACGAGCTTCGCCCGAATGGGTGGTGACGCATCAAGCCCTCGTGTCTCCAACGTTCGGGGGACAAGCGCTACACGAGCTAGCACGTCGCCCTTCGTCTTCTCGGCCATCTCCCACAGTGCGTTGTGGGCCGGAAAATCGCCGTACTCGTAGCCCATCCCTCGGAGGTGGCCCCTCAGTAGGGTGAAGTGCATGGCCTCCTCTTGGGCGACACCCAACCACTGACGGTAGAACTCATCTGGCATGCCAGCGAAGCGCCAAACGATGTCGAGGGCCAAATCGATCGCGTTCAGTTCTATGTGAGCGATTGCGTGGATCAGAGCCGCCCTGCCCTCCACTGTTTTGACCGAGCGCTGCTTGATCTTGTTGTGCGGCACGAGCACTGGGCGTTCGGGGCGGCCAGGTATTCCAAGGGGGTCGACAGGTACAGCACACGAATCGATCGATGCCGATGCAGGCAGCGAGCGAGTCAGCACTGCCTTCTCGTGGGCATCCGCACACAGTAGGGGGCGTAGTACAAGCTGGCGGAGCGGAATCACTTGACCATCACGTTGTACGTCTTGCGACCGTAAGCAAGCTCCTTCGCGAAGTGCGGCAGCAAGCCGAATAAGCCATCGTCGATGACCTTGTTGCCCGAGCCATCTTCGGCAAGCCTTATGAAGGGTGCCAACTGAAGGGGCCACACCTCTGGGGGTGTCTCCGACTTCTCGCGCTCCACCCCAAAGAAGGTGAGCATGCGATCCATGCGTGAGACGGGGCGGTAGTTCGAGCACATCGCTTGACAGTCCTCGTGCGTACTGTGAATAATAACAGTATGATAGTCGAAGTCATCCGCATGCGCGTCAAGGGCGAGCGCCTGGAAAAGCACGCCCTTCAATCGGCGAGGCCCGTTCGCGGCACGCTGAGCGTGAACACACGCCTTGGTCGAGGGACAAACGAGCAGGTCGTCATCGCCACGCTCACCGGCGACACCTTGGGGCAGTTTGCCTTACCTGCGCTCGATCACGTTCGCATCACGCGGATGCGTGGCGACAACTTCATTCTGTTCGGGTGGGAAGAGGTCGAGCTGCCAGTGCGGCAGGTTCAGACGTTCCCACAAGCTTGGTGGTGTCGGCCCGTTGCGGCACCGGTTCGTGATGGGAGCGACGGGGACGACGAGTTCTACGCTACATCTGAACTGGCAACGGCTTAGGCGACGCCTACCGAGTCTTCTTGGAACCGACTGACTTGCGCGGTCGAATCGTTTTGCCACTGTGACCACCTGGCCCTGACTTCTCTGATCGCCGGGCCGAAGCGACCGGAAGCCCGGAATCAACCGTTTGTCCGGTCCGTGCCGCTGGGGTCGGATGCTCAGCCGGCGTCGGGCGATTCGCGGGCGCGGGCCTTGCCGCCAAGGCGTCCGCATATGGCTTATAGGCAATGAACTGCTTGAACGTCGAGAACGGACTGAAGCCTTGGAAAGCGGTCGCTGTCATATTACTGGGCGGTATGTCGGAGATATTTAGTCAGGCCTCCGGTATGTTTACTAATTTCAAAAGTAAAACATCGCTATACGGGACAACCACTTAGCTTGATACCATTTTCTGATGTACGTTGAATGTGTTCAAAGTTAGAATAGGACATACTTTCAGCACATTGGAGAAATCGTGAACCTGGAGCGGAAGGCGCCCGTCCTAACCCAAAGTCAGTTCAAACAGGTCGTGGCCACGGCACGGGCACGTGACCAAGGAAACCGGAACGTTGCTCTCCTGTATTTCTCGGCGGCGCTTGGCTTGCGCGCCAAGGAGATGAGCCAGCTACTTGTCCGGGACGTGCTCACCCCGGACGGCAAGATAAAGGATGAGGTCCTGCTAACCCGAGCCACGACAAAGGGCGGCAAGCAGCGGCTGATCTACCTCACGAACAAGGATGTGCGGAAGGCACTGGCGGCGTATCTGGACGAGCGCCGCGCCTGCGAGCACCGGCCGCTGCAACCTGCCACGGCACTGTTCACGTCGCGCAAGGGCGGCGGCTTCAGCCCGAACACCATGCAAATGCTGTTCAAGCGGATGTACCGGGCAGCTGGCCTAGACCAAGCCTCAAGTCACTCTGGGCGGCGGACCTTCGCCACATCGTTGATCGAACGTGGCGTCGACATCAAGGCGGTGTCGAGCCTCATGGGGCACTCCACCGTGGCGATGACCGCACGCTACGTGGACGACAACCCAATCCGCCTCCGCCGGGTCTGTGAAGAGGTCAACATCGGGGTCTAGCGGGCTATGCCTGCTGGTGAATGCGTGACGGCGCGTATGACTACGTCAAGAGAACTTCATCGCACGGCGCCCTGCCATCCCGACCATCAGGTGCGAAGAGCGATTGACGGGTCGCAGATGTTGGTCGTATAACTTCAAATGGAAACTTGCTAATCATGGTGCAGTCGCCACGTCATCGAAGCTTCGAAGCTGAGAAAATATTTCCAGGAGAGCGTGAATGAATACGTTGCTGCACACGAAGGCACTAGCTGCAATAGTTCTTGCTGCTCTTGATGCAACATCTATTGAAGCTCGAGCCGACTGCAACCCACGAGAATTTCAGTTAAGTGAGGTCAAAGACATTCAACAGAGTGGAAGCACGGAACTTGCATTCGTGCTAACAGCGACCGAAGATGAGTTTAACAGCGCCAAGAAAAATGCTTCTGGTAGTGGGTCTTATGGGCTTATTTCCGCATCAGCGGATTACGCCGAAAGCAAAGAGAAAGCGCGAAGCATCGCACAGTCCATCAAGTTTGACTATAAAAGCTCATACGCGTCGAATTACTTCGTTCAAACACTTTCTTCAAAGGCGCTAGCAAATTATGAGAGCTGCCTTGAAAAGGACAAAGAAAAACCTGGCTTAGTTCTATGGCTAAGGCAACGAGATGGTGACTATTTCACATTCAACGCATTCTGGGTCGGAAGGAATACAAATCAGGCAACTGCAAAACTAGACGAACAGCCACTCGTCGACGGCGCCTCAGTGATCACCAAGCCAGCTACTTGGTCAAAGGGAAAAACAGAACAAATCCTGGTGAAGCGAAATGGCAACGCCGACTTCTACTTGGGACTAAAGGTGGGCGGTGAAGTCAAATCGATAGTTATTGTTAAGGATCCACCGTCAGTAGTTTGGCGCACATTGTTAGTATCGTCCGAACGACTGCTGAGCATTGCAAGTCACGGCCCAAACCCTGGCTGTACGGCGGGTGAAGCCGTGGACTGCATTTATCCACTCAGACCGGGCGGATATTTTGTTCCAAAGACAGCCGTCATGAGTGAACGCAATTCATCCGATCCCGGACGGTATAAAGAAACTTATACAAAGGATACCCATCAGCAAGTTTGCGTAGTGATCAATCAGGGTACAGGTGGCTGTGAGGTTTCGCAGACAGCAAAAGGTCGACTTGCTGCGCTCGAAAGGTTTCCCACGGCCGTTGATTAAAACGCGGCGGTTTTGTTGAATCGAATCAGGTGTCGAGCCACTCAGGCCGTCGCACCTTCGCTACCTCGTTGATCGAGGGTGGCGTGGACATCAAGGCGGTCTCTACGCTCATAGGCCATTCCACTGTTTCCATGACCGCGAGATACGTGGACGACAACCCGATCCGTCTGCGCAGGTTCTGTGAAAAGATCAGCGTTGGAGTCTAACGTCGCTCAGCTTGATCTTTTTAGCGCAACTGACTTCCTGGTAGAAGTGTTTGTAATTGCGTTGCATCAACAGGCCAGCGTGGGAATCGATCCTACCCGTTCTACACGGCAAGAGCATCCAGATTTCAATTCACAAATATGGATAGCGGCCTGACTGGCCTCATTGGCGGAGTTCCCACAACCAACCCAAGCATAAGACCGATCTTTAGGAGTCGCAAGTGCCGAATACCTTGGGCATCCCCCAACACTGATGCATTGACCTCCGAAATACCTGCAATTCTCTGCAGCTCGCTGCGCCTGCTTTACCTGACTACAACCACCCGAATCACTTGGAAAAGGCCGCTGTAAGCTGCTATTCCAATAATACCAATCCCCGTTACCGTCAGAGGGAACTGGTTCCGCGGCAGACATCTGAGTTCCAAGCGTCGAAGACTTACAGGATGCTACACCTTTTCCATCCAGTACCGCACTTTGGGCTTGTCTAGTTGGTGGAGTTGCCGGATTAGCAACGCTAGAATCCCTCTGAGGCACCGCTAGATGTTGGGAGTCAGCGACGTAAAGAGCGCCCGGCTTAAATCCGTCGGCACGTATTCTATTCAGCGCCCAAGAGGCTTCTTTCTCAGAACTAAAAGGTCCAATCCTAACGTAATATATTTTTTTGCCAAGCATTTCCGAAGTCTTTGCTTCCGCCGTAAAGCCATGAATTAAGAACCGGGCAGCGTTGGCTTTGGTCTTCTCTTCGTTCGGGTAGAAGCCCGCGATCACATAGTGCGAAGTCGCCTCGTTAGCGCTCAAGGAACTATTAATCTTTACTGGCACAGGATCGAATCCGTTTTCTCTTAGTCTTCTCTGATCACTTTCGGCGACTTGGAGACTAGTATATGGACCAATGCGAACACGGTAGAGGACCATTCCTGCAAGCTCTTTCGCCTCTATTGCCGCATCGAGACCAATAGACTTGACGCGCGCCTGAAGCAGTATTGCGTCCTCTCGAAGTGGGAAGGCACCGATCTGCAAAACTACCTCTTCTTTGACCTGGGCGTGTACGCCACCAACGAATTGCACCGATAAAAAAATTAATAGAGAAGCAGATCGAAGCCAAGCAGTTATACTAAATCTCATCTTAGATTCTCCAGTAGAGTCTTTAGTAGAGATCAACTGAAAACATCTGCCTTGATGGTGAGCGGCGATTGAAACCATTCGCGTGCCCACTCCTCTCAAGAGCGGAAAAAAAGGTGTCCGCCGAGATAGTTAAAGTAGTATCGGAGTGAGATGGATTAAGCTTTTAATCAGCGTCGACCATATTCCGAACTATCTCAGTGTACAGTTACACCACCTTATCTGAACGTTCCCTCGACACATTTGCCCGTCGTCAAACTGGACTTCGTGCATCGGAAGTTTTGTTGACAAACCTGCGCACAAGCACAACTCTCACTAATTTTATTCTGTAAGGATTGACATGTTTGACGATCTGTCATGCTCTTCACGCAAAACTCCTTGTATTCTTCCTTCTCGGCTTTGCAGGTTCTTTCGTAACTCCCGTAGCCGTAACAACCGGATGCATGGCAGATTGAATCCTTTGGAGTCGCTATCGCGCACGAGAGCATCAGCCCCGCCATAAAGATACGTTGTGCAGTGAAGAAACTCCTCATCAACCATACTCATTTAAACTGTGCAAATTGGCAAGAGCGTCGTATAGAAAACTCTTCTAATACTCGCAGTCCTCATTTTCGCGCCTCAAAAGCCAGCACGCTGGTAGAAATTTTACATCAGAAACCAACCGTCTTCAATGGGTACTCTCCGCCAGCCCGTGCATGAGCACGCCATCGCGGCAACCAACGTAGGTCGCAGGCGGTCCCAAGGATTGAGGCACTAAAGCAAGATCTCTGTGTTTGAAGGCTGATCTGACCAGCTCTTTGCCTTCCGCAACAACGCCTGCGCCGTCAGCAACGAGCCCTTGTATCGCACTTGGTGCTCGTCAACGTAGCAGACGTACTCCGCGATGATCTGGCGAAGCAAATGGCCGCGATTGGTAGCGGCATCCTCGGCGATCTCGTCAAGGCGTTTCAGAAGATCGACCGGAATGCGAAATGTGGTGACCCGGGTGCGGGCCGCTGCGATCTGCCGCCGTTCAGCGTCAGCGGCCTTGGCGGCATGGTGAATCGAAATCACGGACTCTCGAACGGCTTGCCTGATGGGCGAAGCGCTGGGCTCCGATTCATTGTCCTGCGCAGGATAGAAGATGATCGTCATGGCGTTGTCCCTTTGATGTGAGTAAGCCTGTCGTATTAATAGGGAATACACCGCAGCATCCGATGAAGGCCAACCTACTAGTCCCGAGCAGGTACCAGCCAAACTTTTCCGACCCCCGAGTGAGGGCACGGGTCGAGGCGGTGCTGGCGTTCTGCAAGCCGATGCTTGTCGAGAAGAAGGCGAGGCCCATTTCGAGTGCCACCCTTACCAAGGTATTCGGGAACCAAAAGTCGGCGTTGGCGGCTCGCCTCAGACACAAACTGCTGCAGCAAGAGGGCACGTACAAGCCCGGGAAGCATTCGTTCTCGTATTTGCTGAAGCGCGAAGGGTACGCAGAGTTGGCTGCAGCCGTGGGTCAATCGGTCGCCAGTGATCTTGATGTCGCACGCGAAGTGTTCGGATCGATTGCAAGCGGGGTTGAGGTGCCCGAGTACACGGAACCGACTCCGGGCGCGCGTCGATATCACTCGGTGCAAAACCTGCCGAAGGCGCTGCGTGCGCAGGTGTTCAAGGGCTGGTTCGACTACGACATCGAAGCAGCGGCGCCAACGCTGGTGTACCAGTTGGCTTGCAAGGTCCTGCGCGATTTGTATCCCGAGAAGACGGCAATGCCGTACCCATCCGTTGCCCGGCTGGTGCAGGACCGTTCGAGCGTGCGGCAGCACATTGCAGATGTCACTGGGCTGGACATCGCGACAGCAAAGTCGATTGTGGTGGCGCTCTTCTTCGGCGCGAAACTTGTGCCGAACGAGAAGCAGGCGATCTATCGGCTCGTCGGCATGGATCGGTTGACGATGTACCGGCTGAAAGCCGATCAGTTCGTGCGGGACTTTCGGCGCGATGTCGCAGCAATGTGGCAGCTTGTGCTCAATAGCGAAAACGCAAACAACGGGCTTGCGACGTTCAAGGGCGGACCGGTGGTCGCGAAAGCGGCGACGAAGAGCAAACAGCGAATGGCCGTTTACCTTCGACTTGAGCGGCTGGTGATCGATGCGGTCGAGTCAGTTCTGTTGGCAGACCAAGCCGTGCACGTGCTGATTCACGATGGCTTCATGGTGGGGACGCGGGTTGACTTGAGCCGGGTGGAACAGGTTGTTCGAGAGCAAACAGGGTATTCGATTCGATTGGCTGAGTCGCGAATGGACGAGGCAGAGTCCGATGAAAGTTTCGAGTTGATTGAGGAGGGATGAGACGTAAGCCAAAGCAAAGAGGCGGCAGAGAGCATATGTTTTACACAAGTGTTGTGCTGAGAGAAGGCAATGTGAAGTCGTTGAGTGAGCCACAAAGCAAGCGCAGCAAGAGAGCATATGTTTTACACAACTCTTCAGACCTTCCATACCCCCGACCAGTGACCGTGCCGAACGAACGTAGAGGGGACGACGACGTGGCCGGCGACCTTCCAGATGCCCTGATGTAGGTCTATTTGCCTGACCGGAGCCGGTGTACCCGGCGACACCTGGGTGAGCCTGGCTCCGGTGCCGATCATGTCGCTCGGTTGCCAAGTTGGCCGTCGTACCGAAAGCTGCGGGCCGAGTCGCAGTAACTGGCCACACTGGCGCGGGTTGCCAATGAACGGGCGAGGATTCCACCGAAACGACGCGTAACGGCTCAACCTGGATTTCGGCCGCTGAATAGGATTCACATATCGAGTGATCTTGCTCGATAGCACTAAGGAGAATCCTCATGGCAACCGCTCAAACCCCAAAGTCCGTTGAACCCGCCACCGCCCCGAAGGCCAAGCGACCCACCGTTTCCATGGTCGAACGCATGAAGGCGCAACTCAGCGCTGCCGCGTTCAAAGCCAAGGTCACGGCTGACGAACTGACCGTGCTGGAAACGCACGTGGCCAAGCTGAAATCGCTTCTGTCGTGATTGAAGCCTGCCCAGCCAAATTCGCGCTCGGGCAGGTGGTGATCACCCGCCCAGCGCTCGCCCTCGCTGAATCGCACGGTATCGATGTGATCGACCTCGTGCGTCGTCACGCTTCAGGTGACTGGGGCGACCTGGGCGGACACGACAAAGTGCTGAACGAGGCTGCGCTCTCAAACGGGAGCCGCATCTTCTCCGCGTACGACGTGCAAGGCGAGCGCTGGTACGTGATCACCGAGTGGGATCGCTCGTACACGACCGTGATGCTGAGTTCCGCCTACTAGGCGAAACGCCAACCCGGACGCGGGTACACAAGGCGGCTTTGGAAACCGTTTCAGACGCCAACAATCAGTGAAACGCTCGACCTCGCGGCCCTTGCCTGACAAGCAAGGGCCTTTTTTGTTGGAATCACCGTTTCGTCGTGCGCCGATTTCGCACGCCGCTTTTGTTTGTGCGTTTTCGCCGCACGGCTATTCGCCGCTGTCCGGCCCGAACGCTATCTGCCACCTACTGACTGTATTCTCGCCACGCCTCAAGTTTCCTCACCACTCGACCGACAACCCGTTCATGTCTTATATCGGCTTCACCGGTTCGCGCACCGGCATGACAGACGCGCAGAAGGTCACCATGGCTCGCCTGCTCGCCGAGCTGCGGCCCAAGCAGGTTCACCACGGCGATGCGATTGGCAGTGATGCCGACTTCCACGCACTCGCTCGCGCAACATCGGCGGTCGTCGTGGTTCACCCACCCGAGGACGAGAAAGATCGCGCGTTCTGCACTGGTGACAGGACACTGCCTGCACTGCCCTATCTCGAACGAAACAAGGCTATCGTGAATGCCTGCACCGTGCTGATCGCGACGCCAGACTCCGAGAAAGAGCAAGTGCGCTCAGGTACGTGGAGCACGATTCGATATGCGGCACGCGAAAAGAAGATCATGCGCGTTGTGATGCCGAACGGCGAGGTCCTATCGGACTACATTCTTCGCTCGAAGAACTAACGGGACAGGCGCGCTAGCGTCTCACCCCACCAGACAAAGTCACCTCCAAGGCCTTCTACGGCCCGCAACACGTACTCGCCGGCTTTCGGTGGACCTTGGGTGGGTGTGTACGACATACAGTCAGCCGTGCCGTCTTCGAAGATCACGTAGTAGTCGTGAAGGACTTGCTCGTGGTGCGGGTACACCCGCTCACGGACGAACTCGACCCGAGCCACACGTTCCCGCTCGTTGGGTGGATAGTTTTGCAGCATGTTTTCTTCCTTTCATTTCCCAAATGCGGTGCAGCCGATGCGCTGCACCTTCTCAAGCGCATTTGCCAACTTCAAGACCTTGCCGACATCGACCGTTCCCTCTTGCAATTGACGGGCGATGATCATCAGTTGACCGCTGGCAACTTTGAGGACGTTGCTCTCGAACTGCTCTTGCTCGGCGGCCCGCTTCGCGACAATGTTTTCGCGTCGCGCTTGCTCAAGTCTTGCTGCAAATTGCTGCTTCTCGTCGTGCCACATTTCACGCGTCGCACGCGCACTCAGCGTGCCACGAGGAACACCCCACTTGGCTTGCACTTCTGACAGTGTCTGCGCCGTTTCGACGTAGTCACTTTTGATGGATGCCCAATCTGGCTTCATAGCGTCCTCAGCGACATGCCGTAGTTGTTTGGGGCTTGGGGCAGCACAGCGCCCTCGCACAGAATCAGCCTGTTCTTTCGAAACGGCCGGTAGTTCACTTTGTGGTGAACACGTCCGAACCGCCACGTCACCTTGGCTACGTCGGGATGCACCTTGACTAGCATCTCTGACTTTGCGGTTGTTCCTCCGTCGGCATATCGACCTTGGCCAACGACCCCTTCGCGGTGATAGAACTCAGCGGTGTTTCCACCACCCATCGCTTGCGTCTGCATCTTGTGTTGCAAGAATGCGTTGAATTCAATCGTGCACCAGCCGGCCTTCAACATGTCCAGCGATAGGATCGTGTCCTCGTTGTACCGGCCACGCCAGCGGAACGGTGCGTCATTGCGAATCAGGTTGCACGAGTAGATGCGCGTATTCCGATAGATGGGTGGGTTCTTCTGGCGGTCCATCACGAAGAAGTCATAGTTCGGCCCGGCCATCGCGACATTCACGTACCGCGCGCTGTAGTCCTCCATTGCGCGGAACAGACCAGGGCTGACGCACTTGATCCTTCGGTTCCGATGCAGCCGCAGGAAATGGCTGATGTTGTCGTCCATGACCCAGTGCCACGGAGCGCCGCTGTCGATGCTGTGCTCCCACGCGAAGTTTCGCGCAGGCCCTGGCCCTGGCCCTGTGCCGCGAGTCTGCCCGAGGGCGTCACACGACTCGTACGACTTCTTGTAGCTCATGTCCAGCTCAATGACGGTGGTGGCTAGACCACGAGCAGAAACTGCCGCTCTGTACGCGTCGCCCTCTTGCGGTTCGACCACGATGAAGTGCTGAACGCCCATCTCAGTGAGGGTGGTCGACGTCATCATGTACTGGCTGCGCCCCTTGCTGACCACGTACAGCGGGTGCTGCGGGAAGTGCTCACGCATAGATCATCCCCGCTGATTGGCGCTTGACGTGCAGCGGGTACCACATGTATTTGGTCTTATCGGTAAGGTTCTGACCGACCAGCTTGGCGAACGCATCAACTGCCGCTTGATCAGGGAAGTGCAAAGCAATCGAGCGGAACGGCTTGTCGTCGGTCAGACTGAAGTCAGGCATCCCGCTCCAGTCGGCGTCATTTGATGCCGGCGCACCTGCCCCCGCCGCCACCTCTGCTAGATCTTTCGGAACCTCTTCGAACAGTGCCATGATTTCGACGTGGTTGAACCCAGTCAAACTCATGTCGAGGTCGGAGATGTTGTTCAGCTCCGTGAGCAACATTTCAGCATCCCAACCAGCGTTCAGTGCGATCTTGTTGTCCGCAATCACGTACGCCGCTTTCTGCGCTTCGCTAAGCCCAGTCAGCACGATGCACGGCACCGTTTCCAGCTTCAGCTTCTTTGCGGCCAGCACCCGACCTTCGCCCGCGATGATCGTGTTCTTTTCATCGATCAGGACCGGATTCGTGAAGCCGAACTCTTTGATTGACGCGGCAAGTTGCGCGATTTGCGCCTCGTTGTGCGTGCGCGAATTGCGCTCGTATGGAATGAGGTCTTCGACCTTCATTTGAACCAGATTCATGCTGCTTCCACCTGTTGTTGCGATGGAAGAATCATCTTTTCCAGAGGTATACGTGACGATAATCGCCGGGTACATTGCATTATTAGTGTGTATAACGCGCGCGTAAAAAACGGCCCTGCTGTGGGCCGTAAAAGGCTGCAAAAGGCTGCGATGTGCTCAGACCGGCTTGAGCATTCGGTTCCGACGCTTGGGCGAACCGCCGAAGCCTTGCTTCGGCAGGAAGTAGTTCAACTTCGCGCCCTCGACTGCAATTGGGCCGTGCAACTCCATCACACGAAGATAAACGTCTTCGCCACTGCGCTTCTTGTAGTGCTTTAGTTCCTTGGTGAGGACGATCTTCGTCAGCAGCCGCTTCATCGAGGCCTGCATCTGCAGCCGCAGCTCTTCGAGTGCCGGTCCAGGCGTTTTCTTCATGGCGTTGTGCTTGTCGTACAGGGCCATCGCCACGTCGTAAGCATCCTTCGAGCTTGTGGGCTTCTGCACCGTTTTGATCGCGCGTTCGAGCGCATCGATTTCGATTTCAATGGTCTGCATACGCTCGGCCACCTTGCTCATGCCACCAGCATAGGACTTGCCTGCTTCGACCAACTGCATGAGGTTGTCGAGAGCCGCTCGGCGTTCAGCGAGTTCGCCACGGATTGCGACTGCAGGGTCATCGAGCACTTCGCCATCGCTCAACAGCAGTTCGTTCCGCTGGTAGAGAAAGTCCTGCAGGATTGCCGACTCGACGCTACCGTACGGGTGTCGTGGGGCATCGCACCCGACGTTGCTGTACGCCTTCAGGCACTGTAGGTAGTAGTGCGGTGCAGTGCCACTCACATACCGCATTCGCGAGCCGCACTCACAGCGAATGATCCCACTGAACAGATTCGCGACTGTGTTCCCTTTCCGACCCCCCGTGCCACGCCGCCGCGCAATGTGCCCCTGCACCGCGTAGAACACTTCTGGCTTGATCACTTGCGGGTAGTACCCCTCAATGGGGTCGGCCTTCGCTTTCTTGGGGGTGTAAGTGCCAATGACCGAGCTGTTCTTGAGCATCGCCATCACGATCCCCGGCTCCCAGTACTCTGCCGTCGCCATTGTTGGCACATGCTTGTCATTGAGAATGGTCGCGATCTTTGGTGCACCAAACCCCGACGCAGCGTGTTGAAAGATCATCTCGACGACCTTGACCTTCTTGGGAATGACCTTCCACTCGGTGCGCTTCTCGTTCAGTTCGAGCCACGATGGCCCGACTGCCGTTAGGATTTCTCCGCGTTCTCGCTTCCCCGCCCACGAGGACTTGATCCGACGAGATTTGGTCGCCGATTCCTCATTCGCCCGTGCCATCACAGCAAGAGCCATGATCAACTTCGTCCAGTTCTCACGAATGGACTCTCGTGTGTACTCCTGCTTGTCGGTGAGTGTGACAAGCACGATCCCACGCTTCACAATGCTCATGAACGTCTCAAGAGCGTCTAGAACCTCTTCGCGCGAGACGCGGTCGAGTGACTCCACCAATAGAAAGGAGCCCTTCGGAATGATCTTGTCGTCGACCGCCTTCAGGAATGCGCCGAGTGCGCCGTCAACCGCGTTCTTGCCCTTGAAGGCCGAGATGCCTAGGTCTTGGTATGACCGTTCGTCGAGGAAAAGTCCGTGCTGTGTTGCGTACGCTCTGGCGAGCCCGACTTGCCGCCTCATTGAGTCTCCAAGCTCCTGGGCCTTGGACGAGAAACGGACGTACGAATAGGCCGTGTGCATGGCCCATTATACTAACCGGCAATACCTATGAACCTGGCACTCGACGCCGTGTGGCGCTTTGCCGGCATGCCCGAGGCCTACTACCGCGATTGGCTGCGCGTGGCCGCCGAAGAGGCGGTGCACTTCGGCCTGCTGCGCGAGCACCTGCTGACGCTACAGCACGACTACGGCGATTTCGACGCCCATGACGGGCTGTGGACCATGACGCGCCGCACCGCCGGCGACCTCGTGGCCCGCATGGCCCTGGTGCCACGCACCCTGGAGGCGCGCGGCCTGGACGCCACACCGCCCATGCAGGCGCGACTGCGCAAGGCAGGCGACCTGCGGGCGGTGGAAATTCTGGACGTGATCCTGCACGACGAGATCGGCCATGTGGCCATCGGCAACCACTGGTACCGCTGGCTGTGCGAGCGCGAGGGCCTGGACGCGGAGGCCCTGTACCCTGTGCTGGCAGAGCGCTACCAGGCACCTCGGCTGCGCGCGCCGCTCAACCTGGATGCCCGTCGGCAAGCCGGTTTCACCGAGGCCGAACTGCGCCAGCTGAACCCTTTGTGAGCAGGCCCGACCATGGCTTAAAGCTTGCATATGGGTTCGTGCAAACCCGGCCCGGTATGGCCCCGATTCACGCGCGCGCCGCCGTACACTGAATGTTTCAAGACACCTGCGCCGCTGGCGCACTCATGAGGAATCCCATGGCACATCAAGACACTCGTCGTTTTCTGAAGACCGCCGGCATGTTGCTGGCTGGCCTGGTGTTGGTCGCCTGCGGCAAGCAAGAAGCCCCGCCGGCCGCCGCAGCCTCGGCCGCAGCCCCAGCTTCTGCCGCCGCGCCCGCCAAGGTCTACGTGGTGGGCACCGACGCCGCCTACGCCCCCTTCGAGTTTCAGAACGAGAAGGGCGAGATCGTTGGCTTCTCGGTGGACCTGCTGAACGCGGTGGCCGAAAAAGGTGGCTTCCAGGTCAAGTTCGTCAACACCCCCTGGGAAGGCATCTTCAACTCGCTGGGCCAGGGCGACCGCGACCTGCTGATCTCGTCGATCACCATCACCGACGAGCGCAAGCAGACCATGGACTTCTCCAACCCCTACTTCGATGCGATCCAGCTGATCGCCGTGAAGGCCAACTCCAAGGTCGCCAAGTTCGATGACCTGAAGAAGCTCAAGGTGGGCGTGCAAACCGGCACCACAGGCGACGAGGTGGTGACCAAGCTGCAAGGCAAGACCAGCACCAACATCAAGCGCTTCGAGTCGACCCCGCTGGCGCTGAAGGAACTGGAAGCCGGCGGCGTGGATGCCGTGGTGGCCGACAACGGCGTGGTCATCCACTACGTGGCCAACAACCCCGACGCCAAGTTCAAGACCGTGGCCGACACCAAGTCGTTCGCACCCGAGCAGTACGGCATCGCCGTGAAGAAGGGCAATGCCGAACTGCTGGCCATGATCAACAAGGGCGTGGACGCGATCAAGGCCGACGGCAGCTACAGCGCCATCTTCAAGAAGACCTTTGGTACCGAGCCGACAGCACCTGCCGCTGCGGCGCCGGCCGCCTCTGCCGCGTCGAGCTGAGCGCTGAAGAAAGCCAAGCATGGATCTGCGCTGGGGCATCCTCACAGGCTACAAGGATCTGTTCATCGAGGGTCTGTGGACCACGATTGAGCTGACCCTGGTGGCCATCGTCGTGGGCATGGTGCTGGGTGCTGTGCTGGGGCTGATCAGCAGCTCGCGCGATGCGCCGCGGCCCAAGTCGGCGCTGGTCGACTGGTCGCTGCGCATCGTGCGCGGCGTCACGCTGGCGTACGTCACGTTCTTTCGTGGCACGCCGCTGTTCGTGCAGATCCTGCTGGTGCACTTCGCCTTCATGCCGGCGCTGATCCACCCGGATCACGGCTGGCTGCTGGCGGGTGACACCGCGCGCGAATTCCGGCAGAACCATGGTGCCTTCTTCTCAGGCGCGGTGGCCTTGTCGCTGAACGCCGGGGCCTACATCTCCGAGATCTTTCGCGCCGGCATCCAGAGCATCCACACCGGCCAGACCCAGGCCGCATGGAGCCTGGGCCTCACCCACGCGCAGGCCATGCGCTTCGTGATCCTGCCGCAGGCCGCGCGCCGCATGGTGCCGGCGCTGGTGAACGAGGGCGTCACGCTGATCAAGGATTCGTCACTGGTCTCGGCCATCGGCCTGGCCGAACTGGCCCTGGCCGCACGCACCGTGGCCGGCGCCTATTCGCGCTACTGGGAGCCCTACCTCGCCATCTCGGCGATGTATTTGGTGCTCACCTTGATCTTGTCCACGTTGGCCAAACGCCTGGAAGCGCCGGCCCATCTGCGGGGGCGCTGATGCGCGGGCGTTGACTCACAGCGCCTCGAAGAAATAGCGCTTCAGGCCCGCCAGCACCATCTCGGTGGCAATGGCGGTGAGCACCAGGCCCATCAGCTTTTCCAGCGCCGACACCACCGGCGCGCCCAGCAGCTTGCGCAAGCGCTCGGCCGCCAGCATCACCGCCGTGCTCACGACCATGGCCAGGGTGAGCGCACCCACCCAGGCGACGATGCGGTCGGGCTGGCGTGAGGCCAACAGCAACACCGTGGCCATGGCCGAGGGCCCCGCCAGCAAGGGCACGGCCAGCGGAAAGATCACCGGCTCGCGCTCGCCGTCGGTGGCGTAAATCTCGCCGCCGGAGGCAAAGATCATGCGGATCGCGATGATCAGCAGGATGACGCCGCCAGCCACCTCCAGCGAACGCTCTGAGAGGTGCATCAAACGCAGAAAACCCTGCCCTGTGAACATGAAGGCCAGCAGCACGCAAAACGCGATACCGGCCTCGCGCAGCGCCACCACGCGGCGCCTGGCCGGCGGCACGCCCTTCAACACCGAAATGAAGATGGGCAGGCTGCCGAACGGGTCCAGCACCAGCAGCAGCAGCACGAAAGCCGAGACAAAGTTGTGATCCATGGCCGAATTGTGCCGCCCGTCCACCTTGACCCGGTCCACCGTTTCTGCTGCAAACAGTTGCTGGCGCGCCACGAATCCCCAGCCTGAGGGCCCGCAATCGGGGGCAATTCCAGAGCAGTCACGGGGGCGGCCGCTAAACTTCGGTCCACGACGCCTCAGAGTGTCAGTGCCGGACCAGCCCAACCCGCGCTGTTACCGGCTCCATCTCAATCTTTCTGACCAAGGTTCACACATGAAGAAAGCACTCATCATTTCCGCTATCGCCGCCACCGTGGCCGCGCCGGCTTTTGCCCAAAGTTCGGTCACCATCTATGGTCGTCTGAATCTGTCTCTGGAAAGCCAGAAGGCCGGCAACGTCAAGAACACAACCGTCCAGAACAGTTCGTCGCGCATCGGCTTCAAGGGTGTTGAAGACCTGGGCGGCGGGCTGAAGGCTGGCTTCCTGATCGAGTCGGGTTTCAATCCCGCCACGGGTCAGGCCAATGGCACGTTCTGGGGTCGTGAGAGCAACGTCTACTTGGCCGGCGCTTTCGGCAAGGTTCGCCTGGGCAACATGGGCCCCACCATGGCCTATTTCACAACGGCTGACTACATCAGCAACCACAACCACGACACCGGCACATCGTCCGACGCCTTCTACGCCTACCCGGGTGCCGCGACCAAGATGATTGCCTACACCTCGCCCGATATGGGTGGCGTGACGGTTGATCTGCAGGTTGCGGAAGGCAACCAGGGCACGAACGTCAAGCGTACCAGCGTGCTGACCGCCAACTACGAAGGCGGCCCACTGCACCTGGGCGGCGCCTACGTGAACAGCACCGACGCCAAGGAACTCGGCCTGCGTGCGGCCTATGACATTGGTGCCCTCACCTTGGGTGGCTACGTCGTTCGCAACACCGACATCGGCGGTGCCGGCGGCCCGAAGCGCACCTTGCTGCGTGGCTCGGCCATGTACACCATGGGTGCCACCGAACTGCACCTGAACGTTGGCAAGGCTGGCGCGGAAACCGGTTCACCGAACTCCGACGCCCTGCAGTACACCTTGGGCGTGAACCAGAACCTGAGCAAGCGCACCAAGGTTTATGCGTTCTACACCGCTGTGAACAACAAGGCCGGTGCCAGCTACAACGTGTCGGCCAATGGCGACGACTTCCGCTCGCTGGCTCTGGGCGTTCGCCACAATTTCTGATCACAACGGCTTCGGCCCTTCGCCCAGAACATAAGCCGACCCTCGGGTCGGCTTTTTCATGCGCGCTTCTCTTTCAGTATCTGAGCATCACCCGCGAGGGTGGTGCCTGGCATGCAAGGCTTTGAGCCGCTCGCGTGCCACATGGGTGTAGATCGTGGTGGTGGAGATGTCGGCATGCCCCAGCAGCATCTGCACAGCCCGCAGATCGGCACCGTGGTTGAGCAAGTGCGTGGCAAATGCATGCCGCAGCGTGTGGGGTGACAGCGGCGCATGCACGCCCGCCAGCAGCGCGTACTTCTTCACCAGGATCCAGAACATCTGGCGCGTCATCGGGCCGCCCCGTGCGGTAACGAACAGTGCCGAGCTGACCTGGCCTTGCAGGATCTCGGCGCGCGCATCGCGCAGGTAGCGCTCCAGCCAATCCCGAGCCTCCATGCCAAAAGGCACCAGGCGCTCCTTGGCGCCCTTGCCGGTGACCCGCAGCACGCCTTCGCTCAGTCCCAGGCTCACGCTTTGCAGGCCCACCAGTTCGCTCACGCGCAGGCCGCTGGCGTACATCAGTTCCAACATGCAGCGGTCGCGCAGGCCCAGCGGTGTGCGAGCGTCGGGGGCTTGCAGCAGCGCATCCACCTGCGATTCGTTCAGGGTCTTGGGCACCCGCAGGGGCTGGCGCGCGCCACTGAGCTTGAGTGTGGGGTCAGCGTCGATCAAGCGCTCGCGCAACGCCCACCGGTAGAAGCGCCGGAACACCGCCAGGCGCCGGTTGGCGGTGGTAGCCCGGCTGCCGCTGTGCCTGGCAGCGCCATAGCCCAACAGGTCCACCTCGCCCGCTTGCAACAAGCCCTTGCCAGTCTGCTGCGCCAGCCACAGCGCCAGCGCCGCCAAATCACGGCGATAGGCCGCCAGGGTGTTGGACGAGAGGCCGTCCTCCAACCACAGGGCATCGGCAAAGCGCCTGAGCAGCGCTTGCTCGGCAGCAGTCAGCGGCACTGGTGCTGGCGCAGATGGCTGGCGGCTCACTCCAGCTTGAGTTTTTGCTTTTCCACCACCTGCTTGTACACGTCGAACTCGGCCTTGATCTGGGCCGCAAACTGCTCGGGTGTGTTCAGGATCAGCAGCGAGCCGGTGTCTTCGATGCGCTTTTTCACATCGGGCAGCTCGGCGGTTTTCTTCACCGCCTCGCGCACCTTGTCCACCACCTCTTTGGGCAACCCCTTGGGGCCATAGATGCCGTAATAGGCCATGCGGTTGACAGGCTCCAGGCCCAGCTCTTTGAAGGTCGGCACGTTGGGCAGCACCGCCAGGCGCTGGGGTGCAGCCACGACGATGGGGATCAGCCGCCCGTCCTTGATGAAGGGCAGCGCCGAGGGCAGGTTGTCGAAGATCATCGGCACCTGCCCGGCCACGGTGTCGTTCAAGGCCGGGCCAGCGCCCCGATAGGGAATGTGCAGGATGAAGACACCGGCCAGGTTCTTGTACAGCTCCATCTGCAGGTGGCCTATGCCACCGGTTCCCGAACTGGCAAAACTGTACTTTCCGGGGTTCTTCTTGATTTCAGCCAGAAAGCCCTTGTAGTCGCGCGCCGGGAACGACGGGTGCACCGCGATCACGTTGGGTGTTGCGGCGATGTTCACGATGGGCGTGAAGTCGGTGAGTGGGTTGTAGCCTATGCGCGGGTTGATGGCCGGGTTGGCCGCCGTCGTGGACACCGTGGCCATGCCCAGCGCGTAGCCGTCGGGCGTGGCCTTGACAGTTTCGTTGGCACCCACCGAGCCACCACCGCCAGCCTTGTTCTCCACCACCAGGGTCTGGCCCAGCGCAGAGGAGATCTTTTCGGACACCACGCGGGCAATGATGTCGGTAGTGCCGCCCGGTGCAAAGGGCACCACCAGCTTCACCGGTTTGGTCGGGTAGCCCTGCGCCAGCACCGCTGGCGCGGCGGCGGCGCAAAGCATGGCGAACCAAGTCTTCCATCGAGTGCTGCAGATCATCTTGATTTATCTCCGGCTGAATGCATGCGAACTTGCACCGTGCAGCATACCGGAGCCCGGCGCTGGCACACTGCGGGCATGTCGCAGATCCAGTTGTTGTTGCCCGACTTTCTCCTCATCGTGCTGGGTTACGGGATCTGCCGCCATACCGCCCTGGGCCGCAGCGTGTGGGACGGCGTGGAGCTGCTGGTGTATTGGCTGCTGTTCCCGGCGCTGCTGTTTGTGGCCATCCTGCGCCAGCCTTTGCAGGCAGGCCCTTTGCTCAGCTTCGCGGGCTGCGGCCTGGCTGTTGTGGCTGCCGGTATTGCCCTGGCCTACGCGCTGGGCCGCTGGCCGGGCGTGGATGCGCGCACCCATGCCTCGGGCGCGCAAACCGCCTTTCGCTTCAACTCCTACATCGCGTTGGCGCTGGCCGAGCGCCTGGGCGGCGTGCAGGCGGTGGCCTGGATCGCGCTGTTGGTGGCAGTGTGCGTGCCGGTGTGCAATGTGGCGGCTGTGTGGCCGCTGGCCCGCCACGGAGGCCAGCACTTTGGCCGTGAGTTGGCGCGCAACCCGTTGATCCTGGGCACGGTGGCGGGCCTGTTGGGCAATCTGCTGGGCTTGCACCTGCCCGAGATCGCCCAGATCACGCTCACTCGCATTGGGGCCGCCGCCCTGCCCCTGGGCCTGATGGCGGTGGGCGCGGGCCTGCGCATGGGGGCGTTGCGCGAGGCGCCGGGCCTGGCGGCAGGCCTGCTGGGCATACGCCACCTGGTGCTGCCGCTGCTGGCCATAGGCCTGGTGCAGTCCGTGGGGCTGCCACCCGGCCAGCAGACGGTGGTGGTGGCGTTTGCGGCCCTGCCCACCGCCTCCAGCGCCTACGTGCTGGCCACGCGCATGGGTGGCCATGGTGCCTTTGTGGCGGGGCTGGTGAGCATGTCCACCCTCGTCGGCATGCTGGGCGTGCCGCTGGCCCTGGCCGCCCTGGCCGCCGTTCAGGCCGGGCCTTGAGCGATAGCCCAGGCAATGTGCTCGCGCACCAGCTCGTCAGCAGCGGCGTGCGCGGCCAACAGATCGGCTCGGATCAGCGCCGTTTCCACCCCTGCGGCACAGGCATTGCCCAGCGCCACCGCCAGGTTGCGCCGCCAACGCTGGTAGCCGATGCGGCGGATGGGTGAGCCTTCGGTGCGCTGCAGAAACTGCAACTCGCTCCATTGCCACAGTTCGCGCAAGCCCACACCTGCCCATGGCGAGCGCGCCTCAAAGTCCACCAGCACCGACGGCTGCGCAAACTTGTTCCATGGGCAGGTGAGCTGGCAGTCGTCGCAGCCATAGATGCGGTTGCCCATCAGCGACCGCAGCGACTCAGGAATGGGCCCCTCGTGCTCGATGGTGAGGTAGGAGATGCAGCGCCGCGCATCCAGCTGGTAGGGCGCCACGATGGCCTGGGTGGGGCACACGGCCATGCAGGCTGTGCAGCGCCCGCAATGCCCCGCCTCGGGCACGGAAACCGCCAGCGGCAGGTCCACATAGATCTCGCCCAGAAAGAAGGTGGAGCCTGCCTCGCGCGCCAGCGCCAGCGTGTGCTTGCCCCGCCAGCCCAGGCCGCTGCGACTGGCCAGTTCCACCTCCAGCACCGGGGCCGAGTCGGTGAACACCCGGTGGCCGAAAGGCCCAGCGGCCTGCTCGATCTGCGTGGCCAGCGATTGCAATCGCGCCCGCAGCACCTTGTGGTAATCCCGCCCCCGGGCATAGACCGACACCGCTGCTTGCTGCGGGCTGCCCAGCCGCTGCCATTCCAGCGCCTGCCAACCAGGGGATGTGTCGGGCGGCAGGTAGTTCATGCGCGCGCTGATGACGCGCACGGTGCCCGGCACGAGTTCGGCCGGCCGGGCGCGCTTGAGCCCATGCGCCGCCATATAGCCCATGCCGCCGTGAAAACCCGCCGCCAGCCAGGCCAGCAAGCCCGGCTCGGCGGAAGACAGATCCACATCTGCCACACCGATCTGGGAGAATCCGAGCGCAGCAGCCCATGCAGGCAATTGCCGCGCCACTTCTTGCGCCACTTCTCGCCCGACATCCGCCGCATCGAAACCTTGAGCCATCCGCCGATTCTAGAAACCCGCGAACTGACGTGGCCTGACGAGGCCGCTTGTGACCACTTCGCCGTCTCGCTGGCGGCCCATGCAGCCTTGCGCAACGCCACCATCGAACTCGATGGCCCGCTGGGCGCCGGCAAGACCACCTTCGTGCGCCATCTGTTGCGTGCCTTGGGTGTGCAAGGCCGCATCAAAAGCCCCACCTACACCGTGGTGGAGCCCTACGAGGTGCCAGTTCAATGCCCGCATGCTCAAGGCCAGATGCTGGCCATCTCGCACTTCGATTTCTACCGCTTCAATGACCCGCGCGATTGGGAGGACGCCGGTTTCCGCGACCTGTTCGCCGCGCCCGGCCTCAAGCTTTGCGAATGGGCCGACAAGGCCGCGCCCTTGCTGCCGGCGCCCGACTTGCGGCTGGCCATCGAGGTGCTGGACGATGACCAGCGGCAAGTACGGGCCCACGCCTACACCCCCACTGGGCAGGGGCTGCTGAAGTGAAGCGCCGTGCCGCCTTGCGCAACCTCGGCGCCCTGGCCATGAGCCTGGGCCCGGCCCAGTTGGTGTGGGGCGCCAGCATCCTCTCGGTGCGGGTGTGGCCGGCCAAGGACTACACGCGGGTCACCATCGAGTCGGACAAGACCTTGCAGGCACAACATTTCCTCACCGACGGGCCGCCGCGCCTGGTGGTGGACATTGACGGCCTGGAGATGAGCCCGGCGCTGCGCGAACTGGTGGGCAAGGTGCGCTCCGATGACCCGTTCATCGCTGGCGTGCGCGTGGGCCAGAACCAGCCGCGCGTGGTGCGGTTGGTGATCGACCTGAAGCAGGTGGTCAAACCCCAGCAGTTCACCGTGCCTCCAGTGGCAGCCTACCAGCACCGGCTGGTGTTCGACCTCTACCCGACCCAGGAAGCCGACCCGCTGCTGGCCTTGGTGCGCGAGCGCGAGCAGGCCGAACAGAGTGCCAGCCATGCGGTGACCGACGCCCTGGGCGCGTTCATCAACCGGATTGACAAGCCCTTCCAGGCCTCGGCCAGCCCCGCGCCTGCGGCATCGGCCCCAAGCGCCATCGCCGCGCCTGGCCGCACGGCTTCGCAAGCCGCAGAGGCCCTGCGCACGCCCGCGCCACCGCCCCTGCACGAGCCTCCCACGCCCCAGCAACGCGAACGCCTGAACCGTTTGCTGATTGTGGCCATCGACCCCGGCCATGGCGGCGAAGACCCCGGCGCCACCGGCCCCAGCGGCCTGCGCGAGAAAGACGTGGTGCTGCAGGTGGCGCGGCAGTTGCGCGACCGCCTCAACGCCAAGCCCGGCATGCGTGCCATGCTGACCCGCGACGACGACTATTTCGTGCCACTGCACGAGCGGGTCCACAAGGCGCGCAGGGTGCAGGCCGACCTGTTTGTATCCATCCATGCAGATGCCTTCTTCACCCCCGAGGCGCGCGGCGCCAGTGTGTTTGCGCTGAGCCAGACTGGCGCCTCCAGTGCCGCCGCACGCTGGATGGCGCAAAAGGAAAACGCTGCCGACGTGGTGGGCGGCATCAACGCCGCCCGGCGCGACGCCCAGGTGCTCAAGACCCTGCTCGACATGGGCACCACGGCGCAAATCAAGGACAGCCTGCGCGCCGGCCACGAAGTGCTGGGCCGCATCGGCCTGGTGGGGCGGCTGCACAAGCGCAAGGTGGAGCAGGCTGGTTTCGCCGTGCTCAAGGCACCCGATATCCCTTCCATCCTCGTGGAGACGGGCTTCATCTCCAACCCGGAGGAGGAACGCAAGCTGCGCGATGCGGCCTATCAGCGGCGCCTGGTGGACGCGCTGTTCACCGGCATAGAGCGCTACTTTGCCAAGAACCCGCCACTGGCGCGCAACCGCACGGTCTGACTGTTCCGTCGCATGTCACTGGCGCCCAGGTCTGGGCTGAGACACTTTGCGCCGTAACTGATAGCACCCACTCGCCATGGCGGTTCCGCTGCATCACAGCAAGCCCCGAAGAACGAAAAGCCGCCCACAAGGCGCCCCAGGACTTTCCCTGATCGTTCGCGCCAGATTCCCGGTTTGAGGCGAGTTTCACAGGGTCAATCCGCAAGGGTTTCCACTACTTTGAGGCCGTTTTGGCGGGCCCACCCTCCCTCCTGGCCCTTTGCAGCGCTTTGGTGTGGCAACCCGCCGAATGCGGGCCGGATTTGGGCACGCTAGTTGCGGAAAGAGAGCCTAGTTCCTAGGGTCGCTTGGGTTCCGGGTGGTGCTTGCGACCTCGTTGATGACCACCCTTCGTGCGAGGAGACATACATGAGAGTTCCCGGGCAAAAGAGCCACCAGTTGGCGCAGCGTGTGGGCATGGCTTTGTTGGCGCTGCCGGCACTGGCAATGGCCAATGCCGACGTCGAGAAGAACATCGCCAACCCCAATAACTGGGCGACGCAAGCTGGCGACATGTACAACCAGCGCTACAGCAAGCTCAACCAGATCAACAAGGGCAACGTGGGCAAGATGCAGGTCGCGTGGACGTTCTCCACCGGCGTGCTGCGCGGCCACGAAGGCTCTCCCCTGGTGGTGGATGGCGTGATGTACCTGCACTCGCCGTTCCCGAACAAGGTCTTTGCGATCGACCTCGATACGCAGAAGATCCTGTGGAAGTACGAGCCCAAGCAAGACCCGGCCGTGATTCCGCAAATGTGCTGCGACACCGTCAACCGCGGTCTGGCCTACGCCGAGGGCAAGGTCTTCCTGCAGCAGGCTGACTCGAACCTGATCGCACTGAACTCCAAGACCGGCAAGCTGGTCTGGTCGGTGAAGAACGGTGACCCGAAGCTGGGCGCCGTGAACACCAACGCCCCTCACGTCTTCAAGGACAAGGTCATCACCGGCATTTCCGGTGGCGAGTGGGGTGTGCGCGGCTATCTGGCCGCTTATGACATCAACACCGGCAAGCAGGCGTGGAAGGGCTACTCCGTGGGCCCCGACGCTGAAATGCTGATGGACCCGGACAAGACCACCACCTGGACCGACGGCGCCGTCAAGCCCGTGGGCAAGGACTCGTCGCTCAAGACCTGGCAAGGCGACCAGTGGAAGATCGGTGGCGGCACCACCTGGGGCTGGTACAGCTACGACAAGGGCCTGAACGCCGTGTTCTACGGCACCGGCAACCCGTCCACCTGGAACCCGGCTCAACGCCCGGGCGACAACAAGTGGTCCATGTCCATCTGGTCGCGTGATGTCGACAGCGGCAAGGTCAACTGGGTCTACCAGATGACGCCGTACGACGAGTGGGACTTTGACGGCATCAACGAGATGATCCTGGCCGACATCCCGGTCAAGGGCAAGCAAACCAAGGCACTGGTGCACTTCGACCGCAACGGCTTCGGCTATACGCTGGACCGCACCAATGGCGCCCTGCTGGTGGCCGAGAAGTTTGACCCCAAGGTGAACTGGGCCACCCATGTGGACATGAAGTCTGGCCGCCCGGTGACGGTGGCCAAGTACTCCACCGCCCGCAACGGTGCCGACGTGAACACCAAGGGTGTCTGCCCGGCCGCGCTGGGCTCCAAGGACCAGCAGCCTGCTGCCTTCGACCCCGAGACCAAGCTCTTCTACGTGCCGACCAACCACGTCTGCATGGACTACGAGCCGTTCAAGGTTGAGTACACCGCAGGCCAGCCGTATGTGGGCGCCACGCTGTCGATGTTCCCTGCCCCTGGCAGCCACGGCGGCATGGGCAACTACATCACCTGGGACGCAGGCACCGGCAAGATCGTGCAGTCCAAGCCCGAGAAGTTCTCGGTCTGGAGCGGCGCGCTCAACACCGCTGGCGGTCTGAGCTGCTACGGCACGCTGGAAGGCTACCTGAAGTGCGTGGACAAGAAGGACATCAACAAGGAGCTCTTCAAGTTCAAGACGCCTTCCGGCATCATCGGCAACGTGTTCTCGTATGAGCACAAGGGCAAGCAGTACATGGGCGTGTTCTCGGGCATTGGTGGCTGGGCCGGCATTGGCATGGCGGCGGGCCTTGAGAAAGACCAGGACGGCCTGGGCGCCGTGGGCGGCTACAAGGAACTGAGCCAGTACACCGAACTGGGTGGATCGCTCACGGTGTTCGCCCTGCCCAACTGAAACTGAGTGAAAGGGGGCAAGGGAAATCCCCTGCCCCCAAGATGGCGCAGACTGCGTTGAATGGCGAGCCAAGCAGTCCGTGCCCTGATCGACCAAGCCGGTGCTGCTTGTCCACGCGAGCCGCACCGGCTTTTTTTCGCTACGAGACATTGGAGAGATAGGACGTGAATAGACTTGCAGCCCTGGCCTTGCCCCTCTTGCTGGCCCTGCACGGCAGTGCCGTACTGGCCGCAGACGCGCCGCTGTACAAGGTAGAGGACGGCTACAAGGTCGATGCCAACACAATGAAAGGCTTCCGCACCTGGCGTCAGGCCGCTTGCGACCGCTGCCACGGCGCCAACCAGGAAGGCATGGTGGGCCCCTCGCTCATCAACAGCCTGAAAGGTGTTGACCAAGGACGAGTTCAAGACCACCGTCATCAACGGCCGCCTGGAAAAAGGCATGGTCAGCTTCGGTGGCAGCCCCATGGTGGTGGACAACCTGGACAACCTCTATGCCTACCTCAAAGGCCGCTCTGACGGTGCCATCACCCGCTCCAAGGTGGAAGAACTGAAGTGAGCCTGCCGATGCGACATGTGGTTCTTGGCAGCCTGCTCCTCAGCGCATTGGCAAGCCCCTTGGGTGTGAGTGCTCAGGATGCCCCCGAGCGCACCGCGCTCAAGGTCTGCCAAGACCCGAACAACATGCCGTTCTCGAACAAGGCCTCGGAAGGCATCGAAAACCGGCTGGCCGAATTGTTCGGCAAGGCCCTGGGGTTGCCGGTCACTTACTACTGGATCCCCCAGCGGATGAATTTCGTGCGCAACTCCCTGCGCTACAAATTGCCCGATCAGGATTACCCCTGCGACATCATGATGGGCGTGCCCGTGGGCTTCGACCAGGTGTCTGTGACCAAGCCTTACTACCGTTCCACCTATGCCCTGGTGTTCCCACAGGGCAAGGGCATGGACAACGTGAAAACCAGCACCGAGTTCCTGGCACTGGGCCCCGAGCGTCTGCAACGCATGCGCATCGGCCTGTTCGACCGTGGCCCGGCCTCTGAATGGCTGGCCAAGCACAACCTGGTGGACCAGGGCGTGCCGTACAAGATGCTCGACGCCAACCCTGACCAGTACCCAGGCCAGATCCTGGAGGCCGAGTTGGTCTCGGGCAAGATCGACGCAGCCATCGTCTGGGGCCCGCTGGCCGGCTATTACGCCAAACGCGTGCAAAACCCCAAGCTCAACGTGGTGCCTATGAGCTCCGAACACGGCGTGAAGTTCGACTACGAGATGGCCATGGGCGTGCGCTACGGCGAGCGCGAATGGAAACAGCAGATCGAAAAGCTGATCGAGTCGCGGCAACCTGAAATCCAGGCCATCCTCAAAGACTTCAACGTGCCGCTGCTGGACGCCGTTGCGCCGGCCCCGCGTTGACCCCATTGCCCACAGGCACGGCCCCCCAGGCCCTTTTCCTTCGTTTCTCCAGCACGCTATGAGCCACAGCCGTCTAGCCGCCCTTTCACTGTGCAGGCGGTTGGCCTGTGTGGCCGCCTTCTTGTTGCCCTGGCCCATCGCCATGGCGCAAGGTCCGGCCGCGCCTGAGAACAAGCAAGACTTTTCGGCGGCCGAGCGCCTGTTGCTGATGACCGATCAGTTGCACATGCTCAAGCCGCCCACCACGCTGAACTACAGCTACCGCAAATCGGGCAGCCTGGAGCCCGGCTTCACCGACAGCGTCAACTTGAAACTGGCCCGCCTGCCCGACGGCAAGTGCTGCCAAGCCAGCGGCGACTTTCTCACCGGCGCGCGCCGCACCCCTTTGCCCGAGGTGGAGCAGGCCCAAGGCAACCCGGTGATCCTGTTTTTTCTGGAGCGCGACATCCGCGAGATGCAACGCCTGACCAAGGGCAGCACGGTGTATTTCCGCAAGCGCATTCGCCTGGCCTTGTACGAGGCCGCCAAGGTGAGCGAGGCCCGCTACACCTACAAGGGCAGGCCGGTGGCTGGCCATGAAATCGTCATCAGCCCCTACCAGGACGACCCCAACCGCGCCAAGTTCGAGAAGTACACGGCCAAGCAGTACGTGTTTGCGCTGTCTGATGAAGTGCCTGGTGGCGTGGTGGCCATTCGCGTGCAGATTCCGGCGGTCACGGGCACCGACGTGCTGCTCGAAGAAGAACTGCTGCTGGCACAGGCCACACTTCCGGCCCGCGCAGCACTGCAGGCCACCGCACCGGGCAAACTGCCCTGACCAGATCAACCTCATGCCCCACACCATGTTCCATTCCCCTCGCGCGTGGCCGCTGCTGGCCTTGACGCTGCTGGCGGCCCCGCTCTCCAGCCTAGCCCACGACTACCCCACAGTGGACCGCGTGCTCTACGTGCAAGAGTGCATGCGCAATCACCCTGGCCCACACTACGAGATGGTGAACAAGTGCGCGTGCGCACTCGACAAGGTGGCCACCGAGCTGCCTTTTGACGACTACGTCACCATGAGCACGGCCGCCAATGCCACCACCATCGGCGGCGAGCGCGGCTCCTATATCCGTGACACTGAGAGCCTGCAGGTGCTGATCCGCAAGTACAAGGCCCTGCAGACCCAGGTCAAGAAGGCCTGCTTCATACTGCCGCCTTGAGAGGCATACGCGCCATGACTTCCCTGTCGTCATTCCCGCGCAGGCGGGAATCCACCAGCCGCCACAACCTGCATTCCCGCCTGCACGGGAACGACGGGGGTTAAACATGCTGCGTCGTCATCTGTTGCTCGTCGGCGGGCTGGCCTGGGGTGGTTCTGCGGCCGCGCTGGCCCAGGCCCCCAAAGCCTCGCCCGACGATCCCGAATCCAGCCCCATGTGGCACAAGCTGCGCCAGCAGTTGTTTGAGGGCCGCAGCATCCAGATGGATGCGCGCATCAGCCTGCAGGCCCCACGCCGGGCCGAAGACCCTGCCTTCGTACCGCTGGCCATCCATGTGGCCCCGGGTGCCACACCGGCCGATGACATCCGCCGTCTCACGCTGCTGATCGACAACAACCCCACGCCCATCGCTGCCGTGGTCGATCTGCCGGCGGGCGGCGCAATGGCCGATCTGGAAACCCGCGTGCGGGTGGACGAATACACCTTTGTGCGCGCCGTGGCCGAAACCGCCGACGGCCGCGTGCTGATGGCCACGCGCTTTGTGAAGGCCTCGGGCGGCTGCTCAGCCCCCGCTGGTGGCGACGAAGCCGCCATGCGTGCCGCCATGGGCCGCATGCTGTTCCGCCTGGAAGGCGCTGCGCCCACCGCCGCTGGCCAGGCCATGACGGTGCAATGGATGGTGAGCCACCCCAACCACTCGGGCATGGCCATGAACCAGCTCACACGCACCTTCACACCGTCTGAGTACGTGCGCAAGCTGCACATCTACCAGGGCGATCGCCTGCTGCTCGCGGCCGACGTTGACTTTGCGCTCAGCGAGAACCCCAGCCTGCGCTTTCGCTTTGTGCCGCAAGGCAACGCGCCGCTGCGCGCCGAGGTGGTGGACACCTTTGAGCGCCGTTACAGCGCCCAGGCCGCGCTGGACAGCCTGGCCCGCTAATGGGGTACCCGGCCGCGGAGTACCGCAGCCACCCTCCGAGAGGGTGCTCAGGCCGCTTGGCAGCGACCCGGCGCTGGCCTGAACTCACTCTCACCCTGCTGCTGGCCTGCCCATGGGCACAGGCTGCCCCGTTCGCCTGGATCACCAACCAAGGCAGCCACGATGTCTCGGTGCTGGACCTCGCCAGCGGCAAACAGGTGGCCACCGTGCCCGTGGGCCAGGCGCCCGCAGGGGTGGTGGCAGCCAGCGCACGGGGCCAGGTGTTTGTGGCCAACGCCGGCAGCAACGATGTGAGCGTGCTGGACATGCGCACACACCGCGAGCTGGCGCGCTTTGCTGCCGGCCAGGGCGCCGTGGGCCTGGACGCCGGTGCCAACGGCAACCGGCTCTTCGTCTCGGACTGGTACGGCGCACAACTGCGCGTATTCGACATGCCTGAGCAGCGCGAGATCGCTCGCGTGCCGCTCGGCCCCGCGCCCGCCGGTGTGGCCGCGTTGCCCGATGGCAGCCAGGCCTGGGTGGCCGAGCGCGACGACAACCGCGTGGCCCTGGTGGATGTGGCCAGCGCGCGCGTGCTGGCCCGCGTGAGCGTGGGCCAACACCCCTTTTCGCTGCTGCTGGATGCGCCACGCCAGCGCCTGTACGCGCTGAATGTGCAAAGCGACAACCTCTCGGTCATCGACACCGAGCGCCGCGAGGTGGTGGCCACCTTGCCCACCGGCAAGGCCCCGTATGGTGCGGCGCTGGCCGATGGTGGCCGCCTGCTCTACGTCACCAACCAGCATGCCGACAGCGTGAGCGTGTTCGACGCCGAAAGCCTGCAACTGCTGCGCACCCTGCCTGGCTTTGGCTACCCCGAAGGCATTGCCGCCCACGGGGCAAACGTCTACGTGGTGAACTGGATGGACGACGCCGTGAGCGTGCTGGATGCTCGCAGCGGCGCCCTGCTTTCCACCATCGCTGTGGGCCGCAACCCGCGCGGCTTCGGCGCCTTCATCGGCACCCCGCCCTGAACCCTACCCCCTCAGTTTTCATACGCACAGGAGACCCTGCACATGCCCCAACGACGATTCACCCTGGCCGCCGTCACGGCCCTCGCGGCGCTCACGGCACTGTGCCTGCCGCTGGCCGCCACGGCCCACGGCCCCACGCGCCAGAAGGTGGTGGAAACCGTGAGCATCAATGCCCCCGCCGCCGCCGTGTGGGCGCGCATCAAAGACTTTGCCGCGCTGAAAGACTGGCACCCCGCCGTCGAGTCCAGCGACGCCACCCAAGGCAACTCGGTGGGCTCGCAACGCACCGTCAAGATCAAGGGCGGCGGCCAGATCCTCGAAGCACTGGAGGGCTGGGATGCCAGCCAGATGAAGTACACCTACCGTGCCAAGGATGGCGGCGCCCTGCCCGTCACCAACTACACCTCCACCATCCGGGTCACCGGTGAAGGCAGCACCTGCCAGGTGGAGTGGCGCGGCGCGTTCTACCGCGGCTTTCCCAACAACGATCCGCCGCCCGACCAGAACGACGAAGCCGCCGTGCGTGCCGTCACCGGCGTGTACCAATCGGGCCTGGCCCAGCTGAAGAAACTGGCCGAGACCAAGTAAGCCATGCACCAGGCACCCGTCAGCCGGCGCGCGCTGCTCAGCCTGGGGCTGGGTTCGGCTGTGGTGGCGCCGCTGGGCCTGGGTGCTTGCGCAGTCCCAGCGCCGGCCACCCCCAACGCGGCACAGCAGGTGGCGCCGGGTGTGTATGTGCTGCGCGGCATGAGCGGCGAAATCGACCCCAGCAACCTGGGCCGCACCGCCAACCTCGGCTTCATCGTCGGCCCGCAGGGTGTGCTGGCCATCAACAGCGGCGTTTCGCGCAGGCATGGCGAGGCCATGCTGGCCGCCATCCGCCGTGTCACACCACTGCCCATACGCCAGCTGGTGCTCACCCATGTGCGGCAAGAATTTCTGTTCGGAGCCGCCGCCTTCGAGGAGGCAGGCACCCCCAGCACCATGCATCCTGCCGCCGCCCGCCTGATGGCCGCGCGCTGCGAGAACTGCCTCAAGACCCTGAAGCGCGTGCTGGGCCCTGAAGAAATGCAGGGCACCCGCGTGGTGAAACCCGAACGCCTGGTAGACCCCACCACGAAACCCTTTGATGCCGGCATAGGGCGCCCCGTGCGCCTGCTGGCCTGGGGCCCCGGCGGCCACTCCAGCGGGCCGGGTGATCTCGCCGTGCTGGACGAAACCACCGGCACCCTCTTTGCAGGCGGCCTGGTGGATGCCGACACCATCCCCGATGTGCAGGACGCCAATTTCGACGGCTGGCGCGCCGGCCTGGCGGGCCTGCAATCCCTGGCACCGCACCGCATCGTGCCTGGCCACGGCCCCGTGGTGGGCAACGAGCAGGTGGCCCGCATCGCCCGCTATCTCGACCAGCTGGAGCGCCGCACGGCCCAACTGCTGGACACCGGCACCGCACTCAGCGACGTGGCCGACGCCACCCAGCTCAGCGAGTTTGCCGGCTGGGACCAGTACGACACCGTCCACCGCCGCAATGCCTCGGTGGTGTTCTTGCGGCATGAACGCGCGTTGATGCTGCGCCAACCCTGAGCTTAACCACCATGGCTACTACCACCCTCACCCGCCGCCGCGCCCTGCTGGCCACCGCCGCGCTGGCCTGGCCCGCCATCGGCCACAGCGCCATCGGCGGTCTGCCCACCAACATTGACCACGGCGCCAGCTCACCCGAGTGGGACAAGCTGCGCCAGCAACTCTTTGGCGAGCGGCCCATGGCACGCGGCGCAGACAGCCTGGTGCAGCTCATCGTGCCGCTGCGCGCCGCCTATGGCGCATCCGTGCCGGTGAAGATCGTCTCCAGGGCGCCGCAAACCGCCACTCGCTACGCCAAGCGCCTGACCCTGCTGGTGGACAAGAACCCCTCGGCCGTGGCCGCGAGCATCGAACTCACCCCCGCGCTGGGCCAGGCCGATTTTGAAACCCGCCTGCGCGTGGACGAATACAGCCATGTACGCGTCATCACCGAATGGAACGATGGCACGCTGCACCTCGATTCGCGCTTCGTCAAAGTCTCTGGCGGTTGCAGCGCACCGCCCAACCGCGACCGGCCGGACCTGATCGGCCAGACCCGCTTTCGGCTGCCCGATGGGGTGAAGCCCACCAGCCAGACCACGCCCGCCGAAGTGAGCGTGATCCACCCCAACGACACCGGCTTCGAGCTCAACCAGGTGACGGTGATGTACATCCCGCCGCACTTCATCCGCAGCGTGCGTGTGCGCTACGACGACCAATTGCTGTTCAACGCCGACTGCGATTTCTCGGTCAGCGAGAACCCGAGCTGGCGCTTTCAGTTCGTGCCCCGTGTCGACGGCCGCGGCCTGCTCAGCGCCGAGGTGAGCGACAGCAAAGACAACAGCTACAGCGGCAGGCTCGACATTGCCACCGCCAAGCCAGAGGCCAGCCCGTCATGACCACACAAGCGCTGCGCTCCCCATGGCTGACACTGCTGCTGACCCTGTGCCTGGGCATGACCGCGTTGGCAACGCACGCCACCGGCATGCCCGCGCCCTACCAGGCCATGGTGGTGCCACCCGTGCTCAGCGACAAACTGGCCCCCGGCGGCTGGGAATTTGATCTGCGCCCCGCCCTGCAGCGTGCCCGCAAGGAGGGCCGCTCGCTCTACGTCTACCTCAGTGCCAGCGACTGCCCCTACTGCCGCAAGTACGAAGCCTTCCTCACCGAGAACGCCAAGGCCCTGGTGCCGCACTTCCGCGAGAAGTACATCGTGGTGGATCTGCGCGCCGAGCTGAGCGTGCAAGCCAAGCAACTGGTGCTGCGCACCGACCAGCACCACCTGCCCTACACCGAGTTCCAGCGCGCCATCGGCGACCAGCGTGCCCGCATGCTCGTCTACCCCAGCGTGTGGCTGCTGGACGGCAACGCCAAGCCGCTGATGCAGATGCCGGCAGGAGCGGGCACCTTCATGACGGTGCCAGAGCAGTTGGAGATATTGAACCTGGTGGAGTAAGCGAGCTTTGCAGCCCCACTTCAGGAGAATCAAATGCCCATGGCTTTCTTGACGCGGGTTCCCTCCCTGCTGCTGATGCCCCTGCTGCTGACAAGCTGCCTGATGGGGCACGCGGACGGTGGTTCGCCGCCGCCCCGGACAACGGAGTACCGGGCCTTTGGCAGCCCGCAGCGCGTCGCGATCCATGGCTATGACGGACATGCGATGGAGCCCTTCATCACCAAGGACGGGCAGTACCTGCTGTTCAACAACCGGAACGACCCACGCACCAACACCAACCTGCATCTGGCTACGCGGGTGGATGACCTGAGGTTTCAATACCAAGGTGAGCTCAAAGGCGCCAACACACCCGCTCTCGACGCCGTTCCCAGCCTCGACCGCGACGGTCATCTGTTCTTCATCTCCGTTCGCAGCTACGAACAGACGCTCTCCACGCTCTACCAAGGCCGATTCGACAAGGGCAAGGTGACCGGGGTCGAGCTGGTCGAAGGCGTTTCCCTGCGTAAGCCTGGCGTGGTGATGTTCGATGCCGAGATCGCCACCGACGGTAAGACCTTGTTGGTCGTCGACGGCCAGTTCACGGGCGGGCCAGCGCCGAAGACCGCCGACATCGCCATTGCGGTGCGTGATGGCACGGGTTTCCGCCGCACGCCTGCGAGCAGCGAGCAGTTCAAGAACATCAACACCAAGGCGCTGGAATATGCGCCGGCCATCTCCGGCGACTTGCTCGAGCTGTTCTTCACGCGCGCGTCCACCGCGAGCGCTTCGCATCAACCGGTGATCATGCGGGCCACGCGCAGCAGCCCCGAGGAAGCCTTCGGCCTGCCGCAAAAGGTGGCCGCTATCACCGGCTTTGTCGAGGCGCCCACGCTCACGGCAGACGGCCGTGCGCTGTACTACCACCGACTCGACGGTGACCGCTACGTGCTGTACCGGGTTGCGCGATGATGCCTGCGCCGCGCCCTGCCAACCGGCGATTGAGCCAAAGCTGTTTTGCCGCGCTGCTTCGATGCCTCACAGTCACTCAGCGCTCGAATTGGGGGATCCATCATGAGTCCATCAAAGCTTGAGCTCGCGGTACTGAACAACGTTCGCTGGTATGAGGCGATGTTCGCCGCACATGGGCTGGCCAGCGAGACGGATGCACTTGTGTGGCGCTCTCACGAGACCCCGCCGCCCTTTCATTCCAACCTGGTTGTGCTCTCGCCGACGACGACGCAGGCGGACATTGAAGGCTACGCAGCTGAAATTGAATCATCTCCGCGCCCGACTGGTTGGAGCCTCAAGGACAGTTATGCCCGCTTCGACCTGGCCGCGCGGGGCTTCTCCATGCTCTTCCAGGCTGAATGGATCTGGCGCGATCCTTCCCTGGCTGTTGCCGCGCCTTCCAGCGCACGCCTCTCATGGGTGAAGGTGATCACGCCTTTGAGCTTTGCCGAGTGGGAGCAGGCCTGGTCGGGCGACACCAGAAACGAGGCAGAGGAACCGCGAAACAGGCAGTTCCCAGTGAGTCTCCTTGGCAGTCCCGATCACACGTTCTTCGCGGGCCTGCTCGATGGCCGTATCGTCGCTGGCGGCATTGCCAATCGGTCGCCAGGGGTGGTGGGTCTTTCCAACGCCTTCTCTCCGCCCGAGTTCCTGGAAGAAACATGGGCCGCGCTCGTGACAGCCCTCTCTGTCGCCTTCCCTGCGACGCCGGTCGTGGGCTTTGAGCGAGGCACCGACCTGAGCATCGCAAAAAGCGCCGGCTTTGCGACCTTAGGGAATCTTCGCCTGTGGTGTCGGCCTGGGTGAAAGAGGAATTGCAGGGCCACGCCAAGCTGCGGCAATGCCTCACTGAAGCCGGGCCAGCATCACCCCTCGCAGCGCATTTCCCAGCGCCAACGTTTCGGCCTGCTGCACGTCGCGCAAATTGAGCGGGCGCTCAACCACAGGCTGGCCCCACAGCCCGTCTTGCAGCACCTGCCCACGGCACACGCCGGGCAAGGCCCCATCGGCCAGCGGCGGTGTGAACCACTCGCCGCTGAGTTGCACGAACACCGAGCTGCGAGCACCCTCGGCCAGCCGGCCGTCTTCGGCGAAGAACAGCGCGTCGAAGGCGCCTTGGGCTTCGGCGTCGCGGATCGCCGCGTCGTAGTGGTTGCGCAGCGTGGTTTTGTGGCGCGAGAGCGGATTGGCGTTGGGCAGGCGGTGCGGGCTGATCACCAAGCTCACACCGCCTTGCTCGTCCAGTGCCAGGTCGGGCAAGGGCGCGTGGGTGATCGTCGAGTGGCCGTCCACGGCCAGGCTCAGTCGCAGGCGCCAGGCACCGTGGGGGGATGGCGTGGCAGCCAGAGTCAAGAGGGTCTCGCTCAGCAACCGCTCGGCCTCGGCCGCATCAAAGGCAAAGCCCAGAGCCAGTGCGCTGCGCTGCAGGCGGGTCAGGTGCTGTGCGCGCAGGGCGATGTGCGGTGCGGCACCCTGCACCGCCTCCACTCGCATGGTCTCGAACAGTTCGAAGCCCGGGTTCAGGCCCGTGAGAAAGCGCGCCTTCAAGCGGCACTCTTCCAACTCATCCAGTGCCACGCTGTCTTGCACGATGCCGGCGCCCACGCCCAGGCGCAGCGCACGTCCGCCGGTGGCGGCGTCCACAGGACCCAGCGTGAGCGTGCGGATGGCGACCGAGAGGCAGAAGTTGCCGATGGAGCTGTAGGCACTGCCGGGCTCGGGCGCGTCCACCCAGCCGATGGCGCCGCAGTACAGGCCGCGCGGCGTGCTTTCGAAGCGCGAGATCAGGTCCATGGTGTGGTGCTTGGGCGCACCGGTGATGGAGCCGCAGGGAAAGGTGGCGCGCAGCAGCGTGGGCATGTCGGTGCCGGGCTGCAAACGGGCCTGCACGGTGCTGGTCATCTGGAACACCGTGGCATAGGGCTCCACCGCAAACAGCGCCGGCACGCTGACGCTGCCGATCTGGGCGATGCGGCCCAGATCGTTGCGCAGCAGGTCCACGATCATCAGGTTCTCGGCGCGGTTCTTCACGTCCTGCTGCAGCAGGCGAGCGGCTTCGCTGTCGCTCTCTGGGCTGCGCAGCCGGCCAGCGGTGCCCTTCATGGGGCGCGCGGTGACCAGGCCGGCCTCGTGCCGCAGGAAGAGCTCGGGCGACATCGAGAGGATGTGCGTGGGCTCGTTGCCATGCCCATCTGGCGGCAGCGCGATGAAGGCGCCATAGGCCACGGGCTGGCGCGCACGCAGGCGGCGGTACAGACCCATGGGCGAGCCCTGCGCCTGGCCAGTGAGCCGGTAGGTGTAGTTGACCTGGTAGGTCTCGCCGTTGCGGATGGCCTCCTGGACAGCCTCGATGGCGGCGCAAAACTCGCCGTCGCTCACGCTGGGCTGCAGGTTCAGCGCCCCGGCGGGGCTGGGCTCTTCGCTGCCGCGATCTTGCTCGCGCAGCCAGGCGGCCACCTCAGCGGGGC
Organism: Candidatus Ideonella esbjergensis; assembly: GCA_016710065.1. Classification (GTDB taxonomy): domain Bacteria; phylum Pseudomonadota; class Gammaproteobacteria; order Burkholderiales; family Burkholderiaceae_C; genus Ideonella; species Ideonella esbjergensis. Next base: position 39,821 of record JADJLP010000012.1, read on the forward strand.
CCAAGTGGGCCAGGTGGCTGAACATCAGCACACGCAGCGCGGGGATGTCGGCCGGCGCCAGCTTCTCGCAGCCGGCCCCCACCAGCCGCGCGCCCCATTCGTAGTCGGCCAGCAGCACGGCGTGCAGGCCGCGTTGCTGGTCGGCGGCCACGGCGGCCCAGCAGGCGTTCAGCGTGGCCGGGTCGGTGCAGCGGTGTTGGTGCGAGTAGCCGGTGTAGAGGCGGCTGGGCGGCCGGCCGGGTGCAGGCCCACCAGGGCGGTGGGCTGCAGCGCTGCTGTCGTCCAGCAGCGCAAACACGGAGGTCAACTCAAGACCAGTCATCCATATCGTGCTTGATGGACTTGCGGTTGGCGATCAGCTCGTCGATGCTGGGCTCGTTGTTCAGCGCCCGCTTGATGGCCAGCTTGGTGGCCTCGTAGTTGGTGCGGTACATGTCCTTCTTGCTCAGGTTCGGGTCTTTCGCGCAGCGCGGGTCTATCCACACCAGGCTGATGATGCACAGGTCGTTGGCCACGTCCTTGGGGATGATGCCTTCGATCACGCAGTCGATCACCGCATCGGCGGTGGCGCTCTGCACCACGCCGCCAAACAGGTCGATGTTGGCCGAGTCTTTCAGCGTCACCTTGGGCACGGTGATGGTGGCCGGGCGCACCAGCTGATTGCAGGCGCGGATGGCGAACATGGCGGTGTGGCCCTTGCTCTGGGCCATCATGTTGGCAAAGGCCTGGCCCACCGGCCCGTCGACGCGGCCGATCAGGATCTCGGGCATGGCGTCGGTGAACTGGCCGTCGGCGGCGAGCACGGTGGCTTCACCGGCGTGGAAGGTGTAGGGCTGGGTCATGGTCAGAGGTTGTTCAGAAAGTCATTGAGGAAAGATCATCTCGCCCTTGCCGTCAGTGGCCAGATCGCCCAGCCAGCGGCGTATGGGGCGAGTGGGTAGGCCGGCAAAGGCGCCGCCGTGCTGGGCCAGGTCGCGTGACAGCAATTGCCAGAACACGGCCGCATCGGCCACGGCGGGCACGAATGTAGCGGATGGCTGAGGGCGTTGCTGCTCATCGCGTGTGGCCATCACCAGCGAGCCGCGCCGCATGCCCCAGGCCGGGTGCGCGCCGCAGCCACCGGCGATGGCCACGGTGCCGGCCACCATGCGCGAGGCGGCAAAGTCACCCACGCTGCCGTGCACCACCACCGTGCCGCGCCGCATGCGGTCGGCCAGCCGAGCGCCGGCATCACCATGCACCACCAACTGGCCGCCGCGCATGCCGTCCATGCTGCCGGGCAAGGTGCTGGCGGCAAAGTCGCCCACGTTGCCGTTCACGGTGAGGTGGCCGCCGGCCATCTCGCAGGCCACCAGTGCGCCCGCGCTGCCGTGCACGGTGAGGTGGCCGCCGCTCATCGCCGCGCCCACATAGTCGCCCACGGGGCCTTGCACCCGCACATGGCCGCCGGCCAGTTGCCAGCCGATGCGGTCCACCTTCGAAAGGTCGCCCTCGATGAGCAGATCGGTGCCGTGCGCCTCCAGCGGCTGCACGCTGAACCATTCACCCAACGGCGTGAGGCGGTTGCCCGAGGGCAGCGGCAATTGCTCGATCTCGCGCTGGCTCAACTGGGCCAAGGTGCTGGGGTTGATGCTGCGCAGATCCAGCCTCAGGCCGGGCTGGGTCTTGAGTTTCAGATGCCACAGGCTCATTGGTGCTCCCTGGGGCCTGCGGCCCATCCCTCCAAGAGGGAATTCGCCTCTTCGGGCGGCCGTGCGAAGCTCATGCCGCGCCCCCCAAAGCCACAGATTCGTTGCTGGGACACAGCTTGTGCAAATGGAAGTGATACGGGCCCAGTTTGCCCCCGTAGTTGCCGGCCGAGATGCGCAGCAGGCCGCCGGCTGCGCCTATCTCCAGCCCGGCCGCCATGCCGGCCGTCATGGCGCGGGCCACCGCCGCTTCGGTGAGGCCGTCGATGACGATCTCCATCACGCAGCGGGTGCTGGCATCCAGCTCGGTTCTTTTGGCCAGCCCCACCAGTGAGGGGCAGAAGGCGTCGTTGGTGCTGGCCATCAGGGCCGGGTACTTGCTGCCCACCTTGGAGCCCGAGCGCACCACGCCGCCGGGGAAGGGCATGATCACGTCGGGCAGTTGCTTCATCGCCGCCACCGCCGCTTCGGCCGCTGCCAGCGCGGCCTCGGTGTCGGTGGCCAGCAGCAGCAGGTTGCCGCCACCCACGCCCTTCGTCACCGCCGTGGTCTCTTGCGCCACGAACTCGCCGTCCATCACCGGCACGCGCCAGTAGCGAATGCCGTTGATGACCTTGCTGGTCTGCCAGCCGTCGCCAAAGAAGCGCAGGTTCTTGCCCAAGGGCACGGCCTCGCCTTCGCGCAAGCCAGCGTACACCGCCGTGGTGGGACAGGTGAGCACGCATTGGCCCACGCGCCGCTCCAGTTGCTTGGCCAGCTCCTTGCCGCTCATGGCGAACAGCAGCAGGCTCACGCCGGGGCGGCCGTCGGGGGTTTCTTCGGCGCCCAGCTCGCGCTCGATGCCGGCTTCGCAGCCGCAGGCGATGACCGAGGTGGCAAAGCCGGTGGCGGCCACCGCCGCGTGGCGGGCCCAAACGAGGTTGTGGGCAGTGATGACGATGCGCGTGGCCTTCATGGGAAAGGCCTCGGCAAAGCTGTCGTCGATCAGCGTGCCGTTGATGTGCAGTTCCACGCCGCTCATGTGCGTTCGCCCTCCAGACAAGCCGTGGGCAGCAGGCGGCCGCCGTGGCAACAGGCGCACAGTTCGTCGTGGCCGATGGCCTGGTGCTCGAAGTTCACCGAGCCGTGCCGGTTGAAGTGCTTGCGCAAGGTCTTCTCGATGATGGGGTCGTAGTCGGGCTCAACGAAGTGGGTGCCGCCTGTGGGTGATGCAGTGATGCGGCCGGCCCGCGCCACCTGCACGCCGTCCTTGTAGACGTATTCGGGGGTGCTGAACATGGCCTCACGGTTGGCGTCCTCACGGTACACAGCCACGTCGGCCACCGCGCCCACGCCCAGGTGGCCGTGGACTTTCAGGCCCAACAACCGGGCCGGTCCGGCGCGGGTCATCACCGCGATTTCATCGAGCGTGAGTTCGCGCGTAATGTCCTTGAGCGCGCTGTTGGCGGCCACGTCGGGGTGCAGCCTGGCCAATTGCTCGTTGCGGAACTCGCGGTCCATCAGCAGGCGGATCAAATGCGGGTAGCTGGTGAAGGGCCCCCCGTTGGGGTGGTCGGTGGTCAGCACCACGCGCCAGGGGTCATCCACCAGCAAAAAGATCTCCAGGCCGATGGCCCACTGCAGCGCGTTCACGTAGCTGGCCTCGCGGTAGCGGAAGGGCACCACGCCGCAGCCGGCGTCGCACTCGATGTCGGCGCCTATCCACTTGCGCGGGTTGGCCAGGCCCGAATTGGCGTGCTGGCGCATGGTGTCGCCCGAGGCCGTCACCGTCTGGCCGAAGATGATCTGGCCCACGTCGATGCTGATGTTCTTGTTCGCATTCACCGCCTCGGCCAGTTGCAGCGCGGCGCTGGAGAACTTCTTGGGCCCCTCGGTGCCGTAGGCGTGGAACTGGATGTGGGTGAGGTGGGCCGGCAGGCCTTCGAGCGCGGCAATGGTGTCGAGCGTGCTCTGGATGTTGCCGGCCACGCCCAGGTTGCTGCCGTGGATGTGCAGCGGGTGCGGCACGCCCAGGCTGCGCAGCGACTGCGCCAGTGTGTGCACGATCTGGCGTGGCGTCACCTGCCAGTGCGTGTGGGCTTCATCCACATCCAGCTTGCGCTGGTTGAACTTGAAGGCCGAGATGCCGCCCGGGTTCACCACCTTCACGCCCATGGCCTTGGTGGCGTGGATGGTCCAGCCCATGTAGTCGCGGATTTGCTCAAAGGGCGCGCCCTCGGCCATCAGGCGCAGGAACAGCTCGTCGTTGCCCAACATCACGTAGGCGCCGTGGTCGAGGATGGGGGTGTCGCCCATCTCCATGTGGGCATGGCGCGCATTGGCCGGCACCATGGCCGGCTCGAAGGCCGCCGTGTAGCCCATCTGCACGTACCGGTAGCCGGTGGCCAGCGTGCCGGGGGTGACGTGGCCGCAGGCGTCGAACAGCGGCTCGTCCTCACGCGAGGCAGCGGAAAGGGGGTTGGCGCCGCTGCGCTGCAGCTCGGGCAGCAGCAGCCGCGCCAGGTTGACCTTGCCACCGCCGATGTGGCTGTGCATGTCGATGCCGCCAGCCATCACCACATGGCCGCTGCAGTCAACGGTTTCGTCGGCGGCCTCGCCGGGGGCCAGGGCCACGATCCGGCCATCGCGCATGGCCACGTCGGCCACGCTGCCAGACACGCCGTGCACCGGGTCGTAGACCTTGGCGCCTTTCAAAACGATGATCCGGCTCATGCGGTGGCCTCCGCCGTCATTCCCGCGCGGGCGGGAATCCATGGCTTTGCCACGGAGATGGATTCCCGCCCCACGCCTTCGCGGGGGCAGGCTCTGCGCGGGAATGACGATATGGCGTGGTGCTGGATGATTCTGGAAAGTCTCATGCCAACACCTCCTGAGGCAGGGCCTGCTGTATCTGCCGGATCACATCACCCAACAACGGCAGATCGGTCTTCATCGCCGCGTGCAGCGGCAGCATCACCACGCCGTCGGCACGGCACAAATGGCCGCCGGTGTGCACGCCCGGCGTGGCCACGGGGATGAAGATGGTGCGCGACTCATCGCCCAGTTGTTGCGCCAGTGCAGGCAGGCCCAGCACGATGCGCCAACCACTGGCGAGCGCCGGCACCTCGGCCGCGCGGTAGCTGCTCACCCACAACAGCGCGTCCACCTCACCATGGGCCAGCAGCGTGGCGGCGTCAAAGCGCAGTGGCTCGTGCTCCAACCCCAGCGGGCCCAGGCGGCTTCGCAGCGGCAGGCCCGAAAGCCAGGTGAACACTTGGTTCACGGTGGCCGCGCCATCACCACCACCCAGCGGGAAGCCGGCGGCGCGGCCCTTGGCGTTGAGCAAGCCTATGAGCTGTTGAAGTCGCTCGATCAGCAACGCGGCCTGCGGGCCCAGCTGGCCTGGCTCCCACACCAGCACGGCATAGCGTGCGGCCCTGAGCTGGCTGGCCAGTTCGGTCAGCGTGGTATCGGGCTCGCGCACGGCACGGCCGGCCACCAGGGCGGTGAGTTCGGCCAGGCTGTGGAACAGGTCGCGCCGCGCCGGCACGACCAGCACCGGCACGCCATGGGCGGTGGCAGGTGCCTCGCAGCCCAGAGCCACCAGCGTGGGCGGCGTGTCGGCACGGCCCGTGAGGGCGCGGGGCAGCATTTCGGGCACTCGCAGGGGGGCCCAGCTGCCCACCATCATGATCAGGTCGGCCCGCTCGCGCACCTCGGCCAGCGTGGTGGTGTAGCCGCCGCGGTCTTGCTGGGCCCGCAGCACCTGGGCCAGGGCGCGGCCCGCAGCAGGGTCGGCCACGGCGCCCGTGGCCCGGGCCAGCCCGAACAGTGCACGCGCGCCGGCCACGTCGGTGCCCAGGCCACCCATCAACGGCTGGCGAGCCATTGCCAGGTGGCGGGCTGTCGCCTGCACCGCCTCGTCCAAGGTGCAGGCTTGGCCACCCCGCCGGGGCGATGCCTCTGCTGGCGCGGCACAGGCCGCCAGGCCGGCGCGGGCCACGCTGCAATCGCTGCCGTGCAGCTGCGGCACGCCATGCGCATCGGGCCGCGCCTGAAAGCGGTCGCACAACAAGGGGCAGAACGGACAAGTCCAGACGGCCTGGTCAGGGGGCGGGCTGGAAGCGAGGCTTGAATTCATGGGCAGGTGGGAGGCAATCGGTGTGCCACCGTGGTGCGGCAGCCTGCACCCAGGTGAAGAGCGGCCTGGGCCCTGGGGCAAACGCCCAAGTGTGCGACACAGTGTGCCGTTTCAGGCGCCAGCCGGCGGTGGTGCGGGCCGCAGCGCATGGCACGAATCATGAATGACGGGCCCCATGCGCACTGGAGACGGCTTGGCTGCATCGCATTTGGCTCAGGGGGAAACCCTTGCAGGCCGCTGGAAGGCTGCCAGTTCATCGGCGCCAATGCTGCCATCGTGCAAGGCACTGGCCACCAGCCAGGCATGGGCCCCGGCGGCGCGGGCCGCCGCCAGATCGGCCAGGCTGCGCACGCCACCGGCCCCGATCAGTTGGGCCTTGGGCGATAGCGCTTGTACCTGGGCCAGGGTGCTCAAGTCGGGGCCGCTGCCGGCGCCCACGCGCTCCAGCGTCATCACAATCACGCGGCGCGGCCAGGCGGCCGGTGTTTGCCAGGCCTGGGCCGCGTCCAGGTGCTGGCCCTGGCGGCGGTCCAGCGACAGCAAGGGGCCGGCTGCATCGCTGGCATCAAACAAGGCCTGCAACGCCGCCGGGTTGCGCAGCGATTCACTGGCGTACACCGGGGTGATGCGGTCGGCGAGCGCACCCAAACGGGCCAGCAGCGCGTTGGCGGCGGTGCGGTCGGCCAGGCCGGCGTCCAGCCACAGCTCGCAGTGCGGCAGCTCAAGCAACAGAGCCTGCAAGGCAGCCACCTGCACCTCGCCGCCTTGCAAGGCATCCAGATCGGCCAGGTACAGCGTGCGGCCATGGCAATGCGCCAGCAGGGCGCGCGCCACGGCCACCGGCTCGGCGCCCACGCACAATCGCGAGCGCAGCGGCTGGTACGTGCTGCGCTCACCGCGCACGGCCCGCACCGCCTGGCCTCGCATCAGGTCGATCACCGGGATCAGTCGCATGGGTGGCGTTCTCGTTCTCTGCACATCATGATGCGCATTTTTGTCCATGAATTCCTCAGCGGCGGCGGCCTGGTAGATGCCGACCCCGCGCTGCAGGCCGAATTGATGCCCATGGGCCTGGCCATGCGCAACGCCATGCTGGCCGACCTGCTGACCCTGCCTGGTGTGCACGTCACCGCCACCTGCTGTGACGCGGCACCGCTGCCGCAGGATGCCACCGGCCGGCTGCACGGTGCGCGCGCAGCGGCTGGAGAAGACCCCTTGGCGTTTGTTGCCCGCCTGGCCGCCCAGCACGACCACGCCTGGGTGGTGGCACCGGAAAGCGAGGGCCTGCTGCAGCGCTGCCAGCAGGTGGTGGGCACCGCCCGCTGGCTGGGCTGCGATGCGCGCAGCCTGCGCACCGCTAGCAGCAAGAGCGCCACCCTGGCCGCGCTGGCCGATGCCGGCTGCCTGACGCCACGCCAGTTTGCCGAGGCCACCGACACCGCCCACTGGGTGGTGAAGCCCGACGACGGCGCCGGCGCGGTACAGACACGGCGCTTTGCCAATCTGGCGCAGGCCCAAGCCCATGCCCAGCAGCGCCAGAGCGAAGGTGAAGTGGTAACGCTGGAGCCCTGGATCTGCGGCGAAGCCATGAGCCTGTCGCTGATGTGCGGCCGCGATGGCGCGCAGTTGCTGAGCATCAACCGGCAAGACATCCGCATCGACAGCTTGGGCCATGTGAGCTTCGACGGCGTCAGCCCCATCGACCTGCCGGCCAGCCACCCATGCCGCCACGCCTGCGCCCGCATGGCCCGAGACGTGGCGCATGCCCTGCCCGGCCTGCGCGGTTTTGTGGGTGTGGACCTGGTGTGGCACCCCCACCATGGGGCCGTGGCCATCGAGGTGAACCCGCGTGTCACCTGCGCCTATGTGGGCCTCTCGGCCTACCTGGGCCGCAACCTGGCGGCCGACGTGCTGGCCTGCCACACACCGCAGCGCCGTCATGAGTACGCGCATGAGCAAGCCTGAGCCCCGGCGCGTACTGGGCTGGGACGTGGGTGGTGCCCACCTCAAGGCCTGTTTGCTGGAGAACGGCCAGGTGCTGGACGTGGCGCAATGGGCCTGCCCGCTGTGGCAGGGCCTGCAACACCTGGAAGACGCGATGGCCAACGCGCGCGGCCGCTGGGCACAGGCGCTGACGGCCCCCCACGCCGTGACCATGACCGGCGAAATGACCGATTTGTTCAGCAGCCGCGCCGATGGCGTGCAGCGCATCACCGACGCATTGCAGTGCGCCCTGCCCGGCCCGGTGCGCGTGTATGCGGGGCCCGCACCCGACAGCGCGTTGGCGCTGTGGGCCGAACCCCATGAAGCAGGCGCGCGCTGGGCGCAGATCGCCTCGGCCAACTGGATGGCCACGGCCCAGCATGCGGCGGCTGTGTTGAGCGACGGTGTGCTGATCGACATTGGCAGCACCACCACCGACCTGATCGCCTTTGCCGGCGGGCGCATACGCTCAGGCAGCCGCTCTGACCGAGACCGCCTGGCCAGTGGCGAGCTGGTCTACCAGGGCGTGGTGCGCACGCCGCTGTGCGCGCTCACCCAAGGCATCAGCCTGCAAGGCCAGCGCCTGAACGTGATGAACGAGTTCTTCGCCAGCACCGCCGATGTGTACCGGCTGACCGGCGAACTGCCGCCCGAGCACGACCTCTACCCGGCTGCCGACAACGCCGCCAAGACACCCGAGGCCACCCGCCGCCGGCTGGCCCGCATGGTGGGCTGCGAACTGGGTGACGCCAGCGCGGGCGACTGGGACGCGTTGGCGCGCCAGTGGCGTACTGCCCAGATTGGCAGCATCGCCGAATCATTGCAGCGCGTGCTGGCAGCTGCGGCGCCAGCGCCGGCTCTCAGGGTCGTGAGCGCAGGCTGTGGCGATTTTCTGGTGCCCGACATCTGGCGTGAGCTGCATGGTGCAACGGCCACCGTGCTCCGCTACGGCCACGATGTGGCCCGCGTGGCCGAGGGGCCACAGGCCGCACAGATCCAAGCCTGGGCGCAGGTGTGCGCCCCCAGCGTGGCCGTGGCCGCCTTGCTGGATGGAACCCTGCGATGAGCGCGCTGAACCCCAAGGAAGGGCACTGAAAATGAGACCCCCACGCTCACATTGTTCGCTGCCCCCCGAGGGGGCTGTCAGTACCTTCGGAACGGCCGGACGGTACTGACATGTGGGTCGTCAAACTCGGCGGCAGCCTCAGCACCGAGCCCATGCTGCCGCAGTGGCTGGCCTTGCTGGCCCAGTTGGGCGGTGGCCGCGTCACCATCGTGCCCGGTGGTGGAGGCTTGGCCAACGAGGTGCGGCGCTTGCAAACCCATTGGGATTTCGACGACCTGCCGGCCCACAACATGGCCGTGCTGGCCATGGTGCAGAACGCCTGGATGATCAAGGGCCTGCAACCCGCGCTGCAACTCGTGGACACCGAAGCCGAGATCCCCCGCGCGCTGCGCAGCGGCAAGGCCCTGGTGTGGGCACCGAACGAGCTGGTGCGCAATGAGGCCGACGACAACACCAACTGGGAGGTGACGGGCGACAGCATCGCGCTGGGCCTGGCCTCGCGGCTGAACGCCGAGCGGCTGCTGCTGATCAAGCATGACGCGGTGGACCCGCAGCGCTCACTGGCCGAGCTGGTGCGAGACGAAGTGCTGGACCAGCGCTTTGATGCATGGTCGCAGCACGCCGCCTTTCCCATCGACATCCTGGGCTGCCAGCAACTGGACGAAGCCCGCTCGCTGTTGCTGGGTGACGCGAGACCGCTGCGCCATTGAAGCTGGTCAGCGTCAGTCCCGCCGTTTCCTCGTCATTGCCACCGCCTCCTCGTCTTTCCGCAGTCTCTTCGTCATTCCCGCGAAGGCGGGAATTCATGCCCTGCAGCCCCATGACCTGGCCTCCCCCTTCGCGGGAGTGACGGCGAAAAGAAGGCGTGACGGCAAAGGCCGAGCTTCAGCAGGCGCTCGCGGCGGCTGTGTCAGCGGTAACGGTTGCATGCATTGCGGCCAACAACGGCTGCAGCAAGCCAGCGTCCAGCGCTGCTTCGCGCGAGCTGTGGCACACCGCCGAGCGGAAGCCGGCGAAGTCGGGCGCCAGCGCCGCCAGCGTTGGCAAGTGCGACAGCCGCAGCGCGCCGGAGAGGCCGGCCATGGCACCGCCGTCACGCACCTGCGCCACAAAGCTCGCCAGTTCGCGGTGCGCCATCAGGTCGAACAGGCAGCCGGCGCGCTTGTCCTGCGTGTCCATCATCACAGCAGCAAAGCCACCCTGTGCAGCCAGGCGCACCAGATCCGGCGGCACGCCCTCGTCGGCGATCAACACGGGCACCAGCGACAGGCCCTCGTGTTGCAGCGCCGTCAGTTGCCGCACCAGCGCCGGCGCGGCGAGGCCGGCCTGCACGCCCACCTTGACATGGTCCACACCACACGCGGCCACACGCCGCACTTGTGCCGTGATGTCGCCCAGTGCACTGGCGGCGAAGTCGCCGATGGTGGCGCTCAGCAACAGCCCCGTGCGCTCCCGACGCAAGGCCTGCACCACCGCCGCGATGGTTTCGACAGGCAAGCCGCCCAAGGCACCATGGGATGGCTCCTTCAGGTCGATGAAGCTCACCCCGGCCCGTGCAGCGAGCAAAGCCTCGTCGGTATCGCGAACGCTGACCAGAACTCTCATGCTCTGTGTGGGGCAACCTGGCCCTGCTTTGACCGGTGGGCCGCGATGGCGTCCAGCAACCAACCCCAGGCCTCGTGCTCGGCGACACTGGCGGTCTTACTGATGGCAATCTGCAAATAGGCCATCTCGCTGTCCACCTTGTCGGCCGGCAGCATGTGCAAGCGGCTCACCAGCACGGCACCTTCGACCACCGCCGCCTGGGCGCGGTTGTAGCCTTTGAAGGGCGCGTGGGTCTCGTCGCGCAGGGTGGTGAAACGCAGCACCGGGCGCTGCGCATCGTCCGACACTTCCTCGAGTTGCAGTTCCAGATGCCGCTGGGCGCAGGCCAGGCGCAAACCTGGCGCCTGCACCATGGGCAGCATCGGCCAAGTCTTGCGGCCGGTGATGCAGCCGGCAAACACCCGCGTGTCGGTGACGATGTTCAGCGCCGCATGGCCCGTGGCCAGGATGTTGTTCAGCGTGGTGGAGGGCTTGAAGGGCATCAGCACCACACGGCCTTCGGGCCTGTAGCGCACACCCAGTGGCGCCACGTTGGGCTGGCCCTGCTCGTTCACCGTGCTCACCACGCACTCGTAGATCACGTCGTTGTTCATGTCGTTGTTCGCGTGGTGCCCGGCGCGCACCAGGCGTCCAGGTTCTCGGCCTCGCGCTCCACGGCCACACCCCAGTTCAGCGGCTGGTCCTGCACGTAGCGCTTGCCCAGTTGGTAGGCCAACTGGGCCTTGCCCAGTTCCACGCCCATGTAGAAGGCATGGCCGCCGTCGGCCTCCAGCCCCAGCTGCGGCCACAGGCTCATGGCATCGGTGGCGATGCGCTCGCCGTCGCGGTTGTAGACGTGCAGACCCTGGGTGCTGACCTGGACGCGGAAGTTGGGGTCTTTCACCTGCGCTGCCATGGCGGCGATTTCGGCTGGCATGTCGGTGTACGGGTGGCGCTCATGCACCGTGGCCAGCGCACCGCTCAAGCCCTTGGGAAGCGTCTGGTTCTGCGTGGCGGCATGCATGATGCGGCGGGCCACATCCGCCTCGCGCACCGCGCGGCGCGCATGCGGGCTGACCTGGGTGGTGAGCACGGCGCTGATGTTCAGCTCGGCCGCCACGCCGAACAGCAGGGCGTTGATGCCCGAGGTGTCGGCCTCGGTGAGCTCGGTGAGGTTGCCCACGCCCATCATGATGCGCACATCCGGGTGGCGCTGGCGCAGCGCGTGGTAACGCACCAACGAGGCGGTGAAGCCAAAGGGGATGGGGTCGAGGATGGGGTCGGCCAGGAAAGGCTTGCCGCTCGCATGCATCGCCGCGATGGCCTGCTCCAGAGACTCGACATCGCTGGGTTCGCGCGGGATCAGCACCGGCACGCTGGCCACCTCTTCGGCCACCCACAAGGTGTCGATGGTGAGGCTGAGCAAATAGTCGGCACCGGCGCGCCCCCCGCGCAGCAGCTCGTCGGTGGCCTGACTGTCCACGCTCACCGTGTAGCCTGCGGCCTTGAGCGCGCGCACCGCGTCTTCCAGATGCTCGAAGGGCGTGGCAGGCAGGCAGCCCAGGTCGATGACGTTGGCGCCGTCGCGGGTCAGCTCGTGCGCGCGGGCCACGATGGCCTCCACGCTCAAACGTGGCGCGTCGACGATTTCGGCAAAGATGGCCACTTCATAGGTGGACAGATCCACCGCCTGGGCCTGGCGCTTGAAGTACTTCGGCAAGTCCTTCAGCTCTTCAGGCCCTCGCTGCACCGGCACGCCGTAGTGCTCGGCCAGCGCCTCCACCTCACCCCGGCAGCGGCCGGGCACCACGATGCGCTGGGCGGCCACGGGCGTGGGCAAACGGCGGCGGATCATGTCGGCCGTCATCAGCGCGGCCACCTGCACGCCCAGGTCGTGGGTGGCCCAGGTGAACGCCTGCTCGCCCTCGGTGCTGTCCATGCCCGCCAGCACCCGCTCCAGCGCGGGCTGGGCCAGGTGGCCGGTCAGGAAGAGGATGTGTTCCACGTCAGCTGCAATGCGTTCAGTCGGGCCGTCAGGGCCTGTTCCAGTTCTTCGGGCGAGCTCACCACCTGGGCGTAGGCGATGCCGCGCAGGCGCTCGACATTGTCCAGCTCGATCTGCCGCGGCCTCAGTGTCACCCAATCGTGCGGCGCCTTGGTGATGACCACGGGCTCGGTGTCGCATGCAAACACGATGCCCGGAATGCCCAGTTTGCCGGCCTGGGCAAACATGTTGGTGGGCAGGGTGTCGGACAGGCCGAGCGCGCACTTGGCCACGGTGTTGCTGGTGGCCGGGGCTACTACCACCGTGTGGTAGACGTCGCTGTAAAGCATGCCCACCGGCACCGAGCTGGCCGTCTTGTCGCGGAAGATGCGAAAGCGTGGGCGCAGGGAATCAATGGTGTGCTGGTAGATGGCCAGCACCTCTTCACCAGCGGCCGAGACAAACAAATCGACTTGGGGCAGGCGCGCAGCCAGTGCCAAAGACTCTTCCAGGAAATGCCCGGAGCCTGTGACGCACCAGGCAAATCGCGATCGCTTGGGTTCCTGGCTCAGGTCAGGCGCATCCAGCTCATTCTGGATGGGAGATCTGGATGTGGAGCTTGTGGAGCTTGCGGTAGAGGGTGTTGCGGCTGACATCAAGCGCCTTGGCGACATTGCTCACATTCCAACGCTGCTGCTCCAGCAGTTGCAGCAACACTTGCCGCTCGTTGGCCTGGATGGGGTTGAGTTTGGGCAGGTCTTCGGCCACCTCGGCGGCGACGGGCGCAGCAGCGGGCGGCTCGGCAGCCAGCAGTGGTGCGGCACGCTGGGCAGCGGTTTGCAGCGTGGGCAAATGCGCCGGTCCGATGGGGTGGCCGTCGGCCAGCGCCGCAGCCGAACGCAGCACATGGCGCAGCTGGCGCACGTTTCCAGGCCAGGGGTGGTCCATCAGCAGGCGCTCGGCCTCGGGGCTGAGCGAGGCGTCGGTGCCACCTTCGGCATTCAGCAGATTGCGGATCAGTTCGCGCCGGTCGGCGCGTTCGCGCAACGGCGGCAAGGCCAGCTCCACACCAGCGAGCCGGTAGTACAGGTCTTCTCGGAAGCGGCCTTCCTCCACCAGGGCCAGCAGGTTGCGGTGGCTGGCGCTGATGAGCTGGAAGTCGACATCGTGAGTTTCCTCGGCTCCCAGTGGCGTGACCTGGCGCTCTTCCAGCACGCGCAGCAAACGCGCTTGCAGATCGAGCGGCATGTCGCCGATCTCGTCGAGGAACAGCGTGCCGCCATCGGCCTGCAAGATCTTGCCGCGACGGCCGGCGCGCTGCGCACCGGTGAAGGCGCCGGCCCGGTAGCCGAACAGTTCGGCCTCGATCAGGCTCTCGGGCAGGCTGGCGCAGTTGATGGCCACGAAGGCACCGTTGGCATGCGGGCTGCCGTCGTGCACGGCGCGGGCAAACACCTCCTTGCCCGAGCCCGTTTCGCCGCACAGCAGCACGGGCGTCTGGCGTGCGATCACGCGCTGGCCGATTGACAGATTGGTGGCCAGCTGAGGGTCGGCAAAGGTGGAGACCACGCTGTGGCCACGCGTGGCCGTGGTTTTTTGAGCTGCCCGGTTGGAGGTCTGCGGTACGGGCATCACCGTGATGCCGCCGCCGCCACGCGCGTCCTCGGCCGGGCGACGCGCCACCGCAAAGAAGCGGTGCGCCGCATTGGCCCGGTAGGTGACGATGGGGTAGAACGACGACGAACTGCTGCGTTGAACCATGTCTTCGAGCGACGACTGGAACAAGTCTTCAACCCGGCGCGAGCGAATCTCGGCCACCGAGGTGAGACCCAGTTGGAACAGCGCACTGCGGTTGGCGGCAAGGACGCGGCCGTCGTCCGACACCGCCAGCTTGCCCTCGTGCAGTGTGTAGACAAACTCGGGCCGGCTGTGGAAATGCACCGGGTGGGCGCTGCGGAAGCGCTGGTCGAGCAAGCGGTTTTCGATCATCCGCGCCGTCATGCCCAGCAGCACCAGCAGGTGTTGCTGCATCAGGCTGCTGCGGCTGGAGACATCCAGCACCGCGCACATCTCGCCGGATGGGTCGTACACCGGTACGGCCGAGCAGGTGAGGCCGGTGAACTGGGTGAAAAAGTGGTCTTCGCGCCGCACCGCCACCGGGCTGGCCGAGGCCAGGCAGGTGCCCATGCCATTGGTGCCGGCCGCGTTCTCGCTCCACACGGCACCGGCGCGCAAGCCCATGGGCTCAACCTCGGCTGCGAATTCGGACGAGGTGACCATGTGCAGGATCACGCCATCGGTGTCGGTAAGCACCACCGCCGTTTCGCCGTCGGCCAGCTGCTGGTACAGCGTGGTCATCTCGTAGCGGGCGCAGTCCACCACATCGGCCATCTTGGCCAGACGGGCTTCGAGCGAATGCGCGTCCACCACCGGCACCTTGAGCGGGCGGTCGGGGTGCAAACGGTATTCGTTGAGGCAGCGGCTCCATGAGCGCGCCACCACGTCATTGCCTTCATCGCGGAAACCGCCGCGCACCACGTCAAAGACATGGTCGGCATGGCGGTCAGAGCGGGGTAGAACCAACGACATGGGGTGTCTCCTGGGGCGAAGTTCCTCTGCTGGGAACGGTCCGGGATTCTGAGGGCTGAACAGGTGAGACGACAAGGGTGAAACACCCGTAGGAAAATGGCTACTGCAAGAGACTAGGCATGCTAGCCCACTCACTGTTGGCGCGCGTCTTGCCTTCTTGTGAGGATTTGCAAGCCCTTTCATGGAGCCGCTCTTGAACAGCCATCGCCTCACCCAATTTGGTCCGCAACCCGTGTCGGCCGACGCTGCGCCGCTGGATTTGATCTTTATTGAGGGTTTTCGCGGAGAAACCGTGATTGGCATCCACGAGAGTGAGTTGCACCGCCCGCAGCCCCTGGTGATTGATCTGCAAGCCGGACTGGCGCGCGCCATGGCCTGCAGCACCGACCACATCGCCGACACCATCGACTACGGTGTGGTGCGCTCTCGCCTGCAGGCACTGATGCAGAACCACGGTGTGACGCTGCTGGAAGCCCTGGCCGAGAAGATCGCCCAGATGTTGCTGGTGGACTTCCGCGCGGCCTGGGTGAAGGTGAAAGTGGTCAAACCCCACAAGTTTGACGATGTGGAGGCCGTGGGCGTGATGATCGAGCGCACCCAGCGCGATGCCCCCGCCGCCCAGAGCGGCCGTAGCGCCCAGGTGCTGCGCTGGATAGGCTCGGGCATGGTGCCTGAACGAAGCTGAGGTCGCCGCGCCCGTGCCCCGTTACCGGCCTCTCTGAAGGGGTGCCGCCAACAAAGCTTGGTGTTCGAAAGCGCAGCGCTGCAACAGCCGTTCTCGGCGCAAAGCCGTCATACCCGCAGCCCTCCGCCGTCATTCCCGCGGAGCCTGCCCCCGCGAAGGCGGGGGGCGGGAATCCAGGCTTTCGGCACCTGCACGAGATCAGGACGGCGCGGCGCATTGCTTCGCTCGTGTCCCCCTGCCTCGGCCCTGGCGGGCCTCGCCATTCCGCCTTTACCTCGCTGCGCAACACGCCCCACCGTCCTGATCGGGCCGCTGCCGTGGCTGCTTCAGCGTTGAAGACAAAGGCGCTGGTTGGCAGAGGGTGTCGGGTATCCGCCCGACGGAACTTAAGGAGGAATGCGTCACGCCCGGCGAGGGCGTGAGCCAGGGGGAGATGGAGTCGGGCGGGTACCCGGCGACCTCTGCCCGCGACCGACTTTCGGACGACTGCAATGCGCCGAAACCCGCCGCCGAGCGCTGCTCAAAAAAAAGGAAGCCGGCCAACATTGCTGCTGGCCGGCCACACCGCCCGGCGAGCCGGGCGGATTCTCGGAGCACCCCGCCCCTCGAAAGCTTTACAGGTGAGCGGCGAACGGGTGTCCGGCCGTGCCCTTCTTGGCCACCACTTCGGCGGCGCTGGGGAAGCCAGCCACAGCACGCTTGATCGACTCCTTGGTCGCGGCGTAGTTGTAGTCCTGGATCTTCTTGTCGTCTTCGGCCAGCCAGTGGATGAACACGCCCACCGAGACGAACAGGTTGTCAGCTTCGGCGGCCGGGATGGTGCCGTCTTCCACGCAATCGGCCACCGCCATGGCCACGCCACGCTGGGCCGGGCCGAACATCTGGACGGCCTGCTTGGCGCCCTTGATGGTGACCTTGTTGAACATCACGGTCGCGGGCTTGGTCAGCAGGTTGGGGGCAACCACGGCCAGCAGCGAAGTGAAGCCGTCCTTGTTGTTGGTCAGCGCGTTGGCGAAGGCGGATTCTGCGGCGCTGCCACGCGGGCCGATGATGAGGTCGATGTGCGCAACTTCATTGCCGTCGCCCACCAGGGACTCACCCACCATCATGCGATCGATCTTGGCCATGTTTGTCTATCTCCTTCAGGGGTTCATGTGATGACAACACCAACGCGAAACGGTTGGCGCTGGCCATGCTGATTCACGTTCCGTGCCATTCAGCACGATTGGCCGCTAGGGCTTTCCCGGCCCCCACGCCTGAGCTGGCAAACCCCCGTGCAAACCCCAAAGCATCAGGCTGGCAACCGTCAGATCGGCACTGGTTCCGGGGTTGATGCCTTGGGCTTTCAGGGTTTCATCCCATGCCGCAAAGCCGGGCTGGGTGTCCAGGGCCTCGCCGCGCTCCGCCAGAGCCAACCAGGGGGCCGCTTGTTTCATGACACTGTGTGCCAGCGCCTCGCCGTGTTTGCGAACAATGTGTGAATCGGGCGCGCTGGCCAGGAAGGCCAGGTAGAGGTGCTGCACCGCTGCGATGTGAGCCTTGTTGGGGGACTCCACCGTGAAGGGATCTGCGTCTAACAAGGTCAAGCCTGGCCGACTGGCCAGCACCGTCAGGCCGATCTCGAACAGGTCGGCGCCGGCATCCCGGTATTGGGCAGCAATGCGGTCACGCCCGGCGGCCAAAGCCATGGCAGCACGCAAGTTCAAACTGGGGGCTTCGCGGACATCTTGTTGGGGCGCGTCGCCCAAGCCACCCGGCCTGGCCAGGGCGATGGCGCGGTAGGCATGCTCAGCGTCGGCCACGGTCAAATCGCCCATCAGCCCTCGCCAAGCCTGGCGCAGCGCTGTGGTGGTGGCGGGCTGGCCGTCCGCCGGCAAGGCCTCGAACGCCAGCGCCGAGGGCGCGCACAGCAGCACGATGCCCAGGTTGGTGTTGCAGCCCACAGCCGCCTGCGTGGCTCGCACGGCGCCCTCGATGCGCGCGCCCACCGTGGCACCCGGCGTGCACAGCGGGCCGGCACAGGCCTGAGCGCTGTCAAGGAACATTCGCGCCTGCATGCGGTGGCCAGCCGAGTGACGGCTGACATTGCCAGGCTTGCGCACCGCCACGTCCCAGGCGCAGGCGCGCAGGAAGACAGCTTGCGCCCTGGCCGCAGCCTGGGCCGCGTTCACAGACTCAGGCACGGCGCTCGCGCTCGGCGGAAGCCAGCTTGCGGTCCAGCAAATCGCCCACGATGGCACGGGCGATGTTGAAGCCGGTCACCTTCTGCAGGCCGTGCCAGGCGGCCACGCCGTTCACTTCCACCACCAGCACCGGGTCTGGGCCGTGGCTGGGCAGCAGGTCGACCCCGGCGTAGTCCATGTCCAGCGCCGCCGCCGCTCCTTGAGCCAGCCGCGCCAACTCAGGCGTCAACTCGGTCGGCTCGCAGCGCGCCCCCTGGGCCACGTTGTGCACCCAGTGCTGGCTCACGCGGCGCATGGCCGTCACCGCCTTGCCGCCGATGACCATCACCCGCCAGTCGTAGCCCGGCGTTTGAGTGGGCGGCACAAAGCGCTGCAAATAGGCCAGGTGGCCGTATTCACCCTTCAGCGAGGGCAGCGCATGGTGCGCGCCGTTCACCTCGCCCACCAGGGCCAGGCCCTTGCCTTGCGAGCCGAACAGCGGCTTGAGCACCAGCGCATGGCCGGCCGCGCCTTCGCGCATAAGGATGCGGCGCGCACGCGCTTCCGATTCAGTGGCCCAGGTCGGCGGCGTGGGAATGCGTGCGGCCCGCAGCAGCAGGCTGGTCATGGATTTGTCGACGCTGCGCTCGATGGCCCGGGCGTCGTTGTAGACCGGCACACCCAGCTCGCGCAGCGCATGCAGGATGCCCAGGCGTTTGGTGACGGCCTCGAAACTGCCACCGGCGATGCCACGCACCAGCACGGCGTCGGGCAGTTCCTTGCCAAAGCCGGGGATGGCCAGGCCATGCCAACTGGCCGCCGTGTCGATGTCGCAGTCTTCCAGATCCACACAGCGGCCCACCGCGCCGCGCGCGCGCAGGGCCGCCTGCAACTGGCGGGTGTGCCAGCCGGTCTCGTCGGCCATGATGGCCACGCGCAGCTGGGTCATGTCATGCCTCGCTGCACCACAGGCCCAGCAGCAGTGGCATGTTGAGCTTGCCGGCATGCCAGGTCTGGCCACTGGGCAAATGGCTCACGTACACCTCGGCCGGGGCGAACAGCGCCGGGTCGATCTTGTAGAAGTCGTATTCCACGGCCTGGAAGATGTCGGCGAAGCCACGCCCGTAGTCTTTGGAGTTGTGACTGGGCAGGCGCTTGGCCAGGTCCAGCGCGGCCTCGGCCGTGCCGCGCACGCTCAAGCGCACCGTGCCACCGTAGAGGATGGCGTCATTGGTGCGGCCCATGGCCTGCACGCCATCGGCCGTGGGCGATGGCAGAGGCGCGCGGGCACTGCCGTCGGCGATGTCAGCCAACGCAAAGCCGCATTCATGGGCCTTGTGCAGCGCCACCTCCAGCACCCGCGCCACCACCTGGGTGGTGCCGGCCAGGCTGCTGGTGGGGGTGAGGATGATGGTGAGTTGCTCAGGCTGCAGGCCGCAGTCGCGCAGCACTTTTTGCACCACCACGGTCGGGGGCACGCGGTCCACCTCCAGCACGATGACGCCACTGGCGGATTTGTCTCGGTAGCCCAGCTCGGTGAACAAGGCCTCCTTGCCGGCCAGCGCGCGCGCCGGGCCCGAGCCCAGCGAGAAGAATTTCTTGCCACCGGTTTCTTCCTTGCTGGCGGCCAGACTCCAGCCCGCGTACTGGCTGCCCAGGCAGGCAAGCACGGGCTGGGCGCTGTGCACCTCCAGCCAGTCGGGCCAGTCGGCACGGCCGTCGCAGGCCAGGCGCACGCGGCCCAGGCCGCCCATGCAGATCTCGCCGATCAAGGTGCCGGCGGCCACGCTGCCGGGCGCCTCGATGCCGGCATCGACGATGCACACCCCGCTGGCGTCGCGCTGCACACGCACACCCAGCACATCGGCATCACGCAGCAGGGCCTGCACCAGCGGCGCGGCCAGCGTGTTCACGCTCAAGGGGGATGAAGCCCAGGCGGCTTCGTGGGGAGTGGTGCTCATGGGGTGCTCTCCAATGCGTTCAACAATTCTTGACTGGCATGCTGCAAATGCTCGCTCAGGGCCTGCGCTTCGGCGCCCTTGGCGCCGAGGGTGCATACCGGGTCGCCGGCGTTCAGATTCACTGCTGCGTTCGGCACATCATGCACGCCGGGCCAGGTGGCCAGCAGGGCCAGGCGCTGCGCGTTCAATGGCAGCGTGCGACGGGCCAGCACGTAGCGCTGCGCATGCGCCTGACCGCCGCCGCTCAGCGCCTGGGCCGCGTCGCCCAGCGGCAAGTGCCCGTGCTGGCAGGCCGCGAGATGGGCGTCGAACAAGCCGCCCGCCTGGCCATACATCGACACGCTGGCGGGCGGCCGGGGGTTGAGTTCCAGCACCAGGATGTCTTCGCCTTGCAGCAGGAAATCCACCCCGCACAGGCCGCGCAACCCGAAGTGGTTTGCCAGACAGTTGGCAATGCCCTGCAGCGCCGTGCCAGTGCGGCCTGGCAGCGCCAAAGGGCCGGCCACGCCCACGAAGACATGCGGGCGGCCATGCCAGGAGCGGGTCTGTTGCGTGTTCACGCCCAGCACCTGCGCCCGCTGGCCATTGGCCAGCAGGGTCACGGACATGGGCTGGCCCGGCACCTCGCATTGCCAGTACTGACCAGGCGCGGGCGGATCGGTGTCGTCCACCTGGGCCGGCCGCACATGCCAGCCACCACAGGCGTGGGCGTCCTTGCGCAGCCAGCCTTCGGGCCATTCGGGCCGGCGGTAGCGCACGGCGGGGTGGGCAATGCCATAGCCCTGCAGGGCCGCAAAGAAGCGCTGCGGGTCGCGCACTGCGGCCACCGAGGTGGGCGTGGCCCCCCACAGCGGCAGCACGGCCGCGCCCGCCGCCAGCAGGTCGGGCAGGCCATCGAACCCGCTGCCATAGACCCAGCCCTGTACGCCCTGCCTCGCTGCGCTACGCAGTGCAGCCAGCAAGCGCTCGGCATCCATGCGCAGTGCCTTGCCGTCACCGACGCCCGCCCAACCCAGGCTGGCGGCGGCCCGTGTGTCGCGGTCGCCAAACAGGTCCAGCGCCAGCACCTCGTGGCCGTCGCGCTGCGCGGCCTCGGCCAGCGCGCGGGCCGACAGCGCGGCCACGGCGATGCGGGCCATGGATTCAGTCCCTGCCGGACCGCCCCAAAGGGACTGAAGCCCCAAGGGTCGCGAAGTGGCCCCTGAGGTGCCCTGGGGGCAGCGAACAACGTGAGCGCAGGGGCATCACGTTCAGCCGCCGGATGCGGCCAGGTGCTGGCGCGCCACCTCGAAGGCGTCAAGGAAGCTCAACACCACGGGCTTGTCGGCCTTGATCATCTGCAGCAGCAGCTTCTGCTGGGTCTGGTACTTCACGTTGCCCACGGCCAGCGCACCGATGCCCACCGCGCTGGTGCCGGCCAGCGGCGCGGCGTTGTCCATCACGCCCACGCCGGCAATGCCCTCTGGCGGCACGGCGTTCACGTCGGCGGCCACCTTCAGGTGCGTGGCAAAGGCCAGGTCTTCCTTGGACACCACCTGCACGCCGGCGGCCGCACAGGCCAGCAGCACGTCGGCCTCGGCGATGGAGGTGCGCACGGCAGCGCGGTCGCCGCCCGACAGGCCGTGCAAGGTGACGCCAAAGCGCTGGCCCGTTTGCTGGGCCGCCTCTTCGGCGATGTCGATGCCGTTGCGGCTGGACAAGCTCACCTGTGCTCCCGCCGTGGCCGCCAGCACGCCGGCAATGCGGCCCACCGGGCCCATGCCACCGAGGATGACCACGCGCTGGCCTTGCAGCCCGCAGCCGTGGTGCTTTCTCAATGCCGCCTCGACACAGGCCACCATGGCGGCGGCGGTGGTGTACGAACCGCTGGGGTCGGCCATCAGCGAGACGGCGAACGGCGGCACCATGGCCTTGCGGGCTTTTTCCAGCATGTCGGCGGCCAGCAGCGCGTCGCGCCCGCCGATGAAGATGGCCGTGCGTGCCAGGCCCTTGGGGCTGCGCGAAAAGATGGCGTCTTGGGTGAGCGCGGCAACGCTGTCCAGGCCCACTTCGCAGTAGGGCGGCAGCATGTCGTAGCCGGCGTCGGCGGCCATGTTGACGTCGAACGGGCTCATCTGCTTGCCCGGCGTGAACATGTGGAGGATGGTGGGACGTTCCATGTGTGAACTCAAGAAATTGAAGGTTGGGATCAGTGCGTGCGCCAGGGCGTGCTGCCCGGCTGGGCCCAGCGCCACAGGCTTTCGGCGCTGGCGTGGCCACGTGCGGGCTCGGGCTGGCGTGAATCGGCCACCAGCGCACCCACGTTGCGCGGCGCCACCACGCTGAGCAGCAGGCCATCGGCCACCTGGCCCGCTGCCTTGGCGGCCAACACCAGGCGCTGCGCATGCTCGGCCGTGGGCACGATGGCGAAGGCCGTGGGGCCCCAGGAGCTTTGGCCCACCGCCGCCGGCGCGCCCGCCACCGACTGGGCGCTGGCCGCCAGCCAGCGCATCAAGCGGCCCACGGCGGGGCTGGTGTAGGGCTCGCCGTCTTGCGCCGGGGCGAAGTGCTCGCCCAGCAGGGTCTGGATCTGGCTCACGCCAGAGGCGAAAGCCGCGAAGTCGTTGTTGGCCGCACCGGGCAGCACCTGCATCAAGGCCTGGTGGCACAGGTCGGCTGACTCAGCCTGGCTGAGCGGCTTCAGGCGCGCCAGTGCGGCGCGCTCTTCGGCACCCGAGAGGCCGCGCCTCGCCGGGTCCATCGCCATCAGCACCCGCCAGGCCGCTGGCACCGCCAGGCGAGAGAGGATGGGTGCCGGCGCGCCGTCAGGGCTGGGGCCGCCATCAAGCAGCAGGCCGCCGTGGTCAAAGCCTGCGATTCCGATGCCCGAGCGCAGGCCGCGCCCCAGGCCATGGGCCAGCGTGGCGCTGGAGAGCTGCAGGCCATGCCAGCGGGCAAAGGCTCGGCCCACGGCCAGCGCCAGCTGCGTGCCCGAGCCCAGCCCGGCATGGGCCGGCAAGGTGTGCGCCAGCTGCAGGCGCAGCGGCGCCGGCTGGCCGGTGCGCAGCTTCATGGCCTGCAGATGCGCCATGGCGCGCTCGCCCTCGGCCTGGGCCTCAGGCGTGGCGGCGCTGAGCTCGTCGGTGGGGCCGGTGGCAGCGGAAAGCTCCACCCGCGTGTGCCAGTCCTCCACCACCAGGCCCAGGCTGCCAAAGCGCCGGCCCAGCGTGGCGGCGGGGTCCAGAAAGCCCAGGTGCAAGCGGCCTGGGGCTTGCACGCTCACCACCCGCGCGGGGTGATGGGGGGTGTCGGGGGACGGGGGTTCAGCAGATCGCATCATCAATCAGTAGCAATCGGTGTTCCCAAGGCCCTGTGGTGAACCCTGAGTCGGCAACCCATCCACAGGCGGCGGCCTCCCCGGCGACCCCACTGCCAATGCCGCTTTGCACGGCCTGACCGGGTTGGCAGCGCCAGCGAGGCGCCTTTGATTTGTGCCGACCCGTGAACAGACTGTCACCGGCCAGCGCCATCAGCATCAACCAGCGGTCGGCCCGCTGGCGGCGCTGCGCCTGGCCTTCCAGGCGCCAAAAATGGCCAGCAGACCCGGCAGCAACAGCATGGCCCAGATGATTTTCTCCAGGTTGTGCTTGACCCATTCGATGTTGCCAAAGAAGTAGCCCGCCAAGGTCACGCCCACCACCCACAGCACGCCGCCGGTGACGTCATAGAAGCTGAACTTGCTGCGCGTCATCTGTGCCACGCCAGCGACGAACGGTGCAAAGGTGCGCAGGAACGGCATGAAGCGCGCCGCCACGATGGTGATGCCGCCATAGCGCTCGTAGAACTCGTGCGCCTGCATGAAGGCCTTCTTGTTGAAGTAGCGCGAGTCCTCCCACTGAAAGACCTTGGGGCCGAAGTAGCGACCGATGGTGTAGTTGCTCTGGTTGCCGGCGATGGCCGCCACCAGCATCAAGGTGATGGCGGTGGTGAGATCGAGCAGGCCCGTGCCACACATGGTGCCCACCACGAACAGCAGAGAGTCGCCCGGCAGAAAGGGCATCACCACCACGCCTGTTTCGACGAAGATGATGAGGAACAGCAGGGCATAGACCCAGGTGCCGTAGTTCAGCACGAAGGTGGCGAGGTGCTTGTCAACGTGGATGACGAAGTCGATCAGAAAGGCGATGAATTCCATGGGGGCCGATTATCCCCGTGGCCCGTGACACCCCGAGGGCGCTCCCTACAATCGTCGCGATGACCACGCCCGTCCCGCCAGCACCCCGCCGCCCGATACGCGAACTGCCCGATGAACTGGTGAGCCAGATTGCCGCAGGTGAGGTGGTGGAGCGCCCGGCCTCTGTCGTGCGCGAATTGGTGGACAACGCGCTGGACGCCGGCGCCACGCTGGTCACCGTGCGGCTGATGGCCGGTGGCGTGCGCGCCATCCTGGTGGAAGACGACGGCGGCGGCATCACGCCCGAGGAGTTGCCGCTGGCCCTCAAGCGCCACGCCACCAGCAAGATCCGCTCGCTGGAAGAACTTGAAGGCGTGGTGACCATGGGTTTTCGCGGCGAGGCGCTGGCGGCCATCGCCTCGGTGTCGGACATGAGCGTGCTGAGCCGCACGCACGACGCGGCCCATGCCCAGCGGCTCGATGCGCGCAGCGGCGAGCTGGCCCCGGCGCCACGGGCCGTGGGCACCAGCATCGAGGTGCGCGAGCTGTTCTTCAGCACCCCGGCGCGGCGCAAGTTCCTCAAATCAGACACCACCGAGCTGGCCCATGCGGTGGAGGCCGTGAAGCGCCACGCCCTGGCCCGGCCCGACGTGGGCTTTGCCGTATGGCACGAAGGCAAGCTCACCCAGCAATGGCGCCGCGCCGTGCACGAGCAGCGCATGGCCGATGTGCTGGGGGCCGATTTCGTCAGCATGAGCCGCGCGGTGGACGTGCAGGTCGGGCCCATGCGCGTGCAGGGCCGCATCGGCCTGCCCGAGGCTGCACGTGCCCGCACCGACCAGCAGTACGCCTATGTGAACGGCCGCTATGTGCGCGACAAGGTGCTGACGCACGCGGTGCGCAGCGCGTACGAAGACGTGCTGCATGGGCAACGCCAGCCGGCCTATGTGCTGTTCGTGGACATTGACCCGACACGCGTCGACGTGAACGTGCACCCGACCAAGATCGAGGTGCGCTTTCGCGACTCTGGCGAGGCCTATGGCGCGGTGCGCAAGGCGGTGGAATCGGTGCTGTCGGTGCTGGGCGGTGCGGCGCCGTTGGCCTCGGCAGCCACGCCGGCGTCAGAGTGGCGGGCACCGCAGCCGCGCGCTGGCGATGAGCCCCATTCCGGTGGTGGCTTCCGGTTCGCAGGCTTGCCGCCCTCGGCCAACCAGCAGAAGCTGAGCCTGGCCGACCTGGCCACGCTGTACCGGCCCGAACCGGGTCAGCCCGCATCGGCCTCCGCAGCGCAGGAAGCACCGGGGCGCTGGTCGGCCTCGGCCTCGGCACCGGCAGCCGCGCCACTGCCTGCCACCGAGCCCGCAACAACCGGACAAGACTGGCCCCTGGGCCGCGCCCTGGGCCAGCTCGCCGGCGTTTACGTGCTGGCCGAGAACGCCCAGGGCCTGGTGGTGGTGGACATGCACGCCGCGCACGAGCGCATCGTCTACGAGCGGCTCAAGGCCGCTGCCAACCAGGCCACCACGCTGGCCTCGCAGCCGCTGCTGATCCCCGCCACCTTCGCCGCCACGCTGGCCGAAGTGGCCACGGCCGAGACCCGCCATGCCGATCTGCTGACCCTGGGGCTGGACATCTCGGCACTGGGCCCAGGCCGCCTGGCCGTGCGCGCCCGCCCCGCCGCCCTGCCCGACGCCGACCCCGTGGAGCTGGCCCGCTCCGTGCTGCACGAGCTGGCCGAAACAGAACAGGCCGATGCCGGCCGGCTGATCGTGCGGGCGCGCGACGACATCCTGGCCACCATGGCTTGCCATGGCGCGGTGCGCGCCAACCGCCGCCTCTCGCTGGAAGAAATGAATGCTCTGTTGCGCCAGATGGAGGCCACGGCGCGTGCCGACCAGTGCAACCACGGTCGGCCCACCTGGCGGCAGGTGACGATGAAGGAACTCGACACCTTGTTCTTGCGCGGGCGCTGAGTGGTGCCTGCCCGCCGGGGCGCCGCTGCAATCGAATTCACGCTTGGCAGAGCTTTCACGCCGGCGCTTCTTTTGTGCCTTAACAAACACCCGAGCGCAGAACATCACGCCCTCAGCGGTGACAATCACGCCCTTCGGTTGACTGCGCAGTTTGCCCAGCGGCCCCAGTGAAGGATTTGCATGCGTTCTGAACGCGACATCAAGCGCACGCCCAAGCGCGCCCTGCCAGAGCGCACCGGCGACAACGCTGCCCCGGCCACCGAGCCGCCTGCCGCCGCCAAGCACAACGTGCCTGTGAGCTATGCCGCGCCCAGTGGCCGGGGTAGCCCGCACCGTGGCAGCGGTCCCGACCGTGGCCCCCGCGACGAAGGCCCGCGCCGTGACGACCGCAGCCGCCCGGATGCCCGCCGTGGCGACGACCGCCCCCGCCCCCGCCCGCCCCGGCCTGAAGGCGGCGACCGCCCACCCGAGTTCCGCAGCGAAGGCCGACCACCCATGCGCCAGGATGGCCCGCGCCAGCGGCCCGATGACCGCCGTCCGCCGGCCGACACCCGCCGAAATGAGGGCCCGCGTGGCCCCGAACGTGGTGGCTTTGAGCAGCGCCCCGAGCGTGGCCCCGCCCACCCGGCGCCTTACCGAGACGATCGGCGCGATGACCGCCGCGACACCCGCCCCGCGCCGCCGGCCGGTGGCCCGATGCGGCGCATCGCCGCCGCCGATGCACCGCCACGCCCACCCATGGTGAAGCCGCAAAACTCGCGGCCCGAGGACGGCATCCGCCTCTCGAAGGTGCTGTCCGACCGCGGCCTGGCCTCGCGCCGAGAGGCCGACGACTGGATCGCCGCTGGCTGGGTCAAGGTGGACGGCGAGATGGCCGTGCTGGGCCAGCGTGTGCTGCCCGAAGCCCGCATCGAGGTGGACGAGGCTGCCCACAGCCAGCAGGCCAAGCGCGTCACCATCCTGGTTCACAAGCCCATCGGCTATGTCTCGGGCCAGGCCGAGGACGGCTACGAGCCCGCCAGCGTGCTGGTGACCGCTGCCAACCACTGGGACGAAGACCCCTCGCGCAAGCCGTTCCACCCCGGCCACGCGCGCGGCCTGGCACCGGCCGGGCGGCTGGACATCGACTCCACCGGCCTGCTGGTACTCACGCAGGATGGCCGCATCGCCCGCCATCTGATTGGCGAAGACTCGGACGTGGAGAAGGAGTACCTGGTGCGCGTCACCTTCAACCGTGAAGGGCCGTTCCCCGAAGAAGACCTGAGGCTGCTGAACCACGGCCTGATGCTGGACGACAAGCTGCTCAAGCCCGCCAAGGTGAGCTGGGCCAACGAGGACCAGTTGCGCTTCGTGCTGCGCGAGGGCCGCAAGCGCCAGATTCGCCGCATGTGCGAGCTGGTGGGCCTGACCGTCACCGGCCTGAAGCGCGTGCGCATCGGCAGCGTGGTGCTGGGCAAGCTGCCGGCAGGCCAATGGCGCTTCCTGCGTGACGATGAGCGGTTCTGATCCGGGCAAGGGCGGCATGCCCGCCATGTCGCCGGCGGTGGTGGTGGTGGCCCTGGCGCTGCTGATGGGCATCCAACCCATCACCACCGACCTGTACCTGCCCGCACTGCCGTTGCTGGCGCGTGACCTGCACGCGCCCATGGCCGGCGTGCAACTGACCATGTCGGTGCTGCTGCTGGCCTTCGGCTTTGGCCAGCTGACTATGGGGCCGGTGTCTGATCGTTTCGGCCGCCGGCCGGTGCTGCTGGGCGGCCTGGGCCTGTACACGCTGGCCAGCGTGTTGGCCACGCTGGCGCCCGACATCACAGTGCTGATCGCCATGCGGGCGGTGCAAGGCGTGGGCATGGCCGCCTCGGTGGTGTGTGCCCGGGCCATGGTGCGCGACCTGTACGAGCCGCACCAGGGCGCGCACGTGATGTCGCGCGGGCTCTCGGGCCTGGGCGTCATTGCCATGCTAGCGCCCACCGTGGGCGGCCTGGTGGCGGGCTGGGCCGGTTGGCGGGCCGCGCTGGGCGTGGTCAGCGCCTCGGGCGCCGCCATGGGCCTGTTCATCGCCCTCAAGGTGCCCGAAACCGCGCGCTCGCTGAACCCGCACGCGCTGGCGCTGGGCCCGCTGCTGGCCAACTTCCGCACCGTGCTGGGCAACGCCACGTTCCGGGCCTGGGCAACCCTGGTCACCTTCACCTATGCCGGCTTGTTCGTGCTGCTGGCGGGTTCTTCATTCGTCTACACCGGGCCGCTGGGCGTGCCGCCCTGGGGTTATGGCCTGGCCATGGCCTCGGCCTCGGTGTCGTACCTGGTGGGCACGTTCTTGTGCCGGCGCTGGCTGCCCCGGCTGGGTCTGGCTGGCACGGTGCGCATCGGCGGGGCCTTCACGCTGGCTGGTGGCAGCCTGATGCTGGTGCTGGGCCTGGCCGATGTGCGCCATGTGGCACCGGTGCTGCTAGCACATTGGCTGTACTCGTTTGGACATGGCATTCACCAGCCTTGCGGGCAATCGGGCGCGGTCGGCCCCTTCCCGCGCATGGCCGGCACAGCGTCGGCCCTGGCCGGCTTCATGCTCTCGCTCACGGCCTTTGGTGTGGGCTTGTGGATGGGGCAGGCCATGGACGGCTCGCTGAAGATGCTGTCCATCGGCGTGTTCACGGCCGCCGTGGCCACCACCGCGGTGGCCTGGACCCTGGTGCAACGCGACGGTGAACACCTCGCACCCCGGCCGGCCTGAGCCATGGTCACCCAGAGCCCCCCGTGGATAGGCCTGGCCGGCCCCACCGCCTCGGGCAAGACCGCTGTGGCGTTGGCCATCGCGCGCGAACTGCCGGTGGAGATCATCAGCGTCGATTCGGCCCTGGTCTACCGGGGCATGGACATCGGCACCGCCAAGCCCAGCGCTACCGAGCTGGCCGCTGTACCTCACCACCTGATTGACATCATCGACCCGGCCGAGTCGTACTCGGCCGCGCGCTTCGTGCAGGACGCCCGCCGGTTGATCACCGAGATACGGCAACGTGGCCGCATGCCGCTGCTGGTGGGCGGCACCATGCTGTACTTCAAGGCGCTGATGGATGGCATCGACGCCCTGCCCCAGGCCGATCCACAAGTGCGCGCCGCGCTGGATGCCGAGGCTGCGGCACTGGGCTGGCCAGCCATGCATGCCCGGCTGGCGGCAGTCGACCCCGCCACCGCCGCCCGCTTGGCCCCCAACGACTCGCAGCGCGTGCAGCGCGCCCTGGAGGTGTGGCGCCTCACCGGCCAGCCGCTGTCCAGCTTTTTCACCCGCGCGCAACACCGTGAGCCTGCCGACGAAGAACCGCTGCTGATCGCGCTGGAGCCCAGCGATCGGGCCTGGCTGCACGCACGCATCGCCGAGCGCTTTGAAAAAATGCTGGTACAAGGCTTGCTGGATGAAGTGCGCATGCTGATGACCCGCCCCGACCTGCATCCCAACCTGCCAGCGATGCGCTGCGTGGGCTACCGGCAAGCCTGGGAGGCCTTGGCCCTGGGCTTGCAAGGAGACGCCATGAGGTCCACAGTCGCCATTCGCGGCGTGGAGGCCACAAGACAGTTGGCCAAGCGGCAACTGACCTGGCTGCGTAGCATGACAACCAGAATTTCAGTCGTTGTGGACAAGGTGGATGC
The DNA here is from genome assembly GCA_016710065.1 of Candidatus Ideonella esbjergensis. GTDB lineage: Bacteria > Pseudomonadota > Gammaproteobacteria > Burkholderiales > Burkholderiaceae_C > Ideonella > Ideonella esbjergensis. Next base: position 69,414 of record JADJLP010000012.1, read on the forward strand.
CGCGCAAGCGGCACTCGCCTGGGTTCACGCAGGTGCCTCCGGGCCATGCCCGGGTGCGCCTTCGTTTCAACCAATGGAAAAGCAGTAACTCTATGCCCGTCACCCTGTACAACCAGAACGGCCACAAATGCCTGATGTTCACCGATATTGCGGCCGACGACCTGGGCGAAGCCGTGCAGTCAAACCAGTTTCTGGTGATTGACGAAACCACCGGCGCCATCATCGACCCCGGTGGCAACCTGGCCTACAGCGAGCTGTACCTGAACATGACGCGGCACTTTCCGCCGCACAAGCTTGAGGCCATCCTGGCCTCACATGCCGACCCTGACATCATTGCCTCGCTCGACCGCTGGACCACCTCCACCCAGGCCAAGGTCTATGTCTCCAAGGTCTGGGAGCGCTTTGTGCCCCACTTCTGCAAGCCCGGCAAGACCACGGGTCGCATCGTGGGCATGGCCGACGCTGGCATGCGCATCCCCCTGGGGCGCAGCGAACTGTGGGCCCTGCCCGCACACTTTCTGCACGCCGAAGGCAACTTCCAGTTCTACGACCCGGTCAGCCGCATCCTGTTCTCAGGCGACCTGGGTGTGTCCATCATTGGTGGCGAGAAGGCCAAGCAACCGGTGACCAAGCTGGCCACCGTGATGAGCGAGATGGAGCCCTTCCACCGTCGCTACATGAGCTCGAACAAGGTGCTGCGCCTGTGGGCTGACATGGTGAGCACGCTGCCCATCGACATGATGGTGCCGGAGCATGGCGCACCTCTGATGGACGGTGCGGTGAAGGAGTTCATCGAGTGGGCCCGCAACCTCGAATGCGGCATCGACCTGGTAGGCCCTGACAACTACAAGGTGCCCGCCTGAAGGCGCTGGCCAGAGGGCTCAGGGCCGCGTGACGGGCGCGTTCTCGCCGTTGCTGTTGCGCGGCACGATGCTGGAGGTGCGCACGCAGTTGCGGCCCGCCTCCTTGGCGATCTTGAGCGCGGCTTCGCTCTCCTGGATCAGCGAATCCATCGCCGTCTGGCCCATGTGCACCTGGGCCACACCCACGCTCACCGTCACCACCACGTGCGCCTGCTCCCAGCGGAAGGGCGAGGCCGCCACCTGCTGGCGTATGCGCTCGGCCGCGTCCAGCGCGCCCAGCGGGTCGGTGTGCGAGAGAAACACCGCCAACTCGGCCCCACCAAAGCGGCCCAGCACGTCGGACTGGCGCAGCGTGGCGGAGACCCGCCGTGTCACCTCCAGCAAGATGGCGTCGCCGCAGCGTATGCCCAGGTTGTCGTTGATGCGACGCAGGTGGTCGATGTCGATCAGCAGCATCGCGCCGTCATCGCCGTAACGCCGGCAACGCGACCACTCACGGTCGGCCACGCGCAGAAACTGGCGTCGGTTGTTCACGCCGGTGAGTTCGTCGTCCATCATCAGCGACTGCTTCTGCCGCGTGGATTCGGCCAGGGCCTTTGCCAGGTGCAGTGCCAGCACGCCCACCACCAAAGCCGGCAACAACGCCAGCACGCCGGCCAACAGGGCCGTGCCCCAACTGGCACCGTCCAGCAGCACCAGCAACGCCGCCACACCCACGGCCACCATCAGGGCCACCGCCGCCTGGAACATGCCCGCCGAGCCCAGCCCCACTCGGCTCACCAGCATGGCAAAGCGCTCTGCGCGGCGGGGGGGTTGTTCGACGCTGGTCACCATGGGGTCCGTGTGCAATGGGAGCAGCAATTCCAACACAAAAAGCCGCTCAACGTCTCGCCCGCAGCGGTTGCTGCAGCGTGACAAATCCCCCACGGGGCACAGCCGCTCGTGCGTGCCCGCAGCGACGGCCTGCTGGCTTGCTGCAACTGTGCTGGCCTTCGGGTGCGACCGTTGACGCGGCTTTGCCACAGGACTAAAGTGATATCACTTTGATTTCAACGGGAGACCCCATGGCAAGGCAAATCCGCGAAGAGCGCCCTTATGCGTCGGCCAATGGCTACAACATGGTCGCCGTCGGCTGCATGTTGATCTTGCTGGGCGTGTTGTTGCTGTGGCGCATGGCCTTGCCGGGGCTGGGCGGCCTGCTCATCAGCGTGGCCCTGATCGTGTCGGGCGCCGTGGTGCTGGCCGGCCTGTACATGTTGCAGCCCAACACCGCCGCGATCCTGAGCCTTTTCGGCGCCTACCGTGGCACCGACCGCTCCGAGGGCCTGCGCTGGGCCAACCCGCTGCTGGTCAAACGCACGCTCTCGCTGCGCGCGCGCAACCTCAACATGCCCACGCTGAAGGTCAACGACAAGCGCGGTAACCCAGTGGAGATCGCTGCCGCCGTGGTCTGGCAGGTGGACGACACGGCACAGGCCGTCTACGAGGTGGACGACTACGAGCGCTACGTGGGCGTGCAGGCCGAAACTGCGCTGCGCCACATGGCATCGCGCTACGCCTACGACAGTGGCGACGCCGAGGCGATGGGCGCCGCCGCCGAGCCAACGCTGCGCGGCAGCATCGACGAAGTGGGCCAGGCCTTGATGGCCGAGTTGCAGGAGCGGTTTGCCGCCGCCGGCGTAGAGGTGCGCGACGCCAAGCTCACCCACCTCGCCTATGCACCCGAGATCGCCCAGGTGATGCTGCGCCGCCAGCAGGCCGAAGCCATCATCAGCGCGCGCAGCAAGATCGTCCTGGGTGCGGTGACCATGGTCGAGAGTGCACTCAAGGGTCTGTCCGAGCGGTCCATCGTGGAACTGGACGACGAGCGCAAGGCGGCCATGGTGAGCAACCTGCTGGTGGTGCTGTGCTCGGACAAGGACGCCCAGCCCATCATCAACACTGGCACGCTGTACAACTGAGGGGCCGTCATGCCCTATCTTGGCTTGCGCATTTTGACAGCCGTGCTGGCCCTTGGCGCTCTGGCGCTCTGGGTGGCCCATCAGCTTGCACCACAACTGTCGGTAGCAGACGCTTTGGGGTGGGCTGCGGTTTGGACCGTGTCCGTGGCCCTGGTCGTGGCCCTGCTGGCCTGGGCCTTGGGCAGCATGGGTCAGTGGCTGCTGCGCCATGGCGCCCGCGATTCCGCATGGCTGTGGTTCCGTGCCGACCCGCCTGGCCTGCAGCAGCCACCACGCGACCGCAGGCTGAGCGAGAACAAGCACTCGTCCACGCAACCCTGACGCGAGACACACCATGAATCGCCGTCTGATCGACGCCCTGGTGCTGCTGTTGCTGGTTTCGCCCCTGTTGCTGCTGTGGGTAACGGCGCAGTCGCTTCCCGACCCATTGGCATCGCATTTCAATGCTGCTGGCCAGGTTGAAGGGCACGCATCTCGGGGCGAGTTCTTGTGGGTGATGTCCATGGTTCTGGCCCTGCCTCTGCTTCTGGGCACGGCTTTGCCTGCGCTGATTCAGCGCCTGCCCACCAGCCTGATCGACCTGCCCAACAAAGACCATTGGGTGTCGCCCGAGCGCGAGCCCGCCACGCGAGCCTTTCTGTGCACCTGGTTCAAATTGTTCGCCTTGGCCCTGGCGGCCTTTCTGACCTCGGTTTACGCGTTGACCCTCCAGGCGCAGGCGCTTCAACCACCGGCATTGAACTCAAGCGTGATGCACACCGCGTTGTTGAGCTTTGGAGTTGTCACGGCCGGGCTGACTGTCTGGCTGCTGCTTCACTTCGGTCGCCGCCGATAGCCCCACACCCAGAGCCATGGCCAGCCCCGGCAAGAAAAGCTACCCCCTGCGCATCGACCCCGAACTGTGGGCCGAGATCGAGCGCATGGCGGCGCAGGAGCTACGCAGCGCCAATGCCCAGGTGGAGTACCTGCTGCGCGAAGCCTTGGCCAAGCGAGGGCGGCCCGTCGGCAACACCAGCGCCAAGGCCACTCCGGGCCAAAAGAACAACACTGATTGAGACGAGCTGCAACCAGAGGCGAGTCGCAGCTGCTGAGCGGTCAGCTTCGGCGCAGTGCCCTGATTCCCGCGAGCAGCCTGCCCCCTGGGCAGGTGCGCTGACGAGCCTGTCGTCGCTCCCTAAAGCTGACCGGCTGAAAGCCGGTGGCTTGAACCTTGTGATGGACAAGGCATCATGGCGGCCCTGGCGGGGCTTGCCATGCGTCAAGCCCACCGCCCCCACAGCCTGTCAGGATGGCAAACCATGTCGAATCGAATGGCCGAGAAGGCCTTGCAGGAATCTCGCAGCTTCGGCGTGCGCCAGGTGCCCACCTTGCGCCCCCTGGGCTGGCTGGCCCGGGGCTGGGCTGACCTGATGAAATGCCCGGTACCCGGTCTGCTGCATGGCCTGGCGCTTGCGGTGTTTGGTGGTGCCCTGTTCGTGGCCGCGCGCGATCACTTCTGGCTGCTGGCAGGCGCCTTCTCGGGCTTTCTGCTGGTGGCGCCCATCCTGGCCACGGGCCTGTATGCCGTGAGCCGAGCGCTGGAGCGCGGTGAGCCTGCCAACCTGGGTACCGCACTGGCGGCCTGGAAACCCAACGACCGTCGCCTCGTCACCTTCGGCCTGTTGCTGATGCTGGCCGGCACGGGCTGGGTGCTGACCTCGGCCTCGCTGATCACCAGCATGGGCCATGGCCTGATCCACTCGCCCGTCGATTTCCTGAGGCACGTGGTGCTGGCCAAGGAAGGCCATCTGTTCGAGATCTGGTTGGCGCTGGGCGCCGTGCTGGCCGCGCCTGTGTTCGCATCCACCGTGGTCGCCCTGCCCCTGCTTCTCGACCGCCAGGTGAGCGTGCTGGCGGCCGTGTTCATCAGTTGGCGCACGGTGCTGGAGCAGCCCGCTGCCATGGCCCTGTGGGCTGGCTTGCTGCTGGGGCTCACCGGCCTGGGCATGCTCACCGTCATGCTGGGCCTGGTGGTGGCCCTACCGGTGCTCTCACACGCCAGTTGGCACGCCTACCGCGACCTGGTGGACACATCCCGCTTGCCGGAGCGCAGCTGATGTTTGGCTACACCGAAGAGCAAATTGCGTGGTTCGGCCTGAGCTTCGGCGTCACGGCCTTCATGCTGTACATGGTGTTCATCATCATCCAACTGGCGCGGGAATCGAAGGCTGGCAAGTTCGGCACCTTCGTGCTGTTCCTGGGTCTGGGCGTGGGCCTGCTCGGCTTCGCCGCCAAGGGCCTGATCAAGTTCTTCATGGCGGGTATCGTGGAGTGAACCCCGAAGCCGTCACCGAGCCCGGCGTTCTGCGTCACTCGCTCTTCGACGACGCGCAGGCACTCGTCACCGGCACCTTGTTCGTGGGCCTGGGCTTGCTGCTGTTCCGCCAGGCCGGCTTGGTTACCGGCGGCACCGTGGGCATCGCCTTTCTGGCGCACTACGCCACCGGCTGGCCATTTGGTGCGCTGCTGTTCGTGGTGAACCTGCCCTTCTACGCACTGGCCTGGCGCCGCATGGGCGCACGCTTCACGCTCAAGACGCTGGCCGCCGTGACACTGCTCTCGTTCCTGAGCGAGGCGATGCCGCATTGGCTGGCGCTGCAATCGGTGGCGCCCTGGTTCGCCGCCATCGGTGGCGGCCTGCTTGTGGGGGCGGGTTTCATCATCCTGTTCCGCCACCGTGCCAGCCTGGGCGGCCTGAATGTCTTGGTGCTGTGGCTGCAAGAGCGCTTTGGCTGGCGAGCCGGTGCGGTGCAAATGGGCATCGATGGGCTGATCCTGCTTTCAGCCTGGCCGTGGATCGACGCCCCGCGTCTGGCGCTGTCGGTGTTGGCCGCTGCGGCCATGAACTTCGCCCTGGCCGTGAACCACAAACCCGGCCGCTACATGGCGTTCTGAGCTGCCCAGGCCCCGTCACTCAAAAGGCCGCTCGCGCAGCCACTTGGTGGCGACCCATTTTTCGCCGGCCAGCACCGGCGCGCCGCCATGCAGCGTGCGGGTGCTGGGGTGGGGTCGGTTGTAGCTGAAGAACACGGCGTTGCCCTTGATGGGTGCCATCTCCAGGCCCAGTTCAGGGAAGGTGGTGCCCCCGCCCTGCTCGGGCGTGTTCAGGTACATCACCACGGTGCCCACACGCTGCCCGCCCACCGCAACGATGCTGGGCGTGCCGGGCTGGGCGGGGTCGAAATAGTCGTGGTGCGGGCGGTACTCGGCACCCGGTCTGTAGTGCAGCACCTGCAGACCCTCACCGTTGACCTCGGGCCAGTTCACCAGAGCCGCGATGCGTTTCTCGATGCGCTCGCACAGCGGCAACTCGGCACGGCCGAAGAACATGCCGTCGCTGGTGCGGGCCTCGTTCACTTCGTTGCCACCGGTGACGTGCACGACAGTCTCCGAGCGCGCCATGCGCGGCTGGGCCAATGCCACCAGTTCGTCGCACTCCTGGTGCGAAAGAAAGTTACCGAACACCACCACCCGGGGCAGCACCAGGCTCATCAACACCTGCACCTCACGGTCACCCGCCCAAAGGGCGCTGGGCGAAGCCTTCAGGTCGGGCTCTGGCACGGGGGTGGCAGCTGGAAGCCCGTCCGCACTGGCCGCAGCCTGATCCGCCAGCCGGTGCGCATGGCCCTGCTCCAGCGCCTTGAGCCCCACGGCATCCTGCCAGCCGCTGCTGCGCATGGCGGCCAGCACGTCGTCGGGCCGGCAACCGGCCTGCAACTGCGAAGCCACCCAGGACAGCAGTTCAGGCGACGGCGTCTGTGGCTGGGCGAATTGGGCCTTGCTCATCGTTCACTCTGCTCACCAATGGGACTGGCCTGATTTTGTCAGCCCTGGCCGCGTCGGCGAAACACCAACCGGTCGGGTGCGGATTCGGCCTTGTCGAAGGCATAGCCCTCGCTGTCAAAGGCCACCAAATCTTGCGGCCGGGTGATGCGCCGCTGGATGGCGAACCGCGCCATCAAACCGCGTGCCCGCTTGGCATGAAAGCTGATGACCTTCCACTGCCCGCCATGCCAGTCCTCGAAGTGGCAATCGACCCAGCGGGCTCGCAAGACCTTGCGCTTGGCCGCCCGCGAATACTCCTGCGAGGCCAGGTTGACGACCACCGGCGCCTTGTCGCGTGCCTGGCGGGCATTGAAGTGTTCGGCCAGGGTGTCGCCCCAGTAGCCGTAGAGGTCGGCGGCTGTGGCGGTGGCCAGGCGGGTGCCCATTTCCAGCCGGTAGGGCTGCAGGCGATCGAGCGGGCGCAGCACGCCATACAGCCCCGAGAGGATGGCCACATGCTGCTGGGCCCAGGCGAGGTCGGCCTTGCCAAGCGTGGCGGCTTGCAGGCCTTCGTACACATCGCCATTAAAGGCCAGTGCGGCAGGCTTGCTGTTGTGGGCGGTAAAACGTGTGGACCAGGTGGCGTAGCGCGCCACATTGAGTTGAGCCAGCGTGTCCGACAGGCTCATCAGCGTGGCAATCTGCGCGGGTGTCTTCTGGCGCAGCACGGTGATCAACTCGGCCGCGGGGGCGACGAACTCGGGCCGCGTCGCCATGGCGGCAATGTCCTCGGCCACGGGGGTTCCGTAGTCCAGCGACTTGGCGGGCGAGAGCAGGTAGAGCAGCGGCATCAGTCGTTGATCTCGTCGTCTTCGCCGCCGCGTGGCAGGCGCTCACCCAAGCCGGGCACCTGGCCCAGGGCCGCCGCCCAGGTGCGCTGGGGAATGTGGTTGCGCAGCCGGAACACCGCGCGTTGCAACAGAGCCGCGTTGATCTCGTGGCCCAGGCCCTCGGCGATGTCGATGGTGGCATCGCCATGCAGATCGGCCAGGCGCTGGATGGCATCGCGCGAATGCTGGGCTGGCACCACCTCGTCAGCACCGCCGTGGAAGAAATGCAGGGTGGTGTGCTCGGGAGCGTGCGTGGGCAGCTCGGCATAGCGCCCGGCGAAGGCCAGCACGCGGCCGGCAATGCCATCGTGCGCTTGTGCCAGCGCCAGCGACATGATGGCGCCCTGCGAGAAACCCACCAGGGCTGTGGCGGCAGGGCCGAGTTCCAGGTCCTGTTGCACCTGTTGCACCCAGGCCGCGAGTGGCGGCAAGGCTGCGGCAATGCGTGCGGCCCGGTTGGCCTCGGTCACGCCCAGGCGTGAGAACCACTGGCGCGCACGGCCCGATGGGTCTCCATCCAGTGGCTCAAAGCCGTCGGGCGCCACGATGGCTGCCTGCGGAAACTCGCGCCGCAGCCAGTCGGCCAGCGGCTGCATGCCGGCGCCATTGGCTCCCACGCCGTGCAGCAGCAGCATCAGTTGTTCGGGCCGGCCAGTCGGCGGCAACCATTGAAGGATATGGCTCATGGCCGGAATTGTCGCCGCAGGCGGATGCGGCGCCCGTGCGAACGGCCCCTCAAGCCGTGGGCAGCTTGTGGTCCTTGAACATCTCGCGCAACTTGAGCTTTTGCAGCTTGCCCGTGGCCGTGTGCGGCAGTTCGTCCACGAACACCACGTCGTCGGGGATCTGCCACTTGGCGATGCGACCGTCGAAAAAGCCCAAGATATCGGCGGCCGTCGTCTCAGCACCCGGCTTCTTCACAACCACCAGCAGCGGGCGCTCGTCCCACTTCGGGTGACGGCAGGAAATGGCCGCCGCCTCGTGCACGGCGGGGTGCGCCATGGCGATGTTTTCCAGGTCGATGGAGCTGATCCACTCGCCGCCCGACTTGATCACATCCTTGCTTCGGTCGGTGATCTGCATGAAGCCGTCGGCGTCGATGGTGGCCACGTCGCCGGTGGGGAACCAACCGGGCTCGCCGTCCACGGTCACCATGGGTGATTCGGTCTTGCCGAAATAGCTGCTGATGACCCAGTGGCCGCGCACCACCAGATCGCCCGAGGCCACTCCGTCCCAAGGCAGGCTCTTGCCTGCGTCGTCGATGATGGCCATGTCGATGCCATAGACCACCCTGCCCTGCTTTTCCAGCAGGCGTTGCTGGGCTTCCTTGGAGAGATGGTCTTGCCGCGAAGTCAACTTTGACAGCGTGCCCAGCGGCGAGAGCTCGGTCATGCCCCAGGCATGGATGACCTCAACGCCAAAGTCATCCTGCAGCGTCTTCATCATGGCCGGTGGGCAGGCCGAACCGCCGATCACCGTGCGCTTCAGGCTGCTGAACTTCAGCTGGTTGGCCTTCATGTAGGTGAGCACGCCCAGCCACACGGTGGGCACGCCGGCCGAGAAGGTGACACGCTCGCTCTCGAACATCTCGAACATCGACTTGCCGTCCAGGTGCGGCCCGGGCAGCACCAGCTTGGCGCCCACCAGCGGCGCCGAGTACGGGATGCCCCAGGCGTTGACGTGGAACATGGGCACCACGGGCAGGATCACGTCGCGCGACGAGCAGTTCATCGCATCGGGCAACGCCGCGCCATAGGCGTGCAGCACGGTGGAGCGGTGGCTGTACACGGCCCCCTTGGGGTTGCCGGTGGTGCCCGAGGTGTAGCAGAGGGTGCAGGCGGTGTTCTCGTCGAAGCTGGGCCAGGCGTAGGCGCCATCCTCGGCCGCCACCATGTCTTCGTAGCACAGCAGCTTGGCCAGCGTGGTGCTGGCCGGCATGTGGGCGCGGTCCGTCATCAGCACGAAGTGCTTCACCGTCTTCAACTCGCCGGCGAGCTTCTCCACCAGCGGCAAAAAGCTGAGGTCGAAGCACAGCACGCTGTCGGCCGCGTCATTGGCGATCCAGGCGATCTGTTCGGGGAACAAACGCGGGTTGATGGTGTGCACCACCAATTGCGAGCCCGACGAGCCGTAGTAGATCTCCACATGGCGGTAGCCGTTCCAGGCCAGCGTGGCCACGCGGTCGCCAGGCTGGCAGCCCAGGCGCGCAAACACCTGGGCCATCTTGCGCGAGCGCAGTTCCAGTTCGGCCCAGGTGGTGCGGTGCATGTCGCCTTCCACCCGCTTGGACACCACCTCGGTGGAACCGGAATGCCGCGCGGCATGCTGGATCAACGAGGAAATCATCAGCGGCATCTGCATCATCTGGCCCATCAATGCGCTCATGGCGGTCTCCGTTTCGTGGTGGTTTTGAATCCCACGATCATAGGCATTTCAGCGCCTGTTTCATGGTCGGATCGGCCCTAATGGCCCGTCAAAGTCCCTGCGTCACCGAGGTGACAAGCCGTCTGCCAAACTGCCTGCATGCAAGCCCCTGTCGACACCTTTTCCCCCATGGGCCCGTGGCTGCAACGCTTTGCCGAGCAGGGCGCGGGCTTTCACACCGAGCTGCCCGCCCAGGGCCTGCCCGACCCGCACTGGGTGGCCCACAGCCCGGCCTGCGCCGAACTGCTGGGTTGGCCCGCCGACTGGTGGCAACGCAACCCCGAGGCCCTGGCCGTGTTCAGCGGCAACGCGCTGTGGCCTGGCATGCGGCCGCTGGCCTCGGTGTACAGCGGCCACCAGTTCGGGGCCTGGGCCGGTCAGCTGGGCGATGGTCGCGCACTGCTGCTGGGTGAGGTGACCACGCCCTCAGGCCTGGTGGAAGTGCAGATCAAGGGCGCCGGCCTCACGCCGTACTCGCGCATGGGCGACGGCCGGGCAGTTCTGCGCTCGTCCATCCGCGAGTTCCTGTGCTCCGAGGCCATGCACCACCTGGGCATCCCCACCACGCGGGCGCTGTGCCTCACCGGTTCGGCCCTTTCTGTGCGGCGCGAACGGGTGGAAACGGCTGCCGTGCTCACACGCGTGGCGCCCAGCTTCCTGCGCTTTGGCCATTTCGAACACTTCAGCCACCACGGCCGGCATGCGCAGCTGAAGCAGTTGCTTGACTTTGCCATCACCGAGTTCTACCCCGCGTGCGCCAGCGAGGCGCAGCCCGCCCTGGCGCTGCTGCAAGCGGTGTCAGAGCGCACCGCCATGCTGTTGGCGCATTGGCAAGCGGTGGGCTTCTGCCACGGCGTGATGAACACCGACAACATGTCGCTGCTGGGCCTGACGATCGACTATGGCCCCTTTGGCTTCCTCGACAGCTTCGACCCGCACCACATCTGCAACCACACCGACACCCAGGGCCGCTACGCCTTCGCCCGCCAGCCCCAGGTGGCGTACTGGAACCTGCATGCCTTGGCCCAGGCCCTGGTGCCGTTGGTGGGCACCGGCAAGGGGGACGACGAGGATGTGGCCGCCATCCAGGCAGCGCTGGCCAGCTATGGCTCGGTGTTCTCGGCCGAGATGACGCGCTTGATGCGGCTCAAGTTGGGGCTGGCCACTGCACAGCCTGAAGATCCGCAGTTGGTGGATGACTTTCTGCGCCTGCTGGCCGCCAACCAGGTGGACTACACGATTGCAATGCGGCGTCTGGCCAAGGTGAGCAGCACCAGCGACGAGCCTGCGGCCCCGATGCGCGACATCATCCTGGACCGCGCCGCCTACGACGCCTGGGAAACGCGCTACCGCGCCCGCCTGCGGCAAGAAGCCAGCGTGGACGCCGAACGCGCTCTGCGCATGTGCATGGCCAACCCCAAGTTCGTGCTGCGCAACCACCTGGCCGAAACGGCCATCCAGCGCGCCGAGGCGGGCGACTTCAGCGAAACCCAGCAGTTGCTGAAAGTTCTGAGCCGGCCTTACGACGAACAAGCTGAACGCGAGGCCTACGCGGCCTTCCCGCCCGACTGGGCACAAAAACTCTCAGTGAGCTGTTCATCATGAGCAACGACAAACGCCACCCGCATGACGACCCGCGCTACGCGGTGCACAAGACCGAGGCCGAGTGGCGCGCCGCGCTGAGCCCGGCCCAGTTCGCCGTGGCCCGCCAGGCCGCCACCGAGCGCGCCTTCACCGGCCAGTACTGGAACCACTGGGACAAGGACGGCCACTACCGTTGCGTGGCCTGTGGCGAAGTGCTGTTCAGCGCCGACAGCAAGTTCGACGCCGGCTGCGGCTGGCCCAGCTACTGGCAGGCGGTGGACGACGGCCGTGTGGAGCGCGTGGAAGACCGCACGCACGGGATGCTGCGCGTGGAAGTGCGCTGCGCAAAGTGCGGCTCGCACCTGGGCCATGTGTTCGACGACGGCCCCGAGCCCACAGGTGAGCGCTTCTGCATCAATTCGGCAGCGATACACTTCGCGCCGGACGCGGACGCCGTTGGTCCCAACAACCCATGAAACTGCTGCTCGACTTCCTGCCCCTCATACTTTTCTTCGGCACCTTCAAGTACGGCGAAGGCCACAAGGACTGGGCCGCCAGCTTTGCCAACGACCACTTTGGAATGCTGGTGTCCGGCGGCCAGGTGGCGCCCGACCAGGCGCCCGTGCTGCTGGCCACGCTGATGGCCATCGCAGCCACTTTTGTGGCTGTGCTGATCCAAAAGTTGCGCAGACAGAAGATCGACATGATGCTGTGGATCACGCTGGCTGTGGTCACCGTGCTGGGCGGACTCACCGTCTGGTTCCACAACGAGACCTTCATCAAATGGAAGCCCAGCGTCGTGTATTGGGCCCTGGGCCTAATTTACTGGGGCAGCGTGGCGCTGTTCGGCAAAAACATCCTCAAGGTCACGCTTGGCGAGCAACTGGAATTACCCGACAGCGCCTGGCGCACGCTCAACGGGGCCTGGATCTCGTTCTTTGCCTTTCTGGGTGTGCTCAACCTGGTGGTGGCCTACAACGTACCCACCGCCACCTGGGTCGATTTCAAGGTCTTTGGCACCACCGGCCTGACGCTGCTGTTCATCATCGGCCAGGGCTTCTACGTGCACAAGCAAATGCCACCCGAAGCCGAGGCCGCCGTTGACGGCAAGGGCCCCAACACCTGATGACCACCGCTTCATGACCACGGCCACACCCCACGTCAGCGCCGCCGCAGTTGAAGCCTGCCTGCGCGAGCAACTGGCCCCGGAAACGCTGCGGGTCAACGACGACAGCGCCGCCCACGCCGGCCACGCCGGTGCCCGTGAAGGCAGCCATTTGTCGGTGCAAATCGTCAGCCCGCTCTTTACCGGCCTTAGCAGGGTGAGCCGGCATCGCCTTGTGTATGATGCCCTGCGCAGCCTGATACCCCAGGGCATACACGCGCTGGCGATCGATGCCCGCGCCCCAGGCGAAGCGCCCTGAGCCGTGACACTCTCCCCCCGAAAGACCCTCGAATGAAATTCAAGTCCACCCTTGTGATGGCCGCCGTGGCCGTTCTTCTGCCTCTGGCCGCCCAGGCCCAGAACATCGCCGTCGTCAACGGCAAGGCTGTGCCCAAGGCGCGCCTGACCACGCTGCTGCAGCAAGCCGGCCGTGCCGGCCAGCCGGTGGCACCAGAAATGGAATCGCGGGCCCGCGACGAAGTGGTGCTGCGCGAGATCTTTGCCCAGGAAGCCGAGAAGCAAGGCATCGCCCGCGGCGATGACTACAAGGCCCAGATGGAGCTGGCCCGCCAGACCGTGCTGATCCGCGAGCTGTTCAACAGCTACCAGAAAAAGGCCCAGCCCAGCGACGCCGAAGCCCGCGCCGAGTACGACAAGGTCAAGGCCCAGCAGAGCGGCACCGAGTACAAGGCCCGCCACATCCTGGTCGAGAAGGAAGACGACGCCAAGAAGCTGGTCGCCGAGATCAAGGCCGGCGCCAAGTTCGAGGACGTGGCCAAGAAGAACTCCAAGGACACCGGCTCGGCCGAGAACGGTGGCGAACTCGACTACGCCAAGCCCGAGTCCTATGTGCCCGAGTTTGGCCAGGCCATGGCCAAGCTGACCAAGGGCGCGATGACCGAAACCCCGGTCAAGTCGCAGTTCGGCTGGCACATCATCAAGCTGGAAGATTCGCGCGAGGCGCAGTTCCCGGCCTTCGACGAAGTGAAGCCTCAGCTGATTCAGCGCATCACCCAGATGAAGCTGCAGGAGTACCAGGAGAAGCTGCGCAGCTCGGCCAAGACCGACTACAAGTTCTCGGCGCAAGCGCCGCAGCAGCACTGAGCGGACCAGGCCGCGCAACGATCTGGGCACCCTCGGGTGCCCTTTTTGTTGGTGACGAGTCAGGTCGGCAACAGCCGCCCGGCCTCGATGTGCAATTGGCGTTCGCAGCGCGCAGCAATGGCCGTGTCATGCGTCACCAGCACCAGGGTCGTGCCGGCCTCGCGGTTGAGCTCCAGCATCAGCTGCATCACCGTTTCGCCGGTGGCGAAATCCAGGCTGCCGGTGGGCTCGTCGGCCAGCAGCACCCGGGGGCGCACCACGAAGGCGCGGGCCAGCGCCACACGCTGCTGCTCGCCGCCCGAGAGCACGCGGGGGTAGTGGCGCAGCCGCTCGCCCAGGCCCACGCGGCGCAGCATCTCGGTGGCCTGGGCGCGGGCGTCGTGCTGGCCGGCCAGTTCCAGCGGCAGCATCACGTTCTCCAGCGCGGTGCGGTTGGCCAGCAGCTGAAAGCTCTGGAACACGAAGCCCAGTTGCCTCGCCCGCACCTCGGCTCGCGCATCTTCGTCGAGCGCGAACAGATCGACTCCACCCAAGCGCACCGTGCCCTCGGTGGGCACGTCCAGCCCGGCCATCAAGGCCAGCAAGGTGCTCTTGCCCGAGCCCGACGCGCCCACGATGGCGGCCGATTCCTGCGGCTGCAGAGAGAAATCGATGTCGTGGAGAATGGTCAGCGTGCCGGTGGCGTCCGTCACGCGTTTGGTGACATGGTCAACACAGATGATGGGTTCAGACATGGGCAAGGGCAGGCTGGTTTCGAAGCGACGGTGGCTGGGCTGGGCCGCCGTGCTGGCGGGCCTGGGCACCCACTGTAGCCTGAGCCTTGCCGCCCCGCCGGGCACATCCCAAGCCCTGCCTGTGCTGCTGGTGGTGGGCGACAGCCTCTCGGCCGAATACGGTCTGGCCAAAGGCTCGGGATGGGTGGCATTGCTGGAGCGACGCGTGGCGGAGGAGCACCTGCCGGTGCGTGTGCAAAACGCCAGCATCAGTGGCGACACCACGGCCGGTGGCCGTTCTCGCCTGCCGGCCTTGCTGACCCAGCACAAGCCGGCGGTGGTGGTGATCGAGCTGGGTGGCAACGACGCGCTGCGCGGCCTGCCCATCACGGCCACCCGAGACAATCTGAACACGATGACCACAGCCGCCCAGCAGGCCGGTGCCAAGGTGCTGCTGGTGGGCATGCAAGTGCCACCCAACTACGGACGGCAATACACACAGGATTTCAGCCAGGTGTTTTCCGACGTGGCCCAGGCACGCAAGGTGGCCCTGGTGCCCTTTCTGCTCAAGGGTGTGGCCGATGGGCCGGATGCAGCCACGCTGTTTCAGCCCGACCGCATTCACCCATTGGCGCAAGCGCATCCCAGGCTGCTGACCAATGTGTGGCCGGCGCTCAAGCCCTTGATCGCACGCTGAGCCGGCGGCCTCGCAGGTCCGCCGCAATCGCAGGCTTCAGTTCAGGTCGCGCCGGTCGCCCTTGCCACCTCGGCCGTTGTCCTGTCGGCGCTCAGCCGGGGCCTCCTTGGCTGCAGGCTGCTGGGGCTGAGCTTGTGGGGCCTGACGTTGGGGGACTTGTTGCGCCTGGGGTGACTGTTGCACCTGGGGTTGGCGCTGCTCCACCACCACCGGCGCGGCCATGCGGCGCTCACCGCGCTGCGGTTGCTCCATCTGTTGCGGGCGCGGCTCCATGGCCGGGGCCCGCTGTTGCGACACCTCACGCGGTGTGTAGCCACGCGGCGCGTCTTGCGCGGCTGGGGCCGGCATGGGTGAACGCTGGAAGCCCTGTTCGCTGCGGTTGGGCATGCCGTCGTTGCCAGCCGCAGGGTTGTTCTGCGACCGCCAGCCCGCAGGCGGCTGGGTGGACTGTTGCGGCAGCTGTGGCTGCTGTGGCCGCTGGGCCGGCATCACGGCGGGCGACACCTCGATGCGCTGCATGGCGTTGGGGCGAGGGTCGCCCTGAGGACCACCGCCACGCTGCCCACGCTCGTCGTTGCGCCCCGGTGCGGCGCCAGGGCGCGGCACTTCACGCATCTGGCCAGGCACCGGCACCACGCGGGGCAACAGCTGCACACCTTGCGGGGTGGGCGGCGTCATGGTGCGGATGGGGGCGCCACGGTCACCGCGCCAGCCGCGCTGCACCACTTCATCGGGCGCGCGCTGTGGCGCCACCGCCACCGGCTGGCGCTGCTGCAGGGCTTGGGCCGCCACCACGGTGATGCCACCGGGCACACCGCGATTGGTGTAGGACACCGGCGGACGCTGGCCCCGCTCGGGCTCGCGCGGCAGCAACGCGTGGTTGCGGTTGATGTTCTGGATGTAATGGGGCGAGGTGCGGTACGAGGGGTAATAGGCTTCGCGCGGGGCCAGCGGAATCCAGCCCACGCCCGGGCCACCACCCACGCGCAGCGATGCGTTGAAGCCATTGCCGCCCACCCAGGCCACCAAGGCCGGCGAGTACACCGGGCGGCGCTCACGGTGGCCCGGTGACCAGCACCAGCGGCCGCTGAAAAATACCCAGCGCCCGTAGTGGAAGGGTGCAAAGCCCCAGGGCGAATCGTCCACCCAGGTCCAACCCCAAGGGCTGACCCAGGCCCATTGGCCGTAGCGGTAAGGGGCCCAACCCGGGTCCACCTGTGGCGCCCAGATGGCGCCGTATTCGGGGTGGTTGCTCCACTGACCATAGCGGTCCAGGTCTTCGGCGCCGGTCATCTCGGGCGAGACGTAGCGGCTGTCTGCCCGACGGTCGTGGCGCACGTCTTCGTCGCGCGCCCACTGCTGCAATTCGTCGCTGACCGGTTGGGCCCAGCTGTAGTGCATGGCGCGGTCAGCGTTGTCGACCCAGAATTCGGCCCGCTGGCCGTTGCGGATGGCCAGGCCCGAATCGCGGCCCTCGAACAGGATCTCGCCCATCATAGCCTCGGCCTTGCTGTCGCGGGTGCTGTTGTCCACGCGGTAGAAGCCCACGGCACGCGGCGTGAAACGGCCCTCGTCGGTAAGCACCTCCACTTCGCCCACCACCTCGGGCTCGCGCACACGCACGGTGAGCGAGCCTTCGGCGATTTGCAATTGAATGCGTTCATCGTCCAGGCGCATCACCTGCACATCGGTGTGCTCACCCAGGCGGAAGGTGGTGGAACCCACCTGCAACTCGGCACGAGCATTGTTGTCGGTGGTGATGCGGTCGCCGGTAGTGATGGGTCGGTTGCGCTGCAGGTTCAGCCATTCGCCCTGCCCGGCCTCCATGGTCCAGACTTGGCCGCGCGTCTCACCCACGCGGCCCACGCGGCCAGGGGGGTCGTCCATGGCCGAGGCCGCCAAGGCCGTAAATGCCAGGCTCATGGCCACCAGCCATCTGCCGCCCATTGCCACACCGTGCACCAGGCCCCTGGTCTTGTGGGCCGTCAAGCTTGTCATGTTCATGCGAACACCTCCAGAACCCAGCAACGTTCCAGCACCCCCGGGCGCTGACAAGCCATTTGTGTCCATGTTTGTTCAGTCATCCACCGTGTCGTCCATCTCGGGAAACAGCACGTTGGTGTAACCCAGGCGCGTCAGGTCGCGCATGCGGGTGGGGTAGAGCCGGCCTACCAGATGGTCGCACTCGTGTTGCACCACCCGGGCGTGAAAACCCTCGGCGTCGCGCACGATGGGCAGGCCTTGCAGATCGAACCCGGTATAGCGGATGCGACGGTGGCGCGGCACCACGCCACGCAGGCCGGGCACGCTGAGGCAGCCCTCCCAGCCGTCTTCCTCGTCAGCCGTGCCATCGTCGAAGCTGAGTGGGGCAATGGTCGGGTTGATCAACACGGTCTTGGGCACGGCCGGGGCATCGGGGTAGCGCTCCACCCTCTCGAAGCCAAAGATCACCAGTTGCAGGTCCACGCCGATCTGCGGTGCCGCCAGGCCCGCGCCCTTGGCATGGGCCATGGTGTCGAACATATCGGCCACCAGGGCGTGCAGTTCCGGCGTGTCAAAGGCGGTGACCGGAGGCGCCACGCGCAACAGGCGGGCATCGCCCATCTTCAGGATTTCGCGCACGGCCACGGTTCAGTCTCCAGCGTTCGGGGTGGATTCTTCGCTCGCCAGCAAGTTCCGCAGGCCGGCCTCGTCCAGCACGGGCACGCCCAGCTCGCGCGCCTTGTCGAGCTTGCTGCCGGCCTCTTCGCCCGCGATCACGTAGTTCGTCTTCTTCGACACCGAACCGCTGACCTTGCCGCCCGCCGCCTCGATCAAATCTTTGGCCTCGTCGCGGCCCAGCGTGGGCAACGTGCCGGTGAGCACCAGCACCTTGCCCAGCAGCGGGCGCGGCGCGTCATTGGCCGTTCCCTGGGCATCGGGCCAGCGCACGCCAGCGGCCCGCAGTTGTTCCACGATCTCGCGGTGGTGGGGCTGATCAAAGAAGTGGCGGATGCTTTGCGCCACTACCGGGCCCACGTCGTTCACTTCCAGCAGTTCCTCAAGGCGCGCGTCCATCAGCCTGTCGATGTTGCCGAAGTGCTTGGCCAGGTCCTTGGCAGTGCTCTCGCCCACATGACGTATGCCCAGACTGAACAGAAAGCGGCCCAGCGTGGTGGACTTGCTTTTCGCGATGGCGTCTACCAGGTTCTGCGCGCTCTTCTCGCCCATGCGGTCCAGCGCGGCGAGCTTGGCGAATCCCAGCGTGTACAGGTCGGGCAGCGTGCGCAGGATGCCGGCGTCCACCAACTGGTCGACCAGCTTGTCGCCCAGGCCTTCGATGTCCATCATGCGGCGGCTGGCAAAGTGCAGCAGCGCCTGCTTGCGCTGGGCCGGGCAGTACAGGCCACCGGAGCAGCGCCAGTCGGCCTCGCCTTCTTCGCGTTCTATCGGGCTGGCACACACCGGGCAGTGGCCACCCAGGCGCTTGTAGAGATCCAGCGGCTCGCCGACATCGGCCGGGCGGCGCTCCAGCACCACGCCCACCACCTCGGGGATCACGTCGCCAGCGCGGCGCACGATCACCGTGTCTCCCACACGCACGTCCTTGCGTTGGGCCTCGCCCTCGTTGTGCAGCGTGGCATTGCTCACCGTGGTGCCGCCCACGAACACCGGCTCCAGCTTGGCCACGGGCGTGAGCTTGCCGGTGCGGCCGACCTGGATGTCGATATCCAGCAGCCGCGTCATCTGCTCTTGCGCCGGGTACTTGTGAGCCACGGCCCAGCGCGGCTCGCGGCTCACGAAACCCAGCTTCTCCTGCAGCATCCGGTCGTTGACCTTGTAGACCACGCCGTCGATGTCGAAGGGCAGCATGTCGCGCTTCTCACCCATGCTGCGGTGAAAGGCCACGAGGCCGGCGGCCCCTTGCGTGACGGTGCGGTCGGCACACACTGGCAGACCCATGGCAGCCAGCGCGTCCAGCAAGGCCGCGTGCGTGGGCGGAACGGCCCAGCCCTGCACCTCGCCCAGGCCATAGGCAAAGAAGCTCAAAGGGCGCTTGGCGGCGATGGCCGGATCCAACTGGCGCACCGCACCGGCGGCGGCATTGCGCGGGTTCACAAAGGTCTTCTCGTTCTTGGCGCCAGCGGCGATCAAACCGCGCTGGCGTTCATTGAGGGCTTCGAAATCGTCGCGGCGCATGTAAACCTCGCCGCGCACTTCGAGCACCGGTACCTCGCAGCCCATCAGCCGCAACGGGATTTGCCCGATCGTGCGGATGTTCTGCGTCACATCCTCGCCGCTTTCACCATCGCCGCGGGTGGCGGCCTGCACCAGCACACCACACTCGTAGCGCAGGTTGATGGCCAGGCCATCGAACTTCAGCTCGGCGGCGTAGTCCATCGCCGGGTCGGTTTCGGCAAGCGCCAGTTCGCGGCGCACGCGGGCATCGAAGGCCTCGGCACCGCCGGCCGTGGTGTCGGTCTCGGTGCGGATGCTCAGCATGGGCACCGCATGGCGCACGGCCGCAAAACCATCCAGCACCTGACCTATCACGCGCTGCGTGGGTGAATCGGCCGTGCGCAGTTCAGGATGGGTTTCCTCCAGCGCCTGCAGTTCACGAAACAACCTGTCGTATTCGGCGTCTGGGATGCTGGGCGCGTCCAGCACGTAGTACAGGTGAGCATGGTGCTGCAAGCTGGCACGCAGGCTGGCCGCCAGCGCCGCAGGCGAGCTCGCATCAGAAGGGGAATGGAACAGATCCATGGGCAGGTCTGGCGTAGGCATGGCGCCAGTGTATTCAGGTGGCCGCGCCTGAGCGCGCGGCCTCAGCTGAACAGCCGCCGCGCGACGGGGCTGCCCGCCGCCAGATCGCGCGATTCCAGCGCGCGGTACAAGCGTTGCATCTCCTGGCCGATGGCCGCGAAGGCATGCAGGGTGATGACTGCGCCCTGGTCGTCCACCAACGTGGCATCCAAGTCATCGGCCAGTTTGCGCGTCAGGTCTTGCCAGGCGGCAAAAGGCTCGGCGGCTTCTGGCGTCTGGGGCACATCCAGGCTCAGCGCCGCGTCGCGCAATGCGGCCTCGCCGGGGTCGTCTGCCAACGCAGCCTGGTGGTCAAACGAGAGCACCAGCACCGGCGGGGCGCCCTCATCACTCGCCGGCAGCACCAACCTGCCCGGCACCACGCCAGGTACAAAGCCGTGGCGGCCGGCGGCCTGCTGCAGATAGCCCACGCTCCAGGCCACGCTGTTGGCACGCAAAATGGCCGTGAGCTGGGCATCATGCTGGCTGGCAAAACCGTCGAGTTCGCGGGCGCGGGCCACGGCATCGAGCATGTCGGGGAAATCTGGCGTTGCGCCCAGCGGCTCGGCAAAGGCTTGCACCTTCTGCACGAACTCGCTGTACTCGATTTCGTTGAGCGGGCCGTGGCGATTGGCCAATTGCACCGCTGCCTGAAATTCTCCATAGCGCTGGCCGGGACGCAGCGGTTCCCACTCGCCATTCTCGGCATTCAGGCCTTCGATGTGGAAGGGCTTGGAGCCGGCCCGGCGGGTGGGCGGCAAATGCTGCAAGCTCTGTTCGCCAGACACCGGCGCTTCGGGCGTGACGGTGGCAATGGCGTCAATCAGCGCATCGATGCGAGCACTGCGGCGGCTGGCCGCAGCGGCACGCGGTGTGTCGGGCAGGCCCACGGGTTCGGCGCTATCGACGGTGCTGTGCGCGTCCAGCCCGGTCATTGATGGCTCCAGCCGGTTGGCAGGCTCGGCGTTGTCCACCGCGGTGGGCTGGCGCGGGCCAGCACGGCGCGAGGTCCAGGCGCCGTGCACCACCACGCCCAGCAGCACCAAGCCGGCCAACATGGCAAGGGCCACGGTCAAGGTCATGCGATCTCGTCCTTGTTGTTGGGCAGAGCTTGCATCAACCGGCTTCCACCATGCTGACCGCCGCTTCCATGTCCACCGCCACGATGCGCGACACCCCCTGCTCCTGCATGGTGACGCCGATGAGCTGCTCGGCCATCTCCATGGCGATCTTGTTGTGCGAGATGAACAGGAACTGCGTGCCCTTGGACATCTCGGCCACCAGCTTGGCATAGCGCTCGGTGTTGGCGTCGTCCAGCGGCGCGTCCACTTCGTCCAGCAAGCAGAACGGCGCCGGGTTGAGCAGGAAGATGGCGAACACCAGCGCGATGGCGGTGAGCGCCTTCTCGCCGCCCGAGAGCAGATGGATGGTGCTGTTCTTCTTGCCGGGCGGCTGCGCCATCACCAGCACGCCAGCGTCCAGCACCTCGTCGCCGGTCATGGTCAGCTTGGCCTGGCCGCCACCGAACAGCGTGGGGAACATGCGGCCGAACCCTTCGTTGACCTGGTTGAAGGTGTTCATCAACAGGTCGCGGGTTTCGAGGTCGATCTTGTGGATCGCGTCGGTCAGCGTGTTGATGGCGTCGGTCAGGTCGGCGTTCTGCGCGTCGAGGAAGGTCTTGCGCTCGCTCGCGGCGGTCAGCTCGTCGAGCGCGGCCAGGTTCACGGCGCCAAGGCTGTTGATCTCGCGCCCGATGCGGTCGATCTCGCCCTGCAGACCCCAGAGCTTGACGCTGCCTTCAGTGATGGTGACAGCCAGCGCCTCCAGATCCACCTCGGCTGCCGTGAGCTGCTCCAGGTACTGGGCGCCGCCCAGCTGGGCCGCCTGGGTTTCGAGCTGCAGCTTGGTGATCTGCTCGCGCAGCGGCTCCAGGCTGCGCTCAAATCCCATGCGCTGCTCGTCAGCGGCGCGCAGCTTGGCCGAGAGATCGTCGTATTCGCTGCGCGTGGCGGCCAGCGCCACTTCACGCTCCATCTTGATCGCCAGCGCATCCTGCAGGCCAGCTTGGGCGGCCTGGTCGTTGAAAGCCCCCAGTTCCAGTTGCAGTTGCTCGCCGGTCTGGGCGTTGGTCTTGACCTGGGCGGTGGCCGTCTCGATGGCGCGCTGCAACTCGCCCCGGCGTGCGGCCAGCGCGCGCGACTGGAACTGCGCCTCCTGGGCTTGCCGCTCCAGCGCGCGCAATTGCTCGCGGGCACTGGTGAGCTGTCGTTCGGCCTGGATCACGCCCTCGATCAGATCGGCCTCGCGCTCCTGCGTGTCGGCCAGTTGCATGTCCAGCTCTTCGAAGCGGGCCTCGCCGGTGACGCGGCGCTCGGACAGTTCTTCCGTCTGCGCGTCGATCTCGGCCAGCTCTTCCTCCAGCTGGCCGCGCCGCGTGCTGGCGGCTTCGGCCTGCTGGCTGAGCTGCATCAGCTGCACCTGCAGTTGGTGGGCGCGGGTCTGGGCCTCGCCAGCGTCGCGGCGCACGGCCACCAGGCGCTGGCTGGCCTCGGTGTAGGCGGCTTCGGCGCGCACCAGGGCCGTGCGGGCTTCGTCGGTGATCAGGGCCTGGGCGCGGCTCTGGCGTTCCAGGTTTTCGATTTCCTGCGCGCGGGCCAGCATGCCGGCCTGCTCGGAATCGGGCGCGTAGAAGCTCACCGCAAACTGCGAGACGGCATGGCCCTGCGCGGTCATGATGACCTCGCCATGCGTGAGCTGGCCGCGCTGAGCCAGGGCCTGCTCCACGCTCTCGGCGGTGTAAACGCCTTCGAGCCAGTCGTTCAGCAGGGCCTTCATGCCTGCGTCGTTCAAACGCAGCAGGTCGCTGAGCTTGGGCAGGGTCTGGTGGGTGTTGGCAATGGCCGCTTGCGGCGGCGAATAGAAGGCCAGCTTGGCGGGCGGGGCATCGCTGGCGAAGGCCCGCACGGTGTCGAGCCGGCCCACCTCCAGCGCGCTCATGCGCTCGCGCAGGGCGGACTCCAACGCCACTTCCCAACCGCTCTCGATGTGGATCTTGGTCCACAGGCCTTGCAGGCTGTCCAGCCCGTGCTTGGCCAGCCAGGGCTTGAGCTTGCCTTCGGTCTGCACTTTTTCTTGCAGGGCGCGCAGGGCTTCCAGGCGGGCCGTGGTGTCGGCCTGCTTGCCCGATTCGCGGTTCACCGTGTCCTGCTGGGTGCGGCGGCGCTCGTCCAGCGTGGGCACTTCGTCGTTCAGCTCGGCCAGGCGGGCTTCGGCCTCGGCCTGCACTTCGGCGGCCATGCCGCTTTCTTCGCGCAGCGCGGCCAGGCGGTCCAGGTCGGGCGAGGCCAGGCCCTGGCGCTCGGTGGCCAGGCGCTCGCGGCGGATGCGCAGCGCCTTGGTCTGCTCCTCGATGTTGCGGCTCTCGGCCGCCAGCACTTGGATTTGCTGCTGCACCTGCGCCACCAGCACGCGCTGGTCATTGGCACGGCCCTGGGCAGCGCGCACGGCGTCTTCGAAGCTGGGACCACGACCCTGTTCTTCCTCGGCCTGGGCGGCCAGCACCTCGGCTTGTTCATCAGCCGCTGCGATCTGCTCGGCGATGGTTTCCAGCTCGGCCTCGGCCTCGCCCTGGCGCTCGGCCCATTGGTCGCTCTGGGCCTGCAGCTCGGCCAGCCGGGCTTCGGCGCGCTGGCGGCCTTCCACCACGTAGCGGATGCGCTCTTCCAGGCGGCTCACTTCCAGCGCGGCCTGGGCCAGGTCGCCCTGCTTGAGGTGCAGCGCGTCGGAGGCGTCATAGTGGGCCTGGCGCACGGTCTCCAGCTCGGCTTCCACATGGCGCAGCTCGGCCAAACGGCCCTCCAGCGCGTTGGTGGCTTCCAGGCTGGCCAGTTTGACGCGCTCTTCTTCAGCAGCCGCGTCGCGGTGCTTGAGGAACCACAGCTGGTGCAGCTTGAGCGTGCCCTGCTCCTGCAGGCTGCGGTACTGCGTGGCCACCACGGCCTGACGCTCCAGGCGTTCCAGGTTGGCGTTGAGTTCGCGCAGGATGTCTTCGACACGGGTCAGGTTCTCGCGCGTGTCCTTGAGCCGGTTCTCGGTCTCGCGGCGGCGCTCCTTGTACTTGGAGACGCCGGCGGCTTCTTCGAGAAACAGCCTCAGTTCTTCGGGGCGCGACTCGATGATGCGGCTGATGGTGCCCTGGCCGATGATGGCGTAGGCGCGCGGGCCCAGACCGGTGCCCAGGAACACGTCCTGCACGTCGCGGCGGCGCACCGGCTGGTTGTTGATGTAGTAGCTGCTGGTGCCGTCGCGGGTCAGCACGCGCTTGACGGCGATCTCGGCGTACTGGTTCCAGCTGCCACCGGCACGGCCGTCCTCGTTGCTGAACACCAACTCCACGCTGGCGCGACTGGCCGGCTTGCGGTTGCCCGAGCCGTTGAAGATCACGTCCTGCATGGACTCGCCACGAAGCTCGCTGGCCTTGCTCTCGCCCAGCACCCAGCGCACCGCGTCCATGATGTTGGACTTGCCGCAGCCGTTGGGACCGACCACGCCCACGCGCTGGCCCGGCAGCTGGAAAGTGGTGGGCTCGGCGAAGGACTTGAAGCCGGAAAGCTTGATCTGGTTGAGCCGCATGGACCGCGCTGTGAGGACTGCCTTGCGCTGGAGCGCCAGGAGATCTCTAAGTCATTGATTTATTTGGAGAAATCGCCAGAACAGCGGCGATGCAAGAGGCCGGGATGATAGCATCGCGCCCTGCCCCGAACCGCCCGCCCAGAGATCACCATGGCCCGCAAGACCGCTACCAAAACCACCGCCGCCAAACAGCGCCCCTCTCCCGCCACCCCGCCCAGCGCGCCGTCCAAGGAACTGCATGTCTTTCCCAACCCGGCCCCCGAGCGCGACTACCTGATCCAGTTCCAGGTGCCCGAGTTCACCTGCCACTGCCCGCTCACCGGCCAGCCCGACTTTGCGCACTTCACCATCGACATGGTGGCCGACCAGACCTGCATCGAGCTGAAAAGCCTGAAGATGTACATGTGGAGCTTCCGCGTTGAGGGCGCCTTCCACGAGAAGGTCACCAACGACATCCTGAGCAAGATCGTCGCCGTCACCCAGCCGCGCTACGCCCGCATCACCGCCCGCTGGTATGTGCGCGGCGGCATCTACACCAACGTGGTGGCCGAGCACCGCAAGAAGGGCTGGAAGGGTGACAGCGTCGTTCCCAAGGCCCACCTGCCCCACGCCAGCGGCCTCTGAACCGGGCGGCACCCGCATGGGCCAACTCGCCATCCGCCCGCCCTACCAGAAGGTGGACGTGGCCGTGCGCCGCAGCCCCATCGACGGCTATGGCGTGTTCGCGCTGGAGCCGGTGCAGCGCTGGCACAAGATCGGTGAGGTGCGGGGCGAGAGCATCAGCATTGCCGATGCGCGCCGCCGCGCCGCCACGCTCGAGCGCATCATGATCGTGGAGATCAGCGACAAAAAGGCCGTCGACCTGGCCAAGTCGACCGACCCGATGCGCTTCACCAACCATTCCTGCCAACCGAACGGGCGGCTGTCCATCCAAGGTGGCCGCATCGAGTTCTACGCGCTGCGCGACATCGAGATGGGCGAGGAGATCACCGTCAACTACGGCGAAACCCACCACGAAGGCCGGCTGGCCTGCCAATGCGGTGCGCCGGGTTGTGTGGGCACACTGTGAACCGATAATCCCGCCACCATGAATCCCCTGCTTGGCCGACTCAACGCCTACCCCTTCGAGCGCCTGCGCGCGCTGACCCAGGGCATCACGCCCAACCCGGCTTTGCGGCCCATCAGCCTGGGCATGGGCGAGCCGCGCCACCCGGCCCCGGCGCTGGTGGAGCAAGCCCTGGTCAACTCGCTCAGTGGCCTCTCCAACTACCCCGCCACCGCCGGCGAGCCCGCGCTGCGCGATGCCTGCGCCGGCTGGGTGCGCCGTCGCTACGGTGTCACTCTCGATGTCGCCACCCAGGTGCTGCCGGTGCTGGGCTCGCGCGAGGCGCTGTTCTCGCTGGCACAAGCGGTGATCGACCCGACACGGCCGGGCGCCACGGTGCTGTGCCCCAACCCGTTCTACCAAATCTACGAAGGTGCGGCTCTGCTGGCCGGTGCGCAACCGGCCTTCGCCAACAGCGACCCGGCACGCAATTTCGCCTGCAACTGGGGCCAGATCGATGAAGCCACCTGGGCCCGCACCCAACTGGTCTACGTGTGCTCGCCCGGCAACCCCACCGGCGCGGTGATGCCCATGGCCGAATGGCAGGCACTGTTCGAGCTGTCGGACAGGCACGGCTTTGTCATCGCCAGTGACGAGTGCTATTCCGAAATCTACTTCGGCAACGAGCCGCCGCTGGGCGCGCTGAGCGCCGCCATGGCCCTGGGCCGCGACGACTTCAGGCGCCTGGTGGTGCTCACCAGCCTGTCCAAGCGCAGCAATGTGCCAGGCATGCGCTCGGGCTTCGTGGCGGGTGACGCGGCCATCCTCAAGCAGTTCCTGCTCTACCGCACCTACCACGGCAGCGCCATGAGCAAGACGGTGCAGATGGCCAGCATCGCGGCCTGGGGCGACGAGGCCCATGTGATCGCCAACCGCGCACAGTACGCCACCAAGTTCGCCCAGGTCACTCCGATGCTGGCCGAGGTGCTGGACGTGGCCCTGCCCGACGCAGCCTTCTACCTCTGGGCGGGTGTGCCGGGCGGAGATGACATCCGCTACAGCCTCGATTTGCTGGCTCAATACAATGTGGCGGTGCTGCCCGGCAGCCTGCTGGCGCGCCAAGCGCATGGCATCAACCCGGGTGCAGGCCGCATCCGCCTGGCCCTGGTGGCCGAGGTGGACGAGTGCCGCGAGGCCGCCGAGCGCATCGTGGCCTTCACCCGTTCCTGGCAGCCCTGAGCCCCACGCTCTGCCCCTCTCCTTCGTTATCCAAGCCGAGACCGACATGACGCAACAACTCCAAGCCCTGATCGACGCCGCCTGGGAACAGCGCACCACCATCAACGCCGGCACCCACGGTGAAGTGCGCGATGCGGTGAACCAGATCATTGCCGACCTGAACGCCGGCCGCCTCCGCGTGGCCACCCGCCAGGCCGTGGGCCAATGGACGGTGCACCAGTGGATCAAGAAGGCCGTGCTGCTCTCCTTCCGCCTGAACGACAACAAGGTGATGCGTTCGGGCGACCTCACCTTCTTCGACAAGGTGGACACCAAGTTCTCTCACATGAAGGAATCGGACGTGGCGGCCGCCGGCGTGCGCGTGGTGCCGCCGGCGGTGGCCCGCCGTGGCAGCTACCTGGCCAAGGGCGTGGTGCTGATGCCCTCATACGTGAACATCGGCGCCTATGTGGACGAAGGCAGCATGGTCGACAGCTGGGCCACCGTGGGTTCGTGCGCCCAGATCGGCAAGAACGTGCACCTCTCGGGTGGCGTGGGCATCGGCGGCGTGCTCGAACCCATCCAGGCCGGCCCCACCATCATCGAGGACAACTGCTTCATCGGCGCCCGCTCTGAAGTGGTGGAAGGCGTGGTCGTGGAAGAAAACTCGGTGCTGGGCATGGGCGTGTACATCGGCCAGAGCACCCCCATTTTCGACCGCTCCACCGGCGAGATCAGCTATGGCCGCGTACCCTCGGGCTCGGTGGTGGTGAGCGGCAACCTGCCCAAGAAGGCCGCCAATGGTGCCGACTACAGCATGTACGCGGCCATCATCGTCAAGCGCGTGGATGCGCAGACCCGTTCCAAGACCAGCATCAATGAACTGCTGCGCGGCTGATCGGCCGCTGCCACCGACTTCCCACCTTGAACAGCGCCGGAGAACCTTCCCATGAGACTTGATCACGTGCTGACCCTCATGGCGGAGAAGGCGGCCTCCGACGTCTATCTCTCGGCCAACGCACCCATCCTGCTGAAAGTGAACGGCCAGATGCAGGCCATCACCGACCATGCGCTGGCCCCTGGCGACCCGCGCAGCATGCTGGCCGAGATCCTCACCCCCATGCAGATGGAAGAGCTGGAGCAGCAGGGCGAGCTCAACATCGGCCTGGGCATCCCCAAGGTGGGCAGCTTCCGGCTCTCGGCCTTCAAGCAGCGCAACACGCTGGCGGCTGTCATTCGATGCATCCCCATCAAGATCCCCACCATCGACACGCTGAACCTGCCACCGGTGCTGTCGACGCTCGCGCTGGAAAAGCGCGGCCTGGTGCTGATGGTGGGCGCCACCGGCACGGGCAAGAGCACCACCATGGCCTCGATGATGGAGTGGCGCAACCAGCATCTTTCAGGCCACATCCTCACCATCGAGGACCCGATCGAGTTCCTGTTCACCAACAAGCGCTCGGTGATCAACCAGCGCGAGGTGGGCCGTGACACGGTCTCGCTGCACGTGGGCCTGCGCAACGCGCTGCGCCAGGCACCTGACTGCATCATGATCGGCGAGATCCGCGACCGCGAGACCATGACGCAGACCATCTCGTATGCGCTCTCGGGCCATCTGGTGCTGGCCACGCTGCACGCCAACAACAGCTACCACGCGCTGGGCCGCATCCTGTCGTTCTACACGCCCGAGGCACGGCCCGCCTTGCTGTCCGACCTGTCGGCGGCGCTCAAGTCCATCGTCTCGCAGCGTTTGCTGCGCGCCAACAGCGGTGGCCGTATCCCGGCCGTGGAAGTGCTGCTGAACTCGCAACTGGTGTCCGAGATGATCGAGGCCGGCGATTTCCCGGCCGTGCGCGAGGCCATGGAGCGCTCGCTGGCCGAGGGCTCGCAGACCTTCGAGCAAGACATCGCGCGGTTGATCACTGAGGGCGTGGTCTCGCGCGAAGAAGGCCTGCTGCACGCCGATTCGCCGACCAACCTGCTCTGGCGTTTGCAGAACGAGGTATCGCCCACCTCGCGCGTGGCACCGGCCAAGCCCGAGCCCGACAGCCCATCCTTCACCGAGATCACGCTCGACGTGATCCCCGAGGAAGAAAGCCGCCGCATGCCGCAGTCCGAATCGCCCATCCGCTCGCGCATCCGCTGAGCCTCTTTCCCGCAGTCTCATGTCCGACACGTTCCGCCTGCTGGAAGACCTGCTCTCGCGCCCCTCGGTGACCCCGCAAGACCATGGCTGCCAAGCCCTGATCGCCCAGCGCCTGGAAGCCCTGGGCTTCATCACCGAACACCTGCCCTTCGGCCCCCATGACTTTCGGGTGGACAACCTCTGGGCCGTGCACGGCAGCGTGCTCACCGGCCCCACCGTGGTTTTTGCCGGCCACACCGACGTGGTGCCCACCGGCCCGCTGGCCCAGTGGCGCAGCCCCCCGTTCACGCCCAGCTACCGCGACGGCAAGCTCTACGGCCGCGGCACAGCCGACATGAAAACCTCGGTGGCGGCCATGGTGGTGGCCGCCGAAGAATTTGTGCGCGCCCACCCCGATCACCCTGGCCGCGTGGCCTTCCTGCTCACCAGCGACGAGGAGGGCCCCTCGGTGGACGGCACGGTGAAAGTGGTGCAAGCCCTGCGCGAGCGGGGCGAGCAGCTTGATTGCTGCATCGTTGGCGAGCCCACCTCGGTGGCGCAGCTGGGCGACATGATCAAGAACGGCCGTCGTGGCTCGCTCTCGGGCAGGCTCACCGTCACCGGCGTGCAGGGCCACGTGGCCTACCCGCAACTGGCGCGCAACCCGGTGCACCAGGCGGCACCGGCACTGGCCGAGTTGGCGGCGGCCACCTGGGACGCCGGCAACAGCTACTTTCCGCCCACCACCTGGCAGGTTTCCAACCTGCACGCCGGCACCGGCGCCACCAACGTGATCCCGGGCGAGCTGGTAGTGGACTTCAACTTCCGCTTCTCGACCGCCTCCACGCCCGAAGACCTGAAGGCCCGCGTGGCCCAGGTGCTGGACCGGCACCAGCTGCAATGGCGCATCGATTGGACGTTGGGCGGCGAGCCCTTCCTCACGCCGGCCGGCTCGCTGGTGTCGGCGCTGAGCGCGGCCATCCAGGCCGAGACCGGTGTGGCCACCGAGCTGTCCACCACCGGCGGCACCTCCGATGGCCGCTTCATCGCCAAGCTGTGCGCGCAAGTGGTGGAGTTCGGCCCGGTCAACGCCAGCATTCACAAGATCGACGAACACGTGGCTGTGGATGCGGTGGAGCCGCTGAAGAACATCTACCGGCGTACGTTGGAAACACTGCTGGCATGACGGTCATCGAACTCATCGAGCGCTCAAGCGCCCGCCTCACCCAGGCGGGCGTTTCGTTTGGGCACGGCACCACCAATGCCTTCGACGAAGCGGCCTGGCTGGTGCTGTGGGCGCTGGGCCACCCGCTCGATGCACTGGACGACCTGGCAGAACACGCCGTGGCTGCGGCCGACGAAGCCACGGCCAACGCGCTGATCGAGCGCCGCATCAGCACCCGCCAGCCCGCCGCCTACCTCACCGGCGAGGCCTGGCTGCAGGGTGTGCCCTTCACCGTGGACGAGCGCGTGATCGTGCCGCGCTCACTGATCGCCGAATGCCTGGCCGAGGGCACGATCGATTTCTGGCTCAGCGAAGCAACCCACGACGTGCTGGACCTGTGCACCGGCAACGGCAGCCTGGCCGTGCTGGCGGCCATGGCCTGGCCCGAGGTGCGGGTCACGGGCGCCGACCTGTCGGCCGACGCCTTGGCTGTGGCGCAGATCAACGTGGCCCGGCATGCGCTGAACGACCGCATCACCCTCTGCCAAGGCGACGGTCTGGCGGCGGTGGCCGGCCAGCGGTTCGACCTGATCCTGTGCAACCCGCCCTACGTCAATGCGCAGAGCATGGCCGAGCTGCCACCCGAGTTTCGCGCTGAGCCCGAGATGGCCCTCTCCGGCAACCTGCAGGGTGGCAGCGACGGCATGGACTTCATCCGTGTGCTGCTCAAGGCCGCCTCCGCCCACCTCCGCGAGCACGCCGTGCTGGTGCTGGAAATCGGCCACGAACGGCCTCATTTCGAAGCCGCTTTCCCCACGCTGGACGTGGTGTGGCTGCCCACCAGCGCGGGTGACGACCAGGTGCTGCTGGTCACCCGCAGCGCCCTCTGCCAATCGCTTTCCTTGCCTTGATGGCAGACCCCGACCCCACATGATCACGCTCAAGAACCTCACGCTGCGCCGCGGCGTCAAAGTGGTGCTGGACAGCGCCACCGTCACCCTCAACCCCGGCGAGCGCATCGGCCTGGTGGGCCGCAACGGTGCCGGCAAGTCCAGCCTGTTCGCGCTGCTGGCCGGCCGCCTGGGCGCCGACGCCGGCGACTTCGAGATCCCGGCGCGTTGGCGCATGGGCGAGGTGGCGCAGCACATGCCCGAGACCGAGGATTCAGCCACCGATTTCGTGCTGCAAGGCGACACACCGCTGATGGAGGCGCAAGCCGAGCTGGCCGCCGCCGAAGCCGCCGACGATGGCGAGGCCATGGCCCACGCCTACATGGCCCTGGAAGAGGCCAACGCCTTCGACGCCAAGGCCCGCGCCCAAACCCTGCTGATGGGCCTGGGCTTTCGCACCGACCAGCTCGACGCACCGGTGAACAGCTTCTCGGGCGGCTGGCGCATGCGGCTGCAACTGGCGCGCGCGCTGATGTGCCCCAGTGACCTGATGCTGCTGGACGAGCCCACCAACCACCTTGACCTGGACGCCCTGGTGTGGCTGGAAGGCTGGCTCAAGCGCTACACCGGCACGCTGCTGATGATCAGCCACGACCGCGAGTTCCTGGACGCCATCACCACCGTCACCCTGCACCTGGAAGACGCCAAGCTCACGCGCTACGGCGGCAACTACACCACCTTCGAGGAAATGCGCGCCGAGCGCATGACCCAGCAGGCCGCCGCCTACGGCAAGCAGCAAGAGCGCATGGCGCACCTGCAAAAGTTCATCGACCGCTTCAAGGCCAAGGCCAGCAAGGCCAAGCAAGCCCAGAGCCGTGTGAAGGCCCTGGAACGCATGGAAAAGCTCGCTCCGGTGCTCACATCGGCCGACTTCAGCTTCGAGTTCCGTGAGCCCTTGAGCCTGCCCGACCCGATGCTGGCCATGACCGACGTGGTCTGCGGCTACCTCAAGGCCAACGCCGACGGCTCGGACAAGGCCATCGTGCACAACATCAACCGCACCGTGCTGGCCGGCCAGCGCATTGGCGTGCTGGGTGCCAACGGCCAGGGCAAGTCCACCGTGGTCAAGACCATCGCCCACGCCCACCCGCAACTGGCGGGCCAGATGGTGGAGGGCAAGGGCCTGGCGATTGGCTACTTCGCGCAGCAGGAGATGGATTTGCTGCACGCCGACGACACGCCGCTGCAGCACATGGTGCGCCTGGCCAAGACGCTGGGCATCCATACCCGCGAGCAGGAGCTGCGCGACTTCCTGGGCCAGTTCCGCTTTGTGGGCGAGATGGTGCACCAGCAGGTGGGCACGCTCAGCGGCGGCGAGAAGGCCCGCCTGGTGCTGGGCAGCCTGGTCTGGCAGCGACCCAACCTGCTGCTGCTGGACGAACCCACCAACCACCTCGATCTGCAGACGCGCGAGGCGCTGTCGATGGCCCTGAACGAATTCGAGGGCACGGTGATGCTGGTGAGCCACGACCGGGCCCTGCTGCGCGAGGTCTGCGACGAGTTCTGGATGGTGGCCGACGGGGTGGTGAAGCCCTTCGACGGCGACCTGGACGATTACCAGAAGTGGTTGCTAGAGCGTAGCCGCGAGATGCAGCGCAGCTTGTCGGGCAAGGGCGCTGCGGCCCCATCGCCTGTGGCCGCACCTGCCAAGCCCGCGGTCGTTGCGGCCCCGGTGGCGGCGCCGGCCCCCACCACGCCCAAGGTGCCGACATCACCGGCCGCCGACCCTGCCAAACGCAAGGACGATCGCAAGGACGATCGCAAGTCATCGGCCCAGGCTCGGCAGAACCTGGCCGCCCAGACCCGGCCGCTGCGCAACGAACTGCAGCAGACCGACAAGCGCATGGAAACCCTGGCAGCCGAGCGCACCGAACTGGAAGCGGCCATCGTGGCCGGCACGATGAGCGGGCCTGACATGGCCGAGGCCGGACGGCGTCTGAACCACATCGGCGCCGAAGTGGCCATGCTGGAGGAACGCTGGCTGGAACTGAACGAGCAGATCGACGCGCTGAACGCCAGCGCCGGCTGAAGCCTCACATGACTGTGCGGTCAAACCCACCAAGGCCTTGAAGCAAGGGTGGGGGAATGACGGCGATGAGCCGTCAGGCAGCCACTGAGTTCAGCGGTGCTCTCAAGTTTCCTAGGCTTGGTCGCCTGCATTTCGCGCCGGCCAGCCACTGTTCACGAACGCTGTTGGCATTCCGTCGCAGCCCTGCTGCGCGCGGCGCCTCGGTTCCAGACACTGCGCAACATCCAAACACCAGGAGTTGCGCCATGTCCCGAATCCACACCCTGATCCTGCTGGCCACCATGAGCAGCGTGGCCGTTCCGACCTGGAGCGCCGACAACCCCTCGTACTCAGCCGCCATGGCCCAGTTTCAACGTGCCACAGAGGGCGACAAGGATGCCATCGAGGGTGCCGCACAGAAATGGCGTGAGGTCTCGGCCGCTCACCCGCAAGACCCGGTGCCGCGCGCCTTTGCCGGCGCCGCCACCACCCTGCTGGCTACCACCACCCTGCTGCCCTGGCGCAAGATGAGCCACGTGGAAGATGGCCTGGCCTTGATCGACAAGGCGCTGGCCATGCTCACCCCGGCACATGACACCGAGTTGCGCCTGAACGTGCCGGTGAGCCTGGAAACCCGCTTTGTGGCCGCCAGCACCTTTGTGAACCTGCCCAGCATGTTCAACCGCAGCGCCCGTGGCGCCAAGCTGCTGGCCGAACTGCAGAGTGGACCGCTGTTTGATGCCGCGCCAACGCCCTTCCGTGCCAGCGTGTGGATGACCGCCGCCAACGAAGCCGCCAAGGCCCAGCGCGCTGACGAGGCCAAGGCGCTGTGGCAGAAGGTGGTGGCCAGTGGCGCGCCACAAGCCGCTGCCGCGCAAGCCAAGCTGAAGGGGCAGTGAGATGGCCACGTCCTACACCACCCCAGCGTCACCCGTGCTGCGCCTGCGCGGCGTGCACAAGACTTACCGGCTGGGCGAGCACGTGGTGCCCGCACTGCAGGGCGTGGACCTGGATCTGTACGCCGGCGAGATGCTGGCCCTCACCGGCCCTTCGGGCAGCGGCAAGAGCACCATCCTCAACCTCGCCGGCCTGATCGACCAGGCCGACGCCGGCCGCATCGAGCTGCGCCAGCGCCCGATGGCTGGCCTGAGCGAGACCGACGCCACGCTGCTGCGCCGCGACGCCATCGGCTTTGTGTTCCAGAGCTTCAACCTAGTGCCGGTGATGACTGTGGCCGAGAACGTGGACTACCCCTTGATGCTGAACGGCACGCCCGCCGGCGAACGCCACGATCGCGTGAACGCCATGCTGGCCGCCGTGGGCCTGCTGGAGCACGCCCAGCACCGGCCCGACGCGCTCAGCGGCGGCCAGCGCCAGCGCGTGGCCATTGCCCGCGCGCTGGTGAAGCGGCCCACGCTGGTGATTGCCGACGAGCCCACCGCCAGCCTGGATTCGCACACCGCCGACCAGGTGCTGGACCTGATGCGCGAGCAGGGCCATGCCCATGGCGCCGCCTTTCTCATCGCCACCCACGACGCGCGCTTGCTGGGGCGCTGCGACCGTGCCATCGAGTTGCTTGATGGTCAGATTCGGAGCACGACATGAAACCGCGCTTGAACTTTCGCTGGCTCCAATTCGCTTGGCGCAACACCCTGCGCAACCGCCGCCGTTCGGCCGTCACCGTCACCATCGCGGCGCTGGGCACGGCGGCCATCCTGCTGGCCGGTGGCTTTGCCATCTTCACCTACGAAAGCCTGGCCCAGGCCTCGGCCCGCACCACCGGCCACCTGATCGTGGCCAAGCCCGAGCAGTTCAGCAAGGACGAGGAGGTGCCCCTGCAACACGGCCTGGACGGCGCCGACGCGCTGAAGGCCCAACTGATGGCCGACGACCACGTGCGCCAGGTGCTGCCGCGGGTGGAGTTCAGCGGCCTGATCAGCAACGGCGACAAGAGCACGGTGATGGTGGCCGCCGGCATCGACCCCGACGCCGAGTTCGCCGTCAAGGGTCCCTTCCTGAAGGTGACCGCCGGCGAGGTTCTGAGCAGTTCAGAACGCATGAATGTGATGCTGGGCAGCGGCCTGGCCAAGAGCCTGAAGGCCGAGCCGGGCAGCAGCCTCACGCTGATGGCCAGCACCACCGAGGGCGCACTGAACGCGCTGGACGTGACGGTGAAGGGCGTGTTCTCCACAGGCATCCCCGACGTGGACAAGCGCCTGGTCTACACCGACGTGGCCACGGCGCAGAAGCTGCTGGGCACCCAGCGCGTGTCCAGCCTGGGCGTGTTCCTGGACCGCATGGAAGCCACCACGCCGATGCAGCAGACCGTGGCCGCGTTGTTGCCGAAGCTTCAGGTGCAAACCTGGACCGAACAGGCCGTTTTCTACCGCAGCGTCAAGGACCTCTACAACCGCATCTTCGGCGCACTGGGCCTGATCATCGGCGTCATCGTGGTCTTCGTGGTCACCAACGCCATGGCCATGGCCATCATCGAGCGCACCCGCGAGATCGGCACGCTGCGCGCCATGGGCACCCTGCCCTCCCAGCTGGTCACCAGCTTCGCGCTCGAAGGGCTGGTGCTGGGTGGTGTGGGTGCTGTGCTGGGCGCGCTGGTTTCGCTGACGCTGTCCGTGGCGCTGATGATTTTCCCGGTGCAGATGCCGCCGCCGCCCGGGCGCAGCGACGGCTACCCGCTCAACGTCGCGATCGACCCCACGCTCTATGCAGGCACGCTGCTGGTGATGCTGGCCCTCGCCATGCTGGCCTCGGCCTGGGTGGCCCGCCGCACGGTGCACCAGCCCATCGTCAACGCCCTGGCACACACCTGAAGGAGACACACCATGTTCAAGACTGCACGCATTGCCACAACCGCCGCCGCACTGGCCCTCGCCAGCAGCGCCCAGGCCGCCGACATCACAGCCCTGCTGAAGGACGCCGACCGCTACCGCACCGGCGCCGACAACCTGAGGGTGGAAACCCAGGTCACTGTGCTGAACAAGGACGGCAGCACCGACAAGGAACGGCTCTACACCGTGTTCGCGCAAGCCCAGCACAAATCACTGGTGCTGATGCGCTCGCCAATGGAAGCCGGCCAGAAGGTGCTGATGCTGGGCGACGACTTCTGGCTGCTGATGCCCGGCAGCGCACGGCCCATGCGCATCACCCCCTCGCAGAAGCTGCTGGGCGACGCCAGCACCGGCGACATCGCCACCATGAGTTGGGCCGAGGACTACGCCGGCACGCTGGTGGGCGAAGAGCCCTGCCCGGCCGAGCGGGCCGCCAAGACCTGTTTGCACCTCAGCCTGGCCGCCACCCGCAAGGGCCTGAGCTACCAGCGCATCGAGCTGTGGCTGGGCAAGGCCAGGCACGAGCCCGTGGCGGCCGACCTCTACGTGCTCTCGGACAAGCTGGCCAAGCAGGCCCGCTTCGTGATGGACAAGGCCGGTGCGCAGGTGAACGAGATGGTGCTGCTCGACCAGCTTGGCAACCACAAGCAGACCCACGTGCGCTATGTCTCGCGCCAGAACAAGCAGGTGCCCGAGGCCTGGCTCAACCCCATGTACCTGGCCAAGAACCCCGCGCTGGAGTGAGCGCCATGCCCACCGCCCGCCACCTCACCCGCACCGCCGCGCTGGCCGGCCTGCTGATCGGCACGCCGCTGGCCCAGGCCGAGGGCGCCGCCCCCAGCGCCGAGCTGCGCCTGCACTGGGACGCCCGCAGCACCAACGCCACCGGCCCCATTGCTGCCGCCAACCAGCTCAGCCCCGGCACCGCGGCGCCCACCCCCAGCGCCCTGGTGTCCGAAGCCGAGCTGCGCCACACCGCCCACGCCCGCCTGGCCGGCCAGGCCTGGTCGCTGGGCACCGGTCTGCTGGCCTGGGGCGAACAGCCCGAGGGCCGCGCCGCCACGGCCCGCGCCCGCGTGAACGAGCTGCATCTGGGCACCGAGCTGGGCAGCCTCAGCCTCAGCGCCGGCAAGAAGGTGATCGGCTGGGACGTGGCCTACGGCTTTCGCCCCAACGACACGGTGCAGCAGGAAGCCCGCCGCACCCTGCTGGCCAGCAACCCCGAAGGCCGGGGCCTGCTGCAGCTGGAGCACTTTGGCGCCGACACCGCCACCGCCCTGGTCTGGGTGAACCCGCAACGCCTGAACGACCCCACCGACGCCACACGCGGCGCGGGCGAGAGCGCCCTGGCCCTGCACACGTACCGGCGCAGCGGCGCGGTGGACTGGCATGGCTTTGCCCGCGCCGGCCGCCACACCGGCGCCTCGCTGGGTGCGGCGGTCGCCTGGGTGGCTGGCGATGAAACCGAGCTGCACGCGTCCTGGCGCGCCATGCTGCGGCACGACGGCTGGCAGAGCCCCCTGGGCGCTTCGCCCGCCCCCGTGGCCATCAACCCCTGGCAGCAGCAGACCCTGGGCGCCACCCAGCAATGGCTGCTAGGCCTGATCTGGACCGGCACGCTGCAGCAAAGCCTGATCGTGGAAGCCTGGCACGACGGCACCGCGCCGTCGGACGCGCAGTGGCGCACCTGGCACCGCCGCAACGCCGGCCTGCTGGCCTCGCCGGCCCCGGCCGCCGCCCGCGCCGGCAACCTGGCTTGGCAAACCAGCCCCTTCAATGGCCAGAGCCTGCGCCGCGACAACCTCTTCGTGCGCGCCGCCTGGCAACCGGGCGAATGGACGCTGAGCCTGGACGCCCTGGTCACCCCCATCGACGGTGGCCACGCCTTCACCGCTGCGGTGCAGTGGCAGGGCAACCGCGTCAGGCTCAACGCCGCCTGGCGAATCTACGGCGGGCCTGCCGATGCGCTGATGACGCAATTGCCACAGAAGCACAGCGGGGTGGTGGCGGCCACGGTGGCGTTCTGAGCGGGCGAACCTGGCGCCACGGCCATCCCGCTTCGCGCCGCCCGGCAGCATTTCGTCGCCTGCCTGTGGCCCCGCAACATCGCCCAGCCCAAGATCACCCCATCGATCACCTAACAGGGCCTGCACCATGACTACTTTCATCAGCACCATCCTCACCCACACCCCCCTCTGGATCTGGGGCCTGCTGGCCGGCTTGGTGGCCCTGGGCCTGCGCCAGTCGCGCGACCAGGTGCTCACGCTGCGCCGGGTGCTGCTGCTGCCGGCCTCCATGGGCGCCTGGGCCTTCTTCAGCGCTGGGCAGGCCTTTGGCTGGCGCCCGGCCACCGTGGCGGCCTGGATGGCCGGCGCTGCCCTGGGCCATGCCGCAAACCGCTGGCTGATGCTGCCCCGGCGCGTGCAGGCCCTGCCCGACGGCCGCTATGCCGTGGGCGGCAGCTGGGCGCCGCTGGTGCTGTTCATCACCATCTTCATGGTGCGCTATGCGGTGGCGGCCGCGCTGGCGGTGGTGCCCGAGCTGGCCACGCTGCCGGCCTTTGCGGCCGCGGCCTGTGCCCTCTACGGCCTGCCCAGTGGCCTGCTGG
The DNA here is from genome assembly GCA_016710065.1 of Candidatus Ideonella esbjergensis. Lineage (GTDB taxonomy): Bacteria > Pseudomonadota > Gammaproteobacteria > Burkholderiales > Burkholderiaceae_C > Ideonella > Ideonella esbjergensis. Next base: position 107,998 of record JADJLP010000012.1, read on the forward strand.
TGGCGCGGGCCAGGCGCGTGCTGCAAGCCCGCCAGCCCGGCCTGGCCCTGCACTGGGCGGCCAGCCTGGCCTGAGCACGCACAATGGCACACACCCCCACCGCCCCTTTCGCCCTCGCGACCATGCCCACGCTCTCCGCTCCTGCCCACGAGCCCTTCCAGCTGGGCGCGTGGCTCCTGCGCGAGCTGAAGGTCGGCCTGCCCATCAGCCTGGGCATTGCCTTCTTCCTGTCGCTCATGTTCGGCCAGTTCTGGCTCAACCTGACCTACTCGCTGTGCATCGGCCTGTGCATCCAGTTCTCGCTCGAAGGCGGGCGCTATGCCATGGCCCACTGGCTGCGCCAGCACCGCCCCAGCCACCCCGGCCTGAGCAACGACTGGCCCGGCTGGCCGCTGATGGGCCCCTGGCTGCTGCTGTGCGTTCCCGGCGGCTATGTGCTGGGCACCTTGCTGGGTGATGCGCTCACCGGGCACCAGATCGCCCACCCGCTGCTCAGCGGCAATGTGCGCTCGCTGGGCTTCATCCTCACCATGTCGCTGGCGGTGTCGGTTGGGGCCACCTATTTCTTCTATGCGCGCGGCCGCATCGCCACCACCGAGGCGCACGCCGAGGCTGCCCGCCGCGCCGCCGCCGAAACCCAGCTGATGCTGCTGCAGTCGCAGTTGGAGCCGCACATGCTGTTCAACACCCTGGCCAACCTGCGGGTGCTGATCGGGCTCGACCCGGACAAGGCCCAGGGCATGCTGGACCACCTCATCGGCTTCCTGCGCTCCACGCTCAGCGCCTCGCGCAGCAGCAGCCACCCGCTGGCCAGTGAGTTCGCCCGCATCGAGGACTACCTCGCGCTGATGCGCATCCGCATGGGCGAGCGCCTGCAGGTGAGCTTGGACCTGCCCGACGAGCTGCGCGAGCTGCCCGTGCCCCCGCTGCTGCTGCAGCCGCTGGTGGAGAACTGCATCCAGCACGGCCTGGAGCCCCAGGTGGCCGGCGGGCGCATTGCGCTGAGCGCGCGGCGCGAAGGCCAGCAGCTGTGGCTAACCGTGCGCGACACCGGCGTGGGCCTGCAGGCCGCGCCCAGCAGCCGCGGCACCGGCTTTGGCACGGCCCAGGTGCGCGAGCGCCTGGCCACGCTGTTCGGCGCCGACGCCAGCCTGGTGCTGAGCCCCGCCACCGACGCCGAGGGCGGTACCGTGGCCGAGATCTCGCTGCCCCTCCGCCCCCAGGCCACACCATGAACACCCTGCCCCTGCACCCCAAGGCCGTGCTGGCCGAGGACGAGCCGCTGCTGGCCGCCGCCCTGCAGGCCGACCTGGCCCGGGCCTGGCCCGAGCTGCGCATCGCCGCCACGGCCGGCGACGGCCTCAGCGCTGTCACCAAGGCCCTGCAGCACCGCCCGGACGTGTGTTTCCTCGACATCCGCATGCCGGGCCAGACCGGCCTGGAGGCCGCCCAGGCCCTGGCCGAGGAGTGGCCCGAGGGCACGCCGTTTCCACTGCTGGTCTTCGTCACCGCTTACGACCAGTACGCGCTTCAGGCCTTCGAGGCCCAGGCCGTGGACTACCTGGTGAAGCCGGTGGACGCGTCTCGGCTGGCCGCCTGCGTCGACCGCCTGCAGCGGCGCTTGGCCGACCGCGTGCAGGCCAGCCAGCCCGCCGTGCCCGACGTGACGCTGGAGCAGTTGCGCGCCCTGCTGGCCACCGCCGGCGCCCAGCCGCTGCCGCGCCTGGAAGTCATCCAGGCCAGCGTGGGCAACACCGTGCACATGGTGCCGCTGGCCGAGGTGCTGTACTTCGAGGCGGCCGACAAGTACCTGCGCGTGGTCACCGCCGACAAGGAGCACCTGATCCGCCTGTCGCTGCGCGAGCTGCTGCCGCAGATCGACCCGCAGCAGTTCTGGCAGGTGCACCGCAGCCTGGTGGTGCGGGCCACGGCCATCCACACCGCCGTGCGCGACGAATCGGGCAAGGTCTACCTGCAGTTGCGCGGCCGGGCCGAGCGGCTCACCGCCAGCCGGCTCTACGCGCATCTGTTCAAGGGCATGTAGCGTGTGCAGCGGTGCATTTCGGGCCACTGGGGTTCACCCGGGGCTCGATAGAATCGCGCCTTCCCTCTCTACACAGCTGCGGCCCTGGTGCCTGCGGCGCCCGACATGTCCGCTGCCACCCCGAACGACGCCCTGCACAAGCCCTCGAATTTCCTGCGCACGCTGATCGAGCGCGAGGTGCAAGAAGGCGTGTATGCGCAGCGGCCCTGGGGTGGCACGCCGGGCGACGCGGCCCACCATGCGGCGGGTGGCCAGGACCCGGCCGCCGTGCGCCTGCGCTTTCCGCCCGAGCCCAACGGTTATCTGCACATCGGCCACGCCAAGAGCATCTGCCTGAACTTCGGCCTGGCGCGCGATTTTGGTGGCGTGTGCCACCTGCGCTTCGACGACACCAACCCCGAGAAGGAAGAGCAGGAGTACGTGGACGCCATCGTCGAGATGGTGAAGTGGCTGGGCTGGGATTGGGAAGCCAACGGCACCGCCCACCTCTACTACGCCAGCAACTACTTCGATTTCATGTACCGCGCGGCGGAACATCTGATCGAACGCGGCCTGGCCTATGTGGACGAGCAGACGCCAGACGAAATGCGCGCGAACCGCGGCGACTTCACCACCCCCGGCACCAACAGCCCGTTCCGCAGCCGCACGCCCGAAGAGAACCTGGCGCGTTTCCGCGAAATGCGCGACGGCAAGCACGCTGACGGCGCCATGGTGCTGCGCGCCAAGATCGACATGGCCAGCCCCAACATCAACCTGCGCGACCCTGCCGTCTACCGCATCCGCCGCGCCACCCACCACAACACCGGGGACAAGTGGTGCATCTACCCGATGTACACCTATGCCCACCCCATCGAGGATGCGCTCGAGCGCATCAGCCACTCGATCTGCACACTGGAGTTTGAAGACCAGCGCCCGTTCTACGACTGGCTGCTCGAACGCCTGGCCGAAGGTGGCCTGCTGGCCCACCCGCTGCCCAAGCAGCACGAGTTCGGCCGGCTCAACCTCAGCTACGTCATCACCAGCAAGCGCAAGTTGAAGCAACTGGTGGACGAAGGCCATGTGTGCGGCTGGGACGACCCCCGCATGCCCACCCTGGCCGGCATGCGCCGGCGTGGCTACACGCCGGCCAGCCTGCGCAAGATGGCCGAGGATTCGGGCGCCAGCAAGACCAATATCTGGCTCGACTATGCAGTGCTCGACATCGCACTGCGTGCTGATCTGGAGGCCATTGCCCCGCGTGGCATGGCCGTCATCAACCCGGTGAAGCTCAAGCTGACCAACTACGACCAGGTGTTCGGCAGCGCCACCCATCGGGAGCCTTGCCACGCACCGGCTCACCCGCAGCGGCCAGAACTGGGCCAGCGCCAGTTCAGCCTGGGCCCCGAGCTGTGGATCGAGGCCGACGACTTTGCCGAAGTACCTGCCAAGGGCTTCTTCCGTTTGTTCCCGGGCAACAAGGTGCGGCTGAAGTACGGCGTGATCATCGAGTGCACCGGCTGCGAGAAGGATGCTTCCGGCCACATCACCGCCGTCACCGCCACCGTCATCCCCGACACCAAGAGCGGCACGCCCGGCGCGGATGCCGTCAAGGTCAAGGGCGTGATCACCTGGGTGGGCGTGCACGAGGCCGTGGCCACCGAGATGCGCTTGTTTGACCGCCTGTTCACCGAGGCTCAGCCCGACGCCGGCGGCCGCGACTTCCTGACCGTGCTGAACCCCGTCAGCAAGGTGGTACAGACTTCCTACCTCGAACCCTCACTCGCCAGCGCCAAGGCCGAAGACAAGTTCCAGTTCGAGCGCCACGGCTACTTCGTGGCCGACCGACTTGACCACCAGGCAGGCTCGCCGGTGTTCAACCGCATCGCCGGCTTGAAGGACGGCTGGACCAAGTAGGTCTCGCGCCAAAGGTGGCTTGCGGCGCATTGCCGTCATACCTGCAGCCCCCTCCCGTCATTCCCGCGCAGGCGGGAATCCAGGGCTTTCACGTCAATGCGTGCAGAGGTTGCCGTGTTTGAATCGCAGCTCAACAGCCGCTGCGGCGCTGGTATTTCAGGTGGAGCGCTGCGGTGCCTGGCGGGGCAGCTGGTTTGGGGTTCGGGCGCAGGGGCCATTCGCGGGTCGCTGAGCAGGCGGGTGCGTCGGGAAGCCAGAGTTGCCCAGGCCCATCAAGTGCACGGGCCGTGTTCCGCGAGCGTGACCCGGGGAACGAACCCCGGGCCACCTGCACCACCGCCAACTGAGTTGGGGCACGAAGGCAAAGACATCCAAATACATGGATTCCCGACTACGCGGGAATGACGGCAATGTGAGCACCATGGCCGGCAGCAACGCGCCGATGGCATCAGGCCGCCGGCACCACCAGGTCGGTCGTGCTTGGCTGCACCCATCGCAAATGCTCGCGCGTGGCGTCTATGCATCCGCCATCGGCGTACACACCCTTGCCATCGCGCAACCGCAACATGCGTCGCAGGATCTGCTCCCGCCGTACCGGGTCGGCCTCGGTGGCAGCCACGCAGGCGGCCACCTTGTCTTCGTCGATGCGTTGCTCGCCTTCTTCGTCGAAGTACAGCGCGTCACGCCAGTGGTAGACCTCAATGCCCTTGCTGGCCAGCGTGAATGGGCGCTCTCGGTGCCACAGGTTGGCAAACTCGCCCTGCCCCAGGTAAAGAGTCCACGAGCCTTCATAGCCGCTAGCATCTGAAGAGGCCTCGTCCGGGTTACGAAACCACACGCGGTCGCCAGGCACGTAGTAGCGGGGTGGCAGTGGTTGGTCCAGCGAGCCCTCTTCTTTCAGGAACACATCATGGAACAGGCCCGACTGGATGGCCTTGCGCTCCCAGCGCGCCTGCAGTTGCGCCAGCAGGGCCGGGTTGCTCAGCGACAGTTCCTCGGCCAGGCCCAGCAGCAGCACGTACTCGGTGGCCCGGTAGCACGAGAACGAATAAATGAGCCCACCGTCCTCGGGCTGGGTGGTCTTGCGCAAGGCATCGATCAGCGGGCTGCCAGGCCGGATGGTGAAGCCCGTCTCGCGGTGGTAAGCCCAGCAATCGTCAGGCCGCTCGGCATCGGCGGTGCTGAACGACAACTGGGTGCGCCTAGCCGCCTGAGCCACGTTCACCCGCATGCGCACGGCCGACCACCATTCGTCCACGCTGGGAAACACCGCAGCCTGCGGCCCCAGCAGCATGGCCAGCAGGGTTTCGCGCATCAGCGCGGTGCGCGCGTCCAGCCCGTAAAATGCCAAGTTTTCATGCAAGCCCAAGGTGTCGTGGCCCGGTGCCAAGCCCAGAGCCTGTTGCGGGCGCAGCGCCAGTCTCAAGCCCTCGTGCCCGGGCTTGGTGGCAACCGCCTCCACCCCGACTTGCACGGTGTCGCCCAAGCCCAACTCCAAGAGCCTGAGGTGCACCGCCCGAGTGGCTTCGGCCGATGTTTGCCCTGCAGGCCGCTGCAACACCAAACCAGGACAGGCTGGCTCAGCAATCCGGTTCATGGCTACCACCCCAGTTGAAGGACCGCCACGCCACCCAGCACGGACCTGTGAATTCAATGACCCAGCACTCTAGCCTGCCCGCCACACCTGCCGCCTCCCGATTTGCCCCCGCCCCGTGGGTGGACTGGGCCAAGGCCATCGCGTCGCAGTTCATCATCTGGCACCACTTCGCCTTCTACGGGCCGATGATCGATCGCGTGGAACCCTGGGCACCCGATGCGGCCCAGTGGCTGGTGGACCAGGCGAGGCTGGCGGTGCAGGTGTTCCTGGTGATCAGCGGCTACCTGGCGGCACGCTCGCTGTGGCCCAAACCTGGCCAGCCGCGCGCAGGTGCGGCCGACTGGCTGGGCCTCGTCACCAGCCGCATCCGCCGCCTGGCCCCGCCTTACCTTGCCGCCCTGGCCCTGGCCCTGGTGACAGCAGCGTTGGCCCGGGCCCTGCTGGCCGACGTGGACACGCCCCCGGCCCCCAGCTGGGCCCAGGTGCTGGCCAATGCCACGTTCAGCCACGACCTGCTGGGCTATCCGGCGCTGAGTGCCGGGTTTTGGTACGTGGCCATTGACCTGCAATTGTTCATGCTGCTGGCCGCGTTGGCCGCTGCGGTGCAGGCGCTCACGCGGCCCGGACACCACGCGCGCCGGGCTCTGGCCTGGTTTGCCGTGGCAGGCCTGTGCACCGCATCGCTGCTGTGGCTGAACCTGCTGCCTGAGCTGGACGTTTGGGCGCCCTATTTCTTTGGCGCCTACGGCCTGGGCGTGCTGGCCCAGTGGGTGCACATGAGCTCGCGACGCACGGCCGCGGGCCTGGCGCTGGCGGCGCTGGCCGTGCTGGTGCTGTGGGTGGAATGGCGCAGCCGCATCGCCCTGGGCGCGCTGGTGAGCCTGCTGCTGGTGTGGCAGCCCATGAGCCCGCGCCTGGCGCGCTCAGCCCTGCAACCGCTGATGGCGCATCTGGCACGCATCTCGTACGCCGTGTTCCTGGTGCACTACCCGCTATTGCTGCTGCTGGGCTCGCTGTTCACGCGGCTGTGGCCAGATGAACCCTGGGCGCATGCCACCGGCCTGCTGCTCACCTGGGCGCTGGCCCTGCTGGCTGGCTGGGCACTGTGGCGCTGGCTGGAGGCCCCCCGCGCCGCGGCAACGCGCAGCCCTCAGGCCTTGGCCGCCGCCCCACTGCCAGCCAGCTCCAGCAGCGCCAGGTAAAGCCGCAAGTCGAACTCGCGCTGGTGGTAGTCGGGCAGCATGTGGCAACACAGCGCGTAGAAGGCCTTGTCGTGCTGCGGCTCCTTCAGGTGGGCCAGCTCATGCACCACGATCATTTCCAGCAGCGCCGCCGGTGCCGCCTTGAACAAGCTGGCCACGCGGATCTCGCGCTTGGCCTTGAGCTTGCCGCCCTGCACCCGTGACACCGCCGTGTGTGTGCCCAGGGCGTGCTGCAGCAAGCGCAGCTTGGCATCAAACGCCACCAGCGCGAGCGGTGGCGCGTTGCGCATGTGGCGCTGCTTGCGCTCGTTCACGTACCCGTAGAGCGCCTTGTCGGTCTTCACCGCATGCGTCTCGGGGTAGCGCTGGGCCAGCACTGCGGCCAGCCTGCCGTGGTCCAGCAGCGCCTGTGCCTGTGCCAGCAGCTCGGGCGGATAGCCGGCCAGGTACTTGGGCAGGGGCGAGGCAGCCACAGGCGATGTCATGGGACGCGATTGTGTCTTTGCTTTGGACAGATACTGCCGGCTTCTCCATCTCTACACCGCACGGAGCACCATGAACACCAAGCCCTGCCTCACCCACGAAGACGTGGTGACCATCCTCACCGCCGCCCGCGCCGAAGCGCAAAAGAACAACTGGGCCGTCAGCATCGCCGTGGTCGACGATGGCGGCCATTTGCTGGGCCACTACCGGCTTGATGGCGCGCCGGCCATGTCGGCCCGCATGGCGTCGGCCAAGGCCCGCACCTCGGCGCTGGGCAAGCGCGAGACCAAGGTTTACGAGGACATGATCAACAACGGCCGCAACGCCTTCCTGAGCGCGCCCGACCTCGATGGCCTGCTCGAAGGCGGCGTGCCCATCCTGGTGGGCGGCCAACTGGCCGGCGCGGTGGGCGTGAGTGGCGTGAAATCGGTGGAGGACGCGCAGGTCGCCAAGGCCGGCATCGCCGCCGTCGTTCCCCAGGCATGACCTTCATTTGAGGGCGCCATGGCCGATATCCCTCGGGTAGCCTGAACCGCCCCATGACCACCCTCACCACCTGCAGCACCCCCAGCGCCGTCGCCGTTCAGCAGGAACTGGACGCAGCGCGCGCCAGCGGCCCGCTGCGCAGCATCGTCATCCCGCCCTGCCCCGAGCTGCTGCGCCGCATGCAGGACGCGCTGAACCAGGCCGAGCCCGACCTGAACGAGGTGGCCCGCATCGCCGGCAGCGACGTGGCCATGTCGGCCGCGCTGATGAAGGCCGCCAACAGCCCGGCCCACAGCACCGGCCAACCAGTGCAGACCATAGGCCAGGCCTTGAACCGCCTGGGCCTGCGCTGCACCGCCGCCGAGATGACGGCCTACCTCGTGCGCCGCAGCCTGCCCGTGAGCAACCCGCTGCTCAAGCGCTTCTGGGAGCGCGCCAGCAAACAGGCCCTGGCCATGGCCTACCTGGCCCGCAAGCTGCCCGGCATGTCACCCGATCTGGCCCACACCTATGGGCTGTTCTGCCACGTGGGCCTGCCGGTGATGCTGCAAAGCGTGCGCGGCTACAGCGGCACCATGGTGGAGGCCGCCGCCCGCATCGACCGGCCCTTCATTGCCACCGAGAACGCCAACCACCGCACCGACCACGCCGTAGTGGGCGCCCTGGTGGCTCGCGTGTGGCGCCTGGCGCCCGAGGTGATGGTGGCCATACGCCGCCACCACGATCTGGACATGCTGGGCGACAGCGAAACCGACGCCGACACCCACACCCTGGTGGCCGCCGGCCTGGTGGCAGAGCATTTGATGCGTCGCCACGAGGGCCTGGACGACGACGCCGACTGGACCACCCACGCCCAGTCCGCGCTGGCCTGGCTGCAGATGTCTGGCGACGACCTGTTGCACTGGGACGACGAACTGCGGCCCCTGCTCGACAGCGCCTGAGGGCGGACCAGATCAGGCCGTGGCGGCCATGCTCTCGGCCTGCATTGAGGGAAATACCTCGCACAGCCGCGCCATCAGCAAACGAGCATCGTTCTCGGCGCGCAGCTCGGCATAGGCCGCCTCGGCCAGCGGGTAGCGCTTGCGCAAATAATTCAGCCACTGCTTGACGCGCCCGGCCCGGTACTTGGGCACCACGCGCTCTTGCACGCGCAGCCAGAACACGCGCAGCAGCGCACCCAGGGTTTCGGCGCTCAAGCCCCGCCCAGCTTGGTTGCGGCCGGTGTCATACGCCAGGATGTCCAGCGCCAGCCCCGGGTCGGCCACCATGCCGCGGCCCAACATCAACGCATCGCAGCCCGACACCTCGCGGCAGCGCAGGGCATCCGCCAGGCTCCAGATCTCGCCATTCGCCACCACCGGCACGGCCACGGCCTCGCGGATGTCGGCCACGCGCGCCCAATAGGCAGGCGGGCGGTAGGCCTGGGCCTTGGTGCGGGCATGCACCACCAGCTCGCCCACACCGCCCGCGGCCAGTGCCTGGGCGCAGGCCACCGCCAGGCCGTCGTCCTGTGTGCCCAGCCGCATCTTGGCCGACACGGGTTGGTCTGCCGGCACCGCGCGGCGCACGGCGGCGGCAATGCGGTGCAGCAGCTCGGGGTCGTCCAGCAGCGAGGCACCGCCGCCGTGACGGTTCACCACCTTGGCAGGGCAGCCGGAAATTCAGATCCACCCCGGCCGGGCCCAGTTCGGCCAGGCTGGCGGCGTTCTCGGCCATGCAAGTCGGATCCGAGCCCAGCAGTTGGCCGCGCACCAGCACACCGGCTGGCGTGCGGCCGCCGTGGGCCAGCTCGGGCATCACGCGGTGGAACACGCGCTGCGGCAGCAGCATGTCGGTGATGCGGATGAACTCGCTCACGCAACGGTCCACGCCACCGGCCCGGGTGAGCACGTCGCGCAGCGCGTAGTCGAGCAGCCCTTCCATGGGCGCGAGAAGAATCGTCACGACGCGACCCGCTTTCGCACCAACTGGATGTGGCTGCGCAGCGCGTACAGCTCGTCCGCATAGGCCAGCGGCACCTTGACGCGGCCCACCTTGGCGTCGATCTCGTCCAGCTCGTGCTGCAATTCGGCCGCAGGGCGGCGCCCGCGTGCATCTTCCACCTCGCGCAACTGCGCGTACCAGCGGAACACGCGCGAGCGTATGCGCCTGTCATACAGCGGCGGCAGCACGCGCACCAGCGGCAACGCCACCACCACCAGCGAGAGCAGCATCACCCACATGCGGTCCACCAGGTTGGCCAGCCAGAACGGCACATAGCGCTGCAGCCACGGCGGCCCGGTGCGGAAGTAGCGCTGCGCCTCGTCGGCCACTGGCCGCTCGGTGTTGGCGGCGTTGGGGAACTCGCCCTTGCGCTGGAACCAGCCGGCCTCGCCATGCACCCGCGTGGCCGCCTGCATGAAGAGCTGTACCAGCGCCGGGTGCAGGCCCTCGCGCGCCAGCAGCGACGCCGTGGGCGCCACCAGGTGCACGTCGGCGGGCGGCTGGTCGGCCGACAGGTTCACCACGCCGCGCGGCAGCATCACCGCGCTCATGAAGGCAAAGCGGCGCGCATAGGCCTCGGCCTGCACGAAATCGAACAGCGCAATGCCCGGCGTCTGCAACAGCATCTGCACCATGGGCGATTCGGGCGCCGAGGCCAGCACCAGCGCGTCCATGCGCCCTTCCAGCAGTTCCACCACGGCGGGCGTGAGCGGCAGCGGCGAGAGCTGCACCGCGCCGGCCGGCACCGCATTGGCTTCGAGCATCTGCGCCATCAGCGGCGGCACGCCACTGCCGGGCGCGCCCACGTTGAGCTTCCAGCCGGCCAGTTGGTTCAGCCGCGTGAGCTGGGGTATTTTCAGCAGCCGCTGGGCGCTGTCCTGCCGGTAGAACAGCCACACCGGCTCATGGAACAAACTGCCCAGCGACACCAGGCCCTCGCTGTCGGCTTGGGCCTCGGCTGCGCTGCGCTCGTCGCCGCCACCTTGCACAAACGCAAGGTCCACGCCCGAGTTCGCGTCGCGCAGCAGCGCCAGGTTCTCAGCCGCGCCCTGGCTGGCGCGCAGTTCCACGGTGATGCCGTGCCGCCTCAGCAGCTCGGCATAGCGGCGGCCGAACTCGGCGTAGGCGCCCTGGTCCACCCCGGTGGCCAGCACCACCTTGCGCGGCGGTGAGGGCTGCAGCGCCCCATAGGCCAGCGCCAGCAGCACCGCAGCAGCAGCCGCGACCAGCCACACCGGGCCTAGCGACTCGCGGCTGAAGACGGGCAAGGCCATCAACGCAGGCCCAGCAGCCGCAGGGCCAGATCGTGCAAGCGGCCCTGCGGGTCGGCCAGGTTGTTCAGGATGTCCAGGTGGTTGGCCCCGGCCAGGGTCTCGCACACCGCCACCGTGGTGGGGCCCCACTGGTCGCGTATCAGCAGGTTCTGTCGCAGGAATTCGTCCGACTCAAGGCCGCCCGCCACCGTGTACAGCGGCCGCTTGGGGCCGCGAAGAAGGCCGGGCTGAGCCGGTTGGCACTGCGGGCCGTGAGCCGCAGATCGGCCTGGATGAAGGGAGTGTGGCGCAGCGGCTCCAGGTCATACAAACCCGAGATGGACAGCGCCCCCAGCAGCGGCTGCAGCGGCAACGCAGCATCCACATCCTTCCAGCGGCAGCACAGCAGCATGGCCGCCAGATGCCCGCCGGCCGAATGCCCGGCCAGCGCGATGCGCGACGGGTCGGCCCCGAACGAGCCTGCATGGCGGTGCACCCAGGCCACCACCTGGGTCATTTCCAGCGCAATGTCTTCGATGCTCGCGGCCGGGCACAGGCTGTAGTTGGGCACCACCACGGTGGCGCCATCGGCCACAAACGACGGGGCGATGAACGAATGGTCGGCCTTGTCCAACGAGCGCCAATAGCCGCCATGGATGAACACCAGCACTGGCGCGCCAGGCAGCGCGGCCGGGAACACGTCCAGGGTCTGCGTGGGCTGCGAGCCATAGGCCACATCAAGCCGGGCACCAGGCGAGCCTGCCAGAGCCGCCGCTGATGCCTTGCGCCAGCGCGCAAACAGTTCGGGGTGCTCGGGGATGCGCGCGCGATTGTTGTACTGGGCGTCCAGCCACTGCGGGTCCAACATGTTCACCAGGCCACTCCTTGCTCAGCGGTGAAGGGCCAACGGGCCCCGAAAGGCCGCAAGGCTATCGGAAAAACCACCGCCCCGAGCGCCACGCGGCTGCTGCTAGAATTTCCAGCTCGTGTGGGGGTGTAGCTCAGCTGGGAGAGCGTCGCGTTCGCAATGCGAAGGTCAGGAGTTCGATCCTCCTCATCTCCACCATACGAATCAAGGGCTTAGCTTCGGCTAAGCCCTTTTTCGTTGGGCACGGATGGGCACGCGTGCCCATCCGCGCCAATCTGGCTTGCGGGGTCGACAGTTTGACCTTCACACTGAATTCGCCGCACGTCTGGTGTGTGCCCGCTCAAGTTAAGGTTTGTGTGACACCTGCCCTCCCGCGCAGGCGGTCGCGCACCCTCGCTGCCTGCCGGGCAGGTGTTGCATAAGCCTCGAGGAGGAAACCGCGGCGAGGGCCACAGTGGTCGTTGAGCGCAGCGGCTATGGCGATTGCGTGCGCTGGCGCGGCGATCCGAGGTGTGGTATGTCCCGCACAGGCCATGCTGACCAGAGCGGATGGCTGGAGGCTCGCCACTGCGCCGCTGCAACGGCCGGCAGCGAGGCATCCGGGGGCTGCGTTCGAGCGGTGCGCGCAGCAGCCCACCGGACGCCATGGTGAGCATCGGGTTGATCGGCGATATTCGGGCGCGGTCATGGTTGCGGCGGTGCCCGAATCGAGTTGTCGCGCAAGAAGACCTGCAGCACCACCATCGCGTGGCCGCAGTGCGCGCACACGAAGGTGGGGGCCGGCACGGCCGACGCGTCGTCCGTGGATTCGCCGGACGGTGGCGGCGCCACGTGCAGCAACTCGCGCGCCAGTGCCAGGTTGTCCCGCCGGTTGCTGTTGGCCAGCAGTCCGTAGTGGCGGATGCGGTGGAAGCCGCGCGGCAGTACGTGCAGCAGGAAGCGGCGGATGAACTCCTGCAGGCTCAGCGTCATCGCCTTGTGGCGCGTCTTTGCACCGCGGCTTGTTCGCCCGGTAGTCCTTCCAGCGGAAGGTGACGCCGCGCTCGTCCATGGCGAGCAGCCGGCTGTTGGAGATGGCCACGCGGTGGGTGTAGCGCGACAGGTAGGCCAGCACCGCCTGCGGCCCGGCGAATGGCGGCTTGTGACCACCCATCGCACTCGCGGAGCGGCGCGAGCCAGGTCACTCGAAGGCGGCCGGCTCGGCCAGCGCCGCATGCTCGCCGAAGAACCTGAGCGCGCCGCTGTCGTGCAAGCGCTGCAGTTCCTCCAGGAAGCGCCGCCGGAACAGCCTTGAGAGGACGCGCACCGGCAGGAAGAAGCCGGGCCGGCAGGCGATCCAACGCCGTCCGGCGCCCAACTCGCCACCCGGCACGATGCCATGCACGTGCGGGTGATGGGTCAACGCCGAGCCCCAGGTGTGCAGCACCAAGCGTGGCGCCGATCTGGGCGCCCAGGCCCAGGATCGGCTGCGATCCGCAGCAGCGTCTGCGGCCGCAGGGGCCAAACAGCAAGCCGTACAGCGCCGACTTGTTCTGGTACGCGTGTCGGCGATGGGCGCCGGCAGTGTGAACACCACGTGGTAGTACTCCACCGGCAGCAGATCGGCCTGACGGCGCATCCAGCCAGCGCTGGCCACACTGCTCTGGCACTTCGGGCAGTGCCGGTTGCGGCAGGTTCTGGGAGCTCCCAGAACGTGCCTTATGGAGAGTGTCCCGATACGGGGAGTGCGAGCAAGTCGAAGACATCGAGTGCCAGGGAGAAGAGCGGCTGAACGGGCAGCTCACCATTTCTTCGACCACCTGGGTAAAAGGTCATGGAGCCGTTCTTGGCTCAACCCACACCAGGAGATCTCGATGCTTGACAGCTACTTCCTACTGTGCCCCCAAGACGCTGGTCGCTTACGTGCCGGCCAAGTGCGCTTCGTATATCGACAGCTTTAGCAGTTCGCTCGGACGCGATGGCTGCTCCCGCGAGCGCGGTTCGCTACCTGAGAACTGCGGCGCATTTCCGGCTGCTTCGTCCATCTCAAGGCAGGCACCTGGGCCGATGTCGATGCCGGCACGCTGGAGCATTCGGCCGCACTTTACTCGCTGTCGCTATCGCGATCGAACGGCGGGGCAACCGGAACACCACGCAGGCTTCGGCGCGAAGTTGTTCTACCGACACATGGTTGGACTCCCGGGTCTGCAAGGGCCCCATCGTCGCCGACGAAAGGCACGTAGAGCCAGCGCTGGTGGTCGCCTTCAGGGAATGGCTGGGTGTGCACCGCGGGAGGTCAGCGACCCAACGACGCTGAAGCAATACTGCCGGGGTGCCGGCGAGCTGATCGATGAACTCGGCGCCGATGTCGGTGGGTGGAATGCGCACTCAGTACCCGGACGCTCCTGCTCAGCCGTGCTGCCGAGTGCGGGCTTCGCACAACGCAGCGGCTCATCACCTCGCTGCGCGCGTTCCTGCGCCTACACTCAGCCCTCGCTGGCGAGTCGCGTGACGATCTTGCCTGGCCGTTCCCGCTGTGGCCGGTTGGCGGTTGGCACGTCTCTGCCGTGCTGCCCCCCGCATGCAGAGCGAACTGGCTCGCCTCATCGCGGCGTGCAATGGGACGACGCGGGGGGCAAATGCGCGACCGTGCGATCGTGTTGCTGTTGGTGCGCTTGGGCCTGCGCGCAGGCGACGTCGCCCGACTTCGTTGTGGACGACATCGACTGGCGCAACGGCATGCTGCGGGTGACGGGTAAAGGCCGCTACAGTGGAACTGCCTTGCCCCAAGATGTCGGAGACGCGCACTACTCGCTATCTCGCGCACCGCCCCGCCGGCGGCGATTCGGATCACGTGTTCCTGCGCAACCTGGCACCCGTCCACCCCGTTTGCCAACGGCGACGGCGTGTCATCCACGGCAGTCCAGCCGCGCCTGCCGCGCCGACGTGAAGGCTGCGGTCGAGGGCGCCCATCTGCTGCGCCGCTGAAACTTTTGCCACGCAGATGTTGCGCAGCAGCGGCGTCCCGCTCGACCAGATCGGCCGGGTCCTGCGACACCGCAGTAGCCTGGACATGAGCGCCTACTACGCCAAGACCGATGTCGCCTTGCTTCGCAGTGTTGGGGAGCCATGGCCGGGGGTGCATCCATGATAGCCGCCATCAACGAGTACCTCGCCTTGCGGCGCGGTGCGGGCTTCACCCGAAGCAACGCTCAGTACCTGCTGGGCAGCTTTGCCGCGTTCGCAATCGACCGACAGCTTGACGCGACCATCCGCACAGCAGGAGATGTGATCGGCTGGGCCAGTCGAGCGCCGTCATCCGCTCAGCAGAAAACGCGTTACCCGGACCGTTCGCCAGTTTGCGCAACACGTACAGGGAAGACCCCGGCACGTTCTGCCGCCGCCGGCCCGCTGCGGCTCCAGCAAGACCCGCCGCGTACCTCCGCATCTTTACAGTCGCAGAGATCGACCGACTCATCTTGGCAGCGACGCGGTTGTATGAAGGTGCGCACCTGCGGGCAGACCTGTCCAACGCTGATCAGCCTGCTCGCCGCAACCGGTCTGCGGATCTCCGAGGCCACACCTGCGTTACGGCGACGTGACGCCCGACCGCTGCTGATTCGCAGAACCGGAGGTTCCAGAAGACCCGGCTGGTGCCCGCTGCATGGAGACCGCAACGGCGGGACTCCGGACGGTACCTGGCGCAGCGAGACACCGCGCATCTCGACACGAACCCTGTGTTCGCCGACGACAACGATCAACCGCCAGAGTATTGGGCCGTATATACCGGGTCTTCGGCAGGCCCGCGCAGTCTGCCAGCATGGCGACAGTGCGCGGGCATCGCCCGCGGCTGCACGAGCTCAGGCACACGTTTGCCTCGCGTTCGTTGCAGTCAACGCCTGCGGGCCCGATCAACGGTTTGGACAGCACGTACTGGCACTGGCCACTATCTCGGCCGTGAGCATCGACTCGACCTACTGGTACCTAGAGTCGACGCCGGGCGTGATGACCGACATCGCCGCAGCCGGCGAGGCCTATCTGGACAGGGGGCACTCCCGCCCAGGTTCCCTGGCACCACATGTTGAGCATTTCTGCGCAGGCACCTGGCCCGCCACCGTGACGCCAGTGCGCCCACCTGCGACTCTTACGCCTACAGCTTCCAGGCGCTGTTCGAGTTCGCGACCCGCAGGCTCAGGACCGTGCCGTCGGCACTGCTACTGGAGCAGCTGGATGCGCCCTTGATGCGGTGCCCGGCTATCGAGCAGCTCGAGGACCGTACGCCGGAACTCGGCACAAACGCGCAATATCCGCTTGGCGGCGATCCGGTCTTTCTTCACGTTTGTGCAGCACCGCGAACCCGCCGCGCTTGAGCAGATCCGACGCATCCTTGCGATCCCATACAAGAAGACAGGACGCAGCTGGTCGGCTATCTGGACAAGACGGAGACCCAGCCCTGCTCGATGC
>JADJLP010000013.1 GCA_016710065.1 Candidatus Ideonella esbjergensis
CTACAACTCCTGCCTTATGGAGAGTGTCCCGATACGGGGAGTGCGAGCAAGTCGAAGACATCGAGTGCCAGGGGAGAAGAGCGTGGCTGAACGCAGGCAGTCACCATTTCCTTTGACCACCTGGGTAAAGGGGTCATGGAGCCGTTCTTGGCCCAACCCACACCAGGAGTATCGCGATGCTTGACAGCTACTCGTGCCCCCAAGACGCTTGGTCGCTTACGTGCCGGCCCAAGTGCTTCGTATATCGACAGCTTCGCGGATTCGCTCGCTGGACGCGATGGCTACCTCCCGCGAGCGCGGTTCGCCACCTGAGGGCTGCGGCGCATTTCGGCTGCTTCAACCATCTCAAGGCAGGCACCTGGGCTGATGTCGATGCCGGCACGCCGGAGGCATTCCGCCGCCATTTTGCTCGCTTTTTGCCGTCCGCGATCGAATTTCGATAAAGGGTACCACGCAGGCTTCGGCGCGAAGTTGTTCTACCGACACATGGTTCGGACTCCGGAGTCTGCAAGGGCCCCATCGTCGCCGTGACGAAGAGCAATGAGCCAGCGCTGGTGGTCGCCTTCAGGGAATGGCTGAGTGTGCACCGCGGGGTCAGCGGCCCGATTTCGCCGAAGCAATACTGCCGTGCCAGCGAACTGATCGGATGAACTCTCGGCGCCGATGTCGGCGGGTGAATGGGCACTCAGTACGGACCTTCCGCTCAGCCGTGCGCTGGGCGCGGGCTTCGGCACAACGCAGCAGCTCATCACCTCGCTGCGCGCGTTCCGCGCTTACCCCCTTGGCTTTCCTGCTGGCGAGTCGCGGACGATCTTGCCCCGCTCGTCTTGCTTCGGCCGGTTGGCGGTTGGCACGTCTGCCGTGCTGCCTGTCGCAAGACGAACTGGTTTCGCCTCATCGCGGCGTGCACCGGGACGACGCGAGGGTGCGCGACCGTGCGATCGTTGTTGTTGGCGGCTGGGCTCAGGCGCGCGACGCCGCCCGGACTTCGTTTGACGACATCGACTGGCGCAACGGGCATTCCTGCGGTGACGGGTAAAGGCCGCTACGAGGTGGGACTGCCCTTGCCCCAAGATGTCGGGGACGCGCTGTCGTCTATCCGCGCACCGTCTTGCCGGCGGCGATTCGGATCACGTGTTCCTGCGCAATTCCGGCACCGTCCACCCTGTTTGCCAACGGCGACGGCGTGTCATCGGCGGTCAGCCGCGCCCCGCAGCGCGCCGAAGGTTGTATCGGCGGCGCCCATCTGCTGCGCCATACGGCTGCCACGCAGATGTTGCGCATGGCGTCCCGCCTTCGACCAGATCGGCTTGGTCCTGCGACACCGCAGCCTGGACATGACTGCCTACTACGCCAAGGTCGATGTCGCCTTGCTTCGCAGTGTTGCCCAGCCATGGCCGGGGTGCATCCATGATGGCCGCCATCAACGAGTACCTCGCCTTGCGGCGCGGTGCGGGCTTCGTGTTGAGCAACGCTCAGTACCTGCTGGGCAGCTTTGCCGCGTTCGCAGTCGACCGACAGCAAGCGTACATCCGCACGGCAAGTGTGATCGACTGGGCCAGTCGAGCGCCGTCACGGCTCAGCGGCATACCCGTTACCAGACCGTTCGCCAGTTTGCGCAGCACGTGCACCTGGAAGACCCCCGACACGATCTGCCGCCGCCCAACCACTGGCTCCAGCAAGACCCGCCGCGTGCCCTCGCATCTACAGTCGCAGATCGACCGACTCATCTTGGCAGCGACGCAGTTACGAAGGTGCGTACTGCGGGCGCAGACCTATGCAACGCTGATCAGCCTGCTCGCCGCAACCGGTCTGCGGATCTCCGAGGCCCTGCACTCCGCGTTACGGCGATGTCGTGACGCCTGACGGCTTGCTGATCGCAAGACCAAGTTCCAGAAGACTTCCGCTGGTGCTGCTGCATGAGACCGCAACGGTGGACTCGACGGTACCGCGCGCAGCGAGGCACCGCGCATCTCGACACGAACCCCGTGTTCGCCGACGCACAACGATCAGCCACTGAGCATTGGCCGTGTACTGGTCTTCGGCAGGCTCGCGCAGTCTGCCAGCATGACAGTGCGCGGCATCGCCCGCGGCTGCACGAGCTCAGGCACACGTTTGCCCTCGCGTTCATGCAGTCAACGCCTGCGGGCCGTCAACCTGGATCGACAGCACATGCTGGCACTGGCCACCTATCTCGGCCACGAGCATCGACCTCGACCTACTGCGTACCCAGAGTCGACGCCGGAGCTGTTGACCGACATCGCCGCAGCCGGCGAGGCTCATCTGGACGGGGGGCACCTGCGAGTTCCCTGGCACCACATGTTGAGGCATTTCCTGCGGGCGAGCACCTGGCCCGCCACCGTGACGCCAGTGCGCACACCTGCGACTCTACGCCTACAGCTTCCAGGCGCTGTTCGAGTTCGCGGCCCGCAGGTCAGGACTGCCGTCGGCACTGCTACTGGAGCAGCTGGATGCGCCCTTGATCGGTGCCTTCCTCGAGCAGCTCGAGACCGTACGGAACCGCAATAACGCGCATGATATCCGCTTGGCGGCGATCCGGTTCTTCTTCACGTTTGTGCAGCACCGCGAACCCGCCGCGCTTGAGCGATCCGACGCATCCTTGCGATCCCATACAAGAAGATCGACACCCGGCTGGTCGGCTATCTGACAAGACGGAGACCTGCCTGCCCGATGCGCCGGATCCGCCAGGCGCGACGGGATCCGGGATCGGGCCAGCTGCATCCGGCAGTCTGTGGTCGCGCGGTGTCCGAACTGACGGGGTTGTGCGTGTCCGATGTCGCGCAGTGCAATAGCATCCACGTGCTCGGCAAGGGGCCGCCGAGAGAGCGAGCCTTTACCACCTTGAAGCCGACCGCTTTGCATTGCGGGCCTGGCTTGCTGCGGCGAAGTTGCCACGCCCGAGGTGTTCGTCAACGCGCGTGGCGAGCCCCCCAGTCGCCGGCGTCGCGTGTCCTGCAACACCACGCCGATTCCGCGAGCCAGGCTTGCTGCCAGAGCGGCAAGCAGATCTCGCCACATGTCCTGAGGCACCTGCGCAATGATCGTGCTGCAGGCCACGCAGGACACTCTCCCGTAAGGTCTCTCTCTGGCTGGGGCACAGCACCTTTGGCCACGACCGAGTTCTACGTTCGAGCCGACCTCAGCCAAAAGCTCGAGGCCTTGAGGCGTCGTTCCACCCTTAACTGCGCAAGGGCAAGTTCCGCCGCCGACCGACCATTGCGATGCTCAGACGGAAGTCTTACGGGGCGGCGAATCGGTGCGGTGCCCGGGAACCGACGGGACATCGAGCGCGTTTCACTCCCCCGTATCGGGACATTCTTTCATAAGGGCACGTTCTGGGAGCCCCGAACAATGCCGCAACCGGCACTGCCCGAAGTGCCAGAGCACGGCCGCGCAGCGCTGGCTCGACGCCCGGCAGGCCAACCTGCTGCCGGTGGAGTACTTCCACGTCGTCTTCACCCTGCCGGCGCCCATCGCCGACATCGCCTACACGAACAAGGCCGCCATCTACGGGCTGCTGTTCGACATGGCCGCAGAGGTGCTGCAGACCATCGCGATGGACCCCCAAGCACCTGGGCGCACGCATCGGCGCGACGCTGGTGCTGCACACCTGGGGCTCGGCGCTGACGCACCACCCGCACGTGCACGGCATCGTGCCCGGCGGCAGGCTGGCGCCGGACGGCACGACCTGGGTGGCATGCCGGCCGGGCTTCTTCCTGCCGGTGCGCGTGCTCTCGCGGCTGTTCCGGCGCAGGTTCCTGGAGAGTTGCAGCGGCTGCATGGAGTCCGGCCGGTTGCAGTTCTTCGGCGAGCACGCCGGCCTGGCGGACGCAGCGCAGTTCAAGGCCTGGCTGGCGCCGCTGCGCAAGGTCGAGTGGGTGGTCTATGCCAAGCCGCCGTTCGCCGGGCCCAAGGCCGTGCTGGCCTACCTGTCGCGCTGCACGCACAGGGTGGCGATCTCCAACAGCCGGCTCGTGGCGATGGACGACCAGGGCGTGTCCTTCCGGTGGAAGGACTACCGGACCAAGGGGCGCACGCGCTACAAGACCATGACGCTCGCGCCGCAGGAGTTCATGCGCCGCTTCCTGCTGCAATGCGTGCTGCCCGGCGGCTTCCATCGGATCCGGCACTACGGGCTGCTGGCCAATGGCCGCCGCGCCGACCTCGCGCGGGTTCGCGAGGCATTGCAGGTCGAAGCCGCCGCCGTCCGTGGACGCCGAAGCTACGCCATCTGCCATGCAGCAGGCACCGGTCTTCGTCTGCCACCACTGCGGTCGGGCGCTGCTCGTCGTGCAGACGATCCTGCGCGGCGATGTCATCAGGGGGCCACCAGCATCGTGAGTGCGTCCACCACCAACATCGCCGTGATGTCGACAGGCCACGTGGGCACGTCGGCTGGGGATGCCTGCGTCGCGATGCGTCAAAGGCCCTCGCCGGCCCAGCTTGAGCTGGCGGGCACGGACATTGAGACAGGCAGCAGCGCCGATGTCAGCGCCACGCGGCCAGCCAACCGCCGCGATGGGTGCAGCATGGGCCGCCTGGCCAACCGGCAATCGCCATAGGCATCCGAGCGTCAAACCTGCCACAGTGGCCTTCGCCGCGGTTTCCTCCCTCGAGGCTTGTGCGACACCTGCCCTCAGGTCATCGCCACTCGATGCACGGCCGCGCTCGCGGGCAGGTGTCCCACAACCCTAAACAGCAGTGATCCGTCGCGCCGAGGATGAGCAGTCGTTCGCCTTTGCGGCGACGAGGCTTCATGTGGGTTGAAGGGTCGGGGCCTCCGGCCGCCACCGCGGTCGCCGGCAATGTCATCAGTACCCCCAAGCGGCCGGTGGTGGCGCCAGACGGTGCTTGGCCGAACGACTGCAAGCTGTCCAAGACCGTGAGTTCGAGGGCTGGCGCCGACAGACCGCAACCGCTGCCGAACAGCCGATCCCCAAACGCTGGCCCAGCCTCGAAACCCCTTCCTCTCAGCCGCCGTTTCCCCGAGACACCGCCCAGACTGCCCCTGACCATGGGGCGTGCGTCTCCCACACCGCCAGGCCCCGGTAGCCACCGCCCTGCCCCGTCGCCATCCGCGGCGTGCCGCGCTTCGCCGTGGCGCCGCTTCGTCGCATGCATCACCGCCGTCTGCTTCCTGACAACGCAGACCGCCGCCGTGGCCGGCCCGCACGAGGAGGGGGTCGCCGCCGGCCAGGCCGCGAACCCGGTGGCCCGCGGCAACGTCACCACCCCGGGCGCCACCGCCGTGGTCCCGGGCTATACGACCACGCCACCCGAGCGCAGCTACTACCGCCAGCCCAATCTGTCGTCGCAGGGCAGCGCGAGGCTGTCTGCCTGTGCACTGACCCCCACCGACCCGCTCTGCCAGGCGCAGCGTGGCGCCTTCTCCTCGGCCAACACACCGCGCCCGACGATCGGTGCCGATGACCCTGCCGTCACTGCCGCGCGCGCGATCGGCCGTGCGCCATCGGCTGAACTGGGCAGCCTGGCCGCCTACTACAGCGGTTGCACCACCACGGTCACCCCGGTGCCCGCCGGCATGCAGCCACGCAGTTGCCTGCGCTACGTCGGCGTCGGCAACTACAGCTGCAGCCGAAGCCTGACCGTCAGCACGACGCGGACCACCAGTTGCACCCCGGGCGACTGGTTCGCCCACGCCGCCTCCGGCCGCACCGGTCTGGACGTGCAGTGCCTGCCCGACCGCGCCGTCACGGCGCAGCACTTCCGTGTCACCCAGGAAGGCAATCCGCTCAGCTTCTTCGATGTGGACATGACGACGCCGGTCGTCTTCCCACAGATCGTGTCGGTTCTCGACACCACGTACTCGATGATCGACGGCCAGCCCATCCGCACGGCCGTCTGGGTGGCTGACAAGAGCTGCAGCGGATCGACCTGCAGCCTGACGGCGATGGTGGCCCCGGAGCGCGCCGAGGTCTGCACGGGTGGCGGCGACTCCGGCTACGGCTGCACCAGCGTTGAACCCTTCCTCAAGGTCTACGCCGCCTGCCGCGCCGGCACGCAGAGCGGCGACAACATCCAGGACACCGTCTGCCAGGGCGACAGCGGCTGCACCACCACCGCTCTGGACGGGACCAAGTGCTACGCGCCCGCGCCTGGCTGGACGCCCTACGCCGGCATCGACATCACGGGCACCGTGGCCGGCACCTACTGGAACATCGACGCCGACCGGGCCGTGATCGGCTGGGCGCCCAACCCCGCCTTCGGCCCGATCCCGACGATGCGGCTGTCCTACACGCGGCCAGCCACCACCGTCACCGAGACCGACCGCTGGGACGACCAGTGCCCGACCCTGGACGCCGGTAGTCGCTGCACCACGACCACGCCCGCCGTCTGCACCGATGGCCCGGCGACCAAGGTCGTCGACGGCGTGGCCGTCACCCGCGACTGCTGGGAGTACCGGAGCACCATGTCGTGCAGCGGCGGCGCGTCGGCCGACCAGTGCGCACCGCTGGTGGCCGCGGGCTGCACGCCGCAGTCGTCGACCTGCCGGCAGACCAATGCCGTCACCGGCGTGTGCGAGGTGTTCGAGGACGGCTACAGCTGCCCCGTGCCGGCCGAGACCGTCACCACCAGCAACTGCCCGACCAACGTCTTCTGCCTGAGCGGCAACTGCTTCGACATCGGCGCGCCGAACGACCCCGACTTTGCGCGCAGCATGTCGATGCTCGAGGCCGGCCGCGAGGCGGGCATCTACCTGGACGCCGACCGCATGCAGGTCTTCAAGGGCGAGGAGAACCGCTGCCGCGACCGCCTGCTGAAGAACTGCTGCTACGCCGACGGCGCCGGCGCCGGCATGACGAACCAGAGCATCTTCGGTGGTGGCTCGCGTCTTGTCTTCGACATGCTGATGAATTCGCAGAACCAGCAGTTCATCTACCAGGGCATCTCGGCGCTGCTGATGGGTGGCGGCTTCAGCGGCACGTTCACGACCTATGGCGTGACGGTGGCGGTCAACGGCGCCGCCCTGCCCGCCGGATCGGTGGCCGTTTATGCCGGCGACAGCCTGGTCGTGGCCTTCGACCCGTGGACGCTGGCCATCGCGGTGATCATCTACATCGTCCTCTCGATGATGTCCTGCAACGAGGACGAGGGGAAGCTGGCGATGAAGGAAGGCGCCAGGCTGTGCCACACGATCGGCACCTGGTGCTCATCGTGCTTCCGGGTCCTGGGCGTGTGCGTGTCCTGCGTCGAGCACACCACCTCGAAGTGCTGCTTCAACTCGGTGCTGGCGCGCATCGTCAATGAACAGGGCCGCGCGCAGATCGGCAAGGGCTGGGGCGGCGCGCAGAACGCCGACTGCTCCGGCTTCACCGTCGCGCAGCTGCAGACGCTCAACTTCGCGGCGATGGACCTGTCGGAGTTCTACGCGTCGCTGGTACCGACCCTGCCGAACGTCAACGCGCTGCAGGCCGGCAGCGCCAGCCGCGTGCCCACCTGCTACTACGGCCAGGGGAAGTGCCAATGAAGGCCATCACCGTTCTGGTCGGCGCCGCATGCGCCTTGACCGCCAGCGCGGCCATGGCGCAGGAACGACTGCCGGTCCGCGATGCCAGGCAGCTGATGCTGTCGGCCCTGGACGCACCCGACGGTAAGGCCCACGGGGTCCTGGTCGGTGAGGTCGCAGACGCGATCTCGAAGCGCTTCAACGCCACGACGCCGATCTACATCGACGTGAGCACCGAGAAGCGCTACGCCCAGCCCGGCTGCAGTCGCCTGAACGTGCGCTTCTGGCAAGACGGCGTGCAGCTGCCGAACTACGGCGCTGGCGGCGTGCAGGCACCGCGGCGGCAGACCATCGATTTCGGCATCAACTACTGCCGCGACGGTCAGCCGCCGCGGTCGCTGTCGTGAGGCGGCGCCCATGACGCTGCGCCGCCCTGCCTCGCGCCAAGCTCGGCACGCACTCTGCCTCGTTGTCATGGTCGGCAGCGGGACGATAGTCCTTGCGCAGCCGCAGGACCCCGGACGGCCGTACTGGTCCGACAACTGGCGCGGCTGGCACTTCTACGAGGAGCCGGAGATCCCGCCGCCCGAACCACCGGCTTCCGCACCGCGGCAGCCCAAACCCGCATCGAGCGCAGCCACCGCACCCCGGCGGTCGCCCCCCAAGCCCCCCGAGATCGTCGAGTTCGAGCGCCTGCAGAAGGCCCTCGAGGAGCGCCGGCACATCGCCATCATGCGGCCGACCGAAGCCAACGTACGCCGCTACATGGAGCTGGAGGCCCAGGTGGTGTCGCGCGCATCCACCTTCGCCGACGTGGCTCAGCGCATCGCATGGGCCAGCCCGGAACTCGACCCCACGCTCCAGGGACGTCCGGTGAACGCGAAAGCGCTGGAGGTGTTCGACCAGCTTCAGACGACCCAGCGCAGCCAGTCCATCAGTGCCCTGGGCCGCGACCATGTCCTGTTCTTCTTCTTCCGCAGCGACTGCCCCTACTGCCATGCATTCGCGCCGACGCTCGAGGCCTTCCAGGCCCGACACGGCATCAAGGTGGTCGCGATCAGCGTCGACGGTGGCCCGATCCCCGGCTTCGCGGACGCCCGGCGGGACAACGGGATCGCCACCACGCTGCGGGTGAGCCAGGTTCCCGCCGTCTACCTCACCCAACCCTTCACCGGAAAGATCACCCCGATCGGCTTCGGCGTGCTGTCCGAGGCGCAGTTGGTGGAACGCATCTCGATGGTCGCGGCCTCACCCGACAGCGCAGCCACACCTTTCCTGAGCGCGACTGGCGGCCTGCAGGCCCAGGCCCGCTTGACCCATCAGCGCTGAGGCGGTGAGCCCGCACCGGCGCTGACAGAAATCCAAAGGAGCCCCCGATGAAGCGTACCGACGCCGACCAGTCCCTGCACCGCGCTGTGGTGGTCGCCCTGTGCTGCGCCGCGCTCGCCGTGGGCCCCGCGCCACTGCGGGCCGGTGACCTGAACGCCGAGGTGAACAACATGTTCAACAGCCTGGGCGCCATCGGCAACTACACCGCACCGGGAGCGTTCCGGGGGCAGACCTTCAACACCTACACCGGTGGCAGCCTGTTCATGCGGGCGCCGAACAAGGTCTACCAGCTCGCGGCGATCCAGTTTCCGAGCGCCCGCGCCGGCTGCGGCGGCATCGACGTGTTCGGCGGCTCCTTCTCGCACATCTCGGCGGCCGAGTTCAAGAACATGTTGCGCAACATCACGGCCGCGCTGCCGGGCATCGCCTTCCAGCTGGCGCTGGAGTCGGTCTCGCCGCTGCTGGGCGGGTTGACCAAGTGGGCCAAGGGCCTGGAGACGTGGATCAACAACGCGCGCATCAACTCCTGCGAGACCGCAAAGGCCATCGTCAGCACGGCCGCCGAGGCGGCAGGCTTCAGCTCGCAGGAGGCCTGTTCCGATCTGGCCATCGAGATGGGCCTGGAGACCGATCGGGATGCCGCGCGCCGCCGCTGCGCGACTGACCGCCCCAGCATCCTGGCCTCGGCCCGATCCTCAGGGGACGCCAACATCCGCAACAAGGCACCCTTCGTCGGCAACCTGACATGGAAGGCGCTGCAGCGCACCGGCACGTACCTCGACGACCAGGAGCGTGAGCTCATCACGAGCATCGTCGGCACGGTGATCTTCTACCCAGAGGATACGGCGCGGGACCCCGAGCCCGTGGCGCCGACGATCACCTCGATCAGCCAGCTGCTGTACGGCCAGGCGGCTGGCGCCGGCACCAACGTCACGCAGCACCTGCTCCGGTGCAACAACTACACCGACTGCGACGTGGTGACGCTGAACACCGGCTACACCCACACGCCCTTCACCGCCCGTGTCGAGACCATGATGCGCTCGATCGCTGACAAGATCGCCACGCGCACGGCGATCCCGAACAACTCGGCCGAGGTTGGCTTCGTCAACCAGACCACCGAGCCGGTCTACAAGATGCTCTCGATCGGCGCGACGATCCCCGGCTCGGGGCTGTCCGACAGCCTGATCGCGCAGTACCGCGACGTGATAGCGGCCGACTACGCCTACGTCTTCCTGGAGCGGAACCTGCGCGTGGGCATGGCAGCCCTCGACAAGGACTACACCCTGCAGCAGACCCAGCGGGATCGCGCCAACCTGGTGAGGCAGCGGGCCCAGGCCATGCTGCTGCAGTTGTCGCAGGAGAAGAACCTGCTGTACCAGAAGGTCGGCTCGTTCCGGGCCGTGTCCAGCCACCTGGAGCAGCTCGAGCGGCAGCTGCGGTCGAGCATGCCCCAGCACGTGATGGACATGCTGGGGCAGCAGGCGGCCTTCCAGGCCCGCTGACACATCGGTCGGCAGGACCGATTCCGCGGGCACCACGCCAGCAACCCGGAGGCGGGCCAATCCCCAGGAGCGACGCATGTGGGAGATCTACGCCTACCAGAACGCCGACAGCCTGTTCGGCATCTTCAACGCTGCGGCAGCCATCCACGGCTCTGGCGACTACATGGCGGCGGTCGCCGCCGTGGCCTTCTGCGGGTTCATCGCGGCGCTGGTGGCCTACGCCTTCGCGCCCGAGAAGCTGCAGGGTTGGAAATGGCTGGCCACGGTGCTGCTGGTGTTCTCCGTCCTCATCGTGCCGCGGGTGACCGTAGGCGTCGTCGACAAGACCGGCGGATCCGCCGTGAAGGTGGTGGCCAACGTCCCCTTCGGCGTGGCCTTCCTCGGCAGCGTCACCAGCACGGTCGGGCACACGCTCACGGGCCTGTTCGAGACGGCCTTCCAGGTCATTCCGGGCGTCGGCGCCCTGCCGAGCGAACTGAGCTACGAGAAGAACGGCCTGATGTTCGGCAACCGCCTCATCCGGGAGACAGGCGGCGTCGCCTTCCAGGATCCGAACTTCCGCACGGACCTGGTCAACTTCATCCACAACTGCACGATGTACGACCTGATCGACGGCACGGTCGATCCGGGCACGTTCTCGAGCTCGGACGACGTGTGGGCGCTGATGGCATCGCCCAACCCGGCCCGCTTCACGACCTTGACCAGCGCCGGCGGCTCGATCACGGTCGACACCTGCCCGAACGCCTACACGAACCTCAACGGCCGGCTTCCCGCACAGCTGACCCGCATCCAGGGCAAGCTCGCCTTCCAGCTGAATCCGACGCTGCCGGCTGCGGCCGCCAACGCCGCCATCGCCGGGCAGATCCAGCAGGCCTACCTGAAGAACAGCATCGCGACTGCGGCCGCGACGGCGGCCGACCTGATCCGCCAGAACGCAGTGCTGAACGCGATCAACGACACCAGCAACATCATCGGTCAGAAGGTGAACGACCCTGCGGCCATGGTGCTCGCCGTCGGGCGGGCGCAGTCCGTGGCGCAGCAGAACGCGGCCTGGCTGAACGCCGGCAAAGTCGCCGAGCAGGCGCTGCCCGTGTTCCGCAACGTGATCGAGGCCATCACCTACGCGCTGTTCCCCCTGCTCGTCCTGCTGATGCTGCTGACCAGCGGGCGCGAGACCATGCTGGCCTTCAAGGGCTATGCCGCTGTGCTGATCTGGATCCAGCTCTGGCCGCCGCTGTATGCCGTGCTCAGCTACATGGCATCGATCTACGCCGCCTACGACCTCGGGGCGGCGGCTGACCTGGGCAGCGGCGCCAAGGCTCTGTCGCTGCAGACTGCATCGACGATCTACTCGCGGGCGATCTCCGGCGAGGCCGTGGTCGGCTACCTGGCCATCAGCATCCCTTTCATCGCCTGGGCGGCGCTCAAGCGGATGGAGACCTTCGGCACCGCGCTGGTGGGCGGTCTCTCGGGCCTTCAGTCGATGGTGGCCGGCGCCACGGCAGGTGCCGCCGCGGGCAATCTGAGCATGGGCAATGTCTCGATGGACCAGATCCGCCTTGCGCCGAACCGGACGTCCGCGTTCATGAGCAACTGGCAGAACGACATCAGCGGCAACACCTTCTCTTCGAACATGCTGACCGGCCGGACCGCGGTGAGCCTGCTGCGCAACCAGGGCTACGCGTCCCGGGTTGTCTCGATGCGCGTGAGCGAACAGGACGTGCAGGACGCCAGCCGCCAGGTCGACGCAGCCCGCAGCGAGGCGGTCGCCGCCAGCACCGAACGTTCGGCGGTGCTGTCCGAGGCATTCACCAAGGGCTTGGCAAAGCTGAAGTCATCGCGGAGCAGCACGGGGGCGACGTCCAGCAGCTTCGAGCAGTTGGGGCAAACCATTGATCGGCTGGATCAGATCTCCCGAAGCGTTTCCGAGTCCACTGGGCTGACACAGTCTCAGGTTGCTCGCATTGCGCTTGGCGTTACAGGTCATGCTGGATTCAATGCGCGGTTCGTTGGCGCCCAACTGAACGCGAGTGCAGACAAGACCTACCCTACCAGCCATGGCAGCATCCCTTGTTCCAAGCCCGCAGCCTGAGACGACAAGATGAAGAGCCTGCTCCTCGCCGCGACCCTCGCATCGGCGTCCTGCTTCGCTTCCGCCGAGTCTTCCGAAGTGGTGGATCTTGCGTCGCGTCCGCAGGTGATCCAGCGGACCTTGGTTGAAAGACCTGCCGGCCAGCCGACCGGCGCAACGCTGGTGCTCTTGATGGGCGCTAATGGCCAACTGGGCATCTTTCCGAACGGCAGCCTTCGGCGTGACAG
The DNA here is from genome assembly GCA_016710065.1 of Candidatus Ideonella esbjergensis. Classification (GTDB taxonomy): domain Bacteria; phylum Pseudomonadota; class Gammaproteobacteria; order Burkholderiales; family Burkholderiaceae_C; genus Ideonella; species Ideonella esbjergensis. Next base: position 12,640 of record JADJLP010000013.1, read on the forward strand.
CCACTTCCTGGCGCGCGTGCGCGGCCTCTTCACAGCGCGTGGTCCCGCGGTCGTTCTGGTGGACGCACCCAGCGATCGGGGCGACCTGGACGGGGACTTCCGTGAAACCAAGAATCACGCGGCCGACCCCGGCGCGGTGATCGCCTACGCACGCAAGGCGTTCGGTCAGCCGGTCTGGCTGGTGGGCCACAGCCGGGGCACCCATTCGGCCGTGACGGCCGCGATGCGCCTGGCAGGGGACGCGGCCCCCGAGGTCATCGTGCTTGCCGCGGCGATGCTGGACAGCAGTCGGTTCGCATCCTCGACAGCGAAGCCACTGCAGGAATCCGGCGTGTGAGCTTGCGCACCCGGGTTCTCGTGCTGCACCACAGGCAGGACGCCTGCCCGGTGTCGCCGCCGGCGAAACTGTCGGAATTGCAGGCGAAGCTGCCGGCTGAAACGAGCAAGATCGTCACGTACGACGGTGGAATCTCGCGCGGAGCGCTTTGCAACGTGCAGGCGTTCCACAGCTTCAACGGCATCGAACAGCAAGTCGTGGACGATCTCTCGGCCTACGTCAACCAAGGCAAGTAGCGGCAACCAGTCACGAGGGCTTCACCGGGTCACACCGTTGAGAAATGCCGCCTTGACGGATGCAGGGTCGCTTCCTTCCAGGCCCAGCACGCGTGCCGTGCGACCCGTGGCTTCGAAGTCGGCGCCGCAGAGGATTCCGCTGATCCGGATGAAGGCATCCGTCAGCGGAAGCGGCAGTCCTATCTGCTTGGCCAGCGAGTTCCAGGTGACCAGGCCGAAGGGAATGTCTTCCGTGAAGTAGCGGTGGGTCAACGAGTCGGGTTCGGGGAAGGCCTGGCGCCCGTAGCCTTGAACGATCCGCTCCACATGGCTGCCTTCGGTGACACCGTAGGCCGTGGCGAGGAACTCCCAGAAGCTGTGTGTCTTCACGCCAAGGGCTTCCGCCAGGGAAAGGCGTTCCTCGTCCAGTGCGTTGATGACTTCAGCAATCCTGGGTGTGACAAGCGTGTGCTGAGGCAGCTTGGCCGAGTCCTCCACCGTCTTGATATTCAATACCGCGGGGGGAACGTGGTAGATCGCGTTGCAGTTTCCGAGGCCCACCGAAAGCGTGTCGGTGCCGTCCACGTAGCGATTCCCGAAGTACGGGCTGAGTCTCGCCAGTGCCTCCTGGCAGGCGGCATGCGGAATGGTGGCCAATGGCACGGCCTGCTTGATGGCGCCGATGAAGACCTTGGCAGGGCCGCGCAGGCGGCAGGTATAGAGGCTGGTCGCCGTTTCCGCGATCAGGCAGGGACGGCGCTGAGCCAGCGCGAAATGCCTCGCCAGCTCAAGGGAGCTTCCTAGCAGCAGCCGGGCAACGCGGCCACACCCACACCCGAACCTGAAGCACGCCCGAAGCGAGCGGCGCATTACTTGTGGGCGGTGCTGATTGCCCGCATCTACGAGGCATTTCCGCTGCTGTGCCCCATGTGCGGTGGGCAGATGCGCATCATTGCCTTCATCACCCACAGCGCCGAAATCCGCCACATCCTGAACCACATCGGGGTGGAGTCTGCCCCCCGCACATCACCCCGGCACGCGGGCCACCGCTGTGGGAGGGCTGCGACGCGCCGGTGGATGATGGTGCGCAAGGCGAGCCGGATTGGGATCTGGCAGCTCAACCCGACGAGGTAGACCAGCGCGTCAATTGGTGACCCAGTGAAGCGGCGGTATCCATCGCTGCGGGGAAGCAGCTGCGCGCGCGCCAGGCCCAAATGCATACTGCCTCCCAAGCTCTTGCCATTGAGCGGCAAGCGAGCGCTCAACCTTCCTTGGCCGAACGTGTTTCGAGGCCCAAAACTCGTGCCATACTTGGCCTCATGCGGTTGAATTTCCTATCCGTCGCGACGGGGTGTACCTGGGGTTTGAAGACTTTTGCGTGCTCAACGGCAAAACCGCCAGCCAGAAATACGATGGCTCGTACGAAGGCGTTACCAGGCGCATTCGTGATTTTGTGTCGCCCGAACAGGTGCGGCCCGCGCTGGCGCAATTTTTCAAAGCGCTGGCCTTGTCGTGCGCCCTGAAAAATGGCGATGCGCATCTGAAGAATTTTGGGGTGCTGTATGACGATGCCGAAAGCGAAGTCCGCCTGGCCCCGATCTACGACCTGGTGACCACCACCGCGTACAAGCCTGCGGATATCCTGGCGCTCACCCTGGGCGGCAGCAAGCGCTGGCCCGCTGCGAAGGCGCTGCTGGCCTTTGCCCGCACCCACTGCAACATGACCGAGGCGCGGGCCAGGGAGCTGCTGGGGGCGGTGGCGCAGGGTGTGTTGCGTGCGGCGCAGGAGCTGCGGCAGCACCTGCACGGCACCCCCGCCTTTCAGACGGTAGGGGCAGCCATGCTGGCGGAATGGAGTGTGGGTTTGAAGCACTCCAATCAGCCATAGGGGCTTATCGGTTGGCGCAAGTTGCTACACATTTCATAGCTGCTTGCGCAGTATCTATGCGGGCTAGAGGCCAAAAAGCCTCTCAAAATTGACGCAGATAGTCCTGGTCGGCGCTCAGGCGGCGTTCAGCTTGGCCGCCGCCCACAGCGTCTTGTCCACCACCGCGCGTACGCCGTTGTACTGCGCCGGGGAGTGCAGCTCGCCCTCGCCATCAAACGCCTCGCCAGCTCGGCCCAGTGCGTACTGCACCGGGTTGACCCAGCACTGCAGGTTCATCAGCATGGGCTGCAAGGTGTTGAGCGAACGCAAGCCGCCCATGGCACCACCGGAGGCACTGAGCAAGCCCACCACCTTGCCCGCAAACGGCTTGTCGCCATTGCTCCACACGGCATGGCCCTTGACCGGGCTGCTGGCCCAGTCGAGCGTGTTTTTGAGCAAGCCGGTGTAGCTGCCGTTGTACTCAGGGGAGCAAATCAGCCAGGCGGGGTGCGCGTCCATCAACTCTTTGAGCCGAATCACGTCGGCAGGGGTGCCGCGGGATTCGAGGTCGGCGTTGTAGAGCGGGATGTCAAAGTCCGCCAGCTCGATGTGCGAGACCTCCGCCCCGGCCGCGCGGGCCATGTTGGCGGCCACGCGGGCGAGTTGGCGGTTGTACGAGTTCAGGCGGGTGCTGCCTGCGAAGACCAGGAGTTTCATGGGTTGAGCTTACAGATCTTTGTCCAGCTTCACGCGCGACAGCAGCAGCAAACCAATGGCCAGCAGGTAATGCAGCGCCTGCACCTTGTTGAACATGCCGGCCAGCAGCACATCGGGCTTGACCGCAGCAAACACCGCAAAACCACCCACCAACGACAGCGCACCCAGAATGCCCACCAGCGACTTGCGCTGCAGCATGGTGGCCACGATCAGGATGATGCTCAGGCCCGGCAAGGCTTGGCCCCACCAGGGAGCGACGGTGAGCGCCGCCGACACGCCAAAGCCACCCACCAGCACGATAAAGCGCCCGGCGGCAGCCATGCGGGTGGATGTAGGCGAGAACGGCCAGCGCAGCGCGATGGCAAACAGCGTGAACGACACACAGGCCGAGAACACGCTCATGAACTTGTGTGGCCCCAGGGCCCAGGGCACCTCGCTGAAGCGCAGCACGCCCAAGGTGGAGGCGATGCCCAAGATCAACATGCCGCCCGTCCAGGCGGCCCGCTGGCGGCCTGCGCTCCAGCCCAGGTAGGCGCATACCAGCGCGAGAATCAGGTCAGATAGTGCGTCGGCGTTCATGCAGCGACTCCCATAGAAGTTTGTTTACCCTGACGCATCAGGAAGAATGCGCTGGTCAGCGCCCACAGCACGCCCGCAGCGCGAGCCGCCATGGGCATGTCAAAACCAAACCAGTTGGCGGAAGCCGCCAGGCCCGCGCCCATGCCCAGTACGCGCACCAGTTCCAGCGAGCGCGCCCAGCTGGTGCCTTGCAGCATCAGGCCGATGCTCATGTAGCTCAGGCCCAGCAGTACGCCGTAGCCCAGGCCCTGCGCCAGCGGCAGGTTGCCCGCACCGGCGATGCAGTGCACCGCAAAAATCAGCAGCACAGCCGATTGAGCCGCCGCGTAGCCACGCAGCGTGGAACTGGGGGCGAAGCGGGTGAAGTTTTTCTCGTCAAAGTGCTCAATGGGCTGGTCTGTCCAGCCGCCGGGTGGGGCCATCCACACGCCCAGCTTGGCGCGCCAGCCTTTGGTCTGGCCAGCCAGCTTCCACAAGTCCACGTAGTAGTGCAGGTTGCCCCACAAGATGTTGTAGCTCTGCAGCGGCTTGCGCACACCGTAGGTGATTTTTTCGCCCACGCGCTCTTCGGCAAAGGTGCCAAACATGCGATCCCAGATGACCAGCAGGCCACCGTAGTTTTTGTCGATGCAGTAATCGTTCTGGCCGTGGTGCACGCGGTGGTTGGAAGGGGACACAAACACGCGGTCAAACCAGCCCATGCGGCCCACCAGCTCGGTGTGCACCCAGAACTGGTACAGCAGGTCGATCAGGCCGACGATGACGAACATCTTGGGCGGCACGCCCATCAGCGCCATGGGCAGGTAAAAAATCCACACCACAGCTTTGCCGGAGGCCGTTTGGCGCATGGCGGTGCTCAGGTTGTAGTACTCGGACGAGTGGTGCACGATGTGCGAGGCCCAGACAAAGCTGACCTCGTGCCCCAGGCGGTGCACCCAGTAGTAGCAAAAGTCGTAGAACAACAGCGCCAAAACCCACAGCACGATGGAGTCCATGGGCCACTCGGCCAGACGGAAGTTGTCGTACACCACGGTGTACACGGCCACATTGATGAACACCGAGAAGATGAGCATGAAGATGCCCATGTGGGCGCTGGTCAGCGCATCGGCCAGGTCATACAGCGCCAGTTTTTTCTTGCGGTGCAGCAGCCAGACCTCGAAGGCGATGGCGATAAAAAATATCGGTAGGGCAAATACAAGGGGGTTCACGGTTGTCTCCTATATAGGTATGCGAAAGCCCAGTGATTGTTAAAGCAGCGGGGCAAAACGTCCATTGCATTTATAGTTAAGAATCGATGCGTTTGGTGCATCGCAAAGGAGATTGCCATGGATTTGAAACGTATGGGTCACGTGGTGGCCCTGGCCGATGCCCGCCACTTTGGTCGCGCCGCCGAGCAGTGCCACCTGAGCCAGCCCGCGTTCAGCCGCAGCATCCTGGCGGCGGAGGACGAGCTGGGCTTGCTGCTCTTTAACCGTGGCACCGCCGAGGTGACCTGCACCGATGCCGGAGCCTTCGTGGTGGAGCGTGCCCGCAAGCTGCTGTTTGACAGCCGCTGCCTGGAGCGCGACGTGTCGCTGTACCGCGAGCGCAAAATCGGCGACATTGCCTTTGGTGTCGGCCCCTACCCGGCGGCAACCGTTCTGCAAAGCTTGCTGTGCGATTTGCGAACCCACTACGCAGGCATCCATATTTACGTGGATGTGAACAAAGCCCCGTACCTGACCGAGCATTTGCGCAACGAGACGTTGGACTTCTTTATCGCCAGCCTGGCGTTTGTGCCCACTGATCCGGATCTGGTGATCGCCCCGCTGGGCAAGCTGTATGCGGAGTTCTATGTGCGGCGGGATCATCCGCTGTGCGGGCAGGCGGTGCCGCTGGCCGCATTGCTGCCCTATGGGGTGGCGACGGTGGATGTGGCGCAGCCCATTCAGCTGGAGCTGGGCCGGCTGGCGGGGCTGGCCAGCGGCGCGGGCTTCCCGATGGCGGTGACGTGTGACGACGTGCAGGTGCTCAAAGGCGTGGCGCTGGCGACCGACACCGTGGCCGTGTGCCCGGTGGGGGGTGTGGCGGCCGAGGTGCAGCAGGGCGCGCTGGTGCGCCTGGCGGTGACGGATGTGGAACCGATGTTCGCCCCCATCGGTGTCGTCTCTCTGCGCGGGCGCAGCTTTTCGGCGATGGCGGAGTATGCGATTGGGGTGTTGGGGCGGTTGGTCTAGGGCGGGGCGGCGGCATTTTGCGGTGGCCCCCGTAAAATCGGGCCATGCTTTACCCCCAAACTTTTGACGTAATCGTCGTCGGTGGCGGCCACGCCGGCACCGAGGCGGCGCTGGCCGCTGCCCGCATGGGCTGCAAAACGCTGCTGCTCTCCCACAACATCGAAACCCTGGGGCAGATGAGCTGCAACCCCAGCATTGGCGGCATTGGCAAGGGGCACTTGGTCAAAGAGGTGGATGCGCCAATCGGGGCGAGGCTGTTAACGCCCTCAAGCGCGCCATTTATACCGGCCGGATCAGCCCGGCGCAGGCCAAACGTGTCGATGAAATGCAGGCTGTGGCCGATGCGTTGAGCCTGATGGCCAACACCCGCATCCGACGCTGGGCGAGAGCATCGGCATGGCGGCGGAAGTGGCGCATGGCAGCTGCACGGATGTGCCGCCTGCGCGCAAGTAAGTCCGCAGCCAAGCTACCCTGACAAGGCCCGAACTGGCGACGGTTCGGGCCTTGTGCTTGCGTACCCAAACAATCGCCGCAGAATACTGTGCATTTGTACAGTATTCATGTCAGCCACTTCAAGCCCAAGCTCTACAACCCACGCCACCCCGAACGCACGCTGCTCTACCAAATGGTAGCCGAGCACTACGAGACCTGGCTAGAGTTGGCCAGCGCGGGTCAGTTCGACGGCCAGGGCGACCACCACACCCCCAAGCCCTTCGTGCGCAAAGCGTTTGCCAAGTATCTTGAGTGCGGCATCTTTGCCCATGGCTTTGCCCGCGCTCGCTGCGGCGACTGTGGGCACGACTACTTTGTAGCCTTCTCCTGCAAAGGCCGGGGAGTCTGCCCCTCGTGCACCACGCGGCGGATGGTGGAGACGGCGGCACACCTGAGCGACCACGTTTTCCCCCGCCTGCCGGTGCGCCAGTGGGTGCTCTCCGTGCCCAAGAGGTTGCGGTACTTCATGCAACGCGACGGAGCGGTGCTGAGCATGGTGCTGCGCATCTTTCTGCGGGTGATCGCACAAACTCTGCAGACCCACAGCCCCGGTGCGGCCAATGCAGACAAGGAAAGCCTGCACATCGGTGCCATCGCCTTCATTCACCGATTCGGCTCCAGCCTCAATGAACACGTCCACTTCCACGTTTGTGTGGTGGACGGGGTGTTTGAGGAAGTGGAGGGCGAGGGCGATGCTGATGCGACCCCTCGAATCTCATCGCCGGGTGTCATCTTTCACGCGGCCACCGGCATCGATGCGGCTACCGTGGCCCCAGTGCAGACCACACTGCAAAACGCATCCTGCGCGCCTTCGTTGCTCGGGGCCTGCTGGAGAACTGTGACGCCAAAGACATGCTGGGCTACAAACACAGCGGCTTCTCGGTGGACGCCGGTGTCTGCATCGAAGCCCACGACCGCGCTGCGCTGGAGCGGCTGCTGCGCTATTGCGCGCGTCCACCGTTTTCCATGGAGCGCCTACGCAAAGAGGGAAGCAAACTGGTGTACCGCTGTGCCAAACAGCGCAGCGAGCCCACCAGTGACAAGCGTGGTGCCAAGGCAGATGAGCTGCACCTCACACCGCTGGAGCTCATCGACCGCATTGCCGCCCTGGTACCCCCACCACGCACCCACCGGCACCGCTACTTTGGTGTGCTGGCACCAAACTCGCCGCTGAGGGCTGCGGTGACGGCGCTGGCGACACCGGCGCAAGCCGCTCCCGTGCTGGGCGCGTCGATCAGCACGGGGAGTGCGCGCCTGGTGTGGTACCGATGAGCAGCGCGCTGCCATCCCAGAGCGAGCCGGTGCTGCCCAAGCGTGCAGCGCACTACCTGTGGGCGGTGCTGATCGCCCGCATCTACGAGGTGTTCCCCCTCTTGTGTCCGCTGTGTGGCGGGCATATGCGCATCATCGCGTTCATTACGCACAGCGCTGACATCCGGCACATCCTGGACCACATCGGGGCAGATTCAGAGCCACCCCGCATCTCCCCGGCGCGCGGGCCACCGCTGTGGGATGACTGTAGTGATGCGCAGATGGATGACGGGGCGCAAACCGAGCCAGCAGACTGGGACCTGGCGGCGCAACCGGCACCGGACTTTGAGGTCGATCAGCGCATCAGTTGGTGAATGAACAAAGCGGCGATTTTGACTTGCCGCGAACTGGCTCTGCGCCCGGTACACGCCGAGCGCCGCAAATCACTCTCCTGAACGCCAAACCCTGGTGGTGAACCTGACACCTGGGCGGGAAAATCGAGTGTCTCAGCCGGCTTGATGGCGCTTCCGCGGTGCGATACTTGGCCTCATGCGGTTAAAACGCCTATCCGTACGCGTAATGCGATGGTGAGGTTGTTTAAGCGATTTCCATGCCAATTATATTATTCGTTTTAAATCAATAAGATACGTTTGCTGTTGGCGATTTTCTCGAATGCCGCGCCGGCAGTCTGGCGCTTGTTGGCGGCAATCCATTGCCGCATTTCGCACCGGTGACGGAAAGCCGTCACCAAGGTTGCTTATTGCGCGTTGAGCGCCTGGCCGTTGATGCCCTGGCTATCCGGCCCCATGAGATAGAGGTACAGCGGCATGATGTCTTCCGCCGCGGGGTTGCTGGCCGGGTTTTCGCCGGGATAGGCCAGGGCGCGCATGTCGGTTCGGGTAGCGCCTGGGTTGATGCTGTTGGCGCGCACCTGGCTGATTCCCTCGACCTCGTCAGCCAGTACCTGCATCAAGCCTTCGCAGGCAAACTTGGAGACGGCATAAGCCCCCCAATAGGCGCGTCCCTGACGACCGACACTGCTTGAGGTGAAGACGACCGAGGCGTCTGCGGAGAGCTTAAGCAGCGGCAGCAGGGTGCTGGTGAGCATGAAGGCGGCGTTGACGTTGATCTGCATGACGCGCATGAAGTTGTCGCCGGACAACTGCTCCAGCGGCGTGCGCGGGCCGAGGATCGCGGCATTGTGCAACAGACCGTCGAGGCGGCCGAATTCGTTCTCGATCATTGCCGCCAGTTCGTCGTACTGGTGCGCCAGGGCGGTTTCCAGGTTGAACGGAATGACTGCCGGCTGCGGGTAACCAGCCTCTTCGATTTCGTCGTAGAGGTGGTTGAGGCTTTCTTCGGTCTTGCCCAGCAGCAACACCGTCGCACCGTGGGCAGCGAACGCCTTGGCGGCAGCGGCACCGATGCCACGGCCGGCGCCGGTGACCAGAATGACCCGGCCTTTAAGCAGGTCGGGGCGGGCAACGTAGTCAAACATGCGGGGCAATCCTCTGGAAACGGGGGCGGACAGTGCGTGGCGGGCGGCCATCATAAATGAAAAAGCCCCGTTTTTCAGGCGGGGCTTGAGCCGTTCTGCGCTGGATCAGGGCTCGATGATGTTGAAGTTGAAGTTGCCCTGCGGTTTGTCGAGCAGCTGGAAGAACTCCAGCAGAGACAGGCGGCTGCCTTCGATGCTCAGTTCATCGGAGAACAGCGTGTCCTTGAGCCCGGCACCGCCGGTGACCAGCTTGAGAAACAGCGGTTTGGTCAGATTGACCGTGGCATCAGCCCCGGCCACCGGAGCCGCTATGCGGTGGTGCAGCACGGCGTTCTCAACCTGCAGGACATGATTTTCCTTGAGGTCGGTGAAGTTGAAGTTGATCAGCAGCTGTTTCCCATCGGCACGCGGGCCATTGAGGCTGGCCGCCATCGAGGCAAAGAACAGCGGCAAAGGGGTTTCTTCCAGCAGGCGGGCGATCTCGCCGAGGCTGATCACTTTTGTGGGCGGCCCGTTGCGCAGTTCATAGGCGCCGGTCAGATAGACGTCGCGCCAGGGGCCGGACTCAGCCTGATAGCCGAGCTGGTCATAGGTCTTGGCCAGCAGTTCACGGGCCGCCTGATTGTCCGGCTGGGCAAACACCAGATGGTTGAGCAGTTCTGCGGTCCAGCGGTACTGGCCTTTATCGTATGACTGCTGGGCAATGCCCAGTACCTTGTCGGCGCCGCCGATGGCTTCGACGTAAGCGGCGCCTGCTTCGGCGGGCGGCAGTGGATTGAGGTTGGCCGGGTTGCCGTCATACCAGCCGAAATAGGCCTGATAAACCGCTTTGGCGTTGTGGCTGACGGTGCCGTAGTAGTCGCGGTTGGCAAAGTTCTTCTCCAGCGTGGAGGGCAGCTTGAGTTCGGCGGAGATTTCCTTCGGCGTGTAGCCGGCGTTGGCCAGGCGCAGGGTCTGGTCATGGATGAACTTGTAGGTGTCGCGCTGGCTCTTGAGGAAGCTGTTGATGCGTTCCTTGCCCCATACCGGCCAGTGGTGGCTGCCGAAATACACCTCGGCGTCCTGGCCGAACAGGGTGATGGCTTCGTCGATGTAGCCACTCCACTTCAGCGCGTCGCGTACCTTGGCGCCGCGCAGGGTGTAGAGGTTGTGCAGGGTGTGGGAGACCACCTCGGCGCCGCAGAATGCCTTGTACTGCGGGATGTAGAAGGTCATCTCTGCCGGTGCTTCCGAGGCCGGGGTGTACTGGAAGACCATTTCCACGCCGTCGACATCGATGCGCTGGCCGGTCTTGCTGACGATCTCGGTGGGTTCGAGGATGCCGATGTCGCCGCCGAACGTTTGCTGCTTGCCCAGGCCGGTGTCCACGTGCCCGGTGGCCGAGCGCGGCAACCGGCTGCCGTACATGTACTGGGCGCGGCGCTGCATGGTCGGACCGGCGAGGATGTTCTCGCTGGAGGCTTCTTCCATGAAGCCCTCGGGCGCGATCACCTGCAGGTGTTCGCGTTCGGCGTCGCTGAGCACCCCGTCGATGCCGCCGAAGTGGTCGATGTGGCTGTGGGTGAAGATGATTGCCGAGATCTTCTGATCGCCCAGTTGCTCGCGGGCGAAGGCCAGTGCGTTGCGGGCGGTAGGGGCGGTGGTCAGCGGGTCCACCAGAATCCAGCCGGTCTTGCCCTGGATCAGCGAGATGTTGGCCAGGTCGAAACCGCGAAGTTGGTAGACCCCCTTGGTCACCTCGAACAGGCCGTTGATGTTGTTCAGCTTGGCCTGCCGCCACAGGCTGGGATTGACGCTGTCAGGGGCGTCGCCCTCGATGAAGGCATAGTCCTCCATGTTCCACAGGACCCGGCCATTGGCATCGGTGACCTTGAGCGGTTTCTGGCTGGCAATCAGGCCGCGGCTGGCGTCCTCGAAGTCCTGCTGGTCGCCGAGCGGCAGTGATTCGGCTACCGCACCGTTGGCGGCTGCCGTTGCAGCGCTGGCCGCCGAGCCGGTGCGGGCCGAGGCTTGTTGGTCGTCGCCACAGCCGCCGAGGATCAGTGCCAGGCCGAGCATGGCAAGGTGGGGGAGATGGGTTTGCATTGTCGTTGCTCTCCAGGGATATGTGGCAGCAATCATACCACTAATTTTTCGTCTGGAGAAAGCCGTGCCGGGGTGGCGGCTAGCAGCCGCACAGTGCGCGATCAAGCACCGCGCGCAGTTCCAGCGGATGATCAACCAGCACATCGGCGCCCCAATGGGCCGGATTGTCGTCCGGATGAATGTAGCCCCAGCTGACGGCGGCGGTGCGGGTGCCGGCGGCGCGGCCGGATTCGATATCGCGCAGGTCATCGCCGACGAAGAGGATTTCTTGCGGCTGCAGCCCCAGTTGCTGGCAGGCCAGCCGCATGGGCTCCGGGTCCGGTTTGGTGTTTTTCACGTGGTCGGGGCAGATCAGCAGGGCTGAGCGGGAGGCCAGGCCCAGTTGCTGCATGATCGGCTCGGCAAAGCGCACAGGCTTGTTGGTCACCACGCCCCAGCGCAGGTTGGCTTTTTCGATATCGGCCAACAGCTCGGGAATCCCATCATAGGGTCTGGTCAGCACCGCGCAGTGTTGCTGGTAACGTTCGAGAAACTCCAGGCGCAGTGCTTCAAATTCTGCTGATTCAGTGGGTGCGTCGAAGGCCGCCGCCACCATGGCGCGGGCGCCGCCGGAAACGACGTCGGCAATCGCTTTGGGTTCCACCGGCGGCAAGCCACGGGCTTCGCGCATGGCCTGAGTGACGGCGATAAAGTCGGGCGCACTGTCGAGCAGCGTGCCGTCCATGTCGAAAAGAATTGCGCGCAGGCGCATCACGCCTCCTTCAGGGTCTGGATCATGTAGTTGACTTCGACATCCGCCTCCAGCTTGTAGCGGCGGGTCAGCGGGTTGTAGGTCAGGCCGATGATGTCGCGGACTTCCAGGTCGGCTGCGCGGCACCAGGCGCCAAGTTCAGAGGGGCGAATGAACTTCTTGAATTCGTGCGTGCCGCGCGGCAGCAGGCGCAGTACGTACTCTGCGCCGATGATGGCAAACAGGTAGGCCTTGGGGTTGCGGTTGATGGTCGAGAAGAACACCTGGCCACCTGGCTTGACCAGGCGCTGGCCAGCTGGCTGGCCCTAGGCCCGCTGACGCGCAGCGTGCGCGATGCGCAGCTGGTCTACAACGTCATCGCCAATCAGCCAGCGTCGGATGTTGCCAGCGGTGGCCGGTTGGTAGCGCCGGTCGGCTTGCCGCTGACGATGCAGCAGCCGTGCATCAGCGCCGCACTGGCGGCCGCGCGCAGTACGCTGCTGCAGGACGGCTACCGAGAGGAACCGCAGGACTTCACCGATACGCGCCAGCTGTACCTGAACATCCCCAAACTGATCCTCGACGATTTTTACGACGACTGGATACGCATGCTGTCTACGCCGGAGGCAGGGCAATTCTCGCCGTGGCGCGAGCTGCTGGCGCAACTGCTCGGCAAGCCGACCATCGATAACGGCCTGCTGCAATGGATGCTGATCGCTCCGATCATGAAGACGCGCAGCAAGGCCAAGGTCGCAGCGATCGCAGAGGGTTATGCTAGCGCACGGACGCGATACCACGCCATGCTGGGCGCGGATGGCGTGATGGTGCTGCCGACACTGGGCTTGCTGGCGCCACCGCACGGCAAGATGAACCGGCAGTCGCTGAAACCCGGCGTCAACGGTCTGTTCACCGCCCACACGATGGGCAATTACCTCGACCTGCCGTCTATCGCCATCCCAGCGTGGAAGTTCAAGGACCCGGTCACCGGGCTACCGCCTAGCATATCCGTCATGTGCGCGCCGGGCGCCGAGGGAAAACTGTTCGCCGCCGCATCGCGCATTGCCGAACAGTTAGGCGACGGTTTATGACGCCTGGAGCGCCGCCACGATCAGCTGGTCCGCGTCTTCGTCGTGGCGGAAGCCGGCGGCCAATGCGGCAGGTGTATGCAGTGGTGGCATGCGGCCGAACAGTGCTTCGATGCGGTCATTTGGCGCGAAGCTGATTAACTCGCGGCGCTGCGGGCCGTAACGCCAGGTCAGCGCATCCAGTACTTCGCGCATGCTCAGATGGAGGACTGGCAGCTGCCACACCCGGCTTGCCGGTGCATCGGCGGTCGACATTGTTGCCGCATGCAGCAGGTTGTCGACGCAGCAGCGCAGTGACATCCACCATGCGGTAGCCCGTGGTCCGACCGGGCAGACGTAGGGCTGGCCGGCTGCAATCTTGTGCATCACGAGGCTCATGAAGGCCGAACCGTGACCGGTTTCCGTCGGCGGCCGCGCGACGATGCCGGGCAAGCGCAGGCTCACCGCGTCCAATGAGCCGCGCCGGCTCAAATCCGCCAGTTCGATTTCCGCGATCAGCTTGTGCGCGCCGTAGCTCAGGGATGGACGGGCAGGCTGGTCTTCGTGCACTGCCTCCGTGCCCAGCGCGCCATACACTGCCACCGAACTGGCAAACACCAGCCGCGCAGGACGTGGCTTTCGCCTGCGCGTGATGCAAACTCACTCACGGCCTCCAGCATCGGGCCCAGCTCGGAAACGGATCTCCCGAAAGAGCGCGTAACCGCAATTTGTTTCTTGTTGCTTGGCGCATCTTCCAGAGGGATACACGATTGGCCGCGCAGCTCGCGCACCGTGCGTTCAAGCACCACGCTCCAGCGCCTGCGCACGGTCGCGGGGTCAAGCCTGGCCAAGTCCCAGGCGGTGTTGACACCACCCTCCTTCAATTGCGCACCAATGCGGCGCCCTACTCCCCAAACGTCGCCTACCGCTGTTGCCTGCAAAACCGCTTGCTGCTCGTCGGCGGACAACACGGCAAAGCTGCAAACTCGGGCCAGATTCGCAGGGTAGCTACCCGGTTTGCGCTCGGCGGATTTCGCAACGTGATTCGCCAGTTTCGCAAGGGTCTTGGTACCACCAATCCCTATGCCGCATGGGATGCCCACCCATTGCAGAATGCGCGCCCGTATCTTGTGCGCCCTCTCCACCAAGTCACCCCGCATGCCATCGAGACCGATAAATGATTCGTCGATGGAATAGATCTCCTGAGTCGGCCCCAAGCCTGCAGCCAGGCTCATCATGCGGTTGCTCATGTCCCCATACAAAGGGAAGTTGGCGGAAAGCCCAATCAAGCCGTCAGACTCAACAAGCCCTGCGATCTGGAACCACGGGGCGCCCATCTTGATGCCCAGCGCTTTTGCTGCCTCGGATCGCGCGACAGCGCACCCATCGTTGTTGCTCAACACGACAAGCGGGCGCCCCGCCAGCGCCGGGCGAAACACGGTTTCGCAGGTCGCGTAGAAGTTGTTTCCGTCCACCAGAGCGAACATGGGTCAGACCCGAAAGCGCTTGATCGTCGCTGTGACTACGCCCCAAATTTCCACGATCTGGCCATCCTTTGGAACGATTTCTGGATAGGTCGGATTGGCCGGTTTGAGCTTCATGCGGCCATGTTTTAGCCATAGGGTCTTGCAAGTGAATTCACCATCCACAACGGCCAGAACTACGTCGGTATGAATCGGCTTGAGGGCACGGTTCACCACCAGTAGATCACCATCAAAAATGCCCGCCTCGCGCATGGAATCGCCGCGCAGCCGCACGATAAACGTGGCCTGGGGGTGGGTCACAAGGATGGTCGTCAAGTCCAGCCGCTCGACCGCGAAGTCTTCTGCGGGCGAGGGGAAACCCGCGTGCACAGTGTCCCCCACCATCGGCAAAACCAGTGGCTCAGGGCCGCATAAGATCGGCCTCCATGGCGCAATACTGTACATTTGTAAGGGGTATCTATTTAGCTCCAGCAGCCCCGTTGATACTGTGATTTCATCCAGCAATAGTATCCGATTGCCTCTCCCCGGTGTTCTTGCTTACGACATCCCCATACGTCACTGGCGGCGTAACCACCGCTTGCTGCAGCAAGCGGTAAAACAGCATCCCGCGTGAGCTGGATGTGCGCCGGTTGAAACGGAACACGAATTCATCGAGATAGGCGTCCAGGTGGTCTGGCTGTACAGAGCCATGATGTGTTCCCAGCACCCAGCGCTGTACCAGTGAGGCGACCCGGTGCACTCCCGCCATGGAGACATGGGCAGGTACGCCTGAGCCGAGCATGACGGTGCGCTGGTGGGTGTAACCCAGTTCTCCCAGAGCGCGGTATGCCGCCGAACCATCCGTGCGTACCTGGGCTCCAGGCTCGACCACCTCCTGCACAAAGGGGATTACGTGGGTGGCGGCGTCTCGGTCAATGCGGCGTAACCGGATGCGCCCAAACCCGTTGGGCTCCACGATCTCCACCGCCATGACCATCAACACTTTGGTCGTACTGCTCTTGCGCCCTGCAGGGGTGGCGGGATTCTTGCGATCCGTGATGGACAGGTACGTTTCATCCACCTCCACAAGCCCCTTGAGCTTGCCCCGGCCCGGGCGGACCATGGCACGTCGAAACCGGTGCAGCATGGTCCAGGCGGTCTGGTAGCTCCCCAAACCCAATACGCGCTGCAGCCCCAGGGCGCTCACGCCTTGTTTCTGATGGGTCAGGTACCAAGCTGCAGCCAGCCATACACGCAGCGGTGTTCGCGTCTTGTCAAAGATGGTTCCAGATGTCACTGTGCCTTGGTACTGGCATGAGCGGCACATCAGGCGGGTGCGGCTGGCTCGGTACACATCACCTGCGTTGCCGCAACGCGGGCAGACGAAGCCTTGGGGCCAGCGAAGCTTCTCCAGGAACGCCTGGCAAGCCTCTTCGGTGGCAAACCAGTCAAGAAATTCGTTCCAGGTGCGGGGGTAGTCCCGTCCAGGAGTTGGCGTTAGCATCTGGGTTTCCATCCAGCTATTCTCACGTCACTGGAGCTAAATAGATACCCCTTGCATTTGTACAGTATTCATGTCAGCCACTTCCAAGCCCAAGCTCTACAACCCACGCCACCCCGAACGCACGCTGCTCTACCAAACGGTAGCCGAGCACTACGAGACCTGGCTAGAGTTGGCCAGCGCGGGTCAGTTCGACGGCCAGGGCGACCACCACACCCCCAAGCCCTTCGTGCGCAAAGCGTTTGCCAAGTATCTTGAGTGCGGCATCTTTGCCCATGGCTTTGCCCGCGCTCGCTGCGGCGACTGTGGGCACGACTACTTTGTAGCCTTCTCCTGCAAAGGCCGGGGAGTCTGCCCCTCGTGCACCACCCGGCGCATGGTGGAGACAGCAGCGCACCTGAACGATCACGTATTCCCCCGCCTGCCGGTGCGCCAGTGGGTGCTCTCCGTGCCCAAGAGGTTGCGGTACTTCATGCAACGCGACGGAGCGGTGCTGAGCATGGTGCTGCGCATCTTTCTGCGGGTGATCGCACAAACTCTGCAGACCCACAGCCCCGGTGCGGCCAATGCAGACAAGGAAAGCCTGCACATCGGTGCCATCGCCTTCATTCACCGATTCGGCTCCAGCCTCAATGAACACGTCCACTTCCACGTTTGTGTGGTGGACGGGGTGTTTGAGGAAGTGGAGGGCGAGGGCGATGCTGATGCGACCCCTCGAATCTCATCGCCGGGTGTCATCTTTCACGCGGCCACCGGCATCGATGCGGCTACCGTGGCCCCAGTGCAGACCACACTGCAAAAACGCATCCTGCGCGCCTTCGTTGCTCGGGGCCTGCTGGAGAACTGTGACGCCAAAGACATGCTGGGCTACAAACACAGCGGCTTCTCGGTGGATGCGGGGGTGTGCATCGAAGCCCACGACCGCGCTGCGCTGGAGCGGCTGCTGCGCTATTGCGCTATTGCGCGCGTCCACCGTTTTCCATGGAGCGCCTACGCAAAGAGGGAAGCAAACTGGTGTACCGCTGTGCCAAACAGCGCAGCGAGCCCACCAGTGACAAGCGTGGTGCCAAGGCAGATGAGCTGCACCTCACACCGCTGGAGCTCATCGACCGCATTGCCGCCCTGGTACCCCCACCACGCACCCACCGGCACCGCTACTTTGGTGTGCTGGCACCAAACTCGCCGCTGAGGGCTGCGGTGACGGCGCTGGCGACACCGGCGCAAGCCGCTCCCGTGCTGGGCGCGTCGATCAGCACGGGGGAGTGCGCGCCTGGTGTGGTACCGATGAGCAGCGCGCTGCCATCCCAGAGCGAGCCGGTGCTGCCCAAGCGTGCAGCGCACTACCTGTGGGCGGTGCTGATCGCCCGCATCTACGAGGTGTTCCCCCTCTTGTGTCCGCTGTGTGGCGGGCATATGCGCATCATCGCGTTCATTACGCACAGCGCTGACATCCGGCACATCCTGGACCACATCGGGGCAGATTCAGAGCCACCCCGCATCTCCCCGGCGCGCGGGCCACCGCTGTGGGATGACTGTAGTGATGCGCAGATGGATGACGGGGCGCAAACCGAGCCAGCAGACTGGGACCTAGCGGCGCAACCGGCACCGGACTTTGAGGTCGATCAGCGCATCAGTTGGTGAATGAACAAAGCGGCGATTTTGACTTGCCGCGAACTGGCTCTGCGCCCGGTACACGCCGAGCGCCGCAAATCACTCTCCTGAACGCCAAACCCTGGTGGTGAACCTGACACCTGGGCGGGAAAATCGAGTGTCTCAGCCGGCTTGATGGCGCTTCCGCGGTGCGATACTTGGCCTCATGCGGTTAAAACGCCTATCCGTCCTGGTGCGACGATTGTGGACACGACTACTTTGTCGCCTATTCCTGCAAAGGCCGGGGTGTCTGCCCCTCGTGCAACACCCGGCGCATGGTGGAGACGGCGGCACACCTCTGCGATCATGTTTTCCGCGCCTGCCGGTGCGCCAGTGGGTGCTCTCCGTGCCAAAGCGGCTGCGCTACTTCATGCAACGCGACGGGGCAGTGCTCAACATGGTGCTGCGCATCTTCCTGCGGGTCATTGCGCAAAGCCTGCAGGACCACTGCGCCGGTGCGGCCCAGGTGGACAAGGCGGCGCTGCACATCGGGGCCATCGCCTTCATCCACCGCTTCGGCTCCAGCCTGAACGGGCATGTGCACTTCCATGTATGCGCAGTCGATGGTGTGTTTGAGGAAGTGGCGGTGGCGGGTGAGGCCGATGCCCAATCTTCATCGCCGAGCATCGTCTTCCACCCGGCCAGTGCAATTGACGAGGCCGCTGTGGCCCAGGTGCAGGCCGATTTGCGTCGACGTATTCTGCGCGCCTTCGTGGGCCGTGGCCTGATCGAGAAGACAGATGCCAAAGAGATGTTGGGCTACCAGCACAGCGGCTTCTCGGTGGACACGGGTGTGTGCATCGAAGCGCACGATCGCGCTGCCCTGGAGCGGCTGCTGCGCTACTGCGCCCGCCCACCCTTTGCCATGGATCGTCTTCGCAAAGAGGGCGCTGCCCTGGTCTACCGCTGCGCCAAACAACACAGCGAGCCTGGCTCGGACAAGCGTGGCACCAAGGCTGACGAACTGCACCTCACGCCACTGGAGCTGATAGCCCGCATTGCGGCGCTGGTGCCACCGCCGCGAACGCACCGGCATCGATATTTTGGTGTGCTGGCACCGAATTCGCCACTCAGGGCTGCGGTGACGGCGTTGGCACAACCGGCCAAGCAAGTCGTGGTGCAGACCGAGCCAGCCACCACGGGCGCGGGCGTGCCGGGGGTGGTTCCGCTGGGCCATGCGATCCCACCCACGCCCGAACCTGCGACACCCAAACGGTCGAAGGCGCATTACCTGTGGGCGGTGTTGATCGCCAGAATCTACGAAGTGTTCCCGCTGCTGTGCCCGCTGTGCGGTGGGCAGATGCGCCTGATCGCATTCATTACCGAGGGCTCGCAGATCAGGAAGATCCTTGATCACATCGGGGTGGACTCAGAACCTCCGCAAATTTCCCCGGCGCGCGGGCCACCGTTGTGGGATGACGGTGGTGATGCGCAGACGGGTGAGGGGGTGCACATTGAGCCCGATTGGGACCTGGCGGCGCAACCGGCACCCGACTACGAGGTCGATCAGCGCGTCAATTGGTGAAGGGTTGAGGCGGCGACTTTGACTTGCCGTTGGGTAGGCCTGCGCCCGACGCACCCGTCGCAGCGCTATTGGCTCTGCCCAACGGTGCATTTTCATAGTGAACCTGCAACGCGGGCAGCCAATCCAGGGTTTTCACGGGGTTTGAAGCCTGTTCCTGGGCGCGATACTTCGGCCCGTGCGGTTGAATGGCCTATCCGTATCCGGTGTGATTGTCGGTTCTGTAACTGGGGTGAATACTAGGAGAATAAGATGAATGCTCTTGTGAAATTAGCTGATAGAGAAATGGCGGTCGAGACTTCTATGGAAGTATCGAACCGTGTTGAGCGCCTGAAAAAAGCAGTGCAAGCCGAAACCAATGGTGCATGCATTGAGCGTCCTATGCTTTGGACCAAATACCATCGTAACAAGGCCAACAGCGATAAGACGACCAACGTGAAAATGGCCGAAGCTGTGCGCTATGTGCTCAATAACAAGACTGTGCGTATTTACGATGATGAGTTGATTGTTGGCAACTTCACCTCCAAACGCGTCGCTGGCTTCTGCTATCCAGAGTTGAGTGGCTTGGAACCCATGTCCCAAGTATTCAATATGCCTTCTCGAAAGGTAAATCCCCTCGAAATCAGTTTGAAAGACCGCTTTAAGCTATTTTCACAGATTCCCTTCTGGCTAAACAAAAATACATCGACTCTGGCGTTCGACGGCATGAAAGAAGGAATGCGTTTCGCCAAAGAACAGTCGGAAGCCTTACAGTACCAAATCTATGAAGCTGGTGGTATCTCTCATATCGCTCCTAACTACGAGAAAATAGTCAACGTTGGTGCTCAAGGAATTATTGAAGAAGTAGAAGCACTTGAGAGCGAAACCGATGATTCTGAAAAATTGGATTTCTACAAGGCCGTCAAAATTTCTATGAAGGGTATGGCGGAATTCGGTGATCGCTACGCCGCTGAAGCCAGCAAAATGGCCTCTGTTGAAACCGATCCGGTAAGAAAGCAAGAGCTGTTGGAGATTGCTTCCATTTGTGCCCGTGTACCTCGCTTTGGTGCCACCAGCTTCTACGAAGCGGTTCAGTCCATGACGCTGGCACACATCTGTATCTTTATGGAAACCTTTGGTGAAACTACATGCCCAGGTCGTATCGATCAGTTCCTAAATCCGTTCTATGAGAAAGATGTGGCCGCTGGCAATATTTCTCGTGAGAGAGCTAAAGAAATCCTCGGCGCGTTCTGCGTCAAACTGTGTGAAACCATTCCAATGCACGGTGAACTCGGTACCAGCACTCTGGGCGGTTTGACCAGTTGGGAAGTTGTGACTATCGGCGGTCAGGATAAAGACGGCAACGACGCCACCAACGAGCTGAGCTTTGTATTGCTGGAATTAGCCGATGAGCTGCGTATGCGTCAGCCTAACTTTCATGTGCGTATTCATAAAAATACCCCCAAAGCGTTCTACGACGAGGTGATTCGCATTAACTTCGGCCCTGGTTCTGCTCCTGCCATGTACAACGATGAGACCATTATCGAGTCCATGACCGATATCGGTTATTCTCTGGAAGACGCACGCAACTACGTGGCTATTGGCTGTGTAGAGCCTACCGCGCCAGGCAAAACTCTGGCTTCCACTGATGCCGCTATGTACAACATGCCGTTGGCGATTGAATTGCTCCTTAATGAAGGTCGTCAGTTTGGTTCTAAAAGCAAATTGGTGCTAAAACCCCTCCAGTGTCCGAAATGAAAACCATGGACGATGTGGTTGCGGCTTACGATACCCAAGTGAAGCATCAGCTGGGTAAACTGCGCAGAGACCTGGAAGCGGTAGAAAAATTCCATGCCAAGCATCATCCCACCCCGATCAGCAGTGCGCTGCTGGAGGGATGTGTGAAACAGGTGTTTGCTCTACCAAAGGTGGCGCTGTCTATAATTTCTCTGGTATTCAGGGCTGTGGTATGGCGGCCACTGCGGATTCATTGCGCTGCATTGAAAAAGCAGTATTTGAAGATGGTTGGATTTCCCTGGAAGGGCTGGTCGATCAGCTGAAAGACGATATCAGCGATGAGAAGGTGTTCACTAAACTAAATGCCATTGATAAATTCGGTAACGATATTCCGGAAGCCGATAAGTGGATGATCTGGGTTGGTGAGCACTACGCTGATAACATTAAGGCACTGGGTAAAAATACCCGTGGCGGCAACCACAATGCCGGTGTTTATTCCAATACGTCACACACGCACTTCGGTGGTCTTGTGAACGCGCTGCCTAACGGTCGTCGTGCCGGTGAAACTTTTGCGTCTGGCTTTGCTCCTGAAAATGGCGCAGACAAGCGTGGTACCACCGCACTATTGAATTCCATGAACAAGATTAACTACAAGAACTTTGCCAACGGCATCAACTTCAATATCAAGTTAGACGCTTCCAGCTATGAGTGTGATGACGGCAAGAGTGCCTTGGGCAGCTTGTACAAGGTGTTCTTCAAGCGTGAAGGTATGCAGGTTCAGGCCAATATGCTGGATCCTAAGATTCTGATTGAAGCTCGTGATAACCCTGAGCTGCATCCGAACTTGTTGATCCGCGTATCCGGTTATTCCGCGTACTTTAATGACCTGTCTCCGAAGATGCAGGATGAAGTCATCTCCAGGAGCTCAAATGCGGCCTGATGCGAGCCTCATTAACTCGATTAATGTAACGGAGCCCCGCAAGGCTTCGTTATATTTCGATGTTAAGCGCAATACGCTCGATGACGGGCCGGGTATTCGCAGCGTAGTCTTTTTTAAAGGCTGCCCACTGTCGTGTACCTGGTGCCAGAATCCGGAAAGTATCAATACCGGTTACGAGCTGTCATTCGATGCTGAAAAGTGCATCGAATGCGGTGACTGTGTGAGTGCTTGTCCGGAACAGGCAATTGATCTGACGGTACCGGGACATATCTTGCGTGACAAGTGCACCCAATGCTTTAAATGTGTCGATGTGTGCCCGTCCGGTGCGCTGGAGCAGATAGGTCGCCCCACTAATGATCTTGAAGCGCTGGCTGAAGAAGTGCTTGAAGATGCTGATTTCTTTGAGATGTCCGGTGGTGGCCTCACGGTTTCCGGTGGTGAAGCCCTGATGCAAATGGACAGTGTCGGCGAATTATTTCAGTTGGTGAAAAGGAAGAGAGATATTCATACCCTGATTCAAACCGCAGGGTTGTTCAACTTTAGCCGTTTTGAAAGTCTGGTATTGCCTCACACTAATACCATTTATTTCGATCTCAAGCTCATCAACAGTGATGATCATTTGACCTATTGCGGTGTTAAAAACGAACCCATCATTGAGAACTTTAAAAGGTTCAGGCATTGGCCTTGACCACTGATCTTGAAGTATTGCCTCGAGTGCCGTTGATTCCTGGAGTTACCGATACCGACGAAAATCTCAGCGGCATTGCCGACCTGATGAAAGAAAACGGCGTCAAAAAAATGCAGATTCTTCCATATAATCCCATTTGGTTGGATAAATTACCTCGTTTCGGTGGCACCAAACGTCTCGATATTGGTGAGCAAACCGCCAAGTTTATGAGCGATGCGGAACTGGATCGTTGTACGGAAGTATTTGAGTCTCGTGGTATCTCGGTGCATTGTCACCGATAACCGCAAACAGGTTTCACTGCAGCCGCTATTTGTGCTGTCTCTATTTAAACTGCTCATAAGCCCGGCATAACTCCTTGCCGGGTTTAGTTTTTTAATTGATTGTAATTTAGGTGATGTTGTGAAAAGAACCATGCTTCTGGCAGCCTATGATGCTGTGGAATCGTTAGCGTCTTTGTCTTCTCGTGTTGAAAGTCGTTTTCGCAGTGATAAAAAGAGAACGTTGAAATCTGCCCCGGTTGTGGGGCACAACGGTTTTCGTTATCGAGTACATTCAGATTGGGGTATTCCTGATGAACCGTCGCGTTACCCGGTGAAAGACTGCCATGAAATGGTGGTAGATTCTTTGGGAAGAATTGTACTTTTGACTAACCATCAAAAGAATAACATTCTGATCTACAACGCCGACGGTCAGATCGTTGATAGCCAATGCTTCGCTCGACGGCGACCAGCTGGTGATGAAGAACTACTTCCACATCGGCTTTGCGGCCGACACGCCCAACGGCCTGGTGGTGCCCGTGATCCGCGACGCCGACCAGAAGGGCATCGTGCAAATCTCGCAAGAGATGGGTGACCTGGCGAAGAAAGCGCGCGACGGCAAGCTGGGCCCGGCCGACATGACCGGCGGGTGCTTCTCCATCAGCTCGCTGGGCGGCATTGGCGGGCGTTACTTCACGCCCATCATCAACGCGCCTGAGGTGGCCATCATGGGCGTGTGCAAGAGCAGCCTGGAGCCCCAATGGGACGGCACACAGTTCGCACCGCGCCTCATGCTGCCGCTCAGCCTGAGCTGGGACCACCGCGTGATCGACGGCGCCAGCGCCGCACGCTTCAACGTGTACTTTGCCTCGCTGCTGGCGGACTTCCGCCGCATCGTGATGTAACGAAAGGGCAATGCACATGGCAACAATCGATATCAAGGTGCCCGACATCGGCGACTTCGCCGAAGTGGCCATCATCGAAGTGCTGGTTCAACCCGGCGACACCATCAAGGCCGAGCAAAGCCTGATCACTGTGGAGTCCGACAAGGCCTCCATGGAGATTCCCTCCAGCCACGCGGGTGTGGTCAAAGAACTGCGCGTGAAGCTGGGCGACAAAGCCGCCAAGGGCTCCGTGGTGCTGACGCTGGAAGTGGAGGGCGCTGGCGTTGCAGCACCTGCCGCTGCACCTGCGCCAGCGCCCGCAGCTGCCCCAGTAACTTCAGAGCAAAAACAGGCCCCAGCGCTTACCGCACAAGCGCAAGCAGCTATCAATCCAGTAGCGTCGAGTTTTGCAGGCACGGCCGATCTGGAGTGCGATCTGCTCGTGCTCGGCGGCGGCCCCGGCGGCTACAGCGCCGCCTTCCGCGCGGCCGACCTGGGCCTCAAGGTGGTGCTGGTCGAGCGCTACGCCCAGCTCGGCGGCGTGTGCCTGAACGTGGGCTGCATCCCCAGTAAGGCGCTGCTGCATGTGGCTGCGGTGATGGATGAGGTGAGCCACCTGTCGGCGGCTGGCATCGACTTTGGCGCGCCCACTGTCAATGTCGACACGCTGCGCGGCCACAAAGAGAAAGTCATCGGCAAACTCACCGGCGGCCTGGCCCAGATGGCCAAGATGCGCAAGGTGACCACGGTGCGCGGCTACGGCGCTTTCGTCGGTGCCAACCACCTTGAAGTGGAAGAAACCACCGGCACCGGCCAGGACAAAACCGGCACCAAGAAGGTCATCGCCTTCCAGAAAGCCATCATCGCCGCCGGCAGCCAGGCCGTGCGCCTGCCCTTCATGCCCGACGACCCGCGCGTGGTCGACTCCACCGGCGCCCTGGCGCTCCAGGGTGTTCCGAAGCGCATGCTCATCCTGGGCGGCGGCATCATCGGCCTCGAAATGGGCACGGTGTATTCCACCCTGGGCGCGCGCCTGGACGTGGTCGAGATGATGGACGGCCTGATGCAGGGCGCCGACCGCGACCTGGTCAAAATCTGGCAAAAGATGAACGCCAAGCGCTTCGACAACATCATGCTCAAGACCAAGACGGTGGGCGCCAAGGCCACACCCGAAGGCATCGAGGTGACGTTTGCGCCAGCGGAAGAGGGCGGTACCGCCCCCGCGCCGCAGGTGTACGACCTGGTGCTGCAAGCCGTGGGCCGCACGCCCAACGGCAAGAAGGTCGCCGCTGAAAAAGCAGGCGTGGCCGTGACGGACCGCGGCTTCATCAACGTCGATATCCAGATGCGCACCAACGTGCCCCACATCTTCGCCATTGGCGACATCGTGGGCCAGCCCATGCTGGCGCACAAGGCGGTGCACGAGGCGCATGTCGCAGCCGAAGTGATTGCCGGTGAACTGCAGGGAAACAAGGAGCTGGCCAGCGCCGCCTTCAACGCCCGCGTGATCCCCAGCGTGGCCTACACCGACCCCGAAGTGGCATGGGTGGGCCTCACCGAAGACCAGGCCAAGGCGCAGGGCATCAAGGTCAAGAAGGGCCTGTTCCCCTGGACGGCCTCGGGCCGCGCCATTGCCAACGGCCGCGACGAAGGCGTGACCAAGCTGCTGTTCGACGACAGCCCCGAAGCAGGATCAGGAGACGGCCATGCTGGCCGGGGCCACGGCAAGATCTTGGGCGGCGGCATCGTGGGCACCCACGCAGGCGACATGATTGGCGAGATTGCCCTGGCCATCGAGATGGGCGCCGATGCGGTGGACATCGGCAAGACCATCCACCCCCACCCCACGCTGGGCGAGAGCATCGGCATGGCGGCGGAAGTGGCGCATGGCAGCTGCACGGATGTGCCGCCTGCGCGCAAGTAAGTCCGCAGCCAAGCTACCCTGCCAAGGCCCGAACTGGCGACGGTTCGGGCCTTGTGCTTTGCGTACCCAAACAATCGCCGCAGAATACTGTGCATTTGTACAGTTTTCATGTCAGCCACTTCCAAGCCCAAGCTCTACAACCCACGCCACCCCGAACGCACGCTGCTGTACCAAACGGTAGCCGAGCACTACGAGACCTGGCTAGAGTTGGCCAGCGCGGGTCAGTTCGACGGCCAGGGCGACCACCACACCCCCAAGCCCTTCGTGCGCAAAGCGTTTGCCAAGTATCTTGAGTGCGGCATCTTTGCCCATGGCTTTGCCCGCGCTCGCTGCGGCGACTGTGGGCACGACTACTTTGTAGCCTTCTCCTGCAAAGGCCGGGGAGTCTGCCCCTCGTGCACCACGCGGCGGATGGTGGAGACGGCGGCACACCTGAGCGACCACGTTTTCCCCCGCCTGCCGGTGCGCCAGTGGGTGCTCTCCGTGCCCAAGAGGTTGCGGTACTTCATGCAACGCGACGGAGCGGTGCTGAGCATGGTGCTGCGCATCTTTCTGCGGGTGATCGCACAAACTCTGCAGACCCACAGCCCCGGTGCGGCCCATATGGACAAGGCAGGCCTGCACATCGGTGCCATCGCCTTCATTCACCGATTCGGCTCCAGCCTCAATGAACACGTCCACTTCCACGTTTGTGTGGTGGACGGGGTGTTTGAGGAAGTGGAGGGCGAGGGCGATGCTGATGCGACCCCTCGAATCTCATCGCCGGGTGTCATCTTTCACGCGGCCACCGGCATCGATGCGGCTACCGTGGCCCCAGTGCAGACCACACTGCAAAAACGCATCCTGCGCGCCTTCGTTGCTCGGGGCCTGCTGGAGAACTGTGACGCCAAAGACATGCTGGGCTACAAACACAGCGGCTTCTCGGTGGACGCCGGTGTCTGCATCGAAGCCCACGACCGCGCTGCGCTGGAGCGGCTGCTGCGCTATTGCGCGCGTCCACCGTTTTCCATGGAGCGCCTACGCAAAGAGGGAAGCAAACTGGTGTACCGCTGTGCCAAACAGCGCAGCGAGCCCACCAGTGACAAGCGTGGTGCCAAGGCAGATGAGCGCATAGGAATTTCAAACGGTCTGGTCTGTGAAAAGCCTGGAAAGCCCGACTCAGCCCTGGGTGGGCAGCCGATGCCTGCCTGGATGGCTTGGAACTGGCGCCTGGGCCGTTGCCTTGTCTGGATTCGGCCCGCCCTGACGGCTCGCCTCGCGCTCGTTGGGCCTTGATCTCGGGGTTGACCCTGTGTTTTCCGCCATCCAGTCCGCACGCGGGCGCAGCGCCACCGGCCACTGGCGCCAGGCTGCGCAGCCCTTTGTGATGTGTACGGTGTCCGGGACGGTCGACGCGGCTCAGGCGGCTTCAGTCTTGCCGCGCCTCGCGCGCTCGGCCTCTGGGCGGCGGCTGCGGATCCAGTCCCAGGTGGGTCAGGATCTTCTCGATCACCGGTCGCTCCAGGATGGCCGCGATGATCTTGAGCTCCCCGGCGCCGCAGTTGGGGCAGTGCTGCATGTCGATGTCGAACACGCGCTTGAGTAGCCGCGCCCAAGCAATTCGGTGCGGTCGGTCCGGCCGGTCCGGGTTAGTCTCGGTCTGGACCACGCATTCGCTGGCGGCAACGGCTGCGGTGGCCCGTTCCTCCACCTCGGGCCCTTGCGGCACCACCAGGGACCGCAGCTTGGCGTTGGGCGCCAGCACGCCGTGGAACCTGATGAGATGCAGACGCGGCCGGGGAACCAGCGCCGCAAGCCGCTGCATGAACTCCAGCGGGCTCAAGACCAGATGCGTCGTGCCGTCGCGCCACGGTGTCTTCAGCTTCAGCTCGACCTGCCCGGCGGCATTGACCTGCACCCGTTCGTCGGAAAGCGCCGGCCGGGTGATGTAGCGGCACAGCTGCTCCAGCCGCTTGCGGTCATGGGCTTCGACCCGCACCGCGGCGTGCAGGCTGAATCCGTCGATGTCGGCGCACAGCGGCTGGCGGGCCGAGTCCTCGCGCGGCATCGCGCCTCTCAGGGTCAGCACCTTCTGCCCGGCGCGCGGCCCGAAGGCGATTCGGTAGGTGATGGCCGCGGCCTGCAGCGGCCGCAGCGTGCGCGCCTCCTCGCCGTCGGCATCCGGCTCGGCCAGGTAGGTCTGGCCCATGTCTTCGACCAGCACGCCCCGGCGCGTGAGCATCTTCATCAGCCGGGCGATGACGGTCTGCAGCAGCGCGTGCAATTCGTCGTCGGTGGGCGCATCCGCCTCAATGAAGGCCGGCGAACCATCGGCGTCGCAGCAGTACACCCCGTCCAGTACCAGACAGTGCAGGTGGATGTTGAGGTTGGCGGCCGAGCCAAAGCGCTGGATCAGCGTGACGGCGCCGCCGTGACCTTCGTCAGCCTTGAGCCCCGCCTGCCGCAGCAGATGTCGCGTGACCACGCGCTGCACCACCTGCAGCACCGGCGTGACCAGTTCCGGCTGCGCGGCCAGCAGCACGCGCAGCGGGATCGGCAGCGACAGCACCCATTGCCGCACCGGCACGTGCGGGATGACGTGGTCGACCAGGTGCGCAGCGGTCTGCGACATGCGCCGGGCGCCGCAAGAGGGGCAGAATCCCCGGCGCTTGCAGCTGAAGGCCAGCAGCTTGTCGTGGCCGCACTCGCCGCAGCGTAGCCGCAAGAATCCATGCGCCAGGATGCCGCACTCGAGGAAGGCGTCGAACTCGTCCTTGATGAACCGCGGCAACTCGGCGTCCGTGCTGGCCTCGGTGTGGGCGATGAAGCTGGCCGCATGCTCCTGGACCAGGCGGTACAGCGTGGTCTGCTCCGGTCGGTGGCGTTCGTAGTGGAGCCGGCTGGCCAAGCCGGGTAAGGAACCGGGCTGGCGGGCGGCGTGCACGGCATGCAGAGGACTCGATGGGGACCTCTACCGTCCCAGCATCGCCCTGCACTCGCCATCGCCCTTCGGTCGGGCTTGTGGGTGCAAGAAGATGGCCCTCCACCGGGTGCAGCCGGTTGGGGTGGGCCAGCCCCGGCGGGAGTCCGTCGTTCACCTTAGTGCCGATATCCCCGTGCTTTTGAGGTCGTTCCTGGCCGACGCCATCGTCACATCGCTTCAGGATCCACGCTCCCCCTGGAGCGACGCATGTGGGAGATCTACGCCTACCAGAACGCCGACAGCCTGTTCGGCATCTTCAACGCTGCGGCAACCATCCACGGCTCTGGCGACTACATGGCGGCGGTCGCCGCCGTGGCCTTCTGCGGGTTCATCGCGGCGCTGGTGGCCTACGCCTTCGCGCCCGAGAAGCTGCAGGGCTGGAAGTGGCTGGCCACCGTGCTGCTGGTGTTCTCCGTCCTCATCGTGCCGCGGGTGACCGTGGGCGTCGTCGACAAGACCGGCGGATCCGCCGTGAAGGTGGTGGCCAACGTCCCGTTCGGCGTGGCCTTTCTCGGCAGTGTCACCAGTACGGTCGGGCACACGCTCACGGGCCTGTTCGAGACGGCCTTCCAGGTCATCCCCGGGTGTCGGCGCCCTTCCGAGCGAACTGAGCTACGAGAAGAACGGCCTGATGTTCGGCAACCGCCTCATCCGGGAGACAGGCGGCGTCGCCTTCCAGGATCCGAACTTCCGCACGGATCTGGTCAACTTCATCCACAACTGCACGATGTACGACCTGATCGACGGCACGGTCGATCCGGGCACGTTCTCGAGCTCGGACGACGTGTGGGCGCTGATGGCATCGCCCAACCCGGCCCGCTTCACGACCCTGACCAGCGCCGGCGGCTCGATCACCGTCGACACCTGCCCGAATGGATACACGAACCTCAACGGCCGGCTTCCCGCGCAGCTGACCCGCATCCAGGGCAAGCTCGCCTTCCAGCTGAACCCGACGCTGCCGGCTGCGGCCGCCAACGCCGCCATCGCCGGGCAGATCCAGCAGGCCTACCTGAAGAACAGCATCGCGACCGCGGCCGCGACGGCGGCCGACCTGATCCGCCAGAACGCAGTGCTCAATGCGATCAACGACACCAGCAACATCATCGGTCAGAAGGTGAACGACCCGGCGGCCATGGTGCTGGCCGTCGGACGGGCGCAGTCCGTGGCGCAGCAGAACGCGGCCTGGCTGAACGCCGGCAAGGTCGCCGAGCAGGCGCTGCCCGTGTTCCGCAACGTGATCGAGGCCATCACCTACGCGCTGTTCCCCCTGCTCGTCCTGCTGATGCTGCTGACCAGCGGGCGCGAGACCATGCTGGCCTTCAAGGGCTATGCCGCTGTGCTGATCTGGATCCAGCTCTGGCCGCCGCTGTATGCCGTGCTCAGCTACATGGCATCGATCTACGCCGCCTACGACCTCGGGGCGGCGGCTGACCTGGGCAGCGGCGCCAAGGCTCTGTCGCTGCAGACTGCATCGACGATCTACTCGCGGGCGATCTCCGGCGAGGCCGTGGTCGGCTACCTGGCCATCAGCATCCCTTTCATCGCCTGGGCGGCGCTCAAGCGGATGGAGACCTTCGGCACCGCGCTGGTGGGCGGTCTCTCGGGCCTTCAGTCGATGGTGGCCGGCGCCACGGCAGGTGCCGCCGCGGGCAATCTGAGCATGGGCAATGTCTCGATGGACCAGATCCGCCTTGCGCCGAACCGGACGTCCGCGTTCATGAGCAACTGGCAGAACGACATCAGCGGCAACACCTTCTCTTCGAACATGCTGACCGGCCGGACCGCGGTGAGCCTGCTGCGCAACCAGGGCTACGCGTCCCGGGTTGTCTCGATGCGCGTGAGCGAACAGGACGTGCAGGACGCCAGCCGCCAGGTCGACGCAGCCCGCAGCGAGGCGGTCGCCGCCAGCACCGAACGTTCGGCGGTGCTGTCCGAGGCATTCACCAAGGGCTTGGCAAAGCTGAAGTCATCGCGGAGCAGCACGGGGGCGACGTCCAGCAGCTTCGAGCAGTTGGGGCAAACCATTGATCGGCTGGATCAGATCTCCCGAAGCGTTTCCGAGTCCACTGGGCTGACACAGTCTCAGGTTGCTCGCATTGCGCTTGGCGTTACAGGTCATGCTGGATTCAATGCGCGGTTCGTTGGCGCCCAACTGAACGCGAGTGCAGACAAGACCTACCTGTCCGGACTGAGTGCCGACGAGCGGAAGGTGCTTGGTGCGCTCACTTCCGAGCAGGCCTCGGAGTTCAAGCAGTTCGGCGATCGCGTGTCGCGCGACAGTTCCGTCGCGAGCCTTGTAGCCACCGATGCTCGCGAAGCACGCGAACTGTCGTCGAGGATCGCCACCACAACCGCGCGCTCCGCCCGCGCAGATGCTTCCCTTGCCGACCGCACCGCGTTCTCTGAGCGGCTTGCCGTGGCCAGGGAGAGAGGCGATTCGATTTCAATCGACATTGCGCAGGATCCCTACAACCTGGCGATGTTCACTCGGTACGCTGAACAGTACGGTGGTACAAGCGCGTCCGCTCAACAACTGCTGAGCGCTGAACTTGCCCGACAGGCGCTGGCTCCAACCCGAAACTTCAGCGACGGCACTGGCATGCCGTCATCCTTCGACGACGTCCGCCATCTGTACACGACCAACAGTGGTGACCCGCGCCTCACGCCGGACATTGACGCTACATATCGAAGAGCGACGGGCGCGGTTCGTCAGGCTCCTCTTCCAGTCGCTCCACCGGGACAACCTGCGCCCGAACCAAGCGACGCTCGCCAGCAGATTCAGACGTCGTCGGACGACCTCCGTGGCCGGGCTGCTGCTCGACGGCAAGAGTTCGATGACGAGCGGAGCCCCGGGCGCGCCGACGACGGCACGATTTCCCCACGGCAGTCGCTGTTCAAAGGCACCGCAAGGCAAGTGGCCCGGGACGCAGCCGAGACCTTCCAAGATGCCAAAGACGCGGTGAAGGGGATCATCAAGAGGTAGTCAATCGGGCTCGCGCGATGGCGGGTCCCCTTCAGGGGGCTTCATGAAGGGCGGGTGTCCCTTGTCGCGCCAATAGTTGGCCGCGAGGTCCTCGGAAGTCACGCCGGAACCTGGAATGGGATTGCCTGTGAGCGATCGAGACACCTGCCCCCGCCCAATCTTGAGCAGCGCACCGCCCACTGCAGCCCCCACGAGGGCGCCGACCGCTGCGAGGACAAGCCGCGTGGCCAAAGCTTCGTCCTGCCCTATCGCCCACCCGGCCAGGGCACCCGCAAGGACAAGCACCAAGAAGGCCAGCATTCGCATTTGAAGTGAGGTCAACTCAAGCTCACGGAAAACAGTGTCCTAGCCTTCGAGCTTCACGCTGTTGCAGCCTGTGTCCGAAACGACCTTTGAGGGCCAACACCTGAGCCGTCTCTGGTCGGTCCAAAGGGAGCCTACACAAACATCAGACTTCCGTGGTGCTCTCCCGCGTGGGCTCGCAGGGCACAGCGGGACGCCGCCCCGGAGTGCGCCAGTTCTTCAAGGAATCCAGGTAGTCGGCCCAGGCGCTCATCATGTCGCGCCGCTGTTCGATGAACTCCGCCCTGTCGTAGGCAGCGCCCAGCGGGCCGGACT
The DNA here is from genome assembly GCA_016710065.1 of Candidatus Ideonella esbjergensis. Taxonomy (GTDB): domain Bacteria; phylum Pseudomonadota; class Gammaproteobacteria; order Burkholderiales; family Burkholderiaceae_C; genus Ideonella; species Ideonella esbjergensis. The sequence goes on from JADJLP010000013.1 coordinate 44,799, forward strand.
TCCCATGTGCCAGCTGGGCCTCGATCACGTCCGGCGCCACGTTGAGCCGCTCCACCATCACGGTACGGGCCATCGCCCGGAATCCATGGGGAGTCATCGTCTCGTTGTCGAAGCCTAGCCGGCGCAGGGCAACGCGGACCGTGTTTTCGCTCATTGGCCGCTTGGCACTGATCAGGGACGGAAACACGTATTGCCCTCGGCCGGTCAGCGGCATCAGGTCCTTCAGAGCGTCTACAGCCTGGGTGGCGAGCGGAACCAAATGCGGCCTTCCGTTGATCTTCTCCCGCTTTGTCCGCTTCATCTTGGCGGAGGGTATCGCCCACATCCTTGCCTCGAGATCCAGCTCGGCCCACTCCATCTGCCGGATGTTCCCTGGACGCTGGAAGAGCAGTGCCGACAGAAGCAGTGCCGCCCGGGTGACGGGGTGACCGTGGTAGCCGTCGATCGCGCGCATCAAGTCGCCGACCTGATCCGGTTCGACGATCGCCGAGACGTGCCTCGTCAGCACCGGCTTCAGTGCGCCGCGCAGATCCGAAGCGGGGCTGCGCTCACAACGTCCGGTCGCGACGCCGTATCGAAACACTTGCCCGCAGGCTTCCAGCAGAGAGTGAGGCAGTTCGCGCGTGCCACGTGCCTCGACGCGCCGCAGCGTCTGCAGCAGCATCGGTGCGCCGATCTGGGAAAGCGGAAGCTTGCCCAGCCAGGGGAAGATGTCCTTCTCGAGGCGCTCCATCCAGCGCTTGGCGTAGTGATCGCTCCAGCCCACCTTCTTGGTCGCGTGGAACTCGCGCGCGGTCACCTCGAAGCTGGCGTTGGCGTCGAACCGGGAACTGAGGCGATCGACCTGCCTTGCGAGTACCGGGTCGGTGCCTGATTGGTGTTGCTTCCGCGCATCGTCTCGAGCGGCGCGAGCATCCTTGAGGCTGACCTCAGGGTAGCAACCCAAGGAGAGGCGCTTCTCTTTGCCGTCGAAGTAGTACTTCCAGAACCAGCGCTTGGACCCGGCGCCAGCAACTTCGAGGTAGAGACCACCTGAATCGGTCACGCGTGCGCGGGCTTTGCCCTCTGGGCAGGACGCGTTCTTGCACTGCTTGTCGGTGAGCATAGGGGAACAGAACTCCAAATGGCATGACGAACGCCATTTGTTCCCCTACATGTTCCCCTACTTGCGCTGCACTGCCGTGGGACGGCAGGAACCTTCCTGACTCAAGCGACTGGCTAAGTCGTTGATTTGGCGGGAAGTTCGGTCCGGCATGGGACCTGATGAAACGCTGGGATGGGGTGGCTGATGGGGCTCGAACCCACGACAACAGGAATCACAATCCTGGACTCTACCAACTGAGCTACAGCCACCGTTGTAAGCGTTGAATTATAGCCTGAAAACTTCAGGCTTTCGCCTCACTTGGCCGGGGTCGATGCAGGGTCGGTGGCGGCATTGGCGTCGGCCGTGGGCATCAGTACGGCAGCATGCACCTCGACCTTGAAGCGCTTCTTCAGCGTTTCGTAGTAGGCAGCAGTTTCGGCATCGGCCAGGGTCCTTTCCACGTAGGGCTTGGCACTGGCGTTGTCCGGGTCAGCGGCGTCACGCGTCACCACTTTCACCACCTTGACCACGGCAAAACCCAGATCGGGCAGTTCCACACCCACCACGCTGGCGCCCTTGGCCAGATCGGCACGCAAGATGGCATCGACGATGGGGCGTGGCAGGTTTTGCATCTGAGTCCGTGACACACTCAGCGTCAGCGGCAGCGCCTCGTTGGTGTTCGCCCGCACGGCGGACATGCGCGCCTGCCCATCCTTGCGAGCGGCAGCCAGGGCCTGCTCGGTGCGAACCTTGGCCAGCACCTGGTCATGCACCGCCTCAAGCGGCAGCACGCGCTCGGGTTGGTAGCTCACCACGCGCGCCGACACCATCTGGCTCGGACCAGTCTCCACCGCCTCGGTGTTGCGTTTGTTCTTCAGCACGTCGCTCGAAAACACAGCCTTGAGCAACTTGGGCGATGCCAACGGGCCCTTGACGCCAGGCTGTGCATCGCGCATCACGGTGGCCGTGAGCTTGCTGAGCTTGAGCTTGTCGATCACGGGTTGCAAGCTGTCGGCTTGCTCGTACACAGTGTTCGAGAATTGTTCTGCCTTCTCGACGTAGTCCTTCTGGGCTTGTTGCTTGGCTACTTCGTCCAGAATCTCGGCACGCACGGCCTCAAACGGCTTCTTGTCGCCGCCGCGCACGGCCACGAGCTTGATGATGTGGAAGCCGAAGTCAGACTCGACCACGTTGCTGATTTCATTCGGCTTCATGGCGTAGGCCGCGTCCTCGAAGGGCTTGACCATGGCACCGCGGGCAAAGAAATCAAGATCACCACCCTTGCCGGCCGAACCCGGGTCTTGCGAGTTCTTGCTGGCCACCTCGGCAAAGCTGGCAGGTGTCTTGCGCACCTGGGCCAACAGCGCTTCGGCTTTGGCTTTGGCCTTGGCACGCTCCTCAGCGGGGGCCTCCTTGGCGGCGCTGATCAGTATGTGGCTGGCACGGCGCTCTTCGGCCACGCTGTAGCGGTTGATGTTCTGCTCGTAGTACTCGCGCAACTTGGCATCGGTGAGGCCGCTGGCCTGCTTCTTGAGCGTGTCGAGATCGAGCATGGTGTATTCAATGCTGGCGGTCTCTGGCGACTTGAACTGGGCACTGTGAGAGTCGTAATAGACCTTCACGTCGGCCTCTGTGGGGTTCACCTTGGCCTGATAGTCCTTGGCATCGAAGCGCTGCAACTGCGCCTCGCGCCGCTCGAGCAAGGCGTCAGTGGCGGCCGTTGCCACGGTGGCGCCGCTCATACTGGAGCCGGCCACACCCATCAACACTTGCTTGAAAGCGAAATCCTGGCGCAGGCGCTCCGCGAACATCTCTGAGTTCATGCCCTGCGCAGCCAGCATTTCTGCGTTGACCGTGCCGTCTGCCCTGCGAAAGGCCGCGTACTGCGGGTCGGTGAGAAACAGGCGTTTGAGGCGGTCGTCACTGACCACCAGATGATCCTTGGCCGTGGCGCGCATCAGCACACGCTCGCGCACCATCACGTCCAGCGTCTGGCGCTTCATCTCGGGCGTGTCGAACATCTTGATGTCGACGCCCGGCATTTGCTGTGTGTAGCGCTCGATCTGCTGGCGGTGCGCGGCATCCAGTTCGGCCAACTTGACGTCGGCGCCGTCCACCTTGGCCACGGTCTTGGTGCTGCCATCCATGAAGCTTGAATAGCCCTGGACCCCCACAACGACAAACGAAGGGACGATCACCAGCGCCAGCAAGAACTGGAGCAGACGGTTGTGCGTGCGAACGAATTCAAACATGGTTGGACTTTCAGGACCGACGCCAGACCCGACAAACGACAAAGGCGAACCGGAGTTCGCCTTTTACCGAGGTCTGCATACGCCGCGCGGGATTCTAATCAAAGCCGACGGCGGGCATTTTCTTGGTGGGTGCTGAGGGGATCGAACCCCCGACCCTCTCCGTGTAAAGGAGACGCTCTACCGCTGAGCTAAGCACCCAACGTTGTGTTCAATTGAGATGGTCGCGAAGGCCCTTGCCTGGACGGAACTTCGGCACCTTGGCCGACTTGATCTTGATGGCATCGCCAGTGCGGGGATTGCGACCCGTACGAGCTGCACGCTTGGTGACGGCGAAGGTGCCGAAGCCGACGATCGACACACTGCCACCTTTTTTCAAGGTGGTCTTGACGCCGCCAATCATGGCTTCAAGTGCGCGTGTGGCAGCGGCTTTGGAAATGTCGGCCTGGCGGGCAATGTGCTCGATCAATTCAGACTTGTTCACGAAGGTACCCCCTCTCTCTCTCTGGTGTCGCGATTTTTGGGTGAAAACTGGCGCTCTCAGGGCAACACTAATCGGGGTCACCAGCGCAATTTCATTACAGCCCCGCGCTGTACCCGGTGTCAAGCGCGCGGCCGGATTCTATGCGTATTCCCCAGCGTCTCAGCCCGCGAATCAGGGGGTTGCAGCGAGCGCCAACGACACAGTTGACGACATTCGCACACTCTTTGCCTCGAAACTGTTGTGGCTCAGCCTGCCAACGGCCGTGGCCTGGCCACCAGCGCCACACCCGACACTGCGAGCGCAATGCCCAGCAGGGTCAATCCACCCAGTTGCTCGTGGAACAAAGCCCATGCCATCACGGCCGTGCAGGGCGGCACCAGGTACATCAAGCTGGTGACCTGGGTGGTTGCGCCGCGCTGGATCAGCATGTACAGCAAGGAGCTGCCACCCAGTGTCAGCGCGAGTACCGACCAGGCCAGTGCCCCGATCATCTCGGGATGCCAGACAACGGGCTCATGCTCCAGCAGAGCGAGCGGCAAGGTCACACACCATGCGGCCAGCAACTGCACCAGGTTGGCACTGCGCACATCGCAAGGTTTCACATGGCTCTTCTGGTAGAGGGTGCCCACGGTGATGCTGAGCAAGGCCAGCACGGCGAGCGCCAAATTGACTGCTGTCAATTCACCCTGCCCCAGTTTGTGCGCCACAACCAACGAGAGGCCGCCAAAGCCCAACAACAGCCCAAGCCACTGGCGCGCCGAGACATGGTGTGACGAACCGGTGGCCGAAATCCACACCGCGGTGAGCAACGGCTGAAGACCCACGATCAGGGCGGCTGTCCCAGCGCCCAACCCCAGCTTCACGGCGGCCCAGACGCCACCCAGATAGCCTGCATGCATCAGCACGCCGGTGACGGCCAGATGGCCATACTGTGCGCGACCTTGCGGCCATGCAGCACCAGCCAGCTTCACCCACAGCAAAAAGGCGAGAGCCGACAAGGTGTAGCGCCAGGCCAAAAAACCCATGGGCGGGGCGTGCGGCATCCCGTAGCGGGCGACGATGAAGCCTGTACTCCAAATCAGCACGAACACCATTGGCATAGAGCGCAGCGCGCGCGCCATGGGGTCACTCATGGCGCGCTCAACGCGCCTTGGCGCGGATCTCCGGCAAGGCTTTTTGCAGGTAATACACCATTGACCAGATGGTCAGCACGGCCGCAGCAATGATCAGCACGATGCCCCACAGGTGCGTATCGATGAAGCCAAACAAGCGGCCGTCAAAGAGCAGAAAGGGAATGGCCACCATTTGCACCACGGTCTTGAGCTTGCCCAGCATGTGCACGGCCACGCTGCGCGAAGCGCCAATCTGGGCCATCCATTCGCGCAAAGCCGAGATGGCAATCTCGCGGCCAATGATGACCAGTGCAATCAGCGCGTTGACCCGGTCCAGTTGCACCAGGATCAGCAGCGAGGCACACACCAGGAATTTGTCGGCCACCGGATCGAGAAAGGCCCCGAAGGCCGAACTCTGGTTCAGGCGCCGCGCCAGGTAGCCATCGAGCCAGTCGGTCAGCGCCACCACCACGAACATCACCGTGGCGATGAGGTTGCGCGTTGCAGTGTCCGCCGGCAGATAGAACACCCCCACGATCAGCGGGATGGCCACGATTCGGGCCCAGGTGAGCAGCGTGGGAATGGTCAGGAACATGGCCTGATTCTGCCTGCGTTTCGAATGGGCTCATGCGCCGGCCTGGCCTGCTGAGCAGGTGCGGGCCTAATCCAGTGAGCGCGGCTTGAACTTGCGGTCGTCGCGGAACAGAAACGCTTCGGTGTAGCGCCAGGGTTTGGGCAGGCGCGAGACATCACCAAACGGCGCCGCGCGCTTGACTGCGTCGATGGCCAATTGGGTGGTGTCCTTGGCCTGGCTGGGCTGGCGCAGCACATTGATCTTGGCGATGCTGCCGTCGGCGTACAACTCCACCTCCAGCACCGGGATGGCCAGCAAGGGCTCGGGCACTTCGCCAGCGTAGGTCAGGGTCGGATTCGCCGCCATCAGCTTGCGTGCGGCCTGCAACTTGTAGTCGGCGGCCGAGCGTGCCGCCGGTGCCGCAGCAGGGGCTGGCGCTGCCTGGCGTGACACAGGCGCTTGCGCAGGTGCAGGCCGGGCGGGCGCCGCCGAAGGCGCAGGCGGCAAAGGTGCCGAGGAGCGTGTGCCACAGCCCGCCAGCCAAGCTGCACCACCCAAGGCCGACACCAGGGCCCAGCCGCGCCAGGACGACCGGAAAGTGAAAGCCTTCAACGTGGCCCCTTGGGAGTTGCGGTTGTCAGTGAAGTGCACGGTAGATCTCCTCTGCTAGTTCTCTGGATATCCCAACGACGCCGGCCAGGTCGTCCACACTGGCGGCCTCCACGCCGCGCACGCCGCCAAAGCGTTGCAGCAGCTTCGCCCGTTTCTTGGGGCCAATCCCGCCTATGTCTTCCAGCCGGCTGCCGCCAGTGCGGATGCTCGCACGTTTGGCGCGCATGCCGGTGATGGCGAAACGGTGCGCCTCGTCGCGGATCTGGGCCACCAGCATCAGCGCGGCCGAATCGGGTGGCAGAGAAAGCTTCTCGCGGCCGTCGGCGAACACCAGTTCTTCAAGACCCACCTTGCGGCCCTCGCCCTTTTCCACACCCACGATCAGCGACACGTCCAACCCCAGGCCTTCAAACACCTCGCGTGCCATGCTCACTTGGCCACGGCCGCCATCCACCAGCACCACATCGGGCAGCCGCACCTTGGCCGTGGCGGCGGGCGGACCTTCAGCGGTCACGATCTCGGCCAGCTTGGCGTAGCGGCGGGTGAGCACCTGGCGCATCGCAGCGTAGTCGTCGCCGCCAGTGATGCCATCGATGTTGAAGCGGCGGTACTCGCTGTTTTGCATCTTGTGGTCCTGGAACACTACACAGGATGCCTGCGTGGCCTCGCCCGCCGTGTGACTGATGTCGAAACATTCAACACGGAAGGTATCCAGGTCGTCCACCGGCAGATCCAGCGCGTCCACCAAAGCCCGGGTACGTTCACGCTGCGAGCCTTCTTCCGACAGCAGCCGCGCCAGCGCCAGTTCGCAGCCCTTGACGGCCATCTCCAGCCAGATGCGGCGCTGCTCGCGGGGCTGGTGCTGGGCGCTGATCTTGACTCCTGTCTGCTCGGACAACGCCAGCAACAGGTCCTTGTCCACCACATGGCTCACCAGCAGCAATGGCGGGGGTGTGCCTTGCAGATAGTGCTGGCTGATGAAGGCCTGCAACACCTTCTGTTCGGAGCGGGCCGTGCGCACCGAGGCATCGGCGCTGGCATCGTCGTCCACATCCACCGCAGTGGCGTCTTCCACATGGGTGGGAAAGAACGCCCGGTCACCAAGATGCCGCCCACCACGCACCATGGCCAGGTTCACGCAGGCGCGGCCACCCGCCACCTTCACCGCCAGAATGTCCACATCGCGGCCCAGACTGGACAGGCTGCTCTCTTCCACCGACTGCTGGGCCCGCACCTGCGCCAGCGCGGCTATGCGGTTGCGCAGTTCGGCGGCCTTCTCGTACTCCAGCACCTCGGCGTGCGCCATCATCTGCGCCTGCAGTTCTTCCACCACCTGCTGCTGCTCACCAAGCAGGAAGCGCTCGGTGTCGCGCACATCGCGTGCGTAATCCGCCGGGCTGATCAGGCCCACGCAGGGCCCCGAGCAGCGGCGGATCTGGTAGAGCAGGCAAGGCCGCGAGCGGTTGTTGAACACCGTGTCCTCGCAGGTACGCAGCTTGAACACCTTCTGGATCAGCTGGATGGCCTCGCGCACCGGCCATGCGCCCGGGTAGGGGCCAAAGTACTTGTGCTTGCGGTCCACCGCGCCGCGGTAATAGGCCACGCGCGGAAAGGCGTGGCTCACCAACTTGAGATAGGGGTAGCTCTTGTCATCGCGGAACAGGATGTTGAACTTGGGGTTCAGCGTCTTGATCAGCGTGTTCTCCAACAGCAGTGCCTCGGCCTCGGTGCGCACCACCGTGGTTTCCAGCCGCACGATGCGCGCCACCATCAGGCCGATGCGGGTGCCGCCCAGATCCTTCTGAAAATAGCTGGAGACACGCTTCTTCAGGTCGCGCGCCTTGCCCACATACAGCACGCCTGCCTGGGCGTCGAAATAGCGGTATACGCCGGGCAGGTTGGGCAGGGCCTGCACCTCGGCCAGCACACGCTCGCGGGCCTGGGTGGCTGCTTCTCGCAAGACTTGCTGCTGGGCCGAGTCTTCGCCCTCGGTGGCACGCGCCACGGCGACCACTTCGTGAAAATCAGGCGGGGCTTTGGGCGACATCGGGTGGGCATTGTGCCGCTTCGATAATCACAACATGCCCGACCTCGCCACGCCCGCCCCACCCCCGCTGCGCTGGGACATCTTCTGTCGGGTCATCGACAACCATGGCGATCTGGGTGTGTGCTGGCGCCTGGCTGCCGATCTGGCCGAGCGAGGGCACCAGGTGCGGCTGTGGCTGGACGATGCGCGCGCGCTGGCCTGGGTGGCGCCTGTGCGCCCGGCCGGTGTGGAGGTGGTGGCCTGGTCCGACCCGGCCCCCGATCACGCGCCTGGCGACGTGGTCATCGAAGCCTTCGGCTGCAACCCGCACGACAGCTTCCTGGCCCGCATGGCCGCTGCGGCGAAGGCGCCGGTGTGGGTCAACCTCGAATACCTCAGCGCCGAAGACTATGTGGCACACAGCCACCGCCTGGCCTCACCGCAGTGGCACGGCCCGGCGCAGGGCCTCACCAAGTGGTTCTTCTTCCCCGGCTTCACGCCCGACACCGGTGGGCTGTTGCGTGAACCCGACCTGCTACAGCGATTGGCCGAGGTGGATGCGGACAGCTTCCTCGCCCGCCTGGACATCACCCCCCAACCCGGCGAGCGACTGGTGAGCGTGTTCTGCTACGCCAACGCGGCCCTGGCCGAATTGCCCGCCTGCCTGGCCGATGCGCCCACGCTGATCCTGGCCACGCCTGGCACGGCCACCGAGCAGTTGGCCGCACTGCCCATGCCACGCAAGGTACGGGTGCAAGCCCTGCCCTGGCTCAGCCAGCCCGACTACGACCACCTGCTGCGCGCCTGCGCCCTGAATTTCGTGCGCGGTGAAGACTCTTTCGTGCGCGCCCAATGGGCCGCCAAGCCCTTCGTCTGGCAGATCTACCCGCAGCACGATGGCGTGCATGCCGGCAAGCTGGATGCCTTCCTGCAGCGGCATCTGGCCGGCGCCGACCCGGCCCTGTCGCAGCAGGTGCAGGCCTGGATGCTGGCCTGGAATGGCCTGGCTGCCCGTGGCCAGCCCGCCCTGCCCATGTGCCTGGCCGGGCTTGATTCATGGCAAGACCACGCCCTGGTCTGGCGTGACCACCTGCACTCCCAACGCGATCTGACAAGCCAGCTGCTCGATTTCGTATCTGAAAAGCGTTAAAATTCAAGGTTTTGCGGAAGGCGCCCCCTTCCAGGGCCTGTCTCTGCCAGGCTTTGCGAGTGACGCTCCCCGCATGAACCCTTGCCGGTGGCCATGTCCGCCGGTCACCTTGGGCAGACGTGCCAGCGACGCGCGCAAGCCCTCTTCCGATTTTTGGAATCTCGCCATGAAACTCGCTCAGGAACTCCGCGCCGGCAACGTCATCATGCAGGGCAAAGACCCGATGGTTGTGCTCAGAACCGAATACAGCCGTGGTGGCCGCGGTGCTGCCACCGTGCGCATCAAGATGAAGAGCCTGCTGAACGGCTTCGGTGCCGAGGTGGTCTTCAAGGCCGACGACAAGATGGACCTGGTCATCCTCGACAAGAAGGATTGCACCTACTCGTACTTCGCCGACCCGATGTACGCCTTCATGGACGCCGAGTACAACCAGTTCGAGATCGAAGCCGAGAACATGGGCGACGCGCTGAACTACCTCGAAGACAACATGACCGTTGAAGTCGTGTTCTACGACGGCAAGGCGATCTCGGTCGAACTGCCCACCAGCGTGGTGCGCGAGATCGAAACCGACCCCGCCGTCAAGGGCGACACCTCGGGCAAGGTGCTCAAGCCCGCCAAGATCGTGGGCACCGGCTTCGTTATCTCGGTGCCCATCTTCGTGGAGAACGGCGACAAGGTCGAAATCGACACCCGCACGCACGAGTACCGCAAGCGCGTCTGACGCGCTGCTGATGCGCCTTGGCGCTGCGGCATCATGGGCACCTTCGGGTGCCCATTTGCTTTTCTGAACCCCGCGTTGCCATGAGCTTCGATTTCGACCACGCCGTCCAGGCACCCTTTCGCATGCAGCCCGGCCTGCGGCGGCTGGCGCCTGGCGCGGTGCAACTCACACCCAACCGACTGGGCGCACGCCATCTGCGCGAGAAGCTGGCCGTGCTGTTCAATTGGGCAGACCAAGCCTTGCTGCGCGAACCCGGGTTCGACCCCGCACCGGCATTGACCGCGTTGGCCGCCCATGCGCAGGCTGAGCATCCCAGTTGCTTCCAGGTCGACGCCGAGGGCGGCTGGCATGCGGTGGCGCTGGGTTGGGCGGTCGACGCGCAGGGCGAGGTGCGCGAAGAAGGCAGCGGCTGGCCCGAGATTGGCGCCTGCCTGAACCGGCTGCCCGCCGAGTGGCGCCGGGCGGGTCTGATCGCGCTGGCCTTTGCCGAAGACTTCGCCATTGTCGACGGCAGCCGCGCCAGCCTGCCCTGGCTGGCCGTGTGCCTGCCCTCGCACTGGTCGCCACAAGACAAAATCGGCCGCCATTTCAGCGAAGTGCACCAGCCCGTGGCCGACAACGCGCTGCTGCTCAAGGCGGGCGAGCATTTGATGCGGCTGGTGAGCGGCGAGGAGCGCTGGGAGCGCTTTGTGTGGAACATCAGCCGCCATCCGCGCCTGCATACCCATCCGCAACGGGTGGACCCAAGCCCATGGAATGCTGAACTCGGTGCCGAGGCCCTGGCCGAGAACGCCTGGTTCCGCACCGAGCGGCAAACCTTCATCCCACTGCCCCAGCACCAGCAGGCCGTGTTCACCATCCTGGTCGACAGCCGCCCCCTGCCCCAGGCCATCACCACGGTGGCGCACGCTGAGCGTCTGCGCGACGCTGTGGCCAGCATGAGCCCGACCGTGCTGGGCTACCGCAGCCTCTCCACCGCGCAAGCCAGGCTGGTGGCCTGGCTGGATGCACGTGCCAGCGCGCTGGCCACCACCACCCCATGAAGACCGCCGCGCTGGACCTTGCCAAGGTCGATTTCGACTGCGCCGAGCACGGGGGCACGCCCTATGCCCCGCGCTATGGCGACCTCTACCACGCCCGCGCCGGCGCACTGGAGCAAGCGCGGCACGTGTACCTGGCCGGCAATGGCCTGCCCTCGCGCTGGCAAGGCCGCCGGCGTTTTGTGGTGCTGGAAACCGGCTTCGGCCTGGGCAACAACTTCCTGGCCACCTGGGCCGCCTGGCGAGCAGACCCCGCGCGCAGCGAGCAACTGGTGTTCGTCTCCATCGAGAAACACCCGCTCTCTCAGGTTGACCTGCAGCGCGCGCTGCTGAACCATGCCCACGCCGATCTGTCTGCGCAGTTGCTGGCCCAGTGGCCTGTGCTCACGCCCGACCTGCACACACTGGAGTTCGACGGCGGCCAGGTGCGCCTGCTGCTGGCCTTGGGCGATGTGGCCCTTTGGCGCAACGAACTGGTGGCCACGGTGGACGCCTTTTACCTCGACGGCTTTGCCCCGGCTCGCAACGCCGTGATGTGGGACGAGCGGCTGTGCAAGGCCCTGGCCCGCATGGCCGCGCCGGGCGCCACCGCAGCCACCTGGAGCGTCGCGCGCGAATTGCGCGACGGTCTTTCGGCCGCCGGCTACGCGGTTGCCCGTGCGCCAGGCTTTGGCAGCAAGCGCGACATGTGCTGCGCGCGCTTTCCGGGCGAGGGCGAGGCCGCGCGCCGCTTGCCCCCACCCCTGGGGCGAGCCCCGGTGGCCCATGCCCGCACGGCCTTGGTGATCGGTGCCGGCCTGGCCGGCGCAGCCGCCGCCCGAGCCTTGGTGCGTGAGGGCCTGCAAGTGACCGTTCTGGAGCGGCGCGAAGCCCCGGCCCTCGAAACCTCGGGCAATCTGGCTGGCCTGTTCCATGGCGTGCTGCACCCCAACGATGGTGCCCACGCGCAACTGCTGCGCGCCGCCGCGCTGCGCACCCAGCAACTGCTCGCCCCCACGCTGGCGCAGGCTCGCGTGCCCGGCGAGGCGCAGGGCTTGCTACGTGGCCTGTCTCCAGGCGCCGAAGCCAGCCTGGCCGCTCTGGCTGCCGCGCGGCACCTGGGCCTGCCATCCGAGTTCATCCAGGTGTTGGGCGCAGAGGCCGCGTCCGACCTGGCCGGCCTGCCGCTGCCAGACGCGCAGTGCCTCTATGCCGGCGCCGGCTGGGTCAGCCCACCCGCTCTGGTGCGCGAATGGCTCACGTTGCCAGCCGTCACTCTGCGGTGCCACAGCGCCGTGGCACAACTGCAAGCGGTGGACGGCAGCGGTTGGCAGGCGCTGGACGCGCAAGATCAGGTGATCGCCCAGGCCGACGTGGTGGTGCTGGCCAGCGCCCACGACACGCCGCGCTTGCTGCAGGGCCACACGGACGTGGCCCTTTGGCCGCTGCAGCGCCGCCGCGGCCAGGTAACCCAGGTGCCGGCCAGCGTGGCCGAAGCCACCGGCCTGCCGCGCCCGCGCCTGCCCTTGGCCAGCGGCGGCTACCTGATCGCGCTGCCCGACGCCTTGGGCGGGGGGGTCTTGTGTGGCGCCACCTCTCAAGCCTGCGACGAAGACACCGCCGTCCGCGCCGATGACCATCGCCACAACCTGCGGCAGATCGACGCCCTCATCGGCGTGCACACCGAATGGCGCGACGAGGCGGTGGCGGCATTGCAAGGCAAGGTGGGCTGGCGGCTGGCCACCGATGACCGGCTGCCCGTGGTGGGCGCCGTGCCGCTGTGCATGGCGCAGATGGCCGGGTTACGGCGGCTGGACCAGCCGCGCCATGTGCCGCGCGTGGCGGGCTTGTACGTGATGACCGCGCTGGGTTCGCGGGGGCTGACCTGGGCGGCTCTGCTGGGCGAAGCCCTGGCTGCGTGTGTCAGCGGGGCACCCGTGCCGCTCTCGGCCAGCGTGCTGGATGCCGTGGACCCGGCGCGCTTCGTGGCGCGGGTCGCGCGGCGCCCCTGAGTTTCAAACGCAGGGGCTGGTCAGACTCAAGCGGTCGGCGGCTCGGCGGCCGGCGCATCCGATGCAGAGCCTTCCGGCGCAGCGTCGCCGTCGGATTCACCATCCTCAGGCAAAGGCGCCAAGCCAGCCGCCTTGCGCGCCGCCTTTTCTTCTTTCTTGCGTTTCTTCGCCAGTTCGCGCTGGCGCTTCTCGTACGAATAATTGGGGGTGGCCACGTCTGTCCTTTGCGATGAAATGTGCGTCAACCGGCTGCAGGCACTGCAAACCGGCTCTGGTGCGACGATACACCCGCATCATGCCCGGGCATGATGCGACCAACGGTCAGAAGCTCAGCGTCTTCACGCCCTGCGCCGTGCCCAGCAGACAGACCTTGGCGCGGTGGCGGCCAAAGATGCCCACGGTCACCACACCGGGCCACTGGTTCACTTCGGCCTCCATGGCCAGCGGCTCGTTGATCTTCAGCCCCCGCACATCAACAATGACATTGCCGTTGTCGGTCACCAGGCCGGCGCGCACCGTGGCCGCACCGCCATAGGCCTGGGCAAAGCGGCGCATCACCTGGGCTGCGGCCATGGGGATCACCTCTACCGGCAGCGGGAATTGGCCCATCACCTCCACCAGCTTGGATTCGTCGGCGATACACACAAAGTGCTCGGCCAGGTCGGCCACGATTTTCTCGCGGGTCAGCGCGGCGCCGCCGCCCTTGATCATGCAGCCCGAGTGGTCAATCTCGTCGGCGCCGTCGATGTAGACCGGGATGCTCTGCACCTGATTGGCGTCCAGCACCGTGATGCCATGCGCCTGCAGGCGCTCGGTGCTCTTGACCGAGCTGGACACCGCGCCGGCGATCTGCCCCTTCATTGTGGCCAGCGCGTCGATGAAGCAGTTCACCGTGGAGCCGGTGCCCACGCCCACCACCGTGCCGGGTACCACATAGGCCAGCGCCGCCTGCCCCACCAGGGCCTTGAGTTCGTCTTGAGTCATGGGCGAATTATCGCCGCGACTCACTGCCCGGCTCGGGCCGGCCTGAGACAATTGCAGCCAAGACACACAACACACACCATGGCCCTCGTTCCCTACGCCCTAGCCCGCCCCGTGCTCTTTGGCATGGACCCCGAAGCCGCCCACGAGCTGACCCTGCACCGCATGGCCAAGCTGCAGAACACGCCGGCGCAGATCCTGTGGTCGCAGCCACGCGTGGCCGACCCCGTCACCGTGGCCGGGCTGAAGTTTCCCAACCGCGTGGGCCTGGCCGCCGGACTGGACAAGAACGGCCGCTGCATCGACGGCCTGGGCGCCATGGGCTTTGGCTTCATCGAGGTGGGCACGGTCACGCCCAAGCCCCAACCGGGCAACCCCAAACCGCGCATCTTTCGCCTGCCCCAGCAGAACGCGCTGATCAACCGCCTGGGCTTCAACAACGAAGGTCTGGATGCGTTTCTGGCCAATGTGCAGCGCGCCACCAGCTTCCGCCAGGCGGGCGGCGTTCTGGGCCTGAACATCGGCAAGAACGCCGCCACGCCGATCGAGAACGCGGTGGACGACTATTTGATCGGCCTGGCCGGCGTGTACCCGCATGCCGACTACGTGACCGTCAACATCTCCAGCCCCAACACCAAGAACCTGCGCGCACTGCAAAGCGACGAAGCGCTGGACGCATTGCTGGGCGCGCTGGTGCAACGCAAGCAGGCGCTGGCCGCCGAGCATGGCAAGACGGTGCCCATGTTCCTGAAGATCGCGCCCGACCTGAACGGCGACCAGATCCGCGTGATCGCCGCCACGCTTCAAAAGCATGGCGTGGACGGCGTGATCGCCACCAACACCACGCTCAGCCGCGAGGCTGTGCAGGGGCTGGAACATGCCGACGAGGCCGGCGGCCTCTCGGGCGCGCCAGTGCTGGCGCCCAGCAACGTGGTGATTCGCGCGCTGCGCAGCGAACTGGGCAGCGCCTTTCCCATCATTGGCGCAGGCGGCGTGCTGAGCGGTGCCGATGCGCAGACCAAGATCGCGGCCGGGGCGGATCTGGTGCAGGTCTACACCGGGCTCATCTACCGTGGCTCGGCCTTGGTGCCCGAGGTGGCCAAGGCACTGGCCAAAGCCTGATAACGACTGCGAGTACCCGAAGTCGTCCTCGGCGCTTTGCAGCCAGTCATTTTCCACGGCACCACCGTCATTCCCGCCTTCTCGGGAATGACGAGGTGAGGGTGCGGGAATGACGGCAATGTGGTCACCATGGTCTGCTGCTGTGCGCGGCAGCCCTCAAACTCAGCCCGCCACCACCCGCGCCACCTTCATCACACCCTCCACCTTGTGTCCCTTGCGGGCGCGCTTGCCCACATGGCTTGCCAGGGTGGTGCCCTTCACGGGTTCGTCCTTGTCCTTGCCGCCACGGCCGGTGCCCAAAACGCGCACCGCGTCGGCGAAGGCGGTCACCGAAATCAACGGGTCTTTGGCGTCCACGTCCATCAGCGTCAGGCCGCGGCCGCCGTTGCTCTGCAGCTTCAGCTCCGACATAGGGAACACCAACAGCCGCCCGCCCATGGCCAGACAGGCCACATTGCTTTGCGCCGGCAGCACAGCCACCGGCGGCAGCAGTTTGTCGGCAGCCTCCAGTGTGAGGAAGCTCTTGCCGGCCTTCTGGCGGCTGTTCATGTCGCCCAACCGGGCCAGCAGGCCGAAGCCACCGGTGTTGGCCAGCAGCAGGGTTTGCTCGGCGGCACCGGCAAAGTAGTGAGCCACTTGGGTACCCGTCTCCAGGTCGATCAGGCTGGTGATGGGCTGGCCATCGCCACGCCCACCGGGCAGCAGCGACACCGCCACGCTGTACACGCGCCCGCCTGAGCCGAAGGCGTAGAGGTTGTCCACGCTGCGGCATTGGAAGGTGCCGTACAGGCCATCGCCCGCCTTGAAGGCCAGCGCATTGGCGCCCACCTCGTGGCCTTTGAGCGCACGCGCCCAGCCCTTCAAGCTGATGACAACGGTGACCGGCTCATCGACGATCTTCACCTCGGCCACCGCGCGCTTCTCAGCCTGGATCAGCGTGCGGCGGTCGTCGCCATGCTGCTTGGCGTCGGTCTCGATCTCCTTGATCAGCGTGCGCTTCAGGGCCGCCGGGCTGCCCAGGATTTCTTCGAGCTTCTGCTGGTCTTCACGCAGGCCCTTCAGCTCCTGCTCGATCTTGATCGCTTCCAGGCGTGCCAGCTGGCGCAGGCGGATTTCAAGGATGTCCTCAGCCTGTTTGTCGCTGAGCTGGAAGCGGGCTATCAGCGCCGGCTTGGGCTCGTCGGCATTGCGGATGATGCGGATGACTTCGTCGATGTTCAGCAGCACCAGCATCCGGCCTTCCAGCACGTGGATGCGGTCCAGCACCTTCTGCAGGCGGAACTGCGTGCGCCGCTGCACCGTGGTCTGGCGGAAGCTCACCCACTCGCCCAGCATCTGGCGCAGGCTCTTCTGCGTGGGCCGACCGTCCAGGCCCACCATGGTGAGGTTGATGGGCGCGCTGGTCTCCAGGCTGGTGTGGGCCAGCAGCGTGGTGATCAGCTCTTGCTGCTCCACCGTGCGGCTCTTGGGCTCGAACACCAGGCGCACCGGGGCATCCTTGCTCGATTCGTCGCGCACGGCGTCCAGCACCGCCAGCACCGCGGCCTTGAGCTGCACCTGCTCTGCCGTGAGCGCCTTCTTGCCGGTCTTGACCTTGGGGTTGGTCAGCTCTTCAATTTCTTCCAGCACGCGCTGCGAACTGCAGCCCGGCGGCAACTCGTTCACCACCAGTTGCCACTGGCCGCGCGCCAGGTCTTCGATCTTCCAGCGCGCTCGCACCTTCAGGCTGCCGCGCCCGCTGGCGTAGGCGTCACGGATGTCGGCGTCGCTGGAGATGATCTGGCCGCCGCCTGGGTAGTCGGGCCCGGGCAGCAAGTTGAAGAACTCGTCGTCGCTGAGCTTGTCGTTGCGGATCAAGGCCACGGCGGCGGCGGCCACCTCGCGCAGGTTGTGGCTGGGGATCTCGGTGGCCAGGCCCACGGCGATGCCGCTGGCGCCGTTCAGCAGCACGAACGGCAAGCGTGCGGGCAGCAGGCGCGGCTCTTCGAACGAACCGTCGTAGTTGGGCACGAAATCCACCGTGCCTTCGTCCAGCTCATCGAGCAGCAGTCGCGCGATGGGGGCCAAGCGGGCCTCGGTGTAGCGCATCGCGGCGGCGCCATCACCGTCGCGGCTGCCGAAATTTCCCTGGCCGTCGATCAGCGGGTAGCGCAGCGCGAAGTCTTGCGCCATGCGCACCATGGCGTCGTAGGCCGCCGTGTCGCCATGCGGGTGGAACTTGCCCAGCACATCGCCCACCACGCGCGCGCTCTTGACCGGCTTGGGCGCGCCGGCCGAGCCGCCAAAGCCCAGGCCCATGCGCTGCATGCTGTAGAGAATGCGCCGCTGCACCGGCTTGGCGCCGTCGCACACATCGGGCAGCGCGCGGCCCTTGACCACGCTGAGCGCGTATTCCAGATACGCGCGTTCGGCGTAGTGGGCCAAGGTGATGGCGTTATCACTGGGGCCGCCGCCGTCGGGCGCGGAGAAGGAAAGAGTGGTTTGTTCCATGGTTCAGTTCAAGCCGGTGGGCCAGCGCTTCAGCGCAGCGCCACCGAAGGCGGTGCGTCTTGCCGCACCAGGGTCAATTCACGGGCCCGGCTTTGCTGGCGTTGCTGCAGCAGGGCCCAGTAAAGCTCCAGCACCATGTGCACATGGGCCTGGGTCTCGGCAATGCGGGGCAGCTTGCCGCCAGCCTTGCGCACCGTGCCTTCGCCGGCGTTCCAGGCGGCCAGGGCCACGGCGATGCTGCCGTAGCGGCGGGTCAGGTCGGCCAGCATGCGCGCACCGGTCATCACGTTCAGGCTGGGGTTGCGCAGGTGTTCGTCCACGGGCCGCGCGGCCAGCTCGGCCTTGGTGGCATACCGCAGCCCGGTATCAGGCGTGATCTGCATCAGGCCGATGGCGCCGGCGGGCGACACCAGGTTGCGCTGGTAGCCCGACTCCACAGTGATGATGGCCTTGAGCAATTCGGCGTCCACCCCGGTGGCCTGTTCGGCCTTGCGCAGCACGGGCTGCAGGGCCTTGACCTCGGGGGCGAATTCAAGCCAGGTCAGCAGGGTGCTGCGGTGGTGGGCCTTGCCGGGGACCTGGCCGGTCTCGTCGCCCCGCTCGCGCAACACGGGCTGGTAGCGGGCATCGGGCCGCTGGTACGAGAGGTGGGCCACGCCAGCGCCGTCCACATAGCCGTACAGCGTGGGCGATTGCGCTTGGCCTGGCGAGCACCAGATCAGCAGGGTGGCCAGACAAAGCCGGGCCAGGAAGGTGTGGCGACGCGACACGACCAGAAACCTCAGACGTCCACTTCGACCGAGTCGCCGTGCAACTCCATCAGGTCGCGCCGGGCCTGGGCTTCGCCCTTGCCCATGAGCTTGCCCATGCTGTCCACGGTGGCCCTAAAGTCCAGCGCGCCGTACTGCACGCGCAGCAGGCGCCGGGTGTCGGGGTTGAGCGTGGTGTCCCATAGCTGCTCGGCGCTCATTTCGCCCAGGCCCTTGAAGCGGCTGATGCTCCAGCTGCCTTCACGCGCGCCTTCCTTGCGCAGCTTGTCGAGCGCGGCGTCAAGCTCGCCTTCATCCAGCGCGTAGATCTTGGCCGCCGGTTTCTTGCCGCGCGCCGGGGCATCCACGCGGAACAGCGGCGGCTTGGCGACAAAGATGTGGCCGGCCTCGATGACCTTGGGGAAGTGGCGGAAGAACAGCGTGAGCAGCAGCACCTGGATGTGCGAGCCGTCGACGTCGGCATCACTCAAGATGCAGACCTTGCCGTAGCGCAGGCCGGAGAGGTCGGGCGTGTCATTGGGCCCGTGCGGATCGACCCCAATGGCCACCGAGATGTCGTGGATCTCGTTGTTCTTGAACAGCAGGTCGCGCTCGACTTCCCACGAATTCAGCACCTTGCCGCGCAGCGGCAGGATGGCCTGGGTTTCCTTGTCGCGGCCCATCTTGGCACTGCCACCGGCCGAGTCGCCCTCGACCAGAAACAGCTCGTTCAACACCACGTCCTTGCTCTCGCAATCGGTGAGCTTGCCCGGCAGCACGGCCACGCCCGAGCCCTTGCGCTTTTCCACCTTCTGGCTGGCGCGCTGACGGGTCTGGGCCTGCTTGATCACCAGCTCGGCCAGCTTCTTGCCGTGCTCCACATGCTGGCTGAGCCACAGCTCCAGTGCCGGCTTGACATAGCCGGACACCAGCCGCAGCGCATCGCGGCTGTTCAGCCTCTCCTTGGTCTGGCCCTGAAACTGCGGGTCAAGCACCTTGGCGCTGAGCACAAAGCTGGCGCGCGAGAAGACATCTTCTGGCATCAGCTTCACCCCCTTGGGCAGCAGCGAATGCAGGTCGATGAAGCCCTTGATGGCGCCGAACAGGCCGTCCTTCAGCCCCGCCTCGTGCGTGCCGCCGGCCACGGTGGGGATGAGGTTCACATAGCTTTCGCGCAGCAGCGTGCCGTCTTCGGTGAAGCCCACGCACCAGGCCGCGCCCTCGCCCTCGGCGAAGTTGTCGGTCTCGCCGTCGGCTGCGTAGTGCTCGCCCTCGAACAGCGGGATCATCGGGTCGGCCGGCAGGCTTTGCTGCAGGTAGTCGCGCAGGCCGCCCTTGTAGGTCCAGGTCTGCATTTCGCCGGTCTTTTCGGTGGCGAGCGAAACGATCACGCCCGGCATCAGCACCGCCTTGCTGCGCAGCAGGTGCATCAGCTCGTTCTTGGGCAGTTCGGCAGACTCAAAGTACTTGGCGTCGGGCCACACCCGCACCGAGGTGCCGTGCTTGCGCTCGCCCGGCGCGCTGGGGCGGATGACCAACGGCTCGATCACGTCGCCGCCCGAAAAGGCCAGCGAGGCGCACTGACCGTCGCGCCACACGCTCACCTGCAGTCGCTTGGCCAGCGCGTTGGTGACGCTCACGCCCACGCCGTGCAGGCCGCCCGAGAAGCTGTAAGCCCCGCCGGAGCCCTTGTCGAACTTGCCACCGGCGTGCAGGCGGGTGAAGACGATCTCCACCACCGGCACCTGCTCTTCGGGGTGCAGGCCGAAGGGAATTCCACGGCCGTCGTCGTCGATGCTGACCGAGCCGTCGGTGTGCAATGTGAGGGCAATGCGCTTGCCGAAACCTGCCAGGGCCTCGTCGGCGGCGTTGTCGATCACCTCCTGCACGGTGTGCAGGGGGTTGTCGGTGCGGGTGTACATGCCCGGCCGCTGCTTGACTGGCTCCAGGCCCTTGAGCACGCGGATCGAAGCTTCGCCGTATTCCGGCGTGGTGTTGTTCGAGGACGATCGGGTTGCCATGTCAGCGTCGCCCGGCCGCCCGAAGGCGCTGACGCGCCCCTTGGGGGCTGCGAACGTAGTGAGCTTGGGGTCGTTTCATGCGGCGATTGTAGGCAGGCCCAGCCATACCCCTGTGATTGCATCCAGCATTGGTCGTGAAATGCGCGCACCATGACCTCATGCCCACGCCCTCGCGGCGGCTCCGCTACAGTGCCGGGATGCCTGCCCAACAGCCCGCCAAACAGCTCTCCATGAACCAGGTGCTGCTGTGCGGCGCAATGATCGTCACGCTGTCCATGGGCATACGCCATGGCTTCGGCCTGTGGCTGCAGCCCATCACCATGGACCGGGGCTGGACCCGCGAGACCTTCGCCATGGCCATGGCGGTGCAGAACCTGGCCTGGGGCCTGGCCGGGCCGTTTGCCGGCATGCTGGCCGACCGCTATGGCGCCTTTCGCGTGCTGGTCGCCGGCTCGGCCCTGTACGCCGGCGGGCTGGTGCTGATGGCCCTGTCCACCTCCGGTGCAGCCTTCCTGGGCAGTGCCGGCCTGGTGCTGGGCATGGCCCAGTCGGGCACCACCTATGCGGTGGTGTATGGCGTGATCGGCCGCAACGTGGCACCCGAGAAGCGTTCGATGGCCATGGGCATCGCAGCGGCGGCCGGCTCATTCGGCCAGTTCCTGATGGTGCCGGTGGAAAACTGGCTCATCGGCCACTGGGGCTGGCAGAACGCGCTGTTCATGCTGGGCTGTCTGGCGCTGGCCATCATGCCGCTGGCCTTGGGTCTGAAAGAACCGGCCCTGGTGAACGGCACCGCCCGCCCCCAGCAGAGCATCGTCGCGGCGCTGAAGGAAGCCTTTGGCAACCCGAGCTTTCGCTGGCTCACCGCCGGCTACTTCGTCTGCGGCTTCCAGGTGGTGTTCATCGGCGTGCACATGCCCAGCTATCTGAAGGACCACGGCATGGCCCCCCAGGTCGCCACCGCCGCGCTGGCGCTGATCGGCCTGTTCAACGTCTTCGGCACCTTCCTGGCCGGCTGGCTGGGCCAGCGCATGCCCAAGCGCCACATCCTCTCCACCATCTACCTGGCCCGCTCGGTGGCCATCGTCATCTTCATCACCGCGCCGCTCACGCCCTGGAGTGTCTACATCTTTGCCTCGGTGATGGGTTTCCTGTGGCTGTCCACCGTGCCGCCCACCAATGCGGTGGTGGCCCAGATCTTCGGCGTCCAGTACATGTCCATGCTGGGCGGCGTGGTGTTCTTCAGCCACCAGGTGGGTTCGTTCATGGGTGTGTGGCTGGGCGGCCGCCTGTACGACACCACCGGCAGCTACGACGTGGTGTGGTGGATTGCCGTGGCCCTGGGCGTCTTTGCCGCATTGGCCAACATGCCGGTGCGCGAGGCACCAGTGGTGCGGGCCGCCCCGCAACCGGCCTGATCCCATGATGGCGACCCAACGCCCCCACCCTCGTTGGCGCAAAGCTGCCGGCTGGCTGCTAGTGGCCCTGGTGTTGGGTGGCGTCTTCCTGACCTACCTGGACCCACACGCCGTGGCCGACCTGAGCAACCGGATCTGGGGCTGCTTCTGATGCTGCATGGCCCGGGTGAGCCGTCCGACTGGATGACGCGCTGGGCCCACCTGGCCGCCCCGGGTGCCCGCGTGCTGGACCTGGCCTGCGGTGGCGGGCGCCATCTGCGCTGGTGGGCCGGGCGCGGCCATGCGGTGACGGGCGTGGACCGCGATGCCGACGCGCTGGCAGGCCTGGCCGGCCTGGGCGAACTCATCCTGGCCGACATCGAGAACGAGGCCTGGCCGCTGGCTGGCCGGCAGTTTGGCGTGGTGGTGGTGACCAACTACCTCTGGCGTCCCCTGCTGCCCGCTATCGTGGCCAGCGTGGCACCGGGCGGCCTGCTGCTGTACGAAACCTTCGCCGACGGCCATGCGGCGTATGGCCGCCCTTCCCGGCCCGACTTTCTGCTGCAGCGCGGTGAGTTGCTGCGGACCGCCAGCGGCTTGCAGGTGCTGGGCTATGAAGACGGCCTGCTGACCCAACCGCCCCGCCGCGTGCAGCGCATCGCCGCGCTGCGGCCCGTGAGCAGCCACATCGACACAGCCCGCACGATGCTGCCCGGCCAGGCCCCGGCCGGTGGATAGAATCGGGGACTCGTTCGAGGAACCCTGGATGAAACCCATTTCTGGCAGCATCGTGGCGCTTGTGACGCCGATGCATGAAGACGGCAGCGTGGACTACGCCGCCCTGCGCAATCTGATCGACTGGCACATTGCCGAAGGCACCGACGTGATCGGTGTGGTCGGTACGACCGGTGAGTCGGCCACGGTGAACGTGGAAGAGCACTGCGAGATCATCCGCGTGGCGGTGGAGCACACGGCCGGCCGCGTACCCATCCTGGCCGGCGCCGGAGCCAACTCCACGGCCGAGGCGATCGAGCTGTCCACCTTCGCCAAGCGCGTCGGTGCCGACTGCACACTGCAGGTCGTGCCCTACTACAACAAGCCCTCGCAGGAAGGCATCTACCGCCACTTCAAGGCCATCGCCGAGGCCGTGGACATCCCCGTGATGCTCTACAACGTGCCCAGCCGCAGCGTCGCCGATATGCAGCACGACACCGTGATGCGCCTGGCCCAGGTGCCGGGCATCTTCGGCATCAAGGAAGCCACCGGCAACATCGAGCGTGCCGCCTGGCTGATCAAGCACGCGCCCAAAGGCTTCTCCATCTATTCGGGCGACGACGGCACCGCCGTGGCCCTGATGCTGCTGGGCGGCCATGGCAACGTCAGCGTCACCGCCAACGTGGCGCCGCGCCGGATGCACGAGCTGTGCAAGGCGGCAATGGCCGGCGATGTGAAGCGCGCCACCGAGATCCATTTCGGCCTGCTGGCCCTGCACCGCAACCTGTTCTGCGAGCCCAGCCCAGCCCCCGCCAAGTGGGCGCTGTCGCAAATGGGCCGCTGCCGCAACGTGCTGCGCCTGCCCCTGGTGGAACTCACCCAGGCGGGCCAGACTCAAGTGGGCAGTGCCCTGCGCGAGTGCGGCTTGCTCTGAACGGCAAGCCTGTTTTCCTGTAACCACAGCGGCGGGCCACTGCCCGCTCGCCGCCGGAGATGAACCCTGTGAATAAAGCCTTTGCGTCCACCCCTGTGCGCGCCGCCGTTCTGCTATTGGTGCTGGCCATGGGCGGGTGTTCATCCGTCGACTCTTCCAACGACAAGGTCGATTACCGGGCTGGCGCCCGCAAGACGGCGCCACTGGACGTGCCCCCCGACCTGACGGCCCTGGCCCGGGACGGCCGCTACACGCCGCAAGCCGGCAGCGTCAGCGCCAATGCGCTGCAGCAGCCCAAGGGCCCGGCCGCCACCGACGGCAGCAAGGTAGCCCCACTCAAGGCTGGCGATGTGCGACTGGAGCGCCATGGCAACACGCGCTGGCTGGTGACGCCGCAGGCCGCCGAGGTGGTTTACCCCAAGATCAAACAGTTCTGGGGCGACCTGGGTCTGAGCCTGGTGACCGACAGCCCTGAGACCGGCACACTCGAAACCGACTGGGCCGAGAACCGGGCCAAACTGCCGCAGGACATGCTCCGCGCCACCATCGGCAAGGTCTTCGAGAACCTGTACTCCACCGGCGAGCGCGACAAGTACCGCACCCGTATCGAGCGCACCGAGCGCGGCACCGAGATCACCATCAGCCACCGGGGCCTGGAAGAGGTGCTGATGGGCAAGGACCGAGATGGGGCCACCACCTGGACCAACCGCCCCAGCGACCCCCAAATGGAGGCCGAGATGCTCTCGCGCCTGATGCTGGCCCTGGGTGGCACCGAGAGCGCTGCCAAGGCCGTCGTGGCCTCAGGTGCCGCCAGCGGTGCAAATGCCACGGCAACACCCACCGCAGCCAAAGCTCGCTTGCTCACTGCCCAGGCCGGCGGTGGCGCGGGCCTGGTCGTGGACGACAGCGCCGAGCGCGCCTGGCGCCGTGTGGGCCTCGCCTTGGACCGCAGCGGGTTCACCGTGGAAGACCGTGACCGCGCCCAGATGCTGTACTTCGTGCGCTACGCCGACCCGAAGGCAGCAGGCCACGAGGAACCTGGCTTCTTCGCCCGTTTGTTCAGTTCGAAGGAAGCGATTGCGCAGTTGTCGCGCTACCGCATCGCCGTCAAGGCCAGCGGCAACCAGACCGTGGTCAATGTGCTGACCGCCGACGGTGCGGCCGACAACTCGGCCAACGCCCAGGGCATCGCCACCCGGTTGGTTGAGGAACTCAAGAACTGAGGTCGTACCTCTGGCGGCGGGTTGTTACCCAACCACTTTCGGCAGAGATACAGACGCAGAAAAGCCGCCCGAAGGCGGCTTTTTCATGGCCAAAAGTTGGCTTACTTTGCGGCCGAAGCAGCAGCTTCAACAGCCGAGGCGGCAACAGCGCCCACAGCCGAAGCGGCATCAGCCACGGCGGCCGAAGCGGCACCTGCTGCAGCCGAAGCGGCGGCGTCAACCACGGGAGCGGCAGCCGAAGCGGCAGCCGAGGCGGCTTCAGCAACAGCGGCGGGGGCTTCGGTCTTGCCGCAGGCGGCCAGGGCAGCAGCAGCGATCAGGGAAGCGAGCAGGAACGACTTGTTCATGGATGTCCTCAAACTTTAGGGTCAAACAAATTACCGGTAATTCTGGAAGCTCGCTATTCCTGCGCGCCTCCTCCTAGAGAAGGACCAAGGACGTCTGGCGCGCTCGAGCCGCGTCAGCGAATTCATCCCTGTGCCTAGCCCATGATTATACTCATACTAGGTAACTTCCCTAGATGCCCAGCGTTGTGACGGGAAACGTGTCAGAAGACCGTTGCAAAAGCGCATCAATTTGCTCTCGCGCAGCCTGGATGTCAGCGGCAGAACAGCTGATGCGGCCACGCCAATGTGCACGGTCCATCAGCTTGATCACCAGCTTGTCGTCGGCCAGTAGCAAGCTGGGCAGTTCGGATGCAGCGTCATCACTGGGCGCCAAACATTGCAGCACATGCGCCCAGCGCTGGCGCCAGGCCACCAGACGTGGCGCGTGGCGTCGCAGCGCCTCGAAATCGCCACTCAGCCACACCATATGCACGGTGCGAGGGCGTGCCCAATCGCTCAGTGTGTCGAGCAGTGGCGGCTCGTCGATGGGCCAGCCTTCGAAATCGGGGCTGATCCAATGCATGCGACGCACACCTCGCTCGGCAGCATGGGTCAACACGCTGCGGACGGCGGCCTGGAAAGCGGCGTGCGAATTGATCGCACCCTCTACCGGCCATTCGGCAGCCGCTGGCGCGTCCATGTCAGCCTGCCTGCACCCAGCCGTCGAAGGCCCATTCAGCCAGCAGTTCGCGGGCACCTTCGCTGAGTGCAGCCACCTGGCGCGCCGTGAGACACCGTTCATCGGCGAAAGCCCGCATCAGCTTCGCATCGCGGCCGGCCGCACGGAAGGATTCGCCGTTGATGAACACATGATGGTCGTCGTACATCATGCGACTGCGCCGATCCAAACACGCACCTTGCCCTTCAACCAGGGCTTCGCCCCCCTCGAACCAGACGATCGCCTTGGGCTCGGTCAGCGATTCACCCAGCGCGCAGGCCAGGCTGCGAGCGTCGTTGAGAGCGTCGATCACGGCCTTGGCCGCGAAGGTCTGCAGCGCCTCAGGGATGCGCCCAGGCGTGGCGGTGGCGCTGCCAGCCGGATCGCGGTAATGCGGCTCGTCGGTGTTGGCATCAAGCGCATCAATCATGCGCTGCAGCACGTCGCGGGCGGTCTCGGTGGGCGTGGGGGTGCGAAAGCCCACCGAGCAGGTCATGCAGTCGTCACCCACGGCGATGCCGTCGTGGCCCCAGCGCGGCGGCAGGTAGAGCATGTCGCCGGGCTCCAGCACCCAGTCCTCGGTGGGCTGAAAGTTGGCCAGCAGCTTCACCGGTTTGCCAGGCACCAGCGAGGCGTCCTTCATCGGCCCGCAGCGCCAGCGCCTTTTGCCACTGACCTGCAGCAGAAAGACATCGTAGGAATCAAGGTGCGGGCCGACACCACCCCCGTCGCTGGCGTAGCTGATCATCAGGTCGTCCAGCCGCGCCTCGGGCACGAAGCGGAAGCGGCTCAGCATCTCGTGCGCCGCCGCCACATGCAGGTCCAGGCCCTGCACCAGCAAGGTCCAGCGCGCTTGCTGCAGTGGTGGAATCTGGCGCCGTGTGAACGGGCCATGCTTGAGCTTCCAATCGCCGTTGGTCTGTACCAGCAGGCGCGACTCCACGTCGTCGCGCGCCGCCAGCGCGAACAGCTCGGCGCGGTCCACCGGCGGCCGCACACCCGGTACGGCCTGGCGTATCACACAGGGCTTCTTTTGCCAGTAGCGGCGCAGAAACTGTTCGGGCGAGAGGCCGCCCAACAGCGGCAAGGCGAGTTCCACATTCATGGGGCCGGATTGTCGCTCGCCACCGACAGCCGGTATGCGATCATTCTTTGATGGACATCACCCACCCCTGCGTCGTGGCCCTCACCTGGACGCTGTCGGACGCCCAGGGCCAACTTATCGACGAACTGGTCGACCCGGTCGAATTCTTCTACGGCGGCGAAGATTTGCTGCCCAAGGTGGAAGAAGCCCTGGCCGGCCAAACCACCGGTTTTGAGGCCCAGCTGCACCTGGAGCCCGAGCATGCCTTTGGCGACTACAAGGCCGAGTTGGTGTGCTTCGAGGAACGCCGCCTGTTCCCCGAGACTCTGGAGCCTGGCATGCAGTTCGAAGGCCTGCCCGAGGGCGCCAGTAGCCCCGACATGCCGCCCGACCTGGTCTACACCGTGACCGAGGTTTACCCCGCGCATGTGGTGCTGGACGCCAACCACCCGCTGGCCGGCGTGGCCCTGCGCATCTCGCTCAAGGTCTGCGACGTGCGCGCGGCCACAGACAACGAAGCGGCCTCCGGCAGCGTGGGTGAGTCGGCCGTGCAGATCCTCGGCGGCGCACCTCCCGACGCTTCGCTGCATTGATCGTCACCGAGCGACGGCCCGCGTGACCCACATCCAACCCCGCTTCGGCATCGCGGCCCTGCTCGCCGCCTTGCTGGTTTCCACTTCTGCGCAGTCGGCTGCGCGCGGCCCTGCCGCCACGGCGTCGACGCCCGCAGCCGGCAGCGACGCCGAGGCCATCAAGCCCGCCCTGTCCTCGCAGGCTCAGGACATCTACGGCCGCACGCGCCAAAAGCTGGTTCAGATACGCACCCTGCTCAAGACCCAAGAGAGCCAGTCGGGCGTGGGCTCGGGCTTTCTGGTTAGCGAGGAAGGCCACCTGATCACCAACTACCACGTGGTCAGCCAGTTCGCGCTGCGGCCGGACCGCAGCCGCCTGGTCTACGTGACGGACGATGGCCAGCAAGGGCCTCTGCAACTGCTGGCGGTGGACGTGGTGAACGATCTGGCCCTGGTGAAACCGGCCAAGGCTGGCGAGTTAACCGGCCGCGGCGCCATCGCCTTCCGTCCGGCCAGCCAGCCGCTGCCGCGCGGCGCCCGTGTGTACTCGCTGGGCAATCCGCTGGACGTGGGTTTCACCGTGAACGAAGGCGCCAACAACGGCCTGGTGGAGCGCAGCTTTGTGCCGCGCCTGTTCTTTGGCGGCGCCATCAGCGCCGGCATGAGTGGCGGCCCGGCGCTGGACGAGCAGGGCCGGCTGATCGGCGTCAACGTCTCCAAGAACATGGGCGGCGAGCAGGTGAGTTTCCTGGTGCCGGCCGCGAATGCCGAAGCCCTGCTGGCCAGTGGCCGGCGCGCTTCCCCCATCACCCAACCGGCCTACCCCACGCTCACCACGCAGTTGATGGGCTACCAGGAGCAGCTCACAGAGCGCTTCCTGGCGCTTCCCTGGCGTTCGGCCGGCGATGCCCACTACGGCATCCCGGTGCCCCAAGAACAGTTCATGCGCTGCTGGGGCCAGGGCTCGCGCGGCGAGGCCAAGCAGACCCTGCTGTACGAGCGCTCGGACTGCAACATGGAAAGCCAGATCTACATTGGCGAATCACTGATGGTGGGCTTCATCAGTGCCCGCCACGAGGTGTACGACGGCAGCAAGATAGGCGCCTGGCGCTTTGCCCAGCGCCACTCGGCCAGCTTCTCGAACGAGAACTTCGGCGTGCGCACGCCCCAACTCACTGGGCCCACTTGCACTGAAGGCACCATCACCCGCGATGGGCTGCCATTGCGCGCCGTGGTGTGCCTGCAGGCCTACAAGAAGTTTGCCGGACTGTACAAGCTGGGCGTGCTGGTGGCCACGCTGGACCAATCCGACGCTGGCGCCCAGGGTCGCTTCGACGCCGCTGGCGTGAGCTTTGCCAACGCCATGCGTCTGACCCAGTACTACCTGGCCGGATTCCGATGGATCACACCCCCCGCCTCGCGCTGATTGAGCTGTTGCACCGCGACGGCCGGCCGCCGCATTACGTGGACGTGCCTGCCTGGCCGTTCAGCATGGGCCGGGCGCTGGACAACGACCTGGTGCTGGACGACCCGCATGTGGCGGCCCACCATGCCACGCTGGACCGCGCTGAGGATGGCACCGTGCTGTTGCGCCTGGGCGAAACACTCAACGGAGCGAGCATGGGCGAGCGCCGGCTGGTGGCCGGCGAATCGGCCACGCTTGACGCGGGCGAGGGCTCGTTCCAACTGGGCAGCACGCGCTTGCGCCTGCGCCTGCCGCAGCAAGCCTTGGCGCCGGAACGGCCGCTGCCCGCCACAGCGCAACCCGCTTGGGTCACCGCCGCCTTGCTGCTGGCGCTGGCCGTGCTCATCTACTGGCCCGCGTGGCTACGCGCCGACCCCGGCCGCGACCCGTCAGAGTGGGTGCCCATGCTGCTGGCCTTGCCCTTGGGCGTGGCCCTGTGGTGCTTGCTCTGGGCGCTGGCCAGCAAGCTGTTCCAGCACCGGTTTGACTTCTGGGGCCACCTGGTTGTGCTCAGCCGAGTGCTGGCCCCGCTGATCGCGCTGGACCTGCTATTGCCCCAACTGGGCGCCAGCCTCTCGTGGCCCTGGCTGTGGCAGGCGGCGCAATGGCTGGTCCCGGCCGGTCTGGCGGTGCTGGGCTGGCAACACGCCCAACTCGTGGTGGGCAGCCGCCCGTTGACACTGGCTCTGGTGTGTCTGGGCTTGCTGGTGTTGGGGGTGGTACCCGGCCTGGTGCGCCACCAGCGGCAGTTTGAGCGCCTGAATGACTCGGCCTACATGGCCACCCTGCCCTTGCCCGCCTGGCGCTGGCACCAGGCGGGCACGGTGGAGCAACTCGTCACCGACGCGAAGGCTCTGGAGCCGACCATGAAGGCCAGGGTCGAGGCCGCTCGCAAGGAAGCGTCGACTGAGGACGGCGATGCTGACTGAGCCGTGAGGCTCAGGCTTTGCCCGTGGAGCCGAAACCGCCCTCGCCACGTTCGCTGGTGTCGAAATCATCCACGCGGCGGAACGTGGCCTGCACCACCGGCACGATCACCATCTGCGCGATGCGCTCCAGGGGTTCGATCGTGAAGGCCGTCTGGCTGCGGTTCCAACAGCTCACCATCAGCTGGCCCTGGTAGTCGCTATCGATCAGGCCCACCAGGTTGCCCAGCACGATGCCGTGCTTGTGGCCCAGGCCCGAGCGCGGCAGGATCATCGCCGCCAGGCCGGCGTCGGCGATGTGGATGGCCAGGCCGGTGGGGATCAGCGTGGTCTGGCCCGGTGCCAGCTCCACGGCGGCGTCCAGGCAGGCCCGCAGATCCAGCCCGGCGCTACCCGGCGTGGCATAGGCGGGAAGCTGGGCGGCCATGCGTGGGTCCAGCACTCTAATGTCGATGGTCGTCATGTCTTGTCGTTGTTGGCGTTGTGCAGTCGCTGCGCGATCTCGCGCACCAGCTCGCGCGCCAGGCTGAGCTTGTCGGCCTGCGGCAACTCCCGGTGGCCGAGTTCATCCACCAGCAGCAGGGCATTGGTGTCCTGGCCAAAGGTGGCGGGGCCGATGTTGCCCACCAGCAGCGGCACGTTCTTGCGCACGCGCTTTTCGCTGGTGTGGTGCAGCAGATCGTGGCTTTCGGCCGCAAAGCCCACGCAGTAGGGCCGGTTGGGCAGACTGGCCACGGCGGCCAGGATGTCGGGGTTCTCGGTCATCTCGAACGCGGGCACCTGGCCCGATGCGTCCTTCTTGACCTTGTGCGTCTGCGTGTTCACGGGCCGCCAATCGGCCACCGCCGCAGTGGCGATGAACACATCGTGCGCAGCGGCCTGAGGCAACACGGCGTCATGCATCTGCTGCGCCGATTGCACGTTGATGAGCCGCACATGGCGCGGCGTGGGCAAATGCACCGGCCCGGCCACCAGGGTGACCTCGGCGCCCGCTTCTTGCGCAGCCCGGGCGATGGCAAAGCCCATCTTGCCGCTGGAGTGGTTGGTGATGCCACGCACAGGGTCGATGGCCTCGAAGGTGGGGCCGGCGGTGATGAGCACACGCTGACCGGCCAGCAGCTTGGGCTGGAAGAAGGCAATCAGTTCGTCGCGCAACGCCTCGGGCTCCAGCATGCGGCCGTCCCCCACCTCGCCGCAGGCCTGGTCGCCGGCACCGGGGCCCAGCACGCTCACGCCGTCAGCGACCAACTGGGCCACGTTGCGCTGCGTGGCCGGGTGGCTCCACATCTCACGGTTCATGGCCGGTGCCACCAGCAGCGGCACGCGCTCCATCGGCCGGGCCAGGCACATCAGCGAGAGCAAATCATCGGCACGGCCATGCACCAGCTTGGCCATGAAATCGGCGCTGGCGGGCGCAATCAGGATGGCGTCGGCCTCGCGCGACAGGTTGATGTGGGCCATGTTGTTGGCCTCGCGTGCATCCCACTGGCTGGTGTAGACGGGCCGGTTCGACAAGGCCTGCAGGGTGACGGCGGTGATGAAGGCCTCGGCTCCGGCGGTCATCACCACCTGCACCGTGGCGCCAGCCTTGGCCAGCTCGCGCGTCAGCTCGGCCGCCTTGTAGCAGGCGATGCCGCCCGACAGGCCCAGCACGATGTGTTTGCCGGCAAGCTGCAGTGCCATGGCGTTCACTGCATCTGTGCGCCGTGGCACTTCTTGAACTTCTTGCCGCTGCCGCAAGGGCAGGGGTCGTTGCGGCCGGGCAGCTCGCCCACGCGGCGCGGCGCCGGCTTGGGGGCGTGGTCCACCCAGTACAAGCGCATATCCTGGGCAGCGTAGAGCGCTTCGTGGATCAGCTCGTCGCGGGTCAGCTCTTCGCCGTCGTAGAGGTCGTCGAAGACCTCCTTGAGCTCCTCGTCGTTCAGCGTCAGCGAGACCACTCGCAGCATGCATTCGTCGAACAGCTGGCCTTCCTCGGTTTCCAGGTCGGCCTCGGGCCAGTCGGCCGGGAAATCGCGCGTGGCGTCTACGAAGCCTATGGACCAGACCTCGCCGGTCTGCTCCAGCAGATGCAGCTCATCCTCCTTCACGTGGCCTTCGGCCACCAGCTGCTGCTTGTCTTCGTCGCTGAGCTCGATCATCAGCGGCGCCAGGCGCAGCACGTCGGGGTCTTCCAGCACATGTTCGGGGTCGAGCTGGTTCACCAGCACCTGCCAACGGGCGTCGATCACGTCCTGGGCGCGCTCGGCATCCTCGGGGTCGGCAAAGGTGCGGGCGAACACTCCGTCGGCCATCTTGGACAACCACTCGCTCTGGGCGATGCGGCGCGGGCCGGCCACCAGGGCCGTCATGTAGCCGTCCAGCCATTCGAGCGAGACGGTCTCATCGAAACCGGCCATGCGCCGGCAAATCTGGTCCAGCGATTCGATCTCTTCTTCGGTGCTCATGCGGGGCGCAGCCAAGGCTTTTCTCCGTGGTTTCGGGTGCGGCCGCCAGTGTCGCATGGGTGGGCCGCAAGCGAGAGAATCGGCCCATGCCCAACATCGTGCAAGCCGTGTGCGAAGCCAACACGGGCCGCGACCCGCAGGGCCTGCGCCTGAAGCTGCGCAAGCTGCGGCAAGACCCGTTCGCCTTTCTGCGCGGCACCTGCCAACGCTACTATCAGGCCATGCCCGAGCCAGGCTGGACAGGCGGAGCACCGGTGGGCTGGATCTGCGGCGACCTGCATCTGGAAAACTTCGGCGCCTACCGCAGCAGCCAGGGCAAAGCCCGTGTGGACATCAACGACTTCGACGCGG
This sequence comes from Candidatus Ideonella esbjergensis, assembly GCA_016710065.1. Taxonomy (GTDB): domain Bacteria; phylum Pseudomonadota; class Gammaproteobacteria; order Burkholderiales; family Burkholderiaceae_C; genus Ideonella; species Ideonella esbjergensis. The sequence continues at coordinate 77,362 of JADJLP010000013.1, forward strand.
CCCAGAAAGCACCACTGAGCTGGGACGTGCTGCGCCTGCTCAGCAGCCTGCGCCTGGCCTGCCGTGAACGGGGTTGGGGCCGTGACGTGCAGGATGCCGCTGGCCTGCGCTTCGTGGCCATGTACGCGCAGGCGCTGGCCACAACCCGGCACACACTGTCGCGCCCTGCCTGCGCCAGCCGGCCCCTGTCCGACTTGCTGGGTGACGCGCAGCGCGGCTCGACACAGCAGCAGATGGCCAAGCTGATTCACCAACCGCAGGGCAAACCGCGCCTCAAGATCGACGGCGAACGCTTGATGGCGATCGACGACGGCCCGCGAGACCACATAGCGCATTTGTTGAGCCAACCTGCCGTTGGCGATGCGGGATGGCGTCGCTTGCGGGTGAAAGACGCGGCCCTGCGCCTGGCCGGCACCGGCAGCCTGGGCTTGCCGCGCTATCTGCTGCTGGTGAAGACCGATGCCGACCCTGGCAGGCAACTGCTGGACCTGAAGCTGGCCACTGCTCCTGGGGTCTTGGCGACGGCGCAACCGGCCTGGCCCAGTGAAGCCCACCGCATCGCCACACTGCAACAGCGCTTGCAGGCGCGGCCCTTGAAAGGCTTGGCGGCCCTGGCTGACGGCCCGCGCTCGTGGACGCTGCGTCCCTGGCAGCCGCCAGACCTGGGCCTGCGGGCCACGCAGGTGCTGGCCCAAGCCGACGACCTCATCCCTTTGCTGAGCGACCTGGCCCGCATCACGGCCGGTGCCCACAAGCGTGGCGCAGGGCAGGATGGCGCCGCCACCAGGCAAGACATGAGCACCATTGCTGCAACGCACGCCGACATCTGGCCCGCAGCCTGGCTGCATGCCGAACGCCAAGCCACCGCCCAATTGGAGCGAGACTGGCGTGCTTACGCGCGGGCCTACGACAGCGGCGCCTTCACGGCGCTGCTGCAAGGCAGCTGAGGGCCTCGGCCCTGCCTTCAGCCCATCCGCATGGCCATGGCCTCGCCCATGCGAATGGCGCCCGCTGGCGCCCAGTCGGGGTTGAAGCGCAACGGCCCTTGCGGGAACAGCATCACCACGGTGGAGCCGAGCAGGAAGCGGCCCATCTCATCGCCCCGGCGCAGGTTCACCGGCGCGTCATGGGTGCCGTCGTAGCGCCATTCGCGCAAAGCCCCTGGGCGCGGCGGGTTCACCACGCCATGCCACACCGTCGCCATGCTGCCCACGATGGTGGCGCCCACCAGCACCAGCACAAAGGGGCCCCGTGCACCCTCGAACACACACACCACGCGCTCGTTGCGAGCGAACAAGCCAGGCACACCCCGCGCGGTGGTGGGGTTGACCGAGAACAGTTCGCCGGGCACGTGGATCATGCGCACCAGCCGGCCATCGCAAGGCATGTGGATGCGGTGGTAATCGCGTGGGCTGAGGTAGAGCGTGGCGAAATGGCCATTCTGGAAGTGTGCAGCCAAGGCCGCATCGCCACCCACCAGGGCCGTGGTGGAGTAGCTGTGGCCCTTGGCCTGAAACACCTGGTCGCCCTCGATGGCGCCAAACTGGCTGATCGCGCCATCCACCGGACACACCAGGTCGGCTTGCGCCACTGGCCTGGCACCGGCCTTCAGCTCGCGGGTGAAGAAGGCATTGAAGCTGACATAGGCCGCCACGTCAGGCTCGGCAGCTTCAGCCATGTTCACCTGGTAGCGCGCCACGAAGCGGCGTATGACCCAGGTGGTGGTGGTGCCGCCCTGCCACTGGGCAAATCGGCCAGCCAAGGCAGTGAGGGCCTGCTTGGGCAGCAGGTATTGGGGCAGTACAGCAAGGCGATCAGACACGGCGGCTCTCAGGCGTGAACAAAGCGGCGCCCAGTGTAGGGCCTGAGCATGCCCGGCCAAGCCGGATTTGGCACCATCCCTGGGCATGCCGCACCAGGCTGCTGCATTTGCAGGCAACGCAGGAAAGTGCCTTTGCCATCAAGCACTTGGCCCACACCCACATGACTTACCCACAGGGTTGCCCAAGCCTGACGGGGACAACAACCGGCGCGCTGGCACGCCCTTCGGACACTCAGAAAGCCAGACGCAGCCCTGCCGTCAATCCCCGCCCCGGCATGGGCGAAAGGTAGCGAACGGTGCTGATGGTGCTGGCGCTGTAGGCCAGGCGGTCGCCAAGGTTGTTCAGCTTCATGAAAAGCAACAGGTCGCGTTGGGAAACGTTCATGGCATAGCTCCCGGTCAAGTGCCACAGGGTCCATGCGGGGGTGGTGGTGTCACCGTCCGGCACCCGTTGCTGCGCCCGCGCGTGCTGCACTTCCAGGCGCGCTGTCCATGGGCCTTGGCCGAGCTTGACACCCATTGCCCCGCGCAAGGGTGCCAGGCGAGGCAGGGCTTGGTGGGTGTCTTGGCTGCTGCCACGAACCATGTCGAGCTTGCCGTCGATCTCCACCGCCACCGCCCCCACCTTGCCCAGCCAATTTCCTTCCACCTCGAAGCCCTGCAACCGAGCCTGTACGCCCTTGAAGGCAAGAACGGGAAAGCGGTCGCCAGCGTCATCCACCAGATCGGGCTCGCCAGAGGCGGCCAAGCCGACGTAGTTACTAAAACGGCTCTGGAACACGCCCAGCTTGAAGCGTTGGTGGCCGTCGCGCCAGGCCAAGGCCAGGTCAAGATTGCTGCCTCGCTCCAGGCGCTGCTGCGGGTCTCCGCGCTCGAAGGCACTGGTGGCGGCATGCACGCCGTTGGCGAAGAGCTCGTAACTCGTCGGCGCGCGTTCGGTGAACGACCAGTTGGAGGTCAGCTGCCATTGGGGGCTGAGGTTGAACGCCGCCCCCACCGAAGCGCTGGAGGGCGAGAAGTGCCGCTGGCGGGCCGCGCCGAAACGCGGCTCGCTGCCCGATGCATCACCGTCGGAGCTGACCTGCACCTGCTCGGCCCGCATGCCCGCGCTGAGGTGCCCACTTTCACCCCAGGTCCAGCGCTCAAGCAAGAAGACTGCCCCCTGGCGAGTACGCGTCGAAGGCACAAAAGCCTCTTCGCCCAGCGCCGAGAAACTGGACGATTCCATGTGCACCCCGACGGACCCCTCCATCCTCCCTGCCCCGACAGCAAAGGCCCGGTGCACCGCTTCCACACGCGCATCCGCGCCCTTGGTCTTGAACGTGGTGCCCACAGCGCCGTTGCCTTCGATTTCCTGGTGCTGGTAGTCGGTGGCAGCAGCTTGGCCACGCCAGGTGTGGAGCAACGCTTGTGGGTCGCGCCATTCACCGGCCACCGACAACTTGTCGCGCCGCATGCTCACCGTAACCTCGTCTTCCGCAACGATGCCGTAGTCGTTGCGATAAAAATCCACTGCGGCCCCCAGGTAGCCCTGGCCCCAAATCAATGACGACCCCACGGCCCCGCCCTTGGCGCGGCTGCCTGAGTTGGCGACCCTGGTGCGCCGCTCGGTGGTCCCGTCGGCAAGGGCCCTGTCAAAGGCAGGCACCTTGAGGTCATCGGTGGCACGGGCGAAGGCATCGGCATGCAGTGCAAAACCACCATCGCCAGTCTCCACCAGCGCCGAAGCGGCTCGCTCGTTGGCGCCGCCGCCCCATCGCAGTTCGGCCGCGCCCAGCAGGCGGTCAATGCTGCTCTTGGGAATGCGGTTGTCGATGGCGTTGACCACTCCGCCCACGGCACTGCCGCCGTACATCAGGGCGGCCGGGCCGCGCAGTACCTCAATGCGCTCCACCACCAAGGGGTCTATCGGCACCGCATGGTCGAAACTCAGGGCCGATGCGTCGAGCGACGCGCCGGCATTGCTCAGTACCCTGATACGGTCTCCGTCCTGGCCGCGGATGATGGGCCTGTTGGCATTCGGTCCGAAATACGAGGTCGACACGCCGGGCAAGCCGTCCAGCGTCTCGCCCAGTGAACCACCACGGCGCAGCACCAGTGCGTCGCCAGACAGCACGTTCGACGGGGTCGCCACGTCGCCTATGCGCAGGGGGTTGCCGGTCACAACCACGGTCTGTGCTTGTTCTTGCGCGCACGGATGCGCTGCAGCGGCCAGCAGGGCCGCGAAGATAGGGGTTTTCATACAAGGTCCTCGCCGGCACGCGCGTGCCGGCGTCAAGCAAGTGGAGGCCGCGCGAACCCGCGCGACTGCGGTGGCTTGGAGAACTCAGGTTTGCGGCGGGCCGCGTGCCTCGAAGGCATGGGGCGCCGTGCCAAAGCACTGGGTGGCGCCGAGCGCCTCGGCCTGCACGGCCACGCAGTCAGCCGGTGGCGTCACCGGCAGTTCATGTCCGGGCGCCTGGCCTGTCAGCAAATGCCCAAGCAAATGGCAGGTTGCGGCACCCGCCGCGTGACCCCAAGAATCGCTGTCATCGTCTGCCAAGGCCTGCGAGGCGACGCTGCTCTGGCTGTGCGCAACAGCATGGCCCAGCGCCAACCACTGGCTCAGCAGCAAGGCCAGCATCACCACACCGACAACCCGTCGGGTGACCTGGAAATGGCGAAGCAAACTCATGCAGCGATCAGTCTGGGCGTGTCTGAGCGGCGCGAATGATAGGCCACTCGAGAAAAGCCACTTGCCCCGGCCGCCCTCACTCACCCAAGTAAGCCGCACGCACCTTGGGGTCATCGAGCAGCACCTTGGCGTCGCCGCTCATGGTGACCTCGCCCGACTCCATCACATAGCCCCGGTTGGCCAGGGCCAGCGCGCGGCTGGCGTTCTGCTCCACCAGCAGCATGGTGGTGCCCTGCTTGTGGATGGTCTCCACCACCTCGAAGATCTTGTCGACCATGATGGGGCTGAGGCCCATGCTGGGCTCGTCGAGCAGCAGCACCTTGGGCCGGGCCATCAGCGCGCGGCCCATGGCCAGCATCTGCTGCTCGCCGCCGCTCATGGTGCCGGCCAGCTGCTGTGCTCGCTCCTTCAGGCGCGGGAAGATGTCGAAGACTTTGGCCATGTCGGCGTCGATCTCGGCCTGGTCGTCGCGGCAATAGGCGCCCATCTGCAGGTTCTCGGTGATGCTCATGCGGGTGAAGGTGCCCCGGCCTTCGGGGATCATCACCAGACCCTGGCGGGCCAGATCCCAGGCGCCCTGGCCTTTGATGGGCCTGCCCATGAATTCGACGCTGCCTTGCGCGATGGGCTGGATGCCGGTGACGGCTTTGAGGGTGGTGGTCTTGCCTGCGCCGTTGGCGCCGATCAGGCTCACCAGCTCGCCCTGGTGAACCTCGAAGCTCACGCCCTTGACGGCCTGGATGCCGCCGTAGGCCACCTTCAGGCCGGTCACCTTGAGCAGGGTGGGTGCAGTCATGGTGTTCCTTGTTCTGTTTGAGCTTTCGCCGGGCCGCCCCAAGAAAGCGAGGCTCCCCTCGGGGGGCGACGCCGCAGGCGTCTTGGGGCCGACATCAGTGTGCCTTGTGACCGGCGCCCAGGTAGGCCTCGATCACCTTGTCGTTGCGTTGCACCTCGGCGGGCGTGCCTTCGGCGATCTGCTTGCCGTAGTCCAGCACCGTCACGCGGTCGCACAGGCCCATCACCAGCTTCACGTCGTGCTCGATCAGCAAGATGGTGCGGCCGTCCTTGCGGATGCGGTCGATCAGCTCGCGCAGCACCATCTTCTCGGTGGCGTTCATGCCGGCCGCCGGCTCGTCCAGGGCGATGAGCTTGGGGTCGGTGGCCAGGGCTCTTGCGATTTCGAGCCTGCGCTGGTCGCCGTAGCTCAGGGTGCGGGCCTTGTATTCGGCGAACTTGCCGATGCCCACGTAGTCGAGCAGCTCTTGCGCGCGCTTTCTGATGGCAGCTTCTTCGGCCTTGAAGGCACTGGTGCGCAAGATGGCGCCCATCAAGCCCGACTGGCTGCGCACATGCCGGCCCACCATGACGTTCTCCAGCGCCGTCATCTCGGCAAACAGCCGGATGTTCTGGAAGGTGCGCGCAATGCCGGCCTTGGCCACCTCGTGCACGGTGGTGGGGGTGTAGGGCTGGCCGCCCAGCTCGTAGCTGCCGCCGTCGGGCGTGTACAGCCCGGTGATGACGTTGAAGAACGTCGTCTTGCCGGCGCCGTTGGGGCCAATGAGGCCGTAGACCTGGCCTTCGTGGATGCTGATGCTGACGTCGGTCAGCGCTTGCAGGCCCCCAAATCGCTTGGAGGCGCCTTGAACTTTGAATACGGTTGCCATGGCTGCGCTCCTCACTTCACGGCGTGCGGCGCGGCCTTGCCGTGCTCGGGGCTGGGCCACAGGCCGCGCGGTCTGAGCAGCATGATGACGATCATGGCCAGAGCGATCAGCAACTGGCGCAGGATGGCAGCGTCGAGCCGGCCGTCGGTGAGTTGCTGCAGCGGGCCGGCCACTTGTCTCAAGACTTCGGGCAGCGCCGCCAGCAGCAAGGCGCCCAGGATGACGCCGGGGATGTGGCCCAGCCCGCCCAGCACCACCATGGCGACGATCATCACCGACTCCATCAGGGTGAAGCTTTCGGGGCTGACGAATTGCTGGAAGGCGGCAAACATGGCGCCCGAGACGCCGCCGAAGGTGGCGCCCATGCCGAAGGCCAAGAGCTTCAAGTTGCGGGTGTTCAGGCCCATGGCCTTGGCGGCGATCTCGTCTTCGCGGATGGCCATCCAGGCCCGACCGATGCGCGAGTCGGCCAGCCGTGTGCAGATGATGACGGAGAAGATGACCAGGGTGAGGAAGAGGTAGTAGTACAGCGTCAGGCCGGTGAACTCCAACCCCAGCCATTCGTGCTTCACGCCGAAGTCCAGCGGGCCTATGCTCATGGCGTCGATCTGGCCGATGCCGCGCGGGCCGTTGGTGATGTTGATGGGGTATTCGAGGTTGTTCATGAAGACCCGGATGATTTCCCCAAAACCCAGCGTGACGATGGCCAGGTAGTCGCCTCTGAGTTTGAGGGTGGGGGCGCCAAGGATGACGCCGGCCAGGCCTGCGGTGAGGGCCGCAAGCGGGATGACCAGCCAGATGGGGGTGTGCAGGCCGTTGGGGAAGGCGGCCTTGATCCACTCGAAGTTGTCGGTGAGGTGGGGGCTGGCGAGCAGCGCGAACATGTAGGCGCCGGTGGCGTAGAAGGCCACATACCCCAGGTCGAGCAGGCCGGCGTAGCCGACCACGATGTTCAGGCCCAGGGCGAGCATGACGTAGAGCAGGGCGGCGGCCATGATGCGCACCCAGCTTTGACCGAATTGCGCGGCAAAGTGCGGCAGGGCCAGCAGCAGCGCGCCGGCCACCAGGAAGAGGATGAGCTTTTGGGGTTTGGTCAGGTCTTGCATGGTGTGTCTCCCGTCCTGCTCAAGCTCTGTCGGCCACGCGTTCGCCCATCAGGCCCGAGGGGCGCAGGGTGAGCACGAGGATGAGGACGAGGAAGGCGAAGATTTCGACGTACTGGCTGCCGAAGACGCCGCCGGTCAGATCTCCCAGGTAGCCGGCGCCGATGGCTTCGATCAGGCCCAGCAAGACACCGCCGACCATGGCGCCGGTGAGGTTGCCGATGCCACCGAACACCGCTGCAGTGAAGGCCTTCAACCCAGGCAAAAAGCCCATGGAGTGCTGCACGGTGCCGTAGTTGAGCGCCCACATGATGCCGGCGATGGCGGCCAGGGTGGCGCCGATCACGAAGGTCATGGAGATGACGAAGTCGGGTTTGACGCCCATGAGCGCGGCCACCCGGGGGTTCTCGGCGGTGGCGCGCATGGCGCGGCCGAGTTTGGTCTTGTTGACCAGCCACAGCAGCGCAGCCAGCACCATCACGGTGGTGGCGAGTATCAGTATCTGGGCGATGGTGATGACGGGGCCTTCTTCCCACAGGAACAGCACTTCCGTGGGCAGCAGCGGCGGGTAGCTCTTGGGGTTGGGCTTCCAGATGATCATGGCCAGGGTCTGCAGCAGCAGGCTCATGCCCATGGCCGTGATCAGCGGCGCCAGGCGCGGCGCGTTGCGCAGGGGCCGGTACGCAATCTTCTCAACCGCGAAGTTCAGCAGCGAGCACACAACAATGGAGGCCAGCAGCGAGATCAGCAGCAGGCTCCAGCCCGGCAACCCCGAGTCCGCCAGGCCCGTGACTATGGTCCACGACACCATCGCCCCCACCATCAAGATCTCGCCGTGCGCAAAATTGATCAGCGAAATGATCCCGTAAACCATCGTGTACCCCAGCGCCACCAGCGCGTACATGCTCCCCAGCACCAGACCGTTGATGATCTGTTGAACAAAGATATCCATTGCGGGGTTCTCCAGGAAAAGTGCTTGCAGCACGCCGTGTGCGTGCTGCGATCCCACCGAGGCGCGGGCGCTGGCCCGGCACCCATGCTTCTTGTCTCAGGGTACGCCAGACCCAGTCGGCCACCATGCAGATGGCCGCGATTGTAGGGAGCGCACCACCCTGCCCTCACCGGAGTTTCCCCCGCCGATTCCCTCGTCATTGACCCCGGCAAAGCGCCTCAGGCATGGCCTTTGCGGCTGAGAGCTTCCTCGTTCAGGCGCTGCAACTCGGCCAGCTTGTCGCCGATGCGCAGCTCCAGGCCTCGCGGCACGGGCTGGTAGAACTGCGGTGCCTTCATGCCTTCTGGCCAATACGACTCGCCCGCCGCAAAGCCGCCCGGCTCGTCATGCGCATAGCGGTAGCCCTGACCCAGGCCCATGCCCTTCATCAGTGCCGTGGGCGCATTGCGCAGGTGCGGTGGAATGGGCCGAGTGCCGTCCTGCTTCACAAAGGCGCGCACCTCATTCCAGGCCTTGTAGACCGCATTCGACTTGGATGCCACGGCCAGGTACACCACCGCTTGTGCCAGTGCCAGCTCGCCCTCGGGCGTGCCCAGGCGCTCGTAAGTTTCGGCTGCATCGAGCGTGATGCGCAAGGCGCGCGGATCGGCATTGCCTACGTCCTCGCTGGCCATGCGCACCAGGCGGCGCACGATGTAGCGCGGATCGACGCCACCGTCGAGCATGCGTGCGAACCAGTACAGCGAGGCGTCTGGATCCGAGCCGCGCACCGATTTGTGCAAGGCCGAGATGGTGTCGTAGAACTGGTCACCACCCTTGTCGTAGCGGCGCAGTTGCTCGCCCAGCGAGCGCTCCAGCGTGGCTTCATCCAGCTCTGTGGCCTCGGGCGACTGTGACACCAGGTTGTCGTAGGCGTTGAGCAGCCGGCGTGCGTCGCCGTCGGCGTAGGCCATCAGGCGCACGGCGGCGGCATCGGTGAGCGGTGGCGCGGCCAGCAATGCGGCGGCGCGCTCCAGCAATTGGCGCATGTCTTCTGGCTCGATGGCCTTGAGCACATGCACGGTGGCGCGCGAAAGCAAGGCCGAGTTGACCTCGAACGACGGGTTCTCGGTGGTCGCGCCAATGAAGGTGAACAGGCCCGATTCCACATGCGGCAGAAAAGCATCCTGCTGCGATTTGTTGAAGCGGTGCACTTCGTCGACGAAGACGATGGTGCGCTGGCCCAGCTTGCGCATGGCCTCGGCCTCGGTGACGGCTTCTCGGATGTCCTTCACACCGGCCAGCACGGCCGAAAGTACGATGAAGCGGCCCTTCACTGCCCCGGCCAGCAGCCGCGCCAGCGTGGTCTTGCCCACACCGGGTGGCCCCCACAGGATCATGGAGTGCAACCTGCCCTGCTCGAAGGCCACGCGCAGCGGCTTGCCCGGCCCGAGCAGGTGGGCCTGGCCGATGACTTCGTCAAGTTGGTGCGGGCGCAGCCGCTCGGCGAGCGGCGCGCCAGGGCCGGGCGCCTCGGCCTCGCCAGGCGCCGCCGCGTTGTCGAAAAACAAGTCCTGCCGGTTCATGGGCAGATTGTGGCAGCAGCCCTGGAGCCACGAATTGACGGGCAGACCCGCCACTTTTCCAGCGTTGCCACGGGCGCCGATTCATCACACTGATGGTCAAGATACGACCACACCTGCGGGTGCCGGCCGACCGACCGAAAGTGCAGCCCACGCAAGGAGCCAAGGACATGAGTGCCATGCTGTCGCCTGAAAAAACCACCACCGCCCATGTGCAGACTGCCCTGCCACGGGAGTACCTCTCGTTCAAGCTGGGCGCCGAAGAGTACGGCATCGACATCCTGAAGGTGCAGGAGATCCGCGGCTACGAACAGCCCACCCGAATCGCGAACGCCCCGCATTTCATCAAGGGCGTGGTGAACTTGCGCGGCGTGATCGTGCCCATCGTGGACATGCGTTTGCGCTTCGACTTGCCCGACGTGAAGTACGACAGCTTCACCGTGGTAATCATCCTCAATGTGGCACACCGTACCGTGGGCATGGTAGTGGACTCGGTGAGCGACGTGCTGGAATTGCCAGCCAACCAGATCAAGCCCGCGCCGGAATTCAACGGCGCCATCGATGCGGCCTACATCACCGGACTGGGCACCATCAAACATGGCGATGACGAGCGTATGCTGATCCTGATGGACATCGAACAGATGATGACCGCCGAAGACATGTGCCTGATGGACGCTGTCACGCACTGACGCTCCGCCCGAAAAAAGGTCGCCACGCCCTCACGGTCCAGGCGACCTTGTCACGTCTGGCGAGCCCTATTGCTCCGAGATGTCGGTTCCAGCGGGGATGGTGAAACGGAAGGTCTCGGCCGGCAGTGCCTGATCCGTGACCAAGCCGCTGAAGTGCAGCATCGAGTGCTGGCCAAAACTGTCGGCCACCTCCACCGCCGCCAGGGCGCGGCCCTTGAAGCCGGCCTTCATCCACTGGATGCTGCCGTCCTTGCTGCGCGGCGTGGCTTGCACCCACTCCATGCCGCCAGAGTCAGGCTGGGCCTTGAGCTCGAAATCCTTCTCCAGTTGCTGGCCGGCCAGCAAGGCCGCTGGTGTGGCGCCGATGGCATCGCCCAATTTGCGCACCGTGACCTGGTTCAGGTCGGGGTCGTGGAACCACACCTTTTGTCCATCGCTGACGATGGTCTGCGCATAGGGCTTGAGATAGGTGAAGCGGAAGTGGTTGGGCCGCGCGAACTCGAAGCGACCGGTGGAAACCTTCTTGCGCACGCCATCGGGCGAGGTGACGGTCTGGGTGAATTCGGCCTTGCCAAACTTCACGTCCTTGGCGAAGGCACGCAAGGACTCGACGGCATCGGCGTGCGCCGCAACGCTGCCAAGCGAGAGCATGCCGACCAGTCCACAGGCCAGCAAAGAGCGAAACCGCCGTGCATCACTCATCGCGCTTGGGCAACACGATTTCGCGGTTGCCGTTGGTGGACATGGCAGTTACGAGTCCGGATTTCTCCATTTGTTCCAGCAACCGTGCCGCGCGGTTGTAGCCGATGCGCAGATGGCGCTGCACCAGCGAGATGGAGGCCTTGCGGTGTTCCAGCACGATGGCCACAGCCTGGTCGTACATGGGGTCGGACTCGCCATCGCCGCCACCTGCGCCGCCAGCCCCACCGTCGGCAGCGTCGCCATCCAGCGTGCCGCCTTCCAGGATGCCTTCGATGTAGTTGGGCTCGCCCTGGGACTTGAGCGACTCCACCACCCGGTGCACTTCCTCGTCGCTGACGAAGGCGCCATGCACGCGCACCGGCAGGCCGCTGCCGGAGGCCATGTAGAGCATGTCGCCCATGCCCAGCAGGGCTTCGGCCCCCATCTGATCGAGGATGGTGCGACTGTCGATCTTGCTGGACACCTGGAAGCTGATGCGGGTGGGGATGTTGGCCTTGATCAAGCCGGTGATCACGTCCACGCTGGGCCGCTGCGTGGCCAGGATGAGGTGGATGCCGGCCGCGCGGGCCTTTTGCGCCAGGCGGGCAATCAACTCCTCGATCTTCTTGCCCACCACCATCATCAGGTCGGCGAGTTCGTCGATCACGATCACCACATGCGGCAGGCGGTCCAGCGGCTCGGGCGCTTCGGGCGTGAGACTGAAGGGGTTGCCGATGAGGTCGCCGCGGGCCTTGGCCTCGTCGATCTTCTTGTTGTAGCCGGCCAGGTTGCGCACGCCCATCTTGCTCATGAGCTTGTAGCGGCGCTCCATCTCGCCCACAGCCCAGTTCAACGCATTGCCGGCCTGCTTCATGTCGGTGACCACCGGGCACAGCAGGTGCGGGATGCCCTCGTACATGCTCATTTCAAGCATCTTGGGGTCAATCATGATCAGCCGCACATCACGCGGCTCGGCCTTGTAGAGCAGGCTCAGGATCATGCCGTTGATGCCCACCGACTTGCCCGAACCGGTGGTGCCGGCCACCAGGCAGTGCGGCATCTTGGCCAGGTCGGCCACCACAGGCGCACCAATGATGTCCTTGCCCAGGGCCATGGTGAGCATGGAGGGCGCGTCGTTATAGACCTGCGAGCCCAGGATCTCCGACAGGCGTATGGTCTGCCGCTTGGCGTTGGGCAGTTCCAGCGCCATCAGGTTCTTGCCGGGGATGGTCTCGACCACGCGGATCGACACCAGCGAGAGCGATCGCGCCAAATCCTTGGCCAGGTTTACGACCTGCGAGCCCTTCACGCCAGTGGCAGGCTCAATCTCGTATCGGGTGATGACGGGACCAGGTTGCGCGGCGATTACACGCACTTCGACACCAAAATCACCCAGCTTCTTCTCGATCAGCCGGCTGGTCATCTCCAGCGATTCGGGCGTCACGCTCTCCACACGGGTCGGGAGCTTGTCCAGCAGATCAACCTGGGGCAGCTTGCTGTTGGCCAACTCGTGGAACAACGGGGTTTGCCGCTCGCGCGCCACGCGGTCGGACTTGGGCACCTCGAGCACCGGTGCGAGCGTGACGATGGGCGCATGCACCTCGAATTCTTCGCGCGTCTCGTCCACCTGGATTTCGCGCTCGCGCAGCGCCAGTTCACCCAAGCGCACATCCTCGGCGTGTTCGCGCTGCTCTTCACGGCGCTCGCGCACGCCGTCCACCCAGCCGCCCAGGGCATCGGCCAGCTTCACCCACGAGAACTGCAAGGCCGAGGCCAGCGAGGCCACCAGCACGGCGATCCACAACGCGCCCGAGCCGGTGAAGCCCAGCCACCGCATGGACAAGGGGCCCAGGCCATAGCCCAACACACCACCGGCCGGGCCGGGCAAACGGGTTTCCCAACCGTAGAGACGGGTCCACTCCAGCGCGGCCGATGCGCACATCAGCAGCAGCAGGCCTATGCCCATGCGGGCAGCGCTCCAGTCGCGGCGTGGCAATACCGCGCCGTCCACGCCCGCGCGCAACAGCTTGGCCAGGGCTACCAGCCACCAGCGCACGCCCACCACCACCAGCCACCAGGCCGAGAAGCCGAACAGCATGAGTGCGACATCCGCCACCCAGGCGCCGGGCAGGCCCAGCCAGTTGGCCACAGCCATGCCGGAGCCTGAAGTGGAAAAACCAGGATCCGTCGCGCGCCGGCTGGACAAAGCCAGCGCCAGCACGAGCAACAGCAAACCGGTGACGATCAACCTGAGCCGGTCGCGCGCAGGGGTGGGTTTCATGCGGTCCGCCGTAGGGCGGAGCAGCGACGCGTCACGTCGCATGGAATGCGGAGCCTGGTGGGTGGGCTGAAGGTCGGGAACTCAAACGCAACCGCATCACTCGGGAAGGCGGTTCTTCAGCAACACCGCGCCGCTCTCCAGCGTTTCGATCACGCCGCGCTCTTCCAGGTCCTTCATCACGCGGCTGACCATTTCACGCGAGGCACCGACGATCTTGGCCATGTCCTGGCGCGAAACCTTGCTGCGGATGATCTTCTCGCCGTCCACGTCCTCGGCCATGTCCAGCAGAGTGCGGGCCACGCGGCCGTACACGTCCAGCAGCGCCAGCGATTCGATTTGGCGATCGGCACTGCGCAGGCGCGTGACCAAGCCGCGCATGATGGCGTAGGACAGGCTGGAGTTCTCGGGCAGACAGCGCGCGAACTCGGCGCGCCCCAGGATCAGCATGTCGCACTGAACCTCGCACCGCACCGAAGCCGAATGGGGCTGGTTGTCGATCAGGCTCATTTCGCCCACGTAGTCGCCAGCTTCAAGCACGGCGAGGATGACTTCGCGGCCACGCGAATCGGCAGTGAGCACACGGGCTCGTCCGTTCAGCATGATAAACAAAGCGTTGCTCTTCTTGCCCTGTTCCACCACCAACTCACCCCGTCTGTAGCGACGCTTGACCACACCGTCGGCTACCGCACGGGCCTGCTCGTTGGTCAACATAGAGAACAGCGGTACCCGGCGAATCAGGTCCAGGTTGGACAGCATCGACATCTAGAACCCCCTCGAAAATTCTGAATCAATCTGCGAGCCATACATGCTGGCCCACAGGTTGCCTAAAATGCTTGCATCCATCAACTGGCGCAAACGCGAGCATAGCCGGTTCCAGGCATGGCTTTGCTTCGCCGCTTGCCTGGCTTCCATCTCGCACACATCTGCGCACCTCTGCCCCATCCCATGAGCACCACACCCGCCGTCACCCATGCCCAGGTCCTGATCCTCGGCTCCGGCCCCGCCGGCTACAGCGCCGCCATCTACGCGGCACGCGCCAACCTTAAGCCCATGCTGATCACTGGCATGGCCCAGGGCGGACAACTGATGACCACCACCGAGGTCGACAACTGGCCCGCCGACGTGATGGGGGTGCAAGGCCCGGAACTGATGCAGCGTTTTCAGCAGCATGCCGAGCGCTTCAACACGCAAATGGTCTTCGACCACATCAACGAAGTCGACCTGAGCCGGCGGCCGTTCCACCTCAAGGGCGACTCGGGCCAGTACACCTGCGACAGCCTGATTCTGGCCACGGGCGCCTCGGCCAAGTACCTGGGCTTGCCATCTGAAGAAGCCTTCATGGGCCGTGGCGTGAGCGGCTGCGCCACCTGCGACGGCTTCTTCTACCGTGGCGACACGGTGTGCGTGGTCGGCGGCGGCAACACCGCTGTGGAAGAGGCGCTGTATTTGTCCAACATCGCCAGCAAGGTGCACCTGGTGCACCGGCGCGACAAGTTCCGCGCCGAGGCCATCATGATCGACAAGCTGCACGAAAAGGTGGCGGCCGGCAAGATCGAGCTGCACCTGTTCCAGACGCTGGACGAAGTGCTGGGCGATGCCAGCGGCGTCACCGGCGTGCGCCTGAAGGACGTGAACAGCGGCGCCACCCAAGAGCTGACGCTCAAGGGCTGCTTCATTGCCATCGGCCACCAGCCCAACACTGACATCTTCAAGGGCCAACTGGAGATGAAGGACGGCTACCTGATCACCCGAGGCGGCCAGAACGGCTTCGCCACCATGACCAGCGTGCCCGGTGTGTTCGCCGCCGGTGACGTGCAGGATCACATCTACCGCCAGGCCATCACCTCGGCCGGCACCGGTTGCATGGCGGCGCTGGATGCGCAGCGCTTCCTTGAGCAAGGCGACCGTTGAGGCAGAAAATGGCCCGGGGCCAGGAAATCCGCTACAATGCCGGGTTTTCTTGAGTCCAAATGCCGGTGCCGCCTTGGCCAGGGTAGTTTGGACACGAGTGGGTTACCGCCACCCTTTTGGCGAGGTGAGGCCGAGTGGCTGGCAAGGTCAAGCAAGACCCGTCAAGTGCTCTGCTGTATGACAAGTATCGGAGTGTCCTCATGGCACGCGTCTGCGACGTCACGGGCAAGAAGCCCATGGTCGGGAACAATGTTTCCCACGCCAACAACAAAACCAAGCGCCGGTTCCTGCCGAACCTGCAATACCGTCGGTTCTGGGTCGAGAGCGAGAACCGCTGGGTTCGCCTGCGCATCAGCAATGCTGGCCTGCGCCTGATCGACAAGAAGGGCATTGACACCGTGCTGGCCGACCTGCGTGCCCGTGGTCAGGCCTGATTCACTGATTAAGGAGCGACACCATGGCATCCAAAGGCGGACGCGAAAAGATCAAGCTGGAGTCCACAGCGGGCACCGGCCATTTCTACACCACGAACAAGAACAAGAAGACGACGCCCCAAAAGCTCGAATTCATGAAGTTCGACCCCAAGGCACGCAAGCACGTGCTCTACAAGGAAATCAAGCTGAAGTGATTCAGCCCGGTTTCTGAAGTAGAAAAGCCCCGCATCGCGGGGCTTTTTCATTGGGACCGAGAAGATTCAGGCCCGGGCCGCCCGCAGTTGCACCGAGAACTCCTTCAGCGTCGCCACCCCACTCTCCTCGGCTCGCTTGCACCAGTCCTGCAACTCGGCCACCAGTTGATCCACCGACACATTGGTGCGCGTCCAGAGCTGGCGCAGTTCTTCGCGCATGGTCACCAGTTTCTTCAATGCCGGGGTGGCGTCCATCACGCTCTCCAGGCTGGGCAGCACGGCAGTGGGAATGCGCTCGGCATCTCGGTGCAACCAGCGTTCGGCCAGACGCAGCTCGGTCCAGGTCGCGCCCTTGGCGGCTCCCTGCTCCTTCAGCCTCGCCACCTCGGCAGCGCAGGCACGGCGCATTTCGCGAGCGTAATTGGCCATCACCTCGTAGCGGTTGGCGATGATCACCTCCAGCGTCTTGGCATCGGCCACCGGCTTGATCGAGCCCAGCACCAGCTGCGGCGCGGTCTTGCGCACCTTGGCCAAGCCCAGCATTTCCATGCCACGGATGTAGCCCCAACCGATGTCGAACTCGAAAGGCTTGACCGAGAACTTGGCCGACACCGGGTAGGTGTGGTGGTTGTTGTGCAGTTCCTCGCCACCGATCAGTATGCCCCAGGGCGAAACATTGGTGGAAGCATCAGGCGCCTCGAAATTGCGATAGCCCCAATAGTGCCCGATGCCGTTGATGATGCCTGTGGCCATCACAGGGATCCAGGCCATCTGGATGGCCCAGACCGTGAGGCCGATGGCGCCGAACAGCCCGACGTTGATGATCATCATCACCGCCACGCCCCACCAGCTGCGCGGGCCGGAGTAGATGTGACGCTCCAGCCAGTCATTGGGCGTCCCCAGGCCGTACTTGGACAAGGTCTCGGGGATCACCGCTTCAGCGCGGTAAAGCTCCACCCCGGTCAGCAGCAGCGCCTTCAGGCCACGCGTTTGCGGGCTGTGCGGGTCTTCCACGGTTTCGCATTTGGCGTGGTGCTTGCGGTGCACGGCCACGAACTCCTTGGTGACCATGCCCGTGGTCAGCCACAGCCAGAAGCGAAAAAAGTGTGCCGGCAATGCGTGCAGTTCCAGGGCGCGATGGGCCTGGGCGCGGTGCAGAAAGATCGTGACCGACAGGATGGTCAGATGGGTCACCACCAGCGTGTAGACCAGCACCTGCCAGTCTGAGGCGTGCGTGAAGCCATGGGCGGCCACTTCCAGCAAGCCAGAGAAAAACGAATTCAATTCCGTCATAAAGCTACCTTGCCCTCGACATCAGAGGGTCGGCAGCGATTTTAGTCGCCCCTGCCCCAATGCAAGCCCGGAAAACCAGAGGCCTGGGTCAAACCTTCTTCTGCCACGCGGCAGCAAAGAAGCCATCCGTCTGGTGTCGGTTGGGCCACAGGCGCAGGTAGCCATTTGAATCGAGCTCCTCTGCCCGCTCCACCTGTCCAGCCGTCAGCAACGCGGCGGCAGGCAGAAACTCAAAATCGGGATGCGCCTCGGAAAACGCATGAGCGATGCCCTCGTTCTCGCGCCGCAGCAAGCTGCAAGTGGCATACACCAGCCTGCCGCCCGGCTTCACCAGGCGCGATGCGCTTTCCAGGATAGCCGTCTGCTTGACGCAGAGCTCTTCCAGCGCCTTGGGCGATTGACGCCACTTCAGGTCAGGGTTGCGGCGCAGCGTGCCCAGGCCCGAGCAGGGTGCGTCCACGAGCACGCGGTCGATCTTGCCGGTCAGGCGCTTGACGCGGTCATCGCGCTCGTGGGCAATCTGGGCCGGGTAGACGTTCGAGAGGCCACTGCGAGCCAGCCTGGGCTTGAGGCCTTCGAGCCGGTAGCCCGACACATCAAAGGCATAGAGCCTTCCGGTGTTGCGCATCGAAGCGCCCAGCGCCAAGGTCTTGCCACCGGCGCCAGCGCAGAAATCCACCACCATCTCGCCACGCTTGGGCGCAACCAGCAGCGCCAGCAACTGGCTGCCTTCGTCCTGCACTTCCACATCGCCACGGATGAACAGTGGTAGCTTTTGCAGCGCCGGCTTGCCATGGATGCGCAGGCCCAAGGGCGAATAGGGCGTGAACTCTGCCTCCAGGCCAGCACCCTTCAGTTCGGCCTGCACCTGCTCGCGCTTGGCCTTCAGGGCGTTGACGCGCAGGTCCAGCGGCGCGGCCACTTCCATGGCCTGCACCAACGGCCAGAAGTCGTCACCCAGTTCGGCCTTGAGCGGCGCGGCAAGCCAGTCGGGCATGTTGTGGCGCAGCTTCTCCTGCAAAGCACTGCGATCCACGGCCTTGGCTTCGGCCAGCCACTTTTGCTCGTGAGGGCCCAGGGCACCGCGCAGGAAGCTGTCGCTGCCCTGCCAGGCCAGCGCGGCCAGGCGACGCTCCAGCGCCCCCGAGCCACTTTGGGCCAGGTGTTGCAGCAACAGGCGCTGGCGCAGCACGGCGTAGGCCGTTTCGGCCAAGGCGTGACGCTCGCGCGGCCCCAGGGCACGGTGGTGGCGCAGGAAGTTGGAAACGATGGTGTCGGCGGGCGCGTCGAATTTCAGGGCCTGGCGCACCAGTTCGGTGGCCAGGTCCAGTAGGGCGTTGGGATGCATCGTCCGATTATCCCTGCCCGGCCAGCCAGCCCGCCGAACCTCAGCTGATGAATTGCGGCTCGCCGTCGATCTGGGTGACGACACCTTGTCGCACGCTCAACCGACCGTGCACAAACCAACCCACGGCCAGCGGGAGCATGCGATGCTCGGCCAGCAGCACGCGCTCGGCCAGCGCCTGCTCGTCATCACCCGGCAGCACCGGCACGGCCGCCTGCGCCACGATGGGGCCGTGATCCAGATCGGGCGTCACGAAATGCACCGTGGCCCCGGCCAGCTTGCAACCGGCCTCGATGGCGCGGCGGTGTGTGTGCAGGCCCGCGAAGGCCGGTAGCAGTGAAGGGTGCACGTTGAGCATGCGGCCCTCGTAGTGCTGCACAAAGGTGCGCCCGAGGATGCGCATGAAGCCGGCCAGCACCACCAGATCGGGCCGGTGGACGTCGATCACCCGGGCCAGTGCGGCATCAAAGGCCTCGCGTTCGCGGTACAGCTTGTGGTCCACCACCTCGGTGGCAATGCCGCGCTCGGCAGCCCAGGCCAGGCCGCTGGCGTCGGGCCGGTTGCTGACCACGGCAGCCACGCAGGCCGGCCAACGCTCGTTGGCGCAGAACTCCACCACTGCTTGCATGTTGCTGCCACGCCCGGACAGAAGGATGACGATTCGTTTCATGAGGCGCCGCAGTGTACGTGCAGGGACAATGCCTCCCCATGTCTGCGCCGATGTTGATGGTTCTTTCTTCGCTGCTGTTCGCCTCGATGGGGGTGTGCGTCAAGCTCGCCTCGGCGCTCTACGGCACCGGCGAGATCGTGTTCTACCGGGGCGTGATCGGCGCGGTGTTCATCTACGGCCTCACTCGCTGGCGCGGTGGCTCGGTACGCACCCGTGTGCCAGCCATGCACGCCTGGCGCAGCGTGGTAGGCGTGAGCGCGCTGCTGCTGTGGTTCTATGCTATCGGCCGCCTGCCACTGGCCACCGCCGTGACACTGAACTACATGTCCTCGGTGTGGATGGCCTTGTTCCTGATCGGCGGCGCGGTGCTGCTGGGTGCCGACAAGGTGGACGTGCGTCTGGTGGCCACCGTGCTGGCAGGCTTTGCCGGCGTGGCCCTGGTGCTGCAGCCCACACTGGAGCGCGACCAGTTCCAGGCCGCGCTGGCCGGTCTGCTCTCGGGCATGCTCGCGGCCCTGGCCTATTTGCAGGTTACCGCCTTGGGACGCGCGGGCGAGCCCGAGTACCGCGTGGTGTTTTATTTCTCGCTGGGCGGTGCCACGGCTGGCGGCCTGCTGGCGCTGCTGGGTGGCCTGCACGCCCACACTTGGTACGGTGCCGCACTGCTGCTGGCCACCGGCCTGCTCGCCACCAGCGCGCAGATGGCCATGACCCGCGCCTACGCCATCGGCCGCACGCTCACGAACGCCAGCCTGCAATACCTGGGCATCGCCTTCTCGTTCATCTATGGCGTGCTGCTGTTCCACGATGCCATCACCCTCACGGCACTGGCTGGCATGGGCCTGATCGTGGGTGCCGGTCTGGTGGCCACGCGCCTGCGGCACAAGGCCGTGGCCGACACCGCCGCCGTCAACACCAGCGATGCCTGACACTGCACGCCTACCCTGCCCAGAAGATGCCATGCCCAACAAGCTTCACCCCCTGATCACCGCCACCGCTGTTGCACAACGCCTGGCCAGCGGCCTGCCCACCGTGGTGCTCGACTGCAGCTTCGACCTGATGGATGCCCACCTCGGCGAGCGCGCCTTCGAGACCGCCCATGTGCCAGGCGCACAGTACGCGCACCTGGAGCGCGATCTCTCGGGCCCGAAGTCAGCTCAGGGCTCCGTGCACGGCGGCCGCCATCCCTTGCCGGATCGCGGCCAACTGGCCGCACGCATGGGCGCCTGGGGCATCGCTCCCGAAACACTGGTGGTGGCCTATGACGCGCAAGGCGCTGCCTACGCCGCGCGCGCTTGGTGGCTGCTGCGCTGGATGGGCCACATACAGGCCGCAGTGCTAGACGGTGGCCTGGCCGCCTGGCAGCAGGCCGGCGGGGCCATGGCCTCGGGCCCGTCGCCAACGGCACCGCCGCAGCCGGCCTACCCGGCAACCGGCCCGGCCATGCCCACCGTCAACGCCAGCGACCTGTTGACACCGCAAGGCCGCCAGATCGTCATCGACGCCCGCGCACCCGAGCGCTACCGAGGCGAGGTGGAGCCACTCGATGCGCAGGCCGGGCACATTCCCGGCGCACGCAACCGCTTCTTCAAGGACAACCTGGCGCCTGACGGGCGTTTTCTGAGCGCCGACACCTTGCGAGCGGTTTTCGCGGCCTATGGCGTCGCGCCGAACGAGATCGTGCACCAATGCGGCTCGGGCGTCACGGCCTGCCAAAACCTGCTGGCCATGGCCGTGGCGGGCATGCACGGCGCCAAGCTGTACCCAGGCTCGTGGAGCGAGTGGTCGGCCGATTCCACCCGCCCGGTGGCGCGTGGCTGAGCCCGGCCGGGCCCACCCGCACCCGCCACCCACTTGACCCGCATCAAGACCCGCCAGCCCGTGCGCGCGACACTGCCCGCATGGACCGGCATCCACCGGCAGCCCCAGAAACGGAGTACAGCATGTACCGCAACATCCTCGTCCCCACCGATGGTTCTGAAATCACCGCCAAGGCTGTGCAGAACGCCATCGCGCTGGCCAAGACCACGGGCGCAAAACTCACCGCGCTGAGCATCAAGGAGCCCTTCCCCTACAGCGCCATATCCGAGATGCAACCTGTGCCGCCGCAGGAGTTCTACGACGCGCAAGAGCGCATCGCCACCGCGCGTGTGAAGGCCGTGGCAGACGCCGCTGCAGCTGCGGGCGTGACCTGTGCCGCCAACACCATGGAAGCGGTGCACCCCTGGGAAGCCATCGTGGAACATGCCAAGGCCCAGGGCTGCGACCTGATTGTCATGGCCTCGCACGGCCGCCGAGGTGTGAGCGCACTGCTGCTGGGCAGCGAAACCCAGAAGGTTCTGACCCACTGCACCATGCCCGTGCTGGTGGTGAAGTAAGACCGTCGGTCAGATCTGGGCGTGAAGGCTCAGGCAACCCCCTGCGCCTGGAACCAGCGCAGGCAACGCGCCCAGCCGTCCTGTGCCGCTTCGGCACGGTAGCTGGGCCGGTAGTCGGCATGAAAGGCGTGCGGAGCGTCTGGGTAAACCACAAACTTCGAGGCCTTCGCAGGGGCACTGCCGCGGGCGAGCGCCGCCTTCATGCGCACTGTGCTGTGCAGCGGTATGCCGGCGTCCTTGCCACCGTACAAACCCAGCACAGGGCCTCTCAGATGGCCGACCACTGACACCGGATGGACAGGGTTCAGCTTCGACACATCGCCTTCCAGCCGCCCATACCAGGCCACGCCCGCCTTCACCGCTGGCTGGTGCGCGGCATACAACCAAGTGATGCGTCCACCCCAGCAAAAGCCGGTGATGGCCAAGCGCTTGGTATCCATGCCCTGCTGCCCTGCCCAGGCCACACAGGCGTCCAGATCGGTCATCACCTGTGCATCGGGCACCTGGCTGATGACCTCGGCAATCAGCTTGCCAATCTCAGCATAGTTGCCCGCATCGCCTTGTCGCACAAACAACTCGGGCGCGATGGCGCAATAGCCCAGGTGGGCGAAGCGTCGTACCACGTCGGCAATGTGCTCGTGCACGCCGAAGATCTCGCTCACCACCAGCACCACGGGTGCGTTCTTCACCCCAGCGCGCACCGCACGGTAGGCCGGCATGTTGAAGTTGCCTGCCGGGATGTTCACCTCACCGGCATCCAGGCCTGCTGCGGTGGTCTGCACCACGGTCTGCGCCATGATGGGCAAGGTGGCGGCCGCAAAGCCGGTTCCCACCGAACTGCGAACAAACGCCCGACGAGACAGATCTTTGGGCGCCACCAAGGCAAGGGCGTCATCCATCAAGCGGCTTATGGTCATGCGTGGCTCCTGGGCGTCGTGGCAGAGCGGCGATTCTAGAAGCGGCGAGAATGTGCCTTCATGCCTAACACCCTGCCCTCCCCCACTGGCTTGCTGGCGGCCATCGACATGGGGTCGAACAGCTTTCGTCTTGAAATTGGCCAGGTCCGCGACGGTCGTTACCGTCGCCATCTCTACCGCAAGGAAACCGTGCGCCTGGGCGCCGGTCTGGACGCGCAAGGCATGCTGACCGAGGAGGCCACCGAGCGCGGCCTGGCCTGCTTGCGGCAGTTCGCGCAGGGCCTGGAAGGCTTGCAGCAGCAGCAGGTGCGGGCCGTGGCCACCCAGACGCTGCGCGAAGCGCGCAACCGCAATGCCTTTTTGGAGCGCGCCGTGGCCGCGCTGGGCCAACCCATCGAGGTGATCTCGGGCCGCGAGGAAGCGCGACTGATTTACGCCGGCGTGTCCTTCCTCCAGCCGTCAAACAAGCGACGGCTGGTGATCGACATCGGCGGCCGCTCCACCGAGATGATCCTGGGCACAGGCCGCAGCCCGGGTGAGGCAGAGTCCTTCCAGGTGGGCAGCGTCAGCCTGTCAATGCGCTACTTTTCCGATGGGCGCATGACGGCTGCGGCCTTCCGTGCCGCCCAGGTGGCCGCTGGTGCCGAGTTCGAAGAGGCCTTGCTGCAATTCGCGCCCAGGCGCTGGGAAGAAGCCCTGGGATCCTCTGGCACGGCGGGCGCCGTCTCGGACGTGCTCAAGGCCTGCGGCGTGACCGACGGCAGCCTCACCCCTGAAGGCCTGCGCTGGCTGACCCAACAATGTGTGGATGCAGGTTCGATCAACGCACTGGCCCTGCCCGGCCTGAAGGACGACCGACGTGCCGTGCTGCCGGGTGGCTTGGCCATCCTGTACACGCTGGCCGTGCATTTCCAGATCGCCAAGCTGCTGCCCGCCAAGGGGGCACTGCGCCAGGGCGTGATCGTCGATCTGCACGACCGTCTGCTGGCCGCCCAGCACCGACGCGGCGTGGACCTGCGTGACGATTCGGTCCAGGCGCTGCAGCAGCGTTTTCACGTGGACCGCGCCCAGGCGCACCGCGTGGCCAGCGTGGCCACCGCCTTCTACGAACAATTGGCCCCCGACGCCACCGCGCTGGAGGTGAGCGAACTGCGGTGGGCCGCCGAGTTGCACGAACTGGGCATGATGGTGTCGCACCACGACCACCACCGCCACAGCGCCTACCTGCTGGCGCACGTGGACGCCGCCGGCTTCTCGCAAAGCCAGCAACGTGAACTGGCCAACCTAGTGCTGGGTCAGCGTGGTGGGCTGCGCAAGATGGAGGCCATGTTGGACCACCAAGACATGGCACTGCGGCTGATGTGTCTGCGCCTCGCCGTGATCAAGTGCCACGCACGCCAACCTGTGGAATCCCGCGCGCTGACCCTCAAGCGGCGTGGCATCGCCGTGCAGCTGCAGTGGCCCGCAGGGTGGGCGCAAGGCCATCCGCGCACCCTGCACCAGTTGCGCGAAGAAGCCGACAACTGGTCGCGCACCTCGGTGCTGGCGCTGGCCCTGCCCGAAACCGACTGAATCTCAACGGCGGCCAGCCCAGGCATCGGCCGAGAAGCCGACAGTGATGGTGCCGTCGCTCCACTCCACCACCGGGCGCTTGATGGTGCTGGGCTGCGCCAACATCAGCCGCTGGGCCGAAGCGGCATCCACCACGGCCGCCTGCTGCTCGGGCGTGAGCTTGCGCCAGGTGTTGCCCTGGCGGTTCAGCACGCGCTGCCAGCCGGCCGCATCACACCAGGCCTCCAGGTGGGCGGGCGGCACGCCCAGCTTCTTGAAGTCATGGAAGGTGCAGGCCAGATTCTGCTGTTCCAGCCAGGCTCGGGCGCGCTTGACCGTGTCGCAGTTGGGGATGCCGAAGAGGGTGATCATGGCCGACATCGTAGCCGCCGAAGCGGCCATGAAAAAAGGGGCCGATTCGGTCAGCCCCTTCGGGGTGGCGCCCGGGGGGGCGCGGTATTTGGTGGGCCCTGCAGGGGTCGAACCTGCGACAAACGGATTAAGAGTCCGCTGCTCTACCAACTGAGCTAAGAGCCCGTCAGTGTCCTGACGGTTGACACGCCGAGGCGGTCAAAAAAATCGGTGGTGGGCCCTGAGTGACTCGAACACTCGACCTACGGATTAAGAGTCCGCTGCTCTACCAACTGAGCTAAGAGCCCCTTGCCGCTGCCCTGCGTCGCCACAGTGCAGATGGTGGGTTGTGCAGGATTCGAACCTGCGACCAACGGATTAAAAGTCCGCTGCTCTACCGACTGAGCTAACAACCCTTACCGGCAGAGCCTGCGACTATAGCATGACTGGGCAAATTGACCAGCCCTCGCGTAGTGTTTTCAGGCACCGCATGCCAACCACAGGTTGATGGCCTCGCCAGCCGCTGCCATGCCAAAGGCCGCCGTGACGGTGACCGTGGAACCATAGCCATGGCAGTTCAGGCTGCCGTCGGTGTCGCAGGCATCGGCCGGCGCCGCCACCGCCTCACGCGAGAACACGCAGCGCACGCCCATGCGGCCTTGGCGCGGTGCGGCGTGCTCCCTGCGCAGACGTTGGCGCAGCGAGGCCAGCAGCGGATCGTGCGTCACTACCGCCAGATCGTCGATCTCCAACCGATATGCCTGGCGCTTGCCGCCCGCCGCACCACAACACACCACGGGCACGCCGCTGGCCTGGCCCCAGGCCGCCAGTGCCAGCTTGGCGCGCACCTGGTCGCAAGCGTCGATGAGCACGTCCACCGGCGCGGGTAGCAAGGCAGGCCAGTTGCCGGGCTCCACAAACTCTTCCACCAGGGTCAGCACGCAGCCTGGGTGGATGTCGGCAATGCGGTCGGCCAGGGCCTGTGCCTTGCTGGCCCCCAGCGTGGTACCCAGGGCCTGGATTTGCCGGTTGATGTTGGACTCGGCCACATGGTCAAGGTCGAACAGCGTCAGCGCCTGCACGCCCGAGCGGGCCAGCGCCTCCACGGCCCATGAACCCACGCCCCCCAAACCCACCACCGCCACCCGCAGGCTGCGCAGGCGCTGATAGCCCGCATCGCCATACAGGCGCCGCAGCCCGCCAAAGCGACGATCCGGATCAGCCTCACCCACGGGTTGCAGCGCGTTCATGCCTGCCGCTCCAGTTGCCACATCTGCCACCGCAAGGCCACCACCGCGCCGGCCACGATGCCTGCCGTGGCCAATGCGCTGCCCAGCGACAAGGTAGACAGGCCCGAGAGCCCCTGCCCTATGGTGCAACCCATGGCCGTGACGCCACCCACGCCCATCAGCACGGCCCCGCCCAAGTGGCGAGCGGTGTCGGCAGGGCCGGCAAAGCCTTCCCAGCGAAATTCACCCCGGGCCAGTGCCGCTGCGGCTGAACCCAGCACCACGCCCAAAGGCAACACCACGGCCAGATTCAGCACCTGGCTGGAGTCGCTGAACCAGGTGAGCCAGTTCAACAACGCGGCTGCGGGTGCGACGAAGCTGAATGCCTCCATGGCGCGGGTGTTGCTGGCCAGGTAGGTGGCTTCCAGAGTTTCAGGGTGCTCGGGCACGAAGCCCAGGTGGCCACTAACCCACCACATGGCCGTCACCAGAACACCCACGCCCGCACCGGCCAGCGCCATTTCGCGCTTGTCCCCACCGGAACGGAGCAGGCTTGCGGTACACAAGGCCAAGCCCAACCCCAAGCCCAATACCAGCGACAAATCGGTCTTGGCCACGCCCAGGGCCGGCGCCAACAACGACGGCAGGTCTTGCCGGGTGACCAGTTCCACCATCAGGAGATCAATCGTGTTCGTCCGCCACACGGCGGTGAGGCCACGCAGAGTGGCCGCAGCGGCCACCCCCATGACAATCAGCACCACCAGCGACTTGAGGTTGCCACCGCCGATGCGCACCAGCGTCTTGCTGCCGCAGCCCGAGGCCAGCACCATGCCAGCGCCAAACATCAGGCCGCCCACCAGCGCCGAGGCCCACAACAAACGCGGGCTTGAATAGAACGTGGCGGCCGGGTCGATCACCCCCCGCCCTGCCATCACACCGAAGCCGATCATGGCCACGCCCACGGCCAGCAACCACATGCGTGCCCGCCGCCAGTCGCCCATGCTGTAGACATCGGCAATAGCGCCCATGGTGCAAAAGTGGGTGATCTGGGCCAGCGCACCAAAGACGGAGGCGAGCATGAAGGCCGACCACAGCACCTGCTGGGTCTGCGCAGCAACTTCAATGGCAGACATGGGCCGCGATTCTAGGAGCGCAGGGCTGGCCTCGCGGCGGTCTGGTCACTTACTTCAGCGCGGCCAGTCGTTCCTTGGCCGCCTGGGCAGCCTCCGACTTGGGGTACTGCTTGAGCAGTTCATCCAGTGTCTTCCTGGCGCTCTTGTTGTCCTTCATCTCGGCCTGGCAGTTGGCCATGGCGAGCAAGGCCTCGGGCGCGCGCAGCGAATCGGGCGCTGCCGTGGCAAAGGCGCGGAAGGTGCTGATGGCTTCCTTGTAGTCGCGCTTGCCGTACTGCGCATTGCCCAGCCAGTAGCGCGCCGAATCGGCGTAGCCCGAATTCGGGTAGCGCCTCAAGAAGGCCGCCAGCGACAGCGTGGCCTTGTCGAAGTCGCCATTGCGCAGGCCGGCCATGGCGTCCTCGTAGGTCTTCTTTTCCTCGGGCTCCGCCGTGAAGTCGCGGCCGTCGAGCGAAACGGCTTGCGGCTCCACTTTCTTGGCGCGTTCCTCCATGCTCTGCGCCATGTCCTTCTGGCGCTTTTGCAGGTCGGAAAGATCGCGCTGGAACTGTTCGTCCTGCCCGCGCAACTTGGCGATCTCGCCACGCAACTGCTCGTTCTGGTTGTTCAGCTCCAGCAGGCTGCGTTGCAACTGCTGGATCTGCTGAACCAAAGGTTGCAACTCGGTGACCTGACGCTGCGTAACGATGCCTTGCTGGCGCTGCTCTTCTAGCTTGCTGCGCAGATCGAGTATGGCCTTGCGGGCCTCGTCGTCATCGAACAGCCCGGCATGGGCCGGCGCACTCAAGATGCCCAGCACCAGCATGGCAGCGCTGGTGAGGTGCCAGACAGGGTTGCGCATGGTGTCAGCGGTCCTTCAGTTCGGCGCGGCGGTTCTTGGCCCAGGCGGCTTCGTCGCTGCCCTGCGCGGCGGGGCGTTCTTCGCCGTAGCTCACCGATTCAATTTGGCCTTCACCCACGCCCAGCAGCAGAAGGGCCTTTTGCACGGCCTCGGCGCGCTTCTGGCCCAGGGCCAGGTTGTACTCACGGCCACCACGCTCGTCGGTGTGGCCTTCGATGGTCATGCGCTTTTGCTTGTTGGCGGCCAGCAGCTTGGCATTGCCTTCCACCACGGGCCGGAAGTCGTCCTTGATGGAGAAACTGTCAAAGTCGAAATACACCACACGGCCGGCCTCGCCACCCGCCAGGGCGTTGGACGCGCCGCCCTTGGACAAGTCCACCGTTGCCACCTGTGACCCTGCAGTGCCACTGTTGCTGGCACCGCCGCTGTCGCCGGCCTTGCCGGCATCAGCAGCCTTGTCGCCCACGCTGCGGCTCTCCACCGGCACCTCGTTGTCCAGCTTGACGCCCGAGGCGCAACCGGCCAGCAAGGCCACGCCGCCCCACAACACGGCCTGTTTCATCACGCGCCCAACCCGCTCGAACTTGTTCATTTCCGGTACTCCTGTGGAACAAAAAAAGGGTCAGCGGCCGAAAGGGCCCCAAACCGGCTCACGAATGTCCATGCCGCTGGTGAGCAGCCTGGTCTTGATCTTGCCATCCAGTGTGGTGGTCATCAACAGCTCGCGCCCCTGAGCGCGCGTGGCGTAGATGATGAACTTGCCATTGGGCGAGAAGCTCGGGCTCTCGTCGTCGGCGGTGTCGCTCACGGCCTGCACATTGCCCGAGGCCAGGTCCATGGTCATCACCCTGAAGGTGCTGCCGCCCTGACGCTGCACAAAGGCCAGGGTGCGGCCATCAGGACTGATGGCCGGGCTGATGTTGTAGTTGCCCGAGAAGGTCACCCGGTCGGCATTGCCGCCGCCCAGCGATTGGCGGTAAATCTGTGGGCTGCCGCCACGGTCACTCACAAAGTAGAGGGTGCGGCCATCGGGCGTGAACACGGGCTCGGTGTCAATCGCCGAGCTTTGCGTGATGCGCCGGGCGTTGCTGCCATCGCGGGCGATCAAGAAGATCTGCGAGCCGCCGTCGCGCGACAGCGTCACCGCCAGCTCGCTGCCGTTGGGCGACCAGGCCGGCGCGCTGTTGGAACCGCGGTAGTTGGCCACCTGGCGGCGCGCGCCGCTGACCACGTCCTGTATCCACACCACGGCCTTGCGGGTCTCGAACGACACATAGGCCAACTCACGGCCATTGGGCGACCAGGCCGGCGAGATGATGGGCTCGGCACTGGTGAGGGCCACCTGGCCGCCCTCGCCATCGGCGTCGGTGATGCGCAACGTGTAGCGGCCACCGCCCCTGGTGACGTAGGCGATGCGGGTGGAAAACACGCCCTTGTCGCCGGTGAGTTTCTCGTAGATGGCATCGGCAACGCGGTGCGCCGCCAGGCGCACATCGGCCACCGGCACCACCATGCTCTGGCCACCCTGGTCGGTGCCCTTCACCACGTCCCACAGCTTGTAGCGCACATCGAAGCGGCCGTCGGCCAGCTTGGTGAGCGAGCCTGCCACCAGCGCATCCACGCCGCGAGTGCGCAGATCGGGGTAACCGGGCGAGCCGGTTTCGTCGATGGCCAGCGGGGTGTCGATGAAGCGGAAATGCCCGCTGCGCTCCAGATCGGCCCGCGCGATGCCCGAGACCGATTGCGGCGCCGCGCCCTCCTCGCCCTTGAAGCGCAGCAGCGCGATGGGCAGCTGCGTGGCGCCTATGCCCGAGATCTCGACCCTGAACTGTGACCACGCCGGCAAACCGAGGCCCGCCGCACCCAGGGCACCCGCAGCGCCCAGCCATTCACGTCGTTTCCACATAGACAGGGATAGTGTCATCAGCATTCCGTTGGTTCCGTGCATCAGTGCACCGCCCGGGCAGATTGTAGGCAGGCACACCGATAATCCATTGCAACCTGAAGTAGCACGCCCGCCCATGACCTCCATCCGACAACGCGCCGCCCGCCTGGCACCCTATTTCAGGGGTGGCCGCTCTGCGTGGGCCGTGGCGGTGGCAGCCTCGCTGGTGATCGCCGGGACCGAGGTCATGACAGCCAAGCTCATGAAGCCGCTGATCGACCAAGGGTTCCGGGACCAGGCCATCCCCTACTGGCTGATTCCGTTGGTCATCGTGGGGGTGTTCGTGGCCAGAGGCCTGGCCACGTTCACGGCCCAATATGCCCTGGCATGGTCCACCAGCCAGTCGGTGATCGCCCTGCGCCGGGCCATGTTCAGCCAGTTGCAACGTGCGGCCCCAGGCCTGTTCAGCAAGTACAACGCCAGCAACCTGACCAATACCGTGGTCTACGAGGTGCAGAACGGTGCCCAGTTGATCACCTCGGCCGTCAACACCTTGCTGAAAGACTCGCTGACCTTGGCGGGCCTGCTGGTCTCGCTGTTGCTGCAGAACTGGCGACTGACCTTGCTGGTGCTGGTGATGGTGCCAACCACCGGTTGGGTGATGCGCACCGCCAGCAAGCGCCTGCGCCGCCTGACCGATGCCGGCCAGAAGGCCACCGATGACCTGGCCTATGTGATGGAGGAAAACGTCCTGGCGTGGCGCATCGTCAGGCTGCACGGCGCATCGGAGGGGCAAACCGCCCGCTTCGACAGCAGCAACCTGTCGCTGCGGCGCATCCTGATGAAATCGGTGGCGGCCGGTGCGGCGATCACCCCGCTCACCCAGGTGTTGGCCTCGTTCGCACTGTCCATGGTGGTGGTGGCAGCCCTGTGGCAAAGCCGCAGCAGCCAGGCCACCGCGGGCGACTTCATCTCCTTCATCACCGCCATGCTGATGCTGATCACCCCCATCAAGCACCTGACCGACGTGATGGCCCCCATCGCCCGGGGCATGTCTTCACTGGAACGCTGCCTGGACCTGATCGAGACCAACCCCCTGGAACAAAGCGGCAGCCACACGCAGCCCAAGGCGCAGGGCGCCCTGCAACTGCAGCGGGTGAGCCTGCGCTACAAGGACGACCAGTTGCCCGCGCTGGACGACGTGACGCTGGACGTGCCCGCCGGCCAGACGGTGGCCCTGGTCGGCCCCTCGGGTGCGGGCAAATCGTCGCTGGTGCATTTGCTGCCCCGCTTCATCGAGCCCACCGAAGGCCAGGTGCTGCTGGACGGCGTGCCATTGCAAGACTGGCAGGTCGATTCCCTGCGCCAGCAGTTCGCCCTGGTGAGCCAGGACGTGGTGCTGTTCAACGACAGCGTGGCCGCCAACGTGGCCCTGGGCGCCGAACCCGACCTGGCCCGCGTGCGCAGCGCGCTGCAAGGCGCCAACCTGCTCGACTTCGTGCAGGCCCTGCCGCAAGGCCTGGACACCCCCGTGGGCCACAACGGCAACCAGCTCTCGGGCGGCCAGCGCCAGCGCCTGGCCATCGCCCGCGCCATCTACAAAGACGCGTCCATCCTGATCCTGGATGAAGCCACCTCGGCGCTCGACGCCGAGAGCGAGCACCTGGTGCAGCAGGCGCTGGACCGGCTGATGCAGGGCCGCACCACCCTGGTCATCGCCCACCGCCTGGCCACCATCGAGCGGGCCGACCGCATCGTGGTGATGGACGCCGGCCGCATCGTCGAGCAGGGCCCGCACCGCGAGCTGCTGGCCGCAGGCGGCCTCTACGCCCGGCTGCACGCCATGCAGTTCCGCAGCTGATCAGCCGCCCCAAGCAACCAGACCAGAGCCGGAGACACCATGAGCACCACCCCCGCCATCAGCCGCTTCCCCATCCCCACGCTGGACGAGTTGCCTGCCGACCTGCGCGAGCGCATCGTGGCCGTGCAGGAAAAGGCCGGCTTCGTGCCCAACGTGTTCCTGGCGCTGGCGCACCGGCCCGATGAGCTGCGCGCCTTCATGGCCTACCACGACGCGCTGCTGCTCAAAGACTCGGGCCTGAGCAAGGGCGAGCGCGAGATGATCATCGTGGCCACCTCGGGCGCCAACCAGTGCCTGTATTGCGTGGTGGCGCACGGCGCCATCCTGCGCGTGTACGAGAAGAAGCCACTGATCGCCGACCAACTGGCGGTGAACTACCGCAAGGCCGACATCACCCCGCGCCAGAGGGCCATGCTCGATTTCGCAATGAAGGTCTGCCTGCACTCCAATGAAGTGGACGGAGCCGACTACGCCGCGCTGCACGCCCAGGGCTTCAGCGACGAAGACGTGTGGGACATCGCCGCCATCACCGCCTTCTTCGGCCTTTCCAATCGCATGGCCAATGTGATTGCCATGCGGCCCAATGACGAGTTCTTCCTGATGGGCCGGTTGCCCCGAGCCAAGCCGTGAACACGATGACCGAACTGAAGCTCTCCCCCATCGTGGCCGGCGCCTGGCGCATGGCCGGGTGGCAGATGAACGCCCAGCAGCGTCTGGTCTGGATCAACGCCTGCCTGGAACGCGGCTTCAGCAGCTTTGACCATGCCGACATCTACGGCGGCTATCAGGTGGAGGCACTGTTTGGCGAGGCGCTGGCCCTGGCCAGCGGCCTGCGCGAGCGCATGCAGCTGGTGAGCAAGTGCGGCATCCAGCTCGTCACCCCGGCGCGCCCCGGCAATGCCATCAAGCACTACGACACCTCGGCGGCGCATGTGCAGGCCTCGGTGGAAAACTCGCTCAAGTCCTTGCGCACCGACCACTTGGACCTGTTGCTCATCCACCGCCCCGATGCGCTGCTGGAGGCCGACGAACTCGCGGCCTGCTTTGAGCAGCTTCGACGCGACGGCAAAGTGCTGAACTTCGGCGTCTCCAACTTCACACCCGCGCAGTTCGAGCTGCTGCACAGCCGCATCGCGCTGGCCACCAACCAGGTGGAGTGCTCGCCGCTGCACCTGGAGCCCATCCACGACGGCACCTTCGACCAGGCCCAGCGCCTGCGCGTGGCGCCGATGATCTGGTCGCCGCTGGCCGGAGGCGCCCTGTACACCCGTCAGGATGAGCATGCGCAAAAGCTGCGCTGGATCATGGGCGAGGTGGCAGGCCAGCATGGCGTGAGCCTCACCACCCTGGCCCTGGCGTGGCTGATGCGCCTGCCCTGCCGGCCGGTGCCGGTGATCGGCTCACACCGCATCGAAGCCCTGGACGAAGCGCAGGCCGCGCTGAACCTGCGCCTGAGCGCCCAGGACTGGTACCGCATCTGGACCGCCGCCGCCGGCCACGAAGTGGCCTGAGCCACGCCAGCAGGCCGTTCAGCGGTACTGCGCCTGTTTGCCCCGGTAGAACTCGCGCAGCGTGAAGAAGGCCTGCTTCTTCAGGCCCTGGCTGGAGATCAGGCCCTTGCGGTTGTAGCCGTCCTGGATGCCAGGCAACACACGCCGGGGTGAGCGGAAGTCCGCCAGTATCCAGGGGCTCATGCCACGCACGTTCGGTATGCGCTCGATCATGCGCAGGTTCTGCTGGTACAGATACTCCTGATACTCCTCGGTCCAGCGCTCGTCGCGCGAGCCATGCAGGCCTTGCAGCGCGTCGCCGCCGAACTCGGAAATGATCACCGGCTTGTCGTAGCGCACCGCCCAGCGCGCTTGCGGGGCATCGTGCAGGCTGCCGCCGTACCAGCCACGGTACTGGTTGAAGGCCACCACGTCGAGCTGCGCACCCAGGCTGTCGTCCACCACCGTCACACCCTGCTCGTCATGGGTTTCCAGCGCAGCGCTAAGCAAACGGGTGTCATCCAGGCTGCGCGCGTGGCGCACCAGCTCGCCCAGAAAGGCATTGCGCGACGCGCCCGGCGGCGTCTCGTTGGCCACCGACCAGATCACCACCGAGGCGCGGTTGCGGTCACGCACCATCATCTCGCTCAGTTGCTGCCTGGCGTTGGCCAGCGTGGCCGGGTTGTCGAAGGCGATGGTCCAGTAGACGGGTATCTCCTCCCACACCATCAGCCCCAGTTGGTCGGCCAGGCGCAGCATGTGCTCGTTGTGCGGGTAGTGCGCCAACCGCACAAAATTGCAGCCCAGCTCCAGCGCCCAGCCCAGGGCCTGGGCGGCGTCTGCGGCGCTGTGGGCACGGCCACCGCGCCGCGGGTTTTCTTCGTGGATGGAGATGCCGCGCAGGTACTGTGGCTCGCCATTGAGCAAGATCTCGCCGCCGCGCACTTCGATGCTGCGAAAGCCCACCCTGTCGCGCAAGCTCTGGTGGGCTGTGGTCACCGTCACCTCGTAGAGCCTGGGCGAGCGTGGCGACCAGCGTTGCAGCGTGGTGGGGGCCTCGAACTCAAACGCCGCCAGGCCGGCATCGTTCACCACCGCAGAGCGGCTCAGGCCCAGCTCGGCCACCTGCAATGTCACGGCCTCGCCCGGCCTGGCACCGCTCAGCTGCACAAAACCCGCCAGCGTGCGCAGGCTGCCCTTCTTCAGCTGCAGCGCGAAATCCTGAACGAAGACCTGAGGCTCGTCGATCAACCTCACCTCGCGCGTGATGCCGCCGTAGTTCCACCAATCGGTGCTGAGCGTGGGCACGGCATCGGCGTGGCGGGTGTTGTCCACCTTCACCACCAGACTGTTGGTGCCCAGCCTGAGCAGCGCCGTGACCTCGAAGTTGAACGGCGTGAAACCACCCACATGGGTGCCCAGCTTGTGGCCGTTGAGCCAGACATCGGCCCTGTGGTTCACCGCCCCAAAGTGCAGGAAGCGTCGGCGTTGCGTATCGGCCGCCTGTGCCTCGAAGCGCCGCTGCAACCACAGCGTGCCCTCGTAGTAGAACAAGCGCTCGCTCTGGGTGTTCCAGTCGCCAGGCACTTTCAGCGTGGGTGAGGCGGAAAAGTCGTACTCCACCAGCTCTTGCTTGTCCTGCGCGTGATGGTCTTGATAGAAGGCCGCAGTGGAGCCGCCCGGCTGCGCGTCATAGGGCTGGCGCCGGTAGTTGTAGTAGCCGGTTTCGTAAGGATCAACGATGGCATGCCAGTCACCGTCCAGCGAGGTGCTCTGGCGCTGGTCCACATGGGTCAGCAAGGCCTGGGCCGACACCAGCCAGGGCCACAGCGCCAGCCACAGGCCCAGGGCCCAACGCATGCGCATGCCCACCCTCAGTCCAACAGCTCGAATTCGGCGAACAGCCGGATGTCGTCCGACGCCGCGCCCACCATCAGGTCGAAGTCACCTGGCTCGGCGCCCCACTGCAGCTGGTCGTTGAAGAACGAGAGCTTCTCACGGTCGACCTGGAAGCTCAGCGTCTTGCTCTCGCCAGGTGCCAGGTGCAGCTTGCGGAAGTCCTTCAGCTCCTTCACCGGCCGCACCACCGAGGCCACCTTGTCGCGCAGGTAAAGCTGCACCACCTCGTCGCCCGCGCGTTGGCCGGTGTTGGTCACCTGCAGGCTCACGTTCAGGGTGTCGCCTGCGTGCAGCTTGGTCTGGCTCAGCTTCAGCCCGCTGTAGGCAAACTTCGTATAGCTCAGGCCATGGCCAAAGGCGAAGCGCGGCGCGTTGGGTGAATCGATGTAGCCGCTCTTGAAGTTCTCCTGCTTGCCGTCCACAGCCGGGCGGCCCGTGTTGTAGTGGTTGTAGTAGACGGGGATCTGGCCCACGCTGCGCGGAAAGCTGATGGGCAGGCGCGCCGAGGGGTTGTGGTCGCCCCACAGCACGTCGGCAATGGCATGGCCGGCCTCGCTGCCCAGCCACCACGTGTAGGCCAGGTTGGGCACGTGGTCGGCAATCCAGTTGAACACCATGGGCCGGCCGGCGTTCAGCAGCACCACCAGCGGTTTGCCGGTGGCGTGCAGCGCCTTCACCAGGTCTTCCTGCACGCCGGGCAGGCCGATGTCGCTGCGGCTCTTGGCTTCGGCGCTCCAGTCCCAGCTCTCGCCCACGCTCACCACCACCACATCGGCCTGGCGGGCCACACGCACCGCCTCGGCAAAGCCGCTGCGGTCGCTGCCCATCATCTCGGCACCCTTGGCGTAGAGCAGGCGCGTGCCGTGGGACTGGGCGCGCTCGGCCAGGCCCTGCCATTGCGAGACGATCTGCGAATCCGTGTCATACCCCGGCACCGAGACGGCCCAGCCGCCGCGGTTGCCCTTGATGGGTTTCACCATCGGGCCGATGAAGGCGATGGTCTTCAGCTTGGGCGAGAGCGGCAGCGTCTTGCCGTCGCTCTTGAGCAGCACGATGCTCTTGGCCGCCATCTCGCGCGCGGCCTGGCGGAATTCGGGCTTGCCCAGCGTGGCCTTCTCGCGCGCGGCATCGCTGAAACGATACGGGTCGTCAAACAGACCCAGCTCGAACTTCTTGCGCAGCACGCGGCGCACCGCGTCGTCCACCTGGGCGATGGGCACCTGGCCCTCGTTCACCAGGGCCGCCAGGTGCTTGCTGTAGACCCGGCTCTCCATGTCCATGTCCGAGCCGGCCACGATGGACGCCTTGGCCGCCGCCTTCTCGTCAGCCACATAGCCATGGTTCACCATCTCGCCCATCGAGCCCCAGTCCGACACCACGAAGCCGCTGAAACCCCATGCCCCTTTGAGGATGTCGCGCTGCAGGTGCTTGTTGCCGGTGGCGGGCACGCCGTTCAGGTCGTTGAACGAGTTCATGAAGGTGGCGGCGCCGGCATCGGCTGCGGCCTTGAAGGGCGGCAGATAGGTTTCCAGCAACTGGCGCTCGCTCATGTCCACCGAGTTGTAGTCGCGCCCGCCCACCGCCGCACCATAGGCCGCGAAGTGCTTGGCGCAGGCCATGATGACGTCGAGGTCGCCCAGCTTGGCGCCCTGAAACCCATGCACCCGCGCCTCGGCGATGCGCGAACCCAGATAGGTGTCTTCGCCGGCGCCCTCCATCACCCGGCCCCAGCGCGGGTCGCGGGCAATGTCCACCATGGGCGCAAACGTCCAGTGGATGCCGGCCGAGGCCGCCTCGGTGGCCGCCACACGGGCCGAGCGCTGGATGGCCGGCAAATCCCAGCTCGCCGCCTCGGCCAGCGGGATGGGAAAGGTGGTGAGGTAGCCATGAATCACATCCTGCCCGAACAGCAGCGGGATCTTCAGCCGCGACTGCATGGCCTGCTGCTGGTACTGGCGGGTGGAATTGGTGCCCACCACGTTCAGCATCGAACCCGTGCGCCCGGCGCGGATCTCGGTGGCATGGTCGCCCCGGAAGGTGACCGGGCCCGTGGCTTGGGTCTCGCCCGAGAGGATGTTGAGCTGGCCGATCTTCTCCTCCAGCGTCATCTGCTGCATCAGCGCAGTGATGCGCTGTTCGATGCCGGGCGCCTGGGCCGTGGCCGCCGCCGCTATAAAGGACAGGACAAGAAGCACCGCCGTTCTGAGCGTCCCAAGCCTCTTCTTGTCATTCCCGCCACCCCTTTCGTCATTCCCGACTCCCTTTGCGTCATTCCCGCGAAGGCGGGAATCCACGAACTGCCACAGCCTGGATTCCCGCCTGCGCGGGAATGACGGCGGGGGCGTTCTTGAGAAGGCGGGACGAAGCATCAGGCTCACCATGGGCTAGTGGGCAAGCAGCTCTGAAAGCGCTTGCAAGGCCGTGAGCCTACTGCAAATCACCGGTGCCTCACACCGGGTGTAGCCCCATGGATCGTGGAAATCAAAGCAGCACGATGTCGTACTGCTCAGGGTTCATCGCACCCTCGGCCGAGAGCGAGATGGGCTTGCCGATGAAGGCCGAGAGATCGGCCAGGTGCGAGCTTTCTTCGTCCAGCAGCATCTCGACCACGCCGGGGCTGGCCAGCACCCGGAACTCCTTGGGGTCGAACTGGCGCGCCTCGCGCAATATCTCGCGCAGGATGTCGTAACAGACGCTGCGCGCGGTCTTCACTTGGCCGCGCCCGTCGCAGGTGGGGCAAGGCTGGCACAGCACATGGGCCAGGCTCTCGCGGGTGCGCTTGCGCGTCATCTCCACCAGGCCCAGCTGGGTGAATCCGCTGACGGTGATCTTGGTGCGGTCCTTGGCAAGCTGCTTGCGAAACTCGGCCAGCACGGCCTGCTGGTGTTCCTCGCGCGCCATGTCGATGAAATCAACAATGATGATGCCGCCCAGGTTGCGCAGCCGCAGCTGGCGCGCAATGGCCAGCGAGGCCTCCAGGTTGGTCTTGAAGATGGTGTCGTCGAAGTTGCGCGCACCCACGTAGCCGCCGGTGTTCACGTCCACCGTGGTCAGGGCCTCGGTCTGATCGATGATGAGGTAGCCACCTGATTTGAGATCCACGCGCCTGGCCAGCGCCTTGGCGATCTCTTCTTCCACGCTGAACAGATCGAAGATTGGGCGCTCGCCCTTGTAGTGCTCCAGCTTGGCGATGGCCGTGGGCGTGTAGGCCGCGCCAAAGGCCTTGAGCTGGTCAAACTGCATCTTCGAGTCGATGCGGATGGTCTGGGTCTGCTCGGTGGCCATGTCGCGCAGCACGCGCTCGGCCAGGCTCAGGTCCTGGTGCAGGATGGAGCCCGGCGGCAGGGCCAGCGAGCGCTGGCGTATTTGCGCCCAGGTCTTGCGCAGGTAGGCGATGTCGTCAGCCAGTTCGGCGTCGGTGGCCTCTTCGGCATTGGTGCGCAGGATGAAACCACCGCCGCCGCCCTCTTCCGGCTTGCCCACCAGCACCTGCATGCGGGCGCGCAGCAGCTCTCGGGTTTCGGGCGAGCCTATCTTTTGCGAGATGCCGATGTGGTTGTCCTGCGGCAGGTAGACCAGCATGCGCCCGGCGATGCTCACCTGGGTCGACAGCCGTGCGCCCTTGGTGCCGATGGGGTCCTTGATGACCTGCACGGTGAGGGTCTGGCCCTCGAACACCTGCTTCTCGATGGGCGTGGGTGGCGTCACGTCACTGCGGCCGTTGTAGCCGCTGGTGTGCAGATCGGCCACGTGCAAAAAGGCGGCGCGCTCCAGGCCGATATCGATGAAGGCGCTTTGCATGCCGGGCAGCACGCGGGCCACCTTGCCGAGATAGACATTGCCCACCAGGCCACGCTCCAGCGAGCGCTCCAGGTGCAGCTCCTGCACGGCGCCGTTCTCGATGATGGCGATGCGGGTCTCCTGTGGGGCCCAGTTGATCAGGATGTCATGCATGTGCGGCGGGGGTCTTGGTTTGCGACCCGGCCGGTGGCGTGGTGCAGGCTGTCAGAAGCGCACGCGGGCCTGTTGCAGCAGCTGGGTTGTCTCGTGTAGGGGCAAACCCATGATACCGGAGTAGCTGCCTTCGATCCGAGGGATCCACCCGGCCAAAGCGCTCTGGATGGCATAGGCGCCGGCCTTGCCAAAGGGCTCGCCGCTGGCCACATAGGCGGCGATGGTGGCGGGCGGGATGTCGGCGAAATGCACGCGCGAAACGCTCACTTTCAAGTGGCTGCGGCTGCCGTCCCACAGCGCCACCGCCGTGAGCACACGGTGCGTGTGGCCCGACAACGCTGTGAGCGTGGCGGTGGCATCGGCGGCGTCCACGGGCTTGCCCAGGATGCGCCTCCCCAGCGCCACGGTGGTGTCCGAGCACAGCACCGGCGCCGGCGGCAGACCACGCTGCTTCAGGCGTGCACGCGCCGCATCAAGTTTGGCGCGCGTCACCCGCTCCACATAGGCCAGCGGCAGCTCACCGGCACGCTCATGCTCCAGCGCTTCGGCGTCTTCCTCGGGCCCGGGCAGCAGCAGTTCGTGCTTGACGCCGAGTTGGTCCAGCAACTGGCGGCGGCGCGGGCTTTGCGAGGCGAGGTAGATGAAATCGTGAGTCATGACAACCCCTCGCCCGCCGAGTACGCCGGACGATCCCCCAAGGGGATGCGGGCCGGCTTGGGAGCGGCCCGGCGCTCGGCCCGCAGGCACATCGGGAAAGGGTAGCGACTCATTCGCGGTGGTAGGGGTGCCCGTTGCGCAACGACCAGGCGCGGTACAGCGCCTCGGCCAGCAGCACGCGCACGAAGGCATGGGGCAGCGTGAGATCGGACAGGCGCAGGCTCTCGTCGGCCGTGGTCTTGAGCTGCGCGTCCAGGCCATCGGGCCCGCCGATCAGGAACACCAGGTCGCGGCCATCGCCCAGCCAGAACTCAAAGCGCTTGGCCAGTTCGGCGGTGGTGAGGCGCGTGCCCCTCTCGTCCAGCAGCACTCGGCGGGCGCCCTTGGGCTCAGCGGCTTCCAGCCGCTGCGCTTCAGCGGCCATCAATTGCTCATGCGTCTTGGAACCCCGCGGTTCGGCCTTCACGGCCTTGAGTTCCAGCTTCATGTCGGCCGGGAAGCGCTTGGCAAAGTCCTCAAAGGCCGCGTCAGCCCAAGCGGGCTGGCGCTGGCCCACTGCGGCGATCACCAAGCGCATGGGAAAGCAGCCTGCACTCGCTCAGCGCAGAAAATCAACGGCCGCTCATGAGCAGCCAAGCGCGCCGAATCATCAACCCCGTCATTCCCGTGCAGGCGGGAATCCATGTTCTGGCGGGCACTGGATTCCCGCCTGCGCGGGAATGACGAAAGGACGGATGCACCTGCTTCTGCCGCGAACGCTGAGCGCGACATGGGCCGGGAATACGCTCAACGACCGCGCTTGGGCGCGGCAGCCAACTTCTTGCCCGTGGTCTTCTTCATCGGCGGCTTGACGACGATGGTCTTGATCGCGGCCTTCTTGGCGGGCGCTTTGCCGCCGGTGGTGGTCTTCACCGGGGCCTTGCCGGCCGTCTTGCGGGCGGCGGCGGGCTTGGCGGTGGCCGCCGTGCCCACAGTGACCTTGCGCGGGGCGCTGCCCTTCTTTGCGGCGGGTGCCTTTTCAGCAGACTTCTTGGCCGGCTTGGCACCGGCCAGGGCGGCCTTGCCGGCGCCCGAGCTGGCGGTGGCCGCCTTGCGCGGAGCGGCCTTCTTGGCAGCAGTTTTCGCAGCAGCCTTCTTGGCCGGCGGTGCGTCCTGGTCTTCTTCCGAAGCCTTCACCAGCCCGCCCTTGCCCTCTCCCAGCTTCATCTTCACCACCTTGCCACCCCAGATTTCTTCCAGGCGGTAGTAGTCGCGGATGGCGGGCTGCATGATGTGAGCCACGGCGGCGCCGCAGTCCACGATGATCCACTCGCCGTTGTCTTCACCCTCACAGCGCAGCACCTGCTGGCCCGAGGACTTGACCGCCACGCGCACGCTCGATGCGAGTGCCTTGGTCTGCCGATTGCTGGTGCCCGAAGCGATGATCACCCGCTCAAACAGCGGCGAGAGGTGCTCGGTGTTGAAGACCACAATGTCTTGGGCCTTGACGTCTTCGAGACCATCGACGATGGCGCGTTGGAGTTTGCGGATGTCCATTCAGTGTCCGGGGGGCACCCGGTAGAGGAGGTGTTGGTCAATATAGCCTGCCACGGCCTTGCCGACCAGCGCCGCTATGGGCTGCTGCTGGGCAATGCGCTGGCGGATGTCGGTGGCGCTGATCGCCATGGGGGGCAGCGGCAGCAGCACCAGGCGGTGGGGAATGTGGGCCCAGGCGGCGGGTGGGGCGGGTTGGCGGCCATTGCGCGCCGCCACAGCCAGGGTCACGAGGGAGCGCAATTGTGCCGCATCGCGCCAGGTGTCCAGGTTGGCGTACTGGTCTTGCCCGATGATGAGCACGATTTCGGCGCCCGGTTGCTCGGCCCTCAACTCGCGCACCGTGTCTATTGTGTAGCTGGGGCCTTGGCGCTCAATCTCGCGCGTGTCGACGACGAAATCTGTGTCGTCCTGTGCCAGCAGGCACGCCATCGCGGCGCGGTGCTCGCCCGGCGCCAGGCTGCCGGCAGGCTTCTGCCAGGGCTGACCAGCGGGCAGCCAGCGCACCTGCTGCAGTTGCAGTTCATCGCGGGCCAGCCTGGCCAGAGCCAGGTGCGCCAGATGCGGCGGGTTGAAGCTGCCGCCAAAAAGACCTATGCGCCGCAGCCCGCCCCTCACAAGACCTCGTCAGCCCACTCGCGCGGGCGCAGGAAATCGCTGTACAGCCTGGCCTCGGGCGTGCCGGGCTCGGGCACCCACTGGTAGCGCCAGTTCACCACCGGCGGCATGGACATCAGGATGGCCTCGGTGCGGCCACCCGATTGCAGGCCGAACAAGGTGCCGCGGTCGAACACCAGGTTGAACTCCACGTAGCGGCCACGGCGGTAGGCCTGGAATTCACGCTCGCGCTCGCCGTAAGGCATGTGGCGACGCTTCTCTGCGATGGGCACATAGGCCGCGAGGAAGGCATCGCCCACAGCGCGCGTCATCGCAAAGCTCTGCTCGAAACCCAACTCATTGAAATCGTCGAAGAAGATGCCGCCCACGCCGCGCGGCTCGTTGCGATGCTTGAGGAAGAAGTATTCGTCGCACCAGGGCTTGAAGCGCGCATGCAGACCGGCCCAGGGCGAGAGCACATGCCTGCAGACGCGGTGAAAGTGCTGGGCGTCTTCTTCTATGCCGTAGTAGGGCGTGAGGTCCATGCCGCCGCCAAACCACACCACCGGCTCGCGGCCCGCAGGCAGTGCGGCAAAGCAGCGCACGTTCATGTGCACTGTGGGCACATAGGGGTTGCGGGGGTGGAAGACCAGCGACACGCCCATGGCTTCAAACGGCGCGCCCGCCAGTTCTGGCCGGTGGGCGGTGGCCGACGGCGGCAGCGCCTGGCCCTTCACATGGCTGAAGTTGCAGCCGCCACGCTCCAGCAAGTGGCTGTTCTCGATCAAACGGGTGATGCCATCGCCTTCGAGCTTGCCGCCGGCCGGGCGCTGCCAGGCATCGGTGAGAAAAGGCTGGCCGTCAAGTTCGCCGGCGGCGTTGACGATGCGCTCTTGCAGGCCCAGGAAGTATTGGCGCAGTGCTTGTATGTCCATGGCTTTCAGCCCTGTTTGAATTGGATGGGAGCGGCCTGCTGCGGCCGCTTGCCGATGACACCCGCGTAGGCGGCCTCGATGGCCGCCATGTCGGCCTGGGCGTTGCCAGTGAGCCGGAAGAACGGGCTCACGCCGACGCGCTTGCGGCCGTAATCGAAGAACACCAGGCCCAGCGGCACATCGGCCCCCCGTGCGAGCTGGTAGAAGCCGGTGCGCCAGTGCGTGAGGTAGCGGCGCGTGCCCTCGGGCGAAAGGGCGAGCCAGAAGAAATCATCTTGCGCCTTGGCCTGCTTGATGTGCTCGACCATGGCGCCCACGATGCCGCGCGAGTTGCTGCGGTCCACCGGCACGCCACCCAACCAGCGCAGCCAGGTGCCGAACAGCGGGATCTTGAACAGGCTGTCCTTGCCCCAGAAGCTCACCTGCAGGCCCAGCGCCCACTTGGTGAGCATGCCCAGCACAAAGTCCCAGTTCGAGGTGTGGGGGTAGCCGATCAGCACGCCCTGGCGGGCCGGCAGGCCGTCGAACACGATCTCCCAGCCGCCCAGGCGCAGCAAGGCAGCGGCCAGGCGGCTGCCCCTGGGCTTGGGCAGGCGCTCGGTGACAACGCTGGGCTGGTAGGCCGTCAACGCAGGCTCAGCGCTTGATGGCACGGTGGCCAATGTCGGTGCGCCACTGCGCGCCCTCGAAGCGGATGGGCTTGAGCGCCTCGTAGGCGCGTTGCTGGGCGGTCTTGGTGGTTTCGCCCAGCGCCGTCACACACAGCACGCGGCCACCGCTGGTCACCGTCTGGCCATTCAGCGCCGTGGTACCGGCGTGGAAGACCACGGCGTCTTCGGTGCCCGCTGCGTCGGCTGGCAGGCCGGTGATCACGTCGCCCTTGCGCGGCGTGCCAGGGTAGTTGCCGGCGGCCATCACCACGCCCAGCGCCACGCGGCGGTCCCAGACCAGTTCGCACCGATCGAGCGTGCCGTCGGTGGCATGCAGCATCACGTCCACCAGGTCGCTCTTGAGCCGCATCAGGATGGGCTGGGTCTCGGGGTCGCCCATGCGGGTGTTGAACTCCAGCGTCTTGGGGTTGCCCTGGGCGTCGATCATCAGGCCGGCGTACAAAAAACCGGTGAACGGGATGCCGTCCTTGGCCATGCCTTCGATGGTGGGCAGGATGATCTCGTGCATGGCCCGCGCGTGCACGTTGGGTGTGACCACCGGGGCCGGTGAATAGGCGCCCATGCCGCCGGTGTTGGGCCCGGTGTCGCCGTCGCCTATGCGCTTGTGGTCCTGGCTGGTGGCCAGGGGCAGCACGTTCTTGCCGTCGCACAGCACGATGAAGCTGGCTTCCTCGCCTTGCAGAAATTCTTCAATCACCACCCGCGCGCCACCGGCGTTGTGCTGCACACCAAGCGAGCTGCCATCAAGCATGAAAGCTATCGCCTCGTGGGCCTCGGCCAGGCTCATCGCCACCACCACGCCCTTGCCCGCCGCCAGGCCGTCGGCCTTGACGACGATGGGCGCGCCGATCTTGTCCACATAGGCATGGGCCAGCGCAGCGTCGGTGAAGGTACCGTAGGCGGCGGTGGGGATGCCGTGGCGCTCCATGAAGGCCTTGGCGAAGGCCTTGGAGCTTTCCAGTTGCGCGGCGGCCTTGGTGGGGCCAAAGATGCGCAGGCCGCAGGCGCGGAAGATGTCCACCACGCCTTGCGAGAGCGGCGCCTCGGGGCCGACCACAGTCAGGCCCACCTTCTCCTTGACCGCGAAATCGGCCAGGGCTTGCGGGTCGGTGATGGCGATGTTGGTCAGCCGCTTGTCCAGGGCCGTGCCGCCGTTGCCGGGCGCCACGAAGACGTGCTGCACACGCTCGCTGGCGGCCAGCTTCCAGGCCAGGGCGTGTTCGCGGCCGCCGTTGCCGATGACCAGGACATTCATTCGGAGAGTTCCGCGTTGTGGAAGACGTCTTGCACGTCGTCCAGGTCTTCGATCACGTCCAGCAGCTTCTGCATGCGCGCGGCGTCTTCGCCAGCGAGTTCGATGTTGTTCTCGGGCCGCCAGGTCACCTCGGCCACTTCGGGCTTGAGTCCGGCGGCTTCCAGCGCGTGCTTCACGGCTTCAAAGTCGGGCGCGGCGCTCAGCACCTCGATGGCGCCGTCGTCATCGGTAACTACGTCCTCGGCGCCGGCCTCCAGTGCCACTTCCATCACCTTGTCTTCCGAGGTGCCGGGGGCAAAGATC
The DNA here is from genome assembly GCA_016710065.1 of Candidatus Ideonella esbjergensis. Taxonomy (GTDB): domain Bacteria; phylum Pseudomonadota; class Gammaproteobacteria; order Burkholderiales; family Burkholderiaceae_C; genus Ideonella; species Ideonella esbjergensis. Next base: position 122,077 of record JADJLP010000013.1, read on the forward strand.
ATCTGGCCGCAGTGCTTGAACTGGAAGGCCACCGAGCCCTCGGTGCCCAGGTTGCCGCCGTACTTGCTGAAGGCGTGGCGGATCTCGGCCACGGTGCGCACGCGGTTGTCGGTCATGCAGTCGACGATGATGGCCGCGCCGGCTATGCCATAACCCTCGTAACGGATTTCCTCGTAGTTCACGCCTTCGAGATTGCCGGTGGCCTTGTCGATGTTGCGCTTGACGGTGTCGACCGGCAGGTTCACCGCCTTGGCCTTTTCCACGGCCAGGCGCAAACGCGGGTTGGCGGAAACATCACCGCCGCCCAGGCGCGCGGCCACCATGATCTCGCGGATCACCCGTGTCCAGGCCTTGCCCCGCTTCTCGTCCTGCCGACCCTTGCGGTGTTGGATATTGGCCCATTTGGAATGCCCAGCCATCGATTCGTTCTCCTGCACCGGGCCTGCGTCTCGCCGCAGCCAGGGCGTGTGTAAATTCTGGATAGACTCTGATTTTACCGGGCCGCCCTGCCCTCACTGTGTCGCGCACTGTCGCCGCACCCCACACGACCGAGGAATCACCATGGCCGAGCCCATCCTGGTAGCCCAACACGGCACCGCTGAATGCCACCTGCTGCCCGCCCTGGCCAACCGCCACGGCCTGATCACCGGCGCCACCGGCACCGGCAAGACCATCACCCTGCAGACCCTGGCCGAGAACTTCTCCAAGCTGGGGGTGCCGGTGTTCATGGCCGACGTCAAGGGCGACCTCACCGGCATCACCCAGGCCGGCAGCATTTCGCCCAAGCTGGCCGGCATCCTGAAGGAGCGCGGCCTGCCCACGCCCGAATCCCTGGCCTGCCCGGCCACACTGTGGGACGTGTTCGGCGAAGCTGGCCACCCGGTGCGCGCCACCGTGAGCGACATGGGCCCGCTGCTGCTCACGCGCATGCTGGCGCTGAACGACACCCAGGCCGGCGTGCTGGCCCTCGTCTTCAAGATCGCCGACGACAACGGCCTGGCCCTGCTGGACCTCAAAGACCTGCGCGCCATGCTGCAGTACGTGGGCGACAACAGCAGCCAGTTCCAGACCGAATACGGCAATGTGAGTTCCGCCAGCGTCGGCGCCATCCAGCGCGGCCTGCTGCAGATCGAGGAGCAAGGCGCCGACAAGTTCTTCGGCGAGCCCATGCTCAACATTGGCGACTTCATGCAGACCGTGGACGGCAAGGGGGTGATCAACATCCTCAGCGCCGACAAGCTGATGAACGCGCCTCGCCTGTACGCCACCTTTTTGCTGTGGATGCTCTCGGAGCTGTTCGAGATGCTGCCCGAGGTGGGCGACCTCGAAAAGCCCAAGCTGGTGTTCTTCTTCGACGAGGCCCATCTGCTGTTCAAGGATGCCCCCAGCGCGCTGGTGGAGCGCATTGAACTGGTCGTGCGCCTGGTGCGCTCCAAGGGCGTGGGCGTGTACTTTGTGACGCAGAACCCGCTGGACGTGCCCGACACCGTGCTGGGCCAGCTGGGCAACCGGGTGCAGCACGCCCTGCGCGCCTTCACCCCGCGCGACCAGAAGGCGGTGAAGAGCGCCGCCGAAACCATGCGCGCCAACCCGGGGCTGGACATCGCCACCGCCATCACCGAGCTGGGCGTGGGCGAAGCGCTGATCAGCTTCCTCGACGAAAAGGGCCGCCCTTCGGTCACCGAGCGGGTGTTCGTGCTGCCCCCGGGCAGCCAGATCGGCCCCATCAAGCCCGAGCAACGCAAGGCCCTGATCGCCAACTCGCTGGTGGCCGGCGTGTACGAGAAGACCGTGGACCGCGAATCGGCCTACGAGAGCTTGAAGGGCCGCGCCGCCACCACCCAGGACCTGGGCGCGGCAGGCCCGGCCGGGGCCGGCGGCTCCATGGCCGACGAGGCAGTGGGTGCCACCCGCAATGCACCCCCGGTGGGCACCGCTGGCGCACCGGCCGAGGCCCAGGACGCCGGTGGCGGCCTGATGGGCCAGCTGGGCGGCGTGCTGTTCGGCAGCACCGGGCCGCGTGGCGGCCACCGCGAGGGCCTGGCCGAATCGGCGGCCCGCTCGGCCATGCGCTCAGTGGGCTCGGCCGTGGGGCGCGAGATCATCCGTGGCGTCCTGGGCTCGCTGCTGGGTGGCGGCAAGCGCCGCTGACCCCAAACCCCCTGGCCCCTCGCCTCAGCTTCGCGTTCAGAACACACAACCCCGCCCTATGCTCATAGGCTGTTCTCGGCGCATCGCAGCCGGCCGCAAAGGGTGGTTTCGTCATTCCCGTGAAAACGGGAATCCATGTCTTTGGCTTCGGCTGTGCCCGCGCCAGGTGGCCAGCCGGGGCCACACGACAGGTCGAAAAACCAGGATTCCCGCCTTCGCGGGAATGACGAGGCGAGGGTGCGGGAATGACGACAGGTGCTCAGCAACGACGGACTGCGATGCGCCGAAGATGCCTATACGCCGGCACCTTCAGGGCTGAAGTACTTGCGAGTTCAACGCTGTGGGCGGCGTGCCGCCGATGAGTGCAGCGATGAGGTTGCTGGCCGCCAGCTCGCACATGGCCAGGCGCGTCGGGCCGCTCGCGCTGGCGATGTGGGGCGTGAGCACCACGTTGGGCACCGTGAGCAGATCCGGGTGCACGGCCGGCTCGCCCTCGTACACGTCCAGCCCGGCGGCGGCAATGCGCCGCTCGTGCAGCGCCCGGGCCAGGGCTGCGTCGTCTACCACGCCGCCGCGCGCCACATTGGTCAGCGTGGCGCTGGGCTTCATCAGCGCCAGTTCGGCAGCGCCTATCAGGTGGTGCGAGGCCGGGCTGTAGGGCACCACGATGACGAGGTGGTCTGCCTCGCGCAGCAACGCTTCCTTGCTCAGGTAGCGCGCACCCAGTTCGGCCTCTTCGGCCTCGCTGAGGCGGCTGCGGTTGTGGTATGCCAGCTTCATGCCAAAGCCCAGCGCGCCGCGCCGGGCGATGGCCTGGCCGATGCGGCCCATGCCCAGGATGCCCAGCGTCGCCCCGTGGATGTCGGCTCCGGCAAACAGGTCCACCTGCCAGGTGGTCCACTCGCCGCAGCGCAAGTAGCGCTCGCTCTCGGTGATGCGGCGGGCCGTGGCCATCATCAGCGCGAAGCCGAAATCGGCAGTGGTTTCGGTGAGCACGCCGGGCGCGTTGCTCACCAGCACACCGCGCGCGGTGCAGGCCGGCACATCGATGTTGTTGTAGCCCACGGCCATGGAGCACACGGCCTTCAGGCCGGGGCAGGCTGCGATGAGCTCGCCGGTGATGGGCTCGGTGCCGGCCACGAACACGCCCTGGCAGCCTTGCAGGCGGGCGATGAGCTCGGCCTGCGAGAGGGCGGTGTCGCTGTCGTGGGTGTCCACCTCGAAGTGCTCGCGCAGGCGGGCCACCACCGAGGGGAAGATGCGGCGTGCCACGAGCACGCGGGGGCGTTTGGAAGCGTTCACGTTGGAAGGATTCAGTGGGTGATGGAACCGGGGTGAAAGCCGATGGTGACCAGCATCAGCATGAAGCCGGCCACATAGGCCACCGGCACATACCAGCCGTGGCGCACCCAGGCCCCCACCGAGCGCGCCTGCGGGTACATGCTGGCAAGGGCCACGCCAGCCGAGGAGCCGAACCAGATCATCGAGCCGCCAAAGCCCACCGCATAGGCCAGGAAGCCCCAGTCGTAGCCGCCCTGCTTGATGGCCAGCGCGGTGAGCGGGATGTTGTCGAACACGGCCGAAAGGAAACCCAGCCCCAGCGCCGAGTACCAGGACGCCGCTGGCAAATGCTCCACCGGCATCATCGACGCACACAGCACCAGCGAGAGCAGAAAAACCGAGCCTTTGAGCGCCCCTGGCAGTTGTGACCAGTCGGGACGGCGCGCCGGTGTGGTGAGCGCAATGGCCACCCACACCGCCACCCCCAGGAAGGGGAAGCTGTCGGACATCGCCTTGTAGTGTGTGTTGACCACCACGTTCACCGCCACGGCCGCCACCAGGATGATGGCCACCACGCCCACGCGCACCCAGTCGATGTGCAGGCCTGGCGTCTCGTCCTTCTGGATGGGTGAGAAGGCCTGCTGCTGCAGCGAGGCGGGAATGCCAAAGATGAACAAGGCCAGGCTGGAGCCGATGTAGGCCTCGAACACGTCCTTGGGTGCCACGCCGGCGATCCACATCATGGTGGTGGTGGTATCGCCCACCACGCTGCCGGCACCGCCACCGTTGGAGGCCGCGACGATGGCCGCCAGGTAACCCACGTGCACCTTGCCCTTGAAGACGGTGTGGGCGATGGCGCCGCCGATCATGGCCGCCGCGATGTTGTCCAGAAAGGCCGACATCACGAACACCAGCACCAGCAGGGCCAGGCAGCCCTTCCAATCGTCGGGCAGCCAGCGCGGCAGCGCGGCTGGCACGTGGCTGTCTTCAAAGTGCTTGGCCAGCAGCGCAAAGCCCAGCAGCAGCAGCAGCAAGTTGGCCAGCACCACCCACTCATGGCCCAGGTGGCCCGCCAGGCCGGCCAGCCCGGTGCCCGAGGTGAACGGCGAGGCCAGCAGTTTGTAGAGCGAGATGCCCACCGCGCCCAGCAACGCCACGCGCAGCGTGTGGTTATGGAACAGCGCCACCCCCACCAGCACCAGGCCGAACAGCATGAACTCCACCGGCGCACTGGCCACGGTGGGGCCGGCAAAGGCGTGTGCGGCGTGCTCAGTCATGAAAGTGCGCAAACGCGCTCACCGGCTCGCGCTCGGTCACCAGGGTGTTCTCCACGGCGGCCGGGTCGGCAAAGCCCAGCGCCATGCCGCACACCACCATCTGCTGCTCTGGCAGGTTCAGGCAATCGCGGATCACGCGGTGGAACTGGGTGAAGGCGGCTTGGGGACAGGTGTCCAACCCGCGGGCACGCGCGGCCACCATGATGTTCTGCAGGAACATGCCGTAGTCAAGCCAGCTGCCCTGCTGCATCACCCGGTCTATCGTGAAGATCAGGCCCACCGGCGCGTCAAAGAAATGAAAGTTGCGGCCATGCTGCTCATGCATGCGGGCCTTGTCGGCCTTGCCTATGCCCAGCAGGCTGTACAAATCCCAGCCCACCTTGCGGCGCCGGTCGATGAAGGGCGAGACCCATTCGTTCGGGTAGTAGGTGTATTCCTCGGTGTGGCTGGCACGCTCGGTGGGGTCGTCAAACGCCGCGCGCACGCGCCGCGAAAGCTCGGCCAGCGGGGCCCCGGTGAGCACATGCACCTGCCAGGGCTGGGTGTTGGTACCCGAGGGTGCACGGGCCGAGACGGCCAGGATCTGGGCCAGCGTCTCGCGCGGTACCGGCGTGGGCAGGAAGGCGCGCATGGAGCGGCGCGAGGTGATGGCGGCGTCGACGGCCGCAGTGCTCTCAGGGGTGATGTTCTGGCGCATGGTGTTCAGACTTGCAGGGCAGACAGGGCCTGGCGCATTGCGGCAGGCAGGGGCACGGGGCGGCGCGTGGCACGGTCCACGTACACGTGCACGAAGTGGCCTGCGGCGGCGCTGAGAGGCTCGCCGGCGGCAAACAAGCCCACCTCGTAACGCACGCTGGACGACCCCATGTGGGTCACCCGCAATCCGGCCTCGATGGCCTGCGGAAAGGCCAGCGGCGCAAAGTAGTTGCAGTGGGTTTCGATCACCAGGCCGATGACCCCGCCAACGTGGATGTCCAGCGCGCCGGCTTCGATCAGGTAGCCGTTCACGGCGGTGTCGAAGAAGCTGTAGTAGACAACGTTGTTGATGTGGCCGTAGAGATCGTTGTCCATCCAGCGGCTGGTGATGGGCCGGTAGAGGCGGTAGGCCTCGCGGCTCTCGGGGCGTGCACGAGCGGTCATGCGGTGCATTGTTCCATCGCGGGCCATGGCCACGCCATGTGGCAATCACGCAGTCGAAGTGCTTGCTTTTGATTGCCAAGCCTGCCAGCTCTGCCAGGCCTGGGCCAGGGTCTGGCAATGCGCCTCCACTGTGGTGGCGATGTCGCGCCCGTAGCCACCGGCCATGTTCACCACCACCGGGATGCCGCGCTCGCACAGAGCCGCCAGCACGCGCCGGTCGCGCTCGGCCAGGCCGGCATGGCTGAGCTGGAGGCGGCCCAGGCGGTCGCCCTCGTGCGGGTCGGCGCCGGCCAGGTAAAAGGCCAGGCCAGGAGGCGTCTGCGCATGGGCCGCCCAGACCTGCGCCAGGGCGGTGTCCAGCGCGGCCAGGTAGTCGGCATCGCCGCAGCCGTCGGGCAGGTCCACATCCAGATTGCTGGCCACCTTGCGGAAGGGGAAGTTGCGCGCCCCGTGCATGGAGAAGGTGAAGACCGTGGGATCGTCGGCAAAGATGGCGGCCGTGCCATTGCCCTGGTGCACGTCCAGATCCACCACCAGCACCCGCAGCAACTGGCGGTGGTGGCGGTGCCACTCGGCCTGCATCAGCCGCGCCGCCACGGCCACGTCGTTGAACACGCAGTAGCCGGAGCCCTTGTCGGCGCTCGCATGGTGGGTGCCACCGGCCAGGCTGGCTGCCACGCCCTCGGCCAGCGCGGCGCGCGCCGCAAGGATGGTGGCACCCACTGAGCGCCGCGAGCGCTCGGCCATGCGGGGCGACCACGGGAAGCCGATCTCACGCTGCTGGGCCGCGCTGAGCAGGCCCTCGTTCACCGAGCTGACGTAGTTGGGCTCATGGGCCAGGGCCAGTTCACCCTCGCTGGCCTGGGGTGCCGGCCGCAGGCGCAACTGCGGCATCTCGGCCTGCACTCGGGCGCGCAACAAGCTGTACTTGCCCATGGGAAAGGGGTGCCCAGGAGGCAGCGGCAGGCTGAACTCGTCGTAGGTGCTGGCGTGCATGCTGGCGGCATTGTGCCCAGGGCGGCACAGCCCCAGCTTCGTGACACCCAGGTGACCCTGGGGCCGATTTAGAACTTGATCCCTAACAATTGCTGCAGCGCAACAAAACACTTGCAATCGCCGTTCATTTGCCTATACTTCGGGTCATGGTGCAGTGCAACATAAAGCCTGCCAGGTGTAGTTCCTCATCAACCCCTCTAGGAGATTCTCATGCTGACTGCTGAACAAGTGCTCGCCGCTCAAAAGGCCAACCTCGAAACCCTGTTTGGTCTGACCAACAAGGCCTTCGAAGGCGTGGAAAAGCTCGTCGAGCTGAACCTGCAAGTTGCGAAGGCATCGCTGGGCGAAGCCGCCGAGTCGACCAAGGCGGCCCTGTCGGTCAAGGACGCGCAAGAGCTGCTGGCCCTGCAAACCGGCCTGCTCCAACCCGCCGCCGAAAAGGCTGCCGCCTACAGCCGTCACCTGTATGACATCGCTGCCGCCACCGGCGCCGAAGTCACCAAGGTGGCCGAGTCGCAAGTGGCCGACCTGCAAAAGTCGTTCGCTGGCCTGGTGGACACCGCCGTCAAGAACGCCCCCGCCGGCAGCGAAAACGCTGTGGCCCTGGTGAAGTCGGCCATGGCCGCTGCCAACAACGCGTATGACAGCGTGCACAAGGCTGCCAAGCAAGCCGCCGACGTGGCCGAAGCCAACTTCCAAGCGATCACCACGCAAGCCGTGGCCGCTTCGAAGCAAGCTGCCCCGAAGTCGCGTCGCGCCGCCTAAGGCACACGCCTGAACATCCTGCCCAGGCCCAGCCTGGCAGGACCTGAAGCTTGTCTCCTCGGTACCTCCGCAGGACTGGCCTCAAGGTACCGTTCAAACCCAGCCCTGGTTCTGCCATGGCTGGGTTTTTTTTGTGGCTGCGCTGATCGCCTTCAGTCGCGATAGCAGACATGCACATAGGTGCCGGGGGCATCGCACAAACCCCCGGTGAGTGGCACGGCCTTGAACTTGCGGCCCTCGCCGTGGGCCAGCAGCCAGGCGTGCCAGGCTGTCCACCAAGAGCCCTCAACGCGCGGCGCACTGCGGCGCCAGGCTTCGGGGCTCACCCAGGGGCCATTCGCGGCACGGGTTTGCAATGCGTAGTGGCGGCGCGGGTGGCCGGGCTCGCTGACGATGCCGGCATTGTGGCCACCGCTGGTGAGCGCAAAGGTGATCTCGGCCGCAGTGAGCTGGTGGATCTTGTACACCGAGGGCCAGGGCGAGACATGGTCTTTCTCGGTGCCCACCACGAACATGGGCTGCCGGATGTCGCCGATGGACACCGGCCGCCCCTCCACTGGAAAGCGGCTCTCGGCGATCTCGTTGTGCAGGTAGCAGCGGCGCAGGTATTCGCTGTGCATCACCGCTGGCATGCGCGTGGCGTCGGCGTTCCAGGCCATCAGGTCATTGGGCTGGTTTGGATCGCCCATCCACAGGCTACGCTGCCGCTGGGCCCAGACCAGGTCGCGTGAATGTAGAAAGGCGAACGAGCCGCCCATCTGCCCGCCGCTGAGGAAGCCGCGCTCGGCCATCAGGTCTTCGAGTTGAGCCACCTGCTCTTCGTCAATGAGCACCCCCATCTCGCCGGGCTCCTTGAAGTCGACCTCGGCGGCCAGCAGCGAGACGCTGGCCAGCACTGGCAGTTGCTTCGCGTTGGCCACCTGGCCGGGCCGCGCCAGCGCTGCGGCACCGATGCCCAACAAGGTGCCACCCAAGCAGTAGCCGCATGCATGCACGGCCTGGCCGGGCACCAGCCGCGCGATGGCGGCCAGCGCATCGAAGATGCCCTGCTCCAGGTAGTCGGCCATGCCCAGCAGGGCGTCGGATTCGTCCGGGTTGCGCCAGCTCAGGATGAACACGGTGTGGCCCTGCCCCACCAGCCACCTCACCAGAGAATTCTCGGGCGAGAGATCGAGGATGTAGTACTTCATGATCCACGAGGGCACGATGAAGATGGGCTCGGCCTGCACCGTGGTGGTCTGCGGCCCGTACTGGATCAGCTCCACCAGGTGGTTGCGGTGCACCACGCGGCCTGGCGTGACCGCCACGTTCACGCCGGGCGTGTAGGCGGTGCCTGTGAGGGGCTGCAGCGGCGCCAGACCGTGCTGCTGGCGCCAATCGTCGAGCGCCTGTGCCCAACCCCGGGCCAGGTTGGCGCCACCTTGCTCACGGGTGCGGGCAGCCACCTCGGGGTTGAGGGGGCCGGCATTGGCGGGCGACATGGCTTCCAGCGTCTGCTTGGCGTAGAAGCCCGCCATTTCCTGGTGGTGCTTGCTCATGCCGCGCAAAGCGGTGGCGTCCTGCCACCAGGCCTCGGTGGCGCGCTGGGCGTGGGCCAGCGAAGCCCAGGGCCGGGCTTGCCATTCGGGCGCGGCAAAGCGGCTGTCGCCGGCCGGTGTGGGGGTTTGGCCCAGCGTGGCACCCCACCACTGCAAGGCGCCTTGCTGCGCCGTGGCGGCCAAGCGTGTAGCCTGCGCGGGCTGCGTGGCCAGGTGCAAGGCCCAGTCGGTCCAGGCCAGGGCCATGGCCAGCGGCGAGAGGCCGCCGGTCAGCTTGGCTGCAGCGGCATGCAGCTGGCCATCCAGCTTTTCTGCGGCCTGGCGGGCGCGCGCATTGGCATCGTCGGGGGTGGCCGCATCACGGCCCGAAGCAGGGGTGGCACACATGGCAAAGGCTTCCTGAAATCGTGCGGTACCCACACGGTACCGCCACGCTCACAGGGATATCACAGCGCCAGCGCGTTTGATCTGCGCGAGCGCAAGGAGCTTGACGTGGAGCAAGCCACCAGCCCTCAGGGCCCCGGTCCGCGGAACATCACTTTCAGAGCCTTGCCCGTGCGTTCGCGGTCAGCGCCGATGGCCTGGGCCAGACTCTGCTCGCCACCGCTCACCTGGATGCCGGCTGCGGACAGCTCGGCGATGAGCTGCTCCACCGTGCGCCCTGTGAGCGGTGCCACACGGGCCAGCGGCGCCTGGGTCACGGCCCTGATGGCCAGTTGCGGTGGCGAGCCACCGCCCTCACCACCCGCTGACAACGACACGAAGGAGCCGGCGGTCACCAGCACGCTGGCCGCCAGGATGTTGCGGCCCTGGGGGCTGGAGAGAAAGTAGCGCTTGAAGCCCAGCCAGTTGGCGCTGGCATGGGCGGCCACGCCGGCCACCATCAGCCAGCCCAGCCACTCGTGCGCGGTCTTGTTCAGCCCGCTGTCGAGGTGGAAGAACATCAGGATGCCGGTGATGGCCATGAGCCCGAAAGCGCCGATGGTGAGCGGCGTGGCCCAGTCGCGAGAGATCTTCATGGCGTGCAATGAAGGTGATGGTTAGTGGATTGGCCATCACGATACCCACCAAAGCTGAACGCCAGGTGAACGCAGCTTTCTCAGTGCTGGAAACTCAAGGGTAGCGCCGCGACACCGACTCGGCCACGCACACCGGCCTGTCGCTGCCTTCGCGCTCCATGCTGACCTCGAAGCTGAGCTGCTGGGCCGTGCCCACCGCCTCGCAGGCAATGAGCTTGAAGTGGCCGCGCAGGCGGCTGTTCACCGGCACCGGGGCCGGAAAGCGCACCTTGTTCAGGCCGTAGTTCACTGCCATGCGCGTGCCAGTGATGTTCAGCGCCTGGTCGCCCATCAGCGGCAGCAGCGAGAGCGTGAGGAAGCCGTGCGCCACCGTGCTGCCAAAGGGCCCGGCCGCCGCGCGCACCGGGTCCACGTGTATCCACTGCAGGTCGCCGGTGGCGTGCGCAAAGGCGTCGATGCGGGCCTGGTCGATCAGCAGCCATTCGCTCACCCCCAGGGTCTGGCCCACCAGGCCGGGCAAATCGCTGAGGGCATGGGTGGAGGTTGCCATGGTGTGGATCCTGAAGGTAGTAGGCCTGTGGCGCTCGGTGATGGTACGGCGCGCGCGCGTGGGTGCCGGGTCGCGAATGCGACAGAGTTTCAGGCCGGGGCGATGGGGCGACTCAATGACACTCTGTCAAGGATTCGCCAGCCATGGCGACCGGAGGCTCATCGCCCTCGTCCACCAGCAGGCCTTCGGTGATCTCGACCAGCAGGCTTTCCTCTTGCGTATGGCCTTGCCGCCAGGCATTGGCTGCGACCCGCAGGCGCCGGTTGTATTCCGCGATGCTCGTCGGCTGCGGAAGATCCTGGCCCGTGAGCGTGGCGAACAGTGCAAGGTCGGCGCTGGAGAGCTGGATGTGTTCGTTGTAGCGGATCATGTTTCCGTGGGGCTGGGCACTTCAGGACTTCATTTCGCCAGAATCCCGCCGCACCGTTGGCCCGAAATGTGGCCCGCCGCCACGGCTATTTCGCCGTAGCGCTGCCCATCAGATCGCGCAGCAGGGGCGCATAGGCCGGCCAGCCTGCCAGGGCGCCCCTGTGCGAGAACACCACCAGGCCGTTGCGGTCCAGCACATAGGTGCTGGGGAACTCCGGCGCCAGCACCTGGTCGGCCATGCGGGCGCCCGAGTTCAGCTTGAAGGTGTTCTCTTTCGCATCGGCGCCCGAATCGTGCAGTGGCAGGCGGATGCCGTGCTCGCGGGCCCACTGGCGCGACGCCGCGATGGGCTCGCGCACCTGCATCAGCACCAGGACAATGTCCTTGCGCGCCGCCAGTTGCCTGGCCATGGCCTGCAACTCGGGCAATTCCTTGTGGCACGGCGTACACCACGAACCCCAGAAATGCAGCAGCACCACCTTGCCACGCAGCTCAGAGAGCGCGCTGCGCTGACCGGTGGGCGTGGTGAACGCCAGATCAGGCAGGCGCTGGCCGCGCGCGGCACCGACGGGCGCTTTCTTGGCCTGCTCGTCACTGACATAGGGCCGCCACTGCTGAGGCCAGGTCTTGGCGTCATACAGCCATTTCGTGCCGTCCATCAGGGCCTGGCAGCGCAGCTGGGTGCGGGCCTGGCAGCGGGCCAAGGCCTCGCGCATGGCGGCCTCCTGGCTGGCCTGACCTGCCACCCAAGCCCAGGCACTGCCGGGCGCCACGGCAAAGGCCTTGTGGCCCGCCGCCTGGGTGTAGGCCTGAAGGGCGGCCGCAGCGGCGGCGTCCAGGGGTGGGCGCAGGCGTGCGGGCGGCAGTGCCGCCGCCGAAGTGCCAGCCAGCAGCAGCGCCACAAGCGCGGTGCAGGCCTGCGCGGCAATCGGCAGCATGTTCTGACCCGGCCGTGCGTTCATTCGAACGAGGGCTGCACTGGCTTGGCCACCGGCCTGCCGCTGGCGGCCCAGGCGTCAAAACCGCCGGCGATGGAGCGCACTTGCAGGTAACCCATCTCATGCATCACCGCTGCGGCCAGGGCGGCACGGCCGCTGGTCTTGCAATACAGCACCACGTTCAGGTCGCGCGCGCTCAGGGCTTCGGTGCTGCTGAGCTTGAACTCCAGCAAGCCACGCGAAACATGGATGGCACCGGGCAGGTGGCCAGCGGAAAACTCGTCAGCTTCGCGCACGTCCAACAGCACGTCGGCTTCGCGCACCGCCTGTTCGGCCTGGTCCAGAGGCACTTCCTGAATCTGGCCTTTGGCGGCCACCACGAGGTCATGGGCAGTTTTCATGGGCAATCACTTTGCAAGAGTTGAGTGTTCAGCGCGCTGCGGCGGGCAGCAGGCGGTCGGCGGGCTCCACGGCAGCGCGCGGGTCAAGTTCCAGCGCCACCTGGGCACAAACTGCCCGGCACAGTGTGGCCACGCGCTCGCTCTGCAGCCGGTAGTACACCTGGGTGCTGTCGCGCCGCTTGCCCAGCACACCCGCCCGGTAGAGCGTGGACAGGTGCTGAGACATGTTGGGCTGGGTGGTGTCGATCTCCGCCAACAGCTGGCTCACGTTCATTTCGCCCTCGCACAGCACGCTGATGATCTTCAGCCGCACTGGCGTGGACAGCAGCGCAAACAGCTCGGCGACGGTGCTGAACAAGGTGTCGTCGTGGTGTGGCAGGACCATGGGCGTGGGGGCGGTTGGCGCTGATATCGGCCGGCGATGGATTGTAAGAGCGGTCTGATTCGAAGCGACGGGTCTGGGGGCACTCATGGGCCTTCGCGCTCCATCAGCAAATAGGTGTTGTAGGCGTTCATGCGGTTGGCGGCCTCGAACAAGGGCATGGCGCTGTAGCGGCTCCAGTCGGTGCGCTGGTAGACCTCGTCAAAGGGGTCCATGTTGCGAGCTCCTTCGCCCATGCGCTCGCGCAGGTATTGCAGGTAGTCGCGGGTCAGGGTCATGTCGATCTGCGGCTCGGTGGACGCAGCACCATGGCCGGGCACCACCACCTTGGCTTGCAAGGCCAGCAGGCGATTGAGCGCGCGTATCCAGCCGCCACTGTCGGCCTGGCCCACGAACGGCAGGCGGCCACGGAACAGCAGATCGCCAGCAAACAGCACGCCCAGGGCGGGCACGTGCACCACCAGGTCTTCGGGCGTGTGCGAGGGCCCCACGGAGTGCAGCACAAACTCGGTGTTGCCCACCTGCAGCGTGGTATCGGCAAGCGGGTCGGGCTGGCCCACCCACAGGTCTGGCGCCACCAGTCGGGTGTGCTCGTCCACCCACGGTGCGATGTCGTGGCGGCTGATCTGCAGACGCTGCTGCGCCGCATCCGAGGCCAGGTACTCACCCGCCAGCGCGTGCCCCACCACGGTGGCGCCGGCCGCCTTGAAGACCTGCAGGCCGTAGATGTGGTCAGCGTGGTAGTGGGTGACGATGACGTACTTCACCGGCTGGGTGGTGAGCTTGCGGATCTCGGCCAGCAGTTGCTGGGCCAGCGCTGGCGAGCCCAGCGCGTCGATCACCACCACCCCGGCATCGGTGATCACGAAGCCGGCGTTGGAGATGAAGTTCTGGTTCGCCCCCGACCCCAGTTCAGACAAACCCTGCACGTAGTAAGCGCCTTTCGCCACCGGCACGGGCCTCAAGACCACGGGCACCCTGGCGAGCTCGACGGCCAGCGACGACAGCGGGCTGGCCCAGCCTGCACAGGCGGTGGCAACACAACAACAGAGCCATCGCCGTCGGGCGTTGTTAAGGGATAACACTCCATCAGCCTTCAGTGATATTCAGGAAACTATACGCCGTTGCCTCGTGCAGCGCTCACCCCACCCCCTCGAAGGAGCCCGAATGCCCTCACCCTTGCGTCCGCTGTTTCTCGTCGTGTTAACCGGGCTGGGTGCAGCCCTGGCTGGCGGGGCCTGTGCGGCCGATGCCACCGCAGCCAAGAAGTTGCATGCCCGCGCGCTGGCTGCCACCTGTGCGCAATGCCATGGCACCGATGGCCAGGCAGTGGCCCAAGGCGGTCAGCCTCGCCTGGCCGGCATGGAGCAGGAGTTCATGATGGCCCAGCTCATGGCCTTTCGCAGCGGCCAAAGGCCCGCCACTGTCATGCACCAGATCACCAAGGGCTACTCCGAGGCCCAGCTGACGACACTGGCCCAGTATTTCTCGGCCCAGAAGTAAGGAGAGAACATGCAACGCAGACAAATCTTGACGGCCCTGGCCGGTGGTGCCTCCCTGGGGCTGGCCGGCTGTGCCACGGGCGGCGGCGCCGGCCGAGCTCGGGTGCTGGTGGTGGGCGGTGGCTACGGCGGCGCCACGGTGTCCAAGTACATCCGGCTGCTGTCCGATCAGCAGATCGACGTGATGATGGTGGAGCCCAACCGCGAGTTCGTCTCCTGCCCGGTCTCCAACCTGGTGCTGGCCGGCATGAAGAACATGGCCGACATCACCACGTCCTACTCTGGCTTGTCGGGCCGCCACGGCGTGCGCGTGGTGCACGACCGCGTGCTGTCGGTGGACGCGGCCAAAAAGACCGCGCAACTCGAATCGGGCGGCGCCGTGGCCTGGGACAAACTGGTGCTGGCGCCGGGCATCGACTTCATGTGGGACCAGACCCCGGGCCTGAAAGCCGCACACGAAGCAGGCCAGGTGCTGCACGCCTGGAAGGCCGGCCCCGAGACCCTGGCCTTGCGCCGCCAGCTTGAAGCCATGCCCGACGGTGGCGTGTACGCCCTTGCCATCCCCGAGGCACCGTACCGCTGCCCGCCCGGCCCCTACGAGCGCGCCAGCGTGGTGGCGGCCTATTTCAAGAAGCACAAGCCGCGCGCCAAGGTGCTGATCCTCGACGCCAACCCCGACGTCACGTCCAAGGGGCCGCTGTTCAAGAAGGCCTGGGCCGAGCTCTACGCCGGCACGATCGAGTACCGCCCACAGCACAAGGCAGTCAGCGTCGATGGTGCCAAGCGGGTGGTGCGCTTCGAAGTGCAAGACGATGTGAAGGCCGACGTGCTGAACGTGCTGCCGCAGATGCGCGCTGGCGCGCTGGCGGTGCAGACCGGGCTGGCAAACGCCAATGCGCGCTGGTGCCACGTGAACTTCCTGAACTTCGAGTCCACCGCGGCCAAGGACGTTCACGTCATCGGCGACTCGATTCAGGTGGCCACCGGCATGCCCAAGTCAGGCCACATGGCCAACGCCCAGGCCAAGGTGACTGCGGCGGCCATCGTGGCGGAACTGCAGGGCCTGGAAATCAACCCGCAGCCCATGCTGACCAATGTCTGCCTGAGCTATGTCGACCAGGCCCAGGCCATCCACGTGGCCAGCGTGCACGAGTACCTGCACGACAAGAAGAGCTTCTTCCCGGTGGCCGGCTCGGGTGGCGTGTCGGCCGTGAGGTCCGCTCAAGAGGCCAAGAATGCCGAGGCCTGGGCCCACAACATCTGGGCCGACACTTTGAAGTGACCGCTCAGGGCACTGATTTCTTCAGTGCCACAGCGCCGCGGATCTGGCCTGGGCTGTAGCCCACGGCCTGATCGTGCGGATAGAGCGTGGCCAGCTTGGCCTTGACGCCAGGGTTCATGGCCTTGGCGTCGCCGTGGCAGGAGGTGCACAGCTCCTGCACCGGCAGGGCCCGCAGATAGCGGTACTGCGGCTTGCCCTGGTCATTGCTCACCACCTCGGCCCGCTCCAGCGTGGCGGGGCTTTCACCGGCCGCAGCGCGGCGGTCAAAGTCGGCCAGCACGGCGCTCTCCCAGGCGTCAGGCACGGCTTTGGGGTTGCGCTGGCGCAGGCTCACGCGGCGCACCTGCCAGCCGCTCTGCTCGGACGCCGCCTTGCCCATCTGCGGCGCCTTCTCGTTGCAGGCACCGATGGCCTGCTCCAGGCCGCCTTGGTCGATCTCGGTCTTCAGCACCGCCAGCAGCTTGGGCGGCAGGGCCGTGGCTACGCCACGGGCTTCGCTCACCCAGGCCTCGTCGGCGGCCCAGGTGGCGCTGGCGCAGCCCAGGCCGGCCATGATCAGGCAAAGATGGTGGATGTGTCGCATGGAGTTTGATCCTTGGTTTCGGTTGAATGGGTCGGGTGGCATCAGCGCTGAACCATGCCCGGGTTGTCGACCATGCCCAGCAGAGAGGGCGTGTTGATGGTGCGCGGCTTCACAACACCGCCCTGGGCCTTGAACCAGGTCTCCACCACGTCCCAGATGGGCTTGGCGCCTGGGGCCTTGTCGGCCCCTTCGGCCACAGGCGCCCAGCCGGCCACCTTGTAGGTCTTGTCGGCAGCGATGGGCTTGCCGTGCAGGCGCATGTCGCTGATGCGGCTGCCGGCCTTCTCGTTGGGGGCGCAGGCGTACTGCAGCCCGCCCACGCGCACCATGTCACCGCCCTGCTGGTAGTAGGGGTCGGGGTTGAACAGGTTGTCGGCCACATCTTCCAGGATGGTCTTGATGGTCTCGCCCGTCATGCTGGTGAGGGTGGCCGTGGGGTAGGTGATGGCCAGCTGGTCCATCATGGCTTCACGGGTGATGGCCTGGCCGGGCAGCAGGCTGGTGCCCCAGCGAAAGCCCGGGCTGAAGGCGATCTCGGCGCCCTGCACGGCCATCAGCGCGTCGCAGATGAGCTGGTCCCAGCTGCCGTTGAAGTTGCCCCGGCGGTACAGCAGGCCGTCGGTGACGGCGAGCTTTTCCTGGAGCTTGGCCTCGTAGGGCGCACGCACCTTGGTGATCAGCGCCTGCATGGCCGGGTCGGCCTTGAGCTGATTGGCAAAAACGGGCAGCAGCCGGTAGCGGAAGTCTTGAACCTTGCCGGCCTTCACGTCAAAGTCCATCACGCCCAGGAACTTGCCATTCGAGCCGGCATTGGTCACCAGGGTCTTGCCGCCGGCGTTGGTCACGGGGATGGCCACGGGCACGCCGTCGTGGGTGTGGCCGCCGAAGATGGCGTCGATGCCACGCACCCGGCTGGCCATCTTCAGGTCCACGTCCATGCCGTTGTGGCTCAGCACCACCACCACCTGGGCGCCCTTGCTTCTGGCTTCGTCCACCTGGGCCTGCAGGTTCTCGTCCTGGATGCCAAAGGTCCAGTCGGCCACCATGTACCTGGGGTTGGCGATGGGGGTGTAGGGAAAGGCCTGGCCGATGATGGCCACCGGCACGCCATTGATGGGGCGGATGACGTAGGGCTTGAACACCGGGTCGCCGAAGTCGGCGGTCTTGATGTTCTGGGCCACGAAGTCGACCTGGCCCTTGAAGTCGTGCTCGATGATGTGCTGCACGCGCTGCATGCCGTAGGTGAACTCCCAGTGGCCGGTCATCACGTCCACGCCCAGCAATTTGCAGGCGTCCACCATGTCCTGGGCATTGGTCCACAACGCGGTGGCCGAGCCTTGCCAGGTGTCGCCGCCGTCGAGCAGCAGCGCGCCGGGGCGGCTGGACTTGAGCATACCCACCAGGGTAGCCAGGTGGGCAAATCCGCCCAGCTTGCCGTAGCGGCGCGCAGCAGCCTCGAAGTCGAGGCCCGTGTAGGCGTGGGCCAGCTCGGTGCCGGCCGGGATGTTGGCACCATGCAGCAGGTGCGGGCCTACCAGGTGGGGCCACTGGCCGCGCATGGCCCCCACGCCCAGGTTGACGCTGGGTTCGCGGAAGTGCACGGGCAAGAGCTGCGCATGGCAGTCGGTCATGTGCAGCAGGCTGACGTTGCCCCAGCGGGGCAGCTCGTACAGGCCTTGCTGGGCGGTGGCAGCGTCGGCCTGGGCCCAACGGCCCAAACCCATGCCGGCCACCGAGGCGGCGCTGAGGGCCTGCAGGAACTCGCGTTTGGAAAGGCTCATGACGGACTCAGGTTAAGGTCGCATGCAGGCCAGCGCCGGACCGCTCCCAAGCGGCCTGCGTGACCCGCCCGGCGGGTGGCTTCACGGGGCATTCACAGGCGAAGCGGGGTCGAGCAGCAGGGCCATGAGGTGGCGCATCTGCTCTGGGTTGAGCATGCCGTTGTGGCCGAAGCGCGGCATGTTCGAGCACGGCAGCGCGGCCCAGCTGTTGTGCAGCTTGCCCCAGGTGTAGCGCACCGCCGCCTGGCCCTTGGCGTCGGCCAGGTTCGCCGCGCCGTGGTTGCGCGCATAGTGGCGCAGGCTCGGACCGATGGTGCCGTAGGAGACTTCGGCCTCGCTGAGCTGGTGGCAGTTGTAGCAGCCCGCTCCGTTGGCGCTGGCCTCTGCGCTGGCGTCGGTCCAGGTCAGTCCGCGGCCGTTCTGGGCGAGTTTTTCTCCCAGCTTCCAGTCGCCCAGGTAACGCCCGTCGGCGGGGGGCTGGATGCTGGCTTGCGCCGCTTCGCGTATGGCTTGCAGGGCTTTGGCGTCGGACAGCTGGGGGCTGGAGCAGGCTTGCTGCGAGGGGTCTTGCTTCAAGCGCGCCACGCTGGCAATGCCTTGGCTGCGGAAGCTGGCTTGCATCAGGGCCTGAAAGTCTTGGCTCGGGTCTTTGTCGGGGGCCGTGGCGCAACCGCCCAGCAGGCTCAGGCCGGCGAGCACCAGGGTCACGGCCTGGGTCTTGGTGTGGTTCATGGGAAGGCTCCGGTTCAGCGTTTGATGGCCGGTGCGGCGGCCACCGCACCCTGGGCGTTGACGCCCATGTACACGCCCAGGGCGATGGTGACGTCCGAGGCGTAGCCGGGGTAGGGGAAGCGCTGCTGGCGGTAGCAGTCGTTGAGGCGGTGCTGCATGCTCCACATCTGCCCGCTCGACACGCGGTAGGCGGGCCAGGCGGCGAAGCCTATGCCGTCGCCGGGGTTGCTGCGCAAATCGGGCAGGTCTTGCAGGCGGATGCGGATGTCGGTCTGGCCGTGGCAGGTGGCGCAGGCGAAGTCCATGGGGCCGGCGCGGTAGTGGAAGGCGCGCTTGCCCATGTCGTACATGCGCTTTTCTTGCGGGTGGCTTTGCGGCAGCTGGAATTTGTGGCCTTTGGATTCGGCCGAGATCCAGGCGGCGAGGGCTTCGAGGTTGTTCATCTCGCCTTTGCCGAAGGGGGTCTTGGCAATCTCGGCGGCGTCCAGGCCTTGCAGGGTCTGCATGCAGCTGAGCAGTCGCGATTCCAGGTCTTGGACTTTCCCGGTGTCGGCAAACCAGCGCGGCAGTTGTACCCAGGCGCCTTTGACGACGCCAGGGCCCAGGCCGAGGTCGCACTTTTGCAGGCTGGCGTTCTTGGGGCCGCGGGCCTGGCTCCAGAGGTCTTCGCCTTTGGCTTCAAAGAGTTCGGCGGGGTTGCCGTCGGCGAGCATGGCGCGGTATTCGGCAATGCTGTCGGCGGCGCTCTTTTGGGCCAGGGCGGCCCCGCTGAGGCCGGCACTCGCCAGCAGGGCCAGCGCCAGGGGTCTGAGGGTGGTGGGCATGGTGGCGCTCCTCAGGCGGCGACGATGGCGGTTTCGTCAGTGCGTTTGTCGCCTTTGTTGTCGGTCCAGCTGACGCTGAGTTTGTCGCCGACCTTGGCGCCTTTGAGGGCAAATTGCATGAAGGGGTCTTTGGAGACCGAGGGGCCCCATTGGGCGCTGAGCACGATCTTGCCGTTGTGGCTGGCCACCACGTCCTGGATGAACCAGGCGGGGATGGCTTTGCCGGCGGCGTCTTTGCGTTGGCCGGTTTCCATGTCGTGGCGCATGAGCACGCGCACCGTGGTCTTGTCGCCGCTGAGTTGGGCGCGCAGGCGCATTGGTTCTGCCATGAGGGGCTCCTTTGAGGGGTTCTTGCGTGGGGGTGGGGTCAGGGGCGGGTCAGGGGGCGGGTCAGGGGGTAAGCCGGCTCAACCGCCGCAGCCGCCCAGCGTGACCTTGATCTCTTTTTGCGCGTAGATCAGGCTGCCGTCGGCCTTTTGCGCCACGGCGTAGACCTTGGAGGTCTGGCCCATCTTGACGCGCGTGTTGACCGCCGTCTCCACCGCGTCGCTGAGCTCGAACATCGCCGCCAGCGCCGATGGGTTCTTCTCCACCAGCACCATCAGGCGTTTGACGCCAGGCACGTTGCAGCTCATCTCCAGTGGCACCACCGCACCGTTCTCGGCAATGTCGGTGGCCTTGAGCACCACGTCCTTGCTCTCCACCGGCATCGCCACACCCAACGCTTTCATCGTCTCGGCCACACTCTTGGCCTCAAACGCCGGCGCGTTCCACGCCGCTTGCGCCACTCCCGGCAGCAGCCCAGCTCCCGCCAGCAGGGTCATCACCTTGGCGCCTTGCGCCATCATTTCACGACGATTGATCATGTTCACTTGTCTCCTGTGTTCACTTGCTTGATTCAGGCCACGAAAGCGGTGGCAACGGTGTGCCACCCCAGAAACTCACACCATTGTTGCTGGTCTGGCTGGCCAGGTAGCGAGCCAGCAAACTCGCCTTGGCATTGGCGATGCCGTAGCGCACGCCCACAGCCCGATGGCACCAGGTGACCAGGCCGCTGCGGCACAAGGTGTTCAGGTGCGGCAGCAGGTCGAGCTGGGATATGCCGGTGCGCGCCAGCAACTCATCGAAAGTGCGCTCGCCATCGTGCAGACTTCTCACGATGCGCAGGCGCTCGGGCACGGACAGCAGCGCGCACAACTCTGCTGCCCGGTCGAAGACCCGATCCTTCTCAGGCGTTGCCACCACACCGCCCCCTGGCCCAAGGCACGCCGCAGCGCGGCACAATGAGCGCAAATTCAGAAAGACGCCCATGCCTCTGACCACCACGCCCGCCACCGAAGCCGCTACCGAAGCCAGGGTCGAGATCAGCCTGGGCAACGCCCTGGAGCTGTGCGAGCTGGGCCTTGCCACCCTGGTCGACATACGCCAGGCCTTCGAGATCGAACTCAAGGGTGCCATCCCCGACGCCGTGCACATCCCGTTGTTCGAGGTGAAGCTGCTGCTGGGCCATGTGCTCAGCGAGGACGAGCAGGACATCCTCGACGCCGGCACGCCCACCGAGATCGACGTGCAGGGCTTCTTCTCGATGATCAACCAGTTGCACAACGAGCGCGACCACATCGTGCTTTGCGTGTGCAACAGCGGCCGGCGCAGCATCTACGCGGCGCAGTTGCTGCGCTCGCTGGGCTACCCCAAGGCACTCTCGGTGGCCGGGGGTTTTCAGGCCTGGAAGAAGCTGCAAGGCGCTACCCCTACCACTGCGCCAGCAGGCGCCCCTTGACGATCTTGCTGGGCCACAGCTTCAAAGGGCTGTTGCCCTTCTTGATGCAGTCGCCGCTGTGCACATCGAAGGCCCAGTCGTGCTTGGGGCAGGTGAGCGTCTTGCCCTTCAAGGCCAGATCGGGGATGTCGGTGCTCTGGTGCGGGCAGCGGCTGTCGTACACCCGCCACTCGCGCGTGCCGGCGCGGTAGACAAACAGGCCACGGCCCGCCACCTCCAGCCGTATCACCTCGCCCACCGGCACGCCCTTGGTGGCCATCACATCGTGCCATTCAGGCTTGGCGGTGAGCGCCGCCGGGTCGAAGCCAGGCAGGTTCATGGCCAGGATGATGTCCACCGCCCAGACGATCTTGGCCAGGCCCAGCGTGGGGAAGGCCATCAGCAAGGCATCAAGCACCTCCATGGGCGTGCAGCCCTCGCGCAGCGCGCGGCCCAGGTACTGCTTGAAGCCACGCTCGGTCTGCGAATCGACTTTGGTGATCACCGAGATCAGGTTGCGGGTCTTGGGGTCGAGATGGGTGCCACAGGCCTTGAGGAAGGCGAAGTAGTGGCCCACCGCGTCGGGGCGGGCCTTGACCAGGTAGGCGAGTGCGTCGCTCATAGTGGCTTCCTTGCGTGTCGTTGTTAAGCTTTGTTGGAGATTCAGTTCTTGGGCACGGCCACCAGCACCGGGCATTCGGCCAGGCCGATCACCTTTTGCGCAGCGCCACCAATCCAGGCCCGGGCAAAGCCGCCCTCGCCTCGCCGGCCCACCACGATCAGGTCGGCGCCCAGGCGCTTGGCCACCTCGGTGATCGCCAGGTGCGGCTTGCCGTGCAGCAGTTCGGCGTTCGCCCCAGGCACCCGGGTGCGGGCGGTGGCCAGGGCCTGGTCCAGCACCTGGGCGGCGTCCTTGGGTGCACCTTCCACCACCGCCACCAACATCAGCGGCAGGCCACACTGGGTGGCCACGGCCATGGCCTGGTGCAGCGCGGCGGCGTCGGGCGCGGCCGGGTCGAGTGCCACCAGCACATGGCGCTGCCACATCTGCGCAAAGCGGGGAGTCACCAGCACGCTGCAGGGCGCATGGGCCAGCACCTGGCTCACCATCTCGCCCACCAGCAGGTTGGCCAGCAGGCCGGGCTTGCCACGGCGGCGGATGATGATCAGGTCGCTGCGCAAGCGGCGGCCTTCGTCCACGATCTCCTGGAACAGCGATTCGCCGCGCCGCACCTCGGGCTCGCAGACCACGCCCTCATTGGCAGCGAGTTGCATCAGGCCCGAGAGGCGAGCGGCCACGATGGCCTCGGCACGCATGGCCAACTGCGGCGCCACAGCTTCATATTCAGGGTTGCTGATGATGGGCAGCACAGCCGCCAGCGGCAACCCGCAGCGCTGGGCCATCACCATCGCCAGGCGGTCGCTGCCGGCGTCGTGCTCGCTGTGCTCGGTGGCCAGCAGCAGGCGTTGAAAGACTTCGGCCATCTCAGTGCCCTCCGGTCAAGATGCCCGATGCTGCCAGAAGCACCACGGCGGCATCGGCCAGGCAAACAAAGACAAAGGCCTTGTCGCCCCGCGCCGCGTACAGCGGCACCAGCGACAGCAGGCACAGCACCGAGCAACCGGCCAAGAGAGCGATGCCGGCCAGGCTGAGGATGTCGCTGCGCTGCACCAGCGCCGTCCAACCCCAGCCGGTGGGCGTGCCGGTTTGCGCCAGATACTGATGCAAGGGCAGCGTCCAGAGCTCTGGCAGGCGCTCCACTGGCACCTGCGGCGTCACCAGGCCACTGACATAGGCAGCAAAGCCCAGCAGCACCACGACCAGGCCCACCCGCGTGCCCCACACCAGCAGATCGGCGTAGCGCTGCTGTTCAGGCGGCTGCACCGGTGGGGCATGCGGCTTCAACGGCTCACTCATACCCACACCCCCGTCCCCTTGAGCAGCGCGCGTGCGCCGGCAAACAGCAGCACGGCTATCACCATCTTGCGGATCACCGAGCCCCTGAGCACGTCCAGCAGTCGCGCACCGATGCGCGCGCCCAGCATCATGCCCAGCACCGAAGGCACGGCGATCATGGGCAGCACCGCGCCCTTGTTGATGTAGACCCAGGCGGCCGACGAATCGACCAGCGACAGCACCACGCTCGACGTGCCGGCGGCCACCTTCAGCGGAGCACCCATCAGCAGATTGAGCGCCGGCACATTGGCCCAGCCAGCGCCAATGCCGAACATGCCGGCCATCACGCCAATGGCCAGGAAGGTCAGCAGGCCCGGGATGGTGCGGTGCACTTGCCAGTGGATGACGCGGCGCGAGGCCCCGTCGATGAACACGCCATTCAACGCCAGGGCCTGCGCCAGCGCATCGGGCTGGTCCACATGCGGAAACTCGGACTTCTTGGACACGAACATCAGCACGACGATGCCCAGCACGACGCCACCCAGCAGCATCTGCACCACGTTGGCAGGCATGGCCAGGCCCAGCATGGCGCCACCGATGGAACTGGCTGCGGCCAGCACGCTCAGCGGCAGCGCCAGGCGCAGGCTGCCCAGGCCACCACGCATCAGCGTGGGGCCGGCCGCCAGGGCGCTGGCCAGTGCCACCAGCAGGCCGGCGCCGCGCACGAAATCAAGGTGAAAAGGAAAGAAGCTACCAACGATGGGCACGAACAGCGTGCCACCGCCAATGCCCGCCGGCACCGCGACGATGCCCATCAGAAAGCACACTACGAACAAGGCCAGCGGCCACACCCACCAAGCCACGGCGGTGCCGGCCGCCGCCGCAGCACCATCCGCTGCATGAGCCGGCGAGCCGAGCAGCAACGCGGCGGCCAGGGCCAGCAGCGTCGCGATCCAAACCGCAGTGCGGCCAAGATTCATCAAGCCACCGTCTGGTAGTAGAGGTTTTGCGGGTGGTTGGCCTGCGCGAAGAAGAACCAGCGCTCGGCCAGCAGCCCCAGGTACTGCACCGCAAAGGCCAGCACCAGCAGGCCGGCCGAGGCCGACGAGAGGCCCAGCGCCACCAGCGCCAGCGGCAGCACGAAGGCGCCGAGCAGGAAGGCCCACTTCACGCCGCGCAGCGCGCCAGCGGTCTTGCCATGGAAGAACTCGCGCGTGTTGAACGAGCCACCCATGAAGCCCTGGGCGCGCTGGGTGATCTTGGGGTGGCGGATGCCGATGGCCGTTTGCAGCGTCGAGCGCGGCACCAGGCGGGCATTGCGCGCCAGCGACAGGCTGCGGCTGACCAGACCCACGGCGGTGAACAAGAGGGCTGCGTTGCCAAACACGCTCACCAGTGCCGGTGCCGCCATGCCGGCCATGGCCGTGGCCAGCGTGCAACCCGAGGCCAGGCCCAGCAGCGCGTAGTTCACCAACGTGAACGGGCTGGCCCACTCCTGCAGGAATTTGATGCAGGCGTAGATCATGGCGGTGCAGACGAACAGCGTCACCGTGGCCAGCGCCGCCAGCACCCCCAGGGCCAGCGTGTTGCCCAGACCCATGGCATGGGCCACCGTCCACAGAAACACCGTCCCCATGAACAGCGGCAGCGCGATCACCTCACGGCTCAGCCACGAGGTGCGCCACATGGTGGCCGTGCGCCAGGCCCGCTCGGGCCGGCCCAGGTGGAAGAACGAGGCCACCAGGCCGGCCACGGCCAGCGCCAGCGCCACGGCGCCTCCAGTGGCGAGAAAGACAGGCGTGGCCAGGCCCGCCAGCTGCGCACCGAACAAGGCCAGGAACAGACCCTGGGCTGCGCCGATCAGCGTGGTGAGAAAGATGACCGAGAAGGCTGGGTTCATGGTGTGCGGTGCCTCATCACGAAACCTCGTCATTCCCGCGCAGGCGGGAATCCAGGCTGTGGTGGGAAGTGGATTCCCGCCTGCGCGGGAATGACGGTGGAGGGCCGGGATTGACGGAACAGATAGGCATGGCCGTTCAGGTCGCGTAGTCTTCGCGGCCCGCGCCCTGCTGGGGCAACTCGGGCTGCTTGCCGTCGATCTTGAGCGGGTTGTCCACCCGCACCAGGTCTTCGGCATGGATGGTGATCTCGGTGCGGCGGCGCGGCAGGTAGTGGTTGGACGGCCGGGTGTTCCACTCCGGCATCAGCGCATAACCGCCCTGCTCGCGGATGGCCACCGAGACCACCGATTCGGGGTCGTGCACGTCGCCAAACAGGCGCGCCTTGGACGGGCAGGCCAGCACGCAGGCGGGCTTGCGCTCGGCCTCGGGCAAGGTGGTGCTGGTGACGCGGTCCACGCACAGCGTGCACTTGTTCATCACCTTGCGGTCTTCGTCGAACTCGCGCGCGCCATAGGGGCAGGCCCAGCTGCAGTACTTGCAGCCTATGCACTTGTCCACGTCCACCAGCACGATGCCGTCTTCGGCGCGCTTGTAGCTGGCGCCGGTGGGGCAGACCGGCACGCAGGGCGGGTCTTCGCAGTGCAGGCAGCTCTTGGGGAAGTGCACCGTCTGGGTGTTGGGGAACTCGCCCACCTCGAAGGTCTGCACCCGGTTGAAGAAGGTGCCGGTGGGGTCGGCGCCGTAGGGGTTGTCGTCCACCAGCGGGCCGGCGGCGCCGGAGGTGTTCCACTGCTTGCAGCTGGTGACGCAGGCGTGGCAACCCACGCAGACGTTGAGGTCGATGACCAAGGCCAGTTGGGTCATGCCTTGCCCCCTTTCTTGCCCATGCCCATGCCGGCCATCCAGCCGCGGCGCTTGGGCGCTTCGCTCATGCCCGGCACACGGGTCATGGGCCGCTCGGCCTGCGGCCAGGTCTGTTCGGGTTCATCGGCGCCAGCGGGGTAGATGCGCACCCGCACGTCGTACCAGGCAGCCTGCCCTGTGATGGGGTCGCTGTTTGAGATGGTGGCGCCGCCGGCGGTGGGCAGCTCTTCCTTGATCAGGTGGTTGAGCAGGAAGCCGCGTTGCGACTCGTTGGCGTCGGCGCTGAGGTTCCAGGCGCCCGCCGCCTTGCCGATGGCGTTCCAGGTCCAGACGGTGCCGGGCTCCACCGCCTCGGAGTAGCGGCACATGCAGCGCACCTTGCCCCAGGGCGATTCGACCCACATCCAGCCGCCGTCGGCAATACCCTGGGCTTGCGCGGTCTGAGTGTTGACGAAAAGGTAGTTATGGGTGTGGATCTGCCGCAGCCAGGCGTTCTGCGAATCCCAGGAGTGGTACATGGCCATCGGCCGCTGGGTGACCGCGTTGAGCGGGTAGCGTGTGGTGTCGGTGGCCTGTTCTTCCAGCGGCGCGAAGTAGAACGGCAGCGGGTCGAAATAGGTCTGCACGCGCTGACGCAAGCGGTCGGGTGGCTGCTTGGTGCCCTGCCCCGTGGGCTTCTTGCCCTGCGCGGCGAGGCGAAAGCGCTGCATGAACTCGGAGTAGATGTGGATGACCACCGGGTCGCGGTCGCGCCGCAGGCCGGCGCCCTGGGCCCAGCGCATGTAGTTGTCGTTCCAGTTGCGCATGTACTGCTGCGAGGGTTCCAGCTGGTGGTGGAACACGCAGTTGTTCTTCTCGTACATCTCCCACTGCTTGGGGTTGGGCTCGCCGCGCATGCTCTTCTCGCCGCCCTTGCCGCGCCAGCCGGCCAGAAAGCCGATGCCCGAGCCAGGCGCGGTTTCGTAGTTCACGACGAAATCAGGGTAGTCGCGGAACTTGCGACCGCCGTCGGCCGCAGTGAAAGCCGGCAGCTTGAGCCGCGAGGCCAGCTCCACGATCACGTCCTGGAAAGGCTTGCACTGTCCGGTGGGCGGCAACACGGGGATGCGCACCGAATCGACCGGGCCGTCGAACTCGCTGATGGGGCGATCGAGCAGCGACATGCAGTCGTGCCGCTCCAGGTAGGTGGTGTCGGGCAGGATCAGGTCGGCGTAGGCCGTCATCTCGCTCTGGAAGGCGTCGCATACCACCAGGAAAGGGATCTTGTACTCACCATCCTCACGCTTGTCGTTCAACATCTTGCGGACCTCGGACGTGTTCATCGTCGAGTTCCAGGCCATGTTGGCCATGAAGATCATCAGCGTGTCGATGGGGTAAGGGTCACCGCGCCAGGCGTTGGTGATGGCGTTGTGCATCAGGCCGTGGGCCGAGAGCGGGTGCTCCCAGCTGAAGCCCTTGTCGATGCGCACCGGCTCGCCCTGGTCGTTCACGAACAGATCGTCCGGGCTTTCGGGCCAGCCCAGAGGGGCACCGTTCAGCGGCGTGTCGGGCTTGACGGCCTCGGGGCCCTTGGGCGGGCGCGCATTGGGCGGCACGGCGCGCGGGTAAGGCGCCTTGTGGCGGAAGCCGCCCGGCCGGTCGATGGTGCCCAGCAGGCTCATCAGGATGGCCAGCGTGCGGATGGTGTGAAAGCCATTGCTGTGCGCCGCCAGGCCGCGCATGGCATGGAAGGCCACCGGGTTGCCGGTGACCGATTCATGGCGCTTGCCCCAGCTGTCGGTCCAGGCGATGGGCAGCTCGATCTTCTGGTCGCGGGCGGTGATGCCCATCTCGCGCGCCAGGCGGCGGATGGTGTCGGCCGGGATGCCGGTGATGCCCGAAGCCCAGTCGGCCGTGTAGGGCTTGACGCGCTCTTCCAGCAGTTGGAAGGCGGGCACCGCGGGCGTGCCGTCGGGCATCTGGTACTTGCCCAGCAAAGCCGGGTCGGTGCCCTCGGCGTGGTCGGCCACCGGCGCCTGGGTGTGCCGGTCCCACCAGTAGAAATTGGCCGGGCGCAGCGGGTTCACCACGTCGCCTTCGGCGTTGCGCAGCATCAGGCCGAAGTCGTCGCTGTCAGCGTTCTGGTTCACCAGCTGGCCGGCGTTGGTGTAGCGGGCCAGGAACTCGCGGTCGTACAGGCCGAGCGCGATGATCTCGTGTACCAGGGCCAGCAGCAACGCGCCGTCGGTGCCGGGCTTGATGGGCACCCACTCGTCGGCGATGGCCGAGTAGCCGGTGCGCACCGGGTTGATGGTGATGAAGCGGCCACCCTGGCGCTTGAACTTGGCCAGCGCCGTCTTCATCGGATTGCTGTGGTGGTCTTCGGCGGTGCCGATCATCACGAACAGCTTGGCGCGGTCGAGGTCGGGGCCACCGAATTCCCAGAACGAGCCGCCGATGGTGTAGATCATGCCGGCGGCCATGTTGACCGAGCAGAAGCCGCCGTGCGCCGCGTAGTTGGGCGTGCCGAACTGGCGCGCAAACAGCCCGGTGAGGGCCTGCATCTGGTCGCGGCCAGTGAACAGCGCGAACTGCTTGGGGTCGGTGCTGCGCAGGTGGCGCAAGCGGTCTTCCAGTATCTTGAAGGTCTCGTCCCAGCTGATGGGCTCGAACTCGGCGGCACCGCGCTCAGACCCGGCCTTGCGGCGCAGCGGCTGGGTGAGCCGGGCCGGCGAGTACTGCTTCATGATCCCCGACGAGCCCTTGGCGCAGATCACGCCCTGGTTCAGCGGGTGCTCGGGGTTGCCCTCGATGTAGCGCACCTCGCCGTCGCGCAGATGCACGCGGATGCCGCAGCGGCAGGCGCACATGTAGCAGGTGGTGTTCTTGACCTCGGTGGCGGCGCCCGGCAAGGGCGAAGCCACGGGGTCATGCAGCGGTGTGGCCGGCATGGGGTTTGTCTTTATGTCTCGGCCACGTCAATGAGGCGCAGCCAGGGTTGTCTCCGTCTGCATTAGGCCGAGTGGCCCCTGCCAGCGTCTATTACCGCCACGGGGGATGACCATGTAACCCATATGGGGGATGCCACACCTGGGTTGACCCAACCCCGCTCCGGTGAAAACTGGCTTCAGTGGTGGCGACTCTCAGCGCACCACCGTGCTCCAGCGACCTCATCGCCATTGGCGCGAAGACGGAGGGCGTGTTGATCGAAATGCCACTCTGAGGCTAGCCAGAACCTGCGAGCCCTCTCGTATGACATATGTCAAAGCAGGGAAATCCCTTAGGCGGAACATACGGGTCAGGGTATACGAGAAAAGGGTTGTCTGTGCCTCAGACAGCAACGCTGCAACCAGTGAGCATCCAGATGACAACAAGGCTTCCGCGCTGGATTTTGGGATTGGCCGTGATCGGCCTGCTGATCCTGGTTCCCTTCCTCTACCAATTGCCCACCAAGGGCCAGCCACACAACCCGGCCAGCCATATCCCGGTGAAGGGCGTGCACGTGGACCACCACGACATCGTCAAAGGCACGTTCAAGACCGGCCAGGACGTCACCCGCGCCTGCCTGGCCTGCCACAAGACCGCCGCCGCAGACATGATGAAGACCAGCCACTGGACCTGGGAGTCCAAGGCCTTCAAGGTGCCCTGGCGCGAAGGCACGGTGACGATAGGCAAGGCCAACCAGATCAACAACTTCTGCATAGGCGCGCAGGGCAACGAGAACAAGTGCATGGCCTGCCATGCTGGCTATGGCTGGGAGGCCGGCCGCGTCAAGCAGCAGGCCAACCCCGAGAACGTCGACTGCCTGGCCTGCCACGCCGAGCCTTCGAGCTACGGCAAGGGCCTGTGGGGCAACCCTGCGGCGTCGGTGGATTTGCTCGCCGCCGCCAGGAGCGTGCGCGCCACCACGCGCGAGAACTGCGGCAAGTGCCACTTTGATGGCGGCGGCGGCAACGGCGTGAAGCACGGCGACATGGACGACAGCCTGTACTTTCCGAACCGCAAGCTGGACGTGCACATGGGCGGCAAGCACCACATGCAGTGCAGTGATTGTCACGTCGCGCGCAAGCACCAGATTCTGGGCCGCATCATTGCCGACAACTACACGGTGGAAGCGGCCGAGCAGGTGTCGTGCGAGCAATGCCACCAGGGGCAGATTCACAAGGACGAGCGCATCGCCACCCACCTCAAGTCGGTGGCCTGCCAAACCTGCCACGTGCCTGCGATTGCCGTGGAAGAACCCACCAAGGTGTCGTGGGACTGGTCGCAGGCCGGGCAGAAGGGCCGTGAGGACGACCACTACAGCTACCTGAAGATCAAGGGCGAGTTCACCTATGACTCAAATTTCGCGCCCACCTACCTCTGGTTCAACGGCAACAACGAGTACCGCTACCTGCTGGGCGACAAGATCAGCCGCGAAGGGCCCACCTACATCAACAAGCCTGCCGGCAGCATCACCGACGCCAAAGCCAAGATCTTCCCCTTCAAGCTGCATGTGGCTAAGCAGCCGTTTGACAAGGTCAACCGCCATTTGCTGCAGCCGGTGACCTCGGGCAAGGACGGCTACTGGACCAACTTCGACTGGGACCAGGCCTTCAAGCTGGCCGAGCCCATCACCAAGCTGGCCTACAGCGGGCAGTACGGCTTCACCGAAACCCGCATGTACTGGGCCAGCACGCACATGGTGCAGAGCGCTGATGCGGCGCTGAAGTGCGATGCCTGCCACTCCGCCACCGGCAAGCCGGGCCGCCTCGACTGGAAGGCCCTGGGCTACGCCGGCGACCCCGTCCAGTGGGGCGGGAGGAAACTGCCATGAACACCCGCAAACATTCCCTCCTGATGGCCCTGTTCGCGAGTGCCACCGTGCTGGCCAGCGCCAGCGCCAGCGCCGCCGCACCCACGGCCAAGACGGCGCCGCAGCCTTCGATGAAGAGCCTGCACCCCGACTTCGCCCTGCTCGACACCAACGCGGTGAGTGTGCTCAAGAGCGGCTTGGCCGTGTCCACCATGAAGACCTGCGGCCAGTGCCACGACACCGGCTTCATTGCCTCACATGCATTTCACGCCGACCTGGGCCTGGGCAGCTTTGCGTCGACCAAGCAAAGCTGGAACGCCAGCCCTGGTCTTTTCGGCCAGTGGGATCCGCTGCGCTACCGCTACCTCACGCAGACTGGCGATGAGCGCCTGGACCTGTCCACCGCAGCTTGGTTGATGGCCAACGGCGAGCGCGTGGTGGGCGGCGGGCCGGCCACCACCTCGCGCAACGGCAAGCCGCTGGCGGCGCTGAACCCCAATGCCGACGATCCCGAGACCTCGCTGCTGAGCACGGCCGGCGAACGCAGCGCCTGGAAGTGGGCTGATTCCGGCACCATGGAGATGAACTGCTTCCTCTGCCATCTGGACCAGCCCAACCTCGCTGCCCGCACCGCCGCCATCCGTGCCGGCCGTTTTGGCGATGCCAACACCGCCACACTCGCCGGCCTGAACCTGGTGGAGGCCAGCGCGCCAGGCTGGGCCTGGAACCGCGCCGCCTTCACCGCCGAAGGCCTGGTCAGCAGCAAGAGCCTGGGCATACAGGCGCCCACCAATGCCAACTGTGCGGCCTGCCATGGCAAGGTGCACCCAGCGGACAACGACCAGCCGCTGCAGCTGGGTGCTTGCGACCTGAACGATTCACAAACCGCCACCACCGGGCAGGTGATGGCCTCGCAGCGCATCAATGCCTCGGGCCTGAACCTGGCGGGCAAGGCGGCGCTGAACCGTTCGTGGGATGTACACGCCGAGCGCCAGTTGCAGTGCACCGACTGCCACCACGCGCGCAACAACCCGGCCCACGTGAACGGCGCGCTCAAGCACAAACCCGCCCACCTGCGCTACGACCCGCGCTCGCTCGACCTGGGTGAATACCTGCAGCGGCCCGACCATGATTTCGCACGCGGCCAAAGCGCGCAGACCAATGTGGCGCCCGAGGGCAAGGGCAGCATGCGCCGCTGCGAGAACTGCCACGACGCGGCTGTAGGCCATCAAAGCTGGCTGCCCTATGTGGAAACGCACATGGCGGCGCTGGCCTGCGAGAGCTGCCACATCCCGAAGATGCATGCGCCGGCCATCCAGGCTTACGACTGGACGGTCATCAAGCCCGATGGCAGCCCCGCGCGCAGTTGCCGGGGCATGGACGGCACGCCCGGTGACGTGCGCTCGCTGGTCAGCGGCTTCGAGCCCGTGCTGCTGCAGCGCACCAACGTGGATGGCGCCACCCGGCTGGCCCCGTACAACCTGGTCACCAGCTTCTACTGGGTCTACCAGGATGCCCAGGGCCGCAAGCGCCCGGTGCGCCTGCAAGACCTGCAGTCGGCCTACCTGGACGGTGGTGCCTATGCAGCCGACATCCTGGCCGCGTTCGACGCCAACCACGATGGCGCCATCGGCCCCGAGGAGCTGCGCATCGACTCGCCACAAAAGGAAGCGGCGGTGAAGGCACGGCTCGCCAAGCTGGGGCTGAAGGACGTGCACATGGAAGGCCAGGTACAGCCCTACAGCATCAACCACAACGTCACCCGCGGTGAATCGGCGCTGAACGATTGCCAGGCCTGCCACGCCACCGCCTCGCGCGTGAGCCAGGGCATGGCACTCGCGACCTTCTCGCCCGTGCTGCCCAGCTTTGTCGCGAACAACAACGTGAGTGGCAGTGGCGACTTGCTGCAGCAGGCCGACGGCAGCCTGGTCTACCAGCCCGTGCTGGCGCGAGATCATCTCTACGTGTTCGGCGCCACCCGGCTGGCCTGGGTGGACCTGCTGGGCGCGCTGGCCTTCGTGGGCACCTTGCTGGGCGTGAGCGGGCACGGCGCGCTGCGCTACCTCGCCTACAAGAAGCGCCCCCACGGGCATGAGGCCACCCGGCGCGTGCACATGTACGACGCCTACCGGCGCTTCTGGCACTGGCTGCAGGCCATCAGCATCGTGGCCCTGCTGGCCACCGGCCTGATCATCCACCGGTCCGATGTGTTCTCGGCCATCTCTTTCCCCGGCGTGGTGGTGCTGCACAACACGCTGGCGGTCATCCTGCTGGTAAACGCGGCCTTGTCGCTCTTCTATCACCTGGCCACCGAGCGCATGCGCGAGTACATCCCGCAGCCCTATGGCTTCATCAACGACTCGATGCGGCAGACCCGTTACTACGTCTCGGGCATCTTCAAGGGCAGGCAACACCCCTTCGAGAAGCGCCCGGACGACCGCATGAACCCGATCCAGAAGCTCACCTACTTCGGCATCCTGAACGTGCTGCTGCCGCTGCAGATCATCACCGGTGCGCTGATGTGGGGCGTGCAGCGCTGGCCCGAGGTGGCCACCACGCTGGGTGGCCTGCCGTGGCTGGCGCCGTTCCACAGCCTGGTGGCCTGGCTGTTCGCCACGTTCATCGTGGGCCATGTGTACCTCACCACCACCGGCGCCACCCCGCTGGAGGGCATACGCGCCATGGTCACCGGCTATGAAGAGGTTGAAGACCATGGCCACGCCAGCACCGACACCGCCGCCAAGGCGCCTTGACGAGACCCCAGGAGATCACCATGTCCCTCTTCAACCGGCCCGAAAAGGCCTATGTGCAGCCCTACCTCGCTGGCGCCATCCTGGGCGTGGTGCTGTTCCTGGCCTTCCTGCTCACCGGCAATGGCCTGGGCTCCTCGGGCGCCACCAGCCGGCTCGACGCCGCCCTGGTGGATGCCGTGGCACCGGCCCACGTGGACAACACGCCCTATTTGCTGAAGATGGCCGGCGGCGACAAGAACCCGCTGGACGACTGGATCGTGCCGGTGTTCTTCGGCGCCCTGTTGGGCGGCTTCAGTTCGGGCCTGCGCAACGGCCGCCTCAAGCTCACCACCACCAAGGGCCCGAACATCTCCAACCGCAAGCGCTGGGTGATGTCCTTTCTGGGTGGCGTGGTCTTTCTCTACGGCGCCCGCCTGGCGCGCGGCTGCACCTCGGGCCAGGCGCTGTCCGGTGGCGCCACGCTCGCGGCAGGCTCGTGGGTGATCATGCTGTGCATCTTCGCCAGCGCCTACGGGCTCGCCTATTTCGTGCGCAAGCTGTGGCTTTGAGGAGCAGCACATGAACTTCCCCCTGGAAGCCTTCACGGCCGTGAGCGCAGCGAATCCGTGGACCTACGTGGTCTTCGGCGCGGTCGGTTTCTGCTTCGGCTACATCCTGGAGATGGCCGGCTTCGGTGATTCGCGCAAGCTCGCGGCACAGTTCTACTTCAGGGAAATGACCGTGCTCAAGGTCATGTTCACGGCCATCGCCGTGGCCATGACCTTGCTGTTCGGCGCCGTGGGCCTGGGCCTGCTCGACTTCTCGCAGGTCTGGGTCAACCCCACCTACCTGGGCTCAGGCGTGGTGGGCGGCTTGATCATGGGCGTGGGCTTCATCATCGGCGGCTACTGCCCCACCACCTCGCTGGCCTCGGCCTCCACAGGCAAGATCGACGGCATGCTGTTCATGCTGGGCGGCTTCGTAGGCGCCTTGCTGTTTGGCGAAACCGAGGCCTATTTCGACCATTGGTACACCAACGCCGGCTACTACGGCCGGCTCACGCTGGACCAGGTGTTCGGTGTGCCAGCGCCGGTGCTGGTCCCCATCATCGTGGCGGTGGCGCTGTTGGCCTTCTGGGGCGGCGAGCACCTGGAGCAGGTGTTTGGCCGCAAAGACCCCAGCCACGAACCCGCATGGCGCAAGTTCGGCGCCGTGGGCCTGCTGGCCGTCGCCGTGGGCGTGCTGGCCCTGGGCAGCCCCACGCTGGACGAGCGCTACCAGAAGCTCAGCTTCAAGCGCACCGAGATGCTCAAGCAGGCTGAGGGCAAGCCGCAGACTGTGGTGCACCGCTACAGCGCCGACGAGATGCTGGCCCAACGCCTGGTGTTCGTCTCGCCGGCCGAGGCCTACAAGGCCCGCTACCTGCAAGCCATCAACCCGGTCTACCTGGATGTACGCAGCGAAGCCGACTACAACCTCTACCACTTGGTGGACTCAACCAACGTACCGCTGAGCCGACTGGCAAGCATCGTGCCGGATCTGCTGAGCGAGCCGCCGGCCAACACCGTGTTCATCACCATAGCCAACGACGAGGCGGCGGCGGTGCAAGCCTGGAAGCTGCTGGTGGCCTCCAAGGTGCCCAACGTCTACGTTCTCGAAGGTGGCATCAACCACTGGATCAAGGTTTTCGGCGCGGAAGACACGCCCCCGATCCAGCCTCTGGCCAATGCTGGCGAGGATCAGCTGCGCTATGCCTTCCCGGCCGCGCTGGGCAGCCGCTACAAGTCCTGCGGGCCCAGCCCCATCGAGTACGAGAAGCTGTCTTTCCAGGCCCGCATCGTGCTGCAACTCAAGCGCGACAAATCAGGTGGGGGTTGCGGCTGAGGCATCACAGCAGGCCATCAAGCAGAAGTACGACAACGCCATCTCATGGGTCGACCTGATGATCCTGGCCGGCAAGGTGGCCATGGAGACCATGGGCTTCAAGACCTTCGGCTTCGGCGGTAGCCGTACATCTACGAAGGGCGCGACCGCAAGGGCATCACACGCAGCCGGTGGGCTTGGGCAGGCCGCCGTACTTGGTGATGGGCTTCATAGGGCCCGTCATCCAGATCTTGAACAGCTCTTTCTGGTCTTCGTCGAGAAACTTCGCGAACTTGCGAATCGGCGGCACGGTCTGTTCCTCTTCATAGAACTCGCGCGCCTTGAGGATGTGGTTCCACTTCACCTCATCCAACTCGAAGCCGTCGGCTTGCGCCATGGCGCGCCCGATCTCCGGCGTCCAGCTGTTCATGTTGGCCAAATAGCCATCGCCATCGCGTTCGGGAATTTCCATGTGCTCGCCTTTCAGACCATCCAAAGTAGACCCAGACTGGGGCCGCGTTGCGCCGCCTTTGCCGCCACGCGAGTTTAGCCAGGCAGAATAGTCGGGTACCCAGAGTGGATACTGTCACGGGTATCCAGCGGCAATCCAGCTTCTCCATGGGCAAAGACACCGGCCATGCTCAAAAATCACACTGCCCAATTGCTCGTCAACGATGAATTGACCGTGCTGTCCAGCCTGGTTCCGCTGGGCGGGCAGCGCATCGTGGAACTGGGTTGCGGCAACGCCAATCTGGCGCGAGCGCTGCTTGCAAACCACCCCAACAGCCAGGTCACCGGCCTGGAGGTGGACGGGCGCCAGCATGCCAAGAACCAGGCATCGCCGCAGCCCGGCTTGAGCTTTGTCGCCGCTGGCGCCCAGGCCATTCCTTTTCCGGATGCCAGTTTCGATCTGGCCCTGATGTTGAAGTCGCTGCACCATGTGCCGCTGCCGCTGCTGGCACAGGCCTTGGGAGAGGTGGCCAGGGTGTTGCGGGCGGGCGGCCACCTCTATGTGTCGGAGCCGGTTTACGACGGCGCGCTCAACGAACTGATACGACTGTTCAACGACGAGGGTGTGGTGCGCGCCGCCGCACAGGCCGCGCTGGACGCCGCCCTGCAAACCGGCACCTGGGCGCAGGTGGCCGAGCGGCGCTTCGAGATACCGGTGCGCTTTCGCGACTTTGGCGAATTCGAGCA
Source organism: Candidatus Ideonella esbjergensis (assembly GCA_016710065.1). Lineage (GTDB taxonomy): Bacteria > Pseudomonadota > Gammaproteobacteria > Burkholderiales > Burkholderiaceae_C > Ideonella > Ideonella esbjergensis. The sequence continues at coordinate 158,575 of JADJLP010000013.1, forward strand.
GCGCATGATGCGCCCCACCTATGCGGATCGCCGCATCGACGATGCCAAGCTGGCCGAGGTGCAGGCGATTTTTCAGCCACATTGCCGCGCCGACGGTGCCCACTTCACGCGACCCATGCACGTGCGCGTTTTGTGCAGGCTGTGAGGGCTGGCCCATGTGCGAACTCTTGGCCATGTCCACCCGCACGCCCAGCACGGTGTCGCTGTCGCTGGAGGAGTTCTCACGGCACGGCGGCTTGTCCGGGCCGCACAAGGACGGCTGGGGCATCGCCTGGTACAGCGAGCGCGACCTGCGCGTGGTGAAAGAGGTCATGCCGGCGGCGGGCAGCGCCTGCGTGCGATTCATCCAGGACAACCCCTTCGTCACCCCCTTCGCTATCAGCCATGTGCGCAAGGCCACGCGCGGCGCGGTGGCGCTGCGCAATTGCCAACCCTTTGCCCGCGAGATGGGCGGCGCCTGGCATTGCTTTGCGCACAACGGCGACCTGCCGGGCCTGACCGACCACGCGGCGTGGCGCGAAGGCGGCGCCAGGCCCATCGGAGAGACCGACTCGGAAGTGGCGTTTTGTGGCTTGCTGGAGCAGTTGCGCCCGCTGTGGCGCGATGGCACCACCCCCGACCTCTCGGCCCGCTGGCTGGTGATAGAAGCGTACGCGCAAGCGCTGCGCGCCTTGGGCCCCGCCAACTTCCTGTACTGCGACGGCGACGCCCTGTTCGCGCACGCCGATCGGCGCCACCAGAGCGACGGCAGCATCCGCCCACCGGGCCTGTGGCAACTGACCCGGCACTGCGCGGCCGGTGGTGAACTCTCGGCCTCGGGCTTGCGCATCGAAGCCCACGGTGCCGAGCAGGACGTGGTGCTCGTCGCCAGCGTGCCCTTGACTGCCGAGCATTGGGTGCCCTTGCCGCAGGGCGAACTGCTGGTCGCCCAGGCCGGGCTGCGGCGCATGCGCACGCATACCCCTTAGCGTATGAAAGAAGCAACGCCAATCGGTGTGTGGCGCAAGCCAAACAGCCACCCGGCCTGGGTGACATGAGTCACCGACCGTTGCGAGGCTCTCGCTTGCGGGCGGCAACTCGGAGCCAAATAGCTTGGGCTGCGGCGGCCATGTGGGGGCCGAGCTGGCTTTCAACTGCCTGTTGCTGGCACCGGTCAAGGGGCGCCATCCGCACCAAATTGGCGTATGGCAGCTGCGACCACGCCGGCGTCAAGCTCGGCACGCTGGAGCTCACCCGCGCTGGATGGTGAACGTGACCACGGCACTGAGCCTGGGCCTGCGCCGCCAGGCCACGCGGACGGCCGACATTGGCGCCGGTTTGAGCCGCGCCAGCAACACGCTGCTGCAAGCCAAGCTCGGCTAGGCGTTCTGAGCGTCTACACCGAGTGCGCGTGCACCAGCTCCCAGGGATGATCGTTGCAGCCGGCCGGCTGCAGGGGTTCGACCCCGACCCCTGCAGCCCTTGTGCGGCTCCTGCAAGACCCCTGAAACCCGCCTTGGCGCACTCCATTCGCCGCGTTGCCATGACCAACAGCTCACATTGGGACAGCGTCTATCAATCGAAGCCAGCCAACGCGGTGAGTTGGTATGCACCACACCTGCGGGAGTCGTTGCGCTACGTGGCCGAGGCTTCCACAGGGAAGGACGCCGCCATCATCGACGTGGGTGGTGGTGAATCAACCCTGGTTGACGATCTGCTGCACGCCGGCCACGACAACATCACCGTTCTCGACATATCGGCCACGGCCCTGGAGCAGACCAAGCGCCGGCTAGGCTCCGCCGGCCGCCGGGTCAAGTGGCTGGCGGGCGATCTGCTGGAACTGGAATTGCCTGAGTGCGCCTACGATGTCTGGCACGACCGTGCGGTCTTCCACTTCCTGACGACTGCCGAGCAGCGGCAGCGCTACGTAGCGCAGACCCTGAAGGCGCTGAAGCCAGGAGGCTTCGCGATTGTTGGAACCTTTGGCCCCGAAGGCCCCGAAAAGTGCAGCGGCTTGCCAGTGTCCAGGTACTCCCCCGGAGAGTTGCACGGCAGCTTCGGACAGCCGTTCGAACTTGTGGACAGCAGCGTCGAGATCCACACCACACCTTCGGGCTCCACCCAGCAGTTCGTCTATTGTTTTTGCCTGCGACGCTGAGTCCGGTCGGCCGGATTTTGTATCGCAGTGTTGCCTGCTCGCGCAACGCAAGTTGCCGATGCAATTTCCCTGGGCAACCCGCCTTTGAAACGATGGGGCTTGTTGTCAAATTCCGGACGCCCTCACTCGCCTACGGCTCCTTCCTTCCATGACCAACCTTTTTGCCTTCGGTGAACGCCTTGATGGCTACACCGTGCCCGTGCTCAATGAGCGTGCCGTGCGCGCCGCCGCCGGCATCGTCTTCTTCTTTGCCATCGTCTCGTTCATGAACGCCTGGTTGACTGGCAACTTTCGGCCAACGCGGGTCTTTGTGGTGGCCTTCCTGGTCGATTTCACGCTGCGCATTTTCGTCAACCCGCGCCTGGCGCCCAGCCTGATCCTGGGCCAATGGATCGTGCGGCAACAACAGCCCGAGTACGTCGGGGCACCACAGAAACGATTTGCCTGGGCCATCGGCTTTGTGCTGGCGCTGGCCATGCTGTACCTGGTGGTGATCCAGCATGTCGTCGGGCCCATCAACCTCTTCGTCTGCGCAGCATGCCTGGTGCTGTTGTTCTTCGAGGCGGCCTTCGGCATCTGCATCGGTTGCAAGGTCTACAACGCATTCAGCAAGGACCAGGCCCAGCTCTGCCCCGGCGGCGTGTGCGCCTACGAGCCAGCACCGGGTGCCGGTGGCTCGGTCGGCCAGGGGCTCACGGTGCTGGCTTTCGCGGCCCTCATCGGTGCCTGGGGCAATTGGGTGAAAGGTCATGACCCTTACGTGCCAGCGGCCCAAGCTGCCGCTATTGCTCCCACGCCCAAAGTGCCCAAGGCGATGGATGCCGCCGAGGCCGAGCGCTGCAAGGTACCCGACTTCGCCAAGGCCATGGGCCACGAGGACAAATGGAAGCTGCACAACAACTGCCCATGAGAATCAAAGAATGAACCTCGCCATGCCGCTCGCTCGCCGAACCTGGGGTCTGCGTCTCATGGCGTTGTGGCTGGGCACCTTGGCCGCGCAAGCCATGGCGGTGGACGTGCGCTTCGAGCCGGTGGCCCAGGACGTCTACGCGTTTGTCGGTGAACTCGGCCCGCGCTCCGCAACGAATGAGGGCTTGAACGCCAACCTGGGCCTGGTGGTCACGCCGGCAGGCGCGGTGTTGATCGACAGCGGCGCCACACTCCATGGTGCCCGCCAGATCCACGAGGCCGTGCGCCGGATCACGCAGCAACCGGTGCGCTGGGTCATCAACACCGGCGGGCAAGACCACCGTTGGTTGGGCAATGGCTACTTTGCGACTCAGGGTGCGCAAGTCATCGCCCATGCCCGGGCACAGACCGACATGCGGGCGCGCGGCCACGACCACTTGCAGGCCCTGCGTGCCACCCTGGGCCCCCTGGCCGAGGGCACCGAGCCCACATTGCCCACGCGCTGGCTGACCGCAGCCGACGAAAGGCTGGAACTCGGCGGCGTGCACTTTGAATTCCGGCACCGGGGCGGCGCCCACACGCCTGGCGACATGCTGGTCTGGCTGCCGCAGCAGCGCGTGCTGTTCAGCGGCGACGTGGTGTATGTGGACCGGCTGCTGGGCGTGATCCCCGTGAGCAACACCTCCGCCTGGCTGGCCACCTTTGCCGAGATCGAGCGGCTCTCGCCCGCGTGCATCGTGCCCGGCCATGGCAGGGTGACCGACCTGGCCACCGCACGCGCCGACACCCGCAACTACCTGGTTGAGCTCAGAACGCACATGAAGGTGGCCGTGGATGCAGGCCAGGACATCAGCGCCGCCATCCAGGCGTTCAAGGCGCAGCCCTATCTGCGTCTGCTCAACGCCGCCGAGCTGATGCCCGGCAATGCCAGCCGCGTGTACCTGGAGATCGAGCGGGAGTAGGCCCCTTTGACGGCGAAAACTGATCGCCGTCAATCTACCTGGCGGTCCCGCCTCTAAACTGGTAAGTAATTGATGACTTACCAACCATGACCCTCCAACTCCTCCCAACCCGGTTGCCCACCGAAGTGCGCCAGGCGGCCATCGTCGACGCCGCGCTGAACCTGGCCTGCAGCATGGGGCCAGCGCAGATAACCACCAGCGACATCGCGGCGGCGGTGGGGGTGACCCAGGGCGCCGTGTTCAAGCACTTTCCGACCAAGGAGGCGATCTGGCTGGCCGCGATGTCGTGGGTGCAAGCGCAACTGCTGGACACGCTGGAAGAGGCCGCAGTGACCGCACCCACTCCGCTGCAGGGGCTGGGTGCGGTGTTCATGGCCCATGTGGAGTTTGTGGTCGCCCATTCGGGCGTACCGCGCCTCATCTTCCATGAGCTGCAGCAGCCCGCAGATTCGCCCACCAAGCAAGCTGTGCGTGCCTTGCTGCAGGGCTACCGCCAACTGCTGTTGGGTTTGCTGGGGGCCGCGATGCACCAAGGTCAATTGCCCGCCGAACTGGACCAGGATGCTGCAGCCACGCTGTTCGTGGGCATCGTGCAGGGCTTGGTGATGCAGGCCATGTTGAGCGGCAAGCCCGCCGTCATGCGCACGCAAGCCGAGCGTGTGTTTGCGTTGTACCTGCGCGGCCTGGAGGCACAAGTATGAAACTTTCTTCCGATCTCGCTCGCCGCCTGGGCTTGGGCCTGCTCGCGGCCTTGCTGCTGGGCGCCATCGCCTTCGTGATGCTGCGCTCGGGCCCGCTGGCCCCCATCCGCGTGACGGTGGCCCAGGTCAGCATGGGCAGTTTCACGCCTTCGCTGTTCGGCATCGGTACCGTGGAAGCACGGCGCGCCTACCTGATCGGCCCCACGGCGGCAGGGCGCGTGCGCCGCTTGCTGGTGGACGTGGGCGACAGCGTGAAGGCCGGGCAACTGCTGGCCGAGATGGACCCGGTGGACCTGGACGAGCGGCTGGTGGCGCTCGATGCCTCGCTGGCCCGCGGTGGCAGCGCCGTGGCGACCGCGCAAGCGCAGCGGCAGGACGCGGTGGCCAAGAAGGAACTGGCCACCCTCAACGCCCGCCGCTACGAAGACCTGGGTGAAAAGAACTTCATCAGCACCGGCGCCGTCGAGGCCAAGTTGCAGGAGCAGACCTCGGCCAACGCCGCGCTGAGTGCCGCCGACGCCAACCTGGCCGCCGCCCGGCAAGACTTGCAGCGCCTGGGCGCTGAGCGCGCCGGCCTGCAGCAGCAGCGCAACAACGTGCGGCTGCTGGCCCCCGCCGATGGTGTGGTCACCAGCCGCGATGCCGAGGCCGGCTCCACCGTGGTGGCCGGCCAGGCGGTGCTGCGCGTGATCGAGCCAGCGTCGCTGTGGGTTCGCTTGCGGCTCGACCAGGGCCGCTCGGCCGGCCTGGCTGCGGGTCTGCCCGCCCAGATCGTCTTGCGTTCGCGCCCAGGCCAGCCGCTGCCAGGCACAGTGGCACGGGTGGAGGCGCAGAGCGATAGCGTGACCGAAGAGCGCATCGCCCAGGTTGCGTTCGGCCAGATTCCTGCGGGCATTGCCATGGGCGAACTGGCCGAGGTCACGCTGCAAACCGCCAGGCCGGCGCCGGCATTGTTGGTACCCAACGCCGCCATCAAGCGGCGCGGCGAGCAATACGGCGTCTGGCGCCTGAGCGACGGTCATCCCGTGTTCGCGCCGGTACGCACCGGCCTGGCCAGCCTCGAAGGCCAGGTGCAGGTGCTGGACGGCCTGAAGAATGGCGACGAGGTGGTGGTGTACAGCGAGAAGGAACTGGCGCCGCAGAGCCGCGTGAAGGTGGTGGACGCCCTGACCAAGGCCGCCCCATGATCAGCCTGGCCGGCCGCGACATCCTGCATGCCTGGCCCAAATTCGTGCTTACCGGCTTCGGCCTGGGGCTGCTGATCGGCGTCACGCTGAGCATGGCCGGCATCTACCGCGGCATGGTGGACGACGCCCGCGCGCTGCTGAACAACAGCGGCGCCGACCTGTGGGTGGTGCAGCAAGACACGCAGGGCCCGTACGCCGAATCGTCCAGCTTGCGCGACGACGTGGTGCGCAGCCTGCGTGGCCTGCCCGGCGTGGCAGGTGCCGCCAACGTCACCTATTTCACGATGCAAGTGGGCTTTGAGGGCGGCGAGGTGCGCGCCATGGTGGTGGGTTTTGAGCCCGGCCAGCCCGGTGAGCCCGGCTACCTGGTGGCGGGCCGCCACATCACCCGCAGCCACTACGAAGCTGTGGCTGATGTGCGCACCGGCCTGGCGCTGGGCCAGCGCGTGCGCGTCCGCCGCCATGAGTACACGGTGGTGGGGCTGACCCGGCGCATGGTGTCTTCCGGCGGCGACCCCATGGTCTTCATCCCGCTCAAGGACGCGCAGGAAGCGCAGTTCCTCAAAGACAACGACGCCATCCTGAACGACCGCGCCCGCACCGCCACCAACCCCAGCCTGAACCGGCCGGGCGTTCCGGGCCTGCTGGATGCCATCACCGCCTCGCAGGCCAGCAACCACAACGTGAACGCCGTGCTGGTGCAGGTGGCCAGCGGCCTGGACCCCGAGGCCGTTGCCGAGCCCATTCGCCGCTGGAAGCACCTGGAGGCCTACACCCGCACGCAGATGGAAGAGATCCTGATCGCCAAGCTCATCGCCACATCCGCCAAGCAGATCGGCATGTTCCTGGTCATCCTGGCCATCGTCAGTGCGGCCATCGTGGCCTTCATCATCTACACCATGACGCTGGGCAAGATCCGCGAGATCGCGGTGCTCAAGCTCATCGGCACGCGCAACCGAACCATCGCCGGCATGATCCTGCAGCAGGCCCTGGGCCTGGGGCTGATCGGCTTCGTGGTGGGCAAGCTGGCGGCCACGGCCTGGGCGCCGATCTTCCCCAAGTACGTGCTGCTGGAGCCGGGCGATGCGGTGCGTGGCTTCCTGATCGTGATGGCCATCTGCGCGCTGGCCAGCACGCTGGCGATACGCGCCGCGCTGAAGGTCGACCCGGCGGAGGCTATCGGTGGCTGAGATGCAAACACCCGCCATCCACATTCAGGGTCTGCGCAAGCGCTATGGCCATGGCGACACAGCCGTGGACGCGCTCAAGGACGTGAACATGCGCGTGGCGCCGGGTGAGGTGGTGGGCCTGATCGGCCCCTCGGGCTCGGGCAAGAGCACACTGCTGAAGTGCCTGGGCGCAGTCATCGAGCCCACGGCGGGTCGCATGGAACTGGGTGGCCGCAACATCTACGACGGCGGTTGGCAGATCCCCGACCTGCGGGCCTTGCGGCGCGACAGCATCGGCTTTGTGTTCCAGGCGCCCTACCTCATCCCCTTCCTCGACGTGACCGACAACGTGGCCTTGCTGCCCATGCTGGCCGGGCGCCCCAACGCCGAGGCCCGCCAGCGCGCGCTGGAGTTGCTGCAGGCGCTGGACGTGGGCCACCGCGCCAAGGCGCAGCCGTCAGCGCTTTCAGGCGGCGAACAGCAGCGCGTGTCCATCGCGCGGGCGCTGGTGAACCGGCCGCCGGTGATCCTGGCCGACGAGCCCACTGCGCCACTGGACAGCGAGCGAGCGTTGGCGGTGGTGCGCATCCTGAACCAGATGGCCACGCAATTCAGCACCGCCATCATCGTGGTCACCCACGACGAGAAGATCATTCCCACCTTCAAGCGCATCTACCAGATCCGCGATGGGCGCACGGTGGAGGAAGCGGGCGAAGGCCGCGCTGTGTAGCGTTTGACGGTGCTTGAAACACCAGGATATACACCGGAAAGACAAACGGCCCCGAAGGGCCGCTTGATTTTCCGGTGCAGGGTTCAAATTCGCCTATGAAACAACACATTCACCATCCATAGTTACCACCAAAGTTACCCCAGGCACAAATCGTCGTGATTCGCCAACGCCTGCCAGTGCGACCCGCCGCAGTTCGAGAAGCACGCTGCATCACCTCACCGCCGGTACTGTCGGTGCGTCGGGTTCGCCCGGCACTGACCCAGCAAACGGCTGGCCCGAGTCAGGTTGATCCTGCTCCCCAGATTGCCCTGCGGGGGCTTTTCCAAGGTGCGCAAATCCGGTCGGACAGTCACCTCAGATCAAGTTGATTGGGGCGCTGCGCTGATAGCGTCCAACGATGCCAATTCGCGCAGCCCTGCTCTTCGTCGCCTCGATGTTGGCACTGCTTGCCGGCCTGGGCGTTGGTGGTGATGCGATCCTGATCCTGCCGGCCATCGCCTGCGTCTTCTGCATCGGCGCGTTGGCTTCCGGGTGGCTATCAGGTTCGGGCAGGGACATCGACGTGTCACCATGGAAGCAGCGGCGTGCCGAGCGTCGGCTTGGGGAAATGCTGACGGCACAGAAGGCTGGTGAGGGCCTTGCGAAGCCCGGCGTCAAGCCCACAAGCAAATCCCTCGTGGATGGCGAGCGAATTCCAAAACTGGCCGACACCGGGATCAGCTATGACCTTTCCAGCCGGGCGCAGGCGGATAGCTCACCAGACCGTCCGCTACCACCGGCCGATTGGTTCTTGAATGAGCCGCCGATTCTCACGACGGCCAGATTGCCCGTCACCATCGGATCATCGGTTCGGGCGAAGCACGTACCGCCGCCCCCTGACGACTACGAACGCCATGCCAACACCCCCGGCATCCTCTACGCCGCACGCAACCCCTACCACCGTGACCACCTGTTCAAGCTGGGCTACTCCACATGCTCAATCTCGGAACGCCTTCGCACACTGAACCTTGAACACAGCGACGACACGCACATTGGCGAGTTCGAGCGCCTGCATGACGTTCCGGTGCAGCACGCCTACAACGATGAGCAATACCTCTTTCAGGTGCTCGACGAGTTCAGGGTGGCCCAGAAGCGGGAGTTCTTTCTGATTCCGCCGCCCTACCTGGTTCAGGTCATGAACGCAGTGTCCGCGTGCTCCATTCACGGATCGACGGGCGCCATGGACTGGCCTCGTCACGAACCCAGCTTGGTCGCCGACCTTCAGGCCCTGCGGAGCGAGCCCGTCAACCATGTCTGGCCCCAGGAGCGCGCGGGGGCTGAAGGATGGATCCTCGTGCTGCGGAACGAGTGCCACCGGCCCAACGTGTTCAGGGTTGCCGCCACAACCACGGATCCGTTGGAGTACCTTGAAACCCTCAACCGGGTTCAGCGTGGTCACACCTCACAAGTCGGGTTCTACGGCATCGTGGCTTGCTGGACTGCAAATCAGCCCCAGGCGGTGGCCCGCAGTTTCTTGGCGGGCGACGGCGCCAGCTACAGGATCGGCAGAACGTCCTTCGTCCAACTCGACATGAACCAACTTCAGTGCGAGATGGAGCGGGTGATTGCGAAGGCGGCGCAAGGTGGCGCCGGGGGTCAGAGCATCGAACCATGGCCGGCGCACGACAAACCAAGCCGGCCCGAGAGGGTCAGGGCGCCAATGGAGTCCGAGCCGGTGCCGGTTCCTTCGTTCCCCTCCACTGCGCCACACCGTGTTCCGTCTGTTCAGGCTGATCTGCCGACACGGCCTCCTTCTCCCGCCACGGCGCCCTTCAATACGTGCCCCTATCCGAAATGCTTTGGCACGGTCTACGGTGAAGGATCAGACGGCCACGTGGACAAACTTCGGTGCCCGCGATGCAGAAGGATCGTGGGATTTGAAGTCGATGGGAATCGACTCAATGTCTGGCGGGATCGATTTTGATAGGTGACTCGCGACCAAACTGCCGAGGCGATCAGCCAGAGCCGGTACACGCAATGGAATCGGGTTGATTCAGCCAAGCGCTGGCGGGGACTGCACCCAAACAAGAATGCCCATCCCCGGCGTACTCATGGCCGGAAGGATGCTCGCTGCCTGTTGTCACCACTGAAAGCCTCGTTTCGCGTTTGCCTCGGCGTTTACCACCGGCACGCGCCACGGCGCGAGGTCAACAAAGGTTAGCAAAACTGAGCAATCCGGCGATCTCCAAAACCATGGTTTTGGTGGATACCAGCCTGTATACCCGGTGGGCACGAATGCCTGCGCTTCAGTTGATGGCGCATCGCCGCAGCCAGCAGACGTGCACCTCCACCACCGGCCTGGGCACACTGCACTCGGAAGTATTCAGGCTCACACACTGAGCGCATGACCCGTAGGCGTGCCGGTTCTCGCGGTCGGCCACCACCAGCAGATCGGCAACCTGGTGGGCGACATCGAGCTTGATGCCACGGCGCCCAAAGGCATCAACCCGGCCGGCATGACGGCGGCACTCGCCCTCTGACCACAACCCATTCGTGTCGTGGAGGACGGCGGCGGGCGCCTTCGCCAAAGCGGGCGTTTGCTGCGTACCATCCCGCACGCCGTGCGTACCGAACTCGAAATGGTGGGTTTTGGTGGAAACCTTGGTTGCAACCATGCCGGCAAGCGGCGCCTCATCATCGTGGGCATGAATGGCTGGTTCAGGCAAGTACCAGGTGGAGCGCATGGCGGCGCCATCGCCGTGACGCGCAACCACCACGCCCAGCTTCTCGCGCGCCCGGCGAACCTGCTTGGGGCTCAGGCCTCGTTCTGCCATTGCCGCCAGCACCTCGCGGCTATCTCGGGCACCTTGGGCCAACAGCGCCCGAAGCGCCACGTCCACTTCGCTCATCTCAGGTGTTCTCAGGTTCATGGCGGTGACAGGTTTTGACAGGCTTCCGAGGCTGGCGACCTCAACAAACCCGAACATGACGATGGTGGCGTTTGCATTCGTGCCCCGTCACGACTCAGGCCCATGGCAACTTCGGCCCGGCCATCAGCGGTTGTTTCTGCTGCCCACTCGTGGCCCGGCCAGAAGTCGGCAGGTTGCTTTGCTGTTTCAAGGTGGAGGGCTTCACCTTGATCGCTACGCCTGTCACCACCCTGTGTCTGAGCCTTCGCCCAGTCCTGTGCGCTGGCGACAATTGCGGCCTGCTGGCCTGCGCTCATATGGCGCCACCACCAACCCTTCTGGCCGGCAGAGCCGAATGAATCGGCCAGGCGGTCGCGGATGTCCTGGCGGCTGAAGCTGCGCAGCGCGTTCAGCGGCTCGGCGCGGCTGAACTGGGCGCTGGATCGGCTGTAGAAGATTTTATGGGTGGCCTCTGGAGAGTCGCTTCTGATCCTTGCAAGCTCAGCCAGTAGGCCATCTCGTCGCCCGCCAGCCGCGCCTGTTCCGCGTTCTTCGCGTGAAATGGAAGCGAGGATAGCGCCGCGCGCAAGCGTAGTGCCGCCTGCATTCGCCTCTCTACCGAGGCCGGTGAAATCTGCGAGATCATCGATGCTAGCGCGGGCCATTTCTTGGCCGTCTGAGTCTCGAAACGTTCCAGATCCAGCGTCAAAGGTGATGACAGATTCGTCATAGCCCCGATTCTTCAGCGCCTTGAGGTTCACGTCAATGAGACTGCGGATATTGCCCAGGTCATCACCCCCTGACCCTTCAAGGTCAGAGTCACCACCGTGCTGACGAACGCGGCAGCCAACATCCCAGCCGGTCAGGGCGCGGACGATTGCGGAAACTTCGCGTTCGCCGGATTGGCCCTTGGTGCGAGACATCGCGCTCATGGGTTGCGCCCAAGAAGTTCGGCACCATGCAGGCTAGTTCGAGTATCTGAAATCCTCATGATGTGGCCGTGAAGGGTTGGCTTTCGTAATCGACCATTGGCACCGGGCTCCGGGCAGCCGATGGGCAGAACTGCTGGCTGGGACGGTGGAAAAACAGCCAGAGCTTGTGATGCTGGCGGTCGCCGTTGCGCTGCTTTTGCAATTCCAAGCAGGCATCCGGCTTGTCGGTCTCGGGGTCGCTTTCCTCGCGACGTGCTGACCAGACCGTGAACACGTTGTCGGCCGCGTCGGTAATCTTTCCGCTGCCGGCCACGTCCAGCTTGCCCGGGGCCTGCGATTCATCCCGACCCTTGCGGGGATGGGCGACCAGGTGGATGTGCGCGCCATGGCGCTTGGCGAAGTCGGTGATCTTCTGCACCGCCGCCTTCTGCGCCGACATGGAGCCCGGCCCGTCCTCGGGAACATCAGTCATCATCAGGCTGTCGATGACGAAGTGGCGGATACCGTAGCGACAGGAGGCGTAGGCAAACACATCCAGCAGCCTGGCGATGGTGGCGCTGCCCGACACGTTGAACAGCCACATACGCTCGCGAGTCCACTCCCCCACGGCGTCGATGTAGCCCGGAGAAGGACGATCAAGGCCAGTGGCTTGTTTCACGAGGCGCTTGCCTTGCTGGGCTGGGCTCATCTCGCCGGAGAACACGCACAAGCGCTCACCCTGGGCCATCAGGCCAAGCAGCACCTGGTTGTTCATCAGGCTTTTGCCGTGGCCGTTGTAGCCCGTCCAGACGGTCAGCTCGCCAGGGCGAAATTCAAACCAGTCGAAGTAGGTGTCGCCGATCTTCAGGCAGGGGTCGCGCTCAACGCCCAACGCCGGGTGCAACAGCGCCTTCACCTGGCCCATCACGTCGGCCATGCTCACCAGTTCGGCTGGGTCCAGTGGCTTGGCCGCACGGATGGCGTCGTCGAAGTCCGACCCGTCGGCCCCACTCGTTAGCCATTCGTTGGCGTCCTTGGCCTTGCCGAAGGTGGCCAGCTTGCACCGGTCGGCACCCAAACGGTTCACGACCTCAGTGGAGCCCTTGCGACCGGCGTCATCGTTGTCGAAGCAGATCAGGATTTCGCTGAACTGCTCCAGGCGCTCCCAGTCGGTCTCGATCCACTGGTGGTTGCCGGCGCCCGCGTTGACGGACAGGGCAGGAATGCCAACCTGGTGCAGGGTCATGGCGTCAATCTCACCCTCGGTGATGGCCACGGTGCGGCACTTGGGGTCGATCAGGTGCCAGCCGAACAGGCAGGGCTCGGCGCCAGCCTCCTGCCGCATGTCGCGCTTTTCGGCCACGTTGCGGTGCTTGGCGTTCACCAACTCGCCGTCGCGCAGGTACGGGAACACGGCATAGGTCTTTCCGTCTCGGGTCTGCTCACCGATCTTGAAGGCAGCCAGCGTATCGGCGGTCAGGCCACGACCGGCCAGCCACTCCATCGCACCAGCTTTTGGGGCCGTGCAGGACGGCTTGGCCGGACGCCGGTATGTAGGCTGCTCGCGTACCGGCATCGAGTCTCGAATGCCGAGGTATGCCTTGGCCTCCGCCATGGCTTCGCGAACAGAGCACGCACGGCACGCCGCCCACAGGTCAAGCAGGTCACCCCCTTCACCCTTCGCGAAATCGCGCCACAGGCCCTTCTTGTGACCGGCGATGCGTATCGACAGCGACTGGCCTTCTTCGCCAGACACGCTGCCGGCCTTCCATTCGCCCGCCGCCTTCTTGCCTTTGGGCAGCAGGTACTCGGCCACGGCCGGGGCGCTGTCGGCCAGACGCTGAGCCAGTTCGTGGGCGTTCATGCGTGGGCCTCCAACTTCTTGCCTGCACGGAAGGATTTGGCGTTGTGCTCATGGCAGCCGGCGTTCTCGGCCTCGAAGCGGTTGGCGAATCCGGCCTTCGTGGCCCAGGCGGGTTTGGCGTCGGCGGTCTTTGTGATGGTCGCGGTGGTGAAGGGGCCTTTGCGCAGCCCGGCCCAGTCGTCGCGAATGGCGCCCTTGAAAGCGGCGTCCCAATCGGCATTGATATAGCCCTTCGCCTGCGCCTTGGTCGTGAAGTGCTCCAGATGGGCCTCCAGATCGCCGAAGCCCTTTTGCTGCGCCCAGGCCTTCACGCCATCGGAAATTCCAAAGGATGCCGGCAGAGATGTCAGCTTCGCCTTTCGCGCGCGCACTCTCCCTGACGGTTCTTGACGGTTCAATGACGGTTCGGGTGACGTGGGTGTCAGGGGTTTTGGGACGTGTACGTCACCCCCCCCGGACGTGGGCGTCAGGGTGACCGACTCGTCAGGGGATGACATGCACGTCAGGGATGACCTACACGTCAGGGGTGACGAGGGCGTCATCCTGTCGAAGTTCAGGCGATACAGGTTCTTGCCCTTCGGGCCTGCATTGATGGTGATGGAAATCTCTCCGCTGTCACGCAGCGCGGCCAGCAGCCTGTTTGCATGGCGTGCGGATACGCGGCATTTCTCGGCCAGGCCATCAACACTCGGATAGCAGGTTCCGTCATCGTTGGCGTGGTCTGCCAGCGCCAGCAGCATCAGCAGCTCAGTGCCGACGCGGCCCGATTCTTCAAACACGCGACCGATGCAGCGCACGCTCATTTTTCGGCCCTACCGATCTTGTTCAGCTTGGTCATCGCCAGGCCCAGGCTGCACGCGGCCGCACGCAGGTGGCGGTTGAAGGCGATGTGGGCATCTCTGGACTCCGCCAGTCCGTGCTGAATCAGCCAGACCTGAATCCCAACGTGCTGTTTCAGTTGCCGCGCCTGGTCGCGCAGCGTGATCAGGAGCTTTGCTGTGCTCATTGCTTGCCCCCAGTCACCTGCTTGGTGAACTGGTCCAGCGCGTGGCGGTCGGGCAGAGTGCGGGACTGTCCCCAGCGGCTCACCCAATAGGCCACCGTGCCGCCGCCACCGTCAACGATGTGAATGACCCAGCCGGCCAGCGCCAGCTTGGCGCGCGCGGTGGCAAAGCACTTGTCTTGCTCGCCCACGCGGTTGGCGTCAAAATACAGACTGTCCGCTTTGCCTTGATCCCTGAAGGCCTGCCCGTTCGTACCGGTCGGGCCTTCGTCATTTGGGGCCGGGCTCAGGCCACAAGGCGCAGCAGCAGCGGCGCCCAGCGGTGCCAGGCCATGAGGATGTGCGCTTGCAGCCGAGTCAGGCGCGGCCAGACCCGCCCGGTGGACGTGGTGTTGAGTGGTGGGCATGTCATTGGCCCTCCACTTCGCTGGAAAGCGCGCGCTTGGCTTTTGCGGCGGCGCTGGCTTTCTTCGCTGTCGCAGTCATGCGTTCACCGGGTGCGGTATCGACAGCAGCTTGAGTAGCAAGATCAGCCCAAAAACGAACCGCATCTGCCCGGCGCCAACGGGTAAATCGCGGCTGCTTGATTGCGGGCTTGGGTGCGCGGCCGGTACGCACCGCTTCGTACCACCAACTCACCGAGGCTTCACCGATTGCGGCGCAGGTGTTGGCAGCGATCAGCGCAACGTCCGCCACGTTGGCGGGCAGCGTGCCGGGTTTTGAACTCGAAAAGGAACTGGCTTTGGCTTTCATGGTGCTCTTAGGTTTGGTAAGGCACCGCACTCCTGCGCGGCTAGCTGTGCAACCATCCAGAATGGATTGGTTAGCTTCGTAAACCGTACAAGAGAATTTCTGCAATGCAACCGATGTTCAAAGCCAAGTGACTTGGTCGGGATTCGGGTGCTAACCGGAACCACTGGGGCTTGCAGCTCCGCGCTGATGACGGCGCTGGTGAAGTTCGCAAGCGCCGGTTGCTGAGTCAGGCTCAGACGAACTCGATCACCGAGTCGATCAACCGCAAGGCTTGCACCGAACTCATTGGCAGGCCAACATCAAACGGCGTTGGCACGGTGGCCTCGCGCGGGTTGATGCGCACCAGCCGGCCGCCGTGGTCGCAGATCACGCGCTCGCTGAAGTGCCGCACTGATCACGGGCCCCCGGGGGGGGGGGGGGGGGGGGGGTTGGGGGGGGGGGGGGGAGGGGGGGGGGGGGGGGGGGGGGGGGGGGGGGGGGAGGGGCGGGGGGGGGGGGGGGGGGGGGGGGCCCGGGGGGGGGCCGGGGGGGGGGGGGGGGGGGGGGGGGGGGGGGGGGGGGGGGGGGGGGGGGGGGGGGGGGGGTTTGTTGTGGTGGGGGGGGGGGGGGGGGGGGGGGGGGGGGGGCCGGGGGGGGGGGCGGCGGGGGGGGGGGGGGGGGGGGGGGGGGGGGCGGGGGGGGGCGGGCGGGCGGGGGGGGGGGGGGGGGGGGGGGGGGGGGGGGGGGGCGGGGGGGGCGGGGGGGGGGGGGGGGGGGGGGCGGGGGGGGGGGGGGGGGGGGGGGGGGGGGGGGGGGGGGGGGCGGGGGGGGGGCGGGGGGGGGACCCGGGGCCCCCGGGGGGGGGGGCGGGGGGGGGGGGGGGGGGGGGGGGGGGGGGGGGGGGGGGGGGGGGGGGGGGGGGGGGGGGGGGGGGGGGGGGGGGGGGGGGGGGGGGCGGGGGGGGGGGGGGGGGGGGGGGGGGGGGGGGGGGGGGGGGGGGGGGGGGGGGGGGGGGGGGGGCGGGGGGGGGGGGGGGGGGGGGGGGGCCCGGGGCGGGCGGGGGGGGGGGGGGGGGGGGGCGCGGGGCCGCCGCCCGGGGGGGGGGGGGGGGGGGGGGGGCGGGGGGCGGGGGGGGGGGGGGGGGGGGGGGGGGGGGGGGGGGGCGGGGGGGGGGGGGGGGGGGGGGGGGGGGGGGGGGGGGGGGGGGGGGGGGGGGGGGGGGGGGGGGGAGGGGGGGGGGGGGGGGGGGGGGGGGGGGGGGGCGGGGGGGGGGGGCGGGGCGGCGGGGGGGGGGGGGGGGGGGGGGGGGGGGGGGGGGGGGGGGGGGGGGGGGCGGGGGGGGGGGGGGGGGGGGAGGGGGGGGGGGGGGGGGGGGG
Source organism: Candidatus Ideonella esbjergensis (assembly GCA_016710065.1). Taxonomy (GTDB): domain Bacteria; phylum Pseudomonadota; class Gammaproteobacteria; order Burkholderiales; family Burkholderiaceae_C; genus Ideonella; species Ideonella esbjergensis. The sequence goes on from JADJLP010000013.1 coordinate 175,144, forward strand.
GGAGGGGGGGGGGGGGGGGGGGGGGGGGGGGGGGGGGGGGGGGGGGGGGGGGGGGGGGGGGGGGGGGGCGGGCGGGGGGGGGGGGGGGGGGGGGGGGGGGGGGGGGGGGGGGGGGGGGGGGGGGGGGGGGGGGGGGGGGGGGGGGGGGGGGGGGGGGGGGGGGGGGGGGGGGGGGGGGGGGGGGGGGGGGGGGGGGGGGGGGGGGGGGGGGGGGGGGGGGGGGCGCGGGGGGGGGGGGGGGGGGGGGGGGGGGGGGGCGGGGGGGGGGGGGGGGGGGGGGGGGGGGGGGGGGGGGGGGGGGGGGGGGGGGGGGGGGGGGGGGGGGGGGGGGGGGGGGGGGGGGGGGGGGGGGGGAGGGGGGGGGGGGGGGGGGGGGGGGGGGGGGGGGGGGGGGGGGGGCGGGGGGGGGGGGGGGGGGGGGGGGGGGGGGGAGGGGGGGGGGGGGGGGGGGGGGGGGGGGGGGGGGGGGGGGGGGGGGGGGGGGGGGGGGGGGGGGGGGGGGGGGGGGGGGGGGGGGGAGGGGGGGGGGGGGGGGGGGGGGGGGGGGCGGGGGGGGGGGGGGGGGGGGGGCGGGGGGGGGGGGGGGGGGGGGGGGGGGGAGGGGGGGGGGGGGGGGGGGGCCGCCGCGGGGGGGGCTGATGGGATGGCCGTGCCCGCGCCGATCTCCACGACGACGGGCCGGTGAACAGACCTCAGCCACCGCCGCATGCGCGTGGCCTGGTGCGCAAACTCATCGCCTTGCCACTCGCCGTCACCGAACATCAGCAGATTGGGCCGGGCCAGTGCACCGCAGGCTGGGCAACTCGGCAGCTCACCGACCCACTGGCAGGCCTCGGTGTCCACGGTGGGTGTGACTGAATCAGCAAGGCACGGCGCACGCCCACACTGGCCCGTGCATTGCAGCCGGTGTATGGAGCCGTGGTGTTCCTCGATGCGTTCAGCGTCAAAGCCTGCGATCTGGAATTGCCCATCGACGTTGCTGGTGAACACGAAGGCCCCCAGCGGCATCTGCCCGGCCCACCGCTTTAGGATCGCGAAGCCTTCGTGAGGGACGGTGGAGCGGTACAGCGCCAGGCGGTGGCCATAGAAGCCCCAGGCCAGGCGAGGCTCCATGCGGAACGCACGAGGTGAGGCAATCTCGCTGAAGCTGATCGCACTGCGGGCCAGCGCGGGGTAGGCGTTCCAAAAGCCATCGGTGCCTCGGAAGTCAGGCAGGCCCGAGTCCACACCCATGCCGGCGCCAGCGCCGATCACCAGCGAATCGGCTTGGCCGATCAGTTGCGCGGCGTGCTCGATGGCATCAACGCTATGACCTCCTTGGCAATTGGCCACCCTGCCTCCCATCTGTTCAATCTTGTCTTGAGTGCTGCGCGTTGCCGGCGCTGGATCCAGTTCTTCAGGAACCAGCAGGCACCTCGAACGCTGCCGCTGTGTCCTTGATCGGATCCCAGTCCTGATCTATCCCAAAGCCGTCCGCCGAGATGCTCAACAGGTCGGTCAGCGCGCGCAGATAGCCCTCGCGATGCATTGAATCCGGGTGGTGGAGGTTCGCGTCCAGATCTTTCGCGACCAGCACCGCCATTGCCCGATAGTCCCGGGTGTCTACAGAGCCATCACTCGAAAGCAGGTCCGCTTCACCTTTGTCGCCGACAGTTCGGATCAATGCCTGAAACGCTGCTGCGCCTTGGGTGAGTACAGTATTGGTAGCCATGGTGTGCATTTCCTTTCAGGGTTGCACGTTGTGGTCAGGGCCTGCTCGGTGTCACTACCACTTTGCAGGCCCGCTTTGCCTCAGAGCCGCTGAGGCGCCGGTACAGATTCAGGCGCGCCGCAGTTCCTCGCGGATGGTCTTGCGAACTACGCCCTCCAGACTCTCGGCCTGAATGGCCTGCTTCAGGGCCTCATTGATCAGGGTCTGATACCCACGGTCGCCGGCCTTGGCCTTGAAGTGCTCCACCACCGCGCCGTCCAGGAAGATGTTCACGCGCTGCTTGTTGGGCAGCACGGCGCCGGCCGCACCACGCCTGCGCAGCACCAGCTTGCCGGCGGCAATGTCAGCCTTGCGCAGCGGTGCGTCCTCGGCCACCTCAGGTGAGGTTTTCACGGTAGATGCCTTGCTCATGTCGGTCTGCCTTGCGCATCGAGATGATGCGGATGTGGTCTTCTGTTTCCGCCGTGACGACAACGACCAGCGTGTCACCCAACGGGCCAAGCGTCACGAATCGCTCTTCACCGTAGGCAAAGCGGCGATCCTCGAAGGTCACCGTCTGGCCCGACTCGATCACCTTGGGGGCGTCGGCCAGATCAAGACTGTGTTTCTTCAGGTTGCTCGCTCGCTTGGCAGGGTCGAAGCTGTAGCGCATGGCGTGAGTGTATGCATTTATGTGTGTATGTCAACAGATCACGCCGCACCCTTGAAGGCCAACACCTGCGCACCGTCGCGCAGGCGGTCCAGATAGTCGGCCCAGGCCTGCATCATCTGGCGCCGCTGGGCCAGGTACTGCGTCCGGTCATAGGCAGCACCCAACGGGCCGGCCTTGCCGTGGGCCAGTTGTGCCTCTATCCACTCGGGGTCGATCCCCGGAATCTGCTCACGGATCACCGTGCGCGCCATCGCGCGAAAGCCATGGGCGGTCATCTCGTCGGAACCGTAGCCCATGCGGCGCATGGCGGCATTCATCGTCACATCGCTGATGGGCCTGTCCTTGCTGCGCAGGCCGGGAAAGCAGTAGGTGCCCGATCCGGTCAGCGGCTGCAACTCGCGCAGTATGGCCACGGCCTGGGTGGCCAGCGGCACCACATGCGGCGCCCCCGTGAGCTTGTCCTGCTTGGTGCGCTTCATCTCAGCAGCCGGGATCGACCACGTAGCGGCGTCAAGGTCTAGGTGTGCCCACTGCATCGCGCGCAGGTTGCCAGGCCGCTGAAACACCAAGGCGCCCAGCTTCAGGGCCGCACGGGTGGCCGGGTGGCTTTCATAGCCCTCAAAAGCCCGCAGCAGTTCGCCCACCTGCTGAGGCTCAAGGATGGCGGAATAGTGGCGCTTGATGGGCGTGGGCAGGGCCTCGCGCAAGTCTGGCGTGGGGTCGCGGTCAGCGTGGCCCGTGGCAATGGCGTAGCGCATCACCAGGCCGATGGTCTGTTTGACCCGGTGGGCGGTGTCCAGGGCGCCGCGCGCTTCCACCTTGCGCAGCACATCCAGCACCATCGGGGCGGACACGTCGCGGGCCAGGCGATGGCCGATCCACGGGAACACATCGCCCTCCAGTTGTTTGCGGCTGCGCAGCGCATAGCGCACTGACACTGCAGGCTCGTGTGCCTTGGCCAGCCATTCGCGGGCCACGGCTTCAAAGGTGCCCGCTGCGGGAAGGCCAGCATTGGCCGGCGCCATTGCTTTGGCCTGGGCGGCATCGGCAGCCTTGCCGGCCTTGCGCACATCGCTGGGGTCGATCCCGTGGGCCACTTGAGTGCGGGCCTCATCGCGCCGCTTGCGCGCCGTAGCCAAGGTCACCTCGGGATATACGCCCATCGAAAGCAGCTTTTCCTTGCCGCCAAACCGGTACTTCAGCCGCCACCACCGCGCGCCGTTCGGCCTCAGTTCCAGGTAAAGACCACCACCGTCGGTCAACTTTCGGGGCTTGTCGCCAGGTACGGCTTTGCGAATCGCCGTGTCGGTCAGGTTGTCAGTCGCCATGTGGGCACCTCGCTTGGGGTAACACTTGAGGGCCGAGGCCCTGCTATCCCCAACATTACCCCCATGGCGGGGTAGATTCAAGTGGCCCTATGCGTACCCGTCCGGACATGAAAAAAGCCCTAGAGCGTTGATTCTCTAGGGCTTTTTGTCTTTTCTGGCCCTTTGTGGGGCCTGAACTGGTGGGCGGTGCAGGGTTCGAACCTGCGACCCCTGCCGTGTGAAGGCAGTGCTCTACCGCTGAGCTAACCGCCCGGAATTCGTTGGAAACCGTCGTTTCCCGGGAAGCCTAGGATTATGCCACAAGATTTTTTGGCTCAGCCAGTTGCCGCCACAAGGTCTTGCCGCCACAGGCCTTGTCAAGATCGGCCAGCGCCTGCTCGTGCGCCGCCAACTCAACTTCAGACAAGGCCGGCACCGGCAGCATGTAGGTGGTGAGGTCAACGGCCTGCAGATCCTGCACCTGGCCGCCGCCCTCCTCAGCCGCCTCGATCACCAGCGAGCCCTGGCCGCGGGTGAGGCGTATGTAGACCTCGGCCAGCAGGCCCGCATCCAGCAGCGCCCCATGCAAGGTGCGGCTGGTGTTGTCCACCTCCAGACGCTTGCACAAGGCGTCGAGCGAGTTGCTCTTGCCAGGGAACATCTCGCGCGCCATCAGCAAGGTGTCGGTGATGGCCAGCACCTGCTCGGGAAACTTGGGGCGACCTACCCGGCGCAGCTCGGCGTTGAGAAAGCCCACGTCGAAGCTGGCGTTGTGGATGATGACTTCGGCGCCGGCCAAATAGTCCATCAACTCATCCGCAATGGCCGCAAACACCGGCTTGTCGGCCAGGAACTCGTCGGTCAGGCCGTGGATGCGGATGGCCTCTTCATTCCCCTTGCGCTCAGGGTTGAGGTAGAAGTGCTTGTTCTCGCCGGTGATGCGGCGGTTCAGCATCTCAATGCAGCCGATCTCGACGATGCGGTCGCCGCTCTCAGGCGAGAGGCCCGTGGTTTCGGTGTCGAGAAAGATCTGTCTCAAGCTGCGACTCCCGGCAGGTTGTCGCCGCGCTGGCTGGCCCACCACCACAGGCCAGCGCCGCCAAGGATCATGGGCACGCACAACCACTGACCCATGCTCATGCCCAATGCCAGCAGGCCCAGGAAATCATCGGGCTCACGGAAGTACTCGGCGATGAAGCGGAACACACCGTAGCCAAAGAGAAAAGCGCCGGACAACTGCCCGGTAGCGCGTGGCTTGCGCGCATAGAACCATATCAGCGCAAACAGCAGCATGCCTTCCAGGGCGAACTGGTAGAGCTGCGACGGGTGGCGCGCGATCTCCAAGCCCGACTGCGGAAACACCATGGCCCAGGGCAACCCGGGGTCGGCCGCGCGGCCCCACAGTTCGCCGTTGATGAAGTTGCCAATGCGGCCACTGGCCAGGCCCGTCGCCGAGCAGGGTGCGATCAGGTCGGTGACCTGCAAGAAGGTGCGGCCGCGACGTTTGGCAAAGATCCACATGGCTGCGATCACGCCCAGCAAGCCGCCGTGGAAGGCCATGCCTCCCTTCCAGACCGCAAAGATTTCCAGTGGGTTGTGCAAGTAGTGGCCGGGCTTGTAGAACAGCACATAGCCCAGGCGGCCGCCGATCACCACGCCCATCACGCCGAAGAACAGGATGTCTTCCACGTCGCGGCCGGTCCAGCCATCGGCCACGTACCAGGGCTTGCGCACGCGCAGGTTGGCCAGCCACAGGAAGAGGCCGAAGGCCACGAGGTAAGTGAGGCCATACCAGTGGATCTGTATGGGCAGCCCCACTCGCGTCAGGTCGAGCGCGATGGGGTTGAATTGCGGGTGCATCAGCATGGCCCGGCATCATAAGCGCCCAAGCTGGGCGAAAATCTCGGGTTCAGCAGGCGCCCTCGCCCGCCATCGCTTCTTGTTCCCCGGACCGCTCTACAAGGTTTCCCCATGCCAGCCTACCGTTCCAAGACTTCCACCGCCGGCCGCAACATGGCGGGTGCTCGCTCGCTGTGGCGCGCCACCGGCATGAAGGACGACGACTTCTCGAAGCCCATCATCGCCATCGCCAATTCCTTCACCCAGTTCGTACCCGGCCACGTGCACCTGAAGGACCTGGGCCAGCTGGTGGCGCGCGAGATCGAAGCGGCTGGTGGTGTAGCCAAGGAGTTCAACACCATCGCCGTGGACGATGGCATCGCCATGGGCCATGACGGCATGCTGTATTCGCTGCCCAGCCGCGACATCATTGCCGACAGCGTGGAGTACATGGTCAACGCTCACTGCGCCGACGCGCTGGTGTGCATCTCCAACTGCGACAAGATCACCCCGGGAATGCTGATGGCTGCGATGCGCCTGAACATCCCGGCGGTGTTCGTGTCGGGTGGCCCCATGGAAGCCGGCAAGACCCGCCTGGCCGGCAGCATTGAAATCAAGAAGCTGGACCTGATTGACGCCATGGTGATGGCCGCCGACCCCAAGGTGAGCGACGCCGACCTGGCCGAGGTGGAGCGCTCGGCCTGCCCCACCTGCGGCTCGTGCTCGGGCATGTTCACCGCCAATTCGATGAACTGCCTGACCGAAGCGCTGGGCCTGTCGCTGCCTGGCAATGGCACGGTGGTGGCCACCCATGCCGACCGCGAAGCCCTGTTCAAGCGTGCCGGCCGCGTGGCGGTGGACTTGTGCAAGCGCTACTACGAGCACGAGGACACCAGCGTGCTGCCGCGTTCCATGGGCTTCAAGGCCTTCGAGAACGCGATCACGCTGGACATCGCGATGGGCGGCTCCACCAACACCATCCTGCACCTGCTGGCCATCGCGCAGGAGGCGGAAATCGACTTCACCATGGCCGACATCGACCGCCTCTCGCGCGTGGTGCCGCAGTTGTGCAAGGTGGCACCCAACACCGACAAGTACCACATCGAGGACGTGCACCGCGCTGGCGGCATCATGGCCATCCTGGGCGAGCTCGACCGCGCCGGCAAGCTGCACACCGACGTGCCTACCGTGCACAGCAAGACCTTGAAGGACGCACTGGATGAGTGGGACATCGCCCGCGCGCCCAGCGCCGAGGTGCAGACCTTTTACCGCGCCGGCCCGGCCGGCATCGCCACGCAAGTGGCCTTCAGCCAAGCCACCCGCTGGCCCAGCCTGGACACCGACCGCGCCAAGGGCTGCATACGCTCGGGCGAGCACGCCTTCTCGCAAGTAGGCGGCCTCGCTGTGTTGGTGGGCAACATCGCTCTCGACGGCTGCGTGGTGAAGACCGCTGGTGTGGACGACAACCTGATGGTGTTCGAAGGCACCGCCCACGTCACCGAATCGCAGGACGAGGCGGTGGCCAACATCCTGGCCGACAAAGTGAAGGCCGGCGATGTGGTGATCGTGCGCTACGAGGGCCCCAAGGGCGGCCCGGGCATGCAGGAAATGCTCTACCCCACCTCGTACATCAAGTCCAAAGGCTTGGGCAAGGCCTGCGCGCTGTTGACCGACGGCCGCTTCTCGGGCGGCACCTCGGGCCTGTCCATCGGCCACGTGTCACCCGAAGCGGCGGCGGGTGGCGCCATCGGACTGGTGCGCAACGGCGACAGGATCCGCATCGACATCCCCAACCGCAGCATCAACGTGCTGGTGTCGGACGGGGAGTTGGCCCAACGCCGCACCGAGCAGAACGCCAAGGGCTGGAAGCCGGCGCTGGCGCGCCAGCGCAAGGTCTCGGCGGCGCTGAAGGCCTATGCCAAGCTGGCCATGTCAGCCGACAAGGGGGCGGTGCGCGATTTGTCGATGCTGGAGGACTGAGCTTGGGGAGGCGGTTCAATGCCGCCCGAAGGTGCTGTCGCCAGGTTTTTTTGGGCCCAGCCCCATGGCGGCCACGTTGCGCTTGCGGCGGTCGGTCTTGCGCTGGGTGTCTCGGTTCATCTCGCGACGGCGCGTCAAGCCTGACACGTCGCACCACCACCACCACAGCAAGGCCAGCACAAAGGGCAGCACAAACTTCCAAAGGTCGCCGCCGATCTGGAAGTTCCAGGTGGCCGGCGGGCCGAATCCCGCGAAGTGCAGCGCCAGCAGCAACACGCCAATGATGACAAACGCCATGGTGAAATCCCTCTGGAAGAACGCAACGGCCAGCGTCGCGGGTGTCAACGCAATTGCGTAGAATTCGTTGGTGTCACTGTAATCCACCAACCGTCCCCGGAAGGAACCCATGAAAGCTCTGTTCGCCCTGATCGCTGCTGTGGCCGTGTCGGCTCCGGCCCTTGCCAACCAAGAACTGGCCCAGAAGAAAAACTGCCTGGCCTGCCACACCGTGGACAAGAAGGTCGTTGGCCCGGCCTACAAGGAAGTGGCAGCCAAGTACAAGGGCGACAAAGCCGCCCTTGCCAAGCTGGCCGAAAAGATCCAGAAGGGTGGCGTGGGCGTGTGGGGCCAGGTGCCTATGCCCCCCAACCCCGTGACCCCGGACGAAGCCAAGACCCTGGCTACCTGGGTGCTGTCGCTGAAGTAATTCGCACTGCCCCAATGAGAAAGCCCCGCAGTGCGGGGCTTTTTTTGTGGGCACTTGACACTCGCTTCGTTTGGGCCGGATTCTGGTGATCACATCACGTCGCTGCGCGACATGAGTGATCCCCAAACCCGGCATGTCGCCTGTGGCGACCGCCGCCCCCAAAGGCGCGGCGCCTGGCTCCGCTTTCTTCCAACCACTGAGCCGCTGGCTCAGTAATTGTCAGAAAGCTGATCCAGGATGGCCGGGTTTTCCAGCGTCGAGGTGTCTTGGGTGATGGCTTCGCCCTTGGCGATCGAGCGCAGCAAACGGCGCATGATCTTGCCCGAGCGGGTTTTGGGCAGGTTCTCACCGAAGCGGATGTCCTTGGGCTTGGCGATGGGGCCAATTTCCTTGCCCACGTGGTCGCGCAGTTGCTTGGCAATCGCCTTGGCCTCGTCGCCCACCGGGCGAGGACGCTTCAAGACCACGAAGGCCACCACGGCCTCGCCTGTCGTGTCGTCCGGGCGACCCACCACCGCCGCTTCGGCCACCAGCTCGGTGCAGCTCACCAGGGCCGATTCAATTTCCATCGTGCCCATGCGGTGACCGGAGACGTTGAGCACGTCGTCGATGCGGCCGGTGATGGTGAAGTAGCCGGTCTTCTCGTCGCGGATGGCACCGTCGCCAGCGAGGTAATACTTGCCCTTGAAGTCATCCGGGTAGTAGCTCTTCTTGAAGCGCTCGGGGTCGCCCCAGATGGTGCGGATCATCGACGGCCAGGGGCGTTTGACGACCAGGATGCCGCCTTGGCCGTTCGGTACGTCTTTGCCGGTCTCATCGACGATGGCGGCCATGATGCCCGGGAAGGGCAGCGTGCAGGAGCCCGGCACCAGCGGCGTGGCGCCCGGCAGAGGGGTGATCATGTGGCCACCGGTTTCGGTCTGCCAGAAGGTATCGACGATGGGGCAGCGGCCGCCGCCCACATGCTTGTGGTACCACTCCCAAGCGGCCGGGTTGATGGGCTCGCCCACCGAACCCAGGAGGCGCAAGCTGCTGAGGTTGTAGCTCTTGGGGTGAACGGCGTCGTTGGCCTCGGCCGTCTTGATCAGCGAGCGGATGGCCGTGGGGGCCGTGTAGAACACCGAGACCTTGTGGTCCTGGATCATCTTCCAGAAGCGGCCGGCGTCCGGGTAGGTGGGCACGCCTTCGAAGACGATCTCGGTGCCGCCCAGGGCCAGCGGGCCGTAGGTGATGTAGGTGTGGCCGGTAACCCAGCCGATGTCGGCCGTGCACCAGAACACGTCATTGGCCTTCAGGTCAAAGGTCCACTTGGTGGTGAGCGCCGCGTGCAGCAAATAGCCGCCGGTGCTGTGCTGCACACCCTTGGGCTTGCCGGTGGAGCCCGAGGTGTAGAGCAGGAACAGCGGATGCTCCGCTTCCACCCATTCCGGCTCGCAGGTGGTGGCTTGCTTGGCGACCAGATCGTCCATCCACACATCGCGGCCGGCGGTCATGCTGATGGGCGAGCCCGAGCGCTTGACGACCAGCACGTTCTTCACCGCGTCGCAGCCACCCAGCGTCAGCGCCTCGTCGACGATGGACTTGAGCGGCAGTTGCTTGCCACCACGCACTTGGTGGTCAGCCGTGATGATGGCCACGGCGCCGGTGTCTTCCACGCGGTCGCGCACGCTTTGCGCCGAGAAGCCGCCGAACACCACCGAGTGGGTGGCACCGATGCGGGCGCAGGCCTGCATGGCGGCCACGCCGTCGATGGACATGGAGATGTAGATGACCACGCGGTCACCCTTCTTGATGCCCAGGCTCTTCAGGCCATTGGCGATCTGGCAGGTCTTGGCCAGCAGGTCTTTGTAGTTGATCTTGGTGACTTCGCCGCCGTCGGCCTCAAAGATGATGGCGGTCTTGTCGCCCAAGCCGCGCTCGATGTTGCGGTCCAGGCAGTTGTACGAGGCGTTCAGCGTGCCGTCCTCGAACCACTTGAAGAAAGGGGCCTCGGTCTCGTTAAGCACCTTGGTGAAGGGCGTCTTCCAGGAAATCAGTTCCTTGGCATGGCGGGCCCAGAAACCCTCGTAGTCGGTTTCGGCTTCCTTGCACAGGGCGTCATAGGCCGCCATGCCGTTGATGTGGGCCTGGGCCGCAAAGGCGGGATCGGGGTTGTAGATCTTGAGGTCGTCGCTCATGGTTTGTCTCCTGGAACTTGACTGTGATGCATGGCACGAATGTGCGTACACCCGGCATGGTGTGGCCAGCGTCTGACGAAGGCCTTACTCCCCAAGCCGACGCCGGAGCACGAACAAGCATGCCGAGTCTAGAATTTGGCTGCCTCAGACACCACTCTCGTCCACCCTGACGACACCATGAATCCCACCCCCTCCACGCAGACCGCCAAACTGGGCGCCCTGCCCGCCGTCATCTTTGCCAGCCGCTGGCTGCAGTTGCCGCTGTACCTCGGGTTAATACTGGCCCAGGCGGTGTATGTCTTTCACTTCTGGGTCGAACTGGTGCACTTGATCGAGGCGGCCTTCGGCAACCAGCACGCGCTGGAGATCCTGGTCAAGAGTGTGGGCTACGTGAAGGACGCCCCGCTCACCGGCCTGAATGAGACCGTGATCATGCTGGTGGTGCTGGGCCTGATCGACGTGGTGATGATCTCCAACCTGCTGATCATGGTGATCGTGGGCGGCTACGAAACCTTTGTCTCGCGCCTGAACCTCGAAGGCCACCCCGACCAGCCCGAATGGCTGGACCATGTGAACGCGTCGGTATTGAAGGTGAAGCTGGGCACAGCCATCATCGGCATCAGTTCCATCCACCTGCTCAAAACCTTCATCAACGCCGACAACCTGCAACCGCACGTGATGATGTGGCAGACCCTCATCCACGTGGCCTTCCTGGCCTCGGCCATCGCCATTGCACTCACCGACCGCATCCTGCACCCGGTTGGCGCGGCGCAAGGCCATTGACGCGGCCCGTGCCAGACTGCTGAAAGACTGAGCGAGCACCATGCCCGCCTTGCCCTTGCGACGCACCCCAACCGAGGTTTCACCATGACCACCATCCGCCAGGCCGACCTGATCGAGTCCATCGCAGCCGCGCTGCAGTACATCAGCTACTACCACCCGGCCGACTACATCGCCCACCTGGCCCGCGCCTACGAGCGCGAGCAGAGCGCGGCGGCCAAGGACGCGATTGCGCAGATCCTCACCAACTCGCGCATGTGCGCCGAGGGCAAGCGCCCGATCTGCCAGGACACCGGCATCGTCAACGTGTTTCTGAAGATCGGCATGGACGTGAAATGGGAGGGCTTCACCGGCTCCATCCAGGACGCCATCGACGAAGGCGTGCGCCAGGCCTACAACAACCCCGACAACAAGCTGCGTGCCTCGGTACTGTCTGACCCGATCTTCGAGCGCAAGAACACCAAGGACAACACACCCGCCGTGGTCTTCATGGACGTGGTGCCGGGCAACACGGTGGAAGTGACCGTGGCCGCCAAGGGCGGCGGCAGCGAGAACAAGAGCAAGGTCTACATGCTGAACCCCGGCGACAACATCGTCGACTGGGTGCTCAAGACCGTGCCCACCATGGGCGCGGGCTGGTGCCCGCCCGGCATGCTGGGCATAGGCGTGGGCGGTACGGCCGAAAAGGCGGCCCTGCTGGCCAAGGAAGCGCTGATGGACGACATCGACATGTACGAGCTGCTGGAGCGCGGCCCCCAGAACAAACTGGAGGAACTGCGCATCGAGCTGTACGAGAAGGTGAACGCGCTGGGCATCGGCGCACAAGGCCTGGGTGGCCTCACCACCGTGCTGGACGTGAAGATCAAGACCTACCCCACGCACGCCGCCAGCAAGCCGATCGCGATGATCCCCAACTGCGCCGCCACGCGCCACGGCCACTTCGTGCTTGATGGTTCCGGCCCGGCCTTCATGACCCCGCCCAGCCTGAGCCTGTGGCCCGATGTGAACTGGGCACCCGACTACAACAAGAGCCGCAAAGTTGACTTGAACACCCTCTCCAAGGCCGAGGTGGCGAGCTGGAAGCCGGGCGACACGCTGCTGCTGAACGGCAAGATGCTCACCGGCCGCGACGCCGCGCACAAGCGCATCGCCGACATGCTGGCCAAGGGCGAGAAGCTGCCCGTGGACTTCACCAACCGCGTCATCTACTACGTGGGTCCGGTGGACCCGGTGCGCGACGAGGTGGTGGGCCCGGCCGGCCCCACCACCGCCACACGCATGGACGGCTTCACCCGCATGATGCTGGAGAAGACCGGCCTGATCGCCATGGTGGGCAAGGCCGAGCGCGGCCCGGTGGCCATCCAGGCCATCAAGGACAACCAGAGTGCCTACCTGATGGCCGTGGGCGGCAGCGCCTACTTGGTCAGCAAGGCCATCAAGGCCGCCAAGGTGGTGGGCTTTGCCGACCTGGGCATGGAAGCCATCTACGAGTTCGACGTGGTGGACATGCCGGTGACGGTGGCGGTGGACGCCGGCGGCACCAGCGCGCACATCACCGGGCCCAAGATCTGGCAAGCCAAGATCGGCAAGATCCCGGTCGTCGAGGCTTGATCACCGCAGCGCCACTGGGTTGACTCTGCGGCCTGCTTGCGGCGCATCTCGGCCATTCCCGTGTCGCCCTGGTCAGGCCAAAGGCTCTGCAAGGATTTCAGCGGACCACCAGCGCCGGCTGGCTGGCTGCTGCCACTTCGCCGATCACCGCCGCCTGGGCAAAGCCGTGGCGCGCGAACACTGCCTGCACCGCCGGCAACGCGGCCGGCGTGCATGAGACCAGCAGGCCGCCGCTGGTTTGCGGGTCGGTCAGCAAGGCCTGCTCGGTGGCCGTGAAGCCGGCAGGCAGCCGCACCTGGGCGCCATAGCCGGCCCAGTTGCGGGCCGATGCCCCGGTGACCATGCCTTGCGCCGCCAGCTCACGCACACCCGCCAGTACCGGCACGCGGGCCCAGTCGATCAGCACCTCGCAGCCGCTGCCGCGCGCCAGTTCCAGGCCGTGGCCGGCGAGACCGAAGCCCGTCACGTCGGTGATGGCATGCACGCCTTCCAGCGCCGCCAGGTCGGGCCCCGGTGTGTTCAGCTGCGTGGTGGTGGCGATCATGAGGGCATAGCCTTCGTCACCCAGCTGGTTCTTCTTCAGCGCAGCCGACATCACGCCCACGCCCAGCGGCTTGCCCAGCACCAGCAAGTCGCCAGGGCGTGCGTCGGCGTTGCGCTTGACGCGTTTCGGGTGCACCAGGCCCAGTGCCACCAGGCCGTAGATGGGCTCGACCGAATCGATGGTGTGGCCACCGGCGATGGGGATGCCCGCCGTCCGGCACACCGAGGCCCCGCCTTCGAGGATGCGGGCGATGGTGGCGGTGGACAGCACGTTGATGGGCATGCCCACCAGGGCCAGCGCCAGGATGGGCGTGCCGCCCATCGCGTAGACATCGCTGATGGCGTTGGTGGCGGCGATGCGGCCGAAGTCGAACGCGTCGTCGACGATGGGCATGAAGAAATCGGTGGTGGCGATGATGGCCTGTTCGTCATTGAGCTGGTACACGGCCGCGTCGTCCGAGGTCGCTATGCCCACCAGCAGTTGCGGTGGGATGGGCAGGGCTGCGGTGCCCTTGAGAATTTCGCTCAGCACGCCAGGGGCGATCTTGCAGCCGCAGCCGCCGCCGTGCGAGAGCGAGGTGAGGCGGGGTTCAACGGGTTGGTTGGAAGTGGTGGTCATGGCAGGCGGTTCGCGCAAGAGGCGCGGTGGTGGCGCGGTGAAGGCGGCAGCATAGCCGCTCAGCCGCAAGGGCACAGACCACCGAGGGCACAATGGCGCCATGCAAGCGCGCGGCGTTCACCTTCAGTACAGCTTTCAGCCCGACGGCCAACGCGGCGCCGAGGTTTGCAACCCCTTGTTCGACCTGCTGTCGGCGGTACGCGAGCATGGCTCCATCCAGCATGCCGCGAAGGCCATGGGCGCCTCGTACCGCCACGTCTGGGGCGCGCTCAAGCACTGGGAAGAGGTGCTCGGCGAGAAGCTCGTCACCTGGACCCAGGGCCAACCGGCCCGCCTCACGCCGTTTGCCGAGCGCCTGCTGTGGGCCGAAACCCGCGCCCGCGCCCGCCTGACGCCCCACATCGAAGCCCTGCGCGCCGAGTTGGAGCGAGTGTTGGTGGAGGCGCTCGACGGCAGCCAGCATGCGCTCACCATCTACGCCAGCCATGACCTGGCCCTGCCGGCGCTGCGCGAGCACGCCAGCAGCGCCCACCGGCTGCACATGGACCTGCGCTTTGCCGGCAGCATGGACGCGTTGCGCGCGCTCAGCGAAGGCCGCTGCACTGTGGCCGGCTTTCACGTGCCGCCCATGGAGCACAGCGCCAATGTGTTCGCCCAAGGCCTCAAGCCGCTGCTCAAACCCGGCCGCCACAAGCTCATCGGCTGCACGCGCCGCACCCAGGGCCTGATGGTGGCCAAGGGCAACCCGCTCAAGCTCACCGGCCTGGCCGATCTGGTGGATGGCGCCGCCCGCTTCGTGAACCGGCAAGAAGGCTCGGGCACGCGCTTGCTCACCGACCACTTGCTGGCTCAGGCCAAGCTCAACCCGGCGCGCATTGCCCAGTACCAAGAAACCGTGGAAGACAGCCACATGGCCGTGGCCGCCGCCGTGGCCAGCGGCGTGGGCGATGCGGGCATGGGCATCGAGGCGGCAGCGCGCAGCTTCGGGCTCGACTTCGTGCCGGTGATGACCGAAGACTACTTCCTGGTCTGCCTGAAGGACGCGCTGGAGCACCCCGCCGTGCTCAAGCTGCGCGACGCACTGCAAGGCCCCGAATGGGCCACGACCGTGGCCGAGCTGCCGGGCTACACGCTCTCGCACAGCGGCGAGGTGCTGTCGCTGACGCGCGCCCTGCCCTGGTGGAACTTTCGCGACCGCAAGGCGCGCGAGGCGGCCACGGCCGAACCTGCTGCCGAATAGCCAGCCCGCCGCCGTCATTCCCGCGCAGGCGGGAATCCAGCGTTCGCCCGGCACAGGTCATGGATTCCCGCCTTCGCGGGAATGACGCTCAAGGCTTGATCTTGGCCGCCGGCCGCAAGGCCTCGCGTTCGTACAGCGGGTACAGGTGCGCCACGTTGCGCAAGTACTCGGTGTCAAACGCCGCCCAACTGCGGAATTCCGAAGGCACCGGCGCACGCAGCAGCTCGTTCATCTCCATCCCTTGCTGCGCGGCCTGGCGGAAGTGACCGTCCAGCCACTGCAGGTAGCGCCGGGTTTGGTCCAAACCACTGCCATCGGTGAACACCGGGCCATGACTGGGCACCACGGTCTTCAGCCCCAAGGCCTGCAAGGCCTGAATACTTTGCTGCCACTCGGCCACCCGGGCATGCGGCGTGGTGGGCACGCGGCGCGAGAACGCCAGCCCACCCACGAAGGCCACACCGCTGGCTTTGTCCAGCAGCACCAGGTCGGAGCCGGTGTGGCCACGGTACTCGCGCAGCTCGAACTCGCGCTGGCCCACGCGCCAGGGGCCGGGCACCAGGTCGGTGTCGGGCAACAGGGCTTCGGTGCCGGTCATCCAGTCGCCGCACAAGCGATAAAGGTTGGTCTCATAGGCCCCCGCCTCGGCCGCCGCACCGGCCCGCGTGGCGGTGGTGGCCAGGCGGTGTACGTCGGCAAAGGCCTGATGGCCCATGAAGTAGTCGGGGTGCAGGTTGAGCTGCACCACCTTGCGCACCGGCTCTGCGGTGGTGCGGGCGATCAGCGCGCGCAGTTGCTCGCCATAGCGGCGGCTGGGGCCGGTGTTCACCACCACCACGCCGTCGCCGGTGGTGATGAAGCCGGTGTTGATGATGTTGCAGCCGTTGGCGATGTTGAAGTCGGCGTTGTCGCCTTCCACCACGTAGACACCAGCGGCCAGTTCGCGGGCACTGAGGTGGTAATCAAGCGTGGCCAGCTCAGTCTTGTTCTGGGCTTGAACCGCGCCGGTGAACGCCACCGCGCAGCCCATCAGCAGCCCAGCGATGCAGTGCCTCATTCGACCCGGCTCGCGATGCGGTTGCCGTTGTTGTCCGAGCCCACCACGCGCACGCCGCCCACCGGGGCCTTGGCAAAGTCAAAGCTGAACACCGGGTTCTCGGATACCGGCTCGTAGGTCTGCAGGCGCGCCAGCTCGGTGCCTGCCGCGTCGCGCACCGACAAACGGTTGACGAAGAAGGCCGGGATGCCACCCACCAGGCCGGTGTCCATGGGGTGCATCACCCGCATGCGCAGCCGTGTGGACGAGGCCTCGCCACCGAACAGCCGGCCGCTGACCTCGCCCAGGGTCTGCGGCCAGCTGCCGTCCTTGCGCGTGGCGCCACTCACCGTGCAGCCACCGCCGGCCGATTCCACCCAGGCCCCTCCCACATGCCACACACCATCGGCTGTGCGCGCGGCCACCCGCACCGGCGAGGCCTGCTCCAGCTTGAAGCGGAACGACAGCGCCGGCAGCGCCTGCATGGGAAAGTATTCGAGCACGCGGCGGATGGGGTTGCGGTCCACCAGCACCATGATCTGGCTCACCGGACCCAGGCCCGGGTCGACCCGCAGGCTGATGGGCACGTTCATCGGGTCCTCGGCAAAGGCCGGACCCTGCACCTGCACGCGCTCGTCGAACACCGCCTTGGCGCCGCCCAGGTACTCGCGACGCATGTCCTCCCAGGGCAGGGACTGGAAGGGGTCGGTGTCGCTGGGCAGCGCGGCCAGCGCAGGCCCCGCACACAGCGCGGCAAACCAGGCGATCAGGCAGCGCCGCCGGGCCGTCTGCCGCATGTCAGAGCGCGCCGATCAGGCGCATGCCCAGCAGGGCGGTGCGCGGTGCGCCGGGCTCGAAGTAGCGGGCGTTGCCGTCGTTGACGATGACGCTGCCGGCGTAGTGGCGGCCGAACAGGTTGTCCACCCGCAGCAGCCATTCGAACTTGGCACCGCCGGGCAGGGTGTAGGCCTTGGTCCAGCGCAGCGCCGCCAGGCCGTAGCCGGCGGCGAAATCGCTGTTCAGGTCGTTCACTGCCGTGCGCGCGGCGCCACGTGCCTCCAGGCCGAACTCGCCCCAGTGCACATCGCGCCAGGCCACTTCGGCCCAGGCGTTGGAGCGTTGGGTGCCGGCGATGCGGTTGCCGGCGGCCACCGCCACCGTGGGAGCACTGCAAGGAGGTGGGCCGCATGTCAGGAAGCTGTCCTGGTACTGGGCGTCCAACCAGGTGAGGGCCGCAGCAGCCCGCCAAGCGCTGGCCGGGCGCCAAGCGCCGGAGAGCTCCAGCCCCTGGCGCAGCGTGCTGCCGACGTTCTGGTAGCTGGAGCGGCCACCCGAGTTGGTCATCACGCTGATCTCGTTGCTCACATCGGCGCGGAACAGCGTGGCATCGGCCTGCCAGTCGCCCGTCCGCCACTTAGCACCCAGTTCCAGCTGCTGGCTGGTCTGAGGCTGCAGCGCGGTGTTCAGGCCACCCGCACCATCGGGCCGGTAGGCCAGCTCGCCCAGCGTGGGCGACTCAAAGCCGCGCGAGGCGCTGACCTGCAGTTGCAGCGAGCGATCCAGTTGCCAACGCAGGCCCAGCACCGGGTTGGTGTAGCTGTACTGCAGCGAGCCCGAGTCGTCGACGTTGGCGCCCGCGATGTAGGCGTCGCGCGCGGCAGTTTCCACCTTGCCGCCGCGCACACCCGCGCTGGCGCTCACCGTGGGGCTGATGCGCCATTCGCTCTGGGCGAACAGGTCGCTGCTGCTGGCGGTGTCGTACTCGTTGCGGCGCAGCTTGCCCGTCACGCCCAGCACCTGGCTGGCACCTGTGCCCCTGTAGTTTTCGTAGCCTCGGCGCGCATCGCGCTGGCTGTCGACGGCGGCTCCGAGTACCAGGTCCACATCGGTCCAGCCCAGGCGCAAGCGGCCTTCGGCGCCACTGCAGTCACGCGTGAAATCCACCACGCCGCCGCCATGTTTGGCATTGGCCTGCGTGGCCACGGGGATGGCCTGCCACTGCGTCACGTCGCGGCGGCCGCCGTACACGGCCAGCGTGCTCTCACGCAGCACGCCGTCGTCAAAGCTGTGGCGCCAGTTCGCGCCGGCCTGGGTCTGGTGGGTGGTCTTGCGGGTGTTGAACTGCAGGGCCACCGGCGTGGTCTGGTAGGGGTCGGTATCAAACTGCGCGCGGGTCAATCCCAGGGCATCCTGCGCAGGTTGATCCAGGTCGTTCACCAGCAAGGTCACGGTGTCGTGCGCGCCACGCCAGCCCAGGCGCAGGTTGCCGGCGGTGCGCTCTGCGGCGCTTTGCGGGCGAAAGCCATCCACCTGCATGCTCGACAGGCTCATGCGCATCTCGAAGCCATGACCCAGCGGCGCGCCCAGGGTGGCGCGCACCTGCTTGAGGCCGAAGCTGCCCAGGTCCAGATCGGCCTCGGCCTCGGGCTGCTTCACCGGGGCGCTGAACAGCGCAATCACGCCGCCCGAGCTGTTGCCGTAGAGCACCGAGTTGGGTCCGCGCAGCACTTCGATGCGCTGGGCGCCGGCCAGGTCGAAGGCCGAAACCTGGCCCTGGCCGTCCGGCCCGCTGGCGGGGATGCCGTCGGTGTACAGGCGGATGCCGCGCACGCCAAAGCCGGCACGGGCGCCGAAGCCGCGCGAGCTGATCTGCAGGTCTTGGGCGTAGTTGGAGCGGTTGTTCACCACCAGGCCCGGCACCTGAGCAAGCGCCTCGCTGAGGTTGATCATGGGGCCGGCACTGCGCAGGCTCTCGCGGCCCACCACGCTGATGGCATAGGGCGCCTCGTCGGCGGCGCGCTGCACCACCGAGCCGGTCACCACCACGGTGGTATCGGCTGGCGGACTGCTTTGGGCTTGTGTGTGCAGCGCGACGAACGCGAGGACAACAGGGGTCGAACTGAAACGGGGAAGGCGGGGAAACAAGGTGGAGTTCACAGTGGGTACGGGTACGGGTTTCGATTCAGCCCAGATCAGACCCGGCATCGCCCGACTAGCCAAGCCAGAAAAAACCCCGGGATTGCGCCAGGAAGCAACACTTTGCGTTGCCGCGCCCTTAAAACCGCGTGTCCACGCCTTCCAGGTAGGTGTCCACGCGGGCCAGAAAGGCCGTCACGTCCACCGGCTTGGTGACATAGTCGGTGGCGCCCAGCGCAAAGGCCTGCTCAATGCGCTCGGTGGTGGCATCGGCCGACACCACCACCACTGCCGTGTTCACGGTGCGATCTTGCGCACGCAAGCGCCGCAGCACTTCCAGGCCATCCAGGTCGGGCAGGTGCATGTCCAGCAGGACCAGGTCGGGCGGGTCGTCCGAGATGGCACTCAGCCCTGCAATGGCCGTGGTGGCCACGGTGAGCCGGACTTGCGGCCGGCGCGCCAGGATGCCCTGCATCACGATGGCGTTGGTCTCGTTGTCCTCAATGTAGAGCACATGCCGGGTGCGGTAGCGCGGCTCGTCGGCGCCGTTCAGGTTGGGCACCGCCTGGGTGGCAGCGTCCTGCTCGGGCGCCGCCGGCAGGGTGAGGGTGAAGACCGAGCCCTGCCCCGGCGTGCTGGCCGCCGTGAGCACGCCGCCCATGGCCTCGGCCAGGCGACGCGAGATCACCAGCCCCAGGCCGGTGCCCTCCACATCGCTGCGCTCGTGGCCCAGACGGTTGAAGGGCTGGAACAGCTTGGACAGTTGCTCGGCCGTCAGGCCCTGGCCATCGTCGGCCACTGCAACGTCCACCAGACCGGGCGAGCGCGCCTGCACGGCACAGCGCACCTGGCCGCCTGGGCGGTTGTACTTGACGGCGTTGGACAGCAGGTTGGTCAGCACCTGGGTGAGCCGCGTGTCGTCGGCCCAGGCAGTGAGCGCGGGGTTGCAGGCCGAGGTGTCGATGCGCACGCCCCGCTGCTCGGCGGCCTGGGCCACCATGGCGATGCTCTTGTGCAGTGTCGCCGCCACGGGCACTGCGGTCGTGTCGAGGTTGAGCTGGCCGGCCTCGATGCGCGACAGATCCAGCATCTCGTTGATCAGGCTCAGAAGATGCCAGCCCGCGCGCTGCACCTGCTCGGTCCACGACAGCTGGCGCTGCGACGGCACCGGATCGCGGTCCATGGTCAGCAACTGGCTGAAGCCCAGGATGGCATTCAGCGGCGTGCGCAGCTCGTGGCTCATGCGCGAGAGGAACTCGCTCTTGGCGCGGCTGGCGGCCTCGGCGCTCTCGCGGGCGCGCTCGGCGTCGGCCAGCTTCAGGTGCTCGGTGATGTCCTCCACCACGCCGGCCACCCGCAGCGGCTTGCCCTGGGTGTCGCGCAGCAGGCTCAGGCCGGTGTGCACCCAGATCAGGCTGCCATCGGCGCGCACCAGGCGCACGCGCTGGCGCACCAGCGAGCGTTCGCCGGCCATCAGGGCACGGAGTTGCTCGGCGTCGGCTGCGCGGTCCTCGGGGCAGGTGAGCTCGGCCAGGCTGTGCTGACACACGCGGGCGGCGTCCATGCCCAGCAACTCGCACAGCTTGGGGTTGGTCTCGCGGATGCGGCCGGCCAGGTCGGTGTAGATCACGCCGATGGGGATGTGATCCACGATGTTGCGCCAGCGCTGCTCGCTCTCGCGCAGGGCCAGCTCGGCACGGCGGCGCTCGGCCACCTCGCGGCGCAGATCGGCGGTGCGCTCGGCCACCGCAGCCTCGATGCGACGCGCCCGGCCGGTGATGGTGAGCAGCAGCGTGGCCAGCATGGTGGCCGAGAGCAGGCCCGTGGCGGCGAACAGCCAGATCGTCCACGGTGCCTCTTCGGGCAGGTCGCCCTTGCGCGCGCGCAGGCTCAGCTGCCAGTGGCGCCCGCCCACGTCCAGGGTCTGCAGTTGCTCCAGGGCATCGTCGCGCAAGGGGCTCTTGCAATCGTGGTTGCCTGCCAGACGAGGGCGGGCAGCAGCGGGGTCCAGATCGGTCAGGCACCACTGCAAGTAGGCTGGCGCGTCGGCCAGCAGCGCGGTCACCGCTTCATTGATCCGCAAGGTCACGAAGACTACGCCCGACAAGGCCGCGCGGCGCTCGACCGCTGTGGCCAGGGGTGCATCCTGGTACAGCGCCCGGTAGTACACCAAGCCGGTCTCGTCACCCACCGCCTGGGTCAAGCGAAAGCCCTCGGTCACCGCCACCTTGTCGGTCTGCGCGGCCCGCTCTATGGCCGTCCGCGCTGCCGCCACCGACATGGCATTCACCCCCAAGGCCGAGGCATTGCGGGAGTTGGGCTCAATGCGCAGCACCGCCACCACATCCGCATCACCAGCGGTCAGCTCGGGCGCACTGTCGATCCGATTGAAAATGCGGTAAGCGCGCCCTTCTGTGTCGCGCACGCGCTGTACAAAGGCCTCGATCTGCTCGCGTGGCAAGCGCACGCTGTAGCCCATGGCCGCGATGCTGGGCGACTCCACCAGCCAAGGCTCGACCGCCTGGCGAAAGTCTTTGGCGTTGACTTCGTCCGAACCGCGGTACAGGCCGCGCAGCGATTCCAGTGCGTGCAGCGGCGTGTGCAAGCCACTCTTCACAGCATGGGCCGCCCGCAAGGCCTCGCGCTCGAAGCTGCCTTGATTGCGCCGATCATCGCTGTGTGTCACCAGCATGGTGGCCAGCGCCAGCAGCAAGGTCAGCACCAGCATAGGCAGGCCGACGGTGAGGCGCCGGCTTTCCCACATCGCGCGGGGCTGCCCGATGAGGGTCAGGACAGGCAAGGTGATGGCCAGCACGCCCAGCGTGTCGCCCAGCCACCAAGCCAGCGCCACGTTCAGGGCTGCGGCGGGTGGTATGGCCCCAACCCACAGCAACGAGCTGACGCCCACGGTGGCGCTGCACAGGCAGGCCAGTGGGCCGCCCAGCGCCAGGAAGATCAACGCGTCGCGCGGCAACGACAAATCACGCAAGGCCGCCAGGCGGGGCCGCACCAGCCACGCCCCCAAGGCGGCCTGGCCCAGCACGCCCAGGCTCATGGGGACGCCGGTGAGCACACTCGCATTCAGGCCCAGCCCCCGCAGCGAGCCCATGGACACCTCGGCCACCAAGGCTCCCAGCCAGATGCCGACCAGGCCCGGCCGCCCCAGCACCAGCGCGGCGGCCAGTGCAATGCCAGCCGCCGGATACAGCGGCGACGCGTACGAAGGCGGCACCCCCAGCAACAGCACCATCAGCGCCGCCGCGGCATACGCCAGCGCCGTGAGCAGCACCGTTCGTGTGCCCAGCATCAAGCCTCGTCCAGCCAAATGGCCCTCCCGCCCATGACCCCGACCGCGTTTCCTTCAGACCTGGCGGCCGGGTGAGTGCTGCGATGTCAGACGTTGAAGAGGAAGTTCAGCACGTCTCCATCCTTGACCACGTATTCCTTGCCTTCGGCGCGCATCTTGCCCGCGTCCTTGGCACCTTGCTCGCCCTTGAACTTGATGAAGTCATCGTAGGCGATGGTCTGGGCGCGGATGAAGCCGCGCTCGAAATCAGTGTGGATCACGCCGGCCGCCTGCGGCGCGGTGTCGCCCACATGGATGGTCCAGGCACGCACCTCTTTCACGCCGGCGGTGAAATAGGTCTGCAGGCCCAGCAGCTTGTAGGCAGCGCGGATCAAACGGTTCAGGCCCGGCTCGTCCTGCCCCATCTCGGCCAGGAACATGGCGCGGTCTTCATCGCTCATCTCCGAGAGCTCGGCCTCGGTCTTGGCGCAGATGGCCACCACCGGCGCGTTCTGCTTGGCGGCGTATTCCTTCAACCGGTCCAGGAAGGGGTTGTTCTCGAATCCGGCTTCATCGACGTTGCCCACGAACATCGCCGACTTGGCGGTGATCAGGCACAGCGGCCGCACCAGCACCCATTCTTCCTTGCTGAAACCGATGGAACGCACCGGCAGGGCCTGGTCCAGCGCAGCCTGGCACTTCTCGAGCACCTTCACCAAGGCTGCGGCTTCCTTGTCGCCCGAGCGGGCGGTCTTGTTGTAGCGGTGCAGGCCCTTCTCCACGGTACCCAGGTCGGCCAGGCACAGCTCGGTCTGAATCACCTCGATGTCGGCAATCGGGTCAACTCGGCCGTTGACGTGAATCACGTTCTCGTCCTCGAAGCAGCGCACCACGTTGACGATGGCGTCGGTCTCGCGGATGTGGCTGAGAAACTGGTTGCCCAGGCCTTCGCCCTTGCTGGCACCGGCCACCAGGCCCGCGATGTCGACAAACTCGACGATGGCCGGCAGCACGCGCTCAGGGATCACGATCTTGGCCAGTTCGGCCAGCCGCGGGTCGGGCACTTCCACCACGCCCACGTTGGGCTCGATGGTGCAGAAGGGGTAGTTCTCGGCGGCAATGCCCGCCTTGGTCAGGGCATTGAACAGGGTGGACTTGCCGACATTGGGCAGGCCGACGATGCCGCACTTCAAACTCATGGGGAACTCTCAAACAAGGGGAGGAAGGGGAGCGGCGCCGCCAAAGACCGTGGCCAAGGAGATGGGGCCGGCCAGCACCAAACCTCGCATTTTAGGTCTCCTCCCTACAATCCGACCCATGAACTCCTTTGACGTGCGCATCCAGGGCTCTGGCATCGTCAGCCGCGCCATGGCGCTGGCCCTGGCCCGCCAGGGCCTGAAGGTGGCCCTGCAGGCACGCCAGGACGTGGCCCCCAGGTCGACGATCACGTCGCCCGCCCCCCAAGGGGGTATGAGCAAAGTGGCGGAGCCACATTTGCCCATGGCCGAGCGCAGCGCGCCTGATCTGCGCGCCTACGCCCTCAACCCGACTTCGGTGGCGCTGCTCACGGGCCTGAGGGCCTGGGACGCCCTGCCCGCCGATGCCCGCACCGCCGTGTACGACATGAAGGTGGCCGGCGATGCGCCGGGTGCGCTGATCGAATTCTCGGCCTGGGCGCAGGCTGTGCCCGAGCTGGCCTGGATCGTGGACGCCGCCGCGCTCGAAGACGTGCTGGACGCCGCCACCCGCTTTGCGCCACAGGTCACGCTGCAGACCGAGCCAGGCCCCGCTGCGCTCACCATCGTGGCCGAGGGCAAGGCCTCCGAGGCGCGTGCCCGACTGGGCGTGACCTTTGAGCGCCATGGCTACGGCCACAGTGCCTTGGCTGCCCGATTGGTGTCTGACCAAGCCCATGCCGGCGTGGCCCGGCAATGGTTCCGCGCCCCCGACATCCTGGCCCTGCTGCCGTTCGACCGTCCCGAGCCCACGCAGTCCTACGGCCTGGTCTGGTCGCTGCCCGAAACCCTGGCCCAAGAGTGGCTGACAGCCCCGGTGGCTGACTTTGAAGCCGCGCTGAACGAAGCCACCGGGGGGGCCTCCGGCACATTGCGTCTGGTCAGCGAGCGCGCCGCCTGGCCGCTGGCCCTGGGCCATGCCAGCGCCCTCACCGGCCCCGGCTGGGCCCTGGTGGGCGACGCGGCCCACGTGGTGCACCCGCTGGCCGGCCAGGGCCTGAACCTGGGTCTGGCCGACGTGGCCACGCTGGCCGAGGTGCTGGCCGCACGCGAAAGCTGGCGCGAGGTGGGCGATGCCAACCTGCTGCGCCGCTATGCCCGCCGCCGCGCCGGTGCCACGCGCCTGATGGCCGGCGCCACCGACGGTTTGTGGCATTTGTTCGCAAACCAGGCCCCGGGGCTGCGGGAACTTCGCAACCACGGCCTGAGTCTGGTCAATCATCTCCCCCCGCTCAAGCGCTGGCTCATAGGCCAGGCTTTGGACGTCTGAGTCTTTTGCAGGAACCCCCATGAACGCCACTTTTCAGCGCACCGCGCGACTGCCCCTCTTTTCGCCCCTGGTTGCCGCCGCCCTGGGCTGCCTGCTGGGCCTGGCCGGCACGGGTGCCCGCGCCGACGAGGCCGCCATCCGCAAGGCCCTGGCCGAGCGCATGCCCAACTTTCCCAACATTGACGAGGTCACGCGCACCCCCATTCCCGGCATCTATGAGCTGCGTCTGGGCACCGAGGTGATCTACTCGGACGAAACCGGCCAGTACCTGATCCAGGGCTCGCTGCTGGACACCAAGACCAAGACCGACCTGACCAAGGCCCGCGAGGACAAGCTCTCGGCCATCGACTTCAACAGCCTGCCGCTGAAGGACGCATTGCTCATCAAGCAAGGCACAGGGCTGCGCAAGGTGGCCGTGTTTGCCGACCCCAATTGCGGCTATTGCAAGCGCCTGGAGAAAGACCTGCTGACGATCAAGGACGTGACGATCTACACCTTCTTGCTGCCGGTGCTGGGGCCTGACTCGAACGCCAAGTCGAAAGACATCTGGTGCGCCAAGGATGGCGCCAAGGTCTGGCGCTCTTGGATGGTGGACGGCATGGCCCCGCCAAAATCGGCCGAGAAGTGCGACGCTGGCGTGCTGGAGCGCAACCTGGCCATGGGCCGCAAGTACCGCGTCAACGGCACCCCGGCTCTGGTGTTCGAGGACGGCACGCGCGCCCCAGGCGCCATCCCCGCAGCGCAAATCGAAAAGAACCTGAACAACGCCAGAAAGGGCTGATGCCTCTCAGCCCCCGTGTCAGCGCGGGCGGGGGTTCCGAGGCGACAATCCGCCCCCATGAATTCGCCCCACGTCCCCGCACCGCTGCCCCTTGAGCCTCCCCCGCTGGCCCGCCAACTGAGCAGCGCCGGCCTCATTCCCTTCGTGCTGGGGGCCTTGCTGATCTGGCTGGTCTGGCCTGATGTGCAACCCCACGTCACACTGGCCCTGTCGGCCTATGCCGCCACCGTCATCGCCTTCCTAGGCGGCACCCATTGGGGCATCGCCATGCGGGCCGACGCGGCCGGGCCGCGCGCGTTCGGCTGGGCCGTGGTGCCGCCGCTGGTGGCCAGCGTCGCCGTCATCATGCCGGCCTACGCCGGTCTGGTGGTGCACGGCGTGATGCTGCTGGTCTGCTACGGCCAGGACCGCAAGCTCTACGCTGCACACGGCTACGGCCACTGGCTCACGCTGCGCTTTCGCCTGACAGCCGTGGCGGCCATGAGTTGTTTCCTGGGCGCGGCGGGCACCTGAATGGCCCACATCGCCTACCGCATCGACCTGGCGCTGCGCCACGAGCACCGCTACCGCGTCACGCTGAACATTCCCCGTCCCGCCGACCAGACCACCCTGAGCCTGCCGGTGTGGATACCCGGCAGCTACATGGTGCGCGAGTTTGGCCGCCACCTCAGCGGCCTCACGGCCCGCCAGGGCGCACGCGAGGTGCCGCTGACGCAGCTCGACAAGACCACTTGGCGCGCCGACTGCAGTGGCACCGCCGCGCTGGAGCTGAGCTATGAGGCCTATGCCTACGACAGCTCGGTGCGCACCGCCTTTCTGGACGACCGCCGCGGCTTCTTCAACGCCACCAGCCTGTGCCTGCGCGTGCACGACCGCGAGGCAGAGCCGCACAGCCTGCGCATCACCGGCCTGCCCAAAGGCTGGGAGGTGGCCACCGCCATGCCAGCCGTGCCCGGCGCAAAGCACGGCTACCGCAGCGCCAACTACGACGAGCTGATCGACCACCCCTTCGAGATGGGCGCTTTCTGGCGCGGCCAGTTCGAGGTGGCGGGCGCGCTGCACGAGTTCGTGGTGGCCGGTGCCTGGCCGGGCTTCGACG
The DNA here is from genome assembly GCA_016710065.1 of Candidatus Ideonella esbjergensis. Classification (GTDB taxonomy): domain Bacteria; phylum Pseudomonadota; class Gammaproteobacteria; order Burkholderiales; family Burkholderiaceae_C; genus Ideonella; species Ideonella esbjergensis. The sequence continues at coordinate 201,932 of JADJLP010000013.1, forward strand.
GCGAGCGCCTGCTGGCCGACACGAAGCGCATCTGCACCACGCAAATCGCCTTCTGGCATGGCAAGCGCAAGCCACCGTTCAAGCATTACGTGTTCATGCTCAATGTGGTGGACGAAGGCTATGGCGGCCTGGAGCACCGTGCCAGCACCGCGCTGATCGCCAACCGCCGCGACCTGCCCCGCCCCGGCCAGGCTGGCCAAAGTGACGGCTATGTGACGCTGCTGGGCCTGATCAGCCACGAATACTTCCACACCTGGAACGTCAAACGCCTGAAGCCGGCCGAGTTCATGCGCTTCGACTACACGCGCGAGAACTACACCGAGCTGCTGTGGTTCTTTGAGGGCTTCACTTCGTACTACGACGACCTGCTGCTGCTGCGCGCGGGCCTGATCGATGCGCCGCGCTACCTCAAGCTGCTGGCCAAGACGGTCAACGGCGTGCGCGCCACGCCCGGCCGCCAGGTGCAGAGCGTGGCCGAGTCCAGCTTCGACGCCTGGGTGAAGTACTACCGCAGCGACGAGAACACGCCCAACAGCACGGTGAGCTACTACACCAAGGGCGCCCTGATCGCGCTGATGCTGGACCTGCGTTTGCGCACCGCCACCGGCTCGCAGCAATCGCTGGATGAAGTGATGCGCGCGCTGTGGCAACGCTGTGGCGGCGCCGCCCTCACCGAGGCCGATGTGCTGGCCGAGGTGCAGGCGCGAGGCGGCCAGAAGCTGGCCAACGAGCTGGCCGGCTGGGTGCATGGGCGTGGCGACCTGCCGCTGGAAGCTGCCCTGGGCACCGTCGGCGTGGCGGTGGAGAACGAGCCCAGCCCCTTCTCGGCGGCACTGGGCCTGAAGCTCTCGGAAGGTGCCTTCACCGGCGTGCAGATCAAGACCGTGCTGGCGGGCAGCGCCGCCGCGCAGGCAGGCCTCTCGGCCGGCGACGAATTGCTGGCGGTGAACGGCTGGCGCATACGGCGACTGGACGATGCCACGCAGTGGGCCGACGCCCGCCAGCCGTTTGAATTGCTGCTGGCGCGCCAACAGCAGGTGCGCAGCGTGGTGGTTCGGCCTGCGGTGGATGCCGTGCTCGGCCAACAACTCAAGCTCTCGCCCCAGGCCCAGCCTGCCGCAGCCGTGGCTACGCTGCGCAAGGCCTGGCTGGGTCGCTGAGGCCCCACTTCCTGCCAATGCTCGCTGCCGCCCCGAACCCAAGCCGCAGGCGCCTGGCCTTGCTGGCCCTGGGGGCGGTGGTGACGCTGACCCACCTGGCCCTGGGCCACTGGTGGTTCCAGCAGCGCATGGGTTTTGGCATGGGTGATGTGCCCGTGAAGGCCATCACCGTGCGTTTGGTGAAAGAACTGGCGCTGGCCCCACCCCCTCGGGCCACCGCCACGCCACCGACACCACGCCGCACACCACCTGCAGCAGTGGCTGCGGCGCCGCAGGCGGCGGCATCGGCCCCTGAGCCTGCGGCCAGCCAGGCCGCCGCGCCAGCCGCGCCCACCCACGAACCCCCGGTGGCCGACGACATGGCACTCGACCGCCCCATGGGTGCGCCAGCGATCGACCGCCCCAGCACTTCCAGCCCCAGTGCATCCAGCGGCGGCGAGGCGTTCGAGTGGCCGCCCTCCACCCAGTTGCGCTACGACCTGGTGGGCCACTACCGCGGCCCGGTGAAGGGCTGGGCCGAGGTGAACTGGTTGCGAGATGGCGACCACTACCAGGTAAAACTGGAGCTGCGCGTGCCACCGCTGTTCGGCCGCCGCATCCTCAGTGACGGGCTTGTGGGCCCCGATGGCCTGGCGCCCCGCCGCTATGACCAGGAAACCGAGATGCTGCTGCGCGATACCGTGCGCGACACCCTGCTGCTGACCGAAGACTCGGTGCAGCTCGCCAATGGCCAGCGCACCCGCAGCCTGCCAGGCATGCAGGACACCGCCAGCCAGTTCGTGCAGATGACCTGGCTGTTCATCACCCAGCCCGAGTTGCTCAAGGTGGGCGGCACGGTGGAGTTTCCGCTGGCCTTGCCGCGCCGCGTGGTGCCCTGGCGCTACGAGGTGGTGGAGCAGGTGCCCATCCAACTGCCTTTCGGCGAGGCCTGGTGCTTTCACCTCAAGCCCGCAGCGGGCCTGAGCCAGCCGGGCGAGCTGTCCGTCGAAACCTGGGTGGCACCAAGCCTGCAGTACCTGCCGGTGCGCATCCTGGTGCGCCAGAACGCCGAAACCTACCTGCAGCTGGACTTGAAGTCCGCCCCTTTGCAGGCAGCGCCGTGAGGCTCAGCACCTGCCAAAGCCATATCATTCCCCCACCACGTTCCAAGAGCCCACCATGACCTACGAATGCATCCTCACCGCCCTGCACGGCGACGGCGCCCTGAAGACCGGCTTGATCTCGCTCAACCGCCCCAAACAGATGAACGCGCTGAACGACCAGTTGATGGATGAGCTGGGCCGTGCGCTGTTGGCCTTTGACGCCGACCCCGCCATCGGTTGCATCATCGTCACCGGCAACGAAAAGGCCTTTGCCGCCGGTGCCGACATCGCGGCCATGGCCACCCTGGTGCACATGGACGCCTACAAGAACGGCTACATCTCGCGCAACTGGGAAACCATACGCCAGGTGCGCAAGCCGGTGATCGGCGCCGTGGCCGGCTTCGCGCTGGGGGGTGGCTGCGAGCTGGCCATGATGTGCGACATCGTGCTGGCCGCCGACACCGCCAAGTTCGGCCAGCCCGAGATCAAGCTCGGCGTCATCCCCGGCGCAGGCGGCACGCAGCGCCTGCCGCGCGCCATCGGCAAGGCCAAGGCCATGGAGCTGCTGCTCACCGGCCGCATGATGGGCGCCGAAGAAGCCGAGCGCGCCGGCCTGGTCTCGCGCATCGTCCCGGCCGACAAGCTCATGGACGAAGCCTTCGCCACGGCCGAGCTCATCAACGCCATGGGCCAACCCAGCGTGTTGATGATCAAGGAGTGCGTGAACGAGGCCTTTGAAAGTGGCCTGTCCAGCGGGGTGCGCATCGAGCGCCGCATGTTCCATTCACTCTTCGGCACCGAAGACCAGCGCGAAGGCATGGACGCTTTTCTGAACAAGCGCAAGGCGGTTTTCAAGCACCGCTGATGCATGGCTGCTGGTGGCGCTGCGGCGCCTGAAGGCCAGCCTGCAAGGCCGGGCTCAACCCGGCCGGTTGCGCATCCAGTCAGCGGTATCGAAGAACGACTTCTCCAGCCGCTCGGCCAAGGCCGGCTCCACCTCGCATTCGCGCAGGGCCTGGAACATGCACGCCAGCCATTGGTCGCGCTCGGTGCTGCCGATGGCAAACGGCAGATGCCGGGCGCGCAGCCGTGGGTGGCCAAAGCGCTGCACGTAGTGGTCGGGGCCACCCAGCCAGCCGCACAAAAACCAGTAGAGCTTGTCGCGGGCCGAGTTCAGCTCGGTGCCATGCACGCCACGCAGCACCGCGTAGGCGGGCTCCAGGTCCATCAGATCGTAGAAACGGTCCACCAGCGCACGCACGCCGGGCTCGCCGCCGAGGCGCTCGAACGGGGTGGGGGATTCGGGGGTGGGTTGGTCGGTGGCAGCGGTCATCACGAAGACAGGCGGTTGGCGACAGCCACCACACCTTGCGCTGCGGGGCTGCCTGGGTAGCAGTCGAGCAGCAATTGTCTGCGTTTGACGGCATCACGCACGGCCGGGTCCACCGGCACCTCACCCATGAACTCGATCTTCACCGGCTCGGCCAGGCCGGGGGACACGTAACGATCCACCACCTGCTGCAGCTGGCCGCGGATGGTGCGGCCCTCACCGGCACGCCCCACTTGATTGACCACCAGCTGGATGTCGCGCCGGCCCTGCGTGGTGGCCAGCACCTTGATGGTGGCGTAGGCGTCGGTGAGCGAGGTGGGCTCGGGCGTGGCCACCACCAGCACGTCGTCGGCCAGCGACACGGTGAACAGCACCACGTCGGAGATGCCGGCGCCGGTGTCGAGCAGGATGTGGTCGAACTGCGGGCGCACCTGCTTGATGACGTCAAGCAATCGGTCGCGCACTTCGGGCGTCAGGCGCGAGTACTCCACCATGCCCGAGCCGGCCAGCAGCACCGAGAAACCACCCGGCGCCGGCAGGATGGCGTCCTCGAGCTTGTGCTTGCCGGTGAACACGTCGTGCAGCGTGATCTTGGGGAAGAGGTTGAGCACCACGTCCAGGTTGGCCAGGCCCAGGTCGGCGTCGAGCACCAGCACGCGCAGGCCTTGCTGGGCCAGGCCCGCCGCCAGGTTGGCCGACAGAAAAGTCTTGCCCACACCACCCTTGCCGCTGGTGACGGCGGTGATGTGCGCACCGGTGCCGGGGTTGTGGTTGGGCGTGTTCATTCGAGATCCCCGGAAACGGTGTTGCCAAACAGCAGGCCCTTCTCTTCGGCACTCACCAGCGACACCGGCGTGGGCTCGATGCAAGTGCGGTTGCGGCCTTCTGACTTGGCGCGGTAGAGCTGCAGGTCTGAGCGCTCCACCCAGATGGTGGGCGACGAGCGCACCCATTGCGGCGCATAGGCCCCGCCCACACTCACGGTGACGCCCAGGTGCTGCGAAGGGCCTACCGCAATGATCTTGCCCTCCACCCGGGCGCGCAGGCGCTCGGCCACGGTCTGGCCGAAGGCCGGCGGGCAGTTGGGCAGGATGACGGCAAACTCTTCACCGCCGATGCGCGCGGCCGTGTCCATGGGGCGCACGCATTCCAGCAAGGCGTCGGAGACGGCCTTGATCATCAGGTCGCCGACGGCATGGCCGTGGGTGTCATTGACACGCTTGAAATGGTCGATGTCGAGCAGCAGCAGCAAGGCCGGCTCACCCGAACGGGCCACGCGGTCGATCTCGCGGTTCAACGCGGTTTCGAAGCTGCGGCGGTTGGCCAGGCCGGTGAGCGCATCGCGGCTGGACAGATCGCACAGCGCATCAATCACCCCTTGCAGCCAGGCCGCACTGCCAGGCGCACCAGGCGGCGGCGTGTGTCCAGACTGTTTGAGCAATTGCAGCGCCGTGTCCAGCTGCAGCGCGGCGGGGTCTGGCGGGCGGGTGTCGATGGGCCGCTTCACGTGGCTGAGGGGTAGTGTCGGGCAGAGAAGAACAGTTCGGCCCAGTCTAGCAGCGGCCCCCGGGTGGGCGCGGCGCGGAATAAGCAGGCAAAGCCGGTTCAACTCCACCCGCCAGACTCAGCCCCTAACCGCAAGACTGGACGCCTGTGCACTCACCCTGTGCCGACCTCGCCTGTGCCCCCTTGGGGATCCGGAAACGATGGCGGCCAAGCCGGAAGCTTCACGCCCATGAGCCAACTCCTAGATGCCCGCAGCCGCAGCGCCCCCGCGCAGGACGATGGCGCCATAGACCACGAGTTCAGCTTTGCGGCCGCTGATTTCGAGCGTGTTCGCCAACTGATCTACCAGCGCGCCGGCATCAGCCTGCACGAGGGCAAGCGCGCCATGGTCTACAGCCGGCTCTCGCGCCGGCTGCGCGACACCGGCCACCACAGCTTCAAGGACTACTTGCAGTGGCTGGAGCAACACGTGGGCGCCAGCGGCGAGCAGGAGTGGCAGGAATTCATCAACTGCCTCACCACCAACCTCACCGCCTTCTTTCGCGAAGAACACCACTTTCACGCCTTTGCCGAGGCGCTCAAGCCCTTCAAGGCGGGCAAGCCGCCGCGGGTCTGGTGCAACGCGGCCTCCACGGGTGAAGAGCCCTACTCCATCGCCATGGTGCTGGCCGAGGAGCTGGGCACCAGCAGCGGTGCCAAGCTGATGGCCAGCGACATCGACACCAAGGTGCTGGCCACCGCCCAGCGCGGCGTCTACAGCGCCGAGGCACGCGGCCTCACGCCCGAGCGGCTGCGCAAGCACTTTCAGCGCGGCACGGGCGCCAATGCCGGCAGCATCCGCGTCAAGCCCGAGCTGGTGCGCATGGTGGAGTTCAAGGTCTTCAACCTGATGAGCCCGCAGTGGTCTCTGGGCGACCCCTTTGACATGGTCTTCTGTCGCAACGTGATGATCTATTTCGACCACCCCACCCAGCGCAAGGTGCTGGAAGGCATCCACAAGACCATGAAGCCCGGCAGCCTGCTGTTCGTGGGCCACTCCGAAAACTTCACCGACGCGCGCGACCTGTTCCAGCTGCGCGGCAAAACGGTTTACCAGCGGGTCTGAGCATGGCCACACTGCCCCCCCTCGCCACCCGCACCGCCACGGCCAACCCGGCCGTGCAGGGCCTCATCGGTGCCAAATCCGCCCGCCTGGAGCGGCTCAAGAATCAGCCGCGCAAACCTGGCGAGGCCTCGTTCTTCTTTTACGACGCGCACTTCAAGAACGACGCCGTCAAGATCCTGCCCGGCGAGTACTTTGTGGACACCGAGGACATCCTCATCATGACCACGCTGGGCTCGTGCATTGCCGCCTGCCTGTGGGACCGCAATGCCCGCGTCGGCGGCATGAACCACTTCATGCTGCCCGAGGGCACGGGGGATTCGGGCCGCTACGGCAGCTTCGCGATGGAACTGCTGATCAACGAGATGATGAAGCGCGGCGCCTCGCGCCTGACCATGGAAGCCAAGATCTTTGGCGGCGGCGCCGTGATCAGCGGCATGAACACCATCAACGTGGGCGAGCGCAACACCAAGTTCGTGATCGACTTCCTGGGCACCGAGCGCATCCCCATCGTCTCCAAGGACGTGATGGACGTGTACCCGCGCAAGGTCTGCTTCCTGCCCGCCAGCGGCAAGGCCATGGTCAAGCGCCTGGCGCCCACCAACACCGACGCCGTGGTGGCACAGGAGCGCATGGCGGCCCAGAAGGTGGCGCCGGCCAGCTCGGGTGCTGGCTCGATCGACCTGTTTTGACGGACACGCAGACCCTGACGGAGACCAAAGATATGGCCAAGACCCGCGTGGTGGTGGTGGACGACTCAGCCCTGGTGCGCAGCCTGCTGGGCGAGATCATCAACCGGCAAAGCGACATGGAATGCATAGGCAGCGCCGCCGACCCGTTTGCGGCGCGCGAGATGATCCGCAGCCTCAACCCCGACGTGATCACGCTCGATGTGGAAATGCCGCGCATGGACGGGCTGGACTTTCTCTCGCGCCTGATGCGCCTGCGGCCCATGCCGGTGGTGATGGTGAGCACGCTCACCGAGCGTGGCGCCGAGGTCACCCTGAAGGCGCTGGAGTTGGGCGCGGTTGATTTTGTGGCCAAGCCCAAGATCGGCATTGCCGACGGCCTCAAGCTGCTGGCCGAGGACATCACCGACAAGATCCGCATCGCGTCCAAGGCCCACATCAAGCGCCTGCCGGCCGCTGCACCGGCACCCGCCGGCCAGGCTGCGCCGCAGCCAGGCGCCACGCCGCCGGCCAGGCCGGCCGAGGCCAGCCTGGGGCGGCTGTCCACCGAAAAGCTGATCTTCATCGGCGCCTCCACCGGCGGCACCGAGGCCACCAAGGAGGTGCTGGTGAGCCTGCCGCCGGACGCACCTGGCGTGGTCATCACCCAGCACATGCCGCCTGGCTTCACCCGCAGCTACGCCGCGCGGCTCGACGGCCTGTGCCGCATCCGCGTGAAAGAGGCCAGCGACGGCGAACGCATCCTGCCCGGCCACGCCTACATCGCCCCCGGCGGCCTGCACCTGAGCGTGGAGCGCTCGGGCGCCAACTACATTGCCCGCGTGCGCGACGGCGAGCCGGTGAACCGCCACAAGCCCTCGGTGGAGGTGCTGTTCGAGTCGGCCGCCCGCGTGGTGGGCCAGAACGCCTTCGGCATCATGCTCACCGGCATGGGCGCCGACGGTGCCAAGGCCATGAAGATGATGCGCGACGCCGGCAGCTACAACGTCTGCCAGGACGAAGCCAGCTGCGTGGTGTTTGGCATGCCGCGCGAGGCCATTGCCCATGGCGCCGCACACGAGGTGCTGCCGCTGGGCCAGATCGCCGGCCACCTGATCGACAAGCTGCGCAAGACCCATGGCGCGTTGCTGAACCGCGTCTGACAGCCCTTCGCGTTCGACAACAGGGTGGCGCAAGGCGGCAGAAGGCGGCTTGTGGCGCATAGCCGCCATCACCGCAGCCCTCCTCCGTCATTCCCGCGCAGGCGGGAATCCATGTCTTTGCTTCGGCTGCGGCAGGGCAGCGGCGGCACCTTCGGCCTACGGACTCCTCGCGGACAAGCGCCGTGCCCCCTGTCGCACCTGAGCTCTCTTGTTCCGCCTTGGCCCTCGGAGCTCTCTACCCAAACGCGAATGTGCCCTCCGCCCGAAGGCACCACCACTGCCCTGCAACCACTGTCACGCGACTGTCACGCCTTGTTCATAAACTGGGGCCATGACCCCAGCGATGGCCCAGGCCCCAGCCGCCCCTGCCCTGCTCAACCGCGAGCAGGCCATGCTCGAATTCAACCGCCGCGTGCTGGCCCAGGCGCGCCGTGCCGACGTGCCGCTGCTGGAGCGGCTGCGCTACATCACCATCGTCTCGTCCAACATGGACGAGTTCTTCGAGGTGCGCTTTGCCGACACGCTGGAAAGCGCCCGCGCCCGTGACAGCGAGGCCACCCGGGCCGAGCTGGCCGCCGTGGCAGCCCGCGCCCACGCCATCATCGACGAGCAGTACGCGCTGTTCAACGACGAGCTGATGCCCGCGCTGCAGCGCCAGGGCGTGGAGGTGATCAACCACGCCGAGCGCAACGAGTCCCAGCGTCGCTGGGTGGCGACGTTTTTCGAGCGCGAGGTGCGCCCGCTGCTGATCCCGGTGGGGCTGGACCCTTCACACCCGTTTCCGCAGGTGGCCAACAAGTCGCTCAACTTCATCGTGCGCCTGAGTGGGCTGGATGCCTTCGGCCGCGAGAACGCCATCGCCATCGTCAAGGTGCCCCGCGTGCTGCCCCGCGTCATCCGCCTGCCGGCCAGCGTGTGCGCACCGGGCCAGCAGGGCTTTGTGCTGCTGTCCAGCGTGATCCGCGCGCATCTTGAATTGCTGTTCCCGGGCCGCAGCGTCGAATCGTTCTCGCAGTTCCGCGTCACCCGCGATTCCGATCTGGAGGTGGACGAGGAAGACGTCACCAACCTGCGCCAGGCGCTGCGCACCGGCCTCACCACCCGGCACTACGGCCAGGCCATCCGCCTGGAGGTGGTGAACACCTGCCCCGAGGCGCTGTGGCGCTTTTTGCTGGAGCAGTTTGATTTGCCCGAGGCGGCGCTGTACCGCGTGAACGGGCCGGTGAACCTGGTGCGGCTGAACCAGCTGATCGACCAGGCCGACGACCTGCCCGGCTCACGCCTGCACTTCGGCCCCTTCGAGCCGCGCTGGCCCGAGGCCAGCCTGCCGCGCGAGGCCTCGATCTTTCAGACGCTGCGCGAGCGCGACATCCTGCTGCACCACCCCTTCGAGAGCTTCGAGCCGGTGGTGGAGTTCTTGCGCCAGGCCGTGGAAGACCCGGACGTGCTGGCCATACGCCAGACCATCTACCGCACCGGCGCCAAATCGGTGCTGATGGACTTGCTGATCGAAGCCGCGCGCCGTGGCAAGGAAGTGATGGCGGTGGTGGAGCTCAAGGCCCGCTTCGACGAAGAGGCCAACATCAACTGGGCCGAGCGGCTCGAAGCCGTGGGCGCACAGGTGGTGTACGGCATCGTGGGCCTCAAGACCCACGCCAAACTGCTGCTGGTGACGCGGCGCGAAACCTCGGCGCGCGGCAAGATCACGCTGCGACGCTACGCGCACCTGTCCACCGGCAACTACAACCCCAAGACCGCCAGGCTGTACACCGACGTGGGCTACCTCACGGCCGACCCCGGCATCACCGCCGACGCCGACGGCGTGTTCCACCAGATCGCCAGCCTCACCCGTGTCAAGCCACCGCAGCATTTGCTCACCGCGCCCTTTGTGCTGCACCGGCGCCTGCTGCGCCATGTGCAACAGGTGGCCGACGCCGCCCGCCAGGGCCTGCCGGCGCGCATCGTCGCCAAGTTCAACGCGCTGACCGACCCGGCGCTGATACGCGCGCTGCTGGCGGCATCGCAGGCAGGCGCCCAGATCGACCTGATCGTGCGCGGCGCCTGCATGCTGCCGCCAGGGGTGGTGGGCGTGTCCGACAACATCCGTGTGCGCTCGGTGGTGGGCCGCTACCTGGAGCATTCGCGGGTCTTCTACTTCCGCTGGGGCCAGGGCGAGGCCGACGAGGTGCTGTACCTCTCCAGCGCCGACTGGATGAGCCGCAACATGTTCCGCCGCGTGGAAATCGCCTGGCCGGTGCGCGACGCCGCGCTGCGCCAGCGCGTGATCGATGAATGCCTGGTGCCCTATCTGCACGACCAGTGTGACGCGTGGATGCAGCAAGCCGACGGCCGCTACCAGTGCAACACCGTCAGCGGCCCCAGCGCCCAACAGGCGCTGATGACACGCTACGCCCCACAGGCGTAGGTGACACGCTACGCCCCGCAGGCGTAGATGACACGCGACGCCCAAGCCAACCGCTGAGACACACGATGGACCTGATTCTCTGGCGCCATGCCGACGCCCAAGAGCTGGAGCAAGGCATAGACGACCCGGCCCGCGGCCTCACCGCCAAGGGCTACAAGCAGGCCCGCCGTGTGGCCGAATGGCTGAACCGCTTTCTGCCCGAAGGCACGCGCGTGCTGTGCAGCCCGGCCCTGCGCAGCCAGCAGACGGCCGAGGCCCTGGGCCGCAAGTTCAAGCTGATGGAGGCGCTGGCGCCCGAAGGCTCGGTGGACAGCCTGCTGGCCGCCGCCCGCTGGCCCGACGCCAAGGAGCCGGTGCTGGTCATCGGCCACCAGCCCACGCTGGGCCTGACAGCGGCCTACCTGATGACCGGCGCCCGCCTGTCTGGCGAACACGAGTCGGCGCTGCGCGCCTGGTCCATCAAGAAGGGCAGTGTGTGGTGGCTGCGCCACCGCCCCCGTGAGGACCGCGGTGAAGTGGTGCTGGTGGCGGTGCGCTCACCCAAGCAGATCTGAGCCCGCCTGCGGCGCAGCTGCAGCGGGCGCCCAGCGCCGTTGGCAGGTGCACCCCTCAGTGAAAGTCGCGGCTGCGGGTGGCGAGGTCTTGCAGCCAGGCCGTGTGGTCCAGCAGCTTGCGGGCGATGAGGTGCATCACGCCGTTCTCGCTCTGCCACACCCCGAACACCGTGAGCAAGCGTGCGCCCAGCAAGGGCTGGCGCTGGGCTTTGGCCACCGCCGGCCAGACGATGACGTTGACGGGGCCGGTGTCGTCTTCCAGCGTCACAAACACCACGCCCTTGGCGGTGGGCGGGCGCTGGCGGTGGGTGACGATGCCGCTGGCCCGCGCCAGCTGGCCCGGGCGGCAGTGCTGCAGCAGCGTGGCGGGCAGCACCTTGAGGGCGTCCAGCCGTGGCCGCAGCAAGGCCAGCGGGTGGCTGGTGAGCGAGAGGCCGGTGCGGCGGTAGTCGGCCAGCAGTTCGGCGCCCTCAGAAGGCAGTTCCAGCACCGGGGCCTCGGCCTCGTGCATGCGGGCGGCGTGCAGCAAGGCCGTGGGGCGGGTGTCGATGCCGGCCACGGCCCAGGCGGCCTGGCGGCGGTGGCCGGCCAGCGCCAGCAGCGCATTGCCATCGGCCAGGCACTGCAGGGCGTGGGCATCGAGCGCGGCACGGCGAGTGAGGTCTTCCACGCTGCTGAAGGGCCCCTGCGCCCGCGCGGCCACGATGCGCCGCGCTGCGTCGTCGCCCAGGCCGATCAGCCGGTTCAGCCCCAGGCGCACCGGCCGCAGTGAAGCCGCCGGCGGGCTGTGCGGCCCGCCCTGCCCTGCGGCCTGCACGCCATCGGCAGCCACCAGCACCGTCTCCACCTCGCTGGCCTGCACGCACACGGGCAGCACCGCCACGCCGTGCGCGCGCGCATCGCGCACCAGCTGGGCGGGCATGTAAAAGCCCATGGGCTGGCTGTTGAGCAAGCTGGCCAGAAAGGCATCGGGGTGGTGGCGCTTGAGCCAGGCGCTGACGTAGACCAGCAATGCAAAGCTGGCGGCGTGGCTCTCGGGGAAGCCGTATTCGCCAAAGCCCTCGATCTGCTTGAAGATGGCCTCGGCGTAGGCCAGCTCGTAGCCCCGGGCCACCATCTGGCCCACCAGCTTTTCGCGGAAGGGCCCCAGGCCGCCCTTGCGTTTCCAGGCGGCCATGCCACGGCGCAGCTGGTCGGCCTCGCCGGCGGAGAAGCCTGCCGCCAGGATGGCCAGCTGCATCACCTGCTCTTGAAAGATGGGCACGCCGCAGGTGCGCGCTAGCGCCTGCCTGGCCTCGGGCTTGGGAAACACCACCGGCTCTTCGCCACTGCGGCGCCTGAGGTAGGGGTGCACCATGCCGCCCTGGATGGGGCCGGGCCGCACGATGGCCACCTCGATCACCAGGTCGTAAAACACCCGGGGCTTGAGGCGGGGCAACATGCTCATCTGCGCCCGGCTCTCCACCTGGAAGACGCCGACCGAATCGGCGCTGCACAGCATGTCGTACACCAGGTCGTCGTGCGGCACGGCGCTCATTGGCAAGGCCAGCGGCGCACCGGGCACGAGCGCGCGCAGCATCGGCCGCCAGCGCCCGGGCTCTTTGGCCACCACCCAGGCCAGCGCGCGCTGGATGGCGCTGAGCATGCCCAGGGCCAGCACGTCCACCTTGAGCAGGCCCAGCGCATCCAGATCGTCCTTGTCCCACTGCACCACGGTGCGGTCTGGCATGGCAGCGTTTTCCACCGGCACCAGATCGGCGATGTTTTCACTCGCGATCAGAAAGCCGCCCGGGTGCTGGCTGAGGTGGCGCGGAAAGCCATACAGCTGCCCGGTGAGCTCGGCCCACAGGCGCGTGAGCGGCGCCTCCGGATCGAAGCCGTTCTCGCGCAGGCGCTCGGGGGCGATGGTGAAGCCGCGCCCGGCGCCGGGCCGCCCCAAGCCGGGCGAGCCCCCCCCGGGGGGCGGCGCCGCAGGCGCCTGGGGGCCTTCATGAAACCAATGCTGGGAACGCGAGAGCGCTTCGATGCGGTCGAGGTCAAAGCCCAGCGCACGGCCCACGTCGCGCACCGCAGAGCGCGCCTGGTAGCGAATGACCACGCCCGTGAGCGCCGCGCGGTGGCGCCCGTACTTGCGGTAGATGTACTGGATGACCTCTTCGCGGCGCTGGTGCTCGAAATCGATGTCGATGTCGGGCGGCTCGCCGCGCTCAGCGCTGATGAAGCGCTCGAACAGCAGCGTGACGCGGCCCGGGTCGACCTCGGTGACGCCCAGGCAGTAGCAGACGGCCGAATTGGCGGCGCTGCCGCGCCCCTGGCACAGGATGCCCTGCCCTCGCGCCCAGTGCACCAGATCGGCGACGGTGAGAAAGTAGGGCTCGTACTTCAGCTGCGCGATCAGCGCCAGCTCGTGCTCGATCTGCCGGCGCAGCGCCGCCGATTCGCCCTGCGGAAAGCGCATGCGCACACCACGCTCGGCCAGCTCACGCAGCCAACTGGCGGGCGTGTGGCCGGCGGGCACGATCTCTTGCGGGTATTCGTAGCGCAGCTCGCTGAGCTTGAACGTGCAGCGCCGCGCCCAGGCCACGCTGGCCGCCAGCCAGGCCGGTGGGTAGAGCTCGGCCAGGCGCTGGCGGCTGCGCAAATGGGCCTCGCCATTGGCCTGCAGGGCCAGGCCACCATCGGCCACGCTGCAACGCATACGCGTGGCACTGAGCACGTCCTGCAGTGGCTTGCGCGCGCGGCTGTGCATCAGCACCTGGCCGGTGGCCACGATGGGCAGGCCTGTGGCAGCAGCCACCTGCTCGGCCACCTGCACCCGCTCGTCGTCAAAGCGCTGGTGCTGCAGGGCCACGGCCAGGCCGGCGCGGGGTTGGCCCTCATCATCCGGCCCCACCCAGGTTTGCAGCCAGCGCGCCTGGGCCAGCAAGGTGTCGAACTGCGGGGGCGAGAGCTCGGGCGCCAGCGGATCGGCCCCCTCGGGCGGCCGCCCGCTCGACCTGTGTTGCCACCCCGCCGGGCGGCCCGGCTCGGGTGCAGCCTGCACCACCAACAACGCCAGGCAACCGGGCAGACCCGCCAGCAAAGGCAACTGCGGCACCCTGCCCTCCAGATCGCCGGGGTGGGCCAGGTAACAGCCCTTGGGCGCGCGGCGCCGCGCCAGCGTGATCCACTGCGACAGGTTGGCGTAGCCGCGCCGGGACATGGCCAGCAGCAGCAGACGCGCGTGCGGCAGGCCGCCGGCCACACGCAAGGCAGCGTCGGCCGCGTTGCCGGACCTGCCACCCGCCACACCATTGCCAGCACCATCGCCTGCACCATCGCCCGGCCAGGCCTCGTCGGCGGGCCACTGCAGGTCTTGCGGCTCAGCGGGCAACACCAGTTGCATCTCGGTGCCGATCACCAAATGCAGGCCCAGCGCCTCGGCCTCGGTGTGCGCGCGCACCACGCCGGCCAGCGAACACTCATCCGTCAGCGCCAGCCCGGCATAGCCCAGCGCCGCCGCGCGCTGCACCAGTTCCTCAGGGTGCGAGGCCCCGGTCAGGAAGCTGAAATTGCTGCGGCAGCGTAGCTCGGCGTAATCGGGGAGGCGGTGTAGCACGGCAGGGGCTCACGCACGTTCAGGGGGCCGTCAAACTCGCCCAGCAAATCATCGAGCGGGCTGCGCACCGCACCGCTGGCAAAGCGCAGCACGTGCGTGTAGACCATGGTGGTGCTCACGTCGGAATGGCCCAGCAGTTCTTGCACGGTGCGGATGTCGGTACCCGCCTGCAGCAAATGCGTGGCGAAGGAATGGCGCCTATGCCGTCATCGGCATAGGCGCCACTATTCCGAGTCCAGGAATATGCCGAGTAGCGTGAGCAAGGCGCTGTCATCGGGAGGCATTGCAGGCTTCTCATGCAGGTTGAACTCGGCATATTCCGTGTACTCACAGATCCTTGAGGAAGGCCATCAACTGGTCGTCGGGCCGGAAGCGAGTGACTCGACCTCTCACTGGCTCGATCTTGTCGAGGGCTGCCTGTTTGATGTCGAGATTCGCATCGAGATAGATCTGCGTTGTCGCGATCGACTCGTGGCCGAGCCAAAGTGCAATTACGCTTCGGTCGGCGCCTGCCTGCAGCAGTTCCATGGCGGTCGTGTGGCGCAGTACGTGCGGCGTCACATGCTTGTCTCGCAGGGACTGGCAACTCTCGCGTGCTCGATCGACATGCTTGGCCAGCAGGAACTGCACGCCGTCTGCGCTCAGGCGTCCCCCCGCGCGCTGGGGAAGACGATTGCGTCATCGCCGTCGGCGACCTCGCGCAGCCAAGCACGCAACACTTCGGCAGTGGTCTTGGTCAGCGGCGTCGAGCGCTCCTTGCGGCCCTTGCCGAGGACCCGGATGTGCGCCCCGGTGCCCAGACAAACGGCGCGGCGACAAAGCCCGGTGATCTCCGACAGACGCAATCCGGTCTGCACGGCCACGAGCAGAAGCGCGTGATCACGCCGGCCAGCCAGGCTGCGCCGGTCCGGCGCGCTAAGCAGCGCGTCGATCTCCTCGCGCAGGAGGAAAGCCGATCTGTGCCCGGCTGCAGCGCTTGCTGGGCATGGCCAGGACCCGCTGAATCTGGGCCCCGCAGTCAGGCATCTCGAAGGACGCATAACGGAAGAACGAGCGAATGGCGGTCAGCCGCAGATTGCGACTGCTGGCACCGATGCCTCGACTCTGTTGCAGGTCCTCCAGGAACGCGGCGACGAGCGGCGCATCGATCTGGTCGAACTTCAAGCGCTGAGGCGCGACACCAAGCCGCTGCTGCGCAAAGCGCAGCAGTTGCCGAAAGCAGTCTCTGTAAGAGGCAATCGTGTGGGGACTGCACTGCCGCTGCTGCATCAGCCGCTGGGTGAAGAAGCCTTGCACCAACGCGGCAAAGTTGGGCGCGGTCATGACCGATCCTCCCAGCGGCGCTCCACGCGGGCCATCGCCAGCGCCATGAGCTGTGGGTGCGCGCTGAGGTACCAGTAGGTATCACTGACATGCACGTGCCCGAGATAGGTGGACAGCACCGGCAGGCGCCGCTCAGCGTCCACACCCGACCGATACCAGCCCATCAGCGTCTCGACGGCAAATCGATGGCGAAAGTCGTGCAGCCGCGGCCCGTGGCTGTCTTCCTGTCCGCGCAGCCCGACCTGGCGCGACAAGCTGTAGAAGGTACGTCGTACGTCGGCGCCGTCGAGCGCGTGGCCTGTGCGGGTGACGAAGAAGTGAACAGCATCGCGACCACACAGCTGCTTGGTGCGGCGCACCAGATAGTCCGCCAAGACATCCCGGGTCGAAGCATGGATCGGGACCAACCGCGACTTGCCGAACTTGGTACCACGCACGGTGAGCACATCGGTGGCGAGATCGACGTCGTTGAGCCTCAGCCGCAAGGCTTCTCCCACGCGCAGACCCGTCACGCTCAGCAGACCCAAGAGCGCGTAGTAGGTCCAAGGCCGCAGACCCGCGACGCCATCGGGCAGTTGCAGCGCTTGCTCGAGCAGACGCCGGACCTCGTCGTTCGAATACAGGTACGGACGGGCACGTGCCGGTCGATACGGCAACAAGCCCGCCGGCGGGACTTCGGTGCTGGGATCGGCTGCGAGGTGATGGCGGGCGAAGCCGCGCACGAAACTCAGACGTTGCGCCCAATGCGCCGGCTGCGCATCGGGTGGCTGCTGTGCCCAGGCCAGGGCCAGTCGCGTGGTGATGCTCTGGGCCTGCTGCCGCTCCATGAACGATGCGAAGTTCATCAGCGCTGCGCCCGCGCTATGAAGCTTGAAGCCCAGGCTTCGGCGCAGGGCGAGGTAGTCCTTGACTGCCCTAGTCAGCGACTTCATTGCACACCTCCCGGCCACGCGATGGCCAAGGCATGCAGCGAGGCAAGGTCGACCTTGGCGTATATCGTCGTGGTCTGGGGATTGCGATGACGAAGGATCTCGCCGATCTCGTTCAGCGACGCTCCGTTGCCGAGCATCTGAGTGGCCAGCGAGTGGCGCAGCAGGTGTGCCCCCTTACAGGGCGAGTCGATACCTGCGCGTCGCAGGGCCCGGAACACGATGCAACTGACTGCGCTGGGGCCGCGAAGCCCCTGTCGCGGTGCGCGAGATCGAATGAAAACGTTGCGCACGCAGCACGCGGGGCGCCCATCGCGCAGGTAGTCCACCAAAGCAGTACCGACATCGGCCGGCATCGGCAGCCGGTCACAACGCTGGGCTGGGCCACGGATGCGAATGGCGCTCTCGTGCCAGTCGAGATCATCCAGCGTGAGATTGACCACTTCTCCCGCGCGAAGTCCCAGCCGTGCCAGCAGCAGCAGCACGGCGTAGTCCCGGCGGCCGGTGGCGGTTCGCCGGTCGCACTGGACAAGCAGGGCGTGCACTTGGGAGGCCGATATCGCTTTGGGGATGCCCGACATCGACCAGTTCGCCACCGTCGGCACGCTGGCATGCAAGTCGGTGCAGATATCGCCAAGGTAGCGGCCGTACTGCAGAAACGAACGCAACGCCGACGTCATAACCTTGGCCCGCTTCGGGTGCTGCAGGCGCCGCGCATCAAACTGTACGAAACCGGTGACCTGTGCTGCGGTGATCTCGGCGAGGAGAACTTCGCCGTCGCCGAAGACGTGCTCGAGAAAGCGTCCGACCGCGTCACCGTACAGACGGATGGATGCGGCGGCCAGTCCACGTTCGCACAGCAGGTAGTGCTCGAACTTCTGGCGGACATGATGTCTCGGCGTCGTCGCGGTGGACTTCTGCGTAGCGGGGGGACTGTTAACCGCGACAAGCCTGATGAACTCGCGCAGCGTGAACGCGTCGCCACGCCTGCGTCGTCGCAGCAGCCATCGATCACCGAGATACTCGTCAATGATCCCGGCCTCGACGCCACGAACACAGATCTCGCGCTGGTCGAGCCAGGTCGCGAAATCTTCCGCCAGTCGTGTTGCGCTCCTCAACGACTCAGGCGCGTACCCACGAGACCGCATCTGCTCGGAAAACATAGGCACCAACGCCAAGAACGCGCCCTCTGCCGCCGCTGGCCGCAGAGCCTCGAATGTCTGAGTCACGATCATCTCCAGTCACACCACGAAGCGTGGCAAGAGAAAATATGCCGCGTGTTCTTCCCGCCTTGCCACCTGCCTCGCGACTCCAGCAACCCGGATGTCTCGGCATATTCCTGGACTCGGAATAGTGGCGCAGCGTGTGCGGCGTGGCCGGCTTGCCGATGCCAGCCGCCTGCACCGCGCGCTTGAGCGCGCGCTGAAAGCTCTGCTCGAACAGATGGTGGCGCCGCTGCTCACCCGTGCGCGGGTCCACCGAGCGCGTGGCCTGCGGAAACACCCAGGCCCAGGCCCACGACTCGGCCGCGCGCGGGTACTTGCGGGCCAGCGCGTGCGGCAGGTAGACCCCGGCCAGGCCGGCATCGCGGTCGGCCTGCCAAAGCTGGCGGGCCTTGGCCAGTTGCGCCGGCAGCGGCCGCTCGAGCGCGGCGGGCAGCATCACCACGCGGTCCTTGGCGCCCTTGCCCTCGCGCACCACGATGACCCGCCGGGTGAAATCGACATCCTTCACCCGCAAGCGCAGGCCCTCCATCAGCCGCATGCCGGTGCCGTAGAGCAGGCGCCCGAACAGGCGCTGCTCATCGGTCTCCAGTGCGCGCAAGAGCCGCGAAACCTCGTCGTGCGTGAGCACCACCGGCAGCCGCACCTGCCGCTTGGGCCGCCCCAGCTCACCCAGCCAGGGCAATTGCTGCCCCAGCACCTGCTGGTACAGAAACAGCAGCGCCGACAACGCCTGCTTGTGCGTGTTGGGCGACACCTGGCGCTCGGACGCCAGCCACGACAAGAAGCCCTCGATCTCCTCGCGCCCAAACGTGCGCGGGTGGCGCGCCTCGCCATGGAAGCGGGCAAAAGCCCGCACCCAGTGCTCATACGCCTGCTCGGTGCGCAGGCTGTAGTGGCGGTAGCGGATCTGCTCGCGCAGCTGCGCCAGCAGGGCGGGCAGCCAAGACGACGTATCGGTGGACGATGACATGACGCTCCCTTTGTGGATGACAACAATACTGTTTTTTTATACAGTATCACAGCACCCACCCACATGACAAGGCCGGCCTGCGCCACAGAGGCTTCAACGCCAGCCAACACCTCAGGGAGAACCACCATGCACTCAAGCAGCAAGCTCAGCAACCATCGACCACGGCAGCAAGGCGGCAGCGCACCGAAATCAACCAACAGGGTGCTCAAGACCCTCTCACCGGAGCAGCCGGGCACCATGCGGTTGTTGCGCCGCTATGGCGACGCCCTGGTCTGCGTTCGCTACCGGGAAGACCCCCAGCGGGCGCAGCGCTACACCACCGTTGAGCTCATCGTGGACCGGCGGCCGTTCCGCCCCAGGGGAGACCCCCAGGTGGCCGTACAGATCGACTACGCCGAGGCCCGCCTTCGACAGCGCGCACAAGAACTCGGGGCAGAATGGAATCCGACCAAACGAGCCTGGGTGATGCCGTTCAGCGTGGCAGAGCGACTGAAACTCCTTGACCGCATCGTTTAGAAAATGCCAAATGTAGACACACCACATGGACAGTTATTGCCACCCGCAACCAACCGTACCTACCCGTAGGCATGGATCGGTGCTGTCTACAACACGTTGAACTAAACCGCTTTCGCGGTGGATGCATTCGACGGGGCGAGTCAGACAAGGGTCGTACCTTGATCGATGCAGGCATGTGCCTGAGCATTGATCGAGGAGTCGGCGATGACACCACTTCGACAACGCATGCTCGATGCACTGGAAGTGCGGGGCATGGCGGTACGCACACAAGGCTGCTACATCGAGGCCGTAGCGCGTCTGGCACGCCACTACAACAGCAGCCCAGAGAGACTGAGTTCAGAGCAGGTTCAGCAGTACCTGTTGCACCTGCTGCGTGAGCGCAAGCTGGCGCGCTCGAGCTTGAACCAGTATGGCTGTGCCTTCCGGTTCTTGTATGGCACGGTACTGGGGTTTGATGCAAGGGCCTTCCAGATCCCGCTCGCTCCGGCACCCCAGCGGCTGCCCGAGATCTTGTCGCGCGAAGAGCTGGCGCGTCTGTTTGGCGTGGCCAGGCACCTGAAGGCTCGCACCTTCTACATCGACAGCCACGCCGACCGGATGTGCATCCACGTCGAGGGCGGCAAGGGTGGCAAGGACAGGTATGTGCCGATGTCGCAGGATGTTGCAGGTGCTGCGCACCTGGTGGCATCACGCCCGACCGAAGGACCTGCTCCTGGTGTCGCCTGGAGAGCCTGAGCAACCCGTCAACGCCAAGACTGCCCAGCGTTGGTACAGCGCAGCCTGCGCCCATGCAGGCATCACCAAACGAGGTGGCATTCACTCGCTGCGCCATGCCTACGCCACCTACATGCTGGAAGCCGGCTACGACCTGTACAGCCTGCAGCAGTGGCTGGGCCACGGCCAGGTCAGCACAACCACGCGCTACCTGCATCTGGCTCGGCCGGATGTGCCAGACGGGATTCGTCAGGCGCCCATGGAGCTGTTGAGCGCGCTGCCGGTCCTGGTCAACACTGAGCTGTCGTGGCCATCTCGCTGGCCGAGGTGCTGCAGCACTTCGGGCCTGAGTATCTGAGTGCGCACCGACTGAGCTCGGCGCAGGCCAGAGCCTGGCGCGCCATCGTGAGTTGCCGAACGCCAGCGCTCGGCGGCCAGCTCATGCGCTGTGATCGCTGCGGTGCTCAACAGTGGCGCTGGCATTCGTGCCTTATGGAGAGTGTCCCGATACGGGGAGTGCGAGCAAGTCGAAGACATCGAGTGCCAGGGAGAAGAGCGTGGCTGAACGCAGGCAGCTCACCATTTCCTTTGACCACCTGGGTAAGGTCATGGAGCCGTTCTTGGCTCAACCCACACCAGGAGATCTCGATGCTTGACAGCTACTTCTGTGCCCCCAAGACGCTTGGTCGCTTACGTGCCGGCCAAGTGCTTCGTATATCGACAGCTTCGCGGATTCGCTCGGACGCGATGGCTACTCTCCCGCGAGCGCGGTTCGCTACCTGAGGGCTGCGGCGCATTTCGGCTGCTTCGTCCATCTCAAGGCAGGCACCTGGGCCGATGTCGATGCCGGCACGCTGGAGGCATTCGGCCGCCACTTTGCTCGCTGTCGCTGTCCGCGATCGAACGGCGGGGCAACCGGGTACCACGCAGGCTTCGGCGCGAAGTTGTTCTACCGACACATGGTTGGACTCCGAGTCTGCAAGGGCCCCATCGTCGCCGACGAAGAGCACATAGAGCCAGCGCTGGTGGTCGCCTTCAGGGAATGGCTGAGTGTGCACCGCGGGGTCAGCGGCCCGACGCTGAAGCAATACTGCCGGGGTGCCAGCGAACTGATCGATGAACTCGGCGCCGATGTCGGTGGGTGGAATGCGCACTCAGTACGGACCTTCCTGCTCAGCCGTGCTGCCAGGTGCGGGCTTCGCACAACGCAGCAGCTCATCACCTCGCTGCGCGCGTTCCTGCGCTACCTCAGCTTCGCTGGCGAGTCGCGTGACGATCTTGCCCTGGCCGTTCCCGCTGTGGCCGGTTGGCGGTTGGCACGTCTGCCGTGCTGCCTGTCGCAAGACGAACTGGCTCGCCTCATCGCGGCGTGCAATGGGACGACGCGAGGGCAAGTGCGCGACCGTGCGATCGTGTTGCTGTTGGTGCGGCTGGGCCTGCGCAGCGGGCGACGTCGCCCGACTTCGTTTGGACGACATCGACTGGCGCAACGGCATCTTGCGGGTGACGGGTAAAGGCCGCTACGAGGTGGGACTGCCCTTGCCCCAAGATGTCGGGGACGCGCTGCTCGCCTATCTCGCGCACCGCCCCGCCGGCGGCGATTCGGATCACGTGTTCCTGCGCAACCTGGCACCGTCCACCCCGTTTGCCAACGGCGACGGCGTGTCATCGGCGGTCAGCCGCGCCCTGCAGCGCGCCGGCGTGAAGGCTGCGGTCAAGGGCGCCCATCTGCTGCGCCATACGGCTGCCACGCAGATGTTGCGCAGCGGCGTCCCGCTCGACCAGATCGGCTTGGTCCTGCGACACCGCAGCCTGGACACGAGCGCCTACTACGCCAAGGTCGATGTCGCCTTGCTTCGCAGTGTTGCCCAGCCATGGCCGGGGTGCATCCATGATGGCCGCCATCAACGAGTACCTCGCCTTGCGGCGCGGTGCGGGCTTCGTGTTGAGCAACGCTCAGTACCTGCTGGGCAGCTTTGCCGCGTTCGCAGTCGACCGACAGCAAGCGTACATCCGCACGGCAAGTGTGATCGACTGGGCCAGTCGAGCGCCGTCATCGGCTCAGCGGCATACCCGTTACCAGACCGTTCGCCAGTTTGCGCAGCACGTGCACCTGGAAGACCCCCGACACGATCTGCCGCCGCCCAACCACTTCGGCTCCAGCAAGACCCGCCGCGTACTCGCATCTACACAGTCGCAGAGATCGACCGACTCATCTTGGCAGCGACGCAGTTGTATGAAGGTGCGCACCTGCGGGCGCAGACCTATGCAACGCTGATCAGCCTGCTCGCCGCAACCGGTCTGCGGATCTCCGAGGCCCTGCACCTGCGTTACGGCGACGTGACGCCCGACGGCTTGCTGATTCGCAAGACCAAGTTCCAGAAGACCCGGCTGGTGCCGCTGCATGAGACCGCAACGGCGGGACTCGGACGGTACCTGGCGCAGCGAGGCACCGCGCATCTCGACACGAACCCTGTGTTCGCCGACGACAACGATCAGCCACTCGAGTATTGGGCCGTGTACCGGGTCTTCGGCAGGCTCGCGCAGTCTGCCAGCATGGCGACAGTGCGCGGGCATCGCCCGCGGCTGCACGAGCTCAGGCACACGTTTGCCTCGCGTTCGTTGCAGTCAACGCCGCGGGCCGTCAACGGATCGGACAGCACATGCTGGCACTGGCCACCTATTTCGGCCACGTGAGCATCGACTCGACCTACTGGTACCCAGAGTCGACGCCGGAGCTGTTGACCGACATCGCCGCAGCCGGCGAGGCCTATCTGGACGGGGGGCACTCATGAGTTCCCTGGCACCACATGTTGAGGCATTTCTGCGCGAGCACCTGGCCCGCCACCGTGACGCCAGTGCGCACACCTGCGACTCTTACGCCTACAGCTTCCAGGCGCTGTTCGAGTTCGCGGCCCGCAGGCTCAGGACCGTGCCGTCGGCACTGCTACTGGAGCAGCTGGATGCGCCCTTGATCGGTGCCTTCCTCGAGCAGCTCGAGACCGTACGCCGGAACTCGGCACAAACGCGCAATATCCGCTTGGCGGCGATCCGGTCTTTCTTCACGTTTGTGCAGCACCGCGAACCCGCCGCGCTTGAGCAGATCCGACGCATCCTTGCGATCCCATACAAGAAGACTGACACCCGGCTGGTCGGCTATCTGGACAAGACGGAGACCCAAGACCCTGCTCGATGCGCCGGATCCGGCCAGGCGCGACGGGATTCGGGATCGGGCCATGCTGCATCTGGCAGTCTGTGCGGGGCTGCGGGTGTCCGAACTGACGGGGTTGTGCGTGTCCGATGTCGCGGCGCAGTGCAAGAGCATTCACGTGCTCGGCAAGGGCCGCCGAGAGCGAGCCTTACCACTTTGGAAGCCGACTGCTTCTGCATTGCGGGCCTGGTTGGCCGTGCGCGGCGAGGTTGCCACGCCCGAGGTGTTCGTCAACGCGCGTGGCGAGCCCTCAGTCGCTGGGGCGTCGCGTATGTCCTGCAACACCACGCCGATTCCGCGAGCCAGGCTTGCCCGGCGCTGCGCGGCAAGCAGATCTCGCCACATGTCCTGAGGCACACCTGCGCAATGATCGTGCTGCAGGCCACGCAGGACATTCGCAAGGTCTCTCTCTGGCTGGGGCACAGCACCTTGGCCACGACCGAGATCTACGTTCGAGCCGACCCCAGCCAAAAGCTCGAGGCCATCGAGGCCGTCGTTCCACCCCACCTGCGCAAGGGCAAGTTCCGGCCGCCGGACCGACTCATTGCGATGCTCAGGACGAAGTCTTAATGGGGCGGCGAATCGGTGCGGTGCCCGGGAACTGACGGGACATCGACTGCTTCACTCCCCGTATCGGGACACTCTCCATAAGGCACGTTCTGGGGAGCTCCCCAGAACGTGCCGCAATCGCCATTGCCCCCAGTGCCAGGCCAGGCAGCGCGAGGCATGGCGCGCTGCGCGACTGGCGGAATTGCTCAACGTCCCATACTGCCATCTCGTGTTCACGCTGCCACATGAGCTCAATGCGCTGGCAACCACCCACGCCCGCTGGGTCTACGAGACGCTCATGCGCTGCAGCGCCGCAACGCTCAACGAGTTCGCCGCCAATGCTCGCTGGTTGGGTGGCGTCAGCGCCTTCACACTGGTGTTGCACACCTGGACCCAGGACCTGCGGCGCCACATCCACGTGCACGCCCTGATGGCGTGTGGTGCCTTGCGGTTTGCACAGCCTGCAGCTTGGGTCAGTCCTCAGCGGGGCCGAGAACTTCCTGTTCCCGGTGCATGCCTTGTCCAAGGTGTTGCGCGGCAAGTTCCTGCAGGCGTTGCAACGATCAGAGCAAGACGGCAGTCTGGCGGGCGACACGGCCGAGACGCACGAGGCTCGCCGGGCGCGGATGCAGGCCTTGCGGGCACACGACTGGGTGGTCTATGCCAAGACCCCGCTGGCCGGGCCGGCTGCCGTGCTGGACTACCTGTCGCGCTACACGCACCGCACGGCCATCAGCAATGAGCGCCTGGTGGGTCTCAGGGGTGAACAGGTCTTGTTGCGTGTGCGAGCGGACGACACCGGGGCAAGCGGGTGATTGCCATGGCGGGGCAAGACTTCATCGCCCGTTTTCTGCAGCATGTGCTGCCGCCAGGCTTCAAGCGCATTCGCCACTACGGCCTGCTGGCACCTGGCCAAGACCGAGCGTCTGGCTCTGGCCCGGCGCCTGCTGGCCATGCCCCAGACCAGCCCCAAGGCCTGCGAGGACGCCCGGGCCTTCATGCGCCGGGTCGCCAAGATCGAGATCGAGCGCTGTCCACATTGCGCCAGCGGACACTGGCAGATCGCGCAGGAGCTCCCACCCCGGTGGGGTCGACCCTGGCCCACTGATGCCACACCGGCCTGTCGGGGACCCCCTTGAGCGCCGACAGCACACATTGCCCACTCAGGCAGACCGCCCTTGGGGCGACCGGCAGGAACCTGCGCGTGCCCGCCACTCCGCTGGGCTCGCACCATCGTCCCAGCACGCCAAACTTCGAACCCTGCGGACCCAACCCAACCTTCACGCGGGCCGGCCTGTGCGGCAGAATCAACTCGATCACCCCGATAGCGCAGAGCCAATCGGGTTGCTGAGCCTTACATTGCCCCATACCCGCCCCATGCCGCCGAGCGGCGGTTCAGTCCAACAAGGTTTATCTGACGCCATGCGATTCACTGCCTTCGATTCGACTCTGTCTCGGCGTCCGATAAACGCTATTCGTTAGGTGTCGCATGCACATCGAGAGCGAACAAATCCTGCCCCCATACGAAATGCGCGGGGCGCCCGAAATTGCCAAACGCGCGCTTGCGCTATTTGCAGTTATTGGCCTCGCGCTGGGGGCGCCTAAGGAGGAAACTGTCACGTGGTTGCGTGACGAATCGCTATGGGGTGAACTCTCGCCCGAGGAACTGAAATTCGTCTCTGCTGTGGAGCCGACCGAGCGGCAGCGGGTCAACGCATCTTGGCGTAGCGAAGCATTGCTCATGCTACTGTGGGCGCTAGGTGTCGTCAAAGAGCTTCCGAGCCTGGCAGAGCAGTGCGATGCGGGAAACTTCCAGGAAGTTTTGCCACCCTTCGCTGATGTGGCTGTCAATGAGTTCATATCAACTGCGCAGCGCCGCTCAGACGATGAACTGTTCGACATGGCGGACTCACTACTGAATTCTCATTGGGAAGCGCGCGATGCTCGTATCCACAATAAACCTATGCCGTCAAACCGTGATATCGGAATTATTCAAGAGAGGCATCATGCGATCAACTGGGTCATCGGCTATGACGGTTTGCCGAGGGATGAGGTTACGACCGACACCTAACCATTCATTCCACCGGACCGCCTGCGGCGCCCGGTGAATTCAAACGTTATGCGTCGGCTGGTTGCAGCCATGATGCGAGCCCATCTTTGTCATCGAGGA
Organism: Candidatus Ideonella esbjergensis; assembly: GCA_016710065.1. Taxonomy (GTDB): domain Bacteria; phylum Pseudomonadota; class Gammaproteobacteria; order Burkholderiales; family Burkholderiaceae_C; genus Ideonella; species Ideonella esbjergensis. Next base: position 228,128 of record JADJLP010000013.1, read on the forward strand.
GCGTGCGTTGAACTCGTCTGTCGGCTGTTCTCTGTCTCGCAAGGTCGGCGCGCCGCACACAAGTCATCTTCGGCTTCAGCTCACGATGATCACGAGCTACTCGGTAGCCCCATCACAGCCGGTGGCCGCGCCCAACCTCGCCGCCGCTGTTCGTGGTGCCCACCCTGGCTCTACCTCGGCACCGCCTTCTCCACCCACGCGCCGTGCCTTCGCTCGCGCTACGCATAACAAGTCGGTCAAGCGGACGGCGTTCCGCCGCCGCTTACCTCTACGTTAGGCGGCTCGCGCATGACCGACTTCTATGACCAGCTCGCGCCGTTCTATCACTTGGTTCATCAGGACTGGAATGCGAGCATTTGTCGTCAAGGTGAACAACTGTCATCGATCATCGAATCTGAGTGGCCTTCCAGCAAGAAGGTCCTGGATGTCTCCTGTGGCATTGGAACCCAGGCCATTGCTTTGGCCCAGCGGGGCTACTCCGTTTCCGCATCGGATCTTTCCGAGAGAGAGATTGAACGAGCGAGGCTTGAAGCCAAGAGCCGAAGCGCAAAGGCCGATTTCTCAGTCTGTGACATGCGCAATGCGCACGGCCATCACGGGTCAGGTTTCGATGTCGTTGTTTCCATCGACAACTCCATTCCTCACCTACTGACAGACGAAGACATACTTCTCGCGCTCAAGCAGATGACAGCCTGTTTGTTGCCCGGCGGCGGTTGCCTAATCACCATTCGAGACTACGAGCGCGAGGCGCGCGGCACGAATCTAGTCAAGCCCTACGGCACGCGAGTCGAGAATGGAAGTCGTTACCTTCTCTTCCAGGTCTGGGATTTCGAAGACGCTCAGTACGACTTGACGTTCTTTTTTGTTGAAGAAAATCTCTCTACTCAGGTAGTCAAGACTCATGCCATGCGATCAAAGTACTACGCAATTTCAACGAGCAGGCTATGTGAGCTCATGCAAGAGGCTGGGCTTCGGAATGTCAGGCGTCTGGACGGGGTCTTCTATCAACCAGTTCTTCTTGGTACAAGAGCCGCCTAACCCCTCAGTCGAGCCGACAAATTGCAGCAAGCTGCAATTTGCGGCTCACCTCGAACGTGTGTGCCGTGCATGGCACGAATCCCGCTGGGTGAAAGTCCCGGTACCAGGTATCAGCAGAGCCGAAGGTTAGCCAAAGGGCAACTGCGTCGCCGCGAGGCGGGGTGGGAGGAAGCTCAAGGCGAAACTCGCGGGGCGACGAACAGAAACCGGATATGAGGCGTGATGCATTCGGGGCGAGCGGGCACGTGACCGCGAAGCCCTCCATCTGCAAACCCAGGCGCAATGCTGGGATGGGTGCATTTTGTAAATCTGGCGTCTATGCGAGGAAGGATTCGTGTCTTACCACGGGAGATCTCTGCGGTGTCGCGGGCCTGCCAAGGCCGGCGACTGGGTGGCGGGCAACTGCCGCCGAGCGCCGTAGAGAAGTCAGCAGAGGGCATAGTAGTTGGCGGGGCTGCCAGCGAAGGCCCGAACGGGAAGAGCCTTGAGCGCCGGGCCCCAGGGAGACGGGATGGCATCCGAAACGGATGAACCCGCCGCCAACCAAGCCCGGAGTGCGCAAGCGATGTGTGGGGCGTTGTTGGAGCGCGTGCTTGCACGCGAGAACCTGCAGCGCGCCCTCAAACGGGTACGCCAGAACAAAGGCGCGCCGGGCATAGACGGCATGAGCGTCGATGCCCTGCCTGAACACCTCAAGCAACACTGGCCGCAGATCAAGGCCGACATCCTGGCGGGACGGTACCGACCGCAGCCGGTGCGCCGGGTCGAGATCCCCAAGCCAGATGGCCGCGTGAGGCAGTTGGGCATCCCCACGGTGTTGGACCGATTCGTACAACAAGCCATCGCCCAGGTGGTCACCCAGCAATGGGAGCCGCACTTCCACCCCGACAGCTACGGCTTCAGGCCGCAGCGCTCGGCGCACCAGGCGGTGCGCCGGATGCAGACGCTGGTCAAGGCGGGCCAAGCCTGGGTGGTGGACCTGGACCTGGAGAGCTTCTTCGACCGGGTCAACCAAGACCGGCTGATCGGCCGATTGGCCAAGCACGTGCCTGACGGTGCGCTGCTCAAGCTGATACGGCGCATCGTCAAAGCCGGGGTCTGGGTGGACGGGCGCATCGAAGCGCGAGAACAAGGCGTGCCGCAAGGCGGGCCGCTCTCGCCGGTGCTGGCCAACGTGGTGTTGGATGAGTTGGACTGGACCCTGGAGCGGCGCGGCCTGCGCTTTGCCAGGTACGCAGATGACTGCCAGATCATGGTGGCGTCCCAGCGAGCCGGGCAGCGCGTGATGGACAGCGTGACGCGCTTTGTCGAAGAGTCACTGAGGCTCACAGTGAATGCACGAAAGAGCGCCGTGGACAGGCCCTGGAACCGCAAGTTCCTGGGCTTCACGCTCAACCGCAAGACCAAGGGCTTGCAAGTGGCCAAGACGGCCATGGCCAAGCTCAAGGACAAGCTCAGAGAGTTGAGCCGCCGCACAAGAGGCCACCGCTTGCACAGCATCGTCGAAGAGCTGAGGGAAAGCCTGCTTGGCTGGAAAGCGTACTTCGGCATTGCCGAAGTGCTGAGCCCTCTTCGCGAACTGGACAAGTGGTTGCGGCGACGGTTACGCTGCTATCAATGGAAGCTGTGGGGGAGTGCCGGATACCGCGAGCTGCGCAAGCGGGGCGTGTCAGTGCGAGAAGCCTGGAACGTCAGCAAAGGCGCGCACGGCCCGTGGAGAATCAGCCGAACCCCGGCGCTATCGCTGGCCATGCCAGCCACTTACTTCAACCGTTTGGGGCTACCATGTTTGGCGCCAGCGAGGCCCACATGACCAGCACATATTCAACAACCCGAATCGCCGGATACGTGACCCGTACGTCCGGTGGTGTGGGAGGGGGAGGCCGCGAGGCTTTCTCCTATCCCGATTAGGCATCACAGTTGCACTCCTTCTGCTTTGCGACTACCGAAGAAGTCTTGAGCGCCTTCCACGACTCGGTGGTCGCAACACTCATCGTCTTACTGATTGCCGCCGCTCTGTTGTATGTGGCACTGGGACCGCAGCAACGTCCTCGAATTCGTACTCTCTTTGTGGTTTGGATGGCCACTGCTGCAATCTCCATCGCACTTGTTCGATCTAGCTATCTTTCCGAGTTCACTGAATCGAGCATCCAAGGGCATCAGGTCACGCTGCGCTTCGCGAACCAGGCAGGTCGAACGACGATAATTCCCGCCAAGGACGTTCGCGACGTGCTCTTCGGACTCCCGGACAAAGGCAGCCGAACCTGCTACATCCGCTTGGAGCTCAAAGACGGAACAAGCTTCCGGAGCGTGGCAAAGAAGATGCCATCGGAATCTTGCAAGGCGCTCCGGTCGGAGTACCTGAGCCAACTCGCACAGTGATGCCTAACCCCTCGCTCAACCGGAGCACCAACGGCGGGCCACCAAGCCCGGGCCGGTGGTACGCGGTACATTTTCACCGGCCCGGGCCTGGCGTCCCACCGTTGGCGCCCGGTTACCTCGAACGTTAGGCCGCACAGAACAAACAGTTCAGCATGCACACTCTATGAATACCATACAGGCGCACCGCAGCTTCTACGCGGAATTCATTGTGAAGCTCTCGGGCCAGGATGATGAGCGCCTGATCGCAGCCTTCTCAAGCGTGCCGCGCGAGGACTATCTCGGACCAGGCCCTTGGCCGGTCAGCGTCGCATCGGGATACATACCAACCCTGAGCGCCGAACCGTACCTGCTCTATCAAGACACCCTGATAGGGCTAGCAACGGATCGGAGGATCAACAACGGTCAGCCTTCCTTGCATGCAGAGTGCTTGGCTGCAGCAGCACCAAGGCTTGGCGAGACGGTCGTTCATATTGGAGCAGGAACGGGCTACTACACAGCCATACTCGCTACGTTGGTAGGTCCCACGGGCCACGTCCACGCACTGGAAATCGAACCCGACCTCGCCTCTCGGGCAGCGGCCAACCTGGCGCACTTTGCGAACGTCGAAGTTCGAGCCGAGTCCGCCAATGACGCGGTCTTACCAACTGCGGATCTGATTTACGTCAACGCCGGAGCTACACATCCGCCTTCGGCTTGGCTTGATTCATTGAATGTGGGAGGCCGACTATTGATCCCGCTTACGCCCAACGAAGGTCTTGGCGTGATGCTCAAGATCACGCGAGTATCAGCAACCGACTACGCTGCCGAAGGCATTGCGGGGGTTGCATTCATTCCGTGCATTGGTGCCAGAGATGACGCCGCTTCGGCCTCTTTGATTTGTGCACTTCAGCGCCAGTCCCTGGAGGCCATTCGTTCTCTAAGGAGGCATTCGCAACCTGACAGTACGGTCTGGTGTGCGGGCTCTGATTGGTGGCTCTCCACGGCCAACCCACAGAGCGGGACGCTAACCCCTCGCTCAACCGGACCCGCTACGGCAAGCACCGTAAGCCTGGTCCGAGGCACATGGTGCATCATCTCGTACCAGGCTTACGGTGCTCGCCTCCGCAGGCCGGTTAGCTCGAACGTTAGCCACCACTGGGTCACCCGTGTTGCAAGTTCTCGCCGTTCGTTCAAACAGCCAGTCGGTGGCGCGGCACCTTGGTCACGCTTCGGCATCGCAGTGGCAACTGGCTTCGCCAGCTGCCCGAGTTTCACCGGGCTCGCTTTCTTCGTGCCTTCGCTCACCACGCAGCGCACGTGCAGGCCGCGCCCTGGCAAGCCTGGCACAACCCGCACCCGCGCTGCTTGGCGGTACTCTCGGCGCCGGTAGTGGCCATCAGCAAAGTCCAGGTCTCGGCCGGCTCGGTGTTCAAGCTGCGTGTCATTGGCAAGCTGGGTTTGGGGAAGGTTTGCAAAGTTCACCTGGTCTGTCACTGGCTTGTGCTCATCGGCGGGGCCTGGCATCGGGTACAAAGCCAAGCATGCAATTCGCGCCGGGTAGCCTGTTTCTAGTCTTCGGTCGGCGCCGTGTCGTCACCAAAGAGCAAAGCGGCACTGCTGCAAATCGGTCGGCCATCAGCTTCACTCGTGGCGTGGTGGTGGCTAACCCCTCAGTCGAGCTGACAAATTGCAGCAAGCTGCAATTTGCAGCTCACCTCGAACGTTAGCCATCATGGAGCTAGTCGAGCACATCACGCGTGCCTGGGGTTGGTCGGGTATAAGGCCAACCGAGGTCATTGGTCAGAATGACTTTGGCAACCTCATGGTCAAGGACGAAGACGGGAGGTACTGGCGTATCAGTCCAGAAGACCTGTACTGTCGGCTCGTCGCCAACGACAGAGCCGAATTCGACGTGGTTGTACGAAGTCAAGCATTCCTTCAAGACTGGTACATGGCACCTTTGGCCGTGCAGGCATTGGAGCGACTTGGACCTCTTGAACACCATCAGAAGTACTGCTTCAAGATTCCTGGCGTTCTTGGTGGAGAGTACGGTGGTTCCAATCTCGCCAAAATCACTTTGTCCCAACTCATCGAGGCCTCAGGTCACATCGCAAGACAAGTTGCTGAGTTGCCAGACGGAACTCAAGTCAAGCTGCTGGTCACCGAATGATGGCTAACCCCTCAGTCGAGGCGACAAATTGCAGCAAGCTGCAATTTGCGCCTCACCTCGAACGTGTGTGCCGTGCATGGCACGAATCCCGCTGGGTGAAAGTCCCGGTACCAGGTATCAGCAGAGCCGAAGGTTAGCCAAAGGGCAACTGCGTCGCCGCGAGGCGGGGTGGGGAGGAAGCTCAAGGCGAAACTCGCGGGGCGACGAACAGAAACCGGATATGAGGCGTGATGCATTCGGGGCGAGCGGGCACGTGACCGCGAAGCCCTCCATCTGCAAACCCAGGCGCAATGCTGGGATGGGTGCATTTTGTAAATCTGGCGTCTATGCGAGGAAGGATTCGTGTCTTACCACGGGAGATCTCTGCGGTGTCGCGGGCCTGCCAAGGCCGGCGACTGGGTGGCGGGCAACTGCCGCCGAGCGCCGTAGAGAAGTCAGCAGAGGGCATAGTAGTTGGCGGGGCTGCCAGCGAAGGCCCGAACGGGAAGAGCCTTGAGCGCCGGGCCCCAGGGAGACGGGATGGCATCCGAAACGGATGGACCCGCCGCCAACCAAGCCCGGAGTGCGCAAGCGATGTGTGGGGCGTTGTTGGAGCGCGTGCTTGCACGCGAGAACCTGCAGCGCGCCCCCTCAAACGGGTACGCCAGAACAAAGGCGCGCCGGGCATAGACGGCATGAGCGTCGATGCCCTGCCTGAACACCTCAAGCAACACTGGCCGCAGATCAAGGCCGACATCCTGGCGGGACGGTACCGACCGCAGCCGGTGCGCCGGGTCGAGATCCCAAGCCAGATGGCCGCGTGAGGCAGTTGGGCATCCCACGGTGCTGGACCGATTCATACAACAAGCCATCGCCCAAGTGGTCACCCAGCAATGGGAGCCGCACTTCCACCCCGACAGCTACGGCTTCAGGCCGCAGCGCTCGGCGCACCAGGCGGTGCGCCGGATGCAGACGCTGGTCAAGGCGGGCCAAGCCTGGGTGGTGGACCTGGACCTGGAGAGCTTCTTCGACCGGGTCAACCAAGACCGGCTGATCGGCCGATTGGCCAAGCACGTGCCTGACGGTGCGCTGCTCAAGCTGATACGGCGCATCGTCAAAGCCGGGGTCTGGGTGGACGGGCGCATCGAAGCGCGAGAACAAGGCGTGCCGCAAGGCGGGCCGCTCTCGCCGGTGCTGGCCAACGTGGTGTTGGATGAGTTGGACTGGACCCTGGAGCGGCGCGGCCTGCGCTTTGCCAGGTACGCAGATGACTGCCAGATCATGGTGGCGTCCCAGCGAGCCGGGCAGCGCGTGATGGACAGCGTGACGCGCTTTGTCGAAGAGTCACTGAGGCTCACAGTGAATGCACGAAAGAGCGCCGTGGACAGGCCCTGGAACCGCAAGTTCCTGGGCTTCACGCTCAACCGCAAGACCAAGGGCTTGCAAGTGGCCAAGACGGCCATGGCCAAGCTCAAGGACAAGCTCAGAGAGTTGAGCCGCCGCACAAGAGGCCACCGCTTGCACAGCATCGTCGAAGAGCTGAGGGAAAGCCTGCTTGGCTGGAAAGCGTACTTCGGCATTGCCGAAGTGCTGAGCCCTCTTCGCGAACTGGACAAGTGGTTGCGGCGACGGTTACGCTGCTATCAATGGAAGCTGTGGGGGAGTGCCGGATACCGCGAGCTGCGCAAGCGGGGCGTGTCAGTGCGAGAAGCCTGGAACGTCAGCAAGAGCGCGCACGGCCCGTGGAGAATCAGCCGAACCCCGGCGCTATCGCTGGCCATGCCAGCCACTTACTTCAACCGTTTGGGGCTACCATGTTTGGCGCCAGCGAGGCCCACATGACCAGCACATATTCAACAACCCGAATCGCCGGATACGTGACCCGTACGTCCGGTGGTGTGGGAGGGGGAGGCCGCGAGGCTTTCTCCTATCCCGATTAGGCCTCTAGGTAACGACCTTGCCACAACCAGCTTTTGCCGAATACGATCGACCAGAATTGGCACAACGGGAGACAAAGACATGAACAAGAAGACAGCTCTTTGGGGCAAGGCACTTCTAGCACTCTTGGCTATTTGCTTGTTGGTCGTACTTGCGGCCAGGGATCTTGCACCCCTCACTCCTGTTTCGGTCGTTCTGGCCTATGCGCTAGGCGGAGCAGCCTTCTTTGGCGTTGCGGTTCTTGGGGCCATGTGGCTCAAGTTCGCGATCAATAAGTTCCTGCTGAACGCTGGAGCAACCGACACTCAATGGCTCTGGTTCAAGAGCGACCCGAAGGGGCTTGTCGCACTGCGGAGTCGGAGTGGCGCTCACCAATCCAGCGACGATGCCTAACCCCTCAGTCGAGCCGACCAACTGCAGCAAGCTGCAGTCGGCAGCTCACCTCGAACGTTAGGCCGCAAACCTATGCCCACTTCCTTCCTATGTGCCACTTGTGGCAAAGAACACTCAGGTCTTCCGCAGGACTACTCCTTCGGCCTTCCAGACGAGGTCTACGAACTCGACTTCATCAGTCGATATCTTCGTGTTCGAAGCAACTCCGATCTTTGTACGCTTGACGACTCGAGGTTCTTTATTCGAGGGGTCATTCCGTTACCGTTTCAAGACTCAGATGAAGAGTACTGCTGGGGTGTATGGGTCGAGGTCGCTGCCAAGGATCATGACAAGTATGTTCGCGGCTACGCCGACGATCTTTCAGCGGAACCGTCATTTCCTGGAACCCTAGCAAACAGCATCCCTGGCTACCACGAGACGCTAGGGCCTCTCAGTCATCGCTAGGTTCGGTGCTCCTGGCAAGCGCCCCAACTATTACATCAACCCGGCTACGCAGCACACGTTGGTATCGGAACTTCGTGAGGGCATCACGGCAAGTCGGCACCATGAAATGCTTGAGGCGGTTGGCCACTTCAAGCGCCAAAATGCGGCCTAACCCCTCGGTCGAACCGACAAAGTGCATCAAGCTGCACTTTGCGGCTCACCTCGAACGTTAGGCATCATCCATGAGTCACTCGCACGCGTTCGATGAATCCACCTGGCAGTTTGATGCGCCGATCAACGCCGCATCGTTCACGACCAAGTACGTTCTTGACGGATCTCTTCCGATTCTCGAGGTCTATCACGACCATGATGGCGAGTGGCAGTTCATGTGCGGCACTACTAATGCCAGTGCCGATGCAAAGCTCGTGTGCCTTGGCTGCATGATCGACCGCGACCCTACGCTAGTTCAACTTGCTGACTTGCCAGAAGGTTGGCTCGCTCATAGAGTATCGCAAACACAGCCGTGGGCTCGGGAGTCGTATGAAAACAGTGATTCCAACAATGAGGCCTAACCTGTCGCTCGAGCCGACTCGCGTCGGCAAGCCGCCGCTCGCGGCTCAGCTTCAACGTTAGGCAGCGCGTTCCGCGCAAGACCATGTTCACTCGTTTCGTCACTGCCCAGTGCGCTCCAGGCTCAAGTTCAAGGTCAGTTCGCCACGGTCAATATCGCGAGCCCGCTTCGGAAGCTCTGGCCGACGTGTTCGAAGTCCGGGGACTATGGTCACCATCAGCTCGGGCTGTCCGTCCTTCGGCGGCCAGCGAACCAACCGAGGTCCCTTTCACCAAAGACATGAGGCCGGTTCGGCGTCAGGCATTTACTGGGGCTGGCGTTGCCAGGGTCGGCCTGAGCTTGAGACATTCAGTTGTTCAGACCGAGCATTTGTCCCCTGGCAAACAGCCGAAGAGAAAACACAATGCGGGCATGGCATCGGTATCTGCAACATCACCACGCGTCGGCAACATCGTTGTGACTGGTCAGCGTCATCGTCCGCTCAGCGGCTCCGAACCCAAAACCCTGCCTAACCCCTCAGTCGAGGCGACAAATTGCAGCAAGCTGCAATTTGCGCCTCACCTCGAACGTTAGGGCAGCCGAAATCACCACCCCCCGGCCGCTGCTTGCGGTAATGACGAATTGTATCTACAATTTGCAAATGCAGTTCACTTGGTCTGAGCGCAAGCGCGCAATCAACATCAAGCAGCACGGGCTCGACTTCGTGGACGCGTCGCGCGTGTTTGAAGGTGCAACCTTTACGTTCGAAGACGATCGCTTTGCCTATGGCGAGCAGCGACTCGAAACCCTTGGCCTTCTCGCAGGCATTCCTGTCTCAGTCGTTCACACGGAGACCGAACATGAAATCCGCGTCATCTCGTTCCGCAAAGCCACGCGCCGTGAAGCAAATCTCTACTACGACCAAGTCCAAAACTGACTGGGCTCGCCTGGCCACCTCGGAGGCATCCGCCGCGCCTACCGACGAACATCCCGAGGCTGAAGTCAAACACATCGTCCGTGGCATTGTTCGAAAGGGCCTGAAGCCCATGCCGAACAAATCACTTGTTTCGTTGCGAGTCGATCAAGACGTTCTCGAATGGTTCAAGTCGCAAGGCACCGGTTATCAAACTCGTATCAATGCAGTACTTCGCGCATTCCGCGATGCGTCTGCCTAACACCTCGGTCGAAGCGACAAATTGCAGCAAGCTGCAATTTGCGCCTCACCTCGAACGTTAGGCAGCGCGGCAAGAGCGCCGGCAAGCATTCCTCGCTTCATCATGGCCTGGCACGCTGTTCTCTCAAATTCAAAGTCAGTTCTGTTTGGCCTGAACCGTCGAGTTGCTTCAGAAGCTTTGGCCAATACGATGAAATACCGGAACCGTTGGGCATCTTCGGTGCGGGCTGCCCGTCCGTAATAGTCCGACCAGCACCATCCTTGCGCCCGGTTTGGCGGGCCGGCACCATCTGAGCTGATGAAGTGCCCACCCGCTTGATGGTGTGCACCAACGGAGATGGTGCACACCATGAAGGATCACCCAAGACGCGCAAAGCGGGTACGGCGCACCCATGAACAAGGCTTCAAGGAAGGCTTGATCGCGAGGAGCCTGGTGCCCGGTGCGTCGGTGGCAGCCATCGCGATGGAGGGCGGCGTCAATGCCAACCTGCTGTTCAAGTGGCGGCGCGAGCATGTCAGAGCGAAGGTCTTCGGCGCAGCACCGTCCACGAGTCTGGTGCCGGTCTGCGTCATTGGGCAACCGGACCGGTTGCCGGCGCCGCAGCCGCACCTGCCTGCGATCGGTGATGGCGCCAGCCGTGGCACCCGCACCTGCGTCATCGAGCTTGAGATCGCTGGCGCGCAGTTGCGGCTGCGTGGCGCCGTGGACGAGGCGATGCTGGGCAGCGTCTTGCGCGCGCTGCGCCAAAGCCAATGATCGGCCCGCGCGCGGGAACCCGGGTCTGGCTTGCTGCCGGCGTGACCGACATGCGCTGCGGCATCGACTCACTGGCGGCGAAGGTGCAGATGGCGCTGACGGCCGACCCCTTCAGCGGTCACGTCTTCGCCTTCCGGGGGCGCAGGGGCGACCTGGTGAAGTTGCTGTGGAGCGATGGCGACGGCATGTGCCTGTTGACCAGCGTCTTGAGCGAGGCCGCTTCGTCTGGCCGCAGGCCGACAGCGGCAGCGTGACGCTGAGCACGGCGCAGCTCTCGATGCTGCTCGAAGGCATCGACTGGCGCCACCCCGAACGCACGTGGCAACCACGCCTGGCGGTGTAGTCGGCCAGGCAAGTGGTTGACGGGACAACTCCCGTTGCGAGGGCTGAGCACGACAGGCAAAGTCCTGGCCATGACGTTCGCAGACCTCGTGGCCAGCAACACCGCATTGCGCGGTGAAGTCCAGCGCTCGCACGAGGCCTTGAAGATCGCGCAACTGACCATCGACAAGATGAAGGTCGAACTGGCCTACCTGCGGCGCATGAAGTACGGCCGCTCCAGCGAGAAGCTCGAACACGCGCAACTCGACCTCGTCGGTGGCCAAGCGGCCCAGGCTGCGGTGACACCGTCTGCTGACGCGGGCACGGATGACGGATTGAAGTCCAACGTGACCTCGCTCGATGCCGAGCGCAAGAAGCGTGAGCCCAAGACCAGGCCTGGGCTGCGCGAGTTGCCTGAGCACCTGCCCCGGCGCACCGTCGTTCACACCCCGCTGGGTGGATGCGGCTGCACGGCCTGTGGTGCAGCCCTGCGAGAGATCGGCCAGGACGTCTCTGAGGTACTCGACTACGAGCCAGGCACCTTCCACGTGGTGCGCCACGTGCGCCCGAAGCTGGCCTGTGCGGGCTGCCACACGATCACACAGGCGCTGGCGCCGACCCGGCCGATGGACCGGTGCATGGCCGGCGCCGGCCTGCTCACCCACATCGCGGTGAGCAAATTCGCCGACCATGTGCCGCTGTACCGCCTGTGCCAGATCTACGGCCGCGACGGCGTCGAGCTGAGCCGCTCGACCATCACCGACATGATGGGCAACTGCGGCGCGATGCTGACGCCATTGGCCGAGGCCGTTGGCCGCTACGTGCTCCAGGCCGGCAAGGTCCACGGTGACGACACGCCGATCCGCGCGCTGGGCGGCCAGGGTGCCAAGGCGCACACCGCCCGGCTGTGGGTTTATGTCCGTGATGACCGGCCCAGCGGTGACCCGGCGTCGCCGGCCGTCTGGTTCCAATACTCGCCGGACCGCAAGGGCGAGCATGCGCGGCGGCATCTGCAGAACTTCTGCGGCACCCTGCAGGCCGATGCATTCAGTGGCTACGACAAGCTCTACACGGACGGCCGGATCATCGAGGCCGGTTGCTGGAGTCACGCCCGACGCAAGTTCTGGGATATCCATGTCAGGCAGCAACGCCTGCCCGGCACACTGGCGCATCAGGCCCTGGTGCGCATCGGTGAGCTCTTCAGGATCGAGGCTCAGATCAATGGCCGCTCGCCGCTGCGACGACGACGAACGCGCCAGACGCGGTCAATGCCCGTGTTGAGGGAGTTGAAGTCCTGGATGACCCAGGCCTTGGCGCAGGTGTCGGCGAAGTCGCCGATGGCCTTGGCGATCGGCTATGCCTTGGGCCACTGGACAGCGCTGACGAACTTCGTCGATGACGGGCGCATCGACGCCCACAACAACGCCGCTGAGCGTGCACTGCGCGGCGTCGCCATCGGGCGCAAGAATTACCTGCACGTCGGCTCGGACGCGGGTGGCCACACGGCGGCGGTGATGTACACGTTGCTCGGAACCTGCAAGCTCAACGCGATCAACCCGCAACGCTACCTGCGTCACGTCCTGGAGCGCATCGCCGATCATCCGATCAACCGCATCGACGAGTTGCTGCCCTGGGTGGTCGCCGCGAGGGGGGCGCACGAAGAACAACGCAGGACCTGCCGCTGGCGGCCTGAAGACCCATCAGGCCCGCAGCAGGCGTGGGCAGAATGCGCCCATGCGCATCAAACTGATCGAAGACTTGCCGATGGCGAGCAGCGATGAGCTGTACCAGCTCAGCTGGGTCATCGAACAACTGTTGGCCGACCCACGCCGCATCGTCCAGGCGCGTGCGCAGTTGCACACGGGCCAGCAGGTCCAGTATCTGAGCTGGGCCGATGGGAAGTTGCGGTCAGCTCGCGTCGTCGGCATGCACGGGGACCACGTGGCCGTCCACGATGCGGCCAACGCCAAGCCCTTCAAGGTGCACTACGCGGCGATCCTCACCGGGCCAACATCGCAGCCTCCTGATGGGGCCAAAAGCCAGAGCCTGCCGCGCCCAACCGGCCTACGCCGCCACCGGAGGTCGCCGCCCGAGCTGACTTCCGCGTCGGCAACCGGGTCACCTTCGTCGACAAGAACCTGCAGCACCGCGTTGGCCTGATCGTGCGTATCAATCAACACACCGCCACGCTCGACTGTGACGGCCAGAAGTGGCGCGTCGCCTTCGAGTTGCTTCGCCATCTCGTCGACGTCTGACCATCGGCTCCGGCAACGGTGTTCGTCGGACTATTACGGCTAACCCCTCAGTCGAGCTGACCAACTGCAGCAAGCTGCAGTCGGCAGCTCACCTCGAACGTTAGACCGCACTCAATGCCACCGTTGACCATAGCCCCAGGAAGACACCTCGTGTCCATCCACCGAGAGGAAATTGACTCGAACAGAATTCAAGGCTTTGTGCTGGCCTCGTCCGAAGAACTTGTGGTTCTGCAATACGTCTATGACTTCAATCTCGATGGGCTCATGACTCTGAGCCGATCGGATATCTCGGAGATCCGAGAAACCAAGACCGACAAGTTCCAAACCAGACTTCTCAAGCACGAAGGACTGTTGGAGAACATTCCTTTCCAGAGTCAGTTTGAGGTTCAGAGTTGGCGCTCAATCATCAAGCAGTTGTCGCGCAGCTATCCACTTCTCATCCTTGAGTGCGAGCGAGGTGGTAAACCAGACTTCGTGATCGGCAAGCTGCTCAAGACAACATCTGCTGCAGCTTACGTCCTGCACTTCACCGGCATTGGCCGGTGGCTTGAAGAACCAGTTCGGGTCGCGTACAAAGACATCACCTCCCTCCAGGTCGGCTCGAACTATCTCAATGTCTATCAACGGCACTTTGAGCGAAATGCGCTCTAACCCCTCAGTCGAGGCGACAAATTGCAGCAAGCTGCAATTTGCGCCTCACCTCGAACGTGTGCCGTGCATGGCACGAATCCCGCTGGGTGAAAGTCCCGGTACCAGGTATCAGCAGAGCCGAAGGTTAGCCAAAGGGCACTGCGTCGCCGCGAGGCGGGTGGGGAGGAAGCTCAAGGCGAAACTCGCGGGGCGACGAACAGAAACCGGATATGAGGCGTGATGCATTCGGGGCGAGCGGGCACGTGACCGCGAAGCCCTCCATCTGCAAACCCAGGCGCAATGCTGGGATGGGTGCATTTTGTAAATCTGGCGTCTATGCGAGGAAGGATTCGTGTCTTACCACGGGAGATCTCTGCGGTGTCGGGCGGGCCTGCCAAGGCCGGCGACTGGGTGGCGGGCAACTGCCGCCGAGCGCCGTAGAGAAGTCAGCAGAGGGCATAGTAGTTGGCGGGGCTGCCAGCGAAGGCCCGAACGGGAAGAGCCTTGAGCGCCGGGCCCCAGGAGACGGGATGGCATCCGAAACGGATGGACCCGCCGCCAACCAAGCCCGGAGTGCGCAAGCGATGTGTGGGCGTTGCTGGAGCGCGTGCTTGCACGCGAGAACCTGCAGCGCGCCCTCAAACGGGTACGCCAGAACAAAGGCGCGCCGGGCATAGACGGCATGAGCGTCGATGCCCTGCCTGAACACCCCAAGCAACACTGTCCGCAGATCAAGGCCGACATCCTGGCGGGACGGTACCGACCGCAGCCGGTGCGCCGGGTCGAGATCCCCAAGCCAGATGGCCGCGTGAGGCAGTTGGGCATCCCCACGGTGCTGGACCGATTCATACAACAAGCCATCGCCCAAGTGGTCACCCAGCAATGGGAGCCGCACTTCCACCCCGACAGCTACGGCTTCAGGCCGCAGCGCTCGGCGCACCAGGCGGTGCGCCGGATGCAGACGCTGGTCAAGGCGGGCCAAGCCTGGGTGGTGGACCTGGACCTGGAGAGCTTCTTCGACCGGGTCAACCAAGACCGGCTGATCGGCCGATTGGCCAAGCACGTGCCTGACGGTGCGCTGCTCAAGCTGATACGGCGCATCGTCAAAGCCGGGGTCTGGGTGGACGGGCGCGTCGAAGCGCGAGAACAAGGCGTGCCGCAAGGCGGGCCGCTCGCCGGTGCTGGCCAACGTGGTGTTGGATGAGTTGGACTGGACCCTGGAGCGGCGCGGCCTGCGCTTTGCCAGGTACGCAGATGACTGCCAGATCATGGTGGCGTCCCAGCGAGCCGGGCAGCGCGTGATGGACAGCGTGACGCGCTTTGTCGAAGAGTCACTGAGGCTCACAGTGAATGCACGAAAGAGCGCCGTGGACAGGCCCTGGAACCGCAAGTTCCTGGGCTTCACGCTCAACCGCAAGACCAAGGGCTTGCAAGTGGCCAAGACGGCCATGGCCAAGCTCAAGGACAAGCTCAGAGAGTTGAGCCGCCGCACAAGAGGCCACCGCTTGCACAGCATCGTCGAAGAGCTGAGGGAAAGCCTGCTTGGCTGGAAAGCGTACTTCGGCATTGCCGAAGTGCTGAGCCCTCTTCGCGAACTGGACAAGTGGTTGCGGCGACGGTTACGCTGCTATCAATGGAAGCTGTGGGGGAGTGCCGGATACCGCGAGCTGCGCAAGCGGGGCGTGTCAGTGCGAGAAGCCTGGAACGTCAGCAAGAGCGCGCACGGCCCGTGGAGAATCAGCCGAACCCCGGCGCTATCGCTGGCCATGCCAGCCACTTACTTCAACCGTTTGGGGCTACCATGTTTGGCGCCAGCGAGGCCCACATGACCAGCACATATTCAACAACCCGAATCGCCGGATACGTGACCCGTACGTCCGGTGGTGTGGGAGGGGGAGGCCGCGAGGCTTTCTCCTATCCCGATTAGGCGTCATAGGGTTCACCCTGCGAAAGGTTAGCGCATTTGCTAACATGCAGCATGGCATACCAAATCGACTACTTCCACGAACGGGTGCTCTCCGAGATCCAGGAATGGCCCGTGGATGTGCTCGCCGACTATGCCCGCCTGATCGAGCTTCTAGCCGAGTACGGGCCAAGTCTTCGGTTGCCACATTCGCGCGCCTTCGGCGATGGCCTGTTCGAGCTTCGGCCGCGTGGTCGCACCGGCATTGGTCGAGCGTTCTACTGCTATCTGGTCGGAAAGCGCGTGGTTGTATTGCACGCATTCATCAAGAAGACGCAGCAAACCCCTGACAGCGAGCTGAAGCTCGCTCGCAAACGCCTTAAGGAGGTGCAGCATGGCTGACCTGAAATTCAAACCCGTTCCTCACAATCACGCCGAGTTCCTTGCGTCCGCACGCAAGCGCCAGGGCTTCGCCGAGGCATACGACAGTCTTCAACTTGAGTACGCGCTGGCTGGGCAAATGCTCAAGGCTCGCGCGAAGGCGGGCATGACCCAAGACGCCGTGGCCGAACGCATGGGCACGACCAAGAGCGCAATCTCACGTCTCGAGGCGGCAGGTCGCCACGCGCCGTCACTGGCAACGCTGAAGAAATACGCGGCCGCTGTCGGCTGCGATCTCCAGGTCAAGCTGGTTCCTCACAAGGCCGCATGACGCCGAACCCCTCGGTCGAACCGACAAAGTGCAGCAAGCTGCACTTTGCGGCTCACCTCGAACGTTGGGCGTCTCAGTAGTGGTATCGGAGTTGCGCTATCAACAAGGCCCCATCCTCCACCTTGTAAACCATGCGGTGTTCGTCTGTGATGCGTCGTGACCAAAAGCCAGACAGCGCGTGCTTTAGTGGCTCAGGTTTTCCAACGCCCTCAAATGGCTACGTTGGGTCTCGCGAATCAGCTTGTTTATCCGGTCAACCATGCGGCGGTCCTGCTTTTGCCAGTAGAGGTAGTCATCCCATGCCTCATCCGCAAAAATCAACTTCACTTGGCAAGCTCCCGCTTCACACCCTTGCCAGCCGCCAACTGAGCAACCGCCGAAAGAAGTCGCTTAGCGTTCGCTGGGTTCCTCAACAGGTACGCGGTCTCTTCCAACGCTTGGAAGTCCTCCAGGGAGAGCATCACAACCGACTGTTCGCCATTGCGTGTAATGATCAACGCCTCGTGGTCATTGCAAACACGATCCATGGTCGTCGCCAAGTTGGCGCGGGCAGCAGAGTAGGTAATTGCGTCCATAGCAGCACTCCAAGTATGTACGCGTTACTGTACAACAAATGCACTGCGCCGTCTATCCGGCAGACGCCCAACCCCTCAGTCGAGGCGACAAATTGCAGCAAGCTGGTCCAGCCTCGTCTCGAACTTTCGGTCTACTCAGCCCGTGCTTGGCACACGTACAAGGTTCGTGTCTGGGTCAATGGGTCACAAGCTCGTACCCGTCAGCTACGGGAATTGCCTGTTCGTGACAGTGAACGAAGCAGGAGTCGGTCTATCGATCCTGTTCCTATTCAGGGTGTTTAGCCCGCCACTGTTCATTCCTTGGACTGAGGTCGAGTCAGTTGAGCAGAAAACTGGCTTCTTCGTGAGCTCTGTAGCGGTACGCATACGTGGTCACTGGCCGACCGTCTCAATTCGTGGAAAAGCGGGCAAGAACATTGGCCAGGCATTTGCCGAGTTCCGCAGCAAGTATGTTCGCCAAAAGACCGCGCTCTAACCCCTCGGTCGAACCGACAAAGTGCAGCAAGCTGCACTTTGCGGCTCACCTCGAACGTTAAGCCGCCAACTCCGCTCCGGCTTGCACTGGAACTTGGGCATGAATACAATGTATTTATGCAATTCGAGTGGGATCCCGCAAAGGCCAAGGCCAACCTCAAGAAGCACCAGATCAGCTTCGAACAGGCGGCATCGGTCTTCTATGACGACTTCGCAATTCAGTTTTTTGACGAAGAGCACTCGTCAACTGAAGAGCGATTCTTGTTGCTGGGTATGAGTTCGGGTGCAAAGCTACTTCTCGTTTGTCACTGTGAACGCGACTCCGGAGCATCCATTCGAATCATCTCTGCCCGGAAGGCGACAAAGCGAGAAGCGTCCCACTACCAAGGTGGTCATCATGAAAGCTGAATACGATCTCTCGAAGCTGAAGTCCAGGAAGAATCCATATGCGACCAAGCTCAAGAAGTCAGTCACCATGCGGCTGTCTGCCGATGTTGTGGACTACTTCAAAGGCATGGCCACTGAGGCTGGCGTGCCCTATCAGAGCCTGATCAACCTCTACCTGCGCGACTGCCTTGCCCAGAATCGCAAAGTACAAATCAACTGGCTCAAGGCGGCCTAACCCCGGCGTCACGTAGTAGCTTTGATCCAGCTCCGGCCTATAGCTTGGCGCTGCCGCCGACGACTGCATACTGGGCATGTTGGCCAAGCTGCTACGTCCACCGTAAGCTGCGTAAGTAGCTGCTGTCTGCGCGGGTGACGACATGCGGCTGGCAGCCTCGGCCTGCGCAGCCAGCCACTGCTGCCTCTCAAACGCTTTGCGAATGGCGGTCACATCCTTCTGCAACTTAGCATCCAGGGCGTCGGAGTTTGGCCCGCGCGCCCGAGCGGCTGAATCGTTGTACCCTGAATCGGCTGGAGCGGCCCCGGGTACGCGCTCGGTCAACGCTGCAATCTCAGGCACATCCACCGCACCAACCCCAACGGCCAGTGGCTCAGCCGGCGTGGTGCTCAGCTGCGGCAGCTCACTCAAGGTCTTGGTGCCTGTCTGCGCTGAACTCGAAGGGCTTTGCATGTTGGCCACGATGGACTCGCCGAGCGCATTGCCAAATGCAGTCGGCCGGCCACGGCTATCCGCAGGGAGCCTGTGGCAGGTCAAGGCATGGCGGCGGGCCGACCCGCACACGCGCGGCGTTTGCTGACGAATATGGAAGGTTCAGGAAGTCTTGACCGACTCGATGGCGGCAACCGTCATGCCCCCGGCCACGGCCAGAAAGTCGGTGCGGACTGCGGGGGTCCAGCAGACCTGTATCCAGACAGGTCTGGCGGGCCTGCCTGTGGGTTGCCGTCTCCCAGGCGCAACCCCTGCTTCAACGCGCCGGCATGGCCGGTGCCTCGTCAAAGGCGCGCTGCTCCAGCCTGTGCCAGGCGCGCTGCCAGTTCAGGCTGTGGCGCAGGCCGTCGCCCAGTGGCAGCGTGTGGGCGGCGGGGGGCGGTGGCGGCTCGGTTTCCGCCCTACCCTCGTGCAGCGCCGCCATCACGTCGGATTCGAGTTGCTGCAGGTAGCGCGCATGCCGGGCTGGCGCGTCCGACTCCATCACCTTGCCCTGCTCGGGCAGCCAGCGCGCGGCCGCGCCGTCGGCAAGTGCCAGCTCGGCCAGTTTCGCGTACGAAAGGGCCATGGGCCCCAGCTCGGCATCGCGCAGATCGGGTGCTGCGTCAGCCCACAGCAGGCCGTGCGCCGCCCACAGGGGTTGGTCCACCAGCCGAAACACGGTCACCACCGTGGCATCCGAGCGTTGCAAGCGCCACCACCGGAAAGGGCCCAGCACGCCCTGCTCGCCCTGCAAGAGGTGTTGTGCGATGCGCACCGGGTGCGGCCCCAGGTCTCTGGCCGCCCCCGCCAGGCGCGGCTTCATGCGCGCCACGCAGCCTGGGCAGCGCTCGCGCATGGCGGCGGCCACGTCAGCGTGCGACCACAGGCGCGCACCTGCAAACGCGGTGGCGCCCAGCACCAGCTCAGGCCGGGCCCACGGTGCAATCACGTCGGTAATGCGCCAACCTGTGGCGGCCCGCAGCCGGCACTGCAGCGCGCGGCCAAAAGCCGGCGTGGGGCCCGAGCCGAGCAGCCAGGTCTCGCGGCCACGGCGCACCACCAGCAGGTTGGAGATGGCGCCACGGTTGGCCTTGGTGGCTTCGCCGCGCTGGCCAGGCACGCGCCACACCTGTGCCGACAGCCGCTCCAGCGTCACCCGGGGCCCTGGGCAACTCCCGCCAGCCCACGCCGCGGTAGGCCACTGCATCGCCAATACCGCCAGCCCGCACAGCCAGCGCCCAAGGCGCCGGGAAAACCCCTGTGTCAACTTCGGACGCTGTGCGGCTGCGGTGTCCCGGCCACGGCGCGCTGCCTGCGGGTTAACGGCCAAATCAAGCGGTTCGCGGGCGTACCGTGGTGCCAAGACCTGCGGGCATGTGTCTTGCACCGTCGGTGCCACATGCCACACACCGTTTCCCCGATAGAGCATCTGTCTCTGCATACACCGCATCTTGCCGCAGGGCCCCAAGTTGGGGTGGCTAGGGTGTCTTCATGAAGCTGATCGTGTTGCGCGGCGGGCCGGCGTTGGCTGCAGCGGCCCCCTTGCCGAAAAGCCCCCTGGCCGAGCCGGCCACCACCAGCCGCCACGGCGCGCTGGCCTTGTCCGATCAGGGTGAGCAATGGGTGCTGCTGAACATTGCACCCAATGTGGCCAGCCAGTTGCAAAGCGACCCTGCACTCTGTGGCCACCAGGGCTTGCAGCAGGGCGAGGTGCGCACGGTGCTGCTCACCGATGCGCAGGTGGACCACATCGGTGGTCTGCTGAGCCTGCGCGACGGCCCGCCCATCAACCTGTACGCCACGCCGGCGGTGTTCGAGGTTTTGAGCCAGACCATGCCGGTGCTGCAGATGCTGCAGCAGTTTTGCGGCGTGCACTGGCATGTCATTCCGGTGGCGGGCGAAACGCTGTCGGCCACCTTCCGAGTGGCGGCCCTGCCCGAATTGGAGTTCACCGCGCTGGCCACCGACAGCCCTGTGCCCCGCGGCCTGGGCGCGTTGGAGGTGCCGGCCAGCACCGGCCTGTCCATCGCCCTGGCCGTGCGCGACCCCCGCACCGGCCAGCGCCTGTTTTGCGCACCCGGCGCGCAAGCCCTGGGCGCGGCCCCCTACGACTGGCTGTGCAGCGCCGACTGCGTGCTGCTGGACGAGCACACCACCTGGCCTGAAGCGGCCGTCAACGAGGCCGAGGCCTGGCTTGCGCAGCGCAAGGTGCTGTTCGGTGACGCGCCCACGCTGTCAAACCCTGGCAATGCCGGGGGCTTTGAAGCTGCCCGCGATGGTATGGTCATTGAACTCTGACCCTGGGTTGTTGCGCTGATGCTGGAAGTACAGAACCTGACCAAACGCTACGGCGAACGTGCTGCGCTGAACGGCCTGACGCTGGCCATCCCGTCGGGTCAGTTCGTGGCCTTGCTGGGCCCCAACGGCGCGGGCAAGTCCACGCTGTTCCAGGTGCTCACCGGCCTGTTCGTGGCCGACGAGGGCGAGGTGAGCGTGGCGGGCGAATCGCTGCGCCGCACCGCCGTCAAGGCCTTGAAGCACATCGGCGTGGTGTTCCAGCAAATGTCGCTCGATCTGGATCTGTCGGTGCGCCGCAACCTGCAGTTCCATGCCGACCTGCACGGCCTGCCGCGCGCCACCGCCAAGGAACGCATTGCGCTGGGCTGCGAGGCGCTGGGCACCACGGCCGACCTGGACCGGCCCGTGCGCGAGCTCTCGGGCGGCAACCGCCGCAAGGTGGAGCTGGTGCGCGCCCTGCTGCACCGCCCGGCCGTGCTGCTGATGGACGAACCCACCGTGGGCCTGGACCCCAAGTCGCGCCGCGATTTGATGGCCGCGGTGCGCGCCGACGTGGCCGCGCGCCAGACCAGCGTGCTGTGGGCTACCCATTTGGTGGAAGAGGCAGAGGCGGCCGACCGCGTGCTGGTGTTGCACAAAGGCAAGCTGCTGGCCGATGGCACGCCCAAGAGCGTGGCGGAACAATTGGGCAGCGCTGAACTCGAAGAGGCCTTCATCCGCGCCACTGCCTGAGCGCATAAACCGAGCGCGGCGACCCGCGCCCAACCACAAGGAGACTTCATGACCCGTTCTGCATCCCGCCGCGTGGCCGCCGTGTTGGCCGGCGCCACCATGGCCCTGCTCAGCCAAGCCGCCGCCGCGCAGGGCGTGGCCTGGGTGAGCAGCGAGAAAGACAACGCGCTGACGCTGATCGACATGGACAAGCTCAGCGTCATCGGCAGCGTCAAGACCTGCAAGCGCCCGCGCCACCTACGTCTGGCGCCCGGCGGCAAGACGCTGATGACCGCCTGCGGCGACTCGCACCAGGCCGACATCATCGACGTGGCGTCGCGCAAGTCGGTGGGCAAGCTGCCGCTGGGCGAAGATCCCGAGGCCTTCGATCTCTCCCCCGACGGCAAAACGCTCTATGTGAGCAACGAGGAAGACGGCGAGCTGGGCATCGTTGACGTGGCCAGCGGCAAGCGCAGCAAGGCCGTGAAGGTGGGCGAAGAACCCGAAGGCGTGCTGGCCTCACCCGATGGCAAGGTGGTCTACGTCACTTCCGAGGTGGCCAGCCTGGTTCACGTGGTGGACCCGGCCGCCGGCAAGGTGTTGAAGAACATCACGGTGGGCAAGCGCCCGCGCCGCTTTGCGCTCACACCCGATGGCTCGCAGCTGTGGGTCACCAACGAGCTGGGCGCCGGTGTCACCGTGCTCTCCACCAAAGACTACAGCGTCATCGGCACGGTCAAGTTCGAGATCA
This sequence comes from Candidatus Ideonella esbjergensis, assembly GCA_016710065.1. Classification (GTDB taxonomy): domain Bacteria; phylum Pseudomonadota; class Gammaproteobacteria; order Burkholderiales; family Burkholderiaceae_C; genus Ideonella; species Ideonella esbjergensis. The sequence continues at coordinate 250,637 of JADJLP010000013.1, forward strand.
AGGGCGTGCGGGCGCAAGACATCACGCCCGTGGGTATCGCCATGACCCGTGACGGCAAGCGCGCCTTTGTCACCCTGGGCCAGGCCAACCAGGTGGCCTTTGTGGACGTGGCCACGCGCCAGGTGACCCACAACGTGCTGGTGGGCAAGCGGGCCTGGAACGTGAGCCTGAACAAGGCCGAGAACCGGCTGTGGGTGGTGAACGGTTTGTCGGACGACGTGACCGTGATCGACGTGGCCTCAGCCAAGGCGCTCAAGAGCATCCCGGTGGGGCGCGTGCCGTACGGCGCGCTGCTGGTCGAATGAAGCGCGTCCCTCAGCTGCTGTGCTTGGCGTTCGCAGCGGCTGGCGCCACCGCTGCGCCATTCAAAGTCACGCTACTCGCCCCGGCCGACGACCCGCGCCTGGACCGCGCGCGGGTGGAGCGCGGCTACTTCGGCCACCCCACCGGTCCCGTGGCCGACGGCCTGCAGATGGCGCTGAAGGACAGTCAGCTGGAGTTGGACGCAGCCGGCGCCAGTCTGGCGCTGGACGTGGTGAACGTGGCCAGTGCTGCCGAGGCCAAGGCCGCAGCGGCCAAGGCCGAGAAAGCCGGCCACACGGCAGTGGTGACTGACCTGCCGGCCGACTGGACCCTGGCCGTGGCCGACGCCGTGAAGCTGCCGGTGCTGAACGTGGGCAATGCCGACAACCGATTGCGCGAGAAAGACTGCCGCGCCCGCCTCTACCACCTGCTGCCCAGCGAGCGCATGCGTGCCGACGCGCTGGCGCAGACACTGGCCGCCTCGCGCTGGAACCAGGTGCTGCTGCTCACGGGTTCGGCCCCTGAAGACGCCGCCCGCATCGAGGTGGCACAAGCCGCCATCAAGCGCTATGGCCTCAAGCTCACCGCCACCAAGCCCTTCAAGCTCAGCACCGACCCGCGCGAGCGCGACCTGGCCAACCTGCGATTGCTCACGGGCTCCACCAACGCGGGCACCTACGACGTGGTGTGGGTGGTGGACAGCGACGGCGAGTTCGCCCGCAGCCTGCCCTACCGCACCGTGCTGCCGCGCCCGGTGGTGGGCGATGCGGGCCTGACCGCGCTGGCCTGGCACCCGCAGTTCGAGCGCTTTGGCGCGCCGCAGGTGACGCGCCGCTTTGCGCGCGGCGCGGGCGGCCGGCTGATGCAATCGGCCGATTGGTCGGCCTGGATGGCCGGTAAGGCCCTGGCCGCAGCCGCCATGGCCCAACCCAAAGGCAATGCGGCAGCCTTCGCCACAGCGCTGGCCACTGTGGACGTGGACGGCTCCAAGGGCGTGACCATGGGCTTTCGGCCCTGGGATGGCCAACTGCGCCAGCGCATGTTGCTGACCGACGGGCAGGGCGTGGTGGCCATGGCCCCGGCCGACGGCATCCTGCACCCCAGGAACACGCTGGACACCCTGGGTGCCGACGCGCCCGAGAAGCTGTGCAAGGCGCGCAGCCAGTAAACCTGCGACCTGCCCCATGAGAAACAGAACAAGAACCCTGTCATCCCCGCGCAGGCGGGGATCCACCAGCCCGCGCCCATGCTGGATTCCCGCCTGCGCGGGAATGACAAGGTACCGAGCCCAACCATGAGACACGCCTTCCAGGCCCTGTGGGCCATCGTGCAGCGCGAGCTGCTGAAGTTCATCCGCCAGTACGGCCGGCTGGCCTCGGCCCTGGTGCGGCCGCTGCTGTGGCTGGCGGTGTTCGCGGCGGGCTTTCGCAATGTGTTCGGCGTGGCGGTGAACGAGCCGTATGACACCTACATCGCGTATGACGTCTACATCGGCCCCGGCTTGGTGGGCATGGTGCTGCTGTTCAACGGCATGCAGAGCAGCCTCGCGATGGTCTATGACCGCGAGATGGGGTTGATGCGCTTGCTGCTCACCGCGCCGTTGCCGCGCTGGTGGATCTTGTTCGCCAAGCTGGCCGCCACCGCCACGCTCTCGCTGGTGCAGGCAGCTGCCTTTGTGATCGTGGCCTGGGGGCTGGGCACCGAGCTGCCGGTCATCGGCCCGCAGACGCCCCAGGTGCTGCTGGCCACCGTGAGTGCCGCGCTGATGCTGGGCGCGCTGGGCCTGCTGCTCTCGGTGCACATCAAGCAGCTGGAAAACTTTGCCGGCACGATGAACTTCGTGATCTTTCCGATGTACTTCATGAGCACCGCGCTCTACCCGCTGTGGAAGCTGGAAGAGTCTGGCGCCGAGTGGGTGTGGTGGATCGCCCGCTTCAACCCCTTCACCCATGCGGTCGAGTGGATGCGCTTTGCGCTCTACGGCAAAGACCCGGGCCTGGCGCCTTGGGTGGTGCTGGGCACTCTTGGCCTGTGTTTTGCGCTCGCAGCCTGGGGCTATGACCCGCAACGCGGCTTTGGCGCGCTGACCAAACGCGGCCCCGGAGGACCGGCCTGATGGATGCGATGAAGTGGTTGGGCGCCTTCGCGCGCCGGCCTAAGCCGGGCCAAGCCAGCCACGGCCTGCACACGCCACACGCCGACACCGAGCCCCTGTGGTTCGAATGGCTGGCGCTGGGCGGCCTGTTGCTGTTCGGCACCTGGCTGCTGGGCGTGCGCGGCGTGTGGGGCCTGCTGCTGCAGTCCGACCCCACGGGGCTGACGCTGGTGATCATCGTGGTGTTTGCCACCAGCACGCTGTGGGCCGGAAGCCGCAGCCGCGAGCTGGAGCGCCAGCGCCGCGCGCTGATGTCGCTGCGGCGGGGTGAGGCTGCTGTGCACAGCACAGGCTGGGCGGCAGAGTATTTGCGCGCCATCGCCACGCCCTCGCGCGACAGTGCCGCGCCGCTGGACCTGCTGCTGGAAAGCACCCACGGCCCACACCAGACCGCCTGGTGGGTGAACGCCATCCAGTTGAAGCTGGGCTTGCTGGGCAAGGTGATCGGCTTTTCCATCCTGGCGCTGCAGATCGGCCAGATGCAGAACTTCGACGCCTCGCAGTCGCAAGACCTGCTCAAGAGCCTCACGGCTGGGCTGGGCGTGGCCTTGCTCACCACCATGGTGGGCCTGGTGGGCAACATCCTGCTGGGCCTGCAGCTCACGCGGCTGGACCGTTTTGCCGACACCTTTGTGGCCGATTGCCAGCGGCTTGGTTTGAATGGAGCCCCCAGGCCATCGCAAGCGATGTCCGCCCCCCAAGGGGGTGCATGGGCCTTGGGGCGGCCCGGCGACCCATGCGGCCACGATGCTGCAACGCCAGAGTGACCTTGCCCCATGCCCAGCCGACGCCACACCCGCGAGCCCGAGGTCGATCCGTTCTACGACATGTTGTTCAACATGCTGATCGCCTTCGTGTTCTGCTTTCTGATTGCGCTGCTGGCCATGAACCCCAAGGCGCTGAAGGCAGGCGACATCCCATCGAAGGCCGAATTCATTGTCTCGGTGAGTTGGCCCGACCTGAACCCCAACGACATCGACACCTGGGTGCAAGACCCGGGTGGCAACCTGGTGTGGTTTCGCGCCCGCGAGGCTGGGCTGATGCACCTGGACCGCGACGACCGCGGCCTGACCAACGATGTGATCGTGGTGGACGGCCACCAGATCGTGAACCCGCTGAACCAGGAGGTGGTGACCATACGCGGCATCGCGCCGGGCGAGTACACGGTGAACGCGCACTACTACGACAGCAAGGACGGCAAGCCGGTGGACGTGACCGTGTCCATCATCAAGGTGAACCCGCGTGCCGAGGTGGTGTATTACGGCCAGCTCACGCTGGCCCGCAAGGGCGACGAAGGCACAGCCGCGCGCTTCACCGTGCTGCCCGATGGCTCGGTGGGCAATGTCGCCACGCTGGCCAAGACCCTGGTGGAAAGACTGTGATGCGGATGTACGCATGAGGAACTGTTGATGACTTTGGCTGTGGTGTTGTCGTTCGCCGTGCTGCTGCTGCTGCTTGCACTGGCGCTGCTGCATTCGCGCTGGCCGGGCTGGCTCAAGGGCTTGCTGGTGGCGGGTGTGGCGGTGTTTTATTTCTGGGCCGATGACGCCGTCCACAGCATGTGGGGTTGGCCAAGTGCCGACCCGCTGCCCGAGCGTTTCGTGCTGCTGGCCGCCGTGATCGACGAGCCCACAGCCAGGTCTGCCGGCGCGCTGTATGTGTGGCTCAATGCCATCGAGAACGGCAAGCCTGTCACCCAGCCCCGTGCCTACAAGCTGCCCTATGCCAAGGATCTGCATGCGCTGCTGAACGAGGGCATCAAGAAATCGCGCCAGGGCGTGAGCCAGATGGGCACCACCAGCCCCAAGGTGGGCAAGCGCGGCTTCTCGTGGCTGCGCCCTGGCAGCGACGAGCAAGAGATCAAGATCCGCGACCTGCCCGTGCCGCAGTTGCCCGAAAAATGATGGGCCGCCTGCTGGTTGCCGTTGCCGCCTTGCTGATGCTGGGGCCTGCTCGCGGGCGCCCAACAGCGAGCTCTTTCCGCTCGACCGCGGCCACCACTGGAATTACGAGATCACAACCACCTTCGAGAACAACACGGAAGACCACGCCAAGCTGCAGCTCAGCACGCTGGGCAGCGAATCCATCGAAGGCGGCCGTGCCTTCCGCCGCCACAGCAGCGACGGCGTGGACTATTGGCTGCGGGCCGACGAGACTGGCATTTACCGCGTGGCCAGCAAGAGCGAGTTGGAAGCCGAGCCACAGCCCGACAAGGCGCCGCGCTATGTGCTCAAGCAGCCGCTGGCCGTGGGCACCAGCTGGCAGGCCAGCACCACGGCCTATCTGCTGCGCCGCAAGTCTGAGTTCCCCCCCGAGATCCGCCACACTCACCCGGCCGTGCCCATGAACTACAGCATCGATGCGCTGGCCCAGGCCGTGAGCACCCGTGCCGGCAACTTCAGCGGCTGTGTGCGGGTCAAAGGCGTGGCCACGCTCAAGCTCTTCGCCGACCCGGTGGTGGGCTGGAAGGACATGCCCATCACCACGCTGGAGTGGTATTGCCCGGGCGTGGGTCTGGCCAAGCTGGAGCGAAACGAACCCGCCAACTCCACCTTTCTCACGGGCGGCACATTGAAAATGGACCTGGTGTCATGGGACTGAAATCACACAACACGAAGGGGCGCCTCACGCGCCGGCATTGGCTGCAAAACGGCGTGGCCCTGGCGGCCGGAGGGCTGGGGCTGGGCGCGCAGGCACAGGCCTTTCCCGGCAGGCCCATCTCGCTGTGGCTGCCCTGGCCCGCTGGCGGCGCCACCGACCTCACCATGCGTTTGCTGGCCGACCTGGCTGGCAAGCAACTGGGCCAGAAGGTGAACATCGAGAACCGCGCGGGCGGCGGTGGCACCCTGGTGATGCCGGTGCTCCAGCAGGCCGCGCCCGATGGCTACACGATTGCCCAGATGCCGCAGCCGGTGTTTCGCGCGCCATGGATGCAAAAGCTGCTGTGGGACCCGGTGCGCGACACCACGCCCATCATCCAGATCAGCGGTGTCACCTTCGGCATCGTGGTGGCGGCCGGCAGCACCTTCAAATCGCTGGACGATTTGTTTGCCTGGGCCAAAGCACATCCTGGCGAGCTCACCGTCTCCACCAACGGCGTGGGCACCACACCGCACATGGTGATGGACGAGCTGATGGCCAAGCGCGGCCTGAACTACATCCATGTGCCGTACAAGGGCACCGCCGAACAGATGATGGCCGTCACCGCCAGCCAGGTGATGGTGGGCATCAATTCCAACGGCTTCGCACCGTTCGTGGACAACGGCCGTTTGCGCCTGCTCGTCACCTTTGGCGAGCACCGCACCAAGCGCTGGCCCAGCGTGCCCACGCTGAAGGATCTGGGGCATGGCATCGTGGCCACCTCACCCTATGGTCTGGCGGGCCCCAAGGGCATGAGCCCGGCCGTGGTGAAGACGCTGCACGATGCGTTCAAGGCAGCGATGTTCGACCCCGCGCACATCGCTGAGCTGGCCAAGTACGACCAGGAACTGAGTTACCTGAACTCCGAGGATTACGGCCGCGCCATGCGCGAGATTTACACCGCCGAGAAGCGCGCGGTGGAGCGCTTGAACTTGTTCCCGCACCAGCCTGGCGGTTGAGCTGCGTTCTGTCATGCCCGCGCGGGCAAGCACCCATGGCCTAGCCCGCATATTTCACGCAACGACCACTGGTGAGGCTGAAGCGTCATGTGCGGGCCATCGGGGCGCTCGATGAGTGCCACGCGAAGGCATTGGATGGCGCGCGAGGTGCAGTGGGGCTGATTGGCTGGCAATTGCCCCCACCCCGGCTTGGGTTGCGGACCATTTTTGTGTCGTCGCGCGGGCCAGGCGCTGGATGAAGTTCAGGGTGAGCGCAGTTGGCTCATGGCGTGGGCGAAGATGTCCGCGCTGGGCCAGTGCGAGGCCAGGTACAGGCGGATGCGCCGGGTGTTGCGGGTGATCACCGCTGCGACCTTGAGCAGCCTGATGCGCAGGGTGTCGACCTGGGCCGACGCCAGCGCTGTGCCCTGCAAGGCCAGTGCGCGCAGCTCTCGATGAGCACATAGCCCAGCGCGGCCAGCAGCATGCGCAACTGGTTCGAGCGCATCACGTGGCAACTCGTGCGCGTGGCGAACAAGCCGACCTGCGCCTCCTTGATGCGGTTCTCGGCCTCGCCACGCTGGCAGTACAGCACGTCGTACAGCGTTTGGGCACCCCCGTCGAGGTTGGTGACGATGAAGCGCGGGTTGCAGCCGAGCTCACCCCACTCCAGACGCGTGATGACGCGCCGCTCGTGCGGCCAACTCTGTGCGGCGTAGCTGAACTCGCCCACCAGGCGTTGCTTGAGCCCGGTCTGCTCGTAGAGCTGCTGCATTGCCAGTTGCGCGTACTCGACCTGGGCTTCCAGCCGGGCGTTGCGCGCCAGGCCGACGATGTAGTGCACGCCAGCGCGCTCGCACCAGTTGATGATGCGCTGGCGGCAAAAGCCCGAGTCGCCCCGGAAGATGATTCGAACATTGGGCCATTCCTGACGCAGCCGACGCACCAGCAGCTTGAGGATGGCCGCCGCGTGCTTGGCGCCGTCGATGCGGCTCGGGCGCAGGTAGGCGCACAGCAGTTGCTGGCCGCAGAACACGTACAGCGGCAAGTAGCAGTAGCTGTCGTAGTAGCCGTGGAAGAAGCGACCCTCCTGCTGGCCGTGCAGCGGGTTGTCGGTGGCGTCGAAGTCCAGCACCAGCTCCTTGGGCGGCGCTTTGAAGCTGGCGATGAATTGTTCGACCAGCACCTGGTGCAGGCGCCACGCGGTGGCGCGGTCGGCCCACTTCTCCAGCCGGCACAGCGTGGGTGCGCTGGCCATCTCCAAGTCCACGCCGACGGCCGTCTGCATCGCCACGTCCTGGCGCAGCGCGCCGTGGTCGTTCAAGTCCTCCAGCCCAGCGCCAGACCGTACACGCGCTGGCGCAGCGCTGCGCACGCCGTGCTTGATCAGCAGCGGGCTGCGCGGGTCGGCGATGCAGCGTGCGGCTGCGTCCATCAGCCCGAGCTTGCGATCAACGGCGCCGAGCAGCAGCACGCCAGCGTCGCTGCTCATGCTGCCGCCGTCAAGCGGCCCTCCACCACGCGTCGGCCCAGGCGGGCGAACTCGATCATCCCCACGTCCACTTCTTTCGGTACAGTTTGGCTTCGGCATTGCCCGCTCGTTCATCAAGATTCGATACCTCGATCAACGGGCATCCAAAGGGCAATGCCGTCCTCGCTTCTACGGGGGTAGGTGAAATATCCAGGCTAGGGCATCGGCCACGTCGGACGACAGCACCATTTGCCCCTGCGCCGCGTGGCGCACGGCTGCCACCAGATCCTGCGGTGGGCTGCTCTTGGTGATGTAGCCCATGGCGCCGGTGCGCAGCGCCTGCAGCACCAGCGCGGGGCTGTCGTGCATGCTGAACACCAGCACCTGCAGGGCCGGCCACCACAGGCGCACGCGACGCAACAGCTCCATGCCGTCGCGGCCGGGCATGGACAAGTCCATCACCAGCACCTGCGTGGACACCGCATCAGCCTGCAGCGCGGCCAACGCCTCGTCCACGTTGGCAAATTCACCCGTCACCTGGATGTCGGTCTCCAGCGCCAGCAGGCGCCGGTAGCCTTCGCGCACCACGGCGTGGTCGTCCACCAGCATCACGCCGATGGGCTCGTCCACCGTGGCCAGGGCGCTCACTTGCCGAACTCGTAGCGCATGCCCAGCACAAAGCTGCGCGGAGCACCCGGCGCGTAGAAGGTGGAGTGACGGCCAGGGAACTCGCCGCCCACCTCGGGGAATGGCCTGGCCACGAAGTTGCCGTTCTCGTCGAAGCCCGCCGGGCCCAGTTGCGGCCGTGCTGTAGCGACGGTCGAACAGGTTGTTGACCTGCGCAAACAGCTTCAGGTTGGCGTTGGGTCGGTAGGCCACGCCCAGGTTCATCACGGCGTAGCCGGGGCTGTGGCCCTGGCCCAGGTAGTAGACGCCGTCAGGCTCGTGCTGACCGTTCTCGTTGCCACGCGCCAGGCTGCTGGCAATGGCTTGCCAGTCGGCGTCCACCGACCATTGCGGGCTGAATTCGTAGCCCAGGCTGGCCTTGAGGATCTGCCGCGGCACCAGCGGGATGCGCTGACCCGGCATGATGGTGATGGCGCCCTCCAGGCCCGCGCCCTCCTCGTTGGCACTGTTGCTCTCGCCCAGCACCTCTTCCTCGCTCTGGTAGGTGGCGTCGAGTTGGGTGAAGTTCAGGCTTGCGGTCAACGCGCCCCAACGGCCGTCCAAGCCCAGCTCGAAACCCTTGCGCTCAGTGCGCCCAAAGTTCTTGAAGTAGCCGTAACCCGATTGCTCGTCGGCCACAAACAGGATGTCGTCGTTGTTCTGGGCGCTGAAGTAGCCCGCACGCCAGTTCAGCGCACCGCCCACTTGCCGCGCAGGCCCAGTTCTGCCGTGCGCGTCACCACCTGCTCCTGAGCGGCGGGTCACCAGCCATGGCGTTGGGCAACTTGCAGGGTTGTCGGGGTTGGCGCAGCCCAGCTCGATGGCGGTGGGTGCACGGCTGCTGCTGGCCCAGCCCGCGTAGGCGCCCAACTCGGGCGAGGGGTTCCAGGTCAGGCCCAGTGCCGGGTTGAGACGCGTGAACGTGTGGTCGCCGTCGAGCGAGGTGGGGTCGGGCGCCGAGATCAGCTGGTCGCGGTTCTTCACCGTGCTGCGGTTGTAGCGGGCCGAGGCCGTGGCGTGCAGCGCGGGGCCCAGGCTCAGGGTGTCGGAGGCGAACAGGCTCACGGTCTGAGCCCGCGAGTTCAGCCGCACGCGAGCGTCCAGCGGCTCGCCGTCCACCACGCCACCGGTCACGCCGTCGGCGAACGAGGGGATGCCGGTCACCGTGCGGTCGGGGTTGAGGTAGCCCAGCTGTGCATCCTGCTGAAAGCTCACGCGGCTGGCTTCGGCCGAAGCGCCCACCAGGAACAAATTGCGCTGGCCGTTCAGCTCACCGGTGAAGGACAGCTGGGCGTTGATGCCCGTGGTGTGCTGCGTGGTGGCGGTGGTGTTGATCAGGCCATTGCACTTTTCGCCGGGCTCGTCGTTCAGCAGGCCATTGGCGATGCAGCGCCAGGATGGGAACGGCGTGTTGCTGGCGTCGGCGCCGCTGGTGGGAAAGCCGCTGTAGCCGGCGGCGGTGAGCGCGTCCTGTTCCTCCTCGCTGGGTTGGTACACCGACTGGTCCAGCGAGTCTTCGTTGATGTCGGCGTTCAAGGTGTTGGCCTTGACGCGGCGCGCATAGACATTGGCACTCAGCCGCACGCTGGGGCTGAAGGCATGCTCCAGCGTTGCGTTGAACAGCGATGACTGCTGCTGCGTGGTGTCGGGCTGGGTGTAGACGCTGGCGTAGTCGCGCGCCATCAAGCGCTGCTCTTGCAGGCCATTGCCGTTGAGGGTGCTGTCGGCGGCCGCCAGCGACAGCGTCAGGCGCGTACCCCCTGCCGTGGTGTAGCCCGCCTTGAAGAAGCCCTGCAGCACGTCGCTGGGCGAATTGACGCGCCAGCCGTCGTCCAGCAACTGGCTGACGCTGCCGAACACGTCGATGCCCGAGGGCAGCAGCGTGCCATACGACACCTCGCCAGCCAGGCGACCGTGGCTGCCCACCGAGGCCTCCACCACGCCACCCGGGTGGCTGCGGCCGTCCTTGGTCTGGATGGCCAGCGCACCACCCAGGGTGTTCAGGCCAAACAGCGGGTTGGAGCCGGGCATCAGCTGCACGGTGGCGATGGCCGACTTGGGAATCAGATCCCAGCTCACCACGTCACCAAAGGGTTGGTTCAGGCGCATGCCGTCCATGTACACCGACAGGCCCTGCGGTGTGCCCAGCAACGGCGACGCGGTGTAGCCGCGGTAGTTCACATCCATCTGCAGCGGGTTGCCGGTGGTGCTGTTCACATGCACGCCCATGCGGCGGTTCATGAACTCGCTGAGGTCGCCCGAGGCGGTCTGATTCAGGTCTTCGTCGCTGGCCGATTGCACTGGCGCGGCAATCTGGTTGCGGCGCAGGTTGGCGCCATTCACCGGTGTGGCGCCTATCACTTCCACGCGCTCCAATTTCTGGGCAGGTGGTGTGGTTTGGGCCCAGGCAGGCGCCGCCAACAGGCTGGCAACGCACGCCAGACTCAGCGCGCTCAGGTGCGGGTAGGTGATGCTGCGTGTGCAGGACAGTTGGGGGGGCAGTTGGGGGGACATCGTGCAGGGCTCCTCAGGATCTCGGTTTCTCAGCGCTGGTGACAGCGTCTGAGCCTGAAGATACCCAGCGCCACAGGCCCCACCTAGGGAAAAATTCCCGGCTCGTGGTTTGTCCCTGCGGGGCCTGTGCAACGGTGTGTCAGGCTTGGTGCAGGTGAGGCCCCAGCGCGGCACGTTGTGCGCTGTGGCTGGCGCACTTTGGGTCGTGCGTCAGGGCATGAGGCCGTGCGAGCGCGCGTACTGCAGCAGTTCCATCGCGCTGCCCACGCCCAGCTTCTGCCGGATCATGGTCTGGTAGTTCGACACCGTCTTCTCGCTCACACCCATGCGCCCAGCCACCTGGTCCAGACCGGCGCCACCCAGCAGGTGCTGCAAGGCCTCGGACTCGCGCACCGTGAGCAGTTCGTGCGGTGCCTGGCCCGCTGTGGCGGCACGCGGCGGTGGGTCGGCCTCGCCCGGCACACCGGCGCGGCGTGCGCCCACGCGCTGCACCGCCCGCACCAGGTCCAGCGGGTCGGCGCTCTTGGCCACAAACTCGGCGGCACCGGCGCGCAGGCATTGCGCCACCAGCGTGCTGGTGTCGTGCATGCTCACCACGATCACCGGCAGGTCGGGCCGTTTCAGTCGGATCAGGCGCAGCAGCTCCAGCCCGCCTCGGCCCGGCATGGACAAATCGAGCAGCAGCAGGGTCCACATCGGGCCGCTGCAGCACCAGCAACTCGCCCTCCGCCTCGTCCACGCTGGCGTACTCGGCCACGATGCCCAGGCCGGGCTCGCTGTCGAGCAGGCGGCGGTAGCCCATGCGCACCACGGCATGGTCGTCGGCGATGGCGATGCGCAGACGGTTCATGCGGACGCCCGGTCGGTTGTACCAGCCAGCACGGGCAGCTCGAACTGGAAGCTGGCCTGCAGCACCACGCCTTGCTCGCCCGACATGCGCCACTCGCCGCCCAGCGCCCAGACGCGCTCTTGCATGCCGCCCAGGCCGTTGCCTTTGCGCAGCGCCAGCTCGGGCTGGGCCAGGCCGCGGCCGTTGTCGGCCACGCGCCAGTGCAGTTGCTGCGTTTCACCGACTCGCGTCACGTTCACCGCCACGTCCACGGTGCTGGCCTGGGCGTGGCGGGCGCAGTTGGTGAGCGCTTCCTGGGTCAGGCGGTACACGGCCAAAGCCAGGCCGCGGGGCAGCCAGCACGCGTCGGTGGCGGACGCGGGTGCAGGCACCGGGGGCGAGCCCGCATCGCTCAGGCTCACAACTTGGCTGTACGCCACCTGGCCATCGCGCGCGGCAGTGTCGCGCCAGCCTTGCACCAGTGCCGCGATCAGGCTGGCGAGCTGCGTGAGCGACACCGGTGCGTCGTCTGACTCACCCGGCCCCAAAGGCCGCAGGCGGCCCAGCAGGTTGCGCACATCGCGCTGCACCTCGGCGCAACGCTCGGCCATGCCCTGCACCACCTCGCTCAGTTCGGGCTGGCCCTGCACCTGGCGCACCAACCAGGCGGCGTCAAAGCGCAGGGCCGTGAGGCGCTGGCCGAATTCGTCGTGCAGCTCGCGCGCCAGGTGCACGCGCTCGTCCTCTTGCAACGTCAGCACCTTCTGGCTCAGCGCACGGCGGTGCTGCTCCGCCTCGTCCAGCGCCAGGCCCAGTTGCCGCAAGGCATGGGCCACTGACTCCAACTCGCCGATGGGCATGGGCGGCAGCTCGCGCACCCGGCTGTGGTCGTGCGCGCCTATGCCGAGATGGCCTGCAGCAGTGTGGACAGGGGCTGAAAGGCGCGCCGCACATTCCACTGCATCACCATCAGGGTGCCGGCCAGGCCAGGCTCAGCACCGCCAGCATGCCCAGCAGGTCGTCCATGGCCTCGCGCTGCTCGCTCTGCGGTGTGGCCGTCAAGGCCACCGTCCAATGCCCCCTGGCCACGGGCCATGGGCCGAAACCACGGTTTGCTCGGCCTGCTCGGCTTGCCACCAAGCCATCCAGCTTCGGCCAGCCTGCCACATCGTCGCCGAGCGCCACGACCCGCAGGGCCCAGCAGCACGCGGCCCTGCATATCCAGCACGCGCAACTGCAGGTGGCGCAGCTCCGAGCGTGCCGCCAACTGGCCCAGTGCCCGCAAGGCGGTGGGTTCGTCCATGCCCTGCAAGGCCCCAACTGCGCCATCAATTGGGCCAGGGCAGTGGCGGCATGCACCTCGGCGCGCACGTTCTCGCGCGCCCGCAGCCAACCCAGCAAGGCGGCCAGCAACAGCGCCAGCACCACCACCAGCGCGGCGCGGCGCATCACCATGCGCGGCAGGCTCAGGGGTTGTGGGGTCGCGATCATGGCCCGGCATTGTGGTGCAAGCCGGTTGGTCACTGGAGCGCACCATGAGATGAGGCCCGCAAGCGGGCCTCATCTTGCCTTCGCAGACAAGTCTGCGGCCTGCCAGGCTTACTTCATGAGCTTGAACACCCAGACCGAGCCGCCCTGCTCCAGCATCGAGACCTTCTTGGCCACGTCGCCGCCCCACAGCGGCACGGCGCCGCCCCAGCCCGAGACCACGGCCACGTACTGCTCGCCGTTCACTTCCCAGGTGACCGGGGGCGCCACGATGCCCGAACCGGTCTGGAACTTCCAGACGATCTTGCCGGTCTTGGCGTCGGCCGCTTGCAGGTAACCCTCAGGCGTACCCCAGAACACCAGGTTGCCACCGGTGGTCAACACACCACCCACAACGGGGCGTTGTTCTTGGATTCCCAGACGATCTTGCCGGTCTTGGGGTCGATCGCGCGCATCGCACCGATGTAGTCATCGTTGATGGTCTTGATCGTGAAGCCGGCGCCCAGGTAGGCAGCGCCCTTCTTGTAGGTGATGGGCTCGTTCCAGATCTCCATGCCCCATTCGTTGGCCGGCACGTAGAACAGCTTGGTGTCGGGCGAGTAGGCCATCGGCATCTGGTTCTTGCCGCCCAGGAACGATGGCGCCGAGAAGATGGCGTTGCCCTTCTTGCCGTCGGAGCTGGCGGTGGGGTCGCCGGGGCGGTTCTCGGGCACCATGTTCGGGCGGCCGGTCTTCAGGTCGATGCCGGTGGCCCAGGTGATCTTCTTGACAAAGGGGAAGGCGTTTTCCAGGTGGCCGTTCTTGGCGTCGATGACGTAGAAGAAGCCGTTGCGGTCGGCCTTGCCGCCGAGGATCTTGCCGCCGTCGTCGTAGGTGACGAACTCGTTCACGCCGTCAAAATCCCAACCGTCGTTGGGCGTGCCCTGGTAGTGCCAGACGATCTGGCCGGTCTTCACGTCGATGGCGACGGTGGAGCAGCTGTAGAGGTTGTCGCCCTTGCGCAGATGGCTGTTCCACGGTGCCGGGTTGCCGGTGCCGAAGTAGGCCAGGCCGGTCTTGGCGTTGTAGGTGCCACCCAGCCAGGTGGCTGCGCCGCCGGTCTTCCACAGGTCGCCAGGCCAGCTCTTGCCGGTGGTGCCGGAGATGCCGTTCTCGGTCTTGTTGCCCTTGTCGTCGTACTTGTAGCCCATGTGGCCTTCGACGGTGGGGCGGCTCCAAACCATGGCGCCAGTCTTGGGGTTGCGCGCTTCCACGCGACCCACCACGCCAAACTCGCCGCCCGACACGCCCGTGAGCAGCAGCCCGTTGGCGATGACGGGGGCGGCCGATGCAGAGTAGCCGGCGGCGTAGTCGTCGATCTTTTCCTTCCACTCGACTTCGCCGGTGTCCTGGTTCAGCGCCACCAGCTGGGCATCGAGGGTGGCGAAGATGACGAGGTTGCCGTACAGCGCGGCGCCACGGTTGATCACGTCGCAGCAGGGCATGATGCCCTCGGGCAGGCGGTGCTCGTACTTCCACAGCTTCTTGCCGGTGGCGGCGTCGAGCGCAAAGATGCGCGAGTACGAGCCGGTGACGAACATCTTGCCGTTGTGGATGACAGGCTGCGACTCTTGGCCGCGCTGCTTTTCACCACCGAACGAGAACGACCACGCCGGCGTGAGCCTGGCGATGGTGTTGGCGTTGACCTGCTTCAGCGGCGAGTAGCGCTGGCCCTCGGTGCCCACGCCCCACGACAGGACGTCGCCGGTGGACTTGGCATCGCTTTCGATCATCTTGTCGGTCACGACAGCCTGGGCGGACATGGCCGCAAGGCCCAGGGTGACCAACACACTCAACATCTTCATTCGCATGGGGTTGTCTCCTACTTTCTCGTATCGAAGGGGGTGCACCGTGTCACATCGACCAACAACGGCCGACGCTCCGGAGGCTTTACTCGGCAACTAGCGTGCCAAGCTGCGCAGGCCGCGCACCCCCACGAACTCAAGGGCTAACCCGCAAGCGGTGTCACAGGCTTGAACAATCCAGGCCTGGAGCGCCGCGTTGTGTCCATGGCCCTGGCCGCAGTCGAGCGCTTATGGAGCACAGCCCGTGGCAAACCGCCTGCGGCGCATAGCAGTCCGTCATCCCCGTCCCTCGACCCCGTCATTCCCACGCAGGCGGGAATCCAGGTTTTCTCGCTCACACGTCGGTGGCGGGGCAGAGGTCGACGGGTACCCGACACCCTCTGCCTGAGACAGCGGTGGCGCGCCACCAGGTGGACCGCCACCGTCAGGGGTTGCAGGGCAGTGGTGGTGCCTTCGGACGGAGGGCACATCGCGTTTGGGTAGAGAGCGCCGAGGGCCAAGGCGAAACAAGAGAGCGCAGGCGCAACAGAGGGCACGGCGCTTGTCCGCGAGGAGCCCGTAGGCCGAAGGTACCGCCGCTGCACTGCCGCAGCCGACGCAAAGACATGGATTCCCGCCTACGCGGGAATGACGAAATCTGGCCGGCCGCTATGCGCCGTCAACAGCCACTCAAACGAGCCCTTCGAACAGCCAGACGCTCACTTCGTCGCCCACGGCCACCGAGCCTTGCTCGTGGCCCAACACCACCAGAGCGTTGGCCTCGGTCATGCTGCGCAAGATGCCGGCGCCTTGCGCGCCGGTGAGGCGTACCTCCCAGCCACCCTCGGCGGCCGGACTGACGATGGCACGCTGGAACTCGCTGCGGCCCGGGCGCTTGCGTATCGCCGCCACGCTGCGGGCCTTCAGGCTGGGAAGGGGCCGGGGCTGCGCACCCGCCAGGGCCAGCAGTGCATCGCGGGCGAACACGTAGTAGGTCACCAGCGCCGCCACAGGGTTGCCGGGCAGCGCAAACAGCCAGGCTGTTTTTGCGCTGCCTCCATGCAAGGGCCCAAACGCGAACGGCCGCCCCGGTCGCATCGCCACTTTCCAGAACGCCACCTCGCCCCGGCTGGCCAGCAAATCCTTGGTGTGGTCGGCGTCGCCCACGCTCACGCCGCCGCTGGTCAACACCACGTCGGCGCGGGCAATGGCTTCGTCCAGCGTGGCGGCCAGGCGCGCCGGGTCGTCCGGCACCAGGCCCAGATCGATCACCTCCACGCCCAGCCGGGCCAGGGCCCCCATCAGGCTGTAGCGGTTGCTGTCGTAGATGCAGCCCTCATCCAGCGGCTGGCCCAGCGTGCGCAACTCGTTGCCGGTGGAGAACAGCGCCACGCGCAGCCGCCGCAGCACGCGCAACTCGGCGATGCCCAGCGAGGCCACCAGGCCCAGTTCGGCCGGGCCCAGCAGCCGGCCGGCCGTGAGGGCTGGCTTGCCACGCGCCAGGTCTTCACCCTGCTTGCGGCGGTTCTCGCCGGCCCGCAGCACGCCGGCGGCAAGGCTCACGCGACCCTCCGCCACCTGGCACAGCTCCTGAGGCACCACGGTGTCCAGGCCGGCGGGCATCACCGCGCCGGTCATGATGCGCACGCACTGGCCCGGCTGCACGGGCTGGTCCAGCAGCATGCCAGCCAATACGGTGGGGCCGGTCACGACCAGGCTGGTGGGGCTGTCGGTGCACAGCTCGGCGCCACGAAAGGCATAGCCGTCCATGGCCGAGTTGTCATGCGCTGGCACGTCGATCGGCGAGACCACGTCCTCGGCCAGCACCCGGCCGAGTGCGGTCAGCAGCGGCACCGTCTCGCGCTCGGTGATGGGGCGCAGGGCGTCGGCAATGGCCTGGCGGGCCACGGCCACGGGCAGCTCGTTGCCGGCGGCAAGGGGGGAAGGGCCGAGTTCAGCCATGGTCAGTCCATCGCATCAAGAGGGTGGGCGGCATTGTCCACTGGGGTCGCAGAGAGGCCCTGCCAAGACCCGCCAGGCATTGTTATGCAATGACTTGCATATCGCCATACTCGCCCGATATGAACACGCTTGCCACATGAACACGCTGACCGAGAGCTTGGCGCTGGCGCTGAACCTGATCGCCCATGCCGACGCCGAGTTGCTGCGCATCGTGAGCCTGTCGCTGCGCGTCAGCGTCACCGCCTGTGCCTTGGGCGCCGTGGCCGGCTTGCTGCTCGGTGCCTGGTTGGCGGTGGCGCACTTTCCAGGTCACAGCGTGGCCGTTTGGTTGGTGAACACCTTGCTGGCCCTGCCCAGCGTGGTGGTGGGCCTGCTGGTCTACCTGTTGCTCTCGCGCTCGGGGCCGCTGGGCGCGTGGGGTCTGCTGTTCACACCTACTGCCATGGTGGTGGCGCAAACCATCCTGGTGGTGCCACTGATTGCGGCGCTGGCACGCCGCCTGGTGCTGGACGGCCTGGCCGAGGGCGGCGACCAACTGCGCTCCATGGGCGCCAGCCCGCTGATGTGTGCACTGCTGGTGCTGGTGCATGAACGCTTCGGCGTGGTCACCGTGCTGCTCACCGCCTTTGGCCGCGCCGTGGCCGAGGTGGGTGCGGTGATGGTGGTGGGCGGCAACATCAACGGCGTCACCCGGGTGATGACCACCGCCATCGCACTGGAAACCAGCAAGGGCGATCTGCCGCTGGCCCTGGCCTTGGGCGGGGTGCTGCTGGGCGTGGTGGGCGTGGTGAACCTGTTCATCTTTGCACTGCAGGCTCAAGGTGGCGGCAAGGTGGCCAACCAGCGCGAGGCACTGGCGTGAAACGCGACGAGCTGGCCTTCAGCCCCACCGCCACGCGCACTCAGCCGGCCGAACCTTTGATCAGCCTGGCACAGGCCTCAGTGCACTTCGGCCCCGTGCCAGCGCTGATGAACGTGCACCTGCAACTCCACCGTGGCGACCGCCTGGCCCTGCTGGGCCCCAACGGCTCGGGCAAGACCACGTTGCTGCGTTTGCTGCACGGCCTGCTGCCGGCCAGTGCCGGCGAGCGCCAGTTACATCCCTTGGCAGCCGAAGGTCGGGCGCCCGTGGGTGCCATGCTGTTCCAGCATCCCTTCCTGCTGCGGCTTTCGGTGCGGCGCAATGTGCTGCTGGCGCTGTGGCTGCGCAAGGTGCCCAAGGCCCAGCGTGCCGCACGCTGCGAGCAGGCCCTGCAACGCGTGGGCCTGGCCGCGCTGGCCAAGCGGCCGGCCCGCGACCTCTCCGGTGGCCAGCAACAACGCCTGGCCATGGCCCGTGCCTGGGCCTTGCAACCCGACATCCTGTTCCTGGACGAGCCCACGGCCAGCCTGGACCCCTCTGCCAAGCGCGAGGTGGAAACGCTGATCGACGATTTCGCGCAGGACGGCGTGACCGTGGTGATGAGCACGCACAACCTGGGCCAGGCCAAGCGTCTGAGCAACCGGGTGGCCTACCTCGAAGCCGGCCGTCTCGTGGTGGTGCTGCCCACCGACCAATTTTTCAATGACGAGCTGCCCACCGAGGCCGCTCAATTTCTCAAAGGAGAACTGCCTTGGACCTGAACAACCTCCAGCGTCGCCCTGCCCTGCACCTGCTGTTCGCAGCCACCCTCACTCTGTGCGGCACGCAGGCATCCGCTCAGGACGCCAAGTTCATCGTGATGGCCTCCACCACGTCCACCGAGCAATCGGGCCTGTTCACGCACTTGCTTCCGGCCTTCAAGCAGGCCAGCGGCGTCGACGTGCGCGTGGTAGCCGTGGGCACTGGCCAGGCGCTGGACACCGGCCGCCGTGGCGATGCCGATGTGCTCTTCGTGCACGACACCGCCGCCGAGAACAAGTTCGTGGCCGAGGGCTTTGCCACCGAGCGCCGCAACGTGATGTACAACGATTTCGTGCTCGTGGGCCCGGCCAACGATCCGGCCCAACTCAAGGGCAACAACATTGCCGCCGCGCTGGGCAAGCTCGCGGTCACCGGCGCCAGCTTCATCTCGCGCGGTGACAAGAGCGGCACGCATGCGGCTGAGCTGCGCTTGTGGAAGGCCGCCAACATCGACCTGGCCGCCGCCAAGCCGGCCGGCTACAAGGAATGCGGCTGCGGCATGGGCCCGGCCCTGAACATGGGCTCGTCCACCGACGCCTATGTGCTCACCGACCGCGGCACCTGGCTGAGCTTCAAGAACCGCGGCAGTCTGGCGGTGCTGGTGGAAGGCGACAAGAGCCTGTTCAACCAGTACGGCGTGATGGTGGTGAACCCGGCCAAGCACCCGCATGTGAAGGCCGCATTGGCGCAGCAGTTTGCCGACTGGGTGGTGTCGCCGGCCGGCCAGGCCAACATTGCGGCCTACAAGATCGGCGGCGAACAGTTGTTCTTCGCGAACGCGGCCAAGTGAGCTCAGCCTGCTCGTCATTCACGCGCGCCCTCGTGCATCAGCGCCGCCACCACGTCCGACTGGGTGATCACGCCGACCAGCTTGTTGTTGGGGCCGATCACCGGGATGTGGTGGTGGCCGGTGCTGGCAAACACCGGCACCAGTTCGCTCAGCAAGCGCTCGGCACTCACCACGCGCACCTGGCGGGTCATGATCTGCCCCACCACCTCGGGCTTGTCTGATTCAGCGCCGGGCGTGGGCCGCAGCAAGCGGTGCAGGCGCTGGCCCAGGCCCTCGCGCACGTCCAGCCCGGCTTCGCGCAAGAAATCGGCCCGGGTGACGATGCCCACGATGTGCTGGTAGCGGTCCACCACCGGCAGCACCTTGATGCGGCGCGCCTGCATCAGCAACCAGGCGTCCTCCAGCGCTGTGCCGAATTCGATGGCCACAGGCTCGCGCGACATCACGTCGGCACAGCGCAGCGCGCGCAGGCGCCGGCCATGGGCCTGCCATTCGGATTGCGCCAGCAGATTGCGCAGGTCGTCGCGCGGCACGTCCAGCACCTGGTTGTAGCGGGCCAGCACCGCATCCAGATCGGCCTCTGTGAAACCGGTTTGCGCGGCACTGGCAGCGGGCTGGGGTGCGGCCCTCTGCGGGTGCGGGTAGCGCCGGCCCGTGGCCGGGTTCCAGAGCATGCCTGCCAGCACCAGCAGCGCCGAATTGAGGGCCACCGGTGCCAGCGCCACCTGGGGGTCGTGCATGCCTGTGAGCACCATCAGCAGCGCCACGGCGCCACCGGGTGGGTGCAGGCAGCGGCAGGCCATCATCAGTGCGATGCCCGCCGCCGGGGCCACCGTGGCCGCCATCAGGTGCGAGGGGATCAGCGCTGCGCAGGCCAAACCAGCCAGGGCCGACACGGTGTTGCCACCCACAACCGCCCAGGGCTGGGCCAGCGGGCTGGCCGGCAGCGCAAACACCAGCACCGCACTGGCGCCCACCGGCGCCATCAGCCACAGCGCGCCCTCGCCGCCCGCCCACAGACGGCTGAGCAGCGCGGTGAACAAGAGGCCCAGCGCGGCCCCCACCAGCACGCGGATTCGCTCACGCGCATCAATGGCCAGCGGCGCGGGCCACAACGCGCGGCACCAATCGGCCACGCGGGGCCAGCGTTGTCTCCAGGGCATCGCGGTGGGTTGGTTGGTGTCAGAAGCAAATGACCCTTGGCAGTTTAAGCTCTATTTTGGATATTGCTTCAAACAGGCCCTGCCGCGACAATTGATGCATCCTGTTTAGATCTTCAAGGCCATCCCCATGAGCAGCACTTTGCTGCGGCTGCAAGAGCCAGCCCAGCGCCGCACCCCACGTCAACTCGCGCTATGGGATCTGGGCTTTCGCCCCTTCTACCTGCTGGCCGCCGCGTTTGCGGCCCTGTCGGTGCCGCTGTGGGCCTTGCAGTTCTCAGGCCTGGTGAGCACGGCCTGGCTGCAAGGCCCGCTGTGGCATGCGCACGAGATGGTGTTTGGCTACACGCTGGCGGTGGTGGTGGGCTTTCTGTTCACCGCTGGGCGCAACTGGTCGGGCCAGCCCACACCCACCGGCCGGCCGCTGATGGCGCTGGCCGCGCTGTGGCTGGCCGCGCGCGTGCTGGTGCTCACGCCCTGGGGCGTGGCGGCGGCGCTGGCGAATGTGGCCTTTCCGCTGTTGGCGGCCTGGGGCCTGTGGCGAGCGCTGCGTGCTGGCGGCAACCAGCGCAACTACTTCTTCGTGGGCCTGCTGTGTGTGCTGGCCAGCGCCAACGCCGCCTTGCATCTGAACCAGCTGGGTTGGCTGCACCTGCCCGCCGCGCTGGGTGTGCCGGTGGCGCTGGACGTGCTGTTGTTCATCATCGCAGTGATGGCCGGACGCGTACTGCCCATGTTCACCAACAACGGCGTGCCCGGCGCGCAGGCCCGGCGCGACGAACGCGTGGAGAAGGCCGCGCTGGGCAGCGTGCTGGCCCTGCTGGCGGCCGATGCGCTGCAGCTACACGGCGCGCTGATGGCCGTGCTGGCCGCCCTGGCCCTGCTGGCCCACGCCACCCGCTGGGCGCTGTGGCAGCCGTGGAAGACACTGCGGCATCCGCTGGTGTGGGTGCTGCATGCCGCCTATGCCTGGCTGCCCATTCACCTCGCCTTGCGCTCGGCCGCCGAGCTGGGATGGATCGCCCCCAACCTGCCCACGCACGCGCTCACCGTGGGCCTGATCGGCGCGCTCACGCTGGGCATGATGACCCGCACCGCGCTGGGCCACACCGGCCGCTTGCTGCACGCAGGCCGCATGGAAGTGGCCGCCTACCTGGCCGTGCTCGCGGCCGGCCTGGTGCGCGTGTTCATGCCACTGCTGATGCCGGCCTGGCTGCTGCCAGCGGTGGAAGTGTCGGCAGCGTTGTGGTCGCTGGCCTTCGTGCTCTACCTGGTGCGCTACACGCCGCTGCTGCTGTGGCCGCGCGCCGACGGCCTGCCAGGCTGAACCCACCACGCCCAATGAAACAAGGAGCCCAGCCATGCGTCTGACCACCATGACCGACTACGCGCTGCGCCTGCTGCTGCACGTGGGCCAGCACCCCGAACGGCTGTGCACCATCGCCGAGGTGGCCGAGGTCTACGGCATCTCGCAGGCGCACCTGATGAAGATCACCCACCAGCTCGGCCTGGCCGGCTGGATCACCACCGTGCGCGGCAAGGGCGGCGGCATGCGGCTCGCGTTGCCGCCCGAACAGATCAACCTGGGCGAGGTGGTGCGCAGCATCGAGACCGACTTTTTCCTGGTCGAGTGCCACGCCGACCACAACACCTGCAGCATCACCGGTCGATGCGGACTGACCCGCATCTTCAACAACGCCCTGGGCGCCTTCATGCAAGAGCTGAACGCCCACACCCTGGCCGACGTGCTGCCGCCGCCCAGCCGCGCCGCCAAGCACACACGCACCGTCACCCCGCCCGCCCCGCGCCGCCTGAAAGCAGCCTGAACCTTGACCCCTCCCGTGATCCCCATCCAACCCGTCATCGACAAGGGCACGCCGCTCTACGCCGCCGAAGCCAAGGTCTACCCCCGCAGTGTCAAGGGCATCTTTGCCAACTGGCGCTGGATTGCCGTGTGGCTCACCCAGCTGGTGTTCTACGGCGCCCCCTGGCTGACCTACAACGGCCGCCAGGCCCTGCTATTCGACCTGGAAGCCGGCCGTTTCTATGTCTTTGGCCTGGTGCTGTACCCGCAAGACTTCATCTACCTCGCGGCGCTGATGGTGATCGCCGCGCTGCTGCTGTTCTTCCTCACGGCCATCGCCGGGCGCGTCTGGTGCGGCTACAGCTGCCCGCAAACGGTGTACACCGAGATCTTCATGTGGTTCGAGCAACGCATCGAGGGCGACCGCCAGGCCCGCATGCGGCTCGATGCTGCGCCCTGGAGCGCGAACAAGCTGCTGCGCAAGGGCGGCAAGCAACTGGCGTGGTGGGCCTTCGCGCTGGTCACCGGCTTCACCTTCGTCGGCTATTTCGTGCCCATCCACACGCTGGCGGCCGAAGCCGCCGCGCTGGCCTTCACCCCCTGGGAATGGTTTTGGGTGCTGTTCTACAGCGGCGCCACCTATGGCAATGCCGGCTTCTTGCGCGAGCAGATGTGCAAGTACATCTGCCCCTATGCGCGGTTCCAGAGCGCCCTGATCGACAAGGATTCGCTGATCATCACCTATGACGCCGCCCGCGGTGAACCGCGCGGCTCGCGTGGCCGGGGCGCCTCGGCCGCCGCACTGGGCCAGGGCGACTGCATCGATTGCACGCTGTGCGTGCAGGTCTGCCCCACCGGCATCGACATCCGCAAGGGGCTGCAGAACGAGTGCATCGCCTGCGCTGCCTGTGTGGACGCCTGCGACAACGTGATGGACAAGATCGGCTCGCCGCGCGGCCTGATCCGCTACGCCACCGAGAACGGCGTGGCCCAGCACTGGCGCAAAGGTGCCATGCTGCGCCGGGTGCTGCGCCCGCGCGTGCTGGTCTATGCCACGGTGCTCACGCTGTTGTGCGTGGCCTTTGGTGTGTCGCTGGCCCACCGCGGCCCACTGCTGGTGGACATCATCAAGGACCGCAACACCCTGGCCCGCGTGGTGGAGAACGGCCAGGTCGAGAACGTCTACCGTCTGCAAATCCACAACCGCACCGAGGCAGCTTTGCACCTGCGCGTGCGGGTGAGCGGCCTGACCGGCCTGGCCGCCGAACCCGCGCCCGAAATCACCCTGGCCCCTGCGGCCATTGGCGCCTTGGCGGTGCAGGTGCGCCTGCCGTTCGAGCAAGCGCAGTCCAAGGCTGGCAACTCGCACCCCATCCTGTTTGAACTGCAGACCGACCCTGTGGCGGGGCAGGACGCAGGCAGCGTGGTGCGCGAAGCGTCCACGTTCTTTGTGCCGCGCTGAGGCGGCTGACGGCGCTTCGCCGTCATTCCCGCGAAGGCGGGAATCCAGACGTTCGCGTTGATACGTGGGTGGTTGGCAAAGGTCTGGGCGGGCAGGCCGCGGCGCTCAAAAGTAGCGGTCGGCTTCGCCGACTGCGCTGCGGTGCTCGGGCATGTGGCGCGCCGCATAACTCGCTACTCTCGCATTCGCTCGTTGCGCTCGGACAGACGCGGCGAGCCAGTGGGTTGATCGCGCTGTCGCGCGGGTGAGTCAAGCGCGCTCGCGCGCGCCGCCATATGCCCTGCGCGCCTCGCCGCTTCTCATTCGCGCCGCAGCCTGCCCGCCCAGCCCTTTGCTGATGCTGTGGTGGTGTCTTGGCTTGCTCCGAATGCAAACACGGGTTGTTGAGCGACAGGCGGCAAGCCGGGGCTGGCGATTTCTGGGGCGCTGAAGCGCGCAGCGTTCGGGGCGGCGTGCGCAGCACGCTTTCACAACATGCTTGCCGCATCTTGTCTGAGCGAAACGAGCGCAGCGAGAGCAGCGAGTTATGCGGCACGCCCCGAACGTGAGCACTGCAAGGCAGTCGGCGAAGCCGACCGCCACAGCATGAGCCAGCCCCGGCTTGTCGCCTGTCGCGGCCACACCCAACGTCAAGAGTCAGGCGAGCTGATCGCAGATCTCAACGACAGCAACGCGCCCGTCAACAGCCACCCACTGGTCAGAACGTCGGCTCGGCCATGTCCAGGCGCAAGCTACCCTGTCCCAGCGGGCTGGCGACCGGCTTGAGCGCTTCGGCGGGCACGGCCAGCTGGGTTTGCGCGGCGCCGCTGACGATGCGCGGGGTGATGACCACCACGGTCTCGGTGGTGGCAAAGGTGTCCTCCTGGCTGGAGAACAAGCGCCCCAGCATGGGCACGTCACCCAGGACCGGCACGCCCGAGCGCCGCACGCCACTGGTGCGCTTGATGAGGCCACCGATGAAAATGCTCTGCCCGTCCTCACACAGCAAGCGCGTGGTGACCTCGGTGCTCTTCTTCGAAGGGATGCCGCCGTTCATCGTGGCCGAGCTCACCTCGGGGTGGATCTGCATCATGATGCGGCCGCGCTGGTCCACCGAAGGCGTCACCTGCAGGATCACGCCGGTGTCCAGGAACTGGATGGTCTCGCTGGTCACCTGGTTGATGGTGGTGGTGACCTTGTAGCCCACGCGGTCGCCGATCACCGCCGAGGCCTGCTGGTTTTCCAGCGCCAGCAAGCGCGGTGTCGAGAGTGTCTGCACCCGACCCTTGCTCGACAAGGCCGAGAGGTAGAGGTCGAGGTTGCGGTTGACGATGTTGAAGAACAGGCCCGCGCTGGCGGGCGAGGCCAGGCCCTGGGTGCCGCCGCTGCTCTTGTTGCCGGCGCCGAACACCTGGCTCCAGTCGACGCCAAAGGTCTCGCTCTGGTCCAGCGTGATCTCCAGGATGCGGGCCTCGATCAGGATCTGCCGCGGCTCCTGGTCGATCTCGTCCAGCAACTGCGCCACGCGGGCCTGGAACTCCGGCGTGTCTTCCACCAGCAGCAGGTTGCGCTCCACCAGCGGCGTCACCTTGCCGTAGCGCGAGAGATGCTTGCCGAGGATGTCGGCTACCTGCTTGGGGTTGGAGTACTGCACCTTGTACGAGCGCACCACGGTGGCGCCGTTGGCTGATTCCTGGCCCACCTCCTTGCGGTCCACGATCAGGTAGCTGCCGTGGTGCTGCTCGACGGCAAAGCCGGCCGCCTCGGCCACCGAGCGCACGGCCTGGTCCACCGTGACGTTGTAGAGGTTGATCGACACCTGGCCGTCCACGCCCTTGCCGAGCAGGATGTTGGCCTTCTCCTGGCGCGACAGCAGGTCGAACACGTCGCGCAGCGCCACGTCGTGAAAGCGCAGCGTCACCAGGCCGGTTCGGGGGTCCTTGCTGGTCTGGGCGGCGCTGGCCTGCGCCGCAGCGGCCGCACCGGTTTGCGCCTGCAGTGGCTGCGCGCCCAGCAGCAGCGCGCACACCAGGGCCTGGGCCCAGGGGCTGCGCCGCGTGCTCTGGCGTGGGAAAAGGGTGCTCATCATCGTGCCGCCTTGCTTGCGCCCACGCTCAGTTCGACGCGCCGGCCTTTCTTGCGCAAGATTGCCTTGTCCGGCAAGACCTGGATCAGCCGATATCCATCGAGTTCGTCGCCCAATTCCAGCACCTGGCCGTCCACCAGGGCCGACGATTTGGGCCCGGCCACCACCACGGCACGCAGCTGGGGCCGCCAGGCGGCGTCGGTGTCGGCGCCGGCCGCCAAAGCTGGCGCGGCGGCGGCGCTGCCGGGCCGCAAGAACGGGTCGTGCCGCAACACCAGCGCCTCGGGCTCGGCGGCCACCCAGGCGGGCAGCAACAGGCACAGGCACAGGGCCCGCGGCAGGCGCTGGCGGAGGGGTGGTTTCATGGTGCGGGTCCTGAGGCCGCCGTGGCGGCGATGGGGCGGAAGTCGGACACGCGCAGCGTCAGCTCCACCTGCGCGTTGCCGTCCAGGGCCCGCAAGCTCAGCTCGCCCAGCGTGAGCGGCGCCAGCTCGGTGCTGGCGGCGGCCAGCCAGGCGGCCAGGGCCGGGTAGGCGCCACGCGCGCTCACTTCGTGGTCGGTCTGCAGCACGCCCGCTTGCGGCACGCGGCCGGCGGGCCGCACGGTGCCCAGCAGCACAGCGTGGCGCGTGGCCAGGCGGTCCAGGCTGGCCATCAGCGGCATCAGGCTGGCGTCGGGTTCGGCCAGGCCGGTGGCGGGCGCGCCCAGCTCGGCCTGCAGACGGCGCAGCGCCTCGCGCTGGCCGGCCAGGTCGGCCGCGCGCAGCGGCTGGGCGCCACTGTCCAGCGTGGCCCGCTCGGCGCGCAGCGCACGCCACTGCTGCACCGGCGCACGCAGCACCAGCAGCCAGCACTCCAGCAGCACCAGCAGCACCGCGAACGGCAGCGCGATGCGCAGCGCCCGCTTGTCCAGCGCCGCCAGCCGGTTCATGGGTGTGGGCTTCATGGTTGCCCCTCGTGCGCCAGCGTGGCGCGCAGCTCAAAGTCAACCACGTCCACACCGGCCGCCTGGCGCAACCCGGACTGGGTCAGCCGCACCTCGGTCAGGCCGGGTTGCAGGCCCAGCGCCTGCACGAACTGGCTCAGCGCCGCATGGTCGGCGGCGTGGCCCTTGAGCGCCAGCTGGTGGCTGGGCGGCGCGGCCTGCACCTGCAGCTGCTCCAGCCACAGCCGGGGCGCAGGGGTCTGGTCCAAGGCCTGGTCCACGGCCCTCAACGCGGTCTGCCAGGGCGGGTTGCGGCGCAGCGCGCGCAAACCCTGCACCTGGTCTCGCAACCGGGTCTCTTGCTGGCTCAGGGCCAGCAGTTCGTCTCGCAGGGCCTGGGCTTCGCGGTCCTGGGTGCGCAGTGCGGCCACCTGCGGGGCCTCGCGGGCGATGGCGCCGTGCAACCAGGTGCGCGCGCCCGCCGTGGCCAGCAGCGCCACGGCGATGGCGGCCCCGCTCCAGGCCCACCAGCGGCGGCCCTGGCGCAGCGCGCGGTAGTCGGCAGGGATCAGGTCGATGTCATGCATGGCGTGGTGCCTCGCGCAGGGCCAGCCCGGCCGCCACGGCCATGCCCGCCAGCACCGCCAGCGGGGCCCGGGCGGCAGCGCCCAGCGCACCGGGGAAGGGCCGCAATGGGTCCAGCACCTGCACCGGCACCTTGAGCTGCTGCTGCAGCAGCCTGTCCACACCCTCGTACTGGGCCACGCTGCCCAGCAGATAGATCTGGTCGATGCCGCGGCCACGGCTGCGCGAGGCGGTGTAGACCAGGGTCTTGTTGATTTCGGCCAGCAGCAGGGCCATCTCGGGCCGCAGCACCTCGGCCAGGGTCTGCGCCATCTCGCCGTCGGCACGGGCGGGCGGCGCCTCGGCGCCGCCGCCCAGGCCCTTGGTGGCCAGCAGGCGCCTGGCCATGTCGGGGCCGAGTTCGAGCACGCTGGCCACGCGCTGCACCAGCGCGGCCTCGGCAAAGTCGATCTCGCGGTCCAGCACCAGGCGGCGGCCCCACACCACGCTCACGTGGCTGCTCTGGCGACCGAAGTTGACGACCAGCACATGGGGATGGGGCTCGCGCACGTCGGCCACGTTCACCAGGGCCACCAGGCGCGCCAGGGCGCTGGGCCCCACCTCCAGTGCCACCGGGTCCAGCCCGGCCGCTTCCAGGAGCTGCAGATGGGCCATCACCGCCGCGCGCGGTGCCACGGCGACCAGCGCGTCGCAGTGGTCGGTGGCATCGTCGTCGTTGCGTATGGGCAGGTAGTCCACCACCGAGCTGGCCAGCTCGCCCTGCAGGCGCTCGCGCAAGGCCTGGGTGATGGCCGCATCGGCGCTCTGCCCCGGGGCCAGCGCACAGTGCACCGGGAACAGCCGCATCTCGTTCGCCGGCAGGCAGGTGACGACGCGCCGGCCAGCAAAACGGTGCTCGGCCAGCGCGCTGCGCAGCCAGCCGCGCCAACGCCGCGGCCGGCCCAGCCACTCGCCACGCGGCGAGGGGTAGGCCAGCGACGCCGCCGCGCGCAGGTGCAGCGCGCTGCCCACCGCCTCGAACTGCACCAGGTGCAGCCGCTCCTCGCCCAGGTACAGGCCCATGGCCAGGGGCTGGCCCGCGCGACGCAGGCGCGCCAGGGCCGATGTGGGCAGGGTCAGCCAGCTCATGGGCAGGGGGTTTGCAAGGGCGATGGCGGTGGTGGTTGCGCAGGCCGGCGCTGGGTGTGCGCCGGCCACTCGCCAGATCTATCGGCCCGCCGCCGCAGAACTTGACGCCGCGCCCGGGTGAGGGCCGCCCCGCAAGGGGGCAGGCCCGCGCCGGCGGGAGCGACCGGCCATCAGTGGTAGCTCACCACCAGCTGCGGCGGGTTGATGAGGTTGTTGCGGCTGGAAAACACCAGCTGGTTGGCGGACAGATTCTTCACCACCAGCACCAGGCCGTTGTTGACGGTGCCACCGCTCACCCAGCTGCCGGCCAGCGCGGTGATGTCGATCTCCACCCAGGTGCCGGGCACGCTGCCCAGCGGCAGCACGGTGCTGCCGGCAGCGGCGTTGGTGTAGTCGCCGCCCTGGGTCGTCCAGGCGGTGCCGGTGACGCGGCTCACCCAGGTGGCCTGCAGCTCGTTCCAGGCCTTGGTGGCCGAGTGCGCCTCCAGCGTCATGGCGGCGCTGGTGCTGGCACCGCTGGGCAGCGCGTTGAGGTAGAGCCGCAGCGTGGCTGTGGTGACAGTTTTGCTGCTGGCGATGGACGAGAGGTCAAACCTGATCAGCACGTGCTCGTCGTCGCCGTCTCTCGACAGCCACATGTCGGGGTCGGCGCCGAAGTTCATATTCCGCAGCATCGGGTTGGCGTCCACGTCGGTGTCGGCCGTGGGTGCCAGCGCCAGCACCGTGTCGGCGCCGCAGGGCGGCAGGTAGCTCAGCACCAGCTTGGGCCTGTAGGCGACGGTGGCGTGGTCGCTGCTGGCCAGCGTGAGGCTGGACAGGCCGGCCGGCGCGCGCACCTGCAGGCCCTGGTTGGGCAGGCTGCCCTTGCTCCATTTGTCGGCCAGCTCGGTCACGTCCCAGTTCAGCCAGGTGCCGCTGCCGGCAAAGGCGGTGCTGGCCACGGCGGCGGGGTGCAGGTCGCCGCCGGCGGTGGTCCAGGCGGTGCTGCCGTCGGCGGTGGCCCAGTTGGCGCCCGTCTCGGTCCAGTCGCGCATCACCCGCTGCAGGGCCACGTTGCCACTGCCGCTGCCGTTGGTGGCATACGCCGACAGCGTGGCCGAAACGATGTGCGCGCCGGCCGGCAGGCTGGCCAGGTCGAACTTCAGCAGCGGCCACGACTGGCCGGCCACGGCGTTGAGGGTGGTCTGGTTGCCGTAGTTGGTGCCGTTGTTCACGCCCAGGTAGGTGTCGACGCCGGTGGCGCCGGGCTGCAGCGTGAGCGCTGCCGACGTGGCCTGGTGCATGGGCACGTTGGCGCGGCTGATGGTGACGGTGGTGCTGCCATAGGTGCCCGTGGACGTGATCGTGCCGGGTGAGCCTCTGGGGATCAGGCTGCCCGGGGTATAGACCCAGGCGCTGTAGCTGGCGCCGTCCAGTGCTGAGTCCTTCACGGGCGTGAGGATGGTGGGGTAGATGCCAGCGCAACCGGTGTTGTGCATCTGCACGACGGCGCGCTGCAGCCCGGCCTCGGCCGCCAGCCTGGCCTTGTCGCGGTCCAGCGTGTGGCTGGCCATGTCGGCGTTCAGGCCCAGCTCGCGGTTGGCCAGCCAGGCCGTGGCCCCCACCACGGCCAGCAGCAGCACCACGGGCAGCAGCACAAAGCCGGCCATGGCCCGGGGCCGTGCGGGCCATGGCCTCACAGCGTGCCCCCGCCCAGGCGCATGCGCTCGCCCAGCGTGATGGCACCCCCACCGCCCGGCCCGGTGAGGGTGAGGCTCACATCGGCCACCTCACCGTCACTGGCGCCTGCCGTGGCCGGCACCGCCACGCTGAAGGCGCTGACGCGCTCGGCAATCACGGTGCTGCCGCTGCAGCTGGTGTCGCTGGGGGTCGTCTCGACCAGGCTGCCCGTGGCATTGACGCAGAACATCACCGTGCCAAACCAGTTGCCGCTGCTCTTGGCCGGCGGCGGCAGCACGGCGGCCGGCGCCGTGGCGGCGGCGGCCGCAGCCACGCGCTGCAGGGCGAACCGGCCCTGGTACAGCGCCTCGCTGGTGTCGCGCAGGGGCGCACTGGCCTGGCCACCCAGGCGCGCCACCGGCGCCAGCGCGGCCAGCAGCAGCGCGCCCACCGCAGCGGCGATCAGCACCTCCACCAGGGTCATGCCGCGCTGGGCGCGGGCCGGGCGTGGGGGCGGGCTCAGAACCATTTGGACCTCAGCACTTCCAGCCCCAGGCCACCGCCCTCCCAGGCCACGCGCACGCGCACCAGGCCCACATCGCCGGCGGTGAGCGCGCTGCCGTCCCAGCGGTAGACGATGACGATGCGGCGCGGCGTGCCCACCGGGTCGGACAGGGCTGCGCTGACGGCGCT
Source organism: Candidatus Ideonella esbjergensis (assembly GCA_016710065.1). Taxonomy (GTDB): domain Bacteria; phylum Pseudomonadota; class Gammaproteobacteria; order Burkholderiales; family Burkholderiaceae_C; genus Ideonella; species Ideonella esbjergensis. The sequence goes on from JADJLP010000013.1 coordinate 281,360, forward strand.
GGGGGTGTTGGCGCCGGCCACATAGGTTTCGGCGTTCAGCACCGCAAAGGGCAGTGACAGCACCTCTTCCGTCTTGGTGCGCAAGCGGGCATCGCGCGTGGCGGCGTCGGCCAGGGCCTGGCTGTTCAGCGTGGCGTTGGCCAGCGTGTCCAGCATGGGCACCAGGGCCAGCAGCACCAGCACGGTGGCCACCAGGGCCTCGACGTAGGCAAACCCGAGCTGGCGGCGCATCACGGCCCCCAGACCCGGCCGGTGGCGGGGGCAATGGCCACGGCCAGCTGGCTGCCGCCGTAGGACAGCAGCACCTGGCTGCCCGCCTGCGGTGCACCCTGGCTGGCCGCCGCAGGCAACTGGCACACGTCGGTGGGCACGCCGCTGCTGGCGAACACCAGGCCGTTGTAGGCCGTGCCGGCGGCCATGAACTGTGGGGTGAGCGTGACGCCACCCGAGTAGGGGCCACCGGCAACGTCAACGTCGAACGCCCGTTTCGAGCGGGGGTCGATGATGGCCGTGCTGCTGGCGCCGCAGCTGCCCTTGTAGAGCTTGACGTGCCCGGCGGCGGAGCCCATGTCCACCAGCACATTGGTGTTCAGCCGCATGGCCTCGCTGCGCGCCAGGCGCAGGGCGTTGCGCACCTCGGCCGCCGCCACGTCCAGGCGCTGCAGGTCCAGCGTCCCCAGGCTGGGCAGGGCCACGGCCGCCATGACGGCCAGCAGGCTCACCACCACCAGCGTCTCGGCGAGGGTGTAGCCCCCCGCAACGCGACTGGCCAGGGCCTGGCCCATGATCAAGACGCTCCGCTGCTGCGCGCCGGGGTCAGTGTGTGGACAGGGCCCGGCTCTTGCTGTCGTTGGCGTTGCTGTTCATGAAGATCTGGCCGCTCTTGCTGTCGTACGACCAGCCGCCGGTGGCCGCTGCCGGCACTGCGGGTGTGCCGGTGGCGGTGAAGACGATCTCGGCTGCGACCGAACCCTTCTGCATGTACGGGTCCACCGGCACGGCCTTGCGCAGGTAGGGGCCGTACTTGTAGTTGGTGGCATCGCCCACCGTGCAGGTGTTGCCCAGCGCATCCGAGTACATGGTCATGTGGTCGATGAAGGCCTGCGCGCCGGCCACCGTGGCCGCTCCCTTGGTGGTGCAGGTGCCGCCCGCGTTGGTGGCCGTGGCACCGGGGTAGGTGCTGTGCTGGGCCTTGTACAGCTCGATGGCATTGCGCAGGCCGCCCAGGTTGGCGTCGAGCGCGGCCTCCTTGGTGTCATCGGTGGCGCTGCTGAACTGCGGGATCACGATGGCGGCCAGGATGGCCAGGATGATGACGACGATCAGCAGTTCCACCAGGGTGAAACCTCGCTGAACAAGGGTGCGCGGTGACATGGGCATGTAACTCTCCTGTGGGGCTCTGGGCGTTCGAGGCGTGACTGAAGGGACTATCGGCAGCCTGGCCGGCAGACTTGAGGGCATCCGGCAGCCCGTTGCGTGAACCATTGCGGACGGCCATTCGGTGCATTGCAAAAATTTCGCGCCCTGTTTCGGGTGCCCCCGCGCCAGACGGCCAGCCGGTGCTGGCTCATGCTGTGGCGGCGCGCGTGAGCGCGCTTTGTTGACATGCCCGCCGCGTCTGTTTGCCTCGGTCAATGCACCGCCCGGCTGAGCTTGAAGATGGGCAGGATCAGCGAGGCCACGATCAGCCCCACCAGCGCGCCCATCACCAGCAACATCACCGGCTCCACCAGGCGCGACACCAGGGCCAGCTGGCGGGCCAGCTCGCGGTCGTAGAAATCGGCCACGCGGCTCATCACCTTGGCCAGGCTGCCGGTGTTCTCGCCGGTGGCGATCATCTGCTGCACCATGGGCGGCACGAAGCTGGCCTGGCTGAAGCCCAGGGCCACGCCCGAACCTTCGGTGACGCGCAGCCGCAGATCCACCATGAATTGCCTGAACACGCTGTTGCCCACCAGATCCTGGCAGGCGCGTATCGCGTCCACCAGCGGCACGCCATGCGCCAGCGACATGCCCATCACCCGCAGTGTCTGGCTGAGGTAGATCTTGGTGAACAGGCTGCGCACGCCTGGCAGCCGCAGCTTGAGGCCGTCGATGCGGCCGCGCGTGAGCGGGCGCTGCAACCACACGATGAGCGCCACCAGCCCCAGCGTGAGCCCGCCCAGCCACCACGGCCAGTGCCCGCGCAGGCTGTCGGACGCGGCCATCAGCACCCGGGTGGTCCAGGGCAGGTCGTCGTGGATGCGCTCGAACAGCACCGTGAACTTGGGGAACACGCCCACCAGCACGAAGATGATGGTGGCCATCGAGAAGACGATCAAAAAAGCCGGGTAGGACAGCGCCGAGCCCAGCATGGTGCGCAGCTTGTCGCTCTTTTCGTCCAGCTCCAGCAACTGCTGCAGCACCTGAGGCAGGAAGCCGCCGCGCTCGCCCGCCGCCACCAGGTTGACATAGGTGGCGTCAAACATGCCGGGTTGCTGGGCCATGGCCGCCGAGAGCGGCTGGCCTTCGAGGATGGTGGCCAGCAAGGCATCAAGCGCCAGCGCCACGCGCGGGTGTGTCTCTTGCGCACGCAGCTCGCGCAGGCCCTCGTGCAGGCTCACGCCGGTGTCCAGCAGCAGCAGCAAGCGCTCGGTGAACAGCATGCGCTCGCGCAGGCCCACGCGCGGCGCCAGCCAGGCGTCGAGCTGGGTGCGCCAGGCGGCTGTGGGGCCCGGGGTGCGCGTTACGGGCGGTTGATGGCTGGAGAAGTCGATGGCCATGGCGAACTCAGGCCGCGTGGATCACGCGCGAGACTTCTTCCAGCGTGGTGCGGCCTTCCAGCGCGCGCGAGACGCCGTCCTCGTACAGGCTGCGCCGGCCGGTCTGGCGGGCATAGGCCTGCAGCTCGTCGCGCCCTGCCCCTTTGACGATCAGCGCCTGCAGGCCCTCGTCGGCCACCAGCAGCTCGTGGATGCCCAGCCGGCCCTTGTAGCCCGAGTCGTAGCACTCGCTGCAGCCCTTGCCGCGCACCAGGCGCACCGGCGCGTCGGTGGGCCAGCCATGCTTGGCGATGACCTCGGGCGGCGCCAGAAAGCTGGTCTTGCAGGCCGGGCACACCTGGCGCACCAGGCGCTGGCCCACCACGCCAGCCAGGGCCGAGGCCAGCAGATAGGGCTCGACGCCCATGTCGGCCAAGCGCGAGAGCGCGCCCACGGCATCGTTGGTGTGCAGCGTGGAGAGCACCAAATGGCCGGTGAGCGAAGCCTGCACCGCGATCTCGGCCGTTTGCCGGTCGCGGATCTCGCCCACCATCACCACGTCCGGGTCTTGCCGCAGCACGTGCTTGAGCATGCGGGCGAAGTCGAGCCCGATGGCTTCGTTAACCTGGTTCTGGTTGATGATGTCGAGCTGGTATTCCACCGGGTCCTCGATGGTGACGATGTTGGTTTCCAGGCTCTTCAAATGGTTGATGGCCGCGTAGAGCGTGGTGGTCTTGCCGCTGCCGGTGGGGCCGGTGACCAGCACCAGGCCGTGGCTGCGCGCCAGCAGGTGGCGAAAGTCGCCCAGGTTGGCCTCGCTCATGCCCAGCTTGGGCAGCTCCAGAATCGACTGGTTCTTGTCCAGCACCCGCAGCACGATCTTTTCGCCGTGGATGCCGGGCAGCGACGAGAAGCGCAAATCCACCGTGCGGCCCTGCGTGGCCACCTGGATGCGGCCGTCCTGCGGCAGGCGGCGCTCGGCAATGTCGAGGTTGGCCATCACCTTCAGGCGCGAAACGATGGCCGGGTGCAGTTCCACCCGCGGCGTCATCACCTGGTAGAGCACGCCGTCCACGCGAAAGCGCACCCGCGAGCGGCCACGGGCGATCTCGATGTGGATGTCGCTGGCCTTGTCGCGGATGGCGCGCTGGATCAGGCCGTTCACCAGCGCGATCACCGGGCTGGCGCCGGCCATCTCGTCGATGGTGGTGTAGTCGTCGGGGATCTGGCTCTCGATCAGCTCCAGGTCGTCGGCACGGTTGTCCAGCAGCTCGGCCGAGTAGTCACCGCCCTCGTAGGCCTCGTGCAGGTGGCGCAGGATGTCGTCGCGCCGCGCCAGCACGATGCGCAGCTTGCAGGCGCTGATTTGCGCCACCTCGTCGAACACCGGCACGGCCTGCGGGTCGCTGGTGGCGATGGTGAGCGTGTTGTGCACCTTCACCAGGGGCAGCACCTGCAGGCGCAGCGCCACCGCCTTGGGCAGCAATGCCGCTGCGTCGCGCTCGTACAGGCCGGCGCGCAGCTCCACGCAGTGCACGCCCAGTTGCTCGCCCAGCACGCGCTGCAAATCAGCCTCTTTCACCCAGCCCTTGTCCAGCGCGATCTGGCCCACGCGCTGGCCGCTTTCCTTCTGCAACTGGCTGAGCTCTTGCAGCTGGGCGGCGCTGAGCAACTGGCGCTGCAGCAGCATGTCGCCCAGGCGTTGGCGGGTGGCTGCCGGTGGCGCGCGCAAATCCTGCTCGCTTTCGTCCAGGCTGGCCACCGAGAGGCGGGCCGCACAGCCGGTGATGCGCAGCAGTGTGCGCACCAGCGGGTTGGGGTTGACCAGTTCGAGCCGGCCGCCCAGGGCCGTGAGCCGGGCGCTGGATTCCAGCAGTGCCTCCAGCGCCTGGCCGGCCAGCGTGCCAACGCGGGCCAGGTCCAGCACCACATGCACCTGGTTGGCCGCCTGGCAGGTGGCGAGCGAGGTGCGCAGGCCCGCCAGTGCCGCATCGCCCACCAGCGGGCCGGCGGGCGAGAGGTAGGTCATCGCCCCCACGCGGCTGGCGGCGATGGCTTCAACCATGGTCGGCCAGTGCCGGCTCGCGCCGGATCCTGAAGCGCAGCAGCCACTCGGGCTCGGCCTCGCAGAGGTAGTTGAACAGGGCCACGATGCTCGGGTCGAGCTGCTTGCCGCTGACGCGGTTGATCTCGCGCATGGCCTCTTCGTGGCTGCGGCCGGCGCGGTAGGCGCGCGAGCTGGTGATGGAATCGTAGGTGTCGGCCACGGCGATGACGCGCGCCGCCAGCGGAATGTGGTCACCCTTCAGGCCGTGCGGGTAGCCGCCGCCATCCCACATCTCCTGGTGATGGCGGGCACCGGGCAGGGCATCGGCCAGGTACTCGATGTGGCGCAGGATCTCGTAGCTGCGCTCGGGGTGCACCTTGATGAAGGCGTACTCGTCGGCGGTGAGCCGGGCCGGCTTGCACAGCACCGCGTCGGGGATGCCGATCTTGCCCACGTCGTGCAGCAGCGAGCCCCAGAACAGGTTCTCCAGATCGCGCTCCGAGAGGTTGAGCGCTCGGCCTATCTCCATGGAAATGTGGTGCACGCGCTCGCTGTGGCCGCGGGTGTAGGGGTCCTTGGCCTCCACCGCCTCTACCAGGGCCGCCGCCATCTGCTGGTTGAAGCCCGCCAGCTGCTGGATCAGCGACACCGTTTGCGTCAGGCTGCTGAGCTGGTTGGCCAGCACCTCGGCCAGGCGCCGGTCGCCGTTGGTGAAGTCGGGTTTGTGGGCGTGGTTCAGCAGCACCAGCGCAGCGTCGATCTGGTCGGTGCAGCGCACCGGGCAGGCCAGCACCTTGTAGGGCATGTCGGTGAGCACATAGGCGCGGCGCGGGTCGTCGGCGGCGTTGAGGATGACGGCATCGCGCGTGGCCTGCACGAAACGGAACAGATCGCCGCGCAGTTCCACCAGCACCAGGTCGAGGTTGTGGATGGGCGCGCTCAGTTGCTCGGCTGAAACGCACTGGTTCTTGGCCGGGCGCACAAAGGCCACCACGTCGATGTCCAGGTGCTGGGCGCAGCTTTGCAGCAGGCGGTCGAACAGTTCTTCCTGGTGGCCGTGCTGGCGCACGTGCTGGTCCACGCCGTAGACCATGTGCAGCTCTTCGTAGCGTTCGGCCAGCTCTTCGGTCATGCCGTTGAGGTCGGTCTTGAGCCGGCATTCGTCGGCGATGCTGGCGGCCATGTCCTCAAAGCACTCGGCCAGGGCATCCAGCGCGGCGGGTTCGGCGCCCGGGGCGTAGGCCGGCACGCAGGTGGCGAGCCAGCCGACCACGGCGCTGGCGCCGTCGATGGGCCGGTACAACAGGGTCTGCCCGTTGGCGAGCACGTGGCTGGCAAAGCCGCCGCCGGCAAAGGCCCAGTCGAAGCCCGTGTGGCGCAGGTCGATCATGGCCTGCACCAGGGCGGTGGCGGCCTCGCTCTCGTCGCACCACACCAGCTCGCCGGCGGCGTTGCACACCACCAGGGGCACAGGGTTACCGGCCGCGCGGGCCAGCCAGCGGTGGTAACGCACAAAGGCCACCTCGTGCAGCATGGCGTCAGACATGGGGTTCTCCTGAGGCTGCGGTCATGGATTGCAGGGCCTGGGCCAGTTCGACGATCAGTTGCCGCGGGCTGAGCGGCTTTTCCAGAAACTGCACATGGGCCAGCTTGCGCACCCAGTCGCGTTCTTCGCGGGCGGTCATCGAGGTCATCACGAAGATGGGAAAGCGCCTCTGGGGCAGTTGTTCGGCCACGGCCTGCACCAGGGCGCGGCCGTCCATGCGCGGCATCTGGATGTCGGTCACCAGCGCGTCGGGCGGTGCCGCCAGCACGGCCGCCAGGCCAGTCTCGCCGTCGGGCGCGGTGAGCACGCGGTAGCCAGCGCGCTCGAGCGTGAGCTTGAGCACGCGCGCCACATGGGGCTCGTCGTCAACGATGAGTACGGTTTTCATGCGGCTATGGCCTCCTCGTACAGGGCCGGCAGTTTCTTGAGCCGGATGCAGAATTCGCTACCCTGCCCGGGCTCGCTCTGCAGGGTGACGCTGCCGTGGTGCAGCTCGACGATCTGGCGCACCAGGTACAGGCCCAGGCCGTGGCCGCTGCGGCTGCTGGCCTCGGGGTCGTCGGCGCGGAAGTACTTGTCGAACACGCGGGCGGCCTGGGCCGGCGAGATGCCGATGCCGCTGTCGCGCACGCGGATTTCCAGGTGCTCGTCCTCGGTTTCTTGGGCGCTGAGCACCACCTCGCCGCCGTCGCGGTTGTACTTGATGGCGTTGCTGAGCAGGTTGTTCACGGCGATGCGCATCAGGTCCTTGTCCAGTGCGGCCAGGCCCAGGTTGACCGGCACGTTGATGCGGAACTTCAGCCCCTTGCCCACGGCGTTCTGGCGCTGGGCCTCGAAGGCGCCGGCCAGCAGATCGTGCACGTTGACGCGGGCGGCGGCCAGCGCAATGGCGCCGGTCTCCAACTTGGAGATGTTGAGCAGGTTGTTGATCAGGCCGGCCATGCGGTCGACCTCGGCGTGGATCACGTTCACGGCCTCCACGCGCACGGCCTCGTCGCCGCCAGCGTCCATCAGCAACTCGCTGTAGGCCTTGAGGGTGTTGAGCGGGGTTTTCAGTTCGTGCGAGACGCTGGCCACGAACTCGGCCCCGGCGTCGCGCGCCAGGCGCTCCTGCGTCACGTCGCGCACCACCACCAGGGTGCCGAACAGCTGGGCCGTGTCGGTGGGCGAGAACAGCGGGTAGCTCACCAGTTGCAAATGGCGTGGCACCGCGCCGTTCACGCTCACGTCGGCGCTGGCCGGGCGCAGCAGCGCATCGCCCTGCAAGCCCTGCTGGCGCAGCAGAAAGGCCAGCACCTCGGGCTGCCGGCACCAGTGGGGCGGTGGCTGGCCCACGATCTGTTCGGGCGTGGCACCCAGCAGCGGCTCCAGCTTGGCGTTGGCAAAGGTGGGCGTGCACTGGCCGTCCAGCACCAGCACGCCCTCTGGCAGGGTGTGCAGCACCGCCTCCACGCGGTTGCGCTTGTAGCTGATGAGGCGCTGCGAGGCCACGGTGTCCATGCGCTCGCTTTCCAGCTCGCGCATGCGGCCCTCGGTGCGCTGTAGGAACTCGCCCAGTCGGCGCACAAAGTCATCGAGCTGGGCCCCTTGCACCCTGGGGGCGAGCACTTCATCACCCAAACCTTCACCCAAGCGGGCCGACACATCGTGCATGCGCTGGCCCAGCTGGGCCAGTGGCCGCATCTCGCGCCGTATCAGCACAAAGAACAGCGGCGCCAGCAAGAAGATGGGCAGCGCCAGCACGGCCTGGAAGGACAGCGCCGAGGCGTCCATGCCCCAGCCCTCGGCCCGGTAGCCCAGGCGCACAAAGCCGGCCAGCGCGCCCTGGTCCATCACCGGGGCGTGGAATTCGAGGATGCGGGTGTTGTCGTCGGGCAGCCGCAGCTCGCGCTGGCCGAACCAGTGTGCGGGCTCGCTGGGCAGGGGTGCCTGCGGCGCGGTGAGCCCGGGGGCCGAGACCTCGGCCAGCGCGCCGCCCTGGGGCGATTGCCACAGCGCATAGGCCAGGTCGGCCCGGCGCTGCAGGCCCACCAGGGTGCGCAGCATGCCGGGGCGTTCGGGCGAGGGGGCCAGCTCTTTCACAGGCACACTGGCCAAGGCGCGGGCCAGGCTGTTGCCCTGGGCCTGCAGCTGGCGCTCGTGCTGGCGCGACTGCTGCACAAACACCGCCAGCAGGATCAGCGCGATCACGCCCAGCGTGGCGCCGATCATGGTCAGGCCGAGTCGGTCAGATTTCATGGCGTGGAGCAAGGAGAAAGCACAGGTGGCCCCACCCCTAGCCTGTGGAAAGTGGGGGTCTCAGGTGGGATATCGGCCAGGACTGCGGCCGCTTGAGAGGGCAGGCGTCCTATACAGTGACCCCTTCAGCACCCGGCACCCCATGCGCACCCTCACCTGCCAACGCTTCACCCTGGAACCCCTCCTGCCCGAGCACGCGGTGGCGATGTTTGGCGTGCTCAGCGACCCGGCGCTGTACGAGTTCGAGCGCGAGCCGCCGCTCTCGGTGCGAGACCTGCGCGAGCACTACGCCGACCTGGCCACGCGGGGCTCGCCGAATGGCCGTGAAGTCTGGTTGAACTGGGTGCTGCGCCTGCCCACGGGTGAGCTGGTGGGTAGCGTGCAGGCCACCGTGCTGCAGGGTGGCCAGGCCGACATTGCCTACGAACTGGCCAGCGCCCACTGGAGCCGTGGCCTGGCCACGCAGGCGGTGGCGGCCATGCTGGACGAACTGGTGGCCCAGTACGGCGTGGAGGGCCTGTGGGCGGTCTTGAAGCGCGAGAACCTGCGCTCGCTGCGGCTGCTGCAACGCCTGGGCTTCACGACCGCATCGGCCGAGGCGGTGGCCCTGCGGGACATTGAGCGCGACGAATGGCTGATGCAACGCGCGCCCATGCCCACTTGACTGGATCCCCATGAACCCACAACGCTGCAGCACCCTGACCGGCCTGGTGGCCCTGCTGGCCAGCCTGCAGGCCTGCGTGTTCGTGCCGCGCACCACCCAGGTCTACGACGCGGCCTGCCAGACGGTGACCCGCCACATGGTGCTGCAAGAAGTGCAGGTGGCCGCCATCCACGGTTGCCAGAACGAGGGTTGTGTGGCCCTGGTGGTGATGGCCGGCGCGGTGGGCGCGGCGTCGGCGGTGGTGTCGGGCACCATCGTCGTCACCGGCAACATCGCCTACTGGCTGGAGAAACAGGCGCAGTGCCGGCCCATCGCCACGCCACCAACCGCGCCCGCCAGCGCACCGCCGCTCAGGTCAGCGCACGGCCGCTCCGAAGCGGCCTGAGCACCCGCCTGGCGGGTGGTTGCGGTACGCCGCAACCGGGTGCGCGGTTCAGTGCGCCTGGCCTTCCTTCTGGCGGATGACGGTGGCCCGGCGCGCGTCTTCGGGGTAGTAGTAGTCGCGCTCGCCATAGCGCCAGGTGCCCAGCCACAGCATGTTGGCCGAGACGGCGTCGTGGTCGTCGCTGGAGAACGGCCGCTGGTAGTTGCTGACCACGCCGGCGTAGCGGTTGGGCAGGTTCTCAAGGGCGTGCTTGAGTGCGGGGCCGCTCAGGTCTTGCCTGGCCACGAACATGGCGCGCAGCAGCAGGTGCACGGCGTCGTAGGTTTGGGCGGCCGACATCATCGAGCCTATGGGCGATTCGTTGGAGAGCTTGCGGTAGTGCAGGCGGAAAGCCGCGTTGCGCTCCAGGAAATTGTTGGGCAGCACGGTCTGCACGCTCATCGTGCCTTCCACGGCGCCCCGGGAGGTCTCGAATGCCGAGCGGTGCGACAGGCACCAGGAGCCGAACTGCGGCACTTTCCATTTGGTTTCGGCGCGGGCGGCGGCCAGCACACCCGATTCGGGGCCCACGGTCCAGCCGATCATGGAATCGGCTCCGGCAGCCTTGGCCTGGTTGACTTCGTCGATCAGGGTTTTGGCCCCGACCGCAAAGCGCACCACGATGGCGGGCTTGATCTTGTGCCTTTCCAGTGCCAGCAGCAGGTCGGCCAGGCCAGCGTCGCCGTAGCCCGACTTGTCCACCATCAGCGCAGGCCTGGTGAGCTTGCGTTTGGCCAGTTCGGCCACCAGGAACTCGGTCTGCAATTCGTCGCGTGCCGAGGTGCGGAAGATATAGCTCTCGCGCGCCGGGTACTTGGCGGTGAGCACGGTGCCGGTGGCGCAGGGCACGATGAGCACGTGTTTGTTCTTCTGGAACACGTCCAGCGCCTTGGCGGCCACGCCGGTGTTGCAGTAGCCGATGGTGGCCAGCACCTTTTCCTGGGTCACCAGTTCTTCGGCCCAGTGCAGACCCACGTCGGGCGTGGCCTTGTCGTCGCGCACCACCAGCTCGAAGGGCCGGCCCAGGTAGCCGCCCACCTCGTTCACCTCGTCCACGGCCACCTGGGCGCCCACCCGGGCACTGTTGCCCATGTCGGACGAGCCCCCGGTGAGCGGCAGGATCAGGCCAATGCGGATGGGCTGGGGCTTGGCAGGGGACTGGGCCTGGGCAGACGGGCTGCTTGCAAGCTGGCTCAGTACCAGGGCCACGGAGAACGTGAGAGCGGATCGAAGGGTCATGATCAACAGGGTGACTGCAGAAGTAGCCGCCATTGGAGCATCTTGCAGACCCTGCCGGCCAGCCCCCTCCCCGTCATTCCCGCGAAGCCGTGTCAAACGACCAGCAGCGGCAACTCCAGCGTGAACAAGGCCCCGCCGTCCGGGTGGTTGTCGGCACTCAAATGACCGCCGTGCTGATCGACGATGCCGTAGCTGATGGACAGCCCCAGCCCGGTGCCCTTGCCCACCGGCTTGGTGGTGAAAAAGGGGTCGAAGAGATGGCCCATGTGCTGCGGGGCGATGCCCGCGCCGCTGTCACGCAGCCTCAGCACCACGTTCGCCCCTTCCACCGCACCAATGATCCACAGGCTGGGCGGCACGCCGGGCTGGGCGGCGGCGGCGTCGTAGGCGTTCTGGATCAGGTTCATCAGCACCTGCAGCAGTTGCCCCGGGCTGCCCAGCACCTTGCAGGGCGGGCCGGGTTGCCATTGCACGTTGAAGGTGGGGGCCGTGCCCTTGCGCACCCAATGGATGGCACGCTCCACCACGTCGTTCAGCACCACCTCGGTCTTTTCGCCCTGGTCCACGGCCGAGAAACGCTTGAGGCCGTTGACGATGTCGGCCGTGCGCTGGGCCCCCTCCAGCGTGCCCTCCATCAGCGAGGGCAGGTCGCTCAGCAGGTGGTCGATGCGGAGCTTGGCGCGCAAGGCGTTTTGCTCGTCGCCTTGCGGCTGGCGGTGCATCGCGTCCAGGTAGGTGCGCAAACGCTCGGTGTAGCGGCGCAGCGCATGCACATTGCCCAGCACGAAGCTGATGGGGTTGTTCAGCTCGTGCGCCACGCCAGCCACCAGGCGACCCAGCGAGGCCAGTTTTTCGGAATGCAGCAGCTGCTGCTGGGTGCGCTTGAGCGCGTCGTGCGCCTCGCGCAGCTGGTGGTAGGCGCGCTTGATCTCGCCCATGGGCCGGCCCACGAACACCAGGCCCACGCGGCGGCCATTGGCGTCGAGCCGCGGCGTGCAATTGAAGTCCACCGGCACGCGCTGGCCCTGGGCGTCCAGCAGCTCCACCTCCACCACGGTGCCGCTGCGCTGCAGGGCCGGCGTGTCCAGCACATGGCGTATGCGCGCAGCGCCATGCTCGTCGGCCGTCAGCAGGGCCAGCGGCGTGCCGCGCAATTGCGCATCGGGGCGGCCCACCAGCTCGCACAGCGCGGCGTTGGTTTCCTCGATCTGGCCGGCCTCGTTGCAGGCGGCCAGCACGTCGCTCATGGCGGTGAGCAGGCTGAAGATGAACTGCTGGGTTTGCTCCAGCTCGGCGTTCTTCTGCTCCAGCGCGATCTCGTCGGCCACCAGTTGCGAATAGACCTCGTCCATCTTGTGGATCACGTCCAGCCAGGTCGATTCGTCCACGCCCTCCATGTCGGGCGTGGGCAGCGCGGTCGGGCGCGCCAAGGGTTCGGGGTGGTTGGTGCTCACAAGCTGCAGCCTAGCAGGCCGGCCAACAGGCGTTGCAGCTCATCTGCCAGGGCCTGCGCCAGCGCGGCGCAGGTCTCGGTGCCGGCCGGCGCGGCTCGCGCAGCCACCAACAGCGCGGCCGCCCGCTCGGTCAGCGGCTGCGCGCCTATGGTGCCGCCCACGCCCTTGAGGCTGTGGGCCAGGCGGTGCAGGGTGGCCACATCGCCCGCGCCAGCGGCCACCCGCAGGGCCTGCACTTCGGGCCCGTGGTTCTGCATGAACAGCCCCAGCACGTGCCGGTACAGCGCCGGGTCTTCATCCACCATTTGCAGACCCAGCGCGGTGTCGAGACCGTCCACCCGACCCAGCCGGTCCAGCCACGCCTCTTGCGCCGCCGCTGCGGTCTGCGGCGCCGCAGCGGCCTCAGTCGGCAGCCAGGCCAGCAGGCAGCGGTACAGGGCCTCGGGGCTCACCGGCTTGCCGATGAAATCGTTCATGCCGGCGGCCAGGCAGGCGGCCTTGTCCTCGTCGTAGGCATTGGCCGTCAGCGCCACGATGGGCAGGCCGGCCAGCTCGGGTTGTTGGCGCATCTGGCGCGTGGCGGCCAGGCCGTCGAGCACCGGCATCTGCAAGTCCATCAGCACCAGGTGGTGGCGCTGGGGCGAGACCTGGCGCAGCGCCTGTGCACCGTCGGCCACGCTCTCCACCTGCAGGCCCACGCCCTGCAGCAGCTCCACCAACACCTGGCGGTTCACCTCGTTGTCTTCGGCCAGCAGCACGCGGTGCAGGCCGGCCCGCTCGCGCAGGGCCCGTGCGGCTTGTTCACCGGTGGCCACCGCCTGTGCCCCGGGCGCCTGGGCGCTGCCACGCGCCAAGCTGGCGGTGAACCAGAAGCGGCTGCCGCGCCCAGGCTCGCTGCTGACCCCGGTTTCGCCACCCATCAGGCTGGCCAGGTGACGGGTGATGGCCAGGCCCAGGCCGGTACCGCCATGGCGCCGGGTGGTGGAGCTGTCGGCCTGCTCGAAGGCCCGGAACAAGCGGTTGAGGTGCTCGGCCGCGATGCCCATGCCCGTGTCGGCCACTTCAAAGCGCAGGTGCAGTTGCTGTGCATCCTGTGCCAGCACCTGTACCGCCACCGTCACCGAACCCTGCTGCGTGAACTTGATGGCATTGCCCACGTAGTTCAGCAGGGCCTGACGCAGGCGCGTGGCGTCGGCACGCAGCCACAGGCCTTCGGGCGGCGCAAGCATCACCAGGCTCAGGCCGCGTGCGCTGGCCTGGGCCTGCATGAGGCCGTGCACCTCGTCGAGCAACTGGTCCAGCGAAAAATCGATCTGCTCCAGGCTCAGGCGGCCAGCCTCGATCTTGGACAGGTCTAGCACATCGTTGAGGATGTCCATCAGGTGCTGGGCCGAGCGCTCGATGCGGTGCAGCCGGTCGGCTTGCTGCGGCTCGGGCTGGGCGTCGCGCATCAGCCGGGCCAGGCCCATGATGGCGTTCATGGGCGTGCGGATTTCATGGCTCATGTTGGCCAGGAAGGTGCTCTTGGCGCGGTTGGCGGCCTCGGCCCGCTCGCGCGCCTCGGCCAGCTCGGCCGTGCGCTCGGCCACCAGGGCTTCGAGGTGCAGGCGGTAGCCACTCAGCTCTTCGCGCATCAGGCGCTGGTCGGTGATGTCCTGGGTGAAGCCGTTGAGCCGCACCACGCGGCCGCCCTGCACCACCGGCAGGCAACGGCTGCGCACCCATTTGCGGTGGCCTTGGGGTGTCAGGGTTTCGAGCTCCAGGTCATAGGGTTTGGCGTCGGCGATGGCCGCCCGCCAGGCCCGCCGCGCCAGCTCGCGCGACTCACCCTGGAACCAGTGCAGGATGTTGGCAGGGCTGCGCATGGCGTCGGCATCCACCTCGTGGATACGGGCCACCTCCTCGGTAGAGCTGACCTGGCCGGTGAGCACGTCATAGCCCCAGCCGCCGATGTGCGCCATGGCGCTGACCTGGCGCATCAGCTCGTCTTTCTCTTGCAGCGCATGCTGCGACTGACGTTCTGCCGTGATGTCGCGCGATACGCCATAGATGCCAATCACCTCACCATGCTCGTCTCGCAGCGGGCCCTTGGTGGCCAGGAAAGTGGTGGGGCCCTGGGGCAGGGTGAGTTGCTCTTCGGCGATGACCACGTGCTGCTCGCGCATCACGCGCTCACCCACTTCCGCCAACATCACCGCCTGCTCGGGCGGAAACAGAGCGCGGTCGTCCTGCCCCAACACCTCGGCCGCGGTCTTGCCGGACAGGCGCTCGGCCGCGCGGTTGAACAACAGGTAGCGGCCCTGCAGGTCCTTGGCAAAGATGGCGTCGTCCGAGCTGTCGGCCACCGCCTGCAACAGGCGCAAGGCCTGCAGCTGCTGCGCCTGGCGTTGCTGGTCGCGCACCGAAGCCTGCAGCAACTGGCGTTGGCGGCGCTGCAGCGTGGCCCCCACCGCCACGCCCATGAGCAGCAGGCCGGCCAGCGCCAGCCAGGCCAGGTCCACGAACACGCCGGCCAGGTACTCGCCCTGGTCGATCTTGGCCAGCACCACCCAGTCGGTACCTGCCATGCGCTGGCCCACGCCCAGCACGCGCCGCCCACCCGGCTCGGTGCCCTCCAGCAACTGGCCCAACTGCGCGCCAGGGCCCAGCAGTTGCACCGCCAGCGCAGCCGCGCCGGCAGCCGACAGCGACAGGTGATCCAGCTGGCTGGCCTCGCGGTTGCGCGCGCTGAGGTACAGCACCCGGTCGCCTTCCTGGTGCAGCAGCACGATGTCGCCGGTGGCCGTGGGCACGGGCCAGTCGCCCAGGTGCTCGTCCATGCGGGCCGACAGGTCGCTGCGCATGACCAGCACGGGATGCGGTTTGCCGGCCGGCGCCGGCAGCGCCGCCAACATGTCGATCAGCAGCCGGCCGTTGGCGCCTTCGTAGGGGCCCACCAGGGTCCACTCTGGCGCGCTGGCCTGCCCGGCGAGCTTGACGGCCTGCAAGGTGGCTTCCGGGAAGGTCACCTCGGCGTCGCTCGTGTTCAGCACCGGCTCACCATCGGCGCTGAACATCGCGGCCAGCTCGAAATGCTTCAAGCCGGCGTAATCCTTCAGGCGCTGCCGCAGGGTCTGGCCGCTGGCCGTGTCGTGCTGTTCCCGCCAGCGCAGGTACAGATCGGACCACAGCCGGCTGCCGCCCAGAAACTGCAGATCGCTCTGCCGCTCGCTCAGCCACTGGCCCAGCTCGTTGCCCTTGGCCTGGGCGATGGCCTGCAGGCGCGCCTCCTGGGTCTGGCGGTGGCGGTACAGGCTCCACACCGCGCCGACGGCCACCACCAACACGATCAGCACCGCCCAGCCGGCCACCGGCCGCACCAGATCGCCCCGGCGCAGACTGGCAGGCGACCTGCGCTGCGAGCCCAGCAAACGGCGGATCAGCAGGTACAGCAGTGCACTGGTGACGGCCACGAAGAGCCAGCCCTTGAGCATGCTGAGCGTGAGCACCAGCGAGGGGTCGGACACGAACAAGGCCACCAGGCGGTCCGACAGCAAGATCCACAGCGCCGCAAAGGCCGCGTAAATCAGCACCACACCCAGCGCATCTTCAGAAGGCACGCCCCGCGCTGGCATGGTGCGAGACGACACGGAGTCGGTGAAATCGGATGGCGTGGGCATGTGGGGGCGTCTTGGACTGCACATCAAGGTGCCGGCCCGGGCAAGCCTAACGCATGTGTGCCGGCGCCATCGAAAGAGAAGTCAGTCTTGCTGCCCGGATAGCGGCTAGCCGGCCATGCGCCGAGAACGGAATGCCACGCCTGCACGGTCAAATCATCCCGAAGCTCTCGGCCAACAGGAAACCGGCCAGGCACGAGGTGCCCACACCGATCAGGCCCGGCAGAATGAAGCTGTGGTTGATCACGTACTTGCCGATGTGCGTGGTGCCCGAGCGGTCGAACTGGATAGCGGCCAAGTCGCTGGGGTAGGTGGGCAGGATGTAGTAGCCGTAAGAGGCTGCCGCAAAGGCCACCACATAGCCGGGCAGCACGCCGATGGCCAGGCCCACAGGCACCATGGCGCTCACGGCGGCGGCCTGCGAGTTCACCAGCTTGGAAACCAGCAGCAGTGCGATGGCATAGGTCCAGGGCTGGGTCTTCACCAACTCGGTGAGCAGGGCCTTGAGTTCGGGCAGGTGCGCCTCGAACACCGTGTCGGCCATCCAGGCGATGCCGAACACCGCCACCACCGCCACCATGCCGGCACGAAAGACCTCGGTCTTGCCGATCTGGTTGGGCTCGGTCTGGGTGAACAGGATGATGAACGCGCCGGCCAGCAGCATGAACATCTGGATGGTGAGCACCATGCTCAAAGGCTTGCCGCCGATCAGCGGGCGCAGGTTCTGGAAGGCGCCGAGCACGGCCACCAGGGCTATGGCGCCGATGAAAATCCACATCGCCGTCCACTGGCCCGTGGCCAGCTTCTTGCCCAGCAGGGTGACGCCGTCGCCGTAGACCATCTTGCGCTGTTCCGGGTCGGCGATGCGCTTCTGGAATTCCTCGTCCTTGTCCAGGTCCTTGCCGCGGAACCAGCTGAAGATGCCGATGGCCAGCACGCCGGCCAACGTGGAGGGGATGGTGACCGACAGCAGTCCCACGAAGTCGATCACGTGGCCATTCACCGGTGCCTTGGCCAGGAAGGCAACCAGCGACACCACGGCCACCGAGACCGGGCTGGCCAGGATGCCCATCTGGCTGGCGATGGAAGACGCCGCCATGGGCCGCTCGGGCCGGATCCCGTTCTTGATGGAGATGTCGTAGATGATGGGCAGCATGGTGTAGACCACGTGGCCCGTGCCGCACAGCATGGTGAGCGAGCAGGTGACGAAGGGCGCCAGGATGGACACGTACCTGGGGTTGCGGCGCAGCACGCGCTCGGCCCCTTGCAGCATCACCTCCAGCCCGCCCGAGGCCTGCAGCGTGGCCGACGCCGCCACCACGGCGATGATGGTGAGCATCACGTCCACAGGCGGCTTGCCGGGCGTGAGCTTGAAGACAAAGGTCATCAGCACGATGCCGATGCCCCCCAGCAGCCCGAGTGCCGCGCCACCCTTGCGGGCGCCGTAAAAGAGGCAGATCAGGATGATCGCGATCTGAAGCAGGATGTCCATGATGGGGTTCCACTCGATACGGCCCCACATGGGACCGTATAGGTAATAACCCTAATCATTTAGGACAGCGCTGTCCTTGACCCAGATCAGGCCTGCTCCCCCGGCATCCGCTCCCCTGGCCAGGCCTTGAGCGCGCCCATGCATGCGTCGAGATCGCCAAAGGCGCTGTTGTGCTCGATCACCAGGTTCTCGCCCAACCCCAACTGGTGCAGGTTGATACGCCGCGCCACGGCGTCGGCGTCGGCAGCGGGCAGCGGCCGCGCGAACAGGTAGCCCTGCAAGCGCTGGCAACCCACGTCGCGGAGCAGCTGAAACTGCTCCAGCGTTTCCACGCCTTCGGCCACGCAGTCCAGCCCCAATTCGCGGGCCAGGTTGACCATGGCGATCAGCACGGCGCGGCCATTCTGGTTCACCGCGTCCACCAGCAATGAGCGGTCGATTTTCATCACCTGCACCGGCAGGCGGCGCAAATAGCCCAGCGATGAGTAGCCTGTGCCGAAATCGTCAATCGCAATGCACACACCCGCATCGCGCAGTTGCTGCAGTTGGGCGATGCTGCGCTCGGGCTTGTCCATCAGCACACTCTCGGTGATCTCGATGGTGAGCCGGCGCGGGTCTATGCCGGTGGCGCGGACGACATTGAGCGCGTCGGTGCAGAAGTCTGACTGGGCCAGTTGCACCACCGACACATTCACCGCCACCGATTCAATGGACGAACCGCTGATGCGCCAGGCCAGCAACTGCTGGCAGGCCTTCTTCAGCGCCCACAGGCCGGTCGGCACGATCACGCCGCTGCGCTCCAGCAGCGGCACGAACTCGGCCGGCGAGACCAACCCCAACTCAGGGTGGCGCCAGCGGATCAGGGCCTCCACGCTGTCCACGCGCCGGCGGGCCACGTTCACCACGCACTGGTAGTGCAACTCGAACTCCTCACGAGCCAGGCCGTCGCGCAAATCGGCGGTCAGGCGCATTCGACGCATGGCCGCCTGGTCCACCTCGCGCTGGAACAGCACCATCGCGCTCTCGTCCATGCGCTTGGCGGCGTACATGGCCTGGTCGGCGCAGCGCAGCAACTGCGCTGGCGTGGTGCCGTGCTCGGGGTACATGGCCGCACCCATGCTGGCATGGGCGTGGATGCTGCGGCCATCCAGAAACACCGGTACGGCCAGCGAGGCGATCAGCATCTCGCCGATGGAGCAGGCCACGGAAGCGTCGGCGATGCGCGGCAGGATGATCAGGAACTCGTCCCCTCCGAGGCGGCCTATGCTTGGCGGCAACCCGGTGGCTGCGCCTGCGGATTGGCCCAAAAAGTCTTCGGCGGCCGAGAGCTGCTTCTGAAAGCGCCGCGCCACCTCCACCAGCAGTGCGTCGCCCACGTCATGGCCGTGCACGTCGTTGATGGTCTTGAAGTTGTCCAGGTCCACGAGGATCAGCGACAGTTGGCCCTGCTGTTCGGCTGCGGCGCGCAGGCAGGCGTCAGTGCTGCGCTCGAGCTGGCGGCGGTTGGGCAAACCGGTGAGCGCGTCGAAATCAGCCAGTTCCTGCAAGCGCGCTGCCGCCTGACTCTGCCGCACCACCAGCGCCGCCACGCCGGCCAGCATCAGCAGCACGGCCAGGGCGATGCCCGAGCGGACCGCGATGGTCTGCCGGGCGCTGGCCTCGATGGCATCAAAGGTGGCCTGCGGCACGTGGCGCTTCAAAACCCAGGCCTCGCCTGCCAGCCCGTCCAGCGGCACGCTGATCGTCAGGCCGGCGCGTGCTTGGCCAGCCACGGTGGCTTGCAGCAACTCGTTGCGGCGGTCTGCCACCACGATGCCACTGCCTTCGCGCAACAGCACGTAGTCAGACAAGGCGGCACGTTCCAGCCCCAGGGTGCTCATGCGGCTTTTTTCGCTCGATGTCACCGGCACCTGGGGCCAGTCCAACAGCCTGGCTTCCAGCACATTGAGGCGCACCACGCTGGTCACCAAGCCCTTGAGAGCACCTGTCTGCTCGTCGTAGATGGGCACCGACAGCATCACGCCTGTGCGGTCGCGGTTATGGCCCGCCGCCGCAGAGGGGAACTGCGAGTTGTCGCAAGTGACCAGCGGAGGCGACACCAGGTGCGCGATGCCGCGCGGCGCCGACACGGGCAGAAGCGGGTGCTCGGCCCGCAGCCTGGCCAGCTGTGACTGGATCTCGGCGTACTCTTCGTCCTCCACCTCCGGCACCAGGCTGTTCCTGCCGTGAGTCGCATGGGCCCGCTGGGCCTGGCCAGCCGTCTGCGGACCGCGAAAGCGCTCGACCATCTCGGCGTCGAACATCAGGAAGGGCACCTCGCCCTGCGCCGGCTTGAAGCCGTCGTAGACCACGTACACCTCCGACACCGACAGCACATCGGCCAGCCGCTGGTAGAGCTGCAGCACGGTCTGTGCGTCGGCGGTGGTGAAGCGGCGGCCGTCCACCACATCGTCGTCTTCAGAAGCCCGGTTGTGCGCCGGGGGCCGCCGAATGGCCGGCAGCATGGCGATGGTTCGGGTGGTTACGTAGATGTCGGTAAAGACTTGCGAGAGATCGCGCGCCTTCATCTCGGTGCCGTAGCGCGCGCTGGTCTCCAGCTTCTGACGCTCGCCGTCGCGAACGCGCCAGGCGTCGTTGACGATCAAGGCCTCCACAACCATCAACAAGCCCACCACCAACACCGCCACGGCCAGGTAGGTCATGGGGGTGCGTTGTCGTTGCCAGGCCTTGAACAGCTTCGCCATCGGGGAGATCCTCAAGCCCTGCACAACCCGGGCATTCCTTGTTATCGGTCAAGCTCAGGGCGTACAGTCCCTTTGGGACTGCAATCGATTGAAGTTTGCGCCAAATAGTTCACGCCGCCACGAGGCGCATTGCCCGATCACCCCAGCCCTGCCCTGCCTGGCCAGGCTCAGCCGTATTGGGCCGCCGCCGCGCGCAAGCCATCGGCCACCCGCTTGACCAGGGCGGCGGGGGCCAGCACCTGCACCTGGGCGCCGTGGCGCAGGATGTCCATGCTCAACTCGGTGGCATCGGCATAGGGCAGGCGCATTTCCAGCGAGCCGCCGGGCAGCGGGTTGAGCTGCTGCTCGGGGTGCCATTCCTCGTGCGCCACCCATTGCGCGGCCTCGGATGTGAAGCGCAAGGTGGCATGCTGCAAGGCCTTGCCACTGAAGATGCCGTAGCCACCGTCCAGCTCGGCATGCACGGTCTTCATGGCAACTTCCTTGGCCTTTTGCTCCAGCACCTTGGCGCCGCGCACGGCATCCAGCGCAAAGCGGCGCAGGCCCTCGCTGTTGTGGCACCAGGCGTCCAGGTACCAGGTGTTGCGGTAGTGGATCAGCCGCTGCGGCGAGACGGTGCGCTGTGATTCGGCCTGTTTGCCACGCGTGAAGTACAGCATGTCTATGCGCTGGCGCTTGAGCAGCGCACTGCCCACCAGCTCGAACCAACGGCTGGGCACCGCCCGGCGTGCCGGGCTGGCGATCTTGACGCGCCGCATCAACTCGCGCGATTCGCTCTCGCTGGCGCCGGCCATGCCATGCAGCTTGTCGAGCAGCGGCTGCAAGTGGCGGCCCAGCACGCCTCCCGCATCCAGCCCTTCGATGAGCTGGTGCATGGTCAGCAAGGCGTGGATCTCGGCCTGGCTGAACCACACGCCTGGCAGCTCATGCTGGGTACCCTTGGGCGCCGTGGGGTTGCCGCCCTCGAAGCGGTAGACGTTGTCGAAGCGGTCGTAGACGATGGGCGCGTCCATGCGGTCGCGCAGGAACTGCAGGTCGCGCTTGAGGGTGGCGCGCGAAACGTTCAGCTCGGCCTGCAGGTGTTCAAAACTGACACCGCCGCGCGACTTGATCAGCAGCTCGATGCGATAGAAGCGCTCGGTTCGGTTCATGCATACACCTTCGGTGGCTCACTGAATGAGCCCGGAGCATAACCTCAAATTTCTTTTTGCTTGCTGTCACAGGCTCACGCTATGAGCCTGTAGACCACAACACTGGCAGCCATGCACTGGGCTAAGGGCCTGGCGCTTCAACCCAAGACGACCGGAGTTCCACCATGACACTAGCCGCACATCAAGCCACTCTCACCCTCGAGTTCCCCGCCCTGCCCTCGCTGCGCGTACCGCTGCCCGCCAGCACCGGCGGCCAACCAGGCCGAGATGACATCGCCTTCGAGCTGGGCTGGGACCACGCCCACCATGGCCTGGTGCCGCCCACCGAGCACCTGCTGCCGGCCAATCCGGTGCGCCAGGGCTGGGAGGCCGGCCGCGCCAGCTTTGGCAGCCGCACCTTGAAGCCCACCCGCCATGTGCGCAAGTGGCTGCAATTGCGCCTGCAGGCCTGGAAGCGCGGCCGCGTCTTCGAGGGCGTGCAGGTCACGCCGCACTACCTGGCCCAGATCGACACCGCGCGCTGCCCCGTCACCCGCCTCGCATTGACCCATGCCACCGGCGCCGACACCGACGCCTCGGTGGACCGTGTCTACAACGACGCCGCCTACGCCGCTGGCAACTTGGCAGTGATGAGCCTGCGCGCAAACCAGGCCAAGGGCAACATGCGCTGGGACGAAGCCCGCACGATGGCCGTGCTGGCCGAGGCCCGCACCACCGGTGCTGGTGCCGGCACGGCCGATGGCCTGGCCAGTGCCGAGTGGGCCCGCATGGCGGTACTGATGAGCTTTGTCACCCCGCTGCCGCACGAACTGGCCGCCACGCTGCCGCTGCTGGTGCTGCCGCCCAACCGCCTGCGCCTGCTCAACCCCATCCAGGGCTTGCAGGCGCTGATCACCTTGCAACTCACCCATCCGGGTTTCGCTGCGCGCAGCGCTCAACTGGCCGCGTTGCTGCCCGGCAAGGAATTGCGCCGCGACTACCAGTTGCTGTTCCACAGCCTGCTGCCGCGCGCCTGGGACGGTGGCCGGCCGGTGGACGCGCAACTGCTGCGCGAGCGCCTGGAAGACGCCTGGCGCAACCCGCTGGTGCTGCGCCGCTGGCAGCGCTTGGCCTGCCAGATCAGTGCCGAACAGGCCGAGGCCCTGGTGCAGCGCGCCGTGGCGCGCGGCCTGGGCGGCAAGTTGCTGCACGTCCAATTGCACGCCAGCGCACAGGCAACCGAAGGCTGGGCCCTGGAGACGGCGGGCTACGAGGCCCCGACGGCTGCGGCCCGTGCGCCGCACCGTGCACCTGCGCGCCGGGTATTGCAGCCTGAGCTGCGGCAAGCTGCCGCCTGAGGGTTTGAGAGGCAGCACCCTGCGGTCGTCATTGCCGCGCAGCGCTTGCCCCTTACGAAGATAGGAAACTGTGCGTGGATACCCGCCCGCAGGGGTATGACGGGTGCTTGCGCCAGTTCAGGCGTAGGTGACCCAGCTCGCCAGTTCGGGCGCATCCAGGTGCGGCAGCGTGTTGAAAGTCTGCAGCGCATGCCGCTTGGGCGATGCGTGAAATTCGGTGATGGCGCTGTTGCGGATGCGCATGTTCAGGTCCACCACCGCCTGCGGTGCCAAGCCCAGCACCAGGCCCACGGCGGCCGAGATGGGGCCCCCGCTGCTGACGATCAGCACATCGCCATCGGCGTGCGCGCGGGCCTGCGCCAGCGCATCGGCCACGCCGGCCACGAAGTCGGCATGACTGGGCATGCCTGCCGGTGCGGAGCAGCCAGCCATCCAGCTCAGCAGGCCCTCACGCAGCAAGCGAAAGTGCTGGCGCACGGCCTCGGGTGTCTGGGGGTGGTTGAGTTCCCCAGGGTGAATGGCGCGCACCACCGCTTCGCTGTCGTATTCGTTCAGCCCGGGCAAGACCTGCGTTTCGGGCAGGCCAACCAGGCCCGTGGCCAAGCCGGCCAGCGATTGCCGGTGGCGCTTGAGCGTGCCGGTGTACACCGCTTCAAAGCGCTGACCGCGCTGGCCCAGATAGGCGCCCAGGCGCTCGCACTGGCGCTGGCCCAGGGGGCTGAGCTGGTCGTAGTCGGCGGCGCCAAACGAGGCCTGGCCATGGCGCACGAGGTAGAGCTTTCCCATGGGCCGCGATTGTGGCGCGCCGGCCTGGCACGCGGTGCGCACGAGCCGGACTTGACATATTTGCAGGGCCGTGCCGACCCACCTGGGCTGGTGGTCCTCCGAAACAGCGCGTTGACCCATCGCAAAACGCGCTGGCCTCAAGCGCGTAGTTTGAGCCTCCCAGCCACTCATTTGCAGGAGGCGCCATGTCCACCCTTCACATACCCAAGCGGTTCGTGCAGCTCAGCCGGAGCTTCAAGGGCACCGACCCAGGTGCCTGGATCACGCTGGCGGTTGGGCTGCTAGCCCGCATATTTCACGCAACGACCACTGTGCAGGCTGAAGCGCCGGTTTCGAGCCATCGGAGCGCTCAATAAGTGCCACGCGAAGGCATTGGATGGCGCGCGAGGTGCAGTGGGGCTGATTGGCTGGCAATTGCCCCCACCCCGGCTTGGGTTGCGGACCATTTTTGTGTCATCGCGCGGGCCAGGCGCTGGATGAAGTTCAGGGTGAGCGCAGTTGGCGCATGGCGTGGGCGAAGATGTCCGCGCTGGGCCAGTGCGAGGCCAGGTACAGGCGGATGCGCCGGGTGTTGCGGGTGATCACCGCTGCGACCTTGAGCAGCTTGATGCGCAGGGTATCGACCTGGGCCGACGCCAGCGCTGTGCCCTGCAAGGCCAGTGCGCGCAGCCTCTCGATGAGCACATAGCCCAGCGCTGCCAGCAGCATGCGCAACTGGTTCGAGCGCATCACGTGGCAACTCGTGCGCGTGGCGAACAAGCCGACCTGCGCCTCCTTGATGCGGTTCTCGGCCTCGCCGCGCTGGCAGTACAGCGCGTCGTACAGCGTTTGGGCACCCCCGTCGAGGTTGGTGACGATGAAGCGCGGGTTGCAGCCGAGCTCACCCCACTCCAGACGCGTGATGACGCGCCGCTCGTGCGGCCAACTCTGTGCGGCGTAGCTGAACTCGCCCACCAGGCGTTGCTTGAGCCCGGTCTGCTCGTAGAGCTGCTGCATCGCCAGTTGCGCGTACTCGACCCTGGGCTTCCAGCCGGGCGTTGCGCGCCAGGCCGACGATGTAGTGCACGCCAGCGCGCTCGCACCAGTTGATGATGCGCTGGCGGCAAAAGCCCGAGTCGCCCCGGAAGATGATTCGAACATTGGGCCATTCCTGACGCAGCCGACGCACCAGCAGCTTGAGGATGGCCGCCGCGTGCTTGGCGCCGTCGATGCGGCTCGGGCGCAGGTAGGCGCACAGCAGTTGCTGGCCGCAGAACACGTACAGCGGCAAGTAGCAGTAGCTGTCGTAGTAGCCGTGGAAGAAGCGGCCCTCCTGCTGGCCGTGCAGCGGGTTGTCGGTGGCGTCGAAGTCCAGCACCAACTCCTTGGGCTGCGCTTTGAAGCTGGCGATGAACTGATCGACCAGCACCTGGTGCAAGCGCCACGCCGTGGCGCGGTCGGCCCACTTCTCCAGCCGGCACAGCGTGGGTGCGCTGGCCATCTCCAAGTCCACGCCGACGGCCGTCTGCATCGCCACGTCCTGGCGCAGCGCGCCGTGGTCGTTCAAGTCCTCCCAGCCCAGCGCCAGACCGTACACGCGCTGGCGCAGCATGCTGCGCACGCCGTGCTTGATCAGCAGCGGGCTGCGCGGATCGGCGATGCAGCGTGCGGCTGCGTCCATCAGCCCGAGCTTGCGATCAACGGCGCCGAGCAGCAGCACGCCAGCGTCGCTGCTCATGCTGCCGCCGTCGAAGCGGCCCTCCACCACGCGTCGGCCCAGGCGGGCGAACTCGATCATCCCCACGTCCACTTCTTCGGTACAGTTTGGTTTCGGCATTGCCCGCTCGTTCATCAAGATTCGACACCTCGATCAACGGGCATCCAAAGGGCAATGCCGTCCTCGCTTCTACGGGGGTAGGTGAAATATCCGGGCTAGTGCTGATCGGTTTCTTCGCTGCCATTTTTGGGTGACAGCCAACTCGCGGGGCCTCGCGGCACGGCCAGAAAGACGAAAGGGTTAGCACGCGTAACGTGCTAACCCTTGTCAATGTTGGTGCGGCTGGCAGGAATCGAACCCACGACCCCTTGGTTCGTAGGCAAAATAGATGTTGTTTTTTGTCGACTCATGACGTCCATTCAAAAACTAGAATCCTTATAAATCAACCACTTACAGAATTTCGTCGTCCACCGAAGTCTTCCGAAATACACTGACAGCCATCGAGTTGTAGGCTTTTTGTAGGCTTCGGAAACCGCCCAATCCGCCGAGGCCGCCTGACGCCAAGGGGTCGGACGTGAAGATCACCAGCAAGCACATGGATTCCAATCCGACGGACGCCGATCAGTGGTTCGTGGAGTCCGGCCAGCGCGGCGAAGGCACCTTCCTCGGTCGAATCACGCCCAGCGGGAACAAGCTCTTCTACTTCCGATACACGGGGCCGGATCGGGCCCAGGTCAGGCTGAGTATCGGCTTCTACGCCAAACCAGGCTCCTCGGGTGGACTGACCGTCGCGGCCGCCCGCGCTGTCGCGCTCGAATGGGCGACGCTGTACAAGTCGGGCATCCGCGATCTCCGCAAGCATTTTGCCGATGTTGAAGCCGCCAGGATGGCTGCTGGCGAGACTGCCGCCCGCGATGCCGAGGTCCAGGCGCAGAAAGCCGACCTCGAGCGCCAGCGACGGCTGACGGTCCGGCAGGTGTTCGAGCGGTGGGCCTCGACGGACCTTGCACCCCGCATGGGTGGCGACGGCAAGCGGATCGGGCGCAAGGACGGCGGCCAGTACGTGCGCGAGCAGTTCGAGCGTCGGGTCTTTCCACGCCTCGGAGAGGCCGCCATCGTCGATGTGAGGAAGGCCGACGTGCTTGCGATCCTGGATGCTGTCAAGGGCGAGGGCAAGCTGCGGACGGCCAACGTGCTGCTGGCCGAGATGAAGCAGATGTTCAGGTTCGCCGCCGAACGCGAGATCATCGAGCACAGCCCGATCGAACTGCTCCAGAAGAAGAAGATCGGTGGCAAGGACGTCAAGCGCGACCGGGTCCTTTCCATCGTGGAGTTGACCGACCTTGTCACCCAGCTCCCGTCGGCGAACCTGCACAAACGGACGGTGCTGGGGCTCTGGCTGATCCTATCGACCGGGTGCCGGGTCGGCGAACTGATGGGTGCGGTCTGGGCCGACGCGAAGCCGAACCAGCGGACACTGCAACAGGCCGTGGACGCCCACAACGTGGCCCAGAGGTCCGGAGCCGTGCACCTTGGATTCGTCGACGAGGAAGCATGCACCTGGTTCCTGCCAACGACCAAGAACCAGCGCGAGCACACGATCCACCTGAGCAAGTTCGCACTGGCGCAGTTTGCCGAACTGCGCAAACTGCGGGAAGCCGACCCGGTCACCCGCAAGCCGCTGGCCTGGGTCTTCCCGAACTCGCGCGGAACAGGACCGGTGTGCGTCAAGTCGTTCGGGAAACAACTGGCCGACCGGCAACGTCACGAAGACGAGCGGCTGGCGAACCGCACCAAGGCCGTGAGTTCCCTTGCACTCAAGGGTGGACGCTGGACGGCGCACGACCTGCGCCGCACGGCATCGACCGTCATGAGTCAGCTCGGCATCTCGGATGACGTCATCAACGAGTGCCTGAACCACATCAAGCAAGGAATGAGCGGGATCTACATCCAGGATCGGCGCCAAGCAGAGCAGGCCCGGGCTTTCGACGCGCTGGGGGCGAGGCTTTCGGCCATCGCTTCTGGACAGGCACCGCCCGCGTCTTGACCCTCAATTGGCAGGCCCGACCGCCCTGCCAAGACTATGCCGCGGACAGTCTCGGCGCCGACCAGATCAACGCACTCAGCTCAAACAGCAGTCGCTGCCGCTCTTCAAGCTCCTCCGGCCCAAACTTATCGAGAAACTTGACGCCCAGTTGCTGCTCTTTGATGAAGTCTCGGAAGTCGAGCTTGCTGTGGTACGTATCTGCGCGCAGCGTCTCGTTCCAGTACAGCGTATTGGCGTAGGACTTCAGCTTTTGTGCGTAGAGCTCATTGCTGCTGGAGATGTTGTCCTTGCCTTTTAGAAGTAGCACGCCGCCGAGTCGATTTCGCTCCACCTCGAAGCGTTCTTCGTCCTTGTCGAACGAGTCGAGGCTCTCCTGATTGCGCGACAAAATGTGCTCGACGTGGAAGCCAGTCTTGTGGCCCCGTGGAGTCACCAGCTCATGCAATGCATGTTTCATCTTCAACTTCATGCCGGCCGCCAGCAGCATCTCCACGCGCCCGAAGAAGTAGCGGATGAACCGGATATTCAGCCGGTCGATCGACATTGGACGGAAGAGCGCGTAGCTGAAGACCTGCTTGACCGCCGTCGCTCGCCGCTCTGCGATCTCAGCCATGAGGTGCTTGTCGAAGATTGCTGGGATTGCATCGGCGGGCTTCTCCCTCAGGTCGGCGTTGATCTCAAACAACCTGGCGGCGAATTCATTGCTGTCATACGCGCCCTGTAGCTGGAGCAACGTGAACATCCGATCCAACTGCTCCGTCACGACGCGGACCTTCTCTGCTTCAGCCGGATCGTTCACGCTACAGGCCGAAATGACCAGCAGGTACTGACTGTCCAACTCGTTCAAACTGTTGAAGAAGACCGCAGGGTACTTGGCGTCTTCTTGCTGACTGGCCTTCCACAGTTTGGCGTAGAGTCCCGCGTAGTAGCTGAACGCCCCTTTGAGAAACGACTTGACCTGCGCAGCGTCGTGGTCCAGCTTGAGAGCAACGTTCAGGTCCGCCTTGAACATCTCTCGGTGATAGTCTCCATCGAAGCGCTGGCCGTTCTTTCGCGTATCTGCGAACTTTGCCTTCAGCCAGTAGCGGAAGAAGTTGTCGATCTCATCTTCGCGGTTGGCATTGACGGCTCGGACACGCTCCTCCCAAAGTTCGTTGTAGCCGCCGTTATCCAGCTCGAGCTTGTCAATCTGGCCAAGCAGCTTGCCCTTCAGAATTTCGTACGGCTTCAATCTCACGCCACGGTCGTTGATCACCTCGAACACCATCGGAACATGGGTTGATTCCACGGCCAGGTTGATCAATACCAGCCGGTACAGGAAGTAGTAGACGAAGGTCTCGAACTGATGCTTTGTCTTGAGTCGCTGCTTTAGTTCAGCGGCGATCACCGAAAAGTTCTGAACCATGTTCACGGCTGTCACGCCGGAGGATGTAGCGACATCTGCGGGTTCTGCACCCTCCATTAGCGCTTTCAGCACCTGGATGTGGCGGACGTGGTTCATCCAGAACTCGTACTCCGTACCTGCGTAGCCGGCAATCTTCCGTTCCAGCCATCCCACGGTCTTCGACTCGAAGCCCTTGGCCATGCGGTAGAGCTGCAGAAGGAATAGCGTCAGTGTCGTCAGGCGCTGCTGTCCGTCAACAACGAACACGCGGCCTTGAACCGTGTTGGTCACGTAGGTGTTGAGGTAGTACCAAGGGTAGCGGGCATTGACGTTCTCGGCCTTGGGTTCCAAGTCTGAGTGCTTGGCGTAGGCCTCATCGAATTGGTAGAACACATCGTCGATCAGACGGCGAACAGGCTCGTCCGTCCATTTGTAGTCCCGCTGATAGAAGTCGATGTAATAGACCGTCGTTGCAAAAGTACGATCCAGGTTCTGCTTGTCGGGTTGGATATCCATCACGTTCCCTGCTGTCTTGTCTTTTTCGCTGGCCAAGAGGCGCGAGAGCGCATGCAAGCCAGTCGAGCGAACTACCATCCACGAGAGAGTTGTTCCTTTACTGCCTGCGCGTCCAGCACCAGCGAACAGGTCTCCCAGTCCGCGTCTTCGACCTTGCTGTACTTGGCATCAAAGGGGTTGCGAGTGGCAGTCGTACGGTCGATGAGCTGCCGTGCCTCTTGCTCGCCCTCGAGCGCAATCTTGACCCACACATCTTCCAGCGTGTCCGGGATCTGCCCGAACAGCTGGTGGATGGACTCCAGGCGGTCGGCGAGGACTTGGTGCACCCGGTCTTCCACCGAACCGCGGTAGCGCAAGTTTGCAATCCACACCTCGCTGCGCACCTGGCCGATGCGCTGGATGCGCCCTTTGCGCTGCTCCAGCCGCGTTGGGTTCCACGGCAGGTCGATGTTGATAAGCGTGCCCAGCCGCTGCAGGTTCAGACCTTCTGACGCTGCATCAGTGCCCAACAAAATCTTCAGCTCGCCGGCGCGCACACGGGCCTTCAGCAGTTCGCGGTCGCAACGCTGGAAGCGGCCAGCACTCCAGATGCCCGAGCGGTTGCTGCCAGCGTACAGCCCAATCTCCAGCCCCGCGAACTCCGGCCGCTTGGCCAGTTCGTCGCCCACCCAGCGCACGGTGTCGTAATACTGCGAGAAAAGGATGCACCCTCGGGCCATCCAGCGCTCGCTCACATCGGGCCGTGTGCCGAGCAGATAGCCCAGTACGGCGTCGAGCTTCGGGTCGTTGTTGCCGCCCTGGCGCAACAGTTCCAGGCAACGGTTCAGCGAGGCCACCTCGGCCTTGGTGAAGTCCTTGAAGTCCGATCCCGCGATGGCGCGGTGGCCCAGGTGATCATCGCCACCACCGTCAGCGCCAATGCTGTCGTCCGTGTCGTCGTCATCTTCGTCCGTGGGCTCGTCCGGCGCGGCGCCCAGCAGCCTCATCACCGTGTTGCGCCCTGCTTCCATCGAACTGCCCAGGCGCCGCAGCAGCAGCGTCTTGAAGAAACCGGCGCCCCGCACACGCTGCTGCAATAAGTGGCTGAAGTTCTCAGCCTCCTCGTAGGCGTCGCGCAGGTACCCGCTCAGGCCCAGCGCGCTGGCGGTGTCCTCGCCAAACAGCCGCACTGTCACTTTGGGCAGAAAGTAGTCGCCAGTCGCCGGGTTCACCATGGCTTCAAGATAGCCGCGTGTGCGCCGCACGATGCATCGCAGCAACGGGTTGAACTGTTCGCCATAGCCAGGCAGCACGCCGTTCTGCAGTTGCACGCGCTTGATGGCTGGCGTCAGTTTGTCCAACACCTCGGGCGCAAACTGCCAAGCGCGGTCTTCCGCATCCAGGTTGCGGCGGATGCGGTCAAAGGCGGCCCCTTCGGCGCGGGCGGGCAACGGGTCACGCACGTACTGCCACCCTGCCACCACCTCGGTGGGCACGATGGCGTCACCATTCGCCACGGCCAGGCAATGGCTGGGGCGGAACCACGGGCTGGTGCGCGTCCAGCCGCCCAGCACGCCGTCGTTGCCATGCGACAGGATGTCCAGCAGGTCCCAGGCCTCCACCGGATGCAGTTGCACCGGCGTCGCTGTGGCGAGCAGCATGCTCTTGGTGCGCTCGCCCATCTGCTTCAGGAAGGCCATCAGCTTGTTCGGCTCGGCCCGCTCGTCCACTTCGTCCGGGCTTGCGTCCACCTTGGGCACGTTGCGGCGGCGGGCGCGGTGCGCCTCGTCGACGATGACGCAGGTGTAGCGGCGCGCCAGCAACTGCTGCAGCGCTTCTGGCAGGCCGCGCACCACCAGGCCTTGCGACACCAGCCCGATGCGCCGCGGGCACTTTCCGAGAGACTTCACTCCGTCCGACGGGTACTCCAGCTCGTTCTCGTCCACCCAGGCGCGCCCGTTCCAGCGGGCCGAGGGCAGCAGCAGCAGTTCCATCAACTCGCCCTGCCACTGCTGCAGCAGCGGCTTGGGAGCCAGCACCAGCACGGGGCCGCCGTCGGGGTCTTCCAGCGCCATCAGTAGCGCGGCCATGGCCAGTTGCACCGTCTTGCCCAAACCCACCTGTCGGCCAGCACCAACCTCGCGCCGCCCAAGCGGTGACGCTGCAATGCCAACTGGGCGAAGTATTTTTGGTGGGGCCACAGGCCCTGTTCGCGGCGGTAGACCGGCGTCTCGACGGCGGCAGACGCGGCCGCGGTCTGGGTGTCGGTGGTGGCCTTCCACTGTGGCGGCTCGATGACGCGGCGGTTGGAGATGCGCTGTACGTCCTGTGCGATGAACGGGCACACGCTCAAGTCCATGGCCCGGGCGTCGTTCCACAGCGCGTCGAACTCCTCCTGCACCCAGGCCACGGTGTCCGGCGCGTCGTCTTCCCAAAGCAGCTCGTAGTTCAGCCGCCAGGCCGAAGCGCTTTCGTTCACGCTGCCCAGGAAGGCCGTGGCCGCACCGTCGGCGCGGCGGATCACGCCCGCCTTGCCGTGGATCAGGCCGAAGGCCTCGTCGGGCAGCACGCGCACTTCGATGCGCTTGTTTGTCAGCGCCTCGTACAGCGCCTTGTAGCGCGGCAGCGCCACGGGAGGCGCCTCTTCGGGCTTGCCTGCACACCAGCTGCGGCGCAGCGCCGCCTGCGCGGCGGCGGCGGTGATCAGGTCCTGCGGGTCGAGGTCGGAATTGCAGATGATGCGAATCGGCCCCTGCACCTGCGACAGCGCCTCGCCCGCCACCTCGAACAAGCTGCTGCGGAAGTAGCCGGCGATGCGGTCGTAGGCCACCGCGCCGGCCAGCCGCTGAGCGAGCACGGTGCTGTCGAGGCGCTGCCGGCGGCTGGAGTGACGCAACATGCCTGCTTGCTCTTGCGCGTCAGGCGTGGTCGTTGCGCAGCCGGCCGGCCAGGATGCGTGCGGCCTGGGAATCAGCTGCCCACTCTTCCATGCCGACCGCGTTGCCCAATTGCGCCAGCCATTCCAGCAGGCCAACGAAGCGCTCGCGCTGCGCCCAGTAACCTTGGCCGAAGGTGTCGCGCAGGTACTGGCGGCCGGACTCTGGGTTCTCGTCCGCAGCCACCGTCTCGCGCACTGCGAACAGCAGGTGGCGCAGCGGCGCGGCGGCGAAGGGATGTGGCGCCCCGCTGGCCGCACGGCCGCGGCGGGCCGGCAGCGTCGCACTGGCACAGACATCGCTCATGCCGGCCAACGGCGCGAGGCCGGCCGCCCCAAAGCCGCTCGCGGTATGCATGCGTGCGCCGTTGGCCTTGTCGCTCTTCAGCAGAGGGCGGATGTCGGTGACGCCGAAGCCGCGCGCCAATTCTTCGTACATGCCCTGGCGGCGCTCGCCGCGGCTTTCGATGTCCAGCGCGCGCAGGTAGTAGCGCTCGGCCAGCGTCAGGTCGCGCCAGTTGGCGTCCAGCCCGCGCGGGATGAGCGTGTCGCAGGCGATCACGAGCGCGCGCTCGATCACGGCCTGAAAGTCGCTCTTCTCGGCCTTGCCGCGCACAGCAAAGACCTCATGCTCCACGTCGCGGCCGTCCAGGTTGCCGTACTGCGTCAGCACCTTCAGCGCGGCCGCGTAGGCGGCCAGCTGGTAGTCGGCGTCGTTGAAGTTGGGCTCGCCATCTTCGTCCAGCGCCTGCATGCTGGAGATCTGGCGCTTCACCTCGTCTTCCACCAGCGGGTACACCTCGTCCAGGAAGCCGGGCTCGTCGCCGATCCGCTTGCGAAGGACCATGCACACGGTACCTTGTACGTAGTTGCCCTTCTTCAGTCCGACAGCAGCGGTTTCGGTGCTGATGGTCCAGGCGGCAGTGGCCTTGAGTCCGGCCGCCCACAAGATCATGCCGAGGTCGGCCCAGACCGCCGGGTCTTGATGCGTGAACATGACCATCTGCAAGCCGTTGTCGGGCATGTGGCGGGTGAGGTTCTTGTAGATCTCCACCATTGAGCGGCGGAAGTCGTCGCCGTCGCCGCGCACCGCCAGCTCAGCGCGAGCATCGGGTGTCCATCCCGGGAATGCTTTGGTCAGTTGCTTGTCGTACCAAGCAAGAAAGATAGTCGCTCAGTTCATGGTAATTCACCGCGTCGGCGTAGGGGGGGTCGGTGATCCAGAGGTCGCAGATTTCACGTAGATCGCGGGCATCTGCCGTTGCTACCGTTCCGTGGTCAGCAAACTCGCCGTGGAAAACCAAGTCTGAAACCAAAAAGTCCATTAAGCCGTGAAGGGCCCTGCAGCCATAGGAGAATTGGGTGTTAAGAGCTTGATTGAGGAATACGTTCGCGATGGACCCAGGGCCCTTGGATACATGAGGGTCCAAACAACAAAGTCGAGAAAGCCTGTCCGTCGCTCGCCAGATGCTTAATGCGCCCGCTACCGAAGCTATTTGAGACGACTGTGACGGCACTGACTGCCAGACAGTGCCGAGCATCAATAATTGACGCGGCGTAAAGAGATGATGCCAGTGTGTCCAGCCTCGCTCACGTACAGGCTGATCGGTGTTGTAACCACTTTCTATACCCTTCGAAGGGATGAACCCTTCGCGTTGCCAATCAATAAACCGCTCCCGCAAAAGGGCCAGCACTTGCGCTTCCCTTGCCAAATCAGATGCATCTGGCGCTGCGTAGCGGCGTACCAGTTTTGGACGCCCATCGCGCATGACGGTCTTGGACCAACGGATGCAATACAAACGCTCCTGAAAGACGTCATCCGGGCGAGGCATCACATCATCATTGGTCCAGCGGCGCAGACCGTCGGCGCCGCGTAACGCTTCCACCGACCAACTGCGGCTGACGTCAAATGGATCCACCACGCGACCGTCCACGACAGTAGCGCCCTGCTTCGCTTTGTACTTCTTCAGTTCGTCAGCCGAAACCTCTACAACTTCAGGCTTGAGTCGATCAGAACCCGGTACACGCTTCCACGTTGCGACCATCCTGTACTTCTCGGTAATCACCCAACTGGGCGCCAGTGGGATGTAGTAGTCGCAACCCTCGGGTTTCACCTCTACGCAGTGCAGAAATGCCTCCGCACGTTCACCCCGATCGTTGTGTTCAATGCCCCAGTCGGTGATTTGCCGATCTGCGGCCGCAAGAACCTGCTGCTGCAGACGGCGCACGTCGTCTTGCACAGCAGCGCCACCACCCAGCAGGTTCAAGCTTGCCCAGGTGAGCAAGCCAGCCACGGGGTTCAGGTCTGAGCCAAACGACTCGCAACCAATGCGTGCCGCTTCAAACGGAATCGAGCCCCCGCCGCAAAAGCTGTCGCCAACGCGCGGTATGTGGCCAAAGGTGCGTTGGCCCAATTGCTGGATCAATTCAGACAGGCGGGTAGCTGTTGTGCCAAGGTGGGCGTTGATGGCACCCCAGGATGCATCCGACGGGCCTTCGATGTTCTCCGGGCGCTCACAATGAACTATCCGCTCGGCATATGTCATGGCCTCGAACTCGGCACGGTCAGGCACCGGGCGCAGCCGCTGAGCATCCAGTGCATGCTGCTGCTCTTGGCTAAGCGACTCCCAGATTCGAGCAAAGAGCGCCTCCTTGTCTTCGTCGCTGATACCGTGCTGAAGACCTCGCGCTCCAAAGAATTCCTCTTGCACTTCAGGCGATGCAGCCTCCCGCCATGCCGCAATAGGAATCTCACCTTTGCATCGTTGCCAGGTGCCATCGTCATCCATCGTCAGAACTTTGAGAAAGATCTCGCGATCCTTCCTCGCGTCAGCACTGGCAGGCATCAGCATGCCCAGAATTGCCGCGCGCACAAGGATCAGTGGCTTTCGGCCCCACCACTTGCCCAGGCCAGTGAGAGTCTGACTGGCGCCAGCCTTGCGCTCCTTGTACGACTCGGCCGAAAGGCGTGCGATGGGGAATTGGGTCTCGATGAAAGCGGGCATCGTGGGGGGTAATCAGAGATTCAGCGAGAGCTGCGAATGGCCGAGCAGTTCACGGCGTGCGCGAGGCGACATGCCCTCGCCCTTGATGAAGGGGTTGTCCGCCAGTGCGGCGCGCAACGCCTTGCGCCAGCCGACGCCCTTCTGCAGCGCCTGGCCGGTGGTGGCGACGGTCATGGTGAAGAGCCACCAGCGTTCTTCGGGTGCCAGGGCCTCCCAGTTGCGCAGAGCATTGGGAATGTCGGCCGGTGGCGCTTCCTCCACGGCCCAGCACAGCACGCACAGTTCCTTGCCCAGGGACGCATGCATTGGCACCGGCTTGGCCGGGTTCTTGATGAATTTGGCTACGGGCAGGCCGTTGGCTCGCAGCCGACGGTTGGCGTCTTCCCAGAAGGCGGGTGCCAGGGCCAGCCAGCGGGTGCGGTCGATCAGCACTCGCAGCGCGCCGTCGGTGGGGTTCAACGCACTGCTGTGGCGCTCGCCGAGGCCGTCCAGTTCAGCACCGCGGTGTTCGGAGATGCAGACCATTTCACCCGGGCCGCTGCCTTTGGGCACATCGACCAGGAATCCATGGCGGGCTTCGTCGGGAAGGAAGCCCAGGCCGATGGCCTTGCGACCACCTGCGGTGCGGGGCGTGCGTGAGGAAACGGTGCTCGTCATGGTCAGGTTTGCTGCTGCACCTTCGAAGCGTCGAAGGGCTGATTGCTGGCTTTGAGCCAATCTAGCAGGGCTTGCCCCGTTGCAAAGCCGAGCGACCCCACCGTCATGCGCAAGGCGCCGGCGCCGACGATTTCTTGAAGCTTGTCGGCGGCAGTCTTCATCGAAGCGGCTGTGTAGCCAGCGTCCAGTGCGCCGGAGTATTCGACGTGTTGCAGTCCGTCGGTGCTTTCGGCAGTGAGTTGCAGGTCGAAGGCGATGACGGTGGCAGCTTCGTCCAGACGCTGAATGAAGTCCCATACAGCACCGGCGTCGTCGAGCTTGGCACGTTGCGTCCACCGGGCGGGCTTGGTGGCGTCGAGCTTGGGGCCTGTACCGCCGGGCTGTGGGATGGGGATGCGCAGCACCTCGGAATACAGCCCCAGATCGCTGGCCCCGGCGATGCCACAGACCACGCGACTGCCCACCGGCACGCGGAATGTGCCGTCGTACGTGGCAGCGCCCACATGGGTGGGGGCCGAACCGTCCGTGGTGTAGCGGATGGCGATGCCGGCCACGCGCGGCAGCGCACGCAGTTCCACCTCGAAGTGGTCGCCGCGGTTGTGCAGCTGGTATTTCAGGCGAATCTTTGCAGTCCATTCCTTGACCGGGCTGATGCGCGTGAGGTCTGCCGGGTCGTGCGCCAGGAAGCGATAACGCAGAGCCGTGGCTTCGAAGCGTGCCGGGGTGGGCACGGGGCTGGACGACGGTGTTGGGTCGGTGTCGCCAGTCTCGAAGACGATGGCCGGCGCGTGCAAGGGCTCCACCTTCAGGTACGCGCGGCCGTCGCCGTCTTCTTCCACCGAGAGCTCGCGAACATCCACCAAGGGCGTTGGAGGCGGGAAAGGGCCGCGCCGCACGTGGTTGCCTTCCTCCCGCCAGAGGCCACGACGCACGCACTCGGACTTCAGGTCGTCGAGCGCCGAAGTCTTGTGCAGCGGCCAGTTGGTGTTGACCGCGGCATTGCGCTTGAAGTCAGACCACAACACCACCTTGGTGTCGGCGCTGCCGAACAGGCGCGCCTCGGCGCGCGAACGGAAGGCGTCATCGTCGATCTTGGTGGTGAACTTCTGTGCGCCTTCCAGCGTCTTGCGGATGGTTGCCTCTCCGCTGCTATTGCCGGCGAAAGCAAGGTCGACGCCGGTCGCACGCAGCGCCGTGTTGATGCTGGGATAGACGATCTGGTCGAAGGCTTCCTTCAGCGCCGCGCTGAACTGCAGCGCGATTCGGTCGCGCAGTCCGTCAAGGGCACGCCACTGCGGGTCATCGGCCGGCGTCTTCTCTTGGTTCAGTTCTTCCTCGATGCTCTGAAGCGCGCGCGTCTGGCGCGCCGCGTCGATCACCTTTTGGAACGTGTCGCGGGAACCGGTGAGGAAGAGCACGCGGTTCTTGTATTGCTGCTGCTCCCACCACGCCTGCCAGTCAGACGAGATGGGCAGCTGGTTGGCCTGCCCGCCAGGCCGCACCACCACCAACGTCGTGCGCTCCTGCTCAACCTGCACTTCATCTGGCGGCGGCAACACCTTCACTACTTGGTAGCAGTCGCGCAAACTGACGGCGAAGTGCTGCTCCAGGTGTTCGCGCAACATGCGGTCCACCGTCTCGGCGTGCAGCGATTGCGCCGTGGCGCGCAGCTTTGCGGCCAGGTTCTGCTGATTCTTGAAGAACAAGCGGCCGTCTGCCGAGTTGTGCAGGTACCAAGCCCGCGTGGCCAGTTTGTCCAGCACGTTGGCCTTGAAAGTCGACAGATCGCGCCCCGGACGTTGCAGGCAGTCCACCAGCTGGTACTCACGCAACCCGTGGATAGCGCCAGGGGTGGTGGACAGAGAAGCCACCAGGATCAGGCGCGCGGCCTCGGAGGCGTCGGCGTTGCCGTTGGCTTGGTCGATCTGCTCGACTTCGGCGTCGCCGCCGTGGGCGATGTCGTGTGCGATGGCTTCGCTCAACGACGGGTTGATCATTCGAACCTCGGAGGCGATCTCGTCGACGTTGAGGTCGATGTCGTAAGGGTGGATGAGGTCCTTGCCCTCGGCCTTTCGTGAATTCCACAGATCAGCCACCACCATCTGCATCAAGCGGATGACGCCACGGGTCTGCTGGAAGCCGTCGTTTTCCTTGAACTTGCCGACGAGTTCGCGCAGGTCAGGGTGGAAGGGATAGGCGTCTGTCACACGCGAGTACAGCGATTCGGGTGTGGTGCTGGTGAGGTTCATGCGCGCGGCGTCGCGCAGCGCGTCACGGTAGGCGGCGGCGACGCGCTCGACCTCAGATTGGGGCGCCACGGTCTTGAAGAGCCGCTTGCGCAGGATGTGGTACAGCTCGTCGCCGTTGGGATTGACCGGCGTGATGGGGACCGCGATGCGCTTGGACTCTGCGCTGATGCCCTGCACGGCGCGCCCAAACGCGGCTTGCAGATTGGCCTGGCCGATGCTGAAGTTAGTGCCCGCAAGGTCGGACAGCACGAGGCAGACGTTGTCCATCTCCGCCACCGCCACGAACAGGTTCGCCAGCGCGGTGGTGGTGACAACGCCCAGATCGGCATTGCCAACGGGCACCGCGACGGCGTACTCGAGGTAAGGCGGAAGTTCGTCGAGGAACAGCACCAAAGGGTCGCCGCCCAACAACTGCTTCCAGGCCTCGGGCCCGGGGGCGCTGAGCAGCGGAGACACGTAGCGCGCGAACTGGTCGGCCCTGTTCAATTGCTCGGCAATGGAACCCCAAATGCCGCCAGGCGCGTCAGTGCTGCGCCCGTTGAAGCCGACAACGCGGCAGCGGCCCAGCTTGGGGGCCGGGTCCTTATCTGCCAGCACACGACGCCGCAGTTCGGGGTCACGTGCCAGCAGGCCGAGACCGATCATGCTGTGGGTCTTGCCGCCACCCATCGCCTGAGACAGCAGGAACACGGAAGATCCGGCGCCAGTACCCGACAGGTGCCGGAAAGCCCGGTCGACCAGCGTCGTCATGCCGTTGGTGAAGTAGTTCTCGTCGAAGAACTCGCCGCCATGCACCTTGCCTTTGAGGAAGGTGTCCAGGCTGAGCACGGTGGCCCGACGGTCGGCAGCGAACACCGAGTCACGGGGGGTGCAGTGGGTCTTGAGTGTCATGCGGTTGGTCAGTTGGTGTGACTTGGCGACGTAGATACAGAGAGCTGCCAGGCGACTACCGAGCAATCATTGCAGCCTGCGGCGTGACGCATGCTAGTTCATGGCTAACGACCGAGTGGGCGTGCGCGGCGTCATGTCATCAGGCTCGCGAGTCGGGACGCGAGTGGTTGACCGGCAGCGACTTCGACCACATGCCGGTTGCGAACCCACTCCAAAAAGTCGTCGCTAGGCATCAATTCGCGAAACGTCGAATTCCGCAGCGAAGCCGGCAACAGCCGGTGCATCGGTCCAGGCGCGACCAGGCTGGGCGAGTCATCTAGACATGACATGAGCACCGCTTCGACCCGACGAGCATCTGAACAGAGGTCCGACAGATCGTGCCGCAGCGGACCGCGAACCGCGATGCCTCCCAGGCCGGCGACTGGCTGTGCGCCAGTCAAAGCGCTCAGCACTCGTTCATAGACCGAGCCTCCGAAGTGGAGGACCAGCGACTCACCGCCGTGCGAGTAGCAAACCAGGTCTCGGTCTGTCAGGCCCAGGCCCAGCGCCAAGTGACGTGCGAACGCGCGGGACACGGGGCCCTTGCGTGAGCCGTATCGGATGGCACCTTGGGATCCGCGGGCATCGCTGCCTTGAAGCAGGATTTCGCCGTTGCCCTGTTTGACGGTCCAGTTGGCGCCAGCGATGGAGATCCGATCGGGAACGCGGCTGCCCGCGGGGATATGGGCCAAGGTTTCACCGGTGACCGCGTCGACTACGGGCGTACCGGCGGCAGCGCCGTCGATATTTCCATGCATGCCCATGCCGTCCCAGGCGAGTTGCCAGTCTTCACCGAACGTCACACGACCCCCGTGACCGATGTCCAGAAGCCCCTGCACGACGAGATGGTCAACGACAAGCTTGGCACCCTCTGCACCGTCCTCAGGCCAGACTTGCGCGGCCAGAGCCACGACATCCGATACACGTCGACCCGCAGACGGGCCCTGGCGTACGAAGCTGGCGATCTGCTGCACGCACACCGACCAACGCCGACCGTACCGAACGGGGTCGCAGAGGCCATCGCGGGCTGCCAGCAGCATGCTCGCCATGGCGAACCGGTCCATCGGGCTTCGAGCAAGGGCCACTACCCGCGTGATCCCGAGCCGGCGCCCGGATCGGCCGATCCGTTGAAGCAGGCCATTGGTGTCAGCAGGCGGGCCCACCAAGGCCACAACATCGACATCGCCGATGTCAACTCCGACCTCCAGCGTGCTGGTGGCCACCAGCAGGGCATCACGCGCGGCACCGAATCCCTGCTCGGCAGCTTCTCGGATTCCCTTGTCCAAGCTGCCATGGTGCGCAAACACCGCGACCTGACGGCGCGACTGCAGGAAATGCCGCAGCACAGTGGACAGTTCGTCGCAGAGACTTCGGCTGGGAACGAAGACGAGCATCTTGCGGACAGGTCGAGCCTCGTCTCGCGACATGGCCTGCCACGCAAATTCAGCCAGAGCTTCGAGCGATGCGCCCTCTCCTGAGATCGCCACACGGGCCACGACCGTATCTATTGTGTCCTCGTCAGAGATCGGAGACCAAAGATCTACTGCGTTGCCGTCATACACCAGCAACTCGCGGCCGCCTGGAACAGCCACCACCGTCGCCCCTGGCCCCAGCAGACGGAGCGCCAGATGCTCTGGGGACGACACCGTGGCGCTGGCAGCACAAATTTGGATGGAGGGCGAGTGGCTTGCGGTGGCGCCCACGTGTAACGAACCATGCTTAAGGCGCCGCAACCGTGCCAGCAGCCATAGCAGTTGGTCACCTCTGGCAGTGTTGTCAAAGAGGTGTGCCTCGTCGATGAACACAGCCTCGACGCCCTGGAGCAGGTGTCCTTCAGGCTTGCCGTCAGTTCCGTACAGCGTTCTGCGCGCCAGCATCGAGTCAAGGGACTCGGGCGTGGTGATCAGCAGGAATGGCAGCTTCGCCCCCAGCCGGTGATCGGAGGTCTGACGGCCGCACGCAATGCCGATCTCTTCGAGAGTGCGCGCCAGGCGCGCATACAAGTCGTTGACCAGCGCCCGCGTCGGCGCGATGGCCAACACCCTGATCTGATCGGTTTCAAATCGACTCTCCAGCACCCGGGCGATCAGGGGAGCAAACAGTGCCTCCGTCTTGCCAGATGCGGTTGGACAGGCCAAGAGAATGTTGCGCCCGGCCAGGACTGGCGGTATGGCTGCGCGCTGGCTTGGCCTGAGCTCGGAGAACGCTCGGAAGAACACCGGGCCTACCCGGCCGAGCGCCTTTACCAAGCTGCGATCGTCTTCCGCCATGGTCAGTTCCGCGCGGACCTAATGACTTCTTCTACCGAGGCCTGCTCCAGATCAATGAGGTCCAAGCAGTGCAGAAGTGACCTGACAAATCGTCGCGGTACTGGCGAGAGCTGGCGCCGATGCTCCTTCAGCAGCATGTCGGCGGTCGCCTTCAGCTGCTTGCGACTGATTCTCTGCACGACGCCTGGGTAGGCGTCGCTGTAGAGAGTGAAGACACGTTCCGCCAACTCGTGCAGGTGATCATCGTCCAGCGCGTTTGCCCGCTCATGGACATCGATATGGCCCAGCTTGGCGATCACATCGCGCACAGCGTCGATGCTCTCGTCCTCACCGGGGCCAGCAGGAGCGCTACCGAAGGCCACCACCAACGGCACGTCATGTTTGCGAAGTTCACCGAGTGCGCGAAGCGTCATGTCGTGACGTTCTCGCCGCGCGACGTCCCACCACGCGGCGCGGGCGTAGTCCACGTCCACCTCGTCGAGAATGACCAGCAGACCTCTGGCCTTGCCTGCCAAGCAGAATGCGGCCCAGTCGCACAGTAACTCGCGCAGGCGCGCCCCTCGTTCGTCAATGCTGCGCGCCTTCAGGGCAGGGAGAGCGACGTCGCGCCAGCCCAGGCGACGAAGTCGTTCCTTCGCCTGGCTCGCTGGCAGCGACAGGCCCAGGTAGTCTTCCAATACCGCGACAGCCTCAGGATCATCCAGAGCCTCCTGGGAGACCTGCTCCATAAGCTGAACCATGCGCGGACCGGCCCAGCTTCGCAGCTCAACCATGCCTGTGCGCTTGACGGACGCCAGCATCGTGCCCAAGCCCATCGGCGCCGCCTGATCGGGGAAGCGGATCGAACTGGTGATGCCCTCCAGCAGGCGCATGGGATCCGAAAGCGACGCAGCCCAGCCATCGAGAATGGATGTAGACACTGCAAAGCGCCGCTTTGCAGCATGCGCTGAGAGAAGGGTCAGCAGATGGGTTTTCCCGACGCCCCAAGCGCCTTCGATGATGATCAGCTTCGGATGCCGCTTCTCGGCCTGCTTGAATGCCTCGTCGAACGCTGCCTCGTGATCCGCCGTCCCTACAGATATCTGCTGGACATGGCTTTCCAGCACCTGGCCCAGCTTGAGTGCCTGAACACCTGCACGAGAGGATGCGACCAAGTTGCGCGAAACCGCAGCCCCGACTGTTCGCGAAGTACCACCCGTAGGTCCAACCGCTGACGGGGCGAGAGATCTCAACGAGTCGCCTTCGGGAATCTCCTCGACGTCGATCCAGTCTGACGCGAAGCCGAACTTGACCTTCGCGACAACGCGACGGCCCCGACTTTCCACGCTGAGGATGGTCCCTCGACCCCACTTGGCGTGGGCGAAGCTGTCTCCAATCTTCATGGCTCGAAGGCGGCCTGGTCTTCGGCCTGGATGCCCTGGAAGTCGCCCAGGTAGCGCTTTCTCAGTTCGTCCTCTCCAAACGCCTGCTCACCAGTGCTGTTCTGCAACAGCAACAGACTCGCCCAGGTCTTGACGTACAAGCGCCGAGCGTTGATGTCGAGACTCATCTGGCTTGCCACCTTCGCCAGACGACGTGCATTCTCGAGCTGGACACTCTGGGTCAGCTTGCCATCGGAGGCCAGGGCTGCGACCTCAACGAGCCGCTCTCCGATTGCGCGCAGCAGCGGCTCATGCCCGATCCCAATCCGATCCAAGCTAATCTGGGCGGCGAAATCAAACCCTTCATCGAACGTCGCCCCGGCGACCGCCAGTCTCTGTTGCAGAGCCGGGTACTTTGTAATCCCCTCCAACACGTCGGGCGTTGCCGCGAAGGCGCAGAACAATGGGATGTCGCCCACTGGAGAGCCCGACCAATCGACCATGACGCGCATCGCCCCAAGAACTGCCTGCAGCGCCTTGCCCTTCGCGGTAAACAGCGTCTCGACCTCGTCAATAAGCAAAACCCACCCTTGGCATCCAGCATCCAGCGTGAACTTCGAGAGGGCCAGAAGCAGCTTGCGCCCCAAAGCGCCTTCATTCGCACTCGTAGCCCGACGCAGACCCAGGACCTGCCAGTCATCCCTGGTGAGCGACTCCATGCGCCCACTCAACCACTTCTCCGCCGCGCTTGCGGCAGCACCGAGTTCCCGATCTTCCCAGTAGCCGGCGAGAGCGTGGCAGGCGACCTGCGCGAAGTCACCGTAAACGCCGGTCGAGTACGTCCGTTTTAGGTCCTTGAGATAGAGAGCGAAAGCAGCATCCGGGTCGGTTGCGCCAGCCTCTTCGATGGCCCGGCGCTTGGCATTGACGACAGCGGTCAGCAACGGCGAGACGCCTTGCCCATCCTGGCCCGGAATCTGGAGCGCGCCGATGGACTCTGCGAAAAGGCCGAGCGGGTTGTCCACTCGGACGGGCCCGCCACGCTTGTCCGGAACACACTGCACAAAGCTGACAGCGAACTCTTCGCGCAGCGCGCGCACGGCCAGTGCCATCAGGAAGTGCGTCTTGCCACCGCCGTATGGCGCGAGAACCAGCTTGAAGTGCGCGTCACTGCGAGACAGGTCTTGGAGGTACGCGACCGCCAATCTTTCGATCCACTCTTCCACGCCAACCGAGAACATCGGGAAGACCTCGCCAGCGGTGGTGATCTCCCTGGGTGGTACTCCATGTTCGGCGAGTTGCACAAGCAGGCGATGAGCTCTCTTCTTATCCACGGCCTTTGACCTCTAATAGCACAGCGGTGGCAGTTCGTTTCACGAATTCGCGAACGATCGCACTGGTGGGTGATGCAGCAAACTTGGCAGAGTCCTTGGCCAGAGCGGCGCCGATACGGCGAGCGTTGGCGTCATTCAGCCCAGACTCCACGCCAATGTTGACGATCCTGTCTGCAAGCGCCAGGAAAAAGGCCTGGTCGCTGGTCTGAGGATCAGTCAGATCATCCAAATCGGTCCAGACGGAGCGTATCGATGAAGGAAACTGCCCCTTTAGCAGCGTTGGCGGCTCGATGCGTTGGGCAAGGGCATCAAGATGCTGGCGTGAGAGATCGATGAAGTCCTCGGCAGCCGCGTACATGATCAAACAGCCGCCGAACGCACCCAAAGAACCGACCGTCACCGACCGCGTCTGCGAGCCGGCAAGGAGCGCTTCGAGATCATCTCGAACACTTGGAGTGAGGCTGTCATCTCTGCAACCACGGCCATAGGCAAGGACGAGGTTTCGGAATTCCGGGCAGAGGTACTTGGATGCCTTGATACCGGCGACCACCTCAGCGGCCGAG
This sequence comes from Candidatus Ideonella esbjergensis, assembly GCA_016710065.1. GTDB lineage: Bacteria > Pseudomonadota > Gammaproteobacteria > Burkholderiales > Burkholderiaceae_C > Ideonella > Ideonella esbjergensis. Next base: position 325,805 of record JADJLP010000013.1, read on the forward strand.
TACACCGCTCCATCCGCGAGCGCAGCACGGATGATGGACGTCACACCTACTTCCGCATCTGCATCAAGGCCGCTCGGCGCTATGAGGCTCGTCGCTACCATCTCGAAGGTTGTGCGCAGCGAGCCAAATGGGGAAGCCCCGATCGGGCAATCGATTCTGGCCGTCACGAAACCCTTGCTCCGTGCTGCGGCCTCCACGGCTAGCAAGTAGTGCGTCTTGCCTCGGCCGTTTGCGCCGTAGACGAACTGCACCTCGGTGCCGCCTGCAGCGAGGTAGGGGAAGATTTCCGAGTCGAATCGAGCCAGCGTTGCCTCAAGGCCCACTGACATCTGCTGCGCGGTCTGTGGGTCGGGAGGTGTCCCGTGAGCGGCCAAATGCGCCAGGCGTGCGCGAGGGGTCTTCATGCGATCCACACCCAGAGCACCTGGACCGGATTCCCTGCGGTGTCGGGCAACATCACGGCCTCGTGCTGTGTTGCCATGGCGGGACCCTGGTTGGAAATGCGCTCGCCGCCGCATGCCCAGCCCTGTTGATGCTCACCAAACCTGCTGAGTTCATAGGCCAGCATCGCCATCGAGTAGTCGACATACGACTTCGCTGTCGGCTTCTTCCTAAAGGCATCGGACGTCAGTTGTCGGGCGGCCGCGATGTAGGGAAAGAGGTCTCTGATCTTCGCCTTGCCGTCTGAGACCTTTCCGTCGGCACGCGCCATCGCGAACGCTCCCTTCAGTACCCTAAAGAACTGCTCTCGGGGCAGCAGCCCTGCGTTGAGCCGATCTCGCTCTGCAACGATTCTCTCCAGAACCTTCGATCCGCTCGTCTCCTCAAAGGACATCAGTTCTTCGCTGCCAACGGTGAGTTTTACTTTCCGGTTCGAATAATCAACCCCGAAGGCTGCCACTTTGTCCGATTTGGAAAGACGGCGATAGGTCAGACCGGCGGCTCGAGCGGCGTGCTCGAGGTCCTGGCGTCGAGTCGCGACCTGTTGCTCCACGGCCTCGCGGGCCAAAGCTTGGAGATCCACGACCGCCTGTCTAGCAAGCGGAACATCCAGGCCATCCAGCGCGCTCAGCGCGGCAGTGAGTAGATTGAGCACGTCGCCCTCTGAAGAGGTCGCCTTATCAACCTTCTTGAGGGCCTCGACCACCTTCTCAAGTTGCTTGACATGGCCTGTCAATTCGGACATTGCGTTGACTCCGTTCTGTGGTTCGCGTTTTGGCGCCAGAGCGCGGAAAAAAAGAGGCGACGAATGGCCTTCACAACCGTGGTCATGGTTGACCCGCCTGGGCGCCTAACGACGCACATCGACGACGGTACTGCTCCGCTGCAGCCTCCAACCGACTGTGAACTTCGGAGACGAGAGTTGCAGGGGCCAAGACCTCAACCTGATCCCCCTGCCGCAAGATGTCCATGGCAATCTCAGTCTCATCGCTATACGGCACTTCGAGCTCGTACCGGCCGTCCTCGAGCCATCGACCTCGCTGGTTGGGGTGCCACTGCTCTCTGCTGATCCATTGAGCTGCTTGCGACGTGACAGCCATGCGCGCCCAGTGGCGCTTGGCGCCTGCGTAGATGCCATAACCGCCGTCCATGTCAGCCTCGACCTGGCGGAGCGCAACATCCTTCGCCCGAGTCTCAAGAGCATGAGCACCCTCGATCGCATCGAGCGCGAAGCGCAGCAGCCGTTCGCGCGTGTGGCACCAGGCGTCCAGGTACCAGGTGTTCCGGTAATGGACAAGCCGTTGAGGGGACACATCGCGCTCGCTGGCTTCGCCACGTCCTCGTGTCAGGTAGCAGAGGTGCAGGCGCCTGCGCTTGAGCAGGGCCTCTCCCACGAGTTCGAAGAACTGGCTCGGAACCGGGCGCTTTGCGGAACTGATGATCTTCACGCGCTTCAGAAGCGCCTTGGCGTCAGCCTCGCCGGTGCCGAGCATGAGATGGATGCGTTCCAGCAGCGGCTGCAGGTGGCGGCTGATCACGCCTTCGGAGTCGAGTTCGCTGAGCAGCTGGTGGGCCATCAACAGCGAGTACAGCTCCCGCTCGCTGAACCAAAGCCCCAGGCAATTCATGCTTCTGGCCGCGGTATTCCTGTCCGAACCGGTAACCGTTCAGGAACCTGTCGTACTCGATCGGGGCACCGAGCTGGTCCTTGAGGTAGTCCAGATCGCGCTTCAGCGTGGCCGGCGACACCTCCAGCTCGTCCAGCAACGCCTGAAAGCTCACATGCCCGCGGTTGCGGATGAGCATCTCGATCTTGTAGACGCGGGCAGTCTTTGTCATCTTGCGGTGCGATCTGTCGCTCACCGACTGAGCGTCACAGAATGTATCCGCAGACGGCGCCGCATCTGGAGATTTCCAGTCGTTTTCGAGACTTGCGGCGTGATTCACCGGCCCATCTTGATCGAGGCCAAGCTCAGAAACTGAGCTATCAGGCGAAACCCTCGGATTTTCAGCATCGGACAGGGGTCGCTCGCTATTTGAGCTTCCCATCGCCGAAGCTGAGCTCATGGCTGGGCGTGGTGCCCGCCGCCAACCGGAGGACACGCCATGACGCTCCACCATTTAGACCTCGCCGATGCCGCGACTGGCCCGGCGCACCAGCCTGACACCGGCTTCGAGTTGGGGTGGGACTACGCCCACTACGGCACCGTGCCACCTGCAGACCACCTGCACCCGCTCAGCCCGGTACGCCAGGGATGGGAAGCCGGGAGGGACAGCTTCGGCCGGCGAACGCTGCAAGCCAACCGCTTTGCTCGCAAGTGGCTGCAACTCCGGTTGAACGCCTGGCTGCGCGGACGCGCCTTCGAAGGTCAGCAGGTCAACCCGGCGTTCCTGCGCCAGATCGACGTGGCGGTCTGCCCCGTCACCCGCGAGGTGCTGACGCACGGCACCGGCGAGCTGTCGGACGCTTCGGTGGACCGGGTCTTCAACGACGCCGCCTATGCGGCCGGCAACCTGGCGGTGATGAGCACGCGGGCCAACCACGCCAAGAGTCGCCTACGGAGTCGACGACGCGATGGCGTTCGTGCGGCAGATCGAGGTCGGGCAGCTCGGCCAGATCGACGGCCTGACCGCCGAGCACTGGGCGCGCATCGCGGTGCTCACGTCATTCGCGACACCGATGCCGCACGCCAAGGCCGCCAATCTTCCGCTCCTGGTGTTGCCGCCCAACCGGCTGCGGGTGCTGAACCCGGTGCAGTCGCTGCAGGTAATGCTGAGCCTGCAGTTCACTCGGCGGGCACGCTCGGCGCTGCGCTGCGCTGGCGGGTTTGATGCCGTCGGCCGAGGCCAGGTATGCCTTCAACGCGTTCATGCACACGCTGCTGGCGCGCAGGCTGGCGGCGGGCCGGATCGCGGATGCCGTGGCCGAGCGGCACGCCGTCGAAGACCTGTGGCGCGACCCGCTGATCAACCAGCGCTGGCAGCGGCTGGCTTTGCGCCTGACCGCGATCGAGTGCGAGCGCATCGGGCGCGTGGCGGCAGAGCGTAGCCTGGCCGGTAGCGGTGTGCGGTGGCTCACCGCAGAGTCGGCCACCGACGGATGGGCGCTGGAATCGGGCGGGTACGCCACGGCCGTGGGAGCGCCAACCTGGTCGCAGGCCCGTCAGATGCCAATGCCGGCCACTGTGGTGAATGCGCCGCTCGCGGCCGCGCGACCCCGGCATCCGAATAGTGGCGAAGTGCACGCTTGACTGTTTGCCCTGCTTTTTGTGACACTTGACTGTCTGTTATATGTGTCGTATACATAGCCATGTCTTCCCGCACCACGCCGCCACAGAACCCGGGCGATCCCGAGCGCTACTCGATCGACGAGCTGTCCACGCTCGCCGGGGTGACCCCACGCACGGTGCGCTACTACATCGCCCAGGGCCTGCTGGACCGGCCCGAAGGCGAGAAGCGCGGAGCGCACTACCTGCGCCGGCACCTCGAGCAGCTGCTGCTCATCCGCCGCTGGACCGACGCCGGCCTGGGCCTGGACCGCATACGCGAGTTGCTGGCCGGCGCACCGGAAGACCCGCCGCGCCGCCCGGCGCCACCGGGCTCGGTGGAGGTGTGGAGCCGCGTGACCGTCGCCGACGGCCTGGAAGTGCACGTGGAGCCGGGCCGAGCTGGTTTGGCGCCAGAGCAGATGCGCGCCCTGGTGCGCGGCATCGCGGCGCTGTACCGCCAGGTGCGTGCAGAACAAGACCCCGGGTCGACAGGCGACAAGCCTGGACGCCCCAACAGTTGCTCAGGGAGAACGAAGATGAACGATGAGACGAAGGTGTTCGGTCTGGCCAGCCGCGAAGTCGGCGTCCCGGCCCCGGTCCTCACGGGCGTGCAGGCCAACGGCCGCCTCGACGGCGTGCTGTTCGAAACCACCTTGCGCCAGACCTACCGCAACCCCAGCGACCGCGTGCTCGAGGTCGTCTACACCTTCCCGCTGCCGCACGGCACCGTGCTGCTGGGCTTCGCCTCCGAGCTGAACGGCGAGCGCAAGGTCGGCAGCATCGTCGCCAAGCGCGAGGCCGAACGCCAGTACGAGGACGCCCTGGCCGACGGCGATGCGCCGGTCATGCTGGAGGCGCTCGGCCGAGGGCCTGCACACGGCCAATATCGGCAACCTCAAGCCGGGTGACGAGATCGTGCTCGAGGTGCGGTTCGCGCAGCTGCTGGCTTTCGACCAAGGGCGGTTGCGGCTGGTCATCCCCACTACCATCGCGCCCCGCTTCGGGAGCGCCGAGTCGGCAGGCCTGCAGCCGCAGCAGGTTCCGGAGGCCTCGCTGCTGGCGGAGTACCCGCTGGCGCTGTCGGTGGATGTCAGGGGCGTGCTCGCCCGCGGCACGGTCGAGTGCCCGACGCACCGCTTCACGCGGGAGCCGCACGATGGCGGTCTGCGGCTCGATCTGGCGGCCGGCGCCTGGCTGGACCGGGACGTGGTGATCGTCTTGACGCCACGCGAGCCCCTGCCGTCGCTCGTGATTCAGGCGCGCGACACGGTGCCACAGGCGGCGCCCGTCGTCGTGATGGCGGCCTTGCAGCCGCCAGTCACGGCGCCGCGCCAGCGTATCGCGCTCAAGCTGCTGGTGGACTGCTCCGGCTCGATGGGCGGCGACAGCATCGCCTCGGCCCGCGTCGCGCTGCACGGGACGTGCTTCTGGTGACCGACGGCGAGATCTGGCAGGCGCAAGAGATGATCGCCGCCGCTCGAGCCAGCGGGCACCGCGTTTTCGCAATCGGCGTGGGCTCGTCGCCCGCCGAAGGCGTGCTGAGAACCTTGGCCGAGGCCACCGGCGGCGCGTGCGAGTTCGCCACGCCGGGCGAGGCGCTCGAAGCCGCCGCAAGCCGCATGCTGGTCCGCATCCGTCAGCAGCCCTGGCGCGATGCCCGCATCGATTGGGGCTGCGAGCCCCTCTGGCAAACCGCGCTGCCGACCAGCGTGTTCGGCGGTGACACCGTGATCGCCTTCGCGGGCATGTCTGCGCGGCACGGCGCGCCGACCGTTCGCCTGCTGGCCCTGGACCGCCGGGCGCAAACCGAGCTCGCGCGAGGCGAGGCCGACACACCCTGCCCCGGAGACACCTTGCCAAGGATCGCCGCCGCCAGGCGCATCGCAACGGCCGACGAAGGCGCGGCGCTGGAGCTGGCCGTTGCCTACCAGCTGATGAGCAAGCACACGAACTGCATCCTGGTGCACGAGCGTGCCGAGGCCGACAAGGCCACCGAGGCGGCCGAGTTGCACCGGGCAAGTTCGATGCTCGCCGCCGGATGGGGTGCGACTTCGACTGTCATGGAGTCAGCGTCGATGGACTACTCCGCACTGAGCACGCCTTCGGTGTGGCGTACCGCCCGCCGATCCGTCAGTTCGGATATCCGATTCAGTATGGCCAGCGTCGATGACTTCGAGATCCCGGCGTTTCTGCGCAAACAGGACGCTGATCATGAGCCTGTATCCCTCGACGCAATTGCGCACGCCGTGACTGAGCATCTGGGGCACGGAGGGCTGGTGCAGGGCCTGGCGTCACATTGCGAGACATTGGATCTTCATCCCGAGGTGCGTCTGGCTCTCGAGCAGGCAGTCCATCTTGGGGCTAGCGACGGCCTTGCGTGGCTGCTGCTCGCGCATTGGGTAAATGCACGAACCAACGGGGGCCGCGCCGACCCGTCGATGGCCACGACGCTGCGACCGCATCTCGATGGGCTCGATGGGAGCGTGCTCGAACGGTGCATGAAGCTGTTCGATCGCACTCTGGGGTGCTATGCGCTCGATGGATGGGGCCTCTCGCGAACGCAACGCCTTCGGCAGGCGCTGACTCGGGCATTGCCATGAGCCCACAGTCGCCTGGCCATGACAAAGACTGGGGCCGTGCTGTCGGCTTGTCGGACCGCGCGCCGAAGAGGACGTATGTCCTGCCGTCATCGCGTTGCTTTGAGAGCCTTCGCGCGTGAATCGCGTCTGCGCGCCGAGATCCAGGTCGGCTTGATCACCTTCGGCGGAACAGCACACTTGCAACTGCCTCTTGCCGCAGCCCAAGCCATTACCAACGTGGACGACTTGACCGCCACCGGTAAGACGCCGCTGGGTGCTGCACTCGATCTTGCCAGGGAACTGCTCGAGGATTCGGAGCGTATCCCCTCGCGCGCTTACAGGCCCGTACTCATCCTACTGTCCGATGGGCGACCGACGGATGACTGGAAAGCTCCCTTCGAGGCGCTATGCAAGTCCGAGCGAGCCAGCAAGGCCTCAAGGCTGGCGATGGCCATCGGAGCAGACGCAGATGAGGCATTGCTCAAGTCGTTCGCCAACGATCCCGCCGCGCCTCTGTTCAAGGCACACAACGCACGCGATATTCAACAGTTCTTCCGCGCCGTGACGATGAGTGTGGCGGCGCGGGCTGCGAGCCAGAATCCGGATCTGTCCGCCGCGTTCGAGCTGCCCCCGGCTTCCGAAGACGACGACCTCGATCTCGACTTCAAATGACACTCGTCGCGTTTGGAGCCTCCGTCAGGGGCCCCGCGCACGAGTTCGCCCACACCGCGAATCAAGATGCGCTGGGACTGAGCGGATGTCGTGGTGGGTGGTTTGCTGCAGCGTGCGATGGCCTGGGAAGCCACTCAATGAGTCATGCCGGTTCTAGGGCGATGATGCGAGCGGCCAAGTCGGTGTTGTGCACTGGAAAGGCACTGCCGGATCACAAATCGCTGCCCGAGTTCTTGCATAGAGCATGGATTCGTGAACTTGGCGACTTAGAGCCAAGATCCGCCCGGGAGCACATGCTTGGTCGCCGCGCAACTCAAACCGGTCGCGTTGTCTTCGCCCAATTGGGTGACGGACTACTGGTTGTTCGATCGGCTGGTCAGACTACGGTGGTTACCCCCAGGCGGCAGGGCTTCGGAAACGAGACCGACTCGCTGGCGGACCGGCATCGGCCTGAGCAGTGGCTGACCGGCGAAGCGGAGCTTACGAGACCGGGCGATGGCGTTCTGCTGATGACCGACGGAGTTTCAGATGACCTGCAGGAGTCGCTGCTGCCAGGGTTCTTCACGTCACTGCTCCAAGACCTTCGCGCAAGATCTCGTCGAGCGGGGAAGCGATGGCTTGAACGGCAGTTTCTGAACTGGCCGGTCCCAATGCACGGCGACGATAAGACGCTGGCTGCCATCTTCAAGGTCGAACGATGAGCAACGCTGTGCCTGCCAAGTCCGGGAACCGGACCGTCTACGACGCAAAGGGTCACGCCTACACCTTGCTAGACAAACTGGGTGAAGGCGGCCAAGGGATCGTTTGTCTAACTGACCGACCCGGGGTCCTGGTAAAGATCGCGCGGCAGCAGAAGGACGAGGCACGTCAAGTCTGGCACGCGCATCTGAGATGGGTCATGCACCAGGCGTTGGAGGGATTGCCGATCGCCCGGCCCAAGGCGCTGATCGTCAAACCCAGACTCGGCTATGTCATGGAACTCATGGATGGCCTTGAGCCGCTGAGCGACCTGATGCAAAGGGCCGAGGAGAGTCTACGGCCGGGTGGCGACACGAACGAATGGGTTCTAAGCGGTGGCCTGAAGCGCCGGCTGAAGCTTCTGGCGCGCCTGGCCCGGGTGCTCTCCGAACTTCATGGCCGAGGTATGGCGTACGGAGACTTGTCACCAACGAACGTCTTCATCTCGAAGAGTGCGTCGCACCATGAGGTATGGCTGATCGACTGCGACAACATCAGCAGCTTGTCGCGCGACAGCGGCCAGGCACTGTACTCCCCGGACTATGGTGCTCCCGAGGTCGTGCGCGGGAAGCGTTGGCGGAGAGCCGCACAGACTCGTGGAGCTTTGCTGTCATCGCCTTTCGGGTCTTGGCACTCGCTCACCCCATGGAGGGTGACCTCGTCGTCACTGGCGAACCCGATCTGAAGGATCGAGCGCAGCGCGGGGAACTCCCATGGGCCGATCACCCGACTGACCACATCAACTCCTTGAGTACCGGACTGCCGCGGGAAATCGTGACCACTACCCGACTGAGGAGCTTGTTTCAGCAGGCCTTCGGTCCAGGCCTAAGCGACCCCGGGTCACGACCGAGCATGGCCGAGTGGGCTGGCGCACTTGACGACGCGACTGCGGTCTGTATCACATGCCCGTCCGAGCCGTGCTCCAACTCGTTCTTCTCCAATCGTGAGCGCAAGTGTCCAATATGTGGCACCGACATCCCGCCGGGATCCTATGTCGCGCTCAAAGAGTTCTTCTTCATTCCACTCGCGGACTTGCCAGAGGGCAGTCTGCCTGCCGACTCGATAGTGGATGCCGGTGGTAGATGCGCAGTCGATACCGAACCTGCGGTCTTGCGCAGCTTGCCGAGGAGTTCGTCGCTGTTCAACGACGCGCAGGTGTGCTGCACTCTCGAGCTCGTCGAAGAAGGGCTTCGAATATCACCCGAGAAGGGAGCCTCAATCTGGATCCGCCGCTCAGGCGGTCATCGCCCTCATCGCGTCGCAAGAGCAGAGGTGCTGAAGCGCGAGTTGAAGACGGGCACTGCACTACTTCTTCATCTTGATGACCCAGAGAAGCCCCACGTCTTTTGGCGTCTGATGTGGTGATGCGCTCATGGACCTGAAAGACCTACCGTTCTGGTCGGCAGATCTGCTGGAACTTGAATGCGACACGCAGATCGATTGGCGCGTCTCTCAATCCGTAGAACTGGTTGCATCGTTAGATGGATACCTGCTTGGCCAAGCAGGGCAAAGCTGCGCCGTCACACCGACCCATCGCCAGGACTTCTTCGCGTTTCTTCAAGAGCGACCCGCGACGCAGTGGCTTCTCTCGCGCGCACACGGTCTGCGGGTATGGGTGCAGTGGCTTGAGTGTGTCGAGGTTGTCCCACTCGATCTGAATATCGGCGTCACCGAAGCGACTGCGGAGGCCCTGTTCGCCAAGACCGTCATTCCGAAAGCCACGGTGGAGAGTGCCATTGAGTGGCTCGAGTCGCACTTCCTGGTTGCTAGCCAGGGTACGAGTGGCAGTGCCGTCCTGATAGGACGCGGCGAGACCTCGAAGCTGCACTTTCAGCTCTTCGGCGCAGAGTTTCGCCTCGATGTTCGAGGGGGCGGTGCGGACGTGGTCGTAGCCCGCCTGGCCCCCCTTCCGCGCAATAGACCCAACCTCATCTTGGCCAATGGCGACATTCGCTTTGTGCCTCAGGACTTGAAAGCGCTGCTCAATACCCCTGCACAGCAGGCCGCGTACGAGGCCGCGCTGCGCGATACGGGCAACTACCTGAAGCTGTGGGACGAGTACAGCAACTTGCAGATCAAGAAGGCGACCGAGCAGGCGCGCGACGTTGGCTGGTTCCAGATCGAGCGCGCAGAGCTGCTCCCGGGTGACTCCCCGTGTTGGCGACTGATCCCTCGGCACGCCGACGAGTACCGGAGCTTTCGCAAAGCCTGGCAGGAGCAGGGATTGAGTGGCTCGGCGATGGTTGAGCTCACCGAGTTCCCCCCCGACCTGGACGACACCGAGGCGTCGACCGGGCCTGACGCGGCTCAACTACGAGGTGCCGTGCGTGGACAGATTGAGTTCAATAGCAAGGATGCGATCCTGATACCGCGCAAGGAGCGCTCCCTGGTCAAGCCGGTAGCCAACGGCTATGTCGCCTTGTCGCTTGCAGGCGACGTGACAGTACAGAGAAGGCGCGAGGAAGCGAAGGAACGCATAGCCGCCGGCTCAGGCCTGCCGCAGTTGAAGTACCTGATCGAAGGAGTCCCCTTCTCGCCCCCAGTTCGGCCGCGGGTTTCGGCGCTGAGCCGGACGGCTCGGGAAGCGTTCAAGGCTCAGCCCAATCCGAGGCAGATCGAAGCGCTGGACGTGGCGCTGAATACGCCCGACATCGCCTTGATCGTGGGCCCACCCGGCACCGGCAAGACGCAGGTGATCGCGGCACTCCAGCGACGCCTTGCTGAACTGATAGGCGCGGAGCGGGTCCAGCACCAGTTGCTCATCACGAGCTACCAGCATGACGCCGTAGATAACGCTTTGAGCCGCGTGGAGGTATACGGCCTGCCGTCAATCAAGGTCGGCAATAGAGGACGCACCGACAGTGGTGCAGCTGACCCCGTCGTCGCATGGGCCGGCCGTGTGCGTGAACGTGTTCAGGAGAATCTCGGCGAGTTGTTCGCGCGGGAGCCTCTGGCCGCGGCCGTTGCCAAGCTCCGTCATCAACTCGTCTCATTGCGGCTCGGTCGATTCGGGCCAGGAGAGCGCTGGCTAGAGTTGGATCGCCTGGACAAGTTGCTGTTGGAGATTGAAGACTTTGGTCTTCCGCTTCCGCCGGACCTCCGATTTCGGTGGGAAGGCTATCTAACCGCCCAGACCGCAACCTCGACCGCCGGCGACGCCGCGGTCGGCGCCAAACTACTGCGGGACGCCCGTGCGCTGAGAACGACCCGATCCGCGATGGATGACGACGGCGCAGACAGAGCCGACGATCTACTTCGAACACTCCGGCGTGCTGGCATTCGCTTGAAGGACGAGCAAGCGGTGCTGCTAGACAAGGCAGCAGACGGGGTCAGACTCGACGACAACCTGATTGAGGACCTCGAAGTACTGAAGGCCACGATTCTGGACAGCCTCGTGCCGGACTACAGGCCTCCCGACATCAAGCAGTTGATCGATGCCGACGGATTGGCCATCCTGACAGAACTCGAGTCGGCCATTGAAGCGCCTCTCGCGACGAGCCGGCGCGGAGTCGCTTCAGTCGTCGCCGACTACTTCAATGAACTCCAAGGCGACCCGAGAGCGATTTCCGATGCGGTCAGCCAGTACGCGATCGTGGTTGGGGCAACGTGCCAGCAGGCCGCTGGTCAGGCCATGTCGCGACTTCAATCGCTAACGGACACCGCTGGAACGGCCGCCATCCAGTTCGATACGGTTGTGGTTGACGAGGCCGCCCGAGCGAATCCGCTCGACTTGTTTGTTCCTATATCGATGGCAAGGCGCAGGATCATCTTGGTTGGCGATCACCGCCAACTCCCTCACTTGCTCGAGCCCGACCTCGAGCGCGAACTGGCTGAGAGGCAGGGTCTGACCGATGCTCAGCGCAAGGCCTACGAGGTGAGCCTATTCCAGCGCCTGATGTCATCGCTACAAGGCGCAGGCGGGCCTCAGCGGATTGTCCTTTTGAATGAGCAGTACCGGATGCACCCGGTTCTCGGTGATTTCGTCAGTCGCGAGTTCTACGAGAAGGAAGGGCTCGAGCCGATTCGCTCCGCCCGAACAGCGGACGACTTCCCCTTGGACGTACCCGGATTCGAGGGGAAGGTTTGCGCTTGGATCGACGTCGACTCGGACTCCGGCCCCGAGACGAAGGTAGCTTCGAGTCAGAGCCGGATTCGAGATGTCGAGGCTAGACGCCTCGTTGAGCGGGTGTCGAGGATCCTCAAGGCCCGACCTGACCTCAGCGTGGGGGTCGTCACGTTCTATGCGGCACAACGTGACCGTCTCCGCACCCTGTGCGTTGCGCAGGGCATCCTGGCGGGCGAAGAAGTTTCTGAATCTACATCGGCCGAATGCCGGACCTCGGCTAGCCCCATGCCCAGGCTCGAAGTCGGGACAGTCGACGCGTTTCAGGGCAAGGAATTCGACATTGTCTTTCTCTCGATCGTCCGCTCGAGCATCGACAAGGGGGCAGTTCCCAACGAAGGCGCTGAAGACCGAGAGAAGCGCCTCAATCGACGGTATGGCCACCTGCGGTTGTCCAATCGGATGAACGTGGCCATGAGTCGACAACGGCGCCTACTTGTCGTGGTTGGCGACAAGGCCATGGCCGAGGGTGAAGCCGCTACGCTGGGCGCACCTGCACTGGCTTCGTTCCTGAACCTGTGCATGGAGAAGTTCGGTGCGATTCTCTAGTCGGTACCTATGCTTCGACACGGCCGAGCCAATGGGGCGTCGCAGAGCCCTGCTTTGGCCGGTCCTTGTCTGGCACGTCATCTACCCGACGCCAGTGCGATCGGCACTGAACATCTTCCAGAAAACCATTCTCAGGCTAGCGCGATCCGGCTGCGTGAGTTCCAAGGATCAGGCTCAGATGATGGGCCTATCAAGGGATCTGGTTGCCTTCATTGCCGAAAAGGAACTCGGTGCACGGCTGCTCCTCGACTCGAACGGCCGGCCTACAGCCAAAGGCATCGCAGCGATTCAAGGCGACGAGGAGTCGGACAACGATCTGCGTGTCGGGTACGCGTTTCAGGACGCGATCACTGGCGCCTTGATGCCACGATTCTCAGAGGGTCTACCGGAGATTGAGGCCGAAGAGGACGGACCTGACGCGTGGCCGCGATTCGTGGTGTCCAGAGAGACGGGCCGAGAAGTTCGTCCGTTCTCCGTGATGGGACGTCGTCAGCATCCGCCACCGACTGCGCAGAGACTGCTCGAGGCTTATGACGTGTATCGCTTTCACTATCGACAGCGAGAAGTCGGCGACGTTGTTGACTCGGACCAAACTCCGTCGAAGATCCATTTGAAAAGCATCGAGGCCATCGGGGCCGAACCTCAGGCGATGCAGGTACTGATCTGGGTGCAAGCTGCCGAGGCCGAGGGCTGGCAAGTGCGCGACCCGTTCAACGTGCTGGAGTTCGCTCCATGGCTTCGGCAAGGCGTCGAAGCCGCGCTTCCAGTGGCCGGCGGATTGGGCAAGTACCTGGACGCGGTACTCGCACCGGACACTCGAAGCAGCACTTCCGACGGTCAGAGCGCTGAACTCACCTCGCGAGTCGAACTCGAGATGCTGTCCCGACGGTGGGTAGCGGCAGCGCCTGAAGTGGCCGAGCAGATGGAAATTGTCCTACGCCGGAGCTATCAGATCTCTGCGGCAACGACCCCGCTGCCAGAGGACTTGAACAGCCTGGCCATCGAAACGCAAAAGCTGGGCGAGGCGGCATTGAAGTGGTGCCTTCGCAAGTGGCCGGTCGATCGGAGGCGCCTGCCGAGAAGGGAGGAAATGATGAGCATGCCCGCCGCTTGGTGGCTCGATTTCTATGCCCAACTTGGATTGCCCTGCCTGACGGACGGAGCGATTCAGCGACTGGCGCAGCAGAAGTGGGGCGATATCGAAGCTGCCCTGAAGAGCGGAAAGCGATCGTTGAAGGCTCTCGCAGCCGCCAGCCTGTTGTCATCAATCGAGCATCTTGACCACCCGTTCCACAGGTTGACAGCTGAGGAACTCGCGCTTGAAACACTCTTCCAGTTGGCAGACGACAGGAATGCCGCGGGGCACTTCTCAGGTGAACTTCCCTCTGCCGGAGTCGTGGGCGAGGCGAGCAATTTTGTTGTCGGTTGGACCGACCGTTTGATCGAAGCAGGAAGGAACCGATGAGCAGCAACAAGAAGGGACCCAAGAAGTCCGCTGGCAACGGAGGTGGCGGCTCGACGGTGGTCGGTGCCGCCAGATTTGGTGTGGGCATGCGCGCCGGTGCCCGTGACACGGAACCCCTGATCCGACTCGACGACCCTGGGTATGTGGCCGCACAGTGGACGGACGGACAACTGATGCAGGCCTTAGAGTCGATTCCTGAGAGCCAACGCACAGAAGCACAGATCAACCTCGAGCGGATAGCGGAGTTCTGCAAGAAGCTGATGAAAGCGGCTGAAAGGATTGAACAGCGCGACGTCGAGGCGCTGAAGATCCTCAGCCGTGAAGACGAAGTCAAGGCGCTGAGAAAGGCTCAGCCGCGACGCAGAACTGAGCAACGGGCGGGCGAGCGCGATACTCGGGACGCCAGCCCTACTGACCAGGGCCAAGCCGAACTTGATGCCGCGTTCTCGAACCGTCGGGCCTCCGTCGAGGAAGAACTCCGTATTCGCGGCCAGGCGTTCGACGAAGACTGCGCCAAGAGACTCGCGGCCATCGAGACAGCGGGCAAGGCCAGCGTCGCTGATCAGAAGAAGAAACTCGATGATAGGGAGACAGCTCTGGATGCCCGTCAGGCGGTGCTGGAGCAGGCGGAAGCCGACCGAAAGTCGGCTGATGACACCATGAGTGCGAGAAGGCGCAGGCTTGACCGGCAGGAGGAATCGCTTGAGTCCGCACGCTTGGAGGCGCTGGAAGCCGCTCGACAGATAGCGCAAGCCGAGATCGATGCGGAGCGCCAGAGACGGCAGAACGCCGAAGCGATGGCTCGCCGGGCGTCCGACGAATGCACGAAGGCGATCTCCGAGTTGGCGCAGTTCGACGAGTTGAAGCGCGTACTTGGCGGGAGAAAACCGGAAGCGATCCTCGTCGAACTGCAGAGCCTGCATGCCAAGTGCGAGAAGCTTCGGGACGAGCTGCTCGCTCGTCCCGAGGCTGCCGTTGGGGACGTATCCACGCTGAAGAAGGAGAAGGAGGCACTGCTGGCAGCGCTCAACAGCATGCAGCCAGAGCTGGAACGAACGAAGATCGAACTCTCCAAGGTCCGCGTGGGTGCGGTCGAGCGCGACGGCCTAGAGAAGCAGAAGATTGCCTTGGAGAAGACGAATCAGGCGCTGACCGCGAAGATCAATCAACTTGGTGACACTGTCGACAAGCTGGCGGAGATTGGGCAGACGAAGACCTCGTTCCCCGAGCTTGTGCGCATGGATGCCGATGAGAAGCTTCAACGCCCTCCCCGGCTCGACGAGGTCAAGGACTTGCGCAAGTTCACTGAGGACTTGCGCCAGCGCATCGCCTCTGCGGAGCCCGGGGTCCCGCTGTACTACCAGCTTCAAGACATCCAGCTGCTGGTTGCGGGCCTTGCCACGAGCCAGTTGCACATCTTTCAGGGAATCAGCGGCACAGGCAAGACAAGTCTCGCAAAGGCCCTTGCTAAGGCCATCGGCGGTCACTGCGAGGACATTGCTGTGCAGGCTGGCTGGCGCGACAGGGACGATCTACTCGGACACTACAACCCCTTCGACAAACGATATGCCGAGAAGCCCTGCCTGAAGGGGCTATACCGTGCACAGACACCGAGATTCGCGGACACCTGCAACGTCGTTCTTCTGGATGAAATGAATCTGTCGCACCCGGAGCAGTACTTCGCAGACTTCTTGTCCGCTCTGGAGAAGAACTCTCCTGACGAGCGGGTGATCGAGCTCTACGAGTCGGCGCTGCCAAATCCGCCGGCGATGCTTCGACTGGGACGCTTGGTAAGCGTGCCAGAGAACGTCTGGTTCATCGGAACCGCGAACCATGACGAAACGACCAAGGGCTTCGCCCCAAGACATTAGATCGCGCACACGTGATGACGCTGCCACGTCACGAAGCGGAGTTTCCTCTGATCCAATTGCCACGCCAACAAGGCATTTCGTGGCGATCGCTCAAGGAGTGCTTCGAAGCTGCGAAGTCAAAGCGTCGAGTGGAGGTGGACAGACTGCTTGGGGAGCTGACCACCGGACCGCTGATTAAGGTTCTAGATGAGCAATTCCGTATCGGCCTAGGCAATCGCTTCGATCGCCAGGCTCGCTCCTTCCTGCCGGTCTTCGAGGCAACCGGCGGTTCAATGGCCACGGCTCTCGACCACCTGCTTGCCAGCCGGGTCTTTCGATCAGGAAAGGTTACGGCGCGATACGACACATCCCGATCGAACCTGGAGGCCGTGCAGACGGCTCTGGCACAAACGTGGAAGGGGGTGGGCGGCACGCCTGTGCAGTGTTTGTCCAGTATCGAAACTGACTTGCGAACCAAGGGAAAGGCTTGATGCGTTCGAAGTTCATCGATCGGTTCACCGGGGAGGCGGTCGTCGCTGTGCCACCGACTCTGATCGAGGGGAGATACGTCGTCACGGCGCCAATGTGGCTGGGTGGTCATACCCGGCTCAAGCGGGGAGAGCCGTTGATCAGTGACGGCGCGGCCCGCTGCCAGCTGGAAGATGTCGAGGTCACGTTCTCGATAGACGACCTGGCGAAGGCCAACGAGGCCCGAACGGGGTGATGCGCGGAAGCTATACGAAGCATCGCGGATCGCAGCCGAAGCAAGGATCTGCCGAGCACTGCTCCATTGCTGGCGATCAATCTGGACAAGGAGGCGGAGCCCACCGAGCTGGAGCGCTTGCTGCGCAGCGTTGTCGCCGACCACCACCTTCGGGCAATCGAGGAAGCGCCGAACATTGAGGTGGAGTACACGGAAGCGGTGACGCCGGTTGGGCGGGCTCGGCGGCTCGCGACGCGTGCGGCGACGCACCTGGCGTCTCATTCAGAACTATGGCAGCAGCGGACGTTCACCGGGGTGGTACCGCGCGAAGTCTTGGCGAGGTTCAGCAACGACCGATACGCCACTTACGAGAATGTCGTCTTCGCAAGACTCCTCGATCGCTTGGAGCAGATTCTTCTCGGGCGTTGGTTGCGCCTCAACGAGTTGCGGGCGAGCCTCGAGGCGGGGCGCGACTTTCAGGGGGCAGATCAGCGCTACTTTCACCGTCTCTACGCTCGGGTCTGCGAACTCTGGGGGGAGGTGTATCGGGGCGATGCAGCCGAGGAAGGGCTTGCCTCTGCCATGAAGGCGTTGGGTGAAGTCTGGGCGCTGCTAACGCACGTCAGGGAGCTAAAGCAGGGGAACTTGTACGCGCAGATTCCTCGTGGCGCCCAGGTTCCGGACATCGTGCAGCGCACCAACCTGCTGATGCATGACCAGCACTATCGTCACCTGCCGAGACTTTGGGATTCGATCGTGGCAAGCCAAGCCACACGGGAGCCGACCGCCGCAGAGATTGCGCGACAGCGTCTGCGGCTTCAGACGGACTACTCCCAGTATGTTGGTGTCGTTCTTGCACGCGCCCTTCAGAAACACAGCGTCGCCGTCGGAAAGGGGACCAAGCAAGGCTGCGATGCCGGCCTTGAGTCTGTTGGACTCGACTGGATCTTGAAGCACCGTTCCGGTCAGGTGCTTCGGATCATTCCAGTAGCCTGCTGGTCTAGCGACTTGCGCGACGCATGCCAGTCACTGCCATCGGGAACGCTGATTTGCTCTCCGGAATCCACAGAGTCAACTGCCAGCGCAAGCCTTTCACTTCCCACCGGCACCACAATCTCGCCTCTGGACCTCTATGTCGTCGAGCGACTTGGTCTGGTAATTGACCAGTGGTTCGCACATCGCTCGGCACGAGCCTATGGCCACGTAGTCGCAAAAGTGCCGTCTGCTGTTACGGAGGAGTGTCGGCGCTTGAGAGGTGGTGCCGTCGAGTGTGCTGGAGCAACGGTCAGCGTCCTGGCCCCAGTAGGGAATGCGGATCGCGATCGCATTCTGCAGGCGGCAAGCAGATCCGGATCCCACCAGACCGCCGAAGCTCTTGTCAATGCGTTCCAGGAAGTTCAACTGCTTGCCGCCTGTCCTGAGTGCGGACTTGAGGGTTCGCTGGCGCCACAACCAAACCACACTTTCTGGGCCACGTGCCAAGACCCTGCATGCCAATCCAGCTGGGGGGTGCAAGTTGCGAACGGACGGCGCCTGTTTCGACTCGAGCCGAGAGGCGTGAGGCACAGTCGACTTTGAGACAGTCGGCCGATCCCGCTTCTCCGTCGAGCTTGATTGAATCAGGCGTCTAGGACCGGCGCCACCTACACACACAGGCAGGCCAGGCCGCCTGAGGCTCGACTTGTCGGGCTGTCCGCCTGGCAACTCGTCGCATGTGGACCTAGTTCGCCAGAGTGACGCGCCACCAGACATTGAGGGCGGTTCAAACGCATCAGCGCTGACCGGGGGCATCTCTGCCGCCGTGGCAATAGCGCAGGTAGTCCGAAGCGACCAGCAGGACACCCCCGGGCGGCATCGAGTCAGTGCTGGCGGTTCAACGGCGGACGGTGGAGCCCTGCGTCGTTGCCGTCTTCGTTGGTGGCGGGTCACGCCGTGGCTGAACCGATCTAAGGTCTGCGGGCAACCTGGATCTCACGGTAGGTCACCCTGTGAGCTTGTTGACCCCGAAACTGTCCTCTCACCCCAACTTGAGGAGACGCACATGGACGCTCATCTTTCGCTGTCAACCGCCGTCGTCTTGACTCCCCGACGCGCCGGGCTGCGGCCCGGGCAGGACAACACAGTCGACGTCCTGGTCCGCATCCAGGCGCCTGATGCGCTGTCGGGCCACGCCGCAGAGCGCCCGCCCCAGGCGTTGGCGCTCGTGATCGACCGCTCGGGCTCGATGCAGGGACGTCCGCTGACCGAAGCACGCCGCTGCGCCGAATACGTGGTCGGCAAGCTGCGGCCGACGGACGCCGTGTCGCTGGTGCAGTTCGACAACCGGGTTCAGCGCCTGTGGCCCGCCGTGCCGCTGGGTGATGGTGCGCCGCTGCGCGGCGATCGCGGCCATCCACTCGGGTGGCAACACGCACCTGCACGGTGGGTGGCGCGAAGGTGCCGAAACACTGGCCGATGTGGCTGGCACCGGCTTGAAGCGGGTGATCCTGCTGTCCGACGGCCAGGCCAACGAGGGGCTGACCGATGCGACGGCCATCGCCGCCCAGTGCGCCGAATGGGCCGCGCGCGGGGTGACCACCAGCACCTACGGCCTGGGGAACAGCTTCAACGAGGAGCTGATGGTGGCCATGGCGCGCGCGGGCGGCGGCAACCACTACTACGGCGACACGGCCGAGGACCTGATGGATCCGTTCCAGCAAGAGCTGGAGCTGCTCGGCAATCTGTGCCTGCGAGATCTGCGTCTGTCGGCAAGCGTTCCGGATGGCGTCGAGGTGCAGATGGTCAACGACCTGCCAGCGGTCGATGGCGGCTGGCGGCTGCCGGATCTGGCCTGGGGTGCGGAGGCGTGGGCGGTGTTGCGTCTGAAGGTGCCGGCAGGCGCTTTGCCCCCGCTCGGTCAGCTGCTGTCGGTGCTGCGGGTTTCGGTGGAAGGCCGGAGCCTTGAAGGCGAGGCGGTGACGCTGGAGCGGGCGGGGTTGGCGCTGCCAGTGCTGTCGGAGTCGGCGTTCGACAAACCTCACTGACGACGAACTCGTGTCGCGGCGCCTGGTCGAGCTGTCGGCGGCCGACGCGCTGTCGCGCATGCGGACGGCGGCAGACCATGGCGACTGGGATGCCGTGGACCGGCTGCTCGAGGAAGCGAGCCGCCAGTTCGCCGGCAACGAATGGGTGGCCGCCGTTCTGGCTGCGATGAAGGAGATCGCTGAGAGCCGGTCGCGCGAGCGGATGATGAAAGAGTCGATGTACTCGGCGTCCAAGCTCCGCAGCCGCCTCTCTGCGAAGGACGAAGACGTCAGCTTCTCGGTCGCGTCGGAATCGATCGAACGGCCGGCCTACCTGCGCCGCAAGCCTTCGCAGGGCAAGGGCGACGTGTAGTCTTCGCTGGATGCGCCGAGCGTTGCACCCACATCGTCCACAAGGCACTGGCGGCCGTCAGGCCGCAGTTCCGGCTGGACTTTGCGGACGGCATCCACGGCCTGCCGCATTGGAGCCGGCGTGGTTTCACGGGCGAGTTCTTGCCGCTAAGCTCGACGTGAACCCTTGCGTTCTCGCGCGGTTTGCCTTCCTCCACGACAGCCAACGGCGATAACGACACCGCGATCCGCAGCACGGGCAACGTGCGGCGGACTTCGCAGTGCGGCTGCGGCGGGAGGGTGTGCTCTGCGAGCTCGCCGATCCAGAGTTTGAGCACCTGGGTGAGGCGATGCGCCTGCACAGCGACGGCCACACGATCGGAGAGCCGGCGATCCTGGCGTGTTGGGACGCTGATCGGCTGGACCTCGCGCGGGTGGGCATTGAGCCCGAACCCTCTCGGCTGTGCACCGAGCCGGCTCGTCATGCGCAGACGATTGATGCGGCCGGACTGCTGGCCGTTGGCGAGCGGCGCGCTAGAAGTTCAACATAGAGAAGGAACGCTCGATGAACCGACCTACCGACATTCAAGTCGTGGCCCGTGCGGCCGACTTTGCGGCGAGAAGACACACGCACCAACGCCGCAAGGGTGAGGCGGCCAGAACCCTACTTCAATCACCTGGCGCACGTGGCCGCAGTGCTGGCCGATGCCGGGGTTGACGCGGGAACCTTGTCGCTGCCGGCTACCTGCACGACACGATCGAAGACCAGGAGGTGACGCACGCCGAGTTGGTGGAGGCGTTCGACCTTGATGTGGCCGACCTGGTGGCGCACGTGACGGACGACAAGGGCCTTCCCAAGGACCGCCGAAAGCGCCTTCAGGTGGAACATGCGCCGCACCTGCCGCCTCGGGCGCAGATGCTCAAGATGGCAGACAAGATCAGCAACCTGGCGGCACTGCTCGCCAGCCCGCCGGCGGGCTGGTCAGCTCAGCGGCGCGCCGAGTACTTCGAGTGGGCGCGCGAGGTGGTCGAGGGTTGCCGCACCGCGCATACTGGCTGGCCGGGCTGTTCGACGAGCTGTATGCCCGACGTCAACAGGCGTAGATCCAGGCCACCTTGGTGTAGACGAGTTGAAACTTTATCGTCATCCGTGCCGGAACGATTCAACCTGACCGCGCAGTTCGGAGAATTTCTACCAACCATTCGCGCACATGAACGATCCGTCGCCCCTCCTTCGCCACCTCAACATGGTGTCAATCGAGCAGCCGTTTCGCAACGACGTCGGCACCGAGATCCATAGCGGAAGATGTGCAGCGCCGAGAGTTTTGCGGCGCTGGCGGCGAACCGGCTCGTCTTCATCATCGTTCGTCCTGCAGACGTCTCTTGGCAACCGTTGCGTATTCCGTGGGAACAACAATGAACAAGCTCACGATCTACATCTCGGCGGTTACGCTGGTGATTCTGCTCGCGGTCTCGGCTCGCTTCTGGGGCGTGAGCGGCGAGCTCCAGGCGGTCAGCACGCGAATCGAACAGCAAAACTCAACAGTTCAACCAGACACTCAGCAGAAGTGCAGACGGTGAGTGGCGAACTAAAAGCGGTCGGCGCGAAAGTCGAACAGCAGACATTGCTCTTCAAACCGCGCGCTCGGCAAGGCTGTTGGTTCAGCTGCCACCCGACGTCGAGGGCGCAATCAAGGAAGTGGAAGACCAGCTGCGAACTGAATCCAGGTGGCCAACGACCGCAGCGACGGTTCAAGAACTGAACGAGCGCCTCACCGGCACCTGGATAAGTTGCCACCCTGGGCACAGGGGAAGAACTGCTGCCGCGTTTGTTGCCGAGACGGTGGGAAATTAACGCCCTGTCGGATTCTGGCAAAATGCCCCGCCCAAGGACCTGGATGGACTGTCGAGCTACGTCCGACAGTGGAAACCCACGTATCGAGCAAGCCCACCGGATCTTCGACGAAATCGCGAAGAGACTGGCGGCCAGAAAGAGGATGCGGAAAGAGCCTGACGGCGGGCCGAGCGGGCGGTTGCATCGAGGCGGCGAAACGCGCGCCATCAAGGAACGGAAAATCTTGAGACGGCTTTCCGCCTTGTCGCCGCCTATGAAGACGAGGAAGCAAAGAAGCTGGTGACCCAGCTGAACCAGATCCTCCTGTCCCGAACCATCGTTGACGCGATCGATGGCTTGCGAGCAGAGCTCAAGAGTTACGAAACACTGACGGACGCGGCGCTGCGAGCGTAATGCACGGTCGCGCGAGCCAACCAGGCCACCATGGACCTTCGCCGCGAGCGAAGTCCGCAAACCTGGCAGACGCGGCGCTCAATGCAAGGCTGACGAACTGGAAAAGACAGTAGCGGCCGATATCGTAGATGCCAACAAGAAGTTGCTGGCCCACGATGCCGAAAAGTCGATGCGATACTCTAAGTTTGGGCCTTGAACCAGATCAAGCAGGTAAGGACCTACAGCGCGATCAGGAAATCGAGATCAAGAAGATTGCGAGCGCAGTCGACCGCAACAATCCAATGTCCGCCGCAATCACGCAGGCATTAAAGACTGCAGGGGAAACGCTGAGGAAGGAATGATCGAGCGCCTGAAATCCGATAGACCAGCGCGTACTCTCTCGATGAAGCAGTGTCGCAATGGTTCCGGAAGGTCTACCAGCACGCTTCGCGGACCTGAACGAAACGGGAGCAGCCCGCCGTGGTCACGGGGTTCGCTACCGCAGTCAAAAGGTGCCAGACTGACGGCGATGAAGCGTCACGCCGCCACATCCTGGAAGCTACCTACGTCGCTCGCGGCAATCTGGCCAGCGCATCCCGCCGACCTGTCGGGGCTGAACAAGGACATGACCTACCGAGAGGTCAAGACCCAGCACGAGCAGTTCTTGCGAGGGGCCTGTGCCCCGCGGATAGGTCGGAAGCGATGAGCGTCGATCGTCAGGACCAGTCAATTCGGGGAACGGGGCTGACCAGGATCCATGGAAACTTTGAAGGCCTCGATCCATCAACCCGTTGATTCGAGGCGTTCGACAAACGGTGCTCTTGCAGAGGTCGGCGAGCAACTCGCAGGCGAAGGGATACAGCGCGAGACTTCTCTACGCCATCGAGTTTTACAACGACCCGCGATTCAGTCTGGGGAAATGAACCGTGCCCTCAAGCGGCCCCTGAGGGCGACACGGATGCCGACATCGTCATCCGCCAAAGTCAACCGGTTTTGTATGGCGCATCGAAGTCAAGGACGTTTCCCTGGCATCCCAGGCGACCAATCTCAGCAAGCTCAAAGGAGCGAGTGGACGAAGATGGCTCTCGAGGCGCGAAGGACAGGGAAGTCCAGTTCTGGATGAACCGCCGAGAAGTCCTCCCTGAATTCCATGCTTACGCAAGCGAGCGCCGAGGATTCGCGTTCCCGAGCAATGTGCGGACAGGCCGCTCGTCGATCGGCGAAGCGGATGCCGTCCCCGGGAAGCCATGGAACGGTGGCGAACGACATAGGCCCGGGCGAGCTAGTCAGCGAGGGCGATTGCAGGAGCACAGGGCTTGCCTATGGCGCGTGGATGCTGGTGGAGTCTGCCCGGTTGGGTTGGACGCGTTTCAGACTGTCTTGAATTCCGGAAACTCGTACGACCCAAGCATGGCGCCGACTAGATAGGAACAGGGGGGGCCTACACCATGGCAGGAGGCGGCATGACGCTCTCAGGCGGGCGCTACTGTGGAGCCGGTACGCGAGCCGAAGGTGTCAGAGCCAACTTTTCTACCTGACGCCGCATGGGTGGCATCGCATCGTTCGCCGCCCTGGGACTGGGGGAGGCCTTCCTGATTTCTGGTAACATGTGTATGGGGATGTCTCGTCTCGCGAGTTCTGGACCACGCAGTCGATTTTGGGATCGGCCCTTGTCGGGGGACTGCTGGGTCCTGGGTTGGAGGTGCGATTGGCGGCCTGTGGGCAACCCACTCACTTTCTGTCACCTTGGGGCAGTCCTTGGTGGCGCTGCCGAAACCTGGGCAGGTCAAGAGATCGGAACACGAGGCGCAGACTACTACTACGACTGGAAGTTCGCGGAACTGGATGAGGCATTTTGGCAAGTTCGTCTATGCGCACTACGGTATCAAGTGATGTCGCAGGCGTCGGGCGTCCGAGGGAGGCGTCCTGCGCCCGATCCCGAAACCCCCCTCACAAACCCCGCATTCCGCGCTGCTCCGTGGCGCACCCCACCCTACCCTTCGGTCACGCGCTCGACAGAGCATCGCCCGCAGCCACCGACCCGAGGGAAGCGCCATGTTCTCCGCACTGCCCACCGCCCGCCAGGAGCAAGCCCCGCACGGCGCCCCCGGAGGCCGAGCACCCGGACACCATCGAGACCCGCCTCTGGCTGGAGCACGAGTGGCTCTACGGCCTGCTGCGCAGCAGCGACAACGTCTCACCGACGTTCCGCTTCCCGGACCTGATCAGCGCCTGCGTGTCGCTGGTGTTCGCGCAGGACGATGCAGCCGAGCGCATCTTCGACTTCCTCGGCAGCCAGCTGGTGCTGCGAGCGCCGCCACGCCGAGGCGGCGCGAGTCGATGTGGCGCCAGCAGTACGACCTGCTGCTGGCCGTGCAGCGCTCACCGGCCAACCGCCACCCGCATCCGAAGTTCCAGCTCGACCAACTGACCACCGCCTGCGTGGCACTGTGCCGCCAGCTGGAGCGCGCCGACACCCTCGTCCTGCAGCAGGCACGCCTCAACATGGCTGATCGGTCGGCGCGCTGGCGGCTGCCTCGCGCTGATTGACTGGCTGCGGGGCTGTTCCACGCCTAGCGGCACCTGATCTCACCTGCCGGCAAGCGTCCCGGCCCTACCTGAACCCGACCCAGCCGTACCGACGGCCCAGACCTCCCCCGCCAGCCCGCGGCGGGCGGTTGTTCTGTCCTCGAGTTCACGACGGTTGAGCCATGCGTTCGAAGTGCCTCGCGGATCGATCTTGGCTCCCGCAGCGCGCCGGCACGCCATGGCGTGCTGGGGCAGGCGGCGCAACACTACGGGCTGGCCGCCGAACTGCTCTACGCCGTCGCGCGCGTCGAGTCGAACCTCAACCCGCGTGCCGTCAACCGATCGCATCTGCAACGCACGGGGTCCTACGACATCGGCCTCATGCAGATCAACAGCTTGCACCACCACGCACGCTGGCCCGCCACGGCATCTCGAGGCGCAGCTGTACGAGCCCTGCACCAACATCCAGGTCGGGGCCTGGCTGCTCGGCCCACTTTTCGCGCGAAACGGCGTCACCTGGGATGCCGTGGGCGCCTGCTAAACGCCGCGTGCTCGAGCTGAAGGGATCGGCCGCACACAGGCGTGCCCGATACGCGTGGCAGGTCTACCGCAAGCCGCCAGCATCGCGCCCGATGTCGGCTGGGGACGCCGCGACGATGCCTTCGATCGCCGCGCCGCAGCATGCGGCCGTCCCGGTGGCATTGACGGCGAGGGTTTCGCCGTGAAGGCCACTCTCGCGCGTGTCGTCGGCGCTTTGGTGCTCGCCGCCGCGAGTGCAGGCCTGGCTGCATCCTGCAGCGCACCTGTGGTCGCAACCAGCAACCTGGCGGCGCCGTCGCGCGGCCCCGCCCCGTCGCCGCCGTCCATGTCGCGCAGCTCGACTTCGGCCGGCACGCCGGTTTCGCGACGTGTTTGCCGCCGGCATGCCCTGCGGTCACGCCCAAGACGCTCCCTGGCGAGCCGCCACCCACAGCACCGGTGCCACCTCCCGTCGAGCTCTCGGAGTCGCTCGGTCGCGACGAAACGGTGCTGCACGCCGAACAGGGGCGAGACGTTGCGGCCGTACCCGCAACCCCAGTCATGCCTCGCCCCGACGCCGCCAACGCATCAAGGCAAGTCGTGGTGCATTTCGCCTTCGGCAACGCGACGCTCAGCCCGACTGCCCGCGCCCTGATCGCGAGCCGCGGAAGCCGCCCCGCGTAACGCCAGGTCGCCCTCAGCGGGCGCACCGACAGCGTCGGACCTCCTGAGGTCAACCCAGGCCCTGGCCCTGGCGCGCGCGAAGCGGTACGCGAGCACCTGCGATCTCGACATCCCCGCCTGGCGCCCGCCTTGACCGTCCAGGCGGAAGGTGCCTGCTGCTACGCCGCGTCGAACGACACCGCGTCGGGCCGGCCGCCTGAACCGCCGTGTCGAAGTCGTGTTCGAGCGTGACGCGGAGGACCTCGATGAATCCACGTACCACGACAGGCCACCGGCCACCGGTTCGACCCATGCCACCCGCCTTACCTGCCGTCATCACCCGCACCGACCCGCTGTCGACCCGCCGAGCCCGCAACCCACCGGCCCAACCGGTTCGGCTGACGGTGCCACCCCCATCCCGGTAATGTTCGCTCAACCGCATCGGAGGACTCCATGAGCACCCGTCACTCTCGCTTCCGCTTTCCGCCCCTCGCTTTCGCCGTCCGCTGACGGTGATGGGCCTGTTCGGCTCTCTTGCTGGGCCTGTGCGTCGCCTTCCCGGGCATGCGCTCGACCTGGTCATGGCTTTCGGCATCGCCGGTCCGATGACCTCGGCGCTGGTGGCGCAGATCGCCGCGCTCGGCCGGCATCAAGGCCCTGGTCGGCTCCGTCAGCTTTGTCGTCGCGCTGATCTCGCTGTCCGCGCTGCGCAACACGGGTCGGTTCTGTTCTACGTCGGCCTGGACATCTTCGCGGCCGTGGGCCTGGTGATCGCTGCGCGATCATGGGCGCGGTCATCTGAAGCTGCTGCGCCGACGAATCGCAGGGGGGCATGCAAGCCGACACCACCATCCCCGCGTCGCCTCGATGACCAGTGGAAGATCGGCTTCTGGGACGTCGACGTCGCAGCGCCGATCCTCCTCGGCCTGTTCCTGGGCTGCATGTCCGGCTCGAAGGTCTCCTTCGCGCTGTGCATCGTGACGGGCCTGCTCGTCGCGCTGGATCGCGCACTGGAGGCCGACAAGACCCGGCCTTCGCGATGCACTGGCTGTACTGGCACCTGCCCACCAGCCCGATCACCGCGATGCGCGCCCGCCGCCCTCCCACATCCGCCGGATGGTCGGCTGAGGCCCGCGCGAAAGACACCAGGACTCCCTTGAACGTCTCAACGGCGACATCAAGGAGATGCGCCGCCGCAACCGGGGCCTGGGCCTGACGGTCGGGCTGCTGGCCGGCGGCCATCTGCTGGCGCTCGTCGTGATCCTCAACCTGCTGGGCACGGTGCGCACGGTGGTCGTGCCGCCGTCGATCAACAAGTCATCTCTGGAGTCTCGCGCGACAAGGCCAGCAGCGAGTACCTGGAGCAGATGGGCAGCTTCATCGCCTGGCTGGTGCCCGACGTGACGCCCGCCTCCATCGACTGGAAGAAGGACATCCTGCTGGGCTACGTCGAACCCGAGCAGCACGGCGAGCT
>JADJLP010000014.1 GCA_016710065.1 Candidatus Ideonella esbjergensis
ATGGGCTCTGGGATTCCTGGCGACATGCGCTCAGAGTAGCGATAAAGTGGCTCAATGAATGAGCCAGTCAGTCTGACATGCGCTGTCCAGTCGGACCTGCCAGGGATTGGAAAGACAGACCCAGCGTGGCAGGCGTCGTTGCATGGTGTTCGACGGACATTGCGTCCGCCATTCGGTCAAGGGCTCAAGTTGGCGCCGTGGAAGCTGGCTGCAGACTGGGGGCGGCCATTCGCCTCGCCAAGGTGAGTGTCGGCGGCCACCGGAACCGGCCACTCAACCTCCGCTGCCACCGATGACTGCAGAGGCCAGAAAGCCGCCGCTGATCATGTGCATGGAGGCCGACAGCGCCTCGCTGTTGAATTGCTCGGCTACGTCAGCTCTCTGCGAGCGCGATCTGGCGGTACCGACCCTGAGCGGAATTGCACTCCTCGAACCTTAGTGCCGGAGAGCGGACGGTCAAACCAGTACAGCGACCCTAGTCACTTGGTCCTGCGAGGCTGGCGTCCCGGGAAGGTGACTTTGGTCGTCAGCAGTGCCCCAACTGCATCAACATAGTGCGCATGCCTCCCCTGGCGACGCCTCGGCGGGCTGGACCGTCCCGCGTAGAACGGCGGCGTCGCGCCGGTAATGTGGCTGCCGGTGACGTGGCTGCGCACGCGGCAGGGTGGTGAACTCTGCCGCGAGCGGCGGTGCTGCTGATGTGCACGCTGCGCCGCGTCAGATCCGACTTCATGGCAGTTGGCAAGCACGGCGTGACGCGCTACCGTCGAGGCTCGGTAGACACGCTTCGGAGGGAGAGTCCAGCATGCACTCGGGCGCGTGGACATTCGACGGGGGCCGTGCGCGCATCGATGTCGCCAGCCGGCTGCTGCTGCTCGACGGCCAGCCGGCGCGGCTGGGCGGACGAGCGTTCGACGTGCTCGACGCGCTGGTCGAGCGGCGCGAGCGCATCGTGACGAAGGGCGAGCTGCTGGACCTGGTGTGGCCCGGCCTCGTGGTCGAGGAGAACAACCTGCAGGTGCAGGTGATGACGCTGCGGCGCCTGCTGGGCAACGCCGCGATCGCGACCGTGTCGGGCCGCGGCTACCGCTGGACGCTGCCGGCCCACGACGACGGCGCGGCGCCGAAACTGCCGACGGCGACGGCCGGCAACGCCCTGCTGGGCCGCGCCGAACTGCTGGCCCAAGCCGCCGCCGTGCTCGACGCGGGCCAGCGGCTGCTGACGCTCACCGGGCCCGGCGGCTCGGGCAAGACGCGCGTCGCGCAACGGCTGGCGGCGCTGCGCGGCGAGCGCCAGGCCTGCTGGCTCGTGATGCTGGCCCCGGCGCGCGACATCGCTCAGTTCTGGGCCGCGCTCGCCACCGCGCTCGGCGTGCAGGAAGCCGGTGCCACGTCGCTGCCGGACCTGGTGCGCGCCTGGCTCGCCCCGCGCGCCGCACTGCTGGTGCTGGACAACCTGGAGCACCTGCCCGAAGCCAGCGCGGCGGTGGCGGGGCTGCGCGACGCCTGTCCGCAGCTGCAGCTGCTCGCCACCAGCCGCAGCCTGCTGCACGTGGCCGACGAGCAGGTGCTGCGCGTGCCGCCGCTGGCTGCCGCCGACGCGGCCGAGCTGTTCACACGCCGTGCGGCCGAGGTCGGCCGGCCGCTGGACAGCGCGCCGGACCGCGCCGCCGTGCCGTCGATCTGCGCCCGCCTCGACGGGCTGCCGCTGGCGATCGAACTCGCCGCGTCGCGCCTGCGCGTGCTGAGCCCGGCGGCGCTGGCCGAGCGCCTGCTGCAGCGCCTGCCGCTGTTGAAGGGCGGCCCCACCGACGCCCCGAAGCGCCAGCAGACCTTGCGCGACACCATCGCCTGGAGTCACGACCTGCTGCCGGCGCCGGCGCAGGCGCTGTACCGTCGCCTAGGGGTGTTCGTCGGCGGCTGGTCGCTCGACGCGGCCGAGGCCGTCGACGACGAACCCGCATCGACGCTGGACGGCCTGGAGACGCTGCTCGAGCACAACCTGGTGCAGCGCCTGGACGACGTCGAAGGCGCGCCGCGCTACGCAATGCTGGAGACGATCCGCGAGTTCGCGCTCGAGCAGCTGGAAGCCTCGGGCGAGGCGGCCGCCCGGCGCGACCGCCATGCGGCGCACTGCTTGCGCCTGGCCCGGACGGCGGAACCGCAGATCACCGGTGCCGGACGCGGACCGTGGCTGAACCGGCTGCGCGCGGACCTGTCCAACCTGCGCGCCGCCCTCGCATGGACCGTGCGCGAGCGGCACGACCCCGCGCTAGGGCTGCCGCTGGCCGCCGCGATGGCCTGGCCCTGGTACTTCTTCGGCCTGTACCAGGAAGGCCGGCGCTGGCTGGCCGAAGCACTGGCCCTCGACGGCGCCCATCCGCGCGACACCGCGGCCGCACTGTCCGGCGCCGCACGGCTGGCCACCTACGGCGGCGACCTCGCGAGCGCCGAAACGCTGGCCGCCGACAGCGTCGCACGCTGGCGCGCGCTCGACGAGCCGCGCGGCCTCGCCTTCGCGCTGTTCAACCAGGCGATCCCGTTCGCAATGCGGGGCGACTTCGCCAACTGCCGCCGCATCCTCGACGAGGCCCGCGCGCTGTTCGAGCGACTGGCCGACCCCTGGGGCATCGCGGTGACGATCGCGTATATCGGCGCGTCGCTGGGCATGCTGCCCGGCAGCGAGAACGTCGAGGCCGGGCGCCTGATGCTGGCCGAAGGCCGCGCCCGCTTCCGCGCGCTCGACGACGACTGGGGCGCCACCTTCTGCGCCTACTACCTGGGCCTGCAGGCGATGCGCGGCGGCCGCTTCGACGAGGCCTGGGCGCTGACCGCCGAGACGCTGACCTACTCGCGCTCGATCGGCGACCACTACCGCATCGCGCGCAACCTGCACCAGCTGGCCGAGATCGACCTGCTGCGCGGCCGCCTCGCCGACGCGCTGCCGCTGCTCGCCGAGAGTGTGGCGCTGAACTTCGAGCACGGGCGGCCGGGCGACATCGCGCTGCAGATGCGCCTGCTCGCTGGCGCCGCCGAGGGCGCGGGCCGCGGCGACCTAGCGGTGCGCTGCGCGGCCTACGCCGACGCGAACGCGCAGGCCGTGACGACGATGCCGCCCGACGACCGCGCCCCGCACCTGCAGCGAGTCGAGCGGCTGCGCGCGCGCCTCGACGCCGAGCGCTGGGCCACGGCCTGGGCCGCCGGCGCGACGATGAACGCCGCCGCCGCCGCCGCGCTGATCGGCGAGCTCGGCGCTGCGAGCGGCCGCTGAATGCGGCCGATCAGGCCGATGGCGCCGCGCCGTGCGCGCGCACCTGCGCGGCCACGAACTCCTCCAGCCGCGTCAGCCGGATGCCGAAGCGCGCTTCGAGCTCGGCGCCGCCCTGCCAGGTCTCGCTAAAGGCGCTGTCGGGCAGGCTCGTCAGGTGCAGCAGCCGGGCGACGCCGGGGTGCAGCGGCCGAGCCAGCGCCGACAGCGCCCGTGCGACGCCCGCCGGCAGGTGCGACACCTTCAGCGGCTTGCCGGCCAGGCGCGCGTACAGCGCCGCCACCTCGCCGTTGCTCGCGTGGTCCGGCCCGCCGACCTCCAGCTGCGTGAACGGCAGCGGCTCGTCCAGCAGCGCGCGCACGGCGAACTGCGCGACGTCGGCCGCCGCCACGAAGTTGCGCTGCTTCGTGCCGGGCCCGATCAGCTGCGCCTTGCCCTTGGCCAGCACGTTGAGGCCGTTGAACCGGTGCACGTGGTGCTCCATGAACGCGGTGGGCCGCAGCACCGCGTGCGGCAGGCCACTGGCCGCCAGCGCCTGCTCGATGCCGTGTTTGGTGCGCGCGAAATCGATTGGATGGTCAGGCGTCGCCATCAGCGCAGAGACGTAAACGAAGCGATCGACGCCGGCGGCGCGCGCAGCGGCGATCAGGTCGCGGTGCCCGGCATCGTCCACCGCCTCCGAACGCCAGCGCCCGCGCCCGAGCAGGCCGTGGGCCGCGGCGAGCACCCGTGTCACACCGGCCAGCGCGCGCTCCAGCGACGCGCGGTCGGTGAGGTCGCCGGCCACGATCTCGGCCCCGGCCGCGGCGAGCGCGGCCGCGGCTTCCGGGTGTCGGCACAGGCCGCGCACCGCGACGCCGCGCGCCAGCAGTTGACGGATGACCGGCTGCCCGAGCGCGCCGCTGGCGCCGACGACGAGCACGCGCGGGGAGGTGTTCGGTGTGTTCATTCGTCGGCATTGTTCGCAGCAGGCGGGCCGAAGGCAACGGGCCGGGGCCTGCTTCAGCGCGCCTTTCAGAAACCTTCAGGCGCGCTCAAGGACGCGGCGCCGCCGGCCACGGACAGTGCGGACACCCCACTCGTCGAGGAGACCTGCATGAACTTCCACACCCTGGCCACCTGCGCCGCCATGCTCTCGCTGCCCTTCGGCGCGGGTTTCCTGCTGCTGCCCGTGCCCAGCGCGGCGCTGTATGGCGCGTCGCTCGCCGACCCGGGCACGCAACTGCTCGGGCGCTATTTCGGCAGCGAGATCCTGATGTACGCCGCCGCCGCGTGGTCGCTGCGCGCCCTGCGTGATGCCGGGGCCCAGCGCCGCGGCGCGGCCTGGATCGCCGCCGCCACGGCAGCGGGCCTGGCGGTGACCTTGCTGGGCCTGCGCGACGGCACGCTCACCGCGCTGGGCTGGTCCAGCGTGGCGCTGTATGGCGCCTTCGCGGCCGGCTGGCTGCGCCTGGCGCTGCGGCCGGCACTCCCTCGGGTTGCGGACGTGCGATGAGCACCGCACCGCCGCTTGAACTGAGCCTTCTGATGAAGGCACAGCTTGGCAAGGCCACGCCGTATGCGCTCGAAGACCTGCGCACCGGCTGGCGCCGCGAGTTTGACGGCGTCGCCGAACTGCTGCAAGCGCTCGACCTGGTGCTGCGATCACCAACCACCCCTCCAACCGGGAGCCAAGCATGCAACTGAATCCCCGTGTCACACGCCTCGCCGCCCTTGTGCTGCTGACCGGCGCGCTGTCGCCCGCACGGGCCCTGACCGGCGCCTGGGCCGGCGAGATGGCCAGCGCCGAAGGCGAACGCGTCGAGATGACCTACACCTTCTCGCCGCGCGGTGCGCTGGTGCTGCAGATGCCGTCGACCGGCGGCATGCGGACGGTCGAGGTCGGCTACCTCGGGCAGTCCGAGAGCTGGCTCCCGCCCAACGGCGGCGTGGCCACGGGCCGGGTGCTGTCGTACAGCGCGGGCCCTGCCCACTTCCAGGCCACGATCTCGATCTCGGCCGATCGCCGGCTCTTCGAGGGCGTTCTGCAGCAGGAGCGCATCCAGCTGTCGCTCAGCTTCCAGCAGCAGGGCAGCGAGGTGCACGCGATCGTCCAGCAGAGAACCGAGGCCACGACAGTCGGTGAGCCCTTCCAGCCCAAAACCCAGATCACCACGACGCTGCACCGCGGCGTGCTGGTCCAGCGCTGAGCGGAGACGGGCATGCAGGATCACCTCGAACTGGTGTTCGTCATCGGCACGCTGCTGCTGCGCCTCGCCCTCGTCGTGGCTGGTGTGGTCTTCGCAAGCTACGGATTCCGGCTGTTCGCCCGCGTGCGAGCTGCCGGCAGCGCGGAGATCTCGATCGGCAAGATGCTGCGCCTGAACCTGGTGCAAGTGGCACCCGGTGTCTTCTTCGCGTTGTTCGGCGCCTCGGTGCTGCTGTACGGCATTCACCGCCAACCCACCCTGCAGATTCAGGACGGCCTGCGCCAGGTGGCGCTGGCCGGCGCCACGCCGCCGGCAGCGCCCGCGGCCGACCGCGCCGCGCAGCTGCGGGCGATGCAGCAGATCGCCTGGCTCAACCGGATCCGGGTGGACGCTGCCAGTGACCCCGTGGACGTCGCCGACGCGGCACGCTGGTCGCGCGACATCCGCCTGGCCTTGATGCGCAGCGTGTGGCATCCGGACTGGGGCGAGCGGGCGGCATTCGAGGCGTGGGTGCGCGATCCGGCGAGCACCACGGTCAATGTGGCCGCCCAGGCGGTGTTCGACAGGAGGTGAACCATGTTCCATTCGATCTGCCGCGGGATGGGCACCGCGGCACTGCTGGGGCTCTGCGTCGGCGCTCGCGCCGACCAGCCGGCGATCTACGCGCCGTCGGTGCTGGCCGAATGGCACGACGAGTTCCGCGACGTGCTGTCCGGGCACCTGGCGCGCTACCGCGAGTCGCTGTCGCCTGGCGATCGGGCGCAAGTCGAACTGCTGCGCCTGTACCTTCCGCAGGACGGGGAGAAGTGGCCGTTCCAGTTCCAGGTGGGCTACGGCATGCTGGAGATGCCCGTCGCGTCGCTGATGTTCCTGAAGGACATGGCGATGGCCGAGGCCTGGCTGAAGACGCAGCAGCTGTCGCCCAGCACCCTGTCCGACTACATGGGCGCACTACGCCATGGCCGGCTGAGCGGCGTCGCCCCGGCGCGGCGGGCGCCACTGGCGGCCCTGGGCGTGCCTGCCGACGCGGCCAATGACCCGCTGGTGCTCGAGCGCCGCAACGACACGCTGGACAAGCTGCTGCTGTTCCTGATCGCGCACGAACTCGGGCACCTGCTGCAGCCCGGCGCGCTGGAGCCGCAGCGCCGCTGCCAGCACAAGCCCCCGCTGCCCTCGTGCAGCCACGAGGCGCTGCGGGCGTCCGAGCGCGCGGCCGACGAGATTGCCGTCGTGCTGATGCTCAGGGTGGGCTTCGTGCCCAACCCGGCGGCCCTGCTGTTCGCTCTGCAGGCGCGGTATCAGGATGGCGACGCTGCGCCGACCCACCCGGTCGACGCCGACCGCGTGCTCGCACTGCGCAACGCCATCGATCAGCGTGCCGACGCCTTCGCCCGAGCCACCCGAGACCCGGTGCAGGGCCTTGTGCGGCTGCAGGAGCTTTCGAAGTCGCTGAAGGACCTTGCCGACGGCCTGGCGGACCCGGGGCTGGTGAAACACCAATCCGCGATTGCCCGGACGCTGGAACCCGAGGATCTGCTGCCCCGGCACACGCCGGTGCCGACGCTGCGGCCCGGACTGTCGGCTCGCTTTGCCAGCGCGCCGGGCACCGGCTACCACCGTGGCGAGCTGCACGTCGGGCCGGGCGCCGAGCCGCTGGACATGCAGGTGCTCTGGGCCGCTTCGCCGACGACGGGCACGGCCCAGATCGTCCTCAACGGCATCCGGGGGCACTGGACCCGAAGCGTCACCACGGGCGGCCGCGTCACCTACGTGATGGACGTGGGCGGCGATCTCTACGACGTGAGCTTCGACGGCGTACCCGGCGAACAACCGGTCGAAGGGTTCTGGCGTTCACGCAGCGATCCCGCCGCCTCGGGCCGGATCATCCTGCGGCGGGCCTCGCCGCTGACGCGAATCAAGGTATGACCCGGCGCGGGCGGCCCAAGTGTCAGGCGGGGCTTCTGTCAGCACGATGGTACGAGTGCACCCGGCGATCGCCCTTCGACGAGTAGCGGCGGTGCGTGTAGAAGCGTGGGCGGATGCCGCACGCCACGAGCTTCAAATGCTTGAGATCCCAGGAAACGGTCGGTCGCGAACGGCTGCAACTGGCCGAGACCTCCAGTCGGCCCGTGCGCCATATCGCTGCCATTGAGCGTGGGCCGCGCCCTTTCCGATAAAGGCGCGGCCGACTTCATTGATCAGATCTCCGTCTGCTCGGATATCTCGAGCGCGTCGTCGACATCGATGCCGAGGTACCTCACTGTTGACTCGAGCTTGGAGTGTCCAAGCAGCAGTTGGACGGCGCGGAGGTTCTTCGTGCGCCGGTAGATCAGCGTGGCCTTGGTCCTGCGCATCGAATGCGTCCCGTAGTCGGCTCGGTCCAGACCAAGTTCGTCGACCCAGTGCCCGAGGATCCTGGCGTACTGTCGCGTGCCGAGATGGGGTGAGTCATGAAGCCTGCTCGGAAACAGGAAGTCCTCCGGCTTCAACCGCGCGAGCTTGATCCACGCCTGAACGGCATCCCGGGCAGCCGGCGTGATTTCAAACTGAACCGGGCGCTGCGTCTTGTGCTGGACAACGATGGCGCGGGTGGCCACTTGCTCGCCATGGCTTACGTCCCGGACCTTGAGGCCGACCAAGTCGCAGCCTCGCAACTTGCTGTCAATGCCGAGGTTGAAGAGCGCCAGTTCGCGAACGCGGCCTTCCATCTGCAGTCGTACGCGCAAGGCCCAGATGTCCTTGAGCTTGAACGGCGCCTTCTGCCCGACGAGCTTGCCCTTGTTCCACGGCTCGCGATGAACGGCATGGCCTGGTGTTCCCATGATGGTCTCCCATCGAGTTGAGGGCCACGCAGGATGCGCTTAACCGGCGCCGAGGCGCCCGTTCTCGGTCAAGCGGGTTGCTCGGCGCTCAATGCCGGAGGTCAGCTTTGGAGCGGACGTGCGAATTCACGGACGCGGCCAGGAGCTGAATGTGGCGAGTGTCGGCTTGCCGGCCGCCTGAATGTGTGCGCGGAACCCTTCGCCGCCGCTGAATGACCGTCCGCTCCCCGCCTGAGCTCGCGTTTTTCATGCGCGAAGCTTATAACAGTTGGCAATGCGGTCGGTGGTTAGGAGTAGCTATACGCCGTGGCGAGAAATCGGCCACCACCACCATAGGAGCGTTGGATCGGCCAGGAGCGGTGCCGCGCGTCGAGCGCAATGCAAAGGGACCTGCCGACTGCATTAGCTCGTCCCGATCGTCAGGTCTTGGGTTGCTGGTTTCGAACCTTGACTGACTCCGGTGGGTCGTGTCCGGAGGAAGGTGGATGGCGTCAGCTGTCGCTCAACAATTTCGCCGGCGAAGGTTCGCTACTGGGCGTGACGCCGACATGACAGTCCCGGCCAGGACCAGCCTCTGGTGGGCGGCGGCTTTGTGGCAGCGCTACGCTGTCGGTTTCCTCAGATAACGTGCCACTAGCGCGCGCTGCAAATTGTCGGTAGCGAAGATGAAGGTATCTGCTTGGTCAGCTTGAGTGCGATTCATCGTGACCACCAACTTGTTGTGAGAGGCCTCGTCCAGGTTCTTTCCTGTGACGGCGTCGTTTGAATACGCGACAAATAGGATGGTCGGCGTTAGTGGCAGAGCGAACAAGAAATCTGAGTTCATCTGCCCCTCGTAGACCAGAGGTGTGTCGCTGATGACGTAGTTGTGCTTCGCCCAATTCAATTGTCTGATGCCCCATGTCGCTCCGAGAAACACTCCGTTGAGCAGTTTCGATTGAACGATGTAGGGAAGCGTGTGGATGCCGAGATCGTCGAACAGCGTCGGCTTGTGCTCGAGCAGCCAATTCGCCAAAGACACTTGGGGCTCTCCCGGCAGGAGCGCATCCGCAGCAACTGGCTCATCGCCGCGCATCAGGATATCTCGGCCGCGCAACTTCACGTGCGCCACCATTTTCGGCACTCGCATCATCTGGCAGACCAAGAAGCGCGCCCAATCGCGCCGCTGGCCCTCGGTCAACGTGTCGATGCCGTGAGTAAGCATCACCCGATGCGCAATCGCGGCCGGCTCGTCTACCACCGGCCCCATGAAATCGCGCTCCAACTTGTTGTCGGGGCGACCCTCGTCTGTGCTCGTCGAGTACAGGTGCCTCTGCTTTGCCACGGACTTCGCTTTGAACCGGCTTTCGACGACAGCGCCTCTTGACCACCGGAAGGAGGTAAGTTTCTTGTCCGCGCCAGCTTCCCACTCGCGAAGGAGGAACGCAGGGACGAAATGATGGTTGTCATGAGCCATAGAGGCCCAATGTAAGTGGCGCAGCTCCTTACGTTGGCTCCAAGCCTAGACGTGGCCGGCGCTGAGCCACAGCTCGCTGAACGACTGGTCAAGCGCGTCGAGTTCGCGTCGGGCTATGACCGGCGTGGGTCGGGTCCCGCCTGCGAGGGTGGACGGGTCAAGATCCGGTATTGACGGCCAAGCGGCCTTCCAGAAGCGGCGGTTCCTGGGCAAGCTATCCGCCGTCACATTGCAAATTTCAGGACATGAGTTGAGCCGTGCTCCGAATAGCGCCGCCATCCCGGTTCAGACGATCGGAGTAGTTCATGAATGTGACCATATCGGATTGCACCGGCGGCACTTGAACCCTAGATGTCATGGCCAGCTTGCAGCAGGCGCGTGGCGAACTGACAAGGCGCACCAAGCAACCGAGTCTCTTTCGAAGTCCTGGGCTTGTTGCGACCCAGTGCCATCAATGCAATAGAAAATCGGCCGAGGCATATGCAGCACCACAGAGCGATGTGACGCGTCAGCCCAACGGCCAAGGGAGCTTCGGCAAGCCGGGCAACGCGGCCAAGAGTCCACCGGGCCCGCCGGGCCCTGAAGGGGCTACTGGCGCAGCCTCGGGCGCTGGTGTGGGCAAAGCAGCAGTCCCACCCTTGCCCGGTTGCGTGAGGTTGAAGGCCAGCTCATGTTCTTGCCGCATCTGGCCTTCGCCGGCGGCCATCTTGAATTTGGTGTCGCGCACGTCGTAGCCGCGTTTCATGGCCTCGGTCAGGATGGCGTAGAGCACGAACAGGCCCACACCAGCGACCACTGCGGCCAACAGGGCAACCCCCATGACTCCGAGAACGATGACTGCAATAGTGACAAATTCCTGGCTCTCGCTGATCTGTTGTGTCACCGCCCCGCCCCTGCCTCTTTGCTTTTGCGCCTGCTGCAGCGCCACGTGAATGATCTTCGCTTTCTCGCCCCTGATCACCACCTCTACCGGTACCGCCTGGGCCACCAGCGAACGGCTGCGCTGATCAAATCCCGGAGTGCCATGCACCACGCGCACCGGTGCCGAATGCCCGTCTGGCGACGCGTAGACCCGCAAGCGGTACTTCAGCTTGCCGTAGGCGGGGTGCGACCAGCGCACCCGCAGCGGCCATTGCCCTTCGCTGCCGCGCGCCGGCGCACCTTCCACCACCGCCTGCACGGCCGCCGATGCGTCCAGCAGTTCTATGTCCCAGTGGCTGTACTTGAACCCCGGTGGGATCGCCACCTGCAAGCTGTCGAAACCCGAGCCGGGCTCGGGCAGGTTGATCGGAAAGTTGGCCGGGTCGGCATGCTGCTGGGTCAACTCGGCCACCATGCGCTGCTCCACTGGTGCGGCCGAAACAGCCGGCGCCGCATCGAGCGCGTGCGACGAGCTGCCGGCCGTGCTGTTGTAGCGCGCAGTGCTCACATCCAGCGGGCCACCGTGGATCAGCATCCCGCACAGCGCCTTGTCTTTCAATACGGCGGCGATGTCGCGCGGCTGGCCGTCCACAGTGACCGCACGGCTGACCAGGCGAATGCCATGGCTGTAGTCGGCATAGAAGGCGAAGTGCGGGCCGGTCTGGCCATGGCCGCCTTCCTGGCCTTGCAGGATCTCATGCCAGCTGCCGTCCTTGCGTTGGTGGCGCAGCCAACCACCGAAGAACAGCAGCTTGCTGCGCTGCGCCGGCAGATCCGTGCCGATCACCACGTCCTTGCGCTGGCCAGCCACCAGCGCGCCGCGGCTCTTGCCAGCTGCTGCCAGTGCCTTCTCGATGCTGAGCTGGATGGCCTTGCTGTACTTTGCAAAGGCCGAGGTCGAGGCCTGCTTCAACTGTGTGGCCTTGTCCTTGCTGCCGGCGTAGCCGCGGGGCTCCAGCGCCACGTGCACAGCCTGCGCATGGATGTCCCACACC
The DNA here is from genome assembly GCA_016710065.1 of Candidatus Ideonella esbjergensis. Lineage (GTDB taxonomy): Bacteria > Pseudomonadota > Gammaproteobacteria > Burkholderiales > Burkholderiaceae_C > Ideonella > Ideonella esbjergensis. The sequence continues at coordinate 11,652 of JADJLP010000014.1, forward strand.
ATCTTGGAGGTCGGCAGAATGCAGCCGAAGGCTTCGGCCACGCGCTCGGCAGCCGGCCCACCCATCGGCACGGTGATGTAGTCATCGTCGCTCCCCACGGCCAGGTAGTCGGGCATCACGTGGTAGGTGATGCTGTGCGCGCCGTCGGCACTCCTCACTGTCACCGGCACAAAGCGGCGCAGGAAGTCGGGCACATTGCCTCCCACCAGTTGTGCCTGAAGGGCCAGGTCTCGCTTGTCCCAGCCATCGCGCCCGCCAGATTCGCTCTCGCCCCAGATGTCGGGTAGGCGCATGGCCTGGCTGCCCGGCAAGTCCACGGCGGAACGCGGGCGAATGCACAGCGGCGGCACCACCGGGCATTGGTGCAGGCCCTTCACGTCGCGCAGGCAGGCGTTGTAGTCGTCGTACGTCACGTCGAAGGGCTCTGCCCAGGCCTGCGACTTGGCCGCGCTGCCAGCCGGCGGTTTCATCACGGCGATGTAGCGGCAACCGTCCTTGGCACGCTCGGGCAGATGGCCGCCGGCTTCAAGGCTGATCCACTTCTCGCCCACCGACTGATCCACATTGCCGCCGATGGTACGGATGCGCTTCTTCGCTGAGTCGATCTCGACCACGATGTCGCTGTGCGACGAACGGCCACGCGCAACGTTGTCGTAGGTGGTGCCTGAGCAGTCGTACTGGACGCACTTCTTTTGCGCGTTGCGCTTGATGCAGACCTTGCGGTCCTTGCAGACCAGGTCGCCCACCTCGGGGACGGCCTCGTCGATGCGATAGGCCTGGAACTTGGTGGCATCTCCGGCTTCGCGCGACTTCTTTGCCGTGGCGATGTACTGGGCATGCGCCGCGCTGTAGTCGAAGCTTTTGCCAGCGCCTGCGGTGTGCATGACCCAGGAGATGAAGGCCGCGCTCCAGGGGTGCTGGTCCTGCCAGGCGGTACTGCGCACCTCGGCCTTGGACACGGTGGTGCCGGTACCGGTGGCCCAGTAGTCGCGCAGTGTGTCGCTCACGTCGGCGGCAGTTTCCTGCTTCTTGCCCTGGCCCCAGCGGTCGAACTCGGCCAGCGCCGTCTCGACGATGCGTTGGCGCAGGTCGGCCGGCGGCCCGTCAAGCGCATGCGTGCCGGCCTTGGGCGCGGCCGGGCTGTTGGTGGCGTCTTGCAGCAGCACCGGGCCCCAGGCCCCCGGAATGTCGTTGTGGCCCATGCCGGCGCGCAACACGCGGTAGTAGCGCTTGAGCAGCGAACGGATGCGTTCGTTACCCACCTTGGCCAGGGCCGCGTCGATGCCGGTCTTCAGCACGCCACTCATCGCAGCCGTGCCGTGCCAGGCGCAGCACAGGGCACCGCCACGGCTGCGCATGTAGGGCACCCAGTCGTTCTCGTTGCTGATGCCAGCCAGCATGGCCGCATCGGTGGCGATGTGGCGAGCCGCCCAGTCGGTAGCTGCGGTGGGAGATTCGTAGAAGCAGTCGAACAGGTGCAACTCCTGCGGGTCATGCCCGGCCGACAACAGCTTGAGCAGGCGAGCGCCGCCGCCCGAATGGGCCGTCAACACCAGGCGATCGAGCTTCAGGCTGCCTGCTGCCCGGTTTCCCAACTGCTCCTTCGCATACCAGTCGAGCGACCAGCGGATGGTTTTGTTGAGCCCGTCGCCGCTCAGCAGCGCCGGGAAGTCCACCACGTCGGCGCTGCCGTCGCTGCTCACCGCGCCAGTCTTCTTGCCCACCGGCACCAGGCCCAGCGTGAGGCGGTCGCGGCGCTCGAGTTCCACACCACTCATCTTCTCCTTGCCCGCTGTCGTGAGTGGCGCGCCCTTGCCCGTGAAGCCATGCAAATGCAACACCACGTCGACCGCGCTGGGCACTTCGGCCGGCAGCGTCCAACGCAAGGCCAGGTTGTCGCTCGCCGCGTGTGGATCCAGCACCGGGCAACTCACGATCTGCCGGCCCTGGCCGATCAGGCCCAGCGCGTGGCTGGTTGTCGGGGGCGGCAGGCTCACGCCCTGAAGATGGCCCCGGATGCCGGTGGCAATCGCCTGGGCCAGGGCGGCCTTGTAGGCCTCGTCGGCCAGCTTGGCCGCCTGCTTGGGGTTGGACAGGAAGCTCACTTCCAGCAGGCAGGCGGCGGTGCCAGCGGCGTGGCGGTCACCCCGTATCACCCCGAAATCCTTGGTGAACACGCCACGCTTGCGGATCTCGGCCAGGTAGGCCACCTGATCCACCAGCTGCTGCGCCAGCGCGCTCCGGTCGGCTTGGCCTGTCTTGCCTATCCAGGCCTCGGTGCCGTCGACCTTTGGGTCGGTGCTGCCATTGAAATGGATAGACACGAAGACCTTGGCGCCCACGGCCTTGGCGGCGGCGGCACGGTCGGCCAGCGAGAGGTTGATGTCGCTGTCGCGCGTGAGGCGCACGTCGGCGTCACGTGCCAGTTCCTTGCGCACGCGCTGTGCCATGTCGAGCGTGAGGTCACGCTCCAGCAGGCCGTTGGCGCCACGCGCGTTGTTGGGAGACGAACCTCCAACCATCTTGCGGCCGCCATGGCCGGGGTCGAGCACTACGATGGGCAGGGCCATGAGGGGCCTCCTTCTTCAACGTATCACCACGGGCTGGCTCACAGTTGGCGCAGCTTGAAGGTCGAGGTGGGCAGCACCACTTTCCAGCTCACACTGCGCGTGCTGCCCTTCCTGCGCTCGCTCTCGCCGCTCACCTCGCCGCCGATCTCGAACACCTCGAAGTTCACGCCGGCCTTGCCGATGGCGCCGACCTTTTCGGCGGCCTCCTGGCTGGTCTCGGCGCTCACCGTCACCTCGTTGCCGTCCTGCACGGCCTCGAGCTTGAGCGCGCCACTGGCGGGCAGCTTGTATTGCTCCACCCCTTCGGGCACGACCCCCGACGCGCCGGTGCTCAGCGCGAGCACGCGCACCGTGCCTTCGGGCTTGAGCCACAGCTTGGACCACATCACCGCGCCGCCGCTCACCGGGGCCGACTCATACACCGCTGCCACACCTGGCGAACGGAATTCCGCAAGCGCCTGGTGGCCGCGCATGGGCTGCCCGCGGAAGTCTTTCAGCGTCACCACCACGTCGGCCTGCTTCCAGCCGGCCTTGGCCAGCAACTGGCCGCGCCGCGTTGCCGACACGGTGATCACCTCTGGCGCGAACGTCACCTCGCGGTCCATCGCCTCGCCCCAGCCCGGCTCGTCTTCAAGGCCCCAGGCCTGGCCTTGCGCCGGCGTCGGCAAGTGTGGCGCGGTGGGCCGCACGGGCACGTTCGGCGCAGCACTGTCAAAGACCACCGGGTCCAGCTCGCGCCAGCCGCTGAAGCTCATCAGCGGAATGTTCTCTTCTGTGCGGGTCGTGGCTTGGCCGTTGGCGTCGGGGCCGTCGAAGCGGATCGCCTTCACCGTGAAGAGCTTGTACACCGGGCAAATGTAGAGGCTCACCGTCTTGCCCGCCTTGGTGGGCGGAATGCTGAAGACGAGCTGGTGCGTGGTGGTGGTGATCTGGCTGGTCGAGCGCAGTTGGCTGAGCTGGTCGGTGTTCTGCCGCGCCACAGACTCGCTCCACTTCTTGCTGTACTCCAGACCGAATGAGCCCAGCAGTTGCTTGCCGGTGGCAGCCAGCATGCCGAAGGTGACGTCGATCTTCGGCTTGAACTGCACCTGCGTTTCGGTGGCCGTCGTGGTGGTGATCTGGTTGGTGGTGGTGGTCGTGTCGGCACTGGTCTCGTTGATGCCAGACTGGATGCTGAACATCACCTCGCGAGGCTTGTCGCTGTCTTGCGTGAACTGCTTGCTCCATACCGGCACCCAGTATTCTCGGAACTGCGGCGCTGTCAGGGCGGGCTCGCCCACCAGCTTCTTGCTGCCCGACAACAGCTCCAGTGGGCGCACCAGCGCAAAGCGGATCTGATTTGCCTGGCGCAGCACTGCGCCGCCTGGCATGACCACGAATTCCAGCTCCAGCCGCAACTCGGCCATGGAATTGCCCGGCGCCATCTGGTAGGCCCTTTCGAGGCGGGCACGGTCAATGGCCAGGTGCAGCACATGCGAGTCGTCCGGCCCCAGGGTCCAATCACCCTCCATGCGCTTGAACTGCTTGTCGGCGGCCTGCCCGTCCAGGTCGATCTTGGTCCAGACATCGTTGCCGGTGTCGGACTTCTTCGAGAACTTCACGAACAGCACCGGCCGGTACAGTGCCTTGGTTTCGCTGCGGTTGCGGATGCGCACGTCGAAATGCGCCTTCTGGTCGGTCTTGCCCCCGATGGTCAGAAAGAACGGCCACTCGCCGGTGGGTGCCTTCAGCTTCTGCAAGCCTTCGAACTCGATCTGCAGCCAATCTGCGGTGGCCGGTGTGCCGCCCAGCGCGCCGCTCCATTCCTGCGCGCGCGTGGTGGTGGTCGCATCGGCTTTCAGCTGCTCGATGATGGCCGCGGCCAAGGCCTCGGCAATCTTCTGCTTGTAGGCGTCACTGGCCAGCAGCTTGGCCTGCGCCGGGTTGGTGAGGAAGGCGATCTCGGCCAGGCAGGCGGCGGTGCCCGGGTCGTGACGATCCGGCAGCAGTACGCCGAAGTCGCTCTGCTGCACGCCGCGGTTCTTGACCTGCGTGGCCTTGGCCAGCTTGGCCAGCAGCTTGGCCGCGAAGTCACGGCTGCGCTGGTTGGCCGAGCGCGCCACCCAGGCTTCGGTGCCATCCACTGCGGCGTCGTTCCAGCCGTTCAGGTGCACGGAAAGGAACAAGGCCGCGTGCGCATCGCGCGCTGCCTTGGCGCGGTCGGCCAGGCCCAGGTTGACGTCGCGCTCGCGCGTCAGGTTCACCTCGGCCACGCTGGCGATCAGCGGCTTCACGCGCTCGGCGATGTCCAGCGTCAGGTCTTTTTCCAGCAGGCCGTTCGGGCCCACTGCGTTGTTGGGCGATGAGCCGCCCACCTTGGCGCGGCCACCATGGCCGGGATCGATCACGACAACGGGTTTGGACATGGCGGAGCCTCCTCAGGGTGCAGGTGCGGGTGCGGGCGCAGCGGCCTTCTTCTCGCTGGTGCCGGTGACGGGGGTGTTGGCTGCTGGGTTGGGCGTGTTGCCCTGGATCATGGCCATCAGTTCGGGCTTGGCGAAGCGCTCCATCGGGAAGTAGTCGCTCTTGAACTTGATGTCGACTTCGCCAGTCAGGTCGGCGTTCACATCCAGGGCGTCCGAGCTGTCCTTCTTGGTCGAGCTGACATAGGCGATGGTGTTCTTGTTGTAGCCGGCAACGCCGCCGTAGCCAAAGAAGCCACCGGCGTAGCTGGTGAGGTTTTCGTTCCTCATGTCGAACTGCGTCGCCGACAGGGCTGTGCCGTGGTCCTTGGCGTCGATGTGAAAGCCCATCTTGGCAGCGATGCGTCCACTGGTGACCACGATGCGGTTGATGCCCATCAGCACCATGGTGGAGAGCAACTGGTGGCGACTGCGCGCCAGGTGGCGGCGCGCCGCAGGCACCAGCTTTTCCTCGATGGAATCATCGTCAAGTTCAATGTCTTCCGGGAGACCAAACTGCGCCTTGAAATCGGGTTTGGTACCCTCGTTGGCGTTGTCGCGGGCCCGCACCTTGGCCCCGTCTTCGCTGATCTCCATCTTCATGCGGTCGGGGTAGGCGCTGACCAGGTAGTCGCGCGCCTGGTTGTCGGAGATGTTGTCGGCCATGAACTGGTCAACCGTCTTGGCCACGTTGGCCAGCAGTTGGCCATAGGCCTCCATCTGTTTGATCGAGGCATCAACGATGGCGTTGAAGGTGCCCTTGATCAGGTCCGCGACGAAGGTCGGAAAGGCAATGGCGTTCAGGGTGTCGCGCGTCACCCGGGCCACCTCATTGGCGGCGCGAGGGCTGAACTCGTCTGCGCCGGGTCCCTTCTTGCCCAGCCCAGCCATGGCGCGAGCGGTGGACGGGACAACGGGCCCGGCCGCCGGCATGGTGACCTGGGCCCGCACCAGGGGCGTCTGGCCCAGGCGCTCGGTGGTGGCCCATTCGTCCTGCAGCAGCGCGGCGGCGTAGCTGGCAATCTTCTCCAAGTGAGCGCGCATCTCGTTGCGGCGTGCCTCGGGCAGCTCGTAGTAGGCTGGGCTCGCGTCCAGCAGCGCCTTCACCTGCGTGGCCACGAACCGCGACACCGCAGGGCCGGCAGCCACGCCTTGGGGCTGCGACTTGTGGGCAAACGGCCCCGGCAGGGGCACGGGGGGTGGCGAGGTCAGCATGGTGGTGTACTCCAGTTCCGACGAACGTCGGGCGCGCGCAGGGCCAGACCGCTGGCCAGATTGGCGGGCGCGGCGTTTGCATCGCCCGAGGGGTCGGCGGCCTTCTTCGCCTCGGGCTTCTTGTCGTCGGCCGCCTTGCCACCAGCCGGCTTATCGTCGGCGTTGTTGTCCGCGGTCTTTTTGTCGCCGGGCTTCTCGTCAGCAGGCTTGCCTTCAGCCCCGCCTTCGCCTTCACCCTTCCCGGCGTCGGGCTTGGCCTCTTCCTTGTGCACCGGGTGGATGGCGTCCGGTTCCATCGGCTTGTCAGGCATCTTGGCGGCCGGCAGCGGCTCGCCTATGGGCCGCAACTTGGGCGGTGCGGCCGGAGTGCGGCGGCTGCGCGGCGTGGTGTAGGGGCCCACACTGCCGCCCACCTCGGGCGCCGCCTCGAACGGTGCGGCCTTGGCATCGGGCAAGGGGTTCGATTCGGGCGCGGCGGTATTGCCTCGGATAGTCTGCATCTGGGCATTGCCGGCAAAGCGCTGCAGCGGAAAGTAGTCGCTCTTGAAATGCAGTTCCACCTCGCCGGTGAGGTCGGTGTCGACATTGATCTCCTGGTCGCTCGACGCGCGCGAACTGCTGACGTACGACAGCGACATCGACGCGCTCGCGCTCCACGGCCCGAAACCGAAGCTGCCCGCCGCCGCAGTGCGGAAATCGAAATCGGAGGCGTTCTCCTGGTGCGCGCGGTCGGTGGTGTCGATGTGAAAGCCCATGGTCGCGCGGATCTTGCCGCCGGTGATGATGATGCGGTTCACCCCCATCAGGGCCAGCGTCGAGAGCATTTGCAGCCGCGTCTCGGCCAGCTTGCGCCGGGCCGCAGGCACCAGCACTTCCTCGATGCTCGACTCGTCGAGCGAGACCTCGTTGTCCAGGTGCAACTCGCGTCGAAAGTCGGGCAGCGGCTTCTCGTCGGCACCTGGCGTCGGCACCGCCTGCTGGTTCTCGATGCGGATGTGTTCCGGAAAACGGCTGGCCAGCCAGTCCTTGGCCTGCAGATCGGAGATGTTGTCGGCCATGAACTGGTCGACGGTCTTCGACACGTTGGCCACCATCGCCACGAACGACTCCATTTGCTGGATCGAGGTGCGCACGATGGCGTCGAAGGTGCCGCGGATCAAGTCGGCCACGAAGGTGGGAAAGGCCACGGCCTTGAGCGTCTGCTCGGTGATGCGGGCGATCTGGCCGGCCGCCTGCGGCTTGAAATCCTCACCCTGGGCTCGCGCGAGAGGGGCGGCCACCTGGCGGGTGCGCTTGACCACCGGCGTCTGCCCCAGCTGGCGCGACTGCCAGCAGATGTCGCGCAGGCATTCGGCGGCGTAGGCCGAGATGCGCGTGAGGCCCTTGCTCAGTTGCTCGCGCTCCGCACTTTGAAGCGCGTGGTACGAAGGGGTGGCGGCCAGCAGGGCTTGCACCTGGCCTTGCACCAGGTTGACCGTGGCACGGGTGGGGCGTATGCCGTCGGGCGACGGCCGCACGTCGAACGGGCCGCTCAGCACGCCGTCGACCGGGGCGTCGTTTTGCAATGTCATGGCGGCACACATGGCGTGACCCTCATGACGTGGCGACAAGGCCACTGGCCGTGAGCCATTGCGCCGCTGCGCCCTGGGCCGCAGAGGAGGCCGGGGGCAAAGGCGTGGGGTGGCCCAGCAAGGGCAACCAGTCGGCCAGTTGCTGCAGCATCTGCAGGCCCGCCTGGCCGCGCGACACGAACCGCCCCAGGTCGGGCGTGGCGGCGCCAAACAGCTTGGCCAACAGGGGCCACAGGCCGGTCACCGCAAAGTGCCGCAGCAGTGCCGGGTGCGTGAGCAACTCGATCGCGGCGCGCAGGTAGGTCTGCAGCCGCGTGCCGGCCATCAGCGCGTTGCCGTAAGGCCGGACGGCCAGGTTGGCCGCGAGCTGCTGCGAGGCCCAGCGCACTGCGCTGTCGCGCAGGGCCTGGCTGCCGCCATACAGCGGCGGTTCGGTCTGGCGCAGCACGGCCTGCGCGAAGGCCGCGAGGCGGCGCTGGAAATCGTTGTTCGAACCACTGCCATTGGCCGCCGCGCCCAGGCCGAACAGGCGGGCGTAGAGCGCGTCGCGCTGCGGGCGGTTGTAGTGCTCACGGCGCAGCAGCGCAAACTGCTCCAGCGCGCGCGCGGCCTCGGCACTGGTCAGCGGCAGTTCCAGCCGGTGGTCGGCCAACAGCTCGGCGGCGAACGGCAAACCGGCCTGTTCGAGCTCGGCGTCGAGGTAGAGCGCCGCCAAGGCACGCAGCGTGTCAGGACTGATGGAAGACGCTGCTGCGTCGCCCTGCACCGGCGGCAGGTCAATGGCATAGGGGTCGCGCGGTGGCACGGCCGGCACGCGCGCCAGCCACTGCTCGGCAAGCGCCAATGAGAGCGGCAGGGACGGTTGGGCAGGCATCGGCACCTCAGGGCGCTGGGGCAGGTGCCGGGGCCAGCTTGCCGGGCGGCGCGGCCGTCTTGGCGGTGGGTGTCTTGCCGCGGATGCGGTCGATCTGCAACACGTCGACCATCTTCTCCATCGGGAAGTAGTCGCTCTTGAAGTTGAGATTGACCTTGCCGGTGAGCTTGGCGTGCATGTCGACCTTGGCCGTGGAATCGTCGCTGCGGGCCGTGGTGACGTTGAACTTACTGGTGTCGTCGACGGCACCCTTGCTGTACCAGCTGTTCTTGCTCTCGGTATCGTCGCCCAGGCCCAGGAAGCCCGAGCCCGAGCGGCTGTTGCTGCCGTCGGCGCCCCATTCGGCCTTGTAGTTGCTCTGCCAATCGGAGGTGCGCGTCTGGGTCATGCGGCGCTTCACCTCGTCTTTCGTGTTCAGCTCGAACATGCACGAGGCTTCGATCTGGCCATTCGTCACCACCAGTCGGTTCACGCCCATCATTACCATGGTGGCCAACAGTTGCTGGCGATCCATGGCCATGCGCCGGCGCGCCGCTGGCAGGAGCTGCTCTTCGGCGCTGGCGTCATCCAGCGACGAGGGTTTCTCGGGCAGGCCCAGGTCGGCGGCGAAGTCGGGCAGCGCCGATTCGTCGACGCCGTCGCGCACCTTGAGCTTGGGCCCCTGATCCTCGAAGCCGATCTCGAACACCTGCGGGTAGCGGTCGGCCAGGTAGTCGCGGGCGTTGTTCTCGGAGACGTTGTCCTTCATGTACTGGTCGACCGACTTGGACACATTGGCCACCAGCTCTGCATAGGCCTCCATCTGCTTGATCGAGGAACTGACGATGGCGTTGAACACCCCGTCGATCAGGCCGGCGACGAACTTGGGGAAGTTCACCTTGTTGACCATCTCGGTGTAGGCCTCGCTGCCCTGCTGGGCGGCGACTGCTCCCGACGCGGCGAAGCGCTGGCCGGCGCTCTCCCCCTCGGGCGGCGGCGGCAGCTGGTTGGCCAGCTCCTCGGCGATCGGCGAGTGGCCGGCGAACTGCACCGAGGTGGGTTGCTGCTGGCCGTCGGCCCCGCCCAGGATGTAGGCGAAGGCCTTCACGGTGTCGTGCGCCAGCGCCTGGCGCCTGGCCGGCGGCAAGGCCTGGTAGGTCGCGCTATTCACCAGGTGCGAGCGCACCCGGTCGCGAATGTCTTGCAGCAGGGGTGAATCGGGCAGGGGTTTGGTCACGGCAGCCTCCGCTCAAGGGCGCGCTGGCGCCGGCAGGCCCTGCGCGGGGGCCGCTGGCAGGGCCGGCATTGGTGGCAACGGGGGGGCCGCCAGGGCGGGACGTGCCGGGGCGGCCGCGACGACCTGAGGGGCCAGGCCGGCGGCAGTCTTGTCGCGGATCTGGTTCACCTGCAGCGCGTCGACCATCTTCTCCATCGGGAAGTAATCGCTCTTGAAGTTGACCTTGACCTTGCCGCCCAGCTTGGCGTGCAGGTCGATGGTCTGCTCGTCCGCGCGATCGCTGGCCGTGTGCATCTTGAAGTTGGCCGTTTCGCTGCGCGAGCCCTTGCTGAACCAGTTGGTCTTGGTCTCGGAAGCGTCACGTGCGCTGGAGAACCAGCCCCCTTCGCGTTCCTTGTTGGAGCGGGTGTAGTCGCCCTCGTTGCCCCATTGGTTGTCGCTTTTGTTGGTGCGGTCGAAATCGGTGGTGCGGTTGGCGTGGCTGGTGCGCGCACCATGCGTGTCGAGCTCAAACAGGCACGAGGCCTCGATGGTGCCGTTGGTCACCACCAGCCGGTTCACGCCCATCATCACCATCGTGGCCAGCAACTGCTGGCGGTCCATGGCGATGCGGCGGCGCGCGGCGGGTACCAGCTCCTGCTCCACGTTGTCGTTGTCCAGTGATTGCACCGGCGTCTTTAGCCCCAGGTCGCCGAAGAAGTCGGGCAGGCTGTCTTCGTCGTGCCCCTCCTTCGGTTTGAGCCGTGGCTGCGCGCCCGCAATATCGACTTCCAGATGGTCAGGGTAGCGGTCGGCCAGGTAGTCGCGAGCATTGTTCTCGGTGACGTTGTCCTTCATGTACTGGTCCACCGACTTCGAGACGTTCTTCACCATCTCGGCATAGGCCTCCATCTGCTTGATCGAGGTGGTGACGATGGAATTGAAGACCCCGTCGATCAGCCCGCCCACGAAGGCCGGGAAGTTGACGTTGGCGATGGTCTCGGTGAAGGCCTGGCTGCCTTCAAAGGCGGCTTCGCCCAGGTCGCCGCGCTGGCGCCCGGGCGCACCGGGTGCGGGCGCCGGCGGGGCAGCGGGTGCCGCCGACCCGCCGACGGGGTTGACCGAGGCGATGGCGCGCTGCGGCACCAATTGGGTGCTCGCGCCGGCCATGGCCTGGGCCGGCACGAATGCGCCTGCGTTGCCACCGAGCGTGACCGCGCCGGGCACGTTGTTGCCTTGTTCACCCGCAGCGATGTAGCGCAACGCGTTGACGGTGTCATACGCCACCTGGCGCTGCTTGTCCTTGTCCAGCGCGCGAAAGCTCGGGCTCGACATCAGCCGCGCTCGCACCTGAGAGCGGATCTCGTCGAGCATCGGGCCGTCTTGTGGCGTGGCTGCCATGGCGATCTCCTAGTGCATGGGCGCCCAGTCGGGCACGCCCCAGGCGTCGGCGGCAGCGCTGACCGGCATGGCCGGGCGCGGCGGCACCGGGGCCGCCACCGGCTGGCTTTCGAACAAGGCAGGCCGCAGGAACAGCGCCAGGCGTGCAGGAAGATCAGGCCGCACCCACACTGACAGCACCGACACCGTGCCGGGGCCGGGGTAGCCGTCGGGCGTCAGCGCGAGCATCCAGCGATCCAGGCCCTGCAGGCTCTTGGGCCGTTCGGTCATCTGCAGGCGCATCAACGCCATCAACTGGGCGGGTGGGTCGGGCAAGGCGTCGAGGTTGACGTCCAACCGCATCTCGATGCCCGAGCGCGTGGGCCGCAACGTGACCAGGCAGGTGTCAGGCGGCAAGGTGAAGCGAGCCCCCAGCACAAAGGCCAGCGCACTCATCAGGCCGGCGTGGCGACTGCCCAGGCCGAGCTGATCCATCAAGGGCTGCAGCGCCGCGAGCGCGAGAGGGCGGTCCAGCTCGAACGAAACCTGGTGGCTACCGCTGCTGCGGCCGCAGCGCACGGTGCTGAGCGCCGGGTTCAGGCCTGGCAGCGCCTCCATCGCGGCCCGCACCACGTGGAAGAGCGCAGCCGGCAGCGTGTCCATCAGCTGCGGCCCCCATTCGTACTGCGCGAACGACTCGGAGCACCCGTGGCGGTCGAAGCTGCTGCCAAAGCGCGCGCCCATGCTGGCGCTGCGCAGGTAGCCACCACCCCGCATGGTTTCGGTCTTGCCATCCAGCCAATGCCGGGCCTCGCGGCCGAAGTTGCGCTCGACGATGCGCGACAGTGCCCGCGTCGCGCTCTCCACCCGGTCGGCCGGCGTGATGCCCGGGGCCTCGGGCTGCACCACAAACGCCAGGTGTTCGGGCGTGGTCTCGGCATAGTGCGGCGACAGCGGCACGCTGCGGTGCGGCCCCAGCGGGTAGGACAGCGTGTCATCCACGATGTCCGACACATCTTCGGCCGGGGTGGCAACACCCAGCCGTCGCGACGCGCTGGAAATCAGCGACTTGGCCAGGCTGGCCACGTTGTGGGCATACATGACGTGTGCTCCTTGTGTGGCGGCTCAGCGCATGGCCGGCAGCAACTGCTGCAACTGATCCAGGCTGGGCGCGCTGCCCGACGAAACCATCTGCCGCAGCTTGTCCATCACATCGCCACTGCCCGCCCCCCCGCCTGCGCCGCCGAAGGTGGGCATGCTGCCGGTGTAGGGGCTGTCTTGGGGCTGTGAGAATTTCTCCACCTGCGCGTCGCCGTAGCTGCGCGCGGCCAGCCAGGCCTGGGCGTAGGTCTTGAGCTGGCGCTCGTCAACTGTGGGGATGGAGCCCTGGATGCCGCCCGCCGCAAAGCCGACGCCAAACCCGGCGCCCTGGATGTCGAACAGCGGCTGCCCGCTGTTGCCCTCCAGGAAGGCCGGCAGGTACTTGGCCAGGAGGTCGTGGATGCCCTTCTCGGCCTCGCCGACGTTGATGGCCATCAGCAGGTTGGGCACGCTGCCGAATTCGGTGCGGGACACCCGCTCGATCACCTGGTAGGGCGAGGTGACGCCGAAGACAGCCTGAACCTGCGGCTTCTTCAGGATCTCCATCGCTGTGGCCAGGTGCTGCACCATGCGCCGCGCCAGCGATTGCGTACCACCCCAGCCGTACAGAGATGCGTTGGCCAGCACGTCGCGGCCAGCCTTGCGCACCTGCTCGACGGTCAGGCTCATCGAGCGGGCGGCGCCAGGCTGCAGCAGATCCGAGATGGTCTGCTGCCGGTCATGCTCGGCCAGCGCCGCCACAAAGCGCTGCAACAGGCCGTCGCGGTCGCGGTTCGGCACCACTTCCTTCGAGACCTCGGTGTTGGGCGTGCCCAGCACGCGCCCATAGACCGAGTTGCGAGCCCCTTCGTTGAGCCGGTCTTCGCTGTCCCAGTAGTACTCTTCGATGGCCTTGGCCGCGTTGTCGTAGTTCATCGGCAGCAGGCCTTGCATGTACAGCTCGGTGATTCGGTCGACCACGCGGATGACATTGGCCTTGGCATCGAGCTGGTAGGCCTGCGAAATGGCCCCCACCGCCCGGGTGCCTTCGGGGTTGAAGCCACTGTCAGTACCACCCGCACCAGTCAGCGGAGGGATGGTCAGCGTGAGCTGGGACGGCGTGCCCTCGACGTACTTGTCCAGACCGATGCGCACCTGGTTTGGAAAGTAGGCCGAATCCATGGGCACGGTGTTGGCGTTGTCGGCGCAGAAGCTGGTCACCGAGGCCAGTTCCTGGAATGCGATGTAGCTGTCGCCCTTTTGGTTTGTGCGCCCCGGCAGAGCCGGAATGACCTTGACCACCTCGTCGTAGAGGTTGCGGTTTTTCTTGGTGCCAACCACCACCGGCGTGTCGCGCAGCGAGACCGACCAGGCGTCGTTCACCGCCGGCCCGAAAGCCACGCTGGCAGGGTCGAAGATTTCCTTCTGCAGCAGCGTGCCGATGATGGCCGCAGTCAGGTTGATGTTGGCTGCTGAAGTCGACGCGTTCGGCGCGCCGTAGAACGAGCTGTCGAGCAGCTGGGTGACCGCCTGGAAGAACGGGCTGGTGGCCGGATCCGGCAGGTTGGTCGCCGGGTCGTTGGCGGGCGGGTTCGTCCCGTAGTTGAAGGTCGGCGGGAGTCCACGCCGGTCGTAAATGAATTTGACTGCCATGGCTTTCTCCTTCTGCCAAAGTTGATCGAACAGGTCTGCAAACTGCTGCGTTTGCGATGCCGTGGTCAGCCGTGATGCCACGTTCAGCACCACGGCTTCGACATAGGGCGCACCGGGTGGTGCTCGGGCAATCACCAGCCAACGTTTGGCGTCATCCAGCACGAACGGCAGCCCTGGCCGGTTCGTGCTCACCCAATCGACGAGTGCGGCCGGCGCAAACAGTGCCAGCGCCGGCTTGAAGACTGATTTGGCTGCAGCGCCCTGCCGCACCAGGCGCAGCAAGGCCTGCAGGTCGGTGCGCTGGTCGGCGTTGAAGCCGGCTTCCAGGTGCACAAGCAAGCGCCAATAGGCGCGTTGCAGCCGGTCGGCCTTGGCGCGAGATGCCCCGGCATCGCGCGCCAGCTTGCCAAAGGCGTGCGCAAGGCGCCGCAGCGACTGACGCATGGTTTCACTCATGATCTGCGCCCCTTTTTGCCTTGCAGCCACCGATCCAGCGCCTGCAGGGCCGCCAGAGCGTCGAGCTGGCCATGACCGGTGTCGCGGCTGAACCCGCCCGTGCCCAGCGGCTTGCAGCTGTCGATCAGCAAGGCCTTGGTCTGTGCGCCGTCAAGGCGGCTGCCGGCGCGCATGGCGCGCGCCTTCATCAGGCTGGCCACACCCGACACGAAAGGTGCCGCGAACGAGGTGCCCGAGCTCACCTGGTAGCCGCGCTGAGCGCAGCTTAGGATCTGCTCGCCAGGGGCGGCCAACGTCACATGGTCGCCCTGTGTGGAGAAGCTGGATCGACGCCCCTTGGCGTCGACCGACGCACAACAGATCACCTCGGACAGGGCAGCGGGGTAGATGATTTCCTCGATGCCGGAGTTGCCCGCCGCCGCCACCAGCGTGCAGCCCATGCTTGAGGCATAGGCCACCACCGAGCGGTGAGGCACCGGAGCAGCCGGGTCGAGACTGCTGGCCGGTGTGCCGAAACTCATGTTGATGACGTCGGCGCCCAGGTCGGCGGCCACCTTCATGCCGGAGTCGATGTCGGGCTGACAGCCCACGCCCACGCGCTTGCCGCGGCGCTCGTCCAGCGCTCCGGCCAGCACGCGCACCGCCAGCAGCAGGCTGCGCCCGCCCACGCCGCGCGGCAAATGCCAGCCTTGCGCACCGATGATGCCGGCCACGTGGCAGCCATGCCCCACCTCGTCGTAGGGGTTGTAGTCGAGCCCACGCGAGTCGCCAACCAGCTTGAGCTTGTCGCCAACGCGGCCCATGCCGATGTCCACCGTGTCGTAGCCGGCCAGGCATTTGCGCTGGAACTCGGGGTGGCCGATCACGATGCCAGTGTCGACCACGGCGGTGGTGACGCGCTCGTCTCCGGCCTCCATGGCCAATGCCGCGATGGCGTTGATCTGTTCGTGCGGCTGGCGCGCCAGCTTCATGTCGGGGAGCACACTGTTGTCGTGCATGACGTCTTCGGTTCGGATCAGCAGCTGCACGCTCACCGCTTCCACCGCCGCCAGGTCGCGCAGCGCCGCGACCACGCTCTCGTCGCCCTCTCCATCGCCCAACTGAATGCGGTAGCTGCGCGACAGGCCGAGCGCCTCTTCCTGGTCGTCAAAGTTGGCGTGGTGTTCGCCAAAACGGCCCAGCGAACGCCGTGCGTGGTAAATGCTCTCGATGCGGGCGCCGCCGCCATAGCGCGAGAGCGCCGCGTCAATGCGCCCGCCGTCAAGCCGGGAGGCCGGACGGCCAGCCCCGGCGAGGCAGTCCAGGTGGGCCGGCACATGGCGCGGCGCTTCGCCGCTGCGCAGCGTGAGCATCAAATGACCGGCGCGCTTCACGAGCGGTCTCCCAGCGGTGCCCAGTCGTCGAACGCGGCTGGTGCCTCGGCCTGGGTGGCAGACGCCACGTCCGCGCCGTCGTCCAGTGCCAGCACATAGGCCAGGGTCTCTCCACCGGCCAGGCTGATCTCCAGCGTGCCGCCTTGGTGGTCGTGTGGCAATTCGACCAGCAGGCGATCGGCCTCGGCTTCGGCCAGGGCCAGCGGCTGCGAGTTCAGTTTCACTTGCGGCCACTGCTCGCCTTCGGCTAGGTTGGTGCCCATGACCGCGATCTGCCTGGTGCCGGGCTCCAGTCGCATCACCGGCAGCGGGATCCGCCCAGGCGGGCGGAAGATCGGCGGCGTCATGACGGGCGGGCGAGTCGAAGGCGGCGTCACCAACGGCGGGGGCTCGAAGAACGGCGGGCGCTGCGCCGGGGGGTGCAGCACGGGCGGGCGCACCACCGGCGGGTTCTGCATTGGCGGCATCGGCACCGGTCGTGGCGGCTGGGGCGCCGGCGTGACGCCGCGCACCACCGGGGCACCACGATCCACGGCCTGGCGCAGCCTATCCATCGACACGTCGGTCAGCCGTGCGATGGTTTGCATGCCGGTCGAAGCCCGCAGGTTGTTGAGTTGGGCGAGGTTGCGCACCCCCATGCGTTCCAGGCGCTGCTGCTCTTCCGGCGACAGACCCAGATCGGTCAGCGGTGAGCTGCGGGTGGCCGCCATCGACACCGTGTTCTCCTCGATCATCGGCTTGGTGATCGTGGTGAAGCCGAAGTTGACCGTGCTCGCGCCCGACTCGTTCGGGCCCGCCGGACGGAAGCGCACATTGCCTTGGGGGTCGAGATCGACAAACACCTTCAGCTCCAGTTGCAGGTCTTTGAGGGCATAGGTGAGAGGCCGGTTGACCGCTTTGACGCGCAGCGCGTCCTGCACGCGATCAAGCTGCGTGGTGATCGCGTTGATGAAATCCTCGACCGGGAAGGCGCCTTCATTGACCACTGCCGTCCTCGTCGATCAAACTGAGGCACAGGCGCAAAGGGTGCACAGGCGGCAGGAAACCGGCCTGCCAGCGCGAATGCGGCGCGCTGCCCAGGATCGTGACCTGGCCGTGGTGCCAGGCTGCCGTGAGCTCCAGCGGCAACTCCAGAGACAACTCGGTTACCGTGAGCCCGTACGAAGGCGCATCGGCCACCGAACCGACCAGCGCCAGCAAGGTGTCGGCGAGTGGGCGTGTCATGGCTCAGGCCTCGGGCGCCCATGGGTCTTCTCCTCCCCAGCCCTGGGTTTCCACCGCGCGCGGCGGGGCCACTGTGGCGGGTGCGCGCGGCGGTGCGGCGGGCGCCGGCAGTGACGGTGCAGGTGGGGCGCCTGCTGCCGGTGCAGCTGGCGTGGTGCCTGGCGCGGCGGCGGGTGATGAGGGCACGCGCGCATTGCTGTTGATCAGCTGGATCGCCGCCGAGTCGGCAAAGCGCTCCAATGGGAAGGTCTCACTTCGGAACTTCACCTTCACCTGGCCGGTGAGGTCGGCCCGCACATTGATGTCGCTCTGCGCATTGATGCTCGCGGTGTTGACCATCACCGCCTGCGCGCCAAAGGGGCTGCGCCCAGCGGTGCCGCTCATGTTGCCGGCGGTGGTCTTGGTCTGGTCGAAGCGCATCGCCATCGACTCGCTGGCATCGATGTGGAACTGCAGCTTGGCGGTGATCTCGCCATCGTCCACCACGATGCGGTTGATGCCCATCAGCACCATCGTGGACAGCGTGCGTTGCCGGGCTTCGGCCAGGTGGCGCCGTGTCTGCGGCACCACCACCTGTTCGATCGCGTCGTTGTCGATGTCGGTCGGGCTGGAGAAGCCCATGTCCTTGAAGAAGCTGGGCAGCTCGGCGTCCTGGCTCTGTTGGCGCATCTGCAGGCGCGGCGTACCACTGGTGGTGTCGCGCGAGAAGAGCTGGCCGTACTGCTCGCTCAGGTGGTCGCGCGCCATGCCGTCGCTGATGTTGTCCTGCATGAAGCGATCAACCGTGCCGGCCACGCTCTTGAGCATCTCGGCGTAGGCTTCCATCTGCTGGATGGACGCGTTGACGATGGCCTGGAAGGTGCCCTGGATCAGAGAGGCGACGAAGGACGGGAAGTCGATGGCGCTCAGCGTGGCACGGGCCACCTCGCCGGCCCGATTGACGGCGCCGTTGCTGCCACCACCTGCAGTCGCCGCCGGCGTGGCGGGGGGCGAGCTGCCGGACGGCGGGGCAGGGCTGGGCCAACCTGGGCTGGGCGACGGCGCGGCACCCGGGCCGCCTGCGCGCAGGCTGGACAGGTCGGGTGCAAACGGGCGGGCCAGCGCGGCGCCCGGGTCGGCCTGCAGGTAGCCGGAGATCTTGCGCATGGACTGCGCCAGATCGCGCTGCGTGCCTGCGTCCAGCGCCCGGTAGGAAGGGCTGCCCAGCAGCAGCTCGTTGAGCTGCTGCACGCGCTGGACTTCGGGTGACGGCATCGGGTTCATCCTGCGGTCTCCACGGGTGCTGCTTCAGAGCGCGTAGCGCGTGTCGTCCAGCGCGCCCAGCACACGCGCCATGCGGGCCTGCCAGGGCTCGGTGGCGGCCCGGCGTTGCAGCGCAGCCAGCACAGCGGCCGCGCCTTGGGGCAGGGGCAAGGGCGAGGCGGTGCCCAGGGCGCGCAAGGCGGCCAGCAAGGACGCATGGGTCATCGGGCCCCACACGCCATCGGCCGGCACCCCGGCTTGGCTGCGCTGGAAGGCCTCCAGGCTGGCATGGCCCAAGGCCGCCAAGGCCTGCTGCCGCTGCGCCAGCGTCTGCACCGGGCTGATCGCCGCGAGCACCCAGTCGACGGCCCGCTTCACGCCCATCTGCAGGGCGCGGTCGAACAACACGCCCAGGCCACGTTGGGTGTCCAGGCCCAGCAGGCGCGCGAGCGGCAGCATGGGCGTGAGGAACTGTCCAACGAGCTGTTCGTTCTGGGCGCCGTTGAAAAGTTGCGGCTTGCCGGCGCCGAACAGGTCGGCACGGGCCGACTCCTTGAATAGCGCCAGCCATCCCGGTGACCACAGGTCTTCGCCGCCTACCGGCTGCACGCGTGGGCCGCGGCCATCGGGCGACTCGGCAGCGCCCGGGCCACTGCGGTTGGTGACCTCAAGCAACGCCGCCGCCTGCGGCCCGAAGACCTGTTGGAACATCGCTGCATCGCGTTGCTGCATGAGACGCAGCAAGGCACCGAGGTCGCCGCGATCCTGACTGGCCAGGCCCATGCCGAAGGCCAGGCCCAGGTGGTAGCGCCCGCGCGCCGGGTGCTCGCCCAGTTGGCCGTTGAACTCCGCGTCGGCCAGCGTGGTGGCGTATCCATCGGGCGGGCCGGCCACGGCGAGCACGGCCTCCAGCAGGCGGCGTTGGGCAGGCACGTCCAGCGCCAAGGCGTCAGCGGCGTACCCCGAGGCGTGGTCTTCGTAGCCATCGGCATAGGCTGAGGCGGCATAGCCATCGTCGGCGTCCTCATCGTCTTGCAGCATTGCAGGCGCCGACGAACCACGCGGGTAGCTGCTTTCGGCAGCGGCCGACAGCTCGTCATAGTCGTAGGGCGGCTCGGCTGATGGCTCGCCCAGGCTGCCCGAGTTGAGGGCGCCGAAACCGTCGTCGTAGGCGGTGTCGTCGAAGCCCCAGGACGCACTGTTCGCCACGGCACCATCGGTTCCCTCGGCCGGCTCATCCTGCGAGCTGCCGTCGGACTGGCCATAGCCATAGGCGGCACCGTCCTCCTGCGCTTCGCCATACGGCGACTCGGCCTGGGTGGCCAAAGTCGGGTCTTCATCCCAGGGGTTCGCAGCGGCATAGGCCTCGCTCGCGCGGCCGTAGCCGTCTTCGCCTTCGCCGCGGTCGTCATCCACATCCTGAGCCGCCAAAGACTCACTCAGGCGCGGCGGCACGCGCTGCAGCAGGTGTGACGGAACGCCCAGCACCGCCGCCAGCGTGCGGCCGCTGAAGCCGGCGGCCAATTGCACGCGTGGTGCGTCGTGCAGCAGTTCGGCGAGCGTGTGTGACGGCGCAGCGCCACTGAGCTGCTGGTCGGCATAGGCCACCAGCGTGTAGAAGATCGATCGCCCCGGGGCGAAGCGCTTGAGCACGGCCGAGGGCACGGTGTAGACCGTGGTCTCGGCGCTGATCAGACCGCTGTCGGCTCGGCTCGAATAGAAGCTGCTGTCACGCTCGTGCGCGCGCGACGGGTCGAAATGCGCCGGTTGCGACGCGACGATCACCTCGTACCAGGGCAGCCCGCGGGTGTCGATGGTGAAGCCCAGCACTGGAAAGCGGTCATCGACCTCCTGCCGATTGGCGCGGATGCGAGGTCGATCGGTCGGCTCGGTTTGGTACGACTGCGCTCGCAAGGCCAGCATCGGCATGTGGTTCATGGCGTGTTCCTCGGGTCTCGTGGCGGGGGTGTTCAGGCCGCAGGCCCATCGGCCGCGAGCTCGCGGCGGCGGTACATCACAGGGCCGGCCGCCAGGGCGATGCGGTCGACGAGGTGACGCCGCTCCAACAGCACCAGTGCCTGCTCCACGGTTTCGGTGGCCTCCTCCAGGCGGATGCGCGGCAACCACCACTGAAGAATCCCGTCCAGCGTGTCGCTAGCGCTCGGGCGCTTGGTCAGGTAGGCCAGGATTTCGCGCGCCACCGATTCAGTGGCAGTGGGTGGGCTGGCCATGAGCAGAGTCCTCGACGTGCATGTGATCGGCTTTGCACGCCGCGTGCCACCCGACGAAAAATTCTCAAGCCATTGATTTGCCTTGCTTTTTCCAAAAACGTCGGCAGTCCGCCGGGTCAGTGCCGACCCGGCCGCGCCAGGGCCGATCCCGCCTGCGCTCGCGCGTAAAGCCATGTGAGTCACTGGCGGGTCGAATCTGACCCATCGATGGGTTGCGCCCTGCCCACCCAACCCCTGGCGCGGGCATGCCGAGGCCGCCCAGGCACGCCAGCGGCACTGCAACTTAGGGGGGCGGTGTGGAGAGGGGGGCGAACGGATCAGCGCGCAAGACTGCGGAAGCTCGCCGCGTCCAGCGCATAGCGCTTGAGCAGGCGGGCGAGGGCCCGCCTTTCCTTGCCGGCTTCGCGCGCGGCATGGGTGATGTTGCCGTGGTGCCGGCTCAGCAACTCGCGCAGGTAGCCACGGTCGAAGGCTTCCAGCGCTTGGGCGCGCGCGTCCCGGTACTGCAATGGCCTGTCATCGTCTGCGTGGGCTGTGAAGGCCTGGTCTTCCGGCAGCAATTCGAGATCGGCCGAATCACTCAGCAGCAGGGTTCTGCACACCCAATGTTCGAGCTCGCGCACATTGCCAGGCCAATCATGTTGGTGCAGCCAGGCGCGGGCCGAGCTCTGCAAACGGCCCGCACCCAGCTGATAGCGCTGGGCCACCGTGCGCATGAAATGCTCGGCCAGCAAATCAATGTCGCCCTCGCGCTCGCGAAGCGGGGGAATGCGCAGTGTGATCAACCGCAGCCGGAAAAGAAGATCGGCACGAAAACGGCCCTGGCGGACCAACTCCTCGAGACACTGGTTGCTGGCGGCCAGCATGCGCACATCGAACCCTTGTTCTCGCTCGCCACCGAGTGGCCGGTACACCGGGTCTTCGAGCAGGCGCAGCAACATCACCTGGGCCTTGGCGGGCAGTGAATCGACTTCGTCCAAGAACAAGGTGCCACCCTGGGAGAGGCGAAGCAGGCCGGCGGAGTCTCCGACGGCGTGGGTGAATGCACCGCGCTTGTGGCCGAAGAACTCGTTCTCGATCAAGGACTCGGGCAGTGCCCCGCAGTTCACTGGCACGAACGGCCCGTCCCGGCGCGGGCTCTGGTAGTGCAAGGCTCGCGCGACAAGCTCCTTGCCAGTGCCGGTCTCGCCTTCGATCAGCACCGGCACCTGGAATTGCGCCGCGCGCGCGACGCGCTGCTTCAGCGCCAACATCGAGCGCGATGCGCCTATCAGTTCACGGAAGGCCTCCCGCATGCGACACCGCCCTAGCCCTTGTATTCGCCGAACTGCTGCGACGTTGGAAAAGCGGATGAAGCTATCGAACTATCGCGTAACAGTCAACATGAAGTCTAGGGGCAACCCTCAGCCTTGTGATTCGCCGGATCCAACTCAATTTCATATGACCTGGGGGGCGCACGATTTTCCCGGCAATGCGGTTGCCGTTGATCGGTGCCTCGCACCTGCCCCGGGCTCTCGAGAGCCCGGAGTGCCTGGTGCTCGCTCCTTGCAACGCGCAGGCGGCGGCTCATCCGCCATGGCCGTCGCACATCGCCCACTGGGGCTGGCCTTTGCACCGCCTTTGGTCAACTAGCCTGTGTCGTCAGCGTGCGGCCGCAGTGGTGTCGCGGCTGGCTGAGTCTCCTGACCACCCAGCCACTTCCATGTAAGCACCGAGAGGGTCACCGGCAAGAAGGTCAGCAGTGCCATCAGCGGCAGGCCGACCCACCAGGGAACCTGTCCGCGTTCAAGTTCCGACCAGGCCAACAAGCCCAGCACCGCAGCCCAAATCCACAGCAACACCAGCTTACCCCAATGCCAGTTGCGCACCGCCATCGTCAGCACCTAGAACTTCTTTTCCACCTCAAAGAATGGCGACTTGATCCGCATAGTCACGCCCTTGGGTGCGGCCACAAAGGCTTGGCGCATGCCCTCGTAGGCTTGCTCAAGCGCGCGCCACCATTCTTCGCCGCCGACCTGCCGCTTCGCCAACTTGTTCAGGACCAGTTGGTCAGAAAGTTTTCCTATGACGCCAGTCATCTCATCGGCCTGCATGCCATCCAATGACACCACGGACACAGCAGCAGAGGCTTCAGGAAAGCCTTGCGGATACTGTGTCGGCAGGCCCGCGCCGGGATACTCGGTGGTGATTACCAAATAGGGGCTTCGACTTGGCGCCAGGCCCAGGCTGGCGCAGAAGGCGGCGCTTCGATCAGTGTCCACGCGGAACGACAGCGCTCCATCATTCGAGCCGCGCAACCATACAGCAAGGTGCTCTATTCCGATCACCGAACCGAAGGCCTGGAACACCTCATAGAGCGAGCGCAGTCGCGCCTCGTTGTCAGCCTTCAGCCAAGCTGGGTTGCACACCAAGAACAACGACCAACTTCGGTATGGCATGCCCTGCTTGGCTTGCCGGGGTATCGGTTCGTCAGCACCGGTGAAAAGCTCGATCAGCGCGTTGGCGCCGACAGGCCGGCTGACCGGTGCCAGCATCGCAAACGCCAACACCGCCGCCAGCCACACCCGGGTGGCCCGCCGCAGTCTCGGTGCCTTCGCCCTGCACGGATGAATCTGCATCATTCCGCCTCCCGTTCCTCTGCGATTTGGCCAGTATTGCGTTTCCGATGACCTGTCGCAATGTGCGCCGGACTGCAAACTGGGGGGCGCCGTTGGTGAAAGCTGGCGCGGCTCAGGGCCGGGTTCGGAGGGCGAGGGTTGGCGTCAGCACTCGCGTTAGCCCATCCCAGCGTCGAGGATCGGGCCGATGCGGGCCAGCAACTTTGACTTGTCATCGTCCGGCACCCACCAGTTGAACGCGACCGCTACATCCAATCCGCTGTCACGACTCTGCGCAATCGTGGCGGTGCCGTGAAAGTCGCCATACCGGGTGGCCGCAGCACGCTCGCCGATGTCCCAAGCGGCGTGCTTGCCTATGAAGCGAGCGACCGTCGTCACCGAGGTTGCGAAGCCGCCGGCACCGGGACAGGGCTCGAGCACGAAGCTTCCGCCATACGCGCCCGGCGCCCACACGCCCGACGTGTCCAGCATTGATAGCCCGGCGTCAACGCTGTCGTAGCCGGAAACTTCACCAGGCAGCCGCAGGCCCACACGGGTACGCGCGACGACGAAGTCGCTGGCTCGGCGCGAGCGCAGCAGCCGACTGCGGATGTACGAGCGCAGCGGTCTGCCCGTGGCTCGTTCCACGGCCGCACCGAGCAGGAAGAATGCGATGTTGGAGTAGCCGTCCCCGATCCGCGTGCCGGGATCCGTCGCCAGCGGCATGCCCGTCACGTACTGAACGACGTCATCTTGGCTAGGCGGGCCCGAGCGGCCGGCCAGCAGCGCCACGTCGCGCATTGTGGCGTCACCCGTCGCGCCGCCCGGCAGTGCCCCGGCGAGATCGCGCCGCATGCCGCTCAACCGCGTTGCGGCCTGACGCATGGTGACGCGCCTCAGGCGCGGGTCGACGGGCTGTCCAGCCGGAAGCGTGGCGCCGACGCCAAGGACGTCGAAGATCGGCGTGTCTAGGCCGACGATGCCGTCGTCGGCCAAGGCCTGGACCGCTGCAGCGGTGAACAGCTTGGAGACGCTGGCCTGGCGGAACACCGCCGAGGGTTGAGTGACGGGGTATCCGGGCTCGGCCCAGGTGTAGCCGCGCGAGATGCGAACGCGGCCCGCGCGCGCGACGGCGATGGCGGCCGACCGCACGCCGAATTCGCGCATCACGGCGGCGAGTGCGTCGTCCAGTTCGGCGGCGAGCGACGGTGAGGAATTCACACCCACCGTGACCGTCCACTGCCGTGGCGTTGCGACCTCACTGGCGGCGAACACCGCCGCGTAGCGTGCATCGTTTCCTGAACGGCCGGCGGCCACCACGACAGGGCGGTGACCCAGCTGCACCTGGCGATCGAACTCGGACTGATACTCCGCCGCAGTGATCCGGTGGCGCGCGGCCCACGCACCGATCTGGTCGCCGCGGAAGACCGACAGCAACTGCCCATCGGAGCTCACGGCCAGTGACGACGGTCGATTGCCGCCGGCTAGTTGCGCGTCGAACAGACGCTGGTGGAAATCGGCATCGCCCAGCCACAGCGACGCGGCGACGCCATCGGTGGCCTCCCACCACACGCCGGCAAACCGCCTGTCCTCTGGCGTGCCATAGATCGCCAGGCAGCGAGGCATCTGACGCGCCGCCTTGCATTGTTCGTTCTGCCCGATCAGCGTGTCAGGCTGGCCCGAACCGCCCCAGGGCAAACCGTGTCGCGCCGTCCAGGTACCGACGGCGCGCTGCTCGAAGATTGCCGCGAACACGGCGCGGTCAGCGGGCCCGCTTGCCGAAACAACCGAAGGCGTCAGCCCGGCGGCGGTGAGTTCATCGAATCGCCGCTGGTAGCCGGCGGCGTCAAGGTTGTGTGCACCAGCCCAGGATCGGCCGTCGCTCGGCACCCAGACCGCAGCGTAGCGGGCGTCCCCCGGATCGCCGGAGACGCTCACCCACGTCATCCGCAGTCCCTGGCTAAGGAACGCGTCGAATCGTTGCTGGTGGGTGGATGAATCCACTCCGTGGTAGGCGACAAACATGCTGGCTTCCCCAAGGTGCGAGTGAAAAAGAACTCTGCGCCAGCCGAACCGATCGCAAATGTGTTCACCTGTGAAGGCTTGGCTACCCGACCAAAGCCGAGGTTTCTCAAGGCTTGGTTGCGACTTCTCCAAGAGACTTCTACAGGGCGCTAGCGACGCCACAGGACCTATGCGTCCAGTGTTGACCTGTGGAGAAAAGCCGCACATCCCTAGTTGGACATTGGGGAAGATCTTCCAGCCCCCAACTCATTGACCTCACTGCTTTTGCGACGACTTGTGTAAA
Organism: Candidatus Ideonella esbjergensis; assembly: GCA_016710065.1. Taxonomy (GTDB): domain Bacteria; phylum Pseudomonadota; class Gammaproteobacteria; order Burkholderiales; family Burkholderiaceae_C; genus Ideonella; species Ideonella esbjergensis. The sequence continues at coordinate 37,062 of JADJLP010000014.1, forward strand.
TGAGGGCAAAGGCGGTTCGATTGGGGGCAGCACGGACACCCGACTTGCGGCAGGGGATCGGCTTGGGAACAATTGACCGCTTCGGCGGCAAGGCCGGTCGGGTCAACTGCGCTCGCAGCCCTGATTTTCCGGAGCCACGACACTGGCCAAGGGTCGCACTGACTTGAAGGAGAGCGCCATGCCTGAACTCGAAGCGGACTCAATCAAGATTGACCAGCCGGAAGATTGGCAGATGTTGCTCGAAGCCAAGCTCACCACTGTTGTGGATCCAATGGTGTTTCGTGTTGGCGAGATCTTCCTACGCGGAAGGAGCGGCCAAGAACTGGGGGCCTCTGACAACACCGTCTTGAATGAATCAAGCGCTTGGGAGTTCTTGTCCGGGAACTTGCTGAGCTTGGGCTTCTTTTTCGATGCCCTGGTGCTGAACGAGCGTCTGCCGATCTTCAACTACGGCGACTCGTTCGACATGCGTCTGAACTTCGGGAAGCGATCATTCGCTGCGCTCAACGAAATCGCACAGGATTCGCTGATTGCGCCAGTCGATGTCGGCTATCAGGCTTACATGTCGATCAAGGAAGACGCGTTGCGCGAACTGAAGGCAAGCTTGGTTCAGCCCGATGGCAATGGCAAAGCGTGGATGTCGACGGCTCGGGCCAAGTCCATCGTGGACGAGTTGCGCAAGTCCGGCTATCACTGGGAGGTGAGTCTCGGCTGGGATCTCGACCAACTGTTGGCAGGGGATCTCGACCGCGAAATGGGTCGATTCCTCCTCGGTGGAATGATATTTGGGCGATACGCAGACCTGATGCAGTCCGAGCACTGGCTCCAGCCCAGAAGAGCAAGCCTCTTCGTGCACGCCAGTTCTGGTGGGACCGCACCCAGCACCGAGGATGAAAGGCAACTTTTTGAATGGATTGGCAAGGAATATGGCCTTCCCGTGTTCAGCACCTGGCAGCCAACGTTTTTCTACTACCTCCTGGATCGCGCCAGAACCGTCAATGACATTCCGAAACTGATTGATGGCCTTCGAGCCTCTGGGGCGGTCAAGGACTATCGAGGTTGGCGTGCCCAAGCTTTGCGGGAGTGGCACACCACGGGAGGCCTGTCGGTCCATTCAACCAAGACCATCGAGCGCCTGAAGGGTGCGCTCGTTGCCCAGTCACCTGGCATGGCGGGGATCGGCGAAGCCGGGGTCGCGATAGTTGAGAGCGCCATGACCGCAAACGTGGTGAACGCGGCAAAGGCCGTGGCAAAGACTGCGCCATTGCTCGGCTGGGCGCTGGATCGCCTACCTGGGCGACGGCACGTCAAGCTGCTGGCTGACAGCGTCCACGCAAAGAATCGGTATCCTCACATCGAGAGAGCTGTCAGGACTTTGTGGTCCAAGTAGGGCAGCCCCTGTTCTCCGCACTCGATGTTGACCCGACCGAAGACTTGGACGCCGTCCTTGACCTCGACAACATGCCGCTGGCACCTTAGCGAGACCGCCTTCGGGGGATCCGTCCCAAGTCAAGTCGAGCTGAAGGTCGGGTTTTCGGCAGACGGCTTGACCACTTGAGTGACTCCAATGGGTCGACTCCTGAAGGCGGTTGCTAGAGGCAGCGGTCGTTCCCATCTCGCTCTCAAGGTCCGCTGCCGGGGCTGTCGACGACCTCACGGTGCCGGCCACAACCGGCCCCTGGTGATCCGGTCAGAATTTCCTCTGCGGGCTCGACTTGGATGACTGGTTTACGGCAGCCAACTTGAGCTCCGCTCTGGCTCGACCCGGCCACAAGCGGGTACTCGACAACGGCTGCTTTGGAGCAGCTATACCTATGATCCTGAGGCCCTCCCGTGCCGAGAGTGCCACGGAGCGACAGATATGCTCAGGCCGTCTGAGGTTGTCTGCTTCGACCCGCACTGCGGCGTGGAAGCCTCCGCCGCTGGCTGCGGTCAAGTTCCAGGCACCCAGCTTGCCTGCGATGATTGCGGTTCGGCGAAACGCCCTCACGAACCCGTCCGCTCACGCATTGCGATTGAAGAGGTAGCGGCTGGTCTGCGGCAGCCAACGCTGGAAAACATCTACTTGTAGAAGGCCGCGGTCGGGTATGAGCGCGATCGCCCGCTCAAGCAGTGCATCGCTTGGCGGCGGCAAGTCGTCGAACCACTGCTGAAGTGTTTGTGTCGAGGGTGAAGCCGCGCCGTTGCCACCATTCGGCCGTATTGCCGCCAGCAATACCGGCGCGCTCCGCGGATGGCTGGTGAATAGCGCCAACTGCGTGAGGCAGACTTTGTAGGGGCTGGACGCTGCCGGCGTCACAAAGCGCGCCCGCTCGATATCGGGCAGGCTCGCCTTGAGCAGGCGATACACGTTGACCAAGCGTTTCAGTGCACGCGGCCGATCGCTCAGTAGCGGCGCCAGTTTGTCGATGTACAAGACCTCTTCCGACGTCACCTGGAGCGGGTCTGGCGATTCGCGCGCCTGCTCGAGCAGAGTCTGGAAGGCATTCGACGTCTGACGAACGGGCGCTGGTGCCGGTGCAGCGGCTGGCTCCGCGATGACACGCGAAAGCAACGGCAGCGGGGATGCCGTCGGACCGAGCAACGCATTGACCAATCCCGCACGCGCCCTCGGTTCGATCGGTGCCATCCAGATCGGAATCTGGAAGATCTTTTCGAGGTAGTCTGCCACCGTCGCCGGCGCAGCCGGATCGCCTTCGGTCGACCAGCCCGCGAAAACCGGTGGTGCCGATGGCGCAGGTCCAGACGCGGCGTCCGCAGCAATCGGTGCAGTGGCCGTGGCGGAACCTTCAGCTGCCGCTTCCCGCATATCCACGAACAGTTGCCGGCGCGCCAGGTGCAGGCACTTCTCGACCCACCGCGGGTCGACGGCCACCGCGCAGACGAAGAGCGGGAAAGCCAACAGCAGGTGCACCGCCTCAAGCACCGAGAGCACAGTGCTCTCCTTGCACCGGTCGAGGTCATCGATGTAGAGGACGATACGATTCAGCAGCGGCGCCGGGTCCCGGTTTCGGTGATCCAGCCACTTGCGGTTGGCCTCGTCGATCAGCAGAGAGAGCCGCTCGATGTCGCGCCGGACAAGCGCGAGAAATCCGAGTTGCTTGCGGTACTCGTCGGTGCTGGCGCGGTCCTTGATGAACTCTTCCAGCAGCAGCGCGCTCGAAAGGCGATCCAGATCGGCCTTCGCCGCGCGCATTGCCGCTTCCGCCTCCACGCGTTCTGCGACCCGGGCATCGTGCTCCGCCGCAAGAGTGGCGAGCTTGCCGGCGGCCTGCACCAGATCCACCTCGCGATCGGTCAGTAATTTCCGCTGGGCATCGAGCTCCGTCTGCAGGGCATCGACCTGCGCCTTCTCCTTGGCGATACGCCGCAGGTGCTCGGCTTCGAGGCGCACGCGGGCTTCCTCGACGCGATGACGGCTCTCGGCCTCGAGTTCCTTGAGCTTCGCATCGAACTCGGTGCGCCTGCGGCGCAACACCTCTATCGCATTGCCGAAGGCGGCCACAGCGGTGGCCGCGCTGCCCGCGAGCGCGGCCCATTGCCCCTCCAGCAGCTTTGCGGCCCACAGCAGCGCCGGTGCAGCGACACACAGGCCCATGACCGCAAGCCCCTGAACCGAGAACACCCGTTTGAAAAATCCGGCCCAGTCGAAGGCCTGCTCTTTAAGCCGGGTGACTGTCTCGCGCACTTCTGACAGCAGCGGTGCGAACGGGCCCAATGCCACCGCAATCACGTCTTCGGTCGAAGCACGGTCAGGCTCCAGTCGGGCGGCGCGCAGGGCCTGATCCATGCGCTCGCGCGCAGTCTCCAGACCGGCCTGCTGCGAAGCCATGTCGTTTGCCATGTTGTGCACGACCAGCCGCGCCTGTTCTGCGGCCTGGTGCGCCTGCGTGACACCTGCCTCGGCGTTCTTCAACCGCTGGCGCGCTTCGCCGATCGCCCCGTCGATCGACGTCAGCTCACCCTTCAGCCCATTGAGCTTGCCGAGCACGTCGGCACGGCGCCGGTCGAGCTCAGCCTCTTTCTCGTCGGGCGTGACGCGCAGGTTGCGGAACAGATGCTCTACCAGGCTCGCTACCAGATTGGCCTCGTTGTAATGCCAGGCATTGAATTCGACCTGCGCGATCTCGTCGAAATACAAGGGTGCATCGTCGGCACGCGCCTTTCCTTGCGTGCGTGCTTCCTTCCACGCGGCAATACGGCCCTGCTCGTCGCGCCGCAATCGCACGATCCGCTTCTGCAGATGGCGCATGTAGAAGGTCTTGCCCGAACCCCACGGCCCGAAAATCCCTATCGCCAACGGCGTCACAGTGCGGGTCGAAGCGACAAGTAGCGCGAGCGCGTCGACCCCGCGGTCGATGCCCAACAGGTCTTCCTCCGTGTAGACGTCGGCACTGAAAGAGGTCAGCGGCACCGGTGCAGCCCGGTCGGCGTAGGAGCTCCAATAGGCGTGCTCGTCTGGAAAGCGCCCGGCCATCTCCGCGCCGAAAGCGCGTGCCCAGCGCAGCCGGTCGATCCCGAACTTCTTGAAGTCGTCGAGATGCCACTCCGGCAACACTGGGTAGGCAGCGCAAAGGTGGCGCAGGTCGATCGTCTGGCGCGCGGAGGATCCGCGGGCGATGCGCGCGGCCTCCTCGAGCGCGCCGCGCGCCGAGGTCGTGACGAGGTACTCGCGGGCAAGCCCGGCCGCATCCTGTGGTACCGGAATGATGCCGCGATAGGAGCGATGCGACTCGATCGCGCCGATATCGACGCTGTTGCTTTCGAAGTGGCGCTTCAGCCAGTCGTCCTCGTCCAGCAGCATGGCCACCAGCAGTGAACTGAACGTCAGCGGCGGTTCGGAGCTCGAAACCGTGCGCGCTGCGCGCACGAAGGCTCGCGCGAGAGCCGGCGTGATCGTGATTGGCTGCCGACTTGGCGGTGACAGCAACGCGCCGGTCTCGTCCCGATCGAACAGCAACTCTGTGGTGAGCAAAGCGTTCGACGCGGCATCCTTGGCCGGATCTGGGTCTGGCGGCGCCGCTGGCGGGACAGCCGCATTGCTGACCGTCGACGCGGGCTCTTCCGCTTGCATCGATCGCGGTAGGTTCGCCATCACAGTCACCTCCCCTGGGCCCGAGCCGGACAGCCGCGCTGGCCGTCGCTGTGCTGGGATGCGAAGTGATCGTAGCCCCGAACACAGACAGTTGCCTCCTTCCTTCTAGGGACTGCGTGAAGACATGAAAAGTGGGCGGCGGCCACCAAGGGGCGGGTCCGCCGGTAGCTATGTCGGCGCGTAAGCCGAAACCTCGGACAGCAGCTGTTCGACCTGCTTCGGAGCCAAAAGTCGGCTTGCCGGCGCGGCCGCGAATTTGCAGTCTCGGCCATAGCCGGCCCTTGGTGATCCACTCAGAATTTCCTTCGCTGGCCCACCTTGGATGACTGGTTTGCGGCCGCCAACTTGAAGTCCGCTTTGGCTCGTCCCGGCCATAACCGGCCCCTTGTGATCCGCTCAGAATTTCCCGAGCTGGCGTGCCTTCGATGACTGGTTTACGGCGGCCAACTTGAAATCCGTTTTGGCTCGTCTCGGCCATGACCCTTCTTCCGGGGATGTCCGGTATCTGGGCGGCTACCCTCACCCTGATCCGTTGAACAATATGACCATTCAAGAACCCGATGAGGGCGGAGACCCATGAGCGCAGCGAAGGCGCTTCATGGAGACCGTCACCAGCCGCCGCACATGAAGCCCGTGCCAAGCGCGGGCGAATGATAGGCGCAAGTAGATACGAATCGATTTTCAGCTTGGAGAAGCTACATGCTCACTGTTCGGCTAGCAACGACACATGGCTATGGGCCAGCAGCGCAGACGCCGCAGGCGTTGGGCCAAGTTCGACTGCGAATCGACGAGATTGCGTCGATCTCAGACGTCGGACCCGGAAACTTCGTGAAGATACTCCAGCTGCCGGTCCCAGGCACTACTGCCGCTGATATTGTGCCTACGCGGCCGGTTCCTTCGGCGCTTCGGTTCACACTTGAGTGCGGGCCTGATCTGGTGACTTGGCAGATCGGTCCGGTTGGTCCCAACGACATCTTCACGCTGTCTGGCGGCCAGTCGCCCGCGATTGGTGGTGGTAGCGGCATACAGGAGAGTCTCTACGTCGGCGCCATCCATCATATGCAACAGGCGGCTGGTAACCCATGCAACGTAGTCTGCCGGCATGGCAACGTGCTCGTCCCGAAGGACTGCTGCATCGAGTGCCATAGCGGCAACACTACGGTGAAATTCTGCTGCTAGTCGAACATGAAGACTCAAGAGCTGACGCTGCAGGTGGACGCAGTGAACTTGCGGGGTAGGCCTGTGCTTGGCGTGAAATACAAGGTACTGGTTGGCGGAGAACCTGTTATGGAAGCAAAGAAAGCGCGAGAAGGCTTTCAAACAATCTCCGTGCACAGCCCCAATGGCGATGTAGAAATTGAGGCGAGCCTGCCTGGGTGGAAGAAGCAAAAGATCAAGGTGGGGCCAGACACGCACCGATGGGCTTTTGAGTTTCCAGGGGCTGGGGTGCCGGCCATCCTGGTCGTTTGTGCGCTCGAAAAGGAAAGCAGGGCAATCCTGGATACCTGTGAGAAGGAGGCACGCTTGCCTTTGGTGTACAGACCAGCTGGCGACTCCAATGAGTATTGGGTGGGCGAATACGCGCCTGATTCATCCGGCGGCTCGCGACGGCGCGTGCTGGTTGCGACCTCTGGTATGGGGATTACCGGTGCCGCCATCACGGCGACGCATGCCTTGCGCAGCTTTCCGGACGACATCACGCAGATACTCATGGTCGGAATCGCCGGTGGATGCCCAAATGATCAGAAGGCTGAGACGCATGTCCGCTTGGGCGACATTGTGGTTGCCAACGAGGCTGGGGTCGTTCAGTACGACTTCATCAAGAAGACCATAGACGCTGACATTCGTCGAGCCAACCCGCATCGCCCTTCGGCGGAAATGCTGGGCGCTGCACGCTCATTGGAGATGGGACGCTTGAACGGGGATTTGCCGTGGGAGAAAGTCATGTCCGCTGTGATCATGGCCAAGCGGCGCTACGCCCGGCCGCCGGACTCGAGCGACATCCTTCACTTCGGCAACAAGGTGCTACCTCATCCAAAGGATTCCGACCGGCGGCCACGTAAGCCGCGGGTGCATCGTGGCGCTATCGGTAGCGCGAACATCCTGCTGAAGGACCCAACTCTGCGAGACGAGATCCGCGACAAGTATGGCGCGCGCGCGATGGAAATGGAGGGCAGCGGTGTCATCGACGCTGGCTGGGCGGTCAACAAGGATGTCATGGTCGTCCGTGGGATTTGCGACTACTGCGACGCGTACAAGATGGACTCCTGGCAAGCCTACGCGGCGCTCGCCGCGGCTGCCTATGCAAGGAGCCTTGTTCTGGCGCTGACGTCGCCGATGCCGTAGTGGAGGAAACATGCGCTGTCGGCGCCCAACCGAATTTGAGACACCGGCTCAGTTTTCGGTCGGCGCCGACACCCCTGCTGCGTAATCCTGGCCAGTGTCATCCGGTCCTCGGTCTGAAGCTGGCAGTGCTGCGTCGTCTGGATCAAGTGCACACCTTACGCTAGTGGGTGTTGCACTTCAAACTTGAGGCCGCCGAGACATGTGCCGTCGTTTCACTGCAGACACTTCGCTAACGACTTCTTTTGAGAGACCCGCCGAACTGAGTAGTCGACTTCGAAGTGCCCCGCCCCGACGAGTCGACACGCTTGTCATTGAGAGAATCGATCGATGGTGCGTCACGAAGCAAAGGCTCGACTGAACCCGAAGGGGGAAGGAAGTGCTGCTGCATGCTGCGCCAGTCCAACGGGTGAGAGTCCCGTCCCGGTAGGCGTCGGTGCGCCGGGTAGCAGGCCCCAGGTAGTGGAGGGAGACCTCCGTGCCCGAGCGGGGCGTCAAGAGCCCGTGAGGCGGCGCAAGCCGCGCAGCGGGGAGCAAGCACGCGGGCCGCAACATGAAGTGAAGCCTGCAGCCTCGACAGATTTACAACCCGCAGGCCGAGCCGCTCATGTCACGGCGAAGGCAACACCGCTGGCGCAAGAACCGAAGCGCGCTGGTGGCTGCGGCGGGGTATGGGGCGCAGCACGCGTGCAAGGACTGGAGCGGAACGTGAGAGGCCCGTCTGCGCGGCCCTTGTCGGGGCAAGCGAGTTCGTATAAGCCCAAGGCGAAGTCGAATCGTGCGCAGCGGGAGTCCGAGGGGATCGTAGTACCGCACGGTGGGGCGCAAGCCACATCGACGAAGGCCGTGCGGCATAACGCGGCTGGAGGGAAGGGTCCTTGCGGTGGTCATGCTGATGGAGCGGGTAAGCGCGAGGGAATGGCCGGCCAGACCGGACCTAACGACCCCGACGCAGGAGACTGCGGCGACAAAGTGCGACAACTGCAAAGGCAGCTCTGGGCCGCAGCCAAGCGGGCACCGGGAAGGCGCTTCCATGCGTTGTACGGCCAGATGTGCAGGGCTGACATCCTGCACGAGGCGTGGAAGCGAGTGCGCCGCAACAAAGGCGCAGCGGGCGTCGATCGGATGACGATCGGCGAAGTCGAGCAGTACGGAGTCCGGCGCTTCCTGCAGGAGCTGGGCGAAGTGCTGCGCGCGGGCGAGTACGGTGCGCAGGTCGTGCGGCGCGCCTACATTCCAAAGGCAAACGGGGCCAAGCGACCCCTGGGCATCCCGACGGTGCAAGACCGGGTGGTGCAGATGGCGGCCAAGCTGGTGCTGGAGCCGATCTACGAGGCGGACTTCGGGCCGAGCTCGTACGGGTTCAGGCCCAAGCGCAGTGCGAAGCAGGCGCTGGAGAGGCTCAGGCAACTGGGCAACCAAGGCGCCAACCACGTGCTGGACGCCGACATCGAGAACTACTTCGGCAGCATCGAGCACGACAAGCTGCTCACCCTGGTGGGACAGCGGGTCAGCGACCGGAAGATGCTCAAGCTGGTCAGGCAGTGGCTGCAGGCCGGCGTGATGGAAGACGGGGTGGTGAGCCACCCGGTGGCGGGAACGCCGCAGGGTGGCGTGATATCGCCGCTGCTGTCGAACATCTACCTGCATGTGCTGGACCGGGTGTGGGCCAAACATGGCGCTCACTTGGGAGAGTTGGTGCGGTATGCGGACGACTTCGTGGTGATGTGCCGCACGGCACAGGGCTGCGAGGAGGCGCAAGGCCGCATCGAGCATGTGCTCACCAAGCTGGGCCTGAAGCTGCACCCACAGAAGACGCGACGCGTGGTGCTGACGCAGGGCCAGGAAGGCTTCGACTTCCTGGGCTGCCATCTGCACAAGCGCATGAGCGGGCGGCTGTGGCAGCAAAAGGGCCTCAGGCGGTACTACCTGCAGAACTGGCCGAGCCGCAAGGCGATGAACCGTGTGCGAGCGCGAGTGCGGGAGCTGACCCCGAGACGGTGCTGTCACCAGGATGTGCGAAGCGTGATTGCCCAGCTCAACCCGGTGCTGCGTGGCTGGGGGCAGTACTTCCAGACGGGCAATGCAGCCAACCACTTCCTCGACGTGGACGACTACGTCGTGAAGCGGCTGAAGAGCCTTCGGCTCAAGCGAGCGGGGCGCAACTTGCGAGCGGGCCAGGCCCAACGCTGGGATCGCGACTACTTCGAAAGCCTTGGATTGCATCGCCTGCGCGGAACGATCCGCTACCCGGGCAAACCTCCTGGCAACAGGAGCTCTGCGTAATGCTGCGGGCCGACGGACCACTGGTAAGCCGTGTGCGGGAAATCCGCATGCACGGTTTGAACGGGGGTGTTGGCTCTGAATTCGACCTTAGGGCCTGAACAGGGCCAACATCTACCAATGACTCGGCGTACGCGATTTGTTGTATTCTTGACGAAACACTTCAGAAGTAAACGGGAATTGCGATGCCTATTAAGACCGACTTTGCATTCAAGCATGCCAGAACCCCACAGATCTATGGTGCTGGAATCGATCTTCTCGGGGATCTGCGTGGTCTTATAAACGATGGCAAGGTGAGAACTTGGGTGGGCAGAGGCTTCAATCTTATTTGGCGCCCGAGGCCGGTTCCGATCCGGCATTTTCTACAATTAATGTTTACCGCCGAAGAGTTGAGCTTTACTGATATAACAGGTTCGGGAATTGCAAACCGCGCCGCGAAAAATTCGAATGACATCCTTCTTGGGGCTGTCGCTTATCTCCAAACCATCAGAAATACGTTCGACGGCTCGGATCAACACTTCGAGCCGGGCGTATGGTGTTGTGTGCCGACAACAGACAGCCCAGCGCAACCCCAGACGGTCGTGCGCATGGGCAGCATTCCGCACGGCACAACGATCAACCTTCAGGGCATCGCGACTAAGCTGACGACGTTGGATATGACGAGTCGTATCGTCAAGTCATCGATAACACCTTTCCTCAACGGTAGTAGTGACGACGGAGAATCTGGCCTAGTAAGGTTTCCACAGGAGGAAGAAATTGGTGCGACTGGTGGCTTTCGTACCGATCTGGCGGAAGTACCTGGGTTGACACAGGAGCAGTTATCAAATCCGAATATTTTCTTGGTGCAAGCAAATTACGGTTTGACCTTTGACGAGATTGTTGAGATTCAGATATCTTCGAATTCTTCAAATGCCGGTGCGGTACCGGATGCTGGAGGCGGAACTAGCAATATCGCCTTTCTCAAGGGTAACGGCAGTTCCAATCAGAACGCCGACGCTCCGACCGTCACGTCGACGCTGTGGCTGCAAAAAGCCACAGACGCTCTCGGAAACAAGATTGAGCAACTTCAGTATACACAGCGTGTTATCCTTGAATTCAATACGGTAAGCTGGCCGCACATATCTATTGGAACTTTGCGCCCGGTTTAAGCCCGATCATCCTCGTATCGTTGGCAATTTTTGCTGTGGGCGCGGTCGATCGTGTGGAGATGGTGACGACCTTCGGACGGCTGACCAAAACGTAAGCAGACCACAAGATTTGAACGTTGGTCGCATAACTCGCGGATTTGGGTCTTGCAGACGTCGCACATATCCTGGCAGGCGCAACCCGGAGATTCGCTAGGCCAAAGACGGGCAACCAGTGGCGCTGAAGCCTGAACGCTTGTAAGGCGCTAACTCTGCACTTGGGCGACGGCGCCGTGGCCATCGACAACAACCTGATCGAGCGGCAGATCAAGCCGAGGAAGCTTCGCGCGAAGAACTGGCTCTTGGTGGGCAGCGAACTGGCCGGGCGGCGTGCAGCTGTGGCGGAAGAGCCTGATGCAGTCGGCCAAGCTCGACGGGCTGGATCCGTGGGCCTACCTGCACGATATTCTGGCGCGCATCCACTCGCATGCGAGCCAGCGGATCGACGAGTCGCTGCCGCATCGCTGGCATCCCGTATGCGGCCAGATGAGCGCATGAAGCACATCGAAGCGCCATCGACGACGGCGGCGAGATCACGGTGGGCGTCCTCCGTTATATCGAGTGCCCTGCCAGCGCGGCGGACCCGCACAACGCGCTGGTGGTGCTGATGCGGCGTGAGGGCGAGGGCATCGCCGCGCTCCGCAAGCGGCCGGACTGCGCGCTGGGGCGGCACCACGAGATCGGCAAAACGTCGACGTGGGTTACCCTGTGGCCGACTGATCGCGGCAGCGTCAGGATGGGACAACTGGACGCTCACAGACGGCGGCCACGAAGCGCACCTCTTTCTCCGGGCCGCACCCGGCCTTGCCACCGAAGTACTCGCTACCGAGGTAGGGATCGTCGAGTTGGACGACGCCCCACAGACGACGGTGAGTGCCGTCCTGTTTCTGTTCGGCCATGGCCAGACTAATCTGCTGATGCAACAGCCAAGCGGTCGGGTAGCTCATCCCGAAGTGGCGCTTGAGCGCCAGGGCCGACAGTCCAGACTTGCCCTGGCTGATCAGGTCTCGCTCTGGAGAGCGGACTCCTCAACGCTTTGACTGCTTGCTAGCCATCTAGTTCGGAAGTAGTCGTGTTGGCCACAAAAAAAACTTGCTGAACGCGCTGCTAGTTGGCATACTAAATTCGTGTCTACCTCGCCACAGGAGCCGTTATGAGCCAATCAAACCTACCCATCGCTGAGGGGTACTATTCATCCATGGTCGCCGGGGATTATGGCAAGATGGAAACTTACCTTCACGACAACGTCGAATACGTAGATCCTCGGTGGCCGTTATCGGGAAAAGTCCAGGTTCTGCAGATTGCAAAATCGTTTGCTGCCGCAGTCGCCACACTGACAACTGTCGCAAAATTCGAAGCAGATGATAAGGTTATGCTCGTCCATGACGTTAAGTTCCATAACGCTGACAAGCCGCTCAGGTCAGCTGTTTTGATCGCATTCGCTGGTGGTCTCATTAAGGAAATTCAGCTGATCGCTGACACTAGTCAGCATGTGGAAGTTTGTACGCAGATATTCGCGTGACTAAGATTTTGCTCAATTTGACGGCGATTGCTAGGTCTTGATCCTCGCTTTTGTTGGCTTGCCGGGGATTGACTTCCGGCAAGTCTCTAGCGCGGCCTGGCACGATGACCCTTGACTGTCGCCGTTCGATTTCGGAGGACAGTCCTTTTTCCTTGTCCCTAGCACCTCAGCACAGCGGGACACGGTCCGACGCACGCGAGTCGGTCTTTGGAGTTGGCTGCGAGCGGAGGCTGGAATAGGCAAGGTCTTAGCAGCTAGGTAAATGGTCATCTCGCGCCGGTTTGACTCACGCCAGCACCACTCCTTGGCCAAGTGCGCTTCTCAGGCCCGACGCCAAACACTTTGGGGGGCCACCCGTTGCATAAAAGGCCCTGAGACAAGCACCGTGAGATCCACCACCCGCGCCTACCGTCCCGCAGCCATGGCCCTGGCACTGGCATCCCTGACCACCTTGGCTCATCCTCAGCAAGCACCAGCGGTCGACGCGAGGGTTACAGAGCCAGAAGCCCTGACCCTACAGACTGTCACCGTGACCGCCACTCGCCGGCTGGAACGTATGCAGGACGTGCCTCTTTCAGTAAGCGCCGCCTCGTCTGAGCAACTTAAAAGTGCGGGCGTGGTGTCGATCCAGGACATCTCCAAGGTCGTGTCCGGCGTGACCTTCGGCTCGTCCCCCAGCGACGCTGGTCCGCGTCCGCGGGGTTGGCACGCTGGGTGGGTTCACCAGTGCCTCCGAGCAGCCGGTGGGTGTGGTGATCGACGGAGTCGTCATGGGCCTTGGCCCAGTGCTAGAAAGTATGGTCGACGTCGAACGCCTGGAGGTGTTGAAGGGCCCGCAAGGCACGCAGTTCGGCAAGAACGCTTCCAGCGGCGTTGTGTCCATCAGCACGCGCAGGCCTGCGTTGCGCAAGTTCGGTGGCGAAGCCACGCTGAGCTACGGCGCTTTGAACGAACATGAAGCGAGCGTCACGCTGAACGTGCCGCTGAGCGAAACTATGGCCGCCCGTGTCTCGGTGTTCGACCACGCCCACGATGGCTTTGTCGACAACGTGGTGCGCCAAGAGACCTGGGGCGGTCTGAAGGCTTCGGGCGGGCGCGCGAAGCTGTTGTTTGCGCCGGCTGTAAACCTGGATGTCCTGATCGGCGCCGACGCCACGCGCACTCGTAGGGAAGGCCCGAGTCAGTTATGGACGGTGCGCCAAGCCGCACCCTCGCAAACCGCGGTCTATACGGCCCTCCGCATTGCGCCGGGCGCTGACAATACCCAGGCTGCCGAAGATGCCAGCGGCTACACCCGGGTGAATGCCAGCGGCGTTTCGGCTGAAGTGAACTACCGCACCGGCGGCTTCACGCTGACTTCGGTCACGGCGCACCGCATCCGCGACGGTTCGCAGCGCTACGGCTTGGACGCATTGCCGGCTACGATTGTCGAAGGCGGTGGCAACTTCACGTCCACTCAGGACTCGCAGGAGCTACGGGTAACATCGCCGCGCGGCGTGGTGGAGTACGTGGCCGGTGCTTACTGGTCGCAATTGAAGTCGGTCACTTCGGACTCTAACTGGCTGCAGCCCGCACTTCTCGGCGCTCCAGTGCCGCCCGGAGTGTTCGTTTCGGTGAGTGAAGGCGTCAACCGCACCACCACGATTTCGGACAGCGCTGCCCTGTTCGGCGACGGCAAACTGCGCCTAAGCGAGAGCACCAGTCTGCTCGCGGGTCTTCGTGTCACCAGCGACAAGGTCAAGGCCTCCAACATCGGTGACGCCAGCGTGCCTGCCGGTCCCGAGGTTGGCAACCCGCCCGGCTTTCTGGTCCCCCCTGTCGGGCGCGCCTTCCAAGTTGGAGAGACTTCGGCTACCAAGGCTTCAGGCCGTATCGGCGGTGAATGGAAGGCCGGCAAGGAGCTTATGTTCTATGGCACGGTGGCCAAGGGCTACCTGGGACCGACCATCACCTTCTCAAGCCAACAGGGGTTGCGCTCCGAGGTGAAGGCGCAGAGCGTGGACGACCTGACACTAGGCGTTAAGTCCGAGTGGCTCAACCGCAAGCTCACCCTCAATGGCAGCCTGTTCCATAACCACTACAAGAACCTGCAGGTGGGCGTGTTCCGCGCTGCCACCAGTGAGTTCATCACTGAGAACGCCGGCGCGATGACATCCAAAGGGTTCGAGGTAGACGCCTCGGCGCGCATGGGCGGCGGACTGAGTGCTCGGGTCTCACTAACCTATGCCCGCGCGCAATTCGACGATTACATTACGCAGTGCCCAACCTCTGGCAACGGGGCCCGCTGCTTCACGCCTGCCGGCACGCTGACTTCTCTCTACCAGGCCGCCGGTGACGATGTGCCGGGAGCGCCTAAGCTGACCTCCACCTTCGGGCTGGACTACAACACGGCCGTCGGCAGCGGCGTCCAGATGGATGCCAGCCTAAGCCTGTCCCACCGCAGTAAGACGTCCTACGGTGTAGGCGAGCCCGATTCCGTGCAGGACGGCTACACGCTGGTCAATGCGGCGGTGAAGTTTGGCCCTGACAGCAGCGCCTGGAGCATTGGGCTTTGGGCGCGCAACTTGTTCGACAAACACTACCAGGCAGCCGTGATCGTTCAACCCTTTTCGCCGCCTGGCGGCGTGGTCAACTGGAACACTCGCGATGCCCGCCGTGCCATGGGCCTTAGCATCACGGTCAGGTTCTGACCATCGGCCGTGCATTGAGCCACCTTTGATAGGAGACTTCAACTGGTTCCAGAATCCCGCCCCCAGCCCGCGATCCATACTGCCCTAGCCCGCATATTTCACGCAACGACCACTGGTTGAGCTGAAGGGTCATTCGCGAGCCGCAGGAGCGCTCAATAAGTGCCACGCGAAGGCATTGGATGGCGCGCGAGGTGCAGTGGGGCTGATTGGCTGGCAATTGCCCCCACCCCGGCTTGGGTTGCGGACCATTTTTGTGTCGTCGCGCGGGCCAGGCGCTGGATGAAGTTCAGGTGAGCGCAGTTGGCGCATGGCGTGGGCGAAGATGTCCGCGCTGGGCCAGTGCGAGGCCAGGTACAGGCGGATGCGCCGGGTGTTGCGGGTGATCACCGCTGCGACCTTGAGCAGCTTGATGCGCAGGGTGTCGACCTGGGCCGACGCCAGCGCCGTGCCTTGCAAGGCCAGTGCGCGCAGCCTCTCGATGAGCACATAGCCCAGCGCCGCCAGCAGCATGCGCAACTGGTTCGAGCGCATCACGTGGCAACTCGTGCGCGTGGCGAACAAGCCGACCTGCGCCTCCTTGATGCGGTTCTCGGCTTCGCCGCGCTGGCAGTACAGCGCGTCGTACAGCGTTTGGGCACCCCCGTCGAGGTTGGTGACGATGAAGCGCGGGTTGCAGCCGAGCTCGCCCCACTCCAGCCGCGTGATGACGCGCCGCTCGTGCGGCCAACTCTGTGCGGCGTAGCTGAACTCGCCCACCAGGCGTTGTTTGTGCCCGGTCTGCTCGTAGAGCTGCTGCATCGCCAGCTGCGCGTACTCGACCTGGGCTTCCAGCCGGGCGTTGCGCGCCAGGCCGACGATGTAGTGCACGCCAGCGCGCTCGCACCAGTTGATGATGCGCTGGCGGCAAAAGCCCGAGTCGCCCCGGAAGATGATTCGAACATTGGGCCATTCCTGACGCAGCCGACGCACCAGCAGCTTGAGGATGGCCGCCGCGTGCTTGGCGCCGTCGATGCGGCTCGGGCGCAGGTAGGCGCACAGCAGTTGCTGGCCGCAGAACACGTACAGCGGCAAGTAGCAGTAGCTGTCGTAGTAGCCGTGGAAGAAGCGGCCCTCCTGCTGGCCGTGCAGCGGGTTGTCGGTGGCGTCGAAGTCCAGCACCAATTCCTCGGGGGCGACCTTGAAGCTGGCGATGAACTGATCGACCAGCACCTGGTGCAAGCGCCACGCCGTGGCGCGGTCGGCCCACTTCTCCAGCCGGCACAGCGTGGGTGCGCTGGCCATCTCCAAGTCCACGCCGACGGCCGTCTGCATCGCCACGTCCTGGCGCAGCGCGCCGTGGTCGTTCAAGTCCTCCCCAGCCCAGCGCCAGACCGTACACGCGCTGGCGCAGCATGCTGCGCACGCCGTGCTTGATCAGCAGCGGGCTGCGCGGGTCGGCGATGCAGCGTGCGGCTGCGTCCATCAGCCCGAGCTTGCGATCAACGGCGCCGAGCAGCAGCACGCCAGCGTCGCTGCTCATGCTGCCGCCGTCGAAGCGGCCCTCCACCACGCGTCGGCCCAGGCGGGCGAACTCCGATCATCCCCACGTCCACTTCTTCGGTACAGTTTGGTTTCGGCATTGCCCGCTCGTTCATCAAGATTCGACACCTCGATCAACGGGCATCCAAAGGGCAATGCCGTCCTCGCTTCTACGGGGGTAGGTGAAATATCCGGGCTAGTTGTGGTCGGGCAGCGCCGTGGACATTGTTGCCCTGTGCGCAGGCATACCTATCAGCGACTGGATCGGGTAGTACCGGTATCCAGACCTTCTCGTGATCGCTGCTGCGGGCAGCATGTCCTGTTGTGGGTCTACTTACCCTTGCGCATCAAATTGCGCCAGCCGAGAGCGATCGAAGCTTGCACGTCCTGTCGCTGCCAACGCAGCTTCTTACCCTTCAGAACAGGGGCTCGACGGACCCGGCAACAAGTGTTCACGTAGTTCCGTGAACGAAGCTGGCAATGTAACCCTACCGCCACACGGCCACGCGCGATTGCGGTGTGACCATGTAGGAGTGCGACCATGCGTGTAGTTAGGAGAAGCGGCGGCCTGAGTGTTCGAGCTGTAGCAGGGACATATGTGGTCATGCTCGGAATCGATCTGGCAGAAGCAGAGTGCGAGGGCTTGCTTGGCTTCACAATTCATCGCACGGACCACACAGCGGGAGAGGCGGGCTACCTCACTGGGATGAAGGCCTTCGCCGAGACGGATCCAGGCTTCCCTCCCGGGGCGGTCTACTCGACGGACCAGCATCCGATCCAAAGCTTTCAGTGGGCCGACTATTCGGCAAAGCCAGAACACAAATACACGTATCGCGTGCTCGCGCGTGGAGGTACTCCTATCGGGCTTGAGACGCTTGCCGAAGTGTCCGTCCCAATCACCACGGAGAGCCCAACCACGGGCCTCCAGGACGTATTCTTCAATCGAGGGGTAGCAGCGTCTCAAGAATACGTCAGGCGGTTTGGAGACCGAACCCCGGACAAAGTGGGGCCCATCCCCACGGACTACCTAAAGAACCCGGCGTTCGCATGGCTCTCTCGCGGACTGTACGAAGCGCTCGTCGACCTTGTTGAGAGCGCACAGCCAGGGACCGATTCTCTGCGTGTGGCAGCATACGAGTTTGCCTTCCGGCCATTTCTTCAGGTGCTAAAGACAGCGGTCGATCGCGGCGTCGACATCCAGATTGTTTATGACGGTCGCGAGGACAACAAAGGTCTGCCTGGTCGACGCAATCGCGCTGCGGTGCAAGAGGTTGGTCTAGAAGACGTCTGTACGGAGCGAACGCAGCCAGTTTCAGCCATCTCCCACAACAAGTTCATCATCCTCCTGCGCAATGGCGCAGCCGAGGCTGTATGGACTGGGGGGACAAACTTCTCGGAAGGCGGAATCTTTGGTCACTCGAACGTTGCTCACTTCGTCGAAGACCCGGACGTCGCAGACCAGTTTCTGCAGTACTGGAACGCGCTGAACGACGATCCGGACGATGCGACGCTGACCAGTCTGGTCGAGTCCATCTCTCCGCTGCCCAAGACCAAGAAGCCACCCAAGGGGACTACAGTCGTTTTCAGTCCTCGCGCCGATCTCTCTGCCTTAGACCTTTACGCGGCATATGCGAAGACTGCGACGCAGGGACTAATGATGACGTTTGCGTTCGGCATGAATGATGCGTTCAAGTCCGTCTATCGAACGTCCGAAGCACCCTTTCGACTCGCCCTCCTCGAGGCCAAAACTCGCCCGATGAAGCCAGGACCGGCGCGCGATGCCGAGGAGAAGGCCATCCAGGACCTGCGCAACATGAAGGAAAACGTCTTTGCCGTGGGCAGCATGATCAGCACCAACAAGATCGACGGCTGGGTGAAGGAACGACTGTCTGGCCTGAACTCGAACGTTCGCTATGTTCACAACAAGTTCATGCTGATCGATCCACTTGGGAACGACCCCATAGTCATCGCTGGCTCTGCCAACTTCAGCGTGGCATCGACGAAGGACAATGATGAGAACATGTTGATCGTGCGCGGCGATACGCGTGTGGCCGACATTTACCTCGGAGAGTTCATGCGACTTTGGAGTCATCATTCCTTCCGCGAGTCCCTGCAATGGCGCAGTCCGAACGATCGACCGAAGCCTTTGCGAACTGACGAGTGGTGGCGCGATGCCTTCGGTGACACTGAACAGTCTGTGCGGCGAGTCTTCTTTGCGCCGTGAACCGGCAACCGAGCCGACCTGTGACGTCGGCGTCCGGTGTCTGGGTAATTAGAGCAGGACGTCAGCCCAAAAGTCGGGACATACGCGGTACCTCTCGGGAGATGCGGTCCAAACGGGTTTTGCAGCATTAGCAGTCGGAGGTGACGGCACCTGGCATGCGCTCGAACGGCATCAAGGTGTCAGAGACCGTGAGGTCGATCTCCGGCCGGGACCGATGGCAACCGCTGCGATCCGGAAGTTCAGAGGTGGCGAGCGATTCTCGATGGCGACGACGTAGTCACGGCAAGCGCCACCGGTCGAGCGACACTCGGAAGTCGAACCGCCAGCCCACCGTAAGCGGCCAGCCATCCCATCTTGACGACAGGTGGCGTCGCTGGTCAGTCGGCGCCGTACACCTCGTCGATGACGTTGCCGTCGTCGAAGAACTTGCTGATGGCGCGGTCGAGCCGGCGTAGCAGGGCGCTCAGAGTCTCGCCCTCGCGGCGCACGAGCATGGCGATGACGTTGTGGGCATCGGTCGCGACGGCCACGCAAGAATTTCCATCCTCGGCTCCGACAGAGATCTCGCCGCCGTCCTCGATCAGATCGTCGATGTTTCGCGACGCGGCGTTCGGCGTTTCGGGCGCATGCCAGCGGTGCGGAAGCAACTCGTCGATGCGGTGGTTCGGGTGTCCGGGCAGTCGCTCCAGTACGTCCTTGAGGTAGGCCCAGGATCATGGCCATGCAGCCTGGCCGATCGCACGAGGCTCATCACCATGGCCGCGCGCTTGCCAGCGAGTTCGCTGCCGGCGAAGAGCCACGCCTTTCGTCCCATCGCCCAAGGGCGCATGAGGTTTTCGACATGGTTGTTGTCCACGCTCACTGCACCATCGCCGAGGAAGCGGCCGAGCGCCGCCCAGCGCCTGAGGCTGTAGTCCAGCGCGGCGGCGATGCCGCCTCCGTCGGGCACGCGCAAGCGCTCGAGTTTCATCCACGCGTGCAACTCGTCCCACAGTGGCTGCGCATGCTGCTGGCGATGCGCAAGGCGCCTCTCGGGCGTCATCTCGCGGGCTTCGTTCTCGACCCTGTACAGCCGCGCGATGCGCACGATGGCCTGCGCCGCCACGGGGCCTGCATTGGCCTTGGCCAGCTCGTCGAATTTTCTGCGTGCATGCGCGAGGCATCCTGCTTCGATGCAGCCGTCGCGCCTGAGGACAACGTCGTAACCCCCGTAGTCATCGCAGGTGAGCGTTCCCGTCCATTCGGCCAGGAAGGCTGCCGGGTATTTCGAGCCTCGGCCCACGCAGAAGTCGTAGACGACGCCGGCCGTGTCGTCGTGCTCGCCTCTGGCATATGCCCAGACGTAGGCCCTGGCCGTCTTGCCTGCGCCGGGTTCGAGCATCCGCACCGGCGTCTCGTCGGCATGCAGCACCGCAGCGCCCAGCACGAACTTGCAGTGCGCCTCAAACAGCGGCGTGAGGCTCGCGCCGCCTGCGCCCGACCACGCCGCCAGCGTCGAGCGCGGTGTGTGCACGCCTCGAGCGTGCGTTGACCTGCTCTTGCCGGTAGTACGGCATGTGGTCAACGAAGCGCGACACCAGCGTGTGCGCGATCAGTCCCGCCGTGGGTTGGCCTTTGTCGATGATCTGCGGCTCCACAGGCTCTTGCACAAGTTTCTGACAGCACTTGCAGGCCCACTTGCCGCGAATATGCCGGTGCACGAAGAATTCGGCCGGCACGATGTCGAGCCGCTCGCTCACGTCCTCGCCGATGCGCGTCATGGCGGCCGCAGGCGCAGGTTGTGTTCTCAGGTTCGTGGTGGTGTTCGACGCGACGCAGGTGCTCGGGCAGCCTTTGTCGGCGCGGTTTGCGCTTGGCGTGCGCCTGCGGCTTGTCGGCCGACTCAGCGTCGCCCCTGCAGTGCCTCAAGCTGCGCGGCCAGATCGGCCTCGTCCTCGGCCAGCGTGTCCTCAAACATCTGGCGCTGCTCGGCGTTCATCGCCTCGGTGCGCGTCCCGAACTTCCACGCCTTCAGGCGTGCGAGTTCGAACGTGATGCGTTCGATCTTCGCGTCCTTGAACTTGATCTCGCGATCGCGCCTGGCGATGTACTCGTCCTTCTCTGCGATCACGGCATCCCGGGCCGAGAGTTGCTCGCTTTGCGCGGCCAATTGCGCGAGCAGCGCAGCCGCGAATTCCGTGACGGCGCTCTTGCTCAGACCCTGGAGGTCTGCGGCTTTGAGTGCGTTCACATCGAGCATGGGGCATTGTCTGCACCCGGCTCGAGTTCGGCCACAGGGGATCTTCGAATTGCTCCCGCGCGCGCCTTCCCAGGCGGCGTGCGGGGCGCAAGGTCACACGCGGGTGATGACCTGCATGTGTTCCAGGCGCTGCCACGGCAGGCCCAGCACGAGCGCGTCGAACTGCACCCGCGTGATCGTTGGCGGCATGCCGCCATCACGTGGCCAGACGAAGCGGCCCTGGTTCAGGCGCCTGGTCGCACACCACACGCCAAAGCCGTCATGCACCACCAGCTTCATGCGCGTGCCGCGCGCGGTTGGCGAACAGGTAGCCGTGGTGGGCCTGCGCGCTGCCAAAGACTTGCACCACACGCGCCAGCAGTCGGTCGGCGCCCGCTCGCATGTCCGTCGGCTCCACGGCCAGCCACATCGCATCAATGCGGATCACCGCAGCAGCTCGCGCATCCAGGTGGTCATCTCGGCACTGGCCGACAGCGGCCAGGTGATCGTCATCGATACCGCGCCGCGCCGCACCTCCACCTCAATGTGGCGATCCGCAGCGGGCGCCGCTTCGATCGCCAGCGGTACGAAGCCCGGCATCGTGACCGCCTGGCCACTGCGCTCACGCGCCGCTTTGCGCCAGCCGTGAACGATGTTGGCGTTGATGCCGTGGGCCATCGCGACCCTGGCCACCGAGGCACCAGGCGCCGCGCACTCCGTCAGGATCTGCCCCCTTCAGCGCCGGGCTGTGGTTCCGGCGGGTTCGCTTCTTGTCCGTAGTCATCGTGTCCATCATGAAGTTGATCGTGGACACGATCGTTGGCCGATCAGCCGCCAGGTTCAAGATGGGATGACTGGCCGCTTACAGCCCACCTTTAGGCTCTTGAGTTCGACGTGAAGCTCAGTGGCGTCGAACGTGAGGATGCCGTAGTTCTTGCGTAGAGCACCGAAAACGATGCCGCGCCGGGCTACAGCCGAACTCACGATCTCGATCACGCCGCTGTCGTCGTAGGCTGCGTTTCGATGCACGTCGCCTGAGACCAGCAGTGCGCCCTTACGGTCCTTGAGCAGATTCACCATGCGCTGAAACGCGCCAGGGTATTGTTCCCAGGCCTCGTCGGCGAACGTATGCAGAGTGGTGCTCGAAGCCACGACGAGATACGGCGCACTGCATACCGCGACCTGCTGTTCCAGCCACTGCCATTGCGTGCCACCGAGCATCGCGTCCCTGTCACCGCCTGCCGTCAGCGGGCTGGTTCGGTGGAAACGCACATCCAGCACGATCAGGTCAACCAGTCCCAGACGTTGGACTCTGTACACCTCTGACCCGGACTGCACTGGCTTGAATGCTTGCACGAACTCCTTGCGGGCCGCACGGCGCAACTCGTCGGACACATCGCCGCCATATCGGTTGTTGCCGAGAAAGTCATGGTCGTCGTAGATTGCCACAACGTCCTTTCCTCGGGCGTGCAGGTCGGCCAGTAGCGCAGCAAAGTTCGGCTCGGCAAGTTGCAGCGCGTACAGTTCCCGCAACTCGGCGGCCAGGGTGTCGGGGTTCTGGTGGTTGTCGTGTCGTAGGTAGACGTTGTCGCCCAGCAGCAGCAGGACATCCGGTTCGAGCGCCTGGATCTCTGCCCAAGCGGGCTGGGGAGATACGTCCTGGACCTTCGAACATGAAGCGATAGCCATCGTCAGCATGCGCAACTCCTAGGGTGATCGTTGAAGTGCCCCGGTTTCCGGGTCAAGGGGCTGATCGGGCAACCTACTGTCCCGCTCGCCGTTGCACGATCGACCGCGAGCAGTCGGTTTCGCTGGAGAGATTCAGATCGGCCAGGGTTAACCAAGGCTGAACACCCTGGCCGTAGGCCTTGCCGTCGGCGCGACCCTGATCGGCCAGGCAAATCATGAAGGGCTGGCAGAAGAGGTCCTCGCTCAGCGTCCCGCTGGCCTCAGCGCACTGAGCGAGTTTCGGCTCGCATTGCTTCGCGGCCCGCGCCGCTGACGCATAGAACGTTCTAAAAAGGGGCTCCTTCTGACCCGGAGCTACCGGCGACTGAGCCAGAAGATCGCCGAGCCGTATCGAGTCCTTGAACGATTGATCCGAGAAGAGGTCTGCGCTACGCGAAGCGATTGGTATGACCCCGTTTTCGACCTTCTGGCAGCCGACATCTAGATCCCCATGCACCAACGAGAAGAGGCGCCGATCAACGCCAGGCTTCTTTGCTTCCGCAGGGGGATCTGTCACAAACAGGTGGCGCCGGGCCCCCCCATCCGTCAACATCATGTCGTCGACGAACTTTGGAGGGAAGGCGATCGGAATCGCCGACGACGCGCCGACGACGGCGCGATAGCAACGGTCGCGGGCCTCGATGGGCTGCACGGTCCGAGCCAGTTTGACCATGTCGATGCGCAGGAAGCGGCCGCTGTCCAGGTCCACGACACCCAAGTAAAGGAATCGACCGTCGGGCGCCGCTGCGACTCGGTCGATCAGGGCGCTGCTCAGATTGTCGGCGATCAGCCGCTCCTTGCCGCTGTCGTCCAGCAGAGAGTTGGCTGTCAGGAGCGCGAGTACATTGCGCTTCTTGTATATGCTCGGTCCGGAAGATGCGCGGTACCGGGCTTCAATCTCTTCGTCCATCTCGAGAAACGCATGGGTTGCCAGGATGGCGCCGGTGCTCACGCCAGTCACGACCTGAATGTCTTTGCGTGGACTGGGCTTGGCCGTTGGCCCAACGGACCCCCAGCCGGTAAGAAACCCCGCGCCATAGGCACCAAACTGGCCGCCCGCGGACAAGGCCAACACATTGAAGGACGGTCGAGGCGCGTCGAGTCCCAGAGTCTGAAGTTGCTTGCTGCGGTAGACCCCCCACTCCGAGAACATGTCGGCAACGACGAATCTCTGCAGACCGCATTCCATTGCATCCGGTGGGGCCGTAGGGCGTACGCTGCCGCATGCGGCAAGGAGGAACGCGAGCGACGCCAAAAGCCATGCCCGGTAGGATCGATCGACACCGAGCACGTCAAGCCCTCCCACGTTCAGACTACGGGCGATTCTTGTGGGATCGTGTGGCAGCGTCAACCACCAATCTGTGGAGGCTTGTCAATCGTCATTTTCTGCTGCAAAGCGGTAATCGACGCGCGAACATCGTGCCGCTTGTTCCATAGGAGTTGTCGACTTCGTTCCGACGAGAGGAACTGGGCGAACCACGCTACGCGGGCATGGCTGTCCACTGCGCTACCGCAGTGCAAGCTGGGAGCCAGCAGGATTGAATGACGCGAAAGTCAATGTCGGCTTCGCGGCCACCAATTTGGTGATGCGACTGACAGCTGAGGGTCGGGTCGTGCCGGCCGCGCGACTCGGGACCAGTCGTCCACGAGGTGAGACCGCACTGCGGCAGCGGCAGGGTCAGTTGACCACCGCATTGCCGCCGCTCGCACCTGCACTGCCCTCAAGGCTGAACGTCAGCTTGGTGGCGCTCACCGTGAGTTGGCCCGCCGGCAGCCACCGGCTCCTAACGCTGCAAAGCAGGTGGCTGGGACACCTGCCAATGGGCCCCGCCACTTTACATAACTATTGCTGTCGCTCCAGAAAAGCCTAACCGACCCGCATTGGTGCACCGTGTACTGCGTGCGGCCAGCCACGCTGAGCACCAAGCGCGACGAATTGAACAAGTTACCCACCACCTGCACAATTTCCTACTGCACAGTCCGCCGATTCACCTTGAGCACCGTGATCCCGTCGCCACGCGCATTGCGCTCCCGGTTGGTTCGGCTCGCTGCGAAGCTGCCTGTACCTATATCGCCCCTATTGCGAGGCAGAAGTTGATGTCAGGCCTGCCTGAGGAGGTCAATCAAATCCATGCCCAACGCTAACGCGATGCGTTCCATGTTGTCGATGGACACGTTTCGTTCGGCGCGTTCGATAGAGCCGATGTATGTGCGGTGGAGGTCTGCCGCATCGGCCAGTGCCTCTTGCGACAAGCCCAGCGCCTGTCGGCGCCCTCGAACATTGGTGGCAAAGCGGAATCGCCCCATGAGCCTCTGAACAGATTTGCGCTGCATTAGTGCGAAGCATCGATTCAATGTAGACTTTGCGTCTACAGACTTTGAGTAGCAATTGACTCATCCGAAACGTGCAATCAAGTCCGAGCGACACAACACTTATTCACGTTCTTTTGGTGCCAAGTGCCCCTTAGATAGATGGCTCCTATTGACAGTAAGCCAAGGGACCTAGGGCTTCTGTGCACACCATCGACATGCGGACGCAAGGAGATGCAGATGCAGGCGCTCAATGAAATTCGGCTTTGCAGCCTGGCCTGATATGAAGGCCCCAGGAATTCGCGAACGGATCAAACAGCAGGCTGTGGACTTGATTCGGGCCCACCCTCAGGGGTTGCGCTACTCCGAACTCTTTCGAATGCTGCGCGACGGCCAGCCATCCTTTAACGCTGGGACGATCAACTCAACAATCTGGAACTTGGATGTCGTTCGACCTGAGGCAGTTTGGAAGCCCTCCAAAGGACTTTACCGGCACACAGATTTCAAGGAGCCGGAGGCCGCAGAGGACTCAGGCTCTCGTCCTCCACAACAAGTCAAAATCCGTGAGGAGCAGTTCTACGCACCGTTTGCGGACTGGCTTAAGAACGAGGCCGAGGAGGTCACTCAGGCCATTCCGCTCGGGGGCAATATCTTCCGAGACCGTTGGGGCACGCCGGATGTCATAGGCAAGCGGGAGTCAAGGCGGAGCGACGTGATCAAAGCGCCGACGGAGATCGTGTCTGCTGAGATCAAGACTGACACCATGCAGTTGGTGACGGCATTTGGGCAGGCATGTGCCTATCGCCTTTTCAGTCACCGCTCGTACTTGGTCGTTCCTCGTCAAGCTCACGCAGACGAACTGGCACGCCTGGATGCACTGTGCGAAATCTCTGGTATCGGCCTTGTCTACTTCGACGTCGAGAATCCCAAGGCTCCAGGTTTCCTCTGTGTTGTGCGGCCTCGCTCACACCAACCTGATCTCTTCTATACGAACAAGAACTTGGCATTGATAGAGCGTGAGCTCTTTGCCTAGGCGGACTGACGCCTTGCATCCTTCGCGCACTGAACGAGAAAGCGCTCCCACTTGGCGAGGGCATCCAGCTTCTGAGGCATGTAGGTCCACTGGTCATAGTGTTGCCTCTCTTGAATTTCGAGTGGGTAGTCTTGCGTCATGTTGAGCACCGAATTGAAGGACAGAGATGACGGCCAAGCTGTTTGAATCGGCGTTGGGGATTGCTGCGCCGTGGTCGGTGACGGCGGAGGAGTTCAACGAGGCGGGCAAGGTGCTGACGGTGCTGGTCGACTTCAGCCCGGCAGTCGCTTCGCGATCTCGGGCCATGAAGGTGCGCATCCGGCATGACACCGTGACCAAGACCTACCGGCACCTGAACTTCTTCCAGCATGAGTGCCACCTGCAGTGCGCACGCCGCGAGTGACGCTGCCCAACGGCTCGGTGCGCCTGGTGGAGCCTGACTTCGCTGGCCGTCTGTCGGGCTTCACGCTGCTGTTTGAGGCGCTGATCCTGATGCTGGCGCAGCAGATGCCGTTCGCGGCCGTGGCACGCATCGTGGGCGAGTCGGCCCACCGCGTGATGGCGGTTTGCGAGCGCTATGTGCACATCGCACTCGGCCTGGCCGACTTCAGCGAGGTCAGGCGGATTGGCATCGACGAGACATCGCGTGCTCGCGGCCACGACTACGTCACCCTGGC
This sequence comes from Candidatus Ideonella esbjergensis, assembly GCA_016710065.1. Lineage (GTDB taxonomy): Bacteria > Pseudomonadota > Gammaproteobacteria > Burkholderiales > Burkholderiaceae_C > Ideonella > Ideonella esbjergensis. Next base: position 63,887 of record JADJLP010000014.1, read on the forward strand.
CGCTGACGCGATCAGCGTCGGGTGCCGTTCGTCACCGAAGGGCGCGACGCCAAGACCATCAAGGCGCTGGCTGACGATCTCCAAGCCTGGCTGCGAGCCCGAGCAGATCACCTCGGTGAGCATCGACATGTCCCCAGCGTTCATCAAAGGCGTGAGCGAGGAACCGCCCAACGCCCGCATCACTGACAAATTCCACGTCGTCTGGCATGCCAGCACCGCCTGGACAAGATGCGCCGCATCGAGCAGCGCACCGACAAGCCCCAGGGCATGCGCTGGTCGCCGCCGGATCGCTCCAGCCTGAGGCCCGAGGCCGCCGCCGACCCGATGCCCTGATCGCCAAGCTGACGACCGTGCGCACCGCCCGCGCTTGGGCATAAGGAGCAATACGCGAGATCCCGAGCGCAAGCAGATCATGTCGGGCGCGCCATGCTCCAACACCGGCGCACCCGCGTCATGCGCTCCAGGTCGAACCGATGAAGGAGGTCGCCGCGCTCGTGCGCCGCCACCTTGAGGGCATCGTCGCCTGGGCGCAGACCCGCCAGACCAACGGCTTCCTCGAAGCCATCAACGGCCTGTTCCAGGCCGCCAAGCGCCGCGCCCGAGGCTTCACTCGCCTGTCCACCATCAAGACGTCATCTTCCGATCGCCGGCAAGCTCGACTTCCAGGCCATCAACCCTCATGCCCGGCAACCCACTTGAAATTCAACAGAGCCTAGTGTTTGACCTGAACACCGGTGATTCCGTGTGACTGAATCTGCGCCCGCGTACCTTCGTCGATCCCCAGCTGCGCGGCTCGGGTTTCAACCGTGCTCCGAATATCCGCATACTGGAACGGCCGATCCAGCTTCTTTTGCGTCAACAGCTTCGCGCTGCATGGAACCAGTGCGCGCGAAATCGGACCTTCAGTTAGCGGATGGTTGGTCTTCTTACCTGCAAAGAGGTAAGGGTTGCCTAAGTCCTTGCTCAACTGTCGAAGAGCCATAACTTCAGACATCGCCATCGGGTTCAGCGGAAGCACGTGCTTCCGTGCCGATAGTCTGCGACCCTTTGGGTCAAGTAGAGTGATGTCTCGCCTGTCAAGGTCAACCGATGCTAGTGTGCACCTGAGAAGTTGCCGGCAACGTTGACCGCCGAGGAGGATGGAGAGCCTGACGAACCTAGTTGCGACTTCGTCCGAATCAGGGCCTTCGGAAAGTTCTAGCCAGACATGCCCCAGTTCCATATTTGAAAGTGCCGGGCGTTCTCGAGCTCGCATGAATTGGCTGAGCGAGGCAGTGCTTGAGATTGGGTTTACTACGACTCCAAAATCTACGACCACTTCCGACGTGGTCGGATCGGAAGTGGCCTTTAGAGCAATCTGATATGCCGCATGGAGCGCTCTGCGGACATGTAGCGCGGTGGTTTCGTGGCCGGCTTCAATGATTCTTCTCAACAGGGCGGCTGCTTGTTGTGACGTGAATTCGTTGGCTGGTATGCCTGCCCACTGGGTGGAGGCAACGTGGACTCGGATGTAGCTCGCGACGGACTCGGCGCTGAGCTTGCCTCGTTTGCGGAGGTTGTCCACATAGTTGTCGCAGACATCCTGGACGGTGAACTTTCTGGCACGAGCTGCGGTGTCTGCGAGAACCTGGCCTTTGGGCTCAGCCTCGACCACGCTAGGTTCTGGCTTGCGGCCCAAATGGACTTGTACATCTCGCGTCTGAGGGTTCCGGTGTATCGCGGAGTACTGGCGCGCCAGTTCCCTGGCCTCCTCGAGCGTCAGATGGCCTTCGGCCATCAATCGCGAATACGGGCCCAGCGGAATCGAAGTTCGCTTCCCGCCAATGGAGTAGCGGAAGTAGAACAGTCGGCGGTCGTCAGGTCGAATTCGCAAGGACAGACGCCCGCTTCCACGGGCTCCGTCGTCGTCACTTAGCCAGCGCTCACCGTCTTTCACCCTGGTGGATTCAATGGTTTGAATCGTCAGTCTCGAAACTTTCGCCATCGTTGCCACTCCGTTGCCGTCGCGTTGCCGTAGACAGTGAAATCTAGTGACTCTCGGTGACTCTGTCATTGGTGTAAGTGCTTGATTTTATTGATAAAGTCATGCATCTCTGTGATGCGGTATGCGTCTGAATGACTCGTGTTGACACATGAAGTGACGGGCCTTTTAAGCTGATGCTGACAGCCTCATAATCTGTTGGTGCCGTGTTCGACTCACGGGCGGCCTACCAATTAAGGTTCCACAAGGGGCCAGAAACGACGAAAGCGCTATGTGAATCAATCACTTAGCGCTTTTTTCATGTCCGCATAGGACTGGGTAAGGTCGCTTGAACCCAGCAAAAAGCTGGGTAACTGGCCGAAGGTGGCCGCAAGCGGAAGCGAGTTACCCAGCATGGCAGCAACCGACACCCTCATCGACAAGGCCATGAAGAAGGCCCTCAAGGACGCCAGCACGGCGGGCAAGCCCAAGCGCGTCAGTGACGGTGGTGGGCTGTACTTTGTGGCGCGGCTGGCTGCTGCTGGCCTGCCGGGGCCGGGCACCTTTGAACACACGGCGCGTGAGTGGCACGAGTACAGCAAGGCTCAGTGGTCGTCCCGCCATGCCGTCAAGGTGTTGGCGCTGCTGGAAATGATCTGCTGCCGTTCCTCGGCGCGCGGTCACTGGCCGACATTGCGGCGCCTGAGCTGTTGCAGCAGGCTCGCGGATCGAAGCGCGTGGCGTGGGTGAGACCGCCTATCGCGCGGCAAAGGTGGCCGGCGCCGTATTCCGCTACGGCGTTCAGCATGGCCTGTGCGAAAGCGACCCGAGCTGCGACCTGCGCGGCGCTGTGCTGCTGCCCGTGCCCGAGCATCGCGCCGCCGTGACCGACCCGAAGAAGTTGGGCGAGTTGCTGAGCGCTTTTGATGCCTACATGGGCACGCCCGTTGTGCGCGCCCTGGCGCTTCAGCCCATGGTGTTCGTCCGGCCCGGTGAGTTGCGGCATGCCGAGTGGGCCGAGTTCGACCTGGACAGCAACGTCTGGATCATCTCGGCCGCCCGCATGAAGGGCAACCTGCAAGCCAAGAAGAACGGCTCGCCCCATGTGGTGCCGCAGGCGGTGGCCATTCTGCGTGAACTCCACCCGCTGACCGGTGGTGGCCGCTACGTGTTCCCAAGCCCACTCACGGCCGAGAAACCCATGAGTGACAACGCGGTGTTGACGGCGCTGCGCCGCATGGGTTTCGCCAAAAACGAAGTGACCGGGCACGGATTTCGGGCGACTGTTCGCACCATCGCACCGATCGCATCGGAGCGGCTGGGCATCGCGCCAGAAGTGATTGAGGCGCAACTGGCGCACGCGGTAGGTGATGCGCTGGGCCAGGCCTACAACCGCACGCAGTACCTTGAACAGCGGCGCGAGCTGATGACCAAGTGGGTGGACTATTTGGACATTCTGCGCAAGGGTGCGCAGGTGCTGGCCTTCAAGGGCGAGGCGTGACCATGGTGCCGATTTTATTGCAACGTGATACGCAACGCTATACACTTCAATCGTGATCAAGACATTCGCTCACAAGGGCCTGGAAGCGTTCTTCACGTCAGGCAGCAAAGCAGGCATTCAGCCTGTGCACGCGGCCCGCTTGAGGCGCCAGCTTGCACAACTCGACCAGGCGGCAATGCCGGGTGACATGAACGTCCCGGGCTGGAAGCTGCACCCCCTCAAGGGCGAGCTTGATGGCCATTGGGCTGTCTGGGTCAACGGAAATTGGCGGATGAATTTCAAGTTCGACGGTGCTGACGCCAGCGTGGTTGACTATCAGGACTACCACTGAACCGAGGACGGAACATGAACACGATGCACAACCCCCCTCACCCTGGCGAGACACTGCGCGAGGATGTGTTGCCCGCGCTGGGCTTGAGCGTGACCGATGCAGCATTGCAGCTTGGCGTGACGCGAGCCACCCTGTCTCGTGTGCTCAACGCACGGGCTGCGATCTCCCCTGAGATGGCCCTGCGGTTGGAACGCTGGCTGGGCGTTGATCATGGAGGCCGGGCCAGTGTCTGGCTGGGCATGCAAACGTCCTTCGATCTGTGGCAGGCGCAGAAGGCCGCAAAGCCCGCGCTGAGCAAGATCAAGCCGATCAAGCACGAGGTGCTGGCGGCATGAATCTGGCGCCTCAGCGTCCCTGAGGCAAAGCGGTCCTGCAAGGAGGCGGAACACCTTGCAGACCCTGGCCACAACGCCAAACGTCAGCGACGTGCACCAAGGCTTCTGAGACTGTACCCATGACCGCGACCAATACATCCGCTGCTTCAGCTACCACCGTGTGGCAGCCCGTAATCGTCTTGGAAGCACCTTCAACAGACGAGATAGGAGTCAGCATGGCTGTTCGGTTGCCAAAGTTCTACCCGACTGAGGGCGAGGCCATGCATGGGGCCATGCAGGCGATGACCCAGCGCGAGGGTGCAACGGGGTTCTCGGCCCGCAAAGCAATGAGCTGACCTGTGACGGATGCCATCGAGCACGCCGCGCAACTGATCGGCCAGGCTGACGCGCTGGTGATCGGCGCTGGCGCCGGCATGGGTGTGGACTCGGGCCTGCCCGACTTCCGGGGCACCGATGGCTTCTGGAACGCCTACCCCGCGCTGGCCCGCAGTGCGATCAGCTTCAGCGAGATTGCCTCACCACTTGCGTTCCGCATGGAGCCCCGCCTGGCCTGGGGCTTCTATGGCCACCGCCTGGCGCTGTACCGCTCCACCGTTCCCCATGAGGGCTTCGAGATCCTGAAGCGGTGGGCCGGGCAGATGCCGCTGGGGGCCTTCGTGTTCACCAGCAACGTCGATGGGCAATTCCAGATCGCAGGCTTCGACGCTGAACGCATCGAGGAACACCACGGCTCCATTCACCGGCTGCAATGCACGGGCCGGTGTGGGCGTGCGCCGTGGCCTGCTGATTCAGTTGTGCCCACTGTGGACACCGAGGCCTGCCAGTGGGTGGGTGAGCTGCCGAGTTGCCCAGCCTGCGGTGCACTGGCCCGGCCCAATCTGCTGATGTTCGGTGACGGCGAGTGGCAAGGCGATGAGTTTGAGCACCAGGCCACGCGCATGCGGCAGTGGCTGAGGTCTGTTCACCGGCCCGTCGTCGTTGAGCTTGGCGCGGGCACCGCCATCCCATCGGTGCGGTACTTCAGCGAGCGCGTGATCTGCGACCACGGCGGCCGGCTGGTGCGAATCAACCCGCGCGAAGCCACCGTGCCGACGCCGTTTGATGTTGGCCTGCCAATGAGTTCGGTGCAAGCCTTGCGGCTGATCGATGCGGTGGTCGAATTCGCCTGAACAGGATCAGTCGGCCCCATCGCTGGCCCATGACAATGAGTTTGCCGCGCCTAGACTGATCCCCGAAAGCTGGGTTCCTTCACCCAGCCGGCGCGGCACCTTTTCTTGAAGGCCTACCAAAATTTCCCACCTTTGAGCATGACGCGCTGGTTGCCCGCCACCTGTTTGACCGCCTGGCTGGGGTGGACCTGCCTGCAGGCGCAGGCACTGGGCGTGGTGCACCTGGTGCCCACGCGCACGGGCATCAGTACTTCGGTTTTCTGGCAGGCCGCCAAGGCACCCAAGGCCACCTTGCTGCTGTTCCCGGGCGGTGGTGGCGGCTTCGGCAAGGTCAAGGCCGGCGTGGCCGGCAGCCGCAACTTCCTGGTGCGCGCGGCGCCGTTGTTCGTGGCCCAAGGCTACAACGTGGCCATCTTTGGCAAGCCCAGCGACAAGTCCGAACTGGACTACCCCGACCGCATCTCCGGCGCTCACATGGCTGACATAGCCCAGGTGCTGGCCCACGTGCGCGGCTTGAGCCCCTTGCCGGTGTGGCTGGTGGGTACCAGCCGGGGTTCGGTCTCGGCCACGGCGGCGGCCATACGGCTGCACGACCCGGCGCTGGCCGGGCTGGTGCTCGCCAGCAGCGTGGTCAATCGCCGCAAGGTGGGTGCCGTGCCTACGCAAGACTTGGCGGCCATCACCCTGCCCGTGCTGCTTTTGCACCATGAAAAGGACGCCTGCACCGTTTGCTCGCCTGCCGACGTGCCGCAGATCCTCAAGGGTCTCAGCCATGCGCCGCTGAAGAAGCTGGTGCTGGTGAATGGAGGTGCCAACCCCTTGGGCAATGCCTGCGGTGCGCTGCATTGGCACGGCTACATCGGCATGGAAGCCGAGGCGGTGGGCGTGATCGCCGACTGGGTTGCCAAGCCTGTGACCTGATCTTCCTCAAGCGCATCCTTAACAGCCGACTTTTGCCGCTCAGGTGGCGGCCCAGACTGGCCGATAGGGCCACAAGGGAGCACCAGCGCGCATGTGCCGCGGCGGGTTCCCTGTGGGAGAGGAAACATGAACAACCTGACTTTGGCCGCGCGCCTGAAATGGATGGCCGCTGGCGTGAGCCTGCTGACGCTGGCCATGGCCGGCTTTGCCGGCTATGCGTTCTTCAACGCCTCAATGGACCTGCGGCTGCGCAACACCCGGGCCTTTGTGCAGACTGCTGTGCAGGTGGCGCAGGGCTATGCCGACAAGGCCAAGGCCGGCCAGCTGAGCGAGGCCGACGCCAAGGCCAAGGCCATGGCCGAGATTGGCGCGCTGCGCTATGACGGCAGCGAGTACGTGTGGATCAACGACATGCAGCCGCGCATGGTGATGCACCCGATCAAGCCCGAGATGAATGGCAAGGACTTGGCGGACTATGCTGACCCGAACGGCAAGAAGTTGTTCGTCGCCTTCGTGGACGCGGTGAAGCGCCAGGGCAGCGGTGACGTGGACTATGAATGGCCCCGCCCGGGGCAGAAAGAGCCCGAATCCAAGCGCTCGTACGTGGTGGGCTTTCCGGCCTGGGGCTGGGTGCTGGGCTCGGGCGTCTACATCGGCGAGGCCAAGGCGGCGGCCTGGCGCTTTGCGGCGGTGAGCGTGGCGGCCGGTGTTCTGGGCAGTGTGGCCGTGCTGGCCTTCGTGCTCACGCTGGTGCACTCCCTGCAGCGCAGGCTTGGAGAGGTGGACCGCGCATTGCAGGCCATGGCAGCCGGCGACCTGACGGTGGCGCTGGCCGACGAGCGCCACGACGAAATCGGCCGGCTGATCCAGTCGGTGAACCACACCCGCGACGGCCTGCGTGCCGTGGTGAGCGAGGTGCGCGCCGCCACCGATTGCATTGCCGACGCCTCGTCTGAAATTGCCGCCGGCAGCGCCGACCTCTCGCAGCGCACCGAGAGTGCCGCCAGCAACTTGGAGGAAACCGCCAGCGCCATGGAGAGCCTGACCGACAGCGTGCAGCACAGCGCCAGCTCAGCCGCGCAAGCCAACGAACTGGCCAGTTCGGCCTCGGACATTGCAGGCCGGGGTGGCGCCATGGTGTCCCAGGTGGTGGACACGATGGACAGGATCAGCCAGTCCAGCCGCAAGATCGCCGACATCATTGGCGTGATCGACGGCATAGCCTTCCAGACCAACATCCTCGCGCTGAACGCGGCAGTGGAGGCCGCGCGCGCGGGTGAGCAAGGGCGTGGCTTCGCCGTGGTGGCTGCCGAGGTGCGCAGCCTGGCCCACCGCAGCGCCGACGCCGCCAAGGAGATCAAGACCCTGATCGGCGGCAGCGTGAACCAGGTGGAGCAGGGCGCCAAGGTGGTGGGCGAAACCGGCGCCACCATGACAGCCCTGGTGGACGCGGTGCGCCGCGTTTCGGCCATGGTGGCCGAGATCAGCTCGGCTTCAGGCTCGCAAAGCCAGGGCCTGGGCGAGGTGAACGCTGCGGTGGGTCAACTGGACGGCATGACGCAACAAAACGCCGCGCTCGTGGAACAGAGCGCGGCGGCGGCTGAATCGCTGAAGCAGCAGGCACAGCGGATGGCCGACGTGGTCGGCACCTTCCGCCTCTGAATCTCAGGCCACTGGCTCCATCAGCATGATGCCGGAGGCGGTGTTCGAGATGGGGATGTGGTAACTCTGGTGCGTGCACTTGGCCTTGGCTCCCAGGGCACCACGCGTGGCCAGCCACATCAGCAATTCCACACCTTGGGTGCCTGCCTTTTCCACCAGCTGGGCGCTGTTGAACTGGGTGGCCCACTTCGGGTCATGGATCAGGCTTTCCATGAACTGCAGGTCGAACTCCTTATTGATGAAACCGGCGCGCTCGCCATCAAGCTGGTGGCTCAGGCCGCCGGTGCCCAGCACGGCCACCTTGGCATTGCTGTGCCAGCTGTTGATGGCGCGGCCCACCGCTTCGCCCAGCGCGTAGCAGCGCTTGGCCGAGGGGATGGGGAACTGCACGGTGTTGATGCACACCGGCACCACCTTCACCGGCCACACCTGGCTCGGCCACAGCAGGGCCATGGGCAAGGTGAAGGCGTGGTCCACGCTCATTTCCTGGCAGGTGGTGAGGTCGAACTCTTCGTCCACCAACTGGTTGATGATGTGCCAGGACAGGTCTTGCTCACCCGTGAAGGTGGGCACGGTGGGAATGCCCCAGCCTTCGTCGGCGTTGTTGTACTCGGGCGCAGCACCCACCGAGAAGGTGGGCATCTTGTCGAGGAAGAAGTTCAGGCCATGGTCGTTGTAGAACACCACCACCACGTCGGGCTTGTTCGTCTCCAGCCAGGCATGGATGGGGGTGAAGCCATCGAAGAAGGGCTTCCAGTACGGATCGGTCTGCAGGTTCTTGGCGATGGCGCGGCCGATTGCCGGCACGTGCGAGGTGGTGATGCCACCGATGATCTTGGCCATGGTCTTTTCTTTCAGCGTGCGTAGGCGGCCAGCTTGGCCTTGAATTCGTCTTTCGTCATGCCCGTCTGCTGGGCGCCGATGTCTTGCATGTCCAGGCCGAAGATGCCAGCGAACTTGGCCAGGTAGTAGGCATTGCCACCGGCAGCGATCAGTTGCAGCACGTTCTTGGCTCGGATGGCGGCGGCCTGCTGCTCGTTCAGGCCGTACTGGCGCATGTAGCCTTCCTCGTCGGCCAGAAAGGCCTTGCGGTTGGCCTCGTCGTTGAACGAATAGCACATCTTGTTCAGCGCATAGCCTTTCTTGGCCTGCTCGCCGTCGAACATGACGGTGCCGGGAATGTCCTGGGTGCCCATGGTGTGTCTCCGTGCGGGTGTCTTGCAAACGCCGGGTGGCGGGAAGGCTCGCAGTATTCCGGGGTCGCCAGCAGGGATAAAGACCGCGATACTCATGTCACTCATGAGCGATTTTGATCATTTGGATCTGGATGGCCGTCTTTTGCAACTGCTGTTGGCGGTGCACGAGGAGGGTTCGGTCACCCGCGCGGCCCAGCGCCTGGGGGTGACGCAGTCTGCGGTGAGCCATGGGCTGGAGAAACTGCGCGCCATCGTGGGCGACGCGCTGTTCGTCAAATCGGGCCGGGGCATCACCCCCACGGCCATGGCCGATCTGCTGGCCGGCCGGGCACGGCTGCTGCTGGACGATTTGCGCGCCTTCAGCACCGCAGCCGGCTTTGACCCGGCGCGGCTCAGCGCGACCATCACCATTGCTGCAAACGATTTGCAGCGTGACCTGCTGCTGCCCGGCCTGCTGCGTCACTTGCGCGCCCAGGCGCCGGGGCTCAGCTTGCGGGTCATCCCCTCTGGTGCGCCACAGGCCGCGATGCTGCGCGATGAGACCTGCCAGTTGCTGATCACACCGCGCCCGCCCGAGGGCAGCGACATCTTCCAGAAGCGTCTGTTCGAAGACCGGCTGCGTGTGTTCTACGACCCTGCGCAACGCGCCGCGCCGGCCAGCCTGGCCGACTACCTGGCCGCCGAGCATGTGACCGTGTTGTACGAGCCGCGCCGCAGCCTGGATGTGGACCAGTGGCTGCAAGCCCAAGGTGTGCAGCGCCGCATCGTGGCCACCGTGCCGGGCATGGCCGGGCTGGGCGCCATGTTGCGCGGCGGCCCCTGGCTGGCCACCGCGCCTTCGCTGCTGGGGCAGGGCGCCTTGCGCGGCCTGGCCACGGTCCAGGTGCCGCTGGACCTGCCGGCCATGCCCATGTACATGGTGTGGCACCGCCGCCACCAGGCCGACCCGGTGCAGCGCTGGTTGCGTGACGCGCTGGAGGCTCAGGTGGCCGCGCTGGGCTTGGCTGCGACGGCGGGTTGAGTGCCAATGCTTGGATTTCCGCCTTCGCGGGAATGACGGTGGCGGTGGGACGGCGGTGGTGGGAATGGCGGCGGTGGTGGGGATGTCAGGCCGCCGCCATGCGCTGCCGGTACTCGCGCGGTGCCAGCCCGGTGTGCCGCTTGAAGAAGCGGCAGAAATAGGCAGGGTCTTCGAAGCCCAGCTCGAAGGCCAGCTTCGAGACGGGCGCCACCACATGCACCAGCCGGCGACAGGCCTCGCGTGCCAGGCGGGCGTGCAGCAAGGCCTGGGCGTTGAGCCCGGTCTCGTTGCGCACCATGCGGTTCAAGCGCTCGGTTGAGAGCCCCAGCCGCTCGGCGTAGCGCGACACCGGCCAGTGCGCCAGGTAGTTGGCCTCCATCAGCACCACCCAGCGCGTGTAGAGCGACTGCTGGCCCGCACCCAGCTTGCGTGTGGCATGGGCCTGGTCGCGCTCGGCCAGTTGCGCCAGGCGCCACACCACCGCGCGGGTGAGCCACAGCGGCACCGGGCCGTCGGCCGCGTCGGTGGCTTCGTTCTCGTCCAGCAGGGCCTCCAGCAGGGCTTGCAGGCGCAGCGCCTCGGGGGAGTCCTTTTCCAGCTTCAGCGTGCGGGGTTCGGCAAACAGCGTTTGCAGTGCCTGACCCGCGCCGGCCGCATCACCCTCGGCCAGCAGGGTGGCGTTCACCGTCAGCACAAAGCCGTCGCTGTCCGGTGCAAAGCGAAAGGCGTGGGCCACGCCAGGCGGTATCACCAGGGCCACGGGGCCGCCGCAGGTCACGCGAGATTCGTCCAACATTGCCTCCACATGCCCGCGCCCCAGCCAGAGCACTTGGTGTAAACCCTGGTGCACATGGGCGTCGATCTCCCAGTCGTACAAGCGGCTGCGCGAGTGGATGGCCTCGACGTGCAAAAGCGAGGGATTGGGCGCACCCGCCTCCCCGTAGAGGGCAAAACTGGGCAATTGCGAAAGTGCCCTGCGCGGTGCACTGGCCTTGGCTCGGCGGACGGGGGATAGCGCAGCCATCATGTCAGCCAGCATACGGTAAAAGTGCAAGTTTTGCCCGTGGTTTGTCCACTGGTCCAGATCAAGCTGGCGCGCAGAATCCGGGTCTTGCAAGCGCTGCCCTAGGCGCCGCACCGTGACAGGAGACAACGCAACATGCTCGCCTTCGACCCCTACTCGCCGGCCATCGACGCCGACCCGTTCCCGTACTACAAGCGCTTGCGCGACGAAGCCCCGTGCTTTTGGAGCGAAGAGGCTCAGATGTGGGTGCTCTCGCGCTACGCCGACATCGTCTCGGCCGGGCAAGACTGGCAGACCTACTCCAGCGCCAGCGGCAACCTGATGACCGAGCTGCCTGGCCGCGCCGGTGCCACGCTCGGCAGCTCCGACCCCCCCAAGCACGACCGCTTGCGCGGCCTGATCCAGCATGCCTTCATGAAGCGCAACCTGCTGGCGCTGGAAGAGCCCATCCGCGACGTGGCCCAGCAGGTGTTTGGCCAGCTCAAGGGTGTGCAGCAGTTCGACTTCAAGGAAGTCTCTTCACAGTTCACCGTGAAAGTGCTGATGGCCGCGCTGGGCCTGCCCATGGGCGAAGAAGCCATCGTGCCTGAACACGAGGTGCGCGAGAACGCCGTGCTGATGGTGCAGAGCGACGCCCGCACCCGCGCCAAGGGCCCCGAGCACATCGCGGCCTACAACTGGATGCAGGACTACGCTGGCAAGGTCATCGCCATGCGACGCGCCGAGCCGCGCAACGACCTGATCAGCAACTTCGCGCTGGCCGAGATTGATGGCGACCGGCTGGACGACCGCGAGGTGCTGCTCACCACCACCACGCTGATCATGGCCGGCGTCGAATCGCTGGGCGGCTTCATGATGATGTTCGCCTACAACCTGGCCAGCTTCGACGAAGCCCGCCGCGCCGTGGTGGCCAACCCCGAGCTGCTGCCCGACGCCATTGAGGAAAGCTTGCGCTTCAACACCTCGGCCCAGCGCTTCCGTCGCCGGCTGATGAAGGACGTGAACATCCACGGCCAGACCATGAAGGAAGGCGACTTCGTCTGCCTGGCCTACGGCTCAGGCAACCGCGACGAACGCCAGTACCCCAACCCCGATGTGTACGACATCAGCCGCAAGCCACGCGGCCACCTGGGCTTTGGCGGCGGCGTGCACGCCTGCCTGGGCACGGCCATCGCCCGGCTGGCGGTGAAAATCGCCTTCGACGAGTTCCACAAGGTGGTGCCCGAGTACAGCCGCGTGGCCGACCAGCTGGCCTGGATGCCTTCATCCACCTTCCGCAGCCCGCTGGTGCTGGACCTGGCAGTACAGTAAAGCCCATTCCCCGCGCGGCCCCGGCACCGGCCCTGGTGCGCGGGGCCGCAGTTTCATCCAGCACCATCTTCTTGCGAGCGAGTTCTTCATGGCCAACATCACCTACGTCGAAGCCAACGGCGCTTCCACCACCGTCAACGTGCCCGATGGCTGGAGCCTGATGCAGGCCGCCACCACCAACGGCATCGACGGCATCCTGGGCGAGTGCGGCGGCTCGTGCGCCTGCGCCACCTGCCACTGCTACGTGGACGAGCTGCTGATGGCCGTGCTGCCCGCGCCCGAGGCGGGCGAGCTTGACATGCTGGCCAATGTGGCCGCCGAGCGCAAGCCCAACAGCCGCCTGAGCTGCCAGATCAAGGCCAGCGCCGCGCTGGACGGCGGCAGCGTCGCCTTGCCGGAGTGCCAGGAGTGAGCTGCCCCCTTTCCGTCATTCCCGCGAAGGCGGGAATCCATCTCCCGCCCCTGCCATGAGCACCGACCACATCATCATCGTCGGCGCCGGCCAAGCCGGCGTGATGACCGCCGAGTCGCTGCGCAGCGGCGGCTACACCGGCGCCATCACCCTGCTGGGCGACGAGCCGCACGGCCCCTATCACCGCCCGCCGCTGTCCAAGGCCTGGCTGGCCGGCGAGATCACCGAGCCGCAGCTGGTGATGCGCGCGCCCGAGATGCTCGCGAAAAAGAACATCACGCTACGCACAACCGCCAGCGTGGCCGGCATCAACCGCGCCGCGCAAACCGTGCGCCTGGCCACTGGTGAAGTGCTGCCCTACACCGGCCTGGTGCTGGCCACCGGCTCCACGCCACGCAGCCTGCCACTGCCGGGCATGGACGCCGCCAACGTGCTGCCACTGCGCTCGCGCGACGACGCCAGCCGCATCGCCGCCGGCCTGGTGCAGTGCGCCGAGCACAGCTTGCCGGTGGTGGTGATCGGTGGCGGCTTCATCGGTCTGGAAGTGGCCGCCACCGCCCGCAAGAAAGGCCTGGCCGTGACCGTGCTGGAAGCCGCGCCGCGCCTGCTGGGTCGCGTGCTGCCACCGGTGCTGAGCGACTGGTACGCCACGCTGCACCGTAGCCATGGCGTGAACGTGGTGCTGGACGCACGCATCGCCGCCGTGGAGACGAATGTAGGCCAGGCCACGGCCATCCAGATGGCCGATGGCACCCGTGTGCCCTGCGGCCTGGTGGTGCTGGGCGTGGGCGTGAGCGCCAACGATGCCCTTGCCCGCGAGGCCGGCCTGGCCACTGACCGCGGCATCGTGGTGGATGCTTGTGGCCGCACCGCCGACCCGCTGATCGTGGCCGCAGGCGATTGCACCGCGCGCGAACTGGCCGACGGCTCGCTGATCCGGCTCGAATCGGTGCAGAACGCCACCGAGCAGGCCAAGTCGGCCGCCGCCGCGCTGCTGGGGCAAGCGCGCCCCTTCGTGGCCACGCCCTGGTTCTGGAGCGATCAGTACGACAAGAAGCTGCAGATGGCCGGCCTCTCGGCCGGTGCCGACGAATGGGCGGTGCGAGGTGCCATGGCCGGGCCGGCTTTCTCCGTCTACCACTTCCGCGCCGGCCAGCTCATCGCCGTGGATTCGGTGAACGCCGCCAAGGACCACTTGCAGGCCCGCAAGCTGCTGGATGCACGCGTCTCGCCCAAGCTGGACCAGGCCACCGACCTGGGCTTTGACCTGGGCGGCTTGCTGCCTACAGCCTGACCACCGCTTCCAGTCCCGGCTCGGCGTTGCGCAGCACCAGACTGCCGCCATGCGCCACGGCCACCAGGCGGCACAGGTACAAGCCCAGCCCCACGCCTCCTGCGGCGCGGGTGCGCGCACTGTCGGGCCGGTAGAAGGCCTGGGCCAGATGCTGCAGCTGCGCGTCGGGAACGCCGGGCCCGTGGTCGCGCACCGTCAGCACCAGGCCGTTGCCGCTGCGGGCGATGCGCAGGGTGGGCGGCTGCGGCGCTTCGGCACCGTGGCGCAAGGCGTTGTCCAGCAGGTTGCGCAGCAGCAGGCGCAGGCGGGCCGCGTCGACCGACCAGGCGGGCAGGTCGGCCGGGGCCTCAATGCGTACCTGTGCGGCCTGCGGATGGCGTGCCCGCAAGTCTTCCAGCACGCTGCTGGCCAGCGCCAAGAGATCGGTGGATTCACGCTGCAGCGCGGCGTGCTGGCTGGCCAAGCGCTCGCTTTCCAGCAGGTCGGAGATCAGCGATCCCATCTCCTGCAGGTCGCGCAGCAGCGCGGCGCGCTGCGGGCCGGCGGCGCCCTCCTCGGGCAGCAGCTCGGCGTTCAGGCGCGCGCGGGTGAGCGGGCTGCGCAGTTCGTGGCTGATGGCCAGCAGCAGCGCGCGCTTGGCGTCGAGCATCTGCGAGATGTCTTGCCCCATGGTGTTGATGGTGTTGGCCAACTGGCCCAGCTCGTCGGGGCGGCCGGGGTGGCGCACGGGGATGGGCTGGCTGAAGTCGCCGGTACCAAAGCGCTGGGCACCGGCGCCAATGGCGTCCAGCGGCCGCAGCAGGCGGCGCAGGTAGAGCCAGGCCAGCATGGGCACCACCAGCAGTGCGAACAGTGCCATGCCGAAGTAGCGCGGCCGCCGCTCCACCGCCGAGGCCTGGATGCCGAAGCGCAGCGTGTGGCCGTCGGCGGTTCGCTGGTTGAAGGCCTGCGTCCATGCGGTGTGGGCCTCGCCATCGGTGTGGCGTGCCGGTTCTGAATCCCAGTTCAGCACGGGCCCCGAGATGTGCAGGCTGACGGGCAGGCGCTGCACCAGGGCCTGGGCGCGCGCCAGCTGCGGCGTGGGGCCGCCGCCGGTGACCTCGCTGGCCAGGTGGGCCACGTAGTCGGCCAGCAGCGGGCGGGCGGCGTCGCGCCAGCCCACGGCAAAGGCGCGCTGGGCGCCGAACACGAACACGCCGGCCACGGCCGTGGCCAGCAGCACGAACACCACCACGATGCGCCACTTGATGGAGTGGCCCAGGTGCTGGCGCACGCGGCGGTGCCAGGGGCATTGCGCTGCTGGCGCGGTCATGCGGCAGGCAGTCGGGGCAGGGCCAGCGAATAGCCGGCATTGCGCAGGGTCTTGATCGCGTCCAGCGGCTCCAGCTTCCTGCGCAGGCGGCTGACCACGATGTCCACGGCACGGGTGTACAGGTCGGCCTCGTGGCCGCGCAGGGCGGTGAGTATGTCATCGCGGCTGAACACGCGGCCCGGCTCGCGCGCCAGCATCAGCAGCAGCTCGTATTCGGTGCCGGTCAGCTCCACAGTCTCGCCGCCGCGCAGCACGGCGCGGCGCGCGGTGTCCACGCTCAGGCCTTCAAAGGCCAGCGCGTCTTGCGCCAATGGTTTGGTCACGCGGCGGCGCAGCACGGTCTGCACGCGCGCCACCAGCTCGCGCGGCTCGAAGGGCTTGGGCAAATAGTCGTCGGCGCCCAGCTCCAGGCCCACCACGCGGTCCATCACGTCGCCGCGGGCGGTGAGCATCACGATGGGCAGGTCGCTGGCCTTGCGGATGGTGCGGCACAGCTCGAAGCCGTCCATCTCGGGCAGCATCACGTCGAGGATGGCGGCGTCGAAGCCGCCCGCCTGCAGGCGCGCCAGGCCGGTGCTGGGCCGGGTGGCCTGCTCCAGCACCAGCTCGTAGCGCTGGAAGTAGGCCGCCAGTGGCGGGCCCAGCTGCTCGTCGTCGTCAATCAGCAGGATGCGTGGCATGGCCGATTCTATGGAGCATGTGGTGCCGCACGATGAGCCGCCGCAGGCCCTGCTGCTCGGCACGGCCCAGGGTGTCGAAGCGCTCGCCGGCCGCCAGCAGGCGGGCACCGTCCAGCGCGGGCTGGCGGGCCAGCATCTGCAGGGCCTGCTCACGGTCGAAGCGCGGGCCCCACAACAGGTCCAGCCAGGCCAGGTGCGGGTCACCCTCGGGGCCGAGCAGGCGCAGGGCCGGCTCGGCTTTCAGGCGCGCGGCCAGGCGCTCAGCCACGGCCCCACCAGCCGCCGCCGTGGCGGTGCTCGGCCATGAAGGCGCGCAGCTTGGCCTGCTGGTCGGGGTTGAGGCTGTCGTAGAAGTCGCCCATCGCCGCGATCACCTTGGGCCCGCCGCCCTGCACCGCCTGGGTCTTGCCGTCCAGCAGGGCCTGGGCCTTGGCGCGGTCGAACTGGGCGCCGGCGATCACCGCCTGCAGCTCGGCCCTCGGCTCGGTGCCGCCACGCAGGGCCTTGCGCTGGGCCATCAGCTCGTCGGCCAGCAGACCCAGCTTGGCCTTCTGGGCCTCGTTCAGATCGAGCTTGCCGCTGACGCGCTCGACCACCTTGCCGCGCATCTCGGTGATGCGCTCTTCGGTCATGGGGCCGCGGTGGTGGCTGCAGGCCGCGAGGCTGCCCAACACGAAGAGACCGCCGAGGGCACCGAACACGGTGCGCTTGATCCAGGGTTTGACCATGAAGCACTCCTACCAGGGTTGTTTGAGAAGGCCTCATGGTGCCGGCCGGGGCCAGCGGCTGGGTGTCAAGGCAGTCGCGCTTGTTTTCGTTTTGTATCGGCGGCGGGGGCGGCCGTCTTCTCCCACGATCACCGTGCTGCTCTTCTTGCCAAACGGCGGGTTGGCCAGCACCACGTTGTAGCGCTCGCCAGGGTCCCCCGCCAAGGCATCACCCACCACCACGGGAACCGACTTTTCAGACCCTATGCCATGCAGCATCAAGTTCATGGCGCACACCCGCGCCGTGGCCTGCACCAGCTCGTAGCCGGTGAAGGCCTTTTCCTTCAGGTGCTTGAGCTGGGGGCGTTCCAGGCTCTTGTACTTGCTGGTGATGTGGTTGTGCGCCGTGAACAAGAAGCCGCCCGTGCCACAGGCCGGGTCGCAAATGGTTTCGCCCGGCTGCGGGGCAATGCAATCCACCATGGCCTGGATGAGCGCGCGCGGCGTGAAGTACTGGCCCGCCCCGCTCTTGGTGTCTTGCGCGTTGCGCTCCAGCAGGCCCTCGTAGGCGTCGCCCTTCACGTCGGCACCCAGAATCGTCCAGGTTTCTGTGTCGATCAAATCGGCCACCACCCGGCGCAGCTTGGCCGGGTCTTGAAACTTGTTCTACGCCTTGGCAAAGATCAGCCCCAGCGTGCCGCGCTCTTGGCCCAGCTTTTCCAGCGCGTGTCGGTAGTGGTCAAACAGCTCATCGCCATCGCGCACCAGCAGCGTGGGCCAGGTGTAGGCCGCCGGCACGATGCTGGGCTGGTTGTAGGGCGGCTGGCTGCGCTCGTGCGCCATCTTCAGGAACAGCAGGTAGGTGAGCTGCTCCACATAGTCGCCATAGCTCATGCCGTCGTCGCGCAGCACGTTGCAGTAGTTCCAGAGCTTCTGGACGAGGGTGTGGGTGTTCATATCGTTCTCAATTGTGGCTGTGCGCGGTACCATTCAGGCATGTCACTCAAGCAATCCAACCCCTACCTGCGCCGGCTTGGCGCCAAAGGCCAAAGGGCTGCATTGCGCGTGTCGGTGGAAAGCTCGTCGGCCGTGGAGGGCATCCGCGCGCCGTTTGCCGATGGGGCCAGTGCCAACGCCCCCACCACCAAGGCCGAACTCATCGCGCAGTGGCGTCGGCGACTCGCCTCGACCGCGCGATAACCCGCTCGAACACCTTGGTCATCGGGCCATAGTTGCGGCCCACGGCCGCATGGATGGCGCTGATGTAGCGCAGCTTGCCGCGCCCCAGCAGGGGTGAGAAATCGAGCGCAGGCAAACCCGCCTGCATGGCCATCAACACGGCCAATACGCGGGCCAAACGCCCGTTGCCTTCGCGGAATGGGTGTATCAGGATCAACTCGGCATGCACCTCGGCCAAGGCGCGCGCCACGGTGGCGTCATCGCCATGGCAGGGTGTGAGACGTGCGAGCGCATCGCGTTCCAAGTCCCGCATGAGGTTGGCGATCAGTGCCGCATTGGCGAACTGGAAGCCGCCTTTGCCAATGTTGACCTGCCTGTACTGGCCTGCCCAAGGGTAGATGCCGTCCAGCCAGAAGGCGTGCAACTGGCAAATGTCTGCCGCTGTGAAACGGTGAGTGGCGTCAAAGCTCTCCAGCGCTGCGTCTTGCGCGATGGCCAGGGCCTGGGACTCCAACATCTGCACGTCGCGCACAAGGTTGACGCCAAGTTGATTGCGCAGCACGCGGCGGCGCGAGCCCGGTTCGAACTCGGCTTCAGCGCCGGAGGCGTGATAGCGGCCGCCGGTACCAGAGGCCTCTGGGGTGCGGTTAGCCATGCATGGGCCTTTCCGCCGGCTTGGGGCCATCGGGGTAGATCAGCAGGGGCAGCCGCTTCAGCGCCATGCCCCGCTCGCGGGCGCGGCCCACGCGCAGGGCGTCAAACAGCGCCAGCATCTCGTACAGCTTGGCGTCTTGCATGGCGGCAAAGGGGGCACTGGGGTGCAGCGGCTCCAGCCCTTGCCCGCGCACCGTGCCATTGGGGTGCGGCCAGACCCAGTCGGCCGAGCCAGGCGCGAACACGCCTTTGAAGGCCGGCGCGCTGTGGCTGGTGGGCACGCCAACGGCCATGGGCAGGCGCTCGGGCGCAAAGGCGTAGCGGGCCCCATGCACCGCAAACTCGGCCAGGTTGCGGCTGTGCACGCGGGCGGGGTTGTCGGCACCGCTGGCCTCTGCGGCCTTGGCACGGCGGGGCCGCGTGTGCACGCGGTAGATGGCCGGTGCCTCTTGCGCGCTGGGCACGCCAGCGGGCGGCGGTGCCAGCAAGGCCGTTTGCACCAGCAACTCGGCCTGCGTGGCCCGCTTCACGGCGGCATGCGCCTCAGACGCACTCAGGCCCAGCTCTTGGGCCAGGCGGGCATACGTCCAGCGCTGCTCACCCCAAGCCACAAGCTTGAGGGCCACCAGAAAGTCTTGGGGCTTGAGTTGCATGGTGTTCTGTATTCGCAAATCGCGAATACAGAATATACCAAGACCTGCCCAAATCTGCAACCGGGTTCTGGTCAGGCCGATATGGTCATCTCCGCTTCGCGGGTTTCCACGTCCTCGTCTTCCTCGACAGAGGCGCCGCCATAGGCCGCCTTCCCCATGGCCTGCTCGATCAAGCCGAGCAACTGCCGCTGCCGGTCTTCCATGAACCCCGCAAAGTCATCGCCATGCAGCTTGGCCGGTTCGGCAAGGTGCGACCGCAGATAGTCGTCCAGCTTGGTGGGGCTGATGGGCGGCGTGGTGCTGTCACCCTTGATGAGTTTGGCCAGATACGCCGACGGCGCCACGCCCCCGATGATGCGGTTGGTGCGGAACGACAGCGGCGTCTTGTTGATGATGGAGTCGAACACCGCGGGCTTGATGCCCTGCTTCTTGCACCAGTCCTGCGGAAAGATGTGGTGAATGTCGACGTTCTCGCCAAAGAACACGGTCTGGTTGAACTTCTGCCCAGAGCGAAAGTCTTGCGCCCCTTCCTTCATCAACAGGGCATTCACGCCCTTGTAGGCCGCAGACAGGCGCATTCGCATGGTCTTCAGGCGGTCAGCGCGGAAGATGGTCTCGCTCACGGTGGAGGGTTCGGCCCCGCCTTGCAACCAGGCCGGCACCTCCATGAAATCGCGCGCGATACGCGTTTCAACGGCAGAGCCATACAACTCGCCAAACACGCCATTCCAATACCAGCGCACCAGCTTTGCGCGGTTGGCCTCGTGCTCCCAGGCATCGCCTATGTCGGCAAGGATGGCCGCCAGCGGAACGATCTGCGACTGGTAGGGCAGGTCGTAGATGCGGTAGATGTGCTGCATATGCAGGAACTTGGCGGCCTTCATGAAGCCTCCTTCCACCTGCTTCTCGTATTTCTTGTAGGCCGCCAGTGGCAGGCCCAACAGGGCCTGGCGGTTGCCTGTCACGGCGGGCAACTCTTTGCCCTCCTTGCCGGCCTGCTCGGCATCTCGCCTGCGCTCACGTGTGTGAAAGAGCGAAATCGCCTGGAGGAAATCGGTGTTCCCCACGTTGGCAATGATCCCGGCCTCTGAATCCGCAGGTCTGAGGGCATCCACAAAGCGGCGCTGTCGGCCCTTCTGGCCGTCGTCGCCATACCAGTCCTTGCGAAGCTCGTGGCCATCAGCCGCGTACATGGCCGTCACCAGCTCAAAGGCATCCAATGGCTTGCCGCCGGTGTTCACCTTCTCAAACACCACGCACACCGCTTCTTTCGACGTGTTGCGGTCCAGCGCAATCACAGGCACACGGTAGTACTTGAAGTTCTCCAGCACGTCGCGCTTGAAGCGCCGGAACTGCTCGCGCACCAGTTCGTGCTCATCGCCCTTCCAGTGCTTGTCAAACCCGTCCTGCCAACGATCCCAGTTTCCCCTCGGGCCATTCTAGGAGGCTGCGTCTACCTGCCCGTCATTCCCGCGAAGGCGCTCAGAACCCCTCGGTGTCGATCTCGGCCTGCGTGGCGGTGTTGTAGCGGGCGCCTTGCACCGTGCGCTGGTTGATGGCGGCATCCAGGCGGGCCGCCTGGTCGGCGCTCAGCACCAGTCGGCTGGCGGCCAGGTTGTCTTCGAGGTGGGCGATGCTCGTGGTGCCCGGGATGGGGATGATGTGCTCGGCGCGCTGCAGCAGCCAGGCCAGGGCCACCTGGGCCACCGTGGCGCCCAGTTCCTGGGCCACGGCCTGCACGGGGGGCAGCAGGGCCAGGTTGGCGGCGTAGTTGCCAGGGGCGAAGCGCGGCATGCTGCGGCGGATGTCCTTGGCATCAAACCCGCTCACGTCGGTGAGGCCGCCCAGGAAGCCGCGCGCCACCGGGCTGAAGGCCACGAGGGCCACACCCAGTTCGCGGCTGGCTTGCAGCACGGCAATCTCGGGGTTGCGGGTCCACAGCGAGTACTCGGTCTGCAGCGCGGTGATGGGGTGCACCGCATGGGCGCGGCGCAGTGTGGCGGACGAAACCTCCGAGAGGCCCAGCGTGCGCACCTTGCCCTCCTCCACCAGGCGGCTCATCTCGCCCACCGACTCTTCGATGGGCACTTGCATGTCCAGGCGGTGCAGGTAGTACAGGTCGATGACGTCGGTGCCCAGGTTGCGCAGGCTGTCCTCGCAGTTGCGGCGGATGGCCTCGGGGCGGCCGTTGATGACGCGCTTCATGCCATCGTCAAACTGCACGCCGGCCATGCCGCCCTTGCTGCACAGCGTGACGTGCTGGCGATGGGGCTTGAGCACAGGGCCCACCAGCTTCTCGTTGACGCCAAAGCCATAGAGGGCGGCGGTGTCGAACAGGGTGCAGCCCAGGTCGAGCGCACGGTGGATGAGCGCCTGGGCAGCCTCTGGCGGCGAGGGCGGGCCGTAGGCGTGGCTGAGGTTCATGAGCCCCAAGCCGATGGGGCTGACCTGGAAGGGGCCGAGGGCGCGAGGGGCAAAGGAGCTCATTCGATGTCGAGGTCGGCGGGTTGGTCAAAGAAGCGCAGGGCGATGAGCAGCAGCACCGTCATCACCGGCATGGCCAGCGGGTGCACGATGCCCACGGCCACGGGTGCGGCCATCAGGAACAGGCGCAGCCCCCAGCTGTAGAGCAGGCCGGCGCGGTGCACATGCTTGGCCGCAGCGGGGGTGAACGATGCGCGCTCGGGGCTGGCAAAAGGCAGCGACATGATGAAGCTGGCGTGGCCGTAGTGCCGCATGGCCATGGCGGAGCACACGTAGGAGGCAAACAGCGTGAGCACCAGCACGGCCTGCAGGCTGGTGTGCAGCAACTCCACCGGGGTGCCCAGCGCCAGCTTGCCGGCCAGCGAGCTGCCCGCCATGCTCACCGTGCCCATCACCGCCAGCGCCGCGGTGGAGGCCGAGATGGTGGACGACATCAACGAGTTGCGCAGCGCCTGCACGGCCACGATCTCGAAGCCCGGTTGGGCCGAGAGGGCGGCGGCCCAATGCAGGCGCACACGGGCGTTGGCAGAGCGGGCGATGCGCTCTGGCGAGGACTTGCCCACCAGGTACACACGCACTTCATAGCCGGCCAGCAGCACCAGGCTGATGAGCACGGCCACCCAGGAGAACAGCGGGTCGGTCAGCATGCGTCCGATGATAAGCGGCGCATGTGGCGCGCCCCGGTCACTGCAATTGCTGCTCCAGCTTGTGCAGCACCTGGTAGCAGGGCAGTACCTGGGCCAGGCTGCTGTTGGGCTCGCGGCCTTCGCGGATGGCGGCGAAGAACTCGCGGTCCTGCAGCTCGATGCCGTTCATCGAGACGGCCACCTTCGAGACATCGATCTTTTCTTCCTTGCCGGTGAACAGGTCGTCGTACCGGGCGAGGTAGGTGGCCGTGTCGCCGATGTAGCGGAAGAAGGTGCCCAGCGGGCCGTCGTTGTTGAACGACAGGCTCAGCGTGCAGATGGCGCCGTTGGCGGCCTTGAGCTGGATGCTCATGTCCATCGCAATGCCCAGCGTCGGGTGGATGGGGCCCTGGATCGCATTGGCCGCCACGATGGGGCTGCCGCACTGGTAGGCGAACAGGTCCACGGTGTGGGCGGCGTGGTGCCAAAGCAGGTGGTCGGTCCAGCTGCGGGCCTGGCCTAGCGCGTTCATGTTGGTGCGGCGGAAGAAATAGGTCTGCACATCCATCTGCTGGATGTTGAACTCGCCGGCCGCGATCTTGTTGTGCACCAGCTGGTGGCTGGGGTTGAAGCGGCGGGTGTGGCCGCACATGGCCACCAGGCCGCTGGCCTGGGCCACACGCACGGCTTGCTCGCCATCGGCCAGCACGTCACACAGGGGGATTTCCACCTGCACGTGCTTGCCGGCCTGCAGGCAGGCCAGGGTCTGGCTGGCGTGCATCTGCGTGGGCGTGCACAGGATGACGGCGTCCACTTCCGGCAGGGCCAGGCTGCCCGCCAGCTCGGTGGTGACGTGGGGGATGCCGTACTTGGCCGCCACTTCCCTGGTCTTGTCCAGCTCGCGGCTGATCAGCGAGACGACCTCGACGCCCTCGATGTTCTGGATGCCGTCCAGGTGCTTGATGCCGAACGCGCCGGCACCGGCCAGTGCCACGCGGATGGGGCCGTTGTGGGGTTTTGCCATGTCAGTTGTTCTCCAGGATGAGGTGGCCCACGGCCGTGTTGGATGCGGGCACATGGTAGAAGCGGTGCTTGACGGTGGGCTTGGGGCCGCCCGCCACATCGGCCATCGCGCCGCGGGCGATCAGCCACATCACCAGCTCGATGCCTTCCGAGCCGGCCTCGCGCACGTAGTCGATGTGGGGCGTGGCGGCGGCGGCGGCGGGGTCGTTGATCAGCTGGTCGAGCCAGGCGGTGTCCCACTCGCGGTTGATCAGGCCGGCGCGCGCGCCCTGCAGCTGGTGGCTCATGCCACCGGTGCCCCAGATCTGCACGTTCAGCGGGCGGTCGAAACTCTCCACCGCCTTGCGGATGGCCTGCCCCAGCTTGTAGCAGCGGCGGCCGTTGGGCACGGGGTACTGCACCACGTTCACGGCGAAGGGGATGACCGGGCAGGGCCACGCTTCAGGCTGGCCGCACATCAACGACAGCGGCACCGTCAGGCCGTGGTCCACGTCCATCTTGTTGACGATGGTGAGGTCGAAGTCGTCCTGGATCACGCTCTGTGCGATGTGCGCGGCCAGCTCGGGGTGGCCCACCACCTGGGGCACCGGGCGCGGGCCCCAGCCTTCGTCGGCGGGGGTGAACTCGGCCGCGCAGCCGATGGCGAAGGTGGGGATCATCTCCAGGCTGAAGGCCGTGGCGTGGTCGTTGTAGACCAGGAAGATGACATCCGGCGGGTTCTCCTTCAGCCACTGCTGGCTGAACTCGTAGCCCTTGAACACGGGCTGCCAGTAGGGCTCGTGGCTCTTTCCCAGGTCGAGCGCGGCACCGATGGCCGGCACGTGCGAGGTGTAGACGGAGGCGGAGATGCGGGCCATGTTCAGGCGTCCTTCTTCTTGTTGTTGGCAGCGCCCTGGGGCTGGTTCTGCGGCTGGGCATCGCCGTTCTCACCCAGGCGCCGGTTGCCCTCGGCCGAGCGGCCGCCGCCCAGCATCATGGCCATGTACTCCTCTTGCGTCATGCCGGTCATGCTGGCGGCCATGTACTGGAAGCTCTTGCCGTCGGTGGCGCCGATCTTGGCCAGGAAGTAGATGTTGCCGCCAGCGGCGATGCAGCGGTTCAGGTCGCGTGTCAGCACGCCCTGCTTCTGCTCTTCGGTCATGGGCCACGCGTCCAAATAGGCACGCTCGTCGGTCTTGAAGCGCTCGCGGTTCTCGGCCTTCATCAGGCTCATGCAGAACTGGTTGAGGTGGTAGCCCTTGCGGCTTTGTTCGGCGTCGAAGATGGTCGTGCCGGGAACGTCCTGGTAGGGTTTGTCGAGTGCCATGGGGTCAACCCTTCACTTCTTCAGGCCAGTAGAGCTTCATCGGGTTGCTCACCAGCAGCTTGCGTTGTTGCTCGGCGGTGGGCGCGATGTGGGGGATGAAGTCCACCAGCAGACCGTCGTCGGGCATGTGGTCCTTCAGGTTGGGGTGGGGCCAGTCGGTGCCCCAGAGCACACGGTCGGGGAATTCCTCCACCACCTTGCGGGCGAAGGGGATCACATCGGTGTAGGCGTTGCGCTCGCCGTTCAGCGCTCGGGGCCCCGCGACTGAAAGGCGCTCCGGGCATGTCACCTTGCTCCACACATTCGGATGCTGGCGCATGAACTTCAGGAACAGCGCGAACTCGGGGCCGTCCACCGGCTTGCTCACGTCGGGGCGGCCCATGTGATCGACGACGACGGTGGTGGGCAAGGCGGTGAAGAAGTCCCACAGCTCGGGCAAGTCCACGGCCTCGAAATAGATCACCACATGCCAGCCCCACTTGGCGATGCGGCCGGCGATCTCCAGCAGCTCGTCCTTGGGCGTGAAGTCCACCAGGCGCTTGACGAAGTTGAAACGCACGCCTCGTACGCCGGCGTCGTGCATGGCCTGGATTTCAGCGTCGCTGATGCTGCGCTTGACCGTGGCCACGCCGCGTGCCTGGCCGCCGCTGTGCAGCAGCGCGTCCACCATGGCGCGGTTGTCGGCGCCGTGGCAGGTGGCCTGCACCACCACGTTGCGGGCGAAGCCCAGGTGATCGCGAAGTGCAAAGAGCTGAGCCTTGCTGGCGTCGCAGGGCGTGTACTTGCGTTCGGGCGCATAGGGGAACTCGGCCCCCGGGCCAAACACATGGCAGTGCGCGTCCACGGCGCCGGCGGGCAGCTTGAAGGCAGGTTTCGTCGGGCCGCTGAACCAGTCCATCCAGCCGGCGGTCTTGGTGAAGTCACCTGAGGTGGGTTTGCTCATGGTGATGACTTTCAGTCGATGTACTTCAGGCCGGCAGCGGCCAGCGGCTCGCGCATCGTGTACATGTCCAGCCCCAGGATGCCGCTGGCCAACTTGTCGCGCTTCTCGCCTTCGAAGCTTTCGCGCTTGATCGCGGCGGCCAGCGTGGCGACGGCCTTGGCGGCGGGCACGCAGACCACGCCATCGTCGTCGGCCACCACCACGTCGCCCGGGGTCACCCAGGCGCCGGCGCAGACGATGGGGATGTTCACCGAACCCAACGTGGCTTTGATGGTGCCCTTGGACGAGACGAACCGGCTCCAGACCGGGAAGTTCATTTCCTTCAAGGTCTTCACGTCGCGCACACCGGCTTCGATGATCAGGCCGCGCGCACCGCGGGCCTGAAAGCTGGTGGCCAGCAGGTCGCCGAAGTAGCCGTCGGAGCATTCGGCGGTGACGGTGGCCACCACGATGTCGCCGGGTTGGATCTGCTCGGCCGCCACATGCATCATCCAGTTGTCGCCGGGCTGCAGCAGCACGGTCACTGCCGTGCCGCTCACCTGCACGCCGGTCTGGATGGGACGCATGTAGGGCTTCATCAGGCCCACGCGGCCCAGGGCCTCGTGCACGGTGGCCGAGCCGAGCGCGGCCAAGCCGTCGGCGGCGGCGCCGTCAGCGCGGGTGATGTTGCGGTGGCAAACGCCCAATTCGTACATGGTTTTCTCCTTTCGCTGTCGTCATTCCCGCGAAGGCGGGAATCCAGCGTTGTGTTCGGTCGTGGATGCCCGCCTTCGCGGGCATGACAGCATGGGTTTCGTCATTCCCGCGAAGGCGGGAATCCAGGCTGTTTACTTGCCCTTGGCCTCGAGCGACGCATCCAGGCGGCTGAACACCCGCCGAGCATTGCCCTCGAACACCTGGTAGCGCTCTTCGTCGCTCAGGTTGGCGGTGGCCGCCACGTAACGCTTGGTGTCGTCGTAGTAGTGGCCGGTTTCGGGGTCGATGCCGCGCACCGCGCCGATCATCTCGCTGGCGAACAGAATGTTCTTCACCGGGATCACCTTGGTCAGCAGGTCGATGCCGGGCTGGTGGTACACGCAGGTGTCGAAAAAGATGTTGTTCAGCAGGTGTTCGCTCAGCAGCGGCTTCTTGAGCTCCTGCGCCAGGCCCCGAAAGCGCCCCCAGTGGTAGGGCACCGCGCCGCCGCCGTGGGGGATGAGGAACTTCAGCGTCGGGAAGTCCTTGAACAAATCGGAGGTCAGGCACTGCATGAAGGCCGTGGTGTCGGCGTTCAAGTAGTGCGAGCCGGTGGTGTGGAAGCAGGCGTTGCAGCTGGTGCTGACATGGATCATCGCGGGGATGTCGTACTCCACCATCTTCTCGTAGATGGGGTACCAGCTCTTGTCGCTGAGCGGGGCCGAGGTCCAGTGGCCGCCCGACGGATCAGGGTTGAGGTTGATGCCCACATTGCCGTACTGCTCCACGCACTTCACCAGCTCGGGAATGCAGGTGGCCGGGTCCACGCCGGGGCTTTGCGGCAGCATTGCGGCGGGGATGAAGTGGTCGGGAAACAGCTGGCTCACGCGGTAGCAAAGCTCGTTGCAGATGGCGGCCCAGGTGCTGGATGTTTCAAAGTCACCGATGTGGTGGGCCATGAAGCTGGCGCGCGGGCTAAAGATGGTGAGGTCGCTGCCGCGCTCCTTCATCAACTTCAACTGATTCGTCTCGATGGTCTCGCGGATCTCGTCGTCGCTGATCGTCAGCGACGAGGCGCTGGGCGTCTTGCTCGGGTCTTTCAGGCCGGCGATCTGCAGATCGCGCCATGCGCCCAGGGCGGCCGGGGCGGTGGTGTAGTGGCCGTGTACGTCAATGATCATGCGGGGCTCTCCTGTGAACGCGAAGGTGTGGGCTCAGGCCGGGTCCATGCCCTGGCGGCGCTTGGCCGCATCGGCCTCGGGCGAGGCCATGAAGGCCAGCATGGTGCGAACCGCGTCGGCCTGCCGGCTGCCGGTACAGATGCCGGCGGTGAACGTGGTGATGATCTGGATCTCGGCGGGCAGGGTGCCCACCACGGTGATGCCTTCAAGGTTGATCAGTTCGCTGAGCTGCTGAAAGCCCAGTGCCACCTCGCCCTTGGCCACCAGCGAGCCCACCGGCACGCCAGGCGGCGGCGTGACGATGCGGCTTTGGATCTGCTCGGCAATGCACCAGCGCTCGAACAGCCTGGCCAACGCCACGCCGCTGGGGCCGGTGGAGTAGCTGAGGTTGCGGGCGGCCAGCACGGCCTGCTTCACGGCGGTTTCCGATGAGAGGTCTGGCACGGGCCTACCGGCGCGCACCGCCACCGCCACGCCGGAGCGAACCAGATCCACCGGCTGGGCCAGCACATGGCCGCTGGCGATGAGCTTGGCGATGGCGTCTGAGGCCAGCACCACCACATCGAAGTTCTCACCGGCCTGCACGCGCTTGGCGGCGTCCACGCCGCCCACCGATTCGATCTTCACCTGAACGCCCGAACGCTGCTGGTAGGCCGCCACCAGATCGGCCAGCACCTGGCGGGTGGCCATCGACGAAATGCCGGTGAGGGTGGGGGTGGTCATGCCTGGCGCCTTGAATCTGTGGGGCAGATTCTGGCCACTTTAAGTCATGCCGACCAGGCACTAATCAGACTATTAGCTATCGCAGATTGGCATTTCCAAAAGGACGTGCGCTTCGGTCTGATCAACCCGCCGTCCAGCGCCCGAGCCCAGGCGCCACAGAGCCGCCAAAGCCCCGGCTTAAGGCTTTCTGAGCGGCGTCGGCGCAGGGTGCCCGGGTTGACAGCAGTCAAGCGGGCGGCTGCGGTGCAGACCCAGAATCAGCCGGCTCAGCCTGCCTGCGCCGGCGCGCGGGCATGAATGATTTCACCCTGACCGATGACCACTGTCGAACTGCTAGCCGGGGGGGGGGGGGGGGGGGGGGGGGGGGGGGGGGGGGGGGGGCGGGGGGGGGGGGGGGCGGCGGGGGGGGGGGGGGGGGGGGGGGGGGGGGGGGGGGGGGGGGGCGGGGGGGGGGGGGGGGGGGGGGGGGTTTGGGGGGGGGGGGGGGGGGGGGGGGGGGGGGGGGGGGGGGGGGGGGGGGGGGGGGGGGGGGGGGGGGGGGGGGGGGGGGGGGGGGGGGGGAGGGGGGCGGCGGGGGGGGGGGGGGGGGGGGGGGGGGGGGGGGGGGGGGGGGGGGGGGGGGGGGGGGGGGGGGCGGTCGCCCCCCGGTGTGGGTTGCTGCCGCCAGACGCCGGGGGTAGGTGAAATATCCGGGCTAGGCCTGATCCTTGCCGCGCTGCTGCTGCAGCTCGTGCTGGGCCTGGGCCTGTCCATTTGGCGTCGACGCGCAGCCCCTGTGACGCTGCCACCGTCCGCTGCCGCCAGCCCGGGTGCGGGGCCGGGCAGCGCATGGGCTGGTTGGCGCGAGTTCCGGGTCGCGCAGCGCAGGTTTGAAGACGCCGCGCAGGCGCAGTGTTCGTTCTACCTGCAGCCCACCGACGGCCAGCCCCTGCCTGCATTCAAGCCCGGCCAGTTCCTGACCTTCAGCCTGGATGTCGCGGCGGCGCGAACGATCACGCGCTGCTATTCACTGTCGGATCAGCCCGATCCGGCGCACTACCGCGTGACGATCAAGCGCGTGCCCGCACCGGCGGGCCACCCCGAGTTCGCGCCGGGCCTGTCCTCGAACCACTTCCATGACCAGGTGCAGGTCGGCGACATCCTGCGCGTCAAGGCGCCGGCCGGACACTTCTTCATCGACCCCGATCCCGGCGTGCCTGTGGTGCTGATCGGCGGCGGCATCGGCATCACGCCCATGATGAGCATGCTGGGCTGGTGCCTGGCCCGGCAGCCGCGGCGCACGGTGCACCTCTACTACGGGTTGCGCGACAGCCGCGAGCATGCCTTCAAGCCCTTGCTCGAGGACATGGCGGCGGCGCATCCTGCCCTGCACCTGAACATCGTCTACAGCCGCCCTGGCGAGTCTGACGTCCTGGGCCGCGACCATCAGCACCGTGGGCATGTGGATGTCGAACTGCTGCAACGCACGCTGCCGCATGGACGCCACCAGTTCTATGTCTGCGGCCCGCCCGCCATGATGCAGAGCTTGGTGCCCGCCCTGGCGGCCTGGGGTGTGCCGGTGGCCGACCTCCACCATGAGGCGTTCGGCCCCGCCTCGGTCAAGCTGCCCGGCGCACCCCAGGCCGCAGCGCCCGGCACCACCGAAGTTGAAGTGCGGTTCCAGCGGTCAGGCCGCACGCTGACCTGGGATGGCCGCGACACCTCGCTGCTCGACTTTGCCGAACGCCACGGCATCGAGCTTGAGTCGGGCTGCCGCTCGGGCGGTTGCGGCAGCTGCCAAACCCGTTTGCTGGAGGGTGCGGTGCAGTACGAACACGCGCCTGACCACGACGTGGCTCCGGGCCATTGCCTGCTCTGCGTCGGCCGGCCGTCGTCAACGCTGGTGTCAACGCTGGTGCTGGAGGCCTGATGCCCTTGCCCGCCCGGCTCCTGCAACGCGAGGTGCTGCCCTTCCTGGGCAGCTTTGCCGCGCTGGCGCTGTTGGCACTGGCCCTCGACGGCCTGCTGCACTACTTCAGCCTGCTGTGGGTGGGTCGCTGGCTGGGCATACCCGGCACGCTGCTCATCATCGGGTCTGCGGTCTATTCGCTGCGCAAGCGCAAGCTCATCCAGCGCGGGCATCCGGCCCAGCTGCTGCGCTGGCACGAGGCGCTGGCCTGGACAGGCTCACTGCTGGTGCTGGTGCACGCGGGCGTGCACTTCAACGCCATCCTCGGCTGGCTTGCGGTGGGGGCCATGCTGATCAACGTGGTCAGCGGCTTGACCGGCAAGTTCCTGCTCGACCGCGCCCGTCGGCGCTTGGAGGAGGCGCGCCAGCGCATGCGTGAGCGCGGCCTCAGCGACGCCGAGCTGGACGACCGCTTGTACTGGGACAGCCTGACCTTCGACGTGGTCAAGCAGTGGCGCGCGGTGCACTTCCCGATCACGCTGGCCTTCGCCGTGCTGGCGGTGTCCCACATCGTGGCCATCTTTCTGTTCTGGGGTTGGCAGTGATGAAGCGCCCGGTGCTGATGATCGTCATCGCGCTCAACCTGGTGGCGTTGGTGGTGCTGGCCTTCGTCTACCCCCATCTGATGGTGAGCCCGGGGCCGCTGGTCAAGGGCCATGCCGAGCTCGCCACCGATTGCTTTGCCTGTCACGCCGCCTGGCACGGTGCGGCATCGGGGCGCTGCACCCAGTGCCACGCGGTGGCCGATGTGGGCCTGAAGACCACCAAGGGTGTGCCGATTGCCAGCCGCAGCGTCAAGGTCTCGTTCCACCAGGAGCTGATCGAGCAGGACTGCATGGCCTGCCACAGCGACCACCAGGGCCCCAAGCTCACCAAGCGCAGCCGCAAGCCGTTCTCGCACGAACTGCTGAAGCTGGCGGTGCGGGACACCTGCTCCTCATGCCACGCCGCGCCCAAGGACACGGTGCACCGTGACATCAAGCTTGAATGCTCCAAGTGCCACGAGAACAAGGCCTGGCGGCCGGCGCATTTTGACCACGCGCTGCTGGCGAAAGCCGAGCTGGACCGCTGCGAGAGCTGTCACAACGCACCCACCGACCGCTTGCACCGCCAGATCCGGGGCAGCTGCAAGTCCTGCCACAAGACCGAAGCCTGGAAGCCGGCGACCTTCGAGCACAACAAATACTTCGTGCTCGACCGCGACCACGAGGCCAGCTGCGAAACCTGCCACAAGAACAACGACTACAGCCACTACACCTGCTACGGCTGCCACGAGCATTCGCAGGCGAAGGTCCGGCAGGAGCACCTGGAGGAAGGCATCCAGAACTTCGAGAACTGCATGGAGTGCCACCGCGATCCCGGCGTAGAGCCCGACAAGCACGGCGGCCGGGAGAGAGACTAGGGCCGCCTGCCCTGCGATCAACCGCCCCCCGGGCAGCCTGGCACCACCCTCAGCCGCTCAGTTCCAGCGCTTGCCTTCGCGCATGTCGCGGATCAGGAACTTGATCTCGCGCTCCCAGGACGCATCGGCGTCGTTGCGGAAGTCAAGGGCGCGCTTCATGACCAGTTGGCCGGTCGAGGCGTCCTTCACCTCGAAGTGCATGGTGACCACGAGTTGGCTCATGCGAAAGACCCAGGGGATCAGCACGTAGCGGGCCCCGGCCGCGCGAGCAAGGTCGAGCTCGCAGCCATTGCAGCGGTGCAGATACTGGGTGGCGCTGACGCGGGCGATGTCCGCGCGCACCGCCGGCGAATCGATCACGCGGTAGAGGCCGGCGCGCTCCAGCGCTGTGCGCAGCACGTCGCTCATGCGCGCCATGCGCAGCTTGCGTTCGGCAAGCATGGTGGCGTCGCCAGGGTCGCCGTCGAACTCGTAGTCCAGCACGAGCAGCGTTTCGGCCTCACCGGCAGCCGCCTTGGGCGCCCAGCCCAAGGCGGCTGCCAGCAGCAGCACGCCGAAGATCAAGCTCGTTTGAATACCCAGCCTCGCAGCTGTCAAGTTGCAGCGACCCACCATCTTTGCCCCCATCAGACCAGCGGCATGCTGGCATTGCGAGGGTAAGCCTAGGCGGGGCCGGGTTCTTTGCATCCCGCGCCAGCCAGCCTGCCTTGGAGCTTGTGGCGCCAGGCCCGTGGTGGCAAGCCGGACCATCGGTTGGCGGCGCGTGTGAACTGCGCAGGGCCCGAATACCCCAGTTCGAGCGCGATGTCTGAGATCGACAGCCCCGAGCTTTCCAGCAGTTCGGCCGCCTTGCCCATCAATGCGTGCTCGCGCAGGGCCTCGAAGCTGCTGCCTTCGTCGCGGAGCCGACGCTGCAGCGTGCGTTGCGGCAGCCCGAGCCGCCTGGCCATCCACGTGATGGTGGGCCTTTCCTCCAGCAGTGCCAGCCGCATCAGTTGTGCAACCCCGGCGAGCAGATCGCAGGCATCGGGCATGGGCACGGTCTGCCCTGTCGCGCTGGGCTGCATGGCGGGGTTCGGCAACGCCAGTCGTTGGACGTCAAATTGCAGCGCCGCGCAGTCGCCAACGAGTACATCGCAGCCCAGAAGCGCCTGAAGCGGCCACCTGTGCTCGGCGCGACCGTTGATGACCGCCCTCAGCGGCACCGCGCCATGGCCCGCGAAGTGCCGCAAGATGTCCGCCATGTAGCCCAGGGCCAGCATCTCGTTGTGGTGCCGTCCCACGGGGGCTGTGTCCGAGATCCGGTACCGCCAGGTGGCGACACCCGCCCGAATCCGAAGGTCCATGTGCGTGGCCGTCTGCAGCAAGGGCCCGATGCCTTGGTTGCAGCGATGGATCGCTGCCTCAAGCGTTGGCGCGGCCGCGACGTGGTCGGCGAAGGGTCCCAGGCTGCGAAAGCCGGCCTGCAAGGACAGGCGGGGCGCCAGCACCTCGTCCCCGGTCTCGGCCACTGCGTACTCGACCAGGGCCAACTGATCGCGCAGCAGGATGACCTGATCCGGGTGGTCGACCAGCCGCATCGGCAGTTCAGCCCGGCGAAACACCCTGGCCACGGAGCCGCCGGCACGGCGCACCGCCTCGACCACATTGCCCATAGAGCGGGCTCGCGTGTAGCCGACTGGCGCGGCTGCGGAGGTCATGGGCGCGGGCCTGCCAAGGGCCAGGCTTTGATGGCCGCAGTCCCCGCCCGTTGCGTCCTGCGCCAAGCGCGGGTCAGCCCCTGCACAGGCGCGCTCAGCCTGGGCCTCAGCGGTGCTGCATGCAGGCCCAACAGCACCAGCAGCGCCAAAGCGCAAGCCGGCCAGCGCAGCGAGATGCGCGCCTCCACCGCGTGGGTCAGTGCTGGCGCCATCAGCGCGCGGCGCAGGCCATCAGCGTCCACCAGCCGGTGGTAGCCCAGGCCCGTCTCGCTGGCCAGCATTTGCAAATAACCCTCGCGCAGCGCCGAGAGGTGCTCTTGCCCCGGCGTGGCGCCGGCCATGGCGGGCGGCGGGCCTTCTGCGGCTTCGGGGGCGTTGGGGTTCATGCCGCGGTTGGCGCGCTGCACCACGTCGCCCGCGCCCCAGGTGCCCATCGCGCGGCCTTCCGGGTCGTGGCGGGGGATGGGCACTGGCGTGTCGCCACCCACGCCCACCAGCAGGCCGGCAGCGTCGCCGGGTTGGCCGTTCCAGGGCGGGCGATGGCGCGGGTCCACGGGTGGGGCTTCCTGCCCGTCGGTGAAGAAGACGATGGCCGGGTGGCTGGGCAGGGCTTTCACAGCGGCGATGCTGCCGTACAAGCCCTTGGCGATCTCGCTGTTACCGCTCCAGGCCATGGCGGTGTTGACGCTGGCCAGCGTGCTTTTGAGCTCGCTGTAGTGCTCGCACACTTCCACGGGGGTGAGCAGTACCAGGCTGCGGTACTCGCTGAACACGGCCAGGCCCAGGCGCGAGCCGCAGTGCAGGTGCGCCATGGCCTGGCCGAGCAACTGGCGCGTGCGGGCCAGGCGGCTGACGGGTGTGGGGTCGCCGGGCAGGGGCATGTCGGCGGCGTCCATGCTCTGGGTGATGTCGAGCACGGCGATCATCTCGTGCTCGTGGCGGTGGCCTGTCCAGCCGGGGTCCAGCACCGCCAGCGCCAAAAGGGCGAAGGCGGCCAGCAAGGCGTGACGTGCGGACAGGCGCAACGGCAGGCGCATAGGCAGGCGCGGCAGCTTCACGGCAGGCCCTGGCGTCATGGCAAGCCTTGGCTGGTGCTGCGCATGGTGGTGACGGCGCGCTCGGCCTTCTCGGGTGCCACGCTGCTCAGGTCTTCGGCGTCCAGCTCGGGGTTCAGGCGCAGCGCGCGCTCCAGGTTGTAGCGGGCCGGGCGGTGGCCGGGCTCGCGCCGCAGAACCTGGCGGTAGCCCTCCTTGGCCAGTTCGGTCATGGGGTAGGCCTTGTCAGTGTTGCCGGCCTCGCGCAGGGCCATGGCGCGGCGCAGCAGCAGGTTGGCGGCGTTGTAGCGCGCCAGCAGGCCCAGGGCCGGGTCGCCGGGGTTGTCGTAGAGCGAGCGGTAGCGGGCCAGCGCGGGTTCGTCCTGCCCAGCCTGGGCCAGGGCCATGGCTTGGGCATGGCGCGCCAGCGGGGGGCGGCCGTCGTTGAGCCAGTCGGGCGTGGGGGTGGGGGCAGAAGCCGCAGTGGCGCTGGCGCCGGGTGCAGTGACCTCTGCGATCAGTGCCAGCCGCGCACGTGTTTGCCAAGCTTCTCGGCCCAGACCGGCCAGGGCCAGCAACAGCGCGGCCCAGGGTAGCGTGGTGCGAAAACTCATGCCCATGCGCGCACCTCCTTCAGCGAAGCCCAAAGCAACCCGCCCACGGCGGCGAGTGCCAGGCCCAGGCACCACGGTGCCAGGTCGCGGCGTGGCACGGCGTCGGTGTAGGTGATGGGCAGGTTCTCCAGCCGGTCGATGTCGGCAATGGCCTGTTGCAGCGCCTTGGGCGTGCCGGCCTCGTAGGCGCGGTAGGGCGTGGGCAGGCTCTTGAAGTAGCGGTGCAGGAAGATTTCGGGCACGGTGTCGGCCGCTTCGGGCGCGCTGCCGGGGTCGGCCTCCAGGCCCGAGCTCAGCGGCGAGCGCAGGTAGATCCACACCAGCGTCACGCGGTACTGCTGCAGCAACTGGGCCAGGCGGGTGCGCACCTCGGGCACGATGTGGTCGCCGCCGTCCGACACCAGCATCAGCACCCGCGAGCCGGTGTAGGCGCGGTGCTCGAACAGGGCCAGGCCGCCCAGCAGGGCCTGGGCGATGTCGGTGTTGGCAATGCCACGGCCCACGGCGCCGGCCTCGATGGCCGCCTGGATGGCGGCGGGCTTCTGCGTGAAGTCCAGCACCTTCAGCGGCCGGGTGCTGAACAGCAGCATGGCAAAACGGTCTTCGTGACGGCGCGCGGCAAAGGCCGCCAGCTCGCGCCGCGCGATCTGGGCCTTGCTCAAGCGTTCTTCTTCGCTGTGGCGGGCGGTGACGCCATAGGTCGGGGTGTAGCCGGTCATCGGGCCGGCGCCTTCGAGCTGGCTTTGGTCCATGCTGCGGCTGCGGTCAAGCACCAGCACGATCTCGGCGCCGCGGCCCTGGCGCTCCACCGCGTACTCGGGCCGGTAGGGCTCGGCCAGCGCCAGCACGGTGGCCGCGATGGCCAGGCTCGCGGCCAGCCGTAGCAAGTGGGCCAGTGTATGCGAGGCCGCATCGTGCGCCCACAGCGCCAGGTGCGAGAAGCGCAGCGGCTTGAGCACCCCCACGCCGTTGTGCAGCCAGGGCAGTGCAGCCAGCGGCAGCAGCCACAGCCAGCCGGGGGCGATGAAGGCGAGCAAGGCAGAGTTCATGCACGCGCCTCGCTTTGCGCCAGCGCGCGGGCCAGATTGCGCAAGCGCTGCGTGTCTGCAGCCAGGTCGGGCGGCGCATGACCCGGTGCGGCGAAGAAATGCTGGCTGGAGCGTTGGTGAAAGTCTTGCAGCGCGGCGGCCTGCGCCTGGTACTGCGGGCGCTGGGCCAGCCAGGCAGGCACATCGGCGGCCAGCAGCACACGGCCGGCGTCTTCGTTCAGGGCGCTGTGCAGGCGGCGCAGGGCGGCGCCCAGGGTGTGCTCATCCGGCGCGGCGGGCAGGCGGCGGATGTCGCGCCAGGCGCGCGCCAGTGGGCGCTGCCGGCGCCACCACAGGGCGCGCAGCACGTGGCGCCACAGCAGCCAGCCCAGGGCCACGAGTGCCAGTACGCCCCAGGCCTTGGCACGCTGGCGGATGGGGGCCATGGGCGGCAGCGGTGCAGGCAAGTCAGGTTGCAGCGGGCCCAGGCCGGCGCGGTTGGGCGGCTGCGCTGGCGCAATGGGGCTCACCATCAGCGGGTGGGCTGGCACGCGCAGCAGGGCCTCGCGCAGGCCCTTGCCGCCCGCTTGGCCGGTGGGCACGGTGGTGCGCAGATTCAGCGTGGGCAGCTCGAACACCGTGGGCACCTCGGGCGAGCGCAGCACCTGGTAGCGCAGCAGCAGGCTCTGCTCGGCCGCGTCGCTGGCGCCTTGGTGCACCAGGCTGCTCAGCTCCACCGCACCACCCTGGCGGTTGGGCGTGGGCAGGCTCTCCAGATCCAGCTTGGCGCCTGCGGGCAGCTGGATGCGCACGCGACGCTCCGCCACATCGCCCACCTGGTAGCCGTAGGCGGGCGGGTCGCTCACGCTGATCTGGGCGGCTTCCACGGCGTGCGACGAGGGCGTGGCCGCCAAGGCCAGCAGCAGGAGCAGCCCTGGCGTCGTCATGCCTGCGCAGGCCCCGCTTGTCATTCCTGCGTGCCCCCCGCCTTCGCGGGAATGACGGTCAGCGCCTGCGCGGGAACGACGAGCAATGCTGGCACGGGAATGACGGTACCTGTCACGCATGGAAGTAGGCGGTGACCGCATCGGCGTCAAACCCATCCAGCAGGAACAAGGGCCGCACGCGCCAGCGCTGCAGCTTTTCCTCCAATGCACCACGCGCGCCGTCCAGGCGGTTGGCCCAGCGCTGGCGCAGGGCCGGGCGCAGCCACAGCAGCCGGTGGCCCGCACCTTCGCTGTCCGCCAGCCAGGCCAGGCCATTGCGCGCGGGCAACTGGAACTCGCTGCGGTCCCACAGCACCACGGGCACCACCTCGTGGCCAGCCAGGGCGTCCATCACGCTGGCCAGCAGTGCGTCAGGCCAATGGAAATCCGACACTAGGAACACCAGCGAGCGCTGGTGCGGCACCATCGCTGCGGCCAGCCGCAGGCCTTCGGCGCTGTGGCTGGCGGGGCCGTCAAAGCTGTGCTGGCGCAGCGCGGCGCCCAGGGCCAGGCCGGCACCGCGCTGGCGCGTGGGCCACTGCTGCAAGGCGGGTGGCAGGCCCGCGTCGGCACCGATGAAGGCAAAGGCATCGCCCATGCGCTGGGCCGACCAGGCCAGGCTTTCGGTGAACTCGGCCAGCACCTGACCGCGGCGCTGGCGGCCCTCGAAGCCCATGGAGCCCGACACATCGGCCAGCACCACCACCGGCACTGCCATGCGCTCGGCGTTCACGCGCACCCACCACTGGCGCATCGGGTCGCGCAGGCTGGCGTGGATGTCGAGCCGGCGCGGGTCGCCGCCCGACAGCAGTGGCCGGTGGGCACGGAACTCCATGCCGGTGTCGCCGTGCCGGCTGCGGTGGGCGCCGGGAAAGTATCCGCTGGCGCCGTGGCGCAGGCGGTAGACGATCTCGCGCGGCGTGGCCGTCGCGGCCACCGCACTCATGGCGCCGCCACCCGGGCCAGCAGCTCACCGATCAGCAGCGGGCTGATCTCGGCGCGGCGCAGCTCATGCACCGGCTGCAGGCACAAGCGGTGGGCGATGGTTTCGGCGAACACCGCGCGGATGTCCTCGGGCGTCACGTGCGCGCGCCCGGACAGCCAGGCGGCCACGCGGGCGGCGCGCAGCATCAGGCTCATGCCGCGCGGGCTGGCACCGGCCAACATCAGGTGGGCGCTGTCCACCCCCGAAATCTGCACCCCAAAGCGCGCCGGCTCGGCACTGGCCTGCCAAAGCTGCAGCGCATAGTCCTGCAGCGTGGGCGAAGCATGCACGCCGCGCTGGATGGCCTGCGAGAGTGCAGGCAGTTTGGCCACAGGTGCGATGCCTTCGGGCACCTCGTGCACCAGCGCGTCGGTGTCGTGAAAGCGCGGGTCAAACACCAGGGCGCGGCGCTGCTCGGGGTCGGTGGGCGCGTCGATGGTGATTTCCATCATGAAGCGGTCGCGCGCCGCGCTCGCGATCTCGAAGGTCTCTTCGCGCTCCACGCGGTTGCGGTCGGCAAACACCTGCAGCAGCGGCAGGGCCAGCTCCTGGTTGAAGGCCGAGACGCTGCGCTCGGCCATGGCTCGCAGCAGCAGTGCATGCACCTGTGGCCGCGCGCGGTTGATCTCGTTGAAGAAGAAGATGGCCAGTGATTCGCCGCCGCGCGTGAGCGGGCCGGGTTCGATGGCAGGGCGGCCGTCGGTGTCGATGTAGGCGTGGTACAGCAGGTCGTTGGGCATCAGGTCCACGCTGCCCTCGATGCGGCCAAAGCCGCCGCCCAGGCCGCGCGCCATGGCCCGCAGCAGCGTGGTCTTGCCCACGCCCACATCGCCCTGCAGCAGCACATGGCCGCGCGCGAACACCGCCACGATCAGCAGGTGCACGGCCCTGGCCTGGCCCACCACCACGCGGTTCACCGCGTCTTCCAGCCCGCGGGCCAGGGCCAAACCGTCGCCCAGGGCCGTGTCGTCATGCGCCATGCACTCTCCCGCCGTTTGTTGGATGTCAGCGGCGCAAGTGTTGGTGCCCGGCGCAGTGCGCGGGCTAAGGGCTATCCCTGGGTCAGGGTTGCAGCCAACGGGCGGGAGCGGGGGGCGCGAACTCGGCGCGGCGCTGGCCCTCGGCCCGCAGGCCCAGCCAGTCGATGGACAGCACCTGCAGGCTCACCACGGCAAAGTGACCGCGCGAACCGCGCTCGGGCACGGGGTGCTCCAGCGGCGTGCCGGGGGGCAGGGGCGAGAGGTAGTCGTACGCGGCCGGCTTCATCTTCAGCCGAGCCCAGCGCGAAGACACGGCCAAGCCAGCGGTTTCCACCCGCAGGCTCACCTTGAGACGCAGCTGCCAGCCCAGATCGGCCGACCACATCACCAGCGTGCCCTTGGGGTTGGCTGCGAACTGCGCCACCTTGGGCGAGCGCGCGTCGGTGAAGAACACCAGCTCGCGCTGCTCCACGTCCACCTCGCGGATCACCACCGACCGTGCATCGGCCTCGCCGTTCGCATCGAGCGTGGCCAGCGTGCACACGCGCCATTCGTGCGAGTGCTCGGCTGCGCATCGGGCGAGTTCCTCCCAGACACGGGCCTCGATGTGGGCCAGCGATTCCAAAGCTTGGTTGGACGCTGGCGTGCCGTGGCGGGCGACGAGAATGGGACGGGCGCTCATGGTTTGTTCACTGTGTCAGAGCCAGCGCCAACGCGCCACCGTGCAGACCC
This sequence comes from Candidatus Ideonella esbjergensis, assembly GCA_016710065.1. GTDB lineage: Bacteria > Pseudomonadota > Gammaproteobacteria > Burkholderiales > Burkholderiaceae_C > Ideonella > Ideonella esbjergensis. Next base: position 103,579 of record JADJLP010000014.1, read on the forward strand.
TTTGACGGAGCTTGAGAGGTGTCAAGCCCCGGCCGCAGTGAAGAGGACTCCCCTCGTCATTCCCGCCTGCGCGGGAATGACGAAGTTTCAGCCCTCGCGGCGCAACGCCGGGAACAAGATCACATCCCGTATGCTGGGCGAATCGGTCAGCAGCATCATCAAACGGTCGATGCCGATGCCGCAGCCGCCGGTGGGGGGCATGCCGTACTCGAGCGCGCGGATGAAATCGGCGTCGTAGTACATGGCTTCTTCGTCGCCGGCTTCCTTGTTGGCCACCTGCGACTGAAAGCGCGCGGCCTGGTCTTCGGCGTCGTTCAGCTCCGAGAAGCCATTGCCAAATTCGCGCCCGGTGATGAACAGCTCGAAGCGCTCGGTGATGGTCGGGTCTTTGTCGGACGCGCGGGCCAGCGGGCTCACCTCCACCGGGTAGTCAATGATGAAGGTGGGCTGCCAGAGCTTTTCCTCCACCACGGCTTCGAACAGGCCGAACTGCAGGGCAGAGAGGCCCCAATGCTTGGGCGGCTCTTCGCCCAGGGCGGTGAGCTTGGCGCGGATCACGGCGGCATCGTCGGCCTCGGCTTCGCTCAGCCCCGCATGCACCACCAGCGAGTTGCGCACGCTCAAACGCGCAAAGGGCTCGTCCAGCAGCACTTCCTTGCCGGCGTAGCTCACGCGGGCCGAGCCGGTGGCCTGGCGGGCCACGTGGCGCAGGATGGCCTCGGTGTAGTCCATCAGGTCGTGGTGGTTCCAGTAGGCCGCGTAGAACTCCATCATCGTGAATTCGGGGTTGTGCCGAACGCTGATGCCTTCGTTGCGGAAGCTGCGGTTGATCTCGAACACGCGCTCGAAGCCACCCACGATCAGGCGCTTGAGGTACAGCTCGGGCGCGATGCGCAGGAACATTTCCTGGTCGAGCGCGTTGTGGTGGGTGACGAAGGGCTTGGCATTGGCACCGCCGGGAATGGGGTGCAGCATGGGCGTTTCCACTTCCATGAAGCCGTGCTCGACCATGAACTGGCGCACCGAGCTCAGCGCCTTGCTGCGGGCGATGAAGCGCGTGCGGGCCTCGTCGTCCATCATCAGGTCGACATAGCGCTGGCGGTACTTCTGCTCCTGATCGGTCATGCCGTGGAACTTGTCGGGCAGCGGGCGCAGGCTCTTGGTGAGCAGGCGCACCGAGCTGGCCTTGACGGACAACTCGCCGGTCTTGGTGCGGAACAAGATGCCCTCGCAGGCCACGATGTCGCCCAGGTCCCAGTGCTTGAAGGCGGCCAGCACTTCCGCGCCCACAGCATCTTGGGTGATGTAGAGCTGGATGCGGCCAGTGCCGTCCTGCACCGTGGCAAAGCAGGCCTTGCCCATCACGCGCTTGAGCATCATGCGGCCGGCCACGCTCACGCGGATGGCCTTGGGTTCCAGCTCTTCGTTCGGGATCTCGCCGTAAGCGGGGTGCAGGTCGGCCGCGCGGTGCTGGGGCTTGAAGTCGTTGGGGAACACGGCCTGGCCGGCGGCCGCAGCCTGCTGGCGCAGCACAGCCAGTTTTTCGCGGCGCTCGGCGATCAGTTGGTTCTCGTCGGCGGCGGGCGCGGGGGTCTGGTCGTGGCTCATGGGGCGGGCGCCGGGCAGGCGCAGCGGGTAAGGCAGGGGGCTCGCCGGGCCGCGAGGCACAGCGCGAAAGGCCGCCATTTTAGGCGGCAGCCCCGGCCACTCTTGTCAGCCCCGGTTCAGGCGAGTGCGTGCTCAACCTCGGCAAAGGTCTGTGCCACTTCGTGGATGGGCGCGGCATGCCCCAGTTGGCGCTCGATCTGGGCATGCGAGACCACGCCGCGGATGCGCGCCGGCCCCTGCTGCGAGGCGGCTTCCACCACCAGCATGTGCGGGCGGCCAAACTTCGCCAGGGTGGCCAGTGCATCGCCCACCGTGGCGCGCTGCAGGGCCTGCAGTTCCACCACGTCCAGTTCAGACAATGGCGTCATCACGTCGGCCACACCCAGCTCCTGGCGGCGCAAGTGGCGCTCTTGCATCAGCTTCACGGGCTTGTCGCCCAGCACGTCTGCGGCCGTCACGATGCCGTCCACGCAGGGCATGTGGCTCACCACGAACAACATGCGCACGCCCTGCTGGATCATGGTGGCCTCGGCCTGCGTCAGGTCGGTGTCGGGGTGCACGGTGGCGGCGCGCACCTCGGCCAGGTCGGTCATCACGGCGATGGCAGGTGAGGCCAAGGTGACGCTCATGTGCCCCAAGGGCTGGGCCTGTGCAATGCAGGTGCCGTTGGGAAAGCGGAAGGTGCTCAAACTGCGCGAGGTTTCGGAGGTCATGGGAGTTTCCTTTGCTGGCTGAGGCTGAGGACTTGCGACCGACGAGGTGGCGGTGGACGCGAGGGCAAGGATGCGCCATGACCCCCTGTGCTGGCTGAAGGGCGGCTTAGCAACCCCACCTTTGGGCCGACCGAACACAGCGAGACCCGGTGCAGGTGCGGCACTTCATCCATGGCTGTCAGGCGGCGCAGGTAACCTCGTAGTGGCAATGGACCATCAGGGATGTGCACTTCTCATTCATGTTTGATATGCGCGTTTGCGGCATCATTCACCACTCTGAAGGTTCGTCGCCCATGAAGTCACCACCGACTACCAAGGCCTGCAAGGTCTCCGACGTCGTCGTTAAGCCAGTCTTGGCGGTGCGTGTCAAGGCGTTGCGGATCAACATCTCGCAAGCCAATGAAGTGGCCTTTGTGCAGGCAGTTGCCGCGAGCCAGGCCGAGATCTGGCTGGCGGACAACCAGGGTGCGCTGGAGAGTTCGAGCCACTTTGTCGAGATGCGCGGCTTGCCCCTGGCCAAGTTCAGGCACTTCTGATGAGGTGGTGGATACCCTGCGCTCGGGCTGGGTCACCACAGGCCCCAAGGCCAAGCGTTTTGAAGAAGCTTTTGGCGCCTTCCTGGGCGACCCAGAGCTGCACTGCATCGCCGTCAACTCGGCCACTGCGGGCCTGCACCTGGCGCTCGAAGCGCTGGGCATAGGCCCGGGCGACGAGGTCATCACCACCACCCACACCTTCACCGCCACCGCCGAAGTGGTGCGCTACCTGGGTGCCGACGTGAAGCTGGTGGACATCAACCCGGCCACGCTCAACATCGACCCCGCCGCGATCGAGGCCGCGATCACGCCCCGCACCAAGTGCATCATCCCCGTGCACTACGCCGGCCTGGCGGCCGACATGGACGCCATCCTGGCCATCGCCAGCCAGCACGGCCTGAAAGTGGTGGAAGACGCCGCCCACGCCTTGCCCACCACCTACAAGGGTCAGTTGGTTGGCACCTTGAACAGCGACGTGACGGTGTTCAGCTTTTACGCCAACAAGACCATCACCACCGGCGAGGGCGGCATGCTGGTCACCCGCAATCCCGAGGTGGCTGCGCGGGCCAAGGTGATGCGCTTGCACGGCATCAACCGGGATGCGTTTGACCGCTTCACCGCCAAGGTGCCAAGCTGGTATTACGAAATCGTGGCGCCGGGCTACAAGTACAACCTCACCGACATCGCGGCGGCGATGGGCCTGCACCAGCTCGGCCGCGCAACCGCCTTTCAGCGCAAGCGGGAGGAACTGGCCGCGCAATACGCCCAGGCCCTGGCCGGCCTGCCGCTGGTGCTGCCACCGCAGCCTGCGGCTGGCGACATGCACTCGTGGCATTTGTACGTGGTACGCCTGGCCGATGGCGCCCGCCTGCAGCGCGACGCTTTCATCGAAACCCTGTTCGCCGAAGGCATAGGCTGCAGCGTGCACTACATCCCGCTGCACCAGCACCCCTATTGGCGCGAGCGCTATGCGCTGCAGGCGGCCGACTTTCCGCACAGCCAGCATGCCTACGAGCGCATGCTGAGCTTGCCGCTCTACACCCGCATGACGGTAGATGACGTGCAGCGTGTGGCGGCGGCGGCGAGACGGGCATTGCTGGGGTGATGGCCCGGCGCCGAACCTCATTCCCGCAGCACAACGTCATTCCAGCGCGGTTGCCTCGTCATGCCCGCGAAGGCGGGCATCCAGGCTGTCGTGCGATGTGGATTCCCGCCTCCGCGGGAATTACAAAAAGGGCGGACTCGTCCACTTCGGCAATCAACTTGGGCTCGCGCTTGACCAAGGGGTTTTGCTTGTCGGCCATAACTCATAGCATGGGCCTGTGTCACCAGGGGCGTCCGTAGAATCTCGACGCGCCGCTGGCGCAGTCTGCGTTGCCCAACTTGGCACCCGCGTCCAAGGAGCCCCCCGTGCCCACATCCCGCAAGTCCCCCAAGGTGTCCACAGCCAAGGCCAGACGCCCAACCAAGGCTGCCGAGCCGCGCCTGTCGCGCACCCGCCGCCCGCCAGACATCGCCGTGGCCGATTGGCAAACCGCCCTGCGGCGCCAGTTTGGCCGCGAGCAGAACTTTGGCCTGAAGAACCTGGGCAGCGAGCCTTTCTTCTCCGACTTTGCCGTGCACAACCCGGCCAGCAACAGCCGCTACCGGGTGGCCATACGCGGCACGTGGCTGGGCCAGAACTTTTGCACTTGCCCTGACTTCGCCACCAACGACCTGGGCACCTGCAAGCACATCGAATTCACGCTGGCCAAGCTGGCCGCCAAACGCGGTGGCAAGGCCACATTGGCCCGAGGCATGGTGGCCGAGTACAGCGAAATCTGGCTCGACTACGCCGGCGCCCGCCACGTGCGCTTTCGCGCCGGTCAGGGCTGCCCCGTGCCACTGCTGGCGCACGCCAAACGCCTGTTCGAGGCCAGCGCCGACTGGGCCTTGCCCTGGGATCGCCTGGACAAGCTCGATGCCTTTGTGCAAGCCGCGCAAACCAGCGGCCACGAACTGCGCTGCTACGACGACGTCTGGCAATTTGTGGCCCAGATCCGCGACGCCGAGCATCGCCAGCGCACCCTGGATCAGGCCTACCCCAAGGGCGCCAAAGACAAGGCGCTGGGCAAGCTGCTGAAGGTCAAGCTCTACCCCTACCAAGTTGAAGGCGCGCTGTTCGCCGCGCGCGCCGGCCGCGCGCTGATCGGCGACGAGATGGGCCTGGGCAAAACCGTCCAGGCCGTGGCCGCAGCCGAACTGCTGGCCCGCCACTTCGGCGTGCAGCGCGTGCTGGTGGTGTGCCCCACCTCGCTCAAGCACCAGTGGAAGAACGAATTTGCGCGTTTCTCTGAGCGCGAGGCCCAGGTCATCCACGGGCTGAGGGCGCAACGCCAGTTGCAGTACCGCGAAGAGGTCTTCTGCAAGATCACCCACTACGAAACCCTGGCCCGCGATGCCGACCTGATCGAGGTCTGGGCGCCCGACCTGGTGATCGCCGACGAGGCCCAGCGCATCAAGAACTGGAACACCATCGCCGCCCGTGCCCTGAAGCGCATCCACAGCCCCTATGCCGTGGTGCTTACCGGCACGCCGCTGGAAAACCGGCTGGAAGAACTGATCTCCATCGTGCAGTTTGTCGACCAGCATCGACTGGGCCCCACCTGGCGCATGCTGGACGAGCACCAACTGCGCGACGACGCCGGCCGCGTCATTGGCTATCGCGCGCTCGACCGCATCAGCCAGACCCTGGCACCGGTGATGCTGCGGCGGCGCAAGGCCGAGGTGCTCACGCAATTGCCCGAACGCGTGGAGCAGCGCATCTTCGTGCCGCTCACGCCGCAGCAGCGCGACCATCACGACGAGAACGGCGGCATCGTCACCCGCATCGTGCAGCGCTGGCGCAAGACCGGCTACCTCTCTGATGCCGACCAGCGCCGCCTGCAATGCGCCCTGCAGAACATGCGCATGGCCTGCAACAGCACCTGGCTGCTCGACCACGAAACCGACCACGGCAACAAGGTGGACGAGCTGATGGCCGTGCTCGACGAACTGCTGGCTGACCCGACCGCCAAGGCCGTGGTCTTCAGCCAGTGGTTGGGCACGCACGAGTTGATTCGGCGCCGCCTGGGCACAGTGCAGGGCCAGCGCGATTGGGGCCATGTGCTGTTCAGCGGCAGCGTGCCGGGCGACAAGCGCGGCGCGCTGGTGGAGCGCTTCCACACCGACCCGCACTGCCGCCTTTCCTTTCCACCGACGCCGGTGGTGTGGGCCTGAACCTGCAGCATGCCGCCGCCGTGGTGGTGAACATGGACATGCCCTGGAACCCGGCAGTGCTGGAGCAACGCATAGGCCGCGTGCACCGCATGGGCCAATCGCGCGGCGTGCAGGTGATCAACTTCGTGGGCCAGGCCAGCATCGAAGAAGGCATCCTCTCGGTGCTGGCCTTCAAAAAATCGCTGTTTGCCGGCGCGCTCGATGGTGGCGAGGCCGAAGTGTTTCTGCAGGGCACGCGTTTATCCAAGTTCATGCAAAGCGTGGAGCAAGTGGCCGGCGCGATGGGTGAGGCCGATGCCGATGTGGCGGCCGAGCCCTTCTCAACGCCTGCGGCTACTCCGGTGCCGTTGAACCAGCCCGCAGTCAGCGCCGACCCTTGGGCCGCCATCCTTGATGCCGGTGTCGCGCTGCTGCAAGGCCTGGCCGCTGCGCGGGCCAGCGGCACGGCAGCCCCTTTGGCTGTCGAGCGCGACCCCGTCACCGGTCAGGCCAGCGTGCGCCTGCCGCTGCCCGATGAAGCTGTGCTGCGCAAATTGGCCAAGGCCTTCGAGCCTTGGCTGCGGTGAGGGCGCGATCATGAAGCGATCAAATTGCAAGGATGCAGCCGGGCTGCAAGGCATGCAGTTGGTATCTCATTCTTTGCAAAATATGAAAAATGCATAAAATGAGAATCACAATGCCTGCCAAATCTCCCCCCGTCGGCGATATCCTCGCGGCCCAGCTGGTGGCCCTTGGCGAGCGCATTCGAGCACAAAGGGAACAGCACAAAGTCACCGCCACATCGACCGCCGAGGCTGCGGGCATGTCCAGGGTCACGCTGCATCGCATTGAGCGCGGCGAACCCTCGGTGACGATGGGCGCTTACCTGAGTGCCATCGCCGCCGTGGGCCTCCAGCTTGAGCTGACGGCCCCCGAAACGCAAAAGGGGCGGGTGCCCGGCCCCCATGTTCCAGGCAGCGTGCACTTGGACGACTACCCGCAGCTCAAGCGCCTGGCTTGGCAGCTTCACGGTGCGACCGAGCTCACGCCGGCCGAGGCCTTGAACCTTTACGAGCGCAATTGGCGCCATGTTGATCAGGCCCACATGGCGCCTGGCGAGCGCGCGCTGGTTCAGGCACTGGTGGAGTCCCTGGGTGGAGGGCGGTTGCTTGTTTGAGCGTGAGCACCATCGCCGCGTCGCCACTGTCCTGCAAGCATTGGACGCCGAGGCCTTGGCGGTCAACACCGGCCTGTTCGGCGGCGGCACCGCCATGGCCTTGCGCTATGGCGAGTACCGCGAATCGGTCGACATCGATTTCCTCGTCTCCAACCTGGAGGGGTACCGGCAACTGCGCCAGCGCCTGACGGGGCCCGATGGCCTGCGCGCACTGTTGAAGCCCGGCATGACCCTGAATCAGGTCCGCGAGATGCGCGCCGACCAGTACGGCATTCGCACCATGCTGCGGGTGGACGACGTCGAGATCAAGTTCGAGATCGTTCTTGAAGGACGGATGGCGCTCGAATTGCCCGGTGAACTTGACCGCATCTGCGGCGTAGCCACGCTCACGCCGCTGGACATGGTGGCTAGCAAGCTGTTGGCCAACTCTGACCGTTGGCGCGACGACGCCGTGCTCAGTCGCGATCTCATCGACTTGGCCATGATGGCGCCCAACAGGACGCTGCTTCAACTGGGGATGGCCAAGGCCAAGGCAGCTTACGGCGAGAGCGTGGCACTTGATCTGGCCAAAGCCATTGAAGACTTGCGTGCACGCCCCCATCGTCTGGATCACTGCATGAAGTTCATGCGCATGACGAGCGTGGCCAAGGCGGTCTTGTGGACCCGCATCAAAGCGTTGGGGGCCGCAGCGAAATGAAGCGCATGTTTGACCTCTTGATGGCCTCGCTGGGCTTGATCATTCTGTTGCCGCTGTTCCTGGTGCTGGCCCTGGCCATCAAGCTCGATTCACCCGGCCCAGTGTTCTTCCGGCAAGAGCGTGTAGGCCGGCCGGCTCTTTCGCATCCACAAATTCCGCACCATGCGTGCCGATGCCGACCGCGCAGGCGGCTTGCTCACGCTGGGGCAGGACACACGCATCACCCGCGTGGGCGCCTTCCTGCGCGCCCACCGCCTGGACGAATTGGCTCAGCTCATCGACGTGCTGCTGGGCCACATGAGCCTGGTGGGCCCCAGGCCCGAAGTGCCCCGCTACGTGGCCCTGTACCCTGCGGGCTTACGCGAGCAGGTGCTGGCTGTGCGCCCCGGCATCACCGACCCTGCCTCGCTGGCCTACCGCAACGAGGCCGCGCAACTCGCCACTGCCGCCGACCCTGAACGTGAGTACATTGACGTGATCCTGCCCGCCAAGCTGGCCGCCTCTGCCGCCTATGCCGCCTATGCCGCCCATGCCTCGCTGTGGACCGACCTGGGTGTGGTGGCGCGTTCGCTCAAAGTGCTGTTGACGAAGTGAGGGCCTCGCCTTGAAGAGGAAGGCCTTGGTCACTCTCCGAGTGCCTTGTTATCAGAATGTGATAATGAACGGTATGCAGCCCCGAGACCCGTCGCTGGACACCCTGTTTGACCATGCACGGCCCAGAGGGCACGCGATTGGTGGGTTTCGACAACGCCCATTCTGTGTCTGGGCAAAGCAAGGGTGCTACCAAGGATCACCGGCACCGACTGCAAACGGTGAGACCCTATGGCTATGCCGATGCCGCTTCGCTGCTCGCGGCGTTCTGGTATGAGGTGGAGTCAGTTCTGCGTGAAAAAGGAATCTGGACATGAAGACACTCAAAGTGGGAATCGCCTCGTACGAGCAAATGAAGGCCCGCACAATGGCCATCGCCCGTGGTGAACTGCGGCCCAAGCCTGGAGACCCCAAGGTCTGGTTCACCTCGCCAGAAAGCTTTGCCAAGCTGTTGTCGAACCGCAATCGAGCGCTGTTGGCTCAGATCGCCGACACCCATCCAGGGTCCTTGCATGAATTGGCCACCATCACCGGCCGAACACCGGGCAACCTTTCGCGCACCCTCAAGACCATGGAGCGTTATGGGCTCGTTCGCCTGCACAAGGGCGAGCGGGGTCGGCTTAAGGCCCGAAGTGCCCTACCGCGATGTGCAGTTGGCGATGACGCTGGCATAGATGGCGCCTGACCTGAACGTGCCGCGTAGCTCGTCGCTTCCAAGCCCCTGGCACAAGCTGGATCGTTTTCTGGCCCGCCTGCGCCCGCACCGCGAGCCGCTCTCGCTGGCCATCGACGCGCTGATGATCGCGCTGGCCTGGAACGCCACCAACCTCTTCCGCCTGGGCTTCGAGCGCTGGCTCAGAGAGCGCCCGGCCTACGACCCCTGGGTGCTGCTGGGCGTGGTGGCCACCTACCTTGTCGCCCTCACCTTGCTGAAGGTGCCGCAAAGCATGTGGCGCTTCTCGGGCTTTGGCGAGGTGAAAAAACTCACCCTGGGTTGCCTGGCCGCCGGCCTGGCCAGTGCCACCGCCGTGATGGGCCTGGGCCTGTACGGCGTGCCGCGCGCCGTGCTGGCCCTGCACCCCTTCATCGCCCTGGTGGCGGTGTGCGGTGTGCGCGTGGCCTACCGCATGCTGTACGAGCACGCCCGCAGCCGCATCACCGGGGGCGATGCTGAAATTCGCCGCGCCATCGTGCTGGGCGCCGGTGAGGCCGCCAAACGTTTGCTGGCCGGCATCCACCAGCAGGGTTGGACGGTGCTGGGCCTGCTGGACGACGACCCCACCAAACAAGGCGCGCGCATCAGCGGCGTGCCCGTGCTGGGCGCGCTGGATGCCGTGCGCGACAAAGGCGTACGCGGCGCCGCCACCCACCTCATCATCGCTTTGCCCTCAGCCACCGCCGCCCAGCGCCGCCGCGCCGTGAGCCTGGCGGGTGAGGCCGGCCTGCCCGTGCTCACCGTGCCCTCGGCGGATGAGTTGCGCACCGGCGGTGACCGTGTGGACCGCGTGCGCGACATCGAGCCCGAAGACCTGCTGGGCCGCGAGCCTGTGCAACTTGACGAAGCCGGCATAGCCGAAGTGCTGCAGGGCAAGACCGTGCTCATCACCGGCGGCGGCGGCGGCGGCATCGGCAGCGAGCTGTGCCGGCAGGTGGCGCGCTTCGGGCCAGCGCGCCTGGTGCTGTACGAGCTTTCTGAGTTCAACCTCTACACCATCGAACAAGAGCTCACCGAGGCCTTTCCCCAACTGCCGCTTGTGCGCCTGATCGGTGACGTGAAAGACCTGGCCCATGTGCGCGCCACCTTGGCCCGCTGGCAACCGCAGGTGGTGTTTCACGCCGCCGCCTACAAGCACGTGCCGCTGATGGAAGAGCACAACGCCTGGGCCGCGCTGCGCAACAACACGTTGGGCACCTACCACGCCGCGCTGGCGGCGGCCGAATGCGGCGCCGAGCGCTTCGTGCTCATCAGCACCGACAAGGCCGTCAACCCCACCAATGTGATGGGCGCCACCAAGCGCGCCGCCGAGATGGTCATCTCGGCATTGGCCGCCGAGCACCCAGGCACCTGGTTCATGGCCGTGCGCTTTGGCAACGTGCTGGGCTCATCGGGCAGCGTCATCCCCAAGTTCAAAGAGCAGATCGCCAAGGGTGGCCCGGTGACGGTGACCCACCCCGACATCATTCGCTACTTCATGACCATCCCCGAAGCCGCCCGCCTGGTGCTGCAAGCCGCCGCCATCGGCGAAAGTGGTCAGGTGCTGGTGCTGGACATGGGCGAACCGGTGAAGATCGTGGACTTGGCCAAGCAACTCATCCGTTTGGCCGGGCTGACTCCCGACGACGTGCCCATCGTGTTCAGCGGCCTGCGCCCCGGTGAAAAGCTCTACGAAGAGTTGCTGGCCGATGGCGACACCACCTTGCCCACGGCCTTCAAGCGCCTGCGGCTGGCCAGGCTGAACGATGCCGGCTCAAGCGGCCATGTTGCGCAGTGGCTGGTGGAGCTGAGCTCGACCACGCACAGCGACGCTCGCGATGAGCAAGTGCGCGGCCAGCTACAGGCCCTGGTGCCAGAGTTCAATCCTGCCCACCCTATCGTCATTCCCGCGTAGGCGGGAATCCATGACCCGCGCACCACACCGGATTCCCGCCACACACGTTCGCGGAAGCGAAGGGGTATGGATCAATATTGCAAATTGATCACCGCACGATCAAAATGCAAAGATGATCGGCCGCCACCTCGAATCCACCATCCAAGCTCGCCTGGCTGAAACCCCCGCCGTGGCGCTGCTGGGGGCTCGCCAGGTGGGCAAATCTACGCTGGCACGCAGCATCGCCCAGCGCTTTCCCAACGCCTTGTTTCTCGACCTGGAGCGGGCTTCTGACCGTGCCGCGTTGGCCCAGCCCGAACTGTTCTTGGCGGCCTACCGTGATCGCCTGGTGGTGCTGGACGAAGTGCAGCAAATGCCCGAACTGTTCGCCGCCTTGCGACCCGAAATCGACGCTGATCGCCGACCCGGCCGGTTCCTGATGCTCGGCTCGGCAGCTGGCGCGCTGCTGCGCCAATCCAGCGAATCGCTGGCCGGCCGGGTGGCCTACCTGGAATTGACGCCCTTGCTGGTGAGCGAACTGCTGCCCGACCAGGCCGGCTTGCAGCAACTCTGGCTGCGCGGCGGGTTTCCGCTCAGTGCACTGGCCGCCAGTGACGCACAGGCGTTTGTGTGGCGGCAAGATTTCATCTACACCTACCTGCAGCGCGACATGGCCGCCATGGGCGTGCGCGTGCCGGCTGAAATCCTGCGCCGTTTCTGGACCATGCTGGCCCACCTGCAAGGCCAGTTTTTCAACGCCTCGCAACTGGGCCTGGCCTGGGTGGTGCATCCCACAGCACTGCCGCTCGCTACCTGGATGCGCTGGTGGACGCGCTGATGGTGCGGCGCCTGGAGCCGCACCTGGCCAACGTGGGCAAACGCCTGGTCAAGTCGCCCAAGGTGTATGTGCGCGACAGCGGCCTGCTGCACGCCCTTCTGGGCCTGGCCACGGTGCAAGACCTGCAGGGCCACCCGGTGGCCGGCGCCTCTTGGGAGGGCTTCGTCATCGAGCAACTGCTGGCCCTGGCACCCGAGGGCGCGCACTGCGGCTTTTACCGCACGGCAGCCGGCGCCGAGCTGGATCTGGTGATCGACATGGGCCGGCGCAAGGTGGCGGTGGAAATCAAGTTCTCAGCCGCCCCTAAGCCCACCAAAGGCTTCTGGACAGCGCTGCAAGACCTGCACATCGACCGAGCCTACGTGGCCGCGCCAGTGGCCATGCGCTACCCGCTGGCGCCCGGGGTGGAGGTGTTGCCGGTGCAGAGCTTGGCCGCAGTGTTCGCGGCAAGCTGAGTCAAACCGCTTTCCTTACTGTCGCTGGCGACCAGCAGCCAAGAGGCACGGCGCTGCTTGCTGACTTTTGACCAGGCTGGTGCCGGTCAGTGACATCGGAGAATGATTCATATTCGTGACGTTTCGTTGAAATGAGCATAATATGTTTCATATGAAGGACAAAATTAAGCTCGCCAGCGATCTGGGCCCAGCCATCAAAGCGGCCAGAACCCAGCTGGGCCTGAAGGCCATCCACATTGCGCGCGACTCCGGCCGAAGCCGCAACGTGCTCCATCGCCTGGAGCGGGGGGAAGACGTGGAGGTCTCCTCGTTGTTTGACATCCTGCGGGCCATGAACCTGTGCATTCGCTTGGAGAGCTGTGGCCTGCCGACCATGGAGGAGATGGCGGCCCGGTTCGGAGGCGACGATGCCTGAGCTGCTGCCAGAGAAGCTCAAGCTTCTCCTGGTGTCGCTCTGCGGCCGGCACGTGGGGGCTCTCGCGCACGCGTCACAGATGTCGTTCTCCTATGCGTCCGAGCACGAGCGCCAATCTGTGGGGCTGCTGATGCCGCCAGAAAAGCTGGTCTACACATCGAATGCGCTGTTTCCGGTGATGGACCAGAACATCCCTGAGGGGTATCTTTTCCAACGCATTCGCGAGGCCTACCCCAAGCAGCAACTGACGCTCATGCACCTGCTGGCGCTCATGGGTGACAACGGAATTGGTCGGCTTGGCTTCGCCCTGCCTGGCGCCAATGCGCCTCAAAGAGCCCGTTCGATTTCACGCGAAACCCTGCTCAACACCCGGCTCAGTGGTGACGTCTTCGATCAGATGGTGGATGCCTATCTCTCCACCGGCATCGGCATTGCCGGCATGCAGCCCAAGATCATGGTGCCAGACCGGGCCACGATCCCTGTGCCAAACGTGATCATCAAAATCGGCTCTGAGTCATATCCTGGGCTGGCGGCCAATGAGTTCGTGTGCCTCAGTGCCGCCAAGGCCGCCGGCATCAGCGTACCGACCTTTGATCTCTCGGTGGATGGGCAGATGCTGCTCATAGATCGCTTCGATCTCACTGAAAACGGCGCAGGCACCCAAAGCCGGCTGGGGTTTGAAGACATTGCGTCGTTGATGGGCCTGCGTGTGCGCGATACGTTGTCTGATCGAGTACCAAGGCAGCTACCAGGCGATTGCCGAGGTTCTCAAGCTGTTGGGCCTGTCGACGCCAGATCTGCAGAAGTTCTATGAGCAGGTGGCCTTCTCGGTCATGGTGCGCAATGGTGATGGCCACCTGAAGAACTATGGTGTCCTGTACAACGACGTTAGCGATATCCGCCTGGCACCCATGTTCGACGTGGTGACCACCGCCATCTACAAATACGCCAGGCTCAATGGCGGCGAAGACCTAGAGGACAAAACGCTGGCGCTCAGGCTCTTTGCCAAGGACAAGACCAAGGCCTACCCTGTGACATCTGAGCTGCTCGCCTTTGGCCGAGATGTTTGTGGCGTTGGCACCCCAGCCCGGGTTCTTGAGCGCATTGCCGCCGGCATGACCAAGGCCCTTGCCGATGCCCGGCTTGACGACAGAATCCCCAAAGACACCCTGCAGGCCATGGGCACGCTTTGGCAGGAGGGTCTGCTGTACGCAAGCGAGGCCGCGTCCATGGAACGCCGGCCACCGTCCAGGCACGCATGAATGTCAGCTCTGGTGCCAGACAATGGCGCCAAACATGGGTGCCTGAGTTCTGACCCACCCGATCCATTCCCCCCCGAGCATCATTGCCAATCTATGAAAACCCTCGACCTCTACGCCATTGGCAACGCCCTGGTGGACACCGAATTTGAAGTGACCGACGCGCAGCTTCAACGCATGGGCGTCGACAAGCGCCACATGACGCTGATTGACGGCCCGCGCCGCGCCGAGCTTCTTCAGCACGTGGCTGGCCAAGCCTCTCGCAGAACCGGTGGCGGCTCAGCCGGCAACACCGTCGTGGCACTCGCGCAATTGGGCGGCAAGGCGTTCTATTCCTGCCGCGTTGCCAACGACGAACTGGGGCAGTTCTACACCCAAGATTTGTCCAACAACGGCGTGGCCACCAACCTCACCCACACCCAGCCGCAAGACGGCCAGACCGGCAGTTGCATGGTCTTGATCACGCCAGATGCCGAGCGCAGCATGTGCACCTACCTGGGTGCAACCGCAGAGTTGGATGAAATGGCCCTGCACGCGCAAGACATTGCCCGCTCCAAGGTCTACTACATGGAAGGCTACCTGGCCGCTTCACCCAGCGGCCTTCAGGCCGCGCTCAAAGGCCGGCAGATTGCCAAAGACGCCGGGGTGGCATTGGCCACCACCTTGAGCGACGTGAGCATGATCAAGTTCTGCAAACCGGGTCTGGACGCCATCGTCGGGCAAGACTTGAGCTACTTGTTCTGTAACGAAGAAGAAGCCCAAGTCTGGTGTGGCACCCATGAGCTCAGCACCATTTGTGGCGCACTCAGCAAGCTGGCCCAAACAGTTTGCTTGACCCGTGGCCCGCAAGGCTGCATCGTCATTCAAGGGGACGAGCGCACAACGGTGCCAGCCGTCAGCGTCAAGGCGGTGGACACCAATGGCGCGGGCGACATGTTTGCCGGCGCCTTCCTCTACGCCGTCACCCACGGGCACAAGGTGGCCGATGCAGCGATGCTGGGCAACGCCGCTGCCGCCCAGGTTGTCAGCCAATACGGCAACCGGTTGTTAGCCGCCGCGATGGCCGACATCTTTGCCCAATTTGAGAAACGTGGCGGCGTCTGAGCGCCTGGTCATTCTTCAAGCGGTTCTGCCCCTGTGTGCGTCATCCCCGCACCACCACTGTCATTCCCGTGCCTCAACCGTCATTCCCGCGCAGGCGGGAATCCAGCAGTGTCGAACACCGCCAGCACCACAAGTTCGGGCGCATACCTGCCTTTCTGTTGACGCTGAAAGCCACGGGCACGCGCACTGGCGGCACATTACAATCGCTCCGAAAGTAAGGAGCTTGCCATGGCTGAATCCAGCATCACCGCCAAAGGCCAAACAACGGTGCCGGCCGACATCCGCGCACTGGTTCACGCCGTGCCCGGCACCCGGCTGGTGTGGTCGGCCATGCCGGATGGCACCATCATCGTTCGGGCCAAGACCCAGTCCGTTCTTGACCTGGCTGGCATGCTCAAGGCCCCGAAGGGCAAGCGCATACGCGTTGAGGACATGAACCCCTGGCGCTGAGCCATGCCGGCGCTGGACACCAACATCCTGGTTCGCTACATCGTTGCGGACGACCCCGGCCAACTCGCGGCCGCGTGGCGGCTGATCAAACGCTGCGTGGACGAAGGGCAGACGCTGTTCATCCCCGTCACCGTGGTTCTGGAACTCGTGTGGGTCTTGCGGTCCCGCTTCGGCTTCGCCAAGGCAGATGTGCTCTTGACGTTGTCGAGTCTTTTCTCTGCAGCCGAGCTCACCCTGGAATCAGAACGGGCGTTGGAGGTTGCCCTGCAACTGTTCCGAAAAGACTCGGCCGATTTTGCAGATTGCCTGCACATCGCCTTGGCCGTCCAGGCTGGCGAGCAGCCGTTGTGGACTTTTGACAAGGCAGCCGCCAAGGTCAACGGCGCGCGTTTGCTGACATCGTCGAACTGAATTTGCCCTTAACCCAAAACTCAAGATCAAAACGGGCCTGGTGATCGAGATCAGGAAAGCCATGCGCAGCCGTGGCCTGACCCCTGTCACCGGTGCGGGAAGTCGACGGCCTGGAGGCGGGTCCGCACGAACAGCAGGACGGCCGAGAGATCCAGGGCATCGAGACGGTTGCGGTTGAGGAATGCGCGCCACTGCAACTGCTTTGGGGCGTCTTGAGCGAAAACCTCGCTGAAGCCGATGGGCAGCACTTCGGGTACGGCGGTTTGGCGGCGCGCAAAGGTGGCGGCGATGGCGTGTGTCTTCTCGGCCACCACCGTCGCCTTGGGATAGGCCCGCAGCATCGGGCCGGGCACGTCGGGCAGCAGGGTCGGATAGGTGACGGCTTGGGCGCCGGGTGTGACCGCGTCGCCAAAGCCGATGTCAACCTGCAGCGCGATTTGCGCGCCGTCCAGCGTGGCCCGAAGGTCAATCCGGACGCCGCCGTAGCCCGCGTCCTTTCTGATCTCGGAGCCCTTGGTCGTGGCGGGATCAAACACGATGCCGTCGTCCACCGGTATCTCCGCGACGGACCTGAACATCTCAACCAGGGTGGGCACGTCGTCTGGCCCGAAGCCCAGCAGGTCAGCATCCTGTGTGGGCCGGTGGGGGTGCCCGTACCAGAGTTGGAAGAGCAGGGCGCCCTTGAGCAGGAAGTTGCCCGCATGGTCGGAAACGGAAAGCCGGTACAGCAGGCGTTCCAGGCCAAAGCGAGTGAGGGTCAGGTTGAAATCCTGCTTCGACTCTGCGGCGTGCTGCTTCAGGCGTGCCCGAATGGAGGCGGCGCGGTTTGCACTCATGCGGTGATGGCCTCGATGTAGGGGCGCATCACGTTGGCCACGCGGGCGTGTGTGGCGTGACGCCAAAGATCATCCATCGTGAACTTGCGTTGGGCCCAGCCATCACGAAGGGCTTCGAGCGCAACGTCGAGCCCGATCTTGTTGCGAAACTTGAAGCAGTCGGCCACCGTCTTGGCGGCGTTGAAGACCGGCACCTTGACGCCATCGACCGTGATCCTGACTACGCCATCGGCCAGGGTCTGGTCTGACATGCGCACGGTGCGCAGGGCAGGTTGGTCCAGCCGCGGCGCCGCCATGTGGTGCGGAATGGCCAGCCAAACCTCGAACGGCGCTTGGGTGCCAATGCCATGCACCCTGAGCGCGGACAGCAGGCACACGACGCCCTTGGGAACTCGAACCGAGACTTCGGCCAGCGACCGGTGCTCGTGGACAACCGCGCCGGGCATACCGTACAGGCCGCGTGCCACGCGTTCGAGCTGGCCGGCCTGAACCAGCCGAGTCAGGGTGATGGTGGGCAGCCCCTCTTGCGCCAGGTCGCGGGCACGCAGCAGCTTGCGCCGCCGTGCGAGGCGCAGCACCTTTTGCTCGTGGGTTGCGGCGGCAGCAGCTTGAGTGGGGAGCTTCACGGGATGGAGTCTGTTGCTAAAGCGAGTTTAAAGTCGATATTAACAACATAATCGCAACATGGCTGGCTTTGAAGCCCCCTCGCCATCAACCACCGCTCTTGTGGTGTTGGCCGGTGAGATCACAACCAACGCTGAGCTGGCCCGCAGCGCCATTCCCGCACCGGTTGCTTCAGATCTCGATGATGGTGTCGCTGTAGAGTGCCACCACCCGGTCATGCGTGATGAGCCGCATCGGCTCTAAGGGCCTGCGCGACCAGGATGCGGTCGAACGGATCGGCGTGATGCGCCGGCAAGTCTTCGATAGCTATTGCATGCTCGGGCTCGATGGGCAAGAAACGGTAGCCGGATTCGCGGAAGTAGCGCAGCGCATCCTGGCTGGACACGGGCATCTCGCCTCGCCCCAGGCTGTGCTTGATGGCAATCTCCCAGACCGTCGCGGCGCTGATCCATACCGTCGACCTGGGCGAGTCGATCATCTCGCGCGCCTTCTTTGGCAGCTTCGGGCTGTCGGTGATCGCCCACAGAGCGACGTGCGTATCGAGCAGGATGTTCAAGATTGCCCGCCCAGGAACATGCGTGCAACCTCATCGTTGTGCGCGTCAATGCTGTCCGGCACCTTGAATTTTCCTTTGGCGACGCCGATGCGCTTGCCGGCCGGCACGTTGTCCATGGGCACAAGCTTGGCCGCTGGGCGACCATTGCGGGCAATGATGATTTCGCGCTCCAAACCTTGTTCGATGGTCTCCACCAAGCGCGACAGCGAGGACTTGGCTTGCAGCATATTGATAGGTGGCATGGCGGTTCTCCTTGATGGGTAGTTAGTCTAGTCTAGCCAGACGTGAAAGTGTTGCTTTCGCCTGTCAATAGCCGAAGTCAGCCCGATGTGGTCAGCGAAATATGAACTTGCTCATGTGTAATCGTTCGATTGCAATCCGTGTACGGCCTTCACGGCAAAACGCCTTGACGTGTTCTCCGACTGGCTCAAGGGCCTGAAAGACGGAACCACCAAGCAGTGACGTAAATCGTGATGCTCGGTGGCGGCGACAAATCGACGCAGCAAGCCGACATCACGCGGCCCATTGACTTGGCGAACTCGTTTGAGGACTGAACCATGCCCAAGAAGATCAAGGTTTCCGAGCTGCCAGATTTCGACGCCGCTGAGTACCTGTCCAGCGACGACGATGTGGCTGCATACCTGACCGCCGTTCTTGAAGAGAACGATCCTTCACTTTTGGCTGCCGCACTCGGCGACATCGCGCGGGCACGTGGCATGACTGAAATCGCCAAGAGCGCGGGCCTCACGCGCGAGGGCTTGTACAAAGCGCTTCGCCCGGAGAGTGCCCCCCGCTTCGACACAGTGAGCCGCGTTTGCGCGGCCTTGGGTGTGCGCCTGGTTGTGCAGCCCATACACAGCCAAGTGGAAGCATAGAAATCTGCCCCTAAAATCACCCCATCGCCGAGTTATCGAACTACTTGCAGGGCGATTCACAAATCCTGCTAAAGCGTTCGCCGGGCTCCGCAAGAGTTTGCGACGCGTCAACCCACCACCTTGAATGGAGCCCCACATGTCCAGCGATTTCCTCTTCACCTCCGAGTCCGTCTCCGAGGGCCACCCCGACAAGGTCGCAGACCAGATCTCCGACGCGATCCTGGACGCGATCTTCGCGCAAGACCCGCGCAGCCGCGTGGCCGCCGAAACCCTGACCAACACCGGCTTGGTGGTGCTGGCCGGCGAGATCACCACCAACGCGCACGTCGACTACATCCAGGTCGCGCGCGACACCATCAAGCGCATCGGCTACGACAACACCGAGTACGGCATCGACTACAAAGGCTGCGCGGTGCTGGTGGCCTACGACAAGCAGAGCAACGACATCGCCCAGGGCGTGGACCACGCCAGCGACGACCACCTCAACATCGGCGCCGGCGACCAGGGCCTGATGTTCGGCTACGCCTGCGACGAAACGCCCGAGCTCATGCCCGCGCCCATCTACTACGCCCACCGGCTGATGGAGCGCCAGGCCCAGCTGCGCAAGGACGGCCGCCTGCCCTTCCTGCGCCCGGACGCCAAGAGCCAGGTCACCATGCGCTACGTGGACGGCAAGCCCCACAGCATCGACACCGTGGTGCTCTCCACCCAGCACAGCCCCGACCAGAGCGAGACCTCCACCAAGATGAAGGCCAGCTTCACCGAAGCCATCATCGAGGAGATCATCAAGCCCGTGCTGCCCAAGGAATGGCTGCAGGACACCAAGTACCTGATCAACCCCACCGGGCGCTTCGTCATCGGCGGCCCGCAAGGCGACTGCGGCCTGACCGGCCGCAAGATCATCGTCGACACCTACGGCGGCGCCTGCCCGCACGGCGGCGGTGCCTTCAGCGGCAAAGACCCCAGCAAGGTCGACCGCTCAGCCGCCTACGCCGCCCGCTACGTGGCCAAGAACATCGTGGCCGCCGGCCTGGCCAAGCAATGCCAGATCCAGGTCGCCTACGCCATCGGCGTGGCCCGGCCCATGAACGTGACCGTCTACACCGAAGGCACGGGCGTGCTCAGCGACGAGAAGCTGGCGGCGCTGGTACAAGAGCACTTCGACCTGCGGCCCAAGGGCATCATCCAGATGCTGGACCTGCTGCGCCCGATCTACGAGAAGACGGCAGCCTACGGCCACTTCGGCCGTGAAGAGCCCGAGTTCAGCTGGGAGCGCACGGACAAAGCCCAGGCGCTGCGCGCCGCGGCAGGCCTCTGAGGGCGGTGCGGCAGCGTTGTTTGGCAAGACCCCCGATGCGCGTGGTGTCTTGCCAATGTCCTCGTGACGTCCGCCCATTGACTTCGCCGATTGCTGCCTGCTTGACCACAGGCCTGCTGCTCCACGGACTCAAGTGCCGCTACAGGCCAAGGTCTTGAACATCCGCCGCGACATAGAAGGGCTGCGCGCGATTTCGATTGCGATGGTCGTTCTCTACCACTACTTTCCGGCAGCGATGCCTGGAGGGTATGTGGGTGTTGACGTATTCTTTGTTATCTCCGGGTACCTCATCACCCTCACCCTTGTTCAACAGTCTGCTGCGGCGCCGAGCCGCTTGCAGGCGTTGCTGGGGTTCTGGATGCGTCGGGCTCGGCGTCTGCTTCCCCAAGCACTGCTGTTGCTGTCCTTTTGTGCCACGGCAGGCTTGTGGCTGTCGGAGTACTCGCGCAAGAAGCTGGGAAGCGACATCTTTTGGTCCGCCTACTACTCGGTGAATTGGCTCTATGTCTTGCGGGCCACCAACTACCTGCGATGGGACGAAAACAAGCTCGGCATCTTGTTGAACTTCTGGTCACTCGCGGTTGAAGAACAGTTCTACTTGGTCTGGCCGTTGGTGGTCTTGGGCCTGTGTCCGCCAGGTTCCTCGTCAAGGCGCCGCTGGCTGGCATGGTCGGCCATTTCGCTGGCCGTGGCCTCTCTGGTCTACGGTGTCTGGCTTGCCCAGGTCAACATGACACTGGCCTTCTTTGCCTCACCGGCGCGTTTCTGGGAACTGCTGGTCGGGGCAGGGCTGGCGATGGCTTGGCCGGGCGAGTCAGAGTCGCACCGAAGACCTTGGCTGGGGGAACTGATGGCCGGTCTGGGCCTCGTCTGCATAGCAGGAGCGGGTTGGACGTTCTCCGAGGAAACGCGCCATCCAGGACTGATCACACTGTGGCCTGTGCTGAGTGCGGCCTCGGTGATTGCGGCGGCCCGCTGGCAACCGTTGAGCCTGGTGGCCAGGGCCTTGGCCTGGCGGCCCATTCAGTACCTGGGCGCCAGATCCTACGGAATCTACCTCTGGCACTGGCCGCTCATGATTCTGGGCCGGCACCTGCTGGGCCCGGCCAGTGCAGAGGTTGCATGGGGTTGTCTGGCCTTGTCGCTGGTCGTGGCAGAAGCTTCGTGGCGCTTCGTCGAATCACCGGCCCGATTCCAATGGGCTCAGGATTGGTCCGCGCGTCGGATACTGGTGCTTGCTTTGATCGCAAGTTCTTGTGTCGCCATGGCCGGTTTCGGTCTGCGGGCCATGTCCGTCAACAGCGGCCGAGAGTTGCTGGCGCTCAAACCCGGGGCCAGTGCCCTGGGCGCGCAGTTGCCAGCGCAGGGTGTTGTCGAACAGGACTTGCCCACCACCTATGGCAAAGGGTGCCACCTTGCGCTGGAGGCCCTGCATTCGGGGCCTTGCGAATTCGGTGACACCGAAGCGGCTGAGCGGGTCGTGCTGTTTGGGGATTCGCATGCGGCACAGTGGTTTCCTGCACTGGATGAAGTGGGACGGAGGCAGCACGTTCGCTTGGTGGCCTGGACGAAGTCGAGCTGTCCGGCGGTTGATGTGTCCATCTGGAACCAGGTGGCCCGCGGAGTCTTTGCGCAATGCGATGCCTGGCGCTCTGAGGTGATGGAGCGCTTGCTCCGCGACCCGCCGCGCCGGGTGATCCTGTCCAACCTGATCGATGAGCCGCTTTGGCTTGTCGACACGGTCAGCGGACGGTTGCTGCGCGGGCGTGAGGCTCAGGTCCGCTGGCGGGAGGGGTTGGTGCGCGTGGTCCAGCGGCTTCAGCAGGTCGGCATTGAGGTGGTGGTACTTCGCGACACGCCCAGGCCCAGGCCCGACATCATGGATTGCCTGTACTCGGCCAGCAAGGTGGATCAATGCAGCTTGCCTTTGCACGAGGCCATGTCCAGCCCCACCTTGGACCTGGAAGCTGCTCGCGAGGCCAGGGCAGTGGTGTGGGACTTGAGCCCAAGAATCTGCCCTGATGGAGAATGCCCGGTGGTGTTGGGGGGCCCGCCGTGGCAGGTTGTCTACCGTGACACCAACCATCTCACGGCCAGCTATGTCCGAACATTGGCGCCAGACATTGAGCGCCTCTGGTTGGCGAGCCGGCCTTGAGTTTGCCGCGACCCATGGCGGGGCGTGCTTTCAGACCCACAGGTTTCTCACTTTGACATCCACCAGATTCTGGCGCAGTGTTGTCGTCGTGCTGACTGGTACGGCCATGGCGCAGGCCGTCCCTTTGCTCGGCTCGCTGGTGCTGGCCCGAATCTATGCGCCCAGTCAGTTCGGAGTGTTTTTTGCGTGGTTGGGTGTGGTGGCCACAGCCGCCGTGGTGGTCACTGGGCGCTATGAGGTTGCGCTGGCCATAGAGGCTGATGGCGAGCCGCGCCGGGCGGGCTTGTGGGCAGTGTTCTTGTGCGTGGCGTTGGCGTCCGTCACCACGCTGGCCATCACCCTGGTGGTGGTGGCGTGGTCTCCGGCCTGGCTGTCTGGTGTGCCCACTTCCCTGATTTGGGCTGCAGCGCCGGTGGCTGCCACATTGGCGCTTGCACAGTCTTGGCAATCGTGGGCGGCCGCGAACGGTGCCTTTGCCGAACTGGGCCGAATGCGCATCGCCCAGGCGGTGGCCATCACGGGCATGCAGATCATTGCCGGCCAAATGTGGCCCACTGCGTCTAGTTTGGGCTTTGCACACGGTGCAGGCGCGGCCATCGGGCTGCTTTGGGCGGCGCAACTCATGCCCCCTGGCCGATGGCCAGGGGCCGGCGCGGTGCGAGGCTACCTTGAACGGCACCGTCGGCTGCCAATGCTGTCATTGCCGGCCGACACCATCAACACCGCCGCCAGCCAATTGCCTTCCATGCTGGTGGCCGGGCGCTTCGGCGCAGAGGCGGCGGGGTTGTTGTCGCTGGCCCTGCGTACCCTGGGAGCGCCCATCGCCTTGCTTGGTGCTGCGGTGCTGGATGTCTTCAAGCGCCGGGCTTCGTCTGCGTGGCGTGAGCGTGGCGAGTGTCATCCTGAGTACCTTCAGACCATGGGCGTGCTCGTGGCGGGTTCGATCCTGGGTGTCGTGGCCCTTGCCTTGAGCAACGAGTGGTTGTTCGCGTTCGCATTCGGCGAACGGTGGCGAGCGGCCGGTACCATAGCAACCTGGTTGCTGCCGATGTTCGCCCTGAGGTTTGTGGCCAGTCCGCTCAGCTACATGATGTATGTCGCGGGCAAGCAGCACGTCGATCTGGTGTGGCAGGTCTGCTTGCTGGGGGTGGCATTGGCAGCGCTGCTGATGCCCGCAGAACTGAATGGCGCATTGCTCACCTACAGTGCTGGCTACAGTGCCATGTACGTTGTCTACCTCTACCTGTCCTATCGATTCAGCCAGGGAAAATCCTTGTGATCGCCATCATTGACTACGACATCGGCAACCTCGCCGCTGTGGCCAACATGTTGCAGCGACTGGGTGCCGAATGCGTGATCACAGCAGACCCTGACCGGGTGGCCGCTGCGGATCGGATCGTGCTGCCAGGAAACGGCCATTTCGACGCTTGCATGCGCAATTTGCGCACCAGCGGCCTGGTTCCCTTGCTCGAGCAGCGCGTGATTGGCGACAGGGTGCCCCTGCTCGGCATTTGTGTCGGAGCTCAGATGTTGGGTCGGGGGAGCGAAGAGGGCACTGAGCTTGGCCTGGGATGGCTTCCGATGAGCGTCAAGCGCTTTCCCGATTTTCCCGGACTGAGGGTGCCACACATGGGATGGAACCAAGCCGCGCCGGTGCGCGAGGGGCATGCCCTGACGCGTGATTTTGACCAGGAGACTCGCTTCTACTTCGTGCACAGCTATTACATGCAGCCAGACCATGAAGACGACGTGATGCTGCGTTGCCAGTATGGGCTGAGCTTTGCCGCTGGCGTGGCCCGCGGCAACATAGCCGGCGTTCAGTTCCACCCCGAGAAGAGTCACCGCTATGGCAAGCGCCTCTTGAACAATTTCGTTCACGGAGCTTGACCATGTATCGTGCGCGCGTCATTCCCTGTTTGCTGGTACGAGGTCATGGGTTGGTCAAGACCCGCAAGTTCAAGGATCCTATCTATGTGGGTGACCCGGTCAACGCGGTGCGCATCTTCAGCGAGAAGGAGGTTGACGAACTTGTGGTGCTTGACATCGATGCGTCGCGTGAGGGCAGGGAACCCAACTACGAGTTGATCGCCGAGATCTCTGGCGAGTGCTTCATGCCGGTCGCCTATGGCGGCGGCATCAGCACCCTCGACCAGGTTCGCCGGTTGATTCGTTCTGGCGTGGAGAAAGTCGTGATCAACACGGCGGCCACGCGATCCACACAGATCCTGAGCGAGGCGGCCATGGTCTTCGGCAGCCAGGCGGTGGTTGCCGCCATTGATGTCAAGAAGACATTGCTGGGGGGGTACAAGGTCGTTGCCTCCTCGGCGACCGAAGAAACCAAGCTCAAGTTGGACGAGCATGTTCATGCGGTGGTGAAGGCTGGAGCGGGTGAGGTATTCCTCAACAGCGTGGATCGCGACGGCACGATGGCGGGCTACGACCTTGATCTGATTCGCACTGTGGCGCGTCTGACATCAGTACCTGTTGTGGCGTGTGGCGGTGCCGGGACAGTGGCGCATCTGGAGCAGGCGGTGCGTGAGGCCGGGGCCTCGGCCGTCAGCGCCGGGAGCATGTTTGTCTTCCATGGCAAACACCGTGCCGTGCTGATCAATTACCCGTCCGGATTGCGCTTGTAAGGCACATCGAAGTTGTAGACATCGCAGCGCGTGAGGGCTTGGCCAACCCCGGGTGGGGGTTCCAGGCGGCAGCGCTGTGCGCTTGCAATGGTAAAATCACAGGCTTCTCTTGATTGGCGCGAGTGACGTCAGAGATTGCCACCAGGGCTGGCTGGCAATGACCGGGCCGTGGTTTCCAGCTCACCAACCGCCCGGCGGCCGACACGCAAGCAACCTAACGATGTCCGCAGCGTTGTTCATAGCGATCACCTTGATCGCATCGATGTTTGTGTTGGCTTGGGTCTGGCGGAGAGCGCTTTTCCTGTTGCCGTCGACATGGGTGATGTTGCTTGCCACGCTGGTCTATATCCTGCCGTCGGCATTGCTGAGTGATCAGATCGAGGATTTCTCCCCCTATGCGATCACGGCGCTGAACTATTGCGCCGTCTTTGTGATGTCTGGCATGACCCTGAACTTGCTGTTCTCAAGCCCCCCGAAGCTGGCGGACATCCTGCCTTCTGGCTTGCCGGGGCAGTCGGGCGGTCTGGCCGGCAGCAAGGCAGGCTTGCGGTGGGTCTTGGTCTTCTTGGGCATGATTTCAGTCTGGTACCTAATGAATGTGCCGCTGAAGTCAACAGGCTTGTATGGCGTGCTCTTCGATCCCGACAATGCGGCGCAACTGCGAGAGGACTCGCTGAAGCTGCTCGACAACCGGGCACTCCAGTACCTGTACCTGGTGGGGTTCTCGTCGCTGTGCCCTTTGGCGTTTACCCTGTTGATGGTGCGCAGTGCCCAACTGCGTGGTTGGCGGCGCTGGGCAACAGTTGGTTCCGTGCTGTTGTTTCTGGCCTTCTACCTCCTGATCACCGGGGCCCGGGTTGGCTTGGCCAACCTTGCCGTGGTCGGGATCTTGTTTGCGTTTGTGCGCAATCGCCTCCGAATGGGCGTCAAACCCTTGCTGGCGGGCTTTGCGCTGATCCTGATCGTGCCCATGCTGATCTCCTTTCTGCGCGAGCAGGGCCGCAACGAGGCCACGGCATTCGAGTACGTGGAGTCCATTGGCGAGCGCATTTTCTTGTTGCCGTTGCTGATCTCGGGTTGGTATGTTGAATACGCCGACACCCGGGGTACTGTTGGACTGATGGCGGCAATGGGCATAGGTCAGACCGTGGACTGGACCAACCTGATTGCTCTGGAGTACCTGGGGCGCAAGGATTCGGTGACCATCGAGTCCGTCACCACCCCAACGGCCTTCATCTTTTCGAACTACCTGTACTTCGGATGGATGGGATTGTTGCCGTCGGTGCTGGCCTTGAAATTCATTGATCTGCCAGTCTCACGCATTCGGCTGCTGCCCAGGGGTGTGCGTCTACCGTTCATTGCCACGCTGATGTTCTTCTCGGTCATCTTTGTGCAGTCGGGCTTTGGGGTCACCTTGACCTCGCACGGCTATCTGCTCTTGATGATGCTCATTGCATTGATTCCAATGCTGCGCGCTCCGCAGCCCGCCACCTAAATGAAACCCTATCAAGTCTGCTCTCGCTGCGTGATGGACACCAGCGATCCATTGATCACCTTCGATGCCCATGGCGTGTGCAATCACTGCAATGAGTTCGATACCGTCACGCGGCGCAACTGGTTTCCGAACGAAGAAGGCGCACGGCGCTGGGAGGCCCAGGCGGCGCAGATCCGGGCCGATGGCAAGGGGCGTGACTATGACTGCATCCTTGGCCTGAGTGGCGGTGTGGACAGTTCGTACCTGGCCTTGAAGGTTCGCGAGTGGGGCCTGCGACCCTTGGTGGTCCACGTTGATGCCGGCTGGAACAGCGAACTGGCTGTGGCCAACATCGAAAAGATCGTCAACCACTGCGGGCTTGACCTCCATACCCATGTGGTGGACTGGGAGGAGATGCGTGATTTGCACCTGGCCTACCTGCGGGCCGGCATCGCGAACCAGGATGTTCCCCAGGACCATGTGTTCTTCGCCAGCCTCTATCACTTTGCGACCCGCAACGGAATACGCACCGTGCTGTCGGGCGGCAACATTGCCACCGAGGGCATCTTCCCCCAGGCATGGCATGGGCCGGCCATGGATGCCATCAACCTGAGGGATATCCATCGCCGGTTTGGGGAGAGACCGCTGAAGACCTACAGCACCGTCAGCTTTCTCGAGTACTACGTCTGGTACCCCTTCATCAAGAAGATGCGCACGGCGCGGCCGCTGAACTTCATGCCCTACAACAAGGAAATGGCCATCGCGGAGCTGGAGAGCACCTGCGGCTGGCGCTCCTACGGGCGCAAACATGGTGAGTCCTTGTTCACCAAGCTATTTCAGAACCACTACCTGCCGGTCAAGTTCGGGTATGACAAGCGTCGCCCTCACCTGGCCAGCCTGATCGTCTCGGGGCAGATGACGCGCGACGAAGCGATGGTCAAGCTTGCCGAGCCGCTATACGACCCGAAGGAGCTGGAGATTGACATTTCCTACTTCTGCAAGAAGCTGCGTATCACCCGCGCGCAGTTTGACGAATTCATGACCGCGACCAATCACGGCCATGCCGACTACAAGACTTGGGATAGCCGCTACAGGCTGCTGAAGAAGGCGCAGGGCGTGGCTGAGAGGGTGCTTGGCCGGCGTGTCAACGTGTACTCCTGATCACATGTCCGATTCAACGCGGGTGGCACACCTCACTTCAGTGCACCAGCGCACCGACGTGCGCATCTTCCAGAAGGAATGCGCCAGCTTGTCGGGCCATGGCTATGACGTTCACCTGCTGGTTGGCGATGGCCATGGCAACCAGGTGGTCAAGGGCATCTCGGTGCACGACATTGGCACAGTTTCCGGGCGTTTCAAGCGCATGCTGGTGCAGCCTTGGCGCATGTGGCGCCTGGCCAGGGGCCTGCGGGCGTCGGTCTATCACTTTCACGATCCGGAGTTGCTGCCCGTGGGGCTGTTGCTGCAATGGGGTGGCGCCAAGGTGGTGTATGACACCCATGAGGACGTACCTCGCGCGGTGCTCAGCAAGTACTGGATTCGTCCGTGGCTTCGCAAGCTTGTGGCCTGGTCCTTTGAGTGCTTCGAGAACTTCTCGGCGCGGCGCCTCTCGGCGGTGGTGGCGGCCACGCCCCACATCGCTCGCCGGTTTGCCGAGCTGAACCCGCAGAGTGTGGACATCAACAACTATCCGCTGCAGTCCGAGCTTGAGTCGCCCGTGAACCCCAAAGGTGATGCTCGCACCGTTTGCTATATCGGCGGAATCGGTCGCATCCGGGGCGCCGTGGAAGTGGTGCGGGCACTTGAGGCCATCGATGTGCGACTGATCCTCGCTGGGCCTTTCGAGAGTGCGTCCACCGAGGCTGAATTGCGGGCACTGCCGGGATGGGCCAAGGTCGACTACCGCGGGGTTGTCAGCAGAGCGGCGGTAAGAGAGATCATGGCCGAGTCTCGCGCAGGCCTGCTGTTCTTCCACCCTGAACCCAACCATGTCGATGCGCAACCGAACAAGATGTTCGAGTACATGTCGGCGGGCTTGCCGGTGCTGGCTTCGAACTTCCCACTGTGGAGGTCGTTGCTCGCCGAGTCGGGTGCGGGCCGGTGCGCGGACCCCTTGAAACCGGCCGAGATCGCAGGTGCGATCGATGCCCTCCTGGCCGAGCCCGATGCGGCGAAGGAGATGGGCGCGCGGGGCAGGCGGGCGGTTCTCGAACGCTATCGCTGGACCATTGAGGAAGCCAAGCTATGCAAGCTCTACGCGTCATTGCTCGCTTGATGATCGCTGGGGTGGCCGCAGGGGCGATCCTGCTCGGTCTGACAACCCCGGCCCGAGCTGCGGCCCCGAGCCCCGCGCCCGAGTCGCGCTGCGGCGGCCCGCTGGAGTCTCGGGTCTGGGTGCTTTGGGACCGAGAGGGCCAGACTTTCATGGCGCGGGAGATGGTTCAGCGCAGGGCGCTGGCAGACGGTGATGCATATGCGCTCTATGACCTGCAGGGCTATCTCCAGGCGCTAGTGGACATGGCCGTGCGCTGCGAGCGCGGCGACCGGCTGGTTGCCCTGGCCGCCATGTTGCTGCCTGTTCTCGATGCCCAGGTCGGCCTGCCTGACGGCGGCAAAGGCTGGATCTGCCGTGGTGGTCGCGTCTGCAACGATATCAACAAGCTGAAGGGCAAGGAGGTCGTTCTCGACAGCCTGCAGTTCCTGGCCCTGGCGTCACGAATCGCCGGCCGGCTTGGCGAATCCCCGGAAGAGAAAGTCTTCACCCAGCGGGTGGTGGCAACATTGGCTGACCATTTGGTGCGTTTGGAACACAGCGCTGCGGTCAAGGGCCTGCCCGAGCGTACCGAAGCGGCGCCATCCTTGATCAAGGACGGCTCCTCCCGGTTGTTCTTCACCGATCTGGATCTGTGGGCGATCGACCTTTACGCGGAGTTGGCAGGACTGATGGCCCGCCGACCGGCGCTGGTGGCCTACCTGCCAGATGGCTGGTTGACCAGCGGAGCGCGAGCCTCGGTCTCGGGCTTCTTGCGCCTGATGCGAAGCCGCCTCAGCCTGCAACCCGTGAAGCTGCCAGGGGGTGCAACCGCCCTTGGGGGCGATCTGGACCGCGGCTTTTGGCGGCGCCATGCGGACAGTCGTTATGCCGGCTATGACGGCGATTCGCCACCCGCCAATTGCTCGCCCGGACAGTCTGCCAAGTTGAATCTGCCTGCCGACCAGGTGCCGCTGGTCGAGTCGCTCGGATGGGATTTCAGCCACGCCCGACGACTGGTGACTGCGCTGGACGCTATCGAGCAACATCGTGACGCCATGCTCAAGGTTTTCCGACTGGCACCGGGCGACCTGCCAGCCGCGGGATTGCCGCAGGCCTTTGCTGTCCAGTTGTTGGGGGTGTTGTGGAACCACGACTCCACCTATCCCTTGTTCACCAACTTCTGGGATGGAAGCAATGGGTGGTACCGGGTGGCCTACGACAATGGCACGGGAGTCTGCCGATCCGGCACCCCCCCTTGGGGCCTCACTGACAGCTTTGCCACAGGTGGGTTCATCGCCTGGGGTCGGTACCAGGCGCCATTGAGTGAGCTGGGCATGCAGATCTATCGGCTCAGCCAGAGCGCGGACCAGCAGGCCACCGCATTCATCGCGAAAAACTATTCTCAACTTGGATCCCTGGCCAGCTCGAACAACCGAATGCTCACGCAACTCATGTTCTGGCCCAGCCTGGTACTCTGGAGCAAAGCATCTTGAAGAAAATTCTCACGGTCTTGGGGGCTCGCCCGCAGTTCATCAAGGCCAGTGTCGTTTCTGACGCCATACGCACGAGCCAGCGGTTGACCGAAGTGCTGGTGCACACCGGCCAGCACTTCGACGCCAACATGTCGGATGTGTTCTTCCAGGAACTGGGCATGGTCGAACCCGCCTATTCGCTGGGTATCCATGGCGGTGGGCATGGCGAGATGACTGGCCGCATGCTTGCCGAGGTTGAGCGTGTCATCCTGTACGAGCGCCCTGACGCGGTGCTGGTCTATGGCGACACGAATTCCACCCTGGCCGGGGCCCTTGCGGCTGTGAAACTGCACATTCCGGTGGCCCACGTGGAGGCGGGATTGCGGTCTTTCAACATGGCCATGCCAGAAGAGGTCAACCGCATACTCACCGACCGCATCTCGCGCTGGCTGTTCACGCCCACGGCCGTGGCCAGTGAGCACCTCCGGGCAGAAGGCGTTGCTCCTGCCGCTGTGCTGGAGGTCGGTGACGTGATGTACGACGTGGCGCTTCACCGTGGCGCGCGCGTAAGCGCTGAAGGGCAGGCGCTGGGGCGCCTGGGCCTGGCGCCCCAGTCCTATGTCCTGACAACCGTTCACCGCGCAGAGAACACCGATCACCCTGATCGCCTGGCCGCCATTGTCGAAGGCCTTGAGCAGGTCGCCGGGCACATGACGGTGGTTTGGCCCATGCACCCGCGCACCCGCGGGGTCCTGCAACGTTCAGGCCGCCTGGACAGGCTGTCACCTCAGGTGCGGCTGATTGATCCCCTGGGCTACCTCGACATGGTGCAACTGGAAAAGCATGCGGCGGTCATTGCCACTGATTCGGGCGGCGTCCAGAAGGAGGCCTTCTTTTACCAAGTTCCGTGCGTGACTTTGCGCGACGAAACCGAATGGGTCGAGCTGGTCGAATCCGGCTGGAACCGGCTGGCACCGCCACTCTCTGGCGCGGCCGTTCGCGATGCGGTGCTTCGCGCGGTCAAGTCCCAGGGCCAGGTGGTTCGGCCCTATGGCAGCGGAAACGCTGCGCAACTCATCGTTGACCACCTGGTCGGCGATCTCTGCGCGTGAACATACTCTACGTCAACCACTACGCAGGTGGCCCCGCCTGGGGCATGGAGTATCGACCCTACTACCTGGCAAGGGAGTGGGTGAAAGCCGGCCATCACGTCACGATCGTGGCAGCGTCAGAGTCGCATGTCCGCGCCAAGCAACCAAAGACGCATGGGCGCTTTTCATCCGAAGCCGTGGACGGCATTGAGTACATCTGGTGCGATACACCGCCCTATGGCGGAAATGGCATCGGCCGGGTCCGCAACATCATCACCTTCCTCTGGCGCTTGCGTCAGTGGCGGCAGTGGTTGAAGCACAAGCCTGACGTCGTCATTGCTTCTTCCACCTACCCGGCCGACATTGCGGCCTGCCGGCGCCTGGCCCGACGACATGCCGCCACTCTGGTGTGGGAGGTGCACGACCTCTGGCCTCTGTCGCCCATGGAGTTGGGGGGCATGTCGGCCCGACACCCCTTCATTGTCTGGATGCAGCACGCCGAAGACATGGCTTGCCGCGACGCCGACGTTGTTGTCTCGATGTTGCCGCGTGCCGATTCGCACCTGCGTGATCACGGCATGGCGGAGCACAAATTCGTCTATGTTCCCAATGGCATCGACCCAGAGGAGTGGGCGGCCGAGCCCTTGGTGCCCCTGCCTGCTCAGCACCGGCAAGCGGTGAACGAGGCGCGTCAGGCGGGCCACCTGCTGGTTGCCTACACCGGCGCGCATGGCGTGGCCAATGCCCTCGACACCATGCTCGACGCAGCCAAGATGACGGCTCAAATGCCTGTCACTTGGCTGTTGGTGGGCAACGGTCCCGAGAAGGGCCGGTTGCAAGAGCGGGTTGCGGACGAGGGCATCGCCAACGTGCTTGTGCTGGATCCCGTGCCCAAGGCGGCCATACCGGCGTTGTTGGCGGAGATGGATGTTCTCTATATCGGCTTGCAGCGCGAGCCCTTGTTCCGCTTTGGCATCAGTCCCAACAAGCTGATGGACTACATGATGGCTGCTAGGCCAGTGATTTGTGCCATTGAGGCTGGCAATGATCCCGTGGGCGAAACCGGGTGCGGTGTGACCATCGAACCCGAGAACCCACAAGCCCTGGCCGATGCTGTTGCCAAGGTACTGGCAATGTCACCCCGGCAAAGGGCTGACATGGGCCTGCGAGGTCGTCGACACATTGAACTGGAACAGACGTTCCCGGTGTTGGCAGCCAAGTTTCTTGATGCGGTGCGCAGGTACCGGAAAGTCTGATCGATGGACAAAGACGCAGAATTGGCCGCCATACATGATCGCTACGCGCGCCGGTCAATGCTCCCTGCCGACCGCTATTCCAGGTTCAACCCCGAGGTGTTGGCCAGGGTGCACGAGCGACAACGCGCAATGACCGCCTTGTTGGCAGCACATGGCGTCTCGAGTCTTGAGAAGTTGGACGTGCTGGAAATCGGCTGCGGCAATGGTGCCAACTTGCTCGAGTTTCTCGAGTTCGGTGCCGACCCTGCACGCCTGGTTGGCAACGAGTTGCAGGCCGATCGACTGGATGGCGCTCGGCGCTTGCTGCCGCCAGAGGTACGGCTCTTCGCGGGCGATGCATCCGTGTTGCCGTTCGGCGACGCGAGCTTTGACATCGTCTATCAGTCAACCGTCTTCAGCTCCATCTTGGACGACGAATTGCAGCGCAAGGTTGCTCAAGCCATGTGGCGATGGGTGAAGCCGGGCGGGGGCGTACTCTGGTATGACTTCACCTTCGACAATCCTTCCAATCGCGACGTGCGCGGAGTTCGTCGAACTCGCATCCAGGCACTGTTCCCGCATGGACACATGGATGCCCGCCGCGTCACTCTGGCGCCACCCATTTCACGACGGGTGACACGGGTGCATCCCGCGCTCTACGGTGTCTTCAACACCGTGTCACTCCTGCGTACCCATATGCTTTGCTGGATCAAGAAGCCATGAGTCAGCCCTTTTTGCCATTTGCCCTTCCTGACATCGGCGACGCCGAGATCTCTGCGGTCACCGAGGCCCTGCGATCAGGCTGGGTGACCACAGGCCCCAAGACCAAGGAATTCGAACAGCGTTTCGTCGAGTTTCTGGGGGGCGGTGTGGAAGCCATCGCAGTCAATTCCGCCACCGCAGGGCTGCACTTGGCGCTTGAGGCGCTGGGCATCGGCCCCGGCGACGAGGTGATTGCGCCGTCGCTCACCTTCACAGCCACGGTTGAGGTCGCGCGCTACCTGGGAGCAGATGCGGTGCTGGTCGACATTGACCCGGTGACGCTCAACATCGATCTGGAGGCCATCCGCAAGGCCATCACCCCTCGAACCAAGGCGATCATGCCGGTGCACTACGCTGGCCTGGCGTGTGACATGGCCCCGATACTGGCGCTGGCGAGCGAGCATGGATTGAAGGTGGTGGAGGATGCTGCCCACGCGCTGCCCACGCTGTACCAGGGGCGATTGGTGGGCACACTGGAGTCCGACATCACGGTCTTCAGCTTCTATGCCAACAAGACCATGACCACTGGCGAGGGTGGCATGGTGGTGACTCGAAATACGGACGCCGCCAAGCGGATGCGTGTCATGCGCCTGCATGGCATGAGCCGTGATGCCTTTGACCGGTTTGTTTCCAAGACGCCTGCCTGGTACTACGAGATCGTTGCTCCGGGCTACAAGTACAACCTCACCGACATTGCGTCGGCACTGGGCTTGCAGCAACTCATGCGCCTGCCAGCCTTTGTGGAGCGTCGACAGGTCTTGGCGCAGCGCTATCTTGAGAGCCTGGCCGACCTGCCGTTGATTCTTCCGGCCGTTGCTGCTGCAGGCGGGCAGCATGCCTGGCATCTGTTCGTGATTCGACTGGCAGAGGCTGCCAGGATCGATCGTGACACCGTGATCCAAGAACTCTCAAACCGCGGAATCGGCACCAGCGTGCACTACGTGCCGTTGCACCGCCAACCCTATTGGCGCGACCGCTATCGCCTGACCACCGACATGTTCCCCCAGGCCGATCTGGCCTACCAGACCATGGTCAGCATTCCGCTTTACACCGCGATGACGGATGCGCAGCAACAGCGCGTCATTGACGCTCTGCATGAGATATTGGTTTGATGCTCAAGCGATTGTTTGACATCGGCTTTTCCGCGCTGGCGTTGCTGATCGTGGCGCCACTGCTGTTGCTGGCCGCGCTTTGGATCAAGCTGGATTCACCCGGCCCCGTGTTCTTCCGCCAGGTTCGGGTGGGACGGCATGGCGGAGAGTTTCGCATCTACAAGTTCAGGACCATGCGCACCGACGCCGAGCAACGCGGGCCTCAAATCACGGTGGGTACCGATGCCCGCATCACGTCGTCTGGTCATTTCCTGCGGCGCTATAAGCTGGACGAACTGCCCCAGTTTCTGAATGTGCTGTTGGGCGACATGAGCGTGGTGGGCCCTCGTCCCGAAGTGCCGCGCTATGTGGCGATGTACCCGGCCGGGCAGCGCGAGACCGTGCTTAGGGTGCGGCCCGGCATCACCGACATTGCGTCGCTCGAGTACAAGGACGAGAACGATCTGTTGGGCCGCAGCGACGACCCGGAGCGAACCTATGTTGAGCAGGTCATGCCGGCCAAGCTTGCCCTTTGCGAACGCTACGTGCTTGAGCGCAGCTTTCTGGGAGACCTGCGCATCATCGCCCGCACCTTGGGCGTCTTTCTGCCCCGCCACTGACAACGACTATACCGGGCATGAGCGTGAAACTGTCTGAACTCCCCAAGGCCGCGAAGAATCTGCTGATGGTGGCGGCCGACGTGATCGTGATGCCGCTGGCACTGTGGTCGGCGCTGGCGCTGCGCATGGGTGAATGGCAATTGAATCCTGCGCCACCGTGGTGGGCCTTCGCGATGACCGTTCTGGTCTCGTTGCCCATATTCCTGCGCATGGGCCTGTACAGGGCCGTTGTGAGGTATCTTGAAGGCCGTGCATTTCTGGTCATCGTGCAAGCTTCACTGCTGGCGGCGGGCTTGTTCGCCCTGGTCGTGGAAGTGGTGGGCCCCGCGGGACTGCCCAGGTCAGCATTGGTCATCTATGCCATCCTGTCGTCTGGCTATGTGGGTCTGACCCGGCTGTTGGCGCGGCAATTTCTGCGACAGGAGGATGCGGGGCGTGTAGACCAGAAGCGCGTCCTTGTCTACGGTGCAGGCGCTGCGGGGCGACAGCTTGTGCAGGCGATGGGGCAGCTCCAGGGCTTTCGCGCGGTGGGACTTGTTGACGACAAGTCCGAACTGCACGGGCGCAGCATTCTGGGCCTGCAGGTCTATCCCAGTCTCGACATGCCCACGCTGGTGCGCCGCCTGAGGGCGCACAGTGTCATCGTTGCCATTCCAAGCCTGACGGCCGGCCAGAGGGCGGAGTTGTTGCGCAGGTTGGAGCCACTGGGCATTGATGTCCGTTTGACCCCCGGCATGGCCGAACTGATGAACGGCACCCTGCAGCCCAGCGACATTCGCGAGGTGAGCCCCGAAGACCTGCTGGGCAGGGATCCTGTGAGCCTAGACCAGGCCAGCTTGCAGACCTTTCTGAGACACAAGACGATCCTGGTCACTGGGGCCGGCGGCTCCATCGGATCGGAGCTGTGCCGCCAGATCGCTGTGTTCGAGCCGCGATTGATGGTGCTGTTCGACGTCAGCGAGTTTGCTCTCTACACGCTCAGAGAGGAGTTTGTCACCGCATGGCCTCAACTGGAGATCGTGTTCGCCGTGGGGGATGTCAAGAACCGCGATCGGGTTGCGGCCTTGATGTCAACCTACAGGCCACAAGCGGTGTTCCACGCGGCTGCGTACAAGCACGTGCCCATGATGGAGCAGGTGAACGCCTGGGAGGCGTTGCGCAACAACACCTGTGGAACCTGGGTGGTTGGCCAGGCGGCCATTGATGCGGGGGTAGAAAAGTTCGTGCTGGTCTCGACGGACAAGGCGGTGAACCCGACCAATGTCATGGGTGCGACCAAACGGTTGGCGGAGCGTGTCTGCCAGGCTCTGCATGCCCAGGGTGGCACGCGCTTCGAGATGGTTCGGTTCGGCAACGTTCTGGGCAGCAGTGGCAGTGTCATTCCCAAGTTCCGTGGCCAGATTGCCAAAGGTGGGCCCATCACGGTGACCCATCCCGACATCGTTCGCTACTTCATGTCGATACCTGAAGCCGCGCAGTTGGTGCTGCAAGCGGCCTGCATGGGACAGGGTGGTGAGGTGTTCGTGCTGGACATGGGTGAGCCGGTGCGAATCGTGGATTTGGCGCGCCGCATGATCCACCTTTCGGGTCACTCGGAAGCCGACATAGAAATCGAATTCACGGGGCTCAGACCCGGCGAAAAGCTGTACGAAGAGTTGCTGGCCGACAGCGAATTCACCAGGGCTACACACCACCCCAAGATCAGTGTGGCCCGAGTCACTGAAACCACGGTGGAGTGGTGCAGTGAACTGATTGATTGGGCCAATAGAAATCCTGTGCTTGATGATGAGGCGGTGCGTTCCGCCATGTCCACCCTGTTGCCAGAGTACCGACCATGGGTAGTTTCCTGATCGAGGATCGATGTTGCAATTGGTTTCGAATATTTAAGATGGTGTACGTCAATTGAAGCCTTTCGCCGAAATTGGAAGGGGACGTTTCCTGAAATATTTAACGGCGACTTGAAGTGATCAATTGCTATTGAGGTGAATAGGATGCAGAGGAGTCAATCGACACCGCCGAGCAAACCCGCAAGAATAGTGATATTCATTGCGCTCCTTTTGACCTATGGCTTGGCCATTTCGGATGAAATCAAGAAATTGGTGCCCGTGCAGTCAAACGGAGCCAAGGTTGGTTTGACTGCACTCGGCAAAGCCTATTTCTTTTCTCCCGGAATTGCGCACCCCACACAGAGTTCCGAGGGCCAATTGGCCTATGCGGGCACTCAGAAAATACTCTTGTTGGAGTCCGCTGGAACTGGTGTGGTCACATTGTTCAGTGGTGGCGGTGTCTATTTCAGTCCGAACGGGCAAGACTTGGGCGGCTCAGGGAATACCAAACGGGCCTACTCGGGTAAACAGGCCGTGAAAAACATTGTCGGCGTCAATGGTGGCGTTGTGACTCAGTTCAGCTTGGGTGGTGTCTATTTCAGCCCTGATGGGATGAATCTTGGAGGCGGGGGCAGCACCGTCAGGGCATACAAAGGCACGCAAGCTATCACCGGAATGCTCCCGACTGCGGATGGTCTGCTGACCCGGTTCAGCGGAGGCGGCGTATACCTGAGTGCAACCGGCACCGATCTGGGAGGGACGGGATTGACCGCTGGTGCAAAATACATTTACCGAGGTCCACTTGGCACCTTGACAAAATTCAGCAGTGGTCAGGTGTACTTTCATAACACTGGTGAAGCTTTGGCGCTCAACGGAGCGGGCCAAAAGGTCAGTGCATGGCAGCCAGTACGGACTGCGGCGGAATTTGGCGCCAGGGACAGCAGCAGGCTCCTTTCGATGGGAGGTTCGTTGCTGTTAAGCGGGGGATTCTTCAGTTCACCGAATTGGGGATATCAAGATCTTTGGAAGTCAGAAGATTCCGGATCTAACTGGTTCCTGTTAAATGGTTCTTCAATACCAAGTCAGTTGTCTGGATATGGCGAGAATAGGTATGATCCCTATAGTCCAATACTACCTTGGGGCGACGGTTTAGTCGCCGTTGGGAGTGCGGTCTGGACTAGTGTAGACGGTGCTAACTGGATGCTCTTGACTTCAGCAGGGCCTGGTGTTGCGAGTGAGGATACGCAGTTAATTTACCTCGGCGGAAAGCTGCTGTATGTGGATGCCTATAGATCCAAAGTTTCCTCTAGCAGTGACGGAATTATTTGGAACTCTGTTCCCATAAATCCGGAAGTTGGTTCAAGGTGCGGGGCCATTGTTCAAAAGATAGGGGTCAGGATCTATTTGATATCTGGAGGCGCTTGCGATTACACAAAATTCTACGACGATGTGTGGTTCTCCGATGATGGAGAAGTTTGGCAGCAAGCCAAAGACACTGACGGAAAAAATATGTCTATTCCGTTCAAGCCTCGAATGTGGGCCTGTAGCACGACGTCGAGAGATGGGTATATTTGGGTATATGGTGGATATTCTATTGAAAACTCTCAGGGCGTGAACAGAAGTGACGTCTGGTTTACCAAGGATGGCGTGGTATGGGATAAGCTGAAAGATGACTTTGGTTTGCCATTTGCAGATTCAAGTTTCGATCCGACCCATGCCAGTGCATGCAATTTTGACGATGCTAACCGCAGATTATTGGTTGTGGCCGGAAAGGGGCACGTTTCTCCACTGAACCGATATTCTTACGTCAAGGCCGATGTGTATGGTTTAAATATTCCAAAATTGAAGTAAATTTCAAATCGAGCATCGGCGTCCAATTCGTTTCCGCTTTCTAGTTCATTGGCTTCTGCCGAAAATAGTCGCTCTTGCTGGATTCTCTTCTTACTGGCCCCAATATGTTACGCTTATTCTCTGGCCTGAAGGGGTGTTCAATATCTGCGCCAAGTTTTCACTTCGCTCCCAATGGCTGAGATTGGAAATTGGGCCTCCCCTGAGGAATCTACCGACAAAGAACTTTTGTTGGGCAATGCCACCATGTCAAATACTCTCATATCTAGCTTGACACCGCTGCTCAAGAAATCGAATGGTTTGTCCAGGCGTTCAGTATTGACGACGGGTCTGTTGCTGGTTGGCTGCGGCGGCGGCCACGATGACGGCACTTTGCAACCGACCGAGGTCTGGCCGGCCTACTTTCCCGACGCCAGTTGGGCCAGTTTGGCGAGCGAGTCTGCTGCCAGTTACAACTCGGCAGGCTATACCTATGGGCCAAATTTGCAGGACTATTCCACTTTGGGCGACTACGTGAATCTGGGCCTGACGGACCAGTGGCGCGAGACTGCAAACATTCGGTTCGACCCTCAGGGCGTGCCGATGGTCAAATATGGAGCTGAATTCTTCTACAACCCCGTCACAACGGCGGAGTTTGCTTTGTCCCACCATGGCAAGTATTTGAGGGGGCTGGAGCCTGAGCTGACAAAATTTTGGGCTGGAGTGAATCGTCTCGACCAAATTCTGGAGTCTGACGGCGCACTGCGCTATATGTTCGCCTGGAGCTATTACCTAACCGGCAAGAGTTACCAGCCGGGTTGGGTTTCAGGGATGGCCCAGGGTCTGGCGTTGAGTGTTTATGCCAGGGCTTGGCTGCTCTCAAAGAACCCCAAGTATCTTGACGCTGGTCGCTTGGTACTGAACTTCATGCTGAAGCCTGTATCCCTGGGCGGTACCACCAGTGATTTGCGAGACCTGCACCCCTCTTTGTCTCAGAGCATCATTTATGACGAGTATCCTTGG
This sequence comes from Candidatus Ideonella esbjergensis, assembly GCA_016710065.1. Classification (GTDB taxonomy): domain Bacteria; phylum Pseudomonadota; class Gammaproteobacteria; order Burkholderiales; family Burkholderiaceae_C; genus Ideonella; species Ideonella esbjergensis. The sequence goes on from JADJLP010000014.1 coordinate 143,333, forward strand.
CAACCGTCAGGGCTGACTCTGAACGGATTCATGTTCAGTATGTTGGGTGTGTATGACTGGATGCAGATGCCGCTGAGTGATGGTATTGCAGCCGCTAGTTTTTCCAAGGCCATGCACACGCTGCGCAATATCCTGCCTTACTACGACATCGGCGGATTCTCAGCATATGACTTGGGCCACATCACCTACAAACCGGTGCTGCCGCACATCGGCTTGAGTTACCACGCCGTGCATGTCTATCTGCTGCATGCGCTGCATAGCGTGAGTTCTGACCCTGTGCTGAAACAGTTTGAACTCCGGTTCGCCGGGCAGGTTGCCAATTAGCTTCACAAGACCCTGTCTTGTCCCCAGGGCTCACTTCAAGGCATAGATCAAAGCCTCTACCACGTGGTCTTGCTGGTCCTCAGTCAAGTCGGCACTCATGGGTAAACTCATCACACGTGCTGCGGCGATGTCGCTGAGCAGGCAGTCGCCCTCGGCAGCGTAGGACTGGTAGGCCACTTGGCGGTGCAGTGGCCGGGGATAGTGGACGGCGGTTGGTACGCCCATGGCCTGAAGGCGCTCTTGTACTTTCGTACGATCTTCCACAAACACGGTGTACTGACCCCATACGCAGTCTCGGTCATCGCGAACGGTGAGCAGTTCCACGTCTGTATGGGCCAGCAGCGCGTGGTAACGGGCGCCGATTTCACGGCGCCGTTGAAGTTCCCAATCGAAGCGTGCAAGCTTGCCGAGAATCACTGCGCATTGCAGCGTGTCCATGCGCCCGCCAACGCCAACACGCGTATGGGTGTAGCGCGCACTCTGGCCGTGAACGCGGATCTCGCGTGCGGCCTTTGCGATTGCATCATCATTGGTGAACAAGGCGCCGCCATCTCCGTAGCAGCCCAAAGGCTTGCTGGGAAAGAAACTGGTGCACCCTATCGTTGAAAGTCCGCAACTGCGGCCGGCGCGGTAGCGGGCACCAAAGCTCTGGGCAGCATCTTCTATGACCGGAATGTTTCCGTGGCGGGCGGCAATGGCGTTGATTTCGTCCATGTCTGCCACCTGGCCATAGAGGCTGACCGGCATGATGGCCCTGGTTCGCGGGGTGATACGGGGTTCGATCAGCCGATGGTCAATGTTGCAGGTGGCGGGATTGATGTCGACAAAGACAGGCACCCCCCCGAGCAGTACGATGACTTCGGCCGTGGCGGCGAAGGTGAATGGGGACGTTATGACTTCATCGCCAGGCTTCAGATCCAAAGCCATCAGTGCAATCAATAGCGCTTCGGTGCCGCTGGCGACGGTGATGCAATGCTTGGTACCGGCGAAGGCGGCCAACTTCGCTTCCGACTCCGCCACTTCGGGCCCCATGATGTACTGACCATGGTCCAGCACTCTTTGGATGCGCGCATTGATGTCCGATCGCAATGCCGCGTACTGGCTTTTCAGATCGATGAAGTCGATCTTGGGCAAGGGGTTTCCAGGGGCGTTCATGTGAGTCACCTAATCAGAGACGTTGGGCTTCAAGCTTGGCCGGCCGATACCAGGCGAAGGATGCGGTCCTCTAGTGCATAGCGGTCGCCGGTATGCGGGCAAATGGCCTCACCATGGCCTTGCAGTGGCAAGGGCAGTCGCTCGCCGAAGCGGCTCATCCAACCCACTTGGCGCGCTGGCACGCCGACCATCAATGCGAAATCAGGAACGTCGCGATTGATGACGGCACCAGCCCCGACGAGCGCAAACTTGCCTATCGTGGTGCCGCACACGATTGTGCAATTTGCTCCCAGGGTTGCACCCTTGCCAACCAGCGTGACGCGGTACTCGCTCTTGCGCTCGATGAGCGAACGCGGGTTGTAGACGTTGGTGAACACCATGCTGGGGCCGCAGAACACGCCCTCTTCAAGGGTGACATTGTCGTAGACCGAAACGTTGTTCTGGATTTTGCAGTGATCGCCGATGACCACCTTGTTGCCCACGAACACGTTCTGGCCCAGCGAGACACCGCGCCCAATGCGCGCGCCACCGCAAACGTGCACGAAGTGCCAGACCCGCGAGCCTTCGCCGATCTGGGCGCCTTCGTCGACGATGGCACTGGCGTGGATGCTCACGCTCATGCCAGGCGGCTCACGAAAGGGTGCACTTCGTTGGCAGGGCCACGCACGATCTGCGCGGTGCGGATGACGTCCACGGTCTCGATGCAGTGGCGGGCGTCGGCCAAGCCGTAACCGTGGCCGGCCAGGATCTCGCGGTAACTGGTGGTGTGCAGGTCGGTGAAGCCCTCGCTGAACTCCAACTGCTCGCCGCTGATGTCGATGTTGCGGTAGGTTGGCTTCTTGCCCTTCACGTCGTCGGGCAGGTCGTTGGCGTCGATGGAAAGGAACCAGCGCACACGGGCGCGTTCGTACTCCAGGTAGCCGGCGGCCTTGGCTTCGCCAGCGTAATGCACCACGTTGCGCTGCAGCTTGCCAAAGATGAAGTGCAGCATGTCGTAGAAGTGCACGCCGATGTTGGTGGACACGCCAAAGGACTTGCGCGGGTCACCCTTCCAGCTCTCCATGTACCACTTGCCGCGTGAGGTAATGTAGGTGAGCTCGACATCGAACTTGGTGTCGGTTGGCGCGGCGGCGACCTTGTCCCTGAGCTTCAGGATGGCGTCGTGGTGGCGCAACTGCAGGATGTTGTAGACGCGCTGGCCGGTTTCCTTCTCGATGCGCTCCAGTTCGTCCATCAGGGCCGGCGTGGGCACCAAGGGCTTCTCGCAGATCACGTCGCAGCCCAGGCGCAGGCCGGCGGCGATGTGCGGGTGATGCAGGTAGTTGGGGCTGGCGATGGCCACGTAGTGGAGGCGGGTGGTCGGGTCGCGCTTGAGGCACTGGGCGTGCTCGTAGAAGCGCTCGAACTCGGTGAAGAACTCGCTCTGTGGCGAGATGCTGTCGATGATGCCCACCGAATCGTTGATGTCGTAGGCCACGGCGAGGTTGTTGCCGGTGTCCTTAATCGCGCGCATGTGCCGGGGGGCGATGTAGCCGGCTGCGCCGATGAGTGCAAAGTTCTTCATGGGGCTGTTCTCAGAGACGGAAGACGTTGAAGCCGTTGGAGGTCAGGGCATGGCGGTCGTAAAGGCACTTGAGGTCGCCGAACACCGGGGTGTGCTCCCAGTGGCAGTACGACTTCAGGTCATTGGTCGACAGGTCGCGGAACTGGTGGTGGCCCACGGCCACCACCAGCGCGTCCACCTTCTGGTTGGCGCTGATCTGGCCGAGCTCGATGCCGTACTCGTGCTTCACCTCGGCGGCGTCGGCCCAGGGGTCCATCACCACCACTTTCGCATTCCAGGCTTCCAACTCGCGAACCAGATCGGCCACTTTGCTGTTGCGGATGTCGGGGCAGTTTTCCTTGAAAGTCACGCCCAGCACGCCCACGGTGCTGCGGGCCACGTCAATGCCGCCCTGCAACATGCGCTTGATGATGCCGCGCGCGGCGTAGCGGGCCATGTCGTCGTTGATGCGACGTCCGGCCAGGATGACCTGCGGGTGGTAGCCCAACTCTTCGGCTTTGTGCGTGAGGTAGTACGGGTCTACGCCAATGCAGTGGCCGCCCACCATGCCGGGGCGGAAGGGCAGGAAGTTCCACTTGCTGCCTGCGGCTTCCAGCACTTCCAGTGTGTCGATGCCCATGCGTTCGAAGATGACGGACAGCTCGTTGACGAAGGCGATGTTCAGGTCGCGCTGGCTGTTCTCGATCACCTTGGCGGCCTCGGCCACCTTGATGCTGCTGGCCTGCCAAGTGCCAGCCTTGATGATGGAGCGGTACAAGTCGTCCACCACTTTCGCCACCTCGGGCGTGCTGCCGCTGGTGATCTTCTTGATCGTAGTGAGGGTGTTGACCTTGTCGCCCGGGTTGATGCGCTCGGGGCTGTAGCCGCAGAAGAAGTCCTGGTTGAACTTCATGCCGCTGAACTTCTCCAGTACCGGCACGCACACCTCTTCAGTGGCACCCGGGTACACGGTGGATTCATAGATGACGATGGCACCGGCCTTGAGCGACTGGCCCACGGTCTGGCTGGCCTTGACCAGCGGGGTCATGTCGGGGCGGTTGGCCTGGTCCACCGGGGTGGGCACCGTCACAATGAAGATGTCGCAGGACTTCAGATCGGCTAGGTCGCAGCTGAATCGCAGTTGCTTCGCATTTGCCAGTTCGTTCGAGCTAACTTCCAGTGTGCTGTCCTTGCCCGAGTCGAGTTCTGCAATCCGGGCCTGGTTGATGTCGAAGCCGACCACCGGGCGCGCTTTGCCGAACTCCACCGCCAGCGGCAGGCCAACATAGCCCAGACCGATCACGGCAATCATGGGGCTGTCATATATCATTCCGGGTCACCTAACTTATTGATGTTGAACGCGTTTTGCGCTTGAAATCTGCGTGGCTCCGGTGCAATCTCTGTACACGTTGGCACAACGGGTTCGGCAGTGGCTGCGCGACTACTAAATCCTTGGGGGCAATCGCAAATCTTCAAACGCTGCTTCTGCGCGCTCGCCACAAGACCAGCGCAGCCGCCAGGGCAGCCCCCAAGAATCCTCCTGCGATGACGAAGACTGAACGCTTGGGTTTGGATTTGCGCTCCGCAGGCTGTGCCACATCCACGACTTGGATAAGGCTACCTTCACGGCTCTCGTCTACGCGCGCCAGTTCATATTGCTTGGCCATGAGCTCGAACATCGTTTCCTGGTACTTGAATTCCCGGAAGCGACCCACGTAGTCGGCGTCTTTGCCGCCTGTACCACCAGCGGAAGCTTCCTGTTCTGCCAACCGCTGTCGGAGTGACTGCACGGTGGTGGTCAGCTGCAGCACCTCAGGTGAAGCGTCCGCCAAGGTGGTTCGCATCGTGCGCAACCGGATCTCGGCGGTTGCCAACTCGGCGCGCAAGCGCCCGTAGGCCTCAGCTGCGGCCTTGGGCTCGGCCTTCAGTGCGCCGGCGTTGAAGCCGCTGTCTTGCAGCACGGTTTGCGCAGTGGTCAGCCTCGTTTTGGCTTCCTGCAACTGCTTCTCAAAGAACACGCGGCGCTGCTGGGCCTCGCTCACGGCCAGTACTTGAGTCATGCGGCGCAGCTCTTCCACATACTGGTTGGCCATGGCGGCGGCTTGCTGCGGGTTGGTGTCTTCCACGCTCACGGTGATCAGGCCGTCTTTCTTGCCCACGCTGATTTGCGAGTTGGCCGCCAAGGTCTTGCGAGCGTCCTGGCGAAACTTGGCCTCGTACGTGGTGAGCAGGTTGAACTTGTCAATCAAGCGGTCGGCCACCGTCACGCTTTGCATCAGTGACATGTATTGCTCGGCCGGGCTTTTGATGCCAGCCGCGCCGCCGGCCAGTCCGGCCAGCGAGCCCAGAGATGCCAGGGCCGAAGCGGCACTGCTCTGCTGCTGTTGGGGCGGCAAGAAAGTGGTGGTGGAGCTGAACACGGGGGTGATCAGGTAGCTGGCTGCCACGCCCAGCGCGCCTGCCACTACCGGTGCGGCCAGCATCAGCTTCCATTGGTCCAGCAGCGGTTGCAGCAGTTCGCGTAAGCTCAACTCGTCGTCTTCCGGGGCGTCGTTCATGTGCTCACAACCCCAAAGCTCTGATGCCCGCCACGCCCAGGCCAAACTGGTAGAGGATCTGCGTCCAGTCCTTGGCGTCCTGAACAAACGAGGATTTGTTCACCTCCTCAGGCACGAACAAGGTGTCGCCGGGCAGGGTGCCAGTGTTGGTGAAGCTGCTGTTGCTGCTCCACATGGAGGCACTTTGGCGGGCACTCACCACCGAGCCGTTGGCGCGAATCACAAACATGCTGTCCTTGTCGGCGCCACGGGTGGGGCCGCCAGCCAGCTTCAAGTAGTCGTTGGTGGTGCGGCCGGTGTTGTAGACAAAGCTGCCGGCGTTGAACACGCTGCCAAACACGCCCACTGAGCTGCCTTGGCTGGGGATGTAGAGGCGGTCGCCATCTTCCAGCGCCAGGGTGGGCAACTGGGTGGCATCGGGGGCGATGGGCAGTACCACGCGCCCGGTGGGGCGCACCAGGCGCAGGCGGTCGATCAGCCTGGCATTGGCCGCCGCACTGGCGCCCAGGCTGCTTGCCTCTTCGGCTGAGCTGGTACGGCGGCTGGCCTGGCCTTTGGCCATGTCGGTCTCCAGATCGCGCACGGCGCGGTCGTAGTTCTCTTGCTGTGTCTGCTGGACACTCACTCGGCTGAACTCGGTGCCAAACAGGAAGGCGGCGGGGCTGAGTCCGCCAGCAGCCACGATGGCGTCGACCGTGGTGCTGCCTGCGGGCAAGATGTAGTCGCCCGGGCGGGCCACTTCGCCTTCCACGCGCACGCGTTTGCGTTGCTTGTCTTTGGGCAAAACGGCGTTGATGGCGCTGAACACGCGCACCAGGTCACCTGTGCCCAATGTGGCGCCTTGTTGCGCCGGCAGGGCGGCTTCGGCCACGCGGCCTGTGGCGCGGTCAGCCAGGCGCTCTATGGCCACGCGGCTGCGCTCGGCTACGGCGTTGAAGCCGCCGGCCATTTGCAGTGCGTCGCCCAGGGTTTCGTTGGGCTTGAGTTCAAACACGGCTTGCTGGTTGACGCTGCCGATCACGCCCACCTGGGTGCCCACGGGGCCGATGTGGATGACGTCGTCGGACTGGATGATTTGGTCGGCCTTGCGGTCGCCTTTGAGCAGCAGCTCGTACAGATCGAACAGGGCCACTTCTTTGCCGGCGCGGCGCAGCTGGATGTTGCGAAAGCTGCCGGCTGCCGAGGGGCCACCCGCCCGCATGATGACGTGCAGCACCGAGGCCAGGCTGCTCACGGTCAGGCTGCCAGGGCGTTGCGCATAGCCGGTGACGAACACGCGCACGGCGCGCAGCTGGCCCAGCGTGGCGGTGAGCTGGAAGTTTTTGAACACCTGGGCCACGCGGTGGCTGATGGCATCGGCCAGATCAGCATGGCGCAGGCCGGCCACCTGGATGGCGCCCACGCGGGGCACGGCAATGCGGCCGGCACGGTCCACCACCAGACGCAGGTCGGCATCCACCGAGCCCCAGAGGGTGAGGGCCACTTCGTCACCGGGTTTGATGACGTAGTCAGCCGGTACCGAGGGCAGAGGGTCTAGGCCCGAAGAGGTGACCGTGGGGTCGGTGACCAGATCTGCGCCAAAGCGGCGCACTTGCGCTTGGGTGCCGACCTGCTGTTGAACATACTGCTCGAACTCGCTGGGCACGTAGGGTGCAGGGGCCGCAGCGGGGGCGTAGAGCACCTGAGTGGGCGCGTTGCTGGTGGGCTGGCGCAAACGTATGGCGCCGCCTGGGGTTTCGGTTGCAGTACCTGCGGTGCGGGCTGTGCCGTCATCAGCGGCCTGGGCCAGCGCAGAGGGGGTGAAGATGGCAGATGCCCAAGCGAGCGCGAGTAAGGCAAGGAGTCTTGTCATCGGGTGTCGGTGCAGGCGCTGGGGGAGTGGGGCTTCGGCCGAAGTGGCCTGAGCAGGCCGGTTGCGTTCCACGGGAAGCGCGAATTCTAACGGGCGGGCGTTTGGGGCTTGGGGTTGGCGGACCTCTTGTCGTCGTTCCCACCACCTTGTCTCGTCATTCCTGCACCCTTGCTTGTCATTCCCGCGAAGGCGGGAATCCAGCGTTGGGGCTAGACTTTCCCCAATGCCTGCGAGCAGATCCGACAATGGTCTTCTGGAGATTTGTCATGGCGTCCAAAGCCCAGTTCAAGACCGATGCCTTTGTGGCCATTCATGCCTCGGCCGCCGCCTTGCATCGCGTTGGCGCCGTTGACAAAGCGGCGATGCGAGCGTTTGACGAGTCTTGCCTGGTGGCGCCCGTTGCAATGCTGCCCCAGGAAATCAAACGACTTCGGGAACAGGCGCATGTGAGTCGACCGGTTTTTGCGCGTTATCTCAACACGAGCGCATCAACCGTTCAGAAGTGGGAAGTAGGTTCGAAACGCCCCAGTGGCATGGCCCTGAAGTTGTTGGCTATTGTTGAGAAACACGGCTTGGAGGTGTTGGTATGACACAGGTAGATCAGCCAGAACAGGCCGCCGGATTGTGCTTTCCCTTGCCTGCCGAGCCCTTTGCTGAGCGTGTGCGCAGGCGCTTCGCCGGTACGGCTGTGGACGCCCTGCCAGTGCCAGGGCGGCAGCTTCCTGCATTTCACCGAAGTGGGGCGCCTGGATTCGCGAAGGCGTGGGGCGGGAATCCTCGGCCTGCTGCAGTCGTCATTCCCGCTCCCTTGCTTGTCATTCCCGCGAAGGCGGGAATCCAGCGTAGGGGTTAAGACATGGATTCCCGCCTTCGCGGGAATGACGAAGTGGGTCGGCGGGGGTGACGAGGTGGGTCGGTGGGGATGACGGGGCTGTTAGTGCGTCAGCCGTTGGCGATCTCGGCCAGCAGCCGGGTGACCCCCACTTGCCACGCCGGCAGGCGCAGTTCAAAAGCCCGCTGAAAGCGCCGCGTGTCCAGCCGCGAATTCAAGGGCCGCCGTGCCGGAGTGGGGTAGGCCGTGGTGGGGATGGGGCGCACGGCGTCTGTCGCCACCTTCAGCGGGCGCCCTTGGGCACGGGCCAGTTCGATGACGAATTGGGCGTAGCCGTGCCAGCTGGTTTCGCCATCTGCGGCCACGTGGTAGGTGCCGGCCAACTCGGGCTGGCGGGCCAACCGGCGCAGGGCGTGCGCGCTCACGTCGGCCAGCAGATCGGCTCCGGTGGGGGCGCCGATCTGGTCGTTGATGACGCTGAGCGCCTCGCGCTCGGCGGCCAGGCGCAGCATGGTCTTGGCGAAGTTGCCGCCGCGCGCGCCATAGACCCAACTGGTGCGAAAGATCAGGTGGCGGCAGCCGCTGGCGCGTATCAGTTGCTCGCCTTCCAGCTTGGTGCGGCCGTAGACGCTCAAGGGGGCGGTGGGGGCGTCTTCTTTGCGTGCTTGGTCGCCAGAGCCGTCGAACACGTAGTCGGTGCTGTAGTGCAGCAGGGTTGCGCCCAGCGCGGCCGCCTCGCGCGCCAGAACTCCGGGGGCGGTGGCGTTGATGGCCAGGGCCAGGTCGGGCTCGCTCTCAGCCTTGTCCACGGCGGTGTGGGCGGCGGCATTGACGATCACGTCAGGTTTGACTGCGCGCACTGTGGTGGCCAGGGTCTCTGCGGTGGCCAGGTCGCCGCCCTGTTCGCGGCCACACACCACCAGTTCACCCAGCGGTGCCAAGGCGCGCTGCAGTTCCCAGCCCAGTTGCCCGTTGGGGCCTAGCAGCAGATATTTCATGATTGACAAATGTCTCGCTCCAGTTCTTGTCGCAGTTCGTCCTCGCTTGGCAGCACCAAGCGGTATTTGCTGGCGAACAACTGCTCGCTTTCGTGCAATACCGAGTAGCGCACCACCGACTGGTCTTTGCTGCCACACAGCAAGATTCCCACTGTGGGGTTGTCGTTTTCTCCTCGGCGCACGTCGTCATAGAGGCGTACGTACATGTCCATTTGCCCAATGTCCTGGTGCGTGAGATGCCCTGTCTTCAGGTCGATCAGCACAAAACACTTGAGCAGATAGTTGTAGAAGACAAGGTCAACATAGAAGTCTTGCGTCTCGGTACTGATGCGCTGTTGGCGCCCTACAAATGCAAACCCCTTGCCCAACTCCAGCAAAAACTGCTGCAGCTTGTCCATCAAGGAGCGCTCAAGGTCAGATTCAAGCAGGCGCCCCGTGTCGGGCAGCCCCAGAAACTCCAGCATCACAGGGTCGCGTACAAAGTCGCGTGGAGCAGCATTCAGGGCTTGCTCTGCAGTCATACTTGCCTGGGTTTGATTCAGCAAGCTGGCTTTGTCTTGGCTGGAGAGCAGGCGTTCGTAGTACAGCGTGCCCAAGTGCCGTTCCAGCACCCGCGTGCTCCAATTCTGTGTGGCTGCCTCTTGCATGTACCACTGGCGTGCGCCTTGGGTTTCTACCCGCAACAGCAGGCGGTAGTGCGTCCAGCTCAATTCGTGGCGCAGTGCGTCACACTTTGGAAAGGCTTGATAGAACAGGCGCATGTAGCGAAGGTTTGAGGCATCAAAGCCCTTGCCGAACTCCAGCGAAAGGGCCTTCCCCAACTCGGGCAACAAGCGCTTGCCATAGGCAGCCCGTGCCAGGCCGCCCTGCTCAAACTCCACGATGTGCCGGCCTATGTGCCAATAGGTTTGCACCTGAACCACATCCACTTGGCGCAGCAATTTCTGGCGGGCCTGAGTGATCAGGCCACGCAGGGCTTCCAGCAGTGGCCTTGAGGCGGCGCTGGCAAGGGGTGGGGGACTTGGGTCTGTCATGTATCAGCCAACTCGATCAGCGTAGTTGGTGTTGACCCAGTCTTTGTAGGCGCCGCTTTGCACATTGGCCACCCAGTCGGCGTGCTCCAGGTACCACTGCACGGTCTTGCGGATGCCGGTGTCGAAGGTTTCGGCCGGGCGCCAGCCGAGCTCGCGCTCGATCTTGCGGGCGTCAATGGCGTAGCGGCGGTCGTGGCCGGGGCGGTCGGTCACGTAGGTGATCAGGCGGCTGTAGGGGCCGGCGGGGTCGGGGCGCAGTTCGTCCAGCAGGGCGCACACGGTCTTGACGATGTCGATGTTGGCCTTTTCGTTCCAGCCGCCGATGTTGTAGGTCTCGCCCAGCTTGCCGCCGGCCAGCACGGCGCGGATGCCAGCGCAGTGGTCGGTGACGTAGAGCCAGTCGCGAATCTGCTGGCCGTCGCCATACACGGGCAGGGGTTTGCCCGCGAGTGAGTTGACGATCAGCAGCGGGATCAGCTTCTCGGGGAAGTGGTAGGGCCCGTAGTTGTTCGAGCAATTGCTGGTGGTCACGGGCAGCCCGTAGGTGTGGTGCCAGGCCCGCACCAGATGGTCGCTGGCGGCCTTGCTGGCCGAGTAGGGGCTGTTGGGCTCGTAGGGGTTGGTTTCGGCAAATGGCGGGTCGGTGGGCCCCAGCGAGCCATAGACCTCGTCGGTGCTCACGTGGTGAAAGCGGAAAGCGGCCTTCTCGCCGTCGGGCAGGGTGGCCCAGTGGGCGCGCGCCGCTTCCAACAGCGTGAAGGTGCCGTCCACGTTGGTTTTCATGAAGGCGCCGGGGCCGTGGATGGAGCGGTCCACATGGCTTTCAGCCGCGAAATGGACGATGGCGCGGGGGCGGTGCGTGGCCAGCAGCGAGTCCACCAGGGCGCGGTCGCAGATGTCGCCGTGCACAAAGGTATGGCGGGCGTCGCCGTCCAGAGCGGCCAGGTTGGCGCGGTTGCCGGCGTAGGTCAATGCATCCAGGTTGACCACGGGTTCATCGCTCTGGGCCAGCCAGTCGAGCACGAAATTGCTGCCGATGAAGCCGGCGCCGCCGGTGACGAGGATCATGGAAGGCTCCGGGGGTAAAACAGGGTTGAGTGGGCGGAAAGTGTAGGCCAGGGCCCGCCGGGCGATAATGCCGGGTGATGAATTCAGACACCCAGGTCAGCGCCGCACCTGAAGCCGAGACCGCGCCCCCCGCCCGATTTGACACTTTGCCGCTGGACGCCAAGCTCCTGCGCGCCGTGGACGACCAGGGTTACGCCACCATGACGCCCATCCAGGCCAAGGCGATTCCCATCGTGCTGGATGGTCGCGATGTGATGGGCGCCGCCCAGACCGGCACCGGCAAGACGGCGGCGTTTTCCATCCCGCTGCTGCAAAAGATGATGCGGCACGAGAACAGCAGTGCCTCGCCCGCCCGCCACCCGGTGCGCGCCCTGGTGCTGGCCCCCACGCGTGAGCTGGCCGACCAGGTGGCCAACAACGTCAAGGCCTATGCCAAGCACTGCAACCTGCGTGCAGCGGTGGTGTTTGGCGGTGTGGACATGAAGCCGCAGACGCTGGAGCTCAAGGGCGGCGTTGAGGTGCTGATTGCCACCCCCGGCCGCCTGCTCGACCACATCGAGGCCAAGAACTGCGTGCTGAACCAGGTGGAGTACGTGGTGCTCGACGAAGCCGACCGCATGCTCGACATTGGCTTTCTGCCCGATCTGCAGCGCATCCTCAGCTACCTGCCCAAGCAGCGCCAGACCTTGCTGTTTTCGGCCACTTTCTCGCCCGAGATCAAGCGCCTGGCCAACAGCTATTTGCAAGACCCGATCCTGGTGGAAGTGGCCCGGCCCAATGCCACGGCCACCAACGTCGAGCAGAAGTTTCTCAGCGTGACCGACGACGACAAGCGCCGCGCCGTGCTGAAGATCTTGAAGGACCGCGAGATCACCCAGGCGCTGGTTTTCGTGAACTCGAAGCTGGGCGCGGCGCGTTTGGCCCGCACCTTCGAGCGCGACGGCCTGCGCACCAATGCCTTGCATGGCGACAAGTCGCAAGACGAGCGCTTGAAAGCGCTGGCAGCCTTCAAGGCTGGTGAGGTGGATCTGCTGGTGGCCACCGACGTGGCCGCGCGGGGCCTGGACATTGCCGATCTGCCGGCGGTGTTCAACTTCGATGTGCCGTTCAATGCCGAAGACTACGTGCACCGCATTGGCCGCACCGGCCGTGCCGGGGCCTCAGGCCTGGCGGTGACGCTGGTCACCCGCGACGACGCCCGCCTGATCAGCGACATTGAAAAGCTGCTGAAGAAGAAGATTGAGCTTGATGCGATCGAGCTGGACGATGAACGGCCGCGCCGGCCGCCGCGCCCTGCACGCGATGACGATGCAGGTGAGCGTCGGCCCAGCGGTGGATCGTCATTTGCGCCGCCGCCACCGCGCCGCTATGAGGGCCCGCGCAGCGCGCCACGCGACCCCTTCTTCGACAAACCCTACGAGGCCAGCACCAGCGATTCACCCGCTGCCTGGGAAAAATCGGCGCCTGCGGTGCCGGCCCCCACCGGCCGCATCTCGCCCAACATCCGGCCCAAGCGCAAGGTTGCGTCACTGCTGGGCGGCTCCAAGGGGTGAGTGCACCGGCTGCCCTGACCGCCACGCGGCGGTGGGTCTATGCCTTGATGCTGCTGGGTGCGATGGCCGGTGCCTTGTACTTCGCGCTGTTGCCCTCCCATGGCGGAGATGATTGGTTCCCCCAGGCCGACAAGCTTCTTCACGCAGCCACGTTTGCGTTTCTGTGGCTGTTGGGCATGCGAGCGCGCATCAAGCCTTTGGGCCTGGCTGCGCTGCTGTTGACCTTCGGTGTGGGCATCGAGGTGGCCCAGTCGTTCACCCCGGACCGCGAGGCTTCGCTGGTGGATCTGGTGGCCGACGTTGCGGGCATCGCGCTGGGTTGGCGCCTGATCAAGCCAGCCACATGAACACGGCGGGCAAATCCGGTGGCATGGTGGGCAGTGCGACGGCCCCGGGTTGACGCCAGCGGGCGACGGGCCAGGTGCGACACCAGCCGCCTGGCGATGTCAGGCCGCAGGCCACGCTGAGCCGGGTGTTTGGCTGCAAGAGCTGCACCAGTGCTGCCAGCAGGGCCGCATTGCGGTAGGGCGTTTCAATCACCAACTGGGTTTGCCCTTCGCGGCGCGAGCGCGCTTCCAGCTCTTTCACCCGCACGGCCCGCTCATCGGCGAGCTGGGGCAGGTAGCCCTCGAAGGCGAAGCGTTGGCCGTTCAGGCCACTGGCGGCCAGGGCCAGGGTGAGCGAGCTGGGGCCTGGCAGCGGCTCCACGATCAGGCCGAGTTCATGGGCTGCGGCCACCAGGGCGGCACCTGGGTCGGCCACGGCGGGCAGGCCGGCATCCGAGAGCAGGCCCACATCGTGGCCCGCCAGCGCGGGGGCCAGCAGGGCCTGCCATTCGCGCGGCTCCACCACGGCGTTGGGCGCGCCTTTGCGTGGGCGCGGCAGCTCGCGCATGTCGATGGCTTGCAGCGGCGTGCCCAGTGGGGTGAATTCGCCCACCCGCTTCAAGAAGGCGCGCGAGGCCTTGCCGTTTTCCACCACCCAGTGGCTCAGGCCTGCCGCGCGTTGCAGCACGCCTGCGCTCAATACTTGTTGGATGGGCGTGGGGGTGGTGCCCAGATCCAGTGTGTTGGGCACCAGCACCAAGCGGCCGAGAGCGCCCGTGTTCATGGGTGCGCAGCCGCCAAGGGGTCCAGCCCGGCCTGGCGCAGCAGCTCACAGGTGCGAATCAGCGGCAGGCCCACCAGGGCGGTGGGGTCATCCGACTCAATGGCTTCCAGCAGCGCGATGCCCAGGGTTTCGCACTTGGCGCTGCCAGCACAGTCATAGGGCTGTTCCAGCCGCAGGTAGCGCTCGATCTCGCTCTCCGACAGCGTGCGAAAGCGCACCGTCACCGGTGCCAGTTGCACAGCCTCAAAGGCCGGGCGGCCCGGGGTGGCGCCGCGCACCACGGCCACGGCGGTTTGAAAGACGACGCTGCGCCCGCTCATCTGCTTGAGCTGGGCCACGGCGCGCTCGTGGGTGCCGGGCTTGCCGATGGGCTGGCCGTCCACGTCGGCCACTTGGTCCGAGCCAATCACCACCGCATCGGGAAAGCGCGCTGACACTTCTCGCGCCTTGGCCAGGGCCAGCCGGATCGCCAGCGTGGCGGGCGCTTCGCCGGGCAATGGGGTTTCGTCGACCTGCGGCGAGGCCACCTCGAAAGGCATGCGCAAACGCTCCAGCAGTTCACGCCGATAGCGCGAGGTGGAGCCCAAAACCAAAGCGGGCAGGGGCGTGGAAGTCATCCGGCCATTGTCCCATCGCCACTCTGGACGGATGTCGATGGGACAATGCCGGCATGAATGCAAAACCCGTGGACGCGTTGCGGTTGGACGTGGCCCAGCTGGCGGCCGAAGGCGCCGAACTGGCTGGACAGTGGCCGCTGTCCGAATTGACCCGGCTGGCCGACATGCACATGGCCGGCGACGGCCCCGCCGCAGAGGTGCAATGGCAGGTGCAAGGTGAACTTCGCCCAGTCACCGGCGGCGCGGCCGAAGTCTGGCTGCACTTGCAAGCCCAGGTTGAGTTGGATCTGTGTTGCCAGCGCTGCCTGGGGCCGGTGCATGAAACGGTGACCATCGCCAAACCCTTGCGTTTTGTGTCTGACGAGGCCCAGGCCGCCGCATTGGACGCCGAAATGGAAGACGACGTGCTGGCGCTGGAGCGCACGCTGGATCTGCGTGAACTGGTGGAAGACGAGTTGCTGCTGGCCTTGCCCCTGGTGCCCCGTCACGCCGAGTGCCCCGTGCCTTTGCCCATGCCGGCGGACGATGCCGTGGCCGACGAAATGGCCAACCCCTTCGCGGCGCTGGCCCAGCTCAAGACCCGGGGCAGCGGCCAAACCTAGGTTGGTGCCGGCCAGGGCCTGCGTGCTATACTGCGCGGCTTTCCCGGAGATGGCCAGGTATATGTGCCATGTCTGGGTCGGGCCGGGTGCCCACTCTCACCGTCTTTGTCCATTGCCCAGATCCCGCAGGTCAACCCTGCCAGGTTCCTCGGGCACATTGATCGCCGAGGCCTTTCGGCGTCCCAGGAGATTTCCATGGCCGTTCAGCAAAACAAGAAGTCGCCTTCCAAGCGCGGCATGCACCGTTCGCACAATGCCATTGCCACGCCGGGTACCGCCGTTGAGGCCACCACGGGCGAAGTGCACCTGCGTCACCACATCAGCCCCACCGGCTTCTACCGTGGTCGCAAGGTTCTGAAGAGCAAGGCGGACGCCTCCTGATCTTCGGATGAGCCGGGTTGGCGCTGTGCCCACCCCCTCAGGCTGCGTGCAGCCGCTGCCGGGCTTCCAGGCTCGGGCCAGTTCCCCTCATACACCCGCAGTTGCAGCCGCCAGCCGGCATGTTGCTGTGGGTGTGCTCATTGGGCTGACGCTTGCGTCGCCCGAGCCTTGAACCCTCACAGACGTGCCTCACACTGCTGCATTGACGCCGCTGTCTCGCGTTCGCATCGCCGTGGACTGCATGGGTGGCGACCATGGCCCGTCCGTGGTGCTGCCCGCTTGCCGCACTTTCCTGGACACGCACCCTACCGCTGAGTTGGTGCTGGTGGGCAGCGCCGAAGCATTGGCCACGACGGCCGACTGGCCGCGCTGCCAACGCGTGGTCGCCACCGAGGTGGTGGCCATGGACGACCCCGTGGAAACCGCGCTGCGTCGCAAGAAAGATTCGTCCATGCGCGTGGCCATCAGCCAGCTCAAGGCCGATGACGCGGGCAACACGGCCGCCGAAGTGTGCGTGTCGGCCGGCAACACTGGTGCCCTGATGGCGCTGGCGCGCTACCTGCTCAAGACATTGGATGGCATTGACCGGCCGGCCATCGCCTCGGTGCTGCCGAACGAAAAGGGTGGTTTCACCACCATGCTTGATCTGGGCGCCAATGTGGACTGCACGCCCGAGCATTTGCTGCAATTCGCCGTGATGGGCAGCGCGCTGGTGGCGGCGGTGGACGGCAAGCCCGACCCTTCCGTGGGCCTGCTTAACATCGGTTCCGAGGCCATCAAGGGCAGCGAGGTCATCAAGCGCGCTGGTGAACTGCTGCGCGCCGCCGCTGCCGACGGCCATCTGAACTACTACGGCAACGTCGAAGGCGACGACATCTTCAAGGGCACGTCCGACCTGGTGGTTTGCGACGGTTTCGTAGGCAATGTGGCCCTGAAGACCGGCGAAGGCCTGGCCCACGCACTCAGCGCCTTCATCAAGGAAGAGTTCACCCGCAGTTGGTGGACCAAGCTGGCCGCGCTGGCCGCCATGCCGGTGCTCAAGCGCTTCAAGGCCAGGGTCGACCCGCGCGGTTTCAACGGCGCCGCGCTGCTGGGCCTGCGTGGCCTGGTGTTCAAGAGCCACGGCTCGGCTGACGCCTACGCCTTCGGCAATGCGCTGGCCCGGGCTTATGATGCGGCGCGCAACCGGCTGCTGGACCAGGTCCACGACCGCATTGTTGAAACCCTGCAGGCCATGCCGTCCAACGGCGACCGGCCTGCAGCCTGATCCTTCCTCCGAACCCCAACCCAGCCGCTCGCGTGGATCCGCAACGATTTTCCCGCATCACCGGAACCGGCAGCTACCTGCCGGCGCGCCGCGTCACCAATGCCGACCTGGCGGCCGAACTGGCCACGCGCGGGCTGGAAACGTCTGACGAATGGATCGTCGAGCGCACCGGCATCCGCGCCCGCCACTTTGCGGCGCCTGAGAAGGGCAGCAGCGATCTTGGTGTGATCGCAGCTCGCCATGCACTGGAAGCGGCCGGCCGCCTGCCCGAGGACGTGGACCTGATCATCGTTGCCACGTCCACGCCGGACATGGTGTTTCCGTCTACGGCCACCATCATCCAGCGCAAGCTGGGCATCGCCGGCTGTCCGGCGTTTGACATGCAGGCCGTGTGCTCGGGCTTCGTCTATGCGCTGAGCGTTGCCGATTCCATGATTCGCACCGGCGCCGCCAATTGCGCGCTGGTGATCGGTGCCGAGGTCTTCTCGCGCATCCTCGATTTCAACGACCGCACCACCTGCGTGCTGTTCGGCGATGGCGCCGGCGCCGTGGTGCTGGAGTCGTCCACCGAGCCCGGCATCCTGGCCAGCAAGCTGCACGCCGACGGCAAGTACCGCGACATCCTGTGCGTGCCCGGCACAGTGTCCGGTGGCCAGATCAGCGGCGTGCCGCTGCTGAAGATGGATGGCCAGGCGGTGTTCAAGCTGGCGGTGGGCGTGTTGGACGAAGTGGCCCGCGAGGTGCTGGAAGCCGCCGGCCGCAGTGCCGCCGACATCGACTGGCTGGTGCCGCACCAGGCCAACATCCGCATCATGCAGGGTACGGCGCGCAAGCTGCGCCTGCCGCCCGAACGCGTGGTGGTCACCGTGCACGAGCACGGCAACACATCGGCCGCGTCCATCCCACTGGCGCTGGACCATGCGGTGCGCAAAGGCCAGGTGAAGAAGGGCGAAACTCTGCTGCTCGAAGGCGTGGGCGGGGGCTTCACCTGGGGTGCCGTGCTGCTCGACCTCTGATCCGCCAGACCTCGCAACCCATACCGTTCCCGGTGCTGACATGACTTCTTTCGCATTTGTTTTTCCTGGCCAGGGCTCGCAAGCCGTGGGCATGCTCGACGCCTGGGGCGACCACCCCGCCATCGCTGCCACGCTGGCCGAGGCCTCGGCCGCGCTGGGCGAAGACATAGCTGCGCTGATCAAGAACGGCCCCAAGGAACAACTCGACCTCACCACCAACACCCAGCCGGTGATGCTCACTGCCGGCATCGCCTGCTACCGCGCCTGGATGGCCGAAACCGGCCTGATGCCCGCCGCCGTGGCCGGCCACTCGCTGGGCGAGTACACCGCCCTGGTGGCGTCTGGCGCGCTGAGCCTGGCCGACGCGCTGCCCCTGGTGCGCCTGCGCGCCCAGGCCATGCAGGAGGCCGTGCCGGTGGGCGTAGGCGCCATGGCCGCCATCCTGGGGTTGGACGCCAGCGCTGTGCAAGCCGGTTGCGCCGAGGCGGCAGCAGCCTGTGGCGAGGCCGTGGAGGCGGCGAACTTCAATGACCCGAAGCAGACGGTGATCTCGGGCACCAAGGCCGGGGTCGACAAGGCCTGCGAAGTGCTCAAGGCCAAAGGCGCCAAGCGCGCGCTGCCATTGGCGGTGTCGGCGCCTTTCCATTCCAGCCTGATGAAGCCTGCCGCCGAGCGACTCAAACTGCGCTTGGCGGAAGTGGCCGTGATCACGCCCTGGCTGCCGGTGGTGAACAACATCGACGTGGCGGCCGTGAGCGAGCCCGACGCCATCCGCGACGCGCTCTACCGCCAGGCCTTCGGCCCGGTGCGTTGGGTGGAAGTGGTGCAGGCCTTGCGTGCCCGCAGTCTCACGCACATCATTGAGTGCGGCCCCGGCAAGGTGTTGGCAGGCATGGTCAAGCGCATCGACGCCGAGGCCCTCAGTGGCGCGATTTTCGATCCGGCCTCGCTGGCCGAAGTGAAGGAAATGTTGGCATGAGCGAGGTGGCAAACAACGTTGGCCAGGTGGCCCTGGTCACCGGCGCTTCGCGTGGCATCGGCCGCGCCATCGCCATGGCCCTGGCCGCGCAAGGCCTGAAGGTCATTGGCACCGCCACCAGCGATGCCGGCGCAGCGGCCATCTCTGATGCGCTGGCCGCTTTTCCGGGCAGCAAGGGCGTGAACCTAAATGTCAATGACGCCGCTGGTGTTGACACCCTGGTCGACGCCATCGTCAAGGAGCATGGCGCCCTGCACGTCCTGGTGAACAACGCCGGCATCACTCGCGACACCCTGGCCATGCGCCTGAAGGACGAAGACTGGGACGCGGTGCTCGACACCAACCTCAAGGCCGTGTTCCGCCTGTCAAGGGCTGTGATTCGTCCGATGATGAAGCAGCGCTACGGTCGCATCATCAGCATCACCTCGGTGGTGGGAGCCTCTGGCAACGCCGGCCAGGCCAATTACGCCGCCGCCAAGGCCGGCGTGGCCGGCATGACCCGCGCGCTGGCCCGTGAACTCGGCAGCCGCAACATCACGGTCAACTGTGTTGCCCCCGGCTTCATCGCCACCGACATGACCCACGAACTGCCCGAGGCCCAAAAGGCCGCGCTGCTGCAGCAAATCCCGCTGCAGCGCCTGGGCCAGCCCGAAGAAATCGCGCACGCCGTGGCCTTTCTGGCCTCGCCGGGCGCGGCCTACATCACCGGAACTGAACTGCACGTCAATGGCGGCATGTTCATGAACTGAGTGTTCCGCCGGAACCTTGGCCCCGCCAAGTTAGAATCCGGCCCGTTTTACAGTAAACCTCCTGGAGGAGTCATGAGCGATATCGAAGCACGCGTGAAGAAGATCATTGCAGAGCAACTGGGCGTTCCCGAAGCGGACGTCACCAACGAGAAGGCATTCGTGGCCGACCTGGGCGCCGACTCGCTCGACACCGTGGAACTGGTGATGGCTCTGGAAGACGAGTTCAGCATCGAGATTCCCGACGAAGAAGCCGAGAAGATCACCACCGTGCAGCTGGCGATCGACTACGCCAAGGGCCACGCCAAGGCCTGAAGCGCTTCATGCGCCCACCTTGCACTGAACTGTTGTAACGCATGACTCGTCGCCGCGTCGTTGTCACCGGCCTGGGGCTGATCAGCCCCGTGGGCAATACCGTCACCGAAGGCTGGAGCAATCTGATTGCCGGCCGCTCGGGCATCGCCAACATCACCAAGTTCGACGCATCTGGCATCACCTGCCATTTCGCCGGCGAGGTGAAGGGCTTCAAGGTCGAGGAATACATCCCCGGCAAGGAAGCCAAGGCGATGGACAGCTTCATCCACTTCGGCATGGCTGCGGCCATACAGGCCGTGCAGGATGCGGGCTTGCCCACTGGCAACGCACTGAGCGAAGAGCAGGCCGAGCGCATCGGCTGCATGATCGGGTCGGGCATCGGTGGTCTGCCTGAGATTGAAGCCACTGCGCGCATGGTGGTGGAGCGCGGCCCGCGCCGCATTTCGCCCTTCTTCGTGCCGGCCTCGATCATCAACATGATCTCGGGCCATGTCTCGATTCGTTTCGGCTTCACCGGCCCGAACATGGCCGTGGTCACCGCGTGCACCACGGGCCTGCATTGCATAGGCCAGGCGGGCCGCATGATCGAATACGGCGACGTGGATGTGATGGTGGCCGGTGGCTCGGAAGCCACAGTGTCGATGTTGGGCGTGGGCGGCTTTGCTTCGGCACGGGCGCTTTCCACGCGCAACGACGACCCGGCCACGGCCTCGCGCCCCTGGGACAAGGACCGCGACGGCTTTGTGCTGGGCGAGGGCGCCGGCGTGATGGTGCTCGAAGAGTACGAGCACGCCAAGAAGCGCGGCGCCAAGATCTACGCCGAACTGATCGGCTTTGGCATGGGTGCCGACGCGTACCACATGACCGCGCCCAACGTGGACGGCCCCAAGCGGTCCATGAAGGCCGCGCTGCGCAGCGCGCAGATCAATGCCGACCAGATCCAGTACCTGAACGCGCATGGCACGTCCACCCCGCTGGGCGACCTGAACGAAACCAATGCGATCAAGCTCGCGTTCGGTGACCATGCCAAAAAACTGGTGGTGAACTCCACCAAGTCGATGACCGGGCATCTGCTGGGTGGTGCGGGCGGTGTGGAGTCCATCTTCACCGTGCTGGCGCTGCACAACCAGATCTCACCGCCAACAATCAACATCTTCAACCAGGATCCCGAGTGCGATCTGGATTACTGCGCCAACACGGCGCGGGAGATGAAGATCGACATGGCCGTGAAGAACAACTTCGGCTTCGGCGGTACCAACGGCACGTTGGTTTTCAGCCGCGTCTGACGCCGGTTTTCTTTTGGCGCCCCATGCGCGCTGCCCCACCCGTTGAAGTCGTCGCCGCCCTGCGCGGTGGTTGGTGGGCGGCGGCCCTCGGACTGTGGGCGTCTTGCTTGGCCTGCTTTGCCGCTTGGTTGCTTTGGCACGGGTCTGGAGATGCCGGAACAGTTTTTTTTGCCCAGTTGCCGCTGATGCTGGTGATATCGCTGTTGGGCGTCGGAACTTTGGCCGCAGCAGGCACTCTGCTCTGGCATGCCCGCCAACAACCCATGCGACTGTCGTGGAACGGCAGTCACTGGGTTTGCGGATCCTTGGCTGAGGCGCCTTTGCGCGTGCAGGCCGATCCGCAACCGGGAACTGTCGATCTGATGCTGGACCTGGATGGCGCCATGCTGTTGCGCTGGCGCGCCTTGTCGGCCTCGTCGCCGCAGGTGATCTGGCTGCCGGTTTCGCGCGCGCCGCAGCCAGGTGTCTGGCACGCTTTGCGGGTGGCGTTGAGCCTACCCTCGCCGCCGGCCACGCCCCCATCAGGGGTGGCCACTTGAGCGCCTTGGCCCCGGACGCGGACGCCGGCTTGGTCGAGCGCGTCAAGCGCGGCGACGTCAAGGCCTTCGAGATGCTGGTGGTGAAGTACCAGCGCCGCATTGAGCGCCTGATCGGCCGCATGGTGCGTGACGTGGACCTGGTGCAGGACATCGCGCAAGAAACCTTCATCCGCGCCTACCGGGCGTTGCCGCAGTTTCGTGGCGAGAGTGCCTTCTACACCTGGCTGTACCGCATTGCGGTGAACACTGCCAAGAAGGCGCTGATGGACATGAAGCGCGACCCGGTGGTGTTCGAGTCGGCGCTGCACCGTGATGACGACGAAGACGAAACTTCGCGCCGCCATTCGGAACCAAGCGACATGGCCACCCCGGACGCTGTGCTGCAGAGCAAAGAGATTGCCGCCACGGTGAACGCGGCGATCGAGGCCTTGTCAGAAGATTTGCGGCAGGCGATCACCCTGCGCGAGATAGAAGGTTTGAGCTACGAAGAGATTGCAGACGTGATGAATTGCCCGATTGGGACGGTCCGCTCGCGGATCTTTCGGGCGCGTGAAGCCATCGCACAACGTCTGCGGCCCCTGCTGGACACCCGCGACGGTGATCGCTGGTGAACAGGCAGGCTGTGCAGTGCTGAGTGTGGTGTTGAGAGGCAAGGACATGGACGAGCAGAAGTCTGTTGATTCGGGTGGTGCGCAAGAGCGGCGGCAGAGCCTGTCGGCTGTGGCTGATGGCGAAGCGCGCAGCGATGAGGTATCGCTGGCCTGCGCGGCCTGGCGTGACGATGCCCAGGCCCGAGCCGATTGGCATGCCTATGCGCTGATTGGCGACGTGCTGCGCTCTGATGATCTGGCCCGCAGTGCCGATGCCGACAGCGCCTTTCTGGCATGCCTGCGTGAGCGCATGGCACGCGAACCGGTGGTGCTGGCGCCATCCGAGCCCAGACCGGTGCAACCGGCTGTGGCTGGCAGCATGGCGTCGCCGCTGGGCGGGCTGGCACGCAAGCGCCACTGGGGCACGTCCATGTCGGTGGCGGCGGGCGCGCTGACGGTGATCGGAGTGGCCGCCGTGATGCGCGGTGTGGCGGTGCCTGAGGCGCCGTCGGCTGTGGCCCTGGTCCCGACGCAGAGCGCCGCGCCACTGGCGGTCAGGCCCGTCAATCAGGTGGAGGCCCTGATGGCCAGTGGTGCCTCAGTGCCAGCCAGCGACCCGGTTGCGAACGCCTATGTGCGCGATGCCGAGATCGACCGTTACCTGAACGCCCATCGCCAGTACGCGCGGGGTGCCGTGCTGGCCACGCCTGGGGGCATGCGGCAAGTGGCGGCTTCGCCCGTTGGGCGCTGAAGGACCGGACGCGCGCCCATGTTCAAGCCTATGCGACTGCGCCTTTGGTGGGTGCCTGCCTTCGGGGCTGCCTTGCTGGTGGGGGCTCAGGGTGTGCATGCCCAGCCCAAACCGGGCGCGGCTGCCAGCCAGTGGCCGCCCGCAGCCGACGCGCCCCAGGATGCGCGTGCCTGGCTGGCCCGCACGCACGAGGCGGCCTCGCGACGCAACTACCAGGGCGTGCTGGTCCTGTCGGCCGCTGGCCAGTTCAGCAGTTCGCGTGTCGCGCACTTCGTGGATGGCAATCAGCAGGCCGAACGCATCGACGCGCTGGACGGTGAGTCGCGCGGCGTGCTGCGCCTGAATGACACCGTCCACACCTTGTGGCCCAAAGCTCATGTGGCGGTGGTGGAGCAGCGTGATGTGCGGGCGAATTTCCCCGCGTTGTTCTCAGGCCCCGGCGGCCGTGTGCTGGAGTGGTATGAGTTGCGGCAACTGGGCATAGACCGGGTGGCGGGCTTTGAGGCGGACGTGGTTCTGCTGCGTGCACGCGACCCCTGGCGCTACAGCCAACGGCTGTGGGCCGAGCGCCAGACTGGCCTGCTGCTGCGCACCGACATCCTGGCGGCGAATGGCCAGACGCTGGAATCGGAAGCGTTTTCAGAACTGATCATCGATATCAAGCCCCAGGTGGAGGTCATCCAGAACCTGCTGAAGCGCCTGGAAGGCTACAAGGTGGTGCGGCCAGTGGCGATTCCGGTTTCGCTGGAGTCCGAGGGCTGGCAGGTGCGCAACCTGCCAGCGGGTTTCCGCGAGGTGCAGAGTGCCAGACGCAGCCTGGGTACGCCTGACGACCCACGCACCCCGGTGGTGTTGCAGGCCATCTTTTCCGATGGCCTGACCCATGTGTCGCTATTCATCGAACCATTTCAGCCTGAGCGGCACCAAGCCCAGGGCAGCACTGCCATCGGCGCCACGCATTCGCTGGTGCTGCAGCGTGGCACCCAGTGGATCACCGTGCTGGGTGATGTACCGGTGGAGACGCTGCAACGTTTCGTGGACGCGCTGGAGCGTCGCCGTTAAATCTACTTTCACGCAAGGAGATCGCATGTCACCGTTCCGTGTATCTACTGCAAACAGCCCTGCACAACGCCTCGCGCGGCGTGGCTTGGCCATCGCTGCGCTGGCGGTCTTGCCAGGCTTGGCGGCGTTGCAGCCGACCACGGCGATGGCCCAGGTTCGGGGCCTGCCCGACTTCACCGAACTGGTGGAGCAGAACAGCCCCTCGGTGGTGAACATCAGCACCAGCGAGAAGAGCAAGTCGGCCAGCGGTCGCTTTGGCGGCGGGCAGGTTGATCCCGGGCTGGAGGAGTTCTTCAAGCGCTTTGGCATCCCCATGCCCAACCACCGCAACCCGCGCGGTGGTGGCAACAATGAGGACGACACTCCGCAGCGCCGCGGTGTGGGCTCCGGCTTCATCCTCACCTCCGACGGCATGGTGATGACCAACGCCCATGTGGTGGACGGTGCCGACGAAGTGACGGTCAAGCTCACCGACAAGCGCGAGTTCAAGGCCAAGGTCATCGGCGCCGACGCGCGCACCGACGTGGCGGTGGTGAAGATCGAAGCCTCGGGTCTGCCGGCGGTGAAGATAGGCGACGCCAACCGCCTGAAGGTGGGCGAGTGGGTGATGGCCATAGGCTCACCCTTCAATCTCGAGAACACCGTGACGGCGGGCATCGTCAGTGCCAAGCAGCGCGATACCGGCGAATACCTGCCCCTGATCCAGACCGACGTGGCGATCAACCCGGGCAATTCCGGCGGCCCGCTGATCAACATGCGCGGTGAGGTGGTGGGCATCAACTCGCAGATCTACAGCACTTCGGGCGCCTACGCCGGCATTGCTTTCGCGATCCCCATCGACGAGGCCATGCGCGTGGCGGACCAACTGCGTGCCTCAGGCCGTGTGGTGCGTGGGCGCATCGGTGTGCGTATCGCCCCGGTGACCAAGGAGGTGGCCGAATCACTGGGGCTGGGCAAGCAACCCGTTGGCGCCCTGGTGCAGGGCGTGGAGCCAGGCACGCCAGCCGAGAAGGCAGGCCTGGAAGCGGGCGACATCATCACCAAGGTGGATGGCAGGACGGTGGAGAAGTCGAGCGACCTGCCGCGCATCATAGGCAGCACCAAGCCGGGCACCAAGGTGAGCCTGCAGGTGTTCCGCCGTGGTGGCCACAAGGACCTGACGGTGACCGTGGCCGAGATCGAAGCCGAGAAGTCGGCGCGCAGCCCGAGTGAGCCGGCTTCGTCGTCTGTGGCGAAGGCGGCATTGGGCCTGACCGTGGCGGACATCAGTGATGCGCAGAAGAAGGAGTTGCGCATCCGTGGGGGTGTCCGTGTGGAGAGCGTTGATGGCGCTGCCGCTCGCGCTGGCCTGCGTGAGGGCGACGTGATCCAGGCCATCGACAATGTGGATGTGAACGACGTCAAGCAGTTCGCTGCCTTGGCCGCCAAGCTGGACAAGAACCGCCCGGTGACGGTGCTGGTGCGGCGCGGCGACTGGGTCAACTACGTGGTCATCCGGCCACAGAAGTGAGCTGGCGGGGCGTTTTCGGCACCCCCCTCAAGCCCCATAGCCCAAGCAGGGCCATGGGGCTTTTCACTTCGTGGGAAGCAAACCGGCGATGAGCGACGCGACCTGCCCAAGACCCGTCGCACCCTTGCCACGCTTATGTTTGTGAGTGCATGCAAACATATTTTTGGGTCGGGTATTGGGGCGCTGAACCGCTACAATCAGGCTCGAAATACGTACTTTTAGCGCAATCTTGGCAACGCTTGGCGCCGTCATCATCTATCCCAGGATGCTCAGTGCAATCTGTGGATAAGTTGTTGATAGATTTTGCTGTTGGCACCCCGCAACGACGCGAAAGCCAATAAAGATGCGGCTTGCAGCGGGGGGCTTTTGGCTACAATGAAAGCCCAACATGCAGTTGCCAAACGTTTTGTTGGAAGGCGCGTCTCCTTTTGACGCGCCTTTTTTTTAGCTTCTGCGCGCCGCTACGCGGCTTCACATCGCAGACGATGTGAGCATGCGTTGCAACGGCTCCCGCCGTTGTGTCTTGCTCCCTCGCGTGGCCACTATCCCGATGAACCACATCCGCAATTTCTCCATCATTGCCCACATTGACCACGGCAAGAGCACGCTGGCTGACCGGATCATTCAACGCTGCGGCGGTCTGAGCGACCGCGAAATGGAAGCCCAGGTTCTGGACTCGATGGACATCGAGCGGGAGCGCGGCATCACCATCAAGGCGCAGACAGCGGCCCTTCAATACAAGGCCAAGGACGGCCAGGTCTACAACCTGAACCTGATCGACACCCCTGGGCATGTCGACTTCTCATATGAGGTGAGTCGCTCGCTGTCGGCCTGCGAAGGCGCGCTGCTGGTGGTGGACGCCAGCCAGGGCGTGGAAGCCCAGACCGTGGCCAACTGCTACACCGCGCTCGATCTGGGCGTGGAGGTGGTGCCGGTGCTGAACAAGATCGACCTGCCGGCGGCCGACCCGGACAACGCCCGCGCCGAGATCGAGGACGTGATCGGCATCGACGCCACCGATGCCATCCCCTGTTCGGCCAAGATGGGCATCGGCATTGACGAAATTCTCGAAGCCGTCATCGCCCGCATGCCACCGCCCAAGGGCAACCCCGAAGGCCCTCCGCGGGCCATGATCATCGACAGCTGGTTCGACAACTACGTCGGCGTGGTGATGCTGGTGCGCGTGGTGGACGGCGAGTTCAAGAAGGCCGAGCGCGTCCGCATGATGGCGACCAACACGGTCTATCCCATCGAGCACCTGGGCGTGTTCACCCCCAAGAGCGAGAACCGCGAGTTGCTGAAGGCGGGCGAGGTGGGGTTTGTCATCTGTGGCATCAAGGAGTTGCAGGCGGCCAAGGTGGGCGACACGCTCACGCTGGAAAAGAAGCTGCCCAACAACGCCGGCCCGGCCACCGAGCCGCTGCCGGGTTTCAAGGAAATCCAGCCCCAGGTCTTTGCCGGCCTTTACCCCACCGAGGCCAGCGAGTACGACCAGCTCCGCGACGCGCTGGAAAAGCTGAAGCTCAACGACAGCTCGCTGCGCTACGAGCCCGAGGTGTCGCAGGCGCTGGGTTTCGGCTTTCGCTGCGGCTTCCTGGGCCTGCTGCACATGGAGATCGTGCAGGAGCGCTTGGAGCGCGAGTTCGACCAGGACCTGATCACCACCGCGCCCAGCGTGGTCTACCAGGTGGAGCTGAACGACGGCACCGTGTTTGAGGTCGAGAACCCCTCGAAGATGCCCGACCCGGGCCGCATCCGCGAGATCCGCGAGCCCATCGTCACCGTGCATCTGTACATGCCGCAAGACTATGTGGGCGTGGTGATGACCCTGGCCAACCAGAAGCGCGGCGTGCAGCTGAACATGGCCTACCACGGCCGCCAGGTGATGCTGACCTACGAGATGCCGCTGGCCGAGATCGTGCTGGACTTCTTCGACAAGCTCAAGAGCGTCTCGCGCGGCTACGCCAGCATGGACTACGAGTTCAAGGAGTACCGCGCGGCCGACGTGGTGAAGGTGGACCTGCTGATCAACGGCGACCGCATCGACGCGCTGTCCATCATCGTGCACCGGGTGCAAAGCCAGTACCGCGGCCGTGCGGTGGCGGCCAAGATGCGCGAGCAGATACCCCGCCAGATGTACGACGTGGCCATCCAGGCGGCCATCGGCGCCAACATCATCGCCCGCGAGAACATCAAGGCGATGCGCAAGAACGTGCTGGCAAAATGCTACGGTGGTGACATCACCCGCAAGAAGAAGCTGCTCGAAAAGCAAAAAGCCGGCAAGAAGCGCATGAAGCAGATCGGCTCCGTGGAAGTGCCGCAAGAGGCATTCCTCGCCATCCTCCAAGTGGACGACTAGAAACACACATGAGTGCATTGACTGCCGCGCTGTATGGCGCCCTCGTCGTCTACCTGGGCGGCTGGTACATCGATCTCTGGCATGGCAACTTTGCCCTGCTGCTGCTGTGTCTGACCGTGGTCACCTTCTGCTTCTGGGTGGCCGAGCGTTTTCGCTTTCAGCCCGAGCGCGCAGCGGCTGCACGCAACCTCGAAACCCAAGACGCGCAGCGCCGCGCCGAGCTGGCTCGCCAGGGCATCGCAAAGGTGGACGGCGACATCAGCGAAGCGCGCGAAAGGTTGCTGATGCAGCCCTGGTGGCTGGACTGGACGGCCGGCCTGTTCCCGGTGATCCTGATCGTGTTTGTGATGCGCTCGTTTCTGTTCGAGCCGTTCAAGATCCCATCGGGCTCGATGATCCCCACACTCCAGATCGGCGACCTGATTCTGGTGAACAAGTTTCACTACGGCATCCGCCTGCCGGTGCTGAACCAGAAGATCATTGAGAACCACACGCCTCAGCGCGGCGACGTGGTGGTGTTCCGCTACCCGGTGGACACGCGCGTGGACTACATCAAGCGCGTGGTGGGCTTGCCTGGTGATGAGGTTTCCTACCTCAACGCCGAACTGAAGATCAATGGCCAGCCGGTGTCGTCTGTGCCGCAGGCCGATGCCTACGATGACGAGGCCATGCGCTACATGGCGCGCTTCACGGAAACGCTGAGCGGGGTTGAGCACACGGTTCAGCGCTATGCCCAGGTGTTGCCATTCAACCCGATGCAGACCAAGGATTTTCCGAGCAAAGACCAGTGCCGCTACAGCGCCGAGGGTTTCGTCTGCAAGGTGCCCGAGGGGCACTATTTCATGATGGGCGACAACCGCGACAATTCGGAAGATTCGCGCTACTGGGGTTTCGTCCCTGACCGCAACCTGGTGGGCAGGGCTTTCTTTGTCTGGATGAATTTCGGCAACCTCGGTCGCATTGGTTCCTTCAAGTGACTTCCACTGGACGCTAACGACATGACGCACCATCGCCCTGCATCCCAAGGCCAACGCGGCATCACCATCATGGGCTTGTTGTTCTGGGCCGTGATCATCGCCTTTCTGGGCACCATCGTGATCAAGGTCTTGCCTACGGTGCAGGAGTACTGGGCCATCAAGCAGGCCGTTCGTCGTGTGGTGGAAGGCTCGCCTGCATCTGCGGCAGAGATCCGGGCGGCGTTTGAGAAGCAAAAGATCATCGAGTACGGCATCAACGCCGTCAGCGGCCGAGATCTTCAGATCGACACCAGCGGGGACAAGTTCATGGTGCGATTTGCCTACGACAAGGAGATCGAAGTCTTCGATCCGGTGTACCTGCTGATCAAGTACCAGGGCGCCAGCGCCACCCGCTGAACCTGGCTTCTCAACTCTTCATGGATCCGCGACTTTCTTTGTTGCAGGACCGCCTGGGCTATCGGTTCGCCGATCCCACCCTGCTCACCCGTGCGCTCACCCACCGCAGCTTCGGTGCCGACCACAACGAGCGGCTGGAGTTCTTGGGTGATGCTGCGCTGAACCTGGCCGTCTCGCGTCTGCTGTTTGACCGCTTCGACGTGTCCGACGAGGGCGACCTGACCCGCGTGCGCGCCCACCTGGTGCGCGAGGACAGCCTGCACAAGGCCGCGCTGGTGCTGAGGCTGAACGAGGTGCTGCACTTGTCCGAGGGTGAGGCCCGCGGCGGTGGTGCCCAGAGGCCGTCCATCCTGGCCGATGCGATGGAGGCGGTGATCGGGGCGGTGTTCCTGGACGGTGGTTTTGATGCCGCCACGGCCTTGATCCAGCAACTCTTCGGCGAAGTGGTCAACGCCAGTGGGATGGACAACTGGCGCAAGGACGCCAAGACCGAACTGCAGGAGTGGTTGCAGGGCCGCAAGCAGGCCGTCCCCACCTACAGCATCGTGGCCACCCGGGGTCAGGCACACGCCCAGACCTTCGACGTGGAATGCGCCGTGCCTGCCCTGGAGATCGCTGCCATGGGTGAAGGGCGCTCGCGCCGTGCGGCAGAACAAGAGGCCGCCCGCAAGGTGCTGGCCTTGCTGCAAAGCCGCGCCTGAGGCGTGGCCTTGCATTTCAACTTTCAGCCAGGAGCGGCTTGATCGGCCGACAATCCCCCTGTGGAACAAGACATGTCCGACGCAGCCCCTTCCGAACAGCCGCCAGGCAGCGATGTGCCGCAGCGTTGCGGCCTGATCGCCATCGTCGGCCGGCCCAATGTGGGCAAGTCCACCCTGATGAATGCGCTGGTCGGGCAGAAGATCAGCATCACCTCCAAGAAGGCGCAGACCACGCGCCACCGCATCACCGGCATGCGCACGGTGGGTGAAGCCCAGTTCGTGTTCGTCGACACGCCCGGCTTCCAGATGAAGCACGCCACGGCGCTGAACCGCACGCTCAACCGCACAGTGCAGTCCACGCTGGGCGATGTGGACGTGGTGCTGTTTCTGGTCGAAGCCGGCCGATTCGACATGGCCGACGCCAAGGTGCTGGCGCTCATCCCTGAAGGCAAGCCGGTGTTCCTGATCGCCAACAAGCTAGACGAAGTGCAGCGACGCAGCGACATCCTGCCCTGGCTCAAGGGCATGCAGGAGCGCCACCCCTTCACCGAGTTCGTACCCATGTCGGCGAAGAGGAAGTCGGATGTGGAGCGGCTGTTCGACATCCTCAAGCCCTACCTGCCCGAGCAGGACTGGATGTACGAGGAAGACACGCTCACCGACCGCAGCGAGAAGTTCCTGGCCAGCGAGATCATCCGCGAGAAGCTTTTCCGCCTGACGGGTGACGAGTTGCCCTACACGTCCACCGTCGTGATCGACAAGTGGGAGGAAGAGACCGAAGGGCGG
This sequence comes from Candidatus Ideonella esbjergensis, assembly GCA_016710065.1. Lineage (GTDB taxonomy): Bacteria > Pseudomonadota > Gammaproteobacteria > Burkholderiales > Burkholderiaceae_C > Ideonella > Ideonella esbjergensis. Next base: position 174,240 of record JADJLP010000014.1, read on the forward strand.
GCTGCGCCGCGGGGGGGCGCATCAGCGCCTCCATCGTGGTCGAGCGCGACGCCCACAAGGGCATGATCATCGGCGCCGGCGGCGAGCGGCTCAAGCGCATCGGCAGCGATGCCCGCCAGGAACTGGAGCGGCTGATGGACGCCAAGGTGTTTCTGGAACTGTGGGTCAAGGTGCGTTCCGGCTGGGCCGACACCGAGGAACACCTGCGCTCCTACGGCTACGAATGACGCCTCGCGGCCGAGGGGTGCCGTCCCCAGCCTTTGTCCTGCACCGCTACGACTGGAGCGAGACCAGTCTCATCCTCGATTTGTTCACCCGCGACCAGGGCCGCGTCACCGTGGCGGCCAAGGGCGCCAAGCGGCCTTACTCGCAGCTGCGTCCGGTGTTGCTGCCGTTTCAACGCATCCAGGTGAGCATGAGCCGGCCCAAGTCGGACGAGCCCGCCGACGTGCTCACGCTGCGAGGTGCCGAATGGGCTGGCGGCGCCCCCATGCTCGGTGGCGCGGCCCTTTTCAGTGGCTTCTACCTGAACGAGTTGATGATGAAGCTGCTGGCGCGCGGCGATGCCCATCCGGTGCTCTTTGACGCCTACACCGCCACGCTGCCCGCGCTGGCGGCCGAGCACGACACCCTCACCCAGGCAGCGCTGCGGGCCTTCGAGATCGTGCTGCTGCGCGAGACCGGCCTGCTGCCGCAGCTCGACGCCCTGACCGTCACCCAGCAGCCCCTGCAGGCCGAACGCCACTATGTGCTGCGGCCTGAGGTGGGCATCGCGCTCCATGCCCAGGGGGACGGTTCGCTCAGTGGCGCGCTGCTGCAGCAGATGCAACAGGCCTTGGACGAAGGCGACCTGCGCAGCCTGCAAATCGCCTGCGCCCAAGGCCTGGCGGGGCTCAAGACCAGCCTGCGCCAGACGCTTCACTATCATCTGGGCAGTGCGAGACTGCGCACCCGCGATGTGATGATCGCTTCCCAGCAACTGATGGAACGCCCACCGGCCGCACCGACCGAATCCGAACCCGCGCCATGAACCCACTTGTTGCCCCCGAAGGATCGGCCCATGGCCGCAGCGGTACCGCTTTGTCGGTGAACCTGAACAAGGTGGCCTTGCTGCGCAACACCCGCCGCCTGGGTATCCCCAGCGTCACGCGCGCGGCCGAGTTCGTGTTGCAGGCCGGTGCCGATGGCATCACCGTGCACCCCCGGCCCGACGAGCGCCACATACGCCACTCCGACGTGCTGGAACTGGCAGCCTTGCTCAAGCGCGACTGGCCCCAGGTGGAATACAACATCGAGGGCAATCCGCTGCACAACCTGATGGACGTAGTCCGCGAGGTGCGGCCCCACCAGGCCACCTTCGTGCCCGACAGTGTGGGCCAGTTCACCTCTGACCACGGATGGAACCTGCCCACCGATGCCAAGGCGCTGCGCCCGCTGATCGCCGAATGCCATGCCTTGGGCGTGCGCGTGAGCCTGTTCATGGACCCGCAGCCCGGGGCCATGGCGCATGTGCGCGAACTGGGGGCCGACCGCATCGAGCTCTACACCGAGAGCTATGCCAGCGCCTTCGGGACGGCTGCTGAGGCCGCAGTGCGCAGCCGTTTTGCTGCCACGGCGCAGGCCGCCTTGGCCCTGGGCCTGGGGGTGAACGCGGGGCACGACCTGAACCGCGACAACCTCAGCGCCTTCCTGCGCGAGGTGTCGGGGGTGAGCGAGGTGTCCATCGGCCACGCGCTGATTGCCGACGCGCTGGAGCTGGGATACACCGCCACCATCCACGACTACCTGCGCTGCATCCGCGAAGCAGACGTGAAGGCCTGAGGGATGCCCACCTGGGCGGGGGGGCGGTCTCCGGGGGCAGGCGGAGCCCACCATGATCTACGGCATCGGCACCGATGTGTGCGACCTGCGTCGCATCACCGACACCTATGCAAGGCGCGGCGAGCGCTTTGCCGAGAAGGTGCTGGGCCCGGGTGAACTCCAGATCTTTCACGCCCGCCGGGTCAGGTCTGAGTCACGCGGCCTGGCCTTTCTGGCCACGCGCTTCTCGGCCAAGGAGAGCTTCTCCAAGGCCATCGGGCTGGGCATGCGCATGCCCATGACCTGGCGGGCCTGCGAGATCCTCAACCACCCCAGCGGCCAACCCTTTGTGCGGCTGCATGGTGAACTCGCCGAGTGGTTCAGCGCACGCCAGTTGCGCGCCCACGTGACCCTGAGCGACGAAACCGACTATGTGGTCAGCTTCGTCGTCGTTGAAACCGAAACCACATCCCCATGACAGCCCATTCCCCCGTCATCCTGGACATTGCCGGACCGCAACTCACGGCCGCCGAACGCCGCCGCCTGGAACACCCGCTCACCGGTGGCCTGATCCTGTTCGGCCGCCACTGGCAGAACCGCCATCAACTCACCAAGCTGGTGGCCGAGGTCAAGGGCATACGCGAGGACCTGCTGGTCTGCGTGGACCACGAAGGTGGGCGCGTGCAGCGCTTTCGCAGCGATGGATTCACCCACCTGCCTCCCATGCGCCACTTTGGCGAGCTGTGGATGCAGGACCCCATGCGCGCCACCGACGCTGCCACGGCGGCCGGCTATGTGCTGGCGAGTGAGTTGCGCGCTTGTGGCGTGGACCTGAGCTTCACCCCGGTTCTGGATCTGGACCACGGCGGCAGCAGTGTCATCGGCGACCGCGCCTTCCACCGCGACGCGCGCGTGGCCACGCTGCTGGCCAAGAGCTTGATGCAAGGCCTGCTGCAGGCCGGCATGGCCAACTGCGGAAAGCACTTCCCCGGCCACGGCTTCGTGAAGACCGACAGCCATGTGGCCGTGCCGGTGGACATGCGCTCGCGCAAGGCCATCCTGAGCGATGACGCCTTGCCCTATGGCTGGCTCAGCGCTTCGCTCACCAGCGTGATGCCGGCGCATGTGGTCTACCCCAAGGTGGACAACTTGCCGGCAGGCTTCTCCAGCCTGTGGCTGCAGGACATCCTGCGCCTGGAGCTGGGCTTCACAGGCGCCATCTTCAGCGACGACCTGAGCATGGAAGGCGCTCGTTTCATCGATGGCAAGCAGGTCAGGCCGGTGGACGCCGCCGTGACGGCGCTGACGGCCGGCTGCGACATGGTGCTGTACTGCAACCAGTCGCTGGTGAATGGCGGACGGCCTGTGGACGACTTGCTGGATGGCCTGGCCAAAGCTCATCTGCGCGGGCAATGGGCGCTCAATGGTCACAGCGAGCGGCGGCGCCAGGCCTTGCTGCCGCAGTACCCGTCTCTTTCGTGGGATGAGCTGATGCGGCATCCGCCCTATGTGCGGGCGCTGGACCTGCTGGACAGCTGAAACCACTGTCGCCACAAAGAAAAGCCGCCTGGGCGTGAGCCCCGGCGGCTTCCTCATGGGCGCCTGGCGAGGCGCCTTGGCACTCAGCTCGGCTGGGCCTGGTTGGCCGGGTCGAACGGCAGGTTGAGCTGGCTCAGGTTCTTCTTGGTCTCCACCAGCACCAGCGGGCCTTCATCCACGATCACCAGCGGCGGGCGCTCACGCGGCACATGCACTGGCTTGGGTTCGGCAGCGATGGCAGCCTGGGCGGCCGCGATCTTGTCGGCGTCGGAGTTCACCCAGCTCAGGCCAGCGCCTTCGGCAATGCGCTGCAACTCGTCCAGCACTAGCACGAAGGGTTCCACGCGCACCGGTGCGGCAGGCGCCGGTACCGGTGCTGCCACGGGTGCGGCCGCCACGACAGGCGCCGGAGCAGGCGCTTGCACGGGGGCGTAGACCGGGGCAGGGATTTCGTCCTGCATGGCCGGGGCTTCCTGGTCAGCGCTGACTTGCGCTTCGTCGCCCTCGTTGCGTTCGCGGCGGCCACGGCCACCACGCTGGCGGCGGCGTGAACCCTCGGCATCGCGCTCGCTGGGGCGTTCCTCGTCACGCGGCGCGGCATCGCGCTCGGTGTCGCTGGCCGCCTCGGCGGTGCTGGCTGGCTCGCCCTCGTCGCCCAAGGCGTTTTCGCTGCCGGCTTCGCTTTCGGTGCGGCCATCTTCACGACCACGGCCACCGCGGCGGCGGCGGCGGCGGCCACGCTCGGCGTCGCTGCCGGCTGCTTCGCCAGTGTCGGGGGCATCACCTTCGGCGCCTTCGGCCAGCACGGGCTTGGCTTCGCCAGCGTCCATGCTCACATCGCGTTCCATGGCCGGGCGCTGACGGCGGTTGTCAGGGCGCGCTTCGCCGGCACCGGCCACCAGAGGCAGCGCGGTCTCGACCTCGTCACCACGGGCGGGGGCATTGCCACGGCGGCTGCCGTCGCGTTGGCCTTCGCGTTGACCGTCACGGCGCTTGTCGCCACGACCCTCGCCACGTTCACCACGGTCGGCGCGCTCACCGCGACCGCCTTCTGGGCGGCCACCTTCTGCACGACCGGCTTCGGCGCGGGCTTCGCCGCGGCCACCGCGGCCCTCACCGGACTTGCCGCCGTTGCGGCTGCCACGTTCACCGCGCTCGCCACCACGGCCACCACGCGGACCACGGCCTTCGCGATTGCCCTGGCTGTCGCGGCCTTCGGCGGGGCGCTGGGCACCTGCGGTGCCTACGGTGGAGGCTGGCTTGGCTTCAGCGGCCGGCGCATCGCCACCGCCGAACAGGTTCTTGAGCCAACCAAAGAAGCCACCACCGGCGGCCTTGGCCACCGGGGCCGGCGCGGCCACAGGCGCCGTGGCCACAGGGGCAGCCACCACGGGCGCGGGCGGCGGGGCCACGGGCGCGGGTTGGTCGGGCAGCACACCCTTGATCACCGGCTCTTGCTTGGCCTTGGTCTTTTCGCGGCGCGAGATGGCGACTTCGTCATCCGGCTCCTCGATCATGGTGTAGCTGGCTTGCAGGTTTTCCAGACGCGGGTCGTCGTGGCGCAGGCGTTCGAGCTTGTAGTTCGGCGTCTCGAGGTGCTTGTTGGGCACCAGCAGCACGGTGGTGCGCTGCTTGAGCTCGATCTTGGTGATCTCGGTGCGCTTCTCGTTGAGCAGGAAGGACGTCACTTCCACCGGCACTTGCACGTGCACGGCGGCGGTGTTTTCCTTCATCGACTCTTCCTGGATGATGCGCAGGATCTGCAGCGCGGAAGACTCGGTGTCGCGGATGTGGCCGGTGCCATTGCAGCGCGGGCAGGTGATGTGGCTGCCCTCAGACAGGGCCGGGCGCAGGCGCTGGCGGCTCAGTTCCAAGAGGCCGAACTTGCTGATGGAGCTGAACTGCACGCGGGCGCGGTCGAAGCGCAGCGCGTCGCGCAGACGCTGTTCCACGTCGCGGCGGTTCTTGCTCTCCTCCATGTCGATGAAGTCGACCACGATCAGGCCGCCCAGGTCGCGCAGGCGGCACTGGCGGGCGATTTCATCGGCCGCTTCGAGGTTGGTGCGGGTGGCCGTCTCTTCGATGTCGGTGCCACGGGTGGAGCGGGCCGAGTTCACGTCCACGGCCACCAGGGCTTCGGTGTGGTCGATCACGATGGCGCCGCCCGAGGGCAGGTTCACCGTGCGGCTGAAGGCCGTCTCGATCTGGTGCTCGATCTGGAAGCGGCTGAACAGCGGCGCGTCGTCGCGGTAGCGCTTCACACGCGAGGCCGACTCGGGCATCACGTGGTTCATGAACTGCTGGGCCTGATCGTAGATGTCGTCGGTGTCGATCAGGATCTCGCCCACGTCGGCCGTGAAGTAGTCGCGGATCGCGCGGATCACCAGGCTCGATTCCTGGTAGATCAGGTAGGCGCCCTTGCCGGCCTTGGCAGCGCCGTCGATGGCCTCCCAGAGCTTGAGCATGTAGTTCAGGTCCCACTGCAGCTCGGGCGCGGTGCGGCCGATGCCGGCGGTGCGGGCGATCAGGCTCATGCCCTTGGGGTATTCGAGCTGGTCGAGGTTTTCCTTCAGCTCTTCGCGCTGCTCACCCTCGATGCGGCGGCTGACGCCACCGCCACGCGGGTTGTTGGGCATCAGCACCAGGTAGCGGCCGGCCAGGCTGACGAAGGTGGTGAGGGCGGCACCCTTGTTGCCGCGCTCTTCCTTCTCTACCTGCACCAGCAGTTCCTGACCGTTGGAGATGACGTCGGCGATCTTCGCGTCGCGCACCGAGGCGCCTTCGCGGAAGTAGTTCTTGGAGATTTCCTTGAACGGCAGGAAGCCGTGGCGGTCCTCGCCGTAGTCGACAAAGCAGGCTTCGAGCGAAGGCTCGACGCGCGTGACGACGGCCTTGTAGATGTTGCCCTTGCGCTGTTCGCGGCCTTCGATCTCGGTTTCGAAATCGAGCAGTTTTTGTCCATCAACGATCGCGAGGCGCCGCTCTTCCGGCTGCGTCGCATTGATCAGCATGCGTTTCATGTGCACTCCTGGTCACGCACGGTCTTGTTGCGCAAGCCGTGCGAATCTCTCAAGGTGCAGGGCAGCCGTGGCCGCTCAGCACCCCAACCGATGCACGAGAAACAAGGAACGGGCCGGAAAGAAGGAATCGCCCTGGACTGTGGTGGCCTGGTGCCGCTCGTGGCGGCGTGTGGCCTTACAGCGTTGGCGCGTGCGGCGCAGCCGTGTCGGCCAGCAGTGGCAGGCTTGTCGTTTGCGGCAGCCAAGCGCTGAGCGCCTGGGTTTGCGGCCAGCCGCCATCCAGCCCAGCGGGCGTACTGCCGGGGCCAGTGGGGAGCGGGTGGGGGGCGCGTTGCGACAACATGCGGGTTGCTGAGCGAAGTGCTGAACCGCCGGGACCGTGACCCTTGCGCAAAAAACTGCGCGGGGCCTCGTGCCCGATATAAACCTTTTGGAAGTCCCTGCAGTGCAGGGCGGCACATCCGATAAATCTCTGCCACCGCTTGCAATGTCGGCCGACGGTCACTTGGGGACCCGCCATTCCGGCGCCTCAGGCGGTGTTGCATCACCTGTTTTGCATGCCACTGGGGCACGCATCACCACGATAGCCCCGCAAGCACCCGGGTAAACTCTGAAAAATCAAGCACTTACAGCTCAATCGTGGCTCAGAACATTATAAAGGCGAAAACCCGTCCGGCCACGCGCCGCCAAGGGGCCGCCGCGAAAGCCACGCCGCCCGCCCCGCGACGGTCGCCCAGTCGGGGGGGGGCGCCCCTTGGCGTTCGGGTGCCGGTGGCCAAACCCTTGGCACCCCAGGCGCCGACGCCGGCGGCCGCACCGGCGGTGCGCCTGGTGCCCATCGACGAAGGCTCGGCCGGCCAGCGGCTGGATAACTTCCTGTTGCGCGAGCTCAAAGGCGTGCCCAAGACCCACGTCTACCGCATCATCCGTGCCGGCGAGGTGCGGGTGAACAAGGGCCGGGCGGCCGCCGACACCCGGCTGGAACTGGGCGATGTGGTGCGCGTACCGCCGGTGCGTGTGGCCGCGCCGGCCACCGAAGAAGCCTTGGCCCAAGTGCCGCCACGCGAATTCCCGGTGCTGTTCGAGGACGAGCATGTGCTGGTCATAGCCAAGCCCGCCGGTGTGGCCGTGCACGGCGGCTCGGGCGTGAGCTTTGGCGTCATCGAGCAACTGCGCCGCGCCCGGCCGCAGGCGAAGTTTCTGGAACTGGTGCACCGGCTCGACAAGGAAACCTCGGGCCTGCTGATGCTGGCCAAGAAGCGCAGTGCGCTCACCGCCCTGCAAGACCAGTTTCGCCAGCGCGAAACCGGCAAGACCTATGCCGCATTGGTGACGGGCACCTGGCCGGTTGCCAAGAAGGTGGTGGACGTGGCCCTGCACAAGTACCTCACGCCAGAGGGCGAGCGCCGCGTGCGGGCCGTGGCCAACGACGATGACGATGGCCGCCGCTCGATCTCGCTGGTGCGGGTGTTGCAAACCTTTCCAGGCTTCAGCCTGCTGGACGTGACCATCAAGACCGGCCGCACGCACCAGATCCGCGTGCACCTGGCGTCCGAGGGGCACCCTATCGTGGGTGATGAGAAGTACGGGGATTTCGATCTGAACAAGGCGCTGGCCAGCGGGCGGCACGCGGCGGGCGTCAAATTCGACCGCATGTTCCTGCACGCCCGCCGCCTGGCCTTTGACCACCCCGCCAGCGGGGAACGCATCGAGCTGGCCTCACCCCTGCCGCCTGAGTGCGAGACACTGCTGGCCCACCTGAACGCCCAACTGACATGAGCACACGCCCCCGCCGCTTTGACCTGATTGCCTTTGATTGGGATGGCACGCTGTTCGACTCCACAGCGATGATCGTGCACAGCATCCAGCAGGCCTGTCGCGACATTGGCGTGGCCGTGCCCAGCAACGAGGCTGCCGCGTACGTGATCGGCCTGGGCCTGCACGATGCACTCAAGCACGCCGTGCCCGGACTGCCCGAAGAGCGCTACCCCGAGCTGGGCCTGCGCTACCGCCACCACTACTTCGCCAGCCAGCACGAGATCAGCCTGTTCGATGGCACGCTGGCCATGCTGCATGACCTGAAGCAGCGGCATCACTTTCTCACTGTGGCCACCGGCAAGACCCGGCGCGGCCTGGACGAGGCGCTGGCCAGCACCGAGCTGCGTGGCCTGTTCGACGCCAGCCGCACGGCCGATGAAACCTTCTCCAAGCCGCACCCGCGCATGCTGCAGGAGTTGATGGCCGAGTTCGGTGTCTCACCGGAGCGCACGCTGATGATCGGCGACACCACGCACGACTTGCAACTGGCGCTCAATGCAGGCGCGGCTTCGGTGGGCGTGAGCTACGGCGCGCACGACCACGAGGCCTTTGCGCCGCTGAACCCGCTGCACGTGGCACACAGCACGCGCGAATTGCACGACTGGTTGCTGGCACACGCCTGAGCATGAGCAGCACCTTGTCAGAGCTGCCCCTGTGTGCCAGTGAGGACTTGCTCGAACGTGGCGCCGCCCACGTGTTCGACGTGAGTTTGTGGGGTGAGCCCGCGCGCGCCTTTGTCCTGCGTTTTGATGGTCATGTGGTGGCTTACATGAACCGCTGTGCCCATGTGCCGGCCGAACTGGATTGGCAGCCAGGCCAGTTTCTCGACCAGGACCAGCGCTGGATCATCTGTGCCATCCATGGCGCCACCTACGAGCCCAGCAACGGCCATTGCGTGGCCGGGCCTTGCCGTGGCGCGCGCCTGATGGGCCTGGCCGTGAGCGAACGCGACGGCCAGGTCTATTGGTACCCTGATCGCAACATCCAACCGACGTCAACCGCCTGATTAACTCTGGGCAAATCCCATGCACCCCAACGACAACACCCCCGAGCCCCAGCAACCCGCCGAGGCCGCCACCAGCCCAGCGCCAGCGCAGGCGACATCCGTCCCTGACACCCCGTCGCGCGATGGGCTGGAAACCCTGCTGCGCCAGGTGTCGGTCGAGCTGCTGCGCGAGCGCCGCACCGAGCGGCGCTGGAAGATGGCCATCCGCCTGGGCTGGTTCCTGTTGGTGCTGGCGGTGGTGTGGGGCGGCATCACCCAGCGCGGTGGCCCCACCAGCGCGCATTCGGGCCCGCACACCGCCCTGGTGGAAGTGCGCGGCGAGATCGCCGCCGGCACCGAGGCCAGCGCCGAGGGCCTGGTGGCCTCGCTCAAGGCCGCGTTCGAGGACAAGAACGCCCAAGCCGTGGTGCTGCGCATCAACTCGCCCGGTGGCAGCCCGGTGCAGGCCGGCATCGTCAACGACGAAATTCGCCGTTTGAAGGCTCTGCACAACAAGAAGGTTTACGCGGTGGTGGAGGAAATGTGCGCGTCCGGGGCTTATTACATCGCCGTTTCTGCCGATGACATCTATGTGGACAAGGCCAGCATCGTGGGTTCCATCGGCGTGCTGATGGACGGCTTTGGTTTCACCGGTCTGATGGACAAGCTGGGCGTGGAGCGCCGCTTGCTTACCGCTGGTGAGAACAAGGGCATGCTGGACCCGTTCTCGCCCCAAAGTGACAAGCAAACCGCCTACGCCAAAGCCATGATCGACCAGATCCACCGCCAGTTCATCGCCGTGGTGCGCGAAGGCCGCGGTGCGCGCCTGAAGGAAAGGCCCGACACCTTCTCGGGCCTGTTCTGGAACGGCGAGGAGGCCATCAAGCTGGGCCTGGCCGACAAGCTGGGCAACCTCGACTACGTCGCCCGCGAGGTGGTGAAGGCCGAGGAAGTGATTGACTACACGCCGCAGGACAACGTGGCGGAACGACTGGCCAAGCGCTTCGGCGCGTCGGTGGGGGCGGGTGCCGTGCGCGCGTTGCGCAGCTCGGTCACGCTGCACTGATGCGCATGGCGGTGGCCCCATGCCGAAATGAATGACACCGCCACCATTGACCTGAGCGAGGCAGCAACCGTCGTCGTGCCGCCGCCCAAGGCGGAGGTGCCGGTGCTGGGCCGTGAACACATCGTCGCGGCTGATCTGCCCGCCGACCCCACCGCCACCGGCGCGCGCGCTGCCGAACTTTTGGACGGCCTGATCGCCTGGCACAACCGCATGCCCTGGGCCAAGCGCCTGCGGCCCGACCAGGTGGGCCAGGCCGGCGTGGTGCGTTTCGCGTTTGAAGTGCCGCAGGGTGCCTCGGGCCAGGCGGTGCTGCTCAAGCCCCTGTTCACGCCCGAGAAACTGGTGGCAGGACAGAGTGCCAAGCGGTTGCTGGCCTTTGTGCGCCAGCATGGCCTGGAGGCATCACCCGCGCCGGCCGATTGGCCGCTTCGGGAAATGGCACCCGCAGGCGGTGGCGATGCGGCTGCGGTGCACTGGCGCTATCTGTTGAGTGCGGCCTATCCCGGTGCCTACGGCGCCGTGCCGCTGCGCGCGCTGATGGGCCAGCCGGCCAAGCCGGGCGCCAAGGTGCCAGTGGGTGGGCGGCGCGGCCTCTCGATCCCGCGCGCAGGCAGTGCGGTGGGCGCGGTGGCCGGTCTGGTGCTTGCCGCCGTGCTGGGTTTGCGCCTTTCGGGAGCCGAGCATCCGGCCGAACCGCCCGCCATTGCGGCCTCTGCGGCGCAAGCTGCAGCGTCGGCCAGCGCGGCCGTGCCGGCCCCTGCGGCGGCGTCGGCGGCTGCGGAGGCTGCTGTGAAGGCCGAATCTGCAGAGGCTGCGGCCAGCGCTGCGCCAACTGTCGCTGGTTCTCCCGTGGTTGTGTCAGCGCCGGACCCTGCCGCCAGTGCCGTGCCGGCCACCGACACGGGGCCAGGCGCACCCGCCGCGCGTGCGGGCCTTGAGGTGGCTCCCACAAGCGGGCTGCCGGTTCTGCCCACCATGGCCGAAGAGGCGGCGCAGCCTGGCCAAGCCAAATCCGAGCCTAAGCAGCCGCCAGAAGAAGCTGCGCTGCCCAAGGCCAGGCCCTCGATCCGGCCCATCCACGCACCACCGGAAACCTCAGACCCGCTTGCCAACGCAGCGGCCAAGGCCAATGGCAAGCCCCAACCCGTGGCCAAGGGCCCGAACTACGCGCTGGTGACCGCCGTGTCGGTGGATGAAGCGCCGCTGGTGCAATTGCGCCGCCGCCTGCGCCAGGCCATGGGCCGTGAGGGCGAAGACCTGAAGCTGGAGCTGCAGCCCGCGCCGGGCGGCCAGGTGCTGGCGCTGTGGCCCATCGCCAGTCGCGAAAGCGCCAACCGCCTGGCCGATACGCTCAGGCAGGCAGGCGTGCGCATGCGTATCGTCGAGTTTTAAGCCGGCACGGCCGGCAGTCCGGCGAGTGCCTGCGCCAGGTCGGCCTCGTCGTAGTTCAGGTCCTGAAGCTTGCCGGCGAAGTAGTCGGTGTAGGCCATCATGTCGAAGTGGCCGTGGCCGCTGAGGTTGAAGAGGATGGTCTCGGCCTTGCCTTCGCGCTTGCAGCGCAGCGCCTCTTCGATGGCCGCCTTCACCGCGTGGTTCGATTCCGGTGCCGGCACGATGCCCTCGGCCCGGGCGAACGTGACGCCGGCCTCGAAGCAGGCCGTCTGGTGGCAGGGCCTGCGCCTCGATCAGGCCCAGCTCCTTGCAATGCGACACCATCGGCGACATGCCGTGGTAGCGCAGGCCACCGGCGTGAAAGCCCGGCGGCGTGAAGGTGCTGCCCAGTGTGTGCATCTTGGTCAGCGGGGTGAGGTGGGCGGTGTCGCCAAAGTCATAGGCGTACTTGCCACGCGTGAGCGAGGGGCAGGCCGCCGGTTCCACGGCCACGATGCGGCGCTTCTTGGCATTCGCACCGCCACGCAGCTGCAGGCCGATGAAGGGGAAGGCCAGGCCGGCGAAGTTGCTGCCGCCGCCGGCACAACCGATGACCACATCGGGGTCGTCGCCAGCCATTTCCATCTGCAGGATGGCCTCTTCGCCGATGATGGACTGGTGCAACAGCACGTGGTTCAGCACCGAGCCCAGCGCGTACTTGGTGTCATCGCGCTGTGCAGCGAGTTCCACGGCCTCCGAGATGGCGATGCCCAGGCTGCCAGGGTGGTTGGGGTTCTTGGCCAGGATGGCGCGGCCGGATTCGGTGAGGTTGGACGGCGAGGCCACGCAAGTGGCGCCGTAGGTTTCCATCAGTGCGCGGCGGTAGGGCTTCTGGTCGTAGGAGATGCGCACCTGGAAGACCTGCACCTCGATGCCAAACAGCGCACCAGCGAACGAAAGCGACGAGCCCCACTGGCCAGCGCCGGTCTCGGTGGTGAGCTTGCGGATGCCGGCCTCGCGGTTGTAGAAAGCCTGCGGGATCGCGGTGTTGGGCTTGTGCGAACCGGCCGGGCTCACGCCCTCGTACTTGTAGTAGATCTTGGCCGGGGTGCCCAGGGCCTTCTCCAGCGCGCGGGCGCGGAACAGCGGGGCAGGGCGCCACTGGCGCAGCACCCGGCGCACGGGCTCGGGGATCTCGATGCGGCGCTCCTGCGACACCTCCTGCATGATCAGCGACATCGGGAACAGCGGCGCCAGATCGTCCGGCCCCACCGGCTGCAGGGTGCCGGGGTGCAACACGGCCGGAGCCGGTGTGGGCAGATCGGCGGCCAGGTTGTACCAGTCCTTGGGCATCTGCTCTTCGCTCAGCAGGTACTTGATGGTGTCGCTCACAAACATCTCCTCGGGGTTGTTGGTGTGGCGCCCCAATCCATGAGGGGCGCTGGTGAAATAAAAGCAGGCAGAATGCGCGCCGTGTTGCAATGCAGCACTCGCAATCGTGCATTGTGCTGGAGGTGTTGACGATGAGTGTTCACCCTGTTGAGTCCGTCCCGGCTGCCACGACGCGCCCGGCAATGAACCTGCCGCGCCTGCGCGACATGGCCTCGCGTGGCGAGAAGATCGCCATGCTCACGGCCTACGACGCCACCTTCGCCCGCGTGCTGGACGACGCCGGCGTCGACACCATCCTGGTGGGCGATTCGCTGGGCAATGTGATCCAGGGCGACACCAGCACCGTGCCGGTGGCCCTGGTCGACATGGTCTACCACACGCGTTGCACGGCGCGCGGCAAACGCAGCGCCTGGCTGATCGCCGACATGCCCTTCGGCGCCTACGAGCGTTCGCCCGAACAGGCCTTCGACTCGGCGGTGGAACTGATGCGCGCCGGGGCCCAGATGGTCAAGCTTGAAGGCGGCGGCGTGCTGGTGGAGACGGTGCGTTTCCTCACCGAGCGCGGCATCCCCGTCTGCGCCCACCTGGGCCTGACGCCACAGCGCGTGCATGCGCTGGGCGGCTTCCGCGTGCAGGGCCGCGACGATGCCGGTGCCGCCGCGCTGCGCGCCGACGCCAAGGCCATGGCCGCCGCCGGCGCGGCGATGCTGGTGCTGGAACTGGTGCCCTCGGCGCTGGCCCGCCAGGTCACCGAGGAAAACCTCGGCCTGCTTACTATCGGCATCGGCGCTGGTGCCGGCACCAGCGGCCAGGTGCTGGTGCTGCACGACCTGCTGGGCCTGACGGCCGGCAAGCGGCCGCGCTTCGTGCGCGACTTCACCCATGTGGCCGGCAGCGACGTGGGTCTTGGCATCCGCGAGGCCGTCCAGACCTATGTGCAAGATGTGAAGCAGGGTCGCTTTCCCGACGAGGCCGTGCACGGCTTCTGAACACGCCCTGTACGAGAAGACACCGAAAGTACCCCCATGCGCATCATCCATACCATTGCCGAGCTGCGCTCTGCGCTCGCCGGCCAGACGCGCACCGCCTTCGTGCCCACCATGGGCAACCTGCACGAGGGGCACCTCTCGCTGGTGCGCGAGGCCAAGAAGCACGGCGGCCCGGTGGTGGCCAGCATCTTCGTCAACCGGCTGCAGTTCCTGCCGCACGAAGACTTCGACCAGTACCCGCGCACGTTGGAGCGCGACGCCGAACTGCTGCGCAGTGTGGGCTGCAACTTCATCTTCGCGCCCAGCGAGGCCGAGCTCTACCCCGAGGCCCAGGCCTACAAGGTCGCGCCGCCGCCCGCGCTGGCGGATCTGCTGGAAGGCGAATTTCGCCCCGGCTTTTTCACCGGCGTGTGCACCGTGGTGATGAAGCTGTTCCAGTGCGTGCAGCCGGCGGTGGCGGTGTTTGGGCAGAAGGACTATCAGCAGCTCAAGGTCATCACGGGCATGGTCAGGCAGTTCGCCATGCCCATTCAGGTCATAGGCGCGCCCACGGTACGGGCTGAGGACGGCCTGGCGCTGTCATCGCGCAACGGCTACCTGGGCGCACAGGAACGCGTGGAGGCCGTGGCTTTGTCGCATGCCTTGCAGCACCTGGCCTCGGCCGCACGCAAGCCTGATCAGACCCTGGCCCAGATGGAGGCCGCTGCGGCTGACGAGTTGCGCCAGCGCGGCTGGGCGCCCGATTACCTCACCCTGCGCCGCCGCAGCGACCTGATGGCGCCCACGGATGCCCAGCGCTGCGGTGCCGAGCCGCTGGTGGTGCTGGGGGCGGCGCGACTGGGCAGTACGCGCCTGATCGACAACCTGGAACTTTGACCCGACCCCGTGGCCACAGCGGCCCTGGGAGGGGTGTGTCGGAGAGTCATGATGCGAACGAACACGTCGAAGCCTCGACGCCTGGCCACCGCCATGTCGGTGTGCTGCAGTCTCCTCGCCTGCGCCCACACAGCGCAGGCCGAGCCTTCCGCCAGCGCGGCGGCCCGCGCGGCGCTGAGCGTCACGCTCACCAGCCCGCAGAAGGCCGACTGGCCCACCAGCCTGCCGGTGGCCGGCAACATTGCCGCTTGGCAGGAGGTGGTCATCGGCATCGAGGGCGCTGGTGGGCGCATCGTCGAGATGGGCGTGCAGGTGGGCGACAAGGTGCACAAGGGCCAGTTGCTGGCGCGACTGCAGGGCGACACCATCGCCGCCGATTTGGCGCAATCGCGCGCCGGGCTCACCGAAGCCCAGGCCCTGCTGGCCGAGGCCCAGGCCAACGCCCAGCGGGCGAAGGAGCTGCAGGCCAGCGGCATGATCAGCACCCAGGGTGCTGTGCAGGCCTTCACCGCCGAGCAAACGGCGCGCGCCCGGGTGGATTCGCTCAAGGCCAAGCTGCAGTCCGACCAACTGCGCCTGGCCCAGACGCGGGTGCTGGCGCCCGACGACGGCGTGGTCTCGGCCCGCACCGCCACCCTGGGCGGGGTGGCACAGCCGGGGCAGGAGCTGTTCCGCCTGATCCGTCAGCAGCGGCTGGAGTGGAGGGCCGAGGTGCCGGCGTCTGACCTGGGTCGAATCAAACCCGGCCAGCCTGCCATGCTCACCACGCCCGGCGGTCAGCGCGTGACCGGTAAGGTGCGCAGCGTGGCCCCCACAGTGGACGCGGCCAGCCGCAACGGCCTGGTGTACGTGGATTTGGTGCCCGGCAGTGAAGCCCGCGCCGGCATGTACGCCCGCGGCGAGCTGCAGTTCGGCCAGGCTACGGGCCTGACATTGCCGCAATCGGCCGTGCTGCTGCGCGATGGCTACCCGGTGGCTCTGCGCGTGGGTGCCGACAACCGTGTGAGCCTGGCCAAGATCACCGTGGGCCGCCGCCAGGGCGACAGGGTGGAGGTGCTCTCGGGTCTGGCGACTGATGCCCGCGTGGTGGCCAGCGGCGGTGCCTTCCTGGGCGATGGCGACCTGGTGAAGGTTGTGGCCGCAGCCGCAGTGCCTGCCCCGGCCAAGGTGGCGAAATGAACGTCTCCGCCTGGTCGATACGCAACCCGACGCCGGCGATCCTGTTCTTCATCCTGCTCACGCTGGGCGGCCTGTTGGGCTTCGCGGCAATGAAGGTGCAGAACTTCCCCGACATCGACCTGCCCATGGTCACCGTCACCGCTGCCTTGCCCGGCGCGGCGCCGGGCCAGCTCGAAACCGAGGTGGCACGCAAGCTCGAAAACTCCATTGCCCAGGTGCAGGGCGTCAAGCACATCTACACCAACGTGCTCGACGGCGTGGCCATCGTCACCACCGAGTTCCGGCTGGAAAAGACCACCCAGGACGCGGTGGACGACGTGCGTGATGCCGTGGCCCGCGTGCGCTCCGACCTGCCGGGTGACATGCGCGACCCCATCATCAGCAAGGTCGACCTGGCGGGCCTGCCCATCCTCACCTACACCGTGGCCTCCAGCCGCATGGACACCGAGTCGCTGTCCTGGTTCGTGGACAACACCGTGGCCCGGCGGCTGCTGGCGGTGCGCGGCGTGGGCGCGGTCTCGCGCGTGGGCGGCGTCAGCCGCGAGGTGCGGGTGGAGCTGGACCCGGCGCGGCTGCTCTCACTCAATGTGACGGCGGCCGATGTCTCGCGCCAGCTGCGCCTGGTGCAGCAGGACGCCTCGGGCGGCCGGGCCGACCTGGGCGGTGCCGAGCAGTCGGTGCGCACCGTGGCCACTGTGGCCTCGGCAGCCGAACTGGCGGCCATGGACATCGTGCTGGGCGACGGCCGCCGCGTGCGGCTCGACCAGGTGGCGAGCGTGCAGGACACCGTGGCCGAGCAGCGCAGTGCCGCGCTGCTCAACGGCCAGGCCGTGGTGGGCTTCGAGATCTCGCGCTCGCGCGGTGCCGGCGAGCTGGACGTGGCCGCTGGCGTGAAGCAGGCGCTGGAGGAACTGCGCGCCGCCCACCCCGACATCACCGTCACCGAGGCCTTCAACTTCGTCGACCCGGTGGAAGAGAGCTACCAGGGCTCGATGAAGCTGATGATCGAAGGCGCGCTGCTGGCCGTGGCCGTGGTGTGGCTGTTCATGCGCGAATGGCGGGCCACGCTGGTGGCGGCGGCGGCACTGCCGCTCTCGGCCATCCCCACCTTCGGGCTGATGTGGCTGCTGGGCTTCAGCATCAACGGCATCACGCTGCTCAGCCTGTCGCTGGTGGTGGGCATCCTAGTGGACGACGCCATCGTCGAGATCGAGAACATCATGCGCCACCTGGCCATGGGCAAGACGCCCTACCAGGCGGCCATGGAGGCGGCCGACGAGATTGGCCTGGCGGTGATTGCCACCACCTTCACGCTGATCGCGGTGTTCCTGCCCACGGCCTTCATGACCGGCATCGTCGGCCGTTTCTTCGTGCAGTTCGGCTGGACGGCGGCTATCGCGGTGTTCTTTTCGCTGGTGGTGGCGCGCATGCTCACGCCCATGATGGCCGCCTACCTGCTGCACCCGCCCAAGGGCCAGCCTGTGCCGGCACGCTGGCTCACCACCTACCAGGGCTGGGCGGCGGCCTGCCTGCGCCACCGCGTGCGCACGCTGCTGGCCACGGCGGTGTTCTTCTTCGGTTCGTTCATGCTGGTGCCGCTGCTGCCCACGGGCTTCCTGCCACCCGATGATCTCTCGCAGACCCAGGTCACCATCACGCTGCCGCCGGGCGCCACCTTCCACGAGACCTATGCCGCAGCTGAACAGGCGCGCCTGCTGGTGGTGGCCAACCCGCAGGTGAAGCTGGTCTACACCGCCATCGGCGGTGGCAGCGCCGGCGGCGACCCGTTCGCGCCACCCGGCCAGGCCGATGTGCGCAAGGCCGTGCTGACCATCAACCTGGTGCACCGCAACCAGCGCCCCGGTGTCTCCAAGCAGGACGTGGAAGCCCAGCTGCGCGACGCACTGGACGCCGTGCCCGGCGCCCGCGTGAAGGTGGGCCTGGCGGGCGCCAACGACAAGTACGTGCTGGTGCTGGCCGGGCAGGACGGCCGGGTGCTGGCCGAGCATGCCCAGCAGGTGGAGCGCGAGCTGCGCGGCATCGCCGGCATCGGGCGCGTGGTGTCCAGCGCCAACCTGCAGCGGCCCGAGCTGGTGGTGAAGCCTGATTTTGCGCGCATGGCCGACCTGGGCGTCACCTCGGCGGCGATTGCCGACACGCTGCGCATCGCCACCGCGGGCGACTACGACCAGGGCCTGGCCAAGCTCAACCTGGCCGAGCGCCAGGTGCCGGTGGTGGTGCGCCTGCCGGCCGAGGCGCGGCAAGACCTGGACCTGCTCTCGCGCCTGCCCGTGCCCGGCGCGCGCGGGCCGGTGATGCTGGGCAGCGTCGCCACGCTCACCCTGGCCAGCGGCCCCACCCAGATCGACCGCTACGACCGACAGCGCAACGTCAACTTCGAGATCGAGCTGAACGGCATGCCGCTGGGCGAGGTCGAAGCCCTGGCCATCGCACTGCCCAGCCTGGCCAACCTGCCGCCGGGCGTGACCCGCACCTCGGTGGGCGACGCCGAGGCCATGGCCGAGCTGTTCACCGGTTTTGGGCTGGCCATGATCGCCGGCGTGCTGTGCATCTATATGGTGCTGGTGCTGCTGTTCAAGCAGTTCGTGCAGCCGCTCACCATCCTTGCGGCGCTGGTGCTGTCGGTGCCGGGGCCTTTCTGGCGCTGTTCGTCACGCACACCGCGTTGTTATCGGCCTCATCATGCTCATGGGCATTGCCACCAAGAACTCCATCCTGCTGGTGGACTATGTGGTGTTGGCGCGGCGCGAGCACGGCCTGTCGCGCTGGGACGCGGTGCTCGACGCCTGCGGCAAGCGCGCCCGCCCCATCATCATGACCACCATCGCCATGGGTGCCGGCATGATGCCCATCGCCCTGGGGCTGGGCGTGGACCCGAGCTTTCGCTCGCCCATGGCCATCGTGGTGATCGGCGGCCTCATCACCTCCACCTTCCTCAGCCTGCTGGTGATCCCGGTGATCTTCACGCTGGTGGACGACCTGGTGCAATGGGGTGCCAGGCGCTTGCGATGGGGCCGCGCGGCCCCGGCTGCCACGGCGCCTGAAGTGCCCTGAGTGCAGGTTCTGGCATCGCGCGGACTCGGGATTCGGCAGGCCCGGCGCCTGGGTGCGGCACGGGGCCGCGATCCAAGATCGCGCCACCCCCTGTCAGGAGACCTGCACGACTTGATCGTGGCCTGCTGCTCTAGCGCTGGCTGCAGCTGGCCACAGTGCTGGTACCGGGGCTGGCGATCGTGATGGGTTTTTCCTGCACCTGCTCAAGGTGGCCGGCTTCGACCTGATCTGGTTCGGCATCCTGAAGACCATCGTGATGGAAACCGGTCTTATCCATCCGCCCGTGGGGTTGAACATCTCAGTCATCAAGAACATCCCGCCCGACATCCCGGTGGCCGACATCATCTGGGGCCTGCTGACTTCGTGGTGCTGATGCCGGGGCGGTGCCGGGCCTGAAATGGCGCGTTGCACCTGTTGGCTCAAGTGTGGGCGGGCGGGTCGCTAGACATGGCGTTGCCTCTCGAAACGATCGAGGCTCCACATTTGTTGATTGCCCACCATGCATGCCACCGACCGTTATCTGCACAACCCCGACGCGCTGCCGGTGATGCCCGAACTGGCCACCCGCCTGATGCGCACCATGGAGCGCGAGGACACCTCGCTGGCCGAGATCGGCGCGCTGATTGAGCGGGACCCCAGCCTGACGGTCAAGGTCTTGCGGCTGGCCAACTCTGCGGCCGTGGGCGCCACGCGCTCGGTGGCCAACATCCGCGACGCGGCCAATCTCATCGGCATGCGGCGCTTGCGCGAGATGTCGCTGGCCGCCTGCGTGGCCAACTTGTTCCCGAACAAGGTTCGCTTCGACCGCGAGCGCTTCTGGCGCCATGGCCTGGCCACGGCGGGCCACGCCAAGGTGCTGGCCGACTTGTGCAAGCTCAACCCCGACACTGCCTACATCGCCGGCTTGGTGATGCGCATTGGCCGCGTGCTGATGCTGATGGTGGAGCCCGAAATCGTGGCCCGCTGCGACGACCTGAACGATGCCCCCGACAGCCTCATCGGCCACGAAGTGGAGTGGTTGGGCTGCAGCCACCTGGAGGTGAGCGCGGCCTTGGCCAAGCGCTGGAACTTCCCCAATGAGATCGTGGATGCTCTGGTGGCGGCGCGCGACCCGCTGGCCGCCTTCCCGTTTTCGCCGCTGGGCGCGGTGCTGCGCCTGGCCAGCACGCTGGCCGATGCCGGCGACCTGCAACTGGCCGAGGTGGACACGCTGGTTTCAGTGCAACCCGAGTTGATGGCCCGCATGGACCTGGACGCGGAAGACCTGGTGGAGCGCCTGCTGCCTTGGGACAGCCTGACGATGGGCGTGGACCAGTTGCTGGCTTGAGAAGTTCGTCATTCCCGCGAAGGCGGGAATCCACAAGTGCACGGTGTTGGGGTCATGGATTCCCGCCTTCGCGGGAATGACGAAACACCGTCAGCAAGCCCTTGGTCTCGATGAATCGCACCACCTCCGCCAGGCCCTGCTGGGTCTTCAGGTTGGTCATCACATAGGGCCTGGATTTGGCGTGGTCGGGGCGCATGCGCTGCGTGTCGGCCTCCATCACCGCCAGGTCGGCACCCACGTAGGGCGCCAGGTCGGTCTTGTTGATCACGAACAGATCGCTCTTGGTGATGCCAGGGCCACCCTTGCGCGGGATCTTCTCGCCCGCCGCCACGTCGATCACGTAGATCGTCAGATCGCTCAGCTCGGGGCTGAAGGTGGCGGCCAGGTTGTCGCCGCCGCTCTCGATGAAGACGATGTCGGCATCGGGAAACTTGTCCAGCATGCGGTCCACCGCTTCGAGGTTGATGGACGCGTCCTCGCGGATGGCGGTGTGCGGGCAGCCGCCGGTTTCCACACCCATGATGCGTTCGGGCGCCAGCGCGCCCGACACGGTGAGCAAACGCTGGTCTTCCTTGGTGTAGATGTCGTTGGTCACCACCACCAGGTCCCAGCGCTCGCGCATGGTCTTGCACAGCATCTCCACCAGCGTGGTCTTGCCCGAGCCTACCGGCCCACCCACCCCCACGCGCAGCGGTGGCAGTTTCTTGGTGCGGCGGGCAGGCAGGGCGGTGGGGCTCATGGGTGGGTCTGGTCGGTGGCTGGCGGGCAAGGCAGGTGGCATCATGGCATGCACACCGCGTGCCAGCGCTGGCTGAAACACCCGTCTTGCTGCAAGGATGCTTCTCATGAACCCGCCCATCCTCCGTCCAACAGCCGAGCCCTTGGCCGAACGTGTGCGGGGACTGCTGGCCTCGCTGGAGCATGGCCTGCTCGAGCGTGACGTGGCGGCCCGCGCCGTGCTGTTGGCCGCCTTGGCCGGCGAGCACGTGCTGCTGATCGGCCCGCCCGGCACCGCCAAGAGCGAGCTGGCGCGGCGGCTGCAGCGCTGCTTTGCCGGCGCGCACTACTTCGAGCGATTGCTCACGCGCTTTTCCACACCCGAGGAGCTGTTTGGCCCGCTCTCGCTCAAGGCGCTGGAAGACGACCGCTACGAGCGCTTGACCGAGGGCTATCTGCCCACCGCGGGAGTGGCCTTTCTGGACGAGGTGTTCAAGGCCAACTCGGCGATCCTGAACGCGCTGCTCACGCTGCTCAATGAGCGCGAGTTCGACAACGGCGCGGGCCGTCTGCGCACGCCACTGGTGAGTGTGGTGGGGCCAGCAACGAAGGCCCGGTGGAAGACGCATTGATGGCCTTCTTCGACCGCTTTCTGCTGCGCGTGCCCGTGCTGCCAGTGAGCGACGACGGCTTTGCGGCCTTGCTGCAACTGGGCGACACCGTGTCACCGCCCGCCCAGCCACTGACCGCGGATGACCGTGCGGCGTTGGCCGCTGCCACGCCCGCTGTGATGCTGCCCGATGCCGTGCTGCAGGCCCTGCAGGCCGCACGGGCCTGGCTGCAAACCCAGACCATTGCCGTGTCTGACCGCCGCTGGCGCCAACTGGTGCGGCTGCTGCAAGTGCAGGCCGCCAGCGAGGGCCGCACCGCCGTTGATCTGGCCGACCTGTGGTTGCTGCCCTTGGCCGTGGCACCCGAGCCCGATGCCGTGCCGCGCGTGGCGCTGTGGGTGGCCGAGCAACTGTTGCAGGTGCGTGCCGACGACGCCACCGGCCTGGCCCGCGCTGTCGAAGCCTTCGAGCGCCAGCTCGATCTGGAGCAGCGCGCCAACCCCGACGAAGCCGACAGCGCCGCCGGCAAGATGGCGCTGGCGCGGGCCATTGCGCCGCGCGGCGAGCCCGAGGGCAGCGGCATGACGCGGCTGATGAGCCAGACGCTCGAAGCCCAGCTCGTGCAGCGCTACAGCCCTGCCCACGTGGCTGCGCGTGTGGCGCAACTCGACGAAGTGCTGGCCGGCGCCCGCCCGCGCCGGGTTGCCGCCGCGCAAGCCCACCAGCAGCTGGCCGCGCAACTGGCCGGCCACCTGTGGTGCCCGCCCTCGCTGGTGCGGGGCTGGCTGGCGGTGCTCGCCGACAGCCACGACAGCCTGGCCCAGTGGGTGGCGCGTGGTGAAGCCGCCCGCGCCGGCTTTGCCGCCTTGCCGCTGGACGACCAAGCCCCGTCCCAGGCGCCCGCACCACTGAGCTTGGCGTGACCCACCCCGACCGCCCCTGGCACCGCCTGGAAGCCCTGCCGCGCACGCTGTGGCTGCCCACCCTGGTGGCCAGCGTGGGCAGCGCCCAGGCCAAGCTGGTGGACGTGGCGGCATGGCGTGCCGCGTTGCTGGCCGGTGACGCCCCGCCAGCCACGGCCACCTTGGGCGATGCTGCGGCCACGGCCCCGCTGCGCGCCGTGGTCATTGAACTGGGCCTGCCCGAACTCAGCCGGGCCAGCGAGGCCCTGACCGAGCAGGTGCTGCGCACCCTGTTGTGGCACCTGGACCGCATCGCCGACCACCAGCCGCGCCTCAGCCGCGAGGCCTCCATTGCCCAGGTGACGGCCGACTTTCGGGGCGCCTGGACGCTAGAAAGACAAGGCTGGGAGGAGGTGCTGAAGCTGCTGCAAGGCCTGGGCGATCTGGCCAACTTGCGCTGGGACGCCATCGCCGGCCAACTCACCCGTCGCGAGTGGGCCGATGCCCAGCGCATCAGCGACAAGCTGGGCCAGATGCCCGAGATCAACGCGCTGCTGCGCCGCATCGGCCGCAGCCACCATGCGCCCAGCGCGCCGGTGGCGCCGGCGCCGCAGCCCGATGACGCACCGGTGCGCAGGCTGCTGGGCCTGCGCGCGGTGGAAACACGGCTGCCCGATGCACCCGGCGAGATCACCGGCATACGCCACTCGGCCCACCTGGAGAGCATGCTGGGCAGCGAGGCCGCGCAGATCCGCCACCCGGTGCTGCACAAGCTCTGGCGCGCGCGCCGCGCCGAAGCGCGGCTGCTGACCTGGGAGAGCGAGGCCGTGCTGGTGGACCTGCGGCCCGACCCGCTGGCGCGGCCGCGCGCCGTGGCCACGCCACCGCAGGCCGAGCCGCGTGTGCGCGGCCCCATCATCCTGTGCCTGGACACCTCGGGCTCGATGCGTGGCGCGCCCGAGACGATCGCCAAGGCCGTGGCGCTGGCCGCCTTTCGCGTGGCGCACCGCGAGCAGCGCGGCTGCAAGCTGGTGGCCTTTGGCGGGCCGAACGAAGTGCTGGAGCGCGACCTTTCGCTGGACGGCGACGGCCTGGCGGCGCTGCTGGATTTGATGGGCCAGAGCTTCGACGGCGGCACCGACGTGCAAGTGCCCATCGAGCGTGCGCTGGCGGCCGTGCACGAGGCGTGCTGGAGCAGCGCAGACCTGCTGATCATCAGCGACGGCGAGTTTGGCTGCGTGCCGGCCACGCTGGCCTCGCTGGACCAGGCCCGCGAACAACTGGGCTTGCGCGTGCAAGGGGTGCTGGTGGGCGACCGCGAAACCCTGGGCCTGATGGACACCTGCGACGACATCCACTGGGTGCGCGAGTGGCGCCGGCATGGCGATGGCAGCCACGTGGCGGCCAACTTCTCGCCGGTGCACAGCAAGAGCCTGACGGCGCTGTACTTTCCCAACGCGCTGGGCGCGCGGGCCAGCCGGCACAAGCCGGGCTGACCCACCCCCGTCGTCATTCCCGCGCAGGCGGGAATCCACGGCGCAAGCTGCGGTCAATCGCCTCCGTGGCAAGCCGCATCAATTCATCGCAAAACCCACGCCCATCTCGTTGATCATCAGGAACACCCCAGCACCGATGTACTGCAGCGCGATGGAGTCGTATTGGCGGCCTTGCAGCCAGCCGGCTGTCCCCGCCGTGGTGCTCCACAAAGGCGTTGGCGCCGAGGTGTAGATATCGCCAAAGCCCACCGCGCCCGCCAGCTTGGTCCCGTCCGCCGACGTGGCCACCAGGTTCCAGTTCTGGCTGCTGCCCTGCGCTTGCCAGCTGGCGCCTGAATCGGCCGAGGTGTAGACCTGCCCGTTGCCCACGGCCGCCACCAGGCGAATCCCGTCGGCCGAGGATGCGATCGAACGCCACAGTTGGTTCGTGGCTCGCGCCGTCCAGGTCAAACCTGCATCGGTGGAGGTGTAGATGGTGTCGGAATCCGCAGCCGCCGCCAGGCGTGTGCCATCGGCGGATGACGTCACGGATACCCAACCCGCCGCCTGGCCATGGGCAGCCCAGGTCGCGCCAGCGTCTGCCGACGTGTAGATCTGCTCGCCCCAAGCCACCGCAACCAGTGAATTGCCATCGCTGGAGGAAGCCACCGAAGTCCAAGACGAAACCGGAGTGGCTCGGCTGACCCAGGTCACGCCGTAGTCGCTGGAGGTGTAGATCTGGCCCCCGTACACGGTAGCCACCAGATGGCTGCCGTCCGCCGACGAGGCCACGGTATTCCAGTGCCTGACCGCGTCACGAGGGGTCCAGCTGGCACCATAGTCGGCAGACGTGTAGATGGCGTCGCCATCCGCAACGACGACAAGATGGCTTCCATTTGAGGATGAGGCCACATTCCAGCTGCTGTACGTCGCCACTGGCGCGCTCAGGGGCTGGTTCCAAGTCAATCCGGCATCGCTGGACGTGTGTATGTAGTCGTCAGTGAGCACCAACCGGGTCCCGTCTGCAGACGAAGCCAAGCCACCCCAATTGCCAGTGAGCCCTCTGGCCGTCCAGGTGGTGCCTATGGACCGGCCTGCGCGGTAAGGCCCGGAGGGCATCTGTATCCGTTGGCCGGCTTGCTGAACCACCTTCCAGCCACCAGGCCCGGCGCCCGTCACCTGCACCACATCGCCCACAGCCGGATTGGCCGGCAAGGTGACCGCAACCGTGGAGGCACTGTCGGCGACGTAGCCGGTGTTGCTGCTCGCCTGAACCGCGTCACCTGTGACATCCAC
Source organism: Candidatus Ideonella esbjergensis (assembly GCA_016710065.1). Classification (GTDB taxonomy): domain Bacteria; phylum Pseudomonadota; class Gammaproteobacteria; order Burkholderiales; family Burkholderiaceae_C; genus Ideonella; species Ideonella esbjergensis. The sequence goes on from JADJLP010000014.1 coordinate 199,678, forward strand.
CCAGGTGATGCCGGGCCCGGCGGGGCCGGTCGCGCCAGTGGCTCCCGTCGCCCCGGTCGCACCCGGTGCGCCATTGCAGACGTAAGACGACGAGGTGAACTCAGTGGCGTCCAGAGTGCCGTTGCCGTTGGCATCCAGCCCGACATAGATCCGGCTGCCGCCGTAGGGGCAACCGAGCAGCTGGGCATCGGGCACGATGGCGGCCAAGGTGTTCAGGCCATTGGCGCCAGTCGGGCCTGTGGCACCAGTTGCTCCAGTTGAGCCCGCTGCGCCTGTGGCACCTGTGGCACCAGTCGCACCAGTCGCACCAGTCGCACCAGTCGCACCAGTCGCACCAGTCGCACCAGTCGGGCCTGTGTCACCCGTCGCACCGGTTGCCCCATTGCAAATGTAGGAGCTCGACGTGATCTCCACGTCATCCAGCGTGTTGTTGCCGTTGGCATCAGCGCCGGCGCTCACCTTTTGGCCGCCCGCAGCGCAACTGGTGCCGACGGGCTCCGGTGTGACGGTCACCAACACACTCAGGCCGTTCGTGCCGTTCACGCCATTGGTGCCGTTCGCACCGCTGCTGCCGTTGGCGCCGTTGCAGACGTACTGCGTGTTGCTCACCTCGGCGTCATCCAGCACGCCATTGGCGTTGGTGTCGATGCCCGATTGCACGGTGATGCCACCGTTGGCGCAGGTTGCCACCGGTGCCGACACCTGCAGCGCAAACGCCACCGAGTTCTTGCCTGCCGCTGCTGGGGCAGCGGGGCTAGAGCCACCGCCGCAGGCCGACAGCAGCGCGGCGGCACTGGCCACGCCGATCCAGGCCTGGATCGCCGGCCAAGTTGTGGTTGATGCTGGTTTCATGGTCCGTCCTTCTGGTCAAGAAAATGCTGGGCCCTGCCGGGCACGGCGCCGCAGGCCTGGGGCAAATCCAGGCTTGAAGTGAAGGCCTCTGAGGGGATGAGCGGCGGCGGTATTCGCCAGCGCTTCATGGAGGCTGATGCTAGGCAAGACCGCGCAGCAAATGAATGATCCATTTAGACCAGACGCCGCGCGCTACCACGGTGGTTTAATGCGCGCCATGTCTCTTTTGCCCGCGTACCGCGTCTTGCTTGTCGATGACCACGCGATGTTTCGCACCGGGCTCAAGATGGTGATCAGCACGGCCATGCCCGACACCGAAATTCTTGAAGCGGGCTCCCTGGAGGCGGCGCTCAGCAGCGTGGCTGGCGACGTGCATGTGCTGCTGCTGGACATCATGCTCAAGGGCTTGAACGGGCTCGAAGGCCTGGCCCTGCTCAAGCGCAGGTGGCCACTGGCGCCGGTGCTGGTGCTGTCGTCGCAAGACGAGCCGGAGACCGTGCGCTTGGCGTTGTCACGGGGCGCTGCAGGCTTTGTCTCCAAGGCCGAGCCGGCCGAGAAGATTGTGGAGGCCATTCAACTGGCCTTGGGCGGGCACGTCGCCACGGTGCAGGCGTTCGGCGATGGGGCGGTGCAGCAGCGGCTGACCCCGCGCCAATGCGAGGTGCTGAGCTTGTTGCACCAGGGTTTGTCCAACAAGCTCATCGCGCGCCAGCTCTCGCTGTCTGACAACACCGTGCGCCGCCACGTGCAGGACATCCTCGCCTTCTTCGACGTGGCCAGTCGCACAGAAGCTGTCTTCGAGGCGCGCCAGCGCGGCCTGATCCACTGACATGCCGTTCAAGCTTGCGCGCTTGAAGCAATGGTGGGCCAACCCACTGGGCTTGGAAGGCGATGAAGTTCTGTTGGCGCAACTGCAGTTGGTGGCGAGCAATCAGGTGGCCGGGGCGATGGGTGTGTTCCTGGCTGTGTGCGTGCTGACCTGGACTTTGGCCGACCAGATCGGCCGCGTGACCATGGGCCTCTGGGCCTTGGCCATGGCCACCCTCATGTGGGTGGCCAGCCGCCACGCACGTCAGAACCACAGCCAGGGCATCTTGGCGGCTCGGGCCCGCGCTGTGGTGCGGCGGCTGATGGTGGGCGGCGCCATCCATGGGTTGCTGTGGGGCAGCCTGGGCTGGCTGACCTTGGGCCGAACCTCGGACAAGAGCAGCTACCTGGTGCTCGCGGTGATCGCCGGCATGTCGGGCGGGGCCACCGCCACGCTGGCCCTGCTGCTGCCGCTGCAACTGGCCTTTCTGCTGCCCGTGTTCTTCATGATCACGCTGAAGGTCTGGTGGCTGGGCGACCCGGCGTATTTCGGCCTGGGCCTCATCTGTGTAGGCTACCTGGCTTCGCTGCTGCACCATGGGCTCGTCAATGCCAGAGCCACGCGCACCACGATAGGCCTGCGCTTCGAGAACATCGCGTTGCTGGAAAAGCTGCATGCCGAGACCCAGCTGGCGCAGGACGCACGCCTGGAAGCGGAGCAGGCCAATGCCGCCAAGTCCAAGTTCCTGGCCGCGGCCAGCCACGACTTGCGCCAGCCCATCCACGCGCAAGGCCTGTTCCTGGAGGTGCTGGCGCACACGGCGCTGGACGCCCAACAGCGCGAATTGCTGGCCAGCGCTGGTGCCGCGCGAGAAGCCTCGGCCGAGATGCTCAACACCTTGCTCGATTTCTCGCGCATCGAGGCCGGTGTGGTTCAACCCCAGGTGCAAGCCTTTCGGGTTCAGAACCTGCTCAACAAGATCGAACGCGAGTTTGTGCAGCAGGCCGACGCCAAGGGCTTGGCCTACCGCTCGCGTGAAAGTGCGCTGGTGCTGCAGTCTGACCCGGCCCTGGTCGAGCTGATTCTGCGCAACCTGGTGTCCAACGCCATCCAGTACACGCAGCATGGCGGCCTGCTGGTGACCTGCCGACGGCGCGGCGAGCAGGCTCTGCTGGAAGTCTGGGACACAGGCATGGGCATCGCGGCCTCGCAACAGGCCGAGGTGTTTCGCGAGTTTCACCAGCTCGGCAACCCCGAACGCGACCGCAGCAAAGGCCTGGGCCTGGGCCTGGCCATCGTGAATGGGCTGGCGCACACGCTGGGGCATGCGGTGTCGCTGAGCTCATCGCCGCAACGCGGCAGTGTGTTCAGGCTGGCCCTGCCCCTGGCACCCGGCTCGGCACCCGCCGTGTTGCCGGCACCGGAGGACAACGCGGCCTGGCAGTCGCAGCGGCGCGTGCTGGTCATAGACGACGATGCCCAGGTGCGTGAGGGCATGCTGCACTTGTTGCGCGACTGGGGTTGCCTGTGTGATGCCGCGTCCACGGTGGACGAGGCACTGGTCTTGGCCCAGAACACCCGCCCAGATTTGGTGATCAGCGACTACCGGCTCGGCGAGCAACGCACCGGCATCGAGGCCATTGCCGCGTTGCGGGCGCTCGTGGGCGGCGTGCTGCCGGGGCTTTTGATCACCGGTGACACGGCACCCGATAGGCTGCGCGAGGCTACGGCCAGTGGCATCCCCTTGCTGCACAAGCCTGTCTCGACGAGCCAGTTGTACCGGGCGCTGGCGGCTGCACTGCCGAAAAATGGCTAGCCTTGGCCAGGCCCGTTAGAGACTCGGGCTCAGGTGCTTGACCATGGTGTACTTCTCCACGCCGCCGGTGTAGCCCGCCAGCGTCAACACCACCTCATAGCCCAGCGCACGGTAGAAGGCCGGCGCCTGGAAGCTGAAGGTGTCGAGGTAGAAGGTGGTGCACCCGCGCGCCATGGCCGCCTGTTCAAAGGCCTGCATCAGCCGGCGGCCCTGGCCCTGCAGCCGCAGGGTCTCGTCCACCCACAGCTGCTGCAGCTCACAGCATTGGCCCCAGGTGCGGCCCATGGCACCGCCGCGCACGCTGCCGTCGGCGTCCTGGGCGATGCAGGCCAGCGCCTGCACGTCCTGCAGCGGGGCCGCTGTGTTGTTGTGCGTATCCAGCCCCAGGTCCACCACGGCTGCGGCCTCGCGTGGCCAGGTGTCATGGGTGCTGATCTGCAGGCGTTCGCGCTGGCTCATGGGTTCATCTCTTCTTGACAAGGCAGGCGCCACACGGCGCCGATGCGGGGGCTGGTGTTTCGGGTGCCAGCGTGCCCATCCAACGGTCCCAGAACAGGAAGTAGAAGCTGTAGTTGTGGTGCCCGCGCAGGTGGTGCGTGGCGTGCGAGGTGGAGGTGTTGATCCACCGGCCGATGGGGTGCCACGCCATGCCAGGGCCGTAGAACTCGCGGCCGCAATGGCCGTAGACGTTGTAGGCGGTGGAGAAGGTCTGGAAGATCAGGATGGCCAGCGGGTGCGCGGGATGATGAACAGCATGGGCACGGTGATCAAGGCTTCCACCAGCGCCTCCCAGGGGTGGAAGCTGTAGGCCGCGAAGGCCGTGGGGTGCACCGACTGGTGGTGCAAACGGTGCACGCGCGCGTAGAGCCAGCGCGTGTGCATGGCGCGGTGCGCCCAGTAGAAGAAGCTGTCGTGCAGCACCACCATGGCCGGGATGCTGAGCACGAACCACCAGGCCGGATGGTCGGCGAAGTGCAGGTAGATCAGGCTGTGCTTCAAGGCGCCGGTGGACCACAGCACGCCGTTGACCATGCCGAAGATGGCCAGCGACAGCACCGAGAAGACCAGCTCGCGGCCGATGTGGCGACGCGCGTTGAAGGCCGCAGGCACGTGGGCATGGGGCCGGCCCCAACCGCCTCGCGGCGTGGGCCGGGCAAACAGCCAGGTGAGCGAGGCCATGGCCAGGTAGCGCAGGCCGTACAGCGTGAACACGTACAGCGTGGGGTAGAGGAACGGGTTTTGCTGCAGGTTCATGGCGGCAGTCAGTCGCGTCGCGGTTGCGGCTCAGGAGCGGAACAGCCGTGAGTATTGCGCCTCGTGGCGCGCCGAGAGGATGGCCAGCATGGGTGTGCAGGCCTGGCGCTCGCCGTCGGGCAGGGCGATGGCCGCGTCCACCACGGCGGGGATGGCCTCGCTCAGCGCTGCCAGCATGCGCTGGCCCGCGCTCTGGCCCAGCGGCACCGATTTGATGGCGGCCTGCACCATGTTCTCGGCCCAGCCAAAGGCATGGGCCAGCAGGGCGTCTCGCACGGGCGCGCCGGTGTGCACGGCGGCCAGCGCAAAGGCCACCGGCCAGGTGGGTGCCGGGGCCAGCGCACGCAACGCCGCCACGCGCGGGTCGTCGGGCTGGCGCTGGCGCAGCCAATCGCACAGCGAGCGGCCCATCTGCTCGGCCTGCTGGCGCAACTCGCTGGTTTCGCGGGTGGTGCGCACCCAGTCGTTCAGCTCGGTGACGCGGCCCAGGTCGCTGCGCTGCCACGCGCCAAAGGCCTGGGCCACCACGGCCAGGTCGGCACGGCCCAGGGCCAGCGCGAGTTGGTCCAGCAGCCAGTGCTGGGCCTTGGTTTCGGTGTCGGCCAGGCCGGCTTCCACGGCCGATTCCAGGCCTTCGGAGTAGCTGAAGCCACCCACCGGCAAGGCCGGTGAGGCCAGCCACATCAGCTGCAACAGGGCCTGGGCCGGCCAGGCAGATGCGGGCAAAGGTTCGCTCTGCATGGCGGCTCTGGGTCGGCTCAGTGGCGGTGCGGGTGGTCGTCCGGGTCGTGGGCATGATCGTGCCCATGGTCGTGATCATGCCCGCAACCAGGGCCATGCACATGCGGCGCTGGTGCGGCCTTCACTGCAATGCCCAGGGGTTTGCCGCGTGAGGGCGCGGGCGCCGCGTGGCTGTGGCTGCCGTGGTCATGGTGATCGTGCCCACAGCCAGGGCCGTGCACATGGGCGGGCGCGGCGGCCGGGGCATGCGCATGGCCGTGGTCGTGGCCCGCATGCGCTGCTGCGTGGCCACTGGCGGCATAGGCGCCGCTCTCGGGCTCGAAGGGCGCCTGCGCTTCGGTGACGATGAGGTGCATCTGCCGCAGCATGTCGGCCAGCACGTGATCGGGCTCCAGCGTCAGGTGCCCGGGCTGCAGGGCCAGCGGCACGTGGCGGTTGCCCAGGTGGTAGGCGGCGCGCAGCAAATCGAAGGGGCTGCCGTGCTCGGTGCAGGCGCGCACCTCCAGCACCGGCTGCGGCGCTGCCAGCACGCGGACCAGCGAGCCGTCCTCTGCCACCAGCACGTCGCCGCCGCGCACCACACTGCCGCGCGGCAGGAACACGCCCAGGTGGCGGCCTGTGCTGTCGGTGGCGTCAAAGCGGCTTTTCTGGCGCACGTCCCAGTCCAACTCGACGCTGGCAGCGCGCTTGAGCAGCACGGCGGCCAGGCCTCGGCCCTGGGGAATCAGCTTTTGGATGGAGAGCATGGTGTTGTGCCCCGGCCATTGCGGGCCGGGGCGTTCTCAAGACGATGCCCGATGGTACTGTGGCCCGGCTGCGGCAGCGCAGCCAGAGGCCGTGGAGGGTCAATCGGCGGCGAAGCAATAGTAGGCGCCAGCACCACCGGTGGATTTCAGCGCATCGGCGCTGCAACCCTTGGTCAGGTGCGAAGAGTTCCAGGACTTGGCCGGCGCGCTTTCGTCCAGGCCCTTGCGGTCGTGGTGGCCCACCATGGCGGCGCCGGCATCGCCGGAGGTCCAGTTGGCGCAGGTGCTGTTCACATCGCCGGCGATGAATGTGCCGTTGGGCTGCGAGCCGGTGAGGATGTCGTGCTGGTTGGGCGTGTCGCCGCTGCCGTTGATGCCGGCTCCGGCTTCGGTGATGGAGGTCAGCTTGTTCAGGTTGTTGGCGGCGCTGTGCAGGTTCTCCACATCGGTGGCCACCACCTCGCCCTTGGCATTGCGCCACGGGCCTTTGCCGATGCGGTCGCGGGCGTTGACACCTGCGGAGCCTGGTACCGGCTGCGCGCTGAGGTAGGCGCGCCAACTGCGGTGGCCCGCGCCGGTGGCCGTGGCCAGCTTCTGGCAATGGGCGTCGGCCCCGGCCAGGCCACCCAGGTTGGCACCGTTGCCAGGCCCGGCGCTGGTGACGAAGAAGCTGAGGCCGCCCTTGTCGCCGCCCATGCTGGCGCAGGCGCCCAGCAGGCCCAGCACGGTCATGGAAGCGATTGCGGTCTTGGTGATCGATGCACGCATGTTGTCTCCTGAGTGTTTGTGAACGGTGTACGCAGAACAGTGACAGGCTATGCCATCGCGGTCGGCGAAACAAGCACCTGGGCCTATGCCCCCAAACTCCGTGGGTCAGCGCACAGGCCGCTCGCTGACCGCCGCCAACAGGCCCAGGCCGATGAAGGCCGTGCCCGCCGCGCGCTGGCCCAGGCGGCGAGCGCCGGCCGCCTGGCGCAGGCGTGGCGCCACCAGCGAGGCCAGCAGCACGTAGCCGGTGTCGGTGCTGGCCGCGATGAGGGCGAACAGGCCGCCCAGCACCACGCTCTGCGCCACGGCATGCTCGGGCGCGCTGATGAACTGCGGCAGGAAAGCGGCGAAGAACAGCGCCGTCTTGGGGTTGAGCAGCGCCACCACCAGGCCGTCGCGAAACACCTGGCCGGTGCTGCGGCGCTGCATCTCGCGGGCGACACCCGCCTGGCTGGCACGGCTTGCCTCGCGCCACATCTTCAACCCCATCCACACCAGGTAGGCCGCCCCCGCCAGCTTCACCACCGTGAATGCGGCCGATGACACCGCAAACAATACCGCCAGCCCCAGCGCCGCGCCCAGAGCATTGCCAAAATTGCCCAGCGCTACCCCCACGGCCGACGCCAGTCCGGCTACACGCCCTTGCGCCAGCGTGCGGGCCACGATGTAGACCACCGCCGGGCCAGGCGTGAGCGCCAGAACCAGGCTGGCAGCCGCAAAGGCCAACATCAGAGGCAACGGGGGGAGCAGGTGCCAGGCCATGGCGCCAGCATGGCGGGGCCAGGGTTTGCCGTCAAGCCCAGTGGGCCATGACCTAAGCCAAGCTCCGCAGCGCGAACCAGCGTAAGGTCAAGACCGCAGCGCAATACCCACCGAAAGGACACGTCATGCCAATACTCTGGCGCCCCACCATGGCCCTGGGCGATGCCACCATCGACGCTGACCATGAGCTCCTCATCGACCTGATCAACGAAATCGAGACCACCTTGCACGCCTCTGGCGGCAAGGCCACGCTGGCAGCCTCACTGGACCAGTTGGCCGTTTACGGCAAGGAGCACTTCGAGCGCGAGGAGAGCCTGATGCGGCGCATCGGCTACCCCGGGCTGGCGGCCCACCACCAGGCGCACATCGAATTGCGCGCGCAGCTGGGTACGCTGCGCGGCAAGATTGAATCGGCCTCGTTGAAGGATCTGCCGGCCAAGGAGGCCGAAGGCCTGGCGGCGCTGCTGCGCCATTGGCTGCTGGACCATGTCTTCAGGGAGGACATGCAGTTCAAGCCCTTTCTGAAAGGCTGAAAGGGCAGGCCCAGACAGGCCCTCAGGTTCGCCAGGCTCAGAACAAGAAGTAGCGCTGCGCCATCGGCAGCACCGTGGCCGGCTCGCAGGTGAGCAGTTGCCCATCGGCGCGCACCTGGTAGGTCTGAGCGTCGATCTCCATCACCGGCAGGTAGGCGTTGTGCAGCATGTGCTGCTTCTTCACGGTGCGGCAGCCCTTCACCGCAGCCAGGCGCTTGTGCAGGCCGTAGCCTTCGGCCGCGCCGCTGGCCAGCGCGGCCTGGCTGACAAAGCTGAGCGAGGTGCGCGGTAGCGCGCCGCCGTAGCTGCCGAACATGGGCCGGTAGTGCACCGGCTGCGGCGTGGGGATGCTGGCGTTCGGGTCGCCCATGGCGGCCATCGCGATGAAGCCGCCCTTGAGGATGAGGCTGGGCTTCACGCCAAAGAAGCCCGGCCGCCAGAACACCAGGTCGGCCCACTTGCCGACCTCGATGCTGCCCACCTCGTGGCTGATGCCGTGCGAGAGGGCCGGGTTGATGGTGAGCTTGGCCAGGTAGCGCTTGACGCGGGCGTTGTCGTTCTTGTCCGTGTCGCCCGGCAACTTGCCGCGCTGCTGCTTCATCTTGTGCGCGGTCTGCCAGCAGCGGATGCTGACCTCGCCGACGCGGCCCATGGCCTGGCTGTCGGAGCTGAACATGCTGATCGCGCCCAGGTCGTGCAGGATGTCCTCGGCGGCGATGGTTTCGCGGCGGATGCGGCTTTCGGCGAAGGCCAGGTCCTCGGCAATGCCGGCGTCGAGGTGGTGGCACACCATCAGCATGTCCAGGTGCTCGTCCAGCGTGTTCACGGTGTACGGGCGCGTGGGGTTGGTGGAGCTGGGCAGCACATTGGCCTCGCCCACCACTTTCATGATGTCGGGCGCGTGGCCACCACCGGCACCCTCGGTGTGAAAGCTGTGGATGGTGCGGCCCTTGAAGGCGGCGATGGTGTTCTCGACAAAGCCCGATTCATTGAGCGTGTCGGTGTGGATGGCCACCTGCACGTCGGTCTGCTCGGCCACACCGAGGCAACAGTCGATCGCGGCCGGCGTGGTGCCCCAGTCTTCGTGCAGCTTCAGGCCGATGGCGCCGGCCTCCACCTGCTGCTGCAGGGCCTCGGGCCGGCTGGCGTTGCCCTTGCCGAAGAAGCCCAGGTTCATCGCAAAGCCGTCGGCCGCCTGCAGCATGCGGGCGATGTTTTCGGGGCCGGGCGTGCAGGTGGTGGCGAAGGTGCCGGTGGCCGGGCCGGTACCGCCGCCGATCATGGTGGTGACGCCGCTGGAGAGCGCCTCTTCGATCTGCTGTGGGCAGATGAAATGGATGTGGGTGTCGATGGCGCCGGCGGTGACGATCATGCCCTCGGCGGCGATCACCTCGGTGCCCGGGCCGATGACGATGTCCACGCCCGGCTGCACGTCGGGGTTGCCGGCCTTGCCGATGGCGGCGATGCGCTGGCCGCGAAGGCCGATGTCGGCCTTGACGATGCCCCAGTGGTCGATGATCAGCGCGTTGGTGATCACGCAGTCCACCGCCTCGTGGCGGCCCGGGCCGTTGGGCACCTGGCTCTGGCCCATGCCGTCGCGGATGGTCTTGCCGCCGCCGAACTTCACCTCTTCGCCGTAGCCGCCGGCGCGCAAGGTGAAGTCTTGCTCCACCTCGATCACCAGCTCGGTGTCGGCCAGGCGCACCCGGTCGCCCACGGTGGGGCCGAACATCTCGGCGTAGGCGCGTTTTCCTATGGTTGCCATGGTCAGAGCTTTCCTTGAACGAGGCCACGGAAACCGTAGACGGTACGGTCGCCGGCGTAGTCCACCAGTTCCACCGTGCGTTGCTGGCCGGGCTCGAAGCGCACTGCGGTGCCGCTGGCGATGTTCAGCCGCATGCCGTGGGCAGCGGTGCGGTCGAAGCGCAGGCCGGCGTTGGTCTCGGCAAAGTGGTAGTGAGAGCCCACTTGGATGGGCCGGTCGCTGGCGTTTTCCACCACCAGGGTATGGGTGCGGCGGCTGGGGTTGAGGGGCAACTCGCCCTCGTCGGTGAAGAGTTCGCCGGGGATCATGGGTGGGGCTCCGGTGGTGGCTGTCATTCCCGCGAAGGCGGGAATCCAGGGAGTGTGCACTGGATTCCCGCCTTCGCGGGAATGACGAACGGGCTTGGTGCGCTCAGGCAATGGGTTGGTGCACGGTCACCAGCTTGGTGCCGTCAGGGAAGGTGGCTTCCACCTGAATGTCGGGGATCATCTCGGCCACCCCGTCCATCACCTGGTGGCGGCTGAGTACGGTCTTGCCCTCGCTCATCAGCTGGGCCACCGATTTGCCGTCGCGGGCGCCCTCCATGATGGCGGCGCTGATCAGGGCCACGGCCTCGGGGTAGTTCAGTTTCAGGCCTCGGGCCAGACGGCGCTCGGCCAACAGCGAGGCGGTGAAGATCAGGAGTTTGTCTTTTTCGCGTGGAGTCAATTCCATTCGGATCTTTCGTGGGCTGTGCGTCGCTGGGCAGTATCTTGCAAGGGCAGTGCCATGGCCAGAGTGACATGGTCGGCCAGGGTGCCCACCCGGGGCAGACCCCACAGGTTACGGCGCGGTTTCAGGGGCAAGATAGGCGCCTGGGATCAGGATCAATACCGCAGGTCAAAATCAAACGTCCAATAGATGTCGCACCACAGCGTCACTGAACCGGAGACACCCCCCATGGACCTCACCCGTAGCGCCCAATCCCGTCAACTTGCCCGCCGCACCCTCGCCCTGGTGCTGGCCGGTGGCCGAGGCTCACGGCTGATGGACCTGACCAACAACCGCGCCAAGCCGGCGGTGCACTTTGGGGGCAAGTTCCGCATCATCGATTTCGCGATGTCCAACTGCCTCAATTCGGGCATGCGGCGCATTGGCGTCATCACGCAATACAAGTCGCACTCGCTGCTGCGCCATTTGCAGCGCGGCTGGAGCTTCATGCGCAACGAGCTCAATGAGTTCGTCGATCTGCTGCCCGCTCAGCAGCGCCTGAACGAAGAGCACTGGTACCGCGGCACGGCCGACGCCATCTGGCAAAACCTGGACATCATCCGCAACTCCACACCGCCCGATTACGTGGTGATCCTGGCCGGCGACCACATCTACAAGATGGACTACTCCATCATGCTGGCCGACCATGTGGCCAGCGGCCGTGGCGTCACCGTGGGTTGCATCGAGGTGCCGCGTGAAGAGGCCAAGGGCTTTGGCGTGATGGCCATCGACGAGCAGCGCCACATCACCGAGTTCGTCGAGAAGCCGGCCGATCCGCCGGCCATGCCCGGCAACCCTGCCCTGTCGCTGGCCAGCATGGGCATCTACGTGTTCAGCGCCGAGTACCTTTACAAGTTGCTGGAAGAAGATGCTGTGAACCCCGAGTCCAGCCACGATTTCGGCAAGGATTTGATTCCCCGCGCGGTGCGCGAACAGCAGGCGCTGGCCCACCCCTTCGGCATGTCGGCCATCGCCAACCCGCCGTACTCGCGGGCCTATTGGCGCGATGTGGGCACGGTCGATGCGTACTGGGCCGCCAATCTGGACCTGGCCACGGTGACCCCCGAGCTCAACATGTACGACGGCGAATGGCCCATCTGGACCTACCAGGAGCAACTGCCCCCGGCCAAGTTCGTGCACGACGAAGTGGGCACCGGCCGCGTGGGCATGGCCATCAACAGCCTGGTGTCGGGCGGCTGCATCGTTTCGGGCGCCACGGTGCGCGATTCGGTGCTGTTCAGCAACGTGCTGGTGCGCTCGCACAGCATGCTCAGCAAGACCGTGGTGCTGCCAGACGTGCAGATCAACCGCCGCTGCAGCATCCGAAATGCCGTGATTGACCGGAGCTGCAAGATTCCTGAAGGCCTGGTGATCGGCGAAGACCCTGTGCTTGATGCCAAGCGTTTTTACCGCAGCCCCAGTGGCGTGGTGCTGGTGACGCGCGACATGCTGAAGAAGCTTTGAGCATGCGGGTACTGCAGGTCTGCGCTGAGATCTTTCCGCTGCTCAAGACCGGTGGCCTGGCCGATGTGGCCGGCGCGCTGCCGGCCGCGCTGGCGCTGGCCGGCGCCCAGCCGCGGGTGCTGCTGCCGGGTTTCGCGCCCATCCTGGCCGGGCTGAGCAACGCGCGCACTGTGGCCACACTGCCGGCGCGCGGCCAGGTGCCTGCCGCGCAACTGCTGCTGGGTGACCTCGCCGCGTGTGGCGTGCAAGCCTATGTGGTGGATTCGCCGGCGCTGTACCAGCGCGAGGGCGGCCCCTATGCCGATGCCCAGCAACGCCCGTTCACCGACAACCACCTGCGCTTTGCACGGCTGTGCTGGGCCGCAGCCGAACTGGCCCTGGGCGCCGACCCCAGCTGGCGGCCCGGGCTGGTGCACGCACACGATTGGCATGCCGGCCTCACGCCCGCTTGCCTGCAGGCCGTTGGCGCCCATGTGCCCGCTGCGTACACCGTGCACAACCTGGCCTACCAGGGCTCGTTCTCGGCCGACCAGTACCGCCAGTTGGGCCTGCCCGAGCTGTATTTCCAGCCCGATGGCCTGGAGTTTCACGGCACGCTCAACTTCATGAAGGCCGGGCTGCATTACGCCCAGCACATCACCACCGTCAGCCCCACTTACGCACGCGAAATCCAGCACCCCGAGCAGGGCATGGGCATGGACGGCTTGTTGCGCGCCCGTGCCGATGTGCTCACGGGCATCCTGAACGGTGTGGACGAAGCCGTGTGGCACCCTGCCATGGACGCGCTGATTCCGGCCAACTACGACGCTGGCAAGCTGGCCGGCAAGGCGCGCTGCAAGGCGGCCCTGCAACAGCAACTGGGCCTGACCGAAGACGCGGGCAAGCCCATCTTTACCGTGGTGAGCCGCCTCACCGAGCAGAAGGGCCTGCACCTGGTGCTGGCCGTGCTGCCGCAGCTCATCGCACGGGGTGCGCAGTTCGCGCTGCTGGGCACCGGCGATGCGCCCATGCAGGACGCCTTCCGCGCTGCCGCCACCGCTCACCCGCAATCCATTTTGGTGCGCATCGGCTACGACGAGCCCTTTGCGCACCAGTTGATCGCTGGGGCCGACATCATCATGGTGCCTTCGCACTTTGAGCCCTGCGGCCTCACCCAGCTCTACGGCCTGGCTTACGGCACGCTGCCGCTGGTGCGCCGCGTGGGCGGTTTGGCTGACACGGTCACCGATTGCAGCCTGGAAGCCCTGGACGAGGGCCGTGCCACCGGCGTGGTGTTTGACGCCTTCAGCGAGGCCGGGCTCGATGCTGGCATCCGCCGTGCTTTGGCCTTGTACCGCCGCCGCGGCGAATGGAAGGCGGTGCAGCGCACCGCGATGTCGCAGCGCCACGATTGGGCCGAGGCGGCACAGCAGTACATGGCCGTTTACCGGCAGGCGCTGGCGAGTTGATCTTGGCGCTGCTGTTCGCGCTGGGCCGTTCCTGTTTTCTCCCGTTTCAACCCTGACCTGACGAGCACTGATGGACCTCACCCAATTCGAACACCAGTACGACCAGCTCGCCGGCGATGTGCCGGCCATGAAACGGGCCATCGCCAACAAGCTGATGTACCAGGTGGGCAAGGACCCCGCCACCGCCCGCCCCGAAGACTGGCTGCAAGCCACGGCCTATGCCGTGCGCGACCATTTGGTGGGCCGCTGGATGAAGACCACCCGTGCGCAGTACGCGCAGGACGTCAAGCGGGTGTACTACCTGTCGATGGAATTCCTGATCGGCCGCACCTTTGGCAATGCCGTGCTGGCACTCGATTTCATGCCCACGCTCAAGCAGGCCCTGGCCGAGCTGGAGGTGGACGTGGCCGGCCTGGAAGAACTGGAGCCCGACGCCGCGCTGGGCAATGGCGGCCTGGGCCGCCTGGCCGCGTGCTTTCTGGATTCCATGGCCACCATCGGCGTGCCGGGTTTTGGCTACGGCATCCGCTACGACTACGGCATGTTTCGCCAGCAGATCGTCGACGGCCGCCAGGTGGAAACGCCCGACTACTGGCTCAAGAACGGCAACCCCTGGGAGTTCCCCCGCCCCGAGGTGCAGTACCGCGTGCGCTTTGCCGGCCGGCTCGAAGAGCAGGGCAGCGGCACGGCCAAGGTGGTGCGCTGGGTGGACACCGACGACGTGCAGGCCATGGCCTACGACACCATCATCCCCGGCTATGGCACGGTGGCCACCAACACGCTGCGGCTGTGGAGCGCCAAGGCCACCGAGGAGATGAACCTCAAGGCCTTCAACCAGGGCAACTACTTTGGCGCGGTGGAGGGCAAGAACCACTCCGAGAATGTCTCGCGCGTGCTCTACCCCGATGACTCCACGCCCAGTGGCCGCGAGCTGCGCCTGCGCCAGGAGTATTTCTTCTGCAGCGCCAGCGTGCAAGACCTGGTGCACCGCTACCTGCGCAGCCATGCCAGCTTCGAGCGCCTGCCTGAGAAGGTGAGCATCCACCTCAACGACACCCATCCGGTGCTGGCCATCCCCGAGCTGATGCGGGTTCTGATCGACGACCACCGCCTGCCCTGGGTGCAGGCCTGGGCGCTGTGCCAGAAGGTCTTCAGCTACACCAACCACACGCTGATGCACGAGGCACTTGAGACTTGGCCGGTGGAGATGTTCGGCCGCGTGCTGCCGCGCCACATGCGCATCATCTACGACATCAACGCGCACTTCCTCACCGAGCTCACCCGCACCCACGGGGCCGACCCCGAGCTGATGCGGCGCCTCTCACTGATCGACGAATCCGGCGAGCGCCGCGTGCGCATGGCCTACCTGGCTGTGGTGTCCAGCCACTCGATCAACGGTGTCTCGGCATTGCACTCCGACCTGATGCAGCAAAGCATCTTTGCCGATTTCGCGCGCCTTTGGCCCGAGCGTTTCAACAACAAGACCAACGGCGTCACCCCACGCCGCTGGCTGGCACACGCCAACCCTGGGCTGGCGGCGCTGCTGGACAGCCGCATCGGCCACGGCTGGCGCCGTGATCTGGACCAGTTGCAGGGCATCAAGGCGGCCACCCTGATCCCCGGCTTCCTGGGCGCCTTCCGCCGTGTCAAGCGCCAGAACAAGGAGCGGCTGGCCGCGCTGGTGGCCAAGCAGCTCAATGTCACGCTCAACCCCGACGCGTTGTTCGACGTGCAGGTCAAGCGCATCCACGAGTACAAGCGCCAGCTGCTCAATGTGCTGCACGTCATCACGCGCTACCAGCGCATCCTGGCCAACCCCGATGGCAACTGGGTGCCCCGGGTGGTGGTGTTCGCCGGCAAGGCGGCCTCGGCCTACAAGATGGCCAAGCTCATCATCCAGCTCATCAACGACGTGGGCCGCGTCATCAACAACGACCCGCGCGTGGGTGACAAGCTCAAGGTGGTGTTCATCCCCAACTACAGCGTGAGCCTGGCTGAGGTCATCATGCCCGCAGCCGATCTCTCCGAGCAGATCTCCACCGCTGGCACCGAAGCCTCGGGCACCGGCAACATGAAGTTCGCGCTCAACGGCGCGCTAACCATCGGCACGCTCGACGGCGCGAATGTGGAAATGCGCGAGCATGTGGGCGCCGACAACATCTTCATGTTCGGCCTCACCACGCCCGAAGTCGCCGAGCTCAAAGCCAGCGGCTACCACCCGCGCGACTGGGTGGCCAAGGACGCGGAACTGGGTGCGGTGCTCGAAGCCATCCGCTCTGGGCATTTCAGCCCCACCGAGCCCGACCGCTACCAGGCCATCGTCGACACCCTGGTGAACTGGGGCGACAACTATTTGCTGCTGGCCGATTACCGCGCCTATGTGGACACGCAAGACCAGGTGGACGCGCTGTACCGCAGCACCGACGAATGGACCCGCAAGGCGGTGCTGAACGTGGCCGGCATGGGCTTCTTCTCGTCCGACCGCACCATCGCCGAGTACGCCCACGACATCTGGCACAGCCCGCCGGTGCATCTCTGAGAGGCGGGCGCCAGGGTGTCGATGTCAGCCGTGCGGCACTAAGCTCGGCGGGCTCCGCTGCGCATGCGCCAGACTGCGAAGGCCCAGAACGACAGCAGGCACAACACCAGCACGCCACTGGGCCTGGCGCGGTAGCCCAGGAAGCTGGCCATGATGCTGCCCACGCCGTGGCCGTCGTCGACCCAGGCCGAGGTGTCCCAGAGCGGGTCCGCCAGGGGCGGCAGCCAATCGAGCGCGATCATGCGGTCCACGCCGTTCACCAGCAGGGCCCCGGCCACCAGCAGCAGCAAGACCTCGCTGATGCCCATCACGCGCTGCAGGCTGAAGCGCCGCGCCCCGCGCGCCAGCACCCAGGCCGTGGCGCCGGCCAGGGCAAAGCCTGACAGCGCGGCCAGCAGCAGGGCCAGCAACTGGGCGCCACCCTCCTGCAGGCCCAGGCCGTAGATGTAGACCACGGTTTCGGCGCCTTCGCGCGCCACCGCCAGCGCGGTGATCATGGCCACGCCCAGCGCCCCACCGGCTTGGTCGGCCTGCGACTCCAGCTGACGCTTCATCTGTCGGCCATGGCGGTGCATCCACAGCACCATCTGCAGAATCAGCCCGGCAGCGATCAGCACGATGCTGAGCTGGAAGATTTCCAACGAGCGGCCAGCCAGCTCGCTCTGGGCCGCGAAGGTGGCCAGACCCAGCGCGATGGCCAGGCCCACGCCCGCCGCCACGCCCAGCCACACGCCGCGCCGCAGCGGTTGTGGGGCGGGCTGGCGGGCGATCCAGGCCATCAACACGCCGATGATCAGCATGGCCTCCAGGCTTTCGCGAAAGACGATGACGAGGGCGTTCAGCATGGCGCAGCCCCTACTTGGCGATCAACTGCATCTGGCTGGTGGCTTCATGAAACTCGTCCACCAGTTTGTAGCTGCCGGGTTTGAGCGGCTGCACGGTCACCACCGCCGAGGCGTTGGGCCCCAGCACCTTCTCGATGCGCAGTTCCTTGCTTTCAAACTCCACCGGCGCCTTGCCCTCGTTGCGCAGTGTGAGCTTCAGGCGCACACCGGCAGGCACTTCCAGCTTTTCGGGCACCAGCTTGCCCGCGCGAGCCACGATCTCGAAGCTGGCGGTTTCCACCGCCCAGGCGGCTGGCATGCCCAGCAGGGTCACGGTGCACAGGCCGACCAGGGCCAGGGTGCGGCGGGCGTGAAAGAGGTACTTCATGATGCAAAAAGCCTTGGAGTGGGATTGGTCGCAATTCTAAATGAGAAGTGTTCGCATTCGCAATAACAATGCTGAACGCTCGGCCATGGCCCTGGTGTGGCCACTGCCACGCGGTGGGCGACAGCTAGAATCCAAGGCTTTCCTCTTGCCGCCCTGGGCGCCCTGCCGTGGACCTGAAGCTACCCATCAAGATCATCGACGAGCTGCTGGACGAGGTGATCGAATCCACCGGCGTGCTGGACCTGGCCAGCGGCGAAATCCGCGATGTGAAACTGTCCGAAGACAACGACCCGCCCTACGACGGCTTTCCGGCCGAGGACGAGGACTACGACTTCACCAGCGGTGTGCTCACCAACGGCAAGAAGGACGTGGAGTTCCGCATCGAGGTCGACGTGGTGGGCCGCAAGTATTCGGTCACGCCGTCCGAGTTGCTGGAGTTGAAGGGCCGCGCCGCGCGGTTGTTCTCGGCCGCGCCCGGCCAGGGCCCCGACATCGAACCCGTCAAGCCGCGCCGGCCCCGCTAAGACGCCTGTGTTCAAGAACCTGATCGTCTACCGCGTCGGGCCCGAGTGGTCGCCCGAGTTCAACACCGCCGAAGAGGCCCTGAACAAGGCCCGCTTCACCGAGTGCGGTGCCACACAGCCGCAATCCTCGGGTTGGGTGGAGCCGCGCGGCCATGACCACGGCCCCTTGATCGAGATCGTTGGCGGCCAGTGGCTGCTCGCGCTGATGGTGGAGAGCAAGATGCTGCCCACCTCGGTGGTGAAGCGCCGTGTGCAGGAAAAGGCCCAGCACATCGAAGCCTCCACCGGCCGCAAGCCGGGCCGGCGCGAGAGCAAGGACCTCACCGAGCAAGCCACGCTGGAGCTGTTGCCCCAGGCCTTCACCAAGCAGGGGCGGGTCAAGGTCTGGATCGACCCGAAGGTGCGCCTGCTGATGATCGACGCCGGCAGCGCCAAGCGCGCCGAAGAAGTGGTGACGCAACTGGTGAAGGCCTGGCCCGGCTTTGCCGTGTTGCCGCTGCAAACCAATCTGTCACCCGCCGTGGCCATGTCGGCCTGGCTCTCTGAAGGCACGGCACCCGGCGCCTTCGGCATCGACCGCGAGTGCGAGCTCAAGTCGCCCGACGAGATGAAGAGCGTGGTGCGCTACGCCCGCCATGGGCTCGACACCGACGACGTGCGCCAGCACATCACGCTGGGCAAGGTGCCCACCCGGCTGGCCCTCACCTGGGACGGCCGAGTGTCGTTCGTGCTCACCGAGACCCTGCAGATCAAGAAGATCGCGTTTGACGACGTGGTGTTCGAGAGCCACAAGGGCTCGGCAAACCACCAGGACGAAGCCTTCGATGCCGATGCGGCCATTGCCACCGGCGAGTTGTGCAAGCTCATCCCCGACCTGATCGAAGCCCTGGATGGCGAGATGGAACCAGGGGCCGTGCCGGTGACGGCAGCAGCCCCTGCGGCTTCACCGGCGCCACGTGCAGCCATCGCTCCCGCGATGGCTGCTGCGGGTAGTGAGCAAGAGTCGCCGCCCTGGGAGTGAGCGGCACGGATTCCTCAGAAATAACCTGGAATGAAGGTGTCGCAGCCAGTTGCCCCAGGTGGGATGGCGGAGACGCTGCGTAGGAAACTATCCAATGTGGCATGCGCGCCAGAGTCCCTCCAGAATCGATCGAAGGTCACTTTAGAGTTTGGCATCGACCACAGCTTCCGAGGCTCGGTCTCGTTCGGCGCATAGACGCCACAGACATGGCTGGCAATCTTTGAGCTGTACTGCGCGAACTCGAAAACGCTGCTGAAAGACGGTGTCAGCGCGACGTGACAGCCTCGGCAGTACTCCCTGACCACGTACTTGTACAGACCGGGATGGGTCGCCCAGCCGGGTGGCACATAGGCGCTGTCAAAGGTGGCACCATTCTTGGCGTAGTAACCCTGTATGGTTTCAGTGATGGCAGGGTTGGCACCATCGAGCATCCGATTGTTCATGTAGTGGAAGGTGACTTCCTGTGCTGCTCGGGTGAGTGCAGCGGGTGCTGCTGCGAACCTGAAGTTGTTCAAGTCGAAGGGCAGGAATTGGCTCTCCAACACGGGGGAACTGGCGCCTAGCAACTCAGAAAACCGCACAAAATTCTTGGCGCCATGGCAAGCCACACAAACGCCGGGCATGTATTTCTCACCCCGCGTATCCAGGTTCACCGATGAGATCAAATCGCCGCCAGGCCCGAAGGTCAGAAACTTGATGAACTTCTGCTCAACGCCATTGGCATCACGGTTGACCCCGGGTGTGATGGAGTACTCCATGGCCACACAGGCCACCAGATTCTCGTTGTTCTTGACATTGTTGAGACCGGTGGCGGAACGAGGATAGTTGCAGACGTAGTAAGCGGTGCCATCCGTACTGTACCGACTCACGTGCATGTCGCGTTCGAGATTCAGGTCAGTCACGTTCGTGTAGATGGCGCTGGCGTGTGGTGGGTCACTCGGCATCAACTTCCAACGGATGCGCCACTGCCTGAAGTTTTCGGCCTGCCCCAGCAATTCGCCGTTTGGCCCGCAACCGGCGACAGCACGGATGGCCTCGTAATAGCGGCAGGCCCCCAGGGCCGAATCAGCACCCTGGCCATTGAAGGCGGCTTGGCTCTTGGTGGAGAAGAAGGTCAGGAAGTGGTCGCCGCTTTCGACGCCAATCGAGGGTTCTGCGAAGTGCTGCCCTATCGTCTTCAGTGCCGTGCCGAGCGGGATGGATGCTGGGTTGTTGCCGTTGACGACGACTCCGGAGTCGGTGGACACCGTGATCCCGCCCTCCACGTAGCCGCCCCTGCCGTCGTTCACCAGCACGTAGGCAAATTGCAGGCCGCCGTGGTTGGGCAGGGTCCAGCGGGCTGAGGTTCCATTTGAAACGATGTTGCCCGAGGCCGCGCGCCACGTGTACTGCAAGGTGTCGCCATCGGGGTCGGTCGCAGTGGTCACGAGATCAACAGTTGAACCGGCGGGCACTTTCACAACTTGGGCGCCGTTGACTCGCACGGTGAATTTTGAAAGCTTGGGCGTTTTGTTGGCGAACACCAAGGCGGCGTGAATGCGTGGATCCGGACTCCAGGGAGTAAAAGCGGTCGTGCTTTGGTTTTCGCAACCAGCGCTAAATTGATATCCAGGTGTCAGGATGGGCCCTGAGTAGCCAACTGGGTAACTCACCATGCGAATGCTGGTGATTGGGGGTACCAACGCCAGAAACGTACCGTACTGGTTGACTTGTTGCCCCGCTTGGTTGTTTTGCACCACGGCCTGCACGTTCTTGTTGAAGAACGCGTTTCGGTAGTAGCAGGGCTGGCCATCGGCAAAGGTGACCAAGTTGTCCCGTGGTGAATCGGCGTGAGTGTTCACCGCACCCAGCAGCATCCACAAAACGACCATGCACGCCCCAAGCGTGCCGCAATGACTCTGACCATGATTTCCTCCTGCATGTGTGTTCTTGCGCAGATGCGTAGCCATCCGCATCACGATTTTGGGGCATTTCAAGCGCACTTTGAAAGCCCTTTCATGGCCCTACAGGAGTGTTTCGCATGACACACAAAAAGAGAAGCGCCCGATTGACAGAGTTGAGCCGCTCTGTGCATCCCCCACTCTTCCATCGCGCTGGGTTCCGGGGCAACATGGCGCCATGGCCCTGGTGCACTTCACCCCCAGCTGCAGCGTTTTGTGGACGCGCCCGCCACCACCACTGACGCCACCAGCTTGCGCGGCGCGCTGGAAGCTGCCTTCGCCCTCAACCCCCGCCTGCGCGGCTACGTGCTGGACGACCAGGGCCACATGCGCGCCAACGTGGTGGCCTTTGTGGACGGCCGGCGCTGCACCGACCGCGTGGGCCTGAGCGACCCCTTGAACCCCGACAGCCGCGTGCATGTGATGCAGGCCTTGTCCGGGGGCTGATCCCACCGTTGAACGAAAGGACTGAGGCATGAGCAACCGCGCCTGGGTGGCCACCCGCAAAGGCTTGTTTGAATTGCAGCGCGGCGCTGGCGGCGCTTGGCGCATCGCCCGCAGCAGCTTCTTGGGCGAGCCGGTGAGTGCGGTGCTGCCGCCCGCCACGCAAGGCCCCCAGGCCGGCCGCATGCTGGCAGCGCTGAACCTGGGCCACTGGGGCGTGAAGATGCAGGCCTCGGACGACGCTGGCCAGACCTGGGCCGAGGTGGCCACGCCGCAGTACCCGCCGCAGCCGCCCCGGCCCGAAGGCGAGGCCGCGCCGCTCAACTTCGCCGGCCGGGCCGAGGCCGAATGGAAGCTGGTGATGGTGTGGACGCTGCAAGCCGCGCACGGCACGCTGTGGGCCGGCACCCTGCCTGGCGGGCTGTTCCGCTCGGCCGACCTGGGCCGCAGTTGGCAACTGGTGGAGCCGCTGTGGCAGCGGCCCGAGCGCCTGGAGTGGTTTGGTGGCGGCTATGACGTGCCCGGCATCCACTCCATCTGTCCGCACCCACAGCGCACCGGCGAGATGCTGCTGGGTTTGAGCTGCGGTGGCGTGTGGCGCAGTGCTGACGACGCCGCCCACTGGCAGCTCTCGGGCGCCGGCATGCGCGCCGATTTCATGCCGCCCGAGCGAGCAGATGACCAGAACATCCAGGACCCGCATTGCATCGTGCGCTGCGCCGCCGAGCCCGACAAGCTCTGGTGCCAGCACCACAACGGCATCTGGCGGTCGGTGGACGATGGGCGGCGGTGGCAGCGCATCACCACCGCGCCGGTGTCCGATTTCGGCTTCGCGGTGGCGGTGCATCCGCAGCACGGCGACACCGCCTGGTTCGTGCCCGCCAAGGCCGACCAATGCCGCGTGCCACTGGACGGCGCCATGGTGGTGCAGCGCACCCGCGATGGCGGGCAGAGCTTTGAGGTCTTGCGCCAGGGCCTGCCGCAGCAGGATTGCCACGACCTGGTCTACCGCCACGGCCTGGCGGTGAGCGAGGACGGCCGCTCCCTGCTGATGGGCAGCACCACTGGGCACCTGTGGAGCAGCGACGATGGGGGCGACACCTGGCAACTGGCGCAAGCGCACTTGCCCCCCATCGCCGCCGTGAGCCTGGGCTGATCAGCCCGTGGCTTCACCCACCGGCTGCAGACGGAGCATTTCGCGCCTCACCACGTCGTAGCACTCGCAGGCCCGGGTTTGCAGCCCCGCGCGGTTCTGCACCGAGATGTGGCCACGGCGGTAGCGGATGTAGCCGGCATCCTGCAACTTGCCGGCGGCTTCGGTGATGCTTTCGCGGCGCACGCCCAGCATGTGGGCCACCAGCTCATGCGTCAGCACCAGGTCGCCATCGGGCAGGCGGTCCAGTGTGTTCAGCAACCACCGGCTCAGTTGTTGCTCGACGGAGTGGTGGCGGTAGCAAGCGGCACTTTGAGAGATTTGTGCGATCAGGGCCAGCGTGTAGCGCAGCAGCGACCGCTGCAGTGCGCCGGCCCGCTCGAACTCGCGCTGCATCAGGCCACGCTCCAGCCTGTAGCCGTGCCCCGCGGTTTGCACCATGGCCGAGCTGCACGTGGTGTCGCCGCCCATGAACAGCGCGATGCCCACCACGCCCTCGTGGCCCACGCCGGTGGTTTCCACCGAGGCGCCCGTGGTCGTCACATAGTGCAGCGACACCACCGCCGTGGTGGGAAAGAACGCGTGCCGCATGCGCAGGCCGGGTTCATACAGCGCTTGGCCCAGTGGCATCGGCACCAGTTCCAGCGCTTGCAGCAAGGGCTGCAGGTCTGCCAGGGGCAGGGCCCCCAGCAAGTGGTTTTGCCGGGGGGAGTGGAGCAGGCTTGGGCTGAGCAAGGGAGGCCTACCTTCCCGGCATCTCTTCGATGCCGACGCCCCGGTAGCCCTGAAAGCGGCAGGACTGGTCAAACATGGGCTCGCCGCTGACCCTGAACTGCTGCTGCGAGCCATCGGGGTTGACGCGGTGGAACGTGAAGTCAAGAAACGGTTGGCGCGCCGCGATGCGGGCCTGCAAGGTCCGCCGCTCGGCCAAGTTCCAGCCATCGTCGCTGACGGTGGCCTCGCCCTGCACCAGCGGGCCCACCCGTATGCCCAGCATCTCCATGACCGGGCCCGAGACCTTGATGAATTCGCCGCGCTCGTCCTGCTCCCAGTACCAGTCGGACGCCAGCTCGGTCAGGCTGCGGTAGCGTGCCTCGCTTTCGCGCAACTCGGCGGTGCGCTCGCGCACGGCCTGCTCCAGCGCCAGGTTGTGTTCGGCCAGCCGCTTGTACAGCAGCCGCACCTCCAGCATGTTGTGGATGCGCGTCTTTACCTCCACCAGGTCAAAGGGCTTGCTGATGAAATCCTTGGCACCGGCCTGCAGGGCGCGCAGCTTGTGGCCCGGCTGGGCGGTGAGCACGATGACCGGCAGGTAGCTGTCCTGCTCGTTGGTCTTCAGGCCGGCCATCACGCTGAAGCCGTCCATCTTGGGCATCTGCAGGTCGAGCAGGATCAGGTCGTAGGCGTGCTGGCGGTGCAGCGCGCAGACCGTTTCGGGTTGCTGGGTGGCGCTGACCTGGGTGTAGCCCGCATCGGCCAGCAAACGGCTCAGCAACTGCACATTGGCCGCCTGGTCGTCCACGATCAGGATGCTGGCGTCGAGGATGTCGCGCTCGAGAGTGCTCATGAGGTTGCTTTCGCTTGATCGGCGGCCTTGGACGTGGCCCGCGCGTGCTCAAGGGCCAGGTCCACCGTGTCCATGAACTCGCTGACCTTGATCGGTTTGGTGAGGTAGCGGAAGAAGCCGGCCTCCAGCCCCTTCTGGATGTCCCGGGGCATGGCGTTGGCGCTCAGCGCCACCACCGGGATGTGCGCGGTGGCGGGGTCGCCCGCCAGAATGCGGAGCGCCGTGAGGCCGCTGATGCCCGGCAGATTGATGTCCATCAGGATCACTTCGGGCAAAGCCGAGTGGGCCATCTCGATGCCGCGCCGGCCATCCTTCGCGGTGAGCAGGTGGAGGTCGGGTCGGCGTGCCAGCAGCTTGGCCACCAGCATCAGGTTGGCCGGGTTGTCTTCCACGCAGAGCACCCTGCGCAGGGGGGTGCTCGCCGCCGGGTCTGCGGTGGCCACGAGCCGGGCCGGAGCCTCGTCCGCAGGCACTTCCATGCCCGCGCTCGCCGGCAGCTCGATCCAGAACACGCTGCCCACCCCCACGCTGCTGTCCACACCAATCGTGCCGCCCATCAGTTCGACCAGTTGCTTGCTCACCACCAGGCCGATGCCCGTGCCTTCCTCCACGCCGGCTTCCTGGCCCAGGCGGTTGAAGGGCTGGAACAACTGGGCCACCTTGTCAGGTGACAGGCCTTCGCCGGTGTCCTGGAAGCTCACGCGGATGCGCTCGCCGGCGCGGGCCTGGCAACTCACCTCCACCGTGCCGCCCACGCGGTTGTATTTGATGGCGTTGGACAGCAGGTTCACGAAGATCTGCTTCACCCGGGTGCGGTCGGCATGCACGAACAAGGGCCGCTCGGGCGGGCCAAAACTCACGCGGATGCCGCTCTGGCGGGCCTGCGGCTCGATCATGGCCTGGCAGTCGCTCAGCACTTCGGCCAGCGACATGGGCTCGGGCGACAGCGACAGCTTGCCCGATTCGATCTGCGCCAGATCGAGGATTTCGTTGATCAGCTCCAGCAAATACCAGCCGGACTGCAAGATCTGGTCGATGCTGTCCTTCTGGCCCGGCGTGGGGGCCGGCGAGCCCGAATCCATCAGCTGCGCAAAGCCCAGGATGGCGTTCAACGGCGAACGCAACTCGTGGCTCATGCTGGACAAGAACTCGGACTTCGCCAGGTTGGCACTCTCCGCCGCCACCTTGGCGTCCTGCAATTCCAGGTTGGTTTCATGCAGGGCCTGGTCCAGGCGCTGCTGCTCGGCCTCCACCTGCTTGCGGGCCGTGTTGTCGGTGCCGATCAGCAGGTAGCCAATGATCGCGGTCTGCGCGTCGCGCAAGGCCGTCACCGACACCACGGCCGGCAGGCGGCTGCCGTTCTTGCGCAGGTAGGTGAGCTCGTAGATGTCCTCGATGCCGCGCGCCGCTTTGAACACTAGCGCCTCAAAGCCCGGCGCGATGGCGGTGTCGTACTCGGTGCTCAGGGTCTGGGCGCGCTGGATGATTTCATCGGGGTCGGAAATGTCGGCCGGCGTCAGCCGGTTCAGCACGTCCACACTGGCATAGCCCAGCATGCGTTCGGCCCCGATGTTGAAGATCTGGATGACCCCCTTGTCGTCGGTGGCAATGCTGGAGAAGTTGGCGCTGTTGAGGATCGCCGTCTGCAAGGCGCCGGTCTTGAGCAGGGCACTCTGGCGACGGGCTTCGGTGCTGCGACTGGCCTCGCTGGCTGACGCCAGCGGCTTTGGGGCTTGGCCCGGAGAGGGCAGGGCAGGTTTCATGGGTGGCTGGTGTGAATTCGCAGAACGGCTAAGGATGGTCTGCACAAATGACCTGCAGATGCGCATCCAGCAGTGCAGTACCCAAAAGTGGTCGATTCGGTACGTCCCGATGCTGTTTCCGAGCGCCCCGGAGCCGTTTTACTGCGTTTCGGGTCACTTGGCGCCCCTTTTCAGGCCGCACTGACCATCTGTGGACGGATTTGCCCCGCCAGTACTTGCAGTTTCTTGCGAACCATCCACAGATTGGCCAGTGCGAACAGCGTGTGCAGTTGCGCCGTGTTTTTGGCCAGGCCGCGATAGTGCACCTTGGCATGTCCGAACTGGCGCTTGACCACCCGGAACGGGTGCTCGACCCGGGCTCTGATGCCGGCCTTCACCCGCTCCAGTTGCTCGGTGAGTGCCTCGATCGGCAGGCTGGGGTCCAGCGTGCGGCGTTTGCCCGGCCGCATGGCGATGTTCCAGTTCACGCCCGCTTTGGCGTCCGGTCGCTTGCCGGCACCTTGGTAGCCGGCGTCGGCGTAGACCTCTCGGTCGGTGTTGCGCAGCAGGCTGTTGGCCTCGATCACGTCGTTGACGGCACCGCTGGTGCCCCGCACGGTGTGGACCAGGCCCGACGCGATGTCCACGCCGATGTGGCACTTCATGCCGAAGTACCACTGCTGGCCCTTGCGGCTTTGCTTCATCTGCGGGTCGCGCTCGCCGCTGCTGTTCTTGGTCGAACTGGGCGCGGCAATCAGGGTGGCATCCACCACGGTGCCGCTCTTGAGCATCACGCCCTTGGCGCTGAGCAGATCGTTGACCGTCTGCAGAATCTGGCTGGCCAGCTTGTGCTTCTCCAGCACATGCCGGAACCGCAGGATGGTGCTCTCGTCAGGCAGCCGCTGGTCCCAGCCTTCCAGGCCCGCGAACTCGCGGAACACCGGCATGTCGTGCAGCGCTTCTTCCATCGCCGGGTCGCTCAGTCCGAACCACTGCTGCATGAAGTGGATGCGCAGCATGGTCTCGGGCGAAAACGGCGGGCGGCCGCGCTTGCCTTCAGGCAGATACGGCGACACCAAGGCCACCAGGTCTGCCCACGGCACGACGTTCTCCATCTCGTTCAGGAACTCCCGGCGTCGCGTTCGCTTGGCGGTCAATCCCAGGCCCAGGCTGTGCTGTTTCATGGAACGTATCGTCTCAGGGCTTCACGTCACTGCCAAGCACGGCGGGCGGCGATTTATGCAGACTGTCCCTAAGGGCTCGCCTGCTCATCAGCCAGCACAGCGGGATCAGGAAGAACCTGGGCTCTCGCGCAGCCTGAGGCTTGCTGGCATGGCCGTCTGTGTGCTACCGCACACAAGGGCAACCCGCCGTGGCTGGCGGCCGGTTCCCGGGCTCAGTCCAGCGCCAGCACCGTGTCGTGGGCGGCGGGCGTGCAGCCGTCGGCCACGCCATCCCAGCCGCGGTGGATCACCACGCGCCTGTCCTTGTGGCAGATCTCCACGCGCGTGGCGCCAGGCTGGGTGCGCTGCACGAAGGCATCGATGGCGGCGGGCATGCTGACGCGGTAGATGCCGGCTTCCACGTCGGCCTTGGGGTGGTCCAGGCTGTGGATGAAGGGGCTGAGCGTGCCCAGCCACATCAGCGGGCCGCCCACATCGATCGCGCTGGGCTCGTAGCCTTGGGTTTGCAACCATTGCTGGGCTTGCGCACGCGGCTCGCTGGCATCGTCCATCTCGCCCCAGGCGGCGGCCAGCAGCTCGGCCAGCCACTGGTTGCAGTTCTGATAGCGCGTGTCGAAGGCGTAGGCGTTGGCGCTGTAGACGGGGTTCAGTACCCGCAGGGCGCGGCGGTTGCTGAGCGCGGTGGCTTCCAGCGCGGCGGCCGGCTCGGGCGGCAGGAAGACGATGGAGACGTAGCCCTCGGCGGGATCGTCGGTGCCGAGCAGAAAACCCGACATGCCCTGGTCGAAGACGCGGGGTTGCCGCTCGTCGCAGGCGTAGTAAAGCTGGCGCACCGACCAGGGCGTGTTGGCACTGGCCTTGAGGCTCACGCCGGCATGCGAGTAGCGCACGCCAAAGCGACCCAGATTGAGGCCTGAGCGGGCCACCAGGGCCACGCGCTGGCCGGATCTTTCAAGCTCGTCCTTGACGATGGCGCCAAAGCGGAAGAGCTCGTCCTTCTGCGGTGCGGAGAGCGAGAGCGGCCGGTCGCAAAAGCGCGTGGAGCCGGCCAGGGCAGCGGCGCTGCCGGTCATCAACAAGCCGGCCAGCAGGCCCATGCACAGGCCCTTTGGCGCGGCACGCGCCAGGGCCCGCCAGGGCAACACGTTCAAAGGGTGACGGCCTTGGAGGGCAGGTCGCTCATCCACTCGTCGCTCAGGGCCAGGAAGAAGGCTTGCTGGTTGGCGGCGGCGGCGAACTCAACGCCGTAGGCGCGCTGCTGGGCGGTGACGATGTGGCCGGCAGCCAGGTGGCTGTCAGCCAGGGTTTGCTGCGGCACGATGAGCTGGATCTCGCCTTCCAGGCCCGGTGTCGCCAGGGCTTGCAGGGTCAAGCGCACGGCATCCGGGCGCTCAGCCACAGCGGCCACGTCGATGATGCGGTAGTCGCCGTTGGCGATTTCCTTGGTGCCTGACGAGCTGTTGCTGGATTTCTTCAGCGAGGCCGAGGCGCTGTCGGATGAAGTGGACACGCTTTCCGACGCCGACGAAGCGGCCGAACTGGCGGCCAGCGCGGGCAGGGCGGCTGCGCTGAGCAGCAGGACGGCGCAGGCGAGGCAGGTGCGGGCGCGGCTGTGATGGCTTGTCATGGGGTTCCTTGCGAGGCGGGGTGGAGATGGCCCATGTTATAGCCCTGGGCACTCCCTCAAGCCAACACCAGTTGCAACTGCGGTGTCTGTCCTGCAGGCGTGCTCGCCAGCGCCTGTTGCCAGCTGGCCTGCGGTACCAGGGCCGCGCCACCGCGATAGGGATTGGCCACGCGAGAGAACGCCAGCGCCTCGCCGTTCAGCAACACTTGCTGCACGCCGTGGCCGACCGTGCCCACGCGGTACAGCAGGGCCAGGCGCTGCTCGCCCAGTTGCACGTCCAGTTGCAGGCCGTCGAGCGCGCTGGGCATCACCGGGTCGAACACCATGCCGGCGGCCTGCGGTCGCAGGCCCAGGAACTGCCGCATCACCAGGCCCAGGCTGATGCCCGCGCCGCTGGAGTACACGCGCCAGCCGCCTTCCAGCGCCACCTGGCCGCTGGCGATGCGGTCGTAGTGCGCACTGGCCTCGGCGCGGTCGGCAAATGCCGCGTCGGAGCTGGAGTAGTAGCAGTTGGCCTGGCGGCGCGTGGCCTGGGGCAGGCGTTCGTGCAGGGCCACGGGGTGGGCCAGGCCCAGTGCATCGAAGAAAGCCTCGGCCTCGCCCATATGGGCCAGGGCCTCGGTGTAGCGCAGGTGGGCGTGGGTGTACATCAGCCCGATCTCGCGGCCGAAGTAGCTGCTGCTTTCGGCGCGCTGGAACCAGGTCTGCGGGCCACCCCGGTAGGCCATGGGCTGGTCGAACAGGCGCGCGCCGTCGGGGCCGCTCAAGTGGCTGCGGATCAGCGCCAGGTGGTGCTGCGCCTGCACGGGGCTGAGCATGTCGTTGATGATGGCGTGCATCATCGGCAGCAGGCTGTGCCGCACGCCGGTGGCACGGTCGCGCGGGTGCAGCATGGGCTCCACCGCGCCATCCGGCTTGAACAAGGCGTAGCCCATGATCTCGCCGTCCAGCACCAGCACGCGGTGGAAGTCGGCCAGCACGCGTGTGGCGTGGGCTTGCAGCGCATCGGCCTCGGTGGTGTTGCCAGCCACCTCGCGCAGCGCCTGCGAGAGCGTGGCGAGCACCTGGTGGTGCAGGGTCACCGTCCAGCTGCTGCACATGTGCTCGCGCAGGGCGGGGTCGGCCGGTTGCAGCGCGTCGTTCCAGTCGCCATGGCCGTAGGCGGCCAGCGCGGTGCCGCCTGCCGTGCGGCCCGCCGCCAGTTGCAGCGCGCGCTGGGCGTGCTGCCACAGCGTATCGGGCTCGCCGGGCTCGAAGTAGGGCAGCGGCTCGGTGAGCAGGCTGGCATCGCCGGTGGCGAGCAAATACTGGCCCAGCGCCAGCAGCGGCCAGTAGACGATGTCGCCATGCGAATCACCGGCACGTATGCCGCGCTCGCGCTCGAAGAACATGAACCACTGCGGCCAGTCGCCGCTGCGGTTCTGGGCGCTGTACACCCGCAGCAGCAGGTCGCGTATGGGGGCCGGCCGGCCCAGCGCCAGCAGCAGCTCCACCGGGCCTTGGCAGACATCGCGCGTGCCCCAGCCGCCGCCCGAGAATTGCTCGAGCCCGCGCGGTGCAAGGTAGTGCACCAGCGCGTTGTGCTGCAGCCAGGGCAGGATGAGGGCCAGGCGCTGGGTGGCCTGCGCGGCGGGGGTGTCGCTGGCGGGTGCCACGCTCAGCCACGGTGAGGCGGGCAAATGGCGGCTGTGCTGGGCCACGCCGGGCTGGGCGCCAGCCACCAGGTGGCCGGTGATCAACAAGCCCGCGCTGCGCGCGGTTTCGGTGACCAGGCACAGCTGGGGCTGCTGGCGCGAGCGGGCGTCGGGGTAGAGCAGTTCGTCGCCGCCCACGGCGTTGAAGCGCGTGCCCTCCAGCGCCAGCAGGCGGAAGTGGCCCTGCGCAAAGCGCTGGCCCAGCGCGCTGTCGGGCCGCGGGTACACCAGGGCCCCGTCGGGCGTGGCCAGCCACAGGGGCCGGCCCGCATCCAGCTCGTCGTCACCGTCCAGCGCCACCTGCAGGCTGATCAGGCAGCGCAGCGGTTCACCCTCTTCCACCTGCAGTTGCAGCGAGAGCGCATGCGGCTCGCTCAGGGCCTGGGCCTGCACGCTCAGCAGGCCGCCATCGTGGCGGTACCACCAGGTGGCGCTGTCGGGCCGCATCTGGAAGGCGCTGGGCTGGTCCAGCAACTGCCACTGGCCAGCGATCTCGACGAAGACCCGCAGGCCCTGCGAGCGGAACTGCCCCAGGTAGCCGCGTACCGTGCCCACGAAGCGGTTGATGCCCACATGGCCCTGCGTGACCATGGAGTGAAAGACGCCGCCCATCCAGCAGGTGGAGGTGAGGGCGCATTCATCGGGCGTGAGGTTGTGGCCGGTGCGCAGCAGGTGGCCATGCGGGCGCAGCACCTGGCGTTCCTTGGCGCGCAGCACGGTGTGGGCTTCGGCCTGAAAGTACGAGAGCAGCGTGCCGTCATCGTCGCGTTCCACCTGCTGCCAATCGCCTTCGCTCAGGCCGCGCAATTCGGCCTCGCTCAGCTCGTGCCCCGCCAGCAGTGGGGCGCTGGCGAACAAGCTCACAGGCTCAGGCGCTGAGCCTGCGGGCGGGGGCCAGCTGGGCGGGCAGGCGGCTTCGGCCAGGGCCAGGGCGTGGTCCACCCAGGCCAGGTCGGCCGGGCCGCTGGCTTCGGCGTGGTGTGCTTGCAGCAGGCCGAAGAAGCCCACATGCGCGTGTGCGCCGGCCGGCAGCGTGAGCGCCTCGTGCTGCAGCGCTGCCAGCGCGTGCTCGTGCTGCAAACGCGTGCTGGGCAAGCCCTGGGTGCAGGCGAGGGGCGCTTGCCCATGGCGCTGGCCCAGGCCCAGCCATTGCAGTTGATCGGTGGCCCAGGCCACGCTGCGGCCCAGCGCGCCGGTGAGCAGCCAGGGGTTGAAGCCGGCCACGGCCAGGTTCTGGCGTGTGGCCAGCACCGTGCCCACGCGCGGGTGGGTGAGGGGCGTGTGGTCCAGGTAATGGCTCACGTAGAACTCGTTGGTGCGCAGGGCAGCCCAGGGCGAGAGTGCCACGTCCTGCCCATGCAGCACGTCCACCTGGCAGGTTCCGCTGCCGCTGTTGTGCAAATCAAGGTGCCAGAACCAGGTGGGCTCGGTGCTGCTGAGCACCAGGTGCAGCGTGTATTTCAGCGCGCCCCACTCGCCCTGCGCCACCAGGCCCAGCGGCGTGGTGCTGACGCGCGAGGGGCTGCGCGGGCCCAGCAGCGGCGTCCACTCGGGCACACCGCCGGTGCTCAGCCGGCGCAGCACCAGCAGGTCGGGACCGCCTTCCAGCTCGTTGCCCGAGTACAGGTTGATGCACAGCTCGCGCCAGGCCATGCGGCGCACGCTGCCGTGGCTGCTCAGATCAAAGGTCAGGCCCGAGGGGCTGGCCACCTGCAGGCCAGGTTGCGGCGCCGGGGCGGGAGAAGCGGCTGGGGCGGTCATGTCCACGGGGGTTGGTTCGCTGCGGCACGCATCAGCGCGTGGCTGGGCGGCGGTGTTGCGCCAGCAGCCACTCGTAGAGCGCGGGGTTGTTGTAGGTGGCAGTCCAGCTGTCGTGGTCCACGCCGGGGTATTCGGTGTAGCGCGGTGTGCCGCCGGCCGCCCGCAGTGCGGCGATGGTGGCGCGCTGACCGGCCACGGGCACGGCCGAATCGGCGTCGCCATGGAAGGCCCACACCGGCAGGTGGCGGATGCGTTCCATGCGATCCTCGTCGCCAAAGCCGCAGATGGGGGCGATGGCGGCCAACGCATCGGGGTACTCGGTGGCCAGCGCCCAGGCGCCGAAGCCGCCCATCGACAGGCCGGTGACCAGCACGCGGTCGGCGTCCACCGGCAGCGTGGCCTTGAGTTGGGCTATCAGCGCGTGCAGCACATGCGGGTTCCAGCCGCCCCCCACATCGGCCTGTGGGGCCACGACGATGAAGGGCGTGTCGGCCTGCTGGGCCAGCCAGGCCCAGGGGCCATGCGCCTTGACCTGGTTCAGGTCGGTGCCGCGCTCGCCCGAGCCGTGCAAAAACATCAGCAGCGGCCAGCGCCGGGTCGGGTTGGCAGCCGCCGCCGTGGGCATCACCAGCCAGTAGCGGGTGCTGGCGCTGAAGGCCACCTGCACGGTGCTGGACTGGGCCGTGAAGCCGGCGTGGGGCAGAGGGGGCATGGTGGTTGCTGGAGTGGATGTGGCGCAAGCGGCCAGTGTGCCGACAAGGGGCATCAGAGACATTGAGAGCAGGGGGCGGCGTTGCATGGTGCGATGGGGGGGTTGGCTTCGTCATGCCCGCGCAGGCGGGGATCCAGGGTGAATGCTGGATTCCCGCCTTCGCGGGAATGACGGAGGGGGCGGAAATGATGGAAAGGGCGTGGCGTCACGTGATTTACTTCGGTCAGGGCTTGGTGATGGCTGGAGCGGCGGCCTTGCTCAACTGAACCTGCCTCACATCGCCCGGCAGGTTCAGTTCGCGGCCCTGCCAGGCCAGCACGCGGCCATCGGGCAAGGCCACGTCGGGCAAGGGCAGGCCCACAGGCCACACCAGCCTGAATCCGCCGCTGGGTGCATTCACGCCGCTGCCGATCTCCAGCTGCCAGCCTTCGTGTTGGGGCGTGAGGGCGTAGTCCAGCGTGCCGGTGGCGGTGAGCAAGCCCTTCACAGCCACACCACTGGCACTTTGCAGCCACTCGGCCTTCAGGCCCGCGCCCAGCACCAGGCTGTGGTCGCGCTCGCGCTCGTAGGCAAACAGGTCGAGCGCGCTGCGCATGAAATCGGAGCTCACCCAGGCGTGCGGCATGTCGCCCAGGAAATGCACTTCGCGCGGGTTGCGCATCACCACCTCGGCCCACTGGTTCCAGCCTTCGGGGCGCTGGTCCTTGAAGAAGAAATCGAGCATGGCCCAGGCGCGCTCGGGCTGGCCCAGGCGCAGCAGCGCGCCCACGCTGCGCAGCTCATAGGGCGTGTAGTCTTTCCATTCACGCTTGCCGTCGCGGCGCGCCGTGGCCTCTTGCCAGTAGCGCTCGAAGGTGGCGGACAGCCACTCGGGTGGCAGCACGTCGTCGGCCTGCGCGGGGCTGAGCGCCACGGTGGTGGACGTGGCGTCGAAATCGCCCAGCTCGGCGGCCCCTGGGATGAAGGTCTTGCCGTGCTGCTTCATGGCGGCGGCGATGGACTGGACCAGCTCGGCCTGGAATTCATCGCGCCAGGCCTTGATCTGCTTCGCGTCATCGGCCTTGTCGGCGGCCTGGGCCAGCAGCACCGCGTCTTTGTAGCCGCGCAGGGCCCAGAAGTCGTCCCAGTACGAATGCATGGGCTTGTCGGAATAGCCCTCGTGGCTGATGGACGCCGGCATGGTGCCCCACAGCGCCTCGCGACCTGGTTGCTTGTTCGCCTCGCTGTGCTCGCTCTGGCGCAACTGTTCCATGTAGCGGGTGGCCGACAGCACGCGTGGCCATTGCTTGGCGAGCAGCGCCTTGTCACCCGTGAACTGCCACAGCAGTGCCACGGCGTGGATGAACTGGCCGTGGCTGTCGTTCTCGGCCACCGGGTCGGCGCCGCGGGCGTCCACACAGCAAGGCACCTTGCCGTTGGCGAACAGATGCTCGCCATACCAGTTCACGAAATCGGCCGAGGCCTGCACCTCGCCCAGGCGCAGCAGGCCTTCCACCATCATCGCGCCGTCGCGTATCCAGCTGCGTTGGTAGCTGCGCGTACCGGGTTGCAGGGCCGGTCCGTCGCGCGACATCAGGATCTGCGCCAGCGCGCTGCGCAGCTTGTCGCTCAGGTGCTTGGCGCTGCTGGGCAGCGTGAACTGCACGCGGTTCAGGCGCTCGCGCCAGGCGCTGGCCACGGCGTCAAAGCGGGCGCCGGCCTTGCTGGCATCGAGTGGGGTGGCGGCGGCGAGCGCGTCGCCCGCCAGCGGCAGCTCGACCACCACGGTCTGGCTGGCGCCGGGGGCCAGGTCCAGCGCAAAGCTCAGTGCACCCGAGGCCATGGCCTGACGATCGCGCAGCGCGGCCGTGCGGTCGCTGGCCTCGCCCTGGGCCAGTCCGCTGTCCAGCCCGCGCAGTTCCACCTGCGCGGGTGCCGGCAGGGTCTGCAGCGCGGCGCGGCCGTTCACTTGCAAGACGGCATCCTTCCAGGCCAGCTCGCGCACCTCCACGACGCCACCCGGGGTGTTGAGGAATTGCTGTGGCGGGTTCACCTGCCAGGGCCGCAGGCCCAGCACCAACTGGCCCTTGAGCGGCTGGCCTGGCGGGGCGGTGACGGTGTAGCGCACCAGCAGGCGCGGCGCCTTGGGCGGACCATCGGCGGCGGCCTCCACGCGCAGGTCGGCCAGCGGGTGCTGCCAGAACACCGAGGGCATGGGCAGATAGCCTTCGCGCAGGCTGTGGCGCATCTCCACGTTGGCCCAGTTCAGCGAGGCTTCGCCGGCAATGCGCAGCGTGGGCTCGATGCTGAAGCCGCCCAGGCCGGCCTCCACCGCACCGTCTTCCGACATCAACCCCGAACGTGAGCCGCCGCCGTCCACGCCCACCAGGGCCCAGTAGTTCTGCTCGTTGAGGTAGGCGCGCGGGACCTGGCCACGCGGGGCCTCCGCAGCGACGGCCTTGAGCATGTCGTCGCGGGTCTTCCAGGCCCCGGGCGCGATGAGCTGCAGCTCCTGCAGCGCCGCGCCCTTGCCCGCGCTACGCGGGATGCGCAGGCGGATGTGGCGGGCTTCGGCATCGGGCAGGTAGAGCCAGTCGGCGGCGCCCTCGCCGTCGCGCACGTGGCGCAGTTGGGTCCAGCGCCGGCCGTTGTCCGAGGCCTCCAGGTCGTAGTCGGTTGGGCGCTGGGGCGTGGCCCAGCGCAGCACCAGGCCGCTGAACTCGCGCGCTGCGCCCAGGTCTACTTGCCACAGCGCCGCTCCGGGCGGGCTGCGCCAGGCGGTGTCGGCCTTGCCGTCCACGGCCAGTTCGGGTGCGGCTTCGGGCAGCGACTTGTTGGCGGTGGCCGCCGGTTGCGGCCAGGTGGCGGGCGGGGTCTCGCGCGGCACCAGGTTGAGCTTTTCCAGGCAGATCTCACCCTTGCCGCCGGCCTTGCCGGCTGCCACGGCCAGCTCAATGGCAGCCACCTGCCGCAGGGTCTTGTCGGCGCTGGGGCCCCAGGCGAACTGCACATCGCGCTGCTTCACGCGCCAATCGCTGAAGGCCGTGGGCAGCACGCGGTTGGGCTGGTGCACCCACCAGACGTTGTCGCCGCTGGCGTCCAGCAGCTTGAGCTGCACGTCGTTGGGCCCGCCGCTGCCGCGCACGCGCAGCGCCAGCTCGTAGTGGGCGGGCAGGTCGAACGCGATGGCGCGGCGTGCCACGGCATAGCCCGAGACACCGGCGAAGTCGTAGGCCAGGCACAGGCCGCCGTTGGCGCCCGCTGGCTTCACGCGCGCCTGCACCTGGTCAGACGCGGTGGCGGTCCACGCGGCGGGGCTCTTGAAATCGTCCAGCACCTGCGGCGTGGCATTGGCCGCCATCGCGCTGCCAGCCAGCACGGCCGCGCCCAGGCCCAAGCATCTGCGGCGACCCCTCATGCTTTCACCCCTCCCATCATCAACCCTTGCATGTAGTGGCGCTGCAATGCCAGGAACAGCAGCAGCACCGGCAGCACGGTCACCACCGCACCGGCCATCATCAGTTCATTGTCTTGCACGTGCTCGCGCGACAGCGACGACAGCACCACGGGCAACGTCTGCAGGTCGCCTTCGGTGAGCACGATCAGCGGCCACATGAAGTCGTTCCAGCTGCCCAGGAAGGCAAACACTGCGTGTGTGACCAGCACTGGCTTGAGCAGCGGCAGCACGATGGCGAAGAAGACCTTGAATTCGCCGGCGCCGTCCATGCGCGCGGCCTCCAGCAACTCATCGGGGATGCCGCGTGCGTACTGCCGCACCAGGAAGATGCCGAAGATGGAAGCCAGGGCAGGCACCAACACGCCGGCATATGTGTTGACCAGGCCCATGTTCTTGAGCAGCAGGAACAACGGCAGCATGGCCACTTGGCCGGGAATCACCAGCGCGGCGATGAGGGCCTGGAAGATCTGCTCGCGCCCCTTGAAGCGCAGCTTGGCGAAGGCATAGCCGGCCAGCGTGTTGAGCAGCGTGGATATGAGCGTGGCCGCGCAGGCCAACCCCAGGCTGTTGGCGAACTGGCGCGCGATGCCGCCCGTGCTGAGCAGGCTGCGGTAGTGCGCCAGCGTGGGGTCGGTGGGCAGAAGTGGCGGTGGGTAGGTGCTGGCCTGCCCGGCGGGCATCAGCGACACCGACACCATCCACAGCAGCGGGGCCGCAGCGACGAAGGCCATGAACGCCAGGCCGGCGTTGACGGCGATGGTGGATGCGGTTTTCCGGT
Source organism: Candidatus Ideonella esbjergensis (assembly GCA_016710065.1). Classification (GTDB taxonomy): domain Bacteria; phylum Pseudomonadota; class Gammaproteobacteria; order Burkholderiales; family Burkholderiaceae_C; genus Ideonella; species Ideonella esbjergensis. The sequence goes on from JADJLP010000014.1 coordinate 236,719, forward strand.
TTGGCTTCTTCATGCCGCCCCCTCCCGCTTGGCGAATACCATCAGCACGCGCGTGACGCTGATGATGATCAGAAACAGCAGCACCGCCACGGCCGAGGCCGTCCCCAGGTTCCACCAGCGAAAGCCTTCTTCGTACATCATGTACAGCACGCTCACCGTGCTTTGCAGCGGGCCGCCCTGGGTCATCACATAGGGCTCGGCAAAGAGCTGGAAGTAGCCGGCCATGGTGAGGATGCTCACCATCAGCGTGGTGGGCGCCAGGCTGGGCAGGGTGATGTGGCGGAACTGCGCCCAGGCCCTGGCGCCATCCAGCCGCGCGGCTTCGTACAGGTCTTCGGGGATGGCCTGCAGCGCGGCGATGAAGATGATCATGTTGCCGCCAAAGTTCTTCCAGGCGGCAAACAGGATGATGGTGGGCATGGACCAGTGCGGGTCGCCCAGCCAGTCGATGGGGCTGATGCCCACGCTCTCCAGCACATGGTTGACCCAGCCGTAGCGCACATGGAAGAGGTAGCGCCAGATCACCGCCACCGCCACCAGCGTGGTCACCACCGGCGCGAACAAGGCCGTGCGCCACAGCGGCTTGAAGCGCGCCAGCCTGCTCTGCAGCAGCACGGCGGCGCCCAGAGAAAGGCCGATGGACAGCGGCACGCCCAGCACCACGAAGTAGGCGGTGTTGCCCAGGGCCTTCCAGAACAGCGGCATCTGCAGCACATGGGCGTAATTGCCCAGGCCCACGAAGCGCAGGTTGCCCAGGTCGGCCAGGGCGTACAGATCGAAGTCGGTCAGGCTCAGCAGCAGGCCGGCCAACACCGGCAGGCCGAAGAACAGCGCGATCACGCTGAGCGCGGGCAGCACGAAGGCCCAGGCGGCGAGGCTGGGCTTGTTCATGTGCTGGCCTTTGGGGCGGCGGTGGCACGGTCCAGCATCCAGCGCCGCTTGGCCAGGAACTCGTCCACCCGAACGTCCAGTGCCTGGCCTGTGGCCAGCGGGGCCGCGCGGTCGTGGATGGCGCGTGCGGCAAAGAGCTGCATTTCTTGAGCGATGCGCTCCCACTCGGGCACGGCGGGCGTGGGGCGGGCGCGCTCCAGTTGGTTGGCGAAGGCGCGCACCTGCGGGTCGCTGGCCAGCGGCTCCAGCGCCCAAGTGCTGCGGCGCGGCGGCAGGTTGCCGGTGAGCTGGAAGAACTGCAGTTGCACCGCCGGGCGGCTGAGGTATTCGATCAGCGCCCAGGCCTGCGGCTTGTGCCGGCTGCGCTGGAACATCACCAGGCTGGAGCCGCCGGCGTTGGAAGCACCGGGGCCCGTGGGGCCGGGCAGCGGCGCGGTATTCCAGCTGCCCTGCAACGCTGGCGGCAAGCGGCGGCGGAACTCGCCGATGTTCCAGGGCCCCGAGATGTAGAAGGCGAAATTGCCGCGGCCGAACTCCTGCCAGAGGTTGGCGATCTGGTTGTTGGTGATGTCTGGTGCGAGGCCCTTGGCAAACAGGCCCATGTAGAAGCCCAGCGCGCGCTGGAAGCCCGCGCCCGCAAAGTTGCCGCGCCGGCCACCATCTTTCAGCACCTCGCCCTCTTGCTGCAGCGCCAGCGCCAGCAGGGGCTCGAACTCGTTCACCGGCAGCAGCAGCGGATGCGCCACCGCGCCCTGCGGCATGCGCTGCATGGCCGTCATCGCGGCGGTCCACCCGGCCCAGTCGGTGGGCATGTGCGCGTAGCCGGCCTGCTGCAGCAGATCGCTGCGGTAGTACAGCAGGCGGGTGTCCACGTACCAGGGCACGCCGCGCAGCACACCGTCCATCACATTGGCGCGCCAGATGCCATCGAAATGGTCTTCGGCTTTCAAGCCGCTGCTGGCCTGCCAGGTGTCGAGTGGGGCCAGCGCACCGAGGACCGTCATCTCTGGCAGCCAGGTGTTGCCCATCTGGGCCACGTCGGGGGTGGCGTCGCCGGCAAAGGCGGTGAGCAGCTTCTCGTGCGCGGCCGTCCAGGGCAGGGCCTCGATGCGCAGGTCGATCTCGGGGTGCTCGGCTTTGAAGCCGGCCAACAGCTCTGGCGCCACCTCGCCCTCGCGGCCCATGGCCCAGAAGCGCAGGCGGTTGTCACTGGCGCTGTTGCAGCCGCCCAGCGTGGTGCCGCCAGCCAGCGCGGCGGCGGTGCCCAACCAGGTGCGGCGGGTGGAGTGCTTCATGTCAGGCCACCTGCGCACAGGCCACCCGGCCCGCGTCCCACCCCGTCATGCCCGCGAAGGCGGGCATCCACGCGGTCAGCAGAAGGCTGGATGCCCGCCTTCGCGGGCATGACGACAGAGGAGGTGCGCATGACATGACACTTGGCGCGCGTGACGACGATGCGCGCCATGGCATCAACCCAGCCAACCACCACTGAAGCCCGCGCGCTTCAAGCCGCGCAGCAAGGCCGGCTGGCGCTTCATCGTCTGCCACACCAGCCCATTGCGGTGGTTGGCGATCATCGCCACGATGGGGCCTTGGTCGATGCCGATGTAGTCGGTGTCCACCCAGCCAAAGCCCGGCTCATACTTGCCGTCGCTGAGCTTGGCATCGGCCACACGAAAGCTGGTGTTGAAAGCATCGATGAAGCCATAGCGCTGGTAGATCACCTCGCCAAAGCGCTCGCGAAGCGCGCGCAGCGTGGGCAACACGATCTCGGGTGCAAAGGGCAGGCTGGACAGCGCGGCGGTGGGCGCAATCGTGCCGTCGTCGGCGGTGTCGCGCAGGCCGGCGCCGCGCGCGCGGTAGTCCCAGTATTGGCGGCGATGGCCGTTGTGGTCAGGGCCGGCGATCATGCCGGGGCCGTCGCAGGCAGCCAACCCCCAGACCTCGGCGCTGTGGTCCTTCCAGCCCTGCGGATTCTGGATGGCATAGGCCTGTTGGGCCAGCGTGGCGCGGCGTGAATTCTCAAAGTAGTCCAGGCCCTTCTCGCGCATGAAGGAGTCGCGGATGCCCCGGAAATCCACCCACACATGCGAGTACTGGTGCCAGAACAGGGGTGCACCGCCCAGGTGTTCGTGGCCCATGTAGTTGCCCCAGGTGCGCACGTAAGTGCGGGTGTAGTCGGACCAGGCGTTGGCACTGGCGGGCTGGGTGGGCGAGCCCAGCGCCAGCAGGTACATGAACATGGCCTCGTCGAAGCCCTTGTAGTCGATGAAGTTCCTGAAGCCACCTTCGGGGTTCCAACCCATGCCGATCAGGCCGCCGCGCAGCTGCACCCAGGGCCAGTTGATCCGGCCGTAGATGGTGTCGACGAGTTGGCGTATCTCGCGCTCGGTGGCATCGTCGCGGTCGAAGTAGGCCTGGGCGCACAACAGGCCGGCCAGCAGCCAGCCCGTGTCGATGGTGCTGAGCTCCACGCCACGGTCATACCGGTGGCCGGTCTGCATGTCCAGGAAATGGTAGAAAAAGCCTTGGTGGCCTGCCTTGCCGTTGGCCTCGGGCCCTTGCGGCGCGGTGGCAAAGAAGCGCGCCGTGGCCAGCGTGCGCACGGCGGCGTCGGCCCGGCTGATGTAGCCCTGGTCTACACCGACAAGGTAGGCGGTCAGCGCAAAGCCGGTGGCGGCGATGCTGGCCATGCGCGGGCGGTTGGGGTAACGGTCAGGCACCAGGCCGTTGGCCGGGTTGGCGGTTTCCCAGAAGAAACTGAAGGTGCGGCGTTCGAGGTCGGTGAGGAGCTCGGTGTCGGTGCCAAGTTCCTTGGTGACCAGTGGGGCGATGCCAACGGGAAGTGCATTGACACAGCTTCCGGTGGCTATCGCCGCCGCAAATGCGCTCAGCAGGCGGCGTCGGTTCGGATCATGCACATGAGGTCTCGTCGTGAATTGGCATTGAAAAACCGATCCGGTGCGGTCAATCCGCTAGGCCGGATCGGTTGTTCAGGGCGTGTTCTACCAGCTCAATCCCAAGCCAATCTTGTAGGTACGGGTCGGGCCATTGATGCCCTTGCCTGACACCTGACCCAGCGTGGGATCGGGCTCGCCAGGGCCACCATACCAATTCTTGTACTCCGACCAGTTGTGGGTATCCAGCAGGTTGAGCACGTCGGCGCGCAAGCTCAGTTTCATGCCACCGGGCAGCTTGAACGCCTTGGACAGCGAGAGGTCAATCTGCTGATAGTTGTTGGTGGGCACCGAGTCAACGATGCAGTCACCCCAACCGGCCAGGCAATTGATGCCGGTCACTGGCACGCCGGAATTCCACTGCAGCTTGCCCGACACCATGACTTCGTACGGCAGGTCGTAAGAACCCGTCATGACCAGCTTGTGCTTGGGCACGGTGCGCGAGGGCCGCATCTTCAGGTCAGAGGGGTCGGAAAAGTCAAAGGCGTAGCGGTCATCGATGCCGCCATAGCCGCCGTTCTCCTTCGAGGCGCTGTAGGAGTAGACGAGACCCGCCGACCAACCCGAGGACGATGTGTAGGGCTTGTCCGCCTTGAGGGTGATGAGGTCTGTGGTGGAGTTGTAGCCGTTGGTTCCAATGATCAGGTGCGAGCCCCAATTGGGAATGGTGCTGCCCCAAGGGGTGCCCCAGTGCGTGCCTGGCGGGTGGAACAGGCCGTCATCTCGGCGGCTGCCCAGGAAGAACACGAATCCATCCTTGTTCTCTGAGCGGGTGTAGCTGACTTCGGTCTGCCAGTCGGCGAGGGCGCTGCGCAAGCCCACCGAGAATTGATCGGAGTAGGGCGTCTTCAGGTTGTTGTTCAACAGGTTGATTTCGCGGCCCACCCCCGTGCCGGTTGCGAACGCATCCAGGCCGCCGGGCTGTGCGTAGTTCGGATCCCAGGTGACGCATGTCGGGCCCGCAACTTGACAGCCCGAGTAGTTGGGGTTGCCCAGGAAGCCCACCGTGTAGCTGGGGAAGGTGCCCTTGGTCTTTTCCAGTTGCATGAAGTCGAAGGCGTTCCGGTCATACGAACGGCCATAGCCGCCGAACACCACCTGCGTCTTGTCGCCCCGAACGTCGTAGGAGAGCCCCAGCCGCGGCTGGAAAGCATTCTTGAAGGCCGATCGGTTCGAGCCGTTGCTGATGTAGTCGTTGATGTTGTAGCCATTGGCTGCGGGGTTGTGAATCGCCGACCAGTTCTTCAACACGTTCACCACGTCTGCTGGCGTGACGTGATCCAGGTACGTGGGGTTCGATTCATAGTCCCAGCGCAGACCCAGGTTCAGGGTGAGCTGCTTGGACAGCTCCCAATCATCTTGGCCGTACAGGCCGAACTGCAGGGACCGTGCGCGCGCTTTGCCATCACCCAGGCCAGGAAGGCCCGCACCGAACTCAACCTTGTACGGTTGGGCGGGATTGAAGACATCAAACGAGAACTGTGGGTTGTAGCCCCAGACCTCGGTCGCGTCGAGGGTGACGGACTTGAGCTTCACGCCAAACTTCGGCATGTGGCCCGCGAAGCCGGTGAGCGTCAGGTCATCTTGAAACGAAACGCCTTGCTGCCCTTTGCGCTGGTAGTAGCGGCTGCCACCCAGATTCAGGATCGTGGTTTCGTTGCCGCTGGGCAGGATGGCTTTCACCAGCACACCCGTGGCTTGGGTCGTGGGTGTCTGGCTGAAGTAGGCACTTTCATAGCTCAGCTTGGCCTCGTTGATCCAGGTGTCCGCGTCGTACTGGTGGCTTAGCGTGACACGCGTTTCCTTGTTGCTGTTGTTCGAGCCTTGCTCAACCGTGTTCTGGCCGCCAATGTTCTTCACATCCTTCTCGTCCCGGTACTTCAAACTGAGACTGAGCCGGTTGTTGTCATTGGGTGTCCAGTCAAACCGCGAGAACAACAAATCCTCGCGAAACGGGGACACGACCGGGCCGACCAGCGACTGCCAGGCGGGAGGCAGGTCGGATGTGGTCAGGCCGCCGCCCGGTGAGATCGTGCCCGGGTAGTCGTTGTGCTTGGCCTCATAGGCCACGAAGAAGTGCGCGAGGTTCTCGACGATGGGCCCACCGAGCGAGATGCCGTACTGCGTTTGCGAAGAGGGTACTTTCTTGCCCGCTTCGGCCTCAGCTGGGGTGGCCGAGCGCCAAGCTTCAGAGGTTCTGTCAATGAAGGCATCGCCCTTCAAGACGTTGGTGCCTGATTTGGTCGCGGCGGTGATGGCCGCGCTGGACACCTGGTCGAACTCGGCCTTGTAGTTCTGCGTGATGATCTTGTACTCGGCAATGGCCGACTGCGGGAACGGATTGCCCCGGCTGTTGTCTTGTCCGGTGACGCCACCGCGCAGCACATAGTCTTTCTGTCCAACGCCGTCGATGAACACATTGGTTTGGTCGCGCGAAGCAGAGCCGCCCCGCATCGAGACATTGCCCTCGCCGTCCACCGTCACGGTCACGCCCGGGGCGAGGTCGGCAAAGCTGAGAAAGTTGCGGGTGACCTGTGGCAAGGTTTCTATTTGCCGGCGGCTGACCGTGGTTCCCACCTCCGAGGTCTTGACATTCTTGGACTGCAACGAGCCCACCACGGTGACCCTTTGCGCGGTATCGAGCGAGAGGTCCACTGATGCCGTCTCGCCCACCTGGACCGTGATCACTTGAGAAGCTTCTTGGCCAACCCGGATGGCGTAGGAGCCCGGCGCCAGGCCTGCCAGCACATAGCTGCCATCGGCGCGGGTGACGGTTCGGTACGCGGTGCCATTAGCCTGGTTGATGGCGGACACCTGAAGACCGGCCTGCGCGGCCGAGGCACCAGTCGACACATTGCCGCGCACGGTCGATGTGCCTACCTGCGCCTGCGCCGCGCCAACCAGCGCCAGCACCACAGCGGCCGCCAGCGCGTGCCTGTGAAAACCTTTTCTTGACTGCTTCATGCTGTTCTCCGATCTTGATGGCTTGTGGGGAGGGACGAGAGAGAGAGAGAGAGAGGGCTCAGGCGCTGCGGGCGCAGGACTGGCGAGCCACCAGTTCGGCGCGCAGCGTGTGCTGCTTGCCGCCGGGGTGGTCCGGCTTTTCGATGGCACTGGCCAGTTCTTCCAGCGCGAGCGTGCCCAGTTCGACGATGGGCACGCGCACCGTGGTGAGGGCGGGCGTGACGTAGCGCGAGATGGGGATGTCGTCGAAGCCGGCCAGCGCGATGTCGCCGGGCACGCTCAGGCCCGCCTGCGTGAGCGAGGCCAGGCAGCCGATGGCCATCATGTCGTTGGCCGCAAACACGGCCGAGGGGCGCTCGCGCAGTGCGGCCAGGGCCTTGCCGGCGTGCTCGCCCGAGGCTTCGGTGAAGTCGCCCTGCAGCACGCGCTCGGGCGTGCCGGGCAGCAGCTTGTGCAGCGCTTCGCGGTAACCGGCCAGGCGCTCTTGCGCTTCGTAGTTGTGCTCGGGGCCGGCGATGAAGGCGATGCTGCGGTGGCCCGTCTTCACCAGGTGCTTGACCATGGCCGACGCGCCGCCGCGGTTGTCCACCCGGAAGCAGGCGTGCGTGGTGTCGCTGGGGTCGCTGTTCAGCAGCACGGCGGGCAGGCCGTGCGGCAGGTTGCCGCCCAGGAAATCGGCGTCCATGTGCGGCGACATCACCAGCAGGCCGTCCACGCGGCCGTGCATGGCGCGCAGCGCGGCGGCGGCTTCCTTGGCGTCGCCGTGCGAGCTGCTCACCAGCAGGTGCAGGCCGCGCGCGCGGGCGGCCAGGTCGATGCCTCGGATCAGCTCGGAGAAGTACTCGCCGTGCAGGTCGGGCAGCAGCGCGCCCACAGTGTGGGTGCGGCGGGTGATGAGGCTGCGGGCGGCGCTGCTGGGGGTGAAGCGCAACTCGGCAGCCACGCGCAGGATGCGCTCGCGGGTCTCGGGGGTGACGCGGGGATGGCCGTTCAGCGCACGCGAAACCGTGGCCACCGAGACCTCGGCGAGTCGGGCGACATCCTTGATGGTGACGGCCATGGCAGCGGGCTTTGGGTTCAGGTTGAGTGCAGCATGTAAACGTTTCCATGGAATGTAGCCATTTGCGGGTCGACGCCGAATCCGGGTTCACCCCAGTGTGGTGCCGGGTGCAACAAAGTTGGGCGCGGGCCGATGCACAACCATGGTGCACATTGGTGTGCCGTTGGGGCAGATGCCCATGAGCTGGCGTGGGCGAGGCAGCGCCAGGGTGGTTCGTTTCTTGAGTAAGCAAGGGCATGCCACCCCGTCTTGCCGCCACCGCCCCTGTTGCCCCTGGCGCGCCGCCGGCACAGGCGACGCAGCGGGTGGTGAAGATACGGCGCGACTACAACGCCTGGGTGGCGGCCGAGTCGCTGGAGGACTACGCGCTGCGTTTCACGCCGCGTTCGTTCCGCCGCTGGTCGCCGTGGCGGGTGGCCAACACGGCCTTTGGCGCCGCCTCGTTCCTGGTGCTCGAAGCCGTGGGTGCCACGCTGCTGGTGCAGTACGGCTTTGCCAATGCGTTCTGGGCCATCCTGGCCACGGGGTTGGTGATTGCGCTGGCGGGTTGGCCCATCAGCGTTTATGCGGCGCGGCACGGGGTCGACATGGATTTGCTCACCCGTGGTGCCGGCTTTGGCTACCTGGGCTCCACCATCACCTCGCTGATCTACGCCAGCTTCACCTTCATCTTTTTTGCCCTCGAAGCGGCGGTGATGGCCTATGCGCTGGAGTTGGCGTTCGACATCCCGCCAGCCTGGGGCTATCTGCTGTGCGCCTTGGCGGTGATGCCACTGGCCACCTGGGGCGTCACCGTCATCAGCCGCTTGCAGGTGTGGACGCAGCCGCTGTGGTTGCTGATGCTGGTGCTGCCCTATGTGGCGGTGCTGCGGCTCAACCCCGGGCTGCTGGGCGAGCTGGCGGCCTATGCGGGTGAATCGGGCACGCATGGCGGCTTTCAGCTGCAGGCTTTTGGCGCAGCCACCACGGTGGGCATCGCGCTGATCACGCAGATGGGCGAGCAGGTGGACTACCTGCGCTTCATGCCCGAGCGCACCGCCGCCAACAAGCGCAGTTGGTGGTTGGCTGTGGCGGCCGGCGGCCCAGGCTGGGTGCTGCCCGGCGTGCTGAAGATGCTGGGCGGCGCGCTGCTGGCCTTTTTGGCGCTGGGCCACATGGTGCCGGCCGAGCGCGCGGTGGACCCGAACCAGATGTACCTGGCCGCCTACGAGCAGGTGCTGGGCCACTACGGTTGGGCGGTGGCGGCCACGGCGCTGTTTGTGGTGGTGTCGCAGCTCAAGATCAACGTCACCAACGCCTATGCCGGCTCGCTGGCTTGGAGCAACTTCTTCTCGCGCGTGACCCACAGCCACCCGGGCCGCGTGGTGTGGATGGTGTTCAACACCTTGATCGCGCTGATGCTGATGGAGCTCGATGTGTTCCAGGCCATGGGCGGCGTGCTGGGCCTGTTCAGCAACATCGCCATCTCGTGGATCATGGCCGTGGTGGCCGACCTGGTCATCAACAAGCCCATGGGCTGGAGCCCGAAGGGCATCGAGTTCCGCCGCGCCTATTTGCATGACATCAACCCCGTGGGCGTGGGCGCGATGGGCCTGTCCTCGGTGCTGTCGGTGGCGGCGCACCTGGGCGCCTTTGGTGAGATGGCGCAGGCCTTCTCGGCGCTGATCGCCTTGGTCACAGCGCTGGTGGCGTCGCCCTTGATCGCCTGGGCCACGCAGGGCCGCTATTACCTCGCCCGTGAACCCGCGGACCTTCCCCGTCATTCCCGCGAAGAGTCTGCCCCCGCGAAGGCGTGGGGCGGGAATCCACCAGCAAGCGCCAACCTGTCCGAAGGCCCTTACGTGCGCCTGCAACGCTGCGTGGTCTGCGAGCGCGACTACGAAGGCGAGGACATGGCCCAATGCCCCGCCTACGGTGGCGTCATCTGCTCACTGTGCTGCACGCTGGATTCGCGCTGCCACGACCGCTGCAAGCCGCAGGCAAGGTTGGCCGACCAGATCTGGGCGCGCTGGTCTGCGCTGCTGCGCCGCACGCTGCCCAGCCGTTTGATGCCGCAGGTGGAAACCGGCCTGGGCCACTACCTGCTGCTGATGGGTCTGATCGTGCCGGCGCTGGGCGCGCTGTTTGGCCTGCTCTACCACCAGGAGCTCAAGGCCCTGACGCTGCGCAGCGAGTTCGACCCCAACCTGCTCGCGCAACTCGAGCCCACGCTGCGCGCGGGCTTCGTCAAGGCTTATGCCGCCTTGATGTTGGTGGCCAGTGTGGTGGCCTGGTGGCTGGTGCTGGCGCACCAGAGCCGGCGCGTGGCGCTGGAAGAGACCACGCGCCAGACCGAGGCCCTGGTGCGCGAGATCGCGCTGCACGAGCAAACCGACCTGCAACTGCAAGAGGCCAAGCGCATTGCCGACGCCGCCAACCAGGCCAAGACCCGCTACATCACCACCATCAGTCACGAGCTGCGCACGCCGCTCAATTCCATACTGGGCTATGCGCAACTGCTGGAGGACGACCCGGCCATGCCCGCGCACCGCCGCCAGGCCGTGAGCGTCATCCGCCGTGGTGGCGACCATTTGCTGAGCCTGATCGAAGGCACGCTGGACGTGGCCCGCATCGAGGGCGGCAAGCTCACGCTGGACGTGAAGCCCATGCGCTTTCGCGAAGGCATGGCCGAGATCGCGCGCATGTTCGCGCCCATGGCCCAGGCCAAGGGCATTGCCTTCCAGTTCGAAGGCGGCGACGCGTTGCCCGAAGTGGTGCGGGCCGACGAGCGGCGGCTGCGGCAGATCCTCATCAACGTCATCGGCAATGCGGTGAAGTTCACCAGCCAAGGGCAAGTCACGTTGCGGGTGCAGCACCAGCGCGAGATGGCGCGCATCGACGTCATCGACAGCGGCCCCGGCATGAGCGCCGAGGAGCTGGCCCGCGTGTTCGAGCCCTTTGTGCGCGGCTCGGCAGCGGGCAGCGCGGCGGCCGGCGGCACCGGCCTGGGCCTGACCATCAGCAAGATGCTCACCGACCTGATGGGTGGCGAGATGACCGTGGCCAGTACGCCGGGCCAGGGCAGCACCTTCAGCCTGCGGTTGTTTCTGCCCGAGGTGCGCGCCGAGCTGGCGGAACGCGAGCTGCCCCGGGCCCAGCGCCATGGCTACGCCGGGCCACGTCGTCACATCCTGGTGGTGGACAACGAAGAGGCCGACCGGCAACTGCTGGTCGACCTGCTGCAGCCCCAGGGTTTCGAGATCCACCAGGCCTGCTCGGGCGAGGACGCGCTGGCGCAGCTGGCCACGCTGAAGCCAGAAGCGCGACCCGACGCCATCTTCATGGACCTGGCCATGCCCGGCCTCGACGGCTGGCAGACCATCGCCCGCATCCGCGCACGGCAGCTCAGCGACGCACCCTTGGCGGTGGTGTCGGCCAACGCCTTCGACCGCGGCCTGGACAACGAGGTGCAGCTGCCGGCAGCCGATTTCCTGGTCAAGCCAGTGCGCGTGGCCGACCTGCTCGACTGGCTGGGCCAACGCCTGCAACTGCAGTGGCTGCCGGCGCCCGAGGCCATGGCCCCCGCGCTGGCCGCCGACACGGCCCCAACCGAAGCCGCCGCCATCCACTACCCACCCACCGAAGCCATCGAGCGCCTGCAGGCCCTGGTGGGCATGGGTTACCTGCGCGGCATCACCCGCGAGCTGGACCGCGTCGAGGCTGAGCACGTGGCCGCATCCGCCTTCATTGCCAGCCTGCGCCACATGGCGCGCGAATTCCAGCTCGACGCCATGACCCTGACCCTTTCGAAAGCCCTTGATGAGCTTCGCCGCCCTTGACCTGAACAGCACCGACGTGGTGCTGATCGTGGATGACGTGCCCGACAACCTGGCCGTGCTGCACGACGCACTTGATGAATCCGGCTACACCGTGCTGCTGGCCACCAATGGCGTGGATGCACTGACCCGCGCCGAGCAGGCCAAGCCCGACATCGTGCTGCTCGACGCGCTGATGCCCGGCATGGACGGCTTCGAGGTGGCGCGGCGGCTCAAGGCCAACCCGGCCACCGCCGCCATCCCCATCGTCTTCATGACCGGCCTCACCGACACCGAGCACGTGCTGGCCGGCTTTGGTGCCGGCGGGGTCGACTACGTCACCAAGCCCATACGCCCGCGGGAGGTGCTGGCGCGCATTGCCGCGCACCTGGGCAGCGCACGCGCCCAGCGCCAGGCCCGCAACGCACTGGACGCCTTTGGCCACGCCACTCTGGTGGTGCATGAGCGCAATGGCAAGCGGCTGTGGCAAACCGCGCTGGCGCGGCGGCTGATGACGCAGTATTTTCCGGACGCCCCCGAGGTGGCCACACCGCCCGAGCTGATGGCCTGGGTGGCACGCGAATCGTTGCGCCGCCGCGCCGGGGCCGACCCGCTGACGCTCACCATCGCGCGCGGTGCCCACCGGCTCAACTTCACGCTGCACCCCATGGACGCCGACCCCGGCGACCCGGCCAGCCACGAAGGCGAATGGCTGCTGGTGATGCGCGAAGAGTCAGAGACCGCGCTGCTGCAGGCGCTGGCGCAATCCTTCCCCACGCTCACGGCGCGCGAATCAGAGGTGCTGTACTGGGTCATCCAGGGCAAGACCAACCGCGACATTGGCGACATCCTGGGCACCAGCCCGCGCACGGTGCACAAGCACCTGGAGCACGTGTTCGAGAAGCTGGGTGTGGAAACGCGCACGGCCGCAGCCGGCTTGGCGCTCACCCGCGTGCGGGGTGGGCGCGGGGAAGGCGGCTGAGCTCAGGGGCTCACAAAGCGCATCTTTGTGCCCTGAAACTCGATGATGTCATCGTGCTTCAGCACGAGCTCCTTGTCGTGCAACTCGCTGCCGTTGACCTGCAGGCCGCCCGAGCCGGTCACCTGGGTGAGCACAAAGCCGGTCGGGCGGCGGCAAATAGCCACGGCTTGCGCCCCTTGCCTGCCCACCGTGGTCACCACCTTGGTCAGCAGTATCTCGCGCCCACTGCCCTCGCCACTGAGGTACTGCACCATGGCCAGCTGCTTGGGCAGGGCCGCCGGCACCGTGTAGGGGTAAGTGGCTTTGTCGGCACCAAAGCCTGAACTGGCGGGCGTCAGCACGGTGGTTTTTTCGTAGCTGAAGGCGGCCTCCGCCAGGCCATCGCTCTGGTAGCGCAGGCGGCAGTTGCCCACTTCCAGCAGGTCTTCGGGCGAGAGCTGGTGGCGCTTGATGCGCACCCCGTTCACATAGGTGCCGTTGGTGCTGTTCATGTCCTCGACGACCAGGTCGTGGCCACTCAGGGTGAGCACGGCATGCTGCCCGCTGACCATGCGGTCCTCGATCACGATGTCGTTGTGCGGCCGGCGGCCCAGTGTGGTTTGCGCCCGGCGTATGGGAAAGGCATGTCCCCGGGTGCCGTCGTCCGTCTCGATGACCAGTTGCCGCATGGCTGAACCCCGTCTCCCAATGTTGTTGTCGCGCAGCCTTTTGAGGGCTGCTCCCGAAGATCAACGCGCTGAAGCTGCCCTCATTGCTTGCCCCAGGCCTTGGGCAGGGAACGGGTGACGATGAGGCCCGACTGCAGATAAAGGGCGTTCAGCAGACGCTTGACCTGGGTGGGCCCCAAGGTGCTGCCATGGGCCAACTCTGGCACCGTGCAAGGGTCGTTGCGCATCTTCTGCAATACAGGCGGCAACCCACTGTGCATCGGCAGGCCACTGAGGTGCAGGCTGGGCGTGAGCCGGTACTTGGCCGGCTCGGCAATCTCGGGCAGCAATTCGTTCGTGGGCCCGTGCAATGCCAGCCGCCACAGCAACAGGCCCAAGGGCCCCAGCCGAAAACTGCTGGCCTTGCCCGAAGGCATGTCGCCCATCAGCAGCGGCACGACGGGCTCGATGCGCACCAAGCGCAGCAGCGCCAGATCATCGGCCGGAAGTTCACTGAGTTCGTGCTCGCATTGGAAGAAGCGATCCCGCGGAAAGATGGACAGCAGGAAGGGCTTCCCGGAGGTTTGCACATGCACGGCCAGCGGCTGGGCATGCCGCACGCTGGCGGCAAACACCGCCAGTGCGCTGATCTGCGAAGGCGCCGCCGCCAACTGCTGCAGGTCAGCCTGCATGGCGGAACTCAGTACGGGCCGGGCTGCCCCTGCACACACCTCGGGATCAGCGCCAGGCTTCTGGGGCGAGGGCGAAAACGGCCGGGTGGGCTCAAAAGCCTCGGTGTCTGCGCCGCCTATCGTGTCCAGAAACATGCGAGCCCAACTCCTCGGTGCAGCCGACCTCATGGGCGATGCCCTTGAAGCGACCAGTTACTGCTGTGACCAACTTGTATGCTAGTTTGCAACAGTGACGTGCAGCTTAACTCGAAGGGGCTAAATAGATTCGGGGTTTCCCTAGCTTGCAGTTGGAAATGTGGCTCGGCCGGAACGCCGAACTCAGGCTGCGGCGCTCATGGTGGGCACGTGGCCGGGCACGATCAGGCGCGTGCCTGTGGCTGCCTGCACCTGCGCCACGCTCACGCCAGGCGCCACTTCCTTCAGCACCATGCCCTCGGGCGTGGGCTGCAGCACCGCCAGTTCGGTCACCACCAGATCAACACAACGCGACGAGGTGAGTGGCAGCGTGCAGGTGTCAACGATCTTGTGCTCGCCCTTGGCGGTGTGCGTCATGGCCACGATCACGCGGCGCGCGCCGGTCACCAGGTCCATCGCGCCGCCCATGCCGGGCACCATCTTGCCGGGCACCATCCAGTTGGCCAGGCGGCCGTTGCGGTCCACCTGCAAGCCACCCAGCACGGTCACGTCCAGGTGGCCGCCGCGGATCAGGCCGAATGACATGGCGCTGTCGAAGGTGGCGGCGCCGGGCAGGGCGCTGATGGGGCGGCCGCCAGCGTCGGTGAGGTCGTCGTCTTCCAGCCCGTGCTCGGGCATGGATTGCATGCCGATGATGCCGTTCTCGCTCTGGAAAAATATGTGCGCGTTCGGCGGCACCAGGCCGGCCACCAGCGTGGGCAGGCCGATGCCGAGGTTGACCAGGGTGCCCGGGCGCAGTTCCTGGGCCACGCGCGAGGCGATCAGCAGCTTGTCATCCACGGGCACACTCCTTGGCGATGATGTGGGTCACGACCACCGAAGGGGTCATCACCGCATCGGGCGGTATCACGCCCACGGGCACGATCTCCTGCGGCTCGGCCAGCACCACGTCGGCGGCCATGGCGATCAGTGGGTTGAAGTTGCGCGCGGTGAGCGCGTAGGCCAGGTTGCCGATGTGGTCGGCCTGGCGGGCGTTGACCAGCGCAAAGTCGGCTCGCAGCGGCATTTCCAGCAGAAAGGTCTTGCCGTCGATCTCGATGCTGCGCTTGCCCTCGGCCACCACGGTGCCCACCCCGGTGGGTGTCACCACGGCGCCCAGGCCGTAGCCACCGGCGCGCACGCGCTCGGCCAGGGTGCCCTGGGGCGAGAGCTCCACGTCCAGTTCGCCGGCAATCATCTGCGCCTGGGTTTCGGGGTTGGTGCCGATGTGGCTGGCGATCACCTTGCGCACCAACCTCGCGCTGATCAGCTTGCCTATGGCCACGCCGGGTCGTGCCGTGTCGTTGGCAATGACGGTCAGGCCTTTCTTGCCCTGGCGCACCAGTTCGGCTATCAGGCGATGGGGGCTGCCTACGCCCATGAAGCCGCCAATCATCAACACCGCCCCGTCGGGGATGCGTGAGACAGCGTCGGTCACTGTGATGGTCTTGCTCAAGATTGGTCCTCGTTGTTGAGGATGATTTTGTCAGTAGAAACCCGCATACGCCTTGACCTGGGTCGGGTGACGCCAGCTCTTCGCCACCCATACGCCATCTTGCGTATGGGTGTGCAGGGCCTTCGCGGGAACACTGCGTTCACCGGTACACGCCGCCCTCATCACCCACACAGGAGCCTCACCCATGAAGATGTCCCGCCGTTCCCTCACCGCCCTGGCCGCAACCGCCGCCGTGCTGGGCTTCAGCTCGCTCGCCCAGGCCGCCGACACCATCAAAGTGGGCGTGCTGCACTCGCTGTCCGGCACCATGGCCATTTCGGAGACGGTGCTCAAGGACACCGTGCTGATGGCCATCGACGAGATCAACGCCAAGGGCGGCCTGCTGGGCAAGAAGCTCGAACCCGTGGTGGTGGACCCGGCCTCGAACTGGCCGCTGTTCGCCGAGAAGGCCAAGCAACTGATCGACCAGGACAAGGTTTCGGTGGTGTTCGGCTGCTGGACCTCGGTCTTGCCGCAAGTCGGTGCTGCCGGTCTTCGAAGAGAGCAATTCGCTGCTGTTCTACCCCGTGCAGTACGAGGGTGAAGAGCTGAGCAAGAACGTGTTCTACACCGGCGCTGCGCCCAACCAGCAGGCCATTCCCGCGGTGGAATACCTGATGAGCAAGGACGGCGGCAGCGCCAAGCGCTTCGTGCTGCTGGGCACCGACTACGTGTACCCGCGCACCACCAACAAGATCCTGCGCTCGTTCCTGCACAGCAAGGGCATCACCGACGCCGACATCATCGAGGAGTACACCCCCTTCGGTCATTCGGACTACCAGAGCATCATCGCCAAGATCAAGAAGTTCGCGTCTGAAGGCAAGAAGACGGCCGTGGTCTCCACCATCAACGGCGACTCCAACGTGCCCTTCTACAAGGAACTGGGCAACCAGGGCCTGAAGGCCACCGACGTGCCAGTCGTCGCCTTCAGCGTGGGTGAAGAAGAGTTGCGCGGTGTGGATGCCAAGCCGCTGGTGGGCCACCTGGCCGCGTGGAACTACTTCATGTCGATCAAGAACCCGACCAACACCGAGTTCGTGAAGAAGTGGAGCGCCTACGCCAAGGCCAAGGGCATCGCCGGCCACAAGGACAAGCCGCTGACCAATGACCCGATGGAGGCCACCTACATCGGCATCAACATGTGGGCCCAGGCCGTGACCAAGGCCAAGAGCACCGACACCAACAAGGTCATCGCCGCCATGGCCGGCCAGACCTTCAAGGCGCCGGGCGGCTTCACCAGCACCATGGACGCCAAGAACCACCACCTGCACAAGCCGGTGTTCATCGGCGAAGTGAAGGCCGACGGCCAGTTCAACGTGGTCTGGAAGACCCCGGGCCCCGTCAAGGCCCAGCCCTGGAGCCCCTTCATCCCCGAGAACAAGGGCAAGAAAGATGAACCTGTGACCAAGTAAAGCCGGTCTCGCAAGGGCGGCTTCGGCCGCCCTTGTTTCTTCCAGGACACCCATGTTGACCCGAATCCTCTTGCTGCTCGCGCTGATGTTCTGCAGCGCCGCCCACGCACTCACCCCCGAGCAGGCCCGCGCCATGGCCGCCGGCGACACCGACGACCGCGTGGCCGCCCTGGCCCAGGCCAGTGCCCAGCCCGATGCCGCACTCGCCACGTTCGTGCAGGCCCTGCTGGACGACGCCGTGAAGCTCACCCCCACCCAGGTGCTGGTGGTCGACGGCGAAGCCGTCAAGGACGCCATCAGCGGCGCCGCCGCCACGCTGCCCGAAACGGCCGAAGACGTGGTCAACAACAACCGCATGCGTGGCGCCTTGCAGGCCGCGCAGGCGGCCATGAAATTGCTGTCACCCGAGCTGGCTGTGCGCCAGTCGGCCGTGACGGAACTGAGCAAGCAGACGGTAGACCCAGCCCAGTTGCCGCTGCTGAGCACCGCCTTCGACAAAGAAACCGACCCGCAACTCAAGGCCACGCTGGGTCGCCTGCAGGCCAGCATCCTGATTGGCTCAGGCGACACCGGCAAACGCCTGGCGGCAGCCCACACGCTGGCCGCCAGCGGCGAGGGCAGCGTCAAGAGCCTGCTGCAGGAGCGGCTGGGCGTGGAGACCGACGCCGAGGTCAGGGGCGTGCTGATGACCTCCATCGCTGCCATCGAGACCAAGCTGGCCTGGGGCGAGCGCCTGGGCGTGGTCTTCACCGGCATCAGCCTGGGTTCCATCTTGCTGCTGGTGGCGCTGGGCCTGGCCATCACCTACGGCCTGATGGGCGTGATCAACATGGCCCATGGCGAGCTGATGATGATCGGCGCCTATGCCACCTACGTGGTGCAAAACCTGTTCAAGGCTTACGCGCCCGGCGCGTTTGACTACTACATCTGGCTGGCCATCCCGGCCTCGTTCCTGGCCTCAGCCCTGGTGGGCGCGGTGCTGGAGCGCAGCGTGCTGCGCTGGCTCTACGGCCGCCCGCTGGAAACGCTGCTGGCCACCTGGGGCATCAGCTTGATATTGATGCAAAGCGTGCGCTCGCTGTTTGGCGCCCAGAACGTCTCGGTGGAAAACCCCGCCTGGCTCTCGGGCGGCGTGGCGGTGCTGAGCAACCTCACGCTGCCGTACAACCGCATTGCCATCATCGGCTTTGCCCTGCTGGTGCTGGGCGGTGTGGCGCTGCTGATCGCCAAGACCCGGCTGGGGCTGTTTGTGCGCGGCGTGACGCAAAACCGCCGCATGGCCGCCTGCATGGGCGTGAACACCGCGCGCATCGACACCTATGCCTTCTCGTTGGGCGCGGGCATTGCCGGCCTGGCTGGCTGCGCGCTGAGCCAGGTGGGCAATGTGGGCCCCGATCTGGGCCAGAGCTACATCGTCGACAGTTTCATGGTCGTGGTGTTGGGCGGGGTGGGCCAGTTGGCCGGCACCGTCTACGCCGCGCTGGGCCTGGGCGTGCTGAACAAGCTGCTCGAAGGCGTGGCCGGCGCCGTGCTGGCCAAGATCATGGTGCTGGTGTTCATCGTCGTCTTCATCCAGAAGCGCCCGCAAGGCATCTTCGCGATGAAGGGAAGAAGTGCCGAGGCTTGATGCAATGAATACCGCAGCTCTGACTTCCTCTGTGCCCAAGCCGCGCCGCGGCCTGCTGCTCTCGCCCACGGGTTGGGCTGGCGTTTTCGTCGCCTTGGCCGTGGTGGCCGTGGTGGTGCCCGCTCTCAACCTCTGGGTGCCCGAAGGCAGCCTGCTGCACCTGAGCGACTTCTACGTCGCGCTGGTGGGCAAGATCATGTGCTACGCCATCTGCGCGCTGGCCATGGACCTGATCTGGGGCTACACCGGCATCCTCAGCCTGGGCCACGGACTCTTCTTCGCGCTGGGTGGCTACGGCATGGGCATGTATTTGATGCGCCAGATTGGCAGCGACGGCCAGTACCACATGGACATGCCCGATTTCATGGTCTTCCTGAACTGGAAGACCTACCCCTGGCACTGGGCCTGGAGCGATTCCTTCATCGTGCAAATGCTGCTGGTGGTGCTGGTGCCCGGCCTGCTGGCCCTGGTGTTCGGCTACTTCGCTTTCCGCTCGCGCATCAAGGGCGTGTACTTTTCCATCATCACCCAGGCCATGACCTTTGCGGCCATGCTGCTGTTCTTCCGCAACGAGACCGGCTTTGGCGGTAACAACGGCTTCACCGATTTCAAGCGCATCCTGGGCATTCCCATTGCCCAGCCCTCCACACGCATGGTGCTGTTTGTGCTCACAGGGCTCACGCTCATCGGCTTCTTTCTGATGGCCCGAGCGATTGTGAACAGCAAGTTCGGCCGTGTGCTGCAAGCCATCCGCGACGCCGAGAGCCGCGTGATGTTTACCGGCTACGACCCGCTGGCCTACAAGCTGGCCATCTGGACGCTCAGCGCCGTGATGTGCGCCGTGGCCGGTGCGCTCTACGTGCCGCAGGTGGGCATCATCAACCCGGGTGAAATGAGTGCGGCCAGCTCCATCGAGATCGCCATCTGGGCGGCGGTGGGAGGCCGCGCCACGCTGATCGGCCCCATCGTCGGCGCCTTCTTTGTCAATGGCGCCAAGAGCTGGTTCACGCAGGTGATTCCCGAGTTCTGGCTGTTCTTCCTGGGTGCGCTGTTCATCGCCGTCACGCTGTTCTTGCCGAACGGCCTGGTGGGCTTGTGGGCGCAACTGCGCAACGGCAAGAAAGAGGAGCGCGCATGACCCCCGAGCTGCAAGAGGCTGGCGCCCGGCTGCTGGCCGAGCACCAGAAGAAAATCGAGCAGGAGGTCACGTCCGGTGGCCGCGAGGCCGCGTTCGGCCGGCTCCTGAAGCACGGCACGCCCGACTTCGCCCACGGCGTGGCCCTGTACCTGGACGACATCACGGTGAGCTTCGACGGCTTCAAGGCGCTGAACGCGCTTAGCCTAGCCATCAACGTGGGCGAGCTGCGCTGCATCATCGGCCCCAACGGCGCGGGCAAGACCACGATGATGGACGTGATCACTGGCAAGACACGGCCCGACGCCGGCACCGCCAGCTTCGGCTCCAACATCGACCTGCTGCGCCTGCGCGAGAACGAGATCGCGCAGATCGGCATCGGCCGCAAGTTCCAGAAGCCTACCGTCTACGAGCAGCTCAGCGTGTTCGAGAACCTAGAGTTGGCCCTGGCCGCCGACCGCCGCGCCCGCGCCAGCCTGTTCTCGCGCCTGACCGGCACCCAGCTCGACCGAATCGGTGAAATTCTGACGCTCATTCACCTGCTGCCCGAAGCCCAGCGCACCGCCGGCCTGCTCAGCCACGGCCAGAAGCAGTGGCTGGAGATCGGCATGCTGCTGATGCAGGACCCCAAGCTGCTGCTGCTGGACGAGCCCGTGGCCGGCATGACGGACGAGGAAACCGAGCGCACGGCCGAGTTGTTCCTGAGCCTGGAAGGCCAGCACTCGCTGGTGGTGGTGGAGCACGACATGAAGTTCGTGGACCAGCTCACCCAAGGCCGCAAGACGGTGACGGTGCTGCACGAAGGCAGCGTGCTGGCCGAGGGTCTGCTGAGCGAAGTGCAGGCGAACGACAAGGTTGTGGAGGTGTACCTTGGCCGCTGACATGCTGAAGGTCGATGGACTCAACCAGTACTACGGCGGCAGCCACATCCTGCGTGGTGTTTCGTTTGAAGCGAAGCTGGGCGAGGTCACCGTGGTGCTGGGCCGCAACGGCGTGGGCAAGACCACGCTGCTCAAGAGTTTGATGGGCGTGGTGCCGGTGAAGACCGGCACGGTGCAACTGGATGGGCAAGACATCACCACCGACACGCCTTACGAGCGTGTGCGCAACGGCGTGGGCTACGTGCCGCAGGGCCGCGAGATCTTTGGCCGCCTCACGGTGGAAGAGAACCTGCGCATGGGCCTGGCCTACAAGCCGGCCAGCACGCCCATCCCGGCCGAGCTGTTCGAGCTGTTCCCTGTGCTCAAGCAAATGATCAACCGCCGTGGGGGTGACCTCTCGGGCGGCCAACAGCAGCAGCTGGCCATCGCCCGTGCGTTGGCGGCTGGGCCCAAGCTGCTGATCCTGGACGAGCCCACCGAGGGCATACAGCCCAGCATCATCAAAGACATAGGCCGCGTCATCCGCATGCTGGCCGACCGCCAAACAATGGCCATCGTGCTGGTGGAGCAGTACTACGACTTCGCCGAAGAGCTGGCCGACCAGTACCTGGTGATGGAGCGCGGCGAGATCATCCAGCGCGGCCGCGGCCATGACATGCAGGCCGACGGCGTGCGCGCGCTGATGTCGATCTGAGTCTCATCTCGCCGTCATTCCCGCGCAGGCGGGAATCCAGGCTGATGCCTCAAATCCATGGATTCCCTGCGCGGGAATGACAGACACGATGGACAAAAGGCCCCTTGGCATTCGTGTAGCCATCGCGGTCATGCCTGAAGGCTTCGGCCAGCTGCAGTTTCAACGCCTCGTACTCACGGGCCAGCGCCCCTGAACCGCGCAGAGCGTCGCGAAAGGCGATGCGCTCCACCCAGAGCGGGCTGCCCCAGGGAACCAGGTGCAAGTGATGGGTTCGGCAGGCCGGTGAAGGTTTGCAGAACCAGTGCATCACCTCGCCTTGGTAGGGGTGATACAGGTAGCCGTTTGCGCCGGCCGGTGTGATGGCATCCCTGGCGTCTTCCAGCGATCGCACCGGCGCCATGATGTCGATCACTGGCTTGGCGGCAAGCCCCGGCACGGCCGTGCTGCCGATGTGCTCGATGCCGCCGCACAGCCAGGGCGCCAGCGCCTGTTCCAACAAGCGTTGCTCGGCCTCGAACTTCGATGGCCAGTCGGCCTGGTAGGGCGAAATCGAGACCTCGGCATCCTGGCTCATGGCATGGCAGCCCCCACCGCCTGACGCACCGGAATGTCCACCGGGTCAAAGCCTTCCAGGCAGTGCACGTTGATGCCGTAGAAGTCGGGCGTCACGCGTTTGCGGTGAAACGGGTAGATGCCGCAGACCTTGCAGAAATAGTGCCTGGCCGTGTGGGTGTGGAAGCGGTATTCGGTGAGGTTGTTTTCACCGGCGAGCAGGCGGAACTGGCCTTCGTGCACCTTCACCATCAGCGCGTTCTTGCGCCGGCAGATCGAGCAATCGCACATGGTGAGCTCGGGGAAATCGGTGTCGATCTCGAAGCGCACTGCGCCGCAGTGGCAGCTGCCCGGGTAGGTCTTGAGCGCGTGCATGGACACGGAACTACTTCTTCGCCTTGGGCTTGGGTTGATCCACCCAGCCCTTGCCCTTGAAGTAGGCCCATATCGCCATCGCGTGCCCGTGCCCCAGATCGTGTTCAGCCTTGAGCCAGGCCACAAGCTCGCCGGCCTTCATGTCTGGCTGGTACACGCCCGCCTGCTCGGCGTGCGCCTTCAGTTGCTCCGGCGTCTTGCCGGTCTTCTCGCGGATGTTGTCGATGTAGGCTTGGAAGGTCATGGTGGCAATCCTCCTTCGGATGGGCCGCGCATGCTGGCCCGGTACAGGCGCATTCTGTGCCAAGCAAAGGCCTGGCGTAGACTTCGCGCCCCTGTGCTCGCACCCATCGCCATGTCCACTCCTACCCCTGCAATCCACGTGGCCGTGATCGGCGGCGGGCCGGCGGGCCTGATGGCGGCCGAGGTGCTGGCGGCCGGTGGCGCGCAGGTGGATGTGTTTGATGCCATGCCCTCGGTGGGCCGCAAATTCCTGCTGGCCGGCAAGGGCGGGCTCAACCTCACGCATTCCGAGCCGCTGGAGAGCTTTGTGGGGCGCTACGGCGAACAGGCTGCGGCGGTGGGCGAGTGGCTGAAGGCCTTTGGCCCGCAGGTCCTGCGCGATTGGGCGGCCGGCCTGGGGGTGAGCACCTTTGTGGGCAGCTCGGGCCGCGTGTTTCCTAATGAGATGAAGGCCGCACCGCTTCTGCGTTCCTGGCTGCACCGCTTGCGCGTGGCGGGCGTGCGTTTTCACATGCGCCACCGCTGGCAGCCCGATGCGCTCTTGCCGCAGGGCGAGCAGGGTGGCTACACGCTGAACTTTGCAGGGCCCGCCGGCCCGGTACAGCACCAGGCCGACGCGGTGCTGCTGGCCCTGGGTGGCGGCAGCTGGGCGCGGCTGGGTTCGGACGGTGCCTGGGTGGTGCCATTGCAGCAGGCCGGGCTGGACGTGGCCGCCTTGCAGCCCAGCAACTGTGGTTTCGATGTGGGCTGGAGCGAGCACCTGGTGGGCAAACATGCGGGTGCGCCGCTCAAGGGCGTGGCTTTGGCATTCACCGACAGCGCTGGCCGGCACTTCAAGCGCAAGGGCGAATGCGTGCTCACAGCCACGGGCCTGGAAGGCAGCCTGGTCTATGCCGCCTCGGCGCTGTTGCGCGACGAGATCGCGGCGCACGGCGGCGCCACGCTCCACCTCGATCTCTTGCCCGACAAACCCATTGAAGCACTCATCGAAGCACTCGCGAGAGGCCGCGGCACGCGCTCGCTGGCCAACCATCTTCGCGAGCAAGCGGGGCTCTCTGGCGTGAAGGCCGGCCTGCTGCGCGAAGGCATGGCGGCCGAAGACTGGGCGCTGCACTCGCGCGAAGCCGCCTGGCTGGCGCAGCGCATCAAGGCGTTGCCCATCACGCTGCGCGCCGCGCGACCTTTGGATGAAGCCATCAGCAGCGCCGGTGGCGTGCGCCTGCCTGCGCTCACGCCGGGCTTGATGTGGCGCGAACGCCCGGGCGTGTTCCTGGCCGGCGAGATGCTGGTATAAAGAGCGCAACACTTGATGAGTCTCCCAAAACCCAGGCTGGACGCCAGAAAAACGCTCGTCAAGTGCCCTATGCGCTTGACGGAAGATGGCATCAAGCTTTTCCGTCAAGTGGTGCGTGAACAGGCCAAAGCGGGCGAGATCCGAACAGCGCTCGGCGCGATCAGGACCCCGACGTAGAAGGGTTCGCGGTCTTCTGTTTGGCCCCACCCATTGAGCAGCTTGGGGTGGTGCTCAGGCGTCCGCCGAAGCAGTTTCAGCGTAGCCCGCTCGGTTAGCTGGGCGGAGTTGAACGCCTCAAGCAACAGCCCGGCACCGGACAGAGTCTTCGGTGAGCTTGCCCGCAGGCACTACCCCTAAGTGACCATCGTGCCCAGCGATACGGTGACGGCTCAGCAGTCCGTGTTGACCATCCGCTCCAGCTTATGTTGACCGAGAGGCAGTCCGACCCCGTATCCACTGCACACATCTGCCAATGATATTGCCCGCGTCGGCGCAATCGTGCTGCCGGTTGGGCATTAACCATCGGTGCCCGGGAACAACCGGGGTAGCCATACCTGGTTAGCGCAGTGATCTGCTTGCGGATTTCCCCCAAGCAACTGCGGATCGTCAAACGGCTTGCGTTGCGCCCTGCCATTGACCCAGAGGCTCGGGCGCAGCCGCAGGGCCTTCTTTCCCCGGATTTGCTGGAGCCCGCTTGCGGTCGGTCGGCGCGTTCCCGCTGACACAAGCCGAGTACCGCCAAGCGGTCGCTCGGCGCCCCGGCGGCTGGCTTGGCGACCGTCAGCTTGTCGGGCAAAGTGGCAACGGGCGCGAGCATCACGGGATCTTTGGCCGTATCCGCATCGCCGCGATGGCGATCGCGGGCGCAAGGCCTTACGCCTTCTTCGTGCGCGCTTGCGCGGGGACTTGGGGTCGTACATTGCGCTTGGCACGCTTGGATCGCTTCGTCTCGCTGGCGGTCACCGCAATCTTGGCGAGCGACAGATCCAAAACCATGATCTTCAGCCTAGCGCGGTCTCGCGCGGGGACGCGTGCCTCGAGGAGCTGCTGAAGCGCGACTGCGCTCGTCGGCATGTCGCCCTCTGGCGACTGGCGCGGCTTCGCGCCGAACCAGAGCACCAGATAGATTCCGTAGCCATCAGCTGCGGGGTCGATTGCATACAGGGCTTGCAGCTGCACCTGCCAGGCCACCCACAGCGATTCGTTGTTCTCCTTTTTCACCTCAACCGGCACCGCGATCGAGCCACCAGAGGCCGCGTACTCAATGCGGATGTCAGCGCGCTTGTCGGCGGCCGCCCGCCGTTCTGACGAGGCTGTGACCCCGATCGGAGCCAGCCGCGGATGCAGCCTCTCTAGCAGGAGATCACGGCAATCATTCTCGCTATCCGGATCGCTGCGGCCTTCCACGGACTTCCAGAATTGCTTCAGTGCGAAGGTCTCGGCACCGCGAAGGTGACGCTCGATGTCGCGAAGGTGATCGAACGTCAGCGCCTGGAGGTCGGCCCGGCTTGCCGGCGACGAGTTCGCCAGTGTCAGCGCGACGGCGTCAGGGCGCGCATGGACGTAGTGGGCCTCACGTGAAACTGCCTGTTGAGACATCAGCTGGTAGCGGAGGTAGTTGCGCCAGTTCTCAAGGGCCGGCAACTCGATCAGGCGACGGAGCTCTTCGGCTGCGGCAGGCTTGGCATCGGCGGCCATCGCGCCGATCAGTGCTTTGAGGGTATCGCTGCGGTGGTGTGCCGGCGTCACCCAACCATCCGCCGGCCGTTCGGTTGGCGTGATCGAAGCAAGCAGCTCCACCAGCCTGGACAACAACGCGGGATCACGATCCTTCAAGGCGCGCTCGACAGAGCCCTGCTCGTGCAGTGCCGTCCCCAGCAGCACGATCCGGCGCTGGCTCTTGCCTACGATCTTGGCCAGGTTCACCGCGGCGTCGCCATCCGTGCCGAGGCCGGCCACCAGCCACGAGATGCGCTGCGCCACATCGATCGATGGGTGGCCTCTTTTGCTGCGCACGATCTGCGAGGCGATCTCGGCATCCAGAAGGTGCAGTGCGACGAGCAGTGACCCATCCAGCTCCTGCCGAGCCTGTTCGCTCGCGCGCTGGGGGAATGTGCTCAGCAGTTCAGGCAGCACAAGCCGCGCGAGACTTTCATGTCCGGCCTCTCTCGACAGCGCCCAAAGGCCGGTCACCATCAGGGGACCCTTTCGACGCAGCCTGGGCTTCGCGTAGCGAAGGTACGGCGGGGCCACGTCCGCTGGGCGGGTCTCGACGGCGCGCCGGTACCAGCCCGGTATGTCGCCGGTGCCATCGGTCAGCCAGAAGGCGACGAGTGTTGACAGTAGCGGTTCAGGCCAAGTGTCCACGGCTCGTTCGTCGCGCTCGTGGGCGAACTTGGCGGCGAGTAGCGCGGCTGGACGCAGGTAGTGGTACTTGCCCGCGGCATCTGTCTTAAACACATCGTCCGCTGAGGGCAGGTCGGCGCGGCCGAGCACATGCGAGAGGCTCTGGATCGCCGAAGCTGCCGTGGCGGAGTCCGATACGAGCAGCTCTTGCACGCGCTGTTCTGGCGTGTCTCCGTGAATGTCGGTGAACAGGTCGTGGTATGCCAACGTGACCCTTTGGAGCAACCAGGGGTCGGCATCTCCTCTCACGAGCGCAACCAAGTGCGGGGAAATTGCTGCCCGACGCTTCTCGCGCTCAGCCAGACGCTCGGCCTCGTTCCGCTTTGATCGCCGAAAGTGGTCCGCCCTCCAATCGCCCTCCACTTGGCAAGTCCATTCTTGATCCAACCATGCCTGTGCTTGCGGCCAAGTATCCGAGTGCATCGCCACCCAATGGACGACTTTCTCCATGCTTGGCACGTCGAAAACTCCAGGTGGGTCGACAACAGCGTGCGCCACCACACGGAAGCAGTACTTGGCCAAATCTTCGTCTCGCACTGAGGCAGCGACGTCGAGCAGCCATTGCAGCCAATCCGACGGTCGGCGCGCGCCGTGCAGGCGGCTCTCGGCCTCCCAGTAGTACGGGCGGCCGCCAGCGGCCACTCGCGGCGCATGAAGCCACCCATGCGCGACTACGCCTTTCACGCGATTGGGGTGATCGGTCAGCCAGCGGGCGGCCGCGGCACCGTCGTCCTTGTCGAGTCTCGAGAAGCCGTATTCGTCGACGCCCATCCCCAGCCAGGAATACAGCCGGTCGTCGCTGGCCTTGTCGCCGGCGTGTTCGAGCGCCTGAGCAAGGATGCGTCCTACAAGCGCCCATCGCTCATGTTCGTGGTGCTGGTGGTGGGCCGGAGGATTCAGTCGCAGCCACGAGTCCGCGAGCGTGCCGAAGTCCTTTGGCGGGGTCTGCTCGATCAGGGCTCGATACCAGAAGCGGGGCAGACTTGCCGCTCGCCCAATTGACCCGGGCCTCGGCCAGTACTGGAGCACCTCGTCCGGTCGTACTTGTCCGGGGTACAGATCGAACAGCAGTTCGCCCGCGAGGCGGGCGTCTAGGTCTGCGGTCTCGCCCCGATGCAGGCGGTCGAGCCATTCGCGGGCGCGAGCTGCGTTGAATGGCTGGACCCTCTTCCAAGCTTGCAGCGCGTTCACTCGGTTCCGGAACTGGGCCGACGGATCCATGACCCAGCCTTCTAGGTGCTCGGCAAGGTCGGGCATCGGCTGTCCGTGATTCAAGGCGTCGAGTACGCAGTCCACCAGCGCCTGGTGCTCGTCGGCAGTCGAGTGATCGCCAAGGACCTCGGCGAGGGTGTCGCGCATTTCGGGCGACGCCAGCGGCGCGAAGGGGTAGCTGATCCACTGCCCGTTGCGGAACCACGGGTTGCGTTGTGCGGTATCCCGCAACGCATCAAGCAGCGTCCGCTTCTCCATTGCGGAGAAGGCTGAGGGATCCCCGTTCAGCGTGGTCGCGAGCGGGTCCAAACGGATGAGTTGCGCGCGATCCGCGACATGGTGAACGGTGAGCCAGCCGTGCAGGCCGCGCAAGGGCTCGACGGTGATCCCGTCGCCGCCCTGCATCAGCGCCAGCACGCGCCCGAGCGGTAGCCCGGCCTGAAGCCGCTGCGAGATCGCCCGCGCAGCCAGATACTCCGCAATGCTCCGGTGGCGCGGCGTGGAATCGTCGCCCACCGTCACGAACACCTTACTGGCCAGTGCCGCCCTTGCATCGTGCAGCTTCAGCCCGTCGGGTAGGTCCTGCCAGGCAATGGTCGAGCCCGGGCCACCTGAGATCGCGCGCCGTGTCAGCGCGCTCTTTCCGCTAAGCAGCAGAACAGCGCACAGCAGCCCTGCGTCATCGAGCAGGCGGTCGATGTCTCCCGGGCCTGGCGGTCGGATCTCGCGATGCGCATCCGACTGTTCCTCGGCGAGTTGGCGGCAGGCGAGCATGTAAATGTCGCGTCGGGAGGCGGGCCAGCCTCCATTCGACGCGACTGCGCGGATCGTCAGATCCAAGAGCAGCGGGTTGCCGAACAGGCCGGAGAGGCCGTGTTCGTCAGCTTGCCGCAGGAAGTCTTGCGGGTCCGCCACCTCCGACGCGCGGGAGACCAAGATCTCCTCCTGCTCGCCCCGGGACAGGGGCTCGAGATGAAGTTCCGCTACGGCATCGTTCGGTGCCACCAGCTTCAGCGCATCCAGGTCGGACTTCGAGCGCCAGTCGTGCTCGCGGCAGGACAGCCTAAACCGAGGTCGGCCAAGTGCCTTCAACTTCGTTCGGATCTGGTCAAGGGGAGGGCGGCCATCGGCGGCGCCGGCTCTCATCTCATCTAGACCGTCGATGAACAGCGTCTTGCCGGCATCCTTCTCGTCGATGCCCAAGGCGATGAAATCCCGGGCGCTGCAGAAGGCGCCCCCTGTAGCCGCGGCTTCTACCATGAACAACTCGCTCTTGCCTGCGCCTGGGTCGGCCAAAAGCACGTAGGCGTCGATACCTCGCCATTCCTCAATGGGACGGGTTGTCGGAGTGCCGTCGGCTAGCAGTCCCGTCCCACTGCGCGAGATCAGCACCCTTTCTCCTCGCATCGCAGTTTGAGTTCCCTGAGGTTCTGTCAACAGGCAGTCAGGGTACCAGCGCCCGCCGACGCCCGACAGGGGGTACAGCGGATCGGCTCGACTTCAGCCTAAAGAACGTCTCGCGAAAGCCGGCCTTCCTCGGACTTATCCTGATTGAGGCAGCCATGCGCTGGCAGCGCAAGGCGGTGCGACGAGCATCGTCGCAGGCCGGCTGGCGGACCTGTCCGCGACGCTGGGCCGGCTCGAGGCAGAGTCGCGGGATTTTCGTTGAGATCCCACCGCATAGTTGAAGCCGATCCGCTCCAGTCATTCGATCGCTGACGCGTCGTCTCCTCCACCGCCCACGATGGCTTGAACCAACGCAGCGGTGTCGCCCGCGAACGGGGCGGGCTGAGCGCGCCCCTGCAGGAGATAGGCGGGAATGGCCTTCGGGAGCGGGATGGCTTCTTTCGGGAGCCGCTCGAGCGTGGTCTCCAACTTCGCCTTCAGCTTCGCATAGCCTACGCTACCCGCGTAGTCGATCAGTTCCTTCAGCATGTTCTCGTGCATTGTCAGTACGAAGCTGCGCTTGTGCTTCTGGCTGATGATGCTGAAGAATTCCGGGGTTCCGGCCTGCTCGTAGTCGACTTCAGCCGCGTAGGCTGAAGGGTCCTCGCCCACTACGCGCTGCCTGTACATGACCAACATTCGACCGTAGTCCGTTGCGACTGCGATCAAATCGTCTTCGGCCGGGGGTAACTTCTCCGCCATTTGCGCTGGCTCCAGCCGCGTGGGCATGAAGAACTGAAAGTCGACGCCTGACAGGAAGGACATCGCATCGGCCGCCAACACCATCTGGTCGTGTCTCGAGTGCAGCCCGTTGGCGATGGCCAAACGTTGATCCTTTGAGAAGCGCAGGTAGTTCTCTCCCAGATTGAATGCAATGAACTCAAAGAGGTGGTCCGGCGTCAACTCCATGTCGACCTCCGAGACACCGATCACCGACCATCCCATCTCGTCGTTCGTTTTCACGAATGGGTTGAGATCGAACTCCGTATACAGCGAGGCTCGGCAGGGCGACGCTGCAAGCGCGGCAAAGAACTCTCGTAGCGAGCCCTTGTCGTGATGCCCCGCAGCGGCTTCCACGAACTCGCCAAGCACCCTCTTGAACATCAGCGTGTTAAGCCCACCGGTGTGCACGATAGCCATACGCAAGAACCTCACCATGGCATCTATTGCCAGCCGGGTTCCGTGCCCCAGGTCATAGTGCGTTAGTACCTGGATGCACTCGGCGATGTTCTCGGTCAACTGGGCCGCGTTGAAGAACGCATCGATGCTCCGGATCTGATCGGCGTAGTGGAGATACAGGTTCGCCTGTACGCCGAACGGATCCTTGCTGCAGACGAAGTTGCTCAAGTAGGTCACTACTCGCTCTAGATCGGCGGGTTGCAGCGACGGCGCAAGTGCCATCAACTGCGTCTCGCGCTCTTCGCGCCATTGGGCGATGCGAACGGTTGGATCGCGCCTGGTCCTGCGCAAGATAAACGCTGGAGTGAGTTTCAGCAGCTCATCTGCACTGAAGCGATCTGAGGGGAACACGCTGCCCCAGGGGCATGCATAGCGTTCGTGATGCACGGTAGATCGCGCGATTGCGAAACTTATCGAGTCTGAGTGCGAATAGGGCTTGCCGTTGTTGCCGGTCGCCGGCTGCTCCCATGCGGGGAAAGCCGATTGAATCTCATTGCCTCGAACCTGAATGCGTAGCTTCATGGATTTGAGTGGCTCATCGAGCAGTGCGTATCCGTACAGCACGCCGGCCGGTTGCGCCGCCGTCGGATGCGCGGAGTCTTCCCGATCCAGGTTCTGAAGAGCTTCGGCGAGAGTCTTGATCACGTCGTCCTCCGAGTAGCCCAACGGGTACAACGTCTTCCACAGATAGCCTGACGTGTAGTTGACGTCCGGCATCTTGGTGATGGCAGCCGCGTCCCCGTGAACATCTTCCGGGGAATCTTCAGCGTGATGACACCGTTCTGAAGCTCTCGCGCATAGAACCAATCGACGTGACGATCGACGTCGTACTGGAGCAGGTGCACGACACCCGCGTGTTCCTTGAGCAGCTGCTCCCAACCGGTCCATGTGTGAAGCCCCCCAGACAGCACCACTTCGGGCGTTCGTTCGCCGAGCGCATTGACCGGACGGACTGCCGTCTCACCGACGAACAAGTGTTTGAGCGCCGCCTCAGTCAGCTCGTACTTGCCCTGCTCTCCGAAACGGAGCGGGTACACCCTGGCCATAGCCATCTCCCTGGCGCATTGGACCTGCGCTCGCCGACATTCTGCTGCACCATGTATGTACTTCACGTCGGACGCGAACAGGACGGGGCCTGTGACATACCATCTTTGGGGTGCGATACAAGAGTAGGCACCCCAGCTGCGAAAGGGAGCACATGCAGATCAGACAGCTCAGGATCCAGAACTTTCGAGGCATCGCTACTCTCGACTGGAAGCCAGGGTCGCCGTTCTGCTGCCTGATTGGCGCCGGCGACTCTGGCAAGTCCACGCTCCTCGACGCTGTCGAAGCCGCGCTCTCATCCCGTTGGTTCTCCTTCACGGAGCCGGACTTCCTAGACTGCGACACCACCAAGCCCATCGTGATCGAGGTGACGGCAGGCGAGCTTTCCAAAGCCTTGAAGTCAGATGAGCGCCTTGGCCTCTACATCCGGGGCTGGACTTCAGTCGGAGAACTTCGCGACGAGCCTGAAGACGATGACGAGCCCGTCTTGACGGTGCGCCTAACGGTTGATGCCACGATGGAGCCCGTCTGGGAGTTGGTGTGCGACCGTATCGATGAGCCGCGAACGCTGTCCAATCGAGATCGGGCCCTCTTCGGGCTGGTGCGATTGGCCGGCGAGGACGCCCGTCATCTCGCATGGGGGCAAGGCTCTGTCCTCGCCAGGCTCACCGGGGACAGCAAGGAAGCGGCAGGCAGGCTGGCTGAGGCCTACCGTGCGGCGCGGAATAGCGCCAATCTGGGAGAGATCGAGTCGCTTGCGGACGCGGCTTCCCGCGCCGAGCGCTTCGCCAAGGGCTTGGGAGCCTACGTGGAAGGCGCCTATGAGCCCGGCCTTGAGCTTGGCCGCTCGGGGCTGTCATCTGGGTCGATCGCGCTTCATGACAACGGTGTTCCGCTCCGCCTCGCCGGATTGGGGACCCGGCGGCTGGCCACGCTGGCCATCCAGAAGTCCGCAATCGCTGAGGGCGCGATCATCCTGGTCGATGAGATCGAGCATGGGCTCGAGCCCCACCGGATCATTGGCGCCATCTCCCAGCTCAAAGCCGACCAGACGCTCGCCGCAGCGGCAGGCAAGCCAACGGGCCAAGTCCTGATGACCACGCACTCGGATGTGGCCCTGGGCGAAGCGGGAGCCGAAAGCGTCCGCGTCGTGGCAACGGCCAGGCCCGCGCGCGCGGCCAGCGTCTCCCGACCAAGCTCTCCCGAATTGCTCAAGCCCCTGCTTCGTTACATGCCTCGGGCCCTCTTCGGGCGGCGCATCCTCGTCACGGAAGGCAACACAGAGTTGGGCTTGCTGCTGGGCATCCGCGAGCATTGGCCCCTGAGGCACATGGGCCTGCCGATCGAGCATCTTGGCTCAGCCATCGCCGAGGGCAATGGCGCCCAGGCCCCAGCCATCGCCCTTACGCTGGCCGCGCTGGGATACAAGGTCGCGGTCTATCGCGACTCCGATGCAGTCATGAAGGCAGACGAGGCGGCGGCCCTGACGGCTGCGGGCATACCCGTGTTCGAGTATGGCGGGGGCCTCAACACTGAGCAGGCCATCATCTGCGCGGCCAGCGACGAGATGGTCCAAGCCCTGTTGGCCTTCGTACGTGAAGAGCACACCGCCGACTCGGTCGATAGCTGCCTGAACAACAAGATCGCCGATCTGGATGTGGCAACCATCCAGCTCGACTACGGTGCCTGGGAGCTATTCACGGAACTCAACGGTGCCCAGTTGCGCGAAGCCATCGCCGATGTGGCCCACAAGAAGAAGTGGTTCAAGGAGCAGAGGCTAGGCCGGGCGGTGTCCCCGCTGGCTTGGCGCATCGCAGAGGCAGATCCGGGATCCCCGCTGGCATCTACGCTCTCACAAGCTGAGGCTTGGCTGTATGCCTGACGCGGCAGAGCTCTTCGCCCTGGGCAATGCGGCCGTGGTTGCACCCGCCGGGCATGGGAAGACGGAGATCATCGCCAACATCGCCTCCATGGGGCGGCGCGCATTGATCCTCACGCACACGCACGCGGGAGTCCACGCCATTCGCAGCAGGCTTAAGCGGCTGGGCATTGCGCATTCGAGGGTCGCCGTGGACACCATCGCGGGCTGGTGCATGCGCTACGCCCACTCCTTTCCAGGCGTGGCAAAGCCACCACCCGACATGCCCCAAAGCGCCGATGAGTGGGATCAACTGCATCGGGGGGCGACTCTGGCCCTCGGCGTGCCCGCCATCCGCCAAGTCATCGCTGCGTCCTACGACCGCATCTTGATCGACGAGTATCAAGACTGCAATGGCCTGCAGCACCAGCTGGCCGCTGAGTTGTCGTCCGTCGTGCCCACCTTGATCTTCGGCGACCCCATGCAGGGCATCTTCGAGTTTGCCGGAGCGACTTTGAACTGGGATCGGGACATACATCCCGCATTCCCGCTCGCAGGCACTCTTGAGACGCCCCACCGCTGGGCCGGGAAAAACCCCGAGTTGGGCCAATGGATCGCTGAGACTCGCGGTAAGCTGATGCGGGGCGAGCCCATCGACCTCAGGGATCCCCGCATCAACTTCCGAGCGTCCGGGGACGCCTTCGACATGGGAACACTCTTCGAGGGGCTGGAGGGAAGGGAGGGCAGCTTCGCGGCCATCCACTGCAACAAGGGCCTGTGCTATCGGCTTGCAAGGGCCGCCAATGGCGGCTACCAGGCCATCGAGGAGATTGCGGCAAATCGCCTGCGCCAGTTCGCATCCGAGTGGGACAGAGCGGGAGACGCGGCGACTCGCCTGCGGTCTGTGACCTCTCTCATCGACGACTGCTTTCACAAGCGGGCACCGGCAGAGGGCGAGCCGGCGGACCCGGACGACGAGGCGATTCGAGCGCGCATGCTAGAGGCTGCCCGGACCCTAGGCGATGGCGACGGGGCATTGGCAGCCGCCGAACTGCTGTCCTTGGCCCGCAAGCGGCCCCGCTGGAAGCTTTACAGAGGCGAGCTATGGCGAGACTGCGAGCGAGCCGTTTCGGATCTGGCATCCGGCCGCGTTGCGGCGATGCTTGAGGCGACGGTTACCGTGCGCCAGAGGGCGAGCAATTCAGGGCGCAAGCTCCCCCGGAGAACCGTCTCGACGCCACTGCTGCTCAAAGGCCTGGAGTTCGATCATGTCGTCATTCCGGATGCCACGCACTTCGCGAGGGAGCGCCTCGCCCAGGCGAAGTTGTTCTACGTTGCTATCTCGCGAGCGACGAGGTCGCTGACGATCTCGTCATCAAACCCCACCCTTCGACTCTCGACCCCCTGAATGGAAGGGCACCGCATGCATCTGGGAATCTGTAGTAACACCGGCCTTGTCTACGAGGGAATGGGAGCAGCCGACATCCCATCCATCCCGACGCCGAGCGTCACCCAGGCCAGGCTGATTGAGGCCGAGGGCGACTGGCAAAACCTGCCCCGCGGGCTGTCAGCCGATCCGCTCCGCTGGCTCTTCCGAGAGGACTCATTCGATCCCGTGACTCGAACCCGTCGCGGCCGGCTTTACGAACCTCAACCTGGCCAGGCGCAGCCCAACCAACAGCGGGTCGGCCCGCATCCCTACGAAGACCCCATGATGAGGCAAGTGGGCGCTGGGGGACGAGTGGCGAAGACCCTGTTCACCTTCACGGCGTGCCATCCGCTTCTGAACCTGCCGAGTCAGGGCCAGGGCATGACGATAGCCTTGGGAGATGCACGGGCGGCTTCCCCGTGGCGCATCATCCAGACAGAGGCTCTGGCCAATGGATCGGTGATGGTGACGCTCAAGTCCCTCTCGGCCTTCGCCATCATCCCGGCGGTGAACTACGCGCAGGTTGCCCCTGAGCACCGACCCGCGGTAGCGGATGCCATCGAGCGAGTAATGAACTCTGCCTTCCGCGAGGCTCCCACATCTGTGGTGGACCATTGCCGCGCGGCGCTGACCGTCCTGCTGTCGCGCTGGCTGGTCCAAACGAGGCGGGAAGATGAGGGGGCCCTCGCCCTCGACTTGGGCCCTCTGGCCAAGCGCATGGAAGCGCATGAAATGTTCTGCGTTGCTAACGCATCCCAGATCGTTGCAAGGCTTCATGCAAGGGGCAAGCCCAATGAGCAGCAAGCGCGCGGGCTGAGACCTCCCGAGGCCGGCGATGACGAGTTCGCGCTCGAATCGGTCGGCTTGGCTATCCGGGATCTTGGCTGGTCTATATGAGCCGGCAGCGGCCAAGTGGCCGAAACGGCCTGGACGAAGGGGAAGAGATCGATGGAGCACTCTTCCTTCACCCAGGGTTTCCGTACTTCGAGCTCATGGCGCTCGCCCCAGTGCTTGAAAGGGCGGGCGTCTTCACCCCAGGCTACGGCCCACCCGCCGTTGGACTCTGCCATCCCAACGGATTCCTCTACTCGCACTCTTTCGAGGCCCAGTC
The DNA here is from genome assembly GCA_016710065.1 of Candidatus Ideonella esbjergensis. Lineage (GTDB taxonomy): Bacteria > Pseudomonadota > Gammaproteobacteria > Burkholderiales > Burkholderiaceae_C > Ideonella > Ideonella esbjergensis. The sequence continues at coordinate 272,273 of JADJLP010000014.1, forward strand.
CACGATCTTGCTTCCGGATCGAAACATCGCCTCGCGGATGGCACAAATCGCAAGGGGCAGGCCCGCCACGGACGATCTGCGGATAGTGGCGGCGATCAAGGCCTTCTGCCACTTTCTCGACATTCTGGTCGAGCCCTCTGTGGCCTTCCATGAACTCGCGCACAGGCAAGGCAACGGCAAAGCCAATGAAGAGTTGGCATGGTTCCGCATTGGCGACAACGGGGACGCGGTCGTCTGGTTCGACTACGCAATGGGAGCAATCGACCGGATCACACCACCGGCGGTTCAACCACGCATTGGCTCCAGTGACCTGGCTTTCCCGCTTCGGCGCTGGCGCCGAAACTACATCGTCGCTCTGAAGATCGCGGAGTTGGAGTTCTCTGGACTCACCAACCTCCAACGCATGCTCGCCCTGCTTGACTGGATGCATGATGACTTCATCGTTGCCGGCCCGGCCGCCATGCTCGCATGCATCTACTTCGCGCCAAACTCTCCTCCAAGGGCAGGCCTGCTCAAACGCCTGAACTCACCGGACCGCCAACGCGCCCTGGATGGCGTAAAGAACGCAGCATGGGACATCACGCACCTAAGCGACTTCATCAAGAAGGTGAACGAGGCGGATGGCAACGGCGCGCGATACCTCTTGGCCAGCAGCGACAAGGCGCTGCACATCATGGCCAAGTTCCTCTTCGACTTCGGCGCCGATGGCATCCATCTGGGTCCAATGGCTGACGGCCTATCGGAATGGTGGCCAGTTGACCAAGCAATCTCCATAGCGGAGCGCCTCGCGCGCCTGATTGAAGAAGCTGAGGATCCCCGCCGGGCGCTCAACAATCCACAACCGGACGGATTCATCGACGTCATGACAGCGCGCGGCGAGCGCATCGTCCTTTCTGGTCTCGCCCAACCTAGCGGGCGCTAGGCACCCCGACTGGAGCCCTCTGCACTAGTCGACGACCGGCTTCGGTCTTGCCCGAAGTTCAATCCGCCAGTTTGAGTGTCTGCTGTCAATCGGAAGTTGCTACCGGGGAGGTTGCCACCCGCCCGCATGAAATCAAAACTTGATCAACAGGTTCCCTGGCGACTTGCCCGAGGCCAATGCAGCCTTGAACCGGTCGAGTCGTTTGCCCATGCCGCCCCAGGTAAGGCCCTGACCAGTCAAAGAAGAATCAGCCTTTTGACTGCCTCCTCGAGGCTGTCGAGAGCGATCCCGTCCGCTCGTAGCTCGATCTGGTAGACGCCCTTCTCCTGGCGAATCCATGCAACCCTTTGGCCGCTCGAGTCCTTGATCTCAACGGTGTGCGCGTGGAACGGTTCCACACTTGCGTCGCGAGTAATGGCTGCGAAGGTGCTACTTGCAGACGGCTTACTGGGACTGCCGCTGGCGATGCCCTTCGATCGTCGAATCGCTCCATCACGAGCGCGAGCAAGCACTCGGTGTAGCGCATTTGCCCAGTTCACCTGTACTACGTGGGGCGAGCCGAATGCCGCCATGACCTCCTCCGGAAGCTCAGCGATCTTTATGACCTTGGCCGCTTGGCTCGCATCGACTCCGATTGCCGCAGCCAGGCTTCTGATGGAGGGAAAGAGACCTCGATCAAGTGCGAGCTTGTAATGAAGGCCTTGTTCATACGGGCTCAGGTCAGCACGGTGCCGATTCTCACGCTCCATTTCTTGCCACATGGTGCGATCGTCGACATCGGCAATGAGCGCGAGGACAAGGAATACCAAGTTCTAGACAAGCACGATGGCGTCTATGGCCAAAGACAATCTCGTAGCGGTCCGCTGTGCCACGAACCTTTATGGGCTGCACGTTGCCGCCACACTCCTCAATATCACGCTTCAACGACTCATAGGGCAGGCCGCTATAGGACTCAGGGGCACGATTCGCCCATTTGGATGACGCCACAAGCGTAGGGTCAAGCAGTTGACAGTTGTTGGGGACGCCACCTGATGGACGGTTATTGATTGCGACTATGGGATTCGACATGCTGAAGCCCCGTGCCCTACTTCGCCGATTCCAATTGCTTCTTACCGCGAACCTTTCGCATGGACTCGCCCTTGATCTGAAGTCTGTATGCTTTATGAACAACTCGGTCGAGGAGCGCGTCGGCCACAGTGGGCTCCGGAAAGAAACCGTGCCACTCGGAAACTGGGAACTGGCTGGCGATCATCAAGGACCCAGTGTTTTGCCGCAGATTGATGACGTCAAGCAGCACTGCTGCGACCTGCGGGCTGATCGTACTAAGGCCAAAGTCATCCAAGTACAGCAGGTCGACCCGATATAGCTTGTTCTTCAGAGCCGGAATGGTCCCGTCAACCATGGCAGAGTGAATCGCTTCACCGAGTTCTGATAGCCGGTAGTAGCTTGCCGAGTACCCCATTCGGCACCCTTGTGTGGCCAAAGCCGTGGCAAGCCACGTTTTGCCAACTCCCGAAGGACCGAGGACGATGACATTCAAATGCCGCGCCAACCAGTCGCACGTTGCAAGTGAGGCGATCTGTGCGGAGTCGAGTGCGCGCCCCTTGCTCTCATCCAGGTCTTCGAGGCTGGCACTTTCGATGAACCCGGCAGACTTGATCAATCGAGAGATCTTCTTTGTATCTCGCGATGAAGCCTCTCGGTCCACAAGCATAGCGAGCCTGTCGTCGAATGAGAGCTTGTGCACTGAAGGCTGCGATGCTTGCTGATCGTAGACCTCCGCCATGCCGTTGAGCTTCAGCTTGCGAAGCTTCGCCAGAGTTTGTTCGACTTTCGACATCACTCGCCTCCTCCAAAGTAGGCGGGATCGCGGTTGTTCTCGTGTGTCACAGGCGTTTTCCTTTGCTCGTGGCCACCACTACCAGAAACTGCCTTCGCGCTCAGGTCTGCCTTGCTGCGGATGGTCGCCTCAATATGCTTCAGCGCGAACATCTGGTGCTTCCCGATATAGGCGCAGACCCCTTCAATCCGGCTGTCCCCGTGCATTCGTGCGAGGTGGCGAATCTTTTGGGCGGCGCGGAACCCGTTTGTGGGGTCGGTCCTGTCGCAAAGATGGTGCTTGATGACTTCTGTGGTTCCCGGCCCGACATCAGCAGCCCAATCCATTAGTTCTTTCGGTTCGCCCTCCAGAACGCTGCGATGGCCAACTGGCATGAAGCTGCGATCCAAAACGTCTGTGCCCGGCACACTTGCTCGCTTGTGTAGGGCTACGCGCTTGGTCTTGTGAACGACCTCGATGACGTGCTCGGTGATGCGAAGGTCGACACGATGTCCCGTGAGTGCGTAGGGAACCATATAGAAGGAGCGATCGTGCTCGACCCGGTAGTTCGGGCCGACCACGACGTTGTATCGCCATGCCGAAATCTCGTATTGAGTCTTCGGGAGCGGCTTGAGAGCCGGGGCGTCGATCTGATCGAACCGAGCCGAGCGTGTACTACCCAGTCCTTTGATCGGCCTGTTGTTCAAGAAGTCGACGCGCTCCTTCAGCGCCTCGTTGAACTCTTCTAAGCTGAAGAACGTGCGGGTTCTCCACGGGAAGAGGACCCACGACTGCAGCAGGCGGACTCCTGCCTCCACTGACCCCTTGTCATTGCCTTTCCTCGGTCGCGCAGGCCAGGCGGCAGTTTGATAGTGGCGCAGACACTCACGGTACGCGGCATTGATCTCAATGTGAGTTCCGGTGCGCCGGATCACTGCAGCCTTAAGATTGTCTGGAACTGTCCAGGTGGGGACTCCCCCGTAGAACTCGAAAGCCTTGATGTGGCAGTCGATCCAGTCGGCCTCCTTCTGTGTCCAGACCCCCTGCGCGTACATCTTGCTGGATGCGCCCATCGTGCAGACAAAGACCTGGGCCAGCCGAATCTCACCGGTTTCTTTGTCGGTGATCGGCACCCTTCGGCCTGCGAAGTCGCAGTAGAGCTTCTCGCCTGCGCGGCGAGGCACACGCATCGTGACCGATATGGACTCCTTGAACGCGCGGAACTCATCGGTGAACATTGAGTAGCCGATGCCGTTCGGCTCACGCTCTCTGAACTCCATCCAGAGGACCTGGAGGCTGGCGTCGCGAAGCTCAAGCTGACTTCTTATGTAGGGCCAGTCCGGGCGAAGTTTCGTCTGCGCTCCAGGCGCAGGCCTTGTACCGATCGCAGACGTCAGTTCGTCGTCGTCAAGCTTGCCAAGCTCGTCCCAGGCCCTTCCCGAGTCGAGGATCTTCCGACGCAGGAAGGACACGGTGTTGTGGCTGCATCCCACCTGCTGGGCGATCGATCGGGATGACTGGCGTTGATCATGAAAGTGCAGTTCTGCAATCTGCCTTTGAAGGCGGACGTCTAATCGCATAGTCGTAGTTCCTGTTGCTAACTGGATGCCCTTTGAAGGCACGAGTCAGCCCGCACGCTCACCCCACTCTTTTCCAAACGAGGTATGAGCCTGAAGAGGCCTGATCTCGTGGACGCGCGGGGCGTCGATCCGTTGTAGATGCAGGAAGTGTATTGGGGCCCGGGTCTTGAGTTCATTCATCTTGATGGCGATAGCGCATGGAGCCCCGTAGGGGGATTCAGCCGGTTCGAGTGGGCAAGCGTTTGAACAGCGCGGCGCGCGCCTCGCTGAGTTCCTCGGCGGCCTGCACGTCGGTCAGCGCCGTGGCCAGTTCGCGCAAGTGTTCCAACGTCATGCCCTCGCGCAGTCCCTGGTTTGCCTGTGGCAGGCTGGCGAGCTTGTCGAGCGGCGTCATTGCGTCCTGCGGCCGGTACACCCGCTTGAAGCGACCTGGCTTCTTGGGGTCGGGCTTGTCGGTGGAGAACAAGCACGGTCTATGGAAGTTCAGGAACGGGTTGAGGTACTCACGGCAGTAGGTGTTGAAGCGCGTGGCGTGACGCTGCGGGATGTGCGTGTAGCCGAACTCCCTGCGCACGACCGCACCGTTCTTGGTCTCGGCCAGCCCGTTGTCGTTGCTTTGGCGCGGCCGGCTGCGGGTGAACTCCACCTTGAGCTTGTCGAGCATCTTGGCCACCCGGTGGTTGACGTACTCGCTGCCGTTGTCGGCGTGGAATCCCAGGATCTCAAACGGGAACTGCTCAAGCAGTTGCTCGATCACGGGCAGCATGTACGCCTCGGCGAGGGTTTGCACCGTCGCCACCACCTGCCACTGGGTGACGCAATCCACCGCGTTGACGTGATACAGCCCCTTGATGCCGTCGTGGTCGCCCTGGTGAACGCTGTCGATGCGGATGAAGCCAGCACGACCCTCAGGTGCAGGTGCCCGGCGCACGCCAATGTCCACCCGCCTGGTTGGCTGGGTCTTGGTCAGCACCACGCGCTGGTCCCGGTAGCCCGCGCTGTGGCGCAGGTTGTAAAGGTGCGCCACCGAGATGTCGCCCAGTCGCTCAAAGCCGGAAATCTTGAACACGTCGCGCTGGCGGCGCAGCACGCACGCGGTGGCCGGACCCGACAGCGTGCCCATCGCCCGGTCCACCGCCGCCAGCAAGGCCACGTCGGCGGGTGTGTAGCGCCGGGCAAATGCGTGCTCCGGGCGCCTGTAGCTCTTTTGCAGCGGCTGGGCGCCAACCCGGTCTGCCACCCAGCGCCCCACCAGTCGCGTGAGCTGCGCTCGGCTGTATCCGCTCAGGTGCAGCAGGTAGGCCAGCACCACACCCTTGTCGGCGCGACCCAACTGCCGGTAGGAAAAGCGGCTCAGGACCTGCTCGATCCAGGCATATCGCCCCTCGTCATCATCGGCGCCCCGGAACTCCAGCGCTTGCGTGCCCGCCACCACCTGGCGCACCTGATCCAGCGTGCGCACCTGTGCCTCGTTCATGTCGATCACCATCGTCGATGATCGCCACCCCGCACCCGCCAACTTCCACCAAGCCGGCAAACCAACCCAATCCAGCCCCTCCAGGCTCATTCCTCGTTGGAATCTCGCCCCTGGCTCCAGGCTCACACCTCGTTGGACAAGACTACCCCTTGACGGCGGTGAGCGCGACGCCTACGATTGCGTCAGTCAAGCGGCCAAACTTGTACTGAGCAAACGTAAGAAGCCCGGGTTGCACCCCGGGCTTTTTGCGTTCTGGGCTGGGATTCTGGCTATGGGGGTGGGAGCGCCCCCGTGGCTCCTTCCTCGCCCGTTGCGGTTTCGTTCAAGCGGCTGACCTGAGAGCGCTTGGTGCGCTGCCGGGGTTTGAATTTGTAGCGATCAGGGAACAGTGCCTCGACACTCTTTCCAAGCAAGTTCGCGATGTGCTCCGCGACGGCGAAGCTCGTCGTGCGGTTGTGAATCGTGTTGTTCACAGTTGCGTGCGAGACGTCCAGATCAGCCGCGATCTGAGCCTGCGTCTTGCCTCGCTTCCTCAGTTCGTAGGTGATGTCTAGGGCGTCCATGGCGCGCTTGCCTCCAACTCGGCTAAGTAGTAAATTTTCTCTAAAAGCTGTCAACAATTCTCTTTAGCGAAGCACTCTACACCCATGACCTCGCCATCTGCAAGTCCTCCGGAGGATCTGCGTGCGCTTGGGGCGCGCCTTTCGGCAGTGATTGCTTCCGAGCGGATCAGCCAAGCGGACTTCGCGGCCCGAATCGGTGCGTCGCCCAGCTTCGTGAGCGACGCTGCAAGAGGACTGAAGGTGCCGGGCGCCCTGTTCCTGCATGCGGTGAAGCGAGAGTTCGGTGTCAGCCTGGACTGGCTGATTGCAGGTGATGGTTCGATGCGCGGCACGAATTCGATCAACCTCGAGCTCTTCCGCGTTGTCTGCGGGCTAGTTGAGCTGGTGCGCCTGTGGCGCGTTGAGGGCGACAAGGGCGCTGGCAGGGTTGCGCAGGCCTTGGTTGACGGTTCGCTATCGATTTCGCTGCTTCCTGCTGCTGCGAGGCAACGGCTGGATGCCTGCATTCAGGCCACTGACAGTCATGCACTTGCTGCTTCGCTGTACATAGCGAGTGGCGACAAGGTGGATTGGGAGTCGTCGGTGCGTCAGGTCATTCGCTCTGCCACTGCACACTTTGACCTCAGTCGACCAGTTCTGCCGCAGCCGCACCCCGCCCCCCCCCAAGGTGCAAAGAGGGCCGACGAGCCCATGGGTGGCTCCGGCATTCAAGTCAATCGAGGGAAGGTCGTGAAGGCGGCCTTCCACAGCTTCGTGGAGGCCGACGGTGCTCCTCGCGGAGTTCCAGCAAGCAAGCGCCGCAAGCGCTGAACTAAGGAGCGGACGTGAACCCAAGCAGTGAAGCGAAGCAAATCAATCGAGGCCAGCGGGTTGGCGCTGCCGTTCATGACTACATAGAACGCCAGGTGGTGATCTACAAGTCGAGCCGGTACGACCCCAAGGCGCTGCCAGATCGAATGACGGATGCACAAGCGCGTGCATCCGAGGATGCCTTTGTGGACCGGTTCGGCTTCGACGCTCCAGAGGCTGATCGTCGCGCCATCGTCGCTCTGAAGCATCGGCATCAGCTGACGGCCAGGTCAGTCCGCCGACTGCGGTTGCTCGGCTTTCTACGCGTCACTGAGAGCGAGGCTGCTCTGCGCTACAGCTGCTTCGAGTTGTGGGCGGGTTCGGCCCTCGCTGCTGCAGCATGCGGCATGAGCGTCTGCCTCTTCGCACTTTTGGTGGCAACGGCACCGGCGCAGGTAACAGCAGCGGCTGGTGTGACGGCGCTTGCGACCTTGTATGCCGTGGCGGCCACGTCAACCTACCTGGTCCATGTCCAACCCAACCTCTTGGTAGGTCGGCTGTTGCGTCGGCAGCACGCAGTGGTGTAGCGCCACTGCAGCCTTACTGGAACAGTTCCTTCTCGACGTGCGAGACGTACCGGTTCGTGTAGAAGAGGTCTGGCTCGTGCTTCAGCGGCCGGACCACAAGCCGAAAGTCTGGTGCGCCTGGATTCCTTGAGTTGAAGGTGACCAGCCCGATCCCGAAGATCTGGCAGAGCGAGTCGAGTCGCGCGAGTTCGTCCTGGGACGTCTCCTGCGGGATCACCAGGTAGCTCTTGTGGCTGAAGAGCTTGTACGCACAGGCCTGCCCAAAGCCCGTGACCAGTCCGCTCGTGTCCACCTTGATCTCCGCTGAGACGATGCTGGTGGGTCCCTTGATTACATCGCTGCGCCGGCTCTCAGCCTTGCCGATGACGTCCGGCGTTCCCCAGCGGTCCTTGAACACGTTGCCGCCTAGGGCGATCGCGTGTGTCACGTCTTCGAGTTCGTTCTTCAGCCAGTTCGCGAACAGGGGGTAGAAGACTTCCTCCCGAATCCGGTGCTGGGTGCTCGCTGGTGTACCGGACGGCGTCTCCACGGGCTCTGCCTCTCGAAAGGCCAGAAGGCGAAACAAGCCCTTCACCGGCTTGTACACGCGCTCTGGGTGAGTTGTGTCCAGGTTCCAGATCGATGTGTTGACCACTGACTGGCCTTGAGGTCGGGGTCGGCCTGCCGAATCCGACGATGGAGATCGGAATAGCGAAGCCCCTGCGGGTTGGCCAGCAGGATCTCGAAGGCCAAGGTGCGGATGCGCTCGCGGATCGGTGGGCGCTGCAGGGCTTGGCTGGTCGGGTTGAGTGACGCCATCGGGTGTTGAACGCTCGGCGGGTGGCCGCCACAGGGCAGCCACGTGGGCCAAGCCCGCAGTGTACAAGCAAATGCTACTCAAAGTCTGTAGACTCAAAGTAGGCAGAAAACGCAACCTCGTCTCCCATGGAGAGACGGGGAAAGCCACGCCAGTCCGCCCGGGTTCGCCTGGCGCAACACCTGCGAGCAGAGCGTGCGGCCCAAGGTTATCCCAGGAGCAACTGGCTGACTTGGCCGGCGTGCATCGGACCTATGTTGGCTCTGTGGAGCGCGCCGAGCGCAACATCTCGATCGACAACATCGAGCAGTTGGCGGCGGCGCTCGGACTCGACATCTCAAAGCTGCTTGAGCCGTTGTGAGCCTGGCGATTTCGCCGAAGGGAAGTGTCGGGAGCGGCCTAGCGAGGCGCGACAACACCTGCACCGACAGAAGGTCCTGCTCGCAGGCTCGCGCACATCTTCATGACCTCAGGCGGAAGCAGCACGACCGTTTATCACTGACCGGGCACCTATCGTCCGCAGGCAGGGAAGTTAACGCGGTCTTCAAGCGGGCTAGGGAACTCGCCTGCGACCGCGGCGATCGCGTCCGACCGAAGGTGATCTTTGACGCCTCGACGCTCCCAGCGGATGGTGTGGAACCGTTCCACACCCACACGCTTGAACTGATTGACTCAGAGTCTGGAGGTCGTGCTGCCATACGGCAGCGCCAAGCAGGCAACCACACCGTCCAGATCGTCGCTGCGAGCATGTCGTTGTCTGGCGTAAGTGCGGCAGTCCAGGGGTTACTCAAGACGTAGCCCAGTGGTGCGCATCGCCTTGTCTTCAGCCGTAGGGTGCCAGATTAGTTGCTCTGGCGCGCAAGGGCCGACAAGCACCTAGCGAGGGCCGCGCCACATGGTCGGCCGAAGGTGTCCCGAAGTTGTTGCGACTGGCCTACTTGCCCGCCAACGTTGTTGCCCGCGCGCAGACTGTTTCGTCTCGACTGGCTTGCCAGGAAGCTGCCTCTCGTCAGTACCGGCACCCGGCCACAAGCCGACTTTCGCGAACGTCGGCTGTCGAGCAAGTTGCTGAGCGCTGAAGCGCTGGCTTGAGGTCAGTCAAGGCGGCACCTGCCTACGAAAGTTGCCAACTCCAACTCTCGACTGCATCGACGACTGGGTCGCGGCCGACGAGCGGCGGCCGTCCGCATTCGCTCGGGTGTCGAGACCCTTCTTGCGGCCCATGGCGTTAGTCGAGAAGTACGAGGCCACCTTCAATCTCATGGCCTGACCGGCGTTCAAGCCAGACACTACGACGGGCATGACTACATGCCCGAGAAGCGCTCGGCGCTTGAACTTTTGTGTCGCGAGCTTCAGTTGAAGGCCGTCTCACAGGCACCATTGCATGACCACCATCAGTCGGCTAAAGGCCGTCCACGAGGGACATGCGAGCGGTGGGTCATGTTAGAGATGGCTGCGACGGCGACTCCATATCCCTAATCGTGATGAGCGTTTTCGGTGTCTATCGCTGTAGGATTTGGGCCCAGGCCCAGGCCCAGCCCCAGCCCCAGGCCCAGGCCCAGGCCCAGGCCCAGGCCCAGGCCCAGGCCCAGGCCCAGGCCCAGGCCCAGGCGCAGGCGCAGGCGCAAGCGTAGATTCCGACCCGTGGCGTCGTGCGCCTTGCTGAGAACCATGGCTCTTGAAACAGACGGGGGAGGTGGCATGACTAGTCTAGTTCTCACGATAAGGGCTCGCATCTATCGAGATGGACTTGTGGCCGCACTGTCCTCGCGCCCAAGCTTCACCGTTGCCTCAGCGGGAGCTGACGTAGCAAGCGCGATTGTCTCCTTAGAGAGATTTCAGCCCGATGCCCTTCTACTCGACGTTGGCGTGGGCTGTGCCCCAGAGATCGTCGTGCTGGCGCAGCAGGCGTCGCCCTCCACCAAACTCGTGGCGCTGGGCATTCGAACAGACTGCTGCGAAGAACTGCTCTCGTGGGCAGAGGCGGGCGCCGTTGGTTTCGTGACCTGCGACAACTCGATCGATGAGCTAGTAACCTGCATCAATTTGGCCTTATACGGCGAATTGGCATGCTCGCCGCGCACTTCGGCAACCCTCCTGCGGCGTCTGGTCCAACTTGCTGCTGAGCGATCTCCCCTCATCAACGGGCAGCCGCAACTGACGCCGCGTCAGTCCCAAATTCTGCCGCTATTGCGCGCAGGCAAAAGCAACAAGCAGATCGCCCGGGATCTCGGTATCGAACTCGCCACCGTCAAGAACCACGTGCACCATCTCTTGCAGCGCTTGAAGGTGCGTCACCGCGACGAGGCTGCGGACGTTACTTCGCCGCACGCGCACCGCACGCGCCCTACCTCAGTCTAGGCGCGCGCTCGGGCTCGCTCCCGGTACCTGACCACGCGTGCCAGCGCGTGCCCAACGCGTCACCGCGCGAGCGTTTGTGACTCTCGTGGATCGATGGATGCACACCCTTTCGGTGAGCTCCTGAATCCAAATTGGGCCTTCATTCCCGCCTCCTGGACCTTTAAGCCCAGGAGGCGCCAGCGTAGCCTTGGTCAGGAATTTTATGAGACGCACGCCTCAGAACGCGATGCTCCATGCCAATCGAGCGCATACGTGTCTTGATCGCCAGCATCCCTGAAATGCTGTGCGAAGTCCTGGCGTCAGAGTTGGGCAATGATCGGGAGATTGAGTTGCTGATCTCAAGAGAGAAAGAGGATTTGCTGACGGACATCGGCCGCTTCCATCCCGATGTCGTAATCGTCGAGAGCGGTGGCGCACTGGCCTCCTGCATTGCACGGCTTCGTCAGGTCTACCTCTTGAGTCCATCTGCCAGCAAAGTTCGTCGCTTCGAGTTGCGCTCCACTGACGAAGACATGGGCGACGTGTCCTTGAGCCAGCTAGTCGCTGCGATCAAACAGAAGAAGGGGCGCTGAGTTGCTGGCCAACGCACAAAATGGCACGGCGAAAGCGAATGGTTTCGGCATTGCGCCGCCGGATTCGCACGGCTTGGCAGCATCTTTGAAGTTGCTCGATGACGCGCTCGACGCGGCCATCAACGAGTTCGAATCCACCTTTAATCGCGACCCCACGAGCGCCTCTTTCCGAGGCCTGTGCGTGTCGCCGTCCGACGCCAACCACCTACTGGCGCTCGCACCCGGGCGCAGTGTCTGGTCTTTACCAACTAGCGGTGATGAGCGGCCTCGCTTCTTGCACGCCGGCGAGCCGTCGCGTCTGGCCACCCTGCAGTGCCACTTCGGTCTCGATGCCTTTGAGACTGACGCGCTGCTGATCGCTGCCAGTCCCGACCTCGACCTGCGCTACGAGCGCCTGTTCGGGCTTCTGCAGGACGACGTGACCCGTCGCCGCCCCACGGTCGCAACCATCGTTCACCTAGCCGCGGCACGGCCGGTGCCGCAGTGGCAGGGCCTGAGTCGCTTCTTCGCCAGCGGCTCGGCACTGCTTCGCAGCGGCCTCGTACGCGCCGTGGCTGACCCGACGCATGCGCACGCCACGCTCGGCGCGCACTATCTGGTGGCCGACCCGCAGGTCGTCGGCTTTCTGGCGGGGCAGGACACGCTCGACTTCGCGGTGCAGGAGTTTTGCAAGGTTCACCCGCCAGGGCCGGCCAGCGACTTCGAGGCCACGTGGCGCCGCCACCCCGAGCTGGCACGTGCTCTGCAGAACCCCAGCGCGCGCACCCTGCAATTCGTTGGCGCCACCGCGTGGGAACGGCGGCACCTCGCGCACGCCATGGCGTCCCGGCTTGGGGTCGGCTTGTTGTGCGTGCGGCTTGACGACACCGAGGGCCGGGCAGGCACGGCCGAGGGGGGGCTTGCGCGCGCGCGGCTGGCGGCACGGCTGCACGACGCGATCCTGTTCATAGAAGAAGGGGCCGGGGGAATGCCCACCTATCGCGCGACCACAGCCCGCACAACGAATGGCGAGTGGTGTATCGCCTCCAGCCCCAGCCCCAGCCCCAGCCTTGACGACAACGGCAGCGCAGCGCGATTCGAGGTCAGGTTACCGACCGTCGCCGAACGCCGAGCGCGGTGGCAAGGCCACATCGACGCGGCCGGCCGGCGCGCCGCCCCTCGCGACCTCGATGAGGTGGCGCGCGAGTTCCAGCTCGACACAGAGCAGACCGACGCCGCAGCCGCGAGCGCCTGCACCACACCCGGCGACGCAGCACTCTCACACCAAAGCTTGTTCGCTGCCGCGCGCCGTCCCTTGGCGCTGCGCCTACCCCGCGCGCTCGTCGCGATCGAGCCGCAAGCACGCTGGCGCCACCTCATCCTCACTGAAGATACTACGAACCAGTTGCGCGAGGTCTGCGTGCACGCGCGCGAGCGCTTCCGTGTGCTCAACGACTGGGGCTTCGGCGAAGCGTCTTCACGCGGCCAGGGGGTGAGCGTGCTTTTCTCGGGCCCGTCGGGCACCGGCAAATCAACCGCGTGCGAGGCGCTGGCCGCCGAGCTCGGCCGCAGCCTGCTCAAGATCGACTTGTCGCAGACGGTCAGCAAGTACTTGGGCGAATCGGAAAAGCATCTCGCCGAGGTGTTCGACATCGCCGAGCGGTCCGGCGCGGTGCTGATGTTCGACGAGGCCGATGCGCTTTTCGGCAAGCGCACCAGCGTGTCAGACGCGCACGACCGCTACGCCAACATCGAGGTGAGCTACCTGCTGCAGCGCATCGAGGCCTTCCGGGGCATCCTCGTGCTCACGACCAACCTGCAGGCCAACATCGACACCGCCTTCGTTCGGCGCCTGCAGTTCATCGTCGAGTTCGCGTTCCCCGACGTGGCTCAGCGCGAAAGGATCTGGGGCATCAGTGTGCCGGCCCAGGCCCCGCGCGACGCCGACCTTGACTTTCAGCTCCTCGCGCAACGCTACGCGGTGGCAGGCGGCAGCATCCGCAACATCGCCTTGTCAGCCGCGATGGTGGCCGCGGGCCGCGACGAAGACATCGCCATGCGACACATGGCGTACGGTGCGTACCGCGAGTACCAGAAACTCGGAAAGGCGCTGCCCGACGGCGACTACTTCTCGCACGGGGCACCGCGATGATCGACGATCTCGACCGCAGCCTGAGCAAGCTCTTCGAACTTGAGTTCGGCAACCCGCTGCCCTTCGACCTGAGCTTCGCGATCCCCGACAAGGCATTCGCGCCGGTGTCGAAACAGAAGAGCACGCTCAACTGCTACCTCTACGACATCCGCGAGAACCGCGACCTGCGCGACGTTGGCCGTTACCTCGAACGCCACGCCGGTGGTCAGTACTCGCTCGACGCGGCGCCGTGCCGCGTGAAGGCTTCGTACTGCATCACCGCGTGGAGCCCCAGCGAGGTCACGCCCGGTATCGACCCCCACTTGGACGAGCACAACCTGCTCGCCGCTGTGCTGCGCGTGCTTTTGCGCTACCCAGAATTCCCGCGCCCCGCACTCATCGGCACGCTCGTCGGCCAGAAGCTGCCGCTGCCAACACAGATCGCGCAGCCCGACTCGGCGCGCAACTCGGGTGACTTCTGGAACGCGATCGGCGGGCAGTTGCGGCCCTCGCTCGAGTACGGTGTCTCGATCGCACTGGACTACCAGGCCGGCGACGTGGGCCCGCTTGCGACCAGCGTGCAGGCCCGTGTGGGCTCGCGCGACGGCGATGCCGAGCGACTCATTCCCCCCGCAGACCCGCTGTACGCGGTGGGCGGAACAGTGTGGAGCGGCGGTCCGGCCGCGACGCCCGTGGCCGGCGCCTGGGTGCGCATCGACGAGACCGGCGAATTGGCGGTGGCCGACACCACCGGGCAGTTCGTCGTGCAGCACGTGGTGCCTGGTCTCTACACGCTGCGGGTGCGCGCCACGGGTTTCAAAGAGGCCTCCCAGCCCCTGCCGGTGCCGCTGACTGCGGGTTCGTACGACATCCATTTGGTCCCCCCTCTAACAGGAGCGTTCACCATGGCGCTGAGCTACAAATACCCCGCGGTGTACATCGAAGAGCAACCGGCCACTGGCCCGATCGAGGGCGTGGGCACCAGTACGCCAGCACTACTCGGCCCCGCCCTCGACGGACCGGTTGGTGTGCCGATGAAGATCACCAACTGGACGCAGTACAAGACGATCTTCGGCGAGTTCAGCGCCACGCCGCGCCTGTACCTGCCGCACGCCGTGCGGGGCTTCTTCGAGAACGGCGGCACGGTGGCCTACGTAGCGCGGGTGGGCACTGCCTCGCGCGCCGCTTGGACGTTGCTCGACCGCGGCGGCGTTCCCGGCAACGCGCTGCGTGCGGAGGCGCTGAAGGACGGCGTCGACAGCAACAACGTCACCATCGCTGTGCAGGATGCGGCGCCTGGCTTGGTGGCGGGCGTCAACGTGCTCAAGTGGCGTGCCCCGCTCAAGGCGGGGCCGGCGACCACGCTGGTCACGCTGGCCGCGATTGCCGACGCCGCAAAGTTCCGCGTGGACGACGTGGTCACCGTGGCCGGCGCCGCAACACGCTACAGCATCGTGCGCATTGCCGGCGACCAGATCACACTCTCGGCGGTGGTGGCGGCGCCTGTGGCGGCGAACGCCATCCTCCGCATCGCCGATCTGGCCATTGGGCAGAAGCGCTTTCGGGTCGACAAGACCGACGGCATGGAGCCCGGCACGGCACTCAGCCTCACGCAGGGCGTCAACACCGAAGACGTCGTGATCGAAAAGCTGCAGGCCGACGCGGTCGTGCTCGCCAACGGGCTAACCAAGGCCTATACGCTCGACCTGGCCGACGCAGCCACGGTGATCGCGTCCTATGAATTCACGCTCGTGATCAAGAAGCCATTGTTTCCGACAGAGACCTTCGCGCAACTCTCGATGGACCCGCGCCACAGCCACTATTTCGCGCGCGCTGTGAGTTCATCGTGGGTCAGCGTGGGGCCGGCGCCGGTGCCCGGCGTGCAGACGCCGCCGCAGAACCGGCCCGCCGTCATCGGCGACACCGCGCCGGTGCCGCTCGGCGTCAACGACAACCCTGCGGCCGTCGGCCTGAACCACTACCAGGTAGCACTCACCGCCCTCGAGAAGATCGAAGACGTCAACATGGTCTGCGTGCCCGGCCGCGTCGATGCCAGCGTGCAAGCGGCTGTGGTGGCGCACTGCGAAAACATGGCCGACCGCATCGCGATCCTCGACGGCGACCCCACCGCCAAGCCGCCCATCATGCCCGGCAGCGCGTTGCTCGTGCAGCGCGCCGCGGTGCTCTCGGCGCGCGGCTACGCGGCGCTGTACTACCCCTGGGTCTGGATCAACGACCCGCTGAGCCGCAGCGGCGAGGACCTGCTGCTTGTACCGCCCTCGGGCCACATGGCCGGCATCTACGCGCGCAGCGACAACCAGCGTGGCGTGCACAAGGCGCCGGCCAACGAGTACATCACCGGTGCCGCCGACCTGGGCGCGATGCTGAGCAACGCCGACCAGGGCGAGATCAACATCGAAGGTATCAACGTGCTGCGCATCTTCCCGGGCCAGCGTCCCATAGTGTGGGGCGCTCGAACGACGGCGCCCAAGGACGAGGTGCCGTGGCGCTACATCAACGTGCGCCGGCTGTTTCTCTTCGTCGAAAAGTCGATTCAGCGCGGCATCCGCTGGGCTGTTTTCGAGCCCAACGACCAAGTACTGTGGAAGAAGCTCGACCGCACAATCACCGAGTTCCTCACCCGGGTGTGGCGCTCCGGCGCGCTGTTCGGCAAGACCGCATCCGAAGCCTTCTACGTGAAGGTGGATGAGGAACTCAACCCGGCGTCGGTGCGCGCACTCGGCCAAGTGATCGTCGAAGTCGGCATCGCGCCGGTGCGCCCCGCGGAGTTTGTCGTCGTGCGCATTGCGATGTGGGACGGCGGATCCCAGCCCAGCGAATCCTGAAACCTGTCTCATGAACCTTTGAGGAGCCCGCCATGGCCGAAACCGGACAACGCATCGACCCCTTTCGCAACTTCAACTTCCTGGTCGAGATCGACGGCATAGCGCAAGGCACTTTCATCGAATGCAGCGGTCTGGGCGCCACCACCGAGGTGATCGAAACCCGCGAGGGCGGCGACAACACGACGGTGCGCAAGCTGCCGGGCAAGACCACCTACACCGACATCACGCTCAAGTGGGGCCTGTCGGCTTCGAAGGAGCTGTGGAAGTGGCGCGAGCAGGTGATCCACGGCACGGTGGCGCGCAAGAATGGCTCGGTCGTCGTCTACGACCTCGCCAACCGCGCCGAGGTGGCGCGTTGGAACTTCGTGGCCGCTTGGCCGAGCAAGTGGGAGGGCGCCGCGTTCAATGCCAAGGGCAACGATATCGCGGTCGACACGCTGGTGCTGAGCCACGAAGGCATCGCGAGGGCCTGAGCATGTTCATCACCGAATACGAGTTCGAGCTGCCCAAGGGTTACGTCGACGCATCTGGCACCTTGCACCGCAAGGGCGTGATGCGCCTGGCCACCGCGGCCGACGAGTTGATGCCGCTGAAAGACCCGCGAGTGCGCGACTTCTCGGCCTATCTCATCGTCATCCTGCTGTCGCGGGTGGTGATGCGGCTGGGCACGCTGACCGACATCAACCCCAGCGTAATCGAAGGCCTGTTTACCGAAGACCTCTCGTACCTGCAGCACACGTACAACCGTATCAACGGATTGGCGCACGACGATGACGATGCGCAGTGCCCGCAGTGCGGGCATCACTTCCAGCCGGTGCACGTACCGGGGGGATTCGTGGCTACCCCCTGAACCGGGTCACCAGGGAGGTAGCCATGCTCGCACGCCATGTTCACTGGACCCACCAGGAGCTGATGGACCTTGACCACGCCGAGCGGCGGCGCTGGTTGCACGCCGTGCTGCAACTGCAGAAGGAGGCCGCGTGAAGCCCGGCTTCATTCCCGAGATGACCCCGCTCGGGCCGCGGCTCGAGGCCGCTGCGCGCGCGCTGCGCGCCGCCAAGCAGCAGTCGCCCGCGTGGCTTGCGCCGCTGAGCGAGGTGCTGGAGCGGGTTGAACAGGCGCCACTCGCGCGGCCCGACCGCTTTGTGCGCGTCGAGGCCACCGACCTGCGCCGTGTCGATGCGCCGGCCACGGGTGCCCCGAGCGTCGACGAGACACTGGCTCTCCCCGATGGCGTGCGTGAACGGTTGCGCTCTCAGGTCGGCCCTGCGGTCGACCGGGTGCGCGTGCATGACGACGACAAAGCCCACCGGCTGGCACGCGACCACGGCGCCGATGCGGTGTCGGTCGGCACCGACGTGTACTTCGCCCGCGGCCGCTACCAGCCGCACGACTCGCGAGGCTTCGCGCTACTGGCCCACGAAGCCGTGCATGTGGAGCACGCAACGCGGCCCGACGCGCCCTGGCAGCGAACCGGCGCGTCGGCGCTGGCGGCCGAGGAAGCGTCGGCCCATGCCTTTGAACGCGCGGCGTTGCGCAGCATGCCGGCCGACCTGCCGCATCGCTTCGCCCCGCCTCCTGCGGCAGCGTTTGTGTTGCCCACTGCCGCGCCCGCCATGACCGCTCCGACGGCACAGCGCCCGATGAGGGCGGGCGCCGACCGTGCGGTCGACACCGCCCCGTCCGGCTCGGCCATGGACATGGAGGCCATGCGCCAGACCCTCATGCGCGACCTGATGAGCCAGATCCGCGCCGACATGGAACGCGGAGGCTGACGCGATGGACCTCGCACGCCTGGCCAAGGCGACGATCACCAACACATCGACCACGGAGCGCTTCCAGGTCATGTACAACCCCGACGAATTACGCCTGGAGCAGGGCAACAACTTCGCCGAGGTCGGCATCCCCGGTCTGGACGCACCGCCCGTTCAGTACGTGCGCGGGAAGGCGCGCACGCTTTCGATGGACCTCTTCTTTGACAGCTACGAAGCCGACCAGGATGTGCGCTCGCACACCGGCCCGCTGGTGAAGCTGCTCGACAAGGAGCCGCTCACCAAAGCGCCTCCGGTGCTGCTGTTCTCGATGGGGCAGCTCAACTTCCAGTGCGTTCTGGTCGACGCGTCGCAGCGCTTCACCATGTTCAGGCGCGACGGCACTCCGGTGCGCTCGACCATCGCAGTGCGCTTCCAGGAGTTCGTGCGGGTCGAGATCGCGATTGAACGCGGCCTCTTCATCGGGCCGCCGACCCTGCACAACGTGGTGCGCAGTGAAACCGCGAGCGCGATCGCGGCCGCGGTGCTGGGCGACCCGGCGCGCTGGCGCGAGGTGGCTGAGGCCAACGGCATCGACGACCCGCTGAACATTCCGCCCGGCATCACGCTGCAGGTCCCGCAGGGAGGGCAGCGATGAACGCTCGCTTCTACGCACCGGCCTTCGACGTTCGCATCAGCGGCGTGACCCTGGCGGCTGATGTGTCCAACCAGGTCATCAGCCTGCAGGTGGACAACAACCTCGACCTCGCGGACATGTTTACGCTGGTGCTGCGCAACGCGAACAACCAGCTCATCGACTCCGCGCTCTTTGATCTGGGCAAGACGGTTGAGGTTCACATTGGCTACGGCGGCGATCTCACGCCCATGATGCTGGGCGAGATCACCTCGATCGAGCCCTCGTTCCCCGAGAGCGGCGCGCCCACACTACGCATCTGCGGCTATGACCTCTCGCACCGACTGCGCAACGGGCAAGGCGACCGCCAGTTCCAGTACGTGCCCGACAGCGTGATCGCGGCGGTGATCGCGGCCGAGGCCGGCCTGATCCCGGTCGTCGATCCGTCGCCCATCTTCCACCGCAAGAAGATCATCCAGAGCGGCAGCGACATGGCGTTCTTGAAGGATCGCGCGCGCGCGAACTTCTTCGACGTGTACGTGCACTGGGACAAGCTGTACTTCCAGTTTCCGCGCCCGCAGTTGGAGGCGGTCGTACTCGAATGGGGCAAGAACCTTTCATCATTTTCGCCGCGGCTGTCCAACTCGGGGCTCGCGGGCATGCAGATCGTGCGCGGGTACAACGAGGAACTGGCGCAGACCATCGTCGCTTTCGCGATGGCGCCCGACCTCGATCTCGACAACCTGCTCGAGCGCCTGGGCACGAGTGCGCGCGACATGCTGCTGTCGCTGGGCAAGAACGTGGTGCGTAACCAGCCAGTCGAGTCGCCGATCGACGCGGTGGTGCTGGCCAAGTCGATTTTGCAGGACATCCTCGAAGGCCTGTACGAAGGTAGCGGCAACTGCGTGGGCCTGCCCGAGCTCAAGGCGGGGCAGATGATCGAGGTGCGCGGTGTAGGCAAGCGCTTCAGCGGCATGTACCGGCTGCGCAAGGTCACCCACACCGTGGGCGACAACGGCTACCGTACCAGCTTCGAGGTCACGCAGCGCGGCGGCACGGTGCTGCTCTCACTCTTGCGAAAGTCGATCGTTGAGCGGCCCTCGCCGAACACCCGCGAGCGCTTCTACGGCGTCGCCGTGGCCAAGGTGGAGGCCAACCACGTTGATCCCACCGAAGGGCCGCCGCTGGCACGAGTCAAGGTTTCATATCCGTGGCTGTCGGACAAGGTCGAGAGCGGATGGGCGCGTTGCGCCTCGCCGATGGCGGGCGACGGCACTGGCCTATTCCTGTTGCCCGAGATCGGCGACGAGGTGCTGGTGGCTTTCGAACACGGTGACCTTGCCAAGCCCATCGTGCTGTCGTCGCTGTGGAACGGCAAGCACCTGCCGCCGGCATCAAACGTGACGGGCAAGAACTACGTGCGAGTGCTTAAGACTGCGGCCGGCCACGAGATCCGGCTCGACGACACGCCCGGCGCCGGCAAGCTGAGCCTGAAAGATATGGCCGGTAGCGAGATCGTCATGAAGTCCGATGGCTCGGTCGCCATCACCGCGGTGACGAGTATGACGCTCAAGGCCGCAACCACGATCAGCATCGAGGCTGTGAGCGTCAACGTGAAAGTGTCCTCGTCAATGAACGTCTCCTGAGGTGCCGTCATGCCCGCCGTTCTCATTGCCACCGACATCGTCAAGTGCCCGCACACGCCGGGAGTTGCCGGCCCGGTGACGGCACCCAAGCTCACCGTGGGCACGACGGCAGCGCCCGTGCTCACGGGCCTAGGTTCGGTGGCCGGTTGCCCGATTGTGCCGCCACCGGCGACTAATGTGGCCTGCAGCCTGGTCACGATCACTGGCGGAAAGGCCACCAAGTTGAAGGTCGGCAACCTGCCCGTGCTGCTCGGATCGCTGGCGGCGACCGCTGCGGGTTCGCCCGGCGGATCGCTGTCGGTCACGCCCGGTCAGTCCAAGCTGATCGCCATCTGATCGCCGGCGGCTTTCCGAGACGACACAGCATGAACAACGAATACCTGGGCCGCGGAATGGCCTTCCCCACCTGGCAAGACGGCGCCGGGCGACCGCTGCAGTCGGCCCGCATCGGCATGACCGGCGGCTTCGAAGAATCGGCCGGCGTCCGCAAGATCGAGGAGTCGATCCGCATCATCCTCGGAACGCAGTTCGGCGAGCGGCAAATGCGGCCGACCTTCGGCTGCAACCTCAAGAGCCTGGTGTTCGCTCCGAACAACGACACCACCGCCAATGTCGCGCGCCACTACGTGGCCGAAGGCCTGGCACTTTGGGAGCCGCGCATCGAGGTGCTGGAGGTCGTGGTCAATCGCGACCTCACCGAGCGGCAGCTCGGCGTCATGCGCATCAGCATCCTTTATCGCATCAAGGCGACGCAGTTCACGCAGAGCTTCGTCTATCCCTTCTATCTCGAGCCGAGGCCCGCATGAACGACTCTGAGCGTGGCCGCCTGTTGGCGCCGAACCTTGACGACCGGACCTGGAGGGACTTGGTGGCGGACGCGCGCGCCTTGATCCCCACTTACGCGCCGCAGTGGACCGACCACAACCCGAGCGACGTGGGGATGACGCTCATAGAGCTGTTCGCCTTCCTGGTCGAAGGCCTTACCTACCGACTTAACCGCGTACCAGATAAGAACTACATCGCCTTCCTCAATCTGCTTGGCGTCACCCGCGACCCGCAGACGCCAGCGCGCGCGTTCCTGACTTTTGCCGCCGCACCAGGAGCGCCTGTGGTGGTACCAAAGGGCACGCAGGCGCAGACCCGCGCCAGCGAGGCCGATCCGCCGATCATCTTCGAGACGGATGAAGCGATCACGGTACTGCCGTCGAAGCTGAAGACGGTGCTGCGCTTCACCAAAGCTGTCTTCACAAACGTGTCGCGCGACTTCTCAGTGCCGCCGGCAATTGGCGAACTGATCACGCTGCCCCCATCACAGGCCAGCATGCTGGCACTTGGCTTTGACAGCGCCGTGGCACAAGAGATCCGTCTGACGTTTCGGATGACGCGTCCGGTGGAGATCGACCCCGTTACCCAGCTTTCCAAGGTGCAAGTCTTCTGGCTTTACTCACGTGCCGCCGGCGTACCCAGCACATGGACCCAGATCCCCGGCGTCGTTGATGAAACCGACAGCCTTACTCACGATGGTGTCATGCGCTTCGTCGTGCCGGCCGACTGGGCGAGCCAGATTCCCGCGACATGGGCTGCCCCCTTCGGTCCGGCGACGCCCGCCGATCAGGTGGCCGATCCGCTGTTCTGGACGGGACTTCTGATCTTCAACCCGACTGCGGATTCCGTCAATGTGGGCATCGAGGCGATCCTGTTCAATGCCGCGTCTTCGTTCAACGCGCTGACGATTCCGGCGCCCGAGGTGCTGGGCACCGGCACCGGCAAGGCCTTCCAGCCTTTCGAGTTGCGCAACCAGCCCCTGTTCAAGCGACTGGACACCGACACGCCCTACGACCACCTGGGCGTTACCGTCGGCGGCGTGGCGTGGACGCTGGTTGACGAGCTGGCGTACGGCCCCGGAACGGTGTATCGGCTCGACCCAGTGACAGGCGAAGTGAGCTTCGGTAACCACGACGCTACGCTCAACCCGACCGGCCATGGCTCGATGCCCCCGGCCGGCGCAGCCGTGGTGGCCACGTCCTACCGCTACGTGGCCGGCGGCACCAGCGGCAATGTGGGTGCCGGCGCAATCAACCAGCTGCGTACGCCAGTCCCCGGTATCGTGGATGTGATCAACCTCGCGTCCTCGTTCGGCGGCTCCGACGAAGAGGCGATCGAAGAGACCAAGCGCCGCGCACCCGAGGTGCTGCGCAACCGCTACCGCGCCGTTACCGCAGAAGACTACGAGTTCCTCGCGCGTGAAGCCACCACCGATGTTGCCATCGTGCGCTGCCTGGAGCCGCGCATGAATATCGCGGCCGGCCCCGGCGCGCCACCAGCTTGGCGGAAGGACGACCCCTGGACCTTCGGTGCGCTCGACCGCGCGTCGGGCAACGTCAACCTCGTTGTCGTGCCCGACTACGGCCCAGCCGAGCCCCGACCGCAACCGAGCGAGGACCTGGTGCACGAAGTACGACGCTACTTGGACCGCCGCCGCGCGGTGACGGCGCACCTCATCGTCAGCGGGCCGCGCTACGTACCTATCAAGGCCACTGTGGAGGTGACGGTGTTCCAGCGCGCCATCGACAACGGCGTGGTCGCCAGCGCTGCAGCGGTGGTAGCCCGCACAAGTAGTTGGATCGGGAAATTTCTGCACCCGACGCGCGGCGGCCGCGATTGCAGCCCACGAGACGAGCGCGATGGCACCGGCTGGCAGGTGGGGCAGGCGGTGTACATCGCCGATCTCTTCAAGGCCATCGCGCCGGCCGACAACGAGGGCTTCATTTCCAAGGTGGCCATCGAGGCTCAGGTGCCTGTCTACCACCAGCCGCCGCTCGGCCCCGGCGGGGTGTGGGATGACCTCCGCGAGCGCCCGTTCTCGCTTTCCCTCGGTGTGCCGGGTGCGGCGGTGCGGCTGGCCGACTACGAGCTCGTATGCTCCGCGCTGGCGCCCACGGGACACACGGTGACCTCACTGGTCGTCAACTGAGCGCGTGGCCATGGCCGACAAGAGCAGCTACCTCCGCTTTCTGCCGCCCGTGCTGTGGCAGGCCGAGCCCGATGCGCCCGCCTTCTCGCTCGGCGCAGCCTTGCGCATCTTCGAGAAGATGCTCACCGGCATCGACGACGGGGTCCCGACACGGCACACCGGCCCCGGCGGCACGCCGGTCGACCACGACGCGGTGGGCGAGGTCATCGGCCGCCTGCACCGCTTGTTCAATCCCTGGACCACGCCCGTCGAGTTCCTACCCTGGCTTGCGTCGTGGGTGTCGCTCGAGTTCCCGGCGATCTGGGACGAATACCAGCGCCGCAAGGTCACGTCCGAGATCGTTGGCATTTACCGCCAGCGTGGCCTAAGACATGGCCTCTACAAGTACCTCGACCTGTATGCGATCTCCGACAAGCGCCCGCGGGTGGCGATCGACGAAGGCGCAAGGGTCCTGACGTGCACGCCGATGCTGGGCCGCTTTGCGAGCATCGACACGCTGATCGGCCACGGCCCGGTGGCGCGCGCCGACGACTCGTTGGTGCATGGCGGGCTGATGCGGCCGGAGTGCATCGCGCGTGCGCCCAATGGCACGCTCTATCTTGGCGACGCGGGTACGCCCGCCTACTGGCGCACCGACGTCGATGAGGCTGTATGGGCCATCGTGCCGCCAGGCCGATATGAGTTCGGCGGCGCACCGCCATTGCCTCGGCCTGTGGGCCCGACGCCTTGGATCCCCGCCAATCCGGGCGCACCGGTGTTCCCAAAGGCGGTGGCCATCGACACCCTGGCTCCGTGGAACCTGTACGTGCTCGACAACGTGGCCCTGCCCGCCCAGACGGCTCTGTACCGGCTGCCATCGCCTGGATTCGCGCCGGTGACAGCACTGGCGAGCAAGGCGCAGCTCGGGCTCATCAACCCGGTTGCCATGGTGTTCGACGGCAACGGCCATTTGCTCATCCTCGACCGCGGCAACCTGGCCAATGCGCCACGCGTGGTCGATGTGCAGATTGCGCCGCTTGTCGCCACGGCGCACGTGCTGGCCCAGGTAGTCGCGCCCTTCTCACTCACCCTGTTGGCCAGCGGCCCCGGCGGCGGCGATCTGGTGATCGGAGATGGCGGCAACCAGGCCGCGCCCACGCCAGCGAGTCTGGTGCATGTGAACCGCGCCGCTGCCGTGTGGGTCGAGTCACCGCTGCTGGGTGCCGTGCTTCCCGGCGACAACCCCCTGGTCGCGCCTACCGGTGTGGTCGAGTACAAACCTGGCCTGCTGCTAGTGCTTGATGCGGGCTTGAAGCCGCTCACGCCTGACCCGCTCGATCCGTACACCCGCGAGATCGCCGAGCCGGCTGCACTGTACTGGGTGGACACAACGCAGGTGCCACCGGTGATCACGCGCGCCAGTGAATCGCAGGGCATGGTGGTGCCCTGCGGCATGGTCTTCGATGGCAAGAACGTATTCATCGCCGATGCCGGCGAGCCCGAAGTGGCTCCGCTCGATCCTCGGGTTTGGCGCGCCCTTGACCACGAGTTCGCGGCGGTCGTGCACTTCTCAAAGCAGCGCCCGGCAAGCATTTTGGAACGCCGAAGAATTGTCGGAAACATCCGCGACATCGTCGATCGGAGCAAGCCGGCGCACACCCTCTGGACCGTCATCTCGTCGGTCTGACATCGAAGGAGTCATTCATGGCAAGCGAACCGATGGTCCGCACTATCTACACCGATCCCACCGCTCCCACCATTCCCCCCCCGGTGCGCACAGGGGCGACTGCGCACTCCGAGTCCATGGTCGATCAGGTCAAGTACGCCCAACCGCTCGAGCGCGTGCACGGATCGGGACTGCACGACTGGGGCATCGGCGAAGGCATGGCCATCTCGGCTACCCTCAACCAACCCGGTGTGCATGTTCTGCCCGGCATTGCAGTGGACACGGCGGGACGACATATTTCACTCGCGGAGACAGGCAAGGCCGAGATTGGCCCCGACGCCGACAACCCAGCGGTCGCCCCCAATCTGACCCCTGTGCTTGCCAGCGGTGCTGTGCTGCCAACGGCAGGTCTGAACGGCTCGTTCTTTGTGAGCGTGCGGTGGCGCGAGACCTTCGATGCCGACCTCTGGAACTCGTCGAACCAGACCATCTTCCAGATGCTGCACACGCCCTGGCTCAAGCTCGAGCTGGCCGCAGGCATCAACGATGCCACCGATGACGGCACGCGCATCCTGCTCGGCCGCATCACCCTCAACGCCGGCAACGTGACCGCGCTGACCCACGAGCGGCGGCGCGAAGCCGGACTGCCCGCGGGCATCCTCAAGTTTTGGCGCGGCGAGACAACGAGCGGCGCCCTCAACCTGAAGGCCGACAACACTTTCACCGCCGAGCTACGTGCGCGCGCAGCCGGTGGCCTGGAAGTGAAAGTGCCGGGCGCCACCGACCAGATCGAGTTCAAGCGCGACGGCGGCAACATCGCTAAGGTGGCCTTCGGCGCCGACCTGGTGGTAGGTCGCGCCGCCAACGGTACCGAGACTGTGGTGATCGACACGGCGCACGGCAACATTACGCTGGGCACTCAGGGCGTCGAGGGCGACGTGGTGGTCATGGACGGCCACAACCGCCGCGTGTTCGTGGTGGACGGCTCCACCGCGTCGCTCACGATCGGTGCCAACGGCAACGAGGGCGACATTCGTGTGATGGACGCAGCGGGGCAGCCGTCGATGCGCGTGGACGGTGCGACGGGGGATGTGATCTTTCGCGGCTTGCTGCGCGACCCGGCGGGCAGCCATGCGGGGGTCGGGCATGCCCTGCTCAAGTACCTGCCTGAGTTGACCAACGGCAGCCTCACCAACTTGCACCGGCACTTCAACCCTGGGGACGCATCGAGGGCTCGTGTGGACTGGTTGTTCACGAACGGCACCAACCCGACGGCAACACTCGATATCGCCTTCGGCTCGGCACGTGCAATGACAGCCTACGTCACGGTGGCATACATAGACCCTCGAGACCCTTTCGACAACGCAGATGTCATCGCAGCCGAGATCTATAGGGTCGATGGGCAAGACTTTCGTTCCTTCGGCTATATCTTCGGCGGTGCGCAGATCGGCCCCGACGGCGACGATGCGAACTGTCGCTCTCCCGTATTTCAAGGAACCGCTTCGCGAATCACATTTCGCTTGCGCTCTTTCGTCAATGTTGACTGCATCGCAGCGTGTGTCGTATTTCCCGAGTTCTAGGAGCCATGATGAATCAACGCACCAGCTACGTGATCTACGACATCTCGACCGGCCGGATCCTAGGCACTCATACGCGCATTGATGGCGACACAGGCAAGTCCGTGCCCCTCGGTGACACGGATGTAGTCGCCGCATGCGGTCTGTCGCTCGACGAGAGGGCGCGCACGAAGGTCAAGGTCCTCGCCGTTGATGCAGCCACGCTGAGGTCGCGCACGGGCCTACGCGTGCACACCAAGCGGCAAGAACTCGTGCCGCGCGACCATCTGGACCTCAAGTTGTCGCGGGCCGAAATCCGCGGAGATGGCGAGGACTCGGTGGACATCGAGATTCGCGTCGTCCAGTCCTCCGGCAAGCCCGACGACACTTTCAACGGCCGCATCAAGGTCTCGACCCAGCGCGGCCGCCTGTCTGAGCCGGGCGGCATCGTGCAGGCGAAGGGTGGCTTGGCGAAGATCTCGCTGCGATCGGTGCCCGAGACCATCGACCGAGTGCGTATCAGCGCGAACGATATCGACGGCGAGCTCGACACAGGGCGCGCCACAGTCGCGTTCCTCTGAAGCGCGACGCGTCTGCGACGGAGAAGCATCATGCATCAACGAGACACCGCCCGCGCAGCCTGGTCCGCAGCCGGCCTGACAAAATCCCGCGACGCCAAGCTGCAGCGCTTCATGCAGGCTTTCGATGCCTTGCCGAACGACTGCTGGCCGCAGGTCGTCGCCCTGATTCGCAGGGACTACCCGGAGTACATCGAACAGCTCGCTGCGCCACTGTGGAAGAGCGGCGACGTGCTGTTGCGCGTGAACCTGATCCGCCACGCCGACCTGTCGCGCAAGGACGAGGCCGTGTTGATCGACCGTTGGGCAGTAGGCCTGGACGCCGAGCACCACCGCTACGAACTGGCGGCCGTGGTCGAGCGCGGCGGCGCTGCGCAGTTGGACAAGGTGCTCAAGCGCAGGAAGCTGCCCGACAGCCTCCGCCTGGCGGCGCACCAGCGGCGCATCGAGATCGAGTAAGCCGTGGCCGCGGGCGACTCGCATCGTCAGCTTCAGGTGCCGCGCAATCACCCGCGCAGCCGGCGCGATGTCGGCGTGTCGCGCGAACCGCAGCAGCCCGACGAACTTCAGCGCCTGCAGACCACGGTGGGCAACCGGGGCATGCAGCAGTTGCTGGGTGGCGTGCGCGGACTCGTCGGCGAGGGCACGCCTCTGCCGGCGGCGCTGCGTGCCGAGCACGAGCAGCGCTTCGGCGCCGATCTTGCCGACGTGCGCGTTCACAATCACGCCAGCGCACACCGTCTCGCCGATGGCCAGCTGGCACGGGCCTTCACGCTGGGTCGCGACATCGTGTTCAACAGGGAGTTCTACCGCCCGGGCACGCTCGCCGGGCGGCGCTTAATCGCGCACGAACTCGCGCACGTCGTGCAGCAAGGCGCGGGCGGTGCGGGGCGCGCCAGTGGCCCGGCGCACGAAGCCGCGGCCGATGCGGCGGCACAGGCTGCCGTGAGCGGCACGCTCGCCCCGGTGCATGCTGGCCCGGCGGCGGCCATCGGCATCCAATGCGAGCCGCTCTCGGCAGCCGAGATCGCCAGGCTCGACCAAGAGCAACTGCGCGCGCGGATGCAGGGTAACGAGAAGGAGGCCGAGTTCATGATGAACTCGGAGGAATACAACCAGCGCCTGTACCGCGAAAACCTTGAGCTGAAGCGGCAGATCCAGGCCAAGGCCAAGCTGCAGGGCTCGGTCGCGGCGGCCGCCACCGGGCCCGATCCGGCGGTGACGAAGGTCTTGGAGAGCATTAACGCCGAACTGACCGAGTTGACGCCGCTGGTCGCGCGGGTCGGCACCGATGTGCTGCTGAACCCGGCCGACCATGCGCTGAACGAAGTGCGCAATCTCGATGCACGGGTGCGTGGCGACGAAAAGGTGGTGCGCGAATTCGAGCCTTTGGCTGGCGGCATGGCCAGCGAAGTGCATCGCGCGACGATCCGCTTTCAGGTGTTGCAGCAGATGCTGGCACCCGCCGTCGCTGCCGCCACCGCATGGCACGATGCCAACCCTGCCGGCGAAAGCCTGGGCATGATGAACGAGCGCGCCGGCACCTGGCTGGCCGGCGCCGGCTCGGAGCAGTGGGACAAAGGCGGGCTGCACTACGTGCCCGGTGCGCTGGCCTTCGTCGGCGCGTTCGGCGTGGCCTTCGTCGATGCCGGCGAGAAGCTGGCGTCGATGGGCTTTCACGACGCCGCCACGGCGGTTTCGCAGGCCTATACGCGCGGCGACATCTCTTGGAACGAAGGCGAGAGCATCTTGCACAAGGCGGCGTGGCGCGCGCTGCTGATCGCCGCGGTGACGCGTGGCGCCGGCATGGCGACCAGCCGCCTCGGCGTGCTCGGCGCCGAGGCCACCGGGCTGGCGTCCACGACCTTGCGCTACGGCTTCGTAGCGGGGGCGATTCCGGGCGGCCTCTCGGCCACCGCGGCGCTGGGCGTGCAGGCGGTGCTGACCAAGGGGCTGGAGGATGAGTTCAACAGTCCGGCGGCGAAGGCGATCTGGAACCAGGGCATGCCGCAAGGCAAGGACTGGGCGATTGCCATTCCCATGGGCATCGTCATGGGCGGCCTGGGCGGAATGCGGGGGGTGGAACTGGCCAACGACAAGCTCGTGGGCAGCATCATTAACACCCCCGAGGGACCGATGAAGATCGTGACCATCACCAAGCTGAAGTTCAGCGTGAGCAATGGCAAGGTCGGCGTCACCCAGCCCGGCCTGATGGTGCTTCAGCCGGTCGGTGGCAGCCTGGTCGCCGTACCGCCGCCGCCGCTGACGGACCTGGTGATGACCTTCGATCCGCTGACCAACTCCTGGGTCTATCCCAAGGCTGCGCCCACAGGGCTGGCCACGGTGCGGTTGCCGAAGCCGGCCGTGCCATCAGGTGGTAGCGCAATGGTTCCGGTTCAACCGACCGGCGGCACACCGGCGTTGAGCGGTACACCCGCGAACGCGCTTGCCAATGCATCGGGGCCAGCCCTGGCCGGTGCATTGCCGAAGCCAGCGCTGCCGGCCGCGCAGCCAACGAAAGGCTTAGCGGCACCGAAAGCCCCCCAACCATTATCGGAAACGCCTGGCGCCACAGTGCCGAGCCCGCCGGTGGTGATTCCGCCAGCGCCCAAGCTGCCGGTTACGCCCAACACGGCGCGGGCCGCGCAACGCCTGGCGCAAACCGAAGTCGCGCTGGCCAGCGCCAACAATGAGGCCAATCTGGCGCGCGCAAAGTGGCGAAGGCGCAGGCCGATCTGGACGCTGCGAACGAACTTGCCAGCGAGGCGGGTGGTGGCAAGGACGCGAAGGCGCTGGTCAAGGGTGCCGAGGCCGATCTGCGCCGGGCACAGGCCGGATTGAAGCCCCTCGAACGCAGCGAGGCGGCAGCCCTGCAGGAGCGTGATGCCGTCGCACGTGGTGGTGCGGAGCTGACCAAGATCGAGCAGGAGATTGCCGCTCTGGATGAGCAGATCAAGAACGAACTCAACCCGCCCGGTGGCTTTTCGCGCGAACAGATTTCGGCTGGTCGCAGGGGGGGCATGGTGCCGCCGACCGGCACGCCAGACGGCAGGCCGTATCACGATCTGGTGATCAAACGGGCAAGAACGCTGAAACGCCTTCAAACCGAAACCGAAGGCCTTACGCGCAGTCTGAGTGATCAAGTCGCCGCCGCCACGCCCGGCGCCACCGCCCGGCCCACGGCGCTCGCGAACGCAGCGCAGCTCGAACCAGCGCTCCGGCCGATCGACGGCAAACCGATTGATGTGACAACAGGTCAGCCAATGAATACTGCGGACTGGGCAACCGACCACATCATGTCTCGTTCCGAGATCGCGCGCGACCCGCGCTTTGCGCGCCTCACGCCACTGCAGCGCGACGCGATACTGCTCGAAGTGCCCGAGAACTACCTGCCACTGACGCCCGAGGCCAACAGTTCCAAACTGAACCTATCGGTGGACGATTGGATTGCCGCTCGTGCCGCCAACGGCAAGCCGCTGCCGACCGAAATCGTTAAGGCCTTGCGCGCGGCGGATGTACGCGCGCGAGCGGCAATTGAAGCAATGTTCAACCGATTCCTGTCACCATGAAACTCAACATGCATCTGCCCTCGGGCAGGACTTTGAGCGCCGATGTCAGTGATACAGAGATCGAAGGCGCGCATGCGTGGTTCGACCGCCTAAACGCTCCAGCTTCAGCGCTTGTCACCGGTCAAACTGTCGAGGTGGAATTGGACTGGGCGACGCTAAGGCTGAAGGCTCAAGGAAAGGAGGTGCAGGTCTTCGAGCCCGACTATTCAGCCCCTGACGCTGTCCGATTCGTTCCCGGTGTGGCAACAACCGACCAAGTGTTTGCTGCCCAAGAGCGACTGATGCGTGCGCTGGACTTGGTTCCCCAGCCCGTTCACGGGCAACAGTATGTCCGCGTCGCGGAATCTGCGCTGAACTCCACATCTGTATTTGGTCATCGCTTTGCCGAGACCGAAAGCGAGTTCACCGGCTGGCAGATTGGCAGTTCAGCACCAGCCGAGGGCGAGTCCTTCGGCCAATACAGCGTCCGCGAACTCACGCACCGCAACCTCGCTTGGCTCGTCGCGATGTGCCTTCCGACCGGGTGGTCGTTTCGATTCGCCGGCCACACCTTGATTGACTGTGTGGCGGCAAGTGGGCAAACACATGAACTGATGTTTTCCATCGACGTTTGAAGGTGCAGGGACGTTGATCCAAGGTGTCTGTCGAACCGGGCGTGTCCCGCTGCGCGGGGCCGGGCTGTTGCTCTGCGCGTCGAGCCGCTGTCATCCGTGACCGTGTGGTGCAGCTGGACCGGAACTGGTTGAAGGGCGCAGAAGTTAAGCTTCTACGCGTACGGGCGACCGTACTCGAATCAAATACAAGGTGTATTGCAGAATTCGAGCGCTTGGCGTTTTCAAGGGAAGGGCTCCAGAACTGCAGGCTCGTTTTCGGAAAACCAGGCAACTTCTTCATGTGTGCGCATGTTGTCGAGCCTCAGTGAGGCTAGCCCGGGCGAGGGTGACTTCCTCGCATAGCGAGTCATCCTTTGGGTCCACAGACACCTCCGCTGCCAATTCACAACAGCAAGCGGCGCGCTGCGAAGGGCGACTTTCAGGCGTCCAGTCCTGGCAAGTGACCGGCAACTTTGGGTCGTCTGCTGTCCGCCACCCTTGTACCCCGACTGACCGCAAGGCGCCACCAAGCGGCTCCCTTGTTGTCAGCCCTAGGCCGAAGGATTCGAACCCGTGCCGACGGGCCAACTCTGCGCCGAACGCTCTGCGCGATCGATAAGTCGATCCAGCCGGCGACGTGGCTCGCAATCAGGGTAGTGTCGCCCGAGTTGTTCGCGGATCCGTTCGACCGCCTCCAGCACAGCCGATCGCTCCGCAGCCGTCGGTCTCCGCCTGAAACGCGCGCCCAACGCCCCGTAGTACTTCGCGGAGAAACTCTCCATGTCCAGTTCCCGACGGTCGTACTCCACCTGCACCCAATCGTCGAGTTCGCTGCGGACACGATCAGGCTCTCTCTCACACCGGGGCGGTACTCTGCACTGCCGATCGCCGTGCGTAGATCGCGGCCCACTCGATCGTGGGCATCAAGCGGCATGCGTCCGGTGGGTTTGCGCGAGTGACCTGACAACACGAGGGCGTACGGTGTGGTCGTTGCGGTGGAGCGGGCAACGCGAGGATCCCTCGGTGCCCTCACGCTCTTGCTGCCAGCTGCCTCCACTGGCGACCGGTATACCGGCCGGCTCGGCGCAGAGGTCCCGGTCCATGTCTCATCTACTGGGCACACCCGCAGTCGGTCGGTGCTCACCAGGACCCGCTGAGCAAGTTGCGTGTCGCGCGCCAGCAGGTGCAGGCTCGACCCTGCCCCTGGCGCATACATGCCGGGCCATTTCGAGGCACTAAGCGTCAGGCCATGTCGTTCGGCCCAAGCCAAGCGCTCGGCGTCCCGGCTGGAGATGGCGGGGCGATAAGGTTCATCGGTGATCACCAGCTCGCCTGAGGCGGGGTCGCGCCATGTGCTCGCATGGTCGGAACCCGGAAGTGGGTCCGACTGCCATCGCTCGATCGGAGACACCAATGACCGCGAGTACGGTTGAAGACCGGTTGCGTCGATGAAGTACAGCGCGCGGGCTGCGCCGCACACAGCCTGCGAGCTGTACGCTGATCTCCGAAGACCTGTTTGCCCTCGACGTGGTCGCTCTCCTTGCGGCGGAAGGACAGCAGGTGTCGATTGTTGGCGAACTGCCTGCGATCGATGCGTTCGTCGAGGCGGTGGTCAACCACGATCACCAACGTCTCACGGCCTGTCTCCCCGGTGGGCAGATCGTGCCAGTACGCCGTGATGTGGATGTCGTGCCGTGGACGCTCGGGTACGAGCGCCATTGGTACCAGCGTCGCCCGTCAACCGCTGCCCCGGCCGAAAAGTTGACCAGAGTCGAATGAGTTCACCTGGCAGCGCCGATGACGGCTTCGCACTGACGGGCGGCAGGCTCCTGCCGAGAGCCTCGCAGCAACTTTACACCGCTCCGCGGCGAGGTGCTACATGTCGGCAACTTCGGCATGGCGGTGGCGCTGGAACCAATTCGGTCTCGTGGTGCGCCTCAAGCCGCCATGCGGTGCTCGTAGTAGGGCCGCTCCCTGTCGTCGAGGATCTCAAAGAGGCGCTTGGCGTCCGTCACCCCCGGATTCAGCCACTCGTCGATGTAGGCTGGCCTGATCGGGACAATGCAGCGATCGTGGCCTGCTGCAGCGACTTCGGGCGGCGGCTCGTCGGTGATGGCCGTGAACGACAGCAGGTCCGGCTCACCCGATCCGGTCCACTTGGACCAGAGGCATGCGATCAGCATGTCCTGCGTCGGCCGCGGCCTGAACTCGAGCACCAGGTTCTCCACTTCCTCGCCCGCCCCCAGCTCGCGTCCCTCGGCCTTGTGCCGGTTCACGTTCTCGTAGAACGCGTTGACCACGATGAGCCCGTGCGTGTGGCCGAACTGGTTTCTTCCAGAACCCCTGCAGGTTGTCCCGGCGAGCGTTGTAGGTTCCCTAGGGGTACTTGACGTCGTAGAAGGCCGGCTTGCCCGCTGGTCTGCAGCCATAGCGCATCGGCTTGATCACGCGCTTGCCGTCTTCCCACACCATCACCGGCACATACCAGCCTGGAAAGATCCGGCTGTCCCGATCGCGCAGTTCCGTGCGCTTCAGGTCGGCGTGCCGGCCCATCAACTGCTTGACCTTGTCGGTGGCGATGCGCTGATCGTCCTGCGCCTTCTTCGTCGGCTTGGTTTGCAGGATGCGCTCGGCGTCGGCCAGGCGCTTGCGCTGCTTGAAGAGTTCTTCCTCGAACTTCGTGGCCTGCTTGTCGTTGAAGTCGTCGATCAGTGCCTTGATGGCGCGTTCATCGTCGCTCTGGGGGTCCCCGAAGCTCGCCTCGACGGCCTTCGGGATCTTGATCTTCGGGTCGAGCCCCCGGCGATAGAAGATCTCGTAGAAGTCGCGAATGCTCATCGTGGCGCCGAACATCACCACGTACTTCTTGTAGTCCGCCTGGACCTGGGCGCTGTAGCACACGGACTCTCTCCTTCGAGGCTGCCCGGACCAGTGTACGGAAGGGCACTTCGTCACGCGGCGACCAGGCTGGCCAGCCCGCATTCATCGACCCCTTGGCAATTCCGCCGGACTGGTGCAATACTGGATGCCCATACAGTACCAGGCCTTTCGATGTCCGCTGTCCTGTCGTGGGCCGGCGACGACGATGGGTTGCCGACCCAGGCCTTGTTCATCCATCGAGATCGCGTGCGCGGCGCTCCCAGCCGGGAGAGCTGCCGCCTGAGATCGAGCAGGCCATCTGGCGCGGCTGCGACCTGGGTGCGCAGGCCGGCGAGGTCGTCTCCAGCGGCTTCGCGGCGCTCGACGCCGAACTGCCCGGTGGCGGTTGGCCGTGCCAGTCCATCGCCGAGGTGCTCAGCCCGCAGCCGTCCGTTCTCGAGTGGCGCGTGATCGGTCCGGCGCTGCGCGCCATCGTCGCGGCCGGGCGCAATGTGGTCGTCGTCGGGCCACCCAAGACACCGCACCTGCCTGGACTGCGGCACAGCGGCATCGACGAAAAGCACCTCGTGTGGGTCCGTGCGGATACGCCTGCCGAGCGCCTGTGGTGCACCGAGCAGTTAGTGAAGTCCGGCGCCTGTGGCGCGCTCGTCGCCCTGGCTTCCGCAGGCGCGCCCCGAGCAGATCCGGCGCCTGCGGGGTGCGCGCAGGCCTGCGAGGGTCCGGTATTCCTGTTCCGCCCGGCCGCGGCCCAGCACGAAGCCTCGGCCGCGAGCCTGCGGGTGATGGCCACCTTCGCGCTGGACTGGGAGATCCAGGTCCACTTGCTCAAGCGCCGTGGGCCCCACCGCGAGGGCCTGGTCCGATTGCGATCGGTACCCGGGGGCTTGAAGCGGTGTTGACGCCGCGCCTGCAGATGCCCAGCCGACTCATCGCGACGCGCGAGGGCGCTCCACGCGACGGGACTCACCACGCGCCGGCGCGTCCGACTCTTTCGGAGGGCGCGGCGCGCCTGCGGTTCACGAGGCAGCAGTCCATGCTCTGGCGGCGCTACTCCTTCCGCCCGGGCCCGACGGCGCGCCACCGTCCGATGAGGCACTTCGCGGAGTCGCAACGTGGGCCTTGCAGTTCACCGGGTTGCCACCTCCGAAGAAGCTGTCCTCCTCGAGCTGGAGGCCAGCGCACGCCTATTCGGGGGCAAGCGCGCGTTGCGCGACCGCATCCTCCAGGAGGGGGCCGACCAAGGGGTGAGTGCGCTGGCCTGGGCGACCAACAGCCTGGCCGCCCACCTCCTGGCGCGCGCCGGTATCGAGAACGGCTTCAAGCGCCCGCTCGAGGACCTGCTCGACGCCCTCCCGATGAAGGTCCTCACGGCGGTGGCCCCCGACGAGGGGATCCTTTCCCGGCTGGGGTGCCGCACCTAGGGGATGTGCGCCGGCTCCCACGCGGGGGTGTGAGCCGGCGCTTCGACAAGCTGCTGCTGGGCGCCCTGGACCGCGCCTACGGCTTGCAGCCCGAGGCCCATGTGTGGGTCGACCTGCCAGAGACCTTCGACGCACGCCTGGAGCTCATGTCACGCGTCGAGATGGCGCCAGCGTTGCTCTTCGGCGCCCGCCGGCTGCTGCTGCAGATGTGCGGCTGGTTGGCTGCTCGCCATTGCGGGACCACCGCGTTCACCCTGAAGTGGGCCCACGATTCGATGCGCTCCAAAGAGGCGGGGCAGGGGGGTGAGATCACGATCCGCACCGCCGAGCCAGCCGCAACCTCGAACACACCTCTGCCGGCTGCTCGCCAGGCACCTGGCCAAGACCGAGCTGAAGGCGCCGGTCGAGCGAACTCTGGCTGAACGCGACCGAAGTCGTTTCGCTGGACGAGAAGAGCGCGTCGTTGCTGCCCGACGAGGCGCAGCAGGGCGAGTCCCTGCAGCTGGTGCTCGAACGCATCGCGGCCCGGCTGGGTCTGACCGGGTGCTCCGCCCGGTTCTCACCGAGACCACCGGCTCGAGTGGATGCAGATGTGGCAGCCGGTGCCGATGCCGCTCCCGCGCAGGCAGGCCGCAGCGCCGCTAAACATGCCCCAGCCGACCTGGGTGCTGCCGACGCCGCTCAAGCTCGCAACGCGCGGCCACCGCCCGCTGTACCAGGGCGTGCTGCATCTGCTGACCGGACCGCACCGCGTCGAAGGCGGCTGGTGGCATCGGCTGGGCGAGGTTGCGATGCGACGACCGGGCATGTCCAGCGCGACTACTGGGTGGCGCTGAGCGAGCACGCCGGCGTGCTGTGGATCTACCAGGAGCGGCTGGCGAGCGCAGAAGACTGCCTGTACCTGCACAGGTGTTTTGCATGACGGCGAGGGAAGGGCGCCAGGGGCAGGGCGCCCGATCGCCCGTGCCCAGGTCCGCTTCCTCGGTGCCGGCCGCCGGGCTGCCCACTACGCCGAACTGCGCTGCGTCCGCACCTTCAGCTTCCTGGTGGGGGCGAGCCAGCCCGAGGAACTCGTCGAACGTGCGCACAAGCAGGGCTACCGCGCGCTCGCCGCTCACCGACAAGTGCTCGGTCGCCGGCGTGGTGCGCGCCCACGTGGCGGCCAAGAAGATCGGCCTCAAGCTGCTCATCGGCAGCCAGTTCAGCGTGGCCGTGCCGGAGCCGTCCGGCGATGCGCCAGGGCCCTTCAGCCTGGGCTTGCTTGCCTGCAACCTGAACCGCTACGGCAACCTCTGCGAGTTCATCACCAAGCTCCGACGCGCTTCCGAGAAGGGACCTACCACCTGGACCTTGGGCGACATCGCCTCGGACGAACTGGCCGACTGCGTCGTCGTGGCCTCGCCGGTGCGCGGATCAACCGACGCGCGCACGGGTGGGCCTCGCCCGCTGGTTGCTCACCCACTTCACTGGTCGCTGCTGGCTGGGCGTGGAACTGTTGCGGCAGCTCGACGACGAGATATGGCTGCACAAGCTGCGCGAGGCGAGCGACCTGTCGGCGATCCCGCTGGTGGCCGTCGGCGACGTCTACACGCACGTGCGATCGCGCAAGGCGCTGCACGACGTGATGACCGCGATCCGCACAGGCCGGCCGCTGACCGAGTGCGGCCGCGAGCTGCAGGTCAACGCCGAACAGCACCTGCGCACCGGCTCCGCCCGGCGCAGACCTTCCCCGCAGACCTGCTGGCCGAGACGTTCAGGTGCCGAGCGCTGCAGCTTCTCGCTCGACGAGCTGAAGTACCAGTACCCCGATGAAGTCGTCCCGGCCGGCGGGACGCTGAGCTACCTGCGCGCATCACCTATGAAGGGGCAGGGCGGCGCTGGCCCGAAGGCGTGCCGGGCAGGTCGAGCGCAGATCGAGCACGGAGCTGCAACTGATCGGCGACCTGCACTACGAGCAATTACTTCTGACCGTCTACGACATCTTGGCCTTTGCGCGCTCGAGGCAGATCCTCTGCCAGGGGCGCGGCTCGGCGGCCAACTCGGTGGTCTGCTACTGCCTGTGTCACCGAGGTGGATCCAGCACGCATGTCGGTGCTCTTCGAGCGCTTCATTCCAGGAGCGCAACGAGCCGCCGGACATCGACGTCGACTTCCGAGCACGAGCGGCGCGAGGAGGTCATCCAGTACCTCTATTGGCAAGTACGGCCGCGCCCGCGCGGCGCCTCACCGCCGTAGCCATCACCTACCGGCCGAAGTCGGCGATCCGCGACGTGGGCAAGGCCCTGGGCCTGCCCGGGGAGACCATCGAGGCACTGGCCAAGAACCATACCTGGTGGGACGGCGCCGGCATCAAGACCGAGCGGATCGAGGAACTCGGCCTCTCGCTTGACGACCCGGCCATCCGGCAGTTGGTGGATCTGACCGGCCAGATCATGGGCCTGCCGCGGCACCTGTCGCAGCACCCGGGGCGGCTTCGTGCTGACCAGAGGCCGTTGTCGCGCCCGGTGCCCATCGAAAACGCGACGATGCCCGACCGCA
The DNA here is from genome assembly GCA_016710065.1 of Candidatus Ideonella esbjergensis. Lineage (GTDB taxonomy): Bacteria > Pseudomonadota > Gammaproteobacteria > Burkholderiales > Burkholderiaceae_C > Ideonella > Ideonella esbjergensis. Next base: position 310,479 of record JADJLP010000014.1, read on the forward strand.
CCGTGATCCAGTGGGACAAGGACGACATCGACGCGCTGGGGCTGCTCAAAGGTCGACGTGCTGGCCCTGGGGATGCTCCGCCGGGATCACCGCAGAGCCTGGCCTTCATCGGCATGCGCAAAGTTACGCCTTCGCGATCCGGGACATCCGACCGAGGACCAGACCACCTACGACATGGTCTGCGGTCGACACCGTCGGCGTCTTCAGATCGAAGCCGCGCCCAGATGAGCATGCTGCCGCGGTTGCGACGCGCTGCTTCTACGACCTGGTGGTCGGGGTCGCGATCGTGCGGCCAGGCCCGATCCGGGGACGCCATGTCCGCCCGTACCCCTGAACCGGCCGGCAGGGCAAGG
>JADJLP010000015.1 GCA_016710065.1 Candidatus Ideonella esbjergensis
ACGCGTCGATTGCCCAGGTGGTCCACGATGTCATCGACCTCGCCACGGCGCCATTGCGCAACTCGACCAGGATCTTGACCACGTCGAGGATGTCCTCGTTGCTCAAGGTCATCAGGCCTTCGGGCACATCGCGCCACGCGGGCGTTGAACTTCATACGGCCCACGCGCAGGCAGGTCGTACGTGTCGGCGTTTACTAGAACAGGCGCTGGAACAGCGCTTCCACGTCCTCGGTCGGCGGCTCGCCGGGGCGCATCATGCGGTAGATGGCCACACGGGCGGCCAGCTGGCCTTCGGTTTCGTCCTGGGTCAGCGTCTGGCTGATGTAGGCGCCCTGGTCAGCTCATTGGTGAACAGGCACTGCGTCGCCAGGGCCGGCGGCGCGAAGGTTTCTTCAGCAGCGCTTCGGTCAGCTCTTCGTTGGCCTTGGCGATGATTTCGCCGGTGTCGGCGTCCACCATGTTGCGCGACAGAGGAAGCGACCGACAGGAAGTCTTCCGGCACCGAGATAAACTCGTTCCGGTTTGTTCAAGTTGGCGCGCGTGGCGTGCGGTGATGCGCTTGTCCTTCTCGACGATGACGGCACCGGTTTTGTCGGTGATGTCGAAGCGGGCCACTTCACCCTTCAGGCGGTCGGCCACGAACTCCAGCTGCGCGCCGGTGTCCATCAGGCGGAAGCTGTCGTTGTCGAAGAAGTGCGCGAGGATCGATTCCGGGTTCAGGCCGATGGCCTTGAGCAGGATCGTGACCGGCATCTTGCGGCGGCGGTCCACGCGGAAGTACAGGATGTCCTTGGGGTCGAATTCAAAGTCGAGCCAGGAGCCGCGGTACGGGATGATTCGCGCGCTAGAACAGCAGCTTGCCGCTGGAGTGGGTCTTGCCCTTGTCGTGATCGAAGAACACGCCGGGCGAACAGTGCAACTGCCAGACGATGACGCGCTCGGTGCCATTGACGATGAAGGGGCCGTAGTCGGTCATCAGGGGGCACTTCGCCCATGTAGACCTCTTGCTCTTGATCTCCTTCACCACCTTGGCGGGGTGCGACTCACGGTCGTAGATGATCATCTGCAGCTTTGCGCACGGCCGCTGCATAGGTGAGGCCACGTTGCTGGCACTCGCGCGTATCGAACGCGGGCCGGGCGATGTTGAACTCGATGAACTTCATCTCCACGAACCCGTTGTGCGACACGATCGGGAACGCGGACAGGAAAGCCGCCTGCAGGCCCTCGGGCTTGCGCTTTTGCGGCGGCACTTCCTTTTGCAGGAAGGCGACGTAGGATTCCCGCTGCATCGTGAGCAGGTAGGGAACGTTGAGAACACTCTCGCGCTTACCAAAGCTCTTGCGGATACGCTTGCGCTCGGTATAGCTGTAGGGGGTTGCTTGCGCCATTGGACACTCCGTAGCGACGGCACGGACCTGGCCTCGGTCCACACCTCGTCGGCGACTGGCTTTAGGCAGACCAGATTCCACATTGGAAGGTCTGAAAGCTTGGTGATTGGCCACTACCAACCGCTGGCGGACAACCCCGGCATTGCACCGGAGCCCGACCAAACCTGTTCTTCTGCAGTCGGATCAGAGAACACTTGGAAAACCCTCGATTATGGCTCAGGAGCCTTACAGGTGATCTCGAAGGGCCCCAATGGCCCCTCAAGCGAGAAAGGCCGGGGCCCTTGCGGACTCCAGCCTCATCAAACAAGGTCGAATTGCCCGACTTTCGGCCTTGGCGCCAGCGTCCACCAGCTTCTTGCAAAGCGGCTTCGGCGTCGGCCTTGGGCACGGCTTCCTTGACGTTCTTCGGAGCGCCGTCGACCAGATCGCCAGCTTCCTTCAGGCCCAGGCCCGTCAGTTCGCGCACGGCCTTGATCACGCCAACCTTGTTCGCGCCGGCTTCGAGCAGCGACGTTGAATTCGGTCTTCTCTTCCACGACGGCGGCGGCACCCACCACCACCGGCGGCCGGGGCTGCCATGGAGGCGGCGGAAACGCCAAACTTCTCTTCAATGGCCTTGACCAGGTCATTGAGTTCCATGCGACGGACATGCTGTCCAGGGCGCTCAGGAAGGCGTCTTTATCGAATGCCATTTGTATTCCTCGTGTTTCAGTGATTCAGTGAATGGATGGATGCGGTTCAAGCTGCGGCAGGTGCTTCCGGCGGCTTCGGCCGTAGCCTCGGCACCACCGCCACGCTTTTCGGACAGCGCGGCCAGCACAGCGGCCATGCGCTGCACAGGCGACATCAGCAGGCCAGCGATCTGGGACAGCAAGACTTCCTTGCTGGGAATCGAAGCCAGGGCCTTGACGCCTTCGACGTCCAGGGCCTTGCCAGCGTAAGCACCAGCCTTGATGACCAGCTTGTCGTTGCCCTTGGCAAAGTCGGCGATGACTTTGGCCGCGGCGACAGCATCTTCGGAAAAGCCGTAGATCAGCGGGCCGACCATGCTCTCCGACGCAACCTCGAACGGGGGTGCCAGCGACAGCACGACGCGCCAGGGTGTTCTTCACGACGTGAAGGTACACACCCTTGGCACGCGCATCGACGCGCAGCTTGTTCAAGTTCTCGACGGTGAGGCCACGGTATTCGGCCAGAGCCAGTGTCTGGGACTTGGCGACTTGCGCTGCCACTTCCTCGACCACGGCCGCCTTTTCGTTGCGGTTGAGACTCAAGGTCTACTCCTCACAAAACGTGCCTTCCGAGTCTTGCAACCCATCAGGACACACCGGGTTTCAGCGACCTTGCCGTTTCCAATCGGTTCTTCCATCACTGGAATCACTCTTCTTCGCGGCGGGGACGCCATCTGCGCTGGCTGTGCCTAGCTCGCGAACCCCTTTGGCTTGATTAGGACGCAAGCACCTGAGCGCTCTTGTCACCAGCGGTCTTGGATGGCCCGCCTTGCACTTGCGTACAAGACAGCCCACCAATTCTTTCCAACCAGCGCGTCAAGACGGCCGCGCTGGCCTTGGATGCTTTATGGCGCTCAGGCAGCCGTGGCAGGCACGGTGACCGAGGCGATTCCACGCGGGCGCCAACGCCCATGGTGGAAGAAACCGCCACCTTGCGCAGGTACACGCCCTTGCTCGACGCCGGCTTGGCTTGTTCAGCGCGTCCAGGAGCGCGGCCAAGTTGCCCTTGAGCTTGTCGTCGTCGAATGAGCGACGGCCGATGGTGCCGTGGATGATGCCGCCCTTGTCAACGCGGAACTGCACCTGACCCGCCTTGGCGTTCTTCACGGCCGTGGCGACGTCGGGGGTGACCGTACCGACCTTGGGGTTGGGCATCAGGCCGCGCGGGCCCAGGATCTGGCCCAGGGTACCGACGATGCGCATGGTGTCCGGCGAGGCGATGACCACGTCGAAGTTCATGTTGCCGGCCTTGATCTGCTCGGCCAGGTCGTCCATGCCGACGATGTCGGCGCCAGCGGCCTTGGCTTCTTCAGCCTTGGCGCCTTGGGCGAACACGGCCACACGCTTGGTCTTGCCGGTGCCGTGGGGCATCACGACGGCGCCGCGCACCACTTGGTCAGACTTCTTGGGGTCTATGCCCAACTGCACGGCCACGTCGATGGACTCATCGAACTTGGCAGTGGCGCAGCTCTTTACCAGCGCCAGGGCGTCGGTGATGGCATATAGCTTCAGGCTGTCAACCTTGCCTTGCAGGGCCTTGGCCTTCTTGGTCAGCTTGGTCATCACACGCCCTCCACAACCACGCCCATCGAGCGGGCAGAGCCGGCGATGGTCTTCACGGCGGCGTCCATGTCGGCGGCCGTCAGGTCCTTCTGCTTGATCTTGGCGATGTCTTCCAGCTGGGCGCGGGTGATCTTGCCAACCTTGTTCAGGTGGGCCTTGTCCGAGCCCTTGGCCAAGCCGATGGCCTTCTTGATCAGCACGGTCGCCGGAGGCGACTTCAGCACGAAGGTGAACGACTTGTCAGCGAAAGCCGTGATCACCACCGGCAGCATCAGGCCGGGCTCCATCGCGGAAGTCTGGGCGTTGAACGCCTTGCAGAACTCCATGATGTTCAGGCCACGCTGGCCCAGTGCCGGGCCGACGGGCGGCGACGGATTGGCCTTGCCGGCCGGGATTTGCAGCTTGATAAAGCCGACGATCTTCTTTGCCATGATGGCTCCTCGAGTTCAGACGCTCCGGCTGCTTGCGCAGCCTCGGCTCCTCGTCAAATGACCCGTGGGTAGCAAAGCTGCAGGCGCCGGGTCGGGCACGCCTGCAACTGAAAATCAAACCTTCTCGACCTGCGAGAAATCGAGCTCAACGCCCGTGGCACGACCAAAGATCGTGACCGAGACCTTGACCTTGGACTTCTCGTAATTGACTTCCTCGACCGCGCCGTTGAAGTCGGTGAACGGGCCATCCTTGACGCGCACCAGTTCACCAACCTCCCATTCGACCTTGGGCCGGGGTTTCTCGATGCCTTCTTGCATCTGGTTGACGATCTTCATCACCTCGGCTTCCGAGATCGGGGCCGGGCGGTTGCGCGCACCGCCGACAAAGCCGGTGACCTTGCTGGTGTGCTTGACCAAATGCCAGGACTCGTCGTCCATGATCATCTCGACCAGCACATAGCCAGGGAAGAATCGACGCTCGGTGACCGACTTCTTGCCGTTCTTGAGCTCAACAACCTCCTCGGTGGGCACTAGGATACGGCCGAACTTGTCGTGCATGCCTGCGCGCTCGATGCGCTCGCGAATGTTGCGCTCGACAGCCTTTTCCATGCCCGAATAGGCGTGCACCACGTACCAGCGCAGGCCGCTCGCGGTGTTGGATGAGCCGGCAGGCGTGCCGGCGGCGTTGTCAGTGGCAGCGGTTTCGCTCATGCTCGGTAGCCTTTTGTCATGTACGCCGAAGGATCAGCGCTTCCAGCCCAGGATCAGGTCATACAAGACCCATTCCAGCGTCTTGTCGGTCAGCCACAAGAACAGGGCCATCACGACGACGAAGGCGAACACATAGCCCGTCATCTGGCCAGCTTCCTTGCGGGTGGGCCAAACCACCTTCTTGACTTCACGGGTTGACTCGCGGCCATAGGCCACCAGCTGACGCCCAGTTTCGGACGTGAAGAACACCGCCACAGCTACAGCCAGACCCACCAGCAGGGCCAGCACACGCAGCCACTGGCTCTGCTGGCTCAACAAGTAGAACGCCACCACCGAGCCGATCAGCAGCACAGCGGCCACAGCCAGCTTGGCCTTGTCAGCGCTGGTGGAGACGGTTTCGACTTGGGGAGAGGTGGACATGGTTTTCATTCAAACTTTGGCAGACGCCTAACAGCAGGAAAGCCCGCCGGGCTGTTTTGGCCTGCGGGCTGCCTTGAAAGAGGCCTGTCGGATCAACCTGGGAGGTCAAGCCGGAGAGGCTGGAACACTCCTCGGTTGGCAGGGGCAGTAGGAATCGAACCTACAACCTTCGGTTTTGGAGACCGACGCTCTGCCAATTGAGCTATACCCCTGTGGCCTTGACTCTCCGGTTTACGCGATGATCTTGGCGACGACGCCGGCACCGACGGTGCGGCCACCTTCACGGATGGCGAAGCGCAGACCTTCTTCCATCGCGATCGGGGCGATCAGCTTGACGGTGATGCTGACGTTGTCGCCAGGCATGACCATTTCCTTGTCCGCCGGCAGCTCCACCGCACCGGTCACGTCCGTCGTGCGGAAGTAGAACTGGGGACGGTAGTTGTTGAAGAACGGCGTGTGGCGGCCGCCTTCTTCCTTGCTCAGCACGTAGATCTCGGCCGTGAAGTGAGTGTGCGGCTTGACGCTGCCCGGCTTGCACAGCACTTGGCCGCGCTCGACGTCTTCACGTTTGGTGCCGCGCAGCAGGATGCCCACGTTGTCGCCGGCTTGACCTTGGTCGAGCAGCTTGCGGAACATTTCCACGCCGGTGCAGGTGGTCTTTTGCGTGGCCTTGATGCCGACGATTTCGATTTCTTCGCCAACCTTGATGATGCCGCGCTCGATACGGCCGGTCACCACGGTGCCGCGACCCGAGATCGAGAACACGTCTTCCACAGGCATCAGGAAGGCGCCGTCCACCGCGCGCTCGGGCGTGGGGATGTAGGTGTCCAGGGCGTCGGCCAGCTTGAAGATGGCTTGCTCACCCAGTTCGCCCTTGTCGCCTTCGAGGGCCAGCTTGGCGCTGCCGTGCACGATGGGGGTGGCGTCACCAGGGAAGTCGTACTTGTCGAGGAGTTCGCGAACTTCCATTTCGACGAGTTCGAGCAGTTCGGCGTCATCGACCATGTCGCACTTGTTCAGGAACACGATGATGTAAGGCACGCCCACCTGGCGGGCCAGCAGGATGTGCTCGCGGGTCTGGGGCATGGGGCCGTCAGCGGCCGAGCACACCAGGATGGCGCCGTCCATCTGCGCGGCACCCGTGATCATGTTCTTCACATAGTCGGCGTGCCCGGGGCAGTCAACGTGCGCGTAGTGGCGGTTGGCGGTTTCGTATTCGACGTGCGCGGTGTTGATCGTGATGCCGCGGGCCTTTTCTTCCGGCGCTGCGTCGATCTGGTCGTAGGCCTTGGCCTCGCCACCGAACTTGGCCGACAGAATCGTCGTGATCGCCGCCGTCAGCGTCGTCTTGCCATGGTCCACGTGTCCAATCGTCCCCACGTTCACGTGCGGCTTCGTACGCTCAAACTTGCCTTTTGCCATTTCGTGCTCCTAGACATTCACCGTGCTCGGTGGTCGGGTTCAAAACAACCAAAAAATCAGGTGGTGCCCATGGCGCGGATCGAACGCGCGACCTCCCCCTTACCAAGGGGGTGCTCTACCACTGAGCCACATGGGCATCGGCACAGGACTGGACACATGCCTTGCAGCATGTCAGCACCCAGACCTGTGCCGACTTCACTCTCAACAATCACACAACCTGCGGCCTTCACTGGAGCGGGAAACGGGAATCGAACCCGTGTCATTAGCTTGGAAGGCTAAGGTTCTACCATTGAACTACTCCCGCCAACCTACCCCGTCCTGGATGGCTTTCGAATTGTGTTCGCTGTGGTGGAGGAGGCTGGATTCGAACCAGCGTACGCATAGCGGGCAGATTTACAGTCTGCTGCCTTTAACCACTCGGCCACCCCTCCGCAGCGAGCCTGAGACTATAGCATGAGCTTGCCGAGGCTGTAAAACCGAGCCTCCCGCTCAGTTGAGCGCCCAATTCACGCCAGTTTCACGGGCGGCAAGGCCGAAATGCCCGCAGCCGATGAAGGGCGCCGGCGGCCGCCGGGCGGACAGCGGCGAGGGGTGGTTGGCCATCAGCACACTGTGGCGCCCGGCCCCGGCCGCCTCGATCAGCGGGATCTTGGCTTGGGCATGCCCCCCCCAGAGCAGGTAAGTGACCGAACGTGGCCCGCAGGCCGTGGCTTCGATGAGCGCATCGGTCAGTCCCTCCCAGCCGCGGCGGGCATGGCTGGCCGCCTGGCCGTCTTCCACCGTCAGCGAGGTATTGAGGAGCAGCACACCCTGCTCGGCCCAGGCGCCCAGATGTCCGTGCGCGGGTGGGTTCAAACCCAGGTCGCGCTGGAGTTCCACAAAGACGTTGCGCAGACTGGGAGGGATCCTGATGCCCGGCGGCACCGAGAAGGCCAGACCCTCGGCTTGGCCGGGGCCGTGGTAAGGGTCCTGGCCCAGGATGACCACGCGCACCGAGGCCAGCGGCGTCAGCGCCAGGGCACGCAAGGGCTCGGCCGGGTAGATCACGGCGTCTTCGCGTTGCCGGGCTTCGACGAAGTTCAGCAGCGCCTGGCCCTGCTGCGAGTTGCGCCAGACATCGACCACGGCGCGCCAATCGGCCGGCGCGCGGTCCAGCACCAGTGACAGGCGCTCGGTCAGTCGGTTGGGCGGCGCAGCGTCGAACAACTCCACGACCTCGGCGCTCAGGCGAAGAGTTCGGCCAGTGCCATGCCCGGATTGGGCGCGCGCATGAAGGCCTCGCCCACCAGGAAGGCATGAACCTGCGCTGCACGCATGCGCTGCACGTCGGCCCGGCCCAGGATGCCCGATTCGGTCACCAGCAAGCGGTCGGCCGGCACGCGCGGCAGCAGGCCCAGCGTGGTCTCCAGCGTGACGTCGAAAGTGCGCAGGTTGCGGTTGTTGATGCCCAGCAGCGGGGTCTTGAGCTTCAACGCCCGGTCAAGTTCCTCGCCGTTGTGCACTTCCACCAGCACCGCCATGCCCAATCCGAAGGCCGTGGCCTCCAGATCGGCCATTTGCGCGTCGTCCAGGCAGGCTGCGATCAACAAGATGCAATCGGCCCCCATCGCGCGAGCTTCAAAGACCTGGTAAGCATCGACCATGAAGTCTTTGCGCAACACCGGCAACGTGCAGGCAGACCGCGCCTGTTGCACGTAGTCGGCATGGCCCTGGAAGAACTGCTGGTCGGTGAGCACGCTCAGGCAGGCCGCGCCATGGTGGGCGTAGCTCGCGGAGATCTCGGCGGGCACAAAGGGGTCGCAGATCACGCCCTTGCTGGGGCTGGCCTTCTTGACTTCAGCGATCACGCCGGCCTGGCCGGCGGCGATCTTGGCGCGCAGTGCGCCGACGAAATCGCGTTGCCCACCCAGGGCTTCGGCGTCGCGGCGCACTGCATCCATAGGACGCAGCGCTTTGGCAGCCACAATCTCGTTGCGCTTGACGGCGACGATGCGGTTCAGTATGTCGGACATGTCAGAGCGGCTTGAATTGCTGGGTGGCGGCCACGAACTGGCTGAGCTTGGCCTGGGCCTTGCCCGAGGCCACGGCTTCGCGGGCCTGCTTCACGCCCTCGGCCACCGAGCCGGCATTGCCCGCACAGTACAGCGCCGCGCCGGCGTTGAGCAGCACGATGTCGCGCACGGGGCCGTCTTCGTTCGCGAGCGCACGCTGGATGCACAACACCGATTCGGCCTGGTTGGCCACGCGCAGCACGCGCGAGTCGTACACCGGCAGGCCGAAGTCACTGGGGTGCACCACGTACTCCTTGACCTCGCCATTGACGAGTTCGCCCACCAGGGTCTCGCCCGAGAGCGAGATCTCGTCCATGCCGTTCATGCCGTGCACCACCATCACATGCTCGGAGCCCAGGCGTTGCAGCACACGCACCTGGATGCCCACCAGGTCGGGGTGGAACACGCCCATCAACTGGTTGGGTGCGCCGGCCGGGTTGGTGAGCGGGCCCAGGATGTTGAAGATGGTGCGCACGCCCAGCTCCTTGCGCACCGGGGCCGCGTGCTTCATCGACGCGTGGTGGTTGGGCGCGAACATGAAGGCGATGCCGGTCTGCTCCAGGCAGGCGGCCACTTGCTCGGGCGTGAGCATGATGTGAGCGCCCAGTGCCTCCATCACATCGGCCGAGCCCGAGGTGGACGACACGCTGCGCCCGCCGTGCTTGGCCACGCGCGCACCGGCGGCAGCGGCCACGAAGGTGCTGGCGGTGGAGATGTTGAAGGTGTGGGAGTTGTCGCCCCCCGTGCCCACGATGTCCACCAGGCCTTTGCGGTCGGCCACCGGCACCGGGGTGGCGAATTCGCGCATCACGGTGGCGGCGGCGGCGATCTCACCGATCGACTCCTTCTTCACGCGCAGGCCGATCGCGATGGCCGCGATCATCACCGGCGACATCTCGCCGCTCATGATGCGACGCATCAGGGCCAGCATCTCGTCGTGGAAGATTTCGCGGTGTTCGATGATGCGGGTGAGCGCGTCGGTGTTGGTGATGCTCATCGGGTGTCCTTTCGGTGGGGACTCAAAGATGTCAGTACGGGCCGCTGGGCTGGGTCACGGGGTTGGCCGCGTTGTCGCTGTCGAAGAAGCTGCGCACCGCGGCGATCGCGCGGTCGATGCCTGCGTCGTCCACGTCCAGGTGGGTGACAAAGCGCAGGCCGATCAGGCCGGTGGCCAGCACCCCCTGGGCTTTCAGGTGGGCCAGCAGCGCCGGGCCGAGCTCGCCGTCCACGTCGACAAAGACGATGTTTGTGTTCACTGAGCGCACGCGCAGCCCCGGCAGGCCAGCCAGGCCGGCGGCCAGTTTCGACGCGCGGGCATGGTCGTCGGCCAGGCGGGCGACGTGGTGGTCCAGCGCATGCAGGCCAGCCGCGGCCAGCAAACCCACCTGGCGCATGCCGCCGCCCAGCATCTTGCGCACGCGATGGGCGCGCGCGATCAGCTCGCCCGACCCGCACAGCACCGAGCCTATGGGCGCGCCCAGCCCCTTGCTGAGGCAGACCGACACGGTGTCGAAGCCGGCGGTGATGCGCCGCGCCGCGTCCAGCGCGTCGCCGCCCGGCCCCGCCGTGGCGACGGCCGCGTTGAACAGGCGCGCGCCGTCGAGGTGCGTGCCCAGGCCGTGCTTACGCGCCAGTGCGGTCGCCTGGGCCAGGTAGTCCAGCGGCAGCACATGGCCGTTCCAGGTGTTCTCCAGGCACAGCAGGCGAGTGCGCGCGAAATGCGGGTCGTCGGGCTTGATCGCAGCCTCGATGTCGGCCAGCGCCAGCGTGCCATCGGCCTGCTGCGGCAGCGGCTGCGGCTGGATGCTGCCCAGCACGGCCGCACCGCCGCCTTCGTAGCGGTAGGTGTGGGCCAGTTGCCCCACCAGCACCTCGTCGCCGCGCTGGCAGTGGGCCATCATGGCGCAGAGGTTGCTCTGCGTGCCGCTGGGCACGAACAAGGCCGCCGCCTTGCCCAGCAGGGCGGCTAGGCGCTGCTGCAGGGCGATGACCGTGGGGTCGTCGCCGAACACATCGTCGCCCAGTTCGGCGTGGGCCATGGCCTCGCGCATCGCGGCGGTGGGGCGTGTGACGGTGTCGCTGCGCAGGTCGACCACAGTCATGTCAGCCCCTCGACCGCCGAGGGGGTGAGCGCCGGCTTGGGAGCGGCCCGGCGCTCGGCCCGCAGCAGGCTCACGCGGCCACCCCGTCGCGACTCATGGTCACGAAGTTGCGCAGCATGGCGTGGCCGTGCTCGCTGAGGATGGACTCGGGGTGGAACTGCACGCCTTCCAGCGGCGTGGCTGTGCCGGCCAGCTCGCGGTGGCGCACGCCCATGATCTCGCCGTCTTCCGAGCGCGAGGTCACCTGCAGCACGGCGGGCATGGTGACCTCCTCGATCACCAGCGAGTGGTAGCGGATCACCGTGAACTTGCTGGGCAAGCCAGCGTAAACACCCTGCCCATCGGTCTCGATGTCACTGGTCTTGCCGTGCATCTGCGTCTTGGCGCGGATGATGCGGCCACCCAGCGCGGCGCCTATGCTCTGGTGGCCCAGACACACACCCAGGATGGGCAGCTTGCCGGTGAACTCGCGGATGGCTGGCACGCAGATCCCCGCTTCGTTCGGCGAGCAGGGGCCGGGCGAGAGCACCAACTGGTCAGGCTTCATCGCGCCAATCTCGTCCAGCGTGATCTCGTCATTGCGCACCACCCTCACCTCTTCGCCGAGCTCGCCAAAGTACTGCACCAGGTTGAAAGTGAAGGAGTCGTAGTTATCGATCATGAGCAGCATGTCAGAACCCCTCTTCCACAAGTTCAGCAGCGCGAATGACTGCACGGGCCTTGGCTTCGGTTTCTTTCCATTCCAGCTCGGGCACCGAATCGGCCACCACGCCGGCCCCCGCCTGAACATACAACGTGTTGTCCTTGACGATGCCGGTGCGGATGGCGATGGCCACGTCCATGTCGCCGGCAAAGCTCAGGTAGCCGCAGGCACCACCGTAGATGCCGCGCTGGCTGATCTCCAGCTCGTCGATGATCTCCATGGCGTGGATCTTGGGCGCACCGCTGAGCGTGCCGGCCGGAAAGCTGGCCTTGAGCACGTCCAGGCTGGTCAGGCCGGGCTTGAGGTGCCCCTCGACATTGCTGACGATGTGCATCACATGCGAATAGCGCTCAACGCCGAAGGCCTCGGTGACCTTGACCGAGCCAGTCTGCGCGATGCGGCCCACGTCGTTGCGGGCCAGGTCGATCAGCATCACGTGCTCTGCTCGCTCCTTGGCGTCGGCCAGCAGCTCCGCTTCGAGCAGTCTGTCGGCTTCGGGTGTGGCGCCGCGCGGGCGGGTGCCGGCGATAGGGCGGATGGTGACCACTTCACCTTCGGGGCGCGTCTCCTGCCGCACCAGGATCTCAGGCGAGGCGCCCACGATCTGGAAATCGCCCATGTCGTAGTAGTACATATAGGGCGAGGGGTTGAGCGAGCGCAGAGCCCGGTACAGCGAGAGCGGGCTCTCGGTGTAGCGTTTCTTGAGGCGCTGGCCCAGCACGATCTGCATGCAGTCGCCGGCGGCGATGTACTCCTTGGCTTTCAAGACCGCGCGCTCGAAATCGGCCTTGTCGAACTCGCGCTCCACCGCGTAGCTGGCGCCACGCTTCACCACCGGCGCGGCCACGCTGTAGCGCAATTTGTCGCCCAGCTCGGCCAGGTGTCTCTTGCCGTTGAAATAGGCCTCGGGCTGAGACGGATCAGCCCAGACGATGAGGTACAGGCGCCCCGAGAGGTTGTCGATCACCGCCAGCTCTTCGGTCTGCAGCAGCAGGATGTCGGGCGTGCCGATGCCGCCGGGCTTCTTCACGCCGGCCAGCTTCTTCTCGATGTAGCGCACCGTCTCGTAGCCGAAGTAGCCTGCCAGGCCGCCGCAAAAGCGCGGCAGGCCGGGGCGTATGGCGGGCTTGAACCGCTGCTGGTACTGGGCGATGAAGTCCAGCGGGTTGCCCTCAAAGGTTTCCACCACGCGGCCGTCGGTGGCCACCTCGGTGACGCCGTCGGTGGCGCGCACCAGCGTGCGGGCCGGCAGACCGATGAAGCTGTAGCGACCGAAGCGCTCGCCGCCCACCACCGATTCGAGCAAAAAGCTGTGCTTGCTGCCGCCGGCCAGCTTCAGGTAGAGCGAGAGCGGGGTTTCGAGATCGGCAAAGGCTTCGGCGATCAGCGCAATGCGGTTGTAGCCTTCGGCTGCCAGGCTCTTGAATTCAAGTTCTGTGATCACGGGACAGATCCTCCGGGGCCCGAGGCAGGTGCGGCCGAGTGTCAGGCTGCGGCAATGTCGGGCTGAAATGGGGCGGTGGCAAGCGTGGCCACCAAGGGGTCCGGTGAAGGCGGGTCAGGCGACCGGCTTGTCACGCGGCAAACGGGCTCAGGCGAACCAGCGACGCCAGGGCCAGGCTCCCCGGTCGTTTGACGACGCCATCCATTTGCGCGGTATGAACATTGGCAAAGTGTAGCAGTGCACATTGGCGCCTGCCCCAAGGTGGACAGCGTTCTCTTCTGACGCGAAACTCCTGACTTCCGCCGTGAAACGGTAGCTGCACCTGGAGAAGTTGTCTTGCTGCATGCCCTGATGAAGCGCCGCGCCTGGTTGCAGGCCGCCTTGGGTTTGGGTCTGTCTCTGGGCCTGGCCCCGCCTGCGGCAGCGCAATCGGTGGAGTTGGCCGGCGGGGTCAAGTTCGAGCCCACCATGCAGTTGGGCGGCAAGGCGCTCACGCTCAATGGCGCCGGCATCCGCTACAAGGCCATCTTCAAGGTCTACGCAGCCGGCCTCTACCTCGGCGCCCATGCCACCACGCCCGAAGCGGTGTACGCGGCCCCTGGCCCCAAGCGCATCCGAATCGTGATGTACCGCGAGATCGACGCCAACGAGTTGGGCAAGCTGTTCACCCTGGGCATGGAGAAGAACGTCTCGCCCGCCGAGTTCACCCGTGCCATCAACGGCACCATCCGTTTGGGTGAGCTGTTTGCCAAGCGCAAGAAGCTGGTGGCGGGCGACTATTTTGATGTGGACTGGGTGCCCGGCACGGGCTCCACCGTGCTGGTCAACGGCCACCCCGAGATCCTGCCCATCAAGGAACCCGAGTTCTTCAATGCGCTGATGAGCATCTGGCTGGGCAAATCGCCCGCCGACAGCCAACTGCGCCTGGCCTTGCTGGGCCAAAGCGCCAACCGCGCCTACGGCCAATAGGCCAATTGGCCACGCCCGGGTTGGCTGGGGCGTTCAGAGTTCGTCCAGGCGGTCCACCACCGCATCGGGCTGGGCGCTGGCCACCGGCTCGCCGTGGTTGTAGCCATAGCTCACCAGCACCACCGGACAACCCGCAGCGCGCGCGGCCTGGGCATCGTTGCTGGAATCGCCCACCATCAAGGTCTGCGCGGGTGAGGTGCCCAGCGCCTCGCAGGCCTTGAGCAGCGGCAGCGGGTCGGGCTTCTTGCGCTCGAAGGCATCGCCACCGAAGACCTGGCTGAAATGGCCAGCCAAGCCCTTGCGCGCCAGCAGTTCGCGGGCGAAGGCGCCGGGCTTGTTGGTCAGGCAGGCCAAGTGCAGCCCCAAGGAGCGCAGCTGCTGCAAACCCTCATCCACGCCGGGATACACCTGGGCGCAGCTGCCGTTGATGTCGGCGTAGTGGCGCTGGTAAGCAGACCACGCAGCTTCGTAAAGGTTTGCGTCGCCCCCCACCCGGGCCAAGGTGCTGCGGATCAGGTGCTCCGAGCCCTTGCCCACCGTGCGGGAGATGAAGCTTTTGTCCACCGCCGGCAGGGCCAAACCGGCCAGTGTGCGGTTCAAAGCCAGCTCGAAATCGCCCACGGTGTCGACCATGGTGCCATCCAGATCGACGATCACCGCCCGCAACATGCAGTTACCACGCTGGGCCTGCAAGGACTGAATCACCCCTTTGTTAGGTCTCAAGTTGAAGGCAGAAGTCATCGAAAACGGCTCATGTCAGTTCGACCCCAAGGGGAACACAGATGAACATTGTCGCCAACACCACCGCCTGGCCCAGCCTCAACAGCAGCGCCAGTTCCAGCACGGCCAACACCGGCCCGGCCACCGACGCAACCAGCACCGCAGTCGCGGCGCCTGCCACGGCCCAAGTGCAAAGGCATCACGACCATCGCCATCATGAGCACCATGACGATGACGACGAGCACTCGGGCCACCGCGATCAGCAGGCCTTCATGGAGCTGAAGATCAAGGTGGAACAGACCTTCTCAGCTCTGACGGCGCCCCCCAGCGGTGCGGCCGCCACTGACTCGGCCTCAACCCCGGCCGCAGACGGCGAGGATGGAGGTGGCTTTGCCGCGACGCTGAAGGCCAGGTTCGGCATGTCGGAGGGCGGCATGTCGGCCAGCCTGTCGATCCGCATGAGTGCCGAAGGGCAGGCAGCGGGTGGCGATATGGCAGCCCAGATGCAGAGCTTTGTGCAGACGCTGTACGCCGCTCTGCACACCTTGTTTGGCGGCAGCCCCGCCACACCCACCGCCACCCTGGGCACGCCAGTGACCACCGGTGCAGCAGCCACCTTGGCAGGCGCCGCCACGCCGGCGGCAGCCACAGGCACGGCCGCTGAGCCGGCGGCGCCCGCAGAAGCCGGCCCGGCCACCAACGCTGCCGCCGCAGCCAGCACCCCTGCTGTGCCGGTGGAAGATGCGGGCACGCCTGCCAGCGCGGCTCCAGCCTCGTCGTCGTTGTCGATCAGGCTGCGCCTGACCTACAGCAGCTTCGGCAGCCAGATGGGCCCGCTCACCCAGCAACTGGCCCAGCCCGGTGCCGCCACCGCCGCCCCCGGCATGGCCGATCTGCTGGGCGATTTGTCTACCCGCTTCAGCCAGATGCTGTCGCAGACCTCGGGCAGCACCCGGCCCTCGTTGAGCGAGTTCCTGTCTGCGTTGGCCCAGTCCTTCACAGCGCCGACGAGCACCGGGACGCAACCCGCAACGCCGGCCGCCGATGCGGCTGCGGCCGACCCCGTCAGCACCAACCCGCCCGTGGCTGCCAGCCCCTTGGCGGCCTATGGTCAGGGGCTCTCTTTCAGCGCCAGCATCCGCAGCCAGTGGCTGATGGCCGCCTGAACAGAACCGGCCGCCAACGCGGCCCGCCAATGCGCGCGGGCTGAGGTTTTGACACCTCAGCCCGCGCTTTCTTTCATGGGAGCGCCAGGCTTGTGCCGGTCATCTCCCAAGGCCAACGACGACCTCGTTCGTAAATTCAGTGCTTGCCGCGCATCTGGCCGCCGCAGCCCTCGATGCCGATGAACTTGGCGGTGAGCGTGGTGTCCACCAGCGTGCCCAGCGCACGCACCGTCGCGTCCTTCAGCACGCAGTTGGCGCTGTTGCCAAGGTAGTTGGCCTGGGACGGGTCCACGGTGTAGGTGCCAGCCTGCACGAACAGGCCCACCGACTTGGTGGCCGCGACCGTGAACGTGCCGTCGGTGTTGAGCGTGGCGATGGTGCCGATCAGCCCGGCGTACTTGGTGTCCGGGTGCGCCTTGCGCTCGTGCTCGGAGGCCGCGCCGCGCACGTCCAGGTTGCGCACATCAATGGTGTCCGCAGGCGAGGTCGCCGAGGCCGTGCCGCGGAAGCCGATGGTGAGACCCACCAGCAGGTCGCTCAGCTGGCCGTGGGCAAACCTGGCCGAACCGATGTCCAGCACCAGGCTGCTGGTACCTGGCAGGAAGTTGGCATCCACCAGGTCAATGGTGACCAGGTTGCCGTTGATGGCGGTGATGCTGCCTTCGCCACGCAGGCGCGGAATGGTCCCGGTGGACGACGTAGGCTCAACTTCGATGACGGTGGCCGTGATGGTGACCGGATCGGCCGCCGTGGCGCCTGGCGTGACCGTGCCCTTGACCTCGATGCGCATGCCCACCACCAGGTCGGCCAGGGTCAGCACGGCGCCGGTGGACTCGTTCTGGATCACCGCGTCGGCGGCCAGCGACACGACGATGCCGGCACCCGCCACGGGATCATTGACGGTGAAGGTGTTGTTCACCGTGTCCACGGCCGTGACGACGCCATGGGCCTCGCCACGGCGCTGCAGGATGGTGGTGAAGGCGTCCCGGCCGTGCTTGGCCACCATGTGCGGCATGACCAGGTTGGTGGTGGCGTCGTAGGTGAACTTGGCCAGGTTGAAGTCGAGCAGGAACTGGCCCGAGGTGCTGTCCAGCGAGACATTGCGCACCCTCCACACAAAGTCACCCGCCGTGGCGCTGAACTGGGCGTTGGTGGTGGTGGCGCCGTCCAGCGACACCAACTGCACCGCGTTACCCATGGTGACGTTGATGCCGGTGTAGAGGCCGGCGGGGATGGTGACCGTGGACATGAACTGCGCCACATCCGCCAGCGACGAGAGGTTCACTGGCATGGGTGCGGCCGTCGCATCCACCAGGGTCACCTCGGCGCCAGTGCTGTCCAGCACCGTGATCTTCTCGATCGAGACCCAGACCTTGGCGTACTCGGTGGCCAGGTTGTCGGTGATGTAGGTCTGCACGGCCACTTGCTGGGCCTGGGTGGACGGAGGGGTGCTGCCACCACCGCCGCAGGCCACCAGCACGGCGGCGGCAAGGGCTGACAGGGTGATGGCGGCGAACGTGGTCTTGAATTGCGGCATGGCGAACCTCCAGTGAAGATGGCCCGCATCCTAGCGCTGCACCGAGAAAAATGTGCAATTAACACATTACTTTGCAATCCAGGGAGACTGTGACAACTCCCTGGAATGGCGTCAGCGGTTCATGACGCCAGTGCACACTCACCGTTTCAGCTCAGCACGCATGGCATCTATGACCGCCTTGTAGTCGCGCTTGCCGAAAATGGCACTGCCCGCCACGAAGGTGTCGGCGCCGGCGTCGGCAATGCGGCGGATGTTGTCGGTCTTCACACCACCGTCGATCTCCAGCCTGATGTCGCGGCCGGACTGGGCTATCAGCTTGCGCACCCGCTCGGCCTTCTTCAGCGTGCTCTCGATGAAGCTCTGGCCGCCAAAGCCCGGGTTCACGCTCATCAGCAGCACCACGTCCACCTTGTCGATCACCCACTCCAGCACGTCCAACGGCATGGCCGGGTTGAACACCAGGCCGGCCTGGCAGCCCTCGCCCTTGATCAGTTGCAGCGTGCGGTCCACGTGGGACGAGGCGTCGGGGTGGAAGGTGATGATGTCGGCGCCGGCCTTGGCAAAGGCCAGGGCCAGGGCGTCCACCGGCTGCACCATCAGGTGCACGTCAATGGGGGCAGGCGTGCCGTCGGGTTTCATCGCGTGCTTCTTCAGCGCCTCGCACACCATGGGCCCGAAGGTGAGGTTGGGCACGTAGTGGTTGTCCATCACGTCGAAGTGAATCCAGTCGGCGCCAGCGGCCAGCACGTTCTTCACCTCCTCGCCCAGGCGGGCAAAGTCGGCCGAGAGGATGCTGGGGGCGATGCGGAAAGTGGTCATGGCGGAGGGGCCCGGAGGGAGAAAACAGTTGGAGACCGGGATTCTAGGAAGCTTGGGTACGATCGGCCCCATGACCGGTCCCCAATTCACCTGCTCGGTGAGCACCCAGTACCTGCCCGAGCAGTCATCGGCAGCCGACAACGCCTACGCTTTCGCGTACACCGTCACCATCCGCAACACCGGCAGCGTCACCGCACAACTGGTGGGCCGGCACTGGCAGATCACCGACAGCGCAGGCGCCACCGAGGAGGTGCGGGGCTTGGCCGTGGTGGGCAACCAGCCGCTGCTCAAACCGGGCGAACAGTTCGAGTACAGCAGCTGGACACGCCTGGCCACGCCGCGCGGCCGCATGCAGGGCACGTTCTTCTGCATGACCGAAGATGCGCACTGGTTCGAAACGCCGGTGCCCGCCTTCGAGCTCTCGCAAGCCCACGGCCTGCACTGACCACCGCCCGCCCCTGCCCTGCACAAGGGCCTTGCCGAACCGTTTTCATGCCTTTGTCTTCCCGGCCCGCTGCAGCCACCCGCCCGCCCCAACCTCACCCGCCCCGCATCCATAGGACAGGCTTCGCTTTCGCCTTGGCCGTGCTGGCGGGTTGCGCGACGATGCCCGAGCGCTTGGGCCCGGCGCCGGTGGAAACACGCAGCCCGGCACATGCGTCGGTTGCGCCCATTTCGCCAGTGTTGCCTGCGGCGCCTGCCAAGGAGACTCCGCCCCCGCCACCCGGCAGCATGGAGCGCTTGCGCGCACGCTGGGTGCCGGCCGGCTTTGGCGAGTTGCCCGGCTGGGGCGTCGACACGCTGGGCGAGTTCTACACCGCGCTGCGCCAGGGCTGCGCCACGCCAGCCCCGGGCTGGGCCACGCTGTGCGGCCAGCTGCGCAACCACACGCCAAGCGACAACGTGGCCGCGCGCCGCTGGCTCGAAGACCGCTTGAAGGTCTACCGTGTGGAATCGCTGGACGGTGAGCCCACCGGCCTGGTCACCGGTTACTACGAACCCCTGGTGGCCGCCAGCCGCCGCCCCACGGATGCCCGCCGCGTGCCGCTGTACGCGCCGCCGGCCGACCTGGCCACACGCAAGCCCTGGTACACCCGCCAACAGGCCGACACCCTGCCCGAAGCCCAGGCCACGCTGAAGGGCCGCGAACTGGCCTGGCTGGAAGACCCGCTGGACGCGCTGGTGCTGCAGATACAAGGCTCGGGCCGGCTGCGCATCACCGAGCCCGATGGCAGCGAGCGCCTGGTGCGCGTGGCCTATGCCGCGCACAACGAGCAGCCCTACAAGTCCATCGGCCGCTGGCTGATCGACCAGGGCGAACTGAAAGCCGGCGAGGCCTCGTGGCCCGCCATCAAGGACTGGGCCCGCCGCAACCCCAGGCGCTTGAACGAGATGCTGTGGCAGAACCCGCGCCTGGTGTTCTTCCGCGAAGAGCCGCTGCCCGACCCCAACCAAGGGCCCAAGGGCGCGCAAGGCGTACCGCTCACGCCCGGCCGCTCGGTGGCGGTGGACCCGCAAAGCATTCCCTATGGCACGCCGATGTGGCTGGACACCACCGAGCCGCTCTCAGCCAAGCCGCTGCAACGCCTGGTGATGGCCCAGGACACCGGCAGCGCCATCAGCGGCGCGGTGCGGGCCGACTTCTTCTGGGGCTGGGGCGCCGAGGCCGAAGCCCAGGCCGGGCGCATGAAGCAAGCCTTGCGCACCTGGGTGCTGTGGCCCAAGGGCTGATGCCGCCGTAGCATGCAGTGCGGGTTCTAGACAACGGCCGACGCATTTGGCAATGCGCTCGGTCAGGGCATCGTGGATCAGATGCAAAGCCCGTCGAGTTCGGCGCCAGAAGGTACCAAGACTCTGGGTGGGCTGCGTCAGTTGAGCACCACGCCGGCTGAGCAATTGCCTGTCGGGGGCGGCCGCGTAGATGTGCCGGAGCTGGAAGACGGGGTCAGTCTGCCCATGGTCAAGAATGCAGATGGCTCCATCACGATTGACGGCAAAACCCGGCGGCCAAGTGTCACGGCCAACGACCTCACGAACGCAGGACCGGCGTTGAGCTTTGCGGC
Organism: Candidatus Ideonella esbjergensis; assembly: GCA_016710065.1. GTDB lineage: Bacteria > Pseudomonadota > Gammaproteobacteria > Burkholderiales > Burkholderiaceae_C > Ideonella > Ideonella esbjergensis. The sequence goes on from JADJLP010000015.1 coordinate 20,241, forward strand.
CGACACCGCCGCTCGTCGGGGTGCTGGAGCGATGCAGGCGGCGTTGGCCCGTGCCTCCGTCGGCGGCGCGACCGCTGAAGACCTCAAGATTCTTGGGCAGTTTCCTTCGAATCAGCGGATTGATTCCAGCCTGGCTGCCATAGGCCCGAGCGAGTTGGCCAAGACCGATGGCAGTCCTGCAACCTACTCGTTCAATGAACGTACAGGCCAGGCCTATTGGGATCTCGGCGAGGGCAACACGCTTCGAGAGATTCCGAAGGCATTCAAGCAGCCTACGTTGCGTGACGCGGCCTTTGCTGATCCGAACAACCCGTTTACTCAAGGGCCGAGGCTTGGAACAGTCCTCAGAGACTTTGCCATCTATAGCGGGTTTGGATCTGCTGTAATTCCAGCCTCATTGCCGGTGAGTGGTGGGTACTTTGGAATCGGAGCGGTGGCGGGAGGGGTCGTCAACTACTCGTTTCAGAGCGCAACGGGGCCAGAGGTGAAAGTCGGTGACGTCGTGAATGCGACCATCACCGGTGGGCTGACGTTTGGCAAAGGAATCGTCCCATCGCTTCTGGTGAACTCCTTCGGCGCATTCACAACAGCCAGCATTCAAGGAGACGATGCGACAGTGAAGACACTGGCCGCAGCTGGTGGTACTTTGTTGGGCGCTCCTGTAGGCCAGGCAGCCCAATCCCTCGTACGAAACGGCGTTGTCGCGCTCACCATCCGCAATGAGACCCCTGTTCTTTCTTCAGCCTTTGCAAACACGATACTGCCGGCGAACGGAGTTGCGGCGAGCACCGTTCAAGAATCAGTTGGCGCTGGCACTGACTGGTTGAATGCTCAGGCGCGCAAACCAAAATGAAGCAGACCTTCGTCAAAGCTCGCGAGTTCTTGATCTTGTGGTTCGCCTACTTCATCTTCATGGCGGTCCTTGCCGTGCTGGCGATCTACCTCATCAGTCCTTTGATCTTCTTTGCAAAGACCGGGGAGTTCCAACTCGTCTCATCAATTCAACCGCTCGTCAATGTCGGCCGTGGCGTAGTAGCAGGATCGTTTGCGCTGACGATCGTCATGTTCGCGTGGGAGCATTTCCGGCAGACGCGCGACCGGTGAGCGAGGCCTCGGAAAGCCGTGAGCGGCGTCAAGTCTTGCCTATTGTTCCCACCAACGCCACCGCCTGAGCGGGACTGAGGATAGGAATGCCACTGAACTGCTGCAGCGCAAGCAGATCGTTGTCCCCCGAGACGATGAGATCGGCTTGTGCGGCGATGGCCAGCGCCAGCACCTCATCGTCATCCGGGTCGCGGCACACCGAAAGCGTGTCCCCGAGGCCCTCTTGCCCGGCTGAGGGCGGGTGAGCACGATCAGGGGATCCTGCGTGCCTGCGATGGTGTGCATCAAGCCCTGGTAATGCACATCATGCCCAGACCAGTCGTAAGCCCCGGACAGCGCCGGATGGCCCTGGTCCTGGCCAGCATGGCGCTGCTGCGGGCTGCCGTAGCGGATGCCGCTGTAGTCCAGCAGTACATCGGCGGCCTGCTTGTCAACCTCGGCCAACTGCTTGGACAGCGACCGCAGCGTGAGCACATCGGCCAGTCCCTCCAACAGTGCCGCGCTGCTGTAAAGCTGCAGGTTCGAGCGCAGCCGGATGACCTGCAGCAGTTCATACGGAATGCCGCGCCACAACAGCGCGGATGTCACCACATTGGTGTCAAGAACGATGCGCATCTGGGCCTTGGTCGGCAGACTGGGCGGCCAGCCGGGCGCGGCGCTCTGCGCGCGCGGCTTTGACCTCAGCGGCGATCTCGTCCTCACTCATCGGGGGCACGCCTGCGGCCCCCAGCGCCGGCCCGATTGCCTGCAGCCGATCCAGTGCGACGTTCTTCCTCGATTTCGCCGCCAGGAACTCCACGAAGTCTTCCACCTCGGCCACCTGCTGCTGCGACAGCGCGCGAATCTTCAACATCAGGGCTTGCTCAACGTTGCATTCATCGCATGAACCTCCGTCAGCGCAACACGGTCTGGAAGTGCCTTTCGTTGACGGAGCCCTCCAGCCAATGGTCGCCGGCACGCACCTCAACTATCCCCAACACCCCAACCGCAAAACGGTGTTTGATGAAGTTATTGTGCTTGAGTCTGGTTGAGAGATCGATGCCAGCATGATTCATGCAACAACAGCCGCACTGCCACGCGCCACCTCACCTCGCCCCCGGATGCGTGGCCGCATGCACCGCCTGCAGTTGCCCGATGGCCACGTGGGTGTAGATCTGGGTGGTGACCAGTTGGGCATGGCCCAGCATCACCTGGATGTAGCGAATGTCGGCACCGCCTTCAAGCATCAGCGTCGCCATCGCGTGGCGCAGCAGGTGGCAACTGCCGCGCTTGCCAAGGCCGGCCGCGCGCGCATGCAACGACACGATCTGCGACAGCCATGGCAGAGACAGCGGCTGCCCGCCCTGGGCCGGAAACAGCCGGCCGGAATCTGCGCCCCGAATCAACTGCGGTCGTGCGGATGCCAGATAACGCTCCACCCAACGCGCAGCGCGCTCACCCAGCGGCAGCATGCGGTCTTTGCGCCCTTTGCCACAACGCACCAACAACACGCGGCGCTGCAAGTCCAGGTCGGTTTGCTGCAGTCCAGCCAGTTCCATGCGCCGGATGCCCGTAGAGAACAGCACCTCCATCATCGCCCGGTCGCGCAGACCGATAGCGGTGGCTGTATCGGGCACCGCCAGCACGCGTTCCACATCGGCCAGCGTCAGCAAGCTACGGGGCAGCATGCGGTCAGACTTGGGCAGTTCCATGGCGCTGGCCGGGCTCACGGCCAACTCGCCGTTGCGCACCAGCCAGGCCAACCAACCTCGCACCGGCACCAGCTTGGCCAGCCGGCTGTTCACCAGCAGGGGCTGGCCGTTCTTCTGTCGGTAGACGTGCAGGTACTGCTGGTACCGCAGCAACACCTGGGGCGTGAGTTGTTCGAGCCGCTGCACATCGCGCTCGGCACACCAGTTGATGAAATCCCGCACATAGCGCCGGATGGCGGTCAGCCCCTGTGTCGTGCTGCCGCGCATGGCACGGTACTCCAGGTAGCGCAGCGACGCGGCCGTCAGATCGGGCGATGGGGTGGCCACCACTGTGGCCGCAGTTGAGTCGAGCGAGACGAAAGACGAGTCTTCATGGCGAAGTTGAGACATGGTGTGCTCCACGGCAAAAGCCCGGCGATGGGGGCCCTGGTTCGTTGGAGCAGCCACGTGTTGCATCGTGGGTTGAGCAGGGCCACCGAGCCGGCCCCGGGGCATGGCCGCGCCGGCGGCGCAGTGTCGGCCTGCTCGGGCGGCAGTGGAAATGTGAGAATGCGCCGTGTACAAGCCGTGCGGCATTGGCTGGGCCGCATACCTCTTCTGCCAAGGAGTTGATATGAATGCCATCGTGATAGAGCATGTGCCGGTCACCGAGTTGCCGCAGGCTTGGCGCGACAAGCTTAGCCAGGCCGCTGACGCGCACGTGACGGTGCGCATTGAAGCCGAGGATCAAGCCGCCGCCGCTGCGACTGATGAGTTTGTGACCGACGATCCGGCCTTCGGCATCTGGCGCGACCGCCAGGACATGGCCGACGTGGAAGCCTACGTGCGGCGCATCCGTGCCCCGCGTTTCAACCGCGACGGCTCGCGCAACGAGCTGCCTTGATGCTGGTCGATACCGATGTGCTGATCTGGCACCTGCGCGGCTACTCGCAGGCCACGCGCCGGCTGGATCAGTTGTCCGCACTCACGCTCTCGGCCGTGAGCTATCTCGAAGTGCTGCAGGGCATGCGCAACAAGGCCGAGTTCATCGCTGTGCAGAAGATGCTCCAGCGCCGCCAAGCCACGATGCTGCCGGTTACCGAGGCCATCACGCGGCGGGCCACCGAGCTGATGGAGGCCATGACTTTGAGCCACGGCCTTCAGATGGGCGATGCCCTCATCGCCGCCACCGCGCTCGAGCACGGTTTGCCCGTGCTCACCGGCAACGTCCGCCACTTCGCCGCCATCCCTTCGCTGCTCATCGAAGGTTTCGCCGTCTAAGGTTGCAGATTGCGACCTTGTTCCCGCTACTCGGGCAGCACCATCTCGTCCACGCGCTGCAGCATCTGCAGCCGCTTCTCGCGCGGGAACATGCCCTTGTCCAGTTGGATGAAGGTCTCGCGCACCGCCGGGTAGCGCTGCGGGTTCACCGCCTTGGCCAGCAGCAGGCTGCGCATGCCACGGTGTTCTATGGGCAGGCCCACCGTGTACGGCATGAAGTCGGCCAGCGGCTGCTTGTTGGCCAGCTCCTCGATGGCCCGCAGGTCGGCGAAGCGCTCGTAGAACGGCAGCGCCGTCTTCGTGAAGACAGCTTCGGTCTCGGCCGCGATGCGCGCAATGTCCTCGTCCATCGTCGCCGGCATCACCTTCAACGTCGGCGCCGTCATGCCCCGCGGGAATCCCAGCATGAGGGTGTCCGTCTGCAGTTGCCCCTCACCGTAGACCATGCCGAGTGTGTTCCACGGGATTTCGATGCGGTCATGGCGGATGCCGCACGGCGTGTTGATCTCGAAGTGGCGCGGCCCAACTCCGGCGGTTCCCTTGTTGACCACCAACAAGGCGTCATGCCCATACGGTTGCACTCGAACGAAGTAGCCCCACTCCTTGTGCAGCGAGAAGCCGTGTTGCTTGAGCAAGGGCTCGATCTTCTTGCAGATGGCCCGTTCGATTCGATCCATGTTTCTTACCTATCCAATCGCAGCACTGGGCCTGTCTTCACTTCGACCGTGGCCGGCGGCAACACTGAGAGCCGAGGCAAACCGATGTCGCGCCCCTGGTATCCAGTGACCAGCCCGCCGTACTGCCCCAACGCTGGGTAGTGCAGGCGCTGATTCGGCGTCAATGGTGAATTCGGCGAGAGCTTGTAGTCGATCAGATCGAAGCCGCCATCGGAACGCAGGCCCACGCGATCCAGTCTCACGCTGCCCGGCAACACGTCACGCGAAAGACTTCAGTCGAACACCACGCTCAGCCCCTGAAATTCGCATGCGCGACGAAAGTTGTCAGCGATTCGAATCTGGTCGTCAGGCGGGAGAGTTGAAGAGTCGTCACGCCACGACCTAAATGCGGCGCGAGAGACGTTGACCGCTGGCTTGCCATCGAGAAAGCCATCTTCAATCTCAACCTCCATCACCTTGGAGCCTTCTCGGTACTCGGCGGCGAAACGTCCGACGAACTGCAGCGCAAAGCCCTCGTCGCTCTGCACCCCTTGCTTATTCTTCCAGGTAAACATTGTTCAATTCCCAAAGGTGTATCGAGGTTTGAGATAAATTGCGTCGAGACCTGTGACGGTTGGATTCATCGAGAGTGCCGGCAACTCGATGGTCTGGTACACGCTCGTAGGACGTACAGAGCCAAGAACCGCACGCACCTGGCCGCTGGCTTGCTCTGCAGCTGCCCGGGAAACGCTACCCCAAATCTCCGTCGCCTCAACGCGAGTAAAGGACGAGTTTGCTCCGAAAAGCTGCTGGCTATCGAGCCACTGCCCACCGGGTGTCATCTCTAGCGTCAAGCCTCCGGTGCGTTGCGCGAACGCTGTGGATTGGCCCACACCGTCCTTCCCCTAGCCAGACCAGAGAACGAATGAGTCGCGCGGGGTCGTGAGGCCGAGGCGGTTAGCCTCAGCGACCACCTGTGCGGAAGACCAGCCCTCCAATGCATGCGCACTAGTTCCGCCAGTGATAGGTGCGGCATTGCCAAGATAGGTTACTCGTGCTGCTGCGGTCGCCTCAGCTCCCGGAAACTGCGCGAGAGCCATCTCGTGCACCGTGAGTACCGGCGCACCCATGCTCACCGATCCCGGCACCATCACTCCTGCGCCCACAAAACCGCTAGACGCATTGCTTACGAATTTCAAGCCAGCCTCGACACGACCTTCTGTTGAGTCCGCCAATACAAACTGCGCTGCGTTCTGCCCTGCCTGCCCAGCGTAGTACGGCACATTGATTGCCCCGCGCCCCGTTTCTTCCAGCAGCATCATTGGTGTCATAGCAGCAGCAGCCACTCCGCCAATCAGTCGGTCATACCAGGGCGCATTGCTGTTGCCGAGCATCGCCATCCCTTTGTGATAGCTTGACGTGATGAACCCCGGCTTCACGTAGTAGCTTTGATCCAGCTCCGGCCTATAGCTTGGCGCTGCCGCCGCCGACGACATACTGGGCATATTGGCCAAGCTGCTACGTCCACCGTAAGCTGCGTAAGTAGCTGCTGTCTGCGCGGGTGACGACATGCGGCTGGCAGCCTCGGCCTGCGCAGCCAGCCACTGCTGCCTCTCAAACGCTTTGCGAATGGCGGTCACATCCTTCTGCAACTTAGCATCCAGGGCGTCGGAGTTTGGCCCACGCGCCCGAGCGGCTGAATCGTCGTACCCTGAATCGGCTGGAGCGGCCCCGGGTACGCGCTCGGTCAACGCTGCAATCTCAGGCACATCCACCGCACCAACCCCAACGGCCAGTTGCTCAGCCGGCGTGGATCTCAACTGAGGCAGCTCACCCAGAGTCTTGGTACCTGCCGCCGATGAACCCGAAGGGCTTTGGATCTGATCGACGATGCCCTGGCCCAACGCATTGCCAAATGCATCTGCTGCGCATCACGCGAGCTCGCGTGCCTGGTGGCACCGCTATTTCCGCCCTACTGGGTTGGGGGTAAGACATCCCGGTCGGGGTTCGAGCGGAAACCGTCGGCGCGCACTCGGTGCGGTTGCGCCCACCCGTCTTGGCACGGTACATGGCCACGTCGGCCAGCTCCACTGCGGCCTCCACGTCGGCATCGCTGGTGCAGCGGGCCACGCCGGCCGAGAAGGTGATGGCCAGCTCACCCGACACCCCTTCGATCACCGCCTCGCGCAGCCGTGCGCGGATGCGCTCCAGGGTGGCCACGGCCTGCACCACCGTGGCCTGCGGCAGCAGCAGCAAAAACTCCTCGCCACCCCAGCGGGCCAGGCGGTCGGTGTCGCGCAGTTCCTGCCGGGCCACCTCCGCAAAGCGCTGCAGCACCCGGTCGCCCACGCCATGGCCCTGGCTGTCGTTGATGGACTTGAAGTGGTCCATGTCCACCAGCGCCACGCTCATCACCTGCCCGTTGCGCTCGGCCCGGCGGTTGAGCAGCCCGGTCAGTGAATCGCGCATGGCCAGGGCCTGGATGCGCATCAGGGCCTCGCTGAGCTCGGCCTTCTGCCCGCGCAGGCGCTGGCGCATGCGGGCCAGGCGCCGGCCCAGCACGCTGATCAAAGCCATGGCCACCGCGCTGAACACCCAATGGGCCAGCTCCACTCGCCAGGGGTGATCGGCCGGGGCCTGCCAAGCCAGGCCAGCAGCGACGGCGCCCAGCACCACGATGCCCAAGGCGGTCAGCCGCTGCACGGTGCGGCCGTCCAGTGCGAACACGCCGTAGCTGAGCACCAGGGGCATCAGGCACAGCAACGCGCCCCGGGCCGGCCCCGCCAGCGTGTAGGCCCATGCCGTGCAGCCCAGGGCGTACACCATCTGCGGCAGGCTCAGCGAAGGTTCGCTGCTGAGCCGTTCGCCCCAACCGCTGTACACCAGGCCAAACAGCGCCAGGGCACCCACCATGCTGCAAACCACGAACCAGCGCACGGGCCCCAGCCCCAGGCCGCCTCGGCCAGCAGCAAGACACGGATGAGCAGCAGCACGGCCATGGCCAGCCCGCTCTGGGCCACGCGCAATCGCTGGCGCCCGGCCGAGCCGCCGGAACTGCTGGACTCCTGGGGGACTTCGGCGGACATCGTCAGTTTGTATCGGCGGTCATGTGGGCCACTTGAGCGCCTCAGCCCGGCCCACCGGAGCGCAAATGCCCCAGCGGCAGCGCCGCGCCAGACTTGACCTCGCCCAGCGAAAAACTGGTGTGCAGGTCTTTCACATTCGGCAGCTTGAACAAGGTGTCCATGGTCCAGCGGGCGTAGGCGTCGAGGTCGCTCACCAGCACCTGCAGCTCGAAGGTGCAATCGCCACTCACGTAGTGGCAAGCGATGACCTCGGGCAGCTCGCGTATCGCGGCTTCCAGCGCGCGGGTGGCGTCGGCGTTGTTGCGCTCAGCGTCCACGCGCACGAAAGCCAGCACGCCCAGGCCAATCTTGCGGCGGTCGATCTCGGCGCGGTAGCCGGTGATGACGCCAGCCTCTTCCAGCCGCTTCACGCGGCGCCAGGTGGGCGCGGGCGAAAGGCCAATGCGCGTGGCCAGATCGGCGTTCGATTGGCGTGCGTCCTGCTGCAGCGCCGTGAGGATGGCGATGTCGTAGCGGTCGAACGTGGCTGTTGGAGCATCGACATTGCGGGTTTGCCCTGATTCGCCAGTTTGAAGCATGAATTGTTTATCCGTCTGCAGATTGCAGAAACATTGTTGCTCAGCATGGCCTGAATCAGCAATCAAAAGAAAGCACCTGTCGCCGGCATGCTCCTACACTGATTTCTCGTTTTTCAGCCGCCCAACCCGCTTGCGGCGCAGGAGTCACACCCCATGAACGCACCGCTCACCGACACCGTCCGCCAGGCCCTGGCCTCGGTCACGCTGGACGACAAGTACACCCTGCCCACAGGCAAGGCCTTCATGAGCGGCGTGCAGGCCCTCGTGCGTCTGCCCATGCTGCAGCGCGTGCGCGACGCGGCCGTGGGCCTGAACACCGCCGGCTTTGTCAGCGGTTACCGCGGCTCGCCGCTGGGCACCTACGACCAGTCGCTGTGGGCGGCCAAGAAGCACCTGGCGGCGCAGCACATCGTCTTCCAGCCCGGCGTGAACGAAGAGTTGGCCGCCACCGCAGTGTGGGGCACGCAGCAGTTGGACCTGTTCAAGGACAAGGCCAAGTTCGACGGTGTGTTCGGCCTCTGGTACGGCAAGGGCCCGGGCGTGGACCGCTGCCTGGATGTGTTCAAGCACGCCAACATGGCCGGCACCTCGCCGCACGGCGGCGTGATCGCCATTGCCGGCGACGACCACGTGGCCAAGAGCAGCACCGCCGCGCACCAGAGCGACCACGTGTTCAAGGCCTGCGGCTTTCCCACCTTCTTCCCCAGCAGCGTGCAAGACATCCTGGACATGGGCCTGCACGCCTTCGCCATGAGCCGATTTGCCGGCGTGTGGACGGGCATGAAGACCATCCAGGAGGTGGTGGAGTCGGCCAGCAGCGTGGACGTGTCACCCGACCGCGTGAAGATCATCCTGCCCGAGGACTTCACCATGCCTGCCGGCGGCCTGCACATCCGCTGGCCCGATGCGCCGCTGGAGCAGGAAGCCCGGCTGATGGACCACAAGTGGTACGCCGCGCTGGCCTATGTGCGCGCCAACAAGCTCAACCACAACGTCATCGCCACGCCCCACGACCGCTTCGGCATCATCGCCAGCGGCAAGGCCTACAACGACACCCGCCAGGCGCTCGCCGACCTGGGCCTGGATGAGGCCACCTGCCGCACCTTGGGCATCCGCCTGCACAAGGTGAACGTGGTGTGGCCGCTGGAGGCCACCATCACCCGCGATTTCGCCCAGGGCCTGCAAGAGATTCTGGTGGTGGAGGAAAAGCGCCAGGTCATCGAATACCAGCTGAAGGAAGAGCTCTACAACTGGCGCGCCGACGTGCGGCCCAACGTGATCGGCAAGTTCGAGGACGACGGCGACCTCTCCGGCGGTGAATGGAGCCGGCCCGACCCCAGCCACAACTGGCTGCTGCGCGCCAAGGCCGACCTGACGCCGGCCATCATCGCCAAGGCGATTGCCAAGCGGCTGAAGAAACTGGGCCTGCCGCAAGACATCGTGGCCCGCATGGACGAGCGCATCGCCGTCATCGCGGCCAAAGAAGCGTCGCTGGCCACGCTGGAAATCAAGTCCGGCGACCGCACGCCCTGGTTCTGCAGCGGCTGCCCGCACAACACCAGCACCCGCGTGCCCGAGGGCTCGCGCGCGGTGGCTGGCATCGGCTGCCACTACATGGTGAACTGGATGCCCGGCCGCGCCACCAGCACCTTCACGCAGATGGGCGGCGAGGGCGTCACCTGGACAGGCCAGGCGCCCTTCACCCACGAGCAGCACATCTTCGCCAACCTGGGCGACGGCACCTACTTCCACTCGGGCTCTCTGGCCATACGCCAGAGCATCGCGGCGGGCGTGAACATCACCTACAAGCTTCTGTACAACGACGCGGTCGCCATGACCGGCGGCCAGCAGGTGGGCGAGCGTCCCGAGGGCCACAGCGTGCTGCAGATCATGCAAAGCCTGGTGGCCGAGGGCGTGGCCAAGCTGGTGATCGTCACGGACGAGCCTGCCAAGTACGACGGTGTGGCGCTGTTGCCCGGCGTCACCGTGCACCACCGCGACGAGCTGGACGTGATCCAGCGCCAGTTCCGTGAGATCAAGGGCACCAGCGTCATCATCTACGACCAGACCTGCGCCACCGAGAAGCGCCGCCGCCGCAAGCGCGGCACCATGGTGGACCCGGCCAAGCGCGTGCTCATCAACGAGCTGGTGTGCGAGGGCTGCGGCGACTGCAGCGTGCAGAGCAACTGCGTCTCGGTGGAACCGCTGGAAACCGAATTCGGCCGCAAGCGCCAGATCAACCAGAACAGCTGCAACAAAGACTTCAGCTGCGTGAAGGGCTTCTGCCCCAGCTTCGTCACCGTCGAAGGCGGCAAGCTGCGCAAGCCCAAACCTTCGGCCAGCGCGCCGGCGGCGATGCCCGCTGTGCCCGAGCCCACCCTGCCCAATGCCGAGCAGGCCTGGGGCATTGTGGTGGCCGGTGTGGGCGGCACCGGCGTCATCACCATCGGCCAGCTGCTGGGCATGGCCGCGCACCTCGACGGCAAGGGCGTGGTCACGCAAGACTCGGCCGGCCTGGCGCAAAAGGGTGGTGCCACCTGGAGCCATGTGCAGATCGCCAACACGCAGGACGCCATCTTCACCACCAAGGTGGACACGGCCAAGGCCGACCTGGTGATAGCCTGCGACGCCATCGTGGGCGCGAACAAGGCCTCTCTCTCGGTGATGCACCCCGAGCGCAGTTTCGTGGCCATGAACAGCCACCGCACGCCCACCGCCAGCTTCATCGCCAACACCGAATGGCAGTTCCCGGCGGGGGCGTGTGAAGACGCCATCACCGCCGCCGTGGGCGCCGAGCGCCATGCGACCTTCGACGCCGAACAGGTGGCCACGCAACTGCTGGGTGACTCCATCTACACCAACCCGCTGATGCTGGGCTTTGCCTGGCAGAAAGGCCGCATCCCGCTCAGCCGCGAATCGCTGCTGCAGGCCATGCAGCTGAACGGCGTGCAGGTGGAGAAGAACCAGACGGCCTTTGAGTGGGGCCGGCGCTGTGCGCACGACATAGCGGCTGTGAAGGCGCTTTACGCTGCGCAGCAGGTCATCCAGATCGTCAAGAAGCCGTCGGTGGATGAAGTCATCGCCAAACGCGTGGCCTTCCTCACCGCCTACCAGAACGCCGCCTACGCCCAGCAGTACAGCGCCTTTGTGGAGCGCGTGCGCGCGGCCGAGGCGCCGTTGAAGAGCACCCGCCTCACCGAAGCGGTGGCCCGTTACCTGTACAAGCTCATGGCCTACAAGGACGAGTACGAGGTGGCGCGCCTGCACACCGATGGCGCCTTCGCGGCCAAGATCGCCGGCATGTTCGAAGGCGAGGTAAAGCTGGTGCACCACCTGGCACCACCGATGTTCGCCAAGACCAATGAGCGGGGCGAGTTTGTGAAGCAGCCTTATGGGCCCTGGGTGCGCACGGTGTTTGGCCAACTGGCCAAGCTCAAGGGCCTGCGCGGCACTGCGCTCGACATCTTTGGCCGCAGCGAGGAGCGTCGCACCGAGCGCGCCCTGATCGGCGAATACCGGCAGTGTGTGGAAGAACTGCTGACCGGGCTCAGCGCCGAGCGCCTGGCGCTGGCCGTGGAGATCGCCAGCCTGCCCGAGGACATCCGCGGCTTCGGCCATGTGAAGGCCCGCCACATCGCGGCCGTGCGGCCGAAGTGGGCCGCGCTGGTGGCGCGCTGGCGCGAGCCAGGTCTGCGGTGATCAGTGGTCAGGCCGCCGTTCACCGCTCAGGCACAGGCTGTGCATTCTGCGAAACGACCAGCCACTGGCCACCCACCTCCTGCAAGACAAAGGTGAAGAAGAACGGTCGGCTGTGGGCGACGTTTTCGTGCACGTACCTGACCACCGTGTGGGCGTGAACCACGGCGGCCGTGGCGGCCAGGCTGCGAACCTGGAGCTGGATGTCGGTGTGCTTGGCGCTTTGCGGGCTCGCACACGGGTCTTCGGCGAGGTAGCTGAAATACTTGCGCAAGCCGGCACGGTTTGACACCGGCTCGGGGGTGCCCGGGGTGACGAACACCAGGTTGTCATCGGCGTAGTTCAACACCAGGTCATCGATGTTGCAGTGGTTGAAGTTCTCGAACACGCGCTCGATGGCGGCGCGTGGTTGAGCCTTCGAGGCTGGCAGGCCCACGGAGGTGCAGGCCGCCACCAAGGCGGTAAGAGGAAGGGCGGCGAGCGGCGGGCAGGCGTGGCGCATGGCGTCTCCTTCGTGGCCGAGGGGTCGGCGCTGCAGGCGGGGTGACTTTGCGCCGGCGGGGCCGTGCCGCGCGAGCCAGCACCCTTCGCCGCCACGATCAGGGGACAGATCACCCCGCTGCGTGATCAAGCTCCCCGCCCGCTGCCGACCTGACCACGGGCCGGCAGCGGTCAAACAGCAAGTGGAAGGGGTAGCCGTAGGCGGCATAGACCAGGGCCAGCACCAGGTCGGTCACCAAGGCCTGGCCCCAGCCGAGCTCGGTCAGGGCCACGATGACGGGGCAACTCAGCAGCAACACCGTCACCTCGTGGCCGCAGCAGTGCACAACGCGCATGGCCGGCGGCCGCTCGCTCGCCAGACGCTTCAGGCAGCGGTACTCGATGCGGTCGAACACGCTGTTGTAGACGGCCAGCCAGCTCATGTCGACCACAGTGAGTGCCAGAAACAGCGTGAGCGATTCGGCCATCGCCGAGCCCGTGGCCCAGCTGTAGGCGGGCGCGATGAGCACCACCGCGCCCAGCTCGAACCACAACGTCTGCACGAGCTGTTCGCGCGTGCTGCGAATGGGTGGGTGCATGGCGGGTCAGAGTGAGCAGACTCACAGCCCCGGTTCGTCGAAACGCAGTTCCGTCACCGCCGTCTTGTTCTTGTCCTGGTGCGCGTTCCACTTGGGCTCGGCCAGGCTGTAGCCCACAACGGTGTTGGGGCTCACCTCGATGCTGTTGCTGGCGGTCGCACCGATCAGGATGTTGGGGCTCACCACCCCGCCCTTGAAGGCGATGTCGCCCTTGCCACTCAGCCCGGCAAGGAACTCGGTGTAGACAGTGCCCGACACCACCACCAACAAGTCCACCGCCACGCGCGCCTTGCCGCCAAAGTCGATCAGCTTGTCCTTGGCCTTGCCGGCCGCGTTGATCTGCTTGATCAACTCGTGGTCGTCCTTGGGCGAGATCTTCACCAGCTGCACCGAGCCGCTGGTGAACGAGCCCACGCCTACATCCACGCGGCCCGAGCCCTTGCCCGGCACCGAAATGCCGGTGAACAGGCCGGTGCCCGCCGCACCCTCGAACGTGATGTCCAGCCCGGTGACGGTGAGCTGCATCTCCTCCAGCTTGGGCGTGGGGATGTGGTCAAACACATCCAGCCGCGAGGCACTGCCGCCGGGGCCCGTGGCCTCCTTAGTGCCGTAGGCGCCAAAGCCCACGCTGCTGGCCTTGCCCACGAAGTACTTGAAGTTCTCCAGGCGGATGAAGTTGTTGCCGACGATGGCTTTCATGACAAATCTCCTGCGACGAGGATGGGGGCGTCGGCACGGCGCGTCGCCGCCAGAGCCGACCGGGCCAGCACGCCTTGCCAAAGGCGCCAGGCGTTCATGGGCAGCAAGGCCAGGTGCAACAGCAGCACGGGCCCCAGGTCCGCAAACCAGGCATAGGCGATGAACATCAGGTTGCTGGCGATGGCCATGGCCCGCAACGCCAGGATCGACCGCAGGGAGAACGCCAGGAACACCAGCGTCGCCGCGGCGTAACCCAGCAGGTCTGGCCCGGTAGGCATGGGCAGGTGCACAGCAAATCTCCTCAAGGTGGCTTGCATGAGGCCGTCGTGGCCGCCATGGCCGCGCACCACAGGTGCACGGCCCTGTCAGTACAGACGCAGCGCCCGGCCCGGTGCGGACATGTGGCATGGACCCGCAACCCCATTCGCCTTGGGGGAAAGTTAAGGCTTGAGCGGCGGCGCCAAACCCGCAGCAGTACCCGTATTGCGGGTACCGGGTACCTATTCTTCTGGGCTTGCGCGCTGTCCCTGCGCTTGTCCGCGCGCATGTCCGTTTCCCCGGCCCGAACCCGTTCGTACTGGGGACAAGCACGGCTGCTGTAGGCCCGTGCAAGACCCTGAAAGACACATGCACTCACCTCTTGGCGAAGCCCTCACCGACCCGAAGGTGGTAGACAGGCCCCGTCAACCGGCCGGGTCATCTGTGGAACTGCTGGAGCGCGACGCGCAAATCAACCAACTGAGAGCCGCCTATGCCCAGGTGCAAGAGGGCACGGCGGGTGGCTGCGCCCTGGTGTGCGGCGAAGCCGGCATTGGCAAGACGGCTCTGGTGCAGGCCTTTCTGGCTACGCTCACGCCAGAGACGCAGCCGCTGGTGGCGGGCTGCGAAGCGCTGTTCACGCCGCGCCCGTTCGGGCCACTGGTGGATCTGGCGGATCGCTTCCCGCCCTCGGTCTCGTCGGCCTTGCACCAGGGCCGCACCGACAACAACCTGTTCCCGGCCCTGCTGGCGTACTTCAAGCAGGCCAAGGTGGCGCCCGTATTGGTGATTGAAGACGCGCACTGGGCCGACGCTGGCACGCTCGATTTCGTGCGCCATGCTGGCCGGCGTCTTCGAGACACGCGGCTGCTGCTGGTGCTCACCTACCGCAACGACGAGTTCGAGGCCGACCATGCGCTGCGCAGGGTGCTGGGCGATCTGCCCTCGGCCACCACCTTGCGCATGGCCGTGCCGCCGCTCTCGGCGCAGGCCGTGAGCGTGCTGGCCAAGGTGTCAAACCGCGCAGCCCAGCGCTTGTACGAGGCCACCGGCGGCAACCCCTTCTACCTCACCGAGGCGCTGGCCAGCCCCGGCAGTGACGTGCCTCCTTCGGTGAGCGACGCGGTTCTGGCCCGCCTGGCCCGCTTGCCGCCCACCGCGCGCGCGGTGGCCGAGCTGGTGAGCCTGTGCCCGGCACGTGCCGAGCGCGCGCTGCTGCAGGCCGTGGCGCAACCGCAGCCGCAAGACCTGGACGCCTGCCTGGGCGTGGGCCTGCTGGAAGCGGCAGGCGACACGCTGGCCTTTCGGCACGAGCTGGCGCGCATGGCCGTCTACCAGAGCCTGCGGCCGCACCAGCGCGAGGCCTGGCACGGTGCGATCTTTGCGGCGTTGAAAACCCTCACCGCCCAACCGACCTCGCTGGCGCGCCTGGTGCACCACGCCGAGGCCGCCAGCATGAACAACGAGGTGGCCGAACTGGCCCCACTGGCCGCCCGCGAAGCCGCCAGCACCGGCGCGCACCGCGAGGCGGCACGGCTCTATGGTCTGGCCTTGAAACTGGGCTCGCAGGCCGACCCGGCGGTGCGCGCCGACCTGCTCGAAGCCCGGGCCCACGAATGCCTGCTGACCAACCTGCACGACCGCGCCATGCGCGCGCGGCTCGAAGCCCTGGCCCTGCGGCGCGCGATGGGCAACACGCTGGCGGTGGGCGTGAACCTGCGCTGGCTGGCACGTTTGCACTGGCTGCTGGGCGGGGCCAACGCCGCCGCCTTCCAGCATGCCGAGCAGGCCATCGCCGCGCTCGAGCAACTGCCGCCGCAGCGCGAACTGGCTGCCGCCTACAGCACGCTCTCGCACCTGCACCTGGTGGGCGAGAACATGGTGGCCGCGCAGAGGTGGGGGGCGCGCGCCATCGCGCTGGCCGAGTCGCTGGGCGACCCCGAGGCCCTGAGCCATGCCCTCAACAATGTGGGCTCGGCGCGGTTGCGGCTGGGTCGTGACGAGCAGGGCTGGCAGATGCTGGAGCGCAGCCTGGCACTGGCGCTGGAACACCAGCTCGAGCCCGACGCAGCCCGCGCCTACAACAACCTGTTCATCGTCAGCGTGATGCAGCGCGACCACCAGCGCGGGCTGGCCTACGCCGAGCAGGGCATTGCCTACAGCGAGGCCAAGGGCATCGACATCTTCACCGTGCGCATGCGCATACGGCGCGCCTTTGCCTACCTGCAGCTGGGCTTGTGGGCGCAAGCCGACCAGGACCTGGCGGCGCTCGACGCACGCCACACGCCGGCGCCCATGGAGCAGGCCACGCTGCAGTTCGTGCGCAGCATCCTGGCCCTGCGCCGGGGCCAGGCTGGGGCCGAACCGCAACTGATGGCCGCGCTGGCGGACATGGAGCGCTACCGTGTGGAAATCTGGTTCACCTCCACCGCTGCCGTGCGGGCCGAGGTGGCCTGGTTGCATGGCGACCCGGACGGGGTGGTGCTGGCGGTGGAGCCCGCACTGGCTCAGGCCGTGGCGATGAACGACCCCTGGCGCTGCGCCGAACTGTCGGCCTGGCTGGGTCGCGCTCGTCACCCTGTGCCGCCGGCGCCTGGCCGCGTGGAAACCGCCTACGCGCTGGAAGCTGCCGGCGATTGGCGCGCTGCTGCGGCCGAGTGGGCGAGGCTGGGCTGCCCCTACGAGCGCGCGCTGGCGCTGGCCCAGGGTGGCGAGCCGGCGCTGCGCGAGGCGCTGGTCATCCTGGAAGGCCTGGGGGCCAACGCCACCGCCGAATGCGTGCGCCGTCTGCTGCACGAATTGGGTGCCAAGGGCGTGCCGCGCGGCCCTCGCGAGCAAACACGGGGCGACCCACTGGGGCTCACGGCCCGCGAACGCGAGGTCTTTGCGCTGGTGCTGAAGGGGCTGTCGAATGCCGCCATCGCTGCGCACCTGCACCGCTCGGAGCGCACGGTGGAGAACCACGTGGCCCGGGTGCTGGCCAAGGCCGGCGCGGGCACCCGCACCCAGCTCATCGCCACGGTGGCGGCCGAAGACGCTGCCGCCCGCCGCAGGCCCCAAAACAGGTACTGAGCGCCCGCAATGCGGGTACCAGCGCGGGTGTGGCGCCACGGCGCCAGCCCTACCGTTGCCACAACCGAGTGACGCGCCCTGGGTGCGCCACACACACGACGCTGTCAACGCAAAAGGGGGGAAGCCATGTCCAACCGCATGTTTGGAGAAACCATCGAAGGCCTGGCGATGGCGGGCCAGCCCATCAAGGCCGGCGTGTTCGACGAAAACCAGGTGCGGGCAGCCGCCGGCATCACCCTGGTGCTGGGCGCGGTGGCCTTTGTCTACGCCTACTTCGCCAAGCTCTACCTGCCCATCCAGCTGGTCACCACCTTGTTCTTCATCGAGTTCGCGCTGCGTGTGGGCCTGGGCCTGCGCTACAGCCCGGTGGGCCAGCTGGCCCGGCTGCTCACCTGGCGCCAGCCGCCGCACTGGGTGTCGGCCAAGCCCAAGCGCTTCGCCTGGAGCCTGGGGCTGGTGATGTCGCTGGCCATGATGATCATCACCAACAGCCACATCCGCGGCACGCTGCCGCTCAGCATCTGCCTGATCTGCATGACGCTGATGTGGCTGGAGGCCGTGCTGGGCCTGTGCCTGGGCTGCGAGATCTACGCCCTGCTGGTGCGGCGCGGCTGGGTGGCGCGCGACGAAGCCTTCGAGATCTGCAGCCGTGGCGCCTGCGCGCCGCGCGAGCAGCACTGAGTTGCTGGGCCATTGACATGACCTGGCGCAACCACATCGTCGGCGTGGACCAGCCCGTGCCCGTGCTGGGCGGCGCTCAGCGGCCCGGCATCCACCTGGACAACGCTGCCAGCACACCGGTGCTGCGCGAGGTGCTGGACGCAGTCCGCACCTTCATGCCCTGGTATTCGTCGGTGCACCGCGGTGCCGGCCACAAGAGCCAGCGGGCCACGCAGGCCTACGAAGACGCGCGCGAAACCGTGGCTCACTTCGTGGGTGCCAACGCGCAAGATCACACTGTGATCTTCGGCAAGAACTGCACCGAGGCCATCAACAAGCTCTCGTACCGCTTGCCGCTGGCGCCCGACGACGTGGTGCTGGTCTCGCTGCTGGAGCACCACAGCAACGACCTGCCCTGGCGCGCCCGCGCCCAAGTGCGGCACATCGGCCTGGACGCACAAGGCCAGCTAGCCCTGGCCCACTTCGAGCATCTGCTGCGCACCCATGCCGGCCGGGTGAAGCTGGTGGCGGTGACTGGCGGCTCCAACGTCACCGGTCAGATGCCCGACATCCACCGCCTGGCCGAACTGGCCCACGCTGCCGGCGCGCAGATCCTGGTGGACGCCGCCCAACTCGCGCCGCACCGTGCCATCGCCATGCGGCCGCTGGCCGACCCGCAGCATCTGGACTACGTCGCCCTCTCGGCCCACAAGCTGTATGCGCCCTTCGGCACCGGTGCGCTGATCGCCCGACGCGACACCTTCGAGCAGGGCGAGCCTGAGTACTGCGGCGGCGGCACCATCGAGCTCGTCACCACCGACACGGTGAGTTGGGCCAGCGCCCCCGAGCGCGACGAAGCCGGCAGCCCCAACGTGGTGGGCGCGGTGGCGCTGGCGGCGGCGCTGCGCGCGCTGCAAAGCCTGGGCATGGCGGCCATTGCCCAGCACGAGGCCGAGCTCACCGCCTACGCCTTGCAGCGCCTGGCGCAGGTGCCGGGCCTGCGCATCTACGGTGACGCCCAGCCCCAGCGCGCGGCACAGCGCCTGGGCGTGATCCCGTTCAACCTGCTCACGCGCTCGCACTTCCTGGTGGCCGCCGTGCTGAGCGCCGAGCACGGCATTGCCGTGCGCAACGGCTGCTTCTGCGCCCACCCCTATCTGATGCATCTGCTGGGCCTGACGGCCTCGGCCGTCGACGCCATCCGCACCCAGCTGGCCCAAGGCGACCGCCGCAGCATGCCCGGCATGGTGCGAGTGAGCTTCGGCCTCTACAACACCACCCACGACGTGGACAGTCTGGTGGCGGCCTTGCAGCAGATCGCGCGAGGCGACATGCGTGGACGGTACGAGCAGGACCGGGCCAGTGGCGAATGCCGGCTGGACCACAGCCAGACGAACACCAGCCCGTGGCCCGGACACACAGCTACCGAATCAAGCTGTGCCGTGAAGGCTTGACGCCAGATGGGCAGGGGCACAATCGGCGGCAGTTTCGCCGAGCCCACCCATGCCCTCACACACCCCTGCCCACGACCTCGCCGAGCGCTTTCGCCACGAGGGCGTGCGCGACGTGGAATGCATCTTTCCCGACGTCTCGGGCATGCCACGAGGCAAGCTGATGCCGGCCGCGCGCTTCGCCGCCAGTGCCGAGCTGCGCATCGCCCAGGCCATCGCCATGCAGTGCGTGACCGGCGAGTACTCAGAAGACCCGGTCTTTCCGCCCACCGATCCGGACGTGGTGCTGCGCCCGGACATGGCCACGCTGAAGAAAGTGCCCTGGGCCAGCCAGCCGCGCTACATGGCCATCCACGACTGCATCGAACCCACCGGCGAGCTGTGCGCCTTTGCGCCGCGGTCGGTGTTGCAGACGGTGCTGCAGCGCTACGCCGCGCTGGGCCTGCGCCCCGTGGTGGCGCCCGAGATCGAGTTCTACCTCTGCGCCGCGCACAGCAATCCAGACCTGCCCCTGCAGCCCCCCGTGGGCCGCAGTGGCCGTGCCGAGGTGGGGCAATCGGCCTTCAGCATGAATCTGCTGAACGAGCTGGCCCCGTTCTGGGACGAGTTCCAGGCCACGCTGGACGCGCTGGGCATCGCCAGCGACACCTGGATCCACGAGGTGGGCCTGACGCAGTACGAGATCAACCTGCTGCATGGCGATGCGCTGCAGATGGCCGACCAGGCCTTCTTGTTCAAGCTGGCCGCTAAAGAGGTGGCGATACGCCATGGCCTGAACGCAGTGTTCATGGCCAAGCCCATCGCCGGCCAGGCAGGTTCATCCATGCATTTGCACCAGAGCGTGGTGGACGCGCAGGGCCGCAATATCTTCAGCAACGCCGACGGCAGCGCCAGCCCGGCCTTTGGCCATTTCATTGCCGGCCTGCAGCAGCATGGCGCAGCGCTGATGTTGATCTGGGCGCCCTTCACCAACTCGTACCGGCGCTACGTGGTGGGCAGCCAGGCGCCCATCAACCTGCACTGGGGCCCCGACAACCGCACCGCCGGCCTGCGTGTGCCGCACAGCGTGCCGGCCGCGCGGCGCGTGGAGAACCGCATAGCAGGGGCCGACGCCAACCCCTACCTGGCCGTCGCGGCCTCGCTGGCGGCAGGCCTGTCCGGCATGCAGGCCCAGCGCGCCCCATCGGCCGAAATGCCGGGCGATGCCTACTGCGCCGCCAGTGACCGCACGCTGGCCTTGCCCCGCAGTTTTGACGCTGCCCACACCCGCATGGCCGAGAGCCCGGAGGTGGCGCAACTGCTGGGTGTCGACTTCACCCAGGCCTACCTGGCGGTGAAGGCGCTGGAGCACGACCACTGCCTGCGCGAGATCAGCGCCTGGGAGCGGCGCTACCTGCTGCCGCAGGCCTGAGCGGGCGTAAAAACCTGCCCGCTCGCCACCGCACCCGCCGCAGCTGTCATTGATCGGTCGGCACCGCCGAATGGCAGATCCCGGCGAAGGGCTCGGACCGCACCAGCAGGCCTTTGCCATCTTGCAACCGCTGGTTCACGTAGGTCAGCAAGCGCTCAACCCGATCCAGCCGCGCCTGGGTCGGGCGTTGGTTGCCCACCAGGTTCTCGGGAACGGTGCCGCCGCAGGCGCTCTGGATGGCGCTCCACTGCCGAAAGATGATGGCACCGTCACTCTCGTCCACGCGGATGAAGTAGGCGCCCAGATCGCCCAGATGGCGCAGTGTCTGCCTCAGCAGCGCGGCGTACTCCTCGGGTGTCAGGTCGGGAAGGCTGGTGGATGTTGTTGGCGTCGTGATGAGCATGGTCTGGCTTTCAGTTTGGGGGTTGACGAACTCAGAGGGAACTACAGAACGGCCACGCAGGCCCAGGCCTGCGCAGTGGGGCATGCCTCTCGGCGCAGGCTTTGGTCGATGACCGCCTGCCAGACCGAGTCGGCCGGCAGGGTCTGGCGCAGGCGAGCGCCGGCCAGCGCCAATGCCTGCTGGGTTTGTGCCGTGGGTTGATGGCGGTCGGCCAGCCTGGCCTGGTAGAGCGCATTGCGCAGCCGCAGCGGATGGTCTGGGGGCAGGCGCTCGGCCATCAGGCTTGCGGCCCGTCGGTGCGCCTCTTGCGCCGCTTCGTAGGCTCGCAGCTCGCGTTGCACGCAGCCGATCAGGTCCAGGGTTTGGGCCAGTTCCAGCGCCTGGGCCCCCTGGGCTGCAGCCTGCTGGCGGGCCACCGGCTGCAGCAAGGCCAGGGCTTCGGGCCAGGCGCCAGCGCGTGCCTGCACCTCACCCATCACGCGGCGGGCCCGCAGCACCTCCAGCGCCTCGTCGGCATTGCCCAGTTCGCGCAAGCCCTGCACGACGGCGGCCGCCTCGGCCAGTGCTTGTTCCGTGGCGCCCGCCATGGCCAGGGCACGCGCACGCGCCTGGCGCGCCAGCAGCCCATTCCAGCCGGGCCTCTCGGGCGGCGCCAGCGCCAGCGCGGCTTCGGCTGCAGCCTGGGTCTCGGTCAGGTGGCCCAACCCCCACTCGGCGTTGGCCAACATGCGCAACAAGGGCAGGCGCTGGATGGGGCGTGTGGTCTGCGACAGGACGCTGTCAAGGAGGTCGCGCGCCTCAGCGTAGTGGCCCAGGTCGTGGGCCAGCATGACCTGCGTTTGCCCAAGATCCAGCCGATCGGCCCAGGTCATGGGCACACCCTCGCTGAGTCGCAGGCCCTGGTCCAGCGCCTGGCGGGCCTCCGACAGTCTGCCGGTGCGCCTCGCCACCACGGCCAGGTTGCGCCACGCAAGGGCCACCTCGCCCGGCCGATCCGCAAAGCCCTCGGCGCTGTCGTGCACGCTCAGGCGCATGTGCGCATAGGCCTCGTCGGGGTGGCCTGCCTGCAGTTCCAGATTGCACAGCACCACGCGCGCCAAGGCCCGGGCTCTGGCGCAACCTGCGCCTTCTTGGCAGCGGCCCACCACCGTGAGAGCCTCGCCCCGTGCTGCATCGCTTTGACCTTCGGCCTGCGCCAGCTCGGCCAATCGGGCACGGGCATTGTTCAGGGCAGGGTCTTCGGCCGGGGCGTGGCCGCTGAGCAGGCCCATGCTCTCGCGCAGCGCCTGGGCCGACTCCTCGTCGGCGCCAAGGCGGCCCAGCATGTGGCCCAGGTCGAGCAGGATCTCGCCCTTGAGCCGGGGTTGCTCGCCAAAGCCAGCCCGCGCGCGCTGCAAGGCGGCCAGCATCATCTCGCGGCTGCTGGGTTCGCGGTCGGGCTGGTTCGCCGAGGTCTCGGCACTGGCCATCAGATCGAACATGAAATCGCGCACCGCGTTGGCCCGCACCTGTGCGGCCACGGTCTGCAGATGCTGCTGCCAGGCCGTGCCCGCCAGCGCGAGCAGGGCCATCGCCGCCACCGCCACGGCGGCGGTGGCCCTGCGGTGGCGCTGCACAAAGAGCCAGCTGCGGTGCAGCAGCGAGGCGGGCCGCGCCAGGATGGGTCGGTGGCCCAGGTAGCGGGCGATGTCGTCGGCGAAACGCTCGACCGACGAGTAGCGGTCGGCCGGGCTGCGCCGCAAGGCCTTGAGCACGATGGTGTCCAGGTCACCGGCCAGCCGCTGCCGCAGGGCCATGGCCGACGGCAACCCCCGCGAGGCCGCAATCTGGTCGTCGATGGCCGCCTGGCTGGGTGGCAGGGCGTCGGTCTGCAGCAGTGCCTGCACCGAGCTGGCCACCGAGCCCTGGGCGCTGGCATG
This sequence comes from Candidatus Ideonella esbjergensis, assembly GCA_016710065.1. Taxonomy (GTDB): domain Bacteria; phylum Pseudomonadota; class Gammaproteobacteria; order Burkholderiales; family Burkholderiaceae_C; genus Ideonella; species Ideonella esbjergensis. Next base: position 43,264 of record JADJLP010000015.1, read on the forward strand.
TGGCACGGTGCCCACCAGCAACTCGTACAGCAGCACGCCCAGCGAGTAGATGTCGGTGGCGGTGGAAACCGGCTGCCCTTCGATCTGCTCGGGCGAGGCATAGCGCGGCGTCAGGCCGGCACTGCCCTCGTGTGTCAACTGGGTGACTTCGTCTGCGCCGCTGGCTTCGCTGAGCAGCTTGGCGATGCCGAAATCCAGCAGCTTGACGCGGCCTTCGTGGTCCACGTACACGTTCGAAGGCTTGATGTCGCGGTGCACCACCAGGTGCTTGTGGGCGTGGTCCACCGCCGCCAAGGCCTGCAGAAAGACGCGCAGGCGCGCCGCCACATCCATGCGGCCCTGGTTGCAGGCCTGGGTGATGGGCTGGCCTTGCACGTACTCCAGCACGATGTAGGGCCGCCCGGATTGCGCCACACCCGCGTCGTACAGGCGGGCGATGCGGGGGTGGCTGAGCATGGCCACCACATCGCGCTCACGCATGAAGCGCTCGACCTGGGCCGGCGAGCCCAGCGACTGCACAGGCATCTTCAGCGCCACCTCGCGCTTGACCGCGCCGTCGTGCCGCTCGGCCAGCCACACCACCGACATGCCACCGTGGCCGATCTCGCGTATCAGCCGGTAGGCGCCTATGAGTTCGCCCACCTGGCGGGTCTCGCCGGGCACCGGCAGCAGGCTGGGGCCAGTGGCCAGGAAGGCATCAGGCCCTTCGCGATGGTGCTCGCGCAGCATGTCGCGCAGTGCAGGCACCAAGTGCTGCTGATCTGGCGGCAGCGCACTCAGCCAGGCCAGGGCCTGCTCGGGCGTGAGCACCAGTGCCTCGTCCAGCAGCCGGCTCAGCGTCACCAGGTCGCCAGGGCTCAGTCGCGTGGGCTTGGGGGAGGTCTGCATCGCCAACACCATGATGGAAGGACAAACGGATGGCCCGCGCCAAACCGGACATCACCAGGGCAGCCTGACGGCGCCGCCCACCTCGCTTCAGTTCTTCAGCAGCGCCAGCAGCAGCAGCCGCGCCTTTTCCCAATCGCGGCGCACGGTGCGCTCGGTCATGCCCAGCACCTCGCCGATCTCGGCCTCGGAGTAGCCGCCGAAGTAGCGCATCTCCACCACCTGAGCCAGGCGGGGCTCGGCCTGCTCCAGCGCCAGCAGGGCCTCGTGCACGTCCACGGCCTCGTTTTCGCCAGCAGGCAGGTTGGCATAGCCTTGCGTGTCGAGCGTGATCTCCTGCAGATCGCCGCCGCGCCGCAGCGCCTGGCGTTCGCGCACGGCATCGACGATGACCGAACGCATCACCTTGGACGCATAGGCGAAAAAGGCCCGCCGGTCTTCTATGCGCAGCTGCTGGGTTTTGAGAAACCGCAGGTACGACTCGTGCACCAGCGCCGTGGTCTGCAAACAGGTGTTGCGCCCGCCGTCGCGCAGGCGGGCATGGGCCAGCTTGCGCAGCTCAGGGTAGGCCACGCCAAACAGCGCGTCGCGGGCCTGCGCGTCGCCAGCCGACACCTGCTGCAGCAGCTCGGTCAGGTCAGACATGGCGGTACCGCAGGCTGCGAAAGGAACTGGTGCTGCGCGTGCAAAGAGGCCCTCCCCTGTTTTCTTGACTGCGCCGGCCACAAGCCGTGCATCCGAGCGCGGTTCTACCCCTGTACGGGCAAACCTGCAAGACAGGCGAGGCGGCCGGCGCCTGGTGGCCGCAGCCGCGGTGCAAAACGCAGAGGTCATCGGCGGAGCGTATCGCTGGCCACCACGCCGTCCCGCTCGTCGGGCAGCAGCGAGGTGATCACCGTGGGCGGCAGAGACGCCAGCGCGGACTCGTCCACCTTGCCGACAAACTTCCAGCCCTGGGGCAGCTTCACGAAGACGTAGCCCGTGGGCGGGTCGAGAAAGACGTCGAAGTTCTTCACGGTGACGGTCGGCTGGGGCGGTGCCAGCGAGTCCTTCGGCGGCACTTTCTGCGCCGCAGGCTGCGGTTGGCACAACACAGTGGCCGAGTAGAACAAGATTGCCAGGCCGGCAAATGGGTGTGGTTTCATGGGTGCTTCCAGGTTGGGTTCGAGCGGCCTAGTGGGCCGCAAGCACTGAAACTTCAGGCTCGTGAGGTCATACGCTTTCACGCCGCCAAACCAGACATTCGAGTTAGGGGTGCGTGGCGGGCGAGCTTGGCAAGGCCCGTCTAGACTGACGGTGCTCACGCTCAGGGGGACACACCATGCACAGAAGAAAGTTGATGGCCGCGGCCATGGCGCTGCCCTTTTGGGCGCACCCAGTGGCTGCGGCCACCCGAAAAGCTGCGGCCCATGACCCCACCAGGCTGGCCGCCTTGCTCGCGCCCTGGACCGGCCCCTATGGGGGTGTGCCGCCGTTTGACCGCATTCGTGTGGCCGATTTCGAGCCCGCGCTGGTGCAGGCCATGGCCTGGTGCCGCGCCGAGATTGACGCCATTGCCAACAACCCCGCGCCGCCCAACTTCGACAACACGCTGGTGGCGCTGGAAAAAGCGGGCGCGCCCATGGACCGGGCGGTGAGCCTGTTCGGGATCTACAGCGCCACACTCAGCGACGCGGCGGTGCGCCGGCTGGAGCTGAAGATCTGGCCCCAGCTGGCGGCCTTCAATGACCAGACCACCCAAGACGAGCGGCTGTTCCAGCGCATCGCCGCCGTGCAACGTGCGAGTGACCCGGCCGCCGGCAGCCCCGAGCAGCGCAGACTGAGCGAGGTGGTGCATCGGCATTTCGTGCGCCACGGTGCCGCACTGGACGCGCCCGGCAAGCGGCGGGTGAAAGAGATCAACCAGCGCCTGGCCAGCCTGTACACGCAGTTCAGCCAGAATCAACTTGCCGACGAAGAGAAGTACAGCCTGGAACTGAGCAGCGAAGCCGACTTGGAAGGGTTGCCGCAAGACCTGCGCGACGCCGCCCGCGCCGCAGCCACCAGCGCGGGCAAGCCGGGCCGCTGGCTGATCACCAACACGCGCTCGGCGATGGAGCCTTTCATCACCTGTGCCGCCAAGCGCAGCCTGCGCGAGGCCGGCTGGCGCATGTGGGTGCAGCGCGGTGACAACAACGACGCCAACGACAACAAGGCGGTGATTGGCGAAATCTTGCAGCTGCGCGGTGAACGCGCTCACCTGTTGGGTTTTGCCGGCCACGCCCACTGGATCACCGGCGCCAACATGGCCGGCACACCCGAAGCGGCCATGGCCTTGATGATGCGCGTCTGGCCGGCGGCTGCCGCCAAGGCCCGCGAAGAGATTGCCGACATGCAGGCGCTGGCCGACCGCGAAGGCGCGGGCCTGCGCATCGAGCCATGGGACTACCGCTACTACGCCGAAAAAGTGCGCCTGGAGAAATACGCCTTCGACGGCAGCGCGCTCAAGCCCTACCTGCAGCTAGACCGACTGCGCCAGGCCATGTTCTGGGCCGCTGGCCAGGTGCATGGCCTGGCGTTCCGGCGCCTGCGCGGCGTGCCGGTCTGCCACCCGGACGTGAGCGTGTACAGCGTGCACCGTGGGCGCGAGCCGGTGGGCCTGTGGTATTTCGACCCCTATGCCCGCACCGGCAAGAACTCGGGCGCCTGGATGAACAACTACAGAAACCAGCACAGGCTGCATGGCCCGGTGCTGCCCATCGTTTCCAACAACGCCAACTTCATCAAGGGCAAACCGGGCGAGCCGGTGCTGATCTCCTGGGACGACGCCGTGACCCTGTTCCACGAGTTTGGCCATGCGCTGCACGGGCTGAGCTCGCAGGTCGGCTACCCCACGCTGTCGGGCACCGCCGTGCTGCGCGATTTTGTGGAGTTTCCCAGCCAGATCAACGAGCATTGGCTGTCCACGCCCGAGGTGCTGAACCGCTTTGCGCTGCACCACAAGACCGGGCAACCCATGCCCGCCGCACTGCTGGCGGCCAACGAGCGGGCACGCAACTTCACCCAGGGCTTTGCCACGGCCGAGTACCTGGCCGCAGCCATCTACGACATGGCCATCCACCTCGCGCCGTCGCAAGATCCCATCGATCCCATGCGATTCGAGCGCGACACCCTGGCCCGCATCGGCTGCCCCAGCGCCATCGTGATGCGCCACCGGCCCACGCACTTCGGCCACATCTTTTCTGGCGACGGCTACTCGGCGGGTTACTACAGCTACCTGTGGGCCGAAACCCTCACAGCCGACGCGGCCGAGGCGTTCAAAGAGGCCGGCAGCTTCTACCACCCCACGGTGGCCAAGCGCCTGCGCGAGAGCATCTTCAGCGTCGGCAACACCGTGGCACCCGGCGAAGCCTACCGGCGCTTTCGGGGGCGGGATGCCGACCCCAACGCCATCATGCGGGAGCGCGGATTTCCGGTCGGGTGAGGCCAGGCCGCCTCATTGCGACACGTGGATCACATCCCGCACGATGGGATAGATGTGGTTCTGCCAGCGCTTGCCGCTGAACACGCCGCAGTGGCCCACGCCTGTCTGGTGGCTTGCCTTACACGCCCAGCAACATCAACGCAGCCGGCCATGCAACTCTGGCAAAGTCCTTGATGATGGGGTAAGCCCAACCAACGTTGTCACGCACCGTCTTGAGAATGCCCGCGCCTTCGGCAGGCTTGGCGTCAGCTGCTGCTGCCTTGGTCTTCAGCGTCTCAAGCTGCTCAAGCGCAGCGGCGCGCTCGACGGGAGGGCGCCCACTGGCGTCGGCCAGGCGCTCGATGCTGGCTCGGGCTTGCGCACAGTGGTCCTCGATGACCTGGCTCGCGTTGTTTGTGGTGCTGGTGACGACGTTGTGATCACCCTGCGTGACATTGCCAAAGCTGGCATTGCCCCCCGAGACATTGATTTGGATCTTGCCGCTCATGCCGCCGCTCCGCTGAGCTTGTTGGAGACGCGGTTTTTCGCGCCCTGCAGCACGGAACCAAAGTTTGCCTTTCCCCCGGTCACGTTGATGTTCATGATGTTGGACTTTTGTTGCTTGAGGTCGGCAGTGTTGATGTCGAACGAGTCCAGCACCTCGACCAGGGTTTCGAATGCAACGTACTCAAGTTCACGAGTTTGATTGAGCATGTCGACAGCGTTGAAGAATCCGGGATAAACCGTACCGAGCTCGGCGAGCGGATCGTAGCGGCGGCGGATGTAGGGCCAACAAACTGCGGGGATCGTCAACGGCGCGAGCGCAAACCGCCAGAAAACCTTGTTCGGATCACGCACGCCGGTCACCAGGATCCACCATCGCACACCTTGTACGGAGCCCATTTGCGTGAACGAGCACACCAGCACGATGCCGGTGCCGCGCGAGGTTGGCTTGGCGTGCGTGACGTAGAAATTTCGGCTCTCGGGGTTGTGGAGTTGCCTGTCGACATCCTTCATCACGATCTTCTCGAACACCCCGCAACCGATCTTGTCGCGCAATGCCGCCGCCAGCGCATTGCCGTAGGCATTGAGCACCGGCTTCGCCGACGAGAACACGTGATGAAAGCTGCTCCACTCCTGGCCGAACACATTGAGCGCGCCAGTCTGCGAGAACTCTATGGCGGCAACGCTGCGCCGCTTCTCAGCGCCAACAATCATCAGCCGCGCTGCGTACATGCACCCGCCGCAATAAATGACGACCAGCACCGCGAGAGACGGCTCCAGCGAGTACGCCATTCCCAACAAATAGAGGTACAGCACGCTACCGATGAGGGCGTTGCGGATCTTGAAATGCATGGTGGCCTCCGTCGCTTTGTTGTTCGCAAGCCGGCCCTGACACCGCGCGCCGCTTCAAGCGCACGGGCGCCGCATCAGTGGCCCCAGGAGCTCTGAACCTTAATGACTTCGAAGTCTTCTCGCAACCGAAATCAACGCCTGTACGGTGGCTTCCACCATTGAAATTAGGGGGTCAGATGAGCCCTCACCCTCACTGCGAGACGTGGATCACATCCCGCACGATGGGATAGATGTGGTTCTGCCAGCGCTTGCCGCTGAACACCCCGTAGTGGCCCACATTGGGCTGCACATAGTGGGTGCGCAGGTAGGGGCGCAGGCTGCTGGCCAGGTCTTGCGCGGCCATGGTCTGGCCGATGGCGCAGATGTCGTCGCGCTCGCCTTCCACCGTCAGCAGCGCGGTGCGGCGGATGGCGGCCGGGTTCACCCGCCGGCCCTTGAACATCAGCTCGCCCTTGGGCAGCGCGTACTCCTGAAAGACCAGGCGCACGGTCTCGAGGTAGAAGTCGGCCGCCAGGTCGGCCACGGCCATGTACTCCTCGTAGAAGGTGCGGGTGATTTCGGCCTGCTCAAACTCGCCCTCCACCAGGTGCTGGTAGTAGGCCTTGAAGGCGTTGACGTGGCGCTCCTTGTTCATGCTCATGAAGGCCGAGAGCTGCACAAAGCCCGGGTACACACGCCGGCCTGCGCCGGGGTAGCGCCAGGGCACGGTGCTGATGAGGTTCTTCTCGAACCAGGCGATGGGCTTTTCGGTGGCGAGCTTGTTCACCACCGTGGGGCTGATGCGGCAATCAATGGGGCCGGCCATCAGCGTCAGGCTGACGGGCGTGGCGGGGTGGTTGTCTTCCGACATGATGGCCACCGCCGCCAGCGAGGCCACGCAGGGCTGGCATACGGCCAGCACGCTGGCGCCCGGGCCCATCTTGGCCAAGAAGTCGATGAGGGTCTGGGTGTATTCGTCCAGGCCAAAGCGGCCCTCGGCCAAGGGCACGTCGCGCACGTTGAGCCAGTCGGTCACGTAGACATCGTGGTCGGCCAGCATGGTGCGCACGGTGTCGCGCAGCAAGGTGGCGAAGTGGCCCGACATGGGCGCCACCACCAGCACCTTGGGCTGGGCCGGCGCGCCCGGCTTGGCGAACCGCAGCAACGTGGCAAACGGTGCCTTCAGCACCACCTCTTCTACAACGGGCTGGGGCTGGTCTTCACCCTTCACCGACACCTCGTGGAGGGCCCAGGGCGGGCGCTGGTGGGTGACCTCGGACAGGCTCAGTACCTGGCAGGCCGCCGCCATGTGGCGCTGGCTGGCGGGCGTGAAGGTGCCCAGCCCATTGCCGCCGAACAGGGGCAATGAGAGCTTGGCGGCCGTGCGGAGGGGCCAGGCCAGATCCGCGTGCGCCTGGTAGGTTTGGTACAGCATTGGCGCTCCGGTGTTTGCAGTGCCCTGGGCTACGCAACAAACGCGCCACCGAAGGTGGCACACGCCTTGCGTCACCCAGCGCCACACCCACAGCGCTGGAGACACCCATGCCGGTAGCCACGCCCACCCAGGCCAAGGCCAGCAAGCCCACCAAGTCCGTGGCGCGTGCGCCCACGAAGGCGCCCACGGCCAGGAAGGTCCCTGCCAAAGCCGCCACCAAGGCCAGCACCACCACCCTCACGCTGAGCAGCAAGAACTACTCGTCGTGGTCGCTGCGGGGCTGGTTGCTGGCGCGCTTTGCCGGCATCGCGTTCACCGAGGTGATGGTCTCGCCCGACGACGCCGATGCCCGCAAGGAGCTGCTGCTGCTGGCGCCCTCCATCCGCGTGCCCTGCCTCAGCCACGAAGGTGCCAAGGTCTGGAACACGCTGGCCATCGCCCACTACCTGGACGAGGTGAAACCCAAGGCCGGCCTGCTGCCGGCCGAGCGCCTGGCCCGCGCCCACTGCCGCGCGGTGAGCGGCGAGATGAACTCGGGCTTTGCCAACTTGCGCGCCTCGCTACCCATGAACCTCAAGGGCCGCTTCCCGGGCCACAAGGTCTGGGCTGGCGCACAGCCCGACATCGACCGCATCGTCGAGATCTGGACCGATTGCCTGGCCACCTATGGCGGGCCCTACCTGTTTGGCAAGCAGCGCAGCATGGCCGACGCGATGTTCGCCCCAGTGGCCACGCGCTTCCTCACCTACGACGTGAAGCTGAACGCGCCCTGCTACGCCTATTGCAAGACCATCATGGCCATGCCCGAGATGCAGGAATGGGTGGCCGCCGCCATGCTCGAGCCCGACGAGATCGAAGAGCTGGACATGGATTTCTGAATTCGTCATTCCCGCGAAGGCGGGAATGACGGAGGCCTGCGTCAAGCCCACGGCGTGGGGTTCGGCACCTCGCAGGGCCCAGGCATGTCCACGGTCTTGAAATCGGCCGGGCCCACGATCTCCAGGTATTCCATGTCGGGCGAATAGTCGAACAGGAAGTGCGTGATGCCGGGGCGCTGGTGCACGCAGTCGCCAGCTTCCACCAGGGTCACTTTGTCTTCGTACATGAACTTGGCCCAGCCCTTGGTCATGATGACGATCTGGAAATCCGCCTCATGCAGGTGCCAGCCCGTGCCCTTCTGCGGTGCCGTGTTGGCCTTCACAAGGTGCGCGATCACTTTTCCCGAGGTGGCGGCGGCCACGCCCAGGTCGCGGTAGAGAAAGAAATCGCGCAGGCCGTCGGCGCGCCAGGGCGTGTCAGCGGGCTTGATGTGCGAGAACGTGGTGGTGGTGACTTGCAGCATGGGGTGCTCCTGGCGGTGGCTGTGGATACCGTGGCGACATTGCAAGAGCCGTTCCCACCAGCGGATGCCAGAATGCGCCCACCCCTCGCCTGCATGCAGTCTCGGCGACCCCTGACGGCGCCCGCCACCACACCAGAGACCCTGCCATGAGCTTCCCCACCAGCCTGTCTGCCGGTTGGCCCCTCTGGGTAGGCTTGCTCTTGTTCGTGGCTGTGGCCTGGGTGCTGGCGCAGCAGATGCGCCGCCGCGCGGCCAGCCTGCGCGACAGCGAGGAGCGCTGGAAATTTGCGCTCGATGGCTCGGGCGACGGTGTCTGGGACGCCGACCTCGCCACGGGCCGAACGCTGTATTCACCGCGCTGGAAGACCATGCTGGGCCACACCGAAGCCGAGATCGGCACGGCCTACGAGGAGTGGTCCAGTCGCATCCACCCCGACGACCTGGCCCGCGTGATGGCGCTGGAGCAGCAGTGCCACGACGGCCAGTCCGATCACTTCATCGCCGAGTACCGCCTGCGCACCAAACTCGGCCGCTGGCTGTGGATGCTGGACCGGGGCAAGGTGGTGCGCCGCTCGGCCTCGGGCCGGGCGCTGCGCATGATAGGCACGCACACCGACATCAGCGCGCGCAAGACCGCCGAAGCACGGCAAGGCGCCTACGCCGCCGCAATGACGCTGATCGCCACAGCCGCGCCACTGCCCGACATCCTGCAAACCATCGTGCGTGGCGTGGAAGTGCGCAGCGACTGGCTGTGCAGCATCCTGCTGCTGGAGGCCGATGGCGTGCACATCTCGGTGGGTGCAGCCCCCAGCCTGCCCGAGTTCTTCAACCAGGGCCTGGCGGGGCTGGCCATCGGGCCACAGGCGGGCTCCTGCGGCACGGCGATGTACCACGGCGAGCGCGTGATTGCCGAGGACATCGAGACCGACCCGCGCTGGGCGCCCTACCTGGCGCTGGCCCGGCAGGCCGGCCTGCGGGCCTGCTGGTCTGAGCCCATCCTCGGCCGCGACGGTGTGGTGCTGGGCAGCTTCGCGGCCTACCACCGCGAGCCGCGCACGCCCAGCACCGACGATCTTTCCGACATTGGCGAGGCCGCACAGCTGGCCGCCGTGGCCATCGAGCGCCGGCGCAGCGACCTCTCGCTGCGCGACAGCGAAGAGCGCCTGCAGCGCGCGCTCGACGCCTCGCGCCTGGCGCTGTGGGATCTCGACCTGGACACCGGCGCCGTTTTTCTCTCGGACGCCTGGGCCGAGATGCTGGAAGGCCAGCGCCAGCCCACCCACACCAGCTTTGAAGCGCTGACCGCCCTGGTGCCCGACGAAGACCAGACCCGCATTGCGGGCGCCATGATGGACACGCTGCGCGGCCTGACGCCCAGCTACACCGTGGAACACCGGGTGCGCAGGCCCGACGGGCAGTTGCTGTGGGTGCGCAGCCAGGGCCGGGTCATCGAGCGCAATGCCCAAGGGCGTGCCCTGCGGGCCGTGGGCACCAACCGCAACATCACCGCGCGCAAGGAGAGCGAAGCCCTGCGCCACACCCTGGAAGCGCAGTTGCGCGAAGCCCAGAAGCTGGAGGCCATCGGCATCCTAGCCGGCGGCATCGCGCACGATTTCAACAACATCATGGCGGCCATCCTGGGCAATGTGGCCCTGGCCCGGCAAGACGTGGGCGAAGGCCACCCGGCCCTGGCCAGCCTGGTGCAGATCCACAAGGCCGGCTTGCGCGCGCGCAACCTGGTACAGCAGATCCTGGCCTTCAGCCGCCGGCAGCCCGAAGCCTTCGTGCGCCAGGCCTTGCGCCCACTGGTCGAAGAAACCGTGGCCATGCTGCGCTCCATGGCGGGCCATGGGGTCACCATCAGCGCCCAGCTGTGCAACCAGCCTGTGGACGCCCTGGCCAACCCTACCCAGCTGCAGCAAGTGCTGATGAACCTGGGCACCAACGCCTGGCAGGCCATGCACCATGATCGTGGCCACATCGAGATCGGCCTGGCCGAAGTGCACTTTGCCGACGATGGCCGGCCACGCCCCGGCACCTTGCCCCACGGCGGCTATGTGCACCTGTGGGTCAAGGACGACGGCTGCGGCATGGACGAGGCCACGCGGCAACACATCTTCGAGCCCTTCTTCACCACCAAGCCCGTGGGCCAGGGCACGGGCCTGGGCCTGGCGGTGGCTCACGGCATCGTCGAGGCCCACCACGGCGCCATCACGGTCACCACCGCGCCCGGGCAAGGCAGCCGGTTCGACGTCTACCTGCCCCTGGTGGAGCATGAAAGCCTGCCGATGCCGCTGGACGCACTGCCGCCGCAGCCGCTGGGCCAAGGCCAGCACGTGCTGTATGTGGACGACGACGAGGTGATGGTCGAGATGGTGCAGCGCCTGCTGGAGCACCTGGGCTACCGCGCCACCTGCGTGCTGGACGCGCGCGAGGCCATCGCCATGGTGGAGCGCGAGCCGGCCCGCTTCGACGTGGTGGTGACCGACTACAACATGCCGCATTGCACCGGCCTGGACCTGGCCCGCGCGCTGGCCCCCTTGCGCCCCGACCTGCCGGTGGCCATCAGCACAGGCTACCTCTCCGACGAGTTGCGCGCCGGCGCCGCTGAGCTGGGTGTGCGTGGCCTGATGCAGAAGGAGCACACCTTCGAGGAGCTGGGCGCGCTGGTGCAGGGCGCGCTGCGCTGAATGGACTCTCACCGGGCGTTGTTGAACGGCAGTGCTCGGCTTGCACCAGCGTGACCTGCGGGAAAAAGGGGGCTACGCTGAGGGCGCTGAGGTGACCATGTCGATTTGGCTCCTTGCCGTTCGTCTATGGCATGCGAGGCGCCCTCAGGCGGGCGCGCCGACGGGTCAACCCAACAGGAGTGAAGACATGTCCTACATCGATGGTTTCGTGATCGCGGTCCCCACCGCCAACAAGCAAAAGTTCATCGAGCACGCGCGCCAGCTCGACCCGATATTCATCGAAGTGGGCGCGATCCGCGTGATCGAGGCTTGGGGCGACGACGTTCCCGACGGCAAAGTCACCGACTTCCGCCGCGCAGTCCAGGCCACGGCCGAAGAGACGGTGGCCTTTTCGTGGATCGAATGGCCGGACAAGGCCACGCGCGACGCCGGCATGAAGAAGATCATGGAAGACCCGCGCATGGATCCGTCCACACCCGGCAACCCGCCCATGCCCTTCGACGGCAAACGCATGATCTTCGGCGGCTTCGAACCGGTGGTCGAAGTGAAGGCTTGAGCCGGGGGCGGGGGCGAGGCACGCCCCTGGACGCGTCACGTGTCAGGGCGGGCGCCTGACGAAACTGTCGGCCCTCAGGCGCTGGTACGCCACCGCCGCCGCACGTCTGCGAGGAAGCGCTCTCGGTCTTCGCGCATGCTGCGGACGACTGCCGGGGGCGCGTCGGTCTGCACGTGACGAGCCGACCAGATGACGAGATCAACCAGGACAGGTGCCAGGTCGATACCCTTGGGGGATAGGCGGTAGATATATCGCCGCGCATCCCTTGGGTCGCTCCGCTTCTCAATGATGTTCGCGCCCTCCAGCTTGCGCAGCCGGCTTGCCAGGACGTTGGACGCGATACCCTCGCCTCCCGCCAGGAAGTCGTTGTAGGTGCGTCTGCCCTTGAACATCAGGTCGCGCACGATGAGCAGCGACCAAGCGTCGCCCAGGAGCTCGAGCGCGATGCTGATCGGGCAACCTGACCTGGGTTGACGAGGTGCGGCGGGCGTGGTCATTGATCGGTCTCGATCATTGCACATCACTTGCAAATAGCAAGTTAATTGCTAGACTGGCGCATCTCTTGCGCCGGCAAACTTCGCCGGTAGGTTCCTCAGGAGGTCAAGGTCATGCGAAAGTCCTTTTGGTTGGCCGTCTTGGCATATCTGGTGCCGACCTTTCCGCTGGGCTACTTCTGGCATCTGGTCATCTTTGCGGATCGCTACCATCGGCTCCAGATGTACCGGGATGATGTGATCATCCCGTTGGGCCTGGCCTCGATGGTGATCCAGGCGCTGGTCTTTGCATGGGCCTATCCGCGACTGTTTCCCCCCACGGGCATGCCATGGCAGCGCGGCGCCATCGCTTTCGGGTGCATCTTTGGCGCCATGGCCTGGTCGTTCGCGGTGCTGCCGGTCGCAGCCAAATATCGCATGTCATCGGTGCAAGACTTCATCGTGCTTGAAACCTGCTTCACGGCGCTTCAGTTCGCAGTCGTCGCACCGCTCATAGCTCTGGCGCACCGGCTTGGTGAGCACGAGGCGTCATCTACCGTATCGACCTGATCGAGCGCCCGCCATGCCCTACGACCCGGAGCTGGCTTGCAGAATGCGCGCGGCGCTGCAGTCGCGCGCCGGCGTGGTTGAGAAGAAGATGTTCGGTGGCTACTGCTGGATGCTCCACGGAAACATGCTGTGTGGTGTCGAAGTCGGGCGCTTCATGTTCCGAGTCGGTGCGCAGCAGGAGTCCGATGCGCTGTCACGACCCGGGGCCTGTCCAATGGACATCACGGGCAAGCCGATGAAGGGCTTCGTGTGGGTCGATGCCCGCGAGACCGTCGGCACTGGACTTGATGCGTGGATCGATCTGGCAGCCAGCTATGTTGGCGGACTTCCGCCAAAGTAGCCGCATGTTCAAGGCGCGATTGGGCAAAGCGCCTGCCGAGCAGCCTGCAGGCCGCGTCAAACCGCGGCACCTTTGCTGAGTCGAACGACCTCCGCCGTGCCAGGGGTGTGCGAAGAGCGTCAGCTCTCCTGATACGCGACAGGCTGTTTTTTGGGTCGAAGCACGCAGACCCCCGATCAGGGCCGCCGCACCGCGCGGTGCTACTCCACCGTCACCCGGTCGCGCCCGCTGCGTTTGGCGCGGTACAGGGCGGCATCGGCCCGCGCGATCAGGGCTTGCTCGTCGTCACCGGGCTTGAGCGCGGTGACCCCGCCCGAGAGGGTGACGGTGAGCAGCACCTCGTTCGAGCCGCGCTGGCGTATGCGCATGGCGCGGGTGCGGTTGCGCACGGCCTCGGCCAGCGCGGTGGCCTGCACCACGGTGGCCTCGGGCATCACGATGGCGAACTCCTCGCCACCAAAGCGCGCGGCCACGTGGGCGGGGTCGGTAACGGTGTTGCGCAGCACCTCGCCCAAGGCTTGCAGCACCTTGTCGCCTATCAGGTGACCGTGGGTGTCGTTGACGTTCTTGAAGTGGTCAATGTCCAGCATCACCAGGCAGCCTTGGCTGTCTGCACTGGCCGGCTGGGCCACCATGCGCTGCAGCTTCTGGTCAAAGCCACGCCGGTTCAGGACGCCGGTGAGCGGGTCCACAAAGGCTTCGCTGCGGGCCCGGTCCAGGTCCAGGCGCAAACGGTTGATCTCGTCCTTGCTGGCCTTGAACTCCTGCTGCAGCACGTCCACCGAGCCGCGCATCTTCATCACACCGCTCAGCACGTCCTGCAGCTGCGGCGCCAGCTGGGGCGAATCGGTGCCCGCCAGGGTGGCCGTCAGGCTGTCCAGCTGGTCGCCAAAGGCGCCCGCATGCTGGCCGGTGTTGGTGGCCGTCTGCACCACGCCAGCCATCAGGCGCTGCATGTCGCTGCTGATGCGCTCCAGCGCCGCCCCGTCCGCCGGGGCGATGCATTGGTTGTACAGGCGCAGCACCATCTCGTCGTCCAGCACGGCCTGCTCGGCTTCCAGCCTTTGCAGCATCGCGTTGAGCCTGGGGTTGATGCCCGCCGCGTGCTCGTACCAGACGGTGAAGGTGATGGGGTTGAAGGCGGCCGGGTGCTTGCCCATCTGGGCCAAGGTCAGCCGCAGGACTTCGGCCGACCTGTCCTTGTTTTGCTCGTAGCGCATGTCTGTAGCTCCTGAGTCCCAACGACTCGTTGTAGGTTGTGGCGTTTGACGCCTTGTTCGGCCCGCTGCAGTGTCGTCACAGCCAGGCTTGCAGTTGCTCTTTCATCTGGGCGCGGGTGTAGGGCTTGGTCAGGTGGCCGTCCATGCCAGCCTCGCGGGTGCGGGCGATGTCGTCGTCGTAAGCGTTGGCGGTGAGCGCCACGATGGGTGTGCGGCGCAGGCCCAGCTGGGCTTCGCGCTCGCGCCAGCGCTGGGTGGTGGCATAGCCGTCCAGCGTGGGCATGTGGCAGTCCATGAACACGATGTCCACCGGACGGGTTTGCGCCAACGCCAGGGCCTCCATGCCGTCCTGGGCCTCCAGCACCGTCATGCCCAGAGATTCGAGTTGCGAGCGGGCGATGAGCCGGTTCACCGGGTCGTCCTCCACCACCAGCACTGTGCCGCTGAGCGGGCCCAGCAGGTCGAAGCCGCTGCTGACGGTGTCGGGCGCGGGCGGCGGCGGAGCGGCGTGGTGCTTGAGCAAGGTGACTGCGAACAAGAAGGTGGAGCCCATGCCGGGCTCGCTGGCGACCTCGATCTGCCCACCCATGGCCTCGACGATGCGCTGCGAGATCGTGAGCCCCAGGCCGGTGCCACGCCGGCTGCGCGCGCCCACCGGCGCCAGCTGCGAGAACGGTGCGAACAGGCGCAGCACATCCGCTTCGGCAATGCCCACGCCGGTGTCCTGCACCTCGAACAGCACGGTGGCGGTCTCGGCCTCGTTGGCCAGGCAGGCCACACCCAGGTTGACACCACCCCGGTCGGTGAACTTGATGGCGTTGCTGACCAGGTTGAGCAGCACCTGCTTGAGGCGCTGGGCGTCGCCGATGACCCAGTCGGGCAGTTGTTCGTCGCAGTGCAGCTTGAGGTTCAGGCCCTTGGATTCGGCGTTGGCGCGGAACAGGCCCACCACCTGGGCCGCCAGATCGCGCAGCGAAAGCGGCGCCTGTTGCAGCGTGAGCTTGCCGGCCTCGATCTTGGCGTGGTCCAGCACGTCGTTGAGGATGGCCATCAGTGACTGGCCTGAGGCCCCGGCCGTGCGCACCAGGTGGCGCTGCTCGTCGTTGAGTGGTGTGCGCCTGAGCATCTCCAGCGAGCCCAGCACGCCGTTCATGGGGGTGCGTATCTCGTGGCTCATGGTGGCCAGAAACTGCGACTTGGCCAGCGCGCCGGCTTCGGCAGCCTCCTTGGCCTTCACCAGCGCCTCGTTGGCTGCCTCGGCGTCTTCCTTGGCCTTGCGCAAGTGGCCGTTGGCGGCCTCGGCCTCCAGGCGGTGGGCAATGGCCCGAGCCGCCGTTTCGCGGTAAGGCTGCCCCGCCCTGAGCATGGTGACCGCATACACCAGCGAGAGCACGGCCACGGGCACCGAGTGCGCCGAGTTGACCAGCAGCGACACCAGGGCCATGGCCCCTACGGCCGGGAAGACAAACACCGGGTAAGACCACGGCACCATGGTCATGAAATGCGCGGCCACCGACACCGAACCCAGGTACATCATCAGAAACTCGATGGCGGCGTGGTTGTCGAGGCGGGAGTAGATGCCCACCACGGCGGTGGCCCAGGCCACGCCCGCCAACACGGCGTTGAGGCGCAAGAGGGTCTCGATCTCGCCCACACGGTGGCCGGGCAGCAGCGTGGTGGTGTCGATGCGTGCCATCCACAGCCGCCAGACGGCGGAAGCCACCATCAGTGACAGCGTCAGGTTGGCGCCGCGCTGGGCGCCGGCCGAATAGCCCAGATAGGCGATGAAGGCACCGGCCACCAGCAACAGCGGCACGCTCTTGCCGGCATTGCGCAGCGCCAGCACCAGCAGCTCGTGCCGCACCTGGGAATCAATGTCCGGCGGCTCTGCTGTTTCAGACCTGCCCATCGGTCACCTCAGCCATGTGCATGCGCCCTCAGTCAAGGGTGGCCCACTGGCTGATGCCCGTGCGCTCCTCGCCCCAAGCCGTGTCCAGTTCCAGGCGTTTGACTTCCTCCACCACGCCCTCGGCACCGCCACCCACCTTGCGCATCTGCGCCTTGGCCAGGCGCTCCATCAGGCGCAGGTCGCGGTCGGTCAGCGTCAAGGCGGTTTCGGCCCAATGCGCCACGATCTGCGACATGGCTTCGTAGGTGATGGGCACGGTCATGCTACGGGCCCTGAGCGCGGCCAGCATGCCGCGCTGGCGTGCGTCCACCGAGCGGACGATGGTCTCGATGGCGGCCTCGCCCTCGCCGTCATCCACCACGTGGTCCACCAGGCCCCGGCTCAGCAGCTCCTGGGCGCTGTAGAGCTTGCCCGACAGGATCATCTCGTTGGCCACCGCAAAGCCGGCGCGGCGGATGGTGAAATTCCAGGCACCCATGCCGGGGAACAGGTTGAACAGCACCTCGGGAAATCCGGCCTGCGCACTGCGCTCGAAGATGATCTGCTGGAACGGCAGCACCGATTCAAGGCCGCCGCCCAGGGTGTCGCCCTCCACCAGCACCGTGGTGCGTATGTCGCGCTCGGCCGCCTGCTCCACCCACCACACCAGGTCGATGCAGCGGCGCCCATAGAGCTTGAGGGATTCGAGGTCGCGCGCCCTGACCAGCAGCACGAACAGCGACAGGTCGCCGCCAAAGTTGAAGACGCCGGGCACGTCCGAGGTCATCACATAGTGGCGCACCAGGCCGGGGTGGGCGCTGATGTCGTCGCAGGCGCGCTGCAACTCGGCCATCACCGCCAGGCTGTAGCACTGGATGGGTCGCACGTTCATGCTCACCCGCAGCAGGTGCAGCTCCTGGTTCCAGAGCAGCTGGATGTATTTGTAGCTGCGGCGAAGCTGTGGCGGCAGGGCGTCGTGGACCGGCAGGCTCATAGGGCTTGGACGATGCGTGTGAAGTGGTGAAAGTTCACCAGCGCCGATTCCACGATGCTGGCCTGCGATTCGGCGTCGTCCAGCGTGTTGGCAATCTCGCGCAGCTCCCGCATGTGCTCGGCGTCCAGCGTGGCGTGCGAGTTGATGAACGACACCCCCAGCTCGCCCTGCAGCAGCAGCCGCTCCTTCTGGGCATTGGCCAGCGGGCCGCCGTAGACCGAGGCAATCACCTCCAGCACGTACAGCATGCCCAGCACCGAGCAGGGGTGCTTGCGGTCGGCCGCCCAGTAGTTGTAGCCGGTGAGCGCCAACGTGTCGGCCGAGGGCGCATAGGCCAGGGCGGTGTCGCGGTTCACGCCCAGGGCCGCCAGGTCGTTCAGCACCCAGTCCTCGTGGCCTTTTTCTTCCTGCATGTGCTGGTAGAGAAAGTAGCGCACCTGGCGGTGGCTGTCGGCCAGGCGGCTGGTGGCGGCGGCGCTCACCGTGTTGAAGTGCCAGACCAGGTGATACAGCTCCAGCAAAAACTTCTGGTAGCGCTCTTGCGACAGGCCCTGCGCCACGGCGTCCATCACCACCGGGTGGTTCTCGAAGGCCCGCCGCGCCTCGTCGGTCTGGGTGACCAGAGCCAGAAAGAATTTCATGTCCGCATCGTTCACCTTGGTCGGTGAACGCCCCCTCTTGCGATGGCTGTGAGCCGCGAAGCAAGGCCCCAAGGCCCACTTCGCGCCGGATTTACCAGAACCATGGTTCCAGCCAGGGGGGCTGGCGGTAACTGTCAGGTCTGACAGGTCGCCGTCCACAGAGGGATGCCGGGCGTGACAAATGCACAAACCCTGTGGGGAAAGGGCCTCGCCGGGGTGGCGAGCCAGGGCTACTTCAACCCGCCCGACAAGAACTGCCGTAGCCGCTCGCTGGCCGGCTTGACCAGCACCTCGCGCGGCTTGCCCTGCTCTTCCACCAGGCCCTGGTGCAAAAAGATGGCATGGCTGGCCACCTCGCGTGCAAACTCCATCTCGTGCGTCACCACCAGCATGGTGCGGCCTTCGGCGGCCAGCTCGCGCATCACCTTCAGCACCTCGCCCACCAGTTCGGGGTCGAGCGCCGAGGTGGGTTCGTCGAACAGCATCACCTCGGGGTCCACGGCCAGCGCGCGGGCAATGGCCACGCGCTGCTGCTCGCCGCCTGAGAGCTGGGCCGGGTAGACATGCTGGCGGTGCGACAGGCCCACCCGCGCCAGCAGGGCCTCGCCGCGTTCGATGGCCTGGGCGCGTGGCTGGCCCAGCACGTGGATGGGCGCCTCGGTGACGTTCTCGAGCGCGGTGCGGTGCTGCCAGAGGTTGAAGCTCTGGAACACGAAGGCCAGGCGCGAACGCCAGTGCTGCAGCTGCTTCGCGTCGGCCGCCATCAGGCTGCCGTCGCGGTCGCGCTTCAAGGCCAGGGTTTCGTCGCCCAGCTTCAGCGTGCCCTCGTGCGGTTGCTCCAGCAGGTTCAGGCAACGCAGCAGCGTGCTCTTGCCCGAGCCGCTGGAGCCGATGATGGCCACCACGTCGCCCGGTTTGGCGGTGAGCGAGACGCCTTTGAGCACCTCGCGCTCGCCAAACTTCTTGTGAATGTTGGTGACCTGCAGGCCCAGGTTTGCGTTGCTCATCGCATTCACCTCAAGCCGAGAGCAGCGAGCCGCTGCGCACCGCGGCCGTGCCCGCCACCTTGCCCAGCGCCATGCCGGCCACCGCGAAGCGGCGGTTCTCGCGGGCGAAGAACAGCCCGTCGGCGCCCGCACCCAGGGTGGTGGTGTGGCCGCTGAAAGGGTCGATGATGTCCACCAGCGGCTCACCCTGCTGCACCACCTCGCCGGGTGTGCGCAGGAACACCACCATGCCACCGTGCGGCGCCACCAGCGGGATGGAGCCGGCCAGCGGCGTGGGCTGGCACAACAGCGCTGGCAGCGGCGCGGGGGCGTCGTCATGCACCGCACCGACGGCCACCAGGTAGCGCACGATGCCGGCGGCGTCCTGCGCGGCCAGGTCGTGGCGCACGTCCTGCTCGCCGCGCAGCTCGATGGTGGCGGCCATGCACGAGGGCGGCAGCGGGTGTTGCGCGCCGACGCGCTGGGCGATGTCGACCCAGACCATGGAGCAGGCCTCGTCGAACGGGTCGCCGCCCGAGCGCTCGGCCAGCAGGGCCACGCGGGCGCCGATGGCGCGGGCCAACGGCTCGGCCTGAGGCCAGGTGGCGGGCGTGGTGTAGAGGTGCAGCAGGCCTTCGCCGTCGCTGTGCAGGTCGAGCACGGCGTGCGCGTCGATGGCCAGGGTGAGCAGGGTCTTGCGCAGGCTCTCGATCGTGGTCTTCACCGGCAGCGCGACGGCCGCGTCGCGCAGCGCGCTGCGCACCAGGGCCACGTTGTGCGCGGCATCGGCCGTCAACTGGCCGGCCACGGCGCTGGCCACGGCCTCGCTCAGGTCGCTGAAATGACGGTTGTAGTTCTCGCCGCTGTGGAACTCGAAACGGCCCTGGTAACCGCGCAGATGCCACTGGTGCACGCCCATGGGGTTGGCGGCCGGCACCAGCACCACCTCGCCACGGATGCGGCCTTGCGCCTCCAGAGCGTTCAGCAGGCCGCGCAGGTGGTGGGCCACCAGCATGCCGGGCACTTCGTCGGCGTGCAGCGAGCCCTGGATGGTGACCTTGGGGCCGGCGCCAGGTGTGCCGTAGTGCAGGCTGACCAGGCTTTGCGTGGTGCCGGGTGTGGCGCTGAGCAGGGTGTGGGTGATGGTTTGCATGGCGATGGGCAGGTCAGGCGCGCGGCTGCAGCGGCGTGAGCCAGCGGTGCTCGGCAGCGCGGAACAGCGCCACCAGCACGAAGGTGATGGCGAGGTAGAACACGGCGGCCGTGATGAAGGCCTCGAACGGCAGGTAGTAGGTGGAGTTCACCTCGCGCGCGGCGCCGGTGAGGTCGGCGATGGTGACGATGCTGGCCAGCGAGGTGCCGTGCAGCATCAGCACCACCTCGTTGCCGTAGGCGGGCAGCGAGCGGCGGAAGGCCGAGGGCAGCACGATGCGCCGCAGCGTGACCCAGCGGCTCATGCCCAGGGCCTTGGCGGCCTCGATCTCGCCGGCCGGCACGGCCTTCATCGCGCCGTGCAGAATCTCGGTGGTGTAGGCGCCGGTGTTGATGGCGAACGCGGCAATGGCGCAGAACCAGGCCTGGCTGAGCCAGGGCCACAGCGCGCTCTGGCGCACCGCATCAAACTGCGCCAGGCCGTAGTACAGCAGGAACAGTTGCACCAGCATGGGCGTGCCACGGATCACATAGGTGAACAGCCACACCGGTCGGCTGGCCCAGGGCGAGGGCAGGCTGCGCAGCATGGCCAGCGGCAAGGCGATGGCCATGCCGATGGCCAGCGCCGCCACCAGCAGTTGCAGCGTGGTGAGTGCACCGCTGGCGTAGAGCGGCAGGCTGGTGGCGATGGCCTCGAAGTTCACAGCGCCACCTTGCGCACGCCGATGGCCAGGCGACGCAAGAGCCAGGCAAAGCCCAGCTCGGAGGCCGAGGTGAGCGCCAGGTAGACCGCCGCCGCCGCCAGGTAGAACACGAAGGGCTCGCGCGTGGCACCGGCCGCCTGGCCGGCCCGGCTCATCAGGTCCGACAGGCCGATCACCGAGACGATGGCCGTGCTCTTGATCATCACCAGCCAGATGTTGGAAAAGCCCGGCAACGCATGGCGCAGCATCTGCGGCCCCACCA
The DNA here is from genome assembly GCA_016710065.1 of Candidatus Ideonella esbjergensis. Lineage (GTDB taxonomy): Bacteria > Pseudomonadota > Gammaproteobacteria > Burkholderiales > Burkholderiaceae_C > Ideonella > Ideonella esbjergensis. The sequence continues at coordinate 64,179 of JADJLP010000015.1, forward strand.
CGCGCCACAGCACCTGGCCCGGCCGCATGCCAAAGGCCACGGCCGCCTCACGCTGGCCCGGCGGCACGGCCAGAAAGGCGCCGCGCAGGATCTCGGTGAGGTAGGCGCCGAAGACAAAGCCGATGGTGAGCACGCCCGCCACGAAGGGGTTGATGTCCACATAGTCCCAGCCCAGGCGTTCGCCGAGCTGGTTGATGGCCATCTGGCCACCGTAGAACACCAGCAGCATCACCACCAGGTCGGGCACCGCGCGGATGAAGGTGGTGTAGGCCCCCGCTAGCACCTGCAGAACGCGTGAGTGCGAGAGCTTGGCCAGCGCGCCCAGCAGCCCCAGCACGGCCGCGATGACCAGCGAGGCCAGCGCCACGGCCAGCGTCAGCAAGGTGCCTTCGATCAGGCTGGAGCCATAGCCATGCAGCATCCCGGAACTCGAAATCGATGGCCTTACTGCGCCTTGCCGTAGACGTCGAAGTCGAAGTACTTGTCCTGGATCTTCTTGTACTGGCCACTGGCCCGCACCGCCTTGATCGCGGCGTTGAATTTCTCTACCAGGGCCGTGTCGGTCTTGCGCGCCGCAATGCCCGAGCCGGTGCCGAAGAAGGCCACGTCATCGGGCGGCGTGCCCAGCACCGCAAAGCCCTTGCCGGCCGGCTTTTTCAGGAAGCCCAGGCTGCCGGCCACCGAATCGCACAGCGTGGCGTCGACGCGGCCCGAGACCAGGTCGAGGAAGACATCGTCCTGCTTGGCATAGCGCACGATCTCGCTGTCCTTGTACATGGCGCTGACGTAGCGGTCATGGCTGGTGCTGCGCTGCACCGCGATCTTCTTGCCCTTCAGGCTGGCGGGCGTGATGTCCTTGACCGCACCGGCCTTGCCGATGAAGGCCGGCGGCGTGTTGTAGTACTTGTCGCTGAAGTTGACCTGCTTCTGGCGCTCGGGCGTGATGGCCATCGAGGAGATGATGGCGTCGAACTTGCGCGCCTGCAGCGCCGGGATCATGCCGTCCCACTCCTGCTGCACCAGGGTGCAATCGGCCTTCATCTCGGCGCACAGGGCCAGGGTCATGTCGATGTCGAAGCCCTTCAACTTGCCGTCGGTGCCCACCTCGGAGAACGGGGGGTAGGCGCCTTCGATGCCGATGCGCACCTTCTTCCAGTCGGGCGACTGGGCACTGGCGCCCAGGCTGGCGGCGGCCAGGGTGATCAGGATGAGGTGGCGGCGGAACAATGCGGTCATGACAAGCGGTCTCCCGAAGTGAGCAATGCGCGAGTGGGTCAGCGTGGCGTCCACGGTGCGTACAGCGGACGGCTGATGCGCACCGGTGAGATGTCCAGGTAGAGATTGGCCACCGAGTATTCGTCGGCGCCCAGTTCGTCAGAGTACCAGCCCATGCTGCCCGGGCCCTTGTACAGGCGGAAGGCAAAGCCCAGGTCGGCCTGCGGATCGGCGGGCGGGGCCTTGGGGTCGAAGGACAGGCCGCGCAACTCCTTTTGCGTGCTGTCCATCAGGTAGCCCATGGCGTTGGCGATGATGGTGTCGCCCAGCATGTCGATGAAGAAGGGGTCGTTCTGGTACTCGGGCTTGTAGCCGGGCGTGCTCGGGTCCAGTTTCTGGCCGCGCAGCTTGCGCTCGGACGGGTTGATTTTGTGCAGGCCCAGGTCGTAGCGGTCGCCGCGGTCGAGGTAGGTGAGCTTGGCATGGGTGAGGTTGAGCACGCCCTGGGCCGGGTCGGTCTTGGCCTCGCGCAGGTCCACCAGCAGCGCGCCCTTGGCGCCGATAACCTCGACGTTGTCGCCCTGCACGATGGCGGCGCTGTTCTCGTCCACGCCCAGGCCCAGCTTGTAGCCACGCGAGAGCATCAACGGAATCATGCGTCCAAAGCGGCCCCGTTTCAGGAAGTGCTGGTCGACGAACAAATTGGGGCCCACGAAGCCCAGGCCGCGGTCCACTTCCTTGCCATCGCGCAGGTGGCCCTTCATCACATTGATGACCGACAGCGCGTCGCGGAACATCACCGTGCTCATGATGGCCGCGCCGGCCGAGGTGCCGGCGATGACGCCGCCGCGGCGGTACACATCCCAGATGGCGCTCAGCATGGGGGTGGGGCGACCGCCGGGGTTGAAGGTGTCGACAATGCGCTCCTGCGCGCCGCCGCTGAAGAAAATGCCCTGCGCGCTCTTGACGGCGTCAAGCAAGGCCGGGTCGCGCACGGCCTTGTCCAGGTCCACCCACTTGAGCATGGGCGCCACGGGCAGGGTCTCGGCCACGGCGCCACGCTTCTCCAGCAGGTCGGCAATGCGGCGTGCGGTCTTGTCGGGGTTCTCCGAGGCCGTGCCAAACACCACCCAGCGCGCGCCCTTGCCGCCCGAGAGCTCCACCATGCGGCCCCAGACGTCCTCGTTGTCGGCCTTGAGGGCGCCGCCGATGACCACCGCATAGCCCTTGATGGGCTCTTCGGTGATGGCCGCCACGGCCGGCACGCCGGCACGAATCTGGGCTGCGCCCCACTGGGGTGCAAGCGCCAATGCAAGCACCAGCATGAGGCGTTGACAAGCACGCAATGACATGGGTTTCCTATCCCTCTCTAGACAAGCACAGCGCTCTGTGGCGCAGCACGGCATGTTGGCATCGCCAGACGCCTTTTTTGCGCCACCAAGGCGACATTCCATGGCACGGCTGACGCATTGTCGCTTTGGCGCCATGCCGCCCCGAGCCGGCACGCGTTTTCGTGGGGGGTGTCAGCTTCATGTGATGCAGATGCCCGCAGAATCAATGCTGCTGACGGCAGGGTCAGTACCCCAAACACCCCCCTGACCGGCCCCTGCAGTACGAGGCCGGCAAACATGCGAGGAACAAGCCCATGGTCATGCGTGCCGCACCGCATTCGCGCACCCCCCGATTCCGTTTGTCCGCCAACGCCCTGGCGGCGGCCTGCGCCGTGTTGGCCGCCGGCCAAACCTGGGCCCAGGAAGCCACCACGCCCCAGCGCGTGGAGATCACCGGCTCGGCCATCAAGCGCATCGACGGTGAAACCGCCTTGCCGGTGCAGGTGATCACGCGCGAGGAGATCGTCAAGGCGGGGGTGACTACCGCGTCTGAAATTGTGGCCACCATTTCGGCCAACGCCAATGGTCTGACCGACGGCGCCAGCATCAGCCACACCGCGCTGGGCCAGCGCGGCTTCAACTCGGCCAATTTGCGTGGGCTGGGCACATCGTCAACGCTGGTGCTGCTCAACGGCCGGCGCCTGGCCAACTACGCCTCGCCTGGCGACGACGCAGGCGTGGACCTGAACAACATCCCCGCCGCCGCCATTGAACGGGTCGAGGTCTTGCTGGATGGCGCCTCGGCGATCTACGGTGCCGACGCCATCGGTGGGGTGATGAATTTCATCACCCGCTCCGACTATGCCGGAGTGGAAGTCAACGCCTATGCCGGCGGTACGCAGGAAGGCGGCGCCGGCAAAGCCAAGGCGTCGATAGCCGCTGGCAAGGGCAGCCTGGCGCGCGATGGCTACAACCTGTTTGGTGTGCTCGACTTCCAGAAGCTGAGTTCACTGCGCTCGTCGCAACGCAAGTTCATCGCCGACTACGACATACCCAACACGCTGGGCTATCTGCTGTCGAGTCGCACCATGCCTGCCAACCTGGAACTCGACACCGCCGACCAGATTGCCGCCTTGCAGGCCCATGGCTACACCCACATCGGCGAAGACTCCTACCTGGTCAACCTGAGCGCGCCGAATTGCAACCCTCCGGCCACGGTGTACAGCCCCTTGAGTATCGGCACCGCTGCGGGTTGCGCCTACAACTACATGCGCGACACCGAGATCTACCCCGAGTCGGAGAAGGCCAGCTTCCTGGGACGTGGCACCTTCGACCTGGGCCAGGGGCGGCAGGTCTTTGCCGAGCTGATGTACTCCAGGGCCAGCACTAAGTACGTCAACTCCCCCCTGCCCACGCGCACCTCGTGGCTCGACTTCTCGAACCCGGCCATCGCCTCGCAATTCCAGTCGGCCTATGGGTTCACGCCCGACGACATTGGCCTGACAGGCGAGTTCCGTGCGCGCTTGCGGCTGGAAGACAACGGCAATCGCACCAGCAAGGTGGACAGCGAAGGGCTGCGACTGTTGGCGGGCACCTCGGGCACCCTGGGTGAGTGGGATTACGACGCCGCCATCAACCACAGCATCAGCAAGACAGCCGACACCTACATCGACGGCTTCGTGCTCTACAACGAGTTCATCTCGGGCATCGAAGACGGCACCATCAAGCTGTTTGGCAGCTCAGGTGACGCCGGCAAGGCCTACCTGAACAGCATCGCGGTGCGTGACACCACCCGCCACTCCACCGGCACCATGACGGCCTTCGACGCCAAGGCCTCGCGCAACCTGATGCGCCTGTCCGGCGGGCCGCTGGCCTTGGCACTGGGCGGTGAGGTGCGCCGCGAAACCTCGAAGTTCACGCCTTCGGCGCTGCTGCTGACCAACAACATCTACGGCGACAGCGACCCCTTGGAGCCCATCCAGGCCACCCAGGACAGCCGCAACGTGCAAGCCCTCTTCGCTGAAGTGCTGGCCCCGTTTACCAAGGAGCTGGAAGTTCAATTGGCGGCGCGCTGGGACCACTATGAGAAGGTGGGCGGTACGGTAAACCCCAAGCTGGGCCTGCGTTGGCGCCCCAGCAGCACCCTGGTGTTGCGGGGCTCTGTCGGCAAGGGCTTCCGAGCGCCTTCGCTGTACGAGCTCTACCACCCGCGCGAGTCGGGCTCCACCGGTACGCTGGCCGACCCGGTGCTGTGTGCCCAGCCAGGCCAGAATGCGGCCACCTGCGCCCTGGAATGGACCACTCTGCGCCTGGGCAACCCCAACCTCAAGCCCGAGAAATCGACCCAGTTCTCACTGGGCGCCGTGCTGCAGCCCACGTCGCAGTTCAGCGTCAGCCTGGACTACTGGAACATCCAGAAGTCCGACGTGATCAGCGAGGTGGGTGAGCAAACCATCTTGTCCAACCTGAGCAAGTACGGCAGCTTGGTCAAACGCTACTACGACGACCCCGAAGAAGAGATCGAGTACATCATTCTGGAAAAGGCCAACCGCGGCAAGCAAAAGAGCGCTGGCCTGGACCTGGTGCTGGATCTGCAAGGCCTGCGCACCGAAGTGGGCCAGTTCAGTGCCCACTTGGCCGGCACCTGGATGCTGAAGTCGGAACAGCAGTCGGCCCCGGGCGACCCCTTTGTCAGCAACCTGGGCCGCTTCGTCAACGACGCCGTGGTGCAGCGGTGGCGGCACCGCCTCTCGGTCAGTTGGGAACAAGGCCCGTTCGGGCTGACCGTGGGTAACACCTATTTCGCCGGCTACGACGACCAGAACCCGCCATTTGCCACCGGCACCGGCACGCCCTCGCCCGACCGGCGCGTCAGCGCCTACTCGTTGTGGGACCTCTCAGGTTCGTATGACGTGAGCAAGAACCTCAACGTTCGGGCAGGCGTGCAGAACCTGTTTGACACCGCCCCACCGTTCTCGAACCAGGCCTACTATTTCCTGTCAGGCTATGACCCCAGCTACACCGACCCGCGCGGTCGCTTCTTCTACGTGAGCGCGCAATACAAGTTCAAGTGATCACGGCTTGAACCCCTGCCAAGGCCCGCCGCGCGCGGGCCTTTTTCATGGCGATCTCAGACAAAGGCCTGCAGCTCGGTGCAGGTGACATGGGCGCGTTGCGCGTCGTTGCCGCCCGCAGGCCGGCCGATGACGCGCAGCGCTACGAAGCGCTCGGGCTGCGCGAACACCAGGCCGTGCTCGTGCGAGTCCCAGCCGTTGGCCAATGGGCCGGGGTCGGTGGCAGTGGTGGGCGGGTAATCGGCCAGCTCGCCCAGCGTTTCCCACGCGGCCCCAGCGTGGCGCTGCACCTGCACGCGCGGCTTGCCGGCCTGGGCATTGAACCAACCGCCATGGGCCACCACCGTGCCCTGCGTGAACACCACGCGGCGGGCAGTGATGGGGCGAGGCAGCGTGACCGTGAACCAGTCTTCGTCTCCCGCGGTGCCGTGCAAGGTGCTGACCTGGCTGGCGGGGTCGGCATCAACGATGGAGCCGGGCCTGCGCAGCCTGCGCGAGAAGCTTTCTCGCCCGCCCACCAGCAGTGATTCGCTGGGTGCTGGCTGGGCGTCGCCGGGCGCATGCAGCCAGACCCGGTAAAGACCGCGCTCGGCGCCAACATCCGCAAAGGTGAGAAAGCGCGCGCCGCGGGTGGCGACAGTCTCCGGCGCAACTTCGCTGGCCGCAGGCTGGCGCGCCACCGGGGCATCGAACACCAGTCGCTTACCGGGGCGTGCTTGCAGCCTTGCGATGCCTCGCCCCAACGCGAGGCGCTGCGCCGGCGGCAAGGACAGGTTGGCGTCCTGCTCATAGGCCAGCATGAAGGGGCCCCAGCGCAAGGCCGCCCGGCCCGCGTTGGCGCGCTCGCCCCTGAGCGTGTGCCCGCCCAGTGCAAACGAGATGGGAATCTGGTCGCCATCGCGCCAAATGCGCGCTGGCAGCGCCAGCCAGCCGTCGGTGGCGGACGCGCCCGCCACGGCCATCGGTTGCGCCCAGGCCGGGCTGCGCAGCTTGATCGCGAACGTGGCCGGTACCGCCATGCGCAAGTGCAACGTGGCCTGGCCACGGCGCGGGAAACCACTGCGCAGCTCGATGTGCACAGTCTGCCCACCCAGCGTGAGCGTGGCGGTGGAGCTATCAAAGGTGTTGACCAGCAACTGGTCTAGCCCCTCGGATTGCGCGCGCAGGTAGGTGGCCTGCGGCGCCAGCGCCATGCCGCGTGGGCCGCTGGAGTGGCAGCAGGTGATGTCCTTGTCGTAGCGCTTGCGGCCTTCCAGCGCGGTGAAGTAGCACCAATCGTGGCCCTGCGGATGCTGCGCAGCGGCGAGGTGGTTGTAGAACGAGCGCTCCAGCTCGTCGCCAAAGCGGGCCTCACCTGTGAGCTGCAGCAGCGCGAGGTTGAACTGGACCCAGGTGGTGGTGACGCAAGTCTCACCCACATGCGCGGCCACGTCGCCACGCTTCACGCCATCGGGCTGGAAGTGCTCCCACTGGCTGGTGGTGCCGGTGGGGAACAAGCGCTCGCTCGCGATGTCCTGCCACGCCTTCAGCGAAGCTTCCACGTGGGCCCGCTCGCCCGTCACCCGCGCCAGCTCACACAGGCCCACCAGGTTGGACAGCATCTCGTAGGCCTTGGCATTGGCCACCTGGTTCACCGGCCTACCAGCCAGCAAGCTCTTGACAATGGCCGGGCCACCGTCTTCGTCCCAAGCCGCCACGAGGTAGCGCGCGAAGGCCAGGTAGCGCGGGTCGGCCGTGAGACGGTAGAGCAACACCATGGGTTCCAGCACGCTGGTGGCGGCCATGCCCATATGCGTGCCAGCGGCCAGGATGCTGCGCTGCGCGGGGAAGGTGGCCAGCAGCAGGTCGCCCGTCTTGCGGCTGGCCTGCAAGGCCGCAGCGTTGCCGGTGTGCTGGTGGTAGGTGAGCAAGCCGATGAGGCAGTACTTGTGGCTCCACACATCCCAGTCGGCCTCGGGGTAGATGCCGAATCGCTTCTCGGGCACATAGGTGCCAAGGTAGCCGTCGGCTTCTTGCGTGCCCATCAGTTCGGTGGCCACCTGGTCGAGCTTGGCGCGCAAGGCCTCGTCACCGTTGTTGGCCCAGGCCAGCGTGGCGGCGTGCAGCCACTTGCCCACGTGCTCGCCTATCCACGGGTGGCTGCCGGGCTTGTCGTGGTAGCCGGCCAGCAAGGGCGCCGTGTCCACCGCCGGCAGACGGCCTTTTGCGTTCACCCTCACCCGTTGGCCCAGCCAGCCGCTCAGTTGCACGGCGGCGGGTGCTAGCAGCTCGGCTGCGTCGGGCTGGGCGGTGGGCACCAGGAAGGGCAACGGGGTGCTGGGCGCAGGCTGCGGCAGCGCGCATGCGGCCGGTACCGCCAGGCCCAGGCCGGCCAGGCCCAGCAAGGTCTGGCGGCGGTTCATGGGGTGTGGCTGGATCATCTCGTCTCCGGGCTGCTCTGAAGGCCGGACGAGGTTAGCGCCTGCTGGCGCCAGCGCCATGCGGGTTACTGCTTGGCGCCGGTCAGTTGCTGCTTCAGCGCCAGGCCCACGCCCCGGTTCACGAACTGTGTGGTCATCACCTTGGCCGGGTCCACCTCGCCAGGCTTGTAGAGGCCGGCACGGGCCATCTTGGCGTAGAAATCCTTCACACGCTCGGGCTTCATCGCGCCTATGCCCAGCGTGAGGCTGTCGCCACTGTCCACCACACCGAGGTCCTTCATCAGCTGCACCGATTGGGCGATGGTGGTCTGGTCCATCTCGGGGTTGTCGCGGCGGATCAAGGCGTCGGCCTGGCGGCGGTCGCCATAGAGGTAGTTGACCCAGCCGATGATGGACGCGTCCACGAAGCGCTGAACCAGATCGGGGCGCTTTAGCACCGTCTCCACGCGCGCCTCGATGGTGGTGCTGTAGGTGCTGTAGCCGTGGTCTGCGAGCACAAAGGTGAGTGGCTTGAAGCCAGCCTGCTTTTCGATGCTGATGGGCTCTTCCACCGCATAGCCCTGCTGCACGCTGCGCTTGTCGGCCAGGAAGGGGCCGAGGTTGTAGTTGTAGGGGCGCAGCTGTTCGTCCTTGAAGCCGTGGTCGGCCTTCAGCCAGGCCCACCACGAGTACTGCGCGTCCTTGGCCACGAAGACGATGGGCGCTTTTTTCAGGTCGTCAAAGTTCTTTACGCCTTGACCGGGGTGGGCAAACAGCGCCTGCGGGTCTTTCTGGAACAGGCTGGCCACGGTGATCACCGGCACGCCGTTCTTGACGTTGTCAAAGCTGTGCAGCAAGTTGCCGGTCATCAAGAAATCGATCTTGCCGGCCGGCAGCAGCGGCCGGTTGTTCACCTGCGGGCCGCCGGGGCGTATCTCCACCTGCAAGCCAGCCTTGGCATAGGTGCCATCGGCCAAGGCCTGGTAGAAGCCACCATGCGCGGCCTGGGCCTTCCAGTTGGTGGCGAACACCACCTTGTCGGCCGCCAGGGCCACGGTGGAGGCACAGGCCAGCAGGGCCAGTGCCCAGGCACGAAGAGGGTGTGAGGTCATGGTGGCAATCTCCTGTGCAGGCATGGTACTGAGGGCAGCTGCTTTCTGCTTGCGGCGCATAGCAGTCCGTCATCCCCGTCCCTCGACCCCGTCATTCCCGCGCAGGCGGGAATCCAGGTTTTCTCGCTCACACGTCGGTGGCGGGGCAGAGGTCGACGGGTACCCGCCCGACTCCATCTCCCCCTCCGCCATGCCCTCAAGCCGGGCATGGCGCATTCCTCCTTGAGTTCCGTCGGGCGGGTACCCGACACCCTCTGCCTGAGACAGCGGTGGCGCGCCACCAGGTGGACCGCCACCGTCAGGGGTTGCAGGGCAGTGGTGGTGCCTTCGGACGGAGGGCACATTCGCGTTTGGGTAGAGAGCTCCGAGGGCCAAGGCGGAACAAGAGAGCGCAGGCGCAACAGAGGGCACGGCGCTTGTCCGCGAGGAGCCCGTAGGCCGAAGGTACCGCCGCTGCACTGCCGCAGCCGACGCAAAGACATGGATTCCCGCCTACGCGGGAATGACGAAATACGGCCGGCCGCTATGCGCCGTCAGCAGCCCCGCCTCAAGACGGCTCGCTGCCGTGCCAGCCGCGCAACAGGCGGCGCGAGAGCCACTCGAAGCACAGGTGGATCAGCACGCCGGTGAACATCACCAGCACCAGCGCCGCGAACATCTTGGGCGTCTCGGTGCGAAACGCCGCTTCCAGGATGCGCGAGGCCAGCCCGGTGTTGCGGCCGGCCGCGCCAGCGGTGAACTCGGCCACCACGGCGCCGATGAGTGCCAGGCCACCGGCCACCTTCATGCCGGCCAGAAAGTAGGGCAAGGCCGAAGGCACCAGCAAAAAGCGCAACGTTTGCCAGCGGCTGGCGCGGTAGAGGCGGAACAACTCGGCCAGGCCGCGGTCGGCGCTGCGCAGCCCCGCCAAGGTGCTGGCCAGCACGGGGAAGAAGGCGACGATCCAGGCGCAGATCAGCACCGTGGCGGTGGCGCTGTCGGTGAGGATCATGATCAGCGGCGCCACCGCGATGATGGGCGTCACCTGCAGCACCACGGCGAAAGGCGTGAGGCTCCACTCCAGCCAGGGCGAGAGCGCGAACAAAGCTGCCAGCGCCACACCCAACACCGTGGCCAGCAGCAGGGCCAGGGCGGTGATGCTGATGGTGACCCACCAGCTTGCGGCCAGCGAGCCGAAGTTGTCGAACAGGGTCTGCAGCACCAGCCCGGGGCCGGGCAGCAGGTAGTGCGGGATCTGCAAGGCACGCACCGCGCCCTCCCAGCCCGCCAAGAACAACAGCACCGCCAGCACCGGCGCCCACCAGCGCCCGCGAGGCGAGCGCCGACTGGGTTCAGCCAAGCACGCTCTCCGCGCTGGCCTCGGCCAGCGCCTGAGACAGACGACCGCAGGCAGCCGCGAACACCGCGCTGCTGCGGAAACTGGCATCGCGCGGATAGGGTGCGTCCACCACCACCTCGTCAACAATGCGGCCGGGCCGCCAGCCCATCACCAGCACGCGCTGGCTCAGGTACACGGCTTCGTAGAGGCTGTGCGTCACGAACACGGCGGTGAAGGCCGGGGCCTTGGCGCCCTCAGGCCGCCAGAGCTGCAGCAGCACTTCGTTCAGCGCAAAGCGGGTGATCTCGTCCAGCGCCGCAAAAGGCTCGTCCAGCAGCAGCAGCGAGGGTTGTGTCACCAGCGCGCGGGCCATCGCGGCACGCATCTTCATGCCGCCCGAGAGCTCCTTGGGCGCGGCGTCGGCAAACTCGGCCAGGCCCACCTGCGCCAGCGCTGCGCGGGCCGTCTGGTCGCGTTGCGCGGCGCTCATACCGCCGCGCAAGCGCAATGGCAGCTCCACGTTGGTGGACACATGGGCCCAGGGCATCAGCGTGGGTTCCTGGAACACGAAGCCAGCCAGGCCAGTGGGGGCCTTCACCACTTCGCCTTCGCACAGCACTTGTCCGGCAGTGGGTCGGTCTAGGCCGGCCACCAGGCGCAGCACGGTGCTCTTGCCGCAGCCCGAGGGGCCGATGAGGCTGATGAATTCACCGGCGCCCACTTGCAGGTTCAGGCCCTGCAAGGCGAGCAGTCCGGTTTCGTAGCGGCGGTCCACCACCTTGAGTTCGATGAGGGGAGTTGATGTCTTCACGGGGCGGAACTGTACCTGCCCCCTTTGCCAGATGAGGCAACATGCCCTTTTGACCCCCGCAAGCCCCTCTGGCTTTGCTTGCTTCCCATGCTTTTTGGCACCCTGTTCGCCCTCGCCGCCGGCCTGATGTGGGGCCTGGTGTTTGTGGGCCCGCTGATGCTGGCCGACTACCCGGCCGTGATGCTGTCGTTCGGCCGCTACCTGGCCTTCGGCCTGATCGCGCTGGTGCTGGCCTGGTTTGATCGCGCGGCGCTGCGCCTGCTCACGCGCGCCGACTGGATCGAGGCCTTGAAGCTCTCCTTTGTAGGCAATGTCATCTACTACCTGTGCCTGTCGGCCGCCATCCAGCGTGCCGGCGCGCCGCTGCCCACGATGATCATCGGCACGCTGCCCGTCGTCATCGCCATCACCTCCAACCTGCGCGACGCCGAGCGCGACGGCAAGCTGCCGTGGCGCAAGCTGGCGCCGTCGCTGGGCCTGATCGCGGCTGGTATCGCCCTGGTGAACCAGGAGGAGTTGCAGCAGCTGCGTGCCGACCCGGGTGCCGATCTGGGCCGCTATGCCTGGGGTGCCGTGCTGGCGATGTGCGCGGTGGTGTGCTGGACCTGGTACCCGATCCGCAATGCCGATTGGCTCCGGAACCATGCGGGGCGGAGCCCCAGGTCTTGGGCCACAGCCCAAGGTCTTACCACGCTGCCCTTGGCCATCGTCGGCTACGCCGGCACCTGGTTTGTTTTCGCGCTCAACGACGCACCCTGGCAGATGCCCTTCGGCCCCCGCCCAGGTGCCTATGTGGGTTTGATGTTCGCCATCGGCCTGCTGGCCTCGTGGGCCGGCACGCTGTGCTGGAACGAGGCCAGCCAGCGCCTGCCCACCACGCTGGTGGGGCAGCTCATCGTGTTCGAGACCCTCTCGGCGCTGGCCTATGCGTTCATGCTGCGTGGTGCGTGGCCAGCGCCGTCCACAGCGGCGGGCATTGCCCTGCTGGTGGCCGGCGTGCTGTGGGCGCTGCGGGTGAAGCCCGAGCCGGTGGACGCGGCGCTGCCGCCGCACTGAGTGGTGGTTTGAGCGCCGGCGCAAAATCTGGATTCACGCCACCCCAAGGACACAAGTTGATGCGAAGCACACTCCTCGCCGTCGCCCGTGGATGAGATGCTTGACCCTTGGCTGAATGCCGGCCTCAAGGGCTACCCGCACGGTGCGCCACCGCTGCGCCGCTCGCAAGTGGGCGTGCAAGGCTGGAACGTGCTGGCCGGTGACCTGCCCTTGCCGCTGGCCGTGCTGCGGCAAGGGCCGCTGCAGCACAACCTGGGCTGGATGCAGCGCCTGGTGGCCGCGCAGGGTATCGCGCTGGCGCCGCATGGCAAGACCACCATGTCGCCTCAACTGTTTCAGCAGCAGTTGGCGGCCGGCGCCTGGGGCATCACATTCGCCAACCTGCAGCAACTGGCGGTGGGCCTGGCCAGCGGCGTGCGCCGCGCGGTGATCGCCAACCAGGTATTGCAAGCGCAAGACCTGCGGCACCTGGCCGACCTGCAATCGCGGCATGCCGACTTGCAGGTGATGTTCTTGCTGGATTCTGCCGAGCAACTGGCCCTGATCGAAGCCGAAGCCCTGCCCCGCGCGCTGGATGTGCTGCTGGAGCTGGGCCTGGACGGTGGCCGCACTGGCTGCCGCACGCACGATGCCGCGCTGGCGCTGGCGCGGCGCGCGCACGCCAGTGCGGCCGTGAGGCTGGCGGGCATCGAGTGCTACGAAGGCCTGTGGGGTACCGGTGACAGCGCAGCTGACGCGCGCATGGCCCTGGGCCTGATGTTGCGGGTGCAGGCGCTGGCCGCGGCCTGCGATGCCGAGGGCTTGTTCGATACCGACGAGGTCATCGTCACGGCAGGTGGCTCTGCGCTGTTCGATCTGGTGGCACCGGCCCTCAAACCCGAGCTGAGCAAACCGGTGCAAGGCCTGCTGCGCTCGGGTTGCTATCTGACCCACGACGATGGTTTCTACCGACGCATGGTGCACGTGGCCAATGCGCGCATGGCTTGCAGCGATGGCGAAGGCTTGCGCGCCGCATTGCAGGTTTGGTGTGTGGTGCAGTCGTTGCCCGAGGCTGGCTTGGCCATCCTGGGCTGCGGCAAGCGCGATGTGTCGTTCGACATGGGTCTGCCGGTGCCTCTGCTGCATTGCCCGCTGGACAGCGCCACGCCCGTCGCCGTGCCCGAGGGCTGGAACATCAGCGCGCTGAACGACCAGCACGCCTACCTGCGCACGGGTGATGCCGCGTGCAGCCTGCAGGTGGGCGACCGCATCGCGCTGGGCATCTCGCACCCCTGCACCACGTTTGACAAATGGCGCTGGATGCCGGTGGTGGACGAGGCCTGCAACGTGGTGGACGCCATCACCACGCACTTCTGAGCGCAACCCGCCGTGAACCAGGCCTTGGTCTACCCCTGCGACGCACTGTGGGTGGATCCGCCACCCGATCTGGCCAGCCACGGCCGTCGCTTGCTGGCCGAGGGCGATTCGTGGTTCACCCTGGGAACGCTGAACCTGGTGCGCTCGTCCAACCTGCTGTTCCACCTGCGCAGCGCCACCTCCACGGTGATCGTCAACTGCGCCAAGCCTGGCGACACGGTGCAACACATGGCACGCGCCGCCGCTGATCCCTTGTTCGAGCGCCTGCTGTGCATGCCGCGCCAGGCCCGCCACTGGGACGCCGTTCTGTTCTCGGGCGGAGGCAACGACCTGGTGGATGCCGTACAGCATGCCGCCGTGCATGTCGATGGCAGCCCAGCGGCACTGGAAGAACGCTTGCTGCTCACGCCCACCGAAGCCACCCAGCTACAGCCCGGTGAAGCCAGCGTTCTGCGCTACGTGAGCGAGCAGGGCTGGGCATGCCTGGCCGGCTATCTGCTGCAAAGCCTGGCCGCCGTGGTGCAGCGGCGCGACCAGGGCCCCAGCGCGGGCCGGCCATTGGTGTTGCACACCTACAGCGTGCCGGTGGCGCGGCCTTCGGGCAATCTCAACACGCCGCAAGGCTGGTTGTACCAAGCCTATGGGCAATACGGCATTCCGGCCGCCGACCACGCGGCGCTCACGGCTGAATTGTTCGGCCGCCTGCGCAGGCTGTGGCTGCAAGCCGCTCAGCAACTGCCGCAGGTGCATGTGTTTGACAGCGCAGCAGTGCCTCTGGTGCCGGCACAGGCCGACGCGAACGGCAGCTCGGGCGACTGGGAGAACGAGATCCACCCCACGGTGGCCGGCTACGACAAGATTGGTCGCGCGATGAGTGTGTGGCTGGATGCACTGCTGAGCCGGTAGCACCTCACGGAATCAAGCCGCCATTCTCGGCGCACAGCAGCCGGCCATGGTGACCACATTGCCGTCATTGCCGCACCCTCGCCGAATCAGGCGCGCAGGGCCAGGTCCAGCACTTCCACCCAATGGCGCACCGGGCGCTCGCTACCCGATTGCAGGTGCTGGATGCAGCCGATGTTGCCCGAGACGATGACCTCGGCCTCCACGGGGGCCAGCGCCTTCAACTTGCGGTCGCGCAATTGGGTGGAGATCTCGGGCTGCAGCACCGAGTAGGTGCCGGCAGAGCCGCAGCACAAATGGCTGTCGCAGGGCGCCGTCTGCACATTGAAGCCCAGCGTGGCCAGGTGCGTTTCCACACCGCCGCGCAGTTGCTGGCCGTGCTGCAGCGAACAGGGCGGGTGGTAGGCGAGGGGTGTGGGCTCAAAGGCGTCGGCCTCCTCGCGGGTGCGCTTGGCCTCCAGTTGGGCCTTGAGCGGGCCCACCAGGTCTGGCAGCAGCTCGCTGATGTCCTTGGTGAGCGCGCTGATGCGCACCGCCTTCTCGGCGTACTCGGCGTCATGGGCCAGGGCCAGGCCGTACTCCTTCACCGTCACGCCACAACCACTGGCGTTCATCACGATGGCCTCCACGGTGCCGGCGTCGGTGAGGCCTTCCACCAGCGGCCACCAGGCGTCGATGTTGCGGCGCATGTCGGCCAGGCCGCCGTGGTGGTCGTTCATGTGCGTGCGCAGCGCGCCGCAGCAGCCCGCGTCGTCGGCCACCAGGGTCTGGATGCCGGCGGCGTCAAGCACGCGCGCCGTGGCCGAGTTGATGTTGGGCATCATGGCTGGCTGCACGCAACCCAAGAGCATCAGCACCTTGCGCGGGTGGCTGCGCGTGGGCCACTGGTGCGCAGCCGGGTTGGCCTTGGCGGGCACCTTGTGTTGCAGCGCCTTGGGCAACAGCGGGCGGGCCAGCTGGCCCAGCTTCATGGCCGGTGCAAAGGCCGCCGAGGTGAGGCCCTCCTTCAGCACCCAGCGCAGCAGTCGCTCGCCGCGCGGGCGCTCCACCTGGTTCTCCACCAAGCGCCGGCCGATGTCGATCAGCTGGCCGTACTGCACGCCGCTGGGGCAGGTGCTTTCGCAATTGCGGCAGGTCAGGCAGCGGTCCAGGTGCTGCTGGGTGGCGCGCGTGGGCGTGGCACCTTCGAGCACCTGCTTCATCAGGTAGATGCGGCCGCGCGGGCCGTCGAGCTCGTCGCCCAGCAACTGGTAGGTGGGGCAGGTGGCGGTGCAGAAGCCACAGTGCACGCACTTGCGCAGGATGGCCTCGGCGGCCTGGCCGTCGGGCGTGTTGGCGTATTCAGGGGCCAGGTTGGTTTGCATGGTTCAGATGAATTTGAGGGCCAACGGCAACAGCAGCGATACCAGCACCACCTGCAGGCCCAGGGCCATGCCGGCGTAGGCGCCGGCATCCGGGTGCACTTGCATCGCGCGGGCGGCACCGATGCCATGGGCTGCGGTGCCCAGTGCAAAGCCGCGCACCTCGGGCTCGCGGATGCGCAGAGCGTCGAACAAATACTTGGCGAGCAGCGCGCCGGTGAGACCGGTGAACAGCGTGAACACCGCCGCCAGCGCGGGGATGCCGCCCAACTGCTCGGCAATGCCCATGGCCACCGGCGCGGTGACCGACTTGGGTGCCAGCGACTTCAACACCTCGGTGGGCAGCCCCATGGCCCAGCCCAGGGCCACGGCGCTGGCACTGGCCGCCGCGCCACCTGCCAGCGCCGCCACCAGCACCGGCGCTATGCGGCTGCGCAGTTGTGCGCGGCGCTGCCACATGGGCCAGGCCAGGGCCACCACGGCTGGGCCGAGCAGGAAGTGGATGAACTGCGCACCGCTGAAGTAGCGCGGGTAGGGTGTGTCCGTGAGCATCAGCATGCCGCCTATGCACAGCACGCTCCACAGCACAGGGTTGGCCCAGGGTGCGTGGTTGGCGCGCTGGTAGGCCAGTTGCGCCAGCACGTAAACCGTCACCGTGGCCGTCAGGCCGAACAGCGGCGTGGCCGAGAGGTAGACCCAGAGCTGCACGAAGTTGTCTTGCATGGTGCTCAAGCCTCGGCGGGCACACGCCGCAGCAAGGCGCGCAGCACCAGCGCGGTGACGGCCATGCCGGTCAGCGTGGACAGCACGATGGCCACGGCCATGCGCCCGCCGTACTGCGACACCAGCGCAAGGTGGGTGATGACGCCCACGCCCACCGGCACGAACAACAGCGAGAGATGGGCCAGCAGGCCTTCGGCCGCCACGGCCACAGGCTGGCGCAGCGCCGGCCACTTCAGCGCCAGCAGCAACAGGCCCATGCCCAGCACCGGCGCTGGAAAGGGCAGGCCCAGCAGCCGCACCAGCACCTCGCCCAGCGATTGGCACAGCAGCAACAGCGAGAAGCCCTTGAGCAGGTCCATGGGTCGGTCAGGTCAGCGTGTAGCTGAGGGCCCAGTAGTGGGTGAAGTCATGCCAGCGCGCATCGCGAGCGCGCTGGCCCAGGCGGGCGATGGCTTCGGCGGCAGTGGGAAAGTTCTTCAGCACCTCGTGCGTGCTGCCGTCCGAAAGGCTGCGCGTCTGGTAGGTGTTGCCTTCATCGTCACGGCGCGTGATGGGGGAACTGCTGGTTTGCACGAAGGCGTTGTCCACATGAAGGACAAAGGCGCCGGGCTGCAGCGCACAGTGCAACGTGGCCAACCAGGCGTCCAGCCGTGCCAGCGGGATGTGGCTCCACCAGCAGGCGATGAAGGCGGCATCGAAGACCTGGCCCTGCACCTCGGCCAGCGTGTAGGCATCGGCCCGCGCGAACTGCACACAGCCCGGCTTCTGCGGCTTGGCGCGCGCCACGGCCATGGTTTCCTCGTTCAGGTCGGTGGCCAGCCAGGCGCTGGCCTGCTGCGCGGCATGCGGCGTCCACCAGCCGGTGCCGCAGGCCACCTCCAGCACGCGGCGGCCGGCGAACAGCGGCGGCAGCCAGGCTTCCATGCGGCGCAGCGTGGCCTGGCGTTCGGGCTTGTGGTAGACCGCCTCGTACTCGGGCGCACGCTGCGCGTAGTAGGCGCGCATGCTTTCTTCGGTGGCGAACTCCGGCTTCATGGCGGCGTTTCAGGCCAGCGCCGGGTGCAGGCGCTGCGGGTTGAACACGCCCGTCGGGTCGAAGGCCTGAAGCGTCTGGCGGTGGATGCGCAGCAGCGGTGCGCTCAGCGGCGCAAAGGTCTCGCTGCCATGGTGGCGGCCACGGAACACGCTGGCACTGCCGCGGGCCTCGGCGGCGGCAGCGTGCATCAGCTCATGCTTGGCGTCGCTCACCACCCAGCGCTGCGCGCCACCCCATTCGATGAGCTGCTGCATGCCATGCAGGGCCAGCTTGGGCGCGGTGGGCGCCACCGAGAAGCGCCACAGCGAGGCGCCCTGGGCCAGTGCCTCTTCGGCACCGGTGAAGAACTCGTCGCGGTGGTCGCGCAGGCCGCGCCAGAAGCCATCGGCCAGGTCGTCGGCGATGGGCTCACCACCCAGCTTCTGCACCGCGCTGCTCACCGCAGCCTGGGCGCCGCGCAGGCGCAGCACCAGGGCACCGTCCCACCAGGCGCTGGCGTTCAGCGGCAGCGGCTGGCCGGCCCACTCGTTCAGGCTGCGTAGCGCCGTGGGCTGGTCCATGTCGAAGCGCAGCGTGCGCGTGGCGGGCGCCACCGGCAGCACCTTGAGCGAGACCTCGCAGATCACGCCCAGCACGCCCATGGAGCCTGCGAGCAGGCGCGAGATGTCGTAGCCGGCCACGTTCTTCATCACCTGGCCACCAAAGCTCAGCACCTCGGCGCGGCCGTTGAGCAACGTGGCCCCGAGCACGAAGTCGCGCACCGCGCCCTGGCTCACGCGCGCCGGGCCGGCCAGGCCGGCGGCCACCATGCCACCCACCGTGGTGCCGCCGCGCTCGCCGTCTTCAAAACGCGGCGGCTCGAAGGCCAGGCATTGCCCCTTGGCCGCCAGCACTTCTTCCACGTCGGCCAGCGGTGTGCCGCCGCGCGCAGTGATGACCAGTTCGGTGGGCTCGTAGGACGAGATGCCGCTGAGCTGGCGCGTGTCCAGCACCTTGCCGTGCAGCGGGCCACCCAGAAAATCCTTGGTGCCGCCGCCGCTGATGCGCAAGGTTTGGTGGCTCGCGGCCGCCTCGCGCACGCGGTCAATACAAGCTTGCAAGCCGCTCATGCGCGCTCCTCCGACCGGAGCGCCATGGCAGCCGCGATCGCTCTCAGGGGTGATAGGCGAAGATGTGCCAGTCCAGCAATTGCGCGGGGCCGATGGGCCCGACACTGCCATCGGTGACCAGGGTGCCCGTGATGATGACGCCGCTGTCCAGCTTCACCGGCACCAGCACGAAGAGGTTGCTGCCGGCCCTGGCATGCGCCACGCTGTAGGCAGCGCCGGGCGTGTGGCCCAGCCCCTTTCTGTTCTGGTCGGGCCGCGTGGACAGCAGGGCCGTTCCCTTCAGCCCCCCTTGGTCGGCCAGGAAATTCGCCACGTCGACCACCTGCGGTTCGGCAGCCCTCGCGCTGTCGAAGCGCAGCAGGCCGCCCACCGTCTCGGGCCCGGCGGCGGTCTTCACCACCATGGTCTGGCCGTCGCCCAGCACCGCCACGCCACTCAAGGTCATCTGCGAGGCCGTGGCCCGGCTGAGATGGACCAGCATTTCCGCTTGAGCCGCCTGAGCCGCCAGGCAAGCACCCAAGCCGATGGAAATCACTGCGAGTGCTTTCATGAAACTCTCCTGAGAATTGGAAAGCTCCATGGTTGGGGGCCGGGTTTAACCACCGCTTAATTGCGGCGTTGCAAGCTGCGTGAAGCGTAGGCGGGTGTAAGCGGCCCGAGCGGCCTTTGCGCCCTTGCAGCGCCGTCGTCAGCAGGGCCTGCCCGGCGAACCCGGGCCGCTGACATTCCACTACATCTTTAAGCTGCCGCGCGCTCATCCAAGCCGCCGCGCGACCGAAATCGCCCACGGTGCGCCGCATCAGTAGCGCTCCAGTTGCGGGAAGGGCAGCAGCCCTTTCTTCACATGCATCTTGCCGTACTCTGCACAGCGGTGCAGCGTGGGGATGACCTTGCCGGGGTTGAGCAGGCCGGCGGGGTCGAAGGCGCGCTTCAAGGCAAACATCTGCTCGCGCTCCTCGGGGCTGAACTGCACGCACATGGAGTTGAGCTTTTCCACGCCCACGCCGTGCTCGCCGGTGACGGTGCCGCCCATGGCCACGCTGGTTTCCAGGATGTCGGCGCCAAACAGCTCGCAGCGGTGCAACTGGTCGGGGTCGGCGGCGTCAAACAAGATCAGCGGGTGCAGGTTGCCATCACCGGCATGGAAGACGTTGCAGCAGCGCAGCCGGTATCGCTTCTCCATTTCGGCGATGGCCAGCAGGATGTCGGCCAGGCGCTTGCGCGGAATGGTGCTGTCCATGCACATGTAGTCGGGGCTGATGCGGCCCGAGGCCGGGAAGGCGTTCTTGCGCCCGCTCCAGAACTTCATGCGCTGGGCCTCGTTGGCACTCACCTCCATGCGGGTGGCACCCGAGCCGGCCAGCACGCCCATCATGCGGGCAATCTCTTCTTCCACTTCCTCGGGCGTGCCGTCGCTCTCGCACAGCAGGATGGCTTCGGCGGTCAGGTCGTAGCCGGCATGCACATAGTCTTCCACGGCCGCCGTCATGGGCTTGTCCATCATCTCCAGCCCGGCCGGGATGATGCCGGTGGCGATGATGTTGGCCACTGCGTCACCGGCGCGCCTCACGTCGTCGAAGCTGGCCATGATGCAGCGCGCGATCTGCGGCTTGGGCGTGAGCTTGACCGTCACCTCGGTGATCACGGCCAGCATGCCCTCGCTGCCCACCAGCACCGTCATCAGGTCCAGGCCGGGCACATCGAGTGCATCGCCGCCAAACTCAACGGCCTCGCCTTCCACGGTGTAGCCGCGCACGCCCAGCACGTTGTGCAAGGTGAGGCCGTACTTCAGGCAGTGCACGCCGCCCGAGTTCTCGGCCACGTTGCCGCCGATGGTGCAGGCGATCTGGCTCGACGGGTCGGGCGCGTAGTACAGGCCATGCGGCGCTGCGGCCTCGCTGATGGCCAGGTTGCGCACACCGCATTGCACAACGGCCGTGCGGCTGTACTTGTCGAGCTTGAGGATGTGGTTGAACTTGGCCAAGCCCAGCGTCACGCCCATCGCATTGGGCATGGCACCGCCCGACAAGCCGGTGCCCGCACCGCGCGCCACCACCGGCACTTGCAGTTGATGGCACACCTTCAGCACCGTCGCCACCTGGGCGTCGGTTTCGGGCAAGGCCACTACCAGCGGGCGCTCGCGGTAGGCGGTGAGGCCGTCGCACTCGTAGGGCGTGGTGTCTTCGCTGTGCCACAGCAGCGCGTGCGCAGGCAGCACGGCCTGCAGCGCGGCCACCACCTGGGCCTGGCGCGCGGCGCGCTCAGCGGCGCTGGGGGCCAGGCGTGGCGGCGTGGGTGCGGCGAGTGGGGGGGTGGCGAGGTCGGGCATGGCGTGGGTGGCTCAGGCTCGCCCGGGGCAGGGGCCGGGCTGGGGGTGTCTTGCAACTGTACTGCCGGCACCTCGGCCCACCGGGCCGCGCGGTGCAAAACGGCTGTGACTGCGGTGAGGGGAATGGGCGGGACATCAAACCCCGCCTCAAACCCCGTCATTCCCGCGAAGCCTGCCCCAACCATCTGGATTCCCGCCTGCGCGGGAATGACAGACGAGGCGTGGCTCAGTGCACAACCATCAGCGTGAAGGGCCACACATAGGCCTGCAGCGTCACCAGCACACCCACCAGGCAGGCCAGCGCGATGGAGTGGAAGAACACATAGCGCAGGATGTCGCCTTCGTGGTTGAACCAGCGCGTGGCGGTGCTGGCCACCACGATGGACTGGGCGTCGATCATCTTGCCCATCACGCCACCCGAGCTGTTGGCCGCGCCCATCAGGTTGGCGGACAGGCCCAGTTGCTCGGCCGCCACCTTCTGCATGCCACCGAACAGCACGTTGCTGGCGGTGTCAGAGCCGGTCATGGCCACGCCTATCCAGCCCATCAGCGTGCCGAAGAAGGGGTAGAGCACACCCGAGTTGGCAAAGGCCAGGCCCAGCGTGGTGTCGGTGCCCGAGTAGCGGGTGAGCGTGCCCAGGGCCAGCATCAACACGATGGTCATCAGCGAGGTGCGCACCAGCATCAGCGTGCGGAAGAAGGTGGCGATGATCTCGCCGGGCCGGTACTTCATCACCAGCGCACCCACGATGGCCGACAGCAGGATGCCGGTGCCGGTGGCCGAGAGCAGGCCCAGCACATACACAGCGCCTTCCTTGGTGGGCTTCACAACCACCGGGGGCATCTTCTCGACCAGGTTGTGCAGGCCACCCATCTCGAACTTGGGCGCCCAGATGCCGTTCAGGAAGGCCTTCACCGGCGGCAGGCCCCAGATGAACACGAACACGGTCAGGATGAGCCAGGGCGTCCAGGCGCGCACCAGCTCGGCACGGCTGTGGGCAATGATGGTGACGGGGCGCGGCGGCGCGCCGCCATCGGCCTCGTGGCCCTTGAGCGAGGGCGAGGTCCAGGTGCGCTTGGGTTGCCAGACCTTGAGGAACAGCACCAGCGAGACCATCGAGACGATGGCCGCGATGATGTCCACCAGCTCGGGGCCGATGAAGTTGCTGACCAGGTACTGCGGGATGGCGAACGACAGGCCCGTGACCAGGATGGCCGGCCAGATCTCCCACATCGCCTTGCGGCCGGCGAAGGCCCAGATCAGCCAGAACGGCACCAGCAGCGAAAAGAACGGCAGCTGGCGGCCGATCATCGCGGTCACCTCCATCAGGTCGTAGCCATGCACCTTGGCCAGCGTGATCACCGGTGTGCCCAGCGCGCCAAAGGCCACCGGCGCGGTGTTGGCGATCAGCGAAAGGCCCGAAGCCGCCAGCGGCGAGAAGCCCAGGCCGATCAGGATGCCGGCCGTCACCGCCACCGGCGTGCCAAAGCCCGCCGCGCCTTCAAAGAAAGCGCCGAAGCAAAAGGCGATCAGCAGCAGCTGCAGGCGCCGGTCTTCGGTGATGCCCGAGAGCGAATCCTGCAGCACCTTGAAGCTGCCGTTCTGCTCGGCCAGCTGTTGCAGAAAGATGATGTTGAGCACGATCCAGCCTATGGGCAGCAGGCCAGTGAAACCACCGTACACCGCCGCCGTGCCGGCCATGCCCACCGGCATGCCGTAGGCGAACACCGCCACCACCACCGCCGCCAGCAGGCCCAAGCCTGCGGCGATGTGCGCCTTGATGTGCAGGAAGCCCAGACACACCAGCATCACCACCACCGGCACCGCTGCCAGCAGCGTGCTGATGAACATGTTCCCCAAGGGGTCGTACACCTGTTGCCAAACCATGCCTGTCTCCTCAGAACGCCAAAAGAACCCGCTGCCGCCCGCGTCGGTGGGCGGGTCGGTCAATGGGTCGCCATGGTGTCGGCCGCAGCGGCGTGGCGGTTGAAACTTGGGACGGGCCGGTGTGAGGAATTTTCAAACCAAGGGCAAACCCTTGAATGCTCGCCGGGCGCAGGTCTATTCTTTGAACCCGACCCACGAAAGGAGTCCGTCATGTTCAAGCATGTATTGATACCGACCGATGGCTCAGAGTTGTCACAGGCCGCTGCGGTCAAAGGTCTGCGGTTTGCCAAGGAGATCGGTGCCCGCGTCACCGGCCTGCACGTCACCCCGGCCTTCCACGTGCTGACCTTCGACACCGTGATGATCGAGGAGACGCGCGAGGAGTTTCTGGCCGACAGCCAGGCTCAGGGCGAAACGCGCATGGCCCGGTTCAAGCGCTCAGCGGCCGAGGAAGGGGTGCCTTTCGAGGCCGTGATCGAATCCAGCGATCACCCCTACGAGGCCATCGTGCGGGTGGCCATGGCGCGCGAGTGCGATCTGATCCTGATGGCCTCGCATGGCCGCCGCGGTGTGCAGGCACTGCTGCTGGGCAGCGAGACCCAGAAGGTGCTGGCCCACACCCGCATTTCGGTGCTGGTGGTTCGCTGACCCGTCACAACCTGGGGCCGCGCGGCAAGCCCGCTGCGTCCACGCCACCGCCCCGCCAGCGCCACAGCCAAGCCAGCAGCGGCAACGCCAGCAACAGCCCGAGCCAGGCCCAGTGCCCGGTCAGAAACTCGGGCGCCAGGCTGGCCGACGCTGGCTGCGTGTCGTTGGCCTGGCTGGCAGGCGCGGCCTCGGCGGTGACGGCCTTTTCAACCACTACCGGCTCGGGCGCAGGAGGTGGTGGCGCAGGTTCGGCCTGGGTCACCGGCATGGGTGACGCAGGCTCTGGCAATGGCACTGCGACGGCTGCCGGTGCAGGCTCCGGCGCCACCGG
The DNA here is from genome assembly GCA_016710065.1 of Candidatus Ideonella esbjergensis. Taxonomy (GTDB): domain Bacteria; phylum Pseudomonadota; class Gammaproteobacteria; order Burkholderiales; family Burkholderiaceae_C; genus Ideonella; species Ideonella esbjergensis. Next base: position 88,179 of record JADJLP010000015.1, read on the forward strand.
CCGCGTGGCGACAGGTGCCGGTGGCGCCGGTTGCGGCGTCGGTAGCTGGGCCACCGGCTTGGGCTCAGGTTCGGGCTTGGGCTCGGGTGCCGCTGCGGCCGGGCTGGGCGCGGGTTCGGGCGACGGCGGCAGTGGGGCCTCGGATACAAGGGGTTGCGCTTGCCGCAGCGCAAAGCGGCGATAGACGATCTTGCGCGACCCGCCTGCGCAATTGCCCACCACCTTGGCACCGGCCAAGGGCGTACCTGCCGGCACGATCTGCAGCGAGTAGCCGCGCAGGCCCGCCGCGTCCATGCCCTGGGCGATGTCGTCCCTCGCCTCCTCGCAGGTCTTGGCCTGAGCACTGCTGCCCAGGCCCAACCACAGCACCCAGCACAGGCCGCGGGCCAGCCGACTCAAGGTTTTAGACAAACTCCGGGCGCGGGCAGGCGCCACCAGGGGATCAAGCTGAGCATTCATCCTTCCACGATAGGCGATGCCGGCCGGCGCCATCATTGAAGAGCTAGGGGGAGTTTGTAAGCGCGTGAATCCGCGATGGCCGCGAAGGCTCTCGGCCCGTCAAGCCCGCGCGCGCCACTCGCTCAGCGTGGCCAACAGCAACCGCAGGCCAAAGGCGCCCACCACCGCCGCACACAGCTGATTCAGGCTGCGCACATGGCGCAGGTAGGCCCGCTGCACCACCGGCTGCGACAGCACCAGGGCGAGGAACGAGTGCCAGGCCACCGAGTTGAGAAACACCATGGCCACCGCGCTGACTGAGAGCAGCAGCGACGGCCGGGCCGGCATGGCGGTGGCGAACACGCTGCCGTAGAACAGCGCGATCTTGGGGTTGAGCATGCCGGTGAAGAAGCCCGCGCGGAACGCCCCGCTATGCGAGAGCGTGGCCGCCGCCGCCGCACCCGGCTGCTGGCGCGAGCCCCACAGCCGCCACGCCATCTGCAGCAGATACAGCCCACCCGCCACCTGCGCCACCAGCCGCAAGGCCGGGTGCGCACTGAACACCACGCCCACCCCCAGCACCGCCAGCAGCGCCCAGCTGAGCGTGGCCAGCGTCATACCCGCCACGGCCGAGAACGCCCGGCTGCGCGAGCCTCCGGCCGCCAACTGGCCGACGAGCACGAAATTGAAGCCCGGCACAAGCAGCACCACCCAGTGCAACACGGCGATGGTGAGGAGGGTGGGGAGCATGCTCAGCGCACGCGGCTGAAGTGGTGGGTGCGCACCACGGGCCGGCCATCGTCGGTGAAGTAGGCGGCCGTTTCCGTCATGCGCTGGCCGTCGGCCGATGCGGTGTAGATGCGCGTGGAGCCCGGCACGCCGCCCTTGGAGAGCTGCATCACCAGCACGCCCGGCGCCGGCAACGTGGTGGCCGAGAGATCGGCCTCCAGGTTGCCCGAGACCGGTGCCGGCGTGCCGTCCAGCAGCGTGCTGCCTTCGGCCACCAGGCTGTTGCCGCCACCGTCCACCACCTCCACTCGCGTGGCCCAGCGTGCGCCATCGGGCTGGGCAAAGCTCACGGTGACGCTGCGCGGCCGCGCCTGCGGCGGCAGGTACAGGCGCGACACGTCCACCGCCCAGGTGCCCGCCAGGGGCGAGTTGGCCACCGTCTGGGCGTGTGCCGCGCCGCCGCACAGCAAGGTGGTGGCCAGCAAGAGGGGTATAGGCAACTTCATGGGGTGGGCTACTCGGCCTGCTTGAACTGAACAATGTTCCCCTCCGGGTCCCACCCGTCAAGGACAGTGTGACCGCGGAAGTGCCAGGCGGCTGATTCGGGCTTGAGGTAGCCGCCCGTCGCCTCGACTGCCCGCCGCACCTCGACGAGGCTTGCGACCACAAATGTCGGCTTCAAGGGCGTTTCCTCGCGTGGTTGTGGGGGCTTGGTGATCGCGATGCTTGCGGCGTACTGCCTCGGAATGGCGTGGACGACAACCTCGTAGCCTTGACCTCGCAGCAGGTCGTGCGAAGTGTCCGACTCTTCAACGGCGAGCGCCAAGGTCTGCTGGTAGAAGGCGGAGACGCGCTTCTTGTTTTTGGCGAAGACGACGAGACCTTGCTGCAGCATGTGTTGCCTTCAGGATCCATGACCCATGCAAACTTTGAAAGTGCGACCGCCGTGGGCGGTCCGATGGACCGCTATGTCAGAGCGCATTCTCTGAGTCCAGTCGTCTGACAATTGACACCAGATTGCGAACGGATGCGCCGAGCTCTTCGCTGCCCACAGCGAGCGAGTGATCCTGACCAATGTACACAGCCGACGGAGGTTTCCGTCTCGAAGCGTGAATACGCAGTGCGGAGTTGACCGTTTCAATGGCCAAGTAGGTGGATTTCTCTTCGAAGACTCGTCCCGACCTTGCGCCGGAAGCAACAGAGGGGTTGAAAGGTTGCACTAGTCGCGGCCAAAAACAATGGCGATTGCGCCCAATCTCGAGCGCGAAATTGTTCGCGTACCTGGATTGGTAGATGGGGGGTTGACCCGTCCCGACGCGAAGTCTTTTCGAGATAGTCGAGCGTAGAACTCCCTATCTCGACTCAGTATGTAGGCCGCTTCGAGGCCACCACCTTGAATGATTTGCACCCCATGTGTATCCAACTTCTGGGCGTTTGTGTAGACAAGAACGTACTTTGCTGAAGGGGGGACCAAAGCCGCACCGTAGTACGCCTGCATAAATCCCTTCTTCTGAGACAGTCGATCGGTGTCTTGATAGACCCGTGGTTCGACTGTCGCCAACGTCTGATACGACGCATCCAGGAAATCAAATGTGGGAACGAACACCGTTGCGGTGGGAACGAAGAAGCCTTCCCTGTAGGTCAGAAACTCCAAAGCATTGGGCTGAAACGGCAGGGCAAGCTCGATACCAATGCACTTAGCGGAGCCCGTGGAAAACGGAAGCGAAGGAGACTCGTCTGACACCGCAAGCTGGATCAGCTTCTCTGCGGAATATTTTTGAAATGACAAAGATGATGCGCTGCTGCAGCACGCGGCCCCTCTGGCAGTGGCTCCCAAAGAGGGATCTGCTGGTGAAGTCGTCGAGCAACCAGCTATGGGTAGCACCGAAACCAACAGCGCTCTTCTTGTTACGGTCACATGATCTCCAAGGTTCAGGGGTTGGGCGTCACTGGTGCGCCGCCTGGCTTGACAGCTTACGCAGTGCGGTGATTGCCTTCACTGCGTCAGCCGCCTCGATGTTGATGAAGGCTCGGGAGCCAGTTGGCCAAATCACCAAGTTGTGCTTGTCGTCCTGTATGAAGAAGACGTAGTCAAGGCCCGCGAACAAGCCCAGACTGCAGTTGCCAGGGCCAAACACCATATCAACGACCTTGCCGTTGCTCGGAGGCGTCCCCTTTAGAACTTCCACAACCGTGAACGAGCCCTCGACGTTTGGGATTGGCTTACCGGTGATGCCCAAGTCCGTCATTCGCTCTTCGGTTCGATACAGGTGGGCAACGAACACCGACTTTGCTGAGGCAAATAGATCTTCGTCTGTCGGAGGCGGCTTCACAGTGGAGCAGGCAAACGCAGCATTGCAGAACAGCGTTGTGAATCCTACGGCGATGCTGAGTGTGCGACGGTTCATTGCTGTGACGTCCAGAAGTTTGAGTTCACCTGCGGGCGCCAGACGGCACAGCCGGCTGGCGAACGTCAGGAGAGGCAGCATTTTGCGCATGTTATGCACCACCTGCCAGAAGTTCAATGAGGTACTGAACACCCCCGACAAGCGGCAGAAGGCCGACCCAGCCGACCAAGCAAGCTACTACGAGACCAATGAACCGAAGCGATGCCAAGAGCCCCAACTTTGCTCCGCGAGTGACGAACAGGTATGGAAAGACGGCGAGCACGAACACCACAAACCAAGCGACCGTAAACACTGCGGCGACCAAGATGGGCTTGCCGTGTTGGGGGGCATCTGCGAAAGACCAAACCCCAAACACTGAGGCTAGCCCGATGCCCCAGGTAGCTGACAACACGACGCCATGGAACTCGCTGAATGGAATAGCTCCAAGCAAGATGAGCGCGATGACAAGAAGCGGGTAGCCAAAGAAGCAGGCGACCCCAAGTGCAACGTGCCGCTGCGTGTGGCTCATGAGGCCAACGTTCGAGAGGCACCGGGGCGCCTCGTGACCTTGCCGGAACGGGTGTCTCCATAGACTAAGTCTTCGCCGGGTAGCGGATGGCCAACCCAGTTGTTTACCGAGCGTTGAATCCACATTTCACCTGTGTTCTCGGTTCTTCTGGTGATCACCACAACTTGGTTCTCAGTCCAAACACCTTGAGCGGAATAGGCATGAATGACCAGGGTAAGTTCATCCGGCTGAAAGTGCCGATAGGTCGTACCAAGGTCTTTCCAATCTTGTACACCGACCCGCATTTGCACCTTGGGTATCCCTTGTGTGATGGTCACTTTGACAGGAATTGTCTGCTTGCTCCAGCCACCAACTGGCGCCGCCTGGTACTTCAGGGTTCCCTCCCACACCCCATCAAATCCCTTCCAGGACTTGATGTCTGCCATGGCCTTTTGGACTTCCTCGGGCGTGATCGGCGGAGGAGACACTTGAGTGAGCGCCTGACTGGCGAAGCACGCAAGGAACATTGCAATGACGAGCTTGCGCATGATGACGGTGCCTAACCAATCATGATTGGTTAGGCAGCACAGTCGCCAGCCCCAAAGTGGACAAGATCAGCAGCCCCAGTCAAGCCAGCGACGCCTGCAGCCAATCGGCAAACGCCGCGCATTCCCAGCGCTCCATCACGCCGTCCTTCCAGCACAAATGGTGGTGGTAGGGCGAGCGCACGCTGTGGGGCGAGAGGCGCACCAGGCGGCCGGAGTCTAGCCAGGTCACGCCCAGCTTGAGGCGCATCAGCGCCACGCCAAAGCCGGCGGCGGCGGCGTCCAGCACCAGGCCCACGTCGTTGAACTGCGCGCCCTCGCGCGGCTCGGGCAGCGCAATGCCGTGGGCCTTGAACCAGGTGCCCCAGGGCTCCAGCGGGCTGCGGATCAAGCGGGCGCGGGCCACATCCTCGGCGCTGTCAAAGCGGCCAAAGGGGCCAAACTCGTGCAGGTACTCGGGGCTGCACACGGGCGTCACCTCGTCGCTCAGCACGCGCACCTGCTGCACGCCGCTGTAGGGGCCGGCGCCGTACCGGATCTCCAGGTCGACCTCGTCGTTCTTCACCTCGAACAGCGGCACGGCCACCTGCAGGATCAGCTCGATCTCGGGGTAGGCGTGGCGGAACAGCGCCAGGCGCGGTAGCAGGATCTGGCGCGAGAAGGTGGGCGGCACGGCCAGGCGCAGGCGCACGGCGGATGAGGCCGGCTGCCCGGTGGCGCCGGGCATTTGCTGCAGCAGTTGCAGGCCCTGGCGCACCGAGACGAGGTAGGTGGTGCCAGCCTCGGTGAGGCCGAAATCGCGCGTGAAGAGCTTGAGGCCCAGTTGCGTTTCCAGCTGGCGAATGCGGTGGCTGACAGCGCTGGGGGTGACGCTCATTTCCTCGGCGGCCTGGCTCACGCTGCGCAGGCGCGCCAGGGCCTCGAAGGCCAGCAGGCACTGGATGGGCGGGATCCTGGCCTGGGCCATGAAGTTCAGGTGTCGCCGACGAACACCGTGAGCACGCCGGTGTAGCCGTACAGGTGATGGCGGGCGATTTCACCGGCCGCAAAAAAGCCCACCAGCGGCACATCGCCCAGGGCCTGGCGCACGGTGCGCAGTTCGGCCGAGGGACCACCAAAGTGGGCGCCGCCACGGCCGCTGCAGCTCACGTAGATGGCGCCGGCGATCTGGCGTGTGGCGGGGCTGCCTTCGGCACGCTCGGTGAGCAGCGCGGCCTGGTCGGCCTCGGCCTCCACCTCCTCGCGGATCTCGGCGCAAATGCGCACCAAGTCGCGCCTGGCGGCTTCCACATGGCGGTCGCAAAAGCTCAGCTGCATGCCGGGGGTGATCTCGCCGGCCACGGCCACGGCATCGCGCGCGGGGTCGAAGCCGATGAGGTGGCGCACCCGGGTGTCGGCGCCAAACTGGCCACCGCGGCCCAGCGCGTCATCGTTCGCGTCGGTCAGGCCCACCAGCACGCCTTGCAGGCGGCGCATGGCCTCACGCGGACGGTCAAGGCTCACGCCGGCGTCGGCCAGCAGCAGCGGCAGGGCGGGCTGGCCGTCGAGCGTGATGATCACGTTGCGCTCCAGCTCGGTCACATGGCGGGTGGGGCCCAGCGGCTGGCAGCCCTGGGTGACGCGCGAGATGACGGTGACGCCGTCCATGAAGGCCACGCCCGAGAGACCGGCGGCAAACACTTCGCCCGCCGACCATTGCAGGCTGCGGTTGCGCGAGGCGGTGAGGCCACCAAACAGGTAGCGGGTTTCGGTGCGGTTGGCCAGCTCGTCCAGCAGTTCGGGCAAGTCGGGCGTGGCCGGGTCGGCGTGCACCAGCGCGGTCCACACGTCGTCGCCGGCCAGCGGCTGGCGGCCGTGGAAGCAGCGGAACTGCTCGCGCGGCAGGTGCATCAGCAGCATCACCAGGGCGGGCTCCTGGTCGTACTCCACCCCGCTGGCGCACACGCCCACGCCCACGGTGCCGGCAAACTGCACACCGGGCCAGCGTTGCTGCGCTTCTTCAATGACGTCGGCGGCCTGGTGGGCCAGGGCGTCGGTGAGGTAGATCAGGCCCAGCGTGGCGGCGAAGTCAGGCCGCGCGGCGCGCTGGGCGTCCATCTGCGCGGCCACCAGGGCCAGGGCCATGCGCCCGTCGGGGTGGGTGGCGTGGGCCTGCAGGAAAGGGCCGTGCATGGCGCGCGTCTCGTTCGGCGGTGGCTCGGCCCGGCCGGTTGCCGCTCAGTACGGCTTGCGGCGCACGGCCTTGGCCGGCGCGCGCTTGGCTGCAGCCTTGACGGCGGGCTTGGCAGACGCGGCCTTGGCGGACCGCGCGGATTTGCTGGCCGCATTCACTGCAGCGCCAGCGGCACTGGCGGCCTTTTGCGCCACGGCCGCAGGCATGGCCACGGCTTTTTTCAGCGTCTCGCCGGCCGCGTCGAACGACTGCTTCATCATCGTGGTGGCCAGGTTCTTGGCGGCGTCGCTGGCGGTGTCTTTCATGGCGCCGGCGGCCAGCTCGGTGAACTGCTTGGTGAGCGCGCCCCACCATTGCATCGGGTCGACCACGCCGGGCACGGCCGCAGCGGCAGCGGCCTTGGGGGCGGCCTTCTTGGCGGCGGGGCTGGCGGCAGGCTTGGCTGGGGCGGGCGGTGCGGCGAAAGGGCTGGCCTTGGGCTCAGGCTCGGGCTGCGCCTCGGGCACCTTGAGCGTCATCGAATCGCGCAGCTCGCCCATCGAGACGTTCATGCTCTTGAGCGTGGACAATGTCATGCGCTGCACTTCCATGGCCTGGATGGTGGCACCCAGCATGCGGGCGTTCTGCTCAAGCCAGAACTGCACGGTGCGCAGCTCCTCGATCTTCTTTTCCAGCTCTTCGGGGTTGAGCGTGGGGGCCACCCACTGGCCGATGTTGGGCAGTGCGGAGCCGGCGTTCTTCACCAGCCCTTGCAAGAAATCGAAGCCGGGAACCATCTTGGCGAAGTCAGCGGTGGATGTCATCAAAGCGCCTCCAGTGTTGTGCTCGGTGGATCGGGCCATTGTGCGCCCGCGCCCTGGCGCTCGACTGTCGGGGAAGCCCCTGTTTCAAGACTTGGGCAACACCTGCACCACCTTGAAGCCCTGGGCCTGCAGCAAGGCCGGCAAGCCCTGCGGGCCGATCATGTGCAGCGCGCCCACGGCCACCAGGGTGCGCTGGCCGCTCGCGTGCAGGGCGGCGATGCGCGGCGCCATGGCCTGGTTGCGATCGTCGAGCAGGCGGCGGTTGAAAGCGCGCTGCTCTTCGGTGTTGAGGCAATCGCACCACTGGGGGTAGGCGCTCAGGTCGTCCAGTTGGCTGTCGGCCCAGCCCTGGGCCATGCGCTGCAACACGGTCAGCGCACTGCCGCCTTCCAGTTCGTCCAGCATCTCGGCCACCATCTGGTTCACCTGGGTCGGGTCGTCGTGCAGCAGCAGGGCCATTTGCGCTTCGGGCGTTTCCAGTGGGACGGCGGTCTTGCGCATGCCGCGCGCCATGCCGGCCAGAAAGGCATCGATGCCGTAGGCCGGCTCCAGGCCCTGGCGGCGCCCCACCAGAGAGCCCAGGGTCATGGCCTGCATCTCCGGGCGCAGCGGTGCCAGCGCGTCACCCAGGCAGGCGGCCGCGGCTTGCGCGGCCAGGCGGCGCGCAAGCGCGGGCGGCAGGGCTGGTTGACCGGGCTTGGCCAGCATCGCGGCCTGCAGGCGCCCCATGGTGTCGGCGTCGGTGGGGTCCAGCTCCAGCGCCAGTTGGTCGCTCTGCTGCAGGGCCTGCATCAGGGCCGGCCCCGGGAACATCCAGTCGCGCCTGGCCACGTGGATGGTGCCGTACAGCCAGCTGCTGCGGCCCGCTTTTTCGATGCGCCACAGCAGGCCATGGTCGCGCGCCTGCTGCATGCCCTGCCGCAGGGCCGCCTCGTCCAGCGGTGCGGGCGGTGGCGTGCAATCGGCTGTGGCGGCCGGGGCCTGGCCATAGGCGTGGGTGCACAGCAGCGTCAGGGCCGCGAGCACGAGGCGCCAAACGCGCCGCAGGTTCACAGCGGCTCCGACACGGTCTGGTCGATGGCGCCGAAGACGCTCAGGCCGTCCTTGCCCTTCATCTCGATGCGGATGGTGTCGCCGTACTGCATGAACCCGGTCTGCGGCGCGCCGTGTTCGATGGTCTCGATGGCACGCTTCTCGGCGATGCAGCTGTAGCCCTTGCTCCAGTCCTTGTTGCTCACCGTGCCCGAGCCCACGATGGAGCCGGCGCGCACATTGCGCGTCTTGGCGATGTGGGCGATGAGCTGGCCGAAGTGGAACGTCATCTCAGTCCCGGCCTCGCACAGGCCCACCTTGCGGCCATTCCAGGTGCTTTGCAGCGTGAGGTGCAGCTTGCCCTTCAGCCACGCGTCACCCAGTTCGTCGGGCGTCACCGCCACCGGGCTGAAGGCCGTGGCCGGCTTGCTCTGGAAGAAGCCGAAGCCCTTGGCCAGCTCGGCCGGGACGAGGTTGCGCAGGCTCCAGTCGTTGGCCAGCATCAGCAGACGCACGCCTTCCAGCGCTTCGTTGGGCATGGTGCCCATGGCCACGTCACCGGTGATGACCGCGATCTCGGCCTCGAAGTCAATGCCCCACTCGGTGCTGGCGAACACGGCCGGGTCGCAAGGGCCCAGGAAATCGTCACTTCCGCCCTGGTACATCAGCGGGTCGCCGTAGAAGCTCTCGGGCAGCTCGGCACCGCGGGCCTTGCGCACCAGCTCAACATGGTTGATGTAGGCCGAGCCGTCGGCCCACTGATAGGCGCGCGGCAGCGGTGCCATGCACATCGCCGCATCGAACGCAAAGGCGTGGCGGGCCTTGCCGTGGTTCAGCGTGGTGTACAGGTCCTGCAGCTGCGGCGAGAGAAAGTTCCAGTCGTCCAGCACCTGCTGCAATCGGGTGGCGATGCCATTGGCGTAATGGGCGCTGGCGAGATCGCGCGAGACGACGACGAGCTGGCCGTCGCGCGATCCGTCTTTGTAGGTGGCGAGTTTCACGGTCGTGAGGCCGGGGGCGGGCCTGGGAATTTGGTGGCAGCATTGTCCAATGCCCGCGACCCTGCCGCGCCCGCTGTCCGCCGGGGTACTCACCCTCCGTCCGCTGCCCGCGCCTGTGCGGCGGCGGCTGGCCTTTGCCGCCCTGGGCCTGGCGGTGTGGCTGGGCCACCGCTGGCTGCTGGCCGGCTTGGGTGACTGGGTGGCCCGGCCAGCGGCGACTGCGCTGCCGGCTGCGAGCGCGCCGGTATCGGTATGGTTGCTGCCGAGGGCCGCGCCAGTTGCCGCGCCTGCCGTGACAACCCCCAAGGCAACACCCACAGCGTCCCGGCGCGCCGGGCCCACGCCACAAGCCCTGCCTCATGTGGCGACGGCTCCCGTCGAAGTGAGCACCACGCGCGCCGATACAGCGCCAACCGACCCACCGTCGCCCATGGCACCCGCCGTGCACGAGAACACCGCCCAACCAGGCGGCGCGACGCCTCCGCCCTCGTCGCCCCTGCCCGATGAGGGCGCTGCCGCCGCTCCGCCCACCTACCCCACACGGCTGCCGCCGTCTGCGCGCCTGCGCTTTGCCGTGCAGCGCGGCGAACAGCGGGGCGAGGCCGAGTGGCTGTGGCAGCACGATGGCCAGCACTTCAGCTCGCACCTGCAATCGGCCCTGCCCGGCCGCTCGCCGCTGGACCACCAGACCCGGGGCGAGTTCGACAGCGCCGGCCTGGCACCGGTGCGCATGCTGGAATCGCAACGTGGCCGCGCCGTGCGGGCCGTGAACTTCCAGCGCGACAAGGGCCTGGTGAGCTTTTCTGGCAGTGCTCGCCAGTGGGCGCTGTGGCCGGGCGCGCAAGACCGCGCCAGCTGGCTGCCGCAGTTGCTGGGTGTGGTGGCGGCACGCAGCGCCTGGGCACCCGGCCAGCAGATCGAGCTGGCCGTGGCCAGCCCGCGTGGCGAGCTGGACCGCTGGGCCTTTGTTCTCGTGGATGGCGATGGCCCCGATGAAGGCCAGCGCGGCGCCGCCACGCACTGGGTGCGCCAACCGCTGCGACCCTACGACAGCCGGGTGGACGTGTGGCTGGACCGCAGCGCCCCGCACTGGCCGCTGGCCCTGCAATGGCAGGTGGTGCCGGGTGGCGAGCCTTTGCGCTGGCGCCTGGTGGGCACGCCCGACAGCGCCACACAGCCGGCATCGCCCTGACGCAGGGTGCCGGATTCATATGGCATTGCGTTCAAAAGTCAAGGATTGGTGGATTGGGTTCGGTGTCGCAGATCGGCGCTTCTCGGCCATTCCCGCGAAGGCGGGAATCCAGGCGTTCGCGTTGATACGTGGGTGGTTGGCAAAGGTCTGGGCGGGCAGGCCGCGGCGCTCAAAAGTAGCGGTCGGCTTCGCCGACTGCGCTGCGGTGCTCGGGCATGTGCCGCGCCGCATACCCTGCGCGCCTCGCCGCTCCTCATTCGCGCCGCAGCCTGCCCGCCCAGCCCTTTGCTGATGCTGTGGTGGTGTCTTGGCTTGCTCCGAATGCAAACACGGGTTGTTGAGCGACAGGCGGCAAGCCAGGGCTGGCGATTTCTGGGGCGCTGAAGCGCGCAGCGTTCGGGGGTGAGCAGCACGCTTCACAACATGCTTGCCGCATCTTGTCTGAGCGAAACGAGCGCAGCGAGAGCAGCGAGTTATGCGGCACGCCCCGAACGTGAGCACTGCAAGGCAGTCGGCGAAGCCGACCGCCACAGCATGAGCCAGCACCGGCTTGCCGCCTGGCGCGGCCACACCCAACGTCAAGAGTCAGGCGAGCTGATCGCAGATCTCAACGACAGCAATGCGCCTTCAGCAGCCGCCGGGCGGCGCGGTGCTCCTATGTTCTTGAACGCAAAAGCGTATCAGGCTGGCGCCGGCAGCTCGACCCAGCTCACCAGCCCGCCGCCTTCGCGGGCGGCCAGCCCGGCCTGCCAACCCTGGGCCTGGGCCAGTTGCCGCACGATGGCCAGGCCCAGGCCGTAGCCGCCGGTTTGCGGGCTGCGCGAGCTCTCAACGCGCTGGAAGGGCCGCCACACGGCGTCGATCTGGTCGGGCGGGATGCCGGGGCCCCGGTCCAGCACGCTGATGCGGGTGCCTGCGGTGGTGCCAGTGCCAGCTGCCGTGCGGGTGACGTGCACGCTGATCGGCCCTGGCGCGTAGCGCAGCGCATTGCCCAGCAGGTTGTCCAGCACGCGCGCCAGCGCACCGGCGGCGGCATGCACCTGGGCGTCGGCCGGGCAGTCGACGCTGAGGGTGGCGCCGGCCACGGCCGCAGCGGCTGCATGCAGGGCCACGCGCTCGGACAGCCAGGGCGCCAGGGCCAGGCTTTGCGGGGCTTCGGGGTCCAGCCCGCGCGCCAGCGTGAGCAGCTGCCCGATCAGGGTGTTCATCTCTTCGATGTCGAGGGTCAGCCGGGTGATCAGTTCGGGCTTGGGCTGCAGGGTGAGCATCTCCAGCGCCAGGCGCATGCGCGCCAGCGGCGTGCGCAGATCGTGCGAGATGCCGGCCAGCAAGGTGGTGCGTGCGGCCAGCAATTCGCGCAGTTGCAGCGCCATCTGGTTGAAGTGGCCGGCCAGATCGGCCAGCTCGCGCGGCCCGGTTCGGGGCAGCAGCGCCGGGTTGGCGCCCGCTGCCAGCGCAGCCGCAGCCTGCTCCAGGCGGGCCACGGGCTGGGCGATGCGGCGCGCCAGCCACAGGGCTGCAGCGGTGGCCAGCGCCGTGGCGGCCAGCAGGGCCACGGCCAGGGCCCACAGCGGCCGGGTGCTCATGCGTTCGGGGGCATAGCCCACCCCCAGGGTCTGGTCGCCCGTGGTGATGCGGGTCCACAGCCAGTCCTGCCCCTGGGGCCCCGCCGCCAGCGCAAGCCCCGCGGGCGCACCGCTGCGCCGTTGCAGTGCGCGTTCCACAAAGCCCACGTAGAAGCCGTGCACCAGCGCGGCCTCGGGCAGCGCCGGCATGTCGCTGCGCAGGGCCATCTGGTGCTCGCGCAGCAACTCGGCCTCGAACGCCGGCCGCGTGTCGGGCGGCAGCTCGGCCCAGGTCTGGGCCGACAGCACCATCAGGCCGGCCAGATCGTCGGCCGAGCGCTCGGCCATGGGCAGCATCACGAAACCCAGCACCGCTGCCAGGGTGACCAGCGTCAGGGCCAGGCACAGCGACACCAGCCAGCGCAGGTAAACCTGTGCCAGCGAGGCCGGCCGGCAGGTGGCCGCAGTGGCCATCAATGCGCCTCGCCGCGCGGGTTGAACAGATAGCCTTCGCCGCGCACCGTGCGGATGTACTGCGGGTGGGCCGGGTCGGCCTCGATGCCGCGCCGCAGCCGGGTGACGCGCACGTCGATGCTGCGGTCGAAGGCATCACGCGCATAGCCCTTGAGCCATGCGATCAGGTCGTCACGCGAGAGCACCCGGTTGGGGTGTTGCACGAAGGCGTGCAGCAGCTCGAACTCGGCACCGTTGATGGGCACCTCGCTGCCGTCGCGCAGCAGGCGGCGGGCGGCGTTGTCGAGCAGGTAGGGGCCAAAGCTGAACTGGCCAGGGGGCAGCACCGGTGCGGGTGACCCGGCAAGTGGCTCGGCGCTGGGGGCGGCCGCACGGCGCAGCAAGGCGCGCAGGCGGGCCAGCAGTTCGCGCGGGCTGAAGGGCTTGGCCAGGTAGTCGTCGGCGCCCACCTCCAGGCCCACCACGCGGTCGATCTCGTCGCCCCGGGCCGAGAGCATGAGGATGGGCAGGTTGGAGTGGCGGCGCAGCGTGCGGGCCAGGCTCAGGCCGTCCTCCCCTGGCAGCATGATGTCGAGCACCAGCGCGTCGGTCGGTGCGTCGGCCAGGCGCTGGCGCATCTGCTCGCCGCCACCAGCCGTGTCCACCACGAAGCCGCTGGCGCCCAGGTAGTCGCGCAGCAGGTCGCGCAGCGCCGGGTCGTCGTCGACCACAAGCACGCGGGGGGCGGTGGAGGGGTCCATCGCGGCCAGTCTACTGCCGGGCCTGCCGCGCCAGCCGGCCGGTGAAACACAGTGAAACCGAGTGACACCGGCTGACCCCGACACGACATCGTGCCGGTACAGCCGGCGCACAGCATGGAGGCCTCGCATCACACAACCCGAAAGGTCAGCCATGAAGCCGCTCCTCTTGCCCCACACCGCGCTGTCCGCCATGTTTGTGTCCACCCTGCTGTTGGCCAGCGGCCTGGCCTTGGCCCAGGCCTCGGCGCCAGGTCGCCAGGGCTATGGCGCCGGTTACCACGCCCGCCAGATGGGCGGCGCGGCGGCCACCGGGCGCACCCTGATGACGCCGGCCGAGCGCGACGCGCACCGCACGGCCATTGCGGCCACCCCGAACCAGGACGAATGCCGGCTCGTGCAGTCGCAGCAACGCCAGCAATTGGGCGAGCGCGCCCAGGAGCGCGGCGTGGCCATGCCCACGCCGCGCCGCGACGCCTGCGCCGCCAAGCAACCCTGAAATCCCTCCACCCTGAAAGACTGCCATGAGCACCCTGCACCCCACCCTGCGCCCCACTTTGCACACCAACCGCCGCCAACCACTGCAATGGCTGCTGGCGTCGCTGCTCGCCACCGGCCTGATGGCCTGTGGCGGCGGTGACAGCCCCGGCCCCAGCATGGGGGTGAACGCCGACGGCGTCTCTACCTTCAGCGCCAGCGCCTTGAACGCCACGCTCAGCAGCTACCCGCTGCAGACACTGTCGGTGGCGGAATCGGATGGCCTGGTCTACATGCGCGAGGAAGAAGAGCTCGCGCACGCCGTGTATGTGGCCAGCGCGGCCCGCTGGACCACGGTGCCGGTGTTCGCCAACATCGCGGCCAGCGAGTCCACCCACACGGCGGCCGTGAAGACGCTGCTGGACCGCTACCAGCTCGCCGACCCCCTGGCAGGTTTGCCCTTGGGCAGCTTCCAGGCGCCACTGTTCCAGACGCTGTACGCCCAGCTCACGGCCGCCAGCGAGGTGAGCCTGGTGGAGGCGCTGAAGGTGGGCGTGCAGATCGAGGAGTTGGACATCAACGACATTGCGGCGCGCCAGGCCAGCGTCGACAACGCCGACATCCTGCTGGTGTACGACAACCTGCTGCGCGGCTCGCGCAACCACCTGCGCGCCTACATGAAGGTGCTGGTGCAGCAGGGCGGCAGCTACACGCCGCAGTACATCAGCCAGGCCACGTTCGACGCCATCGTCAACTCTCCGATGGAGCAGGGCCGGTAAGGGCCCTTGAAAACGCGCCCGGCGTGGGCATCTGCAGTCTGTGCTGCCCTTCCCCGGGGCCGACAGACTGTGAGGTGGCCCCGTGATCGTGCTCTACAACTCCGACAGCTTTGCCGTGATGCAGGTGGACTTGCCTGGTGAGCCTGCCGCCTCGGGCGATGCCCCGTCCGGCGGCCGCAGCGGCCTGGAGATCGTGGACAAGACCCTGCGCAAGGGCATTTTTCTGGACAGCACCGTGGCTGCCAGCTTCATGGCCGGCGTGCAAGCGCTGACCCAGCAGACATCCGACATCGACGACATTGACGCTTACCTGGCGCGCTACACCGACACCGGTCTGCAAACCATGGTGTTGCACTGACGACAGGGGGTGGAAATGACGGGGCTTGCACCGCCGCGGGGCATCGGCCAAGATCAGCGCACCAGGGGGCTGATCCGCAGCCACCCGCCAGGCTGGTTGGAGGCCCATGGTCAAACGGATGATCGATGCGCGGGTGTTGCTGTCGCCCGGGCTGGCCGAGGCACCGGTGCTCGACCGCATGTGCACGCACTTCGTGCTTACGCTCACGCTGGCCCAGGCCGGGCGCTTCAATGTGCGGCGCGACTGGACCAGCCTGCTGGGCCTCACCGGCCGGCACCTGGTGTGGCCGGTGGCGGTGCTCAAGCGCCTGCGCGCGTTTCTGGAGCGCCGCTGCGGCAGCAACGAGCACTGGCGTGGCCACGCCGCCCTGAGCGACGCCGCCTTCATGGAGCACCACGGCCAGTGGCGTGGCCCGTATGAGGAAGGCTCGCTGTACTTCTACATCGACGAATACATCAAGGACGCCCCCAAGGACCTGCTGGCGGTGCTGAGCACCACGGCCGATTGGCTGTCGCGCGAGCTGAAGAAGCAGTCCACGCTGGTGGAGGACAACATCACCGCCCTGGCCGGCCTGCTGCAGCTCAACCCGGCCGAACGTGCCTTGTTGCTCTACGGCACGCTGGCGCGCTACCAGCGCGAACTGCGCGGGCTGCTGGTGGAGTTCAAGGTGGGCAACGCACAAGAGGCCTACGCCGCCCTGGCCAAGGTGGCCAGCGTGGACGAACGCGAGCTGGCCGACGCGCTGCGCGCCGGCAGCCGGCTGGAACGCATCGGCATGGTGGAGAACCTGATCTCCGAGCACAACATCACCGACCTGTCGGACCTGATGAAGGTGAGCGAGCAGCTGCCGCCGGTGCTGATGCGCGAGTACCGCGACCCCGGCGAGCTGATGGCAGTGTTCACCCGGCCCGCCACGCGCACCGAGCTCACGCCCACCGATTTCCAGTTCGTGGCCGAGGACGTGCGGGTGCTGGGCGGCCTGCTGAAGAACGCCGTGGCGGGCAAGGCCAAGGGCGTGAACGTGCTGCTTTACGGCCCGCCGGGTACCGGCAAGACCGAGCTGGCCAAGGTCTGCGCCCAGCAGGCCGGGCTGGAGCTGTACGAGGTGGAGTACGCAGACCGCGACGGCCACTCGCTGGCCGGGCGAGACCGCTACCGCTCGCTGCAGATCGGCCAGGTGTTCTTGAAGGGCAGCCCGAACGTGGCCCTGCTGTTCGACGAGGTGGAGGACGTCTTTCCCGCGATTCCCAGCGACACGGCCCAGCTGATGGCGCGGCTGGACGCTGGCGACAACGGCTCGTCGAGTGTGAGTGGCAAGGCCTGGGTGAACCAGATCCTGGAGAGCAACCCGGTGCCGGTGATCTGGATCACCAACCGCATCGAGCAGATCGACCCGGCCTTTCGCCGTCGCTTCCAGTACCACCTGGAGCTCACTTCGCCGCCGCCCGGCGCCCGCGAGGCCTTGGTGGCGCGGGCGCTGAAGGGCGTGCCGGTGAGCGAGGGCTTTGGCGCCAAGCTGGCGGCCAGGCGAGCGCTCACCCCTGCGCAAATTCGCACCGCTGTGCGCTTTGCCGAGCTGGCCGGCGCGCCCGAGGAGCTGGAAGCGCTGATCGAGCGCCAACTGACCCATGCCGACAAGGCCCTGGGCAGCGCCACGCCCGAGCGCGGCGCCCGCCGGGTGGTGACCCACTACGACCTGTCGTTGATCAACGTGGAGAGCCGGTTCGAGATTCCCGCCGTGGTCGAGGCCTTGCGCCGCCGCGGCCATGGCGCGCTGTGTTTCTACGGCCCGCCAGGTACCGGCAAGACGGCCCTTGCCGAGCACATCGCCCAGGCCCTGGGCAAGCCGCTGCTGATACGCCAGGCCAGCGACCTGGCCAGCAAGTTCGTGGGCGAGACCGAGCAGAACATGGCCCGCATGTTTGCAGAGGCCCAAACCGAGGAAGCCGTGCTGTTGCTGGACGAAGCCGACAGTTTCCTGCGCAGCCGCCGCATGGCCGAGCGCAACTACGAGGTTACCGAGGTCAACGAGATGCTGCAGGGCATGGAGCGCTATGCCGGCATCTTCATCTGCACCACCAATTTGTTCGAGGAGCTGGACGAAGCCGCACTGCGCCGCTTCACCTTCAAGATCCGCTTCAGGCCGCTCACGCCGCTGCAGCGCGAAGCCATGTTCGTCACCGAGGCCCTGGCCGGCGACGCCGGCCAGCTGAAGCCCGAGCAGCACCACCGCCTGGCAGCGCTCGACCAACTCGCCCCCGGCGACTTCGCCGCTGTCAAGCGCCAGGTGGACATCCTGGGCCTGCCCTTCGATGCCGACGAATTCCTGGCCCAGTTGGAGAGCGAGCACCGCGTGAAGCCCGAAGTGCGCCAGCGGCGCAGCATAGGCTTCACGCACTGACCGGGCCCGAGGACTGCAGGAAGTCACAACCCACCGCCCCCTCTGGGCCCCGTGGGCGCGAGGCAGGCGTCACACTGGCGGGCTTCATGGGGTGCCCCAATGGCCGATACCATGTGGATAAAACCGAAATCCGATGGAAACCAACCTGACGCCGTCACTGTCCTGGCTCGCACCACTGTTCTCGGCCGTCGTTTCCGTGCTGTTCTTCGCGCTGCTGGGGCACGGCCTGCGCAAGGTGCGCGGCACCAACGCTGTCTCTGCCATCAGCTGGTGGGCCGCCGCATCCGTTGCCGGTGGCAGCGGCCTGTGGGCAGCGCAGTTCATGGCCTTGGGTGGCCTCGGCCTGCCCTGGGACATGCACTACAGCCCCGCCGCGCTGGGCATCGCCTGGGGCGCGGCCATCGTGGGTGTGGGCGCCGTGCTGGGCACCGCCCGCCTGCCCTGGCGCGGGTCGGTGCGCATGGGGCTGCAAGCCCTGCTGCTCGCCGGCCTGTGGCTGGGCCTGTTCGTGCTGGCGCGCCACAGCCTGGGTGTGCAGCCCTTGGGCGACGCGCTGGCGTCGCTTTGGACGCCTGGCTCACTGATCGTCATGGCCTCGGTCCTGGGCCTGGGCCTGATGTTTGACGCCCGCGCCCTCAGCCTGGGCCGCTTCAGCAGCCGCCAGTGGCTGGCGGCCGGCATGTTTGGCCTGGTGGCCGGCATGGCGCAAGACTTGGCGCTGAGCGGGCTGAAGTTCGGGGTGGACAGCGCCGTGCGTGGCGACGCCACGGTCGACACGCCGACAGTCTGGCTGGCCGTGGCGGCCTGCGCGCTGGTGATCCTGCTGGGACTGCTGGGCGCGCTGGTGGACGCCCAGGCCCATGGCCGCAATGCCCTGCTGGCTTCGTCGCTGAGCGAGGCCAACCGCCGCCTGCGCGAGCAAGCCCTGGCCGATCCGTTGACCCGTCTGCCCAACCGGCTGATGTTCGAAGAGCGCCTGGAAGACAGCCTGACCATGGCCGACGAGCATGGCACCGGCGAGCTGGCGGTGATGTTCATCGACCTGGACGGCTTCAAACCCATCAACGACTCCTTTGGCCATGTGGCCGGCGACGCGGTGCTGGCCGAGGTGGGCAAGCGCCTGGCCAGCATCACCCGTCCCAGCGACCTGGCGGCGCGCGTGGGCGGCGACGAGTTCCTGCTGCTGCTGAACAAGCCCGGTGCCAACGAAGCCGTGGCCCAGGTGGCCCTGCGGGTGCTGCAGGCCATCGGCAAGCAGTACCGGCTGCCGAATGGCGTGGACGTGAACCTCTCGTGCTCCATCGGTATCGTGATGTACCCCGAGCACGGCCCGGGCAAGAAGCTGCTGGCCAATGCCGACGCCGCCATGTACGCCGCCAAGCGCGCCGGTGGCTCCACCTTTGCATTCTTCGCGCCCGCCATGGAGCAGGACGCCCGCGTGCAGCTGGAGCTGCAGCACGACCTGCGCACTGCGCTCGACCGCCACGAACTGGAGCTGTACTACCAGCCCAAAGTGCATGCACTGTCAGGCCAGATCACCGGGGTGGAGGCGCTGGCGCGCTGGCGTCACCCCACGCGAGGGCTGATCATGCCCGACGCCTTCATCCCAGTGGCCGAGCGCTTTGGGCTGATCGGCACACTGGGCAACTGGGTGATCGAAGAGGCCTGCCGGCAGATGCGCGCCTGGATGGACGACGGCCTGCGCATGCGCGTGGCGGTGAACCTCTCCATGCACCAGCTGCGCCAGGACGACTTGGTGCCGCGCATCCGCAGCGCCATGGCCCGCTACCGCATCGAGGCCGAGTTGCTGACGTTTGAAATCACCGAATCGGTGGCCATGGAAGACATCACCATGGAGGCCTTCAACGCGCTGGCGGGCGTGGGCGTGTCACTCTCCATCGACGACTTTGGCACCGCATACTCCAACTTCGCCGCGCTGCGCAAGCTGCCGGCCAAGCAGCTCAAAATCGACCGCAGCCTGTTCACCGACATCGACCAGAGCAGCGACGCGCTGGCGGTGGTAGACGCCATGATCAAGATGGCCCACGCGCTGGGCCTGAAGGTGGTGGCCGAGGGCGTGGAAACCGAGGCCCAGCGCGACCTGCTGCTGGCGCTGAACTGCGACGAGTTGCAAGGCTTTCTGTACGCCAAGCCCATGTCGGCCAGCACGCTCACGCTCTGGGCCATGAGCGACGAGGGCGAAACCCACCCGGTGGATTTCAGGCCCTCGATCTACACGGCCATGGTGGACGCGATGAAGTGACGCGCCGTTCCGTCACTCGCGCCGTCTCAGTCATTCCCGCCCTCTCAGTCATTCCCGCGAAGCCGGGAATCCACGATCCGCTCCCGCCTTCGCGGGAATAACGAGGCGGCGAGCGGCCACCGCCGCCGCCAGCTCGCGCAGCAAGGGCTCGGTGTCGTCCCAGCCCAGGCAGGCGTCGGTGATCGACACCCCGTGCAGCAAGGGCTGGCCCGCCACCTGGTCTTGCCGGCCATCGTTCAGGTGGCTTTCGATCATCACTCCGGTGATGCGGTGCTCACCGGCCACCAACTGCGCGGCCACGTCGCGGCCCACATCGATCTGGCGGCGGTGCTGCTTCTCGGAATTGGCGTGCGAGAAATCAATCATCACCTGCTCGCGCAGCCCCGCCTTGCGCAGCACGGCGCAGGTGGCGTCCACGTGGTCCGCGCTGTAGTTGGGCTGCTTGCCGCCGCGCAGGATGACGTGGCAATCGGCGTTGCCGCGGGTCTCGAAGATCGCCGCCTGGCCCATCTTGGTCATGCCCATGAAGGCGTGCGGCGCGCTGGCGGCCACGATGGCATCCGCCGCCACCTTCACGCCGCCGTCGGTACCGTTCTTGAAGCCCACCGGGCATGACAGGCCCGAGGCCAGCTGACGGTGGCTCTGGCTCTCGGTGGTGCGCGCGCCGATGGCACCCCAGGCAATCAGGTCGGCAATGTATTGCGGCGAGAGCAGGTCGAGGAACTCGGTGCCCGCCGGTAGGCCCAGCGCGGTCACCTCCAACAGCAGTTGACGGGCGCGGTGCAGGCCTTCGTTGATGCGGAAGCTGCCGTCGAGCTGCGGGTCGTTGATGTAGCCCTTCCAGCCCACCGTGGTGCGGGGCTTTTCGAAGTACACGCGCATTACCACCAGCAGCTCGCCTTTCAGCTCGTCGGCCAGGGCCTTGAGTTGTCGGGCGTAGGCCATGGCCTGGTCGTGGTCGTGGATGGAGCAAGGGCCCACCACGGCGATCAGCCGGTCATCCTGGCCGGCCAGCACCCGCGACATGGCGTCGCGCGCACCCTGTACCAGGGCCTGCGCGGCGGCGGGCATGGGCATGTCGTCCTGCAGCAGTGCGGGCGAGATCAGCGGCCGCACGGCCTCGATGCGCACGTCGTCCACGCGGGTGTTGTCTTGTGTGGCGGGTGCAGATGCACGGCCGGCTTCGTGGTCGTGCTGCCAATCATCGGGACGGTTCAACGCGGTGCTCCAGGCTCAACTCAACAAGCCGCGATTATCCCGGCTATGCTTGCGCGCTACCCTTTCATCCCAGCCCACCATGATTCTCGAAATCGCCGACATCCGCATCCAGCCCGGCCAGCAGGCCGCCTTCGAAGAGGCCATCCAGCGCGGCTTGGCCGCCGTCATCGCGAATGCCAGGGGTTACCACGGCTTCAAGCTCAACAAGGGGATCGAGAACCCCGAGCGCTATGTGATGCAGATCTTCTGGGCCACGCTGGAAGACCACACTGTGGGCTTCCGTCAATCACCGGCCTTCACCGAATGGCGCGCCATCGTCGGCCCGTTCTTTGCCCGCCCGCCCGAGGTGGAGCACTTCGAGCTGCTGGCCAAGTCTTGAGGCGACGGCGTCGCCGCCTCGTCACCCCCGCAATGGCGGGGGGCCAACGTTGTGGCGAGCGTGGATTCCCGCCTGCGCGGGAATGACGAGGGACGCGCGGGAATGACGAGGGAGGGACGGGAATGACGGCGTGGCTTATTGCTTGACGGCTTCGACCTGGATCACCAGGTTCACGGCGTCGGAGAAGCCCCAGTCCAGGCCGTAGCTGATGCCGAACTGGCTGCGCACCACGGTGGCTTCGAAGTCGCCACCACAGACCTCGGCCTTGAGCATGGGGTTCATGTAGCAGTTGAAGTTTTTGGCCTTGAGGGTGACGGGGTTGGTCTTGCCGTGCAGCGTCAGCGTGCCGGCCACCTCGGTCACCTTGTCGCCGTTGAAGCTGAACTTGTCGCCCACAAACTTGGCGGTGGGGAAGGTACCGGCGTCGAGGATCTCGGGGCTCGTGAGGTGCTTGTCGAACATGGCGAAGCCGGTGCTGACCGAGCCCACCTCCAGGGTCAGCTCGACCTTGCCGGTCTTGGCAGCACGATCCAGCTGCACCGTGCCTTGCTTCTTGTCGAAGCGGCCCCGGTTGGTGGAGGTGCCGAAGTGGCCGATCTCGAAGGTGACGTAGGTGTGCGAGGGGTCGATCGCGTAGGTGGCGGTGGCGGCCTGGGCGCCTACAGCGGTGGCGAGCAGGGCGGCGGCGAAAAAGGTGGCGACGAAAGAGGCTGACTTCATGATGGAGAACTCCTGAGGGGTTGGTTTGGGGTGGAACGGCTGAGAAAGGGGCTCAGAGTGGCGCGACGCCAGTGACGGTGAGCTTGAACTTCACCACCACTTCGTTGGCCACCATGGAGGTGTCGGCCCAGTCGCCTTCACCGATCTTGAAGTCCAGGCGCTTGATCGTGAACTGGCCGCTGGCGGTGGAGTTGGCACCGACCTGGGTGATGGCCACGGGCACCACCACGTTGCTCACGGCGCCCTTGATGCTGAGCTGGCCCATCACTTCGAACTTGCCGCCGCCCAGGCCCTTCATGGCCGTGGACTGGAAGCTGGCTTTTGGGAACTTGGCCACGCCGAACCACTCGGGCTTGGGCACCTCGGCGTCGGTCTCGGCCGAGCCGAAGCTGGCGCTGCCGGTGTCGATGCTGAAACTCACCTTGCCGGCCTCGGGCTTCTTAGGGTCGAAGGCGAGCTGCGCGTCCCAGCGCTTGAACTTGCCTTCCACGGGCACGCCCATCTGGCGCGAGACGAAGGCGATTTCACTCTGCGCGGGCAGCACTTTCTGCTCGGCCTGGGCCAAGCCCGCCAACAGGGGCAGGCTGGCCAGGGCGACGCAGCGGATCACGGTGTTCATGGGGTTTCCTTGTGAGGTTCAGTCGCGGCCCGGTCGCATGCGGTCGATGAGCCGGTCGCGGTCGACGAAATGGTGTTTGAGGGCGGCCGCAATGTGCAGCAGCACCAGCACAGCGAGCAGCCAGGCCAACACCTCATGGCGCTCCTTCAGCATGTCGGCCAGGGCCTTGTCCTTGCCCACGAAATCAGGCAGCGGCAGCACGCCGAACCACACCACCTGAAAGCCCGCCGCCGAGCTGTAGGCCCAGCCGGCCAGCGGCACCAGGAGGAACAGCGCGTACAGCGCCCAATGCGTGCCGTGGGCGGCAAGGTTCTGCCAGCGCGGCGCCGGCAGGTCGGCTGGCGGGCGGTGCGTGAAGCGCCACAGCAGACGCAGCACCGACAGCGCCAGGATGGTGATGCCAGCCCACTTGTGCCAGTTGAACAGCTTGAGCCGGGTGGGCGACATGGGCAGGTCGGACATGTACAGGCCTACCGCGAAGGCGCCCACGATCATCAGGCCCAGCAGCCAGTGCAGGGCCATGGCCACGCCGGTGTAACGGGGGCTGGGGTTGAGGGAGGTGTTCATGGCGCGGTCAGCACAGGGCCGGGTGTCTTCACAAGGCCGCCAGTGTGCAGCGCGCCGCCCGGCCCGCAGTTCAGGGTCATGCACGACCCCCTTCAGATTGTCTGAATGGCGGTGTCCGGCTCAAGGTCGATCGAAACACCCGGCTCGGGCGCTGGGCACGCGCAGGTCTTGCAGGGCCTGGGCCAGCGCCGGGTCGGCCAGCAGGCCGTGGCGCAGCGCGAAGTCCAACGTGGCCAGCGCGGCGTCCACCGTCAACGCGCCCCGGGCGGCCAAGGCCAGCGCCTGCGCCACCGGCAGCAGCCGGTGCTGGGCCACCTCGCCGTCCTGGTTGCAGGGTTGCACGCCGGGCGGCAGGGCCAGGTCGTAGATGTGCAGCCACTCGTGCTGCAGCCCTTCGGGAATGTCGCAACGCAGTTCCAGCACGCCGCCGCGCTGCAGGCCGGCCATGTGCGCGGCGGTGAGCCCGGCCTCTTCCCAGGCCTCGCGCAGCAGCGCCTCGCGCGGGGTCTGGCCCAGCGGCACACCGCCGCCGATGAGGTTGTCGAGCATGCCGGGGTCGGTGGGCTTGTCCAGCGCGCGCTGTGCAATCCACAGGTGCGTGGGGCGGCCCTGGGCGTCGGCCTGGTAGCCGTTGCAATGCACGCCCAAGGTGAGCGAGCCCCAGAAGCGCGCCATGGCGCGTTCGATCTCGGCATGGGTCTGGCCCTCTGCGTCCCACAGACCATAGGGCTCGTCGCGCCAGGCCCGCACCAGCCCTTGCGCGTGCAATACGTGGCCCATCTGCGCCAGCACCGCCGTGCGCTCGGGTGCATCGGCCAGCAGGCACCAGCCCTCGGTGCCGTTGTGGCGCCAGGCCCGTGGCCACTGGGCCTGCAGCAGGGGCAGATGGCGCACCTCCACCGAACCCACGGCCACGCGACCAGCCGGTGTGCTCACTTGCCAAGTCTGGCGCGGCAGCGACTGGGCCCGCGCCGCCGCCAGGCAAGTCCAGGTGGCGGGGGCCGTGTGGGCGCTGAGCTTGTAGGGATCGGTGGCTGGCATGCGGCGCTCGGTTTGCGGGCGATTCTAGGAGTCGCCGCTTTGTGAGTTGCTGCCAGGAACTGTGGCGAAACCGGTGGTGGGAACCCGCCAAATGGATGCATCTTTCTCGCGAACGCCCGACGTTGCAAATGCCGGATGCCGACAGGCAGTGGCCCCTCCCACAATGCCAAGCCTCACTGAAAGACCGCCATGCCCTTGACCACGATGAACGTCCCGCCCGACATGCAGGACATCGCCGAGCTGGAAATCAGCTTGTCCAGCGCGCTGGAGCTCTCATGGCTGGGCCTGGGCACGCTGGTGGACGTGCGCCAGTCGATGGAGATCGAGCTCAAGGGGGCCATCCCGGCCTCGGTGCACATTCCGCTGTTCGAAAAGCCGATCAAGGCCTCGGGCTTGGACCGCATTGAACAGGCCGAACTGGACGCCAACCACCCCACGGCGGCTGACAGCAAGTCGTTCCTGGGCATGATCCACCAGCTGCAGCATGTGCGCGAGCAGATCGTGCTGTGCGTGTGCAACGACGGCCAGCGCAGCCTTTATGCGGCGCAACTGCTGCGCCAGGCAGACTACCCCAAAGCGCTGGCGGTGACCGGCGGTTTCCTGGCCTGGCAACGTTTCCAGGCCATGGCCGCGCGCTGAGCGCAAGCTGGGTCTGTTAGGCTCGGGCCAACAAAAACAACGGGGATGGCGGCTGGCCGGCGTGAAACACGCAGGCTGCTTGCCTGGCCGCAGCGCACGGCCATAGCAGGCTGCAGCATGGGTCATCCCCCACTTCCTCCACCCCTTGTTGCTCGGAGCTTCACTCGATGCATCGCCGTCTGTTTCCACTTGCCGCGCCGGCACTGATTCTGTCGTTGCTGGCCGCCTGCAGCAGCCCTGCCCCCTCCCTGCCCGCCACAAAGGCCCTGGCCGTCGTGCCCCCTGTGGTGATGGCGCCCGCGCCAATGCCAGCCCCCGCGCCGGTGGAGGCGCCCAAGGCGCCCAGCGCGCTGTCCGAGTTCGAGTCCGACATCGGCGCCGCAGCGGCTGAGGCCGGCGTGAAACTGATCAAGACCGCCGATGGCGATCAACTGCTGTTGCGTGCGGGCGGTGACGCCGCCTTCGCACCGTCCGGCACCAGCCTGACACCACGCTATGCCGCCTTTCTCAAGGAGTTGGCCAAGCACCTTGCCCAGCACCAGAGTCTGAACGTCAAGGTGACCGGCCACACCGACGCCACCGGCAACGACAAGCGCAACGACAAGCTCTCGGAAGCCCGCGCCCAGGCTGCAGGGCGTGCGCTGATCCTGGCTGGCCTGGCCGATTTCCGGGTCTATGCCACAGGCAAGGGCAAGCGCGAGCCCATCGCCGGCAACGAGACCGCCGCCGGCCGCGCCAGCAACCGCCGCGTGGACATGGTTGTCACCGACAACCTGCGCTGAGCGCGGCGCACGGCGAAGGCGCTTCAGTACCGCACCAACACGCGGTACCTGAGCGTGGCGCTTCCGCCCGCCGGTACATTCAGCTTCCACTCGGCCGTGCCGGCTGCCACCTTGCTGTGGCGCTGTGATTCCTCCAGCATGGTCCAGTCGCCCGGCACCGGCTCGCGCACGGTCACCGTCACGGGCTCGGCCTTGCCATTGCGCAACACGATCTCGTAGGCGCTTTCACCCACGTAGCTGGCCTTGTTGTTCGGCTCGCGGCGGCGGAAATCGGTCTGCTTCTTGTCGGCCGTCACATCAAAGGCATCGCCCAGGTGCAGGCGCACGGTGTCGTTCTTGGCAGTGTGGTCGATGCGGTCTTCGCCCACGAATTGCGCATTGCCTGCGCTGTCGCGCTTGTACACGCGCACCACGCCCTTGGGCAGCGGCAGCCCCAGGCGGGCCGCCTCGCGGTTGTCGAACTGCACATAGACGCCGGCCTTGAGCTTGCGACCCAGGTCGCCCGCGCTGGCGCGGTAGTAGTGGTCGCTGCCCGAGATCAGCAACTCCTTGCTCACCGGCACCGCGCTGGCACTGAGCAAGGCCACCTGCTTGGTCTGGTTGTCAGCGATGCTGGTGGGGCGTTGCAGCGTGTAGAGGTGGTATTCAAACAGCGCCTCCTGGGCCATGGCGGCCGGCGCCGGCGCGGCCATTGCCATGTCCATCCGCGCCACCTTGGCGCGCACCATCTCTTCCCGTACCCGGTTCACGTCGCCCGCCACCAGCTGCAGCTTGGCATGGGTGTAGGCCGTGCCACTGAGGTTGTTCAGCGTCACCCAGCCGTTCAGGTCGAGCGTGCTGTCGTCCGCGTTCAACTCGGCCACGTAATCAGCCTTCCACGACAGGCCGCCGGTGAGGTACGAGAGCTCCATGTCCTGCGCACCCGCGCGTCGGCTTTGCAGTTGCGTTACCAGCGTGGGCCGGTCGCGCAGGTTGCTGGGCACGCCGTCGAACACGATGCGCCCGGGCACGCCGGTTTCCACACGGTCGCCCATCTGCAGCACCACGCCGTTGTTGGCGCTCAGCACCTTGGCGGTCTCGCTGGTTTCCACGCCGGTGGTCGGGTGGGTCTTCACCACGCGCACCTCGCGACCCACGTACTTCTCCAGCAGCTTTTCGGGTGTGAGCAGATCGAAGTCGAAGTTCTGCTCCAGCAGGTCAAACGAGCCGGGGTTGGACAGGCTGCGCAGTTGCGCCGTCTCGGGCCGCATGCGTGCACTGACATCGCGCAGCGCCAACTGGTTTGCGCCGCTGTCCAGCGTCACCTTGCGCGCATCCTTCACCAGCGCCAGGTCTTCGTTGTAGATGGTGATGGCCACCGATTGCTGGTCAGCCAGCGTACTGCGCCGCTCGGGCTTGGTGGCAGCGGCGGCGGCGCTGGCGCTGGGCTGCGCAGGCACATTGGCCGCAGCGATCAACAACGCGATGGCGGCAAGGGCAATGGGGGTGTGGGCGGTAAGGGTGCGCATGGTGGTTCCTGACAAGGTGGCAAGTGGATGATCACACTGCTGATACGCGCAGGCCACGCGAACGGGGTGAAAAACCCGCCAGTCAGAGAGCGCGCGGGCCCTGAATCGAATCCGGGTTGGCATGGGTCGGGCTCGTCATCAGAAGGGCTGACACCACAGAACGCGGCCGCATGCCTATCCCGCTCGTCCTTGCGCGCCTGGCTTGGGTCAATCCCTCCGCGATCCTCTCGCGGGCCTCTGCCTTGCGCCTGGCCATGGCGAGCGTCGTGGCGGGCGATAGCTGCCCAGCGACAGCGTCTTGCGGCGCCCGGGGAAGCTGTAGTCCAGTCGCCAGCCATGCGCGCCACCCCCGACGAACTGCAGCAGGTAGAGCCCATCGCTATCGGTGAGTCGCTTGCGCGGATCACCTGCGCGCACCGCCTTGATGGTGGCGTCCGGGGTAAGAACAAGGTGTGTGTTTCTTCTACAGCCAGGATGGACCGTCTACTTTCGCAGCCTCTCGTGCGAAAACATCTACAGCTTGCTAACCACACCGCTACCTGGAGGAGCGCCTCCAGGCCGGCGAGGTGGCCAGTCCTACGGCTACCTGCCCCACCGGTACCGGCCTGATGCGCTGGCGACCTGGACCACGATGGGCCGCAGCAGGCCCTGTTGCCGGATGTCACATCTACCAGGCCAGAGTTTGGCCTGCTTTCTTGGCTCTGGTTGAGCACTGCATCGACTTCGACGCGACATTCGGGAGACCAGTCATCCGTTTAACTACGGTTAAAACCAGCACCGCCGGGGAGTTCCGCAACCCCATCCATGCCCGGTGTCTCGAATTGATGGTGAGAGGGCAATCGTCCGAGATCGTGGAGGATGTCCTGCCAAAGCGAACTGCGGGGTAGTTTCGGAATTCCAGCTTTTGAGATGCACAAGGGCTTTGCTGATCAGCAATTTCGGACTTCGAGGAATTCTTGCTGAAGTGGTCGCGAACGTGGCATAGTTTCGGAATTCCAGCAATTCGATGGCGAACTGCTCCTGGCTCGCGCCCGTTCACGGAATTCCGAAATGAATGCTGACCCTCATATCCCGCTGCCGCCTGTCCGCGTCGCGCAAGCCTCCGACCTCGGGCCAGCGGTTCGAGCACGCAGACGCGAGCAATCACTCCGCATTGATGACGCAGCATCATTGAGTGGCGTCTCGGTGGACCTGCTCTCTCGCCTAGAGAACGGCAAGGGCTCAGTGCGCCTGGACAAGCTCCTGATCGTCTTGGACGGCTTGGGCCTGACGATGGTGATTAGTCCCAAGGACCACCCGTGGATGCAATCGGTCGCACAACCCGACGCTGCGCGCGCCGTACGGCCATGACGCCAGCCCCCGCCTCGATGCCGCACGCCCTGGCGCTCTGGGCCGACAGCCAAAAGGTCGCCACACTCGGCTACGAGCCCAAGAACGACCAATGGACGCTGGGCTACGAAGCCAACTGGGTCGCTGCCCACAAGGCGTTTCCGTTGTCGCCAGCGCTGCCGCTGGAGCCCCCCGCCGACGGCTACGCCGCCGGCGCCGTGAAGCGCTTCGTTGAGAACCTGCTGCCCGAGGGGCGCGCGCTGGACATCACAGCCACCACCTACCGGGTGTCGAAGTCGAACATCTTCGCCCTCATCAACGCACTCGGGGCCGAGACCACGGGCGCCTTCCGGTTCTGGAAGTCGGACGAAGTGCCACCGGTCGTCGCCAGTGCACCGCTGCGGGAAGTGACCCGTGAAGAACTGGACCAGCGACTGGCCGACCGCGAAGAAATTCCGTTGGCGGTTTGGGACGGCAAGGTCCGCATGTCCATCGCGGGTGTGCAGGACAAACTGATGGTCTACATCGACCGGCCCCTTGACGAGGATGGCCATCTCTACCTGGCCGAACCCCCTCTGGCATCGACGCACATCCTCAAACCCGAGCCCCGGCGAACCATGATGCCGCACCTGGTGGTCAACGAGCACTTCTGCATGTCGCTGGCGCGGCGCATGGGTCTGCCGGTGGCCGAAGTCGGCATCTATCGCACGCCCAGGCCTGTGCTGGTGGTCGGCCGCTTCGACCGCCTGGTCACCCAAGGCTCCCAGGGACCAACCGTTCAGCGGCTGCATATCATCGACGCCTGCCAGGCCTCGGACCTGCCGGCGACCTACAAGTACGAGCGAAACTTTGGCAGCGGCGAACACGTGCGCAACATCCGGGAGGGTGTGAGCTTCGAAGTCCTTTTTGACCGTGTGGACCAAACAGTCAACAAGGCCGCTGCGCGCCTGACCTTGTTGCGCTGGGCGCTATTCCAGTTCTTGATTGGCAACAGTGACGCTCATGGCAAGAACTTCTCGTTCTTCGTACATCGCCAGGGGTTGGAACCTGCCCCCTGGTACGACCTGTTGAGCGTGGTCCAGTACCCCGGCATCGACCACGAACTGGCGATGGCGTTTGGTGACGCGTTTTCGCTGGAAGAGGTCGGCGCGTTTCAGCTTGCTGATTTCGCGCGGCGCTGCAAGGTCAGCCGAAGCCTGCTCAAACGCGAGGCAACGCGACTGGCCAAACTGGCGACGCACGAGGCGCCTAAGCAAGCGTTGTCAAACGACTATGTCGACAGCGATGAGCGTGTCTTTGCGAACCAGGTTTGTGAATTCATCGCGGGACAGGCCGCGAGGCTGACCAAACTTGCCGGAGACGCGGCCGATATTAACGACGAATTTCTGTAGGCACACATGCCGCAAGGCACCGAACAACCGACGTACTGGCAACTGCACGCAAGTGCAGTCTAGCTGGCAGGTCCAGCACGCGGCAAGCTCCCCCAGCGCAATAGGTGCACCTGCCGAGGCGCGGTCGGCAAGCCTGTGTCGGCGCGCCCGGGTGTTCGGGGCCCCTGGACATCTACTGCTGACCTTGGCTGAACTTGGGGCGTCTACGGGGGAATGGAAACCGTCTACTTTTAAGCCTTCATGTCAGCAGTCCGTCTACTCTTCATCAGCCCCCCGATGTCCTGTCACTGATTGTTCGACCGGTTAATGCCACTAAGGCCCGAACGAGCTTGCTTCCCGGCAAGAGCCACCCCGGGCCCACAAGCGGCCTCTACCAACCACCTCTTTGGGATACCGGACATCTACCAGGCCGCGTTTTTGTCTACTTTCAGACCGCCGATGAAGCAATGCATCTACTTCAAGGCGACATCCGGGTGCTCAATCTCCCAATTAACTGGCAGTTAAAACCAGCATCACCCGCCCACGCCACCGCACGACCGGGCCAAGTCCAGGTGAACCTCTATCTGAGGCTCAGTTTGAACTCAAGGCATCTACCCGACCGAACATTCATCTACTTTTCAACATCAACTCTTCAGAGCATCTACTCTTGGCCGGAATCAGGCACGGCTATCTATGTAGTTTTCGAAGTGCTCGCTCACTGTTTTTTCGATACGGTCAATCTGCTCTTCGCTGAGCCCTTCCACAAGCTTGTGCTTGCGCTTGGACTTGGACAGGGTCCCGTTGCCCTGAACAATGATGTCGATGAGGGCGTTGAGGGCAGACTGGCGCATGTCCAGCCAAGCCTCCAAGTCTTTGATCGTCGCATCGTGGGCCCGCAGGTAGACCACTTCGGTCAGCAGGTCCTCCTCGACGCAAACCTTGCAGCATTCCAGGATGAATTCGCACAGGTCCGTGGCGTCGAAGTAGGCGTACAGCCACAAGGGCTGGGCCGTCCTCACCAGGATGGTCGCGCTGTCGCTGTCCAGCATGTACTCCAACAGTTCGGTGCGCGGGCGTGAATAGCTCTTGAGCAGGGCCGAATAGCGGTCGAGCTGCTTTTGCATTCGCGACGACAACGGCAGCACGACGCCGGCCGGCGTGAATCCGGACTGACGCAGGATGTGGTGCAACAGGAACCGGTGCAGGCGGCCGTTCCCGTCCAGGAAGGGGTGGACATAGACCAGCCCAAACGAGGCCGTGGCCGCAGCCAGCACAGGGTCCAGCTGACCCGTGGAGGCCCACGAGGCAATCTTGGAGACTGCGGCCATCATCGGGCGCACCTGCTCGGGTGGTGGCGGGATGAAGTCGGCGATGTTGCGCAAACGGCCCGAACGCGAAAGCCAGTTCTGTGTGGAGCGGAACTCGTACTCAGTGCCCAGGGCGCTCACTATCTGGGACTGCCACTGGCACAACTGCTCCTCGGTCAGCGCGCCGGGCTCGCCGGCCTGCTCCAGCAGACGCCGGAATTTGGCCGCACGGTTGTTGTCCGGTATCTCGTCCTCGATGTTGTAGGTCGAGCGGGTTTCGGAGAGATAGAGGTAGTCCACCGCCCGGGAGAGCATCTCCGGCTCAATGTTCCGAAAGGCGTCGGTCACCTTGCCGGCAAGACCTGCGGCAAGCAGGCTCTGCAGCTTGTCGGTGCGCCGGATGAGCGGGCTGAAGTACTTGTCGCCCAGCAAGTTGTTGCTGACGCCGAACTTGGGGTCTGAGACTGCCGGTCCTGTCACGTACAACTTGGGGTCGAGCAAGGGCACCCGGGGGCTGCCCGCGGGCAGGCTGTAGGTGAACTCGTGGCCGGTGAGCCAGGTGGCCAGGTGAGCGGCCATGCGGGAGTACTTCGACGAGGGCTTGTCTTCAAGCCAGGTCTGCACGCCCTCCAGGACCTCGCGCCGCTCGAACAGCGCGCCCAGCACGGTCAGGTTCAAGTGCTCTCGCTTGAGGGCAAAGGTGAGTTGCCCGACCAGGGACTCGGTGTCTGAGATGCGCTGGAGTGGTAGCTCAATGAGCTCCTCCCCGTCGGCGTTGAGGACGCGAGACTCCAGCGTCCGCTCAGTCGCCACGAACACACGCCGCAGCGGGGGCACACGCAGCTGGTACTTGCGGACCAGCGCTTCGTAGCCCAGGTAGGTCCTGGCAGAGCTTGGATTCATCTACATGCAGTCCATGAAGGGACGGGTGCGTCTAGTTGCTTTGAAAAACATCTACTTGATGCGTGATTATGAGGTCTTTCTTCTACTGCCACGATGGACCGTCTACTTTTGGCGCCTCCAGTGCGGAAATGTCTACGGCTGGCTAACCAAACCGCCGCTGGAGGAGCCACCAGGCCGGCGAGGTGGCCCGTCCTGCTGCTGCCTGCCCCAGGCGGAGCGTCACCGGCCAGATTGCCCCGACGCAAGCCCGTGCTAGTGTTGAGCTTCCAGGTCTGAGGCCAAGTCAGTTGTGTCGCCGCGGACAACCGCCACCTCCCACCCGCGCGACGCATGGTCACCAAGAAGAGCACATCGACAAAAGGCAAGTCGGCCAAGACGATCTGGGCGTTTGACTCGCCCATGCTCACCCGGCTGCGGATGAACCGGGCGAGGTCCAGCGCCGAGAGCCCGCGCCGCTTCTGGTTCTCGGCCACCTGGGCATAGGCGTCCAGCTCCCGGGTGCAGACGGTCACCGGTACTTCGGTCAGTCCCGCCATGACTGCGGCGCGCAGCCTCATCGCACCGAACCGGATCCGGTACCGGCCTGCTGCGCTGGCTGCCTGGACCACGATGGGCTGCAGCAGGCCTTGCTGCCGGATGTCTTCGGCAAGTTCGTGGATGTCGGCCTCCAGAAATTCCGTGCGTGGGTTTCCGGGGTCCTCGTCGATCAGGTCAACCCGGACCATCAAGGCTTCACCCGTGACGGCTGGCTTGCCAGCGGCAAGAGCAGGTTTGCCGGCAAACAGGTCGATCTGCGCCAAGTCGGGAAGCAGACGTCGGCCGATCTTCATGACTGTCTCCAGGGATCCCATGCATCGCATGCTGCGCCCGGCCAGGCGGGATCCCGCCGATGGATTTGGGTTGAAATCCTGCAAAGCAAGCTGCCTGGAATGAAAAACTTGTTCAAATTGACGCCAGGGATCAATTGATGACGAGTTTCTATTCCAAAGCCTTGCCGTTGAATGATTTGCACTCTACAGTTGAGCGGTGAAATCAACTTCCGACTCTTTTTCATTCAAGACGCTGTTAGCCGAGTTGCCGCGTGGTGAGCCCTTCAGCACCGCCGACCTCGTCGCGCGGGGTGTCAGCGCCTTCCGTGCCTCGGCACTGGCACGCTCCGGCTGGCTGATCCACCTGGCGCGCGGCGCATACATGCTGCCGGGCGACACGCTGAGCCGCGACGGTGCCCTGGCATTCCTCGCCCGCCAGATGCCCGGCCTGCATGTGGGGAGCAAGACCGCGCTGACCTGGCGCGGCGTGCGCCAGAACCTGGCCTTCCGCGAAACCATCTCGCTCTGGGGCACCCGGCCGCAGAAGCTGCCCGACTGGTTCACCCAGCGCTTTCCCGCGCGCTACCAGGCCACCCAGCTCTTTGACGCCACGCTCGCGCCTGGCTGCGGCCT
The DNA here is from genome assembly GCA_016710065.1 of Candidatus Ideonella esbjergensis. Taxonomy (GTDB): domain Bacteria; phylum Pseudomonadota; class Gammaproteobacteria; order Burkholderiales; family Burkholderiaceae_C; genus Ideonella; species Ideonella esbjergensis. Next base: position 121,865 of record JADJLP010000015.1, read on the forward strand.
GCAGCCCCTGCCCAACGGCCGCCAGGACCTGCTGGTGTCGGTGCCCGAGCGGGCGATGCTGGAACTGCTCAGCGACCTGGGCAAGACCCAATCGCTCGGCGAGACCCGCGAACTGGTCGAGAGCCTGCCCAGCCTGCGCGAACCGGTGCTGCAGGAACTGCTGGCACACACCACGCGCATCAAGGTGGTCAGGGCCGCAGCTACCTTTGCGCAGGAGATGCAGCTGCCCTGGGCTGCGACCGCCAGACAGCACAGCGACCGCCTGGGCGGTGGGCAACGCTGGCTCGCCGTTTCCAGGTCGGGCGAACGGCTGGACCTGAGGCGACCATGAACCAGGCCTACGTCGACACCGTCCGGCTGCTGCTCGCCGTTGCCCCGGCGGTATTCCAGTCCGGCCACTTTGCCCTGAAGGGCGGCACGGCCCTGAACCTGTTCGTGCAGGACATGCCCCGGCTCTCGGTGGACCTCGATGTGGTGCTGGTCGACCATCGACCGGACCGGGATGCCGCGCTCGCCACCATCGGTGCCGAGCTGGGCAAGGTCAGGCTCGCCCTGGAGCGCCGTGGCCTGCAGGTCCGCATACCTGCCAATGCGCAAGGTGACGAGGTCCGGATGCTGGTGGCCGACAACCTTGCGCAGGTCAAGGTCGAGGTCAACTTCGTCTTCCGGGGCACCGTGATGCCGCCACAGGACCGACCGCTGGTGAGCGTTGCCGAAGCGCTCTTCACCACCGCCGTCACGCTTCCTGTGCTGGCGACCGAGGAGCTCTACGGCAGCAAGCTGGTGGCGGCCATGGACCGCCAGCACCCTCGCGACATCTTCGACGTCATGCACATGCTCGCGCGGTTTGGCTGGCAGGAGACCTTCCTGGACTGCTTCGTCGCCTACCTGGCGGGCCACAACCGTCCGGTGCACGAGGTGCTGTTCTCGAAGACCAAGCCATTGGAGCCCAGCTTCAGCAACGAGTTTGCTGGCATGACCCGCGATGTCCTGCCGCTGGAAGCACTGGTGCAGACCCAGGCGCAACTGCTGGACCAGTTGCCCAGGCAGCTCCTGCCGCGGCAGCGCGAGTTCCTGCTGTCTGCGGTGCGAGGTGAGCCCCAGTGGGACCTGATGCCCTTCCCCCATCTGGGCGAATTGCCCGCCCTGCGGTGGAAGCAGCTCAACCTGGACAAGCTGAGGAAGTCCAGCCCGAAGCGCTTCCATGCCCAGCACGATGAACTGGCACAGCGCTTCTCGGCGCTGTCGTGAGCACGGCGGTCAGCGTGCGCCAGCGGACCTGACCTTCCTGAGCGGCACCACGTCCGGCCCGCGTCGGAGCTTGTCGAGAAAGTCGGCCCAGGCCTGCAGCATGGCGCGGCGCTGTTCGATGAATTCGGTGCGGTTGTAGGCGCGCCCCAGGCTGTCGCGCACCGAGTGGGCCAGCTGGGCCTCGATGACGTCAGGGCTGAAGCCCAGGCGTTCGTGCAGCATGGTGCGCGCAGTCGCGCGGAAGCCGTGGCCGGTCACTTCATCGGCCGGAAAACCCATCGCCCGCAGCGCGGCGTTGATGGTGTTCTCGCTCATGGCCCGGTCATGGTGGCGCTCGCCGCGAAACACCATCCTGGCGTGACCGGTCAGCGGGCGCAGGTCCTTCAGCACCGCCACCGCCTGCTTGGGCAATGGCACCAGGTGCGGCGCCCCGTGCATCTTCTCGCGCAGCTCGCGCTTCATGCGCGCGGCGGGCACGGTCCACATCGCGGCCTCCAGGTCGATCTCCGGCCACTCGGCATAGCGCAGCTCCCCAGGCCGCAGCAGCAGCATGGGCGCCAGCTTCAGCGCCGCACGCACGACCGGCGTTGCCGCATAGGCATCGCAGGCCCGCAGCAGTTCGCCAAAACGCTTGGGGTCGGTGATGGCCGGGAAGTGCTTGGGCTCGGGACGCCGCAGCGCGTCCTTCAGGTCGCGTGCCGGGTTGATGGTGCTGCGCCCCGTGGCCACCGCGTAGCGAAACACCTGGCCACAGTTCTCCAGGGCCCTGTGCGCAGTCTCGATCACGCCGCGCGCTTCGATGCGCCGCAGTACCTCCAGCAGTTGCACCGGCGTGATGCTGGCCACCGGCGCACTGCCGACATACGGAAAGACGTCGGCCTGCAGCCGCGCCAGGATCTTGTCGCCGTAGCCCTTGGCCCAGCCGTCCTTCTTGACGTCGAACCACTCGCGGGCCACCGCCTCGAAAGAGTCGACCGGTGGCAGCCCTTGCTGCTGCCGCACTTCCGCCTCGCGGGCCTTCGCGTGCACGACCCGCTCTTCCTTGCGCGCCTGGCTGGGGTCGAAGCCCTCCGCGATCCTCTCGCGGGCGGCCTCTGCCTTGCGCCTGGCGATGGCAAGCGTCGTGGCGGGGTAGGTGCCCAGCGACAGCGTCTTGCGGCGCCCCTGGAAGCTGTAGTCCAGCCGCCAGCCATGCGCACCACCCTTGACGAACAGCAGCAGGTAGAGCCCGTCGCCATCGGTGAGCCGCTTGCGCGGATCGCCTGCACGCACCGCCTTGATGGTGGCGTCCGAGGGGATGATGTAGCGGGCCATTGCAGTAACTTTCTGGCCCAGATGTCGGGTTGGGCCGGTTACTGCGGAAGTTACTGCGTCAGGGGCGGGACTTCAAGAAATCCCGCGAGACCGAGTCGGACAAGAAAAAAGCCCCAGAGCGTTGATTCTCAAGGGCTTTTTGCATCTTCCGAGCCGTCTTGGGACGTCCCGGAACAGTAACTTGGTGGCCTGGGGCGGAATCGAACCACCGACACGCGGATTTTCAATCCGCTGCTCTACCAACTGAGCTACCAGGCCAACGAAGCCGTAGACTATAGCACGGCTCAGAAGCCTTTTCGACCCCGGTTTGCCGGGCGTCAGGCCAGGCTGCCGCGCTTGTTGCGCGAGAGGTCGACGCCGAGTTGCTTGAGCTTGCGGTACAGGTGGGTGCGCTCCAGGCCGGTCTTTTCAGCCACCCGGGTCATGGAGCCATTCTCGCGAGCCAGGTGGAACTCGAAGTAGCTTTTCTCGAAGGCGTCGCGGGCTTCGCGCAGCGGGCGGTCCAGGTCGAAGCTTTGTTCGGATTGCGGGCCCAGGTCCACCTGCATTTCGGGCAGGCCCAGGCCACCGGTCATGGCGGCCTCAACCGTCAGGGAGGGTTCAGAGCGAAAGCCGCCATGGTTGATGCCACCCATTTGCGGCGTGGCCATGGAAATGCCGGGGGTGCCCATGCCGGCCGGGCGCGCCACGGGGGCACGGGCCAGGCCCTGCTCCACGGCCCGCAACAGCTTTTGCAGCGTGATGGGTTTTTCCAGGAAGGCGGTGGCGCCGTACTTGGTGGCTTCCACGGCGGTGTCGATGGTGCCGTGACCGCTCATCATGATCACAGGCATGTTCAGCAGGCCGGTGGCACCCCACTCCTTGAGCAGGGTGATGCCGTCCACGTCGGGCATCCAGATGTCGAGCAGCACCATGTCGGGCCGCAGGCGCTCGCGCGAGGCGCGGGCCTGCGCGGCGTTTTCCGCCAGCTCGATGGTGTGGCCTTCGTCGGTGAGGATTTCCGACAGCAGGGCCCGGATGCCCATTTCGTCGTCGACTACAAGTATCGTTGCCATGGATGTTCGGTGCGATCTCAGCTGACGCTGTGGGGTGCCGGGGCTGAGCTGTCGCTCACAGTGGCCTGTTCAGTGAAACTCGAAAATGATAACGAAACCTGGGCACCGCCCGGTGGGCCGTCAGTGCCCTGGGTGGAGGGCAGGTTGACGATGCGCACGCGAGCACCGTGTTCGTCGGCGATCTTTTTCACCACCGCCAACCCGAGGCCCGTGCCTTTGGTCTTGGTGGTGACATAGGGTTCAAAGGCGCGCTTGAGCACCTTGTCTGCAAATCCGGGGCCATTGTCCGACACTTTCAGGCGGACCACCCGGGGGCGCCCGTCCTCGTGCCTGGCCACCTCGGTAAGCAATTGCACACGGCCGTCCTCGCGTGTCGCCACGGCGTCCAGCGCGTTCTGCACCAGGTTGTGGATGACCTGCCGCAACTGGGTGGCGTCGCCGCGTATGCCGGGCAGGCCGGTGCCGCAATGGGCGAAGAGGCGACCCTTGTCCAGTTCCACACCATAGAGTGCCAGCACCTCGGCCACCAGGGCGTTGAGATCGAGGTTTTGCATGGTGGCGGCGGGCAGGCGGGCGTAGTCGCGGAACTCGTTCACCAGTTGCTTCATGGACTGCACCTGGTTGACGATGGTGGCCACTGCGCGCACCAGCATGGCCTGGTCGGCGGGTTCGGCGAGTTTGGCTTCGAGCTTGTGCTGCAGACGCTCGGCCGAGAGCTGGATGGGCGTGAGCGGGTTCTTGATCTCGTGCGCCAGGCGGCGCGCCACCTCGCTCCAGGCGGCCGAGCGTTGGGCCGAGACGACCTCGGTGATGTCGTCAAACACCATCAGCCGCGCCTCGTTGGGCAACATGGCGCCGCGCACCAGCAGCGTGAGCGTGTCGTCCAGGCCACCCACGCGCAGGTCAAAGGCGTCTTGCCAATGGTCGCGCTCGCCGTCCTCGGGGCTGGTCTGGTGCTGGTCAAAGCGTTGCCACACGGCCTGGGCGAAGTCGGCCAGGCTGGGCACATCGTTCAGCTCCTTGCCAACCCAAGCCGACAAGGGTGCCCGCAAGATGCGGGTGGCGCCGGGGTTGACGGTGTTGATGCGGCGCTTGCGGTCAAACATGATCACGCCAGCGGTCAGGTTGTCGAGGATGGTTTGCAGCCGCGTGCGGGCGCTCTCCAGCTGGTCCACGCTGCGTTCAACCTGGCTGCGCGCGCTGCCCAGCTGTTCAGTCATGGCGGCGAAATTGCGGGTCAGGCCACCCAGTTCGTCGCGCGAGGTGAAGATGGGCTTGGCACTGAGGTCGCCCGCCGCCACCTGGCGCATGCCTTCGGCCAGCAACAGCAGCGGCCGGGCCAACTGGTTGCCCAGCACGATGGCTAGCAGCACGGCGCCAAAGACGGCCAGTACCAGCGAGAGCGTGAGCGTGCCGATGTACATGCGGCGCAGGCCGTCGCGGGCCAGCCGGCGCTCCTGGTATTCGCGGTAGGCGGCTTGCACGGTGAGGGCATTCACCGTCACGGCGCGTGGCAGCAGTTGCACCAGCATCAGAAAACGGTCGTCGGCCTGGCGCGGCGAGCCGCTGAGTTTGGGCAGTTGCGCCAGGGCCCTCACGCGCGCTGGCACGCCACCGGTGGCGGCATCGTCCTCCAGGCCTTCGAGCTGGCTGGCGCCACTGGCTTCGCGGGCCTGCTTGATGAGGGTGATGGAGGGCCTGTCGGGCACCAGGGGCGCGGCGGCACTGGCATTCGCCGCAGCCAGCACCTGGCCGGCGCTGCCAACCAGCGCGGCCTCTTGCACGCCGAGCTGGTCGCGCAGGCGCTCCAGGTCCACGGCACTGGGGGTGGGGGCCGTGGCGGGCAGGCGATCAGCCGCGTTGCGGGCCTTGAGCACCAGGTCGTCGGCCAGCGCATCGAGCGTGCCCTTGCCCAGCGCCAGGCCGGCGTTGAGGGCGGTGTCCACGCGGGTATCGAACCAGGCCTCGATGCTGCGCGAGACAAACTGGTAGCTCACGGTGTAGATCAGCGCCCCGGGCAGCACACCCACCAGCGCAAAGATGCCGGCCAGCTTGAGCAGCAAGCGGCTGCCGAACTTGCCGCTACGAAAGCGCAGCACCAGCCGCACCGCAGCCGTGGCCAACACGGCCACCAGCAGTGCCGCCACCGCCACATTGGCCCAGAACAGCCAGCCGATGTGGGCCTCGTAGCGCGAGGGCCCCTGGGCCAACAGGAACAGCACGAAGGCCATCACCAACCCCAGGCCCACCAGGGCCAGCAGGGCAATGCCCCAGCGGGTGGAGGCTTTCATGGTGGGGTTCTGCGGTGTGGGTGGGGCGGCGCGAAAGGGCGGGCCGTCACTCCACCTTCAGCGTGCGCTCGACGGACAAGCGCCAGTCGGCCTGGGCGGTCAGGTCGAGCTGCATGGGGCGCGGCAGCTGCGAGCTGTCGAGACGGTAGCTGAACTCGACGTAGTATTTCTCGCCAGCTTCCACGTCGGCGAGGTCAGCCACCTTCCAGCGCGTGGTGCGTGAAACCATGGCCAGCGCTTCCTGGGCGGTGGCGACGGTCTGGCCCACCGCCCCCACGCTGACCCGCCACTGCCCGGTGAGCGGCTGGTACGACACGCGCCAGGTGCGCTGGGCCGTGGCGATGCGCTCGTCGCGCCAGTACCAGCGCGAGCGGTACACGGTGGCGCGGGCCACGAAGTACAGCGGCACGCCGCGCTGCATGGCATCTTCCACCGCTGGGCTCAGGGCCGGGCGGGCGTAGAAATCGAGCGCAATACCGCCGTCGCTGCGGCCCACCCGGATGGACGACAGCTCGATGCCCTGGGCCTGTGCACCCGCCGGCAGCAGCGCTAGCATGGCCGCCAGCGCCAGCATTGCAACCAAGGCCCAGCCGCGCCAACGCAGCCAGGCGGCGGGCACCGGGCTGGCGAAGCGGGTCTGGGCAAGGCAGGTCACAGCGGGCGGGCCTTCCATGAGCAAGGTGAGCGCCCTGGGGCGCCGGCCACCGCCCTGGGGTTCAAGCGCTGGGCTTGTGCAGCAGGGCGTAGTAGAAACCGTCGGCCAGCGCGGCCTCGGGCGAGTGGCCTTGATTGTCAGCCAGTGGCAGCAGATGCCCGGGCGAGACCGGGTCCAGCCGTGCCCCATCCGGGGGCATGCGTTGCAAAAATGCGTCGATCTGTGCCGAACCTTCGGATTTGAAGATGGAACAGGTGGCGTAAAGCAAGCGGCCGCCGGGCTTGAGCAGCGGCCACAACGCGGCCAGCAACTCGGCCTGGGTGCGGGCCAGTGCGCCAATGTCTTCGGGCCGGCGCAGCCAGCGGATGTCGGGGTGGCGGCGCACGATGCCCGAGGCGCTGCAAGGGGCGTCGAGCAGGATGGCGTCGAAGGGCTGGCCGTCCCACCAGTCGGCCGGGCGGCGGCCATCACCCACCTGGCTGCGCGCGGCCAGGCCCAGGCGCTGCAGGCCCTCGCCCACACGGGCCAGGCGCTGGGGGTCGGCGTCCAGCGCCAGCAGGTCCAGGTCGGCCAGTTCCAGCAGGTGGGCCGTCTTGCCACCGGGGGCTGCGCAGGCGTCCAACACCCGTGCCCCCTTGGCCAGGCCGGCGCCCAGCAGCAGCGGCGCCGCATGCTGGGCCGAAAGGTCCTGCACCGAAACCTCGCCCTGGGCAAAGCCGGGCAGGCGCTCCACCGGGCAGGGCTGGGCCAGCACGATGGCCTGCTCGAACCCCGGCACGGTGTGGGCCGCCAGGCCAGCGGCCTGCAGACGGGCCAAGTAGTCGGCCACCCTCGTGCGACGGCTGTTCGCGCGCAGGGCCATGGGCGGGTGCTGTTGGGCCTCGCGCAGCAGCGGCTGCCATTGCGCCGGCCAGTCATGGCGCACGCGCTCTATCCACCACAGCGGGTGGTTCCAGGCACCCAGTGGCTGGCGGGTGGCCTGCTCGATCAGGGCGTCGCGCTCACGGATGAAGCGGCGCAGCACGGCATTGATGAAGCCCGAAGCCGCCGGCGCCTTGTGGCGTGCAGCGGTGACGGCCTGATCCACCAGGGTGTGGTCGGGGTAGGGCGGGTTGGGGTCGGCCCAGAGAAGGGCGATGGCCGAGGTGAGCAGGCCGTCCACTGTGGGGGGCGGGTTGCGCGGCGCCACGATCTCGCGCACTGCGGTGGCCGCGCCCAGGCGGCGCATCACCGTGAACGTGAGCGCCTGGGTGCCAGCGCGGGCGGCGGGCGGGCAGGCGGCCAGCACGTCGGTAAGCGAGCGGCCGGCCCGCACGGCGGCCACGGCGTCGGCCGTGAGCTCCAGCAGGCGCGACAGGGGAGGCGAGGCGTTGGGCGTGTTCACCGGGGCAGTCTAACCACCCTGTCCGTGCGGGCTTGGGCGCCGTGGCCCACAATGCGCCTTTCCCGATCCAGCCCGCCGCACAGGAGACTTGGCATGGCACTAGACGCAACGCTCCAGCGCGGCACGCCGCAGGCCCTGATCCTCAACGAGGGCGACCTGGCCACCCTGCCCGCTTCCGAGCGCATCCGCTACCGCCTGGTGGGCGCCGACCGGCGCTACCACGCCAACGACAACATCGCCGAGTTCATCCGCGAGGGCGAACTGCTGGAGCTGCGCGGCGAAGTGCAAGCCAAGATGGCCGAGGTGCTGAAGGCCTTGGTGATCGACACCGAGAGCGACCACAACACGCAAGAGACGGCCAAGCGGGTGGCCAAGATGTTCATCGAAGAGGTATTCCGCGGCCGTTACCAGCCCATGCCCGAGGTAACCGAGTTCCCCAACGTCTCGCGCCTGAACGAGCTGATGATCGTGGGCCCCATCACCGTGCGCAGCGCCTGTTCGCACCACATGTGCCCCATCCTGGGCCGGGTCTGGATCGGTGTGCTGCCCAACGAGCACAGCAACCTGATCGGCCTGAGCAAGTACGCGCGCATCGCCGACTGGATCATGACCCGTCCCCAGATCCAGGAAGAGGCGGTGATCATGCTGGCCGACGCGTTGCAAGAGCGCGTGAAGCCCGACGGCCTGGCCATCGTGATGGAGGCCGATCACTTCTGCATGCAGTGGCGCGGCGTGAAGGACAACGACTCGGCCATGACCAACAGCGTGATGCGCGGCGCCTTCCTGAAAGACCCGAATTTGCGGCGCGAATTCCTCTCGCTGCTCACGAAGAAAGTTTGACCATGCTCGTCCGCCTGATGTACGCCAGCCGCGCCGCCAAGCCGCTGGACCCGGAAGAGCTCAGCGCCATCCTGCGCCAGTCCAAGGCCAGCAACCCGGCGGCCGGCATCACCGGCGTGCTGTGCTGCGCCGGCAACGTCTTCATCCAGGTGCTGGAGGGCGGCCGCATGGCCGTCAACACGCTGTACCGGCGCATCGCGGCCGACCCGCGCCATCAGGACGTGATCCTGCTGAGCTACGAAGAGATCGGCGAGCGCCGCTTCGCCAGCTGGGCCATGGGCCAGGTCAACCTGACCCGACTGAACCCCGCGTTGCTTCTGAAGTATTCCGAAACCGCCACGCTCGACCCGTACGCTGTATCTGGCAAGGTCACCGCCGCGCTGTTTGAAGAGCTGGTGGCCACCGCCGCCATCATGGGTCAGGGTTGAGGCCTGGCGCACCCACGAGCGCCAGGCGTTCGCCACCTCAGAAGCGGTAGGCCAGGCCCAGTTGCAGCACCGGGTAGAGCTTGAAGTCGGCCAGCTTGTTTCGCAGCTGGGCCTCGGCCTGTTGCACATCCGTCGCCAGCGACGGGTCGGCCGCAGCGCCGGTGGCGGTGATCTTGGCGCGCGGCGTACCTTGCGAAATCACCCCAATGTCGCCAATGAAATGCAGGCCGGCGCTGGTTGTGCTGTCGCCCCAGCCGATGCCCAGATAGGGTGCCGTGCTAGGAAAGTCCACCTTGGCGCTCAGCGTGCCCACCTGGGCGGCTGTGTAGGTCTTGCCATTGATGGTGTAGGTACCACCTGCACTGGGCTTGGCGTTCAGGTCGAACTTGTTGCCATTGGCCACCACGCCCGCGCTGAGGTGAAAGCGCCCTTCGAACGGATGCCAGTCCAGCGTCAGCATCTCGTTCTTGAGCTTGAGCTTGCCGGTGTAGTCGATGCCATCTGCACTGGTGTCGTGGTTGTAGTTGTAGGCGTGGGCCCCCACGCGCAGCGACAACTTGCCCGGCACCAGCAGCCATGACACCTGGCCGCCCAGGCCCAGGCTGCCCACGTTCAGGCCCAGGTCCAGTCTGTCGGCCAGCGTGGGTGGGTTGGTGGTGTCGGCCGCCATGGCCGTAGCGGACAAGGTCAGCAGGGCCGTGGCCATGCCGAGGAGGTGAAGAGCGTTGGGTTTCATGGTGTTTGGAATTGAAAGTTGGGCAGGGTCGACACCGCAGCGCGGTAGCCGCCTGTATCGGCCCTGCAGCAACAAAGCTTAGTCCCGTGCGCTGGCACCCGCGCGACCGAATGTATCTGCGGCCCGGGTGGGCGCTCAGATCTTGGCGGTGGCGCGAAAGCCGAACAGTGGCATCAGCAAACGGGTGGGGAACTCCTCCACCGCCACGTTGTAGGTCTCGGCCACATCGTTGAAAGTCTGGCGCGCGTAGACGAGGCGCGGCGCCAGTTCGGCCAGTTGATCGCGCAGCGGCTTCACGCCCTCGCTGCCAGCCAATTCGGGGTGCTGCTCCACCAGCGCGGCCAGCCGGGCCATCGGCGAGGCCAGCTCGCCCTCCACCACCACCCAGGCCTGCAGGGCCGCCGCCGCCGAAGGCTTGGCCCGCACCACGCGCGCAGCCAGCTGCTGACGCTCCAGCGCCTGCTGCAGGGCCGCCAAGGTGTTGGCCTCTGCGGCCATGGGCTCGTGCAGTTGGGCGATCAAGGGCTCCAGCGCGGCCACGCGGCGGGCGAGCAATTCGTCGATCTGACCCCAGGCCGTGGCCAGGGCATTGCGGTGCCGCATCAACCGGTTGTAGGCCCCCACCATCCAGAACATCAGCAAGGCCACGGCGGCCATGCGGTAGATCCAGCGCAGGGTATCGGGGGAGAGGTCGGCGAAGTTCATGGGTTCTCGGAGGGGGTTCTTGCCAGCCAGGCCGCGTGGCCGTTGGCGCGCAGGGCACAGGCAGGGCAGTGGCCGCAGCCGTGGCCCCAGGCGTGCAGCTGACCGCGTTCACCCAGGTAGCAGGTGTGGGTGTGCACCACGATCAGTTCGTTGAGCGCGGCACCGCCCAATGACTCGGACAAGGCCCAAGTGTCGGCCTTGGTCAGGAACATCAGCGGCGTCTCCACCGTCATGGGTGCATCCAGCCCCAGGCTCAGCGCCACCTGCAAGGCCTTGAGCGTGTTGTCGCGGCAATCGGGGTAGCCGGAGTAGTCGGTCTCGCACATGCCGCCCACCAGCACGCTGGCGCCGCGCCGGTAAGCCAGGGCTGCGGCGAAGTTCAGGAACATCAGGTTGCGGCCGGGCACGAAGGTGTTGGGCAGTCCATTGGCCTGCAGCTCGATGGCGCGGCCACTGGTGAGCGCGGTGTCGGAGATTTGGCCCAGCACTGACAGATCCAGCAGGTGGTCGTCGCCCAGGCGCGCGGCCCACTGCGGGAATTGCCGCGCCAGCTCAGTGCGCACGGTGAGCCGGCAATCGAGCTCGATGCGGTGGCGCTGGCCGTAGTCGAAGCCCAGCGTCTCCACCCGCGCAAAGCGGCTCAGCGCCCAGGCCAGGCAAACGGTGGAATCCTGCCCGCCCGAAAACAGCACCAGCGCATGGCGCGGGTCGGTGGCGGGCGGCGTGGTTGGGGCAGCGGTCATTGGCGGGATTTTGCCCCGCAGCGCTGCTCAAGCCTGCAGCAAGGCCTGGCCGGCGGCCAGCGCGGCCACACCCTCAGGCGTGGCCAATACGGCGGCCAAGGTGCGCGTTTCGGGGGGCGCGGCGCACACCGGCCCCTCACCACGTGCCTGCAGCGGCAGCCAGAACCGACTCACGTCGTTCCAGCGGCCCAGCTTGTGGCCTGCGTCCGGGTAGGTGCCGATCAGCTCAAAACCCATGGCCTGGTGCAAGCCCACGCTGGCGGCATTGGGCTGGGTGATTCCTGCATAGGCACTGTGAAAACCCTGCAAGCGAAGCAAGCCCAGCAGCGCGGTATACAGCGCCCGCCCCAAGCCGCGCCGATGCGCGGCGGGCGCGCCATAGACGCTGACACTGGTGGACCAGCGGTAGGCCGCGCGCTCGGCATGGCTACCGCCGTAGGCGTAGGCCAGCACCTGGCCGTCTTGCTCGGCCTCGGCCACCAACCAGGCCCAGTGCGCCTCGGTCTTGGCAATGCGCCGGGCCATCTCGTCGGCGTCGGGGGCCTCGGTCTCGAAGCTGATGGCCGTGCCCTGCACATACGGTGCATAGATCGCGGCGATCTGGGCCGCGTCGTCTGCGGTGGCCGGGCGCAGGCGTATTACCATGCCTCAGGCCCGCACTTCGCCCTGCCCCAGCACCACCCACTTCATGGACGTCAGCCCCTCCAGCCCCACCGGCCCGCGGGCGTGGAACTTGTCGGTGCTGATGCCAATCTCGGCGCCCAGGCCGTACTCGAAGCCGTCGGCAAAGCGGGTGCTGGCGTTCACCATCACGCTGGCCGAATCCACCTCGCGCAGGAAGCGCATGGCGTTGGCGTGGTTCGTCGTGAGGATGGCGTCGGTGTGGTGCGAGCCGTAGCGGTTGATGTGGGCCATGGCTTCGTCCAGTGAGGCCACCACCTTGACGCTGATGATGGGTGCCAGGTACTCCTCGCTCCAGTCGGCCTCGGTGGCGTTGGCCAGCTGGGCGCCGGGCACCGATTGCAGCAAGGCCTTGCTGGCTGCGTCGCAGCGCATCTCCACGCCCTTGGCCGCGAAGATGGCGCCGATGCGCGGCAGGAAGGCCGCCGCCGAGCGCTCATGCACCAGCAGCGATTCGGTGGCATTGCAGGGGCTGTACTTGTGGGTCTTGGCGTTGTCGGTGACGGCCAGGGCCTGCTCGACGTCGACCTCGGCATCCACATAGGTGTGGCAGTTGCCGTCCAGGTGCTTGATCACCGGCACCTTGGCCTCGGCCGAGATGCGCTCTATCAGCCCCTTGCCGCCGCGCGGAATGATCACGTCCACGTACTCGGGCATGGCGATGAGCCGGCCCACGGCCGCGCGGTCGGTGGTCTGCACCAGTTGCACCGCGTCGGCCGGCAGGCCGGCGTTCACCAGTGCCTGCTGCACCAGCTTCCACAACGCGAGGTTGGAGTGGATGGCCTCGGATCCGCCCCGCAGGATGCAGGCGTTGCCGCTCTTGATGGCCAGCGAGGCGGCCTCGATGGTGACGTTGGGCCGGCTCTCGTAGATCATGCCAAACACGCCCAATGGCACGCGCATCTGGCCCACGCTGATGCCGGTGGGGCGGCGCTTGACGCCGGTGATCTCGCCGATCGGGTCGGGCATCGCGGCCAGTTGCTGGCAGCCTTCGGCCACGGTGGCGATCACCTTGGGCGTGAGGCGCAAACGGTCCAACATCGGCGCGGCCAGGCCGGCGGCCTCGGCCGCAGCAATGTCCTGCGCATTGGCTTGCTGCAACGGCGCGCCGGCCTCGTTCAGCAAACGTGCCAGCTCAGTGAGCGAGGTGTTCTTGGCCAGGGTGCTGGCGCGCGCCATCTCGGTGGCGGCGGCGCGGGCGGCCACGCCCATGTGGTCGAGGGTGGCGGCGATGTCGTGTGGCGTCATGCACGCAATTGTCCCAAAAACTGCATTCGCTCACCCTAGCCCCTGCGGCCGATTGCAGAATCAGCGCGCTGAAACCACACCCGGAGGACAACATGCACCAACCCTGGACCCGCCCATTGATGATCGCCCTGCTGGCCGCTGCCGGCCTGCTCACCGCCTGCGACCAGGAGCGCGTTGCCAAGCTGGAAGAAGGCGTGGCCACCGAAACTGACGTGCGCAAACAGTTTGGCGAGCCCACGCAGATCGTGGAGCATGCCGATGGCTCGAAGCTGCTCGAGTACCCGCGCCAACCCGAGGGCTGGACCAACTACGCCATCGAGATCGGTGCCGACGGCAAGATGAGCTCGCTGCGGCAGTTGCTCAGCCCGGCCAACTTCGCCAAGGTGGAGCCCGGGATGGGCCAGATGGCCGTGCGCAAGCTGCTGGGCATCCCGGCCAAGAAGATCACCTACCCGCCCAAGCCCGACGAAGAAGTGTGGACCTGGCACTTCCAGCAAGGCCAGGACAAGAAGGACTTTGACGTGGTTTTCAACCGGCAGGGCCAGGTGCAAAGTACCGCGATCAGCGACGACCAGCGCCAGCAGAACCGGAACTGACGCCAGTCAACGGACGGCCGTTCTCGGCGTGTTGCCGCCCGTCATTCCCGCGCAGAGCCTGCCATGGCAGGCAAGCAGCCGTTCACTTGCGGCCGTACTTGGCGGTGAAGCTGGCCTTGCCCAACTGGTTGGCGTGGATCATGAAGCCCACCAGCGCCGCACTGGCATCGGCCGGCACGTCGATCTTGTCGGTCTTGAGCGCGTAGACGGTGAAGATATAGCGGTGCGGCTTGTCGCCGGGCGGCGGGCAGGCGCCACCAAAGCCAGGGCCGCCGAAATCGGTGCGGCCCTGCGCCGTGCCTGCCGGCAGTGCCTTGCCGTCGGCCGTGCCGGCGCCTTCGGCAAAGCCGGTGACCGTGGCCGGCACGTTGTAGGTGACCCAATGCCACCAGCCCGAGCCGGTGGGGGCGTCGGGGTCGTACACGGTGAGTGCAAAGCTCTTGGTACCGGCCGGCGCGCCTGACCAGTTCAGCGCTGGGGAGATGTTCTTGCCACTGCAGCCAAAGCCGTTGAACACCTGGGCCTCGGTGAGCGTGCTGCCGGGCTGGATGCCGGGGCTGCTGAGCTTGAAGCCGCCAGCCGCCGATGCGGCCAGCGCGGTGGCGGCCAGAGTCGAGGCAACAACGAGACGGGCGGTGTGGGGGCGGGTCGACATGGTGAGCAGGCTCCGTGTGGCTGGTGGAGCCTGCATCATGCCGCGATCAGCCTGCACTTGGCTTCGCGATGGCCACAGCGCGCCTTGTCAGCGCGCGAAGGCCACCACGTCCATCTCACTCCGCCTTGGCCGTCTTCTTCACCGCCGCCTTCTTGGCCGGCGCCTTGGGCGCGCGCGGCTCGAACTCGAAGCCGACCTTGCCTTCCTTCTTGTCCCAGGCCAGGAAGGCCTTGAACTTGCGCTTGGTCTTGTTCGAGACGAAGTTCTCCAGCAGATCGGTCTTGCCGGTGGTGAGCAGCTTGTGCACCTGGGCGTGGTCCACCGGCTGGGTCAGGATGATCTTGCCGGTCTTGAAATCACAGGTGATGTGCGCGCCCACCGAGTGTTCGCACACGTAGTTGCTGCCGTGCTCGTAGACATGGCCCTTGCACTTGGGGCAGGCGCCCATGCTGGTGTGGCCCGAGAAGTCCACCGGCGTGCCGTCCTCGGCGGCCTTGGCGTCTTCGCCAAAGTCGAATTCGAGCTTCCAGTTGGCGATCTCATCGTCGTAGACCATCTTGAGCTCGGCCGTGAACGGCCAGCCCGCCTTGGAGCGGAAGCCTTCGAGCGGGCCGATCTTCTTCTCGGCCACGAAGGTCTCCACCTCGTGCAGCTCGAAGCTGCGGCCCGCCGGGCTCTTGGTGATGCTGAAGCCGCAGCCTTCGGCTGAACCATCCGGGCCGTTGCAGGTGAAGCGGCGGTAGTTCTCTTTCACCACACCGCCGCACTTGGGGCAGGCGTGGCTGAGGGTGGCGTAGTCGCCGGGAATGGTGTCGCGGTCGTATTCCTTGGCCTTCTTGACGATGCGCTCGGCCATCTTGGCGATCTCAAGCATGAAGGCGTCGCGCGAGAGGCGGCCATGCTCCATCTCGGCCAACTGGTACTCCCAGTTGCCGGTCAACTCGGGCTTGGTCAGGTCTTCCACGCCCAGGCCGCGCAGCAGCGTCATCAGCTGGAAGGCCTTGGCCGTGGGCATCAGCTCGCGGCCTTCGCGCAGCATGTACTTCTCAAGGATGAGCCCTTCAATCACCTGCGCGCGCGTGGCTGGCGTGCCCAGGCCCTTCTCGGCCATGGCCTCGCGGAACTCTTCGTCGTCGATCAGCTTGCCGGCACCTTCCATCGCCGAGAGCAGCGTGGCTTCGGTGTAGCGCGCCGGCGGGCGGGTGCGCATCGCCAAGCTGGTCACGCCCTCGTTGCTCACGGCCTCGCCCGGCTTCACGGCCACCAGGTTGGCGTCTGCTTCCTGGGCTTCCTTGCCGTACACGGCCAGCCAGCCAGTGTTCACCAGCACCTTGCCGTTGGTTTGGAACTTGTGCGCCTCAACCTGCGTGATGCGGGTGGTGACCATGTACTCGGCCGGCGGGTAGAACACGGCGATGAAGCGTTTCACCACCATGTCGTAGAGCTTGGCCTCGGCTTCACTCAGGCTGCGCGGTGCCTGCAGCGTGGGGATGATGGCGAAGTGGTCCGACACCTTGGTGTTGTCGAAGACCCGCTTGGTAGGCTTCACATAGCCATCCTTTAGGCCCTTGGCGGCGTGCTGGGCCAGCTCCTTCAGCGGGCCTGGCAAGTCTTCTTCCGCGATCATCTGGAAGGTCTGCTTCACCACCGGCACATAGTCTTCGGGCAGCATGCGCGAATCGGTACGCGGGTAGGTCAGCACCTTGTGCTTTTCATACAGCGCCTGGGCCAGGCTGAGCGTGGTCTTGGCGCTGTAGCCGAAGCGTGAGTTGGCCTCGCGCTGCAACGTGGTCAGGTCGTAGAGCAGCGGGCTGCTCTGGTTGCTGGGCTTGGCTTCCTCGGTGACGGTGCCGCTCTTGCCTTTGACGGCGGCCACGACGGCGTTGGCCTCGGCCTCGCTCCACACCCGATCGGCGCGGCGGTCGGCGTCGTCGTTCTTCTTGAAGTTGGGGTCGAACCACTTGCCGTCGTACTCGCCGGCAGCAGCACCAAACGTCGCCTTGATTTCCCAGTAGTCGCGCGCCACGTGCTTGCGGATCTTCTCTTCGCGCTCGACCACGATGGACAGCGTGGGCGTCTGCACCCGGCCCACGGTGGTGAGGAAGAAGCCGCCATCGCGTGAATTGAAGGCCGTCATGGCCCGCGTGCCGTTGATGCCCACCAGCCAGTCGGCCTCGCTGCGGCTGCGCGCAGCATCGGCCAGGCCCAGCATCTGCGCGTCACTGCGCAGCGCGGCAAAGCCGTCGCGTATGGCCTGCGGCGTCATGCTCTGCAGCCACAAGCGGTGCACCGGCTTGTTGATCGGCGCCTTGGCACCGGCCGCGTACTGCACGATCAGGCGGAAGATCAGCTCACCCTCGCGGCCCGCGTCACAGGCGTTGATGAGTTCGGTCACGTCCTTGCGTTTCACCAGCCTCACCACCGCCGTGAGACGGCTCTTGGCCTTGTCGATGGGGGCCAGGTCAAAGTGCGGCGGCACCACGGGCAAATGGGCAAAGCTCCACTTGCCGCGCTTGACGTCGTACTCCTCAGGCGCCTTGATCTCCACCAGGTGGCCCACGGCCGAGGTGACGATGTACTTCTCGTTCTCGAAGTGGTCGGCTTCCTTGTCGAACTTGCCCGCCAGTGGGGTCAGCGCGCGCACGATGTCCTGCGCCACGCTGGGCTTCTCGGCAATGATCAGTGTCTTGCTCATTCGGTGTCTTCTTCCTTGGTCTGGGTATTTGAGAACCCATGCCTACAATCGCCGCTTCTCGCGCGCACACGTGTACACGCGCACGCGCCCATGTTTTCAATGTACCGAATGAAGCCCCCTGTGCAAGCCACCCCCGCGAAAACAACACGGCCCGCCCCAAAGAGCAAACGACCCCGCATCCAGGTGCGCAGCAGCGGCGTGCACGGCAAGGGCGTGTTCGCACTGGAGCCCATCGAGCCGGGCCAGGTGATCATCGAGTACGTGGGCGAACTCATCGACGACGACGAGGCCGAGCGCCGCCACCCGCGCGACCCCCAAGACCCCGACCACACCTTCTACTTCTCCATTGCCGGCGGCAAGGTCATTGACGCCTTCTACGGGGGCAACGCGGCACGCTGGATCAACCACGCCTGCGACCCCAACTGCGAGGCCGACGAAACCGACGAGGGCCGCGTGTTCATCAAGGCCCTGCGCCCCATCGCGCCCGGTGAAGAGTTGAACTACAGCTATGGCCTGTTCCTCGATGAACGCTACACGCCCGCGCTGAAGAAGCGCTACGCTTGCCGCTGCGGCGCCGCCGAGTGCACAGGCACCATGCTGGCACCCAAGACCCGCAAGCGCCGATGAACACCCCCTTGCCACCCGCCACCCAGCGCCGCCACGCCGACCAGGACGCAACCCGCGTGGGCTGGGGCTGCCAGCAACTCTGGGACCGCATCAACCCGCTGTGGCCCGGCTTGGCAGTGGAGGTGGTGGCCCGCATAGGCTCCACCAACACCGAGGTGATAGACCGCTTGCGCCTGGCCGGGCGCGGCGCCTTCGTGCACGACAGCCGCGCCGACGACCTGCACCCCACCCTGCTGGTGGCCGTGCACCAGACCTCGGGCCGTGGCCGTCTGGGCCGCACCTGGCATGCCGACCCGCACACCTCGCTGGCCTTCACCCTGGCCGTGCCCATGAGCCGCAGCGATTGGTCGGGCTTGTCACTGGCCGTGGGTGTGGCCGTGGCCCGGGCCGTGGACCCCAGCGGCCAGCACGTCCGACTCAAATGGCCCAACGACCTGTGGCTGTCCGACGGCAATGGCAGTGGGCGCAAGCTGGGCGGTGTGCTGATCGAGGCCATTGCCGTGGGCTCGCAGCGCGTGGCCGTGGTGGGCGTGGGCCTGAACGTGATGAACCAGGGCCATTTGCCCGCCATCGCCACGGTGAGCGAGTTCGCCGCCGATGCCACCCCAGCCGGCGTGCTGGCTGAGGTCGGCCCTGCGTTGGCCCAGGCCGTGCGAGACTTTGAGGCCGAAGGCTTTGCCGCCTTTGCCGGTGAATTTGCCCGGCGCGACCTGCTGGCGGGTGCCAACCTCACCACCACCGACCCCACCTGCCCCGAAGGCCTGGGCGAGGGGGTGGCCGCCGACGGGGCCCTGCTGGTGCAGCGCCATGGCGTGCAGCACCGCATCGTCAGTGGCGAGGTGAGCGTGCGCCCCGCGCCGCGCCGAGCCGCACCCTGAACCGGGGCCCATGCTGCGCGCCCTGGTGATCGCCCTGTTCCTGGCCAACCTGGCCTGGTGGGCCTGGTACACCCCCTTGCTGGGTCTGAACACCGGCGACAGCCCCGAGCGCGAGCCGCAGCGGCTGACACGCCAGGTGAACCCCGAGCAGATCCAGGTGCTGCCCCCACAGGCCCGCGAGCCCGATCCGCCCGCCCTTGCGGCCTCGGCCGCACCCGAAGCCGGGTCCGCACCCGCATCTTCACCCGAGTCCTCACCGGCGGCCAGTGTGGCGTCGGCTGCGGCGTCGGCCGCAGAGCCAGTGGCACCCCTGTGCTTGGAGGCGGGCCCCCTGGATGAAGCCGACTTCACCGCCGCCAAGCGCGAGTTGCAAGGCGCCAGCGTGGCGACCGATGGCTGGGTGGACATGCGCCGCGAGAAGCCTGCCAGCCATGCCGTGTACATGGGCCGCTTCCCCGACGACGAGCAGATGGAGCGCAAGCGCGAAGAGCTGCAGCGCATCAACGTGCCGTTCGAGGCCTACACCGCCAGCGCCCCCGCCGGCCTCGCCCCGGGCTTCACGCTGGGCCGCTACCCCAGTAACGAGCAGGCCCAGGCGCGGTTGAAGGAACTGCAGGCCAAGGGGGTGCGCACCGCCCGCGTGGTGGTACTGACGCCCGCCAGCACCGAGCACACCCTGCGCGTGGACCAGGCCAGCCCGGCCCAACAGGCGGCGTTGGCCAAGGCGGCATCCCGCTGGCGCGCCTGCACTGGCAACACGCCTTGAGCCGGGCGAAGGGCCTGCTTGCGGGTGTGCGAAGAGCGGCCTCAGTGGCTGCGCTGACGGCGGCCCGGCAAGGCCAGCGCGGCCCACACCAGCCCCAATGACCACAGTGGCGACCAGGCACCGCCACCGGTAGAGCCACCGCCAGCACTGATCGGCGCCACGGTGATGTTCTTGGTGGTGGCGGCCTGCAAGCCCTCGCTGTCGGTGAGTGTCAGCCTCACGCTCACATTGCCCACCGCCGATGTCACCAGCGATGCCGATGCCCCCGTGGTGCTGCCAGAAAAGCTGGCCAGCGTGCCGCCGGACGTGATCTCCCAGAGGTAGCCAACGCTGCGGCCCGCCGGCACCGTTGAGCCCGTGCTGCCCAGTGCCACCGTGTTGCCCACCACCACCACGGCCGGCGTGGCGCTGATGGCGGCACTCAAACTCACCGCGCCGACGGTCAGGGTCTGGCTCGCGGAGGCCTGGCTGCCCAGGTTGTCGGTGAGGGTCAGGCGCACCGTCACGCTGCCGGCACCCGTGGTGTCCAGCGTGGCCGTGCTGGCGTTGGTGGCCGAGGTGAAGCTGGCAATACCGCTGCCGGCGGTGATCTCCCACAGGTAGCCGATGATCGTGCGGCCCTGGGCCGCAGCGCTGCCTGAGGCGTTCAAGCCCACAAGCTGGCCGGCCAGTGGGCTGGCGGGCGTGGCCGCGATGACGACCGTCATGGCGCCTGCCGCCTGGGTCACGGCAGCGTTGGCGTCCAGCATGCCGGCACCACAGGTGGTGCTGGTGCAATAGCACTCGCTGTTCTGTGCCACCAAGCTGGGGGCCAGGCAGGCCTGCACCACACCGCCAGGGCCCGCGCCCGAACCCGCTGGCGCGCCCGTGGTGGGAAAGGCCCGCGCCGTGCCGCGCAGGATGCTGCTCACCTGGGCCGGGCTCATCCCGGCGTTGGCGGACAGCATCAGCGCCACCGTGCCTGCCACCTGTGGCGTGGCAAAACTGGTGCCCAGGGAAATGTTGCTCAGCGCGTCGGAGTAGATCGAGTTGGCCGGTGAGGTAGCACCATCGTTGAGCGTCGTGACAATCGGGTACAGGCAAGCGCCTGCGGTGTTCACGCAGTTGCCGGCGGGTGCAGCCAGCGTCACCTCCGGACCCAGGCTGGAATACCCCACCTTGGTGCCGAAATGGCGCACCCCCGCCACGGTGACGACACCGCTGCAATTGCCCGGCGCACCCACGGCCAAGCCGTCGTTGCCCGCCGCCACCACCACCACGGTGTTCAGGACCAAGAGGTCGTTCACGGCCTGCTGGTAGGCAGCGCCGCAGGCCCCCGTGCCGCCCAGACTGAGGTTGATGACCCGCGCCGGGTTGGCATTGGTGGCAGTGCCGGAGACACTGAGGCCAGCGGCCCAGCGCATCGCATCAATGATGTCGGAATCCCAGCCACCGCACTTGCCCAACACCCGCACCGGCAGAATCTTGGCCGCAGAGGCGACGCCCGCTGCGCCAATGTTGTTGTTGGTGCTGGCCCCCAAGATGCCCGCCACCTGGGTGCCGTGCCAACTGCTGCTTTCGACTGTGCAAGGGTTCTGAGCGTCGTTGAACAGGGTTGGGTAAGCGGTGATGTCTGATTGCGACACCCAATCACCTGGGTCATTCGGCGACGTGTTGGCTGGGCGGCAGGCCCCGTTGCCGGTGATGCATTTGCCTGCCGCATTGCCGTCCTGAGACGTGTTCAGCGAGACCATGTTGTAGCCAGGCAGGGTGCGCCCCGCAAGATCGGGGTGAGCCGTGATGCCCGTGTCCAGCACCGCGACAACTTGCCCGGCACCCAAGGTCTTGTCCCAGGCGCCCACGGCATTGATCGCCGCCTGGGCTGAGGCGCCGGGCGCACGCAGGTACCACTGACCTACGGCCGGGTAAGGGCTGCTCTGGCCGGCGGCGAACAGCGGATCGTTGGGCACCATGCGCGCGCGCACACGGCGGTCCGGCACGGCCCACTCCACGCTGGCGTCTTGGGCCAGGCGCTGAGCCAGTGCGGCCGAGCTGATGCCGCTGGCGTGCACGAGTTGGGTCTGGCTGTCGATGCCCCGGCCGTCCGCCAGCGTCAGGCCCAGGCGGGCGCCCAGCGCCAGCGCTTGTTGTGGCACGCGGGTGCTGCTGGCGGTGGCCGAGAGGATCTTGGCGCTGCCGGCGGAGGCTCTGTACTTCACGATCACCCGCGCCTGCTGCTGCGTGGTGGCTGTGCTGGTGGCCGAGAAGTGCACCGGCGTCCACTCGGCCGCCATGCCCGCCAAACTGGCCGTCGACAGGGCAGCGATGAGGACAGGGGCGATCAGTCGGTGTACCAGGGTCATGGCGGCAACTCGTTTGGGGCGTGGGCGGGAACCTCTGAGTCTAGGTGCCCTCGGTCGTCTGGATTGTTTCCATCTGACCCGTGACGGCCCAACAAATGCCGCGATCAGGTCAGCGAAAAGGGCCCCGCAGGGCCCTTTCAAATCGCAACAAATGCGGTCTTCGTCACTTGGCTACCACGCGCGCCATCTCCAGGCACTTGTTGGAATAACCCCACTCGTTGTCGTACCAGCTCACCACCTTCACGAAGGTCTTGTCCAGCGCAATGCCGGCGTCGGCGTCGAACACGCTGGTGCAGGACTCGCCTCGGAAGTCGGTGGCCACCACTTTGTCTTCGGTGTAGCCCAGCACGCCCTTCATGGCGCCAACGCTGGCGGCCTTCATCGCGGCGCAGATCTCGGCGTAGCTGGCTTCCTTGACCAGCTCCACGGTCAGGTCGACCACCGAGACGTCAGACGTGGGCACGCGGAAGGCCATGCCGGTGATCTTCTTGTTGAGCTCGGGAATGACCACTCCCACAGCCTTGGCGGCCCCGGTGCTGCTGGGAATGATGTTTTCCAGGATGCCGCGGCCGCCGCGCCAGTCCTTGTTGCTTGGGCCGTCAACCGTCTTTTGCGTGGCGGTGGCGGCGTGCACGGTGGTCATCAGGCCGCGCTTGATGCCGAAGTTGTCATTCAGCACCTTGGCCACCGGGGCCAGGCAGTTGGTGGTGCACGAGGCGTTGGAGATGATGGCCTGGCCGGCGTAGGTCTTGTCGTTGACGCCGTAGACGAACATCGGCGTGTCGTCTTTGCTGGGGGCCGAGAAGATGACTTTCTTGGCACCGGCGGCCAGGTGCTTCTCACCGGCTTCCTTGGTCAGGAACAGGCCGGTGGACTCGATGATGATGTCGGCGCCCACCGCACCCCAGGCCAGTTCGGCCGGGTCTTTGACGGCGGTCAGGCGGATGCGCTTGCCGTTGACCAGAAGAAAGTTGCCGTCCACGCTCACTTCACCCTTGAAGCGGCCGTGCACGCTGTCGTACTTGAGCATGTAGGCCAGGTAGTCGGGCTCCAGCAGGTCGTTGATGCCAACCACTTCGATGTCGTTGGCGAAGTTCTGCACCGCAGCGCGGAAAACCATGCGGCCGATGCGACCGAATCCGTTGATGCCTATCTTGATGGTCATGTCTTTTCCTTGGGTTGGAGGTTGATCTTGATGCAGGGAACGGTGAATTTCAGGGTGTCGCCATAGATGGCATCCATTGTCCTCTCGGGCAGATCGAATTGCGAATCGGCCAACCATTTGAGCAGAGGGCGGCGCGCGGGGTTGACGTCACCCAACTGACCCACGTGGTTTGGCAGGTCGGGCTGGCGGTAGTGCAGCGCCACGTCGAAGGGACACCCCATCTGGGTCGTGTCGAACGCCACCTGCTGTTCACGAATGCCCTTGATCGTGGGCAGTAGCTGCCGAAAGTCCAGCCCCGGCTTGAACCCGTAGGCTTCCGAATCCAACATGAACACATAGGTCTGAGTCAGCGAAATGGGCTCGCCTGAGTGGCAGGGCATGCGCAGGCCCTTGACCCACTCCCCAACGTCCTCCGTCAGCCGCAACGAATTGCGTCGCCCGTAAACATGAAACTCGGGGGCACTGTCAGCCGAGCGGAAAGTCAGGCGTGCCAGTATCCGCCCATGGACGCCACCCGACCCGGCCCAGCGCGGGTAGTCAAGTGCCTTCCTTCCGGACCGGTGCTGTATGCATTGGCCCATCTGCAGGCGCGACTCGTCGGTGGACAAGTCCTGGTCATCCCAATGCGCTTTTCGGCTGTCGGGCTGAAAGGAGAAGCTGAAAGACAACCGGACTGGTGCGCTCGCATCGGTCAGGCAAGGCACACGAAATGCCTTCACGTGCTTGCGTACCTCAGCCTCAAATTCGTCGTCGCCCTCGCTCTTGAGCACTTCGACGCTGGGTTCGTCTGTGGCTGTCTTGAACACCAGCGCCACAGTCACGAGCCCCTTGGTACGGGCTTTGAAAGCGGCAAAGGGGTATTCGGGCCCTTCTGCGGGGCGAGTCAAGCATTTCGCAGCGGCGGAAGGCTCCAAGGTGAACTGCTGCGCACCAACACAGGCCGGCCCACCAAGGGCCATGGCCAACATAAAAATGCGCACGACAGGTCTCATCAAACCGGCATCCGACCTGGAAAAGAATGGCCCGCCGCCCTCTGCAAGGGCGGGGATCTGCAGTCTGCCCCTGGGTGAGTTACTTCGCCAGAACTTTCCGCACCGTGAGCACGAGGTTCTCGACGGTGAAGCCAAAGAGCTTGAACAGCACGCCGGCCGGGGCCGACTCGCCGTAGCGGTCCAGGCCGATGACGGCCGCGCAACCGTACTTCCACCAGCCGTCGGTGACGCCCGCTTCGATGGCCACGCGCGGCAGCTTGGGCGGCAGCACGGCGCTCTTGTAGGCCGGGTCCTGGCGGTCGAAGACCGTGGTGCTGGGCATGGAGACGACACGCACGGGGATCTTCTTCCTTGCCAGTTCGGCCTGGGCCAGCAGCGCAAGTTGCACTTCGGAGCCGGTGGCGATGATGACCGCCTTGGCGGGCTTGTTCAGGCCCAGTTCCTCGGGCTCAGAAAGCACATAGCCGCCACGGGTGATGACGTCGGCGTCCTGCTTGGGCGCGTAGGGCAGGTTCTGGCGGCTGAGCAGCAGCGCGCTGGGGCGGTTCTTGTTGGCCAGGGCCATGGTCCAGGCCACCGCCGTCTCGGTGGTGTCGGCCGGGCGCCAGACGTCGAGGTTGGGGATGAGGCGCAGCGAGGCGGCGTGCTCCACGCTCTGGTGCGTGGGGCCGTCTTCGCCCAGGCCGATGGAATCGTGCGTGAAGACGTGGATGACGCGCTGCTTCATCAGGGCGGCCATGCGGATGGCGTTGCGGCTGTAGTCGCTGAAGGTGAGGAAGGTGCCGCCGTAGGGAATGAAGCCACCGTGCAGGGCCACGCCGTTCATCACTGCCGCCATGCCGAACTCGCGCACGCCGTAGTTGATGTGACGGCCCAGTTGGCCCTCGGCATTGCGCACCACGTTGCCGGCCGCATCCATGCGCAGGCTGGGTGTGCTCTTGGTGTTGGTGAGGTTGGAGCCGGTCAGGTCGGCCGAGCCGCCCAGCAGCTCGGGCAGGTGGGCAGTGAAGTGCTCCAGCGCAATTTGGCTGGCCTTGCGGCTGGCCACGGTCTCGGCCTTGTCGTGAGCGTTGCCCACGGCTTGCACGGCGATCTCGGCAAAGTTGGCCGGCAGTTCGCCCTTCATGCGGCGCGTGAACTCCTTGGCCTCGGCGGGGAAGGCTGCGGAGTAGGCGGCAAAGCGCATGTCCCAATCGGCCTGGGCCGCCGTGCCCGCGTCGGTGGCGTCCCAGGCGGCCTTGATGTCAGAGGGGATCACGAAGGGCTCGGCAGCCCAGCCCAGGGCTTCGCGGGTCAGCTTGACCTCGTCGCCGCCCAGCGGCTCGCCGTGCGCCTTGGCGGTGCCGGCGCGGTTGGGCGAGCCCTTGCCGATGGCCGTCTTGCAGATGATGAGGGTGGGTTTGTCGGCACTCTTCTTGGCTTGCTCGATGGCGGCGGACACAGCCTCCACGTCGTGGCCATCGACAGGGCCCACCACGTTCCAGCCGTAGGCGGCGAAACGGCCAGCGGTGTTGTCCACGAACCAGGGCGCCACCGGGCCGTCGATGCTGATGCCGTTGTCGTCGTACAGCGCGACGAGCTTGTTCAGCTTCCAGGCACCGGCCAGGGCGGCGGCCTCGTGGCTGATGCCTTCCATCAGGCAGCCGTCGCCCAGGAAGGTGTAGGTGCGGTGGTCAATGATCGCGTGGCCGTCGCGGTTGAACTCGGCGGCCAGCAGCTTCTCGGCCAGCGCCATGCCCACGGCATTGGTGATGCCCTGGCCCAGCGGGCCGGTGGTGGTCTCCACGCCCGGGGTCACGTCGACCTCGGGGTGGCCGGGGGTCAGGCTGTGCAGCTGGCGGAAGCTCTTCAGCTCGGCCATGCTGAGCTTGTAGCCGGTGAGGTGCAGCAGCGCGTAGATCAGCATCGAGCCGTGGCCGTTGCTGAGCACGAAACGGTCGCGGTCGGCCCAGTGCGGGTTGGCCGGGTTGTGCTTGAGGTGACGGTTCCACAGCGCCTGGGCCATGTCGGCCATGCCCATGGGGGCGCCGGGGTGGCCAGAGTTGGCCTGCTGCACGGCGTCCATCGCCAGGGCGCGGATGGCGTTGGCCATCTGGGGGTGTTCGGTGCGGGCGGTGGGATTGGGCATGCGGCGTCTCGGTCGGTGGGCGAAGCGCATGATTTTAGCGGTGCCCAGACAGGCGAAAGGGCCGTGGGCGGCTGATACCACCCACGGCCCTTGTGGCGGAACAAATGGCTGGCGTTTACTGGCCGGCCTTGAGCTTGCCGCCCTTGCCCAGGCCGCCCTTGACCTGCTGCGCCTTGTAGTTGCGCAGTGCCTTCACGGTCTGGTTGTAGGCGTCCATGAAGGCGGCCGACAGCACCTTGCCCTGCGGGGTGTTGTTGTAGCCACTCAGGCCGCCGCCGCCCGAGCCACCGAACAGCGCGCCAAACGCGCCGTAGTCGGTCTTGCTGGCGCTGCCTTCGGCGGCGGCCAGTTGCACGCCGGAGCGGTTGTCCACCACTGTCAGCATCACGCTGGCCTCGCGGGTCTTGGCACTGCCGCCCACGGCACCCAGCAGCCTGCCGGCCGTGCCCGGCAGCAGGCCGCCGATGGCGCCACCGATGCCGCCGGTGTTGTTGGCCGAGAAGTTCACTTCCGGGGTCATGGCGTAGTCGGACGCCACCATCTGGCCTTTGCCGAAATCAGAGCCGGCACGCGACTCGCCGCTGGCCATCAGCTCGCGCTCACGGTTCATGGCGTGCATGCCGGCGCGGCCGCGCTCCACCACCACGAAGCAGTTGCTCTGCTGGATCATCAAGCGCAGCAGGTTGGCCGTGGGCGGCAGCTTGTACTCGCCGGTGACGATGCTGTACCAGCCGGCACCCTGGTTTTCCACCAGCGAGATCGTGCCCAGGGTCTCGTTGCAGTGCTCCAACGCCGTGTTCTGGCCCACGGCCGTGGCGCCGCCCGCAGCGCCGGTGGCGGCGGTCTTGGCATTGGGGTCGCCCATGACGATGGGTGATTGGCAGGCCGTCAGGGCCAGGGCAGCCAGCAGCGCCGTGACGCTGATCCTGGTGGTTTGGGAAGGGGTCATGGGCGGGGTCCTTGTGACGGGTCGCAGGGGAGTTCGGCGGCCATGATAGCGAGCCTGCTGGCCCGCGCCGACTGACGGAGGTCATCCGCACACTCAGGGCGGTACGATGCCCGCAATGCAAGGCCTGCACCTCACCGCCGATCTGCAAGGCTGCTCCACCGAGCGCCCCGTGATGACCGACCCCGCCGCGTTGCGCCAGCTGTGCCTGGCCGCCGTGCAGGCCGCCGGCTTGCTGGCCGTGGGCGAGTTGTTCCACCGCTTCGCCGCACCCACCGGTGAGCCGGCAGGCATCACCGGCGTGGTGCTGCTGGCCGAGTCGCACCTCGCTGTGCACACCTGGCCCGAGCTGGGTGCCGTGACGCTGGACGTGTACGTGTGCAACTTTGGCGTCGACAACAGCGCCAAGGCCGACGCCTTGCTGCAATGGCTGCTGAACGGCTTTGCCCCTCAGCACACCGATGTGCAACGTCTGGCACGCGGCCGAGCGCTGGTCAGCGCCTCAGTTTCTTGACCTGACTCAAGCCCCCACTCAGGCAATGCCGTCACGCTGAAGGCCATCAAACCCGGAGACCCCCCATGCGCCCGCTGTCACTCACCATCATCCGCGACGAACACCAGGCCCTGGCCGCCATGCTGCGCTCACTGCCCATGCTGCTGGCCCAGGCCCGGCGCGAGAACAAGCTGCCCGATTTCAGCGTGGTGCGCGCCATGCTGTTCTACATCGACGAATTCCCCGAGCGCCTGCACCACACCAAGGAAACGCAGTTGCTGTTTCCCAAGGTGCGCGCGCGCATGCCCGAGCTGGCCGCCACGCTCGACCGGCTCGACGCCGACCACGGCCAGGGCGAACGTGCGGTACGCGAGCTGGAGCACTTGCTACTGGCCTACGAGGTGATGGGCGAGAGCCGCCGCGAGGCCTTCGAGCAAGCCGTGGAGCGCTACATTGCCTCGTACCTGAACCACATGGCGGTGGAGGAGACCGAAGTGCTGCCGGCCGCCGTGGCCCACCTGACGCCCGAAGACTGGACCGAGCTGGACGCTGCCTTTGCCGCCAACAAGGACCCGCTGGCAGGCCACGAGCCCGACGACGGCTACCGGCCGCTGTTCCGCAAGATCCTGAACAGCGCACCGGCACCCATAGGGCTGGGCTGAGGCAGCGCGCGACAGCCCCCTAAACTGGTGGCATGTCTGCTGACGCAAAGCCTCCCCGCGCCCTGATCCTTGCCGCCGGCCGCGGCGAGCGCATGCGCCCGCTCACCGATGCCACCCCCAAACCGCTGTTGGCGGTGCATGGCAAGCCACTGATCGAATACCACCTCGAAGCCCTGGCACGTGCCGGGGTGCGAGAGGTGGTGATCAACACCGCCTGGCTGGAGGCGCAGTACCCCGTTGTGCTGGGCGATGGCTGCCGCTGGGGCCTGACGATCCACTACTCGATGGAAGGCCGCGACCACGGCGGTGCGCTGGAAACCGCCGGTGGCATTGCCAAGGCGTTGCAGCTGCTGGCGCCCACCAGCACCGAGGCCTTCTGGGTGGTGTCGGGCGACATCTTTGCGCCCGGCTTCGACTTTGCTGCCGCGCATGTGGCCGCCTTCGAGGCCAGCCAGGATGACGCGCACCTCTGGCTGGTGCCCAACCCCGGCTTCAACACCCGTGGCGATTTCGCGCTGGGCCCGTCGGGTCGCCTGCAGCGTGGCCCCGACACCCTGCCCCGCCCCTGGACCTATGCCAACCTGGCCCTGGTGCGGCCGGCCCTGGTGGCGGGTGTGGCGGTGGGCCAGAAGGCCGCGATGGGGCCGCTGCTGTTTGCCAGCGCCGACGCCGGCCGCCTGGGTGGCCAGGTGCTGAGCGGCACCTGGGAGAACGTGGGCACGCCGGGCCAGCTTGCGGCGCTGAATGCGGCACCACCTCTGGGCTGAGGCCGTGCTGAGAGACTCCTGGCAAGGCCGGCCGGAAGGCTGGATTCCCGCCTGCGCGGGAATGACGGGGAAGGTGCGTGAAGGAGGGCGGGTGCCGTGTCAGTGCGCTCTGCGGGTTTGCAGCAGCGCCTCCAGGTGCATCAGCAGGGCATCGCGCAACTGGTGCAGTTGATCGGCCAGGGCCAGTGCCTCGGCGCCCCGGCGGGCCGCCCTGAGGGTCAGCATGTCTTCGGCCAGGCTGTGCACACGCCGATGCAGCAGGTCGATGGCGCCCAGGGCTTCGCGCCCGGCCTCGTCCTCGTCCTCGGTCGCCACGCGGGCCAGCCATTCGGAGAACCGGCAACGCTCGTGCGCCATCTCGGGCGGCGCCTGGCGCCGACCCTCCAGGCAGGCATCCATCGCCGCCACCCAGGCGCGGTGCTCGATGCCGGCGTACAGGATGGGCAGCTCGTGCGGGCCCAGCGTGCGGGTGCGGGCCCAGCGCGGATCGGGCTGCCAGGTGCGCACCCAATCGGGCATCTGCTCGGCCGGCATGGGCCGCGCGATGCCATAGCCCTGGGCCAGGCGGCAGCCCAGTTGCAGCAGCATCACGCCATGCTCAACCGTCTCCATGCCCTCGGCCACGGCCTGGCGGTGGAAGGCGGTGGCCAGGCCCAGCACGCCTTCGAGGATGGCCAGGTCGTCGGGGTCGTGCAGCATGTCGCGCACAAAGCTCTGGTCGATCTTGAGCACCTGGGCCGGCAGGCGTTTGAGGTAGCTGAGCGACGAGTAGCCGGTGCCGAAATCGTCGAGCGAGCAGGTGACTCCCAGCTCGGCACAGGCACTGAGCAATTGAGACACCTGGTTCACATCCTGCAAGGCGCTGGTTTCCAGGATCTCCAACTCCAGGTGCGACGCGCCCGCGCCGGGGTGGGCCGCCAGCATGGCGCGCAGCTGGCCCACAAAGTCGGGCTGCTGCAACTGGCGAGCGCTGACGTTCACGCTCACCGGCAAATCCAGCCCCTGCTCGCGCCAGCGCTCCACCTGGCTCAGCGCGGTATTGATGACCCAGTCGCCCACGTCCACCGCCAGCGGGTGGTTCTCGATCACCGGCAGAAAGTGCGCTGGCGCCAGCAGGCCGCGCGTGGGGTGCTGCCAGCGGATCAGCGCCTCGGCGCCCACCACCGCGCCGCTGTGCAGGTTGACCCGTGGCTGGTAGTGCAGTACGAACTCGCCTGCCTCCAGCGCATGGCGGATCTGGTCGATGCTTTCGTGGTGGCCGCGCAGGTTGCGGTCTTGCTCGGGGTCGAAGAAGTGGTAGCGGTTGCGCCCCGCCAGCTTGGCCTGGTACATGGCCTGGTCGGCCTGGCGCATGAGCTGGTCGGCGTCCACCGCCTCGGTCTGCGGGTAGAGCGTGACGCCGGCACTGGCGCTGAGCTGCACCCGGCCCGCGCCCAGCTCCACCACCTCGGTCGCAGCCTGGGTGAGCTTGACCAGCAGGGGCACGCAATCCTCGGCGCTGGCCAGGTCCATCAGCACGGCCACGAACTCATCGCCGCCCAGCCGGGCCAGGGTGTCACCCTCGCGCAGCGCTGCCTTCATGCGCACGGCGATCTCGGCCAGGTACTGGTCGCCCACGTCGTGGCCACGCTGCTCGTTGACGGCCTTGAAACCGTCCAGGTCGAGGTACACCACCGCCAGCGCTTGCCCGCGCCGGTGCGCCTGCGCCATGGCCTGCTGCAAGCGGTCGGCCAGCAGCACCCGGTTGGGCAGCAGCGTGGCCGAGTCGTAGTGGGCGATCTGTTCCAGCTTGCGCTCATGCTCCTTGAGCTTGCTGATGTCGGAGAACAGCGCCACATAGTGCGCCACCTCACCCCCCTGGCCCAGCACGGCGCTGATGGTGAGCAGCTCGGCAAAAAGCTCGCCGTTCTTGCGGCGGTTCCACAGCTCACCCGACCATTGGCCGTGCTCGCGAAGATCGCGCCACAGCGCGGCGTAGAACTCAGGAGCCTGGCGACCCGACTGCAGCAAACGCGGGTTGTTGCCCACGGCCTCGCTGCGGGTGTAGCCCGTGATCTCGGTGAAGGTGTCGTTGACCTCGATGATGGTGCCGTCCACCGTCGTGATCATGATGCCCTCGCGGGCATGGGTGAACACGCTGGTGGCCAGTAGCTGCTGCGATTCGGCGCGCCGCCGCTCGGTGATGTCGCGGGCCACGCCCAGCACACCCAGCACCTGGCCCAGGGCGTCGCGCATGGGCACCTTGGTGGTCTCGAACAGGCCGCAGTAGCCGTCGGCGGCGAAGGTAAGCCACTCCTCGTTCATGGTGGGGCCGTCGGCGGCAATGGCGGCCAGATCGTTCTGGCGGAAAAACTCCGCCATCTCCGGCGACACAAAATTGGTGTCGCGCCGGCCCACGATCTCGCTCTCCAGGTGGCCATAGAGCCGCTCAAAACGCGGGTTGCAGGCCAGGTAGACGCCGTCGGGGTCCTTGATCCAGACCAGGTCGGGAAAGGTGTCGGTGAGGTTGCGCAGGAAAGTGCGCTCCTGTTCCGAGCGCTGCAGCGCCAGCGCCAGGTCGCTGCGGGCCTGGTCGCGGTCGGTGATCAAGCGCTGGGTCAGCTCGTCGCTGGCGCGGCACAACCCCATGGCCTTGGTGAGGTTGCGCAGCACGGGCTGGAAGAGCTGGGTCAGCGGCAGGCTGGTGTGCGGTGCGCCCGGGGCCAGCAGCAGGATCAGGCCTTCGCCCGGTATGGGCAGGCGCAGCACATGCGTGTAGGGCCGCGAGCCGCCCAGCTGCGCCAGCCCTTCGGCGCAATCGGCCAGCAGCGCCACCTCACCGGCCCGCAGCTGGCAGGGCAGTGCCACGCGCTGGCCCACACGCGCCGCCAGCCGGTGGTCGCCCACGGCGGTGGCGCATAGCGCCCAGGTTGTGCCGGCCTCGTCGGCCTGCGGGTCCAGCAGCACCAGCCCGGCCGGAAAGGCGGTGTGGAACAGCAGCCTTTGCAGTACCCGCTTGAGCAAGGGCTCCAGCCGCACCTCGGCGCCCATGGTGAGCGCCAGGTCGTACAGCACCGACAGCACGTGCCCGGGGTTCATGGGGCGCTGCCCGGCCACACCGTGCACACCACGGCGGCGTTGTGGAAGGCCGGGTAGCCCCAGTTCTCGGTGCTGCCGATCTCACCCAGCGTGAGGGCCCCTCCCAGCTCGCGTGCCGGGTGGCGCCGGGCCAGCTCGGCCAGCTCGCCCAGGGCCGCGTCACCCAGGTGCATGCGGCGGCCGGCGCAGTAGAAGGTGAGCAGGTTGTGCGGCGAAATGTCGCCATGCGCGTCGCCCAGCGCCTTGGTGAGCGCGAGCACACAGCCGCTGGCTTGGGCCTCGGGCGCGCGCAACAGCACCAGCATGGCGTTCTCAGGCACCTCGCCCACGCAGTACAGCGCGCCGTCGTCGTCCAGCGCCACGGGGATGCGCACCAGCACCTCGCCGCTGGCCCGCACGATGCCAAAGGGGTAGTGCACCGCGTACTGGTAGAAGTTGTCGCGGGTCAGTGCAATGCCGTGGTCCGACGCGATCAAAGCCTTGTAGGCGTCGAAAGCCGGCTGCCAGTCAATGCTGACGATGCGGTTGCCCACGGTGGCAGTGGCCGTCATCGCATGTTCAGGTGCCGGGTAGCCGTGCCGCAGCACCACCTTGGCACCACTCGCGGGCAGCAGGCCCAGCACGCCATTGCCTATCACCCGCTCGCCGTCGAACAGGCAGGGCATGGGTTGGAAGGTTTCGCTGCCCGCGTTCACGCCGGCATAGTCCACGCTGTCAGCCAGCTGCAGGTAGAGCTCGTCGAGGATGGAGGCGATGCGCCCCAGCAGGCCGTCGAAGTACAGGTGCAATGTGGGTTTGGCGTCGCCGGGCGGCTGCCGCGCCAGCAGGGCCTGGGTGGCTTGCGCGATGCGCTGTGCGGCGGCCTCGGGCTCACCCTGGATCTCTGGCAGCAGGAAGGCGGGCGTGGCCACCGGCTGGCACAGCAACCAGGCCCCCTGGGTGACAAAGCCGGTGGCCGTCACCAGGGCCGGAAAGATCGCCCCCACCAGCGGCAGGCCCAGCTCGCGGCAGCAGGCCTGCAGCAGGGGCACTTGCGCAGCCTCGGCTTCGGGCAACAAGGCCAGCACCCCCATGTGGGGCCAGCGGGCGCGCCAGTTGCGCAGGGTCGCCATCAGGTCCGGTTCATCCAGCGGGACCCATCGCATCAAATTCGGTACTGCTTCCACCCTGAGATGGTCGGCGCTAGTGCAGTGTTTCGTTCTGTTTGCTACTTAACCGCGAGTTGGCGCGAATGACCTTCTGCAGGATGTCGCGAGCGCTCTTGGTCCAGATGAACGGCTTGGGCTTGGTGTTGTGATGGGCAACGTACTCGTTGATCGCGGCCTCCAACTCGGCCACGCTGGTGAACACGCCTCGGCGAAGCCGCTCGGTGGTGATGTCACGGAAGAAGCGCTCCACCATGTTCAGCCACGAGGCCGATGTCGGCGTGAAGTGCATGTTGAACCGCGGATGCTTGGCCAGCCACGCCTGCACCGCCGGATGCTTGTGCGTGGCGTAGTTGTCGGCAATCAGGTGCAGCGTCTTGTCCTTGGGCGTCTCGCGGTCGATCTTGCGCAGGAACTTGAGCCACTCGGCATGGGTATGGCGCTGCTGGCACTGGCCGATCACTTGGCCGTCGAGCACGTTGAGTGCCGCGAACAGCGTGGTCGTGCCATGGCGCTTGTAGTCGTGCGTCATCGTTTGCGCACGCCCTTTCTTCAGCGGCAAGCCCGGCTGTGTGCGGTCCAGCGCCTGAACCTGGCTCTTCTCGTCACAGCACAGCACCAAGGCGTGCTCGGGTGGCGACATGTACAGGCCCACGATGTCTTCGAGCTTCTCGACAAACTTCGGATCACGCGAGACCTTGAAGCCTCGCACGATGTGCGGCTTCAGACCATTGGCCTGCCAGTGGCGCATCACCGTGCTGGGGCTGACCTCGAGCACCGCAGCCATCTTGCGTGTGCTCCAGTGCGTGGCCGCCTCGGGCTGGGTCTGGGTGGTCAACTCCACCAACTTCGCCACGTCCACCCTCACCGGCGGCCCGCCGCGCGGCAAGTCGCGTTCGATGCCCGTCAGACCCGACTCGATGTAGCGTTGCCGCCAGCGCCCCGCCGTGATCCGGTCAATGCCCAACTCCTGGGCGATCTGCAGATTCTGCAAGCCCTGTGCAGCCAGCAAGACGATGCGAACCCGTTCGACCAATCGAACACTGCTCAACTTGGATTGGGCAAGCCTGACCAACTCGGCTTCCTCTTCCTGACTCAACTCGATCGCAGGGGCAATTCGCACGCTCTGGCTCCAACTCTGTCGGTAGTAGAGCATTGGAGCAACTGCGTCCAAATAAGTTTCATTAATAGTAGAACACTACACTAGCGCGCACAACTTGAAGGGTAGTTTCCCGGTCCATCCCTTGATTCAAAGTCAGTCGCGCAAGATGCCATGGTTGATGGCCTGCGTGCCCAGGGTGAACGCCTCTTCGAACACCGAATAGCCGGCCAGGTCGGCATGCGCGAAGCGCACGCGGCCGCTGGCCATGCGCAAGGCCGCGCGGGCCGGCTGGCCGCGCACGCCGGGAGCGGGAATGCTCATGGCATGGCCCCAGCGCATCAGGTGAGCTTGCTGCAATTGCTGGGCGATGTCAGGGTGCAGTGGCGCGAGGTCGGCCAGCACCTCGCGGGTCCAGGCTTCGGCGCTGCCGCTCAGCAAGCGCTGGCGCTCCCGCTCAGGCAAGGCGTGGTAGGCCGTGATGACCTGCGGGCCGGCCAGCCCGGCATCGGGCCGGGTCGACTGGTGCCGGGCGTTCACATAGCCCAGCGATGTGCTGCTGCCGGCCGGCACAAAGCGCACGTTGTCCCAGGCGGGTGGCACGCCCACGCGCTCCAGCAGCGGCCCGGCGAGTTGCAGGTTGGCCACCAGCCAGGGCGCGTAGCGTGTGGCTGCCGCAGCCTGCTGCAGGGCACCGGCCAGCGTGGCGTCGTGCGCCTGCAGCAGCCGCTGGCTGATGAACAAGGGCGTGGCCAGCACCACGGCGCGCGCCGTCCAGGCTTCGGCCTGCGCGCGGGCCTCGTTCCACACCAGCACCTGCACGTCGTGGCGGCTCTCGGTCACGCGCAACACGCTGTGGCCAGCGTGCAGGCGCGATTGCAGCGGTGCGGCCAGGGTGCGAATGAGGAAGGCATTGCCTTCGGGCCAGGTGAACACGGCCTCCGGTTCGGCGCTGTCGTCGCCCGGCACGTGAAAGCCATGGCGGCTGGCGAAGTAGTGGATGCCGGCCCAGGCCGAGACGGTTGCGATGCCGGCACCGTAATCATCTCGGCAGGCGTAATCCAGGTAGGCCAGCAGGCGCTCGTCGCTGAAGCCTTCTCGGGCCAGCCAGATGGCAAAGGTTTGTGCATCCAGCTTGGCGTGGCCAGGCGTCCAGCGCGCGTGGTGGCTGGGCATGGCGAAGCCCAGTTCGGCTTGCAGCGCCGCCACCTTGGCGCCAAAGGCCCGGTACTGTGCCAGTGTGGTGGGCCGGCCATCGGCCGACGGCAGCAAGCCGTCTTGCCAAGCGCCGGCCATGAACAAGCGCTCCTGCGGGCTGTGGCAAAGGTGCAGCTCGTTGGCGTGCACGCCAGAGGCGTCGGACCGCAACAACCCGATCTCGTGCAGCCACTCGCCCACCTCGCGCGCAGCGGGGCCGGGCACCGGCAGGTAGTGCGCGCCCAGTGGGCAAGGCACGCCCAGCATCTGGTGGCCCCGGCTGTTACCGCCCACGCTGTCTTCCAGCTCCAGCAGTTGGGCGTCATCCACGCCTGCGCGCACCAGCGCGCGCAGCGCCGCCAGGCCGGCCACGCCACCGCCCAGCACCAGCACGCCAGCGCGCCGCTGCACGGCGGGCAGTGGCAGGCTACCTGACTTGGTGAGCTCGCGCAGGCGGTGGCCTCGGTCTGCTGCCGCACCCAACCAGCGGCTGGCGTGGGGCGGGCGGGGCTCGGGCAGACAGCCGGCCAGCGGCACGGCGGCCGCAGCCAGCAGCAGGCGGCGCCGGCGCTCAAGAAACGAATCGCGCTGGATCAGCAAACCCCGTCATTCCCGCGCAGGCGGGAATCCATGGGGTGGCATGCAGTGGATTCCCGCCTGCGCGGGAATGACGAAAGTGGGGCGCTCATGAACGGCTCATTGGTGAACACGGCCCCACTCGGTTTCAAAGGTGTGCACCAGGGTCTGGTTCGACAAGCGGTTGGCCTCGGCGGGCACGCGTGCCATGTCGGCGGGGAAGTCGAACAGCACCGGCAACCCCGTGAGCGTGAGGAACTTCAGCCCCTCGGGCAATCCCGCGGGCACATGCCAGGGCCGGCGGCTGGCCAGGATGAAGCCCCATTCGCCAAAGCTGGGCACATGGGCATGGTAGGGCGTGGTGGCCAGGCCCACGGCTTCAATCGTGGTGGCCACGGTCCAGTAGCTTTGCCGCGCGATCAGCGGTGAGGTGGTCTGCACCACGGCGTAGCCACCGGCCGAGAGGTGCTGGTCCACCAGGGCGTAGAA
Organism: Candidatus Ideonella esbjergensis; assembly: GCA_016710065.1. Lineage (GTDB taxonomy): Bacteria > Pseudomonadota > Gammaproteobacteria > Burkholderiales > Burkholderiaceae_C > Ideonella > Ideonella esbjergensis. The sequence continues at coordinate 158,492 of JADJLP010000015.1, forward strand.
GCTGGTGGTGTAGAGCTTGCCGAGTGCGAAGCTGGTGGGGTCGGGGAAATCGATGACGATGACGTCGAACACCTCGTCGTGCGATTCCAGCCAGCCAAAGGCGTCGGTGTTGACGGTGCGCAGTTTGGGGCTGAGCAGGGCGCGCTGGTTCAGCGCGGTGAGCATCGGCTCGGTACTGAACAGCTTGGTCATGAACGGGTCAAGTTCCACCAGCGTGACCTGCTCCACCGAGGAGTACTTCAGGATCTCGCGCACCGCCATGCCGTCGCCACCGCCCAGCACCAGCACGCGCTTGGCTGCGCCGTGCGCGGCCATGGCCGGGTGCACCAGGGCCTCGTGGTAACGGTATTCGTCGCGCGAATGGAACTGCAGGTTGCCGTTGAGGAACAGCCGCACCCCTGCTGGGCCCGCCGTAACCACCACGCGCTGGTAGGCGCTGCTCTCGCGCAGCACGATGTGCTCGCCGTAGAAGCGGTCCTCCGCCCAGGTGGTGAGGTGCTCGGCCTGGCTGTAGGCCACGAGCAGCACCGCAATCACACCGGCGCAGGCTGCAGCGTGCGCGCCCCAGCGGCGAAGATCGGCGCGGAACATCCACAACGCCCACACGGCCACCAGCGCATTGAGCAGGCCGAAGAACAGCCCCGTGCGGATCAGCCCCAAATGCGGCACCAGCAACAGCGGAAAGGCCACGGCCACCACCAGCGCGCCCAGGTAGTCGAAGGTGAGCACCTGCGAGACCAGGTCCTTCAACCCGTAGCGGTGACTGAACTGGCGCTTCAGGATGCGCATCACCAGCGGGATCTCCAGCCCCACCAGCACGCCCACCAGGCCCACCAGGCCGTAGAGCAGCACGCGAAACACCGGCTGACCGGTGACCGGCAGGCTGGAGTGCGCGGCAAACAGGGCCGCCGGCATGAGGCCACCGATCAGCCCCACCAGCAGCTCGATGCGCAGGAAGTGCGCCACCAGTTGCCGATCAAAGTAGCGGCTGAGCCAGGAGCCCACACCCATCGCGAACAGATAGGCGCCGATGATGGTGCTGAACTGCAGCACCGAATCGCCCATCAGGTAGCTGGCCAGCGCACCGGCCGCCAACTCGTACACCAGGCCACAGGCGGCGATGACGAACACCGAAGCCAGCAGCAGCACCTCGGCCGCCTGCACCCGCTGCGGTGCGGCCTCAGTCTCCTCGCCTTGAACGATCATCCGTGGATGGCCGCCGCCACGATCAAGCCGATGGCGATGAACATCGCGCCCACCACCACGGCCAGCGCCAGGTTCTTCTTCTCGACGATCTCGTCCCACAGCTTGTAGGGCGTGATCTTGTCGATGATGGCAAAGCTCACCCACAGCACCACCACGCCGATCACCGCATAAATGATCGAGGCCAGCATCACGCCGGGCTTCAACAGGTCAACGTCCATCTTGTCTGCTCCTTGCTGTGTGAGGACAGCGGACCTACTTGTGCCCGCCACCACCACTGGAAAAACCACCGAACGAGCCGCCGCTGGAGCGGAAACCGCCCGAGCTGTGGCTGCGCTGGCACTGCTGGTACTCGGCACTGGCCGCACCAAAGGCCTGGCGCTCTTGCTTGCACGCGTCGCTGCCGCACTGGGTCATCATCAGCATCACGATCACCACCACCACCAGGATGATCACACCCTGGCTCAGGCCCGTGCCACTGCTGGTGGACGAGGCCAGGCCCGAGAGTGGCGAAGCATCGCGCCGCATCGCCGCCAGGGTGCCGGGCTGGATGCCGAAGGCCTTCGCCACCACCTTCACGTCCAGCGCCTGGCCGGCCGACCACACCACTTCCTTGCCGGTCTGCTCGCGCGCGAGCTTGGCGCCACCGGGGCCGTCGAAATCGGTCACCAGCGCGCGCTCGTCCTTGCGCACCTGCCAATAGAACTCGCCCAGCACCCAGGTGCTCTTGGCGGGGTAGGTGTAGCGCTTGCGGTAAGACTTGCCCTGCCATTCGGCGCCCGTGCCGCGCAGCACGGGCGCGCCGGTGAGCGGGCGCACCCAGCTCCAGCCATCTTCGGCATCGACCAGGAAGGCAAAGCCCGCCGTGCGGTGGTACAGCAGGTACTCGCGCCAGAAGCTTTGTTCGTCGTCACCGCTGGGCTCGTCGCAGCGCTCTTGGTAGCCCACCACCTGCCAGTCCAGCTCGGCTTCGATGCCCAGCGCCAGCCGGCCGGTGGTGCCCAGCGGAATCAGCGGGCCTGCGCCATCGGCGCCCGAGTTGTTCTGCGCGAAATGCTGCAGGTCGGCACCTGGGCCTTGGGACACGTCCACCACCGCATGGCACTGGCCGCAAGTGATGGCCTTGCTGCTGGCCAGCAGCGGCTTGAGCGGGGCACCGCAGCTGGGGCACACGAAGCCTTGCTTGGACAGCGTCTTCTCGGCCGCACCTTCGCGCAGGCCCTGCAGCTTCAGATCGGCCAGCGCCACCGCGCGGCCTGTGGACCATTGAGGCGCACCGGGCTCGGCGTAATCCAGCGTGCCCACGTCACCGTGCTCGTTGCGCAGGTCGGCCACGGTGAACTCGAAGGTTTGGGCACCCGGCGCCGGTGTACCGACGCCACCCTCCGAGAGGGTGGGCTGGCCGCTTGGGAGCGGCCCGGCGCTGGCCAGCCTGGGGGGCCGAGGCAACTCACCCAGCCCCGCGATGAGTGACGCGCGCTGCACCGAGGCCACGCTCCACCCAGCACCCGCCACCAAGCGGCGCTCGCCGGGGTGCAACTCGTCTTCCGTCGGGGCCTCGGCCAGCGCAGGCTGGTCGAAGCTCAGCACATAGGCGCCGTTGTCTTCGCTGAGCCAGGCGGCTTTGGGTGGCGCCTCACCGGAGGCATCAAACAGCGCATGCCACTCGTTCCAGGTGCCATCGGCATAGCGGTACTGCAGCCGCCCCACCAGCGTGAAGCGCAGGCCTTGGTAAACCCCGGTGGTGCCCAGTTGCAGCGGCGAATGGTCGTCGAACAGCTCGGCGCTGACGCCGATGCGGCGCAGCGCCTCGCCGTCGCGCAGCAGTGCGCTGCGGCAAAAGCTGCACACCGCGCTGGCCGACGCGGCCGAGGCAAAGTCCACAGGCGCGCCGCAGCCAGGGCAGGCGGCGCGCCAGGCGCGTTGGGCGCGCGGGGGCTGGGGCGGCGGCGCGCCAGCACCGCCGTTGTTCGGCTCGTTCGCCAAGGTGAACTACCTCAGGCTCAGACCAGTTTTTTCAGCAGCTCGGCCTTCTTGGCGCTGAACTCGTCTTCGGTCAGGATGCCCTTGGCCTTCAGCTCGGCCAGCTTCTCCAGCGTGGCCATCACCTCGTCGGGCTTCATCGCCACCGGGGCCGCCGCAGCCGCAGCGGCCTGCTGGGCGTTGGCGTTCAGGCCCTGACTGAGCTGCTGGGCCATCACCTGGCCCATGGCCATGCCGGCGCCCAGGCCCATGGCGTCGCCCGCAATGCCGCCGGCGCCACCGCCCTGGCCCACGCCCTCGGCCATCTTGGGTATCGCCTGTGCGGTCTGGTACTGCATGAACTTGCCCATGTCGTTGCCGACCATGCCCATGCCGATCTTCTGGTCGAGGATCTTCTGCAACTCTTCGGGCAGCGACACGCTTTGCAGCGTCACGCTTTCCAGCTTCAGGCCCAGTTTCTCGAACGAGGGCGCGGTGGCCTTGAGCAACTGCTCGGCGAACTCCACCTGGTTGGCGGCCAGGTCCAGGAAGGGAATACCGCTGCCGGCCACCGCGTCGGAAATGTGCTGCAGCATCAGGCCGCGCAGCTGTCCGTCCAGGTCCTCGGCCGTGTAGCGGTCGCGGGTGCCCGAGATCTCGGTCTGGAACAGCTTGGGGTCGGCAATGCGGTAGGCGTAGTTGCCAAAGGCGCGAAGGCGCACTGCGCCAAAATCCTTGTCGCGGATGGTGACGGGCTGGGTGGTGCCCCAGCGCTGGTCCACCTGCTGGCGCGTGCTGAAGAAGTACACATCGCTCTTGAACGGGCTGTTGAACAGCTTGTCCCAGTTCTTGAGGTAGGTGAGGATGGGCAGGGTCTGCGTGCCCAGGGTGTAGCGGCCGGGGGTGAAGACATCGGCCGTCTTGCCCTCGTTCACGAACATGGCCATCTGGCTTTCACGCACGGTGAGCGAAGCGCCGTTCTGGATCTCGTTGTCGGCCATGGGGTAGCGCCAGGCCAGCGTGCCGTCGCCGGCCTCGGTCCACTCGAGGATGTCGATGAACTGTTTCTTGATGAAATCCATCAGTCCCATGGCGCATGCCCTCCGATGAGTCAAAACCGGCTTGTGGCCGTCAACGCCACCCGACCTGGGCGGCGCGGCAAATAATACGCGCTGGGCTGGCACGGTTCAGCGCACCACACTGGAGATTTCTCATGGGGTCCACAGACCGCCCGCCCGCACTGCCAGAACCACCCACCAGGGCCGGCCCCACCTTGGCTGTGGTGGGCGCCGGGCCGGTGGGCTTGGCGCTGGCGCTGCTGGCGGCCCGGCTTTGGCCGGCGGCGCGAGTCACCGTGTTCGATGCCCGCCCCGCTGACCAGGATGTGTCGGCCGACCCGCGCACCCTGGCCCTCTCATTGGGCAGCGTGCAGATGCTGCAGCGCCTGGGCGTGTGGCCGGCTGCAGTGGCCCAACCCATCTTGAACGTGCACATCTCGCAAGCGCCGCCCACGCTGGGCACAGCCGGGCTGGTGCCCGAGGTGCGCCTGAGCGCCCGCGACGAGGGCGTGCCCATGCTGGGCGCGGTGCTGAGCTATGGCCAGATCGTCACCCCGCTGCAGCGCGCCTGGGAGACCGAGTGCGCCGCCCACCCCACGCGCTGCGCCATGCGCTTTGGCACGCCGGTGGCGGCAGTGAAAGACGTGCCCGGTGGCGTGGAGATTGACGCCGGCGTGGCCGAAGCCTTTGACCTGGCGGTGATCGCCGAAGGCGGTGTGTTTGCCGAGCAGGCCCGCAAAGCGGTGACCCGCGACTACCAGCAGACTGCCTGGGTGGGCACGGTGACACTCGACGACAGTGCCGGCGCCGGCAGCGCCTTCGAGCGCTTCACCCGCCACGGCCCGGTGGCCTTGCTGCCGCTGCGCCGCCTGGCGGGTGATGACCCCGGCACGCGCCGTGCCTCGCTGGTGTGGTGCGTGCCTGCAGGAGACGACCCGGTGGCCAAGCTGAACGACCACCAGCGGCTGACCGTGCTGCGCAGCCTGCTGCCCGAGGCTGCCGGCCAGTTGCTGGCCCTGGGCCCGCTGAAGCACTTTGCGCTGGGCTTGAACGCCGAGCGCAGCCTGGTGCATGGCCGCCAGGTGCGCATCGGCAACGCCGCGCAAACCCTTCACCCTGTCGCTGGCCAGGGCCTGAACCTGGGCCTGCGCGACGCCTTTGCGCTGGTGCAGACGCTGCGCAACCACGCCGACCCCGACACCGCGCTGGCCCGCGTGGAATGGGCCCGCGCCCCCGACCGGTGGAGCATGATCGCGGCCACCGATTTCCTCGCCCGCAGCTTCACCTGGCAGTGGCCCGGCCTGCCGGCGATGCGCGGGCTGGGGCTGGCGGTGCTGCAGGCACTGCCGCCGGTGAAGTCAGCGCTGGCGCGGCAGATGATGTTTGGGTGGCGCTGAGGCCAAGGGTTTTCAATGACCTTAAGTCGACGGACGCGGACCCAAATCAGCCTCTACACTTTCTGGTCATTTTTTCTTCAAAGAGGGAGCTTTCTGTGATCAAGTCATCTTCTGTTGTGCTGGCAGCCATGGCCCTGACGGGCTGCGCCTCGGTCATGAACGACACCACTCACCCCATGCGCGTCGAGACCAAAAACCCGGGTGGCGAGTTGATGTCTGGCGCTGAGTGCAAGCTCACGAACGACTACGGCACCGTTTCAGGCAAGTCTGGTGACACCGTGCAGGTGCGCCGGTCCAGCAAAGACCTGGACATCACCTGCGTCCACCCTGCGAACCCCGAGGCCACGGCACGTGCCATCTCGCGTGTCAACGGCGGCATGTTTGGCAACATCATCCTGGGCGGAGGTATTGGAGCCATCGTTGACCACAACCGTGGCACGGCCTACACCTATCCCACCTGGGTACAGTTGGTGTTCGGCAAGACTCTGGTGTTCGACCGCACCGCCGAGAAGGAAGGCCAGCCCACGCCAGCCACCGAACCCCCGGCGGCGGCGACTCCTGCAGGCTCCACGACCTCTGCAGCCGTCAAGTAAACCACTGTAGGCATCGCCTAGACAACCGGCGGCCGCGGCCGCCGGTTGGCGGGTGCCTGCCGTTTCTCCAGGAAGGATCAACATGATGAAGAAGACTGCATGGGGCGCTTGCGCCGTGGCCGTGACGCTGATGAGTTTGGGCGGCTGCGCCACCGAATCGTCGCGCGTGATCGCGCCCACCAAGGTGGAGGCTGCCACCGCGCTGTACACCGGCCGGCGTGTGCCGGTGGTGGTGAGCAAGGTGGACAACCGCTCGTCGTTCATGCGCGGCGTGTTCACCGACGGGCCCGACCGCCTGGGCAGCCAGGCCAAGACGGTGCTGATCTCGCACCTGCAGCAGTCGCAGCGCTTTGGCGTGATGGACCGCGACAACATGGCCGATGCCAAGCAGGAAACCCAGTACAAGGCGCAAGCGCAAACCATCCGCGGTGCCGACTACCTGGTGACCGGCGACGTCACCGAGTTCGGCCGCAAGGAGGTGGGCGACCATCAACTGTTCGGCCTGCTGGGACGCGGCAAGGAGCAGATTGCCTATGCCAAGGTGACGCTGAACATCATCAATGCCAACACGCAGGAGGTGGTGTATTCGGTCCAGGGTTCGGGCGAGTACAGCCTGTCGAACCGCGAGATCGTGGGCTTTGGCGGCACCGCCAGTTATGACGCCACACTCAATGGCAAGGTGCTGGACTTGGCCATGCGCCAGGCCGTGAACAACCTGGTGGCTGGCTTTGACGGCGGCGCCTGGGGCGCTGCCAAATGAGGGCGGCCGCATCACGCCAGCCCTGGCTGATGGGCCTGACCGCAGTGGCGCTGCTGCTGGGCGGCTGCGCTGCCAAGCCGCCCAAGCCCATGTACCAGTGGGGTGGCTACCAGAACCAGCTGTACGAGTATTTCAAGGCCGACAGCAGCACGCCGGTGGCCCAGCTTGGTGTGCTGGAGGAGCAACTGCAGAAGACCATGGCGGCCGGTGAAGCCGTGCCGCCGGGCCTGCACGCCCACCTCGGCCTGCTGAAGCTCAAGGTGGGCAACACCGACCAAGCCGTGGCCCATCTGGAAACCGAGAAGCGCTTGTTCCCGGAGTCCACACCCTACATGGATTGGCTGCTCAAGCGCGCCAAGACGCCCAAGACAACCAAGGGCTAAGGCCCGCGAAAGACACGCATGACACAACAACCCCAAGCCACCGCGGGTGCACGGCTGCTGATGGGCGGCCTGCTGCTGGCCGCCGCGCTGCTGAGCGCCTGCGCCACCAGGCCGCCCGAGCCCTATGACTACACGGCCTTCAAGGCCAGCCGGCCAGCCTCGCTGCTGGTGCTGCCACCGCTGAACCAGTCGCCCGATGTGAAGGCCACCTATGGCGTGCTGTCGCAGGTGACGCTGCCGCTGGCCGAATCCGGCTACTACGTGGTGCCGGTGTCGCTGATGGACGAGACCTTCCGCGACAACGGCCTGACCATGGCGGCCGACATCCACGCCGTGGAGGCCAGCAAGTTGCGCGAGATCTTTGGCGCCGACGCGGCCGTGTACATCACTGTCAAGAACTATGGCACCAGCTACAACGTGGTGTCGGGCGATGCGGTGGTGGTGCTGGACGCCAAGATCGTTGATCTGCGCAATGGCGCCTTGCTTTGGCAAGGCAGCGCGTCGGCTTCGTCGGGCGAGAACAAGGGCAGCAACCAAGGCGGCCTGGTGGGCCTGCTGGTGCAGGCCATCGTCTCGCAGGTGCTGAATTCGGCCACCGACATGAGCTTCAAGGTGGCCAACGTGGCCAACAACCGCCTGCTCTCGCTGCACCGCGTGAACGGCGTGTTGCCCGGGCCGCGCTACGTGGCGCCCAAGAAAGAGTGAGGCTGAGCTTGGCCCCAGAACCGCAGAGCACAGCATGAAGATTGCCTTTGCCTCGTGCATGTGCACCCGCGTGTTCAGCGACCAGCCGGTGTGGGAGCAGGTGGCGGCGCAAAAGCCCGACAGATTGGTGTTGCTGGGCGATTCGGTGTACCTGGACATCGCCACGCCGGTGATGCCGCAGGACATGACGGACGATGAGTTTGCCCAACACCTGTACGCGCTGTACAGCGAGTTGCTGGCTCAGAAGCGGTTCCGCGCGCTGGTGCAGGGCCTGCCCCAGGGTTCGGTGTTCGCCACCTGGGACGACCACGACTTTTTGTGGAACGACGCCTGCGGTGCCTCGCTGGCCAAACAGCCGCAGCACCGCAGCAAGATCGCGCTGAGCACAGCCTTCTTCACGGCCTACCGGCGTGCACTGGCGTTGGGGTTGGCACCGGGCAGCTTCCCTGCGGCCTACAACGACGCCGCGTTCTGGCCCGCCCACCCGCAGCCGCTGACCACGCCCAGCGTGGCGCTGGCACCCGACCTTTGGCTGCACCTGAGCGATGGCCGCACCCACCGCACAGCGCTGTGGCCGCTGGCCGAGCGCCAGCGGCATTTGCTGGGTGTGGCCCAGCGTGCACAGTTGGGCGCAGCAGTGGCTGCGGCGCCGAATGCGCTGCACCTGCTGGCCAGCGGCTCCATCCTGGCCGACTACAAACGCTACCCCAACGACTGGCAGTGGCTGATGCAGTTGGCGGCCCGGCAGCGCGTGCTGGCGCTGAGCGGTGACATCCACCGCAACGAACTGGACGCCTTTTTCACCGGCGGCTGGCCGCTGCACGAGGCCACGTCCTCGGGCGCCGCCGTCAAGGACGCGGTGGTGGTGGGCCAGGCGAGGCAGAACTTCGGCCTGCTCGACGTGCAACCGGGCGAGGTGCGCATCGAGCTGTTCGAGAAGGGCGTGCGCAAGCAAGCGCGCACGCTGTTGCGCAGCAGCTGGCTGCCGGCCTGAGCGGGTCGCAGACGACCCCGTGATGGCAAACACGGGGGTCACCAGGCGGGGCGGCGCGGCATACTGCAAACCTTTGCAAAGAGGGATCCGGCATGTTCGTGGTGTGTGGCGAGGCCTTGTTCGACGTCTTCGCGGTGGACGACACCGCCACCGGCATGGCGCTGGACGCGCGCATCGGCGGCTCGCCCTTCAATGTGGCGGTGGGCCTGCGGCGGCTGGGTCAGCCGGTGGCCTTTATGGGCGGTGTCTCGCGCGGCTTTCTGGGTGAGCGCCTGCTGCGCGGCCTGCGCGAGGAAGGTGTGGATGAACGCTGCGTGCAGCTGCTGGACGCGCCCACAACGCTGAGCCTGATCGGGCTGGATGCGCAAGGCGTGCCCTCGTACAGCTTCTATGGCGAAGGCTGCGCCGACCGGCAGCTGCCGATGTCGGCACTGGCCAGCCTGCCCGCCGAGACACTGGCCATCCACTTGGGCTCGTACGCCATGGTGGTGGAGCCCACGGCCGAAACGCAGCGCGCACTCGTGGAGCGCGAGTACCGGCAGCGCGTGATTGCCTACGACCCCAACGTGAGGCTGAACGTGGCGCCGCAACTGGAGGTGTGGCGCAGCACGCTGGACTGGATGGCCGCGCGCACGCATTTGCTGAAGGTGAGCGACGAGGACCTGGGCCTGCTCTACCCCGGGGTGCCGCATGCCGCGTTGGCCGCACGTTGGCGCACCGCTGGCGCCGCTGCCGTGGTGGTGACGCGCGGTGGCGAAGGCGCCACGGCCTGGGTGGCCGACGGCGAAGTGCCAGTGGCGCCAGTGCACGCGGACGTGGTGGACACGGTGGGCGCGGGCGACACCTTCCAGGCCGCCCTGCTCACCGCCCTGGCCGAGCGCGAGGCGCTGCAGCCCAAGGCCTTGCACCTGGTGCCGGCCGCCATGTGGTGCGAGGTGCTGCAGTTCGCCGCCCGGGCCGCCGCCATCACCTGCGGCCGCCGGGGGGCCGATCTGCCGCGCCGGCATGAACTGGGCTGATACGGCCAGCCCTCAAGTTCGCGCCCCGGAACCCGAAGAAGGTAGGCCCAGCCCCCATTTCTTCGTGGAGTACGTTGCCGTGAACACCCCTGCCCGCATCGCCCCCTTCGTTCAACGCGCCAGCAGCCTGCCGGCCATGCCCGAGGTGGCGCAAAAGCTGCTGCAGTCCTTCGACCGCGACGACCTCTCGCTGCCCGAGCTGGCCGCGCTGATCAGCCGCGACCAGGCCTTGTCCGCCAAGGTGTTGCGGCTGGCCAATTCGGCGCGCTACTCGCCCTCGCGCACCGTGGGCACGCTGCCCGAGGCCGCCGCCTCGCTGGGCCTGCGCACGCTGCGCGACCTGACGCTATCGGCCTGCATGGCCGGCGCCTTTCCGGACGTGCCGCATTTCGACCGGCTGGAGTTCTGGCGCGGCACGCTGGCGGTGGCCGCCTACGCCCAGCCCGTCGCCCGCGCACTGGACCTGGACGAGGACACTGCCTACCTGGGTGGCCTGGTGCTACGCACCGGACGCATCCTGATGCTGCTGCAGGACGCGCCCAACACCTTGCTTGCCGAGCGCCAGGCGGTGGACCTAGACAGCCTGATCGACTACGAGCGGGCCCAGATGGGCTGCTGCCACCCCGAGGTTTCGGCAGCCCTGGCACGGCACTGGCGCTTCCCCGAGCCCCTGGTGATGGCCTTCCAGGCCGCCGTTGAGCCGCTGGCGACGCGACCCTTCAACCGCCTGGGTGCGGCTCTGCGCCTGGCCAGCGTGGTGGCCGATTGCCGCGAACGCGGCGAGCCCGTGGACTACGGCCTGCGCGCCACCCACCCGGCGCTGATCGCCCATTTGCAGTTGGACCTGGAGTGGCTGGAAGCCCATTTGCCCGACCACCGCCTGGCCACCGCCGGGGTGGAAGACCTGATGCATTGAGCCCGCAAGGGGCTGCGATACTCCCGGCCTGCGATGCAGGCCGTCCTACTCGTCACCATCCCCTTCTTTGCGCTGGTGCTGTGCGGCTTTCTGGCCGCTCGCCAGCGCTTGCTGCCCGAGCAGGCAGTGCCGGGGCTGAACGCCTTCGTGCTGTACTTTGCGTTGCCCAGCATGCTGTTCCGCTTTGGCGCACAAACACCGCTGCTGCAACTGCTGAGTCCCGCAGTGCTGAGCGTGTACCTGCTGGTGGCGGTGCTGCTGGTGCTGTTCACCGTGGCGATGACGCTCTCCAACAGCCTGGGCCTGAAGAACGCGGCCTTTGGCGCGCTGGTGGCCACCTTCCCCAATTCGGGTTTCATTGGCGTGCCGCTGCTGGTGGCACTGATGGGCGCGGCAGCGGCAGGCAAGGTGATCAGCGTGGTGCTGGCCGACATGGTCGTCACCTCGTCGCTGTGCCTGGCCCTGGCAAGCCTGCACGGCGCCCTGGGCCGGGGGCCGGGGCAGGCCGCCCGCAGCGCGCTGATGAGCGCGCTGAGCAACCCGTTGGCCTGGGCCATTTTCATGGGCGGCACCATGGGCGCCTTGGGCTACAGGCTGCTCGGGCCTGCAGATGTGGTGGTGCGCATGCTGGCCGAGGCCGCCAGCCCGGTAGCGCTGTTCACCGTGGGCGCCATGCTCTACCACCCACCCGCCCCGGGCGAGCACCGCACCACGGTGCCCTCGCACACGCCCAGCGGCTTCGCGCTCACAGCGCCTGCCTCGCAGGTGGATGAGGCTGACGTGGCCTCGGTCAGCAGCGCCGGCTGGCTGCCCACCCAGCCCGACGGCCACTCCACCACACGCGTGGAGCCGCTGCCCTCCAGGATGTTGCGCGGCTACACCCAGCGCTCCGCCCATCAGTACCCGCAGCGGTTCCAGCACACTCAGGGGTCCACGCGCGGCCCGCAGATCCTGACGGCAGCGCTGGTGAAGCTGCTGCTGCACCCGCTGGCGGTCTTGCTGGTGGGCGCGTCGGCCCGCGCGCTGGGAGCGCCGCTCACCAGCTTTCAGCTCACCGTGCTCACTCTGGTGGCCGCCCTGCCCAGCGCCAGCAACGTCTCGCTGCTGGCCGAGCGCGAAGGCGCCGACACACGCTTCATCGCCCGCATCATCCTGGTGACCACCACGCTGGGCATGGCCAGCTTCACGCTGCTGGCCTGGGCCCTGCTGTGAAGCCCGCCGGCTGACACGGCGGCTGCGGTACCCCGCAGCCGGGTGCTCTATATCCCTAGCGGGTCGACGTCTATCGCCCAGCGCGCCAGACCTTTGTGGCCGCCGCGTAGGCTGGGCAGCAGGGGACTCCATTGGGCCAACAGGCGCTGCAGCGCGGCGCGCGACGCCGCCTCCACCAGCATCTGCCGGCGCTCGAAACCGGCCACCTTGGCCACGTGCGGCGGCACCGGGGCGTAGAACATCACCTCGGCCTCGTGCGGCTCTGACAACAGGCCACGGGCCAGGTCGCGCGCGGCACGCAAGAAGGCCTCGGCCACGCTGGCCTCGCGGGCCTCGCAGCGCAGCAAGGCCAGGTGCGAAAACGGTGGCAGGCCGGCCATCTCGCGCTCGCGCAGCTGGCTCTGGGCAAAGCTGGCGAAATCCTGGCTGGACAGTGCGGCAAAGATGGCGTGGCCGGGGTTCCAGGTCTGCACGTACATCTCGCTGCGCTCGGCCGCTTCGGCATCGCGCCCAGCCCGGCCGGCCGCCTGCATCAGCGTGGCAAACAGCCGCTCGGGGGCGCGGAAATCGGCGGTGAACAAGGCGCTGTCGGGGTTCACTGCGGCCACCAGGGTGACGCGCCGGAAGTCGTGCCCCTTGGTCACCATCTGCGTGCCCACCAGCACGTCCACGTCGCCGTCGTGCACGGCCGCGAGTTGCTGCTCCAGCGTGCCCTTGAGGCGCGTGGTGTCTGCGTCGATGCGGGCCACGCGGGCACTGCCGCCGCCTGGGCGCTCCACGCCTTGCAGCATGGTGGCCACCTGTTCTTCCAGCCGCTCGGTGCCGCGGCCCAGCGGCTGGATATCCAGGTTGCCGCAATCGGGGCAGGCCTTGGGCACGCGCTCGGTGTAGCCACAGTGGTGGCAACGCAGCGTGCGGTCGAGTTTGTGGAACACGCGCCAGGCGCTGCAGTGCGGGCAACCACTCTTCCAGCCACAGGCGCCACAGGTGAGCACCGGCGCAAAGCCGCGCCGGTTCAGGAACAGCAGGCTTTGCTCGCCGGAAGCGATGCGCTGCTGCACCGCTGCCAGCAGGGGTGGTGAGAGCGGCGGCACCTCGTGTCCGGCCGGCGGCTTGGGCTGCTCGCGCATGTCGATCACGCGCACCATGGGCAACGCGCCCTGGCCCACGCGCTCGGCCATGGTCAGCCGTTGGTAGCGGCCGGTCTGGGCGTGCTGCCAGCTTTCCAGCGAGGGCGTGGCCGAGCCCAGCAGCACGGTGGCCCCATCCTGTTTGCCGCGGTACACGGCCAGGTCGCGGGCCGAGTAGCGGGCGCCGTCCTGTTGCTTGTAGCTGGGGTCGTGCTCTTCATCCACCACGATCAGCCCCAACCGGGGCAAGGGGCAAAAGATGGCCAACCGCGTGCCCAGCACCAGGTCGGCATGGCCCAGGTGAGCGGCCAGCCAGTTCGCCAGGCGCTGCACCGGCGTGAGCCCGCTGTGCAGGCTGACCATGCGCCGGCCCGGAAAGCGCTGGGCGAAGCGGGCTTCGAGCTGCGGCGTGAGGTTGATCTCGGGCACCAGCACCAGGGCCTGCCGGCCGGCGTCCAGCGCCGCCTCGGCCGCGCGCAGATAGACCTCGGTCTTGCCGCTGCCGGTCACGCCGTGCAGCAAGTGGCAAGCCGGCGCCGCCTGGCCGGTGCAGGTGGGCAGCAGCACCCCCAATACCTGGGCCTGCTCCGGCGTCAGTGCGGGCCGCTGTGGCGCTGGGGGGGCCGCTGGCGTTACGGCCCGCTCCCCCAGCGGCTCGGCGGCCTCCGACTTGCGGCGACGCTTGGCCTTGGGAGCGTCGTCGACTGGCGCCACGCCCAGTTGCTTCTCCAGCTTGCGCAAGCGCTTGAGCAAACCAGCGTCGTCAAGTTTTCGCAACTCTGGCGGCAACACCGCCAGCGCCAGCTCGCCCAGCGAGCGCTGGTAGTAGCGCGCCGCGAACGCCACCAGCGCACACCACGAGGCTGGCAGGGGTGGCAGCGACTGCAGGGCCTCGTGCACCGGCCGCAACTCGTGCAAAGCTGCATCGCCTTCGCTCGCAGGGGACTCATCCCACACCACACCGGGCACCACGCGCCGCCCCAGCGGCACCAGCACCAACGTGCCTGGCGCTAGCACATGCTCACTTTCGTAATCCAACACATCACCCATGCCGGCGTGCTGTGGCGCGTCCACAGCCACCTGGATGCGGCTCACCAACGGCCCCCCTGGCCAGGCAGATGAGTGTCAAGCAAGCTGCGGGCTTTCTTAAGGTTCGCGCCTAAGTACATGATTGGAAAGCACTTTCAGAGTTGCCCACCGATTCTGTGGATAACTTTGTGGGAAAGCCATGCCCAAACGCGCTAAACACTTGATTCAACGGGACTTGGGCTGGCATGCCCTTTTTCTCAGCACCGTTATTTTTCTTTTTCCAATCAAGCACTTAACACGAAACACCGTGCTTATTTCAATTCTGTGACGGTCCAGCTTGGCATCAACCCTCGCTGCAAAGATTTTGGGGATAAGTCAAGCCCTGAGTGCTCACTTACCCCGATTGCGTCAATTTGCTGGGCCGCCCGATGGCGACTGGCCTTAAGCCGGCTCGCGCAGCGTGCGCGAATGACGGTGCACTGCTTCCACAAGGGCTGTCACATGCTCGGGTGGCGTGTGCTGGCTGATGCCATGGCCCAGGTTGAAAATGTGCCCATCCCAGCCGCCATCGGCGCGCTGCGGGCGGCCAAAGGCGTCCAGCACCTTGATGGCTTCGGCCTGGATGGCGGCGGGTGGGGCGAACAGCACGTTCGGGTCAAGGTTGCCTTGCAGGGCCACCTGGCCACCCACCTGGGCGCGGGCCTGTGCGAGGTTGACGGTCCAGTCCAGGCCCACCACGTCGCTACCGGCGTCGGCAATCTCCTGCAGCCAGGGGCCACCGCCCTTGGTGAAGACGATGGCCGGAATGCGCTGGCCGTCCTTCTCGCGCTTGAGCTGCGCCAGCACGCGCTTGGTGTAGGCCAGCGAGAACTCCTGGAAGGCGCCATCGGCCAGCACGCCGCCCCAGCTGTCGAAGATCATCACGGCCTGGGCGCCGGCGTCGATCTGGGTGTTGAGGTAGACCGCGACGGCGTCGGCATTGACGGTGAGGATGCGGTGCATCAGATCGGGCCGGCTGTACAGCATGGTCTTGACCTTGCGGTAGTCGTCGGAGCTGCCGCCTTCCACCATGTAGCAGGCCAGGGTCCAGGGGCTGCCCGAGAAGCCGATCAGCGGCACGCGGCCGTGCAACGCCTTGCGGATGGAGGTGACCGCGTCAAACACATAGCGCAGCTTGTCCATGTCGGGCACGGCCAACGCGTTCACAGCGGCTTCGTCCTGCACCGGCTTGGCAAATTTGGGGCCTTCGCCGGCACCAAAGCTCAGGCCCAGGCCCATGGCGTCGGGCACGGTGAGGATGTCGCTGAACAGGATGGCGGCGTCCAGCGCGTAGCGGTCCAGCGGCTGCAGCGTCACCTCGGTGGCGTACCCCACGTTGGTGGCCAGGCCCATGAAGCTGTTGCCGGCCTTCATCCGCGTGGCGCGGTACTCGGGCAGGTAGCGGCCGGCCTGTCGCATCAACCACATCGGCGTGTGCGGGGTGGGCTGGCGCAGGCAGGCGCGCAGGAAGCTGTCGTTTTGGAGGGGTGCGAACATAGCCGGTGATTATCCCTGCCCGCCGCGCTTGAAGCGACCGGCCTTGGCCCCATTTGATGCGTGCGGGTGCAACCACAGGTTGCCTGCGGCTACCATCGCCCGCGCCACACGGAGGAAACGCCCCATGTTCATCTCACGCACCCTGATCCGCGGCGCCCTGTTGGGCTTCATCGCCGCCAGCAGCCTGGCCCTCACCGGCTGCGGCTACAACGATTTCCAGAAGCTGGACGAGGCCGTGAAGGCCGATTGGTCGGAAGTGGTGAACCAGTACCAGCGCCGCGCCGACCTGATCCCCAACATCGTCGCCACCGTGAAGGGCGAGGCCAACTTCGAGCAAGAAACGCTGACCAAGGTGATCGAGGCCCGCTCGCGCGCCACCTCCATCCAGGCCACACCGGCCCTGGTGAACGACCCCGAGGCCTTCAAGAAATTCCAGGCCGCGCAGGGTGAGTTGACCGGCGCGCTGAGCCGCTTGATGGTGGTGAGCGAGCAGTACCCCAACCTGAAGGCCAACCAGGGCTTCCAGGATCTTCGCGTGCAACTCGAAGGCACCGAGAACCGCATCACCGTGGCCCGAAACAAGTACATCAAGGGCGTGCAGGAATACAACGTGCTAGCGCGCAGCTTCCCGCAGAACCTGACGGCCATGATGTTCAGCTACAAGCTCAAGGAGAACTTCACGGTGGAGAACGAGAAGGCTATCTCGGCCCCACCCACCATCAGTTTTGACAAGCCGGCGCCCACTGCACCGGCCGCCTCGCGCTGATTTGCTGGCCCGCCCTTTCGGCGCCCCCATGCTCCAGCGCCTGATTGCTGATGCGCCGCGTCTGGCTTGGCGCGTCCTGCGGATCGCAGGCCATCTGCTGATGGTGGCTTTGGCAAGCTCGCTGTGGAGCTTGCCAGCCGGGGCGCAAGACCTGCAACCCGTGCCGCCCTTGAGCGCACGTGTGACCGACATCAGCGCCACGCTCCAGCCCGAGCAGCGCGACGCGCTGGAGCGCAAGCTCGCGGCCTTTGAAGCCCAGTCTGGCCCGCAGATCGTCATCCTGTTGGTGGCCAGCACGCTGCCGGAAGACATCACCACCTACGCCTACCGCGTGGCCGATCAATGGAAAGTGGGCCGGCGCGAGGTGGGCGACGGCGTGCTGCTGCTGGTGGCGGTGCAAGACCGCAAGGTGCGCATCGAGGTGGCCAAGGCACTGGAGGGTGCCATCCCAGATCTGGCTGCGCGTCAGATCATCGACCGCGCCATCAAGCCCGCCTTCAAGGCTGGCGACTACGCCGGCGGATTGAACCTGGCGGTGGACCAGTTGGTGGCCCGCATCCAGGGCGAAGGCCTGCCAGCGCCCGCCCCGCTGGATTCAGCTCGGGGCGATGTTGCCGATGGCCTGGGTTGGGACCAACTGGCCATGTTCTTCTTCATCGGCGTTCCGCTGGTGGGCTCGGTGCTCACCGCCGTGCTGGGCCGCAAGCTGGGCGCCCTGGCCACCGGAGGCGCGGCCGGCACGCTGGCGTGGTGGATCTCCACCAGCCTGCTGCTGGGCACTGCGGCCGGCGTTGTGGCACTGATCCTGGTCGGTTTGCTGGGCGTCGGTGCCGCTGGCCGGCGCGGTGGCGGCGGTGGCCCACCCATCATCTGGGGCAGCGGCGGTGGTTGGGGTTCAGGTGGTGGTGGCGGCTTCTCCTCCGGCGGTGGCGGTGACTTTGGCGGCGGCGGTGCCTCCGGCGATTGGTGAAACGCATGCACAACAGCAACCGATTCATCCGCATCCTGAAGCACCGCTGGCTGGACGAGCGCGACGCGCAGCGCGCTTTTCGCGCCGACGGCCTGGCCCGCATTCAGGCCCTCGTGAAAGCCAGCGAGCACACCCACACGGGCGAGATCCGCGTCTGTGTGGAGGCCGGCCTGCCGCTCAGTTACCTGTGGCGGCGGGCATTGCCGCGCGAGCGCGCGGTGGCGCTGTTCGGCAAGCTGGGCGTGTGGAACACCGAGGCCAACAACGGCGTGTTGATCTACCTGCTGCTGGCCGAGCACGCCATCGAGATCGTGGCCGACCGCGGCCTGTCCGCACGCGTGCCGCAGGCGCGCTGGCACGAACTGCTGGATGGCATGCGCACTGAGTTTCGCGCTGGGCACTTCGAAGCCGGTCTGGCCCGGGCCATTGGGGCCGTTGGCGATGAATTGCGTCGGCACTTCCCGCTTGCAGCGGGAAGTGCCGACCTCAACGAGTTGCCCGACACGCCCGACCTGCGCTGAGGTCCGTCCATCGGCATAGGGGGCTCCATCAAAGGAGGCACCCCTGCCACACCACCCGGCGTGCGGGTCCGCACCGGGCGGTTCGAGAGTTTGAGGTCAGGAGAGTCGGGGCAATCCCAGGCGGTCGAAGTACGCGATGGTCAGAACGGTCTTGAGCAAGCCGTCACTGTTGCGCCACCAGCAGCGGCTGTTCGCCGCCACCCGTTTGGCAACCACCTCCCCGCACCAAGTGCCTTGAGTGCGCGGTAGATCGTCCGGGGCCGTCTCCACTGGTAGAGCTGGATCGCGCGCAGCCGGTGACGCAACCATTCGTCCAGCGCGCGCCAGATCTTTGGCGTTTGCGCCAGCACGAAGTACGCCTTCCAGCCCAGCAGATAGGACCTGAGCTTGTCCACCACTTGCGCCATGCTGCGCCCGCCCGTGCGGCGTGTGAGTTGCCGGATGCGGGCCTTGAAGCCGTCCACGGCCTTGTGAGCCACGGCGCATTTGACTTCTCGCCCCTTGGCCACCCACAGCTCATAGCCCAGGAACTTGCGCCCGACGGCGCTGCCCACCGAACTCTTGGCTTCGTTGATCTGAAGCTTGAGCCCAGCGTACAGCCGCCTGAGCAGGGCCATCACCCGCTGTCCGGCCTGCATACTGCCCACATAGACGTTGCAGTCGTCGGCGTAGCGCGCGAAGCTGTAGCCCCTCGCCTCCAGCGCCTTGTCCACTTCGTCGAGCAGCACGTTGGCCAGCAACGGGCTCAGCGGACCGCATTGCGGCGTGCCCATGTCGCGCTCGACCACCACCCCACCGTCCATGATCCCGGCGTTCAGGTACGCCCGCACCAGCCGGATCACTCCAGCGTCATCGATGCGCTTGCGCAGCCGGTCGATCAAGATGTCGTGGTTGACCCGGTCGAAGAACTTCGCCAGGTCCACGTCCACCACCACACGCTTGCCCGTTTGCACGTACGCCCGCGCAGCCTTGACCGCGTCGTGCGCCCGCCGCCCAGGCCTGAACCCATGGCTGTGTGCGCTGAAGCTGGGGTCGATCAGGGGCTGCAGCACCTGCAGCAGTGCCTGCTGGATCAGCCGATCCAGCACCGTGGGGATGCCCAGCTCGCGCTGGCTCCCGTCCGGCCTAGCCTGGATATTTCACCTACCCCCGTAGAAGCGAGGACGGCATTGCCCTTTGGATGCCCGTTGATCGAGGTGTCGAATCTTGATGAACGAGCGGGCAATGCCGAAACCAAACTGTACCGAAGAAGTGGACGTGGGGATGATCGAGTTCGCCCGCCTGGGCCGACGCGTGGTGGAGGGCCGCTTCGACGGCGGCAGCATGAGCAGCGACGCTGGCGTGCTGCTGCTCGGCGCCGTTGATCGCAAGCTCGGGCTGATGGACGCAGCCGCACGCTGCATCGCCGACCCGCGCAGCCCGCTGCTGATCAAGCACGGCGTGCGCAGCATGCTGCGCCAGCGCGTGTACGGTCTGGCGCTGGGCTGGGAGGACTTGAACGACCACGGCGCGCTGCGCCAGGACGTGGCGATGCAGACGGCCGTCGGCGTGGACTTGGAGATGGCCAGCGCACCCACGCTGTGCCGGCTGGAGAAGTGGGCCGACCGCGCCACGGCGTGGCGCTTGCACCAGGTGCTGGTCGATCAGTTCATCGCCAGCTTCAAGGTCGCCCCCGAGGAATTGGTGCTGGACTTCGACGCCACCGACAACCCGCTGCACGGCCAGCAGGAGGCCGCTTCTTCCACGGCTACTACGACAGCTACTGCTACTTGCCGCTGTACGTGTTCTGCGGCCAGCAACTGCTGTGCGCCTACCTGCGCCCGAGCCGCATCGACGGCGCCAAGCACGCGGCGGCCATCCTCAAGCTGCTGGTGCGTCGGCTGCGTCAGGAATGGCCCAATGTTCGAATCATCTTCCGGGGCGACTCGGGCTTTTGCCGCCAGCGCATCATCAACTGGTGCGAGCGCGCTGGCGTGCACTACATCGTCGGCCTGGCGCGCAACGCCCGGCTGGAAGCCCAGGTCGAGTACGCGCAACTGGCGATGCAGCAGCTCTACGAGCAGACCGGGCACAAACAACGCCTGGTGGGCGAGTTCAGCTACGCCGCACAGAGTTGGCCGCACGAGCGGCGCGTCATCACGCGGCTGGAGTGGGGCGAGCTCGGCTGCAACCCGCGCTTCATCGTCACCAACCTCGACGGGGGTGCCCAAACGCTGTACGACGCGCTGTACTGCCAGCGCGGCGAAGCCGAGAACCGCATCAAGGAGGCGCAGGTCGGCTTGTTCGCCACGCGCACGAGTTGCCACGTGATGCGCTCGAACCAGTTGCGCATGCTGCTGGCAGCGCTGGGCTATGTGCTCATCGAGAGGCTGCGCGCACTGGCCTTGCAAGGCACGGCGCTGGCGTCGGCCCAGGTCGACACCCTGCGCATCAAGCTGCTCAAGGTCGCAGCGGTGATCACCCGCAACACCCGGCGCATCCGCCTGTACCTGGCCTCGCACTGGCCCAGCGCGGACATCTTCGCCCACGCCATGCGCCAACTGCGCTCACCCTGAACTTCATCCAGCGCCTGGCCCGCGCGACGACACAAAAATGGTCCGCAACCCAAGCCGGGGTGGGGCAATTGCCAGCCAATCAGCCCCACTGCACCTCGCGCGCCATCCAATGCCTTCGCGTGGCACTTATTGAGCGCTCCTGCGGCTCGCGAATGACCCTTCAGCTCAACCAGTGGTCGTTGCGTGAAATATGCGGGTTAGGAAGCATCACCCTTCTCACCGGCTGGGGCCGGTAGGTGCCCGCCAGCAGCGCTTGGCGCACCTGTAGCCAACTCGTGCGCAACCGTTCGGCCGTCTGCTCGATGTCGAGCCCGTCCACCCCGGCCGCGCCTTTGTTGGCCTTGACGCGCTTCCATGCCCTTTGCAGGTTCTCTCTCGTCAGCGCCGCTTCCAGCAGGGTGCCTGCCCCTGCCTTGGGCCTTGCCGACCCTGTGCCCGGGTGCTCATGGAGCGGGCCGCAGGCTTCGTCGCTGGCAGCTTCGCGCCCGGCTTCACCGTGCGCTTCCCCCGCCCGCCCGGATTCCTCCGGCATCTGACGCATGGCCTTTGACATCCCCATGTCTTCGGTCACTCACTCTCGTTTAGCCCTTCGCCCTTTTGGTCCTGCCTCATCGGCCCCCGACTCGGACTACTACGGCCTTTGCTGACTTCTCGCTCCGGCATCGGCCGTCGCCCTTTCAGGCACAAGGCGAGATCTCCCCGGGTAAGAACGCACTCCTTCGCTGCACAACCGCCGGATTTACGCCGCCTCGCCTTGATCACAAGAGCTTCACGGTTTCTTGCCCGCTCGCCCTGCTCGGCAGCGCCTTCTATCCGGTTCTTGTCCATCGGCTCGCAGCTTCGCTCCACGCTTCCTTCCCACACTCGGTCACCCTCATGCAGTTGCGCTTCGCTTCGCTCGCTGTGATCAACTTACGGCGGGACTTTCACCCGCAAGAGTGCGCCCGTGCCGGGAGCACAAGAAAAACCCGCCGGGCGCAGGCTGCGCGGGGCGGGTTGATCGGGTGGGTGTGCCTGGCGGCGCCCGCTGCCTTCAGCGGGTCTTGCGCAGCTTCTGGATCGCGGCCAGTTGGGCGGCCATGGCGGCGAATTCGCCTTGGGCCTTGGCGATGTCGATCTCGCTCTTGGCGTTCTTCAGGGCCTCCTCGGCCAGCTTTTTGGCTTCATTGGCCTTGGCTTCGTCCAGGTCCTTGCCGCGGATCGCGGTGTCGGCCAGCACGGTGACCGTGCCCGGCTGCACTTCCAGGATGCCACCGGCGACGAAGACAAACTCTTCTTCATCGCTGTCGGCACGCTGGATGCGCACGGCGCCCGGCTTGATGCGGGTGATCAGCGGCGTGTGGCGGGGCAGGATGCCCAGCTCGCCGTTCTCGCCCGGCAGCGCGACGAATTTCGCTTCGCCCGAGAAGATGGACTCTTCGGCCGAGACGACGTCAACGTGGATGGTTGCCATGCTGAAGGCTCCTTATTGGATCTTCTTGGCCTTTTCGAAGGCCTCGTCGATGGTACCCACCATGTAGAAGGCCTGCTCTGGCAGGTGGTCGCATTCGCCAGCCACGATCATCTTGAAGCCACGGATGGTTTCCTTCAGCGGCACGTACTTGCCCGGCGAGCCGGTGAAGACTTCGGCCACGTGGAAGGGCTGCGACAGGAAACGCTGGATTTTGCGGGCGCGGGACACGGCCAGCTTGTCTTCCGGCGAGAGTTCGTCCATGCCCAGGATGGCGATGATGTCGCGCAGTTCCTTGTAGCGCTGCAGCGTGAACTGCACGGCACGGGTGGTCTCGTAGTGGTCCAGGCCCACGACGTTCGGATCCACCTGGCGGCTGGTGGAGTCCAGCGGGTCCACGGCGGGGTAGATGCCCAGCGAAGCGATGTCGCGCGACAGCACCACGGTGGCGTCCAAGTGGGCGAAGGTGGTGGCAGGCGACGGGTCGGTCAGGTCGTCCGCAGGCACGTACACGGCCTGGATCGAGGTGATCGAGCCCGTCTTGGTCGAGGTGATGCGCTCTTGCAGGCGGCCCATTTCTTCGGCCAGCGTCGGCTGGTAGCCCACGGCGGAAGGCATGCGGCCCAGCAGGGCGGACACTTCGGTACCGGCCAGCGTGTAGCGGTAGATGTTGTCCACGAAGAACAGCACGTCCTTGCCTTCGTCGCGGAACGACTCGGCGATGGTCAGGCCGGTCAGGGCCACGCGCAGACGGTTGCCCGGGGGTTCGTTCATCTGGCCGTAAACCATGGACACCTTGGAATCGCCCAGGCTCTCGAGGTTCACCACGCCGGAATCGGCCATCTCGTGATAGAAGTCGTTGCCCTCGCGGGTACGCTCGCCCACACCCGCAAACACCGACAAGCCGCTGTGCGCCTTGGCGATGTTGTTGATGAGTTCCATCATGTTCACGGTCTTGCCCACGCCGGCGCCACCGAACAGACCCACCTTGCCGCCCTTGGCGAACGGGCAGATCAGGTCGATCACCTTGATGCCGGTTTCGAGCAGCTCTTGCGAGGGGCTCAGTTCGTCGTACGACGGGGCCTTGCGGTGGATCGACATGTGCGTCTCGGCGCCCACGGGGCCGCGCTCGTCGATCGGGTTGCCCAGCACGTCCATGATGCGGCCCAGCGTGGCCTTGCCCACGGGCACCAGGATGGGGTTGCCGGTGTTGCTCACCATCACGCCGCGGCGCAGGCCGTCGGACGAGCCCAGCGCGATGGTGCGGACGATGCCGTCACCCAGCTGCTGCTGGACTTCGAGGGTCAGCGCGGAGCCTTCCATCTTCAGCGCGTCGTAAACGCGGGGCATCTGGTCGCGCGGAAATTCCACGTCCACGACGGCGCCGATGCACTGAACGATCTTGCCTTGGGCTTGAGCCATTTTCAGGTCCTTCAATCTTGATTCGTATGTCTTACGCAGGTCGTCGGCCAGGCCGCTCAACCACTGATCGCGGCCGCGCCGCTGACGATCTCGGAAAGTTCCTTGGTGATCGCCGCCTGACGCGTCTTGTTGTAGATGAGCTTGAGCTCACCGATCAACGTGCCCGCGTTGTCCGTTGCTGCCTTCATGGCCACCATGCGCGCAGATTGCTCCGACGCCATGTTCTCGGCCACGGCCTGGTAGATCAGGGCCTCGACGTAGCGGGTCAGCAGTTCGTCGATGACGGTGGACGCATCCGGTTCGTAGATGTAGTCCCAGCCGTAGGCCTTCTTCTCGGCGTCGGACTGCTTGAGCGCATCGGCGGCCAATGGCAGCAATTGCTCCACCACAGGCTCCTGCTTCATCGTGTTGATGAACTTGGTGTAGCAGAGGTAGACCGCGTCGACCTTGCCTTCGGTGAAGGCGTCGAGCATGACCTTCAACGGGCCGATCAGCTTCTCCATTTGCGGCGCGTCACCGAGGCCGGTGGCGTGCGCGATGACCTGCGCGCCCACACGGTTCAGGAAGCCGTAGCCCTTGTTGCCGATGGCCACGGCCTGCACCTGCTTGCCGGCACCCTGCACATCCTTCATCTTGTTCGTGACAGCACGCAAGATGTTGGTGTTCAGGCCACCGCACAGACCCTTGTCCGTCGAAACCACCACGAAGCCGGACGCGCCGGCCTTGCCGTCGGCGCGCACGTTCTTGCGCATGTACGGCGAGGTGTACTCGGGGTTGGCTTGCGCCAAGTTGGCCGCAATGTTGCGGATCTTGTCGCTGTAGGGGCGCGCAGCGCGCATGCGCTCCTGCGCCTTGCGCATCTTGGCCACCGAGACCATTTCCATGGCCTTGGTGATCTTGCGGGTGTTCTCCACCGACTTGATCTTGCCTCGTATTTCCTTACCGACTGCCATTTGGCACTCCTGTCAGATAGACGGGCCCGGCCGAGCGCCGGGCCGCCCCAAGCCGGCCGGCGCCCCCTCGGGGGGCAGCGAACGGAGTGAGCGTGGGGGCAGACATGATTAGGCGAAGGACTTCTTGAACGCGGCGACGGCGCCGGCCAGCTCTTCTTCAGCTGCCTTGTCCATGGCCTTGTCGGCTTCCAGCTTGGCCAGCAGGGCGGCGTGGCTGGACTTCAGGAACTGGTGCAGACCATGTTCGAACGGCAACACCTTCTTGGTGTCGATGTCGTCCAGGTAGCCCTTGTTCACGGCGAACAGCGAAGCGGACATCAGGCTGATGGGCAGGGGCGAGTACTGGGCCTGCTTGAGCAGTTCAGTCACGCGGGCACCGCGGTCGAGCTGCTTGCGGGTGGCTTCGTCCAGGTCGGAAGCGAACTGCGCGAACGCAGCCAGTTCACGGTACTGGGCCAAGTCATTGCGGATGCCGCCCGATTGGCCCTTGACGATCTTGGTCTGCGCTGCAGAACCCACGCGCGACACCGAGATACCGGCGTTGATGGCGGGGCGGATGCCGGCGTTGAACAGGTTGGTTTCCAGGAAGATCTGGCCGTCGGTGATCGAGATCACGTTGGTCGGCACGAAGGCCGACACGTCACCGGCTTGGGTCTCGATGATGGGCAGTGCGGTCAGCGAGCCGGTCTTGCCCTTGACTTCACCCTTGGTGAAGGCTTCGACGTAGTCGGCATTCACGCGGGCTGCACGCTCAAGCAGACGGCTGTGGAGATAGAACACGTCGCCGGGGTAGGCTTCGCGGCCCGGCGGACGGCGCAGCAGCAGCGAAACCTGGCGGTAGGCCACGGCCTGCTTGGACAGGTCGTCGTAAATGATCAGCGCATCCTGGCCGCGGTCGCGGAAGTACTCGCCCATCGTGCAGCCCGAATAGGCCGACACGTACTGCATGGCAGCCGATTCAGAGGCGCTGGCAGCCACGACGATGGTGTATTCCATCGCGCCGGCTTGTTCCAGCGAGCGCACCACGTTCTTGATCGACGAAGCCTTCTGGCCGATCGCAACGTAGACGCAGGTCATGTTCTGACCCTTCTGGTTGATGATGGTGTCGATCGCCACCGCGGTCTTGCCGGTCTGGCGGTCGCCAATGATCAGCTCGCGCTGGCCACGGCCGACGGGCACCATCGAGTCAATGGCCTTCAGGCCGGTTTGAACCGGCTGGTCCACGCTCTTGCGGGCGATCACGCCCGGGGCGACCTTTTCAATCACGTCAGTCAGCTTGGCGTTGATCGGGCCCTTGCCGTCGATGGGCTGGCCCAGCGCGTTGACCACGCGGCCGATCAGCTCGGGGCCGACCGGCACTTCCAGAATGCGGCCCGTGCACTTCACGGTATCGCCTTCGGAGATGTGTTCGTATTCACCCAGAATCACCGCGCCCACCGAGTCACGCTCGAGGTTCAGCGCCAGGCCGAACGAGGGTTGGCCGTCCTTGCCAGCGGGGAATTCCAGCATTTCGCCCTGCATGGCATCGGACAGGCCGTGCACGCGGACGATACCGTCGGTCACCGAGACCACGGTGCCTTGGTTGCGGATGTCCGACGAGGCGCCGAGGCCTTCGATGCGGCTCTTGATCAGTTCCGAAATTTCTGCGGGATTGAGTTGCATTGCTTTCTCCGAAAGCGCGGCGGCTGGGGGTTGAGGCCTGCTGCCGTGGGATGTGCGTTATGTGGGGCCGATGGATGTTTGTCCGCTCACTGGGTGAGCGCGACCTTCATCTGTTCGAGACGAGCCTTGACCGAGGTGTCGAGCACTTCATCGCCCACCACCACGCGGATGCCACCGATGAGCGAGGCATCCACCTGAACGGTGGCGTTGAGCTTGCGACCGAAGCGCTTTTCCAGCGTGACGACCGTGTCGGCCAACTGAGCAGCATCGAGCGGGAAGGCGCTGACCACCGTGGCGTCCGACACACCCGAGCTGGCATTGACCAGCGTGCGGAACTGTGCGGCCACTTCGGGCAAGGCGAACAAGCGACCGTTCTCGATGACCGCCGACAGCAGGTTGGCGATCTTGGGCGACAGCGTGACTTTGGCCACACCACTCACCAGATCAAACACCTGCTGGGCCGTGACCTTGGGGTTGTCGGCGAACTGGCGCAGCTGCGCGTCGCCAGAGACTTGCCCAATGGCTTCGAGCTGTTCGGCCAGTGCAGCGGCGTTGTCGCCACCCACTGCCTTGAACATGGCCTCGGCGTACGGCCGTGCGATGGTTGCAAGCTCGGCCATGGTTACAGCTCGGTCTTCAGGCGGCTCAGCAGCTCAGCGTGGACGCCGGCGTTGACTTCGCGCTTCAGGATCTGCTCGGCGCCCTTGACAGCCAGTGCGGCCACTTGCTCGCGCAGGGCTTCACGGGCCTTCACGGCTTCTTGCTCGGCTTCGGCCTTGGCGGCAGCCACGATCTTGGCGCCTTCGTCGCTTGCGCGGGTCTTGGCTTCCTCGATCATTTGCTGGGCCAGACGTTCGGCATCGGCCAAACGCTTGGCAGCGTCATCCTTGGCAGACGACAGCGCAGCCACTACTTTCTTGTCGGCGTCTGCCAGGGCCACTTTGGCCTTGTCAGCGGCCGACAGGCCTTCGGCGATCTTCTTCGCGCGCTCATCGAGCGCGACAGTGATCGGCGGCCAGACGAATTTCATCGTGAACCAGACCAGGATCAGGAACACGATCATCTGGACGATGAGGGTACCGGTGATGCTCACTTGTTTGCCTCAAACGGTGACGGGATATTCAGCACGGGATGCACCCATGGGCGCACCCCAGCCTCTCAACTCGAACGGGGTCGAATTACTTGGCGAGCTGGCCGATCTGGGCCAGGAACGGGTTGGCAGTGGCGAACCACAGGGCGATACCGGTGCCAATGATGAACGCAGCGTCGATCAGGCCAGCCAGCAGGAACATCTTGGTCTGCAGTTCACCCATCAGTTCGGGCTGGCGAGCAGCCGATTCCAGGTACTTGCTGCCCATGATGCCGATGCCGATACAGGCACCAACGGCGCCCAGACCAATGATCAGGCCAGCGGCGAGAGCAACAAAGCTAATGACTTCCATTTTTGACTCCTAGTCGAGAGGTTGTGTAGCGAAAGGGAAAGGGAAAGTGGGAAAGAGCGAAACGTGATCAGTGCGAATCGTGCGCCTGGCCGATGTACACCAGCGTCAACATCATGAACACGAAGGCTTGCAGCGTGATGATCAGGATGTGGAAGATGGCCCAGGCCGAGCCAGCGATGATGTGCAGGAGGGACAGCGCGATGCCGGTGCCCAGGCCTACCGAGGCGAAGGCGCCACCCAACAGCGCGATCAGCAGGAAAATCAGTTCGCCTGCGTACATATTGCCGAACAGCCGCATGCCGTGCGAAACGGTCTTGGCCACGAACTCGATGATTTGCATCAGGAAGTTGAAGGGGTACAGCGCCCAGTGGTCGCCAAACGGTGCCGCGATGAGTTCGTGCGCCCAGCCGCCCAGGCCCTTGATCTTGACGTTGTAGACCAGGCACGTGATGAGCACACCCAGCGACAGACCCATGGTGACCGACAGGTCGGCGGTAGGCACCGAGCGCATGTAGGCATGGTGAGGATCGCCGCCCGCGGCCCCCACGATCCATTGCCAGATGGCCGGCAGCAGATCAACAGGCAGCAAGTCCATGGCGTTGAGCAGGAAGATCCAGACGAACACCGTCAGCGCCAGCGGGGCCACCAGCTTGCGGCTGTTGGCGTTGTGCACGATGCCCTTGGCTTCGGACTCGACCATCTCGACGAGGATTTCCACGGCAGCTTGGAAACGGCCCGGCACGCCCGAGGTGGCTTTGCTGGCGGCCTTCCACAGCAGAAAGCAACCCAACACACCCATCAACACCGAGAAGATGATGGAGTCGTAGCTCACCACCGACATGTCGAACGGGCCCACGAGCTCTTTGTTGCGCCAGTGGGTCAGGTGGTGAACGATGTACTCACCGGCGGTGGGCGCGTGCTCGGCGGCGGCGTGGGCTTCAGCGGACATGTTGCGACTCGTGTTCGTTCAAATCTTCTTGCGGCCTCGCCACGACAGCGCGACCCAGTAAACCTTGATGCACACGATCAGGGCCACCAGCAGCGCTGGCCAGCTCAAACCGGGTACAAGTTTCGGCGCCAGCGCGAGCATGACCACCGAAACACCGATCTTGCCAAACTCCCACAACATGAAGCTGACGGCGGAGACGCCGGGCGCCAGGCTGGTGAGCCGACTGGTCATGCCGCGCGCCATCAAGGCCCCCGGCACCACCACGGTGGCGGCGCCATACAGCACCGACCACCCCAATCCTTGTTTGCCAGTGATGAGCCATGCGAGCACAGCCATCACCAAGCCAACCGCAGCTTGCACCGCGATCACCCGCCACGGTGAGATAGACGGGTTCTTCGCCACCAAAGCCTGGGCCTCTTCACGGGTCAAGGGCTTGATGGGCGTCTTCGCGTACTCGTCGTCTTGATCGGCCCACGCGTCATGGCGCAGTTCACGCTGGTCTGACATGGGAAAATCCAGGGTTCCGGGCGGCAAAGCCTCGGAATTATATGGGGAAACCCTGGCAAAACACGCCCTACGCCATCTGGGTATCTCCTAGGTGCGGGCCTGCGTCAAGCCCGACGCCCTCGGGGCCCCAGTGAGCAGGGCGCTTCGCCTCAAGGCTGGGCATGTCGCTTTGCTGCGACAAAACCCGCGCCGGGTACAAGACGGTTACGAACAGGCGCTCAGCCGGTGGCGAAGTTCACCGGCAGGCCGGGCACCGCCACCCGGAGGCGCAGCACACAGCCCGCCAACGGTTGGGTGGCAAGCTCGTCGGCCGGGCGGTTCTCGCGCGCGGTGGTGACGTAGAGCGTCTTCAGGTCGCCATCGCCAAAGCAAGGCATGGTGGCGCAGCGAACCGGCAGGTGCACATCTCGAAGCACCTCGCCACTGGGGGCGATTCGCAACAGGCGCTGGCCTTCGAACATCGCGCACCAGTAGGCGCCTTCGCTGTCCATAGCCGCACCGTCGGGGCGGCCTCCGTAGCCGCCCAGGTTTTGACCAGCCTGCTTGAGCGGGAACTGGGCAAACACGCGTTGGCGAGAAAGGCTGCCGGCCACGGGGTCGAAGTCAAACGCCTGCACGCGATGGGCCTTGGTGTCGCTCCAGTACAGCGTGTGGCCGTCGGGGCTGAAGGCCAGGCCGTTGCTGACGGTGATGTCGCCGGCCATGCGGGCCAGGCCGTCTGCGCCCCAGCAGTACAGCGCGGCCAGCGGCGGGTCGCGCGGCTCGTATATGGTTCCCACCCAAAAGCGGCCCTGTGGGTCGGCCTTGCCGTCGTTGAAGCGCTCGTTGGCCGGGTTGTAGGGCGGCGATGCAAGCAAGCTGCGCTGGCCGCTGGTGGGGCTGAAGCGCCAAAGCCCGTCGCGCATGGCCAGCAGCAGGTCGCCACCCATCAGGGGCGCGCAACTGGCGGGTTCACAGTCGAAATGCCACTGGTCGTGGCAGGCGCTGGCCGGGCAGTAGCGGTTCAAGGCCTTGCCGGGAATGTCGCACCAGTACAGTGCCGCTTCGTCGGGGTGCCAGAACGGCGATTCGCCCAGCAACGAGGGCGGCACCGGCAAGGGCGTGGGGGTGTACAGCGGCTCGCTCATCGTCCTGGGGTCTGCAGAGTCAAAACGCGTCGTGCTCGACGGCTGCCAAGCCTTTGCCTGGTCGGGCCATCGTACGCGGGAAACCCGTCCACTTCGGGTTTGATGTACCCGGCTTGAACCCGATGGCGGCGACAGCCCGCACCGTCCACACTGGCGGACACCGGCACGCTCCACACCATGCAACGTTCACTTCCCTGGCTGGCTGCGCTGTGCGCGGTGGGGGCCATCGCCTCTGCCCCCTGGGCCCTGAACCAGCCGTGGCTGAACTTCGCCTTCAAGCCGCTCACCACCGCGCTGCTGATCGCTTGGGCCTGGCCACGCGGCGTGGGCATGGCGCAGCGGCCTTGGCTGCTGACTGGGCTGGCCATGTCGTGGTGTGGCGATGTGGCGCTGATGTGGCCCGAGCGGGGTTTTCTGCCCGGGCTGGTGAGCTTTCTGCTGGCCCATCTCTGCTATCTGGTGGCCTTCACCCGAGGCACCTCTTGGTTGGCTTGGCCGATGGCAGCAGCCGCCTACGCGGCGGTGGCCGCAGGTGTGCTGAGCGCGCTGTGGCCGGGCGTGCCGGCAGCCCTGCGCGGGCCGGTGGCGGTGTACGTGCTGGCGCTGGCCGGCATGGCAGCCCAAGCGGCCAGCCAGTGGCGCACCCGGTGGGGCTCGGCGGGGGCTGACCTGGCACTGCGGGCAGCCGCCGGTGGTGCGCTTTTCATGCTGTCGGACGCCCTGCTGGCCACCAACCGCTTCGCCACGCCGCTGCCTGCCGCCAGCTTGTGGGTGCTGGCCAGCTACTGGTGTGCACAGGGTCTGATCGGTGCCTCGCTGCCTGCGCCTGCGCCAAAAGCCGCACAGGATCAAATCTGATAAGCGTTTACTCACTCCGCTGCTGGACGAATCGGGGTCCTCCATGCCCGGCCATCCGCCGCCCACCCCCTGCGCCCATGGCGCCAACGCCAGATGACTGCCGCCACCAGCCTGCTGCTGGCTGGCCTGATCGCCAAGCTGGCGGCACCACCGGCCCTTTCCGCCACCCTGTCCCAGGCCGCAGTGGCCACCACCGACCGGCTGATCGTCAAGTACAAGGATGGCAGCTTGGGCACACAGCGTGATGGCGGCCGACCCCAGCCTGCTGTACGCCGAGCCCGAGGTGCTACTGCAGGCCCTGGCCACTCCCAACGACCCCATGTATGCGCAGCAGTGGGGCCACTTTGAAGCCACCGCCGGCATGCGCCTGCCCGGCGCCTGGGACTTGTCCACCGGCAGCGGCGTGGTCGTGGGCGTGCTCGACACCGGCTACCGCCCGCATGCCGACCTGGCAGCCAACATCGTGCCAGGCTACGACTTCGTCACCGACACCACCATAGCCAACGACGACGGCCGCGACGGCGACGCCAGCGACCGTGGCGAAGGCTGCAGCAGCGGCCAGCGCAGCTGGCATCGCACCCACTTGGCCGGCGTGGCGGCGCTGAGGCACTCGCCCAACCCCAAGCTCACGCCCGATGAAATCGACGTGGCCTGCAGCAACTGCGGCATCGGCATGGTTGACGCAGTCGCCAGCGTGAGACGGCCTACCTGGGCAGCGCCGTGCCGGCCGAAGTGGACTTCTACAAGTTCAGCGTGCCGGCCGGCACCACGCTCAAGGCGCGGCTGAACTCCAACATCGCCTCGAACTACAACCTGGATCTGCGCGAACCCAACGGCGTGGTGCTGGTGTTTTCGGCACGCAGCCTGGGCCTGACCGAGACCGTGAACTGGAAGAACGCCTCTGCAGCCGCTGTGTTCGTCTACGCCCGCGTCAACTTCGTCAGCGGCTCCGTGGGCACCACCAGCACCTACGGCCTGGAACTCGCCCGATAGGCACCAACCCTCACATCCCCTTGAACAAATGGCTGTAGCTGCGGCTCACTTCGAGCTTCTGGGAGTGGCCCTTTACCGCCACGATCTGGCGGCCGCGGAAATCGCGTGACACGCTGGCAATGGCCGTCACCGCCACTAGCGCCGAGCGGTGGATCTGCCAGAAGCGCTCGGGGTCGAGCTCGTCCACCAGCTCCTTGATGGGCTTGCGGATCAGGGCCTCCACCGTGGCCGTCTGCACCCGGGTGTATTTCTCGTCGCTGACGAAGAACAGCACGTCGTCCACCGGGATCATCTGTATCGCCTGACCCACCGTGGCCTGGATCCACTTCAAATGGTTGGCTGGGCGCGGCGCCGTGCCACCCGCACCTTGCGCGCTCAGCGTGTGCAGCAATTTTTGCAGCGAGGCGGCGGGCTCGGCGGCGGCATCGCCACCGCCCTGGCGTGCGGCCAGCCGGCGCTGCAGGCGCTCGGCGGTGAGCTTCAGGCGCTCGCGCTCGGCGGGCTTGAGCACATAGTCCACCGCCCCCTGCTCGAAGGCCTCCACCGCGTACTGGTCATAGGCGGTGATGAAGACGATCTCTGGCAGCCAGCCCTCGTCGCCCACGTCCATCTGGGCGATTTGCTTGGCAGCCTCCACGCCGGTCATGCCGGGCATGCGGATGTCGAGAAACACCACGTCCGGCCGGTTCTCGTCCACCAGGGCCACGGCCTCGGCGCCGTTCTTGGCCTCGGCGACGATCTGCAGCTCGGGCCAGGCCTCGGCCAGGCGGCTGCGGAGTTGCTCGCGCATCAGGCGCTCGTCGTCGGCCAGCACGGCCCGGGCAGATGCAGCGGTGTTCATGCCGCGATGCTAGCTTGGCGGCGCGCCGGGCGCAGTGCCCACAACAGCAGCATCACCAGCAGCCACAGCGGCGATAGCACCACGGCCAGCACGGCGGCCGCCACCAGCAAGGGCAGGCCCACGCTGACCAGCAGCACCAGGGCGAGCAGCCCCAAAACGAGCAGCAAGGTCACCGGCACCACCAGAAGCGCCAGCACGGCGGCCACCAAGGCTGCGGCCAGGCCGATGACGATGCCCACCAGGTTGGCACCGCTGAACGCGCTGCCCAGCAGCTCGGGTGTGATGATGTCTTCGCCGTTCACCACCAGGCGCCAATCGCTGGCGGCGGCGCGCCAATCGCCCAAGGCGGTCGCTGCGGCCGCCACGGCCCAGGCCAGGGCCAGCAGGCACAGCGCCGCCAGCAGGGCTCGCCCGATGCGTGGTTGATGTGCGCCTGGTCTCATGCGCTGGCTCCTGTGGCGGGTTCCGCCTCGGGGCCATTGCCCACGCTGCGGTATGGCACGGTGATGCACACCACGGTACCGCTGGGTTGGTTGGCGGTGACAGTGAGCGTGGCCTGCCGGCCGTGCAGCAGCTGCAGCCGCTCGCGGATGTTGGCCAGGCCCACGCCGGTGCCGGCGGTGGCGGCATTGCCAAAACCCACGCCCGTGTCGGCCACGGTGACGGTCAGCTTGCCGTGCACGATCTCGGCGCGCACCAGTAGCTTGCCGCCTTCGGCCTTGGGCTCCAGGCCGTGGCGGATGGCGTTCTCCACCAGGGTCTGGATCATCATGGCCGGGAACTCGGCCGACAGCAGGCCATCGGGCACGGCAATGCTGGCGTCCAGCCGCTCTTCCATGCGCACCTTCAGGATTTCCACATAGGGCCGCACCACGGCCAGTTCGCGGCCCAGGTCGCGCACGGCGCCATCGGGGTTCTGGCCGGTGTCGCGCATGGTGGGCATGCTGGCGCGCAGCAGGGCGATGAGGTTCTTCTGCATCTGGCTGGCGCGGGCCGGGTCGGTCTCGATCAGGTGGTCGATCGAGGCCAGCGTGTTGAACAGGAAGTGCGGCTCCACCTGCGCCTGCATCGCCGCCATGCGCGCCTCCATCACCTGGCGCTTGAGCGATTCGGCCTCGGCCGTCTCGGTGGCCTGGGCCGCCTTCACCTCGGCCTGCAAGCGACCCTTGTAGGTGGCCTTGAGCAAGGCCGAGAGCAGGATCAGCATGAAGGCAAAAGGCGGAAGCGATTCTCCGTAGCTCACGGTGTGGGTGCGGATGCGGGTGCCGCCGTTCTCGGCCGCAGCGGCCGCCTCAGCGGCCATTTCAGCCTGCGCCTGGGCCGCTTCGGCTGCCGCCTCGGCCTGGGCCTTGCGGGCCTCGTCCATGGCCTCGACGATGGCCTGGCGGGCCTCTTCCACGGCGGCCTTCACATCCTCGGAGTTGGCGTCAGGCGGCACCACGATGCGCACACCCTTGTCACTGGCATCGATCGTGAAGTTGCCCTTGTCGCGGCCCAGAGAGGCGCCGGAGGCAGCCCCCTCCGCTTCGGTCGCTGCGGCCGAGGCCGCCTTGCCGCCCGAGCTGATGTGGATGCCATCCTCGCCGATGGAGATGTCCACGCCCTTGCCCTTGGCGTCGGCGCCCTTCTCGATGCGGATGCGCGGCACCACGGGCGGCATGGGCGGGGTGGGTATGTGGAGCTTCTTGCCACCCATGGAGACATTGGGCGAATCCACCACCACGGTCTCGGTGTACTTCCAGCTGAAGGGCGGCATGTCGGAAACAATGGCCACCACGATCAGAAAGGCCACGGCCAGCAAGATGAAGCGGCCCCAGCTGATGCCCGCCAGCCAGGTGCCGTAGGCGTGGAAGCCCCGCACGCAGGCGGCCGAGAAGCGCCGCCAGGCGTCGATGACCTGGTCGGTGAAGAGGGGTTGGGGCTGGGTCATGGTGCTGTGCAACGAAAACGGTGCGATGGTTGCACTGTAAGCAGCCCGGCCACGGGCCGGTGGCCCGTGCGACACAGCCGGGCCGGTCGGCGACGAACTGCAGGCCACCGCGACGAACGGTGCCGTCGCCCGGCGTCCTCAGCTCACTCAGCGGCCTGAGCACCTTCTCGGAGAGTGGCTGCGGCAATTCGCGGCCGGGTGTACCACTCAGCGCCGCTCCACAACCACCGGCACCAGTTGCAAGGCGGTGCGCACCCGCTCGGCCGCCTCGCGGGCCTGCTCGCGGCTGGGGTAGGGGCCGGCTTGCAAACGGTGCATACCGCCTTCGGCAAACACGGTCAGCAGCGGCGAGAGCCAGTCCAGCTCGGCCGCCACGCGCTTCTGAAAGCCATAGGCGCCCTCGCCCTTGGCAAATGCGCCAAGTTGAAGCCAGTAGCCGGCAGCCGCCGCCGTGAGTGCGCGTGCCCGCTCGCCCATCATGATGGGCGGCTGGGCGGTGGGCAATGGGATGGCGGAAGCAGGGGCAGCGGGCAGCTCGGCCACCGTGGCCTCAGCCATCGGCAGGGACACAGGCGTGGTCACGGCCGTCGGCATGGGCGCAGGCATGGCGGCTGGCACCTCCAGCGCAGCCAAGGGCGCTGCGGCGGACTTGGTTGCGGGTGCGGCCACCAGTGCCGTGTCGCTCGTGCGCCCGGGCAGGCCGGCGCGGATCTGCTCGTGGGTGATGCGCTCGATCTCCACCGCCGCCACGCCGTTCTGCACACCCAGCCTGACGGCGGCGGCATAGGACAGGTCGATCACCCGGCCCGCCACGAAGGGTCCTCGGTCGTTCACCCGCACGATCACCTCGCGGCCACTGGCCGGATTGCGCACCCGCGCATAGCTGGGGATGGGCATGGTGCGGTGGGCGGCCGTCATCGCGTTCATGTTGTAGACCTCGCCGCTGGCGGTGCGCCGGCCATGGAAAAGCCGGCCGTACCAGGACGCCAGGCCGCGCTCCACCACTGGCACATCGCCGGCGGCGGGCACATAGGTCTGACCCGCCACCTCGTAGGGCTTGTTGGGTCCACCGAGGCGGATGGGCTCGATGCGGGGCTCGGCGTCGGGCACCTGCAGGGGGTCGACGCTGCGGTCTAGCGGCGGGCCGTCTTTGCCGGGGGTGGCGACTACGGCCTCGGTGCGCGGGGGGCCGGCCGCAGCCGCCGGGCGCTTGGGGGCCGAAGTGCAGGCTGCCAGTGCGATGGCCAGCAGCAGCACCGCCAGCAGTGGGCCGCAACGAACCAGGGAGGTGGATACCGGGGCCAGCGTCATGCGGCGCATTGTGACGGCGGCAGACGCCGGCCCGACCTCAAAACAGGCCGGCCACGATGTTGATCGTCAGGACCAGCACGGTGGTGTTGAAGAAGAACGACAACACACAACGCACCGGCCACATGCCGCGCAGGGCCGAGCCGTTGAACGACACGTCGGCCGTGCCGGGAAAGCCCAGCGGATCGGGTCTGCCCCGCAGCAGGAACAACGCGCGACGCCGCGACATCATGGTGCTGAGGGCGAGCGTGTCACCAATCGGTGGAGCCTCCACGATGGCCTAGGTTCTCGGGCCGAGGGGGCACCCCACCCAAGTCGGCGTCAAAATGGCCTGCATATGCACGCCATCCATCCATCGCTGCTTTTGGCACTTGCCCTTGGTGGCCCTGCCGATGCCGCAGCCACCCCCACGCTGCGTGACGGCGACCTGATCTTTCAGACTTCGCGCTCAGCGCAAAGCCTGGCG
Source organism: Candidatus Ideonella esbjergensis (assembly GCA_016710065.1). Taxonomy (GTDB): domain Bacteria; phylum Pseudomonadota; class Gammaproteobacteria; order Burkholderiales; family Burkholderiaceae_C; genus Ideonella; species Ideonella esbjergensis. Next base: position 195,109 of record JADJLP010000015.1, read on the forward strand.
GTGCAGCGGGCCACCGGTTCTCGCTACAGCCACATGGGGATAGTTTTTGTGCACCATGGCCGGCCCATGGTGCTGGAGGCTGCGGCCAGCGTGCGCTACACGCCGCTGGCGCCATGGGTGGCTCGAGGTATCAACGGACATTACGTGGTCAAGCGCCTGCGCGATGCCGATGTCGTGCTGACACCCACCGTGCTGGCTCGCATGCGCACCGAGGCCCAGGCCTTGCTGGGCAAGCCCTATGACCTGCGCTTCGAATGGTCTGACCAGCGCATCTACTGCTCCGAATTGGTTTGGAAGATCTACGAGCGCGGCGTTGGCCTTCGCATCGGCGAACCAGAGCCGATACGATCATTTCAGCTCGCCGACCCTGCAGTGCAAGCCAAGGTGCTTGAGCGCTATGGCCGCCAAGTGCCGTTGGATGAGCTTGCGATCTCGCCCGTGGCGATGGCCGAGTCGCTACGCCTGACGACCGTGGCCACGCACTGAACACTCATCGAATCCCTGCATCTTCCGGATGGCCACCTCACGCCGCACCGCCCCCCGCCGAGCCCTGCTGAAGGGCAGCATCTCGCTGGAAACCCCGCTGGGCGCCGTGCTGAGCGACAGCCGCATCCGCCTGCTCGAAGCCATCCACCAGTGCGGTTCGCTCAACCGCGCCGCGCGCGAAGTGCCGCTCTCGTACAAGGCCGCCTGGGACGCGCTGGACGCCATGAACCAGCACAGCCCCGAGCCACTGGTGGTGCGCAGCACCGGCGGTGCCGGCGGTGGCGGCACACGCCTGACAGCCTACGCGCTCCAGCTGATCGCGCTGTACCGGGCCATGGAAAGCTCGCAGCAGGACGTGCTGAACCGTCTGCCCAGTCTGCCCGCCGAGGGCGACGCTCCGGCGATGCGCACGCTGATACGCCGCATGACCATGCGCACCAGCGCGCGCAACCAATACGCCTGCGAGGTAGCGTCGCTGAGCGACCGGGGCGGCCTGGTCGATGTGGTGCTGAGCCTGGTTGATGAGCACGGCGTGGCGGGCGAGCGCATAGTGGCCACTATCACGCCCGAATCGGCCCGCAGCATGGGCCTGGCGCTGGGCGGCGCGCTGCATGCGCTGATCAAGGCGCCGTGGGTGGACGTGCGCGCCAAGCTGCCACGCGCCATGCCCGGCCGCAACCTGCTGGCCGGCAGCGTGGCCGAGCTGCGCCCAGGCAGTGCGCATTGGGGCGTGAGCCTGCAACTGCCCAGCGGCCAGCGGCTGGAGGCCAACGTGCCCGCCAGCCGCGCCCAAGCACTGCAGGCGGGCCAGCCCGCCTGGGGCAGTTTCGACAGCGACAGCGTGGTGCTGGTAAGTTTCGCTTGACGGGGCGCTGCAGCCAGAGCGGCTGGAGAGCATCTCGTAAGCGGTGACTGTTCTCGACGCAAAGCTGCCGGCCGCAAAGGGTGGTTTCGTCATTCCCGTGAAAACGGGAATCCATGTCTTTGGCTTCCGCTGTGCCCGCGCCAGGCGGCCAGCCGGGGCGGCACAACAGGTCGAAAAACCTGGATTCCCGCCTTCGCGGGAATGACGAGGCGATGTGCGGGAATGACGGCAATGCGGTCACCATGGCCGGCTGCTATGCGCGTCACCTGCCCGCCAAAAGCACAGGCGCGCAACTTGCATCCGGCAGAGGCGTGCCCCACTCCACCCCGCTCCGCTTGGCCGTGATCACCATGGCCGCCAACGTGCCCGACCTGTCTGACGATGATGGCTGGGCCGAGGCCTTGCGCCTGCGCGATCTGGTGCGGGGGCTGCGGGAGGGCGGCTACGAGATTGCCGGCGTGCTGGGCGCCGATGCCCAGCTGCCCGAGAAACTGGGCGCGCTGGCGCCCGATGTGTTGATCGTGGACGCCGAATCGGGCGCGCGCGACGCCATCGAGCACGTGGTATGGGCCACGCAGGACGCGCCGCGCCCCATCGTGCTGTTCACCGAAGAGCATGACCCAGCCCATGTGCGCGAGGCCATGGCCGTGGGCGTGGTGGCCTATGTGGTGGCCGGGCTGGCGCCCGAGCGGGTGCGGCCGGTGATCGACGTGGCCATCGCACGCTTCGAGCACGAGCAGGTGCTGCGCGGCGAGTTGGCCGCCGCGCGCTCGCAACTGGCCAGCAAGGCCGCCGAGCGCGAGGTGGTGGACCGCGCCAAGGCTCTGCTGATGCAGCGCCACGGCCTGGCCGAGCCACAGGCCTATGCGCGGTTGCGCAGCACGGCGATGAATCAGAGCCTGAGCATCGCCGAGGTCTCGCGCCGGCTGCTGGACATGGCGGCACTGTTCGGCTGATCACGCAACGTGGTGTCATCCCCGCGAAGGCGGGGATCCATGGCGTCAACGCAAGGCATGGATTCCCGCCTGCGCGGGAATGACGAGGGCGGCAGCCATGACAGCGGCGCGCCTTGACTTGGTGCACTGCACAACGCCAGCACGCCGGCTTGGTGCGAAATTGGTGCTTCGGCGCATCCCCGGCCCGCCAAAACCCTGGCACAGCGATTGCGTAGTTGAAAGCGTGGCCCAACGGAGGGCCGCCGGGAACCGGAAGGGTTCCAAGGATCTGGACAAAGGCGTCCGACAGACCAGGCTTCACGGCCCGGGTCGTCGGGCGCCTTTTTGCTTTTGGCTTCGCTTTTCTTTTCTTTCTGACTCTGCAAGGAACCACGATGAACACGCCCAAGCACTCGCCTTTGTTCTCGCGTGAACTCAACCCCGGCGCTTCCGACCGGCTGGAGGGCTTGAGCCGCCGGCAATTGCTGCAGGCCGCTGGCGCTGCGGCCATCGGCGCCAGCAGTGCATTGCCCGGCGGTGCCTGGGCCGCTGGGTCGGACGCCCCCGAGAAAGAGGAAGTGCGCATCGGCTTCATCCCGCTGACCGACTGCGCCAGCATCGTGATGGCCTCGGTGCTGGGCTTCGACAAGAAGTACGGCATCAAGATCATCCCCACCAAGGAAGCATCCTGGGCCGGCGTGCGCGACAAGCTGGTCAGCGGCGAACTCGACATGGCCCATGTGCTGTACGGCCTGGTCTATGGCGTGCACCTGGGCACCGCGGGCCCCAAGAAGGACATGGCCGTGCTGATGACCCTGAACAACAACGGCCAGGGCCTGACGCTGTCCAAGGCGCTGGCCGACAAGGGCGCCAGCGACCTGAACGGCCTGGTGGGCCTGATGAAGAAGGAGCCCCGCGAATACACCTTTGCCCAGACCTTCCCCACCGGCACCCACGCCATGTGGCTCTACTACTGGTTGGCCTCGGCCGGCGTGAACCCCATGAAGGACGTGAAGTGCATCGTGGTGCCGCCGCCGCAGATGGTGGCCAACATGCGCGTGGGCAACATGGACGGATTCAGCGTGGGTGAGCCCTGGAACCACCGTGCCATCGTCGATGGCATCGGCGTGTCGGCTGCCACCTCGCAGGACGTCTGGAAGGACCACCCGGAGAAAGTGCTGGGCACCACGGCCGACTTCGTCAAGAAATACCCCAACACGGCGCGCGCCGTGATGATGGCCGTGCTGGAAGCCAGCCGCTGGATCGACGCCAGCCTGCAGAACAAGATGAAGATGGCCGAGACCGTGGCGCAGAAGGCCTACATCAACACCAGTGTCGATGCCATCAACCAGCGCATCCTGGGCCGCTACCAGAACGGCATGGGCAAGACCTGGGACGACCCCAACCACATGAAGTTCTTCAACGACGGCGCGGTGAACTTCCCCTACCTGTCGGACGGTATGTGGTTTCTCACCCAGCACAAGCGCTGGGGCTTGCTGAAGGACCACCCCGACTACCTGGGCGTGGCCAAGCAGATCAACCAGGTCGATCTGTACAAACAGGTCGCCTCGGCCATGAAGATCAGCGTGCCCAAGGACGTGATGCGCTCATCCAAGCTGATCGACGGTGTGGTCTGGGACGGCAAGGACCCGAAGAAGTACGCCGACGGGTTCAAGGTTCGCGCCTGATCGTTTTCACGCACCGCAGGAGACCCCCATGGTCAGTGCCGTTTTCCATTCGCCGCTAGAGACTGTCATGCCCACCACCAGTGCCACTGCGGCTGCACCGGCCCCCGCCGCCACGCCCGTGGCCATGGCAGCCAAGCCCGCACGCATCCCGTTCGACTGGCGCGGCCTGTGGCTGCAGGTGCTGCCACCCATCATCGGCCTGGGGCTGATGATCGGCGTGTGGGCGCTGCTGACCATCAAGTCCACGGCCTTCCCCACGCCGGCACAGACCTGGGCCTCGGCCACCGAGCTGTTCGCCCACCCGTTCTACAGCAACGGGCCGAACGACCAGGGCATAGGCTGGAACATCCTGGCCTCGCTGGAGCGCGTGGCGGTGGGCTTTGGCCTGGCCGCGCTGGTGGGCATCCCGCTGGGCTTCATGATCGGGCGCTTCACCTTCTTGAGCCGCATGGTTTCGCCGCTGATCAGCCTGCTCAAGCCGGTGTCGCCGCTGGCCTGGCTGCCCATTGGCTTGCTGGTGTTCAAGAGCGCCAACCCGGCCGCCATCTGGACCATCTTCATCTGCTCGATCTGGCCCATGGTGGTGAACACCGCGGTGGGCGTGCAGCGCGTGCCCGAGGACTACCTGAACGTGGCCAAGGTGCTCAACCTCAGCGAGTGGAAGGTCATCACCCGCATCCTGTTCCCCTCGGTGCTGCCCTACATGCTGACCGGCGTGCGCCTGTCGGTGGGCACGGCCTGGCTGGTGATCGTGGCGGCCGAGATGCTGACCGGCGGTGTCGGCATCGGCTTCTGGGTCTGGGACGAGTGGAACAACCTCAACGTGCAGCACATCATCATCGCCATCTTCGTGATCGGCATCGTGGGCCTGCTGCTCGAGCAGTTCCTGATGTTGCTGGCCAAGCGGTTTTCGTACGACTGAACAGCACCCACAGCACAAGGATCACGACCATGACCGCATTCATCGAAGTGCAAGGTGCCGAAGTCACCTTTCAAACCCGCAAGGGCCCGTTCCAAGCGCTGCAGAGCATAGCCCTGCAGATCCACAAGGGCGAGTTCGTCACGCTGATCGGCCATTCGGGCTGCGGCAAGTCCACGCTGCTGAACCTGATCGCCGGGCTGCTGCAGGCCACCCAGGGCGTGCTGCTGTGCGACAACCGCGAGATCAGCGCCCCCGGGCCTGAGCGCGCCGTGGTGTTCCAGAACCATTCGCTGCTGCCCTGGCTCACCTGCTTCGACAACGTCTACCTGGCGGTGGAGCGCGTGTTCGCCGCCACCGAGACCAAGGCCCAGCTGAAGGCGCGCACCGCCGCCGCGCTGGAGCTGGTGGGCATGACGCACGCCACGCACAAGCGTCCGCAGGAGATCTCGGGCGGCATGAAGCAGCGCGTGGGCATCGCCCGGGCGCTGGCCATGGAGCCCAAGGTGCTGTTGATGGACGAGCCCTTTGGTGCGCTCGACGCCCTGACCCGCGCCAAGCTGCAAGACGAACTGTTGAAGATCGTGGCCCGCACCCAGAGCACCGTGGTGATGGTGACGCACGACGTGGACGAGGCCGTGCTGCTGTCCGACCGCATCGTGATGATGACCAACGGCCCCTCGGCCACCATCGGCGAGATCTTGCCCGTCACCCTGGCCCGCCCGCGCGACCGCGTGGCCCTGGCCGAAGACCCCACTTATGTGCACGCCCGCAAGGCCGTGATCGAGTTTCTCTACACGCGCCATGCGCATGTGGAAAAAGTGGCCGCTTGAGCAGGAGCCCGTCATGAAGAAGATGAAGCTCGTGATGATCGGCAACGGCATGGCCGGTGTGCGCACGCTGGAAGAGCTGCTGAAGATCGCGCCCGACCTGTACGACATCACTGTGTTCGGGGCCGAGCCGCACCCGAACTACAACCGCATCCTGCTCTCGCCCGTGCTGGCCGGTGAGCAGACCATGGACGAGATCATCCTCAACCCGCTGAGCTGGTATGCCGAGCACGGCATCACGCTGCACCTGGGCAAGACGGTGACGCAGATCGACCGGGTGAAGCGCAAGGTGATGGCCGCCGATGGAACGGAGGCCGACTACGACCGCCTGCTCATCGCCACCGGCTCGGTGCCCTTCATGCTGCCGGTGCCGGGCAAAGACCTGCTGGGCGTGATCGCCTACCGCGACATTGCCGACACGAACACGATGATCGAGACCGCCAAGACCCACAGGCATGCGGTGGTGATCGGCGGCGGCCTGCTGGGCCTGGAGGCCGCCAACGGCCTGATGCGGCGCGGCATGAAAGTCACCGTGGTGCACATCATGCCGTGGCTGATGGAGCGCCAGCTCGACGACGTCTCCGGCAAGCTGCTGCAGCAGTCGCTGGAGAGCCGTGGCCTGAACTTCATGATGGGCGCGCAAACCCAGGCGCTGGTGGCCGGGGAGGACGGTCGGGTCCGGGCGGTGAAGTTCAAGGACGGCAGCGAAGTGCTGGCCGACCTGGTGGTGATGGCCGCCGGCATCCGCCCCAACACCGCGCTGGCCGAGGCCGCCGGCCTGCTGGTGAACCGCGGCATCGTCGTCACCGACACGCTGCAAACCGTCACCGATGCCCGCATCTGGGCGGTGGGCGAATGTGCCGCGCACCGCGGCATTGCCTACGGCCTGGTGGCGCCGCTGTTCGAACAGGGCAAGGTCTGCGCCACGCATTTGGCCGAGTTCGGCATCGGCCGCTACACCGGCAGCCAGACCAGCACCAAGTTGAAGGTGACCGGCATCGACCTGTTCAGCGCCGGCGACTTCATGGGCGGCGAGGGGACGGAAGAGATCGTGCTCTCCGACCCCAACGGCGGCGTCTACAAGAAGCTGGTGCTCAAGGACGACAAGCTGGTGGGCGCCTGTTTGTACGGCGACACCGTGGACGGCAGCTGGTACTTCAAGCTGCTGCGCGAAGGCCGCACGCTGCACGACATCCGCGACAAGCTGATGTTCGGCCAACACTTCACAACTTCCAACATCGGCGACGTGGGCCACCAGGGCCACAACAAAACTGCGGCGATGGCCGACACAGATGAAGTGTGCGGCTGCAACGGCGTGACCAAGGGCAGCATCTGCAAGGCCATCAAGGACAAGGGCCTGTTCACGCTGGACGAAGTGCGCAAGCACACCAAGGCCAGCGCCAGCTGCGGCAGCTGCACCGGCCTGGTGGAGCAGCTCATCATGTTCACGGCCGGGGGCGACTATTCCGCCACGCCCAAGCTCAAGCCCATGTGCGGCTGCACCGAGCTGGGCCACCAGGCGGTGCGCGACGCGATCTTCAAGGAGCATCTGATCTCGACCGATGCGGTGTTCAACACGCTGGGCTGGAAAACCCCCAACGGTTGCGCCAGCTGCCGACCGGCCATCAACTACTACCTCATCAGCTCGTGGCCCAAGGAGGCCCAGGACGACCCGCAGAGCCGCTTCATCAACGAGCGCGCCCATGCCAACATCCAGAAGGACGGCACCTACAGCGTCATCCCGCGCATGTGGGGCGGCGAGACCACGGCCAACGAGCTGCGCCGCATTGCCGACGTGGTGGACAAGTACCAGATCCCCACCGTCAAGGTCACCGGCGGCCAGCGCATCGACCTGCTGGGCGTGAAGAAGGAAGACCTGGTGGCCGTGTGGAAAGACATCGGCATGCCCAGCGGCCACGCCTACGCCAAGGCGCTGCGCACGGTGAAGACCTGCGTGGGCAGCGAGTGGTGCCGCATGGGCACGCAGGACAGCACCCAGATGGGCAAGGACCTGGAGCGCGCCATGTGGCGCATGTACGCGCCGCACAAGGTGAAGTTCGCCGTCAGCGGCTGCCCGCGCAACTGCGCCGAAGCCGGCATCAAGGACGTGGGCATCATCGGCGTGGACAGCGGCTGGGAGATGTACATCGCCGGCAACGGCGGCATCAAGACCGAGGTGGCGCACTTCTTCACCAAGCTGAAGACCGCCGACGAAGTGCTGGAGACCACCGGCGCCTTCATGCAGCTCTACCGCAAGGAAGGCTGGTACTTGGAGCGCACCGTGCACTACGTCAGCCGCGTGGGCATGGACCATGTGAAGGCGCGCATTCTGGACGACGCCGAAGGCCGCAAGGCGCTGTGGGCCGAGTTGCAGTTTGCGCTGGACGGTGAACCCGACCCCTGGTTCGACTTCGACAAGGCCCGCGTGGACACGCGGCAGTTCATCCCCATCGCCGTTGATACATCCACCAGCGCATCCGCAAGCGCGTCCACCAGCACGCCCGCCTTGGAGGCCACCCCATCATGAGCAGCACCTGGACCCCCATTTGCCGCATAGAAGACATCCCCGTGCTGGGCTCGCGCCGCGTGGCCCGCGAGAAGGGCGCCGCCGTGGCCCTCTTCCGCACCGGCAGCGACAAGGTCTTTGCGCTGCTCGACCGCTGCCCGCACAAGGGCGGCCCGCTGAGCCAGGGCATCGTCTTTGGCGAGAGCGTGGCCTGCCCGCTGCACAACTGGAACATCGCCCTGTGCGACGGCGTGGCCGCCGCGCCCGACGTGGGCTGTAGCCCCAAGTTTGCGGTGCAGGTGGTGGACGGCCAGATCTCGCTGCGCGCCGACGAGCTGGCCACGCTGGGCACCGACCTGCCTCTGCCGGTGGCCGGCCCGGCCAAGCGCGGCTGCGCGGCCTGAAGCTGTTGCAGCATGAACCGTCCTCTGTCGAGCGAGCGGGACGAGCGCCGGGCCGCCCCAAGCCGGCCCGCAGTCCCCTGGGGGGACCGGCCAAGGTACACCTTGGACGAGGGGCAGACACGAAGCACCTGCCCCTACTGCGGCGTGGGCTGCGGCGTGATCATCGAAAGCAATGGCGCGCAGATCACCGGCGTGCGTGGCGACCCCGACCACACCGCCAACTTCGGGCGCCTGTGCACCAAGGGCTCCACGCTGCACCTTACCGCCAGCGAAGGCGTCACCCGCCAGACCCGCTTGCTGCAACCCCTGCAGCGTTTGCAACGCGGCGCCGCGCCGCAACCCATCGCCTGGGACACAGCGCTGGACCTGGCAGCCAGCAAGCTCGCCGCCATCCACCAGGCCCACGGCCCCGACGCCATTGGCGTCTACATCTCGGGTCAGCTGCTCACGGAAGACTATTACGTCTTCAACAAGCTGGTGAAGGGCCTGCTGGGCAGCAACCACATCGACAGCAACTCGCGTTTGTGCATGAGCAGCGCGGTGGCCGGCTACAAGGCCACGCTGGGGGCCGACGCCCCGCCCTGCAGCTATGAAGACCTGGCCCATGCGCACACGGTGTTCATCACCGGCAGCAACATGGCCTGGGCCCACCCGGTGCTGTTCCGCCGGCTGGAAGACGCCAGGCGCGCCAACCCCGCGCAGAAGTGGATCGTGGCCGACCCGCGCCGCACCGAGACCGCCGAACAGGCCGACCTGCATCTGCAACTGCTGCCCGGCAGCGACGTGGCCCTGTGCCACGGCCTGCTGCATTTGATGTTGTGGGAAGGGCTGACCCAACCTGAGTACATCGCCGCCCACACCACCGGCTTCGAGGCGTTGAAGGCCCGCGTGCGCGAGTTCACGCCCAAGGAAACCGCGCGCCTCACCGGCCTGAAGGAAGACGACCTGGCCACCGCCGCGCGCTGGTTTGGCGCCAGCCCCGCCACGCTCAGCCTGTACTGCCAGGGCCTTAACCAGAGCAGCAGCGGCACGGCCAAGAACGCCGCCCTCATCAACCTGCACCTGGCCACCGGCCAGATCGGCAAGCCCGGCGCCGGCCCCTTCAGCCTCACCGGCCAACCCAATGCCATGGGCGGGCGCGAGGTGGGCGGCATGGCCAATTTGCTCAGTGGCCACCGCGACCTGGTCAACCCTGCGCACCGCGCCGAGGTGGCCGCGCTGTGGGGCGTGCCCAGCGTGCCCGAGAAAGCGGGCCTCACGGCTGTGGAGATGTTCGAGGCTGCGGCCGACGGCCAGATGAAGGCGCTGTGGATAGCCTGCACCAACCCCGCGCAATCACTGCCCGACCAGGCCACGGTGCGCCGCGCGCTGCAGCGCGCCGAGTTCGTGATCGTGCAAGAGGCCTTTGCCACAACCATCACCACCGGATACGCCGATCTGTTGCTGCCCGCCACCACCTGGGGCGAGAAGGACGGCACCGTGACCAACAGCGAGCGCCGCATCAGCCGCGTGCGCCCGGCCGTGCCGGAGGCCGGCGAGGCCAGGCACGACTGGGCCATTGCCGCCGATGTGGCACGGCGTGTGGCCCAGCGCATCGCGCCCGAACGCGAAGCGCTGTTCACCTACCCCACCCCCGAATCGGTCTGGCTGGAGCACCGCGCCTCCACCCGTGGCCGCGATCTGGACATCACCGGGATGAGCTACGCCATGCTGGAAACACAAGGCCCGCAGCAATGGCCGCTGCGCGAGGGTGAGCGCGAAGGCCGCGCCCGGCTGTATGCCGACGGGCGCTTTGCCACGCCCGACGGCCGCGCCCGCTTCGCCGATGTGGCCCCCGCCGCGCTGGCCGAGCCGCGCGACGCGCGCTGGCCCTTCAGCCTCATCACCGGCCGGCTGCGCGACCAGTGGCATGGCATGAGCCGCACCGGCACGCTGGGCCGCCTCTACGGCCACGACGGCGAGCCGGTGGTGGAGGTGCACCCGCAAGACCTGGCCCGGCTGCGCGTGGCCGAGAGTGAGCTGCTGCGCGTGAGCTCGCGGCGCGGCAGCGTGCTGCTGCCCGCACGCGCCAGCACCGCCGTGGCACCCACGCAGGTCTTCATCGCCATGCACTGGGGCGAAGAGGTGCTGAGCGGCCACGACGCCCAGGGTCTCGCATCCGCCGGCGTGAACGCGTTGACCAGCCCGGCGCTGTGCCCGCAATCGAAACAGCCCGAGCTCAAGCACGCCGCCGTGAAGCTGGAGAAGGTAGAGCTGCCCTGGCGCCTGACCGCCATGGCCTGGCTGCCGGCCGACCAGGCCTTGGCGCTGCGCGAGCAGATCAAGCCCGCGCTGGCCGCCTTCGACACCGCCAGCCTGCTGCCCTTTGGCCGCGAGCCCGACCTGAACCACGACCCGCAGGGCCGCGTGGGCCTGGTGCTGCGCGCCGCCGCCGCGCAGGCCCTGCCCGACGCAGTGCTGGCCCCGCTGCGCAGCGCGCTGGGCCTGAGCCAGAACGGCGTGCTGGCCTACCAGGACACCAAGCGTGGCCAGCAACGCGCACTGCGCGTGGCCCGCGACAGCTCTGGCGCCGAGCGCCTCACCGCCTTCTGGGTGGCCGGCGACGCCTCCGGTGAAGCCTGGCTGCGCGCGCTGCTGGAAGCCGACCAGACCCTGCCCGCCCCAGGCCGCCAGCTGCTGGCCCCCGGCGCGCTGGCCAGCAAGTCCGCCGCGCAGCGCAGCGCCCAGGTGTGCACCTGCTTCAATGTGAGCGAAGAGGCCATCCGCACCGAGCTGCAAGCCTGCCCCGGCAGCGCGGGCGAGCGCATGGCGCATCTGCAGGCCACGCTGAAGTGCGGTACCAATTGCGGGTCTTGCTTGCCGGCTTTGAGGAATCTGGCGAAGACCGTGGCGGCAGCGCCTGCGTTCGATTGACAGCAAGGTTCACCGCTTGGTCTGCTGCGGTGGCTGCGCTGCCGCAATCTACCCTGAACGACATCCGTTGCCCTGAACTCGGCGCCCCGCAGCGGCCCATCGGACCTGCATCGTCGCGGACGGGCTGTTGCGCGGCACCAAACGCCCGCTGTGGCGCTACCCACGTCCAGGTGCAGGTTCGTGCCGTCGCTCAAGCCTTCACTTCGACCACCTGTTCGAAGCCGCCAAAGATCATGCGCTTGCCGTCGAAGGGCATCGGCGGGTTGCCGGGTGTGGACGGGTCCATGCGCGGGTCTTCAATCATCTTCTTCATGGCGGCGTCGCGCGTGGCCTTGTCCGGCCATTCGACCCACGAGAAGGCTACCGTTTCCTCAGCAGTCGCCTGGACCGCGCGGCGAAAATCGGTGACTTTGCCGTCAGGGACGTCGTCGCCCCAGCCCTCTATCACACGGATCGCTCCCAGCTCGATGAACAGGGAGTCGAAATGACGCGCGTGCTCGATGAACTTCCGCCTGTTGGCCGTGGGAACCGCAATCACGAAACCGTCTATGTAGGACATGCCTTGACTCCTGTTGGGTTGGCCAGTGGACGCCCCCGCCTGAGTGCGCCTCGTACTTTATCGACGAACGGAAAGAAGCTGATTCGACAAGTGCTGCTCGGTGCGCGGGCGGGCGTCCTGTGGCCGTGATGGCAGGTTCGAGTACTTCCTGCCGACAAAGTCCGCAGCTGTCCGAACGCCGACCGGTGCACGCTACCGGTCAACTCAAGGCACCAACGCCAGGAACAAGTACGCCGCAAAGATGACCAGGTGCACCGCCCCTTGCATCACATGCGTGCGCCCGCTGCCCAGGGTGATGGCGCTGACCAGAAAGGTCATCAGCAGCATGGCCTGGTCCTTGGCCTGCAGCCCCAGCAACAGGGGCAGCTGGAGGTAGATGGACGCGGCCACCACGGCGGGCACGGTCAGGCCGATGCTGGCCATGGCCGAGCCCAGCGCCAGATTCATGCTGGTCTGCAGGCGGTTCACGCGGGCCGCGCGCACGGCAGCCGTGGTTTCGGGCAGCAGCACCAGCAGCGCGATGACGATGCCCAGCACCGGCCTGGGGGCGCCCACGCTGGCCAGAAAGCCCTCAATGTCGGGCGAGAGGCGCTTGGCCAGGCCCACCACGGCCACCAGGGCAAGCACCATCAGCGCCAGGCTGGCCACGGCCTGCTTGGGGCTGGGTGGCTCGGCGTGCCGGGTTTGGTCAGACGGGCTGGCCGGCGGCAGAAAGTAGTCGCGGTGGCTCACCGTCTGCACAAACACGAATACCACCCACAAAGCCAGTGCGGCCAGGCCCACAAACACCAGCTGCGCCCCTGTGTAGGTGCCCTCGGCCGAGCTGGTGGTGTACACCGGCAGCACCAGGGTGAGGCCGCACAGGGCCACCAGGGCGCCCAGGGCTGGCGCCACGCCGTCCACGGTGAACGATTGCTCGCGGTGGTGGATGCCGCCCACCAGCACGCACAGGCCCACCACGCCGGTGCTGATGATCATCACCGTGGCAAACAGCGTGTCGCGCGGCAGTGTGCCCACCTGGGGGCCGCCGGCCAGCATCAGCGAGAGGATGAGCGCCACCTCGATCACCGTGATGGCCAGCGCCAGCACCAGCGTGCCAAAGGGCTCGCCCACGCGGTGGGCCACCACCTCGGCGTGGTGCACGGCCGCGAACACGGCCAGCAACAGCACGGCCGCGCAGGCCAGGCTGACGAGCGGGCCGGCGGGCGCCAGGGCGCCCAGGCCCACGGTGGCGATGGCCACCAGGGGCAGAGCGGGGTGCGCGGCGATGGACATCGGCCCATTGTGGGCGGGCCAGCATGGCCGCATGGGCCCTGGTGGCATGCCACCCGCGCGCCGCCCCCAGGGCAGTGCCGTCAGCCCAGGGCCACGAACACCCGGCCCCCTTCGATGCGCACGGGCCAGGTCTTGAGCGGCTCATAGGCCGGGGCGCACATGGGTGTGCCGTCGCGCAAATCGAACCGGCCCTGGTGCATGGGGCATTCCACCTCGTGGCCTTCCACAAAGCCGTCGCAGAGGTTGGCCTCGCCGTGGGTGCACATGGGGGCGGTGGCAAACACCTCGTCGCCCACGCGGAACAGCGCCAGCACACGGCCGTCGGCCTGCACTTCCATGCCGGCGCCGTCCCACAGGTCGGCCAGCGCGGCCACGTCGGACCAGTTGTTCGGGGAGGTGTCGTTCATACCGGGTAGATGAGTGAGTTGGGGATCATTTCGCTGTCGTAGATGCACAGCCGCTCGGCGAACTTCAGGCCCTCGGGTGTGCGCACGATGCGGTCCACATAGCGACCCACGTTGAACACGCTGCTCAGGCCCGAGAGCTTGGTGCGAAAAACCGCGTAGTTGGCCTCGCAGCGCAGCACGCCACCCGCCTCGCCCAGCAGCCGCGGAAGGCCCACCACATGGCGTTGGTAGTAGGGGTCGTGGAACAGCGTTTCACGGATGGCGTAAACGCGGTCCTTGAGCATGGCCTGGCTGTCGAAGGCCAGCGTGGCCAGCGGCAGGCCGCGCTCAAAATTCTCGCGCGGGATGATCTTGTAGACGCAGTCCTCGGCAAACAGGGCCACCCAGGCGTCCCAGTCGCTGTTGTCCACGGCGGCGGCGTAGGCAGCGTGCAGCTGCGACAGATCGAACAGGTCCTGCGCGCTCATTGCGGGGCCTCCATCACGTCGCGCCAGTAGCGGTACATGCCGCGGATCAGCGTCTCGGTGACCATGTGGTCGGTCTCGCCCACCCCGTGGCCGCCCAGCTCGGCCACGGCCCGGTGGCCCGGCTTGCTCTCGAAGGCCTCCTGCGAGAACTCTATGACCTCGCCGTCGTCGGCCGAAACAAAGCCGGCCGGGCCGAACAAATTGGCCTGGCGCAGGCGGCGTTCCGTCATCTCTTCGTTGTCGTCCTCGAAGCCGAAGTGCGTCCACTCGAAGTTGAAGGCGCCGTGGCCGTCGGGCACGATCTGCCGGGTGGAGACGCTGTTCACCTGCTGCTGCAGGATGACGCTGGGGAAGATGGTGGTCATCACCGCCGTGGGGCCTCCCCACCAGGGCTCGGGCACGATGTCGAGAAAGCGCGCGTCGTGCAGCTGCATGCTCTCCTTGAAGCTCGACACATTGGTCACCTGCTCGGCTTTGCCGCCCTGGCCACGCGTGGAGATCATGGCGGCGTGGCGGTGATGGGCGTCCATCTTCAGCGCCGATTCGTTGTCGGCGCGCCAGAGGCCGAAGGTGACGAACCAGGTGTGCAGCAGGCCGGGGTGATACGGGTCCTTGATGTTCTCCTGCATCAGCTTCCAGTTGCCGGGGATGCGCTGGCGGTTGTAGCCCAAGAGCTTGAGCTTGCGGCCGTTGAACAAGCGGTCGTAGTAGCCCAGGATGGTGGGGCCCAGGTAGTCCTCGAACGACTCCACATTCGCATCAAACGAGGCGAACACCGCGCCGCCGCGCGTGGCCACTTTCAGTTGGGTCAGGCCATGGTCGGCCGGATTGAAATCGGCTGGCATGCCGCCGTTCACCTTGCCGCCCTGGCGCACACCGCGCCGGAAGGGCACGCCCTGCAGATCGCCTTTGAGCGAGTAGTTCCACTGGTGGTAGGGGCAGACGAAATCCTTCTTGTTGCCGTGGCGTTCGCGGCAAAAGCGCATGCCGCGGTGGGCGCAGACGTTCTCCACCACGTGGATCTCGCCATCCGCGCTGCGGGTCATGATGACCGAGCGCTCGCCAATGCTGGTGCGCTTGTAGTCGCCCGCGTTCGGCACCTCGGCCTCCAGGCCCACGTAGCACCAATGGCCTTGGTAGAAGAAGCGCTGAAGTTCGCGCTGGTGCAGCTGCTCGTCGGTGTAGACGCCAAACGGGATGCGGTGGGTGCCGTCGGTTTCCCAGGTGGGCAGTGTGAGGGTGTCGGTCATGGGCGAGGTGCTCAGCGGTTGAGGTGCCGATCATGATCTTGCTCAAGCCATCAGCCAATAGAATCTGGCCTATACAGCACATCACCAGTATCAATACAGCATGAAGTCGATTCAACTGCACCAGATCGACCTGAACCTGCTGGTGGTGTTCCAGCAGCTGATGCAGCAGCGCCAGGTGTCGCGCACCGCCGCGCTGATGGGCGTCTCGCAGCCAGCCATCAGCAATGCGCTGGCGCGGCTTCGCACCCTGCTGGACGACCCGCTGTTCGTGCGCACGCCCGCCGGCATGCAGCCCACGCCGCGCGCAGCGGCCTTGGCAGAGCCGGTGGCTCAGGCGCTGGCGCAGTTGCAGGGCGCCCTGAACCAGGGCGAGGCGTTCGACCCGGCGCGCAGCGAGCGGCAGTTCCAGATCTGCATGACCGACATCGGCGAGATCTACTTCCTGCCCTGGCTGGTGGCCACGCTGGCGCAGCGCGCGCCGGGCATCACGCTCAGCACGCTGCGCAACACGGCGGTGAACCTGCAGGAAGAAATGGTCAACGGCCATGTGGACCTGGCCATCGGCCTGTTGCCGCAGTTGAAGGGCGGCTACTTCAAACGCCAGCTGTTCACCCAGCGCTATGTCTGCCTGATGCGCCAGGGTCATCCGCTGGCCACGCGCCGCACGCTCACCGAAGCCGCCTACGCCGCCGCCGAGCACGTGCTGGTGGTGGCGCAAGGCACCGGCCACGGCCAGGTGGACGAGCTGCTGGCCAAGCGCGGCCTGCGCCGGCGCGTGCGTCTCACGGTGCCGCACTTCGTGGCCATGGGCCATCTGCTCAGCCAGACCGATCTGCTGGCCACCGTGCCCGAGCGCCTGGCACAGGCCCTGCTTGACCCGTTTGGCCTGGTCGCAAAACCAACACCGGTGACCCTGCCCGAGGCCAGCATCAGCGTGTTCTGGCACGCCCGCCAGAACAAAGACCCCGCCAACCGCTGGTTGCGTGGGCTGGCGTTTGAGCGCTTTGGCGCGAGCTGACAATTCCTGCCAAACCCAAACCACATCCCATGAGCATCGCCCCCTACATCCGTGAAATTGGCCGTGGCAAGGACGGCGCCCGCGCGCTGAGCCGTGAACAAGCCTGTGACCTGATGAGTCGCCTGCTGGACGGCCAGGTGAGTGACCTGGAAAAAGGCGCGTTCGCGCTGGCCATGCGCATCAAGGGCGAGACGCCCGAGGAACTGGCCGGCTTCATGGACGCGGTAGAACCACGCACCCTGGCCTTGCAAGCACCGGCAATGCCCATCGTGCTGCCCAGCTACAACGGCGCGCGCAAGCTGCCCAATCTCACGCCGCTGCTGGCCCTGCTGCTGGCGCGCGAAGGGGTGCCGGTGCTGGTGCATGGCTTTCCCGAAGACCCCACGCGCGTCACCAGCGCCCAGGTATTCGCTGCACTGGGCCTGCCGGCCGTGGCGAGTGCCGCCGAGGCCACCGAACGTTGGGCCGCCGGCCAGCCGGTGTTCATGCCGCTGGAGGTGCTGCACCCCAGCCTGGCCGAATTGCTGAAGCTGCGCGCCGTGCTGGGGCTGCGCAACCCCGGCCATACGCTGGCCAAGCTGCTGCCAGCCGTGCCCGGTGCGCTGCGGGTGGTAAACCACACCCACCCCGAATACGCGCTGAGCCTGTCGGAGTTTCTGGGGCTCACCGGCGCCACCGCGCTGCTGCTGCGTGGCACCGAGGGCGAGCCGGTGGCCGACGCACGCCGCCGCCCCGCTTTCAATTGCTTTGTACGCGGCCGGCTGGACGACGAACTCTCGCTGGAAGCGCAAGGCGGCTCGCTGGCCGAGTTGCCCGCATTGCCGGCCGGGTTTGATGCAGAGACCACGGCACACACCGTTCGCGCCATGCTGGCTGGCGAGCAGCCCGTGCCAACACCCATAGCGCGCCAGGTGCGTACGCTGCTGGCTTTGCGCGAAAGCGCCTGATTCAACCTTGCATTCGAGCGCACAGACACTGTGGCACCCGGCAGCCGCTCACGGCGCTGAGCCGTCATCCCGCAGCCCTCCTCCGTCATTCCCACAGAGCCTGCCACCGCGAAGGGCGGGGGGCGCCACGGGAATGACCGAGACGCGCCGTTTGACAGCACGGCATCAAGGCCGAAGGTATGCGTAGCCCTGGTGCTGCAGCTTGGTGATGCGCACCACGCCCGAGGGGGTGAAGTCGGCCTCCATGATGAACTGATCCTTCTTCAAGCCTCGGTTCTTCAGCGTGATCTCACAGACCTCGAACTTCACGCCGCGCGATTTCAGCGCCGCCACCAGCTCGGCATAGGCCGCGCCGGATTTGTCCTTGGCGTCTTCCATCAGAAAGTCCACGCCCATGGCGTGCCCCACCACCGTCACCTGGGTGCTGGGCTCGGTGTCGAGCTGGTTGCGCACGTAGCGCAGACCTGCCAGGGCCTGGGTGGCTGCGTCGCTGATGTGATAAACCACCTTGTCCTGGGCGGTGGCGGGCAGGCTCGCCAGCGCCAGCATGGTGGCCAGGCTCATTTGCTTGAGGTTCATGGTGGGGTCTCCTGATTCTGTGGTTACGTCAGGCCAGAGCATGCCCGAAAACAGGATTTCCCGAGTTCACCGAGAATCAGGCCCATGAGCCAACGACCCGACGCACTGAAGTTCCTGTACCCCGGCTGGTATGCCATTCCCATGGGCCTGGGCGGCCTCTCGCTCGCCTGGCACCGCGCCGCACCCTTGATGGGCGAGATGGCCGACGGCATCTCTCTGGTGCTGGGCCTGGCCGCTGCGGCGGTGTTTGCCCTGCTGCTGCTGGCCACGCTGCTGCGCTTGCGGCGCCACCCCGAGGCCTGGGCAGAGGACCGCAAGCACCCGGTGCGCCACACCTTCATCGCCACGCTGCCGCTGAGCATGATGCTGCTGGCCACCGTGGCCGTGGCCCTGCTGGGACCGCACCCGCTCAGCCGCGCGCTGTGGTGGCTGGGCTCGGTGGGCCAGATGGCCGTGACCCTGTGGGTGCTCTCGCGCTGGTGGCTGGGCAACAAGCCAGGCGGCCTGCAGTGGGCCAGCTTCACCCCGGCGCTGTTCATACCCGTGGTGGGCAATGTGTTGGCGCCGCTGGCCGGCGTGCCGCTGGGCCATGCCGACTGGGCGGCCGCGCAATTTGGCGTGGGCCTGATGTTCTGGCCGGTGGTGCTGATCCTGCTGCTGGTGCGCATAGCCGTGCAAGGCCCCTTCCCTGATCGCATGCTGCCCACGGTGTTCATCGTCATTGCGCCGCCCACGCTGGTGGGCCTGGGTGCGCTGCAAATGGGCGCGCCACTGAGCGTGGGTTGGGCCTGCTGGGGCATGGCCTTGTTCAGCTTTTTCTGGGCCGGCTCGCAGGCGGGCCGCATCCGCGATCTGCCCTTCGGCATGACGCACTGGGGCATGAGCTTTCCGCTGGCCGCCTTTGCGGCCTTCACCCTGCGGCTGGCCGAGCCCGGCAGCGTCTTGGCGGTGGCCGGGCCCGCCCTGCTGGCATTGGCCAGCCTCATCATCCTGGCGCTGGCGATGGGCACGGTGCGGGGCTTGCGCGATGGCAGCCTGCTGGCGCCCGAGCCGGTGGCGCCCATCGTGCCGGTGGCAACGGCCTGATCCTGGGCTCAGCTTCGTTTGCCGAAACCGGATGGGATGGTGCGCAGCACCACGTCCACAGCCCGTTGCATCGACCAAGGCGCCAAGCCATGGCGCGTAACGATCAACCCCGACTGCAGGTAGAGAGCGTTCAGCAATCGCACCACGCCGGGCCGCCCGAGCGCACTGTCGCTGGCCAGTTCGTCCACCGACAGGGGCTTGTCGTGCATCTTGTCCAGCACCTGGGTGAGCGCTAAATCGAGCGGCAGGCTCAACAGATCCAGGCCCGGCGCCAACCGGAAACGCGCTGGCTCGTCGATCTCGGGCAGCAACGCTGAGCGCGGTCCATGCAGGGCCATCAGCCACAGCAACAGCCTGAGCTGGCCGGTACGCAGCGTGGAACTGGGCTGCAGGCCGTGCTCTGGCTCCAGCCAGGTGGCGACCGGCTCCACATGCACCAAGCCCAAGGCGGCCATTTCGCTGGGGGGCAGGCTGCACAGGTCGAGTGCGCAGCGAAAGCTCTGCGCCTGCGGGTAGACGCTGAGCACTTCCAGCTGCCCGCGCATGCGGATGTGGATGTCGAGCGAGTGCACATGCCGCATGCAGGCGGCCACCACCACCAACAGATCAAAGCCGCTGGGGCTGGCCTCAAAGCGGCGCAGATCGGCCCAGATGGAGTTGCCCAGCTGCGAACGGGGCGCTTCCACGACGCCTTCTGAGACGCCCAACAAGGTGGGCAGCGTTTCCTCGAAGGGCGGCGCGTTGGGCAGGCCGGTTGTCTCTCGAACCATGGAACCCCATATGACATTTCTTGGGCCGGGCCGCACCGCGCGGCCCGTTTGCACAACAGCTCTGTGAACCCAGTCTAACGCCCTGCCCAGCGTCAGGACAAGCGACCCTTGGCCTTGCGATACGGGTCGCGCAAGCCCAAGCCCAGCATCAGCTCGGTCTCACGGGCTTCCATGGCTTCGGCCTCCACATCGTCGTCTTCATGGTCATAGCCCTGGGCGTGCAGCGTACCGTGCACCAGCAGGTGGGCATAGTGCTCGGCCAAGGGCACACGCAGTTCGCGCGCCTCCTTGGCCACCACGGGGGCGCACAAGATCAGGTCGGCCACCACCACGGGCTCGTGCTGGTAGTCGAAGGTGAGCACGTTGGTGGCGTAGTCCTTCTGGCGGAAATCGCGGTTCAGGGCCTGCCCTTCCTCGCTGCCCACGATGCGCACGGTGATCTCCCCCGGCCCTTCCAGTGCGGCGCGCACCCAGCGGGCCACCTTGTGGCGCGGCAGATGCTCGCGGTGTGCAGGGTCGGCAAACTGCAGCGACAGGGTCAGTTCAGGCTTGGCCATGGGGGTCTTCCAATCACCGAGTCTCAGGTTTGCGCAGCGCCTCCAGCTGTTCGCGCTGCGCGTCATAGGCTTCCACGATGCGCGCCACCAGCGGGTGGCGCACCACGTCCACCGAGGTGAAGCGGGTCATGGCAATGCCTTTCACGCCCTTCAAGACCTGCTCGGCGTCGATCAAGCCGCTGGGCATGCCACGCGGCAGGTCGATCTGGCTCACATCACCCGTCACCACGGCCTTGCTGCCAAAGCCGATGCGGGTGAGGAACATCTTCATCTGCTCGGGCGAGGTGTTCTGCGCTTCGTCGAGGATGATGAAGCTGTGGTTCAAGGTGCGCCCGCGCATGAAGGCCAGTGGCGCGATTTCCAGCGTGCCCTTCTCAAAGGCCTTGGTGACGCGGTCAAAGCCCATCAGGTCGTAGAGCGCGTCGTAGAGCGGGCGCAGATACGGATCCACCTTCTGCGTCAGGTCACCGGGCAGAAAGCCCAGGTGCTCGCCGGCCTCCACCGCCGGGCGGGTCAGCACTACGCGTTGCACCGTGCTGCGCTCCAGCGCGTCCACGGCGCAGGCCACGGCCAGGAAGGTCTTTCCGGTGCCGGCCGGGCCGATGCCGAAGCTGATGTCGTGCGAGAGGATATGGCGCAGGTACTGCAGCTGGTTCGAGGTGCGGCCGGTGAGGTCGGCACGGCGCGTGTGCAGCACGATGTCGCCGCCCTCGGCGCTTGGTGCGGCCAGCGGCTTGTTGCCACGGTGCAGGTCGTCCAGCGCGAGCTGCAGGGTGTCGGCACTGATGGCCTTCTTGGCGCGCTCATACAGCATCTCCAGCAGCGCCAGCACCTTCTCGGCATCGCGCTTGCTGCCGTCGATCTTGAAGGCGCCCTGGCGCCGGCTGACAGTGACGGGCAGCACCGCCTCGATGGCGCGCAGGTACTCGTCCATGGGCCCGCACAAGTGGTTCAGGCGGACGTTGTCCAGCGGCATGAAGGTGTGGCGAAGGATCATGCGGCCATTCTCCCGCCAAAGCCCTGCGCTGATAATCAGACCCATGATTGGACGCCTCACGGGTTTGCTCGCGGAAAAATCGCCCCCGCAAGTGGTGCTGGACGTGCAAGGCGTCGGCTATGAAGTGGACGTGCCCATGAGCACCTTCTACAACCTGCCCGCGCTGGGCGAGAAGGTCACCCTGCTCACGCACTTCGTGGTGCGCGAAGACGCCCATCTGCTGTACGGCTTTGCCTCGGCCGAAGAACGTGCCACCTTCCGCGAGCTGGTGAAGATCTCGGGCGTGGGGCCGCGCACCGCGCTGTCCATCCTCTCGGGCCTGTCGGTCGCCGACCTGGCCGGTGCCGTCTCACGGCAAGAAGGCGCGCGGCTGCAGAAGGTACCGGGCATCGGCAAGAAAACCGCCGAGCGTCTGCTGCTCGAACTCAAGGGCAAGCTGGGCGCCGACCTGGGCCAGCCGGCCGGCGCCAGCGTGGGAAGCGAGGCCCAGGCCGACATCGTGCAGGCACTGATGGCCCTGGGCTACAGCGAAAAGGACGCGTCGGCGGCGCTGAAGAGGCTGCCCGCCGATGTAGGCGTGAGCGAGGGCATCAAGCTGGCGCTCAAGGCCCTGGGCTGACCCCCCCTGAAGGCCTGCTGGCCTTCAGGCCTTCAGGCCATCTTGCGGATGGCGTCAATCGCCACCAGACAAGCGTCGTGGCAGTTCTTGCATTCCACGTGGTGCTCCACGTGCGGCTTGCAGGTCTTGACGCAGGCTTCCATCGCGGCCATGGCCGTCTTGGCCAATGCCGGAGTGAAGGTGGAATTCAACCCGGCCGCCTTCAGCGCCGCGCCGCAAATCACGTCGCAGTCGAGCGCCGTGCGCAGGCAATCGCCCATGGACTTGTCACCCGTGGCCAGCACCACCTGGCAATGCGCCGTGCACACCTGCACCGCCGCCATGCACGAGGCCAGTGGCTTGACCAGGCTGTCGTACTTGCGGGCCTTGGCCGGTGCGGCCTTGCCTTCGGCCATCATCGCGGCGTGATCGTGGGCGGAATGGTCGTGCGCCTGAGCCGCAGCGCGACCGCTCAACAGGGCATTGGCGGCCACGGCTGCAGCGGCGGCTGGAAGGAAATGGCGTCTTTGCATGGGGTCTCCGCGTGAAGTTGTCAGATGCCGGGATCACCACAGATGGCCCGGTTCCGCCATGTTAAAGGCAACGACCGCAGCCCCCAAGCCTGCGCCTCAGCTCAGTGCCCGGCGTGCTCGTGCGCCGGGGCCTCGGCCTTGGCGCCCAAGGCCTTCACCGGCGCCTTGACCTCGATGGTTTCCTTCTTGCCGTCCTTGCCTTCCACGGTGAGCGTCAGCGGCACGGTGTCGCCGGCCTTGATGGTCTGCTTCAGGTCCATCAGCATCACGTGGTAGCCACCGGGCTTGAGCTCCACCGCCTTGCCTGCAGGCAACTCCAGGCCAGGAATGGCGGCCATCCTCATCATGTTGCCTTCCATCTTCATCTCGTGAATTTCCACCACGCCAGCCACCGGCGAGGCCGCCGAGACCAGCTTGCCGCCCTGCTTGGAGGTGAGCTGCATGAAAGCGCCGGTGGCCTTTTGCTGGGCCACCGTGCCGCGCACCCAGGCCTCCTTCACTTCGGTTTGGGCCCAGGCGGACTGGGTCAGCAGGGCGGCTGCGGCCAAGGCGGCCAGGCGGGATATGGGTGCAGTGATCATGGGTGCTCCGAACGCAGGCCTTTGTAAGTGGGGGTGGGCGTGGCGGCCTGAATGTGAACCACGCCCACCTGAAAATAGCATGCCGCGCTGGCGTCAGGCCTGCAAGGCCTCTGTCATGCGCCTGCCACCGTCACTGCGTGTCATACCTGTGGGCCAGGCCGCGTCGCGCAAACGCGGAACGCTGAAGCTGGCACTCTGGCGCTGGCGCACATCAAGCAAATGGCTTCGCTTGAGGTTGGCAAAGATGCGCGACACCGTCTCGGGCGCGGTGTCCAGAATGGCAGCCATGTCCTTGAGCGTGGGCAGCACGCAGCGGGCAGCGACCTCGCCCCAGGCACTCGCGTCGGGGGCCATCAGCAGCAGCAGATGCTTGAGTCTGTCCTGGGCTGGGCCTGTGCGCAGCGCCACCAGGTTGGCCATGCGGCGCTGCTGCTGCATCAAGCCATCCAGCAGGGCCATGCGGCGCTCTGCGTCGTTGCTCAACGGGCTGTAGCTCACCGAGCTGGGCACGATCGCCCGGGCGGTGTAGGCATAGGCCGTGGCGGCCAGCAGTTCCACGCCGATCATGTCCCCAGGCAGCACCAGTTGCATGAACTGCCCATCGGCGCTGTCAAGCCGCAAGGCCCCGGATTCCAGCTGCCACACCACGCCCACGGCACCGGCCTCGCACAGCAGCTCGCCTGCGGCGAGCTGGTGCCGGTTGCCCTGCACAAACGAAAATTTTTCCATCAACATGATTTCCCCCAATTCGGCCCGCTCGCTGTTGGGCGGCAAGGCCATTACAAGTTCGCGATCGGGCGTCAGCGCCCACTGGGTGGCGCGATTCACGCCACCCGGCAAAGATCAAGCGAACAGGGGAGGTGCACGCGGCTGCGGCCGGGTGCGGAGGGTGAGCTCGGAGAGAGACTGCCCGTCCTGAAACGCCACCATTGGCGCCTCGGGAAGGCTCAGCCACAGCGCAAAGGGCGCCGGCGGCGGAGCCAGATTGCCGCCCGATGCAATGCCGCACAGCGGGCAATGCGAGGACAGCTGATGCAGCAAAGCCTTGCCAGCGGCGTCGCTGTCATCAACCTGCTGTGCAGCAGCGCCATCAACGGCCGAAATCAGCCGATTGCCCTGGCTGGAGCAAACTTCGACCCAATCGGTGCCGCCACCCAGCGCCACCATGGCCTTCGACAAGGTCGGGGCGAACGCCAACCCGAAGACCGCCAACCAAGTGGCGATCCAGCGGGCGTTGATGTGACGGGTCAGTTTGGACACGGGCGGATTGTGGCAGGTAGAGCCTGGGCGCGAGGGGGTGATTCAGCCTTGCCGCTTGCGGCTTGTCAATCCCGAAGCGGCGCCGAATGTGCAGTCTGGCGCACTTCTGCCCAGGTTGGGCGTGCCATCAGTGAGTGTGCGAGGCCCCGTGTGCAGGCGGGTGTTGCCCGCCCGCGCCTAGCCGCAACATGCCGTCAAAGGTCGAGAACTTGGCGCGGTGCGCTGCAGGTAGGCCGGCCTCTGCGCGCACCAGCGCCCTGGCCAAGGCATCGGCCTGGGGCGAAGTCATCCCAGCGCTTTGCAGCACACTCGGGTTGGTCAGCCCGTCGCCCGCACACACCGAGATCTCCCACTGCCCGTGGTAGCGCCTGAGCAGGGCCCGTCCGCCGCGCTCGCCCTGGGCCCAGCTGGCGATGGCATGGTCTGCCTTCACCACCACGGGCGCCACGGTGAGGGGTGCTTCGGGCTTGTCGAACTGCTGCTTCATCAGCCGGGTGATGCTGGCCTCGTCCTCGGCCACACCGGCCTGGACCGGCGCCATTGCCACCAGGAACGCGATACAGAGGCCGCCGAAGGTCAAGTTGCGAATGCTCATCGTGGGCTCCACTCAAAGGCCGAGGTTGATGCCCAATTGGACCGCGCGGCCCGGCATGGGGTAGCCAGTACGGTAGGCGTAGCGCTTGTCCAGCAGGTTCTCGACGCTGACAAACACCTCCCCGCGCGGACCCAACGCGGGAAGCGCATAGGCGCCACGCAGGTTGGCCACCGCAAAGCCTGCCACGCCCGCCGTATTGGTGGCGCCGTCGGCGCGTGCACGGTTCAAGGTGAGCATGTGGCTCTGGGCCTGCGCATCGGCGCTCAGCCGCCAGACGCCCTGCTTCCAGGTGGCGCCCAACGCCAGGCTGCGTTGCGGTGCGTACGGAAGGTCGGCCAGGCTGGAACTCAGCAGGGTCAAGCCGGCAAAGCTGCTCCAGGCGCCTGACCATTGCTGTTGCCAGCTCAGCTCAGCGCCCTTGACGGTGTAAGCGCCGAGGCTCACCAGGGCCGGAGGCGTCACCACCGGCGGAAAGGCAAACACGTAGCGGTCCTTCAACTGGTCTTGGAACAGCGCCACGTCCAGCACCGATGCGCGGGACGGCGCCCAGCGCGCGCCCAGTTCGACATGGTCCATGCGCTCAGGGCGCAGGCTGCGCCAGCTGTCGGGCGGTCCGGCCAGCGGCGGCACGATGGCATTGAGCAGCGGTGCCCCCAGACCGGGGTAGCTCAAGCCTCGCGCCGCGTTGGCGCGCAATGCCAAGGTCTCACCCTGGCTCAGCACCAGGCCGGCATGTGGTGCGCTGCTGCTGCCGTACACACTGTGCTGGTACAGGCGCACGCCTGCAGAGGGCTGTGCCGCCCAGCCGCCACCCAGCGGCCATTGGTGTGCCACAGCCACATGCGGTGCCACCAGGCGCTGGGTGTCGCCGTCGTAGGCGGTGTAGCCATTGAAGGCCACCGCCCCTGACATGCGGTCCACGTCCACACCGGCCAGCAACTCGCCACCCTGCCAGGGCTGGGCCTCTTCCACCCAGCGCAGGCCGCTCAGGTGGAAGCTGCTGCGCACCACGGCAGCGGTCGGGTTGTTCCAGACGCCCACGCCACTGTTGTCGTACACCTGCAGACGGCCGTGCCACGTGCCATGCTCGTGCGCCACGCTCAACATGCCCAGCGTGCCACGGGTCATGTAGGTGCCGGTGCGGGTCGCGGGCAGGCCTTCTTCGCCTGGATCGGACACGTTGTTGTCGGCGCTCAGCACCAGCGCACCCACGCTCCAGTTCGGGTTCAGGCGGTAACTGCCGCGCACCATGCCGTTGTCCAGCGTGCCGTCGGCGGCGGCACGGTGGCCATCGGATTCGGCATGGCCTTGCGCGGCGCTGAACTCCAGGTCACCAAAGCGCCCGGCCAGGTCGGCCTGCTCCACCAGCGTGCCAAAGCTGCCCGCGGACAACCGCAGGTTGCCGGCCAGGCCATCGCGTTTGGCCACGCGCGGGGCCAGGTCGATCGCGGCAAAGGTGTTGCCGTAGTGCTGGGGCTGCGGCGCCTTGTGCACGGCAATGCTGCTCATGCCGCCGATGGGCAGCAGGTCCAGCAGGGAGTGGTCCCACACGCCCATGTAGAAAGGGATGCCGTCCACAAAAGTCTTGATCTCGCTGCCAGGCCGGCTGGCACCCAGGCCACGCACATAGACCGAGCCCCCTTCGTCGCCGCCGAAAGAACCGACCGGGTTGAAGCGCGACACCGCCACGCCAGGTGTGCGGCGCAGCGCCGACGAAAGATCGAGCGCGTTCAGGTCACGCAGCTGCGTTTCGCCCACCTCGGTGGCGAGGCTGCCAAAGGCATCGCTGCGGTTGGCCTCGATGACAGGCGCGCCTGTGACCGTCACGACCTGAGGTGCCTTCGAGGTGGCTTGCGCCATCACGGTGCCTGCGATCATGGCCTGCAGTGCTGCGGCGGCGGTTAACTTGAGTCTGAGGTTGTGCATGGTTAGTGCCTTGTGTCGAAGAAAAAGGAGGTGTGGCTTGATTCAGTGAATGAGGTGCTGCGCCAGAGTCAGCGCTCATGACCGGCAGCGCTGGACCTGGGCTGCTGCACCCAGACGCTCACCTCCTTTTCGCCGGCGCCCTCGAAGTGCAGCGTCGCGGTGAAGCGGTCGCCGTCCTTCAACGGTGCCTTCAGGTTCAGCAGCATCAGGTGCCACTCGCCGCCATGCATGGGCTTGACGGTGGTCTTGGCAGGCAGCGGCAACGCCTCCACCGCACGCATGCGCATCACGCTGCCATCCATGGCCGCCCGGTGGATCTCCACACTCGCGGCCACCGCTGTGCGTGCACCCAGCAGTCGGTCTGTCTGTTCGCCGTTGTTCTTCAGGGCGCGAAAGTACATGGCCCCGGTGGTGCTCCCGGCGGGGCTGGGCACGGCGTAGGGATGGTCGATGGAGATGTCGCCCGCCTTGCTGCCGTGCGCGACGGCCGACATCGTGGTGACCGCAAGTCCGCTCAGCAGGCAGAGATGCCAGGCCAGCCGACCTGCACTGAACCCTGTGTGCTGCATCAGAACCTGCCCTGCAGCCACTGGGGCGCCTGCCAGACGGCGCGCAACACCACATAGGGTTGAGCGCTGGCGCCAGAGGCCTGCTCGGCCCCGGCCTCAAGCCACAAGGCCACCGGCTCGAACAGGGTGCTGCCCAGAGCAAGCGCCAGGCGGTGCACGGTGGGCGCCGCCGTCAGGCCGGCCGTTGCGGCCACCAGGCTGGCGCCCGGCCCGTTGACCGTGTGCTGCGAGGCCAGGCGCTCGGCCCGCACTGCCACCGTGAGGTCGGGGCGCCAGCGCAGCGACACATCGGCCCACAAGCCGGTGGTGTCGCCCTCATAGGTGGCGGTGCCAGTCTGACTGTAGAGCGCACCGCGCTCGCGCCGCCACAGGCCCGCCGCGCTGTAGGCCCAGCGCTCGTCCTCGCTGCCGCTGCTGAGGCTGGCGCCAAAGACTTGCGCCTGGCCGTCGAAGCAGGCCAGGTTCGCCACGGTCTGGTGGCAGTCCGGCACGCCGTGGGTGTGGCCCACCGTGCCCAGGCCCACGGCTGCCGCGCCGCGCCCTTGGGGTTGCAGCCAGGCACCGAAGAGATGCCCAGTCCAGTGGTCCCACACGCCGGTGGCCTTGAGCGACGGCGCAATGGGGCCGTGCGGCCCGCCGGGGAAGGCGCGGGCGCGCCAAACGCCAGCTTCCAGGGCCTGCAGGCCCCGCTCTTCGGCGCGCCGCCACTGCAGCGTCAGCCCGTCGTCGATCCAGGTTTCGTTGAAGACGGCCTGCTTGGCCAGCGGTGCCTGGGCAAAGTTGTCGAAGTGGCCCGCGCCATCCACCACGCCGCCCAGCGACGGGCTTTGCCGCCCCGCGCGCAAACGCCACAGCTGACCCCAGGCCTGTCCGTTTGCCTCCACACGGGCCACCTCCACGTGCGCCTGGTCGCGGTCGTGCATGCCCAGGCTGAACTGGGCTGCCAGCCAGGGCGTGAAGCGCGCCGCCGCGCCCACGGTGGCGTGCTCCAGGCTCAGCTCGTTGCGGCGATCCCGCGCCGTCTGGCCGGTGAGCAGCACGCCTTCATGGCGGGCCACGGGCCAGGCGTCCTGGGCGGCCACCACAGCCAGCGCCACACCACCGCCCACGCGCCAGCCGGGCTGCAGAGGCGGGCCGTTGTGGTCGTCCTCATGGGCGTGCGCCAGACCAGTGCACAGCAGCACGGCCCAGACGGCCCGCCTCGCCACGTCACTGTGCCGCAAACGGGTCGGAGAACTTGGGGTGGGTGAGCAGTGTTTCATCGGTCAGGGTCTTCAAGAAGGCAATGAGATCGGTCTTGTCTTGCGCGCTCAGATCGATGCGCGCGACGAGGTCGCTCTTGTAGGGGTTGGCACGGCCGTCGCCTGCGTTGGGGCCACTGGTGATGAGGCTGCCGCCGGCGGCGTAGTGGTCAAGCACGGCTTCGAGCGTGGCCTTGCCGCCGTCGTGCATGTAGGGCGGCGTGACAGCCACGTTGCGCAGGCTGGGTGCGCGGAACATGCCCATGTCCTCGGCCTTGGCGCTCAGCTCGAACACGCCCCGGTTGGGGTAGGGGAAGCCGCCTTGGCCGTCGATGTTGTACAGGCCGGTGTTGTGGAAGGGCGTTTCCACCACGCGGCTGGTGGCGTGCACGATCTGGTCGTTGAAGTTGAAGCTGCCGTGGCAATGGAAGCACTCGGCCTTCTCGCCAAAGAACAGGTTCATGCCCCGGGTTTCATCGGCCGCCAGCGTCGCGGTGCCGGCCAGGTAGCGGTCGTAGCGGCTGTCGCCCGAGATCATCGTGCGCTGGAAGGCCGAAATGGCCTTGATGATCGTGTTCCAGTTCACCACCGGCGTAGGCTCGTTCGCAAAGGCCGCAGCAAAGCGCGCCGGGTAGCTGGCATCGACGGCAATGCGCGCCAGCACCGCAGCCTTGTTGCCGTCGTTGATACCCATCTCCACCGGGCCTTCGCCAAACAACGGCGTCTCCATCTGCCGCTCCAGCGTCACCAGCGAGGGGTTGGCCCAGGTGAGCGTGGCGTTGTAGGCCACATTGGCCAGGCCCTGGGCGTTGCGGGGTGTGAACTCGCCGGTGCTGCCCC
Source organism: Candidatus Ideonella esbjergensis (assembly GCA_016710065.1). Classification (GTDB taxonomy): domain Bacteria; phylum Pseudomonadota; class Gammaproteobacteria; order Burkholderiales; family Burkholderiaceae_C; genus Ideonella; species Ideonella esbjergensis. The sequence goes on from JADJLP010000015.1 coordinate 224,710, forward strand.
GGGCCGTTTCGGTGGGCAGTGTGAAGGCGCGCGCTTGCTCATGGCAGGAGCCGCAGGATTGCGTGCCGTTGCCAGACAGGCGCTTGTCGTAGAAGAGGAAGCGGCCCAGTTCCACCTTGGCCGCACTCATGGGGTTGTCCACCGGCACCTTGGGGGTTGGGAAGTTGGCCGGCAGGGCCCAGGCCCAGCCATTGCCGTCGGGCGCGCCGGTGGTGTCGGTGACGCTCACGCCACCGCCACCGCAGCCGGCCAGCAGGGCGATGCCGAAAGACACCGCCCAGCGGGCTGGCCGCAGCGCTTTGAATGTGCGCTGCGGTTTCATCACTGTGCCAATGCCTTGAACACGGTCTGGCTCGCACCGCCGCTGAGGGGCAGGCCCGTACCGGTGCCGGCGGCGTTCCAGCCCAGGTCCATGGCCGTGAACACGGTGTCGCATTCAGGGTCGGTGCCACCCGACATGCAGCCCGCAGCCCCGGCGGCATTGACGGTGACGTCTTCACCGGCCAGCAGGGTCTTCACGTCCAGCGCGATCTTTTGCGTCGTGGCGTTGAAGCTGGCCAGCTTCACCACGGCCCGGTTGGGCACGGTGCAGGCCACGGTCTCGCCATTGGCCGGGTTGCCGGTGCAGCCGGTGGAGCCGAGGTGGAAATTGAAGGTCTTGGCCGTCCAGGTGCCGGTGGCGCCTGCCGGGTCGGTCACTTCCACCTTGGCGAACTTGCGGCCCGATTGCCAGCTCCAGGCCATGGCGGCCAGGTCCAGCGGCTTGGTTGCCGACGAGTACAGCGAGTGGTTCAGCGCGAAGGGCACACCCATCTCGAACTTGACGCCGGTGTAGGCGCCAGCGCCGCCAGGCACGGTGCCGGTGATCTTGGCATTGGTGGCCGCCGTGCCGGTGGCCGTGGGGCACGAACCGGTGGCGTCCTCCAGGTCGATCAGAGAAACGCTGTCGTTGCCAACGGTGAGGTTCCAGTCGTCGTTGTTGCCCAGGGTCAAAGGCACTTCGGTGCCATCGGCCTTGATGAACTTCACGGCCGAGACGTAGTAGCGCAGATCCTTGGGCTGCGCTGCCACAGCGCCTGTGCCCAGGCCACTCACGGCAGTGCCGCAACGCACGGGTGTGGTGCCGGCAACGATGTCGAAGTTCAGGGTCACGGCCCGTGGGGTGGTGTCTTCTTCACCGCCGCCACAGGCGCTCATGGCTGCGAGCGAGGCGATGGCAGCAGTGGTCAGAATGGAACGGGTCAGGGTCAGGTTCTTCATGGTCAATTCCCAGGTGGGTCGGGTGTAGAGGACGTGGTGAGGCCATGCCGAAGCCAGCCACATCGCGGGATGCGATAGGAGGGGTCGGCAGGTCGGTTGCAAAGAATCAAGCAGGCGGATGACCTGCGGCGCAGTGGCGCAGGCGTTGCGCAGCACAGGCTCTCCAAGGGACCGGCGAGCGGTCAGGGGCACGCGTGGATGCTTCAGGAGAAGACGTGTGGCACTTCAGCTCGAAATGACACTGGTGCCGTGGCCTTGGCAGGCCGTCCTCTCCGACTTGGGGAGATCAGGCCAAGCCGGGAGGTGCGCGCGCCTGGACGCTGGCCCAGGCGAAAAGCGGCCTGGGCGCGTGCAGAAACAGCGCCGGCAGCAGGTGGCTCAGGTTTGAAGGCTCGGCCAATGCAGGCGAAGCCACTGCCATCACCATACCGCCAGCGGTCAAGCCGCAGAGCGGGCAATGGTCCATGTGGTTCAGCGCCGGCGGGCCGGAGCTGTCGCCCTGGTCGGCCGTGTCAGCCGACATTTGCTTCATGCCCTCGGGGGTGCAAATCTCATTGAAGATCGAATCGCCGCGAGCGTGGTTCAGCGCGTGCGAGATCGTCGGCGCGAACGCAAGCCCGAAGATTGCCAGCATGGCAATCGACGACAGGCGGCGCAGGCGATAACGCAATTGGTGAAGCACGACTTGATTCTAATCAGCTCGTTTCTTTTGGTATCAGCATTAATTCACGCTGGCCGGCTTCCCCCCAAACCTGAGGGATGCGAGTGTTGGTTTGGTGATAATGCCTGTATGTCCATCCAGACCGATGATTTCGGCGAGTTGCCGGCCCGCCCTGCCCGCGTGGTGACGGCCACGGCCAGCACGCCGCAAGAAGAGGCGCTGGAGCGCGCGCTGCGGCCCAAGGGCCTGGCCGAATACGTGGGCCAGGTGAAGGCCCGCGAGCAACTGGAAATCTTCATCGGCGCGGCCAAGAAGCGCAGCGAGGCGATGGACCACGTGCTGCTGTTCGGCCCGCCCGGCCTGGGCAAGACCACGCTCTCGCACATCATTGCCAACGAACTGGGCGTGAACCTGCGCCAGACCAGCGGCCCGGTGCTGGAAAAGCCCAAGGACCTGGCCGCGATCCTGACCAATCTCGAGAAGAACGACGTGCTGTTCATCGACGAGATCCACCGGCTCAGTCCGGTGGTGGAAGAAATCCTTTACCCTGCGCTCGAGGACTACCAGATCGACATCATGATCGGCGAGGGCCCGGCGGCGCGCTCGATCAAGCTCGACCTGCAGCCCTTCACCCTGGTGGGCGCCACCACGCGCGCGGGCATGCTCACCAACCCGCTGCGCGACCGCTTTGGCATCGTGGCGCGGCTGGAGTTCTACACACCCGAAGAGCTCACCCGCATCGTCACCCGCTCGGCCGGGCTGCTGAACGTGCCGATCGACCCGGACGGCGCGCTGGAGATCGCCCGCCGCAGCCGCGGCACACCGCGCATTGCCAACCGCCTGCTGCGCCGCGTGCGCGACTACGCCGACGTGAAGGGCGATGGCCGCATCAGCGTGCCCATTGCCGACGCCGCGCTGAAGATGCTGGACGTGGACCCGGTGGGCTTTGACGTGATGGACCGCAAGCTGCTCGAAGCCGTGGTGCACCGCTTCGACGGTGGCCCGGTGGGCCTGGACAACGTGGCCGCCGCCATTGGCGAAGAGAGCGGCACCATCGAGGACGTGATCGAGCCCTACCTGATCCAGCAAGGCTATTTGCAGCGCACACCGCGCGGCCGCGTGGCCACGCTGCTGGCCTACCGCCACCTGGGCCTGACGCCACCGCAGCGTGGCGGCGCCGACCTGTTCGAGGGTTGACCCGCGTGGGCACCGAGCCTGTGCTGGTGGCCTGTTTGTGCGCCGAGTGGTGCCTGAGCTGCATGGCCTACCGCGACACCTTTGCTGCGGTGGCCGCCACCCAGCCACAGGCCCGCTTTGTGTGGGTGGACATTGAAGACCATGCCGACGCGCTGGAGAGCGATGGGCACGAGGCGCCCGACATCGTCAACTTCCCCACGCTGTTGGTCTTGAAAGGCGATGCGCCACTGTTCTTCGGCACCGTGCTGCCGCATGCCAATGTCCTGGAGCGGATGCTGGAGCCCGCGAAGCTGGCCACCATGCCCCCTCTGAGCGAGCCCGTCACCTCGGCGCTGGGCCGGGCAGTACGAACCCTGGCCCGAACCCAGCCCCGGGCCGTGGCGGTCAGTTCCTGATCACCGTCATCGTGCCCTTGTTCAGCGGCGGCAGCTCCTTGCTGCCCGGCGCACAGGGGCGGTCGGTATAGATCACCGATTTGCCGTCGCTGCAACGCCTGAACTGGTCGGGCGGCAGCACCTTGGCCGGCGCCGCAGCGCTGGCCGCCGAGGCCGGCTCGGTGCTGCGAACGGTGCCGTTGTCGAACTTGATGTTGGCCGGGCGTGGCTCTTCGGGGTGCACCCAACTCTGGATCAGGGCCGAGTTGCGGTAACGCCAGCCGTAAGCCAGCAGCAGAATGAGCAGAAACAGGCCTATGCCAATCTTGATGTTGCGGTGCATGCCTTCGTGGCCGCGCGCGCCGACGCTGACGATGCGTGTCGCGGGCCTCCTCCCTTGTCGTGGTTTGCTTGGGCAAGCTTATCGCACCCAGCCCCGCACGCTCAGCCCAGATCGGATGCCTTGTTGCCCAACAGGTAGCGGGGGCCAGCCCCCAGCTTCTGCGCCCCATCCTGCGGGTTGTAGAGCTTGCATTTCTTGAGCGAGAGGCAACCGCAACCTATGCACGCATCGAGTTGATCACGCAATTGCGTCAGGGCATCAATGCGGGCTTGCAGCAAGGGCTGCCAGCTGCGCGACAGACGCGTCCAATCGGCCTGCGTGGGGGTGCTCTGATCGGGCAGGCCGGCCAGCGCCTCGCGGATCTCGCTCAGACTGAGGCCCACACCCTGGGCCGCGCGAATGAAGGCCACTCGGCGCAGCACGTCCTTGGGGTACTGGCGCCGTCCAACCGCCGAGCGTTGACTCTGGATCAGGCCTTCGTCCTCGTAGAAACGCAGGGCACTGGCCTTCACGCCCGCCCGCTGGGCCAGGGTACTGATGCTGACGGGCTCGCTCATGCTGTGGTCTCCAACAGAGTGCTTGACTTCAAGTTAACTTTAACTTCGAGAATTCATCCATCCTAACCCGATGGAGAAACCCCATGAGCACCGCCAACCTGGAACACGTCAACCTCACCGTGAGCGATCTGGATCGCAGCCTGCGCTTCGTGCAAGCCGCCCTACCCGACTGGCGCGTGCGCGGCCAGGGCCGCATGGACTGGTTCGGCAAACCGATTCAATGGCTGCACGTGGGCAGCGACGATGTCTACCTGGCCCTGCAGAGCGGGGGCGAGGGCGCAGCAGTGGACTGGCAAAGCCACCGCACCGGCGTCAAGCACGTGGGCCTGGTGGTGAGCGACCTGGACGCCGTGGTGGGCCGACTCACCGAGGCCGGCTTTGCGCTGGACCATTGGGGTGGCGCATCCGCCTACCGCCGCAGCGCCTACTTTGTCGAGCCCGGCAGCGTGCAGTTCGAGTTTGTGGAGTACCTGAGCAACGACCCCGCGCTGAGAAACCACTACGCGGGCTGAGGTGTGACGGTGGCAGGTCTCGGCGCATTACCGATCCCTGTGCGCATCAGGCCTCGCCCAGGAAGCCCCCGCTCTGGTGCGCCCACAGCCGCGCATACAGGCCGCCCGCCGCCAGCAACTCAGCGTGGTTGCCCTGCTCCACGATGCGGCCTTCGTCCATCACGATCAGCCTGTCCATGGCAGCAATGGTGGACAGGCGGTGGGCGATGGCCACCACGGTCTTGCCTTCCATCAGTCGGTACAGGCTGGTTTGGATAGCGGCCTCCACTTCGCTGTCGAGCGCGCTGGTGGCTTCGTCCAGCAGCAGGATGGGGGCGTCCTTCAGCATCACGCGGGCGATGGCGATGCGCTGGCGCTGGCCGCCCGAGAGCTTGACGCCGCGCTCGCCCACATGGGCGTCGTAGCCACTGCGGCCCTTGGGGTCGGTGAGGGTGGCGATGAACTCGTCGGCCTCCGCTCGCAGCGCGGCCGATTTCATCGCGTCATCGCTGGCGTCGGGCCGGCCGTAGAGCAGGTTGTCGCGCACCGAGCGGTGCAACAGCGAGGTGTCCTGCGTCACCATGCCCACCTGGGCGCGCAGACTGTCCTGCGTCACCTGGGCAATGTCCTGACCGTCGATGAGGATGCGCCCGGCTTCAAGATCATGAAAGCGCAGCAGCAAATTCACCACGGTGGACTTGCCCGCGCCCGAGCGGCCCACCAGGCCAATCTTCTCGCCGGGGCGGATGTGCAGGTTCAAGTCGGCTATCACCACGCGCTTGCCGCCGTAGGCAAAGCGCACGCCTTCGAACTGCACGTCGCCCTGGCTCACTTTCAGCGCCTGGGCATCCGGCCCATCCAGCACGGCCGGTTGGCGCGTGAGGGTGTTGATGCCGTCCTGCACCGTGCCGATGTGCTCGAAAAGCCCGGCCATCTCCCACATGATCCAGTGCGAGATGCCATTGAGCCGCAGCGCCATCGCGGTGGTGGCCGCCACCGCGCCCACGCCCACCTCGCCCTCGGTCCACAGCCACAACGCCACACCAGTGGTGGCCATCGTGAGGGCGATGCTGAGCAGGTGGATGGTCAGCTCCAGTGCCGTCACCAGGCGCATCTGGCCGTGCACGGTGAGCATGAACTCCTGCATCGCGTGGCGCACGAAGCCTGCCTCGCGCTGCGCATGCGAGAACAACTTGACGGTGGCGATGTTGGTGTAGGCGTCGGTGATGCGGCCGGTCATCAGCGAGCGCGCATCGGCCTGGGCCTGGGCCACCTTGCCCAGGCGCGGCACGAAGTAACGCAACGCCAACATGTACAGCGCCAGCCAGGCCAGGAAGGGCAGCAACATGCGCGTGTCGAAGCCTCCCACCAGCGTGAGGATGGTGACGAAGTAGATGACGATGAAGACCAGGATGTCGGTGAGCACCATCACCACATCGCGCACCGCCAGCGAGGTCTGCATCACCTTGGTGGCCACGCGGCCGGCGAATTCGTCCTGGAAAAAGGCCATGCCCTGGGCCAGCATCTGGCGGTGAAAGTGCCAGCGCAGCCGCATGGGGAAGTTGCCGTTGAGCGTCTGGTACTTCAGCAGCGCCTGCAAGGCCACCAGCAGTGGGCTGGCCAAAAGCACGGCGGCCAGTAACCAGAGGTCGTGCTGGTGATCGGCCCACAGCGTGGATGGCGCGGATTGGCCCAGCCAGTCGACGATGCGGCCCATAAAGCCGAACAGGATGGCCTCGAACACGCCGATGGCGGCGGTGAGCAGCGTCATCATCAGGATGTGGCCGCGCAGGCCGGCGCTGCAAACCCAGATGAAGCGCGCCAGGCCCCTGGGCGGCACCGGCGGCAACGCCTCGGGGTAGGGCTGGATCAGTTTCTCGAAATACGCGAACACGCGTGGGCTCCCTGCGGATTTTCAGTGCCGCAGGTTAGCCGATCACGTGCTCAAGAGGTCAGCGTTGGCCGCCGAGCAGGCTGCCCAGCAGGCTGCCCATGTCGCCCAGGCCACCTTGCGGGGCCTGGCCTTGGGGGGTGAGCTTGTCGATCACCTCGGGCAGGAGTTGCGAGAGCTGGCCTGCCAGGTCGCCATGCGACAGGCCGGTTTGCTGTGCCAATTGGCCCAGCGTGCCACCCGCACCGCCCAGCACGTTGCTGAGCTGGTCGGCCGAGATCGGCATGTTCTGGCCCGAGCCTATCCATGAGCCGATGACGTTGCCCAGCCCCGCCTTCTCGAAACCTTGCACCAGGCCGCCCAGACCGCCTTGTTGCGAGCCATTGGCCAGCATGCCCACCACGGCATTGATCAGGGCCGCGTTGCCGCCCCCCGCACCTTGCTGTCCACCTTGGGCAGCGCCCAGCATACCCACCACAGAATCAAGCAGTCCCATCGGATGTCCTTCCCAGCAGTTTGTCTGCGTTGAAGCGCGCCAACATGGCACGCATCGCGGGCCGATTGCAGCACCATGACCCAGCCGGTGCAAGTACAGCCCATGGCAACTTCGTGAACTGCTGGCTACGGCTGTGGCCACGAGGGCACAGGCTGGTTCAACGCAGGCCCAGGTAGGCCAGGGCGGCCAGCGGTGCGGTGTCGGCCCGCAGCACGCGTGGGCCCAGGCCCAGTGGCAGAAAGCCGCTTGTGCGGGCCAGGGCCTCCTCGCGTGCGTCCAAGCCGCCTTCGGGGCCGGACAGCAGGGTGATGGCATGGGTCTGAGGCAGTTGGGCTGCGGGTTGCGCATCCGCTGAAAAGCTCAGCACATGCCTTGCCCCTGTGGACTCTGGTGTCAAGCCACCCAGCCAGGCGTCCAGCGTGGCGATGGGCGCCACCACAGGAACGCGCGTGCGGCCACTTTGTTCGGCGGCCGACTGGGCCACCGATTGCCAATGGGCCTGGCGGCGCTCGGCGCGCTCGCCCTGCAGCTTCAGCACCGAGCGCGCGCACTGCAAAGGCTGGATGTGCGCCACGCCCAGCTCGGTGGCCTTTTCCACCAGCGCGTCCATGCGCTCATTGGCAGGCATGCCCAGGGCCAAGGTCACCGCCACGGACAACTCGCAAGCGCGCGATGGCAACTGCGCACGCACCACCACGTCCACGTCGTGGCGGCCCATGCGTGTCACCTCGGCCCGCCACTCCTGGCCATCGCCATTGAACAGCGTGATGGCGTGGCCGGGTTGCAGGCGCAGAACCTGCACATGGCGAGCGGCTTCAGCGGGCAGGGCCACGGCGGCGCCCTCGTGCAAGGGCAAGGGCAGGTACAGGCGAGCGGGCATGCCGCCAGTTTGCCCCAAGCGCGAGGGCGCTCAGCGCGGCGCGAGCATCTGGCCGAAGCGCTTGAGGGCCTCGGTGCCCTGCTCGGCGCGCACGCGCTCGATGAAGCGCAAGGCCAGGGCCTGCAGCTCTTGCGGGCCGGCGCATTTCTCGACCTCGAGCGAGAAACGGTAGCCCCGCACCAGCCCCAGCGCTTGCTTGGCGTAGCCGTTCAGCGCCTCGTACAGCGTGGCGTAGTCCATCTGGCGAATTTGCTGCTGCATGGCCTGGTAGTCCACGGCCACATCGGGCGCGGGGCCGGCAGCGCGCGCAGGCGCGGGCTCAGCCACGGGCTCGATCAGGCCCTCGGCCAGCAAATGCATGAGGTCTTCTTCGCTGCAGCCCTTGACCTGCGCCAGCCAGTAGCCGCCCTCCTGGGTGGCGTTGATGATCAGCAGCAAGTTGCGCACGTGGCGCGGGAGATTCAAGGCGCGGGACTGGATCTCGGCCTGCCCTGCGGCGGTTCTGACGAATCGGTACGGCATGTGTCGTCAAGCCCTGATGACTGCAGCGTCGCGAAGGCGACGCTTACTGCGTCTGAATTGTGCGCCAGCTCGCCGCTGGCAAGGCCGTTCAGCGCGCAGTTGCCGCTGCCTTGTCGCGCAATTCGCGACGCAGCACCTTGCCCACGGCCGTCTTGGGCAGCTCGGTGCGAAACTCGATCACCCGGGGGCGTTTGTAGCCGGTGAGGTTGGCCTCGCACCACTGCCGCACATCGGTTTCGCTCACGGCCGGATCTTTCTTGATGATGACCACCTTCACCGCCTCGCCGGCTTTTTCATCCGGCACGCCCACGGCGGCGCATTCGAGCACGCCGGGCATCTGGGTGATGACATCCTCGATCTCGTTTGGATAGACGTTGAAGCCCGACACCAGGATCATGTCTTTCTTGCGGTCAACGATGCGGAAGTAGCCGCGCTCGTCCACGATGCCCACGTCACCCGTGCGAAAGAAACCATCGGCCGTCATGACCTTGGCGGTTTCGTCGGGCCGCTGCCAGTAGCCGGCCATCACCTGCGGGCCGCGGATGGCGATTTCGCCAGCCGTGCCCAGGGGCACTTCGTGGCCATCGTCATCGAGCAGCGTGAGCTCGGTGCTGGGCATGGGCAGGCCGATGGTGCCGGAGTAGGCCTTGGTGTCCACCGGGTTGCAGGTGGCGGAGGGGCTGGTTTCGCTCAGGCCATAGCCCTCGCAGATCGGGCAGCCGGTCTTCTCCAGCCACAAGCGCGCCGTGGCCTGCTGCACCGCCATGCCACCACCGACCGAGATTTTCAAATGGCTCCAATCCACCTTGCTGAAATCCGCATGGTTGGCCAGCGCGTTGAACAGCGTGTTCACCGCCGGGAAACTGTGAAAGCGCTCCTTGGACAAATCCTTGAGCACCGCCGGAATGTCTCGTGGGTTGGCGATGAGGATGTTGCAACCCCCCATGCGCAAGCCCAGCATCATGTTCGTGTTGAAACCGAAGATGTGGTACAGCGGCAGCGCGCAAACGGTGACGATTTGTTCGCCTGCAGGGATGCTTTTGAGGGCCGGCTGGTACCAGGCCTCGGACTGCAGCACATTGGCCACCAGGTTGCGGTGCAGCAGCACCGCGCCCTTGCTCACACCCGTGGTGCCGCCGGTGTACTGCAGCACCGCGATGTCGTCCGGCCCCACGGTGGGTGAAGTCCAGGCCTTGCCGCGGCCGCTGGCGATCGCATCGTTGAATCGCATGGCCTGGGGCAGGTCGAACTCGGGCACCAGCTTCTTCACCTTGCGCACCACGTGGTTCACCAGCGCGCCCTTGAGCAGGCCCAGCATGTCGCCCATGGCGGCCAGCACCACATGGCGAGTCGGAACGTCCCGTAGCACTTGTTGCAGCACCCCCGCGAAGTTCTCAAGAATGACGATGGCCTTGGCACCCGAATCCTTGAGCTGATGCTCAAGCTCGCGCGGCGTGTACAGCGGGTTCACGTTCACCACCACCATGCCGGCACGCAGGATGCCTGCCACCACCACCGGGTACTGCGGCACGTTGGGCATCATCACCGCCACGCGGTCGCCCTTGTTCAGGCCGCTGCCCTGCAGATGCACCGCAAAGGCGCGCGACATCTCGTCGATCTGCCCGAACGTGAAAGCCTTGCCCATGAACTTGTAGGCGTTGGCCGAGGCGTACTTGCCAAAGCTCTCGTCCAGCAGGGCATTGAGCGATGGATAGACATCGATCTTGACCTCTGCGGGCACGCCTGCGGGGTATTGCTTCAACCAGATCTTTTCCATCCATGGCTCCAAAACGTGACTGTCATTGTGGCCTTGTCAGCCAGCGGTCAGCATCGGTGCTTTCGATAGAGATTGCCCCAGAGCAACCCTAGGTGAGGCGCCCGCACTGGGTGGCCTGGCCATCAGGCCGTGGCCAGTGCCAGCGCGGCCATCACGATGTCGCGCGAATACTCGGCCGCCACGTCGGCCAGAAAGCGCGGAAAGTCCACATGCGCCTGGTCATCCGCGCGGTCTGAAATCGTTCGCAACACCGCGAACGGGCGGCCATAGTCGGCGCACACCTGGGCCAGTGCCGCACCTTCCATTTCCACGGCCAGCGCATCGGGCAAGGCCTGCCGCAGCGCCAGGCTCTCGGCACCGGACGACACAAAACGATCACCGCTGATGACCAGGCCCTGGTGGCACTGGGGCGCCTGGATGCCGAACGAGGCCAGCGCCGCATGCGGTTGGCTCAGCACCTGGCCTGCGGCCTGGGCCAGCAGCCCGGCCCAGCGCGCATCGGCCGCAAACCGCGCGCGCCCGGTGCCCGGCACCTCCCAGCGCGGGAACAGCGGTGAAGCATCCATGTCGTGCTGCAGGCATTCGCAGCCCACCACCACGTCGCCCACCTTCACGCCCTCGGCCAGGCCACCGGCCACGCCGGTGAACATCAGGGCCCGCACCGCAAAGCGCTCACACAGGATTGCCGCCGTGGCCGCCGCCGCCACCTTGCCGATGCCCGAGAGACCCAGCACCACGTCGTGCCCCGCCAAGCGTCCCCGGTGAAACTTTCGGCCCGCCACGATCTGCACCTGGTCGGTGGGCAACACGGCCAGCAGCGCGGCCAGTTCGGGGGGCATGGCGGAAATGATGGCCAGGGTCATGGCGGGCGGTGTGGCAGGGGCCAGAAAAAAAGCGCCTCGCAAGGCGCCTTGTTTGTAGCAGGAGCGGACTCAGCCCCGCAGCGCCGCCAGCACCTCGTCCAGCATCTTCTTGGCGTCGCCGAAAAGCATGCGGTTGTTGTCCTTGTAGAACAGCGGGTTGTCCACGCCGGCATAGCCCGAGGCCATGCTGCGCTTCATGACGATGCTGGTCTTGGCCTTCCACACCTCCAGAACCGGCATGCCGGCGATGGGGCTGGTGGGGTCGTCCTGCGCGGCCGGGTTCACGATGTCATTCGCGCCGATCACCATGGTGACATCGGTCTTGGGGAAATCGTCGTTGATCTCGTCCATCTCCATCACGATGTCATAGGGCACCTTGGCTTCGGCCAGCAGCACGTTCATGTGGCCAGGCATGCGGCCTGCCACCGGGTGGATGCCGAAGCGCACGTTCACGCCCTGCGCGCGCAGCAGCTTGGTGATCTCGTAGACCGTGTGCTGGGCCTGGGCCACCGCCATGCCGTAGCCCGGCACGATGATGACGCTCTTGGCTTCTCGCAGCAGCTCGGCGGTCTCGGCCGCAGCGATGGGCGAGACCTCGCCCTGCGGCTCGGCCGCACCACCCGCAGCGGCCGGGGCTGGTGCGCCACCACCGAAGCCACCAGCGATGACGCTGATGAAATTGCGGTTCATGGCCCGGCACATGATGTACGAGAGGATGGCGCCCGACGAACCCACCAGCGCGCCCACCACGATGAGCAGGTCGTTGCTGAGCATGAAGCCGGTGGCCGCCGCCGCCCAGCCCGAGTAGCTGTTGAGCATGGACACCACCACCGGCATGTCGGCGCCGCCGATGGCCATCACCATGTGGATGCCGAACAGCAGGGCGATCACGGTCATCACCAGCAACGGGGTCATGCCGGCCTGGATGTCATGCACATGCAGGAACTCGCGGCCGAACCAGATCACCACCAGCAGGCCCACCAGGTTCAGCATGTGCCGCCCGGGCAGCAGCAGCGGCTTGCCACCGATCTTGCCCGAGAGCTTGCCAAACGCAATGATGGAGCCCGAGAAGGTGACCGCACCGATGAGGATGCCGATGTAGATCTCGACCTCGTGGATGGCCTTCTCGGCCTCGGTGGGGAACACGGTGGAGGTGTCGATGTAGCTGGCAAAGCCCACCAGGCAGGCAGCCAGGCCCACCAGGCTGTGCATCAAGGCCACCAGCTCGGGCATCTGCGTCATCTGCACCTTCTTGGCAGCGAACAGGCCGATGCTGCCGCCGACGGCCAACGCGCCGATGATCCAAGGGATGCCGGCCGGCGTGACGCGCGGGCCCAGCACAGTGGCCAGCACGGCGATGGCCATGCCGATGATGCCGAAGAGGTTGCCGCGGCGTGCAGTTTCCGGGTTGGCGAGGCCACCCAGGCTGAGGATGAAGAGAATGGTGGCGCCGATGTACGAGACGGTGGCCAGGCTGGAAGTCATTTGGTTCGTCTCCTGATCACTTGCGGAACATCGCCAGCATGCGACGCGTGACCGCGAAGCCGCCGAACATGTTGACGGCCGTGAGCGCGAGCGCGAACACGGCCAGCCCCAGGATCAGCCCGTTGGGCCGATCCGCCACGCCGCCCACAAGCGGCGGGGCGATCTGCACCAGCGCACCGATGGCGATGATGGATGAGATGGCGTTGGTCACGCTCATCAGCGGCGTGTGCAGCGAGGGCGTCACGTTCCAGACCACCATGTAGCCGATGAAGCAGGCCAGCACGAAGACCGTGAAGTGCGAGAGGAAGGTGGCTGGTGCATACAGGCCCACCAGCAGGAACGCAAGCGCGCCGAAGCCAAACACCCTGGCCAGGGCTGCGCCCGACATGGGCTCGCTCTCGCCATGACCATGGCCCTTCTTGGCGGCCGGCGCGGCCACGGCGGCTGCGGGCTTGGCGGCGGCGGGTGGCAGCTTGGGCGGTGGGGCCGGCCAAGTGACGGCGCCTTCCTTGATGACAGTGAGGCCGCGGATGGCGTCGTCTTCGAAGTTGACGTTGATGACCCCGTCCTTGGTCTTGCACAACTCTTCGGTCACGCGCCACAGGTTGGTGGAGTACAGCGTGGAGGACTGCTTGGCCAGGCGGCTCACCAAATCGGTGTAGCCGATGATGGTGACGCCGTGGCGCACCACCGCCTCGCCAGGCACGGTGAGCTCGCAGTTGCCGCCTTGCTCGCCGGCCATGTCGACGATGACACTGCCGGGCTTCATGCTCTGCACCATCTCGGCGGTGATGAGCCTGGGCGCCGGCTTGCCGGGGATCAGCGCGGTGGTGATGATGACGTCGGCGTCCTTGGCCTGCTTGGCGTACATCTCGCGCTGGGCCTGCAAGAAGCCCTCGCTCATCACCTTGGCGTAGCCGCCGCCGCCGCCGCCTTCTTCTTCGTAGTCGACCTTGACGAACTCACCGCCCAGCGACACCACCTGGTCGGCCACCTCGGCGCGGGTGTCGTTGGCGCGCACGATGGCGCCCAGGTTGGCTGCTGTGCCGATGGCAGCCAAACCGGCCACGCCGGCACCGGCGATGAAGACCTTGGCCGGCGGGATCTTGCCGGCGGCGGTGATCTGGCCGTTGAAGAAACGGCCGAAGGCGTTGGCGGCCTCGATGACGGCGCGGTAGCCGCTGATGCCGGCCATGGAGGTGAGCGCGTCCATCTTCTGAGCCCGCGAGAGCTGGCGCGGCAGGCAGTCGATGGCCAGCACGGTGGCCTTCTTGGCGGCCAGCAGCTGCATCAGCTCGGGGTTCTGCGCGGGCCAGATGAAGCTCAGCAGCGTGCTGCCTTCGCGCATGCCGGCCACTTCGCCAGGGCTGGGCGCCCGCACCTTCAGGACGATGTCCGATTGGGCCCAGACCTCGGCCGCACCGGGCAGCACGGTGGCGCCGGCAGCGCGGTAGGTGTCGTCGGCAAAGTTGGCCGCGTCGCCCGCGCCTGCTTCAACGGCCACAGAGAAGCCCAGCTTGACGAGCTTCTCCACCACGTCCGGCACGGTTGCGACGCGCTTCTCACCGGCCGCTGTTTCCTTGGGAACGCCTATCAGCATGGGTATCTCCTCTCCAACGCTTTGGTTGAAATGCACACGCACTGCCCGCCAGAAACCTGGCGTGGCGCACGCGGCTGTGAAATTTGCCCGAAGCTTAACGGATAACCCCGCCCCGCCCGCCGGGCATTTCAGCGCAGGTTAAGCCTGGGTTGACACAAGCTAACAAAGTCCCCCGCCTAAGATGCACACATGAGCACCGAGCGTTGGAAACCCAGTGTCACCGTGGCCGCCGTCATCGAACGCGAAGGCCGCTACCTGCTGGTGGAAGAGATGACCCCCGAAGGCCTGCGGCTGAACAATCCGGCCGGCCACCTGGACCCGGGCGAGGGCCTGGCCGCCGCCGCCGCGCGCGAGGCGCTGGAGGAAACCGCCTGCCCCTTCGAGCCCCAGGCCCTGGTGGGCGTGTACCTGGCACGCCTGCGGCGCGAAGCCACCGGCGAAGACATCACCTACCTGCGCTTTGCCTTTTGCGGCACGGTGGGCGAGCCCATTCCCGGCCGCGCGCTGGACCACCCCGTGGTGCGCACGCTGTGGCTGACGCTGGCCGAGATCCGCGCCAGCCAGGCCCGGCATCGCAGCCCGCTGCTGTTGCAATGCGTGGAAGACCACGCTGCGGGCCGACGCTTCCCGCTCGAACTGCTGCACGCCCACCCCAGCCTGCAAGACCTGCCACTCAAGGTGTGACGCTGCAGACGCGACAATCCGGCGCATGCAAAAGAATGGAGCGTTGCAACGCGTGGTCGTCGGCTTGTCGGGCGGCGTGGATTCGGCCGTCACCGCCTGGTTGTTGAAGCAGCAGGGCCACGAGGTCATCGGCATCTTCATGAAAAACTGGGAAGACGACGACAACAGCGAAGGATCGGGCTATTGCTCGTCCAACGTCGACTTCGTCGATGCAGCGGCCGTGGCCGACGTGATCGGCATCGAGATCGAGCACGTCAACTTTGCGGCCGATTACAGGGACCGTGTCTTCGCCGAGTTCCTGCGCGAGTACCAGGCCGGCCGCACGCCCAACCCCGACGTGCTGTGCAACGCCGAGATCAAGTTCAAGGCCTTTCTCGACCACGCTCTGCGCCTGGGCGCCGAGAAGATTGCCACCGGTCACTACGCACGGGTGCGGGAGGTGGCGGCCCCGGCCACCGCCGGGCCGCCCCAAGGTGGCCGGGGCCGCCTCGGGGGGCAGGAGCGCAGCGACGTGGGGGCACCACGTTATGAGTTGCTCAAGGGCCTGGACCCGCTGAAGGACCAGAGCTACTTTCTGCACCGGCTGAACCAGGCGCAATTGGCCAAGACGCTGTTCCCGGTGGGTGAGTTGCCCAAGACCGAGGTGCGGCGCATCGCCGAGGCCGCCGGCCTGCCCAATGCCAAGAAGAAGGATTCCACCGGCATTTGCTTCATCGGCGAGCGGCCGTTCCGCGAGTTTCTCAACCGCTACCTCAGCCAGGCGCCCGGCCCGATCAAGGATGATCGCGGCCGCACGCTGGGCCAGCACGTGGGCCTCTCCTTCTACACGCTGGGCCAGCGCCAGGGCTTGGGGATAGGCGGCGTGAAGGACAAGAAGGCGGCACGCGGCAGTGGCGACCATTCACCCTGGTTCGTGGCCCGCAAGGACCTGGCCACCAACACCCTGGTGGTGGTGCAAGGCCACGAACACCGCTGGCTGCAATACCGCACCCTCACGGCCGAGGACTGCAGCTGGGTGGCCGGGACGCCGCCGGCGCCGGGCGCCCTGGCGGCCAAGGCCCGCTACCGGCAAGCTGACGCCGCCTGCACCCTGTCGTGGCCAGATGCCAAGGCATTTGAGCTGCGCTTTCAGGAGGACCAGTGGGCCGTCACGCCCGGCCAATCGGCCGTGCTGTACGACGGCGAGGTCTGCCTGGGCGGTGGCGTGATCGCCAGCGCGGCGCTGGCCTGAGGCCCGGGCTGCCGGCATGCTCCTCAAGGTCGGCGAACTGGCCAGGCGCACTGGCCTGACCGTGCGCGCGCTGCACCACTACGACAGCATCGGGCTGCTGCGCCCATCGGCACGCTCGGAGAGCGGCTACCGGCTCTACGGCCGCGCCGACGTGGCGCGGCTGCACGGCATCCAGACCTTGCGCTGCATGGGCCTGTCGCTGGCCGAGGTGGCCAAGGTGCTGGACGACGGCAGCGGAGGCGTGCCGCTGCCGCACATCCTCTCGCGCCACATCGGCGTACTGGATCAGGAGATCGCTCAGGCACAGGCCTTGCGCGAGCGGCTGGGGGCCCTGCGCAGCATCCTCGCGGGCGGAGGGCAGCCGGAGCTCGACGACTGGCTGGTCAGCCTGTCGATGATGAACACCTTCGAGCAGTACTTCAGCGCCGCCGAACTCAAGCTGGTGTTCGAGCGCTGGCAGCACTGCCAGGCCGAGTGGCCGCCGCTGGTGCAGGCGGTGCGCGCGGCCATGGCCAGCGGCGTGCCGCCCGACTCGGTGGCGGTGCAGCCCCTGGCCGGGCGCTGGATGGATCTCTCGGCGCGCTGGATGGACGGCGACCTCGCCCTGCTGGCCCGCTGGGGTGGCATGTTGCGCGAACAGCCCGGCCTGCCGCTGCCCGGCGGCATGGACAGGGCCCTGTTGGACTACATCGACCAGGCCGTGACGCTGCGGCTGGACACGCTGACCCGGCACCTCGGGGCCGACGGGCTGCAGCGCCTGGACAAGACGCTGACGCCGGAGTGGCGCGCCCTGGGCGAGCGCGCCGAGCGCCTGATGGCCGCAGGCACACCGCCGCAATCGGGGGGCGCCAGGCAGCTGGCACGCGACTGGCAGGCCCTGCTGAACCGCGTCGTGCGGCACGACGCCGGCCTGCTGACCAAGCTGCTGGCGGCCCACGAGACCGAGCCAGTGCTCCAGGCCGGGGCCGCCTTCACGCCGGAGGTGCGGCGCTACCTGCAACAGGCTACGGCGCTTGACCCTCACGCAACGTCAGGCCGGACCATGGGGACTTTGCTGCACCAGGAGGTTCAACCCATGCCCACGCCCCCAACCAACATCGTCCGCCAGGGCGAACCCAGCCGATCAGCGCTGAAAGTGGCTGCGCTGCGCGCAGTGCACCAGCTGCTGGACGAGCCGCTGGTCTTGCCAGATCCGGTCGCCCTGCCCCTGCTGGGCGCGGCCACCGAGGCGGCGCTGCGCGACGACCCCTACACGCTGAACGACCCGCTGTCGCGGGGCCTGCGAGGCGCGCTGGTGGCGCGTGCCCGGTTCGTCGAGGACGAACTCGCACGCTGCGTGGCGGCAGGGGTGCACCAATACGTGGTGCTGGGCGCCGGGCTGGACACCTTTGCCTACCGCAACCCTTACCAGGCCCAGGGCCTGCAGGTGTTCGAGGTGGACCATCCCGGCACCCAGCGCTGGAAGCAGCAGCTGCTGGCCCAGGCCCGCATCGGGCTGCCGGCATCGTTGGCCTTCGTGCCGGTGGACTTCGAACACAACGACCTGGCCCATGCGCTACGAGAGGCGGGTTTCAGGGCCGACCAACCCGCCTGCATCGGCTGGATGGGCGTGACCATGTACCTGAGCCCCGAGGCGGTGCTGGCCACCCTGGGCGCGCTGGTCGGCCTGGCGGCGGGCAGTTGCCTGTGCTTCGACTACCGTGTTCCGGCCACGATGCTCAACCCGGTGGAGCAGGTGATCAGCGACGTCGTCGCCCAGCAGGCGGCAGCGATCGGCGAGCCCTGGCTGTCCAGCTTCGAGCCGGTGCAGCTGCAGGCACAGATGCTGGCGCTGGGCTTCAGCACCGCGGAGAGTGCCGCGCCAGACGAGCTCAACGCCCGCTACTTCGCCCGGCGCAAGGACGGGCTGCGCACCGGGGGCAGCGTTCGACTCATGCGCGCGACGCTCTGAGGCCCTGCCCTCAGATCCCCACCGCCGCCGCCAGCTGCTCGGTGCTCATCGAGCCCTCGAAGCGCACGGCATTGCCAGTCTTGGCATGGCGGAACAGCACCAGCGGCACGCTCTCAGCGCCAAGGCGGCGGAAGATGTCGGTGTTGGTCTTCACCTTGGCCAGCACGGCATCGTCCAGCGAAGCACTGGCCGTGATGCCTCCGCCGCCCGCCAGCATGGACTTTTCGTTCTCGTTCATCGCCGCCGCCGGGTCGGCCGCCGACAGGATGGTGGCACCCTGCGGGCCTGATTGCGGGCGCAGCAGGCCCAGCGGCATCCACACCATCTTGAGCTTGCCCAGCAGCGGTTGCGAGGCTTGCCACAAATGGGCGCAGTGCGGGCAGGTGGTGTCGAAGAACACGTAGACGGTGTTTGCCGCCATCACCGACCCCACGGTGAAGCCCTTGCCGCCCTGGGCCAGGCGCAGAGCCTCGTCGGCGTCGGCCACCTTGGCGTCGGGTGTGGGCGTGGGGCCTTCGTTGTTCTTGGAGCAGGCGGCCAGCGCCAGCATAGAAGCGCCAGCGGCCAGATGGGTGACAAAACGGCGGCGCGAAGGGGCGAGAACAGTGGACAGAGGTGCTTTGGTCATGACCAACCCTGGGTGAGTGAGGCCGCCATTCTGCCGCCACCCAAGCCGTCCCCAGGCCACAGGGTTATGGCGTGAGCGGCTTGCGCATCACCCAGCGTCCGTCCACCTCGCGCAGCTTGGCAAAGCCAGCGCGCTCGTACAGGGCCAGCGGGCCGGTGTGCATGGCGGCCAGGTTGGGGGCGTCGAGTTGGGTCCAGGCGTCCACCGCCACGCAGCCAGCCAGGCGCAGCGCCTCGCAGGCCGCGTCCAGCAAGGCCTTGGCCACGCCCACGCCGCGCCAAGTTGGCGCCACCACAAAGCAGGTGATGGCACCCAGCCGCTCCGCCAGCGGCTCGGGCTGGCTGTCGTCCATGATCGTGGCCTCGGTCCACGGGCCGGCATGGCACCAGCCCACCACGCGGCCCTGGGCAAACGCCACCACACCGCGCTGCTGGCCGGCGGCGATGCGCTGGCAGGCACGCTCGCGGTTGCCCTCGGCGGTCTGGTCTTTCCAGACGATGGTGGCGTGGGCGGTGGTGGGGAACTGGCAATAGCAGCTGGCCCAGCGCGGGTTGTCGGCAAAGGCTTCGTGGTCGAAGAAGTTCAGCCAAGCTTCGGCATCCCCGGGCAGCAAGACCCGAACCTCGAAGGGGCTGGGCCTGGCGGTCATGGCTGGGGCCGCAGCCGGGTGCGCCACACCCTCTCAGGCCTCGCGCAGCGCCGTGGTCACCGGCTGGCTGGCGGCGCGCACGGCCGGAAACAGCCCGCCGATGAAGCCTATGGCCAGAGCCCACTTGATGCCCTCCCACAGCAGGCCGCCCGACACGCGCAGCTCAAAGCTGAGCTTGCCCACCGAGCCGGCGGCCATGGTGGAGGCCTGGAAGCCGTTGAACAACGCGTAGCTGATCAGCCCCCCGATGACGCCGCCGATCAGCGCCAGCAGCATGGTCTCCAGCATCACCGCCACCACCACCGGCACGCCACGAAAGCCAATGGCGCGCAGCGTGGCGATCTCGCGGGCCCGCGCGGCCACGGCGGCGAACATGGTGTTGAGCGCGCCAAACACCGCCCCCACCGCCATGATGGCGCCGACCACGATGCCGATGATGCGCAGCATCTGGGTCATCTTCTCGGACTGCTTGGCGAAGAAATCAACCGTGGTGCTGGCGTCGATCTTGAGCTGCGGGTTGGCGTCCAGCGCGGCCTTGAAGCCAGCGAAGGCCTGCGGGTTCTCCAGCTTCACCGTCACCGAGTTGCGGCTGCTGCCACGGCGGTAGGCGTCGGCCACCACGCTCGCGTCACCCCAGACCTCGGACTCCATCGCGTCGCCCGAGGCAAAGACCCCCACCACCGTCCAGGCCTGGTTGCCCAGCTTGACGGGGCTGCCCACGCTCAGGCCGCTGAACTGCCGCACCGCGCCCTTGCCCACCACCAGCTCGCGCAGACCAGGCTGAAAGTGCCGGCCCTCCACCAGCTTGAGCTGGGGCCGCACCTTGAAGGCCGCCTCGCCCGCGCCGCGCAGTTGCACGCTGCCCTCTTCGTCGGGGCCACCGCCCTTGATCGGCAGGTTGGCCGCCACGACGATCTCGTCCGACACCAGAGGCTCACCCTTGTCGCCCCGCGCGATGCCGGGGGCCTGCGAGATCTGCACGATCTCGTCGCGGCCCAGCACCGAGTTGACCTCGGCGGCCGAGGCACCTCGCAGCACGATGGCGGTGTCGGTGCTGCCGGAGTTGCGCAGCGTCTCGCCATAGCCCTCGGACATGGCCAGCAGGGCCACCAGCACACCGACCACGCCGGCGATGCCGACGACGATCACCGCCGACGAGCCCAGCCGCTGCCCCAGCGTGCTGATGCCCACCGCCGCCACCGAGCGCGCCTGCGAGCCGCTGCGGAACGCAAACAGCCAGGCCAGCAACAGCACCAGCAACGCCAGCGCGCCCTGCCAAGGCAGCATCACCCAGGCCGCCAGGGCCAGCACCAGGAAGACAAAGAGGCCCAGGCCTTTCAGGAATTTCTTCATGCTCAGGCCCTCCCGGACAAAGCGTCGGTGATGCTCAAGCGCATCGCATTGAGCGCCGGCAGTGCGCCCACCAGCAGACCGAACAGCAGCATCAGCCCCAGGCCGGTGGCCCAGCTGTGCAGACCTGCGGCGGGCAGGTTCAGCGAGCCGCCGCTGGCGCTGCTGACGGCCGGCCCCACCACGCTGGCCAGGCCCAGGCCAATGACCCCGCCCAGCACCAGCAACAGCACCGATTCGGCCAGCACCATGGCCAGCACGCTGCGGCCCGAGAAGCCTATGGTCTTGAGCACCGCGATCTCGGCCGTGCGCTCGCGCACCGCCTGCATCATGGTGTTGCCCGAGAGCAGCAGCAGGGTGAAGAACACCGCCCCCATGATGGAGGTGACGATGAGGCCGATGTCGGCCAGCTGCTTCATCCACGACGACATCGCGGCCTGCTCGGTGAGGGTGCGCGTTTCGTGGTCGGAGTTGGCAGAGAGCGCGTCAATGGCCTTGGCCACGCGGTCGGCCTGGTTCACGTCCTTCACGCGGGTCACGTACCAGCCGGCCGTGCCCTGGTTGTAGGGCGTGGTGTCGTCGAAATACTTCCAGTTCAGCAAAAACATCTGGCTGTACCAGCCGCCCGATTTCGGGTCGGCGGCGTGGATCAGGCCCACTATCTCGAACTTCCAGTTCAGGCTGCCGCTGCGATCGGGGAAGATGGTGGACTGCAGCGGGATCTGGTCGCCCACCTTCCACTTGAAGCGCGTGGCCAGCTGCTCGCCCACCAGGGCGCCGATGCGGTTGCTGGCGAAGGCCTGGCGGGCCTCGGGCGTCACCACCATCTCGGGGTACACATCCAGGTAGTTGGGCGCCACCGCGAAGCTGAAGACCTGGTTGTGCGGGTCCTGGTAGGCGCCACCGAACCAGTTGGCATAGGTGACGTCCTTCACCCCATCGACCCTTGCGATCTGCTGGTGCAGCGAGATCGGCAGGGTCTGGATGAAGGACAGCTTGGAGCCGGTCTGCAGCCGCGAGGCGCCGTTGGCCGACTGGCCGGCCTGGTCGAAGCCCACGCGCACGGCATCCAGCAGGCCGTAGAGCAGGAAGGCGGTGACGATGGACACCAGGGTCAGGAAGGTGCGCAGCTTGCGCCGGAACAGCGCGGCCCAGATCAGGTGCAGGTATTTCATGGCCTGTCCTCCGGCCTCAGGCGTTGGCCGCTGGTGCTTCTTGCGCCTCGGTCACCAGCGTGCCCTTGTCCAGGTGCAGGATGTGGCTGGCGCGGCTGGCGGCCTTGGGGTCGTGGGTGACCATCACGATGGTCTTGCCATGCTCGCGGTTGAGCGCCTGCAGCAGGGCCAGCACATCCTCGGCCGACTGGCGGTCGAGGTCGCCGGTGGGCTCGTCGCAGACCAGCAGCGTGGGGTCGGAAACGATGGCACGGGCGATGGACACGCGCTGCTGCTGGCCACCAGAAAGCTCGGTGGGCTTGTGCGTGGCACGGTCGGAGAGGCCCACCAGCGCCAGCGCGATGGCGGCGCGCTTCTTGCGCTCGGCCGCCGATAGCTTGGTCAGCAACAGCGGCAACTCCACATTGCGCTGCGCCGAGAGCGAGGGCATGAGGTTGTAGAACTGGAACACGAAACCCACCTTGGCCGCGCGCCAGCGGGCCAGCTCGCCGCCGCCCAGCTGGTCGATGCGCTGGCCATCCACCACGATGGAGCCGCCGCTGGGGTTGTCCAGGCCGCCGATGAGGTTCAGCAGCGTGGTCTTGCCCGAGCCCGAGGGGCCCATCAGCGCGAGGAAATCGCCGCGCTGCACGTCCAGGTCGATGTGGTGCAACACCTCCACCACCTGCTTGCCGCGGGTGTAGGCCTTGGACAGATCGCGTATCGCGATCAAGGTGTCGTTCGCTGTGCTCATGGCTTGGCCTCCTGACTGTCAACGACGGCGGCGCCGTCCTTCAAAGCCTCAGGCGGCGAGAGCACGACCTTGTCGCCCGCCTTCAACCCCTGGCTCACCAGTTTCATCTTGCCCACGTCCCGTGACAGCGTGACGCTGCGGCGCTCTGCCCGGCCCTCGTTCACCACGAAGACGCTGCTGGCACCGTCGCGTTGCTGCAGGGCCTCGGGCGGCAGCAGCACGCCGGGCAAGGGCGCGGTTGGCTCCTTGGGCTTGCCCGCCAGGAAGCTCACGCGCACGCCCATGTCGGGCACCACGCGGCCGTCTTTCTTCTCCAGCGCCACGCGCACCTTGACGGTGGCCTTGCCCTTGTCGGCGCTGGGGATCACCGCCACCACGTGGGCGGGGATGCGCCAGTCGGGGTAGGCGTCGAGCACGGCCTCGCAGGGCATGTTGGCGGCCACCTGGCCGATGTGGGCCTCGTTCACGTCCACGTCCACTTCCAACGAATCCATGTCGACGATGGTGCCCACACCGCTGCGGGTGAAGCCGCCACCGGCCGAGAAGGGCGAGATGATCTCGCCCACCTGGGCGGCCTTGACAGTGACCACGCCGGCGAAGGGCGCGCGCACCGTGGCGTAGTCGAAGTTGACCCGGGCCTGCGCCACCTGGGCCTGGGCGGCCTCGGCCTGGCGCTGCACCACCTGCAGCTGGGCACCGGCGGAGCGCACGGCGGTGGCTGCCTGCTCGGCCGACTGGCGGGTGGACATGCCGCTGGCGGCCAGCTCGGCCTGGCGGCGCGCGTCGGCCTCGGCCTGGGCCAGCTGGGCGCGCGCCTGCTCGATGCTGGCCTGCGCGCTGCGGGCATTGGCCTCGGCCCCGGCCAGCGCGGCACGCAGCGCGGTGTCGTCCAGGCGGGCCAGCACCTGGCCCTTCTGCACACGGTCACCCTCCTCGATCAGCACCTGGGTGAGCGTACCTGTGATCTGCGCCGACACCGTGGCCCGGCGCCGCGCCGTCACATAGCCGGTGGCCTGCAGCACCGCATTGGCGCCCGCGCTGGCGCCATTGGCGGCCAAGGTCGCGGTACGCACCGCCTGAGGCTGGTGGCTGCTCTGCCACCACCAGCCAGCCGCCCCCAAGGCCGCCAGCGCCAACGCGCCCGCACCCACGCCCCAGACCCAGCGCGGCGGGCCGCCAGCGTCTTCGCGCTGCTGGCCGTCGATGCGCAATTCCTTGAGCAAACCGATGTCGATGATGGATCTCCCTCGAAGTTGCGGGGCCGCTGCCCGGGCGCATGGTACCGCCGCAGGCCAGGCCCCAGCGCACACAGGCCGTGTGGCCCACCGTTCAGGCTGCTGAAGTCGGCCCGGCAACACCGGTGCCGCTCAAAGCAAGGCCGGTCGGCGACCAAGCAGCCGTGCTACGGCTTTTTTTTTGGGGCTTGTCATGCCCGCGCACTTCAACGCACTTCAAGTTAGGGGCGGTGAGTCCATCCTGATCGAAATGCCGAAAAGTGCCGGCCCGGAAACATTTTGCAACCCTAGAATCCGCGCCATGCTTGCGCACCGCCGCCACCGCCTCTGGACACACTGGGTGACCCTGTTCGCCCTGGTGCTGGCCACGCTGGTGCCCACGGTTGCGCGCACATGGGCCTATGCACTGGGTGAGGCCTCGGCCGACTGGGGCCAGATCTGCAGCGCCATGGAAACCAAGGGCATGACCGGCAGCGAACCCGCCACGGGCCACCCGGCCGGTGCTATGCCCGAACACTGCACCATGTGTCTGCTGCGCGCCGATCTGGCAGGCCCGCCGGCGATGCCCATGGCCCTGGTCTTGCACGCCGACCTGGGCCATGCGCAGCCCACGCTGCTCCTGCAGGCGCCGCACACGCTTTACGCGTGGTCGGCGGCCCAGGCGCGCGCACCTCCTTCATTGGTCTGAGCCATTCGCAGGGTCAGTGGCCGCCAGCATCGCGCCTGCTGCGGCCCTGATCCCACCCAGACCATGGCCCCGCCACCCGGGGCACGGCGCAAGCCACCGCCTTGCATGCGCCGCACGAAGGAATCCCGCACATGAAGACCGCCCAACCCGCGCACCGCCGCTCTGCCCTGGCCGCCGCCTGCCTGGCGCTGTGCACCGCCAGCACGCTGGCCGCCGCCGATACCACGGACACCACCGGCACACCGAGGGTGGTCGTCAGCACGCCCAAGCTGCTCATGGCCCCCGCAGCGCCCACCCCGGCCACGGTGGAGTCGGTCACCGCCGCGCAGATCGAAGAGACGGTCAACACCGTCACCTCGGCCGGCGCCCTGCAATACCTGCCCAGCACCCATGTGCGCGAGCGCTTCGTCGGCGACCGCAATGGCATCTTGGTGATGCGGGTGAACAGCTCTGTGGCCAGCGCCCAGACCACCGTCTACGCCGATGGCCTGCTGCTCTCCAACTTCCTGAACAACAGCTTCTCCACCGCGCCGCGCTGGGGCATGGTGTCGCCCGAAGAGATAGAGCGCATCGACGTGAGCTATGGCCCTTACTCGGCCCTGTACCCCGGCAACTCGGCCGGCGGCGTGGTGCGCATGACCACCCGCATGCCCACCAAGTTCGAGGCCCATGCCAAGCTGGATCTGTTCGGCCAACACTACAAGGAGTACGGCACCGACGCCGACTTTGGTGGCGCCCATGCCAGCCTCTCGCTGGGCAATGTGGCGGGTGACTGGTCGTACTGGGTGAGCCTGGACCACCTGAACAACAAGAGTCACCCACAGACCTTTGGCAACACCGTGGCCAAGAGCGGCACCCCAGCGGCGGCCAACACCTACACCGACGTGAGTGGCTCGGCGGTGTACCGCGACACCGACACCTCGGGCAACCCCCGCATCATCGTGAGCTCCACCGGCATCGACCACACGGTGCAGGACATGGCCAAGCTCAAGCTGGGCTACCGCTTTTCGCCCACTCTGCAGGCCAGCTACACGCTGGGCATCTGGCAGAACACGTCTGACGGCAGTGTCGACAGCTACCTGCGGGACGCGGCTGGCAACACCGTCTACAACGCCGGCTCCAGCTATGCCAACCCGTTCAAGTACGTGCGCATCGATGGCAAGGACTACACGGTCTCGGCCGCCGTGCCCAGCCACAGCGAGAGCGAGCACTGGATGCACGGCCTCGCACTCAGCTCGAACACCGGCAGCGCCTGGGACTACGAACTGGTGGCCAGTGTGTACGACCAGAAGAAGGACCTCTCGCGCACCGCAGCGCCCACCGTGGGCACCGACAACGGCCTGGGCGCAACCCGCCCTGGTGGCCAGGTGACCTACGCCGACGGCACCGGCTGGCACAACATCGACCTGCGCGGCACCTGGCGTCCGGGCAACGGCCATACCGTCAACGCCGGCCTGCACCACGACCAGTACGAACTGGCCTCCGTCACCTGGGGCACCACCGCCAAGCCGGTGGCCGACTGGCTGCACGGCACGCCGGATGCGACCAGCACCAAGAACACCCAGTCGGCCGGCAAGACGCAGACCGATGCGCTTTACCTGCAGGACGAATGGCGTTTCGCACCCGACCTCACCGCCATCGCCGGGCTGCGCCAGGAGCAGTGGCGCGCCTTCGACGGCAGCAACTACAACGACAGCTTCACGCCCACAAACACCGGTGTGAGCGACCCCACCAGTCCGAACTTCAAGCGGCTTAGTTTCGCCGGCCGCAGCCAGTCTGACCTTTCGCCCAAGCTGGGGCTGGCCTGGCAGGCCACACCCGATCTGAACCTGCGCGCCGCGCTGGGCAAGGGCGTTCGCTACCCCACGGTGGCCGAGATGTTCCAGGTCTTCAACGGCCCGAACGGCACCAAGGTCAACGACCCCAACCTCAAGCCCGAGCAGGTCCATTCCATAGAACTGGTGGTGCAGAAGAATTGGCCCAGCGCCATGCTGCGCGCCTCGTACTTCTACGAGGACAAGCACGACGCGCTGATCTCGCAAACCGACACCACGGTCACGCCCAACCTGTCCAGCATCCAGAACGTCGACAAGGTGCACACCGAGGGCCTGGAACTGGCCTTTGGCGAGCGCGACCTGTTGGTGGGTGGCCTGGAGCTGAACGGCAGCCTCACCTACACCCACTCGTTGATCACCAAGGACACACGCAACCCCTTGCTGGAAGGCACGGCACAGCCGCGCATCCCAGACTGGCGCGCCACCCTGGTGGCCACCTACCGGGCCTCCGAGGCCTTGTCGTACAGCCTGAGCTACCGCTACAGCGGCCGCCAGCACAACCAGCTTTACAACACAACGGCCAAGGCCTACAACGACGTCAACCCCAACGTCTACGGCGCGGTCAGCCACTTCAGCGTGTTCGACGCCAAAGTGCTGTACCGCATCAACCGGCAGTGGACGGG
Organism: Candidatus Ideonella esbjergensis; assembly: GCA_016710065.1. Lineage (GTDB taxonomy): Bacteria > Pseudomonadota > Gammaproteobacteria > Burkholderiales > Burkholderiaceae_C > Ideonella > Ideonella esbjergensis. Next base: position 251,889 of record JADJLP010000015.1, read on the forward strand.
CTCGGTGGGCATCAACAACCTTGGCAACTTCAAGTACTACGTGAACCCCAACCCGTACCCGCAGCGCACGCTGTTCGCCAGCGTGAAGTACGACCTGTGACGCCGAGGAGCCGCCCCATGATCCGCACCTCCCGTTGGCTGGCCGCACTGGCGCTGGCCTGGGCCTTGCCCGCGCTGGCCCAGCACATGCACCCGCAGCAGCCTGACGGGGCGGCCTCGGCGCCGGCCGCCAAGCGCCGGCCGGCTCCGTTGGCCATGGGGGCGACCTTCTCGCCCGACGGCGAGCTGTGGGTGGCGGCGCTCGACGCCCAGCAGCGGCTCACGCTCAAGACCAGTGCCGACGACGGGCGGCACTGGTCGGCACTGCGGGTGCTGGACACCGGCACCGACAAGATCGCCGCCGACGGCGAGAACCGGCCCAAGTTGGCCTTCGGGCCGAATGGCGGAACGGCGGGCTGGGTGGTGATCAGCTACACCGAGCCGCTGGCCAAGCCCTACACGGGCCGCATCCGCATGCTGCGCTCGGACGATGGCGGCCGCAGTTTCTCGGCCCCTTTCACCGTGCACCAGGACCCGCAGGTCATCACCCACCGCTTCGAGTCCATCGCCGTCGACGCCAAGGGCACGCTGCACACGCTGTGGATCGACAAGCGCGACCTGGAATTGCAGATCCAGGCCGCCGGCCCGGCACCCGAGCCCGCCCCGGGTGCCAAGCGCACCAAGCCCAAGGTGGACTACCGGGGCGCAGCCATCTACCGCAACGAATCCACCGACGGTGGCAAGACTTTCGGCCCCGACCTCAAGCTGGCCGACCACAGCTGCGAGTGCTGTCGCATCGCCCTGGCCAGCGCCCCTGACGGCTCGCTGGTGGCGCTGTGGCGCCACGTTTTCGCCCCCAACGAGCGCGACCACGCCTTTGCCCCGGTGAAGGCCGGCGGGCCCGAGCCCGTACGCGCCACGCTGGACCACTGGGCGATCGACGCCTGCCCGCACCACGGCCCCGGGCTGGCGCCGGCCGCCGCAGGCGGCTACCACGCGGTGTGGTTCGGCATCCGTGCTGGCGACGCGCGCGTGCGCTACGGCCAACTGGGCGCGGACGGCAGCCCGCGTGGCGATGCCCAGCCTTTGCCCGACGAGCGCGCCGAGCACGCGGCCATCGCCAGCGCCGGGCGGCAGGTGGTCATCGCCTGGCGCAGCTTCGACGGCCGGGCCACGCGCTGGCGTGCCTGGCTCTCGGGCGACGACGGCCAGCACTTCACACTCAAGGAACTGGGCCGAAGCGTCGACGAGAACGACCACCCTTTGCTGCTGCGCCGTGGCGAGCAGATCTTTGCGCTGTGGCGCACCGCCCAGGAGATCCATGTTGAACGCCTCACGCCTTGATGTGCGCGGCCGGCTGCGCAGCGTGCTCAGCCTGCTGCTGGCCAGCGTGGCCCTGGCCGTGCAGGCTGCGCCGCCGCGCGCTGTGGAGGCCTTTGACAGCAGCACGTGGCCAGCCTTGCAGGGTGAGCTGAAGCAGCCGGCCGCCGTGGTCTTCACCACCACCGATTGCGCGCACTGCCCGGCCGTCATCCAGGGCCTGGCCCGCACACTGCAGCAACGGCATCTCCCCGCCGGGCTGGTGGTGGTTGTGATGGACCTGGCCCCCGGCGAGAACGACGCGGCCCTGCTGGCCGACCTGCACTACCGCCCCGCAGATCGGTTGCTGGCGTTCGACGGCCAGGCCGCAGCCCTGCGCTACGGCGTGAACCCGCAATGGCGCGGCGTGACGCCCTATGTGGCCCTGCTGGCGCCCAAGGCGCAGACTCTGGCGGTCACGGGGCCGCCCAGCGCGGCAGACCTCGACACCTGGGTGCGCAATTTCAGATCCAGGTAGCGGCAGGCGCCAGCGCTTGGGCTCAGGGCTTGGCAGACGCCGCGCTGGCCGCAGTGGCCGGCAGCAGCATCACATCGGCCTGGCCGCCAATGCAATCCTTGGTTTGCCCGGCCTTGCAGGGCTTGGGCATGTACCAGTCGTAGTGGCCGCCGGGCCGGTAGATCAGGGCCAACCACAGCAGCACCACCGTGACCAGGGTGGCGGCCATGATCTTCAGGCGTTCGCGCCGGGAGGTAGGGCGGTAGCGGTTGTCGTCGTTCATGCGTAGGCGGCAAAGACGGGGCCGCCACTATCGCATGCCGTGTCGGCCACGCGCCTCAGCTTGGAATCCACAGCAGCGGCAAGCTGGGCAGGCGCCGCAGCACCCGCGCCAGCGCGCCACTGCGCACCAGCTCGGAAGCGTGTTCGATGTCGGGCGCCATGTAGCGGTCTTGCGCCATCGCGGCCACCTGCTCGCGCAGCAATGCATGGGCGGCTTCCAGCACCGGCGAGCTGCTGAGCGGGCGCAAGAACTCGATGGCCTGGGCCGAGGCCAGCAGCTCGATGCCCAGGATGTGGGCCACGTTGGCGATCATGGGCTGCAGCCGCCGCGCCGCGAAGGTGGCCATGCTCACATGGTCTTCCTGGTTGGCGCTGGTGGGCAGGCTGTCGACGCTGGCGGGGTGGGCCAGACTCTTGTTCTCGCTGGCCAGCGCGGCAGCGGTGACGTGGGCGATCATGAAGCCGCTGTTCAGACCCGCGTCGGCGGTGAGGAAGGGCGGCAGGCGCGAGACGCTGGTGTCGATCAGCATGGCGATGCGGCGCTCGGCGATGGCGCCCACTTCGGCGACCGCGACGGCCATGGCGTCGGCGGCCAGGGCCACCGGCTCGGCGTGGAAGTTGCCGCCGCTGATCAGCGTCTCGCCCACGATCAGCGGGTTGTCGGTGACGGCATTGGCCTCGCGCACCAGCACCAGGGCGGCGTGGCGCAACTGATCGAGACAGGCACCCACCACCTGGGGCTGGCAGCGCAGGCAGTACGGGTCTTGCACGCGGTCGTCGCCCTCGGCGTGGGATGCACGGATGGCGCTGCCTTGCAATAAGGCGCGGTAGTACTGCGCCACATCGATCTGACCGGGCTGGCCGCGCAGCTCGTGGATGCGCGGGTCGAACGGGCCGTCGCTACCGCGCGCGGCGTCCACGGTGAGCGCACCGATCAGCAGGGCTGACTCCAGCACCGGCTCGAAGGCCAGCAGGCCGTGCAGCGCCAGCGCGGTGGAGGTTTGCGTGCCGTTGATCAGCGCCAGGCCTTCCTTGGCGGCCAGCTTGAGGGGCGCGATGCCGGCCTCGGCCAAGGCCACGGCAGCAGAGACCTGCTGGCCATTCACCAGCATGTCGCCCTCGCCCAGCAGGGCCAGGGTCATGTGCGAGAGCGGGGCCAGATCACCCGACGCGCCCACCGAACCCTGGCTGGGCACGAAGGGCACCAGGCCGGCGTTGTGCACCGCCAGCAGGGTGTCGATGACGATCTCGCGCACGCCCGAGGCACCGCGCGCCAGGCTGGCCGCCTTGAGCGCCAGCATCAGCCGCACCACCGGCGGCGAGAGCGGCTCGCCCACGCCCACGCTGTGCGAGCGGATGAGGTTGAGCTGCAGCTGGTCCAGCGAGGCGTCGGGGATGCGCTTGTTGGCCAGCTTGCCAAAGCCGGTGTTGACGCCGTAAACCGCCGCGCTGCCGGCTGCGGCGCGCTGCACGATGGCAGCGGCGGCCCGGATGCCGGGCAGCGCCTGGGGGTGGATGCTGAGCTGGCAGACCCCGCTGTGGATGGCCTGCAACTGGTCGAGCGTGAAGTGGCCCGGGTCGATCTGCAAAGTGTGGTTCATGGTGTTCAGGCGCCCTGATCGGTGGCCAGCATGGGCAACTTCAGCCCTTGTTCGCGGGCGCATTGCCGCGCGACCTCGTAGCCGGCATCGGCATGCCGCATCACGCCGGTGGCGGGGTCGTTCCACAGCACGCGTTCTATGCGTTGTGCGGCTTCAGCGGTGCCATCGCAGACGATCACCACACCCGAGTGTTGCGAGTAGCCCATGCCCACGCCGCCACCATGGTGCAGGCTGACCCAGGTGGCACCACCGGCGGTGTTGAGCAGGGCGTTGAGCAGCGGCCAGTCGCTCACGGCGTCACTGCCGTCCAGCATGCTTTCGGTTTCGCGGTTGGGGCTGGCCACGCTGCCGCTGTCGAGGTGGTCGCGGCCGATCACGATGGGGGCCTTGAGCTCGCCGCTCTTGACCATCTCGTTGAAGGCCAGGCCGGCGCGGTGCCGCTCACCCAAGCCTATCCAGCAGATGCGCGCCGGCAAGCCCTGGAAGGCGATGCGCTCGCCCGCCATGTCCAGCCAGCGGTGCAAATGCTTGTCCTCGGGGAAAAGCTCCTTCATCCTGGCGTCGGTCTTGCGGATGTCCTCGGGGTCGCCGGAGAGCGCCACCCAGCGGAAAGGGCCCTTGCCCTGGCAGAACAGCGGGCGGATGTAAGCCGGCACGAAGCCGGGGAAATCGAAGGCGTTGGCCACGCCCTGGTCCAGCGCCACCTGGCGGATGTTGTTGCCGTAGTCCACCGTGGGAATGCCCATGGCCTGAAAGGCGAGCATGGCCTGCACGTGCACCGCGCAGCCCTTGGCAGCGTCGGCCTTCAACCTGGTGTGCTGCGCGTCGTCGGCCTGCGCGGCCTGCCAAGCGGCCACGCTCCAGCCCGGCGGCAAGTAGCCATGGATCAGGTCGTGCGCGCTGGTCTGGTCGGTGACCAAGTCGGGCTTGAGGCCTCCAGCCTGCGCGCGGCGCACCATCTCGGGCAGCAACTCGGCCGCATTGCCCAGCAGGCCGATGGACACGGCCTGGCCGGCGGCCGTGTACTTGGCGATGCGCGCGTAGGCGTCGTCCAGGCTGCTGGCCTGCTCGTCCAGGTAGCGGCTGCGCAGCCGGAAGTCGATGCGGCTCTGCTGGCACTCGATGTTGAGCGAGCAGGCACCCGCGAACGTGGCAGCCAGCGGCTGGGCGCCACCCATGCCGCCCAGGCCTGCGGTGAGGATCCAACGCCCTTGCAGCGAACCACCGAAGTGTTGCCGTCCCGCTTCCACGAAGGTTTCGTAGGTGCCTTGCACGATGCCCTGGCTGCCGATGTAGATCCAGCTGCCGGCCGTCATCTGGCCGTACATCATCAGGCCCTTGCGGTCGAGCTCATGGAAGTGCTCCCAGGTGGCCCACTTGGGCACCAGGTTGGAATTGGCAATCAGCACGCGCGGCGCATCGGCATGGGTGCGGAACACGCCCACCGGCTTGCCGCTCTGCACCAGCAGGGTTTCGTTGGGCTTCAGCTCTCGCAGCGAGCGCAGGATCTGCTCGTAGCAATCCCAGTTGCGCGCGGCCTTGCCGATGCCGCCGTACACCACCAGCGCGTCGGGGTTCTCGGCCACCTCGGGGTCGAGGTTGTTCTGCAGCATGCGGTAGGCGGCCTCGATCAGCCAGTTCTGGCAGCTGAGCGTGGTGCCACGGGGCGCACGCACTGCATGCGGCTGGGCGATGTGGCGCTGGGCGGACAGATCGGTCATGGCAAACCTCGGCGTGGTCATGGAATGGGCAAACTGTACTTGTCTATACAAGCTCATGCAAGTCAATGGATCTCAGGGTTTCCACCGGCCCGAACGGCCGACCTCTTAAGTTGTCTAGACAGGCATGGATGGCTATCATTCCGCCATGAAAACCCGTCACGCCCCTCCTGCTGCAGTGGCGCCCTACCACCGCGTCAAGCTGCACCTCAAGGCTGAGTTGCAGCACGGCCGCTGGAAGCCCGGCGAGCTCATGCCCTCCGAAGCCGAGCTGGTGGCCCAGTTCGGCATCAGCCGCATGACGGTGAACCGCGCACTGCGCGAGCTGCAGAGCGAGGGCCTGGTGGACCGCGTGCAGGGTGTGGGCACTTTCGCCGCGCAGCTGGGGCGTGTGTCGTCCACGCTCACCATCCGCGACATCCACGAAGAGATCGAGGCCCGGGGCCATCGCCACCATGCCGAGGTGCGGCTGTGCTGCGAAGAGCGCGCCACCAGCGGTCTGGCGTTGCAGCTGGGCTTGCCCGAAGGCTCGCCGGTGTTTCATTCGCTGCTGGTGCATTTCGACAATGGCGTGGCGCTGCAGTGCGAGGACCGCTACGTAAACCCCCGCCACGCGCCCGACTATCTGCGCGTGAACTTTGCACTCACCACGCCCACCCAGCACCTGTTGGCGGTGGCGCCCACCTGGGAGGCGCAGTTCACCATCCAGTCGGGCCTGCCCACTGCGCAGGAGGCGGTACTGCTGGGCATTGCGCCGGCCGAACCCTGTCTGGTCATCGTGCGCCGCACCGTCAGCCGCGGCGAACCCGTCACGCTCGTGCGCCTGGTGCACCCCGGCTCGCGCTACCAGGTGCAAGGGCAGTTCACGCCATGAGGGCCGGCACCCCACCCGCACCGCGCTTGCTGCCTTTGGCGGCAGCGCCCGTGCAAGCCTGGCGCAATGGCGGCGGCAACACCCGCGAGCTGCTGGCCGGGCCGCCGGATGTGGCTGATTGGCGCTGGCGCATCAGCGTGGCCGAGATCACCGCCGATGGCCCGTTCTCGGCCTATACCGGCGTGGCGCGCTGGTTTGCCGTGCTGAGTGGCGAGGGCGTGGTGCTGGCCCAGGGCGACGACCACCTGGCCCTGCACGCCGGCGATGCGCCCCTGGCCTTCGATGGTGCCAGCGCGCCGCACTGCAGCCTGCTCGCTGGCCCCACCCAAGACCTGAACCTGATGCTGCGTGGCGGCCTGGGCGATGGTGTGGGCGGCGGCATGGTGCGCGCCCACCCAGGGCAGCACTGGCATGCCTGCGCAACACAGGGTGGCGTGTACAGCCTGGTGCCCGGCATGCTGTTTGACGACGACGCCGGCCAGCAATGGCCCGTGCCGGCCGAAACCCTGGTCTGGTTCAATGCCGTGCCCGTGCGCCTGCGGTTGGAGGTGCCCGACACCGTGCTGGCCTTCTGGCTGGCGGTGGACCTGCCTGCCGGTGAGGCGGCATGAGTTCGGCCACCACCCTGTGGCGCCACGCGCGCCTGGCCACGCTGGCTGGCCCCACCGGCTATGGCCAGGTGGACGACGGCGCCCTGGTGGTGCGGGGCGAATGTCTGCAGTGGGTTGGCCCCGTCGCTGATGTGCCGTCCCAGCTAGACGTGACCGCCGAGCACGATTTGCACGGCGCCCTGGTCACCCCCGGGCTGGTCGATTGCCACACCCACCTGGTCTACGGCGGCCACCGCGCCCATGAGTTCGAGCAGCGCCTGCAGGGGGTGAGCTACGAGGAGATTGCACGCACCGGCGGTGGCATACGCTCCACAGTGGCCGCCACCCGCGCGGCCGATGAAGACAGCCTGTACACCAGCGCCCTGGCCCGCGCCCGGCAGCTGATGCGCGAGGGCGTGACCACGGTGGAAATCAAGTCGGGCTATGGCCTGAGCGCCGAGCACGAGGCGCGCTGCCTGCGCGTGGCTCGCCGCCTGGGCGCCGAGCTGCCCCTCACGGTGCGCAGCACCTGCCTCTCGGCCCATGCGCTGCCGCCCGAGTTTGCTGGCCGGCCGGACGACTACATCGCCGCCGTCTGCGCCTGGCTGCCCGCGCTGCAGGCCCAGGGCCTGGTGGACGCGGTGGACGCCTTCTGCGAGGCCATCGCCTTCTCGCCCGCGCAAACACAGCGCGTGTTCGACGCGGCCCGCCAGCTGGGCCTGCCGGTCAAGCTGCACGCCGAGCAGCTCAGCGACCAGGGCGGTGCTGCGCTCGCGGCCGGGTACGGCGCCCTCTCGTGCGACCACCTGGAGCACCTCAGCCCCGCTGGCGTGGCCGCCATGGCCCGCGCCGGCACGGTAGCGGTGCTGCTGCCCGGCGCCTACTACTTTCTGCGCGAAACCAAGCTGCCGCCCGTGGCCGCGCTGCGCGACGCCGGCGTGCCCATCGCCATTGCCACCGACCACAACCCCGGCAGCTCACCCACGCTCTCGCCGCTGCTGATGCTGAACATGGCCTGCACGCTGTTTCGCCTCACCCCCGAGGAAGCCTTGCGCGGCATGACCGTGAACGGCGCCCGCGCGCTGGGCCTGGCCGACCGGGGCCAGCTCGTGACGGGCCAGCGCGCCGATTTCGCCATCTGGCCGCACGAGCATCCGAGCGAAATGAGCTACTGGCTGGGCCAGCAAGTGCAGCCCCGCGTGGTTTGGGGTGGGCAGGAGCGCACCGCATGAACTTGAATGGGAACGAGATTTACACGCTGTACCCCGGCACCAAACCACTGCTGCTGAGCCTGCCGCATGTGGGCACGCAGATTCCCCCCGCGCTGTTGCCGCGCCTCACGCCGCGCGCGGCCGAGGTGGAAGACACCGACTGGCACCTCGAAGCCGTCTACGTCTTTGCGCGCGAGATGGGCGCCAGCGTGATCGTGCCGCGCCACTCACGCTACCTGATCGACCTGAACCGCCCGCCCGAGAACGCGCCCATGTACCCGGGTGCCAACAACACCGAGTTGTGCCCCACCCGCTACTTCACCGGCGAGCCGCTGTACCGCGCGGGCCAGGCGCCCAACGACGCCGAAGTGGCCCAGCGCCTGGCCCGCTACTGGCGGCCGTACCACGACGCGCTGGCCGCCGAGCTGGCACGCCTGAAGGCCACGCACGGCCATGCCCTGCTGTGGGACGGCCACAGCATCCGCTCCGAGCTGCCCTGGCTGTTCGACGGCCAGTTGCCGGCGCTGAACCTGGGCACCGCCAATGGCTGCAGCTGCGCGCCCACGCTGCGCAGCGCGCTGATGCAGGTGCTGGCCGCGCAGACGGCCTACAGCCACGTCACCGACGGCCGCTTCAAGGGCGGCTACATCACCCGCCACCACGGCCAGCCTGAACAAGGCGTGCACGCGGTGCAGATGGAAATGTGCTGGCACACCTACATGCCCGAAGAAGGCCCCTGGCAGCTCGATACCCAGCGCGTGCAGCGCCTGCAACCGCTGCTGCGCCAATTGCTGCAAACCATGCTGCGCTGGAGCCCGCATGGCTGACCCCACCCTGCTCTGGGCCCCCTTGGCCTGGCTGCCAAGCGGCTGGGCCCACCAGGTGCTGCTGCGCACGGCCGCCAACGGCCACTGGGCCGAGGTGCAGCGAGGCGTGGCCACGCCCCCGCCCGAGGCCACGCGCCTGCCCGGCCCACTGCTGCCAGGGTTGGTCAACGCCCACAGCCACGCCTTCCAGCGCGCCTTTGCCGGCCTGGCCGAGCGACGCGAAAGCGAATCCGACGATTTCTGGTCGTGGCGCGACCGCATGTACCGTGCCGCGCTGCGCATCGCGCCCGCGCAGCTGCAGGCCATCGCGGCCCAGCTCTATTTGGAGCTGCTGCAGGGCGGCTACACCCAGGTCTGCGAGTTCCACTACCTGCAGCACGCACCCGATGGCCAACCCTATACCGACCCGCTCACGCTGGGCTGGGCCCTGGCAGATGCCGCGCAACAGGTGGGCATGGGCCTCACGCTGATGCCCGCCTTGTACGAACGCGCTGGCTTCAGCCAGCCCACGCTGCGCGACGACCAGCGCCGCTTTGCCAGCAGCGCCGCCAGCGTGCATGCACAGGCCAGCAGCATCGCCGAAAGCGCACGCCATGGCAGGCCGCTGCTGAATGCGGGCCTGGTGGTGCACTCATTGCGCGCTGCGGCGCCGGCCTCCATCCACCAGTTGCAGCACTTGGCCGAGCACTTCGACGGCCCCATCCACATCCACGTGGCCGAGCAAACCACCGAGGTGGACGACTGCCTGGCCGCCACCGGCATGCGGCCCATCGAATGGCTGGTGCGCGAGCGCCTGCTGGACGAGCGCTGGCAGCTGGTGCACGCCACCCATGCGCAACCGGGCGAGATCGCCGCCGTGGCCGGCAGCGGCGCGGGCGTGGTGATCTGCCCCAGCACCGAGGCCAACCTGGGCGACGGCCTGCCCGATTTACGCGGCTGGCTCTCGGCCGGCGTGCCGCTGAGCATAGGCTCCGACAGCCACGTGACACGCTGCTGGCGCGAGGAGTTGCGCTGGCTCGACTACGGCCAGCGCCTGCTGCTGCGCCAGCGCAATGTGGGCGCCGCACCCGCTGCCGGCCACCCCAGCACGGCCGGGCGCTTGTGGCAACGCACGCTGGCCGGTGGCGCGGCGGCGGCGGGCCAGCCGCTGTGGGGCCTGCAAGCCGGCGCACGCGCCGACGCGCTGGTGGCCGACGTGCACGAGAGCGCCTTGCTGGGCATCCCCAGCCAGCAAACTCTGGACGCGCTGGTGTTCTCCAGCCCGGCCCGGCCGTGGCAGGGTGTGATGGTGGCGGGCCAGTGGCAAATCCGCCAGGGCAAGCACGCCAACGGCACCCGCATCGCCCATGCCTTTGAAGCCACCATGGCCCAGCTGTGGGGCGAGGCATGAGGCCCGAGCCTGACGAGCTGGCCGCACTGCACACGCTGGAAGCCGCCGCCTTGGCCGCCTGGCCGGCGCTGGAGACACGAGACCTGGGGCCATGGCAGCTGCGTTTTGCGCATGGCTACACCAAGCGCGCCAACTCGGCCAATGCCACGCGGGCGGTGGATGGCATCTGCCCGGCCGAGATCGACGCGGCAGAGGCGTTCTACGCTGCCCGCCAGCAGCCCACGATCTTCCGCCTCGCGTCGTTCTGCACCAGCCCTGGCACCGACGACGCTCTGGCCACACGCGGCTACCGCTTTGCCGATCTGTCGCTGGTGATGGCTCTGCCATTGGCGGCAGGGCAGCCAGCCATAGCCATGCCGGAATGCCTGCCCGATGCGGCGCAATGGCTGCCGGTGTTCGAGGCGGTGTCAGGCGCGCACGGCGGCGCACAGGCCACCCACTTGGCCATGCTGCAGGCCATCCTCGGGCGCTGTGCGTGGGGCGTGCTGCGCAATGCTGCGGGCGAACCCGTGAGCTGTGGCCTGGCAGTGGTACATGGGCAAAGCCTGGGCCTGTTCGACATTGCCACGCGCGCCGACCAACGCGGCCAGGGCCTGGCCACGCGGCTGTGCCAGGCCCTGCTGGCCTGGGGGCATGCCCAAGCGTGCGACACCGCCTATTTGCAAGTGACGGGCGGCAACCTCGGCGCCATCCGCGTCTACGAGCGCCTGGGTTTCAGGCGCCGCTACCACTACTGGTACCGGGTGGGGCCGCGGGCCTGACACGGGCTGCGTTCAGAGACTGAACACTGCCCAGAATTCGCGCCTGGTTTCGGCGCATAGCCGTCATACCCGCAGCCCTCCGCCGTCATTCCCGCGGAGCCTGCCCCCGCGAAGGCGGGGGGCGGGAATCCAGACTCTCGGCACCTGCACGAGATCAGGCCGGCGGGGCGCATTGCTTCGCTCGTGTCCCCCTGCCTCGGCCCTGGCGGGCCTCGCCATTCCGCCTTTACCTCGCTGCGCAACACGCCCCACCGTCCTGATCGGGCCGCTGCCTTGGCTGTTTCAGCGTTGAAGACAATGGCGCTGGTTGGCAGAGGGTGTCGGGTATCCGCCCGACGGAACTTAAGGAGGAATGGCTCACGCCCGGCTGAGGGCGTGAGACAGGGGGAGATGGAGTCGGGTGGGTACCCGGCGACCTCTGCCCGCCACCGACTTTCGGACGACTGCTCTGCGCCGAACGCGGCCGCCCAGCGTTTCAACGGTCTTGTGCTTCCGAACGCAAAGCGCTGCGTCAATCGAGCCGCACGCAGCGGTCTTTGCCGGGGTGGGCACCCACCGGCGTGGCGCCCAGCATGAACGAGGTACCGCGTCGCACAAACAGCTGCTCGCCCGGCTCCACCACGGTGCCGGCCAGGGCCTCGGCCATCTCGCCGTCGGGGAGCAGTTGCACCTCCAGAGGGCCACTGAGCCGGGTGATGGCCTGGGGTTTGCCAGCGGTCACCACGTCCACCTGAATGGGGTTGGCCGCCTTGCCCAGGCTGCGCACCAGCCACTGCGCCCAGCGCTTGGTGGCCAGGCGGCGTTCGGGCGGGTTCAGCCCCAGTTCGTCGCGGTAGCTGCGGCCGTTCACCAGCCGGCGGGTTTCGATGTCGCATTGGCCCATCGCCGCACCAGCCAATTGCGCCTCATCGGCGCTCTCGTTTTTCTGGGTGCGCAGGAAGCGTGTGTAGCAAATGCGCAGCCCGGCCCATATCGGACCCTCGGGGTCCAAGGCGGGCAGCGGACAGGGTGGGCCGGAATGCTTGATGCGCGCCACCGACACCACGCCCGATGCGGCCCTGACGGGTGCCACGGCAATCTGTCCGTCGGCGCAGCGCTGCGGCGTGTCAGAAAAGACCGCGCTGCCCTTCACGTCGCAATGGTAGATGGTGGTGGGCGACTGTTTGTCATTGGGCCCGCCACCGGGCCGGGGCGCGCTCAAACCCAACAGGGGCCACAACAACAGGCCCACACCGACGGTGTGGACAGCCAGACGGGACCAAGGGCGACGGAGCGGGGACAAGCGAGGGCTGGGGAATTCACGCACCCGCGCAATATGCCTGAAACGAGGGCCCGATTTGGCTCGATTAGCCCCCTATATCGTCACCTTTTGCGCCTCATGCCACAAGACGCAGCGCTGCTGAGGCCGCGCCATCACTTCGGGTCAAGGCAAACAAATCCTTGGGGTTGGCCTGCGGCGGCACCAGGTCCACCATCCGGCCCACGCCGTGCTGCGTCGCCAGCCTGTGCACCAGGCACAGCGCCGAATAGTCCTCCAGCGCAAAGCCCACCGAGTCGAACACCGTCACCTGTTCGGCAGCTTGGCGGCCTGGCTCAAAGCCCGCCAGCACGCGCCACAGCGGCACCACCGGAAACTCGGCCGGCAGTTGCTGGATATCGCCCTCCACCCGGGTTTGGGGCTCGTACTCCACGAACACGCGGGCGGCCCGCAACACGTCGGGATGCAGCTCTGTCTTGCCCGGGCAATCGCCCCCCACGCCATTGATATGCATGCCGGACGCCAGCATCTCGGAGGTGATGATGGCTGCGCGGGTCTTGTCGGCCGTGACGGTGGTGACGATGTCGGCCCCGCACACGGCGTCCGCCACGCTGGCCGCACGGCGCAAGCCCAGCCCAGGCAAATGGGCCAGGTTGCGCAGCAGCTTGTCTGTGGCGGCAGCGTCCACATCGAACACGGCGATCTCTGTGATGCCCATCAGCGTGTGGAAGGCCAGGGCTTGGAACTCGCTCTGCGCGCCATTGCCAATCAGCGCCATGCACCGCGAGCCTGGCCGCGCCAGGGCCTGCGCCGCCAGCACCGAGGTGGCCGCCGTGCGAAGCGCCGTGGTCAGCGTCAGCTCAGACAACAGCAATGGGTAGCCCGTGCTCACTTCCGCCAAGACTCCAAAAGCCATGACCGTGGGCAGGCCCTGCTCGGGGTTGCCAGGGTGGCCGTTGACATACTTGAAGGCGTAGCGATTCGCGTCCGCCACCGGCATCAACTCGATCACGCCCTGGGCCGAGTGGCTGGCTGTGCGGGCCGATTTCTCAAACTCGGGCCAGCGCAGAAAATCAGCCCTCAAGGCCTCGGTCAGCTCGGCCAGAAAACGGGCAACGCCCACCTTTTGCAGCAGGGCCGCCAGGGCCGGCACGTCCACGAATCGCGTTGTCATCTCAGTCTCCAATGCTGGGCCGGGCCCTCGGTACGGGCGCCCTTGTGGAGAATTCTGAAAGCGAGCTGCGCCAACGAAAAGCCATCAGGCTGATCAATTAGCTTTGTGAATATTGCTATTTGCCAGGTTTGTATGGCAATTTTGGCAGGACTCGGGCAAGCGTCCGCAGGGACGTTTGCTGATCCGAGTGGCGCCATCCCTCGTCCATTGAGGACTCGGGCGGCGTGTCTTCGCCGCAAATATGCGGCTCAGCTCTGACCTCGGGCAAGCGTCCGCAGGGACGTTTGCTGATCCGAGTTCAGTGCCCTCCGCCCAGGTAGGCGGCCTTCACGGCAGGGTCATTGCGCAGCTTTTCGGCCGGGCCATGCACGTTGATGCGGCCGTTCTCCAGCACGTAGCCGTAGTCGGCCACGGCCAGTGCGGCGGCGGCGAACTGCTCGACCAGCAGCATGGTCACGCCCTGGCTCTTGAGGCGCTCGATGATCTTGAAGACCTCTTCCACCAGGATGGGCGCCAGGCCCCTTCAGACCACGACAACCAGAGTAGCGTCACGAAGAGTTGCCAAACACCTACAGCGGCGACATAGCCGAACGTGTTGCAGCTACTCAGGACGATGCTCGCGCATCGCTGCAACACGGCGCCCTCCCTGGGTTCGGGTTGCACGCCAAGATCTATATGGCTACATTAGTGAGTAAATTAACTCACTAATGTATTTTCGATGGACTCCCCTGCGTATCAGCGTCCAGTCGGGCTAGCGCTCAGCACGCGCCTGAGCGAGCCGCCACGGCAATTGCAAATCCTTGCGGGCCCGCGACAGGTTGGCAAGACCACCCTTGTCCAGCAGGTGCTGGACGAGCGTCCCGCAGCGTCTTACTTATTCATCGCGGCGGACAACCCCCGCCGACCACGCGCATCAGTTCATTCAGAAATTGCAACTGGCACAGTAGATGATCGCGACACACGGCCCACAGCCTCGTGGTTGCAAGAACAGTGGCAGTGGGCCGAGCGCCTCGCATTGGCATGGGACACCTCCAAACACCCTGCCTCAGAAGCCCTGCCGTTTGTGCTTGTGCTCGACGAAATTCAACTGATCGCGCAATGGTCAAGCCACGTCAAGGGCCTTTGGGATGGAGCACGGGCGCTCGGCGTGCGCATGCACGTGGTGTTGCTTGGTTCTGCCCCCTTGCTGGTGCAGCAGGGCTTGAATGAAAGCCTCACGGGTCGCTATGAATTGCTTCGCGCTGGGCACTGGTCATTCGCCGAGATGAACGATGCCTTCGGCTTCACGCTGGAGCAGTACATCCACTTTGGAGGCTACCCGGGCAGTGCGGCCCTGGTTCGAGACGAAGCCCGCTGGCGCGCCTACGTGCGCGACGCCCTGATTGAGCCCAGCATCGAACGGGATGTACTCGCAATGGCCAGGGTGGACAGCCCGGCCATGTTGCGCCGCCTGTTCGAACTGGGCTGCGACTATTCGGCGCAGATCGTAGCGCTGGCCAATGTAAGCCGCACTCTGGGCCAAGGCCACACGCTCACGTTGGCTCACCACCTCACCCTTCTCGGCCATGCAGGCCTGTTGACTGGCTTGCAGAAATACGCCGGCCAGACGATTCGCCAACGCGGCTCGCCGCCCAAGTTTCAAGTGCTCAACAACGCACTGATGACTGCGGGCTCAACTTACGGCTTTAGCGAGGCGCGTGCCGACAGAAGCCACTGGGGCCGGCTGGCGGAGAGCGCGGTGGGCGCCCACCTGGTGAACACCGCCGACGCCGACACACGCCTGCACTACTGGCGTGAAGGCAGCACCGAGGTGGACTTTGTGATCGAGCGTCGCGGCGCACTGGCTGCAGTAGAAATCAAGACCGGCGCAGGCGTTGCCAAGCATTCGGGCTTGGACGAATTTTGTCGCCGCCATCCCGAAGCCCGTCGCTGGCTGGTTGGAAGCGACGAATTGCCACTGGGTGAGTTCTTGCGGCAAGACGCCGCCTATTGGACGCGGTGACCCGCATACCGAACCAAGCGCTTCGTCCCACCATGACCAAGAAGAGTCAAACCACTCACCGCACGGCACTTCGGGTGTCGCGCAGCGCCACCGCGCGCCGAGGAGAAGACGGCATTGAAACCAAGGCATTGTCTGACTGGCGCACGCTGGATGCCTATGTCTTGCTAGGCGACCCGGGAGCAGGAAAGTCGTGGTGCTTTGAAGACGAATCGGCCGCATGCCACGTCACTACGATCAGCGCCCGAGACATCGTAGACCGCGTTGCAAGGGCGCCTGGGCAAGACCAAATCGTCTTCATCGATGGACTCGACGAAGTCAGAGCCGGCGCCGGCGATGGCAAAGCACCATTGGGTGCCATTCGGGAGTGGCTGGCGCAAGCCGGCAACCCACGCTTTCGTTTGTCGTGCCGTGAGGCCGACTGGCTCGGTGAGAGTGATCTGCGCGCGCTGGAGCGGGTTGCGCCGGGTCAGCGTGTCGAGGTTTTGCATCTGGAGCCACTGTCTCGTGCCGAGGTCATGACCCTGCTGCACGCCCGGCCCAACGAGGTTTCCGACGCCGATGCCTTCTGGCACCAGGCTGAGCAGCATGGCCTGATCCCACTTTTCGGCAACCCGCTGCTGCTCGACCTCACGATCAAGGCCGTCGCCTCCGGCGGCGGCGCCTGGCCCTCCACCCGCCAAGGCATTTACGAAGCTGCTTGCCGCCAACTTGCGATTGACCGAAATATCGAGCACCGGGCGGCAAAGCCGCTGAAGTCGGGCGAAGTCGACCGCCTGCTGAATGACGCTGGCTTGCTGTGCGCCGTCCTCCTGCTCAGCAACAAGCTGAGTTGCTCCCAAGGGATGGATGACTCAGCCGACAGCCTTGCATGGGCTGCGTTGCCAGAGCCATTACCACTGCATGATGCGCGTGCGGCGTTGGCGAGCAAGGTGTTCACCACGGTGGCCGGGCGCTCGACGCCGCGCCACCGCAGCATCGCAGAGTATCTGGCCGCCAAGGCACTGGCCAAGTTGATCCACCAAGGGCTCCCACTGGCCCGGGTTCTGGCCCTGATGCAAGGCTTTGACGGCAAACCTGTCGAGCCGATGCGCGGCCTGTTGGCCTGGCTGGTGGTTCATCACCGGGCGGATCGTGCGCGCCTGCTGCAGTTGGACCCTCTAGGCATCGTGCTGAACGGCGACGTGGCGGCGCTTGGACGATCTGAGCGCATTGATTTGCTCAAAGCGCTCGGCACTGCCGCCAAGCAAAACCAATGGTTTCGCAAGGACGCGTGGGTCAGTCACCCGTTTGGCCCCTTGGCCACGGCCGACATGGCCGAGACCTATGAAGCTGTGCTGACGGACACGGCCCGAGACGAGACTCACCAAGCCTTCATCGACTGCGTGTTCGACGCCCTGCACCACGGTGAACACATGCCCAGCTTGCAGGCACCGCTGGAGGCCTGGGTGGCAGATCCCCTGGCCACGATGGGCAATCGCATCGCTGCCTACCGGGCTTGGCAACGCCATGCACCCGAAAGCATTCAGGCCAGCAAGCAACTGACTTGGCTGGGCGACCTCCATGCCGGGCGCGTGGTCGATGACGAGGATCGCCTGACCAGTGTCTTGCTGTGCGACCTCTACCCTCGCGTAGTGGGCCCGCAGGAGATCTGGACCTATCTTCGGTCACGCCGCCGCCAAGGCGCGGTCCCCGACTTGTCAAACTTTTGGTCCTACAACCTGTTGCGGCAGTCCAGGCCCGGAGACTTTGCCGCGCTGGCTGATGCCTGGCTGGCGGCCGATCTGTCACCCAACGACGACCCCTATCAATTTGGGCTCAGGCGCCTGAAAGCCGAATTGCTCCTCGCCACACTCAAGGCGTCAGGCGACACCGCATCGGTGCAGCGCCTCTACGCCTGGCTTGGCATCTGCCTGGATCCGCACGGCTCTTCGGAGCTGACCGACGATGCCAAGCGTGACGTCGCCTTGTGGTTGGAGGACCGCCCAGAACTCATCAAGGCGGTGGTGGCCATGGGCTTGCGCCTGACCAAACCCAATAGGCAAGGGCGCCGGTATTTTTGGGAAGCGCAGCAACGCGTGCACGGTGCACGCCTGCCGAGCGACTGGCTGCGATGGCTACTTGTGCAAGCCTCATCGACCCAAGACAGTGAAGTGGCCGAGTATTGTTTTGAGCAGGTTGCGGCATCCGTGATGGATCCGCCCGAGGGCTTTGATGTCCCGACGATGGACGGCATGGTTCACTGGGTCAATAGCCACTCGACACCCGAGTTGCCGTTTCATGAATGGCTCGAAAAATCCTGGACCTGCAGCCTCGAAGATTGGCGAGGTGATCAACACAGACGGCAGCTCGCCCACAAGGTCCAACAGGCTCAGGCCCGGGATCAGCGCAGGCAGGCCATGCGAAAGCACTGGCCCAGCTTCAGCCTGGGAACGGCATCGGACGGGATGCTTCACCAGGTGGCCCTGGCGTATAAAAAGCGGTTCAGCGATGTGGTGGGCGATACACCCCTGGAGCGCGTGCAAGACCTGCTGGTCTGCGATTCCGCCACCGCCGCCTCCGCACTGGCCAGCATTGACCAGGTGCTGGGGCGCCAAGACCTGCCAACGGTGGATGACATCCTCGCCCTGGAGGCCAAAGGTAAGTACCACTTCATTCGTCCGCCAGCGCTGTTGGCCGCCCAACTGGCCTGGGAGCGTGACGCTGCCGCACCACTGGCTTGGCCAGAATCTTTGGCGCAAAAGATGGTGGCCTTCTACCTGGCCGATGGCCTGGGCAACATGCCGGCTTGGTACGAGATGCTTGTAGAAGCCAAGCCCGAATTGGTCGCGCCCATCTTGTTGCGGTACGCGGCACCCAAACTCAAGCACAAGGCAGCGACCGGCATCACGGGCCTGTGGGCGCTGAGCCGAAGGGCCAAGCATCAAGAACTGGCAAGGCTGGTCCTGCCTGGCTTGCTTGCGCACTTTCCGCTGCGCGCAGGTGAGGCGGCCCGCAGGGAACTGAACCATTCATTGCTGGCCGCCCTGCACCTGTTGCCCGAAGCCGAGGCAGCGCAACTTGTCAGCCTGAAACTCTCGCAACCCGGGATGGACGCCACGCAGCGCATTGCCTGGATGGTGGCCGACCTGCCGTATCACGCAGCCTCGGCTGAACGCTTAGCCGACTGGGTGGGCAAGAACGAGCGCCGGGCGATTGCCTTGGGTGTGGCCATGGAAGAGCAAGGCAGCTTGGCCCGCACGGTACAGCGCCTACAGCCGGCCGCTGTTCGCCGCCTGGCCGAAATCTTGGCCGCCATCACCTCGCGAGAAACGGAAACGCGGGGCGGCTGGGTCACCGCTGTCAACCACCGGCAAGACACAGTTCGGGGCTTGCTCAATGTCTTGGCCGCCAACCCCAGCGTCGAGGCGCGTGACGAACTCCTTGCACTGAGCCAGTCGCAGCGCCTGGGATCCTGGGACAAGCTGGTTCGCTACAGCATGCAGGCCCAGCAATCCATCGCGCGCGAAGCACAGTTTCAGGCGGCCGCTCCGGCTGCGGTGGCCCTCGCGCTGACCAACGCATCGCCAGCCAACGCGCCTGACCTGCAAGCCTTGCTGCTCGACCACTTGGACGGCATCGAAGCCAGCCTGCGCGGAGACAACACCTTCCTCGTCAAACAGTTCTGGCGAGACACCCAAGATGGTCCACTGCCGCAAACCGAGAACGACTGCCGCGACCTGCTGCTCGACAAGCTAAGCGCACGCTTGGCGCCTTTGAACGTGCTGGTCGAACGCGAAAAGAGCGAGGCGCGTGACAAGCGCGCCGATATGAGCGCCGAAATCATGCAGGCAGGCAAGCAGATTGCCCTACCTATCGAGGTCAAGAAAGACAACCACGACAAGCTGTGGACGGCCTGGAACGAGCAATTGATCCAGCTCTACGCCATCGACCCTGCAGCAAGTGGCTACGGCCTTTACCTGGTGCTCTGGTTCAACGTCAGGCCGCAGGCATTCGTGAGCGGGGCGAAGTCGAAGGGGTTTGCCCACCTGAAGCCCCGCGCTAGCCCCGAAGGCATCAAGCCAACCAGCGCCCAAGTACTACAACGGATGATCGAAGAACGAATCCCTACCCAGGATCGAAGCCGACTGGCGGTGAAGGTTATGGATATGTCTTTGCCAAGCCAGCCATGAGTGGCGCCTGAGCTACGAGATCGGGTAGCAGACATCACCAATGGCATGCGCAGTCGGCGCGGGCGTTCCGACCCTGCGCAAGGACGCGGATCGCTAGAGCACGCAGCCAGCCGCTAGTGGCCTCCGCCCAGGTAGGCGGCTTTCACAGCGGGGTCGTTGCGCAGCTTCTCGGCCGGGCCGTGCACGTTGATGCGGCCGTTCTCCAGCACATAGCCGTAGTCGGCCACGGCCAGTGCGGCGGCGGCGAACTGCTCGACCAGCAGCATGGTCACGCCCTGGCTCTTGAGGCGCTCGATGATCTTGAAGACCTCTTCCACCAGAATGGGCGCCAAGCCCATCGAGGGCTCATCGAGCAGCACCACCTCGGGGTTGAGCATCACGGCGCGGGCCATGGCCAGCATCTGCTGTTCGCCACCCGAGAGCGTGCCGGCGAGTTGCTCGCGGCGCTCCTTCAAGCGCGGGAACAGCTCCATGGCCTTTTCCAGATCCCCAGCCACATCGCCCTTGGGGCGCGCGCCGGTCATGCGCGGAAAGGCGCCCAGCAGCAGGTTGTCGGCCACCGTCATGGTGGCGAACACGCGCCTGCCTTCGGGCGAGTGGGCCAGGCCCAGGCGCGCCACGTGGTAGGGCTCCTTGCCGTCCACGCGCTGTCCGTTGAGGTGGATCTCACCTCCGGTGGGCGCGATCATGCCGCTCACCGCCCGCATGGTCGTGGTCTTACCGGCGCCGTTGGAGCCGATCAGGGTGACGACCTTGCCCTTGGGCACGTCGATGGAGATGCCGTGCAGCACTTGCACCTTGCCGTAGCCAGCGCTGAGGTTCTTGATCGTGAGCATTTGCGTTTCCCCTCAGCTGGCCTGGCCGCCCAGATAGGCTTCGATGACCTTCTCGTTCGCCTGCACTTCGGCCGGCAAACCCTCGGCGATCTTCTGGCCAAAGTCGAGCACCGAGACGGTGTCGCACAGGCTCATCACCACGTCCATGTGGTGCTCGATCAGGATCACCGTCACGCCGTGCTCGCGGATCTTCTGGATGATGGCCAGCAGCTCCTTGATGTCGGGTGCGGTCAGGCCGGCGGCGGGCTCGTCCAGCAGCAGCAGTTGCGGGTCGAGCGCCAGCGCGCGGGCGATTTCCAGCAGGCGCTGTTTGCCGTAGGGCAGGTTGCGCGCTTCTTCGCCGGCCAGTTCAGCCAGGCCCACGAACCGCAGCAGCCCCATGGCGCGCACGCTGGTGTCGCGGTTCTCGCGCAGGTAGCGCGGCAAGTGCAGGGCCACGTCCAGCAGGTTGCTGTTGAAGCTGTGGTGCAGGCCCACCATCACGTTCTGCAGCGCGCTCATCTCGCCGAACAGCTGCACGTTCTGGAAGGTGCGGGCAATGCCCGAGAGCGCGATCTCGCTCGACGTGCGCCCGGCCTGCGCGGTGCCAGCGAACGACACGGTGCCGGCGGTGGGCACGTAGATGCCGGTGAGCACGTTCATCATCGTGCTCTTGCCCGAGCCGTTGGGGCCGATCAGGCCGTGGATGGTGCCGCGCTTGACGGTGATGTCCACGTTGTTCAGCGCCTTGAGGCCACCGAACTGCATCAGGATGCCCTTGGCTTCGAGCAGGTTGCCGCCGGCATCGCCACCGGCACGGCTCAGCGCATCGCCCGTGGGCGTCATGGCCGAGGCGATGTCGGCGTCGCTGGCGGCGTGGCCGCGCAGGTTCAGCGCACCCCGCACAAAGCCCACGATGCCGTCTTGCAGGTAGTACACGACAAACAGCGTGATCAGGCCGAACACCGAAAGCCGCCAGTCGGTCATGGTTTCGAGCTTGAACGAGAGGCCGGCCAGTGCGACGCTGCCCACCACCGGGATCATGGCCGCCTGCAGCGTGGACTTGCCGCGCTTGAGCGCCACGCCGGCCGAGATGGCCACGATGACGGCCAGGATCACCGACACGTAGCGGAACATTTCCAGGTCGTCGAGCAACTTGGGCAACATCACGATGATGGTGGCGCCCAGCAGTGCCCCGGTGCGGGTCTTGCGGCCGCCCATGATGATGGCCAGCAGGAACAGCACGGTCTGCTCGAAGTTGTAGGTGTTGGGCGAGATGTACTGCTCGCTGTACGCGTACAGCGCACCCGCCAGGCCAGCCAGGCCGGCGCTGATCACGAAGGCGTAGACCTTGTAGCGGTACACCGACACGCCCATGCAGTCGGACGCCACAGGGCTGCCGCGCAGCGCCTCGAACGCGCGCCCCAGGTGCGAGCGCAGCACGCGGTGCACGAAGATCAGCGCGGCAATCAGCATCAGCGCCACCAGCCAGTAGTACTCGGTCTCGTCGAGCTTGTGGCCGAACAGCTCGGGCTTGGTCAGCGTGATGCCCATCGGGCCTTCGGTGAGGAAGGTCATCTCGTTGATGAGGATCTGGATGATGGTGCCGAAGGCCAGCGTGACCATGGCCAGGTAGGGGCCGGTGACGCGCAGCGCCGGCAGCGCCAGGATGGCACCGAAGGCCGCCGTGACGGCGATGGCCGCCGGCAGCGTGACGTACACCGGCGCACCCAGCTTCATGATCAGCACGCCGGCCGTGTAGGCGCCGATGCCGAACAGGCCGGCATGGCCCAGCGAGACCTGGCCGGTGTAGCCGACCACGATGTCGAGCCCGAACAGCACGATCGCGTAGATCATGATGGTCTCGACCAGGTGGATGTAGTACGGGTTGCCGGTGGCCTCAGGGAACAAAAACAGGGCCGCGATGGCCACGACAGCGGCGATGATTTGCTTGGCGTTTTTCATGGTGGCGCTCAAACTTTCTTGATCGCCGACTTGCCGAACAGGCCTGCGGGCTTGACGGCCAGCACGATCAACAGCAGCACCAGGCCGGGCACATCTTTGTAGCCGGTGGACAGGTAGAAGCCGGTCGTGGTCTCGGCCACGCCGAGGATGATGCCGCCCAGGATGATGCCCATGCCCGAGGTGAGCCCGCCGATGATGGCCACCGCAAAAGCCTTGAGCCCCAGCACCGCGCCCATGGTGGCGCCGGTGAGGGTGAGTGGCGCGATCAGCACGCCTGCAAAGGCGGCAGACATGCTTGAGAGCGCATACGAAAAGGTGATGACCAGGCCGGTGTTGATGCCCATGAGCTTGGCAGCGTCGCGGTCATTGAAGGTGGCCACCACGGCCTTGCCGTAGATGGTCTTGCGGTTGAAGAACTCGACCGCCAGCATCATGCCCACGGCGCCTACCACCACCAGGATTTCCATGGGCAGCACATTGGCGCCCAGGAAGTGCAGCGGCGCTTCGGGCAACGGCGAGGGGAACTTCAGGTCGTCGCGGCCCCAGAGGTTTTCGGCCACGTTCTTGAAAATGATGCCCAGCGCGATGGTGGACATGATCCAGCCGAACTCGCTCTTGATCTTGATGGCCGGCTGCACACCGATGCGCTCGACGAACGCACCTTGCAGCGCACCGAACACGCAGACGATGGGGATCATCAGCCAGTAGTTGACACCCAAGCCCACCAGCGACAGGCCGACCATGGCCCCCAGCATCAGGGCATCGCCCTGGCCGAAGTTCAAGGTGTCGGACGTGGCGAAGGTGAGCTGGTAGCCGAAGGCGATGACGGCGTAGATCATGCCCAGGGCGATGCCGCTGAACACGAGTTGGGTGAGGATCTGCATGGCTTGTGCCCCTTCGTCATTCCGGTGCCGCACTCGTCATTCCCGCGCAGGCGGGAATCCACCGCCGTCCAACCCGTGGATTCCCGCCTGCGCGGGAATGACGGGGTGGATGGGCAGCGCGGTTTGCTTCCTTTGAGAGGCGACTACTTCTTGATGACCAACGCGCCCTTGGCGTTGACGTCCTTCACGCGCACTTCAGAGGCCTTCTTGAAGTCGGCTTCGTACGCGTAGACCACGCGCTGGCCCTTGACCTCGCCGAACACCGGGATGTTGGCGGTGATGGCGTCGTGGTCGGTCTTGGTGAAGGGCTTGTTGTAGGTGGTGACCACGCCTTCCACCGGGGCTTTCAAGTCTTCCAGCGCGGCCTTGATCTTCGGGCCGTCGGTGCCGCCGGCTTGCTTGATGGCGGCTGCCAGCAGGTAGACCGAGTCATAGCCCTGCGCGGCGGACACCGGCGAATCGATGCGCGCGTTCTTGGGGTTGAAGGTCTTGAGGTAGTTGATGATGAAGCTCTGGCGCTTGGGCGTGGTGGGCTCCTGGATGAAGGTTTGCGGCATGCGCGCGCCTTCACCGCCGGGGCCGGCGTTGTCGATGAAGTTGGCCATCGACAGCGTCCACGAGCCGATCATCGGCACCTTCCAGCCCAGCTTGGTCATGCCGTTGGCGATCTGCGCCAGCTCGGGCCCGATGGCGTAGGTGAGCACGGCTTCGGCGCCGGCTTCCTTGGCCTTGAGAAGCTGGGGGGTCATGTCCACATCCTTGATGTTGAACTTCTCCACCGCAACGGCCTTCACGCCCTTCAACTCCATCGCCTTTTCCAGGTCGGCGCGGCCCAGCTGACCGTAGTTGGTGGAGTCGGCCAGGATGGCCACCTTCTTGTAGCCACGGCGCACGATGGCTTCTTCCACAATCATCGGCGCCTGGATGCTGTCGTGCGCGGCATTGCGGAAGATGTAGTTCTCGGGCTGGTTGTCGAACTGGTGGGTGATGGCCGAGCCGGTGGCCACGTTGTTCATCACCGGAATCTTGGCTTCCTGGTAGAAGCGCTGCGAGGCCAGGGCCACGCCAGTGTTGATGTAGCCCACCGTGGCGGCAACCTTTTCCTTGTTGATCAGCTCTTGCGCGATCTGCACGCCACGCTCGTTCTTGGCTTCGTCGTCGCGCTCGATGAGCTGCAGCTCACGGCCCAGCACGCCACCGGCCTTGTTGATCTCGGCCGTGGCCAGGCGTACGCCGTCGCGCATCGAGACGCCCATGGACGAAGAGCCGCCCGTGAACGGGCCCGAGACACCGATCTTGATCGGATCGGCCGCGTAGGCCAGAGAGGCAGAGCAGGCCAGCGCCAGAACGGACAAACGCGCGCTCGAGGTCATCGCAACGAATTTCATGGGGCAGTCTCCAGGGGTTGTTGGGGCCAGCACACCACACGGCATGCAGGCAGGTTCAGCGCTCGCAGTGTGCGGCCTGCCAGGGCCCCGCGCCACCGTCTGACTACGCAGGCCGCCTGCGCGGCAATACGCACTCGTTAACCCGCTTGGTGGCAACCCGCAGGGGCGTCGGCGGATGGCTCAGCGGCCGGTGTAGACGATGCGGTACAGCGCGCCCGCCAGGTCGTCGCTCACCAGCAGCGCACCGTCGGGCAGCACGGCCACGTCCACGGGGCGGCCGCGGTAGGCGCCAGTGGTGTCGTCCAGCCAGCCCTCGGCAAAGACCTTGCTCTGGTCGGCCGTGCCATCGGCCTTCAGGCGGGTGTACAGGATGCGCGCGCCTATGGGTTTGCTGCGGTTCCATGAGCCGTGCTGGGCCGAGAACAAGCCGCCACGGTAGTGCGCCGGAAACATCTTGCCGGTGTAGAAGGCCAAGCCCAGGTCGGCCGCATGGGCGTCGGTGTAGACCTGCGGATCGGTGATGCCCGGCGGCAGCGGGTCTTTGTCGTAGCCGTGCTCGGTGATGCGCGTGCGGCCCTGCTTCCACGGGTAGCCAAAGAACTGGCCGGCCCGCGTGGCGCGGTTGATCTCGCCACTGGGGATGTCGTCGCCCATGCCGTCGGTCTGGTTGTCGGTGAACCACAGCGTCTTGTCCTGGGGGTTGAACTCCAGGCCCACCGAGTTGCGAATGCCGGTGGCATAGACCTCGCGCTGGCTGCCATCCTGTGCGTTCATGCGCACGATGCTGCCGATGCCCACCTGCTGGTACAGCGCCAGCTTGTGGCGCGGCGGCACGTTGTAGGGCTGGCCCAGCGTGATGTAGAGCAGCCCGTCGGGCCCCACACGGCAGGTGCGAGCCTCGTGGCCGCGCGATTCCTCGGCCGCCGGAATCAGCTGGCCCTGGGGCACGGTCTCGCTCACCTGCAACGCGCTGCCCGGGCGCCAGGCTTCAGCCTTGGCAAAGCGCAGCACGCGGTTGTGCTCGGCCACCAGCAGCGCGCCATCGGCGCTCCAGCACACGCCATTGGGCACGCGCCAGCCCTGCGCCGGCGCAAAAGCCCGCACCTCGCTGGCCATCGTCGCCCCTGGGCGCAGGGCCACCGCCCAGACGGTGCTCAAGCGCGTGCCCACCATCACCAGCTTGCCCTGCGGCCCCACGGCCAGATGGCGGGCGTTGGGCACGATGGCCAACAGCTCGATCTTGAAGCCCGGTGGCAGTTTGATGCGCTGCAGGTTCTCGCGCAGCGCTGCGGCAGTTTTGCCGTCCTGCGGAACCGGCGGCGCGGGCAGTTCCGCGCCCGCCGACAGTGCGAAGGCCGCGACCAAACTGCCCAGGGCAAGGCGAGCGTGAGTCTTCATGTCTGTGTCTCCAGGTGGGTGCTGAACACCGAGGGCGCCGCTGATCAGCGCTGCGCCGGCAATTGCCTCCGGGCGAGAATACCTGGGCCCCTCCCTCACCCTCGCTCCGCTCACTGCATGCCCACAACGCCGACCCCCACAGGCACTGCTCGTCCCGCCGCGCTGTTCACGGCACAAGGGCTGGCCTGGCCCGGCCCGCCAGTGAACGGGCCAGGTCCGCTGACGTTCACAATCACCCCTGGGCTGACCCTGGTGCGCGGCGGTGAAGGGCGCGGCAAGAGCAGCCTGTTGCGTTTGATGGCAGGGCTGGTGCAGCCGGACTCCGGCCGTGTTCAGCGCATGGCCCGGGCCCTGTGTTTCGAGAGCCCGGCCGACCCGGCCCACGACCCTGAGGTGGCGTGCGCGTGGCTGCAGGCCCGCCGCGGGCGCTTTGATGGCTGGCATGCCGGCGTGGAAGCGGCGCTGGTGCAAGCCTTTGGCCTGGCCGAGCACATGGCCAAGCCGCTGTACATGCTGTCCGCCGGCAGCCGCCGCAAGGTGGGGCTGGTGGCTGCGGCGGCCAGCGGGGCGCAGCTGACGCTGATCGACAGCCCCTTTGCCGCGCTGGATGCCCGCTCGTGCCGGGTGCTGGAGCAGCTGTTGGCCGAAGCCGCCATGGGCACCGAGCGGGCCTGGGTGGTGGCGGACTATGCGCTGCCTGCGGGTCTGGCGGATGTGCCGTTGGCGGGGGTGATCGACCTGGGTGATTGAGCCTGGGCTCGTGCGCAGCAAGCCGCGCAGTTCCCTCGTCATTCCCGCGCAGGCGGGAATCCAGGCTGGTGCATCAAATCCCATGGATTCCCGCCTTCGCGGGAA
The DNA here is from genome assembly GCA_016710065.1 of Candidatus Ideonella esbjergensis. GTDB lineage: Bacteria > Pseudomonadota > Gammaproteobacteria > Burkholderiales > Burkholderiaceae_C > Ideonella > Ideonella esbjergensis. Next base: position 278,906 of record JADJLP010000015.1, read on the forward strand.
TGACGTGGCAGCCGTTCAGCCCACCGCCAGCGCCTTCAGCAACCCAGCCTGGTTGATCGCCTGGCGTAGGCGCAACTGCAGCGCCTCTTGCTCGGTGGCCAGCAAGGCATTGCGCACCTGCAGCCAATCGGCCTTGGCGATGGCGCCCACCTCATAGCGCAAGCGCGCCTGGCGCTCGGTGCGTCGGGCCTCGGTGTGGCGCGCCGCCTGGGCCTGTGCCAGCGCCTGCAGCTCGCGCCGCTCGGCGGCCAGTTGCTCCACTTCCTGCAAGGCTTTGTGAACAGTGTCGCGCAGGGCCAGCGCGGCGCTGTCCACTTCGCTGCGGGCCTGGGCCTGCTGCAGGTCGAGCCGGCGCCAGTCCACCAGCGGCACCACGAGGTTGGCCGCCAGCGAGGCGATGGGTTGCTCCAGCCAGTCGGCCCACTGCGTGCCGCCACTGGCCAGGCCGGCACTGAAGCTCAGGCGTGGGTAGCGCGCGGCCTGGGCCACCTGGTGCTGGGCCAGCGCTGCGTCCACCTGCAGCCGCGCGCGCAGCACATCGGGGCGGCGGTCCAGCACCTGCTCGGGGCTGCCCAGGGCCAGGGCGGGCATGGGCGTGGTTGGCAACTGTGCATCAGCAGGCAGGCCGAACTGGGCGTCGTCCAGCAGCACGCGCAGCGCCAGCTGGTGCTGCAGGCGCTCGCGCTGCAGCTGGGCCTGGCGGGCCAGCAAGCCTTGCAGCGCGGCGGCGGCCTTGTCGACCTCGATGGGCAGCAGCTTGCCCTCCTGCACGCGCAAGCGGGTGAGGGCCAGCACCTCGGCCGCGCCGCCGCGCTGGGCCTCGATCAGCGGCGCCTCCTGGGCCAGTTCGGCCAGCGACCAGTAGCGCTCGGCCACCTGGCTGCGGATCAGCAACTGGGCTGCGGCCACGTCGCTGCGCTGGGCCTCGGCCTGCGCAGCCTGGGCGTTCTCGGCCTGGGCCAGGCGGCCCCACAGATCGGCCTCGTAGGCGATGGCCGCACTCAGGCCCACGCTGCGCACGAGCGGGCCGCCTTCCAGCGCCTTGCTGCCCGACGCACTCAGGCCCAGGCTGGGGGTGAGGCCACGGGCTAGCCCGGCGGCTTGCAGCTGCAGTTGGGCTCGCTGCCAGCGCAGGCTGGCCTGGGCGATGTCGAGGTTGCGCTCCAGCGCCTGCCGCTGCAGTTGCAGCAGCGGCACATCGGCCCAGGTGGACCACAGCGCCTGCGCGTCGCTCTCCATGGCAGGCACCAGCCAGGCCACCGGCGCGGGCGGCTCGGCCGGCCGCTGCAAGGGGGCGGTGCTGCAAGCGACCAGGCTCAGGGCCAGCAGGGAAACCAGTGTGATGTTCTTCAAGGGTGCCACCTCATTCGCGCGCCAGCGCATCCACCGGGCTCAGCGCCGCTGCACGGCGCGCCGGCAAGGTGCCAAAAACCAGGCCCACCAGGCTGGACACGGCAAAGGCCACGGCGAGCGCTGTCAGGTCGACGCTCACGTGCAGTTCCTTTTGCACCGCGTTCAGGCCCTGGGCCGCCAGCCAGCTCAACCCCACGCCCACCAGCCCGCCCAGGCAGCACAGCACGATGGCCTCCACCAGGAACTGCAGCCGCACATCGGCCTGGCGCGCGCCCACGGCCATGCGGATGCCGATCTCGCGCGTGCGCTCGGAGACAGACACCAGCATGATGTTCATCACCCCCACGCCGCCCACCAGCAGTGAGATGGCGCCCACGCCGGCAAACAGCAAGGCCATGGCGCCGGTGACGCTCTGGATCTTCTTGAACTCCTCGTCGGCGTTCCACGAATCAAAGTCTTCAATGCCGTGCAGGGCCTTGAGGCGGTAGATGATTTGCTTGCGCACCTCGGCCGGGGGCACGGTGAAATCCAGCAGCACGTTGAAGTGGTCGGCATCGACACGCAAATCGAGCTTGCGGCTGAAGGTGGGCAGCGGGATGAACACGCGGCCATTGGTGTCGCCAAACTGCACCGGGCCGCCGGTGTCTTGCTCGACCACGCCCACCACGGTCACCGGCAGCGCCACGCCCACGGGCGGGGCGACACCGGGCTGGTTGGGGTCCATGCCGGCGTTGGGGGTCAGCAGCAGGGTCTTGCCCAGCGGCGATTCGCCGGGCTTGAACAGCGCCTTGCGAGCCTTTTCGTCGATCAGCGCCACCTGGGCGCTGCTGGCGCGGTCCATGGCGCTGAGCTGGCGGCCCAGCGCGAGCTTAAGCTTGCGCGCAGCCAGGGTGTGGGGCTCGGCGCCCACCACGTTCACCGCCGCATCGCGGGCGCTGTGGCGGGCCACCAGTTGGGTTTCGCGCTCGGTGGTCACGCCCTTCACGCCCGGCAGGGCGCGGATGGCGTCGATCTCGCCGGGCACAAAGGGCTTGGGCTGGGTGCCGGGCGGCAGGTTGGCATTGCCGCGCCACACGGGGATGCGGCCGGAGAGGAAGCTGCCCACGTCCTTCTCGATGCTGCTGCGCGCCGCGCTGGTGAGCGCCATGATGCTCACCACCGCCGCGATGCCGATGCTGATGCCCAGCACGGACAGCGCCGTGCGCAGCCGGTTGCCGCGCAGGGCCAGCGCGGCCGATTGCAGGGCCTCGCGCCACTGGCCACGGCGCTGCTGCCACCAGCCACCGGCCGCCAGCAAAGGGCCGGCCGCATCGCTGCTGGCCAGCGCGGGCGCGTGGTGGCCGGGCGGGGTGCCGCTGTCGTGCAGCACGCGGCCGTCCTTCAGCTCGATCAGGCGTTTGGCATGGCCCGCCACATGCGCGTCGTGGGTGACCAGGATGACGGTGTGGCCCTGGCCGTTCAGCTCGCCCAGCAGCGTGAGCATCTCGGCGCCCGACTGCGAATCGAGCGCGCCGGTGGGCTCGTCGGCCAGGATGATGTGGCCGCCGTTCATCAGCGAGCGGGCGATGGACACGCGCTGCTGCTGGCCGCCCGAGAGCTCGTTGGGCTTGTGGTGCAGCCGGTCGCCCAGGCCCAGGCGGGTGAGCAGGGCTTCGGCGCGCTGCTGCCGCGCGGCGTGGCCGGCACCGGCATACACGGCAGGCAGCGCGGCGTTGGCACGGGCATCCAGGTGCGGCAGCAGGTGGTAGCGCTGGAAGATGAAGCCGAAGCGCTGGCGCCGCAGTGCGGCGAGCTCGTCCGCACCCAGGCCGGCGGCGTCCTGGCCGTCGATCAGGAACTGGCCGCTGCTGGGTGTGTCGAGGCAGCCCAGCACATTCATCAGCGTGCTCTTGCCTGAGCCCGACTGGCCGATGATGGCCACGTACTCGCCCGCCTGGATGCTGAGGCTCACACCCTCCAGCGCGTGCACCTCGGTCTGGCCCAGCAGGTAGCGCCGGCCAACCTCGCGCAGCTCGATCATGGCCATGCTCAGCTGGATGCAGCCGAGGCGGCGCCGGACGCGGCATCGGCGGGTGGCGCCAGCAACACCTTCTCGCCGGCCTTCAGGCCGTCCACCACCTGCACCTTGGCGCCGTCCTGCAGGCCGGTGCGCAACTGGCGCGGCTGCGGCTTGCCGGCAGCGTCCAGCACCTGCACCGTGAAGCGGCCATCGTCGGCGCGATCACCCAGGGCCACGGTGGGGATGGTGAGGGCGTTCTTCACCTCGCCGGTGTCCACGCTCACCTGCACCGTCATGTCGGGCAGCAGCTTGCGGGCGCGGTTGTCCACCTCGAACAGCACGTTGTAGAACACGGCGTTGCCGGCGCGCTCGGGCACCGGCTGGATCACGCGCACCTTGCCTTCGTAGCGCTGGGCCTCGCCGGCCAGCGTGACAAAGCGGGCCCGCTGGCCGACCTTGATCAGCGCGATGTCGGCCTCGGGCACCCGCGTGCGCACGGTGATCTCGTCCATGTTGGCCAGCGTCACCATCACCGGCGTCACCTGCACCGCGATCACGGTCTGGCCTTCTTGCACCGGCAGGTTCACCACCACGCCGTCGGTGGGCGCGGTGATGGTGGTGTAGCCCAGGGACAGGCGGCGCTTGTCCAGCTCGGCCTGCAGGCGCTTGAGGCTGGCACCCTGGCCGCGCAGGTCGGCCTCGAGCTTGTCCAGCTCCACCTCGGCGCGCTCGGCCTCGGTGGCGGCGGTGGCCTCGCCAGCCAGCAGGCGCACTTGGCGGGCGCGCTCGGACTTGGCGAGTTTGAGATCGGCCTGGCGAGATTCGATCAGCGCGGCCTGCTGGGCCAGTGCGGCCTCGGCCTGGGCCACGTCGTTGCGGGCCAGCTCGGGGTCCAGGCTGACCAGCACGTCGCCCTTGTGCACCTGTTGGCCGAGCTGCACATGGATCCTGCGCACCTGGCCGCTCACCTGCGCGCCCACGTCCACCTTGACCTTGGGTTGCAGCACGCCGGCGGCCTGCACGGTCTGCACCACATCGGCCGTCTTGGCCTCACCGGTGGGTGGCAGAGGCGGGGGTGGCGCCGACCGCAGGCTCAGGTAAGCCCCGATGCCCGCCATCAGCACCAGCACCACACCCACACGAAACGTCCGTGATTTGAACCACGCCCTGCCCTGACGCATGCACTGCTCCTGTGTTTGTTGTGGGGCGACTGTAGTCGCAGACCCCAGGGCTGCCATGCAGTTCCCAGATGGGTGGTGGCCAATGCCCGCCGGGGACCGCTCAGCCGCCCTTGCCGTTGGCGTGCTCCACCGCGTACTTGATCAACTCGGCCTGGCCAGCCAGGTTGAGCTTGCGGCGGATGCTCTGGCGGTGTGATTCGACGGTGCGCACGCTCAGGTCCAGCGCGTTGGCGATGTGCTTGCTGGATTGACCTTCGCCCAGGAAAACGAGGATCTGCTGTTCGCGGTCGGACAGCACCGGCCGCGCCGTGGGCGTGCGGAACAAGGCCTGGGCGATGGCCGGGCTGAGGTAGGTGCCACCACCGTGCACGGTGCGGATGGCGCCGATGATGTCGCTGGACGGCGAATCCTTCAGCACATAGCCGCGTGCGCCGGCCTTGAGGGCGCGCTGCGCGTGCTCGACGCCGTCGTGCATGGTGAGCATCAGCACGGCGCGCTCGGGGTTGTCGTCCAGCATCCTCCGGGCCACCTCGATGCCGTTCTCGCCCTTCATGCCGATGTCCATCAGCACCACATCGGGGTTGGTGGCCTGTGCGCGCTCCAGCGCTTCGCTGCCGTTGCCGGCCTCGGCCACCACGTCGAAGTCATCCACGAGACTCAGCACGGCCTTCAGGCCATCGCGCACCACGGCGTGGTCGTCAACGATCATGAGTCGAATCATGTATGCCCCCTCGTCATTCCCGCCCTCCCCGTCATTCCCGCGAAGGCGGGAATCCACCCGCCGCGACCAACCCATGGATTCCCGCCGTCGCGGGAATGACGGGGCTGGTCCTGCGCGGGCAACGGGCGCGCTTTGAAGTTGCAATGGTGCATCACGGCGTGTGGGCGGCAAAACGGGCGATGGCGGCTTCAGGCACCTTGGCCACCACTTCGGTCAGGCCGGGGCGCGATTGCACCGTCAGCTGCCCGTCGATGGAGCCCAGGCGCTCGCGCATGTTGCGCAGGCCCAGACCCAGGCTGGGGTGACGCAGCACGGCCTCGGTGTCGAAACCGCGGCCATTGTCCTGCACATGCAGGGCCACGGCACCGTCGGAGAACACCAGGCGCATGTCCACGCGCGAGGCCCCCGAGTGCTTCTGGATGTTGGTGAGCGCCTCTTGCGTCACGCGGAACAGCACGGTCTTGATGTCCTCGGGCAAGTCAAACGCCTGGCCGTCCACACGGATGGTGAAGCGCGTGTCCGACAGGCCCCACATCTCGTCGGCCAGCTGGTGCATGGCGGCCGACAGGCCCAGGGTGTCCAGCATCACCGGGCGCAGCCGGTGCGACATGCCGCGCACCTCGGCCAGCGCCTCTTGCAGGCGGTGCACGGCGCGGGTGAGTGCGGTGCGGGCGGGCGAGTTGTCTTGCGGCAAACGGTCGAGCGCGGCTTCGGTGAGCAGCTTCACTGAAACCAGGGTCTGGCTGGTGCCGTCGTGCAGCTCGCGCGAGAGGTAGGCGCGTTCGGCCTCTTGCGAGCCCACCACCTGGCGCGCCAGCAGCGTGAGCTTGGCGTCGGCCAGCCGCAGCTCGTGCATGCTCAGCCACACGCCGCCGCCGATGATGAGCAGCAGGCCGGCGCCCATGATCACCGCCACCCAACGCATGGTGGCGTTGGCGCTGGCGTTCAACTCACGGTCGAGCTGGGCCACCACCTGGTCGATGTCGTCCACGTACACCCCCGTGCCAAACCACCAGTTCCAGCGCTCCATGGGGGTGACGTAGGCGATCTTGGCCGAGGGCCTTTCGGTGGAGGGCTTGTTCCAGCTGTACTCCACAAAGCCGCCACCGGTGAGCGCCTTGTCGCGCATCAGCTGGATGGGGAATTGACCATAGGCGTCGCGCAGCCTGAGCCAGTTCTTGCCCACCAGGTCGGGCTGGCGCGGGTGCATCAGGTTGACGCCGTCGAAGTCGTAGAGAAAGAAGTAGCCGTCACTGCCGTAATCGAGCGCGGCCAGCTGGCGCATGGCCTGCTGCTTGATGTCGTCGTCGGTGCGGCCGGTGTTGTAGAGCGGGCTCAGCGTACTCAGCGCCAGCGCCACGAAGTGCCGCAGCTCGCTGCGTGCGGCATCGAGGTAGGCGCTGCGCACCAGGGCCTCCTGGCGGGCGGCCAGCAACTCCTCTTGCTGGCGCTGGGCCACGGCGATCAGCGCCACCGAGGCCACCAGCGGCGCCATGGCCAGCAGCACCAGCTTGGTCTTCAGGCGCATGGTGGTGGCTGGCGGCGTGTCACCCCAGCTCGACCTTCAGGTAGTGGGCGCCGGCGATGGGGTTGAAGTAGTAGGGCGGCACTTCCTCGAAGCCCAGCGAGGTGTAGAGCTCGCGTGCGGCCTCCATGTCGTCCAACGTGTCAAGCAGCATGGCCGAGTAGCCGGCTTGCGTGGCGCCGTCGATCAGCGCCTGCGCCAGTTGCCGGCCCAGGCCGAAGCGACGGAAGGCCTTGCGCACGTACAGCCGCTTCATCTCGCAGGCGTTGGCGTAGTCCACGTCGGCCAGCGGTCGGAAGGCACCGCAGCCGGCCAGCGCGCCATCGACCCAGGCCAGCAGCAGCGCACCTGCGGGCGCGGCGTAGTCGCCCGGCAAGGTGGCCATCTCGCCCTCGAAGTTCTGGAAGCACAGGTCGAAACCCATGGACTCGGCGTACTCGCGGATGATCTCGCGCGCCGCGTCCAGCTCTTCGGGCGTGGTGGGCGTCAGCAGCTGTATCTCGGGTGTGTCCATCGCCGCAGGGCGAAGTGGTGGGAGGCAGAGTCTAGCCCCGGGCCGCCCCAGCGCACTCAGGGGTTTGCCAATGACGCCACCCAGGCCGCCAGGGCCAGGCAGGCGGCCAGCAGCACCACGGCACGCAAGCGCGTGGCCAGGGTGTCGGCGCTGGCGGGCGTGTCAGCCGGCAACTGCTTGTCGCCGGTGATCATGGGCATCACCAGGTTGATCTGCTTCTTGCGCCGGTAGTAAGCGATGGCGCCCACGTGCAGCAGCACCAGCAGGATGAGGATGAGCTTGCCTGCCTCGGCATGCCAGTTGGTGGCCAGGCCGGCCACGGCGCTGGACACAAAGCGGTTCAGCGGCCCGGTGGTGGCCACTTCATCATCCGCCACCAAACCGCTGGCCACCTGCAGCCCCAGCAAGGCCAGAAGCGCCAGCACGCTCAGCGCACCCAGCGGGTTGTGGCCCACGTCGAAATGCTCGCCTGGCTGCACCTGGCCCCGCAGGTAACGCAGGATGGTGCCAGGCCTGTGCACGAACGACGCAAAGCGCGACCAGCGGCCGCCCACCACGCCCCACACCAGGCGGAACACCAGCAGCGCGCCCACGCCCAGGCCGATGCGCATGTGCCAGTCCAGCGCATCGAGCTCTGCCGTGACCACCAGGCTCACCACGGCCAGCACCAGGGCCCAGTGGAAGGCGCGGGTGGGCAGATCCCACACCCGCACACGCACGGTGGCGGTGGGCTCGGTGGCCGGGTCGGTCATGGCAAAGGCTCCTGGGTGGCAAAACGCGGGCGCGGTGCTGAACCATAACCGCTGCGCGTTGCCGCCGCCTCGGGGTTAAGGAAGGGTAAAGCCACCCGCTGCGTACACTGGCTGAGGTGCTGCATGTTCAGGTTTGCAGCGCCAGTCCGTCGCCAACGCCGGGCCACCGCAGGGCCCATCCCGCAGGAGGATTTGCATGAAACGTCTCGCCCTGGCCACCCTGGCCACCGCCACCTTGTTCGCCGCACTGCCGGCTGCAGCGCAGTTCCAGAAGACCGAGGACGCCATCAAGTACCGCCGTGGCGCGCTGTTCGTGATGGGCCAGCACTTCGCCCGCATCGGGGCGATGGCCAATGGCAAAGCCCCGTTCGACGCCGCCGCAGCCACCGCCAATGCCGACGTGGTGGCCAGCCTGTCCAAGCTGCCCTGGGCCGGCTTTGGCCCGGGCACCGACAACGGTGACACCAACGCGCTGCCCGAGGTCTGGCTGGATGCCGAGAAGTTCAAGGCCGGCCAGCAGAAGATGCAAGAGGAAGTGGCCAAGCTGGCGGCAGCCGCCAAGTCGGGCAAGCTCGACCCGCTCAAGGCTGCGTTCGGCGAAGCCGCCAAGACCTGCAAGGGCTGCCACGACACCTTCAAGAAGAAGTAAGGCCGCGGCGTCAGAACACCAGGGTTCGCCAGCGCGTGTCAGCCACGCGCGACATGAATTGCACCGCACCACCTCGGCCGGAGCATTCAGCGATCAGCGCCTTCGGGGCGATGCCCTGCGCGTGCAGGGCATCGGTGCAGGCCAGCAGCACGGCACCATGGCCCACGGCCTCGCGCATGGCGTCCAGCACGGTCTTCTCGTGCAGGGGCGAGGCCCGCAAGGCCTGCGCCACACCCGGCACCAGCAGGTGCACGCTGCGGGCGGTGAAATAGATCTCCACCTTCAGGTCCATCGCCGCCGCCGCCGCCGCGTGGAAGAACGGCGTGACCAGGCGCTGCGGTGCTTCAGGCTCAGCGGCCCACAGCAACAGGGCCACACCCTCGATGGCATCAGCGCTCATGGCGTCCCCCTTTCACCGTCGTCCAGTTCGGCGCGATGCAGCCAGGCGTGGTGGGCCATGGCCTGGGCCACGGCTGCCTCGCCATGCCGCAGCAGGGCCTGGTCGGCGGCCCAGTTGCTGGGTGCCAGGCGCGCAATCCAGCCGCTGCCGTAGGGGTCGAGGTGCACGCGCTCGGGTTCGTTCGCCAGCCCTTCGTTCACTGCCAGCACCTCGCCGCCCACCGGCGACTTGACCGAGACGATGGACTTGGCCAGTTCCACCACGGCCACCGAGCGGCCGCGTTCCACCGTCTGGCCCACGGGCTTGGGGCGGCACATGTAGATCTCGCCCGACAGGCGTATGCCCAGCGCGGTGATGCCTACGGTGACGCTGCCATCGGCCTCGGGCCTGGCCCAGGTCTGGTGGGCCACGTCGTAGTGCAGCTCGGCGGGGAAATGGGCGGTGGCGCTCACGTGGTGGCCTGGCCGATGCAGTGGTGGCGGAGGGGAATGGGAGTCGAACCCACCCGGCGACGCATGGCGCCACCCACCGGGTTTGAAGCCCGGCCGACCCACCAGGATCGTGTCCCCTCCGAATTCTTGGTACGTCTCATGCAGCAGACCCTGGTTCGGTCAGCAAGGCACTGTCGGCGCGCAGCTTGTGCACATCGCCCACGCGGCGCAACAGGCCGATGCGGTCGAAGTATTCCAGAATTTGAATGGCGCGCTTGCGGCCCAGCCCGGTGGCATCACGAAAGGCCGCCGCCGTGACCTGGCCCGGCTCGGCCGCTTGCGCACCCACCTGGCTGGCCAGCGCCACCAGGCGCTGCACCGTGGGCACCGGGTAGTAGAGGTCGCGCACCACCTGGTGCAGCTCGCCGCCTTGCGCCAGGCGCGCCATGGTGACGCGGGTGAGCGGCTCGGATTCCTTCATGTCGCGGGCCAGGTCGCGCACCCAGGCGCCTTCAAAGCCGGCGGCGTCGAGCAGGGGGCCGAGCTTCTGCGCCAGGCGCTCGTCCACCGCCGTGAGGCGCACACCGTGCTCGGGCAGGTGCACGAAGGCGCCCTTGACCTGCACCTGGCCGCTGCTGCGCAGGCGGTCCAGCAGCGCCCGCCACAGCGCCTCGTGCAGGCGCGGCGCGGCCAGGCGGCGCAGGCGTGCGGCGTCGGGGCCCATCTCTTCGGGGTGGCTGGCGTGAAAGGCCTGCAGCCCGGCCAGCACGGCCTGTTCCACCGCCTGCCCGTGGCGTGCGGCGAGGGCCCAGTGGCCGCTGCCCTCGCGGGCCTGCAGCACATCGACCGGTAGTGGCGGCACCGGGCTGGCCTGGGCGGCGGCATGGCGTTTCAGGTCCAGGCCCAGCGGGCAGGCGTCCAGCCAGGCCAGCAGGCGGCTGGCCGGCTCGGGCAGCGCGGCAGCGGCCAGCTCGGCCAGGCGCTGCGGCGTGCGGCGGTAGCGCGCCGGGGCGAAGGGGTCGAGCACCACGCCGCCAGCCAGGGTGCGCGAGGCGGCGGCGTCGCGCAACACCACGCGGTCACCGGCCCAGGCGCCCACGGGTGTGCGCAGCACCAGCTGCACGAGGCCGCTCTGGCCCGGGGCCAGTTGGTCGGCCGCCGCGTTACCGTCGGCCGCGGCCAGCACCGCCACCGTGCCCATGGCCTGGGCCGAGCCGATGTGCACATGCACCGATGCTCCCGAGCGCAGCGCACGGGACTCGTCGTGCCACAGGGTCAGCCGCACGTCCAACCTGTCGGTCTGCAGGGCCAGCGCGGGGGCGCAGAGCCACTGGCCGCGCTGCACCGCCTCTTTGGCAATGCCGGCCAGCGCCACGGCGCAGCGCTGCCCCGCCAGCGCCTGATCCACCTGGCGATTCTGGGCGTGCAGGCTGCGCACGCGCAGGCGAGGGGCGTCGTCCAGCAGGCGCGCGCCGCTGCCGGCGGCGGGCGCCAGCACCAGCTCGTCGCCCACGCGCACGGCGCCAGCAAACACGGTGCCGGTGGCCACAGTGCCCGCACCACCCAGCGTGAACACGCGGTCCACCGCGAGGCGAAAGGCGTCGGGCGCGGGCGCCTGGGCGACGCCAGGCAGCGCGGCCTGCTGCTGCAACAGCCAGCAGCGCAGCGCGTCCACGCCGTCGCCACTGACGGCGGACACCTCGAACACCGGCGTACCAGCCAAGGGTGTGGGCGCCAGCAGCGAGAACACCTCGGCCTGCACCTGGGCAATGCGCGCGGCGTCGGCGCGGTCACACTTGGTGATCACGAGCGCGCCGCGCGCGATGCCCAGCAGCGAGAGCACAGCCAGGTGCTCACGGGTCTGCGGCATCACGCCGTCGTCGGCGGCCACCAGCAGCAGGGCCAGGTCGATGCCGGTGGCGCCGGCCAGCATGGTGTGCACCAGGCGCTCGTGGCCCGGCACGTCGATGAAGCCCACGCGCGCCTCGGGCTGGCCCGGCACGTCGAGAAAGGCATAGCCCAGCTCGATGCTGATGCCGCGCGCTTTTTCTTCGGGCAGGCGGTCGGTGTCCACGCCGGTGAGCGCGCGCACCAGCGTGGTCTTGCCGTGGTCGATGTGGCCGGCGGTGCCGATGATCATGGTGTGCGCATGGCCTACATGAAGTTGCGGGTGTGCATGTCGGCCAGGCGCTGGGCGTCGTCACGGCCAAAGCCCAGGCGTTGCAGGCGTGCGCGGCGGCCGGCCGCCATTTCGGCCTTGAGCTCTTGCACCTGCGCGTGGCCGCGCGCCACGGCGGCCACCGTGGTGTTGCCCGCGGCCAGCAGCACCAGGGCGTCGAAGACTTCTTCGTTCAGGCCGGCCGTGCCGGCCAGCTCTTCATGGCGTTGCTGCACGGCCACCGCCAGGCGGGCCTGGTAGTCGGGCTCCACGGCCAGGCGATGCTCCAGGTGGGCCATGCCGAAGGCCACGTGGCGGGCCTCGTCACGCGCGGCCAGGCGGGCGATCTGGCGGGTGACCGGGTCGGGCGCGTGGGCGTGCAGGAAGTTCAGCAGGTTCACGAAAGTGCCTTCGCCCAGCACCGAGAGCAGGAAGGTGGCGGTGGAGAAATCGGGCGCGTCGAACAGCGTCTTGAGTGACGCCTGGCCACCTGCCGTGGACAGCCCCGGTTCGCCCCCGCGCAGCGTGGCCCGGCGGGTGAAGACCTCCACGTGCCGCGCTTCGTCGGCGCACTGCAGTGCCAGCAGTTGCACCACCTCGCGGTAGTGCGGGTGGATCTGGCCGAGGTGGCGCGCCGGCACCAGCAGGGCGGCGTTCTCGTTCTCGATCAGGTAGGTCATCAGCTGCACCACGGCGGCCTCGATCTCGGACGCGAGTTCGAAGGGTGCAGCCCAGGCTATGGCGGTGGCCGGGTCCCACTGCGCCGCCGCCGCCTGGGCGTACAGATCGGCCGCGGTGTCGGCCCAGAGCTGGTGCTTCTCGCGCAGGCCGAAGGCGTAGGCCGGGCTGCCGGCTTCCACCTGCGCGCCACGCGCGGCCAGGCCCCATTCGGGCTGAGCCTGCTCGGCCAGCGCGCCCGCCGCATGGGCGTCGGCATGGCCGGTGGCCTGCGCGCCGCGCCAGCGGCCCAGGGCCATGCCGTGGCGCGTCAGCTCGGCCCGCAGGCGGCCGCTGGCGTCGGTGCTGAAGGCCACGTCGTGGCCTTGCTGGCGGCACCAGGCGCGCAGGTGGAGGTCCCACTCGGGGGCGCTGCCCAGCACGTGCAGGCAGCCGCCCTCGGGCAGCACGGCCAGGGCCCGGCGAACGAGCAGCAGCGCGCCCTGGTCCAGCCCCAGGCCTTCAATATCGATAGTCGGCGGGGAGGATGCGGCCATCGGTGCTGTAGAACTGTTCATCATCGACGGCGCGCTCCAGCAGCGCATAGCCACTGGTGCGGCCGGGCTTCCAGGCCTTCAGGCCTTCGAGTTCGAGCAAGGGACGCACCTCGGCATCGTCCCAGCGCATGGCCAGCAGCAGATGCACGAAGCGCTCGATCTGGGCCGCTGGCGCGCCGGGGCTGGTGGTGAAGTTGCAGTGGTCGTAGGCGCCAGTGCGGGCAATCACACGGGTACTGCCCGCAGGAAGGGTGCCGTCTGCCCCAAAGCCCAGGTGGTTGCCGTCGATCATGCAGCAGGCATCCACCTGGCCGGCCAGCAGGGCCAGCGCCGCGTCGCGCTCGCCGCCGATGTGGTCGCCATGCTTGCCGCCCAGCACGTCGAAGCGGCGCACCGTGACATCGCGCCCACCCACCAGGCCGGACTGGCGCAGGTGGTCGAGCGGAATCAAGGTGGCTTGCGGCGAATCGATCGCGCCCACGCCCAGGGTCTTGCCGCGCAAATCGGCCAGGCTGTGGATGGGGCCGTCAGCGCGCGCCACGATGACCGACTGCAGGTCGCAGTCGGTGTCGCGCATGGCCACGGCCTGCACCTGCTGGCCGCGCGCGCGGGCCATGCGGTCGGCTCGCACCCAGGCCAGGGGCGAGTTCCAGGCGAGGTGGATCTCGCCGCTGAACTGGGCCTCCACCTGGCGTTCGTAGTTGGAGTACAGCACGTAGTCGAAGGGCAGGCCGTTGCGCTCGAAGTAGGCCTTGAAGCCTTCCCAGATGGTGACGACCTTGGGCGCGTAGGCCACGGCGCCCATCACGAGGGTGTTGGTTGTGGTCATGGGTTCAGCTGGTTCAGAAAAGCGGCAGGCCGGTGATGGCCTTGCCGATGAAGTCGTACAGCACGTCCGACGTGGGCGCCATCACGTTGGCGGCGCGCGCGTCGCGGAACAGGCGCTCGATGCCGGCCTCCTTGCGGAAGGCGGCACCGCCGCACACGCGCATGGCCAGGTCGGTCACTTCCAGCGCGCTCTCGGCCGCAGCCACCTTGATCTCCAGCACGCGCAGCATGGTGTCGGCACGGCCGCTGGCGATCGCGGCGAGCGTGTCGGCCAGCAGGCCGTGGGTCATGTCGGTGCGGATGCGCGCGCGCGCCAGGTAGGCACGGATGGTGGGCAAGTCGGCCAGCGAGGTGCCCAGGTGCTGGTGGCGGGTGGCGCCCACGTGGGCGATGGCGCGGGCGATGGCGCCCTCCATCAGGCCCACCGAGCACGAGGCGTTGAGGCTGGTGAACCAGGGCAGCACCACGCCCATCATGGCGTCGAAGCCCTTGCCGTCTTCGCCCAGCCGGTCGCCGATGGCCACCTTCACGCCCTGGGCGGTGATGGGGCTGGAGGCGTTGCCGCGAAGCCCTAAGCCGTCGAAGCCGGCCGCCACGGTGAGGCCGCCGGCCTTGGCGTCCACCAGCCACAGGGTGCTGGGGCCGTCGGCGCTCAGCGGCTTGCTGGACCACACATACGAGTCGGCCTCGGCGGCAGAGGTGACCCAGCTCTTGCGCGCGTCCAGCCGCACCACGCCGTCCCGCACCTGTGCCGTGCTGACCGGCGCCCAGAAGTGGCTGCGCGACTCGGCCTCGGAGAAGGCCAGGGTGCTGAGGTGGCGGCCGGCGGCCACGTCGCGCCGCACGCTCTCGGCGCCGAACTGCTCGATGACGGCGGTGGCGCAGTAGTGCATGCACACCACCATGGCGGTGGACGAGCAGTGCTGCGCCAGGCGGCTGACCACGGCGCTGGCATCGGACAGGTTGCCCCCGGCGCCGCCCATGGCCGTGGCGCTGACCAGGCCCAGCAAGCCGGCCTCACCCAGCGCGGTGATGGCGGCGCGTGGGAAGCGTCCCTGTCGGTCGGTGTCCAGGGCTTGGGGTTCCACCACCTCGCGCAGGGTGCGGTCGAGGGCTTCACTCAGAGCGGGGGACAGGGCGGACATGACAGGCTTCCTTGGTGTTGTGGTTGAGAGCATTCAGCGCAGGCGGGTGGCCAGCGCAGCGAGTTGGCCCAGCAGGGCCTGGGGGTCTTCGAGGCAGCGCAGGTCGAGCAGCAACTGGTCGTCGGCGATGCGGCCGATGACCGGCAGCGGCAGGCTGCGCAGCGCTGTGGCCAGCTCGTCGAGCGCGCGGCCCTGGGCCTTGCGGGCCATGGGCGCGATGGCCACACCGGCCGAAGGCAGACGTTCCACCGGCAGCGAGCCCGAACCTATCTGGCCCTGCAGCGCCACGGCGCTGACGGTGAAGCGCGGCGCCACCGCCTGTGCCAAGGCGGGCAGCACGGCCTGCACGGTGGCTTCGATTTGTTCGAGTGGGCGCGTGAGCAGGCGCAGGGTGGGCAGATCTTGCGTGAGCCGCTCGGGACGCAGGTAGAGGCGCAGTGTGGCTTCGAGTGCGGCCAGTGGCAGCTTGCTCATGCGCAGCGCGCGCTTCATCGGGAACTTGCGGATGCGGCTGATTTCCGCCTTGCTGCCCACGATGAGCCCCGCCTGCGGGCCGCCCAGCAGCTTGTCGCCGCTGAAGGTGACCACGTCGCAGCCGGCCGCCAGCATTTCCTGCGGCAGCGGCTCGCGCGGCAGGCCCCATTTCGCCAGGTCCACCAGCGCACCCGAACCCAGGTCGGTGGCCAGCGGCACGCCGCGCGCGTGGCACAGCGGTGCGAGCGTGGCCTCGTCCACCGCAGCGGTGAAGCCCTGCACCGCGTAGTTGCTGGTGTGCACCTTCATGACCAGGGCGGTGCGCTCGTTGATGGCGCGCTCGTAGTCGTGCGGGTGGGTGCGGTTGGTGGTGCCCACCTCCACCAGGGTGGCGCCAGCGCTGGCCATCACGTCGGGCATGCGAAAGGCGCCGCCGATCTCCACCAACTCGCCGCGCGAGACGATGACCTCGCGTCCCCCCGCCATGGCGGCGATGCCCAGCAACACGGCCGCCGCGTTGTTGTTCACCACCGTGGCGGCCTCGGCGCCGGTGAGCGTGCACAGCAGCTCTTCCACCACGCTGTCGCGGTCGCCCCGGCCACCGGTGGCCAGGTCGTATTCGAGGTTGTTGGGGCCGGCCATCATGGCCAGCAGATGGGCCAGCGCCTCGTCGGCCAGCAGCGCGCGGCCCAGGTTGGTGTGGATGACCGTGCCGGTGAGGTTGATGACGCGCTGCAGGCGCGGCGCCAGGCGACCGTGCACGTGCTGCGCCAGCGCGCTGTCCAGCGCCTCGGGCTGCACCGCAGCAGCCAGCAGCGTGCCGGCCACGGCCCGGGCGCGCAGGCCGTCGAGCAGCGCACGCGCCTCGCCAGCCACCAGGGTGTGGCCGTGCTCGGCGATGAGCGCAGCAGCGCCTGGGCCGCGCAACAAGCGGTCCACGGCGGGCAGGTTCTGGGGTCGGGCGAGCGCGGCTTCAGTGTTTGCGCTCATCGGACTGGCCTTGGAACCGTGCACCACGGATTCGTCGGGCCGGGCCGTCATGGGGGGTCGTCCGGTGGGGGTTCGCCGAACAGCAGCATCAGGTTGACGCCGTGCTTCTTCAGGCCGGTGTCGGCCACCAGCAGGTCCAGCGTGAGGCTGGCCAGGTCATCGGCCACCGGTTCGACCTCGGCGTCGCGGTCGGTGTGCATGATCTTGAGGTAGTGGCCGCAGGCCTCGCAGGTCTCGGCCTGCAGCGTGGCCTGGGCGGCGCGGCGGCCACCGTCGGCGGCAGCGTCATCAGCCACCTCGCCGGCCGCGTCCAGCGCCAGATAGGCCAGGCCCTGGGCGGTGCGGCAGTGCGAGCACTTGATGCGCACCATGTGCCACTGGGTGCTGCACAGCGAGCAGTGCAGGTAGCGCTGACCCAGCGATTCGCCGCCGCTGCGGGTGATGCTGGCGGTGGGCCGGCTGCCGCAGCAGGGGCAGGCGGTTTCGTCGTCGGTGCGGGCCCAGACGCTGGCGTGGTTGCCCAAGTTCGCGGGGGCGGCCTGCATGCGCTGCACCTCCAGCACCATGTGGGCCCAGTAGACCTGCAGGGCCGCGGCCACGATAGGCGCGCAGGCCAGGGCTAGCGGCTCGCTGCCGGGCTGCAGGCCGGCCAGCAAAGCGTCGGCCTGGCGTTCCAGGTAGACCTCGTCGGCCTGGGCCAGATGATCAAGCGCCGGCCAGGTGCCTTCTGCTGCGCGAGGGCGCAGCTCGGCCACCAGGGCTTTCAACACGCCATGCCAGGCCGGGTCGCGCGGCCAATCGGTGGCGGGCAGTGGCGGCTGGCCAAAGCGCGCGGCCACGTCCATGGCGGCGGCGTCGGGCACCGGCACGGCGGGAAAGTGGTTGAGCTGGGTCTGCTGGGCATCGGCCAGCTCGGCCATGAACTGCAGGAAGTCGGCCATCGCGTGGCCGCTGGCCAACTGGCGCAGCCGCATGGCGCGCGTGGCAAACACCGTGGCCCTTTGCGGCGCCAGCACGAAGGGCGTCTCGCCACCGGCCTTGGCGGCGATTTCTTCGGGCGTCATCACGCGCACGGTGGCGGTGGTGGTCATGGTGTGGGCAGACTTCGTTGGAAAGGGGCGTTCGACCTGGTGTGCGAGCCGAACGCCCTCAGGCTGGAGCCGGATGCTAACCGCCTTTGGTCATGTCCTTGTGCCACAGCGGGTGGTTGGCGCGCGCCCAGGCGTCGGTGACGGTGCCACGCGTCATGGCGCGCACCGAGCCCTTGACCCAGATGGCCGCGTACACGTGGATGATGATGGCCGCAATCAAGGCCACCGCCGCCACCGAGTGCAGCAGCACCGCCGCGCGCGCCAGCGGAATGGCGAACAGCGGCTCGAACCACGGGCGCCAGAACACGAAGCCCGTCACCACCAGCACGCCCAAGCTGGCCAACGTGACCCAGAACACCATCTTCTGGCCATAGTTGTACTTGCCCACCGGCGGCATGCCAGCCTTGTTGCCCCGCAGCAGGTCACCGGCATGCTGCTTCCACTCCCGGTCGGCGTCGGTGATGACGTTGTCGCGCCAGAGCTGGGAGCCCAGGCGCGCAAACGACAAGGCCACCAGCAGCCCCATGAAGGGATGCAGGATGCGCGCCCAACTGCCACCCCCGAACAGGTTGGTGAGGAAGTAGAACGCCGGGTGGAAGAAGGCCAGGCCCGAGAGCCCCGCCAGCACGAACATCAGCGCGATGAACCAGTGGTTCATGCGGTCACGGTCGCCGTAGCGTTGCAGCATGCGATTGCTCATGATGTGCCCTCCTTCTCGTCAGCGTCGGCGTCGATCGGGCCCACCTTCATGTAGTGGAAGAAGCCCGCCACCACCGCTCCGATCATGCCGGCCACGGCCAGTGGCTTGGCGATGCCCTTCCACAGGCTCACCATGGGGCTGATGCTCGCGTCGGCGGGCAGGCCCACCAGCTCGGGCTTGTCGGCGTGCTTGAGCACGTACATGACGTGCGTGCCGCCCACCCCCTGCGGGTTGTACAGGCCCGCATTGGCAAAGCCGCGTTCCTTCAACTCGCCCGCGCGCTTCTCGCCGTAGGACACCATGTCGGCCTTGGTGCCGAAGCCGATGGCGCCCGTGGGGCAGGTCTTCACGCAGGCGGGCTCCAGGCCCACGCCCACCCGGTCGGAGCACAGCGTGCACTTGTAGGCCTTGTTGTCCGCACCGCTGATTCGCGGCACATTGAACGGGCAGCCCTTGATGCAGTAGCCGCAGCCTATACAGTTCTCGGAGACAAAGTCGACGATGCCGTTGGCATGCTTGACGATCGCGCCAGGGGCCGGGCAGGCCTTGAGGCAGCCCGGGTCCTCGCAGTGCATGCAGCCGTCCTTGCGGATCAGCCATTCGAGCTTGCCCGCCTCGGGTTCTACCTCGAAAAACTTCATCACCGTCCAGCTGGCGGGGGTGAGGTCGGCCGGGTTGTCGTACACGCCCACGTTGTGGCCCACATCGTCGCGAAGGTCGTTCCAGTTCATGCAAGCCACCTGGCAGGCCTTGCAGCCTATGCACTTGGACTCGTCGATGAGCTTGGCCACCTGCGGCACGGCGGAGCGCACCTGGGGTGGGGCGGTGGTGGTGGCCGAGCGAGCGACCACGTCTTGTGATTGCATGGTTCAGCTCACTTTCTCGATGTTGACGAGGAAGGCCTTGAACTCCGGCGTCTGCGAGTTGGCGTCACCGACGAAGGGGGTGAGTGCATTGGCCAGGTAGCCGTTCTGCGTCACGCCCTTGAAGCCCCAGTGGATGGGAATGCCCACGTGGTGGACCTTCTTGCCGTTCACATCGAGCGCCTTGATGCGCTTGGTGACCACGCAGGCCGCAATGACCTCGCCCCGATTCGAACGCACCTTGACCTTGTCGCCCTGCACGATGCCCTTTTCCTTGGCCAGTTCCTCGCCGATCTCGACGAACGCGGCCGGCTGGGTGATGGCGTTGCTCTTCGAGTGCTTGGACCAGTAGTGAAAGTGCTCGGTGAGGCGGTAGGTGGTGGCGGCGTAGGGGAATTCCTCCTTCTTGCCAAAGGCCTCCATGTCGCCCTTGTAGACCCGTGCGGCGGGGTTGCTGACCGCCTTGGGGTTGGTGGGGCACATCAGGTTCACGCCCACCGGGGTCTCGAACGGCTCGTAGTGCTCGGGGAAGGGGCCTTCGTTCATGCCCACGGCGTGCAAACGCGCCACACCCTCTGGGTTCATGATGAAGGCGCCCACGCCCTGCTCGGGCGCGGCGTCGGGCCGCATGTCGGGGATGTCGGCACCACCAGCCCAACTCTTGCCGTTCCAGGCCAGGTACTTGCGCGAGGGATCCCAGGGCTTGCCGTTCTTGTCGGCGCTGGCACGGTTGTAGAGGATGCGGCGGTTGGCCGGCCACGAGAAGCCCCAACCCGGGAACACGCCCAGCCCGGTCGGGTCGGCCGTGTCGCGGCGCGCGGTGAGGTTGCCCGTGGGGCCCCAGCAGCCAGAGTAGATCCAGTTGCCGCAGCTGGTGGAACCGTCGTCGCGCAGCATGGCAAAGCCGGGCAGCTGGTCGCCAGCCTTCACCAGGGGCGCCGCAGGCGGCGCCTTGGGGTCTGGCGGCGGCAGTGGTATCGGCTTGCCGGCGGCATCGAGCTTGGGGGCCGGTGGCGGTGCAAACACATCCGCCAGGGCCTTGCCCGAGATCTCGCGCAGCACCTCGCCCGGGTTGGGTGCGGTGGGGATGGTGTAGGCCCAGGTGAGGGCGGCCACCGGCTCGGGCAGGGTGCCGCCGTCCTTGGCGTACATGCCGCGCAGCTTCATGAACAGGCGCGCCACGATCTCGCCGTCGGTCTTGGCTTCACCGGGCGGGTCCACCGCCTTTTCCTTCCAGTTGATGACGCGGCTGGAGTTGGTGAAGGTGCCGGCCTCTTCGGCAAAGCAACTGGTGGGGAAGCGGAAGACCTCGGTCTTGATCTCTTCGGACTTGACATCGTTGAGCACGCCGTGGTTCTTCCAGAACTCGCTGGTTTCGGTCTCCAGCGGGTCCATCACCACCAGGTACTTCAGCTTGGCCAGCGCCGCCGAGAGCTTCTTCTTGTTGGGCACGGCCGCCAGCGGGTTGAAGCCCTGCACGACGAAGCCGTTGACCTTGCCCTGGTGCATGCGCTCGAAGATGGCCAGGATGTCATACGCGCCATCGCGCTTTGGCAGCCAGTCGTAGGCGAAGTTGTTCTCGGCCGTGGCGGCGTTGCCGTAGTAGGCCTTCATCAGGCTGGTGTGCCACTTCGGGAAGTTCTGCGTGAACGCCATCTGGTTCGGGCGCAGGGGCTTGCCGGTGCGGGCCTTGAGGTAGGTCTCGCGGTCGACATCGGCCTCGGTGGGCGCGCTCATGTAGCCCGAGAGCACTTCCGAGTAGGCGCACATGTCGGTGATGCCCTGCACGTTGGCGTGGCCACGCAGCGCGTTGATGCCGCCACCCGGCCGGCCCATGTTGCCCAGCAGCAGCTGGATCATGGCCATGGTGCGGATGTTCTGCGAGCCCACCGAGTGCTGTGTCCAGCCCAGGGCGTAGCAGATGGTCATCACCTTGTCGGTGGCCGAGGTGGCCGCCAGCATCTCGCAGACCTTCAGGAACTTGTCCTGGGGCGTGCCGGTGATCTTGCTGACCTGCTCGGGCGTGTAGCGCGCGTAGTGCTTCTTCATCTGCTGGAAGACGCACAGCGGGTCTTGCAGCGTGTCGTCGACCTTGACGAAGCCGTCCTCGCCCAGCTGGTAGCCCCAGCTGGCCTTGTCATAGCTTCGCTTGGCCTCGTTGTAGCCGCTGAAGAAGCCGTTGTCGAAGCTGAACCCCTCCTTCACCAGGAAGGTGGCGTCGGTGTTGAGCTTGACGTAATCCAGGTGGATCTTGTTGTTGCCGAGCAGGTAGTTGATGACGCCGCCCAGGAAGGCGATGTCGGTACCGACGCGGATGGGGGCGTAGTAGTCGGCCACCGCCGCCGAGCGCGTGAAACGCGGGTCGACCACGATGAGCTTGGCCTTGCGCTGCTGCTGCGCCTCGACCACCCACTTGAATCCACAAGGATGCGCTTCGGCGGCATTGCCGCCCATGACGAGAACGAGATCGGCATTCTTGATGTCATTCCAAGAATTCGTCATCGCTCCGCGACCGAAAGTCGGGCCCAGACTGGACACCGTCGGTGCGTGTCAGATACGCGCTTGTGTATCGAGTGCCACCATCCCCAGGCCGCGAGCGACCTTGACGGAGAGATAACCGGATTCGTTGGAGGAGGCCGACGAGATCAGGAAGGCCGAGGTGTTCCAGCGGTTGACGGTGACCGTCTTGCCGTCCTTCTCGACCGTCTTCACCAGGTTGGCGTCGCGGTCGGCCTTCATGTGGGTGGCCACGCGGGTCAGCGCGTCTTCCCATGAAATGCGCTTCCACTCGGCACTGCCGGCTTCGCGCACCTGCGGGAACTTGACGCGGTCGGGCGACTGGATCATGTCCATCACACCGGCACCCTTGGGGCACAGCGTGCCGCGGTTGACCGGGTGGTCCGGGTCGCCCTCGATGTGCACGATGGTGGACTTGACGTTCTTCGCCTTGTCGCCCAGGGTGTAGATCACCAGGCCGCAGCTCACCGAGCAATACGGGCAGGTGCTGCGGGTTTCGGTGGTGCGGGCCAGCTTGAAGTTGCGCGTCTGGGCCATCGCCGCCGTGGGCGAGAAGCCGAGCGCCACGAGGCTGGACGCTGCCAACCCCGCTCCACTGACCCGGAAGAAATGTCTCCGGTTCATGTCCATGTGATGTATCTCCTGAGAGGGGCAAACCCCCCAACGGCTACAGGCCTGCGTCACGGCAGAGCCAGACCATTGGAACTGAAGGGGTAGCACGGCATGACCCACGGCAACCCTTATGAGGCGCACCGCATATGCATTGCCCAGCGTCAAGATTCGGGGCTGGTAATGCATCCAGTATGCTTGCCGGTCCGTCCCTCCCCAACGGACCCGTCAGGGCCTACCCGCATGCCTGTCGCATCGCCACCCGCCGCCGCGCCGCTTGATTCGCTGAACGACGCCCAGCGCGCCGCCGCGGCCCACCGCGGCGGGCCGCTGTTGGTGGTGGCCGGTGCCGGCTCGGGCAAGACCCTGACACTGGCCGCCCGTGTGGCCAGCCTGGTGCTGGAGGGGGCCGACCCGCAGCGCATCCTGCTGCTGAGCTTTTCGCGTCGCGCCGCGCACGAGCTGGCCCGCCGCGCCGGTCGCCTGCTGCACCAGGCGCTGGGCCTGCCGGCCGGCACCCAGGCCCCCAGCCTGCCCTGGGCCGGCACCTTCCACGGCGTGGGCGCGCGGCTGCTGCGCGAGCACGCGGGCCACATCGGCCTGGCCGAGAACTTCAGCATCCTCGACCGGGGCGATGCCGAAGACCTGATGGGCCTGGTGCGCCAGCAGACTGGCGTGGCCGAGCAGACCTCGCAGCGCTTTCCGCTCAAGGGCAGTTGCTTGGCCATCTACTCGCGGGCGGTGAATAGCCAGGCGCCACTGGCAGCCTTGCTGCGCGAACTGTGGCCCTGGTGCGTGGAGCACGAGGCCGCGCTCAAGCGCTTGTTCAACGCCTATGTGGCCGCCAAGCAGGATCAGCAGACGCTGGACTACGACGACCTGCTGCTGTACTGGCACGAAATGCTGCAGGCCAGCCCAGCGCTGGCCGCGCAGACAGGCGCGCGCTTCGACCACGTGCTGGTGGACGAGTACCAGGACACGAACCGCCTGCAGGCTGCCATCCTGCAAGCATTCAAGCCCGACGGCGCAGGCCTGACCGTGGTGGGCGACGACGCGCAGAGCATCTACGCCTTTCGCGCTGCCGAGGTGCGCAACATCCTCGACTTCCCCGCGCAGTTCAGCCCCGCTGCCCACACGCTCACACTGGAACGCAACTACCGCAGCACCCAGCCCATCCTGGATGCGTCGAACGCCGTCATCGCGCTGGCGCCTGAGCGCATTGCCAAGCGGCTGTGGACCGACCAGGCCTCGTCGGAAAAGCCGCTGCTGGTGGCCGTGGCCGACGACGCGGCCCAGGCCCGCTGGGTGGCCGATGAAGTGCTGCGCCTGCGTGAAGGCGGGCTCAGGCTGAAGAGCCAGGCCGTGCTGTTCCGCACCTCGTCGCACAGCGCCGCGCTGGAACTGGAGCTGGCGCGCCGCCGCATCCCGTTCGTGAAGTTTGGCGGCCTGAAGTTTCTGGAAGCTGCCCACATCAAGGATCTGTTGGCCCTGCTGCGCTGGGCCGACAACCCGCGCCACCGGCTGGCCGGCTTCAGGCTGCTCACGCTGCTGCCGGGCATAGGCCCGCAGCGCGCGCGTGCGCTGCTGGACGCGATGGAGAAATCGCCCCCCGACCCCTGGGCCGCAATCGACCACGCCGCATTGCCCAGCGCGGCCCGCAGCGACCTGGCCCGCTTTGCCACGCTGTGCCGCGCACTGCGCAGCGGCGCCATGGGCTGGCCCGGTGAACTCACGCAGGCCGTGCAGTGGTATTTGCCACATCTGCAGCGCCTGCACGAGCAAGACCACGCGGTGCGCGCGCTCGACCTCGACCAGTTGCAACGCCTGGCCGCCGGCTTTGCCAGCCGCGAGCGCTTCGTCACCGCGCTCACGCTCGACCCGCCCGAGGCCACCAGCGACGAGTCGGGCCCGCCCTTGATGGACGAGGACTACCTCATCCTTTCCACGCTGCACTCGGCCAAGGGCCAGGAATGGCAGGCGGTGTATTTGCTCAACATGGTGGACGGCTGCCTGCCGGCCGACCTGGCCACCGGCAGCGCCGGGCAGCTGGAAGAAGAGCGCCGCTTGCTCTACGTGGGCATGACGCGCGCCAAGCGGCATTTGCAGCTCATCGTGCCGCAGCGTTTCTACGTCACCCAGCAGCGCCAGTTGGGCGATCGGCATGTGTACGGTGGGCGCACGCGCTTCATCCCCGATGCCTTGCTGGCGCTCTTTGAAGCCGACGGGCCGGCGCAGCGCGCCCGGGCCGCCGAGGCGCAGGCCGAAGCCGCCAAGGGCCCGCCCAGCCTGCCGCCTGTGGATTTGCGCGCGCGCCTGCGCTCAGCCTGGTGATTTGCCGGCCGGCCGCAGGTACACCACCCAGTACACCAGGGCCACCAGCACGCTGCCACCCACCAGGTTGCCGGCAATCACGGCGAGCAGATTGCGCAGCACCTCGGCCAGGCCCAAGGGCGCGCCCAGCGCCACGGCCAGTGGGAAGAAATACAGGTTGGCAATGGAGTGCTCGAAGCCGGCCGCCACGAACAGCGTGATGGGGAACACGATGGCCAGAACCTTGTCGCTCACGCTGCGGCCGGCCAGCGCCATCCACACCGCCATGCACACCAGCACGTTGCACAGCAGGCCGCGAAAGAAGGACTCCACCCAACCCAGTTCGGCCTTGGCGCTGGCGATACGCACCACCGTCTGGCCCACCGCACCGTGGTTGAGCCCTCCATGGCCCGACAGCCACACCAGCATGGCCAGCCCCAGCGCGCCCACGGCATTGGCTGCGCACACCACCAGCCAGTTGCGCAGCAACTCGCGCGTGCTGATGCGCCCACTGGCCCAGGCCATGGCCAACAGGTTGTTGCCGGTGAACAGCTCGGCCCCTGCCACGGTGACCAGGATGAGCCCGAGCGAGAACACCAGCCCGCCCAGCAACCGAGAGGCCGCAAAACCCAGGCTGGCGTCGCTGGCCACCAGCGTGTAGCCCAGCGCACCCAGGCCGATGAAGGCCCCCGCCAGCACGCCCAGCAAGGCCTGCGTGAGCAGCGGCAGCCGCGCCTTGCCCACACCCACCTCGCTCACGCGGGCGGCGATTTCCTTGGGTGAATAGGCGTCCAGTCCAAAAATCTCGGCCATCGCTGCATGCCCTCCTGCGGGTTCACCGGTGTGGCACGAGTATCGGCCCGGCACCCCGGCCCCCGCATCCCATGTGAGCTGCCGAACAGACACTGTGTTCGCTACCGCACTACATTGCGGTGCCATGTCCGCCCGTCCAGCCCTCACCCTGTTGTCACTGACGCTGCTGTGTCGGTGTGCCTGCGCCCAGCCCAGCACGGCCGGGCCGCCCAGCGAAACCGACCAGGCCTTGGCGTCTGCGCGCAGCTCGGTGCAGTCCACCGCCTTGTGGCTGGCTCGCGGTGTGGACAGCTGGTTTGGCGACCAGCCGTTCGAGCAGGGCGGCGGCAAGGTCACCGACGGCCGTCTGAGCGTCAACCTGCTCAAGCGCCAGGGTGACAAGCCCGACCTGAGTGTGCGTTTCAACGCGCGCTTCAAGCTGCCCAACTTCGAGCAGCAGACCTATCTGTTCATCGGCCGCGACGCGCAATCGGAAGTGGTGTCCGACACGCCGGGCGCGCTCTCGCGGCAGGACAGGTTGCTGCCCGCCGTGACCGAGGACAACACCTTCTTCGCCGGCATCGGGCGCTCGCTCAATGACGCGGTGGATTTCCGGCTGGGTTTTCGCGGCGGCATCAAACCCTACGCCCAGGCGCGCTACCGCAACATCTGGCAGCTGGAGAACGAAGACCTGGTGGAGTTTCGCCAGACCCTGTTCCTCACGGCGGCCGACGGCTTGGGTTCCACCACGGCGGTCTCATGGCAGCGAACCCTGTTGCCCACGCTGGCCACGCGCTGGATCGCGTCGGCCACGGTCACCCAAGACCAACCCAAGGTCGGCTGGTCCAGCCTGGTGGGCACTTACAAGTCGTACGGCCGTCACCGGCTGCTGGCGCTGGAGGCCCTGATCCAGGGTCAGCAAGGCTCGGGCGTGTTCGCCACCGACCTGGGCCTGCAAACCCGTTGGGAGCAACCCGTGCACCAGAACTGGCTGCTGGGCGAGGTGATGGTGGGCCACTTCTGGCCCCGGCCCGATGCCCAAACCCCACGCCGCAGCGCCTGGGCCCTGGGGCTGGGCTTGAAGATGCGGCTGTGAGCCTGGGGGCACTGGCCACAGGCCCTGCCTGCCAGCGCCGCCAGCTGCCACGCGCTCAGAAGGCCCAGCCACCTTCCGCAGCGATGTGCGCCAGCGGCACGCGGTCGTTGGGCAGTTCGCGGGCTTGCAGGCCTTCGGGCAGGGCGGCCTTGTCGCCACGCTTGCCCACCGCCACCACGCACTCGATGGCCACATCGGCGGGGATGCTCAGGCTCTCGCGCAGCTTGCCGCCATCAAAGCCGCCCATGCCGTGTGTGGCCCAACCGGCGTGATGGGCTTGCAGCGCAAAGCTCATCCAGGCCGAGCCGGCGTCAAACGAATGCCAGGGGTTGGGCTTGGCCTCGGTCTGGCCGGGGGCCACCGAGGCCTTCTTGGACAGCACCACGATCAGCGCCGAGGCCTTGTGGGCCCAACCCTGGTTGAAGGGCACCAGGCCGTCGAGGATGGTCTGGAACGCCGGCGTGGCGGTGTGGCCGAACAGGAAGCGCCAGGGCTGCATGTTGGACGCCGAGGGGGCCCAGCGCGCGGCTTCGAACAGGCTCATCAGCGTGTCATTGGCGATGGCCTCGCCAGTGAACGAGCGCGGTGACCAGCGCTCGGTGAACATGGGGTGTATGGGGTGAGTGGCAGCGCGGGTGGTGGTCATGGGTGAGGGGTACACGGTGGTGTGGCAAGGACATTGATTATCAAAGTTCACGCGGCCATCTGCAGGCGCATGGCGCGGCCGACTTAACATGCCCGCTCCCAGCGCCGCCACGCGCGCGCCCATGGCCTTCGCCCGCTCACCCGCCGGCGCGGCCGCACGAAAGGCCCCACGCCATGCCCTTGCAGTCCGTTCCCCGCTACGCCCTTTCCCGTCTCGCCCTGTTGGCCTTGTGGCCGGCACTGGGGTGGGCAGCCAACCCGGCCGTCTCCCCTCAGCCCCCGCTCGCGCCGGTGCTTGACGTGGTGCAGACCCTGCACGGCGTGGCCGTGCACGATCCTTACCGCAGCCTGGAAGACCTCAAGAACCCGGCCACCCAAGCCTGGCTCCAGGCCCAAGGCGAGCACGCCGAGCGCAGCCTGGCCGCCATCGAGGGCCGCGACGAACTGGCCCGCCGCGTCGACGAGCTGTCCCGCGCCACCGGTGACCGCATCGCCGATCTGGTGCGCCTGCCGGGCAACCGGCTGCTGTACCTCAAGCGCGCGGCCGGTGAATCGCAATACCGCCTGGTGCTGCGCGACGGTCTGGCGAGCGCCGAGCGCACGCTGGTGGACCCGGCCGAGTTGGCCAAACATGCCGGCGTGCCGCACGCCATCAACTACTTCGTGCCTTCGTGGGACGGCAAGCGCGTGGCCTACGGCCTGTCGGCCGGCGGCTCGGAGGACGCCTCGCTCTACGTGATCGACATGGCCACCGGCAAGCCGCTGATCAAGCCTGTGCCACGGGTGCATGAATCGCTGGTGCACTGGACGCCCGACAGCCGCGCCATCACCTACAACCAGCTGCGCGAGCTGCCGGCCAACGCGCCCAGCACCGAGACCTTCCTCGACACCACGGTCTACCTGCAGCGCCTGGATGGGCCCCCTCAGGCCCCCAAGGCGCTGTTCGGCCCACTGGTGAACAGCGCCCTCAAGCTGGACCGTCTGGATGTGGCCGGCGTGAGCTTCGACGTTGGCAGTCGTTTCATGATCGCCCGAACCACCGACACCACGGTGCCCGAGGGCCGCCTCTACGTGGCCCCATTGGCCCAACTGAACCAGGCCCACATCCAGTGGCGCCCGCTGGTGGTGGCCAGCGACAAGGTCACCGACTTGCAGTTGCGTAACGATCAGCTCTACCTGCGCACGGTGAACGGCGCGCCGCGCGGCAAGTGGCTGGCACTGGACCTGGCCAAGCAACAGACGCTGGCCCAGGCCCGCACGTTGATCGACCAGCCCGAGGTGGGCGTGCTGCAGGGCATCACCGTGGGGCGCGATGCGATCTATTCCGAGTTGGCGCAGGGCTTTACCACCCGCGTGCAGAGCCACCCGATCAAGGGCGGCCCGGGCCAGGATCTGGCACCGGCCTGGAAGGGCAGCACCTACGCCCTGCCCGACCTCACCCACAGCCACACCGACGTGTGGTTGCGCACGGCTTCGTGGACCGAGCCTTCGAGCATCGTCACCAGTGCCGGCCCCGGCAAACCGCTGGTGGAGACCAACCTGGTGGGCCACGCCCTGCCCGGTGGCACGCCCGTGCTGGAAGCCGAAGAGCTGCTGATCCCCAGCCACGACGGCGTGCGCGTGCCGCTGGCCCTGCTGCACCGCGCCGACATGCCGCTGGACGGCAAGCGCCCCACACTGCTGATTGGCTACGGCGCCTATGGCTTTTCCGAGGAGGCGCGCTTCGATGCGCGCAGCATCGCCTGGCTGGAGAAGGGCGGAGTGCTGGCCTATGCCAATGTGCGTGGCAGCGGCGCCTTCGGCAAGGAGTGGCATCTGGCCGGCTTCAAGGCCACCAAGCCCAACACCTGGAAGGACGGCATTGCTGCCGCCCAGTACCTGGTGAAGGCCGGCATCACCTCGCCGGCCACACTCGGCGTGCTGGGGGGCAGCGCAGGCGGCATCTTTGTGGGGCGCGCCATCACCGAGGCGCCGGCCCAGTTTGCCGCCGCCATTTCCGACGTGGGCATGATGGACACCATACGCTCGGAAGAGTCGGCCAATGGCATCACCAACATCTCGGAGTTCGGCACGGTGAAAGACCCCGAGGAGTTCAAGGCCCTGCTGGCCATGAGCACCTACCATCAGATCCGGGACAAGACGGCCTACCCCGGCGTGCTGCTGATCCACGGCATGAACGACCCACGTGTGGACGTGTGGCAAAGCGCCAAGGCGGCAGCGCGCCTGCAAGTGGCCAGCGTCAGCCCGCGCCCGGTGCTGTTGCGGCTCGACGCCCAGGCCGGCCACGGCATGGGCAGCACGGCCTCGCAGCAATCGAGCAAGTTGGCCGACATCTACGCCTTCCTGCTGTGGCAGTTCGGTCTGGCCAAGGCCAAGGCGCCCTGAGCCACCAGCCGGGTGCACCATGCAACGCAAAAGGCCACCTCGCGGTGGCCTTCGTTCTTGGCTTGCGAAAGCCCTGGGTCAGAGGGCCAGCGCGGCTTGCATCTTCTGCTTGGTGGCCTTGAGCTCGGCCGGCAGGTGGAACTCAAGGGTCTTGAACAACTCGTCGTGCAGCTTCAGTTCAGCAGCCCAAGCAGCCGGATCGGCGTCGATGATGCTGTCGTACTGGGCCTTGCTGAAGTCCAGGCCGGTCCAGTCCAGGTCTTCGTAGCGCGGGCTGATGCCGAAGAAGTGGCCTTCGCCCTGGGCCTTGTGCTCGACGCGGCCAATCATCCACTTCAGCACGCGGGCGTTGTCGCCATAGCCTGGCCAGACGAACTTGCCGTCGGCGCCCTTGCGGAACCAGTTGACGCAGAAGATCTTGGGCAGGTTGGAGTTCTCGCTCTGCAGCTTGTGCTCCATGTCCAGCCAGTGCTGAAAGTAGTCGCTCATGTTGTAGCCGCAGAAGGGCAGCATGGCGAACGGGTCGCGGCGCACCACGCCTTGCGCGCCAAAGGCGGCGGCCGTGGTCTCGGAGCCCATGGTGGCGGCCATGTACACGCCTTCCATCCAGTTGCGGGCCTCGGTCACCAGCGGCACCGTGGTGCTGCGGCGGCCGCCGAAGATGAAGGCGTCAATCGCCACGCCCTTGGCGTCGTCCCAGGCTGGGTCGAGCGCGGGGTTGTTGGTGGCGGCCACGGTGAAGCGCGAATTCGGGTGCGCAGCCTTGGCACCGGTTTCCTTGGCGATGGCTGGGGTCCAGTCCTTGCCTTGCCAGTCGATGGCGTGGGCCGGCACCGCGCCGTCCATGCCTTCCCACCACACGTCGCCGTCGTCGGTCAGCGCGACGTTGGTGAAGATCACGTCCTGCTTCAGTGACTCCATGCAATTCGGGTTGGTCTTGAAGTTGGTGCCGGGGGCCACGCCGAAGTAGCCGGCTTCCGGGTTGATGGCGTAGAGGCGGCCATCCTTGCCCGGCTTGATCCAGGCGATGTCGTCACCGATGGTGGTGACCTTCCAGTTGCCCAGGGCAGCTGGCGGAATCAGCATCGCGAAGTTGGTCTTGCCGCAGGCACTGGGGAAGGCCGCCGCGACGTGGTACTTCTTGCCCTCGGGCGAGGTGACGCCCAGGATCAGCATGTGCTCGGCCAGCCAGCCCTGGTCACGGCCCATGGTGGAGGCGATGCGCAGCGCGAAGCACTTCTTGCCCAGCAGGGCGTTGCCGCCGTAACCCGAGCCGTAGGACCAGATTTCCTGCGTCTCGGGGTAGTGGACGATGTACTTGACGGTGGGGTTGCAGGGCCAGGAGGTGGTGTCCTTGGCGCCATCGGCCAGCGGTGCGCCCACGGTGTGCACGCAGGGCACGAAATCGCCGTCGGTGCCCAGCAGGTCGATCACGGCCTTGCCCATGCGGGTCATCAGCTTCATGTTCACCGCCACGTAGGCCGAATCGGACAGCTCCACGCCGATGTGGGCGATGGGCGAGCCCAGCGGGCCCATGCTGAACGGGATCACGTACAGGGTACGGCCCTTCATGCAACCCTTGAACAGGGCCGGGGTACCGTCAGCGCGACCGGTCTGCAGCAGCGCGCGCATCTCGGCCGGTTCCATCCAGTTGTTGGTGGGGCCGGCGTCTTCCTTCTTCTGCGAGCAGATGTAGGTGCGGTCTTCCACGCGGGCCACGTCCGACGGGTCGGTGATGGCCAGGTAGCTGCCCGGGCGCTTGGCCAGCTTCTTGAAGCTGCCGGCCTCCACCAGCTGTTGGCACAGGCGGTCGTACTCGTCCTGGCTGCCGTCGCACCAATAGACATCGGCGGCCTGTGTGAGTGCGGCGATCTGGCCGACCCATTCGATCAGGCGGGCGTTCTTGACATAGGCAGGCGCGTTCAGGCGTACATCGGCCGAGGCGAGGCGGTTCATGGGGGCTCCAATCATCGAAAAGTAAGACGAAATTGGGCGAACCCCGCGCCTGCGCTGATGCTGCCGCTGCGGAGCTCGCCCAATGTCGCGGGCGAATTCGCTGCCGGATCAGGGAGCGCAGCCCGTGTTTCGGGTTACGTCGGGTTTCTTGCTCGGGCACGCGCGTGTGGCGCAAACACCGGGCTAGCAGCTGTCACGTCAGTGTAATGACGCGGTAACCCGAGCATCCTGACAAACTATGCAAATCCAGAATGACCGAATGCAGATCCGGTTCGCGGCGCCTGCGAAAGCCCCCACTTGCCTCATCTTAATGAGATACACTCTCAATTAGAGGACTCGCCAACATGCTGCTTGCTGACCTGCCCAACGGCGCCCGCGCCACTGTCACCCGCGTGGTGTCGGCCTCGGCCGAGCTCAACGCCGACCTGCTGCGCCGCCTGGGCGAACTGGGTTTCTTGCCGGGCGAGCCGGTGCAGGCGCTGCGCCGCGGGCCTGGCGGCCGCGAGCCGCTGGCGGTGCTGGTGGGTGAAACCATGCTGGCGCTGCGGCTCTCGGAAGCGCGCTGTGTGGAAGTGGTCACTACCTCCTAAGGTCCCGGAAAATATAACGTGAATGCCGCCACTTCCTTGGCCAAGCCGGGTGCACTGCCACGCAGCGTGGCGCTAGTAGGTAACCCGAACTGCGGCAAGACCGCGCTGTTCAACCTGCTCACCGGCGCTCGCCAGAAGGTGGCCAACTACGCCGGGGTCACCGTCGAGCGCAAGGTGGGCCAGGCCCGCCTGCCCAACGGCCAGACCGTGGCCATCATCGACCTGCCCGGCACCTACAGCCTGCACCCGGCCTCGGCCGACGAGTTGGTAACGTTGGAGGTGATCGAAGGCCGGCGCACTGGCGAGGATGCGCCCGACCTGATCGTGGCCGTGGTGGACGCCACCAACCTGCGCATGAATCTGCGCCTGGTGCTGGAGCTCAAACGCCTGGGTCGCCCCATGCTGGTGGCGTTGAACATGGCCGACATGGCCGAAGAGCGCGGCCTGGTGATCGATGTGCCGCGCCTGGCCGCCGAGCTGGGTTGCCCCGTGGTGCAGACCGTGGCCGTGCAGCACGATGGCCACGCCGCACTGATGGCCGAGTTGCAGCGTGACCTGCCGGCCCTGCACCAGGCCAGCGCCGCCCAGCACGTGGAGGTGCCCAGCGCCGAGGCCCTGCAGCACGAGGTGCGCCGCATCCTGGCCGCCGCCGCCCCGCACGCGGCGCGCTCCGCCCGCTTTCACCCGCGCCTGGACGCCTGGGTCATGCACCCGGTGTGGGGTGTGGTGATCCTGGCGCTGCTGCTGTTCGTGGTGTTCCAGGCCGTGTTCTCGTGGGCCCAGTGGCCCATGGACCTCATCAAATCCAGCATGGCCGGTCTGGGCGAGTGGACGCAAGCGCACATGGCCGAAGGGCCGCTGCGCAGCCTGCTGGTGGACGGCGCCATCGCCGGTGCCGGCAGCGTGCTGGTGTTCCTGCCGCAGATCCTGATCTTGTTCGCCTTCATCCTGGCGCTGGAGGATTCGGGCTACCTGCCGCGCGCCGCGTTTCTGCTCGACACGCTGATGGGCAAGGTGGGTCTCTCAGGCCGGGCCTTCATCCCGCTGCTGTCCAGCTTTGCCTGCGCGGTGCCCGGCATCATGGCCACGCGCAGCATCAACCACTGGCGCGACCGCCTGGCCACCATCATGGTGGCGCCGCTGATGACCTGCTCGGCCCGCTTGCCGGTGTACGCGCTGCTGATCGGCGCCTTCGTGCCCGACACCAATGTGGGCCTGTTTAACCTGCGCGGCCTGACGCTGTTCGCGCTCTACACCGCCGGCGTGCTCTCGGCCTGCGCCGTGGCCTGGGCCTTCAAGCGGCTCTGGATGAAGAGCAGCTACCAGCCGCTGATGCTGGAACTTCCGCCCTACCGCGTGCCTGGCCTGCGCAACCTGGCGCTGGGGCTGTGGGAGCGGGCGCGCATCTTCCTGCGCCGGGTGGGCACCATCATCTTTGCGCTCACCGTGCTGCTGTGGTTCCTCTCCACCTGGCCGGCCCCGCCAGCAGGCGCCACCGGCGCGGCCATCACCCACAGTTTTGCAGGCCAGCTGGGCCGGCTGCTGGAAGTGATCTTCGCCCCCATCGGCTTCAACTGGCAGATCAGCATCGCCCTGGTGCCGGGCATGGCGGCGCGCGAGGTGGTGGTGGGCGCACTGGGCACGGTGTACGCGCTTTCGGCACCCGATGGCGCGGTGGCCGAGGCTTTGTCGCCGATGCTGGCGCAGCAGTGGTCGCTGGCCACGGCCTACTCGCTGCTGGCCTGGTTCGTGTTCGCGCCGCAGTGCATCTCCACGCTGGCCACGGTCAAGCGCGAGACCAACTCCTGGCGCTACCCGCTGCTGATGACGGCCTACCTCTTCGTGCTGGCCTACGCGGCGGCCTTTGTGACCTACCGTGTAACGCTGTGGTGGACGGCATGAACCCGCTGGCACAAACCGTGGTCGTCGCCGCCGTGGTGGCCGTGTGCTTTGCCTATGCAGCGTGGACGCTGATGCCGCTGGCCTGGCGCAACGCCGCCGCCGCGCTGCTGCGCCGTGTGCCTGGCCTGGGCCATTGGCGGGCCTTGCAGCCCAAGGCGCAGGCCGGCTGCGGTGGCTGTGATGGCGACTGCGCGCCGGCCGCGCCCAAAGACGCCGCGCCGGTGAAGTTCTATCGCCGCATCTCGAAGTGAGCCAGCGCGCGGCGACGACAATCGCCGCCATGAAGATCCTCAGCGTGAACGTGGCCACGGTGCAACCCCTGCAAGTTGACGGCAAGCGGGTGATGAGCGCCATCGCCAAGCAGCCGCAGACCGGGCCGGTGGCCTACGGCGGCATGGGCCTGGCCGGCGACGAGCAGGCCGACCCCACCGTGCACGGCGGTCTCGCCAAAGCCATCTACGCCTACCCCAGTGAGCACCTACCCTTCTGGCGCACCGTGCGCGCCCAGGCCAGGGTGGCCGGCTGGGAAGACGAGGTGCCCCACGGTCTGATGGGCGAGAACCTCACGCTCAGCGGTGTGCTGGAAGATGACCTGTGGGTGGGTGACCAGTTGCGCTTCGCCGATGGCGGCGTGCTGGTGGTGAGCGAGCCGCGCTTCCCCTGCTACAAGTTCAACGCGGTGATGGGCTTTGCCAAGGCCGCCAAGCTGATGGTGGAATCAGGCTACTGCGGCACCTACCTGGCCGTGCTGGTGTCGGGGGCCTTGCAGGCGGGCGACAGCTTCACGCTGGAGCCCGGCGAGCGCGCGCTGAAGCTCAGCGATGCGTTCCGCGCGCGCACCAAGGGCAAGCGGTTCTGAAGCTCAGGCCAGCGCGGGATAGTCGGTGTAGCCCGCTTCGCCACCGCCGTAGAGCGTGGCCATGTTCAGCGCGTTCCAGGGTGCACCTTCGCGCAAGCGCCGGCCCAGGTCGGGGTTGGCGATGAAGGGTTTGCCAAAGGCCACCAGGTCGGCCGCGCCGCCCTGCACCACGTCCAGCGCCATCGCACGGTCGTAGCCGTTGTTCACCATCCAGGCGCCCGGGAACAGCGCACGCAGCGCCGCGTAGTCCAGCGCCCGCACGCCCTGTTCGCTCAGGTCACGCGGGCCGCCGGTGGCGCCTTCCACCACATGGCAATAGGCCAGGCCCAGAGACGCCAGTTGGGCCAACACATGCGTGTAGAGCGCCTGGGCGTTGCTGTCCTGGCCGATGTCGTTGGCCGGACTGATGGGCGAGATGCGGATGCCGGTGCGGTCGCCGCCGATCTCAGCCGTCACCGCGCGCGCCACCTCCATCAGAAAGCGCGTGCGGTTGGCGATGGGGCCGCCGTACTCGTCGCTGCGGTCGTTGGCCGAATCCTTCAGAAACTGCTCGATCAGGTAACCGTTGGCAGCGTGGATCTCGACCCCGTCAAAGCCTGCGGCCATGGCATTGCGCGCCGCGCGGCGGTAGTCGTACTCGATGCTCTTGATCTCGTCGATGCTCAGCGCGCGCGGCGTGGACACCGGCGCGAAGCCACCGGCAATGTAGGTCTTGCTCTTGGCGGGCTTGGCGGTGGACGACACCGGTGCCGCGCCTTCTGGCAACAGCGAGCTGTGCGAGATGCGGCCCACATGCCAGAGCTGGATGACGATGCGCCCGCCCTCGGCATGCACCGCTTCGGTGACCCGCTTCCAGCCCGCCACCTGCGCGTCGCTGTAGATGCCCGGGGTGTCCAGGTAGCCCTGGGCCATGGGGCTGATCTGGCTGGCCTCGGTGACGATCAGGCCCGCGCCGGTGGCTGGGTTGGCGCGCTGGCGGTAGTACTGCACCATCAGGTCATTGGGTACTTGGCCGGCGCTGGCGCGGTTGCGCGTGAGCGGGGCCATGACGATGCGGTTGGCCAGTTCCATGGCACCGACCTGCAGAGGGCTGAAGAGCTTGTTCATGGGGCTAAAGGATACAGTGCGCCATTGATCTGTTCCGAAAGCCCGCTCGATGCTCGCCTACCGCCACGCCTTTCACGCCGGCAACCATGCCGACGTGCTCAAACATGTGGTGTTGGTGCAAGTGCTGCGCTACCTGGTGGGCAAGGACAAACCCTTTCGCTACATCGACACCCACGCCGGCGCCGGCGGCTATTTGCTCAAGGGCGCGCAGGCGCAGAAGAAGGCCGAATACCGCGAGGGCATCAACCGCCTGTGGAGCCGCCCCGACCTGCCCGAGGCCGTGGCCGACTACGTGCGCCTGGTGCAAGAGTTCAACCTGGAGCCGGGCGAGGACGGCGTGGTGCCGCCGCTGGAGAAAGGCATGACACCGCCGCTGGCGCTGTACCCCGGCTCGCCCTCCATTGCCCGCATGCTGATGCCGCGCACCGATGCCATGCGCCTGTTCGAGCTGCACCCCAGCGACGCCCGCACCCTGGCCGCGCACTTTGGCGGCAACCGCCATGTGCAGGTGCTGAACGAAGACGGTTTTGCCGGGCTGAAGGGCCAGATCCCGCCCACGCCCCGCCGCGCCGCCGTGCTGATCGACCCTTCGTACGAGCTGGTGGGTGACTACGGCAAGGTGGTGGCCACGCTGCGCGAGGCCGTCACCCGTTTCGCCGAGGGCGTGTACATGGTCTGGTATCCGCAGGTCAGCCGCGTGGAGGCGGTGCAATTGCCCAAGCGGCTGATGGCGCTGGCGCCCAAGGGCTGGCTGCACGTGCGCATGACGGTGAGCCAAGCCGACCAGCGCGGCTTTGGCCTCACCGGCAGCGGCATGTTCATCATCAATCCGCCCTACACGCTGCACCAGACCCTGGCCGAGGTGATGCCGTTCCTGGTGGAAGCGCTGGCGCAGTTTGATGGCGCCGCATTTGTGATTGAAGAGCAGCCAGCGTAGACAGGGCACCCGGTTGCGGGGTACGCAACCACCCGCCAAGCGGGTTTCGCAGGCCGCTTGGGAGCGGCCCGGCGCTGGCCTGCGTTGGGGCACCCGGTTTGCGTCAATCTTCCGCGATGGAGCGGTAGACCTTTGCGCCCAGCACCGCGCCCACGATGGGGGCGAGCCAGAACAGCCAGAGCTGCTCCACCGCCCAGCCGCCCGCAAACAGCGCCACGCCGGTCGAGCGTGCCGGGTTCACCGAGGTGTTGGTGACGGGGATGCTGATCAGGTGGATCAGCGTCAGGCCCAAGCCAATGGCGATGGGCGCAAAGCCTGCGGGCGCACGCTTGTCGGTGGCACCCATGATGATGAGCAGGAAGAACGCGGTCATCACCACCTCGGTCACCAGCGCGGCCAGCATCGAATAGTGGCCGGGTGAATGCTCGCCAAAGCCGTTGGAAGCAAAGCCGCCAGCGGCGCTGAAATCAGCCTTGCCGCTGGCAATGACGAACAGCACCGCGCCAGCCGCCACCGCACCCAGCACCTGGGCCAAGATGTAGGGCAGCAACTTGGCGGCGGGAAAGCGGCCACCGGCCCACAGGCCGATCGACACCGCCGGGTTCAGGTGGCAGCCCGAGATGTGGCCGATGGCATAGGCCATGGTGAGCACCGTCAGGCCGAAGGCCAGCGACACGCCGTGCAGGCCTATGCCCACGCCAGGGAAGGCGGCGGCCAGCACCGCACTGCCGCAGCCGCCCAGCACCAGCCAGAACGTGCCCAGAAATTCCGCACCGTATGACTTCATATGTTCCTCCCAGGGAATGTGATCAAGCCGCGCATGCTCGAGGGGCACCGCCCAGGGGTCAATCAGGGTGGCCGGCCGGCCGTGCATCATGTCACCATGCCCCCTGGTTTTCTGTCTGCATGGCACCACGACACATGAGATCCAACGCATTGCCCCCGCTGCACGGCCTGAAGGTTCTTGAATTGGGCCAGTTGATCGCCGGCCCCTTCGCCGGCAAGACCCTGGGTGACTTCGGCGCCGAGGTCATCAAGGTGGAGCCGCCGGGCACCGGCGACCCGCTGCGCCAGTGGCGGATGCTGCATGAAGGCACCAGCGTGTGGTGGCAGGTTCAAAGCCGCAACAAGCAAAGCGTGGTGCTCGACCTGCGCACGCCCGAGGGCCGCACTGAGGTGCGTCGCCTCATAGCCGAGGCCGACGTGCTGATCGAGAACTTCAAGCCCGGCACGCTGGAGAAGTGGGGCATGGGCTACGACGAGCTCGCCCGCAGCAATCCCGGCCTGGTGATGTTGCGCATCTCGGGCTACGGCCAGGACGGCCCCTACCGCGACCTGCCGGGCTTTGCCGTGGTGGCCGAGGCCATGGGCGGCATGCGCCATTTGATGGGCGAGCCCGGCCGGGTGCCGGTGCGCGCGGGTGTGAGCCTGGGCGATACGCTGGCCGCGCTGCATGGCGTGATCGGCGTGCTGCTGGCCTTGCAGGCGCGGCGGCAAAGCATCAGCGCCGAGGCGCCCAAGGGCCGTGGCCAGGTGGTGGACGTCGCCCTGTATGAGGCCGTCTTCAACTGCATGGAAAGCCTGCTGCCCGAGTACAGCGCCTTTGGTAAGGTGCGCGAGCCCGCCGGCTCGGCCCTGCCCGGCATCGCGCCCAGCAACGCCTACCGCTGTGCCGATGGCCAGGTGGTGATCGGTGGCAACGGCGACAGCATCTACAAGCGCTTGATGACGGCCATCGGCCGCGACGACTTGGGCCAAGACCCCGGCCTGGGCAGCAATGCCCAGCGAGCCGTTCGCGCGGACGAGATCGACGCGGCCATCACCGCCTGGACGGTGCAGCGCCCCGTGGCCGAGGTGGTGGCCACGCTGCAGGCCGTGAGCGTGCCGGTGGGCCGCATCTACACGGTCAAGGACATCGCCGAAGACCCGCACTACCAGGCGCGCGGCATGATCCAGCGCATCGTCACCGCCACCGGCCTGGCGCTGGACGTGCCAGGCGTGGTGCCCAAGCTCTCGGCCACGCCGGGGGGCATCCGCAGCCTGGCGCCGGGCCTGGGCGAACACACCGAGCGGCTGCTGGGTCGCAGGTCCTGAGCGGCTTGCGCTAACCTGCGCGGCAGGGAGATCTTCTGCATGCAACACACGCCGCACACCGCCACCAGCCCAGCCACCAGCACCGCCGCCCGCGCCCTCCAGGCCGCAGTCACCGTCGTCACGCTGGCCTTGCCGACATGGGCCATGGCCCAGCCCACGGAATGGCCACGCGTCATCACCCTCTCGGTGGACGCCACCGACCTGGCCCACCGCGTGCTTCGCGTACAGCAAAGCCTGCCGGTGGCCCAGCCCGGTCAGCGGCTCACGCTGCTGTACCCACGCTACCTGCCCGGCGCGCATGGGCCCTATGGCAATGTCACGCCGCTGGCCGGCCTGACGATCCGCGCGGGCGAGCAGCGCATCGCCTGGACGCGTGACGCGGCTGACCCGCACTCCTTCCACGTGGACGTGCCGGCCGGCGTGGGCGCGCTGGAACTGAGCTTTCAATACCTCTCGCCCGTGAAGAGCGGCGGTGACCGCGTCAACGTCACGCCCGCGCTGCTGGGTGTGGAGTGGGAGAGCGTGTTGCTCTACCCCGCCGGCCCGGCCTCCGACGCCATCCGCGTGCAACCGCGCCTGCGCCTGCCTGCCGGGTGGAAACAGGCCGGTGCGATGCGCGGCACCAGGGGCGAGATGCCACAGGCCGGTGCCGACGGTTGGGTGCGCTTTGCGCCGGTATCTCTTGAAACGCTGGTCGATTCGCCGCTCTTCGCCGGCCCGCACATGAAGCGCATCGAACTGGAGCCAGAGGGCACGCCGCAACCCGTGGCGCTGAACCTGTTTGCCGACGAGGCTTCGCAGCTGGAAGCCAGCGAGGCGCAGATCAACGCCCACCGCGCCCTGGTCCAGCAGGCCACTCGCCTGTTTGGGCCGCGCCACTGGCGCCAGTACGACCTGCTGCTGGCGCTGTCCGACGAGTTCGGCGGCATCGGCCTGGAGCACCACGAATCCAGCGAAAACGGCCTGCGGCCTGATTACTTCAAGAACTGGGACCAAGCCATCCGTGGCCGCGAACTGCTGGCACATGAGTTTGCACATTCCTGGAACGGCAAATTCCGCCGCCCGGCCGATCTGCTCACGCCGCACTACAACACGCCCATGGGCACCTCGCTGCTGTGGGTGTACGAGGGCCAGACCCAGTTCTGGGGCCATGTGCTGGCCGCCCGTGCCGGCCTGACCACACCCGAGCAAGCACGGGATCGCCTGGCCCACACCGCTGCCGAAATGGCCGCCCGCAGCGGCCGCGCCTGGCGCAGCCTGCAGGACACCACGCTGGACCCGGCCGTGGGCCCTGGCCACAGCACCGAATGGGAGGACTGGCAGCGCGGTTTTGACTACTACGCCGAGGGCCTGCTGCTGTGGCTGGACGTGGACTCGAAACTGCGAGAGGCGAGCGGCGACCAACGCTCGCTCGATGACTTTGCCCGCGCCTTCTTTGGCCTGCCCGACCAGCGCCGCGCCGATGGCTCGGTGCAACCGCTGCCCTACACCTTCAACGACCTGGTGGTGGCGCTGAACGCGGTGCAGCCTTTGGATTGGGCCGCCTTCTTGCGCGAGCGGCTGGACCGCACCGGCGCCAACACCACCGCGCCATTGGACGGCCTGGCCCGCAGCGGCTGGCGGCTGGCCTGGAGCGACAAGGAAAGCAGCTTTGCCAGCCACGAGCGCGGCTGGAGTGGCCCCTCGGGCACCGAGCGACCGCAGGAACTGGCGCACTCGCTGGGCCTGCGCATCACCAGCGACGGCAAGCTCGACCAGGTGTTCTGGCAAAGCCCGGCATTCCACGCCGGCCTGGCGCCGGGCATGACCTTGCTGGCGGTGAACGGCCGTGGCTACAAACCCGAGCGGGTGGAGGCCGCCATCACCGCCAATCGCGATGGCAGCGCGCCGCTGCAATTGCTGGTGAAGGACGGTGACCGCTACAGCACCGTGCGCATCGATTGGCGCGGCGGCCTGCGCTACCCACAGCTGGCACAAATTCTTGGCGCGCCCGACCGGCTATCGTCACTGTACAAGGCTAGGCCCTGAAGGGGCTGCAACCCGCTGCTGCAGCCCTCCGAGCAGGTCACAGACCCGTTCCACCACAACCCTTGGCAAGGTATTCGCTGATCAACCTGAGCTGCTTGGTCATGGTCTCACGCGTCCAGGCCCGGCCGTGGTCATAGTCCTGCAGCACGTTGTAGTCGACGGGCTGGCCAGACTTTCGGGCCTGCTCCACGAACATCTCCGACTGGATCAATGGCACGATCTGATCCCGTTCGCCGTGATAGACCATGATCGGAATCTTGATCTTGTCGGCTTGCTTGACCGGGCTCAGCCCCTTGACGGTCGACTCTTGGCGATCGCGATAGAAGGGGTTGGTGTAGAAGGGCGCCCAGATCTTTTCGATGTCGGACACGCCGGCACCAGATATCGCGCACTTGTACAGGCCATTGGGGCGCACCGCCGCTGCAAACGCGGCGTACCCTCCGTAGGAGAACCCGAACATGGCCACGCGTTTCGGGTCGGCCAGCTTTTCACTGACCAGCCATTTCGCGCCGTCGTCCTTGTCGTCCTGCATCTTCTGGCCCCACTCGGCATCGCCAGCCATCCAGAGGGTTCGGCCCCAGTCGGCTGAACCGCGGTACTGCGGCTGCAGAACGACGTGGCAACGGGACACCAGCATTGGCACCCACCCAGAGGTGTCGAAGTCCATGTGATCGCGCGCCCAGGGGCCACCGTGGGGATGAATGACCGCCTTGTACGGCCCAGGGCCGCACAGCTCGGGATTGGGCAAGGTGAGAAACGCGGGGACGTTCAGGCCATCCCGCGCAGGGTAGTAAGTGAACCGCGAGCTGCCGAGTGCGCGGCGATCGAGTTGAGGCCGCTCCTTGGCCAGCAGAGTCAATTTCTGGCCGCGCAACAGATAGTGCTCTGTGGGGTAAGCCAGCCCGCTCACCCGAACCACATAGGTGGGCGGGTCACCGTCGTGAAATCCGGCGACTGTGACCGATACGCCATCCAGAGACGGAACCTCCATCCGCTTGCCCGTGGCGATGTCGAACAAGGGCTGAGCAATCTCCCGGATGCCCAGCGACTTGCCAATGCCCTTGATCACGGCCTCGAACTTCGGGTTCACCCAGTGGACTTCATTGCCATGCAGGCCGTCATAGGTGAAACCGTCGAAGGCACCGGCGTCCGTGGGGTCGGCATCTCCGTTAACCTTAACCCCACGGGCATCGAAATACTTGTGCTCGAAAAGGGTGCCGATGACCTTGCGCTTCTCGATGTCGTACTCGAACAGCGCGGCCATGTCTCTGCCAACGCTGCTGCGCAACACCGCCGTGTGGGGCCCGGGGCCCATGCGCACGATTTCCACCACGTCCCTGTCCTTCACATAGGACCTGAAATGCTCCTCCCAGACCCCGGTGGCGGCATTCCGGATCTCGGTGGCCACGTAGAAGCCCTTGGCGTCGGAGTCAGCACGGGACTTGGCCTGCGGAGCGCCACTGGCGTCGAAGAAGACGTCGAAGTCCTTCTCACCAACGCGCAGCACACGTTTCGCGGCCCCAGTGCGGACGTTGTACCGGAATAGATCCCGGTCCTTGCCGTTGCCATCGCTCTCGACGATGACGTGGTCTGGATCGCTGGCCATACGGCTCTTGATCGAGGGCACAGACAGGGCGTTGAGGCGCTTGGCCAGGTCGGTGCGTGCAATCTCGGCGGATTCCAAGGGCTCCTTCCACTCCTTGCCGGCCAAGTCGGTAATCAGCAGCTTGTTGATGAAGGTCTTGGTGAACGTGCCTTCGATGCGGGCATCGTAGGGCTGCCACAAGGTCACCGACAGCATGTCGTTCTTCAGGAACGATGCAGAAAGGATCCGCATCGTGCTCGAGCCTATGACCTGCGGCTTAGCCGAAAGCTTGTCCGTCTCCCACACGAGGATCGTGCGCGTATCACCCTGGCTCTCGATGGCCAACAGGTGCTTGCCGTCGGGCGAAAGGTTGAACCCGGTCATGCGCGGGTACTGCGCAAGTTGCTCCTCGGTCGGAACTTGGATGGCCGTCGGCTGGGTGTTCTGAGCCACAACAGGCAGGCCACATGCCGCTGCAAGAATTGCGCTGGCCAAGCGCAGATGGTTTATTGACACTGTCGAGTCTCCCCGCGAAAGAAAATGGCCCCTGCGGCGCAGACGCTGCAGGGGCCGACGCATTGGCGCAATCAGAAGGACTTGGACACGTTCAGGTAGAACGTGCGACCAACGTAGTCGTACCCGCTGTACAAAGGAGCATTGCCGACACGGTTGTAGCCGGCCTGAGCGGAGATTTGGGGAGGCTTGACGTCTTCCAGATTCTTGACACCCAAGGTCACTTCCCACTTGTCGGCCTTGTAGCCAACAGCCACCGTGCTCGTGTAGTAGTTCGGTGTGTCCAACTTGTAGCTACTGGTCGCAGGGTCCTCCTCAAAATAGGCATATGAAGACGTTGCACCCACCCAGTCGAGGCCGTAGTAGAGGCGCCAATTCTTGATGTCGTAATGGACATCCAGCCGGCCAGACCATTGCGGGCTGCCGATCGTGCCATTGATCTCATCCAATGCATCCTCAGCGAACAGCTTGTTCGCCTGCGAATTGAACCTGGTGGCATTCAGGTTCAAGCGCAGTTTGCCAATACCGAGGTTGTTCGTGTAGCGGGTTGTGAAATCGAGGCCTCGCACAATGTCGGTGGCCAGATTGACATAGCTGTCGTTCACCGTCAGCGCATTGGAAGACGGATTGCGGGGGTTAACAAGGCGACAGAAACCGCCGCCGGACCTAAACTGCGGATCGTCATAGCAGCGGGCCAGAATGCTGCTCGCACCCGCCCTGGCAACACCGTTGTCAACCGTGATGTCGAAGTAGTCGACTGCAAAAGAGATATCGCCCCAGCCTGTACCAAGCTCGGGTTGGAAGATGAGACCGATGGTGGAATTCTGCGATGTCTCGGCCTTCAGACCCGCAGCAGCGCCGCCAGAGTTCAGCACTGTGATGCTCGACGTCGCGCTGTAGCCGGCAGGTAGTCCTTCGCTTTGGCAGTTAGTGGCGCGGACCGTACCTGCGTTCGAAGCAGCATCCCAGCCATTGCAGGGATCGCCCTGTGAAGAAAGGAAGCCACTCGTAGCCCCCAGGAACTGCTCGTACAAGGCTGGCGCCCGGTAGGAGGTGCTTGCTGTACCGCGCAGCGTGACCCATTTGGCCGGGGACCAAAGGGCACCTACCTTGTAAGTTGAGCCGCTACCATAGGAGTTGTAGTCCGACCAACGACTCGACGCATTCACGCTCAGTTCGTGCGCCCATGGCACGTTCGCCAGCAACGGAATCTCAACTTCCCCGAAGACGTCCTTTGCCGTGTCGCTGCCCCGGGTTGGCGTCGCGGACGTCAGGTTGTAGAGGTTGCCGGTCTGCGCATCCAGGGGCGGCGTGTCATCAATCGAGTAGTGGCGAACTTCTGCGCCCAGTGCAGCCTTGGCCTTGCCATAGGGCATATCAAATAGCTTGCCCGTGATGGATGCGGACAGCACATCCTCCTTGTATTTGCTGACGCCAGTCACGGGCTGCCAAACATAGTTGACCCACGCCGCTGGCAGTTGCCCGCCAATCACAGCCTTTGTCAATGCCGGCGCAGCCACGCAGCCGCCGGATGGGTCAAAGCAGTCATAGCCAGTGCCGTTGGGCACAACGTTCAGGCTTTGCGCCAAGCGATTCGTCAGGAAGGACTCGAAGGTGTAGCTGCCTTTGCTTTCGCTGTGGGTGGCGACAACGTCATAATCCCAGCCCGACTTGAAAACGGTGCCCCGCAAGCCCACCACGGCGCGTGCAAAGTCGACCGATTGGGAAGATGTGTCGTTGCCAAACCCGATGAAGGCCCGCACGCCCATGTTGGCGCCATTGGTGATGGGCGTCGGACCGGAGACAGTGCTGAACGCAAGTTCCGCCGGAATGAGAGGGC
The DNA here is from genome assembly GCA_016710065.1 of Candidatus Ideonella esbjergensis. Classification (GTDB taxonomy): domain Bacteria; phylum Pseudomonadota; class Gammaproteobacteria; order Burkholderiales; family Burkholderiaceae_C; genus Ideonella; species Ideonella esbjergensis. The sequence goes on from JADJLP010000015.1 coordinate 323,659, forward strand.
TGCCTTTCATGTAGTCGAGCGACAACTGGCGATAGCCCGTCTGCTTTGACTCCCGCCGGTTGTACAGAACCTCGTAGTACAGCTCAGCATTGTTCAATGCACTCAGGTCGAGGCCGCCCTGAAGATAGACGTTGTGGTTGGTCATCGGCGAGATGAGCGACCGGTTCAGCATGCGCGGGTCATAAGTGTCACGCACGTTCAAGCTGTTGGTGCCGCCACCCACGCCCTCAAAGCCGACCAACCCCGTTGTAACGGCGTCGTTGGGGCGCCACCGGTTAAAACTGGTGGTCACCGACCCCGGCGCCCCAACACCAGCGCGAGTACTGGTACCGATGGTATTGATGGTGACCCCGTTGGAGCCCGTGCCACTGATCGGATAGCACTTGGGCTTGCCAGTGGCAGGGTCCACGAAGTCAAAGCTGCCCCACTCCCCAACGACGCCATCGACGCTAGTTCTACGGTAGTCGGTGTTGCAGCGGGTCCAGTCCCGGTCGCCCAGGGTCAGGTTGGTGCGTTCGGAATACTCGTACGAGCCCGAAAAATGTGCGCGGTCTGAAACAAAACCCCCCACCAGTGCGAAGGTGTATTCATTGCCACCCCCTTGGGTCTGGGTCAGCTTAGCGTCGGCCTTGATGCCGTCGATGTTCTTCTTCGTGATGATGTTGACGACACCAGCCACCGCGTCTGACCCGTAAATGGATGAAGCGCCATCCTTGAGCACCTCAATGCGGTCAACAATTGAGTCGGGCAAGATGTTCAGGTCCGCAGCCCCGACGGAACCGCGGGTTCCCGATGGGGCAAGCCGCCGGCCATTCAGCAACACCAGTGTCCGCGTCGGCGAGAAGCCTCGCAGCCCGATGGTGTTGGCGCCAGGGCCGCCGTCGGTGACATAACCACCGTAGGCATTGTTGATTTGACCCTGCCCCCCCGTCACGGCCGTGCCCTGCAAAACCTCCGCTGTTGAGGTGAAGCCTGCAACGGCTGAGTCTTCATTGCGCAGAATCTGCAATGGCGCCGTAGAGCTGTAGTTGTCTCGCTTGATTCGCGAGCCTGAAATCACAACGGCCTGAGCAGGCTGATCGGCATTTTCAGTCGAAGGGGCGGAGGTCTGGGCATACGCCAGAGGCGCCATCAAGCAGGCCCAGACGGCGATGCAAATCGGTGTAGGTTGGACTCCGCAAACAGAACGAGGCATGAAGTGTTCTCCAAAAGTTGCGGCTGGTGCTTGCAGGCCACTCGCTGCAGGTCAGCAGTCGTATGACATAAACATCTCTTCATGTTAAGGGTTGCAACTGAAGCTCATCAAGTAGGCGTACACCATGTGGGATAGGCGCCACAGAGCGAAGACAAGCCAACCCGCGGCGCTATTGGTGACCTGCGGCAAACCCTATGCGCCGTCCACCAATCTTGGTCTCAAGAAAGTGGTGTGAAGAAGGTGCCAAGGGTGCGAATCGCCACAGCGCGAGCGCGGCTGCGCATCTTGACCCTTTCGCAACGCTCGATTGGCGCGGCGGCCTGCGCTATCCACAGCTCGAACGCATCAGCGACACGCCTGACCGACTGGCGGCGCTCTACCGCGCCAGGCCCTGACTCACCAGAACTTCCACCAGGGCTTGCGCTGGATGGACAAGCCGGCGGCGATGGCCTCGGCGTCGCTCATCACCTTGCCGTCGGCGCCATAGATCTCACCGTCGTCGCCCTGCACCTTGCCCTTGAGCCGGTGGGCCAGTTTCCAGACCTTGCGCAGGATCTCTTCGTCGGGGTTGGTGGCGGTAACGTGGTCTTCGTAGTGGCAGAACAGCGCCACGGCGTCGGGGCCATGCTTGGAATAGGCTTTCCACACCGCCAGGCCCGGCTCTTCGGGGCTGATGGTGGAGTTGCCTGCCGCAAGCGCCTCTTCCTTGGTGGGGCCCTCGTAGTGCATCTCGGGGTCGCTGTGCACGACCTTGAGCCATTCATTCAGCCCTATGGCTGGGCCGTCTTCGTCCAGCCAGTGTTGTCTGCGCGTGATGTGTACTTCGTAACCCATGCCAACGATCCATTCAATTGGTTATCAAACGGCCTCACCCAGTGTCAGGCGGCCTCGGCGGCACGCTGCAACACACCGATCAAATCATTGGCAAGTTTCACATAGGCCATCACTGATTCGGCTGAGGGTTTGAACTCAAGCTCGTGCACGGCCTGGTTACGAAGGGTACGCAGATCGTTGAGCAGCGCGATGTACTCGGGCCCGATCACGCCGCTGTTGGCCAGCAGCCGTATGGCCGCATAGGTGCTGCCTGGCAGGGCCCGCGCGTCGGGTGCCTTGGCATAGGCCAGGTGGTTCAGGGCGTCCTCCACCTCCACCCAGGCTTGCAGGATGGCGGCGCGCGGCTCGGCGCTTTGCACCACCACCTTGGGCAGGGCCAGTGGCGCGGCGGGTGCGGGCAGGTTCAGCCCCTTGGCATCGCTGGCCACGGCGCGCACGGTCTCCTCGAACTCGAATTCAGCCGGCCCCACCTTGCCCCTGCGGGTGCGGCCCAGCAGGGTGCGGATCTCGCGCCGAAACAGCAGCGCCACCACCAGCGTGGCCACAGGCCAGGCGGCCGCCTTGAAGATCTCGACGGTGAAGCTCAGTGCATCCATGGGCAGCGTCAGTTGATGGTCAATTCGACGCAGCAGATGTCGGCCGGCTTGCCTCCACGCAGGGGCGGCTCGAAACGCCACTGGTTCACGTTCGTCACCACGTTGAAGCCGAAGTTGAACGACGGATCCACCCCTTCAGACTGCGCCGCATGAATCAGCTGGGTGTGGCTGACGCGGCCATCCGCCGCTATGCCAAAGCGCACCGTGGCGCTGCACAGGGCAGCGGGCTTGGCCAGGCGGTCGGTCAAGACAGTGGGGCCGGCGGGTCGGTTGGCGGGCTTGGCCGGACAAGACGGCCTGTGCAAAGTGGCCAGCGGGCGCAATGGCTGGTCCAGGCCCACCGGCCCGGGCGCTCCCTCGAAGGCCTTGTCGCGCTCCACCCAGCGGAACGGGCCGCTGAAGATCAGCGCGGCCTGCACCGGCATGGCGTCGGGCCGGCTGGGTACGGCGGCACCCGTGCGGGTATCGGTGGAGCCACAGCCTGCGGTGGCCAGGGCAGCCAACAGGACGACGGCCAGGGCCGGGGAGGTGTTTGGGTTCATGGCTGCTTTATAGCCGGCCTGCGCGGGCGGGTGGCCAGCGTTGCAATTGTTCGCAACTGCGGTTCGCAACTGAGCCTCGCAGCCGCAGCCCGCGCACCCGGCCCGGGCTCAGTGGGCCGCCGCCGCACCCTCGCGCTTGAGTTCGCGAAACGCGCCGAACAACCACGAGCGCATGCCGATGACCAGCGTGTAGGGCCGCTTCTGGTCGGGTGGCAGCTTCTGATCGGCCAAGTGTTGCTGGGCAAAGTCCTGCGCCAGGCGCTGCAGCCGCTCGTTGAACAGCGTGGCCAGGCTGCGGCCGATCTGGCCGTGCACCAGCATCAGCATCTCGCCCTCGCCGTCGAAGCCGCCGCCGTAGTAGTCCATCACCGCTTCTTCGCGGAAGTACTGCATCACCGGCCCGTGCGGCCGCCAGCGGAAGGTCTTGGCCAGATTCAGCCGGTAGCGGTTCATGGGCCGCAGCTCGATGATGCCCAGCCGGTCGAGCTGCACCAGGTACTTGATGGCCTCGGCCTCGCTCAGCCGGTAGGTGCTCACCACCTGCTCCAGCGTCCACTGGCTCATGCAGCAGATGGCCAGCAGCAGCAGCTTGCGGTCGGCCACCACGGCCTTCTCCTGCTCCAGCGTCAGCTCGCGGCGCAGCGGGGTGGCGTCGGCCACGCGGCGGCTGAGCTCGGCGAAATCGGTCTTGAGCACGCGGCAGATCTCGTCCACCCGCGAGAGCGGCATCTCGCCCTTGGACAGCATGCGCTTGACCGTCGACTCGGCCATGCCCAGCTCGCGGGCCAGCGCGGCGTAGGTGATGCCGGCCGCCTTGAGCTCGGTCTTGAGCACGGTGATGAGCGACTGGGTGGTGGACATGGCGGGGCTCCGGCAGTGGCGGCAAGTATCGCCTGGGGATACCTTCAGGCCTGATCCGTTGGACAAGGCGCACCAAATAGCCACTCGACCCGCCAGGCCACCCATGATCGGTCCGAGTTCAACAACGCCCCTTGCCAGGGGCCACCACGATGCCCTCACCCCGTTCGCTGACACGTCCCTCGCTGCTGCTGCACCAACGCGGCTGCACCTGCTCTTGCCTGTTGTTCGCTGCCATGCTGGCCACCACCAGCGGTGGCGCCCAGGCCCATGGCGGCCCTTCGTCCGACCTCAGCGCGGCCTCGGCCGTGCCGGTGGCCATCTCCATCGCCGCGCCCTCGATGGTGCTGATGGCCGGCGCGCAACTGGTGGTGCTGAGCGTGCAGGCCACGGCGCGCGGCTCGGTGTGGGTGCTGGAGCGCGTGTCGGATGGCGTGCGCTTCAGTGTCGAGGTGGTGGGCCAGTCGCTGGTGGCCGTGGGCACCGGCGTGACGGTGTTGGTGATGGGCACCGGCTGGCTGCTCTCCACCGCAGCCGAGGGCGGCTCGCAGGCGCTGTGCTTCGTGCCCAACGAAGTGGGCCGCGCACTGCTGCACAACGAGCAGGTGACGCGGTGAGGCGCGCGCTCGTGAAGATGGGCATGGTATTGGCCGTGGCGTTCGCCACCACGGCCCAGGCCGGCCGCCACTGCGAGGAGCAGCCACCCTCGGCCTGGGAGACCCAGCAGGGCATGGCGCTGGCCCAGACCACCGCCGTGCGGCTCGAAGCCAGCGGTGCCGACGTGGTGCTGCTGGCGCGCGCCGGGCAAGACCTGAGCCGATACAGCCTGGCCTGGTCCCACGTGGGCTTTGCCTACCGCGAGCTGGCCGAAGACGGCACGGCCCAATGGCGCGTGGCCCACAAGCTCAACCACTGCGGCACCGACAGCGCCCAAGTGTACCGCCAGGGCCTGGGCGAGTTCTACATGGACCGGCCCTGGCGCTACCAGGCACCCTTTGTGGTGCTCTCGCCCGACGCGCAGGCCAAGCTGCTGCCGCTGCTGCAAGACAACCAGCGCCTGGCGCAGTGGCACACCGCGCGCTACAGCATGCTGGCCTACCCCTGGTCCACCCGCTACCAGCAGAGCAACCAGTGGGCCATCGAGACCCTGGCCGGCGCGCTGGACGAGGCCGCCAGCAACCGGCCACGCGCCCAGGCCTGGCTGCAGCTGCACGGCTACGAGCCCACCACGCTGCACCTCAATGCTTTCACGCGTCTGGGCGGGCGCATGACCCAGGCCAACATCGCCTTCGACGACCACCCCAATGCCAAGCGCTACGGCGCCCGTATCGAGACGGTGACGGTGGATTCGGTGTTCGCCTGGCTGCAGCGCGAGGCACTGGGCGGGCCGGTGCAGGTGCTGCCGTGACAGTTTCGTCATTCCCACCTGCGCGGGAATGACGGGAAGCCCGCAACCCTTACAGTCCGGCATCACAAAAACGAATTGCCTGAGGAGACCCCTGTCATGAGCGATGCCCAGCCCGCCCACGCCAACCAGTTCGCCCTGCTGGGCCAGCGCCGCTTTGCACCCTTCTTCTGGACGCAGTTCCTGGGCGCGGCGAACGACAACGTCTTCAAGTTCGCCTTCACTGTGCTGGTCACGTACCACCTGTCGGTGCAGTGGTTGCAGCCGCAGAAGGCAGGGCTGGTGATCGGGGCGGTGTTCATCCTGCCCTTCCTGCTGTTTTCGGCCACTTCGGGCCAGCTGGCCGACAAGTACGACAAGGCCTTTCTGGCGCGCATGGTGAAGAACCTCGAGATCTTCATCATGCTGCTGGGCGCCGTGGGCCTGTTCACCAGCCAGGTGGCGCTGCTGCTGGGCTGCATCTTCCTGCTGGGCCTGCACAGCACGCTGTTCGGGCCGGTGAAGTACGCCTACATGCCGCAGCACCTGAACGCGGCCGAGCTCACCGGCGGCAACGGCATGGTGGAGATGGGCACCTTCGTGGCCATCCTGCTGGGCAATGTGCTGGGCGGCTTGCTGATCGCACTGCCCGCCGACGGCTGGCTGAACGGCGCCCAGGCCGTGGCCCTCACCAGCCTGGTGCTGGCCGTGGTGGGCCGGCTGGTGGCCCAGGCCATCCCGGCCACGCCGGCCACCTCGCCCGGCCTGGTGGTGAACTGGAACCCCGTCACCGAGACCGTCAGGAACCTCAAGCTGGCCCATGGCCACCTGGCGGTGTACCGCTCGCTGCTGGGCATCTCGTGGATGTGGTTCTTCGGCGCCGTTTTCCTGGGCCAGTTCCCCTCGTTCGCGAAAGACGTGCTGCACGGCGACGAGCACGTGGCCTCGCTGCTGCTGGTGGTGTTCTCGGCCGGCGTGGGCCTGGGCTCGCTGGCCTGCGAGACGCTGAGCCGGCGGCATGTGGAGATCGGCCTGGTGCCGCTGGGGGCCATCGGCATGAGCGTGTTCGCGCTCGACCTGTGGCTTTCGTCCAGCGGCCTGCCGGCCGGCCCGCTGCAGGGCGTGGGCGCCTTCCTGGGCCACGCCGCGCACTGGCATGTGTTGTTCGACCTGTTCGCGCTGTCGTTCTCGGCCGGCCTGTACAGCGTGCCCATGTACGCGCTGATCCAGCTGCGCTCGCCAGGCAGCCACCGCGCCCGCATCATCGCGGCCAACAACATCCTGAACGCCATCTTCATGATCGCCGCCAGCCTGGGCGTGGGCCTGCTGCTGGACGCGGGCCTGAGCATCCCGCAGGTGTTTGGCGTGCTGGCGGGGCTGAACGCGCTGGTGGCGGGCTACATCTTCCTGGTGGTTCCCGAGTATTTGCTGCGCTTCGTGGCCTGGGTGCTCACGCATTTCATCTACCGTTTCCGGGTGCAGAACGAGCAGCACATCCCCACCGAGGGCGCGGCCGTGGTGGTGTGCAACCACGTGAGCTTCGTCGACGCCATCCTGCTGATGGCCGCCAGCCCGCGGCCCATACGCTTCATCATGGACCACCGCATCTTCCAGGTGCCGGTGCTGGGCTGGCTGTTCCGCCTGGCCAAGGCCATCCCCATCGCGCCGCGCACCGAAGACCCGGTGGTGTACGAGGCCGCCTTTGCCGCCGCCGACCAGGTGCTGGCCGAGGGCGATTTGCTGGGCATCTTTCCCGAAGGTGGCATCACCCGCGATGGCACGCTGCAGCCCTTCAAGGGCGGGCTGATGAAGATCCTGGAGAGCCGCCCGACGCCGGTGGTGCCGATGGCCTTGCAGAACCTGTGGGGCTCGACCTTCTCGCGCATCGAAGGTGGCAAGGCGATGGTGAAGCCGTTTCGGCGCGGCTGGTTCAGCCCGGTGGGCTTGAACGTGGGTGAACCGATGGCTGCGCCCGATGTGACCGTGGAGCGCATGCAAGCCCGGGTTGATCGTTTGCTGAAGGAAGCCTGATTCATGCAACCCATTGAACTCAACACCGCCCCCAAGCCCAGTGGCTGGCGCACCCTGGGGCGCGTGGTGCTGGTGTTGTTGCTCACCGCTTTCACGCTGATGGGCTTGTGCGGCGGCTTCTTCGCCGTCATCGACCTAAGCGGCCCCAAACCCGGCCACACCGACTACGTGGGCCTGCTGCCCTATTTCTCGCTGGCCATAGGCACCGGGTGCGCCTGGGGCTGCTACTGGCTGTTCAAACGCCTGGGCCGCTGATCGCCACCGCAGCACGCCCTTGATTCAAGACGCTGCCACCGCCACCGCCGTGCACACCCTGTTCGAGTGGGGCGGCATGGCGCTGGGCGTGGCCCTGTGGCGCCACGCGCTGCGCGCGCAAGGCCGCAGCCCCCTGCAGGCCGGCAGTTTCGCCGTGCTGGTGGGCTTGCTGCTGGGTGCGGCGCTGGGCAACAAGGCGGTGTTCCTGGCCGAGCGACCTGATGTGCTGCAGCGCCTGCTGGCCGGCGAGGCCCTGTGGCCGGGCCAGAGCATCGTGGGCGGCCTGCTGGGTGGACTGGTCGGCGTGGAGCTGGCCAAGCGCGCCACGGGCCAGACACGTTCCACCGGTGATGCCATGGTGCTGCCCATCGCGCTGGGCCTGTGCCTGGGCCGCGTCGGGTGCTTGCTGGCCGGCCTGCACGACAGCACCTACGGCCTGCCCACCACGCTGCCCTGGGGCCTGGACTTTGGCGACGGCCAGGCCCGCCACCCCGCGCAGCTGTACGAGATGGTCTTCGTGGCCGCGCTGGGCTGGGCGCTCTGGCACGCACGCGTGCGCCTGGGCGGTGTGCCCGGCCTCGCGTTCAAGCTCTTCCTCGCCAGCTACCTGGCCTGGCGTCTGGCCATCGACGCCCTCAAACCTGTGCCCGTGGCCTACCCGTTGGGCTGGAGCGGCATCCAATGGGTGTGCGCGCTGGCCCTGCTGGCCTATGCGCCCTTCGTGTTTCGCGCCTGGCGCCAGCTACCCGCCCCCACACCATGAGCCGCAAGAACCGCCCCTATCTGTTCTACGACACCACGCAGTCGGTGTGCACCACCTGCCTGCGGCCCGTTGAGGCCAAGATCGTCTTCAAGGATGAAAGTGGTGCCAGCGCCGGGCCGCCCCAAGCTGGCACGCGCCCCTTGGGGGCAGGAGCGGAGCGACTGGGGGGCCGTGTCTACATGGACAAGTGGTGCCCGGTGCACGGCGCCGAGCGCGTGCTGGTGAGCGACGACCTGGCCTACTACCGCCTGTGCCGCGAGGTGTTCGTCAAGCACCCCGAGATGCCGCAGCGCTTTGGCACCGCCATGCGCCACGGCTGCCCCTACGACTGTGGCCTGTGCCCCGACCACATGCAGCACAGCTGCCTGTCGGTGGTGGAGATCACCGACCACTGCAACCTGCGCTGCCCCACCTGCTACGCGGCCTCAGGCCCCGAGCGGCTCACGCACAAGTCCATGGCCGAGGTGAACGCCATGCTGGACGCTGTGATCGCCAGCGAGGGCGAGGCTGACGTGGTGCAGATCAGCGGCGGCGAGCCCACGCTGCACCCGCAGTTCTTCGAGGTGCTGGACGCCGCCAAGGCGCGGCCCATCCGCCATTTGATGCTCAACACCAACGGCATCCGCATCGCCCAGGAGCCGGGCTTTGCCGAGCGCCTGGCCACCTACCTGCCGGCCTTCGAGGTGTACTTGCAGTTCGATTCGCTGCAGCGCGAGGCGCTGATGGACCTGCGCGGTGCCGACCTGCGCCGCGTGCGCGAGCAGGCGCTGGAAAGGCTCAATGCATTGGGCATCTCCACCACGCTGGTGATGACGGTCAAGCGTGGCGTGAACGACCACGAGATCGGCGACGTGATCCGCTTTGCCACGCAGCAGCCCTGCGTGCGCGGCGTGACGCTGCAACCGGTGCAGGACGCCGGCCGCGTGGAGGCCTACGACGCGGCCAAGCACCGGTTGACGGTGAGCGAGATCCGCCGACGCATTGTCGAGCAATCGGGCCTCTTCACGGCGGAGGATGTCGTGCCCGTGCCCTGCAACCCCGACACGCTGGCCATGGCCTATGCGCTGCGCGTGGGTGATGCGTTGCAGCCGCTGACACGCTTTCTCGATCCACAGATGCTGGTGGAAGGTGCCGGCAACACCATCGTCTTCGAGCGCGATGCCTCGCTGAAGGACCAGGTCTTCAAGCTCTTCAGCACCAACCACTCGCCCGAATCGCAGGCCAACTGCCTGAGCGAGCTGATGTGCTGCCTGCCCAAGATCTCGGCCCCGCAGACGCTGGACTACCGCAACGTGTTCCGTGTGCTCATCGTGCAGTTCATGGACGCGCAGTCGCTGGACATCCGTGCGCTGAAGAAGAGCTGCATCCACATGGCCCTGCCCGATGGCCGCATGGTGCCCTTCGAGAGCCACAACATCTTCTACCGCAATGAGCGGCAGGCCCTGCTGGCGCAGATTCGCGGTGAACTGGACCAGCAACACGCACACAGGCGCGCGGCGACCGACCAACCGGTGAGATTCAGCCCCGCACCCAGCGCGACCACTGCCGACGAAGGCTTGCCTTGAGCGCCCGCGCCGCCCGCCAGGCGGATGACGCACGCACCCAAGCCAGCAGCGTTTGCTTCCAGGACGACCAACGCGTGTAGAGCCGCGCGAACCAGCCCAGTTGCATCAGCGCCGGCTGGCTCAGTGTGAACAAGCGCGCCACGATGGCCGTGCCCACGATCTTGGCGATGACGATGATGGCCAGGCCCAGCATTGTTCGGCCTTGGTGGATGAGCCACAGCGCTGCCAGTTTCACCGGCAGCAGCAGCAGCGCCGGCAACGCGAACAGCGCCAGCGCGGCATAGGGTGGCAGCGCACGCACGCGGCCCTCGATCCAGCGGAAGCCTGGCCATTGGCCGATGCGGGCCAGCAGGCGCTGCAGCGGCTCCCAACCCCACTCCTCAAACAGGATCACCAGGGCCAGCGGCCACTTCAGCAGGGCCAGCAGAAAGGCGCGGAGTCGGGTCATGGCGTAGATGCTAGTGTAGTGTTCTACTATTAATGCAACTTATTTGGACGCAGTTGCTCCAATGCTCTACTACCGACAGAGTTGGAGCCAGAGCGTGCGAATTGCCCCTGCGATCGAGTTGAGTCAGGAAGAGGAAGCCGAGTTGGTCAGGCTTGCCCAATCCAAGTTGAGCAGTGTTCGATTGGTCGAACGGGTTCGCATCGTCTTGCTGGCTGCACAGGGCTTGCAGAATCTGCAGATCGCCCAGGAGTTGGGCATTGACCGGATCACGGCGGGGCGCTGGCGGCAACGCTACATCGAGTCGGGTCTGACGGGCATCGAACGCGACTTGCCGCGCGGCGGGCCGCCGGTGAGGGTGGACGTGGCGAAGTTGGTGGAGTTGACCACCCAGACCCAGCCCGAGGCGGCCACGCACTGGAGCACACGCAAGATGGCTGCGGTGCTCGAGGTCAGCCCCAGCACGGTGATGCGCCACTGGCAGGCCAATGGTCTGAAGCCGCACATCGTGCGAGGCTTCAAGGTCTCGCGTGATCCGAAGTTTGTCGAGAAGCTCGAAGACATCGTGGGCCTGTACATGTCGCCACCCGAGCACGCCTTGGTGCTGTGCTGTGACGAGAAGAGCCAGGTTCAGGCGCTGGACCGCACACAGCCGGGCTTGCCGCTGAAGAAAGGGCGTGCGCAAACGATGACGCACGACTACAAGCGCCATGGCACGACCACGCTGTTCGCGGCACTCAACGTGCTCGACGGCCAAGTGATCGGCCAGTGCCAGCAGCGCCATACCCATGCCGAGTGGCTCAAGTTCCTGCGCAAGATCGACCGCGAGACGCCCAAGGACAAGACGCTGCACCTGATTGCCGACAACTACGCCACGCACAAGCATCCGGCGGTGCAGGCGTGGCTGGCCAAGCATCCGCGGTTCAACATGCACTTCACGCCGACATCGGCCTCGTGGCTGAACATGGTGGAGCGCTTCTTCCGTGACATCACCACCGAGCGGCTTCGCCGAGGCGTGTTCACCAGCGTGGCCGAGTTGGAGGCAGCGATCAACGAGTACGTTGCCCATCACAACACCAAGCCCAAGCCGTTCATCTGGACCAAGAGCGCTCGCGACATCCTGCAGAAGGTCATTCGCGCCAACTCGCGGTTAAGTAGCAAACAGAACGAAACACTGCACTAGCGTGGCTTGGGAGGTGGGTATCTGGAGGCGCCGCGGGCCATGTCAAGCCCGAAGTATCGACACGCGGCACCGTGCGGCCCAGAAGTCGATACAGCAGCGGTGAAGCGATGCTTTAGCGGCAAGCCGTTCCAACAATGGCCACACAAGTATGTGCTTGGGCCACCTTGGTTCTGTATGACATCGAACCGATCGCTCTTCCGTGTGTCTCTCCAGGCCCGCCGCGCGGCGCTGGCCACTGGCCTGGCCGCCAGCGCAGCCGTGCTGTCAGGCTGCTACGTGGTGCCGGTCAACCCCTACCCAGGCCACCCTGGCGCCACCGTGCTGGCCGCGCAGCTGCCCGCGCCCGTGCTGCCCTTGACCCTCACCGCCCGGCTGTACCCGGCCAATGACCTGGCCACGGGCTACGGCCTGGTCAATGCGGTGGTCACGAACGATCTGAACGGCCGTGGCAGCTTCTCCACCTCCATCAACGGCGAATCGTTCTCGGGCGAGGCCACGCGCAAGGCGGGCTCGGCGCGCGAGGGCCTGGCCAGCGGTGCCGGCAACCGTGGCAGCTTCCTGAGCTGCCAGTACACGATGAATTCGGCCACGCTGGGCACCGGCACCTGCCGGATGAACAACGGCGCCGTGTTCACAATGCACGTCGGCAACTGAGCGCCCCCAGACCTGTTGTCTCCCACCACCCCGCCCGGGGGTCAAGCAAACACGGGAAAGGCGCGCCGTTGGCCTTAGGCCCGGCCGCGTGCGCCTGGCCGGTTGTATGTTCCCTAACTTGCCTCGGCTGGCGCCGACGCCTTCATTCGAGAAACATGCGCCAAGTGAACAACGCGCTGCCCGACAGCCCTTGGCGCAGTGTGGTCAGGCGGACCTGCACGTCCTGGTAACTGCCTGGCGCCTTGGGCGGCAGGCCGGTGATGCGGCCGCTGGCGGCATCGATGGTCAGCCAATCCGGCAGCGTCGCACCGGGCACGGCCACCAGGGCGTAGCTGAACGTGTCGCCGGCCATCGCGTCGGGAATCTGCCCCGGATCGATGGTGATCGCCTGGGCTTCCTTCACCCAGACCATTCCTGTTGTGCCAGCGACCTGGGGTTCGCGCCAACCTCCGCGAAGCACGCCGGACATGTTCGCGAAGACGCCGGACGCGTCGTTCCATGTGGCCTGCGGTGCCACCGAATACCACTCGACGATGGGTCTCAGGCTGTAGCTTCGCCCATCGGCCAAGGTCACATCCATCTGCACGCCCATGTATTGCAGGTCGGTGTTCTGGAGTTGACCGGTGAGACGCGCCGTCGCCGGGTCGAAGGTCAGCCCCGCGGGCACCCCAATGACGGACACCGACGAGCGGGCACCGGGATCGAGGTTGCTCACCGTCAGGTCGCACTGAACCGGCACCATCCACTTGATCTCAGTGGCCCGGTTGGGCTGGTTTGGACACCCGCTCATGGCGAAGGTGGCCAGCGTCGGCATGACATAAACGCCCGACGTCACCGGCGCCGACACATACACCCGGCCACGGTGGGTGAGCGTGGCGGTGATGGACAGGCTGCTGTAGCCCGGGACCGTGGGTGTGCCGGAAACCGCCGCGCTGTTGGTGTCGAAGCTGATGCCCGCCGGCAGGGTCCCGCCGGTCATTGCGTAACTCAGCGTGTCGCCTGGGGCGATGGGTTTGTACAGCGACACCAGTTCCCTGGGCGGCGACTGGATGTTGATCGGGAGCTGGAGCTGGATGTCGCTGCCTGTGACCCCAAACCCGGAGCCCCAGGCAATCAGGTTCAGGATGGGGGTGGGGTCGGTGACGACGATCCCCATCGGGAAATCCAGGCTGCCCTGGACGCCATCGGCCGTCACGTGGACCGTGAACGCGTAGTTGCCGGCGCTGCTGGGAGTGCCCGAGACCACGCAGTTGTTGGCCAGGTCCACGCCCGCCGGCAAAGTACCAGTGCCGAGAGTGCAGTGGGGGGTGTGGCCGTTCAAGCCGGTGAAGATCGGGCTGGCCGACATGGGCGAGTTGATTTCGCCTTGCATCGCGTCGACGGAGTACGTCAGGTCGACATACAAGGTCTCGGTGCTCCCTCCGCCGCCGCCGCAGGCCGACATCAAGTTGGTGGCAACCCACAGGCCCAACCAGGCGGCCAATCGATTCGTTCGAATGTGCATGAGCTCCCCTTTTCGTGCGCAATTTCGTGTTCAGACGCCGCGCGCGCGGTCAGCGGCGAACTGCTTCCTGAACTGCATGAACGTGCCGGCATCCAGCGCCTCGCGCACCTCGCGCATCAGGTTCAGGTAGTAGTGCAGGTTGTGGATGGTGGCCAGCATGGGGCCCAGCATCTCGCCGCAGCGGTCCAGGTGGTGCAGGTAGGCGCGGCTGAAGCCGCCGGCGCTGGTGGATGAACTCGCGTCGCCCTTGCAGGCGTAGCACGAGCAGGTTTCGTCGATGGGTCGGTGGTCGGTCTTGTGGCGGGCGTTGCGGATCTTCAGATCGCCGTAGCGGGTAAAGAGGTGGCCGTTGCGGGCATTGCGCGTGGGCATCACGCAGTCGAACATGTCCACGCCGTCGGCCACGCCCTGCACCAAATCTTCAGGCGTGCCCACGCCCATCAGGTAACGCGGCTTGTTCGCCGGCAGGCGGTGCGGCGTGTGGGCCATGATGCGCAGCATCTCGTCCTTGGGCTCGCCCACGCTGACTCCGCCAATGGCGTAGCCCGGCAGATCCATCTCCACCAGGGCATCGAGAGACTCTTGCCGCAGGTGCTCGAACATGCCGCCCTGCACGATGCCGAACAGCGCGTTGGGGTTCTGCAGGCGCTCGAACTCGGCGATGCAGCGCTGCGCCCATCGGCGGCTCAGCTCCATGGAGTAGCGCGCTTCCTTCTCGGTGGTGAGGTGGCCCTTCACCTCATACGGCGTGCACTCGTCGAACTGCATGACGATGTCGGAATTCAGCACCGTCTGGATCTGCATGCTCACCTCGGGCGTGAGGAAGAGCTTGTCGCCGTTTACCGGCGAGGCGAACTTCACGCCCTCCTCGCTGATCTTGCGCATCTCGCCCAGGCTCCAAACCTGGAAGCCGCCCGAGTCGGTGAGGATGGGCTTGCTCCAGCGCTCGAAGCCGTGCAGGCCGCCGAAGCTGGCCATCACGTCCAGCCCGGGGCGCATCCACAGGTGGAAGGTGTTGCCCAGGATGATCTGCGCACCCATCGCATGCAGCGATTGCGGCAGCACGCCCTTGACCGTGCCATAGGTGCCCACCGGCATGAAGATGGGCGTCTCGACCACGCCGTGGTTGAGCGTGAGGCGGCCACGGCGGGCGTGGCCGTCGGTCTTGAGCAGTTCGAACTGGAGCATCGGCGAATTGTCGCCGAGGCCCCAGCCGCCAAGGTTCAGGGCTTCCTGGCTTCGAGTTTCAGGATCCAGCCCACCAGCTTGCCGGCATCGGCCTCGGTGATGGCCACCTTGTTGGGCGGCATGGCCAGGCCGCTGACCTTGCCCTTCCAGTGGCTCTCATAGGGGTTGGAGCCGGCCATCACGGTGGCGGTGAGCTGTTTCTGCGCACCCTTCTGGCCCTTGTACTTGGTGGACACCTCCTTCCAGGCCGGGCCTATGGGCGGCAGGCCTTCGGGGCCCTTGCCGCCGGGCTCGATCTGGTGGCAGGTCATGCAGCCGCTGGTGTTGGCCAGCTTGAGCATGGCGGCGTCATCGGCGGCAAAGGCCGGGGCGGCGTGGGCCAAAGTGGCCGCGATCAGAAGGGAAGTGGATTTCATGGTGGGGGCTCCAAAGGTGCAGGGGTGCGATGGAAGCCATCATGAAAACAGCGGGCCGACCAAGGTTGACCACCATCAAGCCGCGTAGGCATTTCGCCAGGCTGGCACAGGCGTGACAGCGGCAAAAACCACAGCTGTTTCGCACTGGAGCAGTGCGGCACTCAGGGCACTGCAGTGGTGCTGGCACTCGCCGGCGCAAGCACCAGCAGCAGGTGGTTGCGGTCGTCCACCAGCCACAGCCAGCCGCGGTGGTCCACCGTGGCACCCGCTGGCGCGCCGGGGCCACGCTGGCCGGGCACGCTGCCCCAGCCGCTCACGATGTCCTGCCGCGCGCCCATGGGCTTGCCGTCGGCCCCCAGCGCCCAGGCCACCACGCGGTGGCCGGTGGCACGGTAGCCATGCCAAACGGCCAGCAGCTTGCCGGCCCAGGGCGTTGCGGGCTGGCCATTGGTGGGCGCGGGCGGAAACAGCAACTGCAGCGGTGCCGCATGGGCCGGCCAGGCCATGTAGGGCGCGGTGGCCGGTGTGCACACAGCGGCGCCGGCCTTGCTGGCGCGTGCCGACATGCTGCGGCCGCGCGCATCGCTCACGCAGGCCGGCCAGCCATGCTGGCTGCCGGGGCTGAGCAGGTTCAGTTCCTCGGCTGGCTCGCTGGCCTCGGGGTAGTCCACCGAGTTCTCGGCCTGCCACAGCTGCCCGCCCGGCCCCACGGCCAGGCCCAGCGAGTTGCGCAGGCCGGTGGCATAGGGCTTGAGCGTCTGCAGCGTGAGCCTGGGGCCGCCCAGCTTGGCTTCCAGCACCGCCGCGCGCGGCATGGGGCCGGCGGCGTCGGGGCAAGGCCAGGCGCCTTGGCAATCGTCGCTGGCCGAGCCCAGGTTGATATAGAGGCTGCCACCGTCGCCAAAGGCGATTTCCTTGAGCGGGTGCGAACCCTGGTCGGGCAGGAACTTGACGACGTCCTCGCGCTGCACCGCCTCGCCCACTGGCGTGCGCCACACACCATCGGCCTCGGCCACATAGGCTTGGCCGTCGGGGCCGCGCTGCAGGCCGTGCGGCCGATTCAACCCATGGGCCAGCACGCGCACACGCGCCGCGCCTGTGGCGCTGCCGTCGGTGCGCACCTCCAGCAAGCGTCCCTTGCCCGCCTCCCAACTGCCCATGTCGGTGAGCCAGAAGCGACCGGGCGCCACTTCGAGCAGACGGCGCGGCATGCGCAGGCCGTCGCTGCCATCGGCCACCAGGCCCATGCACCAGCCGGCGGGTACGGTGAGTTTGAGGCGCGGGTGGCCGGCGCACGAGGTGGCGGCCCATGTGGCGCCTGAGGCCGCAAGACACCAGATGAAGACTGCGGCGAGACGGATCACGGCAATTGCTTTGCGTAGAGGATCTGTATGCGCTGGGGCTCGGTGCGCAGCCCATGCGGCACGAAGCCATGGCGCAGATTCAAGGCAGCCATGGCCGTGTTGTCCTTGTCGGCCGCTGTCTCTACAGCGGTGTAGGCTCGCCCAGCCAGCCATGCATGCTGCATTTCAGTCAACCGCGAGGCCAGGCCTTGGCGTCGATGATCAGGGTGCACCGCCCCCAGCCAGCTGTAGTACCGAGTCTGTGTCAGGGCGTAGCCGCACTTGAATGCCAGCAAATGGCCGCTTGAACTGGCGCTGAGCACCATGGGGTTGGGCATGCTGGACAGGCGCCATTGCAGATCCAGGTCGAACTCGCCCCAAACCAAAAATGCCAGGTCCCGAACTGAGCCGAGCAGCCTGTCATCGAAGGGGGGCAAGTGGGCTTCAAACTCCATACCCGCTACCGTAGTCAAGATCTCTTGGTGTTGCATTGGGAAGGCGAAGCCACATGTGCACCTTGGAAAGAAAGCCCGCTGGCGTCTGGATGGCCATGGGCTCGACGCCGAAGGCCTGGAACCCGAAGGACTGGTAGAGCCTGACGGCCAGTGCATTGCCCTCGGTGACGGTCAGCGTGACCACCTGCACCCCCGGCCGCGCGCCGGCCTCTTGCAGCGCCGCGTGAACCAAGGCGCGGCCTATGCCCCGGCCACGCGACGCTTCGTGCGTGAACATGCCGATGAGGTGGGCCTTGTGGCGTGTCTTGGGCTTGGCCGAGAACTCGACCGTGACGGTGCCCACCAAGCCGTCGTCCACAAAGGCGCCCAAGGCCTGGCTGAGGCCCTGGCCATCGGCAATGCGCGCGGCCCACCAAGACAGCGGCGCGGCGGCGCGTTCGTCAGGCGTGGAGGTGAAAGCGTCGGGGGCCGAGGCATAGGCATGCAGCATCAGCGCACGGTACCGGTCCAGGTCCGAGGCTTGTAGCCTGGCGATGCGCATGCTTTTGGCGCTCCGCACGTTCAGCCCTGCCGATCCAGCAGCATCGCATCCCCATAGCTGAAGAAGCGGTAGCGGGCCTCGATGGCGTGGCGGTACAGGGCCATCACGTGCTCGTGGCCGGCGAATGCGCTCACCAACATCATCAGCGTGCTCTTGGGCAGATGGAAGTTGGTGATCAATCGGTCCACCGCATGGAACTGGTAGCCCGGCTTGATGAAGATGCGGGTCTCGCCGCTGCAGCCGGTTTGCAGCGCGCTGCCACCGGATTGCTGCACCGCCGATTCCAGTGCCCGCACCGTGGTGGTTCCGGCGGCCACCACGCGGCCGCCGGCAGCACGGGTGGCGGCAATGGCGTCCACCGTGGACTGCGGCACCTCGAACCACTCCTGATGCATCTGGTGCTCGGCCAGGTTGTCGGTGCGCACCGGCTGGAAGGTGCCTGCGCCCACGTGCAGCGTCACCTGGGCACGTTGCACGCCGCGCGCGGCCAGCGCGGCCAGCAGCGGTTCGTCGAAGTGCAAGGCGGCGGTGGGGGCAGCCACGGCGCCGGGCGCGCGGGCGAACACGGTCTGGTAGCGCGCGATGTCGTCAGGCGCATCGGCGTGGGTGATGTAGGGCGGCAGCGGCACGTGGCCGTGGGCTTCCAGCAGCGCAAAGGGGTCGCCCGGCACGCGCAGGTGGAACAGCGAATCCTCTGGGCCACCGCGCCCCAGCACCTCGGCCACGAACCCACCGCCATTCGGGCCGGCGAAGTACACCGTGGCACCGGCCTTGGGCGACTTGCTGGCGCGCAAATGGGCCAGCATCTCGCCGGGTGCGTGCGGGTGGGGCCGGGGCAGCACGCGCTCCACCAGGGCCTCCACGGCGCCGCCGGTGGGCTTCTCGCCGTGTAAGCGGGCCTTGAGCACGCGGGTGTCGTTGAAGACCAGCAGGTCGCCGGGGTTCAGCAGGCTGGGCAGATCGCGAAAGATGCGGTCCACCGGCGTGGCGCCACGGCCATCGAGCAGACGCGAAGCACTGCGCTCGGGCGCCGGGTGCTGGGCGATCAGCTCGGGTGGAAGTGAGAAGTCGAAGTCGGCGAGCGTGTAAGGCCGGCCGGTGACGGGGTTCAGGCAGGAAACGGCGGGGCGCTGGGGCATGGCTTGCAGGCTTTACTGGCCTTCAAGTGGCAGAGCGCGGATTGTTCCATGCCGGCTCAGGCCAGCGCCGTGTGCCCCACTCAGCGTGCTGGAACGACAGTCTCGGCTTGCCGGGCGGCCAGGTCGTCGGAGTTGTCCCAGGCCCAGGCCAACGCCACACTGACGCCCAGCACCAGGGTCAACAACAACATCATTCGGGCGATCAGGCGCATGGTGGCAGGCAGTGTTTGGGTTCGGGCAGCATCTTGCAAGAGGACCTCACGCGCTGCAGTGCGGGCATTCTCCGTGGGTTTCAAGCGCCAGGCCGTACCCAACTGCAGGCATTGGTGTCAAGCCGTTGAAGTTCGGTGCGGGTGTGGCGGGCATGTCACGGCGGCCCCGCTTTGTTCACAGCGGCGGCGGTTGAAGGGCCGCGCGGCGGCGCGGTCAAAATCGCCCCATGCCCGCGCCCATACCGCCCGCCGACGACGCGCCGCCCACCGAAGCAGCCCAGGCCAAGCCGCCGTCGGGCCCGCAGCGGGCCATGGAGCGGCTGGGCCTGGTGACCCCCATGGCGCTGGCCCTGCACCTGCCGCTGCGTTACGAGGACGAAACCCGGCTCACCCCGGTGGCCCAGGTGCGGCCTGGCCAGGTGGTCCAGGTGGACGCCGTGGTGCGTGACGCGCGGGTGGAGCAGCGCGGCCGCCGCCAGCTGGTGGTGCAGGTGCAGGACGACGCGGGGGATGAGCTGGTGCTGCGTTTCTTGCACTTCTACCCCTCACACCAGAAGAGCCTGCAAGCAGGTGCACGGGTGCGGCTGCGCGGCGAGGTGCGCACGGGCATGTTCGGCCGCGAGATGGTGCACCCCGCTTTCAAGGTGGTGGACGAGCACACGCCACTGGCCGCCTCGCTCACCCCGGTGTACCCGGCCAGCGCCCAGTTGCCCCAGGCCTATCTGCGCAAGGCCGTGGCCGGTGGCTTGCAGCGCGCACCGTTGGGCGAGCTGCTGCCTATGGGCACCGTGCCAGCCGGCCTGCCACCGCTGCGGGACGCGCTGCGCTTTCTGCACCATCCGCCCCCCAGTGCCAGCCTGGCCCAGCTGGAAGACCACACCCACCCGGCCTGGCAGCGGCTGAAATTCGAGGAGCTGCTGGCCCAGCAGCTCTCGCAGATGCAGGCGCGGCGCGAACGGGCGCTGCTGCAGGCGCCGCCTTTGCAGCCCGAAGCTGGCGGCCTGCGCGACCAGTTTGTGCAGGTGCTGCCCTTTGCACTCACCGATGCGCAGCAACGCGTGGTGGACGAGATCACCGCCGACCTGGCGCTGCCCCAACCCATGCACCGGCTGCTGCAAGGCGACGTGGGCTCGGGCAAGACCGTGGTGGCCGCACTGGCCGCTTGTGTGGCCATGGACGCCGGCTGGCAGTGCGCGCTGATGGCGCCCACCGAGATCCTGGCCGAGCAGCACTTTGCCAAGCTGGTGCAGTGGCTCACGCCGCTGGGCGTGCAGGTGGCCTGGCTCAGCGGCAGCCGCAAGGGCAAGCTGCGCAAGCAGCAGCTGGAAGCCATCGCCAGCGGCGCCGCCAAGCTGGTGGTGGGCACGCACGCGGTCATCCAGGACGACGTGCACTTCCAGCGCCTGGGCTTGGCCGTGGTGGACGAGCAGCACCGCTTTGGCGTGGCCCAGCGCCTGGAACTGCGCCGCAAGTTGCGCGAGCAAACGGCCACCGGCGCACGATTGGAGCCGCATTTGCTGATGATGAGCGCCACGCCCATCCCGCGCACGCTGGCCATGACCTACTTCGCCGACCTGGAAGTCAGCACCATCGACGAGCTGCCGCCTGGCCGCAGCCCCATCGTCACCCGCGTGTTCGCCGAGGGCCGGCGCGACGAGGTCATCGCCCGCATCCGCGACGAGGTGACGCGCGGACGGCAGGTGTACTGGGTCTGCCCGCTGGTGGAAGAGTCGGATGCCGAGGACCTGACCGGCAAGTCCATGGCCGAGCTGAACAACGCCACCGCCACGCATGCCGAGCTCGTTGGTTCGCTGCAAGGCATCGCCGTGGGCCTGGTGCACGGCCGCATGAAGGCTGCTGAAAAGGCCGAGGTGATGGCGGCCTTCAAGAACAATCAGATCGGTGTGCTGGTGGCCACCACGGTGATCGAGGTGGGCGTGGACGTGCCCAACGCCAGCCTGATGGTGATCGACCACGCCGAGCGCTTCGGCCTAGCGCAACTGCACCAGTTGCGCGGCCGCGTAGGCCGCGGCGAGGCCGAGAGCGTGTGCGTGCTGCTGTACTCGCAACCACTCTCCGACACCGGCAAGCAGCGCCTGCGCGCGATGGCCGAGACGACGGACGGCTTCGAGATCGCCCGCCGCGACCTGGAGCTGCGCGGCCCGGGGGAGTTCATGGGCGCGCGCCAATCCGGCGATGCGCTGCTGCGCTTTGCCGACTTGCAAGAGGACGCCCCTTTGCTGGCCCAGGCGCGCCGCATGGCCCCGCTGCTGCTGGATCGCCACCCCGAAGCGGCGCGTGAACAGGTGGCGCGGTGGCTGGGCGGGAAGGCGGAGTTTCTCAAGGCCTGACGCCGAAGGCTTGTGGCTGCGCGGGTCGGGGGGGGTCCTGTTTTTGTGCGTGGGGCTGTCTGGCGGGGGTGTGGGGGGTGTTCGCCGTGGGTCCCGGGCGGGTCGCGTCCGCGCGGTGGGTCGGCGTGGCGCGCGGCTGGCGGCGCGGGGCGCTTCGGTTGGGGTGCATGCTGGCTGGGTCGGTGGCGGCGGTCGCTCTTTCGGGCTTGGGCGTGGGTTGGGGCTGGCGCGTGGGTGCTGTCGGGGGTTCAGGCTCTGGTTTGTCGGGCGCCGATGTCGGCCTGCGCATACACTGTCGCTGCAGCCTCAATACCGGTTCAACGACGTGTACGCTTTGAGTTCCTCCGTCTCCATCGCCCGCACACCAGGCCAGAGCCGAACGCTCTTTGCGCAGGTAGCTACGCTGTGGCGCCTGGCACCTCAATGGTCCTTGACGCCGTCAATTGGTTGGCAGCAATTTCAGTCAGACAACACCAACCCCCGCCCGGGGGGGGCGTGGTCTGGGGGCGGGTCTGCCCCGGTGGCCCACTGTGGTCGGCTCGGGGCCGGCCGCGTTCCGGGCCCGGTCAACAGCACAAACCTGAGCTTGGGACTGCGCCGCAGCCTCTGATACGCTTTTGCGTAAAAGAGCATAGGAACGCCGCGATGCCCGGCGTCTTTTCTCGGCGCATAGCAGCCGGCCGTATTTCGTCATTCCCGCGCAGGCGGGAATCCATGTCTTTGCGTCGGCTGCGGCAGGGCAGCGGCGGTACCTTCGGCCTACGGGCTCCTCGCGGACAAGCGCCGTGCCCTCTGTTGCGCCTGCGCTCTCTTGTTCCGCCTTGGCCCTCGGGCCCTACCCAAACGCGAATGTGCCTCCGTCCGAGGCATGTGCAACGGTGGCGGTTCGTGGCGCGCCACCGCTGTCTCAGGCAGAGGGTGTCGGGTGGACGGGGAGGCGGGCGAGGGCGTGGGGGGAGATGGAGTCGGGCGGGTACCCGGCGACCTCTGCCCCGCCACCGACGTGTGAGCGAGAAAACCTGGATTCCCGCCTGCGCGGTAATGACGGGGCCGAGGGACGGGGATGACGGACTGCTATGCGCCGAAGGCAGAGCCCCAAGGATCCGATCGAGTTCGCGTTCGTTCTGCACAATGCGCGCATGACCCTCACCGAACTCCGCTACATCGTGGCCGTGGCACGCGAGCGGCACTTTGGCCGCGCTGCCGAGGCCTGCTTTGTCTCGCAGCCCACGCTCAGCGTGGCCATCAAGAAACTGGAAGAAGAGCTGGACGTGAAGATCTTCGAGCGTGGCAGCTCGGAGGTGAGCATGACGCCGCTGGGCGAGGCCATCGTGCGCCAGGCCCAGCAGGTGCTGGAGCAGGCGCAAGGCATACGCGAGATCGCCGAGCGCGGCAAAGACCCGCTGGCCGGTGCGCTGCGGCTGGGCATCATCTACACCATCGGGCCCTACTTGCTGCCCGAGCTGGTGAAGCACGCCATCGAGCACACGCCGCAGATGCCGCTGATGCTGCAAGAGAACTTCACCGTCAAGCTGCTCGACATGCTGCGCACCGGCGAGCTCGATTGCGCCATCATGGCCGAGCCTTTCCCCGATGCCGGCCTGGCGGTGGCACCGCTGTACGACGAGCCCTTCATGGTGGCAGTGCCCAAGAACCACCCGCTGGCCAAGCGCAAGAAGATCAGCGCCGATGAGCTGAAGCGCGAGACCATGCTGCTGCTGGGCACGGGCCACTGCTTTCGCGACCACGTGCTCGAGGTGTGCCCAGAGTACGCGCGCTTTTCCAGCGACACCGAGGGCATCAAGAAGAGCTTCGAGGGTTCATCGCTGGAGACCATCAAGCACATGGTGGCCTCGGGCATGGGCATCACGGTGGTGCCGCGGCTGTCGGTGCCGGACGAGCCGCAAACGCACCTGCGGTTCATTCCCTTCGAGACCCCGGTGCCCACGCGGCGCGTGGTGCTGGCCTGGCGGCGCAGCTTCACGCGTTACGAGGCGATTGCAGCCCTGCGCAACGCGGTGTATGCGTGTGAGCTGCCGGGGGTCAAGCGGCTCACCGGCTGATCAGGGTTCGTCAGCCTGCCTTCTGGCCGTCGTGCCGCTGGCGGTGGATCTTGCGGCTCTGCGCGTTCTCGGTGCGCTGGATTTTCTCTTGCTCATGCGCGCCCACATGGCCATCGGCACCGGCGCGGGCTTGGCGGCGCTCGGCGCGCGACTGGCCGCGTTCGAGCTTGCCCACTTCACGCGTGGTGAGAGAGCCATCGGCCGCACCGGCCTGGATGCGCTTTTGCTGGTTGATGTCGCGTTGCACATCGGCCTGCATGCGCTGGGACGACTTGGATTCGGGGTTGCCGGTGACTGCGTTGTGCTTGGCGGCGGCAATGTCGGCGCTGGCCTTGTTCTGCAGCGCATTCACACGCGCCTGCTCTGCGGCGGTGACGGTGCCGTCCTTGGCGGTGCGGGCCTCGGCGCGGCTCACGGCGGCTTGCTCACGCTCGAGCTTGGCGGCTTCCTTGGTGGAGAGTGCGCCGCTTTGCAGGCCTTGCTCGATGCGGGTTTGCTGGTTCACGTTGCGCTGCACGGCCGAGGCAGCGGGGGCTTGGGCTTGGGCGGCATTGGCCAGCAAGGCAAGGGCCGCCGCAGCGGCGAGAAGGTGACGGTTCATGCTGATAACTCCAGGTGTTGGTGGGTGTGTTGTGCTTGCCGGCCCCAGCACAACGGCGTCCCCAGCGTGAAGGTTGACCGCCTGGAACTGCAACAAATGGTTCAGCGGTTGACGTCCACCACGGTGCGGCCACGGATGCGGCCCTCCAGCAGGTCGACGCTAGCGCCCACGATGTCGCTGAGCGCGATCTCATGCGTCATCTGCGCCAGCCGCTCTCCTTTCAGATGCTGTGCCAGCAGGGCCCAGGCTTGCTCGCGCTGGGCGTTGGGCACGAACACACAGTTGATGCCGTAGAGCGTGACACCGCGCAGGATGAAGGGCATCACAGAGGACGGCAGGTCGGCACCCTGGGCCAGGCCGCAGGCGGCCACAGCGCCATTCCACTTGGTTTGGGCCAATGCGTTGGCCAGGGTGTGGCTGCCCACAGCGTCGACCACGCCGGCCCAGCGTTCGCTTTGCAGCGGCTTGCCGGCGGCCGAGAGCTCGGCGCGGTCGATCACGCGCGAGGCGCCCATGAACTTCAGGTATTCGGCCTCTTGTTCGGCGCGGCCGGTTGAGGCCACCACCGTGTGGCCCAGGCTGGCCAGCAGCGCCACCGCCACCGAGCCCACGCCGCCAGCCGCGCCGGTGACCAGCACCTCGCCATCGCCCGGCTGCGTGCCATGTTTCTGCAGCGCCATCACACACAGTGCGGCGGTGTAGCCCGCCGTGGCAATGGCCATGGCTTCGCGGGTGCTGTAGGCCGCAGGCAGGCGCAGCAGCCAACCGGCCTTGAGCCGCGCCTTTTGCGCCAGGCCGCCCCATTCGGTTTCGCCCAGACCCCAGCCGTTCACCACCACGCGGTCACCGGGTTTCCACGCAGGGTCGTCGCTGGCGTCCACCACACCGGCCAGGTCGATGCCCGGCACCATGGGCCATTTGCGCACGATGGCACCTCGGCCGGTAACAGCCAGCGCGTCCTTGTAGTTAAGGCTGGAATAGTCGACACGCACGGTCACATCGCCGGCAGGCAATGCGCTCTCAATCAGATCGGCAAACGCCGCCTGGGTCTTCTTCTCGTGCTGGGTCAGCATCAAGGCCTTGAACATCGGCGTCTCCTGCGTGGGTGTGGTGCGAATCTGAAATGATCGCACCAAGCTGGAAACCCCGGTGGCCCTGCGCCGTGGTGGTGTCAGTGCGGTGGGCTGTTGCTGCTCGAAACTGCCACGCTTGCACCCGTGGCCGCCGGGCCGGTGTAGGGGTTGGCGCTGAGCACGCCGCCCACCACGTCGATCTTGTAGTAGCCGTCGGCGGGCCGGTCGTAAAAGTCGTAGGTGCTGCCCACCGGCAGACGCCAGACCTTGAAGCCCAGGTGGGTGACCGGGCTGGCTTCGGCGTCGTGTTCGCAGCCGCTGTCCGCCCGGTCGGCGTGCACCATGTAGGCCACGTCGCCGTAGACCGTGCCCAGGCCCTCGTTGTCAATGACCATGGCGCTGCCCTCGTCAATGCCCAGGCCCCAGGCGTCGTCACGCTTGCCGTTGGCCAGCTGGCGGCACAGGAAGGTCATCAACCGGCCCATGCGGTCGCGCTTGACGAAATGGCTGTCGGTGAGCGTGGCGTCCAGCGGTTCCCAGTCGAACAGGCTGGGCGCAAAGCTCACGGTCGCGCCATAGGGGCTGGCCAGCGCCAAAGGTGAGCGCGCACTGCCCTTGCAGCCGTCGTACACCGCGAGGGCGCCCTGGATGGCCAGGCCGGCACTGCCGCCACCTGTGCCGCCGCCCCGGGCCACCAGTTGCACCACGGCCTCTTGAATGGGGGTGTCGCGCCAGGCCACCAGGTTGCACTGGTTGCCGCCCCGAAAGTAGATGACCTCGGCGTGCTTCAGGGCGTCGAGCACGGCGGGGTCGCTGGCGCCTTCTGGGCGGCGCAGCAAGACCGTGGTGCACGAGTTCACCCGCTCCAGCGTGCTCAGCAGCTTGCACTCGCCGTCGTAATCAAAGTAGCTGGCACCCAGCACCACCACGTCGAGCGGGCTTGCGGACACCTGGTGGGCAAAGTCGTTGAACGAGCCAGCCTCGGGCAGGCCATCACCCTTGAGGTAGAAGGCCGGGCCGTGCAGCACGGGCTGGGCGTCCAGCACCTGACCGCGCCGGTGGATGACGGCAGCGGCTTCGTCGTCGGATTGCGCCCGTGCCGGGCCGGCCACCAGCAACGCCAGCATCGCGGCCGTGAGCAGCCCCAGCCCGCCGGGGCCAAGGTTTCGCGCTTTGAAGAGTTTGAGCATGCCTGGTCATCTCCCGAGCTGGGCACCACAACGGTGCTCACTACCCGTTGCATGCGCCCGGCCCACGCCGTGCTTGTTCGCCATGCACGGAGTATGCCGGGGCCATGTGACTGCCGTCCGTGGCTTAACACACGTTCAGGGGACAGTTGTGGCGTTCAGCGCGCCGGGCGCGGCGATCACCACGTCGCCATCGGCCAGGGCCACGCAGGGCAGGGTCCAGCCCTGGGCCTTTTCCTCGGCGCTGAGGCCAGGCCATTCCACCTTGTAGTGCACCGTGCCCGACACACATCGGCACAGACAGGCCCGGCAAGTGCCATTGCGACAGGAGCGCGGCAGGCGCACGCCGGCCTGCAGGGCGGCCTCCAGCAGCGTCAGGCCGGCGGGCAGCGGCACGCACCAGCCCTGTGGCTCGATGCGCAGCGTGGGCGGGGCAATGTGCTCGTTCATGCGTACGCCCATGCTAGCGGTGGCCACCACGCCCGTGCAAACACCAAGCACCGCTGTCACCCACGCGTCCGGGTGGGTGCTCGCCAGTCCGTAGACTCTGGCTTTTGCGGAACACAGAAAGACCTACCGACATGGGACCGTTGCAGGGACTGCGCGTGGTGGAACTGGCCAGCATCGGCCCCGGCCCGATGTGCGCCATGTTGCTGGCCGACCAGGGCGCCGACGTGGTGCGCGTGGACCGCCTGGTGGCCAGCGGCCTGGGCGTGCCGGTGGCGCCGCGCTTCGATGTAACGGCCCGCAGCCGCCGCTCGGTGGCGCTGGACCTGAAGGCCGAGGCCGGCCGGGAAGCCACGCTGCGGCTGATCGACAAGGCCGACGTGCTGATCGAAGGCTGGCGCCCCGGCGTGGCCGAACGCCTGGGCCTGGGCCCGGCCGACTGCCAGGCGCGCAACCCCGGCCTGGTCTACGGCCGTATGACCGGCTTTGGCCAGACCGGCCCGCTGGCCAACGCCGCCGGGCACGACATCAACTACATCGCGCTCAGCGGTGCGCTGCACGCCATTGGCGGCCAGCAGCCCGTGCCGCCACTCAACCTGGTGGGCGACTACGGCGGCGGCGCGCTCTACCTGGCCTTTGGCCTGATGGCGGCCCTGTACGAGCGCCAGCGCTCGGGGCGCGGCCAAGTGGTGGACGCGGCCATGGTGGACGGCGTGGGCTCGCTGATGTCGATCTTCCACGGTCTGGCCGCCGCCGGCCAGTGGCGCACCGACGAGCGCAATGCCAACCTGCTGGACGGTGGCGCGCCGTTCTACGGCACCTACCAGACCGCCGACCAACGCTGGCTGGCCGTAGGCCCGCTGGAGCCCAAGTTCTTTGCCGAGTTGGCCCAGCGCATCGGCCTGGACAAGCACTTCGTGAAAGGCCAGTACGACCAGCGCCTGTGGCCCGAGATGCGCGGCGCACTGGCCGCCATCTTTGCGCAGCGCACGCAGGCCGAATGGACCGCCCTGCTCGACGGCAGTGACGCCTGCGTGGCCCCGGTGCTGAGCATGGACGAAGCCCCACACCACCCGCACGCCGCCCAACGCCAGGCCTATGTGGACGTGGACGGCGTGCGCCAGGCCGCGCCCGCCCCGCGCTTTGACCGCAGCCCGGCCGATGCGCCGCGCCCCGCCCCGCACATTGGCCAACACACTCGCGAGGTGCTGCTGGAAGCCGGCTACAACCCCACAGAGATCGACGCGCTGCTCGGCAGCGGTGTCTCCAAACAAGCATGAGCAATACCGCCCTCACCGACTCCGACCCCAACCTCATCGGCGCCCGCCAGGCCGCTAGCGTCATCGTGCTGCGCGACAGCCCGCAAGGCCCTGAGGTGCTGATGCTGCGCCGCGCCGAACGCGATGGCGACATGCGCAGTGGCGTCTGGGTGTTCCCTGGCGGCGTGCTGGACGCCTTGGACCGCCAACTGCACGCGCGCTGCGTGGGCGACGATGACGCCCAGGCCAGCGCCCGCCTGGGCCTGCCACAAGGTGGGCTGGACTACAGCGTGGCCGCCGTGCGCGAGTGTTTTGAGGAAGTGGGGCTGCTGTTCGCCACAGGCCAGATGGAAGCCGCCTTACACGAGCAGGCCAGCGCCGTCACGGGGGCCGATTTCGTGGCCCTGTGCGAGCGCCACGCCCTGCAGTTGGACATGTCCGCGCTGCGCTACCACAGCCATTGGCTCACACCGCCCGGCCTGCCCAAGCGCTTTGACACGCGCTTCTACGTGGCCCGCTTGCCCGAAGGCCAGGTGCCACAGGCCGACGAGGGCGAAGCGCTGGAGATTGCCTGGCTCACGCCCGGCGCCGCGCTGGACCCGGCTGCCAGGTTGAAACTGCTGCCCGTCACCCGCCGCACGCTGCAAGACCTGGAGCGGTTCAGCTCGGTTGAGGCCTGCCTGATGGAGGCCGCCACCCGTCAACACCCGCCGCGCATGATGCCGCGCATGGGCCGTGACGCGCGCGGCGCGCGGCCGGTGCTCCCCGACGAATGGGCCTACGCCGAAATCGGCCGGCTCGACCCCGAAGGCCGCGGCGACGTGCATTTCGACCTGCAACCGCAGCGCGTGGTGACGCTCTCCGGGCGTGTGCGCCGCATCACCTGCAACAACGGCTCGGTGATGACCGGGCCCGGCACCAACACCTACCTGGTGGGCGCACCGGGCAGCGACGTGCTCTGCGTGATCGACCCCGGGCCCAGCGACGGCGACACCGAGGCGCATTTGCAGGCGGTGATGGAAGCGGCTGGCACGGCCCGCATCACGCGCATCCTCGTCACCCACACGCACAAAGACCATTCACCCGCCGCGCTGCGCCTGCGTGAGCTCACTGGCGCCGTGCTGGTAGGCCGCCGTGCTGCGCACAGCGAATGGCAGGACGCGCACTTTGCCCCCAAGCTGGAGCCGGCCGACGACGAGCGCTATGTGCTGGGCGCAGCTTGCACCTTGCGTGCGGTGGCCACGCCCGGCCATGCGTCCAACCACCTGTGCTGGCTGCTGGAGGAAGAGAAGCTGCTGTTCACCGGCGACCACGTGATGCAGGGCTCCACCGTGGTCATCAACCCGCCCGACGGGCACATGGGCAACTACCTGGCTTCACTCAAGCGCCTGCTGGATCTGGATCTGAGCTGGTTCGCGCCCGGCCACGGGTTCTTGATGGCGCGGCCACACGACGAGGTGCGCAAGCTCATCGCCCACCGCCTGGCCCGCGAAGCCAAGGTGCTGGCCGCCCTGCGCGCCGGCGCCCTGGCCGTGGCCGACGACCTGCTGCCCACGGTGTACGGTGACGTGCCCCAGGCACGCCACGGCATCGCCATGCGCTCGCTCACCGCGCATTTGCAGAAGCTGGCCGAGGACGGCCTGGCGGCGGTGGATGCCTCGGGCACCTGGCAGGCGCTTTGAGTCAACCTCGTCATTCCCGCGCGCCCCCGTCATTCCCGCCTCCCCCATCGTCATTCCCGCCTTCTCGGGAATGACGAATATCAGTCGAGCTTGATGCCCAGCCGGCGGATCACCTCGCCCCAGCGTTGGCTGTCGGCCGCCACCAGCTTGCGGAAATCGGCCGCGCTGCCACCGACCGGGGTGAGGCCCTGGGCGTCCAGCGCGGCGCGGGCCGCTGGCTCGGCCAGCACGGCATTCACATCAGCGTTGATCTTCTGCACCACGGCCTCGGGCGTGCCGGCCGGCGCAAACAAGCCGTTCCAGGCCAGTGACTCCACGTTCTTCAGACCCGCACTTGCCATGGTCGGCAAATCCTTCAAGCTCTCAGGGTGCTGGGTGCTGCTCACGGCCAGCAAACGAATCTTGCCGCTGCGCACATGCGCCATCAGCGCGGGGGCCACGATGAAGGTGGCATCGGTCTCACCCTGGGCCACCGCCATGGCGGCCGGCGGCGAGCCATTGAAGGGCACGTGTGTGGCCTTGGCACCGATCTCACTGAGAAACAGCGCCATGGTCAGGTGGGCCGAGCTGCCATTGCCCAGCGAGGCATAGTTCACACCGCCATTTTTGGCCTTGGCCCAGGCGATGAACTCGGGCAGGGTTTTCACCGGCAGGTTGGCATTCACGGCCAGCACATTGGGCTGCGAGGTGGTCATCACCACCGGTAGCAAATCCTTGCCCGGGTTGTAGGGCAGCTTTTCGTACAGGTGGGGCGCAAAGGCGATGGGGCCATTGAACGAGAGCGCCATGGTGTGGCCATCGGGCGCGGCCTTGGCCGCCACGTCGGTGCCCAGCAGGCCGCCCGCGCCGGGCTTGTTGTCCACCACCACGCTCTGGCCCCAGCGGTCTTTGAGCTTGTCGGCCAGCAGGCGGGCAATGAAATCGAGCGAGCTGCCGGCGGGTGCAGGTACGGCGATGTGCACGGCGCGGGTGGGCCAGGCCAGCACCGGCTGGGCCGGCACGGCTGCGCTCCACAGGCTAACGGCACAAACGAGGGACAGGGTCAGGTGGCGGCGAAGCAAAGACATGGCAGCGGTGTGGTCAAGGTCAGGTGGGGTTGGGTGGGGCCGATTGTGCCCACGGCCGGCTCCGGGTTTCCCACACCCCTACATCGCGCTCATGCGATGGCGCGAGGGCTGGCACGCTGTTAGCGTGTGTTTCCTCTGGCGACCTCAGGCGGGCGCCCTGGCCCGACCCGGGCCTGCGGCACGCCTCAGGCGCTTCTCATCCTCAAGGAGCTGATACCCATGTCCATGAAACGTTTGCAGATCTGCCAAGCCCTGATGCTGGCCGGCATGATGACCGCCGCCGCCGCTGGCCCGGCCTCGGTGCAGCGCACCTACATCGTGCAGTTGGCCGACGCGCCAGTGGCCAACTACGAAGGCGGCAAGGCCGGCCTGGCTGCCACCAAGGTGGCGCCTGGGCAGAAGCTGGACGTGAACGGCTCCAACGTCAGGGCCTACCGCAGCCATCTGGAGCGCGAGCACCGTTCGGCCGCCGCCGCCGCAGGCGGCTCGGTGACCATGACGCACCGCTATGACCTGGCCTTCAACGGTTTCGCTGCCGTGATGACCGAAGCGCAGGCGCAGCAACTGCAGGCCAGCGGCAAGGTGCTGTCGGTCACGGTGGACGAAAAGCGCCGCGCCACCACCATCACCACGCCCGGCTTCCTGGGCCTGGATGGGCCTGGCGGCCTGTGGTCCAGGAAGCTGGAAGATGACGTGCGCCTGAAGGGCGAGAACATCGTCATCGCCGTGATCGACTCGGGCGTGCAGCCCGAGAGCCCGGCCTTCTATGACCGCGTGAATCGCAGGGGCGAGCCGGTGAAGACCGGCGGCGAGCTTGCCTATGGCCCGCCGCCCAGGGACTGGAAGGGCTCGTGCACCACGGGCCCGGGCTTTGCGGTGGACGCCTGCAACAACAAGCTGATTGGCGCCAAGGTCTTCAATGCGGGCTTCAAGGCCGCCGTGACGGCCAAGTGGGTCGTGCCCTTCTTCGGCAATTTCTACGACGTGCCACGCGACGAGACCGGCCATGGCACACACACCCTTTCCACTGCCGGCGGCAATGCCAAGGCGCCGGCGGTGGCCGGCAATGGTGTCTTCGTGGGCACCACTTCCGGCATTGCGCCGCGCGCGCGGCTGGCCTCGTACAAGGCCTTGTTTGGCGAGATCGACCCCGTGGACGGACTGACAGGTGTGGGCTACACCAGCGATCTGGTGGCCGCCATCGACGCTGCCGTGGCCGATGGCGTGGATGTCATCAACTATTCGATCAGTGGTTCGCAGTACAACATGGTGGACGCGGTGGGCATGGCCTTCCTGAACGCCTCGGCCGCAGGCGTGTTTGTGGCCGCCTCGGCCGGCAACAGCGGCCCGGGCAACCAGGTGAACCACCCCAACCCCTGGGTCACCACGGTGGGCGCGTCCACCCATGATCGCCAGTTCATCACCGACCTGAGCCTGGGCGATGGCAGCAGTTTCACCGGGGCCTCGTTCAACCTCAAGGCGCTGCCCAGCGCAGCGATGGTGCTGTCCAGCGATGTTGCCGGGCCGCCGGTCAAGGACTACCCGCCCAATGCCGCCAACCTGTGCTTCCTGAACAGCCTGGACCCGGCCAAGGTGAGCGGCAAGATCGTGGTTTGCGACCGCGGTGTGAACGACCGCGTGGAGAAGAGCGCCGAGGTCAAGCGCGCCGGCGGCGTGGGCATGGTGCTGATCAACCCCACGGTCAACAACCTGGCGGCCGACATCCATTCCGTGCCGTCCATCCACCTGCCCAACACCGCCCGTTTGGCCGTGCGGGCCTATGTGGCCACGGCCACGCCAACCGGCAGCATAGGCACCCGCCGCCAGGACGCCAACGTGGTAGCGCCGGTGATGGCCTCGTTCTCGTCACGCGGCCCGAACAAGGCCGATTCGCATGTGATGAAGCCCGACATCACCGCGCCGGGCGTGGACGTGATCGCCAGTGTCTCGATGATCCAGGCCACCCAGGCCGAGCACGATGCCATCCTGGCCGGCACGCTGGCACCTGCGCCGGTGGTGGAGCCCTACCAGGGCACCTCCATGTCCAGCCCGCATGTGGCGGGAGCAGCCGCGCTGATCAAGCAGGCCCACCCCAAGTGGACGCCGGCCATGATCAAGTCGGCCCTGATGACCACCGCCACACCGGTCAAGCTGACCAATGGTGTAGTGGATGCCAACCTGTACGGCTATGGCGCCGGCCACCTGAACCCCAAGGGCGCCAATGACCCTGGCTTGGTGTATGACGCCAGCCTTGCCGATCATGTCCGCTTTCTCTGTGGCGCGCAGTGGCTGGCACCGACAGGCCCGACCTGCAATGCCTACGGCGCCATCAACCCGGACGATCTGAACCAGCCGAGCATCGCGGTGACCGTACTGGGCACCAGCACCGTCACCCGCAAGGTCACGAACGTGGGCAAGGAGACCAGCCGCTACACGGCCAGCGCCAACGTACCGGGCTTTACCACCGTGGTGTCACCCGCCACCCTGAAGCTGCCTCCCGGTAAGACTGGGGTCTTCACCGCCACGTTCACCACCACCACGGCGGCCGTGAATTCGCGCTCGTTCGGCAGCTTGGCCTGGAGCGATGGCCGTCACACGGTGACCAGCCCGGTGCAGGCCCGTGCCGTGCATCTGCTTTATCCGCCAGCGGTCAGCAGCAAAGAGGCCACAGGCTCCGGCGCCTACCCCCTCACCTACTACTTTGACGGCGCCACCAGCTCGCTGGTGGCTGGGCTGAAGGCCGCCACTCGCACCGATGGCAGTGTGGCCAAGGGCAAGGAGAGCTGTGTGGATATCGCGGTGCCCGCAGGGGCTCTGATGTTCCGCTCTGCACTGTATGACGCCGAAACCGGTGGCCTGGGTGGCGATGACCTGGACCTGTCGGTCTATGCCGTGCCAGCCGCGCCAGCCGTGCCAGTGCCGGTGGGCTACAGCGGTGGTGTCACCGCCAACGAGATGGTGAGCCTGGCTTCTCCGGCTGCGGGCAACTACCGCGTCTGCGTGGAGGGCTATGCGCCCAAGGGTGGCCTGCCGACCACCTTCACCCTGTCGACCTGGGTCGTGTCCGCTGCCGATGCCGGTGGCGGCCTGACCGCCACCGGCTTGCCCAGCACTGTGAGCTCCGGCATGGTTGCCAATGTCAACCTGAGCTGGGCAGGTCTGGTGGCTGGCACCCGCTACCTGGGCGGCGTGCGCTACTTCAAGGGTGACGGCAGCAACCTGGGCACCACGCTGGTGACGGTGGAGCCGACAGCAGCATCGCCGGCAACAGCAGCAGCAGCGGGCCAGAGCCGCCGCTGATTGATCACTGACGCGCACAATGAAAAGGGCGGGCCCTCGCGGGCCCGCCCTTTCTCATGGCCCTGCGCCGCTCAGGGGTACAGCCCGCGCTCCACCCGCGCTTGCAGGATGCGCTCGCAGGCCACCGCGAAGGTGGCGGTGCGCAACGTGATCTTGTGCTGGTCGGCCAGGGCCCAGATGCGCTTCAACGCATCGACCATGATCTTGTCCAGCCGCACGTTGATCTCGTCTTCGGTCCAGAAGAAGCTGGAGAAGTCTTGCACCCACTCGAAGTAGCTCACGGTCACGCCGCCAGCGTTGCAGATCACGTCGGGCACCACCAGGATGCCGCGATCGGCCATCACGTCGTCGCCAGCTGGCACGGTGGGACCGTTGGCGCCTTCCAGCACCAGCCTGGCCTTGATGCGGCGGGCGCGCTCGGCGGTGATCTGGCCTTCGAGTGCGGCCGGGATCAGGATCTCGCAATCGGTGTCCCAGAACTCCTCGTTCTTCATGGGTTCGGCACCCTTGAAGCCGCCCACGCCGCCGTTGGACTTGACGTGCGGCATCAGCTCGGCCATGTCAAAACCATTGGCGTTGTGGATGCAGCCGGTGTGGTCTTGCGCGGCCACGATCTTGGCACCGGCCTGGGCAAACAGCTCGGCCGCCGCCGAGCCCACGTTGCCAAAGCCCTGCACCGCCACGCGGGCGCCGTTCAGGTCGAGGTTGATGCGGCGAGCCGCTTCACGGCCGGTGACGAACACGCCGCGGCCGGTGGCCTTCACGCGGCCCAACGAGCCACCCAGGTGGATGGGCTTGCCGGTGACCACGCCGGTGGCGGTGGTGCCGGTGTTCATCGAGTAGGTGTCCATCATCCACGCCATCACCTGGGGGTTGGTGTTGACGTCGGGCGCAGGAATGTCTTGCTGCGGGCCGATGATGATGCCGATCTCGCTGGTGTAGCGGCGCGTCATGCGCTCCAGCTCTTTGAGCGACAGCAGCGCGGGGTCGACCCGGATGCCGCCCTTGGCGCCGCCGTAGGGCAGGTTCACGGCCGCGTTCTTCACGCTCATCCAGGCCGCCAGCGCCATCACCTCTTCCAGCGTCACGTCGGGGTGGTAGCGCACACCGCCCTTGCCCGGCCCGCGCGACATGTTGTGCTGCACGCGGTAGCCCTCGAAGTGGGCGATGGTGCCGTCATCGAGCTCGATGGGGATGTCGACGATCAGCGCACGCTTGGGGCGCTTGAGCGTGTCGATCCAGCGCGCCAGGTGGCCCAGGTAGGGCGCCACACGGTCCACCTGCATCAAGTAGGTGCCCCAGGGGCTGTCGGGGGTGGGGTGGACGTAGGACAGGGGTTCGGTCATGAGCGAAGGTCTCCGTTGAGGGTCAAGCCCCGCGATCCGGCCTCGTGAGCGGGGTGGCGTGACATGGTGGGCACTCTATGCCGGGGGCCGCCGAATTTGTCACCTTCCGCCATGCAAGCTTTGCATGGTTGATGCAGTGGGCCCTCATGCGGCGGTGCAGCAGGAGCGCGGGTTCTACACTCGCGGCATGAGCCAGACGCACCACCACACACCCTCATCCGCCACCCACGATGGTGTGGCCTTCATCGGCGGCGGCAACATGGCCAGCGCCATCATCGGCGGGCTCATACAGGCCGGCATGGACGCGCACCGCATCGTCGTGGTGGAGCCCTTCGAGGCCCAGGCCCAGCGGGTGCGAGAGCAGTTTGGCGTGCCCGTGCTGCCCAGCGCCAAGCCAGCGCTGGCGCGGGCCGCCACCGTGGTCTGGGCCGTCAAACCGCAGATGTTCCAGGAGGCCGCCGCACCCTGCGCTCCCTTC
Source organism: Candidatus Ideonella esbjergensis (assembly GCA_016710065.1). Taxonomy (GTDB): domain Bacteria; phylum Pseudomonadota; class Gammaproteobacteria; order Burkholderiales; family Burkholderiaceae_C; genus Ideonella; species Ideonella esbjergensis. The sequence continues at coordinate 359,616 of JADJLP010000015.1, forward strand.
ATCGCCCAGGCCCTGCAGCTCTCGGTGATGGCCGGCATTCGCTCCGACGCGGTGGCTCGCGCCACCGGTACCGAGCGCGTGGTGCGCTGCATGCCCAACACGCCGGCGCTGATCGGCCAGGGCATGACCGGCCTGTTTGCCCGCCCTGAAGTAACCGAGGCCGCGAAGGCCTTTGTGGATTCATTGCTGATGCCCACCGGCACCACGCTGTGGGTACCGAAAGAAGAAGACCTGGACGCGGTGACCGCGCTGTCGGGCTCGGGCCCGGCCTATGTGTTCTACGTGATCGAGGCCATGGCCGAAGCCGGCGTGACGCTGGGCCTGGACCCGGCCCAGGCCCGCCAGATGGCCACCGCCACCGTGGCCGGGTCGGCGGCGCTGGCCAGGCAATCCCCCGAGCCAGCCGAGGTGCTGCGCGAGCGCGTCACCTCCAAAGGCGGCACCACCTACGCAGCCTTGAATGTGCTGCAGGCGCAGGGCTTGAAGGACACATTCTTGCAAGCCATGACGGCTGCCGCCGTGCGCGCCAAAGAGCTGGGCGACGAGTTTGGCAAGGTCTGAGGCGCGGCTGACGGCGCATTGCAGCCATCCCAGCAGCTCTTCGCGGGAATGGCGGTGGTGACGTGGAAACGGAGGGCTGCGGCATGATTCGGCCCCATGCCCATGCCCACACTTGATGAGCTGCGCCGCTACGCGGTCGCGCGCAGCCTGTTCAACGCCACCACCCTTCCCCAGGCCCTGGCGAAGTTGGGCTTTGTGCAGGCCGACCCGATACGCGCCCCGGCCCGTGCCCAAGACCTGACGCTGCGCCACCGCGTGAAGGGCTACCTGGCGGGGGACCTGGAGCGGCGCTACCCCAAGCTGGCGGTGGAGGAGGACTTCTTCATCAACTACGGCTTTGTCACGCCCGCGCTGCACGCACTGATGCACCCACGCACCGCGCGGCGCGTGTGGCCCGCCGCGCAAAGGAAGAAGGCCGAGGCGGTGCTGGCTTTCGTGCGCGAGCGCGGCGTGGTGCATCCGCGCGAGGTGGACGCCGAGTTTCAGCATGGCAAGGCCACCAACTGGTTCGGTGGCTCGTCCAACGCCAGCACGCAGTTGTTGGACAGCATGCACTACCGCGGCTTGCTGCGCGTGGCCCGTCGCGAAGGCGGCACGCGCCTGTACGCACCGCGCGAGGCCACGCCGCCACACCCCGACCCCGCCGCCGCAATGGATGCGCTGGTGGACGTGGTGGTGGGCAAGTACGCCCCGCTGCCGGCCACCACGCTGAGCCACCTGGTGAGCCGGTTGGTGTTCGGCGCGCCGCAGTGGCAGGGCGAGCGCGCGGCGTCACTGCGCCGTGCCAAGGCCAGGCTGGCATCCGCCGAGGTGGAGGGCGCACGCTGGTACTGGCCAGCCGGCGACAAACCTGCCGCCAAGCGCTGGGCGCTCGATGACGAAGTGCGGCTGCTCGCCCCCTTCGACCCCATCGTCTGGGACCGGCCGCGCTTCGAGCGTTTCTGGGGCTGGGCCTACCGCTTCGAGGCCTACACCCCCGCGCCCAAGCGGGTGCGCGGCTACTACGCGCTGCCGCTGCTGTGGCGCGGCGCGGTGATCGGCTGGGGCAACCTGGCCGTGAAGGACAGCGCGCTGCAGCCCGACATCGGCTTCGTGAACAGGCGCCCTCGTGAAAAGGCCTTCGGCACGGCGCTGGACGACGAGCTGGCGCGCATCAGCGCCTTCCTGCAGCTCTAGCCAGCGGTTCTTGCCTGCAGCACCCGCTCGGCCACCTCGGCAAAGCCCTGCCCGCGCTCCGCAGCCGTGACCCAGACCGGCAGGTCCGTCAGCTGCGGCACGAAGCGCGCGATGTTGGCCACACCCACGCTGAGGGGTATGTGGCGGAACATCAGTTGGTCGTTGGTGGAGTCGCCCACGTAGAGCCAGCGGTGCGGGTCAAAGGCCTCGCCCAGCACGGTTTGCACGGCCCAGGCGGCGGCCGTCCACTTGTTGTGCGTGCCTATCCAGCCGTTCACATGGATGGAGCTGACGGTGGCTGTCAAACCGTGCTCGCGCATCACGGCCAGCACATGCTCGATTTGCAAGGCAGAGAGCTGCGCGAACTCGCTGTGGTCCACTGCGATGTCGGTCAGGCGGCCCGAGCTGTCGGTGGCCAGCGTGGCGCCAGGGACACGCCGCCGCACGTCCTGGGCGCAGGCTTGCAACCGGGCGAAGTTGCCGGCTCGCTCGGAGGCCCTCTGCACGAAGTCGTACCGCAGGCCTGCGCCCTCGCGGCGCAGCATCACGGCGCCGTTCTCGGCCACGATGGCGGCCACCGGCCAGTCCAGGACGAAGGGCTCGCTCCAGCCCGCCGGGCGGCCAGTGATGGCGATGACCGGCACATCGGCATCGCGCAAGTGTTGCAGCGCCGCCAGCGCGGCGGGCTCGATGGCGCCGTCCCGGGTGAGGGTGTCGTCGATGTCGGTCAGCACGCCGCGCAGGGCAGCCAGGATGGGCAACGGGGCCAGCGGCCAGGACTGCAGGGGCGGGTTGGGCATGGGGCCGGAGTTTCACATGCTGTGGCGAAAGTGGCGTGCCCGCGCGCCGCCAGCTTTGTGCCCTGCAAAAGCCGCACTAAGATCATTGGCTTCAGCCCCAGGGAACCTGCTTCCACAAGACCATGGCCACCACCGCCCGAACCAAAGCCCCGCGCCAGAACGCCAAACCCGCTGCCAAGCCCGCCACCCGCAAGGCGGCCGCCCCGCCCTCCAAGGCGCCCCGCGTGGCCGCCCAGGGTGACGTGACCCCGCGCAAGACCGCCAAGGGCCGCCAGAACTTCGCCGCCCAAGAGGCCATGGCCGCCGCCCACGTGGTGCAAGCCGAGGTGATACGCGACGCCATCAAGGCCAGCCAGGGCAAGGCCGAGAGCGCTGACCTGCTGAGCCAGGTGCAGGCCATGGTGAACGGGGCCTCGCCGGACGACGTGAAGGCCTTGCGCCGCTCGCTGGCCGCCCCCAAGCCGCCCAAGCTGCCCGGCGCGCTCGACCCCGACCTGGAACTCTCGCCCGGCTGGCGCGATGGCGCCTACCCCTACAAACACCTGCTCTCGCGCAAGGTCTACGAAAAGCAGAAGTACCGGCTGCAGGTGGAGTTGCTGAAGCTGCAGGCTTGGGTGAAGGAGACCGGCCAGCGTGTGGTCATCATCTTCGAGGGCCGCGACGCGGCCGGCAAGGGCGGCGCCATCAAACGCTTTATGGAACACCTCAACCCTCGCGGTGCGCGCGTGGTGGCGCTGGAGAAGCCCAGTGAAGTGGAGCGCGGCCAGTGGTACTTCCAGCGCTACATCTCGCATTTGCCCACCCGAGGCGAGATCGTGTTGTTCGACCGCAGTTGGTACAACCGCTCGGGCGTGGAGCGCGTGATGGGCTTTTGCACAGACCAGGAATACGACGAGTTCCTGCGCCAGGTGCCCGAGTTTGAGCGCCAACTGGTGCGCTCGGGCGTGCACATGTTCAAGTTCTGGTTCTCGGTCAGCCGCGACGAACAACGCCGCCGCTTCAAGGAGCGCAAGCTGCACCCGCTCAAGCAGTGGAAGCTCAGCCCCATCGACATGGCCAGCCTGGACAAGTGGGACGACTACACCCGCGCCAAGGAGGCCATGTTCCTGCACTGCGATACGTCGGACGCGCCTTGGACGGTGATCAAGAGCGACTGCAAGAAGCGCGCGCGGCTGAACGCCATGCGCTTTGTGCTGCACCGCATGCCATATGGCAAGAAGAACCTCGAAGTCATGGGCTCGGTGGACCCGCTGATCGTAGGCAGGCCATCATTGGTGCCCAGCGTGGGTGATGACCAGTTGGCGTCAGGCGGCAACGGCTGAGCAGGCCGCCAGATCGAGCCTTGCGCTCAACAGCGAGAATCTCTGCGGAGCATCGTCCGTTTGAATTGCCGGCGCCTATTCAGCGTTGCCCAAAGACATGGATTCCCGCCTTCGCGGGAATGACGGCGGAGGGCTGCGGGGATGACGGCAAAGCGCCGCAGGTCACCGACACCCATCGGCTGGCTGTGTTTCAGTGCCCGGCCGCCGGCTCGCCCTCTTCGTCCACGTCTTCATAGCCAGTGAACATGGCCTTGAAGTGGGCCAGTGGGGTGTGGCCCAGGGTGCACAGGTAGACGTGCACGATGATGAAGCCGCTGAAGAAGATGAAGCACAGCACGTGCAAGGTGTCCACCACCCGCAGGCCGCCCAGCATCTGCACTTGCGCCGAGAAGCGCGCCACGTCCCACAGCAGCACGCCGGTGTAGAACTGCAGCGGCACCACCAACATCATCACGATCTGGTACATCACGCTCTGCAGCGGGTTGAACTTGCGGTAGGCGCTGACCTGGTGCGGGTTGGGGTCGCCGCGGAAGATGCCGTAGCCGTAGAACTGCATCTGGCGAAAGGTTTGCTTGAAGTGCTTGGCCGGGCTCAGCTCGGGGTGGTAGACCTTGATCTTGTCGGTGAACAGGTAGAAGCCCAGCCAGATGAAGAAATTGGCGATGAGCACAAAGCCGATCCAGTTGTGCACCTGCACTGCGGTCTTGAATTCGAGCACCTGCACGGCGCCGGTGTAGCGCAGCTGCAGGCCGGTGGCAATGAGCAGCACAAAGCCCAGGGCGTTGACCCAGTGCCAGATGCGCACGGGCAAGGGGTTGATGTAGAGCTTGGTCATGATGGTGTCCAGCTAGTTCGCATTGCGATCCTGCATCGTGCTCTTCGCCGCTTCTTCTTGTGCGCGGCGGCGGCGGAAGTACCACTTCAGGCTCATGTGCGCCGCCGGCACGCTGACGGCACCCAGCACCACCAGCACCAGCAGCACGTCGAGCAGCTTGATGCGGCTGGCGCCGATGGCGTAGAAGCCGCGCACCGAGTCGATCGAGGTCAGCGAGGTCAGCACCTTCTCTTGCACGCCGTGGCGCAGCGGCCGGCCGTCCGGCCCGGCGATGGTGAGGGTGACGCTCTGGAAGGGCTCGGCACCAGAGCGGTGGCAGGCGTCGCAATCCTTGATGGCATGCTCCTTGTCGCTGATCTGGTGGGCCTCGACGCCAGCGCTCACCTCCAGCCGTCCTTGCAGCACGACCTTGTCGTTGCCACTGCCCTGGTTGAACTCCTTCAGCAAACTGAGCAGGGCGCGCTCGTCCAGGCCCATGTTGGCCGTGTCGGCGGCGGTGGTGCGCTCCTCGAACAGGGGCACGCCCTTCTTCTCGCTGAGCTGGGCTTGCGTGCTGGCATTGATCAGCCGCAGATTGACGCGGCGCTTGGCGTTGGGTGCATGGCAGGCCGGGCAGGAGATGGCCTCGAAGTGCCGCGCCGCGTTGGGCAGCCATTCCTGGTGCTGCGCCACGGCGTTTTCATGGCAGGCCAGGCAGGCGTCCTTGATGCCGGTGCCAAACGAGGCGGCCTTAACGGCATGGGCCTTGTGGCAATCGGCGCAGCTGGGGGCCGCCTTGCCCCTGGCGGCGCGCTCCTGGCCGTGCACGTCCTTGGCATAGGCCTTGAAGATTTCCTTGTGGCACTGGGCGCAGGGCGTGGCGTCTATGGGCTGGGCCTGCTTGACGTTGGGCTGGGTGTGCGGGTTGTGGCAATCAGCGCAGACCGGCGCCTTGTCGCTACCGGCACTGACCATGGCCGCATGCACGCCGTCGTCATAGGCCTTGACCTGGCGCTTGTGGCAATCGTTGCAGCTGTCGCCCATGCCCACGGCGTAGTCGCGGCGGCTCTTGATGGCCTTCTTGGTCTTGCCGTGGGCGGGGTCGTCGACATCCGAGTGGCAATCGGTGCAGTCGGTTTCGCCATGCCGGGACGCTGCGTAGGCCGGGGCCGAGATGGCCAGTGAGAGGGTTTCGCCGTTGTCCAGCGCCTTGTTCAGCACCGGCTTGTCGTGACAATCCAGGCAGGCGCGGGTTTCGCTGGAGAGATCATCTGCGCTGGCGGCGGATGCCGGAGCGGATGCGGCCAGCGCAACGGCCATCAGGCCTGCAGCCAGCCAAGATGCGGGAAAGCGGGCAAGCCTGCTTTGGCCGATCGCGTGAGAGCGTTTCATGGCACTTCCCATCGGTCATTCAGGTGACCGAACACACGCCCCGTCGCGATTGCGAGGGGGCGTGCGGGTCATCCTAGTGAGAACCTCCAGAGCTTGTCTTACTCGTCGTCAAGCTCACTGCGGTTCAGCCTTGTTGTTCTTCTGGCGCAGGCCTATCCAGGCCAGGGTGCCCAGGCCGGCCAGCGGCAGCAGGGTGATGTAGGCCAGGCCGATGAAGGGCGCGGCAAAGAACAGGGCCACGTTCTTCAGGAAGGTGAGCGTTTGCCGGGTCATCAGGCGCTGGGCGATCAGCTTCAGCACCATGCCACCCAGGATCGCCAGGCCCACGAAGGGGGCCAGCATCACAAAGGCCAGGCCGATGAACGGTGCCGCCAGGATCTGCGCCACTTGCCAGACCTGCGCGCGGGTCTCGGCCTTCATGAACTTTTCTGCCCCGGCCTTCACACCCATGCCGGCCAGCAGAGCCAAGCCGACGAAAGGCAGGGCCAGGAAGTAGGCCAGGCCGATGAAGGGCGCAGCCACCAGCAGGCCGAGCTTCTTCAGGTTCTCTTCGCTGCCCCTGCCCACTTCGGCGTGCAAGCCGGCGATGGTCTGGGTGATGTCCACGGCCGCGACGTTGGCGGCGTGCGTGGCGGTAGGCATCACAGGTTGCGCCATGGCCTGCAGGGCCGACGCCTCGATCTGCTCAGGCGTCAGGGGCTTGTGCAGGAAGGCGCTGACCCCGGCCGCCTTGGCGCGCGCCTCGTTGGCTTGCGAACCGAAGCCGGTCACGATCACCACCGGCGTCCACGACTTGCGGGCCTTGACCTGTTCGGCCAATTCCAGGCCGTCCATGCCAGGCATGCGGATGTCGGTGAAGACCACGTCGTAGTCACCGTCCTGCAGCTTGCTCAGGGCCTCGCGACCATCTTGCGCGGTCACGACCACATAACCCTTTTGCGACAAAACACGGTTGAAGCTCTTGCCAACCACTGGGTCGTCATCAACGACCAACACTCTTTTCAGCAGCGCACTCATGATTTACTCCTTGGATCGACGGCTGAGTCGGCAGACCTGCCGGCTAGCAGCCACAGCTTGATGTCATGGTTTCGTTCGAGGCGGGAGACGGGTCGCGGTGCAGTGCCCAGCGCTTGTGCAACATGGCACCGTTGGCAGCGCTGATCACTTCATCGGGACCCACCGGCTTGGCCAGGTAGTCGTAGGCCCCCAGGCGCGTCGCCTGCTTGGCCGATTCAATTTCGGGGTAGCCCGTGATCACGATCACCTCGCTCTCGGGCCAGTTCTGCTTGATGGCCTTGAGCACGCTCAGGCCATCCATGCCCGGCATGCGCAGGTCCAGCAACACCAGGTCGTAGGCTTGTTGGCCCATGGCCTGCAGGGCATCGCGGCCGTTCCACACGGCTTCGACCTTGCAGTGTTCGCTGGACAGCGTGCGGAGGTGGCTGAGGCGGACGATTTCTTCGTCGTCAACCACCAGGATCCTTGCCGTGTTCGTCATTTTGTTTTCCTCGCTCTGCGTCTCGTTGCTTGCCCATGGCAACGCATACGCCGTGCCACAAGCGTGGCCTGCGGGAAATGCTCTGAAGAATCAAGGCCTTGGCCTCAGCCAAGGTGTTTTGCGTGGCGCCAGGCCGGCCAAAACACGCGTCGAAGTACAGAAATTCTGTACAACTTCGACTGCGGCAAGCGCAAAGCTCTGTGAAATCAAGGGCTTGGCGCGCTGCTGGGGTGCCTGGCCAATTCATGCACCTTGCGGCCTACGCCATCACCGACTCACTTTCGGCACTACTCGGCGCCGCTGCCCGGCCCTACAAAAGCGGTCCCTGGACTCACCCCGAACAGGAGCCACCATGGCAGGCATCTCCGACGACATCATCAAGACCGCCAAAGAGTTCGACACCGAGTACAAGAAGGCCAGGGGCAGCGTCGACGCCCTGAAGAAGCAATACCTCTCAGCGCTCAATGGCGGCAAAGACATCACCGACGGGCTGAAAGATGCCGGCATGGCCCTGGCCGCTCGGCGCAAGACCCTGGAAGAAATCCTCGCCAGTGGAGACTTTTCCCTCAAAGTCGCCCAAGACTACGCCAGGCAATACGACATGTGCGCCCGCAAGGCCGCCGATGCCGAGAAGTACCTCGACCAACTGCGCAAGGATGAAAAGGCCAACGCCCAGCGCTTCAAGGCCGCCGCGACCGACAAGAAGATCAAGCTGGAAGCCGAGGCCCTGGAGAAGGCTCTGGCCAAAGCACAGCGCGACTACAACAACGTGGAGATGGAACGCAAAATGTTGGAGAAAGACGCCAAGCAGCCCCTCGACTCCTTCATGTCCTTCTTCAAGGAAAACTGGGACAAGAAACTGGCCGAGTACATCGACGAGCAATACAAGTTCAAGTCATCGCTCGGTTTCTGGAACAGGTGGGACAAGTTCTGAGCCAGATCAGCTCGCTGGCCTGCGCCAGCCAGAGCGGGCCGACCGAGGCAAGCCGTCAATCGCCCATGCGCTGCTGAAACACCAGCCCCGCGTGCTCGCGCAGCGCGTGGAACTTGATCTTGGGCCAGTTCTCTTGAATGGCGCGCAGCTCGCCGGCATATTCCAGCAGCAGCGTGGGTGCGTTCACAGCGTCCAGCGCCATGCGGTGGCTGTTGCCGTCGATGAAGCGCTTCAACTCCGTCTCGCTGGCAGCGGCACCTTCGTCCAGATCGCAGGTCACCCAGCGGGCCACGTTGTAGCGTGCGGGCTGGATGCGGGCCTTCACGCCGTACTCGTGCTCGAGCCGATGCGCCACCACTTCAAACTGCAACTGGCCCACGGCGCCCAGCAGCAGCACGCCGCCCAGCATGGGGCGAAAAACCTGGATTGCGCCTTCCTCGCCCAATTGCGTCAAGCCGGCGCGCAGCTGCTTGGTCTTGAGCGGATCGGCCACTTCCACGGCGCGGAACAGCTCGGGCGCAAAGAACGGCAGCCCGGTGAACTGCAAAGTCTCGCCTTCGGTGAGCGTGTCGCCCAGTTGCAGCACGCCGTGGTTGGGGATGCCGATGATGTCGCCGGCGTAGGCCTCGTCCAGCAGTTCGCGCTTCTGGCTCATGAAGGTCACTACCGTGTTGGGCCGCAGCTCTTTGCCCGAGCGCACCACCTTCATGCGCATGCCGCGCTGAAACTTGCCCGAGGCCACGCGCAGGAAGGCGATGCGGTCGCGGTGTGACGGGTCCATGTTGGCCTGGATCTTGAACACCACGCCGCTGAACTTGGGCTCGTCGGGGTGCACCACGCGCTGGATGGCGGCGCGCTCGCCGGGCGGGGGCGCCAGGTTCACCAGCGCGTCCAGCACCTCTTGCACGCCAAAGTTGTTCACCGCCGAGCCGAAGAACATCGGCGTCTGGCGGCCCGCCAGAAACTCGGCCTCGTCGAAGGCCGGCGCGGCGTCGCGCACCAGCTCGATCTCGCCCGCCGCCTGCTCGTAGGCGGCGCCAAAGCGCTCGCCCAGCAGCGGGTTGGCGAGGCCTTCGACGATCTCCTCGCCGCCGGCCACGCGGTCTTCACCCGGGGTGAAAACACGCATCTGGTCCTTGCGCAGATCCAGCACGCCGCCAAAGAACTTGCCCATGCCCACTGGCCAGGTGAAGGGCACCACCGTCATGCCCAACTCGCGCTCGATCTCGTCCATCAGCGCCAGCGGGTCTTGCACCTCGCGGTCCATCTTGTTCACGAAGGTGAGGATGGGCGTGTTGCGGGCGCGGCAAACCTGCAGCAGGCGGCGGGTTTGCGGCTCCACGCCGTTGGCCGCGTCAATCACCATCAGCGCCGCGTCCACCGCAGTCAGCACGCGGTATGTGTCTTCCGAGAAGTCTTGGTGACCGGGTGTGTCGAGCAGGTTGATGGTGCAGTCGCGGTATTCCATCTGCATCACGCTCGATGCCACTGAAATGCCCCGCTGTTTCTCGATTTCCATCCAGTCGGACGTGGCATGGCGGCTGGCCTTGCGGGCCTTGACCGAGCCGGCGATCTGGATCGCGCCCGAGAACAGCAGCAGCTTCTCCGTCAGCGTGGTCTTGCCGGCGTCAGGGTGAGAAATGATGGCGAAGGTGCGGCGGCGGCGCACCTCGTTGGCCAAAGGACTGGTGGCGAGATCGGCGGACATGGGCGGGTGGCGGCGCAGGCCAGGGCAGCCTGTTGCAGTGCGCAAAACCCGCGATTATCGGCGCGCTGGCGTTTTCGAATGACACCCTTGCTTACCAGGGCGACACACAGTGGTCATTGGCGCTGCCGAGAATCACGTTTCTCCGCGCCGTCTTCGCGCCCTCACCCCGGGAGCCCGCCATGTCCACCCTCGCCGCCGTTGCCGAACTTTCCGCCGCACCCGCCGTCAGCCTGCGCGCTGTGGCGCATGCCGATGGCGTGGCCGAGCTGTACCGCTCAGCCGAACCCAGCGTGAAGGCCAAGCTGCTGGAATGCCTGCTGCGCCCGCTCGGTGCCCTGGCGCTGGTGGCGGTGGCCGGGGGCGTGTTTGGCGCCTTGCGCAGCCGCCACGGCTGGCAGCGGCTGCAGGTGCTGGAGGACGACACGCTGGAGATCAGCGCCGAGCAGGTGCGCGAACTGGCCTGCTACCTGCAACAGTCGGCACCCGAAGTGTTTGCATCATTGGCCGAGATGCTGCGGCGCCAGACTGGCCCCAGGCTGATGCACTGAGGCTCGGGGGCGCCGGTCGGTTTCCGGCCAGACACATCACCGGGCCAGCGGGTTGGGCGTGGGCTCGGCCACCTTGCTGAGGGTGCTGCGGTCGGTGTGGTGGAAGAGTTCTGCCTGGCCGCGGATCTTCAGCACCGTGTCTTCGTCGTAGACCCAGCTGCCGTCGGCATTGAAGCTGACCTTGATGCGGAAGCTCACGGTCTTGAAGGCCGCGTCCAGGAACGGGGCCGAGCAGATGCCGAAGGTGTCCAGCCCCTGGGTGGCGCTGAGCTCAAATTCGTTCGCGTCGGCGGCGGCCGTGCCGCCCGCCAGCGCCGTCTGGCCACGCGGTATGGTGAGCGTGTGGATGATCTGGCCGGTGGCTGGCTCCCACAGCCAGTAGCCCACCTGGTCGTGGTAGGTCTTGATGTTGTCGGGCTTGGTGACGAACTGGTGGTAGCGCAAGCCGTACATCAGCTGCGGGCCGTTGGTCACCGGGTCGATGGGCTGCAGCTCGATGCGGTCGTGGAAGGCCTGCTTCTTCGGCCCCTCGGCCTTGGGTTTCACGTCGAGGCCACGCTTGCCCTCCCAGATGCCGGCCATGCGGGCCAGCGGGCCCAGGTTGGCCAGGGTGTTCACATCAATCGGGCTCGGTTCGGTGTAGATGTCTTGCGGGATGTCGCTCATGGCTTGGCCGGCAGATGTGGAGAATAGGAACAACCACTGTAGCGCGGTGCCCGATGACAGTGGCGACTACAGTGTCGAGCCATGAGGATCCTCGACGCTCATGCCGTCCACGCCGCCCTGCCCTGGGCTGCTCTGGCCGACCACCTTCACGCCGCCTTCTGTGCCGGTGCCGAGGTGCCGCTGCGCCACGCCCATGCGCTGTCGGCGCAAGACACGCTGCTGCTGATGCCGGCCTGGAACCCGCGCCTGCTGGTGGTGAAGCTGGTGACGGTGATGCCCGCCGCCGAGGCCACGGTGCAAGCCAGCGTTCTGGCCATGGACCGCCACACTGGCGAGCCGCTGGCGTTGCTCGACGGCGAGGCCCTGACCTTGCGCCGCACGGCCGCCACGTCGGCCCTGGCCGCACGCCACTTGGCCCAGCCCGACGCCAACCGCTTGCTCGTTGTGGGCGGCGGCCGTTTGGCCGGCTGGATGGCGCGCGCCCACGCGGCCTTGCGGCCGGGCTTGGCGATTCAGGTGTGGGCACGCCGACCCGAATCCGCCCATTGGCTGGCGACCGAGCTGTGCGCCGAGGGCCTGGCGGCACAGGCCACACCCAACCTGGCCGCCGCCGTGCGCGCCGCCCACATCGTGAGCTGCGCCACCACCGCCACCGAGCCGGTGGTGCTGGGCGAGTGGCTGCAACCCGGCACCCACCTCGACCTGGTGGGTGGCTTCAAGCCCCACATGCGCGAGGTGGACGACGCGGCGGTGGCCCTGAGCCGTGTGGTGGTGGACACCTACACCGGCGCGATGGCCGAAGCGGGCGACCTGGCCCAGCCACTGGCGCGCGGCGTGATCAGCCGCGAGCACATCGTGGCCGACCTGGCCGAGCTGCTGCGCGGCGAGCGCGCGGGCCGGCGCGACGCAGGCGACATCACGCTGTTCAAGTCGGTGGGCACGGCGCTGGAAGACCTGGCTGCCGCCGAGCTGGTGCTGGGCGTGGCGCTGTGATCCGCCATCCCCGCGTCTTCCAGATCATTCCCGCGCAGGCGGGAATCCAGTTCGGAGCTTCAAATTCCATGGATTCCCGCCTGCGCGGGAATGACGAGCGGATGCTGGTCGGGATGACGAGCGAGAACTGCGCGGGCAAGGCGATCAGACCGTGCCCGCCAGCAGCGCCGCATTGCCACCCGCCGCCGCAGTGTTGATGGTCAGCGTCTGCTCAGCACAGAAGCGGTACAGGTAGTGCGGCCCGCCCGCCTTGGGGCCTGTGCCCGAGAGGCCTTCGCCGCCAAAGGGCTGCACGCCCACCACGGCGCCGATCATGTTGCGGTTCACATAGACATTGCCGATGCGGGCCAGCCTGGCCAGGCGCTCGGCGCGGCTGTCGATGCGGGTCTGGATGCCGAAGGTCAGGCCATAGCCCAGCGCGTTCACCTCGCGCACCACGGCCTCCACGTCGCACGCGGCCCCCGGGCCGCTTTGCCCAGGTCCCCAGCGCACCACGTGCAGCACCGGGCCGAAGATCTCCTGCTTCAAGTCGCCGATGGCTTTGAGCTCGAAGGCCACCGGCGCCACCAGGCGCGGGAAGGCTGACGCCACCGGCGTTTCGCCCAACAGCCTGGCTTCGCCCTTCAGGCGCTGCACATGAGCCTGGATGCCGGCAAAGGCCTCGTCGTCGATGACCGGGCCCACGTCGCAGCGCAGCTCGGCCGGGTCGCCAACCTGCAATTCAGCCATCGCGCCCCCCAGCATCTCGATGACGCCGTCGGCAATGCCCTCGTGCACGCACAGCAGCCGCAGGGCCGAGCAGCGCTGGCCGGCCGAGCGGAAAGCGCTTTGCACCACGGCGTCCACCACCTGCTCGGGCAGGGCGGTGCTGTCCACCACCATGGCGTTGAGGCCGCCGGTTTCGGCGATCAGCGGCACGATGGGGCCGTCTTTCAGCGCCAGTGTGCGGTTGATGAGGCGCGCCACCTGGGTGGAGCCGGTGAAGCACACGCCCGCGGTGCGCGCGTCGGCCACCAGGGCCGCACCCACGGTTTCGCCCAGGCCATGCAGCAGTTGCAGCGCGTCGGGGGGCACACCGGCCTCGTACAGCAGGGCCACCATGCGCTGGGCCACGGCAGGGGTCTGCTCGGCCGGCTTGGCGGCCACGGTGTTGCCGGCCACCAGGGCGGCCACCACCTGGCCGGCAAAGATGGCCAGCGGGAAGTTCCAGGGGCTGATGCACACGAACACGCCGCGGCCGTGCAGGCGCAGTGTGTTGCTCTCACCGGTGGGGCCGGGCAGCTGCTGCTCGGCCAGGCGCAGTTCAGCCTGGTCGGCGTAGTAGCGGCAGAAGTCCACCGCCTCGCGCACCTCGGCCACGCAGTCGCCCAGGGTCTTGTGGGCCTCTTTGACCAGCAGGCCACAGAACTCGGGCAGGCGTGCGTCGAGCATGTCTCCGGCGCGGCGGAGGGTGGTGGCGCGCTCGGCCAGCGGACGCTCGGCCCAGCTGGCAAAGCCGGCCTGCAGCGTGGCCATGGCCGCGGCGCACTGCTCGTGCGTGGCCATGGCCACCGCGGGCACCACGGTGCCGCGCACGGCGGCGTCCAGCGGCGCGCGCTGCGCCAGGCAGGTCAGGTCGGCGCCGGTGGAATTGAGGCGACCCGCGCCATACAAGTCCGCCGGCATGGGCAGACCTTCAGCGTGCTCGCCGGCGTGCGCCAGCAACAGTGGCGAGGCCAACAACTCGGCCGGGTCCACCTGCGGGTCGGCCAGCTGGTGCACGAAGGACGAGTTGGCGCCGTTCTCCAACAGGCGGCGCACCAGGTAGGCCAGCAGGTCGCGGTGCTCGCCCACCGGCGCGTAGACGCGGCAGGCGGTGTGGCCGTCCTTCATCACCTCGCGGTAGATGCCTTCGGCCATGCCGTGCAAACGCTGCATTTCGAAATGGCGGCCGGGCTCGGCGCCCACGCCTTGCGCCATCAGCTGGATGGCGGCGATGGTGCCGGCGTTGTGGGTGGCGAACTGGGTGTAGATGAGCTCGCGGTGGCCCAGCAGCGCCTGCACGCAGGCCAGGTAGGCCACGTCGGTGTGCGGCTTGCGCGTGAACACTGGGTAGGCCGGCAGCCCCAGCTCTTGAGCGCGTTTGGCCTCGCCATCCCAGTAGGCCCCCTTCACCAGCCGCAGCATGAAGCGCAGCTTGTGCTCGCGGGCGATGCGCGCCACTTCGTCCACCACGGCCAGGGCGCGCGTCTGGTAGGTCTGCACGGCCAGGCCAAAGCCGCGCCACAGCGGATAGACCTGCGCGATACGCGCGGCCAGCGCATCGAACAGCTCCAGCGAAAGCTCCAGCCGGTCCACCTCCTCGGCGTCGATGGTGAGATTCAGGTGGGCCGGCGCGGCGCGCTCGATCAGCGTCCACACGCGCGGCAGCAGCTCGGCGAAGACGCGCTCGCGCTGTGCGTCTTCATAGCGCGGGAACAGCGCCGAGAGCTTGATGGAAATGCCGTCCGAGGCCTCCGGGCCCTTGCCGCCGGCCGGGCTGCCGGCAATCACCGCTATGGCGTTCTGGTACGAGCGCAGGTAGCGCAGCGCGTCTGCGTCTGTGCGGGCGCCTTCGCCCAGCATGTCGTACGAGTAGCGCAGCCCGGGCTGGGCCTGGCGCTGGGCGTCGGCTTCGGCCATGGCTTCGCTGATGCTGCGGCCCAGCACGAACTGCCGGCCCAGCAGCTGGAGGGCACGCACAGTGGCGGCCACCACGGTGCGCGCGCCTAAGCGACCCAGCAGGCCCGAGCCGGATTCAGCGTCGGGCAAGAACTTCTTCGAGAGCGCGATGGCACTGGCCGAGAGGCCCGCCAGCAAGCCCTTGCTGCCGTCGCCGCTGTCGAACTCGCCGCGCCCGAGCTGATCGGCCGTGAGCGCGATGGCCGTTTCCACATCCGGCACGCGCAGCAGCGCCTCGGCCAGGCGCATCAGGGCCAGGCCCTCGGCGCTGGAGATGGGGTACTCCTTGAGCAGCGACTCCATGGCCCAGAACGGCGCCGGGTGGGCCCGTACCGCTTCCACCCAGGGCGTGGCGGCAGCCACCACGCGCTGTCCAGTCCAGCGCCCAGGCGCAGCCTGGCCTCGGCCAGGGCCTGGGCTTCCGGTCGGTAGGGGGAGGGCAGGCGGGCGGTTTGCGGTGGCAGAACGAACGGTGTGGTGGGGGTGTTCATGGCAGAGCAAACACTACTGTTGGGATGCGTAGCGTATGCCCACAATCGCGGCGAAAGATTCGGAGTTTTGGCGCACACACGGAGTTTTCGCCAGCATGAGCACCCCAATTGAACAAACCCTGGCCGAGCGCAGCGCCGACAAGATCGACCTGCGCATCCTGCGCGTGCTGCAAAAGGACGGCCGCATCAGCAACCTCAAGCTGGCCGAGGAGGTGCACCTGTCGCCCACGGCGGTGCTGGAGCGCGTCAAGCGCCTCACCCGCGAGGGCTACATCCTGGGCTACGAGGCGCGGCTCAACCCGGTGAAGCTGGGGGCCGGGCTGATGGTCTTTGTGGAAGTGCTGCTGGACCGCACGGTGCACGACGTGATGGACAGCTTTCGCGCCGCCGTGCAGGTGCGGCCCGAGATCCTGGAGTGCCACCTGGTGGCCGGCGGCTTCGACTACCTGCTCAAGACCCGTGTCTCGGACATGGCGGCTTACCGCAGTTTCGTGGGCGAGGTGATCTGGACCCTGCCTGGTGTGCGCGAAACCCGCACCTACGCGGTGATGGAAGAGGTCAAGAACAGCACGGCGCTGGCGTTCTGAGCATCCCCCGCGTGGGGGGGTTGGTGGTGGTGGCTGGACACCCCCCTCGGGGCGATGGGCGTGTGGTACAGGGCGGGCGAACATGCCTTCCATCGCAGCCACCCACCCCAAGGACGACCGCCATGACCCTCAGCACACTTTGCATCACCGCCCCCACCCTGCCACCATTGCCCACAGGTGTGGGCGATTGGCTGGACTCCAGCTTCGAGCTGCAGCACGGTGTCCTGGTGCAAGAAGTTTCGTTGCTGTGGTGGGACCGCTGCCTGACCTCAGCCGTCCTGGCCTTGAACGCTGTGCCGCCGTCCACGCACTGACACAGCTCAGCCGCCAGTGCGAGCCCGTGCGCCAAAGATGGCCGTGCCCACCCGCACCAGGTTGGCGCCTTCCAGCACGGCGGCCTCCAGATCGGCGCTCATGCCCATGGACAAGGTATCCAGCGCCAGCCCGGACTGCACCAGCTTGTCAAACCAGCGGTGCAGCTCGCGGTGCGGCGCCCGCTGGGCGCCCAGGCCCTCCACGGGCTCAGGGATGGACATCAGCCCGCGCAGCCGCAGCCTCGGCAAGCCGGCCACCGCGTGCGCCAAAGCAGGCAACTCGGCCGGCGCCACGCCGCTCTTGCTGGCCTCGCCGCTCACATTCACCTGCAAGCAGATGTTGAGCGCTGGTAAATGTTGTGGCCGCTGCGACGACAAGCGCTCGGCAATCTTGAGCCGGTCCACCGCATGCACCCAGTCGAAGCTCTCGGCCACCACGCGGGTCTTGTTCGACTGCAGCGGGCCAATCAGATGCCATTCCAGCCCAGCGCGCATGTCGGCCAGCGCGGCGATCTTGTCCAGCGCCTCCTGCACGTAGTTTTCGCCAAAGGCACGCTGGCCGGCGGCATGGGCGGCACGCACCGCCTCGGCCGGACAGGTCTTGCTGACAGCCAGCAAGGTGACATCGTCCACGCCCCTGTGGGCAGCAGCACAAGCCAGGGCCAGCCGGGAGCGCACTTGGCGCAGGTTCTCTGAGATACTGAACATGAAGCCTGAGCATATGCCACGCTGGCCCGCGCGCCCCACTTTGATCGCACCATGGACATCACCCAACTGCTGGCCTTCTCGGTCAAGAACAAGGCCTCTGACCTGCACTTGTCGGCCGGCCTCCCACCGATGATTCGCGTGCATGGCGACGTGCGCCGCATCAACGTCGACCCGCTGACGCACAAGGCCGTGCACGCCATGGTGTACGACATCATGAACGACACCCAGCGCAAGATCTACGAAGACACGCTGGAGTGCGACTTCAGCTTCGAGGTGCAGGGCCTGGCGCGCTTCCGCGTGAATGCCTTCCACCAGAACCGCGGCGCTTCGGCCGTGTTCCGCACCATCCCGTCCAAGATCCAGACGCTGCAGCAGCTCAACTGCCCGCCGGTGTTTGCCGAACTCGCCTTGAAGCCGCGTGGCCTGGTGCTGGTGACTGGCCCCACAGGCTCGGGCAAGTCCACCACGCTGGCGGCCATGGTCGACCACCTGAACGAAACCGAATACGGCCACATTCTCACGCTCGAAGACCCGATCGAATTCGTACACGAGAGCAAGAAGTGCCTGGTGAACCAGCGCGAGGTCGGCCCACACACGCTGAGCTTCTCCAACGCGCTGCGCGCCGCGCTACGCGAAGACCCGGACGCGATTTTGGTGGGCGAGTTGCGCGACCTTGAAACGATACGCCTGGCCCTCACCGCCGCCGAAACCGGCCACCTGGTGTTCGGCACGCTGCACACCTCCAGCGCCGCCAAGACGGTAGACCGCGTGGTGGACGTGTTCCCGGCGGCCGAGAAAGACATGGTGCGGGCCATGTTGTCCGAATCCATGGTGGCCGTGATCTCGCAGACCCTGTGCAAGACCAAGGACGGCAACGGCCGCGTGGCCGCACACGAGGTGATGCTGGGCACCGCCGCCATCCGCAACCTGATCCGCGAGAACAAGCTGGCGCAGATGTATTCGTCCATCCAGACCGGTCAGAACCAGGGCATGCAGACGCTGGACCAGAACCTGGCCGACCTGGTGCGCCGCAACCTCATCGCGCCCAGCGAGGCGCGCACCCGCGCCAAGTTCCCTGAGAACTTTCCCGGCTAGGCCGGAAAAGTTCCGACAAAACTTTCCCGCCCACCACCGTGCTCGCCTTCCTCAAGCGCCTGCTCAGCCCCGCCACGGCCAGGCCAACGTTTCCCGACGACTCGGGCTTCGTGGCCACGCAGTTCGTTGACCGCCACGCCGACACGCAACTGATGGTGGACTGGGACCGCCGCGCGGCCGACATTGGCGCCCAGCCCTTCGATGCCGCCCAGGGCTGCGCCCTGCTCACACGCCTGCTGGCCCACGACCCGGCCATGGCCTTGCTGGGCGAAGCGGCATTGGCCAAGCTGTGTGCCTACCTGAGCTACGTGCAACTGGGCCAAGGCAAGCTGGTCATCGGCCAGAACGAGCAGGGCGACCACGTGATGATCGTGCTGAACGGCAAGTTGGTGGAGATCCGGCAACAGCCTTCGGGCGAGCAGCGCCGCCTGGGCGAGGCCTATGCCGGCGACATGCTGGGCGACCTCACCGGCCTGGTGGGCGAAACCCGCATCGCGGCCTGGACCTCCATCTCGCCCGTCACGCTGGCCGTGGTGTCGGCCCAGGCCCTTGACCGCATGCTGGCCGACGACCCACGCCTGGCCGCCGCGCTGCACGCCTGGATGGGCAAGAAGCTGTCGATACGGCTGCGCCAGGCCCACGCCCGCATGCGCGCCCAGACCCGGCCGCAACACGGCTGACCAACCAGACCCCTGCGGAGATACGCACCATGGAACGCGATCAGGCATCCAAATTCGTCAACGACCTGCTGCGCCTGCTGGTCACCCGCAACGGCTCCGACCTGTTCCTGACGGCCGATTTCCCGCCCGCCATCAAGGTCGACGGCAAGGTGGCCAAGGTCTCGCCGCAGCCGCTCACCGGCTCGCACACCATCGCGCTGGCCCGCGCCATCATGAACGACAAGCAAGCCGCCGAGTTCGAGAAGTCCAAGGAGTGCAACTTCGCGATCTCGCCACAGGGCATAGGCCGCTTCCGTGTCAGCGCCTTCATGCAGCAAGGCCATGTGGGCATGGTGCTGCGCACCATCCCGGCCCTGATCCCCACCATTGACGAGCTGGGCCTGCCGCGCGTGCTCAAGGAGATGGCCATGACCAAGCGCGGCCTGGTCATCATGGTGGGCGCCACCGGCTCGGGCAAGAGCACCTCGCTGGCCGCCATGGTGGACTGGCGCAACGAGAATGCGTTCGACCACATCATCACCGTCGAGGACCCGGTGGAGTTCGTGCACCCGCACAAGAATTGCATCGTCACCCAGCGCGAGATCGGCATCGACACCGACAGCTGGGAGGCCGCGCTGAAGAACTCGCTGCGCCAGGCACCCGACGTGATCCTGATGGGCGAAGTCCGCGACCGCGAAACCATGGAGCTGGCCGTGGCCTTCGCCGAGACCGGTCACCTTTGCATGGCCACGCTGCACGCCAACAGCTCCAACCAGGCACTCGACCGCATCATCAACTTCTTCCCCGAAGAGCGGCGCGACCAGTTGCTGATGGACTTGTCGCTGAACCTCAAAGGCATGATCTCGCAGCGCCTGCTGCCCAAGCAGGAGGGCAAGGGCCGCATCGCCGCCGTGGAGGTGATGATCAACACGCCGCTGCTGGCCGACATGATCTTCAAGGGACAGGTGGGCGAGATCAAGGATCTGATGAAACGCTCGCGCGAGCTGGGCATGCAAACCTTCGACCAAGCGCTGTTCGACCTCTACGAGTCGCACAAGATCACCTTCGAAGACGCGCTGCGCAACGCCGATTCCGTCAACGACCTGCGCCTGCAGTTCAAGCTCAACAGCAAGCGCGCCCGCGTCACCGACTTGGCCGCTGGCACCGAACACATGAAGATCGTCTGAGATGAGTGCTCCCTCCCGCAGCTACGAGCCCATCGCCCCGCAACGCGTGGCCTTCCTGGGCCTGGGCGTGATGGGCCACCCCATGGCCGGCCATTTGCAGCGTGCCGGCCACCAGGTCACCGTCTACAACCGCACCGCCGCCAAGGCCCGGGCCTGGGTGGCCGAGTACGGTGGCGCCATGGCCGCCACGCCGCGTGACGCCGCGCAGGGCGCCAGCATCGTGTTTGCCTGCGTGGGCAACGACGACGACCTGCGCTCGGTAGTGCTGGGCACTGACGGCGCCTTTGCCGGCATGGCCGCCGGCGCCATCTTTTGCGACCACACCACCGCCTCAGCCGAGGTGGCGCGCGAGCTGTACGCCACTGGACTGGCTGCAGGCCTGCACTTCGTCGACTCACCCGTCTCCGGGGGTCAGGCTGGCGCGGTGAACGGCGCGCTCACCGTGATGTGCGGTGGCGACGCCGCACCGTTCGCGGCCCTGCAGCCCGTGGCCATGGCCTTTTCCAAGGCAGTCACGCGCGTGGGCGAAAGCGGTGCCGGCCAACTGGCCAAGATGGTGAACCAGATCTGCATCGCCGGCCTGGTGCAGGGGCTGTCCGAGGCTGTGGCCTTTGGCCAGAAGGCCGGGCTGGACATGAAGCAGGTGCTCGATGTCATTGGCAAGGGCGCCGCGCAGAGCTGGCAGCTCGACAACCGCGGCAAGACCATGGTGGACGACCAGTTCAACTTCGGCTTCGCTGTGGACTGGATGCGCAAGGACCTGGGCCTGGTGCTTGACGAGGCCCGCCGCAACGGCGCCAGGCTGCCGGTGACGACCCTGGTGGACCAGTTCTATGCCGACGTGCAAGGCATGGGTGGCAACCGCTGGGACACTTCCAGCCTGATCAGGCGGCTGAAGTAGGGGCCTCTCCGTCATTCCCGCGAAGGCGGGAATCCGGCAGGTTCAGCGGCACTCATGGATTCCCGCCTTCGCGGGAATGACGGTGCCCCAGCTACTTCTTGACCGCCGGCGGCTGCAGCGCCTTGAGCTCATCCTCGGTCAGCATCTCGAACACGCGCACCACCTTTTGCACGCCGCTCACGCCGCGTGCCAGTTCCACCGCACGGCTGGCTTCGCGTTCGGTCACGCGGCCCATCAGGTAGACGTTGCCGCGCTCGGTGATCACCTTCACCGCCTGGGCCTGGATGTCCTTGGCGTCGAGCAACGACGACTTGACCTTGGTGGTGATCAGCACGTCGTTCGAGCGCGAGGTGAGCGAACTCTTGCCCGCCACCGCCACCTCGTTCACCACCGAGCGCGCGTTCTCGATCGGCTGCACGGTAGGCTCCACCTTGGCACGGTCCGCGTCGGTGGCCACTTCACCGGTCACCAACACGACGCGGTTGTAGCTGGTGATGTTGAGGTGGGCGGTGTCGCCCAGGGCATCGCGCAAGCGGCTTGCCGCCTTGAGCTCAATTGCCTCGTCCTCGAGCTGTGTGCCCGAGGTGCGGCGGTCGTTCACCATCAACGCGCCGCTGACGGCAGCACCACCCAGCAGCAGTGGCGCACAGGCCGACAGGGCCGACACGGCGGCCATCGCGGCCACCAGGGGAATCACACGCAGCTTGCGTTGCATCATCTCGTCAGTTCTCCAGAATCCGGGCGATCAGGCGGCATCCGCCTCGCCCAGCAATTGCACATCGATCGCGTCGCACAGCGCGTGCAGCGCCAGCAACTGCAACTCCATCGCTCGTACCGCACGTTCGTGCGGCACAGCGATCCACACATCGGTCTCGGCCAGCAGCGCATGCCAGGGGGCGCTCAGGCCGGCCCCGAACAGCACAACGCTCATGTCTTTGGCATGGGCCTCGCGGATCGCGGCCTCGGCGGCCGGGTCATGCGAGGCCAGGCTGAACAGCACCAGAAGATCGCCAGGCTGGCCCAGGGCCATCACCTGCTGCGCCAGGCCCAGCTCGTGCTCGACAGACCCCAGGCCTTCCGCCGGATAGGGCGCCAGGCTGTGGTGGCCACTCAGCGCCACCGCCGCCAAGGCTGGCCTCTCGCGCTCCATCCGGGTCATCAACACGCTGCACATCAGCTGGGCCAACATTTGGGCACCACCCGTGCCACCTGCCAGCAACTTGCCGCCCGAGGTGAGGCAGGCCACAGCCACCTGGGCCGCGTCCGCCAGCGGGCGGGAGAGGTTTTCAGCAACCTGGTAAAGCAGGTCGGCAGATTCGAAGAAGTGCTGTTGTATGCGGGGTTCGAGCATGTCCCTCCATGATAAGCGGGGCATCCATCTCGCCGGTTGGTCTGCAGGTGCAACGACAAGTTCCGCCGCCGCGGTGGCCAAGGTGTTTCAAGCGGCGTCGAAGGCAGCTTGCAGCCAGGTGAGCCGGCCTTCATCCAGCGCCACCACGTCGAAGCGGCAGGGCGGTAGCACCTCGCAGCGCAGCAGGTAGTGCTGGGCCGCGCGGATCAGCTTGCTGCGCTTGGCAAAGCTGATGCTGGCCGCCGCGCCGCCGTGCGAGGCGTCACCGCGTGCGCGCACCTCCACGAACACCAGGGTGCCGTCGCGGGCAAGCATGATGAGGTCGATCTCGCCGCCGCGCTTGGAAGGGCCGCGCGCGACCCGATAATTGCGCTCCACCAGCCTCAAGCCCTTCGATAGCAGGTGCGCCAGGGCCTGGTCTTCCGCACGCGCGCCCGAGGCGAGTGCGTCCCGCCTGTCATCGGCCTGCCGCCCGGCACCATCCTTCCTGAACATGGCCACCCCCGCTCCCTCATTGTTGGCCGCCGCCGCCGAGGCCGCTGGCCACCAGCAACACCCGGCCGGTGCACTGTACGTGGTGGCCACGCCCATCGGCAACCTTGCCGATTTCAGCCTGCGCGCCATCCACGTGCTGGCGCTGGTGGACGCCGTGGCCTGCGAGGACACGCGGGTCAGCGGCGGCCTGCTGCGCCACCTGGGGCTGGACAAACCCTTGATCGCCCTGCACGAACACAACGAGCGTGAGGCCAGCGCCAAGGTGCTGGCGCGCCTGGCCGCTGGCGAGCGCGTGGCCTATGTGAGCGATGCCGGCACGCCCGCCATCTCCGACCCCGGCGCGGTGCTGGTGGCCCAGGCCCGCGCCGCAGGCCACCGCGTGGTGCCGCTGCCCGGCGCCAGCGCCGTGGTCACCGCGCTGAGCGCCGCTGGTGTGGCCCCGCAACCCGATGGCACCGCCGGCTTTGCCTTCGGCGGTTTCCTGCCCGCCAAGGGCGCCGACCGTGCCGCTGCGCTGCGCCAAGCAACGCTAGAGCCCCGCGCGCTGGTGCTGTTCGAGGCGCCGCACCGCATCGAGGCCTTGCTGACCGAGCTGGCTGCCGCTTGCCCCGAGCGCGAGATCAGCGTCTGCCGTGAGCTCACCAAGCAGTTCGAGCAGATCACCACCCTGAGCGCCAGCCAGGCTCCCACCTGGCTGGCTGGCGACGAGCAGCGCCGCAAGGGTGAATTCGTGCTGGTGCTGCATGCGCTGCCAGCACCCGTCGAAGCCGAGGCCGACGCCCTGCCCGCCGGGGCCCTGCGCCAGTTGCAGGTGCTGCTGCGCGAGCTGCCGCTCAAGCAGGCCGTGGCGCTGGCCACCGAGTTGACCGGCCAGCCGCGCAATGCGCTCTACCAGCGCGCGCTGGCGCTGAAGAACGCCGTCGAAGATGGGACCTGAACGCCTCCTGCATGGCCATGGGCCGGCCCACCGGCAGGAAATGGGCCCCACTCCTACAATCGATTCATGATTTCTCGCGAACCCACCCTCGAACGTCTGGCCGTGGCCCAGTGCCTGCTGCTCGACCCTTACCAGCTGAACGAGGCCGCGCTGGCGCGGGCGCTGGGCACCATCGGCGAGCACAAGGTCGATGACGCGGACCTCTACTTCCAGTACACCCGCCATGAAGGCTGGAGCCTGGAAGAAGGCATCGTCAAGAGCGGCAGCTTCAGCATCGACCAGGGCGTGGGCGTGCGCGCCGTGGTGGGTGAGAAGACCGCCTTCGCGTATTCCGACGACATCTCCGAAGCCGCGCTGCAGGACGCAGCACGCACCGTGCGCAGCATCGCCGCCGCCGGCCAGAGCCGCCGCGTGAAGGTGGGCACCGCCACCAGCGTGGCCAAGAGCCGGCTGCTGTACGCACCGCTCGACCCGATCAGCACCCTTGACAGCACCCAGAAGGTGGCGCTGCTGGAGAAGGTGGAGAAGATGGCCCGCGCCCGTGACCCGCGCGTGGTGCAGGTGATGGCCGGCGTGGCCGCCGAGTACGACGTGGTGATGGTGGCTCGTGCCGACGGCACCCGCGCCGCCGATGTGCGGCCACTGGTGCGGCTCTCGGTCACCGTGATCGCCGAACAGAATGGCCGCCGCGAGGTAGGCTCGGGTGGTGGTGGAGGCCGCTTCGGCCTGGGCTACTTCCAGGACGCGCAGCTCACCCAGTACGTGGACCAGGCGGTGAACGCCGCGCTCACCAACCTCGAATCGCGCGCCGTGCCCGCCGGCCAGATGACCGTGGTGCTGGGCTCGGGCTGGCCCGGCGTGATGTTGCACGAGGCCGTGGGCCATGGCCTGGAGGGCGACTTCAACCGCAAGGGCTCGTCCACCTTCTCGGGCCGCACGGGTCAGCGCGTGGCCGCCAAGGGCGTGACGGTGCTGGACGACGGCACCATCGCCGACCGCCGCGGCTCGCTCAACATCGACGACGAGGGCAACGCCAGCCAGCGCAACGTGCTGATCGAGGACGGCATCCTGCGCGGCTACATGCAGGACAGCCTCAACGCCCGGCTGAGCGGCGTGAAGCCCACCGGCAACGGCCGGCGCGAGAGCTATGCCCACGTGCCCATGCCACGCATGACCAACACCTACATGCTGGCCGGCGACAAGAGCAAGGAAGAGATCGTCGCCAGCATCCAGCGCGGTGTGTACGCCACAAATTTCGGCGGCGGACAGGTGGACATCACCAGCGGCAAGTTCGTGTTCTCGGCCTCCGAGGCTTACTGGGTGGAGAAGGGCAAGATCCTCTACCCGGTCAAGGGTGCCACGCTGATCGGCAACGGGCCCGAGGCGCTCAAGCACATCACCATGATAGGCAACGACCTGCAGCTCGACACCGGCGTGGGCACCTGCGGCAAGGAAGGCCAGAGCGTGCCGGTGGGCGTGGGCCAGCCCACGCTGCGCATCGAAGGCCTCACCGTCGGCGGTACAGCCTGACATGGCGCACCCGGCTGCGGTGGACCGCAGCCACCCTCCACGAGGGTGAGCAGGCCACTTGGGAGCGGCCCGGCGCTGGCCTGCCGCCACTCCGATCAGTTCCGAGTCAGCTCAGGCATGTTAGAGTCGCCACCGTGATGAACGCCCCGCGCTTTTTCTTTTCGTACTTTTGGTTCTCGCCCCGTCTGGCGGCTCGAGAGGCCATCGCACGCTAGTAAAGCGCAAAGCGACACCCTCAAGAAACCGCCGGAAACCCCGGCGGTTTTTTTTCGCCCTCAGGAGACATGTTGATGAACGCCAAAGCCACCGCTGCCGACGCCCGCACCTTGGGTGAGCGCACCGGCGAAACCGACGACGAACGCATTGAAGAGGTGACCCCCTTGCCGCCGCCCGAACACCTGATGCGCTTCTTCCCCATCGCCGGTACGCCAGCCGAGAAGCTGATCAAGCACACGCGCCACAACGTGCGCCGCATCATGGCCGGCAAGGACGACCGGTTGCTGGTCATCATCGGCCCGTGCTCCATCCACGACCCGGCCGCGGCCGTGGAATACGCCCGCCGCCTGAAGGCCGAGCGCGAGAAGTACGCCGACACGCTGGAAATCGTGATGCGCGTGTACTTCGAAAAGCCGCGCACCACCGTGGGCTGGAAGGGCCTGATCAACGACCCCTACCTCGACGAGAGCTACCGCATCGACGAGGGCCTGCGCATCGCCCGCCAGCTGCTGGTGGAGATCAACCGCGCCGGGGTACCGGCCGGCAGCGAGTTCCTCGACGTGATCAGCCCGCAGTACATCGGCGACCTGATCAGCTGGGGCGCCATCGGTGCGCGCACCACCGAGAGCCAGGTTCACCGTGAGCTGTCCTCGGGCCTCTCCGCCCCGGTGGGCTTCAAGAACGGCACCGACGGCAACATCCGCATCGCCACCGACGCCATCCAGGCCGCCAGCAAGCCGCACCACTTCCTGTCGGTGCACAAGAACGGCCAGGTGGCCATCGTCGAGACCAAGGGCAACAAGGACTGCCACGTCATCCTGCGCGGCGGCAAGACGCCCAACTACGACGCCGCCAGCGTGGCCGTGGCCTGTGCTGACCTGACCGCCGCCAAGCTCGAACCCACCCTGATGGTGGACTGCAGCCATGCCAACTCGAGCAAGCAGCACCAGAGGCAGATAACCGTGGCACAGGACGTCGCCGCCCAGGTGGCCAGCGGCAGCCGCAGCATCTTCGGCGTGATGGTGGAAAGCCACCTGCACGCCGGCGCGCAGAAGTTCAGCCCGGGCAAGGACGACCCCGCCAAGCTGGCCTATGGCCAGAGCATCACCGACGCCTGCATCAACTGGGACGATTCTGTGGACGTGCTGAAGGTGCTGAGCGACGCGGTGAAACAGCGCCGGGGCTGAGTGAGGCCCCGCCGCCCGGTGTTGTGGACGCGGAACAATCGGCTTGCGGTGCGGCAAAGCACGCCCGCAAGGCCGACAATTCCGAACACACACCCCGGATCTTCAAGGAGAACCCATGCGCCGTGAAGTGATCGTGCTATTCGACGCCCAGCGTCAGCTGGACATCCCGGTGGACGCCACCGACCTGCCGGCCGCCGACGTGGCCCGGCGCTGGCTGGACGACGAGTTCACCCGGCTGGACTGTGCCCCGCTGCGGGCCAGCGGCAAGGTGCTCACCGCCGACAAACTGCTGGCTGTGGCTGCGGAGGCGGGCGAGCCCAGCTTCGACGACCCGGTGTGGCGCCAGGCCTTTGCACGCGCCACCGTGGCCGCGATGGGTCGCGACGTGGTCACCGTGGACCTGGCAGCGATGAAGGTGCGCGCCTGAATCGAAAGTCAGCCGCCGCGCTGCAGCTTCTCGCTGCGCCAGTAAACATCGTCACCGCCCAGCCCGTCGAGGTTGGCGCGGTTGAGCACCCGGGCCAGCACAAACAACAGGTCCGACAAGCGGTTCAGATACTGGCGCGGCGCGGTATTCACCGAATCAACCGCCGCCAGCGACACCACCGCGCGCTCGGCACGCCGGGCAATGGTGCGCGCCACATGGGCCAGCGCCGCGCTGCGCGTGCCGGCCGGCAGGATGAACTCGGCCAGACGCGGCAACGTGGCGTTGTGGTGCGCCAGCGCCTCGTCCAGGCGTGCCACGGCCTCGGCCTTGAGCAGCTCATAGCCGGGGATGGACAGCTCGCCACCCAGGTTGAACAGCTCGTGCTGGATCACCACCAGCAGCTCACGCACATCGGCCGGCAGCGGCTCGGCCAGCAGCACGCCCAGTTGTGAGTTGAGCTCGTCCACGTCGCCCATGGCGGCCACACGCAAATGGTCTTTGGGCACGCGTTGGCCGTCGCCCAGGCCCGTGGTGCCGTCGTCGCCAGTGCGGGTCGCGATTTGTGTGAGTCGGTTGGCCATGGGGCAGTTTAGTCGGCGGGCTTTCAGCCCTGGGCCTGGCCGGCCTTTGTTTGCACCTTGAGGATGACGAACTCTGCTGGCTTCAGGGGCGCAAAGCCGATGTGGATGTTGACCAGGCCCAGCGCGATGTCGTTGTCGGTGGTGGTGCCAAGGTCGCATCGGACGAAGTAGGCGTCCTTGGGTGAGCGCCCCTGAAAGGCCCCCTGTGTGAACAGTGCTTGCAAATAGCCGCCCACCGCCAGCCGTATCTGCGCCCACAGCGGCTCGCCATTGGCCTCAAAGACCACCCATTGCAGACCACGGTACAGGCTTTCCTCGATGTGCAGCGCCATGCGTCGCACGGGGATGTATTTGTACTCGTCGGCCAGCGGGTCTGCGCCGCGCAGGGTGCGCGCCCCCCAGGCCACGGTGCCGATCGTGGGAAAGCGGCGCAGGCAGTTCACGCCCAGGCGGTTGAGCAGTCCGTTCTGGGCATCGTTGAGGCTGAGCGCCGGGCCCTGGACACCACGGAGCGTGGCCTCGGTGCCGGCCGGGGCCTTCCAGACACCGCGCGCGGCATCGGTGCGGGCCATCAAGCCGGCTATGGCACCGCAGGCCGCCCGGCTGCCCATGGTGCTGGCGTTCGGCTCGCTGCCCCCGGCCAGGCGCGGAAAGTAGAGCGCTGCGTTGCGGGCACGCACATCCTCGATGCCCAGGCAGGGCAGCCCGTGCGTTGCGTCGGTCGCGTCATCGGGCGATTGCCACGCTGCCGGAGCGTCGACGATGAGCATGGCGCGGCGCTGCACGCAGATGTCAAGCGCCGCGCGGTAGACCTCCGGGGCGGTGTCGCCGCCAACGGTGTCGGGCGGTATGCACAGCAGGTTGAAGAGCTTGGTGCGCCCCAGCGCGTGCAAGCCGGTCCGGGCAGCCTCATCGCCCAGGTAGGCGGCCAGATCGAGCGGCTCGCTGTCTTGGGCGGCATGGTCCGCGCTGACCGGCGTCGAGAGTGTGTCGTCGGCCCACAGGGCGGCGCCGGGGCCCGCGGCGGCATGCGCGGCGGGCATGGCCGAGGCGGGCATCGCAGTTTCCACACGGAGCAAGGATGATTGGCTGGCCAGCACGCGGTCCACGCGCCTCGGCCCCTCTTTGACACTGAGGTTGGGGAACACCTCCACCTCACCTGTGGGGGTGTGGCACACGCTGAGCGTGAACAGATCGGCGGCCAAGGCTGACGGCTCGATGCGCACGCGCAACGCATTGGCCCAGCTGCCACGCGATGCCGCCACCAGAACCAGGTTGGGAAGCACGATCAGAGCCCGATCCCGGGCACCCGCTGCGGTGCTGGGCTTGAACAGCCGCAGGATCACCGCCTGCCGGCCACCGTTGGTGAAGAAATCCCGCACGACCAAGCGCATGGTGCAGGCTGGATCCAGCCCGCCAAAGCTGCTTGCGTAGGCCGAGTAGCTGTCCACGAGGGTGGGCTCTTCGGCCCCCATGGGGGTGCGGCCAACGAAAGCGGTGATGGCCGTGGCCACCGCCTGGATGGTTCTGGTGCCGCTCGGCAACTCCTCCACATAGACACCCGGGGAAAGGCTGGCGTTTGGCATGGCGTTCTCCTGGCCCGTTGCGGCCAACAAGCTGACCCTTGCACTGTAGCGGCCGCAACCGAGTCGGCGCTGCGCGGCTACAGTGCCGCCATGAGCACGTCTGCGCACCCGCCCATCGCCGCCCGGCCCTTTCCTGCCGAACTGCGCACCGCGCTGGCCCAACGCTTTGGCGCGCAGCTTTCAACCGCGCTGGCGGTGCGCGAGCTGCACGGCCGGGACGAATCGCCTTTTGATGTACCGCCGCCCGACGCCGTGCTGTTCTGCGAAAGCACGGCCGACGTGGCCGACGCCGTGGCGCTGGCCGCAGCGCATGGCGTGGCGGTGATTGCCTACGGCGCGGGCTCGTCGCTGGAGGGCCATTTGCTGGCAGTGGAAGGTGGCCTGTGCCTGAACCTCTCGCGCATGAGCCGCGTGCTGCAAGTGCATGCGGAGGACCTGACCGTGACGGTGCAGCCCGGCGTGACGCGCTCGCAGCTCAACCGCGAGGTGAAAGACGCGGGCCTGTTCTTCCCCATCGACCCCGGGGCCGATGCTTCCATCGGCGGCATGACGGCCACGCGCGCTTCGGGCACCAACGCCGTGCGCTACGGCACCATGCGCGAGAACGTGCTGGCGCTGGAGGTGGTGACGGCCAGCGGCGAGGTGCTGCGCACCGGCACGCGGGCGCGCAAAAGCAGCGCCGGCTACGACCTCACCCGCCTGATGGTGGGCAGCGAGGGCACGCTGGGCGTGATCACCGAGATCACGCTCAAGCTGCACCCGCTGCCAGAAAGTGTGGCGGCGGCGGTCTGCTCGTTTCCCGATGTGGCGGCCGCCGTCAACACCACGATCCAGATCATCCAGAGCGGCGTGCCCATCGCCCGCTGCGAGCTGCTGGACGCCAACGCCGTGCGCGCCGTGAACGCGCACGACAAGCTGGGGCTCAAAGTTGCGCCCATGTTGTTGATGGAGTTCCACGGCAGCCCTGCCGGCGTGGCGGAGCAAACCGCCACGGTGCAGGAGATCGCCCGCGAGCTCGGCGGTGAAGACTTCCACTGGGCCACCACACCCGAGGAACGCACGCGCCTGTGGGCCGCCCGCCACCACGCTTACCTTTCAGGCCTGCAGATGCGCCCGGGCTGCCGCGCCGTCACCACCGACACCTGCGTGCCCATCTCGCGTCTGGCCAAGATGGTGACCACTGCCCTGGCCGAGGCCGAAGCTGCCGGCCTGCCGCACTTTCTGGTCGGCCATGTGGGCGATGGCAATTTCCACATCGCCTACCTGATCGACCCCACCCTGCCGGCCGAGCGCGCGCTGGCCGAGCAACTCAACGCCGGGGTGGTGCGGCGCGCCATCACCGCGCAAGGCACATGCACGGGTGAGCACGGCATCGGCCTGCACAAGCAAGACTTTCTCGTTGACGAGACGGGCGCGGGCAGTGTGGCCATGATGCGCGCCATCAAGCAGGCATTGGACCCGCTCAACATCCTCAACCCGGGCAAGATCTTCTCGGGGAAGTAGGGCCCACGTATTCAAGGCTTGGGTGGCGGAGGCACAAAGGCCGTCGCATCGCGCGCCTGGACAGCAGCCCACAAGCGCTTGGAAAGCGCTTGTGAAGCAGCGGTCTGCTTGGCATCTCCGCCAAAATATTGGGCTGAAATCACATCTGCCAAGTTGGCTGCACATCCAGCACCACCCGCACAGCTCACAACGACTTGGTAGTTGCCGGGGCCACAATCCAGACCGGCCACGCATGGCAGCAGCACCCAAGCTGCCTCCAGCATCCTTTGCGCATCGCCATCAAACCACTGGCCCGCGAAATAGCCTTGAGGCACTCTTCGACCGTCGGCTGCATTCGAGAAAACCGCCATCAACCCGGGAGACTGGCTTGACAGCCACACGGGATCTTGGGTGTCCAGCATCTGGCTTACCAATGAGGACTCAGGAGCGTCGCCCTTTGCCCGCACTGCCGCCCATTTGTCCGCCAAGCGTATCAAAGGGTCATCCGCCATCAGGCCCTGTTGGTGCAATTCGAGATATGCCGCTTGCAACTCTGGCACCGTGAAATCAGAGCACAACCGCCGCAGAGCCTCCATGGCTTCGGACGCCCGCTGATCCGCATCTGTTCGTGAAGCTGCACGGCCGTTTGAGCGCCACAGGCCAGCTGTTTGGTTGCAGCTTCTGGCAGCCATGGACGCGTAAAAGTAGCCCCCACTTTGGGGCTGGCGCTTAGCGCTTTCCGCAAACACGCGCAAATTGCCGGCTTTCAGCAATTCCGAAGCCAAGCCTATGCCACCGGGTGTTTGGGGTTGGGTAGTGGAGGGCGAAGAACGCGATTGGACGGCCGTAGAACTTGGCAGAGCCGGCACAACTCTTACCTGCGACGAAGACACTGCGGGTACAACCGTGCCACCGGACATTCCTTCGTCATGGACTACGCCATGAACTCGCCAAGTCGAACTGGAGAAAAACAGATAGCCAGCAACTGCACAAATCAGAGCTCCGGTGAACCACTTGTTCAAGCTGGACACGTCGACTCTCCAGTGCCCGCTCTCAGAGAGCCCGGTATCGGTGCGAGTGTTTGACTTCCCATTACGCCGATGACTGAAAACAACTCTGTTCCACCGTCAGAGTAGGTAATCGTCACTTGGCGAAATCTGCCAAATAGCGCTCTCCCTGCAGAAGTGAATACGCCTTCTTGAACCCTCTGGCCCAGCGAGTCGTATTTTTGCTGTGCAGCAAGGGAGCGCTCCTCAGTGGGGCTTCTCGAAGTAACACCTGAAAATCGAGCATCACACCGAAGATCCAACTCCTTCTCCAAGTCCGCCAGCAGCATGTCTGGATCAACAGCGTCTACAAAGGCCTGTTCCATCTGAGAAATACCATTCATCATCATCAATTCTTGCTGAATCAGCATGGCAGTTAAAACGTCCCACCCTACAAAGGGGAGGCGTCTGCCGACGATGACTACCGTCTCCGCGCTAGCCGTACTACTTAGAACAAACCCAACAGTAACCAAAGCCCATTTGAATTTCTGGGCGGGGCTATGAAAAGTACGGGGAGGGGTAGCGCATGAACAATCTCCTGAATATTTGTTGATCGATTTAATTTGTGCGCATAGATGTGAGCGCAATTTGGATGTTAGGAACTCCGACAGCGCAAGTCCAGCTAGCTCGACCAGTGTTTACCCGCTATGGGCGGAAAGACTGAGCCGCCGCTCAAGCGCTTGGCGCCGGCACGCTGAAGCGCTTGGTGATGTCGCCGGCGCCGTTGGCGCTTTCCAGGTGCACGCCAAAGCCCCACAGGCGGGCCACGTGCTTGAGCACTTCGTTAGCGCTGTCGTCCAGCGGGCGGTCGTTGTGCTGGGTGTGGCGCAGCGTGAGGCTGCGGTCGCCGCGCAGGTTCACGTTCCAGACCTGGATGTTGGGCTCGCGCGCGCCCAGGTCGTACTGGTGCGAGAGGGCCTCGCGCACCTTGCGGTAGCCGCTGTCGTCGTGGATGGCGCTGATCTCCAGCTCGGCCTCTTTGTCGTCGTCGCGGATCGCGAAGAGGCGAAAGTCGCGCATCAGCTTGGGGCTGAGGTACTGGCCGATGAAGCTCTCGTCCTTGAAGTTGCGCATGGCCTGGTCCAGCACCGGCAGCCAGGGCTGGCCGGCGATGTCGGGGAACCATTCACGGTCTTCGTCGGTAGGCTTGTCGCAGATGCGCTTGATGTCGGTGTACATGGCAAAGCCCAGCGCGTAGGGGTTCAGGCCGGTGTAGCCGCGCTCGCCCACGCGCGGCTGGTAGACCACGTTGGTGTGCGACTTGAGCCATTCGATCATCACGCCGTCGGTGAGGTAGCCGTCGTCGTACAGGGTGTTGAGCAGCTTGTGGTGCCAGAAGGTGGCCCAGCCCTCGTTCATCACCTGGGTCTGGCGCTGCGGGTAGAAGTACTGCGCCACCTTGCGCACGATGCGCACCACTTCGCGCTGCCAGGGCTCGAGCAGCGGCGCGTTCTTCTCGATGAAGTAGAGGATGTTTTCTTCCGGGTCTTCGGGGAAGCGCCGCGCCGTCTGCGCGCCCTCGGCGGCCTCCACCTTCTTGGGCAAGGTGCGCCACAAGTCGTTCACCTGGGCTTGCGCATACTGCTCGCGGTCCTTGCGCGCGGCCAGCTCCTGCGCCAGCGTCTTCTTGCTCGGGCGGCGGTAGCGGTCCACGCCGTGGTTCTGCAAGGCATGGCAGGAGTCGAGAAAGACTTCCACCGTCTCCACGCCATGGCGCTCTTCGCACTCGGCGATGTAGTTCTTGGCGTAGACCAGGTAGTCGATGATCGAAGCCGCGTCTGTCCACATGCGGAACAGGTAGTTGCCCTTGAAGAAGCTGTTGTGGCCATAGGCCGCATGGGCAATCACCAGGGCCTGCATGGCCATGGTGTTCTCCTCCATCAGGTAGCTGATGCAGGGGTTGGAGTTGATGACGATCTCGTAGGCCAGGCCCATGTGGCCGCGCTTGTAGTTCTTCTCGGTGGAGATGAACTCCTTGCCGTAGCTCCAATGCCGGTAGTTCACCGGCATGCCCACGCTGGCGTAGGCGTCCATCATCTGCTCGGCGGTGATGATCTCCAGCTGGTTGGGGTAAGTGTCGAGCCCGTAGCGCTGGGCCGTGGCGCGGATGATGTCGTGGTACTGCTCGATCAGCTCGAACGACCAGTCGCTGGGGTCGGGCAGCGGATGCGCGGGGCGGGGCGGCGGCGGCAGTGGGCCTTCGATGGCGTGGTGGGCGTGGCGGCGGTCACCCTCCACAGGCAGCTTGCTGCGGTCATCGTGCCAGCGTCGGTCCTGCGAAAACTCGGCAGTCATGTGGTGGCCCCTTCCTTCTTGAACAGATCGCGAAAGACCGGGTAGATCTGCGAAGGCTCCACGGCCTTGCGCATGGCGAACTGCTTGTGCGTCTCGGCCAGCTTGCTGTATTCCTCCCACAGGTTCTGCTCTTCTTCGGCCACCTGCACGTAGGCAAAGTAGCGGCAGGCGGGCAACAGCTTGTCGGTGAGCAGCTCGCGGCAACGGCCCGAGTCGTGGTGCCAGTTGTCGCCGTCGCTGGCCTGGGCGCCGTAGATGTTCCATTCGCCGGGCGGGTAGCGCTCGCGGATGACCTTGTCCATCAGCTCCAGCGCGCTCGACACCACCGTGCCCCCGGTTTCGCGGGCGTGGAAGAATTCTTCTTCGGTCACCTCCTGCGCCTGAGTGTGGTGGCGTATGAAGACCAGGTCGATCTTCTCGTAGTGCCGCGTGAGAAACAGGTAGAGCAGGATGAAGAATCGTTTGGACAATTCCTTCCTCTGCTCGTCCATCGAGCCCGACACGTCCATCAGGCAGAACATCACCGCTTTGCTGCTGGGCACCGGCGTCTTCACGCGGCTGCGAAAGCGCAGGTCGATGGGGTCGAGGAAGGGGATCAGGCCCAGGCGGGCCTTGAGCAGTGCAATCTGTGCTTCGGCCTCGGCGATCTCTTCGCGCGCCGCCGCGTCTTCGCCGTGGTGACGCTTCAGCTCGGCCACACGCGCCTCCAGCCGGTGCAGCTCGCGGCGCGATTCACCACCCAGGGCTATGCGCCGCCCCAGCGCACCGCGCATCGAGCGCACCACGGCCAGGTTGTTGGGCGTGCCGTCGGTGGCGTAGCCGGCGCGGTGGGTCTTGTACTCGGGCACCTCGGCGATCTGGGTGCGTATCAGGTGCGGCAAGGCCAGGTCTTCAAAGAAGACCTGCATGAACTCTTCCTTGGTGAGTGCGAAGGTGAAGTCGTCTTCGCCCTCGCCCTGGTCGCTGGCCTGGCCCTTGCCGCTGCCCTGCCCCTGGCCACCTTCGGGCCGCTTGATGCGGTCCCCGGTGACGTAATCTTTGTTGCCGGGGTGCACCATGTCGCGCTGACCGCCCTGGCCGTGATGGAACACCGGCTCCGACAAGTCCTTCTTGGGGATGCGCACCTCCTCACCACGCTCCAGGTCGCGGATGCCGCGGCCGTCTACCGCGCGCTTCACGGCTTCGCGGATCTGCTCCTTGTAGCGCTTCAAGAAGCGCTCGCGGTTGCCGATGGACTTGTTCTTGCCGGCCAGCCTGCGGTCTATGACTTGCTGAAGCATCGCGGCTCCTGGTTGAGGCCCAGTCTGGGTCAGCTGCTTTTACGCACGCGCAAGTACCACTCGCACAGCAAGCGCACCTGCTTGCTGGTGTAGCCCTTGGCCACCATGCGGTCCACGAAGTCTTCGTGCTTCTTGGCCTCGTCGGCGCTGGCCTTGGCGTTGAAGCTGATCACCGGCAGCAGCTCTTCGGTGTTCGAGAACATCTTCTTCTCGATCACGCTGCGCAGCTTTTCGTAGCTGGTCCACACCGGGTTGTTGCCGGCATTGTTGGCGCGTGCGCGCAGCACGAAGTTGACGATCTCGTTGCGAAAGTCCTTGGGGTTGGCAATGCCGGCCGGCTTCTCGATCTTCTCCAGCTCGCCGTTCAGCGAGGCTCGGTCGAACACCTCGCCGGTGTCGGTGTCGCGGTATTCCTGATCCTGGATCCAGTAGTCGGCATAGGTGACATAGCGGTCAAAGATGTTCTGGCCGTACTCGCTGTAACTCTCCAGGTACGCGGTCTGGATCTCCTTGCCGATGAACTCGGCGTAACGCGGCGAGAGCTGCTCCTTGATGAAGGCGACGTACTTCTCTTCGGTTTCCTTGGCGAACTGCTCGCGCTCGATCTGCTGCTCCAGCACGTACATCAGGTGCACCGGGTTGGCGGCCACTTCCTGGCTGTCGAAGTTGAAGACCTTGGAGATGATCTTGTAGGCAAAGCGCGTACTGATGCCGCTCATGCCTTCGTCCACGCCCGCGTAGTCGCGGTACTCCTGGTAGCTCTTGGCGCGCGGGTCGGTGTCTTTCAGGTTGTCGCCGTCGTAGACCTGCATCTTGGAGTACAGCGACGAGTTCTCCGGCTCCTTCAGGCGCGTGAGGATGGCGAACTGGCTCATCATCTTGAGCGTGCCCGGGGCGCACTTGGCGGCGGCCAGCGACGAGCCGCGAATGAGCTTCTCGTAGATCTTCACCTCCTCGCTCACGCGCAGGCAGTAGGGCACCTTGACGATGTAGATGCGGTCGAGGAAGGCCTCGTTGTTCTTGTTGTTGCGAAACGCTTTCCACTCGCTCTCGTTGCTGTGCGCCAGCACGATGCCGTCGAAGGGAATGGCGCCAAAGCCCTCGGTGCCCTTGAAGTTGCTCTCTTGCGTGGCAGTGAGCAAGGGGTGTAGCACCTTGATCGGCGCCTTGAACATTTCCACAAATTCAAGCAGGCCCTGGTTGGCCAGGCACAGGCCGCCGGAGTAGCTGTAGGCGTCGGGGTCATCTTGCGCATAGGTTTCGAGCTTGCGGATGTCAACCTTGCCGACCAGGCTGGAGATGTCCTGGTTGTTCTCGTCGCCCGGCTCGGTCTTGGCGATGCCCACCTGCTTCAAGATGCTGGGGTGGCGCTTGACGACCTTGAACTGGCGGATGTCGCCGCCAAACTCTTCCAGCCGCTTCACGGCCCAGGGGCTCATGATGCGGTTGAGGTAGCGGCGCGGAATGCCGTACTCCTTTTCGAGCAACTCGCCATCCTCGCCCACATCAAACAGGCCCAGCGGCGATTCGTTCACCGGCGAGCCCTTGATGGCGTAGAAGGGCACATCCTGCATCAGGGCCTTGAGCCGCTCGGCAATGCTGCTCTTGCCACCCCCCACCGGGCCCAGCAGGTAGAGAATCTGCTTCTTCTCTTCCAGACCCTGCGCAGCGTGGCGGAAGTAGGACACGACCTGTTCGATCGAATCCTCCATGCCGTAGAACTCGGCGAAGGCGGGGTAGACCTTGATGATCTTGTTGGCGAACAGCCGTGACATGCGCGGCTCGTTGCGCGTGTCCACCATCTGCGGCTCGCCGATGGCCCTCAGCATGCGCTCAGGCGCGGTGGCGTAGGCCAGCGGGTTGCGCTTGCATTCCTTGAGGTAGTCCTCAAGCGACATCTCTTCTTCGCGGGTGCGCTCGTAGCGGGCGGCGAAGCTGCTGATCACGTCCATGGTGGCCTCCTGTCGCGGTGTCAGGCAACGCCGCACCAGCAGGGCTGGTTTGGCGTCTGGGAAGTTCTGATGGCGTCCCGGCTTTACCCACCCGGGCGTCATCAGAGCTTTCCTGTCATCCGAGCAAGAGATTGCGCATGTGGACAGCTTGTTCCGGTCTGGTGCTTGATGAAACACCAATCAACGCGAGTCTGCGGCCTTAGTTTCTCGCTTTGCCATGTGGCCGGGTTGGCGGCTGCCCTTCTGCCACAACGCACCAGCGAGATTCGTGCCTACAGGGTTCGCCACGATGATGCACCACGCGGGCGATTTGCGCTTGATAGCGTGCAGCCGTGCTGCGACAAGGTGCACGGAAACCAACCGCGTTGCACGGGCTGACGTTGTTGGGGATCAGCGCTCGGTGAGACCCAGCTTGTCGAGGATGCCGTTCAACTCATCCAGAGAGGCAAAGCGTATCGCCACCTCGCCCTGCTCGCCACGCCGGGTTTTGCGCTGTACGCGTATTTCCACGTCGGCGGTGAGGATGTCGGCGAGCTGCTCTTCCAGGCGCACGATGTCGCGCGACTTGTCCTGCTTCACGCGCAGCAGCGGCGTTTGCCGGCCGGGGTTGAGGATCTTGTTGGCGGCTTTCTCGGCGTCGCGCACCGAGAGCTTCTTGGCCACGATCTCGTGCGCGGTCATGATCTGCTGCGCTGCGGGCAGTGAGAGCAGCGCACGGGCGTGGCCCATGTCCACATCACCGGCCATCAGCAGCTTTTGCACCGGCTCAGCCAGGTTCAGCAAGCGCAACAAATTGCTGGCGGCGCTGCGCGAGCGGCCCACGCTTTGCGCGGCCTGCTCGTGGGTCAATCCAAATTCGTCGATCAAACGCTTCAGGCCTTGCGCCTCTTCCAGCGGGTTCAGGTCTTCGCGCTGGATGTTTTCGATCAGGGCCATCACGGCCGCAGCTTCGTCGGGCACCGCCTTGACCAGCACCGGCACTTCGGTGAGGCCGGCGATCTGCGCGGCACGGTAGCGGCGCTCGCCCGCAATGATCTCGTAGCGCATCGCTGCAGCGTCGCCCACCGGGCGCACCAGGATGGGCTGCATGATGCCCTGGCTGCGGATGCTCTCGGCCAGCTCGTAGAGCGAGCCTTCGTCCATGCGCGTGCGCGGCTGGTACTTGCCGGCCTGCAGCTGAGTTACCCGCAGCGTGCTGGGGGTTTCGTTGCGCGCCTGGGGGTCAGCCGGGGCGTCACTGACCTTGGGGCCCAGCAGGGCCTCCAGGCCCATGCCCAGGCCCTTGGGTTTTTTGGTTGCCATGGCGGTGATTGTCGGTGATCAGTCTGCGTCGTCCTCTGGTTCGCCGGACAAACTCTCCAACACGCGCCGGCCCTCCGGCCAGTCGCCCAGGCCCGATTCGCCGTTGATGTGGCCCAGCGGGCCGATGTCCAGCGCGGTGGCGCCCCAGTCGGCCGCCATTTGTTCGGCTCGCGCTGGCGCGCAGAAGGGGTCGTCGCTGCTGATCAACGCGATGGTGGGAAAAGGCAGCGGCCTGCGCACGATGGGCGCCCAGCCGGCAATCTGCGGTGGCGTGTCAGCGCGCTCCACATCGGGCGGCGCCACCAGCAGCGCACCAATCACCCGCCGGCTGTGCTTGGAATGCGCGGCCCAGGCCGCCACCAGTTGGCACCCCAGGCTGTGCGCCACCAGCACCGCTGGGCTCGGGCTGGCGAGCAGGGCTTCTTCCAGTTGCATCATCCAGTCGCCCCGCTTGGGCCAAGCCCAGTCGTGCTGTTGCACGCGGGTGTCGCCGTGCAGCGCCTCCCAGCGGCTTTGCCAATGGTCGGGGCCCGAGTTCTGCCAGCCGGGCAGCAACAGGACGCGGGGGCTTGTGGGGTCTGTCATGGGTGTGTGAGGGGCTTGGCTTATGCTTGCGGATCCACCCCGATTCTTGCGCACGCACCGCTGAAAGAGCCCCGCCCATGACACACAAGGTATTCGTTGACGGCCAGGAGGGCACCACCGGCCTGCGCATCCATGAAGTGCTGGCCCAGCGCCAGGACATCGAGGTGCTGCGGATCGATGCCGACAAGCGCAAGGACAGCGCCGAGCGTGCCC
Source organism: Candidatus Ideonella esbjergensis (assembly GCA_016710065.1). Classification (GTDB taxonomy): domain Bacteria; phylum Pseudomonadota; class Gammaproteobacteria; order Burkholderiales; family Burkholderiaceae_C; genus Ideonella; species Ideonella esbjergensis. Next base: position 399,135 of record JADJLP010000015.1, read on the forward strand.
GCTTGCTCAACGCCTCCGACGTCGCCTTTCTGTGCCTGCCCGACGCCGCCTCGCGCGAAGCCGCCAGCCTGATCACGAATCCGAACACCTGCCTGATCGACGCCAGCACCGCCCACCGCACCGTGCCAGGCTGGACCTACGGCATGCCCGAACTGGCCCCCGGCCAGCGCAACGCCATCCGTGCCGCCAAGCGCATCGCCAACCCGGGCTGCCATGCCAGCGCCTTCATCCTGCTGCTGCGCCCGCTGGTGGACGCGGGCCTGGTGCCTGCCGACGCGCTGATCTCGGCCACCTCCATCACCGGCTATTCGGGTGGCGGCAAGAAGATGATCGAACAGTACGAAGCTGGCGGCGACCCGCGTCTGTCCGCCCCCCGCCCGTATGCCCTGGGTCTTGCCCACAAGCATCTGCCCGAAATGCGAGCGCTCACTGGTTTGCAGGCTGTGCCCACCTTCATGCCCATCGTGGCCAGCTTTTACAAGGGCTTGGCAGTGAGTGTGCCCTTGCATCTTTCGCAGTTGAGCGCCGGCACCCGTGGCGCCACGCTGCGCGAAGCCCTGGCCGAGCGCTATGCCGGCGAGGCCTTCATCCGCGTGATGCCGCTCTCAGACCCGGCCACGCTTGAAGACGGCTTCTTCGACGTGCAGGCCTGCAACGACACCAACCGGGCCGACCTGTTCGTGTTCGCCAGCGACACCCAGGCCATCCTGATGGCCCGACTCGACAACCTGGGCAAGGGCGCCAGCGGCGCGGCCGTGCAGGCCATGAATGTGCACCTGGGTTTGCCGGAGTCGCAAGGGCTCTGACACCCTGGCTGGCTCACACACACGCCAGGCAGGCGCCGCTCAGGGCCCATTCAGGCGCGGCGTCAGGATCAGGCTTTCGCGCTCCGGGCCCCGCAGCAGTCGCGCCACTTGGCCGCCATGAACCGACATGGCGCGGGCATGGGCGCTGGAGATGGCCGGGTTGCAACTGCCGTTGGTCAGGTTGTAGAGCGCGGCGCTCAGCTGGTTTTCGGCCACATCGCCCAGGGCGTGGCTGTAGTCGTCAGTAGCCTTGCAGGTAGCGCTCATGCCATCGGCATAGTCGCCATAGCCTTTGGCGTTGACGCCTTGGAACTCGATCGGGAAGTACGAAATGCCGCAATTGTCCTCAGCAGCGAAGCCGTAGGGCTTGCCACAGGTGGTGCCGCCGATCAGGCGCACGTCCACGTCCACACCGCGCAGGCCATTGATGACAGCTTCACTGGCCGAGCAGGTGTCAGCGCTGGTCAACACGGCCACCCGCCCCATGTTCAGGGTAGGCAAGGGCACGGTCCGCGTCGGGTTGAAGTTCGCATCAAAGTAGAACGAGGTGCTGAAGAACGGTGTGGCTGATTTGGCGGTGTCCGCCGCACGCTTGTTGTTGTACTGGAGTTGATCGAAAACCTTGCCATTGGTGCGTGCGTTGCCCGCAATCATGTAGGCCAGCTGGCTGGCCACATACAGGTAGCCACCACCGTTGTAGCGCATGTCCAGCACCAACTCATCCACCGCCGCAGCCTGGAGCTGGGTGAAGGCCGTGATCAGGTCGGCTTCGGCCGTGCCCATATGGGCGTTGAAGACGATGTACCCCACCTTCTTGCCGCCCACGTCCAGCACCTTGAACAAGGGGACTGGATGCTGGGTGACGGTGGCACCAGCCAAGACTGCGCTGCGGGTGTTGAACACGAGCTGGTGACTGTTCATGTCACTTGGGTACAGGCGGGCATAGAGTGCCGACCGGCTCGTGAGGCTGTCCACCTGAACGCCATCCACAGACACCAGCGCATCGCCCCGCTGCAAACCGGCGGCTGCGGCGGGCGAGCCTGCTTCGACATAGGCAACCTTTACGCCCCACGGCGCTGCGGATGGGACTGTGCTCCATCCAATGCCGTAGTCGAAGGACTGCCCCGACTGCGACAGGTCATTCCATGCCTTGGTGGGGTAGGTGAAGCTGAACTGGTCGCGCCGCTTGCCGCTGGCCGTGAGCGCGGGCGTTGTCAGGGCCTGGAAGTACTTGCTCAGCGAGCCAGGGACATCCGCCAGGTTGCTGTAAGTGCTGGCGTCGGCACTCACAGCCGGCATCTCGCCGTACCAGAGGTAGGCCTGGTTCATGTACGAATACAGCCAGGCCTTTTCATGGGCGAGCGAGCCCACCGTGGTGGGGGCGGTGGCGTCGCCCCGGTACGGATTGGTGGGGGCGCAGGCCTGTGGTGTGGCAGTCACCTGCACCGGCGGCGGGGTGCCCGAGCCGGGGTCGGGTGGGAAGGGCGATGAACCTGCATCGCCACCTCCGCCACAAGCCCCCAGGCCGGTGGCGAGAGCCAGGATCAGGGCCGCGCGCCGGACAAGGGCGGGCAGTGAGGTCTGGGCGGCTGGCGCATGCGCTGACGCAGACCCATGCCCAAAAGGCGGTGTGTTCATACAGAAGGCTCCCTGGAATCTCTTTTTGGAAGCCGAATTCTCACCCTGCCAGCACCGGCCGGGCCTGCGTCAAACCCGGTGTTTTCCTTAAGCGCCGGCGAGCGCTGCCCCCGTGCAGGCTCAGGTGGTGACGGCCCCGCTGCCCAGGCGCTGCACCATCTCGCGCGCAAACTCCACAAAGGCCACGGCCCCTCTGGAGGCTGGGTCAAACACCACCCCGGGAAGGCCGTAGCTGGGTGCCTCGGCCAGGCGCACGTTGCGCGGGATGACGGTGTTGAACACCTTGTCGCCAAAGTGCGCCTTGAGCTGCTCGCTCACTTGGGTCTGCAGTGTGATGCGCGGGTCGAACATCACCCGCAGCAGACCAATGATCTCCAGGTCTTTGTTGAGGTTGGCGTGCACCTGCTTGATGGTGTTGACCAGGTCGGTCAGGCCTTCGAGCGCGAAGTACTCGCACTGCATGGGCACGATCACGCCGTGCGCGCTGCACAAACCGTTGAGGGTGAGCAGGCTGAGCGAGGGCGGGCAGTCGATCAGCACGAAGTCGTAGTCGGGTTCGGCCACTTTCAGCGCCCGGCGAAGACGCCCGTTGCGGTGATCCAGGCCCACCAGTTCCACCTCGGCACCGGCCAGTTCGCGGTTGGCGCCCAGCACGTCGTAGCCGGCCTTTTCAGCGCGCACCCGCGCTTCGGCCACGCTGGCCGATTCGAGCAGTACGTCGTAGACGTTGGTTTCGAGCTTGCGCTTGTCCACGCCTGAGCCCATGGTGGCATTGCCCTGCGGGTCGAGATCCACCAGCAGCACGCGCTGGCCCACCTTGGCCAGGCCGGCGGCCAGGTTCACGCAGGTGGTCGTCTTGCCGACGCCGCCTTTCTGGTTGGCAATGCAGAAGATGCGGGACATGGTGGTGGGTGTGTCTCTGGTGGAATCTTGGCCGGTTCAGCCGAGCTGAAAGCCCTGGCGGCGAAGCGGCAATTGTCGCTGCTGTGCTGGCATGGACACAGAGGGTCTGTGGGCAATCGAGGATGCGCGCGCCACAGGTGGTTGGCGGTGCTGAGCAACCCTCTGTTGTCATGGCCGCGCATGCGGGCGTTCATGGCCAGTCCGCGAGAGACTGGATTCCCGCCTTCGCGGGAATGACGAATCAATCGCGCAACAAGCGCCAGCCAAAACCGATCAAGAACACGCCCGCCAGCCGTTCCAGCGCCTTGGCCAGGCGTTGATGCGCCCTCACCTGCTGCGCCACGGCGTTGGCCATGGCGCACAGCGTGAGGCAGTACACCGCCGTGATGCCCGCGATGGTCAGCGCCATCACCGCGAAGGTGGGCAGGCCTTGGTGGTGGGCCGGGTCTATGAACAGCGGGAAGAAGGCCATGTAGAAGATGATGGCCTTGGGGTTGAGCAGCGTGATGAGGAAGGCTTGGCGCGCGTAATGGCCAGGCTCGATGCGCACCGGCTGGGCAAATTCACCCGCCTTGGAGAGCAGCAGCTTGAAGCCAATCCAGGCCAGGTAGGCGGCACCCACCCAGCGCACCATGTTGAACACCGCCGGGTAGGCCGCCAGCAAGGCTGCCACACCGGCCACCGCCAGCCACAGCAGCACTTGGTCACCCAGGATCAAGCCCAGCGTGGCCGCCGCACCGGCCCGAAAGCCGCCCTTGCCAGTGGACGTGAGCAGCGCAAAGGTGCCCGGCCCCGGCAGCGCCAGGAACAGCAGGATGGCGGCGCAATAAGTTCCGTAGTCGGCAATGCCCATAAAGGGACCGAAGAATGCGGTCATGGCGGAAGTCTCACTGTGGACAAAGCTGTGGATCAGGCCCTGAACAACCTCTGTATGGGTGGTGTGCAAGCTGTGGGCCGTGCGCCCATCATGCCGCAGGCGCGTGCCGCAACCACACCACGCAGCGCTGTGCGTCCAGACCCGGCACGGTGAGCGGTTCCACGTGGAACATCTGCACATCGGTGGGAACAGCCGCGCGCTCTTCGTCAGAGAGCTTGGCCTTCATGGCCGCCCACAGGCCGCCGGGTGCCAGGCGCTCGCGGGTCAAGCTCACGAAATCGAGCAGCGAGGCAAACGCGCGGGAGGTGACGATGTGGAAGGCCGGTGTCGTCATCTCCTCCACACGCTGGTGAGTGGCCGTGAGGTTGCGCAGGCCCAGTTCGACACCCACCTGTCGGATGAAGGCGGCCTTCTTGCCCACCGTGTCCACACAGGTCACGGCCCACTCTGGGTGGGTGATGGCCAGCACAACGCCAGGCAGACCGGCGCCACTGCCCACGTCCAGCAGGCGCAGACTGGGCTGGCCATCAGCGCCCTGCCCCACCACGCCCGATCGGGCCAGTTCGGCGGCCGCCCGTGCCAGGGGTGTCACCACGGCCAGACAGTCCAGCAGATGCTGGGTCAGCATCTCGTTCGGGTCGCGCACTGCTGTCAAGTTGTAGGTTTTGTTCCAGCGCGAGATCAGGTCTAGGTAACTCAACAGCCGGGAGATCTGCTCGTCGGGCAGCGACAGCCCCAGGGCGTGCAGGCCGACCGACAAGCCGGCGCGTTGTGGATGGTCTTCTGAGCTCATTCGGTAGGCGTGTTGTTTTGGGCGCTCGGCAAGCCAACGGCCGTTCAGGCCACGCGAGGCGCGTCGGCCGAGAGGGCTTCGGTATCTGGTGCCGTGGTAGACGCGATGGCAAAACCCTTGAAGCGCTTCTTCTTCAGATGCACCAGCAGCAGTGAAACGGCCGCCGGCGTCACCCCCGAGAGCCGCGCCGCCTGGCCCAGGGTTTCGGGGCGATGCCGGCTCAGGGTCTGCCGCACCTCGAAGCTCAGCGCCGTCACCTGGGCATAGTCCAGCTCGGTTGGCAGGGGCAGGGTTTCGAGAGAGCGGGCGCGGCTCACTTCTTCTTCCTGCTTGGTGATGTAGCCAGCGTACTTGGTGGAGATTTCCAGCTGTTCCACCACAGCCTCGGCCAACGTGGCACCCAGCTCGGCAATGAGCGTTTCACGTGAAACACCTGCCCCCGGTTTGGCCGTGGCTGCCAGCTCGGCGACGGCGTTGAAGTTCACCCCAGGCCGGCGCAGCAGATCGGCCAAGCTGTATTCATGCTCCAGCGCCTTGCCCACCAGGCGCTCGGCCAGCTCGGCCGGCACCACGCCAGGGTGCACCCAGGTGGACTTGAGCCGCTCGGTTTCACGTGAAACAGCATCGCGCTTTCGGTTGAAGGCGCTCCAGCGGGCGTCATCCACCAGACCAATCTGGCGGCCCAGCTCAGTCAAACGGGCGTCGGCGTTGTCCTCTCGCAGCTGCAGCCGGAACTCGGCCCGACTGGTGAACATGCGGTAGGGCTCGTTCACGCCCTTGGTGATCAGGTCGTCCACCATCACACCCAGATAGGCCTGGTCGCGGGCCAGGGTCAGAGGCGGCTGACCCTTGGCCTGCCGCGCGGCATTGGCACCGGCAAACAAGCCTTGGGCTGCTGCCTCTTCATAACCCGTCGTGCCATTGATCTGCCCAGCGAAGAAAAGACCGCCAATCTGCTTGGTCTCGAAGCTGGACTTCAGCCCGCGCGGGTCGAAGTAGTCATACTCGATGGCATAGCCTGGCCGCAGGATGTGGGCGTTCTGCAGGCCGGCCATGCTGCGAACCGCCGCGAGCTGGATGTCGAACGGCAGAGAGGTGGAGATGCCGTTGGGGTAGAACTCGTGCGTGGTCAGGCCCTCGGGCTCCAGAAAGATCTGGTGCGAGTCCTTGTCGGCAAAGCGGTTAATCTTGTCTTCGATGCTGGGGCAGTAGCGCGGCCCCACGCCCTCGATCACCCCCGTGAACATGGGGCTGCGGTCGAAGCCCGAGCGGATGATGGCGTGGGTGCGCTCATTGGTGTGGGTGATCCAGCAGGGCATCTGCTGCGGGTGCATGGCGGCGTCGCCCATGAAGCTGAAGACCGGCACCGGGTCCAGGTCGCCAGGCTGCTCGGTGAGCTGGGTGAAATCGATCGAGCGGCCGTCAATGCGTGGTGGCGTTCCGGTTTTCAGGCGGCCTTGCGGCAGCTTCAATTCTTTGAGCCGCGCCGAGAGCGACACCGCCGGCGGGTCGCCCGCCCGGCCGCCGGCGTGGTTCTGCAAGCCCACATGGATCTTGCCGTCGAGGAAGGTGCCCGCTGTGAGCACCACAGTGCGGCCGCGAAAGCGTATGCCCACCTGCGTGACGGCCCCCGCCACGCGTTCGCCCTCCACCATCAGGTCATCCACAGCCTGTTGGAACAGCCAGAGATTCGCTTGGTTTTCCAGGCGGCGGCGGATGGCGGCCTTGTAGAGGATGCGATCAGCCTGGGCGCGCGTGGCCCGCACGGCCGGGCCCTTGCTGGAATTGAGGATCCGGAACTGGATGCCGGCCTCGTCGGTGGCCAGGGCCATGGCCCCGCCCAACGCGTCCACCTCCTTCACCAAGTGGCCCTTGCCAATACCGCCGATGGAGGGGTTGCAGCTCATCTGTCCCAGGGTCTCGATGTTGTGCGAGAGCAGCAAGGTGGCGCAGCCCATGCGCGCGGCAGCCAATGCGGCCTCGGTGCCAGCATGGCCGCCGCCCACCACGATGACGTCAAATTCCTGGGGATACAGCATGGGTGCCGTTCTGCAAAGCTGAGCGCCCGACGAGCGCCAGGCAAAAGATGAAAGGGGTTGCAGCAGGGCCGGCGGCGCATGTGCAGGGCACTGATTTTAGGCGGCCCCCCTGGCGTCCGTCTGCGCGAATTTGCCGCCCCATGACGCCAGCAGGGCGCGGCGGTTTCACGTGGAACAATGCCCACTGCCATGAACTGCCGCCCCCACTGCGCCGCCTGCTGCATCGCCCCCTCGATCAGCTCACCCATACCAGGCATGCCGCAAGGCAAGGCCGCTGGCGAGCGCTGCGTGCAACTCGACGGCGAGGACCGCTGCCTGATCTTTGCCGATCCGCGCCGCCCGTCAGTGTGCGGCTCGCTGCAACCCTCGCCCGACATGTGCGGCCATGACCGTGGCCAGGCGATGCGGCGGCTGAGCCAGCTGGAGCGCCAGACCGCCCCTACACTGCGGCCATGAACTCTGCCCCCGATGCCAACGCCGCAACACCCGAGTTCATCCGCCACACGGACGCGCTGTACCCAGCCATCGCCGCCTTGCCCGCCCCCCTGCGCGTGGGCGTGCTGACCAGTCAGGCCACCCACCTGCACGTGCCCGCCGGCGCGCGCCTGTTCGAGCAAGGCGCGCCATGCCAGGGCTTTCCGCTGGTGCTGAACGGTGAAGTGCGCGTGGCACGCGGCACGGCGGGGGGCCGTTCGCTGGAGCTGTACCGGGTGACACAGGGTGAGATGTGTGTAGCCTCCACCTCCAGTCTGTTCGGCCAGAGCCTGCTGGTGGCCCACGGCGTGGCGGCGCAGGACACCGAACTGGTGGTGATCTCACCGGTCGGCTTTGAGCACTGGGTGGCCGACCCAGACTTTCGCCGCCATGTGTTCGGCATCTTTGCCGACCGCCTGGCGGACCTGATGGCCCTGGCTGAGGCCGTGGCCTTTCAGCGGCTGGACCAGCGCCTGGCTGGTTGCCTACTGGGCCGGGGCGCCGTCATCGCCACCACCCACCAGAGCCTGGCCGACGAGCTTGGCACGGTGCGCGAAATCGTCACCCGGCTGCTCAAACGCTTCGAGCGCGCCGGCTGGCTACGGCTGGGGCGCGAGCGAATTGAACTGCTGGACGCCGCCGCCTTGCGGCAGGTGGCCGCCGGCCACGAGTCCTGAGCAGGGCGCACTCCCGCCGTACCCCTGCGTTCGACCTGAGTGACCCGGGTCACAGACGGCCTCACACTGCGGACGCACCATGTGCACCAGCCCGCACTGGGTTCCACAACGCTAGAAGGAGTTCTTCATGAAGATCAATGTTGGCGGCATCGACCGCATCGCCCGCATCGTCGTCGGCCTGCTGCTGCTCGCCCTCACCCTCACCGGTACCATCGGCGCCTGGGGCTGGATCGGCATCGTGCCCTTGGCCACTGGCCTGACCCGCTTCTGCCCGCTCTACCCCATGCTGGGCATGTCCACCTGCCCGATGGAAAAGAAGTAAGCATACGCTCTTGTGCCAATGGTTGACTTCATTGGCACTGGCGCAGTCGGCATGCCCTGCCCGCAGGAAGGCAGGCACGGCACCGGCCAAGGCCTCGCACCGGCAATCGGTGCGAGGTGGCACGCTCGGCCAAGTTGCGCGATGACTTCGATGAAGGCCACTTCTCCGTCGACCCTCAATCCCAACAACGCCTCTGCTTAGGTCTGAACCAGACCATCAAGACGAAGCCACCGCACTGCTCAGGGACACCCCTGAACCAGGCCTGTTCTGACAGCGTCTGTCCACTCTGCCCGTGCTGCCACCCGCCTCTGCTGAGGGCCGCCTTCGGCCGGACGGCTTCGGTGCGCGAAACGGGCATTGACGGTTGACCCCTCGAAGAAAAGCAGGGTGCCGGCAGCGATGACCGTCGCCAGCACCCCAAAGATCAACTGGCCCAGGCGGGTGGGCTGCATCACCTGGATGCCGCGCAGCCAAGACTGTTGCCAGCTGAGGAGGGTTTAGTGTCGAAGGTACTCTATGCGGAAAGGCTCAGTCGATGCCGGCCAGCCAGGCCTTAGGTGCAACGCGCTTGCACTGAGCCCGACAACGGCTGAGTTTTACCAAGTTCCCTTGGGTCCGCAGTAGTCGAGAGCGCCGCCACAGACTTTGCGCAACTCCGCATCCGTAAGCTCAGGAAGCGCAGGGGCAATTGCTTCGCTGCGGGCACGAACAACGGTGCGAATCAAGGAAATGAGGGCTTGCTTCATGATGACTCCTAGTGGGCAACGTGCTTCTGCACGCTTGATGTCATTGAAGCAGGCCCCCCCCATACTTGACACTGTCAACTCTGACAGGGCGGGCTCGGAGGTCAGTGGATCAAACCCAGGCGCAGCGCCTTGAGCACCGCCTGGTGCTTGTTGTGGGTTCCCAGCTTGTGCATAGCGTTCTGAATGTGCAGCACTGCCGTGCGTTCGCTGATACCCAAGATTGCACCCACCTCCCAGGCGGTTTTGCCTTCCATGGTCCAACTGAGCGCCTCCAACTCTCGGCGAGTCAGATTCGGCCGCTCGGGACGCATGTCTGCCGGAACGAACAGCCGCGAAGCTGCATCTTGCGCATGCACAGCGAACAACTGCAAATCGGCAACGATGCGCGTCAAAGCGTTGGCGTCCCTGGGTAGGCTGGCACGCCGGTCAATGCCAATGAAGAAGTGCCGCCCTTCCGGGAAGTGCAGCGCCAGCGCGATGCCATTGCGATAGCCAAAGGCGGCTTGCTGCTCCCACAAATCGGCAGAGCCCCTGGCAACGTAAGTGGCCTGATCCCAAACAATGGGCAGCGAGCCTGCCTTGCAGTGCTGCATCACAGGATCTTTGCGACCCATGGAATGATCGCGAAACACATCCGCAAACGCCTGCGGCGTGTTGTCAACATTGATGAACTCAGAGTGGGTCAACGAGTGGTCCACCACCGTCATCGCCGAGACGTAATCGAACTCGAGTTCGTTGGCGAAGCGCACGATGCCTTCGCGAAATTCTTCGCGGCTTTGAACCTCAAGAATGTCCTGAAAAGTGCCGCTAAGCATCACGTAACCGGTCGATTTCAGACACGAGAAGGCAGACCCTGACAGGATTTACAGCTAGCAGACGCAACACGTCCTCTCCAGACTTCGGGCCATGCTGACCAACAACAATGCCACCATGCAAAGCACTTCAGCGATGACAGCCCCACCCCCGTGGGCACTCTTCTCTTGGCCCACAGTATTTTGTCAGGCTAATCTACCGGGTCAACCGAGATTTATCCACCTCAGCACACGAATTGTCTACAGCGGTGACGAGACCGTGCCTGTCACCGGGCAAACCCTTTGGGCCCAACACTTGGACGATGGTGAAGCTGGCCTCGCCTGGGACTGGGTGGAAGTGGCCCACGGTGTGGTGGCCATGGCCGACCCCATGGGTGTGGCCACCAACCTGCGGCTGGTGGGCTCAGCGGGACAGGTGCTGGCCGCACACGAGGCCGCCATGACCATCTGCCGATGGGTGCGGCAGATCCCCTGGCAGGACGAGGTCTGGCGCGCACTGCGCGCGGCCTAAAGGATGGTGAACCCGGCTACGGGGTACCGCAGCCACCCACCGAGCGGGTTGCGCAGGCCGCTTGGGATCGGCCCGGCGCTGGCCTGCGTCGCGGCTTCACTTGACGGCGGCGCGCCCGAGCTGGCGCACCACGGCCCACAGGCACAGCAGCGCCAGCGCCAGGCACACCAGCGCGGGCAGCAGCAAATCTGCGAAAGCAATCACCTCGCCTTTGAGCACACGCGTCATCAGCGTGCTTTGCGCCAGGGCCGGCACCCACAGGTGCCAGGGCTTGTCGCCCTCCTGGTTCATGAGCGTGATCATGGGCAGCAACGACACCACCATGACCAGCATGGCCGAGCTGGCCTGCGCCTCCTTCACCGTCTTGCCGCGGATGGCGATGGCCATCAGCAGCGCGGCGAGTGCGCCGGCCAGCGGCAGCAGCAGCGCCAGAAAGCCCAGCGCCTCCGGCCAGCCGTAGCGAAACATGGCGGCCAGCGACGGGCTGCGCAACAGCCACTGCCCGGGCAGAAAACTCAGGCATGAGAGCACCGCGATCATCATCCCTACCGAGGCCACCGCGCCCCACTTGCCCAGCACGATGGCAAAGCGCGCGGCCGGGTTCATCAGCAGCGGTTCGAGCGAGCCGCGCTCGCGCTCGCCGGCGGTGCTGTCCAGAGCGGCGGTGAGCGCGCCGTACATCACCGCCATCAGCACAAAGAAGGGCAGCATGCCGGTGAGGCGCGCGGCACGTGCCGCCGGGTTGGCCAGATCGCGCTGCGCCACCTCCAGCGGTTGCAGCACGCTGGGCGCCACGCCGCGCACCATCAGGCGCAACGCCACCTGCTCGCGGCTGAACTCGCGCAGCACGTGTTCAAGCTTGCCCACCGCCCCACTGGCACGCTGGTTGGCACTGGAGGTGACGATCTGCACCAGCGGCTGCTCACCGGCCGCGAGTTGGGCTTCAAAGTCGTCCTCCAGCACCAGCACCGGGTCACCGAGCTGGCTGCTCTCCAGTTGCTTCTCGTAGTCCGCCGGCGCCTCGCGCACCGTCCAGGTTTGGCGCGCCAGAAAGTTCTGCAGGCTGGGCGCGTGTGCCATGCCCACGGCCACAGCCTCTCTGGCCTCGGCGCGCTTCTCGAAGTCGGACGCCAGCGTGGACATCAGCAGCAGCATCAGCGGCCCCATGGCCACCGAGCTGAGCAGCACCATGGTCAGCGTGCGGCGGTCGCGCAGCGCGTCCAGCAGTTCCTTGCGGAAAACGGTCCAGGCGGCGTTCATGTGAATCAAGACGTGCTGCATCGTCAAACTCCGTCATTCCGCGGGGGGGGGGGGACCCGGGGGGGGGGGGGGGGGGCCCCCGCCCGCGGGGGGGGGGGAGGGGGGGTGTTGCCTCCTGCGCGCCATTGAAGGCCAGGTTCACAAAGGCTTCCTCAAAGTCTTGCTGGCCGGTTTGCGCCAGCAGTGCGGGCACGGTGCCGCTGGCCACCGTGCGTCCGTGGGCGATCACCACCACCTGATCGCACAGGCGCTCCACCTCTTGCATGATGTGGGTAGAGAAGACGATGCACTTGCCCTCGTCGTCGCGCAGGCGGCGCAGTGTCTCGCGCAGGGCCCGCGTGGCCAGCACGTCCAGACCGTTGGTGGGTTCGTCCAGGATGATGTTGGGCGGGTTGTGCACCAGCGCGCGGGCCAGCGCGGTCTTCATGCGCTCACCCTGGCTGAAGCCCTCAGCGCGGCGGTCCAGCAGCGGCGTCATGTCCAGCAACTGGCCCAGGTGCTCGCAGCGGGCCTGCGCGTCGCCATCGCGCAGGCCGTGCAGGCGCGCGTAGTAGACGATGTTCTCGCGCGCTGTCAGGCGCGGGTACAGGCCGCGCGCGTCAGAAAGCACACCCATGCGGGCCAGAGCCTCGCGCGGGCGGGTGGCCACGTCGATGCCGTCCACTTGCAGCGTGCCGGCGTCGGGCGCTATCAGCCCGGCCAGCATGCGCAGCGTGGTGGTCTTGCCCGCGCCATTGGGGCCGAGCAGGCCGGTGATGCGGCCGTCCGCAGCCTGCCAGCTCACGCCCTGCACCGCGTGCACCACGCGCTTGTTCTTGCCCCAGCCTTGCTGGAAGCGCTTGCTCAGGTCTTGCACGACGATCATGGCGCGGACTTTCTGGTGTCGGCCGCCAGGCCCATGGGCACATAGGCACTGGGACGTGCCACCTTGGCGGCGCAACTTGCTTCCTCGCGGGCGCTCTTGAGCGCCAGGGCCGGGTCGGACTGGTCCACGAAACGGAACATCACATCGGTCATGCAGCCCTGCCCCATCACGCCGTGGCCAGCGTTGGGCACCACCAGGTGCAGAGCCTGCGGGCCCAGCAGCTTGGCCACGCGCCCGCCGTGGCGCGGCGGCGTCACCGGGTCGGCGCTGCCAGAGAACACGAGCACCGGCGTGGCCGAGGTGGGCACGCTGTAGAACGCCGCCGGCACCTCGCCGCGCGGCCACACCGCACACAGCTCCCGGTAGACGCTCTCGCTGGCGTTGCCCACATCGCGGCCCGGCGCGTCGGTGGCAGCGCCCAGGCGCGGAAAGTCTTCGGCGCAGACCACCGAGAAGTGCATGCCCGCCGCCAGCTCCATGCCCTTGGCGCCGCCACCCAGGCCCGTGCCCACGCCCACCAAGGGAGTAAAGCGACCATTCGCGGCCTCGCTGATGGCATAGGGCAAGGCCGACGCATAGGCCGGCACGTACAGCGGCATGCGCACCAGGCCCAGCACGGCGTCACGGCTGAACATGACGGTTTCGCTGGTGCCGGTGAGCGGGTGCGTCACCACCGCCTCGCGTGGCAGGCTGGTCAGCATGGCCTGCCAGCGCTGGCGCAGCTGCGGGTAGGTCTTGCTGCAGGCGGGCGACGTCTCGCAGTCGCCGATCACGCCGTCCAGCACAGCCTGGTTGTCGGCCGACATGGCGCGCATCAGCACCATGTCGGGCGGAGCCACGCCGTCGATCACCGCGCGGCGCACGCTGGCCGGGTAGGCGCGCAAATACTCCAGCGCCGCGCGCGTGCCGTAGGAGCCGCCGATCACGTTCACCGGCCCCAGGCCCAGCGCCTGGCGCACCGCCTCGGCGTCGGCCATGGCCAGCGTGGTGGTGAACATGCGCAGGTCACCGTAGGGCAACTTTTGCAACCGGGCCAGGCAGGCCTTGAGGCGTGCGGTTTCACGCACCGGGTCGATCTGCTCGCGCAGCGGGCGCAACCCCGAGGTGCTGTCGTCGCACTGCAGCGGCGCGCTTTGGCCGGTGCCGCGCTGGTCGATCAGCACCACGTCGCGGCGGGTCAGAAAGCGGCCCATCAGCCCGCTCACGCGGCCCGCCAGCGCGACGGCGCTCTGGCCCGGTCCGCCGGCAAAGAAGAACACCGGGTCGGGCAGCTTGTTGCGCGCCAACGCTGGCAGCACAGCCACGTGCAGGTCGAACTGCACACCTTGGGGCCTGGCCGGGTCCAGCGGGCGCTTGAGCACGCCGCAGCGGGCCTCGGTGCTCAGGCCCTTCAGCCGGCAAGCCTTGAGCGCCAGCGCGGGCTCACCCTGGGCCGCCGCAGGGCCTATGGTCAGGGCCAGCATGGCGGCGGCCATCAGGGCCCAGGCACTCACCCATCCTTCGCACCTCTGCGGACGCACGTTCATCGCCTCCTTGCGCATGGCCGTGTTCAGCCCAGCAAGGTCTTGAGTTCGCCGTTGTCTATCAGCCGCTGCAGGTCTTGCGCGCCGCCCACGAACTGGCCGCGCACAAAGATCATCGGGAAGGTGGGCCAACCGGTCCACATCTTCAGCGCATTGCGGCGCCGCCACTGGCTCAGGTAGCTGCCGTAGCTCAGCTTGTGATGTGCCACGCCGATGGCATCCAGCGCGCGACTGGCCTTGACCGGAAAGGGGTTGCCCATCATGCCCACCACCAGCACCGGGTGCGCCAGGGCCGCTGCCCAGACCTCGTCGACGATGCCGGCATGGTGCTTGGCAATGGTCTCGCGGACGGCGGGGTGGATGCGGGCTTCTTCCAGGATGGCACGGGGCATGAAAGGGCTTTCGAGGACAGTTGAGAACGGCGCAAGCCTACCTGCATTCAGCGTCTTTGCAAGGGGCTTGCGAACCGCTTCAACGCCCACACATGCTTTGCTGGCACGATGCAGCCTCTGTCCTTCTCTCACCCTTGGAGACACACACCATGAAGCTCTACTACAGCCCCGGCGCCTGTTCGCTCTCGCCCCACATCGTGCTGCGCGAAGCCGGCCTGCCGTTCGAGCTGGTGCTGGCCAGCACCAAGACCAAGAAGCTGGCCGACGGCAGCGACTACAACCTCATCAACCCCAAGAGCCAGGTGCCCACACTGGAGCTGAACGACGGCCAGCGCCTGACCGAAGGCCCGGTGATCGTGCAGTACATCGCCGACCAGGCGCCCACCTCGGGCCTGGCCCCGGCAGCCGGCAGCATGGCCCGCTACCGCGTGATGGAGTGGCTGAACTTCATCACCAGCGAGCTGCACAAGACCTTCTCGCCGCTGTTCAACCCGGCCACACCGGCCGACGCCAAGCCCCTATTCTCGGCCCGCGTGCTGGACCGCCTGACCTGGGTCGACACCCAGCTCGAAGGCAAGAGCTACCTGACCGGTGACACCTTCACCGTGGCCGACGCCTACCTGTTCGTGGTGACGAACTGGACCAAGTTCGTGGGCATCGACATCTCGGGCCTGAAAAACCTGGGCGCCTTCATGGGCCGCGTGGCGGCACGCCCTGCGGTGCAGGCGGCACTGAAGGCAGAAGGGCTGTTGAACTGAGCTACTGCTTGCGGCGCGTTGCTGTCGTTGAGATCTGCGATCAGCTCGCCTGACTCTTGACGTTGGGTGTGGCCGCGCCAGGCGGCAAGCCGGTGCTGGCTCATGCTGTGGCGGTCGGCTTCGCCGACTGCCTTGCAGTGCTCACGTTCGGGGCGTGCCGCATAACTCGCTGCTCTCGCTGCGCTCGTTTCGCTCAGACATGACGCGGCAAGCATGTTGTGAAAGCGTGCTGCGCACGCCGCCCCGAACGCTGCGCGCTTCAGCGCCCCAGAAATCGCCAGCCCCGGCTTGTCGCCTGTCGCTCAACAACCCGTGTTTGCATTCGGAGCAAGCCAAGACACCCCCACAGCATCAGCAAAGGGCTGGGCGGGCAGGCTGCGGCGCGAATGAGGAGCGGCGAGGCGCGCAGGGTATGTGGCGGCGCGCGCGAGCGCGCTTGACTCACCCGCGCGACAGCGCGATCAACCCACTGGCTCGCCGCGTCTGTCCGAGCGCAACGAGCGAATGCGAGAGTAGCGAGTTG
Organism: Candidatus Ideonella esbjergensis; assembly: GCA_016710065.1. Taxonomy (GTDB): domain Bacteria; phylum Pseudomonadota; class Gammaproteobacteria; order Burkholderiales; family Burkholderiaceae_C; genus Ideonella; species Ideonella esbjergensis. Next base: position 415,054 of record JADJLP010000015.1, read on the forward strand.
TGCGGCGCGCCACATGCCCGAGCACCGCAGCGCAGTCGGCGAAGCCGACCGCTACTGTTGAGCGCCGCAGCCTGCCCGCCCAGACCTTTGCCAACCACCCACGTATCAACGCGAACGTCTGGATTCCCGCCTTCGCGGGAATGACTGCGAAGCGCCGCAAGGCGCCATCCTCACGACTTGATCAGGCCCTCGCAGCTGCTGCGCTGGGCATCGCCCACCTGCAACTGGGCGCACACAGGAGCCAGCTGTGCGCGCAAGCGCTCAATGACCGCCTGGTGCTGGCCCTTCCCGTTCCACTCGGCCAGCTTGGCACCCAGCTTTTGCAGCGAGCGGTTGCTGCGCTGCACGAACGCGGCCTGCTGGCCGGCAGCGTCCTTGAGCATCTGGCTGGCGGCTTGCTCGATGGGCTTTTCGTCTTGCGGCGCCAGCTCCACCAGCGCAGCCAGGTAGTTGGCGCCCCATTGCAGGCGCGTGGCCGGGCCTTCGCTGCGGGCATAGGCTTTGGCGTACCAAGTGATCGCCTCGGCCTTGCGGCCCTGCAGCCTGGCGTTCTCGCCCAGGTCGGCCATCAGGTAATAGGGCGCATGGCTCTTGGTCAGGTTGGCTTGCAGCAGGGCGTCGCTGTCCTTCCACAACCCGGCGCGGCCCTGCAAATAGGCCACGGTGGTGATCACCGCCTGGCGCTCGTAGCCGTTGCTGATCTCGCGGTCATCGCGGGCCGCCTGCTCGCGCACCTGCTGCTGCAGCGTGGGCGGTATCTTGGGGTGCACCGCCTTCTTGGGCTGGTCCAGGCGCGCGAGCTCCACGCGGCCCAGCAGCGCCGTCACCCGGTCGGCACGCGAGAGCGAGACGTCGCGCTGCAGGCCTTGCAGGGCCGCGTCGTAGGTGGTCAACCAACGGGCCCGTTCGGTCGCAGCAACTGGTGCCAGCAACAGGGCGATCTCGCGCGGCGAGTTCACGAGCACGTCCATGTGGGCGCGCGTCGCTTGCGGGTCGGCCAACAAGTCCAGCACACGCTGGCGCAGCGCGGCGTCGGGTGACACGCCCTTGCCTTCGTCGCTGCCGGCAAGCGCCTTGAGCAGCAAGCGCGTCGCGCTTTCCTTCTCGGTGGCCGGGCACTTGGCCGAGAGCTGCACCAGCAGGCCGGGACGGTCTGCCTCGCTCACCAGTTGGCCCTGGTCGGTGTCCCAGCTGTAATAGGCCAGCATGCGCCACTCGCTGGCCGTCACCGGCTTGCCGGCCATGGCGGCGGCCAACACCGCCTTCACCGGCCGGCCGCCGGCCATACCCAGCTGCAGCACCTTCAGGGCCTGGGGTGCGTCCACCTCGCCCGGCAAACGAGTGATCTCCTGGCCCTGTGGGTTGAACAGCAGCATGGTGGGATAGCCGCGCACCTGAAAGCGGCTGCCCAGCTTTTGCGCGCCGACACCGTCGCCGTCCACGTAGACCGGCACGAAGTGCTTCGAACGCTCAATGAAGTCCTGCCGGTTGAACAGCGTGGCCTTGAGCTGGTTGCAGGGCGGGCACCACACAGCGCCCCAGTACAGCAGCACGGGCTTGTTCTCGGCACGGCCCTGGGCAAAGGCGCGGTCCACGTCGGTGTCGTTGGCGGCCATCAACCAAGCCACCTGCGGGCCTGGGGAAGCGGCGGTGGTGGCCGCGAAAGCCGCAGGCGCATGCGCGGCCAAGGCCAGCATCGCAGCGGCGGCAAATGGGCGCAGGGTTCGGTGCAGGTTCATGGCGTCACTCCAGGGCGGGGGCAGGCCCATCATCGCCCAACAGGGCCTGCGCATCGGTGTCATCAAACGGCTCGGGCGTGGCCTTGGCCAATGCCATCCAAACGGAAAACGGCAGGCTGAACGGACGTCTGGGTGCTGGCCGCAGCACCTCCAGCGCGCCAAACCCAGGTTGCCCATCCACAAGCTCACCCGCAGCGGGGTGGGCACACATCACACCGTAGATCTCGGGGATCTCTTCAGGTTCACCAATGCCGGCCCGCAGCACATACCAGCACTCGCTGGCCACGGCGCGGTAGGCCTCGCCCTTGGCAGGGCGCTTCAGGTCGCCCAACAGGTCGGCGCGCGTCACCTTCACCTCATGCACCACGGGCCACAGCAAGGCCTCGGCGGTGGTGTTGCGCACGGAAAAGACATCGGGCATGGCCACGGCCCAACGGGTCTTGGGCGCGGTAGCACCACCCGGCCCGGCCACCACGTCGGCCAAGGGCGCGCGCAAGGCCAGGCCGCGCCAGGCGATGCGCCCGGCCCGCTGCATCTCGCTGGCCACCCGCGCCACCAAGGCCTCGTGGGCGTCGCGCCGCGCGCGGTTGCGCTGCAAGGCATCGGCCAGCAAGGTCACGCCGGTGTCGGTCACGCGCAGGGTCTCGCGACCTTGGGCATCCTCACGGCGTTCCACCAGGCCGGCGGCCAGCAGCTCCAGCTCCAGCATGTCGTGGCTGGGCCAGCCGGCCGAACGCCACAGCGCGCGCAAACGGCGCCGGTGCGCGGCCCCGAGGCCCGGTGCGTCTGGAAGCGCGATCATGCGAGGTTCCGCGCGCGGTCAATCCACCACCTGCACGCCCTTCCAGAAGGCGACGCGCCCTTTGATGGCAGCGGCCGCCTCGCTGGGCTCGGGGTAGAACCATATGGCGTCGGCGTTCATCTCGCCGTTCACGAACAGGCTCAGGTAATGCGCCTGGCCTTTCACGCCACTGCTGCGGTGGTTGCTGAAGCTGGTGTACTCGCGCTTGAGCGAGGCTTCGGGAAAGTAATGGTTGCCGTCCATCACCACGGTGTCGTTGCTCTCGGCCACCACCACGCCGTTCCAGATTGCCTTCATCGCTCGCGCCTTTGTGCACTGAGGCGCCCATGCTAGCCTCTTCGCCCATGCAAAGCGACCACACCACCCCCGGCCCGAACGTGCTCCAAGCCATGACCGAAGCGGGCTACGAGCGCTTCTGGCGCGACAGCATCGCCGGCTACGCCGACGACAAGGTGGCCGCCGGCCAGTGGCTGGCCGAGACCGCCCAAGCCCAATCGGCCGCCGAGTTTGCCCACCAGTTGCCGCAGGGCCTGGCCACGCCCGACCACCACTTGTTCGAAATCGTCGACGCCGCCAGCAGCCAGACCGTGGGCCATCTGTGGTTCGCCATCGAGTTGCGCCACGGCGTGCGCATCGCCTACGTCTACGACCTGGCGGTGCACCCCGAGCACCAGCGCCGTGGCCACGCCACCCGCGCCTTCCGTGCGATGGAGGACAAGGTGTGGGCGCTGAACGCCTGGCGCATCGACCTGCACGTCTTTGGCCACAACCCCGGCGCCCAGGCCCTCTACGCGGCGCTGGGCTACCGGGTCACCAGCGTCACCATGGCGAAAAGCCTTTGAACGTTGCGTGCGGTGGCGCCGCACCCTGGGCCGGGTGGCGCGGCCTACGATGAAGGCCTCTGGAACGCTGCAAACGTCCACATCAAAGGCACCGTCATGACCACACCCGTTTCCCAACCCCGCCGCGTTGAACGCCTGGTGCAAGGCCGCGCCACCAGCGATGGCGATGGCGTCAAGCTCACCCGCGTGCTCACGCACGAGTTGCAGCTGCGGCTCGACCCGTTCCTGATGCTCGACGCCTTCGGCTCGGACGAGGCCGCCGACTACATCGGTGGCTTTCCCAGCCACCCGCACCGCGGCTTCGAGACCATCACCTACATGATCGCCGGGCGCATGCGCCACAAGGATTCCGCCGGCCACGAAGGCCTGCTGGAAGACGGCGGCGTGCAGTGGATGACGGCCGGTCGTGGCGTGATCCACAGCGAGCTGCCCGAGCAGGAAGAGGGCCGAATGGAAGGCTTTCAGCTCTGGCTCAACCTGCCTGGGCGCGACAAGCTGTGCGAGCCCTGGTACCAGGACTTTCCGGCCAGCGCGATCCCCGAGGTGGTGACCGAGACCGCCACGGTGCGCGTGATCGCCGGCGAGCATGCCGGTGTGAAGGGCGCCATGCAGCGTGACGCCACCCAGCCGCTGTACCTGGACGTGCACCTGGCCCCCGGCGCCAGCCTGGCCCAGGCGCTGCCCGAAGGCCACCACGCCTTCGTCTACGTCTACCGAGGCAGCCTGGGCATTGCCGGCACCGAGGTGGCCCGCCAGCGCATGGCCATCCTGGCCCAGCAGGCCGGCAGCGACGGCGTGGTGCTACAGGCCGGCACCGAGCCCACCCGTGCGCTGCTGATCGCCGGCCGGCCGTTGCGCGAACCCATCGCGCAGTACGGCCCGTTTGTGATGAACACGCAGCAGGAGATCTTTCAGGCGGTGGAGGACTTTCGCGCGGGGCGCCTGGCCTAAGCTGCGCGCCCCACCTCACACAAAGAAAGGGCGCCCAAGGGCGCCCTTCTGCATGGCGGCCAGCCTGCGCGGCTGGCCATGTCATCACCGGTCTTGGCGCAACTGGCCGTTCCAGGCACCGGCGCCGCCGTTGCCGGCATCGCCAAACATGTAGAAGGTGTAAACACCCTGGGCCGCCAAGGTCACGTTGGCGTCCTTGGTCACCATGGGTGCCGGCCGGAACGCCGAACTCACCTCGATGGTCGACGCAGTCACCGGCGTCACTTCCTTGTACTTCGACCCAGTGCCAGGCAGCAGATTGGTGGCCACAGACCCATAGTTCAGGGTCATCGTCAGTGAATAGCTCGCCATGCCCACGGGGTCCATCGCATTGACCAGGCGCAGCTTGGCGCTGGTGGCCGAGGTCGGCAGGCGGTTGTCGTCAGTGATCACCGCCAGCGAAGGCGCCGCCGCTGTGCCCAGCACCAGCAGGGTGCTGTCGCTTCCGGGTGCCAGCGTAGCCGTGCCGGTTGCGGTACCGCCGATGGTTGCGGCACCAGCGCTGACCAAGCTGTAGTCACCAATGGTGGGCGAGGCCGTGTTGCTGACCAGCGCCGCGCCGTTCAGCGTCAGGCTGGTCTTGTCACCGGTGCCTGTCAGCGCCGACACCACCCGCACGCGGGCCTGGGTGTTGTTGTGGGCGGTGACATTGCCACCCTGAACAATCTGGGCCGCATTGACCAGGATGCCACCGGCACCGGCAGACAGCACCAAGGTGTCCACCTCGCCACTGGCCAGGGTCACGGCCGGCACGTCCAAACGCACGTCGGAAACATCCAGGTTGGAGGTGACGCGCAGGCGGTAGGTGCCCGGCAGCACCGCACCGTAGCTGGACTGCGACCCGCCCGTGATGGACGTGGCCACCGGCTGGGCACCTGCCAGGTCATCCGTGGCGCCGGTCAGGTACACGTTGAGGGCACCGGCATCGGTGGCGGTGTTGAGAACACTGATCTTGGCCTTGGGGGTGGCGCTGGTGTCGGCCACGATGTTCTCTGTCAGCACCACCGAGCGCGGAGCACCCTGCCAGCCGTAGGCCACAACCGTGTATTTGGTGTCCTTCGCGAAGTTGCGGCTCTGGCTCAGCAAATAGGTCGCGCTCGACGAGGCCGCGAGGGCCGTGGTGACCGTGCCGGAACTCGCGTCGGCAAAGGCACTGCCCGCCCCAACGGTTACGCTGCTGGTAGTCACCTTGGCGTCGTTGATGTACAGGTCCAGCGAGGCGTAGCCTGCACTGGCGTTCACCAAACGCACCGATGCATTGCCGCCGCTGCTGCCGCCGCAGCCAGCCAGCCAGACCATGGGAACCAGGGCCAGCAGGCCGAGCAGGTGTCGTTTATTCATCGGAGAGTCCATATTCTGGAAAGAGGGAATCAAGCCTTGTAATCATGCCATGTTGCTGGGCTGTTTCTGGCCGGGGCATCCCTCGCCGCGCTGCCGCATCAGGGCTTCAAATGCTGGCTTTTTTCCACGATACGGCTTGAAACAAGGGGTTTAGTCTGGCGACACAGTCCCCGATACCCTCTGCAGGAGGTGCCCGCCATGCAACCCAGCTACCCCGCCCACTGGCAGATTTCCCGCGATCAGCGCAGCCTGTCACAGCTGGCCGCCTGGGCCGAGACCGAGCCGCTGGCCCTGGGTGCCAGCCCACCAGCCCCGGCTGCCGGCTTTGCCCGCGAGATGCTGCAGGGCTTGCAGGTGGTGGAACTGCACAGTGCCGAGCTGTTTCGCCGCTATTTTGGCGACGCAGACAACTGATTCGCCGCGCCCCCATCGTCGGCCAGCAACATGGTTTCCAAGCAGTGCTCGCGCACGCCGTAGAAGGCCTTGATCTCGTCCACCTGGGCCTGGGCAGCCGCGCGGCGCTGCTGCTCGGCGCCGCCGCTGGCCTGGCGCCGCACGGCGAGGATCATCTTGTTCTTGCTGGTGTGCTCCAGCGCCACAAACTCGAAGACCTGGGCGTCGTAGCCGTTGGCTTCGAGCAGCAGCGCGCGCAGGCTGTCGGTCACCATCTCGGCTTGCTGGCCCAGGTGGATGCCGTGTTGCAGCATGCCCTTGAGCTTGGCAGGCAACTGCATCTGCGGCCGGATCTGCTTGTGGCAGCACGGTGAGCTGAGGATGATGCGGGCGCCGGCACGAATGCCCGTGTGCAGCGCGAAATCGGTGGCGGTGTCGCAAGCGTGCAGCGCGATCATCACGTCCAGCCGCTCGGGCACATAACTGCGCACGTCGCCGCACTCGAAGACCAGGCCCGCCAGGCCACGGCGCTGGGCGGCGGCGTTGCACAGGGTCACCATGTCCTCGCGCAACTCCACGCCGGTCACGTGGGCCGGCCAGCCACGGCCTGACAGCGGGTCAGTGAGGTGCTGGTAGGTGGCAAAGGTGAGGTAGCCCTTGCCGGCACCAAAGTCCACCACCTGCACCGCTTGGCCGTGGGCGGGGGCCAGGTGGGCGCTGTCCAGAGCATGGTCCAGCACCTCCACGAACTTGTTGATCTGCTTCCACTTGCGGGCCATGGCCGGCACCAGCTTGTGCTGCGCGTCGGTCACGCCCAGGTCTTGCAGAAAGGGCAGGTCCAGCGTGAGGTAGCGCCTCTTCTGCCGGTCATGGCCCAGGTCGGGCGCGGCCGCATCGTCGGCCTCGGCCAGGGGCTTGCGGCTCAGGCCCACCTTGCCGCGCTTGCTGATCATCAGCTGCAGCTCTTCGGTGGTGGTGAACAGGTGGGCGTGACTGAACTCGCTGCCCAGCATCTCGCGCAGCGCCGCCAGGCCATCGGCCAGCGGCGGGTTCTTGGTGATGTCCTTGGTCTTGTGGGTGCTCACCAGGCTCAGACACGCCTGCCCGCGCAGCGTGAGCGGCCGGGCGGTGAGGCGCACCAGATCAGCCCCCGCGCGGCGCGGCTTGCCCAGCACGATCTTGATGCAGCGCTGCTCGGCCAGGCTCAGGGCCAGTGCCTCGAAGAAGCGCTCTCGCCGCGCCAGGTCGGCCAGCGCGGTTTGGTTCTCACTCAGCGGGGCAGCTCCGGTCTCGGCGGCGTTGGCATCGGTCATTGGCCTGATTGTCCGTGCAGGCCGCAGCCGGCGGCCAACCCGCTCCGTCAAAGGCCAGCCGGCAGCAGGTCCAGGCCCATGGCCGCCGTCTCCATGCCCTCGCCGCCCGTGGCTTCCTGCAGCGCCTGGGCCACCAGGGCCGCAGCCTGGCGGGCTTGCGCGGGCGTGTGCTGGGCCATCACCAGCATGCGCAGCCGCGCGGCGTTCTGGGCCACGGCCGGGTACTCCACCAGGTTGGCCAGCAGGCCGGCCTGTCCCAGGGCCCGCGCCGCGCGGCGTGCCGTGGCCGCTGGGCCCAGCAGCACAGGCACGATGGGTGCGGGCGTGCCCAACAGGCTCAGCCCGTGCGCCTGCAGGCGTTCGCGCAGCGCCAGCACGGCCTGCATCAGCGCATCGCGGCGCTGCTGGCCTTCGGGCGAACGCACGATGCGCAAACACTCGCGCACCACGGCCACCTGCACCGGCGACAGCGCGTTCGAGAACGTGGCCGAGGGCGCGTAGTAGCGCAGGTACTCCTTCAGCGCTGGCTCGCGGCAGGCCACGAAGCCGCCACTGGCCGCAAAGGTCTTGCTGAACGAGCCCACCACCAGGTCCACCTGGCCCAGCATGCCCTGCAGGCCAATCTGGCTCTGCCCCTGCGGGCCCACGCTACCCAGGTCGTGCGCCACGTCCACCACCAGCAGCGCGCGGAACTCGTGGGCCAGGGCCTGCAGCGCAGGCAGGTCGGGCGCGTCGGCGTCCATGGAATAGCAACCCTCAGTCACCAGCAGCACGCCGTTGTGCGGGTCTTGCGCTCGCACGCGCCGCAGCACGCGGCGCGCATGGGCCACGTCCAGGTGGCGGTGCTGGTGCAGCTTGCGCGTGGCGGCGGCTGCACCCTCTTGCAGGCAGTTGTGGGCCAGCTGGTCCATCACCACGTGGTCATCTGGCCGCACCAGGCCACGCATCAGGCCATAGCCCGCCGCCCAACCTGTGGGGAACAGCAGCACCTCGTGCATGGCCAGGTGTTCGGCCAGCTCCTGCTCCAGCAGGCGGGCCTCGGCCACGTTGCCAGCCAGCACGGTGGAGCCGCCGTTGTGCACGCCGTAGCGCTGCATGGCGGTGCTGGCAGCTTCCAGAACCTGCGGGTGGGTGCCGAGCGAAAGGTAGTCGTGCGCCGAGAAGTTCAGGCCGCTGAGCACCGTGCCATCGGCCTGGCGCTGCACGGCCAACGGCCCGGGCGCGCCCAGCATCTCGCGGGCATAGGGCATCAACCCTGCATCGCGACGCTGTCGATACCAGGCGTTGAAGGCCCGAGCCTTGGCCTGCAGGTCGGTACCGGCCAGCTGGAAGAAATCGCGCGAGCTTCCGGCCAGGGCCGGGTCGAGCAGGGCCAGGGTGTCGGCGGCGGTGAGCGATGAAGCGCCAGATGGGTGGGTGGACATGGGCAGGTTCTCCGTTGAAAAGGGGAATCCCACTCTCGCATCCACCGGCCCGGCCCGGGGCCGCCCGCACACACCTCTAGACGAGTGATGCCTCTGCTTGCACTTCCGCTGTGATCGGCCCGGTGCCGGCCCAGCGGTCCAGTGCCAGGTAGATCACCGGTGTGATGTAGAGCGTCACCGCCTGGCTGAGCAGCAGGCCACCCACCACCGCCAGGCCCAGCGGCTGGCGCAGCTCGGCGCCGGCGCCCAGGCCCAAGGCAATGGGCAGCGCACCCATCAGCGCGGCCAGTGTGGTCATCATGATGGGGCGCAGCCGCAACAGGCAGGCCTGGCGGATGGCGTCGTGTGGGCTCATGCCCTGATGCCGCTGCGCATCGAGCGCGAAGTCGATCATCATGATGGCGTTCTTTTTCACGATGCCGATCAGCATCAGGATGCCGATGGTGGCGATCAGCGTCAGGTCCTGCCCGAACAGGTAGAGCGTGATCAGCGCACCCACCGCCGCCGAGGGCAGCCCCGCCAGGATCGTGAGCGGGTGGATGTAGCTCTCGTAAAGCACCCCCAGCAGCACGTAGATGACCAGCAGCGCGACGATGATCAGGATGGCCTGGCCGCCCTGCGAATCCTGGAACACCGCCGCGTCGCCGCCATAGCTGGTGATGATGGTGGCCGGCAGATTCAGCGCCTTGGTGAAGGTGTCGATGCGCTGGGTGGCCTCGCCCAGCGCCACCTCAGGGGCGAGGTTGAAGCTCAGCGTGATGGCCTGCAGCTGGCCCTGGTGGTTCACCGCCGTGGGGCCCAGCGTGCGCTGTACCGTGGCAAAGGCCGAGAGCGGCACCAGTGTGCCGGCCTTGCTGCGCAAATGGATCTTGCCAAAGGCGTCTTCAAACTGCCGGTCGGCGGCGGCCGCTTCCATCAGCACCTGAAAGCTGTTGGCCGCGCCGTAGATGGTGGACACCTGGCGCTCGCCGAAGGCGCTGTACAGGGCGCTGCGCATGTCGGCCATCTGCACACCCAGCAGCGCGGCCTTGTCGCGGTCCACGGCCAGCGTGGCCTGCAGGCCACGGTTCTGCGAATCACTGGTCACGTCGCGAAAGATGGTGTCGGCCCGCAGCTTGTCTTGCAGCTTGCTGGCCCATTCGTTCAACGCGTCGGCGCTCACGCTCTGCAGCGTGTACTGGTAGCGGCTCTTGCTTTGCCGGCCGCCGAGCTGCAGGTTCTGGATCGGCCGCATGTACACCGCAATGCCGGCGATGTTGCGCAGCTTCTTGCGCAGCCCTTCCACCACCTGGGCCATGGGCGGGCGCTGGCCACGGGCCTTGAGCACGATGAACATGCGCCCGCTGTTCTGCGTGTTGTTGCCGCCGTTGAACGACGACACCGCCGCCACCGCCGGGTCGGCCCGGAAAATGGCCGCCACCTGGCTTTGCAGGCCCACCATGGCGGTGAAAGACACGTCCTCGGCGGCCTCGGTGGTGACCTGGATCTGGCCGATGTCCTCTTCAGGAAAGAAGCCCTTGGGGATGAGCGCGAACAGCACCAGCGTCAGCACCAGGCTGCCCACCGCCACGCCACCCATCACCCAGCGGTGGGCCAGCGCCCAATCGAGCGTGCGGCCGTAAAAGCGCAGCAGCGCGGCAAAGCCTGCCTCGAAGGCCCGGCCCAGCGCGCCTTCCTCCTGCGGCGCGTGGTGGCGCAGAAAGCGGCTGCACAGCATGGGCACCAGCGTGAGCGAGACCCCGGCCGAGACCAGGATGGCGAGGCCCACCACCACCGCGAACTCGTGGAACAGCAGGCCGATCACGCCGGGCATGAAGAAAATGGGGATCAGCACCGCCACCAGCGAGACCGAGATCGAGACGATGGTGAAGCTCATCTCGCGCGCGCCGCGAATGGCCGCCGCGAACGGCTCCATGCCGTCCTCCACGTGGCGCACGATGTTCTCCAGCATCACGATGGCGTCGTCCACCACCAGGCCCACGGCCAGCGTGATGCCCAGCAGCGAGATGTTGTCCAGGCTGTAGCCGCCAGCGTAGAGCAGGCTCACCGCGCCGATCAGCGAGACGGGCAGCGACAGCGTGGGAATAAGCGTGGCCGAGAGCCGGCGCAGGAACAAGAAGATCACCAACACCACCAGCACCACGGTGAGCGCCAGCGTGAGCTGCACGTCGTGCAGCGCGTCGCGTATGGACTGCGAGCGGTCGTTCACCGGCGTCATGTTCACGCTGGCCGGCAGCTGCGCGGCAAATCGCGGCAGCATGGCCTTGACCCGGTCCACCACCTGCACGGTGTTGGCATTGGGCTGGCGCTGCACTGCCAGGGTGATCGACGGCTCGCCGTTCAGCGACGCATAGGTCTTGACCGATTCGATGCTGTCCTGCACCTCGGCCACGTCGCGCAGGCGCACCGGCGCACCAGCCTTGCTGGTGACGATGATGCTGCCCCATTCGCGGGCGTTGGTAAGCTGCTTGTTGGCCTGCACCGTGAGCGTCTGGCGCGGCCCCTCCAACACGCCCACCGGGGTGTTGGAATTGGCACTGCCCACAGCGGCGCGCAGCTCGTCCAGCGTCAGGTTGCGCTCGGCCAGGGCCTCGGGCCGCACGTGGATGCGCACCGCGTAGCGCCGTTGACCGAAGATGAACACCTGCGCCACGCCGTCGATGGTGGACAGACTGGGCGAGATCAGGTTCTCGGCAAAGTCGTTCAGGTCCGTCAGGTTCATCGACGGGCTGGTCAGCGCCACCAGCAGCACCGGCGCGTCGGCCGGATTGACCTTGCGGTAGCTGGGCGGCGAGGTCATCTCGGCCGGCAGCGAGCGCTGCACGCGGAACAGCGCGGCCTGCACGTCCACGGCCGCAGCATCAATGTCGCGCGAGGTCTCGAACTCCAGCGTCAGCGAGCTGCTGCCCAGCGTGTTGGTGGAGCTGATGATCGACAGGCCGGCAATGGTGCTGAACTGCTTTTCGAGCGGCAAGGCCACCGAGCTGGCCATGGTTTCGGGCGAGGCACCCGGCAGCGATGCATTGACGCTGATGACCGGCGTGTTGTAGCTGGGCAGTGCCGCCACCGGGATCTTGGTCAGCGCCACTACACCGGCAATGACCACCGCCACGTTCAGCAGCACAGTCATCACCGGACGGCGGATGAAGGCCTCGGCAAAGCTCATGACGTGGCCCCGCACACGTTCTCGTCATTCCCGCGAAGGCGGGAATCCACGGACGCCCCCCACGCTCTGGATTCCCGCCTGCGCGGGAATGACGGGTGCTGTTGTGCGGCCCGCCTCATCTGGAAACTCCAGCGCTGGCCGCCGATGCCGCCGCCGAAGCCCCCTTGCCCGGCCCGGCCGGCGCCTCGCGCACCTCACCGCCCGGCCGCAGGTTCTGCTTGCCTTCCACCACCACGCGCTCGCCGGGCTTCACGCCCTCCACGGCCACGCTGTCGCCCGCCGCAAAGCGCACCTGCACCGTGCGCAGCTGGGCGATGTTGTCGGCCCCCGCCACGTAAAGCACACGCTCCTGGCCGCGCAGGATGATGGCCGCCTGCGGCACCACCGCCGCGTCCTTGAGCGTGCGCAGCGTGAGCCGCGCGGTGACGTACTGGCCGGGCCACAGTTGCTGCCCGGGATTGGGCAGCTCGGCCTTGACCTTGATGGTGCCGCTGGTGGTGTCCACCGCGTTGTCGATGAAGCTCACCTTGCCTTCCAGCGCCTCGCGCGCAGCGCCCGGGCGCTGCGGGCCGGCAGCGGGCAGCAGCACGCTCACGGCCGCGCCCACCGCCCCCCGTTGACCGCCCTTGCCCTGCTCGCCGCCGCGCAGCAGCGCGCCCAACTGGGCTTCGGGGACGCTGAAGCTCACCGCGATGGGGTCGATCTGGCTGATGGTCACCAGCGGCAGGGCCGAACCCGGCGTCACCAGGCTGCCCGGGTGCACGTTGATCAGCCCGGCGCGGCCGCTGAGCGGCGCGCGCAGCGTGCCATAGGCAGCCGCCACCTGGCTGGCCTTGAGCGCAGCCTCGTTGGCCAACAGCGCGGCGCGCTGGGCTTCGAGCTGCGAGAGCACGCTGTCGGCGGCCGCCTGCGCGATGAAGTTCTGGCCCCGCAAATCCTGCGCTCGCTTCCACTGCCGCTCCAGGTCGGCCAGCGTGGCCTTGTCGCGCACCACCTGGGCGCGGGCCTTGTCCACATTGGCTTGGTCGGCCCGGTCATCAAAGCCAAACAGCAGGTCGCCCTTCTTCACCATCTGACCTTCCTTGAAGGCGACAGAACGCACCGTGGTGGTCACCTGCGCACGCACGTCCACGGTGTTCAGCGGCACCACGGTGCCTGCCGCCTCGATGCTCACCGGCACGTCGCGCTGCTGCACGGTGGCCAGCGTCACCACCTGCGCCGGCTTGGGGGCCGAGGCGGCGCCTTCGGGCCCGGCCGCGCCGCCCTTGTTGCAGGCCGCCAGGGCCGCCACGGCTACGGCCACCAGGCCAACTCGGGTCAGGGAAGACAGCGTCATGCTGAGGTGCTCAGGCTGGTTGACAGCAACGCCAGGGCGTCGCGCAGGGAATTCATCTGGCTGGCCGGCAAGCCGGCCAGGCGGTGCGAAAAGTCGGCCTCGGTCTGGGCCCAGGCGGCATCCACCACCGCCGTGCCGGCTGGCGTGAGAGCCAGGCGCTTACGCCGCTTGTCGCCGGCGTCTACCTGCACGCTCAGCAGGCCGCGCTGGGCCAGGCCGGCCACAGCCACCGAGGCGGTGGGCAGGGTCACGCCCAGGTGGGCGGCCAGGTCACCCACGCTGCCACCGGGCTGGCGCTGGGCGAAGATGAGCGCGCGGAACTGCGGCACCGTCAACCCCTCGGGCGCGGCCCGGCGCATGGCCGCGCGGATCTCGCGCATCAGCAACGGCACGCTGGCCAGCACCTGCTGGGCGCAGGCGCGGGTGGCCGGCACCGACTTTCGAGGGGTGGCCTTGGCTCGGGTGGAGGAAGCGGACAGGACGGCAGACACTTAGTGAATCTAACAAATTCACATGTCTGCCGGGCTGAGGGTTTCCTTAGTTCGGCAAAGCCGGGTCAAGAACCTTGCTGAATCAAGAAGCTCTTGTTGCCATGGTCAAGCACGAGCCATATACTTCGCCATATGGCAACACGAGATGCGCACAACCCACACCCGACCGCCCGGGTCGGATGGAACAACCGCGTTCAGACGGTGTCGATTCCGGTGGACTTCCGGTTCCCGGAGTCGGTGCGCGAGGTCTTCATCCGCCGCGAGGGGGAAAGCGTAGTCCTGACACCCCGCCCCAGCGATTGGTCTGGCTTCTTCGCCTCGGGGCTGAAAGCATCGGCCGACTTCATGACCGACGCTGAACGTTTGCCGGTGCAGGAGCGTTCGTTTTGACGGCAACGGTTTACATGCTGGACACAGACACCTGCATCTTCCTGATGCGCGGAGCGTCTCCAGCCCTGATGGCGCATGCGCAGGCTGTGCCGCTGCAGCAGCAGGTGATGTCGGCGGTGACCTTCGCCGAGCTCAGCTATGGCGTGCAAGCCTCCGCAGCCGCCAAGCGCAAGCAGAACCAGGCGGTGCTCGACAACCTGGTGCTGCACCTTGCCGTGCTGGATTGGCCCCAGGAGGCGGCGAAGCACTACGCCGAGATCCGCCTCGACCTGAAAAAGCGCGGCGCCCAGCTCGGTGCCGCCGACCTGATGATCGCGGCACACGCCAGGGCCATGGGAGCCACGGTGGTCACCAACAACACCAAGGATTTCGGGCGCGTCAAAGGGTTGCGAGTCGAGAACTGGGCGCAATAGCCGTCGCCACAAATCGCCGCCTGCACAACAACCAGCCCCTTGGTTCTGGCAAACCGTGCCACAGAAACAGATTCACCCCGGGAGAGACACTTGGTCAGGAAGCTTGAAGCCGTTAGCCTGAAAAAGCACCCGAAGCTGAACGAAAAGTGGGTTCAGGAGCAGATCGCCGCCGACCCCACGCTGCTGGGCCTTGGAGATGTAGAGGTCAAGGACATCGAGCGGCGCCAGCCCGGCGCCGGTCGGTTGGATCTGCTGCTGTACGACACGGAGACTCTCAAGCGCTACGAGGTGGAAATCCAGCTCGGCGCAACCGACGAGAGCCATTTGATCCGCACCATCGAATACTGGGATGTGGAACGGCGCCGGTACCCGCAGTACGAACACTCCGCAGTGATCGTGGCCGAGGAGATCACGTCTCGCTTCCTCAACGTGATCCACCTGTTCAACGGGCACATCCCACTGATCGCGCTGAAAATGACGGCCTACCAGGTAGGCGATGAAGTGGCTCTGACCTTCGTGAAAGTGCTCGACGAGGTGAACCTCGGCCTGGTGGACGAGGATGAGCCGGTCGCTGAGGCGCGGGATCGGCCGTACTGGGAGGCCAAGGCCACGAAGGCAACGCTGGCACTCACCGATGACCTGCTCAACAAGGTCGTGAAAGCTGTCGAGCCCGGCGCCGCACTGAAGTACAACAAGCACTATGTCGGCTTGGTGATCGACGGTGCCGCTTTCAACTTCGTGTCATTCGTCCCCAAGAAGGCACACATCATCCTGTCCTTCCGCCTGGAACGCACCGAAGAGGTCGACGCAGAGCTGGACGAAGCCGGCTTGGTCAAGCTGGCCTATGACGCCCAATTCCGGCAGTACCGGGTGCGGATTGACGCCAACCTGAAAGAGCAGGGACGCGAGGCGCTGATCGACTTGGCCAAGCGCGCCAGGGCCAGTTTTGGCAAGACAAGCTGACGCACTGATCGCTCCACCCTCACCCCAGCAAATCCAATAGGCTGCGGGCCACCACCTTGGTGGCCCGGCGCAAGTCTTCGAGCACGATGTGCTCATCCGCCCGCTTGGCGTTGCTCTCCAGCACCGTGCGCGGGCCGGCGCCGTAGATGGCCGCCGGCACGCCCTGGGCGCCGAACAGCCGCACGTCGGTGTACAGCGGCGTGCCCGAGGTGGGGATGGGCTCGCCAAACACCGCCTCGCCGTGCTTCTGCAGCGCGTCCACCAGCGGCTTGTTGCCGGGCAGGGGCTTCAAGGCCTCGCACATCAGCATGCGCTTGATGTCCACGGTGATGCCGGGCATGGTGGCCGCAGCTTCGGCAATCACGCGGCGCACGTCGGCTTCCACCTCGGCGGTGTTCTCTTCCGGGATCATGCGGCGATCCAGCTTGAACACCACCTTGCCGGGGATGACGTTGGTGTTGGTGCCGCCCTCGATCAGGCCCACGTTCAGGTAGGGGTGGTTGATGCCCTTGACCTGCGAGGTGACCTGCTTGTACTTCAGGTTCTGCGCGTAGAGCGCGTTCAGGATGGCCACCGCGCCTTGCAGCGCGTCGATGCCGCTCTCGGGAATGGCCGCGTGCGACATCTTGCCGTGCACCGTCACCTCCATCTGCAGGCAGCCGTTGTGGGCGGTGACCACCTGGTAGCTGAAGCCGGCGGCCAGCAGCAGATCGGGCTTGGTGAGGCCGCGCTCCAGCAGCCAACCCGGGCCCAGCTCGCCGCCAAACTCCTCGTCGTAGGTGAAGATCAGCTCCACGCCGCCTTTCAGCGGCGCACCCAAAGCTTCCAAGGCGAGCACCGCGAAGGTGTAGGTGGTCATGTCGCACTTGCTCACGGCCGAGGCGCGGCCGTAGAGCTTGCCGTCTTCAACCTCGCCGCCGAACGGGTCGTGCGTCCAACCCTCGCCGGGGGGCACCACGTCGCCATGCGCGTTCATGGCCACGGTGCGGCCCTCGCCGTACTTGCGGCGCACGACCAGGTTGGTGATGCTCTCCATGCCGTAGTCGCGCACCTGCTGCTCGGGAATGGCGTACTTCTCGGCCGCCATGCCAAAGCCTTGCAGCAGCTCGGCCAGGCGCTCGGCGTGCGGCGCGTTGTTGCCGGGCGGCGTGGAGGTGGGCACGCGCACCAGTTGCTGCAGGAAGCCCACCTGCTCTTCAAAGTGGGCGTCCACCCAGGCATCCAATTGTTCGTAGCGGTTCATGTGTTTTCCAAGGCAAGTTGTTCGAGCAGGTACGTGAAGGCCTGGACGACCAGCTCGGTGTCGTCGTTGGTGACGGCTTCGAGCGGGTTGTGGCTGATGCCGGCGTTCAGGCCACGCACGAAGAGCATGGCCTGGGGCATGGCCTCGTGCAGCTTCATGGCGTCGTGGCCGGCGCCGCTGGGCATGTGGTGCAGCGGCAGGCCCAGTGCGCTCACGGCACGCTCCCAGCGCTGCTGCCACGCGGGCGCGCTGGGCGCGGCGGCGGCGCGCATGGTCTCTTCCAGTTGCAGGTGCAAGCCGCGGCGCTGGGCGATGGCATGGGCCTGGGCCAGAACGTCGGACGCGCAGGCGTCGCGCACGGCGTTACTGGTGGCGCGAATATCGAGGCTGAAGCGGCAGCGGCCCGGCACCACGTTGATCGAGCCGGCCGGCACTTCCAGCATGCCCATGGTGCCCACCAGGTCGGGCACGGCGGCCGCACGCCGCTCCACAAACAGCGCCAGCTCGGCGGCGGCGGTGGCCGCGTCGCGCCGGGTGCCCATGGGCGTGGTGCCGGCGTGGCTGGCCATGCCCACGTACTCGCCCACATAGCGCACGCTGCCGTTGATCGAGGTGACGACGCCCAGCGGTATGTCCAGGTCGCTCAGCACCGGACCCTGCTCGATGTGCACTTCCACAAAGCCCTGGTAGCGGGCCGGGTCGCGCTTCAGGCGAACGATGTCGTTCACATTCAGGCCAGCGTGCTGCATGGCCTGCCGCATGGTGATGCCGTCGGCATCGGCCTGGTCCAGCCACGCCATGTCGAAGTGGCCGGTGAGCGCGCCCGAGCCCAGAAAGGTGGCCTTGTAGCGCTGGCCTTCCTCTTCGGCAAAGCCCACCACCTCGATGTCGAACGGCAAGCGGCGGCCGGCGCGGTGCAACTCGCGCACGCAGGCCATGGGCACCAGGATGCCCAGCCGGCCGTCGTACTTGCCGCCATTGCGCACGGTGTCGTAGTGGCTGCCGGTGAGCAGGCGCTTGGCCTGCTCGCGGGTGCCGCAGTACACGCCCACCACGTTGCCCACGGCGTCGGTGTGCACTTCGTCGAAGCCACACTCGCTTCGCATCCACAGCGAGAGCTGGTGCGCACAGGCGCGATGGGCGTCGGTGAGGTAAGTCACCGTCAGCTCGCCGCGCTCAGCGTAGCCGGCGTCGCTGTGCCGGGCCAGCTGCTCGGCCCAATCCCACACCTCGTTGCCCAGCGCGGGCGTGACGCCGAACTTGTCGTTCAGGCGAATCTCGGCAATGCGGTGGATGTTGCGCAGGCACTCGGCCAGCTCGAAGTCGGGGTGGTTGCCCAGGCGCCGCTCGAAGGTGGCGATGATCTCGTGCCGGTTCAGCCCCAGGCCGCGCGGCCCGCGCACCGCCAGGATGAACGGGAAGCCGAACTTGGCGTTGTAGTCGGCATTGAGCTTGAGCAGCTTGGTGAACTCTTCGGGCGTGCAGTCGGTGAGGCCCGCCTTGCCCTGCTCGTTCGTGCTCTCGGCCGTGAGCGTCTTGCTCACCATGGCCTTGCCCGCCAGCTCGGGGTGGGCGCGGATCAGGCCCAGTTGCGCGTCACGGCCGCCTTCGCGCACCGCTTGCACGAGAGCGTGCTTGAGGTGCACCAGGCTCTTGAAGGGGCGCCAGGCCGCGGCCCGCTCGGGGATCCACGGCGAATGCTCGTAGGTGCCGTCCAGCAGGTGGGCCACGTCGGCCGGCGTGCCGGCGTTGAGTTGATCTAGGGTCAGGGTCATGCTGCTCACTCCCAGACGAAGGCGGTCGCAGGGTCAAACGGGTGGGTGGCCTTCCAGTGCCGCGCGATGTCGATGCGCCGTGTCACCCACACGTGCTCGTGCTTCTCGATGTGGTCGAGGAAGCGCTGCAGCGCGCGCATGCGGCCCGGCCGGCCCAGCAGCCGGCAATGCATGCCAATGCTCATCATCGCGGGGAACTCGTCGCCCTCGGCGTAGTGCACGTCAAAGGCATCGCGCAGGTATTCAAAGAACTCGTCGCCGTGGCTGAAGCCCTGCGGCAGCGCGAAGCGCATGTCGTTGCAATCGAGCGTGTAGGGCACCACCAGGTGCGGCGCGGTGCCGCCGTCGCTCTTCTTCACCTGCAGCCAGAAGGGCAGGTCGTCGCCGTAGTAGTCGCTGTCGTATTCAAAGCCGCCGTAGTCGGCCACCAGGCGGCGCGTGTTGGGGCTGTCGCGGCCGGTGTACCAGCCCAAGGGCCGCTCGCCCGTGAGCTGGGTGATGGCATTCATGCCCAGCTGCATGTGCTCGCGCTCCACTTCCGCCGGCATGTTCTGGTAGTGGATCCACTTCCAGCCGTGGCAGGCGATCTCGTGGCCCAGCGCCACAAAGGCGGCCGTCACCTCGGGGCAGCGCTGCAGCGCCGAGCCCACGCCAAAGACGGTGAGCGGCAGGCCGCGCCGCTCGAACTCGCGCAGGATGCGCCACACGCCCACGCGCGAGCCGTACTCATAGATGCCCTCCATGCTCAGGTGCCGCTCGGGGTAACTGGCTGGGTTGAACATCTCGGAGAGGAACTGCTCGCTGCCGGCGTCGCCATGCAGCACCGAGTTCTCGCCGCCCTCCTCGTAATTGAGCACGAACTGCACGGCCACCTTGGCGTTGCCAGGCCAGTGCGCATGCGGGGGGATGCGGCCGTGGCCGCGCAGGTCGCGCGGGTATCGGGGAGGGGTCACAGGGCGGTTCATGCGGGGTGCTCTCGCTTCAGGCTTGCGGCTGCAGGGCCGTGGCCAGGTCGGGGGTGTGCGGCGCCAGATTGAGGTTGCGCTCCACGCTGTGCAGGTGGTGTTCCATCAGGCGCACCGCAGCACGGGCATCGCGCTTGTCCAGCGCATCGACGATCTGGCCGTGCTCGGCCTGCGAGGCCTCGGCCGAGTGGGCCGACTGGTACATCAACGCGATCAGCGACGAGCGGCTGAGCAAATCGGCCAGCAGCTGCGCCAGCACCTCGTTGCCCAGCATGCGCGCCAGGATGACGTGAAAGTCGGCCAACAGTCGGGTGCGGCCGGTCACGTCGGTGCGGGCCAGCGCGCTCTGCTCATCCTTCAGGTGGGCGCGCAGCTGGGCCACCTGGGCATTGGTGATCACCGCGCACAGCTGCTTCACCATGGCCGCCTCCACCATGGCGCGCACCTCGAACACCTGCTGCGCCTCCTCGACGCTGGGCATGGCCACATGGGCGCCGCGCGCTGGCTCGAGCGTGACCAGCCGGTCGCGGCTCAACTGGTTGAGCGCCTGGCGAACGAGGGTGCGCGAGACCTGGAAGATGTCGGCAATCTTCTGCTCGGCCAGCTTGGTGCCGGGCATCAGCCGGCGCTCGATGATGGCCGTGCTGATGGATTCGACGATGCGCTGCGTGGCGCCGGCTGTGGCGGCGTCGGTGCCGCCGGGGGCCGAGCGCCGGCTGGCACGCGGCGTGGCCGCTTTGCGGCGGCTGCTGCTGGCGGCTTTGGCGATCACACGGGAGGCGGTGGGCATGGTTCGCGGGGCAAGACCGGCGCGCAAAGGCACCGGTTGAGCATTGACGTGTATTCAGAAGTGTATACACTTTGCAGCCAAGCGCAAGCCACCGCCGCCCACGCCATGCACCGCCAAGGCGCATGGCCCCGGCCAACGCACCAAACCCGAACCTGAAAGGACGCCTTTATGGGCCACCTCAGCACCCACGTGCTCGACACCATGAACGGCTGCCCCGCCGCCGGCATGGCCGTGACGCTGCAACGCATCACCGGCAGCCAGGTGGAGACGGTCAAGACCCTGACGCTGAACGCCGATGGCCGCAACCCCGACGGCCCGCTGCTGGACGCCAGCACCATGGCCGCCGGCCGCTACCGCCTGGTGTTTGCCGTGGCCGCGTACTTCCGCGCCACGGGCGTCACCCTGCCCGAGCCGCCCTTTCTTGACGAAGTACCCCTGGACTTCGGCATCGCCGACGCCGCCGGCCATTACCACGTGCCGCTGCTGGCGAGCCCGTGGGCGTACAGCACCTACCGAGGTTCCTGACCCCCTCCATCGTCATTCCCGCGCAGGCGGGAATCCACGGGTGCCACCCAACTTCTGGACTCCCGCCTGCGCGGGAATGACGGTACAGGCGGGCACACCGCTTGCATAGCCGAACGGGTGCCAGGCCCGGGTTAGCCCGGATCAATCCTGCGCAAGCACTGTATACACTTTTGACACGTCGCCGCGGAGCCTGTGCGGCTTGGCCCCCCAGCCAACGCACAGTTGCGACGTCCACCCTCACAGAGCCCGCTGTGGTGAGGGCAGCAGCAGCGGCTTTGGCCACTGCTGCTGCCTTTGCTTGGGGTTTTTCGTGGACGCATACCTGCTGGACTGGGCCAATCTGCTGCTGCGCTGGGCGCACGTGATCACGGCCATCGCCTGGATCGGCTCCTCCTTCTACTTCGTCTTTCTCGACAGCAGCCTCACCAAGCCGACAGACCCTGATCTGAAAGCCAAGGGTGTGGACGGCGAGTTGTGGGCCGTGCACGGCGGCGGCTTCTACCACCCGCAGAAGTACATGGTGGCGCCCAAGAGCCTGCCCGAGCACCTGCACTGGTTCTTCTGGGAGAGCTACAGCACCTGGCTCACCGGCTTTGCGCTGTTCACGGTGCTCTACCTGTTCAACGCCAGCGCTTTCCTCATCGACAAGAGCGTTTTCGACTGGACGCCCAATGCCGCCGTGGCCGCCGCGCTGGGATTTCTGGTGGTGTTCTGGCTGCTGTACGACGCCATCTGCCGTCTGCTGGGCCGTGGCAAGCACGGCGACCTCATCGTGGCGCTGTGCGTCACCGCCATGGTGGTGGCCGCCTCGTGGCTGGCCTGCCACCTGTTCGCCGGCCGTGCCGCCTTTGTGCTGGTGGGCGCGATGATGGCCACGAGCATGAGCGCCAGCGTGTTCTTCTGGATCATCCCTGGCCAGCGCAAGGTCATCGCCCAGATGAAGGCCGGCGAGCCGGTGGACCCGCGCCACGGCCAGCGCGCCAAGCAGCGCAGCGTGCACAACACCTACTTCACCATGCCGGTGGTGGTGGCCATGCTCAGCAACCACTACGGCTGGCTCACGCAGGGCCCGCACAACTGGCTGGTGCTGGTGCTGATGATGCTGGCCGCCGCGCTCATCCGCCAAAGCTTCGTTGCCCGCCACAAGGCGCTGGTGGAAGGGCGCCGCGTGCCCTGGGAATACGCCACCGTGGGCACGCTCATCATCATCGGCATCGCCATCGCCAAAGCCCCGGCCCCGCAGCCGCCCGCAGCCGCCAACGCCGCCCCGGCCACCTTCGTGCAGGTGCAGACCATCGTGGCCCAGCGCTGCGTGATGTGCCACAACGCCGCGCTGCAGAACAAGAACGTGGCCCTTCACACGCCCGAGCTCATCGCCCAGCACGCACCGCAGATCTACCAGCAGGTGGTGCTGCTCAAGGCCATGCCCTTCAACAACGCCACCCAGATCACGCCCGAAGAGCGCGACACGCTGGGCCGCTGGTTCACTGCTGGGGCGCCATTGAAATGATCACCCGCATCCGTCGTCATTCCCGCCCCCTCTCCGTCATTCCCGCGAAGGCGGGAATCCACAACCCGCAACCGCCTGGATTCCCGCCTTCGCGGGAATGACGGCACCCACCCAGAGCCCGAGGAGCCCCATGAGCACAACCACAGCTGTCCACCCGGTGGACGAAGTACTCCCCACCGGCAAGCTTGCCGCGCTGGGCCTGCAGCACGTGTTGGTGATGTACGCCGGCGCCATCGCCGTGCCGCTCATCGTGGGCCGCGCACTCAAGCTAACCCCCGAGCAGGTGGCCCTGCTGATCTCGGCCGACCTGTTCTGCTGCGGCCTGGTCACGCTCATCCAGTCCTTCGGCGTTACCAAGTGGTTCGGCATCAAGCTGCCGGTGATGATGGGCGTCACCTTTGCGGCCGTGGGCCCCATGGTGGCCATGGCCAATGCCACGCCAGGTGTGGACGGCGCACGCGCCATCTTCGGCGCCATCATCGGCGCGGGTGTCATCAGCATGCTGCTGGCCCCGGTGATGGGGCGGCTGCTGCGCTTCTTCCCCCCGGTGGTCACCGGCACCATCATCGCCGTCATCGGCATCAGCCTGATGCGGGTGGGCGTGAGCTGGGCGCTGGGCGCACCGGCCAACTTTGCGCAGAGCACCGACGTGCCCAAGCTGGTGGCCATGGTGGACAGCGCCAAGGCGGCTGCCGCAGCGGCTGCGGCATCGGCTGCCGCCGCAGGTGCATCGGCTGCCTCGGCGCCGGCCATGAAGCTCGGCCCCATCCCCATGCTGAACAACCCCAACTACGGCGCGCTGGACAACCTCGCCATCGCCGCCTTTGTGCTGGTGGCCATCTTGCTGCTGGTGAAGTACGGCAAGGGCTTCATTGCCAACATCGCCGTGCTGCTGGGCATCGTGGCCGGCTGTGTGCTGGCCACCGGCCTGGGCAAGATGAACTTCGACAAGGTGGCCAAGGCGCACATGTTCGACGTGGTCACCCCCTTTGCCTTCGGCATGCCCATCTTCGAGCCCGTGGCCATCCTCACCATGACCCTGGTGATGATCGTGGTGATGATTGAATCCACCGGCATGTTCCTGGCACTGTCTGACCTCACCGGCAAGCGCCTGATGCAAAGCGAGCTCACCGCCGGCCTGCGCACCGACGGCCTGGGCACGCTCATCGGCGGCATCTTCAACACCTTCCCCTACACCAGCTTCTCGCAGAACGTGGGGCTGGTGGGCGTCACCGGTGTGCGCAGCCGGTTTGTGTGCGTGGCGGCGGGCCTCATCATGATCGTGCTGGGCCTGCTGCCCAAGATGGCGGCGCTGGTGGAATCGGTGCCACAGTTCGTGCTGGGCGGCGCCGGCCTGGTGATGTTTGGCATGGTGGCCGCCACCGGCGTGCGCATCCTCAGCCGCGTGGACTTTGCCGGCAACAAGCACAACCTGTACATCGTGGCCATCTCGGTCGGCGCCGGCCTCATCCCGCTGGTGGCGCCGCGCTGGGCACAGCAGATGCCGCACAACCTGCAGATCCTGTTGGAAAGCGGCATCCTGCTCGCGGCCCTCACCTCGGTGGCCCTGAACCTGTACTTCAACGGCAGCAAGGGTGATTTGGCCGGCAGCGTGGAAGCTTCGGGCGCCGTCGGGCACTGACGCCTATTCGGCGAGCCGCACCCCATGCCCCCACCCGGGCATGGCCAGGTAGTACTTGAGCGCCTTGCCCTGCCCGACTGTCCACAGGCTGCCAGCGGCCAGCAAAGCGGCCAAATCGCGGGTGGCCGTGGCCTTGCTGGCCCCCGTCATCTTCATGTACTTCTCGGCATTCAGCCCGCCCTCAAAGCCGCCATCGCCCGCGTCCAACAACCGTTGCAGCACCTTGCGTTGCCGTTCGTTGATGGCCAAGCCGGCCTGCCGCGCCCAGACCTGAGACTTCTGTATCGCCGCATCGATGAGCGCACCTGTGTACGCGCTAGCTGATGCGAACTGACTGGCAAACCACATCACCCAGGCCGTGACGTCACAGTGGCCCCGCTGGGCCTGGTTGAGCGCGTCGTAGTAGGCGCCACGGCTGGTGAGCAACTGCCGCGACAGGCTGTAGAGCCGCAACGGCGAACGGCGGTCCTGCGCCATGGCCATGTCGGCGATCGCCCGCCCGATGCGGCCATTGCCATCCTCGAACGGGTGTATGGCTTCAAACCACAAATGGGCGATGGCCGCGCGCGCCAGCCCGTCCAGCGCGGACGTCTGGCCAGGCGTGGGCGTGGTCTGCGCAAACCAGGCCAGGAACTTGGTCATCTCTGCCGGTACGTGGCGCGACGCGGGCGCCTCGTAATGCACCACCTCACGGCCCGGCTGCCCGCTGACGATCTGCATAGCGTCTTCATGCTCGCGGTAACGCCCCACGGCGATGCGCCGTATGCCGCTGGTGCCACCGGGGAACAGCGCCGAGTGCCAGCGCCACAAACGGTCGTGGTTAAGCGGCGCGTCATGGGCCTGGATGGCGTCGTTGATCACCTCCACCAGGCCATCCACCGCCCGCACCTTGGGCCCTGCGCGGCCCAGGCCCAAGCGGCGTATCACCGACGAGCGCACCGCGGCAGGGTCCAGCACCTCGCCCTCGATGGCGGCCGTGGCCATGACCTCGTCGGCAAACACGCCCCGGGCCAGGTCACCGCTGGGGTCCAGGCCAATCGCGTGGGCCTTGCCCTCCACCACACCCTGCGCCAGCCGCGCCGCCCCCAGGGCCACGCCCACCGCCTGGGCGTCGAACACCAGCGCCGGCCAGCACGGCTGCTGCCAGATGTAGCGGGGTGTCTTGGGGGCCATGAGCCGCATCATAGCGAATACAGCTCATTTTGTGAGCCGTATTTTTGCCGCTGCGGCTCAACCCCAGAGCGGCACAGAATGGCGCGATGACTGCTGCCCACACCCACTCCAGCGCCCAGGACGCCCAGGCCCGCGCCCTGCTGCGCCGCATGTTTGACGCGGCCATCGCCTCGGCACAGCCGGCGCTGTGCGTGCCGCCGCACCTGCCCACGCCCGAGAGCCTGCGGGGCGGCCGCCTCATCGTCATCGGCGCCGGCAAGGCCAGCGCCGCCATGGCGGCCGCCGTGGAAGCGCATTGGCCCGGTCCACTGAGCGGCCTGGTCGTCACCCGCTACGGCTACGCGGTGCCCTGCAGCCGCATCACCGTCGTGGAAGCCGCCCACCCCGTGCCCGACGCCGCCGGCCAAGCTGCGGCCCAGCGCATGCTGCAGGTGGTGCAAGGCCTGCAGCCGAACGACACCGTGCTGTGCCTCATCTCGGGCGGCGGCTCGGCCCTGCTGCCACTGCCGGCCGCCGGCCTCACGCTGGCCGACAAGCAGGCCATCAACAAAGCCCTGCTGGCCAGCGGCGCCACCATCAGCGAGATGAACTGCGTGCGCCGCCACCTCTCGGTCATCAAGGGCGGCCGCTTGGCTGCCGCCTGCCACCCGGCCCGCGTTCTCACGCTCACGCTCTCAGACGTGCCGGGCGACGACCCCATCGACATCGCATCCGGCCCTACCGTGGCCGACCCCACCACCTGCGCCGACGCGCTGGCCATCCTCCAGCGCTACGCCATCGCGGTGCCCGGGGCTGCGCAACAACTGCTGCAAAGCGGCGCTGGCGAAAGCATCAAGCCCGGTGACCCGCGCCTGGCCCGCAACGAGCTGCGCATGGTGGCCACCCCGCAGATGGCGCTGGAAGCAGCCGCGCAAGTTGCGCGCGACGCCGGCGTCACCCCGCTCATCCTGGGCGACGCGCTGGAAGGCGAAGCCCGCGACGTGGGCACCGTGCTGGCCGGCATCGCCAAACAGGTGGCCCGGCACGGCCAGCCCGCCGCCGCGCCCTGCGTGCTGCTGAGCGGCGGCGAAACCACGGTGACGGTGCGCGGCCAGGGCCGCGGCGGCCGCAACGTGGAATGCCTGCTGGCCATGGCGCTGGCGCTGAAGGGCCAGGCCCACACCTGGGCCTTGGCCGGCGACACCGACGGCGTGGATGGGCTGGAGGAAATCGCCGGCGCCATCATCACCCCCACCACGCTGGAGCGCGCCTGGGCGCAGGGCATCAAGCCGCATGACCGTCTGGCGAACAACGACGGGCATGGGTTCTTCGACGCCCTGGGGGATGCGGTGGTGACGGGGCCGACGTTGACGAATGTGAATGATTTCAGGGCGATTCTCGTCGTGAGCAGCGCAGGAAATTGCTTGCCATCTTGACTGATTCGGGCAATGCGGTGAAGCAACCCAACCCGAAGATTGAACGCCAAGAATGACGAACACGACAAGGCCACGGACCGCGCGTCCAAAACCACTGCAACTGGCTGAACGATGGTCACTCCCTATTGCACTTTGCTCAATGAGCTGTCAAGTTCCGCTTCACTTGCTGCCGATAGTTTGCCGGCAGTAGGCAGGCGCCGAATCCGGCGCCCAAGCAAGAGCCGGCATTGAAGCGGAGCACAAACATGAAGATGCTTTCAACATGTGGCGTGGCCCTCTTCGCCACGGTGATACTGGCCGCATGCGGCGGTGGCGGCTCAACGACACCCGGTACACCGGTAGCCGGCGCGAGCCTGGTCACACTCGATACGCGTACGGGAGTGACCCAGAAATTCGTCCTGCTTAAGCCAGATCCAGTGGTCGCTTCGGTCATTCTGTTTGCGGGTGGCGACGGCATACTTAGTTTGTCGCAAGATGGCGCCGGCAACCCGGTCATCTCCAAACTGTTAGGAAACTTTCTGGTGCGAACCCGCCAGGATTTTGTCGATCGTGGCTTCATGGTGGCCCTCGTTGACGTGTCTTCAGACAATCCGAACGGCATCGGGCTGGCTCGCGGAAGCGCCGACCATGCGCTGGACATGGCCGCCGTGGTGGCATACATGCGTCAGCAGGTCAACATACCCGTGTGGCTTGTCGGCACGAGCGCAGGTTCGCAGTCGGCCGCAAATGCTGCAGTGCGGCTCACACAGGGGATCGGCGGGGTGGTACTCACATCAAGCGTCACCGTGCCAAGCAGTACGGCGGTCGGGGTGCTCAACATGGATCTCGAGTCCATTCGGGTGCCGGCTTTCGTCATGGCGCACGTGCAAGACCAGTGCGCATCCACGCCGCCAGCAGATGCGCAGCGCATTGCGGACCGACTCACGGGTGCGCCGGCGAAGTTGGTGACGCTGCTGACGGGAGGGGTGGCGCCCACGTCCGGCCCCTGCGAGGCACAATCACAGCACGGGTTCTTCGGTATCGAACCCCAGGCCGTTGACGCCATCACGAACTTCATCAAGTCGAACGCGCAGTAGGTTCATCACGCCCCGCTCCCTCATGGCCCGCGCCAACCTCAACGTCGGGCTCACAGCGGTTTGAGTTGCTGCTCATCACCAGCAAAGCGCGGCGTTCCATTGCCGATCTCGCCTTGGATTCGTATGGGAACAGACTTGCCAGCAACGGCCCCTGGATTCGCGGTCGCCACGGCCGTGGTCTCGGAAGGTGGCTGCAGTGCCATTGAGAGCGAACTGAACAGAATCCCTCTCCTTGGCGCCGGCTCCCGCGACCTCCTCACCACCTCTTGGTGTGCCGCCCTCGCCGCTAAGCTCCGCACCCGCCCCCGCATCGCCCAACTCCTCTCCGCCTCGCATGTGATGGGCGTCATCCCGGCCGAAGCAGCGCCTGCCTTGCGAGATGTGCATGACGACATCACTTCCCTCGCTGCACCGGGCGACGCGGTGGTGATGCGCGCGCTGGTGCTGCATGCGTCCTGCAAGTCCACGGGCCACAGCCGGCGCAGGGTGTTGCATTTCCTGTTCGAGCCACCAAGCCTGCCGTATGGTTTGCGCTGGCAGGCCCAAGCCACACAATCCTGACCTGTTGTCGCGGTTGACAACATCCGTGGATGTTGTCAACCGCGACAACATGAGAGCCACAGAGCTTGCCAGGTCGCGCATCGTCTACAGCGAGAACGCCTTCGCCGAGCTGGTGCTCTGGCGGCTCCCCCAGCCTCTGGCTGGTTCCAAGCGCAGCTACAAGTACCGGGTGAATGCGTGGTTCGGTACGACAACGAGGCCGGCAAGGGCGACCATCGCCACTATGGTGGCAAGGAAATGCCCTTCGCCTTCTCCAGCGTCGATCAGCTGCTGACCGACTTTCAGAAAGACATAGCGAGGTGGCAACGTGAAAACAGTGACGCTTGAAGTTCGGGGCCCCAAGGACGCCATGGCCGACTTTGCGCAGGCCTGGAAATCGGGCAAGCCGCAGAAGTCGGCCCGCATCAGTTTTGCCACGCCCGAGCTGCTCTGGAAGGTGCTCAGCGCCAAGCGCTGGGAATTGCTCAAGGCCTTGTGCGGTGCCGGCCCGGTCTCCATCCGCGAGGCGGCGCGGCGTGTGGACCGAGACGTGAAGGCGGTGCATTCCGATGTGACGGCGCTGCTGGCGGCAGGGGTCATCCAGCACACCGAGTCGGGTGCCATTGAATTCCCGTTCGACGCGGTGAAGGTCGAGTTTCTGTTGCAGGCTGCCTGAACCGGGTGGAAGTGGCTTGCCGCGCGCCCGGCTCCAGCCCCAACACGGGCTTGCCCTTGCCTTCGGCTCGTGGTTATCCTTGCTCTCTATGAGTCCAAGTCGGTACCCCCACAGGGGACTTCCACCCCATAAGTTCGCGCCCATGCTGGGCGCACACCCTTCGCTCGAGCGGACCTCCACCGGCTTGGCACTTGGCCCGCGAGGCTATTCTGTTCATCATCCGCCTCGCGGGCCAAGCGCCTACCCGGCGGTGTCCGCTCAGCTCAAACGTTGGACGTCACACAGTCACGTTGCGAGCGATCCGGTGTTTTGGAATTGAACGTCCAGAGAGCCAATATCGTTGCCACCTTGGGGCAAGGACGACGTAGCATGCGGCCGCCACTCTCGCAACTCGATGGAGGATTCAGATGAACAGGATCTCGCTCTCAATCTGCTTCTGCTGGCTCGCAACCTCGGTAGTTCTAGCCCAGGAGTCAACAAGCCTGAACGGACGCTGGGAAGCAACGTATCAAGGTGCGGGCGGTGGCGACAATGCCGCAGAGTTGAGCATCTCGGATACTGGTGGTACTTGGACGCACAGAGCCGGAAAGGGAAATAAGAGAGCGAAAAATAAACCGTGCGTCGATAGAGCGTTCCCTATTTCTATCCTGTCGAAGTCCGCCGCAGAGATTGCTTTCGAAGTGAATGCGTCGACCGTTCTTCAAGGCTGCCCCGATCTAAGCGTGGTCGCCAAGTTGGTCGATGGCAAGACACTCGAGGGGAGCTTCAAGAATGGCAATCCGATCAAGTTCGTTCGTCAGTAGTACGCCGCCAGTGACGCCCAATCGGGTAGGCGCCGGTTTCTAGCCGGCGCCCCCCACACCACCCACCGTGCGGGTCCGAAGTGGGCGGTTCAACAAGTTGGCTCGCGCGACGTTGTGTTCAGCCCCTCGCAGTCGTGTAGCCCTGGGCCTTGCACCACAGCTCTTTCACGCTGACCAAGCCTTGCGCTTTCAGCCAGCCTTGCAGGCCGCGTTGGGCCAGTGGCCCAACCCTTCGCCAGGCACAAGCCGTCCACTGGACGCCTTGTGTCCGGGCTCAGCATTGGACAATACCTGCTGCACCGCCGGGGTTCGCGCCATGTGCCAGTAGCTCTTGCTGCTGACACCGTGCTGGATCGCTGTCTTCAGGCTCACGCCTTGCGCCAGCAGGTGCCGGATCTTGGTGCGCGGCCAGCGCCACTGTTTCCAGTAGCACATGCGCATGCGCCGTCTGATCCAGTCGTCCAGTACGGGCACTGGGCGGTAGTACTGGCTGATGCCGAAGTACGCCGTCCAGCCTCTGACGCATTGCCCCAGCTTGTGCAACCGGTGTTCCATGGAGACGCCCCAGCTTCTTCCTGTCAGCTCTTTGACCCCGTGCTTGAAGTTCGCCAGGGCCTTGTCGGTCCAGCGTATCTTCTTGCCCTTGATGGTGAAGCCCAGGAAGCTGCATTCGCTCATCGGCGCCACCTTGCTTTTGGCCAGGTTCACCGCGAGTTTGAGGGTGCTCTGCAGGTAGGCGAGCGTAAGCGCCGGTCTGCAGCATGGTGCTTCAGACCGTGGTCGGGTGGGCGTGGGTCGACTCATTTCAGGTGCTAGGCCTCTGCGGCGCAGGCGGCGGCTTCGATGGCACATCGGCTGTTGAGGCGGGTGGTGTGGTCGGTGGCGCGGTCGGTGGTGCACCACTCGCAGGCGTGGCCTGCGCCCGCATGCGCCGGCGCACGATGCGCATGGGCTGGCCACAAGCACAGCGCCACACTGGGCGTGCAGGGGCCGGGGCTGGGGCTGCCACGCTGGCTGCCGGATGCGTGGCTGTAGCCGAACTCCTTGCGCACCACCGCGCCGTTCTTGGTCTCCGCCAGGCCGTTGTCGTTGCTGTGGCGGGGCCGGCTGCGGGTGAACTCGGCCTTGAGCTTGTCCAGCAGCTTGGCCACGCGGTGGTTGACGTATTCGCTGCCGTTGTCGGCGTGGAAGCCCAGGATCTCGAATGGGAACTGTTCGAGCATGTGCTCGATCACCGGCAGCAGGTGGGCCTCGGAGATGGTCTGCACGGTGGCGACCACTTGCCACTGGGTGACGCAGTCCACCGCGTTGATGTGGTACAGCCCCTTGATGCCATCAAAGTCGCCCTGATGCACGCTGTCGATTCGGATGAAGCCCGCGCGCCCCTCAGGCGCTGGCGCCCGGCGCACGCCAATGTCCACCCGCCGGGTAGGCTTGGTCTTGGTCAGCACCACCCGCTGAGCCCGGTAGCCGGCGCTGCTGCGCAGGTTGTACAGGTGCGCAACCGAGATGTCGCCCAGTCGCTCGAAACCCGGGACCTTGAACACGTCGCGCTGGCGGCGCAGAACGCAGGCCGTGGCCGGTCCCGACAGCCCTCCCGTGGCCCGGTCCACCTCTGCCAGCAACGCCACGTCAGCCGCCGTGTAGCGCCTTGCAAAGGCGTGCTCGGGGCGGCGGTAGTTCTTCACCAGCGGCAAGGCCTGCACCCACCGGGCCACCAGCCGCGTCACCTGCGCGCGGCTGTAGCCGCTCAGGCGCTGCAGGTAGGCCAGCACCGCACCCTTGTCCGCACGGCTGAGCTGGCGGTAGCCAAAGCGGCGCAGCACCTGCTCGAACCAGCCATAGCGTCCTTCGTCGTCCTCGGGACGTCGGAACTCCAAGGCCTGGATCCCGCCCACCACCTGCCGCACTTGCTCAAGCGTGCGCACCTGCGCCTCATTCATGTCGATCACCATCGCTTCGATGATCGACACCCCGCGCTGCCCGACCCCGATCCGGGCCGGTCATCCCCTCGCCTCAGGCTCCTTCAGGCTCATTCCTCGTTGGAATCGCCCGCCTCGCTCCAGGCTCAAACCTCGTTGGACAAGACTAGTTTTCGACATCGATGCGCCTAAGGCGTATAGTCTTTGCATGCTCACGGTCGTCGAAACCCTTCTGTTCCAAAGGCAGTGGCCGCTGTACTGGACAGAAGAAGAACGAGGTGAATTCGCGGCGTACATCGCCGACTACCCTGACGCCGGAGATGTGGTGCCCGAATCTGGCGGCATTCGCAAAGTGCGTTGGCGCCGGGCGGGTTCAGGCAAGTCCGGTGGCGTTCGCGTCATCTACTTCACCCGCACGGCCGAAGAAGAGATTGTTCTTCTCACGCTCTATGCGAAGTCAAAGACAGACAACCTCACCGGCTCAAAACTCAAGGAGATACGCCGTGCCCTCGAAAGTTAAGCCCCTCACCGAAACCCAACTGCGCGCCCACGAGGCCCAACGCGATCTTGCGGCCGAGCTGCTTGAATCGGTGCGGCAGATGAAAGCTGGCAAGACCACGGTGGTGCTCTCGCCGGCCATTGAGGCCCGGGAACGCACTGGACTGTCCCAATCCCAGTTCGCGTCGCTGCTCGGTGTATCTGTTCGCACCCTTCAGGGATGGGAACAGGGGCGCAAGCAACCGAGTGGTGCCGCCCGCACGCTCCTCACCATCGCACGCACCAATCCCAAGGCCTTGCTCGCGGTGGCCGGCAAATAGTGCGCCACACCGCCGAGGTGCAAGAGGGAGGAACGCCATGCCCGACAGAACTGGCCGCTGCCTGTGCGGCGCCATCAGCTTCACCCTCACTGCCGACCCGTTGGTCACCCGCGTGTGCTGGTGCCGCGATTGCCAGCACCTGGCCGCCAATGGCACGGTGAACATGATGGTGCCGGCTGCTGCGCTGAGTATCAGCGGCACGCCGGCCGAGCACACCAAGGTGGCCGACAGCGGCAACGCCGTCACGCGCATGTTCTGCCCCACCTGCGGCACGCATTTGTTCGCCCGCTCGAACGCACGGCCTGAGTTCCGCGTGGTGCGCGTGGGCAATCTCGATGACCCTTCGTCGGTGCAGCTCAGCCTGAACATCTGGGCCGCCAGCGCACCCAGCTGGGCCTGCATGGACCCCACGCTGGATCGGGTGCAAGGCCAGCCCGTTCCGCCCGCAGCCAAGCCACCGGCTTCAGGCGGATGAGCAGCCGCCTCGCCTCCTGCAGTTGCGGCCAGCTCACAGCCCAGGTCAGCGGCGATCCAGCGCGCGTCTCCATCTGCCACTGCCTGGCCTGCCAGCGCCGCACCGGCAGCCCCTTCGGCCAGCAGGCCCGGTTCCCGCGCGAGGCCGTGGTGCTGCAGGGCCAATCCACCACCTATGTGCGGGTGGGCGACGAGGGATCGAGCATCCACTTCCACTTCTGCCCGCAGTGCGGTGCCACCGTCTACTACGAAGCCGAGTGGATGGAAGGCTTTGTGGCCATCCCCGTGGGCGCGTTTGCCGACCCCGGCTTCCCCGGCCCCAACATCTCGGTGTACGAAGACCGCCAACACGCCTGGGTGGTGGTGCCGCCGGGCATCGAACACATGGCTTGATCAAGGAGCAACGCGATGATCCAGGGTTCCTGTTTGTGCGGTTCCGTGGCTTGGCGCTTTGCCGGCGAGCCCGACGGCGCCACCGCCTGCAACTGCACCGCCTGCCGCCGCTACGGCACGCTGTGGGCCTACGCCTTTGAGGGCGATGGCATCGAGGTTTCTGGCCCCGCGCAGGCCTATGTGCGCGGCCAGGCGCTGAGCTTCAACTTCTGCCCCAGCTGCGGCTGCGTGGCCTACTGGCGCGCGCTGGGCACCGACGAGCAAGGCCGCCGGCGCATCGCGGTGAACCTGCGGCTGGCCGAGCATCCCGAAGCGGTGGCGAAGATTCCCATCGACCACTTCGACGGCTTTGACACCTTTGATGACCTGCCCCGCGACGGCCGCTGTGTGGCCGACTACTGGTTCTGAGGTACCCGCCATGCCCACCGCCAAGAAGGCCGCCCTTGCGGATGCCGCGCCGGCCGCCGCACTGATCGACGCCAAGATCGCTGCCCTGCCCGACTGGCGCGGCGCCACGCTGGCCCGCCTGCGCGCACTGTTGCTGCAGGCCCTGCCCAATGCACTGGAGGAGTGGAAGTGGAGTACGCCGGTGTGGACGGCCTCGGGCGGCATCGTCTGCACGGGCGAGGTCTACAAGAAGGTGGTGAAACTCACCTTCCCCAAGGGCGCGGCGCTGCCCGACCCGGCCGGGCTGTTCAACAGCAGCCTGGAAGGCAATGTGCGCCGCGCGATTGATTTCGCCGAAGGTGCTGCGGTGAACGAGGCTGCTTTCAAGGCGCTCATC
Organism: Candidatus Ideonella esbjergensis; assembly: GCA_016710065.1. Lineage (GTDB taxonomy): Bacteria > Pseudomonadota > Gammaproteobacteria > Burkholderiales > Burkholderiaceae_C > Ideonella > Ideonella esbjergensis. The sequence goes on from JADJLP010000015.1 coordinate 449,181, forward strand.
CAGGCCGCCTCGGCCGCCAACTGTTCTTCATCCCCGAGCAAGGCCAAGCCCCGCCCATGAGCAACCCCGCCATCCTCCAACCCGTGTTCGCGCTGGCCATGCTCACCGGCCTGGTGCTGCTGTTGATACCCATCGCCCGCATCCGCGCGGTGCAGCGCCGCCAGATCGGGCTGGGCGATTTCAAGCTTGGCGAATCGGCCGCTGTGCCCGAGCGGGTGTGCATCCCCAACCGCAACTACATGAACCTGCTGGAGCTGCCGCTGCTGTTCTACGTGGTGTGCCTGCTCATCTACGCCACCGGCAGCACCACGCCCACCATGCTGCAGGTGGCCTGGGCCTATGTGGCGCTGCGCGTGGTGCACAGCGCCATCCACCTCAGCTACAACCATGTGTTCCACCGCTTCTTGGCCTTTGCGCTGAGCAATGTGGTGCTGGTGGTGTTGTGGACGCTGGCCGCCACCTCCGGCATGGCCCATGCGGACGAGAACGATGAGGCACAAGCCAGGGCCGCCGTGGCCGCGTTCCACCAAGCCCTCGGCGCTGGTGATACCGATGCAGCCTTGCGGCGGCTGGCGCCCGATGCGGTGGTGATGGAAGGCGGCGACCTGGAAACGCGCACGCACTACCAGGCACATCACCTGGCAGCCGACATTGCCTTCGCCCGCGCTGTGAAATCGCAGCGCTCCGGGGTCACGGCCACCGTCCATGGCGAGGTGGCCTGGGTCAGTTCCACCAGCACCACCGCCGGCACCTACAACGGCAAAGCTGTCCATCTGAATGGCGCCGAGCTGATGGTTCTCACCAAGGCGCCCACCGGTTGGCTCATCCGGGCCATCCATTGGTCGTCCAACGAGCGCAAATAGCCTGCGGCGATGACCGTGTCCGATTCCGGCTGGCGCCAGCGCCGTTCCTTGCCAATACTGTGGCGTCTCTAGCAAACAGAGGTTAAGCACATGGCATCGGTACACAGAGAGGCTCTCATCAACGCGCCAGCGGCCCAGGTTTGGGCGGCACTGCAAGACGTGGGGGCCTTGCACACCAGGCTGGTTCCCGGCTTTGTCACCAGTTGCCGGCTCGAAGGCGAAGCCCGCCTGGTCAGCTTTGCCAACGGCATGCAGGCCAAGGAGCTCATCGTCGACATCGACGCGACGTTGATGCGGGTTTCATGGTCGGCCGTGGGTGGCCGCCTCACCCACCACAACGCGTCAGCGCAGGTCATCGCCACCGGTGAAGCATCATGCAAGGTGCTCTGGATTGCCGATCTGCTGCCGCACGAGCTGGCGCCCGCCATCGCTGGGATGATCGAGCAAGGCCTCGCGGCGATGAAACGCTTTCAAGAAACGCAGAATGCCAACGGGCCGCAGCCCACCGTGCCACCCTCCACCTGACTGGACCCCCTCGTGATGAAGAAGCCGCTGTCTCGCATGGCCCTCTTGGCCACCTTCGCCGCCTCGGCCCTGGTGGCCTGCACCACCCCGGCCCCGCCATCCGCTGCGGTGCTGGCCCCCAATGCCAATCTGGTGGTGCAGGGCATCCCGCCCATCCCCGCCAGCTTGGCCGAGAAGGTGGCGCCGTACACCGAGTTTCGTGGCCATGGCCTGGTGGCCTGGCACCCCACGCAGCGCGAGCTGCTGGTGAGCCACCGCCCCGCCGGTGGCAACACGGCGCAGCTGTTCCGCGTGGCCAGCCCGCTGGCCCAGCCCGAGGCACTCACCGCCTTTGCCGACCCGGTGAGCAGCGCCACCTATGAGCCCACCGGGGGCCGCTATCTGGTCTTCGAGCGCAGCGCCGGCGGCAGCGAGGCCGACCAGCTCTACCGGCTTGATCTGCCGGGCCAGCAGGCCACGCTGTTGAGCGAGCCCACCGAGCGCCACAACCTGATGGGCTGGCTGCACAAGAGCCCACTGTTGCTGGTGAGCTCGCTGCCACTGGACAAGACCGCCCAGGGCGGCACCCGCGCCCAGGTGACCACCACGCTGCGCCTGCTCGACCCGCTGCAACCCGCATCGCAGCGCAAGCTGGCAGAGCTGCCTGGTGGAGGCTGGTATGCAGGTGGCATCGCCAGTGACGACAGGCGGGTTTCGCTGACCCGCTATGTGTCGGCCACCGAATCCGAGGTCTGGCTGATGGATCTGGATGGCCCCCAGGCTGGCCAGCCTGTGCAACTGCTGCCTGCCCCGGGCAGCAATGCCAAGGCCAGCTACCGTGCCGGCGAGTTCATGCCGGGCGACGTGGGCGTGTTCATCACCAGCGACCACCTGGGCGAGTTCAACGAACTGATGGCCTACCGCTTTGCCAGCCGCGAGTTCAGCCGCATCACCGGCCACCTGCCCTGGGACGTGGACGGCGTGGCGTTGAGCGACAACGGCGCCTGGCTGGCGGCCAACGTGAACGTGGAAGGCCGCCGCGAGTTGCATGTTTTTGACGCCAGGACATTGAAGGAGCGCACCCTGCCCGCACTGCCAGCCGGCAGTGTCTCGGGCATGGCGTTTCACCCGAAGACGGCTGAGCTGAGTTTCTCGGTGGCCAGCGCCAAGGGCCCGGGGCAGATCCACACGCTGAACCTGGCCAGCCAGGCCGTGGCCGCCTGGACCCAGCCCTATGTGCCTCCTGCCCTGGCCAGCGCCACGTTCAGCGAGCACCAGATCGTGCGCTGGAGGAGCTTCGACGGCCTGCCCATCTCAGGCCTGCTGAACCTGCCGCCGGCCCGCTACACCGGCAAGCGCCCGGTGCTCATCGCCATCCACGGCGGGCCCGAGGGCCAGGCCACGGTGGGCTTTTTGAACCGCAACAACTACTACATCAACGAGCTGGGCTTTGCCATCCTCCAGCCCAACGTGCGCGGCTCCAGCGGCTTTGGCAAGCGCTTCCTCTCGCTGGACGACGGCTTCAAGCGCGAAGACTCGGTGAAAGACATCGGCGCCCTGCTCGACTGGATCGCCACCCAGCCGCAGCTCGACGCCTCGCGCGTCATCGTCACCGGCGGCAGCTACGGCGGCTACATGAGCCTGGCCGTCAGCACCCATTACGCAGACCGCATCCGCGCCTCGATCGACGTGGTGGGCATCTCCAACTTCGTCACTTTTTTGCAGAATACCGAGAGCTACCGCCGCGACCTGCGCCGGGTGGAGTACGGCGACGAGCGCGAGCCCGCCATGCGTGCCCACCTGCAGGCCATCTCGCCGCTCACCAACGCCAGCAAGATCACCAAGCCGCTGTTCGTTGTGCAAGGCAAGAACGACCCGCGCGTGCCCTACACCGAGGCCGAACAGATCGTGGCCCAGGCCCGGGCCAACCAGACCCCCGTGTGGTACCTGCGCGCCGAGAACGAAGGCCATGGCTTTGCCCGCAAGGAGAACGCCGATTTTCAGTTCTACGCCACCATCCAATTCATGCAGCAGGCGCTGGATGCGTCCTTGAGATGAGCTTGTCCAAGCGTGTTGTTGCCGCACTCCTGGCGGCGACCATGCCCCTCACCACATGGTCTCAAGGAGCCCCCCGCATGACCCACATTGCCAAAGGCACGTTCAGCGTCGAGATGAAACCCCAGGGCGAAGCCCGGGTTGCTGACGGCGTGAGCCTGGGCCGCATGTCGCTCAGCAAGCACTTCGAGGGTGATCTGGCGGGTACCGGCGAGGGCGAGATGCTCACCGCCCTCACGCCGGTGAAGGGCTCTGCCGGCTATGTGGCTATCGAACGCGTCACCGGCGCTCTGCAGGGCCGCAGCGGCAGCTTCGTGTTCCAGCACACGGGCAGCATGAACCAGGGTGCACAGCAGTTGTCCATCACCGTGGTGCCCGATTCGGCCACGGGTGCGCTGCAGGGGCTGACGGGCAACTTCAGGCTCAAGATCGAGAACGGCCAGCATCACTACGAGTTCGAGTACAGCTTGCCCACGCCTTGAGTCACACCGCTCGCCCAGCACCCAGGCATGGCCTGAACCCCAGCGTGGTGGCCCTGCCGGCCGGCCACTGGCCCACGGTGCTGGCCTTTCTGTGCGAACGCTTCCCCCAGATAGCACCCGCCCACTGGCAGGCCAGGATGGCCCGTGGCGAGCTGCTGGACGCAGCCGGGCACCCTCTCCCCCCGGATGCCACTTACCGGCCCTCCAGCAAGCTCTGGTACTGGCGCGAGCCGCCGGCCGAGGCACCCATCCCCTTCGAGGCCCAGATCCTGTACCAGGACGATTGCCTGGTGGTGGCCGACAAGCCGCACTTTCTGCCCACGGTGCCCAGCGGCCGCTACGCCCGCGAAACGCTGCTGGCCCGGCTGCAAAACCAATTGGGTCTGGACAGCCTGGTGCCCATCCACCGGCTCGACCGCGAAACCGCTGGCATCGTGGCCTTTTGCGTGCAGCCGCAGCACCGCAACGCCTACCAGGGCTTGTTCCGTGAGCGGCGGGCGCACAAGGTCTACGAGGCCATTGCGCCTTGGCGTGAAGGTCTGCACATTCCTCAAGAGCGCTCTTCGCGGCTGCAGACCAGCCCTGGCCATTTCATGCAAATGACCGAGGTGGAGGGCGAGCCCAATGCCCACACGTGCATCGAGTTGACAGCACGCCACCCCAGCCTGCCCCTGGCGCGCTACCGGCTGCTGCCCAGCACCGGGCAGACCCACCAGTTGCGGGTGCACATGCTGGGCCTGGGCCTGCCGCTGCTGGGCGATGCGATCTACCCGGTGCTGCTGCCCGAGCCGGCACAGGGTGAAGTGCCTGACTTCAGCGCGCCCTTGCAACTGCTGGCCAGCGAGCTGAGCTTCACCGACCCGGTCACTGGCCAGGCCCGGCATTTCCTCTCCAAGCGCAGCCTGGAATTTCCGGATGTTTGTTCTTCTATGCCTTTATCTCTTTAATAAATTGGTAGTGCTGGTAGAGCGGGTCGGTTTTTGTGGACAACCCGGTTTTTGTCTGGCCTGACAGCCACTTGGGCGCCGCACAAGCATGTGCCCAGGCCATTGGACGGAAACCGCGCCGAATCGCAACAACTTCCGGAAGGGGACTCGGCCTGTGGATAAGCGCCCAGTTGCCCCAGAACTTTCCACAGCCTTGTGCCTTGACAACCCGCTTTCCGGTCACTCACGCGCGAGCCCTCGTCATCCTTGCCCAAGTTCTTGTCATCCTCCGCGCAGGCGGGGATCCACCAGCCGCCACAAGGCCTGGATTCCCGCCTGAGCGGGAACGACGAAGAAAAAGCGGGAATGACAACTACATCTCCCGGCCCAGCAGCGCCTTCATCCGCGCCAACCTCGGCGCCACCACGGGCACCGTCAGCATGGTGCTGGCCACCGCCATCAGCAGCAGGGCGGTGAAGGTTTCGGAGGTGATGATCTGCTTGTCGAGCAGGATGTTGGCGAAGATGATCATGATCAGCGCCTTGGTCTGCAAGAGCCAGCCGATGAGTGAGCCCTCACCTGGCTGCCATGCCAGGATGCGCCCGGCCAGGTGCGTGCCCAGCAGCTTGCCGGCCACCGAGGCCAGCAGCAGCACGCCGGCGGCGGCAAACACCGCCCCGCCGCCCACCTGCCAGTTGGTGCGCAGGCCGGTGCTGAGGAAGAACACCGGCATCACCACCAGCAGCACGTGGTGGCGCAACTGGTCCATCTGCGCCTGGTTGAACCAGTGGCCGTCCATCACCACACCGGCCAGGAAGGCGCCCACCATGAAATGCAGGCCGGCCCAGTCCGCCCCAAAGGCGCAAACGGCCAGCCAGATCAGCCCCACGTACCAGCGGTCCCGCTCGGGGATGCGCAGCATCAGCTGGCGGAACAGCCAGGCCGCCAGCGCGAAGCTGGCCAGGAAGGCCAGTTGCCGACCCACGCGTTCCCAGTCCATCAGAATCAGTGCCAGCACGCCCCAGATGGCCACGTCGTCCATGCTGGCGTAGCGCAGGATGCGCTGGCCCAGCGGCTGGCGCAGGATCTCCAGCTTCTCCATGAACAGGATCAGGATGGGCAGGGCCGTGACCGCGCAGGCCATGCCCACGCCCAGCACAAACTGCCAAGTCTGCGCCTTGGGCCCCATCCAGCCCGGCCAGGCCAGCAGGCCCACGGCCACCACGCTGCCCAGCAGCAGCGGGCTGCCCAGCGCCAGCCCGGCGGTGATGCCGCTTTCGCGCCGGTGCTTCCAGGCCTGGTGCAAGTCCAGCTCAATGCCGGCGATCCACACGAACAGCATCACCGCCCACCAGGCCACGCCGTTCAGGCTCTGCACCACGGCGGGGTTGAAGACAAAGCGGTAATAGTCGGGAAAGGCCGCGCCCAGCACGCCCGGGCCCAGCACGATGCCGGTGAGGATCTGCACCACCACCAGCGGTGCGTAGTACTCGGTGCGGCCCAGGCGCCACACCAGGTAGGGCACGCTGAAGATGATCGCCATCGCGATCAGGAAGACTTCGGTGGTGTTCAAGGCGGCTCTCGGGGGGTGTTCAGACAGCGAGCAACTTGGCGGGCGAGTGTGCCACGGGGCTTCTCGCCTGGATTCCCGCGTTCCCCCTTCGTCATTCCCGCGCAGGCGGGAATCCATCAGCAGCACAAACAGCCTGGATTCCCGCCTGCGCGGGAATGACAGGGACTGCGCGGCAATGACGACGGCTCAGCGCAGCCGCCACCACCACACGCCCACGGCCGTTGCGGCGCCCACCAGCGTGGCCAGCGTCGGCATCAGGGTGGCGGCGTCCAGGCCGGTGCGGGCCTGCAGCCAGGGCAGGGCCACGGCTGCCACGGCGCCACTGGCAAAGGCCAGGGCCACGCCCAGCACCAGGGTGTCGCGGCGCACGCGCACATAGCCTTGCTGCATGTCGTACTGCAGGCGCTGGTGCTCGGCCTCCAGGGCGGCGCGACGCTGGGCGATGTCGTCCAGCGTGGCCTGCTGCATGGCGGCCATCAGCTTCCAGCGGAAACCCTCGGGCAGCGCCGGCGGGGTGAGTGCCTGGGTCAGCGCCTGGTCCAGCATTTGTTCGGCGCTGGGGGTGTCTTGCGGATGGGTGTTCATGGCCATTCCTCGTTCTGTCAGCCCAGCCACAGCTGGGAGTCGGCCAGGCCCAGGGCCCGCAAGGCCTTGAGCAAAGCCGCGCGGCCGCGGTGCAAATGGGTCTTCACGCTGCCTTCGGGCAGGCCCAGCATGGCGGCCACCTCGGCCACCGAGCGATCTTCGTAATAGAACAGCGTGAGGCAGCGTCGCGGCGCTTCGGGCAGCGCGTCCACCAGCTTGCGCACGGTGTCGCTGGCGTCGGCGCCGGGTTGGCTGGCGGCGGGCGAGGCCAGCAGATCGACCTCGGCTTGCACCTCGGGCAGGCTCATCGACTGGGTGTGCTTGGGCCGCGCCGCCAGCAGCGTGAGGCAGCGGTTGCGGGTGACGGCATAGACCCAGGTCGCCAGCGCCGCCTTGCCCGGCTCGAACCGGGGCAGCGCCCGCCACACGCGCAGCAGGCTGTCCTGCGCGGCATCTTGCGCGGCGGCCGGCTCGCGCAGCAGCGTGAAGCACAGGCGGTACACCTTGTGCTCGTAGCGCGGCACCAGCCGCTCGAAAGCGCCGTGCACATCGCCGCAGGCCAGCAGGGCCAGCACATCGGCGTCGCGCAGCTTGGCGTCGGTGGCGGGCGGCGTGGCGAGATCCATGGATCTTGATACTCGCTCAGGCGCCCGCCGGTTTCAAAATTTTTTTTTTCAGACCGTGCTGAAACCGCCAGGCGCTGCGGCAGGTATCAAGCACATCGCCACACCGAACCGGAGTTCTTCATGGACGACCTCAGACACCTGCTGGCCCTGCTCATCCCCATCACGGCCATCGTTGGCGGCTTGAGCATCCCCATCCTCTACATCCTCACGCACTACAAGAAGCGTCAGCTGCTGCTGGAGCAGAACCACAAGGAGCGCATGCTGGCGCTTGAGAAGGGCATCGAACTGCCGCCCATCCCGGCGGCATTGCTGAGTCGCGATGTGTTTGACAGCCCCGAAGACCACCACTGCGGCTGGGACGAGGCCGACAAGTACCTGCGCTCAGGCATCACCTGGTTGTTCGTGGGCCTGGCGCTGGCCGCGGTGGTGTGGCTGAAGAACGAGCCCGAGCACGCCGGCTGGGCACTGATACCCATTGCCGTGGGCCTGGCCAAACTGTTGTTCTACAGGTTGGCCGGCAAGCGTGCGAAGCCGGGCACCCACCAGCCCGAGCAGGTCTGATTCAGCGGCTGTCTTCGGCCGGTGCCAGCATCTTCTCCACGCGAGACGCCGCCCGGTTGCCCACCAGGGCGCGCTCCACGAAGTTGGCCTCGCGCAGCAGTTTGGCGCCCTCCAACTGGCACTCGCCCAGCAACTGGCGCAAGGCCTCGGGGCTGGCGTGCGTCTGCGCCTTCTCAGCCTCGTCCAGCAACTGGTCGGCCTGGGGCTTGCGCAGCCCACTCTTGTAGGCCGTGCCAATGAAGGTGAAACCCAGCTCGGTGAGCTTCACGATCTCGGGCCGGGTCTCGATTTGGCCGGCCTTGTAGCGCGCGGTGAGCACCAGCGCTTCTCGCTTGAGCACCGCCACGCAGGCCGACGCGTGCTGGTAGGCCGGCAGCTTGGTGTCGTCTGGGTCCTGCGCGCGGGCCGGGCCTGAGCCCAGCAGCAGCAAGGGAACGGTCAACAGGGCACGGCGCATGGGTGGCAAGAGGCAGCAGGGCAAGGCATCACAACGCCCCCATTGTGGGTGCTGTTGACCCAGGCTGCGGCGCCGGCATCGTCATTCCCGCGCAGGCGGGAATCCAGGCTGTTTGTGCTGCTGGTGGATTCCCGCCTGCGCGGGAATGACGGGGTGCGGTGGCGTGGCCGCAGCCAGGGACGTGGCCCCCATCGCCAGTAGGCTGCGCCGCAGGGCTTCGTCCAGCGGCGTGGCGGGCAGCGGGCCCACGGCGGTCTGCAGGGCGTGGCCGTCCAGCGCATGCGGCACCTCCCACAGGTAGGCCATTTCCACCAGCTCGCGCCAGATGGGCACCGCCCAACCCAGCCAGCGCATCAGGCCCCAGGGGATGCCCCCGCGCTTCACCGACCCGGCCGGCAGCAAACCCAATGGTCGTGCCACGCGCTCGATGGCGGCCAGCAACTCGGCCCCGGTGAGGTTGTGGCCGGCAAAGTGAAAGTGCTGGCAGCCCGGCACCGAGGGCAGGCTGGCCACGGCCATGAAGGCCTGGGCCAGGTCGGGCAAATAGGCCCACGCGTGGGGCCGGTCCAACGGGCCGGGGTAGACCAGCTTGCCCTTGGCGATGTCCTTGGCGATGGCCAGGTCCAGCCAGCTGCCCTCGCCGCTGCCAAAGAAGTCGCCGGCGCGGATCACCACGCTGCGCAGGCCCTGGCTGGCGCGGGCTTGCATGCGGGCCTCCAGCTCGCAGCGCCACTTTCCCTTGCGGGTGGTGGCGGTTGGTGGCGTGGCCTCGGTGAGCAGCGGCGGCATGTCGGCGCCGAAGTTGTACACATTGCCGGGCAGCATGAAGCGCGCGCCCAGGCGTTGGGCCAGGTCCATGCCGGTCTCGGCCAGGGGCAGCAGGTCGGTTCCCCAGCGGGTGTAGACCGGGTTCAGCGCATGCACCACCACGCTGGTGCCGGCGGCTGCGCGGGCCAGGGCAGGCAGGTCGTCCAGTGGCATCAGCAGGGCCTCGGCGCCGAGCGGCAAGGCCGTGAGCGGCTTGCGGGCCTGCGCCAGCACGCGCCAGCCAGCCCGGGCAAAGGCTGCGGTGGCGGCGCCGCCAAAGCGGCCGGCTGCGCCAAGGATCAACACGGTGGGGCGGGTGGTGGTGGTGGTGGGGTTCATGGTGCGGCTCGCTGTGGAGTGGGGACGGCGCCAGTCTGGGCGGCTTGCGGCTATTCCACAATCGCCAAGGCATGCAATGCAGCTATACATTTATGCATGGCTCAAGCTCCCCTCACTTTCCCAACCGCCCGCGCCGAGCGCTTCGACTGGGCCCTGGTGCAGAGCTTCCTCGCAGTGCTCGATGCCGGCAGCCTGATGGGCGCAGCGCGGCAACTGGGCGCGCGCCAGCCCACGCTCTCGCGCCACATTGCCGAGCTGGAAGCGCAACTTCAGGCGCCGCTGTTCGAGCGCACCGGCCGAGGCGTGGTGCCCACCGCCGCCGCACTGGCCATTGCCGACGCGGCGCGCGACATGCAGGCCGGCGCCCTCACCCTGCGCCAGGCCCTGGCCGGCCAGCGCGACGCCACCACCGGCACGGTGCGGCTGACCACCAGCGAGGTGGCCGCGGCGTATTTGCTGCCACCGGTGCTGGTGGCGTTGCAGCAGGCCGAGCCGGGCATCCAGATCGAGCTGGTGGTGTCGAACGCGCTCACCAATTTGCTGCGGCGCGAGGCCGATATCGCCGTGCGCATGGTGCGGCCCACGCAGGCTGCCCTGGTGGCGCGCAAACTGGCCGAGCTGCCCATCGTGGCCTGCGCCCACGAGCGCTATCTGCAGCAGGCCGGCACGCCCGAGCGGCCTGAAGAACTGCTGCAACACCGCCTGGTTGGCTTCGACCAGGACGACACCATCCTGCGCGGCTTTGCCGCCATGGGCCTGCCGGTGGGGCGCGAGCACTTTGCCCTGCGCACCGACCACCAGATCGCCCACGGCCGGCTGATCGCCGCCGGCGCCGGCATTGGCTTTGCGGCGCGCTACCAGCTGCGCCACTGGCCGGGGGTGCGGGCGCTGCTGCCGCAATTGCAGATACCGCCCATGCCCTGCTGGCTGGCGGTGCACCGCGAGATCCGCACCAGCGGGCCGGTGCGGCGGGTGTTCGATTTTCTGGCCGAGGCGTTGCCGAAGGAGCTGGACGCAGCCGGCACCGGCACCCCCGCCACCATCAACGTCATCCCCGCGCAGGCGGGGATCCAGGCTGTTGGTGCTGCTGGTGGATTCCCGCCTGCGCGGGAATGACGGGAGGGCGCGCAGGAATGACGGGGCGGGGTTGGCGGGAATGGCGAGGGGGTCGACGCCGGGGTCTCAGGCCGACAGTGACAGCAAACTTCCCAGCACCGTGTCGCTGGTCTTGATGGTTGCCAGGCTGGCCTGGTACTGGTACAGCGCCACGCGCTGGGCGGTCAGGTTGCGGTCCACCTGGTTCACCATCTGCTCGACCTCGCGCACCCGGCCAGCCACGTCGGTGCCGGGCCTGCGGCGAGCCGCCTGGCCGGCCTCGCTGTCGGCGCTTTCCTGGCGTGCCAGGTCTTGCCGCACCTGGCGAATGGCCAGGCTCAGTGCGCTCACGCTGGGCAAGGAAGACGCGGACATGTGTCGATCATCGGCAGAACAGGGCCGGGCTTGAGGGCTTTTTTCGGCCCTGGCCCGCGCCACCTTCGTGGCTGTGGCGTGGCGGGCGTTCAGGGCGGGGCCGGAGCTGGCGTGGGTGGGGGTGCCGGGGTGGGCTCGGGCGCGGGCGCCACCACAGCCTCGGGCAAGCCCAGGTACTGGCGCGCGGCACGCACCCATTGCTCGGCCAGCGCCGGCGTGAGCGCCGGGGCGTGCAGATCGGGCCGGGCCAGCCGGGCGGCTTCGTAGCGCAGCAGCAGCGTCTCGGGGGTTTGCGCGGCCAGCGGCTCGAAGGCGCCGCAGCCGGCCTCCATCAACACCAGCGCGGCGGGGCCGGTCATGCCGCGCAGCGTCAGCAGCACAGCCTGCTGAGCCCACACGGCCAGGCGCTGGCGCTGCACGCCCAGCAAGGCCTCCAGGTAGGCCAGCGCCCGGGCGCGCGTGCCGGTCTGCAGGAATTCACCGATGGAATACAGGCCTGCGGCTTCCAGCCGCTGCACGGCCTCGGCCGTCACTTCGGGCAGGCTGGCCAGGGGCAGCTCGGGCTGGAACAGGTTGCTGGTCCAGACGCCGGCCAGGTTGTCCTTGGGCAGCGGCACCACCTGCATGGACAGGCGCGAGAGCGCCTGCGCGTCCACGCTCTCGCCCGGCTGCACGAAGCGGTACTCGATGCTGCCCAGCGGCGAGACCTGCACCTGCACGCTGGCGTCGAGCTTGAACTCGCGCACCGCGAAGTTGGAGGTGGCGTTGCGCATCGCGCCCATGCGCTGCTGCAATTCGTCCAGGCTCTGCTGCACGCCGGTGGCAAAGTCTTCGGGCGCCGAGGGCCGCTGGCGCAGGGCCGCCAGGTCGGCCTCGAGCTTGAGGTTGCGGCTTTGCACCTCGCCCACCTCGCGCTTGAGGGTGTCGATGATGCTTAACAGGTTCTTGCGCTCGTCAGCGCCCAGCGGGCCGTCCACGCCACTGGTGAGCGGCGTGAAGATGCCGGCGATGCCGCCCACGCTCACCACGCGCTCTCCGCCCAGGCGGGTGAGCGTGGCGTTGGCCAGCTGGGTGTCCACCGTGCTGGGCGTGGCGGCAGGGTCGGCGCCCAGGCGCATGGGCTGGCCGATGGGCTTGCCGCCATCGGCCAGCCAGGTGCGGGCCGCACGGTCGGCGCCAAAGCTCAGCACACGTTGGCCATTGGGGTCGAATGCCACGGCCTGCACGCTGCTGCCGTGGCGCAGCGGCACGGCCTTGAACGGCGGCCCCGCCATGCTCCACAGCGTGGCGACGGGCGATTCGCCACCGGCCACCAGCCACTCGCCCTCGGGGCCGCCAAAGGCCAGGGCCAGCACCGCGCCCTCGGTCTTCAGCGCGGCATCCACCGGTGCGCCGGTGGCGGCTTCCCACAGCCGCACCGCGCCATCCTTGCCGGCCGTGGCCAGCAGCTTGCCGTTGGGGCTGGCGGCCACGACGAGCAGGCCCGGGTGGTTGATCTTCTCGTGCACCAGCTTGTTGGCACCGGGTTGCCAGACCCGCACCGTGGCATCGTCGCAGTGGGTCCACACCAGGTCGCCGCTGAAGCCGGCGTCCAGCACCGCCCCGGGGTGCTTGAGCTGGCCCAGCAGCTTGCCGGTGCTGGCGTCCCACAGACGGGCCAGGCCGTCGTCGCTGGCGCTCAGCACCAGCTTGTCGCCCAGGCCCAGGCAGGCCCGGTGGACGGGCTTCTTGTGCGGCATGGGCTCGGCGGCCAGGGTGCCGCCCTCCACGTTCCACAGGCGCAGCAACAGGTCGTCGCACACCGTCAGCGCGCGCCGCCCGGTGCTGTCGAAGCAGGCGTCGCTCAGGCCGGCCGGGTGTTTGAGCGGGTTGCCCACCAGCTTGCCACTGGCGCCCTCGCCCAGGCGCAGCAGGCCGTCGGCCGAGGCCACCAGGAAACGCTTGCCATCGGCACTGAAGGCCGCTCCGGTGACGGCGCCGTTGCACTTCACCGGCTCGCTGGCGGGCTTGCCGCTGTCGGCGTCCCACAGCATGGCGCTGTGGTCGTCGCTGGGCAGGATCAGGCGGGCGGAGCCGGGGTCGAAGCTGGTGCCGTTGAGCATGGAAGGCATGGCCATCATCCTGGGGCGGGCAGTGCGGGAGGCAAGGGGGGCACGGCGGTGGCGGCCTCGCGCGGCGCCAGCCGCAACGAGACCTTCAGGCCGCTGGCGGCGGCATGGCCGAACAGACTGACGGCGGTGGGGTTGAGCAGGCGCGCATCGAGCCGGCTGCCCGGGCCTGCAGCGGTGTCCATGCGGGTCACGCTGGCGGCCAGCTCGAGCTCGATCGCCACGTCCGACAGCGTGTACCAGAGCGGCGGCAGGGCCACGCCGCCCTCGGGCGTGTCCATGTACAGGCTGACGCGGCCCAGCGCGTCGCGGTCGAGCTGGGCCTGTGCCTGCACCACGCCGTCCACCGCGTTGGCCAGCAGCACGCCCAGCGCGGCGGACGGCTGCGCGTTATCGGTCACGGCGGGCTCACATCCGCAGCACGGTGGTGGTGGAGACCACGCCCAGCCTTGCGGTGACGGTCACCTCCACCGGCGTGGTGTCGGGCTCGGTCTGGCCGGCTGGCACCGGGAACACGCGCTTGAGCTTGAGCGGCACCGCGCCCTCGGCCGTGGTCTTGCCCGCGTCGGCCGCAGCAGCGGGGTTGAAGGTCCACATGGCGCCCGCCACCTCGATGGACAGCGGCATCAGCTTGTCGGCGTCCTGCTTGCTGCCGTCGCGCTTGTAGCAAAGGATGGCGCACTCCTTGAAGCGCGCGCCCGCCTCGCTGGCGTCGTCCACATCGGGGCCCACCTGCACCGCCAGTGACGGGGCATCGATGAGTTGGCGCGGCTTGGGCACGCCGATGTCGGTCTTGGGGTTGAGCAAGGCGCTGGCGCGGATGTGGCCATAGCTCTGCTGGTCGGTGGTGTCGACGTTGGAGCCGCCCGAGCTCAGTCCGAAACTGGACTTGTTCGAGCCAGCGCCCATGAACATGCTGATGCCGGTGTTGCTGGCGCTGGCGCTGGCCGCCGCACTCAGCGACGAGGTTTCGGTGCTGCTGACGAACTCGGTGGCGAAGAACATGCCCTGCAGCCGCACCTGCGACCACTCGTAGAACACCGGGTCGATGAAGTTGATCAGCGGCAGCTTCATCGGGATGGTCTTGGTGCCGGTCTCGTCCAGGTTGCCGTCGGCGTCGTAGGCGTTCACCTGGGCCGCGATGACGTCCACCATCTGCCCGGCCAGGGCGGTGGTGGTGGTGGCGCCCACCTCGTTGAGCTGGCGCTGCGATTCGGCAATTGCCAGGCCGGTGGTTTCAATGAGCTTGCCAAAGGCCATGCCGGCCTTCTTGGTGGCGTCGTTGACGTTGGCCGTGCCGGGCAGGTCGAGCGTGACGGAGGTGGGCAACGTGGGCACGCCAAAGGGCGCGGCGGGGGTGGGGAATGTGGCCATGGTGGGCTCCTGCAAATGGGGTGGGGTTCAAAGATCAACTTCGAAGCGGCGTGTGATGGCGCCCAGGCGCACGGTCACCGGGATGGTGCTGAAGCCGGCGGCACCGTTGTTGTAGAAGCGGCGCAGCTTGTACTTGACCTTGCCGGCGCCGTCGGTGGCGCCGCCAGCCACGGCCTCGCGCAGCACGCCAGGGGCCTCGATGGACGGCGTCTTGCCGCTGTTGGCTTCACCATTGGCCTTGAGCACGGTGATGGTCAACTCCACATTGCGCTCCACCAGCACGGCGGCGGCGCCCACGCCCGATTTCACGTCGGTGGTCTTGCCCTGCACCGCAAAGATCTGCGGGCCGATCTCCACCGACGCGGGCACCGGGAACTTGGTGGTCTTGCGCGGGCCCAGCATGGCGTCTAGCTGCACCCGGCCCGAAACCCATTCCGACTCGCGCTCGATGTTGGTGTGGGTGAGGTTGAAGGCCGCGCTGGCGGTGGTGGTGCCCACGCCCACGAAGCCGAAGAACAGGCCCTTGGATTCGTGCGAAGTGTTGAACGACGAGCGGGTGAAGGTCATGCCGGTTTTCGAGTCCATGCCGCTCACCGACATGTCCATCGACAGCGCCACGTACTTCCACTCGTGCACCGAGGGGGTGATGAAGTTCAGCACCGAGAGCTGCTGCTTGATCAGGTCGTCGGCGGTGGGCTCCAGCGGCATGCCGGTGTCGTCGTCGATGCGCTGGATCACATCGGTGACCACGTCGATCTTGGTGTCCGAGAGCTTCTTGACGGTGGTGATCACGCCGTCGTCCAACGCGCGCTGCGCCTTGGCCACGCCGGTGCCGATGGACTTCAGGATCTCGCCGAAGCTGGGGGCGATGGCGTCGAGCTTGCCGGCCACGGTGTCGGCCACGTCGAGCAGGGCGGTGTCGCCCGGGTCGCCCAGGGCGGCCAGCGTGCTGCCGGTGCCGCCGGACTTGGCGCTGGGCCGGCGGGCCGGCAGGTTGGCGCCCGAGCTGGCCTTGATGCCAGGCTTGGCCGGTGCGGTCTTGGTGGCTGTCTTGCGAGTGACCATGGTGGTCTCCTTCGTGAGGGGTGAAGAAACAAGGGGCGGGGTTTCGTCCTTCATGCGGGCGCCTCGGCCATGGCCCAGGCCAGCGCAAACCTTTGCGGCCCGTCCATCACGTTGAAACCGCTGACGCGCAAGGTGTACCGGCCTGCGGGCAGGCCACGTTCATCGATGCATTCGACGGTGTTGATGCGGTCCGGTGTGGCGCCCGATGCCCCCGCGCCGCCCACTGCCAGCACCCGTTGGTCGGGGGCCAGCAAGCTCAAGTCCAGGTCGTTGATCAGCCGCTCGCCGGCCGGGTCCATCCAGCACAGCACGGCGCGCAGGCCGGCGGACCGGCGCAGCGTGATGGCCACGTCGTGGTGCTGGCCGGTCTCCAGCCGCTGCGTCTTGGCATCGCGCAGTTGAACGCGCCAGCCGGCCAGCGCCTTCTGACTGGGCGGCAACGCGCGGGCCAGGTTGAAGCCGCCGTAACCTGCTTCACTGGTGGCCGCGCGCTGGCCATCGCGGCCCCGCACTGGTGTGCAGCCCAGCAGTGCCAGGGCCTTCAGGGCGGCGCCGCTGGGCTTGCGGCCGGTGCGTCGCCAGGCCTGGCGCAGCAAAGCCAGCCCGCCCGTGACCATGGGGGCCGACATCGAGGTGCCGCCGTCGTACATGTAGAACGGCATCGGGTTGGCCAGGCCCCAGCCCTGGGCGCTGCTGGCGCGCGAGCGGGTGCTGGGCAAGTTGATGCCGGGGGCGCACAGGTCGGGCTTGGTGCGGCCGTCCACCGTGGGGCCGGCACTGGAGATGGGGGCCATGCGGTCGGCCTCGCCCGAGACCATGTCGGCACGGTCGGCCGGCACACGCCAGCGCCGGGCCGTGGGGTCCAGCGCGGCCCAGGTGGCGCGCGTGCCCATGTTTTGCAACGGGCCCTCGGTGGCACCCACGGCGATGCAGTTCTTGGCGCAGGCGGGCGAGTAGATGCTGCCGCTGTCGATGCGGCGGTTGCCGTCCACGTCAGTGCCGTCGTTGCCGGCGGCGCACACCACCATGGCCATCGCATCCTCGCGCAGGAACAGGTCGGTCTCGAAACAGTCGTCGCTGTAGGCGCCGCGCGTGGCGTCGCCCCAGCTCAGGTTGTGCAGCGTGGCGCCGTGGGCCGCGCCGGCGCGGTAGAGCTCGCGCAGGTCCAACGGCCTGCCGGCCAGCGCAAAGCCCGATCTCAGCTTGGGCGCGGCGCCGGGGCGCAGGCTCACATCACGCTCGATGGCCAGGAACACCAGCTCGGCCGCTGGCGCCATGCCGCCCAGTTGGCCGCCGCTGGCCGCGCCCGAACCGCAGGCCAGACCGGCCACATGGGTGCCATGGCTGCTGCCGCGGTCGGCGGCGTCATCAGCCGGTGTGCTGGGCGCGGCGGGCAGGCAGATGGCCTGCCAGCTGGCATTCATGGGCAGTGATTCGAGCCAGCGCACGCGGCCGGCCAGGTCGGGGTGCATGGCACGGGCCGGGTCGCCCGAATCCAGGCCGGTGTCGGCCACGGCGATCACCTCGCCTGCGCCGTCCAGGCCGGCCGCGCCCAGCAGTGCGGGCGCTGCGCCCATGCTGGCGCGCAGCGCGGCGGCCGAGAGCAGCGTGGGCTGCCGGGCCCGGTCCACCAGCTTCACGCCGCGCACCGCGCGCAGGGCTGTCGGGTCACCGCCGTATTGCACCCGCAGCTTGCTGTGGCCGCTGACCAGGGTTTGCGCACCCAGCGCCTGCAGGGCGGCCTGCACGGCGGGCAAGCGGCTGTGCTCGAAACAGACCAGGTCGTACCAGTCGGCGGGCAGGGTGCTGGAAGGCACCACCGCGCCGGCCTCGCCAGAGCCTTCGGCAAACCGCTGGCACATGGCCTCGGTGTAGTCGCGTGCGCCCAGCACAAAGCCCAGCGCCGACCAGGCGGCAGCCGAGCCACGGAACTTGCGCGGCACATCCACACAGGCACCGGTGGGTGGGCACCAGAAGCGCAGGGCCAGGCCCTGGCGCTTGAGCGCGCTGCGCCAGGCCGCCTGCACCGGCCCGGCAAAGCGCAAGAGCGCGCGCGGCGTCTGTCC
Source organism: Candidatus Ideonella esbjergensis (assembly GCA_016710065.1). Lineage (GTDB taxonomy): Bacteria > Pseudomonadota > Gammaproteobacteria > Burkholderiales > Burkholderiaceae_C > Ideonella > Ideonella esbjergensis. The sequence goes on from JADJLP010000015.1 coordinate 467,042, forward strand.
CTCGGGCCACTGGCCGGCGGGCACTTCCACCGCGCGGCCATGCACCCAGACCGAGATGCTCGGGTCGGGTGTGGCGGGCTTGCGGAGGGCCGGGCTCATGGTGGCGCCAGACTAGGCTTCACCCCCACCCCCCGCAATGCGCAACCTAGGGGCGGGTCACCCGAAAACTAGGGGCAAAGAGCCTTGGCGCCCCCAACCCGGGCCGCCGATCAATTCAGGTTGATGGCGTAGAGGCTCACAGGCAGATCGGCCGTGGCCGGGGTGGTGATGTACAGCACACCATTGGGCGAGAGTGCCAGCTGACCGGGCTTGGGAAAGGTCCAGACGGTCTTGTGGGTGCCGAGGTCCAATGCGTAGACCTGGGTGCTGCTGCTGACAAAGATCAGGTTGTCGGTCACGATGATGTTTCGTCCGCCGTTGGCAAACGGGTCAACGGAAGCTTCATCCGGAAACCACGACCACAAGCGGCTGCCATCGGTGTCGCTGCGCGCCTCCAGTTGCGCGCCATTGACGGCGTAGATGACACCCTTGGCGAATGCCGGGGCCTGCGAGAACGACCCCGGAATGGACCATTTCAGGGTGCGCCCTGCGATGTCAAAGTTCAGCAGCCGGTTCACGGAACCATAGGATCCGGGACCATTGATGACCACCACGTTGCTGGCGCCGATGGCCATGGGGGCACCGAAGATGCTGTAGGCCTGCACCGCGTTGTTCGGTTCGGTCAGCACAAACGCGGTGACCCCTGTGTTGACGTCGATGACATTCAAGCCTGTGGGCATGAAGGCGTAGGCGTACTGGCTGTCCACCGCCGGCGTCCATTGGTCGTACTGGCTCAAATTGGTGAACCAGTTCTGGGCGCCGTCGGCAATTTTGAAGCTCAGCAGGCCGCCGTAGTAGCCGCCATTGGTGTAGACCGCACCATTGGCGATGGCTGGTGCCAGGTAGTGATCCCATTGGGAGCCGAAGGCGGTGCGGAAATTCATAGCGCCCGAGGTGCCGTCAAAGCCCCACATGTAGGTGGCGCTGTGCCCGCTGGTGGCCAGGTACAGCATGCCCGCGTCGGTCGAGGGCGGGTTGGCGGCAAAGATGCTGCCGAAATCCCGCATCCAAAGGGTCGACTTGTCGTGTTCAGACAGGGCGTAGACCGAGGCGCTCTGGAAATAGCCCGAGGTCACCGCGTAAACCGAGCCCGATGAGGTGACCACGGGCTGAATGTTGCCGGCGGGGTTTGAAACCGTGTTGGGCGGTGTCCAGCGCCAGCGGCGATTGAACTTGCTGGCGTCCAGCGTCATGGGCGAATAGCCGGTGTGTGCGGCATTGGCCTGATGCTGGGCCCACTCACCCGCACCTGGGGCGCGTGAGAGTGGGCTCAGGTTGGTGGCCGCCTTCAGCACCAGGTTGTAGGGCACCAGCACCGGGGAGCCGGCCACCTGCTGGTTGCAGGCCAGATCCGTGCAGACCCTGAACTCCAGGTTGCCACTGTGGCTTCCGGCCTGCAGCGAGGTGCTGAGAAACAGGGTGGAGGTCACATAGCCCCCGCTCACATTGGTGGGCGGGTTCGGCTGGAACACGCCAGCGGGGTCGACGATCTGCGGGTAAACAGTGCCGCCGGTAGATGTCAACGATGCACTCAGCTGAAGGGTGGGCACTTCGTCCTGGTAGGCGTCCACCGTGATGCTGGCCGGGCTGACTTGTGCCGGCGGCAGCACCACCGGCGCGGTGACCGTGAAGGTGTACGGAAGCGAGAAGGGTGAACCGGGCAACGGTGAGTTGCAGGTGGCCGGGTTGTCGTAGCACAAGTGCACCTTCAGGGAGCCGACGTGCTCGCCCACGCTCAGTGTTGACTTGGCGGTCAGTGTGGCCTGGTAACTGGTGGGGGTCAGCGCTGTGAGTTGCACCGTCGGCTCGATCACGCCAGTGCTGTCCACGATGGCGACATTGACGGTTTGCGAAACCGTGCGGTCCAGTGTGGCGGTGACGGACACCGTCTGCCACGAACCCTGGGCGTAGGTGGTGGCCAGCGTACCGGGTGAGAAGCTCAGCTGGTAAGGTGGTGCGGAATCGCCTCCGCCCCCTCCGCCGCAAGATGCCAAAAGGCTGGCAAACGCCAGCAACAACGCCAAAGCCGCGCGGTGCAACATGCTCTCTCCCCGAGATTGTTTTGTATCGGGCGGGATGTTAGTTGAGCCGCCTGGGCTCGGGTCTCCTGGGTTTCTCGGAGCCCCGTTCACTTGGGCGGAGGTGCCATGTGGCGGCTCAGTGCTCCAACACCGCCAGCCGCCTCTGCATTTCCTGCACGATGGCATTGAACTGCGCGGCCGTTTCCTGCCGCACCTTGGCCGGCCCGAGCAGCGGCGGGAACCACGAGCCTGGCTCCACCTCGGTGTGGTAGCGCAGGCGGGTGCCATCGCCCTCCGGCTCCAGCGTCATGCTGCTGTCCACGCGCTTGACGGTGCCCGAGAGGCCGTGGGTGCTTATCTCGCGCTGCGGCACCAGGGTCACCTCGCGCACCGACTCGAAGTTCATGGTCAGCGGGCCCCAATGCGCCTTGCCCCTCTGGCTGATCATGAGCAGGTTCTCGTTGCGATGCAGCACCTGGCTGTGGCTGAGGTTGGGGATGAACTCGGCCATGCGGTCAAAGTCGGTCAGCACCGCCCAGGCCAGGCTGATGGGCACGCGCGCGTGCATGGTCAGATCGATGCTGAAGCCGCCGTCGGCGCGCTCCACCTTCACCTCCTGTTCGGTCACCACGGGTGGGTTGGGGTCGGCCGCCAGGCTGGGGGCCGACCAACCCAGGGCCAGCGCGGTCAGCGCGGCGGCACAGGTGTGGGTCAGGGCTTGGAGCATGGTGATTGACTGTATAGGTACACCTGAGAGCACGGGCTATCGTGCCGGAATGCGCCTGACCTTGTGGTGGCCCCTGGCCCTGTTGTTGTTCGCGTGCGGAGGCTCGGGCGGTGCCACCGAAGCTGTGGCGCCCAAGGGTCAGCCCTTCGGCATCGAGCTCATCGTGCGCACCGCCGAGAACTTCCACAGCACCGACGACGTGGCCCGCTTCGTGGCCCAGGCGGCGGCCCACCAGGTGACGGTGATCAACCTGCTGGTCAAGCAGGACGAGGACGCCACGATCCCATCGGGCGCCGTCTATTACCGCAGCGCGCTGGCGCCAGCGGCGGCGGGCTACGAGACCTTCGATGTGCTGCAGACCATGCTTGATGCGGCCCACGCCAGGGGCCTGCGCGTGCGGGCCTGGCTGCCGCAGTTTCACGACCAGGTGGCCGCCACCGCGCACCCCACCTGGCAGATGATGGCCAAGGTGGGTGGCACGGCCCAGCCCTACACTGGTTCGAGGCAGACCGAGTACTTCGTCAACCCGCTCAGCCCCGAGGTGCAGGCCTACGAGCTGGCGCTGATCCGCGAGGTGCTGGAGCACTACGCGGTGGACGGCCTGATGCTCGACTGGATACGCTTTGACAACTACAACATGGACGTGGGGCCAGGCACGCGCAAGGCCTACCAGGCGGCCACCGGTATCGACCCGCTGACGCTCGATTTCACCCAGCCGGGCGCGGCGCTGGAGCGCTGGAACGCCTTTCGCACCGAAGGCCTGGCCGCGTATGTGAAGCAGGTGCGCCAGGCGCTGCCACCCGGGCGCGACATGGGTGTGTACATCCTGCCGCCCGAGTTTGTGGAGGTGGGCCAGGACGCCGCCAGGTTCAACGACCAGACCGACTTGCTCAGCCCCATGTGCTACTTCCGCGACTGGGGCTTCCCGGTGGCGTGGGTGTGGCAAAGCTGCATGGCCACCACGGTGCAAAAGGCTGGTGCGGCGGCGGTTGTGCCGGCCATGGACATGGGGCTGAGCGACACGCAGTACGGCCAGATCCTGGGCCACCTGCGCAGCGACTACGCCGGCGTCCGGTCCATTGCCTGGTTTCACCACGGCACCTGGAGCGAAGCCCAGATGCGGCATGTCGCCCAGCTGAGCCAGCCGTGAAGCCCCCTGTCCTTTGAACAGGGGAGGGTGTGGTGCCCCCAAGTTCAGTACTCTCGCCGCCACCACCACGATGAAAGCCGCCATGAACGACACCGCAGGCCCACGCCAACTCGTGCTGCTGTGCGATGGCACCAACAACAACCTGACCGGCGGGCGCGACGACACCAACGTGGTTCGGCTGGCCGAGTTGCTCAGTGCCTGTACCGACCCCCAGCGGCTGGTGTACTACGACCCCGGCGTGGGCAATGCCGGCGAGCTGCCCGGCGCCACGCTGTGGGACACGGCGCGGCGCACGTCCGAGCGCATCGCCGGCCTGGCCTTTGGGCGTGGCGTGTACGAGAACATGGTGGAGTCGTACCAGTTCCTGATGAACCACTACCAGCCTGGCGACCAGATCTTTGTCTTCGGCTTTTCGCGCGGCGCCTTCACCGCGCGCAGCGTGGCCGGCCTGGTGAACCAGTTCGGCCTGCTGGAGCCGCACATGGTGTCGATGCTGCCCACGCTGCTGCACTTGTACTTCGCCGACCGGGGCGACGCCGAGCTGTGGAAGAACATCTCGGCTCAGACCTCGCGCCTGTTTGCCACCGAGCAGGCACGCGCGGTGGAAATCCAGTTCGTGGGCGTGTGGGACACCGTGGCCACCGTGGGCATGTGGCCGTTCGATGCCCGCTTCTCTGCCGTGCCCACGCTGGCCGGCAAGCGCTTTGTGCACGTGCGCCACGCGCTGGCCCTGGACGAGCAGCGCGCCCAGTTCAAGCCGCGCCTGTACGCCGAGCCCAACGGCCCCATCCGCACCAAATCCGGCCAGCTCGGCAGCGTGCGGCAGCTGTGGTTCCGTGGCGTGCACTGCGACGTGGGAGGGGGCTTCGAGCCGGAGCAGGCCGTGCTCTCGCGCGAAGCGCTGTGCTGGATGGTGAGTGAAGCCGTGCAATGCGGGTTGCGCCTGCAGCACCAGGGGCACGATTTGGTCACCGAGCCGGCGGTGGCCGGCTTGCTGGGCCAGCTGCATGCGGATGCGCCACCCGAGGCCCAGGCGGTGTCGCACAGCCAGTTGCACGGCACCTGCCTGTGGGCGCTGACCGGCATGGCGGTGCGTGATGTGCACCACGTCAGCCTGGACGACCTGCCCGATGTGCCCATCACCCCCGAAGCACACCCCTCGGTGGCCACCCTGGCCACGCGCTGGCCGCAGGACAGCGTGTGGCGCCGCCAGACACGGCCATCGCGGGCCATGTGGGTTTGCCTGCTGTTGCTGCCGCTGCTGGCGGTGGCACTGGGGCAGCAACTGCACGGCCTGCCACCGCGGCCGGCCACACCTGGCCAGGACCTGCTTTTCTCGTGGCAGCACGCCGCTGCGTTCCTGCAGGCCAACGCCGACTTTGCGCTCTGGCAGCTCATGGGCCCGTTCCACGCGCCCTGGGCCTGCCAGCTCGCCTATGCCTGTTCGCCGCGCTGGACGCTGCTGTGGGATTTGTTCTTCATCGCCGGCTACGCCTACGTGCTGTCGTGGTGGGCCACGGCCGCCTTTGCGCGCCGCGCGGCCCTGCGCCAGACGGCCGACCACGCGCCCAAGTGGCTCAACCGCCTGGGCTGGGCCCTGCCGGTGCTGGTGGCCGGGGATTTGGCGGAAAACCTCTTCACCTTCCTCACGCTCAGCTTCGGCGGCATCGACGCCACGGTGCTGGGCCTGGGTGCGAGCGTGCTGATGGCGCTGGGCGCCGCCGTCAAATGGGCCGGCCTGGCGGGCACATTGGCGCTGATCGCCTGGGGTTGGTTGATGCCCAGGCGCTGAAGGTGGCGGCGCTATGCTCGGTGCCCCACCGGCACCCGAGGAATCCGCGCATGCTCGGCCCCCCTTCCCTGGTTCGCATCACCGCGCTCGGCCTGCTGGCGGGCGTGGTGGCGGGCTGCGCGGCCGCCACACCCGCCCCCGCCTCCAGCCATTGTGAAGCGCTGAAAGGTTGGGCGAGTGGCTCGGCGCACGTGCTGTCGGCCGAGCTGTTGACACCTCTCGCCAGTCTGGACGGTGTAGCACTCAGCGTGCCCATCTGCCGCGTGCAAGGCGTGGCCCGCCCGGCGGCCGATTCAGACATCCGCTTCGAGGTTTGGCTGCCCGAGCCCGCCGCCTGGAGCGGCCGCTACAAGCAGAACGGCACCGGCGGTTTTGCCGGCCACACGCCGCGCGGCCGCATGGCCGAGGACGTGGGCCTGGGCTTTGCCGCCGCCGGCAGCAACATGGGCCACGACGGTGGCGAGTCTGCCCGCTGGGCCCTGGGCCACCCCGACAAGCTGCTCGACTGGGGCCTGCGCGCCCATGCCGAGGTGGCCGCAGCGGCCAAGGCGCTGGTGCAAGCGCACTACGGCCGGCCGGCGCAGCACGCCTACTTCGAGGGCTGCTCCAACGGCGGCCGCCAGGCCATGCTGATGGCCCAGCGCCACCCCACGCTGTTCGACGGCATCGTGGCCGGTGCGCCATCGATGTTCTACCCCGACATGCTGATGACGCTGGCCTGGATGACCCGCGCCCAGGTGCCCAAGGCCGGCCAGGCGCCGCTGCTCTCGTCCGCCAAACGTGCGCTGATCGCCGAGCGCACGCTGCAGGCCTGCGACACGCTGGACGGCTTGCGCGACGGCGAAGTCACCCACCCCATGGTCTGCCACTTTCCGCTGCAATCCCTGCGCTGCACCGCGGCCGATGGGCCCGATTGCCTCACCGACACCGAGCTGCGCGTGGCCACGCAGGTGCTCGGCGGCCCGCGCAACGCCCGTGGCCAGGCCTTGTGGGCCGGCCCGCTACCGGGGGCTGAAAACGAATGGGCGCCCGGCTTTGCCGACGACGGTGGCTATGGCCGCTTCATCGGCCACGCGGTGCTGGGGCAAGACAGCCCGCCCTTCGACTGGCGCCAACTCAACTTCGACGCCGACCATGCCCGCGTGCTGCAAACCTTGGGGCCGCTCACCGCCGCACCCAACCCCGATCTGTCGGCCTTCACCGCACGCGGCGGCAAGCTCATCGGGTTTCAGGGCTGGCAGGACGCCATCGTCACGCCGCAGGGCTCGCTGAACTACGTCAATGCACAGGCCTTGTTGCAAGCCTGGGCTGCCCTGCCGGCAGATGAGTTCGAGCGCCGCCTGCAGGCCCTCAGCCCCGCCCAGCTGGCCAGCACCACGCTGGCCCAGGCTGCCCACCTGCAGCAGGCGCAGCGCTTGTTCATGCTGCCCGGCGTGGGCCATTGCGGTGGTGGCGCCGGCCCCAGTGCCCTGGGCGGCGGCCTGGCCGAGCCGCCGCAACGCGATCCGCAACATGATTTGCTGCAGGCCCTGCTGCGCTGGGTGGAAGCGGGCGAGGCGCCGGCCAGCCTCATCGCCTCGCGCACCGACGGCCCGCGCGTGCTGCGCCAGCGCCCTGTCTGCCCCTACCCGCAGCTGGCGCTGTACCAAGGCAAAGGCAGCATCGACAGCGCCGAGAGCTTTCGCTGCACCACGCCCACCGCCGAGCAGCTGGGCCTCAGCGACACCGATGTGATGCAGGTGCGGACGATCCTGCGCACCCCCGCCGCCGTCATTCCCGCGGAGCCTGCCCCCGCGAAGGCGGGGGGCGGGAATCCAGGAGACGTCGGTGATGCCCGTGGATTCCCGCCTGCGCGGGAATGACAACACGGGGCCCTCGCGGCAATGACGGCAGCACAGCGCAAAATGCGCCGATGAAAGCACCCCCGCGACTGCAAGCGCTGATAGACGAAGGCCTGATCGACACCGTGGTGCGCCAGCTCATGAGCGGCAAGGAGGCCATGGTCTACGTGGTGCGCCTGGGCGATCACACGCTGTGCGCCAAGATCTACAAAGTGGCCACCCAGCGCAGCTTTCGGCAGGCGGTGGACTACACCGAGAACCGCAAGGTCAAGAACACTCGCCAGGCCCGCGCCATGGCCAAGGGCTCGCGCTACGGCCGCGAGCAGCAGGAGCAGGCCTGGCAAAGCGCCGAGGTGGACGCGCTGTACCGCCTGGCGGCGGCCGGCGTGCGAGTGCCCAAGCCGCTGAACTTTCACGACGGCGTGCTGCTGATGGAGCTGGTCACCGGCCCCGAGGGCGACGCCGCTCCACGCCTGAACGACGTGCACTTCACCCCAGCCGAAGCCCGCCAGCACCACGCCCGCCTGATCGCCGAAGTGGTGCGCATGCTGGGCGCCGGCGTGGTGCACGGCGACCTCTCCGAGTTCAACATCCTGCTGGCCGAGGATGGCCCGGTGATCATCGACCTGCCCCAGGCCGTGGACGCGGCCGGAAACAACCACGCCTCGCGCATGCTGCTGCGCGACGTGAACAACCTGCGCGACTTCTTTGGCCGCTTCGCGCCCGAGCTGCGCGCCACCCAGTACGGCGCCGAGATCTGGAGCCTGTACCAACGCGGCCTGCTGCATGTGGACACACCGCTCACCGGCCACTTCGAGCCGAGCACCGCCTCGGTGGATCTGAAAGCCGTGCTGCGCGAGATCGAGGACGCGCGCGAGGAAGAAGCCGCACGGCTGCTGAGGTTGCGAGAATCCGGCTATGTTTAAGGGCTGTGATCCCGAGAGCGATTTGTTCGATGAGCCACCTGCCTGATTTCGTCACCTTCGAAGCCCTGGCCTTGGCCCAGGGCTTTGACGAAGTGGCCGAGCGCCGCTGGCCCGCGCTGGCCGAGCTGGCCACCCACACCCACCCCTTCGCAGTGCAGGCGCTGGTGGTGCAGGGTGAAATGTGGCTCAGCGTGGGCGCGGGCGAATCTGCCCACACGCGGCACCTGGTGCGCGGCGACCGCTTCGAGCTGGCCATGCACGCACCGCACGCCGAGCGCTACGGTGCCGAAGGGGCCACCTACTGGGTGGCCCGCCGGCACGAGCACAAGTCCTGACGCGGTTTGCCTTTTTGAGCTTGAAGCTGGTGGTGTTTCCACAGCCGTTTTCGGCGCATAGCAGTCCGTCATCCCCGTCCCTCGACCCCGTCATTCCCGCGCAGGCGGGAATCCAGGTTTTCTCGCTCACACGTCGGTGGCGGGGCAGAGGTCGACGGGTACCCGCCCGACTCCATCTCCCCCTCCGCCATGCCCTCAAGCCGGGCATGGCGCATTCCTCCTTGAGTTCCGTCGGGCGGGTACCCGACACCCTCTGCCTGAGACAGCGGTGGCGCGCCACCAGGTGGACCGCCACCGTCAGGGGTTGCAGGGCAGTGGTGGTGCCTTCGGACGGAGGGCACATTCGCGTTTGGGTAGAGAGCTCCGAGGGCCAAGGCGGAACAAGAGAGCGCAGGCGCAACAGAGGGCACGGCGCTGGTCCGCGAGGAGTCCGTAGGCCGAAGGTACCGCCGCTGCGCTGCCGCAGCCGAAGCAAAGACATGGATTCCCGCCTACGCGGGAATGACGAAATACGGCCGGCCGCTATGCGCCGAAAACCGCCGCCACGCGGAGCAGTGCTCTCGTGCTCCTGCGCGCCATGCGGCTCAGCGGTTGTCCCACCAGATCGCGCCGCACAGCGCCAGGCCCACCAGCCACAGCAGCAGCGTGTTGGGCACTGCGTAGGGGTAGAACATCAGCGCCACGCCCAGCCACTTGGTGTGGGCCTGCTGGCGGTGCTGGCCAAAGCGCCAGGCCGCAAAGCCCAACAGCCCGAACACGATGGCGCCAAAGATGTAGGCTGGGCTGGGCAGCGTGAGCCCCAAGGCCTGGGCGGTTTGCAGGGCTTCCATCAGGCCGCCAGTATGCGCGCCGGGTGCTCAGGCGTTGCTGCCCTCGGCCGCCTTGTTCAGCAGCATGGCATTGAGCTTGACCAGGGCGGGGTCGATGGCGGCTGGGGTGAGCTGCGCGCCGCTGGCCACCACCGTCAGCGTCATGCGGTGGTTGTCCACATTGAACACCCGGCACAGAGTGCTGGTGTTGGCGGTGTCGTAGAGCATCAGTGCCAACGGAGTGGGTGAGCCATCGCGCGAGATGCGGTCGGCCATCAGCAACAGCAGGGATGCGGTGGCGCCCAGCTTCTCGGCGTCTTGCGTGCTGCTGCTGGCGGCGATGCGCCAGCCCTGCGCATCGCTGAGCAGCACGGACGAGAAGTTGCCCTTGTCGGCCATCTGGTCCAGCACCGCTGTGAGGTTGCGTTGCTGGCCCTTGCCGGATTCCAGGCGTGACATCTCATAGGACAGCCGCTCGCGCTGAACCAGCGGCGACAAGATGTCTTGCAGCGTGGCGCGCAGGCCTTCGTCGTTCACCCTGGGCATGGCCGCCTGGTCGCGCAGCAGCGCGATCTCCTTGGCAAAGCCGCGGTTGAGCTGGCGCAGGCTTTGCCGAGCCTGCGCGCCTTTGCGCACGCCGTGCAGGTAGCCGGCGCCCAGGAGCAACAGCGCCGCACCCAGCGCAACGAGGTAGGTCAGCAGGGTCATGGTTTTTGAGGGGCTGGCGTGAGACAAACGTTGGGGTCTTGAACCTGGATGGTCACGCGGCGGTTGGCATGCGCATTGCCAGGCAGGCCCTCGATGGGCGCGTGGCTGCCAACCGCCGCAATGTGCAATTGCTGGGGCGCCACGCCCAGCTGGGCCAGCATGGCCACCACCGCCTTGGCCCTCTGGTAGCTGAGCAGCAGGTTGGCCTGGTCCATGCCCACCAGGTCGGCATGCCCTTCCACTGAGACCTTGGCGTCGGGGTGCTCGCGAGCCCAAGCGACAAGGGGGCCTAGATCGGGCAAGGTGTCGGTGGTGACCGGGGTTGATTTGCCGGTGGCGAAATGGATCGCCTGGCCTCGCGGGCATGCGGGCAGCACGGCACTGGCCGGGGCCAGCGGTGCCGCTGCGTGCGCAACGGCTTTCTCTGTTTGCGGCGCCTGGGGTGCGTGGGCCGGTTGGGACAGCGGCGCCGGCTGCGGTGCCGCCAGGCCCTGCCAAAGCCAAGCGGCCACCAGCGTGGTCAGCAGGCCCAGGGCAGTGAGCGCCAGCAGGCCGCCCAGCGGCGCGTGCTCGCCGTGCAGCGCATGCGCGGGGAGGTTGTCGAGCGAGTAGATGTCGCTCAAGCGGTAGGCACCTTGAAGCTAGGCAGGATCAGGTCGACACCGCACTCCAGGCTTGAGCACCACCGGATGAAGCGGTCCACCATCTCCTTGCCCTGGAAGTAGGCCCCGTGTTGCGGGGCAATGATCTCGATGTCCAGCGAGCGCACCATGTTGGCCCAGGCCTGCATGACCCGGTTGGACGCCATGTAGCGGCGGTGAAAGCCTTCCATGTGGCGCAGGTGCTGGCCGAAGTCAGTCACCTTGACATAGTCGGTGCCCAGCGAGGTGCCCAGGTCACCCGTGTACAGAATCTTGGAGACCGGGTCGTAGAGCTGAAAGTTGCCCTCGCTGTGCAGAAAGTGCGCCGGCACCACGGGCATTTGCACGCCGCCCAGCTCCAGCATCTTGCCGGCGTCCGGTATGGGCTTGAGCCGGTGCTCCACCAGATGGTCCAGGCCAAAGTGCGCCACGAACCGGGTCCAGATTTCCGACAAATGGGCGTCGGCGTCGGTGGTCATCAGCCAGCCGTTGACGGCGGCCACGATGTCCGGGTCCTGGTGCGAGAGAAAGAGGTGGCGCAACTTGGCGTTGCCCAGGGTGGCGAAGGTGGCCGACAGCACGCGCGAGTAGATCTTGTGCCCACCTGGATCGAGGATCATGCCCTCGCCGCCGTGCACGATCACGTGCTGGTTGGACTGGACGGCAAAGCCGCCCGCATCGAAATCTTCGAGCAGCACATTGCGGTGCGTGCCATCGTCATACAGGATGGTGTTGGGCATGCAGGGTCTCCAGGTTGGGCTTGGTCACCCCGGTCACAGGACGGTCTTGATGCCCTTGACCGCCTCGCGCATGTCGAAAAAGATCAGGCCCAGCGGCGTGGCTTCGGTGGCCAGCACCAGCAGCAGCGCGCCGCGTCCGGCACTGAGCATCACCGCGTAGCCCTGGTCGCCCCGCACGATCACTTCTGACACCTCGCCGCGGCGCAGCTCGGTGGCGGCCCGTGTGCCCAGGTTGAGCAGCGTGGCCGTCATCGCGGCCACGCGCGTTTCGTCCATCTCCTTGGCCAGGGCACTGGCAATCATCAGCCCGTCTGACGAGATCAGCGCGCTGGCTTCGACGCCGGGTGACGAACCCTGCAGCGTTTTGAGCACTTTGTTCAGGCTTTCTAGGCGGGACATGGACATCTCCGTTTCAGGGTTGGCGGCGCCAGGGTTGGGAATGGGGGCAAGAGGGGGTGGCGCTTCAACGCCGGGAAATAGGTTCTCGCACAGGGCCGTCAGTACGCGGCCTGGCTGGGAGGTCTTCACCACCGAGCCCGGTTCGATCAGCGCGTGCAGGCGGTTGCGCAGGCCATCCAGATCGCCGAACGGTGTCATGGCTGAGGCGCCGAAAGAGGTGGCCAGCGCGCCCAGCGCATGGTCGTTGTCGTCCGCCACGACGATCACCGGCGTGCTGGCCACGCGGGCTGCCTTGGACTGGCGCATGCGCTGCAGCAGCCCGAAACCATCGATCTCCAGCACCGCCATGGTGGCCACGATGGCGCGGATGGACGGATCGGTCATCACCACCTGCCATGCATCCTCGGCGTCTTCGGCCACGCGCACGTCAAAGCGGCCCTGCATGCTTTGCTCCAGCGCGTCGCGCGACGCCCGGCGCTCATGGATCAACAGCACCCTGTGCCTGGGCCCGGCCATGGGCGCGGCCGCTTCGACCTTGCGGGTCAGCACAGGCAAACGGTGGACGGCGGCAGGTGCAGACATGTCAGCACCGCCCGGCCGCCCGAAGGTGCTGACGCGCCCCTCGGGGGCAGCGAACGCAGTGAGCTTGGGGTCGTTTCATGTCAGCACCGCCCGGCCGCCCGAAGGTGCTGACGCGCCCCTCGGGGGCAGCGAACGCAGTGAGCTTGGGGTCGTTTCATGTCAACCCAGCGTGTCGCTCAGGATGTTGTTGGCCCAGGCCATGGCATAGATGCCTTCGGCCGTGGTGGCCTCGGCCGACAACCCGCCCGCGCCTTTGACGGCCACCATCTGGCGGTTCGCCGGGTCATAGCGGTACACCGCCGCCACGTGGATCACGTCGGTCTGAGAGACAAAGCTGTAGCAGGTGTTGGCGATGATGGGGTTGTGCGAGGGCGGCTGCCCCTCCATGAGCGAGGCCACGGCCGCTGCGCAAACCTTGGCCTCCTGGTTGGCCATGTGGGCGGATTTGGGCATGCCGGGGCTGCCCGCCACCGCGTCGCCAATCACGTGCACGCCCTTGTGCACCAGCGATTCGTAGCTCAGAAAGTCAACGCCGCACCACTTGCCGGCCACGTTGGCCAGACCCATCTGGCGAGCGATCTGACCGGCGCGCTGCGGCGGAATCACGTTCCAGATGTCGGCCTTCACCGCGCCGTGCATGTCCAGGTTGACCACGCCCTTGGCGGCATCCGCCGACTTGATGTCGGCGTTGGGTATGTACTCGATGACGTTTTTGTAGCGGCTGGCCCAGGCATGCGTGAACAGGTCTTTCTTGGCCTGGATCTCGGGGTTGGCGTCGAACACCAGCAGCTTGGACTTGGGCTTGGACACCGACAGGAAGTAGGCGATCAGGCTGGCCCGTTCATAGGGCCCCGGCGGGCAGCGGTACGGCACCTTGGGGATGTGCATGGCCACCACGCCGCCGGCCTGCAAGTCCATCAGCTGGTTGCGCAGCAGCACCGTTTGCTCGCCGGCCTTCCAGGCGTGCGGCATCTTGTGCTGCGCCTCGGCCGTGCGCAGGCCCTCCAGCTGGTCGTAGACAAAATCAACGCCCGGCGAAACGATCAGGCGGTCATACGAGATCTTCTGCTTGCCCACCGTCACCTGTCGCCGGTCGGTGTCCACCGCATCGGCCCGGCCCTGAACCAGGTTGATGCCGTGGCGGTGCACCAGGCGGTCGTAGCTGTGGGTCAGGTCGCGCAGCGACATGCCGCCGCTGAGCACCCGGTTGCTCATGGGGCAGGAGACGAAGCTGGTGTTGGGCTCGATCAGTGTGATCAAGGTGGCGGGGGCGAACTCGCGCAGGTACCTGGCCGCAGTGGCGCCACCAAAACCCCCGCCCACAATCACCACGTGGCCGCCGCTCTGGGCCCGGGCACCGGCGGCCAGCGCGGCCGGCGGCAAGGCCGCCCATTGGAGGAAATGGCGTCGTTGCATCTCTCGCACCCTTCACTTGATCTTCGAGAAATGCTCGGCCAGCGCCTGCAGTTCGGGGTCGGAATAGCCCTTGGCATGCTGGTGCATGATCGTTGCGTGCCGGGTGCCCTGCTTGAATTCCAGCAGGCGTTTGTAGAGCTTGTCGGTGGAGACGCCCGCCAGGTACATGCCCGCGCCTTCTGCCTTGCCATGCGGGCCATGGCAAGCCGCGCAACTGGCGGCCCAGAGCCTGACATCGCTGGGGCTGATGGCCGCCGCCTGCGCCATGGCTGCAGCCCCCACCCACCAAGCCGCAAGGCACATCACCACCGGCACTCGCCTGTCCATTGCACGCTCCCTGCAGTCTTGGGCACCCCAGCTCGCCCACGAACAAGTGCGGCCGTTGATGTTTTATCCACCTCATTGTGTGAACGAATGCCCATGAGTGGTCAAGCATCTAGACACACTTTCTAGCAATTGTGTTATGGCGCCACGGCAGGCGTTTACCTAAGCCGCCACCAGCGGATGTGTGCAAGGGCAGGCGACGCAAGCGCCCCATGGCCCTGAAGAGATCCGAGCTTTGCGCCTCCCTCTGGTCCAGCTGCGACGCCCTGCGCGGTGGCAGTGCTGGCCTCGTTCCCCATCATCGAAGTGCAGCAGGATTACTGAGCATGCAGCGCCTGGACCTGGCCCGCAAGCCGCCCGAGTGCCTGGAGTACATCGTGGTGCACGAGCTGGCCCACCTGCGCGAGCCCCACCACGGCGAGGCCTTCCAGCGTCTGATGAACCAGGTGATGGCCCAGTGGCAGGCGCACCGCAGGGCGTTGAACTGCCTGCCCCTGCGACACGAGGACTGGGGCTACTGACCTGCCCCGCTGGTCACCAGCCCTTGCCCCGCCGCCCAGGCTGAGACATCGTCGCGGCGGATCGCCGCGGCCATCAGACCGGGGAAGGCGTTGGGCGTGCAGGCGAACGATGGCACGCCCAGCGCGGCCAGCTTGGCGGCCAGGGCGTGGTCGTAGGCCGGGGCACCTTCGTCGCTGAGCGCCAGCAGGGTGATGAACTGCACGCCCGCCTCCACCAGCTCGGCGGCGCGGCGCAAGAGGTTGGCTTCCACGCCGCCTTCGTACAGATCGGAGATGAGCACGAAGATGGTGTTGCGCGGCTCGCGGATGAGGCTCTGGCAATAGCCCACCGCGCCGTTGATGTCGGTGCCGCCGCCCAGCTGCACGCCGAACAGCAGCTCCACCGGGTCGTCGAGCTGCTCGGTCATGTCCACCACGGCCGTGTCGAACACCACCAGCTTGGTGGCCACCGCCGGCAGGCTGGCCATCACCGCGCCGAAGATGCTGGCGTAGACCACCGAGTTGGCCATGGAGCCGCTCTGGTCGATGCACAGCACCACCTCGCGCTGCGGCTTGCGCGCCTTGCGGCCGTAGCCCAGCAGGGTTTGCGGCACCACGGTGCGGTAGTCGGGTTGCCAATGCTTGAGGTTGGCGCGTATGGTGCGGTGCCAGTCGATCTCGGCATGGCGCGGCCGGCGGTTGCGCTGGCTGCGGTCGAGCGCGCCGCTGATGGCCGAGCGCAGTGGTTCATCGAGCCGCTTCATCAGCTCGTCCACCACCTTGCGCACCACCAGGCGCGCGGTGGCCTTGGTGCCGGCCGGAATCACGCGCGAAAGCGCCATCAGGTTGGCCACCAGGTGCACGTCGGGCTGCACGGCGTTCAGCATCTCGGGCTGCAGCAGCATGTCGCGCATGTCCAGGCGCTGCAGTGCGTCGTGCTGCATCACCTGCACCACCGAGCTGGGAAAGTACTTGTGGATGTCGCCCAGCCAGCGCGCCACGCTGGGCGCCGAGCCACCCCGCCCGCCGCGCCGCTGGGTGGACTTGAGCCCGCCAGGGCCGTCGGCCTCGTAGAGGGCGGTGAGGGCCTGATCCATCTCGGCGCCGGCACCGCTCAGGCCACCGCAGGCGGCCTCGGCCTCGCTGCCCAGCACCAGGCGCCAGCGGCGCAGGCGGTCAGGGTCGCTCACACGTTCGGTCATGCTGAAACCCCCAGCAGTTGGCGCAGCAGCGGCAGGGCCAGCTCGGCGCGGGCCTCGTCCCAGCTGGGCGCGGTGGCGGCCACGGCCTGGGGCTGGGCGCCTTGCGCGGCGCGCTGGGCCAGGTCGCGGCGCTCGCTGGATTCAAAGGCCGAGAAGCTGCGCCGCACCAGCGGCAGCACGCGCACAAAGTGCTCGTCGCTGAGCGTGGCCAGCCAGTCGTCCACCAGTTGCCAGACGGTGGCGTCGTGCAGCAGCACCACGGCGTTGCGGTTCAGAAAGCCGTCCAACCAGGCGGCGGCCTGGGCCGGCTCGGCACCGGTAGAAAGGTGCAGCGAGATGGCCTGTGCCACCTCGGCGCTGCCCCACACGCCGGCGTCGAGCAGCAGCCGCGTGGCCACGCCCTGCAGCAGGTGGTGGGCGCCCACGCTGCGGCCCACCTGGGCCAGGGCCTGTTGCCAGCTGCGGGTCTGCTCTTCGCCATCGCGCAGGCCCACGGCGGCGTGGGCGCCCAGCAGCTTGTTGCGCAGGCTGTCGGCCGCCGCGTCGTCCAGCGCGCTGCAGGCCAGCGGCAGGCTGATGGCAGCACGCACGATCAGGCTGTCCAGCACATGGCTCACCAGGGCGGCGTCGGTCTGGCGCACATTGCCGTAGCGGTACACATTGGCCAGTGGCGCCAGCGCGGCCAGCAGCTGCTGGGTGTCGCCGGTCAGCGCGGCGCGGGCCTCCAGCGCGGCAGCGGCGGCAGAGGTGGCGTCGGGCAGCTGGGCCAGCAACACCTGGTCCACCAGGGCCGAGAGTTCTTCCAGGCGCTGCACGCGCTGGCAACGGTCCACCACGCAGGCGGTGGCGGCCTGGGGCACGGTCTGGCCCCATTGGCTGGCCTCGATCAGCGCCAGCGCGAACTCGGGCTGCCACTGCAGCGTCCACAGTTCGTGGAAAGTGCCACGGCTGCTGCGGCCCACCTTGGCCACGCTGCCCCAGTCCACGCCCAGCAGGTTCAGGCGGTGCAGCAGCTGGCTGCGGGCCAGGTCATTGGTGTTGCGCAGATCCAGGTCCAGCGTCTTCTGGGTGGCCTCGGGCTTCAGGCGCAGGCTCTTCTGGGCCTGCTCCAGATCGCGCTGCAGCGGCACGGTGGGCACATCGGGCGGCACGGCGCCCAGGCGGTCGCCCACCACCAGGTCGGTGTGGATGAATCGCAGCACGGCCTCGTCGCCCATCGTCAGCACCGTGCGGCAGGCTTCGTGCAGTTCGTCCAGGCCGGGGGCCGGGCGCTCGCGCATGGCGGCCAGCGCGTCGGCCAGGCGTGCGGCTTCAATCAGATGGGCGCTGGAGCAGTCGAGGTCGCGTTCGCGCATCAGCCGGGCCACGCGGCTCAGCCAGCCCACGGCGCGCGGCGCGCCGCTCTCGGCGCATTGCCACAGGTGCTCGTACCAGCCGGGTGCGTGCACGCCGGCACCGTAGCCGCTGGCGGCGGCCAGGTGGCGGTAGGTCCAGGGCACCCAGGTGCTTTGCACCTTCAGCTTGGGCAGGCCCTTGAGCAGGGCCGCGTCGGCCTTGGCGGTGGCCGGCCCCTGCAGGCCGCCCAGGTGCCAGGCGCCGCAGACCACGGCAATGCGGGCGTGGCCCTCTTTCTCGGCGGCGCGCACGCACTGGCGCATGTGGGCCTCGCGCAGGGTTTCGCGGTGTTGCTCGTGCTCGCTGCGGCGCGGCTCGGGGGTCTCGGCCCGCAGCGTGGTCATGGCCTCGTTGATGGCGGCGAACAGGTCTTCGCCGTCGCCACGCTCCTCCACCATGTGGTTCCACCAGGCTTCGCCATCCGAGTAGCCGGCGGCGTGGGCCAGCCAGTCCAGCGGGTCGCGTGCGTCTGCGGACATGGGCGGGGGCGTGGCCTCGGCGTCGGCCGTGGCGGGCGCCGCGTCGGTGGGCGCTTCGCCGTCGTCGTCCTGGGCCTCGGCGGCGGTTGCTGCGGCTTCGGCTTCAGCCGCCGCCTGCGCGGCCGCCTCTTGCCGTGCCTTCTCCAGCGCCAGCCCGTGCACCAGCGGCAGGTCGATGAAGCGCAGCGGCACCGCCTGCTGCGCGGCCCAGCGCAGCGCCTGCCACTCGGGCGAGAAGCTGGCAAAGGGGTGGTAGACGGCCAGCCGGGGTTCGTCGGGGCAGTGGCTGAGCAGGGCCACCGGCGGCGTCATGCCGGGCGACAGCACCCAGGGCAGAAGGGCCTCGCCCTCGGGCGGGCCTTCCACCAACACCAGCTCGGGCGCAAAGGCCTGCAGCGCCCGCAGCAGGCTGCGCGCGCAGCCGGGGCCGTGGTGGCGGATGCCGAAGTAGCGAACCGTCATGGTGTGTGCGTGTTCAGTCCAGCTCGCGAAAGGCGCGGTACAGGTCCTTCCAGTCGCCGCGCTCCTTCACCACGGTCTCCAGGTACTCGCTCCACACCACCTGGTCCTGCACCGGGTCTTTCACCACCGCGCCGATCAGGCCGGCGGCCATGTCGTGCGGGCGCAGCACGCCGTCGCCGAAGTGGCCGGCCAGGGCCATGCCGCTGTTGATCACCGAGATGGCCTCGGCGGTGGAGAGCGTGGACGTGGGCGACTTGAGCTGGGTCTTGCCGTCTTCGGTCTTGCCGTTGCGCAGCTCGCGGAAGATCTGCACGATGCGCCGCACCTCCTTCAGCGCCGGCGGCTCGGCCGGCAGCTGCAGCGCGCGGCCCATCTCGGCCACGCGCTTGACGACGATGGCCACCTCGTCGGCCTCGCTGGCGGGCACCGGCAGCACCACGGTGTTGAAGCGGCGCTTGAGCGCGGCGGAGAGCTCGTTCACGCCCTTGTCGCGGTTGTTGGCGGTGGCGATGACGCTGAAGCCGCGCACGGCCTGCACCTCGCTGCCCAGCTCGGGGATGGGCAGGGTCTTTTCCGAGAGCACGGTGATCAGGCTGTCCTGCACGTCGGCGGGGATGCGGGTGAGCTCTTCCACGCGGGCGATGCGGCCAGCCCGCATGGCCTGCATCAGCGGGCTGGGCACCAGCGCGTCTTCCGAGGGGCCGTGGGCCAGCAACTGGGCGTAGTTCCAGCCGTAGCGCAGCTGCTCTTCGCTGGTGCCGGCCGTGCCCTGGATGAGCAGGGTGGAGTTGCCGCTGATGGCCGCGGCCAGGTGCTCTGACACCCACGACTTGGCGGTGCCCGGCACGCCGTAGAGCAGCAGGGCGCGGTCGGTGGCCAGCGTGGCCACGGCGATCTCCATCAAGCGCGGGCTGCCGATGTACTTGGGGCTCACTTCAAAGCCGTTGTCCAGCTTGCCGCCCATCAGGTAGCGCACCACGGCCCAGGGCGAGAGCTGCCAGTTCTCGGGCCGGGGCCGCTCGTCGAGCTTGCGCAGCTCGGCCAGTTCCTCGGCGTACTGCACTTCAGCATGCTGGCGCATCACGGGGTTGGCGGTGGGCGTGTTCATGGCGTGGCTCTCAGGTGGAGAAGTGGGCATGCAGGGCCTGCCGGGTGGCAATGACCTGCATCGCGGTCTGCAAGGTGTTGGTGAGGCTGGGGGTTTCGTCGTCGCTGCGCGGCAGCTGGGCCACGGCGCCCAGCACGCCGGGGTGCAGCGCGCAGCACAGGTCGGGCAACAGGCTGCGCAGCAGAAAGTCGTCGCGCAGGGCGCCGGCGGCCGTTTGCGGCAGGCGTTGCTGCAGCGCGCGGGCCAGGGCCTGCGAGAACTCGGGCGACAGGCTCTCATTCAGTGGCCAGGCGCCGAGCACCTGGCTCAGCAGCTGAGCCAGTGGCAACTGCCCGCTGGCGAGCTGGCGCTGCCAATGTTGCTCGCGCTCGGCCGCGGGCAGCAGGGCCAGCACGGCGCTGGTCTCGTCGCGCAGGCCCTTGGCGGGCCAGGCATCCAGCAATGCGCGGCACCAGGTTGGCACCTCGGGGGCGTCGGGCGCGGCGAACAGCACGTCGCGCCAGCCGCGCAGCAGGGCTTCGGCCCAGTCGGTGCCGGCAGCCCATTTCAGCAACTCGGGCGGGTTCATGCCGGTGTGCTCAGTCCACCAGCGCAGCGGCACCTGCCGCACCAGCTGGTACAGCCACCAGCCGCGTTCGCCCAGTGACTCGTGCTGCGGGCGCGTGGCGTCGAGGTTGTCGGCTTTCCAGTCCTCACCCGGTGCTTCGGGCGCCTGCACCACCCAGTGCTTGAGCAGCAGCGCGCGT
The DNA here is from genome assembly GCA_016710065.1 of Candidatus Ideonella esbjergensis. GTDB lineage: Bacteria > Pseudomonadota > Gammaproteobacteria > Burkholderiales > Burkholderiaceae_C > Ideonella > Ideonella esbjergensis. Next base: position 487,444 of record JADJLP010000015.1, read on the forward strand.
TCGTGTCGCACCAGCGGCGCCAGGCGCTGTGCGGCGCGGCTGGGGTGGGCGGCGGTGGGCAGGCGCAGCAGCAGGGCCAGGGCCACCTGGCGCACCTCGCGGCTGCGGTCGGCGCGCAGGCTGTCGAGCAGGGCGGCGTCGGCATCGCTGATGTTCACGGCCAGCGCGCCCAACAGCTCGGCGCGCTCCTTGGCGCCCAGTTCGGGCAGGGCCGCGCGCAATCGCTCGCGGGCAGCGGCCGGGTCTTGCGCACGCTCTTGCGTCAGAAAAGCCTGGCGCTGCTCGGCCGCGCCGTCCGTCCAGCGGGCCTCGTCGGCCGCTTCGGCCACCACGCCGGCGGCGTAGTGCCAGTCGTCTCGCAGTGTCGCCAGCCACAGGCCGCGCGTGCCCAGCACCGGCAGCAGCCTCGACCGCAGGGCGATGGAGCGGCGGCCTTGCTCCAGCGCTGCAGGCAGCAGGCTGGCCGGCAGGCGGTGGCGGGCGCGGGCCAGCACCGCGCACAACTCGTGCTGCAGGCGCGCCGGGCCGTCTTGCCAGGCCCAGGCCATGTGGGCGACGAGCGCCGGGTGTTGGGGCTCGGGCAGCGGGTCGGCCGCGCAGGGCGCCGGCAGCGCCGTGGTGAACGGCGCGCCTTGCGCGCCAGACTGTGCGCAGCTGGCCAGCACCGCGCTGGCGCGCAGCACGGCGCTGGCCGCATCGGGCGCATCCTGCACGGCCCGGGCCAGCAAGTTGCCCACCGCGCCAGGCCAGGCGGGCAGCGCGGCGGCATGGCGGTCGGTGCCCACCATGGCCACGGGCAGCAGCGGCGCCCACACGCTGGGGTGCGCGCTCATGGGACGACCCTCCGTGCGGGGCACTTCGGGATTCGAGCTTGGGAACGGCCCCGCGCGCTCATGCCGCGCTCCTTTGCCAGACGGGGGTGGTGCCCTGTGCGGCCCAGGCGGTGAGCACGCGCAGCTGCTGGCCGTCCCACTCGCCCATCAGGCTCACCGGCTGGCCGCCGGTGGCGGCGAGCAGACGCCAGGCGTCTGCCTCGTTCAGGTTCAGCTGCAGGCTTTGCTGGTTCACCACGGCCAGCGTGGCGCTGCCGGTGTGCAGCACCACCGCGTCTCCCAGCGCCAGCGGGTGCAGGCTCACCCAGGGGTTGCGGGCACTGCGCTGGGCCAGCTGCTGCCATTCGTCGGCCAGCGGGGTGGTGGGCCAGTGCGGTGCGGCATTCAGCACCTGGGTGTCCAGCGCCAGCGCGCGCAGGCCGGCGGCGCCAGGAAAGAAGGCCATCGTGGCCTGCACCACAGCGCCCGTGGTCCAGGCCTGCTCAAAGCCCTTGCCGGCAAAGGCATGGTCCAGCAGCCAGGCGCGCCGGCCGCTGGTGGCTCCCTGCAGCCACACGCGGCGCTCGGTGAGCTTGTCGTCGCGGTCGTCGGTGAGCAGGCCCAGCACGGTCCACTGGTCGTTGAGCTTCCCGCCGCTCTCCTGCACCTCGGCCTTGTCGTGCGGCCAGCCCACCAGGGTGCGCAGATCGGCCTGCACATCGGCACTCAGCGCTTCGCGGCGCGCCAGGGCCTCGCAAGCCAGCTGCAGCAGGCCCAGGCGGTGCAGGCTGCGCTCGGGCCAGTCTTCACCAGCGTGGATGCCCTCGGCCGCCTCGCGCACGCGCTGGCCCAGGCCGGGCGCCTGGGCATCCACCATGCGCGCGGCCATGGTGTGCCAGGTTTTGAGCACCTCGTGGTTCAGGCTGCCCAGGCCGCGCGAGAGCTGGTCGGCCAGCCAGCGCTGTAGCTCGGCGGCGGCCTGCGTGATGCGCTGCCAGCGCTGGGCCTCGCGCTTGGCGGCGGCTTCAGGGTCCACCGGCGTGGCGGCCTTCTCGGCCTGCTTCTCTTCCTTCTTCTGCGCCTTCTCGCTGCGCGAGGCCAGCCATTCGCTGACCCAGGCCGGCGCGTCACTCACGCCGAACAGCGAGGCGTCCTGGGCGCGCATCAGCAGCAGCGCCAGGCCATGTTTGCAGGGGAACTTGCGGCTGGGGCAACTGCAGCGAAAGGCGGGGCCGTTCAGATCCACCTGGGTCTGGTAAGGCTTGGCGCCGCTGCCCTGGCACTCGCCCCACAACGCTGCCTCGTTGGCGCCCAGCGTGGGCCATTGCGAGGGCGTGGTGAGGCCGCGCGCGGCCTTGGCCGACGATGCGTCGGGCGCCAGCGCCAGCACTGCTTCAGTCGTCAGCGCCATCGTGGGCGCCCTCCCCTGGGTCTCTTGTGATGCGCGCCAGTCTAGTACACGGGTCCGCGCTCAAGGGTTGGCGTTGGCCAATGCTTTCATCTGTTCACGCAAGGCCTTGCGCCCGGCCGCGTTGGTGGCCCGCCAGGCCTTGAGCGAGAGCGCCAGAAAGGCCAGCTCGGCCGGCGTGGGGCTGGTGTCGGCGCGCGCCTCGTCCAGCCAGCCCTGGGCCTTGCCGCTCAGCTGCTCGATCTGCCGCGCCAGCTTGTCGCCGATGGGGCGCGACGACTTGATCTGGCTCCACATGCTGGGCGAGACCTGCAACGTGGCGGCGAAGGCCTGCTCCAGCCCTTTGGGTGGTGTGCCGGCGGCGAGTGCCTGCTCGGCAAAGGCCTGGAATAGCGCCAGCGCGTTCTGGCGGCGGGTGAGGGTGAGGTTGGGCACGGCTGTGTACTGGATGCAACGCGTTGGAATTGCGATTGTCGCAAAGGCTTGACGTGTTGGGTAAAGAGTCTTTACAGTTCAACCTGTCGCTCGAGCTGCACTGCAGCCAGCCCCATTTTTTTGGAAAGCCCCCACCGTGAAATTCAGCAACGTCATCAGCCGCTACCAGCCCCGCATGGGTTGGGCCGCGCGCGTGCCGTTCCTGGGTTCCACGGGAGCGGTCTGCACACCGGGTGCCTTGGCACACCAGCGGCTTGACCACCAAGAGGCACGCCCGAGTCCGGGAGAGGCTTGCGCCTAGCGCAGCTTCCAAGCACTGCACACCGCAGGCCCGGACACCGCAAGGTTCCGGGCCTGTTTGTTTTCAGCACCCGTTTTACTTCGGGTGTGTCCATCCACTCCGCGTCGCACGCATGGTGTTGACGACGCGGGATGTGCGCGGCTTGCTAGTGGCCACGTGCAGCGAGACACCACTCCGACGGGAGCCTCGCGTTTGGGCACAGCCGAAGTGAAGTGAAAAGAACCCTCGTGGAGCTCACGCTTCGGGGGTGGAAATCGGCCGCAACGATTGGGCGGCGCCGGAACCCGTGACCGGATGGAAAGCGTCTCGTTAGCTCAGTTGGATTTAGAGCGCCGGCCTACGAAGCCGGAGGTCGCAGGTTCGAGTCCTGCACGAGGCACCAACTTCCCGTGTGCTTGGGTGTGGCCGTAGCTCAATGGCAGAGCTGCGGAATGTGACTCCGCTGACGCTGGTTCGATCCCGGCCGGTCACCCCCAAGCGCATGCCGTTGCGACGTAGTCGAGAGGCTTCAGACAACCGGCTTTGACCCGGTGCACGTTGGTTCGAATCCAACCGTCGCTGCCAGATTGAAATGTTTCGAGCCCAGGAAAGGAGGGCGACCATGCAACTGAACACCGCACACCAGCACGTGCTGCAGCTCGACATCCAGGGCACGCCCCAGGCGTGGATCTCGCTGGAGCAAGCGGCCGTGCACATGGCCACTGGCGCTGTGGCGTGGACCGAGGGCGCCGGCCCGCTGGCCACGCTGCGCGGCGGCTACAACGTGGCGCGCGGACGGCAGTCGCTGATCGAGGTGTTCCCCATCATCGCGCTGGGCGGTGCCTCGCGCATCAACCTGTTCGACGTGGCACCCGGCGTGACCCGCAGCAAGCTGTTCCGCCGCGACCGCTGCACCTGTGCCTACTGCGGCCAGCGCTTCGCAGAGCGCGCGCTGCAGGCCGAGCACATCGTGCCCGAGTCGCGCGGCGGTGGCTGGACGTGGATGAACCTGGTGTCGGCCTGCGCGGCCTGCAACGGCCGCAAGGCCAACCGCACGCCCGAACAAGCCCGCATGCCGCTGCTCTACCTGCCCTATGTGCCGAGCCGCTATGAAGCGTTTCTGCTCGAGGGCCGGCACATCCGTGCCGACGTGCACGAATGGCTGGCAGCGCGCCTGCCGAAAGGATCGCGCCTGAGCTGAGGTCACTTGGCCCAGGCGCACAAGGGTTGACCGAACAAGGCGAACGCAACGGACAGAGCTTGGGGCGCAAGCCCGGCTCGCCGGTGTGCGGCCACCGTCGCAAGACGTGGTGGCTGCCCATGCCGCGCCGCTGGAAGCGGTTGATTTGAAGCATCCGTGGTGGCACCGCAAGGTGATGGGTTCGACTCCCAAATGCTTCGCCAACGCTGGATAGCTCAGTCGGGTAGAGCAACGGCCTCACAAGTCGTCTGTCGCGGGTTCGACTCCCGCTCCATCACAGCAAACCGGTCGCAAGACCCGCCGAACGCGGGCCTGCAGGCGCTGGCAACAGCACCGAACGGCCCGTCAGCCCGCACAGACCTGTGCGCCGGAGTGGCCACGGGGCCAGCGGCGGCGGCCAGCCAAAGGATGCCTTCAGGGAGGGGGCGCCGGAGGCGCATCGCCAGCCCCTGCCCCGTGCCACCGGCGCCCCCTGGGCGGCCTGTAACGGCACCTATTTGTATCGAACATAAACACGCAACCACAAGGAGAAGCACCATGCAATTCAAGCGTGTCAAGGTGAAGAAGAACGAGCGCGGCCTGCTGCTGCGCAATGGCGATTTCGAGCGCGTGCTGCCGCCTGGCCGCCACTGGCTGGTTTCGGCATTCGACGAACTGCGCGTCGAGACCTTCGCGCTGGAGCAGGCCGCGTTCACGCATGGCCTGGCCGACTACCTGATGGCCCATGAGCCCGAGGTGGTGGCGCGCGAATTCGTGCGCGTGGAGCTGGGCGAAACCCAGGTGGGCCTGCGCACCGAGCACGGCCTGCTGGTGGAACTGCTGGCCCCGGGCACGCGCCGCCTGTACTGGCGCGGCCTGGCGGATGTGCAGGTGGAGGTGGTGAACATCGCTGACTCTGCCGAGCTCGCCCCCGCCCTGGTGCAGCGCCTGGTGCAAACCCAATTGCGCCAGCGCGCGGTGGCCGGCCTGGCCGGTGTGCTTCAACTGCAGGTGCCCGAGCACGGCGCGGCGCTGCTGTGGGTGGACGGCAAGGTCGAGAAGTTGCTGGCACCGGGCTCGTACGCGTTCTGGAAGTTCAACCGCAACGTCTCGGCCGAGCTGGTGGACTTGCGCCTGCAGGCGCTGGACGTGGCGGGCCAGGACATCCTGACCCGCGACAAGGTGGCGCTGCGCCTGAACCTGGCCGCAACCTGGCGTTTCACCGACGTGCTGCAGGCCTACACCAAGCTGCAAAAGCCGGCCGAACACCTGTACCGCGAGCTGCAGTTTGGCTTGCGCGCAGCGGTGGGCACGCGCACGCTGGACGAGCTGCTGGAGAACAAGGGCGTGATCGACGAGGTCGTGAGCGCGCACGTGCGCCAGAAGATGCAAGGCCATGGCCTGGCACTGGAGAGCGTGGGCGTGAAGGACATCGTGTTGCCGGGCGAGATGAAGACCATCCTCGCCCAGGTGGTGGAGGCCCAGAAGGCCGCAGAAGCCAACGTGATTCGCCGCCGCGAGGAAACGGCGGCCACGCGCTCGCTGCTTAACACCGCCAAGGTGATGGAGGGCAACCCCGTGGCCCTGCGCATGAAGGAGCTCGAAACGCTGGAACGCGTGGCCGAGCGCATCGACAAGATCTCCGTGTTCGGAGGTCTGGACCAGGTGCTCAACGGGCTGGTGAAGCTCCGCTGAGAACCTTCTTGTCATTCCCGCGCAGGCGGGAATCCACCCCCGCCACAACCTGGATTCCCGCCTGCGCGGGAATGACGGCCCCCCGGCGGCCCTGCGGCGCACCTTTGACGAGAATTCAACATGGAAATGAACCACATCCACGAAGACATCCCCGGCGGCGTGCCGCTGAAGCTGTGGACCCGGGGCGTGCCGGTGGAAGACGAGGCCAAGCGCCAGCTCACCAATGCCGCGCGCCTGCCCGTGGCGTTCCACCACATTGCCGCCATGCCCGACGTGCACTTCGGCATCGGCGCCACCGTGGGCTCGGTGATCCCCACCTTGAAGGCCATCATCCCGGCGGCCGTGGGCGTGGACATCGGCTGCGGCATGATGGCCTGCAAGACCACGCTCAGCTCCGAAGACCTGCCCGACAACCTGGGCCCGCTACGCGCCGCCATCGAACGCGCCGTGCCGCACGGCCGCCAACCGGGCGCGCGCGACCCTGGCGCCTGGGGCAAGGTGCCGGGCGCTGTGGACACCGCCTGGGCCCAGCTGGAGCCCGAGTTCACCGCGCTGTGCCGCAGCTACCCCAAGCTGGAAAAGACCAACCACCGCAACCACCTGGGCACGCTGGGCACGGGCAACCACTTCATCGAGGTCTGCCTGGATGAGCAGGGCACCGTGTGGTTCATGCTGCACTCGGGCTCGCGCGGCGTGGGCAATGCCATCGGCACCATGTTCATTGAGCTGGCCAAGCAGGACGCGCTGCGCAACAACGCCAATCTGCCCGACCGCGACCTGGCCTACTTCGAAGAGGGTGCGCGCTACTTTGGCGACTATGTGCGCGCGGTGGGCTGGGCCCAGCGCTTTGCGGCCACCAACCGCGAGGTGATGATGAAGCGCGTCATCGAGGCCGCCAAGACGGTGCTGCACAAGAACTTCCAGAGCCACATCGAAGCGGTGAACTGCCACCACAACTATGTGCAGAAGGAAACGCACTTCGGCCAGGAGGTCTATCTCACCCGCAAGGGTGCGGCGAGCGCCAAGGCCGGGCAGCTGGGCATCATCCCCGGCAGCATGGGCGCGCGCAGTTTCATCGTGCGCGGCAAGGGCAACCCCGATTCGTTCGAGAGCTGCTCACACGGCGCCGGCCGCGCGATGAGCCGTGGCGACGCCAAGCGCCGCTTCACCCTGGCCGACCACCGCGCCGCCACAGAGGGCGTGGAATGCCGCAAGGACAAGGACGTGATCGACGAAACGCCCGCAGCCTACAAGGACATCGATGCCGTGATGGCCGCGCAGGCCGACCTGGTGGAGGTGGTGCACACCTTGAAGCAGGTGGTGTGCGTCAAGGGCTAGGGGCGTTGGCTTCACGCGAGAAGTATGTAAGGCCTCAAGGCTCGCTCACCATCGCCCAGCCGCTGCTCCAGTCGTTGCTGCTGTGCGTGGTGGTGGTGCCGCCGTCCGTGCGGGCGCAGAAGCCGATGCTCCAGGTGCCTCCCGACAGCAGGAAGGTGCGCGCCGACGACACCATGACCCGCACGTTGGGCGTGGTGCTGAGCATCTTGTAGCCATTGCCGGGCGACGACACGGTTGTGCTGGTGGAGAGCTTGGTACACACGTCAACCCGCAAGACGCTTACTCCGTCCGGAATGAACGAGGCCGTGCCCACCGTGGTGATGCGCTTGGTCTGGCCCGCAGGCACGGTGACGCTGGTGGCCGGCCCCATGAAGACGTAGTTGGTGGTGTCCATAGTCTTGGTGCCCGGGTCACCACCCCAACTGGTGATGCCGAGGATGCCGGTGGTGCCCTGTGGGCCGGCCGGGCCCGTGGCGCCAACAAGGCCTGTAGCGCCTGTAGCGCCCGGGGCACCCGGGAAACCTTGCGCACCCGCCGGGCCCTGCAAACCCATCGGGCCCATGGGGCCGCCAGGGCCAACCGGGCCTGTGGTGCCTTGGGGGCCCGCTGGGCCAGCGGAGCCGGGTGCACCCGCAGTGCCTGCCGGGCCGGCAGGCCCCATAGGACCCATGGGACCCATCGGCCCTGCCAAACCTGCCGTGCCGGCGGGCCCCATCGGGCCGGCCGGGCCTTGGTCAGCCAGTGTGATGTCCAGCCGCGCCACATGGCCGGTGGCGGTGTTCTCTTTGCTGTCCAGGAACACCACCGTGCCCGGGTAGTCCAGGGCCGGCGCCAGGGCCAGCCCAAAGTTGGAAGCGGGGTTGCTGACCCAGGTTCTCACCTGTTCGGTCAGGTCCAGGCTCAGAAACTGGCCCGCAGTCTGCACACCGGCCGTGCTGCCTGTGCCTGCGCCCGCCAGGGCCGGTGTGGAGCCTGCGGTGACGGTGCTCTCAGACCAGGTGGAGTTGACGGTCTGCACTTCAATCTTGCCGGCGGTGCCCACGCGGTTCACATAGAGCACCAGCGTGGCCTTGGCGATCTTGCCGGCGGTGACCCCGGCCGGCAGGGTCGACAGGTCAAATTGCACCAGACCCGTGGCGCCGTTGCCGACGTTGATCGTGGGAAGACCACCGGAATTCACGCTGGGCAGGCTGAGGCTGACATGGCTGTCACCGGCCAGCGGGGCGTCCAGCGCGAAGGCGACTGGTGTGGCCAGTAGGCCCAGCGCCAGACCGATCAGGCGCAGGCCTGGACGAAGGGTGAAATGGTTTTGCGCGCGCATAGGTACCTCCGGGCGGCGGTGATGGATGGGGTAAGCGGAAGGGCGGGATCAGTGCGCACTACGGCGGCGCAGCACGCGCAGGCCCAGCAGGCCGGCGCACATCAGGGCCAGGCTGGAGGGCTCTGGCACCGGGGCCAGGCCGGCAGCCGAGAGGCTCAGTGCCCATTGGCCTGTGCGTTGGGTACCGTCCACCTGCCAGAAGTTGCCGGCGGTGGCGCCCACGCTGGCCTGGGTGAAGCTGGGCTGGCCGGTCATCCGGAAACCCTCACTCAAGCTGGACCCGACGGGCCCGTTGCCATCCTGAGTCAGCACCAGCATGTACTGGCCTGCGGCCAGGCTGGTGAGGCTCATGCAGGCGTCCCAGGTGCCTGGCCCGCAACTGCCGCTTCCACTGCCTGGTGCCCATTGCAGCAGCGCACAAGAGGTGTCGAACAGAGAGAGCTCCGGCGAAAAGCCGCCACTCGCGAACGAGAACGTGCTGGCCGTGAAGGTGCTGGCGAAGTTCAGCGTGAAGTAGGTTTTGAACAGGTCGTCGTCGTTCTCGAACTGGCCTGCATATGAAGCGCTCTGTGCCATGCAGACATTGCTGATCAAGCTCAGGGCAACGGCCAGCCATCGCCATGCGCGACCCGTGTGAATTTGTGGGGACATCACCGAACTCCTTCGTGCTCCAACAGCTCATCAAGCGACGGGTGAACGGTAGCGAAGGGCTCGAATGTTCACAACCGGTTACGCCCCCACGGGTGTGGGGGATGGCCTCGTCTGAAGAGGGGACAGGGGTCACCACGGCATGCTCTACATTGCTTGCGCTGACGCAAACTGGAAACAAAAAGTACGCGCTATGACGTCCCCTTTTGCAACTCACGCTGAAGTCCATATGGCCCCGTCACCGAAGGCTGCACGCCCATCTGTTCTACCCGTCGCCATGCTCGCTCTGGGCGTTGCGATCGGCGCCGGCGGTCATGCCCTGTGGGTGAATCGCCTGGCTGCTCAAGCGACCTTGGGCGCAGCATTGGCCAGCAACGACAACGCCGAGGAGTGGGCCCTGCTGGCGCGCACCCAAGCCGCGCAGGGCCGCTTTGCCGAGGCCTTGCCGGCGTTCAAGAAGGCCATGTCGCTCAGGCCGGGCGACGCCAGCTTGATGGCCGATTGCGCCGAAGTGATGGCCAATGCCAATGGCCAGAAGCTCGATGGCGAGCCTGCTGCGCTGGTGGCCCAGGCCCTCGCGCTGGACCCGAAGAACCTCAAGGCGCTGGCCTTGTCGGCCACCGCTGCCAACGCGAAGAGAGACTTCCAGGTCGCCGCCGATCTGTGGACGCGTGCGTTGAGCTCGGTACCCACCAACCAACCCGAATTGGCCAAACACTTGCAGGCCCGCCTCGACGAGGCGCGGCACAGCGCGGGGCTGCCCGCTGCGCCGACATCCGCTGCGCTGGTCGAACGCATGCCATCGTCCGATCGACCGGCGCAGGTGGCCACGTCGCCTGCGGAGGTGTCAGCGCCCCCAGCGTCGGCGGTGTCGGCTTCCACCGCCGAATCGGCCGCCACGCCACCCGCCAAGGCCATCGCCGGTGTGGCCGGCACCCTGTCCATCGCCGACGACGCACGCGCCGGCCTGGCGCCCACCGATGCCGTGGTCATCACGGCCGTGGCCGAGGGCGCCGAGTTGCTGCTGGTCTCCGTGCGCAAGCAGGTCAAGGACATGCCTTGGCACTTCACATTGACTGACGACATGGCCAGGCCGGGTGGGCCCAAGCTCACATCGGCCAAGCGCGTGGTGCTGCAGGCCTGGGTGGCGCGCAGCGGTCAGCCCAAGCCCCAGGCGGGCGACTGGCTGAGCCCGCCCGTGCCCGTGGCCATGGGCACCACCGGCGTACGCCTGGACGTGAGTGACGCCATGCGTTGAGGCTGCGCCAAACCCCTGTGATAGCGTGCCCGCATTGCCGCTGGTGCACCGACCGAGGCCTCGAATCAGGGCCCCCGTGCCGCCCGTGGTGGCTGCTTTCAGGGGGATGCCATGTTTCGCTTCACAGCCCGTTGGGCCGTTGCCGCACTGTGTCTGTGGGGCGCGCAGGTTCAGGCCGTCCAGATCATCGGCCTCACGCCGCAGGGCGAGGTGGCGCAGGTGCGCCAGGTGGTGGCCAAGTTCGACGACAGCGCCGTCAACTTCGGTGACCCCAAGGCCCCCGCGCCGCTGACCCTGAGCTGCAGCGACGCCCAGGCCACGCAGGGCAATGGCCGCTGGATCAGCGACCGCGAGTGGGCCTTCGAATTCACCAACGACCTGCCGCCCGGTGTGAAGTGCACGCTGCAGCTGCGCCCCGGTTTCAAGACCGGCAAGGGCGCGGCCCTCACCGGCCCCGCGCAGTTCCGCTTCAACACCGGCGGGCCCTTTGTGCAGCGCATGCACCCTGGCAGCTACGAGCGGCTGGACGAAGAGCAGATCTTCGCGCTGCGCCTGAACGGCGCGGCCACGCCGGCCAGCGTCACCGACAACGTCTGGTGCGCACTCGACAGCCTGGGCGAGCGAGTGCCTGTGCGGGCCGTGGATGGCCCGCCGCGCACCGACATCCTCAAGGCGCTGGGGCTGGACAAGGAGGCTGCGCTAGAGCCGCAGCGCATCCTCACGCTGGCCTGCAAACGCCGGCTCACGCCCAGCACCCAGGTGCAGCTGGTGTACGGCAAGGGCGTGGCCACGCCCAGCGGTGTGGCCAACAGCACCGAGCGCCGCTACACCTGGCGGGTGCGCGAGCCCTTCGAGATCAGCTTCAGCTGTGAGCGCGAGAACGCGCAATCGGGCTGCCTGCCGATGCGGCCCATGAGCCTGCGCTTCAACGCGCCGGTGCCGCGCAAGTTGGCCGAGGGCCTGAGGCTGGTCTCGCCCAAGGACACCCACAAGCCCACGCCGGACGCGGGTGGGGCTGACGGCGGTGGCGACGGCGACGACGTGGTGAACGGCGTGGAGTTTGCGGCGCCCTTCCCCGAGCAGACCGCGATGAAGCTGGAGCTGCCACGCGGCTTTGCCGACGCCTCGGGCCGCGCGGCGCGCAACGCCGACAAGTTCCCGCTCAAGGTGGCCACGGGGTTGATGCCGCCGCTGGCCAAGTTCTCGGCTGCGCCGTTCGGCATCGTCGAGCGCTTTGCCGAGCCGGGTGGCGTGGCACTGCTGCCCGTCACGCTGCGCAACGTCGAGCCCAACCTGTCAGTCAAGGGCCTCAACCCGCAGGGCAAGGTGAGCGACCTGAAGCCGGGGAGCGACGCCGAGATCATCGCGTGGTTCCGCAAGGTGCAGCGCTACGACGAAAGCCAGATCGAGCGTGGCGAGGCCCGGCGCGATGGCGTGGCCAGCCTGCCCAAGGTGCTGGCCGACGGCAGCAACAAGCACCATGTGGAATCGCGCGCGCTCTCGCTGCTGGCCGGCGTGAACGGCGTGAAGACGCTGGACCTGCCCCAGCCGGTGGGCAACGACCCGCGGCCCTTCGAGGTGGTGGGCATCCCGCTCACCCCCGGCTTTCACGTGGTGGAGATCGCCAGCCAGCGGCTGGGTGGCAGCCTGCTGCACGAGGAGTATGGCGATGCGCGCACGATGTACGTGCGCAGCTCGGCCCTGGTGACCAACCTGGGCGTGCACTTCAAGCTCGGCCGCGAGAACGCCGTGGCCTTCGTGACCACGCTGGACAAGGGCCAGCCGGTGGCCGGCGCGGCGGTGCAGGTGTCTGATTGCACCGGCAAGCTGCTCGCCAAGGGCAGCACCGACGCCAAGGGCCTGGTGGAACTCAAGGGGCTGTCGCCCCGTCCACCGTACTGCGACGGCCACACCCAGGGCGGCAACAACGACGGCGAAGACTATGAGGGGGACGGCGGCGGCGCGGGCGCCTATTTCGTCAGCGCGCGGTCCGCTGATGCCCAGGGCCAGCAAGACCTGGCCTTCACCTGGAGCAACTGGACTCGCGGCATCGAGCCCTGGCGCTTCAACCTGCCCACCAGCCACAGTGCCCAGCCCAGCCTGCGGGCGCACACCGTGTTCGACCGGCCGCTGCTGCGCGCCGGCGAAACCGTGAGCATGAAGCACTACGTGCGCAAGGAGACGCGCCAGGGTTTTGATCTCCCAGCCGATGCCGACCTGCCGGTGAACATGATCGTCACCCACCTGGGCAGTGGCCAGCAATACACGCAGCAAATCACCTGGCGCAAGACCGGCACCGGCGGCCTCTCGGCCGAGAACGCGCTGCCCATCCCTGCGGCGGCCAAGCTGGGCATTTACCAGGTGGAGCTGCAGGGTGGCCTGCTGGGCTCGGCGGCCACCGGCCAGTTCCGGGTGGAGGAGTTCCGCCTGCCGGTGCTGCAAGGTCAGGTGGCCGTGGCCCAAAAGGGCGAGTTGGTGCAGGCCAAGGACGTGCCGGTGAGTGTGCAGGTGAGCTACATCGCCGGTGGTGCGGCTGCCAACCTGCCGGTGCAGGTCTCGGCCCTGGTGCGGCCCAAGAGCCTGCACTTTGCCGACTACGACACCTACAGCTTCAACCCACCGCGCGGCCAGGCCACGGCCAGCGGTGACGGCGAGGGTGATGCCCGCATGGAAGGCGATGACCAGCGCGTCATTGCCGACAAGCTGCCGCTCACGCTGGACCGCAACGGCAGCGGCAAGCTCAGCGTGAAGGACGTGCCCGCCGCCAAGCAGCCGCGCCAGCTGCTGCTGGAAGCCAGCTACGCCGACCCGAATGGCGAGGTGCAAACCCTCCGCAGCAGCAGCACGCTGTGGCCGGCGGCGGTGATCGCCGGCATCAAGACCGAAGGCTGGGTGTCGCTGGGCGGCGGTGGCAAGCAGAGCATCCATTTCCAGGCCCTGGCGCTGGATCTGAACGGCAAGCCCAAGGCTGGCGTGCCTCTGGAGGTGCGGGCGCAGGCGCGCATCACCACCAGCAGCCGCAAGCGCATGGTGGGCGGCTTCTACAGCTACGACAACAAGACCGAGGTGAAGGACCTCGGCAGCGTCTGCAACGGCAAGAGTGACGAGCGCGGCCTGCTGCTGTGCGAGGCCGCCATCAAGGACGCCGGCGAGATCGAGTTGGTGGTGGGCGCCAAGGACGGCGACGGTAACTTGGCCCAGGCCGCCGCCTCGGTGTGGGTGACGCGCCAGGGTGAGCTGTGGTTCGGCGGCAGCGACACCGACCGCATCGACGTGCTGCCCGAGAAGAAAAGCTACCAGCCCGGCGAGATCGCCAAGTTCCAGGTGCGCATGCCCTTCCGCTTTGCCACCGCGCTGGTGGCGGTGGAGCGCGAAGGCATCATCGAAACCCAGGTGGTGCAGCTCAACGGGCAGGACCCCACGGTGAGTCTGAAGGTCAGCGAGGCCTGGGGCCCTAACGTCTACGTGAGCGTGCTGGCGCTGCGCGGCCGGCTGCGCGAGGTGCCCTGGTACAGCTTCTTCACCTGGGGCTACAAGGCGCCGCGCGAATGGTGGACGGCCTTCTGGTACGAGGGCCGCGAATACGTGGCCCCCACGGCCCTGGTGGACCTGAGCAAGCCGGCCTTTCGCCTGGGCGTGGCCGAGATCCGCGTGGGCACCGCCGCCCACCAGCTCGGCGTGAAGGTGGTCAGCGACAAGCCCAGCTACCCGGTGCGCGGCACCGCCAAGGTGACGGTGAGCGTGACGCTGCCGAACGGCCAGCCCGCCGCCGGGGCCGAGGTGGCGCTGGCCGCCGTGGACCAGGCCTTGCTGGAGCTGATGCCCAACCGCAGCTGGGAACTGCTGGAGGCCATGCTGCAGCAGCGCGCCTGGGGCGTGACCACGGCCACCGCGCAGATGGAGATCATCGGCCGGCGCCACTACGGCCGAAAGGCCGTGCCTGCGGGCGGCGGCGGCGGCCAGGGCGCGGCGCGCGAGCTGCTGGAGACCTTGCTGCTGTGGAACCCCAAGGTGGTGCTGGACGCCAAGGGCCAGGCGGTGCTGAACGTGCCGCTGAACGACGCCATCACCACCTTCAAGATCGTGGCCGTGGCCGATGCCTCGGTGGGCCAGTTCGGTACCGGCAGCACCAGCATCCAGGCCACGCAAGACCTGCAGATCATCAGCGGCCTGCCGCCGCTGGTGCGCGAGGACGACGAGTTCCGCGCCATGCTCACGCTGCGCAACACCACGGCCAAGGCCATGAAGGTGGAAGCCACGCCGCGCGCCACGCTGCTCACGTTGGCGCCGCAAACGGTGGAGATCCCACCCGGCGAGGCCCGCGAGCTGAGCTGGAGCGTGACCGTGCCGGCGCAACTGGGCAGCACGCGCAACACCGCGCTGATGTGGGAGATCGAGGCCAAGGACACGTTGAATGGCGCCCGCGATGCGCTGAAAGTGACGCAGCGGGTGCTGCCCGCCGTGCCGCTGACGGTGCAGCAGGCCACGCTGGTGCAGCTGGACGGCCCCTACACGCTGGACGTGGCGCCACCGGCGGATGCCTTGCCGGAGAAGGGCGGTAAATCCACAAGCGCGCGAGGCGGCCTGAAGCTGGCCCTGCAACCCAAGCTGAGTGAGGGCCTGCCGGGCGTGCGTGACTGGTTCGCCAACTACCCCTACGCCTGCCTGGAACAGAAGACCAGCAAGTCCATCGGCCTGCGCGACGCGGCGATGTGGCAGGGCGTGGTGAACCAGATCCCCAGCTACCTCGACAGCGACGGCCTGGCCAACTACTTCCCGCCGCGCGAGGGCGACGCCAACCATGGCAGCGACGTGCTCACCGCCTACATCCTCGCGGCCACGCACGAAGCGGCCAGCCTGGACCCGGCCTATGCCCTGCCCGACAGCGTGCGCGCCCCGATGGAGCGCGGCCTGATCGCCTTCGTGGAAGGCCGGGTTTCCCGCGAGTACTGGAGCCCGCGCAAGGACCTGGACGTGCGCAAGCTCGGTGCCATTGAGGCGCTCTCGCGCTACGGCATGGCCAAGCCGGCGCTGCTGCAAAGCATCACCCTCGCGCCCAACCAGTGGCCCACGAACGCGGTGATCGACTGGCTGAACATCCTGCGCCGCGTCAAGGGCATCCCCAAGCAGGCCGAGCTGCTGGCCGAGGCCGGCCAGGTGCTCAAGAGCCGTTTGTCCTACCAGGGCACCAAGCTCATCTTCAGCACCGAGCGCGACGACTACTGGTGGTGGCTGATGGCCAATGGTGACGTGAACACCGCGCGCCTGATGCTGGCCGTGATGGACGACCCGGCCTGGAAGGACGACATGGGCCGCCTGGCCAATGGCTTCATCCAGCGCCAGCAAGGTGGGGCGTGGCACACCACCACGGCCAACCTGTGGGGTGGGCTGGCGCTGGAGCGCTTCTCGCGCGTGTTCGAGGCCACGCCGGTGGCGGGCAGCACGCAGGCCAAGCTGGGTGGCGCCAGCGCCACTGTGGACTGGGCCAAGGTCGAGCGCATCAAGGCCGACGACGCGAAGCTGGGATCGACAGGCCTGACGCACCAGGGCACCTGGTTCGGCGCGCCGGCCTCGCCCGGCAACCTGCGCAACAACAGCATGTTCCTGCCCTGGCCAGACATGGGCAAGAGCGCCGAGAAGGACGTGCTCAGCGTCACCCACCAGGGCGCGGGCAAGCCCTGGCTCACGCTGCAGTCGGTGGCGGCCATTGCGCTGAAGGCGCCGTTCAGTGCCGGCTACGCCATCAAGAAGACCATCACGCCGGTGGAGCAGGCCGTGAAGGGCCAGTACACGCGTGGCGATGTGCTGCGCATCACGATCGAAGTGAACGCCTCGGCCGACATGAGCTGGGTGGTGATCAGCGACCCGGTGCCCGGTGGCGCCACCATCCTGGGCAGCGGCCTGGGGCGCGATTCGGAGATCGCCACCCAGGGTGAGAAGAAGAAGGGCTATGCCTGGGCCGCGTTTGAAGAGCGCAGCTTCGAGGCCTACCGCTCCTACTACGAGTACCTGCCCAAGGGCGTGGTGAGCCTGGACTACACCGTGCGGCTGAACAACGTGGGCCAGTTCTCGCTGCCGCCCACGCGCGTGGAGGCCATGTACGCGCCCGAGATGTTTGGCGAATTCCCCAATGCCAGGTTGAAGGTGGAAGCAGCCAAGTGAAGTTGCGCCTGCGCCTCGTTGCCGCCAGCCTGTGCCTCACCGCGCAGGCCGGCTGGGCTCTGCCCAGCTTCAACGAGGTGAAGGCGGCCCACCGCTCGTCCGAGACCGAACTGCTGGACCGCGACGGCGTGGTCATCCAGCGCCTGCGCACCGACGCCACGGTGCGGCGCGGCCCCTGGCTTGTCCTGGCCGATGTCTCGCCCGCGCTGCGCCAAGCCCTGCTGCTGAGCGAGGACAAGCGCTTCTATGAGCACAGCGGAGTCGACTGGCGGGCGGTGTCGGCCGCGGCCTGGGGCAACCTCTGGAACCAGAAGACGCGCGGCGCCTCCACCCTCACCATGCAGCTGGCCGGCCTGCTGGACGCGGCCGACGCAGGCCGAAGCAAGGACGGCCGCCGCAGCCTGGGCCAGAAGCTGAGCCAGGCGATCTCGGCGCAGAACCTGGAGCAGCGCTGGCGCAAGGACCAGATCCTCGAGGCCTACCTGAACCTGGTGCCTTTGCGCGGCGAGCTGGTGGGCCTGGACGCGCTCTCTCGCACCCTGTTCGACAAGGCCCCACAAGGCCTGAACGAGCGCGAGGCGGCCGTGACGGCCGCCCTTGTGCGCGCCCCCAATGCCAACCCGCAGCAGGTGGCGAACCGCGCCTGTGGCGTGCTGCGCGAGCTGCACCCGGTGCCCGATGCGGCGCTGTGCGAAGACCTGTACCTGTACACCGCCGACACCCTCAAGCGCCGCGCCTTCGATACCAGCGCTGGCATCGCGCCGCACGTGGCGCGGCAACTCATCAAGCCCGGCGCGGGCAAAGCACCGCCCACCGTGCAGAGCAGCCTGCGCGCGCCGCTGCAACGCATGGCTCGAGCCGCGCTGCAACGCCAGCTGCGCGAGCTGCAAGGCCGCAACGTGGCCGACGGGGCGGTGCTGGTGCTGGACAACGCCAGCGGCGAGGTGCTGGCCTGGGTGGGCTCGTCGGGCGAGCTAAGTAACGCCGCCGAGGTGGACGGCGTGCTGGCCCAGCGCCAGGCCGGCTCCACGCTCAAGCCCTTCCTCTACGCGCAGGCGCTTGCCGAGCAGCGGCTCACCGCGGCCTCGCTGCTTGAAGACTCGGCCACGCAGATCCCCACCGCCAGCGGCCTCTACATCCCGCAGAACTACGACCACTCGTTCAAGGGCTTTGTCTCGGTGCGCACCGCACTGGGGGCTTCGCTCAATGTGCCGGCTGTGCGCACCCTGGTGATGGTGTCGCCCGACGCCTTCCACCAAACGCTGCGCCGCGCCGGCCTGCCGCTGCGCGAGAGTGGCGACTACTTCGGCTACAGCCTGGCCCTGGGCAGCGCCGAGGTGCCGCTGCTGAACCTCACCAACGCCTACCGCACGCTGGCCAATGGCGGGCGCTACAGCGCCACTTCACTTACGCGCACCAGCGTAGCGCCCGCCTTCACTCCCGCGCTCGACCCGCGTGCCGCCTACATCGTGGCCGACATCCTGGCCGACCCCAACGCCCGCGCCCGCACCTTCGGCGCCGACAGCCTGCTGGCCACCCGTTTCTGGACGGCGGTGAAGACCGGCACCAGCAAGGACATGCGCGACAACTGGGCCGTGGGCTACAGCAGCCGCTACACCGTGGGCGTGTGGGTGGGCAATGCCAACGGCCAACCGATGTGGGACGTGAGCGGCACCAGCGGTGCGGCGCCGGTGTGGGCGGCGGTGATGGCGTATCTGCATGACAACCTGCGCCAGCACGAACCCAGCCGCGCGCCCACCCCGCCCGCCGGTCTGGCGCGGGTGCACACCACCTTTGCCGGCGGCACCGAGGCCGAGCGTGAAGAGTGGTTCATCCCCGGCACCGAGCAAACCCACATGGCCTTGCGCGATGATCCGCGCCGCCTGCCTGCGGCTGATCGCCCCGCACGCATCACCGCGCCGGTGGCTGGCACCATCATTGCACTCGACCCCGACATCCCGCCCCAGCACCAGCGCCTGAGCTTCACCGCGGACGGCGCTCAGTTGCGCTGGCGCATCGACGGCAAGACCATCGCCAGCGGCCCGCAGGCCCGTTGGCTGCCCTGGCCCGGCAAGCACGTGGTGCAATTGGCGGACCTGCACGGCACCGTGCTCGACGAGATCAAGATCGAAGTGCGCGGCGCTGGCCTCAAAGCCCGCCGACGCAAGCCCACATGAAGACCATCACTTTCGTCCGCCACGGCCAGAGCGTGGCCAATGCCGGCGGCGTCACCATGGCGCACGACGCCATCCCTCTCACGCCACTGGGCCAGCGCCAGGCCGCTGCGCTGGCCGACGCGCTGACGCTGCGCCCCGAGAAGGTTCTGGTCTCGGCCTATGTGCGCGCCCAGGAAACCGCCCACCCCTTTTGCGCCAAGCTGGGCCTGCAGCCTGTGCTGCACCCGCTGATGCACGAGTTCTCCACGCTCGACAGCGCCAAGATGGCCGGCCTCAACGGTGACCAGCGCTGGCCCCATGTGCAGGCCTACTGGGAGGCCGCCGACCCCGCGCTGCGCACGGGCGAGAACGCCGAGACCTTCCACGAGTTCAACGCCCGCGTGGCACAGTTTCAAGGCGAGCTGCCGCAGCTGCCGCACGGCACGCTGTGCTTCGGCCACGGCATGTGGTTTGCGCTGCTGATCTGGCGTTTGCTGGGCTTCAGCGCGGCCGACAGCCAGGGCATGAGCGCCTTTCGCCGCTTTCAACAAGGCATGCCCATGCCCAATTGCGCCGTGTACCACTTGGTGCAGGCCAAGGACGGCCACTGGCGCGTGCAGGGTGTGGAGCCGCTGATGCGGCAGATGATGGCGGTGGCGGTTTAGCCGACCCATGATCACCGTCTACCGCCCCACCAAGCTGTGGGTTGTCATCTATCGCTACAAGGGCCAGCCCCGGCGCTGGTACAAGGCCTTCGCACCCGACGTGGATGTGCCGGCGTTGGTGGCCGCGCAGCTGCGTGAATTGCATGGCGAGCAGGCGCAGCTTGAAGAGGTTCGCACCGCCACCGCAGACGAAGAGCTGCAGTACCTCCGCGGCGAAACCCCGGTGTTCCCCATGTGCCCCACGGGGCGCCACTGAGCGCCTTCAGCGTGCGACGCGCAGTGCCTGCAGACGGCTTTGCAGCGCGGCGGCGTTGAGCACGCCAAAGTGCGAATCCACCAACTCGCCCCGGGTGTTGTAGAACAAGGTGGTGGGCAGGCCGGGCGAGCCCACAGCCGGGCCCAGGGCGGAGGGCGCATCCAGCAACACCTGGTGCAAGGCCAGCCCCTGTTCGCGCAGATACGCCTGCACCACGGCGGCCGATTCGCCCTCGTTGACGAACACCAGGCCCACACCCGGCACGGCCTGCTGTGCAGCGGCCAGCGTGGGCATCTCCTCTCGGCAAGGGCCGCACCAACTGGCCCACAGGTTCACCACCACCGGCCGGCCATGGGCGGCTTGCGCCAGGCTAAGCGGGGCGCCGCCGCCCAGCGGCTGCAGGTGCACATCTGGCATGGACGCTTCGCTGTGCAGGCCCAAGGCGGCCCAGCCGGTGGCCCACAGCCCCAGGCCCACAAGGCCGGCACTGGCCAACGCCAGACGCAAGCGGGGCCAGCGCAGGCCCCGCCACAGCAGCCAGGCCAGGCCGGCCGCCAAGCCGGTGGCCAGGTGCCAGCCGCCATCGCGCATGTCCAGCACGGCCCAGGGTGTGGCGGCATAGGCGCTGGCATGCAGCGCCAGATAGACCAGACGTGCCGCCAACAGCCCCACACCCACGGCATGGAGGATGGCTTGGCCCGCAGCCTGGCCGTTGTCGACAGCCTCGGGCCGGCGCGCCAGGCGAGCGGCCAGCGCCGACGCGGCCCAGGTGGAGGCGCCCAACAAGACGGGCCCGGCGGGCAGTGCCAAGGGGCCGATGGAAATGGCAAGCATGGCGCATTGTCCGGCCCGAAACCAAACCTATGATTTGCCGCTTCAACCCGCAGCGCTCATCTGCCCATCCACGCCATGCCCAGTGCCTGTTGGCGTTGCAGCCAACCCCCACAGATGCGCGGTGGCACCAAGCCGTAGAAGCTGCGCCGCCGCTGAGGCACACTCGGGTCAGTTCAACCCCGCACCCAGGCCACCATGACACACGTTCGCCTTGTCCATGCCCACACCGCTCTGGCCCTGACCGTGGCCTGCACGCTGGCGGGCTGCGCCACCACCGATCCGGCCCAAGACTTCAACAAGGCGGGTACCCAGGTGGCCACCGTGGCCGCCACGCCGCTGACCGATCTCAACATCGTGCACGCCGAGATACCGCCAGTGCTCAGGGCGGCGGCCAAGGCCCCCTACGCCGCACCTGCGAACGGCGCTTGCAGCGCGCTGAGCACCGACGTTCAGGCCCTGGACGCTGCGCTGGGCCCCGACGTGGACGCGCCGCCCGCAGTGGCCCAAACCGGCCTGGTCGAACGCGGTGTTGAAACAGTGGGCAGCGCGGCCGTGGGCACGCTGCAAACCGCTGCCGACGGCGTGCTGCCGTTCCGCACCTGGGTGCGCAAGCTCACCGGCGCCGAGCGCTATTCCAAGCAGGTGGCCGCCGCCATCACCGCCGGCTCGATCCGGCGGGCGTATCTGAAGGGGCTGGGCAAGGCCGCGGGGTGCGAGGCACCGGCGGCGCCGAAGGGGTGAGGCACGTCGTCAAGTTGTACGAAGCCGGCTGCATCCAAGACGCCCTCGCGTGTCGCGCCGCCGGGCAGCGTAGCCTTGTAGCGTGCACCCGCCAAGGCTTCGCCATCGTGATACCCCATTCGGAGTTGAACCTTGTCGGGTGGCACTGTCACCAGGCCGGTCGGCAAGTTGGGTGGTGTGCCAGCCCCACTCCCGCCCCCCAAGAACGCCGCCGCCGAAGCCTTGGCCGCCCAGGTCCCCGGCGTGGTGAAGGTGATGTCGCCGCCGTCGAGCACGATGGATGAGTCGGCCCCGATGATCTCGATCTTGCTCTGCGCGTTGATGTGGATCTCGCCGTTGACGCTGATGACGGTCACGTCCTTGTCGGCCAGGATCTGCAGCTCGTCGGTGTGTGCTCTGAGGCTCAGGGGCCCATTGGCAGCGTAGGTCTTGATGCCGCCGGCATGGGTGTAGAAGCTGGCCGTCTCGCCGGCCACCGTGGTGTGGGTGTGGGCGGCGCTCTCGTGGTGGTCGCCCTGGCTGGTGAAGCTCACGTCCTGCCCCGCAAAGCTCGCGATGCTGGCATCACTGGCCCAGGCCAGGGTGCTGGGGGTGTCCATCACGATCACCGGCTTGGCAAAGGCCTCCACCGGGTCGCTGAGGGTGCGGCTGCCCGACGCCGCCTTCTTGGCCTCCTGCCCGCTCACGCTGCCGCCGTGCTTGCCATCCTTGGCCGGATCCACCGCGTGGATGAACTTCTCGACGGACTGGCCCGCGTCGGCGCTGTGCAGCGCATGGGCGGTGCCGGCCTTGGCGGCGTCGCTCAAACGGCTGGCCAGGTCCCGGGCGCTCTTGAGCTGGGCCACGCTCTCGGCGGCGTCCATCTGGGTCGATTCGGCACTGCCGTAGCTGCCCGCGCGGGCCGTGGCGCTGATCAGCACACCCTTGGCCGCACGCACCGTGGCCCAGGCCTGGGTGTTGGCCTCGAAGCCCGCGCCACGCCAGGAGCCCCGGTTCGCGGTGCTGGCACCTTGCTGGATCAAATGCCCCAGGCCCAGCTCGGCGGCGGTGGCGCTGCTGAGCAAGCGCATGCGCAACTGGCCGGTGGCGTCGTCCATCACCCACTGGTTGTAGCCCGACTGGTCCAGGCTGGGCGTGTGCAGGCCGCTGATGACGCCGGGGTGGTTCACGCCAGCATCCACACCCGCCGCAAAGGGCGGTGCGTCGGCACCGTTGTAGAGCGCGCCCACGACGATGGGGCGGTCCACATCACCTTCGATGAAATCCACCAGCACTTCAGCACCGATGCGCGGTGTGAACATTGCACCCCAGTTCGGCCCGGCGGTAGGGCCGGCCACGCGCACCCAGGTGCCGCTGCGCTCGTCGCCGGGGGCGTTGCCTTCAGGGTCGGGTGAGCCCTCGTGCGAGAGCCCGCCTGCCAGTGGCGAGGCGCCACGCTGCCAGGGGAACTGGATCTTGACGCGGTGGTCGCGGTCGGTGGTGAGCGGCTCGCCGACCAGGCCCACGACGATGGCCGTTTGAGCACCCGGTGCCGTGGGCTTGCGCACAAAGCGCGGCACCACCGGGGCGGCGGCCGGGCTGGCGTGAAAGTGGTTCTTGTAGGTGCCGCGCTCCAGGTCGGCCTGCTCTTGGGGCGATTGGCCCAGCAGCTGGGCCGCTTGCGAGCCCAGGTTGTTGGTGGCGTGGTGCTCCACGGCCAGCAAGGTGAACTGGTTGTCGGCACGCTGGTGCGAGGCGAGCAACGCGCCCAGGTCGTCAAACGCCGTGGTGTTGGCGCCGTACAGCGGGTGGTCGATGAGGCTGAAGCTGCGGCCGGCTTCGAAGTGCCGGGTACTGCCCTGGCCTTCGAAGCGCTTCACGTCCAATTCGAGCGCGGCCAGGGCCAACTCGGCGGCGCGCTCGGCGTGGGCCGGGTCTTGATACCGGTAGGCACCGGCGCCGTCATAGACCTCCAGTGTGGGGATGTCGCCCAGGCTCAGCGCGCTGCTCACCTCGGACGAAGTGCCGGCGAGCTGCCGGTAGTTCCAGCTGCCCAGGGCGACGGCATTGGCCTGCAGGCTACGGCGGGTGGCAAAGGCGGTCACGGCGTCGCGCTGGCCGGCGACAACGGCCACCGCGTGCTGAGCGGTGAAGCGGGCATTGCCCAGGTCGGATCGCTGGGCGTTGCGGTCGGTGATGACCAGCGTGTGCAGCGCGCCCGAGGCCGAGGCCACATCGCCTTCGGCGTCGTGCTCGAAGTGATAACTCAGGCCTTCCTCGGCCAGAAGGCGGGCGACGAACTCGAGATCAGATTCGCGGAATTGGCTGCACAGGCTGCGCACGCGCAGCTCATCCGTCACCTCGATGCGGTACTTGGCCTGCGGGTAATCGGCAAAAACATCTTCGATGATCTGCAGCGCGGTCTTGTCCTGAAAGACAAAGGCGTCGCGCCGGTAGGCCAGGAACGAGAGCCAGGGCCGCATCACAAGCCGGTAGCGGGCCAGGCCGCCATCGCTGCCAAGCTGGGCGGCTTCGAAGACATAGCCATGCCACGGCTTGTGGCTGCCGTCGGGTTGCAGCAGGCCTAGCGAGATCTGCTCGCCGATGAGCAACTTCAGCTCAAAGGCGGTGCTGGTGGAAACGCAATCCAGCACCAGCTCGAAGGGCTGGCCCACCGCCTCGCGCATCACCATGCGCTCGGGCACCAAGGCCAGCGTGGGCGGGGCGGTGTGCACCTGCAGAAGGCGGCCGCGCTGGTCCAGCAGCGACAGAAAATCCAGACGTGACAGCAGCGCGGCCTTGGCCGCTTCGCCGAGGTGCTGCGCCCCCGCCGTCAAGGCTTGCGCCAGCGATGGCATGCTCATCTTCTACTCTCCCTAACCTGTGATCTTTGCGGAGATTATCAGGGGTGGCCGAGGCCAGGGGTGACAAGCTGCACCCCGGGGCTGAAAGGCGTCACACAAGCGGGGCGAATGTGGTCGCCGGCCAACCGCTGCTCGGCGTAAGCTGCCCTCTTTCTCGCGCAAGTCCAACCCCACATTGCAGGAGCAGACCATGGGCAGCACCATCAGCTTCCAACGCCCCGACGGGCAAACCGTGCAAGGCTATCTGGCCGAACCACTCAACCCCGTGGGCGCGCCCGCCGTGGTGGTGATCCAGGAATGGTGGGGGCTGAACGACCAGATCCGTGGCGTGGCCGAGCGCTTCGCCAACGCCGGTTTCGTCGCCCTGGTGCCCGATTTGTACCGTGGCCAGTCCACCGTAGAGGCCGAAGAGGCGCACCACCTGATGGACGGGCTGAACTTTGGTGACGCGGCCACGCAGGACGTGCGCGGTGCGGTGCAGTACCTCAAGGGCCGGGCCGCGAAGGTGGGCATCACCGGCTATTGCATGGGTGGCGCGCTGACGCTGCTGGCCGTGGGCGCCACGCCCGAGGCTGACGCGGCGGTGGTCTGGTATGGCTGCCCGCCGCTGGAGTACATCAACGCCAGCCAGATCAAGGTGCCGGTGCAGGGCCACTTCGCCACGCAAGACCAGTTCTTCGCCATCGCCACCATTGACGCGCTTGAAGCCAAGCTGAATGCGGCCGGCGTGAAGACCGACTTCCACCGCTACCTGGCGCACCACGCCTTTGCGAATGAAACGGCGGTGGGGCCAGGCCGCATTCCCGCCACGCAGTACGACCCGGTGTGGGCCGCACAGGCCTGGGACCGCTGCTTCGCGTTCTTCGGCCGTTGGCTGGCCTGAGTTTGGGACCCGGCTGCGGTACGCCGCAGCAACCCTCCGAGAAGGTGCTCAGGGCCGTCCGCCGCCCAGCAAGCGCGCCGGCAGAAACAGCACGGCGCGCAGCAGGGCAAACACGGCGTCCACCGCAATGCCCATCAGCCGCAATGGCAGCGTCAGCAGCCAAACCAGCGGCCACAGCACCAAGGCCAGCAGCGCCAGCGGCCAGCAAAGCACCAGCAGCACGCACCAAGCCAGAAAGCTGAACAGGCTGCCCATGGTGCTCAACCCGCGTGCAGGCTGCCGCCGTCGTGTCCCAGCCGCGTCGGGGTGGGCCCCAGCGGCAGGAGGAACCACAGCAGCGCGTACAGCAGCACGCCCGTGCCCGCGCACAGCACCAGCAGGATGAAGCCCATGCGCAAAACCCATGCGGCCACGCCCAGGTGCTGCGCCAGGCCGCCGCACACGCCGCCCAGCCAGCGGTCGCTGGCGCTGCGCTGCAGGCCGTTCAGCGCGGCCAGGCCCTGGCCGCCGCATTGCGCCAGGGTGTTGGCCTTGGCGCGGGAAAACTCCTCGTCGGTCAGCACGCCACGGCGGTGCAGTTCGTCGAGTTGTTCCAGTTGCTCGCTGAGGGTCATGGTGGGCTCCCGTGTGGGGGTGTAGACGATGGCATCACTCTAGTCCGTTGCCCTGGGCATGCCCATCCCCTTGCGATCAAGCGTCCGTCCGGTGCGATGAAGTGCACCCCGCCAGGATGGAAGGCCGTCGCGCCAGGCCGTGCACAAGCGTGCATATTGATTGGGGTGGCACTGGTGCCTACGTGACTGCTTCCGACTGAGCGGCCAAAGCCTGATCCAGGGCACGCCGCCACGGTGCGCGACGGCGTCAAAATCAGGCCATGGCCCGCATCCTCATCGCTTACTCCA
Source organism: Candidatus Ideonella esbjergensis (assembly GCA_016710065.1). Classification (GTDB taxonomy): domain Bacteria; phylum Pseudomonadota; class Gammaproteobacteria; order Burkholderiales; family Burkholderiaceae_C; genus Ideonella; species Ideonella esbjergensis. Next base: position 513,261 of record JADJLP010000015.1, read on the forward strand.
CCATCGACGGCCACACCCGCCACATCTGCGAGCGGCTGCAGTCGCAGCTGGTGCCGCAAGGCCATGCCGTTACCCTGCTGCCTATCGAGCAGGTGGGTGCGGCGCAGCTGCAGGCCACCGACAAGTTCGTGCTGGGCGCCAGCATCCGCTACGGCAAGCACCGGCCCAATGTGCTGGCCTTTGCCCATGCGCATGCGGCCGCGCTGGCCGGCTTGCCCAGTGCTTTCTTCACCGTCAACGTGGTGGCGCGCAAGCCGAACCGCAACACACCCGACACCAACCCCTATTTGCGCAAGTTCCTGCGTCAGGTGCCCTGGCGCCCCACCGTGCTGGACGTGTTCGCCGGCCGCATCGACTACCAGCACATGGGCCCGGGCGACAGGCTGATGATCCGCTTCATCATGTGGCTCACCCACGGCCCCACCGACCCGACCGCCGTGGTGGAGTTCACCGATTGGGGCAGGGTGCAGGCCTTTGCACAGCGCGTGAGCGCGATGTGAGGGGGCCCAGGTGCAGGCCAGGCCGGCCGTGCCTCAAGCGCTGCCGGGCAGGCGCTCTTGCAACCAGTCTCGCAGCGCCCGCGCGGCGGCGGTGAGCTGGCGCCGCTCGGGCACCACCAGGAACAAGGGTGATGGCTCGCCGCCCCATTCGGGGTGCAACTGCTGCAGATCACCGGTGCCCAGCTCAACGGCCACGTCCAGCCGCGACTTGTAGGCCAGGCCCGCACCGGCCAGGGCCCAGCGCTTGACCACCTCGCCGTCGTTGGCGCAGCGCCGGCCCCTGACGGGAACATCCTGCCACTCACCGTCGATGAAGAAGCGCCAGGTCTTGGGCACCTCATCGCGCAGCATGAAGCGCACCGCCTCGTGCTCAATCAGCTCGGCCGGGGTAGCCGGTGCGCCATGGCGCGCCAGATAGGCCGGCGATGCCACCAGCACGCGGGTGTTGTCGGGTACCAGCGGCAGGGCCACTTGGGATGAGTTGGCGCGCGGCGTGCCATAGCGTATGGCCGCGTCCACCGGGATGCGGATCAGGTCGATGTTGCGGTCAGACAGGTGCGCGCGCAGGGCCAACTGCGGGTGGCGTTGCTGGAACGACTCCAGCAAGGGCAGCAGCAGGTTGCGCCCGAGGTCAGACGGCATGGCCACCTGCAACTCACCTTGCAGGCTGGCCATCGGCGCGGTAGCGGTGTTGCGGGCCTCGTCCAGCACCTGCATGGCCTGGCGCACCAGGGGCAGCAACCGTTCGCCTTCTGACGACAAGCGCAGGCTGCGCGTGCTGCGCACAAACACCGCCACGCCCCAATCGGCTTCCAGCCGCTTCACGGCGGCGCTCGCTGCGGCGGGTGACCAGTCCAGGGCCCTGGCGGCGGCGGTGAGGCTGCCCAGGTCGGCGGTGCGAAGCAGCAGTTCCAGGTCGGCAAGTCGGGTCATCGTTCCATTTTCTTTGAAAGTGAAACGCGTCACACGGCCTTGGTGCAATCGACTTGAAAACCGAGACTTGCGCCCGTTGAAATCGGTTTCATCTCTTGCCTTTGTTGCCAATGAAGCACCTTCACCTGAACCGGGTGCACACCGCCAGCCTCCACCTGCCCCCCAGGCGAGCCCCAGTGGGCGCTTCCGCGCTGGGCACCGACGCCTTTCACGCGGCGGTGCTGCAGAGCATCCCGCTTTTTGCCTGCCTGAGCCCGGCGCAGCGGCGCCAGCTGTCTGGTGCCATCCGCGTCAAGGCGTACCAGGCCAACGAGCAGATCGTGACCCAGGGGGCCAGCAGCGGCGCGCTGTTTGTGCTGCAAACCGGCCATGCGGTGCTGTACCGCACCGACCCGCAGGGCCGCGAGTTCATCCTGGGCGACCTGTACCAGGGCGACCACTTTGGCGAGATGAGCCTGGTGGACGGCTTGCCGCACTCGGCCAGTGTGCGCGCCACGCAGCGCTGCATGGTGCTGATCCTGGGCGAATCAGATTTCGCGCGCTGCGTGGCGAGCGACCAGGGCTTTTGCATGGAGGTGCTGCTGGGCCTCACCAAGCGCCTGCGCCACGCCACCGCCACCGTGGGCACGCTGGCCTTGCTGGATGTGCGGGGCCGCATCGCACAGAAGCTGGTGGAGCTGTCTGGACTGGTGGACGGGCGCCGCATGATCCGCAGCCGCCTCTCGCGCACCGAACTGGCCAAGCGCGTGGGGGCCTCGCGCGAGATGGTGAGCCGCATCCTGGTGGAGATGCAGTCGCATGGCCTGTACGAAACCGACGCCGACGGCCACCTGGTCTTGAACGTGGTGCTGGGCGATGCCCGGGCCAACGCGACCAGGGCCCACTGCCAGGCAGGCTGAGCGGCCCTAACTAACGCCGCTCGAAGAAATCCCACATCACGTCATTGGCCGAGAGTGCCTGCGAGGCACCCTCCTTGCCCCGGCGCACCGCCTCGGCCCCCGGCCACGAGTGGCCACCGGTTTCGGTGACGCACAACTGCACCGTGGCCCCGCCTTGGCAGCTGCCATAGCGCTCGCAGCTGGCCCCAGGCCGCTCCAGCACGCGCGCGGGCAGCGCGGCGCAGGCGTTGCGCTTGACCCAGCGCGCCAGGGTCTCGGGTACCGAGGTGAACTGGGTGATCTGGGTCTCGTCGCGAAACGCACCTGCGCCCGCACCACCGTTGAACAGCACATGGTCATCATCGCGCGCGTGGATGTGCAGCACCGGGATGGCGCGCGAGGGTGTGCAGGCCAGTGTGTTGTCGGTGCCAGCCACGGCCGCAATGCCGGCGAACACATCGGCCGCCTCGCAGGCCAGCCGGTGCGCCAGCATGCCGCCGTTCGACATGCCCGTGGCGTACACGCGCTGCGCATCCACGCTGTAGCGGCGCTGCACGTCGGCCACCACGGCGCGCACAAAGGCCACGTCGTCCACACCCTTGTCGCGGGCTGAGCCGCAGCAGGCCCCGGCATTCCAGGTGGCCAGCCGGCCGCCCGGCCAGGCGCTGTAGCCATTGGGGAACACTGCCAGGAAGCCGGCCGACTCCGATTTGCTGATCAGCCCGTAGCGTCCATCGTCGGCCTGCAGCCGCATGTTGCCGCCGCCGCCATGCAAGGCCACCAGCACCGGTGCTGGCTTGGCCGGGTTGTAAGCCTGCGGCACATGCACCAGGTACTGGCGCTTCAGGCCGCCCAGCTCCAGGATGTGCACGGCATCCCCCGGCTTCACATCCTTGGCCTGGGTTTGCTGGCGCGCCTGCAGCCGGTCGCGGATGCGCTGGCCCAGCGAGCCCTCTTGGGCCGAGGCTGAACCACCGGTCAGGCCCAGGGCCAGCACCAAGGGCAGGAGTGAGAGCGCGGCACGTTGCATGGGGCCCATGCTACTCAACCGCTGCCCGCTGCGGCCGTGCATTTCGTCGCCGTCTTCAGGCCCCTGAGAATCGCCGCGTCACGCTGTCCAGTGACGTTCGTACGCGCTCCACCATGGCCGACGTGCCATGCGCCGAGAGCACCAGCTCGTGGGTGGCGCGGGTCATGGCCACATAGAGCAGGCGGGCCGCGTCTTCTAGCGGTTCATCTTTCATCGGCAGGGCCTGCAGGCCCGCCACGAACACGCGCGGAAACTCCAGGCCCTTGGCGCTGTGCAGGGTCAGCAGCTTGATGCTGGGGCGGGCCCAGTCGAAATGGCGAAAGGCCTGGGCGTTCATCGACTGCAGGGCCAGCTTTCGTCTTGCCATGGCCTGCTCTATGGGCTTCATCAGGTACTTGGCCCGGCACAGCACCGCCATGTCTTGCAGCGGTGTGCCGGCGGCATGCGCCTGGGCCATGCGCTCGGCCAGCAACTCGGCTTCCTCGGCCTCGTCACGGGCCTGGATCAGCACCGGCATCGCGCCACGGCGCCCGGCACTGGCGGGCTGCACCAGCGGTATCTCGTCTTCGCTGCGGGCCTCGCCGGCGCCGTCGAGCAGGCTCTGCGCGCAGTGCACCGCCAGGGCCAGCACCTCGGCGGTGCTGCGGTAGTTCATCTTCAGCACGCTGGTGCGGCCACGGGCCTCAATGCCCACGCTGGCAAAGTTGAACTTGCGGCGCTTGCTTTGGTAGATGGACTGCGCATCGTCGTACAGCACCAGCATGCTGTTGGTGTCCGGGTTCACCAGGCGCGTGGCCATGCGCAGCCAGGCGTCTTCAAAGTCGTGCGCCTCGTCCACCAGCAGGGCGGTGTACTGCCCGCCGGGCACAAAGCCGGTTTCCAGCGAACGCTCCACCACCTCCACCATGGCCGGGTAGTAGGCGTCGCGGTCGGGCACGTGTGGCACATGCAGCTGGTAGCTTCGCACCACGTCCTGGCACCAGCTGTGGAAGGTGCGCACCTGCACGCATTCACCCACGCCGCGCTCGCGCAGCTGGGCGCCGATGCGGTCGGCCAGCGTGCGGTTGAAGCACAGCACCAGCACCGGCCGGTCGGGCCGGGCGGCGGCGGCCAGGTGCTGGGCGCGGAAGATCAGGATCATGGTCTTGCCCGAGCCCGCCGCCCCGTGGATCACCCGGTGCCCCTCGCCCAGCGTGCGGGCAATCTGCTCTTGCTGCAGGTCCATCACCTGCAGCAGATCGGGCAAGGCCGGCGCGGCTGCGGTGGTGTCGCTGAAGTCCAGCGCCCCCTGGGTGCTGACCCGCAGCTCGGGAAACAAGTGCCAGCGGATGCGGTCGCGCTGCGGCAGCGTCAGCGTGTGTGGGTAGCTCACGGTGAACATGCCCCACAGGCGCTGGCCGAAGTCGCCCGGGTCCAGCGTGTCGGCCAGGTCGTCGCGCAACAGGCACTGGTGAGCGGGGAAGAGTTCGGCGAAGTCGCTGCCGGCCACGTCGGCCGCCGTCAGCCCCGAGAACACCACGCCCCAGCCATACGGAAAGATCAGCTTGCCGCGAAACGGCCCCTCGCCATGCACCAGCAGCGGGTCGGCTTGCATCAAATGGGCCAGCTCCAAGGCGTAGTCGCGCGCCTGGCGCAGCGGGTGGGCCTCGGTCACTCGGCCGCGCTCGGTGTTCAGCGTCACCGCATCGCGCGTGGCATTCGCCAAGGTGGCTTTCTTCCAGCCCTTCACCTCCAGCAGCAGCACACCCTGGCGGGGGCTGAGCACCACAAAGTCGGGCTGCCGTGCGCGTGGGCCCAGCGGCACGTTGTGCCACACCAGAAAGTCATCGCTCAGGCAGCGCTTGAGCTGGTTCAGCACCCGGCGCTCGCCGGTGTTGCAGCGCTGGTCGACGTTGGTGAGACCTTGGGGAAAGATGGCCATCAGGCACCCTCTTCCACCAGGTCGGTGCGGGTCAGGATCGCGTTCAGCGCCAGGTTGCTGTAGTAGTTGGAGCGGCCCACCTTCATCTTGCGCACAAAGCCACCGGCCGTGAGCGCATCCAGGTACTTGGTGGCGGTGAGCCTGGAGACCTTCAGGTCGCGCTCAACGAACTCGATCTTCGTGTACGGGTGCATGAAGAGGTTGTTGATCAGGTCCTGGCTGTAGAAGCGGTGGGCAGCGCGGATGCGGTGCTTGGTGTCCAGCAGCGCGTCCTTGATGGCGGCCACCGTGGTGATGGTCTGCTGGGCGGTCACCTCCACCGCCTGCAGCATGTACAGCACCCACGCTTGCCACACTTCGGGCGCATCGCCCTGCTCGCGCACGGCCTGCAGCAAGTGGTAGTAGCTGGGCTTGTTGCGCACGATGTGGCGCGAGAGGTAGAGCACCGGGATGTCGAGCAGCCCCTTGTTCACCAGGTACAGCACATTCACGATGCGGCCGGTGCGGCCATTGCCGTCGTAGAACGGGTGAATGCTTTCGAACTGGTGGTGCACCAGCGCCATCTTGATGAGTGGGTCGGCATCGAAGCCGCTGTCGTCGTTGATGAAGCGTTCCAGGTCGCGCATCAGCGCCACGATCTCGGCCGGGTCTTGCGGCGGTACGTAAACCGTCTTGCCGGTGCTGGTCTTCAGGGCGGTGCCGGGCAGCTTGCGAAAGCCGGCGTTGTTCTGCTCCAACTCGGCCTGAATCTCCACCATGTGGTTGGCGGTGATCAGACCGGTTCGCTGCACACGCTCAAAACCAACGCGCAAAGCCTGCACATAGTGGCGCACCTCTTTGGCGGCGGGCGAGGTGAACAGATCGGGGTAGGTGCTGGCGCGGAACAACTCGTCGTGCGTGGTGACGATGTTCTCAATGGCCGAGCTGTCCTTGGCCTCCTGCAAACCCAGGGTGTTGATGAGGATGCCCTGGTTGGGGATGGCCGCCGCCAGGCCCTTCAACTCAGCCAGCTTGCGGCTGGCCCTGGCCACGGCCTTGAGCACGGCGGCGGATTCAAAATCCGCCGCCTTCAACCGGCTGAGTGGCAGCAGCGGGGGCAAGGTGGGTGGCGGGGGCATGGGGGCCAAATGCGCATAGCAACCGTTGATGGGCTATGCATGTTCGCATGACATGTATAGAAAACGCAATTTTCTATACGCGTCGAGCCCGCTTCGATGCCTGTGCGGCCCATGTAACGTTGGCTCCTTCCCCGCCCAATGCGCGAGCCCGCCATGACCCCCACCCCCACCACGCCCTACCCCATCGGCACCCCCGGCACCCCCTGGGGCGACGCTGAACGCGCCGCCTGGCTGGCCCGCCAGCGCGTGCAGCGCAGCCACGCCGCCGAGGTGCTGGCGCCCCTGCAGGCCAGCCTGCCGGCCGAAGCCGAGCTGATCCACTACGGCGAGCTGAACTACACCCGCCTGGGCCTGCCCCGCTACCCGCTGGTGGCCGTGCGCAGCCGCCACTGGCAGGCCGAGCGGCCCACGGTGCTGGTGACAGGCGGCGTGCACGGCTACGAAACCAGCGGCGTGCAAGGCGCCCTGCAGTGGCTGGCGCAAGACTTTGCCCGCCACGCCCAGCACGCCAACCTGTTGCTGCTGCCTTGCATCAGCCCCTGGGGCTACGAAACCATCAACCGCTGGAACCCCGACGCGCTGGACCCCAACCGCCAGTTCAAACTGCAAAGCCCCGCCGCCGAAGCCGCGCTGGCCATGGCCTGCGTGGCCCAGCATGCGCCCCGGGTGGACCTGCACATCGACCTGCACGCAACCACCGACACCGACAACAGCGAATTCGGCCCCGCCAAGGCCGCCCGCGACGGCAAGCCGCCCGACCTGCACCCCATCCCCGACGGCTTCTACCTGGTGGCCGACACCGAGCGAGACGAGCCCGCCTTTCAGGCCGCGCTGATCGCCGCCGTGCGCGCCGTGACCCACATCGCCGAGCCCGACGCCTCCGGCCAGCTGATCGGCTCACCCCTGCTGCAGCCCGGCGTGATCGCCTACGCCAAGCGCGCCCTGGGCCTGTGCGGCGGCATGACCGCCGCGCGCTATGTGACCACCACCGAGGTCTACCCCGACAGCCCCCGCACCACGCCCGCGCAGTGCAACGAGGCGCAGCGGGTGGCGGTGAATGCTGCGGTGGGGTTCTTGGTGAGGGGGTGAGGCGCGGGCTGGGCTTTGGCGGCAGCTCCGTGCCTACCCGGCAAAATAGAGTGAACACCACAAAGACAGGGCAGGAACATGATCATCAAGAGCGCCGATGACAAGTCGAAGCGCATCGATTTGCTCACCGATTTGCAGAAGTCCTCCATGCTGGACGCCAGGCAAAAGGATTGGCTGCGCGAAGAGCTGATGCGACTCAGACGAGGCATTCAGGGCGAGCGTGATGCCGCGCACTACATCGACAACCATTTCAGGGACAGCGAGAACAATGCGGTCCTCCACGATTTGAGAATCTCAGTCGATGGAGAGGTGGCGCAGATTGATCACCTCATCATCAATCGAACGCTGAGGTTCTACTTGCTGGAGACCAAGTGCTTCAACGGCAACGTGCAGATCAATGATCGCGGCGAGTTCACGGTTGCCTACTCTGGCGAGCGTGCGTTCGGAGTGGAGTCTCCCCTTGAACAAAGCAGGCGACACGAGCGCATCTTGTCCAAGCTGCTGGATAGGCTGGAGATCACCGGCCGCATGGGGGTGAAGGCAAACTTCTTTCACGCGGCGCTACTCCACCCCAAGGCCATCATCACGCGACCGGACAAGAAGAAGTTCGACACGGATGATGTGATCAAGGCCGACCAGATCGGAACCTGGCACCAAGCGCACATCGATCGCACCGTTGGCGTGGTTGGTGCATTCGCCGGGCTCTTGAATGTGCACAGCCCCCAGACCGCCAGGGAGTGGGCGGAGAAGCTGGCACGGCAACATCGACCGACCAATCCACTGGACTTGCCGGACTTCATGAAGCCGCGCGAGGCAGCCAACCCGAAGCCGGCGGTCGCATCACGGTCGGCTTCCGTTGCAGTTCAGGCTGCTTCGCCGGCAAGCGCCAACTCGGAGGCCCCGCCGGAGGCACTGCGCAAGAAGCTGGTCTGCGTCACCTGCCGACAGAAAATCACTTTCCCGGAGGGCAAGTTCTGCTGGGGCAATGAAGCGCGCTTCGGCGGCTTTCAATACTGCCGCGAGCACCAGGCGCAGTTCAAATGATCGGGACGGCCACAAGCCCTGGCACTTCGAACAACCGAATCATGAAGACAAACTATGTACTGATTGACTACGAGAACGTGCAACCGCAGATGGTTGGCTTGTTGGCACCAGAAACGTTCCGGGTGCTGGTGTTCGTGGGAGCAAGCCAAACAAAGATCAGCTTTGAGTTGGCAGATGTCTTGGCCCGCAAAGCCAACGGGTCACGCTTCATCAAGGTGACTGGGAACGGAAGCAATGCGCTCGACTTTCATATCGCCTATCAGATTGGGCGCCTTGCGGTGCAGGAGCCCGAAGCCTACTTTCATGTGATTTCAAAGGACAAGGGGTTTGATCCACTCATCGAGCACCTGAAGGGGCAAGGACTACATGCATCTCGCTCAATGACAGTGCCCGACATCGAGATTGTCAAGAAGCCGAGCGCATCGATGCCGGAAGACGAAATGTTGTCAACCGTGATCGAGTACCTGGTGAGGCGTGGGGCACAGCGACCGGCATCGCTGAAGACGCTTACGGGCTCCATCAGCGCGTTGTTTCAGCCCAAACTGGAAGCCTCCGTTGCACAGACGCTGATGGACAAGCTGGAGTTGACCGGTGTGTTCGTTCGGGATGGCGCAAAGCTGAAATATGGGTTGCCGGAGTGAGTGTGAGGCTTTGATTTCGCCCAAGATGATCAACTGGCGCTCAACTGCTGATCGCAGCACCTCATCGGCCGGATGCTTCAACAGCGTCTTGTTGGCCACGAAGCGCCGCACCGCACTCGCAGATTCGGCGGTAGCCCAGAGGTACTTCCTGGCCTTAGGCTGCCGAACGGCTGAGCCGATCAGATCCAGGCGGCGCGCGCCAGCCCGCTGGCAAAGGCCTGCGACGTCGGCCTGACGGGCGGCGATGAAGGCTGGAACGGCCATGGGGACATTCCAACCCTGGAACCCCATCGAGATCGAGCGCCGTGTACGGAGTGAAAACAACTGCTTCGGTAGGCGGGCCAAGCGCCCAACTTATTTGGGGGCTCTGCGGGACTTGGCCTTTTCCGCAACCGCTTCCAACGCCCGCATGTCTTCGGCATCGGCTGCCAGCGCTTCGGCGCCGCGCCGCCTGGCATCAAACTGCTCATAGCGTTCATGTGCCATCTGCTTCATGTGCTCGGTGCGCACCTTGCCGGCGCCGTGCAGCACCGGCCGGTCGTTGAACTCCAGCAGCCGATCCACGTTCTGGCGCCAGTAGTCCAGCGTCAGTTGCTGGCGGTCCTTGGCGCGTAGCTCGGCCTGCTCCAGAAAGATCACCACCAGGCGGTTGAGTGTGTCCACCTCGTCGGCGCTCAGGTAGTTCTTGGCCACGGTCACGTCGGCCTTGCGAACGCGGCTGCCTTCAAAGGTGGTGAGTGCCATGTTGGGCGCGTCTGGATTGGCGCGGGCCACCACGATCTCAGCGGCAGTCTGCCGGGTGACGGCAAACAGCAGCTTGTTCTGCACCTCGGCGAAGAAGGTCTGGGCGGCGGCCTCGTTGGCGCGGTAGTCAACGCTCAGAGCAAACAGATCACGCACCTTTTGGTAGAAGCGCTTCTCAGAGGCCCGTATCTCGCGGATGCGGGCCAGCAGTTCGTCGAAGTAGTCCCAGCCGCCGGGGTTCTTCAGGCGTTCGTCGTCCATGACGAAGCCCTTCACCAGGTAGTCGGCCAGATGGGCGGTGGCCCATTGGCGAAACTGGGTGCCACGGGCCGAGCGCACCCGGTAGCCAACGGCCAGAACCATGTCCAGCCGGTAGAGCTTGGTGCGGTAGTTCTTGCCGTCGGCGGCAGTTATTAAGTCTTGTTTAACAACTGCCTCGGCGTCCAGCTCGCCATCGTGCAGGATCTTGCGGATGTGAATGTTGGTGTTGGCCACCGTGACGTTGAACAGCTCGGCCATGGCCAACTGCGTTAGCCAGAGGCCACCTGCCACGGCCCGGAACTGCACCTTGGCCAGGCCGTCTTCGGTCTGGTAGATGATCAGGTCGCTCATGCCATCCCCGCTGAGCCTGAGTGTCAGTTCCTGGGCACTTGCCTAGAACCTACAACGCTCAAGCGTCGATATTCGCCGCGCGCAGGGCGTTGGTTTCTATGAAATCCCGCCGCGGCTCCACCTCGTCGCCCATGAGCATGGTGAAGACCTTGTCCGCCTCGATGGCGTCTTCAATCTGCACGCGCAGCAGGCGGCGCACGGTGGGGTCCATGGTGGTTTCCCAGAGCTGGCTGGGGTTCATTTCGCCCAGGCCCTTGTAGCGCTGGCGGCCCACGGCGTTTTCGGCCTGGGTCATCAGCCAGGCCATGGCGGCGCGGAAGTCGCCGGCCTTGCTTTCCTTCTGCTTCTCGCCTTCGCCGCGCTTGACCATGGCGTCGTCGCTCAGCAGGCCCTTGAAGGTGCGGCCGGCGTTGGCCAGGGCTTCGTAGTCGGCACCGTGCACGAAATCGGGCCCGATGGAGCTGCTCTTGATGTTGCCGTGCAGGCGGCGGCTGATGCGCAGCAGGTGCTTGTCGGTGCGCTCGTCAAACACGGCGTCCACTTCGGCGTCGTGCAGCATGGCCTTCAGGGCGGCGGCACCGGTTTCGGCACCGGCCATGTCGTCGAGGTTCAGCACCAGGCCGTCGCTGATGGCGCGCAGGGCTTCCACGTCCATCCAGTTGGAGAGGCGGTTGATCACGTTGGTGGCCAGCACGTACTGGCGGGCCAGCTCGGCCAGGGCCTCGCCGCTGATGGTGGGGCGGCCGGCGCCGGGTTCCACCACGGCGCCGTCCAGCGCCACCTTCAGCAGGTACACGTCGAGCTCGCTGCCGTCTTTCAGGTACTGCTCGTGCTTGCCGTGCTTCACCTTGTAGAGCGGCGGCTGGGCGATGTAGATGTGGCCGCGCTCCACCAGATCGTGCATCTGGCGGTAGAAGAAGGTGAGCAGCAGGGTGCGGATGTGGGCGCCGTCCACGTCGGCGTCGGTCATGATGATGATGCGGTGGTAGCGCAGCTTGTCGGGGTTGAAGTCGTCGCCGCCCATGCCCTTGCCGATGCCGGTGCCCAGCGCGGTGATGAGGGTGAGGATTTCGTTGCTGGTCAGCAGCTTCTCGTAGCGGGCTTTTTCCACGTTCAAGATCTTGCCGCGCAGGGGCAGGATGGCCTGGAACTTACGGTCGCGGCCTTGCTTGGCGCTGCCGCCGGCCGAGTCGCCCTCGACGATGTAGATCTCGCACAGCGCCGGGTCTTTTTCCTGGCAGTCGGCGAGCTTGCCGGGCAGGCCCATGCCGTCGAGCACGCCCTTGCGGCGGGTCATTTCGCGGGCCTTGCGGGCGGCGTCGCGGGCGCGCGCGGCGTCCACGATCTTGCCGCAGATGGTCTTGGCGTCGATGGGGTTCTCCAGCAGCCAGTCGGTGAGCAAACGGCTCACGATGTCTTCCACCGGGGCGCGCACTTCGCTGCTCACCAGCTTGTCCTTGGTCTGGCTGCTGAACTTGGGCTCGGGCACCTTCACGCTCACCACGCAGGCCAGGCCTTCGCGCATGTCGTCGCCGGTGATCTCCACCTTGGCCTTCTTGGCGATGTCGTTGTCGTCGATGTACTTGTTGATGACGCGGGTCATCGCGGCGCGCAGGCCGGTGAGGTGGGTGCCACCGTCACGCTGGGGGATGTTGTTGGTGAAGCAGAGCACGTTCTCGTTGTAGCTCTCGTTCCACTGCATGGCCACTTCAACGCCCACGTTGGTGTTGTTGTCGCTGAGCTTGTCGCCGCGGGCGTGGAAGATGTTGCCGTGCAGCACCTTCTTGCCCTTGTTGACGAACTCCACAAAGCCCTTCACACCGCCGGCGTAGGCGAAGTTGTCTTCCTTCTGGCTGCGCTCGTCCACCAGGCGGATCTTGACGCCGTTGTTCAGGAAGCTCAGCTCGCGCAGTCGCTTGGCCAGCACGTCGTAGTGAAAGTCGATGTTGCTGAAGATGGTGGTGTCGGGCAGGAAGTGCACCTCGGTGCCGCGCTTGTCGGTGGGGCCCACGATCTTCATCGGGCTCACTTCAAAGCCGTCGCGCTTCTCCAGCACGCGGTCTTGCGGAATGCCCTGGCGGAATTCCATGAAGTGGGCTTGGCCGTCGCGGCGCACCGTGAGGCGCAGCCAGGTGGACAGGCCGTTCACGCACGACACGCCCACGCCGTGCAGGCCGCCCGAGACCTTGTAGCTGTTCTGGTTGAACTTGCCGCCGGCGTGCAGCTCGGTGAGGGCAATCTCGGCGGCCGAGCGCTTGGGCTCGTGCTTGTCGTCCATCTTCACGCCGGTGGGGATGCCGCGGCCGTTGTCGGTGACGCTGATGGAGTTGTCGGTGTGGATGGTGACGGTGATGTCGTCGCAATGGCCGGCCAGAGCTTCGTCGATGGAGTTGTCCACCACCTCAAACACCAGGTGGTGCAGGCCGGTGCCGTCGCTCGTATCGCCGATGTACATGCCGGGGCGCTTTCGCACGGCTTCCAGGCCTTCAAGGATCTGGATCGAATCAGAGCCATAGGCCGCCGAGGCCTCGGCGCCGGTGGAGACGGCCTCGCCTTCGGCGCTGGGCAGCTCGCGGCGGGTGACGCCGTCGTCACCGGGGGTGGCGCTGGGGTTCTCGGAGGGGTTCTTGGCGTCGCTCATGGCTGGTTTTCTTCGCGTTGGGCGGGCTTTGCACGCTGCAAACCGGGCCCTTTAGAAACGGGTTGGCGGGCTCAAGGCCCGCCACACAATGGGTCGAATGCGTTGCTGCCTCAAATCCTCATCGGCATCACAACGTACTTGAAACCGGCCTGCTCGGGCACGGTGATGAGGGCGGCCGAGCTGCCGTCGTGCATCTCCAGCCGCACCATTTCCTGGCCGATGTTGGCCAGGGCGTCCATCAAATAGGTGACGTTGAAGCCGATTTCGATGGCCGGGCCGTCGTAGTCGATTTCGAGTTCTTCCTTGGCTTCTTCCTGTTCGGCGTTGCTGCTGGCAATGCGCAGGCTGCCCGGGTCGATGTTGACGCGCACGCCCTTGAACTTGTCGCTGGTGAGGATGGCAGCGCGCTGCAGGCTTTGCAGCAGAGGCAGGCGGCCCAGCGTGATGATGTTCTTGTGGTTCTTGGGGATGACGCGGTTGTAGTCGGGGTACTTGCCCTCGACAAGCTTGGTCACGAACTCCATGCCCGAGAAGCTGAACTTGGCCTGGTTGCCGGCAAAGCGCATCTCGATGAGATCCTCGCCCGTGCCCAGCAATCGCATCAGTTCCAGCACGGTCTTGCGCGGCAGGATGACCTCTTGCTTGGGGATGTCGTTTTCCAGCTCGGCCTGGGCCAGGGCCAGGCGGCTGCCGTCGGTGGCCACGAGGGTGAGGGTCTTGCCCTCGGCCACGAACAGGATGCCGTTGAGGTAGTAGCGGATATCGTGCACCGCCATCGCGAAGTGCACCTGGTCGATCAGGCTCTTGAGCGTCTTTTGCGGCACGCTGAAGGCGGGGCCGAAATCAACCGCCTCGTTCACCAGGGGGAAGTCTTCAGACGGCAGGGTTTGCAGCGTGAAGCGGCTCTTGCCACCCTGCAGCGTGAGCTTGCTGCCGTTGGCGGTGAGGCTCACCACCTGGTCGGCCGGTAAGCTGCGCAGGATGTCGATCAGCTTGCGCGCGCCCACGGTGGTGCTGAAGCTGCCGGCATCACCGCCAAGATCGGCGGTGGTGCGCACCTGAATCTCAAGATCAGAGGTGGTGAACTCGATGCTCTCACCCGTCTTGCGCACCAGCACATTGGCCAGGATGGGCAGGGTGTGCCGCCTCTCGACGATGCCAGCCACCGATTGCAGGGCACCCAGCAGGCTTTGTTGTGCGGCCTTCAGAACGATCATGTCTTCCTCTTTCAGCAGTGCGTACGCGCTAACCAACAGGGCATTTTCGCCTGTTTTTGTCCAGTATCCCCACGGCCTCGCAGAGATCGGCCTTGCTTACCCCTTGAGGGTTTGTTCCAGCACGTGCAGTTGCTGGTTCAGTTCGGTGTTCTTCTGGCGCTCGCCACCGATCTTGCGCACGGCGTGCAGCACGGTGGTGTGGTCACGCCCGCCAAAGAGCTCGCCGATCTCGGGCAGGCTCTTCTGGGTCAGCTCCTTGGCGATGTACATGGCAATCTGGCGCGGGCGGGCGATGCTGGCCGGGCGCTTCTTGCTGTACATGTCGCCGATCTTGATCTTGTAGAAGTCGGCCACGGTCTTCTGGATGTTTTCCACGCTGATCTGCCGGTTCTGGATGGAAAGCAGGTCTTTCAGCGCCTCGCGGGCAAGGTTGATGGTGATCTCTTTGTGCGAAAACTTGGCGTATGCCAGCACTTTGCGCAGGGCGCCCTCCAACTCGCGCACGTTGGCACGCACGTTCTTGGCCACGAAGAAGGCCACGTCTTCCGGCATGGGCGCACCCTCTTGCCTGGCCTTGGTCAGCAGGATGGCCACGCGCATTTCCAGCTCGGGCGGCTCGATGGCGACGGTGAGGCCGCTGTCAAACCGGCTGGTCAGGCGCTCGTCGATGTCCACCAGCCCCTTGGGGTAGGTGTCGCTGGTCATGATGATGTGGGCGCGCTTGGCCAGCAGGGCCTCGAAGGCGTTGAAGAACTCCTCCTGGGTGCGCTCTTTGCCGGCAAAGAACTGCACGTCGTCGATCAGCAGCAGATCCAGTTGGTGGTACTTGGCCTTGAGCTCGTCAAAGGTCTTGCGCTGGTAGTTCTTCACCACGTCGGTGATGAACTGCTCGGCGTGCAGGTACAGCACTCGGGCGTTGGGGTTGTCCTTGAGCAGCTGGTTGCCCACGGCGTGCACCAAATGGGTCTTGCCCAGGCCCACGCCGCCGTAGATGAACAGCGGGTTGTACATCTGGCCCGGGGCGCCGGCCACGTGCAGCGCGGCGGTGCGGGCCATCTGGTTGGCGCGGCCGGCCACCAGGTTGTCAAAGGTCAGGGCCGGGTTCAGGCGGTGGCGGTTCACCGCCGGGGCGCCGGGCAGGGTGCCCATGCGCGGCGCTTCGGCAGTCTCGGAGGGCTCGTTGCCGGCCAGCACACCGGGTGGTGGCGGGGCGCGCAGCGAGGTGCTGGCCTGGGCGCCGGTCATGGCGTGGGCCAGCACGCGGCTGGTGGCGTTGGGGCGGCTGGGCAGGGCGCGCGGTGCGGCGGGCGCGGCTTCGCGCGGCGCCAGCGAGAGCGCCAGGCGCACTGGCTTACCAGCGATTTCACCGAGCAAGGCCTCGATGCGCGTGCCGTACTGCGAACGTATCCAATCGAGCTTGAAGCGATTGGGCACGCGCAGTGAAGCGACCACGCCGTCGCCGTCATCCGAGATGTCGGCGGCAGGCAGTGGGCGGATCCAGGTGTTGTATTGTTGTTCTGGCAGTTCGATGGCGAGGCGATCGCATCCGAGCTGCCACAGGTCTTGGCTCATTGTGGACAAGTTCTCTCCGAGCGGCGGATTCTACGCACGGAATCGGGCTCCGAACTGCTGGTTATCCACAGTTCTTCGACTTGGGTCAATCGCCGGGACGCCTTGTCTTTTTGGTGGCCAAGTTTGACCGGGCCCATGGAATTTGCTCTAATCATGGGTTTCCCGAATGACAGGACGCGGGCTGCGTGCTTTCAAGTTGGCCCCTCGGCCTGGTTGAATGCGGGCAGTTCGGCGGGTTCACACAACCCCGGCCAGCACTACCAAGCGTCGGCGTCCATCCCCTACCCAAGGTAAAGAACATGAAGCGCACCTACCAGCCTTCCAAGGTCCGCCGCGCCCGTACGCACGGCTTCCTCGTCCGCATGAAGAGCCGTGGCGGCCGTGCCGTCATCAATGCTCGCCGCGCCAAGGGCCGCAAGAAGCTCTCGCAGGTCTGACGGCGAAGCCTGGCTGCTGGTCGTGACCCCATGATCGGCCGCATCGTGCGTCCGGCCGATTTCGAGAGAGTGCTCGGGGCGCCGCAACGTTCGCGCAGTACTCACTTCGCTGTGCACTACGTGGCCGGCGCGCCTTCGCGTGCCCGTGCTACATCGGCGGCAGCGGCTTGCGAACCGGTTGTTCAGCACTTGTCACCAGAGTTATCCACAGAAGAGGTGCCCACAACGGTGTCGCTTGTGGATGGATGCCAACATTGGCTCGGTTTGGTGGTACCCAAGCGACACGCCCGTCGGGCAGTGACGCGCAATCTGATCAAGCGCCAACTGCGTGCTGCCATGGGCCGCCATGTGGCCGAACTGCCCGGTGGTTTGTGGGTGGTGCGGTTGCGTGCGCCTTTCGACCGCGAGCAGTTCGTCAGTCCCGCTTCTGAGGCCTTGCGTGAAGCGGCCCACGGCGAGGCCGACGCTTTGTTCCAGCAGGCGGCGCACGCGCCGTTGGCGCCCTCGCAAGCTGGGCGCCGCATGGGTGGGCCACGGCGCGGCAAGGCCAAGCCGGCTGCCGCAGCAGGCTGACGCGCCATTGCATTTGCGTACCCACTCCCCATCTGCCCCGCCATGCCCAGCTCTGCCATCACCCCGCCGCCGCACCTGTGGCCGCGTGCCGTGCTGATCGCGCTGGTCAAGGGCTACCGTCTGCTGCTCAGCCCCTGGCTGGGCAACGCCTGCCGCTTCGAGCCCACCTGCTCGCGCTATGCCATCGGTGCGCTCGAGCGCCACGGTGCGGCGGCCGGAACCTATCTGGCGGCTGCGCGCATCCTGCGCTGCAACCCGCTCTGCAATGGCGGCTGCGACCCGGTACCCGAGCTGCGGCCGCGCCTGTTTTCCCGCTTGTTTCCTGCCGCCACCTCGGCGGCCCCTGAATCCATGAGTTCTTCGAGGCCCCTGCCATGAACGATATACGCCGCACCCTGCTGTGGATCGTGTTCCTGATGTCCCTGGCGATGCTGTGGGACGCCTGGAATCGCCACAACGGGCAGCCCACCCTGTTCGGCGTTCCCATCACCAACGAGGTGGCCTCGGCCGCGTCGGGCCCGTTGCCCAATGGCGTGCCGGCCCCCGTGGCTACAGCGGGCGGCTCTGAGCAGCCGGCTGCCGCCCCCGTCGCCCAGGCCAGCATGGCGGCCCCGGGCGAGAAAATCGTCATCCGCACCGATGTGCTGAAGGTGACGCTCACTTCGCGTGGTGGCGACCTGGCCCGCGCAGAGCTGCTGAAGTATCCCGACGTCGACGACCCCACCAAGTCGGTGGTGCTGTTTGATGAAAGCGCCCAGCGCACCTACCTGGCGCAAACCGGCTACATCGGCGCCAATGGGGCGGCCCTGCCCAATCACTTCACCCAGATGGTGGCCCAGCCCGGCGAGCGCGAGCTCAAGGACGGCGTCAACGAACTGAGTGTGCGCTTCGAGTCGCCCGAGGTGGGTGGCGCCACGTGGGTCAAGACCTACACCTTCCACCGCGGCACGTACGCCGTGGATGTGAAGGACGAACTGATGAACGTTGGCCCCGCCTTGCTGGCGCCGCAGATCTACCTGCAGCTGCAACGCGACGGTGGCGAGGCCGGCGGCGCGCCGCCCTTCACGCCCACCTTCACCGGCCCCGCCGTGTACACCGACGTCAAGAAATACCAGAAGGTGGAGTTTGCCGACATCGGCAAGCGCAAGGCCGGCGAGGCCCCCGGCCACGAGACCAAGGCCAGCGACGGCTGGATTGGCCTTGTGCAGCACTACTTCGCCAGCGCCTGGATCGTCAGCGCGCCGGGCGAGCGAAACTTCGTCACCAAGAAGGACAAGGACAACCTCTATTCGGTGGCCATGATCCAGCCTTTGGGTGAGCTGGCACCCGGTGCCACCAAGGCACACACGGCGCAGTTGTTCGTGGGCCCGCAGGAAGAGCGTGTGCTCGAAGCCCTGGCCCCCGGCCTGGAGCTGATGAAGGACTACGGCTGGCTGGCACCGCTCTCGAAACCGCTGTTCTGGGTTCTGGAGCAACTGCACAAGTACCTGCACAACTGGGGCTGGGCCATCGTGGGCCTGGTGGTGCTGCTGAAGATCGCCTTTTACGGCCTCAACGCGCACGCCTACAAGTCCATGGCCAGAATGAAGGCCCTGAACCCGCGCCTGATGGAGATGCGCGAGCGCCTGAAGGACAAGCCGCAGGAGATGAACACCGAGATGATGCGCATTTACCGAGAGGAGAAGGTGAATCCGCTGGGCGGCTGCCTGCCCATCTTCGTGCAGATGCCCTTCTTCATCGCGCTGTACTGGGTGCTGCTGTCCACGGTTGAAATGCGCGGCGCGCCCTGGCTGGGCTGGATCACCGACCTCTCGGCCAAGGACCCCTGGTTCATCCTGCCGGTGCTGATGACCATCTCATCGCTGGTGCAGGTGGCCCTGGGCAGCAAGCCGCCCGACCCCGTACAGGCCAAGATGATGTGGATCATGCCGCTGGCCTTCAGCGTCATGTTTTTCACCTTCCCTTCGGGCCTGGTGCTGTACTGGCTGACCAACAACGTGCTGTCCATTGCCCAGCAATGGGTGATCAACAAGCGCATGGGTGTGGCGTGATCGCTTGAACCACCGGGCCCGCAGGCTCGGTAGTTGCCACTACCGGAATCCGGCCACGCTTCACAGCTGGCCGGATTTCTTACTTTGCGCGACTGAAATGCCGGGCCCCGCTCGCCGATGATGAGCTTGCGGGGTTGACGCAGCCTGATGGGCGTTTGCCTCATGAATCGCCAGCGGGTACCGGTGACGGCCACCGCTGGCGATTCGCCCCGCGCCACCCCTACAAACGCCGGGCGACAATCGCCGCCCATGTCCCTAGGCCGCCACCACGATCCTATTGTTGCCATTGCCACCGCACCCGGGCGCGGGGCGGTGGGTATCGTGCGCGCCTCGGGCCGCGACCTGTCCAGTCTGGTGCTGGCCCTCACCGGCCGCACCCTGCTTGCACCCCGCCACGCCCACTACGGCCCATTGCTGGCGGCCGATGGCCAGCCCATAGACCACGGCCTGGCCATGCACTATCCGGCCCCGCACAGCTACACCGGTGAAGCTGTGCTGGAACTGCAAGCCCACGGTGGCCCCGTGGTGCTGCAACTGCTGCTGGCGCGCTGCCTGGAAGCCGGCGCTCACATGGGTTTGCGTCTGGCCGAACCCGGCGAGTTCACCCAGCGCGCTTTCTTGAACGACAAGCTCGACCTGGCCCAGGCCGAGGCCGTGGCCGACCTGATCGACGCCAGCACCGAGGCGGCGGCCCGCTCGGCCAGCCGCTCGCTGGGCGGCGCCTTTTCGGCCGAGATCGACGCACTGGCCGAGCGCATCGTCAACCTGCGCATGCTGGTGGAGGCGACGTTGGACTTTCCCGAAGAGGAGATCGACTTTCTTGAAAGGGCCGATGCGCGCGGCAAGCTCGCCGCCGTCGAGTTGGCTGTGACCAGCGTGCTGGCCCGCGCCCGCCAAGGCGCGCTGCTGCGCGAAGGCCTGCGTGTGGTGCTCGCTGGCCAGCCCAACGTGGGCAAGAGCTCGTTGCTCAATGCCCTGGCCGGGGCCGAGCTGGCCATCGTCACCCCCATCGCGGGCACCACCCGCGACCGCATCAGCGAAACCATCCAGATCGAGGGCGTGCCGCTGCACATCACCGATACCGCCGGGCTGCGTGACGACGCGGCCGCCAGCGACGAAGTGGAGCGCATCGGCGTGGCGCGCAGCTGGGAGTCCATCCACAGCGCCGACGCCATCGTCTTCCTGCACGACCTCACCCGCCTGGCCGACCCGGCCTACCTGGCCGCCGACGCGCAGATCGCCCAGCGCCTGGCCGGCGCCGACCCGGCCCGCATCTTCGAGGTGTTCAACAAGGCCGATGCGCCCGGGGCCACGGCGCCGCACCGCGAGGGGCTGAGCTTGAGCGCCCGCACCGGCGCTGGCCTGGACGCGCTGCGCCAGGCCCTGCTGGCGCGCGCTGGCTGGCAGGCCGCGCCGGAGGGCCTGTTCATCGCCCGCACACGCCACGTGCAAGCGCTGCGCGGCTGTGCCGAGCACCTGGCTGCGGCCAGCGCGCACGCGGGCCAGGCCGATGCAGCTTTGGACCTGTTTGCTGAGGAGTTGCGCCTGGCCCATACC
This sequence comes from Candidatus Ideonella esbjergensis, assembly GCA_016710065.1. Classification (GTDB taxonomy): domain Bacteria; phylum Pseudomonadota; class Gammaproteobacteria; order Burkholderiales; family Burkholderiaceae_C; genus Ideonella; species Ideonella esbjergensis. The sequence continues at coordinate 533,819 of JADJLP010000015.1, forward strand.
GCGCTGCAGGCCATCACCGGCCGCTTCAGCGCCGACGATTTGCTGGGCGAAATCTTCAGCCGTTTCTGTATCGGCAAGTAAGGTGGTCGGGCTCGTGCCGATCAACGACCCCACGCGTGTGACAAGCGGCGATGATCTGACTTGTGGGTGGCACTGCGGGTTGACCATAATGAGCACTGACACGGCGCCGTGGGCTGCGTGAAATAGTTTGTCAGCCCCTTGGAGGGGGTATATCAATGAGCATCGAGAACCTGACCGCCGCGATCCAGTCGCTCAATGCCGATGACGCCTTGCATCTGCGCTACAGCCCAGACGAATGGCGTTTGATGGGCAGCTACATGCAGCGCCACGTGCTGCGCCCGGGCGATACCGTGATCCGCTTTCGCGACATGGACCGCAGCGTCTACATGATCGAGAGCGGCACCCTGCAGGTCTATGTGCCCGAAAGCGCACCAGTGCGCCGTCCTGTGGCCATCCTGCGGCCAGGCTCGGTGGTGGGTGAGCCCGCTTTGTTTGGCGACACGCCCCGCATGGCCCAGGTGGAGGCCATGTCGGCCTCGGTGGTGTGGGGCATGCCTCGCCACCGCTTTGACGAATTCGCTGCCCGGCAGCCCGAACTGGCGCTGGAGCTGCTGCGCGCCGTGGGCGCCGTGATGGCTGTGCGCATGCGCGCCAACCTCGACCGCGGCCTGCCAGTGGCCTGATGCGGCACCCGGCAGCGGGCTACCCCTTCCACCTACCGGGCGGGTAGCGCAGGCCGCCTGGGAGCGGCCCGTTGCTGGACTGTGATCGCCGCAGTTTCAGCCGCGCTTGAGCAACTTCTCTTCCGCCAGCGCCAGCGCCTCTGGCAGGCCCGAAAGCACCAGGGTGTCACCGGTGTGCAGCGTCAGGGCGTCGTCGGCCTCGGTCACGCGCCCTGAGCTTTGTCGCACCGAGGCCACCTGCACGCCCATGGCATGCAGGGCCAGGTCGCCCAGCGCCCTGCCCAGGCAGGCGGCGGCCACCGGCAGGGTCACGCTCATCAGCCGCGCCTGCTGGCGCTCTTCCACCGTGTCGTCGTCGGCACCATGGAAGTAGCCACGCAGCAGGCCATAGCGCGCATCACGCGCGTCGCGGGTGATGCGGATCACCCGCCGCATGGGCACGCCTACCAGCGCCAGCGCGTGGCTGGCCAGCATCAGCGAGCCCTCGATGGCCTCAGGTACCACGCCGGTGGCGCCGGCCGCGCGCAGCTTTTCCAGGTCGGTGTCGTCGATGGTGCGAACCACCACCGGCACCTTGGGCGCGTGGGTGGACACCAGGTGCAGGATTTTCAGCGCCGAGGCCGTGTCGTGGTACGACACCACCACAGCGGCCGCGCGGGCCAGGCCGGCGGCCATCAGGCTTTGCAGGCGTGCAGCGTCGCCAAACACCACGCTCTGGCCGGCCGCCGCCGCCTGGCGCACTCGGTCGGGGTCCAGGTCCAGCGCCATGTAGGGGATGTGCTCGCGCTCCAGCATGGCCGCCAGGTTCTGGCCGCTGCGCCCGTAGCCGCAGATGATGACGTGGCTCTCGGTCTTGATCGACTTCTTGGCGATGGTTGTGAGCGCCACCGACTGCATCAGCCAGTCGCTGGCGGAGAAGCGCATCACCAGGTGGTCGCTGTGCATGATGATGAAGGGTGTGGCCAGCATGGAGAGCACCATCGAGGCCAGCACCGGGCTCATCCAGTTGCCGCCCAGCACGTGGCTGTCCACCCCCAGCGTCAGCAGCACGAAGCCAAACTCGCCGGCCTGCGCCAGGTACAGGCCGGTCCGGATCGAGACGCCAGGTTCGGCTCGGAAGGCCCGTGCCAGCCCGGCAACCAGCGCCGCCTTGGCGGCTACCGGCAGCAGCGTGAGGGCCAGCACCAGAAACCAATGATCCAGAACCGGCCGCCAATCCAGCTTCATGCCGATGGTGATGAAGAACAGGCCCAGCAGCACGTCGTGGAAGGGGCGGATGTCGGTTTCCACCTGGTGCTTGTACTCGGTCTCGGCGATCAGCATGCCGGCCAGGAAAGCGCCCAGCGCCAGCGACAGGCCCGCGTGCTCGGTCAGCCAAGCCAGGCCCAGCGTGACCAGCAGCAGGTTCAGCACGAACAACTCTTCGCTCTTGCGCCGCGCCACCAGGGTGAGCCACCAGCGCATCACGCGCTGGCCGCCCACCATCAACAGCGTCAGCAGCATCACGGCCTTCACCAGTGCCAGGGCCAGCGAGCGGGCCATGTCGGCGGTGGTGGAATCGAGCGCGGGGATCAGCACCAGCAGCGGCACCACGGCCAGATCCTGGAACAGCAGCACGCCCATCACGCGCTTGCCGTGCTCGCTTTCCAGTTCCAGCCGGTCGGCCATCATCTTCACGACGATGGCGGTAGACGACATGGCCATGGCGCTGCCCAGCACCACGGCACCTTGCCAGTCCAGTTCCCAGGGTCGGCCCAGCCAAGCAAAGAGCGCTATCAGCAAGAAGTTGCCCAGCACGGCGCCCAGCGTGGTCAGCACCACTTGTGAAAGGCCCAGGCCGAACACCAGGGTGCGCATGCTGCGCAGCTTGGGCAGGTTGAACTCCAGCCCGATCACGAACATCAGGAAGACCACGCCGAACTCGGCCAGGTACTTCACGCCGGCCGAGTCCTTGGCCAGCGCCAGCGCGTTCGGGCCGATCAGCACGCCCACCGCCAAGTAGCCCAGCATCGGCGGCAACTTGAGCGTGCGGCACACCACCACGCCCGCCACGGCAGCGATCAGGTAAAGCAGCACCAGTTCAAGGGTAGTGGCCATCCGTTGCCAAGGAATACAGCAGGGGCGGCGCACAGCGTGCCGCCTAGAATCGTGCCCATTCTCCCGCACCCTCACACGCCTTGACCGCAACCAACGCCTTCGACGCCGCGCGCGCCCTGCAACTGGCCCAGCAGACCTTCGACATCGAGGCCCAGGCCCTGCACGCCGTGCGCGACGCGCTGGGCGAGAGCTTCACGCGCAGCGTGCAGGCCATGCTGGCCACCACCGGCCGCGTGGTGGTGATGGGCATGGGCAAGAGCGGCCACGTCGGCCGCAAGATCGCCGCCACGCTGGCTTCCACTGGTACCCCGGCCTTCTTCGTGCACCCGGGCGAAGCCAGCCATGGCGACCTGGGCATGGTGCAGCCGGGTGACGTGGTGCTGGCCATCTCCAACTCGGGCGAAAGCGAAGAGATCAACGCCGTGCTGCCGGCGTTGCGCCGATTGAAGATCACGCTGGTGGGCATCACTGGCCGCGCGCAGTCCACGCTGGCCCAGCATGCCGACATCGCGCTGCTGTGTGCAGTGCAACAGGAAGCCTGCCCGCTCAACCTCGCCCCCACCGCCAGTACCACCGCGCAAATGGCCATGGGCGACGCGCTGGCCGTGGCGCTGCTGGACGCGCGGGGCTTTCGCGAACACGACTTTGCCCAATCGCACCCCGGCGGCGCGCTGGGCCGCAAGCTACTGATGCATGTGCGCGACCTGATGCGCAGCGGCGATGCCGTGCCCCATGTGGGCCCCGAGGCCAGCTTCAGTGCTCTGATGCGCGAGATGACCGACAAGGGCCTGGGGGCGGCGGCCATCGTCGACGGCGACGCGCTGCTGGGCATCTTCACCGACGGTGATCTGCGCCGCCTGATTGAAACCGGTGCCGACCTGCGCGCCCTCAAGGCCAGGGCCGTGATGCATCCCAACCCGAGCCGCGTGCGCGCCGACGCACTGGCCGTGGAAGCCGCCGACCTGATGGAGCAGCACCGCATCACCAGCCTGCTGGTGGTGGACGAAGCCGAGCGGCTGGTGGGGGCGATCAACACCAACGATCTGCTGCGCGCCAAGGTGATCTGATGGCCGCCACCCTCACGCCCGCGCTGAGCTTCCCCCCCGAGCTGTTGCTGCAAGCGCAAGGGCCGAGCCTGGGCATGAAGGCCGCCATCTTCGACGTAGACGGCGTGCTCACCGACGGCCGCTTGTTCATCGGCGAGAGCGGTGAGATGTTCAAGGCCTTTTCCACGCTGGACGGCCACGGCCTGAAGCTGCTGGCGCGTGCAGGCATCACGCCCATCGTCATCACCGGCCGTGATTCGCCCGCCGTGCGCCGCCGCGTGGCCGACCTGGGCCTGAGCCATGCCGTTTACGGCGCGGGCGACAAGTTGGCTGCGGCGCAGCCGCTGCTCGAGGCGTTGGGTCTGGACTGGGCCGAGGTGGCGGCCATCGGCGACGACTGGCCAGACCTGCCCCTGCTCACCCGCGCCGGCTTCGCCTGCGCGCCCGCCAACGCGCATGTGGAAGTGAAGGCTGTGGCACACCACGTCACCCAGTGCGCCGGTGGCGACGGCGCGGCACGCGAGTTCTGCGACCTGCTGCTGGTGGCGGCTGGCCGCTATGCCGAGCTGCTGCAAGGTCATTTGCAGACGCTGGACGGCGCGTGAACGTCGAGCTGCACCTGCCGGATCTGCCGGACGTGCCGGTGTCGGTGGGCCCGCCGCCGGTGGCACTGGGCCGACCCAAGGTGGCCTGGTCCGAGCGCTTGCGCATGCTGCTGGGCACCTATCTGCCGCTGCTGCTGATGGTGGCGCTGGCCCTGGGCACCTGGTGGCTGGTGAAGGTGGCGCCCCAGACCACCGTGGAGGCTCAGTCCACCGCATTGCGCCACGAAGCCGACTACACACTGGAGCGCTTCGAAATGCAGCGCTTCGACAAGACCGGTCGCCTCGTCGCCCTGCTGGAAGGCCAGCAGCTGCGCCACTTTCCCGATACGCGCGAGCTGGAGATCGACACCGTGCGCATCACTTTCACCGCGCCCGACGGCCGTGTCACCCACATCACTGCCCGCCAAGCCGCGGCTTCTGACGACGGCGTCACCGCGCGGCTGGAAGGCGATGCCAGGGTGGAGTCGCAGGGCCTTGCCGGCGAGCCGCCAGTGCTGATCGAAGGCCAGCGCCTGTTGGCCAACATCCACGACCAACAGATCAGCACCGACCAGCCCGTGCGCGTGCGCCAGGGCGGCACCGAGTTCAGCGCTGAGTCGTTGGCCTATGACGCCATCACGCGTGGCCTGACCATGCAGGGCAAGGTGCGTGCGGTGCTGCAACCGCAGCCCATGCGCCGCTGACACCCCAGCTCATCGAAGACCGGCATGAACGCAACGACAGCGCCCCTGGCCTTCATCACCGGTGCTTCCAGTGGCATCGGCCAGGCATTGGCGGCGCGCTATGCCGCCGCAGGCTGGCGCCTGGCCCTGGTGGCGCGGCGCGCGGAGGCCCTTGAGGCCTGGCGCACCGCCCAGGGCCTGTCTCGCGAGCGCTGTGGCGTGTATGCCGCCGACGTGCAGGATGTGGCCGCCGTCGTGCAGGCTGGCCAGCGCTGCATCGCCGAGATGGGCCTGCCCGACGTGGTGATCGCCAGCGCCGGCATCAGCGTGGGCATGGATACGGCGGTGCGTGCGGACCTGGAAGTGATGCGCGACACCTTCGCCACCAACAATCTGGGTCTGGCCGCCACCTTCCACCCCTTCGTGGCGGCCATGCGCGGGCGCTGCTCGGGCACCCTGGTGGGCGTGGCAAGCGTCTCGGCCATCCGCGGCCTGCCGGGCCATGGCGCCTACTGCGCCAGCAAGGCAGGCGTGGTGGCATATTGCGAAAGCCTGCGCGGCGAGTGCCGGCCCTTTGGCGTGAAGGTGGTGACTCTGGTGCCGGGCTACGTGGCCACGCCGCTCACGGCCATCAACAGCTACGCCATGCCATTTCTGCTCTCGCCCGAGGTCTTTGCCGAGCGTGCCTTCCTGGCCATCAGCGCGCAGACCAGCTACCGGGTGATTCCTTGGCAGATGGGTGTGGTGGCCAAGCTGATGCGGCTGCTGCCGAACCCATTGTTCGACAAGCTGTTCGCCGGGCGCGGACGCAAGAAGCGGCGCGGCGAGTAGATTTCAGGCGCCCAAAGTAAAAAGGCACGACCGAAGCCGTGCCTTTCAACGCTGTGTGGCGCTGGTTGTATCAGTAGCCGCTGCTGCGGCCACCGCCGCCGTAGCCACCACCGCCACCACCACCGCTGCGGCCACCGCCACCGCCGCCGTAGGGGCTGCGGCCACCGCCGCCACCGCCACCGCCGCCGTAGGGGCTGCGGCCACCGCCGCCGCCAGCGCCACCACCGTAGCCACCGCCGCCGCCGCCGCCGCCGCCGCCGCCGTAGCCACCGCCACCGCTGCGACCACCGCCGCCGCCGCCGAAGCCGCCCGGCCGCTCTTCACGAGGACGGGCTTCGTTCACGACGATGGCGCGGCCTTCGAGGGCCTGGCCGTTCATGCCGTTGATGGCGGCTTGGGCTTCCGCGTCCGAACCCATTTCCACAAAGCCGAAGCCCTTGGAACGGCCGGTTTCGCGATCCATCATCACCTTGGCAGATGTGACGGTGCCGAATTCACCAAACGCTTGTTGCAGGGAGTCGTCACGCACGCTGTAAGCGAGGTTGCCGACGTAAAGCTTGTTTCCCATGGGGAAAGCTCCTTATCAATCACCAAAAGACCATGTGGAGCTTCAACCCAGCGCGAGAATTTCAAGCAAAGGTGCCGCGTCCATACACAGCAAACAAGGGCAGACGAGCTGCCCCAAAACATTATGCGCATATTTGTCGCAAGGCGGCAAAGCCGAAAAAGCAAAAGTGTCGTTTTTCGGCCCGTGAAATTGGGGGGGTGTTTCCCAGGGATACAGGGCAGTCACCCACGCCGCATGACCGGTTTGGTGTTGGCCTTGCCGGGGCCAGAATGCGCGCCATGGATTTGCTCAAGCCCCTGATCGCCTTGCTGGCCATCGTGAACCCCATCGGGGCGGTGCCGTTTTTCCTGCATTTCACCCAAGGATTCACGCCCGAGCAGCGCCGCCACACCCTGCACGTGAGCGCCATCGCGTCTTTCGTGGTGATCGCCGTCAGCGGTATCGCGGGGCTGCAGATCATCAGCTTCTTTGGCATCTCCATCGCCTCGTTCCAGGTGGGCGGTGGCATGCTGCTGCTGGTGTCGTCGCTGAACATGCTCAACGCCCACCCGGCCGAAAGTCGCCAGGACGACGTGGGCGAGGGCCGGGCCAAGGCTGAATCGGGCGCCTCCATCGCCGTGGTGCCCCTGACCATCCCGCTGCTCACCGGCCCGGCCACCATTTCCACCATGGTGATCTACGCCGAGAAGACACGCACCTTCTGGGAGCACGCCGTGCTGGTGGGCTATGGCGTGGTGATCGGCCTGGCCACCTACCTGGCGTTCCGGGCCTCGGGCCGCATTGCCAAGGTGCTGGGCCAGACCGGCATCAACGTGATGACGCGGCTGATGGGCCTGATCCTGGCGGCCATGGCGGTGGAGCTGCTGGCCGATGGCTTGATCAAGCTCTTCCCGGTGCTGGCCACCGGCGGCTTGTCCCGCTGACGCCTGCGCTGAAGCCGCCCATGCCCCACATCCTGCTGCTCGAAGACGACCCGGCCATCGCCGCCACCGTGGTGTTTGCTCTGGAGCGCGAGGGCTTTGCGGTCGCCCACCATCTGCTGGTGGGCGCTGCCGTCCAGGCTGCCGAGCGTCAGCTGCCCGACGCGGCAGTGCTGGACGTGGGCCTGCCCGACGGCAACGGCATGGACCTGTGCCGGCGCTGGCGCCAGCACGCCAGCCCGGGCCTGCGGGCGCTACCGGTGCTGATGCTGACCGCCCGCGCCGAAGAGATGGACCGCGTGGTGGCGCTGGAGACCGGCGCCGACGACTACCTGACCAAGCCCTTCAGCCCGCGCGAGCTGGTGGCGCGGCTGCGCGCCCTGATGCGCCGCGCCGCGTTGCCGGCGGCAGGAGCGGTGACCGCGCCTGCCCTGGGGTTATTCGAGATGGACGAGGCCGGCCAGCGCATCCATCTGGCAGGCGAGCCGCTCGCGCTCACGCGCATGGAACTGCGCCTGCTGGGGGCACTGCTGAAATCGGCCGGCCGCATCCGCTCGCGCGAATCGCTGCTGAAGGAGGTGTGGGGCGCGCTGGCCGAGGCCACCGACCGTACTGTGGACACGCATGTCAAGACCCTGCGCGCCAAGCTGCGCGAGTGCCGGCCCGAGCTGGATCTGATCCACACCCATCGGGGCCTGGGCTACTCGCTGGAACTGCCGGGCGACGCGCGATGAGGCTTGGCCTGCGCCTGGCCTTTGGCTTCCTGCTCATCACCGGGCTGGCGGCCTTCTTCGTGATGCGCGTGTTCATGGCCGAGGTCAAGCCCAGCGTGCGCGAGGTGATGGAAGACATCATGGTGGACACGGCCAACCTGCTGGCCGAAACCGCCGCGACCGACCTGGCTGCCATGTCCAAGGGCGGCACCCTGGTGGGCAGCGAGTTCGCCCGCCATGTGCGCGACTACGCCAACCGCGAGGTGGACGCGCAGATTTGGGGCCTGCACAAGCGCAAGCTCGACTTTCGCGTCTATGTCACCGACACCACCGGCCGCGTGGTGTTCGATTCGGCGCCGGAGCCGGCCGTGGGGCAGGACTATTCACGCTGGCGCGACGTGGCCAAGGCCTTGAAGGGCGAGTATGGCGCCCGCGCCACGCGCGAGGTGGAGACCGATGCCAGCTCCTCGGTGATGTACGTGGCCGCACCGGTGCTGGGCCAGGGCAGGCTGCTGGGCGTGTTGACGGTGGCCAAGCCCATGTCCACGGTGGCGCCGTTCGTGGAGCGGGCCGAGCGCAAGATCGCCAGCTCGGGGGCGCTGCTGCTGGGCCTCTCGTTGCTGGTGGGCGTGGCCGTGACCCTGTGGACCGTGCACTCGGTGCGCCAGTTGCGCCGCTACGCCCAGCAGGTGGGCGACCCGCTGGCCGACGCCGGCGCCGTGCTGCGCCCGCCAGACCTGCCTGGCGAGTTGGGCGAGCTGGCCGATGCCATGGACCGCATGCGCCTGCGCCTGGAGGGCCGCGAGCGCCTGGAGCAGGACGTGCGCGCGCTGACCCATGAGCTCAAGAGCCCGCTTGCCGCCATCCAAGGCGCCTCCGAACTGCTGCATGACGCACTGCCCGCCCCTGACCGCCAGCGCTTTGCCGGCCAGATAGGCCTGCAGGTGGACCGCTTGCGCGACCTGGTGGACCGGCTGCTGGCGCTCTCGCACCTGGAAAGCCAGCGCGGCCCGGGCCAGCGGGCGCCGGTGGACCTGGCGGCTTTGTCCGACGAGGTGCTGGCCCAGCACGCCGCCACGCTGGCGCAGCGGGCCTTGCGCGTGCAATGGCTGCAGCGCGGCCCGGCCACGGTGCAGGGCGACGCGCAGCAATTGGCGCTGGCCTTCTCGAACGTGCTGGTCAACGCCTGCCAGCACGCGCCCTCAGGCTCGGCGCTCACACTCGGCCTGCACGCCGACGCCCAGCAGGCGCACTGGTCGCTGCGCGACGAGGGGCCCGGCGTGCCCGATTTCGCGCTGCCGCAGCTCGGCCACAAGTTCTTCTCCACGCCCAACCCGGTGGACGGCCGCAAGGGCAGCGGCCTGGGCCTGGCCATCGTGCGCCAGGTGCTGGCCCTGCATGGCGGGCACTGGCAGATCACGCCGGCCCAACCGGGCTTGCGCGTGACCCTGGTGTTGCCGCTGCGCTCCACTTCACACTGACTTCACACGGCTCATACCCCGCTCACGGCCCGCCCCGAAGCTGAAGGCCTGATTCACGAGCTGGGGGAAGAGTATGAGATTTCCGTTGTTGAGCAAGGCCGCGGCGCCGGGGCTGGTGGCGCTGCTGCTGAGCATTGCGCTGGCGCGCATCAGCTACCTGGTGGACGAGCGCGCCGCGCGCCAGGCCGAGGCCGTGCGCAGCGTGCAGCAATCGCATGCCGGGGCGCAGACCCTGCTGGGGCCGCTGCTGTATCGGCAGTGCACCGAGGAGTGGGACGTGGTGAGCGGCACCGGCAGGGAGCGCACCACCAGCGTGGAGCGTCGGAACACCGCGTTCACGGCCACGCCCACGGCCGTCAGCGTGGACAGCAGTTTGCACAACGACCCGCGCTACCGCGGGCTGTTCAAGGTGAACGGCTATGCCGGCCACTTCGCCATCGACGCCGACTGGGTGGCCGCCCAGCCGCTGCGCCCAAACCGCGAGCACGCCGGCTCACGCCTGCAATGCCAGCCGGTGCGGCTGCTGCTGGCGCTGGGCGATGTGCGCGGCGTGCGCCAGGCGCTGGTGAAGCTCGGCGATGCCAGGGCGGCCACCACGGCCGAGGTGCGCGCCGGCACCCAGCACCCGGTGTATGGCCAGGGCTTTCACGTGGAGCTGCCCGCCAGCGCCTGGGCGCTGGACGCCAAGGGCGAGGACGCCCCGCTGCACGCCCGCATCGAGCTCGACCTGGTGGGCACGGCCGCGCTGGCCGTGGTGCCGGCGGCCGATTCGCTGGGCTGGAAGCTCAGGTCCGACTGGCCCCACCCCTCGTTCGGCGGCCAGTACCTGCCCACGGCGCGCAACGTGGGCGAAGACAGCTTTGACGCGCAGTGGCAGCTCTCGTCGCTGGCCACCTCGGCGCCGGGCGACGTGGTCAAGGGCCACCCGCTGTGCCCGCTGAGCCCCAGCCCTACTGGCGACGAGTCGGGCTACGACCCGCGCATGCACCCGGCCTCGGACAAGGGCGCCTGCCTGGACACGTTGGCGGTGAGCTTCATCGACCCGATCAACCCCTATGTGCTGAGCGACCGTGCCACCAAGTACGGCCTGCTGTTCATTGCGCTCACCTTCATTGCCGTGGCGCTTGCCGAGGTGATGGGGCGCGGCCGCGTGAAGCGCGTGCATCCGGTGCAGTACGCGCTGGTGGGCCTGGCGCTGACGCTGTTCTTCCTGCTGCTGCTGAGCCTGTCGGAGCACATCGCCTTCGGCCTGGCCTATGGCGTGGCCAGTGCGGCCTGCGTGCTGCTGCTGGGCGTGTACACCGCGCACATGCTGGGCCGCCGCCGTGACGGCGTGCTGTTCGGTGGCGCGCTGGGTGTGGTCTACGGCCTGCTCTATGTGTTGCTGCAGCGCGAGCAGACGGCGCTGGTGATCGGCTCGGTGGGCCTGTTCGCGGCGGTGGCCGCGGTGATGTGGCTCACGCGCCGGGTCGACTGGTACCGCATGGTGGACGAAGCGCGGGCCCCGGTGGCTGCTGTGCCGGCCACCCCCGGTGCATGACCACCGTGTTCACCCATGCGGTGGTGCCGCTGGCCCTGGGGCTGGCGCTGGGCCCGCAGCGCGTCAGCGGCCGGCTACTGGCCGCCGGCGTGCTGGCCAGCGTGGCACCGGATTTCGATGTGCTGGGCATGCACTTCTTCGGCCTGCCCTATGGCCATGCGCTGGGCCACCGGGGCGCCAGCCACTCGCTGCTGGCCGCCGGTCTGTGGGCGGCGTTGGCGGCATGGTGCTGGCGCGCCCTGCGCGGGCGCAGCGCGGCGGGTGTGTTCGGCTTCGTGTTCGTCAGCATGCTCTCGCACCCGCTGCTGGACATGCTCACCACCGGTGGCATGGGTGTGGCGCTGTGGTGGCCGGCGTCGGATGAGCGGCTGTTCGCGCCCTGGCGCTTCATCCACGTCTCGCCCATGGGCGTGCGCCAGGTGTGGGGCGGGCCGCTGGTGCCGGCGCTGCTGTCGGAGTTGCGTTGGGTGTGGCTGCCGGCGTTCGGGTTGGCGGGGGCCGTACGGATCTGGTCGGGCCTAAGGCCCAGAGCTTTGCCACACCTGCCCGGCCACCTCGAACAGGCTGGCCACGGTGGCCGCACGGGCGGCGTCGGCCGGCTGCAGCGGCGCCACGAGTGAGAGGGCCGTGTCCAGCGTGTGGGCGCGCGAGACCGCCAGGCCCGATTGATCGGCCTCGCGCAGCGCCACCGCCTCGCGCGCAAGGCTGAGGCCGAAACCGGCGCGCACCAGGTCCACCATGGACGACTCCTGGTCCACCCGGGCCACGGTGTGCATGCGCTGCTTCAGCCGCCGGAACAGCGGTGCCAGCAACTGGTGGTGCACCGATTCGGGCGGCGTGGCGATCCAGGGCAGGGCGGCCAGCTCTTGCCAGCTGCGGCCCTGCAGTCGGGCCTGCCAACCGCGCGGCGCCACCACCACATAGCGCACGGCGGCCAGGCGCTGCACCTGGAAGCGTGCCGGGTCGGGCTGGCCCAGGCAGAAGCCCAGGTCCAGCCGGCCCTGGCCCACTTCCTTCAGCACCTGGCCGGAGATGCCGTGGCGCAGCTCGGGGTGGATGTGCGGCCCGCGCAGGCGTACCGCGCGCAGGAACTCGCCCAGGCGGATGGCGGCGGGGTCGAGGATGGTGCCCACCACCACGGGCTGGCGGGCCGACTCGGCGCCGCTGCGCTGGGCCAGGGGCTGCTGGGTGCCCTCGGCCAGCAGGCCCAGCCGGGCCAAGGCGGCCACCGCCTCGCGCGCGGCAGGCAGCAGCAGTTCGCCCTCGGGCGTCAGCGCCAGGCCCCGGCCGGTGCGGCGCAGCAGGGTGAGGTTCACCCGCTGCTGCAGGCTGCTGAGCTGCATCGACAGCGCCGAGGGGCTGCAGGCCAGGGTGTCGGCGGCGCGGGCCAGGCTGCCATGGGCGGCGATGGCCACCAGGGCTTGCAGCTGTCGCAAATCAGGCTTCATGCGATTTCAGAGAAATTGAAATCAGACCGGGTTTGCAAGTGTGCCCCCGAATGCCCCGGGCGCCTACAGTGCGCGGCAGGAGACACCCACCGCAGTGACGCACATGAGCGAACCCATCCAGACCGCCACCCCCTACACCCACATCGTCGTCGGGGCCGGCACTGCCGGCTGCCTGCTGGCCAACCGGCTGTCGGCCGACACCGACCACCACGTGCTGTTGATCGAGGCCGGCGGCCACGACGACTACCACTGGATCCACATTCCCGTGGGCTACCTGTACTGCATCGGCAACCCGCGCACCGACTGGCTCTACAAGACCGACCCCGACCCTGGCCTGAACGGCCGCCAACTGCTCTACCCGCGCGGCAAGGTGCTGGGCGGCTGCAGCAGCATCAACGGCATGATCTACATGCGCGGCCAGGCCCGCGACTACGACCACTGGGCCAAGCTGACGGGCGATGCCACCTGGCGCTGGGAGCATTGCCTGCCCTTGTTCAAGCAGCACGAAGACCACTGGCGTGGCGCCGATGCCATGCACGCCGCGCCGGGCTTCGACCCCAAGGCCACGCGCGAGGGCGGCGAGTGGCGCGTGGAGAAGCAGCGCCTGTCGTGGGAGATCCTCGACGCCTTCGCCCAGGCCGCGCAGCAGGCCGGCATCCCGGCCACCGCCGACTTCAACCGTGGCAGCAACGAGGGCGTGGGCTACTTCGAGGTGAACCAGCGCTCGGGCCTGCGCTGGAACGCGGCCAAGGCCTTTCTGCGCCCGGTGGTGGGCCGCGGCAACCTGCAGGTGTGGACCGGCGCCACGGTGCAGCGCGTGCTGCTCGAGCGTGGCGCAAATGGCCAACTGCGCGCCGCTGGCATCGAGGTGATCCCCCACGGCGGCGGTGCCCCGGTGCAAGCCCGCTGCAGCGCCGAGGTGGTGATGGCTGCGGGTGCCGTGGGTACGCCCGCCATCCTGCAGCGCTCTGGCATCGGCCCCGCTGCACTGCTGCAAAAGCATGGCATCGCGGTGCAGCTGGACCAACCCGCCGTGGGCGGCAACCTGCAAGACCATCTGCAGATCCGCGCCGTGTTCAGCGTGCAGGGCGTCAAGACCCTCAACACCATGGCCAACTCGCTGTGGGGCAAGGCCATGATCGGGCTGGAGTACGCCTTCAAGCGCAGCGGCCCGATGAGCATGGCGCCCTCGCAGCTGGGCGCGTTCACCCGCTCGTCGAGCGACCACGAGTGGCCGAACGTGGAGTACCACGTGCAGCCGCTCTCGCTCGACGCCTTCGGCCAGCCGCTGCACAGCTTCAACGCCTTCACCGCCAGCGTGTGCAACCTCAACCCCACGTCGCGCGGGCGGGTGGACATCACCGCCGCCGACACTAACGCCGCGCCGTCCATCCTGGCCAACTACCTCAGCACGCCCGAAGACCGCCAGGTGGCGGCCGATTCGCTGCGGCTCACGCGCCGCATCGCCGCCATGCCGGCGCTGGCCAAATACCAACCGAAGGAAGTGAAGCCTGGTGTGCAGTACCAGAGCGACGACGACCTGGCCCGGCTGGCCGGCGACATCGGCACCACCATCTTCCACCCGGTGGGCACCTGCAAGATGGGCCGCGAGGACGACCCCACGGCGGTGGTGGACAGCGAGCTGCGCTTCATCGGCATCGTCGGCCTGCGCGTGGCCGACGCCAGCGTGATGCCCACCATCACCAGCGGCAACACCAATTCGCCGGTGCTGATGATTGCCGAGAAGGCCGCCAGCCTGATGCGCCGGCCATGACTTGACCTGGGTTAGCACCGATGCGCGGCGCCCGGCGCGCCATTACAGTGCATCCACTTTCAGCCGTTGCCCTCTCATGGTGCCGCGCTGAAGGGGGTCCGAGGAGACAAACCGGGCTTAAAAACAGAACTCATCGCCGCCCAGCAAGGCCTTATCCAGGCTGAGCGACATCTCAGAGACAGAGATGACAGTGTGAAAATGAAAAAGCGCCAGTTACCCCTGGCGCTTTTTTCATGCCCTTCGCACACCCCACCCCCGCCCCATGACCGATCTGCTCATCGTGGCCCTGGCCTCGGGCCTGGCCGGCTTTGTGGACGCCATCGTGGGCGGCGGTGGCCTGGTGCTGGTGCCGGCGCTGTTCGCCACCTACCCGGCGGCCGCACCGGCCACGCTGTTCGGCACCAACAAGGGCGGCGCCATCTGGGGCACGGCCTGGGCGGCACACCAGTACGCCCAGCGTGTCACGCTGAACTGGCGCTCGCTGCGCCCAGCCATCGCCGGCGCGCTGGGCGGCAGCTTCGTGGGCGCATGGGCCGTCACGCTGGTGAGTGCGGGTGGCCTGCGCAAGGCCCTGCCCTTTGTGCTGCTGGTCATCCTCATCTACACCCTGGCCCGCAAGGATCTGGGCCGGCACCACGCGCCCGGCCATGCACCCTCGCGCGAGGCCTGGCTGGCTGGCGGCATCGGCGTGGGCATCGGCTTTTACGACGGCTTCTTCGGCCCGGGCACCGGCAGCTTCTTCGTCTTCCTGTTCGTGCGGGCCTTGGGCTACGACTTCCTCCATGCCTCGGCCTCGGCCAAGCTGCTGAACACGGCCACCAACGCTGCCGCGCTGCTGCTGTTCACGATGAAGGGCCACATCTGGTGGCAGGTGGCCCTGGCGCTGGGCGTGGCCAATGTGCTGGGCAGCTTGGCCGGCACGCGCCTCGCCCTCAAGCATGGTGCGGGGTTTGTGCGGGTGGTGTTCATCGTGGTGGTGGGCGCGCTGATACTCAAGACCGGTTACGACGCCTTCCTGCGCTGAGTCAAACTGGCTGAGGGTTCGCGCCGATGGCGCCTTTCGCGGCGGCAGTTAGCGTCGCGCCCAACATGAATTGCCAGCCCTAGGAGTGACCATGCCCCGCCAGCCCACCCAGCCCGTGCCCGACGAGACCCTGGCGCTGCAGCGCCTGTACCACTGGGAGCGCACGGCACCCGAGCGCATGGCCCTGACCCAGCCCATGGGCGGCGGCGAGCTGCGCGAGTTCACCTGGGCCCAACTGATGGACCAGAGCCGGCGCATGGCCACCTACCTGCAGGCGCAGGGCTTTCCGGCCGGCAGCAAGATCGCCATCCTCTCGAAGAACACGGCCTGGTGGATGATGGCCGACTTCGCCATCTGGATGGCCGGCCACGTCTCGGTGCCGCTCTACCCCACGCTGGCGGCCGACACCGTGCGCCAGATCCTTGACCACAGCGAGGCGCGGCTGCTGTTCATCGGCAAACTCGACGGCTTCGACGCCATGCGCACCGGCATACGCGCCGGCCTGCCCTGCGTGGCCACGCCGCTGGCGCCCAAGGTCAACCCCGGCAAGCCCTGGGACGAGATCGTGGCCGTGATGCCGCCGCTGATGGGCGAGCCGGTGCGCGCTTCCGACGAGCTGAGCTCGGTCATATACACCTCGGGCACCACCGGCGCACCCAAGGGCGTGATGCACAGCTTCGGCACCTTCATGTGGTCGCTGCAGTCGGGCCTGAAGCGCGTGCCGCTGAACTTTGAGAGCCGCATGCTCAGCTACCTGCCGCTGGCCCACATCGTCGAGCGCGTGCTGGTGGAGCACGGCCTGCTGGCCACCGGCATGCACCTGTACTTCGCCGAGAGCCTGGACACCTTCGCCGCCGACCTGCAGCGCGCCCGGCCCACCTGTTTCTTCTCGGTGCCGCGGCTGTGGGTGAAGTTCCAGCAGGGCGTGCACGCCAAGATGCCGCCGGCCAAGCTCGACCTGTTGCTGAAGATCCCGGTGCTCAACAACATCGTGCGCAAGAAGATCCTCACCGCGCTGGGCCTGAACCATTGCCAGTTCGCCGTGGGCGGTGCCGCGCCCATGCCGCTGGAGCTGCTGCGCTGGTACGCCAAGCTGGGCCTGGCGGTGAACGAGGGCTACGGCATGACGGAGAACTGCGGCGTCAGCCACCTCACCGTGCCGGGCCGCCCCGCACTGGGCACGGTGGGCCTGCCCTACGAGGGCATCGAGAGCCGCATCGACCCCAGCAATGGCGAACTGCAGATGCGCAGCCCTGGCGTGATGCTGGGCTACTACAAGGAGCCGGCGCTCTCGGAAGAGGCCTTCACCGAGGACGGTTGGCTGCACACCGGCGACAAGGCCCAGCTGGACGCCGCCGGCATGACGCGCATCACCGGCCGTGTGAAGGACCTGTTCAAGACCAGCAAGGGCAAGTACGTGGCGCCCGCGCCCATCGAGGACAAGCTGGTGGCCAACCCGGCCGTGGAGGCCTGCTGCGTCACCGGTGCCAACCTGGGCCAGCCGCTGGGCCTGGTGATGCTGAATGCCGACGCCATGAGGCGGGCCCAGACCTCCGAAGGCAAGGCCCACCTGACGACCGCCCTGGCGGCCACCCGCCAGGCCGTGAACGCCACGCTCGACCCACACGAACACCTGGCCTGTCTGGTAGTGGTGCGCGAGGCCTGGGGCGTGGAGAACGGCTTCGTCACCCCCACCTTCAAGGTCAAGCGCAACCGCGTGGAAGAGGTCTACGTGACCCAGTACGAGGCCTGGGAGCGGTCGCAGCAGCCGGTGATCTGGGAGTGAGTTGACGGCTGGCGGGATGAGTGTCCCGCGTCGTCGACGCAGCCTGGACTTGGGCCGGGCATTGGCAGCGCCTGACCGGTTGGTTCGGAATGCACAATCGCATCGAACCAGAGTGACACAAAGCCAATGGCCCGAATCTTCGACAACATTGATCAAGACCTGCTCGCGGCGTTGCGCGCCACCATGCAGGTTTCCAAGCGAGCCGATTTCTGCGTCGGCTACCTCAACCTGCGTGGTTGGCAAGCCATTGATGACCAGATTACTGGCTGGAACCCGGGTGAAGGGCAGGTGTGCCGTGTGCTGGTGGGCATGCAGCGCCCGCCGCAAGACGAGATTCGAGAGCTGTACAGGCAATCGGGCGACGACGGCCTGATCGACAACGCCACCGCCAGCCGCCTCAAGGCACAGTTTGCAGCGCACTTGCGTGAGCAGATCACGCTTGGCATTCCCACGGGGCAAGACGAAGCAGGTTTGCGCCGCCTTGCGCGGCAATTGCGCGCCGGCCAGGTGGTGGTCAAGCTGTTCTTGCCCTACCCACTGCACGCCAAGCTTTACTTGCTGTTCCGCGATGACCTGAACAACCCCATCACCGGGTTTGTAGGCAGCAGCAATCTCACGTTGTCCGGCCTGTCGCGCCATGGCGAGCTGAATGTGGATGTGCTCGACCACCTGGGCACCCAAAAGCTGGCCACATGGTTCAACGACCGTTGGGGTGAACGCTGGGCCTTGGATGTTTCGGTCGATCTGGCCACCATCATTGAAGGCAGCTGGGCGCGCGAAGAGGCCATTCCGCCGCACCACATCTACCTCAACATCGCCTATCACCTCAGCACCGAAGCACGCGCCGGCCTGAGCCAGTTCCGTCTGCCGCCGCGCTTTGATCAGGAGCTGTTTGAATTCCAGAAGAGTGCCGTCAAGATCGCCGCCAGGCACCTGCACCGCCGAGGCGGCGTGATGATTGGCGACGTGGTGGGCCTGGGCAAGACCATGATGGCCACCGCACTGGCCCGCATGTTTGAAGACGATCTGGGCTACGAGACCTTGATCATTTGCCCCAAGAACCTGGAGCCCATGTGGGAGCGGTACCGAACCGAGTACGGCCTGCGTGGCATGGTGCTGCCGGTATCGCAAGTCACCAAGAAGCTGCCCGATCTCAAGCGCTACCGCTTGGTGCTGATCGACGAAAGCCACAACCTGCGCAACCGCGAAGGCCGCCGCTACAAGGCCATTGCCGACTACATCAAGAGTTGCGACGCGAAGGTCATCCTGCTCACGGCCACGCCCTACAACAAGACCAAGCACGACCTGTCTGCTCAGTTGCGGCTGTTCATCGACGAGCGGGCCAACATCGGCATTCGCCCCGAACGCCACATGCGCAAGTACGGCGTGAGCGAAGCCGAGTTTGAGCGCAAGAACCAATGCCGCGTGAACTCCATCCTCGCCATCGAAAAGAGCGATGAGTTTGATGACTGGCGCGAACTGATTCGGCTCTACATGGTGCGGCGCACCCGCAGCTTCATCATTCAGCACTACACCGAGGCCGACAAACACGGCCGACGCTTCATTGCGGGCAAAGATGGCGAGAAGCGCTACTTCCCTGTGCGCAAGCCTTTGTCGCTCACCTTCCCTGTGGACGAGGCAGACCCCTCAGACCGCTACGCCCGGCTGTACTCACGCGATGTGGTGGACCAGATCAACGCCCTGCACGTGCCGCGCTACGGCTTGGGCCTGTACCTGGACCCGATCGCCGAGAAAGGCGCCACGCCCTCCGAACGCAAGCTGATCGAAAACCTGGGCCGTGCCGGCAAGCGCCTGATGGGCTTTTGCCGAACCAACCTTTTCAAGCGGCTGGAGTCCAGCGGCTTCTCGTTCCTGCAGTCGATAGACCGGCATGTGCTGCGCAACCAGATCTACCTCTATGCCATTGAGAACGGGCTGGACTTGCCCGTGGGTGTGCTGGATGCCGGCCTGCTGGATCTGGAACGGGTGGACGAAGACGCCGATGGACTTGAAGGGGACCAGGAAGACTTGCTCGACGGCCTGATCAGCGAAGTGGCCGAAGAAGACGCTTTGCCCGCCGACATGGCCCGCGCCAAGGCCGTGTACGACCAATACGCCAAGGAGTACAAGAAGCGCTTCAAGTGGGTGCGCCCTGGCCTGTTCAAGACCCAGCTGGCCGAAGACCTGGCCCAAGACACGCAAACCCTGACCGAGTTGCTGCACAGCCAGGGCGCCTGGGCGGCCGAGAACGACCACAAGTGGCAAGCCCTGCGCCGCCTGCTGATGCAAACCCACGGCAAGAGCAAGGTGCTGGTCTTCACGCAGTTTGCCGACACGGCCCGCTACCTGGCCCGCGAGGCGAGGAAGGCAGGCATCACGCAAGTTGAAGAAGCCACCGGCGCCAGCGCCGACCCCTACGCGCTGGCCTGCCGCTTCAGCCCCAAGTCGAACAACAAGGCCGTGGCCAAGGCCGACGAAGTGCGCGTGCTCATCTGTACCGATGTGCTCTCCGAGGGCCAGAACCTGCAAGACAGCAATGTGGTTGTCAACTTCGATCTGCCCTGGGCCATCATTCGCCTCATCCAGCGCGCAGGCCGGGTGGACCGCATCGGCCAGCTGGCAGAAGAAATTCACTGCTACTCGTTCCTGCCGGCCGACGGCGTGGAACAGCTCATCCAGCTCCGCTCACGCATACGCCAGCGCTTGCAGGAGAACGCCGAAGTGGTGGGCACCGACGAAGCCTTCTTTGAAGACGACGACCCCACCACCATCCGCGACCTGTACACCGAGCGCCAAGGCGTGCTTGACGACAACGACGACGAGGTGGACCTGGCCTCGTACGCTTGGCAAATCTGGAAGCAGGCCACGCAAGACAACCCCGACCTGGCCCGGGCGGTGGAACAGCTCCCGCCCGTGGTCTATTCGGCCAAGGCATTCACGCTGATTGAGAGCCGCTTCCCGTTGCTGGGCGCAGACGCCAACCATGGCGGTGCGCTCGTGTATGTGAAATCACCCGAAGGCAATGACCACCTCGCCTGGGTGGGCGCCAACGGCAAGACGGTGACCGAATCGCAATTCACCGTGCTGCGCGCCGCCGAGTGTGAGCCCGATACCCCTGCGGTTGCCCGGCTCAAACAACACCATGAGTTGGTGGCCGCCGGCCTGCAACTCGCGGTGAGCCAGGACAAAGCCGTGGGTGGCGGCCTGGGCCGCCCCAGCAGCCCGCGCCGCCGCGCCTACGAGCGGCTGAAGCCCTACGCCACCGAACAAATGCAAACCCTGTTTCGGGACGAAGAGCTGGAGCGCGCTTTGGACGACATGTACCAGCGCCCGTTGCTTGAAACGGCGGCCGATGTGCTGAACCGCCTGATGCGCAGCGGCGTGAACGACGTGGAGCTGGCCGAGGCCGTGAAGTCTCTGCGTGAGGAAGGGCGGCTCACCTACGCTGAAGACGACGCCACGTTGAGGGAACCCCGTGTGGTGTGCTCCATGGGACTGATAGAGGGAGCTGGTGCATGAGCCAGCGCACCATTCCTGAGCGGGAGACCCTTGAGGTTGAGTTCAAGAGTGACCGCGACCCCCTCAACGACGACGATCTGGTGGAGGCACTGATCTGCCTGGCCAACGCCCAGGGCGGCACGCTGTATCTCGGCGTGGAAAACGATGGCAGCGTCACCGGCCTCCACCCCAGCCGACCGCAGCAGGTGATCGGTCTGGCCGCCATGGTGGCCAACCGCACGGCACCCAGCCTGAGCGTTCATGTCGAGTTGCAGTTCCATCAAGAGTTGCGCATTGCGGCCATTGCGGTGGCGCGGAGTGCGGAAGTCATCGCCCGCACCGATGGGCTGGTGAAGCGCCGCCGCATCGGTGGCAACGGGCAGCCCGAGTGCGTACCGTTTCTGCCGCACGAGTACCCCAGCCGCCGTGCGGACTTCCGGCTGATCGACATGTCCGCCGAGCCCTTGGCCGACGCCACCTTGGCCGATTTCGACCCGCTGCAGCGCGAACGACTTCGCTCGGTGATCGCCAACAACCCGCGTAGCGACAAGTCTTTGGTGGGCCTGAGCGACGAACAGCTCGACGGCGCACTCTCACTCACCGTTACTCGCAATGGCGAGCGCAAGCCCACCCTGCTAGGCCTACTGCTGATTGGCCGCACTGAAAGCCTGCGCCTGCAGGTGCCCACCCACGAAGTGCTGTTTCAGGTGCTGGACGGCACGCAGGTGAAGGTGAACGAAGGTTCCCGCGCAACGCTGATTGAAATTGTCGAATGGCTCGACCTGCTCTCGCGCGGCGTCAACACCGAGCAGGAGTTCAACGAAGGCCTGTTCCGCATCGGCATCGCCCGCGTCGAGGTGGATGCCCTGCGCGAGGCCATCAACAACGCGCTGGTGCACCGTGACTACGCTCGCCGTGGCCCGGTGCGGGTGTGCTGGCAAAAGAGCGACCTCATCATCAGTAACCCTGGCGGGTTTGTGGAGGGCGTCAGCCTGGCCAACCTGTTGACCACCGAGCCCCGCCCACGCAACCCCGCCTTGGCAGATGCCTTCAAACGCCTGGGGCTGGTGGACCGAACCGGCCGCGGCGTGGACATGATCTACGCCAGCCTGCTGCGCTTTGGCCGCCCTGCGCCCGACTACTCGCAGTCCATGCTCGATCTGGTCAAGCTCAGCATCAGCACCGAGCCGGCCGACCTCGCCTTCGTGCGCATGGTGCTGCACGAAGAGGCCCGCCAAAACGGCGGCCTGCCCGTGGAGACTTTATTGATCTTGACGGCCCTGCGCGAAGCACGCCGGCTCAGTGCCGCAGACATTGCCCGGCAACTGCAGCGCAGCGTGGCCCAGGCCACGGGGCTGATGGAGGCGCTGGCCGAGAGCGGGCTGGTGCGTGCGCACGGCAGCGGCCGCAGCCGGCAGTTCACCCTCAGCCCCACCGTGTACCGCAACCTGGGCCAAAAGGCCGAGTACGTGCGCCAGGCGGCCTATGAGCCCATCCAGCGGGTGCAAATGATCAAGAGCTACTTGCGTGAGAACGGCCAGATTCGCCGCCAAGAGGCGGCTGACCTTTGCCAGCTGGCCCCACGCGAGGCGGGGGCCCTGCTAGAGCGCATGGTCAAGAATGGCGAGATCGTGCTCCATGGCGTGCGCAAGACGGCCTACTACACCCTGCCTCCTAAAACTGCGGTTTAGCCGGTTTATGACGGGTTTAGACGGTGTGGCGTCTTGCAGGTGATTGATTCATAAGGGATTTTCCAGGGTATGGCAAAAATTTATGACGGGGCCGGGCGCTGCCCGCCCAAGGGCCGGTGATGGCCAAGCTCGACTTCCCCAGCTTCGAGAAGCACCTGAAGGCCTTCGACTTCCAGCCCCTGTTCGTGAACGTGCTGGGCTGGAACGTGGCCAGCACCGAGCGCGACTGGCAGGCCGACCAGGCCGGCGACACCGCCTACAGCCACTGCACCGTGGCCGAGCTGGGCGGGGTGGTCGCCATTCAGGTGGTGGTTGACGGTGGCTGGCCCGACGAAGCCCAGCGCCTGAAGGTGTGGAAACACGTGGCCCACAGCCACGCCGAAAACCTGCTCATCTTTACCAACCAGCAGACCAACGCGAGCCAGAGCCAGTGGTACTGGGTCAAGCGCGACAAACACCCCGAAACCGGTAAACCCCGTCTCACCTCTCGCCGGCACGACTACTTCAAAGGCCAGCCGGTCGGTCTGTTCGCCTCCAAGCTGCAGGCCATGGTGGTCGAGCTGTCCGAGCTGGATACCGCGGGCCGCCTGCCCGTGCTGGAAGCGGCGCGCCGCATCCAGGCCGCGCTGGACGTGGACAAAACCACCAAGAAGTTTTTCAACGCCTACGAGCAGCAGCATCTGGAACTGCTCAAACACATTAAGGGCATCGAAAACGAGCGCGACAAACGCTGGTACGCCAGCGTGCTGCTCAACCGGCTCATGTTCGTCTGGTTCATGCAGAAGAAATTCTTCCTGGATGGCGGCAACGCCGACTACCTGCGCACCAAGTTGGCTGAAAGCCAGCATCGCGGAAAAGACCGCTTCTTTGGTGAGTTCCTCAATGCCCTGTTTTTTGAAGCCTTCGCCAAAACAGAGACCGACCGCAGCAAGGCGGCAAAAGATCTCACCGGCCAGGTGCCCTACCTGAACGGTGGCCTGTTCCTGCACCACAAGCTGGAGCTGGACGCCAACCACACCCCGCGCGTGGGCACCACCCTGCGCGTGGCCGACGCGGCATTTGAAGGCGTCTTCAACCTTTTTGCCAGCTTCTCCTGGCACCTGGACGACACGCCTGGCGGCAATGCCGACGAGATCAACCCCGACGTGTTGGGCTACATCTTCGAGAAGTACATCAACCAGAAAGCCTTTGGCGCCTACTACACGCGGCCCGAAATCACCGGCTATCTGGCCGAGCGCAGCATCCACAAACTGATCCTGGAGCGCATTCACGAGCCCGCCATGCCCGAGCTGGGCTTGAAAGAAGTCAAGTTCGACAGCGTGCCCGACCTGCTCGCCAAGATGGACGCGCGCACCGCCTTGAAGCTGGTGGGCGAGGTGCTGCCCAGCATCACCATCCTCGACCCCGCCGTGGGCTCGGGCGCCTTTCTGGTGGCAGCGCTCAAATGCCTCATCAACGTGTACTACGCCGTGGTGGGCCGCGCCGAAATGGGCGCCAGCCGCGAACTGACGGACTGGCACGACCACATCAAGAAAGACCACCCCAGCGTGGGCTACTACATCAAGCGCCGCATCGTCACCGACAACCTGCACGGCGTGGACATCATGGAAGAGGCCTGTGAAATCGCCAAGCTGCGCCTCTTCCTGTCCATGGTGTCCAGCGTGCGCGAGGTGGCGCACCTGGAGCCCCTGCCCAACATCGACTTCAACATCCTGCCGGGCAACTCGCTGGTGGGGCTGATGCGGGTGGACGAGGTGGAGTTCAACCACAAGGAGGACGATCTTTTCAAACCACCCTACCGCAAGCTGGTGGAAGAAAAGAACTGCCTGCTCAAGCTCTACCGCGACACAGCGATGGACCTGGGCCCCGACATGAACCTGCGGGAGCTGCGTGACAAGATCGACACCGAGATGGAGCACGCTAACGGTGTGATGAACGAGCTGATGCGCGACCAGTTCGAGGCGCTGGGCGTGAAATTTGAAGAAGCCACCTGGGATGCTGCCAAGAAGGACTTGGGCAAACCCAAAAAGCGGCGAATGGAGCGAAAAGACATCGACGCCCAAACACCGTTCCACTGGGGCTACGTGTTTGACGACATCGTGCAACGGCGCGGGGGCTTTGACGTGATCCTGGCCAACCCGCCGTGGGAGGTGTTCAAGCCACAGGCCAGAGAATTCTTTGCCGAGCACTCCGCGCTGGTCACCAAGAAGAAGATGAACATTAAGGAGTTTGAGAAGGAGCGATCTACGTTGCTGAAGGATCCGGAGGTACGGGCGGACCTGCTGGCGTACGAAAGCCGTTTTCCTCACATGAACTTGTTTTTTCGATCGGCACCGGAATACCGCCATCAGACAGCCACTGTTGCGGGACGAAAGGTCGGCGCTGACCTTAATTTGTACAAGCTCTTTACGGAGCGCTGCTTTGACTTGCTTCGGCCCGAGGGTCATTGCGGCATCGTGATTCCTAGCGGTCTTTACACCGATCTGGGCGCTAAAGGCTTGCGCGACCTGCTGTTTGAAAGCACGAAAATTGAAGGCTTGTTCTGCTTTGAAAATCGCAAGGAAATTTTTGAAGGCGTGCACCGAAACTTCAAATTTGTTGTGCTGACATTTGAGAAGAGCGCAAGGCCGCGCGTGCAACAGGCGGGCGAGCGAAATGCCAGCGCAGCACCTGACGATTTGTTAGCAAGCGAAATCGTTGACGCAGCAGGTGGCGGCGGGACACTGCGTTTTCCCGCTGCGTTCATGCGCCACGATGTTGAAGATCTGGAGCGGTTTCCTCAGGAGGGCGCGCTGTGGCTCGATGTGGAGTTGATCAAAAGACTGTCACCCAACAGTTGTTCGATCATGGAATTCAAAGTAGCCGCAGACGTAGACATCGCCAAGAAGTTGCTTGCCCATCCCTTGCTTGGGGAACACCTGCCCGGGACGTGGAAGTTGACCTTGCATCGTGAACTTCACATGACGGACGACGAGCCCAACTTCAGGACGCAAGCTGAGCCGGGAGCTTTGCCCCTTGTCGAGGGCAAGATGATTCATCAGTTTGAGTACGCTCGCCAAGACTTCAAATACTGGGTTCCAGAGAACAAGGGACGCAAGTCGCTGATTGGACGGGAAGAAGACGTGGGTCAGCAACTTTCCTACCAACGGTATCGGTTGGCTCATCGCTCAGTTGCAAGTTCAACAAACGAACGCACACTTATAGCCAGCATGCTTCCGCCCGCGGTGTTCAGCGGACATTCACTGAACGTGGGTTTTGAACCCAGGGCTGTTGATGTGCAGCTCTATCTGCTCGCTGTGATGAACAGTTTCGTGTTGGATTACTACCTTCGCCAGCAGGTGTCGGCCAACCTGACCATGTTTTTCATTTATCAATGTCCAGTGCCTCGACTGACTTCGTCGGACGGTCGCTTTCGGCATGTCGTTTCCCGTGCTGCACGACTTGTCTGTGTGACCCCCGAATTTGACGAACTCGCGCGAGATGCGGGGATGGAAAGTCACAAAAGCGGCGCTCATGACCCAGCCGAGCGAGTCAAGCACCGAGCGGAACTGGATGGCTTGATCGCAAACATCTACGGCCTGAGCGAAGAAGAGTTCGCACACATACTGAAGGCCTTCCCGCTGGTGGCTGAGCCTGTGAAAGTGGCGGCGCTCAATGCCTGGCGCGATGTGAAGAAAGGACTGATTTCATGAGCCTTCAAAGCGTACGGGTGCGCAACTTCAAAGCGGTGGTGGACAGCAAGGTCGTGAAGCTGGGGCCGCTCACCGCGTTCATCGGCAACAACGGTGCCGGCAAGTCCAGCCTGATCGAGGCGCTGGAGACTTACCAGGCCATCGTGCGTGATGGGCTGGACGTGGCCATGCAGCGTTGGCTGGGTATAGAGCACGTGCGGCACAAAGGGCAGGAAGCCAAGGAGCGTATGGGTAAAGTGGTCAACGCGATTTCATGGGAAGTCGCTTTGGGCGAGAGCCGGCGCAAGGTAACCCGCTTGGCCATGAAGGTGAACAACGACCCTGCAGCTAACCACATGTTCATTGCCAGTGAGCGAGTGACTGGTGTGGACGGCATCTGGGTCGAGCGAGACCAAGCGGCTGGCTTGCAGTCGTATGGACCTGGTCGTTCCATGTTGCCGTATTCATTGAATGAAGACCTCGTGCACGCTGCAGACGAGGTGCTTGCCTGGCAGTTCCTAACCTTGAGCCCCGAGCGAATGGGGTTGCCTGTGCCGCAGCAACGCACCAAAGGTCAGGTGCGACTGGCCAGCGACGGCTCCAACGTGGCGGACTTTCTGTTGGACTTGCGCCGGCAGAGCCCGAACGCGTTCGACGGCATCGTCGAAACCATGGCCTATGTGCTGCCCTACGCCAAAGACATTCAACCCACGCTGTCGTCTTCTGAAATCGAACGCAAGGCCTGGCTGCAGTTGAGCGAAGACACGTACAAAGTGCCTGGCTGGTTGCTGTCCACCGGCACGCTGCGCATGCTGGCTTTGTTGGCGCTACTTCGGCACCCGACACCGCCGCCCTTGATCGTTGTCGAAGAGATCGAAAACGGGCTCGATCCGCGCAGCATCCACCTGATCGTGGAAGAAATCCGCAGCGCGGTCTTGGCCGGCACCACGCAGGTCATCATCATCACCCATTCGCCGTACTTGCTTGATCTGTTGACGCTGGAGCATCTGGTGGTGGTAGAGCGCGACGCGCAAGGGCACCCGCGCTTTGCCCGGCCCGCAGACAACGACAGCCTGCAGCGGTGGGCGCTGGAGTTTGCCCCCGGCAAGCTCTACACCATGGGCAGTCTGACGGGGTTGTCTGCATGACCATCGGCTTTGTCTTTGAATGCGGGCCACAGGGCGCGGACAAACAGGTGTGTGAGTACCTGGCCGGCCAATTGAAGCCAGGTGAAAAGATCGTTTCAACCACCTTGGACAACAAGCTGAAGTTGTTGGACGGCGCCGCGAGTGTGGCCAAGAAGCTGCTGGAAGAAGGGTGCGACCGCGTCTTGATCGTTTGGGACTTGCGCCCTGCCTGGCCGGACAAGAAGGACAAACCTTGCAGGGCAGCGGAACGCAAGACACTCTTGGACGCCTTGGCAAAGGAAGGGCTGCAAGCTGCCCCCGTCTTCCTGATTTGTGTTGAGCAGGAGTTGGAGAGCTGGCTGCTGGCAAGCGACCAGGCCATCAGCGCGTTTCTTTCGACCGCCGCCCACCCCTACAAGGCGACGAGGGTCAAGAAGCCGGATCAGGTGCCAAACCCCAAGGCGGCAATGAACAACCATTTCAAAGCTGCCAGGGGCACGAGGTACGAAGACCACGTGCATGCCATCAAGGTGTTGAAAGCCGCTGAAGTGGATTTGAAGCGGCTACGGCGTTCGGACAGCTTTGCGCGATTCGAAGGCAAGTTGTGACCGGGTTCATTATTTTGGCTCAAGATAATGAAGTGAGGAACTTCAAAAAGTCATTCCACATCAATCACTTGCGTGATTCGTCATTATCTTTCTGCTCAAATTTTGGGCGATGCGATCACCCGGGGATTACCACCGGGTAACGCCCGGGCATGGGCGGCGACCAGGCATGAAAAACGGCGCCCCGAGGCGCCGTTGTCATTCACAAAGCTGAACCGGCTCAGGCCGCCGCCTTCACCTTCAAGCGCCAGGCGTGCAGCAGCGGCTCGGTGTAGCCGCTGGGCTGGGCCAGGCCCTTGAACACCAGGTCGCAGGCGGCCTGGTAGGCGGCGCCGTCTGCGTTCTTGGCCATGGGCTGGTACGCAGCGTCGCCGGCGTTCTGCTTGTCCACCACCTTGGCCATGCGCTTCAAGGTGCTCTTCACCTGGGCCTTGGTGACCACGCCGTGGTGCAGCCAGTTGGCCATGTGCTGGCTGCTGATGCGCAGCGTGGCGCGGTCTTCCATCAGGCCCACGTTGTGGATGTCGGGCACCTTGGAGCAGCCCACGCCCTGGTCCACCCAGCGCACCACATAGCCCAGGATGCCCTGGGCGTTGTTGTCCAGTTCCTGCTGCTTCTCTTCGTCACTCCACTTGGCCTGCTTCACCACGGGGATGGTCAGCAGGCCGGTGAGGATCTCGTCGCGCACCGCGTCCACGTCGGTCTTCTCCAGTTCCTTCTGCACCTTGAACACGTCCACCTGGTGGTAGTGCAGGGCGTGCAGCGTGGCGGCGGTGGGGCTGGGCGTCCAGGCGGTGTTGGCCCCGGCCTTGGGGTGGGCGATCTTCTGCTGCAGCATCGCGGCCATCAGGTCGGGCATGGCCCACATGCCCTTGCCGATCTGGGCCTTGCCGCGCAGGCCGCACTCCAGGCCCACCAGCACGTTGCTGCGCTCATAGGCCTGGATCCACGCGCTGCTCTTCATGTCGCCCTTGCGCATCATCGGGCCGGCCTGCATGGCGGTGTGCATCTCGTCGCCGGTGCGGTCGAGGAAGCCGGTGTTGATGAAGGCCACGCGGCTGGCGGCCGCGGCAATGCAGGCCTTGAGGTTGACGCTGGTGCGGCGCTCTTCGTCCATGATGCCCAGCTTCACGGTGCTGTCGGGCAGGCCCAGCAGCTTCTCCACGCGGCCGAACAGCTCGGTGGCGAAAGCCACTTCGGCCGGGCCGTGCATCTTGGGCTTGACGATGTAGACCGAGCCCTTGCGGGTGTTCTTGATGCCGTTGGCGCCATTGCCCTTGATGTCGTGCAGGGCGATGGTGGTCGTGATGACGGCGTCCAGGATGCCTTCGGGGATTTCTTTGCCGTCAGCGCCCCAGAGGATGGCCGGGTTGGTCATCAAATGACCGACGTTGCGCACGAACAGCAACGAGCGGCCGTGCAGGGCCACGTCTTCGCCGCGCGGGCCGGTGTACAGGCGATCCGGGTTGAGGCCGCGCGTGAAGACCTTGTCGCCCTTGCGTACTTCCTCGGTCAGCGTGCCCTTGAGGATGCCCAGCCAGTTGCCGTAGGCCTGCACCTTGTCGGCGGCGTCCACCACGGCCACCGAGTCTTCCAGGTCGAGGATGGTGGACAGGGCCGATTCGATCACCAGGTCGCTCACGCCGGCCGCGTCGGCGCCACCGATGACGGTGCTGCGGTCGATGCGGATGTCCAGGTGCAGGCCGTGGTGGCTCAGCAGCACGGCGCTGGGCTCACCCATCTCGCCCTGGAAGCCCACGAACTGGGCCGGGTTCTTCAGGCCCACGGTGTGGCCGTTCTTCAGTGTGACGGCGAGCGCGTTGTCCACCACGCGGTAGGCGGTGGAATCGATGTGCGAGCCCTTCTTCAGAGGCGCGCAGCGGTCCAGCACATGGCGGGCGTACTCGATGACCTTGGCGCCACGCACGGGGTTGTAGCCCTTGCCCTTCTCGGCGCCATCGGCTTCGGGCAGCGCGTCGGTGCCGTACAGCGCGTCGTACAGGCTGCCCCAGCGGGCGTTGGCGGCGTTCAGCGCGTAGCGGGCGTTGGTGATGGGCACCACCAACTGCGGGCCGGCTTGCAGGGCGAGCTCGGCATCCACGTTCTTGGTGGTGGCCTTCACCTTGGCGGGCACCGGCACCAGGTAGCCGATCTTCTCCAGGAAGGCGCGGTACTTGCGCAGGTTCTTGATCGGGCCGGGATTCGCCTTGTGCCAGGCGTCCAGCTCAGTCTGCAGACGGTCGCGCTCGGCCAGCAGCGCGGCGTTCTTGGGCGCCAGGTCGGCCACGATCTGGCCAAAGCCCTGCCAGAAGTGCGCGGCCGAGACGCCGGTGCCGGGCAGCACGTCCTTCTCGATGAAGTTGTACAGGGCGGTGGCCACTTGCAGGCCGTGTTGGGTGATGCGCTCGTTCATGGGCAACCTCGTGGTCTAGAAGGAAAAGAGAAAGAAGAATCAGGCGGGAAAGAAATCCAGCACCTCGCGCAGGCTGTGCCCGGTGCGGGTGGGTGTGCAGTTCAGGCGCTCCAGCGGTGCGCCGGCGCGGTTGACCCACAGCGTGGTGTAGCCGAACCAGGTGGCGCCGATGGCGTCCCAGCCGTTGCTGGAGACGAAGAGGATTTCCCTGGGCGGCAGCTGCAACGCGTCCACGCCCACCTGGTAGGCGGCGGGGTCGGTCTTGAAGGTCTGGGTGGCGTGCACGCTCAGCACCTCGTCCAGCAACTCGGTGAGGCCAGCGCTCTTCACGGCCACGGCCAGCATGTCGGGATCGCCGTTGCTGAGGATGCCGGTGCGCACGCCGCGCGCCTTCAGCGCCTGCAGCACCTCGCGGTTCTCGGGAAAGGCCGAGAGGTGGCGGTACTGGTTCATCAGCCGCTCCTCGCCTTCAGCCGTCAGTGCCAGGCCCAACTTCTCGGCGCTGAACTTCAGCGCATTGCGCGTGATGGCCCAGAACGGCTGGTAATGGCGCGGGCCGCTCATCGACACCAGCCGCGTGTAGTCGATCTGCTTGTCGCGCCACAGCTGTGCCAGGGCATTGCCGGAGCCGGGGAACAACTGCTCGGCCGTGAGCGCCACGCTGTAGACGTCGAACAGCGTGCCGTAGGCGTCGAACAGCACGGCGCGCGGGGGTTGCTTGGCAGGGCCCTTTTCCATCCCCGCAATTTATTCGATACTTGGCCAGCCATTACCAGCGCCAGAAGTGATGGATTCGTGACTTCGACGCACAAATAAAACCGGCATGGACCGCCTCAAGCAGATCGAGACCTTTGTTGCCGTGGCCACCAAGGGCAGCCTCACGGCCGCAGCAGGGGCCGAGGGCGTGGCCCCGGCGGTCATCGGCCGGCGCATGGACGCGCTGGAGGCGCGCCTGGGTGTGAAGCTGCTGCTGCGCACCACGCGGCGCCTCTCACTGACCCACGAAGGCAGCGCCTTCCTGGAAGACTGCCAGCGCCTGATCACCGACTTCAACAACGCCGAAGCCAGTGTTTCAGAGGGTGGCGTGAAAGCCAGTGGTCACTTGCGTGTCACCGCGCCGGCCGGTTTTGGCCGCCGCCACGTGGCGCCGCTGGTGCCGGGCTTCCTGGCCGAGCACAGCGACGTGAGCCTGTCGCTGAACCTCAGCGACCGCGTCGTGGACATCGTCAACGAGGGCTTCGACAGCGCCGTGCGGGTGGGCGACATGCCCGATTCCAGCCTGGTCAGCGTGCGCCTGGCCGACAACCGCCGGCTCTGCGTGGCCACGCCGGCCTACCTGAAGCGAGCCGGCACGCCAGCCAGCCCGGCCGACCTGGTGCGCCACCAATGCCTGACCCTCAGCTCCGACGCCAGCCAGACCCGGGGCTGGGCCTTCTTGGAGGGTGGCGCCTTGACGCATTTGCGCCCCGGCGGCCGACTGGACTGCAGCGACGGCCAGGTGCTGCACGAGTGGTGCCTGCAGGGCCTGGGCCTGGCCTGGCGCAGCACCTGGGAGGTGCAGGGCGAGTTGGCGGCGGGCCGCCTGGTGAGCGTGCTGGACGACTTTGCCGCGCCGCCCAACGGCATCTATGCCATCTTTCCCAGCGCGCGCCACTTGCCACTGCGGGTGCGGCTGTGGATCGACTTTCTCAAGCACAGTTTTGGCGATACGGACTACTGGCGGCGCCCCCATTGAAACCGGGGCCTTGCGACGCCAGCCCCGCAGCCCACCGATACTGCCGCCATGCTGTTAGAAGCCACCCTCGCCTACCTCCACCTCGCCGCCGTGCTGGCCATGGTGGTGTTCTCCACCAGCCAGGCTGCCCTGCTGCGTGCCGAGTGGCTCAATGCCGCCGCCGTGCAGCGCCTCAAGCTGGTGAACAGGGTCTACTTGATCACGCTGGCAGCACTGCTGCTCACCGGTTTGCTGCGCATGGGCCTTGGCGTGAAGGGCGTGCACTGGTACGGCTTGCAGCCGCTGCTCTGGGGCAAGCTGGCCGGCTTGGCCCTGCTGGGTTGGGCTGCGGTGGCGCCTGGCAAGGCCTATGCACGCTGGGCCGCCGCCGGGGCCGCGCTGCCCGGCGCAGACGAAGTGGCGGCTGTGCGCAAGCTGGTGATGCGGGCCTCGCACGGCATGCTCATCATCCCCGCACTGGCGGTGCTGCTGGCGCGCGGCGTGGGCACGGTATAGGCCCTGGAAACAACAAAGCCCGGCGAACCGGGCTTTGGGCAGGGACTGCGGAGTGCTTACTTGGCGCTCAGGCATTCCTTCATGAAGGCCTTGCGCTCGTCGCCCTTCAGCGCCTTGGTCTTGGCATCGGCGTTGCAGGTCTTCATCTTTTCTTGCTGGGCGGTGCGGCCGTCCTTCTTGGCGCTCAGGCATTCCTTCATGAAGGCCTTGCGCTCGTCGCCCTTCTTGTCGGCTGCGTCGGTGTTGCACTGGCCCATCTTGCTTTGCTGCTTGGTGGGGGCCTTGGCTTCCGCAGGTGCGGCGGCGGCGGCCGGTGCGGCGGTCTGGGCCGAGGCGGCGAAGACGGCGGTGGCCAGCAGGGCGGCGGTGATCAGGTGCTTCATGTGGGAATCCTTCCTAGCGGTTTGACAGAGTGGGTTGGCGTTGCGCCGACGGCGATTCAAACAGAGCCCATCGACGGCGGCAACCCGGCAACGGCCCTGAGTGGCCATTGGTGCACAGGGCTGGCGTGAATTTGCGCAAAGTCTGTTGCCGGTCAGACAACAAGTCCTTTGGCTAGAGAATTCGCCTGGGGTGCGCCAGCGCCTCGTGCGCGGCGTGCAAACGCCGCACCAGCACCTTGATGAAGGCAGCGTCGAAACGGCCCCGGGTATCGGGGCTGAGCTGGGCCAGGGTGTCGGGCGTGAACGAGATGGTGGTGCAGGGCTCGGTCACCACCACGTCGGTGCTGTGCAACCGCAGCTCGGGGCTGGGGGCCAGGTAGGCCATCTCGCCCACCGAGGTGCCGGCACCCAGCGTGGCCACGCGCAGTGCGTCGCGCCACACCTCCACCTCGCCTTGGGCCAGGATGTGGAACTGCCGGCCCTCCTGGCCACGCCTGTAGAGCTTGTGGCCAAAGTGGAAGCGCTGCCAGCGGGCGCGGCGCACCACCTCCCAGAGCTGCACGTCGCCGAAATCGGCAAAGAACTCCAGCTTGCGCAGCAGCGTGAAGCGCTCGGTGTCCATCAATTGCTGCAGCTTGCTGCGCGGCACGTCGTGGTTCACGATCAGCGCCGAGAGCTGCCTGGCAAAGGTGTCCCAGTCGGCTGGGCGGTCGGCGGCCCGTTTGGCCAGGGCGCCGCAGATCGTTTGGTTCAGGGCTGGACTGATGTCGGTGCGGCGGTCGCTCAGCGGCACAGGCTCGGCGTGGCAGATCAGGTTCAGCAGCGCGCCCTGGGTGTCGGCCTCGAACGGTGCATGGCCCGAGATCAGGTGGTACAGCACGGCGGCCAGCGAATAGATGTCGGCCCGGCAGTCGAGCGCGGCGCCATCCAGCTGCTCGGGCGACATGTAGGCCAGCGAGCCCACGCGGTGGATCTGGGTGCGGTCGGACTCGAGGTTCAGTACGCTGCCGAAATCGCTGATCTTCACGTCGATGACCTCGTCGCCCTCGGTCACGGCCAGGATGTTGGCTGGCTTCACGTCGCGGTGGATCAGGCCCTGGCGCCACACATAGTCCAGTGCCATCGCGCACTTGAAGCCGATTTCCACCACCTGCTCCAGCGGCAGCAGGCGGTCGGGGCGGCAAAAGCCGCGCAGCGTGACACCCGGCACGTACTCCATCACTAGGTAGGAGCCGCCCACGGGGTCGTCCACCGCGTCGTAGATCTGCACCACGTTCGGGTGGTTGAGCTTGCCCACCAGGGCCGCCTCGGCGGCGAAGAAGTGCGAGGCAAAGTGCAGCTCGCTGGCGCTGCGGCCCTCGGTGGCGTGCACTTGCTTGATGGCCACGTCGCGCCCATGAAAGTCGTCGTGCGCGCGCCAGACCTCGCTGGTCGCACCTTCGCCCAGGCGCTGCAGCACGCGGTACTTGCCGATCATCGTCGGCTCGTCCGGGCGGGCTTGCGGCACGGTGCTCTGGGGATGGCGAGTGGTGGTTGAAGTGGTCATGTGGCCTGGGATGTATCGGCCGATGCGATGCGAAATTGACCCCCGTGATGGGTGTCGCAAGGGCCGGGCGGGGGGCCAACCGTAGAATCCCGCCCCATGATCCAAGCCAAGGCAGAGCTGCAAAGCGCGCTGGCCGCTGCCGTGGCGCAGCTGGCCCCGGGCGTCCCCTTCAACCCGCAGTTCGAGTCGCCCAAGCAGGCGGCGCATGGCGACCTGGCCATCACGGCCGCCATGCAGTTGGCCAAGCCGCTGCGCTCCAACCCGCGTGCGGTGGCCGAGCAGCTCATTGCCGCGCTTCAGGTTCAGCCGGCGGTGCAACGCTGGGTGAGCGCGCTGGACATCGCTGGCCCCGGTTTCATCAACCTGCGCCTGGCCCCGGCCGCCAAGCAGGCCGTGGTGGCCGAAGTGCTGCAGGGCGCCGGGGGCTTTGGCCGCCAACCCGCCAACGGCCACAAGCTGATGGTGGAGTTTGTTTCCGCCAACCCCACCGGCCCGCTGCACGTGGGCCACGCCCGCCAGGGCGCGCTGGGCGACAGCCTGTGCCATCTCTTTGAGACCCAGGGTTACGACGTGACCCGCGAGTTCTATTACAACGACGCGGGCGTGCAGATCGCCACGTTGGCCAACTCCACGCTGAGCCGCATCCAGGGCCTGGCGCCCGGTGACGCCGGCTGGCCCGAGAGCGCCTACAACGGCGATTACATCGCCGACATCGCGGCTGACTTCATGGCGAAGAAGACCGTGAAGGCCGACGACCGCGAGTTCACCGCCTCGGGCGATACGGCCGACCTGGACGGCATTCGCCAGTTTGCCGTGGCCTATTTGCGCCATGAACAAGACCTGGACCTGCAAGCCTTCGGCGTTCAGTTCGACAGCTACTTCCTGGAAAGCAGCCTGTACACCAGCGGCAAGGTCGAGCAGACCGTGCAGCGCCTGGTGGACGCCGGCAAGACCTATGAGCAGGACGGCGCGCTGTGGCTGCGCACCACCGAAGACGGCGACGACAAGGACCGCGTGATGCGCAAGTCCGACGGCACCTACACCTATTTCGTGCCCGACGTGGCCTACCACGTGAACAAGTTCGAGCGCGGCTACGGCAAGGTCATCAACTGCCAGGGCACCGACCACCACGGCACCATCGCCCGCGTGCGCGCCGGCCTGCAGGGCCAGGGCCTGGGCATCCCCGCCGGCTACCCCGACTACGTCCTCAACACCATGGTGCGCGTGCTGCGCGGCGGCGAGGAAGTGAAGATCAGCAAGCGCGCCGGCAGCTATGTGACGCTGCGCGACCTGATAGCCTGGACCAGCAAGGATGCGGTGCGCTACTTCCTGATCAGCCGCAAGGCCGACACCGAGTTCACCTTCGACATCGACCAGGCCCTGAAGCAGAACGACGAGAACCCGGTGTTCTACGTGCAGTACGCGCATGCACGCATCTGCTCGGTGCTGGCGCAGGGCGCCACGCAGGGTGTGGACGAGGCCGCGCTGAATGTTGCCGACCTGAGCCTGCTGGCCGCACCCACCGAACTGGCGCTGATGCTCAAGCTGGCCGACTACCCGGAGATGCTGAGCAGCGCCGCACGCGACCTGGCTCCGCACGACGTGGCCTTCTACCTGCGCGACCTGGCGGCGGCATTCCACAGCTACTACGCGGCCGAACGCTTTCTGGTGGACGACCTGGCCCTGGCCCGCGCCCGCCTGGCCCTGCTGGCGGCCACCCGCCAGGTGCTGCGCAACGCCCTGGCGCTGCTGGGTGTGAGCGCGCCCGACCAGATGCACCGCGAACAACCGACGGAGACCGAATGAGCGTGTTCAAGAACCAGAGTGAGAGGGCCGGCCAGCGTGGCGGGCTGGTGCTGGGCATCATCATCGGCCTGTTGCTGGGTTTGGCCCTGGCGCTGGGCGTGGCGCTGTACATCGCCAAGGTGCCGGTGCCCTTCGTCGACAAGGTGCCGCACCGCACGCCCGAGCAAGACGCCGCCGAGGCCGAGCGCAACAAGAACTGGGATCCGAACGCGCCGCTGGCCGGCAAGCAGACGCCGCCGGCACCGCTGCAGCCCGCCGCCTCGGCGGCGGATGGGTCAGCGGACGCGGCCAGTGCCGCCGCCGAACGCCGGGCCGCCAAGGGCGAGGCGGCTGCCAAGGCCGCCAGCGACGCTGCGCCCAAATCCACCCGCGACCCGGCCGCCATCCTGGCCGGCCAGATGCCCGCCAGCGCACCCGCCGCCAAGGCCTCGGCACCGGCCAAACCGGGGGCCGAGCCTTTTGTCTATTTCGTGCAGGCCGGGGCGTTTTCCAGTGCCGACGATGCCGAGCAGCAACGCGCCAAGTTGGCCATCCAGGGCATCGGCACCAAAGTCACCGAGCGCGAGCAAGGTGGCCGCACCGTCTACCGCGTGCGCCTGGGCCCGTTCGATGCCCGCGAGGAGGCCGAAGCCCAGCAAGACCACTTGAAGGGCATGGGCACCGACGCAGCTCTGGTGCGCGTGGACCGCCCGCGTTGAACTTTGCGAGCCAGGCCCGACTCTTTCTGCTCTGATCAGACAAGGATGCACACGATGAAGCGCCGCGAATTTTCTGTGGGACTCGGTAGCCTGGGTGCGCTGGGCGTCTTGACGGTGGCGCCTGCAGCGCAAGCCCAAGGCGGGCCGGTGGAAGGCCAGCACTACAAGCGCCTGGCGCAGGCCGTGCCGGTGTCCACCCCCGACAAGATCGAGGTGGTGGAGTTCTTCTCCTACGCCTGCCCGCATTGCAACGCGCTGGAGCCGCTGGTCGAGCCCTGGAGCAAGCGTCTGGCGGCCGATGTGAAGTTCCGCCGGGTGCCGGTGTTTTTCCAGCGGCCACAGTGGGAGTTTCTGCAAAGCCTGTACTTCGCGGTCGAGGCCACCAACCAGCTCGACACCCTGCACCGCAAGGTGTTTGCCGCCATGCATGTGGAGCACAAGAACATCGCCCGCGATGCCGATGTGCTGGCCTTGGCCGCCGCCAACGGCGCCGATGGCGCCAAGCTGGTGGACGCCATGAAGTCTTTCGGCGTGCAGACCAAGGTGCGCCAAGCCAAGCAACTGGCCGACGACTACCGCGTGGATGCCGTGCCCATGCTGGGCATCCAGGGCCGCTGGACCACCGGCGCCGAAGCCGGTAGC
The DNA here is from genome assembly GCA_016710065.1 of Candidatus Ideonella esbjergensis. Taxonomy (GTDB): domain Bacteria; phylum Pseudomonadota; class Gammaproteobacteria; order Burkholderiales; family Burkholderiaceae_C; genus Ideonella; species Ideonella esbjergensis. The sequence continues at coordinate 571,328 of JADJLP010000015.1, forward strand.
CACGAGCGCACCTTGCTGGTGGCCGACTACCTCATTGCCCAGGCGCGCAAGCTCGGCTGACCTGCATCTGACGCGCCGGCATCGGCGCGTGGGGAGTTTCGGCCCTGCGACAAGGCCAGTTTTTCGCGGCGCTGGCCCACCCCGGGCTGGGCTGGGCACCGTAGAATGTTCTGCAAGTTTCATGCCGCAGAATATTCAGCTCCCATGCCCTCGAATTCCTCCCCGCTGACCTGGCAGCAGGCCGCCCTGGTGCTGGCTTTGGCCCTGCCCGTTTGCGCGTGGGCCGAGAAGGCCGACCGCAGCAAGCCGCTGGTGGTGGAAAGCGACGGCAAACAGGCTGTGCAGGCCGATCTGGCCAAGCACACCACCAGCATCAGCGGCAACGTGGTGGTGAGCCAGGGCAGCTTGCAGATCAAGGCAGACAAGGTCGAAATCCGGGAAGACGCCCAGGGCCGCCCGCTGGCCGCCGCCACTGGCAGCGCCACCAAGCCGGCCAGCTTTCGCCAGAAGCGCGACCGGCCCGACGAATACATCGAAGCCGAGGCCCAGCGCATCGACTACGACGGCGGCGCCGACCGCGTGCGTTTCTCGGGCGGCGCCAAGATGCGCCTGGTGCGTGCCGGGGTGGTGACCGACGAGGCCAGCGCCTCGGCCATCGTCTACGACCAGCCCAGCGACACCGTCACCTTCGAAGGCAGCGCCAGCACCGGCAAGTCGGGCGGATCCGACGGCCGCGCCCGCCTGGTCTTTGTGCCGCGCAACGTGGACACCGCCGCTTCCGCCCCACCCCTGCAACTGGTGAAGCCACCGGCCGGAGACGCGCGTTGACCGCAGTTGCTCCCGCCACGGCCCCGCCAAGTGGTGTGAGCCGCCTGGAGGCATCCGGCCTGCGCAAGGCCTATGGCCCCCGCACCGTGGTGAAAAGCGTGCACCTGGCCGTGAATGCCGGCGAGGTGGTGGGCCTGCTGGGCCCCAACGGCGCTGGCAAGACGACGACCTTCTACATGGTGGTGGGCCTGGTGCGCTGCGACGCGGGCGAGATCTTCATTGACGGCCAGTCGGTGCAGCGCATGCCCATCCACCAGCGCTCGCGTCTGGGGCTGAGCTATTTGCCGCAAGAGGCGTCCATCTTCCGCAAGCTCACGGTGGATGAAAACATCCGCGCCGTACTGGAGCTGCAATATGGCCCCGACGGCAAGCGCCTGCCGGCGGCCGAGATCCAGCGCCAGCTCGATGGCCTGTTGCACGACCTCAGCCTCACCAGCCTGCGTGATTCACCGGCCCCGGCGCTTTCGGGTGGCGAGCGCCGCCGCGTGGAGATCGCACGCGCGCTGGCCACGCAGCCGCGCTTCATCCTGCTCGACGAGCCCTTTGCCGGTGTCGACCCGATCGCGGTGATCGAGATCCAGCGCATCATCAGCTTCCTCAAGGGCCGTGGCATCGGTGTGCTGATCACCGACCACAACGTGCGCGAGACGCTGGGCATCTGCGACCGCGCCTACATCATCAGCGAGGGCAGTGTGCTGGCCGAAGGCACCCCCGCGCAAATCATCGAGAACCCGGACGTGCGCCGCGTCTATCTCGGCGAACACTTCCGCATGTGAAGAAGCAGTCCCTCACATGAAACCCACCCTGCAAGTCCGCCTTTCGCAGCATCTGGCGCTGACCCCGCAGTTGCAGCAGTCGATCCGGTTGCTGCAACTCTCCACGCTGGAGCTGCACCAGGAAATCGAGCAGATGCTCGAACAGAACCCCTTCCTCGAACCCGAGGAAGACGCCACGCCCTACGAGTTCGGCGCGCTCGACCGCAGCACCACCAGCACCCGCGAAGAGGCCGATGCCCCTGGCAGCAGCGTGGGCGAGGGCGGCGACGAGCCGGCCGGCATGGACAGCGCCGACTTCGGCACCACCGAGCGCGTTGATTGGGAGAACGGCACCGAGCGCGACGACTTCGACGGCATCCGCGAGACGCCCTCCAGCGGCTCGGGCAGCGGCAGCGGCAGCGGCGACGAAGACTATGAGTCGCAGGAGCGCGCCGGTGATGCGCCCTCGCTGCAAGACCATCTGCGCCAGCAGCTCTCGGGCATGCGCCTCTCAGACAAGGACGCGGCCTCGGTGCACGTGCTGATCGAGTCGTTGAACGACGATGGCTACCTCGATGGCACGCTGGAAGACATTGCCGAGCGCATGGCCGATGCCCTGGGCATCCACGGCGAAGAAGCGCGCGAGGATCTGCTCGACCAATTGCGCTGCGGCCTGAAATGGCTGCAAAGCCTGGAGCCCGCCGGCGTGGGCGCGGCCAACCTGGGCGATTGCCTGTGCCTGCAACTGCGCAACCAGCCGGCCAGCCCGGCGCGCGAGTGCGCCATGGCCATCTGCCGCAGCCACCTCGATCTGCTGGCCCGGCGCGATTTGCGCAAGCTGGCCAACCTCACCCACTGCGATGAAGCCACGGTGAAGCAGGCGCAGGGCCTGATCGTGGCCTGCGAGCCCAAGCCTGGCCGGCCGTTTGCGCGGGCCGAGGCGCTGATCATCATCCCCGACGTGATCGTGGTGAAGAGCGGCCGCAACTGGAAGGCCACGCTCAACCCCGACGTGATGCCCAAGCTCAAGGTGAGCGACCTGTACGCCCAGGCCATCCGTGGCCAGCGTGGCGGCGGCAGCCTCTCGGCCCGGCTGCAAGAGGCGCGCTGGTTCATCCGCAACATCCAGCAACGGTTTGACACCATCCTGCGCGTCAGCTCTGCCATCGTCGAGCGGCAAAAGGCCTTCTTCACGCACGGCGAGATCGCGATGAAGCCGCTGGTCCTGCGCGAGATTGCCGATGAGCTGGGCCTGCACGAGTCCACCATCTCGCGCGTCACCACGGCCAAGTACATGAACACGCCGTTCGGCACCTTCGAACTGAAGTATTTCTTCGGCTCCTCGCTCAACACCGACGCCGGCGGCAACGCCAGCAGCACGGCGGTGCGCGCGCTGATCAAGCAGTTCGTGGCGGCCGAGAACATCGTCAAGCCGCTGTCCGACAGCCAGATCGCCGACATGCTCGAAGAGCAGGGCATCCAGGTGGCACGGCGCACCGTGGCCAAGTACCGCGAGGCGCTCAAGATCGCGCCTGCCAACCTGCGCAAAGCCATATGACCCTGTTCCTGCCCTGCGCCGCGGGCGTCGAGCCCTACCTTGTCGATGAGTGCGCACGCCTGTTGCCCGCCGGCACGCCCATCGAGGCCGGCCGCGGTGGCGTGTATGTGGACGGCGGCATCCCCGAGGCCATGCGTTTGAACCTGGGCAGCCGCTTGGCGCAGCGTGTGCTGTGGCAGGTGATCGATGGCCCCTACCAGGACGAGCACGACCTGTACGACCTGGCCCGCCAGGTGCGCTGGACCAGCTGGATCACGCCGCGCAACACGCTGCGCGTGGACACCTCGGCCTGGCGCTGCCCGCTGCAAAGCCTGAACTTCGCCGCGCTGCGCATCAAGGACGCCGTGTGCGACGTGATGCGCGACGCCACCGGCGAGCGCCCCAGCGTCGACACGCGCTTTCCCGATCTGGCGCTGGCCCTGCACCTGGGCCCTGGGCACGCCAGCCTGAGCGTGGACCTGTCGGGCGAGGCCTTGTTCAAGCGCGGCTGGCGCGAGGTGAAGGGCGAGGCTCCGCTGAAGGAAACCCTGGCCGCCGCCATGCTGGCCGCCGCTGGCTGGCAGGGCCGCGAAGAAGACGGCGGCATGCTCGACCCCTGCTGCGGCGCCGGCACCATCGCCATAGAGGCCGCGCAGATCGCCTGCGGCATCGCACCCGGCCTGCACCGCCGTTTCGCGTTCGAGAAGCTCATGCCCTTCCGCGACCACTTGCGCGCCTGGCGCGAGATGAAGGAAGCGGCCGAGGCCGGCGTGCACGCCCCCGCCGTGCCCATCTGGGCCGGTGACGTGAGCTTTCGCATGACCGACTTCGCCACCCGCAACGCGGAGCGCGCCGGGGTGCTGGGGGCCATCGATTTCAAGACCGCCGACGCCCTGCAGCGCCCGGCCCCTGCGGCGGCCGGCACCATCCTGATGAACCCACCCTATGGTGAACGCATCGCGCCCAAGGGTTCTGGGCAGGGCCCCGGCCGCTTCCCCGAGCAGGGCACGCAAGGCGAGAAGTTCGAAGGCGCGGCCGACGCGGGCGAGTTCTACGCCCGCCTGGCGGCGCACTGGAAGAAGGGCTACGCCGGCTGGACGGCCTGGGTGCTCACCCCCGAGCCCAAGCTGCCCACGCTGATGCGGCTGAGGGAGAGCCGGCGCGTGCCGATGTGGAACGGCCCCATCGAGTGCCGCATGTTCCGTTTCGACCTGGTGACGGGTTCCATGCGCAAGTCTGCGGGCGATGCGTCGCCACCTGCCCCAGCGGCCTAGGTCTTCCTTGCGCTACCTGTTTCAGCTTGCGGCTGTCGCCCTGCCAGGCCTGACCTGCAGGGCCGTGGCCAGTGGCAGCTTGGTCCTGGTGACGGCGTCCTGCGCCACGCCGGATGGGGTGCCGCAGCAGGTGCGTGTCAGTCAAGACATTGAAGTGCGCGTGCATTTGTCGGAAGGCGGGCCCTGGGCGCGGCAGGACGAGTTCGACCACGCTGCCCAAGCCCTGGCCGGGCAACTGCCGGCCGGGCTGGACGGGCCGCTGCAGCTCCGGCGTGCACAGTTCCCTGTGGCGCCGCCGCAAGGCGCCGAGGTCACCCTGAGGTTTGGCATCAACACCGAGGGCTATCTGATCCAGACGCAGCTCAAGCACCTGGGATCCACCATGGGCGTGGTGCCACCTGCCAGCCTGGGTCTGATGATGATGCGTTCGCTGCCCACCTGGCGTTTTGACCCGCCCATGAAGGGCCAGCAGCCGGTGAACTTCTGCTGTGTGTCCGTCACATTTGACTGAGGGCTCAGCCGCCCTGGGCCGCGATCTGCCGCAGCGCCTGCTCGAACACCTCGGGTGGCTGGCCGCCCGAGATCAGGTGCTTGTTGTTGATGATGATGCTGGGCACCGAACGTATGCCGGCCTGTTGCCACATGGTTTCGTGTTCGCGCACCTCGTCGGCGCAGCGGCCACTGTCCAGCAGCTCGGCGGCCGCAGCGGCGTCCAGCCCTGCCGCAGCGGCGGCCCTCAGCAGCACAGCGCGTGCGCCAGGGTTTTCGCCCTCGGTGAAGTAGGCCGCAAGCAGCGCATTCTTCAGTGCGCGCTGCTCGTCAGCCCCCAGCTCGCCGGCCCAGTGAAGTAAACGGTGGGCGTCGAAGGTGTTCCAGATGCGCGTGCGCTGGCCCATGCGCATGTCAAAACCCACGCCAGCCGCGCGCTCCTGGATGCTGGCTTGGTTGGCCCGTATCTGGTCTTCGGTGATGCCGTACTTGCGGCTGAGGTGCTCCGTCAGGTCTTCGCCCTCGTCCGGCATCTGCGGGTTCAGCTCGAAGGGTTCGAAGCGCAGCGCTATGGGGCCCAGGCTGTCGCCCACGCGTTCCAGGGCCAGTTCGAGCGAAGCCAGGCCGATGGCGCACCAGGGGCAGACCACGTCGGAAACGAAAGTGATGTTCATGGCGATGGGGGTGGGGTGTAAGGAATGACCCGTTGGGTCGACTGAGAAGGTGTCAGGCCTCAGACTGAGCGCCTTTTTTTACAGGAGACCGCACCCATGCATTGCACCCGATTTGCACGCCCCCTGCTGGCCACAGCCCTTCTGCTCAGCTCGGCCCTGGCGCAGGCGCTGACCCTGGCTCCGTACAGCGCCCAGGCCCTGGCCAAGGCCCAGCAGGCTGGTGAGCCGGTGGCCCTGCACTTCCACGCCACCTGGTGCCCCACCTGCGCGGCGCAGACCAAGGTGCTCAAGGCCATGCAGGCCGACGCCAAGTCGCCCAACATCACCGTGCTGGTGGCCGACTACGACAAGGAGGTGGCGCTGAAGAAGCAGCTGAAAGTGCAGCGGCAGTCCACGCTCATCGTCTACAAGGGTGCCACCGAAAAGGCCCGCAGCTCGGGCGAGACCCAGGCCGAGGCGCTGACGACGCTGCTGCAGTCGGCGCAGTGACCTTGCATCCGCACTGACCATGACCACCCTGACCGAGGCCGGCCTGAGCCTGGCCGCAGGCGCGCTCACCACGCTCAGCCCCTGTGTGTTTCCGCTGCTGCCACTGGTGCTGGGCGGTGCGCTGCAAGGCCACCGCGCCGCGCCGCTGGCCATGGGCGCGGGCATGGCCAGCGCCTTCGCGTTGCTGGGCCTGCTGGTGGGTGTGGCCGGCGATGCCATCGGCCTGGACCCCGGCCAGGTGCGCGTGGCCGGCGCCTGGCTGTTCATCGCCTTTGGCCTGGTGATGCTGGTGCCAGCACTGAACGAGCGGTTCACCGCCTGGATGTCGCCCCTGGCCAGCCGTGCCGACCATGCCGCCTCGGGCCTGGACCGCAGCTCGCTGCTGGGAGCCTTCGGGCTTGGCACGCTGCTGGGCCTGGTGTGGAGCCCCTGCTCCGGCCCGCTGCTGGGCTCGGCGCTGACGCTGGTGGCCAGTGAAGGGGGCGCCGCGCGGGGCACGCTGCTGCTCAGCCTGTTCGGCTTGGGCGCGGCCACGCCCCTGGTGTTGGCGGCCTATGCCTCGCGCGCCGGCTTTGGCAAGGCGCGCGGCTGGGTGTTGGCGCATGCCGACGTGATGCGGCGCGGGTTCGCGCTGTTGATGTTGCTGATGGGCCTGGCCATCCTCACCGGCACCGACAAAGCACTGGAAACTCTGGTGAACGAACGCCTTCCAGACGCTTGGCTGCAACTGACCACGCGCATCTGAAGGGTGGCGTGCGGCGTTCCGGTTCATGGCCAGGCAGTGCGCCTGGCCATGGGCTGCACGGGCCTCAGCGCACCTTGCCGGCCTTCCAGGCGTTCAGCAGCGTGTCGTAGGCGATGGTTTCGCCCTTGGGTTTCTCGTTGGGCAGCTTGGCCCAAGGGGCGCCCTTGTCGCTGAGCCACTTGGCGGCGGTTTCCTTCTTGTTGAGCTTGGGCGGGCAGTGGGCCATGCCGGCGCGCTCCAGGCGGGCCATCACGTCGTCCATCTCCTTGGCCAGGTTGTCCATCGCGCCTTGCGGGGTCTTCTCACCCGTCACGGCCTGGGCCACGTTCTTCCACCACAGCTGGGCCAGCTTGGGGTAGTCGGGCACGTTGGTGCCGGTGGGCGTCCAGGCCACGCGGGCGGGGCTGCGGTAGAACTCCACCAGGCCGCCCAGCTTGGGCGCCATGTCGGTCATGGCCTTGGAGCGGATGTCGGACTCGCGGATCGGCGTCAGCCCCACCAGGGTCTTTTTCAGCGACGCGGTCTTGGCCGTCACGAACTGGGCGTAGAGCCAGGCTGCAGCTGTCTTGTTGGCGTCGTGGTCCTTGAAGAAGGTCCACGAGCCCACGTCCTGGTAGCCGTTCTGCATGCCCTGCTTCCAGTAAGGTCCGTTGGGGCCGGGGGCCATGCGCCACTTCGGTGTGCCGTCGGCGTTCACCACCGGCAGGCCCTTCTTGGTCATGTCCGCGGTGAAGGCCGTGTACCAGAAGATCTGCTGTGCGATCTGGCCCTGCGCCGGCACCGGGCCGGCCTCGCCAAAGGTCATGCCGCTGGCGTCCTTGGGCGCGTACTTCTTCATCCAGTCCACGTACTTGGTCAGCGCGTACACGGCGGCAGGCGAGTTGGTGGCGCCACCGCGCTCCACCGAGGCCCCCACCGGCGTGCACTTGTCAGCGGCCACGCGTATGCCCCATTCGTCCACCGGCATGCCGTTGGGGATGCCCTTGTCGGCGGTGCCGGCCATGCTCAGCCAGGCGTCGGTGAAGCGCCAGCCCAAGCTGGGGTCCTTCTTGCCGTAGTCCATGTGGCCATAGATGGGCTTGCCGTCGATGGTCTTCACGTCTTCGCTGAAGAAGGCCGCAATGTCCTCGTAGGCGCTCCAGTTCAGCGGCACGCCCAAGTCATAGCCGTACTTGGCCTTGAACTTGTCCTTCAGATCCTGGCGCGCAAACAGGTCGGCGCGGAACCAGTACAGGTTGGCGAACTGCTGGTCGGGCAGCTGGTAGAGCTTGCCGTCGGGCGCGGTGGTGAAGCTGGTGCCGATGAAGTCCTTCAGGTCCAGCCCGGGGTTGGTGAACTCCTTGCCCGCACCGGCCATGTAGTCGGTGAGGTTCATGATCTTGCCGTAACGGTAGTGCGTGCCGATCAGGTCAGAGTCCGAGATCCAGCCGTCGTAGATGCTCTTGCCCGACTGCATCGAGGTCTGCAACTTCTCCACCACGTCGCCTTCCTGAATCAGGTCGTGCTTGACGGTGATGCCGGTGATCTCGGTGAAGGCCTTGGCCAGGGTCTTGCTCTCGTACTCGTGGGTGGTGATGGTTTCGGACACCACCGCAATCTCCTTCACGCCCTTGGCCTTGAGCTTGGCTGCGGCGTCGATGAACCACTTCATCTCGGCGGCCTGCTGATCCTTGCTCAGCGTGGACGGCTGGAACTCGCTGTCGATCCACTTCTTGGCCTCGGCCTCACCGGCCCAGGCGCCGTGGCTGGCCAGGGCGCAGATGGCGGCCAGGCTCAGCGCGGTGTAACGCATCTTCATGGTGTGTCTCCTCGAACGTTCAAACAACAGGGCTGCCCCGATCTGCGGTGGGACACCACGGCCCCGGGGCAGGTCCGGGCCGGATTCCCGTTTTGAAACTCAACCCTTCTTCATCACCAGCGCCAGGCTGAGCATGGACAGCACGAAGCTGACCCAGATGCTGGGTTCGCTCTCCAGGCTCAGCCACTGGGCGATCCAGCCGGCCATGCCCACAAACGCAAGGTTGATGTAGGCCGCGCTGAGCAGGCCGATGAACAGCCGGTCGCCGCGCGTGGTGGCGATGGGCAGAAAGCCCTTGCGCAGCGTGGTGGGCGACTTGATCTCCCACACCGTCATGCCCACCAGCATCAGCGCGATGCAGCAGAAGAACACTGCCACCGGCAGGGTCCAGACCATCCAGTCAAACATGGTGATGTCTCCTCAAACTCTGCCCATGGCGAAGCCCTTGGCGATGTAGTGGCGCACAAACCAGATCACGATCGCCCCGGGCACGATGGTAAGCACGCCGGCGGCGGCCAGCGTGGCCCAGTCCATGCCGCTGGCGCTGACCGTGCGCGTCATCGTGGCCACGATGGGCTTGGCGTTGACGCTGGTGAGCGTGCGCGCCAGCAGCAGCTCCACCCAGCTGAACATGAAGCAGAAGAAGGCGGTGACGCCCACCCCCGCCTTGATCAGTGGCAGGAAGATGGTGAGGAAGAAGCGCGGGAAGCTGTAGCCGTCGATGTAGGCGGTTTCGTCGATCTCGCGCGGGATGCCGCTCATGAAGCCTTCCAAAATCCACACCGCCAGCGGCACGTTGAACAGCAAGTGCGCCAACGCCACGGCAATGTGCGTGTCCATCAGCCCCACCGTGGTGTAGAGCTGGAAGAACGGCAGCAAAAAGACCGCAGGCGGCGTCATGCGGTTGGTGAGCAACCAGAAGAACACGTGCTTGTCGCCCAGGAAGCTGTAGCGGCTGAAGGCATAGGCGGCGGGCAGGGCCACGGTGATCGAGATCACCGTGTTGATGGCCACGTAGATCAGGCTGTTGATGTAGCCCGAGTACCAGCTCTCGTCGGTGAAGATGGTCTTGTAGTTGGCCCAGGTGAAGTGCTGCGGCCACAGGCTGAACGACGAGAGGATCTCTTCGTTCGTCTTGAAGCTCATGTTCACCATCCAGTAGATGGGCAGCAGCGCGAAGACGATGTAGACGATAAGGAACAGCGAACGCTTCTGGAACCTGCCGGTGTTCATGACTGCGCCTCTTTCTCGGCCTGGCCCAGGCGCTGCATCCAGTTGTAGAGCACGAAGCAGAACAGCAAGATGATGAGGAAATAGATCAGCGAGAAGGCCGCCGCCGGCCCCAGGTCGAACTGGCCCACGGCCTTTTGCGTGAGGTACTGGCTGAGGAAGGTGGTGGCATTGCCGGGGCCGCCGCCGGTGAGCACGAAGGGCTCGGTGTAGATCATGAAGCTGTCCATGAAGCGCAGCAGCACCGCGATCATCAGCACGCCGCGCATCTTGGGCAGCTGGATGTAGCGGAACACCGCGAACTTGCTGGCACCGTCGATGCGTGCGGCCTGGTAGTAGGCGTCGGGGATGCTGCGCAGGCCGGCGTAGGCCAGCAGCGCCACCAACGGCGTCCAGTGCCACACGTCCATCAGCAGCACGGTGAGCCAGGCGTGCGTGGCGTCGCCGGTGTAGCTGTATTCAATGCCCAGGGCCTGCAGCGCATGGCCCATCAGGCCGATGTCGGCGCGGCCGAAGATCTGCCAGATCGTGCCCACCACGTTCCAGGGGATGAGCAACGAGAGCGCCACGATCACCAACGTGGCCGAGGCCTTCCAGCCATCGGCCGGCATGGCCAGCGCCAGCATGATGCCCATGGGCAGCTCCACCAGCAACACAGCCAGCGAGAAGCGCAGCTGGTTCCACAGCGCGGCATGCAGGTCTTCGTCGCGCATCACGTTGGCAAACCACTCGGTGCCCACGAAGACGCGGCGCTCGGGGCTGATGATGTCCTGCACCGAGTAGTTCACCACCGTCATCAGCGGCAGGATGGCCGAGAAGGCCACGCAGATGAACACCGGCAGGATCAGGAACCAGGCCTTCTGGTTCACCGGCTTGGTCGTTGTGCTCATGAAATCAGTTCCTCGGCCGCGTCATAGCAGCAGGTGTGGGCGTTCAGCACCTGGGCACCCACGGTGTCTCCCACGCGCGGCGCGGCGGCCTCGGGCGAGAGGCGGGCCTTGAGGCTCTGGCCGGCGGCGTCCAGACTCACCAGCACGTAGGTGCCGATGTCTTGCACCTGCTGCACGCGTGCCGGCAGCGAGCCGGCCTCGCCTGGCGGCACGATGGCCAGGTACTCAGGGCGGATGCCCAGTGTGAGGTCAACATTTGCACCGCTGCCGTTGGTCAACGCGCCCAGCGAGTAGCCCGCCGCACTGACCACGCCGCCCACCACCGTGGCCGGCACGAAGTTCATGCCCGGCGAGCCGATGAAGTGGCCCACGAAGCGGTGTGCCGGACGCTCGAACAAGGCCTCGGGCGAGCCCATCTGCACCACCTTGCCGCGCGTCATCACCACCACTTGTTCGGCGAAGGTCAGCGCCTCCACCTGGTCATGGGTGACGTAGATCAGCGTGAGCTTCAACTCGTGGTGAATCTGCTTGAGCTTGCGCCGTAGTTGCCACTTCAAGTGCGGGTCGATCACGGTGAGCGGCTCGTCGAACAGCACTGCCGACACGTCGGGCCGCACCAGGCCGCGGCCCAGCGAGATCTTCTGCTTCTGGTCGGCGCTGAGGCCGGCGGCGCGCATGTCCAACTGGTGGCTCATCTCCAGCATCTCGGCAATCTGGCCCACGCGGGCCTTGATCTGGTCTGCCGGCACCTGGCGGTTCTTCAGCGGAAAGGCCAGGTTCTGCGCCACAGTCATGGTGTCGTAGATGACCGGGAACTGGAACACCTGGGCAATGTTGCGCTGCTGCGGCGTGGCGCGGGTCATGTCCTGGCCGTCAAAGCGCACCGTGCCATGTGAAGGCACAAGCAGGCCCGACATGATGTTGAGCATGGTGGTCTTGCCGCAGCCCGAAGGGCCCAGCAGCGCGTAGGCACCACCGTTCTCGAACGTCATCTTCAGCGGCAGCAGCGCGTAATCGGCGTCGTCCTTGGGGTTCGCCTTGTACGAGTGCGCGAGGTCAAGTTCAATCCGGCTCATGCTGCAGCCCCCTGGCGCTGGGGCGCGCTCAGCAAATCGCCCCGCGCGTCAAACACATAGACCTGGGCGGGGCTCACGTGCAGCATGATGGCCGCCCCCAGCGCAAAGTCGTGCACGCCGGTGAGCTGGGCCACCACCTCGCCCACGCTGCAGTGCACGTGCACGAAGGTGTCGGAACCCGAGATCTCGGCCAGCTCCACGGTGCCTGGCAGGGCCACGTCGCCGGGGCGGGGCTGCACGCGCAGCGCACTGGCACGCACGCCGATGGTCAGGGCCGGCGTGCCCTGCGCCGGCAGATGGGCTGGCAACAGCGGGCCGCCGCGCAACTGCGCGCCACCGTTGGCCGTATCGGCCGCCAGCAAGTTCATCGGCGGGTCGCTGAAGGCTCGCGCCACGCGGATGGACTTGGGCCTGTGGAAGACTTCGGCCGTGGGGCCGTACTGCAACAGCTCGCCCGCGTCCATCACGGCGGTGTAGCCGCCCAGCAGCAGCGCTTCGGCTGGCTCGGTGGTGGCGTAGACCACGGTGGAATCGCCGGCGGCGAAGAGCTGGGTCAGCTCCTCGCGCAGTTCCTCGCGCAGCTTGTAGTCCAGGTTCACCAGCGGCTCGTCCAGCAACATCAGCGGTGCGGTCTTGGCGAGGGCGCGGGCCAGGGCCACGCGCTGCTGCTGTCCACCCGAGAGCTCAGCCGGCAAGCGCTGCAAGAAGATGTCGATGTGCAGCTTGGCGGCCAGTGCCTGCACCTGGCTGGCAATCTCGGCCGCCGGCCGGCCGCTGAGCTTGAGGGGCGAGGCGATGTTGTCGTACACCGTCATCGACGGGTAGTTGATGAACTGCTGGTAGACCATGGCCACGTTGCGCTCGCGCACCGGCATGCCGGTGACCTCAGTGCCGTCCACGGCCACGCGGCCCGTGGTGGGCACATCGAGCCCGGCCATGATGCGCATCAGGCTGGTCTTGCCGGCCTGCGTGGCGCCCAGCAGCACGGTGACGGCGCCGGGCTGCGGCGCCAGGCTCATGTCGTACAGCCAGGTCTCGGCGCCCACGCGCTTGCTGATGCCATTGAGCGTCAATTGCATGGCGCTGCCTTCGGTGTTGTCTCGGTCATGTGCTGTTGCAGCCAGTCGTGTACCTGCTGGCGTTGGTCTTCGGTGGTGTGCAGGCCCAGCTTGCTGCGCCGCCACAGGATGTCGTCGGCGCAGGTGGCCCATTCCTCGCGCTTCAGGTAGTGCAGCTCGGCCTCATGCAGGCCAGGGGCCACCTCGGTGCCCAGGTCGGCCAAGTCTTGCGCCGTGCCCAGCACCTCGCCCACGCGGGCACCGTAGGCGCGGGCCAGGCGGCGCGCCAGCGTGGCGGGCAGCCAGGGGTGGCGCACGGACAGTGCCAGCACAAAGCGCTCGAAGTCCACGTCGGGCCGCTGCGCCGGGCCGATCCACGCGCTCAGGTCGCCGCCTGGCAGCACAGCGCCGTGGGTCCACGCTGCGCGCACTTCGCCCAGCAGCCGGCCTATCTCGTCGGCCGCCTCTTCGGCCAGCTTGCGAAAGGTGGTGATCTTGCCGCCCCACACACTCAGCAGTGGCGCGCCCGACGTGTTGGGCTCGAGCAGGTAGTCGCGCGTCACGGCAGAGGGGTCGCCCGAGGCATCGTCCAGCAGCGGCCGCACGCCCGAGTAGCGCCACACCACGCTCTCGGGGCGCACCGGCCGCTTGAAGTAGCGGCTGGCCTGCTCGCAGAGGTAGGCCACGTCGGCGGCGGTGACGCTGGCGTCGCGCGGGTCGCCATGCACTTCCTCGTCGGTGGTGCCGATCAGCGTGTACTGCTGCTCGTAGGGGATGGCGAAGATGATGCGCTTGTCGGGGTTCTGGAAGATGTAGGCGTGGTCGTGCTCGAAGCAGCGCGGCACCACGATGTGCGAGCCCTTCACCAGCCGCAGGCTCTTGGTGGCCAGCACTTCGTGGCCCGCCGGCCGGGCGGTGCCACGCAGAAAGCTCTCGGCCCAGGGGCCGGCGGCGTTCACCAGCGCACGGGCCTGCACGCTGCGCGTGCGGCCATCGGCGGCTTGCAAGCTGGCCGTCCAGCCACTGGCGTGGCGCTGCGCCAGGGTGACGCGGGTACGGGTCAGCAAGGTCGCGCCACGCTCGCGGGCGTCAATGGCGGTCAGCACCACCAGGCGCGCATCGTCCACCCAGCCGTCGGAATAGACAAAGCCCTGGGTGTAGCGATCTTGCAGCGGCGCGCCCACCGAGTGGGTGCGCAGGTTCACGCCCTCCGAGCCTGGCAGCACCTCGCGCTTGGCCAGGTGGTCGTACATGAAGATGCCCAGGCGGATGAACCAGGCCGGGCGCATGGCCGGGTCATGCGGCATCACGAAGCGCAGCGGCCACATGATGTGCGGCGCGCTCTTGAGCAGCACCTCGCGCTCCAGCAGCGCCTTGCGCACCAGGCCGAACTCGTAGTACTCCAGGTAGCGCAGGCCGCCGTGGATCAGCTTGGTGGACGATGAGGACGTGTGCGCCGCCAGGTCGTCCTGTTCGGCCAGCACCACACGCCAGCCACGACCGGCCAGATCGCGCGCGATGCCGCAGCCATTGATGCCGCCGCCCACCACGAGCACGTCGCAGTGCAACTCGGCGTCGGCCGACAAAGGGGTGTTCGCCGTGTCCGGCGAGGCAACAGGCAAAGGGGGTCTCCAGCAATCTGTGGGGTGCGAAATCGCGGCGGGCCGCTTTCGTCTTTTTTCTTTTTACCCCGTTCAAAGTTCGTTTGCAATGGTGATTTCATATGTTTGAGTTCGTTTTGGTTCGTTTAGGCTCGCGACCGGGCGCTTCACAGCCCCTGCACAATCACAGCCACCATGACCCCGAACCCCCGCCAATCCGAGTTGCTGGACGAGGTGCGCGCCCGCGGCGCCGTCACCGTGGAAGCCCTGGCCGAGCGCTTTGGCGTGACCCTGCAAACCGTGCGGCGCGACGTGAAGCTGCTTTCGGAAGCCGGCCTGCTGGCGCGCTTCCACGGCGGCGTGAGGGTGCCCAGCTCCACCACCGAGAACATTGCCTACCGCCAGCGCGAGGCGCTGAACGCCGAGGCCAAGCAACGCATCGCCAAGGCCGTGGCCGCACGCGTGCCCAACGGCAGCTCGCTGCTGATCAACCTGGGCACCACCACCGAGGCCGTGGCTCGCGAGCTGCTGGGCCACAAGGGCCTGCGCGTCATCACCAACAACCTCAACGTGGCTGGCATCCTCTCAGGCAACCCCGACTGCGAGGTCATCGTCACCGGCGGTGTGGTGCGGCACCGCGACCGCGGCATCGTGGGCGCGGCGGCCGTCAACCTGATCCGCCAGTTCAAGGTGGACATCGGCCTGATCGGTATTTCGGGCATCGAGGCCGACGGCACGCTGCGCGACTACGACGTGCGCGAGGTGCAGGTGGCGCGCGCCATCATCGAGCACAGCCGCGAGGTCTGGCTGGTGGCCGACCACAGCAAGTTCAACCGCCCGGCGATGGTGGAAATGGCGCGGCTGGAACAGCTCGACATGCTGTTCACCGACGCACCGCCGCCGCGCCCCTTCGAGGCCCTGCTGGCCGAGGCTGGCGTGCAGATCGAAATCTCAGGCTGAAGGAGCCACCATGAGCTTCATCCTCGCCTTGGACCAAGGCACCTCCAGTTCGCGCAGTATCGTGTTCGACGCGCAAGGCCGCATCCAGGCCATGGCGCAGCGCGAGTTTCGCCAGATCTACCCGCAGCCCGGCTGGGTCGAGCACGACCCGATGGAAATCTGGCAGAGCCAGCTCGCCACCGCGCGCGAAGTGCTGGTGAAGGCCGGGCTCACCGCGCGCGACATCACCGCCATCGGCATCACCAACCAGCGCGAAACCACGGTGGTGTGGAACCGCCGCACCGGCTTGCCCATCCACAACGCCATCGTCTGGCAAGACCGCCGCGCCGAGCCGCTGTGCGCGCAGCTGCGCGAGCAGGGCCATGCCGAGCGCGTGCGCGCCAGCACCGGCCTGCTGATCGACGCCTACTTCTCGGGCAGCAAGATCCGCTGGATCCTCGACCACGTGCCAGGCGCGCACCTGGCGGCCGCGCAAGGCGAGCTGGCCTTTGGCACCGTGGACAGCTGGCTGTTGTGGAACCTCACCGGTGGCCACGTGCACGCCACCGACGTGAGCAACGCCGCGCGCACCATGCTGTTCGACGTGCGCCACAACCGCTGGGACCACGAGCTGCTGGCACTGCTGCACGTGCCCGACAGCCTGCTGCCCCAGGTGCACCCTAGCAGCCATTTGTTTGGCGAGACCGATGCCGCGCTGCTGGGGGCGCCCATACCCATCGGCGGCATGGCGGGTGACCAGCAGAGCGCGCTGTTCGGCCAGGCCTGCTTCAAGGCCGGGCTGGCCAAGAACACCTATGGCACCGGCTGCTTCATGCTGATGCACACGGGTGAGCGCTTTCAGCTCAGTGCCAACGGTCTCATCACCACCTCAACGGCGCAGGCCACGGCGCGGCCTGAGTTCGCGCTCGAAGGCAGCGTGTTCATTGGCGGCGCCGTGGTGCAGTGGCTGCGCGACGGCCTGAACGCCATCAAGGGCAGCGCCGAGGTGCAGGGCCTGGCCGAGAGCGTGCCTGATGCGGGTGGCGTGATGGTGGTGCCGGCCTTCACAGGCTTGGGCGCGCCGTATTGGAACGCCGACGCGCGCGGCGCCATCGTCGGCCTCACGCGTGGCAGCACGATGGCACACATCGCCCGCGCGGCGCTGGAGAGCATCGCCTTCCAGAGCGCCGCGCTGCTGCAGGCCATGAGCCGCGACGCCGTGGCCGCCGGCGGCGCGCCGGTGACCGAGCTGCGCGTGGACGGCGGCGCCTGCGTGAACAACCTGCTGATGCAGTTCCAGGCCGACCTGCTGGGCATCCCGGTGCAGCGCCCGCAGGTGATCGAGACCACCGCACTTGGCGCGGCCTACCTGGCCGGCCTGGCCACGGGTGTCTGGCACAGCACCGATGAATTGGCCAAGCAGTGGCAGGTGGAGCGCAGCTTCATCCCCACCATGCCGCGCGACCGCGCCGAGGAACTGATGGCGCGCTGGGAGCGCGCGGTGCGGCAGACGGTGGCTGTGTGAGTGCCGTGAGCCAGATCACCACGCTCATATTCGACCTGTTCGGCGTGGTCATCTCGTTCGATGACGACATCGTCACGAAGCGCCTGGCAAGGCACTGCGCGACACCCGAGTTGGCCTACCCTGCGCTGCGTGACATCGTCTCGCGACCAGCCCTCATCACTGGGCGAATCTCGTTGCGGCAATTGCACGAGCAACTGGTGGCTGAACACGGCCTGGCACTTGACCTGTCGGCATTTGAAGCGGCATGGTTGGAGCCCTACTCCCAGCCCATGCCGGGCATGGCCGAACTTATCGCCGACCTGTGCCAGCGCCACCGATTGGTGCTGCTGTCGAACGTCGACAAACACTACTGGGCCGTGGTGCTGCAAGTGCACCCAGAGCTGGCGCACTTCCAGACCTTGCTGACTTCCTGGGAACTGGGGGTGGCCAAGCCGGCCAGCCAAGGGTTCAAGCTGGCGATGGGGCGCGACAACCCGGCCAGTTGCTTCTTCATTGACGACAAGGCTGACAACATCAAGGCCGCGCAGGCCCTTGGTATCCGTGGACATCTGTTCCGAGATGCTCAGGGCCTGGTGCGGACGCTTGAAGATGTTGGCGTGAGGTAGGCCGCTAAGGCAACTTCGCCAGCACCGCCTCCATCTCACCCGCCGTGTAGGCCCGCATCGAGCGCGAGCGGAAGTTGCCCTGGGCGGCGCTGGCCAGGTTGAAGGCTGTGAGTGCCAGTTCGCTGTCGGCTTCCAGCACGCAGACCACGTCGCAGTCGCCCATGGTCCAGTAGATGTCGCGCAGGTTGACGCCGAACTTCTTGGCCACTTCCTTGGCGGCGGCGGCGCGCTTGGTGGTGTCCTTGATGTTCTGCAGGCCCTTGTCGGTGAAGTTCAAAAGGCCGATGTAAGTGATCATGCTCAGGCACTCCTGTGGAGACAGGGGGGCCATGAGGATGGGCTTGCGGCCACGCGGGCCCCCAGCAGGGCATGGCGCAAGATCATCGCCAGTGGATGGCTCTGCCGTGCGTGGGGCGAAGCGTGCGGGTGGCGCTACGTGGCGGGCGGCAAAGGAATTCGCTGCGGTGTAGAGCGCGAGATGCTACGCGCGCCATTGGTGAACACAAGCGATAGGCCTGCGGGTGACAGGGCCACCCGGGATAATCCCGCGATGGTGCGTCACGAAGCAAAGGCTCGACTGAACCCGCAAGGGGAAGGAAGTGCTGCTGCATGCTGCGCCAGTCCAACGGGTGAGAGTCCCGTCCCGGTAGGCGTCGGTGCGCCGGGTAGCAGGCCCCAGGTAGTGGAGGGAGACCTCCGTGCCCGAGCGGGGCGTCAAGAGCCCGTGAGGCGGCGCAAGCCGCGCAGCGGGGAGCAAGCACGCGGGCCGCAACATCAAGTGAAGCCTGCAGCCTCGACAGATTTACAACCCGCAGGCCGAGCCGCTCATTTCACGGCGAAGGCAACATCGCTGGCGCAAGAACCGAAGCGCGCTGGTGGCTGCGGCGGGGTATGGGGCGCAGCACGCGTGCAAGGACTGGAGCGGAACGTGAGAGGCCCGTCTGCGCGGCCCTTGTCGGGGCAAGCGAGTTCGTATAAGCCCAAGGCGAAGTCGAATCGTGCGCAGCGGGAGTCCGAGGGGATCGTAGTACCGGATGGGGCGCAAGCCCCGACGAAGGCCGTGCGGCATAACGCGGCTGGAGGGAAGGGTCCTTGCGGTGGTCATGCTGATGGAGCGGGTAAGCGCGAGGGAATGGCCGGCCAGACCGGACCTAACGACCCCGACGCAGGAGACTGCGGCGACAAAGTGCGACAACTGCAAAGGCAGCTCTGGGCCGCAGCCAAGCGGGCACCGGGAAGGCGCTTCCATGCGTTGTACGGCCAGATGTGCAGGGCTGACATCCTGCACGAGGCGTGGAAGCGAGTGCGCCGCAACAAAGGCGCAGCGGGCGTCGATCGGATGACGATCGGCGAAGTCGAGCAGTACGGAGTCCGGCGCTTCCTGCAGGAGCTGGGCGAAGTGCTGCGCGCGGGCGAGTACGGTGCGCAGGTCGTGCGGCGCGCCTACATTCCAAAGGCAGACGGGGCCAAGCGACCCCTGGGCATCCCGACGGTGCAAGACCGGGTGGTGCAGATGGCGGCCAAGCTGGTGCTGGAGCCGATCTACGAGGCGGACTTCGGGCCGAGCTCGTACGGGTTCAGGCCCAAGCGCAGTGCGAAGCAGGCGCTGGAGAGGCTCAGGCAACTGGGCAACCAAGGCGCCAACCACGTGCTGGACGCCGACATCGAGAACTACTTCGGCAGCATCGAGCACGACAAGCTGCTCACCCTGGTGGGCCAGCGGGTCAGCGACCGGAAGATGCTCAAGCTGGTGCGGCAGTGGCTGCAGGCTGGGGTGATGGAAGACGGGGTGGTGAGCCACCCGGTGGCGGGAACGCCGCAGGGTGGTGTGATCTCGCCGCTGCTGTCGAACATCTACCTGCACGTGCTGGACCGGGTGTGGGCCAAGCATGGCGCGCACCTGGGCGAGTTGGTGCGGTATGCGGACGACTTCGTGGTGATGTGCCGCACGGCACAGGGCTGCGAGGAGGCGCAAGGCCGCATCGAGCATGTGCTCACCAAGCTGGGCCTGAAGCTGCACCCACAGAAGACGCGACGCGTGGTGCTGACGCAGGGCCAGGAAGGCTTCGACTTCCTGGGCTGCCATCTGCACAAGCGCATGAGCGGGCGGCTGTGGCAGCAAAAGGGCCTCAGGCGGTACTACCTGCAGAACTGGCCGAGCCGCAAGGCGATGAACCGTGTGCGAGAGCGTGTGCGGGAGCTGACCCCGCGCTGGCGCTGTCATCAGGATGTGCGAAGCGTGATCGCCCAGCTCAACCCGGTGCTGCGTGGCTGGGGGCAGTACTTCCAAACGGGCAACGCGGCCAATCACTTCATCGACGTGGATGCCTACGTCGAGAAGCGGCTGCGCAGCCTGCGCGTCAAGCGTGCGGGGCGCAACTTGCGGGCGGGCCAGGCCGAGCGCTGGGATCGCGCCTACTTCGAAAGCCTTGGATTGCATCGCCTGCGCGGGACGATCCGCTACCCGGGCAAACCTCCTGGCAACGGGAGAACTGCGTAATGCTGCGAGCCGACAGACCACTGGTAAGCCGTGTGCGGGAAATCCGCATGCACGGTTTGAACGGGGGTGTTGGCTCTGTGACTGACCTTCGGGCCTGAACAGGGCCAACATCTACCAATGAACACCCCCGCTCAGCACGACACCGCGCTCGCCTTCTCCCACCTGCCGCTGCCCGCCAGCACGCAGGCTAACCTGGCGCAGCTGGGCTACGAGCGCATGACGCCGGTGCAGGCCGCCAGCCTGCCGGCCGCGCTCTCGGGCCGCGACCTGATCGTGCAGGCGCCCACCGGCAGTGGCAAAACCGCCGCTTTTGGCCTGGCGCTGCTGAACCGGCTGGACCCGGCCGTGTGGCAGGTGCAGGCACTGGTGCTGTGCCCCACGCGCGAGCTGGCTGACCAGGTGTGCGCCGAGCTGCGCCGGCTGGCGCGCGCCGCCGGCAACGTGAAGATCCTCAGCCTGTGCGGCGGCGCCACCATGAAGCCGCAGCGCGAGAGCCTGGCCCACGGCGCGCACATCGTGGTGGGCACGCCGGGCCGGCTGATGGACCACCTGGAGCGCGGCACGCTGCTGCTGGGCGCCCTCAACACGCTGGTGTTCGACGAAGCCGACCGCATGCTGGACATGGGCTTCTTCGACGACATGGTGACGGTGGTGAAGCAGTGCCCGCCGCAGCGCCAGACTTTGCTGTACTCGGCAACCTACCCAGAAGGCATCGCGGCGCTGGCGGCGCGATTCCTGCGCGAGCCCAAGAGCATCACGGTGGCGGCGGTGGCCACGCCCACGGCCGAGAGCGCCACGGGCACCATCCGGCAGATTGCCTTTGAAGTGGCCGAGAGCGAGCGCCTGCATGCCGTGGCCACGCTGCTGAACCACTACCGTCCGGCCAGCACGCTGGCCTTTTGCAACACCAAGCAGCAGTGCCGCGACCTGGTGGATGTGCTCACGGCGCAGGGCTTTGTGGCGCTGGCCCTGCACGGCGACCTGGAGCAGCGCGAGCGCGACCAGGTGCTGATCCGCTTTGCCCAGCGCAGCGTGAGCGTGCTGGTGGCCACCGATGTGGCCGCGCGCGGGCTCGACATCGAGCAGCTTGAAGCCGTGATCAACGTGGAAGTGACGCCAGACGCCGAGGTGCATGTGCACCGCATCGGCCGCACCGGCCGCGCCGGGCACGATGGCCTGGCGCTGAGCCTGGCCAGCATGGACGAGATGGGCCGCATAGGCCGCATCGAGCTGGCCCAGGGCGCTGAATTCACTTGGCAGAAGCTGGCCGACCTGAAGCCCGCGCCCGGCGGCCCCCTGCGCCCGGCAATGGCCACACTGCAGATCCTGGGCGGCCGCAAGGAGAAGATCCGCCCCGGCGACGTGCTGGGCGCCTGCACTGGCGAGGCCGGCTTTGCGGCCAGCCAGATCGGCAAGATCAAGGTGACCGAATTCCACACCTACGTGGGCGTGGTGGCCGAGATTGCCGACGAAGCGGTGCGCCGCCTGGGCGCCGGGCAGCTCAAGGGCCGCAAGGTGAAGCTGCGCAAGCTCGACGACGTGGTGCGCTGAAGGCCCTCCGGGCCGCTGAAGCTGGGGGTTTGCCAGGCGAGGGCCTTGCCTACAATCGTTTTCCGATGCGAGCACCCCGTCACCTCCTCACCGCTTGGTTGACCGGCCTGGCCCTGCTGTGGGCGGCTGCTGGCGCATGGCTGGCCCCTGCAACACAACAGGCCTGGGGCGGCGAGTGGGCGTCGATATGCAGCGCTCAGGGCTCGGCTGGGGGCGACGACAGCACGGGCGGTGCGCCCAACCACGCCCACTACGATGAGCTGTGCCGCTTGTCGTGCATGCATGTGCTTGCGCTGGGCATGCCGCCCGCGCCCTTGGCCATGCCTTTACGGCGAGGCGACATGCCGCTGTCGCCACTGCTGGCCAGCGCCGACCACGGCCTGGGCCAGTGGCCGCGCGCTTGGCCCCGCGCGCCGCCGCGCACGGCCTGAGTCCAACCCCAACCCTTTTTCATTTCTGGACTTCCCGGCCATGGGGCCGGGAAGTCCGTGCATTGATTGGATCGTCATGAAACGATTGGTATTGACCCCGTTGGCCGCCGCATGTCTGGCGGCAGGCAACTTCCTGGCGCCTTGCGCCGCCGCGCAAACACCCGGCAACGACGCCATGCCGCCTGAGGCCGACTCTCGCTTCGAGATCGGTCGCGTTGAGGTGCGTGGCCAGGGCGCAGGGCCGTTGCAGGCCAAGCGTCTGTTCAGTTCTGTGGATGTGGTTGCCGGTGAATTGGTGCAGGGCGACGCCGTGCGCAATACCTGGGAACTCTTTCGGCGGGTGCCGGGCGTGCTGCTGACCGAGTTCAACCAGGGCACCACCTCGGGCAAGCTCTCGCTGCGGGGTTTCAACGGCGAGGGTGAGGTGAATGCCGTCAAGCTGCTGATCGACGGTGTGCCGTCCAACACCAACGACGGCAACATGCCCTTCATCGACCTGGTGTTTCCGCTCGACATCCAAAGCATCACCACCGTGCGCGGCACCAACGATCCGCGCTACGGCTTGCACAACATCGCCGGCAATGTCGACATCACCACCCGCACCGGCGGCAACGACACCGATGTCCGCCTGGGCGGCGGCGCCTATGGCCTGGCCGACTTGCAGCTTGCCAAGGGCATCGAGGGTGGCGAATGGACGCAGAACTACTTCGTGGGCGTGCGGCACAGCGACGGCTTTCGCGACCATGCCCAGTCGGACAAGTTCAGCTTGGCCGGCAAGTGGTTCTACCAGCCCAGCGGTGCCAATTGGCAGGCCGGCCTGATCGTGCGCCACCACGAGCACACCGCCGATGAGCCCGGCTATCTCTCTGCGGCCGATGCCCAGGCCACGCCCAAGCTGTCCTACGCCATCTCGGCCACCGACGGTGGCAAGCGTCAGCTCGACCAGATCAGTCTGCGCGCCGAGGGCACGGCTGGAAAGACGCTCTCCTGGCAGACCATGGTCTACCAGAACGAGTACAGCGATGAGCGCTGGGTGCGTTTTTCGGCCAGTGCCTCGCAACAGGAGCGTGACACCTACGAAACCCACCAGGGCCTGCGCGCCAGCGCCAGCTGGCGGCCCAGCGTGAACGGCCTGGCCAGCCTGGTGGTGGAGGGCGGCGTGGACTACGAACATCAGAGTGATCGCAGCGACCGCTACAACAGCACAGCCCGTGCGCGGGTGAGCCAGACGCGCGGCCAGGCATGGGATCTGGACATCACCGGTGCCTTCGTGCAGGCCGTGATCAAGCCAGTGGCCAGCCTCAGCCTGGTGCCAGGGCTGCGGGTCGACCAGTTGGGTGGCGGCTTCACGAACAGACTCAGCAATCTGAGCTTTCCAGTGAACGACTACGGCCTGATCACCCAGCCCAAGCTCAGCGCCATCTGGGCGGTGCAGCCGGGACAGACGGTCTATGCCAACCTGGGCCGCAGCTTCCAGGTGGGCGTGGGCTCGGCCACCTTCAAGATACCGCCGCGCACCTCCGACCTCAGCGCGTCGGTGAACGATGGCTGGGAGGCGGGCTGGAAGTTTCAAGGGCTGACGGGGCTGATGGGTCTGACGGGCCGCGTCGCGCTGTGGCAGCAGACCGCCTCAGACGAGGTGATGCGCCGCCTGAATGACCCGAGCAACGATTCGGACAACATTGGCTCCACGCGCCGCCGTGGGTTGGATGTGCAGTTGAGGGCCCAACCCGTGGCGAACATGGAAGCCTGGCTGTCGTACAGCCGCCAACAGGCCACCATCGTCACGCCCGATCCGGCTGCGCCCACCACGCGAGGCAAGGCGTTGGATCACGTGCCACACCACCTGTACAGCGCGGGGCTGGACTGGCAGGCCACGTCCACGCTGCGCCTGTCGGGCTGGGCCCAGGGCCAGACCGACTACGAGCTGGATCGCAACAATGACAAAGGGCGCTTTGGTGCCTACACCTTGCTCAACCTGGGCGCCACCTGGCAGGCAGCCAAGCAATGGGAGCTGGGCTTGACGCTGAAGAATCTGGCTGACCGACGCAGCGAGTACGTGTGGTGGGACACCGCCAGCAAGTCTGACCTGCACTCCCCAGGTGACGGTCGGGCGTTGTACGCATCGGTGCGCGTGCGACTGTGACGGTGGGCGCATCCACTCGGTTGCGCTGGCGTGAGCGCTGGCGCCGGCTGCACCTGTGGCTGGGCCTGTCCTTGGGCGGGGTCTTCGTGCTGCTGGGCCTGACCGGCAGCGTGCTGGTGTTCTACCCCGAGGTTGACGCGTGGCTCAATCCGCCTCTTGCATGGCAAGAGGCGGATGGTTGCGTGACGGCGTGGGAGCCGGTGCTGCAGGCCCTGCGTCGTGCACAGCCCGGGCGTGAACGGGGCTGGCGCATCGAGCTGCCGCCGCAGGGCTGCGGGATGGTCACGGCCCGGTACCTACTGCCAGTCGAAACGGCGGGGCAGTTCTTCGCTCCGCTGTTGATCACGCTGCATCCCCGCACGCTGGAGCCGGTGGCCACGCGGTTCTGGGGCGAGTCTGTGGTGACCTGGCTGTTCAACCTGCACTACACCTTGCTGGCTGGTGCCAGCGGGCGCACCGTGGTGGGCGTGCTGGGTTTGATGTTCACGGTGTCTCTGTTGCCGGGGTCGCGGCCGGGCGCCCCCCGCCCGCCCCCCCCCCCGGCCTGCGGGGCCGGGGGGGGGGGGGGGGGGGGGGGGGGGGGGGGGGGGGGGGGGGGGGGGCGTGCCCCCGCTGCCGCCCCCGGCCGCGCCGGGCCGGCGGGGCGGGGGGGGCCGGGGGGGGGGGGGGGGGGGGGGGGGGGGGGGCCCGCGGGCCCCGGGGGGGGGGGGGGGGGGGGGGGGGGGGGGGGGGGGGGGGGGGGGGGGCCGCCGCCCGGCGGGGGGGGGGGGGGGGGGGGGGGGGGGGGGGGGGGGGGGGGGGCACAAGAAGGACGCGTTTCTAGGTTGAGTGGGCTGGTGCTGTGGTGGCCTACCAGCACCCTGCAATGGCGCACGGCCTGGCGCTGGAAAAGGGGCGCCGGCCGTGTGAGGCGCACGTGGGAGCAGCATCGACTCGCTGGCGCCTATGGGTGGGCCTTGCTCATGGTGCTGGGCATCACCGGCGCTTTGCTGGCGCTGCCCGACTGGGTTGAGCCAGCGGTGGCGCGCCTCAGTCCGCCGCTGCCCATGCCCAAGGCCCAGCGCTCCATGGTGCCTGTGGCGGGAGCGAAGCCGCTGAGCCTGGACGCCGCACTGGCGGCGGCGCAAGCACGCTTTCCGCGGGCTGTGGCGCGCTGGGTCGACACACCTGACGCACCTGAAGGCAGCTACCGCGTGCGCATGCACCAGCCCGGAGAGCCCAGCCAGCGCTTCCCCAAGACCTTGGTTTGGCTGGATGCCTACAGCGGCGCTGTGCTGGCAGTGCACGATGCAAGGCAGGCTTCAGCCGGCGACATCTTCCTTGCTTGGCTGCACCCGCTGCACAACGGCGAGGTACTGGGTTTGCCTGGCCGTTTGCTTGCCTGTGTGGGGGGCCTGCTGCTGCCCTGTTTGTGGTGGACAGGACTGCGTCGTTGGGCCGACAGGCAGCGCGGCCAGCGCGCACGGCACGCATCGGGCCGAACAGGAGGTCCGGCCGGCTGAGGTCAGCGCAACGGCCGCCGGGTGATCTGCGGCAGCTTGTGGGCGTTCTTCTCCAGGTACATGCGGGCGTCGGCCAGGGCCATCAGGTCGATGGCGTTGTTGCCGTCCTCGGGGAACAGGGCCCAGCCCACGCTGGCCCGGCTGGGCGGTGCCGAGGCGTTGAAGGGGTGGGCCTGCGCCAGCTCGGCGCACAGCTTCTGGCTCACGGCCCGCATGTCGCCAGCGTTGTGCACGCCGTGCACGATCACCGCAAACTCGTCGCCACCCACGCGGGCGCAAAAATCACCGGCGCGCACGGCGGTTTGCAGCCGCTGCGCCACCGATTGCAGCAGGGCGTCGCCCACCGGGTGGCCAAAGCGGTCGTTCACCGGCTTGAAGTCGTCCAGGTCCACGGCCAGCAGGCCAAACTGGCTGCCCTCGCGGCCGGCCAGGCTGAGGGTGCGGTGCAGTGTTTCGTCAAAGTGGCGGCGGTTGGCCAGGCCGGTGAGCGGGTCCAGCAGGGCCATCTGGCGCAGTGCCTCGCGGGTGCGCGTGTGCTCTTCCACCTCGTCCTGCAGGCGGCGGCTGAGCACCAGCGCGTCGTGGGCGGTACGCGAGGCCGAGCGCGATTTGTTCAGCACCACCGCCAGCCAGATCACTGCCATCAGGGCCAGCACGGCGTAGGTGGGGTCAGGCTGAGTCAGGCTGCGGTAGGCGAACCGACCGAGCAAGGGTGTAAAGCAGGCGGCCGAGATCCACAGGTACTGCGCGGGCACCACCGCGTAGGCCAGGG
This sequence comes from Candidatus Ideonella esbjergensis, assembly GCA_016710065.1. Taxonomy (GTDB): domain Bacteria; phylum Pseudomonadota; class Gammaproteobacteria; order Burkholderiales; family Burkholderiaceae_C; genus Ideonella; species Ideonella esbjergensis. The sequence continues at coordinate 597,743 of JADJLP010000015.1, forward strand.
CGGCCGTGGTCACCACGGTGGACAGCACCAGCAGCAGCAGTGCGTCGAGCAGCGGCGGCGTGTGCATGGGTGTGAGCAGGGCGGCGGCGCCGTAGAACGAGGCCATCCAGATGCCCACCGGGATGCGTACGCGCAGCAAGCGGTGGCAGTTCTGCAGCGTCAGGCCCTGGCGCTGCACGCTGTGCTCGAACCACATCGCTCCGGCCACCGAGGCGCAGAACAGGCTGAACCAGGCCACCAGCACGGCGTCTGCCGTGCCGGCGTGGCGCATCAGCACCACCAGCACCACGGCACCCAGCAGCATGCTGCGCATGTTGCCCCGGGCCAGGCTGAAGAAGATGCGGGCACGGTCCAGCTCCACCCGCTGGGCGAATGTGGCGTCGGCTGGCGTGGCGGCGGGCAGCCGGCTGGACGGGAGGTCGAAGCGTGAGGTCATGGGTACTGCGGGCAGGGCTGCGCAGTGTGCGCAAGAACGGCTCCCGGCCTATCGGCCAATGGCGCCGCCGGTTGAGCGGCTGTTACAACATTTTGGCGTCGCGGGTGGCATCGCGTGCGGCCAGGCGCTGGGTGCCGCCAATGGGCAACACAAAGAACTCGTCCTCGGCCAGGCCCTGAGCCAGGCCCAGCCGGGCCAGCCGCTGCGGCGGCTCGTCCAACGGCTCGTCGGTGAGCGCAAAGGTGCCCCAGTGCACGCCCAACGAGCGCTTGGCGCCCAGGTCGCGGTGGATCTGCAGCGCCTCTTCCACGTTCACATGCTGGCCGGCCATGAACCAGCGCGGTTCGTAGGAGCCGATGGGCAGCAGGGCCAGGTCAAAGCCGCCGCCCTGGGCCCCGCTCTGGCGCAGGGCAAAGCTCTCGCGCATGCGGCTGAACTCGCGCGAGTAGGCGGTGTCGCCCGCATAGAACCAGTGGCAATCGGGGCCGAACACCGCAAAGCCGCCCCACAGCGTGGCCATGCGGTCGCCCAGGCCGCGTGCCGACCAGTGCTGGGCTGGCACCAGCACCACGTCCACCGGGCCCTTGGGGCCGCGCAGGCTGTGGGTTTGCCACCAGTCCAGTTCCACCACGCTGCGGATGCCGCGCGCCGCAAACCAGGCCTTCAGGCCCAGCGGCACCACAAACTGTGGCGGCCCGCCGGGCTGGGTGTGCAGGGCCCGCGCCGAGGCGTCGTCCAGGTGGTCGTAGTGGTTGTGCGAGACCAGCACCAGATCGATGCGGGGCAACTCGCGCAGCGCCAGGCCCGGGGGCTGGTGCCGTTGGGGCCCGGCAAAGCGCAGCGGTGAGGCGCGATGGGAAAAGATCGGGTCGGTGAGCACGTTCACGCCGCTGCACTGCATCAGCGCGGTGGCATGGCCTATCCAGGTGACGGCTGGCCGCATCGCGCCGCCGGCCGTGGCGTTGCGGTGGATGAAGTCGAGATCGGGCGCTTGCTGCGGGATGGGGGTGCGCGGCGGATGCGGCAGGCTCTGGCGGGCCGCGTCCCAGCGCCAGCGCAGCACCTCGCCCAGGGTCTTGGGCTCAAAAGGCACTTCGACGTTCTGGAAACCGCCGGGGCGGTGGTGCGGCAGGCTGGGGTCGTAATGCGGGTTGCGTGCCATGGGCCTGGGCGCTGTGGGGTCAGGCCTGATCGGCCGCGATCAAGGCGGCCAGGGCTTCAGCCACCTCGCCGGCGGCCACGCCATCGCCCAAGGTCACGGGTGCCACCGACAGTGCTGCCGCCCCTTCGGTCTTGAGCTTGTGCACCCACTGGCCGGCATCGCGTCCGCCGGCAAAGGCCTGGCTTTGCAGCAGCACGCGGCCGTCGTTCGCACTGAGCTTGAAGTAGAACTGGCCGTCGGTCTCGCGGTATTGCTTGAACACCGGCACCGCGGCCTTGGCCTTGGGCGCTTCGGCAACGGCGGTCTTGAGCGGCTGGAAGCGCCGCAGGCCCACGGCCTCGCGCAGCTGGGCCAGCAAAGGCGCGGCGATGGCGCGGGCCTTGGCGGCACCCGCTTGCAGGATCTGCTCGATGTCTTCCGGGTGGGCCATCAGCGTCTCGTAGCGCGCGCGCATGGGGCCGATCTCGCCGTCAATCAGATCGAACAAACGCTGCTTGGCTTCACCCCACGCGAGGCCGGCACGCAACTCGGTGCGGAAGGTGGTGCGCTGCTCGGGGGTGGCAAACGCGTCGAAGATCGTGACCAGGGCTTGGCCTTCGGGCTCCTTGGGCTCGCCGGGCAGCTTGCTGTCGGTGACGATGCGGGCAATCGCGTCTTTGAGCGCCTTGGCGCCGCCCTCGAACAAGGGGATGACGTTGTCGTAGCTCTTGCTCATCTTGCGGCCGTCGAGGCCGGGCAGCAGCTCCATCTCGGCGTCCACCTGGGCTTCGGGCAGCACGAAGAAGTCTTGTCCGCGTCCAAACAGATGGTTGAAACGCTGGGCCACGTCGCGCGCCATCTCGATGTGCTGCACCTGGTCTTTGCCCACGGGTACGCGGTGGGCGTTGAACATCAAAATGTCGGCCGCCATCAGGATGGGGTAGCTGTACAGGCCCATGGTGATGCCGGCGTCGGCGTCTTCACCGGCGGCCAGGTTGGCGTCCACCGCGCCCTTGTAGGCGTGGGCGCGGTTCATCTGGCCCTTGCTGGTGACGCAGGTGAGCAGCCAGGTGAGCTCGGGGATCTCGGGGATGTCGCTCTGGCGGTAGAACACCGCGCGCTCGGTGTCGAGCCCGGCGGCAATCCAGGTGGCGGCGATCTGCAGGCGCGAGGCCTCGATGCGGTCGGGCTCGTCGCACTTGATCAGCGCGTGGTAATCGGCCATGAAGAAGAAGCTCTCCACGGCCGGCTCGCGGCTGGCGATGATGCAGGGGCGCACGGCACCTACGTAATTGCCAAGGTGCAGGGTGCCGGTGGTGGTGATGCCGGTGAGGACGCGGTGGGCGGGCATGGTGTGCATGAAGTGAAGGGGATGCGCGCCGCCACAGGCCACGCGCCGCAGCCGCGATTGTGGCTGGAGTCTCGGGCCACAGCCGTCATTCCCGCCCCCCGCCTTCGCGGGGGCAGGCTTCGCGGGAATGACGAGGGTTGCGGGATGGGCGAGGTCGTTCAGTTCCGCCGCGATCTCAGCGCCTGCAGCATTGCCCGCACTTCGTCAGAAGCGCGCTGCGGCTGCTTCCAGTAGGCCGAGCAGTCGTCCTTGCGCGCCAGCAGGCCCATCTCCACCAGCTCGCGGCGCGGCGTCACGTGGTCGCCATAGCTGGTCCAGGCCTTGAGGATCTCGTTCACCTCGCGCTCCGTGTACTGGCGGCCCGAATCAAAGCGCGTCCACAGCGCCCACATGGCCAGGCGCTGCACGCTGAACTTGTGCGGCCAGCGTGTCAGGCGGCCCCAGTCGTCGAACTGCGTCAGCGCCTTGGTGGCGGTGGGGCTGAGCGGCAGACTGGTGGGCGCCTCGGCCGCCAATGGCAGCGCCGGTGGAACCGCCTCGGGCGCCAGCGCCTGCCGACGGGCCTCGGTGCGCGCGGCAGCGGCCTGGGCCTTCAGTGCCTGCACATTGCGATGGCCGGCGGCGCGGGCCAGCATGTTCAGCAGTTGCACGTGGCCCGGCACGGTGGCTGCATCGGCCAGGTGCGTGCTGAGCTGGGCGCGCAGCGACTTGGCAAAGGCCGACAAGTCTTCGCAGTGCAAGGGCAGCAGCTCGTGCGTGGATGTGCGCACCGGGGCGCGTTCGGACGTGTGGGAAACGGTGGTTGGGGTCGACATGGTCAGCACTCTCCCGCGTGTACCGGCCAGGCTGGCTGCGGTGTGCAGGCCAGCCAGGGGCTGGGGTCGCCGACTTGCAGCCGTGGTGCACGCTCAAGGGGTTGAGGTGTGAGCCATGGACTTCTTCAAAACGATGCCTGCGCTGTGCAGCGCCGTGAACATCAGGGCAGGTTTAGCTCGCGAGGGTTCGCGCGGCGACGCCTGGGTGAACTGCCGACCAGGCCGCGATGATAGCGCCGGGCGGGCGCGGCGGCCGGTCAGCGCGGCACGATGTGGCTGCGCAGCCAGGCGGCGAAGGTGTCTTCGGTCAGCTCGCCGGATGCGACGGCCAGCATGGTGAGGGTGGCCTCGGCCTGGGTGGCCTGCAGGCGCCAGCCATTGAGGGCCAAAAACAAGCCCACCGCCAGGAAGGCCACGCGCTTGTTGCCATCCACAAAGGCGTGGTTCTTGGCCAAGCCCACGCCGTAGCTGGCGGCCAGGTCAGCGGTATCGGGTTGTCCGTACTGCACCAGGTTCAAGGGCCGCGCCAGGGCCGATTCAAACAGGCCTTCGTCGCGCACGCCCGGCGCACCACCGTGCTCGGCCAGGCTTTCCTCATGCAGCATCAGCAACACTTGGCGATCAACAAAGCGCCAGCCCATGTCACTTCGCGAGCTGGTGGAAGGTGTCGCGGAACTCGCGCATGAACTCGCGGCCCAGCTTCAGCTGTTCGTCCATACCGGGGTCGTAGGGCGTCAATGTGACCCCATTCACCGCATCGGTCACGAACACCATGTCGCCCTTTTCCAGCTTGAGCCGCGCCAGGATTTCCTTGGGCAGGATCACGCCCACCGAGTTGCCGATCTGGGTCAGTTTGAGTGCGGTCATGGCGAGATTCCAGTGTTATAACGAACGTTATATTAGCGCAGAACTCACTCGGCGTAGGGCCCGGCCACCAGCCGCTGCGAGATCCACCAGATGTTGCCCCAGGCGTCGCGCACGCCGCCCTGGCGATCCTGGTAAGGCATGTCGGCCACGGCCATCTCCAGCCGGGCGCCGTGGGCCAGGGCCAGGGCCATGCTGGCGTCGGCATCGGCCACATAGAGGTAGTACGCGGCCTGCATGGCCGGGTAGGCGGGCGAGGCCTCGCTCACCATCACCGTGGCATTGCCCAGTTGCACCTGGGCATTGGCGATCCGGCCGTCGGGCCGCAGGCTGCGCAGTGTGGGTGTGCCGCCCAGGCCCTGCACCAGAAAGTCGACAAAGCCCTCGGCGCTGTCGACGAAAAAATAGGGCGTGACATTGGCAAAGCCGGGCGGCGTGGTCATGGGCGGCTCCTGTCGGCGGGCTGCCAGTATCAGGCTGCGGGGGCGGTGGCACCAGCCTGATGGGCGCGGTGCGTTGCTGCGGGAAAGTTGCTGGGCACCCAGCGCCGACGCAGGGCCATGAACGGCATCTCCACCGCACGGTACAGCGCCCAGCCCACCGCCAGGCTGGCCAGTGCCACGGCCAGCAGCAGCCCGCCTGAGGTCGGGTCGGCGGGCGCCAGCTGGGTCTTCACGATGTGGCCCACGGCCTTGTGCGAGAGGTAGATGCTGTACGACCACAGCGCCAGTTGGCGGGCGCCCGGCAACGACCAGCGCGCCAGGGCGGAATGCGGGCTCAGCGCCGCCATCACCAGCAGTGCAAAGGCCATGGCACCCAGCGAATAGCCGAAGGTCGTCATGGCAAAACCATAGCCGTAGCCATCGATGTAGTAGCCCTTCAGCAGCGCCGTCAGCATGGCCGCACAGGCCAGCAGCCCCAACACCAGCAGGGCCTGGCCGCGCTGCATCAGCGTCGCCCAGCGCTGCGGGTGGGCATGCTTGAGCAGGGCCACCGCCACGCCGGGCAAGAACTCATCAGCGCGGGCGATGGTGGCGTAGTACAGGTGGGGGTGGTAGCCCGCCACCGCGTCATCGGCCTCCAGGCCGTAGCGCGTCCACAACCAGGCGCGGGTGGCCATGCCGCCCGCCGTCAGGCCCGCCAGCAGCGCCCAGCCGTGCCAGCGCGTGGCACGAAGCTTGATGCCCACCAGCAGCGCCAGCGGCAGCACCAGGTAGAACTGTTCCTCCACGCACAGCGACCAGGCGTGCGAAAAGGCCGTGCCCGGCGGCAGCAGCCAGTTTTGCGTGAACGTCAGAAAGCGCCACAGCGCCGGCGGCGTGCGCCCGCCCATCAGCGTGGGCCACAGAAAGTAGGCCGCCAGCACCACCCAGAACACCGGCAGCGTGCGCAGTGCGCGGCGCGTGTAGAAGGCCCGCAGCGACAAGCGCTGGCCACGCACCAAGCCGGCCAGCAGCTGGTCAGCGATCAGGTAGCCACTGAGCACGAAGAACAGGTCCACGCCCACCCAACCCAGCGTGCCTGCCCAGCCGAAGGTGGGCGTGCCGCTGACGAAGATCTGGTAGTGGTGCATGAACACCAGCGCAATGGCCAGTGCACGCAGGGTGTCCAGGCCCGCCAGGCGCGGGCTGGGGGCCGTGCTCATCGCCAGGGGTCAGCTCAGCAACACCAGCGCCAGGCCCAGCGCGGCCGGCAAGGCCTGCACGAAAAGGATCTTGCGGCCCACCGTGACGGCACCATAAACACCCGCCACCAGCACGCACAGCAGGAAGAAAACCTTCACCGAAGTGCCCTCCGCGCCCTGCCACACGCCCCAGAACAGGCCGGCCGCCAGAAAGCCGTTGTACAGGCCCTGGTTGGCCGCCAGCACCTTGGTGTGGTGCGCCTTCTCGGGCGAATTGCCAAAGGTGCGCAGGCCGAAGGGTGTCTCCCAGAGGAACATCTCCAGCACCAGGAAATAGAGGTGCAACAGGCCCACCAGGGCGACGACGACATTGGCCAGCACAGACATGCGAACTCCCGTTCAGGTGTTTTGATGGCTGTGATTGTCGTCGCCCGGCGCCAAACCCTCAGGGGGCCTTGGGCGGCTGGCGGTTGCGCGTACCCGCTGCCTGGGTGATGCGCTCGTTCAGGCTCTCGAAAGTCTTGACCAGCTCCGCGCAGGCCGCCGCCGGGGCCTCGCACACCGTGGCCACGTCCACGCTCACCGCGCGGTTGGCGCCGCGCCGGATGACCCGCCGCACCACGGCAGGGTAGGCCGCGTGGCCGGCGGGCGTGAAGGTCCACTGCGCCGAAGCCATGGGCTCGTTGATGATGACCCAGCCATCGCCCCCATCGGTGACGATGGTGCCGTTGCCGTCGCGTGCCTTCAGACCAGCCAGCGCCTCGGCCACGGTCTTGTACGGCATGGGAATGGGCTCGGCGGCGGCGGGGGCTGCGGGCGCCGCAGGCGCCTGGGCCCCCACACTGGCGGCCACGGCGCAAAGGGCCAAGGCGAAGAATGCGGGTCGTGCGATGTGGCGTGTCATGGGCGCAGCAGATGAGAAGGCAAGCCGGCAGTAGCGCACACAAGGCGGTGCTCACGCAATCCGGGTGCCCCCGGGGCGCTTCAGCGCACCGCCTTCAGATCGAACACCGGGTTCTCAATGATGCCCAGCCGGTTGCCGAACGGGTCGGTCACCGCCGCCACCTTGATGCCCTCGCCCACCTCGGTTACCGGCTCCAGCGCGGTGGCGCCCAGGGCCAGCAGGCGCGCGTGGGCCGCTGCGGCATCGGCCACGCCCCACAGGGCTTGCGGGCCGCTGGTGCCGGGCTTGCCGTCGGGCAGCAGGCCCAGCTCGAAGCCACCCACGTTGAAGCCCACATAGAAGGGCTGGTCGAAGTAGGGCGGCTGGCCCAACACCTCGCTGTACCACCGCTTGGCGCGGGCCAGGTCGGGGGCGGGGTAAATGACGGTGCGCAGGCCGAGGATCATGGCGGGCTCCTGTTGGACATGGGGCGCGGGCCTGACGAAGACAATCAGCCGCCGAAGCGCTGCTTCATCTCCGAATCCACCTGGGCCAGGCTCATGGTCTTGAGCGGGCTGGCGTCGGGGCGCAGTTGCACATGCGGCCAATCCTTGAAGCTGGCCCAACCGCCGCCTGGCGTGAGGCCCAGCTTCTGCGCCTCGGCCACCATCACCTGGTAGCCGTTCTGGCCGTTCACCAGTTGCTTGGCGGACCACACGGCCGCGCCATCCACCACCCAGAAGCAATCCACCGCCTCGCCCCACTGGTGCCATGAGAGGCCCGGTGCGGCGTTGGTCACCGGGTCGCCGTTCTGTGGGCCGGCCTTTTGCAGGGTCTGGGCGAGGTAGGGTGCGCCGCCAGCCCTGAACTCGGCAATCTTGGCGTTGATGGCCTCGATGGCGCGCGACTGGCGCCACAGCCTGGCCTGTTCCAGCGGCGTGCGCAGCGACATGTAGGGCCGCATCTCGCAGCCCCTGGCTTTGCAGTTGGCCAGCAGTTTCAGCACCTGAGTCTTGAACTTGGGCGTGAGCACCGTGAGATCGGCTGCCATCGCGAATCCTCCGTGTGGATGTGGTGGAAAGAGGCTACTTCGCCGCCCTGCGAACGACAAGGCCCGAGACCCCCCCACAATCGCAATATGCCCATCAGCCACCTGCTGCTGGCCCTGGCGGTGGTGGCCGTGTGGGGCAGCAATTTCGTCGTCATCAAGTTCGGCCTGGCCGAGCTGCCACCGTTTGCCCTGGCCACGCTGCGCTTTGCGCTTTCGGCCCTGCCCTGGGCCTTGTTCATCCGCCGGCCGGCGGTGGCCTGGTGGCGGCTGGCGGCCTTTGGTGTGCTGCTGGGCTGCGGCCAGTTCGGCTTGTTGTTTCAGGCCATGCGCTCTGACATCTCACCCGGCCTGGCCTCGCTGGTGGTGCAGGCACAGGTGTTCTTCACCATCGCGCTCTCACTGCTGTTCAGTGGCGAGCGCGTGCGCCTGATGCAAGTGCTGGCCGCCTTGCTGGCCCTGGCCGGCATGGGCTGGATAGGCTGGCACGGTCTGCAAGGCAGCGCCGAAGTGCACCTGCTGGGTTTGCTGTTGGTGCTGGCCGCAGCGCTGTGCTGGGCGGCAGCCAACCTGGTGGCGCGTAGCGCGGGCCGGGTGGACGCGCTGGGCTTCATGGTCTGGTCCAGCCTGTTTGCAGTGCCGCCGCTGGCGCTGATCAGCGCCACGCTGGAGGGCGTTGCCCCGGTCTGGCTGGCGGTGCAACATGCCAGCGGGCTGGCCTGGGCGGCGGTGATCTGGCAGGCGCTGGGCAACACCTTGTTTGGCTATGGCAGCTGGAACTGGCTGCTGGCCCGCCACCCGGCCGCCACGGTGACTCCCATGGCCTTGCTGGTGCCGGTGTTTGGCTTTGGCAGTTCGGCGCTGCTGCTGGGCGAGCCGCTGCCGGGCTGGAAGCTGGCCGCTGCGGGCTTGGTGATGGCAGGCCTGGGCCTGAACTTCGTGGCCACGCGCCGGGCTTGACCTGCGACGGCACAGACCCCAAACCGGCCGCGCCATCCCAGCCGGGGTTGGGGAGCGAACAGCTGGATTCCCGCCTGCGCGGGAATGACGGGAAGGGCGCGAGGAAAACGGGAAAGGGCGCGAGGACAACGTGACGTGCGCAGGCGGATCAGATCTGCTTGTAGAAGTACGTGGTGCTGCAGGGCTGGCCGTCGGGCATCAGCGCGTAGCGGGGGATCTCGCCCACGGGTTGCCAGCCGCTGCGGGCGTAAAGCCGCTCGGCGTCACCGCCGGTCACGGTGTCGAGCACCAGGGTGTGCTTGCCGTGCGCGCGTGCAGCGTCGTCCAGCGCGGCCATCAGTTGCTGGGCAATGCCACGGCGGCGCGCGCTGCGGCGCACCAGCATCTTGGCCACATCGGCGCGGTGGGGCTGGTTGTCGGGCATGGCCAGGATGAGCTGCACTGTGCCCACAAGCTGGCCAGAGTTGTCCTCGGCCACCAGCAGCACGCGGTCATTGCGCGCCACGCCCTCGGCCACGCCGCGCCAGAAGGCCTGGGCCTTGTCCAGCGGCAGCGGCCACATGAAGCTCACCGAGGCGCCGCCTTCCACACAGTCGATCAGCAGGTCGGCCAGGGCTGGCACGCAGGCGGTGGTCTCTTTGGCGCCCAGGTGGCGGATGGTGATGCGCATATTCATGACGGCGGCGGTGCTGCTCAGAGCTTCACGCCCAGGCGCTCGGCCCAGTGGCGGGTGAGGGGGGTGAGGGGCTTGGCCATGCGGCGCTCGTTCAGCAGCGCACGGCCCACGGCGTGGTGGCTGGCGCGGGCCGAGGCGGCCATCAGCGTCTGGTCGATCAGATCGCGCTGTGCATGGCTGCCACCCAGGCGGTGGGCCTGGGCGCGTGCACCTTGCAGGGCCTGCACGGCGGCATCGTCGTCGCCACGCGCAAAGGCCAGCAGGCCGCGCATCAGCGGCAGGCCCACTTCGCGGGCCGTGGTGTGGTTGCTGCGGCGCGCGTCCTCGGCCTGCATGGCGCGGGCGGCGCAGCGCGCCAGCCAGCTCTCGGCCTGCACCAGCTCATCGGCACCCAGCATGGCCAGCAGCACGTGCAAATCGGTGAAGGTCTCAAAGCCGGCATCGTCCTCGCGCGGTGCCCAGGCGCTCAGAACTTCTGCAAAGCGCGCGCCCACGTCGTGCTCCAGCAGGTGCACGCGCCACAGCAGGCCCACCGCGTCCACACAGGGCAGCGTGCCTTGCAGGGCCGGGCCCGAGAGGTGGGCGTCGAGCAGGCGGTGCACGCCCGACAGGTCGAGTGCTTCAAGTCTGAACAGGCCCATGTGCCACCACAAATGCGTGGCCAGGCCATGGGTCACGGCCCAGTGGGGCTGGTGCTGGCGCAGCCAGGCGGTGCCGTCCTCGAAGCGGCCTTGCATTTCCATCACATGCGCCACGGCCTGGATGGCCCAGGGCACGGCGCTGGCAATGTGCACCGCGCGGCGGCCCACTTCCTCGGCTTGCGGGTAGAGGTGGCACTCCTCCAAACCATAGGCCCACAGGCCCAGCAGGTGCGGGTAGAGCGGGTCGGCCTCGCTCCACTCCGGCAGCACGCGGGCCGGGCGCAGCCGCAGGCTTTGCATGTCGCCGCGGTGCAGGTCCCAGTCATGGGCCCAGTTCAGCGCCAGCGCGTCGCGCGGATGCTCCAGCAGGCATTCGTCCCACAGACGGCAGGCGTGGTGGCAGCGGCCGTCGGCCACGGCGCGCATGGCTTCGAGGTGGGTGCGCTCGCGCGGCAGGGCTTGCGCGGCCAGGGGCTCGGCGGCGTTCAGCAGGGCGCGGGCCTCGTGCGCGAGGTGGGGTTCGCTCAGGCCCAGCAGCGCCCCGGCCTTCATCACCAACGGCAAGGCCCAGGCCGGGTCGGCAGCGATGGCCAGGTCCAGGTCGGGCAGCGGCGAGCCGTTGAACGACAACATGCGCGTCAGCGCGGTCTCGGCCGCATCGGCCGCCTCGCGCACACTGGTGCCCAGGCGGTTGTCGCGGGGGTCCCGAAGCTGCGAGGCGGGGGGCGTCATGCAGCCTCGCTGGCGCGCTGCGCCTCCCCGAGGGGGGGCGGGCCACTTCGGAACGGCCGTGGGTGAGTCATGCGCGCAATGTAATTCAAGCCGATGACAGCGCCGACAGTTCCGGAAAAGGCCGCTGGGGGGGGCGCAACTGCTCCCAGGCGCGGGCCATTTGCAGCACGCCCAGATCGTCGTGGCGTTGGCCAATGATCTGCAAGCCTATGGGCAGGCCGCTGGCCGACCAGCCGGCGTTCACGGTGATGGCAGGCTGCTCGCTCATGTTGTAGGCCAGCGTGAAGGCGATGTGCTCGAAGGGCCGCTCGGGGTCGTTCAGCGGGCTGGCCTGCTCGGCAGGAAAGGCCACGCCGGGGCTGACTGGCGAGAGCACGTAGTCGAAGGGTTGGCAGGCGGCCACGGCAGCATCGCGCAGCGCCGCGATCTGGCTGTATCCCAGGAACACTTCCTTGGCCGTTAGGTTTTCACCCTTGGCGATCCACTGGCGGATGTAGGGCAGCACCTGTTGCTGGCGTTCGGGCGGCAGCAAGGCGTAGTCCAGCCACGAACGCATGCGCCAGAAGTGGTCCAGGCCGTCCACCATCGCGCGGGTGGAGAGTGGCGCCATGGGCTGCACGCTGGCGCCGGCCTGTTCGAAGCGCGTGGCGGCGGCTTGCACGCAGGCCAGCACCTCGGGCTCGGGGGTGTCGCCCCAGCCGGCGTCCAGCAGCAGGCCGATGCGCAGGCCTTTGATGCCACGATCGAGCTGCAACCAATCGATGGCTTCAAAGGGCAGGCTCATCGCATCGCGCCAGTCGGGGCGGCTCAGCACGCTCATCGCCAGTGCCGTGTCGGCCACCGTGCGGGTGATGGGCCCAGCCACGCGGCCAGCGTACGGCGGCTGGATGGGGATACGGCCCAGGCTGGGCTTGAGGCCCACCACCCCGCACCAGCTGGCGGGCAGGCGGATGGAACCGCCGATGTCGGTGCCCAGGTGGATGGGGCCATAGCCGGCGGCAGCGGCTGCGGCCGCGCCCGCGCTGGAGCCGCCGGGGTTCTTGCCCAGGTCCCAGGGGTTCCGGGCCAGACGGTGAAAGCTCGACAGACCCGACGACAGCATGCCCCAGTCGGGCATGGTGGTCTTGGCCACGAAGACGGCGCCGGCTTCGCGCAAACGGGCGGCGGGCGGGGCATCGGCGGCGGCGGGCGTGAGCTGGGTGGCGGCACAGCCCAGCGGCGTGGGCACACCGCGCGTGGCGATGTTTTCCTTCAGCGTGACGGGCACGCCGTCCAGCGGCCCCAGCGCCTGGCCGCTGCGCCAGCGGGCTTCGCTGGCCAGTGCCATCTCACGGGCGCCGGTGGGGTCAAAGGCCCAGGTGGCGGCCAGCGCGCCGTCACATTGCTCGATGCGCGCGATGACGGCGTTCGTCACCTCCACCGGCGAGATCTCTCGCCGCGCGTACAGCGGGGCCAGTTCGGCCGCGCCCAGGGTGTGCAATTGCATCAGGACTCCTCGCTCATGCACCCCCTTGCTTGGGTGGCGCAGGCGTGATGGTGCCCGAGAAACTTCAGCACCCTCCGAGAGGGTGCCCTGTCTTACCGGTCTTGGCCTTCGTGGCGGGCGGCCGCAGCGTACAGGTCGGCGGCAAAACCGGGGTCGGTCTTTTCCCAGGCACGGGCCATGGCGCGCACACGCTCGGCGTCGCCGGCGGCGTCGGCCGGGGTGTCGGCGGTGGCGGTCCAGGCGGCGGCCAGCAGGCGGGCGCCGGCGTGCACCACGTCGGCCAGGGCGCGGGCAAAGCGCGGCAGGGCGGGTTCAACGTGGAAGGTTTGTGAGGTGATGGCGGTCATCAGTAGCTCCTGGGGTTCAGGTGGAGTGGCGCGCGGTGGGGGTGGCCATAGCGCTGCGGTGGGTGGTCATCAGGCGGATGGCCTGCGCCACACGGCGAGGGGCGCTGAGCGTGGCCTGCCAGCGGCCCAGCAGCACTTGCTTGAGCGAACCAGCGCGGTAACGGCTGGGCGGCGGGGCAAAGTGGTCGGGGTTCATCGTGGGCTCTCTTTCGCGCATGGGGTCAATGCTAGGGTTTATACCAGTGCTTGAACACTGAATATTGTTCAAATGAGACATTAACCAATCGCATATCTGAGCAGCCATGAACTTCCGCACGCTGGACCTGAACCTGCTGCGTGTCTTTGACGCCGTGATGGCCGAGGGCAGCCTGACCCGCGCCGCCACCCACCTGGCCATGACCCAGCCCGCCGTCAGCCATGCCGTCAAGCGCCTGCACGAGGCGGTGGGCGAGAGCCTGTTCGAGCGCAATGCGCACGGGGTGCGCCCCACCCAGCGCGCGCAGGCGCTGTGGCCGCAAGTGCGCGCGGCACTGGGACAGTTGCAGCAGGCCCTGGCGCCGGCTGATTTCCAGCCCGGTGCCGACCCGGTGAGCTTCCGGCTGGCCATGGTGGATGCCACGGCAGTGCTGCTCATTCCCTATCTGATATCAGCAATAGAGGAACAGCAGGCGCTTGCTAACTTGCGGGTTCTGCCGCTCACCACGCGCGACCCCCGACCGCTGCTGGAGCGTGGCGAGGCCGACCTGGCGGTGGGCCATTTCCCCGATGCCATTGCCGGCCTGATGGCCGAAGGCGAGGACGCCACACTGCGTCACCGGCGCCTGTACGAGAGCCACTATGTGTGCGTGATGCGGCGCGGCCATCCGCTGGCCGCCCAGCCATTGACGCTGGACGACTACTGCGCCGCCAACCACCTGCTGGTGAGCTTTTCGGGGCGCCCGCACGGCTTTGTGGACCAGGCGCTGGGGGCGCTGGGGCGGCAGCGCCGCATCCTGCTGACGGTGAACCAGTTCTACACGGCAGGCAAGGTGGTGGCCGACTCGGATCTGCTCACGGTGCTGCCGGCCTCGTTCCTGTCGGCCACCGGTGTGCCCAGCGAACTGGTGACACGCGAACTGCCCTTTGCGCTCAACCCCATCCAGGTGGAGATGATCTGGCACTTGCGTCGCGACGCCGCGCCGGCCCACCGCTGGCTGCGCGAACTGGTGCTGCGCAGCCGGCCCCCGCCTTCAGCTTGAAGCCACCGCCGGCCAAGCCACGGTGACGGCCAAGCCGCCCAGGGCGGCTGAGCATTGCAGGGCCAGGTGGGCGCTTTGCACCTTGGCGATGCGCCGCACGATGGACCAGCCCAGGCCGCTGCCCGGCGCGTCGTTGCCCAGCGCCCGGAAAAAGCGCTCGCCCAGGCGCTGCAGATCGTCTTCAGACATGCAGGGGCCGCTGTCCTCCACGCACAGCATCACCGTGTTCTCGCCCACCGCTTCCAGGCTCACCTGCACCGTGCCACCTTCAGGGCTGTAGCGCAGGGCGTTGTCCACCAGGTTACGCATCAGCACGCCGGCCAGGGCCTCGTTCACGCCGGCCAGGCAACGCACTGGCACGTGCAGGCTCACGGTCTGCCCGCGCCGCAGGGCGGCCGGGGTCAGCTCGGCCACCACACGCTGGGCCACCGCGCCCAGGTTGACTGGCGCGCGCATGTCGCCAGGCTCGGCAGCCTCCAGGCGGGAGAGCGTGAGCAACTGCTCCACCAGATGGGTGGCGCGGTCGCACCCCATCAAGGTGGATTGCAGGGCGTGCTGCCGCTGGGTTTCGTCGGCAGCCCCCATGGCCACCTGGGCCTGGGCGCGGATGGCGGCAATGGGCGTGCGCAACTCGTGTGCCGCGTCGGCGGTGAAGCGGCGCTCGTTGTCCAGCAAAGCCCGAATGCGATCGAACAACTGGTTCAAGGCGTGGAGCAGGGGCTTGAGTTCACCGGGCGTTTCGCCCGGCAGGCTCACGCCCTCCAGGGCCTGGGGCGAGCGCATGGCCAGGGTGGCGCTGAGTGTGCGAAGTGGCGCCAGACCCTTGCGCACCACGCCCCACACGGCCAGAGCCGCCAAGGGCAGGACGAACACCACGGGAAGCAAAAGACCATCCAAGATGGCGCGCACGATCTCGCCTCGTGCCGACAAGCGTTCGGCCACGTAGATCTGCAGGTCGGACTCGGTGCCACGCGATGCAAACAGCCGCCAATCATCGTCTTCCAGCCGCACCATCTCAAAACCTTCCTGCAGGCTGCTCAGTGGCGAGTGGCCGGTATTGGGCGAGTGCGAGATCAGCTTGCCCTCGTGCCACACCTGAAAAGCCACAAACCTGGCGTATGGGTGCAACAGAGGAGCGTTGGCGCCTTCGTCGTTGTCACTGCCATGGGCCCCCTGGGCCACCAGCAACGCAGCCGACTGCGCCAGATGGGCGTCCAGCAGTTCATCCACCTCGTGCTTGGCGTCCCACCACACAAAGGCGGAAGTGGCGCACCACAGCAGCAATACCACGGCCAACGCGCCCAGCAACAGGCGCCTCTGCAACGAGGGGGCCTGGCCCGTCATGCTGCGCCGCTGGCGCCGCCCTCGCCTCGGATGGTGTAGCCCACGCCACGCACTGTGGTGATCAGATCGGCCCGCAGCTTCTTGCGCAGAAAGTGCACATGCACCTCCACCGCATTGCTCTCCACCTCGTGGCCCCAGCTGTACAAATGCTTCTCCAGTTGCTCGCGCGAGAGCACGCGGCCCGCGTTCAGCATCAAGGCCTGCAGCAGATCGAATTCGCGGGTGGTGAGCGTCACAGGCTCATCGGCCAGGGTCACCACGCGGCTGGCCGGGTCCAGCGTCACATCCAGCGTCCGCAGCGCTTCTTGCGCCTGGCCATGCGAGCGCCGCACCAGGGCCCGCAGCCGGGCACCGATCTCGTACAGGTCGGCCGGCTTCACAACGTAATCGTCGGCGCCGGTGTCCAGGCCGCGAATCACATCGCCGATCGCGTCGCGGGCAGTGAGTACCAGCACCGGGGTAGCCACCTGGGCGGCCCGCAGCGCCTGCAGCACCTCCATGCCGTCCATGCGCGGCAGGCCCAGGTCGAGCACCGCCGCCGAGTAGGTGCCGGTGCGCAGCTCGCGCTCGGCCGCCACACCGTCGCGCACCCAGTCCACCTGAAAGCCTTGTTGGCGCAGGCCCGCCACCAGGCCGTCGCCCAGCAGTGCATCGTCTTCAGCCAGCAGGATACGCATCGGGTTCCAGTTCAGTCGTCGTCGTGGTCATGCTCGCGCAGGCTGGAGATCAGCCCGCTCAAGCTGGTGGCGGGCGCGGCGGGTGCAGTCTGCCATTGCCAGACCCAGAACCCCAGCACGGCCACCAGCAACAGCACGCCCAGCGGCCACGCGCTGCGCTCGGCGGCCTCCTGCGGCTGGCCCGCCTTGCGGCCCGTCACCATGGCGCGGGCCAGGTTCTCGCCATGTGCCAAGCTGCCCGACACCACGCCCAGCAGGTGCACGCCCACCAGCAAGATCATGGTGTTGGCCAGCACCTCGTGGCCCTCGGCCAGCCACTCGCCGCCCAGCTCGTTGTAAGCGGCCCAGCCGAAAGCCGTGGTGAGTGCGGTGAGGCCCAGCAGGCCCACGATGGCCAGTGCACCGGCCGGGTTGTGGCCGGTGTGGTGCTCGGGCTGGCGTGCGCGTAGCGACAGCAGATAGGCCTTCACCGCCGCCGGGCCACGCACGAACGAGGCAAAGCGCGCCGGCTTGCTGCCCACCAAGCCCCAGACGATGCGAAAGGCCACCAGGCCCGCCATGGTGTAGCCCAGCGTCACGTGCACCAGCCGCCAGCGTTCGCTCTCGGCGGTGAGCCAGGCCAGCACGAACGAGGCCACCATCAGCCAGTGGAAGACCCGCACCGGCAGATCCCACACCAGCACGCGTGTGTTGGATGTTGTGGCTTCGGCGTTCATTTCGGAATCCGGATGTCGCGCTCGTTGTAATTGCCGTCGGCAGCACGCGGATGGCATGCGGCGCAGTTGGCAGCGCTCTTGATGGCGGGCCGCTGCCAGGTGCCAGCGGCCACTTCATCGTGCTTGCGGACGAACCAGGCGCTGCGGGTGATGCGGTCTTCGGGCGGGTTCTCGGTGGCGCGCTTGCCGGGCGTGCCGGCGTTGGTTGTCAGCCAGCTTGTCAGCTCGGAGGTGGTGGCCGGGTCCAGCGAAGCGTCGCTGCCAAAGTGCCGCGGCAGCTTGCCCATCAGCCGCGACCACGAGGCCGCCGTGAGCATCTGCACCGGAAAGGCCACATGGCAGTCCGAGCACTCCTTCACGTAGCTGGGGTTGGGGGCCACACGGCGGCCATGGTCGTCTGCGTGGGCCAGCGTGGCGGCAGCCAGCAGCATGGCGGCGAAAAGGCTTGGGGTGTGCATGGTGGAATCCTTCATTTCAGGCTCACCCACCAGGCCAACAAGTCGGCCTTCTCGGCTGGCGTGCACTCGCGGCCCACCACGTCGTTGCAATTGCGACGGAACCACTTCTCGGTCTTGGCCGCGTCGGCAAAGCGTTCGGCGTTGAAGGCGGGGGCCAGCGGCTTGATGTCCTTGCCCGTGCTGGCGTGCTTGCCGGTGCCGGTGGGCACTGCGCCATGGCAACTGCTGCACGACCACTCACGGCCATGCTTGGCGGTGAAGAAGGCCTGGCCGCGCGCGGCCTGTGCGGGCGCGCCGGCCTGTGCGGTGTAGCCGGCCAGTTGCTCGGCCGGGGTTGCGGCCCATGCGGGGGCTGCGGCCAGGGCGGCCAGCAATGCAAGCCCCGCCATGCGAATGTCTGTCATGAAAATTCTCCGGGAACGGTACGCATCATCGGCGCACCGAATTAGCCCCGACTTAACGGGGAACGATGGGCGCCCGGCCGTGGCGCTATTCACCACCTGCCAAGCACCTTGCCAGCATCTACATCGTCCCCTTGGGCCGCGCCTTAAGCGCCCGGGCCGCTGACCATGACCCCCGTCAATCCCGCCTGCACGGGACCGACCAGGCCAAATTCAACCCAGCACCGCCGCCATCGCCTCGGCCGTGCGCTGCACGTTGCCGCTGTTCAGACCGGCCACGCAGATGCGGCCCGAGCGCACCAGGTAGACCCCAAACTCCTCGCGCAAACGGTCCACCTGTGCGGCAGAAAGCCCGGTGTAGCTGAACATGCCGCGCTGAGTGAGGAAGTAGCCAAAGTCACGGCCCGGCAGCTTGGCGCTCAGCACCGCGTGCAATTGCTCGCGCATCAGCCGGATGCGCGCGCGCATGCCGTCCAGTTCGGCGGCCCACTGCGCGTGCAGCTCGAGCGTGTTCAAAATGCTGGCCACCAGCAGCCCCGCGTGCAGCGGTGGGTTGGAATAGTTGCGCCGCACCGTGGCCTTCATCTGCCCCAGCACCAGCTCGGCCTGCGCGGCATCCGGGCACACCACGCTGAGCGCGCCGCAGCGCTCGCCGTACACGCTCAGGCTTTTGGAGAACGAGTTGGCGATGAAGAACGACAGGCCCGCGTCGGCCAGCGCCCGCACCGCGTAGGCGTCTTCCACCATGCCGTCGCCAAAGCCCTGGTAGGCCAGGTCCAGGAAAGCGATCAGCCCGCGCGCCTTCAGCACCGGGATCAGCGCATCCCACTGTGCGGCCGTCAGATCGACACCCGTGGGGTTGTGGCAACAGGCGTGCAGCAGCACCACGCTCCTGGCCGGCAGCGTGTTCAGCGTGGCCAGCATGTCGTCAAAGCGCAGGCCACCGGTGGCCGCGTCGTAGTACGGGTAGGTGTTGACCTTGAGGCCGGCACCCTCGAACACCGCGCGGTGGTTGTCCCAGGTGGGGTCGCTGACCCACACGGCAGAGCCGGGGAACCAGCGGGCGATGAAATCGCCGCCCACCTTCAAACCACCGGACGAGCCCACCGTCTGGATGGTGGTGATGCGGCCGGCCTTCACGGCGGCGTGCTCGGCGCCGAACAGCAGCGTCTGCACACCCGAGCGGAAGGCGGCCAGGCCTTCCATGGGCAGATAGGGCTTGGGGCCCACGTTGGCGGCGATACGGCCTTCAGCCTCTCGCACGCAGCCCAGCACCGGGATGCGGCCGGCGTCGTCGAAGTAGATGCCGATGCTGAGGTTGATCTTGCCCTCGCGCTGGTCTTTCTGGAAGTTCTCGTTCAGCGTCAGGATCGGATCGCCGCCGTAGGGCTCGATGTGGGCAAACATGGTGTGCGAGGGGCAAAGAGAAGAAGCGGCGATTATCCGGCGCGCAAACCCCGGAAGACATCCGGCGCGCGCCACCAGCGTCACACCCGCCCCTTTCGTCATTCCCGCGAAGGCGGGAATCCAGGTTTTCGCGTCGTGTGTGGGCAGAGGGCATTGGCTGACCGACTGCCTGGGTGTCCCGCTGCTTCGTGCCCCTCCCGGGGCTCAAAGCATTCCTCCTACCTCCGGCACTCGGTCACCCAACGCCCCCTGCCAACCAGCGTCTTTGTCGGCGACGCCGGAATCAGCGCACCGCCGCCTCCTTGTGGTTGTCGAAGCGCGCCATCCACGTAGCAGCGGTCCCTGCTGGCGGTCTGGATCTCGCACTCGGGCACGAAGATCAAGTCGTGTTGCCGCTGGCCTGCCGCAGCCGGCTCAGCTCACCCAGGTATTGGTTGATCAGCACCTGACTCATGCGGCCCCGCCCGTGTTGTTTTCGTGGGGAGGGATTTCAACACGGCGCGCAAGGGGTTCAGGCCAGCCACTCCAGCCACGCGCCATGCGGGTGGGCGCGGGCCAGCAGCGTGTGTTGCACGCCGGCGGGGCCGGGCTCGGTCAGCGTCCAGTAGGTGTGGCTGGTGGCCTCGGCGCGGGCCACGCCGGGCACGGGTCGCGCGGGCGGATGCAGCCCGGTGGTGGCGGCCATGCGGGGCGCGTCCTCGGCGCTCAGCCATAGCAGGCCGCGCTGCTGCACCAGGGCCTGCACGCGCTGGCGGTGGCTGCCCAACATCTCTGGCGTGAAGTAGGCCAGCACCCAGGCGTTGAACAGCACCGGCAGGGTATCGGGCGGCAGGCTGGCGAGCCAGCCTTGCAGCAGCTGCAGGCCGTCGTCGGCGGCCACCACGGGCAAGCGCAGTTCGCGGGCCACCGCGAGGGCCATGTCCAGCCGCGCGCGCCGCGCCGCATCGCTGGGCCACAGGCAGGCGCGCAACCACAGGGTGGCTTCGGGGTCGTGCAGGTCTATCGGAGCCAGGTCGGTGCCGCAGCGCGCGGCGATGTGCCAGCGGGGCGCTTGGAACAGCCCCTCGGGGGGGACGCCCACGACGTCGCACAGCAGCGCCGGCGCCGGCGCATCGACCGGGCCGGCGGCATGGGTCTGACCCGCGCTGCGGTAGTGGATGCGGTAGCGGTCCACCGCCAGGTTCAGGCCGGCGCTGGCACCAAAATCAAACAGCGCCAGCGGCCGGCCGGGGTGGCGCCGGGCGATCGCGTCGAGCGTAGAGCGCAGCACGGTACAGCGGCCGGTCTCGTTGGTCTGCGTGCGGCGGGTGGCGATGAGCTTGCGCAACTCAGCCTGGTGGGTGCTGGCAAACGCCGCCAGCGCGGCGGGCAGGGCCGGGTCGAGCGGCGAACGGTGGCCGCCTGCGCTGCCGAACCAGGCAGGCAGGCCCTCGGCACGGAAGGGCGCGCGCAGCACGCAACAGTGCAGGGCTGCCAGCAACAGGTTGGCACGGCGCTGGGTGGGCGGCGCCACGTCATGCAGGGCCAGCAGGCCGGGCGAGCGGGCCACCAGGCGGCAGAGTTGGCCGTAGAGCGGGTCTTCGCCAAAGTCTTGTTCACCGCAGTGCTCGTACAGCGCGGCGTCAGGGTGCTGGGCCAGCGGGTCTGCGAGCGAGGCGGGGGTGATCAGCATGGGCACAGCCTAGCTTGCCTCAAGCCGGCAAACTGTCGGCTACCCGACAATGACCGCGTGACCCAAGCTTCCGAACTGCAGACTTGGCTGGCCGGCGCCCTGCCCGAGGTGGTGTGGCCGGATTCCCTTTGGCTGCGCCTTTTGCCCCTGGTGCCCATGCGGCGCTGGGCGCGCGGCGCGGTGGTGGTGCGCCAGGGCCAGCCTACGCCACCGCTGTGCGGCGTGGTGTCGGGCGGGCTGGACATGCGCTTCATCGCGGCCGACGGTGGCGTCTCGGTGGTGGAGCACACGCGGCCGGGCCAGTTCTTCGGCTTGGCTTCGTTCGTGAGCCGGCTGCCATCCACCTACGAGGCCCAGGCCACCGCACCCACGCGCCTGCTGGTGTTTGGCGACGCGGCCTACGCGATGCTGATGGACGAGGTGCCCGGCTTTGGCCGCGCGCTGATGAGCGAGTTTGCGTACCGGTACCACGGCACCTTGCGTCTGCTGGCGGCGGCCAGGCACCAAGGCGCGATGGAGCGACTCACGATGGCGTTGGCCCAGGTGCGCCGCGAGCAGCCCGAGGCCGAAGGCGACGCCTCGGGCGCCATCGCCCTGCGCACCACCCAGGTGGCTCTGGGCGAGCTGGCGGGTCTGAGTCGCCAGACCGTGAACGAACTGCTGGCGCAACTGGTGCAGCAAGGCCGGGTGCGGTGCGCTTACGGGCGGCTGTGGCTGCTGCCCGGGAGCGCGGGGTAGAAACAGTCGAGGGTTGGAAACAGGGCCTCGCCACGCATGCAGTTCCACAGATAGCAGGCCAGACCGGGGTCACCGGTCCACAGCGAATATTGCAGTTGACCGTAGGCGGCTTCATCGCGGGCCGACTGCTGGATGGCGTGCATGGCGAAGGCCCGTGCACGGCCCAGCCACAGCGGGTCACCGGTGCGGCGGTAGAGCTTCAGGAAGGCATAGCCGTTGCCGCCGGTGCCGTGGCACAGGTTGGCGCCTTTCTTCAGCGGCCCGGCTGCCCAGATGGCCTCGCCGGCGGCGCACAGCAAGGGGTCGAGTTGCTGCCCGGGCAGGTCGCCCAGGCAGATCACGAAGCCCGGTGCGCCATGGCAGAACTGCATCAGCAGCGGCTGGGTCTTGCCCGGAGGGTCGATCAACATGGGGCGCCAATTCACCTGGCCGGCCTCGTGCTGGGCGGTTCGTGTCACCGTGTTGACGATGCACGCTTGCCACGCGCCCCAGGTGGCGTCGCTCAGCAGGTGTCGGCCACGGATCAGCACCGAGGCGGTGGCCACGAAGCCATGCACGCCATCGAGAAAGCTGTAGTTCCGCCCGTACAGGTCCTGGGTCCAGTGGTGGCATTGGTGCTCGTCAGACCAGATGAGTTGCGCCCGCAGCCGCTCGGCCGTCATGCGAAACAAACCCGCCCAGCGGTCGTCGCCCGTGCGCTCGTGCAGGAACGCGGCCGCCAGCAAGGTGCCGGGCGAGCCCCACATCAGCTCGCGCGCCGGGTGGTCCAGGTTGCCCCGTATCAGTTCCGCCAGGCGCAGGGCGCGTTCGGGCGTGGGGTGCTCGCCAAAGGCCAGCAACTCGATGGGCAGATCACCCATCAGGTAGGCCGCGCGCTCGGCATGGGCCTGGTCGCCCAGCCAGGCGCGGTTGCGCGCCAACAGATCGTCCAGGCCGCCCAGATGGCTGCGGGCCAGGCGGGCTGCGCCCAGGTCTTGCAGATGGTGCAGCGCCCAGATCACGCCGGCGGTGCCGTGGTACAGCGCCGGCTTGGCCTTGGTGGGGTCGTCACCGGGCTCCACGTCGCGCGGGTGCAGCGGCCAGTCGTGTGCGGGCTCGGCGTGGGCTTCGGTGTCGGCAACGATGTGTCTGATCCACGCCTGGGCCTGCGCAGCAACCCAGGGGATCGCGTCCAGGGGCTCGTGGCGCTCGGCTTGGTAGAGCACGGCCGGTGCTCAGGTGGCCAACGCCGCCGCGATGTCCTTGGCCATCTTCTCGGGCGCGTCCTGCGGCGCGTAGCGCTTGAGCACGTTGCCGTCGCGGGCTATCAGGAACTTGGTGAAGTTCCACTTGATGGCCTCGCTGCCCAGCAGGCCGGGTTTGGCAGCCTTGAGAAACTGGTACAGCGGGTGGGCCTGCGCGCCGTTCACCTCGACCTTGGCCATGAGTGGAAAGTTGACGCCAAAGTTCAGCTCGCAAAACGACGAGATCTCGTCGTTGTCGCCCGGTTCCTGGCCGCCGAACTCGTTGCTAGGGAAGCCCAGCACGGTCAGGCCCATGGGCTCGTACTGCTCCCACAGCGCCTGCAGGCCCTTGTACTGCGGGGTGAAACCGCACTGGCTGGCGGTGTTGACGATCAGCAGCACGCGACCCTGGTAGCGCTTGAGCGGCACCGGCTTGCCGGCGATGTCCTGGGCGCTGAAATCGTAGATGCTGGCCATGGCGTCTCCTCGTGCTGCGGTGTGGGCGGTGGCGCATGCTAGCGCGGCACCCGTGGCCTTGGCGGGTCCGTCTGGATGTCATTCCCGCGCAGGCGGGAATCCAGGCTTTGTGGCGGCGGGTGGATCCCCGCCTTCGCGGGGATGACGACGTGCTCAGGGCTTCAGCGCTGCCAGCGCCGCTGCGCCCACGATCAGCCCGCCGCCCAGCGCCAGCGTGAAGCTCATGCTGCCGGCCCCCAGGGCCAGCGCCGAGACGGTGGCCCACAGCACCTCGGTGAGCATGATCACCGCCGTGGCATTGGCCGGCAGGTGCGACACGCCGTACTGCAGCGCCAGGTTGCTGAGCACAAAGCAGGTGCCCAGTGCCAGGGCACCCAGCAGCCAGGGCCAGGCCAGTGGCGGCGGGCCGGGCACTTGGGGCAGCGCCAGCGCCAGCACCAGCGACACCACGCAGCCGCCCAGGAACATGGCCAGCCCGCGTCCGCCACCCAGCCGGTGTGATTCGCGCTTGAGCATGATGTTGTTCACCGCGAAGCTGAAGCCGCCCAGCAGGCCCAGCAGGTCGATGGGGTTGAAGGGCGCAGCTTGCCGTTCGCCCGAGGGCCACAGCACGATGGCCGCACCCACCAGTGCCATGGCCACGCGGAGCATGGCCGAGGGCGTGATGCGCTCATGCAGCACCACCCGCGCCAGCAGCACGGCCCACAGCGGCATCAGGTAGAACAACAGGATCACCCGCACCACGTCGCCCACGGTCACGCCCCAGTTGAAAGCGGCATTGGTGGTGCCGGCTGCCAGCAAGATGAGCCACAGTGGCGGCTGGGTGGCCAGCTCGCGCCACGCGGCGGGCTGGTGCAGGCCGATGACAACGACAGCGATGGCGAAGATGATGGCCGTGGCCCACAGCGGGTGCAGGCCGGCAGATTGCAGCTGACGCATGGGCCACCAGGCCAGGCCCCAGACCATGGCGTTGAACAGCAGGCCCGCCACGGGCCGCCAGCCTGCAGCGTGTGGCGCGTTCATTCAGGCTTCAATGTCGATCGGAGCGTGCGATGGCTAGCAGACGCTCCACCTCTTCGCGGTGCTCGATGCAATTGCGCGCGTGCCAGCGGCGGATCATCCACATCAGCCCGGTGACGCCCAGGCCGAACACGGTGATGGCGGCGAAGGCTGAGAGCCCACCCTTGGTCATGCCGGTGTAGGCGGCGCCCAGCGCCAGGATGCAGGCCTGCTCGTTGAAGTTCTGCACGGCGATGGAGCGGCCCGCGCCCATCAGGTTGTGGCCGCGGTGCTGCAGCAGCGCGTTCATGGGCACCACCATGTAGCCCACCACGGCGCCCAGGATGATCAGAAAGGGCGCGCCCACGTAGACGTTGGTGATGAAGTTCAGCCCGAATAGCAGCAGGCCCATCACCATGCCCAGCACGATGACGTTGGTGGCGCGCTCCAGCCGCATGGTCATCGACGCCACCACGGCACCGGCGGCGGTGCCAAACACCACCACGCCGGCCAGGTTGGACGCCTGGGTGGTGCTGTAGCCCAGCGCCACGGCGGCCCAGGGGAAGACGATGACGCGCAAATTGCCCGACACGCCCCAGATCAGCGTGGTGGAGGCCAGCGAGATCTGGCCCAGCTTGTCGCGCCACAGCCGCGCGTTGCATTGGCCGAAATCGCTCACCAGCTCGGCCACGTTGAGCAGCAGCGGTTGCAGCGGGGCCTCGGTGCGCGGGATCTTGAGGTTGAACAGCGCGGCGATCACGTAGAGGATCACCATCGAGCTGATGGCGGCCTCGGGTGGGGTGTCCACCCCGGTGTCGAAGAGGGGGAAATCGAACCGGAGCAGCGAGGGTGCCAGGTGCGGCCCCACCAGTTGCCCGCCCAGCACCACGCCCAGGATGATGGAGCCCACCGTCAGGCCCTCGATCCAGCCATTGGCCTTGACCAGTTGTGAGGGTGGCAGCAGCTCGGTGAGGATGCCGTACTTGGCCGGCGAATAGGCCGCCGCACCCAGGCCCACGATGGCGTATGCCAGCAGCGGGTGGCTGCCAAACAGCATCATCAAACAGCCCAGCACCTTGATGCCGTTTGAATAGAACATCACCGTGCCCTTGGGCACCGCGTCGGCAAAGGCCCCTACCAGCGGCGCCAGCAGCACATAGAACAGCGCGAACATTGGCGCCAGGGCCGGCACCTGCCAGGCGGGCGCGCCGCTGGTTTTGAGCAGTTCAATCGCACCCACCAGCAACGCGTTGTCAGCCAGCGAGCTGAAGAACTGCGCTGACATGATGATGTAAAAGCCTTTTTTCATGCAGGGCAGAGTGGGGCGGTACGGGCGCTGCGTGCCTGGGTGGCACGTCTCAAGAACGCCAAGGTCTCCTTGAAAGCGTGCGGGTTATAGCACGGGCCCTCAGGCGGGCTGCCCCGCAGGCCGGCTGGCAGAATGGCCCGTTACCGCCTGTAAGTCCCGCCCTGCCCCGCCCGTCATGCCCCGCCCGATAGAAGCGCTGATCCACACCGAGGCCCTGGCCCACAACCTGGAGAGGGCTCGCCAGCAGGCGCCCGATGCGCGGGTGTGGGCGGTGGTGAAGGCCAACGCCTACGGCCACGGCCTGGAGCGGGCCTTTGAGGGTTTGCGCGCCGCCGACGGCTTTGCCCTGCTCGATCTGGACGAAGCCCAGCGCTTGCGCGACCTTGACTGGCGCGGCCCCGTCCTGCTGCTGGAAGGCGCCTTCGAGGCCCGCGATCTTGAGCTGTGCTCGCGCCTCAACCTCTGGCATGTGGTGCACTGCGAGCAGCAGATTGACTGGCTGGCCGCGCACAAGACCCACCAGGGCCACCGCGTTTTCCTGAAGATGAACAGCGGCATGAACCGCCTGGGCTTTCGGCCGCAGGCGTTTCGCTCGGCCTGGACGCGGCTGAACGCGCTGCCCCAGGTGGACGAGATCTCGCTGATGACGCACCTCTCGGATGCCGACGCCGACCGCTTCGGCCACAACGGCATTGCCCACCAGATGGCGGCGTGGGCGGCCGCCACCCACGACCTGCCCGGCGAGCGCAGCCTGGCCAACAGCGCTGCCACGCTGCGCCACATGGCCGAAGCGGGGGTGCGGGCCGACTGGGTGCGCGCCGGCATCATGAGCTACGGCGGCGTGCCCGACTACCCCGAGCACGACGCCGCGCACTGGGGCCTGCAGCCAGCCATGACGCTGCGCTCGAAGCTCATCGCCACGCAAGACCTGCAAGCCGGCGACAGCGTGGGCTATGGCAGCAGCCATGTGACCAATGCGCCGCTGCGCATCGGCATCGTGGCCTGCGGCTATGCCGATGGCTACCCGCGCCATGCGGGCACCGGCACGCCCATCCTGGTGGACGGTGTGCGCACCCGCACGCTGGGCCGGGTTTCGATGGACATGCTGGCAGTGGACTTGACACCGGTGCCCACCGCGCAGATCGGCAGTGAGGTGACGCTGTGGGGCTGTGGCCCGGGTGGCACGCTGCTGGGCATCGACGAAGTGGCCCGCGCGGCTGGCACCATCGGCTACGAGTTGATGTGCGCCGTGGCGCCGCGCGTGCCGGTGCGCGTGGCCTGAAAGCCGCTGCCAGCGAGAACATCTGCACAGCGGTGAGGCGGCGGGCCCACTCGGCGCCACAACCGATGTGTGGCAGACACACGCACAGCGTAGGCCTGCGCTATCGTCGCGCCTCTGACCGATTCGAGGGGATTTCTCATGATGCACATCATTGGCACTTTGTTCGTGGGCCTGATCGTGGGCGCCATCGCCCGCATGCTGTTGCCGGGTGACCAGAAGATGGGCTGGACGCTCACCAGCCTGGTGGGCGTGGCCGGCTCCTTCATTGCGGGCTTTGCCGGCAAGGCACTGGGCCTGTACCAGGAAGGCCAGCCTGCGGGTTGGATCGCGTCGGTGGTGGGCGCGCTGGTCTTGCTGTTCGTGGTGAACAAGGTGCAGGGTGGCTCGTCATCGGGCGGTGGCGACAAGCCCCAGGCTTGATCGGCCACAGGCTGCAGCGTGGCGCGTTGCACCGTGTTGCCCGCCGAGGTTGAGTTCACGGCCATCCGTGCCCAGGGTGCGGGTGGCCAGAACGTCAACAAGGTCTCGAACGCGGTGCACTTGCGCTTTGACGTTCAGGCCTCGTCATTGCCCGAAGCCGTGAAGCACAGGCTGCTCGCGCTGGCCGATGGCCGCATCACCAGCGAGGGCGTGGTGGTGATCAAGGCACAAGAGCACCGCAGCCTGGAAATGAACCGCGCCGACGCGCTGGCCCGCCTGCAAGCCATGGTGGACGAAGCCGCCCACGTGCCCAAAGTGCGCCGCCCCACCAAACCCACACGCGGCTCGCAACGTCGTCGGCTGGAAGGCAAGGCCATTCGCGGCCAGGTGAAGGCCGGGCGAGGGAGGGTGACGGACTGAGAGTGACGACAGCTGCTCAGCAACGACGGACTGCGATGCGCCGTCAACAGACATCAAGCCTTGATTTTGTAGCCCGTCTTGAAGATCCACGCCACCAGGGCCAGCGCGGCGCCCAGGAAGGCCAGCGTCATACCCAGGCTGGTGGCGATGTGCACGTCGGCCATGCCGTAGAAGCTCCAGCGAAAGCCACTGATCAGGTAGACCACAGGGTTGAACAGCGCCACGGTCTGCCAGAAGGGTGGCAGCATGGCTATGGAGTAGAAGCTGCCACCCAGGAAGGTGAGCGGCGTGATGATGAGCAGCGGCACCACCTGCAGCTTCTCGAAGCCGTCGGCCCAGATGCCGATGATGAAGCCCACCAGGCTGAAGGTGACAGCGGTGAGCACCAGGAACAGCAGCATCCACCACGGGTGGTCGATGCGCAGCGGCACGAACAGCCCGGCCGTGGCCAGGATGATCAGCCCCAGGATGATGGACTTGCTGGCCGCCGCGCCCACATAGCTCAGCACGATCTCCAGGTACGAGACGGGCGCCGACATCAGCTCGTAGATGGTGCCGGTGAACTTGGGAAAGTAGATGCCGAACGAGGCGTTGGAGATGCTCTGTGTGAGCAGCGACAGCATGATCAAACCTGGCACGATGAAGGCGCCGTAGCTGACGCCCGCCACCTCGGGGATGCGCCCGCCGATGGCGGCGCCGAAGACCACGAAATACAGCGTGGTGGAGATCACCGGCGAGATGATGCTTTGCATCAGCGTGCGCCAGGTGCGGTTCATCTCGAACAGGTAGATGGCGCGCACGGCATGCAGGTTCATTGCGGGGCCCTCACCAGGCTGACGAAGATGTCTTCGAGTGAACTTTGGGTGGTTTGCAAGTCCTTGAAAGCGATGCCGGCGGCGTTCAGGTCTTGCAGCAGCTGGGCAATGCCCAGCTGCTCGGCTTGCGCGTCATAGGTGTAGGTCAGCGCGTGCCCGTCGGCCGACAGTGCCAGCGCATAGGCTTGCAGCCCGGGCGGGATCTGCGCCAGCGGCTGGGCCAGTTGTAGCGCCAGTTGCTTGCGGCCCAGCTTGCGCATCAGCTCGGTCTTGTCTTCCACCAGGATGATCTCGCCCTTGCGGATCACACCGATGCGGTCGGCCATCTCCTCGGCTTCGTCGATGTAGTGGGTGGTGAGGATGATGGTCACCCCGGTGGCCTGCAGCGAACGAACGAGTTGCCACATGTCGCGCCGCAGCTCCACGTCCACGCCGGCGGTGGGCTCGTCCAGGAACAGGATCTGTGGCTCGTGCGAGAGGGCCTTGGCGATCAGCAGCCGACGCTTCATGCCGCCCGAGAGCGTCATGATCTTGTTGTCCTTCTTGTCCCACAGCGACAAGGCCCTGAGCACCTGCTCGATGTGTGCCTGGTTGGGCGCCTTGCCGAACAGGCCTCGGCTGAACGTGACCGCGTTCCACACGGTTTCAAACGCGTCGGTGGTCAGCTCCTGTGGCACCAGGCCGATCAGCGAGCGGGCGGCGCGGTAGTCGCGCCGGATGTCATGCCCGGCCACCGTCACCTCACCCGTTGTGGCATTGACGATGCCGCAGACGATGCTGATCAGCGTGGTCTTGCCGGCGCCGTTGGGGCCCAGCAGCGCAAAGATCTCGCCCCTGGCGATCTCCAGGTTGATGTTCTTGAGCGCGCAGAAACCCGAGGCATAGGTCTTGGACAGCTGGCTGACCGTGAGTATGGGTGGCATGGCGGCACGATACACGCCGGGCTCCCGTCCGTACAATCGCGGCCCATGCCCAGCCCCCAAGAATTCATCCTCACCCTGGCCTGCCGCGACACCAAGGGCATCGTGCACAACGTTTCCGGCCTGCTCTACCAGGCCGGCTGCAACATCATCGACTCGCAGCAGTTTGGTGACGTGCAGGGCGAGGACGCCACGGGCCTGTTCTTCATGCGCGTGCACTTCGAGGCCCCGCCGCAGCTGGCCGATGTGGCCACGCTCGACCGTTTGTTCGGCCACGTGCGCGAGCAGTTCGGCATGGACGCGCGCATCACCGCCGTGGCCAGCAAGCCGCGCGTGCTGCTGATGGTGAGCCAGCATGGCCACTGCCTGAATGACCTGCTGTTTCGCTGGAAGAGCGGCCAGCTGCCGGTGGACATCCCGGCCATCGTCTCCAACCACACCACCTTCGCCTCGCTGGCCGAAAGCTATGGCATCGCCTTCCACCACCTGCCGCTGGCCGGTGGCTCCAGCGCCGAAACCAAGCGCGCGCAAGAGCAAAAGGTGGAGGCGCTGATCGACGCGCAGAACATCGACCTGGTGGTGCTGGCCCGCTACATGCAGATCCTCTCGGGCGAGTTCTGCGAGAAGCTGCGCGGCCGCGCCATCAACATCCACCACAGCTTTCTGCCCAGCTTCAAGGGTGCCAAGCCCTACTACCAGGCCCATGCGCGCGGTGTGAAGCTGATCGGCGCCACCGCGCACTACGTGACGCCCGACCTGGACGAAGGCCCCATCATCGAGCAGGACGTGGCCCGCGTGGACCACTCGCTCTCGGCCGAGGCGATGACCGCCGTCGGCCGCGATGTCGAGAGCGTGGTGCTGGCGCGCGCGGTGCGCTGGCATGTGGAGCGCCGCGTGCTGATGAACGGCCACAAAGCTGTGGTGTTCCGCTGAACCCATCTTGTCGAAGGCAACTGCGATGGCACGCATCAAGAAAGCCCAGGTTGTTGCGATGCTGACCTCGCCCGAGGACGTGGAGGCGCAGTTCTACGAAGCCTTGCGCGAGGGCAACCTCGGCAAGCTCATGGCCGTGTGGGCCGAGGACGAAGAGGTGGTGTGCATCCACCCCGGCGGCCCGCGCCTGGTGGGCCCGGCGGCGGTGCGCGCGGCCTTCGAGGCGGTGTTCAGCAACGGCGCCGTTGCCGTGCAACCCGACAATGTGCGGCGCGTGCATGCCATGGGCCTGGCCGTGCACAGCGTGGTCGAGAAGGTGCAGATTCACACCGATCAGGGTCCACGCCTGGGCTATGTCATGGCCACCAACGTCTACCTCAAGACCAGCCAGGGTTGGCGCATGGTGGCGCACCACGCCAGCCCCGGCACGCCGAACGAGCCGCCCGAACTGGTGGAGACGCCATCCGTTCTGCATTGAGCGAGGCTGCGGCAATGGCCTCGTTGCAGGGCTACGCAGCGCCACGCTGGCTGCCCGGCGGCCACACCCAAACCATCTGGCCCGCGCTGTTCGCGCGCCGCTTTGCCGGTGCCGCGCCGCAGTTCGACCGCGAGCGCTGGGACACGCCCGATGGCGACTTCATCGACGTGGATGTGCTGCGCAGTCCCGCACCCGGCTATGCACCCTGGCTGGTGCTGTTCCACGGCCTGGAGGGCTCGTCGAACAGCCACTATGCGCAGGCCTTTGCCGACGTGGCGGCGCAGCGCGGCTGGCACTTCGCGCTGCCGCACTTTCGCGGCTGCTCGGGCGAGCTGAACCTGGCGCCGCGTGCCTACCACTCGGGCGACTTCGAGGAGATAGGCTGGATCCTCCATCGCCTGCGCCAGCGCAGCGCCGCGCCACTGCGGGTGGCCGGCGTCTCGCTGGGCGGCAACGCGCTGCTGCGCTGGGCCGAAGAGGCCGGCGACACGGCCGCCGCCGCCGCCAGCGCCGTGGCCGCCATCTGCTCGCCGGTGGACCTCACCGCCAGCGGCCACGCCATCGGCCAGGGCTTTGGCCGCCTCACCTACACCCGCATGTTCCTGAGCTCGATGAAGCCGCGCGCACTGGCCAAGTGGCAGCAGCACCCCGGCCTGTTCGACCGCGACAAGCTCATGGCCGCGCGCGACCTCTACGAGTTCGACAACGTCTTCACCGCACCGCTGCACGGTTACAAGAACACCGAAGACTACTGGCAGCGCGCCTCGGCCAAGCCGCACCTGGCGCGCATCCGCATCCCGACCCTGGTGCTGAACGCGCGCAACGACCCCTTCGTGCCCGCCCACAGCCTGCCCGTACAACTGGAAGCCGGCCGCTTCGTCACGCTGTGGCAGCCGCACCAGGGCGGCCACGTGGGCTTTCCCGCCGGCTCATTCCCCTGCCAGGTGCAGGCCATGCCGCAGGCTGTGGCCGCGTGGCTGGCGGCACCGGAGTAAGGTGACCCCATGCGACCCCCAGTTCACTCCGTTCGCGGCCCCCGAGGGGCGCGTCAGCACCTTCGGGCGGCCGGGCGGCGCTGACATG
Source organism: Candidatus Ideonella esbjergensis (assembly GCA_016710065.1). Classification (GTDB taxonomy): domain Bacteria; phylum Pseudomonadota; class Gammaproteobacteria; order Burkholderiales; family Burkholderiaceae_C; genus Ideonella; species Ideonella esbjergensis. The sequence goes on from JADJLP010000015.1 coordinate 629,757, forward strand.
GACGACATCGTCAAGGCCGCCCTCGTCAAATGGCCCAACGTGCCGCATTGCCACGGCTGGCTGGCGCTGGACGCGCGCGGCGACTGGTACATGCGCGACGACCGCTGCCAGGCGGCCGGCCCCTTCCCGCAGGTGAAGGGCAGCGTGGTGCGGCACGACAAGCTGCGCGAGTTCATCGCCCGCAACTGCGAGGCCGACGCCAGCGGCGCCTGGTTCTTCCAGAACGGCCCTCAGCGCGTCTACCTCACGCTCGAAGCCGCGCCCTGGGTGTGGCGGCTGCACAAGCTGGCCGGTGCCGGTGCCGGTGCCGGCGAGGGCGGGGCGCTGCAGGTGCATTCGCACACCGGCCGACCGGCCCAGGTGCAGGCGGTGTGGCTGGACGAGGCCGGCCGCGTCTTTCTCGACACCGACATCGGCTTTGGCCTGGTGCACACGCTGGACACCGCGCTGGCTGCCGACGCCATCGAGACCCAGGCCTGGCCGCTGCACGAGCTGCCCTTCGCCCAGATGCCTGCGCGCTTCGGCTACCGGCTCAACCCGGCCGAACCAGCATGAAAAAAGCCGCCTGAACCTTCGCGGTCAGGCGGCTGGTGCGGGCAGGGCCGCAGCGGCTTACTGCGCGGCGCTGGCGGCTGCCGCTGGTGCCTTGGGCTCGGCGAAGCTGGCGCCACCCTTGTTGGCCATGTAGACCACGGCACGGCCGATTTCATAGTCAGACGCATCGCCACCGCCTTGCGGGGGCATGCTGTTCTTGCCCTTCAGGGCCGAGGTCAGCAGGGCTTCATAGCCGGTCTTGACGCGCGGGGCCCAGGCGGCGGCGTCGCCAAACTTGGGGGCGCCCAGCGTGCCGGCGTTGTGGCAGGCGCCGCACTGGGCCTGGAACAGTTGCTCGCCGGTGCGCGGCTCGCCGCCGCCAGCAGCCTTCACCACCACCGAGCCCACCGGCTGCAGGCGCATGGCCACGGCCTCTTCGCTCATGTCTGCCTTGCCGGCGGCGCGCTTGGAGCCCGGGCCGCCAATGCTGATCAGCGCGGCGGCCAGCACCACGGTGGCGGCGGTGGCGGCCAGCACCAGTTGCGTGTTGGTGAGGGCAAAGCCTGCTTGCTGATGGGCTGGTGCGGAGATGCGAGCGTCGCTCATGGTGTCCTCGGGCGTGTGCGTGTCGGTGCGAACCAAGGCGGCCGTCTGGGCCGCCCAAAACCCGTGATTGTAGCCAGCAGCACCTGTCGGCTGACTGTCGCCAGGGGCGCGCTGCTAGAATCCGCCCCTCTTTGCGATGCGCCCGTAGCTCAATGGATAGAGTACTGGCCTCCGAAGCCAGGGGTTGCTGGTTCGATCCCAGCCGGGCGCACCAACGTTTACGTGGCGAAGAGCGAAAGTAAGGGCCAACCGAGAGGTTGGCTTTTTGCTTCTGTGCCCATCCTGTGCCCATCCTGTGCCCATTCTGTGCCCGGTCTGTGCCCACTGAATTGCCGAGCGCATTCGCAATGAGGATTGGCCTCGTGCCCATTGGTGGGCCAAAGCGGCAGGCATGGAGCTCGGCTATTGCACGGCGAACTAGACGTGGGGCGATAACTGCGGTTGTGGCGTGGCGTCACGGTCCGTCCTGCTGCGCTACTTGTCGAATCGACATGCGGCTTCAGACTGGCTGCAGACGGTCAGATTTCTGGGCCGAATGTCGGCGACTGCCGAAACCGGCTGCTCAGGGTTCGCTGGGCCAACCGACCGCTGTGATCAGATTCCTGCCGTTCATCCCCAACTTTGTGGACGAGCGGCGCGGACGGCAATACATCGCGTCCAACGACTGCCCCCATGTTTCACGAACTGGTGCTGCCGACCCATAGCGGCCCGACGGCCCGCTCCGAAGCTGCCAGAAGGCCGAGCCCGGAGTCGTCGCGTCGCGCGTCCATGAAGCGGTCGTTCGTGGCTACCGCGGTCGCCCAGGAGCCGACGGGTGGCGACGGTCAGGCCGCTCAGGATAGTTGACGCCGGACAGGGCCGATGCGCTGGCGTTGATCGTTGAACCCGTGGTGCGCCGCGCCGAGCGCCTGGCTGCTGACCGCGCGGCGGTCGAGATGGTCGACTACTTGCGTGCCCACATCGCCCACCACCGCGCCGCGGGCGAACGCGACGACCTGTTGGGCACGCTGGGGGCCGCGCACGACGCTGACGATGGCACATTGACCGAAGACGAGCTGCTAGGCAACTTGATCCTCCTGTTCGTGGCCGGGCACGAGACCACGACCAACCTGCTGGGCAACGGCCTGCTGACCTTGCTGCAGCACCCCGAGGCCTGGGCGCAACTGCGCGCCGATCCGAAGCTGATACCAGGCCCGGTGGACGAGATGCTTCGTTTCGAAAGCTCGGTGAACATGGCGGGGCGGCATGTGGTGGCACCCTACGCCATCGGCGACGCCGTGGTGCCCGCCGGCGACCTGATCTTCTTTATGACAGGCGCTGCCAACCGCGACCCGGCGGTGTTTGCCGAGCCAGACCGCTTCGACATCACCCGCAGTCCCAACCCGCACCTGGCCTTCGGCGCCGGCATCCACTACTGCGTGGCGCACCGCTGGCCCGCATGGAAGCCGATGTGGCCTTTGAGCATCTGCTACAGCAATTCCCGGCGCTGGCGCTGGCCCAACCGGCCGAACCGCCAGCCTGGCGCAGGCTGATCAACCTGCGCGGGCTCGAAACGCTGCCCTTGCGCAACGCCTCATACCAGCGCGCGGAAGGTGGTGTGGCGCAGCGTGACGCGGATGGACTAGCTGGCAGCTGACCTCGCGCTGGCCGCGCACGGGCTGCGTGCTACCGTAGTCGCAGCGCTGCACAGCCTGTGCTCGCAAACTATGTCTGGCGCCCACCCCACACATCCAGGAGACCCCCTTGGCATTGCAGACCGACCATCTGGTGAAGGGCTGTGGCGCGACGGCCATGGCGTTCGTGGACGTGATGCTCAAGGAATCCGACGCCAGCTTCATCCGGGGTCGACAAGCGGGCTGCACCCGGCGGCCACTGGAACGACGACCGCAGGTTCAGGCGCTTGCCAACACTACGTCGTGAACTTTGCGAGAAGCGGCGATGGTGTTGACCATGCATCTCACTGAGCACGAAAGTAGAGCTTGACATCCACCGCTTTATCAGCCGAATAAGCATGGGACAGCGGCTTTCCGATATAACTCTGATATGGCTTTCCATAAAGAAACGAGGCGGAATTTGGCACGTTAAGTCCCCATGAACCAGATGGGGTAAGCGGTCCAGGTAATACGAGCGCCACATGTCCATTGGGCTTGTCAGGCCGCACCGCCAAAACTGCATATCCGAGCGATGCAAGCTCGGACGCTCTCCCTAGATTTTCCTGAGATCTGGCCCGCCAATTTCAACCCACCCAGCTCTGCCGGTCATAAGTGCGGTTACTATATCGTTCGCCAAGAGGTATTCCTGCGGTGCACTGATCTTGAAGTCAGTGTATCCCCATATGCGTTCAAGCGCTTGACCTACAAATCGATTGCAAGGGCTCAAATCGTCGATGGCGACCTGACACTTGCTCTGCTGATTCAGAAACCACTCAATATCAGATGGAGCCACCCGAGAACCAGAACTTGTGATTATGGACTCCAAGCTTGATTTGGCGGCGGTGTGGACCCTCTTCCTAATGAAATCATGTTCAGTTGCAGGGGCAGCGTTAATCAATTGCGCCAACAAAAACAGCGGATTCCTGGTTATACGTGAGCTGCGATCGGTCGCCTCAAGTCCCGACGCCAGATCCTCCGTCGTTTTGCATCCACTTCAAAACTGCCTTGGCGAGCAATTTGACACGCCACTCTGCCGCATCAAGGTACCCATTTGAGGCGGCATTTGTTTTGGCTTCGATGCGACTGTATACTGCAGCCCGAACTCGGTTCAATGTGTTTGGCTTTGCCTGTGGATAGATCGTAATCTTATGCTGGGGTTTTTGCGCAAGACCGTTGTCAACTACGCGCTTAGCCCAATCGTCGAACGCCCTCGCGAGTAGCTGCTCAATGTCGTTCGCCGAAGGCGCGATCGTCGGCGCGAGTTGCATCCAACCAGAGAACTCGCGTCTCATCCTCACGCCGCGCACCAGTGCATCCAATTGATCCAATTGCCGGCGAACTAATGCTGGCGGAACAACCACATCAGGAGATGTCAGCGCCAGAGAGTAGTTGAGAGAGTGTGCTCGATTGAAGAGGATTGGCTAAATCCACCGACAGCTCCAAAGTTCACTCCCAAGCCCAATCCGAGTCGTGGATCACCGTTTTCAACGGCCTTCGCGAAGTCGAGTAAGGCACGCCTCTCTGCGAAAGAGCTGACCAGCCCACTAATTCCTGTGCTAGCTAGATCGGAAAGCTTCGCAGCCGCTGAATTCGGCTTATTAGCGCATGAGCCGATGCAGTTCCATGACTTACTACCGCCGATTCCTATGTCTGGACCAGTACCAACAACGAAGAGTTCTTCAAAATCAAGCTGAACTACAGCTTTTTCTAGTTGAGCATGCACCTTTGACCATGCTACCAGGCATGCAGCCATCGCAACCGTAGACGCAAGTTTCTTGATGCGCCTCATTATCTGCCTCTCAGTAGCCACTGCAAGTGCTCAAGCTCATTTATTGACTCCGAGACGGCAGCGTACGCTTGACGCCGGGGCGCATTGTTTTTAGTGAATATCGAGTCGCCACTTAGCGATTTTAATCGTTGATTCAGGATAACTAAACCATTGGATGCTGCGTCCTGGCAATCATTGGCATTAATATCGGAATCGCTGGATAAACCAAAGGTTGGTAGGCAACGTATCGCCACGTCAGCCGAAATCAATGAAGCCATACTTGCAGCTATTGACAGACTAACCCGCTCTCGAGTCAACTTATTTTCAGCCAGTGTGAGCACATATCTTTCGTGCTCCGTAATGGCTTTTCGCGATTGATCAATGACAGTACGCAATAACGTTATGCAACCAGACTTCTTGATGGCTATCACTTCAAGAATGCAATTTCTAGTGTCTTCGAGCGTCTTTGACGAACTGATTCGGATCTGCGAAAGGGGTCGCACAATTCGCCACTCTCCGGAAACCTCCCGGAGCTGTTGATTGATGGCGGTGAGCCTCTCATTGCTTTGTCTGAAGACTTCCTCCTGTCTTGCGATGGGGTCGTCTATCGCAGCTCCAGCGTTGGTGGAAACCGCCAAAAAGCACAAGAGCACCGTAGCGAACGATCCGCTCCTCACGGCGCCGCCGCTATGCGGCCTCACGACGCTTCTGCGCAGGGCGTGCGCGACCAAGTCATGGAACCCTCCAAATCCCAGCAACGGTCACCCCGTCGAATGGACTTCCACGTGCAACTTGATCCTGCTGATGGCATGCTGCGTCCGGTGCGACCTAGATGCTCAACTATGGAGCAACTAAGCCGCTTGCGGAAGGTGGAATAACTAGTCGGCCCTGCAAAATCCATTCGCCGTCCCATTGAAGCCGAAGGCGAAGCAGGCTCAAAGAAGCCGGCCCGATGCCCAGCCGCAGAATCGCGTGCATCAGCCAGCGCAGGTTGTGGCCGGCCGCGCAACTCACCGCGTGCAGTGCGTCGGCCAGCGAGCCTTGCAGCCAGCAGCGATCCATTCGGTGGTCGGACTTCAGGTGCCCGATTGCCGGCTCGTCCGCTTGGCGCCGCTTGAGCCAGCGCTTTTGCTGCAGCGTGAGGCTGTTGAACTTGCCGCGGTGGATGATGTGGTGAGCGGGGTTGTCAGCATCCACGCCCCGGAATCCCGGGTCGGCGATGATGGTCTTGAACGTGACGTTCACCACCTGAGTAATGTTCTTGGCCTGCTCCATCAAGGCGCTGAGAATGTGCCCGTCGAACGGGTTGCCGGGGAAGGTCCTCGCTGCGACCATCAGCCCGTGGCCGTGGGTGACCACCACGGCGCTCTTGACGCCGAACTCGTAGGGCTTGCGCGCCTTGCCCTTGCCGATGCACTCCACTTCCGGTGCGTGCAGCGCGTACAGCTTGTTCTTGTCGTGATGCTGCTGGGTGCGTATGCGCTCGGCGCGTTGCAGCCACATCGTCAGCTCGGCGTGCGCCTTGGCGCTGGCAGCCACGTAATCGGCCGCAGTCAGCTTGCGCTGCACTTCCCGCATGACCACACCCAGGATCGTTCGCTGGCGTTTGACGGTGTGCTTGAGGCTTCGCATCTGCTTGGCGTGGGCGTAGCCGCCGGCCTTGCGGCGCAGCGTCTTGCCCTCCTGCGCATAGGTAAAGCCGCCGTTCAGGGGCTCGTTGCAGTCCCACTTAAGGGCTCGGGTCGAGCGGCCGCTTGTGGCCGAGTCCGGGTCTACGTTGAGTTCAAAGCAAGCAGACCTTCGCTATTGATTCCACTGCGTTGACGGTCAGCTACCTGGCGCGTCCGCGAACGGGCAGTCCCGGCCATAAGCAGCCGTCCACAGGTGGCAGCTTTCGGAATGGCTCTAGGTGGCGGCGCGTCAGCCCACTAAATTCATCCAGTTGATCGGGCTGCGCACTGCAGCACCCCCAACCCGGAGAATGTGGGTCTAGAAATAGGCATATGATTCCCTGGCAGGTGATCGACCGCGATAGAACACCTGCCACTTCGCATCCATCTGTCGTTGGGTCAATCAATCAATCACTTGCTGCTTGCCTTCGCCACAAGTGGTTGCCTCAGCCTACACCACTAGCAAGCCCCCTTTCACACCGTCAGTCGCGCTGGCTCAGGTGGTGCCAGAGGAAAGCATAGGTGTCCGCGTTCTCTTCCAGTTGCTGCTCGCGGGTGTTGCCGATGCCATGGCCAGCCGCATAGTCCAGCCGCAGCCACACTGGCGAATCGCCCTGGCGCGCGGCCATCAGTCGGGCAGCGAACTTCAGGCTTTCCCACACCGCCACTCGCGGGTCGTTGACGCCGTGCGGCAGCAACACCGGCGGGTAGCGCACACCATCGTTCACGTGGGCATAGAACTCATCGCCAGCAGGCCGCGGAAACCCTCTTCGGTGGCAACCGAACCGAACTCGGGGATGTTGGGCGGCCCGTTGGGCTCGGCTTCGAAGCGCAAGCCGTCATGCACGCCCACCGCGGGCACCACGGCACCAAACAGATCGGGCCGCGCGGTCAGCACCCGTCCGGCCAACATGCCGCCAGCGCTGCGCCCGCTGAAGCCCAGTTGACTGGGCCGCGTCCAGCCCTGAGCAACCAGGTATTCGGCACAGGCGATCACGTCCAGCCATGTGTTGACCTTGCGGATGCCCTTGCCGGCCAAGTACCAGTCGTTGCCGAACACGCCGCTGCCGCGCGGGTTGGCGAAGGCCAGCACTCCGCCGCGTTCCAGCCAGGCCAGGCGCTCGCGCCGGTGGTTCGGTTCGATGGTGAAACCATAGGAGGCATAGGCACTCAGCCACACCGGATTGCGGCCGTCGCGCTTGACGTCTCGGCGGTGGATCAGGCTCATCGGCACCATCGCGCCGTCGTGGCTACGCACCATCACCTCGGTGGTGCTCAGGTTGGCTGCGGCGTCGTCAACCACCTGCGCGGGCAGGCCCAGGTCGCGCACCTTGCCGTCGGCCTGCACCTGCAGGTAACGCAGGCTCTCCGTCCAGCCCTGCACGCCGATCACCAGGCCGTCCTGCTGGCTGCTCCACGCGTCGCGGCCCCAGCCGGAGTCGATGTAGATCTGGCCTGCCACAGGCAGGGCCACCGGCTCGAAGTGCGCGTCCGGCCGGTAGGCCCGTCGCAGCAGCAAGTTGACGTTGCCCTCGCGGACCAACACCCAAAGGGCATCGCGGCCGGCCACCACCCGTTGCACCACACGTTCCGAGGCCGGCAGAAGCAGCCGCGGCGAGGCGCCGGGCTGACTGAGGTCGTGAACCAGCACTTGCTGCCGGGGCGCCCCCTGATGGCTCACAACGTACAGCTCATTGCCGCGCACCGCGTAGTCCACCACGCCGTCGGCCATGCCCACCACCGGGGTCCAGCGCGTGCCGGGGTCGCGCAACTGCCCCCACGGGCCGGTGTAGAGCGCCAGCTCATTCGCCACGCCGTTGCCAACCAACACCAGGACCCGGTCTGTGCCCGGGATGCGTCGCGCCAGCACGTCGCCATCGCGGCCCGGATTCAGACCGGGCCAGGCGCGACCGGTTAGGGTCTCGTCCTGTGCTTGATGGCCGTCCCGCGGCACGGTGATCAGGGCTAGGTCGGAGTCGCGGTACTTGTCCAGCTCGGTGCGACCCGGCCCAGGCGGCTGCAGGCGATCCATGCTGAACTGATGGTCGTCCTGCCAACTGGGCAGGCCGGCACGCGGCAGCGGGCCCAGCACGGTGCGGCCGGTGGCGGTGTCCACCACGTAGAGCGAGGCGTCCTCCGAGCCCCGCAGCCGACACAAGCACCCCCACATGCACCCCGTGTGGCGAGGCGCTGAAGCCGTTGATCGCCCGCGGCGCTTCCTCGACGCTACCAGGCAGGCGCACCGCCATCGGGTCGAACAGCAGGCGCGCCTGGGTCTCGCCAGGGCGACGCCACATCAACTGGAACTGGCGGTCCTGTGTTCCGCGTCGCAGATAGAACAGGCTGCCGTTATTGCGGGCCTGCACCCGGTTGATGTTTTCGCTGCCGCCTTGTTCCAGCGCCTCCAGCCTGGCGCGGAAGGCGGCGCGCTCGGGCAGCGCCTGCAGAGCGCGGTGTGCATAGTCGCTGTGTGCCTTCATCCAGGCCTGCACCTCGGGCGAGGTGGTGGCCTCCATGTAACGGTATGGGTCGCTCACCTGAACGCCGAAATGCGTGTCCATCACCGGGCGCACAGGAGCCACGGGCAGCCCATCGGCGGCGGCACCGGCGCCCGTCATGACCAGGGCCAGCAGGCTCGCAGCACGCCCCATCGTCCCCACAGCGGACAGACACGGGCCCCAAAGCCCTCGGCCGGCGCCGATTTCAACCATCGTCATCAGGCTTCTCCCGGCGCGACACCTTGCGCACCCCCAACGCATTTCACCGACACTGGTACGCGGCCGTCAATCTTGATCAAGCCAATCAACTCAAGCATGCCATGTCCGCCAACCCGCCCCGGCCCACCGGTGAACTGCTGAGCGCCGACGAAGCCGCTGCCCGGCTGGGCGTGCGCAAGGCCACCCTCTACGCCTATGCCAGCCGGGGTCTGCTGACGCCGCTGGCGGATCCCACACACCCCAAGCGCAGCCGCTATTTGGCCGAGGATGTGGATCGGCTGAAAGACGCAGCCCGGGCAAATCGCCAGCCGGCTTCTGAGAGCGCGCGCACCTTGTACGAGGGCCGGCCGTTGGTGGACACCGCGCTGACCGGCTGGGTCGGCGGCCAATGGGTGATTCGCGGTGAGCCGCTGGTGCCCTGGTCTGCCCATGCCACCCTGGAGCAGACCGCCGCACTGTTGTGGCAGGTGCCCGAGGCGGTGGCCTTTGGCGGACCACCCCCGCAGTTGTCGGCCCTGTGGCACCAAACGGCCGCCGAGTTGCGGCGAGCCGACCCGCAGTCTCGCGCGATGGCGTTGTGGTCTTTGGCCTTGCCGCACCTGGCCGGCAATGTAGGCCTGACAGGCGACGCGCTGGCCGTGGCGCTTGGTCAGCACTTACGCGTGGCCTTCGCCTGTTTCCTGGGGCAGTCGCCCAGCGCCTTGCCGTTGCACGAGCAGATGGCCCAGGCCTGGGGGCTGCCGGCCAGCCGCCACGCGGCGTTGCGCCAGACCCTGGTGCTGTGCGCGGACACACTGCTCAACCTGAGTAGCCTGTCCAGCCGCATGATCGCCTCGGCACAGGGCAGCTTGGCCGCCTGCCTGCTGGCCGGCATGAACTACGGCTTCATCCGCTTGAGTGGCGGTGAATTCGAGGCGGTGGAAGCCCTGTTTGACGCGGTGCTGGCCAGCGGCGATCCAGCTGCGGTGGCCGCCGCTTACCGCGCCCGTGGCGAGGTGCTGCCCGGATTCAATCACCCGATGCTGGTGCAGGGCGATCCCCGGGCTGCAGCACTGGTGGCCCTGGCCACCTCGCTTGGCTCACCGGCCCAGCAGTGGGTGGCACCGATGGCTCAGGCGCACCAACTGCACCCGGCGCTGGACTTCGGGCTGGTGGCGGTGCGCCGTGCAGTGGAGGGCCCTCGCGACGCAGCGCTCACCTTGGTTGACGCCGCTCGATGCGCAGGGCTGCTGGCCCACGTCCTGGAGCAGCGCCAAAACGTCGCGCGGATGTGGGTTCAGGCAAGGTATGTGGGGCCACCGCCCATCTGCAGATCCGACTAAGAACTTCGCAGGTGTTGGCGGGCAGCCAAGGACAGACGCACTCCGCCGGATGAATTAGAGACGCTCAAGTCGAGGTAGGGAGATCGCCGAATGTCGGGCAAACAATGTGATGCCTTGGAATTCCGGTGCCGGCCAAGTCCCGACTTTGGTGACCGTCAGCTTGAGGGCATCCAGTCCAGCGGACTAACCCGGATCTTTCACGAAGGCCGCCGGCCTCGCTCGTGAAGCCGCAATCGACGTTGGCAGTTCGTGGGATCTTCATTTGTGGCTAGGTCGGGACCGATGGCCCGCAAACGTGCTGTCGCGTTCCCGGTTCAGCGGCGCATCGACGCCGGCTTCGTGGTGGCATTCGGGTCGACGTCGGGCTCGACCGGAATTGCGCTGGGCTAGTCAGTTCTAGGGATGTTTGCTAAGGGGTAAAAGGTTACAACCAACCCGCTCGAAACTCCAACACCTCGGAAAGCCCTGTGATGACCAATAAGCTCAAGCCCGCGTTTCGCCTACTTTCGGTGATAGCCCCAATCGCGCTAACCGGTTGTGCCGGTGTTGACTTTTTCCAAGACAAGGCGCTCACGACTTCCACCGGGATCCCGATCTATGGCGCCAAGCCGTATCTGCTGGTCGCCCGAACTGGGGCGGAAGCTAAGCCGGTGGAGAGCTCGATCATCTACATCACCGATCCGTCACAGGTCATCTACGCCAAGCCCAATTCCGGCTTTGGCTCCGCCAAGCTGTCGCTCAGCTTGAGCGGCGGCCAGATGACGACCTTTGGGCAGGAGACCGACACCAAAATCCCAGAAATGCTGACTTCCGTAGCTGGCCTCATTACCGCACGCGCAGGAGCCTCCAAGACGGCCGCCGATGCCGCCGCTGTGCTGGCGGGCATTTCCACCAAGCAGGCAGCCCCCGCCGCCAAGGACGTCGGTGAAAAGGTCGCGGCCATCTCCAAGGACATTTCAGCGTCCGTGGACAAACTGGACCTCATCGACGATCACAAGACGACGCTCAAGTCCGCGGCTGTCGCGCTTTCGAATGCCGGCAGCGTCCTTACTGATCCGACCAAGGCCCCGCAGCACGAGACGCAGTACGCGGTCATCAAGGCCCAGCGCGACGCGCTGGGCAAACTGCCGAAGCCTACGACCGCGGGCACGAAGCGCGACGTCGCGCTTCAGAAGGTTCAGGACTGGGTGGCCGCGCTCGGCGACTTGGTCAAGGCCACCGAGCCCGCGAAGGAACCGCAGCCGGACTTCGAGCTGTATGAAATCGTCCAGGACGCGGGCAAGCCCATCTCGCTGCGCCGTGTTATGCCGCAATGACGCGTGAGACCACCAGAAGCCGCGCGAAGGCTCGTGTGAAGGCCGTTGCGGCCTTGCGCGCGCAGCTGGATGACCGGGTAGGCAGTCGCACCGACATCCTCGGCTCGATGCTGGCGGTGAAGTTGCAAGGCGGCAGGCCGACCGATCAGATTGGCATCACCTACTTCGTGCGGGAGAAGGTGGCCAAGTCCGAGCTGAGCCCACGCAAGCGGGTGCCGGCCAGCTTGCGGGTCGGTGATGAGGTCGTGAAGACCGACGTCATCGCCTGGCCCCGAATGGCCGAACAGGCGACGCAGGTAGCACCAACCATCGTCAGCGATGGCCGAACGCAGGGCACGCTGAGCTGCTTGCACTCAACGGTTCCACGCTCTTTGGCATCACCTGCGCGCACTGTCTAGAAGGCGTTGACCAGAACCCCGCGACCCCAACAGTTGTCGAGTACTTTGGTGTGGGGCAAGCGGTGGTACCCGACAGGGCAGAGCGTCTATCTGGCCTACGCGCCCGGTTCCGCGGCGCCCGGCAACTTCGGCTATCTCGACTGCGGGCTCTTCGAACTGCGACCCGACGCTGGCAGCGCAGGCGCGTTCCGCCAAACCTCTTAGGGTCGTGACGGACTTGCACTCGCTGGTCACCAGGGCGTCTTCGGGTTCAGTCCGCCCGAGCCGCTCGGCTCGCCGGCACCGCTACGCAAGGCCTTGGTTGTCGGCGTCGAAGCGGTGGCGATGGGCGAGCGATGCGACGTTGTGCTCAACGTCGATCCACCGGGCACCTTTCGCGGGGACAGCGGGATTCTGTGGATCACGCAGGATGGCCGAGCCGCGGCGCTACACGCACGGGGAGAGGTGATGGCGGGGGTGCACGGCAGCCGTCTGACCTCCGCCATGTCTGCCAATCGTGTCGGCGACAGCCTTGGCGTGCAACTGCTGCTGGGGTGATCACCCAATCAGTGTAGAGGTGGCAGCCATTCCCCTTTAGCGCAGCGGATCGGCGATGGGCCTCGCGGAAGCTGCCGCGCACCGCGAGGAAGCTGAACTTTGCCCGAGCTCGACGGAGAAGACTCGCATCCACGAAGGCGAATGCATGCCAGGGGCAAAGATCTTCGACCTTCCGCGCAGCGAGTGACTGCTGACATCCCGTCGATCTGTCGATTACTACTTCCGCTTGGGGTCGGGTCGTGCCGGCCGCGCGACTCGGGACCAGTCGTCCACGAGGTGAGACCGCACTGCGGCAGCGGCAGGGTCAGTTGACCACCGCATTGCCGCCGCTCGCACCTGCACTGCCCTCAAGGCTGAACGTCAGCTTGGTGGCGCTCACCGTGAGTTGGCCCGCCGGCAGCCACCGGCTCCTAACGCTGCATTGCTGACAAGCAGGATCCGGTGGGCGAAGGTTGCCGCCAAGTTATGCCTGACCCCGATGGACCAGGAGTCGTCCAGACCGGGGGACGCGCCCATGAAGCTCATCAGTTCCACAGAGCTGCGCACTCGAGCACAGCGAGCCAATGTTTCTGCTGAGAGCGGTCCAAGCTTCTTCCGGACGCTCCACGTTAGCTCGGCCGCGCAAGAAGATGTCGGCGCTACGGAACATCATCGGGTCAACCACCATGCTTAGGCCGCCGTCGGCGAGCAACTTCCAGTCTGCAGGGCGTGCTACGACAATGCTGTTCATTTCACGAAGCCAGTTTCTTGTCTCAGCGTGATCACCGATTCCGACTCAGGAGCTGACCGTCCACGGCACGTTCACGAATGCCAGTTCGTCGCTTGTATCGCCGGCCTGCGACAGCACGAGGCTCGTGGCGTCTGCAGTCGTGTTGTCCCGACGGTACGTAAAGCGCAGGCAGTACTCCGCGGCCGCCAACTCGGTGCCAGCCGGCCCCGCACCTGGCACAAACACCAACATGCCGGTGCCGTCCGCGGCGCGCAGGACACGTGCCGATGGCACGCCGCCGTACGCGGCGTCGGGCAGAAAGCGCCGCAGGTGCCTCTCCTGTCCGGTTGTGTCGACAACTCGAATGTCCACACCCGGCCCATTCAGACGCGGCCGGAACGTGGCGGATGCCGCGCCTTGGAACAAGTGCTCCTCCCCCGCACCGGCGGCTAGGGCCGCGTCGGCTACGCGGCCCGCGAATACGCGCAGGCGGCGGCCGGCAGCGCGCCAGCCTAGCGCGGCGCCGAACTGGTGCCAATCCTCCCACTTCGGCAGCACATGGCGGACCTCGAATGCTGACCATGTCGCCGCGACCCCGTCGAGCGCCAGCACACCTGCGCGGCCGCTCGCGAGCGTGCCGTCCTGGATGTCGAACAGAAGTGCAGCGTCCACCCACGCGCGCAAACGCTTGCCTATCGCTTCGACCACGAGTTCCATCGAGGTCGTTTGTGCGGCGGCCGTCCACAGCACCGTCGAGACGCCATTCGCGCGGCGCACCAGTCGCCGCTGCCCGGCGACGTCGTCGAACAAGAGCCGGTAGTGATTGTCGGCATCTTGCCAACGGAACACGACTCCAACTGCGCCGCTCGCGGGCGCTTCGAAGGCGGCTGCGACGCGCACGTCAGCCCAGGCGGCGTCACCGATGACGGCGGCGCTGCCTGAGTCATCGAGCCTGGCCCCCGACGGCGCCACTGCGAACAGCGTTGCGTTCTGCCTCAGTGTGCGTCGCGCGACCTGCCAGTTCGACGAAATCCCGATGCCGCCATGATCGTGAATGGCCCATGGGCCGAGCGTGCGGGCCAAACTCGCGACGGTCACACGCTCGAATCTCGCAGATGACCGATCCCAGCTGTAGAAGCCGACAGAACCGCGTGCGAGATCGCTGTCGAACACTTCCGCAATCTGTTTTCCGTCCACCGTGACTCGCAGCCGGCTGCCGAGCACCTCGAATGCAACTTCGTACGGCCGCCCGAGCGCGAGCGGGAACCGCTGCGAATGGAGAGCGCTCGTCACACCGTTCACACGCTTCGTCAGCTCGCAAACTTTGCGAGTGCCATCGAACGCAAAGCGGTAGTGGTTGTCCGCATCCTGGAACCGCAGCACGACGCCCACGGCTCCTATCGCGTTCGCGCTCACCCGCGCCACGATGCGGACCTCGCGCCAATCGGCGGTGGCGAAAACCGCGTACGTCCCCTGACGCGCGGGCAGCGCGACCGACGTGTCGGTCACGAGGTAGTCGCCGTCCTGCCGGAGAACACCCCGGTTGGTAATCCATGAGGCCTTGCCGATGCCACCCCGCGCGTTCGCCGTCGCGAGCTCCGTGAGATCAACAAGCGCCGGTTGCCAGATGCGAGCCACCTGCGGTACCTCGGCCAGCTGATCCGAGTTCAGGTCTGCATTGAAGAGGACCGTACCGTCCGGATTCGCGGGTGCGTTCGTGCTCGGTAGGCTGCGGGTCTGGATGCGCCATCCGCTGACATCCTCACCGACGTCGAGCAGAACGGTGACGGACTCATCGTTGGCGAGCGGCGCTGTCGGGTCTGCGAATGCCGCGCGAATCACATGTGTGCCGTTTGCAGGCAACGGCAGGAGCGTCTGCGCCTGGGCGCGAGTCAGTTCGACCGACGTGCGCCGCCAGTCGATCGGCTCCGCGGTGCGCACGAGCAGGCCCATCGGCGTGCCACCCTGTTCGATGCGGCTCACGTCCACACGAACAAGCGACTGATGGGCCGCTGTGCCCAATGCTTTTAACGCCAGTTCGTCGTAGGCACGCGCTTCCGGCTCGCCAGGCGGCTGACTGACCGCGTTGAGCGCAACCGCCCTACCAAGCGCAGCCGCTACGCCGTT
>JADJLP010000016.1 GCA_016710065.1 Candidatus Ideonella esbjergensis
AACGGGGCTACTTACTCGCCAGCGGACGCACATCAAAAAGTTCTGCGATATCTTCCTGCCGCACCTCTATAATGCCGGCCCACTGCGGCGAGGGCGGCGCAAACGATGACCTGCGTCTATTTCCCGCATATCGTCCGCGCAAGACTTCGATGAGGCGCTTGAACGCGGACACTACCTGCTACGCTCGGCCCAAGCGGAGCTCGACGACAAGACTCTGAATGGCTTTGTGGACGTCTGCCGCAATGCGCTGTAAGCCTGGCGACGAGCCCAGGTTCGATGTTCAACGAGCTCCGGTCGCCAGTCCGCGGGCCATGTCAGCGTCGGAACTCATCGGACGAGCGATTAAGGAGCGCTTCGGCGTCGAGGGGTGTACGCGTGCGGCGTCGGCCATCCTGACCTACCCGAGCGCCAGACCCACGCATGGGTTGAGACAGGCACCGCCCTCATCGACGTGACCTACGACCAGTTCGCCGGGACTGATTTGCAGGGCTGGGTGTTCCCGCTGGACAGCCCCTGGCACCGCCAGTTCGAGTATCTCGACCGCCGCGACGGGTTCTGCATGCCATCGGGCTGGCCGATGCCCCACGATGGCTACGCGACGATGCGTCGAGCACTAGACGGCCTTCCTCGATAGCCATGTACCCGAGGTCTTAGGCGGCGACCTGACAGCAACAAAAGGCTCTGCTATGCTCATCCGCAGGCCGACTGAGCCCAACCTGTTCCCGGGTTAAAGCAGTGTGTTTGTCTCCGCGCCACCGAACGGACTTCAATCCCCGTCGATGCGTAATCCGGAACCGTCGACGACCAAAGATTGGAGTGCCGTGCTGGCAGCTATTCCCTGTGCGAGGTGCCCTCGCCGAACTGAAGAAATGCCTCGCGTCGACGAGTTCGATGAGGTTAAGTCCTCCCACATCAGCGAAGCGCTCGCTGCAGCGATGGGATTCCGGACAAATGCCGCGCTGAAGGCAAGCCTCGTTGGCCCTGAGCAAGACCGTCCGTTTGCGCTTCTGCATCCCGAACGGTTCCTGTCGCGCCTGGTCGACTTCGGCTATCCGCTCAACCCGAATGACCCTGAGTTCGACTTCGAGCTTCGGTACGAGAAGGCGGGTGTGGTGTCGACGATTCCGACCTCGGGCTACGACATTGAATACAAGTCAGCGCGCTCGAAGGCTTGGCGCAACTTGATGGTGTTCACTGTCAACGAGGCGCTCGCACGCAAGCTCCTGACACTGCGTTTGATGACAACCGCTTCGAGACCGGCGACGGCCGCGGCGCTCTTCGATTTCTCGCTTCCCAACGGGCTCCCGTGCGTGGGTACTGTCCGATGCCGGCTTTGGCGGGTGAATGTCCATGCCGCAGTGAACCCGACCGGGCCGCTCGTGCGCACCATCAATGCCGAGTTCAGCGCTGGCGATGCCGTCGCTCGAGGCTGGCTTGAGCGCGAGCGTGGCGTCTGGCGCAAAGCTCCGAAGACCGGTTTTGTTGCCGGGCGCGCTGCTGCCGGAACTGGCTGCGATGGCGGTGGAGCCGCACGGGTTCGGCGACCGTGGCGCGCGTCATCCTCTGATTCGAGAGGAAGGCCGTTATGGCTGATTTCGGTCGGTCGCCGTAATTGGGGACAAGGCGTGGCCGGTGCCTCTGCTGGAAGGCTCAACTGCCCTACGTAAACTCGTCCTCAATACAAAAACCGGAGCTTGGGCTCGACGCGCTGTTACGCGGCGCTGACCAGGGAGGAACTAATGGCGCTGTTGGATGAAATTCTCGCGTGGTCGCAGAGCGACCTCAAGCCGTGGCAGCAGGATGCGCTGCGACGTCTATTTCAGTCGCATGAACTCAAAGACGGTGACTACGTCGAACTCGCCGAAATGTTGCTGGTTTCCAAGGGAGTTCGCGGCGCGGACGCGACAGGCCCCCTCGCTGAACCCTTGGCAGCATTGCATCTCCCGGCGTCCACGAGTAACGCGCAGAGGTCTCGCTCACGTCCATGCACTCCCTCAAGCATGTCAACCCGGCTGGCGCCAGCTCAGACTCTACGCTTCCGACCACAGGGCCTGACCGTCATCTATGGCGACAACGGCGCCGGCAAGTCGGCTACTCGCGTGTCTTGAAGAGTGCGTGTCGAGCGCGGGTGCAGGATGAGCCGGTTCTCGATGACGCCCGTGAGCACGCTGTGCTCCATGAGACGCCAGAGGCGGTATTCACGGTCGAAATTGCGGGCGTGGAGCATCCGACCACGTGGAAGGCCACAGAGCCCGGGCCAATGGTACTGTCTTCGGTTGCCGTCCTCGACACCCGATGTGCTCGCGCCTATGCCGACCAAGAAGGTGAGCTCATCTTCTCGCCGTGGGGCTTGGACGTGGTTCAAAACCTCGCGCGCGTCGTCTTTCCTGCGGTAGAGGCTCTCGTTAAGGCAGAACAGGGCAAGTTGCAGCTTTCGGATGTCGCGTTCACCGATTGAAGACCGGCGATACGCCAACAGCGACCTTCCTCAGGGCTTGAGCTACAAGACAACAGACTTTAGCAATCACGGCGGCGACTACGTTCACCGCCGATGATGAGGCGCGCTTGCAGACACTCACTACGTCATTGGCCGAGAAAACGCCGACAGAAAAGGCCAAGGCATGCCGGACTACGCCAAGAGACTGCGGTCACTGACTAAGACGATGCAGGCCGTGGTCGACGAATTCAACGCCGATGTTGTACGCCACCACAAGGAGTCTGACGACGCCCTTCGCTCGGCAGAGTCGGCCGAAAAGCTTGCGGCCAGCCAGCTCCGCGCTGAATCTGAACTGCTCCCAGGCACTGGTGAGCGCGTTTGGAAGTCGTTGTTCAACGCTGCGCAGACGTATCTATCGACTGAGCATTTGAGTCATGAAGAGGGGGCGCCTTGCGCGCTTTGTCAGACGACGCTGTCTAAAGACGCTGCACAGCGTCTCGCACGGTTTTCGGCTTTCGTAGCCAACGACGCGAGTGAGCGCGCTTCAGAGCAGCGACGCAATCACCAGTCCCTTATTGCTGCGCTCAACGTCAAGCAGGTAGGCTGGAGCCTGGATGAAGAGATGGTCGGTTCGCTGAATCTTGCGGACGACAACTGGCAGAAACTGGTCGACGAGTTGAAGTCCCAGCTTGGCGCTCGTCGCCAATGGTTGCTCGCGGCGATGTCGCACACCCAAGAGTGGACGGATGAGCCGGCGTTGACCGCCAACCCATTCGAGTGGCCAGAATCCCTTGCGCAGTCCAACGACCTCAAGCCGCTACCTGGAGGCGGCGCAAGACCCGAAGGCTCGTGCAGACCTGCAAGCCGAAGCCTCCCGGCTCTCCGCACGCAAGGCCCTGGCAGCACGCAGTGACGCTTGTTGAATACGTTTCTGCTCTCCGGCTCAACCAGAGCTTGACGGCATGCCTGACCGAACTGAAAACGAAATCCATCTCCGACAAGGCTGGTGTTTTCGCTAGCCCGGATATTTCACCTACCCCCGTAGAAGCGAGGACGGCATTGCCCTTTGGATGCCCGTTGATCGAGGTATCGAATCTTGATGAACGAGCGGGCAATGCCGAATCCAAACTGTACCGAAGAAGTGGACGTGGGGATGATCGAGTTCGCCCGCCTGGGCCGACGCGTGGTGGAGGGCCGCTTCGACGGCGGCAGCATGAGCAGCGACGCTGGCGTGCTGCTGCTCGGCGCCGTTGATCGCAAGCTCGGGCTGATGGACGCAGCCGCACGCTGCATCGCCGACCCGCGCAGCCCGCTGCTGATCAAGCACGGCGTGCGCAGCATGCTGCGCCAGCGCGTGTACGGTCTGGCGCTGGGCTGGGAGGACTTGAACGACCACGGCGCGCTGCGCCAGGACGTGGCGATGCAGACGGCCGTCGGCGTGGACTTGGAGATGGCCAGCGCACCCACGCTGTGCCGGCTGGAGAAGTGGGCCGACCGCGCCACGGCGTGGCGCTTGCACCAGGTGCTGGTCGATCAGTTCATCGCCAGCTTCAAGGTCGCCCCCGAGGAATTGGTGCTGGACTTCGACGCCACCGACAACCCGCTGCACGGCCAGCAGGAGGGCCGCTTCTTCCACGGCTACTACGACAGCTACTGCTACTTGCCGCTGTACGTGTTCTGCGGCCAGCAACTGCTGTGCGCCTACCTGCGCCCGAGCCGCATCGACGGCGCCAAGCACGCGGCGGCCATCCTCAAGCTGCTGGTGCGTCGGCTGCGTCAGGAATGGCCCAATGTTCGAATCATCTTCCGAGGCGACTCGGGCTTTTGCCGCCAGCGCATCATCAACTGGTGCGAGCGCGCTGGCGTGCACTACATCGTCGGCCTGGCGCGCAACGCCCGGCTGGAAGCCCAGGTCGAGTACGCGCAACTGGCATGCAGCAGCTCTACGTGCAGACCGGGCTCAAGCAACGCCTGGTGGGCGAGTTCAGCTACGCCGCACAGAGTTGGCCGCACGAGCGGCGCGTGATCACGCGGCTGGAATGGGGCGATCAGGGCCACAACCCGCGCTTCATCGTGACCAACCTTGAGGGTGACGCCGCCACGCTGTACGACGCGCTGTACTGCCAGCGCGGCGAGGCCGAGAACCGCATCAAGGAGGCGCAGGTCGGCTTGTTCGCCACGCGCACGAGTTGCCACGTGATGCGCTCGAACCAGTTGCGCATGCTGCTGGCAGCGCTGGGCTATGTGCTCATCGAGAGGCTGCGCGCACTGGCCTTGCAGGGCACAGCGCTGGCGTCGGCCCAGGTCGACACCCTGCGCATCAAGCTGCTCAAGGTCGCAGCGGTGATCACCCGCAACACCCGGCGCATCCGCCTGTACCTGGCCTCGCACTGGCCCAGCGCGGACATCTTCGCCCACGCCATGCGCCAACTGCGCTCACCCTGAACTTCATCCAGCGCCTGGCCCGCGCGACGACACAAAAATGGTCCGCAACCCAAGCCGGGGGTGGGGGCAATTGCCAGCCAATCAGCCCCACTGCACCTCGCGCGCCATCCAATGCCTTCGCGTGGCACTTATTGAGCGCTCCTGCGGCTCGCGAATGACCCTTCAGCTCAACCAGTGGTCGTTGCGTGAAATATGCGGGCTAGCGAAGCTGTGACCAATCAGCTTGGCAAAGCATTGAATGCCGAGTTCGAGAAACTGGGTGTGCGGCGGCTGCAGACCACTCTCAAGACGCGCAACGACAAGGGTAAGACTAAGCTGAAGCTCGTACTCGACCTGCCTGGCGCGACCAAGCCGGAGTTGGTACTCAGTGAGGGTGAACAGCGAGTCATTGCAATTGCGTCGTTCTTCGCGGAGCTCGCGGTCTCAAATCATACGGGCGCGGCCGTTTTCGACGACCCGGTATCTTCGCTGGACCATCTTCGTCGCCAGAAGGTCGCTCGACGACTGGTTGAAGAAGCCAAGACTCGCCAGGTAGTAGTTTTCACTCATGACAGCGTCTTCCTCGCGGAACTCTCGGAGGCCGTCGAGGAGCTGGAGGTTGACCATCTCTACCAACATCTGAGCTACACGCCAACGTCTGCCGGTTTCGTGAACGAAGGTTTGCCTTGGCATCACGAGGGGTACAAGTCACGTCTGGATGCGCTGGGCAAACTGGCACGGGAATTTGCGCGCAATGAGGCCACGATGGACAACGCGCAATCCGAAGAGGCCTCACGGAATTTCTACGCCCGACTTCGCGAAGTCATCGAACGGGTTGTCGAAGACGTGGTGTTCTGCGGTGTGCTCAAGCGCTATAACGACTACGTGCGCGTGGGGAACATTGGCAACGCGGTCGGTCTGACTGATGCCGAGTGCAAGCCGATTGTTGACCTCTACAACTATGCGAGTGACATGCTGAAGGGCCACGACAAGGCTTCGGCCCGACAGTACTCAGCGCCGTCTGCTGCGGACACCGCCCGAGACTTGGCCGCGTTGGAGGGCGCAGTCAAGACGATTCTCGACCGCAGGAAGCCGCCCGCAGCTAAGAAGAATTAGGTTACAGACCTGGGTGTCTACCGAGACTTGTCGCCAAATAATTTTCTGACCAGCGAGACCATGATAAACCGCCCATTCGTGCGCACAACGGTCCAAAAAGTGCGCCTATAGCCTGCGTAGCTCAGCGGCATCAGCATCATGCAGTTCGAATTTGCTGCCATGGCTCGCCGAGCCATTGAAGTTGACGACGCCCAACTCGTTGCGTTTTCGCCCAAGCACATGCGCATGCGGTTGCCCCTCACCTCCGCGATGCGTCGGTTGGTCGATGCCGATGTTCCGTTCAAAGCGTCCAGACACCAACTTGCGGCCCTCTTGAAGAACGTCAACGGTTATCCCGTCCTCGGTCAACATGATTTCGTCGAGAAACTCTGGTGCATGTTCACTATTAAGAAGCGAGAAGCTCGGCGACTTTCATAGCTTTTTTCCTTTCAGGGCGAAGCAACAGCGCGTTCGGGCACCTAGGCGTTTGGTTCGAATCGTCGGTCTTCGTCGTAGTCCCGGTCTACACCTGACGAACGGATGTTCACTTGAACCACGCTGATGGCCGGAGGACGGTCGAAGGACTCGGCGGCACGCGAGACCTGGCCCGGCGGGCTGCCAAACACTAGGTCCACTTGTGTCGTGAACGACAGTGTCGGCGAGACGTTCACTCGATTTTGCCCGCCATACCCTTGCATTTCGACGGGCACATAGTCACCGAGGAGGTCCCAGACAAGTCGCGACCACTCGCATTTGAGCGAGGGGCCTTTGTCAAGAATCGTGCGACCTAAGCCTCCAGTCGTCGCCAGTTGCTTCATCGCGTCAACGAACGAAGTCGTCGGGTCGATGGATGAAGTAGCTCGGGTCTTGGGCCAGCCAATTTGAAGTGGCGCCAGCGGAGCGCAATAGGGACAGTGCCACCTGCCAGTCTTAGCCATCATCAGGTATCGCGCGCAGTCGTTGAGGCCAGTCCCTCCGCCAAAGGTGTATGTTCCGATGGGACTTCTCAGTCCGATGTCCCGGAATACTGACAAGGGCTTGGAGCGGTTCAACCCCTCCAAGAGCAGACGCTCCTTCTTCGTCGAATGGTTCGAGGGAAGTGCGTTGTGTCGCTTGGCCGTCTTTCCCTGGAGTAGCACCCCCGTACGGCCGACAACAACACCCCGAGGGTCCATCTGGTTGACGATGAACAAGAGGTCAGCGAGTTCGCACTGGGCCAGCTGGCGACCATCCGGGAGGAAACCGGTCACCTGCGGCGTCCCGTCAATCCACACAGACTGAACTGAGACGGCAGCGGGCCTTGAGACCGCCGTAAAGCCATTCAGAACTACTCGCGCCAGTTCTTCAAGTGTTCGGTGTGAGTGAAGATAAGCGAGTTGCCATCGTTCCTGTGCGCGCCAGCCAGAGGCCATGAACTCGCCGTGAAGGGCTCTCCAGTAAGCCCAACTGAAGTGAGGTGTTCCCGGCGGCACGCGGGGATGAGAGAACTTTCTTGTCATGCAACCAACTTCTTGAACGATGCCCTGTAGTCGAGAGGCTCAAGGTGCAACTGTTTGGAGATGTCGCCTCGCAGGACGTACATCGCGGGAGCATCGCGGAACTGAAATAGGCGGTAGAGGCAGAACGCGTCGTCAACTTCCCGTGAGAAATCGAGTTCGTTGCGGCTGATGATGAAGGATGAGGCATGAGCGCCGTTCGTTGTCTTCACCTCGATATAGCGGGGCTCTGAGGCAGAGTCGAACGAGAGAATGTCGTAGCCGGCTCCGTCGCCCAAGCGGTCAGACACCCAGTCCACACGAGAAAACAGCTCGCCAAGTCCCTCTTGGAAGAGTCGATGCTGCTCGTACTCCAGCGCCCATTGCTCCCCCGCGCGCCCAAGCTTTCGGTTGTTCTCATCTCGCGCCGCGTAGTCCAGCTTACGCGGCAGCCTCGCGCGCGGCCCCGACTCCACCTTTGCGACAGTCTCTATGGGCGGCGGTGTCACCAAGGTCGCGGAGAAGACTTTGGCATCAGGGGCTTTGACCTCTTCAAGGGCGTCGACGATTTTCTGGACCAAGTCGGCGTGGTCCAGAACGAACTTCTGGATTTGCTGCCGTAGCAGCAGTTGGGTGTTCCCGCGTGGCTTGTAGCCGGGGATGAAGGGAAGCCCGATTCCGGCAAGCACTGCGCTGACGTTCTGGTGCTTCATCTCCACCGACGCCTTGCTACGACCTCGAAGGGTCTGTCGGAGTTGGGAGTTTCGGTCCGACTTGTTGTAAGGCTGCTGGGAGGCCTCCAAGGCCAGCATCTCGAAGTAGGCCGCCACAGTGGCGTGGACCTCCTCTGAGGACCAGTCTTCGCCTACCTTGACGACCTCGAACCCCAGCGCCTGGAGCTTCGGGACGACAGTCGCCTCACCCCCAGAGAAGTCTGCAGGCTTCAGGGGACCTTCCTCAGGGTGCTCAAACCCGTATGCCGCGCCCACTACGGCCTTCGAGTCGCAGAGGTCACCAGTGCGAGGGTTGCGAACCAGATAGTCCCTGGACTTGCCGAAGCCGTACCGCTCAAGGAATGCGGTACGGCCGAGCTTGGTGAACTCGTCCAGCGCCTGCTGGACGGCGTTCGGACTTCTCAAACGGACAAGTTTTGATGCCAAGACGCCTCCCCCCCCCTGAAACGGTGGCCTCGTCGAGGACCACAAGATGTTGGCAGCCATTGTGGGGCGCTCGAAGGAGGGCCGGTTCGGAAACGACTCTATTGGCGGCGCCGGTTTGGAGCGGGCGTCGTCGGAAACGACTCTATTGCCCCGTGCACGAGGAACCCCTCTTGCACACGAAGAACGCCCTCAATCCCCGGTCGCCGCCACCCCGTCGAAGACAAATAGTCGCTTCGCCGGCTGGCTCGCGTGCGGTACGCGCCGCCAAATAGTTGCTTCCGGGTAATTCGGGCGGGCCGAAGCCTAGCGAGCGCGCTTCCTGGTTGCGGCCCGTGCCGGAAGCAGCCCGAGGTCGCGAGTCAGTTCCCGGGGGAGAGCGACCGTCACGGATGCACCTCGGCCCTCCAAGGTGTGCAGTTCAGCGTCAACGCCGTCCAGGCGGAGATACACGGGCTGCTCCACCCCTTCGGTTGCCCCCATCTCATCGAGTACGTCCGCGTAGAGGTGGAAGCCGGATTGGTCGCCCTCTTGTGCTCGCCGCTTGATGCGCACCTTCGTGCTCACGACTCGGTTCCTCCTTGCGTCCCGGACAGAGCGCAGCAAGGGCCGCCAGCCCCGGAGTGCTCCTTCCTGGCCGACCGAGCCGTCGCAGCGCCGCTTCGCGGCCCGCGGTGTGCGAGGATGCTGCCAAGCCGTGGGAGGGACGACCAAGTGCGCCAGAACATCGAGACGGGGGACCTTGGGCCTCGCCACCCGCGGGCGTAGGCGTCAACAGTGAGGCTGCAGACGGCTCCAAGCCGGCGGATGTGCGGGAACGAGCGAATCGCTGGCTGGCTGAGAGCTCGGGGGCATTCCTCAGTTCGAACGCGTTCGTGGCCGCCCACGGCCTGCCGCTGGCAAAGTACCGGCAGTTCTAGCGCTGGAAACACCCGTCGTCACGCCGGGTGGCCGTCCGGGGGCTGCGCAATCATCTTTGGATGGAAAACCCCTGCAGAAAATGGCGGGCTGCCATACGCGCGGTATAGCGGCAAGCTGCGCGTGCGGATGGGCAGAGTCAACGGCGTCAGAGCAGGCCCATCGTCCGATTGGAAACGGCTTTGTTGTCGGCCCTGCAGGCGATATCCGTAGGAAACCGAAACGACTATTTGTCAGGCCCTCTCGGCCCTACCAGGTCTTACCCTGGGAAGGGTGGAAGCGGGTTTATTGACCGCGACCAGTCGATGGCCGACTGGTCGCCCACGCCCAACGCCGCCAGCACGCCAGCCGCCCGCGCATCCTGGCCAGCGGCCAGCAGCACACGGTCGCGCAGTTGCTGGCGCAACGCGGCCAGGCCATCACCCATGCCACCATCGCGGCCCGCCCAGTCGCTGCGGCTCCTGGCCCGCCGTCGGCCGCACCGAGCCCACGGCCAGCACGTTCTGCTCCGAACAGCCACAGCTCGGCATCAAAACCCTCAGGGTTCATGGCCCCGTGCGGGCGACGCAACCTCAGCGGCAATCGCCAAAGCTCGCCACCCTTCAGTGCGGCGGGCGGGCCGGCAAGCAGTGCGTCCTCTTGCCAACCACGGCCCCAGCCCAGCCAGATGCGGGGCGGCACGGTCACCGCCTGGCCCATGCGCTCGGCGCGGTCGACCTGGAAGTGGAAGCGCAAGCCGTCGGCATCCACCTGCGGCATGTCGGCCACGCGGCCGGTGAGCACCAGATCGGCACCTTCCAGCGCCGGGTTCAGGCCATGGCCCAAGCGCTGGGCAGCGCGCCAGCCGGTGCTGGCAAAACCCAGCAGGCACAGCACCAGCAAGGCCAAGGCCAGTCGCACTCCTCGTCCCTTCCGCCCTCCCGGCCCGTCTCCTCGCCCTCCTCTCCATGCGAAGGCGAGGCCCAGCAGGCCGACAGCGGTCATCTGGGCGTAGGCTGGCCATACCCACAAGGTCGGCTGCTGAAGTTGCAGCGCAACGCCCGCCATCCAGGCCAGCGCGGCAGCGGCCACGGCACCCGCGCACCAGCCCCCGCGTCTCTCTCCAGGCCTCCCAGCCCCAGCATCCACGCCTTGCATACCGCAGTGTAGGATGCCGCCCTCACTGCATTCCGACCGGAGAAACCGATGTCTGTCGCCGAGCGCCTGAAGTCCCTGGGCATCGCCGTGCCGCCCGTGCCATCCCCGCCGCCGCCTATGTGCCCTTCGCGCAGACCGGCAACCTGGTCTTTCTCTCTGGCCACATCGCCAAGAAGGACGGCAAGCCCTGGGTAGGCCAGCTGGGCCTGACCATGGCCACCGAAGAGGGCAAGGCCGCCGCGCGCGCCATTGCCATCGACCTGCTGGGCACGCTGCAAGCGGCCTGTGGCGATCTGGAGCGCGTGGCGCGCATCGTCAAGGTGATGAGCCTGGTCAACAGCACGCCCACCTACACCGAGCAGCACCTGGTCACCAATGGCTGTTCCGAGTTGCTGGGCGAGGTCTTCGGCCCCACCGTGGGTGCCCATGCCCGCAGCGCCTTTGGTGTGGCGCAAATACCGTTGGGGGCCTGCGTGGAAATCGAACTGATCGCCGAACTCAAGGCTTGAAGGTGTTGGAAGACCTGCTGATTTCGCCGCGCCGCCAACTGGTGCTGGTGGCCGCGCTGGCCCATGGCGCCGTAGCTGCAGCCGTGGTGAGCCAATTCCAATTCAACATGCAGCCCTGCCCCTGGTGCACGCTGCAGCGCTTCATCTTCCTGGTGGTGGGCATGCTGGCTTTGCTGGGTGCCGCTCTGCCCTCCCCCAAGCTGCGGCGCTGGCTGGCTGTGTTGATGGCCTTGGTAGCGCTGTGCGGCGCCAGCGCAGCGCTATGGCTGCAGTTCGTGGCCTCGGCCAGCACCTCCTGCAAACTGACGCTGGCTGACAAGATCATGGCCGGCTTGGGCCTGTTCGAAATGGCGCCCGATCTCTTTGTGCCCACCGCCTCATGTGCCGACGCGGCCGTGAACCTGCTGGGCATCCCCTACGCCCTCTGGAGCCTGGCACTGTTCCTTTTCTGCGCGCTGATCGGCAACCGTGTGGCGATGAGCCACCTGACCTACCGCTGACGCCTGTGGGCTGCCGCAGGCTCGGAACTGACACCGGTCAAGACGTGAACAAGCCCGCCCCGGCAAGATGCGCAACCTTGTGGCGGCCCCCTTTTTTGCCTGCGGGAAACAACAGTGACCTTTGCCCTCCCCTCAAATCCCGACGTGCTCATCGTGGGTGCCGGCCCCGCGGGCCTGGCCCTGGCCTGCGCCCTGGCCGACGCCGGCATCCGCAGCCATGTGCTTGAGCAGGCGCCGCGCGATTCGCTGGTGGCGCCGCCCGAAGACGGCCGCGACATCGCCCTCACCCACCGCGCCCGCCACGTGATGACAGCACTGGGCCTGTGGGAGCGCCTGCCCGCCGACGAGATCGCCGACCTCAAGGCCGCGCAAGTTACCAACGGCAATTCGCCCATGATGCTGCCGTTTGACGGCAAGGCCGACGGCAAGGAACAACTGGGCTGGCTGGTGCCCAACCACCGCATCCGCGAAGCCTGCTTTGCCGGCGCCGACGCACGCCGCGAGTGGATCACCATCGAAGGTGATGCCTGCGTCACCGGCCTGGATCGCAGCGCTGAGCAGGCCACGCTCACACTGGCCGATGGCCGCACGCTGAGCGCCCCGCTGGTCATTGCCGCTGACAGCCGCTTTTCCACCGTGCGCCGCATGGCCGGCATTGGCGCGCGCATGCTCGACTTTGGCCGCACCGCCATCGTCTGCCGCATGCGCCATGCGCTGGAACACGACGGCACCGCGCACGAATGCTTCCTGCACGGCCACACGCTGGCCATGCTGCCCATGGCCGGCCGCCAGTCGTCGGCCGTTTGGACGGTGACCAGCGACGGCGCCGCCGCGTTGATGGTCGCCGAGCCGTCCGAGTTCGCCGCCAAGGTGGACGAGGCCTTCGGCCACCGCCTGGGCGCACTGGAACTGGCCGGCAAGCGCCACGCCTACCCGCTGGTGGCCGTGTACGCCCAGCGCTTTGACGCCCAACGCTTCGCCCTGATTGGCGACGCGGCGGTGGGCATGCACCCTGTCACCGCGCACGGCTACAACTTCGGCCTCTACGGGATCGAGGTGCTGGCCAGCGAACTGGCCGCCGCCAAGAAGGCGGGGCGCGACCTGGGTGACAGCCGCGCGCTGGCCGCCTATGCCGCCGAGCATCGCCGTACCACGCTGCCCATCTACCTGGGCACCAACGTGGTGGTGAAACTGTTCACCAACGACCAGCCCGCCGCCAAGTTCGCCCGCGAGGCCATCGTGCGCCTCACCAACCTGGTGCCGCCCATCAAGAGCGCTGTGACACGCCAGCTCACCGGCGAGCGCAGCAGATTTCCGGGGCCGTGGAACGGCTTCAAGCTGCCGACGTTTCCGAGGCGATAGAACTGGCCGTCCTGAACGGCCGGTAACGGCGTTTATGGAAAGCTCTCCATAGGCGCCCGGGAGCCGACAAAGAAAAGCGGCCCGGAGGCCGCCTTTGCGTGATCGAGCGAGCCTCGATCAACCCATGTGCAAACCGCCATTGCAGGAAAAGTCGGCACCGGTGGTGAAACCCGAATCCGGGCCGGCCAGCCAGGCGCAGATGGAGCCGATTTCTTCCGGCGTGCCCAGGCGCTTGACCGGGATGGTGGCGACGATCTTTTCCAGCACTTCGGGCTTGATGGCCTTGACCATGTCGGTGCCGATGTAGCCCGGGCTGACGTTGTTCACCGTCACGCCCTTGGATGCCAGCTCTTGCGCCAGGGCCATGGTGAAGCCGTGCATGCCGGCCTTGGCGGCCGAATAGTTGGTCTGGCCAGCCTGGCCCTTCTGGCCATTCACCGAGCTGATCTGGATGATGCGGCCAAAACCGCGCTCGACCATGTCGGGCACGACCTGCTTGGTCACGTTGAACATCGAATTCAGGTTGGTGTCGATGACGGCATGCCAGTCTTCCGGCGTCATCTTCAGGAACATGCGGTCCTTGGTGATGCCGGCATTGTTCACCAGCACGTCGATGGGACCGTGCTCGCTCTTGGCCTTGGCGAAGGCTTCGACGGTGGAGTTCCAGTCGGCCACGTTGCCCACCGAAGCATGGAAGCTGTAGCCCAGAGCTTTTTGCTCATCAAGCCACTTGGTGGCGTCACGGCTGGGGCCGCAACCGGCGATGACGGTGAAACCTTCCTTGGCCAACCGCTGGCAGATGGCGGTTCCGATGCCACCCATGCCACCCGTCACGTACGCTACTTTGTTTGCCATTTGTCTGCTCCTAACCTGTTCCATTGATGAATCAGCATGGCACATCATCGTGCCGCGCCGTGGGCTGATTCGCCCGTACTTACCCTTTTGCTCAGCGCTCGACGGTCAGCGCCACGCCCATGCCGCCGCCGATACACAGCGAGGCGATGCCCTTCTTGGCGTCACGGCGCTGCATTTCGTGCAGCAGCGTGACGAGGATGCGGCAGCCCGATGCACCGATCGGGTGGCCGATGGCAATGGCGCCACCGTTGACGTTGACCTTGCTGGTGTCCCAGCCCATTTCCTGGTGCACGGCGCAGGCTTGCGCGGCAAAGGCTTCGTTGATTTCCAGCAGGTCCAGGTCTGCGGGCTTCCAGCCGGCGCGCTCCAGCGCCTTGCGGGCGGCGGGCACCGGGCCCATGCCCATGTAGGCCGGATCCAGGCCGGCACTGGCGTAGCTGGCGATGCGGGCCAGGGGCTTGAGGCCCAGGGCCGCGGCCTTGGCAGCGGTCATCACCATCACCATCGCGGCGCCGTCGTTGATGCCCGAGGCGTTGCCGGCGGTGACCGAGCCGGCCTTGTCGAAGGCAGGGCGCAGACCGGCCAGCACCTCGGCGGTGGATTTGCGGTTCAGGAACTCGTCGGCGTCGAACACCAGCGGGTCGCCCTTCTTCTGCGGGATGCTGATGCCGACGATCTCGTCCTTGAACTTGCCGGCATCCTGCGCCGCAGCGGCCTTCTGCTGCGAGGCCAGAGCCAAGGCGTCCTGCATCTCGCGCGTGATGCCGTACTTCTTGGCCACGTTCTCGGCGGTGATGCCCATGTGGTACTTGTTGTACACGTCGAACAGGCCGTCGTTGATCATGGTGTCGACCAGCTTGGTGTCGCCCATGCGCGCGCCGTCGCGGCTGCCCATCAGCACGTGCGGCGAGGCGCTCATGTTCTCCTGGCCACCGGCAATGATGATCTCGCTGTCGCCGTCACGGATGGCCTGCGCGGCCAGCATCACGGCCTTCAGGCCCGAGCCGCAGACCTTGTTGATGGTCATGCCGGGCACGCCTTGCGGCAGGCCAGACTTGATCACCGACTGACGGGCCGGGTTCTGGCCCGAGCCGGCGGTGAGCACCTGGCCAAGGATGACCTCGCCGATTTGCTCGCCCGACAGGCCGCTGCGCTGCAGCAGGGCCTGGATGACAGTGGCGCCCAACTCGGGGGCAGCAATCTTGGCGAGCGAGCCGCCGAATTTGCCGACGGCGGTGCGGGCGGCGGCGACGATGACGATGTCTGACATGGAAAGGTCTCCTGAAGTGAAAGCCTGGTGAGGCTGGTGGGGTGCAGGCCTGTCAGGCCTTTTGTTTCACGTAGCGGCCCGGGGCCGCCTCGATGGGTTTGTACTTGGCGCTGCCCGGTGTCTTGGGCGCGGCGATCTGCTTGCCGGCGTGGGTGGCAAGCCAGGCGGACCAGTCGGTCCACCAACTGCCGGGTTTCTCCTTGGCGCCGGCAAACCACTCGTCGGCCGTGGCTGGCAGCTTGTCGTTCACCCAGTGGCTGCGTTTGTTGGCGGCCGGCGGGTTGATGACACCAGCGATGTGGCCCGAGGCTCCGAGCATGAAGCGCTTCTTGCCCTTGAACACCTTGGTGGAAGCGTAGGCCCCTTGCCAAGGCACGATGTGGTCTTCGCGCGAAGCGTAGAGGTAGACGGGGCACTTCACGGCGCCCAGGTCGAGTTTTTCGCCGCAGACGGTGAGCGCACCAGGCACCTTGAGCTTGTCCTCAAGATAGGTGTGGCGCAGGTACCAGCAGTACATGGGGCCAGGCAGGTTGGTGGAATCGCTGTTCCAGTACAACAGGTCGAACGGCGGTGGCGTTTCGCCCTTAAGGTAGTTGCCCACCACGTAGTTCCACACCAAGTCATTGGGGCGCAGGAAGCTGAAGGTGGTGGCCAGCTCCTGGCCCTTGAGCATGCCCGGGCCCTTGGGCGACTGCTTGCCGATGGTCATTTCGCGCATCTGCACCATCGGCTCGTCGACGAACAGGTCGAGGATGCCCGTGTCGGCGAAATCCACGAAGGTGGTGAGCAAGGTCATCGACTCGGCAGGGTGCTGGCCCCGCGCGGCCAGCACGGCCAACGCGGTGGACAGGATGGTGCCACCCACGCAGAAACCCAGTGTGTCGATGGTCTTGGCGCCGGTGATGGCCTGCACGGTCTTGATGGCGGTGATGGGGCCCTGCTCAATGTAGTCGTCCCAGGTCTTGTCGACCATGGAGTCATCGGGGTTGCGCCAGCTCACCACGTAAACGCGGTGGCCTTGCGAGACGGTGTAGCGGATCACCGAGTTCTCAGGCTGCAAATCGAGGATGTAGTACTTGTTGATGCAGGGCGGCACGAACAGCATGGGCCGTTCGTAGACCTTGGCGGTGAGCGGCTTGTATTCGATGAGCTGGAAGAACTCGTTCTCGAACACCACCGAACCCTCGGTGGTGGCCACGTTGCGGCCCACTTCGAACAGGCTCTCGTCGGTTTGCGAGACATGGCCCTGCTGCACGTCATGCAGCAACTGCTGGATGCCCTTGCTGATGCTCTCGCCCTTAGTTTCCATGGCTTTGCGCTGGGCCTCTGGGTTGAGCGCCAGGAAGTTGCTGGGGCTCATCAGATCGACCCACTGCTGCACCGCAAAGCGCACGCGGCCCTTGGTCTTGGCGTCTCCCTGAACGTTCTCGGCCATCTGCATCAGCGTGCGGGCGTTGAGCAAGTACATCTGGGCGTTGAAGGCGGTGGACGGGTTGGCCATCCAGTCCTTGCCGGCAAAGCGGCGGTCCTTCACCACCGGTTTGGCCTCGTCGGCCGGTGCCTGCAAGGATTGCAGCGTGCTGTTCCACAGCATGGTGGCCTGCTTGAGGTAATCGCCCTGCAATTCGCTCATGGCCTCGGGCGGGATGCTCAAGCCCGTGACAGACTTGAGGATGCCGCCAACGGCCGCGCCAAAGGCATCGGCCCCGGCTTGGGCTTGCGGGCCGAGTTGTTCGATACCGGGAATGCCTTGGATCTTCACGTCTTGTCTCCTGTGACCCGTCCGTGACTGCTGGCTCAGCAGTCCATCACGCGGGTTTGTTCACGTTGTAAGCCCAGTAGCTTACCCCATGATGACGGAAAATTCCATATACCGATAGTATATTTCATATTACAAAATGCACGTTGTTGCTGTGGCTTGGATCTTCGTCGTGGTGCTGATGGCTTTGGCCGAAGGCACCTCCACTCAGGGCACCTGGCTGGGGGCCTTCTTCACGCTGTTGCTGTACGGCGTACTGCCCTTGTCCATCGTGCTGTACGTGATGGGCACACCCATGCGACGCCGGGCACGGCAGCGGGCCGAGGCCACCAGCGCGCCTGATGTTTCATCGAATCCAGACAGCAGCAGCCATGCGGCCGGTGACCCGCTCGCGGCGGAACGAGAAAAACCTTGACGGATCGCTGTGGGTGCACCAGTGCCCACCTGCCACCTGAGTGATCCCCACGGCACTCAATCGTGCGCGGGCCAGCGCCGGCAGATCGGCCCACCACTTGCCAGGCGTGCCGGTGGGCACAAAGCAAGCGGCCTGATCCGGGCCGAAGGCCGCTCGAACGTCATCCCCCACCTCGAAGCGGTCGGGGCCTATGCAGGCGCCCATCCAGGCACTCAGCGCCATCGGCTCGCACTGCGCAGCCTCGCACAAAGCTGCCACAGTGGCCTCCAGCACACCCGAGGCCAGGCCACGCCAGCCAGCATGGGCCGCGCCCACTGCCCTGCCCTCAGGCGCGCCGAACAGCACCGGCAGGCAATCGGCCACCAGCACGGTGCAGGCCACACCGGCGTCGGTGGTGATGCTGGCGTCGGCCACCGGATGGCCTCGGTCGGGGGCCAGGTCGGCTGCCCTCAGGCGAACCACGGCCGTGCCATGCACCTGATCCAGAAAGACCGGCCGCGCGCCTTGCAGGGCGGCGGTGAAACGCCGCTGGTTCTCGAACACGGCGGCGGGCTCGTCCAGTGCATCGCCCCGCAAGCCAGGCGGCCGCAGGTTCAGCCTGTCGAACGGCGCACCACTCACGCCCCCCACACGGGTGCTCATCAGCCCGCCCACCTGGGCCGGCAGACCGGAGGCCCTCAGCCAGGCGTCGTCGGGGTCAAGCGGCATCCGGGCACTTCTCGGGCCGGGTGGATTCAAAAGCGTCCAGCGCCATGCAGGCTTCGAACACCCGCATCACGTTCGGCACATGCTCCAGCCGGCATTCAAAGCGCTGGGCGTTGAAGATCTGCGGCACCAGCAGGCAATCGGCCATGGTGGGCGTGACGCCATGGCAGTAGGTGCCGGGCTGGGCGGCAAGCTGGCGCTCCACGGTCTCCAGGCCGGTTTCCACCCAGTGGCGGTACCAGCGGTTCTTGTCGTCCTCGCTCACGCCCAGCGAGTGGGTGAGGTAGCGCAGCACGCGCAGGTTGTTCAACGGGTGAATCTCGCAGGCGATGTCCAGCGAAATCGCCCGCACCCGGGCCCGCTCCAGCGGCGCTTTGGGCAGCAGCGCCGGCGTGGGATGGGTCTCGTCCAGGTACTCGATGATGGCCATGCTCTGGTGCACCAGTGCGTCGCCGTCCTTGAGCAGCGGCACCAGGCGTGCGGCCGACACGCTGGCGTAGGGCGCTGCGGTCTGCTCATTCTTTTGCAGGTGCACGGCCTTGTAGTCAAAGGGCAGGCCTTTGAGGGCCAGCGCAATGCGCACACGGTACGAGGCCGACGAGCGGAAGTAGTTGTACAGCTCCATGGGGTTTCCTTGTTCCTTCATTCGGCTGGCATTACCAGCACTTCCAGGGTGCCCAGGCCTGCGATGCTCGCGCTCATGGTGTCGCCAGCCTGCACTGCACCCACGCCAGCCGGCGTGCCGGTGTAGATCAGGTCACCGGGCGCCAGGGTCCAGGCCTGGCTAAGCGTGGCAATGGTCTCGTTCACATTCCAGATCAGGTCGGCCAGGTCGCCGGTCTGGCGGCGCTGGCCATTCACGTCCAGCGTGATGGCGCCACGCAGCAACTCACCGGTAGCGGCGATGGGGTGGATGGGGCCGATGGGGGCCGACTGGTCATACGACTTGCCGATGTCCCAGGGCCGGCCTTGCTTCTTCATCTCGTTCTGCAAGTCGCGCCGGGTCATGTCCAGGCCGATGGCATAGCCCCAGATGTGGCGGGCCGCGTCGGCCACGGCGATGTTGCGGCCGCCCGCGCTCAGGGCCACCACCAACTCGGCCTCGTGGTGCAGGTTCTTCGTGAGGCTGGGGTAGGCGATGCGACCCACCTCACCAGCAGCCACGG
Source organism: Candidatus Ideonella esbjergensis (assembly GCA_016710065.1). Lineage (GTDB taxonomy): Bacteria > Pseudomonadota > Gammaproteobacteria > Burkholderiales > Burkholderiaceae_C > Ideonella > Ideonella esbjergensis. Next base: position 19,185 of record JADJLP010000016.1, read on the forward strand.
GCACCACGGCATCGGCCGGCTTCATGAAGAAAAACGGCGGCTCGCGGCCGGTGGCGCCCATCTCAATAGCGTGCTCGGCGTAGTTGCGGCCCACGCAGTAGATGCGGTGCACGGGCAACTGGCGGCCATCGGCGGTTGGCACCAACACGGGCCGGGCGGGTTCGAAGACAACGGTCATTGCAAAATTCTCACCGGGCTGGACACTGCATTCGATGATGCCATGTCGGCCGCTACACTGGCTGGCCATGCTGGTTTCACACCCCATCAAGCATTGCCGCGCCTGTGGCGCCGCAGTGACCTACCTTGTGCCGGTTGACGACAACCGGCTGCGGGCGGTGTGCAACCAGTGCACCACCATCCACTACGAGAACCCGCTCAATGTGGTGGGCACCCTGCCCGTCTGGCAAGACCAGGTGCTGCTGTGCCGCCGCAACATCGAGCCACGCTACGGCCTGTGGACCCTGCCGGCCGGTTTCATGGAACTGGGCGAGAGCACCGCGCAAGGTGCCCTGCGCGAAACCGAGGAAGAAGCAGGCGCGCATGTAGAGCTGCTGGGTCTCTACACCCTGCTCAATGTGGTGAAGGTGGGGCAGGTGCACTTCTTTTACCGCGCCCGCATGCTCGACACCCATTTGGCCCCCGGCCCCGAAACCATCGAGGCCAGACTGTTCAGCGAAGCCGAGATCCCCTGGGACGAGCTGGCCTTTCGCACCGTGCGCGAAACCCTCAAGCTGTATTTCGCCGACCGCCAACGGGGTCAATTTGGCGTGCACTGCGCCGATATTGCCTGAACAGACCCATGGCGGCCCGGCACGGGCGGCCTCTTGAACCGAACATGTCCGACACACCCACCACACCGGCCACGCCCCAGCCCGCCGCAACCCCTGCGGTGAGCGTCACTGCAACGTCGGTGCCAGCTGCTACCCCGAGTGCCACCCCTCGCAGCCTGCCGCCCTCAGGCATGCGCGAAGACCTGCTCACGCCCGACCCGTTGCTCGATTGCCTGATCGAGATCTGCCGCCTGCACGGCCACAGTGCCACCCGCGCCTCGCTCTCGGGCGGCCTACCGTTGGAGCAGGGCCGCTTGCCGCTGGATTTGGCCGAGCGTGCCGCAGCCCGCGCTGGCATGTACACACGTCTGGAGCGCCAGAGCGCCAACGCCATCGACACGGCCGCGCTGCCGGCCGTGCTGCTGCTGAAGGAGCACAAGGCCTGCGTGCTGCTGGGCTGGAACCCCAACGGCGACGCCCACGTGCTGCTGCCTGAAACCGGCCAGGGCGCCGTCACACTCACCGCCGATGACCTGACATCCCGAAGTACCGGCCTGGTGCTTTACGTACGGCCGCACTTCCGCTTTGACGAACGCTCGCCCGAAGTGCGCGCCACCCGGCAAGGCCATTGGTTCTGGGGCGCCCTGCTGGCCCAGCGCCACGTGTACCGCGACATCCTGCTGGCCGCAGGCTTGATCAACGTCTTTGCCCTGGCCAGCCCGATGTTCACGATGAACGTCTACGACCGCGTGGTGCCCAACGCCGCCTACGAAACACTGTGGGCCCTGGCCATCGGCGTCTCGCTGGTGCTGATCGCCGACTTGGTGTTGCGCAAGCTGCGCAGCCGATTCGTGGACGAGGCCAGCGCGCGCATCGACGTGCAGATCTCGGCCCAACTGATGGAGCGCGTGCTGGGCATGCGACTGGAGAACCGGCCGCAGTCGGTAGGCTCGTTCGCGTCCAACTTGCGAGGCTTCGAGCAGGTGCGCGAGGTCATCGCCTCCAGCACGGTCACGGCGCTGATCGACCTGCCCTTCGCCTTGCTGTTCATGCTGGTCATCATCATGATCTCGCCCTGGCTGGCCATCCCGGTGGCCTTGGGCTTCATGGCCGTGCTGTTCTCGGGCTGGGTCATCCAGGACAGGCTGCACCACCTGGCCGAAACCACCTATCGCGCCCAGGCCATGCGCAATGCCACGCTGGTGGAAAGCCTCACCGGCATCGAGACCATCAAGTCGCAAGGCGCCGAGAGCGTCATCCAGGCGCGTTGGGAGAAAGCCAACGTCTTTCTGGCGTCCACCTCGGTGCAGATGCGTGCGCTGTCGTCCGGCGCCAGCTACATCACCAACTGGGTGATCCAGATGGTGACCGTGGTGATGGTGGTGGCCGGTGTCTACCTGATCGGCGAGCGCATGCTCACCATGGGTGGCCTGATCGCCTGCTCGATGCTCTCGGGCCGGGCACTGGCGCCGGCCGGCCAGATCGTGGCGCTGCTTATGCAGTACCAGGGCGCCCGCACGGCGCTGGAAGGCCTGGAGAAGATCATGGGCCAGGAGGTGGAGCGACCCGATGGCTCGGCCTACATCCACCGCGCCAAGCTCAGGGGCGAGATCGAGTTCCGCAACGTCAGCTTCCAGTACCCGGGCCGCACCGACAACGCCCTGGAAGGCGTAAACCTTCGCATCCAGCCCGGCGAGCGCGTGGCCTTCATCGGCCGTGTGGGCTCGGGCAAGTCGACCCTGCAACGATTGATGATGGGGCTGTACCGGCCCAAGAGCGGCTCGGTGCTGATCGACGGGGTTGACCTGCGCCAGCTCGACCCGGCCGATCTGCGCCGCAACATGGGCTATGTCTCGCAGGACGTGATGCTGTTCTACGGCAGCCTGCGCGAGAACATCACCTTCGGCCTGCCCTACGCTGACGACGGCTCCATCCTGGCTGCCACCGAGCTGGCCGGCCTGGCCGATTTCGTGAACCGCCATCCGCAAGGCTTCGACATGAACGTGGGCGAGCGCGGTGAATCGCTCTCGGGCGGCCAGCGCCAGAGCGTGGGCCTGGCCCGCGCGCTGCTGCACAACACCCCCGTGCTGCTGCTGGACGAGCCCACCAGCGCCATGGACTTCTCCACCGAGGCCGCGATCACCCAGCGCCTGACCGAGTTCAGCCGCGACAAGACCGTGGTGCTGGTCACCCACCGCACCTCATTGCTCTCGCTGGTCACCCGGGTGATCGTGGTGGACGGCGGCAAGATCGTGGCCGACGGCCCGCGCGAACGCATCATGGAGGCCCTGCAAAGCGGCCGGATTGCGAGAGCGGCATGAGCGAGCAACCCATGAACCCCACCCCCCCGGCGGGTACCGCCATCGCGCACGCCCTGCCGGCCGCCGCCCCCAAGCCGGCCAACCCTGTGCTGCGCTTTCTTCGCCAATTCTTTGCACCACCACCGTCCATGAACGACATGCCCGGCATGGACGCCTTCGAGCGCTCGGTAGAGCAGGTCATGTCACGCCAGCGTACGGCGCGGGCCCAGCAGATCTTGCGGGTGTCTGGCGTGGTGCTGACCGTGCTGCTGATCTGGGCCGCCTTCGCCAAGGTGGACGAAGTCACCCGAGGCGACGGCAAGGTTGTGCCCTCGCGCCAGTTGCAGGTGCTCTCGGCGCTGGATGGCGGCGTGATCACCGAAATTCTGGTGCGTGAGGGCGATGTGGTGGAAGCCGGCCAGTTGCTGCTGCGCGTGGACGAGACCCGCGCCACCTCGGGCGTGCGCGAGAACGCCGCCCAGGGCTTTGCCTTGCAGGCCCGGGGTGCGCGCCTGCGGGCTTTGGCCGAAGGCACGGCCTTCAAGCCGCCCAAGGCCGATTCACCTGACGAACAGAGCATTGCGGACGACGAGCGCCGCATGTACGAGAACAAGATGCATGAGCTCTCGACGATGATCTCCATCAGCCGCCAGCAACTCACCCAGCGCCAGGAGGAATTGGGCGAATCCCAGGCGCGCCGGACGGCCGCCATCCGCAGCCAAGAACTGTCGCAGCAAGAGCTGAACCAGACCCGCCCGTTGCTGGCCACCGGCGCGGTCTCCCAGGTGGAAGTGCTGCGCCTGGAGCGCGACCTCACCAAGGCCCGCGGCGACGCCGAGCAGGCCTTGTCCAACATCGCCCGGGTGCAAGCCGCCATTGGTGAGGCCCAACGCAAGATCCAGGAGACCGAGTTGGCCTTCCGCAACGAGGCGCGGCGCGACCTCTCCGAAGTGATGGGCAAGCTCAACGCCCTGAACGAGGGCTCCACCGCCCTGACCGACCGGGTGGACAAGGCCCAGGTCAAGTCGCCCGTGCGCGGCCGCGTGCAGCGCCTGCTGGCCAACACCGTGGGTGGCGTGGTGCAGCCGGGCAAGGACATCGTCGAGATCGTGCCGCTGGACGACACCCTGGTGCTGGAAGCCCGCGTGCAGCCCCGCGACATAGCCTTCATCATGCCCGGACAGCATGCGGTGGTGAAGTTTTCTGCCTACGACTTCTCCATCTATGGTGGCCTGGACGCCAAGGTGGAGAACATCAGCCCCGACACCGTGGTGGACGAAAAGGGCAACGCCTTTTACGTGGTGCGTGTGCGCACCAATCGCCCAGACTTCGGCGACAAATTGCCTGTGATTCCGGGCATGACGGCCGAGGTAGACATCCTGACCGGGCAGAAGACAGTGCTGTCTTATCTGCTCAAACCGGTCCTCAAAGCCAAGGCCTATGCCTTGCGCGAGCGCTAGCCGCTCAACTTTCCTCCCACCCAGCCGATACCCGATCAAGCCTCAAATTTCCTGGCGCTTCACAGCCCCGGGACGGCGCAGCCACGCCCGCCGCATCGCGTTATATTTGATTACATTCTCGATTTTGAGTGACTTGATGCACGGAATAGTGGCCGAATCGCAGCCATAAGAAGCTGACCCAGCGTTATCCTTGCGAGAACCCCCGAATTGAACCCGGAGCACTTCCATGTCCAGCAAGAAAAGCATTTCCTCGGCACACCACGGCGTTTCGGCCAAGCTGGCTGTGACTGATACGGCGACCAAGGTGGCCATTGCCAAGGGCTATGTGGCCAGCCGGCAACTGAACGGCAAGGTGGTGGGCGTGTGGGGTGAAGCGCTGCTGCGCACTGCAGATGGTGAAGTTCGCCCGCTGAAGACCGGCGATGTGGTCAAGAAGGGCGACGTGGTGCTCACCGCCCAGGACGGCATCATCCAGATCGAAGGCGGCCGCTCTCAGGATCTGGACCGGATCATTGCCTCGGTGAGCGAAGGCAAACCCGAAACCGCACCAGCGGCTGGTTCGCTGGGCAATGACCCGTTCGAGCCCGGCCTGCGCGTGGACCGCGTGACCGAGAGCGTGACCCCGGCCAGCATGGTGCTCACACCGCTGGCCCAGTCGTTCATGCAGCCGACCAATGAGCAGAAGCAGCAACCGCTGTTCAATGCGCCCCCGGTTGCCGGCACCGTCCCTGGCCCCAACGGCCCGGTGACCGATCCCAACATCGACCCCTCCACTGGCCACTATTCCAATCTCACAACGATGGGCAAGGCCACGGCCGGCCGCGTCATGGCCACCGACCCGAACAACGACACCCTGTCGTTCGCCCCGTCTGCGGCACCTGCCCACGGCACGGTGGTCATCAACCCCGATGGCACCTGGACCTACACCCCCAACCCCACATACAAGGGCACCGACAGCTTCTCGGTGCTGGTCAGCGACGGCCATGGCGGCACAGCCATCTCGGTCATCGACATCAATGTGGTCGACACACCCAGCACCTTGTCGCCCGACACCAAGACGGTGCCTGAAGACACGGCGGCCATGGGCAACGTCCTGGCCAACGACACCGACCCGGACGACGCGCTGAGTGTGGCCTCGTACACCGTCAATGACGTGCAGGCTGCCCCCGGGGTCACCACCGTGATCGCTAGCGTTGGCAGCATCACCCTGTTGGCCGATGGCACTTACAGCTTCGTGCCCGCGCCGAACTGGAACGGCACGGTGCCGCAGATTAGCTACACCACCAACACCGGCGTCACATCCACACTGAACATCGCGATCACGCCGGTCAGCGATTCCCCGGCCGTCAGCGACGACGCAGGCACCACGCCGGAAGACACGCCGATCACGCTCGACGTGCTGGCCAATGATTCAGACCCCGACGCCGGTACCACGCTCACCATCACCGAGATCAATGGCCAACCCATCGCCATTGGCACCCCGGTGCCACTGCTGGGCGCCAATGGCCAACCCCAGGGCCAGATCAGCCTGACGCCAGAAGGCAAGCTGGTGTTCATGCCAGCGCCCCATTTCAACGGCCCGGTTGACTTCAGCTACACGGTCACCGATGGTCAAGGTTCTGTGCAAGCCCAGGTCAAGCTGGACGTGACACCCGTCAACGACCCGCCCGTCGCCACCACCGACACCGCCACCGTGCCAGCCAACACGCCGGTCTCGCTGGACCTGCTGGGCAACGACAGCGACCCCGACCAGGAGCCACTGCACATCACCGCTGTCAACGGTCAGCCGGTGACACCGGGTACGCCCGTGGTCATTGCCGACCCCGCCGGCACCCCCATGGGTCATTTGACCGTGAACGCCGACGGCACGGTGACCTTCCAGTCAGTGCCTGGTTACCACGGCCCCGCCGCCTTCACCTACACCGTGGCCGACCCGTCGGGCGCCACCAGCACCGCGCCGGTCACCCTGGACGTGGGCGGCATCAACCACGCGCCAGTGGCGGCCCCCGACACCAACAGCACCACTGAAGACGCCACACTGACCATCCCTGCCGCCACCGGTGTGATCCGCGGCGTGGGCGCCGACACCGATGTGGATGGCGACAGCCTGAGCGTGTCTGCCGTTGGCTTTGGCGCCTCCGCCGGCACCGTGGGCCAACCGATGGCCGCCACATGGGGCTCGTTGACCCTCAAGGCCGACGGCTCGTACACCTACACGCCCAACACGGCCGCGCAGGCGCTGGACGATGGCGAGAGCCAAGCCGACGTCTTCACCTACACCGTCACCGATCCGGCTGGCCAAACCGCCACCACCACGCTCACCATCACCGTCACTGGCGCCAACGACGCGCCCGTGGTGGTGGACGATGCGGACACAACGCTGTTCAACACCCCGGTGACGATCCCGGTGCTGGCCAATGACACCGATGTCGATGGCGAACCGCTCACCATCACCGCCATCAGCGGCCAGCCCATCGCGGTGGGCACGCCCGTGACCCTGAAAGACCCGGTGGGCAACACCATCGGCCAGGTCAGCCTGAACGCCGACGGCACCCTCACCTTCATGCCCGCGCCCGACTTCAGCGGCCCGGTTGATTTCAGCTACACCGTGTCGGACGGCGCCGCCCCCGTCACCGGCAACGTCCACGTGGTGGTAGGCCCCAACCACCCGCCAGTGGCCAACAGCGAGGTGCAGGCCGCCTTTGAAGATACACCCGTCACTTTTGACCCGCGCCTCGATGACACCGATGCGGACGGCGACAAGCTGACCATCACCCAGATCAACGGCCAAGCCATAGCCGCGACCCATCCGGTCAGCCTGCCGGAAGGCGTGCTGTCGATGAACCCGAACGGCTCGTTGACCTTCACGCCGAATGCCAACTTCAATGGGCCTGTCAACTTCAACTACACGGTGGACGATGGCCACGGCGGCACCAGCGTGGCCACGGTCACGCTCAATGTGGCGCCGGTCAACGACGCACCCAAGTTCGACGATCCCACCAACCCGACCTTCGACCCCGCCACCGGCAACTACGCCGTCACCACGCCCGAGGACACGCCCGTCTCCGGCCAGGTCAAGGGCAGTGATGTCGACGGCGATCCGCTGACTTTCGCCAAGGCTGCCGATCCCGCCCACGGCACCGTCGTCGTCAACCCCGACGGCACCTGGACTTACACCCCCGGACCCAGCTACAACGGCTCCGACGTTTTCACCGTCACCGTTTCTGATGGCCATGGCGGCACCGCCACTTCCACCATCACCATCGGCATCACGCCGGTCAACGACGCGCCCAAGTTCGACGATCCCACCAACCCGACCTTCGACCCCGCCACCGGCAACTACGCCGTCACCACGCCCGAGGACACGCCCGTCTCCGGCCAGGTCAAGGGCAGTGATGTCGACGGCGATCCGCTGACCTACGCCAAGGCTGCCGATCCCGCCCACGGCACCGTCGCCGTCAACCCCGACGGCACCTGGACTTACACCCCCGGACCCAGCTACAACGGCTCCGACGTTTTCACCGTCACCGTTTCTGATGGCCATGGCGGCACCGCCACTTCCACCATCACCATCGGCATCACGCCGGTCAACGACGCGCCCAAGTTCGACGATCCCACCAACCCGACCTTCGACCCCGCCACCGGCAACTACGCCGTCACCACGCCCGAGGACACGCCCGTCTCCGGCCAGGTCAAGGGCAGTGATGTCGACGGCGATCCGCTGACCTACGCCAAGGCTGCCGATCCCGCCCACGGCACCGTCGCCGTCAACCCCGACGGCACCTGGACTTACACCCCCGGACCCAGCTACAACGGCTCCGACGTTTTCACCGTCACCGTTTCTGATGGCCATGGCGGCACCGCCACTTCCACCATCACCATCGGCATCACGCCGGTCAACGACGCGCCCAAGTTCGACGATCCCACCAACCCGACCTTCGACCCCGCCACCGGCAACTACGCCGTCACCACGCCCGAGGACACGCCCGTCTCCGGCCAGGTCAAGGGCAGTGATGTCGACGGCGATCCGCTGACCTACGCCAAGGCTGCCGATCCCGCCCACGGCACCGTCGCCGTCAACCCCGACGGCACCTGGACTTACACCCCCGGACCCAGCTACAACGGCTCCGACGTTTTCACCGTCACCGTTTCTGATGGCCATGGCGGCACCGCCACTTCCACCATCACCATCGGCATCACGCCGGTCAACGACGCGCCCAAGTTCGACGATCCCACCAACCCGACCTTCGACCCCGCCACCGGCAACTACGCCGTCACCACGCCCGAGGACACGCCCGTCTCCGGCCAGGTCAAGGGCAGTGATGTCGACGGCGATCCGCTGACCTACGCCAAGGCTGCCGATCCCGCCCACGGCACCGTCGCCGTCAACCCCGACGGCACCTGGACTTACACCCCGGACCCAGCTACAACGGCTCCGACGTTTTCACCGTCACCGTTTCTGATGGCCATGGCGGCACCGCCACTTCCACCATCACCATCGGCATCACGCCGGTCAACGACGCGCCCAAGTTCGACGATCCCACCAACCCGACCTTCGACCCCGCCACCGGCAACTACGCCGTCACCACGCCCGAGGACACGCCCGTCTCCGGCCAGGTCAAGGGCAGTGATGTCGACGGCGATCCGCTGACCTACGCCAAGGCTGCCGATCCCGCCCACGGCACCGTCGCCGTCAACCCCGACGGCACCTGGACTTACACCCCCGGACCCAGCTACAACGGCTCCGACGTTTTCACCGTCACCGTTTCTGATGGCCATGGCGGCACCGCCACTTCCACCATCACCATCGGCATCACGCCGGTCAACGACGCGCCCAAGTTCGACGATCCCACCAACCCGACCTTCGACCCCGCCACCGGCAACTACGCCGTCACCACGCCCGAGGACACGCCCGTCTCCGGCCAGGTCAAGGGCAGTGATGTCGACGGCGATCCGCTGACCTACGCCAAGGCTGCCGATCCCGCCCACGGCACCGTCGCCGTCAACCCCGACGGCACCTGGACTTACACCCCCGGACCCAGCTACAACGGCTCCGACGTTTTCACCGTCACCGTTTCTGATGGCCATGGCGGCACCGCCACTTCCACCATCACCATCGGCATCACGCCGGTCAACGACGCGCCCAAGTTCGACGATCCCACCAACCCGACCTTCGACCCCGCCACCGGCAACTACGCCGTCACCACGCCCGAGGACACGCCCGTCTCCGGCCAGGTCAAGGGCAGTGATGTCGACGGCGATCCGCTGACCTACGCCAAGGCTGCCGATCCCGCCCACGGCACCGTCGCCGTCAACCCCGACGGCACCTGGACTTACACCCCCGGACCCAGCTACAACGGCTCCGACGTTTTCACCGTCACCGTTTCTGATGGCCATGGCGGCACCGCCACTTCCACCATCACCATCGGCATCACGCCGGTCAACGACGCGCCCAAGTTCGACGATCCCACCAACCCGACCTTCGACCCCGCCACCGGCAACTACGCCGTCACCACGCCGGAGGACACGCCCGTCTCCGGCCAGGTCAAGGGCAGTGATGTCGACGGCGATCCGCTGACCTACGCCAAGGCTGCCGATCCCGCCCACGGCACCGTCGCCGTCAACCCCGACGGCACCTGGACTTACACCCCCGGACCCAGCTACAACGGCTCCGACGTTTTCACCGTCACCGTTTCTGATGGCCATGGCGGCACCGCCACTTCCACCATCACCATCGGCATCACGCCGGTCAACGACATTCCAGTCGCTGTCAACGACGCGATTGCCACCAACGAAGACACCCCCGTCACCATTGCCGTTCGTGGCAATGACTCGGATGTCGATGGCGACACGCTCACCGTGTCTGCTGTCACCAATGGCGCCCACGGCACCGTGGTGATCGACCCGCTTTCCGGCAACCCGGTCTACACCCCGGCCGCCAACTGGAACGGCACCGATACCTTCACCTACACCGTCTCCGATGGCCACGGTGGCTCTGCCACCGCCACCGTCACCGTCACCGTCGCGCCGGTCAACGACGCGCCAACGCTGGGCGCCATTGCGCCGGTCAATGTGTCCGAGGAAGGCCTGGCCGGCGGTATCGCCGATACGACTGGCACGGTGGACGCCACCAATTCGGCCACCTTCTCGGGCAGCTTGCCCGTCACCGACCCCGACAACACCAGTTTCTCCATCTCCATCACCCAGCCCGCAACGGCGCTGACGTCCAACGGCGTGGCGGTGACTTGGACGGGTGGCGCGGCTGGTGCCGATCTGGTGGGCATGGCCGGTACCACTGAAGTGCTGCGCGTGCACACCACGCCCGCAGGCGGCTACACCGTCACGTTGTCGGCGCCGGTCAACCACGCCACCGCTGGCACGGAAGATGTCAAGACGCTGAGCTTTGGCGTCGCGGTTTCCGACGGTACGGCCACGGCCGCCACATCCACCCTGACGGTCAACATCGAGGACGACGCACCCACTGCTGCCAACATCACCCAGGCTGTGGAAGCACAGCCCACCAACTCGAACATCCTGTTGGTGATCGACGTGTCAGGCTCGATGGGCACAGCCGACGGCCCTGGCGGCATCACCCGCCTGCAGACCGCCAAGAATGCCATTGCGCAGTTGCTCACCCAGTACGAGAACATGGGTGAAGTGCGGGTGCAGATCGTCAGCTTCAGTTCGTCGGCCAACGTGAACACCTCGGAGTGGGTGACCGTGGCCCAGGCCAACACCCTCGTGAACGGGTTGGCGGCCAGTGGTGGCACCAACTACGACGCAGGCATTGCTTCGGCCATGGAGGCTTACAACCAGGCTGGCAAGCTGGCCGGTGCCCAGAGCATCTCCTATTTCCTGTCTGATGGCGCACCCACCTTTGGCGTGGGTGATGTGACCACCCTTTACGGCGCCCGCGATGGCTCTGGCTCCACCACGGGCACCGATGGTGGCCTCGACCCAGCCGAACAGGCAGTGTGGCTGAACTTCCTGCGGACCAACGACGTGACATCTCACGCCATTGGCTTGGGCTCGGGTGTGACGTCGACCACTTACCTGGACCCGATCGCCTACAACGGCGCCACTGCCTCCGACATGAACGCGCTGTTGGTGACCAACCTGGCCAATCTGAACAACGCCCTGACGGCCACGGTGCCGCCAGCCTTGACGGGCCAGTTGCTCAACGGTGGCTTGATCGGCTCTGGCCAGGGCGTTGGCGCTGACCATGGCTATGTGCGCTCGCTGAGCGTTGATGGCTCAACCTACACCTACAACCCGGCCGCCGGTGGCTCGGTGGCGGTAATCGGCACCAACAACAGTGTGTTCGACACCACGGGCAATGTGCTGACGATCACCACCGCCAATGGTGGCAAGTTCGTCGTTGACATGGACGAAGGCAACTACACCTACACGCCGCCGGCCATCATCACGGGCACCAAGACCGAGGCTATGACCTATGTGCTGGTGGACAACGACGCCGACTCCGCCAGTGCCACCATCACCTTCAACGTCAGCCGCGCACCCGAACCCGTGGTGACCATGGCTTCCACCACTTATGTGGGTGATGCCTACAACGACAAGGTCACCGGCACGGCCGGCGCCGATTCGATCAGCGCCGGTGCGGGCCACGACCTCGTCAACGGTGCGGCGGGCAACGACACCATCATCGGCGGTGCCGGCAATGACACCTTGATCGGTGGCTTGGGCAGCGACGTCTTCAAGTGGTCGTTGGGAGATGCCGGCAGCCCCGGCGCACCGGCCCGTGACGTCATCAAGGATTTCAGCCAGAGCGTGATCACCCTGGCCAACCCGGGTGCGGAAACGGTGGTGGTGGCGAACGGCGGCAGCAGCACCACAACCACCGGCTGGACAGCTTCCGCCGGCACCATGGTGGCCACGGCCAACCCGAACACCAGTGACTTTCTGCTGGATGGCGACAACGCGTTCAGAGTGACGGGCGATGGCGACACCCTGACCGACAACTACCTGAGCCAGACGGTCCCGGGCTCGACGTTCAGCACCGGCGGCATCTGGACCGTGACGGCCGATGTGGGTTGGGCCCAGACGCAAACCATTTCACCGACCTACAAGGTGGAGTTGTGGGCCGGCACCACATTGATCGGCTCGGTCGATCAAACCGCATCGCCGCTGATCCAAGGGCAGTTCGTTGAAGCCGAGTTCACAGTGAATGGCGCTGCATTCCCGACTGTGGCTGCCGGAACCGCCCTGTCGGTTCGCCTGGTTGGCATGAACGGTCAGGCCTACTTCGACAACATCCAGGTGACCCAGAACGATGGTGACAGTCTGGACCTGCGCGATCTGCTGCAGGGCGAATTGCACGCCGGCAGCAATGTCGGCAACCTGGCCAACTACCTGCACTTCGAACACACCGCCAGCGGCACCGAACTGCACATCAGCACCACTGGTGGTTTTGCAGGCGGCTATTCGGCTGCGGCCGAAGACCAGGTGATCTCGATCGAGGGCATCAACCTGGTTGGCGCCTACACCACCGACGCCGCTGTCATTCAGGACCTGCTGAACAAGGGTAAGCTGATCACCGACTGAACCCCTGCGCTGTGATGAACGACCACGACATCTTTGCCTGGCAACTGGGGGAGGCACAACCTGCCTCCCCGACCAGTGCCGACCCAGCGCCCACCGAGACGATTGCCGAGTTCGACACCTCGGCCGCCGCGCTGGGTGGCGATGTGCTGGACCTGCGTGACTTGCTTCAGGGAGACAGCCCCGAAACGCTGAGCCACTTCCTGCATTTCTCGACCTTGGGAAGTGACACGGTGATCAGCATCAGCAGTTCGGGTGCCTACGCGCCGGCATTTGATGCCAGCAAGACAGACCAGACCCTGACGCTGACCAACGTGGACCTGTGCACGGCCTTCGCCCTGCCAGGCGCCACCGACGTTCAGCTCATCCAGGAGTTGCTGACCCGCGGCAAGTTGATCACCGACGGCCAGGGTTGAGGGTTCAAAGAGCCTTCTGCCTGGCTGCCGGGCCGGTGTAGCCGTCCACGCCGCATTGCGCCAAGGCTTGCGCGTCGGCCAGTTCATCCACGCCCTCGGCATAGACCGCCAAACCCATGCCATGCAGCATGCGCACGCTGCTGGCCACCAAGCGTGCCCGCGCGGCGTCGTTGGCCAAACCATCCACAAAGCTGGCATCCAGCTTGACGAAGTCCAGACCGGCCCCCAACAAAGCGGCCGAGTCGGTCAGCCCCTCGCCGGCGTGCTCCAGCCCCACGCGCGCGCCGTGGGCATGCATCTGACTCACCAGTTCCCTCAGCAGCACAGGCTGGCGCATGGCACCGGCCTCGGCCAGTTCCAGCCAGATCTTGGCGGCCGCGCCTGGCTGTGCGGCCAGCGCCACTCGCAGGCTGGGCACGAAGCCGCTGTCGTGCAATGAGCCCGGGCTCAGGTTGACGGCCCGCTGCACCCCGTCGGCAGCGGTGGCTTGCAAGGCCAGTTTCACCGCAGCAATGTCAATCTGTGCAGTGATCTGCCCACGGCGGGCCATGGGCAGCCACTGGGCCGCTGTGAGCCATGCAGGTTCATGCCCGAACCGCATGCGCAACGGGCACTCCAAATGCACCAGCGCGCCCTGCACATCCACCACGGGGAAGGCACCAAGCATCAATTGGTTCTGAGCCACCGCTGTTTCCATGCGGTGGCGCCACTCGTCCTCGCCCAGCACCAGACCGTCGGCCGTGTCGTCCAGTTCCACGGCATAGGGTCCTCGCGCCTCGGCGCGCGCCAGGGCCTGGTCGGCCGAGGCCAGCAGGGCAGACAGGGACACGCCGTCGTGCCAGCGCACGGCCCCCACCACAGCCGAGCCATCGCTGTCGTGCCCTTTGAGCAGCGCATGCAGCCGCGCCGCCACGTCCACGGCAGGCTCACGAAGGGCATCCACCTGGGGCAGGATCATGGCAAAGTCGGTGCCGTTCAAACGCCCCACCTCCTGGGAACCCAGGCGCAAGGCCGATTCGGACATGGCAGCGGCCACGTCCCGCAGCAGCTTGTCGGTCTGTGCCCGGCCCAACTCGCGGTTCAAGCCCTGTAAATTGGTCAGCCGCACCAGCATTAGTACGCCTGAAAAATGCCCATCCTCGCTGCCCAGCCGCACCTTGAGCCGGCTCATGAAATGGGCACGGTTGTACGCACCTGTAAGGGGATCGCAATTGGCCTGCTGGCGCAGTTGCTCTACCTGCACCGCCTGCTCATCAAACATGGCCTTCAGCCGCGCCACCATGGCATTCATGGCCCGTGTCACTTTGCGCAGTTCTGGCGTTGACGGCTCGTCAACAGCCACGAACTGGCGCTGCGTCAGGGCGGCCGCCTGGCTGACCACAGCATCCAAGGGCTGCCGGATGCGCCGCACCCCCAGCAAAGCCAGGCGCCCCACCACACCGGCCACCAGAGCTAGCAGTCCGACGGTGACCCAGGTGCCACGCCAGAGTTCATCGTGGGCATAGTCCACCTGGCTTAGCACTTCCAAGCGCCCTATCTGCTTCCAGCCGTCCGACACCTGAGCCACGCCCAGGGCGGGCTGAATACCCACCAGCGAGACAAACCACGCTGGCGCCAGGCCGGCACGTGCAGGTGCCTGCCGCGACACCAGCGCCTGGCCCTGCCCAGATATCAGCTCAATGCGCTGGTAGGCGCCAGTGTCGAATTGCCCGGCCAGTACCAGTTCCATCGCGGTCGGGTCGCCGCGCTGCTGTGACAAGGTCAGTGCCAGCGCCTGCGCCGCGTCATTGTTCTTGACCGTCAGTTGGGTATCCAGGTACTGGCGAGCGGAATGCAGAGAAACCCCCACCGCCGCCACAAACACCGCAGCGAGCGTGAGCAAGAGCAACAGCCAAACCTGTCGTATCAGAGACATGCGACCTCCTTTGAGCGGTTATACCCCTCGTACAGGCGTGTTGATCGGTTCATCAAAATCCCTCAGCGCGGGCCTTGCGCATCACGTCACCCCACCGCGAAAGGCGCTCGGCCGGGTTGCCTCGGACCGTGGACAAGCTCACCCCCTCCCAGATGCCCTCGGCGTTGAAGCTGAAAACTGGCGAAAGGTCAGCTCTCTGAGAGGCGGGTTTGACATCGGAAACCAACACATCCAACACCAGCGGGTCGGCATCGGGGGTCGCGTAGTAGGCCAGCACCATGTGGGGTACCGGCGGCCCGCCCATGGCTGCGCGCACATAAACCAAGCGGAGTTTGCGATGAGGCACACCCAACGCCGTCAAACCAAAGTACTTGGCGATGGCGAGATCTTCGCAATCCCCCTGCCCTTTCTCACAAAGTTTCCAAGGGGCTGGCCCAATAATCTATTTGGCCCCAAACCTCGGTATCTTCCCGATATTCGATGCGGAGGTTCACGAACCCATTGATGGCGACAACCTGGGCCACCTCGGCTTGGCCAGCCATGCCAGCCAGCGCCATCTGGGTCGCCCGCGCACCTGCCACTGCGGCTGCGCTGCGCTGCGCGGCGGCGGCGATCAGTCTGTTAGCATCCCAAGCAAATAAGCTGGTCTGTAGAACCAAGAATAGCAGTAGCAGAGCCAGCAGCCACTGTCGTGACAGGACGCGAACAGGGCGCCTCTCATCAGGAACGGCGTTGCGGGGCATTCCACACACTTCGGCTCCCCAAGGGCTGACTTGAGATTGCCATGTCTTGTCGGGTACCAGCCACAGTTTTGCCGCAGTTTGATGTGCATTCATGCCGCAAACGGCGGGCAGTCGCAATGGACGGCAGAAACTGTGCGAATGCATCCTGTACATTTAGCAACGTTTAGAAATTGAGCCGTTTCACCGGAGAGAAAACGACGATGAAAAACACCGTGCTTGGCGCAAGCCTGATCACCCTCGCGTGCTGTTCAGCGATGGCCCAATCGACCGCTGTCACCGGCGCAGCCAAGAAGGCTGTCGAGACCAACCCTGAGGTTGCTGCCAAGTTCAATGCATTCAGGGCGTCCATCTCCGAGGTGGACATCTCCAGGGGTGCCATGCTGCCTCGCGTCGATCTGTCCGCCGACGTCGGCGCCAACGAAGACCGCATCGCTGGCCGCACCCCCTCCGCCGATCAAAGCATGAGCCGCACTGGTATGGCACTGACGGCCACTCAGTTGCTGTGGGATGGCATGACGACCAGCAAGGATGTCAGCCGCGCCAATCACCAAAAGATGGCCCGCTACTTTGATTTTGTCGACGCCACCGAACAAACAGCCCTTGAAGCTGCTCGAGCCCACTACGACGTTCAGCGCTACCGCACCCTGGTGCTGCTGGCCGAACAAAACTACGTTCAGCACAAGTACGCCGTGGACCAGATCCAGTCCCGCGTGAAGGCAGGTGTGGCCCGTGGCGTCGATCTGGAGCAATCCAGTGCCCGCCTGGCACTGGCCGAGTCCAACCTGGTCACCGAACGCGCCAACCTGCACGACGTGACCGAACGCTATCGCCGCATCGTGGGTGATACCCCACCGGGCAAGCTTGGCAACGAGAGCCCTTACAAGCGCCCACTGCCGGCATCGGGTTCCTCCGCACTGGAGTCCACTCCTCTGACCAGCCCCATCATTGCCAGCGCGATCGAGAATCTGCGCGCTACCAAGGAACAAGCTGCCGGCCGCAAAGGCAGTTACCAGCCCCGCATTGAAGCCCGCTTGCGCGCAGGTGTGGGCAACAACATGGACGGCGTCCAGAACCAGAAGCGCGACGTGCTGGGCCAACTGGTGCTGAACTGGAACCTGTACAACGGTGGTGCCGACGACGCCCGTCAGCGCCTGGCCGCCAACCAGATCAACCAGGCCATGGACCTGCGTGACAAGGCCTGCCGCGACACCCGCCAGACTGTCGCCATCGCCTACAACGACGTGAGCAAACTGGGCGAGCAACTGGCATACCTGGACCGCAACGTCGTGGCCATCGAACGCGCCCGTGACGCCTACCGCCAGCAGTTCGACATAGGCCAGCGCAGCCTGCTAGACCTGTTGAACGCCGAGAACGAGCTCTACACCGCCAAGCGTTCCTACGCCATGGCCTTGTACGATCTTGACGTGGCCAAGGCCCGTACCTTTGCGGGCATGGGCACGCTGATGTCTGCCCTGGGTCTGGCACGCGACGACGCGCGTGAACTGGCCCCGGAAGCCGACAACTGGAACGCTGGTGATGATGCAGTGGGCCGCTGCCCGCTGACCGCGACCGGCACCGGAGGCACATCCCGCGAAGACCTGGATGCCCGCGCCCGCTCACTCGCTGTGCCGGCACCGACCGCTGCAGCGCCCGTGGCCGTGGCTTTGGCTGTGCCGGCGGCACCCCGCCCCGCCGAGGCCCAGTCCCCCGCCACCGTGGCCGAGCAGCGTCTACGCGACTGGGCTCAGTCCTGGATGTCCAAGGATCTAAACCGTTACTACAGTTTCTACGGTGACGCCTTTGGCCCCTTGAAGGCCAACAAGGCCAAGTGGATGGCCGACCGCAAGCGCCTTGTGACCAAGCCTGGCGACATCTCGGTGGTGCTCGAAGACATCAAGGCCCAGACAGTGTCGCCCACCCGCGCCGAGACCACCTTCCGGCAGATCTACAAGTCGAGCAACTTCAGCGATCAGATGGTCAAGACGCTGACCTGGGACCGTGTGGGCAGTGACTGGGTGATCGTCAGGGAAAGCAACCGCTGAACGTCGGCAAGGGCCTACACCTTTGTCAAAAGGGACGCGGCTGCCGCGTCCCTTTTTGTTTTTGTAGGCTGCCTTTTCGGATCAGAGGCCGTTTTTCGATAGACTTCTACGGCTATCTTTCCCTCGTCGGCGACCGTTTGCTGCGCGGCCACGAGCGTTGATCTTGAACGCTTTTCAACCCAGCGAACCCCTGAATCAACGCATCCCCACACAACATGCAGGCATCTCGTCCAACGCAACGCACAAACGCCCTCGTTCGAGCCATCAGTGCCATGGTGCTGGGGTTCTGCCTGGCCCAGACGGCTGCCGCCCAGGCCCCTCAGGCGCCCACCGATGCCAGCGAGATTCAGCGCCTGATCAAGGATGGGCAGCATGTGCAGGCACTGAAGCAGATAGATGAGGCCCTGGCGCGCAACCCCAAGGATGCCCAGATGCGGTTCCGTCGTGGTGTGGCCTTGTCCATGCTGGACCGCAAGGCAGAGGCGCTCGCGGTGTTTCAGAAACTGGTGGAGGACCACCCGGACATGCCGGCACCGTACAACAACATGGCGGTCATCTATGGCGCGCAGGGCGAGTACGAAAAGGCCCGGGGAGCGCTGGAGCGCGCTATCCGCACCAACCCCGCCTATGCGACGGCCTACCAGAATCTCGGTGACGTATATGCCCAGCTTGCCAGCCAGGCCTATTCCAAGGCCCTGCAACTCGACAAGACCGACACGACGGTGCAACCAAAGCTGTCGCTGCTGCGCGAGTTGACCGGCAGCACCCCCACGGCTGTGGTGGCAGCCAAGCCCACTGCGCCTGCAGTGGCCACCGCAGCGGTGGCAGCGCCAGCGCCCAAACCCACACTCTCGTCTGTGGCAGCAGCAACACCTGCCGCGCCGGTGTCCGCAACACCGGTTAAGTCTGTAGCTGCAGCGTCCGCCCCAGTCGCGGCCGTAGCCAACTCTTCTGCCGACGTGGAGCACGCGGTGAAGGCCTGGGCCGCAGCTTGGAGCCGGCGCGACATGGCGGCCTACGTGGCCGCCTATTCGGGTGACTTCACCGGCCAGGCGTCTTCGCACAAGGCCTGGGAACAGGAACGGCGTGACCGCATTACCAGCAAGAAGTCCATCCGCGTGGGCGTGTCGGATCTGAAGATCGCCGTCAACGGCGACAAGGCCAGCGCCAAGTTTCGGCAGACCTACGAATCGGACGCCCTGTCCACCACCAGCCGCAAGACCCTGGAACTGGCCCGCACTGGTGGCGGAAAATGGGTGATTCGCCGCGAGGCGAGTGGCGGTTGACCATGGGCGTTCCGAGGCATTGATTGCAGCGATGACTCCCGTGCCTTCTCGGCCCCAGCGCCGTCGCGGCGCGCTGGCGCTGGGCGTGGTGGGCGTACTCGGCACACTGCTGCTTTCGTCCAATGCCCCCAGCGGCCTGCTCGCAGCGGACCGTGACTCCTCATCGGGCAGGAAGCTGGCCCTGGCCACGCTCGATGCGTCGCCTGCCAAACATTTGCGCCTGGTGGACGAGCCGCCCGCCTCCGCCCCATTGCCCGCCGCCGCTCTGGCAGGCAGCCCCGAGCGGCGGCTGATCGCCGTCTATCAACTGGTCGCCGCCAACAACCTCGACACGGCACTGCGCGCTGCCGACGCCCTGGTGGCCAGCCATCCCAACTTCAAGCTGGCGCAACTGGTGCATGCCGACCTGATGTCGGCCCGCGCCGGGGCGCTGTCTGGCTTTGGCACCTCCAGCACATCCAACCATACTGGCGTGACCGACGGCTTGGCCGAACTGCGCGACGAAGCCCGGTTGCGCCTGCAAGCCTTGCAAGAGCGCCCCACGCCGGACACCGTGCCAGACGAGTTCGTGAGCCTGCCCGCCACCACCCGATACGCCATTGCCGTGGACACTTCCCGGGCGCGGCTGTACCTGTTCGAGAACAGTGCACAGGGCTTGCAGCTGGTGGAAGATTTCTACGTCTCGGTGGGCAAGCAAGGGGTGGACAAACTGGTGGAAGGCGACCAGAGAACACCGCTGGGCGTGTACTTCATCACCGACCACTTGAGCCCGCGCTTGCTGCAGCGGCGCTTTGGCGCTGGCGCCCTGCCGCTGAACTACCCCAACGCCTACGACAAACTGAAGGGCCGCACCGGGAGTGGCATCTTGCTGCACGGTGTGCCCCTGACCACGTACTCCCGCCCGCCGCTCGACAGCGATGGCTGCGTGGCCATGGCCAACGAAGACCTGCAACGCCTGGCCGCGCGCCTGCCCCAGCGCGACACGCCGGTGGTGATCACACGCCAGATCAAGTGGGTGCAGGCGGCGCAGGCCAAGCACGGCGAACGCGAAGCTTTCATGCGCGCCGTGCAGGCTTGGCAGCAGGCCCGCATGGCAAACAATGCGCAAGCGTTGCAATCACTGTACGAGTCCACCCCGTTGGACCCAATGGATTTGCAGGTGCGGCAAAGGCTGACCCGCGCGCCCGCCGCCATCGACGACATCAGCGTAGTCACCTGGTACGACGACCCCGACAAGATGGTCGTCACCTTCAAAGAATATGGCGCCGCCAATGGTCAGCACGAACACCTGTTGCGCCAGTACTGGGGCCGTAGCGGCGACGCCTGGCGCATCGTGGTCGAAGGCCAGGTGCGCTGAGACCCGCAGATCTCAACGCTTTTGCGGTGGCAAATCGGTGCACGACCCATGCGCCACTTCCGCCGCCATGCCTATGCTCTCACCCAGCGTGGGGTGGGGGTGGATGGTCTTGCCGATGTCCACGGCATCCGCGCCCATCTCGATGGCCAAGGCCACTTCGCCGATCATGTCGCCCGCGTGCGTGCCCACCATGCCACCGCCGAGGACCTTGCCGTGGCCATGGGCCTCGGGGGAATCGTCGAACAGCAACTTGGTATAGCCCTCGTCGCGCCCGTTGGCAATGGCGCGGCCCGAGGCCGTCCACGGGAACAGGCCTTTCTTCACCTTGATACCTTGGGCCTTGGCCTGGTCTTCGGTCAGGCCCACCCAGGCCACTTCGGGGTCGGTGTAGGCCACGCTGGGGATGACGCGTGCGTTGAAGGCCGCGCTGGCAAGTGCCTTGTTGCCCTGCAGCGTGCCAGCAATCACCTCGGCCGCCACATGCGCCTCGTGCACGGCCTTGTGCGCCAGCATGGGCTGACCCACCAGATCGCCAATGGCGAAGATGTGCGGCACGTTGGTGCGCATCTGCACGTCGACGTTGATGAAGCCGCGATCCGTCACGGCGACCCCAGCCTTGTCGGCAGCGATCTTTTTGCCGTTGGGCGTTCGGCCCACGGCCTGCAACACCAGGTCGTAGGTCTGCTCGCTCTTGGCGCCGTCGGCCGACTCGAACTGCACGGTGATGCCCCCAGCAGTGGCCTTGGCGCCCACCGTCTTGGTCTTCAGCATGATGTTGTCGAAGCGGTGGGCGTTCATCTTCTGCCAAACCTTCACCAGGTCGCGGTCGGCGCCCTGCATCAGGCCGTCGAGCATTTCCACCACGTCCAGGCGCGCGCCCAGCGTGGAGTAGACCGTGCCCATCTCCAGGCCGATGATGCCGCCACCCACGATGAGCATGCGCTTGGGAACCTGCTTGAGTTGCAGCGCGCCGGTGCTCTCCACGATGCGCTCGTCGTCGGGGAAGAATGGCAGGCGCACAGCCTGCGAGCCGGCCGCGATGATGGCGTGCTTGAATTTCACCACCCTGGTGGTGCCGGTCTTGTCCTGGCCATTGCCTGTCGTTTCTTCGACCTGCACGTGGTACGGGTCGATGAAGGCGCCGTAACCGCGCACCGTGGCGACCTTGCGCATCTTGGCCATGGCGGCCAAGCCACCGGTGAGCTTGGCGATGACCTTTTCCTTGTGGCCGCGCAGCTTGTCGATGTTGAGCTGCGGCATCCCGAAATCGACGCCCAGGTCGGCCATGTGGCTGACCTCGTCCATAACCGCCGCCACGTGCAGCAGCGCCTTGGACGGGATGCAACCCACGTTCAGACAGACACCGCCCAGCGTGGCGTAGCGCTCTACGATCACGACCTTGAGGCCCAGGTCGGCCGCGCGGAATGCTGCCGAATAGCCGCCAGGGCCGGCGCCCAGCACCAGCACGTCGCAGTCCACGTCGGCCGCGCCGCTGT
Organism: Candidatus Ideonella esbjergensis; assembly: GCA_016710065.1. Lineage (GTDB taxonomy): Bacteria > Pseudomonadota > Gammaproteobacteria > Burkholderiales > Burkholderiaceae_C > Ideonella > Ideonella esbjergensis. The sequence goes on from JADJLP010000016.1 coordinate 41,529, forward strand.
AGCTGCCGGCAGGGCCGGCAGCTACCACTGCGGGCGCTGCGGACGGAGCTGCCATCGATGCTGCAGCGGGTGCAGGGGCAGCAGCAGGCGCAGCAGCGGCCACGTCGCCAACCGCTTCCATCGTCAAGATGACCGAGCCTTGGTTCACTGTGTCACCCAGCTTGAGCTTGAGCTCCTTCACCACGCCGGCATGCGACGACGGGATCTCCATCGAGGCCTTGTCGCTCTCCACCGTGATCAGGCTCTGCTCGGCCTTCACCGTGTCGCCAGGCTTGACCAGCAACTCGATCACGCCCACGTCCTTGAAGTCGCCGATGTCGGGAACTTGAATGTCTATCAATGCCATGTCGCGCTCCCGGTTCAAAGCGCAATGCGGCGGAAGTCCGCCAGCAGCGATGCGAAGTAGACGTTGAAACGTGCGGCGGCGGCACCGTCGATCACGCGGTGATCCCAGCTCAGCGAAAGTGGCAGCGTCAGGCGCGGCTGGAAGGCCTTGCCGTCCCACTTGGGCTCGATGGCGCTCTTGCACACGCCCATGATGGCCACCTCTGGCGCATTGATGATGGGCGTGAAGTAGCGCCCACCGATGCCACCCAGACTGGAGATGCTGAAGCAGCCACCGCTCATCTCGGCCGGCGAGAGCTTGCCGTCGCGGGCCTTCTTGGCCAGCTCGCTCATCTCGGCGCTGATCTGGAAGATGCCCTTCTTGTCGCAGTCCTTGATCACCGGCACCATCAGGCCGTTGGGCGTGTCCGCCGCGAAGCCGATGTGGAAGTAGTTCTTCAGCACCAGGGTGTCGCCGTCGAGGCTGGCATTGAACTCGGGGAATTTCTTGAGCGCCGCCACGGCGGCCTTGATCATGAAGGCCAGCATGGTCACCTTCACGCCGCTCTTCTCGTTCTCCTTGTTCAGCTGAACGCGAAAGGCTTCGAGCTCGGTGATGTCGGCGTCGTCATGGTTGGTGACGTGCGGGATGATGACCCAGTTGCGGTGCAGATTGGCGCCGCTGATCTTCTTGATGCGCGAGAGGTCCTTGCGCTCCACCGGGCCGAACTTGGCAAAGTCCACCTGAGGCCAGGCCAGCAGCCCGGGAAAGGCACCACCCGTGGCAGCGGCCGCCGCCGGGGCCTTGGCTCTTTGCGCTGCGGTCTGGACTGCGCCGGCCATCACGCCCTTGACGAAGCCTTGCACGTCGTCCTGAGTGATGCGGCCCTTCAGGCCCGAGCCCTTGACTTCGGCCAGCGGCACGCCCAGTTCGCGGGCGAGCTTGCGGATGCTGGGCGAGGCATGCGGCAGGCCCTGGGCGGGCGTGCCGGGTTGGTGCGCAGCTTGGGCCGTGGCTGTAGCTGGCGCAGCAACAACAGGCGCCGAGGCCGTGGCGGCCACAGGGGCAGCTGCAGCGGCGGCTGCCGGCGCGGGCGCGGCGGCAGCACCGCCCGCACCTTCCAGCACCACCAGCAGCGTGCCCTGGTTGACCTTGTCACCCAGCGCCACCTTGATCTCCTTGACCACGCCAGCGTGCGACGAGGGGATCTCCATCGAGGCCTTGTCGCTCTCCACGGTGATCAGGCTTTGCTCGGCCTTCACTGCGTCTCCCACCTTGACCAGCAGCTCGATGACGGCCACGTCCTTGAAGTCGCCGATGTCTGGCACCGTCACCTCGATGGGGCCGGAGGCGGGCGCCACGGGTGCGACTGCGGGCGCAGTGGCCACGGGTGCCGACGCTGCAGCAGCGGGTGCTGCGGGGGCGGGTGCCGGGGCAGCCGCTTCAGCCGCACCGGCCACCTCGAGCATCAGCAGCAGCGTGCCTTCGCTCACCTTGTCGCCCAGCACGACCTTGAGCTCCTTCACCACGCCGGCGTGCGACGACGGAATTTCCATCGAGGCCTTGTCGCTCTCCACGGTGATCAGGCTTTGCTCTGCCTTCACCGTGTCGCCGGGCTTGACCAGCAGTTCGATGATGGCCACTTCCTTGAAGTCCCCGATGTCAGGGACTTTCACTTCTATCAATGCCATGTTGTTGTCTCCTGCGAGTCGCCAATCAGGCGTACAGCGGGTTGATCTTGTCTGCCTTGATGCCGTACTTGGCGATCGCCTCGGCGACCTTGGCCGCCGGCACGCTGCCTTCGTCGGCCAGCGACTTCAGGGCCGCGACCACGATGTAGTGGCGGTTGATCTCGAAGTGCTCTCGCAGCTTGCTGCGGAAGTCGCTGCGGCCAAAACCGTCGGTGCCCAGCACCTTGAACGAACGACCATGCCCTTGCGAATCTTTGGGCATGAAGGCGCGAATCTGGTCGGCGTAGTTCTTCATGTAGTCGGTGGACGCGATCACCGGACCGGCATGGCCGCCCAGTTGCTGCGCCACGAAGGGCACGCGCGCTTGTTCGGTGGGGTGCAGCAAATTCCAGCGCTCGCAATCGGCGCCGTCACGAGCCAGCTCGTTGAAGCTGGGGCAGCTCCAAACGTTGGCGGCCACGCCCCACTCTTCTTCCAGCAGCTTCCTGGCGGCCATCGATTCGCGCAGGATGGTGCCCGAGCCAAGCAGGTTGACGCGCGGGGTCTTCTTCGCACCTTCCTCCAGCAAATACATGCCCTTGATGATCTCGGCTTCGGTGCCGGCGCGCAGACCCGGCATGGCGTAGTTCTCGTTCAGCAGCGTGAGGTAGTAGAAGACGTTCTCCTGCTTCTCCACCATGCGCTTCAAGCCGTGCTGCATGATCACGCCCACTTCGTGCGCGAAGGTCGGGTCGTAGCTGATGCAGTTGGGGATGGTGCCAGCCAGGATGTGGCTGTGGCCGTCTTCGTGCTGCAGGCCTTCGCCGTTCAGCGTGGTGCGGCCGCTGGTGCCGCCCAGCAGGAAGCCACGGGCCTGCATGTCACCGGCGGCCCAGGCCAGGTCGCCAATGCGCTGGAAGCCGAACATCGAGTAGTACACATAGAACGGCACCATGATGCGGTTGCTGGTGCTGTAGCTGGTGGCCGCCGCAATCCAGCTGGCCATCCCGCCAGCCTCGTTGATGCCTTCTTGCAAAATCTGGCCGGCCTTGTCCTCGCGGTAGTACATGACCTGGTCCTTGTCGACCGGGGTGTACTGCTGACCTGCGGGGTTGTAGATGCCGACCTGGCGGAACAGGCCTTCCATGCCGAAGGTGCGGGCCTCGTCCACCAGGATGGGCACCACGCGCGGGCCCAGGGCCTGGTCGCGCAGCAACTGGGTGAGGAAGCGCACATAGGCCTGGGTGGTGCTGATCTCGCGGCCCTCGGCGGTGGGCTCGATCACGCTCTTGAAAGTCTCCAGCGCCGGCACGGTGAAGCTCTCGTCGGCCTTGGTGCGACGGTGCGGCAGGTAGCCGCCCAGGGCCTTGCGGCGCTCGTGCAGGTACTTCATTTCCGGCGTGTCATCGGCCGGTTTGTAGAACGGCAGCTTGGGCAGCTCGCTGTCTGGAATGGGGATGTTGAAGCGGTCGCGGAAGATCTTGATGTCTTCGTCGGTCAGCTTCTTGGTCTGGTGGACGTTGTTCTTGCCTTCGCCGGCCTTGCCCATGCCGAAGCCCTTGACGGTCTTGATCAGCAGCACCGTGGGTTGGCCCGTGGTGTTCACGGCCTTGTGGTACGCCGCGTAGACCTTTTGCGGGTCGTGGCCGCCGCGCTTCAGGGCCCAGATGTCGTCGTCGCTCATCTTGGCCACCATCTCCAGCGTGGCGGGAGAGCGGCCGAAGAAGTTCTTGCGCACGAAGGCGCCGTCGTTGGCCTTGAAGGCCTGGTAGTCGCCGTCCAGCGTGTCCATCATGACCTTGCGCAGCGCGCCGTCCTTGTCGCGCGCCAGCAGCGGGTCCCACTCGCTGCCCCAGAGCAGCTTGATCACGTTCCAGCCCGAGCCGCGGAACTCGCCTTCAAGCTCCTGCACGATCTTGCCGTTGCCGCGCACCGGGCCGTCCAGGCGCTGCAGGTTGCAGTTGATGACGAAGATCAGGTTGTCGAGCTTTTCGCGTGCGGCCAGGCCGATGGCGCCCAGTGACTCCACCTCGTCCATCTCGCCATCACCGCAGAAGACCCAGACCTTGCGGTTTTCGGTGTTGGCAATGCCACGGGCGTGCAGGTACTTGAGGAAGCGCGCCTGGTAGATGGCCATCAAGGGGCCCAGGCCCATCGAGACGGTTGGGAACTGCCAGAACTCGGGCATCAGCTTGGGGTGGGGGTAGCTCGACAGGCCCTTGCCCTCCACTTCCTGGCGGAAATTCAGCAGCTGTTCCTCGGTCAGACGGCCCTCCATGTAGGCGCGGGCGTACACGCCGGGCGCCACATGACCCTGGATGTAGAGGCAGTCACCGCCGTGGTTCTCACTCTCGGCGTGCCAGAAGTGGTTGAAGCCGGCGCCAAACATGTGGGCCAGCGAGGCGAAGGAGCCGATGTGGCCGCCCAGGTCGCCACCGTCTTCGGGGTAATGGCGGTTGGCCTTCACCACCATGGCCATGGCATTCCAGCGCATGTAGGCGCGCAGCCGCTCTTCGATCTCGATGTTGCCGGGGCAGCGCTCTTCTTCGTCAGCCGGGATGGTGTTGACGTAGGCCGTGTTGGCCGAGAAGGGCTGGTCTATGCCCGATTGGCGCGCCTCGCCCAGCAGTTGCTCCAGCAGGAAGTGGGCACGCGCGGAGCCCTCGGTGGCGATGACGGCGGAGAGGGCTTCGAGCCACTCTCGGGTTTCCTGGCTGTCCACGTCAATGGCGGCAGCACCAGGCTTCTGATCAGGCATGGCGGACATGGTTTGTCTCCTCTAAAAGGCCATGTGTTGTTCGGTCCGGCGCGCAGTGTGGCACAAGTCTGCGCAATTTCCAAATGGCGGATGTTGATTTCATATTATGAATTTCTGAAACCCAAGGTCCCTTCCCACTACCTGGGCCAAACCGGCTCGGGTGACCCCGAACGCCATAATCCGCCCATGTCCCCGCCTCGCGAAACCCCACCTTCCCGACCCTCCCGGCTGCACCGTCTTTTCGGCCGTTGGTGGCGCAGCCAGTCACCGTCACGTCAGGATCGCTTTGCAACGATGGGGCCGCTGGTGTCAGTGCTGCTGTTCCTGGCCGCCATCACCGCCGCCTTCTGGTATCTGCGGAATGAAGAAATCGACCGGGCCACCGAATCGGTCAGACGCGACACCGAGGTGGCCCAGCAGCAGATCCGCCTGCACCTGATCGAGAACCAGGAGCAACTGGTGCGCATGGCCCGCGAGTTGGTGGCTCGCGACATCGACAGCAATGCCTTCCTGGCCCAAGCCGCCGCCTTTCAGCGCGAACGGCCCGAGGTGCGCAAGCTGGCTTGGCTGGCGGCCAACCGCAGGCTGCGCGCCCTGCAAGACCTGATCACCTTTGCGCCCGACGTGGCCACCAGCGCCGAGGTGGCCGACGTCTCCCTGCCCGTGCAGGGCCAGGCCAGTGAGCCTGAGTTCACCTTCGTGGCCGCCCGCGATGCCCGCCAACCCGTCTATTCACATGCCTTCACCGATGCAAGCGGCACACACGTGTTCCAGGTGCAGGTGCCGCTGATCGACCGTGGCAACTTCGTGGGCACGGTGTTGGTGGACTACTCCATCGAGGCCCTGGTGCGCTATTTCATACCCTCCGAGGTCACCCGCCGCCACGCGGTGAAAGTGCTGGACGCCAATGGCAAGACCCTGGTCAGCACCGTAGCAGCCATGCCGGGCCAGAAGGCCGCCCCGCCATCGCTGCAGTACGACCTGCCGCTGGCGCCTATGTCCAATGGCCTGGTTCTGCGCGGCCTGGGCTACCGCACCTCCATCGGCCTGATCGGCAACACCCTGTTCTGGATGGTGGTGGCCTTGTCGGTGCTCACCGTCTGGATGCTGCTGGGCACCTGGCGCCATGTGCGGCGCCGCGCGCAGATCCAGGGCGCGCTGGTGCAGGAGACCAACTTCCGCCGGGCCATGGAAAACTCCATGCTCACCGGCATGCGGGCCATGGACCTGGAAGGGCCGCATCACCTATGTGAACCCGGCTTTCTGCGCCATGACGGGCTACAGTGAGACCGACCTGATCAACGGCCGCCCACCCTTCCCGTACTGGCCCGCCGACCGCATCGACGAAAACACCCGCTTGCTACAGCAAGAACTGCAGGGCCGCAGCCCGGCCGGTGGCATCGAGGTGAAGGTGCAGCGCAAGGACGGCTCCTCGTTCGACTCGCGCATGTACGTCTCGCCGCTGATCGACCCCAAGGGCCAGCAAACGGGATGGATGACCTCGATGACCAACATCACCGAGGCCAAGCGCATCCGCGACCAGCTCTCGGCCTCGCACGAGCGCTTTACCACGGTGCTGGAGGGCCTGGACGCTGCCGTCTCGGTGCTCTCGGTGCACAAGAACGAGCTGCTGTTCGCCAACCGCAGCTATCGCTTGTGGTTTGGCGCCGATGCCCAGGGCCACACCTTGCTGGCCCACAGCGCCACCAGCAAGCTCTTCGTGCCCGAGCCCGAGGACGAGGCAGACGGGCTCTCGGGCCTGCCCACGCAGGAACTAACCGAGGCTGGCGCCCACCCGCGCGAGGTCTTCATCGAATCGCTGCAGATGTGGTTCGACGTGCGCAGCCGCTACCTGCAGTGGACCGACGGCCGCCTGGCCCAGATGCTGATCGCCACCGACGTCACCGCCCGCCGCCGCGTGGAAGAGCTGGCCCAACAGCAGGCCGAGAAGGCCCAGGTCACCAGCCGCCTGATCACCATGGGCGAGATGGCCTCGTCAGTGGCGCATGAGCTGAACCAGCCGCTCACTGCCATCAACAACTACTGCAACGGCATGGTGAGCCGGGTGCAGGTGGGCGCCATCACCAACGAAGACCTGATCGCTGCGTTGCAGAAGACCGCACGCCAGGCCGAGCGGGCCGGCCAGATCATCCACCGCATCCGCGCCTTCGTGAAGCGCAGCGAGCCGCAGCGCCAAGTGGCCTCAGCCGCAGCCATCGTAGACGACTCGGTGGAGTTGGCCGGCATCGAGCTGCGGCGGCGCAAGGTGTCCATACAAACCTACGTGGCGCAACACTTACCGCCCCTGCTGGTGGACCCCATCCTGATCGAGCAGGTGCTGCTCAACCTCTTGAAGAACTCGGCTGACGCGATTGACAACGCCAAACTGCCGCCCTCGCGCCGCCACATCGAGCTGCGCGTGGTGCCGCGCCACACGCCAGATGAAGGCGGCGTGATCGAATTCAGCGTTACCGACACGGGGCCTGGCATGAAGGAGGAAGTGATCGCCCGTCTCTATGAGGCCTTCTTCTCCACCAAGGCCGAAGGCATGGGCATAGGCCTGTCGTTATGCCGCTCCATCATCGAGTCGCACCGGGGCAGGATGCGTGCACAGAACCTCTACAATGGCGCATCCGTAACAGGATGTCGGTTCGCCTTCACCCTGCCTGTTGATCTCACCACTCGCGCAGAGCCGCTGCCAGTACCTGACGTACCGGAAGAGACCGCTGCGGCCAACCCGAACGCCACTTCCTCATGAGCCTGATCCCCAAGAAAGGTACCGTCTACGTTGTTGACGACGACGAGGCGGTGCGTGATTCGCTGCAATGGTTGCTCGAAGGCAAGGACTACCGCGTCAAGTGCTTTGACTCGGCTGAATCCTTCCTCTCGCGCTTCGACCCGCGTGAGGTGGCCTGCCTGATCGCCGACATCCGCATGGACGGCATGAGCGGCCTCGAATTGCAGGACCGCCTGCTGGAACGCCACAGCCCCCTGCCGGTGGTGTTCATCACCGGCCACGGCGACGTACCCATGGCCGTCACCACGATGAAGAAGGGCGCGATGGACTTCATCGAGAAGCCCTTCAAGGAAGAAGAACTGGTCTCACTGGTTGAGCGCATGCTTGATCAGGCCCGTGTGGCCTTCAGCCAGCACCAGGAGCAGGCCAGCAGAGATGCCCTGCTCAGCCGCCTGACCACGCGTGAGGCCCAGGTGCTGGAGCGCATCGTCGCCGGTCGCCTGAACAAGCAGATCGCCGACGACCTGGGCATCAGCATCAAGACGGTGGAGGCGCACCGCGCCAACATCATGGAAAAGCTCAACGCCAACACCGTGGCAGATCTGCTCAAGATCGCGCTTGGTGCCACGCACAAGGCCTGAACGCCTTCACCCCCAGATCAAACCCACCGCACAACGGGGCCCGCAAGGCCCCGTTTGCACTTGTCGCCCCGCCAAGTACCGCAGAGAACCGCACCATGCCCGCCCAGCTCATCGACGGCAACGCCCTGTCCAAACAAGTTCGCACCGAAGTGGCCCAACGTGCTGCCGCGCTCACGGCCAAGGGCCACAAGCCCGGCCTGGCCGTTATCCTGGTGGGCGAGAACCCGGCCAGTGCCGTCTATGTGCGCAACAAGGTCAAGGCCTGCGCCGACGCCGGCTTTCACTCGGTGCTGGAGAAGTACGACGCCGACCTGAGCGAACCAGCGCTGCTGGCACGCATCGCCGCACTCAACGCCGACCCGGCCATCCACGGCATCCTGGTGCAACTGCCGCTGCCCAAGCACGTCAACGACCACAAGGTCATCGAGGCCATCTCGCCGGCCAAGGATGTGGACGGCTTCCACGTGGCCAGCGCCGGTGCGCTGATGGTGGGCGAGGTTGGCTTCAAGGCCTGCACGCCCTATGGCTGCATGAAGATGCTCGAATCCATCGGCATGAAAGACCTGCGCGGCAAGCATGCCGTGGTCATCGGCCGCAGCAACATTGTGGGCAAGCCCATGGCGCTGATGCTGTTGCAGGCCAATGCCACCGTCACCGTCTGCCACAGCGGCACGGCCGACCTGGGCGCCATGACGCGCCAGGCCGACATCGTGGTGGCCGCCGTGGGCAAGCGCAACGTGCTGACCGCCGACATGGTCAAGCCCGGCGCGGTGGTGATCGACGTGGGCATGAACCGCAATGACGAGGGCAAGCTCTGTGGCGACGTGGATTTCGCCGGTGTGCAGAATGTGGCCGGCTGGATCACCCCCGTGCCCGGCGGCGTTGGGCCCATGACCATCACCATGCTGCTGGTCAACACCCTGGAAGCCGCCGAGCGCGCTGCCTGCTGAACGCGAAAGAGCCCGCGCATGAACAACCCCCTGCTGCAACTCGCCGGCCTGGTCTCGTACAAGGACGTGCGGCCCGAACATGTCACCCCCGCCGTGGACCATTGGCTGGCCGCCGCCAATGCCGCGCTGGAGCGCAGCGTGGGCGCCGAGGTGGCGCCCGACTACGACGCCCTCTCGCTCAGCCTGGGCGTGCCCACCGAGAGCCTGGGCCGCGCCTGGGGTGCTGTGAGCCACCTGAACCATGTGGCCGACACACCCGAGCTGCGCGCGGCCCATGCCGAGAACCTGCCCCGCGTCACCGAGTTCTACACTCGCCAGGGCAGCGACGAGCGGCTCTATGCGAAATACCAGGCGCTGGCCGCCAGCCCCGCAGCGGCCACCCTGAGCGCCCCTCGCAAGCAGGCCCTGAGCCACTGGCTGCGCGACTTCAAGCTCGGTGGCGCCGACCTGCAGGGCGAAGCCAAGGCCCGCTACGCCGAGATCCAGGACCGCCTGGCCGAGCTCTCGCAGGCCTTCTCCAACCACGTGCTGGACGCCACCGACGCCTTCGCCCACTACGCCAGTGCCGAGGAGATGGCTGGCGTGCCAGCCGACGTGGTGCTGGCCGCCCGCAGCGCCGCCGAGGCCGATGGCAAGGCGGGCCACAAGATCACCCTGCACTTCCCCAGCTATTTCCCGGTGCTGCAGTACGGTAGCCACAGGCCGCTGCGCGAGCTGCTGTACCGCGCCTACGCCACGCGTGCCAGCGAATTTGGCGACGCCGCACTGGACAACACGGCCGTGATGCAAGAGCTGCTGACGCTGCGCCAGGAGGAAGCAAAGCTGCTGGGCTTTGCCAACTACGCCGAAGAATCGCTGGCGGCGAAAATGGCCAGCAGCCCGGCCGAGGTGATGGGCTTCTTGCGCGATCTGGCCGGGCGTGCCCGCAAGGCTGCCGAGCTGGATCTGCGCGAGCTGCGCGAATTTGCCGCAGCCGAACTGAACCTGCCAGCGCTGCAGGCCTGGGACATCCCGTTCGCCAGCGAAAAGCTCAAGGAGGCGCGCTACGCCTTCAGCGACCAGGAGCTCAAGGCCTACTTCCCGCTGCCCCAAGTGCTGGCCGGCTTGCTGCGCATCATCGAAACCCTGTTCAACGTGCAGATCGCCCCGGCCCCTGCCGAGACCTGGCACGGCTCGGTTCAGTTCTACCGTATCAGCCGCGCCGGGCAGACCGTGGGCGAGTTCTACCTCGACCCCTATGCCCGGCCCGGCAAGCGCCCCGGCGCCTGGATGGACGACGCCCGCGAGCGCTGGCGCCGGCCCGACACCGGGTTGGTGCAAACCCCGGTGGCCCATCTGGTGTGCAACTTCGCGCCACCCGTGGGTGACAAACCCGCCACACTGAGCCACGACGACGTCACCACCCTGTTCCACGAGTTCGGCCACGGCCTGCACCACATGCTCACGCAGGTGGACGACCTGGGCGTGTCGGGCATCGCTGGTGTGGAGTGGGATGCGGTGGAGCTGCCCAGCCAGTTCATGGAGAACTTCTGCTGGGAGTGGGACGTGCTGAGTCAACTCTCGGCCCATGTGGACACCGGCGCGCCGCTGCCGCGCGCGCTGTTCGACAAGATGCTCGCCGCCAAGAACTTCCAGAGCGCGATGCAGACGCTGCGCCAGGTGGAGTTCGCGCTGTTCGACATGCGTTTGCACACCGAGGCCGATGCCCCCGGGCGCGTGCTGGCCATCGCCACCGAGGTGCGGCAGGAAGTGGCCGTGCTGCACCCACCCGCCTTCAGCCGCACCCCACACACCTTCTCGCATATTTTTGCCGGCGGCTACTCGGCTGGCTACTACAGCTACAAGTGGGCCGAGGTGCTGTCGGCCGACGCCTGGAGTGCGTTCGAGGAGGCCGGTGTGCTCGACACCGCCACCGGCCAACGCTACCTGCACGAGATCCTGGAAGTGGGTGGCAGCCGGGGCGCACTGGAAAGCTTCAAGGCCTTTCGTGGCCGCGCGCCCACCATCGACGCCCTGCTGCGCCACCAGGGCATTCAAGGCTGATGCGTGCTAGGCTTTCACCATGCTTAGACACATCGCACTGCCCTTGTTGTCCCTGACGCTCGCCTGTGCTGCCGCTGCACAGAACACCGCCAGCCTGCCGCTGGAGTTGCGCCAGGCCAGCAGTCGCTACCCGGTCACGTTGTACGCCGGCAAGGACTGCGCGGCCTGCGACGCCGGCCGCCAGTTGCTGCAACGCCGTGGCGTGCCCTACATCGAGAAACGGGTCGAGACCAACGACGATATCGCCGCTTTCCGCCGGCTGACAGGCGCCAACAGCCTGCCGGTGCTCACCATCGGCGGCCAGCAGCTCAAGGGCCTGAACTCGGCCGACTGGACGAGCTACCTGGACGCAGCCGGCTACCCGGCCGAATCGAAGTTGCCCACCAACTGGCGCAACCCCGCAGCCAGCCCCATGGTGGCCATCGCACCCAAGCCAGCCACACCGGCCACCCCGGTTTTCGCCACCGAGGCACCGGCGCCTCGGGATGACGCTCCGGACACTACGCCGATCGACCCGACCAAGCCCAACATCCGGTTCTGAGCGCCCCTCGGCATTCCGGCGCATCCCCCTCGTCAATCCCGCGCCTCTTGAGCGCTCAGGCTGGCGGCACCGCCGTCTTGACGCCCACCCGTCTCGCTGGCCATTGCGCCAGCAGCACCAGCAAGCCCATCAACCACATCGGTGCGGCCGGCACCGTGGCCACGGCCAACACCCCAAACAGCAGCGGCATCACGATGGTGGCCGCATTGGTGCACAGCATGCGCAAACCCAGCGCCTGGCCATGGCGTTCGGGCGGAGTCACCTGGTGCAGCATGGCCAGCAGCATCGGTTGCACCGAGCCCAGGGCCAGCCCCAGCAGGCTCGACCCCAACACCATGCCCACCACGCCGGGCAACCAGGCGTAGAGCGCGCAGGCCAGCGTGGCCGCGCCCATGGCCGTGCGCAAGGCGGTGCGCTCGTGCAGATGGTCTGACCAGCGCGAAATGGCCAGCCGCACCACCGTGGCCGCCACCGCAAAGCTGCCCAGCACCAGGCCGATGGCCGAGGCACTGAGACCGCGCACATGCCCCAGCACTGGCACGGCAAAGCTGTGCGAATCCCAGCATGAGGACATGGCCAGGTTCACCAGCACCAGGTTGCGCAAGGGCGCGCTGCGCAACAGACTCCAGGCGCCGCCATGCCTGGCCGAAACGGGCGCCGGATGCAGCAAAGGCACCGCGCGCGGCACGCGCTGCGCCAGCGCCCAGGCCACCAGGGGCAGAAACGCCGCAAAAACAAAGCCCGCGCGGTAACCCACGTGGTCTATCAGCAGGCCCACCACCACCGGGGCCACCGCATTCGACACCGCCGGCCCCAGCGAAACCCAGCTGAACACGCGTTTGAGATCGGACGGATCGCGCGCCATCAAGCCGGCCTCACGCTGTATGCCCACGGCCGCTACCGCCACCGCACCACCGGTGCTCAGCGCGGCCAAGGCCATGGCCGCAGGGTGCTGTGACAGCACCGCCACCACGGCACCACCGCTGCCCATCAGCACGCCCACGCCCAGCGGCCGGTGCAGGCCAAAGCGATCCGCCTGGCGCCCGGCCCACAGCGCCAGGGCGATGGGCGCCACCGCGAACAACGACAGCAGCAGGCCCACGATCCACTCGGGGTAGCCCAGGTGCAACACCAGCAGGCTGGCGGTGACGCGCGTGGCCGCCATGCTGGCGTGCACGCACACCAGGGCGCCAATCACGGCGGGAAAGGCGGTGCGCAGGTCTTCAGCATGGGCAGCACCTGGGCGTGCCTCGTCGGTCACTCCAGGTCCCCGGGGCACTCGTCATTGGCAGAGTTGCCGAGCAAGGCCTGGGTCTGGCTCTCGGGCAAGGTCTCCACCGATTTGAGCTTGCGCGTCATTGCGCGCGTGCGGGTCTCGGCGTCGCTGATGGTGTTGCTGGCCTCATCCAGCTTCTTCTTGGTCTTTGCCAGCACCTCGCCAAACTTGCCAAACTCGGTCTTGACGGCACCCAGCACCTCCCAAACCTCGGCGCTGCGCTTCTCCAGTGCCAGCGTGCGAAAGCCCATCTGCAGGCTGCTGAGCGTGGCCAGCAGCGTGGTAGGCCCAGCCAGCGTGATGCGGTGCTCGCGTTGCAGCGCTTCCACCAGGCCGGGGCGGCGCAAGGCCTCGGCGTACAGACCCTCGGTGGGCACGAAGAGGATGCCGAAATCGGTGGTGTAGGGTGCGGCGATGTACTTCTCGCGGATCGTTTTGGCCTCGGCGCGCAAGCGCATTTCGATGGCCTTGGCTGCGGCCTCGGCCGCCACCGGGTCGGCGGCCTCCTGCGCGGCCAGCAGGCGCTCGTAGTCCTCGCGCGGGAACTTGGCGTCGATGGGCAGCCACAGCGGCTGGCCGTCGTCGCGCCGGCCTGGCAGGCGGATGGCGAACTCCACCCGTGCATTGCTGCCCGGCACCGTTTCCACATTGCGGCCGTACTGCTCGGGCGTGAACACCTGTTCCAGCAAGCCGGCCAGTTGAACCTCGCCAAACACGCCGCGGGTCTTCACGTTGGTGAGCACGCGGTTGAGCGAACCCACGTCGCGTGCCAGGTTCTGCATCTCGCCCAGGCCCTTGTGCACTTGCTCCAGCCTGTCCGCCACCTGCTTGAAGCTCTCACCCAGGCGCTGCTCCAGCGTGGCGTGCAGCTTCTCGTCCACGGTGGCGCGCATTTGGTCGAGCTTCTTCTCGTTGCCGTCCTGTAAGGCCGTGAGCTTTTGCTCCACCGCCAGGCGCACCTCGCCCAGGCGGCGTTCGTTGCCCTCGGCCAGCGCCTTGATCTGCTCGCCCAGGCCATCTGCCAGGCGCTTCAGGGCTATGTCCTGCGCCTCTCTGGCCTGCATCAGGGCAGCGCTGAGGGCCTCGGCGCCGGCCTGTGATTGGCGGGTGAGCACCTCGGTAGTGGACTGCAGCGTCTGCGCCACCTGCTGCTGCATGGCAGACAGTTGCACACGGAAGGAATCGATCTGCTCGTTCTGCGTTCGGGCCACATCACCCGACTGTGCCAGCAGCGCCTGCTGGAAAAGCGACAAGCCCTGGGTGAGTTCGCTGCGCGTGTTGCGGGCGCTGCCCTGAACTTCGTTGCGCAGTTCGCGCTCCAGCCGCTCGGCATCGCGGCCTTGCTGGCCCTGGGCCTGCTCAAAGGCGGCCCTGAAGGCCTCATTGTTCGGCCGCCGCAAGGCCAGCCACAACAGCAGCAACAGGTTTAGCACCAAAAGCGCCAGCAAGATCAGTTCTGCGAGAGAAAAAGACATCTTTGCATTGTGCCGCGCGGACCTTGATCGGCACGCTGGCCACCCGAAGCGGAGGAGCGGGCGTGGTGCAGCTCCCATCGCGCTGCACGCTGCGGCTGGGGTATCTCAACGCATCGATCAGCAGGCCAACCCCGCCAGCGCGCACCACCAAGTCAAAAGTGTCGCCGGCCTCTGGCAGCGACGGTCCAACAACATGCCACGCATTCACCAAACTCGATGGCAACCATGTCATTTCCCAATCTGGTGAACAACAACAATGGCTCCTGCAGATACCTGAAAAATTTGTGCAGAGAATGACATGGCACGATGCACAAAATAGAGAAATAGCGCCCGTGACCAAGAAGCCCCCTGCCCCGCCCGAGCTGCGCACCCGCGACGCCGGGCGCTCACGCCAGCAGATCCTGGGCGGCACGCGGCTGGACGACGTGTACGCCGGTATCCGCCAGGCCGAAGAGGCGCTGAACCTCAACGCACTGCCGCCCAAGGCATCCATCACGCTGCTGATCGACTTCACCCGGCAGTACTGCCTGGCCCACCCGGAGTTCATCGCGCCGATCAACAGCGAAAACCTGCACCGCGCCGAGCACCAGGCCCAGTCCACCAAGATCCGCGAGCTGAACTCGCCGCTGATTGCCACGCTGGGCGAGGTGCTGGTGCGTGGACAGGCCGCAGGCGCGTTCCGCTCGGGCGTGGACCCGGCTCAGCTCTGCATGTCCATCGCCGGGCTGACCTGCTTTTACCTCTCGAACCGCCACACGCTCTCAGTGATCTTCGGCCGCCCGGCTGCCCGGCCGACGCGCCGCAGGCCCTGGCCGACCGCATCTCGCATGTGCGCGAGGTCATCCTGGGCTATCTCCTGAAATGATGGAAAGCGGAACCTTCAGGCCGCGCGGCCGGCACGCCGTGCCGCTGGTGCTGGGTGCGGTGGCGCTGTTCGCGGTGTTCGACAGCACCATCAAGATGCTGGGCCAGTTGGCGCCGCTGGTGATGGTGCTGTGGGCACGCTACGCCTTCCAGGTGGGCGTCACCGCCCTCACCGTGTGGCCGCGCCGGGGCAACGCCCTGTTCACAACCGGCAAGCTCAAGCTGCAAATGCTGCGCGGCCTGTCGCTGCTGAGCATGAGCGCGCTGGCCTTCCTGAGCTTGAGGGTGATGCCCGTGGGCGAGTTCACCGCCATCATCATGCTCACGCCGCTGCTCATCACCTTCCTGGCCGCCGTGGTGCTGGGCGAGCATGTTTCGGTGCTGCGTTGGGTGCTGCTGGTGGCGGGGCTGGTGTGCGCCGTGGTGGTGATACGCCCACAAAGCGAAACCGCGGGCGGCCACCTCGACTGGGCCATGTTGCTGCCGCTGCTGCTGGTGTTGGCCGGCGCGGCTTTCCACACGCTCAGCAGCCGGCTGGCGCGCAGCGAAGACCCCAACACCACCCACGTGTACACCGGCCTGGTGGGGGTCGTCACGATGTCGGTGTTTCTGCCCTGGCACTGGCAGGCGGTGAGCCCGGGCACCTGGGGCCTGTTGATCCTGGCCGGGGCGCTCAGCTCGGGCGGCCACTACATGCTGATCATGGCCTACATGCGCGCCAAGGCGGCCACGCTCACGCCCTACCTGTACTTCCAGATTGCCTTTGCCACGCTGGCCGGCTGGGTGTTCTTCCAGCATGTGCCAGACCACCTGGCACTGGTGGGCATCGTGGGCATCGCCTTCTGCGGTGCGCTGGGCACCTGGCTCACAGGGCGTGAAGCGCGCGAGGCCCTTCTGGCGGACGAGGCCAGTGCCTGACCAGGAACTCGGCATTGCCCAGCCGCGGCGCGTCGAAGAATTCTGCCTCGCAGAGGCCATCCAGCAGATAGCGCAGGGCGCGGATCACAAAGCCATGCACGCACAGCAGCAGCACTTCGTGCTCACCATGGCTCGCCTGCAATTCAGCGACCACGGCCGACACCCGCTGTACCACTTGGCGTGTGGTTTCACCGCTGGGGGGCGGCGTGTCCCAGGCGGTGATGATGCCGGCCTGCCACAGCGCGGGGTAGCGCTGCGCCACCTGGGGCAGGGTGAGCCCTTCGAACTCGCCGAAATCGCGCTCGCGCAACCCGGGCATCACCGTCACCTTCAGGCCACGCGCCTGCGCCACCGTCAGCGCGGTTTGCAGGGTGCGCTGCTGTGGCGAGCTGACGATGTGGGTGATGTCGCCCGGCAGCGCCTGGGCCAGCCGGCGCGCCTGCGTCATGCCGGCGTGGTTCAAAGGCAAGTTGCTGCTGCCCTGGTAGCGCTCGTCAACGTTGAGATCGGTCTCGCCATGCCGGGCCAGGTAGAGCTTCATGGGGCCAGCATAGCGCTCCTGGCGCGGCATGCCGGTGACGCCATGTCAATCACACAGGTTTGCCGAATCTGGCTTCACGGCTTGGGCTACGCTGCGCCCATGACCACCCGCGCGCCCCACCAGGCACCAGCCACCCGCCAGAGCGTGGCGCGGCCGCGCGTTGACGCCCAGCGTTGCACGGGCTGCGGCCGTTGCGTGGCCGCCTGTGAGCCGCATGTGCTGAGCCTGGAAACCCTGCACTGGAAGAAGACGGCTGTGCTGCACGCGCCCGAGGCTTGCACAGGCTGCGCTGCTTGCTGGGTGGTCTGCCCATTCGATGCCGTCCGGATGTTGAAGCCGGCTGTGGCCGAGGCTCGGCCAGCAAGGCCGCTGCGCTGAAGCGCTCGGGCCCTTGCGCTGTGCCAGCACCGGCGAGATGCTGAACATGGGCATGGCTGCGAACACGGCTGGGCAGGTTGCCGAACACCAGCACCACCATCAGTGCCAACTGGCCTCAGTGGCGCACGTGCTTCACGATCATCTCGACGATGCTTTCGCGGCGCGCGACAAATCGGGGTTGCCCGGCTGGTGGTCGCAGGTGAAGCCCACCAAAGTGCGCAGCGCACGTTCGGGCTCCATTTTCTCCAGCCTCAGCTCGGCCTCGATGCGGCGGTTGCGCGAATGGGCACCTTGCAGCACGCGGATGTACAGCCCATCCTTGCTGCTGAAGTAGCAGTAGCAGATCTCCAAATGATGGTGCAGGTGGGCACGGCGATCTCGTCGATGCGCGCGGCCGCGCCGGTGTCTCTTGTCCAGGCTGGTTCATTGGAGTTCGAGGCATACGCCTGCCGGGGCCTGCAAAGCCAGCTCAGCGTGACAGAGACAGGATCTTGCCGCGAATGGCCGGCAAGGCCGCCAGCGCCGCCTCGCGACCCGACTGCACCGCCTTCATGCGGGCCGTGAAGTCGGCACTGGAGACACCCACCAAGCTTGGGCGCAGCACCACGTCGGCGTCCTTCAGCTCCCAGCGGTTGATGCTGCGGCCCATGATGGCCACCGTTTGCAGCAGGATGTGGAAGGAGTCGCCCGTGGATTCGGGGTTGGGTGGCGTGGAGATGTCCACGGCGATCACCATCTCGGCCCCCATTTCGCGGGCAAAGCGAACCGGCACGGGCGAGACCAGGCCGCCGTCCACGTATTCGCGCCCGCCCATCTTCACGGGTTGGAACACGGCTGGCACGGCGCTGGACGCACGCACCGCCGCGCCGATGTCGCCGCGCTGGAACAGGATGGGCTGACCATCGGCCAGATCGGTGGCCACGATGCCCAGCGGCATCTTGGTCTGCTCGATGGTCAAGCCGCTGGTCTGGGCCCGTACGTACTTGGCCAGCAACTCGCCCTTGATCAGGCCACGGCCGGGGAACGACCAGTCGGTGAGTGCGGATTCGTCCATGCCCTGGGCCAGGGTGGCCAGTTCGTTGCCGCTCTTGCCGCTGGCGTACAGCGCCGCCACCAGGCTGCCAGCCGAGGTGCCCACCACCAGTTGGGGCTTGATACCGGCTTCCTCCATCACCTGGATCACGCCGATGTGGGCAAAGCCACGCGCCGCACCGCCCCCCAGGGCCAGGCCGATGCGGGGCGGGCGCGGCACCACCGCAGGTTTGACAACGACGGGCGGTGGCTCGGCGGGCTTGCTGGCCACCACCGGCGGCGGGGTTTGGCAGGCGGCCAGCATGGCGGCAGCTCCCAGAGCGGCCAGCAGGCTGCGGCGACGGGGAACCGGGATTTCTGGCAAGAGGCGGGTCAGCATGGCCGCAATTCTAGAAGGGCCGTCCACTTGAACCTGTCTTAATTCCAGATCGACATAAGCATCTGATATTTATGTTCTTTCCATGCATATGCAGTTTCCCTAGAGTCCGCTCCTGCCTTCATCGCGCCGGTCAACCCCATGTACACCTACACCTCCTTCGACCGCCAGTTCGTCCGCCAACGTGCCGCGCAATTCCGCGACCAGTTGCAGCGCCACCTTGCTGGCACGCTGCCGGACGAGGACTTTCGCCCCTGGCGTCTGCAGAACGGCTGGTATGTGCAACGCCACGCGCCCATGCTGCGGGTGGCCGTGCCCTATGGCGAGGTGGCCAGCCGGCAACTGCGCCAATTGGCCGCGATCGCGCGCGAGAACGACCGCGGCTTTGGCCACTTCACCACGCGCCAGAACCTGCAGTTCAACTGGATTCCCCTGCCCCAGGCAGCCGACGTGATGGACAAGCTGGCCGAGGTGGACATGCACGGCATCCAGACCAGCGGCAACTGCATCCGCAACATCACCACCGACGCGCTGGCCGGCATTGCCCCCGACGAGGCGGTGGATCCGCGCCCCTATGCCGAGATCTTGCGGCAATGGAGCACGCTGCACCCCGAGTTCGCCTTCCTGCCACGCAAATTCAAGATCGCCATCACCGGCGCCGCCGAAGACCGCGCTGCCATCGCCTGGCACGACGTGGGCCTGCAGTTGCTGAAGAACGGGGCGGGTGAAGTCGGCTTCAAGGTGCTAGTGGGCGGCGGCATGGGCCGCACTCCCATCGTGGCCAGCGAGATCAACGCCTTCGTGCCCTGGCAGCAGATCCTGGTGTACCTGGAAGCCATCGTGCGCGTGTACAACCGCTTCGGCCGACGCGACAACGCCTACAAGGCCCGCATCAAGATTCTAGTGAAGGCCGAGGGCCAGAAGTTCTTCGACGCGGTGAATGCCGAGTTCACAAAGATCCTCGACAACGACGTGGACGGCCGCGAGCACATCATCCCGGTCTCGGAACTGGAACGTGTGGAACGCAGCTTCGTGGTGCCCGCCGGGGTGCGCCCCGCCACCAGCGGCTACAACCCCCACCGCACCGGCCCGGCGCCCCAGGCCTTCCTGCGCTGGCTGGAGCGCAATGTGCGCGGCCACAAGGTGCCGGGCTACCGCGCCGTCACGCTCTCGCTCAAACGCGCGGGCCAGGCCCCTGGTGACGTGACGGCCGACCAGATGGACGCCGCCGCCACGCTGTCTGACCGCTACTCGCTGGGCGAGCTGCGCGTCACCCACGACCAGAACCTGGTGCTGCCCTGGGTGCGCGAGGCCGACCTGCTGGCCGTGTGGCACGCCGCCAAGGACGCTGGCTTTGCCACCCCCAACATTGGCCTGCTGACCGACATGATCGTCTGCCCCGGCGGCGATTTCTGTGCCCTGGCCAATGCCCGCTCCATCCCAGTGGCCGAGAGCATCACCGAACGCTTCAACGATCTGGATGCGCTCTACGACCTGGGCGACATCGACCTGCACATGAGCGGCTGCATGAACAGCTGCGGCCACCACCACACCGGCCACATCGGCATCCTCGGCATCGACAAGGACGGCGACGAGTGGTACCAGGTCTCGGTGGGCGGCTCGGACGGCTCGCTGATCAGCGGCGCCTCGCTGCCCGGCAAGGTCATTGGCCCGGCCTTCGCGGCCGATGAAGTGGCCGATGTGATCGAGGCCCTGGTCGACACCTACCGCCGCGAACGCGCCGCCGGCGAGTTGTTCATCGACACCGTGCGCCGCATTGGCATCGCACCGCTGCGCGCGGCCGCCGATGCCGTGCGCCAGGCCACGGCTGCCCAACCTCAGAACCTTGCCGAGACTGCGGATGCCGTTTGAGGGCTCGTTCGTCATTCCCGCGAAGGCGGGAATCCACGGCGTGCCACCACATGGATTCCCGCCTTCGCGGGAACGCCGAGGTTCGGCTTGTTTTGTTTCCTGAGAGACCCAAAGGTTGACACCATGAAGTTCATCGACAGCCACACCGACAGCTGGCACAGCGTGGGCGGCGAAGACGGCCCCGACATGCACCCCAAGCCGCAGCCGCAGCGTCTGCTGACGCTGGAGCAGTGGCACGCGGTGCGTGACACCTGGCCGGCCAATCTGCCCGTGGGCGTGGCCCTGGCCAACACCGTGGACGTGGAAGCGCTGGCCCCCGACCTGGGCCGCATCGCCCTGGTGGTGCTGCAGTTCCCCAAGTGGACCGACGGCCGCGCCTACAGCCAAGGGCATGTGCTGCGCTCGCGCCTGCGCTACCGTGGCGAGGTGCGAGCCACCGGCGACGTGCTGGTGGACATGCTGCCCTTGCTCGCTCGCACCGGCATCGACGCCGTGCAACTGCGCCATGACCAGAACGAAGTGGCCGCGCGCCGCGTGCTGGGCCTGGTCACCGACCATTACCAGGGCGATGTGGTGCAGACCCGTCCGCTGTTCTCACGCGTGGTGGCCTGAACATGAGCGAGGTTTTCGAACTGCCCGGCATCTCTGGCATCAGCGGCTTGGCAGGCGTCGCCGCCTCGTCCAGCGCCATCGCTCTGTACGCCCGCCGCACGGCTGGCTTTGAGAATCGCGTGGCCGCCACCCTGGCCCTGCTGAGCCAGGCCGCCGCTGAGCACCCCGGCCAGGTGGTGCTGGCCAACAGCCTGGGCGCCGAGGACATGGTGCTCACCGACCTGATTGCGCGCCACCAGTTGCCCATCCGCATCGCCACGCTGCAAACCGGGGCATTGCATGCCGAAACGCTGGCCCTGGTGCCGCAGATCGAGCAGCGTTATGGCCTGAAGGTGGATCTGTACGCGCCGCCCGAAGAAGCCGTGGTGCACTTCGTGCGCCAGCACGGCGACAAGGCCATGTACCAGAGCATCGAGCTGCGCAAGGCCTGCTGCCAGGTGCGCAAGCTCGAACCGCTGGGCCGCATGCTGCAAGGCAACACCGCCTGGGTCACCGGTCTGCGCCGCGAGCAATCTCAAAACCGTGGCGCCATGCCGGCGGTGGAAACCGAACCGAACGGCCGCGTCAAGTTCAACCCGCTGGTGGATTGGACCTGGACCGACGTGTGGCATTACATTGCCCAGCATGAAGTTCCCTACAACGCCCTGCACGACCAGTTCATGCCCAGCATCGGCTGCGCCCCCTGCACCCGCGCCATCGCCGTGGGCGAAGAGTTTCGCGCCGGCCGCTGGTGGTGGGAAGACGAAAAGGCCAAGGAGTGCGGCCTGCATGTTCGCGAGGCGGCCACCAACGCTGCGTGACCATGGCTAAAGGCCGCGTCGTCTTCATCGGCGCAGGCCCCGGCGCCGCCGACCTGATCACCCTGCGCGGGCTGCGTGCGCTGGCCGACGCCCAGGTGGTGCTGTTCGACGCCCTCACCGACCCGGCCCTGCGCGCGCACGCGCCCCAGGCCGAGTGGGTGGACGTGGGCAAGCGCGGCTTCGAGCTCTCCACCGCCCAGGCCCGCATCAACACCCTGCTGGTGCAGTACGCCTCTCAGGGACTGCGCGTGGCCCGCCTCAAGGGTGGTGACCCCAGCATGTTCGGCCGCCTGGAGGAAGAGCTGTGGGCGCTGGCCGATGCTGGCCTTGCCTACGAGGTCATCCCCGGCATCACCGCTGCGCTGGCCGCCGCCGCCGCCATGGCCCGCCCGCTCACGCGCCGTGGTGTAGGCCGCAGCCTGGCGCTGTCCACCGCCATGACGGCCGAGCACGAGTTGCAGGCCTACCGCCGTGCCGACACCGAGGTGTTCTACATGGCCGGGCGCCAACTGGCAGGGCTCTCGAAGCACTTGCTCGACGCCGGATGGCCCGCCGACACGCCAGTGAGTGTGGTCTCACGCGCCGGTTGGCCCGATCAGCATTGCTCCGACCACACTGTGGCCACCATGGCTGCCACCTGCGCCGAACACGCCGGCCGCCCGGCCGTGGTCACCGTGGGTGTGGGAGCCACGCCGCTGCAAGTCCACCCCACGCCCGCCCCCAAAACCTGCGCCAGCGCAGATGATGCCGAACGGGGCAGCAAGCTGACCTAAAATCATGGACTTTCCTGACTGACGCCACTGGCCGCGTCAGCAGCGCCAAATTCAGCGCAAGACCATACCCAGGCTTGCACACCCTCTTCACAACTCACCGTCGCCTCCCCATGACCCACGTCGTCACCGAAGCCTGCATCCGCTGCAAGTACACCGATTGCGTCGACGTCTGCCCCGTCGATTGCTTCCGCGAAGGCCCCAACTTCCTGACCATCGACCCTGATGAATGCATCGACTGCGCAGTTTGCATCCCCGAGTGCCCGGTGAACGCCATCCTGCCCGAGGAAGACGTGCCCGGCGACCAGCAGCACTTCATCAAGCTCAACGCCGAGCTGGCCCTGGGCTGGCCCAGCATCACCAAGCGCAAGCCCGCGCTGCCCGATGCCGACGAGTGGAAAGACCGCAAGAACAAGCTGGGCGAGTTGAAGCGCTGAGCCGCCTGCTCACCCACACCGAAAGGCCCGCCAAGTGCGGGCTTTTTCATGGGCGCAACAGCCGCCACAACGAGCCAGGGGATAATGCTTGCCGTGCCTGGTGCTGTTTGCGCCAGACACATCCGCTAGGGGTGTTGGGCCTTCGCCAGAGGGCCCGACTGAGACAGTCCCTTCGAACCTGATTGAGGTAATCCTCGCGCAGGGAAGCAGCCGTCAAGCATGCGGCGCACGGTTCTCGTGGCGCCCATTCCAGACCTTGCCCCCTGCCATCGACTTAGAAAGCTCGCGATGGCATCGTTCTTCCGTTCCCATTCCCCGTCCTCCCGCCGCCACTCGGTGGCCGCAGCCTGCGCCATGCTGCTCACCGGCATGCTGGCCCAGGCGCAATCCACGCCGACAGAAACCGTCAACGTCACCGGCCGCAGCGCATCACTGCCGGCCAACGTCACCGGCTTTGGTGAAGAACCCTTGTCGCGCACGCCCATCCAGGCCGTCACCCTCAGCCTGACCAGCCTGCAAGACGCCGGCACCAACACCCTGGGCGACATCACCCGCATGGACGCCAGCATCGGCGACGCCTACAACGCCACAGGCTACTGGGCTGGCGTGCGCGTGCGCGGCTTTGAGCTGAGCCCGCGCAGCAACTTCCGCCGTGACGGCCTGCCCATCAACGCCGAAACCACCCTCTCGCTCGCCAACAAGGAACGCGTGGAAGTGCTCAAGGGCACCAGTGGCGCACAGGCTGGTATCAGCAGCCCGGGCGGCCTGGTGAACCTGCAAGTCAAGCGCCCGCGCGGCGACAGCACCACGCTCTCGGCCAGCCTTTCCGAGCGCGGCGGCTTCGGCATGGCGGCCGACATCGACCGCCGCCTGGGTGTTGATGGCGACACTGGCTTGCGGCTCAACGTCGCGGCTGAGAGCCTGCGCCCCGAACTGCGCAACGCCAATGGCCAAGATCTGGCGGTTGCGCTGGCCGGCATGGCCCGCCTGAGCGCGACCAACCTGCTGGAAGCCGAACTGGAAATCAACCACCAGTCGCAACCCAGCGCCGCCGCCTTCAGCCTGCAAGGCAGCACCCTGCCATCGGCCCGCCAGACCGACCCGCGCCTGAACCTGAACAACCAGCCCTGGGCCCAGCCCGTGGTGTTCGATGGCAACACCGCCAGCCTGCGCTGGACTCACATGCTGAACGTGCAGTGGCGCACCGTGGCGCAGGCCATGACCCAGCAACTGCGCACCAACGACCGCATGGCCTTTCCCTACGGCTGCGGCAACGAGAACGTGTACGACCGCTATTGCAGCGACGGCAGCCTCGACCTCTACGACTACCGCAGCGAAGGCGAGCGCCGCAACTCCACCGTGCTGGCGCTGCGCGTGGAAGGCCAGCTACAAACCGGCGCCCTCACCCACCAGATCTCGGCAGGCGTGCTGAACAGCGACTTCAGCGCGCGCTTTCACCCACAGGCCTACAACTGGGCCGGCGTGGGCTCGGCCGATGGCCGCACCGTGGTGAGCGCCGCCCCCGTCGCCCAAAGCGACAGCACCAGCCGCGACGAACGCAGCACCGAGCTGCATGTGTACGACCAGATCCAGGCCGGCGACTTCGGCCTCTGGCTGGGCCTGCGCAACACGCAATTGCACCGCGCCAGCGCGTCGGTGCTGAGCGGTACTGCCAACCCGGCCTACGACCAGGGCTTCACCACCCCCTGGGGCGCCCTCACCTGGCAACTGAACCCGCAAGACATGCTGTACGCCAGCGCCGGCCAGGGCGTGGAAACCTACGTCACCCCCAACCGCACCGACTACGGCGCCCAAGCCGGCCAACCCCTGCCCGCCCAGCGCAGCCGCCAGGTGGAAGTGGGCCTGAAGCACGAAGGCCAGCAACTGGGCTGGTCGCTCACCGCCTTCGACATCCACCGCCCCTACGTGAACGACACCGGCACCACCTATGCCGTGGACGGCCTGCAGCGCCACCTGGGCCTGGAAGCCGGTCTGGACTGGCGCGACGGCCCCTGGAGCGTCCACGCCAGCGCCATGCTGCTGCGTGCCCGCCGCGAAGGCGCTGCCAGCGCTGCCGACAACGGCCTGGTGCCCACCAACGTTGCCCAGCGCAGCGCACGCGCCCAACTGGGCTACTCACCCGCCGCCATGCCAGGCCTGACCGTGCAAGGCTCGGTGAGCTTTGAGGGCGCTCGCGAGGTGCTGCCCGACGGCAGCGTGCAAATCCCAGCCTGGGCCGTGCTGGGTCTGAGCGCCAAGCAAATCATGCGCGCCTCAGGCCACGACTGGACCCTGCGCGCCGGCGTGGACAACCTGCTGGACCGCCGCGCCTGGAAGGAAAGCCCCTACCAGTACGGCCACGCCTACCTCTACCCCCTGGCACCCCGGACTTTTCGCGTTTCCGTCCAGGTCGGCTTGTAAGAACGGCAAAAACCTGCCTATAATCTGAGGCTTCACTTCCCCGATAGCTCAGTTGGTAGAGCGCCGGACTGTTAATCCGTAGGTCCCTGGTTCGAGCCCAGGTCGGGGAGCCAAAATACCGCAAGGCCCGCCATGCAAACGCATGACGGGCCTTGTTCGTTTCAGGCGGGGGTGGTTTCAGCCAGTTTGGGCCTCGATGGAATAGTTTGTCGCTGCTCCGTGTTTACCGTGATTCAACCCACACTCACGGAGCTCACACCATGTTGCGCAAACTCTCACTGTCCGCCTTTGTTCTGGCTAGCCTGCTCGCCAACGGCTGTGCTGCGATGGGTGGTGACGCGCCCGCCAAGACCGCCGATGGCGTGCTCGTGGGCGCCAATGGCATGACGCTGTACACCTTTGACAAGGACACCGCCGGCACCGGCAAGAGCGTGTGCAACGGCCCCTGCGCCAACAACTGGCCGCCGCTGATGGTGGCTGCCGGCGCCAGCGCCAGCGGCGACTGGAGCGTCGTCGCCCGCGACGACGGCACCAGGCAGTGGGCCTACAAGGGCAAGCCGGTGTACTTCTGGGCCAAGGACCAGAAGGCTGGCGACCGCACCGGTGACGGCTTCAACAACGTCTGGCATTTGGCCCGCCCTTGAGGCCCGGCGCGCACCGGACCACGCGTGGGCGTTGAACAAACCCTGAGCCACATACCGGCCCTGCGCCGGTATGCGCGCTTGCTCACGGGGGACGCCACGCGGGCCGATGACCTGGTGCAGGACACGTTGGAGCGTGCCTGCATGAAATGGCAACTGTGGCAACCCGGCTCGGTGCTGCGCAGCTGGCTGCTTTCGCTGATGCACAACCTGCACGTGAACCATCTGCGCGACTGGCGCCATGACGACGGCCATGTGGCACTCGAAGACGCGCCCGAGGCCGCCCACGAGCCGCTGGCCCAGATGGCCGAGAACATGGACATGCAGCGCGCCCTCGCCGCGCTGCCACCCGCCATGCGCGAGATCCTGCTGCTGGTGACGGTGGAGGAGTACACCTACGCCGAGGCCGCCGAGATTCTGGGCATGCCGGTGGGCACGGTGATGTCGCGCCTGCACCGCGCCCGCGAACGCCTGCGCGAATTGATGACCCCGCCCCAGCCCGAACGCGGCACACCGCTGCAATTGGTGAAGCGATGAACGACACCTCGGCCCCGGTCAGCCACGATGAACTGCACGCCTTCGTGGACGGGCAACTGGACGCCGCGCGCGTGCCGGCCCTGTTGGCCTGGTTGCAGGGCCATCCCGAAGACGCGGCCCAAGTGGCGCAATGGCAGGCGCAGCGCCTGGAACTGCGCCGCTTGGCCCGCAGCCTTCCCGTGGGTGAGACACCTGCTACGCTCACCGATGTGGTGCTGCACGCCGCCGCTGGCCAACGCCGCCATACGCAGTGGCAACAAGCGGCGGCCGTGCTCCTGCTGGTCGCGGCCAGCACCCTGGGCGGCCGCTACTGGGGCCAAACCCAAAACGCTGGCTTGCAGGCTTCGGCCGCGCCCAGCTCGCCAGCCTTCGTGCGCGAGGCCGTTGCCGCCCACGTGGCCTTTGTGCCTGAGAAACGCCATCCTGTGGAAGTGGCCGCCTCTGATGAAGCCCATCTGCTGCAATGGCTCAGCCGCCGCCTGGGCGCGCCGCTGAAGCTGCCCACGCTGGCCGAACGCGGCTACCGCTTGCTGGGCGGCCGGCTGCTGCCGGGTGATGGCACGCCGCCCCGCGCCCAGTTCATGTACGAGAACGCCCAGGGCGCGCGCGTGACGCTTTACGTGGCCGTGTTCGCGCCTGGCCAGGCACCGGGGCAGACCGCGTTCAGCTCGGTGCGCAGCGGCAACGAAGAATCGTTCTACTGGGTGGACGACCGCTTTGGCTACGCCCTCAGCACCGAGGGCAACCGCGCCGAGCTGATGGCCCTGGCGCGCGAGGTCTACGGCCAGCTCGAACGCTGAGCAGGCGCCCGCGGCTCAGGGCCGAGCGTCTGCTTTGGCGGCGCAGCTGTGCGCCCACATGGCCATCACCGCGTCGGCCGCCGCGCGGCTCAGTTCGTCGCACACGTCAGCCTTGCTCAGATCGGCCTCAGGTGCGTCGCTCACGGCCTCGCCGCCCAGCAGGGCGATGGGCACCAGGGCCGGGCCCAGTTCGGCGTCGTCAAACCAGGGCGCCCAGGCTTCGGGGTCCAGGTCAGTCGCTTGCAGGAAGCCGGTGCACCAGTCGCTGGCGTCGGCCCACTCCTGTTCGCCCTGCTCGGCCACGCTGAAGATGGGCTGCCAGTTGTCGGGCTCGTCGCGCAAGGTGCAGGCCAGGGCCTGCAGGTGGCGCAGCACCATCACCGTGGTGCGCTTGCGCTTCTGGTTGGATGCGAAAGGCTTGCCGCCCTCACTGTCGCCACCCCAGATCAGTGGCAACCAATCGGCGCTGGGCTGGGTGTCGAGGAATTTGGAGGGCCCCACCAGCAGCGCGGTGAGGTAGCCGTCCATGCCGTCCAGACTCATGGCGCCGTCGGCCGGCAAGGTTTGCAGCAATTCATCCAGTTGCTGCAACTCAGCGTTGGTGAGCGGGGTGTTGGGCGAGGCGCGGTCGTACTTGGGATAGTCCATGTCAGGCCGTGCCCTTGAGGAATTCGGCACCGCCGATATAGGGCCGCAGCGCGGCCGGTATGCGGATGGATCCATCGGCCTGCTGGCCGTTTTCCAGCACGGCCACCAGGGCGCGGCCCACAGCCAAGCCCGAGCCGTTGAGGGTGTGGACGAACTCCATCTTGCCCTGGGCGTTCTTGAAGCGGGTCTGCATGCGGCGGGCCTGGAAGGCCTCGCAGTTCGAGCAGCTGCTGATCTCGCGGTAGGTGTTCTGCGCCGGCAGCCACACCTCCAGGTCGTAGGTCTTGGTGCTGCCAAAACCCATGTCGCCGGTGCACAGCAGCACCACGCGGTAGGGCAGCTCCAGCTTCTGCAGGATGGCCTCGGCGTGGGCTGTCATCTCCTCCAGCACCTCGTAGCTCTTGTCGGGGTGGGCGATCTGCACCATCTCCACCTTGTCGAACTGGTGCTGGCGGATCAGGCCGCGCGTGTCGCGGCCGGCCGAGCCGGCTTCCGAACGGAAGCAGGGGCTGTGCGCGGTGAGCTTGATGGGCAGCTCTTCGGGCTTGAGGATCTGCTCGCGCACGCTGTTGGTGAGCGAGATTTCCGAGGTGCTGATCAGGTATTGCTCGGGCTGGGTTTCGTCGCCACCGCGGCTGACCCAGAACATGTCTTCCTTGAACTTGGGCAACTGGCCCGTGCCCTCCAGCACCTCGCGGTTGACGATGTAGGGCGTGTAGCACTCGGTGTAGCCGTGCTCCAGCGTTTGCGTGTCCAACATGAACTGGGCCAGCGCGCGGTGCAGGCGCGCGGCCGGGCCCTTCAGGAAGGCGAAGCGCGAGCCGGCCAGCTTGGCGCCGGTGTCAAAGTCCAGCCCCAGTGGGGCGCCCAAGTCCACATGGTCTTTCACGGCGAAGGCGTAGGTGCCAGGGGTGCCCCAGCGGCGCACTTCAAGGTTGGCGGATTCGTCGGCGCCCAGCGGCACGCTTTCGTGCGGCAGGTTGGGCACATGCATCAGCATGGCCTGCAGCTCAGCCTGGATGGCGTCGAGCCGCTCGGCGCCGGCCTTCTGCTGCTCGCCTATGCCTTGCACCTCCGCCATCTCGGCGCTGGCGTCCTCGCCCTTGCCCTTCTTGCCACCGATCTGCTTGCTCAGCGCGTTGCGGCGGGCTTGCAGTTCCTCGGTGCGCACTTGCAGGCCCTTGCGCTCTGCCTCCAGTGCGCTGAAACGCGCCACGTCCAGGTAGGGCTGCGGGCTCTTGCGGGCCTCAAGGCGGGCCACCACGGCATCGAGGTCGCGCCGCATCAGGGAAATGTCCAACATGTCTTAGGCTTTCTGTCTTCAACTCAGGGTTGGCGCGTGACGCGCGCCGGCGATCTCGGCCAGGGCTCAAGATCGCGAGGCCGAGAACTCGGCCATCGATTTGTCGCCCAGGCCCATGGGCAGCGGAAACTCGATGGTCTCCTGCACGCCGGCCATGCGGCGCACGCCGATGGCGCCCAGCTCTTTCAGCCGCGCAATCACCTGCTGCACCAACACGTCAGGCGCGCTGGCGCCCGCCGTCAGGCCCACGCGCGGGCGTCCGGCCAGCCATTTGGCTTGCAGATCGTCGGCCGAATCCACCATGTAGGCGGGCGTGCCCAGGCGCTCGGCCAACTCGCGCAGCCGGTTGCTGTTGGAGCTGGTGGGGCTGCCCACCACCACCACCACGTCCACATGCGGGGCCAGCACCTTCACAGCGTCTTGCCGGTTTTGCGTGGCATAGCAGATGTCCTGCTTCTTGGGCTCGCGCACGTTCGGAAAACGCGCCTTCACGGCGGCAAGAATCTCGGCGGCATCGTCCACGCTGAGCGTGGTTTGCGTCACCACGGCCAGCTGTTCGGGCTTGGTCACCGGGGCGCCGGCCACGTCGGCCACGTCTTCCACCAGGTAGATGCCAGCGCTCAACTGGCCCATGGTGCCTTCCACCTCGGGGTGGCCCTTGTGGCCGATCATGATGAACTCAAAGCCCTCTTTGGCGAGCTTGGCCACCTCCACATGCACCTTGGTGACCAGCGGGCAGGTGGCGTCAAAGATGCGGAATCCCCGCGCCTCGGCCTCCAACTGCACAGCCTTGGCCACACCATGGGCCGAGAAGATCAGCGTGGCACCGGGCGGCACGTCGGCCAGGTCTTCGATGAAGATCGCACCCTTGGCCTTCAGGTCGTTCACCACATAGGTGTTGTGCACGATCTCATGGCGCACATAGATGGGCCGGCCAAACTTGATGAGCGCGCGCTCGACGATCTCGATGGCGCGGTCGACACCGGCGCAAAAGCCGCGCGGCTCGGCCAGCAAGATCTCGCCGGCATGGGTTTCGTTCAGGTCGATGGCCATCAGAGCACGCCTATGACTTGCACTTCAAACGTCACCTGCTGGCCGGCCAGCGGGTGGTTGAAGTCGAACTCCAGCCAGCCCTCGCCCAGCGCGTGCACCACGCCGGCAAACTTGCCCTGGCCATCGGGCGTGGGAAATTCCACCACGTCGCCCACGGCGTACTCGGCCTCGGGGTCGGCCATCTCGTCGATGGTCTTGCGTTTGATGCGCTGAACCATCTCTGGGTTGCGCGGGCCGAAGGCCTCGCCCGGCGCCAGCGTGAAGGCCTGGCGCGTTCCCTCGGCCAGGCCCATCAGGCGGGCCTCAATCGCGGGGGAGAGCTGGCCCTGGCCAAGCGTGAGCGTGGCGGGCTTGTCGTTGAAGGTGGTGATGACGTCGCCGCCGTCGGGGCCGGCAAGCCGGTAATGCAGGGTCAGGAAGGACCCCGGCTGGATGGTGTTCACTTGGGCGTGCAGCTGGGAAGCTGGTAGTCTGACCGCTGATTTTACGGGGCGGCCCACGCATGGCCCAGGTGTTGCAAAGCCTGGCGGCGCCAGCACCCGCCTACAGGGAGAAGAAGACATGTCCATCAAGAGCCTGCCGGCCGCCCTGCGACCGCGCGAGAAACTGCTGGCCCAGGGCCCCGCCGCCCTGGCCGACGCCGAGCTGCTGGCCCTGTTGCTGCGCACCGGCATCCAGGGCAAGGGCGTGCTGGATCTGGCGGCCGAGCTGCTGGACCGCTTCAAGGGTTTTGGTGGCCTGCTGCACTGCCAGGCGGCCGACTTCAAACCCGTGAAGGGCCTGGGCCCGGCCAAGCGCGCTGAGCTGGCTGCCGTGCTGGAGATGGCCCGCCGGGCGCTGGCCCAGCAACTCGAACGCGGCCCGGTGTTCGAAAGCCCCGCCACGGTGAAGGACTTCGTCTCTCTGCAACTGGGTGGGCTGGGACACGAGGTGTTTGCGGTTCTGTTTCTCGATGCCCAGCACCGCCTGATCGAGTTGCGCAAACTGTTTTCCGGCACGCTCACCCAGACCAGCGTGTACCCTCGCGAGGTGGTTCGCCACGCCATGGGGCTGAATGCCGCTGCGGTGATCCTGGCGCACAACCACCCGTCGGGCCTGGCCGAGCCCTCGCGGGCCGACGAATTCCTGACCCAGTCGCTCAAGAGCGCGCTGGCCCTGGTGGACGTGCGGGTGCTGGACCACCTGGTGGTGGGCCAGGGCCAGGTGGTGAGTTTTGCGGAACGTGGCTTGTTGTAGGTGAAGCAGACCGTGGTGACGAAAGCAAAGACAGCGCCGGCAAAAAGCCTGGCCGATCTGGCCGGCATGCGTGACGCGCTGCGCGCCGCTGCAGCGGCGGCCGCCGTCGCTCAGGCCCGCGCGGCACTGGAAGCTGCGCAGCAGGAGCGCATGCGCAACCAGTTTGCCCATGCCGTGGGCCGCGTACAGCCGGTGAAGACCGTTGCCAAGGCCCATTTGCCCAAACCCTTGCCCGCACCCGAGCCGCTGCAGCGCATGGCCGACGAAGCCGCAGCGCTGAAAGAAGCCCTGAGCGACGAGGTCGATCTGGAATCGCTGCTGCTCACCGACGACGGCCTGAGCTACCGCCGCCCCGAGGTGTCGTTGGAGGTAGCTAAGCTGCGCAAGGGCCACTGGGCCATCCAACACCAGATCGATCTGCACGGTCCGCGGCGCGATGAAGCCCGCGAGGCCCTGAGCGGCTTCATCCGCCTGGCCCACCAGAACGGCCAGCGCTGTTTGCGCGTGGTGCATGGCAAGGGCCATGGCTCACCCGGCAAGCAGCCGGTGCTCAAGGCCAAGGTGCAACGCTGGCTGGCGCAGCGCCAGGAGGTGATCGCCTTCGCCCAGGCCAGCGGGCCGCAGGGCGGCGCAGGGGCGCTGATCGTGCTGCTGGCGGGGCGGGTG
Source organism: Candidatus Ideonella esbjergensis (assembly GCA_016710065.1). Taxonomy (GTDB): domain Bacteria; phylum Pseudomonadota; class Gammaproteobacteria; order Burkholderiales; family Burkholderiaceae_C; genus Ideonella; species Ideonella esbjergensis. The sequence goes on from JADJLP010000016.1 coordinate 73,850, forward strand.
CGCTGACAGGGCATGGTGTTCAAGCGCATGGCCGCAACACCGTTTTGCTCGGCTCATTGCGGTGCATAGCAGCCTGTCGGTTCCCGATCACCAGCGTCTTTCCCGCGAAGGCGGGGCGGGACTCCAGGCTTCCCCTCGGCTCCGGTGTCGCGGCGGTCCCTCTGTTGGCGCGCTCCCGCCGTCTCAGGCAGAGGGTGTCGGGTACCCGGCGACCTCTGCCCGCCACAGCACTCAAGACGCGAGCGCAACCGAACGGCTGCAACGCGCCGGAGTGGCTGCCAGAACGTCAGCGCCGCTGGGCAGTGAACACGCGCCTTGTCAGGCGGTGACCATGGCGCTGAGCAGGCGCTCGATGCGGTGCGCGGCCAGCCGCCGGCTTGGCGCAGCATGGCGGCGTGCTCGATGGGGCCTGCCTTGAGCACCAGGGCGTGGCCGGCATCGTCGATGCGGCACAGATACCAGGGGCCGGTGTCGGTCCAAACCAGGGCCTCTTGCACGCGGCCCAGGCAGATCAGGCCCAGTTGTTCGTCGAGTTGCGCCGGCAGGCTGGCGGCCTGGGGCCACCGCCTGGGCATCAAATCGCCACAGGCGGCCAGCAACCTTGCCGTCGGCCGTGGTCAGGGCGCGCGCCCTGCAGACCTTCGCAGCGGTCAGCGATGCGCAGCAGGGCCAGGTTCAAAGGATCGTCCGGTGCGAGCATGGGAGTGGCGGCTTTCACGCGTAGGTTCTGGCCCGTACCAGACGTCGCACCAGAGGCACCATGGCGGGCTGAAGGCGGCCCGGCTGTCGCGCAGGGCCAAGGTGCAGGAAACAGCCTCATAGCCATCGTCCAGTTTCAGGCCCAGGGCGGCGCCCCTGGACGAGGTTTCCACGCCGCGCAGCAGCTCGGAAGCCCACAGCTCGGCCTGGCCAGCGCTCATGCCGGCATGTGCCAGCAACAGGCCGGCGTCGTCCAGCAGCACCGCGGCCTCCGCGCCTTCGTTCACCAGCCGGTCCAGGTCCCGGTTCACGGGGTAAGGTGGCGCCAGTTCGTCCCAAGGCCGCGCGGTCACCACCTCCACGGCGCCACTGGACATCATGCGGAACAGCGCGTGGGCGCCGGCCCGGCCCGCACCTGGCAGCAGGCTGCCCAGCTCCGGGGCCAGCCACTTCTGATCGGCCGGGCGCCGCAACAGGGCGCGGCACAGGCGCCGCTCCAGTTCATCGGCTTGCTCCACCAACGCCGTCAGCACGCCCAGTGGCGTGACCGCCAGATAGCAGTCGCTGGTGCCGGGGCCGTCAGCAGTGGTCAAACTGGGTCCTTGGTTGCAGAAACACCTGCCGTTGCTGGTGTTGCATTCAGTCTATCGGTGAACCCTGGGCCTCAAAATAGCTGACAAGTGTGTATTGATGTAAATGAAAGGCGAACTCAGGCCAGCGGTGAAATCGGTCACAGGCCGTGGAAATCGCCTTGCCGCGACATTTCCCGCCGCTGCAACAAAAGCCCCCAACAACGGGATTCGTTCACGACTCAGGTCTGGGGCTCTTTCTCCTGAAGCAAGCGCCACATCACCTGCCCGAGCCCGATTTGGGCAGCGCGTCGGCAAACTGCACGATGCGCGGCGCCTTGTAGGCCGCCATGTGCTCGTGGGCCCAAGCCACGATGTCTTGCTCGGTGGTCTTGCCCACCGCGTCGGGCCGCAGCACCACCACGGCCTTCACCGTCTCGCCACGGTAGGCGTCGCGCGCCGAGATCACGCAGGCCTCAGCCACTGCGGGGTGGCGGTACAGCAGAAGCTCCACCTCCGACGGCCAAACCTTGTAGCCGCTGGCGTTGATCATTCGCTTCAAGCGGTCGGTGATGAAGAAGTAGCCCTCCTCGTCCATGCGGCCCAGGTCGCCGGTGCGGAAAAAGGCCTTGCCTTCGATGGTGACGAAGGCCGCGCGCGTGGCCTCGGGGTGCTTCCAGTAGCCCTGGAACACCATGGGGCCGTGGCTGACGATCTCGCCCACCTCGCCCACCGGCATCTCCTGCAGGGTTTCGGGGTCGACCACGCGACTGTCCACGCCAAAGATGGGCATGCCCAGGCATTGCAGCTTGGCCCGCTCGGGCGGGTTGGCGTGGCTGGGCGCGGCGGTTTCGGTCAGGCCGTAGCCCTCAGCGAAAGTGAGGCCGAATTCATCGCGCAACCGCTCGGCCACGGCCTGTGGCATCGCGGCGCCGCCACCGCTGAGGTACTTCAGGCTGGTGAGGTCGAAGCTCTTGTAGTTCGGGCTGGCGAACAGGTCGATGATCATTGTGGGGATGCAGGTCCAGTGCGTCACCTGATGGTGCGAGATGAACCTGCCTGCGAGCTCGCGGTCCCAGCGCGGCATCACCACCACGGTGGAGCCGCACATCACCGAACCCAGCACACCGTACATCATGCCGGTGATGTGGAACATGGGCACCACGCCCAGCGAGACGGTTTCGGCGCCGCCATGGCTCCACAGGCCGCCGCCCACGGCATTCGGCATCAGCGTGCGGTGGGTGTGCATGCAACCCTTGGGCAGGCCGGTGGTGCCCGAGGTGTAGGGCAGCAGGGCCAGGTCGTCGGATTGGCCTGGCGGCGGGCCGGCGGGTGCCAGGCCTGCGGCCAGGGCGTCCACCCAGCGGGTGACAGGCGTGGGGCCTTCGGGCAACGGCGGGTCGGCGCGCAGCCAGGCTTCGAGCGCCGGGGACGGCGCCAATTCGGGTGCGATCACCTCCGGCAAGACATCGGCATAGCGCGTCACCAGGATGGCCTTCAGTTGTTGGGCCGCCGGCAGTGCTGCATTGGCCTGCTGAACCACGGCCGCACCCTCGGCACTGCAGACCACCAGCCGCGTGTCGGGGTCGGTGATGTAGTGGCCGAACTCCTCCACCCGGTTCATTGGGTTCACCGGCACCACCACCGCGCCCAGTCGCATCACCGCGTAGAAGGCCACCACGTACTGCGGGCAGTTCTGCAGGTACAGGGCCACGCGCTCACCCTTGCGCACACCCTGCGCCTGCAGCCAGCCGGCCATGCGCTCGGCCTGGGCCTTGAGTTCGGCATAACTCAGTGAACGACCGAAGAACACCAGCGCCGCCTTGCGTGGGGAAGCGCGCGGCCGAGACCTCCAGGTTGAACCACAGAGTGGTCTCGGGCACCTCCAGGCTCTGCGGCAGGCGGCGCGGCCAGTGCTTCAGGTGCGGGCGATTGGCGGGGATCATGCGGCTCTCCAGCTTGCAGGGAACGGGCCCCGAGTCTGGCCCGGCCAGGCGTTGATCGCGATCCGTGCCTGCCCGCACAAGCTGTCTCGCCGGAGACACTGCACCCACCGCTCGTGGATGCCAGAATTGGCCCCGCCAGCCCGCAGTTCGGGGTTCCAGCCTTGCCCCCAGCCCTGCCCAATCTGTCACCATGCGCAGCCCCTGTGTTCACACTCGCCGCCTGAGCCTGCAGTGGCTGTTGTGCGGCCTTTGGGTACCCGCCATGGCCCTGGAAGCGCCCAAGCAGAAAGTGGTGCTGAGCCTGACCGGCAAGGTGACGCAACATAACGCGGGCGGGCAGGTCGACTTCGACATGGGCCAGTTGGCCGCCCTGCCTCAGCACAGCTTCACCACCCGCACGCCCTGGGACAAGGACGCACGCAAGTTCAGCGGCCCGCTGTTGCGCGACGTGTTGGCGGCAGCCGGGGCCCATGGTGAAACGCTGCAGGCCATTGCGCTCAACGACTACAAGGTCAGCATCCCGGTGGCCGATGCCCGGCAGTACGACGTCATCATCGCCAGCGCCGTGGACGGCCAGGCCATGCGGGTGCGCGACCGCGGTCCGCTGTTCATCGTCTACCCATACGACACCGACACCCAATTGCGTCGGGACATGTACTTCGCCCGCTCCGCATGGCAATTGCGCCGGATCCACGTGCAGTGACGCCAGCCCTGCCCCCACGCCACCCCCCATGCCCCGCCCGCGCGGTGGCTGGCTCTGGTTGGTGCCGTGCTGGCACTCACCTTCGCGGCGGTGGCGTGGGTGGAGTGGCGCCAGTTTGAACTGCTCGACAAGGCCTCGCGTTACGCCGACGAAAACATAGGCTGGAGCTTCTTTCAGGTCGAGGTGGAGCAACTGGCCCTGCGCGATGCGCTGCGGCAAGCCCTGGAGACACGCGATGCCGATGCCGATACCGATGAAATCCTGCGCCAGCGCTACGAGATCTTTGTCAGCAGGGTCAATCTCATCAGCCCAGCCCGCATTCGCGCCATCCTGCCCACGCCCGAGGTGCATGAGCGCACCTGGGCTGCGCTGCAGGAATTCATCACCCAGGCCGACCCTGCGGTGGAGGCCAGCCCGCTGAACCACGAAGACCTGATGCTGGTGAGCCAGCGCCTGCAGGCCCTGCGAGTGCCCGTGCACGACCTGTCGGTGATGGCCAGCCTGCTGGTGGTGGAGCAAAGCATGCGTCGCACCAACGCCATGCGCCAGGAGATCCAGATGGGCATCGCCCTGACGGTCTTCCTGAGCCTGACCACGCTGGCCTTTGCGGCCATCGTGGTACGGCAGTGGCGGGCCAGCACGCGCCGCAGCGCCAAGCTGGAGGAACTGGCCACCAACCTGCGCAGCGCACGCGAGGCTGCCGAACAGGCCAGCCATGCCAAGAGCGCCTTCCTGGCCACCATGAGCCACGAATTGCGCACGCCATTCAACGGCCTGCTGGGCAACCTCTCGCTGCTGGAAGAAACACTGCTCAACAACGAGCAGGCCGTGCTGGTGCAAAGCGCCGCCGAATCGGCCGAGCATCTGCTGGCCATACTGAATGACATCCTTGATCTCTCCAGGCTGGAATCGGGCCAGCTCGACATCCAGCCCGCGCCGGTCAACTTGCCCGGGCTGCTGAAAGAGGTGGACATGGTGATGGCTGCGCCGGCTCAGGCCAAGGCGCTGCTGCTGTCGCTCAATGTTTCCGACTCAGTGCCCACCTGGGTCATGGCCGATGGCCGCCGCGTCAAGCAGGTGCTGTTCAACCTGCTGTCCAACGCCATCAAGTTCACCGAGCATGGCTCGGTGCGGCTCTCGGCCACCCAGCTGGCCGCACCCCAGGCCGGCATCGAGTTTTCTGTCGTGGACACCGGCATCGGCATGGACGCCAGCACGCTGGGCCAGTTGTTCCGCCGCTTCAGCCAGGGCGACGCCAGCATCTCCAGGCGCTATGGCGGCACCGGGCTGGGGCTGGAGATTTCGCGCACGCTGGCACGCATGATGGGCGGCGACATCACGGTCACCAGCGTGCCCGGCCAGGGCAGCGAGTTCCGCGCCGTTCTGCCCCTGCCGCCCTGTGCCGAGCCTCCCGCGCGACCTCACCCCAGCGCCCCGCGAGCAGCCCCGCTTGCGCCCATGAACATCCTGGTGGCCGAAGACCACGAGATCAACCGCCGCTATGTGGGTACCCTGCTCAGCCGCATGGGTCACCAGGTGCGGTTCGCGGTGAACGGCGACGAGGCCATTGCCGAAGCCGAGCGCGAGCTGCCCGATCTGATCTTGATGGACGTGCACATGCCGGGCACCGATGGCATTGCCGCCACCCGCGCACTGCGGCAACGCCCGGCTCCGCTGGGCCAGGTGAAGATTGTGGCGCTCACCGCAGACGCCATCTCCATGACCCGCGAACAGGTGCTGGCGGCCGGCATGAACGACCTGCTCACCAAACCCTTTCGCTCGGAAGCACTGGAGAACCTGCTGGCGGCCATGCCGCCAGCCGCCGAGGCACCAGACGATCTGGCCCAACACCTCTCGCAGGCCACCGTGCGCGACATGCAGGCGCTGCTCACACCGCAGGCCTATGCGCCGCTGCTGAGAGCCTTCTTTGACGACACGCCCACGCTGCTGAGCCTCAGCGAAGCGCTGGTGATGGGCCAGGGCGAAGAGGTAAAGCGCCGCGCCCACCGCATGAAGGGCGCCGCCCAGGTGCTGGGCCTGTGCGGCCTTGCCGATCTGGCCCAGGCGCTGGAGGCCCAGGCCGACACACTCACCCCGGCCAGGGGCACCCAGGCCGCGCAAGGCCTGCAGCAAACCTGGCAGCGCAGCCTGGCCCTGTGCCGCAGCCAGGGCTTCATACCATGATGGGTTCGGGCTCCAGGCGGATGCCAAAGCGGCCGTAGACGCTTTCTTGTATCGCCCGGGCCAGCGTCTGCACTTCCGAGCCCACCGCTCCACCACGGTTCACCAGCACCAAGGCCTGCTTGTCGTACACACCGGCGTGGCCAATCGTCTTGCCCTTCCAGCCGCAGGCGTCGATCATCCAGCCCGCCGCCAGTTTGAACGTGCCATCGGGCATGGGGTAGTGCACGATGTGCGGGTCGCGCGCAATGATGTCGCGGCACTGTTCGGGCGTCACCACCGGGTTCTTGAAGAAGCTGCCGACGTTGCCGATCACCGCCGGGTCGGGCAGCTTGGCACGGCGGATCTCGCAGACCCAGTCGAAGATCGTGCGGGCGTCGGGCGCGTGGTTGCCGGTCTCGGCCATCTTGCGTTCCAGGTCCAGGTAGCCCAACACCGGCTGCCAGGGTTTGGGCAGGCGCAGTCGCAGCCGGGTGATGACGCTGCGGCCGGCCAGGCCGCGCTTGAACACGCTGTCGCGGTAGCCGAACTCGCACTGATCGGGGAACAGGGTGACGGCGCGGCCGGTGACCAGGTCCACCGTGTCCAGCGATTCGAAACGATCTTTCAGCTCCAGCCCGTAGGCGCCGATGTTCTGCACCGGCGCCGCACCCACGGTGCCCGGTATCAGCGCCAGGTTCTCCAGCCCGCCCAGGCCCTGCTGTATGCACCAAGCCACCAGGTCGTGCCAGCGCTCGCCGGCCCCGGCTTCCACCACCACGGCGTCGGCCGTCTGGCGCAGCACCCGCAGGCCCATCACCTCCACCTTCAACACCAGCTCGGGCATGTCGCGGGTGAGGATGACGTTGCTGCCGCCGCCCAGGATGAACTTGGGTGCCAGGCCCAGTTCGGGGTGGTCCAGCACCTGACGCACATCAGCATCGCTGCGAATACGCACCAATTGCCGCGCGGTGGCGGGCAAGCCGAAGCTATTGAGGGGTTTCAGGCTCACGCCCGTCTCGATTTGCATGGCAGAATTTTCACCGCTTCCCCAGGCGATTGCGCCTCTTTCCTCCCTTTGTACCGAGAAAAAACATGCCCAGCTTTGACGTCGCCCTCGAACCCGACATGGTCAAGATCAACAACGGCGTGAGCACGGCGATCAAGGAGGTTGGCACGCGCTTCGACTTCAAGGGCACCAGCGCCAGCCTGGAGTTGAAGGAGAAAGAGAAAGAAATCCACCTGATCGGCGACAGCGATTTCCAGATCGACCAGATCTACGAGGTGCTGGTGAGCAAGCTCACCAAACAGGGCGTGACCATCAACTTCTTCACCAAGGGCGAGAAGCTCGAAAAGATGGGCGGCGACAAAGTGCGCCGGGTCGACAAGATCAAGGACGGCATCGAGACCGAACTGGCCAAGAAGATCACCGGAGCGGTGAAAAACAGCAAACTCAAGGTGCAGGCCAGCATCCAGGGCAACGAGGTGCGCATCACCGGCAAGAACCGCGATGACCTGCAACTGGCCATTGCAATGCTGCGCAAGGAGTTTCCCGAGCAGCCGCTGACGCAGAAGAACTTCCGCGACTGAAGCAGCCACGATGACAAGCGCACCCGTTGCCAGTCCCCTGGACGAACTGACGGGTGCCGTGATGGCTGCCCATGCGCGCAATACCCAAGGCGCCCTGGCCCGCCTGGTGACCGAGGCACCGCCCCTGCTGCCCCATGCCCCAGGCAGTGAACTCGAAGCCTTTTTGCGCGCCGCCGAGCACATCGCCCTGGGCCATGCGGACGACAGCGGCACCCTGCAGGATCTGCTGGCCGCCTTGTCTGCCCAGCAGGCCCGCCACCCCGCACTGGCACAGGCACTGCAGCGCGCACAGGCCGCGCTGGCATTGGCCGACGATTTGCACACCGAGCTGTTGGCCGGACTGCCAGCCGCCGAACGCGTGCGGGCCCACTACAACGCCGCCCTGGCCCGCACCCGCCGGCGCGACTTTGCCGCCGCCCTGCAACTGGTGGACGCCGCCACCGCGCACGCAGCAGCGGGCGATGAACCCGCCCAACGCGCCCTCGCCGCCCTCACCAACAACCTCGCCGCAGACTTGCACGAGTACCTGCGCCCCGGCGACACGGCTGCCGCCACGCTGATGCTGGAGGCCGCGCACCGCGCGCACGGCCACTGGGCGCGCGGTGGTGGCTGGCTGGAAGTGGAGCGGGCCGACTGGCAATTGGCCATGTGCGCAGCGGCCGCCGGCGACGGGCCCCGCGCCCTGGGCCACGCCCGCGCCGGCCTGGCCGCCTGCGGCGCCAACAACGCCGACGACTACGAGTTCTGCTTCGCCTGGCAGGCCCTGGCGGTGGCCGCGCTGGCCGCAGGCGAGCACGAACTGGCCCGCGAGGCGCGTAACGCAATGGCCCAACGCCTGACCTTGCTGACCGACGAGGGCGACCGCGCCTACGGTACCGAGTGCCTGGCCAAGATCGACCACCAACTCGCCTGAACCGCAGGCCTGAACCGCATGAGCGACACCCTCCAACGTTGCACCTGGTGCGACAGCTCCGACCTCTATCGGCACTACCACGACCACGAGTGGGGCTACCCCGTGGCCGACGAGCGGGCGCTGTTCGAGATGCTGAGCCTGGAGCTGTTCCAGTCGGGCCTGTCGTGGCTCACCATCCTCAAGCGCCGCGAGGGCTTCCGGCGGGCTTTTTCGAAGTTCGATGTGAAGAGGATCGCCCGCTTTGGCGAGGCCGATGTGGCGCGGCTGCTGGCCGACGAAGGCATCGTCCGCCACCGCGGCAAGATCGAGGCGGTGATCGCCAACGCCCGCGCCACGCTGGCCCTGCGCGAGCAGGGCGAGACACTGTCCGCCCTGCTGTGGCGCCATGCGCCGCAGCCCCTGGGCAAGGCGCCCAAGGCGCTCACGGTGCAAGCCAGCACCGCCGAGTCGGCTGCACTGGCCAAGGCGCTGAAGGCACGCGGTTTCGGCTGGCTGGGCCCCACCACGGTGTACGCCTTCATGCAGGCCACCGGCATGGTCAACGACCACCACCCCGGCTGCCACGCCTGGGCACTGGCCCACGCCGCGCGGCAGGCCTTCACGCCGCCCGCCTGATCGGCTGCCCGCCCAGGGGCGGGAATGTCCCGATCCGCCCTTGTCACGGCAGCGACAGGACAAAAGTGAACGGTCGTGCTAAAACTCGACATTCACCGGAGACAAACCGCCATGGACCTGAACTTCACACCGGAAGAACTGGCCTTCCGCGAAGAGATACGCGACTGGGTTGCCGCCAACCTGCCCACCGATCTCAGCGCCAAGGTGCACGGTGCCCTGCGCCTGACCCGCGACGACATGCAACGCTGGGCGCGCATCCTGGGTGGCAAGGGTTGGCTGGGCTACGGTTGGCCCAAACAGTTCGGCGGCCCGGGCTGGACGGCCGTGCAGAAGCATTTATTTGAGGAGGAATGCGCGCTGGCTGGCGCGCCGCGCATCGTGCCCTTCGGCCCGGTGATGGTGGCCCCGGTCATCATGGCCTTTGGCACGCCCGAGCAGCAGCAGCGCTTTTTGCCCGGCATCGCCAGCGGCGACGCGTGGTGGAGCCAGGGCTATTCCGAGCCGGGCTCGGGCTCTGACCTGGCCTCGGTGAAGACGCGCGCGGTGCGCGAAGGCCAGCACTACATCGTCAACGGCCAGAAAACCTGGACCACGCTGGGCCAGTACGGCGAATGGATCTTCTGCCTGGTGCGCACCAGCAGCGAGGGCAAGCCGCAGACCGGCATCAGCTTTTTGCTCATCGACATGAAGAGCCCCGGTGTGACCGTGCGGCCCATCGTGATGCTGGACGGCGAGCCCGAGGTGAACGAGGTCTTCTTCGACAACGTCAAGGTGCCAGCCGAGAACCTGATCGGCGAGGAGAACAAGGGCTGGACCTACGCCAAGCACCTGCTGGCCCACGAGCGCACCAACATCGCCGACGTGAACCGCGCCAAGCGCGAGCTGGAGCGCTTGAAGCGCGTGGCCCAGGCCGAGGGTGTTTGGGAAGACCAGCGGTTCCGCGACCAGATTGCGCTGCTGGAAGTGGACATCGTGGCGCTGGAGATGATGGTGCTGCGCGTGCTCAGCGCCGAAAAGAGTGGCAAGCAGAGCCTGGACGTGGCCGGCCTGCTGAAGATCCGCGGCAGCGAGATCCAGCAGCGCTACACCGAGCTGATGATGATGGCCGCCGGCCCCTTCGCCCAGCCCTTCATCCTGGAGGCGCTCGAAGCCGGCTGGCAAGGCGAGTACGTGGGCGCGGCCCACTGCGCGCCGCTGGCCGGCACCTACTTCAACATGCGCAAGACCACCATTTACGGCGGCAGCAACGAAGTGCAACGCAACATCGTCTCGCAGACGGTCCTGGGAGCCTGATCATGGATTTCGAATTCACCGACGACCAGAACTCCCTGCGCGACGCCGTGGCCCGCTGGGTCGACAAGGGCTTCAGCTTCGAGCGCCGCCACCAGTTGGCCAAGGCCGGTGGCGCCACCCGCGCCGTCTACAACGAACTGGCCGAGTTGGGGCTGGCCGGCCTGGCCATCCCCGAGGCCCATGGCGGCATGGGCTTTGGCGCCGTGGAGGCCATGGTGGTGATGGAAGAACTGGGCCGCGGCCTGGTGAACGCCCCGGTGCTGCACGGTGCCCTGGTGGCACCCGCCCTGCTGGCCCACGCCCCAGAAGCGCTGCAAGCCGAATGGCTGCCGCGCATGGCCGGCGCCGAGGCGCTGGTGGTGCTGGCCCACCAGGAGCGCGCCGCCCGCCACCACCTGAACCATGTGGTGACCCGCGCCACGCAGGCCGGCGGCGGCTGGACGATTTCCGGTGCCAAGAGCGTGGTGCCGGCCGGGGACGAGGCCGATGCCTTCATCGTGCCGGCCCGGGTCTCGGGCAGCGACAAGGACGAGGCCGGCATTGCGCTGTTCCTGGTGGAACGCAGTGCCGTTGGCGTGGCCGTGCGCGGCTACCCCACGCAGGACGGCGCCCGTGCCGCCGAGCTGAGCCTGGCCGGCAGCCCCGCGTCGCTCATCGCGCTGGACGGCCTTGCCGCCCTGCAGCAGGGCGTAGATGTGGGCATCGCCGCGCTCTGCGCCGAAGGCGTGGGTCTGATGGACAAGCTCACCGCCATCACCGTCGAGTACATGAACACGCGCAAACAGTTCGGCACCACGCTGGCGAGCTTTCAGGCGCTGCGCCACCGCATCGCCGATGTGAAGATGCAGTTGGAGTTGGCGCGATCGATGAGCTACTACGCCAGCCTCAAGCTGGGCGAGCCAGCAGCCCAGCGCCGCCGCGCACTCAGCCAGGCCAAGGTGCAGATCGGCAACGCGGCGCGCTACGTGGGCCAGCAGTGCACACAGTTGCACGGCGGCATCGGCGTGACCGACGAGTACATCAGCAGCCACTACTTCAAGCGCCTGACCATGCTGGAAATGCAGTTCGGCGACACGTTGCACCACCTGGGTGAGGTATCGGCCCGCATGCAATCCACCGCCGGCGTTTTCGCCTGACCTTCCGCCATTCCCGCGCAAGCTCGTCATCCCCAAGAAGGCGGGAATGACGATGGCCACTGCGAAGCGCCGACAATCGGCGCCATGAAAATCAGCCAGATACTTTTCAGCCAGGGCTTTGGCACACGCCGGGCCTGTGCCGGCATGGTCTATGCCGGGCTGGTCAGCCTGGGCGGCCGCGAACTCGACGACCCGGACGAAGACCTGCCCACCGAGGGCCTGGTGCTCACCGTGGAGGGCAAGCCCTGGCCCTTCCATGGCAAGGCCCTGGTGCTGCTGCACAAGCCGGCCGGCTACGAGTGCTCGCAAAAACCCAAGCACCACCCCAGCGTGATGACGCTGCTGCCGCCGCCACTGCGCCAGCGCGGCGTACAACCCATAGGCCGGCTGGACGAAGACACCACCGGCCTGCTGCTGCTCACCGAGGACGGCGGCCTGATCCACAAGCTCACGTCGCCCAAGCACCATGTGCCCAAGGTCTACGAGGTGGGTTGCAAGCACCCCATCAGCAACGAGCAGGTGGCGCAGTTGCTGGCCGGCGTGGTGCTGGACGACGACCCGTCCCCGGTGCGCGCCGCCGCTTGCGAGCGGGTGGCGGAGTTGCACCTGCGGCTCACGCTCACCGAAGGCAAGTACCACCAGGTCAAGCGCATGCTGGCCGCCGTGAGCAACAGGGTGGAGAGCCTGCACCGCAGCCGCTTCGGGGCGCTCACCATCCCCGAGAACCTGGCACCCGGCCAGTGGATGTGGGTGGACGACTGGGCGTTGGCATCGAGCACGGTCATGCCCACGGCCCAAGCCACTACGCCCTGATAATCGGCCCCCATGCGAGTACACCGTGGGCACCACCTTTCCCCCAGCGCCGTCGGCTGCGCACTGACCATCGGCAATTTCGACGGTGTGCACCGCGGCCACCAGGCCATGCTGGCGCTGCTGAACAACGAGGCCCGGCACCGCGGCTTGCGCAGCTGCGTGATGACCTTCGAGCCGCACCCGCGCGACTGGTTTGCCGCCAAGGCCGGCAAGCCCGAGCTGGCGCCGCTGCGCATCGCCACCCTGCGCGACAAGCTGCGCGAGCTGGAACGCTGCGGCGTGGACGAAGTGGTGCTGCTGCGCTTCAACGACGCGCTGGCCGGCATGAGCCCCGACGCATTCATCCGCCAGGTGCTGGTGCAGCAGCTGCGCACCCGCTACGTGCTGGTGGGCGACGATTTCCGCTTTGGCGCCAAGCGCGCCGGCGACTACGCCCTGCTGGACGCCGCCGGCAGCGACCTGGGCTTCGACGTGGCCCGCATGATGAGCTACGAGGTACATGGCTTGCGCGTCTCCAGTTCGGCCGTGCGCGAGGCGCTGGCAGAGGGCAGCATGACGCGCGCCGCCAGCCTGCTGGGCCGGCCCTACAGCATCAGCGGCCACGTGGTGCACGGCCGCAAGCTCGGGCGCGACCTGGGATTCCGCACGCTGAACCTGCGCTTTCCCTCGCACCGCCCCGCCGCCCAGGGCATCTTCGTGGTGCAGGTGCACGGCCTGGGCCCCAACCCCCTGCCCGGCGTGGCCAGTCTGGGGGTGCGCCCCACGGTCGAAGACGCCGGCCGCGTGTTGCTGGAAGTGCACTGCCTGCAGTGGCCCGAGCACATCGCCATCGAGGGCGGCTACGCCCGCATCCTGCAGGTGGATCTGATGCACAAGCTGCACGACGAGCGCCGCTACGAGTCGCTTGATGCCCTGCGCGCCGGCATTGCCCAGGACGTGGTGGACGCCCAGGCCTGGTGGGCGCGGGCGAAAAGCTAGCCGCCCGGTAGAATTGGCCCCATGCCTTCCCGGTTTGCCCCTCACCAGTCTGCGCCGCGCGGCCACGCCTGCACGCGCCGGCAAACTACGCGCGACCGAATTCGGCGCGCCGCCTGACGTCGCGCCCACCCAAGACGTCCACCCTGTCGCCGCTGGCCAGCGAGCGCACAGGCCCAGCGGCTCGCTGCCCTGGTTGGCCACGAGCAACCACTTCGAGCCCCCGCCCGACACGCACCTTGCGGTGCCCTGATTGACGCGCCCATGACCACCGAAGCCTCCTCCAGCAGCGCCCCTGACTACCGCAGCACGCTGAACCTGCCCGACACGCCCTTCCCCATGCGCGGCGACCTGCCCAAGCGCGAACCGGCCTGGGTCAAGGGCTGGAACGACACCGCCGCCAGCGATGGTGGCCTGTACAAGCGCCTGCGCGACGCCCGCCACGGCGCACCGCTGTTCGTGCTGCACGACGGCCCGCCCTATGCCAACGGCCAGATCCACATGGGCCACGCGGTGAACAAGGTGCTCAAGGACATGATCGTCAAGGCCCGCCAACTGGCCGGCTTTGACGCGCAGTACATCCCCGGCTGGGACTGCCACGGCCTGCCCATCGAAAACGCCATCGAGAAGCTGCATGGCCGCAAGCTCAGCCGCGACGACATGCAGGCCAAGAGCCGCGCCTACGCCACCGAGCAGATCGACCAACAGCGCGAGGACTTCAAGCGCCTGGGCGTGCTGGGCGACTGGGACCACCCGTACCGCACCATGGACCCGGCCAACGAGGCGGGTGAGATCCGCGCCTTCAAGCGCGTGATCGAGCGTGGCTTCGTCTACCGCGGTTTGAAGCCCGTCTACTGGTGCTTCGACTGCGGCTCCAGCCTGGCCGAGTTCGAGATCGAGTACGCCGACAAGAAGAGCGACACGCTGGACGTGGCCTTCGAAACCGCCGAGCCCGCCAAGCTGGCTGCGGCTTTCGGCCTGGGTGCGCTGCCCGCCGGCAAGACCGCCTTCGCGGTGATCTGGACCACCACGGCCTGGACCATCCCCGCCAACCAGGCGCTGAACGCCCACCCCGAGCTGAGCTATGCCCTGGTGGACACGCCCAAGGGCTGCCTGGTGCTGGCCGAGAGCCTGGTGGAGCAATGCCTGGCGCGCTTCGGCCTGGAAGGCCAGGTGCTGGCCACCGCCAAGGGCGAGGCGCTGGCGGGCCTGAACTTCCGCCACCCGCTGTTCGATGTGGACGCCGGCTACCAGCGCCTGTCGCCTGTCTACCTGGCCGACTATGTGAGCGCCGAGGACGGCACCGGCATCGTGCACTCGTCGCCGGCCTACGGCGTGGACGACTTCAACTCCTGCGTCAAGCATGGCCTGAAGGTCGAAGACATCCTGAACCCGGTGCAGGGCAATGGCGCCTATGCACCCGACTTCGCGCTGTTCGGTGGCCAGCACATCTGGAAAGCCGTGCCCCATGTGCTCGAAGCATTGAAGAACGCTGGCCGCCTGATGGCCACCCAGGGCATCACCCACAGCTACCCGCACTGCTGGCGCCACAAGACGCCGGTGATCTACCGCGCCGCCGCCCAGTGGTTCATCCGCATGGACGAGGGCGAGGGCGTGTTCACCAAGGACAAGGCGCCCAAGACCCTGCGCCAGCTGGCGCTGGACGCGATTGACCACACCCAGTTCTACCCCGAGAGCGGCCGCCACCGTTTGCGCGACATGATCGCCAACCGGCCCGACTGGTGCATCTCGCGCCAGCGCAGCTGGGGCGTGCCGGTGCCCTTCTTCCTGCACAAGGACTCGGGCGAACTGCACCCGCGCACCATGGAGATCCTCGACCAGGCGGCCGACATCGTGGAAAAGGGCGGCATCGAAGCCTGGAGCCGCACAACGGCAGAAGAGATCCTGGGCCCGCAGGACGCCCCGCACTACACCAAGAGCGCCGACATCCTGGAGGTGTGGTTTGACTCAGGTTCCACCTTCCAGCACGTGCTGCGCGGCAGCCATGCCGGCCTGTACGCCAACGGCAGCTACCACGCCCAGGGCCCCGAGGCCGACCTCTACCTGGAAGGCCACGACCAGCACCGCGGCTGGTTCCACTCATCGCTGCTGCTGAGCTGCGCGCTGCATGACCGCGCGCCCTACAAGGGCCTGCTGACCCACGGCTTCACCATCGACAGCCAGGGCCGCAAGATGAGCAAGTCGCTGGGCAACGGACTGGACCCGCAAGAGGTGTCCAAGAAATTGGGCGCCGAAATCATCCGCATGTGGGTGGCCGCCAGCGACTACTCAGGCGACATTGCGGGCGACGACAAGATCCTGGCCCGCGTGGTGGACGGCTACCGCCGCATCCGCAACACCCTGCGCTTCCTGATGGCCAACGTGTCGGACTTCGACCCGGCAGATCAGGTCAAGCCCGAAGACATGCTGGAGATCGACCGCTACGCCCTGGCCCGCGCGGCCGAGTTGCAGGCCGACATCCTCAAGCACTACGACGTCTATGAGTTCCACCCAGTGGTGAACAAGCTGCAGGTGTACTGCTCGGAAGACCTGGGGGCCTTCTACCTCGACGTGCTGAAGGACCGCCTGTACACCACCTCCCCCAAGAGCCTGGCCCGCCGCTCGGCCCAGACCGCGCTGTGGCAGATCACGAACGCCATGCTGCGCTGGATGGCACCCTTCCTCAGCTTCACCGCTGAAGAAGCATGGACGACGTTCGCGGGGGCCAAGAGCAGCGGCACGATCTTCACCGAGACGTATTGGCCGTTCGCCTCGCCGAACGAAGCGCTGCTGGCCAAGTGGTCGCGCATCCGCGCCATCCGCGACGTGGCCAACAAGGAGATCGAAGCGGTTCGCGGTACTGGCCAGGTGGGCTCGTCGCTGCAGGCTACGCTGGTGATCACCGCCGGTGCCGACGACGCCGCCCTGCTGCGCTCGCTGGGCGACGACCTGAAGTTCGTCACCATCACCTCAGCCGTCACCGTGGAAGATGGGGCCGAACTGAAGATCACCGTCACGCCCGCCACCGCAGCCAAGTGCGAGCGCTGCTGGCACTACCGCGACGACGTGGGCGCAGCCGCCGCGCACCCCGGCATCTGCGGCCGCTGCGTGAGCAACCTGCACGGCGCGGGCGAAACCCGCACGGTGGCCTGACGCGATGGCACGCTCCTACTCGGCCAAACGCGGCGGCCCTGGCCTGGCCTTGTGGCTGGGCCTGGCCCTGGTCGTCATCCTGCTCGACCAGTTCACCAAGGTGCTGATCGTTGGCAACTTCCAGTTCGGCGAAACCCACACCGTCACATCGTTCTTCGACGTGGTGCGGGCCCACAACCACGGCGCGGCCTTCTCCTTCCTGCACAACGCCTCGGGCTGGCAGCGCTGGTTCTTCACCGGCCTCGGGCTGGTGGCCTCTGCGGTGATTGTGTGGATGCTCAAACAGCACCCGGGCCAGAAGCTGTTCAGCTTCGCGATCACGATGATTCTCGGTGGCGCGCTGGGCAATGTCATCGACCGCGTGTGGCACGGCTACGTGGTCGACTTTCTACAGTTCCACTGGGGCTTTTTGTCGCCCATGTTCCCAGGCGGTTATTTCCCCGCCTTCAACGTGGCGGATGCCGCCATCACGCTGGGCGCCATCTGCCTGATACTGGACGAGTTGCTGCGCGTTCGGCGCGGCTGACGTCACAGGGTCAGCACCGCTGGACGGCGCGCAATGCGCCCCCTACCCTGAGCCTACAGGAGGTTCAGGAATGCAGGATCAAGGTACCCAGGCCGGCAACAACACCCCGTCCACGCCCTTTGACGTGGAACTGAGGCCCTTGAGCATTGGGGCCCCATTGCAGTGGCTGGCGCTGGGCTGGCACGACTTCAAGCGCGCCCCGGCCATCGGCCTGTTCTACGGCGCCTGCTTCATGGCCATGGGCTGGGCCTTGCTGGGCGTGTTCGAGCATGCACCGGCCTACACGCTGGCGCTCTCGGCCGGCTTCCTGCTGATGGGCCCCTTCATGTGCCTAGGCCTGTACAAGGTGAGCCAGCAACTCGAACGCGGCGAACGGCCCAGTCTGATGCGTTCTCTGATGGCCTGGGACACCCGCACCGCCACGCTGGGCATCTTTGGCTTCGTGCTGCTGGTGCTGGAAATGCTGTGGGGCCGCGCCAGCCTGATCATCTTCGCGGTGAGCTTCGACGGCATGCCCAACTTCACCCTCGCCACCCTGCTCGACCCTGAGAACCTCAGCTTTCTGGCGGTCTACACGGCTGTCGGCGGCGTCTTTGCCGGCCTGATCTTCGCGGTGAGCGTGGTCTCCATCCCCATGATCCTCGACCGCCAGACCGATGCCATCACCGCCGGCCTCACCAGCTTTCGCCTGGTGCTGAGCCAACCCGGCGTGATGATCCTCTGGGGCGCACTGCTCACGCTGCTGGTGGTGCTGGCGCTGCTGCCTGGCTTTGCCGGCCTGCTGCTCATCGGCCCCATCACCGGCCACGCCACCTGGCACGCCTACCGGACTGCGGTGGTACCTGAACCACCCGAGCATCAGCCAAGCTGAACCGACGGGCGCCTGGTCGCGGCGAATTGCCGCCATAGCCGAGCTCTGCCTCGTCATTCCCGCGCAGGCGGGAATCCAGGTGTTCGCGTTCCTGGTTTGTTGGTGACCTCTGCTCACACCAAAGTACGAGCACGAAGACATGGATTCCCGCCTTCGCGGGAATGACCGAGAAGCGCCGCAAGGCGCCTCCCATCAAAGAAATATTTCCTGCAGATCGCTGAGGAAATCGAAGCCTCGCACGGTGGGGCGCAGCACCCGACCCCGAGGGCCATCGCCAGCGTGCACCACCTCCAGCAAGCCGCGCTGACAAGCCTGCGCAACGCCAGCCGCAATGGCCGAAGGCGGCAGGCCCGTGCGTTCGCCAAACAGAGTCTCTTCAAAGCCCTCGCGCAGGCGCAGCGTGTTGAGCATGAACTCGAAGGGCAGCGCCCTGCGGCTCACCTCTTCCTGGTTCGACACGGCATTGCCGGCCAGCGCCTCGCGCATGTAGGCCGCTGGCTCGCGCCACTTCACCTGGCGCAGCACGCGGTGCGGAAAACTCAGCTTGCCGTGGGCGCCAGCACCCAGCCCCAGGTAGTCGCCAAACTGCCAGTAGTTCAGGTTGTGCGTGCAGCGGTGGCCCGGCCTGGCATAGGCCGAGACCTCGTAGCGCTGCAGGCCGGCCGCGCCGGTGATCTCCACCAGGCGGTCCAGCATGTCGGCGCTTTCATCATCGCCCGGCAGCACCGGCGGCTTCAGCGCGAAAGGCGTGTTGGGCTCCAGCGTCAGGTGGTAGAGCGAGAGATGCGGCGGCCCGTATGACAAGGCTGTGGCCAGATCGGCCTCCAACTCGGCCAGACTCTGCCCCGGCAGCGCGTACATCAGATCGAGGTTGAAGGTGTCGAAACTGGCCGCAGCTTCTTCCACCGCCGCCCTCGCCTGTGCGCCGTTGTGCACACGGCCCAGGGCCAGCAGCTTGGCGTCGTCAAAGCTCTGCACGCCGATGGACAACCGCGTCACACCGGCTTGGCGGAAGGCACGGAAGCGGTCTTTCTCGAAGGTGCCGGGGTTGGCTTCGAGCGTTACCTCGCAGCCAGGCTGCAAGGGCAGCAGGCTGCGGATGTCGCTGAGCAAGCGTTCGATGCCGGCGGGCGAGAACAGGCTGGGCGTGCCGCCACCAATGAACACCGAGTGCACGGTGCGGCCCCACACCAGCGGCAGGCTGGCCTCCAGATCGGCGCGCAAGGCATCCAGGTAGCGCTGCTCGGGCATGGCCTCGGGCGCGTCCTTCCAAGCATGTGAATTGAAGTCGCAGTAGGGGCATTTCTTCAGGCACCAGGGCAGGTGCACGTACACCGACAGCGGTGGCGGAGCCCCCAGTTGCAGCGTGCCTGGGCGAAGGAAATACTCGGTCGACGATGCCGTCATGAAAGCTGCCAGACCTCACGCATCAGTTGCACCATCTTGGCGGCGGCGATGGCACGATGGCTGTGGGCGTTCTTCACTGCGGCATCCAGTGTGGCCACGGTGGCGTCCAGCGCCGGGATGTACATCAGCGGGTCGTAGCCGAAGCCGCCGTGGCCTTGGCGCTCGCGCAAGAGCTCCCCCTGCCAGCGGCCAAAGGCAATCAAGGGTTCGGGGTCATCGGCCGCACGGATGGCGACGAGCGCGCACACGAAACTCGCGCGTCGCTGATCCTGCCCGGCCAGGCACTCCAGCAGCAGGCGGTTGTTTGCCCCGTCTTGCAGAGCCCGGTGCGCCTCGCGCTCGCTGCCGATTGGTGGCGTAAAGGCCGCATACACCGCGCTCTGCACACCCGGGCGGCCGCCCAGCGCATCCACACAGAGGCCCGAATCATCTGCAATGGCGGGCAGGCCGGTGGCCTGCGCGGCGTGCCGCGCCTTGGCCAGCGCGTTTTCCACGAAGGTGATGTGCGGCTCCTCGGCCTCGCTCACGCCCAGTGAGCCCTGCGTCACCAGCTCGATCGGCAGTGCGCTGAACAGCGTGCCCAGTTCCTTGAGTTTCTTGGCGTTGTTGGAGGCCAGCACCAGTTTCATCTTGGGTCTCTGCGCAAGTTCAACGTGAAAGCGGCTGGTCCAGCGCAGCCTTCTGCGCCTTCACCAGCGTGGCAATGCCATCGGTGGCAAGTTGCAGCAACTGGTCCATCTCGGCGCGGCTGAACGAGGCACCTTCGGCCGTGCCCTGCACCTCAACGAAGCCACCGGTGCCCGTCATCACCACGTTCATGTCGGTGTCGCAGGCCGAGTCTTCCACGTACTCCAGATCGAGCAGAGGCGTGCCTTCAACGATGCCCACCGAGATCGCGGCCACATGGTCACGGATGGGTGACGCAGCGATCTTGCCGGCCGCCAGCAGCACGTTCACCGCATCTTGCGCCGCCACGAAGGCGCCAGTGATGGCGGCGGTTCGGGTACCGCCATCAGCCTGCAGCACGTCGCAATCGAGGGTGATGGTGCGCTCGCCCAGGGCCTTGAGGTCGAACACGCAGCGCAGCGAGCGGCCGATCAGGCGCTGGATCTCCTGTGTGCGGCCGCTTTGCTTGCCGCGCGCGGCTTCACGGTCGCTGCGGGTGTGGGTGCTGCGCGGCAGCATGCCGTATTCGGCCGTGACCCAGCCCTCGCCGCTGCCCTTCTTGTGCGGCGGCACCCGTTCTTCCACCGAGGCGGTGCACAGCACGCGGGTGTCACCAAACTCGATCAGCACCGAGCCCTCGGCATGGCGGGTGTAGCCGCGGGTGATGCGCAGCGGGCGCAGGCTGGTAACGGCGCGACCGTGGGGGCGTTGATAGCTCATGGGGAAATCCTGTGGGTCGGAGAATCATGAGACACGGGCCCCGAGAGGCCCGTGTGCGTGTGGGGTGCGCGAGCAGCGCTCAGGTCTTCTTGCGAGAAGAGCGCTGGATGGCCTCGTTGATCTCGCGGATCGAGCGCTCAATCTCGGCCTCGTCCAGATCGCCAGAGGCGCTGTCGTTCATGCTGGCCTGGATGGTGGAGGCAAACACGTCCTCTCCCAGGCTGCGGGTGGAGATGCCGTGGGTGCTGTCGTGATCTTCAGCGGCCTCCCATTCGACGGCCAGCACGGTGACGTTGTCACAGTTGGCGCCGCCGTTGCGAAGCGCCTGCTCGACCATCTCGGGTACCGCGTCGGACAACGGTCGGGAGGCGAGCAGCTCAACGATGGTTTCGTCAGTCACCGTGCTCCACAAGCCATCCGAGCAGACCACGATGCGGTCACCCGGGCGCATCATCGTGGGGCCGGAGGTGTCCACCACCGGCTTGCCAGGGCTTCCCAGGCATGTGAACAACACCGAGCGGTTGAAGCGCGCATCCATGGGCACCACGTGGGCCATGGTCTGCTGCAGCTCGGTGTACGAATGGTCGCGGGTGCGAGCCACCAGCTCGCCTTCGCGAACCAGGTAAAGGCGCGAATCGCCACAATGCGCCCAGTAGGCCGACTTGCCCTGGATGACGCAGGCCACCACCGTGGTGCGCGGGGTATCGACCAGGCCCTTCTCGGTGGCATAGCGCAGCAGCAGATGGTGCCCGGCCAGGATGGCGTCCTGCAGGAACTTGATGGGGTTCTTCAGCGTGGGTTTGGCCTCGCGCTGGAAGGCCGAGGCCAGGGTTTGCAGCGCCAACTGAGACGCCACCTCGCCCTCAGGGTGGCCGCCCATGCCGTCGGCCAGGGCGAACAGGCCTGAATCGCGCGTGTAGCAATAGCCCATGCGGTCTTCGTTGTTTTCGCGGCCGCCTTTGCGACTGACCTGGTAGACGGAGAACCTCATGGGATGGTGCTGGTGGTTGGGGCAGGCCGGCTCAGGTGCGAGCGCCAGTCTTCAGGTTTTCAATCTGCAGTTTCAAACGCTCGGTGAAGCTGAGCGAGGTATACCGCCTCTCCGTCTCGCGGGAAAGTTCTTTTTGCAACGCAAACACACTCTGCGGCCGCGACAGCGGATCGAGCGACATGCACCACTCAGTGACCTCGATGAGGTTGTCGGAGTAGGTGTTGCGCAAGCGCGAGAGCGAGAGCTGCAACCGGTCCTTCTCGATGCGCTGCGGCGCGTCGTTGGGCGGGTAGCCCTGCATGCAGGCGTAGATGCAGGCGCCAATGGCGTAGATGTCGGTCCAAGGGCCCAGCGAGCCATCGCGCCGGTACATCTCGGGCGCGGCAAAGCCGGGCGTGTACATCGGGCGGATGAAGTTACCTTCCTTGCTCAGCACCTCGCGCGCGGCGCCGAAATCCAGCATCACCGCCTTGTTGTCATTGGTGATGAAGATGTTGGCTGGCTTGATATCGAGGTGCAGCATCTTGTGCTGGTGCACGATGCGCAGGCCGCGCAAGATCTCATCGAACAGACTGCGAATGGTGGATTCGCGAAACACTTTTTCACGCTTGAGATCGCGTGCGGTGACGATGAAATCCTGCAAGGTGTCGCCTTGCAGGTAGTTCATCACCATGTAGACAGTTTCGTTCTCGCGGAAGAAGTTGAGCACCGAGACCACGCTGGCGTGGGAGATTTGTGCCAGCGAGCGGCCTTCTTCGAAGAAGCTCTTCAGGCCCAGCCGGTACAGCGGCTGCTTCTCGGGCCGCACGCGCGGAATGAGTTCGCCCGGCGACCGTTCGGCCAGCGAAGCAGGCAAGTATTCCTTGAGCGCGATGAGGTGTCGGTTCTCGTCTTCGGCGAGATAAACAACACCAAAGCCGCCAGCTGCCAGTTTCTTGATGATCTGGTAGCCGCCGACCACGGTGCCCGCAGGCAACGGGGCGGGTTTTGGCTTTGACATAATCGGGGTTTTGCTTCCTGCAAAAGCTTCATGCCAGTTTACAGCATGACCGGGTTCGCGAGCGCCAGCGCCAGCCCCGTCGCAGAGGGTGTTTCCCCGGCCCCCGCCCTGACCATCGAGCTGCGCTCGGTGAACAGCCGATTCCTCGACATCGCCTTCCGTCTGCCCGACGAACTGCGCCAAATGGAGCCCGCCATCCGCGAGTTGCTGGTGGCCGGCTTGCGGCGTGGCAAGGTGGAAGTGCGCGCCACGCTGGGCCGAACTGCGGATGACGGCTTCCCCCAGCCCAGCTCTGAACAGCTCAACCGCCTGGCGCGGCTGGAATCGCAAGTGGCAGGCTGGCTGCCCAAGGCCCAACCGCTCAGCGTGCATGAGGTGCTGCAGTTGTGCCGGGGTGGCTCGGCCACCGCGCCAGCTTCCGCCATCGATGAATTGGCGCTGCAGGCGGCCCGCGATGGCATTGCGGGCCTGCGCGAAGCCCGTGCCCGAGAGGGCGAGCGCCTGGTGCAGATCCTGATGGAGCGCATCGTCAAGCTGCGCGGACTGGCCAGCCAGGCCGCGCCCATGGTGCCGGCCGTGGTGAAGAAGCAGCAGGAGCGCTTTCTGGAACGCTGGAACGAGGCCCTTGCCAACGCCAGCGCCGGTCAGGCCGCCGTCTCTGCCGAGGCCGCTCGCGACCGGGCCTTGAGCGAGGCCACGGCGTTTGCGATCCGCATTGACGTGGCCGAGGAATTGTCGCGCCTGGTGGCCCACCTGGACGAGATCGAGCGCCTGCTGAAGGCCGGCGGCGAACTCGGCAAGCGGCTGGATTTCCTGATTCAGGAGTTGCACCGCGAGGCCAACACCCTGGGCTCGAAATCGGCCGCGCTGGAACTCACCGGGGTCTCGGTGGAGATGAAGGTGCTGATCGAGCAGATGCGAGAGCAGGTGCAGAACATCGAGTGAGGTTTCACGGGGTCTCTTGACACCCCCAAGCGGCCGGAAAGTCCAGCGTTTACGCGGGCTTAGCGTTTCAGAAGGTTGAACAGCGGCCCACCCCATCCCAGAATTTGTGTGTACCCGCGCGTGTACCCGGAACGGTCCGGGGCCCTTTCCGGGTACACACGCGGGGTGGACGATGGGCAAGCTGACCGACGTCACGATCCGGGCCTGGATCAAGGCCGGTGAACGCTTCGAGGGGCGCACCGATGGCGACGGGTTGGTGCTGACCTGGCGGCCCGATCGCACGACACCGCACTGGCGGCTGCGCTACCGCTTTGCCGGCAAGTCGCGCGTGATGAACCTGGGCAGCTACACCGACCTGCCGCTGGCCGCCGCTCGCCAGTCAGCCAAGGAACTGCGCGCCAAGATCGCCCTCGGCCACGACGTGGCCGGCGAGAAGCAGGAGCGCAAGTCCACCGCCCTGGCCCGCATCGAGGCCGCGCGCAGCGTTACCACCGTCGGCCAGCTCGCCAACGAATACTTCGAGCGCATGATCAACGGGCGCTGGAAGCACCCGAACATCGTGCGCAGCCGCATCGAGAAGGACATCAAGCCGCACCTGGGCAAGCTGGCACTGGATGCGGTGGAGCTGCGGCACATCGACGCCATGCTGCGCGCAGTCGTCAAGCGCGGCGCGCCAACCATCGCCAACGACGTGCTGCGCTGGGTGCGGCGCATGTCCGACTACGCCATCAAGCGCCACCTGGTGCGCTTCAACCCGGCCGCCGCCTTCGACCTGGCGGACGCGGGTGGCAAGGAACTCGCCCGCGAGCGCGCGCTGTCACGCGATGAGCTGGTGACGCTGTTCGAGGCGATGCGCCAGGCCAAGGGCTTCAGCGTGCAGAACGAACTGACCGTAAAGCTGCTGTTGCTGCTGGCCGTGCGCAAGGGCGAGCTGATCGCCGCCCGCTGGGACGAGTTCGAGCTGGAGGCCGACCCGCCGGTGTGGCACCTGCCCGGCATCCGCACCAAGACCGGCCAGCCGCTGGACATCCCGCTGCCGTCCATGGCGGTGGAGTGGCTGCAGAAGCTGAAGGAGCTGGCCTGCAACGCCGCGTACGTGCTGCCGGCGCGAAAGCTCCAAACCCGCATGGTGCCGCACGTCTGCGAGTCGACCCTCGGCGTGGCGATGGGCAAGGTGAAGCACGGCCTGCCCCACTTTACGGTGCACGACTTCCGCCGCACTGCCCGCACCCACCTGGCCGCCCTGGGCGTGGAGCCGCACGTGGCCGAGCGTTGTCTGAACCACAAGCTCAAGGGCGTGGAAGGCGTCTACAACCGGCACGACTACTTCGAGGAGCGGCGGCGGGCGCTCGGAGCGTGGGGGCAATTGCTGGTGAAGCTGGAAGCCACGCCGCCCCATAACCGCAGCAAGTCTCATTGACGAGTCACCGGCACCATGCCGGCGTGCCGCCTGGCAAGTTTCGGTGGAACTGCAATGGCGTGGTCGAGAACCGCCCGCCATCGTCGCTTACATGGTACACCCGTACAATACGTCCTTAGGACGTATTGTACGGGTGTACCAGGAAGACGGACAGAGAGGGGGTTGACAGATGCACTTCGAGTCATGTATGCTGCGTCCTAAGGACGCAGCATACATGACTCGAACACTACATCCACAAGCTGCTCCGGAGAAAAGCGACTCGGCGCTTCCAGTCCTGGCCGACGCGCTTGCGGCAATTGACGCGCCCGCCATCTCCCCCTACAAACTCGGGCGACTGCTCTTCGAGGCACTTGCAACGAGTGAAGTCGCATCGCCGACGACTGCCCTGAAGCCGGCTTACCAGGCCGTGGTCCAGTCACTGGTTCAGGTGCGACTGTTGTCCCCCATCCCGTCGACGGCGTCCACACCTACTGGATACCGACTCTTCGGGCGAAAGACGGCCACGCCCGCAGAGATCGCCTGCAGCCTAGACCCATTTGCGTACGTCTCACACCTCAGCGCGATGGAGTACCACGGGCTGACGGATCGATTCCCGAAGACGCTGTTCATGTCCACCCCCCCGCTGAAGGAGTGGCGCATGCAAGCCAGTCAGAGGATGAGCCGGGATCTTGGTGACCAGCTCGAGCGCTACAAGGCGTCCGGCCTCCCACGGCTGACACGCCCCACCCTGACTGTGATCGACCGAACCGTCATTCAGTTTCATGAACGCAGCCAGATGGGCGCATTCCGCAGGATCGCGGGCTCACCGCTGTGCGTGGCCACGGTCGGCCGTACCTTCCTCGACATGCTGCGGGAGCCCGGACTCTGCGGCGACATGCAGCACGTCCTGGACATCTATCGAGGCCAGGCCAAACGATACGCGAGCCTCATCGTCGACGAGATAGATCGCCACGGAGCGCCCATCGACAAGGTTCGGGCCGGCTACGTGCTGACCGAGGTCTGCCGCTTGTCGCTTCCCGCCATCGAAGCCTGGAAGGCATTCGCACAGCGCGGCGGCTCCCGCAAGCTCGACCCGGATGCAGAGTACGCGGCCGACTACTCCGACACCTGGAAACTGTCGCTCAACGTGCCACAACTCCAACGCGCCGAAGACGCCGCCGATGGTGAGTGACGCACAACTGAGTCCGGTCGATCTGGCCGCCTGGGTGTCGCGCGGCGACGAACAGCATCGCGGCTTTCGCGAGGCGGTGCACATCGTGATTTCTGCGATCAGCGACTCGGCACCGCTGCGAACCCAGATGATCATGAAGGGTGGCCTGCTCATGGCCATCCGGTATGACAGCACTCGCTTTACGCGTGACGTCGACTTCTCCACCCGCGAGAAATACGCGTCCGGATCGGAGCAAGCCTTGCTTGCCGAACTCGACCAGCAGCTCGAGCGGTTCAACGACGCGTTCGGCTACGACACCCTGTGTCGGCGACAACGTGCGAAGCTCAACCCGCCGCGCTCCAACGCCACGTTCCCAACGCTGACCATCGGCATCGGGTATGCGGCTCGCAGCAATGCCCGCCAACTGCAGCGCCTTCTGCAATTGCAGTCACCCCACGTGGTCGAGATCGACTACAGCTACAACGAAGCCGTTCTTGACGTGGAGGTTCTGCGCTTGTGCGACGGCCAAGAACTGCAGGCCTACAGCCATCTCAACGTCATCGCCGAAAAGCTGCGTTCCCTGTTGCAGCAACCAGTGCGACGCCGAAACCGCCGGCAGGACGTATACGACCTCCACTTGCTCGTGACACACGGCGTGACACCGACGAATGAGATCGAACGGGCGCGCCTGCTGCAGGTGCTCCGGCAGTCATGCGCTGAACGTGGCATTACCGCCGAGCCTGAGTCCATCCTGGACGCCCAGGTCAAGGCCATGGCACGAGCGGACTACGACAGCCTGGCAGACGAAGTCGACGGTGAACTTCCGGACTTCGAAGACGCCTACGGGATGGTTTGCGTGCTCTACACCTCGCTCCCTTGGCTCAAGCAGGCAAGCGGAACCTGAGCCGACCTGGGGAAACGGCGCGATGCATGGAGACGACCGGGAACAACTCGCTCTGCTGCAGGCCGAAAACACTCGTCTGAAAGCCCTACTGCGTCAACACGGGATCGTCTGGGCGCAAGAACAACCGGAACCGGCCTCCGAGTCGAGTGCGCGCTTGAGCCCCGAAGAGAAAGTGAAGCTCTTCGCCAGCCTGTTCCGCGGCAGGGAAGACGTCTACCCGGTACGCTGGGAGAGCAAGGCCGGCAAATCGGGCTACTCGCCAGCGTGCGCGAACGAGTGGCGGGCCGGCATCTGCGAAAAGCCGCTGATCAAGTGCGGCGACTGCGAGCACCGCGCGTTGATCCCGGTCACGGGCCAGACTGTCTTCGACCACCTTGCAGGACGGCACACCGTAGGGGTGTATCCGCTGCTGATTGATGACACCTGCCACTTCCTGGCGGTGGACTTCGACGATGCAGAGTGGCGCGAGGATGCACGCGCCTTCGCCGGCTCCTGTGGTGCGCTGGGCGTGCCGGTCGCGCTCGAG
This sequence comes from Candidatus Ideonella esbjergensis, assembly GCA_016710065.1. Taxonomy (GTDB): domain Bacteria; phylum Pseudomonadota; class Gammaproteobacteria; order Burkholderiales; family Burkholderiaceae_C; genus Ideonella; species Ideonella esbjergensis. The sequence goes on from JADJLP010000016.1 coordinate 101,541, forward strand.
GTTTCCCGCTCCGGCAATGGGGCACACGCCTGGATCTTCTTCTCCGCCCGGGTGTCGGCACGCGATGCCCGGCGACTGGGTACCGCCCTCATCAGCCACACCTGCGCGCGCACCCGCCAGTTGAAGCTCAGCTCCTACGACCGCCTGTTTCCGAACCAGGACACGATGCCGAAGGGAGGCTTCGGCAACCTGATCGCCTTGCCGCTGCAGAAGGCGCCCCGTGAAAGCGGCGGTAGCGTGTTCGTCGACCGTGACTTGCAGGCCCACAACGACCAGTGGGCCTTCCTGGCCGGCATGCCGAAGATGTCGCCTGCGGACATCGAGCCCACGATCCTGCGCGCCATCCGCGGCAGCCATCCTCTCGACGTGACCTTCATCGACAGCGAGGACCAGGCCACGCCGTGGCGTCGGCAGGAGCTGGCGTCCAGCCGATTGCCCGGCCCGATGCCGGCCTCACTGAAGATCACGCTTGCCAACCTGGTGTACTTCGAGAAGGCCGCTTTGCCACAACCTCTGGCCAACCGGCTGATCCGCCTGGCCGCCTTCCAGAACCCTGAGTTCTACAAGGCACAGGCCATGCGCCTTCCGGTGTGGGATGAGCCCCGGGTCATTGGCTGTGCAGAAGACTTTCCCCAACACATCGCCCTGCCGCGAGGGTGCCTGGAAGCAGCGCTCACCTTGCTGCGCGAGAACGGCATCCGGCCAGAACTGCACGACGAGCGATCAGCCGGGACGGCGCTGCAGGTGCAGTTTCGTGGCGCGCTCCGGCCCGACCAGCAGCAGGCAGTCGACGCCATGCTGGCCCACGACACCGGTGTGTTGTGCGCGCCGACGGCCTTCGGCAAGACGGTGACGGCAGCTGCGCAGATCGCTGCACGTGGCGTGAACACCTTGATCCTGGTCCATCGGGCCGAGTTGCTGCGTCAATGGCGCGAGCGACTGCAGACCTTCTTGGCCGCGACCGATGGCGGAGGTGGTAGTGGACCCAGCATCGGTGCAATCGGCGGCGGCAAGTCGAAGCCCACTGGACTGATCGACATCGCCTTGATGCAGTCGCTGTGCCGCCAGGGCGAAGTCAACGCGCTGGTCGAGGACTATGGACACATCGTGGTGGACGAGTGTCACCACCTCTCGGCGTTCTCCTTCGAGGCGATCCTGAAGCGGGCCAATGCGAAGTACGTCCTCGGGTTGACCGCCACGCCGATCCGCCGCGACGGCCGGCAGCCCATCATCTTCATGCAGTGCGGCCCAACGCGGCACACCGCGGAGAAGCCTTTGGGGGCGCCGCAGACCTTGGAGATCGTCCCGCGATACCTGACACCCCGAGTTGGGGCGGCCGACGATGCGCCGATCCAGCAGGTGTTCCAGGTCATCGCCTCGGATTCCGCACGCACAGCCCAGGTTGCCGAAGAGGTGACGGCTGCATTTACCGCGGGTGGCAAGGTCTTGGTCCTGACCGAGCGGACGGAGCACCTGGACGCCTTGCGCCAAGCACTGGGCGCGCGCTTGTCACCGCTGCTCGTGCTGCACGGCCGGATGTCGGCAAAGCAGCGGGCCTCACTACTTCAGGACCTGGAGGCACTGCCTGCCGATGCACCGCGGGTGCTGCTCTCGACGGGCAAGCTGGTCGGCGAAGGCTTCGACCATGCGCCACTGGATACCTTGGTGCTTGCGATGCCCATCTCCTGGAAGGGCACGCTTGCGCAGTACGCCGGCCGCCTGCACCGGGAGCACGCAAGCAAGAACAGCGTCCGGATCGTCGACTTCGTCGACGAGGGGCATCCCGCCCTGCTTCGGATGTGGGAACGGCGGCAGCGCGGGTATCAAGCCATGGGGTATCGGGTGATCTCGCAGGCTTCGGGCCTCTTCGACCTGGACGATTGACGCGGTCGTGCAGCCGACCCGACAGATTACCGATCAGTCACTTTTCGCTTGACCTCCTGCGGGTCGGCACAAAAAATGACCGGAAGGTAACTTCAAGCGCCTGCCATGCCGTCGTCGGCCAAATACTTACCGATCGGTCACTTCACTGGCGCAGAGACGCCGATCCGCTCCTCCGTGGAGTTGGGCGCCGTGATCCGCGAGCAGCGCAAGCGGCTGGCGCTGAAGCAGCTGGACCTTGCGGGCCTAGGCAACACCGGCAACCGCTTCATCGTCGACCTGGAGAACGGCAAGCCGACGGTGCAGTTGCAGAAGGTGCTGGACCTCATGGACCTCTTAGGCCTGGAAGTGGTGGTGCGCACCAAGGCCTCTCGTTCGACATCATCGCTGTGAGGGACAAGTGATGCAGGAACGGCCCGACCGGCTGGATGTCTACTACGGCAGCGACCTGGTCGGTGCCGTGCACGACAGCGCGCCGCTGGCCTTCGAGTACGCATCGACGTGGCTGGAAGCCGGCCAACGCATGTCGCTGGCCGCCATCCCGATGCAGCCCGGCCGGCAGGCCACGCCCGAGGTGCAGGCATTCTTCGAGAACCTGCTGCCCGAAGGCGAACTGCGCGACTACCTGACCGCCCAAGCTAGGCAACAGGTATGGCGTGTCGCACGCGGCCATCCCTGCCGCCGATGAACTGCTGAAGCGGCTTACCAAGAACCAATGGGAGTACTACCTCAACGAGTGTCTGCCGGGCGATGAACTGGTGCTCCAGAAGTTGAGTTGGTACGACAAGCCGCACACAAACTGGGTCGCCTTGGTCAAGCAGTTCCAGCTTCCTGAGAAGGTCGACAAGTCGACTCAAGTGACAAAGCTGCTGGCCTCGAGTCACAAGGCAGATGGCCAAGCGACGTCCAACGCAGCCAAGGCACTGCTGGACGCGATGCAGAAATAGGTCAGCCCAATGACCTCGGGGGCCGCCCTCATCGGTCGCAGAATGGCTTGTTGCAACTGCCAGGCCGTGGCCAGCAATGTCATTCAGGTGTAGGCGGTGACCCTCACGTTCGGTGACCTGGGTCGCTTACTGGATCGCTCGGTCGATCTTGAGCGCGAGCTGAGCCGAATGCTGGGCGGCGATGACGTCCTTCTGCACGATGAATCGACGCGCACGCTGGTCTCGCTGTCCGCCGCACAAGTCTCGATGGAGCACGGTGTGGCACTGCGAGCGCTGTTGGCACACCCACTGCCTACCGCTGGCATCAGCATGATGCGACTGCAGCACGAGGCGCTGACACGGGCCGCGTGGCTGCTCTACGCCGCCACGGACGAACATATCGACCGCTTGGTCGCCCCGCTCGATGCCGCGGCGGAGAAGGCAGCCTCCAAGCTGCCAATGGCCAAGACGATGCTTGACGAGATCGTCGGCAAAGCACCGCACGGTCCGGTCGAAATGCTGACCCACTTCAAGGAAGTGAATGCGCCGGCCCTGCACTCGTTCGTGCACGGTGGCATCCACGCCATCCAGCGCGGCCTGACGGGCTATCCGGTCGAACTGCTCGCCAACGTGGTGCGCAGCTCCAATGGGCTCTACACGATGGCCGGCATGCTGTTGGCCATCCTCTCGGGCGACGAGTCCCTGGCCAAGCGCATGAGCAAGATTCAGCCGCGCTTTGCCGACTGCCTGCCACCGTTGATCGCGCCGGTGGCCAAGCCCGAAACGTGATGCGCGGCTCCCGTTAGCCTGCCGCTGGGGCCGATCTCATGGCACAGTATGTTGTATGGAGCAGACGCCGGCTCCAGCCCCCAATTCCTGTGTACCCACACGTGTACCCGCCAGCGACCTCGAACCGGGAAACCCAGCATCCATGCGGCTTCCCGGCCGATCTCCCTGAGCAGGTGCAGAACACCGAGTGACACCCGGCGCGCTGGGCGTCGCCTTCAAGTGGCACCCAAGGTGGTGGGCAGCCACAGCGTCACACACACTCCGCCGCCTGGCGCAGCATCCAGCGCCAAGCGCGCGCCCAGCGTGACAGCGCGGTGTCGCATGTTGGCCAAACCCTGGCCACCAGCCGAGAGCAGGCTCTGCTCGGTGCCGCAGCCGTTGTCGCTCACGCTCAGCTTCACACCCTCGGTGTTGTCAGGGTCTGGCCCGGCCCAGATGCGCACCTGGGTGGCACCTGAGTGCCGCAGCACATTGGTGAAGGCCTCCAGCAGCAAGCGCTGGATCTGCAGCACCGCGTGCGGGCTCAGTTGCGGCATGGGTGGCAAATCGCCCATCTCCCACACCACCTCGATGCCGGCAGCCTGCAAGCGTGGTTGCAAACGGTAGCGCAGCGTGGCCAGTGCAGTGGTGAGCTCACCATACAGCGGCTGCATGGAATCCACGGCCATGCGCATCTCGTCCAGCGCGTCTTTCACATGGTCTTCCACGTCCTGCGGCATGCATTCGGGCTGGTGCACCATGTTGAGCAGACCCACCAGTTGCGAGCCCACGCCGTCGTGGATCTCGCGCATGATGCGCTGGCGCTCGTCCATCACCGCTTGCTCCTTCTCGCGCGCCCGAAGGGCTTCGAAGGCCTGCCCGAGTTGCCGCTCGCGCTCGGCCACGCGTTCGGCCAGTTCGGCGTTGAGCGCGCGAAACTCCAGCACGGTGCGGCTGTAACGCTCCACCACCAGACCGGCCATGATGAGCACGAAGGCGAACATGGCGTCGCTGGTGTAGGTCTTCACCAGCCCACTGGAGTGCGTGATGCGCACCCAGACCAGATCGTGCACGCCTGCAGCAATGGCCAGCGCGCCCGCCACGGTGAGCACCCAGGCGATGGGCAAGCGCCGCACCCAGGCAGCCTGAAACACGTTGGCGCAAGACAGCACGCCCAGCGGTACCAGCAAAGCCAGGCCAAGCGTCCAAAGTTGGGGCTGGCCGAAGGCAAACGAGGCCGCCGCCAACACCGTCACCAGCCCCATCACGGTCGCAATGAACCTGGCCATGCGGCGTGTAACCAGGTTCAGCGCGCCCAGCGTGAAGCGGCATATCATGGCCAGGTGGCAGGCGTAGCAGATGGCCACGACGGCACCCCACAGCGGCCAGGGGATGGGCACATCGGGCCAGACTTGGTCGAGGTTGCGCAACACGCCCAGCCAGGCAGCCAGGCCAAAGGTGCCATAGAGCGGATCGCGCTGGCGCCACCACAGCGCCAGTGCCATGGTGCCCATCACCGCCAGGCTCAGTGCAATCACCAGTGGCCCCACGAAGCGCCAGCGGAACTGGTCCAGCGCCACCGCGTTCATGGCCGCTTGCGGGCCGTAGAGGATCATTGACAGCCCGCCCGCACGCTGGCGTTGCAGTGTCGCGTCGATGCTCAGTTCGTTCAGGCCGTCTCGCCGCAGCAGCGTGGCCGGCACCACCACCAGTTGGGCCGCCTTGGCGGCGTCGTAGGTCGGGTTGCCCAACTCGCCCAACTGAGCCACCAGAGCGCCGTTCACGCGCACGGCGGCCTGGTTGCCTACCTTGGCAATCATCAGCGCCATGGGCTGATCGGGTACGCAGGGCGTTTGCAGTTGCGCATGGTAGGTAACGCTGCCACCCCGACCGGGATAGGCCAGATCCCAACGGTGGGCCAAGGTCACTTCTGCCTGTATGGCAGGCAGGCCATCAGGCCGCAACTCGGCCTGGGCGTGGTCGACACTGACGATTCGACTGGCGCAATCGGCGGCGGGTGCGGGCTGTGCGAACGCTCGCACGGCCAGACCCCACCACAAGCAACCACCGAGGACGAGTGGTACAGCCCTGGCCACCCAGCCTGCGCGCATGCTCAGCTCACCTCAGCAGGCCCAGGTGCCGGGCCTCGAATACCGCTTCGGTCTTGTTGTGCACGTCAAGCTTGCCGTAGATATTGCGCACATGGGTGCGCACGGTGGAGAGCGACAGCCCCATGCGCTGCGCCACCTCGGCATAAGTGAAGCCCCGGGCCACCATGTCCAGCACCTGTGCTTCGCGTGGCGAAAGTGATTCGCGGCCGTCGTTGCCGCCCGCTGCGGCCGCATAGGCTGCTGCTGCGGCAGCCTCGCTGCGAGCCTCGGCGGCGTTGGCCTGCCAGCGCACCAGCAGTTGCCTGGCGATCAGCGGCGACATGGGCGCGCCACCGGCATGCAACTGGGTGACATGGTTGGCCAGGTCAGCCTCGGTGCCATCTTTCAGGATGTAGCCGCCGGCACCAGCCTCAAAGGCCTGCAGCATGTTGCGCTCGTCACCGAACACTGTCACCACCAGCACGGCGCAGGCAGGTTGCATGCGCCGGCAGCGGCGTATCACGTCCAGGCCTGAGCCATCTGGCAGGCCCAGATCCACCAGCAGGATGTCCACCGCGTTGTCACCCAGCCAGGCCAGGATGTCGGTGACCGACGAGGCCGCGTACACAAACTTCAGCGAATCGTCGGCATTGATGACCCGAGCCAGGCGGGTACGCACGCCAGGGTCGTCCTCCACCAGGGCCACATGGATGGGCGCACGGTCGGTCATGCAGCATCCCTCATGGGCCTGTGGAGTTGCAAAGAAGTGTCTGGCGAGCGTTGCATGGCAATGTTTGGATTCACCGGGAATGTTCTCACGAGTAGGAACCTGCCCGGCTGCGGGCGGCATCGCACGAACAGACGAGGCCTGTCCCATCTTCGGCTAAGCTATTGCGCTCATGGAAACACCCGGCAACCTCTTCGTCGTCGCGGCGCCCAGCGGCGCAGGCAAATCCAGCCTGGTCAAGGCGCTGCTGGAACTGGATTCGCACTTGAGCGTCTCGGTCTCGCACACCACCCGGGCACCGCGCGGCCAAGAGCAGGCCGGCCGCGAGTACCACTTTGTCAGCCCGCCCGAGTTCCAGGCCATGATCGACCGGGCTGAGTTCTTCGAGTGGGCCGAAGTGCATGGCAACAGCTACGGCACTTCGCGGTTGGGCATTGAAGCCCGGTTGATGGCCGGTGAAGACGTGGTGCTGGAGATCGACTGGCAGGGTGCGCTGCAGATCAAGCAGTTGTTCGCCCATGCAGTGCTGATCTTCATCCTGCCGCCCAGTTGGAAGGAACTGGAACAACGACTCAAGCGCCGCGGCGAGGATGGCCCTGAAGTGATCGCCCGACGCATGGTTAATGCCCACGAGGAAGTGGCCCAGGCCAGGCACTTCGACTACGTTATAATCAACAGCTTGTTCGAGACAGCGCTTTTCGATCTGAAAACCGTTGTTCACTCCCAGCGCCTGAAGTACGCGGCCCAACGCCGCGCCAAGTCCTCGGTTTTCAGCGCGCTGAACCTTGTTTGAGCCTACCGGCCCAAACACATTGCAAGAAGACAGGATCCGCCCATGGCCCGCATCACCGTTGAAGACTGCCTCGTCAAGATCCCCAACCGCTTTCAGCTCGTGCTGGCGGCCACCTACCGTGCGCGCATGCTGAGCCAGGGCCACACAGCCAAGGTCGAGTCGAAGAACAAGCCCGGAGTGACCGCGCTGCGCGAAATCGCCGCCGGCGAAGTGGGCATCGAGATGCTGCGCAAGGTGCCGACCTGATCATCAGGCTTCACTGAATTCGCGAAACGGGCGCCCCAGGGCGCCCGTTCTCGTTTGGGGCCATCTGTTCTCGGCTAAATTCGGGCCATGGGTATCCGATCATTCGCGGCCGAGTTGTTGCCTTCCGCCTTGCAAGGGCGGTCGCGCGCGTTGGCGGCCGATGTGCTGGCCCGTGCGCCCGAGACAAACACCTTCGCCGAGTTGTCGGAGCGCCTGGGCTACCTCGGCAAGGCCGACTTGAAGCTGGTGCGCGACGCCTACAAGTTCGCCGACGAGGCCCACCTGGGTCAGTTCCGCGCCAGCGGCCAGCCCTACATCACCCACCCCATCGCAGTGGCAGGCCTGGTGGCCAACTGGCGGCTCGACGCCCAGGCCATCATGGCAGCGCTGATGCACGATGCCATGGAAGACTGCGGTATCACCAAACCGGAGCTGATCGAACGTTTTGGCGCCCCCACAGCCGAGCTGGTGGACGGTCTGACCAAGCTGGACAAGCTGCAGTTCTCGACCCGCGAGGAAGGGCAGGCCGAGTCTTTCCGCAAGATGCTGCTGGCCATGTCGCGTGACGTTCGCGTCATCCTCATCAAGCTCGCCGACCGGCTGCACAACATGCGCACCATGTCGGCCATGGTGGCCAACAAGCGTGGCCGCATTGCCCGCGAGACGCTGGACATCTACGCCCCCATCGCCCACCGCCTGGGCCTGAACCAGACCTACCGCGAGCTGCAGGAGCTCTCGTTCTCGAACATCAACCCCTGGCGCCATGGCGCGCTGGAAAAAGCCGTGCTGCGCGCGCGTGGCTACCGCCGTGACATCGTCTCGCGCGTGCAAGACGACGTGGTCAAGGCTTTTGCCCACGCCAAGATGAAGGCCGAGGTGAGCGGGCGGGAGAAGACCGTCTACTCCATCTACCGCAAGATGCGCGAGAAGCACGCCGGTTTCGCACAGGTCACCGACATCTTCGGCTTTCGCATCGTCGTGCCGGCGCTGTTCGATTGCTACCAGGCACTGGGCGTGCTGCACCAGCTCTACAAGCCGGTGCCGGGCCGCTTCAAGGACTACATCGCCATCCCCAAGCCCAATGGCTACCAGTCGCTGCACACCACGCTGGTGAGCCCGCTGGGCACGGCCATCGAGTTCCAGATCCGCACCGAGGAAATGCACGCCGTGGCCGAGGCCGGCATTGCCGCGCACTGGCTCTACAAGGTGGGCCAGAAGGGCAGCAACCCCACCGACGTGGCGCAGCGCCTGGGCGCGCTGTGGCTCAAGTCGCTGCTGGATATTCAGGACGAGACCCGCGACGCGGCCGAGTTCCTGGAGCACGTCAAGATCGACCTGGTGCCCGACGCGGTCTACGTGTTCACGCCCATGAGCAAGATCCTGGCGCTGCCGCGCGGCGCCACGGCCGTCGACTTTGCCTACGCCATCCACTCCGATGTGGGCGACCATTGCGTGGCCGTGAAGATCAACAGCGAGCCCGCACCGCTGCGGGCCGAACTGCGCTCTGGTGACGTGGTAGAGGTGATCACCGCCCCCGGCGCCCGCCCCAACCCCGCCTGGTTGAACTTCGTGCGCACGGGCCGCGCCCGCTCCAAGGTGCGCCACTACTTGAAGAACCTGGAGCACGAAGAGTCGCAGATGCTGGGCGAGAAGATGCTCAGCCAGGCCTTGCGCGCCGAAGGGTTGGGCATGCCGGCGCGCGAGCCAGACGCCGGCCCCGAGGCCACCGTTTGGGCACCACTGCTGCGCTGGAGTGGCAACCGCACACCGGGCGACCTGCTGCTCGACATCGGCCTTGGCAAGAAGATCGCCACCATCGTAGCCAAGCGCATGGCCCAGTTGCTGCGCGAGCAGGGCAAGCTGCCCGACGCCGTGACGCTGAGCCTGGGGCGCTACGCGACCGATGACAACACGCCCACCCAGAACTTCGTCGTGATCGACGGCTCCGAGGGCGCCTCCATCACCATGGCCACCTGTTGCCGGCCCATTCCCGGCGACGCCATCGTTGGCTACCTTGGTCGAGGTGAAGGTCTGGTGGTGCACACCACCGATTGCCAGGTGGGCAAGCGCTTGTTCGAGCGCGACCGCGAGCGCTGGATGCAGGTGGAGTGGGCCGAGGAACCCACGCGCGCCTTCGAAGTGGCCATCCAGATGCTGCTGAAGAACGGCAAGGGCGCGCTGGCCCAGGTGGCGCAGGCCGTGAGCAGTGCCGAGGCCGACATCACCCACATCGACATGGGCGACGAGCCCCCAGACGAAACGGCCGAGCTGAAGCTACTGGTCAGCGTGCGCGACCGTTTGCACCTGGCCGACGTGCTGCGCACCTTGAAGCGCAACCCCATCGTGCTGAAGGTGCAGCGCGTGCGACCCTAGTCTGGCCTTGGTGCGGGGTACCGAACCTCCAGCACCTCCAGGGTCTCCAGCCCACCGGGCGTCATCAGGGTCACCTCGTCGCCCTCGCGGGCCTTGAGCAAGGCGCGAGCAATGGGCGAGACCCAGCTCACCTCGCCGGCCAGGTGGTCCACCTCGTCGATGCCCTTGATGGTGATGGTGCGCTCCTCGCCCTTGCTGTTGGCGTAGGTGACGGTGGCGCCGAAGAAGATCTGGTCGTGGCCATGGTGGGCCGACGGGTCGGCCACCTCGGCGATGTCGAGCCGCTTGGTGAGGAAGCGGATGCGGCGGTCGATCTCGCGCAGCCGCTTCTTGCCGTAGATGTAGTCGCCGTTCTCGCTGCGGTCGCCATTCAACGCGGCCCAGTGCACGGCCTCGACCACCTTGGGCCGCTCGTCGTCGATGAGCTGCAGCAGTTCGGCGCGCAGCGCATGGTGGCCGGCTGGCGTCATGTAGTTCTTGCCGCCGGCGGGGATGGGCGGCAGCGCGGCGCTGTCTTCGTCGTCGTCGCCGTCGCTTTCCTTGGTGAAAGCCTTGTTCATGCGCCGATTGTCGGGCCAGCGCGCACAGGCCAGCGCACGGCCGCTCCGAAGCGGCCTGTGTACCCTCTCTGAGGGTGGTAGCGGTACGCCGCAACCGGGTGCTCCACTCAGTCGCTGGGTTTGCTGCGCTTGCCCTGGGCCACGCGCTGCAGCAGCTCGATCAGCAGCGCCTGTTCGGCCGCCGACAGCACCTTGAGCGGTTCCACTTCCATGGTCTGGCTGAGCTTGCGGGCGCGGCGTATCAGCGCCTGGCCTTCAGGCGTGAGGCGGATGAGCTGGGCACGCCGGTCGCGCTCGCTGCGCTCACGGCGCACCCAGCCGTGCTGTGCCATGCGGTCCAGCGTCACCGCCAGGTTAGGGGCCGAGACGTCCAGTGCCTGGCCCAACTGCTTCTGGTTCACCTCAGCATTCGTATCTACCAGGACCATGATGGAAAACTCCACCGCCTTGAGCTTGAGCGGCCCCAGGTGCTTGTGGAAGTGCTTCTTCAGCGCTACCGAGGCCCGCGTGGCCGCGTAGCCCACCAGATGGGTCAGGCCGCTCTGGTCCAGCCCCAAACCGCGCGCGCGCGCGCTGACACCTGCTGCGGTGTCGGGGGTGTCTGCAACGGCCATCCAAGCCATCATACGGTCGGGATGAAGGGCAATTCGGCGCGCGCGGCGCGCACGGCCACCAGGCGCTGGATCAGCTCACCGCTGAGCCAGTCGCGCTGGTACTGAGCCAACTGGCGCTTGCGCTGGTAGAAGACGGCGTCGCCCTGCCCTGCGGCCAGGCGCTGCGCGGCCACCGCGTCGGCGCGCTCCCATGCACAGGCCAGCAGTGCCTCGCCCACCGCGAACAGCAGATCGTCGGCGGCGCGGAAGGGCAGCTCGGCGTCGGCCGCCGCGTCGGCCTGCAAGGCTGCCACGGCCTCGCGCAGCGCCTGCAGGCCGGCACGTGCGGCTTGCGCCTGCGCGCCGCCCTCGCACTGGGCGCTGGCCCAGTCCAGCAGCGCGCCAAACTTCACACCGCCGTCGGGCAGGATCTTGCGCACCACGAGGTCAATGGCCTGGATCTCGTTCGTGCCCTCATAGATCAGCGCGATCCGGCTGTCGCGCACCAGTTGTTCGATACCGTACTCATGGATGTAGCCATGGCCACCCCAAATGCCCAGCGCGCGGTCGGCGCCATAGTGGCCCAGGTCGGTGAGGAAGGCCTTGAGCACCGGGGTGAGCAAGGTGGCCCGGTCGCCGGCTGCGGCGCGCACGACCGCATCGGGGTGGCGGGCCTGCTCGTCCAGCGCCTGCGCCGTCCAGTAGCACAGCACGCGGGCGGCCTCGGTGCGCGCCTGCAGGGTCCAGAGCTGGCGGCGCATGCTGGGGTGATAGGCGATGGGATCGGCGGGGCCCTTGGCGGCCCCATCGGGTCGGGTGGGCGCACGCGACTGCACCCGCTCGGCGGCGTAGGCCAGCGCGTTCTGCGTGGCCGCCTCCAGGTGGCCCATGCCCTGCATGGCCACGTGCAGGCGCGCGGCGTTCATCATCAGGAACATGGCCTGCAGGCCACGGTGCGGCTCGCCCAGCAGCCAGCCGGTGGCACCATCGAAGCTCATCACGCTGGTGGCGCTGCCCTTGAGGCCCATCTTCTTCTCGATGCTGTCGCAGCGCGCGGCGTTGCGCGTGCCGTCGGGCAGCCACTTCGGGCACAGAAACAGCGAGATGCCCTTGGTGCCCGGGGGCGCATCGGGCAAACGGGCCAGCACCAGGTGCACTATGTTGGGCGTCATGTCCTGGTCGCCGCCCGAGATGAAGATCTTGTTGCCGGTGATCGAGTACGACCCATTGGCGTTGGGCACAGCGCGGGTGCGCAGCAGGCCCAGGTCGGAGCCGGCGTGCGACTCGGTGAGGCACATGGTGCTGAGCCACTCGCCACTGGTCACCTTGGGCAGATAGGTGTCGCGCAACCAGCCACTGGCGTGCTGGTGCAGCACCTCGTAGGCGCCGTGCAGCAGGCCGGGGTACATGGTCCAGGCGTGGTTGGCCCCCACCAGCATCTCAAACAGCGCGGCGTTCAGCAACTCCGGCAGGCCCTGGCCACCGCACTCGGGGTCGCAAGCCAGCGCCGGCCAGCCGCCGTCCACAAAGGCCCGATAGGCGGCCTTGTAGCCAGCGGGCGTGGTCACCTCGCCGTCTTGCCAGCTGCAGCCTTCCAGGTCGCCGGGCCCGTTGGTGGGTGCCAGGATTTCGCTGGCAAAGCGGCCCGCCTCTTCCAGCACCTGGGCGGCCATGTCGGCATCCAGCTCCTCAAAGCCCTGCATGGCGGGCCAGGCAGCGGGCGCCTGCAGCACTTCGTCGATGACGAAGCGCATGTCGCGCAGCGGGGGGGTGTATTGCCACATGGTCTTCTTGCTCCAGGTTCCGCTTCAGGCACACCGGCGGCCCGGCCGAGCCGGTGCCACAGGTCTCTCGAAGGTCAATGCTTCTTCGCGCCCAGGTAGGTGTCGATCACGCGCGGGTCGGTGGCCAGGTCGCTGGCCTCGCCTTCCAGCGCCACGGCACCGGTTTCCAGCACGTAGCCGTAGTCGGCCACTTCCAGCGCGGCGCGGGCGTTCTGCTCGATCAGCAAAATGCTCACGCCGGTGCTGCGCAGCTGGGTGATGGTCTTGAAGATCTCGCGCACCACCAGTGGGGCCAGGCCCAGGCTGGGCTCGTCGAGCATCAGTACCTTGGGCCGACTCATCAGCGCGCGGGCCACGGCCAGCATCTGGCGCTCGCCGCCACTGAGGGTGCCGGCCAGCTGGGTGCGACGCTCCTTGAGGCGCGGGAAGATGGTGTAGACCTCGTCGAGCGTGCTGCGCCAGTTGGGCACGCCCTGGCGCATGGGCTTGAAGCCGCCCAGCACCAGGTTGTCTTCCACGGCCATGGTGCCGAACAGCTCGCGCTTCTCGGGCACCAGGGCCAGGCCGGCCATCACGCGCTCTTCCAGCGTCATGTCCACCACGTCCTGGCCGTCGAACACGATGTGGCCCTTGCTGGGCAGCACGCCCATCAGGGCATTGAGCGTGGTGGACTTGCCGGCGCCGTTGGGGCCGATCACCGTCACCACCGCACCCTTGGGCAGTTCGAGGTTGATGCCCGAGAGCACCTCGGCCTTGCCGTAGCCGGCGTGCAGGCCCTGGACAGAAAGTATGTTTGTCATCTCAATGCTCCGTGCCCAGGTAGGCCGCACGGACCTCGGGGCTGGCCTGCACTTCGGCGGGCGTGCCCGACATCAGCTTGGTGCCGAACTCCATCACGGTGATGTGGTCGACCAGGCCCATCACGAAGTCCATGTCGTGCTCCACCAGCAGGATGGACAGGCCCTCGGCCTTGAGCTGGCGCAGCACATCGGCCAGGGCCTGCTTCTCCTTCAGGCGCAGGCCGGCGGCAGGCTCGTCGAGCAGCAGCAGCGAAGGGTCGGTGCACAGCGCACGGGCGATTTCCATCAGGCGCTGCGGGCCCAGGGCCAGGTTGCCGGCCAGCTCGTGCATCTTGTCCACCATGCCGATGCGGGCCAACTGGCGCTCGGCCTCGGCGAACAGGCGCCTCTCCTCGTCGCGGTCGAGCTTGAGCATGGCCTGGACGGGACCACTCTTTGTGCGCAGGTAGCCGCCCAGGGCGACGTTCTCCAGCACCGTCATCTCGGGGATCATCTTGACGTGCTGGAAGGTGCGGCTCATGCCCAGCTTGGCGATGTCGCGCGAGGGCAGTCCGGCCACGGGGTGACCACGGAACACCACCTCGCCGCTGGTCAGGCCCAGCACACCGGTGACCAGGTTGAAGGTGGTGGACTTGCCGGCGCCGTTGGGGCCCAGCAGGCCCATGATGTCGCCGGCATGGATGGTGAAGCTCACGTCGTTCACGGCCACCAGGCCGCCAAACTGCTTGCGCACCTTCTTCACGTCCAGCAGCAGCTCGCCGCGCGGCGGGTGGTCGCGTGCGGCCAGCGGCGCGGCATCGGCCCAGTCGCGCACGCGCTGTGGCGCCGGCACCCAGCCCTTGACGAAGGTCCACAGGCCATCCGGCGCGTACTTCAGCACCAGGATCAGCACCAGGCCAAAGACGATAGTCTCGAAGTTGCCACTGGTGCCGATCAGCGCTGGCAACAGCACCTGCAACTGGTCTTCCACCAGCTTCACCACCGCCGCGCCGGTGAAGGCGCCCCAGACATGGCCCACGCCGCCCAGCACGGCCATGAACAGGAACTCGATGCCCTTGGCCAGGTTGAAGGGCGAGGGGTTCACCGTGCGCTGAAAGTGTGCGAACAGCCAGCCCGACACCGCCGCCAGCATGGCCGCGAGCACAAAGGCCAGCAGCTTGTACTGGAAGGTGGAGATGCCCATGGCCTCGGCCATGGTGGTGCCGTTCTTGAGCGAACGGATGGCACGGCCGGTGCGCGAATCAAGCAGGTTGGTGACGGCGATGGCCGCGCCCAGCGCCACGATCCAGATCAGCACGTACATGGCGCGGCCACTGGCCAGGCTGATGTCACCGATGCTCAGTGCCGGCACGCCCAGCAGGCCGTCGTACTTGCCCAGGAACTCCATGTTGGCCATGGTGTAGTTCAGGGCAAGGCCCCAGCAGATGGTGGCCAGCGGCAGGTAGTGGCCCGACATGCGCAGCGTGAGCGCGCCCAGCAGCAGCGCCACCACCACGGCCAGGCCCAGGCCCACGAACAGCGCCAGCCAGGGCGAGAGCGCGAAGGCCGTGGTGAGGTAGGCCGAGGTATAGGCCCCCACACCCACGAAGGCCGCCTGGCCGAAGCTGGTGAGGCCGGCCACTCCGGTGAGCAGCACCAGGCCCAGCGAGACGGTGGCGTACAGGCCGATGTAGTTGAGCTGGGTGATCCAGAACTCGGGCACCGGCAAGGCCGGCACCAGCAGCATGGCCACGCAGAAGGCGGGCAGCAGGAACTTCATGAGTTTCATGTCAGTGCTCCTCGGCGTGGGGGTCGCGCAGCGAACGCCACAGCAGCACCGGCAGGATCGAAGAGAACACGATCACTTCCTTGAATGAACTGGCCCAGAAGGAGCCGAAGCTCTCCAACAGCCCCACGCCCAGCGCGCCCACCAGGGCCAGCGGGTAGCTGGAGAGGCCGGCAAACACGGCCGCCACAAAGCCCTTGAGGCCGATGAGGAAGCCGCTGTCGTAAAAGATGGTGGTGGTGGGGCCGATGAGCAGGCCCGACAGCGCACCAATGAAGGCCGCCATCGTGAAGCTCAGACGACCGGCACCGGTGGACGAAATGCCCATCAGCCGCGCGCCCAGGCGGTTCACCGCCGTGGCGCGCAGGGCCTTGCCCCACAGCGAGCGCTCGAAGAACAGGTAGAGCATGACGATGAGCGCGATGGACACCGCGAACACGATCAGCGTCTGGCCCGAGAGCGTGAGCGGACCGGCCGAGAAGCGTTCGTCCCAAAACGGCGGATTGCGGAAACCCTCGGCGCCGAAAAAGAACAGGCCCAGGCCGGTGAGCGCAAAGTGCACGCCCACCGAGACGATCAGCAGCACCAGCACGGTGGCATCGGCCAGCGATTCATAGGCCAGGCGGTAGATCAGCCCGCCGATGGGGGTGACCAGGGCCAGCGTCAACGCGGCCTGTGCCAGCAAGGGCAGTTGGCGTGGCGCGGCCCAGATCACCAGCAGCGACACCGCCACCGGGTAGACCAGGCTCTTGAGTACACCAGGCAACACAGCGCCGATGGTGCGGCCATGCTTGAGGCCGTTCACCACGTCGGCCAGCGCTGCAGCGCCGGCCAGGATCAGCAAGAACCACACCGTGCCCGGCACCACACCGGTTTGCAGCATGGCCAGGGTGAGCGCGCCGAAAGCGACGAACTCACCCTGCGGAATGAAGATGACCCGCGTGACCGCGAACAGCAGCACGGTGGCCAGCGCCAGCAGCGCGTAGACGGCGCCGTTGGTGACGCCGTCAAGCGCGAGGATGCTCGCGATAGAAAAGTCCATCATCTAAGCCTGAAGAAAAGGAAAGGTAGGGGCGGTCGGGGTTCGACGCCGGGCCGCCCCAAGCCGAACGCGCCCCTCGGGGGCAGGAGCGCGGCGACCGGGGGCCAGGTTACTCAACCTTCCAGTCGCCATTGACCACCTTGAGGATCACGCCGGTTTCGGTGGTGAAGCCCCAATGGTTGTCCTTGGTGTAGGTGAGCACGCCGTGCGACACCACCATGCGGCCCATCTGCTCCATGGCATCGCGGATCGCAGCTCGGAACTCCTTGGTGCCTGGCTTGGCCTTCTTCAATGCCATGGGAACAACCTTTTCCAGCACCAGCACGGCATCGTAGGCATGGCCGGCAAACTGGTTGCGGTTGCCCTTGCCATAGGCCGCTTCATATTGGTCGACAAACTTCTGCGCGACGGCCTTGGACGGGTGGTTGGCGGGCAACTGTTCGGCAATCACCGCCGGGCCCGACACCACGTACGTGCCCTCGACGGCCTTGCCACCCACGCGCATCAGGTCGCGCGTGGCGGCCGCATGGGTCTGGTAGATCTTGCCCTTGTAGCCGCGCTCGACCAGCGCCATTTCGGGCATAGCGGCGCCGCTGCCAGAGGCCACCACCAGCATGGCATCCGGGTTGGCCGAGACCAGCTTCAGCGCCTGGGCGGTGACACTGGTGTCAGAGCGAGCGAAGCGCTCGGTGGCGACGATCTTGGGGCCGTTCAGGTGCGACGACTGGTCCTGAAAATCCCTCAGCCAGCTTTCGCCGTAAGCGTCGGTGTAGCCCAGGAAGCCCACGGTCTTGATGCCCAGCTTCTTCATGTGCTCGATGATGGCGAACGACATCACGGCATTGCCCTGTGGCAGACGGAACGACCACAGGTCCTTGCCCGCCGGCAGCACGCCCGGCGAGAACATGAATTGCGGTGTCTCGGCCTCAAAGGCCACGCCAGCCATCGGGATGACCACCGGCGTGGCGGCCGAGCCCATGATGATGTCGACCTTGTCTTCGGTGACAAAGCGCTTGGCATTGGTGGTGCCCTTGGTCGGATCGGTGGCATCGTCGAGCACGATGACGTTGAGCTTTTCGCCGGCAATGGTCTTGGGCCAGAGCTTGATCGCATTGCCCATGGGGATGCCCAGGCCCGAAGCCGGGCCGGTCAGCGGCAGGCTGATGCCGATTGTGATGTCGGCCAGCGCGGCGCTGGCGCCCAGGCTCAACGCGGCGGCGGCCAGGGCCGTGCGCAAAATGGTCTTCTTCATGATGGTCTTGTCTCCGGGGGGCTTGTTGACAGGGGTTGGCGGGGTGAAGGAAGTCAGCGCGGTGCCATGCGCAGTGCGCCGTCCAGGCGAATCACTTCGCCGTTCAGGTGCGTGTTGCTGACGATATGTGCGGCCAGGGCCGCGAACTCTTCGGGTTTTCCCAAGCGCTTGGGGAAGGGGATGGATTCGGCCAGCGAGGCCTGCACGGCTTCGGGCAGGGTCTTCATCAGCGGCGTGGCAAACAGGCCGGGGGCGATGGTGCAGACGCGGATGCCAAATTGCGCCAGGTCGCGCGCCAGCGGCAGGGTCATGCCCACCACGCCGCCCTTGCTGGCCGAGTAGGCCTCCTGGCCCACCTGGCCGTCGAACGCGGCCACCGAGGCGGTGTTCACCACCACGCCGCGCTCGCCGTCGTCCATCGCTTCGAGCTTGGCGATGCGGGCCACGGCCAAGCGCGTGACGTTGTAGCTGCCGATCAGGTTGACCCTCACCACACGCTCGAAGTCTTCCAGCGGCGCGGGCGAGCCGTCCTTTTGCAGGATGCGCTTGGCGGTGCCGATGCCGGCGATGTTCATCACGATGCGGGCCACGCCGTGCGCGGCCTCGCCGGCGTCCAGCGCGGCGTTGACCGAAGCCGTGTCGCAGATGTCGCAGCGCACCGCCACACCACCGATGTCGGCGGCCACGCGGCGGGCGCCGTCTTCGTTCACGTCCAGCACGGCCACCTTGGCGCCCAGGCGGGCCAGCTCACGCGCCACGGCCTCGCCTAGGCCCGAGCCACCGCCGGTGACGATGGCGGCTTGTCCTTGAATGTTCATGTTGACGGCCTCTCACAGTTGTTCGACATGTTGACTTTGCCTTGGCGCGTGGGGGTCATCGTTTCGGCAGGATCAGGAAGGGGTCGCTCTCGCCGCCCTCGTACAGCGCTTCCACCAGCGCCGCGCGGGTGGCCAGCACAGCGCGCTGGTTGATGGAGCCCTTGTCGGTGACCTCGCCCTTGTCGATGGCCGGCGGCTCGGCCAGCACATGCATGCGACCCGGCCGGTTGGCGCTGCCGGTGCCACTGGCCCAGAGCTTGTCGGCCACGCCCTGGAAGAAAGCTCGCACCTTGGGCTGGTGCAGCACATCAGGGAACGGCACGCCGCTGTGCACGCCGGCCAGCTTGCGCACTTCATCAACCCGCGGGAACACCAGCAGGCCGATCTCGTCGCGATTCAAGCCGGTAACCACGGCATCTTGTATGCAGGGTTCGCCGGCCGCGATGATCTTGGCGCGCAACGGCCCCACGCTCACGAAGGTGCCCGTGCTGAGCTTGAAGTCTTCGGCAATGCGGCCGTCGAAGGCCATGCCACTGGCGGGGTGCGCAGGGTCGACAAACTTCACCGCGTCGCCGGTTTTGTAGAAGCCCTCTTCGTCAAAGGCCTCGCTGGTTTCGTTGGGCGCGCGCCAGTAGCCCGGCATCACGTTGGGGCCACGGAAGCGGATCTCGGTCTTGGCAAACGGGTCACCCGAGGCATCGGGCACCAGCTTCACTTCCACGCCAGGCGCCGGCAGGCCGATCCAGCCGGATTTCACATTCGTGCCCACGGCAAAGGTGCACGAGGGTGCGGTCTCGGTCATGCCCAGGCCGGTGATGATGCGGATGCGCTCGCCCACCTCGGCCTCGGCATGGGCTTCAAGCTTGTCCCACACGGCCTGGCTCAAGCCCGCGCCAGCGAACATGAAGGCCTTGACCTTGGCGAACAGGCTCTTGCGCAACACCGGGTCGGTGTCCATCGCCGTGGCGATTTCCTCGAAGCCCTTGGGCACGTTGAAGTACACCGTGGGCGAGATCTCGCGCAGGTTGCGCAGCGTCTCAGCCATGCCCTTGGGCGTGGGCTTGCCGCCGTCGATGTAGAGCGTGCCACCGTTGTAGACCACGATGCCCACGTTGTGGTTGCCACCGAAGGTGTGGTTCCAGGGCAGCCAGTCCACCAGCACCGGTGGCTCGGTGGCCAAAAAGTTCAGGCACTGGTGGATCATCTGCTGGTTGGCGCAGATCATCCGGTTGGTGTTCACCACGCCCTTGGGCTGCTTGGTAGAGCCCGAGGTGAACAGGAATTTGGCAATCGTGTCGGGGCCCACTTTGGCATGGGCGGCGGCGGCGGCTTCGCCTGGCACGGTGGCCAGCAGGTCAGCCACGCTCAGCACCGCACGGCCGTCGATGCCACCTTCGGTCAGCACCACCGGCACGTCGGCCGGCACCACCGCCTGGATGGCCTTGGCATAGGCCGCACTGGAGGCGAACACCATGCCCGGCGTGACCGTGTCGAACACATGGCGCAGCTTGCCGTAGTCCTGCGAGATCAGCGAATAGGCGGAGGACACCGGCACATAGGGCACACCCACCCACATGGCGCCAAAGGCCAGCGTGAGGTACTCGATGTCGTTGTCGCTGAGGATGGCCAGCGGCCGCTCTTGGGACAAGCCACGTTCAATCAGCGCCTGACCCACCGCCTTCACATTGCACAGAAACTCGGCATAGCTCACACGGCGCCAGTCGCCGTTCCACGGCGCACGCGGGTCGCGCTTGGCCACCAGGGTGCGGTCGGGCGCCTCGGAGGCCCATTGCTCCAGTGCGTCGGTCAAACGATCAGGGAACCAGCGCAGCCCTTCGGTGGAGCGCAGGATCTGGGTGCCGTCGGCACGGGTTTCCAGCGTGGCATCCACGCAGCCGCCCACGTCGGCGTGGCGGTATTTGGCGGGGCCGCTCATTCCTTCACCACCTTGCCGGCACGCCCTTCCAGGAAGGCGCGCAAACGCTCTTGGGCTTCGGGCGTGTTGCTGGCAGCCGAGGCCATCAGCGATTCGGTGAACAGGCCTTCGGCCGGGCTCATCTCGACGATGCGCGGCAGCGCGTGCATCACCGCAAAGGCCGTCATGGGCGCATTGCCGGCAATCTTCTGCGCCAACGCGATACCCTTCGCCAGGCCTTCGCCGGCGCCCACGCGGTAGTTGACGACGCCATAGCGCTCGCCCTGGTCGGCGTCGAACACGCGGCCGGTGAGCATCATGTCGGTCATGCGCGCCGTGCCCATCAGGCGCGGGATGCGCACCGAGCCGCCACCGCCCACGAAGATGCCGCGCTGGCCTTCGGGCAGGCCGAAGTAGGCCGAATCCTCGGCCACGCGGATGTGGCAAGCGGCCGCCAGCTCCAGGCCGCCGCCCACCACGGCGCCATGAAGCACCGCGATCACCGGCACCTTGCCGAACTGGATGGATTCAAACGCCGCATGCCAGCCGCGCGAGTGCAGCACGGCGGCGTGGATGTCGCGCTCCACCAGTTCCGACAGGTCGAGCCCGGCGCAGAAGTGGTCGCCCTCGCCGCTGACCACCACGGCACGCGTGGCCTCGGGCAGGTTCAGGAAGGCGGTGTGCAGTTGCGCGATCAGGCCATCGTTGATGGCGTTGCGCTTGGCCGGGCGGTTCAGCCGGATATGGGTGACGGGGCCCGCCTGCTCCACGCGAAGCAGGTCCAGCGTGGCCAGCAGGCCGGCGACGGGGGTGAACGGGCGGGGGGTGGCGGTGGTCATGGATGCCTCATTGGCAGGGTCGGAAATTTGTTTAATGGATTTAACTAAATTGCCACCCCTCCGCGTGCTGGTACTTTCCCTTATGAAGCACTTCTTCTGCTGCAAGAACTTCTTCTGCCACCTTGCTTTGCGTCGATTTAGTTTTGATAATTAAACAAATTCACCGCTCTGGAGACTGTCCGTGAAGACTGAAGATCTCATCGCCATCGACATCCACACCCATGCCGAGGTGTCGTGCCGCAACCCGTTCGACAACTATGGCGAGGAGTACGACCGCGCCGCTGACAAGTACTTCGGCTCGAATCGCCGTCCAACGATTGACGAGACCGTGGCCCACTATCGCGAGAAGAAGATCGGCCTGGTGATGTTCACGGTCGACAGCGAGAGCCAGCTGGGCCGCCGCCGCATTCCCAACGAAGAGATCTGCGAGGCCGCGCAGAAGAACAGCGACATGATGGTGGCCTTCGCCAGCATCGATCCGCACAAGGGCAAGATGGGCGCCCGCGAGGCGCGCCGCTTGATCGAGGAGCACGGCGTCAAGGGCTTCAAGTTCCACCCCACGGTGCAGGGCTTTCTGCCCTACGACAAGATGGCCTGGCCGCTCTACGAGGTGATTGCCGAGCACAAGCTGCCGGCGATCTTCCACTCTGGCCACTCGGGCATAGGCAGCGGCATGCGCTGTGGCGGCGGCCTGCGGCTGCAGAACAGCAACCCCATGCTGCTGGAAGACGTGGCGATCGATTTCCCCGACATCCAGATCGTTATCGCCCACCCCAGCTGGCCCTGGCAGGATGAGGCTTTGAGCCTCGCACTGCACAAGCCAAACGTCTGGATCGACCTCTCCGGCTGGAGCCCCAAATACTTCCCGGCCCAGTTGGTGCAGTACGCGAACACGCTGCTGAAGGACCGCATGCTGTTCGGCAGCGACTACCCTCTGATCACGCCCGAGCGTTGGATGAAGGACTTTGACGAGGCCGGCTTCAAGGACAAGGTGAAGCCGCTGATCCTCAAGGAAAACGCGAAGCGGTTGCTGGGGTTCAGCTGAAGCAGCGGGCCGCCAGCAGACGGCCCATACCCGCTCAGTCGCCCGCCACCTTCATACGGTCCAGCAGCACCGAGCCTATCGTCTTGGCGCCCATGTTGAAGCTGTCGGCGCCCACGGCCACCACGCCGCGCAGCATAGCGCGCATGTGGCCGGCGATGGTCACCTCGTGCACCGGGAAGGCGATGCGGCCGTCTTCCACCCAGTAGCCGGCCGCGCCGCGCGAATAGTCGCCGGTCACGTAGTTCATGCCTTGTCCCATCAACTCGGTGACGAACAGGCCACGGCCGAGCTTGCGCAGCATCTGCTCCAGGTGGTCGCCGGGCTGGGTAAGTCGGCTGGTGACGCGGAGGTTCTGCGAGCCACCGGCGTGGCCGGTGGTCTTGAGCCCCAGCTTGCGGGCCGAGTAGCTGCTGAGGAAATAGCCCTGCACCACCCCGGCCTGCACCACCTTTCGGGCCTTGGTGCGCACACCCTCATCGTCAAACGGTGCGCTGCCCTTGCCACCGCGCAAATGCGGGTCTTCGGTGACGTCGATGTGGTCGGCCCAGATGGTCTGGCCCAACGAGTCCTGCAGGAAGCTGGCCTTGCGGTACAACGCCCCGCCGCTGGTGCCCTGCACATAGGCACCCAGCAGGCCCGCCGCCACGGTGGACTCGAACAGGATGGGCACTTCGCAGGTCTTGACCTTGCGTGATTTCAGCCGCGAGAGCGCGCGCTCGGCGGCGTAGCGGCCCACAGATTCGGGCGAGGCCATGTCCAGCGCGTCGCGCATCGAGGTGTACCAGTAGTCACGCTGCATGTCGCGGCCCTTGCCGGCGATGGGTGAGACCGACAGCGAATGGCGCGAGCTGGCGTAGCCGCCACGAAAGCCACGGCTGTTGCCCGCCCAAAAGTGCGACTGCTGGGCCGAGACCGAACCGCCTTCGGAGTTGGTGATGCGCTTGTCCACGGACATGGCGGCATCCTCGGCGCGGCGGGCCAACTCGGCAGCGGTGTCGGCGTCCACGGCCCAGGGGTGGAACAGGTCCAGGTCCACAGCGGCTTCCGCAGCAGTGGCCTGGTCTTCGGCATCGGGCAGGCCGGCGGCCGGGTCTTCGGCGGTGAAGCGGGCGATGTCGTAGGCCGCCTTCACGGTTTGTGCCAGCGCAGCCTGAGAGAAATCGGAGCTGCTGGCATTGCCGCGCCGTTGGCCCAGATAGACCGACACGCCCACCGACTTGTCGCGGTTGCGCTCCACGTTCTCCACCTCTCCCTTGCGCACCGAGACACTCAGGCCCGAGCCCTCGGACACCTCCACCCCCGCATCGCTCGCCCCCTGGGCCTTGGCCATGGCCAGCACGTCCTCGACGATCTGCTGGAATTGTTCGCGGGAATAGGCAAAGCCCTGGTCGGCGGAAGTTGTCATCGGGTGCTCATGAGGGGTCAAGGCCAAGGCCGCGCGCCCATCGCAGGGCGCTGGAGCATGGATGGCCGGGTGAATTGCGGGACAATCATAGCGACACCACCTTCGCCGGTTAGCCCCGCTGCCTTTCATGCGCCAAGCGCCCCACTCCCCCGAAGAAGACGCCGATGGCGAAGACAGCCGCCCCAGCAAGTCGGCCAAGAAGCGCCACATGCACAGCCTGCAGGAATTGGGCGAGGAACTGACCGAACTGCCGCCCTCGCGCATTGCCGCACTGGAACTGCCAGAATCACTGCGCGACGCACTGGCCGAATTCCGCCGCACCCGCTCGCACGAAGGCCGGCGCCGCCAGATGCAGCTGATTGGCAAGCTGATGCGCCATGCCGAGGAAGAACCCATCCGCGAGGCCGTGGCCGCCTTCAAGCTGGGCAGCGCCAAGGAGACCCTGGCCCTGCACCACGCCGAACGCTGGCGCGAGGAACTGCTGGCCAGTGACGACGCCATCACGCGCTGGGTCAGGGCCTTCCCGGACACCGACGTGCAGCAACTGCGCAGCCTGGTGCGCGCTGCCCGCAAGGACGCCCAGGCCGTGCTGCCCGAGGGCGAAGTGCGCCACGGCCGCAATTACCGCGACCTGTTCCAGCAGATCAAGCAGGCACTGGCGGCACAGGGCCGCGCCGAAGAGCCCTCAGTACCCGAAGACAACGATGAGTGAATTCGACCCTGTCCGCATCGGCCTGGTCTCCATCAGTGACCGCGCCTCCTCTGGCGTCTACGAAGACAAGGGCATCCCCGCCCTGCAGGATTGGCTGGGCCGCGCGCTGCACAACCCGGTGCAGTGGGAAACCCGGCTGATCCCCGACGAGCAGGAAGGCATCAGCGCCACGCTGCGTGAACTGGTGGACGAGGCGCGCTGCGACCTGGTGCTCACCACCGGCGGCACCGGCCCGGCTCCCCGCGATGTGACCCCCGAAGCCACACTGGCCGTGGCCGACAAGGTGATGCCCGGCTTTGGCGAGCAGATGCGCGCCATCAGCCTGCGCTTCGTGCCCACCGCCATCCTGTCGCGGCAAACGGCAGTTGTGCGCGGAAAGGCACTGATCATCAACCTGCCCGGTCAGCCCAAGTCCATCGCCGAGACGTTGGAAGGCCTGCCGCAGGCCACGCCGCCAGCGCCTGGCATCTTTGCCGCAGTGCCGTATTGCATCGATCTGATCGGCGGCCCCTACCTGGAAACCAACCCGGCTCACTGCACCGCCTTCCGTCCCAAATCAGCCCAACGCCCACCCAAAGCCTGACACACCTACGATGAAGCTGCCCTTGCCCCTCCACGCCCTGCGCGGCCTCGCGCTGGCTTTGGCCCTGACCACCGCCGGATGGCCCAGTGCTCAGGCTGGTGAGCCCGCGATGAGATACACGGTGACGGCCAACGACACGTTGATCGGTCTTAGCCGCAGCCTGCTCGCCGACGCCGCCTCGTGGCCCGAGGTGGCCAGGCTCAACGCCTTGCGCAACCCCAACCTCATCACCCCGGGCCAGGTGCTGCAAGTGCCGCTGCGTTTGCTGCGCTCGGCCCAGGTGCCCGCCCGGGTGCTGAGCGTGGAAGGCGATGTGCGGCTGGAGGGCAAGCCCGTGAAGGCTGGCGACGCCCTATCCCAGGGCCAGACGCTGCAAACGGCAGCCGCCAGCTCCGCCGTGCTGTTGCTGGGCGACGGCTCGCGCATCAAGGTGGCACCGCTCACCGAGACCGGGCTGGACGAGCACCGCCGCTTCGACATCCGCCCCAATGCCGTGGCGGGCGAAGCCAGTGAAGGCCTGTTCGCCAGCACCATGCGCCTGGTGCGCGGCTCCATCGAGGTGCTGGCCAGCAAAGTGCAACGTGCCAAGCCGCTGGAAGTGACCACCCCCACGGCGGTGATTGGCGTGCGAGGCACCGAATACCGGGTGCATGCGCAGGCAGCGCGGTCGGGCACCGAAGTGCTGGAAGGCAAAGTGCGCGCCGATGCCAACGACGCCGAGGGTGCCGATGTGCCTTCTGGCTTTGGCGCCGCGCTGGTGGCCGGCGTCACCCCCACCGTGGTGGCCCTGCCGCCCGCGCCCGATCTTTCGGGTGTACCGGCTCGCTTCGAGCGCCCCTTGGTGCGCTTTGCCACGCCCGCCCAGGACGCGCCGGTGCGTGTGCAGGTGGCAGCGGATGACAAGTTCGAGCGCCTGGTGCGCGACCTGCGGGTAGCCGCCGGCCGCGAGGTGCGCATCGCCGGGCTGGACGACGGCACCTGGCAGATGCGCGTGCGCCGAGTGGACGGCCAGGGCGTGGAAGGCTATGACGCGCAACGCGCGTTCACGCTCAAGGCCAGGCCCGAGCCGCCCGCGGCCATGGGCCCGCGCATTGCCGCCAAGATGCCCGTGGGCACAGTGACCATGGCCTGGGCCGAAAACCTGGAAGCGACCCTCTACCACCTGCAGGTGGCCAAGGACGCGGCCTTTGCTGACAAGGTGCTCGATACCGACACAGTGCAGGGCGCCAAGACCGACATCAAGCTCGATCAGGCCGGCACCTACCACTGGCGATTGGCCAGCGTGCGTGCCAGCGGCGACCAAGGCCCCTGGGGAGACGCCCAGGTGTTTGAGTTGCGCCCACTGCCCGAACCGCCAGCCGGCGGGGTGGCGCCGGATGGCAAGACGCTGTCCTTGAACTGGAGCGGCCGCGCGCAAGACAAGCAGCAGGTGGAACTGGCCCAGGACGAAGGCTTCACCCAGATCCTGGCCCGCCAGGATCTGACCCAGGCCCAGTGGGAACTGCCCACGCCCGACGTGTCGGGCAAGGTCTATTTCCGCTACCGCTCGGTGGAGCCCGATGGCTTCACCACGCCCTGGAGCAGCACCTTGGTGATCGAGATCCCGCGCAACTGGAACTTCCTGTGGATCCTGGCGCCGCTGCTGCTGGCGCTGTGATGCCACGCCCGAGCAGCTTCATTTCACCAATCGGTTGAGCCGCTCAGCATCAAAGGTTTCGGTGGTTTGCGCGTCCTGAGGCACGCATTCGCCTGTGGGCAGTTCACGGCTGCGAACCGAGAGTTTCTCGATGGCCTGCCACATCAGCGCAATCTGGTGTTCATGCGACGAGGCGTTGTCGATCAGGCCCTTCATGGCCTGCGCCACCGGGTCGTCGCCATTGCTCACGCCATAGGCCGAGAAGCCCATGCGGGCGGCGGCCACCTCTCGGGCGGCGTCGGCTTCGGCCTGGATGATGCGTGCCGGGTTGCCCACCGCGGTGGCGCCGGCCGGCACCGGCTTGGTCACCACAGCACCCGAGCCCACGCGAGCACCCGCGCCCACCGTGAAGCCGCCCAGCACCGCCGCGTTGGCGCCGACGATCACGCCGGCCTCCAGCGTGGGGTGGCGCTTGGCGCCTTTCACCAACGAGGTACCGCCCAGCGTGACGCCCTGGTAAATGGTGCAGCCGTCACCGATCTCAGCCATCTCGCCAATCACCACGCCCATGCCGTGGTCGATGAACACCCGGCGGCCGATGGTGGCGCCGGGGTGGATCTCGATGCCGGTGAGAAAGCGGCCGATGTGCGAGACGAAGCGCCCAGCCCACTTCAGGCCATGCGTCCAGCACCAATGCGCGCCATGGTGCCACACCAGCGCATGCAGGCCGGGGTAGCAGGTGAGCACTTCCCACGTTGAGCGGGCGGCGGGGTCGCGCTCCAGGATGCAGGCGATGTCTTCACGCAGGCGGGCGAACATGGCGTCGGTGGGATACAGGTGGGGAATTCGGGGCAGTGTAGCCGTGGGGCACCAGGTTTGCAGGCGGACAGATGGCTGGCTCACTCAGCGGCAGGCCATTGCTTTTGCACCGCGCGCGCAATGCCACGCAGGATGTGCACTTCCTCGGCCGTCAGCTGTGCGCGGTTGGCCAGTTGGTTCAACCGCGGCATCAGCTTCTTGGGCGCTGCCGGGTCCAGAAAGCCGATCTGCACCAGGGCCTGTTGCCAGTGCGCCAGCAAGCCCTGCACCGCCGCGCCATCAGCCCACTGCGGCTCGACCGTGCGCGGCGCCACGGCAAAGCCACCCAGGGCCTGGCGCCATTCGTAGGCCAGCAACTGCACCGCCTGGGCCAGGTTGAGCGAGCCGTAGTCGGGGTGGGTGGGAATGGAGAGGCAGGCGTGGCAGCGGTACACGTCTTCATTGGCCATGCCAAAGCGCTCGCTGCCAAACACCAAGGCCACGCGGTGGCCCTGCGGCGCCAACGCGGCAAAGTGCTCGCGGGGCGCATGGGTGGGCGGGCCGAAATCGCGCGGCGTCATGACCGTGGCACAGGCCCAGGTGATGCCGTCCAGCGCCTGCCTCAGCGTGGGCACGATGCGGGCGCGCTCCAGCACATCGGTGGCACCGCTGGCAAAGGCCAGGGTCTCCTCTCGGCTCAACACATCGGCCCAACGCGGCGCCACCAACACCAGATCAGCAAAGCCCATCACCTTCATGGCGCGGGCGGTGGCGCCCACATTGCCCGGGTGGCTGGCGCCCACCAGCACGAAACGCGTGGGATCTTGCGGTTTGTACTGCGGTGGTGGGTATGGGCTGGCGTCTGGGGTCACGGTGAGGGCGTCCCACGTTAGAATCTAGGGTTTACGCTGGTGCATTGTCGCTGGCGTCGCTGTTCGCTCTTGCGTTTGCTCTTTGTCCACCGCTAATCGCCCCACCCTGCCGCTCCAGTGCGGCCGCATCCACAGGTCTCACCATGTCGCAGTCTCTCCACCCCATGCTGAACATCGCCATCAAGGCGGCCCGCACCGCCGGGGCGATCATCAACCGGGCCTCGCTCGACGTGGACACGCTGAAGGTCAACACCAAGGCGCCGAACGACTTTGTCACCGAGGTCGACCACGCGGCCGAGCAGGCGATCATCGAAACCCTGCTCACCGCCTACCCTGGCCACGGCATCCTGGCCGAAGAGTCGGGCCGCAGCCTGGGTGCCAAGCACAGCGATTTCGTCTGGATCATCGACCCGCTCGATGGCACCACCAATTTCATCCATGGCCTGCCCATGTACTGCGTGTCCATCGCGCTGGCGTTCCGTGGCAAGGTGGAGCAGGCGGTGGTCTACGACCCTACCCGCAATGATTTGTTCATTGCCTCCAAGGGACGTGGCGCGTTCCTGAACGACAAGCGCTTGCGTGTGTCCAAGCGCACCCGTCTGTCTGATTCGCTGATCGGCACCGGCTTTCCCTTCCGCAAGGGCGACAACTTCCAGCGCTACCTGAAGATGCTCGAAGCCGTGCTGCCGCACTGCGCTGGTGTGCGCCGCCCGGGTTCGGCCGCGCTGGACCTGTGCTATGTGGCCGCCGGCTACTACGACGGCTTCTTCGAAACCGGCCTGCAACCCTGGGACGTGGCTGCGGGCTCGCTGATGATCACCGAGGCCGGTGGCCTGATCGGCAACTTCACCGGAGAGGCAGACTACCTGCACCAACGCGAGGTGGTGGCCGGCTCGCCCAAGGTCTATGGTCAGTTGGTGCAGTTGCTCACGCCCTTCTCGCGCGTGATCAGCGACGACGAAGCCCCGGCGGCTGAGGGCGATGACGTGGTAGCGGCAGCCCTGACCGCTGCGCCCACAGCCCCGGTAGAGCGCAAGCCCATCCGTCTGAAGAAGGCGGAGCCGAAGTCGGGCGACTGACCCGCAGGCCAGCGCCGGGCCGCTCCCAAGCGGCCTGCGCAACCCGCTCGGCGGGTGGCTGCGGTACGCCGCAGCCGGGAGCCCCATCTACCACTGGCAGCCCTTGTCGCGCACGGCGTCGGCCACCAGCGGCACCACGGCCAACAGACCATTCTTCTGGTAGGCCTCGCGGCAATCGGACTTGGCCGCCTTGTCCACCGCTTCGCCCAGCTTGCTCTTGCGCTCGGGCGGCGGTGGCAGCATCTGCAACACCCCCTTGATGCCCTGCGAGGCCATGGCGCCGCCGCGTGGCAATTCCAGGATCAGTTTGGCCGAGTTGGTCGGCGGCGCGGGCGCCGCCGCACTGACCTGCCCGGGCGCTTCACCTGCAGTTGAAGCGGGGGCTGCGAGAGGCATGGCGGCCGTGGACTGGGGCTGCCCCTGCACCACAGGCCGGCGGGCCGCCCCCACACGGTCGGCAGAGGCCAGGGTTTGCACCTCGGGAAGGCGCGCCAGGGGCCGCACGGGTGTCGTCACCTCGGTCGTCGCACTGCGCCGGGACAGCACAGGCACGGCCTCTGCGCTGAGCTGGCGCATGGCCACGGCGGGAGGCATGGGCTCCGGCGCGGCAACGGGCACGGGCACAGGCGTCAATGGTGCTGCTGGCACCACCGCAGCGGCAGCGATCGGTGGCGGTTTGGGCGGCACCACGGGACTGGGTACCGCAGGCGGCTGGGCGGTGCTCGCTTGCGCCATGGCCGAGGCCATCGGCTCGGGCATTGGCGCGGGCGGGGTCAAGCTGGCTGGCACACGCTGCTGCAGCCGGGCCAAGTCAGGTAGCGGCCTCACCGCAGGCACGGTGGCAATGGTGCTGCCGCTGCGCGCTACCGTCAACGCCGGAGGCGTGGGAGACAGCACAGCCGTGGGGGCCAGTGCCTCGGCCGCCGCTGCGTTCAACGGCGGCGACACTGACGCAGCGGGTTCGATGTCCACTGGCGCCTGGGCTGTAGGCGCAGCGGCCACCATGGGCACATCCACAGGCACCGGCTCGGGCAGTGCCGGTGCGGCAGGCACCTGTGCTGGCAAAGCCTCTGGTGGTGCAGGGGTGGTCGGCAGCCCCTCGGTTTGGTGTGATGGGGCGGTCTCCGACTGTGGGGGTACGACATCGACAGGCGGGCCGGCCGGCTCGTCGGCTGGCGCGGGCGATGGCGGCTCAGCCTGCGCCGATCCAGAATCTGCATGCGCTGTTGCGCCAGGGCTGAAGCGGCTGGCCGGTGCCAAGGCCCCTTCTTCTATCGAATGGGTGAGGGCCTCGCCTCGGCCCGGCAACCCCACCAGCGACACGGTCAGGCTGCCCCAGACTCCCTCACCCGGTTTGGCCGTGCCGCCCTGCAGCGTACCGAAGGTCAGCATCACCCACACGTGCAACAGGAAGGCCAGCACCCAGTACTGCTCGATGGGGTGCACGGCGGGCGCGCGTGGCGGCCAGTCCTCCACCCGGGGTCTGGCCCACCAAAGCAACTGGCGCAGACTCACGGTGTGGTGCAGACAGCGGGCATGGCGGCCAGTGTGCCTGGGTGCGCCGGGCGTCGTCCAGCGACCACGCCTGTGGAGGGCGCCCGGGCCTTTGATAGGACAATCAACGCTTTTCGCCGCCCTCGCCCGCCGCCGTGACCCAGGACATCGCCACCGCCAACGAAACTGCCAATGCCTGGGCCGGCCACACGCCCATGATGCAGCAGTACTTCAGGCTGAAGGCCGATTTCCCCGAGACCCTGCTGTTCTACCGCATGGGTGATTTCTACGAGCTGTTCTTCGACGACGCTCGCAAAGCCCATCGCCTGCTCGACATCACCCTCACCACGCGCGGCCAGAGCAATGGCGAGCCGGTGGTGATGGCCGGCGTGCCGGTGCACTCGGTGGAGGGCTATCTGGCCCGGCTGCTCAAGCTGGGCGAGGCCGTGGCCGTGGCCGAACAGGTGGGCGACGTCGCCACCGCCAAGGGGCCGGTGGAGCGCAAGGTGACCCGCGTGGTGACCCCCGGCACCGTCATCGACGCCGAATTGCTGAACGACCGCGCCGACACACTCTTGCTGGCCATAGCCCGCCAGCGCGCCACCTATGGCCTGGCCTGGCTGGGCCTGGCCAGCGGACAACTGGGCGTGGCCGAGTGTGGCGAGCGCGAGCTGGCCGGCTGGCTGGCGCGGCTGGCACCGGCGGAAATCCTGATCGACCGCGACGAACAGCCCGCCGCGGTGCTGCAGGCCCGTGCCAGCCGCACCATGCGGCCGGGCTGGCAGTTCGACCCGGCCCTGGGCCTGCGCAAACTCTGTGCCCAGCTGCAGGTGGCCAGCCTCGCTGGCTACAACGCCCAGGACATGGCCACGGCCCACGCCGCCGCCGCCGCGCTGCTGAGCTATGCCGAGCACACACAGGGCCGCGCCCTGGCGCATGTGGACACGCTCACGGTGGAGCGCGCCAGCGAGCTGCTGGAGCTGCCGCCCGCCACGCACCGCAACCTCGAGCTCACCGAGACCCTGCGCGGCGAGGCCGCACCCACGCTGCTGAGCCTGATCGACACCTGCCGCAGCGGCATGGGCAGCCGTGCGCTGCGCCACTGGCTCACCCACCCACTGCGCGACCGCGGCACGGCCATCGCCCGCCATGCCGCCATCGCCCAGATGCTGGACGTGGGCGTGGCCGCATTGCGCGAAGCCCTGCGCTCGGTGAGCGACGTGGAGCGCATCAGCTCGCGCATCGCCCTGCGCCAGGTGCGCCCGCGCGAGCTGGCCGGCCTGCGCCAGACCCTGGCCAACCTGCCCGCGCTGCGCGAACTGGCGCCCTGGGGCACGCCACTGCTGGACAGCTACAGCGCCGACCTCACACCCGACCCGGCCGTGGCCGAACTGCTGCTCGCCGCCATTGCCGAAGAACCGGCCGTGCTGCTGCGCGAGGGCGGCGTGATAGCCACCGGCTTCGACGCCGACCTGGACGAATTGCGCGCCATCGGCCAGAACTGCGACGCCTTCTTGCTCGACCTGGAAACGCGCGAGCGCAACCGCACCGGCATCGCCAACCTGCGGGTGCAGTTCAACAAGGTGCACGGCTTCTACATCGAGGTCACGTCGTCAGGCATCGACAAGGTGCCGGCCGACTACCAGCGTCGCCAGACGCTGAAGAACGCCGAGCGCTACATCACGCCCGAGCTCAAGACCTTCGAGGACAAGGCCCTGTCAGCCCAGGACCGGGCGCTGGCGCGCGAGAAGCTGCTGTACGAGCAGGTGCTGGACCAGTTGCAGTTGCACCTGCGCCCGCTCGCCGCACTGGGCCGAGCCCTGGCCGGGCTGGACGCGCTGGCCGCGCTGACCGAGCGCGCGCAATCGCTGGACTGGTGCGCGCCCGAGTTCGTCAACCACCCCTGCCTGGAGATCGAGGCCGGCCGCCACCCCGTGGTGCAGGCCCGCCTGGCCGAGACCGGCGGCGGCGAATTCATCGCCAACGATTGCCGGCTCGATGCCCGCACCAAGCTTCTCGTGATCACCGGCCCCAACATGGGCGGCAAGAGCACCTTCATGCGCCAGGTGGCGCTGATCGCACTGCTGGCGGCCATGGGCTCCTACGTGCCGGCGCGCAGCTGCCGCCTGGGCCCCATGGACGCCATCCACACCCGCATTGGCGCGGCCGACGACCTGGCCAATGCGCAGTCGACCTTCATGCTGGAGATGACCGAAGCGGCGCAGATCCTGCATGGCGCCACCGAGCATTCGCTGGTGCTGATGGACGAGATCGGCCGCGGCACTTCCACGTTTGACGGCCTGGCGCTGGCCTCGGCCATCGCCACGCACCTGCACGACCGCAACAAGGCCTTCACGCTGTTCGCCACGCACTATTTCGAGCTCACCGAGTTCCCGCGCCAGCACGAGCGCGCGCTCAACTGGCACGTGAGCGCGGCCGAGAGTGGCGACGACATCGTCTTCCTGCACGCCATCGAGCCCGGGCCCGCCAGCCGCAGCTACGGCGTGCAGGTGGCGCGCCTGGCCGGTATGCCGGCCGCACTGATACGCCAAGCCCGCCACACGCTGGACGCGCTCGAAACCCATTCGCGCGCCGGTGACGCGCAGGTGGATCTGTTCGCCGCCCCGCCCACCCCGGCCCAGACCGCCCATTCCGACGTGGAAGAAGCACTGGCCCGCATTGACCCCGACGCGCTCACGCCCCGCGAGGCGCTGGACGCGCTCTACCAACTCAAGAAACTGCAAAGCACACCATGACTTATTGCGTCGGCATTC
This sequence comes from Candidatus Ideonella esbjergensis, assembly GCA_016710065.1. Lineage (GTDB taxonomy): Bacteria > Pseudomonadota > Gammaproteobacteria > Burkholderiales > Burkholderiaceae_C > Ideonella > Ideonella esbjergensis. Next base: position 135,111 of record JADJLP010000016.1, read on the forward strand.
GGCTCAACGCCGGTCTCGTTTTTCTCTCCGATTCGCGCACCAACGCGGGCCTGGACGCCATCAGCACCTTCCGCAAGATGATCGTCTACGAGAAGCCGGGCGACCGCTTCATGACGCTGCTCTCGGCCGGCAACCTCAGCATCAGCCAGTCGGTGCGCGAGATCTTGCAGGTGGAAAAACTGGCCAACGGCAGCGACGAGCCCATCACCATCTGGAACGCCAAGAGCATGTTCGACGCGGTGCGCGTGCTGGGCAGCGCCGTGCGGCGCATCCACGAGCAAGACGGCGCGGCGCTGCAGGCCTCGGGCATCGACTTCAACTGCTCGATGATCTTCGGCGGCCAGATCAAGGGCGAGGGCATGCGGCTGTTCCTGGTCTATTCGGCCGGCAACTTCATCGAGGCCACGCGCGAGACCTGCTTCTTCCAGGTGGGCGAAAGCAAGTACGGCAAGCCCATCCTGGACCGTGTGCTCACCCCCACCACGCCGCTCGATGAAGCCGCCAAATGCGCGCTGGTGTCGATGGACAGCACGCTCAAGTCCAACCTCTCGGTGGGGTTGCCGCTGGACCTGCTGGTCTACGAGGAAGGTTCGCTGCAAAGCGAGCGCATCGTCTGCATCGACGATCAAAATCCCTATTTCCAGATGATCCACAACACCTGGGGCCAGCGTCTGCGCGAGGTGTTCGAGGGCATCGACGACCCACAGTGGAACAACGGACAGGCCGCCGACCACCCGCTGGTGGGCAGCGAGAGCCGCTTTGAGCCGATGCGCAAGATCACCCGGCCCGAAGACCGGGTGATCTGAGCGACCCCAGCCTGTTCACGCCTCCACCTCGTCATTCCCGTCGCCACCCCGCCATTCCCGCGAAGGCGGGAATCCAACATGTCCCGCACCATCGTCTTCTCGCACGGCAACAGCTTTGGCGCCGGCACCTACCGCTTGCTGTTCGAGGCCTGGCGCGTCGCCGGCTACACCGTGCTGGCCGTGGACCGCTTTGGCCACGACCCGGCCTACCCGGTGGCCAGCAACTGGACCGCGTTGCGCAACCAGTTGATCGACTACACCGCCGCCCATGCCCAGGAGCCGGTGCACTTCGTGGGCCATTCGCTGGGCGGCCTGCTGAGCCTGCTGGCCGCCTGCCGCCGCCCTGACCTGGCTGCCAGCCTGCTGATGCTGGATTCACCCGTGGTCACTGGCTGGCGTGCCGGGTTGCTTCGCGTGAGCAAGGGCACAGGCCTGATCCACCACGTCTCGCCAGGCAAGGCCTCGATGCGCCGGCGCCAGCAATGGACCGACCGCGAGGCGGTGTACCGGCACTTCAAGTCCAAGGCCGTGTTCGCCGCCTGGGACGACCGCGTGCTGCGCGACTACGTGGCCACCGGCTTTGTCGAGCGCCACGGCCATGTGGAACTGGCCTTTGACCGCGAGGTCGAGACCCGCATCTACAACACCCTGCCGCACCATTTGGGCGCCCTGCTCAAGCGCCATCCCCCTGCCTGCCCCGTGGGTTTCGTGGCCGGCACCGAATCGCTGGAGATGCGCCAAGGCGGCACCACCGGCGCCAAGGCCCTGGCGGGCGAGCGCTATGTGCACATGGCAGGCTCGCACCTCTACCCCATGGAGCGGCCCGAGGAAACGGCTCGGCAAGTATTGGCCCTGCTGGCCCAGACCCCCTCGCTATAATCGCGCTTTACCACCACGGCAAACGTGCGTGCGCCCGTCCTGAGGCGCCCCGTGTGCCCCACGACATGACCAAGTTCGTCTTCGTCACCGGCGGTGTGGTGTCCTCGCTGGGCAAGGGCATCGCGTCGGCTTCACTGGCGGCCATCCTCGAATCGCGCGGCCTCAAGGTCACCCTGATCAAGCTCGACCCGTACCTCAACGTGGACCCAGGCACCATGAGCCCGTTCCAGCACGGTGAGGTCTTCGTCACCGACGACGGTGCCGAGACCGACCTCGACCTGGGCCACTACGAGCGCTTCATCACGACGCGCATGAAGAAGGCCAACAACTTCACCAGCGGCCAGATCTACAAGAGCGTGCTGGAGAAGGAGCGCCGCGGTGACTACCTTGGCAAGACGGTGCAGGTGATTCCGCACGTCACCAACGAAATCCAGGAATATGTCAAGCGCGGCGCCGGCTTCGGCACGCCCGAGGCGGTGGACGTGGCCATTGTGGAAATCGGCGGTACCGTGGGCGACATCGAGTCACTGCCCTTCCTCGAAGCGGTGCGTCAGCTGAGCCTGAAGATGGGCCCGACCAACACGGCCTTCGTGCACCTCACCTACGTGCCCTACATCAAGGCTGCGGGTGAGTTGAAGACCAAGCCCACCCAGCACACGGTGCAAAAGCTGCGCGAGATCGGCATCCAGCCCGACGCCCTGCTGTGCCGCGCCGACCGCGAGGTGCCGGCCGATGAGCGCGACAAGATTTCGCTGTTCACCAACGTGGCCCCGCATGGCGTGATCTCGATGTGGGACGTGGACACCATCTACAAGGTGCCGCGCATGTTGCACGAGCAGGGCCTGGACGAGATGATCTGCATGAAGCTGCAGCTCCTGACCAAGCCGGCCGACCTCAAGACCTGGGACAAGCTGGTGGTCGAGGTCGAAAACCCCAAGGGCGAGGTGAACATCGCCATGTGCGGCAAGTACACCGACCTGTCCGATTCCTACAAGTCGCTCAACGAGGCCTTGCGCCACGCCGGCCTGCACAACCATGTGCGGGTCAAGATCGACTATGTCGATTCCGAAACCCTGACCGACGCCAACGCCGTGGCCGAGCTGGGCCAATTCGACGCCGTGCTGGTGCCCGGCGGCTTTGGCAAGCGCGGCGTGGAAGGCAAGATCAGCGCCGCCCGCGCCGCCCGTGAGGGCAAGTTGCCCTACCTGGGCATCTGCCTGGGCATGCAGGTGGCCACCATCGAGTACGCGCGCCACATGGCCGGCCTGGCCGGCGCCAACTCCACCGAGTTCGACGCCGAGGCGCCGCACAAGGTCATCGCCCTGATCGACGAATGGCAGGATGCCGACGGCTCGATCCAGAAGCGTGACGCCAACTCCGACCTGGGCGGCACCATGCGCCTGGGCGCACAGAGCTCGGACGTGAAGCCGGGCACGCTGGCGCATGAAATCTACGGCCCGGTCGTCACCGAGCGCCACCGCCACCGCTACGAAGCCAACGAGCATTACCTCGACCAATTGCAGAAGGCCGGCCTGGTGATCTCGGCCATCACCCAGCGCGAGAAGCTGACCGAGATCGTCGAGCTGCCGCGCGACGTGCACCCCTGGTTCGTGGGCGTGCAGTTCCACCCCGAGTTCAAGAGCACGCCCTGGGCCGGCCACCCGCTGTTCATCAGCTACATCAAGGCGGCGCTGGCCCACCAGGCCGCGCGCGCGAAGGCAGCAGCATGAAGTTGTGCGGTTTCGATGTCGGCATCGACAAGCCGTTTTTCCTGATTGCCGGCACCTGCTCGATTGAAAGCCTGCAGCTGTCGATTGACGTCGCTGGCGTGCTCCAGGAAGCCTGCACGGCGCTGGGCATTGCGCTGATCTACAAGGGTTCGTTTGACAAGGCCAACCGGTCGTCGGGCACGACCCAGCGCGGCCTGGGGCTGGAGGCCGGCCTGAAGATCCTGGCCGAGGTGCGCCGCCAGACCGGCCTGCCGGTGCTGACCGACGTGCACGACGAAGCCCAGGTCGCCGAAGTGGCCAGCGTGGTGGACGTGCTGCAGACGCCTGCCTTCCTGTGCCGCCAAACCGACTTCATCCGCGCCGTGGCCATGTCCGGCAAGCCGGTCAACATCAAGAAGGGCCAGTTCCTCGCCCCCTGGGATATGAAGAACGTCATCGACAAGGCCCGCGCCGCCGCGAAAGAGGCCGGCCTGTTGGAAGACCGCTTCCTGGCCTGCGAGCGGGGCGTGAGCTTCGGCTACAACAACCTCGTGGCCGACATGACCAGCCTGGCCGAGATGCGCAAGTCTGGCGCGCCGGTGGTCTTCGACGTGACCCACTCGGTGCAGAAGCCCGGTGGCCTGGGTGGCAGCAGCGGCGGTGCCCGCGAGATGGTGCCGGTGCTGGCGCGGGCCGGTGTCGGCGCTGGTGTGGCTGGCTTGTTCATGGAAACCCACCCCGAGCCTACCCAGGCCTGGAGCGACGGCCCCAACGCCGTGCCACTCAAGCACATGCGCGCGCTGCTGGAACAACTGGTGGCTCTGGACCGCGTGGTCAAGAGCCAGCCGCTGCTGGAAAACTCGTTCGACGCCTGAGCATGCCGGCCGCCTACATCATTGCCGACGTGACGGTGACCGATGCCGAGAAGATGGCCGAGTACCGCGTGTGGAGCAGCCGGGCCATGCAGGAGTTCGGTGCTGAGGTGCTGGTGCGTGGCGGCGAGAGCGAGGTGCTGGAGGGCCCCTGGGCGCCGGGCCGCCTGGTGATGCTGAAATTCCCGAGCCGCGAGCGGGCCCAGGCCTTCTACAACAGCGAGACCTACACCCATGCCCGCAGCCTGCGCGAAGGCGCCGGCGTGATGCGCATGGTGGTGGTCGACGGCGTGGCCCCGGCCATCGCCTGAGAATTGATGCGCCAAGGTAACTGCCCTCAGGCATGCTGCGGCCCGCAAGATTTCTTTCTTTAACGGAGTGAGTGATGAGCGCAATCGTTGACATCGTCGGCCGCGAGATTCTCGACAGCCGAGGCAACCCCACCGTCGAATGCGACGTGCTGCTGGAATCGGGCACCCTGGGCCGTGCGGCCGTGCCATCCGGCGCCTCCACCGGCTCGCGCGAGGCCATCGAGCTGCGCGACGGCGACAAGAGCCGCTACCTGGGCAAGGGCGTGCTCAAGGCGGTGCAGAACATCAACACCGAGATCAGCGAAGCCGTGCTGGGCCTGGACGCCACCGAGCAGGCCTTCCTGGACAAGACCCTGATCGATCTGGACGGCACCGAGAACAAGAGCCGCCTGGGCGCCAACGCCATGCTGGCCGTGTCGATGGCCGTGGCCCGCGCCGCGGCCGAAGAAGCCGGCCTGCCGCTCTACCGCTATTTCGGTGGCATGGGCGGTGTGCAACTGCCGGTGCCGATGATGAATGTCATCAACGGCGGCGCCCACGCCAACAACAGCCTCGACCTGCAAGAGTTCATGATCATCCCGGTGGGCGCGCCCAGCTTCCGTGAAGCGCTGCGCTACGGCACCGAGGTCTTCCACGCACTGAAGAAGATCATCGACGCCAAGGGCATGAGCACCACCGTGGGCGACGAGGGCGGCTTCGCCCCCAGCCTGCCCAGCCATGAAGCCGCCATCCAGCTCATCCTCGAAGCCATAGCCGCGGCCGGCTACACCGCCGGCACGCAGATCGCCATCGGCCTCGATTGCGCCGCCAGCGAGTTCTACAAGGACGGCAAGTACCACCTCGAAGGTGAAGGCCTGACGCTCAGCGCCCAGGAGTGGACCGACATCCTGGCCACCTGGGTCAGCAAGTACCCCATCATCTCGATCGAGGACGGCATGGCCGAAGGCGACTGGGACGGCTGGAAGATCCTCACCGACCGCCTGGGCAAGACGGTACAGATCGTGGGTGACGACCTGTTCGTCACCAACACCAAGATCCTGAAGGAGGGCATCGACAAGGGCATAGCCAACTCCATCCTCATCAAGATCAACCAGATCGGCACCCTCACCGAAACCTTCGCCGCCATCGAGATGGCCAAGCGCGCGGGCTACACGGCCGTCATCTCGCACCGCTCGGGCGAGACCGAAGACTCCACCATCGCCGATATCGCCGTGGGCCTCAACGCTGGCCAGATCAAGACCGGCTCGGCCAGCCGCTCCGACCGCATGGCCAAGTACAACCAGTTGCTGCGCATTGAAGAGGATCTGGGCGACGTGGCGGTGTACCCGGGCCGCGCGGCCTTCTACAACCTGCGCTGAGCGGGCACGCCATGCGGCTCGTCCCCTTCGTGCTCGTGGCCTTGCTGCTGCTGGTGCAGGCCGAACTCTGGTTCGGCAAGGGCGGCGTGCCGCGCGTGATGGCCTTGCGGTCTGAGCTGGCCAGCCAGCAGGCCGACAACGACAAGGCCCGCGCTGCCAACGAGCGTCTTGCCGCCGAAGTGGCCGACCTGAAGGAAGGCCTGGAAATGGTGGAAGAAAAAGCCCGGCGCGAACTGGGCATGGTCAAGCCCGGTGAGGTGCTGGTGGTGGTGTCCACGCCCAAGCGCTGAGGTTTTCCGGTGATAGGGATTTCTACCCATCAACAAGCCTGTTAGGCTTGAGGCAAATGCGTAGCAAACGCAGCCAGGGAGCAGTCTGAAGTTGTGAGGCTGTTCAAATGAAAGTCAGAGAAGTCGTGATCCCCAGCGGCGAGCATTTTGTGGTTCCCCAGGGCATACAGCGCATCGATTCCAAGTCAACCCATGGTTGGCAGGTGCGCTACCAGGGCACCAAGATGTTTTCGGACGGCTCGCAGGATGGCACCGGTGCCAAACAGTCGCTGGCCAGGGCCACGGCCGAGTTGATGGAGCGCATCGCCACGCTGCCCGCGCCCATCACCTTGCAAAAGGCGCCCTGCGCCCACAAGACCAGCGCACTGCCCAGTGGCATCTCGGGCCCCATCGTGCGCACGCGCGCCAACTCCAGCAGCCGCACGGCCAGCTTTTCTGTGTTGCTGCCGCAGTTTGGCGCCACGCCCCGCTGCGCCACCGTGTACATCGGCAGCGAGACCAACTACACCCCGGCCCGCTACAGGCAGGCTCTGGCCAAGGCCATTGCCCTGCGCAAGGCTGCCGAAGCGAAGTACCAGGACGACGCCACCCAGGCCAAGCGCAACGCGGCGCTGGGTTTGCGCAAGGCGGTTCGGCGCCTGAAGGCAGCCACGGCCTGAAAGACACAGCCCCCGCGTGGAAGCCCTTTTCAAAGCCACGGCAGCCTGGTTGCTTCCGGCCTTCACACTGTGGGGCAGCCCCGTGACCTGGATCGAGGTGGCGGCCTTCGTGCTCGCCATCTGGATGGTGGTGTGCAACATGCGCGTGCAGCCCCTGGCCTGGCCTTTGGCCATCGCCAGCTCGCTGCTCTACGCGCTGCTGTTCGGGCACAGCAAGCTTTATGGCGAGGCCTCGCTGCAGGGTGTGTTCGTGCTCATCGCGCTGTGGGGCTGGTGGCAGTGGGTACGCCAGCCGGCCGGCGCCGCACCGCCCCTGGTGGTGCACCATTTGTCTGCCACGCAACGCTGGCAAGCCCTGGCCCTGACGCTGGCTGCCTGGCCGCTGCTGGGCTGGGTCTTGCAACACGTGACCGACAGCGATGTACCTTACCTGGACGCCCTGCCCACCGTGGGCAGCATCACGGGCCAGATCCTGCTGGGGCGCAAGGCGGTGGACAACTGGCCCGTGTGGGTGCTGGTGAACCTGGTCAGCATCGCGCTGTTCGCGGTCAAGGGCCTGTGGCTCACTGTGCTGCTCTATGCCTTGTTCACGGGCATGGCCTGGGCGGGCTGGCGGGTGTGGAGCAGGCTTGCTCAGGGGGCCCCGCGTGCAGCCTGATCAACAGCTTCGCGTCAAAGGCGCCTTGGTGCTGGCCGTGGTGGGTGCCGAGAGCACTGGAAAGAGCACGCTGGCCCAGACCCTGCACACGGCCCTGGCCGACCACACCGGCCTAGCCACCACCTGGGTGCCCGAGGTATTGCGCGAATGGTGCAACGCGGCCGGCCGCACACCACGAGAGGACGAGCAACGCGCCATTGCCGATGAGCAGGCGCGCCGCATTGCACTGGCTGGCGTCAGCCACGACGTGGTGGTGTGCGACACCACGCCGCTGATGACCGCCGTCTACCACCGACAGGTGTTTGGCAGCCACTCGCTGGACGCCGCAGCGGTGCAGTGGCAACGCGAGCACTGTGACCTGACCCTGCTCACCGCCCTCGATTTGCCCTGGCAGGCAGATGGCCTGCAGCGCGACGGCCCGCAGGTGCGCGCGCCGGTGGACGCCGCGCTGCGCGAACTGCTGCTCGCGCACGGGTTGCCCTTTGCCGTGGTGGCAGGCCTGGGCGAGCAGCGCCTGGCCTCGGCGCTGGATGCCGCCACCCCACTGCTGAGCCGTCTGGCCGCGTCACGGCAGGGCCTGCTCACCCGCCTGGCGGTGCGCGATGCGGCGCAGCCCACCTGGCCCTGGCGCTGCGAAAACTGCGACTCGCCCGAATGCGAGCACCGGCTGCAGGCCTTCGCCCGAAGCGCGAGGGGTTCAGTGCACGGCCGGTGAGCCGGGTGGCTGGTCGCGCCCCGGCGTGAACATTTCGCCCACGTCCACCGCGTCAAAGCGGTACTGTTGGCCGCAGAAATCGCAGCCCACTTCCACATCGCCACGCTCGGCCACGATGCTGTCGGCCTCTTCGCGGCCCAGGCCCGTGAGCATGTTGCGCACCTTGTCCACCGAGCAGCGACATTCAAAGCGCGGCGCGAGCGGCTCGAAGCGGCGTATGTCTTCCTCCCAGAACAGGCGCCGCAGCACGGTGTCGGCGTCCAGCGTCAGCAGTTCCTCGCGGGTCAGCGTGGCGGCGAGGTGGGCGATGCGGTTGAACGATTCCGACAAGCCGATCTCGTCCTCGTTCCGGTGCCCGCCCAAGTTGCCCTCGCCCTGCACCGGCAGGCGCTGGATCAGCAGACCGGCGGCCATTTGGTCATTGGCGGCCAGGATCAAACGGGTGTCGAGCTGCTCTGACTGCAGCATGTAGTGCTCCAGCACTTTGGCGATGTCCTGCAGCGGCTCCTTCAGGTCGCCATGCAAGGACACCACACCTTGGTACGGCGTCTGGCCCGGCAAACGGTCCTTGGGGTCGAGCGTGATGGCGCAGCGGCCCTTGCCGTGCAAATTCAGCATCGCTTCCAGGCGTGCGTCGTCGGCTACCTCGCCCACCACCTTGGCGGTGGCGCGGAAACCCAGTTCCGAGTTGGCCTCGGCCACCGCCAGTTTCACCGGGCCGTCGCCAAACACCTGCAGGATCAGCGAACCATTGAACTTGATGTTGGCCTGCATCAGCGCCGCCGCGGCCGACATCTCGCCCAGCAGCACACGCACCGGCGCCGGGAAGGCGCCCACCGCCTCGCGGCGGCGCAGCGCTTCTTGCCAGCTGTCGGTCAGGCGCACCAGCATGCCGCGCACGGGCAGGCCTTCGAACAGGAATTTGTGCAGTTCACTCATGGGGCTGGCCAAACCCGTGGCGCACCAGGAGCAGGCAAATGGAAGTGGGGGCGCCGGGGCGCGAAGGCCATAATTTTACGGATGGAGCTCAGAACCCAAGCATTGAAGGTCTTGCAGGTGTGCATGCCGTCCGACAAGGCCCGCCAAACGCTGGCCCTGCACGACTGTGCGCAGGCGGGCTTGCCACTCGACACTGAACTGCAATTGTCCGAGCCCGCAGACCTGCCGGGCCGCCCCGCCTTGCCACGGTTGGTCGCGGCCCTGCAAGTGCCAAAGCGCAGCCCCTACACCACCGATGGCCGGGCCGCCCAGCTGCACGCCGTGTGCCACATCGAGTTCAACGCCATCAACCTGGCACTCGACGCCGTGTGGCGCTTTGCCGGCATGCCCGAGGCCTACTACCGCGATTGGCTGCGCGTGGCCGCCGAAGAGGCGGTGCACTTCGGCCGGCTGCGCGAGCACCTGCTGACGCTACAGCACGACTACGGCGATTTCGACGCCCATGACGGGCTGTGGACCATGACGCGCCGCACCGCCGGGCGACCTCGTGGCCCGCATGGCCTGGTGCCACGCACCCTGGAGGCGCGGCCTGGACGCCACACCGCCCATGCAGGCGCGACTGCGCAAGGCAGGCGACCTGCGGGCGGTGGAAATTCTGGACGTGATCCTGCACGACGAGATCGGCCATGTGGCCATCGGCAACCACTGGTACCGCTGGCTGTGCGAGCGCGAGGGCCTGGACGCGGAGGCCCTGTACCCTGTGCTGGCAGAGCGCTACCAGGCACCTCGGCTGCGCGCGCCGCTCAACCTGGATGCCCGTCGGCAAGCCGGTTTCACCGAGGCCGAACTGCGCCAGCTGAACCCTTTGTGAGCAGGCCCGACCATGGCTTAAAGCTTGCATATGGGTTCGTGCAACCCGGCCCGGTATGGCCCCGATTCACGCGCGCGCCGCCGTACACTGAATGTTTCAAGACACCTGCGCCGCTGGCGCACTCATGAGGAATCCCATGGCACATCAAGACACTCGTCGTTTTCTGAAGACCGCCGGCATGTTGCTGGCTGGCCTGGTGTTGGTCGCCTGCGGCAAGCAAGAAGCCCCGCCGGCCGCCGCAGCCTCGGCCGCAGCCCCAGCTTCTGCCGCCGCGCCCGCCAAGGTCTACGTGGTGGGCACCGACGCCGCCTACGCCCCCTTCGAGTTTCAGAACGAGAAGGGCGAGATCGTGGCTTCTCGGTGGACCTGCTGAACGCGGTGGCCGAAAAAGGTGGCTTCCAGGTCAAGTTCGTCAACACCCCCTGGGAAGGCATCTTCAACTCGCTGGGCCAGGGCGACCGCGACCTGCTGATCTCGTCGATCACCATCACCGACGAGCGCAAGCAGACCATGGACTTCTCCAACCCCCTACTTCGATGCGATCCAGCTGATCGCCGTGAAGGCCAACTCCAAGGTCGCCAAGTTCGATGACCTGAAGAAGCTCAAGGTGGGCGTGCAAACCGGCACCACAGGCGACGAGGTGGTGACCAAGCTGCAAGGCAAGACCAGCACCAACATCAAGCGCTTCGGAGTCGACCCCGCTGGCACTGAAGGAGCTGGAATCCGGTGGCGTGGACGCCGTGGTGGCCGACAACGGCGTGGTCATCCACTACGTGGCCAACAACCCCGACGCCAAGTTCAAGACCGTGGCCGACACCAAGTCGTTCGCACCCGAGCAGTACGGCATCGCCGTGAAGAAGGGCAATGCCGAACTGCTGGCCATGATCAACAAGGGCGTGGACGCGATCAAGGCCGACGGCAGCTACAGCGCCATCTTCAAGAAGACCTTGGTACCGAGCCGACAGCACCTGCCGCTGCGGCGCCGGCCGCCTCTGCCGCGTCGAGCTGAGCGCTGAAGAAAGCCAAGCATGGATCTGCGCTGGGGCATCCTCACAGGCTACAGGATCTGTTCATCGAGGGTCTGTCGACCACGATTGAGCTGACCCTGGTGGCCATCGTCGTGGGCATGGTGCTGGGTGCTGTGCTGGGGCTGATCAGCAGCTCGCGCGATGCGCCGCGGCCCAAGTCGGCGCTGGTCGACTGGTCGCTGCGCATCGTGCGCGGCGTCACGCTGGCGTACGTCACGTTCTTTCGTGGCACGCCGCTGTTCGTGCAGATCCTGCTGGTGCACTTCGCCTTCATGCCGGCGCTGATCCACCCGGATCACGGCTGGCTGCTGGCAGTGGGTGACACCGCGCGCGAATTCCGGCAGAACCATGGTGCCTTCTTCTCAGGCGCGGTGGCCTTGTCGCTGAACGCCGGGGCCTACATCTCCGAGATCTTTCGCGCCGGCATCCAGAGCATCCACCGGCCAGACCCAGGCCGCATGGAGCCTGGGCCTCACCCACGCGCAGGCCATGCGCTTCGTGATCCTGCCGCAGGCCGCGCGCCGCATGGTGCCGGCGCTGGTGAACGAGGGCGTCACGCTGATCAAGGATTCGTCACTGGTCTCGGCCATCGGCCTGGCCGAACTAGTCCTGGCCGCACGCACCGTGCGGCCGGCGCCTATTCGCGCTACTGGAGCCCTACCTCGCCATCTCGGCGATGTATTTGGTGCTCACCTTGATCTTGTCCACGTTGGCCAAACGCCTGGAAGCGCCGGCCCATCTGCGGGGGCGCTGATGCGCGGGCGTTGACTCACAGCGCCTCGAAGAAATAGCGCTTCAGGCCCGCCAGCACCATCTCGGTGGCAATGGCGGTGAGCACCAGGCCCATCAGCTTTTCCAGCGCCGACACCACCGGCGCGCCCAGCAGCTTGCGCAGCGCTCGGCCGCCAGCATCACCGCCGTGCTCACGACCATGGCCAGGGTGAGCGCACCCACCCAGGCGACGATGCGGTCGGGCTGGCGTGAGGCCAACAGCAACACCGTGGCCATGGCCGAGGGCCCCGCCAGCAAGGCACGGCCAGCGGAAAGATCACCGGCTCGCGCTCGCCGTCGGTGGCGTAAACTCGCCGCCGGAGGCAAAGATCATGCGGATCGCGATGATCAGCAGGATGACGCCGCCAGCCACCTCCAGCGAACGCTCTGAGAGGTGCATCAAACGCAGAAAACCCTGCCCTGTGAACATGAAGGCCAGCAGCACGCAAACGCGATACCGGCCTCGCGCAGCGCCACCACGCGGCGCCTGGCCCGGCGGCACGCCCTTCAACACCGAAATGAAGATGGGCAGGCTGCCGAACGGGTCCAGCACCAGCAGCAGCAGCACGAAAGCCGAGACAAAGTTGTGATCCATGGCCGAATTGTGCCGCCCGTCCACCTTGACCCGGTCCACCGTTTCTGCTGCAAACAGTTGCTGGCGCGCCACGAATCCCCCAGCCTGAGGGCCCGCAATCGGGGCAATTCAGAGCAGTCACGGGGCGGCCGCAAACTTCGGTCCACGACGCCTCAGAGTGTCAGTGCCGGACCAGCCCAACCCGCGCTGTTACCGGCTCCATCTCAATCTTTCTGACCAAGGTTCACATGAAGAAAGCACTCATCATTTCCACTATCGCCGCCACCGTGGCCGCGCCGGCTTTTGCCCAAAGTTCGGTCACCATCTGTGGTCGTCTGAATCTGTCTCTGGAAAGCCAGAAGGCCGGCAACGTCGAAGAACACAACGTCCAGAACAGTTCGTCGCGCATCGGCTTCAAGGGTGTTGAAGCCCTGGGCGGCGGCTGAAAGGCACTTCCTGATCGAGTCGGGTTTCAATCCCGCCACCGGGTCGGCCAATGGCGCGTTCTGGGGTCGTGAGAGCAACGTCTACTTGGCCGGCGCTTTCGGCAAGGTTCGCCTGGGCGACATGGGCCCCACCATGGCCTGTTTTCACAACGGCTGACTACATCAGCAACCACAACCACGACACCGGCATCGTCCGACGCCTTCTACGCCTACCCGGAGTGCCGCGACCAAGATGATTGCCTGCACCTCGCCCGATATGGGTGGCGTGACGGTTGATCTGCAGGTTGCGGAAGGCAACCGGGGCACGAACGTCAAGCGTACCAGCGTGCTGACCGCCAACTACGAAGGCGGCCCGCTGCACCTGGGCGGCGCCCAGTGAACAGCACCGACGCCAAGGAACCGGCCTGCGTGCGGCTATGATGACATTGTGCCCTCACTGCAGGTGGCTACGTCGTTCGCAACACCGACATCGGCGGTGCCGGCGGTGAAGCGCACCTTGCTGCGTGGCTCGGCCATGTACACCATGGGTGCCACCGGGCTACACCTGAACGTTGGCAAGGCTGGCGCGGAAACCGGTTCACCGAACTCCGACGCCCTGCAGTACACCTTGGGCGTGAACCAGAACCTGAGCAAGCGCACCAAGGTTTATGCGTTCTACACCGCTGTGAACAACAAGGCCGGTGCCAGCTACAACGTGTCGGCCAACTGGCGCGACTTCCGCTCGCTGGCTCTGGGCGTTCGCCACAATTTCTGATCACAACGGCTTCGCCCTTCGCCCCAGAACAAAGCCGACCCTCGGGTCGGCTTTTTTCATGCGCGCTTCTCTTTCAGTATCTGGGCATCACCCGCGAGGGTGGTGCCCGCAACATGTGGGCTTTGAGCCGCTCGCGTGCCACATGGGTGTAGATCGTGGTGGTGGAGATGTCGGCATGCCCCAGCAGCATCTGCAGCACGGCCCGCAGATCGGCACCGTGGTTGAGCAAGTGCGTGGCAAATGCATGCCGCAGCGTGTGGGGTGACAGCGGCGCATGCACGCCGCCAGCAGCGCGTACTTCTTCACCAGGATCCAGAACATCTGGCGCGTCATCGGGCCGCCCCGTGCGGTAACGAAACAGTGCCGAGCTGACCTGGCCTTCAGGATCTCGGCGCGCGCATCGCGCAGGTAGCGCTCCAGCCAATCCCGAGCCTCCATGCCAAAAGGCACCAGGCGCTCCTTGGCGCCCCTGCCGGTGACCCGCAGCACGCCTTCGCTGGGTCCCAGGCTCACGCTTTGGCCACCAGTTCGCTCCACGCAGGCCGCTGGCGTACATCAGTTTCAACATGCAGCGGTCGCGCAGGTACGCCCCAGCGGTGTGCGAGCGTCGGGGGCTTGCAGGCAGCGCATCCACCTGCGATTCGTTCACAGGGCTTCTCTCCGTGAACCGCGCCCGCGCCGCTGAGCTTTGAGGTGTGGGGTCAGCGTCGATCAGCGCTCGCGCAACGCCCACCGGTAGAAGCGCCGGAACACCGCCGCAGGCGCCGGTTGGCGGTGGTGGCCCGGCGCCGCTGTGCCTGGAGCGCCATAGCCCAACAGGTCCACCCCGCCCGCTGGCCGCAAGCCCTTGCCAGTCTGCTGCCAGCCACAGCGCCACGCCGCCAAATCACGGCGATAGGCCGCCAGGGAGTTGGACGAGGGTCCTCCAACCACAGGGCATCGGCAAAGCGCCTGGGCAGCGCTTTGCTCGGCAGCAGTCAGCGGCACTGGGGCTGGCGCAGATGGATGGCGGCTCACTGAGCTTGAGTTTTTGCTTTTCCACCACCCGCTTGTACACGTCGAACTCGGCCTTGATCTGGGCCGCAAACTG